>NZ_AP041611.1:0-2500 GCF_055395235.1 Neobacillus sp. Fa239
ATCGAAACGAAGCCAACGTAACATTTTTGAGCTAATCAACTTTCTTGGAGAGTTTGATCCTGGCTCAGGACGAACGCTGGCGGCGTGCCTAATACATGCAAGTCGAGCGAATCAATGGGAGCTTGCTCCCGTTGGTTAGCGGCGGACGGGTGAGTAACACGTGGGCAACCTGCCTGTAAGACTGGGATAACACCGGGAAACCGGTGCTAATACCGGATAATCCTTTTCCTCTCATGAGGAAAAGCTGAAAGACGGTTTCGGCTGTCACTTACAGATGGGCCCGCGGCGCATTAGCTAGTTGGTGAGGTAACGGCTCACCAAGGCGACGATGCGTAGCCGACCTGAGAGGGTGATCGGCCACACTGGGACTGAGACACGGCCCAGACTCCTACGGGAGGCAGCAGTAGGGAATCTTCCGCAATGGACGAAAGTCTGACGGAGCAACGCCGCGTGAGCGATGAAGGCCTTCGGGTCGTAAAGCTCTGTTGTTAGGGAAGAACAAGTACCGGAGTCACTGCCGGTACCTTGACGGTACCTAACCAGAAAGCCACGGCTAACTACGTGCCAGCAGCCGCGGTAATACGTAGGTGGCAAGCGTTGTCCGGAATTATTGGGCGTAAAGCGCGCGCAGGCGGTCCTTTAAGTCTGATGTGAAAGCCCACGGCTCAACCGTGGAGGGTCATTGGAAACTGGGGGACTTGAGTGCAGAAGAGGAAAGCGGAATTCCACGTGTAGCGGTGAAATGCGTAGAGATGTGGAGGAACACCAGTGGCGAAGGCGGCTTTCTGGTCTGTAACTGACGCTGAGGCGCGAAAGCGTGGGGAGCAAACAGGATTAGATACCCTGGTAGTCCACGCCGTAAACGATGAGTGCTAAGTGTTAGAGGGTTTCCGCCCTTTAGTGCTGCAGCTAACGCATTAAGCACTCCGCCTGGGGAGTACGGCCGCAAGGCTGAAACTCAAAGGAATTGACGGGGGCCCGCACAAGCGGTGGAGCATGTGGTTTAATTCGAAGCAACGCGAAGAACCTTACCAGGTCTTGACATCCTCTGACAACCCTAGAGATAGGGCTTTCCCCTTCGGGGGACAGAGTGACAGGTGGTGCATGGTTGTCGTCAGCTCGTGTCGTGAGATGTTGGGTTAAGTCCCGCAACGAGCGCAACCCTTGATCTTAGTTGCCAGCATTCAGTTGGGCACTCTAAGGTGACTGCCGGTGACAAACCGGAGGAAGGTGGGGATGACGTCAAATCATCATGCCCCTTATGACCTGGGCTACACACGTGCTACAATGGATGGTACAAAGGGCTGCAAAACCGCGAGGTTGAGCCAATCCCATAAAACCATTCTCAGTTCGGATTGTAGGCTGCAACTCGCCTACATGAAGCCGGAATCGCTAGTAATCGCGGATCAGCATGCCGCGGTGAATACGTTCCCGGGCCTTGTACACACCGCCCGTCACACCACGAGAGTTTGTAACACCCGAAGTCGGTGGGGTAACCGTAAGGAGCCAGCCGCCTAAGGTGGGACAGATGATTGGGGTGAAGTCGTAACAAGGTAGCCGTATCGGAAGGTGCGGCTGGATCACCTCCTTTCTAAGGATATAAGCTGGACATAAGAGCCAGACAAGTTTCACGTTTTTTGTTTGTTTAGTTTTGAGAGAGCAATTCTCTCAGAGCTTTTTTTATTCGTTCTTTGAAAACTAGATAATCGTAATGAAGAAGTCAAAGTAAAACATCGAGTTAATCGCCATTTTAGTTTTTCTCTCTATTGAATTAGAGTAAAACCTTTTAGGTTAAGTTAGAAAGGGCGCACGGTGAATGCCTTGGCACTAGGAGCCGATGAAGGACGGGACTAACACCGATATGCTTCGGGGAGCTGTAAGTAAGCTTTGATCCGGAGATTTCCGAATGGGGGAACCCACTGTTCGTAATGGAGCAGTATCTTTATCTGAATACATAGGATATTGAAGGCAGACCCGGGGAACTGAAACATCTAAGTACCCGGAGGAAGAGAAAGCAAACGCGATTCCCTGAGTAGCGGCGAGCGAAACGGGAACAGCCCAAACCGAGAGGCTTGCCTTTCGGGGTTGTAGGACACTCAACATGGAGTTACAAAGGAACGGGGTAGATGAAGCGATCTGGAAAGGTCCGTCATAGAAGGTAAAAGCCCTGTAGTTGAAACTTCGTTCCCTCCTGAGTGGATCCTGAGTACGGCCGGACACGTGAAATCCGGTCGGAAGCAGGGAGGACCATCTCCCAAGGCTAAATACTCCCTAGTGACCGATAGTGAACCAGTACCGTGAGGGAAAGGTGAAAAGCACCCCGGAAGGGGAGTGAAATAGTTCCTGAAACCGTGTGCCTACAAGTAGTCAAAGCCCGTTAATGGGTAATGGCGTGCCTTTTGTAGAATGAACCGGCGAGTTACGATCCCATGCAAGGTTAAGTTGAAGAGACGGAGCCGCAGCGAAAGCGAGTCTGAATAGGGCGTTTTGAGTATGTGGT
>NZ_AP041611.1:5000-37500 GCF_055395235.1 Neobacillus sp. Fa239
CCCGAAGGTCGCAGGTTCAAATCCTGCCTCCGCAATTTGGTTTGGTAGTTCAGCTGGTTAGAATGCCTGCCTGTCACGCAGGAGGTCGCGGGTTCGAGTCCCGTCCAGACCGTTAAATAAGGATTGGAAAAAATGCGAAACCAGGTTTCGTATTTTTTTTATTATTGTTGCTATTTTTTGATTCGCTGATAAAAGCTAAAAATCCGCCGATAAATGTCTCGAATCCGCCGATAAAAGATAGAAATCAGCAGGAACGGTGTAATGTTACACTGAAAAGTTTAATATTTGTCTGATTTCTTAACAATTTACAGATTTTTCGCCCTTAGGAGACATCCTAAGGTTTTTTTGCAGATAAATAAGGTAAAATGAAGATAAAAAGGTGATGAAATGAAGCAGTACGAATTACATACAGTGGATTCCGGAGCTACCGGACGATTTGCAGCACAATTTGCCGAGCATTTGCTGCCGGGAGATATCATTGCTCTTGAGGGGGATTTGGGCGCAGGAAAAACAACCTTCACAAAGGGTTTAGCAGAGGGATTAGGGATTAAAAAAACCGTAAACAGCCCTACGTTTACGATTATAAAAGAATATCACGGCAGAATGCCGCTCTATCATATGGATGTTTACCGGGTTGCCGATTCTTATGAAGACCTTGGTTTTGATGAATACTTTGAAGGTGATGGAGTTACAGTAGTGGAATGGGCTCATTTAATTGAAGAGCAGCTCCCGTCTGAACGGCTGACAATATTCCTGTATCACGAAAATCAAGATCAGAGGAAGCTAGTTTTCGTTCCGATGGGAAAGCGATATGAGCAATTATGTAAGGAGATTTTTTCATGACAATTTTAGCGATTGATACTTCTAATTATGCTTTAGGCGTCGCACTTTTAGAAGGTGATCAAATACTTGGTGAGTATATTACCAATCTGAAGAAAAATCATTCCGTCCGAATCATGCCTGCCATTCAGACATTAATGAAGGATTGTGAAAGAGTTCCTGCTGATTTAACCAAAGTCGTTGTAGCAAAAGGACCGGGTTCTTATACAGGTGTCAGGATCGGTGTGACCATTGCCAAAACACTTGCTTGGACATTGAATATTCCTTTAGTGGGAGTCTCTAGCTTGGAAATATTGGCTTCTGGGACCGGACGCTATTTTGATGGATTGATATCTCCATTATTTGATGCCAGAAGAGGGCAAGTCTATACAGGATTATACCAATTCAAGCAGGGAAAGCTTATGGCTGTTGAACAGGATCAATTAATCATGATAACAGATTGGGCAAACCAGTTAAAGAATGCTGAGAAACCGATTCTTTTTGTCGGGAATGATCTGTCCATTCACCAAACGACCATTGAAGAAATAGTAGGAGTAAAAGCTGTATTTGCTGTCATTTCGGAACAAAATCCTCGCCCCTCTGAACTTGCTTTGCTGGGTCAAGATCGTTCAGGTGGGGATATTCACTCCTTTGTTCCCAATTATATTCGTTTAGCAGAAGCAGAAGCAAAATGGCTGGAATCGAAAGGAAAAATATTAAAAGGATAGGAACTGGAATGATGGTTGATTCATTTGTTTTTCGTTATATGCAAGAAGAGGATATCGATCAAATTTTGGAAGTAGAGCATGCTTGCTTTACAACACCGTGGAGCCGAGAGGCCTTTTACAATGAGCTCCATAATAATAAATTTGCTGTCTATATTGTCCTTGAGGAAGATAAAAAAATTATCGGTTATTGTGGTGCTTGGATTGTGATTGATGAAGCCCATGTAACCAATGTAGCTATTTTACCCGAGCATAGGGGAAGAAAGCTTGGGGCAGCCATGTTAGAAAAGCTGATGATGATTGCAAGAGAGATGGGCGCTAAAAGTATGACACTGGAAGTGCGAGTGTCAAATTATGTGGCCCAATCACTTTATCGAAAGTTTGGTTTTCAAAATGGCGGAATTCGAAAAAATTATTATTCGGATAATCTGGAAGATGCGTTAGTCATGTGGGTGAATTTATGAAAAAAGACCTGTTGATTTTAGGAATTGAGACAAGCTGTGACGAAACAGCTGTGGCCATCATTAAAAATGGACGAGAAATTGCTGCAAATGTAGTAGCCTCACAAATAGAAAGCCATAAACGTTTTGGGGGAGTTGTTCCGGAAATTGCTTCCCGTCATCATGTGGAACAAATCACGATTGTCATTGAGGAGGCATTAAAGCAAGCTGATGTATCCTTTTCTGAGCTTGATGCGATTGCTGTAACCGAAGGCCCTGGACTCGTGGGCGCTCTTTTAATTGGAGTCAATGCGGCCAAGGCGCTTGCCTTTGCCCATAATTTGCCGCTTGTCCCGGTTCATCATATTGCCGGTCATATTTATGCAAACCGACTAGTTCAGGAGCTGAAATTTCCTTTGTTAGCGCTTGTTGTCTCAGGTGGGCATACAGAGCTTGTTTATATGAAGGAACATGGGCATTTTGAAGTAATCGGGGAAACAAGAGATGATGCAGCGGGGGAAGCCTATGATAAGGTGGCAAGGACCTTAAACCTGCCCTATCCAGGCGGTCCGCATATTGATCGCCTTGCCCATGAAGGAAATCCGACCATTGATTTACCAAGGGCCTGGTTAGAGGAAGGATCGTTTGATTTTAGCTTTAGCGGCTTAAAATCTGCTGTGATAAATACGGTCCATAATGCGGAACAGCGTGGTGAAACGATTGCTCCTGAAGATTTGGCTGCCAGCTTTCAGGAAAGTGTCATTGATGTTCTAGTGAAAAAAACAGAGAAAGCTGCAGAAGAATATAAGGTAAAACAGCTGGTGGTTGCCGGTGGAGTTGCCGCCAATAAAGGCCTTCGACATGCACTGGAAACAACCTTTTCTGAAAAAGAAGGAATCGAGTTAGTCATCCCTCCTTTATCCTTATGCACAGACAATGCGGCCATGATTGCTGCGGCAGGAAGTATTATGTATGAAAAAGGCGTTAGAGGGGCTTTATCCTTAAATGCCATCCCAGGATTAGATATCGAAACCTATAATTGAGGTTGTCCATTTTCGGACAGTCTCTTTTTTTGTGGATAAAATATTATTCAAAATTTCATTAAAGTCAAAATTTTGTTGATAAGTCTGTGGATTTCTGTTGATAATGTGGATAAGTGAGGGTTTTATTGTGGATAATGTGGAAAAGTATTTTTAAGTGTTGAAAAACACCAATTTAATATGTGAATAAGACTGTGGAAAAGTTAAATATGATTCGACGAATAATGACAATTTTCATATGCTGCTAGTCAATATGTTGATAACCAACAAAGCCAATATATTATTCAGAAAAAAAACCGGGGTTCGTTCCCCGGTTTTCCTCCATTATTCCGCCAACTCAGCCCATTCTTCCATTAATTGCTCGAGCTCTTCTTTCGCTTTTTCATTTTTTAAATTGATGGTTAATACTTTTTCGTGGTCCTGAAAGATTACAGGGTCGCATAATTGTTGTTCGCACTCCTGAATTTGTTCCTCTAAGATTTCAATTCTCTTTTCAATGTCTTCTAATTTACGCTGCCTCTGCCGCTCGAGCTTTTTGCTTTCCTTATCTTGTTGATAAGAGTTTTTTTCTAAAGCTTCCGAATGGCGTTCTTTTTTTAATTGAGCTTGTGCAGCTAAGGCTTCCAGCTCTTCCTGTTCCAGCTTTTTTTCTACATAATAATCATAGTCACCCAGAAATTCTGTGCTGCCAGATTTACTTAATTCTAGTACCTTTGTAGCTATGCGGTTAATAAAGTACCGGTCATGTGAAACAAATAAAATAGTCCCAGGGTAGTCGATTAAGGCATTTTCAAGAACTTCCTTACTATCAAGGTCAAGATGGTTCGTCGGTTCGTCTAAAATGAGGAGATTGGCTTTTTCAAGCATGAGCTTGGCTAGGGCAAGCCTTGCCTTTTCACCGCCGCTTAAGGTGGATACAATTTTTAATACATCGTCACCGGAAAATAAAAAATTACCTAAAACGGTTCGGATTTCCTTTTCGGATTTTAATGGGTACTCATCCCAAAGCTCATTTAAAACACGCTTATTGGAGGTCAATTCGGCTTGCTCCTGATCATAATAACCGATGGACAGATTTGTCCCATATCGGACGGTACCACCAAGTTCCGGAAGCTTTTTAATAATCGTTTTTAATAATGTCGATTTCCCAATCCCATTGGGCCCCACAAGAGCAATGCTTTCACCTTTAAATGCCCGAAATGAAATTTCCTCCGAAACGATTTCGCCGTTATATCCGACAGCGAGTGAATCAACCATCAGGACATCATTACCGCTTTGTTTCTCAATCTCAAACGAGAAGGAGGCGGACTTTTCGTCGCCTAGGGGACGGTCCATCAGTTCCATTTTTTCAAGCTTTTTCCGGCGGCTTTGAGCACGTTTCGTCGTTGAAGCACGGGCAAGGTTCCGGGCGATAAAGTCTTGCAGACTCGCAACCTCTTGCTGCTGCTTTTCATATAGCTTCATATCCCGTTCGTAATTGACTGCTTTTTGATCCAGGTAGGAACTATAGTTTCCAATGAATTTTTGAATTTGTCTGCGGGAAACCTCGTAAACCTGCGTCACCACTTTATCTAAAAAATAGCGGTCATGGGAAACAATTAAAATTGCTCCATCATAACCTTGCAGATATTGCTCAAGCCAAGTTAAGGTGTCGATATCAAGATGGTTTGTCGGTTCGTCTAAAATTAGGATATCAGGCTTTGTTAACAGAAGCTTTCCTAAGGCCAGACGGGTTTTTTGACCACCGCTTAAACTGGATATCATGAGCGAGCTGTTCGAAAAATTTAATCCATGTAAGACAGAGCGGATATCAGCTTCATATTGATATCCTCCCTGTTCTTTGAATTTTACTTGGAGCTGGTCATATTCCTTTAATATTCTATCGTAGCTGCTAATTTCCGGGTCCGCCATTTGTTCTTCAAGCCTCCGAAGCGATTTTTCCATCGCTCTAAGGTCTTCAAACACGGTCAACATTTCATCCCAAATCGACAAATTCGATTCTAATCCGGTATTTTGGGCCAGATAGCCGATTGTTACATCTTTCGGCTTGATGATCTCACCGCTGTCGTGCGATATGAATCCGGCAATCATTTTCAAAAGGGTGGATTTTCCGGCACCGTTCCTTCCTACAAGGGCAACGCGGTCCCGGGTTTGTAATTCAAGTTTTATATTCGATAAAATAAGGTCAGCGCCATAATATTTTGCTAGTTGATTAACCTGTAATAAAATCATTCTATTCACCTCTATTACTTAAAAATAGTGTACCTTATTCCCCTTATATCGGCAATAAGTGCGATAATTCGACTAGGGAATAAGAAATTACTGTAAATTTGTCTTAATTCGCTCAAAGTTTCACACACATGAACGAAAAAATAGTGTATGATTTGATAGGAGGATTTTTTTTATGGCTGAATTTACTCATTTTAATGAAGAGGGCAGGGCGAAAATGGTTGATGTAAGTGATAAGCCGGAAACGGCACGTACAGCATTGGCCCATTCAAGCATCACTGTCAATAAAGAAATTTATGATAGAATTACGAATAATCAAATGAAAAAAGGCGATGTTTTAGCCGTTGCTCAGGTAGCAGCCGTTATGGCCGCGAAAAAAACATGGGATTTGATTCCGATGTGCCATCCCATTCCTTTGACAGGTATTAATGTCTCATTCTCTTGGAGCAGGGACCAAGAGGAGCTGTATAAGTTAAACATTGAGGCTGTTGTGAAAACAAAGGGCAGTACCGGTGTGGAAATGGAAGCGCTATCAGCTGCGACTGTATGTGCGTTAACCGTTTATGATATGTGTAAAGCAGTGGATAAAGGCATGGTGATCGGCCCGACTTATCTAGTAGAGAAAACGGGCGGTAAACATGGTGATTTTAAAAGGAATTAAAGGATACAAATCCATTCATGGGGGTGTAGGAGAACATGACGAATGATACAATGAAAATTCCACAGGCGACAGCAAAACGACTTCCATTATATTATCGATTTTTACAAAATCTGAGTGCTTCCGGGAAACAAAGAGTTTCATCAGCGGAATTAAGCGAGGCAGTGAAAGTAGACTCGGCAACGATTCGCAGGGATTTTTCGTATTTCGGGGCTTTAGGAAAAAAAGGGTACGGGTATAATGTCAACTACCTGTTAACCTTTTTTCGGAAAACACTCGATCAAGATGAATTAACAAAGGTAGCGTTAATTGGTGTAGGTAATCTTGGTACAGCATTTTTAAATTATAATTTTTTAAAAAATAATAATACGAAGATTCAGTGCGCCTTTGATGTCGACCCAAATAAAATGGGCACAACGATTGGGGATGTGCCAGTCTACCACATGGATGATTTAGAAGAGCAAATCATGAAAGAACAGATTCAAGTGGCGATTCTGACCGTTCCTGCTCCAGTGGCCCAAATGATTACCGATAAGCTTGTCAAAGCCAATGTCAAAGCGATCTTGAATTTTACTCCTGCAAGGTTAAATGTCCCATCATCCATTAGAGTTCATCACATTGACTTGGCAGTGGAGCTGCAATCGCTCGTTTATTTTTTAAAGCATTATCCGACAATAGAAATGGATGAATTGTAAAGAAAGAGGCCTTTCTACGAAAAGTAGAAAGGCTTTTTTTATTGATTAAGGGATTTTATTCCTGTCTTTACAACGTAACAGTGTTATGTTACATTGATTTTATGAAAGGGGTTATCAATATGAGCGAGGAGTTAATATCGAAAAAGGAATTATTAGATTTGGCCGGAATATCATATGGACAGTTATATAGATGGAAACGAAAGGATCTAATCCCTGAGGAGTGGTTTGTTCGGAAATCGACCTTTACCGGCCAAGAAACTTTTTTTCCAAAAGAAAAGATGTTAGATCGAATTAATAAAATTCAAACGATGAAAGAAAACTTATCCTTGGATGAGCTGGCAAACATGTTTTCCCCAAGCGTAACCGACTTAAATTTATCGAAGGATGAATTAATAAAACGTAACATTGTTTCGACAACAGTCGCCAATTTTTATTTAGAGCAGGAAAAAGGCAGTTTGAATTTCAATTTTTCAAGAATGCTTGAATTATTTGTTCTAGAAAAGCTTCTACAATCAGGGGAAATCAATTTGGATGAGGGGACCATGCTGCTGCAGCTGCTCATTGATCATCGTCAGGAGCTTAAGCAAAAAAGCGGAGAATTGGTGATTACGAGAAAGCTGGGTGTCTCTTCTTGTCTTTTATTGCTAAACGCAGAGGGTTTCCATTTAGAGCGGGGAACAAAAATGGTTGCTCAGCTTTCTCTGATGGCGTGTATCGAAGAAATTAAATCGAAATTACTATAAAGGAGAATGAAAATGGAAGTAAAAAATAGAGGAGATCTGGTTATTAATGGAATAGGGGCCTCGAACGGCGGACAATTCCATGATGTAACGTTAAACGGAAGAGGAACAATCAATAGTGATGTTGAATGCAGCCTATTTGATTGCAATGGTTCAGGGGTCATCAAGGGGAATGTAAAGTCAGAAAAGATGAAGATCAATGGTAATGCAAAGTTCCATGCGAGTATCGAAAGTCAGAAGATGACTGTGGATGGGTCGGCTAAAATCGACCAAAACGTTCAAGTGGAACATTTAAAGGTTTCCGGTCATGCTACTGTTGGCGGAAAATTAAAAGGGGAAGAAGTCATCATTCACGGCATCTTAAAAGTAGGAGAAGATTGCGAAGCTGAGAAGTTTAAAGCAAAATATCGCTTTACCATTGGCGGGCTTTTAAATGCGGATCTAATTGATGTGCAGATTTATGGAGATTGCAGGGCTAAAGAAATTGGCGGCCAAACGATAACCGTTAAGCAGCATAAAGGGTCATTAATCGGTACATTATTCAAGCCATTCTTCAATACACAGTTAGAAACGGAATTAATTGAAGGGGATAAAATTGACATCGAAAATACAAAGGCACAAATTGTTCGTGGGAAACATGTTACGATCGGGGAAAATTGTGAGATTGGCTTGGTGGAATATACTGATGAAATCTCAATTGATAAAAAAGCCATTGTAGGAGAATTCAAAAAGGTGTAAGAGGGAGGAGCAAAATGAAGACTAAAAATCTTATTATTAATGGGTCTGGCGAATACCCCGGCGGGCAATACGACAAAATCAGCATTAGAGGAGAAGGCACTATTGTCAGTGATGTCGAATGCTCTGCTTTTCATATTTATGGAACAAGCGAAATTGCGGAGAATGCAACAGCAGGGTCAGTCAAAATTCTTGGAGAAGCAGAGGTCAAAGGAAATATGGAGGCCGAAGAAACACTGATCATGGGTACAATGACCATCGGCGGCAATGCCCTTTTGAAAAAAACCAAGATTTTTGGAACGCTTGATGTGGGAGGCCGGCTGACTGGCGAAGAAACCACTATTAAAGGCAGTGTCACAGTGAATGGGGATGTTGAATATGAAAAGTTCGATTCAAGCGGCGGTTTTGAAATCAAAGGATTGCTCAATGCGGACTCAATCAAGATTTCGTTAAGATTTGGGGAAAGTCGTGCTGAGGAAATTGGCGGCGGGAAAATTATCATTAAAAGAAAAAGAAATTCGCTCCTTCCCTTTGGAGGAGAGGAAGGAACTCTTGCGGCCAAGGTCATTGAAGGAGATGAAATTTATCTTGAAAATACGAAGGCTGCAACAGTAAGGGGCAATAAGGTGAATATTGGTCCCGGATGCCAAATAGGATTAGTAGAGTATAAGAATGATTTGAAGCAGGACTCCAATTCAATGATTAAAATGTCAAATAAGATATAAAGGAGAATCGAATGGTCGCAAAGGAAAGTAAGTTGGGTTTTGTTGTTGCCGGTTTGCTGTTAGGGATATTGATGGCTTCGATGGATAATACGATTGTCGTGACTGCAATGCCGACGATTGTTGGCGACCTTGGCGGGCTGGAGAATTTCGTTTGGGTCGTATCTGCCTATATGGTGGCGGAAATGGCAGGAATGCCGATTTTCGGAAAACTGTCCGATATGTATGGCCGAAAACGATTTTTTATTATGGGATTGATTTTGTTCATGGCTGGTTCTGCCTTGTGCGGAACGGCTCAGTCGATTACTCAATTAAGTATTTACCGGGCGATTCAGGGGGCCGGCGGCGGTGCGCTTGTGCCGATTGCCTTTACAATTATGTTCGATTTGTTCCCGCCTGAAAAACGCGGCAAAATGGGCGGTATGTTTGGTGCTGTTTTTGGACTGTCGAGTATTTTCGGTCCGCTGTTAGGTGCCTATATTACCGATCATATTACATGGCATTGGATTTTCTATATTAACTTGCCATTAGGGGTTTTGTCCTTTATCTTTGTTGTTCTTAACTACCAAGAGTCTAAAGTTCATCAAAAGCAATCAATTGACTGGTGGGGCGCCATTACCTTAATTGGGGCAGTCGTCTGTTTGATGTTTGCCCTAGAGCTGGGCGGACAGAAATATAGCTGGGGTTCCAGTACGATTATTAGTTTGTTTGCCGGCTTTGCTGTTTTGTCTCTCATCTTTTTATTGGTTGAAACAAAAGCGAAGGAACCGATTATTTCTTTTAAAATGTTCCAGAACCGCCTTTTTGGAGGGAGCACTCTGGTTGGATTGTTTTATGGTGCGGCTTTTATGGCGGCTACGGTTTATATTCCCATATTTGTGCAGGGGGTTTATGGGGGAAGTGCGACAAACTCAGGATTGATCCTGTTGCCAATGATGTTAGGCTCTGTCGTTACGGCACAGGTCGGCGGATTTTTGACAACGAAAATGAGCTACCGTAATATCATGATTTTATCGGGCGTGATTATGATGGCTGGAATCATCCTGTTAAGCACCTTAACACCTGATACGAGTCGATGGATATTGACGCTTTACATGATTATTATCGGCTTTGGTGTCGGCTTCTCGTTTTCCGTTTTAAGTATGGCCGCCATCCATCCATTTGGAATGGAGCAGAGAGGTTCTGCCACATCAACCAGCAACTTTATTCGGTCATTGGGGATGACTATTGGCATCACGATCTTTGGTACGATCCAACGGAATAGCTTTAAAGGGAAGTTGGAGGATGTCTTTAGTGGGATGGGGCCGATGCCAAAGGGAGGATTTGGTGATTCTCGGGCACTTTTACAGGAGCAGGCAAGAAGTCATATTCCACCGCAAATTTTAAGTAAGATTACCGATGCCCTGTCCAGCTCAATTGTCCATACCTTTGCATGGGCCCTTGTTCCGGCGGGATTAGCGTTTCTGCTCATCTTTATTATGGGAAAAGAACGGATGGTTTTTAAAAAGGACGTGGAGGCTTAAAAAAGAGGCTGTTTCATAACACAAAGGGTCAGACCCCGTAACTTAATATATAGCTGAAAATTATCTTAAAAGCTGCTATATATTGATTGTTGAACGGAGGGGGTCAGACCCTTTTTTCATTTTTTTATTTGATCCTTATATTTCAAATGAAAGAAAATCAGCTTCAGTCCGGAACCAAAGTCAAAGGTGGCAAGAAGAACGAGCAGGAAGCTGAAATAGCCCCAGCCGCCACTGTTTACATCGTTAATCGCAAAGTAGGTAAACAAGCTGCCGAGCAAAAAATAAATGATGCCGGAAAACAAGGGTGAACGTCTCATAGAAAG
Organism: Neobacillus sp. Fa239; assembly: GCF_055395235.1. Classification (NCBI taxonomy): domain Bacteria; kingdom Bacillati; phylum Bacillota; class Bacilli; order Caryophanales; family Bacillaceae; genus Neobacillus; species Neobacillus sp. Fa239. Next base: position 15,650 of record NZ_AP041611.1, read on the forward strand.
CCTCCGATAAAATGTTGAATCAACCCTGCGTGGCGAATGACTTTTTCAATTTCATCCTTATAAGCAGATTGGATGATGACCACCAGCGTATTCATCGCCACATGGGCAAAAATAGGGACTATAATCCGCTTTGTTCTTACATAAAGAAAGGCGAAGGTAAAGCCCATGGCAGAATACAGAAGAACATGATGGGGCTCCATATGCGCCAAAGCAAAGATGACGGAACTGATAAGTGCTGAAATAAAGAAATTAAAACGTTTATACAGGCCGCCAAAGATAATTTTCCGAAAGACAATTTCTTCTAAAATCGGCCCAAAAATCGAACTTACTAAAATAGCTAATGGAAAGGAATTAATGATATCCAATATATTTTTTGTATTTTGTGAACTCATATTCACTCCAAGAAGACGTTCGATGTTTGAAGCAACGATTTGCGCAAAGAATGATAAAAAAATCCCCAAAAAGCCCCAAAGAACCGCTTCCCCAAAAGAAGAACCCCTTTCGTTGAAGCTATGGTTTCTCATTTCCTTCCTTAGTACAAATAGAACAAGAATAAGGGCAAGGGAAAAACTGATAATCAGCCAAATGGGAATAGCCAGCTTTTGTGCGACCCCCATTGATTTAAAAATAACCACCAATAAAGGAACACCAGCAAGGCTCGAAAACTGCATCCCAATATAAATAATTAAGATCATCCAATATTCTCGTTTCAAATTTTTATCTCCTTTAATTTAAACTAACTTTTATTTTACTCTTAAAACCGCTGGAGTTACAATTTCGAGCGGTTTTTTCAAAAACAATGTATAGAACTTACTGTTATTCACATACTTGTAAGGTTGAAAAAATCACAAAAATATTATGCTTCCTGCTTGCAAAAGATTTTGAGATTCATTATTATAATAATTGTGTTAGCACTCAATACGAGAGAGTGCTAATAAAGTCAAAATTACATAAATTTTTGAGGAGGTTGTTTGATTTGTTAAGACCATTAGGTGATCGCATTGTCATTGAGCTTGTTGAATCAGAAGAAAAAACTGCAAGCGGTATCGTTTTACCGGACTCAGCTAAAGAAAAGCCTCAGGAAGGAAAAGTTGTTGCCGTTGGTACTGGTCGTGTGCTTGAAAATGGAGAACGCGTAGCACTTGAAGTATCTGTAGGCAATCGCATTATCTTCTCAAAGTATGCTGGTACTGAAGTAAAATACCAAGGTACAGAATATTTAATTTTACGTGAAAACGATATCCTTGCTGTAGTAGGCGAGTAATTTTAAAAAATACAAGGTTTAGAAAATATGAGGAGGTTTTTAAACAATGGCTAAAGAGATTATGTTTAGTGAAGACGCACGCCGCGCAATGCTTCGCGGAGTAGATGCACTTGCAAATGCAGTTAAAGTGACTCTTGGACCAAAAGGACGTAACGTGGTTCTTGAGAAAAAATTCGGTTCTCCATTAATCACAAATGACGGTGTAACCATTGCAAAAGAAATCGAATTAGAAGACGCTTTCGAAAACATGGGTGCGAAGCTTGTTGCTGAAGTGGCAAGCAAAACTAACGATGTTGCCGGTGACGGTACCACTACAGCTACTGTTCTTGCTCAAGCGATGATTCGCGAAGGCTTAAAGAACGTGACAGCTGGTGCGAACCCAATGGGTATCCGCAAAGGAATCGAAAAAGCAGTTGCTGCGGCTGTTGAAGAATTAAAAGCTATCTCTAAACCAATCGAAAACAAAGCTTCGATTGCACAGGTTGCGGCTATTTCTGCAGCTGACGAAGAAGTTGGCCAATTGATTGCGGAAGCAATGGAGCGCGTAGGCAACGACGGCGTTATCACAATTGAAGAATCTAAAGGCTTCACAACGGAATTGGATGTTGTTGAAGGTATGCAATTTGACCGTGGATATGTTTCTGCATACATGGTTACCAATACTGACAAAATGGAAGCTGTTTTAGAAAATCCATATATTTTAATCACTGACAAAAAGATTTCCAGCATTCAAGAAATCTTACCGGTTCTTGAGCAAGTAGTACAACAAGGTAAGCCATTATTACTTGTTGCTGAGGACATCGAAGGGGAAGCATTATCTACATTAGTTGTGAATAAGCTTCGCGGAACTTTCAATGCCGTTGCAGTTAAAGCTCCTGGCTTCGGCGACCGTCGTAAAGCGATGCTTGAAGATATCGCTGCCTTAACTGGCGGTGAAGTGATCACGGAAGAACTTGGACGTGACCTTAAATCTGCTACAATCACCTCTTTAGGACGCGCTTCTAAAGTGGTTGTAACAAAAGAAAACACAACAATCGTTGAAGGTGCCGGAGATACAGAAGCAATCTCTGCCCGCGTTAACCAAATCCGTGTTCAATTAGAAGAAACAACTTCTGAATTTGACCGTGAAAAATTACAAGAGCGTCTAGCTAAATTAGCTGGCGGAGTAGCTGTAATTAAAGTGGGTGCAGCAACTGAAACTGAACTTAAAGAGCGCAAGCTTCGCATTGAAGACGCTTTGAACTCAACTCGTGCTGCTGTTGAAGAAGGTATTGTATCCGGTGGTGGTGTAGCCCTTCTAAACGTATTCAGCAAAGTAGCTGAAATCCAAGCTGAAGGCGACGTAGCAACTGGTATCAACATCGTATTACGTGCGATGGAAGAGCCTGTGCGCACAATTGCTCACAATGCAGGTCTTGAAGGATCTGTAATCGTTGACCGCTTAAAGCGTGAAGAAATCGGCACAGGCTTCAACGCGGCAACTGGCGAATGGGTAAACATGATCCAAGCTGGTATCGTTGACCCAACGAAGGTTACTCGTTCTGCACTTCAAAACGCAGCCTCTGTTGCGGCTATGTTCTTAACAACTGAAGCAGTTGTAGCTGATAAGCCAGAACCTGCTGGTGCTGGAATGCCTGACATGGGCGGAATGGGCGGCATGGGTGGAATGGGCGGCATGATGTAATCATCGCCCAAACCCCTTGATCTATGAGGGTTTTATGTAAAAGGGGAGTGGAATTCTAACATTTCTCTCCTAAAATTAGAGGTTTCTCATGAGTTGCGCAAACTTGTGGGAAGCCTCTTTTTTCATTTCTTTCGTTACGTGCAGATAGACGTTTTTTGTTGTCTCGTCATCACAGTGGCCTAAGCGGTCCATAATCTCTTCCAATCCCACCGTTGCTTCTGCTAACAACGATGTATGTGTCTGACGAAAGAGTGAGGCGTGAGCTCTGGACTTAAGCCGGCCAGCTTCATGGCGCGCCATTTTGTTTTCCACAGTTCTAATGAAAATTGGGTAGCCAGGTTGTTTCTCTTTCTAGACAAAAATAAATCATTCGTTAAAATAGACTTCACCAAAGTACTTCTGAGAAACTCCTTTTTCCGTTTAGTTTTTTATTTTAGAATTTATACTTCGATTTTTCTTTTTCAAAACTACTGTCATTTCTCTCAAATTCATACCATTCGAAGTCCGTACCTGTTCCTCTATTTTTAAAATTTTCACAATTTAAAATATATATTGTAAATTGGTAAAATAGCACATATAATCAAAAATGAGCATAAAACATCAAATTCATCCAAAAATGAGCTAAAACGGTCAAACTTTGCATTTCAAATAAATGGAGGGAAACGATTCTGTGTATGGTATAGAAAGAAAGTCTGCCATATTAGAGTTATTCAACAAGAATGCAGAGTGGATGTCCAAGAATTAAGTCAACAATTCGACTTGTCTGAATCAACAATTCGTAGGGACTTAATAGAACTAGAGGGATATCAGATAAGGCGAAAAATGAAGGCGTTTAAATGAAAACGGTTTAAAAAGTATCCACATCATTTTTAGGAGGTGATGCCTATAGAGTTGTGAAAATAATAGAAGAGATTTTAATCGTTTTAATTAACTTGTTCTTTGAGGGAGAAAAGTGAAAAAATCACAAAAAAAGGTTACGATTCAGGGCAACCACGACCAAATGGAAAAAAGCCCAAAATCATAACCCTGCCTGAGTATATCTAAAATTAATACAAATTTTAGCACTCATTTTTATACTACGGTATTACAGATTTTTTTACAAGGATTGTGTTTTGCTAGAAGTATCTATTTCTTTACAAAACTATATGTAGGAGGAATTACAAACCATGAAAAACTTTAAAATTTTTAACATAGTATTACTAATTTTAACTTTATGCTTTTTAGGTGCATGCAGCAATAATGAAAGCGTTTCTAAATCAAGTAAAACAGATGGCAAGTCTAATACTGAGAAAAAGCTAAAGATTGGTTTAACAGTTCCAAATTTAAGTAATCCATACTTTGTAGCGATGTCTAAAGGGGCTGAAGAAGTTGCTTCTAAGTATAATGCTGATGTAACGACTGTAAGTGCGGATCAAGATCTTGCTAAACAAACTTCACAAATTGAAGACTTTATCACAAAAAAAGTTGATTTAATATTATTATGCCCATTTGATTCTGCAGGTATTGCCGGTGCAGTTAGTGAGGCAAAAGCAGCAGGTATTCCGGTTGTTGCTCTTGATGGATTTGCACAAGGTGGCATTAACACAGTGGTTATGTCTGATAACGTTCAAGCAGGTAAATTAGCTGCGGAGTACCTTGTAAAAAAACTTAATGGAAAAGGTAATATTGTTATTATTGATGGACCTCCTGTTTCAGCAGTGACAGACCGAATTAAAGGTTTTAACGAAGTAATTAAAAAATACCCAGATATCAAGGTTGTTGCTAACCAAAATGGTGAGGGTAATCGTGAAAAGGCTCTTACCGTAATGGAAGGTACACTAACAGCAAACAAAAAAATCGATGCAGTATTTACAATAAATGATGAAGAGGCTGATGGAGTACAAATTGCTCAACAACAAGCTAGTAGACAAAATGAATTCTTTGTCGTAAGTGTCGATGGTGCGCCTTCTGCAGTTGATGCGCTGAAAAAAGGCGGAAGCTTTGCTGGTACTTCAGCACAATTCCCGAATCAAATGGTTATTGATGGTGTTGCATTAGGATTAAAAATCATTGATGGAAAGAAAGTTGACTCAAAAGTTCTAATTCCAACTAAATTTATCACTAAAGATAATGTTAATTCCTATAGTGGCTGGTAATTGATTTTCACTCTAGTGGAGGTAAAATATGGTGCTCTATCAGGAGCACTATATTTATATCCTAGTAAAATAGGGCTTAAAAAGAGACTTAGGGAGTGGCACTAATGGCAGTATTTCAGCTTCAAGAACAAATAAATCGTCGTCTACCAGAGAGTCAGTTACCCATCCTTAGAATGAAGGCGGTTTCGAAGGGATTTTCCGGTGTCAAGGTGTTGCAAAACGTTAATATCGAACTCTATAAAGGGGAAGTTCATGCCTTGATGGGGGAGAATGGCGCAGGGAAATCTACTTTAATGAAGATCATGGCTGGAGTGTATCAGCCTGATGGAGGAACAATTGAATATAAAAATCAAGAAGTACATTGGAATAATCCAATGGAAGCAAGAAATAAAGGGATCAGTGTTATTCACCAAGAAATAAGCCTTTCACCAAATTTGTCCATTGGTGAGAATATTATGATGGGGACAACATTTAAGAAAAATAGGCTGGGCTTAATAAAATGGAATGATATTTATGAAAATGCTGCCCAGGTTTTAAAATCCATAGGATCTTCCTTGGATCCTCGGGCGGATGTTTCCACCTTAAGTGTGGCCCAACAACAAATGGTAGAAATTGCTCGTGCTTTATCACTTAATTCTGAGATTTTAATTATGGATGAACCGACGGCATCTCTGACAGATAAAGAAATAGAAAAGCTTTTTGGCATCATTGAAGAATTAAGAAGAAAAGGCGTAGCTATTGTTTATATCTCTCATCGAATGGATGAGATTTTTAAAATTTCAAATCGCTTTACAGTTCTTAGAGACGGTCATTGGGTGACAAGTGGGCCAATTTCGGATACAAATCCCGAGAACCTAGTAAAACTTATGGTAGGAAGAGAGTTAAATGAGCTATTTGTAAGAGAAAGAATCGAAAGTATTGTTAGGACTGAACAAAAACCAGTCCTTGAGTTAAAAAATGTCTCTGACAAGAAAGTTGTAAAGGGGATTTCGCTAAAAATCTACCCTGGTGAAATTGTGGGCTTAGCAGGCCTTGTCGGTGCGGGACGGACTGAGCTGGTAAGAACAATCTTTGGATTATCCGAACTGTCAGAGGGTCAAATAATTTTGGATGGCAAGCCCGTTCATATAAAAAGTCCTATTGACGCAATAAAACTTGGCATTGCTCATGTTCCTGAAAGCAGGAAGGAACAGGGGTTATTACCGAATTTATCTGTAAAAGAAAATATACTAATGGCACAATTGCCAACCTATCGTAAATTTAAACTATTGCAGTATAAGCAAATGAATCGTGATGCGGATCGATACATTAAAGAACTTGGAGTAAGAACGGCATCAAAGGAACAAAATGTTATGGGCCTTAGCGGAGGAAATCAACAAAAGGTTGTTATTGCTAAATGGTTATCTATTGGTCCAAAAATACTGCTGCTTGACGAACCGACCCGTGGTGTAGACATAGGTGCAAAGACTGAGATTCATAAAATCATAAGTAAATTAGCAGAACAAGGGCTTGCTGTATTGATGATTTCTTCAGAATTACCAGAAGTATTAGGAGTTAGTGATCGGATTTTAGTGATTCATGAGGGAAAACTAAAAGCTGAACTATCTCGTGATGAAGCTACGCAAGAAAAAATTATGTACTATGCTACAGGAGGGGTTAAACAATGAATACAAACTTACAAATGTCAAGTCCATCCGTAGTTTCATTCAAGGAAAGGTTAAAACAGATTTTTAATCAGATGGGCATGGTAATAATTCTTGCCTTTTTAATCATAGTAATGATTATTGTTGCACCGAATTTCACGGACACAAGTAATATCTTAAACGTACTAAAGCAGAGCTCAATCACTGCCATTCTGGCAGCTGGGATGACTGTAGTTATATTAACAGGAGGAATTGATTTATCGGTAGGCTCAACCCTTGCATTGAGCGGCGTTATATCTGTATTACTATCAAATGCCGGAACTCCTCCAGTTATCGCTATGTTAGTAGGAGTTGCTGTAGGATATGTTGCTGGGGCTATTAATGGATTTTTAGCAGCTGTACCTAAGTTGCCTTCCTTTATTGTGACGCTTGGAAGTATGACCTACCTGAGGGGGGTGGCTTATGTTATAACCGGCGGATATCCGGTAGTTTTGGCATCAAAGCAGTTTAAGTTCATTGGAGCAGGTGACATTCTGGGGATTCCTACTCCTATTTATGTGATGGCAATTGTTTATATCATCATGTTAATCGTTTTAAAATATACGATGTTCGGGCGACATGTTTATGCTATTGGCGGTAATGAAGAAGCTGCACATCTTACAGGGATTAAAGTTAATCGCACCCTGATTAATGTATATTCCATCAGTGGCTTATTGGCCGGTGTTAGTGGCGTTGTGATGGCAGGGCGTTTGTTCTCAGGACAACCCATGGTAGGAATAGGATTTGAGCTAGATGCGATAGCAGCTGTTGTACTGGGTGGTACTAGTTTTGTAGGAGGACGTGGCCGTATACAAAGTACTATCACTGGGGTTTTGATTGTGGCTGTGTTAACGAACGGAATGACGCTGCTTAACGTGGATTATTACTGGCAACAAGTTGTAAAAGGGATCGTTATTGTTATTGCCGTGCTTCTTGATAGGTTACGAAGCAAAAGTTAAATTAGTTCCTTTCAAATAAAAAGCCAGAAGAGTAGTCTTCTGGCTTAATAAATTCTAGAAATTAGGAGAGGCTCAAATGTATGATGTAACAGCTCTTGGAGAGTTATTAATTGATTTAACTCCTTATAACTCTTCTCAGCCTGGCAAAATTGTCTTTGAAAGAAATCCTGGTGGTGCCCCGGCCAATGTATTAGCGGGCTTAACTAAATTAGGCAAGAAGACCTGTTTCATTGGTAAGGTAGGGGATGATCAATTTGGACATTATTTAAAGCAAGTTTTATTAGATACAAACATATGCTGCGAAGGATTATCCTTTACCCAAAAAGCAAAAACTACGCTGGCATTTGTTCATTTAGATGAAAATGGTGACCGCTCATTCAGTTTTTATCGAAATCCAGGTGCGGATACCAAGTTAACAGAGGCTGACATTAATGAAAATATCATAGCTCAAACCAAAATTTTTCATTTTGGTTCTCTTTCCCTCACTGTTGAACCAGCTGCCACTACCACTTTAAAGACAATCCAAGTAGCAAAAAAACAAGGGAAAGTTGTTTCCTATGATCCTAATTTAAGGGCTTTACTTTGGAAAAATCTAGAGCATGCAAAGAAAATGATTAAAGAGGGATTGAAATATGCAAACATCGTAAAGCTTTCGGAGGAAGAGTTGGAATTCATTACTGGAAAGGTAGATTTAGAAAAAGGAACAAGACAACTGGTTGAGCAGTATAACACAGACCTTATATTTGTCACTTTAGGAGCAGAAGGCTGTTTTTATCGAAAAGGGGAGAACATAGGAAAATTTAAATCCTTTAAAGTGAATCCAGTTGATACAACAGGTGCTGGAGATGGCTTCTTTAGTGGCGTTTTATATAAATATTTAGAAAAAAATAAACCTATTGCTGATTTAAACATGGATGATATGGAAGAAATTATTATATTTGGAAATGCGGTTGGAGCAATTGTCACAACAAGGAAAGGTGCAATATTAAGCATGCCTTGCATGGAAGAAGTTAAGAAACTAATGGATAATCAAATTTAGTAACTGTTTTACTAGATGCCTGCAGAATGCTGATTCTACCATCGTTAAAAATGTTACAGCTTAAAACCATATGGGCGGCATGATGTAATCATCCGCTCAATAGAAAAAGACCTGTTCTCATCATTGATGAGAACAAGTCTTTTTTCTATTTGGTGACAGGCACCAACGATTATCTTTCAATTTCAGTATGAGTAAAGCCGTTATCTGTTGCATACACTTCAAACCATTGGTATTTAGGAGTTTTAAACCACTGGTAATTCGGCAAATAGATCACATAGCTTAAAAGGCCGTCTGAATAGAGTATTTTCTTGAATACTTTAGCTGTTTCATAACCGAACGTCCGATCAAGATATCCTTCAATACCTTCTCTAATGATTCTTTTTCTTTCTTCTTTTTCTTCCTGGGTCAATTCAAACAAGCCATTTACAAAAGCACCCAGCAACATGATTGTAACAGGGACTAAAACCACAAAAATTAAGAAGTTAAACAAAATAATCGCCTCCTATTTTGATTTATCTACATAAATTATGACATTGAATTTCTATAAATGGTGTTACAAATATTTGAACATTAATAAAGGGATTATTTAATAAAGGAGGAATACGCATAACGGACAAAACAGGCGAGGAAAAGCTCCAAAGTGTCCGTGATCGGGTGTCTTACGGACAAAACGGACGAGGAAAAAAATCAAAGTGTCCGTGATCGGGTCTCTTACGGACAAAGCGTACGAAGGAAAGAGTCAAAGTGTCCGTGATCGGGTGTCTTACGGACAAAACGGACAAGGAAAAAAATCAAAGTGTCCGTGATCGGGTCTCTTACGGACAAAACGGGTCGAGGAAAAGAGTCAAAGTGTCCGCGATCGGGTCTCTTACGGACAAAACCGAAGAAGAAAAAGACCAAAGTGTCCGTAATAGGTCTAAAATCTTCTGAAGAAACCATTATTTAATTATCCGGCATTTTTATTTTTTTACAGGATTTTTACAAGCAATCTAGAATAAATAAGATTAATGCCAAAAATTGGTTTGCTACACCATTGGAGGAGGAAGAACATTGTCCCGTGAAAATATGAATTCTATGATAGAGAAAATAATAGAAAACATCGAAAAGGTGATGATTGGAAAAAGGAATGTAGCAGAATTAAGCCTTGTGGCATTGCTTGCGGAAGGGCATGTCCTATTGGAGGACGTACCTGGCGTGGGAAAGACGATGATGGTCCGCGCTCTAGCCAAATCGGTCAATGCCAGCTTCCGGAGAATCCAATTCACCCCTGACCTGCTTCCGTCCGATGTCACAGGAATATCTATTTACAATCCAAAGGAACTGGAATTCCAATTTCGCCCAGGTCCGTTAATGGGAAACATTATCCTTGCCGATGAAATTAACCGAACCTCGCCAAAGACTCAATCCGCCCTTTTAGAAGGAATGGAGGAAGCTAGTGTCACCATCGATGGTGTCACACATAAGCTGAACAAGCCTTTTTTCGTGATGGCGACACAGAATCCGATTGAATATGAAGGAACCTACCCACTTCCGGAAGCTCAGCTTGACCGCTTTTTATTAAAAATGAAAATGGGCTACCCGGACCTGCTAGAAGAAATAGAGGTCCTAAATAGGGCACAGAAGGTACCGCCAATTGAAGAGCTGGAGCCTGCGATTGATTTAGACGATCTTTTGGACCTGCAAAGGGAAATTAAGGATGTGTTCGTGGATGAAACGATTAAACGTTATATTGTGGAAATTGTTAACCGGACAAGGGGGCATGGCAGCGTCTATCTTGGAGCGAGCCCGCGCGGTTCGATTGCTTTGATGAAGGCGGCTCAGGCCTATGCCTATATGTATGGACGCGATTTTGTTCTTCCGGACGATATTCAATATTTAGCACCATTCGTCCTATCCCATCGGATCATTTTAAAATCGGAAGCCAAATTCGAAGGGATTTCTGCAGAAGAAGTGGTCAACATGGTGGTTGGCAGAGTTCCGGTTCCGATTAAAAGGCTTGTGAAGTAAACAATGAAAAAAGTGTGGAAGCCATTAAAAAAAGCAGGGAAATTCATTTTATTGATCATACTGATTTTTTTAGCTTTGTTCTATGCCCTGTTTCAAGGGGGATTTGTCAGCTGGTTTTTATTTTATAGCTTTTCGCCATTTGCCTTCTATTGTTTAGCCCTTTCCTTTTATTCATTAAATGAAATGGAAGTGAAGAGAGTCATCCCAAAATCCGACTATAATGCCGGAGAACCTTTAAAGGTGATCGTAACTGTAAAGAGAGCCTCCTTTTTTCCTTTGTTTTATTGTGTCATCAACGACAATTTAGCTGAGTCCTTCAAGCTTGAAAATAAGCTGAGCGTGCTAATGCTGCCTGGAATGAAAAAGGAATTTTCTTATGAATACACGATAAAAGAACTGCCAAGAGGAGAACATTTTTTAAACTCCTTTACCATTCGTACCGGTGATCCGCTTGGATTATTTGAAAAAGAAAAAACGGTGATTGCTGAAAATAAAATCATTGTCTATCCTTCGTACACAGAACTCGTTTACAGACCATACGAAAATCAATATGAACAGGGATTAACCGCCTCCAGAGAGCGCGTGCAGCGGGATACTTCCATGGCGATTGGAGTCAGGGGTTATCAGCCGGGTGACCGGTTCTCCTGGATCAACTGGAAAGCGTCAGCAAAACGGAACGAAATTATGACAAAGGAATTTGAGCAGCGTCAATCACATGATGTGTTTGTGGTGATGGATTGCGTTCCGGATCAACGGTTTGAGGCAATCGTCTCCTTTACGGCTTCTTTATTGCGTTCGGTCTTGAAAAAGGGAGCACAAAGCGGATTATTAACCATTAGTAAAGAGCGGGCCACGCTGCCTATCAGGGGGGGAGAACAGCATCTCCAGCAGCTGTTTTACCATCTTGCCAAAATTGAGGACAAAAGCTTTGTTCCTTTTGAAAAGGTATTGGAAACAGAAGGATTATTCATCCAGCAAGCTGTTTCCTTTATGCTCGTTACCGCGAACTTAACGAAACCATTAATTGAAAAAGCCAGCTTCCTTGGACAAAGAAAAGGTTCGATTACTATTTTTTTAATAAAAGCCGTAAAAGAAGCACCGACAGAGATGGAACGTTCACTTATAGCAATTGCAAATGCGCGTGGTGTTCGAATGGTGATGGTTCACGAAGGAAATTATGCTCATGCCTTCTCGGAGGTGGCCTTACGATGAGAAATAGAGACTTTCCCGTCTTCCTTTTATATGCACTGGGATTTTTTCTTTTATGGGAATGGCTTAGGCCGATTGAACAGTTAACGGATACCGGCCATGTAGGGGTATTTATTGTTTTTTTACTCATTGCATTTTCCATGTCTTTTTTTCGCCTAAAATGGATCTGGCAATGGCCGTTAAAGATGATTTATATTTTGTATTCCATTAATCACCTGCACTATCAAGCGAGCTTCATGGAATTTAGCTGGCTGAAAGCATTTATCGGTGATGTAGTAAAAAACATAAGAATGTTGTTTACTGGAGATTGGAACAATCTATCAAGTGAATTTCGTACACTTTTATTTTTTCTTCTATTATGGGTGATGGTTTATTTAATTCAATATTGGATGTTAAACCGCCAGCGAATTTTTCTGTTTTTCTTTATGACCTTGATCTACATAACGGTGTTGGATGCATTTACTCCTTATAGCGCAACATTTGCCATTGTCAGAACGGTTGTTTCCGGATTTGTTGTCATGGGGATGCTTACCTTTTACAGAATGATTCTAAAGGAAAAGGTTTCAAGGGTTTTCGCCCCGACAGGCAAATGGATGATTCCCCTTGCGATCATGATTGCTTTTAGTGTATTAGTCGGCATATCCGCACCAAAGGCCGGACCGATATTGCCGGACCCCGTCCCCTATTTGAAAGGTGATCATAAATATGGAGCGAGAGCGGGCGGCACGAAAACGATCGGTTATGGGCTGGATGATACTCATTTAGGTGGGCCGTTTATTGGTGACAGCAAAATTGTCTATCTTATAGAATCCACTGAGCAAAATTACTGGAAGGTAGAAACAAAGGATTTGTACACAGGAAAGGGATGGATCGCGTCAGGATCTACACCCATTCAATTTAAATTGCCTGAATTTGTTCCTGTGCTTTCTTTCTTTAATACAGTGGATTCGTTTCATGAGACCGCACAGGTTACAGCAGCAAGTCAAGCCAAGTACCCTTTTATCATTTATCCGGCAGGAATTCAAAAAATTCTAAAGATCAACCCCAATTATGGCGATAACAATATTTTTGAGATTGATACAACAAAAGAAAAAATTACTGCTGATGATGATAAGCAGCAACCCATTGCTCCTAAACAGTATTCGATCGACTTTAAGGTACCGAAATACAATGCAACTGCGTTAAGGAAAACCAAAAAATTTGATTCCTCTACAATGAGTGCAGAATTTTATCAACAATACACCCAGCTGCCTAAAGGCTTGCCGTCAAACATAAAACAATTAACCGAAAAAATTACCGCTAAGGAGACTAACTGGTTCGACAAGGCAAAAGCCGTTGAAGATTATTTAGGCGGTCCGGATTTTACGTATGATCAAAAAAACGTTGCTTATCCGTCCGGGAAGGAAGATTATGTCGCCCAATTTTTATTTGATACAAAACGGGGTTATTGCGATAATTTCTCTTCCTCGATGGCCATTATGCTGCGGAGTATCGGCATTCCGACCCGCTGGATAAAAGGGTATACCGGTGGGGATTTTTTGCGATATAGTGATGCAGATTCCTCGAAATCGATTTATGAAATTACCAATAATAATGCTCATTCCTGGGTGGAAGTTTTCTTTCCGAATCAAGGCTGGGTACCGTTTGAACCGACCAAGGGTTTTTACCTTAATGTGAACATCAATTATTTTTCAAATAGCACGACACCGAAAAATAACCAGCAATCAACGCCGGTGCCTGTCAAAAAACCTCTAAAAAAGCCTTTAGCTGAAAATGCCCAGTCCCCGGTAATAAATAAATTGGATCACAAACCAATTTGGGGAAACATCGTTTCACTATTAAAAGAAAATTGGGGAAGGATCGTATTCATCCTTCTTGGCTTAGCAGGGGTTTTTGGGATTTTCTACCGAATTCGTGGAAAATGGTACCCTTATTATTTACTCATGAGATATAAATTTACGAAAAAAGATGCAAATATTGTGCGGACCTATCCGATCCTTCTCCATCAGCTCGATCGGTTTGGGTTAAAACGAAAGGAAAATCAAACGTTGCGGAATTATGCCCGCTATGTGGATACATTCTTTTCGTCCAGAGAAATGACCCGGTTAACCGCATGCTATGAGAAGTATTTATATCAGCAGAATCTTCCAAAAGGAACCTGGGAGGATACGCGGGAATTGTGGGAAAATTTAATTAAAAAGACAATCGCTTGACCGAAAAAAGACCTATTGTTACAATATGTTTTAATTCAATAGGGTACATTACTTACCTTCATATATCCTCGATAATAGGGTTCGAGAGTCTCTACCGGGTCGCCGTAAATGGCCTGACTATGAAGGCAGATATTTTTTAGTTAAGCGTTTTTGCGAGAAAACTAGAATTCTGCCTTCCTGACTTTTACGGAAAGAAGAATACTAGTTTTCTTTTTTTATTATTGTTTTTTCAATTGAAGTAAAAACTAATCCTAAAAAAGAGGTGGCCGCTTTGACAAATATGCAAGATATGATTGTTGTTTTAGACTTTGGAAGCCAATATAATCAGCTCATCACACGCCGGATTCGTGAGTTTGGAATCTACAGTGAGCTTCATCCCCATACGATTACAGTGGAGGAGATCAAGAAATTAAATCCGAAAGGAATTATTTTCTCTGGTGGACCAAACAGCGTGTATGATGAAAACTCCTTCCGTTGTGATGAACGAATTTTTGATATGGGTTTACCGATTCTCGGCATTTGTTACGGGATGCAATTAATGACCGTGCATTTTGGCGGTAAGGTGGAAAAAGCATCGCAGCGTGAATATGGAAAAGCGACGATGACTTTACAAAATCAGTCAGCACTGTATAAGGGATTGCCTGATGAACAGGTTGTTTGGATGAGTCATGGTGATTTAGTAGTGGAGGCGCCCTCTGGTTTTACGGTGGACGGAACCAACCCTACCTGTCCGATTGCAGCAATGAGCGATGAGGCAAGAAAGCTTTACGCGGTCCAATTCCATCCAGAGGTTCGCCATTCGGTTTATGGGAATGACCTCCTTAAGAATTTTGCCTTTAACGTATGTGGTTGCAGCGGCGATTGGTCGATGGAAAACTTTATTGAAATGGAAATGGCCAAAATTCGCCAAACCGTTGGGAACAAAAAGGTCCTTTGTGCTTTAAGCGGGGGCGTCGACTCTTCTGTTGTCGCGGTTCTAATCCATAAAGCAATCGGTGACCAACTGACCTGTATTTTTGTTGACCACGGATTACTTCGAAAAAATGAAGCGGAAAGTGTCATGAAAACATTTTCTGAAGGTTTCAATATGAATGTTATCAAAGTTGATGCAAGGGACCGTTTCTTGTCTAAACTCGAGGGCGTTTCAGATCCAGAGAAGAAACGCAAAATCATTGGCAATGAATTTATTTATGTCTTTGATGATGAAGCGGCGAAGCTGGAAGGCATTGAATTTTTAGCGCAAGGAACACTTTATACGGATATTATCGAAAGCGGTACGGCTACGGCCCAAACGATTAAATCCCACCACAATGTAGGCGGCCTGCCGGAGGATATGCAATTTACTTTAATTGAGCCATTAAATACTTTATTTAAAGATGAAGTTCGGGCGTTAGGAACAGAGCTTGGCATTCCTGATGACGTTGTCTGGAGGCAGCCATTCCCTGGTCCGGGGCTTGGCATTCGCGTGCTTGGGGAAATTTCAGAGGATAAGCTGGAAATTGTTAGGGAATCGGATTGGATTTTACGTGAGGAAATTAAAAAAGCCGGACTTGACCGAGAAATCTGGCAGTATTTTACTGTCCTTCCCGACATTCGCAGCGTTGGGGTAATGGGGGATGCCAGAACGTATGATTACACCATCGGCATTCGCGCTGTTACTTCGATTGATGGCATGACGTCTGATTGGGCGAGGATCCCTTGGGATGTCCTTGAAAAAATCTCAACCAGGATTGTCAATGAAGTGGCACATGTAAACCGCGTTGTTTATGATATTACGAGCAAACCGCCGGCTACAATAGAATGGGAATAAGAAAATAGAGGGAAGAAAATACGAACGTTTTTATTTTTAAAATAAAAAACGTTCGTATTTTTTATTGACAGATAACTTTGTCCTTGGTATGATATCAATGTACTAATTATTTGTCATATTGTGTCGTATAATCTTGGGGATATGGCCCAGAAGTTTCTACCGAGCTACCGTAAATAGCTTGACTACGAGGTGAGTTTGTATGGAAAAAAGGGTTTTATAAATCCTTTTCTTGTTTACATATGCCTTAAGTCAGCGCTCCGGTGGATAACGGAGCGCTTTTTTGAATATTTTAAGATTATACAAAGAAATAAATAGGAGGAAAGGGAATTGAAAAACTATTTTCGATTTGAGGAACTAGGTACAAGTTATCGTCAAGAATTTATTGGTGGTTTGACCACTTTCTTAGCAATGGCATACATCTTGGTGGTCAATCCGCTTACATTGTCACTAGCAAGCATTAAAGGCTTGCCAGATGCAATGAGAATGGATTATGGTTCCGTTTTTGTTGCAACGGCGATTGCTTCAGCCATTGGTTCTATTGTGATGGGGCTGCTCGGAAAATATCCTCTTGCATTAGCGCCGGGAATGGGGTTAAATGCATTCTTTGCTTATACAGTTGTGTTAGGAAGTAAAATCCCTTGGCAGCATGCTCTTGGCGCCGTTTTAATTTCGGGTGTTTTCTTCTTCCTTTTAACACTAACAGGGCTTCGTGAGAAAATCATTAACGCTATTCCTGTTGAACTAAAACATGCTGTTGGAGCAGGGATTGGGTTGTTCATTACATTTATCGGTTTTCAGGATGCGGGGATTGTTGTTAAAAATGATGCAACACTTGTTGGTCTAGGTGATCTTACAAAAGGTCCAGCTTTGCTCGCTATTTTTGGTATTATCATTACAGTCATCTTGATGACAAGAGGAATAAAAGGCTCCGTATTTTTCGGGATGATTATCACCGCTATTGTTGGTATGATTTTTCATTTAATTAAGGTTCCCACTGCAGTTGTTTCTACCGTACCAAGCATTAAACCAACATTCGGTGCTGTATTTTCATCCTTTGGGGACAGCTCTTTCTGGTCAACAGGAATGATAGGAATTATCTTAACGTTTCTATTCGTTGATTTCTTCGATAATGCTGGAACACTTGTTGCAGTTGCAAACCAAGCGGGGCTAATGAAGGATAATAAGCTTCCTAACGCCGGAAGAGCATTACTTTCTGACTCGATTGCAACAATTGTAGGGGCTGTTCTTGGAACGTCCACAACTACTTCTTATATTGAATCGTCTGCAGGGGTTGCTTCTGGGGCGAAAACAGGATTTGCGTCTCTCGTCACGGCTGCTCTATTTATTCTAGCACTATTTTTCTTTCCTTTATTATCAGTAATCACAGCACCTGTAACGGCGCCGGCTCTTATTATTGTCGGAGTACTAATGGTTTCCTCTTTAGGGAAGATTGACTGGCAAAAGTTTGAAATTGCGGTTCCTGCTTTCCTTACCATCATAGTGATGCCGTTATCCTACAGTATCTCTACAGGTATTGCGATGGGCTTCATATTTTACCCAATCACTATGATCGTAAAAGGCCGCATTAAAGAAGTACACCCAATCATGTATTTCTTCTTCGTGATCTTCTTGATTTATCTTGTTTTAAGATAAGTATTTAAAACAACCGCCATAAGTCGCGGTTGTTTTTTTTTGGATTTTTGTCATATTTACTGTGGGAATAGTCAGAATTTGTCGTTGACTTCCTGTTTTGTCTCTTATACCATGAAAATACTAATGGTAAGCTAGGTGAAATGGGGAAAAGAAGCTTATGCCAAAATTACTTATTGAAAAGGTATTAAATAATAACGTATTGATTGCTGCGCACCCAGCCTATGAAGAAGTCGTGTTAATCGGCAAAGGTATTGGTTTTAACCGAAAGCAGGGCGATTTTATTGATACCGAAAAAGTAGAAAAACTATTTGTCCTAAAAAACGAAAAGGAACAAGAAAGTTACATTAAACTTCTTCCTTTTATTGATAATGAATATTTAGATGTCATTATATCTGCCATTGAATGGATCAAGCAACGAACCGATTTCACTCTTAATGAGCATATCCATGTTGCCTTAACAGACCATTTAATGTTTGCGATTACAAGAGCTAATCAGGGAATGGATGTCTCTAATCCGTTTCTGGTGGAAACAAAAGCACTTTATCGATCCGAATATGAAATAGCCTCAGAGGTTGTCGAATTAATCAAGGAAAAAACGGGGATTGCTCTGCCGGTTGGCGAAATTGGTTTTATCGCCCTGCATATTCATAGTTCGATAACCAATAAAAATCTTTCTGATGTGAATCAGCACTCACAGCTCATCAGCCGTCTGGTCGAAATGGTTGAGGAACAGCTTGCTATAACGATCGATAAAGAAGGAATTGATTATATGAGGCTGGTTCGTCATCTTCGTTTTGCGATTGAAAGAGTTATAAAAGAGGAGCGGGTAGAGGAACCAGAAAAAATATCTGCCCTCTTGAAAGAAGAATATCCTTTATGCTATAATCTTTCATGGAAGCTCATTAAGGTGATGCAGCAATCATTAAAAATGAAGGTTTTCGATGCGGAAGCAGTTTATTTAACGATGCATCTGCAGCGCCTTCAGAAAAAAATTAAATAGCCATTATTTTTTTACGTGTTACTGATACGATCAGGCATGAGTGAAAAGATTAATTGAAATGAAGTGTTAGGGGTAATCTACACCTATATCTTCATTTGATTAAACTTTTACTCATGCCTTTTTTGTTGTTTTTTAACAATAATGTAAACGCTTAATGAGCAGAAAATGGAAAAATGAGGAGGAAATTTTTATGTTTAAAAAAGCCTTTGGCGTCTTGCAAAAAGTCGGTAAAGCTCTAATGCTTCCGGTTGCAATCCTGCCGGCTGCGGGGATTTTATTGGCACTGGGTAATGCCCTTCAAAATCCAACATTACTTAACCTGGCACCGTTTCTTAATAATCATGGAGTTGCAATGGTTGCAAGTATTATGGAGCAGGCGGGTAATGTAATCTTCGGAAATCTTTCCTTGTTATTTGCAGTAGGGGTTGCAGTAGGGCTAGCTGGCGGGGAAGGTGTTGCCGGACTTGCGGCTATCGTTGGCTTCCTAATTATGAATGCAACGATGGGAACAGCATTAGGAATAACGGCTGACAGTTTACCGAAGCATCCGCAAAGCTATGCATCGGTTCTGGGAATTCCAACACTGCAAACAGGTGTATTTGGCGGTATTATCATGGGGATTATTGCAGCGACCATGTATAACAAATTCTTTGAAATTGAACTGCCATCCTATTTAGGATTCTTTGCTGGTAAGCGCTTTGTTCCAATCGTAACAGCTGTCAGTGCAGTTATTATGGGTTTAATTATGATTATCATTTGGCCGCCAATCCAAAACGGCTTAAATTATTTCTCCACCCACATGGTAGATGCAAACTTGACGCTTTCGGCATTTATTTTTGGTTTGATTGAACGTTCGCTTATCCCTTTTGGATTACACCATATTTGGTATGCTCCATTCTGGTATCAATTCGGATCTTATACAACAAAAGCTGGACAAGTTGTACATGGTGACCAAGTTATTTTCATGGCACAGATTAAAGATAACGTGAAGCATTTAACTGCAGGAACATTTACAACTGGTAAATATCCTTTTATGATGTTTGGTCTTCCTGCAGCAGCTTTAGCGATTTATCACGAAGCAAGACCTGAAAAGAAAGCGATTGTCGGCGGTCTCATGTTCTCAGCTGGTCTAACTTCATTCTTAACAGGTATTACTGAACCGATTGAATTTTCATTCTTATTTGTTGCACCAGTGTTGTTTGGTATCCATGCGGTATTTGCCGGATTATCCTTTATGATTATGCAGCTTTTAAATGTAAAAATAGGTATGACCTTCTCAGGTGGTTTAATTGACTACACATTGTTTGGTTTGATTAATCCGCAAACACATGCTTGGTTAGTCATTCCGGTTGGTTTAGTCTTTGCAGTTATTTATTACTTTGGATTCCGCTTTGCTATTCGTAAATTCAACCTTAAAACGCCAGGACGTGAACTGGAAGAGGAAGAAGACGCTACGACAGGAAATGTTCAAGCTAACGACCTTGCTTCCAATATTCTAGATGCGATGGGCGGTCAGAAAAACATTGCTCATCTAGATGCGTGTATTACCCGTCTTCGTGTTTCAGTTAATGACATAAAAGAAGTCGATAAAAACCAACTGAAAAAACTTGGTGCTGCAGGTGTCCTTGAGGTAGGTAACAATATTCAAGCGATCTTTGGACCACGTTCTGAAACCATCAAGGGTCAAATGAAAGATATTATGGCAGGTAAACGCCCTAGAGCTGTTGCTGCTGTAAAGGACCAAGCTGCACCACAGGCGGTTCAAGTGAAAGATGATTTTGTTGCTCCGTTAAAAGGTGAAATTAAAGCTATCACAGAAGTACCAGACCAAGTTTTTGCAGGCAAAATGATGGGTGATGGTTTTGCAATCGTGCCTTCCGAAGGGACTGTTGTATCGCCTGTTGATGGAAAAATCGTTAACTTGTTCCCGACAAAACACGCGATTGGTATTTTATCTGACAACGGACGTGAAATCTTGATCCATGTTGGAATCGATACGGTGAATTTAAAAGGTCAAGGCTTTGAAACATTGGTGGCTGAAAATGATACAGTGAAAAAAGGCCAGCCATTACTTAAAGTTGATTTAAACTATGTTAAAGAACATGCAACTTCCATTATTACGCCGATTGTCTTCACGAACTTGGCGGAAGACGAAAAAGTTGTCCTTGAAAAACAAGGTCATATTGATTTGAAACAAGCAGGAATTGTAAAAATTACGAAATAATAACAGCCGGCCTTTGGCCGGCTTTTATTTTTCATTCATATGGTAAACAATTATAATAATACTGTAGGAAAAGCTTTTAATGAGAGGTGGCAATTTTGCATATAAAAAAATTAGTCAAATGGTTTTTTGTTCCCTTTGGAGTTTTTCTGCTTATTATTATAGCTGCTTTCACTGTATTTGGAAGTACAGAGCATTCAGATTTAAAGGGAAGCACGGAGCAAAAGCTTGAAGCATTTATGAATCATAATAATTTAGATAGTCAATTTAACGGTGTTGTGCTGGTTGCAAAAGATGGAAAAGCCATTTTTGAAAAAAGCTATGGTTTTGCTGATAAAGAGGCTGGAACTCCGAATCGAATGAATACGCAATTCCGGATAGCTTCGCTGACGAAGTCTTTCACAGCTGTATCGATTCTTCAGCTTGAAAACAGAGGGAAATTAAAAACAACAGACCCTATTGGAAAATACATTAAAAATTTTCCGAATGGTGATAAAATCACCATCCATAACTTATTAACTCACAGTTCAGGAATTGCTGATCATTTAAAACTTACCGATACAACGAAGCCGATTACGATGGAAGCATTTATTGATTTAATGAGAAAACAGACATTGCTCTTTCCTCCTGGAACAAAGTATCAGTATTCCAACACAGGCTATATGATTCTTGCCTATATAATTGAAAAGGTTTCGAAAGAAAATTATATAACATACTTTCAAGACCATATTTTTAAACCTGCTGGAATGAACCATACTTATTTAAGGAAAATCGACGCAACAAATTTTGCAACTGGATATAAAAATATGAAAAAGGTAGTAGAAAAAGATGATGAAAGCCAGCTCGCAGGATACGGGGATATTATTTCAACCGCAGATGATATGCTGAAATACGATAATGCCATCCATAATAACAAGTTATTGCCTTCAAATGAGATTGATAAAATGGAGACAGGCTATATTGACAGTGCAACTG
>NZ_AP041611.1:42500-172500 GCF_055395235.1 Neobacillus sp. Fa239
ACCGGGATGGACGCACCGCTGGTGTACCAGTTGTCTTGCCAAAGGCATCGCTGGGTAGCTATGTGCGGACGGGATAAGTGCTGAAAGCATCTAAGCATGAAGCCCCCCTCAAGATGAGATTTCCCATAGCGTCAAGCTAGTAAGATCCCTGAAAGATGATCAGGTTGATAGGTCAGAGGTGGAAGCGTGGCAACATGTGGAGCTGACTGATACTAATCGATCGAGGACTTAACCAATATTAAGATTACCTCGTTTTTACGAAAACTTCTTCTGTATTATCTAGTTTTGAGGGAACGATCTCTCAAGTAAATAGTCTGGCAATAATGGCGAGAAGGTCACACCCGTTCCCATCCCGAACACGGAAGTTAAGCTTCTCAGCGCCGATGGTAGTTGGGGGCTGTCCCCCTGTGAGAGTAGGACGTTGCCAGGCAATTAGGAAGACAGCCTATAGTGGGTTGTCTTTTTTGTTTTTTAAATCACCTCTATACTCCAAATGGTAAATATAATGATTAAAGTGGAAAATAAATGCCCAAGCGGAAAATAAAAAACTCCTTACCATAAACGCCAATCAACTCTCCCAAAAACCCCCTCAATTTATTCCAAGAAGAAAATAAAACAATCTAAATGGCAAAGATAATACCAATATCTTAATATTTTAAAAGTCCTACCCTTCTCCCAAAATTACTGGAATATCTATGAAATGAGGAACTTATCATGAATAATAGAAAAAAGAAAATGAATTTTAAAGTACAAGAAAATGAAACGATTGAAGAATGCCTAAGCCGGATCAAGAATCAGGGATACTTTCCGATCCGACGAACAGAAAAACCTATTTTTAAAGAAATCATCGCGGGGAAGGAAGTCTCTTATGAACCCGTTGGAAGACAAATCATATTTGAAGCACAATTAATGGAAAAAAACGAACAATAAATTTAATATTACGAAAATTGTTCGTTTTTATTGACCGTTACCCATATTACTTGTTAATATAAAGATAACAAATTAATAAGAAATACCCTCGTATAATAATGGGAATATGGCCCATAAGTCTCTACCCGATTACCGTAAATAATTGGACTATGAGGGGAAGCGGAATACCAGAAATGGGTCTCATTTGATGGTGTTTTTCTGTTCCGAATTAACAGCCCGGGCAGCTGCTTTCTCTCATATATTTTTGAGGGAAGGTACCTGTTTCAGGGCTTTTTATATTGGAGGGAGAAAAATGGAACCGAAAGCAGCAGTTATCATGGGGAGCAAGTCCGATTGGGAAACGATGAAGCATGCATGCGAAATGTTGGATAGATTAGAAATTTCATATGAAAAAAAGGTTGTCTCCGCACATCGGACACCGGATTTAATGTTTGAATATGCAGCAACAGCTAGACAAAGAGGAATAAAGGTCATTATTGCCGGGGCTGGAGGTGCAGCCCATCTGCCAGGGATGGTTGCCGCCAAAACTACATTACCTGTAATTGGCGTTCCCGTTCAATCGAAAGCATTAAATGGTTTGGACTCTCTTTTATCGATTGTGCAAATGCCTTCAGGAGTACCTGTTGCGACCGTCGCCATTGGAAAAGCAGGTGCAGCGAATGCCGGATTACTTGCAGCCCAGATCTTATCGGTAACAGAACCAATTCTAACAGAGCGTTTAGAAAAATTCAGGCAGGAAGCAAAAGCTGCCGCAATAGAAAGCAGTGATGAACTTGTCTAAAAAAGTTACATTACCAGGACAGACGATTGGCATTATTGGTGGAGGACAGCTTGGAAGAATGATGGCCCTTTCCGCGAAAGCAATGGGTTATCGAATTGCTGTCCTTGATCCAAATGAGGATTCACCTTGTGGTCAAGTAGCTGATAAGAAGGTAGTGGCAGCTTACGATGATTTGGAGGCAATTAAAAGCTTAGCAGATATAAGTGACGTGATAACCTACGAATTTGAAAACATAGATTCCACTGCGTTAGCTTGGCTTTGTCAGAACGCATATGTCCCACAGGGAAAAGCCTTACTGGAAATTACCCAGGATCGGATTAAGGAAAAAGGGGCAATTGTAAGGGCCGGCGTTCAAGTGGCTCCATATGCCGTGATTGACAACATAAGTGACATATATGAAAATATCGAACAGCTCGGTTATCCTGCTGTGTTAAAAACAGCTCGCGGCGGTTACGATGGAAAAGGTCAATTTATTTTAAAAGAGAGACATGAAATTGAAAAAGGAGCACACCTGCTTGATCACGGTCAGTGCATATTAGAAAAATGGATCTCTTTTAAAAAAGAAATTTCTGTTATTATTACTAGGAACTCAAACCTGGAGACTACAGTCCTTCCGGTTGCGGAAAACATTCATATAGATAATATTCTCCATCAGACCATTGTACCAGCGAGAATCTCGAAAACGGCAGAAGAGCAGGCCATCCGTTTTGCACACCAGCTTGCAGAAGCTTTTCAACTAACCGGGACACTTGCCGTCGAAATGTTTTTAACGGAGGGGGATGAGCTTTACATTAATGAGCTTGCCCCAAGACCGCATAATTCTGGCCATTATTCAATTGAAGCTTGTGAAACATCACAATTTGAACAGCATATCAGAGCGGTATGCAACCTGCCTTTAGGGAATCCAAGGCTATTAAAACCAGCAATTATGGTCAATATATTAGGAGAACATCAAAAGCCCTTGTTAGAAAAGCTGCCGGAAATCGCTGACTGGAAAGTTCATTTGTACGGAAAACAGGAAGCAAAGACAAAAAGAAAAATGGGTCATGTTACGATTCTGTGTGAATCTGTAGAGGATGCTGTACAGGAAGCTGCAGCGAGTGGCATTTGGGAAGAAAAAAATTTGGAGGCTATAAAATGATTGATCGTTATACAAGACCAGAAATGGGTGCAATTTGGACCGAGGAAAACCGATTCTACGCCTGGCTCGAGGTTGAAATTCTTGCCTGTGAAGCGTGGGCTGAACTAGGGGATATTCCAAAGGAGGATGTTAAAAAGCTTCGCGAAAATGCCTCCTTCAATATTGAAAGAATTAAAGAAATTGAAGAAGAAACAAGACATGATGTTGTTGCGTTTACCCGTGCCGTATCGGAAACACTCGGAGAAGAACGCAAATGGGTTCATTACGGTTTAACATCAACAGACGTAGTGGATACAGCTCTTTCTTATCTATTAAAGCAGGCCAATGCCATCTTACAAAAGGATTTAGAGAACTTCATTGAAATTCTAAAAAACAAAGCAAAAGAGCATAAGTTTACTGTCATGATGGGTCGGACTCATGGGGTTCATGCTGAACCAACTACTTTTGGTTTGAAGCTTGCTCTTTGGTATGAAGAAATGAAGCGTAATCTTGAACGTTTTAAGCAAGCGGCAGCTGGAATTGAATTCGGAAAAATTTCCGGTGCAGTGGGCACATATGCCAATATTAATCCGTTCGTTGAACAATATGTTTGTGAAAAGCTCGGCTTGCAGAGTGCACCAATTTCGACGCAAACCCTGCAGCGTGACCGTCATGCCCACTATATGGCAACACTTGCGTTGATTGCGACTTCAATTGAAAAGTTTGCAGTGGAAGTGCGCGGATTGCAAAAAAGTGAAACACGTGAAGTGGAAGAATTTTTTGCTAAGGGGCAAAAAGGATCATCGGCTATGCCTCATAAACGAAATCCAATCGGATCAGAGAATATGACTGGGATAGCCCGCGTTATTCGCGGCTATATGCTGACAGCCTATGAAAATGTACCGCTTTGGCATGAACGTGACATTTCCCATTCTTCTGCAGAACGAATTATTTTACCTGATGCGACGATTGGTTTAAATTACATGCTAAATCGCTTCGGCAACATTATCAAAAACTTGACGGTATACCCAGAGAACATGAAGCGAAATATGGACCGGACGCTTGGCTTGATCTATTCACAGCGCGTGCTTCTTGCCCTGATTGATAAAGGATTGTCCCGCGAAGAAGCATATGACACAGTCCAGCCAAAAGCAATGGAGGCTTGGGAAAAACAAGTTCCATTCCGTGAATTGGTGGAGGCTGAATCTAAAATTACCAGCCTGCTTTCCCCGGAAGAAATTGCGGACTGTTTCGATTATAACTACCACCTGCAGCATGTTGATACGATTTTTGACCGGTTAGGCCTAAATTAATATAGGAGGGGCGTCCATAGCCCCTCTATCCTAAAATTAATATTCCCAATATTTCGAAATCTGGAGGCGTTCTTGATGAAAGAACTACTGTACGAAGGAAAAGCGAAAAAAATATATAAAACGGATGATGAACTTACTGTTCTGGTTGAGTATAAGGATTCAGCAACAGCTTATAACGGAGTGAAGAAGGCGAATATTGCCGGAAAAGGTCGTTTAAATAACGAGATTACTAGTTTGCTATTTTTAAAGCTGAAGGAAAGCGGGATTGACTCTCATTTTGTCGAACGGATTTCCGAAACAGAACAACTGGTTAAAAAGGTAACAATTATCCCGCTTGAAACAGTGGTGCGAAATGTAGCTGCCGGCAGCTTTTCAAAAAGATTGGGTGTTGAGGAAGGTAAGGCATTAAAGGCGCCGATTGTGGAGTTTTATTTGAAAAATGACGATCTCGGGGACCCGCTTATGACTGTTGACCATATTCTTGAACTGGATTTGGCTACACCGGAAGAAATCGAAATTTTAAAGAAAAAGGCTTTAGATGTTGATGCAGTTTTAACGGAATTTTTTAACGGGCTTGGCATTCGTTTAATCGATTTTAAACTGGAGTTCGGAAAAGACCATCAGGGTCAAATTTTGCTGGCAGATGAAATATCCCCTGACACCTGCAGATTGTGGGATAAAGAGACGAATCAAAAGCTGGATAAGGACGTATTCCGACGTGATCTTGGAAGTTTAACAGATGCCTATGAAACTATTTTAGCGAGACTGGGAGGACATCAGCATGTATAAAGTAAAGGTGTATGTAACGTTAAGAGAGAGTGTATTAGACCCACAGGGGAAAGCTGTAACGAATTCTCTTCATTCATTAAACTACAAGCAAGTGGCCGATGTTCGTATCGGTAAATATATGGAACTAACGATTGAAAAGTCAGAGCGCGACATTGATGACGTGGTAAATGAAATTTGCACCAACCTTTTAGCAAATCCAGTCATTGAAGACTACCGTTATGAAGTAGAGGAGGTAGTTACCCAGTGAAGTTTGCGGTAATCGTCTTTCCAGGATCCAATTGTGATATTGACATGTACCATGCGATTAAAGATGAGCTTGGGGAAGAGGTTGAATATGTTTGGCATGATGCCAAAAGCTTGAATGAGTTTGACGGAGTCCTGCTGCCGGGAGGCTTTTCTTATGGAGATTACTTGCGCTGTGGAGCGATCGCGCGTTTCAGCAATGTGATGAAAGAAGTAGTAAAAGCAGCAGAAGCTGGAAAACCGATCCTTGGTGTTTGCAACGGATTCCAAATCCTTCTTGAAGCAGGCCTGCTCCCGGGTGCATTGAGACGGAATGAAAGCTTATCCTTTATTTGCAAGCCAGTAGAATTAAAGGTTGAAAACAATCAAACCATGTTCTCTGCAGGTTATCAGGAGGGTGAAACCATCACCATCCCGGTGGCGCACGGCGAAGGAAATTATTATTGCGATGAAGAGACTTTGGCAAAATTAAAGGCCAATAACCAAATCGTATTTACGTATCGTGAAAATCCGAATGGAAGCTTGGAAGATATTGCTGGGATCATCAATGAAAAAGGGAATGTCCTTGGAATGATGCCCCATCCTGAAAGAGCAGTTGACGAGCTTTTAGGCGGTGCGGATGGATTGAAATTATTTCAATCGATTGTAAAGACTTGGAGGGAAACACATGTTGTTAACGCGTGAACCAAATCCGAACGAGATTAAAGCAGAAAAAGTATATCAGCAAATGGGTTTGTCCGATGAAGAATTTACAATGATTGAAAATATTCTTGGGCGTACACCGAATTATACGGAAACAGGGCTCTTTTCCGTTATGTGGTCGGAACACTGCAGCTATAAAAATTCCAAGCCTGTTCTTAGAAAATTCCCGGTTACCGGAGAGCATGTTCTTCAGGGACCTGGTGAAGGAGCTGGAATTGTCGACATCGGCGACGGGCAGGCGGTTGTATTTAAAATTGAAAGCCATAACCATCCGTCTGCTATTGAACCGTATCAAGGGGCGGCAACGGGTGTCGGCGGAATCATCCGCGATGTTTTTTCAATGGGGGCTCGTCCCATCGCTCTATTAAACTCACTTCGTTTCGGTGAACTTGATTCTGCAAGAGTCCGCTACTTATTTAAAGAAGTAGTCGCTGGAATTGCCGGCTATGGAAACTGTATTGGAATTCCAACTGTCGGCGGGGAAATTCAATTTGAATCATGCTATGAAGGAAATCCATTAGTGAATGCCATGTGTGTCGGCCTGATCGATCATAAGGATATCAAAAAAGGGCAGGCACACGGCGCCGGCAATACCGTGATGTATGTGGGGGCGAAGACAGGGCGCGACGGAATTCATGGGGCAACCTTTGCTTCAGAAGAATTAACCGAGCAATCCAGTGAAGACCGCCCGGCTGTTCAAGTCGGAGATCCATTCATGGAAAAATTGCTGCTAGAGGCATGCTTGGAGCTTATTCAATCCGATGCTCTTGTTGGGATACAGGATATGGGGGCTGCAGGGCTCGTAAGTTCTTCTGCTGAAATGGCCAGTAAAGCCGGAATGGGTATCGAGATGAATTTGGACCTCGTTCCACAGCGCGAGACAGGGATGACAGCCTATGAAATGATGCTTTCCGAATCGCAGGAACGGATGCTGATCGTCGTGAAAAAGGGAAGAGAACAAGAAATCGTCGACCTTTTTGAAAAGTATGGTTTAGAGGCAGTTGCAATTGGAACGGTAACCAGTGATAAACAGCTCCGCTTGATTCATAACGGTGAAATGGTGGCGGATGTTCCGGCTGATGCATTAGCAGAGGATGCGCCGGTTTACCAAAAGCCATCTAAAGAGCCCGGCTATTTTGCAGAATTCCAGGCGATGGAAAATGAAGTGCCACAGGTTGATGATTTGAAAGAGACACTTCTAAACATCCTAAGTCAACCGACTGTTGCCAGCAAAGAATGGGTTTATGAACAATATGACTATATGGTTCGAACAAACACGGTTGTGGCACCAGGATCGGATGCTTCCATTGTCAGGATTCGCGGAACCCGTAAGGCCTTGGCGATGACAACGGATTGTAATTCCCGCTATGTGTACTTAGACCCGGAAACGGGCGGAAAGATTGCTGTTGCTGAAGCTGCCCGGAACATTGTTTGTTCAGGTGCAGAGCCATTAGCAATTACGGACAATCTAAACTTCGGCAACCCGGAAAAACCGGAAGTTTTCTGGCAGATTGAAAAAGCAGCGGACGGCATGAGTGAAGCCTGCCGAACTCTTCAAACACCGGTCATTGGCGGAAATGTCTCCTTATATAATGAAACAAGCGGAACGGCTATTTATCCAACACCAGTCGTGGGAATGGTTGGTTTAGTTACAGATCTTGATCATATTACAACCCAGCATTTTAAAAATAGCGGCGATTTGATTTATCTTGTCGGGGAAACGAAAGATGAGTTTGGCGGCAGTGAATTGCAAAAGCTGGTTCATGGACGAATTTTCGGAAAAGCCCCTGAATTAAATGTAATCGTGGAAAAAGAAAGACAGGATCAAATTCTTGCGGCCATCCGTGCCGGTCTGGTGCAATCGGCGCACGACCTCTCAGAAGGCGGTTTAGCTGTCGCATTATCAGAGTCACTTTTCAACGAGACCCATGGAGCAACGGTTGAAATTAAAGGAAATTCAGTTACCGCTTTATTTAGTGAAACGCAATCCCGCTTTCTCGTAACGGTTAAAAAAGAACATCAAGCTGAGTTTGAAAGCTTAGTAGCGGCTAACTTGATTGGTGAAGTCAATGATTCAGCTGTCCTTAAGGTTATGAATGGAAATAACCCTGTACTTGAAGCTGATATTAACGAATTAAAAACGGCCTGGAAAGGAGCCATCCCATGCTTACTGAAATCAAGGGATTAAATGAAGAGTGCGGAATCTTTGGAGTTTGGGGACATAAAGACGCAGCACAGCTCACCTATTACGGTCTTCATAGTCTCCAGCATCGCGGCCAAGAGGGTACGGGCATCGTTGTGACAGATGGAATAACGCTTAAAGGGGTAAAAGGGGAAGGACTAGTTTCTGAGATTTTTACCGCCGATGCCATGAAAGAATTAACAGGAACCGGAGCAATTGGACATGTCCGCTATGCTACCGCGGGGGGCGGGGGTTATGAAAATGTACAGCCCCTTTTGTTCCATTCACAAAGCGGGAGCCTTGCTCTTGCCCATAATGGAAATCTCGTAAACGTTAATTCTCTTAAACACCAGCTTGAAGCACAGGGTAGTATTTTTCAAACCAGCTCGGATACCGAGGTATTGGCTCATTTGATGAAAAGAAGCGGATATTCGAATACAACAGATCGGGCTAAAAATGCCCTTTCCATGTTAAAAGGCGCGTACGCCTACTTAATCATGACGGAAACGGAATTATTGGTCGCTCTTGATCCGCATGGTCTTCGCCCGCTTTCACTTGGATGTCTCGGAGATGCCTATGTAGTGGCATCGGAAACATGTGCCTTTGATGTTGTCGGGGCGGAGTATATTCGCGATATCATGCCAGGAGAACTGTTGATCATTAACGATAATGGCTTGACATCGGACCGCTTTTCACTAAGTACAACAAAAGCTATATGTACAATGGAATATATTTATTTTTCAAGACCGGATAGTAATATTCAAGGCATCAACGTTCATACTGCCCGCAAAAATTTAGGGAAAAGATTGGCGATTGAGGCACCGATTGAAGCAGATGTAGTGACAGGAGTCCCTGATTCCAGCATCTCAGCCGCGATAGGCTATGCGGAAGCTTCCGGTATCCCGTATGAAATGGGGTTAATTAAAAACCGTTATGTCGGCAGAACGTTCATCCAACCTTCGCAGTCATTAAGGGAGCAAGGGGTGAAAATGAAGCTGTCGCCAGTTCGGGGTGTGGTTGAAGGGAAGCGTGTCATCATGGTGGATGATTCCATTGTAAGAGGGACGACGAGCAGGCGGATTGTCAATATGTTAAAGGATGCCGGTGCTACGGAAGTTCATGTGGTCATCAGCTCGCCGCCGATTAAAAATCCTTGTTTCTATGGAATTGATACCTCTTCGAAGGAAGAATTAATTGCTTCGGATAAATCGGTGGAGGAAATCCGTGAGCTCATCGGAGCCGATTCGCTAACATTTTTAAGCGTTGAGGGAATGATTGAAGCCATTGGTAAAAAAGAAGGCGGCGGAACAAACGGA
This sequence comes from Neobacillus sp. Fa239, assembly GCF_055395235.1. Lineage (NCBI taxonomy): Bacteria > Bacillati > Bacillota > Bacilli > Caryophanales > Bacillaceae > Neobacillus > Neobacillus sp. Fa239. Next base: position 51,877 of record NZ_AP041611.1, read on the forward strand.
TATTGCCTTGGATGCTTTACAGGAAATTACCCAACTGAAATTTATCCCGATACACTCCAATATTATTATCAGAAATAAGAGGGGGGAATGAATGTGGCTAACGCATATAAACAAGCAGGCGTAAACATCGAAGCAGGGTATGAAGCGGTTTCGAGAATGAAAAAGCATGTTCAAAAAACAGCAAGAGCTGGTGTAATGGGAAGCTTAGGCGGATTTGGCGGAATGTTTGATTTATCGACTCTTAATCTAAAGGAACCTGTTCTGGTTTCCGGAACTGATGGAGTCGGAACGAAGCTGATGATTGCTTTTTGGCTGGACCAGCACGAGACAATCGGAATTGATGCTGTCGCAATGTGTGTTAATGATATCGTCGTACAGGGAGCGGAGCCGATCTATTTTCTCGATTATATTGCATGCGGAAAAGCCATTCCTGAAAAAATAGAGGCGATTGTCAAAGGAATTTCGGATGGTTGTGAACAGGCAGGCTGTGCCCTTATCGGCGGAGAAACAGCGGAAATGCCTGGTTTATATAAAGAAAACGAGTACGATCTTGCTGGCTTTTCTGTTGGTGCCTGTGAAAAATCAAAATTAGTCACAGGGGAAACCATTCAGCCGGGGGATGTCCTGATCGGTTTGGGTTCAAGCGGCATCCACAGCAATGGCTATTCGCTAGTCAGAAAGGTTTTTGAAAATTGGTCGTTAACCGAGTATGTTGACGAGCTTGGCTGCACCTTAGGGGAAGAGTTACTCAAGCCAACTAAAATCTATGTGAAATCGATCTTGGCTGCCTTGAAAAAATTCAATATTAAGGGGATGTCACATATCACCGGCGGAGGATTTATTGAAAATATTCCACGGATGCTGCCGGCGGGTCTTGGAGCCGAACTGAATGAAAGGAATTGGTCCATTCCTTCCGTGTTTAAGCTGATTTCTGCTCTTGGACAAATTGACCAGCAAGAGATGTATAATATTTTTAATATGGGAATTGGCATGGTAATAGCTGTCGACAAGGAAATGGCATCCGAAGTGATTGAACATTTCACGCAATGTGGAGAAACTGCTTACCAAATCGGTGTTGTGACTGAAACAGAAGGAATCAACATCACCCTTGCTGGAGGAAGAAAATGAAAAAAATCGCTATATTTGCATCAGGCAGCGGAAGCAATTTTCAAGCTATTGTTGATCTTATTCAAACAGGGGAACTTGAGGCCGACGTTTCACTTTTAGTGTGTGACAAACCTGGTGCTCTTGTGGTCGAACGGGCAAATGCCGCCAGAATTCCGAGCTTCGTTTTTCATGCAAAGGATTATGCCTGCAAGGAAGACTATGAAAAGGAAATCTTAGAGGAGCTAACAAGAGTGGGAGTCGAATATGTTGTGCTGGCAGGCTATATGAGGCTGATTGGTCCTACGTTATTAGAGGCTTTTCGAGGAAAGATGGTCAACATCCATCCATCATTGCTTCCGGAATTTCCAGGTAAAGATGCGATTGGGCAGGCTCTGGCGGCAAAAGCAGCATGGAGCGGAGTCACCGTTCATTTTGTCGATGAAGGAATGGATACTGGGCCCATCATCATCCAGGAGAGGGTAAAAGTAGCTGAAAATGAAACACGAGACAGCCTGCAAAGAAAAATTCAATCAATCGAACATAAGCTATATCCAACCATCCTGCAATTGCTGCTAACTCAAGGAGGAATTATTCATGGCAAAAAAGCGAGCGCTTATTAGTGTTTCTGATAAAAGCGGAATTATTGATCTTGCGAAAGAACTCGTCAATCTCGGCTTTGAAATCATTTCGACAGGTGGAACTAAAAAAGCACTTCACGAACAAGGAGTACCCGTCCTTAGTGTCAGTGATGTGACCGGATTCCCGGAAATTTTAGAAGGACGGGTCAAAACGTTAAATCCGTTCATTCATGGCGGCCTGTTGGCAAAACAGGATGATCTCTCCCATCGAAGCCAGCTGAAAGAGCACGGGATTGAGCCGATCCAATTGGTTTGTGTGAATCTTTATCCATTCCAGCAGACCATTGAAAAACCGGATGTAACCGTCGCCGATGCCATTGAAAATATTGATATTGGCGGCCCGACCATGCTCAGGGCTTCAGCAAAAAATCATCAATATGTAACAGTGGTTGTGGACCCTGCTGATTATCAAACCGTCATTTCCGAATTAAAAGCCGATGGCCAAACTAGTCTTGAGACAAGAAGAAAGCTTGCAGCAAAGGTGTTCCGTCACACGGCTGCCTATGATGCGCTGATTGCTGAATATATGACGGACCTTGCTCAAGAGGAAAAACCGGAGAAGTTAACGGTTACTTATGAATTAAAGCAATCTCTCCGTTACGGAGAAAATCCTCATCAAAAAGCATCCTTTTATCAAAAACCTCTTGGGTCAAAGTTCTCGATTGCCAATGCCGAACAGCTTCATGGTAAAGAGCTTTCCTATAATAATATCAATGATGCTGACGCGGCACTGCAAATTGTCAAGGAGTTTTCAGAACCGGCAGCTGTAGCAGTGAAGCATATGAACCCATGCGGGGTCGGTACGGGCAAAACGGTATTTGAAGCTTTTGAAAAAGCTTTTGCTGCCGATCCGGTATCAATTTTTGGCGGAATCATTGCGTTTAACCAGGAAGTCGATGCAAAAACGGCAGAAAAGCTTCATGAGATCTTCTTGGAAATCATTATTGCCCCTTCCTTCTCGGAAGAAGCACGTACGATTTTAACAGGGAAAAAGAATCTTCGTCTTTTAACAATCCCATTTGAACAAGCCAATAAGGCAGAAGTGAAGATGACAACCATTGAAGGCGGACTGCTCGTTCAGGACCAAGACCGCTTTACATTAGAAGATGCCGACATCACTATCCCGACAAAAAGACAGCCGACGGAAGTAGAATGGGAATCGTTAAAGCTTGGCTGGAAGGTTGTTAAACACGTGAAGTCGAATGCGATTGTGGTCGCGAAGGAAGACATGACGATTGGAATTGGCGCAGGTCAGATGAACCGGGTTGGCGCTGCGGAAATTGCCCTTAAACAAGCAGGCGTTCATGCAAATGGAGCAGGACTTGCATCAGATGCCTTTTTCCCAATGAATGATACAGTAGAAGCAGCCGCTAAAGCTGGAATAACGGCAATTATTCAACCGGGCGGTTCGATTCGTGATGAAGATTCAATTAAGAAAGCTGACGAATATGGCATTGCCATGGTATTCACGGGTGTAAGACATTTCAAACACTAATCGGGGTGAGGGTTTTGAAGGTTTTAATAATTGGCCGAGGCGGAAGAGAGCATGCGATTTGCCGTAAAGTTCGTGAAAGCTTACTAGTCGATCAAGTATTTGCTGCTCCCGGAAATCCAGGAATGGTCGATGTGGCAGAATTGGTTTCCATTGAGGAATCAGAGCATCAAAGACTAATTGAATTTGCAAAGGAACAAGGCGTTGCGCTGACGATTATCGGGCCGGAAGTCCCGCTGCTGGCGGGTCTTGCCGATCAATTTATGGAAGCTGGCCTGCAAGTATTCGGTCCTCAAAAGGCTGCAGCGGAAATTGAAGGTAGCAAATCGTTTGCGAAAGCATTAATGAAAAAATATCAGATACCCACCGCGGATTATGCGGTCTTTACTTCCTTTGAGGAAGCGAGGGAATATGTTGAAGCAAAAGGCGCACCGATTGTCATAAAAGCAGATGGGTTGGCCGCCGGTAAAGGTGTCACCGTGGCCATGACTAAACAGGAGGCGCTGGAAAGTCTGGAAGAGATGCTTGTCGGCGCCAAGTTCGGGGCTGCTTCCTCTCAGGTGGTCATCGAGGAGTTTTTGAGCGGGGAAGAATTTTCTTTGATGGCTTTTGTAAATGGGGAAGTGGTCGTCCCGTTACAAATCGCTCAGGACCATAAGCGGGCCTTTGATGGCGATCTCGGTCCCAATACTGGGGGAATGGGCGCCTATTCACCGGTGCCTCAGATTAGTGATGAGATGGTTCAAACGGCTGTCGAAACCGTTCTTAAGCCTGCTGCAAAAGCAATGGCAGCGGAGAACCGCCATTTTTGCGGGATTTTATATGCGGGTTTAATAGCAACAGTTGATGGGCCTAAAGTCATTGAATTTAACGCAAGGTTTGGCGACCCGGAAACACAGGTTATTTTACCCCGATTAAAATCGGATTTAGTTCAAACCATTTTAGAACTTTTGGATGGTCAATCGCCTGAGCTTGAATGGACGGAGCAGGCCATGGTGGGTGTTGTTGTCGCTGCCAAGGGCTACCCGGAGTCCTATGAAAAGGGCGCTGTGCTAAAAGGATTATCGGATATCGATGATTCTGTCTATGTTTTTCATGCGGGAACCTCTTTAAATGAGTCGAGCGAGTATGTTACAGCCGGCGGACGGGTACTACTAACCGGTGCACTCGCCGACAGTCTGCAGGGGGCGCAGGAAAAAGTGTATATAGAGCTGGAAAAACTGCATTGTGAAGGTGTTTTTTACCGGAAGGATATCGGAGCAAAGGCTTTTAGCAGCAAGATAATCAACTAATCAGACTGGCCAATATTTGGCCAGTCTTTATTGTTTTTCCTTTACCCATTGAGAGGAAAAAACTGACTCGGCGGTAAAAGGAAAGTGGTTGCTTTGCCCGTGAAGAAGAAAAAGGAGCTTCCGCGGGTAAAGCAGAGCTGTTGCATTGCCCGTGGAGGAGAAAAAGGAGCTGCCGCGGTTAAAGCAGAGGCGTTGCATTGCCCGCGGATGAGAAAAAAGAGCTGCTGCGGGTAAAGCAGAGCTGTTGCATTGCCCGTGGAGGGGAAAAAGGAGCTGCCGCGGTTAAAGCAGACCCGTTGCATTGCCCGAGAAGAGGGAAAACGAGCTTGGGCGGTCAAAGCAGAGCCGTTGCATTGCCCGCAAAGAAGAAAAAAGCATACCAGCGGTAAAAGGAAAGGAGTTGTATTGCCCATAAAGAAGAAAAAACCCTTTCCTCGGTAAAAGGAAAGGGCAATCCTAATAGAAAGCGTCCTTATGACGGGTTATATGGAAGGACTTCTTCTTCACCCAGATTTGTTAACCCTTCCAATCCATCCATTGAATCGGCTTCGTGAATTGTCTCTGTGGTGTTTTGGTTTTGATCCTGCACCATACATTGGTATTTTTCAAGAAGCGCTGTAACAGGACAAAAACGGACAATTCCTTCTGCCACCTTCATCGCACCACACAAAGCAACTAAAAGGTACGAGTCTCTCCACGGTTTTTTAACAAGCTTGGCCGTTACCCATGCAAGAGTTGTCAGTCCAAAGGTAATTCGTATTAAGGAATTCAAAATCCCAATATTCGGTTTGATATTCATTTTGTTCACTCCTTCACAAAATCTTTACAAAATTTATCAACTCTTTACTGCTTTACATTGCGAAATATGTTAGTATAAATACAAATGGAATTTTGTAAGGGTTTTCATTATGATTAAATCAATCTTTTTATAGATAAATAGATTTTGAAGAGGGAGGGATATCGTATGCTGGAACAACGTTACCGATGGAAAAATAAAAATTTACGCATGCATGTATCCGTTTTGGATGGAAAAATTTCACCCACTATTTTATTGAAAAATGCCTTGTATTTAAATCAGACATTTCGCCAATGGATGAGAGCGAATATTTGGATCTATGAAGACCGCATCGTATATGTTGGCGAAAAATTACCGACATATCTGAAGAATTGCGAAGTAATTGACTGCACGAATGAAATTCTTGTTCCAGGATATATTGAACCGCATGCCCACCCGTTTCAATTATATAATCCCCATTCATTCGCGGCCTATGCATCGCAGACTGGTACGACAACATTAATTAATGACAATATGACCATCATGATGAATTTGAAAAAAAGGGAAGCCTTTGCCCTGTTACGGGAATTAAGGACGATACCGGTTACCATGTTTTGGTGGAGCCGCTTTGATGCGCAGACGGAAATCTTAAATGAAGAAGAGGTTTTTTCCAATAGCAATATCAAATTATGGCTGGAGCATGACGCTGTCCTCCAAGGCGGAGAATTAACGGGATGGCCGAAATTGCTGGATGGCGATGATATGATGCTTCATTGGATGCAGGAAACCAAACGGATGCGCAAGCGAATCGAAGGTCATTTTCCGGGTGCTTCTGAAAAAACATTGGCCAAAATGATGCTGTTCGGAGCAGATTGTGATCACGAAGCAATGACCGGAAAAGAGGTATATGACCGTTTAATGCAGGGATATATGGTGTCATTGCGGTACTCATCCATTCGTCCGGATCTGCCTGTGCTTTTAGATGAAATGAAAGATTTGGGAATCGAAGCGTATGACCGTCTGACCTTCACAACGGATGGTTCGACATCCAATTTTTACGAGCCAGGAATTATTGATGAAATGATCAGAATAGCGATTGACAAAGGGGTACCGATTATAGATGCCTACAATATGGCAACTGTCAATGTGGCCAGATATTATAACATTGAACATCTGCATGGCAGTATTGCCACCGGACGAGTCGCGAATATCAACTTTTTATCAAGCATCGAAAATCCAACTCCTGTATCTGTTCTTGCTAAAGGGGAATGGGTCAAACGGGATGGAAAAGATATGAATGCTTTTACTCCTGTTACTTGGGATTATTATGGCTTAAAGCCTTTGGAATTAGATTGGGATTTATCGATGGATGATTTGCAATTTTCCATGCCATTTGGGATTGAAATGACCAATTCCGTTATTACGAAGCCGTATTCTATCTCCATTGACGTTTCGTCGGATGAACTCTCAATGGATCATAATGAATGCTTTTTTACCTTAATTGACCGAAACGGGAAATGGAGAATCAATACAATGTTAAAGGGATTTGCAAGTAAATTATCAGCATTGGCCAGCTCGTTTTCCAATACCGGAGATATTATCTTAATCGGAAAAAGCAAACAGGATTTGATTACGGCCTTTAACCGAATGAAGGAATTGGGCGGCGGTATCGTCGTGGTGGAAAATAGTCAAACCGTATGTGAGCTGCCGCTACCTTTAGGAGGCATTATGACCGACGTGCCTGTAACGGAACTGATGAAGCAAGAAAAAAGGCTGCTGGAAGTGCTGCGCGAATATGGATATGCGTTTGCGGATCCTGTTTACAGCTTGCTGTTCTTTTCTTCCACCCATTTACCATATATACGGATCACCCAACAGGGAATGTATGATGTCATGAATAAAACAGTACTCTTTCCGTCGATAATGCGTTAAAATGTAATCGTATTAAAGAAGTAAAGTAAAATGGCTTTTATTCCTAAAGGGATCAGAGGTGTTTAATCGATGAAAAAGTGGCTTGTTGCTGCGGCTGCTGTTTTGTTATTGCTTTCCGGCTGTGCTAATAAAGAAACTGCAAAGAAGTCGGTTGATAAAAAACAACAAGTACCAACAGGTGAACAAAAGGGAGCAGTAAAGAATCCATATCCATATTACTATCCTTTAACAGGCAAGGGCTCCCAGACTGAAACAAATGGAAGAGCTGTGGCTGTTATGATTAACAATCACCCTGCTGCGAGACCACAATCGGGCTTAAACAAGGCAGATATTGTCTATGAAATTCTAGCCGAAGGGGATATTACAAGGTTTTTAGCCGTTTTTCAAAGTGAAAAGCCTAATAATATCGGACCGGTACGAAGTTCAAGGGATTATTATATTCGTTTAGCCAAAGGATTAAACGCACTTTACATTGCTCATGGCTATAGTCCGGAGGCAAAAAGAATGTTGCAATCCGGCTATATTGATAATTTAAACGGCATGCAATATGATGGCACATTGTTTCATAGAGCGAGCTTCCGCGTTGCACCCCATAACTCCTATATTACGTATGACAATATTTTAAAAGGTGCGAGGCTTAATCATTATTCAATGGATATTACACCGCCGGCATTTAAATTTATGACAGAAGAAGAAAGCAAAAAAATTACAGGGAACGATGCAAGTTCGGTGAAAATTTCTTATTTCTCGAGTAAAATGTTTGATTGCATTTATCAATTTGATCCAGCAATCAATAAATATAAGCGCTTTCAAGGCGGAGAGCAGACGGTTGATTTAGAAACAAAGCAGCCGATTCTCCTTGATAATCTTTTTATCGTAGAAGCGAACCATCAAATAATCGATAAAAAGGGCCGCCGTACCGTTGACCTTCAATCAGGTGGAAAAGGTTATTTATTGCAGATGGGGAAAGTGAACGAAGTAGAATGGAAAAATGTAAACGGTAGAATTGTTCCAATCAAGAATGGGGAAGAAGTTCCGTTTGTTCAAGGAAAGACATGGGTAAATGTTGTACCGACCAAACCAGGCCTTTCGAAAAGTGTTTCGTTCAATGTGAAATAACTATTTTTCAAAAAAAGGGGTATACACTATGCAGATCGATAAATTAAGAGGAAAAGAGCTTGATCAATTATTTCAAGCCGTCTTGTCATTAAAAAACATGGAAGAATGCTACCGCTTTTTTGATGATTTGTGCACGATTAATGAAATTCAATCGTTGGCACAGAGGTTGGATGTAGCAAGGATGCTGCGCGATGGAAATACCTATCACCGGATTGAAGCAGAAACCGGCGCAAGCACTGCCACCATTTCGCGAGTGAAACGCTGTTTAAACTTTGGTAACGATACGTATGAAATGGTTTTGGAAAGAATTAAAGAAGAAAATAGTGAAAAATAGGAATGAAGAGGCTGGGGTACAGCTTCTTTTTTTTGCCCCTTTTAGGCCTTGGTTAACATTTCTAAATGAAACATCACTGTTTTCTTTTTGATTCGATTGCGCTAGTGCTATAATGGTGTAATGGAAATTCGAATGGGAGGATTTTTGGATGTATGATTTTCGCGAGTGGCGCCATGTGTTTAAGCTTGACCCGAATAAAGAAATATCGGAGGAGCATTTGGAAAGAATTTGTGAATCCGGTACGGACGCGGTCATAGTCGGCGGAACAGATGGAGTAACACTTGAAAATGTCCTCGATTTAATGGCAAGAATTCGACGCTTTACGGTGCCGTGTGTATTGGAAGTTTCAAGCATTGAAACAATAACTCCTGGATTTGACCTTTATTTTATCCCGACGATCTTAAATAGCGAGGATTCAAAGTGGATCACAGGACTGCATCATCATGCGGTCAAAGAATTTGGTGATATTATGGATTGGGAAGAAATCGTCATGGAAGGTTATTGCATAATGAACAAGGACTGCAAAGCAGCGAAGCTGACCTCTGCCAATGCCGAAATAACGAATGATGATGTCCGGGCCTATGCGATGCTGGCTGAAAAAATGTTTCAGCTGCCCATTTTTTATCTTGAATACAGCGGTCAATATGGAAATGTCGATTTAGTTGCAGACGTTAAAAGAGTGCTAAATCAGACAACATTATTTTATGGCGGCGGGATAGCGACCCTTCCGCAGGCGGAAGAAATGTCCAAGCATGCGGATGTCATCGTGGTTGGAAATGCCATCTATGAAAATTTTGAAAATGCCTTAAAAACGATTAAGGCTGTTCGTTAATAAATTGCAATCAATTGAAAAAGAATGATAAAATAAGAACAAATGTTTGGTTTGGTGGGTGAAAAAATGCAATATTTATCTGAAAAACTATTAAGCGGCTTAAATCCAGAGCAGCAAAGTGCCGTTAAAGCAACCGACGGGCCGCTCCTTTTAATGGCCGGAGCGGGAAGCGGGAAGACAAGAGTCTTAACGCATCGAATCGCCTATTTAATTGTCGAAAAGCGAGTGAACCCATACAATATTTTGGCGATTACCTTCACGAATAAAGCTGCAAGAGAAATGAAGGAACGGATCGGGAAAATGATGGGCGGGGCAGCAGAAGAAATTTGGATTTCCACCTTTCACTCGATGTGTGTAAGAATTTTACGCAGGGATATCGACCGAATGGGCTTTAACCGAAATTTTACGATTTTGGATACAACGGACCAGCAATCGGTCATTAAAGGGATCCTTAAGGATAAGAATATTGATCCGAAGAAATACGATCCCCGGGCCATTCTCGGATCGATTAGTTCGGCAAAAAATGAACTCATTGATCCGGAGGAGTATGCAAAAACCTCCGGTGATTATTTCCAACAAATCGTCAGCGATGTTTATACAGAATATCAAAAGCGTTTACGGAAAAATCAGGCGCTTGATTTTGACGATTTAATCATGATGACCATTCAATTATTTAGAAGGGTACCGGATGTTCTGGAATATTATCAGCGTAAATTTCAATACATTCATGTCGACGAGTATCAGGATACGAACAAAGCGCAATATTTATTAGTTAAACTGTTAGCAATGCGATTTAAAAATCTTTGTGTGGTCGGGGACTCTGATCAATCGATATACAGATGGCGGGGAGCGGACATCGCCAATATTCTGTCCTTTGAAAAGGACTATCCAAATGCAGCCGTGATTCTATTAGAACAAAACTACCGCTCAACAAAAAGAATTCTTCTTGCAGCGAATAAAGTGATTGAAAACAACTTAAACCGCAAAGCCAAAAACCTTTGGACGGAAAATCCGGAAGGGAATAAACTTGTTTATTACCGCGCTGACAGTGAGCAGGGAGAAGCCCAATTTGTTGCCGGAAAAATCAAGGAATTATCCCGTGGCGGAAAGTATAATTTGTCTGACATTGCCATCCTTTATCGCACGAATGCACAGTCCCGTGTAATGGAGGAAGTCTTGCTGAAATCGAATATTGAGTATGCGATTGTGGGCGGTACTAAGTTCTATGACCGTAAAGAAATTAAAGATATGCTTGCCTATTTACGATTAATTTCAAATCCGGACGATGATATTAGTTTGCGGAGAATTATCAACGTTCCAAAGCGGGGGATTGGATCAACCTCAGTAGATAAAATCGCTGACTTTGCGGCCATGCATGATATCTCCATATTTAAAGCATTGGACTCGATTGAGCTGCTCGGCTTAAGTCCGAAAATTACCAAGGCTGCCCGCGAATTCCGTGATTTAATTCGAAATTATACACAAATGCAGGAATTTGTTTCTGTTACGGAGCTGGTAGAGGAGATTCTTGAAAAATCCGGTTACCGTGAAATGCTAAAGCTGGAGAAATCACTTGAAGCCCAAAGCCGCTTAGAAAACCTCGACGAATTACTATCTGTTACAAAAAACTTTGAGGACGCAAGTGAGGATAAGAGCTTAGTAGCGTTCTTAACTGACTTGGCCCTTGTAGCTGATATTGATTCAATGGATGAAGAAGGAGAAAAGGCTGATTCCATTGTACTCATGACCCTCCACTCGGCCAAAGGCTTGGAATTTCCAGTTGTCTTTTTAATTGGACTAGAGGAAGGAGTTTTCCCGCATAGCCGTTCCTTAATGGAGGAAGTAGAAATGGAAGAAGAGCGCCGCCTTGCCTATGTAGGGATTACAAGAGCGGAACAAAGCCTGTTTTTGACCAATGCCCAAATGAGGACCCTGTTCGGGAGAACCAATATGAATCCGCCTTCTCGCTTTATTAAAGAAATTCCCGAAGACCTTTTAGAGGGTGTGGAGACGAAAGCACCTAAAAGCACTCCATTCGGATCAAGAGGAAGCTCGTTTGGCTCATCCGGAGCAGGTTTTGGTACACCTGTTACAAGGAAACCAGTGATGCGGCCGGTTGCGAATACCACCGGCGGCGATGAAATCGGCTGGAAGGTTGGCGATAAAGCCGAACATGGCAAATGGGGCGTCGGAACGGTCGTAAGTGTCAAAGGTCAAGGGGAAGGAACCGAGCTTGATATTGCGTTCCCAAGTCCAACGGGCATCAAGCGTCTGCTCGCAAAATTTGCCCCGATTAAAAAGGCATAAGATTTGTAAGAGGAAAGGGCTGGCTATATGGATCTTCGAAATGCTGAACAAAAAATCAATGAATTAAAAAGCCTATTAAACCAGTATGGCTATGAATATTATGTGTTGGATAAGCCGTCAGTTCCAGATGCTGAATATGATCGCTTGATGAATGAATTGCTGGACCTGGAGGGGAAATTTCCGGAATTAAAAACACCTGATTCACCGACCGAGCGTGTCGGCGGTCCTGTGCTTGACCTGTTTGAAAAAGTGGAACACAAGACGCCGATGCTCAGTCTTGGCAATGCCTTTAATGAAGATGATCTGAAGGATTTCGACCGGCGTATCCGCCAAGCGGCTGGTGATGATTTTTCCTATGTTTGCGAATTGAAAATCGATGGCCTGGCGGTATCGCTTCGCTATGAAGACGGCCTGTTTATCCTGGGGGCTACCCGGGGAGATGGAACGATCGGTGAAGATATTACCGCAAACTTAAAAACCATTAAATCTATTCCGCTAAGATTGCGAGAAAACGTATCAATCGAGGTTCGCGGTGAAGCCTTTATGCCGAAGCGTTCTTTTGAAGCATTAAATAAGGCCAAGGAAGAACAAGGGGAAGAACCGTTTGCGAACCCGAGGAATGCGGCTGCAGGATCCTTAAGGCAGCTTGATCCGAAAATGGCTGCTTCGAGGAATCTTGATGTCTTTTTATATGGAATTGGCGATATTGGTGAAACAGGGGTAACCTCCCATAGTGAAGGGTTAGACTATTTAGACCAGCTCGGATTTAAAACGAATAAAGAGCGCCGGAACTGTGCGACAATTGATGAAGTCATTGACTATGTCAACAGCTGGGTGGAAAAGCGTCCGCATCTCCCCTATGAAATCGATGGGATTGTTATAAAAGTAGACTCGCTTGAACAACAAAGGGCGCTGGGGACGACAGCTAAAAGCCCGCGCTGGGCGATTGCTTATAAGTTCCCTGCGGAAGAGGTTGTTACCACGCTATTGGACATTGAATTAAGTGTAGGAAGAACGGGCGTAGTGACACCTACCGCTATTCTTCAGCCTGTAAAAGTAGCGGGAACAACCGTAGGCCGTGCCTCGCTTCATAATGAAGATTTAATTAGGGAAAAGGATATTAAAATTGGTGATAAGGTCGTGGTGAAAAAAGCCGGCGATATTATTCCGGAAGTCGTCAATGTCCTCGCCGGAGAGCGGACAGGTCAGGAAAAGGATTTTTACATGCCGACGCATTGCCCGGAATGTGAGAGTGAGCTCGTTCGTCTGGATGGTGAGGTAGCATTAAGATGCATCAATCCAAAATGCCCGGCTCAAATTCGTGAAGGCTTGATACACTTTGTTTCCCGTGATGCCATGAACATTGACGGACTCGGTGAAAAGGTAATCAGCCAGCTATTTGCGGAAAAATTGATCCATGATGTTGCCGATATTTATCAGCTTAAACAAGAGCAGTTATTAGCTCTTGAGCGGATGGGCGAAAAATCTGTTTCCAATCTTTTAAAAGGAATTGAGGCATCGAAAAACAACTCGCTTGAAAAGCTTTTATTTGGTTTAGGAATTCGCCATGTAGGCGCGAAGGCAGCCAAAACTTTGGCTATACAATTTGGCACAATGAGCAGTCTTGCCGCTGCCACGAAGGAGCAATTGCTTGCCATTAACGAAATCGGCGAGAAAATGGCGGAATCAATCGTTACTTTTTTCGAAATGGAAGAAGTAGGCCAACTGCTGCAAGAGTTAGTCGATTATGGAGTAAACATGGAATATAAAGGTGTTAAACCAACCACAGTCGCCGAATCTTCTTCTATTTTTGCCGGAAAGACGGTAGTGCTCACCGGTAAATTAGAGCAGCTTTCACGAAATGAAGCCAAGGAAAAGATTGAAGCCCTTGGAGGCAATGTGGCAGGGAGTGTCAGCAAAAAAACGCATCTCGTCATTGCCGGCGAGGATGCAGGTTCAAAGCTTGCTAAGGCACAGGATCTGGGAATCGAAGTCTGGGACGAGGAAAAACTGCTGGTTGAATTAAATAAATAAGAGGTGTTATAAGCCGTGAGAAAGCTCATGCTGCTTACTCTTTCATTTGTCTTTTTGCTTAGCGGATGTTCGCTCATTCAGAAGCAGAATGACGTTGTTCAAACAAAAGAAACAACAAAAGGGAAAGCAATTATACCAAAATATAATATTTCTGATAAATACTATCGGACGATTTTGCCATTTGAACCAGGACAAGCTCGCGGCATGACCGTCGCCAACCTGAATACTAGATATGATATTAATGAATTTGAAACGGGTTTACAAAGAATTGCCCAAAACACCTTTAGTACGGACAAATATTTCTTTCGTGAAGGTCAAGAAATTAAGCGCGACACGGTTCAACTATGGTTAAACCGAAAGTTCACAAAGGCGCAATTAAAAGCCAATAATCTGACCGATGCAGATAATATCGGTTTGAATCCGCTTGTAACGAATCCGGCCAATCCCACGCAGCCTATTTATTTGGCTCATATATTGGAGCATGATTACTTAACCAAAAGCTCTAATGGAACGGTTCATCTGGCTGGAGTCACAATCGGGCTCGCCTTGAATTCCATTTTTTATTACCAAACAGTCCAATATGGACCAACCTATGAAAGGAAAATTCCTTTTTCACAAATGGAAAGTCAGGGAAAGCAAATTGCTGCGGAAGTTTTAAAACGGTTGAGAAATATGAAGGATTTAAAGAACCTCCCGATTACGATTGCCTTATTTGAAACGCAAAGTAAATCGTCCGTCGTTCCTGGAAACTTCTTTGCCTATACGAACGTGGATCAGAACAGTTCCGCCATTGGCAGCTGGGAAAAGGTAAATGAAAAATATTATCTGTTTCCATCTACGGATGCCACGAATGACCATCGTGATGATGCAACTACCTTTTTAAACTTTAAGCAGGATGTTGAAACATATTTTCCAAACTACAATGGTGTCATTGGCAGAGCTTTTTATGTAGGAGACCAGTTGCAGGATCTCAATATCACTATTCCGATTCAATTCTATGGAAAAACAGAGGCAATTGGCTTCACTCAATATTTGACAGGCCTTGTCATGGAGAGATTTCCAAAATATATATCGGTTTCCGTCAGTGTCACCTCGGTTGACGGTCCGGAAGCTCTAATCGTCCGAAGGGCAAATGATACAGAACCCTTTGTATATATTTATTAGCAAGGGGGCTGTCCCAAAAGGTTCTTACCTTTATGGGGCAGCCTATTTTTTATGCCAAAATGTTCAAAAGGCTGAACATTGATACTCATAATCGATTCATGTAGAATGAAGGTTGTATGTAAACGTTTCCAATACATAGGAGGGGTAAGCAAATGGTACAGCCTTACAAACATGAACCATTCACTGATTTTACGATTGAAGAAAATCGCCAAGCCTATCTGAAGGGGTTACAAACAGTTGAAAGTTATTTAGGACAAGATTATGACCTTGTGATTGGCGGAGAAAGAATCTCGACTGATGAAAAAATTGTTTCTTATAATCCTGCTAATAAGGAAGAAGTAATCGGCCATGTTTCTAAAGCTAGCAGGGAACTTGCTGAAAAAGCGATGCAGGCAGCTGTTGAAGCATTCAAAACTTGGAAAAAAACAAAACCGGAAATGCGGGCAGATGTGCTGTTTAAAGCAGCCACATTGATTCGCCGCCGCAAGCATGAGTTTTCCGCACTTTTAACAAAAGAAGCAGGTAAACCATGGAAAGAAGCGGATGCCGATACGGCAGAAGCCATTGACTTCCTTGAATTTTATGCACGTCAAATGCTATTGATAAAAGACGGTGTTCGCGTTGAAAGCCGTCCGAATGAAGATAACCGTTATCATTATATTCCTCTTGGTGTAGGAATCATTATTTCTCCTTGGAATTTTCCATTAGCGATTATGGCTGGAACAACTGTCGCAGCCATTGTTACAGGTAATACCGTTTTATTAAAACCAGCTTCTACCACCCCAATTGTTGCAGCTAAATTTGTTGAAGTAATGGAAGAAGCCGGACTTCCCAAAGGTGTCCTAAACTTTGTTCCAGGCAGTGGCGCCGAAGTCGGTGATTATTTAGTTGACCATAAAGATACTCGGTTCATCAGCTTCACAGGTTCACGTGATGTGGGATTACGTATTTTTGAACGCTCATCCAAAATTAACGAAGGCCAATTTTGGATGAAACGTTTGATTGCTGAAATGGGTGGAAAAGATACCATCGTTGTCGACTCAGAAGCAGATCTTGAACTTGCTGCACAATCAATCGTAGCAGGAGCATTCGGATTCTCCGGTCAAAAGTGTTCTGCATGTTCTCGTGCAGTGATTGTTGAAGATGTTTATGATCAAGTATTGAATCGAGTAGTGGAATTAACCAATCCATTAACAGTGGGCGACCCAACAGACCAAGATACTTATACAGGTCCTGTTATCGACAACAATGCATTCAAAAAAATCATGGAATACATTGAAATCGGCAAGCAAGAGGGTAAATTAATGGCTGGCGGCGAAGGCGACAATTCTAAAGGCTTCTTCGTAAAACCAACTGTAATTGCTGACCTTGCACCGAACGCCCGCATTATGCAGGAAGAAATCTTCGGACCAGTTGTTGGTTTCACAAAGGCGAAAAACTTTGATGAAGCCATTGAAATTGCAAACAATACAGAGTATGGCTTAACAGGTGCGGTTATTACAAAGAACCGTGCCCACATGGAGCAGGCCCGCGAAGACTTCCATGTTGGAAACCTATACTTCAACCGTTCATGTACAGGTGCCATCGTAGGTTACCAGCCATTCGGCGGCTTCAACATGTCCGGTACAGATTCCAAAGCAGGCGGCCCAGACTACTTGCTGCTTCACATGCAAGCCAAAACAACATCTGAAATGTATTAATATATAAGGAAACGTAAAGAAGGGGGTCAGTCCCCCGCTGCTTTAGAGCAGCGGGGGACTGACCCCCTATGTTATAATTGAAATGCTCCTTTTTACCTAAATTAATCCAGTGAAACCAACATATGCTAAGGTGGATAATAGTTTTTATTAGGATGGGTAAAAATAAGGGGTACCATGAACATTAGTATTGGAGGGAACGGAGCGTTGCTGCCGCTTTATTTAATGCATGTTATAGCTGAACCACATCCAGAAAGTCTACCTTTGATTTGGTCGATATTCAGCTGTAATGTCTTTGTTGTTGTTGCTGGGATTATTTTTATTTATAAACTTTTTAAACAAAGAAATGTCGCTTTATCAGGGATTACATTCGGAATCGCCTTGGTAATTAACTATATTCTCATTGCCATATATGGAAGTATTTTTGATTTGCTTGGCTAGGGAAAAGGGGGAAATACTGTTTGAAATATTATCGTTTATGGGTAGTGGCCTTTTTATTAAAATTTATCGGGTCAGCTTGGGATGCTTCCTATCACTTTAAATATTTATTTGAGGAATACTCCATTCCTCATATTGTAAACTTTTTAGGTTTTGCTCTCGGCGGGTTTTTATTGTTTAAAGAATGGCGTCATTCGCACTATATGGATAGGTTTTCAAGAAACCTTATTACAATCGGATATGCCTTATTCTTAATTGGAATTCCGCTGGATTTTTCTTATCATATAAAATTTGGTATCGACTTAACCACATGGAGTCCCACTCATTTTGTTTATTACACTGCCACTGACATCATGATCATTGGTGTTTGGAGAGGTTATTTTAAATATACAGATACAGAAATCCCCACTTGGAAATCACTGCACACATGGTTTGCAATGTTCCTGCTTGAATGTCTGGTATTTCCCAATATGCAGCAGGAGAATGGAGCGATTTCGTATAATCAATATATCCATGGACATTCGATTGCCTCTAAAGAAATCCTGGAATTGATCTCTGATCCGGCATCGCAAATTTTTGGAGGCATTCCACAGTGGGTATATCCGATTTATTCCGTGCTAGTGGTGACTTTATTAACGGTCGTCGTCAACAGGCTGCTTCGGGATTATACCATCCCACTGATGGGTGCAGGTCTCTATATCCTGTTAAGATTTTTATATAAAACGGTTTTTTATGCCGTTCATTATCCTACATCCTATGTCCCAATCACCATTCTTTTCATTCCATTATTCTTTTTATTGTTTAGAAGAGACTACTGGCTTGCCGGACTCATTGGAAGTTTATTTTACTTCCTGCCATTGTATGCAATCAATCGGTTAGACCTATTGATTACCCCGCCTATTGAATTGTGGGAAGTGATCCCTGTCGCAGTGATTGGCTTATTTGTCCCAGTAATTGCTGCTAAAGTAAAACATTTACCAAACATACACAAAAAGAAACAACCAGCATAAAAAAGGGTGGCCCCAAAAAAAAAAATGGGCCACCCTTTCTGTATGAATGAGAAACAATCTGCAAAAATCACCGGATCGATCAATTACCGCTCATTTTATGACAATAATGTGAAGCTGTTCACATAATAAGGTCCAAAAGTGACGAACGTCACAATTTTTACGTCATGAGGAGATTACAATCTAACTATAGAAAAAACGATGATCGAAAAAAGATAGGGAGCGACCAATATGAAAAAACTCGTGATGATTGGGAACGGAATGGCCGGAGTGAGAACGATTGAAGAAATCCTGAAGCTTTCTCCGGACCAATTTGAAATCACCATTTTCGGGCAAGAACCATATCCAAACTATAATCGAATTAAATTATCAAATATATTGCAGGGCGATACCAGCTTTGAAGAGATCATTATCAATCCAGTAGACTGGTATAAAGAAAATAAGATTCAATTATATACAGGGGAAACAGTAGTCAAAATTGATGTCGATGCAAAAAGAATTGTCAGCAGCCAGGGCCGCGAAGTAAAATATGATGAATTGATTATTGCCACAGGATCCAACTCCTTTATTCTTCCTATTCCAGGTGCGGATAAAAAAGGTGTAACCGGCTTTCGTGACATCAGAGATTGTGAAATGATGATAAAATCAGCGGAGCAGTATAATAAAGCAGTTGTCATCGGCGGCGGGCTTCTTGGTCTTGAAGCGGCAAGAGGATTACTGAATCTTGGCATGAAGGTAGATGTTGTGCACTTAATGCCAGACTTGATGGAGCGACAACTAGACAGTACTGCATCAGCCATGCTGAAGAAAGAACTCGAAGCACAAGGTATGAATTTTCTGATGGAAAAACAAACGGTAGAAATTCTTGGAGACAATCGGGTAACAGGCCTGCGCTTTAAAGATGGATCTGAAATTGAAGCAGACTTGGTGGTAATGGCAATTGGAATTAAATCCAATACAGAGGTTGCCAAAAATAGCGGCCTTTATGTCAATCGCGGTATTGTCGTGAATGATTATATGGAAACAAGCGCTCCGAATATCTACGCTGTAGGAGAATGCGCCGAGCACAGAGAAATTGTGTACGGATTGGTTGCACCATTGTATGAACAAGGGAAAGTACTTGCAGGTCATCTTTGCGGAATGGAAATACCCTCATATAAAGGTTCTGTTACGGGAACACAGCTAAAGGTAGCAGGGGTTGATCTTTTCTCGGCAGGTGAAATTTTTGAAGACGAATCTACAAAAAGCATCAAGGTTCATAACGAATTTGATGGTGTTTATAAGAAGATAGTAATCCGAAATAACCGAATCGCAGGGATTGTTTTATATGGCGACACTAAGGACAGCACAAAGCTATTCCGGATGCTGACGAAAAAAGAAGATGTGAGCGGCATGACTTGCATTTCCATCCTGCAATCGGAATGTGGGGCCGGGGGCAGTGAAGATGTGGCCTCCATGCCAAATGATGAACTGATCTGCGGCTGTAATGGGGTCACCAAAGGTGCTATTGTTGAAGCGATTTCATTCCAAGGCCTGACCACCCTCGATCAAGTAAGCCACTGCACGAATGCCGGCCGTTCGTGCGGGCGTTGTAAACCAATGGTGAGCCAAATTCTCGCCCACACGCTTGGGGATAAATTTGATGCTGCAGCAGCACAAAAGGTGAGCCTCTGCGGCTGTACCACCTTAAGCCGTGATGAGGTAGTAGCCGAAATCAAAGCAAAAGGATTGACAAGCATAAAAGAGGTCATGAACGTGCTGGAGTGGAATAATGAAGAGGGCTGTACGAAATGCCGCCCTGCCTTAAACTACTATCTGGGCATGATTTACATGGATGCCTACAAGGATGAGCGTGATTCCCGACTAGTCAATGAAAAAATGCATGCCAACATCCAAAAGGATGGAACATACTCGGTTGTACCAAGAATGTATGGTGGAGTGACAACGGCACAGGATTTGATGAAAATTGCCGAGGTGGCAGAGAAGTACAATGTTCCATTAGTAAAGCTGACCGGCGGCCAGCGGATCGGTTTATTCGGTGTTAAAAAGGAAGACCTGCCAAGCATGTGGGAAGAGCTTGATATGCCATCCGGTTATGCATACGGCAAAACACTTCGGACCGTTAAAACCTGCGTTGGTGCCCAGTTCTGCCGCTATGGAACACAGGATTCGATGGCACTCGGAATTGAGCTGGAGAAAAAATTCGAACGCCTCGATACACCGCATAAAGTGAAAATGGGTGTTTCAGCCTGTCCAAGAAACTGCTCAGAGGCAGGAATTAAAGATATCGGCTTTGTCGGCATTGATGGCGGCTGGGAAATCTATGTTGCCGGTAATGGAGGTGTCGACCTCCGTCCCGGAGAATTACTGTGTACGGTGAAATCTCAAGAGGATGTTATGGAAATGACCGGAGCCTATCTGCAATATTATCGTGAAACAGCCAATTACTTAGAACGGACTTCCAAGTGGATTGACCGGGTAGGACTTAAACATGTTCAAGAGGTTTTGACGAATGAAGATATGCGCAAAGCCTTGAATGAGCGCATGGACCAAACCCTTAAGAAATACATTGAGCCATGGTATGAAGCGATTCATAGCGAAGAAATACAAGATAAATATTATAAAGTCCATACTATTCATGCCGGGAGTGATTCAAAATGATTGGAACGATAACACGTATCCCTGTTGCCAATTATTCAAATCTTAGGAATAGATCAGGCTATGCAATTAAGATCGATGAAACAGAAATTGCCCTTTTTAAACTATCAAACGGAGAGGTGTATGCGATTGAAAATCGCAGCCCTCATCCAAAGGGCGGGGTCCTTTCTGAAGGGCTGGTCAGCGGTCATTTCGTCTATTGCCCTGTCTATGACTGGAAAATCTCTCTGCTGGATGGGAAGGTCCAGGCGCCGGATGTGGGCCAGGTGCGGACATTTAAAATCGAAATTAACGAGGATATTATTTTTATCATTTTATAGAACAACATGAAGGGAAAGGAGGCGGAATGGATGAAAATAGGAAAAGTATTTTTAGTAGGGGCCGGGCCGGGAGATATCGGGTTAATCACCGTAAAAGGGCTGGATGCCATTAAACAGGCAGAGGTTATTTTATATGACCGGCTTGCCAATCCTAAACTTTTAGAGTTTGCAATGGAGAAATCTGAACTCATATACTGTGGGAAATTGCCTGACCGTCATATTCTTCGTCAAGAAAATATTAATGAGTTGTTAGTGGGTAAAGCGCTTGAAGGAAAAAGAGTTGTCCGTTTAAAAGGCGGCGACCCTGGTGTGTTTGGCCGCGTGGGTGAAGAAGCGGCGACTCTTGCCGAATATGAGATTCCATTTGAAATCGTCCCTGGTATCTCATCCGGGCTTGCCGCCCCCTTATATGCGGGGATTCCTGTCACCCACCGCGAATTTGCAGAATCATTTGCAGTCGTAACCGCTCATGATAAATCAGAAGATGGCAAGCCGATGCTGGATTGGCAAGGTCTTGCCAATGGTGTTGACACTATTGCTTTTTACATGGGGGTTGGAAACTTACCGTTTATTTGTGAAAATCTTATGAAACACGGAAAATCTGATTCCACCCCTGTTATATTGATTCAATGGGGCACATTTGGTCGGCAAAAGACATTGCAAGGGACATTGAAGGATATAGCAGTGAAAGCGGAGGTAGCAAAGTTCAGCAATCCTTCCATTATTCTCGTCGGAGAAGTGATTTCGCTTCGGGAAAAAATCAGCTGGTTTGAAAAAAAACCATTATATGGCCGTCAGATTCTTCTTGCTCGAACAAGCAGCAGCCGAAGCGAACTGGCAAAGGATTTAATGGTACAAGGCGCCGATGTCATTGAATTTCCAAGATGGAAAAAAACCACTGTTCATATCGATCTGGAAAAGGTACAATCCTATGATAAGATTCTGTTTGCCCAGCCGGAAAGTGTTCAGGAATTTTTTGAAGCGCTAATGGATAATCAAATCGATATTCGCAGTATTCGAGCCGATTTTTATGGGCCTTCTTTTAAAACCATTAAGGCATTAAATGGACGTGGATTTACGGCCAATCTGGCAGAAGAAATGTCTGGAGCAGGGAGTTTGCTGATTGTTGGAGACAATAGCGTTTTGAAAAATACCGCTAACTATGGTTTATTTGACTTGATGGTTACCAGTAAAAAAGAGCTGGATTGGCAGTTCATGCCAATTTTTAACCGAATGCTGGGAGAGGCCGAAATCGATACAGTGATTTTTCCTTGCAAGGCTTCGGTTGAACCATTTATCGAAAGCTTGCGGGAATGCGGTGTCCCGGCAGAGGAGTACTTAAACAAATTACAAGTGGTCTGCATGGGCCAGCAGACGTTGGCTGCGGCTGAAGCTGCCGGTTTGCAGCAGGCACGAATGCCAAAACAGGCACAAAGAACGGCACTCCTGGAATATTTAGCTGAAGTGTAAAACCTGATGTGAGGAGGTGGGACATGGAGAAAAATTATCCGATCATGCTGCAAATGGCAGGAAAAAAGGTTGTCGTGGTGGGCGGCGGAAAAGTAGCGGAGCGAAAGGTGTCGGGCTTGCTAGGAACAGGGGCGGTCATTACCGTAGTCAGCCCTGAAGCAACGGATACGATTCAGCGGCTGGCACTGGACGGCGACATTGTTTGGCAGGAGAGATTTTTTACAAAAGACGACCTTTTAGATGCGTTTATGATTTTTGCCGCTACCAATCATGCTGAGATTAATCAGTTTGTGAAAAATGCATCCGGCTCCAACCAGCTGTGCTCGATTGCAGATGATCCTGATGGTTCAGATTTCCATGTTCCGGCGAATTTTAAGCGGGGACGCTTGAGCATCAGTGTTTCAACTAGTGGGGCGAGCCCTATTCTAGCCAGGCAAATTTGTGCCCGGCTTGAAGAACAATTTGATGAAGCTTACGAGTGCTATCTGGAATTTCTTTTTAAAGCACGGCAGAGGATATTGAGAGAAGTAAAAGATCCAGCACTAAAAAGAAGCCTATTAACAGCAATTGTAGCTGAGGATTTTTTAAATAGTGAAAATCGGGAAGAAAAATTTAGGCAATTACTTGAAAAGGCGGATACCCTATGAGGTACCCGCCTTTATTGCATTTGCTCTTCAACCTGTAATCGGTCTTGCTTTCGTTTAAAAACAATTTTCGCAAGCATGATACTAATTTCATATAAGAGAATCAGCGGCACTGCTACCGAAAGATGTGAAATTAATTCAGGCGGCGAGATCATCGAGGCGATGATCACCAGAATGAAGTAAGCATATTTTCGAAGTTTAACGATTTTATAGGGATTGACGATGCCCAGAGTCGTTAAAAACATCATGACAAGCGGGAGTTCAAAAGCAATCCCGAAAGGCAATGTCATGTTAATTAAAAAATTGAAGTATTTATCAGCCGTAAATGATGTTGTCATCAAACCTGTGCCCAAGTTTAAGAGAAATCTCATGATGTTTGGAAAGATGAAAAAGTACCCGAATGAGAGCCCCCCAATAAAAAGGAAAAACAAGGCGGGTATATAGGCTAAGGCAGCTTTTCGTTCCACAGGCTTTAAGGCGGGTTTAACAAATATCCATATTTGCCAGGCGGCTACAGGGATGGTTCCGGCAACAGCAACAACAGCGGCAATGTGGAAATAAATCCAAATGATATCACTTGGCCCCAGCACCATCAGCTTATAGCCGAGATTCCCCATGAAAAAGAGATAGATATTTTTGACATAGACCAATCCGATTACTAGAAATAGTAGGAAAGCCAAAGCAGAAATGATTAATCTCTTCCGTAATTCACCCAAATGCTCAACTAAATTCTGTTCATTATCAGTCAAAATGCCAACCCTTCCTGTCAAAATAATCTTTATCTTGTTGAATTATATAACATCCAAGTTGTTTTTTCTATGAGGTTCGTCATATCTCATTTTTTATTTTCCGCATGGGGAATGAGGTAAGAAGGGATTTTTTACCTATTTTTATAAAAATTTCTGAAAAGTAGTTCCTTTTTTAGGTTTTGTGTTATATAATACAAAACGAGAGGTTAGATACTGTATTATAACAAAAGGCAGTGTTGATCGAATTGTTTGACTGGTTAATTTTGAATGATGAGTTTGCGGAGTTTTTACCATTATCAGGTTATGAGCTTTTATAAAGATTCAATAGATTGATAGGAGGATGATTAAAAATGACAAATTCAAGAGTAGCTAAATTGCAGGAAAGCTGGGAAATGGATAGCCGTTGGCAGGGGATTACGAGACCCTACACAGCGGAGGATGTCATCAAGCTTCGCGGTTCCATCGATATTGAACATACATTGGCGAAAAAGGGATCCGAAAAACTATGGAAGCTTCTGAACGAAGAAGACTATGTGAATGCCCTTGGCGCCCTCACAGGAAATCAAGCCGTTCAACAGGTAAAAGCAGGTCTGAAAGCCATCTATTTAAGCGGCTGGCAGGTCGCCGCTGATGCCAATCTCTCCGGCCATATGTATCCGGACCAAAGCTTGTATCCCGCTAACAGTGTCCCAAATGTGGTGAAGAAAATTAACCAGGCGCTCCAGCGTGCCGACCAAATCCATCATGCCGAAGGTGACAACTCGATTGATTGGTTTGCGCCCATTATCGCCGATGCTGAAGCAGGCTTTGGCGGTCAATTAAACTGCTTCGAATTAATGAAGGGCATGATTGAAGCGGGCGCATCGGGTGTTCACTTTGAAGACCAGCTCTCCTCAGAGAAAAAATGCGGCCACTTGGGCGGGAAAGTATTGCTTCCAACTCAGACAGCGGTTCGCAATCTGATCGCAGCCCGTTTGGCAGCGGATGTGATGGGGGTTCCGACCGTCCTTGTTGCTCGGACAGATGCGAATGCAGCCGATTTAATTACAAGTGATGTTGATCCAAACGATGCCGCATTCATTACCGGTGAACGGACTGCGGAAGGATTTTTCCGCACAAATGCAGGGATTGATCAGGCGATTGCCCGCGGCTTAGCCTATGCCCCTTATGCGGATCTAATTTGGTGCGAAACTTCCGAGCCGGATGTAGAGGAAGCAAGGAAGTTTGCAGAAGCGATTCATGAAAAGTTCCCTGGTAAACTATTAGCCTATAACTGCTCACCATCCTTTAACTGGAAAAAGAAACTGGACCAAGAAACGATTGCCAAATTCCAAGAAGAGCTCGGAAAAATGGGCTACAAATTCCAATTTGTTACCCTCGCCGGCTTCCACGCCTTGAATCACAGCATGTTCGAGCTTGCGCGCGGCTACAAAGAGCGGGGCATGGCGGCTTACAGCGAATTGCAGCAAGCTGAATTTGACAGCGAGCAATACGGCTACACCGCTACACGCCACCAACGCGAGGTTGGTACGGGTTACTTTGACCAAGTTTCAATGATCATCTCAGGTGGAACCTCTTCGACTACTGCATTGAAGGGTTCGACAGAGGAAGCGCAATTTACGAAAAAGTAAGCTGAAAATCCTTCTCCCTTGAATGGGGAGAGGGATTTTTTGCGTGTGAAATGAGGTTATCTACAAAAATTGGCTGGTTATCAACAAGATTTTGAATTTATCTACAAAAATCCAGTGTTTATCTACAATTTTTTAAATTTATCTACAAAAATTAGGAGTTTATCTACAAATCATCTCCCGCAGGAACTTTTTATTAACCAATTTCATAAACAGGAAGTAGCCCTTTTAATGGAGTTGATTTGTTTGAAAAAGCCATCTGTTGACGAGGTATTGCAGCAGGGGATTTACGGTCCAAAGGAAACCAAACCAGAGGAAAGGCGGAAATTTCTTGGAACATTACGGGAGCGAATTATCGTGGCCCTTAAGAAAAACCAAGTCGGGGAGAAAAACATTTATCCCCAAGTGGAGCAGGAAATGAAGAAGAATCCACATGCCCATTTATTTCTAAATGGCACAATGAACTATACGGATCTATCCAAATATGTGAAACTGGCAGGTAAATATAAAATTGCGCACACAATCGTGACCAACAAGGACAACGACACCGAGATCGGGTTAGTGCTGGCGATGGACCATGCGATTGATAAGGAAGAAATCTATATAAAAAGAAAAGCGTACTTTACACCGACAGATAAACAGAAAAAGAGCTTATTTGCAAAGCTCTTTAAACGAAAATAACGTTTGGCGCGTTCCAAACGTTATTTTTATTGCCAAAAAGCTAAGGAGTAGCTTTTGGTTGCTACTCCTTTTGACTCGATTTAATTTCCACAATTGCCTCTAAATCTATTTCAACATTGCCCTTTATAGCCCGACTGATCATACAGGAGCTTTCAGCTTTTTTAGCCAGCTTTATCGCCAATTCATAGTCTTTTTCAGACGCATCAGCTTTCAAAATAAGATGTGGACGATGAATAATCTTTTTATAAGTAAAAACGCCCTTTGTTACATCAACAATTGCTTCCGATTCCATCGTTAAACTTTCTTTTTCCAAGTGGCTCCGCTCCATCATTGCCGCAAGAGTGATAATATAGCAGGTGGACGCAGCCCCAAGCAGCATTTCATCCGGATTGGTGCCAATCCCAGGACCATCCATTTCAGGAGGGATTGAAACTTTTGTTTTTAAATTCCCGGCTTCAATCTCTCCCACATCATTACGCAATCCCGGCCAATTAGCTTTTAAATGAAAATGATGTTCTGCCATTCTGAGTTCCTCCTTTTGTTCAACTGCTTCTAGTGTAAAATAACGGATATTGCCTAATTTCTACAATGTTTGACTGCTTCCGCCTTTAATCAATCGTTTGATTAAAAATCGGCTAAACACCCTATTTCTATGGATTAATGCTCCATGGCATCTATAAATAATGTCGAGATAAGTACTCAAAACGATTCCCCAGATGTTTTTTGGCTGCTGGCTGGGATGCTCTCCGCTAACGATTGAATGTTTTTAGATACCTTTGAGCTGTATGTGAAATCTCCATAGCAGTATGGATAACGAAAATTATTTTTATCTCCGCCGCAAGTATAAATAGTTGGTTTTCTTTTCACTTGCAAAAGAGAGAACCTTTTCGCTAACTGCTCGCTATGTTTTCCACCGTGCTGTGCAACATAATCAATGTACCCTACGCCCATATTGTACGCTTGAAGGATGGTTGGAAAATCTACCTTTCTTTGTTTTCCGTAAAAAAAGGTACGCTGAAAATGTTTTACACCAACTTGAATGCTTTGTTTAGGGTCTTGAATAGTATTTCTCGCTAAACCAGCAGATTCTGAGGCCTGCATCGGGTCTCCGCCATGTCCGTGACTCTCCTGCTGCATTAGCGCAATCAGGACCGTCGTGTAATTTTCTAAATGATATTTTGCCAATTCATCGTGAATAAGCGGTTGATATTTTTTTACATCTGCGAAGGGATCACTTTTCATTTTGGTGACGGTATCCGACATTAGATGGTAAATAATGTAAAAAGTGAAACTAAATACTAATAGGACGAAAAGGGTTCTGAACTTCTTCCGTCTTCGTTTCATACCATTGACACTCCAATTTTTCTTTTTCTTCTAAAAACATTATAAGGCAGATAAATAGAAGTCCCAAATTTGGAGTTCAAAGATATGAACTTTTTTGACAAGGACTGCCAAATTTCCCCTTTAATCAAACGTTTGATTGAAAATGGAGAAAACTATTGGCAGCCGAGGTTTTTAAGAATTAATTAAGCAATAAATTTGTCGGGATTTGGAAAGGTTAAAGGTGATAAAAGTGACCATAAAAGGTTTAAATCATTTTTTATTCTCGGTATCAAATTTAGAGAAATCGATTGAATTTTACCAGAATGTGTTTGAGGCAAAGCTGCTGGTTAAAGGGAGAACGACAGCTTATTTTGATTTGAACGGGATGTGGCTTGCTCTTAATGTGGAAGAGGGCATTCCTCGTAATGAAATCAAAGATTCCTATACACATATTGCTTTTTCAATCGATGAAGCTGATTTCCTAAAAATGTACGAGAAACTGAAGGCGCTAAATGTAACCATTCTTTCGGGCCGCCCCAGGGATGAAAAAGATAAAAAGTCCATTTACTTTACCGACCCGGATGGTCATAAGTTCGAATTCCATACAGGGACATTGGAGGATCGATTGAACTATTATAAACAGGAAAAGGGACATATGGAATTTTTTAAATGAAAACGCTTTATTTATCTAAAAATTATCACAATTTATTATATTAAAAAAATATAATTTTTATATCTAATTTTATCCAATTATTGTTTGAAAACATTGATTTTATCAATAATTATTAAAGATTTTTAAATTAGAATAAAATGAATATTTGACAATTATAAAATCTTAAAATATTATTATAGTATAGAAAAAGGAGGTATACTGATGTCTACATTAAGAAAAGAGAAAAATCTTGAAAGCGCTTCAACAGGAAGCTTAAATAGACAGAAGATTGTACAAAGCGTTCCGCAAAAGGGCTTTTTTGGTCACCCTAAAGGATTATTTACATTATTCTTCACTGAATTCTGGGAGAGATTCTCTTATTATGGAATGAAAGCAATTCTTGTTTATTATATGTATTATTCCGTATCAAAAGGCGGTTTAGGTATTGATCAACAGACAGCAATTGCGATTGTATCTGTTTACGGATCATTAGTATATATGTCCGGTATTATTGGCGGATGGATTTCAGATAGGATAACTGGTTCCACTAAAGCTGTATTTTACGGCGGAATCTTAATCATGTTTGGTCATATTGCTTTATCTGTACCAGGAAGCATGACCATGTTCTTTGTTTCAATGGTTCTAATTGTACTTGGTACTGGATTGCTAAAACCGAATATTTCAACTGTTTTAGGTGAAATGTATGACATTAGTGACGCACGCCGCGATGCAGCGTTCAGTATATTCTACATGGGTGTTAACCTTGGTGCCTTCGTTGCACCACTAGTAGTTGGATCAATTGGAATGAGCTATAATTTCCACGCTGGATTTGGACTTGCTGCCATTGGTATGTTCTTGGCGTTAGTCGTCTATATTGCTACAAAGAAAAAGAATCTTGGCCTTGCCGGTACTTTTGTTGCCAATCCGCTGCCTGCGGCAGAAAAGCAAAAAACATTTACTAAAATTGGTATTTCTGCAGTTGTTGTTATTGCATTAATTGTTGTTGCGGCTATTACTGGTACTTTAACAATTGCATCATTTATTAACCTTGTTGGAATCTTAGGCTGTATTATTCCAATCCTTTATTTCCTAACTATGTATCGCAGCAAGAAAACAACTAAAGAAGAACGTTCTCGTTTAATTGCTTATATCCCGCTATTTATTGCATCTGTTATGTTCTGGTCGATCGAAGAGCAAGGTTCCACGATATTAGCAACCTTTGCTGATCAAAAGACCCAATTAAATTTTGCTGGAATGCACATTAACCCAGCTTGGTTCCAGTCGTTAAACCCATTATTCATCATTGTGTTTGCACCAATTCTTGGATGGTTATGGGTGAAGCTCGGCAACAAGCAGCCAACTTATACTCAAAAGTTTGGATTTGGACTATTGTTAGCCGGATTGTCATTCGTGGTGATTCTAGTTCCGGCGTTGATTGGTGGTGCACATGCACTAGTAAATCCATTATGGCTTGTGCTTAGCTACTTTGTTGTATCAATTGGTGAATTGGCCTTGTCTCCAGTTGGACTTTCAGCAACAACAAAACTCGCGCCTTCTGCCTTCTCAGCTCAAATGATGAGTCTATGGTTCTTATCAAATGCTGCAGCTCAGGCGCTCAATGCACAACTTGTTAAATTCTATACTCCACAAAACGAAATGGCTTATTTCGGAACGATTGGAGTTGCATCAATCGTTTTATCATTAATCTTATTTGCCATTTCACCAAAAATGCAAAAGTTTATGGCAGGGGTCAAATAAACGCTTTCAAATTAAAAAGCATCCTAATAAAAACTACGGAGAAAATCGTCTCCGTAGTTTTTTGATTAAATATTTAGTGAAAATTCAATCTAAAAATGCGTTCTATTGCCTATAATGGATGAGGAATCATTGCGGCAAAGCGGAAAAGTCTGTTATTATCAATATTAAATGAATCATGATAGAAGGGATTGGAGGTACTGAAATGTCACGTATTTCAAATGATCAGGTCAAGCATGTTGCCAACTTGGCAAGGTTAGCGATAACAGAAGAAGAGGCTGAGAAGTTTACCAAGCAGCTTGATGCGATTATAACATTTGCCGAACAATTAAATGAGCTAGATACCAAAAATGTAGAGCCTACATACCATGTGCTGGACATGAAAAATGTGCTGCGCGAGGACATCCCGCAAAAAGGATTGCCGCGTGAAGAAGTATTAAAAAATGCGCCAGAGCATCAGGACGGCCAAATCAAAGTTCCGTCTATTTTGGGAGAGTAAGGAGTGCTTAGCAAGTGAGTTTATTCGATTATAAAGCAGCCGACCTGCAAGAGCTATTACATAAGAAAGAACTAAAAGTATCCGACCTTGTCGAAGAATCATTTAAACGAATTGGTCAAGTCGAGGACAGGGTCCAGGCCTTTTTAACATTGGACGAAGAGCGTGCAAGACAAACAGCGAAGACATTTGATGAAAAACTGCATACGGATGATTCCAGGGGCTTGCTTTTTGGAATGCCAATCGGATTAAAGGATAATATGGTCACGAAAGGTTTGCGCACTACTTGTGCCAGCAAAATCCTCGAAAACTTTGACCCGATTTATGATGCGACAGTTGTTCAGAAGCTACAGCAAGCAGAAACAATCACGATCGGGAAGTTGAACATGGACGAGTTTGCGATGGGATCATCCAATGAAAACTCCGCCTTCCAAAAAACACGCAATCCGTGGAATCTTGATACGGTGCCCGGAGGGTCTTCTGGCGGTTCGGCTGCCTCTGTTGCGGCAGGAGAAGTGTTGTTTTCTCTTGGCTCTGACACAGGCGGTTCCATTCGTCAGCCTGCCGCCTTTTGTGGTGTTGTTGGCATGAAACCAACCTATGGACGAGTATCCCGTTTTGGCCTTGTTGCCTTTGCATCATCGCTTGATCAAATTGGGCCTATTACGAGAACGGTCGAAGACAATGCCTATCTCTTACAGGCCATTTCCGGTTTGGATCCAATGGATTCCACATCAGCCAATGTGGATGTTCCCAACTTTGTGGGTGCTTTATCCGGTGATATAAAAGGTTTAAAAATTGCCGTGCCGAAAGAATATCTTGGCGAAGGCGTCCGGGATTCCGTGCGTCAATCGGTGTTAGCTGCATTAAAGACTCTTGAAGGCCGTGGGGCAGTTTGGGAGGAAGTATCACTGCCGCACTCCAAATATGCTTTGGCTGCCTATTATTTGCTTTCTTCATCAGAAGCATCGGCTAACTTAGCTCGTTTTGACGGTGTCCGCTATGGTTACCGGACTCCGGATGCCGGAAACTTAATGGAATTATATAAAAAGACGAGAGCAGAAGGATTCGGGGATGAAGTGAAACGGCGGATTATGCTCGGAACCTTTGCCTTGAGCTCTGGCTATTATGACGCTTACTATAAAAAAGCCCAGCAGGTCCGAACTTTGATCAAACAAGATTTTGAGAATGTTTTTGAAAAATATGATGTGATTATCGGCCCGACAACGCCGACACCGGCTTTTAAAATCGGTGAAAATATCGATGACCCGTTAACGATGTATGCGAATGATATTTTAACCATTCCTCTGAATCTTGCAGGTCTGCCGGGAATCTCCGTTCCATGCGGCTTTGATGACGGGCTGCCGCTTGGTTTGCAAATCATCGGAAAACACTTTGATGAAGCATCTGTTTATCGGGTAGCGCATGCATTTGAACAGGCAACTGACTTTCATAAAGAGAAGCCGGAATTATAGGGGGTGAAGACGATGGAATTTGAAACTGTGATAGGACTTGAGGTCCATGTTGAATTGAAAACCGACTCGAAAATCTTTTCGGCGAGCCCAAACCATTTTGGTGCCGAGCCGAACACAAATACGACTGTAATTGATCTAGGCTATCCTGGCGTATTGCCCGTCCTTAATAAAAAGGCCGTAGAATACGGGATGAAGGCTGCAATGGCATTGAATTGTCAGGTGGCGACTCATACGAAGTTTGACCGGAAGAACTATTTTTACCCGGATAATCCGAAAGCGTATCAGATTTCCCAATTTGACAAGCCGATTGGGGAGCACGGCTGGATTGAGATAGAGGTCAATGGCTATACGAAAAAGATCGGCATAACCCGGATCCATTTGGAAGAGGATGCCGGCAAGCTGAACCACGAAAAAGGGTATTCCTTATGTGATTACAATCGTCAGGGAACACCTCTTGTTGAGATCGTCTCTGAGCCGGATATCCGTACGCCGGATGAGGCCTATGCATATTTGGAAAAATTAAAATCGATCATTCAATATACAGGAGTTTCTGATTGTAAGATGGAAGAAGGCTCGCTGCGCTGCGATGCCAATATTTCGATTCGTCCCGTAGGACAAGAAGAATTCGGTACGAAGACAGAATTGAAAAACCTAAACTCCTTCAATTTTGTCCGCAAAGGGCTTGAATTTGAAGAAAAGCGCCAGCGGGAGGTTGTTTCTTCCGGCGGTACAATTGATCAGGAAACACGCCGATTTGATGAAGCAACGGGTGCGACGCTGTTGATGCGGGTGAAAGAGGGCTCGGATGACTATCGATACTTCCCTGAGCCGGACTTAATGGATTTATATATTGATGACGAGTGGAAGGCACGGATTCGTGCTGAAATCCCTGAACTGCCGGACCAACGTCAAAAGCGGTATGTAGAAGAGCTTGGCTTACCGGTGTATGATGCCAAGGTGCTTACGGTAACTAAGGAAATGGCAGATTTCTTTGAAGCGACTGTAAATGCCGGAGCAGATGCAAAAATGGCATCCAATTGGATGATGGGTGATGTTTCCGGGTATTTAAATGCCGAGGGAAAAGAATTAGACCAGGTTGCTCTAACATCTGAAGGGCTGGCAAGCATGATCAAGCTGATTGATAATGGCACGATTTCATCGAAAATCGCCAAAACAGTATTTAAAGAGTTGATTGAAAACGGCGGCGATGCCGAGCAAATTGTGAAAGCGAAGGGGCTCGTGCAGATTTCCGATGAAGGAACCCTGTTAAAAATTATTTCAGAGGTTTTGGATGCCAATCCACAATCCATTGAGGATTTTAAAAATGGTAAGAATAAAGCGGTCGGTTTCCTTGTTGGGCAATTGATGAAAGCGACAAAAGGCCAAGCAAACCCGCAGATGGTCAATCAATTATTACAGCAAGAATTACAAAAACGATAATTTTTTTAGGCTGTCTCAAAAGGGTCTGACCCCCTTGCTCAACATCCGATATATAGTAGCTTTTACGATGAGTTCAGCTATATATTAATGTTGTGGGGTCTGACCCTTATGTTTGCAGACAGCCTTTTTTTATGAGTATTTGTCGAAACAATTCTCGACATTGTTTGCTTCATTTCCCAGGAAAAAAACCTTTATTGGTAAGCCTTGCTTGATTTTTAATCAAACGTTTGATTGATAGGGAAATAGGATAATTCCTGACGAATCTTGCTAGATTGGCGGGATTGTACAGGATTCGCTAAGGATTAAACTTGAAGCATTGGTCTATTACTAACGATACGACAATTATTTTATAAACATTAAGCAGGAAAGCCTTTATTGAAAAGGGATACTGGCCTTTTTAATCAAACGTTTGATTAGTTAGGGAAAGAGAGAAATTCAGCGAATTTCCATGGTAACGGTCAAAGGAGAGCCGCTGCATTGCCCGAGAAGGCTCAATTTTCTTGGTAACGGTCAAAGGAGAGCCGCTGCATTGCCCATGAAGCCTCAATTTTTATGGTAACGGTCAAAGGAGAGCCGTTGCATTGCCCATGAAGGCTCAATTTTCATGGTAACGGTCAAAGGAGAGCCGCTGCATTGCCCATGAAGGCAAAATTTTCATGATAACGGTCAAAGGAACGTCGCTGCATTGCCCATGAAGCCTCAATCTTCATGATAACGGTCAAAGGAGAGCCGCTGCATTGCCCATGAAGCCTCAATTTTTATGGTAACGGTCAAAGGAGAGCCGTTGCATTGCCCATGAAGGCTCAATTTTCATGGTAACGGTCAAAGGAGAGCCGCTGCATTGCCCATGAAGGCAAAATTTTCATGATAACGGTCAAAGGAACGTCGCTGCATTGCCCATGAAGACTCAATCTTCATGATAACGGTCAAAGGAGAGCCGCTGCATTGCCCATGAAGGCAAAATTTTCATGATAACGGTCAAAGGAGAGCCGTTGCATTGCCCATGAAGCCTCAATTTTCATGCTAACGGTCAAAGGAGCGCCGTTGCATTGCCCATGAAGCCTCAATTTTCATGCTAACGGTCAAAGGAGCGCCGTTGCATTGCCCATGAAGCCTCAATTTTTATGATACCGGTCAAAGGAACGCCGTTGCATTGCTCATGAAGCCTAAATTTCTTCCACCGGTGCAAAGAACCCGACTCGCCTCGCTCTTATAGACCCAAAATTCCATCCTGAAATCCAACCCTCGACAATATTTTTAGTAACTAACTGGATAAAACTCTTTATTTTCAAAGCATTGCGGCCTTTTTAATCAAACGTTTGATTAATAAAGGAAAAGCTAGAATCTGGTCGATGATTGTAATATTTTAATATAGGAATCGCCATAAATAGAAAGTGGCATATGCTTCCCAACCGCTCCAATTGCCGGACAGCTTTAAGATTTCTTCTTTCGTCGGTTTCTTCTCTAATCCCAAAACATGCTTAATCGCATTGTGAAGACCGACATCATCAATCGGAAAAGCGGTTGGAAATCGCAAGCAGCGCATCAAAACATAATTGGCCGTCCATGGGCCAATCCCGCGGATTTTGACTAACATTTTTTCAGCAGACTTAAAATCGGCAGTATCTAGTAGCAGCTGTTTTGTCAGTTTACCTTCCACCATTAATTGCGCAACACTGATGAGATATTCACCCTTTTTCACGGTCATCCGTAAAGAGGTAAGATCCTCAACCTTTAGTGAGGCAATATCTTCGGGCGTGGGGAAGATCCAGTAAGTCTCACCTTCAAAGTCGATCCTCCGTCCAAAGCTTTCAACAAGCCGTCGTTTCAACGTGTAGGCAAACGCAAGATTGATCTGCTGGCCGATAATTCCCCAGCTCATAGCCTCGAAAAGATCGGGAATACCCATAAGCCGCAGGCCATAGAACGACTCGACTGCCCTTTTTAACAAGGCATCCGATTGGGCAGCTTCATAGAACGGAACCAAATCCTTGTCTAAATCAAACCATTCTCTGACATAGCCAGCAACAGCTTCTCGGACACTTTCACAAGGAGAATCTCCTAAAAAACGGATGATCAATTGCTCCGTGCCGGCACTAATTTCAATGATCGCCGTTTCCTCCCCAATCGGTATCGCTTTGTATAAATGATTATCTTTAATATGAAACAAGCATTCATTTGCGGCCCGTGATAAGTATTTGAGATTTTCAGCAAAATTAAATTCTTTTGGAACAAACAATGTCAGCTCTTTTTCCATCGTAAACACCTCATGTACAGTTTTATCATAAATTCATTTCGATATCTTGCTATTACATTGGCAAAAAGGTAAATTTGGCTTTCATAGAAGGTATACTGTTGTTAGAGGTGAGGAAAGTGAATGAAAGGAACAGGGCTGCAAAGCTGACAGAAGAGATTTGGCAAGCGATTATCCTTAATGACGAGAAGTATAATGATCAATTCATTTATGCCGTAAAAAGCACGGGCATCTTTTGCCGGCCATCCTGCAAATCGAGAGTACCGAAAAAGGAAAATGTCGTTATTTTTCAAAAAGCAGAGGAAGCGCTCGCTTCACATTTTCGTCCATGTAAACGATGCAAACCAACAGGTGAGCGGCTGCCGGATGAAACATGGGTCGCGCAAATTACTAGCTGCATTGAGGCGAATTATCGTGAAAAATTAACACTGGAATCGTTGGCTGATTTGTGCCATGGCAGCCCCTATCATTTGCAACGTACGTTTAAGAGAATTAAAGGGATGACTCCTGTTGAATATATCCAGCAAACGAGAATCAATAAAGCAAAAGAGTTCTTAATCCAAACGAATGCGGCAATGGTAGATATAGCAATATCAGTCGGTATGTCCAATACCTCCTATTTTGTCACCTTATTTAAGAAAAAAACAGGTTATACGCCTACGGAATACCGGGAATTAATGAAAAAGGGAGCTGGGGAAAATGATTTATTGGACTTTAATGGTTTATGAAGGGTGGAAATTATATCTTGCAGCTACGGAAAAAGGGCTTTGTTTTGTAGGGTCACAGAATGGTCCCTTTGAGGAATTATCTAATTGGACAAAGAAATATGTACCCGGCTGTCCATTAGTCCGGGACGATGAAAAATTAAAGCCCTATGCGGCAGAACTAATTGAGTATTTTCAAGGGAAGCGAAAGAGCTTTACCGTACCCTTTGATTATTCAGGTACTCCGTTTCAAAGGGAGGTATGGAAGGCGCTTTGTGAGATTCCTTATGGAGAAACAAAATCATACTCAGATATTGCGAATAGTATCCAAAAACCGGCAGCTGTCCGGGCAGTTGGGGCGGCAATTGGAGCCAATCCAGTCCTCATTTCGATACCGTGTCATCGGGTGATTGGCAAGAGTGGAAAATTGACTGGTTATCGCGGTGGATTGGAGATGAAAACTCAATTACTAAAACTGGAGGGAGCCTCATGTCTAAAAGCTTGATCAACCGGATGGCTGAATTGGATTGGACTTCTCTACAGCAGCAACTGGATGAACAGGGGTTTGCTCCTCTTCCTGTTTTATTGGATGAAGATGAATGTCAGGAGATCATTGATACGTACGATAAGGAAAGGTTTTTTCGAAGCACGATTAATATGGGGCGATATCGGTTTGGAATGGGTGAGTACAAGTATTACCAGTCGCCATTACCTTATCTGCTGCAGCAGCTTCGGGAAGGATTTTATCCGGAACTGGCAAAAACGGCAAATCGCTGGCAGGAATGGCTAGGAAGACAAGCTGACTATCCTCCTTCCTTGGTGGAGTTTCTTGAACAATGTCATGAGCGTGGACAGGAGCGTACTACACCATTGATTTTGAAATATGAGGAAGGAGGATATAACTGTCTCCATCAGGATTTGTACGGCGACGTGTTTTTTCCGTTTCAAGTGGTATTTGCCTTAAATCAAAAGGAAGTGGATTATACTGGCGGGGAATTCCTATTAGTTGAGCAGCGCCCGCGGGCGCAAAGCAGGGGACATGCACTAACGATGGAACGGGGGGCTGGGCTGATTTTTCCAACGAATAACCGGCCTGTATTAGGTACCCGTGGATATTATCGAACAACGCTCCGGCATGGCGTCAGCACGATTACCTCCGGGACAAGATATACACTTGGGATGATCTTTCATGATGCGAAGTAAAGGAACGGAATTTTTTTACAAGATTCCTAAAACACTGTTAAATAAAGGTACAGGTTATCTTTGTGGGTACACCCATTCCTTGAACCCCTATACGGGCTGTTCCTTTGGCTGTACCTATTGCTATGTCCGGCAAATGCCCGTATCACTGTTCCGTAAGGGCGAATGGGGGACGTGGGTTGACGTCAAACAAGAGGCAGCCTCTTTGTTGCGTAAGGAGCTTCGAAGGGCCAAATCAAAAGGACCCGTCACCATTTTCATGTCATCTAGTACCGACCCATATCAGCCTGCCGAATATAAGGAGAAAGTGACAAGGTCAATGCTAGAGGTCATGGTAGAAGAACCGCCGGATTTCTTATTGGTCCAGACCAGGAGCCCGCTTGTTCGACGGGATCTTGATTTATTGTTTCAATTAAAGGACAGGGTGCGGGTAAGCATGACCGTCGAAACCGATTTAGAAGCGGTAAGAAGACAGTTTACTCCAAATGCACCGCCCATTCCTGCTCGATTAAAGACACTTCAGTTATTAGCGGAGGCAGGAGTGCCGACACAGGCCGCCATTGCTCCGGTTTTGCCAAGCAGTGCAGCGTTTCCTGAAAAACTAAGATCATTGGTCAACCGTATTTGTGTGGATGATTATTTTATGGGTGACGGCAGCGGCGGCAAACGGACAAAGAAATTGGGGGTTCAATCCATATATGAGACTCTTGGGTTGGAAGAATGGTATGAGCCTTCAGCCTACCGGATTGTCTATGACCGACTTAAACAGTTTTTTTCGGAAGACGAACTTTTTATAAGTCAGCAGGGGTTCTCTCCTTAACCAGACATTTCGACATTGTTTTTTCAGAGTTTTAAGAAGAACCTCTTTATTTATATGGAATTATACCGTTTTTAATCAAACGTTTGATTAAAAAGGATTTTGGTCGAAGAATGATGAAAAGGCGGAAGTATATGAAGGAACACATTCTGGATGTATTGAAGAGAATCGAATCGGAATACGATATCAAAGTCCTTTATGCCTGTGAATCGGGAAGCCGGGCCTGGGGGTTTCCGTCCAAGGACAGCGATTATGATGTAAGGTTCTTGTATATTCATAAGAAAAATTGGTATCTATCAATCGATGAGAAACGGGATGTGATCGAACTTCCCGGCAAAGATTCCATTTCTATGCCTATGGATCCGTTATTAGACATGAGCGGTTGGGAAATTACGAAGGCACTAAGATTAATGAGAAAATCGAATCCTTCTCTTTTAGAATGGATTCACTCCAGCATTGTTTATTACAGGACCTTCTCGACGATTGATAAATTGAGGGCTTTAGAGGAGCAGATTTTTTCGCCCAGTACTTGTTTGAATCATTATTTGAAAATGGCAAAAGGTAATTTTCGAGATTATCTCCGAAGCACGGAGGTAACCGTCAAAAAGTATCTTAAATTCCTTCGTCCCATTCTTGCCGCAAAGTGGATTGAAAATTATAATACGTTTCCTCCAATCGAGTTTAGCGCTTTAGTAGAAAGCATCGTCCCTTTCGGCGAATTAAAAGAGGTCATGGAGACTTTATTTTTACGAAAAAAAGCCGGTGAGGAGCTAAACCTTGAGCCAAGAATAGAGATCATCAATCAATATCTTCATCGTGAAATTGAACAATTGGAATGTTTTATAAACAGGATTAACATAAATATTCCCGATCCAACTGAGCAGCTTAACGAGCTTTTTAGAGAAACACTAAAAGAGGCATGGATGGAATGATCCTGCCTCTTTTGATTTATTATTTTTTGCTTGAAAAATAATTGAGTAATCCTTGGGTTACTCCTTGAGCTACCTCATCAAGGTAGGCAGGGCTTTCAACAACCGAATCATCTTGTTTATTAGATAGGAAACCCAGTTCAAGCAATGTACTTGGCTGTGAATTATTCCGTAAAACACACAAGTTATCATACCTTGTTCCAATGTTATTTAATCCCGTCGTTTGAATGATTCCATTTAATAGATCAGAAGCCAATAAGTTATCTTTTGATTTTTGATAATAAAAATCTGTCAATCCACTGACCGATGGGTTATCTGACCAATTGTAATGAAAACTGATAAAAGCATCCGCATGGTTCTGGTTGGAGATTTCTGCTCGTTGCTGTAAAGGAATAAAGGTATCATCAGTCCTTGTCATAATGACAGTGGCTCCTGCACTAGTAAGCTTTTGTTCAACCGCTTTAGCTGTTGCTAAGGTCAATTCTTTTTCATGTGTTCCAACAATGCTGGTTGTCCCGTTATCCATTCCTCCATGACCTGGGTCAAGCACAATGGTTTTCCCTTTAAGGGACCCCTGAATATTTTGCATTGGATCTGTTTCTATTGATTGAGCAGTTATGACATGTGAAGTAAACAGTGAATCCGAAGATGGGGGCAAAGCCTTTTTCTCTGTCATTTTGCCGGTCGTTGTCTTTGGTATCGAGGTCTTAGGAGCAAGTCTTTGATGTTTGTTTTTAGTGATATAATATTCGCAAACCCAGCCTGTAACTCCAGAAGAAGTCGTAATTTTGGCCCATCCAGCTTGTTCTTCTTGGATGGTTATTTTTGTTCCCCATTTTAATTTAGCTGTTACATGGCTGGATACGCTTGGATTATCTCGAACATTTAAAAAGAGTACTCCAACGGCTGCATCTATTTTTTCAGTTGGAACTTGAGTGGTCATGTAAGCATCATACACCCATCCCGTTTGGTTGCTTAATAGTCTTATTTGATCCCAGCCATTTTTGGTTTGTATGATTTCAAAGGTATCACCTTGATGAACGAGGCCAACAATCTTACTATCTATTTTTGCATCCTCGCGAACATTAAGATTGGCTGCCGTTACCGTTGCCTGAGATGCATTCGTTTTTGCTAAAGCCGGTAAGGGTAGCGCCATCACGCTAAGAATGGTAAGTGCTTTTATAAGGCTTATCTTATTTATTTTGGTTGTTAGCATTTTAGTAACCTCCATCTTTTTTAAACTGTAAAACTAGTATGGACAGATTTCTACCAAAATATAATCTATCTAACCCTAAATTCTGGAGATTTTAAAAAAAAGAAAATCGTTTAGTCTCAATTAAAAATGGTAACATTTAGAGTGGAATGGTTTGTTCACTAAAGCGAGGGGAAAAAATGATTTATATTGCGTTATTACGTGGGATTAACGTTGGCGGGCATAAGAAGATTAAAATGGCTGATTTGAAAAAGCTATTGGAATCAATGGGATTAGAGAAAGTAAAAACGTATATTCAAAGTGGTAATGTTTTGTTTGAATCCGAAGATGAAAAGAAAGAACTTGGCCGAAAAATGGAGGATAGGATCAAAAATGAATTTGGTTTTTCATCGACAGTAGTTCTAAGAACAGCTTCAGAATTCGAACAGATCATCAAAAATTGCCCATTTCAGACGGAAATCTTATTGAAAGGAGAAAGTATCCAGGTAGCATTTTTGGCAGGGAAACCTACAGAGGCAGGGGTCAACTTTCTGCAAAACTATAATGGTACCCCGGATGAATTTCAAATTAATGGAACTGATATCTATCTATATCTCCATCAAAGCATTCTGGATTCGAAGCTTGCAAAACAGCTCCCAAAACTTGGGGTTGAAGCGACGGTGCGTAATTGGAAGACAGTTATCAAATTACACTCTATGATAAATGAAATGGAAAATAAGTAACTAAAGAAGGGATGTACAGATATGGACCTAAATTCATGGTTTCAAAAAGGAATGACAGCAGACGAGTACATAAACTCAATGACACGGAATAAGGATGAGATGCTTACCATCTATGAAGGTTACAAGTTAACTGATGAAGACCATTGCAAACTGGAACCTTTAAGAAAAAAGGAATTGCGGGTAATTGCTTTAACAGAGGATTGGTGCGGGGACGCAATGCTGAACAATCCGATTTTGCTTCGGATTGCAGAAGTAGCTGGAATCGATGTGCGTTTCGTGCTTCGTGATCAGAATCTCGAACTAATGGATCAATACTTAACAAACGGAACATCCAGATCCATTCCGATCTATATTTTTATCAATCAAGAAGGGAAGGAAATCGGTGTTTGGGGACCAAGGGCGCTTAAAATACAGGATATGGTAGAAAAAGGTCTTGCGCTTCTGCCTGATCAAGATTCGCCGGATTTCCAGGAGAAGAGAATGGAAATGCTAAAACTGCTAACGACATCCTATCAAACCGTTTCCTCAATATGGCAAACAGTTGCGAGCAGCATCATAGCCACTCTAATATAAAAGGGGCTGACCTTTTGCTTTTATTACTTAAAATTTTGGCTGTGTTAAAGGCGAATGGTTAATTTTTACACCTGTTGATTGGAGCGGAGGGCGCTCGACTCCTGCGGGACGAAGAGGTCACGGGAGACCCCGCAGGCGCCTAAAGCGCCGAGGAGGCTCTCGGACCTCCCCGCGGAAAGCGAGCGCCCGCAGCGTAAATCAACAACCAAGTTTAGCAGAGCCTAAAGTTTAAAACCCGAACCCTTTGGAGGAATGCGGTCCTTTTTAATAGTTTTATCATTGATTTTCGGCTCAATGCCAAGGATAAAATTGCGGATATTCGACCGATGCAGGTAGATTAAAAGGATAGAAAATAGGAATATAACAATTTCAGATTCTAGTTCTGGTGAAAGGTAAGAATAAACGAGCAGGCTAAGGCCAACAGAAATCGAACCAACAAATACATACTTAGTTAAAAAGATGAGCAAAAAGAATGTGATAAACGCAATAAGGAACAACGAGAAATTGACCACCATTAATGCTCCTGCTGTTGTCGCAATAGCTTTACCGCCTCTAAACCCTGCAAAGATGGGAAAGCAATGCCCGATTACCGCAGCAAAACCAAAATAAAGAGGTTCGATATTGAGATGAAAGTAAATCGGCAGATACGCTGCTGCTGCGCCCTTGCCAATATCGATAAGCAGCACGAAAATGGCCGACTTTTTCCCGAGTACGCGCAGTGTATTGGTCGCACCGGGATTTTTGCTGCCAAGCTCGCGAATATCAACGCCGAAGACCAGCTTGCCCACCAATAAGGCAGTTGGAGTACTTCCTAATATGTAAGAAGCAATAAGTAATAACCAGAGCATACGAATCCTTCCTTTGCCTATGAATTTAGTAGCAACATCACAAGAGTAAATGGTATTATTTAGTTGAAAACACAATTTTTTGCATGTCAAAGGAGCACATCTATGAAACCAATTGATTTTGGTCAAGTTGCTAAAAGCTATGCTCGTTCAAGAGAGGATATTCCCGTAAATTTAATGGACAGCCTGTTGATCCGCGGGATTTCTTTTCAAGGAAAAATGGTTGCGGATATTGGATCAGGAACAGGTTCATTAACGAGAAAAATGGCATTGAGAAAAGCCAATGTCCTAGGAATCGAGCCCTCACTGGAATTGCGAGAGCAAGCAGATGCATGGAATCGGGCGAAAAACTATTCGATCCCTTATTTACAAGGAACGGCAGAGAATACAGGTTTGCAAGATTCCCATTTTGATATAGTAACAGTGATGAGGGCTTGGCATTGGTTCGACCGTCAGAGAGCTTTAAAAGAAATAAAAAGAATATTAAAGGCAAAAGGAATTTTCCTTGTGATTGATTCCGGTTTCCTTCCAGGATCGTCCGCTGTGGAAAAGACGTTTGAAGTGCTGACAAAGTACGTTGAAGGCGGGTTAAAGCCAGCCGGCTCCATACAAATGTCTAAGCAGCAAATAAACAGTTTCCCTGTAGAATGGTTCGAAGAGTGGAAACAAAGTGGATTTGAGGTAAGAGATTTTTATAAATTAAATTATTCGGTTCCTTTTACAAAGGAAGAATGGGTGGACCGCGCCGCGTCTCTCTCATGGCTTGCGGGATTGGATGAGAAGATAAGGGAGGAAGCCCTTGAGGAACTAGCGAACTCCTTACCGAATGAAGAGCCTTATATAATTCCGCATGATTGTAATGTTTGTGTATTGAGGATGCTGAATGATTAGAACTTTGGATGAATGATTTTGTAGACGTGCGGCTAAATGACAAGGCACGTCTTTTTGTCTCTATTATGCGAAATTTTACCAAAAATAAAAACCGGTGATTTAGGGAAAAATTACTATTTAGGGCCTTTTGATTGTAAGCTTTGGTGGTAATTGGTAGAATATTGAAGAGAAAGCCGCTTGTTGATTTCAGAAAATAGGATGATGATTGAATGAAGAAAGCGAGACTGATTTATAATCCTACATCAGGCAGGGAAATTTTGAAGCGAAATCTTCCGGAAATCCTAGAAAAATTGGAGCTGGCCGGTTATGAAGCGTCCTGCCATGCTACAACGGGTGCTGGTGACGCAACAAAAGCTGCAAGGATTGCGGTTGAACGCCAATACGACATTGTCATTGCTGCGGGTGGTGACGGTACGATTCATGAGGTCGTCAACGGTCTCGCAGACCAGGATTATCGCCCGAAATTAGGGATTATTCCAGCCGGAACAACGAATGACTTTGCCCGTGCCGTGCAAATCCCGAGAGATATCGGAGCGGCCATGGATATTATTACGAAAGGCGACACGATTCCTGTAGACATCGGACGCATCAATGATAAGTACTTTATCAATATCGCCGGCGGCGGCAGAATTACCGAGCTTACATACGAAGTTCCAAGCAAATTAAAAACGATGCTCGGTCAGCTTGCCTATTATTTAAAAGGGATGGAAATGCTCCCATCGATCAAAGCCTCAGACCTTCGCATCGAATACGACGGGAAGCTTTTCGAAGGGGAGGCCATGCTGTTTCTTGTCGGTCTAACCAATTCGATCGGCGGATTTGAAAAGCTTGCGCCTGATTCCTCCATTAACGATGGTTTATTTTCTTTGTTAATTTTGAAGAAAATCAACCTTGCTGAGTTCATCCGCATCTCGACCTTGGCGATTCGCGGCGAGCATGTGAACGATCCCAATGTTATTTACACAAAAGCCAATCGAATAAAGGTTTTTTCCAATGAAAAGGTTCAGCTGAATTTAGATGGGGAATTTGGCGGCCTGCTGCCAGCTGAGTTTGAAAATCTATACCGGCACTTGGAGGTTTTTGTGCCAATCGATAAAATTCGTCCCCTGGATAGGCCAACCGATTGGGTACCGGGAAAACGATATAGCTAAGAAAAGTTCGTTCCAAACAGGGGCGGGCTTTTTTTACGGAAAAAATAATGGATGGAGGCGGGGAGTGTCCGTAATAAGGGGCTTTATGGACAAAACCAATCGGAAAAAAGAGCAAAGCGACC
The DNA here is from genome assembly GCF_055395235.1 of Neobacillus sp. Fa239. Classification (NCBI taxonomy): domain Bacteria; kingdom Bacillati; phylum Bacillota; class Bacilli; order Caryophanales; family Bacillaceae; genus Neobacillus; species Neobacillus sp. Fa239. The sequence continues at coordinate 96,757 of NZ_AP041611.1, forward strand.
GTAACCTATGTATAATGAAATATATACAGTAGTCATGACGGGAATTTTTAAAGGAGGGGATGTCCATGAGAGCGTTAATCAACATCGATTATACAAACGATTTTGTGGCTGATAATGGTGCATTAACTTGCGGGAAGCCCGGTCAGGCCATTGAGGGGGACATTGTTCAGTTAACGGAGAAATTTATCAAGAATGGCGACTTAGTTGTCTTTGCGATTGATGTTCATGATAAAGGCGACGAATACCATCCAGAAACAAAATTGTTCCCACCGCATAATTTACGCGGGACATCCGGGAGGAATTTATATGGAAAATTAATGGATGTTTATGAAGCGAATCGCGAGCATAGCAATGTAATCTACCTGGATAAAACAAGATATTCTGCGTTTGCCGGGACCGATTTAGAAATCAAGCTGCGCGAAAGGGACATAAAGGAATTACATCTTGTGGGTGTTTGCACCGATATTTGCGTTCTTCATACAGCGGTGGATGCCTATAATAAAGGCTTTAAGATTGTAGTTTATAAGGAGGCAGTTGCCTCATTTAATGAAAAAGGCCACGAGTGGGCATTAGGACATTTTGAACAATCCCTTGGGGCTATGGTTAAATAGACGGTAAAATGGTAGAATGGATGAAAATGGTGAAAAAGCTGTCACTGTACTTCGGAGGTCTATGATGAAACACATTTATCATGATGATAGTTTGACTTTGCATACGGATCTTTATCAAATTAATATGACAGAGACGTATTGGAGAGACGGAATACATAATAAACGAGCGGTCTTTGAGCTGTTTTTCCGCAAGCTTCCGTTCGGGAACGGTTATGCTGTTTTTGCAGGTTTGGAAAAGGTGATTCAGTTTATCCAAGGATTCCGTTTTAGTGAAGAGGACCTGGAATATTTGAAAAATGAAGTCGGCTACAAGGATGATTTTTTAGGTTATCTAAAAGATTTGCGTTTTACGGGAACGATTCGATCCATGAAAGAAGGCGAGCTCGTTTTTGGAAATGAACCTATCATTCGTGTGGAAGCCCCTTTAGCAGAAGCACAATTAATTGAAACTGCTTTGCTCAACATTGTGAATTATCAAACATTGATAGCCACGAAGGCGTCCCGGATCAAACAGGTGGTAGGCGATGAAATCGCGATGGAATTTGGGACAAGACGGGCACAGGAAATGGATGCAGCCCTCTGGGGAACAAGAGCAGCTTATTTGGCTGGCTTTGAAGCTACAAGTAATGTTCGGGCCGGTAAAATGTTTGGGATTCCTGTTTCGGGTACCCATGCCCATTCCATGGTACAAGCCTATAGGGATGAATATACAGCCTTTCATAAATACGCCGAATCACATAAAGATTGTGTCTTTTTAGTGGATACTTATGATACGCTCCGCCTCGGTGTACCCAATGCTATTAAAGTAGCAAAGGAATTGGGAGATACTATTAATTTTATTGGAATTCGTCTTGATAGCGGTGACCTCGCCTACCTATCAAAAGAGGCACGAAAAATGCTCGATGAGGCTGGTTTTGAAAAGGCTAAGATTGTCGCTTCAAGTGACTTGGATGAATATACCATTATGAATTTAAAGGCTCAAGGGGCTAAAATCGATAGCTGGGGAATCGGGACAAAGCTGATTACAGCATACGATCAGGCGGCTCTTGGTGCTGTTTACAAAATTGTTTCGATTGAGAATGAGCAGGGAGAAATGGAGGATACGATTAAGATTTCTTCGAACCCTGAAAAAGTGACAACCCCCGGGCTTAAAAAGATTTACCGGGTTATTAATAATACGAACAACCATGCCGAAGGGGATTACATCGCGATGGACGATGAAAAGCTTCCGGAAAAACGGTTGAGAATGTTTCACCCAACCCATACCTACATGAATAAAGTGGTGACAAATTTTACGGCAAAAGACCTTCATGAAGTAATTTTTGAAAATGGGGAGTTTGTTTACGATATTCCCTGCCTTGAGGAATCTCGTGAATATTTGAAGCAAAATCTTGATTCGTTATGGGATGAATATAAACGAATTATGAATCCTGAGGATTATCCAGTCGACCTAAGCCAAAAGTGCTGGGATAACAAGATGGAAAATATTGAAGAAGTGAAAGAGAAAGTAGCTGAAATGAAAGAATAAACTGAAGGCGTCCTTTTGGGGCGTCTTTTATTTGCTAATAAGAAAGTATAAACTATCTTTTACACTTTCTTATCGCGCATAAGTGCAACTACGCCTCTGTCTTCGCCTAACGGCTCGCCAATCGGCGAGTTTTCTTTATGGCAAATTTCGTAATCCACCTGATATTATGTTACAATTTTGCTAGTCAAAATGGAGAAAAGGAAGAAATCGATGAGCAGAACTTTACCAGTGAATAAGAATGATTATATAGAGGTAGTTTTTGAAGATTTAACCCATGATGGGGCGGGTGTCGCAAAAGTGGATGGGTACCCGCTGTTCGTTCCGAACGGACTGCCTGGAGAAAAAGCAAAAGTGAAAGTCATAAAGGTTGGTAAAGGCTACGGCTTCGGACGTTTGATTGAACTATATGAAAGAAGCCCCTATCGTGTGGATATTGAGGGCAGGGACACCCACAAATATGGCGGCTGCCAGTTGGAGCATATCAGCTATGAAGGCCAGCTGAAGTTTAAGGAAAATCAGGTCCGTCAGGTTCTCGCCCGGATTGGGAAGCTTGAGGATGTGGTGGTTCATCCGATTTTAGGGATGGATAATCCATGGCATTATCGGAACAAAGCACAGGTGCCTGTTGGAGAAAAAGACGGAAAGCTTATTGCCGGTTTTTTTAAACCGCGGAGCCATGAAATTGTTGATACGAATGAGAGTTTAATCCAGCTGCCGGAAATCAATGAAGCGGTACAGGCAGTAAAAGAAATTTGCAGCGAGCTTGGGATTCCTGCTTATCAAGAAGAGACACATAAGGGAGTTCTGCGCCATATTATGGCCCGGTATGGGGAGCAGACGGGTGAGCTTATGATTGTCTTGATCACGAGAACAGCCGATATCCCGCAGCGGCAGAAGCTGGTGGAGCAAATTGTGACGCGTCTGCCGAAGGTGAAATCGGTCGTACATAATGTCAATTCAAAGCGGACCAATGTCATCTTGGGCGAAAAAACAACAGTGCTCTGGGGAAATGAAGTCATCTATGATTTTATTGGAGATGTAAAGTTTGCCATTTCAGCATTGTCTTTTTATCAAGTAAACCCTGTTCAGACAAAGGTTCTGTATGATAAAGCACTAGAGTATGCGAATTTGACCGGCGAGGAAAGTGTGATTGATGCTTATTGCGGCATCGGGACGATCTCTTTATTTTTAGCCAAAAAAGCGAGGAAAGTGTTCGGTGTTGAAATTGTTCCGGAAGCGATTGAGGATGCGCGGCGGAACGCTGAGTTAAACGGAATTAACAATGCCGAGTTTGCTGCAGGGGAAGCGGAAGTTGTGATTCCCCAATGGTATAAAGAAGGCAATACGGCCGATGTATTGGTCGTCGACCCGCCGCGAAAAGGCTGTGATGAAGCATTATTGCAAACCATCATCAAAATGAAGCCGCAAAAGGTCGTATATGTATCCTGCAACCCGGCGACCTTGGCGAGGGATTTACGGATCTTGGAGGATGGCGGCTATCATACAGTAGAAGTTCAGCCGGTGGATATGTTCCCGATGACGACGCATGTAGAGTGCTGTGCGTTGCTTAAATTACATTGAATTATGGCAGATGGTAGAGAGAATCAATAGAAGATTCTCACTACCATCTGCTTTTTTTAATTAACTTATAGAATTTTTAAAATAGTTATTGATTTCTGAAAACTTTTTCACTATAATTACTTTAAATTCCTTATTTAGATATTAAAATGTGATTTTGATAATGTAAAAGGTTACCATTACTTGGTTTTGATACTCGCTTTGGGAATCAAACTAAAAATTAGAGACGAAAAGAGGTAATTAATTGAATTATAATCTGGATGAATGGGACAAGGGCATTATTAAATGCCTTTCTAAGGATGGAAGAGTTTCATTTACGGAAATTGCTTCAACCTTAAATGTTACTGAAAAAACAATTAGGCTGCGTTATAAAAACCTTGTAGACAATGGGATTATTAGCGTTGTCGGAGTTGTAAATCCTGTTTCAATCGGTATAAAGGCCGGGTCCATCCTCCAATTAAAGGTAATTCCTCAAGGGATGGATCAAGCAATTGAGGCATTAAAATCCTTTCGCGAGATTCGTTTTATCACAATGACTTCGGGGCCATATCCCCTTCTGGCTCAAATTGCGGTTCCCGGGCATGATGATATGACTGAACTTATTCATAAAATTAATAAACTTCCATTTATCACTGAAATTAACACGATTATTCAACATGAAGTTTACAAATCCTCATATGACTACTTTTAGGGGGTAGTCAATAAATAACGATTACGAAAGGTTGTTTGCCCTATGTATTTAAATTATCCATATGCTTCACAAAGAATGGCTACTATTTCAAGAAAAGGGATGGTAGCAACGGGGCAGCCGCTTGCAGCTCAAGCAGGTCTCGATATTTTAAAGAAAGGTGGAAATGCGATCGACGCAGCCATTGCAACTGCCGCCTGCTTAACCGTTGTCGAGCCAACCGCCAATGGTATTGGCGGAGATGCCTTTGCTCTAGTGTGGACAAAAGGAGAACTTCACGGTTTAAATGCCAGCGGTCCCTCTCCAAAAGGAATATCCATTGAAGCAGTCAAAGAAAGAGGCTTCGAGGAAATGCCAAAGCATGGACTGATTCCAGTAACCGTTCCCGGCGTGCCTTCCGCATGGGCCGCTTTGTCAAAACGGTTCGGCAAGCTGCCGCTTTCGGAAGTGTTGAAGCCGGCGATTGAATATGCCGAAAACGGTTACCCGCTGTCTCCGATATTGGGAAAGTATTGGAAATACGCCTATAAGGTCTTTAAAAAGAGATTTTCCGGTGATGAATATCAAGGTTGGTTTGATACCTTTGCTCCTGAAGGACGGGCACCTGAAATCGGCGAAATGTGGAGCTCAAAAGATCATGCAAGCACGCTCCGCTCGATTGGTGAAACCAATGCGGAAAGCTTTTACCGTGGAGAATTAGCTGAAAAAATCGCCAGCTTCTCCAAACAGCATAATGGATTTTTATCTGCCGATGACTTAGCTCAGTATCAGCCAGAGTGGGTCCAGCCTATTTCCGTTAACTACCGCGGTTATGATGTTTGGGAAATTCCGCCTAACGGCCAAGGACTCGTGGCATTATTAGCCCTTAATACACTAAAAGGATTTGAATTCACTCAAAAAGAATCGGTTGAAACTTATCATAAGCAAATTGAAGCTATGAAACTGGCATTTGCGGACGGTAAAAAATATATTACGGATCCCAAAGAAATGTCCGCTTCTGTTGAAAGTCTGCTTTCTGAGGAATTTGCAGGCACCCGCCGCAGCTTAATAGGAGAGGAAGCGATTCTTCCTGAACCTGGTACACCTCCAAAAGGTGGAACGGTTTACCTGGCAACGGCTGATGAAGAAGGTAACATGGTTTCTTATATTCAAAGCAACTATATGGGATTTGGATCAGGTATCGTGGTTCCAGGGACAGGAATTGCCCTCCAAAATCGCGGCGCTGACTTCTCACTAGACCCAACACATGAAAATGCGCTCAAGCCGGGCAAAAAGACATACCACACCATTATTCCAGGCTTTTTAACAAAAGATGATCAGGCAGTCGGACCATTTGGTGTTATGGGTGGATATATGCAGCCGCAAGGACATCTACAGGTTGTCATGAATACGATTGACTTCCATTTAAATCCGCAGGCAGCACTAGACGCTCCCAGATGGCAGTGGATTGAGGACAAGAAAATCTCGGTTGAGCATAGTTTTCCACAGCATATTGCCCAGGCTCTTGCCGAAAAAGGGCATGACATCGAAGTCGCATTAGACACTGGGAGCTTTGGACGTGGACAGATCATTTGGCGTGACCCGGTAACAGGCGTTCTCATGGGTGGAACAGAACAACGAACAGATGGGGCTGTTGCTGCCTGGTAAGCTTCCAGTTAACAATGATGAGAAAATAGATTACTACTCTACTAGTATCTAATAAATTAATTAACTGCATAAACCTTTTGTTGATTTTCAGAATCTTCTGCCTGCAGCGAAAGTCAATCCTAATTTAATAGCCTGCTGTTTAGCTTTAAGAGAGTTAGTGGGCTTTTAATTTAAATTTAAAATGGAATGGGGGAGAATATTGTTTGGTTTAATTATCAGGCGTCTATTACAGCTGGTATTATTGCTCCTAGGGATTTCATTCTTAGTATTTATGAGTATGCATCTGGCCCCTGGAGATCCCGCAGCTATTATTGCTGGCCCTACCGCAACGAAAGCTGATTTGGCAGCTATAAGGGCAAATCTAGGCTTGAATGATCCTATCCTTGTTCAATATTGGAGATATCTCGTGGGAGTCCTTCACGGTAATTTAGGATATTCCTTTCAAACGAAACAATCTGTAGCGTCAGCTATTGCTATCCGTTTTCCGAATACTCTGAGTTTAGCGATTGCTAGTATGATTATCGCAGTTATTATCGGAGTCAGTGCTGGAATTATTTCAGCAATTAAACAAAATTCCTGGTTTGACTTTTCCAGTACGGTTATCTCTTTAGGAGGGATCTCCGTTCCAAGCTTTTGGCTTGGTACACTTTTAATTCTCTTGTTCGCTGTAACTCTGAAATGGCTTCCTGTTGGAGGGCTTGATGCCCCATTTGGGACCATTGATTGGCTTAAACAAATAACGCTCCCGGCCATCACATTGGGAACAGGTTCCGCAGCGATGATTGCAAGGATGAGCCGGTCAACAATGCTGGAGGTCATCCGGGCTGATTATGTTCGAACAGCGCGGGCAAAGGGTGTGAAAGAAAAAGCGGTTATCGGTATTCACGCTCTCAGGAACGCCATGATCCCTGTTATTACTGTTATTGGTTTGAATTTCGGTGCATTATTAGGCGGAACCATTATAACCGAACAGGTCTTTGCCATTAATGGTGTTGGCAGATTAATGATTAACGCAATTTCAGCAAGGGACTTTCCAATGGTTCAAGGATCCGTTCTTTTAGTCGCCACTATATTTGTAGTTGTTAACTTAGTGGTCGATATTGTCTATGCATATATTGATCCTAGAATTAGTTACAATTAATAGAAAGGAGGGGCTTTTAAGGATGTCTTTAGATACAACTAATACAGCAGGGGCTGTACAACCGGCCGTTACGATTAGACCAAAAAAGGAAAATAATTTCTTATCAATCTTAAAACGTTTGTTATCAAATCGGCTTGCTGTAATCGGTCTTATTATTGTAATCGCGCAGGCGCTGATGGCAATATTGGCACCATTGTTAACTCATTTTGATCCAACACACCAGAATCTTGCGAATGCTCTGCTTCCTGTTGGTTCCAAGGGACACTTGCTTGGAACGGATAATTACGGGCGGGATGAATGGAGCCGAATTGTTTTTGGTGCAAGGATCTCATTGGTTGTCGGGATTGTTTCCGTAGTCTTTGGTTTACTTGGCGGCATCACTTTAGGTTTACTCGCCGGTTATTATAAGAGACTTGACGGAATTATTATGAGAATAGTAGATTTAATGTTTGCTTTTCCCGGGATCCTTTTGGCCATGTTAATCATCGCCATTTTAGGGACAAGCTTAATGAATGTTATTATCGCCATTAGTATTTGGTCTGTTCCATCCTGTGCAAGAATCGTCAGGGGGAGCGTATTATCCGTAAAAAGACAAGAGTATGTACTGGCGATGAAATCCCTTGGTGCCAGTGATGCCCGCATTATTATCAAGCATATTCTGCCGAACTGTATGGCACCTATTATTGTTGACGCAACAATGAGAATGTCCACTGCGATTCTCTCAACAGCATCACTCAGTTTCTTGGGTCTGGGAGCTCAGCCGCCTACCCCGGAGTGGGGTGCCATGATCGCCGAGGGGCAAGCGTACATGTGGCAAGCCCCTCACTTGACAATTATTCCAGGTATTGCAATTATGCTGGTTGTTTTTGGATTTAATGTCTTAGGAGATGGGCTGCGTGATGCGCTTGACCCAAGCATGAAGATAAAAAACTAAAAATTAAAAATTTATAGGAGGAAAACAAAATGAATAAAAAATGGCTTCTAGGTACTTTATCCGCAATTACTGTATCGTCAATCGCTTTAGCAGGCTGCAGCAGCAGTACTAATACTTCATCAGGCGCAAGTGGAAATTCAACAGCTTCAACAAGCACTGCGCCGCAGGAACTTACCTATGCGACAACAACTGATGCAGTGGGACTTTCACCTATTCAAACCAATGATAGTTCATCTGCAAGAGTGATTGATCAGGTTTATGAAACATTATTCAAACGCAACCCTGAGACCATGGCAATTGAACCGGATCTAGCAGAATCTTATACAACCCCGGACCCTTCAACATGGGTAATCAAGCTTAGAAAGGGAGTTAAATTCCAGGATGGAACTCCGTTTAACGCTGACGCTGTAAAATATGATTTTGATAAATTCAGAGATCCAAAGACGGCGGCTCCTCGCGCCTCTCTATTAAGCCCAATTGCTTCTGTTACAGTTCAGGATCCATACACGGTTGTAATTAAAACAATAAAACCGTATGGTGCCCTATTAGCTGCATTATCCCATGATAATGCTTCCATTGTAAGCCCAACAGCAGATAAAGCAGGAAATTTGAACAAACAGCCGGTAGGTACAGGCCCATTTAAATTTGTTGAATGGGTACCAGGAGATCACATCACATTAGCAGCGAATAAAGACTATTGGCAAGGTGCTCCAAAACTGCAAAAAGTAACATTTAAAGTAGTTCCGGATGTTAATACGGAAGTATCCATGCTTCAAAATGGACAAGTTCAATTCATTGATAACATAGCATCAGAAACTCTGCCAAGGCTCCAATCGTTGAGCAATGTAAGCCTTATTGAAAAAGATGGAACACCTATGTATTACTTTGGTTTTAATATGGATAAGGCCCCAATGAATAATTTAAAATTCCGTCAGGCTGTTGCCCATGCAATAGATCGTGCCGCATATGTTAAACAACTGGATGGTCTTGGAATTCAATCCAATAGTATTATCGGTCCAAAAGTATTCGGTTATGATCCATCAGCTGAAAAAGCAGGCTACAACTACGACCCGGCTAAGGCTAAACAAATGCTTAAGGAAAGCGGCTATAACGGCGCTCCGCTAAAATTGCTGGTTGCAAACACACCTGGTTATGTAAAAATGGGGCAAATTGTTCAGGATCAGTTAAAGCAGGTTGGCATTAATGCGAAAATTTCACTGCTTGAATGGGGAACTTTCCTGGATGTCAGCAAAAAAGGCGATTTTGATATGACCTTCCTTGCTTGGACAAACAGCACTGGAGATGGTAGTGAACTTTTATATCCAAACCTGGACTCTAAAAATATTAATGCAAGCAATACAGTTCGTTACAATAATCCGGCATTTGATAAACTTGTAGAAGCTTCTCGTCAGACAGTTGATCAAAATCAACGTGCAAAACTATTGGATGAAGCTAATAAAATGGCCATTAACGATGCACCGATGATTGTTATGAACCACGCAAAAGTAACAGCTGCAATTGATAAATCAGTACAAGGCTTTGAGATCAATCCTACAGGACAATGGTCATTATATAACGTTACTAGAAAGTAGGGTTTATCATGGTAAAAAAATTATTGCAAGTAGAAAACCTCGTAACAAAATTTAAAACGGCTGATGGGAAACTTTCAGCCGTCCGCGGGGTTTCCTTTTCAGTAGACCGGAAGGAAACATTATGTATTGTCGGTGAATCAGGCTGCGGCAAAAGTATTACGTCGCTCACCATTATGGGACTTCTTCCAAGCAATGGTGAAATTTCCGAGGGCAGTATTAATTTTGAAGGAACCGAGCTGACTGGCCTAAAAAAGGAAGAGCTTAGAAAACTGCGCGGCAATAAAATGGCGATGATTTTTCAGGAACCAATGACTGCATTGAATCCTGTTTTTACAGTTGGGTATCAGCTTCGTGAACCCCTTATGATTCATAAAGGCCTATCAAAGAGTGAAGCAAACAAAGAGGGAATTGAGTTATTAAAACAGGTTGGAATCCCTTATCCTGAGAAAAGAATGAAACAATATCCCCATGAACTTAGCGGCGGGATGCGCCAAAGGGTTATGATCGCGATTGCCCTGGCCTGTAAACCTTCTCTATTAATTGCTGATGAACCAACAACGGCTTTAGACGTTACCATTCAGTCACAAATATTAGATCTCATTAACGATTTAAAAGAAGAGCTTGGCATGGGAGTCATCTTGGTTACACATGACATGGGGGTCGTTGCAGAAGTAGCAGACAGGGTTATGGTGATGTATGCCGGTGAAAAGGTCGAGGAAGCGGACGTTGAAACCATTTTTAACAACCCGCAGCATCCATATACAAGGGGATTGCTTAAATCCGTTCCAAACGTGGATGACAAAGAACATACGCTTGACCCTATTCCAGGTACATTGCCCAACATGAATGAGCAAATTAATGGCTGCCGCTTCCATCCGCGTTGTGAATTTGCAACCGACAAATGCCGCAGTCAAGAACCAAAAACTTTTGAATCAAAGAATGGCCATCTAGTAAAATGCTGGCTTCAGGAGGTGGCACACCATGACGAAGTTGCTGCAGCAAAAGCCTCTGCTCCAACTGCGTAATATAAAAAAATACTATCCTGTTAAGGGCGGTATATTACAGCGGGTCCAAGGACATGTCAAAGCAGTTGAAAACGTCTCTGTAGATGTGTACGAAGGTGAAACTCTGGGAGTGGTTGGTGAATCGGGATGTGGAAAGTCTACATTCGGAAGAACCGTTCTCGGACTTGAATCTTTGACAGAGGGCTCGATTATTTTTAAAGGCCAAGAAATTGGCGGCTTATCAGACCGGAAGCTAAAAGCGTTTAAAAAAGAAATGCAAATGATTTTTCAAGATCCGTTTGCATCATTAAATCCAAAGCAGTGCATAGGCCAAGCAATTGAAGAAGCATTTATCATTCATACAGACCTGCCACACAAAGAACGAAAAGATAAAGTCATCCAGCTTTTAAAAGAAGTCGGATTAAAACCTGAGCATTATGATCGTTATCCGCATGAATTTAGCGGCGGGCAGAGGCAGAGGATTGGAATTGCCAGAGCGATAGCATTAAACCCTTCCCTTGTCGTGTGTGATGAAGCGGTTTCGGCATTGGATGTTTCTGTTCAAGCTCAAGTCATTAAACTTTTGAAGGATATCCAAAGCAAACATAATTTAACTTATATGTTCATTTCTCATGATCTTGGTGTCGTACGCCATATCAGTGACCGGGTCCTGGTTATGTATCTTGGAAATACGGTTGAGCTTGCACCTGTGGAACAATTATTTGACAACCCTCTGCATCCATATACAAAAGCGCTTTTGTCGGCGATTCCTCGCCCTGTACCAGGTGCTAAAAGGGAAAGAATCAGGCTGCAAGGCGAAATGCCAAACCCGGCTAATCCGCCAAAGGGCTGCGCTTTCCATACGCGATGTCCGCTCGCTACAGACCGCTGTAAAGAAGTCCGCCCGGAATGGCGTGAAATTGAGAATAATCATTTTGTTGCCTGTCATGAAGTTTGATATACTTTTTATAAAACAAAATAGCATTGGAAGGCAGCTCTCCATAAGGTTAGTTGCCTTCTTTTGAGAAGGGAAAATTATGAACTCATCTAAAAAAGCTGAAAATATACTGGTCATTTTACTTACGATGACTTCAGGGTGTGCGGATGCAATCAGCTTCCTTGCACTTGGCCAAGTTTTAACAGCAGCAATGACGGGGAATACCGTTTTTCTTGGTTTGTCGATTGTACATGCAAATGGATTGAAACCATTAGGCTATGTGGTGGCGCTATCCGGGTTTATTCTGGGAGTTGCCGTTGGGGCAATCATACTAAGAAAAAAACGCAACGTAACAGGACTAAATCCTACAGTAACTTTGGCTATGAGTGTTGAGTTAGCTGCATTTGTCTTATTTGGTATCCTTGTTTCATATGCAAATTTCTCCGGACAACTATTGCTAGTCATTCTTCTTTCTTTCGCTATGGGTTTACAAGGTGTTACAGCAAGAAGAATTGGCGTAAATGGTGTCCCGACAACTGTTATCACCAGTACGACCACCGGCCTTATCGAATCTATAGTTTGGAATATATATACACGTACTGTAAAAACGGTAAACAAGAACTTGAAGAGCCCATCTGTCCCATCTAGCTCAATTTTTATTTGGGTGGCTGATATTGTTATTTATGGAGTAGGAGCTGCAATCTGTGGTGCAATCGAATTAAAATGGCATTTACAGGCAATATGGTTCCCTGCTGCCATTATTTTTGTAATGGTCGTTTCAGCAGGTTATTTTCAGTTTCAAGCCCAGCAAAAAAATAGATTAAAATCTGAAAATACAATGAGCGGGTGAACAAAGCTGCATCCATTTTTAAAGAAGGCAACAACCCCACGGGTTTGTTGCCTTTTACATTTCTTGCAACGAATTTGAAGCACTAAATCATCGATTCGTCTACAATTATATGAGTTTGTTGATTCGAAAAAAACACCACAGCTTCATTTGAAATTGTGCTAACATGGCAATACTAGATTTAGAGAATGGAGAGGATAGTCTGGTGAAAATAAATCAATTAATTGCCAACAATATTAACCGTTTAGATTGCCAATTGCCGGAAGATCAATCATTAGGAATTGCTGGTTTGTCCGGGTCTGGTAAAACCACATTTTGTCAAACGATTGGGGAAGAATCCAAGAAGCGTCTTGTTTCTTTATTGCCTAAGGCTGAATATCAATACTTGTTTCCTAATATAATGGAAACAAATTTTAGTGCCATCAAGATGGAGGAGATGCCTTTAGTCCTTTTTCTTGGAAGATCATCTATTTCTACCAATCCGCGTTCAACGATTGGCACCCATACCGGCGTTTTTAGAGAGATTCGAGAAAGACTTGCTGAAAAATTCCATCTTTCTCCAGAGGTTTTTTCCTTTAATAATGAATTAGGCTGGTGTCCGGAGTGTAAAGGGCGCGGTACAAACAAAAATGTTGAATGTAAAAAGTGTGAGGGCAGGCGTTATAGTCCGGAAGTTGAGCAAAAAAGAATAGAATTACGGGATCAACCACATAGTATTTCCGATATCAACAATTTAAGCATTGAATCAATTCTTTCCCTTGCAGAGGAATTACATATTAGCGAAGCGAAACAACATATCCTCAAAAATATCATCAATATGAATATTGGGTACTTAACTTTAAATCGGATCATGGGGACACTGTCAGGCGGGGAATTAACACGGCTTTATTTGGCAGAATTCATGGCTGCCAGCAGCAATACGGTGATTATTATTGATGAAATCTCCGTTGGTATGGATCATGAAACACTATTGAAAATATTGGAGCAGATTACACAATTAGGCTGTAAAAATCAAATTTGGCTGATTGACCATTCTGACACGGTGCTCGATTCAACGGAGGATCAAGTGTTCTTTGGGCCTGGCAGCGGGAAATACGGCGGAAAAATCGTCGAAGAATCCCCACGTCCAAAACCTGTCTTTATGGAACGAAATCAGGCAATGCCAACTGAATATTATCAATTTCTTGATCTTTACTTTCGTAATATTCAAATGGCTGAAATTCAGATTCCCAAAAATAGACTTGTTACCTTTACGGGCGAGTCTGGATGTGGCAAATCGACTCTTGTCAATGAGTGTATCGCCAAGGATTTTCTGAAGCGATATCCAAAGGATAAACTGGTCATGGTAGGGCAGGACCGAAACCAATCGATTACCAGTCGGTCAACCGTTGCGACGTTTCTTGATATTAAACAGAAACTCACAAAATATAGTGAAGAGATCGATGATATTTTTCAGCGTTCGATTGAAGATATTATTGAGGAACTGCCAAACGAAGACATCGCTCATAAACGCTTGAGTTTACTGATCAAACTTGGACTGGGTTATTTGACATTGGAAAGAAAAACACAAACCTTGTCGACAGGCGAATTTCAATGTGTTCATTTAGTTTCAGAGCTTTTTGGGGGCTCAAGAAACCCCCATACGCTGTTTATTTTTGACGAGCCTTCAAAAGGGTTGTCGCAAAATATTTTAAATCAATTCATTGATAGTGTCAGGGACATTCTTCAGGATGAATCTGTCTCCATCATGATGATTGAACATAATGCCTTTATGCTGGAAAGCTCTGATTTTATCGTTGATTTTGGTAAAAGACAGCTGGAACCTGTCAAGCAACTTAATGTTGTCAGTCATGATGATTATTTTCATCAACAGAACAGTACAAATAGTGTTGCTCCAATACATATTACTTCAACACTGGATTCAAAAAAGGGCATTAACTACTTACAAGAAAATCATATTGGCTATTTTAAAAATGCCGAAAATGTCTATAAGGGCGGCATCTTAAAAAGCTTATCGTCAATGGCCCGTCTGATTTATGGTGAATACGAATCTGATACAATCGCACCTGTGATCACTATTGATCTTGAAAGGCATTTGTATAGTCAATATAGTTTTCTCTATGAGATAGGTGGTTTGATCAACCATATTGTGGCTGTGCATCCAACCAATAAAGATACAAGAAGCTTCGATTTCTATAATCAAGAAAATCATTGTCCATACTGCTCGGGCCGCCGAGCAATTGAAAAATTTGATATAGATGTAGTCATTCAAGACAAAAGCGCACCATTCTGGGATGGCTTATTACATCCAGACGTGATGAAAGTGTTAAAAGTTTATCAATATCCAAAATTGCAATTCTTATTTGATGAGATTAAGAATGAACTTGGTCAAGATATTAGTAAAAGCTATAATGAGATGACGGAAGAAGAAAAACATACCTTTTTATACGGGTATTGGGAAAAGTCATTCTATGATAAAGCAGGCAAGACACGGAGGACATGGGATGGCTTTAATAAAATCATTGGGATGTATATGGTTATTTCGAAATCAATCATTAAAGAGAAAATGAAAGAATCAAAAGAAAAGATTACCTGTCCGGTCTGTCAAGGAACAGTGCTTAACCACCATAAAAAACTAAAATTTGGTGACACGGATATTCGCGAGATTATTCATCAACCCATTGATCAGGTCATAAAAACAGTGGGGAAGCTGCCGGAACTGGAAAAACTAAAAGCTATTGTTGGCGGCGATATTGTGCTAACAGAAGATGTTTCCATGTTGCCTAGGGAAACACAAGTCGCGCTGAAAATGTATGAACTGGAGCTAGCAAGCTTTGTTGGTTATGAAGTGGTTTTACAAAATGTTTTACCATTCTGGGACCGTATCAAAAACAATATCGAAGCAATAAGCAGCAAAAATCTGATTACCATCTGTGATTTTGCCAATATTAACGAAACGAGAGAAACTATTATTGATAAATACTTCACCAATGGAAAATACAAAAAACTAACGTATGTCTATGAAGCGTTTGGTTACAAAAAAATTGTTACCCAAATTAATAAGATTAAGGCAAGTCACCCATGTCCATTCTGTAAAGGGAAGAAAGTCATTTCAGAGGATAATCTCCATGATGGCGTGTTTAAATTATCGGTGCCATGTGTTAGTTGTTATGCAAGTGGCATCAATGATGAAGGTCGTAAGGAAATCGTCGATGGCATAGATGTGCAAACATGGCTTACCGGCAAAGTAAGGGATGTTGTGGCTGAAGATTTAAGTCTTGAGGCTGTAGCAGATATTCCAATTTTCAATCGTATTCGTGAGTTGAATAAGCGAGAAATGATGGCGGTTTATCAATATCTGGAGCAAAATAATTAAACTTTGGGGTCAGTCCCCCATTGCTTTAAAGCAATGGGGGACTGACCCCAAAAAAATGTTTGACCTTCACGTTGCGTTAAGGTGTATGGTTATTTTACAAGGAGGTGATCTGATGGAGTATACGGTGCAGAAGCTTGGGAGGTTAGCAGGAATTAGTACGAGGACTCTGAGGTATTATGATGAAATTGGGATTCTTAAGCCGGCAAGAATCAATTCGTCTGGGTACCGAATTTATGGGCAAGCGGAGGTTGACAGGCTGCAGCAGATTCTTTTTTACAGAGAAATGGGTGTTAGTTTAGACAGTATAAAGAATTTGGTGACGGCGCCTTCCTTTGATGCAGCGGATGCACTGAGGGAACATCGGGAAAAGCTCCTTGAAAAAAGAGCGCAATTAGATTTGTTAATTGCCAATGTAGAAAAAACCATAAAGGCGACGGAAGGGAGAATCACAATGGCTGATAAAGAAAAGTTTGAAGGCTTCAAGCAGAACATGATAGATGAAAATGAAAAAAAATATGGGAAGGAGATCCGTGAGAAATACGGTGACGATGCTGTTAATCAATCCAATGCTAAAGTCATGAACATGACAGAAGAGGATTATAAGAAAGTCACAGAGCTGGAGCAAAAGGTTAAGGAAACATTGGCTCAGGCATTTGCAACGGGTGACCCTGCCGGTGAATTAGCACAAAAAGCAGCTGACCTGCATAAGCAATGGCTTACCTATTATTGGGCTTCATACAGCAAGGAAGCACATGCGGGACTTGCTCAAATGTATGTGGATGACGAAAGATTCAAGGCGCACTACGATAAAGAGCAGCCAGGTACAGCAGAATTTTTACGAGATGCCATTCGCATTTACACTGGAATTAAAGGATAAAAAAAGGGCAAAAAAAGGAGCAAAAAATAAGGGGTCAGTCCCCCGGCGGAGTAAAGCGTTACCGCAATGGGGGACTGACCCCAATTGTTATCTATTAAAGCTCACAGCAAGTTTGGCACCGAGGACGGCATTGTTTTTTACTAAGGCGATGTTGGATTCAAGGCTTTTGCCGCCTGTTAGGTCTTTTACTTTTCCTAAGAGGAATGGTGTAACGTCTTTTCCTGAAATGTTAAGGTCACTAGCTTCTTTTAATGCGGATTCAATAACGTTTGTAATGGTTTTTTCATCCATGGCAAATTCTTCAGGAATAGGGTTGGCAATCACGGCTCCGCCTGTTAGGTTCAAATCCCATTTGGCTTTTAACGTGGATGCAATCGTTTCAACATCATCTAAACGAAAGTTTACGGAGAAATCACTATGTCGCGTATAGAAGGCAGGCAGAACATCGGTTTGATAGCCGATGACTGGAACTCCTTTTGTTTCAAGATATTCCAGGGTTAAGCCTAAATCTAAAATTGATTTGGCTCCGGCACAAATAACCGCAACATTGGTTTGTCCTAATTCTTCGAGGTCTGCAGAAATATCCATGGTTGTTTCTGCACCCCGGTGAACTCCGCCAATCCCGCCGGTAACGAAGATATTGATTCCGGCTGCCTCTGCGCAAATCATCGTTGCGGCAACTGTTGTGGCGCCAAGTTTTTTAGTCGCAATTAAATAGGCTAAATCCCGGCGGGAGGCTTTTGCGACATCTGTACTCTTCCCGAACATTTCCAGTTCTTCGTCGGATAAGCCGATTTTAATTTTTCCATCAACAATGGCGATGGTTGCCGGAACGGCTCCATTCTCGCGAATAATTTGTTCGACTTCACGAGCCGTTTTAACATTTTGCGGATAAGGCATGCCATGTGAAATAATCGTGGATTCCAGAGCAACGATGGGTTTCCCTTGCTCCTTCGCAGCGCGTACTTCATCTGATAAGGTAATGTATTGTTTCATGATAATTCCTCCATGTCTTTTAGTAGTTGGGTTGCGGATAAATCTTCGCGTACGGTATAAGATGATTGCAAAGTTTTAGAAGCATTGATGCTCCCGGCCTTTGCAATTTCAATCAATGTTTTTCCTTCTAACCAGCTATAAATAACAGCAGAGGAAAAAGCATCTCCTGCCCCGGTTACATCAATGATTTCATTCGTTTCAATAGACGGAACATGATAGATTCCCTCATCTCGATTGCCAATCATGGCCCCATCTTTGCCATTTGTCACGACCACGTTGGAGATTCCCAGTGAAAGCCATTTTTCTATAGCATTCTTCCAATCTTCCTTATTGTTTATTTTTTGATGGAAGTAGGTTTCAGACTCATCCCGGTTCGTAATCAGCCAGGTGACGCCATCAAGTTCATCCGGCATTCGATTCATCTTTGGCGAGGAAACGGGGATGAAAACAAGTGGAATATCGTGTTTTTTGGCAAAATGATTTAAGAATTGTAAGGTTTCCTTCGGACAGTTTAGGTCCGCTATGATACATTTTGAGTGACTAAGTAATACTTCATGTTTTAGCAGCAGGTCGGGTGTGACGAATTCATATACTTCCATATCCGCTAAGGCAATGATTAATTCTCCATTCGCATCCAAAACCGCTGAATAGGAACCCGTTGACGCTCCAGGGAATTGGGTTACATTCTCCAGATTCATATGAAGGGAAGACAATTCCTCAATAAAGGACCAATCCTTGTCGGCGCCGCTTGCCGTTAATAAGGACACGTCGATTCCGAGGCGGCCCAGGTTTTCAGCTATATTTCGGGCAACCCCTCCGGCACTCTGAGAAGATCGAATCGGATTGGAGGTGCCTAACTGTGCCTTGTCTTTTATGTAGAATTTACGATCAATATTCGCTCCGCCAATGCAAAGAGCATGCTTTGATTCATTTAAAACATAGGCTCTTCCTAAAATATTTCCTTTTTTAATGAGACCAGAAATAATGTTTGCAATCGAGGGTCTTGATAATCCTAACGTTTCTGCAAGATCCTGCTGTGATACAAAAGGATTCTTTCGGATTAAGTCGAATATCAATTGTTCCTTTTCAGTCATTCGTTCAGGCACAAACTCACCTCTTTAAACTTTTGTTTAAACTTTAAACTTATGTTTATAGTGTACTTCTTCCTTATTAATTGGTCAAATTTTACTGTAGCGGTTTTTTGGGATAATGGCAGAAATAATATGGTTCCTGTCACCTTTTTTGCCTTTTTATTAGATGTGAAGCTTAGTGTCCATTCCACGCGGACGAATTAGGTAGTTTTGTCCACGAATGGTGCCTGTCACCGGAAGGAGTTTTTGGGCTGGTTGTCGAAATATTGATGAAAAAGTTAGCTTTTGGGGGCTTGATGGGATGGAGAAGAGGATTTTTATTGTTAGGCATTGTGCGGCGGAAGGGCAGCCGGTAGAAGCTCGTTTGACGGAAAAAGGGTTCAAACAAGCAGCGGACTTAGTAGACTTTTTTGAAGATATCGAGGTGGATCGGATTATTTCCAGCCCCTATCTTCGGGCCATTCAGTCGATCGAGCCATTGGCGAAGGAAAGAAATATCGAGGTGGCGATTGATGAGCGATTGTCAGAGCGGGTTCTTAGCAGCGTGAATTTACCGGATTGGGTGGATAAGCTGAAGGACACTTTCAGCGATCTTCAATTGGAGTTTGAAGGCGGTGAGTCGAGTCAGAACGCGATGGACCGGGCTGCTGCTGTTGTAGATGAAATTTTTCAAGAAAAAGAGGAGACCACCATCATCGTGACACATGGGAATTTAATGGCATTAATGATTACCTATTTTAATCTGGATTTTGGTTTTGAAGGATGGAAGCAGTTAACCAATCCTGACGTTTTTCTTTTGAGATATAATGAAGAGGGCACAAAGATAGACAGGGTGTTTAAAATATAAAATGAAATTTACCCTAGCGGAGGGGTGCAAGATGGAAAGTATTACAGTAGTTTCCCTTCTGGATGTAATTAGTGAGTTGTTTTCAGAGGAAATATCGATTGCGGTATCCAATACGAGTGAATATATCTATTACCGCCCGAGCAAACGAGTGGATCTGAAAATTCGCCGGGGAGATCGATTAAAAGAGGGGACAATTACCCATAAGGCAATCACCTCCAGGCAAAAGATTTCGGATTTTATTGATCGTGAAATGTTTGGCGTGCCTTATCATGGGATGGCGGTGCCTTTTTTTAATGAAGGAAAGCTTGAAGGCTGTGTGACGGCGATTTTCCCTGCGTTAACAAGCGGGAAGTTGGTTGTGACAATTAAAACGGAGGATGGGTGGATTCCGATTCCATTTTCAGAGGTGGTGTACCTTGAAGCGAAAGAAAAAAAGACGTATGTGAATGCGAAAGAACATACGGGCACTCATAAATACTCTTTGCTGGAGTTTGAGTTTCTTTTACCAAAGGATCATTTTATCCGCTGCCACCGGTCGTTTATCGTAAATGTCAATCATATCAAGGAAATTTTCCCTGATACACATTCAACCTTTATGCTGTCGATGGAAAATGGAGACCGCGTACCAGTAAGTCAATCCTACTCAAGCTATTTTCGCAGGCTGTTGGGATTTTAACATATTGCTGTTTTAGACAGTGAATATGCTGTTTTATCTGAATTTTCCACGATTAATCCCTAAAATCTCTAATTAATTGAAATTATCTGTAAAATTATTTCAAAGGGGTGTGGGAGAATGATGGATAAAAAATTGGAGCGGATTAGGGACCCGCGTCTTTGGGATAGAGTGGTATCACCAGAAGAAGCAGCATCTTGGATTCAAGACGGAATGACATTGGGGTTAAGTGGATTTACACGTGCAGGCGATGTAAAAGCAGTTCCGTTTGCATTGGCAAAACGTGCGGAAACAGAATCGTTTAAGGTAAATGTTTATACGGGAGCATCGTTAGGTTCTGATGTTGATAAATTATTTGCAGAAGTGGGGATTATCGGAAAAAGGCTGCCGTTTCAAGCGGATCCGACCATGCGAACTAAAATCAATAACGGGGAGCTTTTATTTGTCGATCAACACTTGTCGCACACATCTGAAATGGTACGGGCTAATGTCCTGGACCCTGTCGATTTTGCTATTTTGGAAGCGTTCTCTATCACGGAGGACGGCTTGGTGATTCCGACAACCTCTGTTGGAAATTCATTGTCGTTCGCTTTAAATGCGAAGTCGATTATTATTGAGATCAATATGGCTCATAGGGTTAATTTAGAGGGCTTGCATGATTTGTACGAACTGGGGAAACAGGGGGAGAGGGGACCCATTCCACTGACCAAACCGGAAGACCGGATCGGTAGTTTAGGAATACCGGTTGATCTTGATAAGGTACGGGGGATTGTGTTTACTAATCAGCTGGATTCTCCGTCGACCATTGTACAGCCTGATGAAGAAACGGTGATGATGGCTGAACATTTAATGGAATTTTTGCGTACGGAAATTGCTGCAGGGAGACTAACGGAACGCCTTGCCCCGCTGCAGTCCGGAATTGGCTCCATCGCAAATGCTGTTCTTCATGGGATGGTAGATTCGGAGTTCCATGATTTAGAGGTCTATTCTGAGGTATTGCAGGATGCTGTATTTGATTTAATGGATGCAGGGAAGGTTCGGTTTGCTTCATGCTGTTCCATTACTCTTTCCGATGTAAAAATGAAAGAGGTTTATGCGAACTTCGAGAAGTATCGCGATCGATTGATTATGAGACCGCAGGAAATTTCCAACCATCCTGAAATCATTCGCCGCCTTGGTTTGATTTCCATTAATACGGCACTTGAAGTAGATATTTATGGGAATGTGAATTCTACTCATGTTTTAGGAACAAAAATGATGAACGGAATTGGCGGGTCAGGAGATTTTGCGCGGAATGCCCGCTTAGCCATATTTGTTACCAAATCGATTGCCAAGGGCGGCAAGATTTCGAGCATTGTTCCATTTGTTTCTCATGTGGACCACACAGAGCATGATGTTGATGTCATCGTTACGGAACAGGGGTATGCAGACCTTCGTGGTTTGGCTCCGAGGCAGCGTGTGGAATTGATAATTGAGCGTTGTGTCCATCCTTTGTATCGGGATCAGCTTCGCGAATATTATCATGAAGCCTTAAGAAGAGGTGGACAAACGCCGCACGTATTGGAAAAGGCTCTTTCCTGGCATACGAACTTTGCGGAACGAGGAACAATGCTAAACCCGGTTGTCGAAAATATTTTTAAATTTGTAGATGTAACGTGATATAAATAGACAGAAATGAACGATTCCTTGGACGTTGGGGCTGTACTTCCTTTTTAAAAGAAAATAGCACAAATATAAAAACGCTTGGATTTTCCACATACCAAGCGTTTTTATATTGGAAAAACCTATAAGTGTACACTGGAGATGGACTAAAGTGGCGGAATGTCCACGAACGGTGCCTGTCACCAATTAAAAAAATATAGCTTTCCTTTATTATATAATTCTGTAAAATGGGAAATGAGAGAATATATTTGGTGTTTGGAGAGGACTCTATGGGAAAAGGATTTCCGATTTTTGGAAATGAAGTTGAAGCTGCTTTATATGACCCGGATAAATTAATTGACTTGTTCCTTGATTGTACGGCTGATGGGTTTGCGATTGTTGATATGGATAGCCGTTTTATAAGGGTAAATCCTATGTATACGAAAATATTCGGTTATACGGAGGAAGACGTAATTGGAAGAAGTTTTAAAGAATTCCCGAATGGGGATACAGGTGCAGTTGAAAATATTATTAATCAAGTAAAAAATGGTCAAGCCTTTACCAATATGATTACCCAACGATTCCATAAAAATGGATCCATCCTTGATATTGCTGTCACTTATTCTCCTTTTCGGAATTCAACAGGTGAAATCATAGCCATTATCGCTATTTATCGAGATATTACAGATAGAATTAATATAGAGAGAGAATTGAAGAGAACGCGAGAATTATATAAATTAATCACCGAAAACACCACTGATATGATCAAGATCTATTCGAGGGATAAACGGATTATCTACGCATCTCCTTCGCATGAAAAGGGGATCGGCTATACTCCGGAACAATTGATTGGCCGTCATGTTCATGACCTTATCCCTCCAGATGAAATTGAAAATTTTGAAGGGCAGTTACATAATCTGATTGATACGGGAGAGCCCCAACTGATTGAAGTAAAATTGCAAACTAATACCAATGATACGATATACTCAGAAACCAATATTTGCCCTATCTATAATGAGCAAAACGAGGTAGAACTATATGTTACTGTGGGACGGGATATTACCGACAGAATGAATAATCACGCAGCCTTCCGCAATTTAGACCGCCTCTCGATTATTGGTCAGCTAGCCGCAGGTGTCGCCCACGAAATTCGAAATCCTTTAACTTCACTAAAAGGTTTCTCGAAGCTATTGCAATCTACCATGGAAAAAGAAAAACGGGATCACTATTTAACCATTATTATGAATGAATTAGACCGTATCGATATGATTGTGAATGAATTTATGTCGCTAGCAAAACCCCAAGCTATTCATTTTGAACGGGGAAAAATTATTTCTATTTTGGACAGTACAGTTAATGTTTTACATCCACAGGCCCTACTCCATAATGTTCAGATAAAAATTAACTATCCTAAAGAGGATATTGAATTACTATGCAATCCACACCAATTAAAGCAGGTTTTTTTAAATTTTTTAAAAAATGCGATTGAGGCTATGCCTGAGGGTGGGAATGTTCATATTAATGTAGAAAAAGAGGAAGGGAACCGGGTTATTATTCGTTTTGCAGATGAAGGAGTCGGCATTGATACCGAGCTATTGAAATACCTTGGCACACCATTTTACACAACAAAAGACAAGGGAATCGGCCTCGGTCTAACCGTAAGCAATAAAATCATTCAAGAACATAACGGAATCATGAAAATCGAAAGCCAAATCGGCATCGGAACCACCATTATTGTGGAATTTGCCTGTTTATAGAAGCGACACTTCGTCAAAAGTGACAGGCACCGGTCGTGGACATTTTTTGGGGTTTTGTCCGTTCCAGGTGGACAATTAATGCTGTATGTGCCGGACTCTCCGTTCGTTTGTTTTTTAACGAGTTGAGGGTCCGGCACTTTTTTGTGTGCTGGATACATTCCATTACGCTCCAATCAGGTTAGCGAGTCGATGAGCTTTCCGTTATTTTGTGTAGCGATTGGCATAGCTCGAGGCTACGAAGGCATCAGGTTTAATTTTAGGTTCCACTCCCATGGATTCCATTCTTGTGACCATTTCCTTTACAAATTCACTTGTTTTGTTCCTTTTTCCGGCCCCAATGTCAATATGACCTTCCATTACAAAAGTCGAGCCTTGATAGAGGTAAGGAAGAATAATATTAATTAACTCATTTTTCCTTTCTTCGGTAAACATTGAAACGATTTCCTCTGTCAACGATAATTCCAGCGAAATTCGCTCGTGCAAATGAAGCATCCTTCTAGGAACGACAACCTTCCGGATACATGCCCATACACCTTTACCTTCCTTCTGAATGACAATCCCGGTAATAAAAACGGTGGATGATTTATGGACTTGTGAGTCGGTACCCACCATAAGCCTGTAATTCCCATGCGGCTCAGCCGTCATAAATTTAACGATTCGTTCAAACACTTGTTCAAACGACATGTTCTGGTCCTGGAGGTTTTGAAACAAATAAAATGGAGTTTCACTCATTTGGAAGCACCACATCTTCCTTGTTGTTAATGATAAAAAAGTGTTATTACTAATATCTTATGGGAAAGGTTTTTAGAGCGTGCACATTTAAAAAAGGGATGGAATTTGGCTGCTTTGTCTATTTTTATGAAACAAACTATGAATTTATTAAAATAAAAAATCCTGTTTTCCTGCTAACTTCATTTTGTTGAGAGTTATTTTTGTGATTTTTTTAATTTTTCAAAATTTATCTGGACGCTTTTTCAATTTCCTTGTATTCTCCAAGTAGTAACTAAAAAAGGAAGAGGAGGAGTTTGACTTGTTATGGACAATTTTAATTTTCCTTTTGGTCGTGTTTATTGGTGGTCCGATTTGTGTACTATTGTATCTACATAATCTTGCAAAAAAGCCACAGCATTCCATTATTCGGGCCCACCCGTATCTCGGGTGGGTACGGTACTTCTTAGAAAAACTGGGTCCGGAGTTAAGACAATATTGGTTTGATAGTGATAACGGCAGTAGACCTTTTTCCCGGGCTGACTTCTTGGGAATTGTCTTTTCATCAAAATATCGCAGCGATTTAGTAAGTTTTGGCTCCAAGCGGGACTTTGAAAAACCAGGTTACTATATATCGAACAGTTTGTTCCCGTTGTTAAACGATGAATTGAGGGTAAACAATCAAGAAAAAATCCATGCGATGAAATACAAAATCGATAATGAAGGTCTATTTACAAGGAGGGAGCGCCTTGAAGCGGATCAAATAATACGCTGGCTTTATCATGAGGAGGACGTAATTGTCGTTGGCCCTGACAGGGAGATTCCATGGAGACTTTCAGGACCTTTTGGGGCCTCGGCTACCTCCTATGGTGCTGTTGGTGAACATTATATTCTTTCCACCGGTTATGGCAGTATGATGGCAGGTGGATCTTGGATTAATACAGGCGAAGGTGGAATTGCACCAGAGCATCTGGAAAGCGGTGCTGATGTGGTGGTACAGATTGGCCCCGGCCTATTCGGCTTCCGGGATCAGGAAGGGAATTTCTCAATTGAAGAGTTTAAACAGAAAGCCAAAGAACCAAATGTAAAAGCGTTCGAGCTCAAGTTTGGGCAAGGCGCTAAAATTCGCGGCGGACATTTAGAAGGAGCAAAAGTTACACAAAAGGTTGCCGGTATCCGTAAGGTACAAGTGGGCCAAACCATCAATTCACCTAACCGGTTTCCATTTTTGCGAAACTCTATTGAAACTTTACGGTTCATCAAAACCTTACAGGATGAAGGCGGGAAGCCGGTTGGAATTAAGCTGGTGGTAGGGCACCAATCCAATTTGGATGAATTCTATGATGCTATGAATCGGCTGCAGATTTATCCGGATTTTATTACGGTGGATGGCGGAGAAGGAGGAACAGGCGCTACCTTTAAATCGATGGCCGATTCCATGGGGCTGCCCCTATATCCTGCATTAATCGCTGTGGTTGACAAGGCTCACCAGTTTGGAGTCAGAGATAAACTGAAAATTTTTGCATCCGGTAAATTGATCTCTGCTGATAAAATTGCGATTGCACTTGGAATTGGGACAGATGCTGTAAACTCTGCACGAGGGTTTATGATTGCTAATGGATGTATTATGGCGATGCAATGTCATACCGGGAAGTGCCCTGCCGGGGTAACAACCACAGATCCAAAATATCAAGAGGCACTTGTACCGGAAGAGAAAAAATGGCGCGTGATGAACTATATCCTTAACGTACGTCAGGGACTATTTGCATTGGCTGCTGCCTGCGGTATTGATACTCCAAGGAAATTCACCCGTGAGCATATTGTGTTTAAGGATGCAGAGGGAAATGTGAAAAGGCTCTCCGACCTGTTCCCCCTTCCGGAATACTCATTCGACATTCCGAAAAGACACCTTCCAGACAATGATGAGGAATCTCAAGTAGGGTGACAATTTTCAATTTATGCGGAAAACAATAAGGTGACAGGCACCAAAAAGGGGATATGCCCCCGCTTGGTGCCTGTCACTTTTTGTGTGTCCTCCTGAGGTGGACGAAATGGCCTTATTTGTCCACGAACAGTGCCTGTCACCTAATAAATGTCACTTTAAAATATGATTTCGTAAATTCCGATCATGATGAGCAGCAGGCCGGAGATGATGTTGGAGTATTGGCCGATTCGATTTCCGGTGATTTTAGTGCCGAACATGATTCCAACGGAAATTGAAAGTAACGAGAAGACGCCGATGGAAATCGTGGCTAAGTAAGGTGAAATGCCTGTAAAGCCTGCTCCAAGTCCCATTGCTAAGCAGTTCAGCGCCAGCGCAAGCCCTAATAGGATGGCTTCTTTAAATGTAATAACCTTGTCTTCATTAATATCTGCCAAATCCGGATGAGTGATTACCTTTGAATAGTTAGAATCAACCCGGACCTGCTCGGAATCTGGACCAGGACTACCAACGGATGCAGCTTTGGGATATAGAGATTCCACAATACATTTTCCACCCAGGAAGATAATGAGACAACCTCCTATAATATTGGCAATCTTTAAGGAAATATAATGTGAAATTAATGTACCCGCAGTGATCGATATATAGGCACAAATCATGGAAATAATCGCGATTACCAGATTAGAAGTAAAGGGGATGCGTGTTGATTTTAATCCATAAGATACACTTATCCCTAAATTATCAAGATTTGCCGCGACACCTAATAATAATATGGTTAACCAATGCATGCTGTAATCCCCCTAGAAGCATTAATACATTCTATGTGTATGAAAGAAGGGAAATTTAAGTGCGACAAAAATTGGGTGACAGGCACCGTTCGTGGGCACCGTTCGTGGACAAAACACCCATATTTGTCCGCACATGGTGGACGGTATTATGGATTACGAATTATTTGTCGATAATGGTGAATATCAGAATTGTTTGTTCAAGAGTTTGTCATAATTACTTCCAATATTTTTCCTCCTATAGATCGATAATTTTCGGTACAATTAGACTAGGAAAATCTAAAAGTGGTGACGAAATGAATCAGAATACTATGAAGAAGGTAATAGAGGCCAGTTATTTAACTGCTGAGAAGGCTTGGAGCTACCGGACCATTTTACGTTTCTTTTTTATCCAGCATGAAAGAATGAGAGATTATATTACACCAGAAGAAATCTACGAAAATGTGAAGGAAATCCCTGAATTTCATCAATATACAGAAGAGCAGCTACATCTTGACCTTGCTCAGCTTGTGAAATGGAATAACTTGATTGCCAGGCAGGATATGGGAAACGCAAAAACAGTGGAGGAGTACAAGAAAAAGCGGTTCCGCTACCAGTGTACTCCATATACCGTTGAGATTGAGCGCATGCTGCAGCAACTGGAAAAGCTGGGCGACACCTTCCAGGGTTCCCTTGAGCGCACACAGTTTGACCGACTATTACAGGCCCTTACCAAGCTTGAATCCATAGTGCTCACCGAGCAAAACCAAGAGGAAATTGCCCAAATCTGGGATGATTTATTTAGCTATTTCCGAACGATCCGCAGGAGCACAGCAGACTATATCGCCTATGTGAATAGTGAAAAAACTGAGGAACAAATGCAGACGGAGGCTTTCCTCGTCTATAAAAATCAATTTACCGCCTATCTGAGGGATTTTATCGTTTCCCTCCAAAAAACGGCGATGCAAATCGGCCAGAGGCTAACAGAGCTGAACACAGAAAAAACACAACAAATCTATGAAATGGTCATCAATCATAAACTGTTGATCCCGAGGCTTGAAGATACCGGCCTCACCAAAGAAGAAATGATGAAAGAGCATGAGGAATTATGGCATTCCCTTAAGCATTGGTTTCTCGGCAGCCCGAACCATCAAAGCGAGCTAGACATGCTTCAACAGCAAACCAATGAAATGATCCGCCGCATTACCCGCTACGTCCAGCGGATTGGCGAACGCCATCAAAACTTCCGCAGCCGGAGAAAGGATTATCTGCATCTGGCGAAATGGTTTTCGAATTTAGAAGCATTAAATGATGCACACAAGCTTTCCGCTGTCGTTTTCGGAGCGCTTGAAACCAGGCATCTTTTTCATGAAGGGTCGCCAACGGAGGATATTTATTCAGATGTTTGGGATGAGTCACCGCAGGAAATCACAATAAAGCCACGAACGAACCGCTACCGTGAAAAAACAAAACCAGGGGCGATTATCGGCAATCATGCGGAAAAAGAAGCAATGAGAAATCTGTATCTGCGGCAGCTTGAAGACGAAAAACAGTTAATTGAAAAGTACATGGACGATTACCGGATCCAAATTTCCGAGCTCCCCGTGATTGAGCAAAAGGTAAGAAAAATGCTGTTGACATGGATTGGCAAGTCGATGGCAAGCAAGGAGCAAAAAGTTAAGACCGATTTTGGCATGACAGTAAAAGTAAGAATTGATAAAGAAAATTTAGTAGTCTTGCAGGCGGATGACGGGACATTGGAAATGCCTGATGCTGAATTTATTTTTTCCGGGGGTGAGTAGGGAAATGGAAGAGAATTTATTTGATGAGAAAGCCGAGCGCGGGCTCCAGCTGCTATTTGATCATTATTGGATTCTTCGCTCTGATCAGCCGGATTGGTACCAGCTCATTCGGGAACGGGAAAAAGTGTTACGGCGCTATATCGATGACAAGTTTGGGTTGCGTTTAATCATTCACCGCCATTTTGCGAAGCTCGAAAAAATTCCAGTTGAACCTGAAAGCTGGATGGGCATTCAGCATTTTCAAGAGCCGATGGATTATGCGATTTTTTGCTGTGCCTTAAGTTTTTTAGAAGGAAAAGCCATTGAGGAACAATTTTTGCTTTCCGAGTTTTGCGATCATATTCGCTCGGATTATCCAGGCGACATCCCCCTTGATTGGACGATTTACACCCACCGAAAATCGCTGATTCGGGCTGTTCAGGTTCTCACCGATTTTCAATTAATGAAAACGATCGATGGCGATGTCAACCGCTTTGATAACGACCAGGAGCAGGAAGCGTTATACGAAGTCACCACATACAGCCGATATTTTATGCGCTCCTACCCAGAGGATCTTTTTACCTATACAAACTGGGAAAACATTTTAAAAGAAGAATGGAAGCTGCAAGGGGATGATGAGCGCCGCAAAAGGGTTTATCGTCAACTTTTTATGTCACCGGCGATCTTCAGGAAACAGCAGAACGACCCGGACTTTTTATATTTGCGGAATTTCCGAAATCGGATTACGGATGATATCGAAAAGCATACCCCTTTTCAATTTTCACTATATAAAAATGCAGCGATGCTGACTGTAGCGGAACCAAAATCCTATCAAACCATTTTTCCTGACCAAAAAACCTCCAGTGACTTGGTTCTGCAAATTTCACATGCTATTCATGCGGCTCAATCCCGATTCCAGCCTAATGAATGGGGCGTGATTATGCTGACAGAAAGTGAATTTGAAAAATTGCTCGAAGAATTAAAGAACGAAAATAGCGCAGGCTGGTCCAAGGCATATCGCGATGCTTCAATAGCGTCCATTCGCCGGGAACTTCTTCAGGTCATGGAGAGTTGGTTAATGGCTGAGGTTCACTCAGAAACAGGAATGATTATGCTGAAGCCGTTATTGGGGCTGTTGTCAGGTTCGTATCCAAAAGACTTTTTGAAAGGAGTGGAAGAGAATGAATAAATGGAAAATGAACCGCGCCGGGCTATTGAATTTCTGGTATTACGATGAAGAAATTTTTGACTTTTCCGATGGGAAACTGCTTCTTCGCGGCAGTAACGGGTCCGGAAAATCGGTAACGATGCAAAGCTTTCTGCCTGTGCTTTTGGACGGAAAAAAATCGCCCGACCGCTTGGATCCATTTGGCTCCAAAGCGAGAAAAATGGAAGATTACCTGCTAGGTGAAAAAGATGTTGTAAACCGTGATGAACGGACAGGGTATTTATTTTTAGAATATAAAAAAGAAAATAGCAGCCAGTATATCACTACAGGAATCGGCCTGCAGGCAAAGAGACATAAAGAAATGAAGTTTTGGGGCTTCGTCATTACCGATAACCGCAGAATTGGCGATGGATTCCAGCTCTATCAAACCCATCAAGGAGAAAAAATCCCGTTATCGGCGAAGGAATTGGAAAATCGAATAGCTTCAGGCGGTGAGGTAGTCCGCGGCCAGAAGGAATATATGAATCTTGTGAATAAATATATCTTCGGCTTTCAGACGCTTGATGCCTATGATGAATTAATCAAGCTGCTCATTCAGCTGCGCAGCCCTAAGCTTTCGAAGGATTTCCGCCCGACCGTTATTTATGAAATTCTCGAATCAGCCCTGCCGCCGTTAGGGGATGATGATCTTCGTCATTTATCCGATACGATTGAAAATATGGACCAAGCCCGGCAGCAGCTCGAACAGCTAGAGCGCGAGCACCGGGCAGCGAAGAAACTTGTCGAAGTGTACGACCAATATAATCGATTTATACTTGCGGAAAAGGCCGATTTCTTCATGAAAGTCGAAAAGGCCTATCAAGCTTCGTCTAAAAACAGGGATGAAACGGCGGAACGAATTCAGATTCTTACCGAAGAAATTGACCAGCTCCAATCGGATCAGGAAGATTATAATCGGCGCAAGGAGGTAGCGGAGGAAGAACGGGACCGTTTGAACAAGCATGAGGTCTGGAGGCTCCGCAAAGAATTAACAAGATCTATTGACATGCAGGCAAACTTAAAAAATGACCTTGAAAAGAAAAATAGCCAAATAGACCTTAAGAAGACGCAAGAGCATGACCAACGTGTGAAACTGGATGAAATAAGTATGGAAATTTTTAATCTGGAGAAAAACGAAACGGAATTGCTTGAGGAACTGGAATTGGATGCACGGGAAGCAGCTTTCGCTCAGCACGATATTAATGTGGCTGACCTTGAGCGAAGTGAAGGGAAAAACTTTGATTTTACCGTATGGAAAAAGGAAGCCGCTGACTATTCGAACTTACTTGAAGAAATAAAAAATGATTTCCTCTATCAGGAGCAATATCGCAAGGAAATGGATGCGAAATACCGCGAGTCCTCAGAGCTAAGGCAGCAAATTGATAAACTGCGAAATGAAGAGGATGATTTGGAAAAACTGTTCGAGAGTGACCGACAGGCGCTCGAGGATACGATTTTTCAATGGATGGAACAGCACGATGAATTAACATTCAATGATACCGCCAAACAGGAAATAGCTAGAACGATTCATTTTCTTTACGATCATGCAGCATACGAGGATGTAAAGGCACCGGTTATTGAGGCCATCCACGCCCTACAGCAAAATCTTGTCCAAGAAATTGGAAAAATCGAGCATTCGTTGGAATTGAAGCGGCAGGAGAAGAGCGGCTATGAGTCGGAGCTCGAGCGCTGGAAAAACATGATTGACCCTGAGCCTGAACGGACAGAAGCAACTTCAGTGTTTCGTGAAAAATTAACCGCGGAAGGCAGGGCTTTTATTCCGTTTTATGCCGCAGTTGAATTTCAGGACCATGTGACAAACGAACAGAAGGAACGGATTGAAACCGCGTTAAAAGAAATGGGGATTCTTGACAGTCTAATTCTCGAAAATCCTGAAGGCATCCAGAATGACCGCTATATTCGTCCCAATCCTTCAATGTTTGGTCACACACTCGCTGATTATTTACATCCGGATATCGAAAAGGACCATCCCGTTTCCAAACAGCTGATAGATGATGTGCTCCGAACGATTTTAATCGGGGATGAGCCTTCATTTGACTCGAATGGAACGATTCATATCGACGAAAATGGTTATTACCGGATTGGCGACCTTTTTGGGCATGCTCCTGCAGAAGACAAATCAAGATTCATCGGCCGTTCTTCAAGAAAAAGATTCCAAAAGGAAAAGATTGCGGAATTTGTGGAAAAAATCGAAGCCGTGTCAAAGGATATTCTGGAACTGTCTGACAGGCAAAGTACTTTGGACAACCGCTACCAAGAAGCGAAGCAGCTGAAGGATACTTTTCCTGCTGACCGTGATTTAAAAGAAATCTTTCATCAGCTGCAAAGATATAAAAATGAGATTGCTGGGAAAGTAGATTCCTTTAACAGGGTTGATGGCCAATACAAGGAGGCCGCTCGTCAGTTTCAAGCTGTTAAACAACAGATTCAGGATAAATCCAAGCAGATTGAATTAAGCCCGAATGTGGAAGCGTATTTTTCCGCGCATCAACATATGAAGAGCTATCAGGCTTATTTAAATGAGCTGGAAAAGATCGCAATCCATCTTGTCAATTTTTATAAAAATAAACAAATGATTAACAACCGCTTGGAAGAATTGGCAGAGGAAATCCTGGAAGTCGCCGGGGAGCGCAGTGTTCTAGAGAGCGAAATCAAAAAGATGCGGGCGGAAATTGAAGCCATTCAGCATCAGTTGAATCTTGAGGGAATGGATGAAATCCAACGGCGCATTGAGCAGGTACAGACAGAGCTTAAGGAAATTGACCGCAGATTGGATTCTGTAAAAGGTGAGCTGCCGAAAAAGCGAGAAATCATCAGACAGCAAAGGGAGCAGCTGGAAGTTTTGAAACGGGAAACCTCATTCTTATTGGATTTGTTTGAGGGCTGGAAGCTTGCTATGCAAACTGAGCTTTCTCGTAAATTTATCAAAATGGAAGACTCCAGCACTAATGCAATCTATGAAAAATATCATACGGAGCTAAAGAAATATGATCGGGCCAAAATGAACGAGCAGCTGACAAAGGCCTATTATAATGAACAGCCGAACTTAATGGAGTATCGCTTAACAGAATACGATTCACCGCATGATTTGCCGGAATCACTTGCATATGAAGATTTAAATGAGAACGAGAAGCTGCAGATTCAGCAGTGGATTCAGGTAAATCGCCGAAAAATCATTTTGATGGAATACCAGGGGCAAAAGGTCAGCCCATATTTCGTTTTTGAAACGCTCGACCGGGAGCTTGCCAATCAGCAGCAATGGCTTGATGAACAGGACCGGCAGCTGTATGAGGATATTATATTAAAATCAGTCGGTTCTATTTTAAGAGCTCGAATCCAAAGGGCGGAAAAATGGATTAAGCAAATGGACAGGCTGATGGAGGGCCGAAATAGTTCTTCAGGGTTAACCTTCTCAATTGCCTGGAAGCCGAAAACGGCTGAAACGGAAGAGGAGATGGACACAAAGAATCTTGTTGAGCTGCTGCAAATGAACAGTAAGTTTTTAAAAGAGGAAGATTTGAATAAAATCACCCGGCATTTCCAATCGAAAATTGCGAAGGCAAAGGAATTGATTGAACTGCGCAATGAAGGAAATACCTTGCATCAAGTGTTGAAGGAAGTCCTCGATTATCGAAAGTGGTTTTCCTTTATATTATCTTACCGCCGTGAAGGGGAGCCGAAACGGGAGCTTACTAATAATGCCTTTTATAAGTTTAGCGGCGGGGAAAAAGCGATGGCAATGTATATTCCATTGTTTACAGCGGCTTATTCACGCTATCAAGAGGCAGCACCTGCGGCCCCATATATTATTTCTTTGGATGAGGCGTTTGCTGGTGTGGATGATAACAATATTCGCGACATGTTCCAGGTGGTCGAGGAGCTGGGCTTTAATTACATCATGAATTCCCAGGCGTTATGGGGAGATTATGATACGGTTTCCGGCCTGTCGATTTGTGAACTTGTCCGTCCGAAAAATGCTGATTTTGTTACGGTGATCCGCTATAAATGGGATGGTCAAAAGAAGTATTTGGATATAAAGGAACCGGTATTGCTTGACTAGTCAGGGGTGTGCATGAATGGAAATAGGGCTTGAATTGTTTC
Source organism: Neobacillus sp. Fa239 (assembly GCF_055395235.1). Lineage (NCBI taxonomy): Bacteria > Bacillati > Bacillota > Bacilli > Caryophanales > Bacillaceae > Neobacillus > Neobacillus sp. Fa239. The sequence continues at coordinate 131,046 of NZ_AP041611.1, forward strand.
GACAGGAGCCGGGCTTTGAGAAGCTGTTCATCCGGTTTCGGGAAAAGTTCCGTTCGGTTGGACGAATCGGGGGGACCGTTAAAGTAGGGGATTTTTCACGGGAGGAGCTGGAGTCGGTCGCAGGGTTTCTTGCGCTGCCTCCTGATGCCATCAAGGAGAAAGGGACGGTCTCCCTTAAAATTTTCGAAGAGCAATTGGCGCGAACAAATTTAGAAGGGATTTCCCTTAAGCAAGTTCTTGAGCGATTTTTCGAAGAGCCGCTCATCTCAAAAGCGGAGGAAAAGGCTCGTCGTGAACAGGATGATAAAGCGTTTTATGATCAGTTCATCGCAGAGTTTCCACATTTGGCATGGTGGTTGACAAGATTAATGGAGAGGAAACCCGACGCCCGATTTATGTATAATCTGGAGAAGGAAGAACTGGCTCCCTTACTGCGAACGGTAGCGAAAGCCTATGAACTGCTGCCAGAGTCAGGAAAATATGAGCGTTTGCCATTGTTCTCACAGCGGATAACCGGAAACCCGCATTCGTTTGATAGAAATCAGCTATTGGGAAAAATGCTTTTGCATCTGCTTGCATGGAGCCAAGAAGGCATTAGTGCTGATGGGCAACCGGAGACACAGACAGAACAGATCAATGAATTGCTGTTAGCGTACGGCCTCCTTCGTGATGATTTATGGAGCTTTGTGACTTGCCGGGGGTTTTGTGCGAGCCAGAATCAGAAGGAACACCCGGTCTGGAAAGCGGCTGCGGAGTGTGGAACCGTGATGAATGTTCCGGTTCGGGAACTGATGCTGCTTGATAAAATTATGCCATTCGAAGGGAAGGAGGTTTGGGTGCTTGAAAATTCGAGTGTTTGTTCGGCATTAATGGATGAAGTGCTGGATAAACCAATTGCCTGCACACATGGTCAGTTTAAGGTGGCCAGCTGGATTTTTTTTGACCGCCTTGTCGAATCAGGCTGCACTATTTATTATTCAGGGGACCTCGACCCAGAAGGACTTATGATGGCGCAAAGGCTGAAAAGCAGGTACCCTGACAACGTCAAAATATGGCGAATGGACTGCCAATCTTACAAATCAGCCATGTCAGATGAAAAAATCGAAGACAGAATCGGCCAATTGAAAAACATCCTCGACCCAGAACTCAAAGAAACAGCCGATTTAATGAACAAGTACCGCAAAGCAGCCTACCAAGAAGGCCTCATCCAAATCCTAAAAGAAGATGTGGGGGTCTGACCCCCACTACTTTACTGCGTTAAAGAACCGAAGGGGATTATACCCCTGGTGATACCGTTGTTTTATCGACTAGTTTAAGATAAGCCCTTCCTCTATTTGGGTATACACCATCTGTTGAGAACCATCTCCAAGCTTTTTCACTGCTTTTTTTGCCAATCACGCCGCTCATGATCAATCCTTGGACGAACCATTTCATTGGCAGGCCTTTAATATAATAAGTCTTATTAGTGTTAAATTCAGTCAAGACAACCATATCATCAATCAAACTCGTTACTTCAAATATACTGCTCCGTTTATTATCACACCTGCTATAATCCAGTTCGATTTGATCAGCTGTTTCAATAATTTTCGAATCAGGATGATGAAGGTCGGGGAAATCCATTAAAAAGATATCGTTCAAGACATGTTCACAGGTATTAAGCTCTGACTTAGCCTCTAATGTAAACTTCTCAACCACTGGATACCAGGAAGAGCCGACTCGTTTATCAAGCCAATGGACAAATATTTTTAATTGAGTCAGGAAGATTTCTGCTTCTTTTCGATTTTGTGAAATGTGCATGGTGTGGGGGAAGAAGGTAAAAATCAATTCCTCCCAAAATGAGGAATCACACTGCTGCCAAGAGGGTGGACAATTATCTTCTAAACAAGTAGTCATAAATTTGGATAGAATACTGAGAAATTCGTTGGCTTTTTTGGAGGTATGTTCTCGTTTGTAGGCGATTAAGTCTTTTCCATAATACTCTAGGATTCCACGATGCCTCATTTCAAATTGTGAGCCAATCGCTAAGTTCATTAACATTTCTTGCCGTTCCTCCGGACTCGCAAATTGGTGGACTCTTACATTTACCTGGGGCTCTTTTGCAGCACGAATAGACTTCGATTTTTTTCTGCTTTTCATCGATTAAATCAACCTGCCTTCTAAAATTTTTTAATTGTTTAGGAAAAAACTAGAGAGGTAGAACTGGGGAGTGTTGGAGTACTACCTGTATTATACTGTCAAAATTGATAGAAAAATGTGGAATAATTGAATAAAATGTGAAAAGTGGGAAAGTGGGTGCCTGTCACCGTTCGTGGACATTTTCACCCCTTTTGTCCGCGTGTGGTGAACATTGTCTTGAAATTTGTCATTGTTGATTGGGGAGGGGTTCGAGTATAATGTGCTTAAATTGACGGCAGCGGGAGTGGGACTTTTATGGGCAGGTTATCTACATGGGTGTATGCGTTAGGAACATTTTTTTTTCTCGTTAGCTGCTCATTCGCTCTTTTCTACGGATATAAAATTTATACGCATAAGCTGCCAGCAGCGAAAAATCCAGATGAGAAATATCGCTATCATTTTGTTCTTGTGCCGGAGGAGCTGGATAATGAATATTGGCGGCTTGTCGAGAAAGGTGCAAAGGATGCGGCGAAGCAATATGGGGTATTGCTGGAATATGCGGGTCCAAAGCAGGCGAATATTGATGAGCATTTAAAAACGATTGAAATGGCGGCCGCCTCCAAGGTCGATGGGATTATGACACAGGGGTTAAGCGACAACCAGTTTTCGCCGTTAATCAATCGAGTGGTGGCGAATGGCATCCCGGTTATTACGGTTGATACCGATTCAGAAAAAAGCAACCGCATCGCCTATATCGGTACGGATAACTATCATTCAGGATATTTAGCAGGGAAGGCATTGATCCATGATACAAAGGGAACCATCAATGTGGCCATCATCACAGGAAACTTTTATGCCAATCACCAAATTCAGCGGGTGAAGGGCTTTCGGGATGCAGTAAAAAAAGAAAAGAGAATCCACATTGTGGCTGTTGAAGAATCGCAGATTAGCAGAATTAGAGCCGCTGAAAAGGCCTACCAAATCCTGCAGAATCATCCTGAGGTCAACGCCTTTTTTGGGACAAGTGCTTTGGATGGAATCGGCATCGCCAATGTGGTTGACCTGAAAAAGAAGAAGGACAAAATATATATTATTGGATTTGATACACTGCCGGAAACACTTTCCTTCATTCGGGAAGGGATCATCCAGGCAACAGTGGCCCAGCAGCCCTATGAAATGGGGTATGGGGCCGTCAAAATGATGGTTGAACTAAAAGAGGGGAAAAAGGTTTCCTCAGTTGTACATACAAGCACGAGTATTATGAGGTTGCAAGATTTACCTATAAGCCGCCCTTCTGGAATGGAGGATGGCCGCCAATGAGATTATTTCGAATTCGCTCTAAATTGCTCGTTTATTTTATCGTTCTTGTCGGTTTACTAACATCAATAGGCTTATTTTTTTATAATAGTAGTGAAAAACTTGTGGTTGAATATGATAATAGTTTTGAAAGATTTCTCTTATTAAATGATATCTCACAGAGAACCAATGTCATCACGGAAAAAATGCATGCTTATATTTTGGACAAGGAAATGAAGTTTCTGGAAGAGTACCAGAGTGAAAAGCAAAGGCTGATTCAGGACCAGCATAAATTAACGCGCGAACCCGATGCCAAAGATATAACGCTTGTGAACTATAAAAATATGATTGATAGTTTTCTTGAAGAATGTGATGCGGCCATTCAATCGTTCCAGAAGGATGATATCAACCAATATTCATCTCATTATAATGAGGCATTGAATATAGCCGGTTTCCTTCAAGAGGATACCCTTACGTTATTAAATAATAAACTAACTAACTATCAGAAATTTTACAGTCAGATTGCATTGGAAAACCATTATTATAAACTAATGTCGCTATCCCTTTTTGCGGCAACCTTTTTTCTAAGTACTTTGCTGGCATTATGGATCTCTGGAGGGATTACGAAACCGATTAGCCGTTTATCAAAAGCGGCTAAAGAGATCTCAAAAGGAAACCTAGCAGGGGAAGATATAAAAATTACCACCAACGATGAATTGAAGCTATTAACCGAAACCTTTAACCAAATGCGCACCAATATCCGCCAGTTAGTCATGGAAATCAAGCATAAATCTGAATTGGATAATCTACTAAAAGAAATGGAGCTAAGAAGCCTGCAAAATCAAATTAATCCTCATTTCTTATTTAATACGTTAAATACGGTATCCAAAATGGCCTATTTGGAAGAAGCGGAGGAGACATCAAAATTGATTGTATCCGTAGCCGCCTTACTACGGTACAACCTAGGGGACTTAAATAAAGCCTCAACACTACGAGATGAAGTAAGAATTGTGAAGGAGTATTTTTTTATCCAGCAGGTTAGGTTTGGTGAACGGATTCAATTTGTGACTGATATTCAGGAGGATTGTTTAGATATTGAAATACCGAGTCTTACTCTTCAGCCTTTAATTGAAAACGCCTTCATCCATGGGGTCGAGTCCCTTGAGGAGGATGCTGTGATCAGCCTTCGTATTTACCGGCAAATGCAATGGATCTACGTGGAAGTAAAGGACAACGGAGCAGGCATGGACGCCGCCGTCAAAAAGAAATTACATGATTATGCGCAAGGAATTGTATCTGAAACATCATTTGAACTGGAAAAATCAACAGGACACTCCACCGGCATAGGTGTGAAAAATGTGATGAAAAGACTGCAGCTATTTTACCAAAGAAACGATATTGTTGAAATTGATTCAGAACTCCAAAAAGGGACAACCTTTAGGTTAATTATCCCTGATGCATTTAAGGGGGAAGAGCAGCTTGCTTAAAATTCTACTAGTGGATGATGAGGCCATTGAACGTAAGGCGTTAGCAAAAATTATCCAAAATGGCATGACGGGGGTAGAGGTAATCGGTGAGGCCCCCAATGGGCGAAAGGCAATTGAACTGGCAGAATCGGACCATCCCGATATCATTTTTATGGATATAAAAATGCCCGGTATTGATGGAGTCGAAGCTGTGAGGACCATTAAAAAGACCGATCCTTCGATAAAATTCATCATGGTATCAGCGTTTAATACGTTTGAATATGCCAAAGAAGTCATGCAGCAGGGTGTAAAGGAGTACATTTTAAAACCAAGCGGCAAACAGGATATTTTAGAGGCATTGACGCGGGTAAAAACGGAAATTTTAGATGAGCGAAAACAGAAGGAAGAGCAGAAAAACCTGCGCGACAATTTGGACCGGGCAGTGTCGATTGCCCAAAAGGAGTGGGTTTCTTCCTTGTTGGTGAACCAGGTTCAGGACATCACGTATGAAGAATGGGGTCAATTATTAGGAGTAGAAATTACATCCGGATATATCATGCTTTTTTCGTTCCAGTCAAAAGAGAAAACGGAGCGTGAAAAGCAAGAATGGTATACGTGGCTTAAAGAGACCCTTAAAGGTGTTGTGAAAAAACAAGAGATTATGATTGGCCCGCTGACGGATTCGCAAGTACCGGTTTTATTCCTTTGTAAAAAAACAAACGAAAAACTATTGTTCAGATCGCTTTCCCAACAGGTAATGGAAAATGTGGTAACGCTTTTTCAAAGGAATTCCTTTAACGCGGATTTGAAAATTGGAGTGGGCCTGGCGTACAACCATGCCTCTGAACTGCACAAATCTTATCATGAAGCAGCAGGTGCCCTGAAGAAAATTCTGGCAGCACCGAATCAACGGTATCAATTTGGCGTGAGGCAGGAAACGCACGAACCGATATCCAGCATAAAATCAGCCGTTATCGAAATGGAGAAAAAGCTGTTAGATGCGGTTCGTAAGGGGGATGTGAACCAAGTCTTGTTTATTTTTGATTCGTTTATTACAGGGCAGGCCAAAAGCCAGCACGTCAAACCTTCCTTTGTAAAAAAAGCCTTTGAAGAATTGTTTATTCTTACCTCGCGTTTGCTTCATGATTTAGGGGTTAGTTACGAGCAAACACCAAAGATTGAAGAGTCCGAGGATATTAAGTTTATTCTGGAAACCGGAAAAGCACAATTAATCTCGATTGTTCAGCATGTGCAGGTCTGGAGAAATAATCATGCAAAAGGAATGCTGCATAAAGCAAAAGAGTATATTGAAAATCACTATGCCGATTCTATTACATTGGAATCAGCAGCCGAATATGTGGAACTTAGTCCCTATTATTTTAGCAAGTTATTTAAGGACCGGTTTGGGCAGACGTTTATTGATTATGTAACGGATATTAGAATTAAGCATGCCAAAGCGCATTTGGAGGACCCATCCAAAAGCTTGAAGGAAATTTGCTTTTCCATTGGCTATAAGGATCCTAACTATTTCAGTCGTGTGTTTAAAAAGCTTACCGGCTTATCGCCATCCGATTATCGTAAGGAAGCAATAGAAAGCAAATAAAGAGGAGGCTGTCCCTTTGTTATGGGGGCAGCCTTCTTTTTTTAATAAAATAGCAATAACAAAATAGTCTAGATAATCACAATTTTATGCTATTCTTTGGAACTATTGGAATCATTTTCACCATGCTACCATGAATGTAAGGGGTTACAGCAAGCGTTTTCTGCAACCAGTTCCATAATTCTTTGAAAAGAAAAGGAGAATGATTCAATGCTTAAAAAGAACAAAGGTCTAGTTTTATCTTTAACAGTTGCTTCAAGCATTATGTTAGCAGCAGGCTGTTCAAGTTCGTCCAGCGGTAATTCCGCAAGTGGAAGTGACAGCAAGCTTCCGGCTGTTGGGGCAACGATTTACAAGTTTGATGATAACTTCATGTCCTATGTGCGCCGTTCAATGGAAACAGAAGCAAAAGATAAAGCCAACCTTATGCTGAACGACTCTCAAAATGACCAATCCAAACAAATGGAGCAAGTGGATACGCTCATTGCGAAAGGTGCAAAATCATTAGCTATTAACCTAGTAGATCCAAAGTCGGCCCAAACCATTATCGATAAAGCAAAGCCAAAAAACATTCCAGTTATTTTCTTTAACAAAGAGCCGGATGCATCTGTAATGAAAAGCTATGATAAAGCTTACTATGTAGGAACAACCTCTTCAGAATCCGGTGTTCTTCAAGGTGAAATGATTGCAAAGGCTTGGGAAGCCAACAAGGCCAAATGGGACAAGAACCATGATGGCAAAATCCAATACGTATTGCTAAAAGGAGAGCCAGGTCACCCGGATGCAGAAGCCCGTACAAAATTTGCTGTTGATACAATTAGGCAAAAGGGCATCCAAGTAGAACAATTGGCATTGGATACAGCGATGTGGGATGCCACAAAAGCGACTGAGAAAATGGATGCTTGGTTAGCAAAATACGGCGACAAAATTGAATTCGTCATTGCCAACAATGACGGTATGGCGCTTGGTGCCATTGCCTCTCTTGAAAAAGCAGGATACTTTACAGGCAGCAAATTCATGCCGGTTGTAGGTGTTGACGCCATTCCGGAAGCACTTGATATGATTTCAAGCGGCAAAATGGTTGGTACCGTATTAAATGATGCGAAAAACCAAGGGAAAGCAACTGTCGACCTTGCTGTAAATGCAGCAAACGGTAAAGATGTCTTATCTGGAACACAATGGAAATTGGATGATTCGAAAGCCGTTCGTGTCCCTTACGTTATTGTAACGAAAGATAACATCCAAGTTGGTAAGGATGCTTATAAATAAGAAAAGCTAAAAGCGCCTTTGTCCTCTCCATGTTGGGGAAGGGCGCTCCTCGAACGAAGGAAAAGAGCTGGGCTTTTCCTTCGTTCGGGGCATCGCTTCCATAGCTGGAAGCCGGACACCTAATTAAATGAACTTCTTAAAAATATGGGAAGCACATTTGGAGTGCCTCTCATATTTTTTAAATAGTTTTGCCGTCCATCACCTAATGCGAGGAGGTTCGCTCATGTCAGAATCAAAAATGACTAATTTACTTGAAATGCTCAATATTACAAAAAGATTCCCAGGGGTAGTTGCCCTAAATAATGTTTCCCTAAAAGTGAAGCCGGGTTCGGTACATGCCTTAATGGGGGAAAACGGGGCCGGAAAGTCTACGTTAATGAAATGCCTATTTGGCATCTACTCCATGGACGAGGGCAAAATTATTTTTAATGGACAAAAGGTTTCGTTTGTCAATTCCAAACAGGCTCTTGAAAACGGTGTTTCCATGGTGCACCAAGAGTTAAACCAAGTGCGTCAGCAAAATGTAATGGATAACCTATGGCTCGGCCGCTATCCGAAAAAAGGTATTTTCATAGATGAAAAGAAAATGTACGAGGATACGAAAGCCATTTTTGAGAGTCTTGATATTCAAATTGACCCGCGAAGCAAGGTTAGCACCTTATCCGTTTCGGAAATGCAAATGGTGGAAATCGCAAAGGCGGTCTCCTACCATTCGAAAATTATTGTCATGGATGAACCGACCTCCTCTTTAACCGAGAATGAAGTGAATCATCTATTTAAAATCATTCGAAAGCTGCAAAGCGAGAATGTGGCCATCATTTATATCTCTCACAAAATGGAGGAAATTCTGAAGATTTCCGATGAAGTTACAATCATGCGCGATGGTCAGTATATCGCAACGAAAAGCTCCAGGGAATTGACGACAGATGAAATCATCAAGCTGATGGTTGGCCGGGACTTATCACAACGGTTTCCAACTAAAATCAATCAGCCGGGGGATGTCATCTTAAAGGTATCTGATTTTACGGCCGAAACGCAGCCTTCTTTTTCAAATGTGAACTTTGAATTAAGAAAAGGTGAAATCTTGGGAATAGCCGGTCTGGTTGGGTCGAAGCGGACAGAAGTGGTCGAAGCCATATTTGGAATCCGGGCGTTAAAATCCGGAACGATTGAATTGAATGGCAAAATGGTAAAGAACCATTCTCCACAACACGCAATTAAAAATGGGTTTGCGCTTGTGACGGAGGAAAGGCGGACAACGGGAATTTATCCGGAGTTGAGCATTAGTTTTAACTCGATCATTTCAAACTTGTCACAGTATAAAACAAAAAGCGGCTTCCTGTCTGACAGGAAGGTTTACGATGATACAAAATGGGTCATTGACTCCATGAAGGTAAAAACACCTACCCAAAAAACGTCCATTGGCAGTTTATCAGGCGGGAATCAGCAGAAGGTGATTATTGGACGCTGGCTGTTAACAAAACCGGAGGTATTATTGCTGGATGAACCAACTCGCGGAATTGACGTCGGGGCCAAATTCGAGATTTACCAGTTAATCAACCAATTAGCAGCAGACGGCAAAGGAATCATTATGATTTCGTCCGAAATGCCGGAGCTTTTAGGGGTTACCGACCGGATTCTAGTGATTAGTAATGGAAAAGCCGCTGGAATCGTCGAAACAGCGAAAACATCTCAGGAAGAAATTATGCGATTGGCAGCATTGTATTAGGAGGAGATGGGAAAATGAATAATCAGGCAGCAAAAAAATCCAATATATCAAAATGGTTGTTAGATAATGTTATTTATGTGTTTTTAGTCCTGCTCGTTATTGGGATTATCATCGCATCACCTGACTTTTTATCCGTAACAAACTTAATTAATATTTTGAGTCAATCGTCTTCGAGGATCATCATCGCTCTTGGAATGGCTGGAATCTTGATTACAGCGGGTACGGACCTATCCGCTGGACGGATGGTGGGACTTGCCGCTGTTGTCTCAGCCTCCTTATTGCAGGCATCCGATTATGCGTACAAAATGTATCCGCATTTACATCAATTGCCGCTGTTTGTCCCAATCTTACTGGCTATGGCGGTGACGGGCCTTATCGGCGGTGTGAACGGCGTGATTGTTTCCAAGCTTCATGTCCCGCCTTTTATTGCCACATTAGGGATGATGATTATCGTTTATGGACTTAACTCCATTTACTTTGACCGCCCGCCATATGGAGCGCAGCCAATCGGAGGATTAAGCCAAAGTTTTACGACGTTTGCACAACGGGGTATACCGATCGGTCAATATGAAATCCCGTATCTTGTGATTTATGCGATTATTGCAACAGTTGTTATTTGGGTCATCTGGAATAAAACACAGCTTGGTAAAAACATGTATGCGATTGGGGGCAACCCTGAAGCGGCAAAGGTTTCCGGCGTGAATGTGGCAAGAAACCTGATCATTATTTATATCATTGCCGGAGTTTTGTATGGTTTTTCCGGTACGCTTGAAGCAGGGCGGGTGGGAAGTGCCACCAATAATACAGGGAACATGTACGAGCTCGATGCCATCGCAGCCTGCGTAGTCGGCGGCGTATCCTTATCAGGCGGTATCGGAACCGTCCCAGGCGTCATCACCGGCGTTCTCATTTTCCAAATCATCAACTACGGTCTTGCCTTCTTAGGCGTAAGTCCATACATCCAATACATCGTCAAAGGCGCCATCATCGTCGTCGCCGTCGCCTTCGACATGCGAAAACACGCCAAAAAGAAATAATGGTGATAACCATCGGTAAATTAAAATCGGTGACAGGCACCGTTCGTGGACATTTTACCCCTTTTTGTCCATGTGTGGTGGACATTTTGCGAAAGGTGACAGGGACCATGTGAATTTTTCACATGGTCCCTGTCACCTATTTTTTATTTTCTTAATTTGTTCGATATGGCGGCTTTCGTGTAAATACAATAGCTCTACCCATTGGTCCAATGATAAATCGCCAAAGAGCGGATGTTTTACGGATTTTTCAGTTAAGATTGATTTGTCTTCAATACTATTAAAAACTTCTAAAAATATGTTTCTAGACTCGTTTAACATCTCTTGAAGCTGGGATAGTTCAAACGGGTCCACACTTGGAACAACCATGGCCGGTGCTTGGAACTTTTGGGTATTGTCTGTCACATCGTAAATCGGTTTTCGTTCAACTTTTTCTCCATCCACCTGTTTTAGGCCATAACGAATCGCCTTTGTGAACGATTTCTCCGCTAAAGATAAATGATGACAAATTTCAGCAACACTCCACGTGGTGCTATCGGGCTTAAAATTTAATTCTTCAAAACTTAGTGAATTAATTTCTTTCAAAAGGCGGTTCCTTGTTTCAACAAGATATTCATTAATAGATTGATCCATAAGATTCCCCCTTCAAAAATCAAGTTTCCATTAATGTTTATATTCGATGCAGGAAAAAATATTCCCTTCCAGAGGCGGGTGCTTCTGTCATCTCAGTTTTCTGAAAAATTGAAAAATAGATTGACGTATACAGGAGTCTATAATACTATCTAATTAACGTCTATTTTGCGACAAGTAAGATTTCCCACAACCGAAAAAGGGAAGGTCCTCATTTAAGTGAACCTTCCTTACTGGTAAACGGGCATATTGAGTTCGTAAACGGCTCGCGGTCTCCCTTGCTGATAGGTCATTTCTTCACCGACCATCTTCACATAACCGTGGTCTACAAGCTTTTTAAGAATTCGCTCAGTGGAACGCCTTGTTACCTGTAAATAGGCTGCTAGGTCAGCGGCGGTAAAGTGGATGGACGGGCTTGTTCTTCCAAATTCAATAATTTTGGATAAATTGGCTGGACTCAGCTTTGTTTTTTGGGCAATTTGCAAAAATTCAGGTTGGTCATTTTTTAAACGGTGCTGCTTCCTTTGTTCATGTGGAAATGGACCGTGCAACTCCTTTTCCTCTGTTAAAAGGTAACTGCATCTCCCGTCCATGTCTTTTTCAGCAAAACCAAGTGCGACCTTGGCATTTCCTTCTGCTTCAGGAATAGTTGCACCGTAGCCAAAGCCCATAACAGCAGGATCCGACCACTTGTCCAAAAAGTCCTGCAAGCCATTTTGTTCTATTAATGCTTCGATATTGCCTTTCGTGCAGTAAAGAACAAATAAGGTTTCATTCAACTGTTTTACTGATGCATGAATAACACGGGCAAATTCATTTAAGTTTTCTTGTGAAATGGGAGCGGAAAGATAGGTGACAGCAACTTGAGCAGCCTGACTTTTACATAGTTCCGCCTGCGCCTTTGCGTCCTGAAGGCCCCTTATGAGCGAAATCTCGGGGTCGATGATTCTCATTGTCGGTACATCGTGTGAAAGTAATTGGTCATAGACCGCATGGATGCTCGTTAACGCCAGGTCGACCGTACCATTAGCCCAAAGTGTATGATGAAACTGGACAATTTGTTCCAAATTAAGCTGGTTGTTCTCTACTATGTCACGGTATTCCAGGACTTGCAGAGGGTGGGCCCCGTTTCCAATCTCTGCCCAAACATTTGTAACGACAGATGAGTCGATTAAATCGATGGAAATCCTCTCTGGGGCAATATTTTTATGATATAAAATCGAAAGCAAGGAAGAGGCTACCGCCATCTCATCCGTTGCCAAATACATGGAAGGGATGGGCAGCTGTTCACGGTGTTTTTTTGAAAAATAATACGGCAAGGCGCCTGTGAAAAAGACAACATCGCAGGGATTTATGTTTCTGACAATCTCGGCCGCTTCCTTAGGTTCCTGATAGCAATAGGTTTCTAACTCGATATCAGCTATTTGCGGAGCAATCTCAGTCATTCTGGTTAAAATTTCTTTTGGACCAATCGCAGCAATTTTAATACTCAACTTCAAGCACCTCCTGCACTCTAATAACGTCTATTTAACGACAAATATATCAATCCCAAAAATATTTGTAAATGGAAAGGAAGGAAAGACGATGAAAATTACCGCTATCCATCTTTATGCGATCCACTTGCCACTAAAAGACCCGTTTATTATTAGTTACAGTACGTTCGAAAATATGCCATCGATTATCATCAAAATGGAAACAGATGAGGAAATTGTCGGATATGGGGAAGCTGTACCTGACGAACATGTTACGGGAGAAACATGGGAAAGTACTTTTAACATGCTCAAACACACTTTCGGGCCCGCACTTTTGGGTAAGAACCCAATGGAAATTGAAAAAATCCATGTGCTGTTGAATACGTTGGTTTACACTGCACCTGCGGCGAAGGCGGCCATTGATATTGCCTGTTTTGATATTATGGGGAAAAAGCTTGGGGTGCCTGTGTACCAGTTAATTGGCGGGCGCTATCATGATGAATTCCCGATTACCCATGTGTTAAGCATTGGGGAGCCTGAGAAAATGGCAGAAGAAGCGGCAATGATGGTGGAGCAGGGCTACCAATCCTTTAAAATGAAAGTCGGTACGAATGTCAGTGATGATGTAAAACGAATTAAAGCGGTTCGTGCTGAGGTAGGAGAGAAGGTGGACATCCGGGTTGATGTCAACCAGGGATGGAAAAACAGCGCCACTTCCCTTGCTGCTATAAAGCAATTGGCGGAATGCGGGATTGATTGGGTAGAACAGCCTGTTCTTGCCGATGATATTGACGGAATGGTGGAAGTAAAGGCGAAGACAACCATCCCAATGATGATCGATGAGGGCTTAAAAGGAACACGTGAAATGCGGGAAATTATCCAGAAACGAGCCGCGGATAAAGTGAACATTAAATTAATGAAATGCGGCGGTATTTATCCGGCGGTGAAACTGGCACATCAAGCCGAATTAGCCGGGATCGAATGTCAGATTGGCTCCATGGTGGAATCATCGGTCGGGTCTGCAGCCGGTTTTCATGTCGCCTTTTCCAAAAAAATCATTACCAGCGTTGAACTGACAGGACCATTGAAATTTTCCAAGGATATTGGTGATTTGTCCTATGACGTCCCATTTATCCGCCTAACCTACAAGCCGGGATTAGGAGTAGAAATCAACGAAGAAATCCTTAAAGAACTAACCATCTTTGACCATTGCATTCAATAATTTAAATGCAATGTCCACCCCACGTGGACAAAACGGGTGAAAATGTCCACGAACGGTGCCTGTCACTTCTTTTTAAGGATTGAGCGGATTTCTGTTAATAATACCTTTTTTTCGTCAGGATGGATTCCTTCGATTAAGCGGGAGGCCATGATGGGGAGGGTCCATTTTTGGATTTCTTCTATTGATATAGACTTATTGTTTTCGTATTCGGTTAGATAGTAGGTACAAAGTTTATTCCGTACACGCTCGATCAAGAATCGTGTAACGGCGGGAATGTTTTTTGGCAAATAGGCATATTTCAAAATGATATAGGTTCTTGCAATATCTCCCAACGGATTTCCGCTTGTAGCCGTCATCCAATCAATTACTTTGACTTTAGAATTTGAAATAATGATATTATCTGGATGGAAGTCGCCATGACAAACTTGATTTCCATCCGGCAAGGAAGTTAAAAACGAACAAATTGACTGCTTTTCTTGAGAACTCAATAAATCAGTCAAGTGAATATTTCTTAAAAGATAATCCTTTTGTTTAGGAAGGTTTGTTCCTTCCATTTGATGGATTTGATGATGGAGCCGGGCGAAAAGTCTTGCTCTTTTTTTTAATAAAATTGGATTCTTGGAAATTAGTTTTGTTAAGCTAAAGCCGTCAATTTTTTCGTAGATCAGTCCTTTCTTTCCATCTATTTCTGCCTGGCCTTTTACTATCGGGCATGGCAGCTGCAAATTCTGAATTTGAACATTGGAATGATATTCTTGGTCTATTAGCTTACCTGGAATCCGCTCATCAAATAGTTTAATTACCTCGTATTCTCCCCATTGGTAGACTTCTGCAGTATTTCCTTTTCCTATTAATCTTCCAACCGACATGTTAAATCACCTCCATTTATTTTTAACTATGTTTAATTTTACCAAAATATCAAACTATGAGTAATCAGTTTTCAATCTTTGTTTGGAAAATAAATCTAAAATATTTGTTAAATAATGAACAGGGTGCCTGTCACCATTGTGAAATTTTCACATTGGTGACAGGCCCTTTTTATTGGAGAATTTAGTATTTCTACCATTATTGATCTTCGAGACCAATATGAACAAAAAGAGACTAATAGATTAATCTGTTATAAATTAACTTTTACATACATTATAAAATGTTATATCTTTAATCCGTCGGATAGAAGAATGGGTGTTTTTTAAATTGAATGAAAATTCCCCTTTTTCGGATATTGACAGCAAACGTTATAACATGTAATATAATATTATAATACATTGAATTATCAGAAATGCCAAAATACATATTCAGGAGGTTATGATTAAGAGATTAATTATTTATGTAAACGCTTTACCTATTATGGGAGAAAATAAGATTACTAGGAGGTTTGTTAATGAAACGTTGGTTGGCTGTTTTTGCTAGTATTGTATTGGTAATGTCATTTATCGCAGGATGTTCTTCTAGTTCTTCTAGTTCAGATTCGTCAAATGGAAAGACTACATTAACTTTCTTTTACCGTTGGCCAGATGATCCATATCATGCTTATTTCCAAAGCGTAGAGAAAGAATTTGAAAAAGAAAATCCTAATGTTCAAATTAAGGAAATCACGGCAATAAACGATGACTACAAACAAAAGGCAAATGTTCTTCTAGGCAGTCAAAATCCACCAGACTTATTCTTTACTTGGGTGGGAGAATATGGTCAAAAGTTCATCCGTGACGGCGTGGCGTTAGACCTTTCCTCATATTTTCAGAAAGACAAGGCATGGTCCAGCCAGCTAATTCCTTCACAAGTATCACAGTTTGAAAGCAACGGAAAGGTATACGGCGTTCCGCTACATACCGATACTAAGCTATTTTTCTATAACAAAGATCTTTTTGATAAATTAGGCTTAAAAGTACCAACAACATGGGCTGAATTCATCAATGATTTAAAAGTACTGAAGCAGAATGGAACAACTCCTCTACTGCTTGGCAACAAAGACCCTTGGGCTGCAGGACACTATATTACAGCATTAAACCAAAGAATGGTACCAGCATCTGTTATCCAGCAGGATTTTAGCTATAAGGGTGCTAAATTCACCGATCCTGGTTATGTTCAAGCACTAGAAAAATTACAAGAATTAAAACCTTATATGAATACTAATCCAAACGCGTTAACACATGAAGCATCAAGAAACGAATTTGTTGCAGGAAAAGGCGGAGTAATCTTCCTTGAGTCAATGGAAATTTCTCTTCTGAAAGATGCGAAATTCCATTGGGGTACTTTCAAAATGCCTGCGATTGATGGTGGAAAAGGAGATCAAACAGGATTAATTGGCGCTCCTGAAGGATTTATGGTATCGAAGAAATCCGCTCATCCAGATCTTGCTGTGAAATTCTTAGAATTCTTAACCAATAAGGTAAATGGAGAAAAGTTAATCAAGGAAACAGGTCTGGCAAGTACAGTTCAAGGCGCAGTAAATAGCCAGACAGCAAGTCAACAGGAAGTTGACGCAATGAACTTAATCACTGGAGCAAAAAATATGATGGTGTGGACTGATAGTGCCATTGATACCCAAATTTTCAATCCATATGGCAGTGGTGCACAAGCATTGCTTGGCGGCCAAACGACTCCTCAAGATGTAATGAAGAGTGTTCAACAAGCTGCACAACAAGTAAACCAATAATTCCGATTAACCGCATTTTATCTGTCGGTTTCTAGGAGCAACCCCTTGCTCCTAGAAGACCGGCATGTTTTTTAGGAAAAAAATAGGAGGGGTATAGATGCGCCGAGCACGACTAGTCCCAGTTTTTTATATAGCACCAGCCATTCTAATGCTAGCATTATTTGTATACTATCCTTTAGTTCAAAACATCATAAATGGCTTTTATGAATGGAATCCTTTTAATCCTGATGCTAAAACATTCGTTTCCTTTCAAAATTATACACACCTTTTTAAAGATCCTATTTTTGGCACCGTCCTTAAGAACAACTTGTTATATGCAGTAATTTCGGTGATTTTTCAAGTTGGGCTTGGGTTGGTTATCGCCGCCATCCTGGAAGATAAGATTTTCCGAAGATTTTCTACCCTACTTCGAACAACTTATTTTACTCCCGTTCTGATTTCCATGACAGTCATTGGAATTCTCTTTAATTTTATCTATGATCCAGATAACGGTATGCTTAATGGATTTTTAAAATTAATCGGTCTTGGCCATTTTGCAGAAGGTTGGCTGGGTAACCCAAAAACGGCCATTTTTGCAGTTATTGCCGTTTCCCAGTGGCAAAGTATCGGTTATACGGTCATGTTGTATGTCTTGGCTGTTCAAAAAATACCAAGTGAATTATATGAAGCAGCTACCATAGATGGAGCTGGTAAAATCCGAACCTTTTTCAGTGTCACTGTTCCTCAAGTAAAAGAGATGACTTTCGTTTTGTTAATTTATACAATAACAGGTTCATTCCTAGTATTTAGTGAAGTGTATGTGCTGACCAGTGGCGGGCCAAGTAATTCATCACAGGTGTTCAGTACCTACTTATATCAAAAGGCGTTTATTGATAACCAGCCTGGGGTTGCTTCTGCAATAGCAAACGTTATTCTAGGCATTACATTAATCATTTACTTTGTTCAGGGCAAGATTCTTAAAACAGGGGAGGAGTAACCATGAATCCTATAGAATCACAGCAAAGTTCCCAAATGGCAGGTCAGCATGATAAAAAAATCAGGGTTTCAAATTTAAAATATGATGCGGTTAGGAAAAGAAATAAGACTGGTTCTTATATGATCATTGGATTGATTTCAGTCTTTCTATTTTCTTATTTTGTGGCGATTGTGTATCCATTATTTTGGATGATCATGAGTTCCTTTAAAAGCACCAATGAAATTTTTAATAATAGTTGGGGGCTTCCGAAGCACTGGCTCTTTTCAAATTACACAGAAGCATGGAGCCAAGGGGTTTCAAGTTACTTTATGAATAGTGTCATTATTACGGTTGGTACATGTGTTTTAACGCTTCTTATCAGCGCAGCATGCGCATTTGGATTGGCCCGTTTTAACATGAAAGGCGGAAAGTTCCTCCTGCTATTTGTATCGGCTGGCCTGATGTTTTCGCCTCAAAGCAGCTTGATTCCTTTGTATAATCTAATTCAAAAAATGGGTATTTTTGATACCTATTGGGCATTGATTTTAACGATTACTGCCTATCGGATTCCTTTAACAGTTTTGTTAATACGTTCCTTCTTCTTGTCCATTCCAAAAGAACTGGAGGAATCAGCGTACCTTGATGGAGCAACTACGTTGGATGTGCTTTTTAGAATCTTCTTGCCAATGAGTAAACCAATCATGTTTACGGGTGCGATTTTAACTGCTTATTATTCTTGGAATGAATTTTTGTTCTCCATTATCTTTATTCAAAGCCAAAATTTAAAGCCAATTACTTCTGGCTTGCTGGTCTTTAAGGGTGCTTTAAGTTCAAACTGGGGTGTATTAATGGCAGGTTTGGTTATTTCCGCAGTTCCATTAATCATCGTCTTCTTGTTCATGCAGAAATACTTTGTTCGTGGTCTGGCAGAGGGAAGTGTCAAAGGGTGATTTTATATTAGAGGGCTTGTCGGGATCATAGCTCTCTTTATTTTTAAAATATATTGACTGAATTATAGAAATAAACTATTATTTATATAACGTATTATAATGTATTAAAAAATAGGAGTGAGAGAATATGTTGAACTTTGATTCTGAAAAATATCTGAAAGTAACAAATGGTGCAGTTGGGTTAAGAGACGAAATTGAAAAAGTTGTTGAAGAGATTACGGAAAAAGGATATACAAATATTTTTCTCATTGGATCTGGCGGCGCGGTAGCTACTTTTTATCCATTTGAACATATGTTGAATTCTCTTTCAACTGTTCCAGTGTATGCAGAAATCGCTGCAGAATTCGTATTATCTAATAACCGTCAATTTAGTGAAAAGTCACTAGTTATTCTTTCTTCTCTATCAGGTACAACTGAAGAGACTGTGGCAGCTGCAAAGTATTGTAAAGAAAGAGGAGCAACAACAATTGGTATAACTGGTGAATATAATAAACCATTGGCCAACATTGTTGACTACGCATTAGTCAATTATGCTGAAAATGACTTTGCTGGGGACTCTAACCAATTAATTCTATTTTTATTGACCTTTAACTTGGTACATAAAAATGGCGAATTCCCTGCGTATCCTGAATTTGCAGACCAAGTACAATCACTTCCTGAAAAATTATTAAAGGTAAAAGAGCTTGGTGAAGCAAAAGCTGAAAACTTCGCTCTATCTTATAAAGATGAGCCATATCACATGGTAGTTGGATCAGGGAATACATGGGGCCGTGCTTACTCTTATGCCATGTGCGTCCTTGAAGAAATGCAATGGATCAAAACAAAATCCATTCACGCTGCAGAGTTTTTCCATGGTACATTAGAATTAGTTGAAGAAGATACAAGTGTAATTTTACTAAAAGGTGAGGATGATACACGTCCGCTGATGGAACGAGTAGAGCGCTTTGCCGAAAAGTATACAAAGAAATTAACGGTCATCGATACACAGGATTATGAATTGGAAGGAATCAATGAAGAATTCAGAAAGTATTTATCACCATTAGTTGTAAATACTCTTCTTCAACGAATCAGTGTCCACTTAGAGGATAAGCGTAATCACTCTTTAGAGATTAGAAGATATTACCGTACTGTTGCCTATTAAAAAATAAGAGAGGGGCTGTTCCATAGGGTCAGACCCTTTTCTACAGTTTCATAAATGACGGCTATTGGGAGGATTCAAACATGAAGTTAATCGGTGTTGGCGATAATGTAGTGGATTATTATGAGGACCGCGAAGAAATGTTCCCGGGTGGGAATGCCTTAAATGTGGCGGTGCTTTGGAAGCGATATGGCGTGGAAGAGGTAGCATATGTCGGCATTCTTGGAAATGACGATGAAGGCGATCACATCTTCGACTCTTTACAAAAGGAAAACATTGATGTTTCTAAAATAAGGAGGGCGAATGGACCTACCGGTGAAGCGGTTGTTACCTTAGATGAGCAGGGCGATCGTAAATTTGTGGGCTCGAATAAAGGGGGCATTCAAACGATGCTTAAGTTAAATTTCCCCGTACAGGAATTAGAGGAACTAAATGAATATTCACTTTTACACACAAGTGTATATAGTAATATTGAAAATGAGTTGCCATTATTGAAAAAGTATGTTGATATTTCGTTTGATTTTTCTACAAAGTATGATGAGGACTATTTAGAACTAGTATGCCCTCATGTGAGATTTGGCACTTTCTCAGGCGGTGACTTATCTTTAGCGGAATGTCAGGAATTGATCAAAAAGGTTCAGAAAGCAGGGACACCAAATGTCATCGTTACGAGAGGATCAGAAGGATCTATATTCTCAGATTCCCACACACTATATGAGCATTCCATTATTGAGACAGAAGTAGTGGATACATTAGGTGCCGGTGATACTTTCGTGGCTGTTTTCTTAAAGGAATACTTGTTAAACGGAAATGCCCAGGAAGCAATGGCCAAGGGGTCAGCAGCTGCTGCGGAAACCTGTCAGCGCTATGGTGCCTTTGGCTACGGGAAGAAAAGAGCAAAAAGGATCTTGATTGGAAAATAAGTGCGATATAAAGTGCCAGGCACTTTTTCCACTTAATCAAAATTTAAGGCAGAGTCAAAATTTGACTCTGCCTTTCTGCTATTCATTAAAGGTAAATTTATAACCTTCTCCAATGATAAATTGTTTGCCCATATGAACGGGATCGTCGTTTTCATCAAACGTAATACATTCCAGGTAGAAAAGCGGTTCACCGCTGGAAACCCTAAGTAATTCCGTTTCATCCCCTGAAGCCCTGACAATTTCTAATGAAGTTCTGCCAGCACGACTTGGTTTTACATGTATCGTTTCCTCAATCGTTTTATACAATGAGCCATTTAATTCCTTATCAAATAAAAAATTATATTTTTTATATGAAAAATAATTATTCTCAACCATGATTGGCGAATCGCCGGCAAACCTTACCCTTTGTAAATATAACAGCGCATCATCATCGGAAAGTTGAAGCGCTTTCCTTTCTAGCGGTGTTGGCTGAACGATTTCTCTTTTCGTCACTTGACTGCTTGCAGTTAAGCCATTCGCTTTACAGGCCTCAGAAAAACTTAGAAAGTGAACAATCTTTCTTTCAATTTTCCTTTTGCTTACAAAGGTTCCTTTTCCCTGTTTTTTAACCAGATATCCTTCTTCAACAAGCTCTAAAATGGCATTTCTTACTGTTATTCTACTAATATTGTAGCTTTCACTTAGTTCCAATTCGGTTGGAATTTTCTCCCCATATTTTAAGGAGCCATTTAAAATAGAGCTGCGAATAGATTCCTTTAGTTGTATATACAATGGTGTTTTATCATCTTGCTTTAACATGATTTGTTTTTCACCTTCTTTACCCCTCTGATAATTATATTATATTCATAATGAATGTTAATTCATAGCTTCAAATAGTTATTTTCCATTATCAAACAAAAATGTTATGACTATTCAATTATATTTGAAAGCGCCTTAAAAGTTCTTTCTATTGCCAAATCCGGGTCCTGTACGTACTGGTATGATGTATATTCTAAAGATAGGGCTCCCTTATATCCGGCTTGGTTTAACTGATTGATATATGTTTCCAAAGGTAAAATACCATCGCCCCAGACTAAGTGGCTATCAGGTTTACCATCAATAAAGTGAATATGAACGATATCCTCTTTTAGTGCATTAAAATAATCCGTAAAATCTTCATCTGCTAATGCCATTGGAATCGTATCGATCATCCCTTTAAGAGAAGGGCTGTTCACTTCATTTACCATTAATTTTAATGATTGACTATTAGAAATTAAATTAGATTCCACCCGCGTTAAAGGTTCTAGTGCCAAAACCAGGTCTAATCTAGCTGCAACCTCGGACAATTTTTCTAATGAGTCACGAGATCTTTTCCAAGCTTCATTCCGATCTTCATTTTCATAACCCCATCCTGGTGTCACAAGAAGAAGGGGAGCATCTAACTCTTTTGCAGTCTCTGCTGATTTTATAAAATATTGTAGACTTTTTTCTCGAATTGATTCCTCTTTTGCCGCAATATTAATTGGATAAACACATTGCTCAGGTGTAAAACATACAACAGATAGATTTCTCCTATCAATTTCTTTCTTTACATTTCGAATTTCCTGGATCGTCATATCATCGACATATAAATGAGGAGATGCTCCCCAAATCTCGATATTTTGAAATTCATAACGAACCATTGCATCAAGAAAATATTCGAAAGGATAGTGCTTATAGTGGAAATTCATCCCTGTTATTTGGTTTCTTGCTATTTTGGACACTCCCAAATCTCCTTTCATAGAGTAATTTAAATATTCGTAATTTAATAGATATTCCATTAAATATAACATTATATTATGTTATAAGTCAATGGTGAACAAATTGCCTATTAAAGCATTTATAGAGGGAAAAATTTAAATAAACATAATGTTTTAAAAAGATTGACAATTAGGTGAGTGTCATTTATTATAATGTTATATAATGTATTAATATATTATAACTAATCCTTAGGAGGAGAAATTAATGGTAAACTCTCAATCAGTTGTTAACAAACAGGTTCAAAACGTATTGGATTCTTTAAAAGATCGTACGATCGACCACGTATTTTTTGTAGCATGCGGCGGATCTTCTGCCATCATGTATCCAAATAAATACATATTGGATCGGGAAGCCAAGCAACTTTCCTCTGACGTGTATAGCTCAAATGAGTTCATCCATCGCAACCCTAGAAAACTTGGTGAAAATTCTCTTGTAGTATTATGCTCTATGTCTGGAACTACTCCTGAAACCGTTAAAGCAGCAGAATTTGCAAGACAAAAAGGTGCATTGACTGTAGGTTATACGAATAATGAAGAGTCACCATTAGCACAAGAAAGTGAATTTGTTGTGAAATACGATTGGGGTCAAGATTCAATTGCCATTAATACAAATCTAGGATTGTTGTACCAATTAACTTTTGGAGTTCTGAATGTAGTAGAAGGCAATGACAAATTTGATAAAGTGTTAAATAGTTTAACTAATTTACAACCTGTGTTCGAAAAAGCAGCTACTCAATATGAAAACAGCGCAATCCAATTCGGTCAAGATTACAAAGATGAGAAAGTCATTTATACAATGGCTAGCGGAGCTAACTATGGAATTGCTTATTCCTACGCCATCTGTATCTTAATGGAAATGCAATGGATCCACTCAAATGCTGTTCATTCCGGCGAATACTTCCACGGACCATTTGAAATTATTGATAAAGAAGTTCCATTCATTATC
The DNA here is from genome assembly GCF_055395235.1 of Neobacillus sp. Fa239. Taxonomy (NCBI): domain Bacteria; kingdom Bacillati; phylum Bacillota; class Bacilli; order Caryophanales; family Bacillaceae; genus Neobacillus; species Neobacillus sp. Fa239. The sequence continues at coordinate 154,225 of NZ_AP041611.1, forward strand.
TTGCTTGGCCTGGATGAAACTCGTCCACTAGATGAAAGAGCATTAGATTTCTCTAAAAAATACGGTGAAAAACTAGTCGTACTAGACGCAAAAGACCTTGACCTAGCAGGCATCGACGAAGAACTAAAAGGATACATCGCACCGCTAGTACTCAACCATGTCCTACGCAAATACGCAGAAAGACTAGCAGACGCCCGTAACCACCCACTATCTCAAAGAAGATACATGTGGAAAGTAGAATATTAATATTGGTGTCATGGTGACAGGCACCGTTCGTGGACAAATGGCATACTTTGTCCGTGTGGGGTGGACGGTCAGTTCAGCAGCATGAAATAAAGTTGAAAAGCCTGGCTCAAGTGTGAGTCAGGCTTTTTTAGTTGGTTTTCACTACTTTTGATTTATACGAACTATCATACAAACCATGGGAAAAATTTTATGTTTTGTCTAATGACAAGTCTATGAAGAGGTGTATAATTATATTAACTGAATATTTACATAAATTAAATATCGAAGAGTCACCCACATCATGACCAGTCACCAGGAAAAGATCACTTACAGAACTACCTTTTCTAGTATCTTTTTCTTTTCTACCAAAATAAAGGAGTGATTAATCATGCAACGACAAAAGTTATTGATTAATGGGGAAAGACTTCATCAAGAGTTAGAAAGGTTTGCGAATTTTGGCCGCACAGAAAATAATGGGGTTACCCGCTTGTCTTTGTCAGAAGAAGATCGTTTGGTTAGAGATTATTTCTGTTCGTGCTGTGAAGAATTAGGTTTGACCGTCAAAGTAGATGATATGGGTTGTATGTATGCCACGCTTGCAGGCACGGAAAATAAACCGCCGATTGTCCTTGGGTCGCATTTAGATACGGTCAAAAAAGGCGGCCGCTTTGATGGAGTACTCGGGGTGGTAGCTGGTTTAGAAGTGGTTAGAACATTAGTAGAAAACGGCGTTAAACCAAAAGTGCCAGTCACGGTTGTGAACTGGACAAATGAAGAAGGGGCAAGATTTGAACCTTCCATGATGGCATCTGGTGTGATTGCCGGAAAGTTTGATAAAGACGTCATGCTGCAAAAGAAGGATGCACAGGGAATTACTTTTGGAGAAGCGTTGAAATCCATTGGGTATGAAGGTGATGCCGAGAATCGCCTAAAAGAAGCAACAGCCCTTTTAGAATTGCATATTGAACAAGGTCCTATCTTAGAAAAGGAAGCGCTTACAATCGGGGTAGTTGAATGTGTGGTTGGGATGGCCTGCTTCGACATTGAAGTAACGGGTGAATCCGACCATGCCGGAACCACGCCGATGAGCATGAGAAAAGATGCCTTGTTTGCCACCAATAACTTAATCAATGAAATCCGCAGCCGCTTAGGATCATTAGATGAAGAATTAGTCTTCACAATTGGCCGGGTAAACGTGTACCCAAGCATCCATACTGTCATTCCAAATAAGGTCGTATTCTCGTTGGAAGCACGCCACAAAGATACAGAGATTGTCAGCACCTTCAAGGACTTCGTTCAAAGCCTGCCGCATTTAGGATTAAATGAAGGCTGTGAAGTAAAAGTAACAAAGCTTTGGGAACGCGACACAGTTTGGTTTGATGAAGACGTAGTGAACCATTTTGAGCAATCAGCAGAGGCGCTGGGCTATTCTAATAAGCGAATGGTAAGCGGTGCCGGGCATGATGCGCAGTTCATTGCAAGTCTTGTGCCAACTGCGATGCTGTTTGTTCCAAGTATTAACGGCAAAAGCCATTGCGAAGAAGAGCTCACCACTTGGGAGGACTGCGAAAAAGGTGTCAATGTCCTCTTAGATACCGTTTTAACATTGCTGTCAAAATAATATAGAAGAAAAAGAGGCTGTCTGCAAACATAAGGGTCAGACCCCACATCGTCAATATATAGCTGAATTTATCCAAAAAGCGGCTATTTATTGAGTGTTGGACGTGGGGGTCATTCCCTTTTGAGACAGCCTCTTTTTATACATTCTTAAGAACCCTTCTTCTCCGCCGATAAGTATAATAAATAAGGACACCGAGAATGGCTAGTAAGATTAAAAGGAAACTATATTTCGAAAAGTATGTACCAAAAGCAGTCCAATTTTCCCCCAGGGTCCGCCCAATTGTAATGAACGTAAGGCACCAGGTGAAGGCTCCCAGATAGGCAAATAAAGCGAATTTTTTATATTTGTAGCAGTTAATACCGGAAAGATAGGCTGTAAGATGCCGGACTCCTGGAATGAAAAAGCCAATAAACAAGAGAAAGGGGCCTAGCTTATTGAATAAGCGTTTAGTCCGGTTCACTCTTTCTTCCGAAATATGAAGTTTGGGGCCGAATTTATTCAAAAAGGGCTGTCCCAATTTTATCCCCAATAGATAACTTAATGAAATTCCCCCGCATGCGCCAATAGCCGCACATAGAAGAGATGGCATGTAAGCCATTTTCCCAAGAAAAATATTATATCCTACAAAGGTAAGAAGGACTTCGTCCGGAATCGGCAGTCCAATAATGCCGCCAATCAATGCCACAATAATACCAAAATACCCGAAATGTTCGATAAGATAATTCAATTGATGCATTTGTTAGCTACACTTCCTAAATATTTTTTTCCCCTTAGCATCATTTCCTAAATGGAGGAAATTTATGTAAGGAAAGGACGTATCTATCTATAGATAGAGATACAAGAAAATAAATCAATCCGGAGTTGGTCGATTCAAAAAATGAGAAAAGGTAAAATTAAATCCAACGGAATGATCATAACATGGTTTGCAAATAGTTTATTAGGAGGCTAATTTATGCAGTCTTATTCAATTATTATTATTGTCGCTCTAATCCTGTTCAGCATCTTTAGACGTGTCCGCCGCAATATTGGGTGGCAAGAGCTGAACTCAGGGAGGATGATGTTTCGCGTTGTTATTTTCCTGGTGATTGGTGTTTTATTTTTGATTGGGGGAGCCGTTCATCCAATAAGCTTGATTTCAGATGTGGTGGGCGTGCTGCTTGGAGTTATTCTTGCTTTTTATAGTGCAGGATTGACCCGGTTTGAGCAGCGTGAAAAAAGCTTGTATTATCGCCCCAATACTTGGATTGGCAGCATTGTAATCGCTATTTTCTTGATTCGCTTTATTTATCGCTTTGCGACAATCTTCGTGCAGGGGAATTTAACCGGCGGAGGGAAGGCGGGAATGCAAAATTTCAGCTATACGATTGGTAATTCCTGGACCGCTGGATTTATGCTGATTATGTTCGCTTATTATGTCTTTTACTATATTATTTTAATACGCAAGCAGAAACAATTGGCGCATTCAGGAGAAACATTGAACAGCTAAAGTCAGTGGAGGAAACAAATGCTAAATAATTCGGGATGGTACAGAAAGCAGCTTGTCAGCTCAACCATTATCTTTTTTCTCATGTTTGTGAACCATTTATTTAGCGGTCCAGTGTTAAAAACAGTCTTAAACATCGTGATTTGGCTGACCTATGCGGGCGTCCTGTTCGTACCAAGAGCATGGTGGACGAAAAGAAGGTTAATAATAGCAGCCAGCCTGATACTCATTGAAACAGCATCCGGTTTAGTTTGGTACCATGAAACAAACCAAATCTACTTCCTTGCGATTTTAGTTCTTTCGGTGACGGTTCATTTGTCGTTGTCGAGGTCACCAATCCCAGTGATGGCGGTGATGTTTGTGACCGCCATCCTTTATTCCCAATTTGGTCATGAAAGTCTATTCCGTATGATTTCCTTTATTGTATTGTCTATCGTCCTTTACTTCAATATCCGCAACCGCATGCAGCGAAATGAAATGTTTGAATTGAATAAACAGCGTTTAGCGGAGCTTCATGAAGCATATGAACATTTGCAGGAAGCATCGGTAACTGGCATAAAGTATGCGGTATTGGAAGAAAGAACACGGATTGCCAGAGACATCCATGACGCGGTCGGCCATAGCTTGACATCCCTAATCGTACAGATGCAGGCATTGAGATATATGATAAAAAAGGATCCTGCCCAGGCAGATCAATCACTTGAAGAGATGTTGGTCCTGGCTCGACAAGGGCTGCAGGAGATTCGAACGTCCGTCCATTCGCTTGCGGATGATCATTCGCTATCAGGTGTGACTCCTCTGAAAGCGTTGCTTTCCCAAATGGAGGCTCAAGCTTCCATTCCATATCACTTCCACTCTGAGATAAATGATGAAGAGGTGAACATGGAGATTTACGGAATTTTATTTAGGGTGCTCCAGGAGGCGATTACGAATGTGATCCGCCATTCTCAGGCTACACTGGTGGAGGTAAGTTTAATGAGGGAAAATGAAAACCTCTTCTTAAAAATTAGCGATAATGGAATCATGGATTCATTGGAAAAAATGAAGGAAGGATTCGGCTTAAGAGTGATGAAGGAGAGAGTGGAGGAAAGGGGCGGCAGGCTGAGTTATTCCATTCAGAAACCACATGGATTTGAAATTATTGCTGAAATTCCAATAGCTCCAAGGGCACAATGATGAAGAGGGTGGATGATTTTGCTGAAGAAGGAAAAAATCAAGGTGATTCTGGCTGACGATCAGACGATGATTCGCCAGGGATTTGGCTATATAATTGGACTACAAGAAGATATGAAACTGATTGGTGAAGCTTCTAATGGGAAAGAGGCACTTGATTTGGCATTGGCATTACAGCCGGATGTGATTCTAATGGATATCCAGATGCCCCGGTTGACAGGAATTGAAGCAACAAGAGAAATAATGAAGCAATTACCGAAAACAAAGATTGTTATTTTAACCACTTTTGATGATCAAGAGTACATCTACCAAGGAATCCGCTCTGGTGCGGTGGGCTATTTACTTAAGGATGCAGAAGTGGAGGATATGCTAGAAGCCGTCCGATCTGCCTATCGCGGAGAAGCTGTTTATAGAACAGGATTGGCGGCAAATGCCCTTTCAAGGGTTGCAGCAGCAGGATTTAATGATTCGCGCCCGGAAAATCAGTCACCTTTATTAGAGGTATTGACAGAAAGAGAGCGGGAAATTTTGCAAGAAATGGCCTATGGACATCGAAACGATCAAATTGCCCAGAAGCTGATCATCAGTGAAGGAACGGTCAAGTCGCACGTGCATCGAATCCTGCAAAAATTCGGCTGCGAGGATCGAACCCAGGTTGTGGTAATGGCCCTCCGGACCGGGATGGTAGAGTGAAGGGTTTAAGGGCAAGGAAACTTAAACTCATCATCCCTGATTCTCCAAAATCTTTTTGATTTTCTTCAAATCTTTCATATTCGCCCTTTTCATCATGGAGGACATAAACGGTGTAAATAATTTAGAAAATCCTGTAGGGTTGCCCGTATTTCTTAATGTCATTCTAGTCGCATCCTTGTTAATCGCTTCCCACGTATAGGTCGTTTCCATTGGAAATGGCCCATTTGCCGTTCTCATGACAAGCTTTTGGCCGGGGAGGAATTCCGCAATTTCGTATACATAGGAAAGGTCTCTCCCTAAAAATTTAGCTTTAAACGCAATTCGAGAACCTACCGTTAACGGTTTTTCCGTCTGCCATTCCGCCGAATTAATATTGACATACCATTCGGGAGCATGATCAGGCGAAGCGGCATAGTCTGAAACATTTTTTACAGGACGTTGAATATCAATTTGGGTAAATACATCTACCATGTTGAAAAGCCTCCAGAAATATTTCTCGCAATAATATCTATAATTTCCCATTTTGTTTATTCAGATATACATTCTCTATTAAAATAACTGGAAATGGGAAAATCACTAGTATATTATTATATAAGAATATTATGAATACTCTGCGTATAAAAATGGAGGTTTAAAAGATGCTACAGAAAAACTTAACCGATGAAGTACAACAGACAATGAAAGAGGTGATTGGATGGAGAAGATATCTTCATCAACATCCTGAACTATCCTTTCAAGAGGAAAAAACCTCCCAGTTTGTATATGACACACTCCAATCCTTTGGAAATTTAGAGCTTTCCCGTCCGACCAAAACCAGTGTGATGGCTCGTCTCATCGGTTCTCAGCCTGGAAAAGTCCTTGCTATTCGTGCGGATATGGATGCACTGCCTATTCAGGAAGAAAATACATTTGATTTTGCCTCTGAAACTCCAGGTGTTATGCACGCATGCGGGCATGATGGACACACGGCGATCTTACTTGGGACAGCAAAGATATTATCAAGAATGCGGGAACGAATTCAAGGTGAAGTTCGGTTTCTGTTTCAGCATGGTGAAGAACTGTTTCCAGGGGGAGCCGAGGAAATGATGGAAGCAGGTGTAATGGAAGGTGTCGACTTTGTAATCGGAACACATGTGTGGTCACCAATTGAAGTCGGCAAAGTAGGTATTGTTTATGGCAAGATGCAGGCAGCTCCGGATACGTTTGATATTACCATTAATGGTGCTGGCGGACATGCTGCTGAGCCGCACAAATCCGTTGATTCCATTGCAATTGCGACCCAGGTTGTTACAAACCTTCAACATATTGTTTCAAGGAACACGGATCCACTTGATAATCTGGTGGTTTCCGTTACGAAAATTATGGGAGGAACAGCCCATAATGTGATTCCAGGTCAAGTGGAAATAGGCGGGACAGTCCGAAGTTTTGATCCAAAGCTTCGTGAAACGATTCCCGGGTTAATGGAACGAATTGTAAAGGGAATTACGCTGGCACATGGCGCATCCTATGATTTTTCCTACAATTTTGGATATCGACCTGTTGTTAATGATGAAAAGGTTACAAAGGTCATTGAAGAAACTGTTTGTGAAATCTTTGGCGAGGAAGCGATTGATTGGATCAAGCCGGATATGGGGGGAGAAGATTTCTCTGCATACCAGCAAAAAGCGCCGGGGGCTTTTTTCTATGTGGGAGCTGGTAATGCCGAAAAGGGCATTATCCATCCGCATCACCATCCAAGCTTTACTTTAGATGAAGAATCTTTAGAAATCGCTGTAAACATCTTTGTTCATGCCGCGTTTAAATTTTTGCAGTAAAGGAAATGGAAAGCTTGAAGGTCGCTCTCACTGAGCGGCTTTTTCTATGGATTCATGTTATGATAGAATAGTAAAATAATTATGGGAACAATATGATTTTACTGACTGTAAGGGAGAAATCCGTGTGGATTATAATGAAGACTTTATCATCCTAGATGAATCATGTAAGGTGCAGGAATCCTTAGACGCTATGATCCAATCTAATGCCAAACTGCTGGTCGTAAAGAAAGAGGAAGGCTTTATTGGTATTTGCGATAGTGATCATTTACTAGTACAGGTCAATAAGCCAGAGGAAAAGCTGGTCTGCCAATTGGATTTCATTATAATGGAGGATAATGAGTACGTTTCCATTTTAGATGATGATTTTTCCTATGCCCTTATTGTCGATGAAAAAGGAAATTTACTAGGCTGGACTGATAGAAAGTCGCTTGAAATTGAAGCCTACTCCGAGGATTTACGGGCAATTACAACCGATTTGGAAGCCATTGTGGATTCGATATACGATGAAGTCCTCGTGGTTGACTCCCTTGGGAAAATAATCAGAGTATCCAATCGAAGCACCCATCAATTATGGGGTGTGGACCCGCAGACGGTGATTGATCAAAATATTTTAGAGCTTGAAGATAAAGGCTGGTTTAAGCCATCAGTGACTAGAAAGGTAATCGAAGAAAAAAAGAAAGTCTCGATTGTCCAGCATAATCGATTCGGAAGAAAAATTTTAGCCGTCGGAAATCCGATTTTTAACAGAAAGCAAGAATTAGAACGGATTGTAATTGCCTCAAGGGATATAACGGCAGAAAAGAAACTGGAAGAAGAGCTGCAAGAGGCCAAAACTTTAAAAGAGCAATACCGTAAAGAGGTCGATATTTTAAAGAAGGTCCAAGGCAGTCAGAAAAGGATCATTTATCAATCAGAGCAAATAAAAAATTTAATGTTCGAGGTGGAACGGATTGCCACGGTGGAATCGACGGTTACCATTTACGGGGAATCTGGTGTCGGTAAAGAATTGATTGCCCAAGCCATCCATCAGCTGAGTCCGCGGGCAGAGAAGCCCTTCGTTCGGATCAATTGCGGTTCTATTCCGGAAAACCTATTGGAAAGCGAACTGTTCGGTTATGAAAAGGGGGCTTTTACCGGGGCTCTTGTTCAAGGAAAAAAAGGATTATTCGAGCTTGCCAATGAGGGAACGCTTTTTCTGGACGAGATTGGTGAATTACCGCTCAATCTGCAAGTAAAACTGTTACGGGCCATTCAAGAACGAGAAATTATGAAAATTGGCGGGTCAAAAGCCATTCCAATTAATATTCGCATCATTACCGCAACCAATAAAAATTTAGAAGAAATGGTGGCAAAAGGGACGTTTCGGGAGGATCTATATTACAGGATCCATGTGATCCCGTTATTTATTCCACCTTTGCGTGAAAGAGTCGAAGATATTGAGCCGATTGTTTACCACTTCCTTGATTATTATAATGAAAGATTTACTTCCAAAAAGTATTTTTCTGAAGATGCATTGGAGATGCTGAAATCGTTTAAGTGGCCGGGGAACATCCGGCAATTACAGAATGTCACCGAAAGAGCCATGGTCACGTCAGCAGGTCAAATGATTACGGCCAACGATCTGGTGAAAATATTGGACGATCGCAAGAAAAGCCAGGCTCCTGTCGAGGTGCATTCGATTATCCCGTTGCAGCATGCCGTCCAGGATACAGAAAAGCAGCTCCTCCAATTAGCTTTATTGAAATACAAAACCTTAACAAAGGTGGCAGAAGTATTAGAAGTAAGCCAGCCGACCATTAGCAGGCTTTATAACAAATTGAAGCATCAGATTAATAAATAGTTAAATAAGAATGATTAAAAGGATTGAGTAAACAAGCTCCATCCTTTTTTTGAGGCAGTGTTAAAGGAGAATGTTGATTTTTTACACCTGTTGATTGGAGCGGAGGGCGCTCGACTCCTGCGGGATGGAGAGGTCACGGGAGACCCCGCAGGCGCCTAGAGCGCCGCGGAGGCTCCCGGAGCTCCCCGCGGAAAGCGAGCGCCCGTAGCGGAAACCAACTTCCAAGTTTATCAGGAACTTTTTCTAACAAATGGTTCATTCAATATTGAATAATTGTTATTCATAATTGAATGAACCATTTGTTTTATCAAACAAGGTGGTATAAATAATTGCGATTAATAGAATAGTACAATAATTTTATACAACTTCTTAATGAAACAAGGAACGTTTATTCATTTTTGAATAATACATTTTAATAGACTGTTAAAAACAGAGGCTTCACGTGTTGGCATGAAAATTGCATTAATTATGGTAAGTAATCATTTTGAAAAACTAAAAGGGGTTAATGACATGACAACGACTACGAAATCGATCGAATTAAAAACAGCCATCCCGGGACCAAAAGCATCCGATCTATTAGAAAGAAGAGCAAATAATGTCCCTAGAGGAGTATCAAATAATGTACAATCCTTTGCCGTAAAAGGAAACGGAGCCATCTTAGAAGATGTCGATGGGAATGTATTCATTGACTTGGCAGGAGCAATTGGTACACAAAATACGGGTCATTGCCCGCCAAAGGTCGTAGAAGCTTTAACAAAACAAATTCAACAATATATCCATCCTGGCTTTAACGTCATGATGTATGAGCCATACATCGAGCTAGCTGAAAAATTAAATCAAATCACACCTGGATCCCATGCGAAAAAGACCTTTTTCTTAAACAGCGGTGCAGAGGCTGTTGAAAATGCGGTGAAAATTGCCAGAAAATATACCGGCAGAAAAGGGATTATCTCTTTTGACAGAGCCTTCCACGGCAGAACTTTATTATCCATGTCCTTAACAAGCAAAGTGAAGCCTTATAAGTTTGGGTTTGGCCCGTTTGCACCAGATACTTATAAGACACGCTATCCATATTACTATCGTGCACCTTTTGGTGTAACACCGGAAGAACTTGACCAAAATCTCTTAGCCCAGCTTGAAGACTTTTTCTTGTCTGAAGTTCCTGCTGAAGAAATTGCAGCCATCATCCTAGAACCTGTCCAAGGTGAAGGCGGATTTGTGATTCCATCTAAGACCTTTGTTCAAGGAATCAAGCAAATTTGCGAAAAGCATGGAATTCTTTTTATTGCGGATGAAATCCAAACGGGCTTCGGGCGCACTGGAAAATTATTTGCCATTGAGCACTTTGATGTTGTTCCTGATATTATGACCATGTCAAAATCCATTGCAGCCGGATTACCAATCAGTGCCGTAACAGGCCGTGCGGAAATTATGGATGCGGCGGCACCTGGTGAAATCGGCGGAACCTATGGCGGAAGTCCGCTCGGATGTGTGGCTGCCTTAAAGGTCATTGAAACAATTGAAGAAGATCAGTTACTAGATCGTGCAAACGTGATTGGTGAAAAAATCTTATCGAGATTCAACAGCTTAAAAGAAACATATGATGTAATAGGCGATGTTCGCGGCTTAGGGGCGATGTGTGCTGTTGAATTTGTCAAAGACCCTGTAACGAAAGAGCCGGATAAGGAGTTAACCGGAAAAATCGTTGCTGAATGCCATAAACTGGGAGTCATTGTACTAAACGCTGGATTGTACGGCAATATTTTAAGATTCCTTTCACCGCTCGTAATTACGGATGATCAATTAAATGAGGCGCTTGATGTAATCGAATCCGTTCTGAGAAAACTAGTTTAGGAGGTTTGATGATGAAAAAACATCTATTCATAAATGGAAAATGGCAGGAAGCAAAGGAATACCGTCCATTATACAGTCCTTATAATAATGAGCTGCTGGCGGAAATCGCCTTTGCAGATGCTCAAGATGTAGACCAGGCAATCGCTGCAGCGGAGAAGGCAAAAAAAGTAATGGCCAAAATGCCGGCACATCAACGGGCAACCATTTTAGAAAAGTTGGTAGATTTATTAACAAAGAATGAAGAAGAGTGTGTCCGCTTGCTGGCCCTTGAAGCAGCGAAGCCTTGGACAACAGCAAAGGCTGAAGTAGCCAGAACGATTATGACTTATAAATTTGCGGCAGAAGAGGCAAGGCGGATTCACGGAGAAACCATCCCGATGGATGCGGCTCCGGGCGGAGAAGGACGTATTTCGTTTACGATTCGCCAGCCGATAGGAGTAATTGCTGCCATCACCCCATTTAACTTTCCGATGAATTTGGTAGCACACAAGGTGGGTCCTGCAATTGCGTCTGGTAATACGATTGTCCTAAAGCCGGCATCGCAAACCCCGTTAACTTCATTATTCTTGGCAGAGCTATTACAGGAAGCCGGATTACCTGAAGGAGCATTGAATGTGGTTACCGGAAGTGGAAGTATCGTGGGCGACCGCCTGATTCAGGATGACCGAGTGAAGGCGATCACTTTTACAGGCAGCCCTGCCGTTGGAATCGGCCTCCGCAATAAAGCCGGCTTAAAGAAAGTGACTCTTGAGCTTGGCTCGAATTCAGCGTTAATCGTTGATAAGGGTGTGGATGTTGATTCGATTATTCCACGAACTGTTACCGGTGCCTTCTCGTTTGCCGGCCAGGTTTGTATTTCTTTGCAAAGAGCCTACGTCCATGCAGACCTTTATGAGGAGTTCGTCGAAAAATTCGTTGCGCAAACAAAGACATTAAAGCTAGGAAACCCGCTTGATCCTTCTACAGATGTTTCTGCTTTAATTAATCCAAAAGATGTTGAAAGAGCCCTTTCATGGATTGCGGAAGCAAGGGAATCTGGTGCTGTTGTGGCAACAGGAGGAAATCGTGACGGAAATATTGTGGAGCCAACCGTTCTGTTAAATGTTGATCCTCTTCAGAAGGTCTCCTGTCAAGAGGTCTTTGCGCCAATCGTTCTCATTAACAAAGTTTCTTCTGTCGAAGAAGCGATTGAGTATGTCAATGATTCAAGATTTGGTCTTCAAGCAGGGATTTATACCAATGATATATTTAAAGCATTGAATGCTGCTGAAGAGCTTGAGGTAGGCGGCGTGATGATCAATGATATTCCAACTTTCCGTGTCGATCATATGCCATACGGCGGTGTGAAGGAAAGCGGAATCGGCCGTGAAGGAATTAAATATGCCATCGAAGAAATGACCGAAATGAAATTAATCAGCTTTAAAAAATAGTTTGAAAATAAAGGCCGGGAAACCGGTCTTTTATTTTTGTGAGTTGACTTCGATTAGGATTTTAATTATTATATGTTTAAACACTTAAACATTTAAACATATGGAGGTACATAAAAAATGAAGTCAACTGTTCTGATAACGGGTGCTACAAGCGGTTTAGGATTAGAGTTTGTAAAGCTGTTTGCCAATGATGGATATAATCTAGTTTTAGTTGCTAGAAATACGAAAAAACTGGAGGAAATCAAGCAATCTTACAGAACTCTTGATGTAACGGTCATCCCCAAGGATTTAAGTGCCCCTGGTGCCTCGAAAGAAGTATTTGAAGAAGTGGAAAGGCTCGGAATCTCGATCGATGTGCTGGTTAATAATGCCGGATACGGATTAATGGGGAATTTTGATGTGCTGGATATTCAAAAACAATCAAATATGATTCAATTAAATGTAACCGCACTGACAGAGTTAACATATTACTTTTTGCAAAAAATGAAACAAAGGAATCTCGGCAGAATTTTAAATGTAGCCAGTACGGCAGCATTCCAGCCAGGACCGCAAATGGCTGTTTACTATGCAACGAAGGCTTTTGTTCTTTCATTTTCAGAAGCGCTTGTAGAGGAATTAAGCGGCAGCTCGGTCACCGTTACAACTCTTTGCCCAGGTCCAACGAAAACGAACTTTGGCGCTGTTGCCAATGTAGAGGGCACGAAAATGTTCAGCCAGGCGATGCCTTCTGACCGAGTGGCCAAAAGTGGATATGAGGCACTGATGAAAGGGAAGCGCGTCATTGTAACGGGAGGATTTAATAAAGCTGGCGCGCTTGGTGCGAAGTTTATGCCAAGAAGCCTCGCAGCAAAAGTCGCCAAGTATGTGGCAGGAGAAAAGTAATCGCTCTGTAACAAAGGAGAGTGTACGATATGGCACAACAAGCAATTGATGTATTTAGGTCATGTATTCCATTATTTAACGCGTTAAGTGATCCGGCGAGGCAGGACATTATTCTTTTGCTGGCACAACATGGCGCATTAAGTGTAAATGAAATTGCCGAGCAATCCAATCTTTCAAGACCGGCGATATCCCATCATTTAAAAATCATGCGTGATAATCAACTTGTAAAAATAGAACAAAAGGGGACACAGCGTTATTATTCGCTTTCATTGAACCAAAGTGTTAAACAGTTAAAGGACCTAATTGACATTGTTGAGAGTGAATGCAGCCTATAAAAAAGCCCGCCTCCTGGCGGGCTTCGTTTATGTTATACAGTTCCTTTAAACAGTCTTTATTTTTTTAGAGCATCTTTTAATTTCTGGTATTCTTCCTCTGTAATTTCGCCGCTTGCGAGTCTTTTTCTGAGGATGTTCTCTGCCTCGTCAGACCAGCCATGATGGTAATAGAATCCTCTCCTCCGAAACATAAATCCTCGAAAAATAAAAAAGGCGAAAACTAAAAAGAAAAATAAAAATAAAAATCCAAAACACCATGGTCCTCCATGATAACCGTACCACATATGTGTATCCTCCTTGTCATTATCCTTTTTTCTTACTACGCCATTATCATAACCGGCAAATATCTCAAACTAAGGTGCAAAAAGTCACGAAAGTATCAACAACCCATCACAGTTTCGCAACAAAAATCTTGCTTTTGTTTCATTATGGTAAACTGAAGCTAAATTCGTGTATATGCCGGTTTTTTAGGAGGCTTAATGTGAAACAGCTACAAACTATTTTAGTTGTTGATGATGATCCAAGTATCGTCGATTTGATGAGGGACTTTTTGGAGAATGATGGATTTAATGTAGAAACTGCTAATGATGCAAGCGCGGCGTTAGCGGTGTTAAAGAGTGCACCGATTGATTGCATCATCCTTGATATCATGATGCCGGGACAATCGGGATTTGATCTGTGCCGTACGATAAGAACTTCGAACGATGTGCCGATTCTTTTTCTTAGTGCCCGTGATGATGATGTAAATAAAATCCGCGGACTTGGACTTGGGGGTGATGATTATATTGTCAAAACGGCTTCCCCTGCCGAGGTTGTAGCCCGAGTAAGGGCGGTTTTGCGCAGGTACAGCGGCCAGCAAGGCAACAGGGTAATGACTTTGAAATACGGAAGACTGGAATTGGATATAACAGCCAGGGAAGTAAGGGTTGACGAGCAGGAAATTTCGTTTACCCCGAGGGAATTTGAGCTGCTGCGGCTGCTGGCTGAGCATCCGCGCCAAGTGTTTACCTATGAACATTTACTAGAAACCTTTTGGAGCGGCGTGGGTGACAAACATACGGTGCGAGTTCATGTCTCCCGCATTCGCGAAAAAATTGAAGAGGACGCCAATAATCCGCAATACATCGTAAACGTATGGGGAGTGGGGTATCGCTTTGAGGGGATACCTGGATGAGAACACTACGAATCCGCAAATTTATGGTTTTTGGCATGATTTCAGTTGTCATCTTTCCATGGTTTATTTTTCTTGTGATCCATTTTAGCAACTCGAGCCCATTTCCTAATGGGTATGGGGTTGGACCGATGCAGCAGGTAAATCAGTCAAAGTTGAATGAAACCATGACCGTGATCGTTAAACATTCGGGCGAATGGGCGAATCCTGTCTGGCAACATCAGGTGCGGAAGCAGCTATCCCAAGTAAAAATGGACGCTGTTATCCTTTCGCCAACGAATCAGACAATCTTTAAGGCTGGTAATTCGCGGCGAAATCCCTGGATGTCCAATCAGCAAGTCATGGTAGTAGAAAATGGCCGGGTAATTGGGACAGTGAAGCTTTTTGCAAAATGGGAAAATGATGCGGTGGCCGGTCTGTTTGCATTCACAGCCTTGATTTTTGCTATATTCACTGTTGGTTTCCACATGCGCAGATCGGTGGTAAAGCCGCTTGAAGCAATGAGTGGAACAGCGAGAAGGATTGCGGAAGGGGATCTTGATCTACATTTGCCGGTGTCCCGGGTGACGGAAATAGCTGAAGTGCGATCCGGCTTTGAGGTCATGGTGGCCGGCCTGCGTGAGGCCTTTCAAAAACAAGCCGAGCTCGAGGAGGAAAGGCGGTTTTTCATTGGGGCGATTGCTCACGACCTTCGAACACCATTGTTTGCTTTAAGGGGATACCTGGACGGACTGGAGCAGGGAATCGCTGATACGCCTGAAAAAATGGCCAAGTATGTAAAGGTGTGTAAAGAAAAATCCAATCAGCTCGATCGGCTTGTATCCGATTTGTTTGATTTTGCGAAATTGGAATATATGGAACTGACGCCGAGGAGCGAAAAAGTGGATTTGGGGCTCATTATCCAAAGATCAATCGATAGCCTTAGGCCATTGGCGGAGGATAAATCTGTTTCCATTGAAATGGAGTCCCCGACATATGAATGCGAGGTTGTAGGGGATGCGCATTTATTGGAGAGAGCCCTGAACAATCTGCTAGATAATGCGTTGAGACACACACCACATGGAGGCAGAATTTTTGTCCATTGGTATATAGAATCTGAAAAAACGCTGATCTCTGTGGGGGATACAGGTCCGGGGTTCTTACCGGAAGAACTGCATCATGTATTCGAGCCGCTATACCGTGGAGAAACATCCAGAAACCGGGCAACCGGCGGAGCCGGCCTCGGACTCACCATCGCCAGCCGCATATTCAAAGCCCACCACGGAGACCTAACCGCCACAAATGCCCCGGAAGGCGGAGCCGTCCTAACGGGGTGGATTGGGGGTCAGTCCCCCGGTGCTTTAAAGCGGTAATGGTGTGGGGGACTGACCCCCAAGCAAAAAAACGTGCCCATGTTTGGCACGTTTTTTTCTTTGAGAAAGTTTATAGCATTAATGTGGAATTGCAATAACTTTTGCTGGTTGAAATGAATTAAAAATGGTAATATAAGTTATATACATACGGTACATGGGTATGGCATAACGAAAGATATAAAGAATAAACTTAAAAAGAGAGTATCAGAAGATAAAGGTTGCAACAGATACACTTAAATAATTACAACAAATTCTACATTTAAGGAGGGTCATATATGAACAAATGGATCATCGCAGGTGTTCTATATGTTGCTGTCGTATTTGGTGGATTTCAGTTATATGATAAATGGAGTTCAGGAAATAAAAGCTCTTCCGCCAGGATGGACATGAACAGCAATCAAATGGAGAAGAATGCAAACCACGTTAATCAGGTCGAGAGTGGAATGAGCCATATGCATGAAAGCGGCGCTGCTCATGATAGTGAAGTAAATACTTATGTAGAGAATGATGAGAAACAAATTATAATATTCTTAAAGGATAAGACCGGTAATCCAATTGATGATCTTGAAGTAAATCATGAGAAATTGATGCATTTCATCATTGTGGATGATCACATGCAAAAGTATTATCACCTTCATCCGAAAAAAACAGGCAAAGGTGAATTCACCATTAGCAATGATCTTCCGGATGGTTTTTATAAAGCGTACATTGATATTAAACCGAAAAATGAAGCTTACATGGTAGAGCCTGTTCCATTTGTTGTTGGTCATCCCACATCTTCTGAACACGGTTATGAACTGACTCCAGACGCTGTTTTAAGCAAAAGGATAGAAGGAGAAACCGTAAAATTAAATGTTAATACGTTTAAGGCGGGGAAGCCGGTAACACTGTCATTTAATCTGGACCAAACGAATTTGACCCCTTATTTAGGCGCAATAGGTCATGTAGTAATCCTCGATGAATTTGGTAAGACATATCTCCATGTTCATCCGGTAAACAATGATGAGCCGGTATTTGAGACAGAGTTTGAACAACCTGGTATTTATAAAATCTGGGCTGAGTTTAAACAAAATGGAAAAGTAAGAGCGTTCCCATTTGTAATAAAAATAGAGAAATAAATGCAAACTTCATTCCGCAACGCACGAAGTGAAACCATCATTTTATTAAGATGGACTTGAGGAACCCACTGCTGAGGGGTTCTTTTTTTCATTGTAGAAAAGTATGCATAGAGACTCATAGCATTTTCTTGTAGTTAGAAATGTACATAAATGCTAAAATAAGGAAAAGAGATACAGTGGGGGGGAAAAAAATGTTTGATTCACTGCCGGGGGATTTTATCTTTCAGGGTATTATAATTTTTATCGGAATCATTTTTGTCCTTGTTATAGGAACGATCATACTGTCCATCATCAAAGGCGTATCACAAAGGAATAAAAATAACCATTCACCCAAATTATATGTAATGGCGAAGGTTGTGGCAAAAAGAACAGCAATCCGGGGCGGGGGAGAAACCCGTGCGTACAACGACTATTTTGTTACGTTCGAGGTCGAAGGCGGAGACAGGTTGGAGTTAGAGGTTAAAGATTCCGATTATGGAATGCTTGTTGAAGGAGACAAAGGAAAGCTTCAGTTTCAGGGAACGCGGTATCTTGGTTTTAATAGGATAGTATATAAGATAGAATCATAAGGCGGGTTTGAAACCCTATCTAAATTGAGGAGTAATGATATGCAATTTTCTTTTGATCACTTAGTCTGGTTTTTTAAAAGGCCGGAGGAAGCGATTTCTCCCCTAAAACAAAGAGGAATTCATGCGGTAAAAGGCGGACGTCATGAGTTTTGGGGAACCTATAATACATTAACTTATTTTGACTTAAGCTATATTGAATTTTTAGGAATTGAAAATGTATCAATTGCCGAGAAACAAGAAGATAACCGACTGATTACTCATATTGTTAAACGGCTCGCTATAGAAAATCAGGAAGGTCCTGCAAGAATAGCTGTTCGGACCGATCGAATTGAAGAATTAGCTGTAAAACTAAAAAAAGAAGGATTTCCTGTTTATGGCCCTCTATCCGGTGAAAGAGTTCGTGACGATGGCGAAGTTATTAAATGGTCGTTGCTGTTTCCTGAAAACAAACCTGAAGAAATGCCGCTTCCATTTTTTATCCAATGGGAAAAGTCGGATGAGGAAAGACTTCGAGAGTTAGAGGAGCAAAGGGTGACAGGTTCACACATTTCGGGAAATGCAAAATTTGAGAGTGTTGGATTCGTTGTTCATAACCTTGAGCAAGTGATTTCAACCTGGGGGAACCTTCTTGATCTAAAGCAGAGTGAGGAATTCATCGATAAAAGTCTCAATGCTCGATGTGGAAAATTAGATTTGTATGGCACAAAGCTGCTGTT
>NZ_AP041611.1:177500-220000 GCF_055395235.1 Neobacillus sp. Fa239
TACCAGTTGTCTTGCCAAAGGCATCGCTGGGTAGCTATGTGCGGACGGGATAAGTGCTGAAAGCATCTAAGCATGAAGCCCCCCTCAAGATGAGATTTCCCATAGCGTCAAGCTAGTAAGATCCCTGAAAGATGATCAGGTTGATAGGTCAGAGGTGGAAGCGTGGCAACATGTGGAGCTGACTGATACTAATCGATCGAGGACTTAACCAAATAGAAAAGCGGAGGCGACTGTTCAACTTCGAGAGACGTTGGAGAGCCGGCACTGCAAATCCTGCTTTTTGGATTTGTAGGGACGGATCGAAACGGCCGAGAAGTTAGGAGCCGAAGCTAGACAGATTACCTCGTTTTTACGAAAACTTCTTCTGCATTATCTAGTTTTGAGAGAACGATCTCTCAAATAAATAGTCTGGTAATAATGGCGAGAAGGTCACACCCGTTCCCATCCCGAACACGGAAGTTAAGCTTCTCAGCGCCGATGGTAGTTGGGGGCTGTCCCCCTGTGAGAGTAGGACGTTGCCAGGCTAAAGCCCTTTTGGGGCTATTATTTTTGTAATTTTTTAGTTGGCCCCTTGGTCAAGCGGTTAAGACACCGCCCTTTCACGGCGGTAACACGGGTTCGAATCCCGTAGGGGTCATCAAAGTTTTTTCACGTCAGTGAAAATAACTTTCATTATAATGGAGGATTAGCTCAGCTGGGAGAGCATCTGCCTTACAAGCAGAGGGTCGGCGGTTCGATCCCGTCATCCTCCACCAAGATTTTTTCACGATAATGAAAATAATCATCAATAAATGCCGGTTTAGCTCAATTGGTAGAGCAACTGACTTGTAATCAGTAGGTTGGGGGTTCAAGTCCTCTAGCCGGCACCACGTTTGCGAGCCATTAGCTCAGTCGGTAGAGCATCTGACTTTTAATCAGAGGGTCGAAGGTTCGAGTCCTTCATGGCTCACCAAAGTTTTTTGCGCTAGCAAAATAACTTTCAATAATGCGCCCGTAGCTCAATTGGATAGAGCGTCTGACTACGGATCAGAAGGTTATGGGTTCGACTCCTTTCGGGCGCGCCATAATATATTTGTTTGGCGGTGTAGCTCAGCTGGCTAGAGCGTACGGTTCATACCCGTAAGGTCGGGGGTTCGATCCCCTCCGCCGCTATTTGAATAATTTCATGTGATCAAGGTGATCTTAAACCTTGAGATATGAACAAAAGTTTATAAATATTATCGTCGCGGGGTGGAGCAGTCTGGTAGCTCGTCGGGCTCATAACCCGAAGGTCGCAGGTTCAAATCCTGTCCCCGCAACCAAATAAAATGCGGGTGTGGTTTACTGGTAAAACCTCAGCCTTCCAAGCTGATGTAGTGGGTTCGATTCCCATCACCCGCTCCAATTACAAATAAGGTAGTTCTTCTTTTTTACTCTACATTAACTGGTTTTTTTAAAAACTATTGTAGAAAGATAAAAAAATAGTTGACATTAACTATATCAATCTGTAAAATTAATAAATGTCTCTGCTTCAAATGAAGTCATTTCTTTAAAAAAACTTTAAAAAATAATTGACACTTTGAAGATGAGATGATATATTAATAAAGTCGCTTTTGAGCGGCACTGAAAAATTGATCTTTGAAAACTAAACAAACAAGACGTGTAAACAAACAATAATATTCGTTTCTTATTGAAACGAAGCCAACGTAACATTTTTGAGCTAATCAACTTTCTTGGAGAGTTTGATCCTGGCTCAGGACGAACGCTGGCGGCGTGCCTAATACATGCAAGTCGAGCGAATCAATGGGAGCTTGCTCCCGTTGGTTAGCGGCGGACGGGTGAGTAACACGTGGGCAACCTGCCTGTAAGACTGGGATAACACCGGGAAACCGGTGCTAATACCGGATAATCCTTTTCCTCTCATGAGGAAAAGCTGAAAGACGGTTTCGGCTGTCACTTACAGATGGGCCCGCGGCGCATTAGCTAGTTGGTGAGGTAACGGCTCACCAAGGCGACGATGCGTAGCCGACCTGAGAGGGTGATCGGCCACACTGGGACTGAGACACGGCCCAGACTCCTACGGGAGGCAGCAGTAGGGAATCTTCCGCAATGGACGAAAGTCTGACGGAGCAACGCCGCGTGAGCGATGAAGGCCTTCGGGTCGTAAAGCTCTGTTGTTAGGGAAGAACAAGTACCGGAGTCACTGCCGGTACCTTGACGGTACCTAACCAGAAAGCCACGGCTAACTACGTGCCAGCAGCCGCGGTAATACGTAGGTGGCAAGCGTTGTCCGGAATTATTGGGCGTAAAGCGCGCGCAGGCGGTCCTTTAAGTCTGATGTGAAAGCCCACGGCTCAACCGTGGAGGGTCATTGGAAACTGGGGGACTTGAGTGCAGAAGAGGAAAGCGGAATTCCACGTGTAGCGGTGAAATGCGTAGAGATGTGGAGGAACACCAGTGGCGAAGGCGGCTTTCTGGTCTGTAACTGACGCTGAGGCGCGAAAGCGTGGGGAGCAAACAGGATTAGATACCCTGGTAGTCCACGCCGTAAACGATGAGTGCTAAGTGTTAGAGGGTTTCCGCCCTTTAGTGCTGCAGCTAACGCATTAAGCACTCCGCCTGGGGAGTACGGCCGCAAGGCTGAAACTCAAAGGAATTGACGGGGGCCCGCACAAGCGGTGGAGCATGTGGTTTAATTCGAAGCAACGCGAAGAACCTTACCAGGTCTTGACATCCTCTGACAACCCTAGAGATAGGGCTTTCCCCTTCGGGGGACAGAGTGACAGGTGGTGCATGGTTGTCGTCAGCTCGTGTCGTGAGATGTTGGGTTAAGTCCCGCAACGAGCGCAACCCTTGATCTTAGTTGCCAGCATTCAGTTGGGCACTCTAAGGTGACTGCCGGTGACAAACCGGAGGAAGGTGGGGATGACGTCAAATCATCATGCCCCTTATGACCTGGGCTACACACGTGCTACAATGGATGGTACAAAGGGCTGCAAAACCGCGAGGTTGAGCCAATCCCATAAAACCATTCTCAGTTCGGATTGTAGGCTGCAACTCGCCTACATGAAGCCGGAATCGCTAGTAATCGCGGATCAGCATGCCGCGGTGAATACGTTCCCGGGCCTTGTACACACCGCCCGTCACACCACGAGAGTTTGTAACACCCGAAGTCGGTGGGGTAACCGTAAGGAGCCAGCCGCCTAAGGTGGGACAGATGATTGGGGTGAAGTCGTAACAAGGTAGCCGTATCGGAAGGTGCGGCTGGATCACCTCCTTTCTAAGGATATAAGCTGGACCTGTGAGCCAGACAAGTTTCACGTTCTTTGTTTGTTTAGTTTTGAGAGAGCAATTCTCTCAGAGCTTTTTTTATTCGTTCTTTGAAAACTAGATAATCATAATGAAGAAGTCAAGTAAAACATCGAGTTAATCGCCATTTTAGTTTTTCTCTCTATTGAATTAGAGTAAAACCTTTTAGGTTAAGTTAGAAAGGGCGCACGGTGAATGCCTTGGCACTAGGAGCCGATGAAGGACGGGACTAACACCGATATGCTTCGGGGAGCTGTAAGTAAGCTTTGATCCGGAGATTTCCGAATGGGGGAACCCACTGTTCGTAATGGAGCAGTATCTTTATCTGAATACATAGGATATTGAAGGCAGACCCGGGGAACTGAAACATCTAAGTACCCGGAGGAAGAGAAAGCAAACGCGATTCCCTGAGTAGCGGCGAGCGAAACGGGAACAGCCCAAACCGAAAGGCTTGCCTTTCGGGGTTGTAGGACACTCAACATGGAGTTACAAAGGAACGGGGTAAATGAAGCGATCTGGAAAGGTCCGTCATAGAAGGTAAAAGCCCTGTAGTTGAAACTTCGTTCCCTCCTGAGTGGATCCTGAGTACGGCCGGACACGTGAAATCCGGTCGGAAGCAGGGAGGACCATCTCCCAAGGCTAAATACTCCCTAGTGACCGATAGTGAACCAGTACCGTGAGGGAAAGGTGAAAAGCACCCCGGAAGGGGAGTGAAATAGTTCCTGAAACCGTGTGCCTACAAGTAGTCAAAGCCCGTTAATGGGTAATGGCGTGCCTTTTGTAGAATGAACCGGCGAGTTACGATCCCATGCAAGGTTAAGTTGAAGAGACGGAGCCGCAGCGAAAGCGAGTCTGAATAGGGCGTTTTGAGTATGTGGTCGTAGACCCGAAACCAGGTGATCTACCCATGTCCAGGGTGAAGTCCAGGTAACACTGGATGGAGGCCCGAACCGACGCACGTTGAAAAGTGCGCGGATGAGGTGTGGGTAGCGGAGAAATTCCAATCGAACTTGGAGATAGCTGGTTCTCTCCGAAATAGCTTTAGGGCTAGCCTCACGTTGTTAGAGTCTTGGAGGTAGAGCACTGTTTGGACTAGGGGCCCTCATCGGGTTACCGAATTCAGACAAACTCCGAATGCCAAAGACTTATCCGTGGGAGTCAGACTGCGAGTGATAAGATCCGTAGTCAAAAGGGAAACAGCCCAGACCACCAGCTAAGGTCCCAAAGTATACGTTAAGTGGAAAAGGATGTGGAGTTGCTTAGACAACCAGGATGTTGGCTTAGAAGCAGCCACCATTTAAAGAGTGCGTAATAGCTCACTGGTCGAGTGACTCTGCGCCGAAAATGTACCGGGGCTAAACGTATCACCGAAGCTGTGGATTGACACCATTAGGTGTCAGTGGTAGGAGAGCGTTCTAAGGGCGTTGAAGCCAGACTGTAAGGACTGGTGGAGCGCTTAGAAGTGAGAATGCCGGTATGAGTAGCGAAAGATGAGTGAGAATCTCATCCACCGAATGCCTAAGGTTTCCTGAGGAAGGCTCGTCCGCTCAGGGTTAGTCGGGACCTAAGCCGAGGCCGAAAGGCGTAGGCGATGGATAACAGGTTGATATTCCTGTACCACCTCTTTATCGTTTGAGCAACGGGGGGACGCAGGAGGATAGGGTAAGCGCACTGCTGGATATGTGCGTGTAAGCAGTTAGGCTGGTGAATAGGAAAATCCGTTCACCGTGAAGGCTGAGCTGTGATGCCGAGGGAAATAGAGTACCGAAGTTCCTGATTCCACACTGCCAAGAAAAGCCTCTAGCGAGATAAAAGGTGCCCGTACCGCAAACCGACACAGGTAGGCGAGGAGAGAATCCTAAGGTGAGCGAGAGAACTCTCGTTAAGGAACTCGGCAAAATGACCCCGTAACTTCGGGAGAAGGGGTGCTCATTGAGGTGAATAGCCTCGATGAGCCGCAGTGAATAGGCCCAGGCGACTGTTTAGCAAAAACACAGGTCTCTGCGAAGCCGCAAGGCGAAGTATAGGGGCTGACGCCTGCCCGGTGCTGGAAGGTTAAGAGGAGGGGTTAGCGTAAGCGAAGCTCTGAATCGAAGCCCCAGTAAACGGCGGCCGTAACTATAACGGTCCTAAGGTAGCGAAATTCCTTGTCGGGTAAGTTCCGACCCGCACGAAAGGCGTAACGATCTGGGCACTGTCTCAACGAGAGACTCGGTGAAATTATAGTACCTGTGAAGATGCAGGTTACCCGCGACAGGACGGAAAGACCCCATGGAGCTTTACTGTAGCCTGATATTGAATTTTGGTACAGCTTGTACAGGATAGGTAGGAGCCTGAGATGCCGGAGCGCCAGCTTCGGTGGAGGCGTCGGTGGGATACTACCCTGGCTGTATTGAAATTCTAACCCGCACCCCTCATCGGGGTGGGAGACAGTGTCAGGTGGGCAGTTTGACTGGGGCGGTCGCCTCCTAAAGAGTAACGGAGGCGCCCAAAGGTTCCCTCAGAATGGTTGGAAATCATTCGCAGAGTGTAAAGGCATAAGGGAGCTTGACTGCGAGACCTACAAGTCGAGCAGGGACGAAAGTCGGGCTTAGTGATCCGGTGGTTCCGCATGGAAGGGCCATCGCTCAACGGATAAAAGCTACCCTGGGGATAACAGGCTTATCTCCCCCAAGAGTCCACATCGACGGGGAGGTTTGGCACCTCGATGTCGGCTCATCGCATCCTGGGGCTGTAGTCGGTCCCAAGGGTTGGGCTGTTCGCCCATTAAAGCGGTACGCGAGCTGGGTTCAGAACGTCGTGAGACAGTTCGGTCCCTATCCGTCGTGGGCGCAGGAAATTTGAGAGGAGCTGTCCTTAGTACGAGAGGACCGGGATGGACGCACCGCTGGTGTACCAGTTGTCTTGCCAAAGGCATCGCTGGGTAGCTATGTGCGGACGGGATAAGTGCTGAAAGCATCTAAGCATGAAGCCCCCCTCAAGATGAGATTTCCCATAGCGTCAAGCTAGTAAGATCCCTGAAAGATGATCAGGTTGATAGGTCAGAGGTGGAAGCGTGGCAACATGTGGAGCTGACTGATACTAATCGATCGAGGACTTAACCAAATAGAAAAGCGGAGGCGACTGTTCAACTTCGAGAGACGTTGGAGAGCCGGCACTGCAAATCCTGCTTTTTGGATTTGTAGGGACGGATCGAAACGGCCGAGAAGTTAGGAGCCGAAGCTAGACAGATTACCTCGTTTTTACGGAAACTTCTTCTGCATTATCTAGTTTTGAGAGAACGATCTCTCAAATAAATAGTCTGGTAATAATGGCGAGAAGGTCACACCCGTTCCCATCCCGAACACGGAAGTTAAGCTTCTCAGCGCCGATGGTAGTTGGGGGCTGTCCCCCTGTGAGAGTAGGACGTTGCCAGGCTAAGCCCCTTTTGGGGCTATTATTTTATGATGGCGGCTGTGGCGAAGTGGTTAACGCATCGGATTGTGGTTCCGACATTCGTGGGTTCGATTCCCATCAGCCGCCCCATATTTGGGCCTATAGCTCAGCTGGTTAGAGCGCACGCCTGATAAGCGTGAGGTCGATGGTTCGAGTCCATTTAGGCCCATATATAAAAGAGCGATTACCGATAATGGGTAATCGCTCTTTTATTGAAACAAAAAACATTAAGTCTCCAATATTTGTTTCTCTTTTTCAATTTCTATAGCAGAAGCAATATAGGCAAAACCATTCATAATAAAGTAAATAACATTGGATTGGACCCGATCCGTTTCTCCTAAATAAGTGTTTATGATAATGATGCCGGAATATAGAATAACAAAAAATAAAGCAATTTTATTGAAAACTTTCATCCTCATTCAACTCCTTTTTAGGAATCTAATATTTAATCATATTTGCTTTAAGCTATTCTTATTCCAGCGTAAAGGTGCCATAGTTACAAGCGGAATACTTGTGAATAAAAAAAGCTGGCAAACTCCAGTGCATTATGGAGTTTTGCCAGCTCGTTTTTATTTTTTTTAGGCATTGATTTTGCTTGACGGAAGGATACTTAAAAGAGTGCTTTTTTCTTCATTGCTTAAAGGGACCATTGGCAGGCGGACGCCGCCTACATGGATACCGCTCATATTTAAAGCAGCTTTTACCGGTGAAGGGCTTGGCGCAACAAATAATGCTTTCATAATCGGAAGAAGACTGCGATGTGAAGCTGCTGCCTCTTGCACATGGCCATTTTTAAATTGGTTAACCATTTCTTGCATTTCATTACCTATGATATGGGATGCAACTGAAACAATACCGGCGCCGCCGATAGCTAAAACCGGAATGGTTAATCCATCATCTCCGCTGTACAATGTAAAATGACTCGGCGTTTTACTTATAATTTCGGCCATGGAATCTAAGTTTCCGCTTGCTTCCTTGATAGAAACAATATTATCAATCTGTGCAAGTCGAACAATGGTCTCAACGGACAGATTGACCACACTTCGTCCCGGAATATTATAAAGCATGATTGGTAGTTTCGTAGATTCGGCAATCGCTTTAAAGTGCTGATACAATCCTTCTTGGGATGGCTTGTTGTAATACGGCGCAACAAGCATAATTCCATCCACTCCAACTTCTTCCGCTTTTTTCGTTAAGCTGATCGATGCTCTCGTGTTATTGGAACCCGTACCGGCAATGACTGGAACTCTTCCGGCAGCAACTTCGACAACAAATTTAAATAACTCTACTTTTTCTTCTGTTGTTAGTGTTGGGGACTCGCCCGTTGTACCGGCAATGACCAATCCATCAGTTCCATTGCTAATTAAATAGTTTACTAATGTTCTTGTAGCGTTAAAATCAACATCGCCATTTTGATCAAAAGGCGTAACCATCGCAGTTAAAACCTGGCCAAAATTCATCAATTCTCACCCTTTTAAAAATATTTTTTAATATTTAGAGGTGGTTAAGGCCCTTCAAATTCAACGCAAAAAAGCAGCAACGAGGGTTCGCTGCTGCAGTAGAAACGTAAAGATATCAGTTCCTATGCGTGAGATAGCCCTCCATATAGTTTCCTATATGACAGTTCTGTATTTTTTCAACAGCAGAACCAGCTTCAAGTCCAATGAGAGTCATTGAAGCTTCGGCAAATTCCCCTTTCCATAATCATCACGGGACCTCATCATCCTCAAACTATGTACTAATGGTCTTTGCACCTCTATCCTCACTTCAAAAGGTATGAAGTAAGAAAATATTTAATTACTATTTAATATATCAGAAGTTTCCTAGAATTTCAAGTGGGGTCAGTCCCCCGCTGCTTTAACGCAGCGGGGGACTGGCCCCCTATCTTTTTAAGAAATCGATAATATGGGAGTTAAATTCTGCAGGCTTTTCCATATTGAGCATGTGGGCGGTATCTGGGAGTGTAATTTTCTCTGAGTCTATTATTTTTGAATGGAGGTAGTCGGCAATCTGCCCAAATTCAGGGAAATCATATTCTGGGGTGATGATTAATGTAGGAACCTTGATTTGATTGACGATTGCCATATAATTCGTTTCCGGAAATATTAATTTTCCAGTTCCTCTTTCTTTTGTAAAAGAATGACGAACCATATCAGAAAACTGCTTTTGAACCACAGGATTCACCTCTTCCAATTTCCGAAAGGGACCTGCTGTCCACGCCTGGCACATCAGTTGGATGGCCTTTTCTAATTCCCGTTTCTGATAACACTTGTTCATTTCTTCATCATGCTTTTGCTTCTGTGGAGACACCTTTGTCCATCCCGTTAGTCCTGTGGAAGCAACAATTAAGGAATCAACCATTTCAGGATGTTCCAAGGTGAAATCAATACCCAGCTTCCCACCAACAGATAGGCCAAGTAAATTCATGCGTTCGATATTCAAGTATTCTAGTAAGCTCTTAATATCTTTTAATAAATGGTAATCCTCATGATGCACATGTGAACGACCATATCCTGGCAAGTCAAAACGAATGACTTGAAACTGCTTGGATAGCTCATCAAATTGGGCATCCCACATTCTCGAATCGACTGGAAGGCCGTGTATCATCACTAATGGCTTGCCTTCACCTTTTATTTCGTAATACATTTTTGTTCCATTGATCGCTGCAAAACTTGCTTGGCTAGTTACCATGTCGTTCAACTCCCTCAATTATAGTTTTAGAAGAAATTCGAGAATTTCCTGATTGAACCGTTCTGACTTTTCCAAACTCATAAAGTGTGCTGCATCTGGAATGATTCTCTTTTCGCTGTTAGGAATCTGCTTTACATAAAAATTAGCAATCAGGTGATAATCGTGAAAATCTAATTCCCCAACTAAAACAAGTGTTGGAACATTGATCGCTGGTAATAGATTTCTTGTATCCCCTGTCGGCAGTGGTGTGCCCTCCCGCAGAATAATCGAAAGTGCCTCTTGGAACATCCGTTCAACTAAATGGCAAATTTCATCCAACCCTGTATTATTACGATAGGGGCCGTAAATACTTTTCCATTTTAACAGTCGAAGCATTTCAGCATCATTTTTTTCGCGATAGCATTCTTGAAACCTTTTAAAATAATCTTGAAGTTCGAGGGACCATTGATGCCCAACCATCCCTGGACTAGCCAGTATGAGACTTTTCACCTTCCCAGGGTATTTCAGGGTAAAAGTGGGGGCAATGGTTCCTCCATACGAATATCCCAATATATGGGCACTTTCGATGCCGATTTCGCTCATCAAATCATGAATATCATCAAGTATCTGGAATTTTCCAGCTGGCATTGGCGTTCTGCCAAATCCCCGGCAATCAAAGCGAATCACCCGAAAGAACTGTGAGAAGCTAAGAAACTGCCGATCCCACATGCGTAAATCTGAATCCAGACCATGGATGAGCAGCAAAGGCTCGCCATTACCTGCCATTTCGTAATACATTTCTACGTCAGAGAGCTGGGCATACCCTTTTATTGTCTCCAATTGAACTCCCCCATTACGAATTTAACAGCTGTTGAACTTCTTTTAACGTCTCCTGAAGTGGGATATAGACACCTTCCTTGTTGGTAAAGGCTACCGTTATTAAGAAAGGCTGCTCTAGGTAGGCTTCCAGCTTTTGTCCCTTTTGATAAATATCCTGGTCAGCGGCAGCCATATGCTCAAATCCATAGGAAGCCGCAAGAAATCTTAATTCTCTGTAGCGGCGAAGCAATTTGCGAGCATTTTGCTGTGTCTGCATATGGATTTTATCAACATTTGCGCCTTCTACTAAGATGGAGGTAGAGTAAACGGGATTGATAGCAGGGTAAATCCTTCGTGAAATTAATTCGGCATCAAATTGTAAAAGCGTATCCAGTGGGCCATATGGTTCTTGGATATCAACGGCCTCACCCCTTAAATCGACCAAGCAGGTGGTTAGATTGGTAACACCGGCTTCCTGCAGTTTTTCTATTAGGGAATAGATCTCTCCAGTGAGGACCATTTGCCGGTCAGCCGCGAGAAATATCGTCTCCTTCTCGTCCATTTGAGTGATGAGTTCGTATGCTTCATCGATGGTTTTGCACACAATTTTCGATTCGTTGATGACTTCTTCGATCCCCAGTCCTTCGTCTCGAGGCATTAAAAGGATAGTCGGATTGCCTTTAAGATTCATTCTGTGAAAAATCTCTGCCAATACAACGAGCTGTCCCATTCCAGGCCGGGCAACAAAGCCAATAGTTCCGCCGCGGGTTATTGGAGCAAAAAGGTCTATTACTTTAATTCCCGTTTCAATCATTTCGACATCACTTCCCCTTAGTATGAGTTCATCTAATGAACAGTCTGCCAGTTCCGCAAGCGCAGCGAGTGTTCGAACCTCAGCTCTTCCAATTGGAATTTTCCCTGTGCATAAATTAGAAACCGTTGCAGGGCGCAGTCCAACAGTAGAAGCGGCAACAGTTAAATTGGGAACGCGCTGCCTAAGTAAGCTAACATTTAATCTTAAATGATCCATCATGACTCTCCCTTCTATTACTCTTTGGTGAAAAATAATTACTTTCAAGAGTAATGTATTACATAGAGGAATAAAATGTCAACAAAAAATTAGGGGTCAGTCCCCCGCTGCTTTAAAGCAGCGGGGGACTGACCCCCTTATTTTTCAAGCATTAATTTTAATATCAGTTCATCTGTTTGCCGGGTTCCTTCGTTTCCAAG
This sequence comes from Neobacillus sp. Fa239, assembly GCF_055395235.1. Lineage (NCBI taxonomy): Bacteria > Bacillati > Bacillota > Bacilli > Caryophanales > Bacillaceae > Neobacillus > Neobacillus sp. Fa239. The sequence continues at coordinate 188,943 of NZ_AP041611.1, forward strand.
TTTGCAGAAGCTTTCGATGCTTTTTTCGACGTCATTTTGAATAAAGCCGTCTGTCGATTGGATTTCTTGATGGTTCAATGCCAGCAAGGCTGATTGAACCGCGACATTGGAACACGTGGAAACTTTCATGGCGCATCCGGCCTTGGCCCCGTCGCAGATCATTCCTGACACATTGCCAATCGTATTTTGAATTGCTGCTTTTATTTGTTGAAGGCTGCCATCAAGCAGATATACAATCGCGGCGCTTGCCCCCATACCGGCAGCAGTTACGCCGCATAAGGCGGACAAACGGCCAAATTTGGATTTGATATGAATCGTAATAAGATGGCTTAGGGCCACTGCAAGAATCATTTTTTTCTCCGAAACCTGCAGCTTCTCAGCCACGGCCACAACAGGTAAGGTTACAGCAATTCCTTGATTTCCACTTCCCGTATTTGCCATAACCGGCATGATTGAACCTGCCATTCTGGCATCGGAACCAGCAGCGGCTAGTGACATAGCAGCTGTGGCCAAATCATCAGAAAGAAATCCTTTTTTTACATTTTCTTTAATCGTTCTACCAACATTTAGCCCATAAACGCCGGAGAGTCCTTCGACTCCAATATTACGATTTAATTCAATACTCTTTTTTATAAGCTCCAGGTCGTTAAGGTTTGCGGTGAGAAGCCAATCATATATTTCATCGATGGTGAGTTCTTCTAATTCATCTTCATCTGTTTGAATGCCAATATTTTCACAGCCGCCAAGGTACACCGTTTTTCCATCCACCTCTATTATGGTGATATTGCTATGATTATCGGAAATAACCACTCTCGAAGTTTGCTGATCGGTTTGTAAAATTACTTCAATATAAAGTCTTTTCGGTGTATCGGCTTGACCAGTTGTTACTTTCCCTGCCTCAATCAGCTTGAGTGCCAGTTGTTCATCATCACCCGTAAGCCCATCGAGAAGTTCAAGCTGCTTATTCGGGTCTCCCGAAACAGCTCCAAGAGCAGCGGCAAAATCGAGCCCTTTAGCTGACATTCCCGGTATTCCGACTGATTTAGCATTTTTAATAATATTTCCGCTCGCATTAACCTGAATTTTTTCAATCCGGCCCATTGCATAGCTTTTCGCCGTCGCAGCTGCTAACGCAATGGCTACCGGTTCCGTACAGCCAAGGGCAACTACTAATTCTCTTTCTAAAATTGACAGTATTTTATACTTCCCCATTCTAATCACCCTCTGCTTTTCTAATGAACTATTAGGTAAATCCCGGTGAATATATATGGGTGTATCCTCCACGGCTATTTCCATGTGGTTAACCCCATAAATGATACTAATATAATAGTATCACAGGAGGGTTTCTATTTAATCATTTGTTTTAAAAAGAAATCATTCCTTATTTCCCCATTTGGTAAGCTGGTGGATGATTTGATTTTTTCTCATCAAATTCTAATTTAAAATACGAAAAAAGACATATATACGGTTTTTTCCATTATAAGTAAAATTATTTATGTAATGATAATTTATTCCAAATAAATAAATCAGACCGCCTTAAAACGGGACTTGCTTCCTAGGATTGGAAGGGTGATTTGTTTGTTTAGGAAAATGGAGAGGTGAAAGGATGAAGAAAAGAAAAAAATTATTAGTACCAACTGTTGCATCATTGTTAAGTTTGACGTTGTACATGGCTGGAGGATCAAGCTATGCAGCAACAACCAACCGCGTTCAGCTTAATGAAGCAACACCAATGGCCGTCAAGCATGGTAAGCTCCTTGGTCACACGAACCGCAGCACAAAATCTTCTTTAACGATTGCCTTGCAATTAAGAAACAGTGATAAACTGGACAATTTTATTGCCAGTCTGAACGACCCTTCCTCCTCCAATTACAAGCATTACATAACACCCGAAGAATTCAAAAGTCAATATGGGCCAACTGATGAGACGGTTGCCAATGTAAAAAGCTATTTAACTAGTAAAGGCTTTAAAATCCAAAATGTATCGTCCAATAATGCGTTTATTACCGTCAGTGGGACAACCGGACATGTGGAAGATGCATTTGGTGTAACAATTAATAACTATCAAAATTCCCAAGGGCAAACCTATTATTCCAATGCCCAGGCACCGGTGATTCCTGCTGAGTTTTCAGGAGTTATCACAGACGTGGAAGGGATGAATAACGAAGCCCACTATACCCATCCAAAAATTAGAAAACCAACAACACATGTTAATTCAAAGCCTGCAGCTGTTGTACCGAACGTCGGCAGCGGCCCGGCTGGAGGATATACACCAGCTGAATTGAAAGGGGCATACGATGTCAGTCCATTGGCAAGTGCCGGCTATACAGGCAGCGGTCAAACAGTAGCCGTCATGGAGCTTGACGGATATAAGTCTACCAACACAACCAATTATAGTAACTACTATGGTCTTGGAAGCCCTGCACCGACCAATGTATATGTCGACGGCTACAATGGGGCTGCCGGTCAAGGGGAAGTCGAAGTAGAACTGGATATTGAGGTGATCAATGCAATCGCTCCAAAAGCCCAAGTGAGGGTCTATGAAGGACCGAATACGGATCAGGGTTTAATTGACACGTATCAAAAAATTGCCTCTGATAATATAGCAAAATCGATTTCAGTCAGCTGGGGAATAGGCGAGCAGCATGAATCAAGTGCGACCATGAATAGCCTCCATACGATTTTCCAGCAATATGCCACACAGGGACAAAGTATTTTTGCCGCTGCTGGTGATAATGGGGCCTATGATTCGGGCGGCACTACCTTAGAAGTCGACAGTCCGGCTAATGATCCATATGTTACCGGTGTAGGCGGTACCCACTTGAATCTTAGCGGCTCTTCTTACAGCTCAGAATCGATCTGGAGCAATAACACGAATAAGACCGGCGGAGGCGGCGGCTTGTCCAAAGTATATGCGATGCCATCCTTCCAGTCAGGTACTGGCGTACAAAATAGTTATTCAAATGGCAAACGTCAAGTTCCGGATGTTTCCGCAGATGCGGACCCAAGCACCGGTTACTCCATCTATAGTCAAGGAACATGGACCGTCGTCGGCGGAACATCAGCTGCCGCACCTTTATGGGCAGGAATCGCTGCGCTTAATAACCAATATGCCGCAGCAAATGGCAAGGGCAATTTAGGCCAGGCGAACCCAACTCTGTATAAATCCTTTAATACGACACAAACTTATCCTGCATACCATGATGTTACATCTGGAACCAACCTGTATTATCCTGCAACGGCCGGCTACGATATGGCTTCCGGTATTGGTACGCCTGATGCGTATAACTTGATTCGCGACATTAACGGGTCTTCCGGAGGTTCAGGCGGCGGTGGCGGCGGCGGGACGGTCACCCAGCTGATTACAAATGGCGGTTTTGAAAGCGGCCAATCGCCTTGGACAGAAACAAGCACAGGCAACTATCAGCTGGTGGATACAACCCGTCCGCATACTGGCAGCTACTCTGCTTATCTAAATGGCTATAATAGTAGTACGGATACAATCTATCAAACTGTTACCATTCCGACTACCGCAACGAGTGCTACCCTTACATTCTGGACCTATGTTTCCACAACAGAAACAACTCATGCTTATGATTATCTATACGCGCAGGTTCGCAATACAAGCGGTTCTGCCCTATCCACCTTGTTAACAGTGAACGATGGCACAGCTACAGCCTCTTAAATTACAAAGGCCAGACGATTCAAATTGCTTTCAAAGGCACGAATGACGTCAGCAATCCAACTAGTTTCTTTGTGGACGATGTAAGCCTGCAGGTACAATAAAATAGAGTGATAGCGGCGGCCTTCCTAATCGGAGGCCGTCGTTTTTTTTGAAAAAGCTCGTTTCTGAGGGGACCGGGAACTAGATTTTATAGCTGCATTGCCCGAGAAGAGGAAAAATGAGCTTGGACGGTCAAAGAAGGGGGGGGCATTGCCCTTATGGCGGAAAAAAGTGGTGTCGCGGGAAAAGCAGAACAGCTGGATTGCCCTTAAAGAGAAGAAAAGAGCCTAGACGGTAAAAGCAAAGGCGTTGCATTACCCATGGAGCAGAAAAAAGAGCTGCCGCGGTCAAAGCAGAGCGGCTGCATTGCCCTTGAAGAGAAAAAAAGAGCTATGACGGTCAAAGCAAAGTCGTTGCATTGTGCAAGAAGCAGAAAAAAATGCTGCCGCGGGAAAAGAAGAGCGGCTGCGTTGCCCTTGAAGAGAAAAAAAGAGCACTAACGGTTCTTTTTTTAAAAGGTAATTCAGCTTTCAGGTAATAAAGCTGTCCTCAATGTACTATATTTTAATAGTTTAAAAGAAAAATGCTTTCATTCATCATCTTGATTTAAAATATAGGTAATACATGAAGCAGAGGTAATGACCGTATGAATAAGGAGTTATTAATAAATGCCGATTCATGTTATCGGCTTGCTGAGCAGAAGGCTGCCGAATATTTTGAAACACTTAAAAGTCTGGTCTCACAAAAAACCTATGTCTCTACCCTTACAAAAGATATACAATCCTGGAAAATCAACCATATTCATCGTTATCCATTACTATCCTTGTTTTCACGTAGAAAGCCTAAACCGAATGGGTATCACCATTATATCCAATGGCTGGATTATACAGGTAAGCTGGATCAATACCTGGAACGAAGCATCTCTTATATTTACATGCGGGATTTGGGTAAAGCCCTGGACTCGGCTGAGACGCAGAAGAGGATTCGGCGTGTCGTGGATGACTTGAAACATCACCTGAAAACAAACCGTGGAGACAACACGGTGACATTTAGCATGGCTGGGTTGTATCGAAAAGCTCAGGAAGAGGCCATCGAATCCACCATGATCTGGCTCGTTAACAAACTTAAGACGGTTTCTACTAATATTCCAGAGGGGATGGATGCTGTGCAAGCCCAGCGAAAACTGATTAAAATCATTGCTGGGGTTTTAATGCACGAGTTGGAAGAGATGAGCGATGACCTATCTCCAGAAGAACGGTCTCAGAAACTGGACCAAGCAATACGACTGGGCTATTCCTATGGTCTGACCTATCCCTTCATTGACGACCTGCTGGATACAGATGTCCTAACTGCACAAGAGAAGAAGCAGTATTCTAATCTAATTCGGACCACCCTTACCACCGGCGTTGTTCCGGCAATGGGAGAGTGGACTGGAAAAACCAAAAATCTGATTCGCTATATTCATTCCGAACTCCGAGGGGCCTTTGAGTACATTAAGGCACATCAGCAGCCTAATCGATTGCAGTCCTTCTTCGAGCAATCCTATGTGTTCTTTCATTCACAGGAAGTAGACCGTGTAAAGGTTCTGTCCAATGCCAACTACACCAATGAGGAAATTTATATTCCAATCATTTTAAAATCCTCTTCTTCCCGATTAATTGTCCGTTCCGTCCTCAGTGCCCCTCAAGACGAGGATTTTGATAACCGAACCTTCTTCTATGGCATTTACAACCAGCTGGCAGATGATTTTGCAGATATGTTTGATGATATGAAAGACGGTGCGGTCACACCCTATACCTACTATTGGAAATATCATGATAAACGTCCCGATCTTCTCAACCCCTTTGAACTATACTGGGCGGTCATCAGCAATTTGATCCATAACGTGTACCACTCGGATCCCAAGACCTGTGAGGTGATTTTGGATCGTGCGATAAACGGATTAAAACGATTTAAAGAACGAATCGGTTCCGAAAAATACAACGAAGTGATGGAGCGTTTTGCCTATGGCATTCCGAGGTTCAATCGTTTAATTCAGCTTATGGTTCAAAAGGCGGATGATGTTGATTTCTTTGATAAACTGCTTCGTGATCATATGTTGACCATTTTGAAAAATGAACGCACGGAGCAGGAAGACTTTTTAGATACGATTGAAACCGTACGTGAGGAGATCAACCAAAGCTTGCCTATTTCTAAAAACGACAACGATTCTTTGCTAGGAGACCCCATTATTGATGCGGCAAATTACAGTCTCAAAGGCGATGGAAAAAGATTAAGGCCGATTATGACATGGGTCATGGGTGTTAACGAATACGGATTAAAAAGCTCAGCCATCCTGCCGCTTTTAAAATCATTGGAATATCTGCATACGGCATCATTAATCTTCGATGATCTGCCATCACAGGATAATGCGTCCATCCGCAGGGGCCGGCCCACTCTGCATGAGGTATACAACATGGCAATCGCGGAATTAACCGGTCTTTTTCTGACGCAAAAGGCAATGGAGGAACAAGCCTCACTTGACCAGTTCCATTCAAAAACCGTGCTTAATTTGATTCAATATTCGGCTAGAACAATAGAGGATATGTGTAAGGGGCAGGCGATGGACCTGAGTTCCAAAGGTAAACCATTGACACTGGAACAATTGAACAGGATGAGTTTTTATAAAACGGGGATTGCATTCGAAGCTTCCCTGATTATGCCGGCCATTCTAGCGCAGGCAAAGGAACCTGAAATGGCGGCTTTGAAAAAATTCGCCCATCATGCCGGCATTGCGTTTCAGATTCAGGATGATCTGCTGGATGTGGAAGGGGATCTGAACGTTCTCGGCAAACCCATAGGAAAAGATGCGGAAAACAACCATTCAACCTTTGTATCCATCCTGGGTTCTGAAGGGGCCAGAAAAACGATGTGGGACCATTATTGTCTTGCCTCGGAAGCCTTAAATGATGTTCCGCGCAATACCTCTTTTCTGAAGCATTTATTGAATTATATTGTGAACCGTGATCATTAATTTCCTGCCAATCAGGGTGCCCCAAGCGACCCTGATTTTTTAATGCTAGTTCTTTTTTGCTAGGAAAATAGTATTCATGAAAGAATATTCTCTAAGATTAAAAAAAGATTACAAATATGTTACTTCGATGGGGTAACAATCCTTTGAAATGGGGGATTAAACCCTTTGTATAACAATAATTGGGGCTGTTTCTAGTGTTTGTAACAGAAAGCATTTACATTTCCATTTATTATATTAATTTACTAAATATCCATTTTATGTGGATGTGATTCCTATTAAATTTCATTATGATATCTAAGTATTGAATAATGATATTTAAGGAAGTGCGACAATTGAATAAAAATCTAGTAACAGCAGCTGCAACTGCCGGGCTTGTACTGACTGCTTTTGGAGCCACGGCAAGTGCACAAGAAAATACATATACGGTCCACCCCGGGGACAGCCTTTGGAAAATTTCCCATTTAAACAATGTTTCCGTTCATAACATAAAAGATTGGAACCACCTTTCGAGTGATAGAATCTATGTCAATCAAAAGCTTTCACTTACCTATACAGTAAAAGCGGGAGACAGTCTGTGGGCACTAGCCAAATCATATGGCACAACTGTAAGTGATCTTAAAGCCTTGAATGGTTTATCATCTGATTTAATTCGGATCGGACAGCAATTAAAATTACCAGAAACGAACGCGGGCACACTAGCTTCGGTTTCTACCACACCTAGCACGTATGTTGTCCAAAAGGGTGATACGCTTTCTGAGATAGCGGCACGTTTTAATTTGTCGATTACCCAGCTTAAACTTATAAACCATCTGCCTAATGACTTGATTCGTGTTGGACAAACCCTAAAGGTAAAGGGTGCAGGGGAATATAAAGTGTCTAAAGTTTCATATAGAAAGACCGAAAATCATACAGCGGCAAAGCCGGACTCAAAAGCTGCGAAAAAATTTGTGGCGAGTGTTTTTTCAACTGCCGAAAAAGCACCTGTAGCATCAACTGAAAAACCAGCTGTAACGACGCATTCGACCGTAACCAAACAATCAAATTCAGTCGAAAAACCGGCAGCTGTTCAAAAGTCGGTTGTGAAGGCTGAATCAGTTGCGCCTCAAAAAGAAGTAAAAACATCTGCCTCCACTGTACAAGATGTCATTCAAGAGGCTGAGAAATACATAGGTACACCATACCGCTGGGGAGGAAGCACTCCAGCAGGATTTGATTGCAGTGGTTTTACCCAATACGTATTTCATAATGTTGGGCTTTCATTGCCTCGAACAACTGAGACACAATGGGGGGACGGAACACCCGTTCAATCACCAAGTATTGGGGATCTGGTCTTTTTCCAAACCTACAAAATCGGTCCATCTCATGTTGGAATCTACTTAGGTAACAATAAATTCATCAGTGCTGCATCACAAGGTGTTGTCATCTCTGATCTAACTGCGACTTATTGGAAATCTAGATATCTTGGTGCAAGATCACCTTATTAATCTATTAAATTACGAATCTTTTTTGGGGTTGAACTGTCTTTTGGATTATTTCAAGGACAGTTCGACTTCTTTTTTGAGTCAAACTATCCTCATGGAACGGCTTCAAGGACACTTCCTCGAATTTTTCGGATCGAAGTGTCCTCGAGGAACCTCTTCAAGGACACATCCCCGTATATTTCGGATCGAAGTGTCCTCGAGGAACCTCTTCAAGGACACATCCCCGTATATTTCGGATCGAAGTGTCTTCAAGGAACGACTTCAAGGACAATTCCTCTTATTTTTAGGATCGAACTGTCCTCGAGGAACTCCTTTAAGGACACATCCCCCTATTTTTCAGGTTGAACTGTCCTTGTGCCCCGGCCCCAAGGACAGTTCTCCGTTTTTTTCTAGCCAAAGTGTCCTTATAGTCAAATTCATACTCTATTTCTCCCTAAAACGAAAGTTAACAGGCCATTTCCCGTTGAAACATTTATTAATTTTCAAAGTCTAATAAAGTAAAGGACGGTGGTGCAGTTGAAAAAATTAATCGTTCCATTGATAGTTGTGAGTTTTTTGGGATTGGCGGCTGGCTGCGGAACAGGTAATAACCAAGAAAATGCGGGAACCTTAAGCAAGGTTCATTTTAACAAGGATGATTATAAAAAAATTATTTCCTCCAACAATCAATTGGGATTCAATTTGCTGACAAATGCCGTGGCCAATAAAGATGGCAACATATTCATTTCTCCTACGAGTTTATTGATGGCGCTGTCCATGGTCTATAACGGAGCGGATGGGGTGACGAAAGGGGAGATGGACAAGGTTCTCAACAAGGAGGGAATTGACGTAAACCAGCTCAATAAAGCTAATGCATCCTTGATGTCGATGCTTCAAAGCGACTCAAAGCATGGTCAATTGAATGTCGCAAACTCTATTTGGCTAAACAATCAATTCCACTTTCAGGATGAATTTGCACAAAATAACCGCAAGTTTTATAACGCCAAAATACAAGAAATCGACCTAAAAAATCCTCGAACTCCTACTACCATTAATGACTGGGTGAAAAATAAGACAAACGGAAAAATCAACAAAATGATTGAAGACAATCTAAATCCCGATGTAGTGGCGATCCTCCTTAACGCGATTTATTTTAAAGGGAATTGGATGCACGAATTTAATAAAGACCTTACCGTGAACGGAACCTTTCACTTGGCAGATGGAACCTCAAAAGATATGCTGCTAATGACCCTTAATGAAAAAATGGATTATATGGAAAATAAGGACTTTCAGGCAGTGAATCTCCCTTACACCGATGGAAAAGTGAAAATGACCATATTTCTCCCCAAAGAAAACTCCAGTTTAGAAGAATTTAACAAGATGCTTACAATTGATAATTGGAAGAGATGGAATACAGAATTCCAAGAAAAAGAAGGAACCCTCCTGATGCCAAAATTTCGGTTGGAATACGAAGCAGAATGGAGTAATACATTAAAAAAGCTCGGGATGACAACTGCATTTGACCATAGGGCCCATTTCACAAAAATGATTAAAGAGAGCGAACCGGTTTGGATTAGTCAAATCAAACAAAAAACCTATGTAGATGTGAATGAGAAAGGGACGGAAGCGGCTGCCGCCACCTCGGTCATGATTTCAAAAACCGCAGCACCCGCAGGCGACCGATTCCATATGGAAGTCAACCGTCCGTTTTTCATTGCCATAACAGATAATAAAACGGGAGCCATCTTGTTTATGGGTTCTATTTCCAATCCGCAAATAGGGAAGTAGCAGGTGGGAAAATTTAACGTTTTAAAATCTCCATGATGGATATAGTAATATTCATCATCTTTAAAGGAGGATTTTATTACGTGGAGAAACAACTTCAAAATCAGGTTGCTTTCGTGACTGGGGCTGGCTCGGGGATCGGTAAGGCAGCTGCGATAAAGCTTGCACAAAATGGGGGAAAGATTGCGTTAGTCGATTTGCATAAAGAAAACGTGGAAGAGGTTAAAAACCAAATTGAAGCAATGGGCAGTGAAGCACTTGTCTTGGAAGCTAACATTTCTCACCCTGAGGAAATAGAAAACTGCTATAAAAGAACCATTGACCAGTGGGGAAGATTGGATGTCGTCTTCGCAAACGCCGGCATTAATGGGGTCATGACATCCATTGAAGACATGGAACCAAAGGAATGGGACCTTACGATTTCCAATAACTTAACGGGTACCTTTTTAACGGTTAAATATGCAATCCCCCATTTGAAGAAAAAAGGCGGCAGTATCATCATTACCAGTTCCATAAATGGAAACAGAATCTATAAAAACATTGGATTTTCAGCCTATAGTACATCCAAAATCGGTCAGATGGGCTTTGGAAAAATGGCAGCCCTCGAGCTTGCCAAGTATCAGATTCGAGTCAATATTATCTGCCCGGGTGCCATTGAAACCAATATCGGTGAAAACACTTGGCAGGAAGAGGAATTGAAGAAGGTGCAAATTCCCATTGAATACCCGGAAGGAAATCAGCCCTTGGAACACAGATCAGGAAAACCCGAACAAGTCGCCGACCTGGTCCTATTCCTTGCCTCCAAACAATCCAGCCATATCACGGGAAGTGAAATCTATATTGACGGTGCCGAATCCCTTTTATAACAAACGGTGCCTGTCACCAAAAAATGTTCACGTAACGTGGACATTTTTTTATTGGGTAAAAGTCCAACTGGTGGATTTGGATGAAACTAATTGTGTGCTTATCCGTATATATAATACAAAGGAAATAAGGAGATGTGTGTTTTGTTCTTAGCAGAACTTCACCAAGAAGAGAAAGAAGCTTTCCTTGAACTGGCAAACCTGATGGCTGCGATTGATGGGAATCGTTCTATATTTGAAGAAACAATTATTAATAAGTTTAAAAAGGAAATGGATCTTGAGGATTATCAATTAAAAGGCCTCATGATGGAGGATATTCTTGAGATATTCAAAACCGAACGAACTAAAAATATCGTCTTAGCTGAAATTTTTCAGCTTATTTACGCAGATGGCGTGTTTCATCATCAAGAGAGCGAATCTGTCAGCCAAATAAAAGCACATTTCGGATTTGATTCAAGTGAATTTGGAAGCTTCAAGGATTGGATTGGTAAGATAAAGGAATTATCCAACTCTTAAGGGCAGGTAGATGTAAAGGGTTATTCCCATCCGGCGTATTCATATATAATGGAGGAAAATGGGGAACTTTTTGGAGGATTGGCAATGGGCTATATTGAGGAATTGCGAAAGGTAATTGGAACCCAACCGCTCATTTTGGTGGGCGCAGTGGTTGGTGTCATAAATGAAAAGGAAGAGATTCTTTTACAAAAGCGTCCGGAAGGAGTTTGGGCTCTGCCAGGCGGGCTTTTAGAGTTAGAAGAGTCTGCAGAGGAAGCAGCAAGAAGAGAAGTATTTGAAGAAACAGGAGTGGAGATCGGCCAGCTTCAGTTAGTCGATGTTTATTCAGGCAAGCAGTATTTTAGAAAACTAGCAAATGGTGATGAATTCTATCCCGTATCCATCGTTTATATTTCAAAGGATATCAAAAATCATTCCATCAAAATTGATGGAAAGGAAACGATTGATGCTCAGTTTTTCCCGATTCAAGCATTACCAGAGCGGACAAGCCCTTTGGTTTGGAACCTGATCAAACGTTTTCCAATTAGATAAAATTCGAAAGAAAAAAATAAGACGGTCTTCAAAAAATGAAGGCCGTTTTTGTTGTTTAGCGAGTTTAAGAAGAGGTATTGGTCACTTAGAAGCTTGCTAGATGCCCGGATTTCTTACAAGACCAAACATTTTTCTTTAAAATTGCAGCTCTGGCATCTTTTTGATTCTGTCTTTTCAAAATATTCGATAGCGAGCGGCTTATTTTTCACAGGATCTTCAAGATATTTCAGCATATGATAGATGCTGTCATTCATTAATGCTTGAGCAGAATCGAGTTCAAACTCTGTTAATCTATATTCCTGGCTTTTGCCGGACAACAAATATTCATTGCGAAGAATGATGTCCTCAATCGGGATGTTGTGCATCTGTGACAGAAAGAGCGCATAAAAGGCCAGCTGTTTACGGTCATCCTCAGACTCTTTGCCGGTCTTCCAGTCGACGACAATCCATTTCTCCTGACTTACATCCTTGTAAACAAAATCCAGCACAACGAAAACATCCACTCCATTGACTTCAAATGTTTGAAAATCCTCTGAATGTAATACGTGCATTTCGAGCTTTGTCAGAATGTCCTGGTAGGTCTTGCTTGTGAAAAAGTGGTTCACGCACATTTCCAGCTTCGCCTTTGCAGCAACAATTTCCTCCTGGCTAAGCCCACCCCCATAATAGATTTCATGGAGCATTTGGTATCTCTTTGGCTTATGGAACCATGACTGACGATACTTGGTAGAATCTAGATAAGCCTTATTCAGATTTTTGGTTACGATCGCCATCATCTCGGCTTCGGTAAAAAGCATTTTTCCATTCAGAAAATTTTTGAGCTGCCGGTCGATAGCTTTGTGGATTTCATCTCCCAAAAGGATGGGAATATTTTTGATGTTTTTAAGGCGGTAAGTTGCTTTAATTTCCTCCGGAGATTCAAATAACCAGCCATTATGTGATTCATAGTATTGATGATAATATTTTCTTCCACACTCAAGAAATGTTTTATGTCTCGAGTTGGACCAGGAAAAATCGGGGAAATCACGATGAACGTACATGAAAGTCCTCCTAATAAAGTGGCGTCACCACGCTATATATAGTGTAATGGGGAATAGTATCCCTGTAAGGATTCTTATCAATTTTAAACCTGTTAAGATGTTTAGAACAGTAGAAATCTACATTTCCTATATCTACTAATGACACTTAATATCTGTCCAATATACCTAAAAAGCCAAATTTTATTTATGCAATCCTTGGCTTATCTAAGAAATATGTTAATCTTATTTAAATCAAAGGAGGTAAAAAAATATGTCAGGTACTGTAAGGCAAAATATAAAACCAGGAATAAAAGTAAGAGTGGTCCAAAAGCAAGACCAACGTTCTGGAAAGTTAACAGAAGGTGTCGTTTCCAAATTACTAACCAATTCTGCCACACACCCCCATGGTATTAAGGTTATGCTGGAGGATGGGATTGTAGGCAGAGTGAAGGAAATAGTGGACTAGGATCTTTCTGATTAATCGCAAGGGTTCGTATTTTTTAAAAAAGTTAACTATAAAAATAGATGTGACGTTGAAACCTCACATCCATTTAATAGAAGTCTTCTTATAATGATAAAGAGAGCGCATGGGTTTGTAATTTACCTATTACTCTCTTTATTTTTCATTGATTAAATTGTTTGAAGGGTTTAAATTTCTTATTGTCGAATGTAATGGAATGGACATCATTTATTGAATAGGAGAATCTATGAAAAAATATATCTTTGAGATAGATAAAATAGAGAGACAGATATTGCCCTATTATTATGACTATAATAAGGTAATCTCTTTAATACAAAAGAAGCTTCATGATGAGCTTGATACTGATTTTCAAATGTATTCTGATGAAGATACCTCCAATGAAATTTGGGATATCCTTGAGGAAGACTTGAAAGTGAAATCTCCGGAGGTACAGCTTCTTAGCCATATTTATAAAGAAGGTGAAACAAAAACGATCTCGTCTTCCCATACGAATAAAACGATGGAGCTCATTATAAAACCAAGAATGATGAATGGTCTTTTTTATTATCCCAATTATGGAGTAGCACTTTCACGTGTTGAAATTTTCCAAAGCGATGGCGAAAGAGATCGGGATTTCATTTTTGCCAAAAATGACGCATGTTTGGTTTCTTTCCTCCAGTATGTTCTAAAAAGAAAACGAGACTATATTAAAAACTATGTGACGATTTTTACGGATACGGATGATGGTGTTGAAACAGAAATTGCCAATATTAACAGTTTAGTCAGCAGGGACGATGTATTTTTAGATGATTCCCTAAAGAAGGAAATTTACCGATCCATTGATCAGTTTTTCTCCGGAAGTGGAGAGTTTTTCAAAAAATATGATATTCCATATAAAAGGGGAGTACTCTTTTATGGAAAGCCGGGAAATGGAAAAACAACACTGGTGAAATCCATTGCCAGCAGTATCAACGCGCCTGTTGCCTATTGGCAAATTACTGAATTTACATCAAGCTATACCATTAAAGAGGTATTTCAATCGGTCTTAAAACTAGCCCCAATGGTCCTGGTTATTGAAGATATTGACTCGATGCCAGCTGAAGTGCGATCGGTGTTTTTAAATATTTTAGACGGGGCAACCTCCAGAGAAGGAATTTTCTTAATCGGAACGACTAATTATCCGGAAAAAATTGACCCAGCCTTGATGAACCGCTCTGGGCGTTTTGATCGGGCCTATGAGATTAAAAATCCTACGAAGGAGCTTCGCCATCAATATTTACTCTATAAGAAAATGAATCTTATTTTATCTGAAGAGGAAATCGATGAAGTGGTGTCGGCCACAACTGGATTTTCTTATGCCCAACTGAACGAACTTTACACGTCGATTGCCCTTGAGTGGCATTACGACCAAAAAGTTGATATTGCCGGTATATGTGCGGACTTAAAGGCAACGCAGCAAAAACAACTAAAGAAAACCTGGGATGAACCTTTAGCTAAATCGATTGGTTTTTCAGGATTCTCCAATGATTAATAGGTTTTAGGATTCGATCAAAAGTGTGCTTTGAGACATAGTCTTTCTATGTCTTTTTATTTTTGGAAAAATTACTAACGCTCTTTTTACTAAATTTGAAGTATACTATTATTTTTCAGATCGGATTTTATTAAAGGGGAATCAAGAGATACAATGGCCAGCATTCAAGAAGTAATCGAACAGTGGAAAAGGGCCTTAGCGATAGAAGTGAACCACTTAAAAACACAGGGTGGGACGAGGTTTATGATTACGGATGGGAAGTGTCTTCACAAGCACGAAAAGGGAGCAACCTACTGGTTTATGCTTGCGTCCGATGCATACCTCCCTGAAAGTACTCCTATCCGAGTAGAATTTAGAAATCAATCTTATTCTGGTCGTATCGTATCAGTAGAAGGTTTTGATGTTATCTTAGAACTGGATACCTATTTCGGTAATGAGATCCAGGAAGCGTTTCTTTTCAGTGAACCATGGGAGCTCCTTGAAGCTTTATCCAAAAGATTCGATTCCATCAAAGGAAATGCCAATAAACAAAATCGGGTGAAGCGCCTGCTCTCGGGGAAATCACCCGCAAAGCATCCAAAGGAAAAGGTAAAGAAACCCGTCCATGAGGTGACATTAAGAGCAAAATATAATCCCACTACCTATATTTGGGGACCTCCAGGGACCGGAAAGACCTATACCCTCGCAAGGATGATTGCCCAGCAGTATTTATGGGGGAAAAAAATCCTCGTCATGGCGCACAGTAATGCAGCCGTCGACGTGCTGCTTTTAGAAATAGCCGAGTTTATTCAAAAGAAACAAATGTGGAAGTCTGGCGAAATTTTACGGTATGGTTTTAGCGCAGATCTTAAGGTAAAGGAACAGGAGGACCTTCTTTGTGCTAAGCTTGTGGAAATGAAAAACCCGGAAACGCAAACAAAGATTAGCAAGTTAGAATCAGAGAAAGTAAGGCTGCTGCAAACCAAAACGAACCCGAGGAAACTAGCGGAAGTTGCAAACGAACTTAAAGCTTTACGGTCGAAGATTGCGCATGAAGAATCGCAATATGTGCAGGAGGCTGCTGTTTTTGGGGTAACTCTTTCGAAAGCAGCGATGGACCCGCTTATTTATGAACAGGATTATGATTTAGTCGTTGTCGATGAGGTGAGTATGGCTTACATCCCGCAGGTAGCCTTCGCCTCTTCATTAGGAAAAAGAATCGTGGTTTGCGGAGACTTCAAGCAATTGCCTCCTATTGCGATGGCGGAATCAAAATTAATAGAGATGTGGCTAAAGCGGGACATTTTCCATGGTGCAAAAATCGTGGAGGCAGTGGAACGAGGGGAAGAGCATCCGAACCTTTTTATACTGAAAGAACAGCGAAGAATGCATCCGGAGATTTCAAGTTTTACCAACAGCTTTATCTATAAAAATAACGTATATGACCATGACTCCGTACAGAAGAAAAGGCAGCTAGTTGCCAATCAGCAGCCGTTCCCAAAAGAAGCAGCCACGTTAGTGGACCTTTCCAAAATGGGAGCCTACTGCTTGAAAGATTCGGAATCTAATTCTCGTTTCAACCTAATGTCCGCCTTCATTTCCATGCAATTGATCCTTTCTGGAAAAGCAAATGGAATCAACTCGATCGGGTTCATTGCCCCCTATAAAGCGCAAGCTAGATTGCTTGCCGCTCTGATACAAGATTTGATTCCTGAGAATACAACGGGTGATACGAAGATCATCGCGGCCACCGTACACAAATTCCAGGGCTCTGAAAGAGATATGATGGTATTTGACTTTACGGACAGCTATCCGCAGCCATGTGCCGGGATTTTGTTGACCGATGAGAAGAGTGACCGTTTGATCAACGTGGCTGTAACACGTGCCAAAGGAAAGCTGATAAACATAGTGGACCGCCAATACCTGGAACCAAGGGTTTCAACATCAAAAGCGGCCCGGGCGCTAACCGACCATTTATATAACCATAATAAGACGTATACTCGCCATGAGCTTCCTTCCGTTTTAAAAGAAACCTACAACGAGAACCTGAAATGGTTTGATGAACGGGACAATATTCAATTGCTTAAGGATATAGCGAATGCAAAGCAGATGATCATTTCAGCACCTTTTCCTGCAAAAATAGACCAAACTATTTGGCATGCGTTACAAGAAAAAGAAAGTAGGGTCACATTTATCACACGAAGGAAAGAGGACATACCCTTAAAGTCATTTGATATCATCCAAAATGATCTCGTCATGCCTTTTATCATTATTGATGGCGAAATACTATGGGTGGGAACTCCCGTTATGAAAAATAGCAATATGGAATATTCTCCTGAGGGCCCATTTATTAAATCTAGGCTTGTATCAAAACGAGTGGTAAAGCTATTAACGAGTTATCTTAACTGGGGAACAGCAACGAAATCCCTACAAGGTGAAGGGCAGCAAAAGTTCAAGAGCTCCCGGCCTTCTCTTACCTTAGGAAAATACATTGCCTCATGGGATCAATGCCCAGCCTGTCGGAGCAGAAGGAAGGCGGAGACAACACCAACAGGGAAAATCTTGTTAGTCTGTCATTATTGCGGGAATAAAGGCGGGGTATCGCGCTTTTTATTGCAAAAGTATATTGATTATGTGGATTTAAGATGCAGGAATTGTAATGAGACATTTGAAGCAGCAGGTGAAGGCATGAATGGTGTAGTCGAATGTAATCGCTGCGAGGAAAAGGTAGATGCCAATTCATTGTGGTAGCTGGTAAATCAAAAAGGCGCAGGAATCTATTCTTGCGTCTATTTTAAGTGCCGATACATCTGGGATCTTATCGATTGGAGGATCAGGTTAAGCACCCAATCGGATAAATAGAAGGATAAATTTCTCTTATTTAGTAAATTGCACCGAAAATGGCTTGAATAGGCGGAGAGATTCCGCCTATTGACTCGAAAAACGTGAAAATGGGCCATTTTGCTATGCATAATCGGAAAACATCCCCTTATATTCCCTGAAAAAAGCTCTATTCTGCATCTAACAGGAAAATCTCCGCTTATTTTACAATCGCTGGTTACTCAAATTAAGGACAAGACTTCTTATTTAAAGGAAGTGAGATGAATTTGCCTTTTTGACAAACTTTTCACTGATTTGAAGAGGAAAACGCATATTGTTCAATGCTTTAGATGAAATCTAATCAAACGTTTGGGTAAACTCTTTTTTTGTCAGATATCATTATAACTTGTCGAGTAATAAAAATTATGTTGGATTGGGGAATTTGGTCGATTAACCTCCACGAATTTCTCGACAAAAAATATTCCAAACAGCAATCAAAGGTTCATTTTTTCAAAGGGTTTGCTCGGGTTTTAATCAAACGTTTGATTAAAATGGATTTTAGTCAGTCGTTGTCGGCATTCATCAAATTTCTTTTCCAGGATGCCGTTTTCCTTATACTCAAAAATTTTAGTGCACGTTAAACACCTATATACAAGGGAAGTTTGTTATATTGAATTTTTATTTTATCAAGTTTATCATTGATTTATAGGATAATAGATAATTCATATATTGAAATAATAAGAGATTAGAATAGAAAGGAAACGTCAACATTGAAGGCATATAATAAATTAATGATCCCCTTATTTTTGTTACTTGTTTTTGGATTGGCTGGTTGTAGTGGTGATAATAAGGCAACAAATGTAGGTACGTTACATTTTAAAAATCCTTTACGCATTCCGCAACTTCTTCAGCCTACGATTAGCTCGGATGGCACAAAACATTTTAAGCTGACCATGCAAGCAGGAACGACGGAATTTTTGCCAGGGAAACAGACGAAAACATGGGGACTCAATGGTTCCTATCTTGGTCCAACGATCAGGGTTTCGCGCGGTGACCATGTTGCCTTTGATGTTGTGAACCATTTGGACGTGGCCTCAACTTTACATTGGCATGGAATGAAATTACCGCCCGTTATGGATGGGGGCCCGCATCAGATGATTGAGGCAGGAAAAACCTGGTCGCCATATTGGACCATAAACCAACCATCTGCAACACTCTGGTACCATCCTCACGTGATGGGGAAAACAGCACAACATGTGTACCGTGGACTTGCAGGGATGTTTATTATTGATGATCAGGATTCAAAAAAATTGCCTTCTGATTATGGTGTCGATGATATTCCGCTTATTGTGCAAGATAAAAAGTTTACAAAAGATGGGCAGTTATCCGAAAAAGACGGTACCACCTACGGTACAATGGGGAATGATATCCTTGTGAATGGTACATATGACCCGTTTCTAAAGGTAACAGCCAGTCAAGTGCGGTTTCGACTGCTTAATGCTTCCAATGCGAGAGCCTATAATTTTGGTTTTACGGATGGCAGGTCTTTTAAAATTGTAGCCAATGATTCCGGTCTTTTGCAGAAGCCAATCACCTTAAAACGCTTCATGTTAAGTCCGGGAGAGCGTGCAGAGATTGTGGTTTCATTTAAGCCGGGAGAGAAAACCATTCTCCATAGCTACAGCAGTGGCGGTGAGATTGGAAATGGAGATTTTGATTTGCTGAAAATGGTAGCAGCTCCTAAATTAACAAAGTCAGCCCCAATAGCCAGTCAGCTTTCTACTGTACCGCCTATTGAGGTTCCAAAGAATGCGAAAGTTCGTCAATTTAAAATGACAATGGATGCCGAGATTAATGACAACAAGATGAATATGGACCGAATTGATGAGGTTGTGCCGGCAGGGGCCAAAGAAATATGGGAAATTGACAATTTTGGATCGTCTCATAACTTTCATATTCACGATGCGTCATTTCGAATATTGGACATAAACGGGGAAAAGCCGCCAGAATATGAAAGCGGAAGGAAAGATACCGTGTTTATTCCAAATGGAGCAACCGTTAGACTCGCAGTGGAATTTGCAAACTATGCCGATCCTAATCACCCGCTTATGTATCATTGTCATTTATTAAAACATGAAGATGATGGGATGATGGGGCAATTCTTACTTGTAAAACCCGGTACAGAATCTTCAGTATCAAAAAAACTGCCTAAAAACGATATGAACATGTAGAATAACCACTAAAAGGACTATCTCTAAGAGCTAGTCCGTTCTTTATGCTTAAAGTGGACAAAAACCGTGCTGTCTATCACATGTAAAAATTCCCAGATGAATGCAATGATCCGTACATAAGTACATGAGTTTTTTTATCGACTTATTTAAATTGTTCATATGATTGTAACAGTGGATTATAGTTGCTATAGAATTATTCCTATATAATAAAGAAGCAAGGGGAGAAAACGTTTTCAAGTATGATTAAAGGAGGAATCCATATTATCAGTTTTGGCAAACACTTCTGTAAAACACAATTCTACTCTGTTTTATGCCTTGCTGATATTGAAATATTTACCGAGTAAACATTCCCTGTTGAAGGTATATGATAACAATAATTAGGGGGGAAAATGTGTGTCAAACACAAACACAACCAAAAAATTGACTTTAATATCCCTAGTATTAATGATTTTTACTTCTGTTTATGGATTTAACAACATTCCAAGATCATTTTATAAA
Source organism: Neobacillus sp. Fa239 (assembly GCF_055395235.1). Classification (NCBI taxonomy): domain Bacteria; kingdom Bacillati; phylum Bacillota; class Bacilli; order Caryophanales; family Bacillaceae; genus Neobacillus; species Neobacillus sp. Fa239. Next base: position 209,373 of record NZ_AP041611.1, read on the forward strand.
ATGGGTTATGCCGCTATTCCTTGGTATATCATTTCAGCCATAGCCTTCTTTGTTCCTTTTGCATTAATGGTAGCTGAATTTGGTGCCGCCTTTAAAGAGGAAAAGGGTGGGATCTACTCATGGATGGAAAAATCGATCGGTCCTAAATTTGCCTTTATTGGAACGTTCATGTGGTATTTTTCTTATGTCACTTGGATGGTTAACGTAGCGTCCGGTATGTGGGTTCCGGTGTCAAATGCCATCTTTGGGAAAGATACAACACAAAGCTGGGCTTTTTTAGGTCTTAAAGGACCTCAGGTTCTGGGAGTTTTAGGAATTGTATGGATTCTGATCGTCACCTATACCTCAACAAAGGGCCTGGATAAGATTAAGAAAGTAACCTCTTTAGGTGGTACTGCCGTCTTGTTATTGAATGTATTCCTTTGGGTTGGTGCAATCGCCGTACTGATTGGAAACCATGGACATTTGGCGCAGCCGATTTTAGGGTTGCATTCCTTTATGCAAACACCAAATCCACAATATGCAGGAGATATTATTGCTGCATTGGCATTTGTTGTCTATGCCCTGTTCGCTTATGGCGGACTTGAAGCAGTAGGCGGTTTGGTGGATGTAACAGAAAATCCGGAAAAAACGTTTCCGAAAGGAATTCTTATATCTGCAGCCATCATCACTATAGGGTATTCATTAGGAATCCTGTTAATTGGAATATTCACAAACTGGGCAGCTGTAATGGGTATTTCAAATGTGAACCTTGGAAACGCAAGTTATATCGTTATGGCCAATTTAGGCTACTCACTAGGTACCGCTTTTGGAGCAAGCCATGCTACAGCTGCAGCTTTAGGAGCAGGGGTTGCAAGATTCATCGGAATTTCGATGTTCCTGGCATTGTCCGGTGCGTTCTTTACCTTGATGTTTTCACCTTTAAAGCAGATGATTGAAGGAACACCTAAGAGACTGTGGCCTGGAAAAATCGGTGAAACAAAGAATGGGCTGCCTGTTAATGCGATGTGGGTTCAAGCTGCTATTGTTTGTGTCATGATCGCACTAATCGCTTTCGGTGGAAGCACAATGGCCGCATTCTTTAACATACTCGTATCGATGACTAACGTGGCCATGACCATACCGTATGTCTTTATAGCAATGGCATTCCCGTATTTTAAGAAAAAAGTGGAAATCAAAAAGCCATTTACCGTATTTAAAACGCAAGGAGCCGCAAATTTTTGGGCATGGGTTGTTGTTCTAACCGTTGGACTTGCAAATTTCTTTAGTATCATCCAGCCAGCGATAGAAGGGGATATGCAAACAACCATTTGGAGTGTGGCCGGTCCTGTTATTTTCTCGGTTATTGCATGGTTCATGTATAGCAAATATGAAAAAATGCATGATGCACCAAAGCAGAACCTAAAGAAAATCAGTTAGCCTTTCATTCAAAAAAAGTGGAGCACAATGTGCTTCACTTTTTTTCTTGTCTAAAGACCTCATCTTTTTTCTAATTTTAAAAGCAGCCTTCTTTCGTTCCTTTTCTGCTTTCATTAAAGAATTCTATTATTCTTGAATAAAATCATAATTTCCATAAGAAAAATCTTGTTTTTCGTTTAATTCTATGTAAATATAGATGTCAAGACAGTTGTTAACTGTATGTGTTTACTTTGAAAAAGGAAATGCCGTTCTTATTATTGACATGTGTTGAGACTATACAGCTGGCCACTTTGCTGAGCTGAGATAAAAATGTGAATGTTTTCACAAATGTGTATATAAATATCGAAATATATATTGGGATGTTTGCAATACAATAAATAACAGGAAGGAACATTAAAATGACAATGACTGAAACGCAAAGCCGCATAATTGAGGAAATCCAAGAATGGAAGAAAAAGAGAAACGCGATTTTGCTCGCTCACAATTATGAACTACCAGAGATTCAGGATATTGCAGACGTATTGGGTGATTCACTTCATCTTGCACGTGCGACAGTAGACACTGATGCTGATGTAATCGTGTTCTGTGGTGTTCATTTTATGGCAGAAACAGCTGCGATTTTGAACCCGGAGAAGACCGTGCTTCTTCCAGACCTTGAAGCAGGCTGCTCCTTAGCAGATTCCATCACAGCGGATCAACTGAGAGAATGGAAAGCTGAGCATCCGGGAGCTGTTGTGGTTGCTTATGTGAATACAACGGCTGAAGTGAAGGCAGAAAGTGATTATTGCTGTACCTCTTCGAATGCCGTGGATATTGTCCGGTCCATTCCTGAAGATAAAGAAATCCTTTTCTTGCCTGATATGTTCCTTGGGAATTTTGTGAAGCGTGAAACAGGTCGTGAAAACATGCACATTTGGCTGGGTGAATGTCACGTTCATGCCGGAATTGCTCCGCATCAGGTAGATAATGTTCTTACACAGCACCCTGAAGCCGACCTGCTTGTGCATCCGGAATGTGGATGCTCTACATCTAGCATGTATTTAATGTCTGAAGGCGTTTTGCCAAAAGAGAAAACTCATATTCTATCAACGGGCAATATGTTAAAACACTCTAAAGAATCAGAGGCAGAAGAATTTGTCGTCGCTACAGAAGTAGGAATTATTCATCAGATGCAAAAACAAAATCCTGAGAAAAAGTTTATCCCAGCTAATCCAGAAGCTGTTTGTCCTTTTATGAAACTGATTACACTTGAAAAAGTTTTGGCTGCTTTAAAAGAAAACAAGCATGTTATCACGGTTCCTGCTGATATCGCTGACCGTGCAAAGCTTGCCATTGAGCGTATGGTATCCATTGGTTAAGGGGAATAAAAAACGTTTTGTAAAATAAAAAGGTTAGCCACATGGCTAGCCTTTTTTGTTCTTGAATAAAGGAGCCAACTGATATAGGGATTTACAGATAGGCTCCTTTCAATAGTTATTTAACCTGAGGTTTTGAGTACCTTTTCATGGCCCCGTTTCTTATATACAAGTGCAAGCAGCATCGAAGGAACACTGCAAACAATCATCCCGAGAAAGGCGTATCTTGGCTCAATTTCGTATAAATACCCGCCGAAAATAGTGAACACCGCTGTGCTCCAGCTGAGTGCCAGCGCCGAGTAGATTCCTTGTGCCTTCGGAATCTGCTCATGTGGGATATTTTTGATTAAGTATTTCATAAACGCATAATGCCCCATTGCAAATGAACATGCATGCAAGGTTTGGGCAATACAGAACACAATGACATTAGGAAAGGCAAATATCAATATCCAACGTATGGTTGAACCAAGTGCCGCCATCGTCAATAAGGAGCCTGCTGAAAATTTTCGGAATGTCCGATCGGCATTCAAAAAGAAAATGATTTCGGAGATTACCGCAATGTTAAGAATCACACCAATTAAGTATTCAGGTGCGTGGATTTCTTGTAAATAAAGATAGCCATAGCTGTAATAAGAAGCGTGTGCCGCTTGTAGTAAGATCACAATGACGAGCACGATTCCAAAGTGTTTAATGCGCAATAATTTTAACAAGCCGCCTTTTTTTGACTGATCTGCTTGTGGTTTTTGAGATAAAACAGCGGGTGCACGCATCATTCCAAGACAAACGAATATCAATGTGAGGAATAACAGCGCCCATAAAATCACTTCGTTCCCGAGTGCCCCTGTAAAGAAAGTCAAAATTGTACCAGCTGCGACAAACCCAATCGATCCCCAAGAGCGGCTCTTCCCGTAATGTTTTAATTGCTTATGCTGCATTAGAACACTAGCTGCGCTGTCTAAAGCAGGCATTAATGTAGGGTAAAATAAATGCAAAAATAAATTTACGACAAGTAAGCTGGCAAAGGACTTGGCCGGGATACAACAAAGAATGGCAAGGAGCGTACCGAAAGACATTCCGTTTAGTAAGATTTTACTGCTAAATTTTCCTGATAAATAAGGAAAGGCAAATAATGTGGAAAGTCCTCTTGCCATCAGCCCTAAGCTCATAATCAAACTCGCTTGTGAAATGGTCATTCCTTTTGCATGAATCATCCACCCTGTCCAATAGGGCAGAAAAATCCCCCATGTCATATAGAAGCTGAAAAATTGTCTACTCATCCAGCGTTGTGTATTCATTGTAGATTCCCCCAATGCTTGCATGATATCATGGAGTCGCAGACAATAATATGAGATATCTCATATTTTTGAGGTGGATTATGGAAATATACAAAAAGGAGAAAAGACAGCGTTATTTAGAGGAATACTCGATTTCGCATTTATTTTCTTTTCCAATTGAAGAGTTTATTGAAGTACATGAATATAAGCGTGATGAATGGATTATTCGAGAAGGCATGCGGCCTAGTTTTTTATATTACGTCATTGAAGGGAAAGCAAAAATTTACATAACGCATCAAAATGGGAAGGTTTCCTTAATTAATTTTATCAATTCACATGATTATATTGGGGAAATGGAACTTTTAAATGAAGTGTACAATACAAAAGGGATTCAAACCTCCACGAAGACCATTTGCTTCGCGATTCCTTTTCATCACTGCCGCACACAATTGCTGGAAGACGTGGTCTTTCTTCGTGAACTAACCAAATTTTTAAGTATGAAAGCATCCATAATGGCAGTAAAGTATTCACAAAGCCTAGTTTTCCCGTTTGAAAATCGGCTGGCAGATTTTATCTTGCAAACTGCTGATGAAGATGTATATAAAGAGAAACACGTGACTGTTTGTGATTTTCTTGGCGTATCCTATCGCCACTTATTGCATGTCTTTGCACAATTTTGTGATAAAGGGTATTTGAAAAAGGAAGGGCATCAGTACCGCATTCAGAGGCATGATAAATTAAATGAACTTTCTGTAGTATTGAGGAATTAAGTGCCTGTCACCACCCGCATTTTGTCAAATTCATTGACATGGTTCGGGGAGTGACAGGCACTGTTTGTGAAAAGATACTTACAATAACGCAAAATACACACGAAAGGTTGTACCACGGCCAACCTCACTCTCCACCTCTATCCTTCCGCCATGAGCTTCCACAATTGATTTGGTAATCGATAGACCAAGTCCTGCTCCTCCGTATTGCCTTGTCCGGGACGAATCTGCCCGGTAAAAGCGGTCGAAAATATGTGACAGGCTTTCTCTATTTATTCCAGATCCATTATCCTTAACCGAAAATTCTGAGTAACCCCCGGATGCCACTAGGGAAACTTTAATAGAACCAGCAATTGGATCTGTATGTTGAACTGCATTATTAAATAAGTTCAGAATACCTGCTTCATTTTATCTACTTCGAAGGATCCAAACAAACCCTCAGTAATGTCAAAATCCACAGTACGCCCGTCAGCCAGCATATTTAACTGCGGATCTATTTCCCTTATTAACTCGGAAAAATTAATCTTTGAAACCTGCAATGCAGGAGCCTGGTCCAACTTTGTCAGCAATAATAAGTCCTCCACCAACTTTATAATCCGTTTTGTTTCCCGTGCATACTATTCAATGTTTTATAAAGCTGCTCCGGCCGATTTGCTGCACCTCTCAATAACACTTCAAGAAACCCGCGTATCGAGGTCAGCGGTGTCCGCAGTTCGTGAGAGGTATCGGCAATAAAACGTCTCATTTGCTCCTTCGTTTCCCGTTCATATTCAAATGATTCTTCCAATCGCTGGTTGATCAGGGACAAGAGGAAATCGACCGGTTGGCAGATTCATTTAATGGCATGCTGGAAGACGCCCGGCCGAATTTCCTGCATTGGTCTTCTTTACCGTTCCAACAATCTTTGATAATGGCACAAGCGTTTTCTTAAGAACTCTTATATAGATTCCAAGTCCGCTTACGTATGGCGGTAACAGTATGACGCCACAGGCAGGACCTTTTACAAACGGTGGAATGGGAGGACCTCCTGGAAGAGCAATAACTGCCTTCAATCCGAATGGAACCACATCATCACAAAATAGTGGTAAAGGGCAGCCAAACAACTTCCAGCTGCCGACTAATCAAGGTAGTAAACGTAGCGGTATGAACAGTGAGAGTTTGGATCAAAAAACCTTGAATTATCTCAAAACACATAACACAGGTGAACAATACCTATTTGCGACAACCAGTTATCAAACAGCTGCGCCTTATATCATTGATCAAGGTGAGTCAGTCATTAGATGGGGGGATTTTCTGGTAATGCCCCTGTTTACTCTGTTACCAAACTAAAGGAACTCGTCAAAACCGGCAAAGTGAAATACTTCCTTATCTCGGACCGAGGTGGGATGGGAGGACAAAGTTCCGACGTGATTCAATGGATTAAGCAGAATGGAACAGAAATACGTCATCTGAATGGCAATCAGCGAATGGAAGCTCGTCTAATCAAGGACAACGTGGTCCAGGTGGTTCAGGAACGTTATATGAAGTAAAACGCTAGAGGAGGGATAAGAATGGGACAAAATATTCGTTTTTCGGTCATAGTGCCAATGTATAACGAAGAAGCTGTTATTGAAGAAACCTATCGGCGCCTGAAAAAAGTGATGAGTCAAACGGGTGACAGCTATGAGCTTATTTTTATCAACGATGGCAGTCATGATCGATGCTGTGAAATGATGAAGGAATGTGCCAGATGGGATAAAACCGTGAAGCTCATCGACTTCTCGAGAAACTTTGGCCACCAGATTGCGATTACTGCAGGAATGGATTATGCGAAAGGAGATGCGGTTATCATTATTGATGCGGATCTCCAAGATCCGCCTGAATTAATTATTGCCATGATTGAAAAATGGAAAGAGGGATACGAGGTTGTCTATGCCAAACGGGTCAAACGAAAAGGAGAAACGATCTTTAAAAAATTATCGGCCCGGGTTTTCTATCGGGTACTAAGTGCTGCCACTGAAATTAATATTCCAGTTGATACGGGTGATTTCCGCTTGATGGACCGGAAAGTATGTAACCAAATGAGGCGGATAAAGGAGAGCAATCGGTTTGTCCGCGGCTTGGTAAGCTGGGTGGGTTTCCGCCAGGCGGCCGTTGAATACGTCAGGGAAGAGCGGCTTGCAGGCGAAACCAAATACCCATTGAAACGAATGATCAAGCTATGCTTGGATGGGATTCTTTCTTTTTCAATAAGCCATTAAAACTAGCGATATATTCCGGTCTGTTTTTATCCGGAATCGGGTTCGTGTATCTGCTATATGTCTTATATCTTGCTCTTTTTACACAGGCCACAATAAAGGGATGGTCGTCACTGATTAGTATTATGCTAGTCTTTAATGGTTTCACGCTTCTTATTCTGGGGATTTTGGGAGAATACATCGGAAGAATCTATGATGAGACGAAAGGACGGCCGCTGTACATTGTTAAGGAAGTTTACGGAGAGGAAGCACAAATGAAGCTGCCGAATCAACGGATGATTCATTCATGAAATCACTGATAAAATTTGTTGTAATCGGGCTAACGAATACGGGGATAGATATTCTAATTTTTACACTCTTGGTTTTCCTTGAAATCCCCGTACTTCCAGCCCAGTTTGTTTCATGTTCGTGCGGAATAATAAACAGTTATTTCCTCAATAAATTTTGGACGTTTCATGAAAAAGAAAGACCCAATTTAAAGCAACCAATAAAATTTATTTTCATTAATATGTTGACGTTGGGGGTAGTGACCTTATTGCTGAATGAATTCTTTCACCATTTAGAGTATTCATTGTTAGTGTCAAAGCTTATGTCTTCCAGTGTCGGGGTTTTGATTAATTATGGCGGCAGCCGTCTCTGGGTATTCAAGCGCATTAATACGGCTTAAAGCAGTGCTGTTGCCAACTGTTAAATTAATCAAGAAAAATCTTATATTTAAAGGAGGAATTTCGACAACAATTTTATAAGTGATAAAGGTAATATCTTTAATAAATAAGACTTTCTATCGAAACTAATCAAACGTTTGATTGAAATAGTTTTTTGTCAAAAAGAATAGAAAATCCTCAAATTTTAGTATTATTGTTTAGAAACATTTGAGGGAAAATTTAATCCAACAACAAGCTCAGCAAACTTTGATATTTATGTTCCTGTGAGAAAACTTAAATAAAAGGCATGTTTGATGTATGCTTATGAAACGAATTGTGCCACTGAGAATGTTGATTGTTACGTGCATAAAATTATCTTTTTGGAGTTTGGTTGGTTAATAATCAGAAGATTGATTTAATAATAAGAAATGAAAGATGATCCATATATCCCGGTAAGGGTAATTGAAAATGCTGCAGCTGTTGCTAAAAATGTGTAAGGCTTTTCGATTAGTCCAGCTGGTTATTTGGAAATAAATGATGTAACGATTAAATAAGCAGTGGATAAAGAGGATATTCGAAAAAGGTATTCCCTTTTCTCTTTGTCATAATGAACGAAGGAGAATGGATATGAACAGCAATTATTGGTTAATTAATGCGAGATTAGAAGTAGGCTTTAAAAAAGAGAATGGAAGAGTAGTTGGAACTGAAACTGAATTATACAATTTATTCATTTCGGACGAAAAAATCTCTGAAATTGTTAAGGCCGGTGAACCAATTTCAAATCATTTGCCAACGATGGATGCAAAGGGATTGTTGCTGCTTCCATCTTTTATTGAAAAGCATGTTCATCTAGATAAAACCTATATGGGTGAAAAATGGAGCGCATGCATCCCTGCAAAAGGTGTGATTGAACGCTGTGAATTCGAAAAGAAGATTCTTGCATCGATTCCCTCCAGTACAAGAGAACGCGCAGAAGCCTTACTTGAGGTATTGCTGGCTTCAGGCTCCACACATGTAAGAACTCACGTAGATATTTATCCTGAAGTGGGGATTCAAAACTTAGAAGGAGTTCAATTAGCATTAGAATCGTATTCGAATAAACTAAGTTCTGAAATTGTTGCATTTGCCCAACATGGCTTGCTCCGTCCATGTACAATTCAGCTAATTAAAGACGCAATACGAAATGGAGCAGGGATTGTTGGATCGGTGGACCCAGCGACGGTGGATAACAATATTGAAGAATCATTAGTACAGTTAATGGACATCGCAGTGGAGGGAAATGCAGATATCGATCTCCACTTGCACGATCCCGGTCACTTAGGAACTTTTACAATGAAACGGCTTGCCTATTTAACCAAGCAAGCCGGCTGGGAAGGGAGAGTAGCCATCAGTCATGCTTTTGGACTTGGGGATGTTTCGACAGGGGAAGCATATGAAGTAGCAGAAATATTAAAGGACTCCGGTATTTCAATCGTAACAAGTGTGCCAATCGGTCGGGCTATTCCTCCAGTTAAATTGTTAACGGAATGGGGAGTGGAAGTAGCAGTAGGAAACGACAATATTTATGATTCATGGTGGCCAACAGGAAACGGTGATATTCTTGAAAGAGCTGGACGTCTTTTGGAGTATTTCAGATGGACAGATGAGGTATCTCTATCTCAGGCGTTGAAATATATAACCGGAGGTAAAACTCCATTAAACAAAGAAGGTAACCAAGTTTGGCCAAAAGCAGGAGATGCGGCCGATATGGTTCTACTCGATGCCAGTTGTTCGGCAGAAGCTATAGCAAGACGATCCAAAAGAAACGCGGTATTTTATAATGGAATTCTTGTTTCCGGTTCATTAAACGAATAAACTCGCTCCATTTAATTATAAATTTGTTTTCAACAAACCGAAATGTTGAATGGGTACTGAAAATTTCAATAATCTGTTTGGACTGGATAAATAAAAGGGTCACCTCAAAGGAGACTCTTTTGTCATTTTAATGTATTGACTATTTTGTGAGTTATATTAACCTCCAGCTAAGGAAAAATGGCATGGTTGTTACCTTCGCACGAAGATAAAAAACAGTTGACAATTGTAGTATGAATCTATAACATTAGTAAATGTCGCTGATTCAAGTCGTTGATTCAAAATAAATTATTTCAAAAAAATAATTGATACTTTGAAGATGAGATGGTATATTAATAAAGTCGCTTTTGAGCGGCGCTGAAAAATTGGTCTTTGAAAACTAAACAAACAAGACGTGTAAACAAACAATCATATTCGTTTCTTTTCGAAACGAAGCCAACGTAATATTTTTGAGCTAATCAACTTTCTTGGAGAGTTTGATCCTGGCTCAGGACGAACGCTGGCGGCGTGCCTAATACATGCAAGTCGAGCGAATCAATGGGAGCTTGCTCCCGTTGGTTAGCGGCGGACGGGTGAGTAACACGTGGGCAACCTGCCTGTAAGACTGGGATAACACCGGGAAACCGGTGCTAATACCGGATAGTCCTTTTCCTCTCATGAGGAAAAGCTGAAAGACGGTTTCGGCTGTCACTTACAGATGGGCCCGCGGCGCATTAGCTAGTTGGTGAGGTAACGGCTCACCAAGGCGACGATGCGTAGCCGACCTGAGAGGGTGATCGGCCACACTGGGACTGAGACACGGCCCAGACTCCTACGGGAGGCAGCAGTAGGGAATCTTCCGCAATGGACGAAAGTCTGACGGAGCAACGCCGCGTGAGCGATGAAGGCCTTCGGGTCGTAAAGCTCTGTTGTTAGGGAAGAACAAGTACCGGAGTCACTGCCGGTACCTTGACGGTACCTAACCAGAAAGCCACGGCTAACTACGTGCCAGCAGCCGCGGTAATACGTAGGTGGCAAGCGTTGTCCGGAATTATTGGGCGTAAAGCGCGCGCAGGCGGTCCTTTAAGTCTGATGTGAAAGC
>NZ_AP041611.1:222500-762500 GCF_055395235.1 Neobacillus sp. Fa239
GCTCGTCCGCTCAGGGTTAGTCGGGACCTAAGCCGAGGCCGAAAGGCGTAGGCGATGGACAACAGGTTGATATTCCTGTACCACCTCTTTATCGTTTGAGCAACGGGGGGACGCAGGAGGATAGGGTAAGCGCACTGCTGGATATGTGCGTGTAAGCAGTTAGGCTGGTGAATAGGAAAATCCGTTCACCGTGAAGGCTGAGCTGTGATGCCGAGGGAAATATAGTACCGAAGTTCCTGATTCCACACTGCCAAGAAAAGCCTCTAGCGATGATATTGGGTGCCCGTACCGCAAACCGACACAGGTAGGCGAGGAGAGAATCCTAAGGTGAGCGAGAGAACTCTCGTTAAGGAACTCGGCAAAATGACCCCGTAACTTCGGGAGAAGGGGTGCTCATTGAGGTGAATAGCCTCGATGAGCCGCAGTGAATAGGCCCAGGCGACTGTTTAGCAAAAACACAGGTCTCTGCGAAGCCGCAAGGCGAAGTATAGGGGCTGACGCCTGCCCGGTGCTGGAAGGTTAAGAGGAGGGGTTAGCCTTAAAAGCGAAGCTCTGAATCGAAGCCCCAGTAAACGGCGGCCGTAACTATAACGGTCCTAAGGTAGCGAAATTCCTTGTCGGGTAAGTTCCGACCCGCACGAAAGGCGTAACGATCTGGGCACTGTCTCAACGAGAGACTCGGTGAAATTATAGTACCTGTGAAGATGCAGGTTACCCGCGACAGGACGGAAAGACCCCATGGAGCTTTACTGTAGCCTGATATTGAATTTTGGTACAGCTTGTACAGGATAGGTAGGAGCCTGAGAAACCGGAGCGCCAGCTTCGGTGGAGGCGTCGGTGGGATACTACCCTGGCTGTATTGAAATTCTAACCCGCACCCCTCATCGGGGTGGGAGACAGTGTCAGGTGGGCAGTTTGACTGGGGCGGTCGCCTCCTAAAGAGTAACGGAGGCGCCCAAAGGTTCCCTCAGAATGGTTGGAAATCATTCGCAGAGTGTAAAGGCATAAGGGAGCTTGACTGCGAGACCTACAAGTCGAGCAGGGACGAAAGTCGGGCTTAGTGATCCGGTGGTTCCGCATGGAAGGGCCATCGCTCAACGGATAAAAGCTACCCTGGGGATAACAGGCTTATCTCCCCCAAGAGTCCACATCGACGGGGAGGTTTGGCACCTCGATGTCGGCTCATCGCATCCTGGGGCTGTAGTCGGTCCCAAGGGTTGGGCTGTTCGCCCATTAAAGCGGTACGCGAGCTGGGTTCAGAACGTCGTGAGACAGTTCGGTCCCTATCCGTCGTGGGCGCAGGAAATTTGAGAGGAGCTGTCCTTAGTACGAGAGGACCGGGATGGACGCACCGCTGGTGTACCAGTTGTCTTGCCAAAGGCATCGCTGGGTAGCTATGTGCGGACGGGATAAGTGCTGAAAGCATCTAAGCATGAAGCCCCCCTCAAGATGAGATTTCCCATAGCGTCAAGCTAGTAAGATCCCTGAAAGATGATCAGGTTGATAGGTCAGAGGTGGAAGCGTGGCAACATGTGGAGCTGACTGATACTAATCGATCGAGGACTTAACCAAATAGAAAAGCGGAGCCGAAGCTAGACAGATTACCTCGTTTTTACGAAAACTTCTTCTGTATTATCTAGTTTTGAGAGAACGATCTCTCAAGTAAATAGTCTGGCAATAATGGCGAGAAGGTCACACCCGTTCCCATCCCGAACACGGAAGTTAAGCTTCTCAGCGCCGATGGTAGTTGGGGGCTGTCCCCCTGTGAGAGTAGGACGTTGCCAGGCTAAAGCCCCTTTGGGGCTATTATTTTTGTGATTTTTTAGTTGGCCCCTTGGTCAAGCGGTTAAGACACCGCCCTTTCACGGCGGTAACACGGGTTCGAATCCCGTCTTCCGCTCCATAAAATAAGGCGGCGGCATAGCCAAGTGGTAAGGCAGAGGTCTGCAAAACCTTTACCACCGGTTCGAATCCGGTTGCTGCCTCCAATTAAATAAATGTTGGGTTTTGGATTAGAACAGATAAATAGATTTCGCCGGGGTGGCGGAACTGGCAGACGCACAGGACTTAAAATCCTGCGGTAGGTGACTACCGTACCGGTTCGATTCCGGTCCTCGGCACCAAGTTTTTTGCGCGAGCAAAATAACTTTCAATAATGCGCCCGTAGCTCAATTGGATAGAGCGTCTGACTACGGATCAGAAGGTTATGGGTTCGACTCCTTTCGGGCGCGCCATTAATAGATCGGGAAGTAGCTCAGCTTGGTAGAGCACTTGGTTTGGGACCAAGGGGTCGCAGGTTCGAATCCTGTCTTCCCGACCAGTCGAAGGATTACAATAACAACATGGGGCCTTAGCTCAGCTGGGAGAGCGCCTGCTTTGCACGCAGGAGGTCAGCGGTTCGATCCCGCTAGGCTCCATTTATTTTTTATGAAATTGGCGGTGTAGCTCAGCTGGCTAGAGCGTACGGTTCATACCCGTAAGGTCGGGGGTTCGATCTCCTCCGCCGCTATAAAAAATATCAATGGACCCTTAGCTCAGCTGGTTAGAGCAGACGGCTCATAACCGTCCGGTCGTAGGTTCGAGTCCTACAGGGTCCATTTTATATGGAGGAATACCCAAGTCCGGCTGAAGGGATCGGTCTTGAAAACCGACAGGCGGGTTAAACCGCGCGGGGGTTCGAATCCCTCTTCCTCCGCCATAAATTTTATTTTCATCTTTTATTATCGCGGGGTGGAGCAGTCTGGTAGCTCGTCGGGCTCATAACCCGAAGGTCGCAGGTTCAAATCCTGCCCCCGCAATATGGTCTGGTAGTTCAGTTGGTTAGAATGCCTGCCTGTCACGCAGGAGGTCGCGGGTTCGAGTCCCGTCCAGACCGCCATTTGTTGGCTCAGTAGCTCAGTCGGTAGAGCAAAGGACTGAAAATCCTTGTGTCGGCGGTTCGATTCCGTCCTGAGCCACCATGATCCTTTTTATAATGCGGGTGTAGTTTAGTGGTAAAACCTCAGCCTTCCAAGCTGATGTTGTGAGTTCGATTCTCATCACCCGCTCCATATAAAGGGCCTATAGCTCAGCTGGTTAGAGCGCACGCCTGATAAGCGTGAGGTCGATGGTTCGAGTCCATTTAGGCCCATCATAATAAAATATATATTCTTTGTTCCGCAGTAGCTCAGTGGTAGAGCAAACGACTGTTAAACGCTCGATCGTAGGTTCGAATCCTCTAAGGCGAGTAAATGTAAAAAACGATTGGATATGTACCTTACTTTCATTGTGAATTCCCAGGTGATGGAAAATGGCATTCAATCTTTAATAACTACAATCTTCCTTTTTTAAAATTATATAATCATTCGTTATTTTTAGTAATTAGGTTAGATAACGAAAAATAAGCCCACTCGTAATGAGTAGGCTTTTATTGTTTTAATGCAACTGTTTGCAACTATTCTTTACGTTTAGTCCATTCACCAAGAAAGGGGATTTTATCACCGTCAAAGACCGCTTCTATATCTCCAAAATTGAAAAAATTCTTCCTGATTGGGGTCATCATCTAAAACAGCCCAAAAACCTACCCTTTCGTCCTCTAATTGTGTAATATGGCCATGATAATAAATATCTTCATCGTCCTCTTTAACTGTCCAATAGCGAACAACAATCGTTACATAGTCACCTTCCTGATAAGGGAAATCTGTTAAACCTTGTCCGTATATTCTATCGTCTTTATATTTTACTTTCATTGTCAATTCCCTCCAAAATCTTATTTCGATTCCACGGCAATTAGCAATGTGTGCTTCTAACATCTCTGGATACCACTTCGGACAATACCAGTTATTATATTTATATGAAGGCTGCAATTTTGTATTAATGGTTTTCGGCTTCGAACGGTTATTGTTTTTCAAAAATGAAATGTACTCGCTTATATTCTCGTGATGTAATTTTTTAAATTCTACGTCTTTTGATTGATCAAATTAAGTAAGGAAACCATGAACAGATTGAAGATAATCTTTGATGATATTTTCACTTTTTTACGACTTTTTACAGATACCTCCTAAATGAATCCATCCTAAATACCACTCCCATAAACTATGTAGAATTCCTAATTAATGATTATTTACTAATCTATGCAGTCAAATTTCACAATGCCATCTGTTAAGGATGTATATGGTGAGGAAGAACAAATGAAGCTGCCGAATCAGTGGATGATTTATTCGTAAAATCACCTATAACCGGTTCTACTCAAAGAATATGTCCTTCATAAAGTACATGAAGGACATATCAAATCCGGTAAGAATCATATTGATTTAAAGCCTATTCTATAAACAAAATTCCTTTCGATTTTCCCATATAAATCCTATCTTTTTCAATAATATTTCCATTTTCAGGGACTGAAATTTTATTTTCTAATCTGTTCTGTCTTATATAATCTCTAACTTCTTCCCGTTTCCTCTCCTTTACTTAGGGAAACGAAACACTAAATTAATCGACCTTAACGAGAAGTTTACCAACATTTCCACCCTCGAATAATGATAAAAAAGCTGGTACGGTATTTTCAAATCCTTCAATAATTGTTTCCTTGCTTTTTATTTTACCTTCCAATACCCATTCGTGTAATTGATTATCGGCTTCATGACGGATGTAATCAAAATCATTCACGATAAATCCATGTGCACTAGCACTTTTATTGAGCAACTTAGGAAACAATCTTGGTCCGGTATGGTGTTTGTAAGTAGGGGGATTTTTGCTGAGTGGATAAACAAAGGGTGC
The DNA here is from genome assembly GCF_055395235.1 of Neobacillus sp. Fa239. Lineage (NCBI taxonomy): Bacteria > Bacillati > Bacillota > Bacilli > Caryophanales > Bacillaceae > Neobacillus > Neobacillus sp. Fa239. The sequence continues at coordinate 227,256 of NZ_AP041611.1, forward strand.
CTGGTACCAAATGAAGCATAAAAATTTGTGGCAAAGGAATTCTACAAAAATTTAGGTGGATTCTACAAATATTGAAGAGGATTCTACAAAAATTCATAAGGATTCAACAAAATGGAGACGGTTTCTACCCTGTCTCGCTTGTATACCTATTAAACGTTGTAAACATTTATAGATTTAATAAAAAAATGAGGTAAAACAATGATTTTTCTAAAAAATACACCTAATTTTACCGGGGTCACCATTTACGGAGACAGATTGGATTTAGAGGGGCTAAACGAATCACTTCACACAATAGTGGGAGATGAGAATGATTGGTCAGGCTTTGAAGGAGCCCTCCTGAGAATCCTTGGAGTATGTTATGATATCAGCCATGCCATTATGGGGAATCGAGAGATAGAGTTTGTTCATAACGGAATGAATCAGGATATCATGAAGCATTTATCTGTTGTCACTAATGATAAAAATGTCTATTATGCTTTCAATGTATTATGGCCCGAGCTGATTTTTGTGACAATGGCACTAAATGATTTCGTTAGACTTTATGCGAAAAAACAGGCAAAGCAGAGCTACGATTTCATTTTAGAGTATCGAAATATATGGGATCCTGCCATTGCTCATGTTAGAGGACTTCAAGCTGCGATAGCTAATTGTATTAAAGAAACCATCCCAGAAACATCGTGGAGCCGTACGATAAAATTAATGAACATTGATTATACTTGGTTTAGCCACTATGCAACCCTATATTTAGATGAACTAAATTGTAAATTCATCGACATGAACAAGGAGAAACGTTTAAAAAACATTACGATAATGTGCAAACGAATTGCTGAGCAAGGAAAAGAATATCAAGAGGTAAAAACCGCCGTAATGGAAGCAGTAAGAGAATACAATTGTTCCATGATCAATATTCAATCATTAGTTGATTATCCAGAAGAAATCGAATGGTGACAGACACTAGATATTTTATTGGGGAACTCCTTGAAGAGGGCCCCTTTTTCATGCTAAATGAGTAGGGGCTTTTTAAAAAGGCAGATAAAATAGGAGTTAGTTTCCAATGTTTTTCCATATGTAACAATAAATCATAATTTTAGGGTCAATCCTCAATGATTTAACGTTGTGAGGGTTGGCCTTTTTTCGGTCGGCTTCCTTTGACTCCATTAAATCCGCATTGTGTTAACCAAAAATGATTCTCGGTTGACATATAAACATAAAAACTATTATTCTTTATTTAGAGTAAAAATTTGGGGGGATGAGGATGAAGCTAAGAACGACTGATATCACGTTTGCAGGAATGTTCGTTGCCTTAATGGCGATTGGTGCAAACATAACATCGATTGCACCTTTTATGGTAGTGGGGGGAGTGCCCATTACGCTCCAAACCTTTTTTGCTATTTTAGCAGGTGTAGTACTTGGCAGTAGATTAGGAGCTATTTCCATGACTGTTTACTGTCTTGTTGGATTAGTAGGTGTTCCGGTTTTTGCAAAATTTGGAGCTGGCTTTGTTTCGGTGATCAGCCCGACTTTTGGTTTTATTGTTTCTTTTATTTTCACTGCGTTTGTAACCGGTTACTTAATTGAAAAAGGAAAGAAAACTATTGGAGTATTTATTTTTGCAGCATTAGCAGGAATGGCGGTCAACTATGTTTTCGGAACAAACTGGATGTATGCAGCCTATAAACTTTGGTTTGCAGCACCAGAAGGATTTACATATAAAATGGCCTGGTTATGGATGGTTGTCCCACTTCCAAAAGATATTATTTTAGCAATTTTTGCAGGGATAATGGGACATCGTTTAGAACGCACTTTATTATCACGCAGCCAATTTAAAAACATAAAGAACGCAGGTTAATTCTAGAAAGGAGGGATTATATGAGCAAGTGGAAGGAATTGGCGCAATACGTGTTAAAGGGAAATGAAATTTCAAAAGAGGAAACGTTAAGTATTTTAAATTCCTCGGATTTCGAATTACTTGAGGTTTTACAAGGTGCTTATCTCATTCGTCACCATTATTATGGCAATAAGGTAAAGCTTAATATGATTATCAATACAAAATCAGGTCTATGCCCTGAGAATTGCGGTTATTGTGCACAATCAAGCATCTCTTCAGCGCTTATTCAAAAGTATCGCATGGTCGATAAAGATACGATCCTAAAAGGTGCCGAACAAGCAAACCAGCTTAATGTTGGGACTTATTGTATCGTCGCCAGTGGCCGGGGACCTAGTAACCATGAGGTTGATCAAGTTGTTTCAGCTGTAAAGGAAATAAAAGACAAATATAATTTAAAGATTTGTGCCTGCCTTGGACTACTGAAACCTGAACAAGCGGCAATGCTGAAAGAAGCTGGAGTAGACCGATATAATCACAATCTAAACACTTCAGAAAACCACCATGAATTCATCACAACATCCCACTCTTACCAGGACCGGGTTAATACCGTTCAACTTGTAAAAGAATCAGGTATCTCTCCTTGCTCAGGGGTAATCGTCGGGATGAAGGAAACGAAAAAAGACGTTGTTGATATGGCGTTTAGTCTAAGGATCTTGGATGCAGATTCCATTCCCGTTAATTTCCTTCATGCAATAGACGGTACACCGCTTGAAGGCACAAATGAACTAAATCCAAGGTATTGCTTGAAAGTACTGGCGCTTATGCGATATGTGAATCCAACGAAAGAAATCCGAATATCTGGGGGACGTGAAGTCAATTTACGAAGTCTTCAGCCACTTGGATTATATGCAGCAAATTCTATTTTTGTCGGCGATTACTTAACAACGGCGGGGCAAGAAAGCACGGCAGATCATCAAATGCTGGCTGATTTAGGATTTGAAGTTGAATTTGTAAATGAAACCGTTAATTCATAGTGAATTAGCAGCAAGAAGTAGTAATCAACGTAGGTAGAGTCACTTTAGAGGATTAAAGAATAAGAAGAGGGGTTCGAGAATGTTTCTCGGACCCTCAAATTTTTTAATGATTTTTAAGGCCGACTCTCCCTAAGGAACGGTCTAATAAGGTGATCATGATTAGAATAAAGCTAATGACACCGCCAAATATCGCTATTTTGTGCATGCCTGCTGTCATTGCTTCGGGTTTTAAAAATAGTCCATTTGCAGCAGAAGAAATCAAAGCCCCCATGTACATAAAAGTTCTTAACAAACCAGCTGAAGCACCGATTTGTTCTGGCGATGCTTGGAAATAGACCGCATTTTGGTTGGCTAAATTCAGCAAGCCTTGGGGAATCCCTAAAAGCAGAACAATTGCTGCGAGAAAAACCAGGCTGCTCGTATGATTTGTAAAAAGCAGCAGCATCATAGCAATAAATTGAGCAATACTTCCGACGATCAATTTCAAACGGATTGCAGGACTTTTTCCTGTCATTTTAGAAACGATGATCGACATTAAAAACATGGGTAATAGTAACAGTCCAGTATTAGAAGGAGATAAACCCCTTCCTTTTTCCAGCCATTGAGTGAAACCATAAAGGATGCTGTAGGAAACGGTAGCTGAAAGTAAACCACGGGCATAAGTCAATATCAAGGGTATATTTCCGCTTAATAGACGAATATTGATAAAAGGATTTTCCAATTTTAATTCAAGGATTGAAAAAATGATACCAATGATAATGGCAATTAGTAACAAATAAATCTTATGCCAACTAGGGCCCATTAAGAAAAGTAGAGCCGCAATTAATGAAATTCCAAAGAGGGCAATGCCAATAAAATCAATCGAGATTTTTTTCCTCTTATCGCCATCGGCATCTGCTGAAAATCTTGGGAAACGCAAGGATCCTAAGACGATGCAGGCGAGTGACAAAGGGATATTGACGAGGAAGATACTTTGCCAGCCCCCAAATTCAATGAGTAAACCACCTAAAGTAGGTCCAATAACGGCGATTGTTTGATTGGCAATCGCTAAGATGGTCAGAATACTCGTTGGACTGGCCTCACCCGTTCGTTCTGCTTCACTGCGGATCAGATACATCGAAGCGGGGTACCCCGCACATGTTCCAAATCCAAGAATGATTCTTGCAACCACCAACCACCAAAAACTAGGGGCAAAAGTGGCAATTAAACTCGAGATCCCTACTAAAGACGTTGCGATTAAAAAAAGGAGCCGTGGTCCGTAGATATCAATCAAATTTCCGACAATCGGCTGTCCAATCGCGGTAGCCAGATATAAAGCAGAAATAAGCCATGCTGTTTGAGATGGCGGTGCACCAAACGCATGCCCGATTGGAATGAGCGCAACAGAAATAATCGAAGAATTAATAGGATTTAAAATCGAACCTAAAACCATGGGAGGGATCAGTTTTTGATTAAAATTGTTTTTATGTTTAGATTTGGACAAAACTATTCCTTCCTTCTTTAAGAATAAAAAGTGAAAGGGAAACGAATAGGGCCCATTCCGCAATATCGGAACAGACCCTAATGACTCAATCCAATGCGTCAATCCAGGAATCGACGGTCAGAACATCGGCCTGACGAGGGAATACCTTCTCCATAAGGACGCGATGAACTTCAGGATCGAGATCAAGACAGGCATCTCTCAGCACGGTCAATGAATAATCTTTATCTGCTGCTTCCCGTAATGTCGATAGAACAACCCCGCTTGTCGAAATTCCACTGACAATGAGAGTATCGATTTGGCGGGAGCGGAGGATCACTTCGAGCGTACTGCCGGCAAAGGCACTCACACGATACTTTGTTACAACCGGCTCGTTTTCTATAGGCTTAACCGATTCATGAATTTGCGTTGCGTTGTCTGATGTGGTCATGCCTCCAAACTGGGCAATCCCTGCAAATGTTTTATTTCGCGGATTCACCTCAGGATACCCTTTGCTAAATCCAACACGTACAAAAATAACCGGAATATTGTGTTTGCGTGCACTTGCCACAGCCTTCTGAATGGGAAGCAGCAGCTCCTTATTTTCAGCAAACCGTGATACGATGCCATTTTGATAATCCATGACTAATAATGCAGCATTATTGGAATGATTTTGCATGTATTGTAAACTCCTTTTCGTTAAGTTACTATTAAGTGGAGAACTCTATCACTTATGATAGATGGAGATATCTCCGTTTGTCAATGTGTATGCCTGGTATTTAGGGAGTGATAATAATGAAGAATGGGGACATAACCTACAATCGTACTGAACGACGTGACGCTGCCGAGAACCGTCAGCGTATATTAGATACAGCTTCAAGGCTATTTGAACAAATTGGTGTTGAAAAGGTGAGCATGAATCAAATTGCTGCAGAAGCAGAGATTGGTCCAGGAACCCTCTATCGCCGTTACAGAAACAAAGGGGAATTATGTTTAGATTTAATAAAAGATAATGTTGTTCTATGTTTTGAAGATATTGACAGATATTTAGAGGAAAATCGCACAGAGCCGCCAAAAGAGCGATTGAGAGGAATTCTTAGCATATTCATCCGTTTTAGAGAAAGCAAAGCACAACTGCTTAAGGGAGTCGAAGAGTTCGAGTCAACGAATCAATCGAAGTCTAAAACTCGCGGCCCGTTATATAATGAATTGCATCAAATCCTGGTTTGTTTATTTGATGAGATGGCTGTAGCGGAAGAAGCCCAACCAAATAGTGTTTTTAGAGCAGACATATTACTTGCCGCTTTAAGAAGCGATGCCTATTTATTTCAAAGAGAAGTACGCGGATATTCACCTGACGAGATTTTAGATCAGCTTTGGGCAATATTTATGATAAACTAAATCATCGCCTATGCGAGGAAGCCGCAGGGTTTGAAAAAATACCTGTAACCAAATTTATATATAGGAGGCCCTTTATGGAGAATAACGATATATTAATTCGATTAAGATATGCAATGGAAATAAAAAATAAAGAAATGGCAGAGATCTTTAAACTTGGCGGCGTGGATGTCACCGTACCAGAAGTCATAAAGATTCTCACAAAATCAGACGAGTACGATGATGAAAGTGACGAACAAATAAAATGTAATAACAGTATGTTTGATTCATTTTTAAATGGTTTTATTATTTTTAAAAGAGGAAAACAGGAGCCCAAACCAAATCAGCCTGATACGCCGGAACCGTCTATAAAGAAAAGCGCAAACGTTAATAATCTCCTGTTAAAGAAAGTAAAAATAGCATTAGCATTAACAACTGAGGATATGCTCGATATATTTGAACAAGCTGGAATCACGGTTTCAAAAGGAGAACTCGGCGCTTTATTAAGAAAAGAAGGGCATAAGAATTATAAAGAGTGCGGAGATAAATATGCCAGGAATTTCTTAAAAGGGCTGGCTGTTAAATACAGGGGATAACGCATTTATGATACATACCTACTTAGGTGAAACTATACGTTATGAAATCAAGTACAAAAATCGTACCTCTATAGGAATTACGATCGATAGCTATGGAAATGTGGAAGTCCAGACTCCAAAAGGGACACATAATGATAAGGTGCTTCAGTTATTAGAGGAAAATTGGGACCTTATTCAGCAAAAATTAAAAGAAATGAAGGATCGGCTGCTTGGCCCTCAGAAAAAGGTGTATGAGTATGGTGAGAGTTTTCTATACTTAGGAAAAACCTATCCAATAGAGATCTTTCAAGAAATAAATATCACTCAAGAACATGTAGTGTTGAAAGAAGACAAGCTGTATATATATGTAAAGCAGCCCGACACAGAAAAGATAAAACAAACATTAAAACGATTCTATTACCAGCAGTGTAAGGCAATAGTTGCGGAGAGCATATCCTCCTATCAAAGTAATTTCAAAACAAAACCACGTTCTGTCCGTATCTCAGATAGCAAAACTACCTGGGGAACCTGTGATTCAAAACTGCAGTTAACCTTCAATTGGAGACTGGCAATGGCACCAAGGGAGGTAATCGACTATGTAGTCGTTCACGAAATGTGTCATATGGTCCATCTGAATCACGACCGGTCCTTCTGGCGTCTTGTTGGAAAAATAATGCCTGATTATAAGGAAAAGGAAGACTGGTTGACTTTATCAAGTTGGAAAATGACTTGTTAAGTTTGAAAAGCGAAAAGATTATAAAGGAGAGGTTTATTCCCTCTCCTTTAATTTTTTGCTTTTATTATAGTTTTTCACTTACAATGCAAGTCTCTTGTAATCTCTAACCGTTTCGATATTATAGTATGTTGAACGTTTACCGAATCTCCGTTTAACCATTGATTTCTCGCATTATTTACTAGCGGGAGAAATGGGGGATTTTGAGTTAGCAGAACCTTATTTTAAGAGATTATTACAAAGAGCTTCTTCCATTCATGGTCGGGTAACAAACGGCGAACAGATCCAAATTGATATTGGCGATGGGGACCATCCATGCGCTGCTCCCTTCAAAAAATGGTGGGAGAGGGGAATGAGAAACTGGCTAAAGCAAGCAAATGTTGGAGACGTTTTCCCTTTTGTCTGTGAAATAGGGCATCATTATGCGATGACACGTTCAGGCTTAGGAAGTATGCACTCAGATGAAGAGATCCTAACGGACCGATGGCAGCAATCATTGGTTTTCAAGCGTATCGCCGAAAACATATGGGCGATGATAAAGGAATTCCCTACTTGAGCATTGACATATTGAACATCGAAATCTTTTGCCCGTTCAAGAAGTGTACGTAAATCCTCTCGGTTATTAGGAAAACTCTCAAGTCCGAAACTAAAATTATATCGATCCATTAAACGCCGCCATTGTTTCTCTTCAGATGGTTCCGGTAATCTAGAGTATATTCCGTCAAAACCGGCTTCCGCCATTTTTTCGAACTTCTCCTCTAGGGACCACTCCTTATGATGAGAGCCATAGCCTTCCATTGACCACATGGCCTGATGAATGATCATTTTGGGAGAGCGATCCGCATTTATATTCAGGTCTTTCATTTCATTAGTCCTCCTTAGGTTGCTTAGACCTGCTATATACTAGTGGGTTTAAGTGACTTACCGCTACCTCACCAGGCTTAACACCTGGAAAACATTGTGCCAAGTCGTTTTTACGAGCATTGCTGTCTGGTTCCGCAACGATGGAACCATCTGCATAATAAATAATCGTCATGATCTCTCTCATCTGATCTGTTGGATTTCCGGGAGCACTGTGCATCGTCCAGCCAGCGTGAAAGGTTGCATCACCAGCAGCCATTGCTCCATAGGTTACTTTTTCGAAACCTTTTCCTTCAATATATTGGGCTAATGTCCGGTGAGACTCATCAGATATCTCCAGTTTATTGACATACCCCATTTTTTGAGATTCAGAAGCGAAAGTCATGGATCCCATCTCTTCTGTAATCGGAACGATTGGCATCCACATGGTGATCGTTTTGTCTGTATCAAGCGGCCAATAAATTTGATCTTGATGCCATGGAGTGTGCCCACCGCCTGGCTCCTTGAACAATGCTTGATCATGATAAATCCTTACTCCATCAACCCCCATCAGTTCAGCTGCTACTTTTGCAAACCTGCGAGCCATGACGAAACGTTGAACCACTTCACTTTTCTCCCACACATTTTCTATCTGAATGAACGCTTTCCCATAAGTAGATCGTTCATTCATTGGCTTATTTTGATAATTGAGTTCTTTTACAATATCTCGGATGGCTTCTCCATAAATCGAAACTTCTTCTGAAGAAGCTAAGCCTCTCAAACAAATGTGACCATTTTTTTGATATTCTTCGATTTGATCTGAATTCAAATCATAACTTTCTTTTAAAGATGGAAGCATATCAAGTTTTTCTTTCATCACATTTCCCTCCAATATAATCAAGGTTCCCAATCTAGGATAAAGCCATTAAATAACATCATTATATAGAAAAACCATCCATTTATCTTTGTACCCGCTAACTGACTTTTTTGTCAAAAATAACTGATCTTCGCATTTATTCCTTTATATTAAGTGTTCTTTTTATCAAAAAAGACTATCATATTCAGTTGATCCTTGATATGTTAGATTCAATTGGCTTAAGTGGAGGTGGTAGAAATGAATTTAAATGAATTACTCTGGATTCAGCCGTTTTTACCTTATATTCGAGAATGTGATTATGCTGTCCGTCCACCATGGTTTTTTCCAGAAAGACGGTTACTAGATTATTTGCTGGTATATTTTCAAGAGGGAAATTGTTTGTTTGAAATTGATGGAGAGAGATACCATTTTTCTCCCGGTGATTTATGTCTTGCTCAACCAGGAAGTATAAAGGTGATGCGTGGTCTGACACCTACCGTGACCCCATTTGCACATTTTGATGTATTTTATAACCCGCTTCGTGAGGAAAGCTTTCCCACTCGCGCAGGACAAACGGATTTAAAAGACTATTTGCACTTAATGCAGCCTTCTCTGAATGACCTTCATGGAATCCACATTCCCGTTCATTTAAAGCCCAAAGATCCAGAAAAATTCAGAATAAAAATGTTAAGGATGATTGAATACTGGCAGAGCCAGAATCCATTACGGCAAATGCAAGTACAAACTATTCTCTCAGAGTTGATTGTACAGATCATTGATGATCATAACGATATTAGCTTCAGTGAATCGGAGAAACTGCCGATCTTTAATTCGTTTCCATCCTATCTTTCTATGCATTTATCTGAAGCTGTTTCCATTGAAGATATGGCTCAACGTGCAAATTTATCTGTCTCTCGGTTTAGAGAAGTGTTCAAAAAAACGTTTGATATGCCACCGCATAAATATTTGATGCATTTACGCATCCAACATGCTGAGGAATTACTTAAAAACACCGAATACCCTATAGAAAAAATAGCCGAGTACTGTGGCTTTGCCGATATTCATCATTTTTCTAAAGCCTTTAAGAAGGCCTTGGGTGTCACTCCTCGTTTTTATAGAAACAATCATAAGAATATGTAAATAGGTAAAAGGATCTTTTTATTTCAATTTCCATGTTGTACAATTTTTCTATATACAAATATTTAACATTAATGATTTAGATAGGTAGGAACAGCGAAAATGGAAGTTGTAGAAAAGAAGCTCATTGTTAATTCTGATAAGGGAAATTTATTAAGAGAATTAGTAAAATCCATGAACGAATGTGAACGGTTTTATTTTAGTGTGGCTTTTATTAATTTTAGTGGTCTTCAACTTTTGCTTGATCCTTTAAAGGAAGCTGAGAAAAAGGGAGTAAAGGGTAAAATTATTACGTCTACTTATCTTAATTTTACCGATGCAAAGGCTCTAGAAAAAATTAAAGAGTTTACAAATGTTGATTTAAAGGTCTTTGTTACGGATAAAGAGATTGGCTTCCATACAAAGGCATACATTTTTGAGTATAAAGATAGTTTCAAAGTCATTATTGGTTCATCCAACATCACTCAAAGTGCGTTGAAAAGCAATATTGAGTGGAATGTGGAGATTATCACCAAAGAAGATGCCCGTTTTATTCAAGATGTTTTGAAGGAATATGATTATCTTTGGAATATGAGTGATGTGGCAGATGGAGATTTTATTAGTAGATACGAAGAGTTTTTAAAGAGCTTTAAGGATACACAAAAATCTCACTCATTGATCTATGAAAATAAAAAGTATATTGTCCCCAATAGAATGCAAAAGCGTGCAACCGAGAATTTAGAGCGATTAAGAAGTTTTGGGGAGAATAAGGCATTAGTCATTGCTGCAACTGGTACGGGTAAAACTTATATGTCCGCCTTTGATGTGAAGGGATTTAAACCGAAGAAGCTTCTTTTCATTGTACATAGGGAAGAAATTCTGAAAAAGGCTAAAGAAACTTTTGAATTGCTCCTTCCAAACGAAGGACTTACTTTTGGTTTGTTAACTGGTAATCACAAGCAGCGAAACGTTGATTATGTATTTGCGACGATCCAAACAATTTCAAAATGCTTTCATGAGTTTGAAAAAGATGAATTTGAGTATCTAATTATAGACGAAGCCCATCACGCGACTAGCCCAACGTATCAAACGGTTTTAAATTATTTTGATCCAAAGTTTACTCTAGGTATGACGGCAACCCCTGAACGAAGCGATGGATATAACGTCTTTGACCTGTTTGATAACAATGTGGCAATAGAAGTTCGACTACACGAGGCCTTAGAGGACGAACTAGTTATCCCATTTCATTACTTTGGAATAACAGATATTGAAGGCATAGATTTAAGTGATGTCAATATTGACGATGTCGCTGAAATTACCAAGAGGTTAAAGGTAAATGAACGCGTCGATTTTATAATTGAAAAAATGGACTTCTATGGCCATGACGGGGAGAATAGGAAGGGTCTAGGATTCTGCGCTAGTATTGACCATGCTCAGTACATGGCTAGTGAATTTAACAAACGGGGGTATAAAAGCGTTTGTTTGTATGGTGCCGACTCATCAGAAACCAGGGAACGATATATCAATAAATTAGAAAGTGACCATGACGAATTAGAATTTATTTTCACGGTCGATATTTTTAATGAGGGTGTCGATATCCCTTCAGTCAACTCAGTATTAATGTTAAGGCCAACCAACTCTCCAATTGTTTTTATACAGCAACTTGGGCGTGGACTGCGGAAGCACGAGGATAAGAGTTTCTTAACCGTTCTTGATTTCATCGGAAACCATAATAAAACATTCCTTATTGCTCTCGCACTTAACGGAAGTCGATATTATGATAAAGAGAGCTTGAAGGTTGCAATCGCTACGGGATTTGCTAGTATTCATGGCTGTACCCACATTCAAATGGATAAGATATCACAGGAACGGATTTTGGCTCAAATCGATAATGAAAACTTTAATTCATTAAAGTACCTGAAGGAAGAGTACTTTGAATTTAAGAAACTTAACCAAGGGCGGATTCCTTATTTTTTGCTTGATTATCTTAAATTTGATGGTGCACCGGATCCAATCAAATTCATCGATCGTGAAAAAACATATCTACTATTTGTAGCTAAAGTGGAAAAGGATGAATACTTAAAGAAACTTTTACAAAATGAGGATTTTGAGGATACTTTAAAGGAATTGTCTAGCTTTCTTCCGCTTAAACGGATTTATGAGTTTGTTATCATTCGTTACTTGTTGGAGTGTGAGGAGATTACTCTTATAACAGCGAGGCAGCAAATCTTAAAAATGATAAAAGATATTGATAACGACAGTATTTTGCATGCATTTGAATGCTTAAATCAAAATTATTATGACAGCGGACAGCTAAAACGAAACCCTAAATTGTTTCATTATAGTAATGGTACCTTAAGAAAGACTCCCGTATTTAAAGAACTGTTAGAGAATGCGGAGTATCGGAAATACATTGAAGACATTATAACCTATGGGATCTTCCGTTACGAGAAAACATTTAAAGGGGAGTACTACGGAGTTCCGCATTTCAAGCTATATGAGCAATATCAAATGATTGATGCTGCTTTATTGTCCAACTATCGGAAAATCCATAGTTCTTTTAGAGGTTCAGGATTACTGGCAAATGGAAATGAGTATTTTCTGTTTATTGATCTGCATAAAGAAGAGGATGTAAAGGAAAGTATCAATTACAAAGATAAATTTATTCATCCACAGGAATTCCAATGGCAGTCTGTTAATAATACAACCCAACAGTCCGAAAGAGGGAAGAATATTATTTTTAATAAACAACGCGGAGTTAATTTGCACTTGTTTATTAGAAAGTACCGCGAAATTGATGGAAAGACAGAGCCTTATATTTATATCGGGAAAGGCAATTCCATTCACTTCGAAGGGGATAAGCCAATAACGGTAAGAATGGCATTAGAGCAAGAAGTACCGGCTAGTTTATACACAGAGTTTACAGAAAAAGTGTAGTCTTCTCATTGCGAGAAGACTATTTTTCATTTATTAACTGTTCCACTGCTGGAATGTCGGCAGGAGCCCACTTCAGAGAAGCTAGATTTTCTCTTTTTAACCAAATTAACTTTGAATGCTCACTTGGCGTTGGTGTTCCTTCAACAACCTTACATTTGATTGAAATTAAATTAATGATAAAGGTTTCGTATTCATGAGTATTATCATTAAAAACTTCTCTTGATGTTTGGATTTTACAGTCCAACTCTTCGGTAATTTCTCTTTCTAATGCGGAATAGATATCCTCATTTGCTTCAACTTTTCCACCTGGAAACTCCCACATGTTTGGAATAGACATTTCAGGAGATCTTAAGGCACACAGAATTTCATTTTGTTCATTTTCGATAATCGCGGCAACTACTTTTACGAGCTTTTTCATGATTGCCTCCCTAATAATATTTACTGTAATAAGGATAACACTTTTTAAAAGAAGAATTCGACAATCTTTTTATAAGTAATGTAAGTAATACCTATAACAAATAAGGCATTTTATCAAATCTAATCAAACGTTTGATTAAAATAGGATTTTGTCAAAAGGAAAAGAAATTCCTCTAAATTTATTATTAAAGTAATTGTGCTGGAGGATTCATAACGTACTATCTATGCATTTCTATATTCGAAAAAGGTTGTGCACCGATTTCAGGTGTTTTATTGTGTACTAATACGTTTTAATCAATGAAATTGTGAAGTGTTAAACTTAAACTAAAGGGTGCAGTTACGTTTAATAAGCAAATTTTTTATAATAAACACGGGGGCAACTAACCCCGTGTTAAATTCAACCCTTTTTGATAATATTGCATCATCATTTCTTTAGGAACCATATTTCCGCCAGTCCTGAAGGTTCTAAATGAATTCCTTCTGTATCAATTAGTTCCTTTAATAACTTATACAATTGTTCATCGCTGACCGTATAATTACCACTTAGAAACGGTTCTATTGTTTTACCCACAAATCCAGATGGTCTTCCTACACAGTCACATTAAAACCTAATTTTGCACTCATGATGCCTATTCTAAGTCCTAAATTTCCAGTCGACCCAACTGCAATTTAATATTGTGAGAAGAATGTTCGAAATCTATCACTATCTAAAATTGAATAGTCATCATGAATGGTTAATAATTGATGATGAATAGCTAATTTTTCTGCATGTTTGAGAACTTCATAAATCCAGCCGCGGGCTTTTATAGACCCTGAGATAGGAAGATGACTATCACACTTTAGAAATAATTCACCTAATATAGGTTGTTGATAATTATTGATAAATAAATCCTATTTTCACAAAAAAACCTACTGAACCAAACAACAAAATGTTGTCCGGTTCAGTAGGTTTTTTTGTGAAAAGATATTCGCTTCTAGAGGATGAAGCAGAAGATTACAAAACCTTAACATTGGTTTAATGTAGTATTTACATTAATAAATTATTCTAAATCAGTAAACAATCAACAACAATATTAAAGAAACCAAACAGGAGGATTTTTTGATGAAACGTAAATGGAGTAAGACAATGAAGACAATTCAAGCTGGGTTATTAGGTGTAAGTTTACTAAGTTTGGCAGCTTGCGGTACAAATGAAAAATCAGCTGCTCCCGTTGTGAAAAATCCCAATTCATTAACAGTCGGGGAAATTGAGTCAAAAGCAAAGAAAGAAGGGGTCATTAATAGCGTCGGTATGCCGGATACATGGGCAAATTGGGGAGAAACCTGGACGGACGTGACCAAAAAATACAAATTGACCCATGATGATACAGATTTATCCAGTGCTGAAGAGATTGCCAAATTTGAATCCGAAAAGCAAAATGCCACAGCTGATATCGGAGACGTGGGGATTTCTTTTGCCCCTATTGCTGAACAAAAAAACCTAACCATACCGTATAAAACCTCCTATTGGGATCAAGTACCGAAATGGGCGAAAGATGACAATGGAGACTGGGTTGCCGGATATCAAGGAACGATTGCCTTTCTAACTAATAAAGAATTGGTAAAGAACCCGCCAAAATCATGGGCTGATATTTTAAAAGGAAACTACAAAGTAACAGTTGGTGATGTTCAACGCGGAGCACAGAATCAAATGGCTGTTCTTGCTGCAGCGATTGCAAACGGCGGAAGTGAGTCAAATATCGAACCAGGTCTAAAATATTTTGCCAAGCTTGCCAAGCAGGGCCGTCTTAGTCTAACCGATGCAAAGCCTGCTAACATTGAAAAAGGGGAAGTACAGGTAGCCATTCTTTGGGATTTCAATGCAATTGGTTATGCGGAGCAAATCAACCGAAAGCAATTTGATATAAGTATTCCAAAAGAAGGTTCAGTTGTCAGTGCTTATTCAACCATCATTAACAAATATGCGAAGCATCCATATGCGGCGATGGCGACTAGAGAATATATCTTAAGTGATGAAGGTCAAATTAATTTAGCTAAAGGATTTGCACGCCCGATTCGTGATGTACAACTTCCAAAAGAGGTAGCAGCCAAACTGGTTCCAAAAGAAGAATACAAAAATGCAAAACCAATTAATGATTACAAAGCTTGGGAAGAAACAGCAAAATCTTTACCACAGCTTTGGCAAGAAGAGGTGTTAGTAAATGTTAAATAAAGTAATTGTCGTTGTTGTTGATGGAATGAGATATGACAAAGCGTGCGAAACGCTGGGATATATACAGCATTTAGTTGAAACGAATCAGGCAGCACTATACAAAGTGAAGTCGGAGCTTCCGAGTCTTTCCCGTCCGCTGTATGAAGTATTACTAACTGGTACGCCAGCATCCATGAATGGAATTACCTCCAATCAAACGGTTCGTTTATCTAACAAGAAAAGTATCTTTCATCTTACGAAAGAAAATGGATTAAGAAATGCTGCTGCAGCCTATTATTGGGTAAGCGAACTATATAACCGAGCGCCATTCAATTTTATTGAAGACCGTATTCAAGAAGATATGTCTAAGCCGATCCAATCAGGATTGTTCTATTGGGATGATGATTATCCGGATAGCCATTTGTTGATGGATGCGGAGTCTTTGCGCAGAAAGCATGATCCGCACTTTTTATACATTCATCCTATGGGAGTGGATGTAAAAGGGGAGAATTACGGTTCGGAATCGAAAGAATATCGTGAACAAATTTTAAAAATGGGCAGCTTGTTAGCTCAGCTTCTTCCGATTTGGATGAAATCCGGTTACCATATTTTAATTACCTCCGACCATGGGATGAGTGAATATGGGAACCATGGAGGCATAACGGATGGTGAACGTGATGTACCACTTTTTGTCATTAGCCCGAGAATTGAAACAGGAATACATGGGGAAACCATTCCTCAATTGGCGTTTGCTCCACTTGTTTGTGAACTGTTAGGTATTGAACCGTCTGACAAAATGATTTCTTATAAATTTCCTGGATTGAAAGCAGCGGTCACTCTTTAATTAGGAAAGGCTTATAGTCTATCAATAAAGGATTCTTTGAAAATTTGAATCGATTTGGAATTAGGGCCAAATCGATTCAAAGGATTGTTAGCCATTTTAGAGGAGCGAAAAATCTTGCAAAAACTAAAAAAACAAAAACTGTATTTATTAGCTCTTTTACTGCCATTTATTATTCTTATTGTTGGTTTTGAAATTGGACCATTAGTTACGATGTTGAAAAATAGTTTTTATGCTGACGATGGAATTAAGGTGACAATCGAGCAATATGTAACCATATTCAAAAGTAAATTTTACTTACAAGCCATTCAAAACAGCGTCCTTATTTCATTTTTTTCGGCCACTACTTCGATCATCGTGGCGATTGGCATCGCCTATTCGTTTACAAAATTTTCGAAGAAAGCACAAAATCGTTTACTTATGATTGCCAATATGACTTCGCATTTTGAAGGAATTCCTCTTTCTTTTTCCTATATTATTTTGCTTGGAAATAATGGTCTGTTTACGTTGCTTTTTGCCAAGTTTGGCTGGGATGTGTTGGGGAATTTTAACTTATACTCTTGGACGGGGTTAATTCTTGTCTACGTTTATTTCCAAATTCCAATGGCTATTATGCTTCTATATCCCTCATACCAAGGGATAAAACAGCAATGGAAAGAAGCTGCAGCATTATTAGGGGCTTCAAAGCGGCAATTTTGGCTTCATATTGGTTTACCTGTCCTGTTGCCAAGTATTGCAGGTATATTCAGTATTTTATTTGCAAATTCCATGGGCGCATATGCTACGGCTTATGCATTAGTCGGCAGCAATTATAATTTACTATCCTTGCAAATTGCCTCTCTCGTTGCTAGTGATGTTGCATTAAAGCCGCAGCTGGGCAGTGCATTAGGTGTTCTATTAGCTTCGACGATGATTTTGGCGATGTGGTTTAATCAGCGCATGATGCGTCGTTTCAGGAGGGATTTATAATGAAATCTTCACTGCGTTTCCATAAAGCGGCTGTTGGGTTACTCATTATTTATTTGTTAATACCGCTAATCGGGACATTTTTATTTTCTATTGCCGGCAAGTGGGATCGTACCATTTTACCTGAGTCTTTTACCATGAAGTGGTATATTGAATTATTTCAAGATGCAAGGTTTTTTACTGCCTTCGAACACACATTGTTTCTGATTGTGATGTCTGTTGGGCTTAGTATCATTATTATGCTTCCGACCATTTTCACTATCACGATCTATTTTCGTAAATTGGAAGGTCTCCTTCAAGCGGTTGCGATGCTTCCTTATGGAATCCCTCCAATTGTCGGCGCTGTTGGATTAATCAAGTTATATTCGAATGGACCGATTCAAATTTCCGGAACACCCTGGATTTTGATTGGTGCTTATTTTGTTACTATTTTGCCATTCATGTATCAAGGGATCCGGAACAGTCTGCGGTCCATTAATGCGGTGGAACTTGTAGATGCCGCTGAGTTATTGGGGGCATCAAAATTTCAAGCTTTTAGAACCGTCGTGTTTCCTAATATTCTATCCGGTATCCTAGTCTCTACACTGTTATCCGTGGCTCTTTTATTTAGTGAGTTTTCTTTTGCCAATTTGCTGGTTGGAGGACAGTTTGAAACCCTGCAAATTTATCTTTCCAACAAATTAAATACGAGCGGTCACTTAACAAGTGCCATTGTTATTACGTATTATTCAGTGATTTTGCTGTTAACATGGGCCGTTTTAAAAGCCACGTTCAGAAACCAAAAAAGTCCATATATGTTAAAAAAGAAGCGGATTTTTTCAAGTTTTAAGAAACAGTCTCCTAAAAACATTACTTTTTTGGAAGGTGATAATTAATGAGCTATGTAACCATTGATCAAGTGACGAAGCGATATGAAAACCAAGTGGTTTTAAATCATATATCTTTAACATTGCAAAAAGGAGAATTTGCTACACTTCTTGGACAAAGCGGATGCGGAAAAAGTACATTGCTCAGGTCCATTGCTGGACTTGAAGAAGTGGATAAGGGCAGGATTTTGGTAGATCAAAAAGATATTACTCATTTATCTCCCCGGCAGCGAGAGGTCGGCATGGTATTCCAATCTTATGCCCTTTTTCCGAATAAGACCGTTTTCGATAACATTGCATATGGGCTTAAAATGAAAAAAGAAACAAATATCAAATCAAGAGTGCAAAACATGATTGATATGGTGGATTTAACCGGAAAAGAAGGATCTTATCCGCATCAGCTATCCGGCGGCCAGCAGCAACGGGTTGCACTTGCACGGGCGCTTGTAATGGAACCGAAAGTGCTGCTTTTGGACGAGCCTTTAAGTGCACTGGATGCAAAAATCAGGAAGAATTTACAAAGGGAATTAAAAAGAATACAAAGAGAATTGGAGATCACCACGATTTTTGTGACTCATGATCAAGAAGAAGCAATGACATTGTCAGACAAGATCTTTATTATGAATGAAGGCAATATTGTTCAATCAGGTTCTCCATCAGAAATTTATACTTCCCCAGTCAATACCTTTGTTGCAAAATTTATCGGGAATTATAATGTTCTAAATGTTGAGGTATTTAATAAACTGATTCGAAGTCCGGAATTAAAAGGCAATGAAGTGGCTATCCGCCCTGAAGTATTACAATTAACGCCAGTTGAACACGAAACCATGCCTTTAGAAGATAATTGGTCGGTTAGAGGTGTGATTCGGGATATTTCGATGACTGGAAATGTTTTGAGATATGAAGTTGAAACAGATGGTTCCATCTTCCATGTGGATTCTCTTCACCATCAAGGAGGAAAACTGGATCAGGGCTCACCTATTCGTATCCTTATACCAAAGAAAGAATGCATTGTTTTATAAATTAGTAATGGGGTAATCAAATGTTAATCTTACCAGAGGAAAGAAAAAATGAAATTTTAAATGAGTTAAAAAGAATCGGAAAGGTAAAAGTCATTGATTTGGCCAAACAATTCAATGTTTCAGAGGAAACCATCCGTCGGGATTTAACACAATTAGAGGAAAATGGGTTATTAAAAAAGGTTTATGGCGGGGCAATTAAAACAACCTTTCAATCCGGAGAACCTCCGTTTACGCAGCGTACGACAGTGAATCAAGAGGCAAAAATTCAAATTGGTAAAAAAGCAGCGGAACTTATATCCGATGGAGATGTCATTGTTATTGATGTTGGAACCACTACACTGGAGTTTGCCCATTCTATCCAAAATAAAGAAAATATAACGATCTTAACAAA
This sequence comes from Neobacillus sp. Fa239, assembly GCF_055395235.1. Classification (NCBI taxonomy): domain Bacteria; kingdom Bacillati; phylum Bacillota; class Bacilli; order Caryophanales; family Bacillaceae; genus Neobacillus; species Neobacillus sp. Fa239. The sequence goes on from NZ_AP041611.1 coordinate 246,705, forward strand.
TTCCATTCCTGTATCAGCTGTATTAACGGAATCTCTTAATCAACAAAAGTTCACAGGTCAAATTTTACTGTTAGGCGGGCAAATTGATCCGAAACAGCAATCTGTCAGTGGTGGTATTACGGAGCGGATATTAAATCAATTCAATATTAATAAGGCCTTTATCTCAGCAGGCGGTGTTTCTATCGAAAACGGTGTTAGCAATTTTCATTTAAACGAGACTTTGGTTTCTCGAACCATGGTTAGGGTATCAAAACAAATTATTTTGTTAGCCGATTATTCAAAATTCAGTGTTGATACATTTTGTAAAATATGCCCCTTTGAGAAATTAGATATCATTGTGTGTGACCAACCACTCCCGGAATCTTGGGAAAATGATTTGAGACTAAACGATATCGACTGGATCAAAGCATAGATATCGAAAAGGAGTCAAAGAACATGAGTTTAATTGCAATAGACTTAGATGGAACGTTATTAAACCATCAAATTGAAATAAGTGAAGAAAATATAAAAGCGATTCAATTTGCCCAAAAGAATGGCATTGAAGTAGTCATTTCAACAGGCCGGGCATATTTTGATGTGCGAAGAATATGTGAAAAGGCAGGGCTTTCTACCGTTGTAATTGGTACAAACGGTGCCACTATTCATGCCAAAGATGAGAAGCTTATGTCTGCTGTTGCAATTGAGGAAAATGACGTCCAATCTATTCTTCAATGGTTAGACGAACGGAATTTTTACTATGAGGTGTTTACAAACACAGCTATTTATACGATTAGAAAAGACAGGGAGAATTTCAATCATGAGATTCAAGTGATGAAAAGAGCCGGGGGAGATTGTGAAAGGAAAGAATTAGTGGAGGAAGCAGAAAGACAACTTGATCAGTATGGGTATGTTTTTGTTGAAAACTATCATGATATCCTAAAACAAAAGGAAGATTTTTATAATATTGTAGTGTGTTCTTTTGATGAAAAGAAGTTAGCAGAAAGCCGGAAACACTTTAAAGAATTTGGTGCGTTAACAGTTGTTTCATCTGCTAATCATAATATTGAAATTACGAGCAAACATGCTTCAAAAGGAATTGCCCTTGAAAAACTTTGTTCTTTGACAAATTGCAGTTTGGACCATGCAATGGCAATCGGAGACAGCGAAAATGATCGATCTATGTTCCAAAAAGTGAAATATAGTGTGGCGATGGGAAATGCAAAACGTGAGATAAAGGATATTTGTACAATGTCCACTCTTAAAAATGATGAAGATGGAGTGGCTCAAGCCATTTACCAATACTTGAAAAATTTAGTGATACAACCATAATATAATCTATTAAAATAGCAGGTTTGTAATTAAATGTATTGGGATGGCGTATGCTGACAAGGGAGAATCTTTAAATGGATTGGATTTATATTTTGATTGCGGGTCTTTTAGAGATCGTCTGGATTATAGGCCTTAAATATTCGCACGGATTTACTGAATTCATACCTAGTGTTCTAACAGTAGGGGTTATAATTTTCAGCTTTTTTTTATTGTCAAAAGCATTACGTTTAATACCCGTGGGAACAGGGTATGCCATTTTTACGGGTTTGGGTACGGTTGGAACAATAGCTGCTGGGGCAATTTTTTGGGGAGAGTCTATCAATCTGCTAAAAATTTTTTTTGTCATGTTAATGATTTTTGGAATAATTGGATTAAAAATCGAGTCAAATGATGGTCAACAAGAAGTAAGATGATTTGTCCAAGGGTAGGTGATGAGTAGATGGCATGGCTATTACTCCTTCTTGCTGGATTTGCTGAGATTGGAAGTGTCATAAGTCTAAAACGTGCAGAAGGATTTAAAAAATTTCTTCCTGCCGTATCCTGTCTTGTATTTGGAATTTTCAGCTTTTATTTTCTTTCCCTCTCATTAAAGGTTCTTCCAATCGGACCCGCTTACGCAATATGGACTGGCATCGGCTCTGTTGGAAGTGTCTTAGTAGGCATGGCTTACTTTAATGAACCAAGAAGTAGTAAAAGAATTTTTTTAATTCTTTGTATTATAATCGGAGCTGTTGGTGTGAAAATAACTTCTGGACAGTAAGAAAAGCGTAAGCCAGAGAGAGAAGGGACTGCATTATAGACAGATAGCGAATTCAATCGAAGAAGCTGCAAGTAATGTGATTAACAATACGGGTAAAAACTCAAAAGTCTATTGCAGAGGGTGCCTTTCTAGAATAGTTATCCTTCGTTTCCTTAGACAAATGGACATTACTAGAATTGAAACAAAAACCCTGTTCTTATTGATAAAGGGTTCCGTATTGAGGTTTTATTCTTAAATTTATAGTCAAAATGACACTTAGATTGACATAAGGGGTGGTATACAAAAAAATTCTTTGTCTCTCCATTCAAAAGACAGCAATTCAGCGGTCTTTTGCTGTTTATTCCATATTTACTCTAATTCCTATCGCTGCCATAATTCCAATCACTGAAATAAGGATGGTTTCTAGTAGATTCATATAAATTCCTCCTCTGCTTTTATGAGTATCTATTATACCATTTTGTTGCTACTACTTATAATCACTCCTATAATATCCTTAGCAACTATGGAATGGGTGAGTGATCACATGGCTATTTTAAAAAATGACTGGGCTCCATTGCTTGAAGAGGAATTTAAGAAGCAGTATTATCAACAGTTGAGGAAGGATTTACAAAAAGAATATCAAACAAATGTAATCTACCCGGATGCAAATGATATTTTTAACGCTTTGCATTATACTCCTTTTCAAGACACGAATGTGGTGATAATTGGCCAGGACCCGTACCATGGACCTGGACAAGCCCATGGATTGAGTTTCTCTGTTAAACCTGGGATTGGAATTCCGCCGTCTTTAAAAAATATTTATAAAGAACTTCAAGGTGATATGGGATGTTCGATCCCGAATAATGGCTGCCTGGAGAATTGGGCTAAGCAAGGGGTTTTACTGCTTAACTCATCTTTAACTGTAAGGGCGGGGACACCAAACTCGCATAAAGATCTTGGTTGGGAGCAGTTTACTAACAAAGTAATTGAAATATTGAATGACAGGGAGACACCAGTTGTCTTTATTCTTTGGGGAAGCTTTGCTCAGCAAAAACAACAGCTTATTACATCCTCAAAGCACTTTATTATTAAATCTCCGCACCCAAGCCCGCTTTCAGCACATCGAGGCTTTTTTGGTAGCAAACCTTTTTCCCGCACAAACGATTTCTTAAGGAAAATCGGGAGGAAGGAAATTGATTGGCAAGTTCCAGATTTATAATTTCGGAGAATCTTTGTATTTTACAATTAAAAAGGGTCGTTTATACAGAATAATTTTCGCATGGAAAATAAGGGTTAATATACAAGTTATGCATAAAATCTTGTATATTAACCCTTATATAAAATATATCCTTAATGAATAAAGAGTAACTTTTCGGTCACTAGATCTGTAACTTTCTTTTTTTAAATTCTTTAATATTTGTCTTTATCTGTACGTTTTTCACTCATAAGATCACTTACGGTACCAAGTTGATATCCTTTCGCTTTAATGCCAGTTATCATAGCGTTAAGTCCAACCGCAACTGGCTTTGTAGGATGCATGAGAACCATTGCCCCATTATCCACATTTTTTACAATACGATTAACCATTTCTGTTGCTTGAGGCTTTTTCCAATCAACGGTGTCAACTGTCCATAATATAGTCTTCATGTTAAGCTGGTCCGCGACTTGAATGGTCACCTGATTGAAACTTCCGCTTGGGGGTGCAAACCATTTCGGCTTTACACCGATGGTATCTTCAATGGTATTATTCGTCTTTTCCAATTCCTTTATAGTATCACTTTTGGAACGCCTTTGAAGATCAGGATGACTATAAGCATGATTACCGATTTCATGCCCTTCTTGATAAATTTTCATGGCTATATCGGGATTCTTTTTAACCCAGCTGCCGTCAAAAAAAAATGTTGCTTTAACCTTGGAATTTTTAAGAACATTAAGTATGGGTGAAATATATTCATTTCCCCATGCAACATTAATCAGCAGAGCCACCATTGGCTTTTTCGGATTCCCTCTGTAGATTGGATTAGCAGGTAAATCCCCCAAATGAACGTTGGGCGATATTTCCTTCACTACAATTTTGGTTACATCAAATTTGTCATCTTTCTTCATTTTTTTATAGCTTTCCTTTATATTTACATCCAGCCCATTATATCCAGGTATCGCCTTCCATATCTTATCAACGGTTGCATCAATCGGCTCAACTTTATGTTCATCCCTATACATTTGAATTTTTTCGTAGAGTTTATCCTGTTTCATTTCCAAGGATGTTTTAGTATTGCCCTTAGCGATGGTATTATATGGATGAATGAAGCTCATAACTGTAAATATGAACATTGTTAGGTTTACCATAACAATTAGCGGTCTTTTCAGTTTCATAATGGTCCCCCATAATATGTTTTAAATTTTATATTCTCCATTGATCAAGGGGGCCTTGTGTTTTCCTTGTTGAAATATGATAACTTAACTTGCCCCCAGAAACATCTAAAACATTAAATTTATTTGGGAATTTCGTTTCCCTTTTGAAGGAAAAATGTTAAAAGATTCTGGAATTATTTGTGTCGAACGATAGAGCAATTCTGATACTGTGACACACGTATATCCATTCTTGTATAAATAGTCTAAAATCTTATCTAAAGCTTCTACCGTTTTACAACTCTTAGTATCTTCAAAACCATGCCAATCATGAAATAAAAGGATATTGCCGGGTTTTACTCCTTTGAAGATGGTGCTACAAATTTTACTTACAGGTGGATTTGACCAATCACGTGAATCTTGACCCCATGTCCAAATGACAACTAGCTTTCCATTTTTTACAGCAGTATTTACAATCCAATTATCATAATGACCGCCAACCGGTCGAAAAAGCGATGGTTTAAACCCGATAATTCGCATAATCGTTTTATCGGTTTCTTCCATTTCCTTTGATAACTCTCTTTGTGTCAAATGCCCGTATTCAATATGGTGATATGTATGATTGGCAATTTCGTGTCCTTCCTTTACTTCTCTTTTCAAAATATTAGGAAATTGTTTCGCTTTGGCACCAGTTACAAAGAAGGTAGCTTTTGCATTATATTTGGCTAATATGTCAAGAATTTGCGGAGTGAAAATAGGATGAGGACCATCATCAAAAGTTATGGCAACTATTTTTTCCTTAGTATTTACTTCCCACACTACTCGTCCCGTTTTTTCAAGCTCGAAACGGCTGGCAATTTGTGCAGCCGCATTTATTTGATAAGAAAATAAAGGAATCAATGAAAGAACCACAAACAAAAGTATTTTCTTCATTTAACACCTTCCCTAATATTAATGGACTTAGTTTATGAAGATTGTTTGAAAATATTATTAGGAAATGGATAAATAAGAGGGATCAGTTTAGGTTAACGAAAGAGTGGGCTATTGATGAGAGTAATCGGCATTGACTTATCTGGACCCAGTAATCATAAGGATACTGTCCTAACTGTTTTTGAAAAGCAAGGGAACCAACTAACATTTGTGAAATGGATGACCAATGTCAGCGATCTTGAAATTTTAAAAGAAGTTTCAGAACAAGGTCAAATAGATGAGCTGGTTATTGGAATCGATGCCCCATTATCTTATGAGGATGGCGGAGGAGACAGGCAAGGTGACCGTGAACTTCGAAGGTATATTGTTTCATTAGGAATGAGGCCTGGGTCGATTATGCCGCCAACATTAAACAAAATGGTGTATTTAACACTAAGAGGAATAAGGCTTAGCAGGGAAATCCAAAGTTTAAAAACCAAATACCCAATTTCGATCGTAGAAGTGCATCCAGGTGCTGTTATGGGGTCCAGGCTCTTACAAAATGATTTTTCGTATGTATTGAGTTATAAACAATATCGGTCGGACAGGAGTTTTATGAGAAGCTGGCTTGAGCAGCAAAACTTAGCAGGACTCCCTATTGCCATTGAAGAGGAAAGTCATTCGATTGATGCATGCGCGGCTGCACTCGGTGCCTGGCACTGGAAGGATCCTTCCTTACAACCAAAATGGGTTTTTCCAGCGGCTCCCCCACTTCATCCGTATTCCTATTGTTGTTAAATAGGTTTATCAGGTAAAAGAAAATTTTTAATTGAATTAGGCAAAAGACAACTCTGATACATCTGGTGTTAGGGTTCTTTTTTATTGTCTCTTATTTAAAAGATTATTGTGGGCAGCCGCATTTTGTTTAGGAGCAGATTAGCAAAAAATGATCTTGTCCCACTAACAAGTGAACAGAAATGAAGGGGAAATCTTGAATATGGGCATCAACTATAAGCGGTATTTAGCAACCTTCATAATACTTCAACGTGAAATAGGCTCTTTGTTTAGTAACAGGGACCTAATGAAAATCATAATTTGTTGAAGAGAGTAAACATCGCATCATAAGTTTTCATTTATAAAAAAACAATCGACTTTTCCACTCTCGATTCAGGTTTAACCTAAATAATTAAATACAATGGGGAGGAGAATACAAAATGTTCCAAAATGAGCTTCAAGGGTTGGGAATCGATCCTTATCAAGTTGGTCAGTTAGTTCCTATGGATTTTCAAAGCCAGGATATGTTGAGCAGACGTTGCGGTGGCTGCGGACATTGCGGTGGCTGTGGAGGCTTCCGTTGCGGCGGAATGTGTGGAGGTTTCCGTTGCGGCGGTTGTGGAGGCTTCCGTTGTGGTGGTTTTGGCTGCTTTGGCTGCGGTGGCTGCGGTGGCTGCTTCGGTTTTAGTTGTTTCGGCTTTGGCATTGGTTTTAGCTGTTTCGGTATCGGTTTTATTTAATGGTTTTGGCAGTTTGGCGGTGCGTAATTTTCTAAAAAAAAACTAATTTTATGATACGAAAATGCCCATGCGTGAATGACGCATGGGTACTTATTTATTGATATTCATATTGGACAAAAATTCGTACATAAACTGATAGTGCATAATTCGTACGATGATGAATAAGGAGGAGCTGAATGACAAAACTGAACTCGTCCTCACGTCTGAAGGTCAAAAGGGATACTTTCTTTCTTCCAGATCCAAATGGTGGTGTGTATTTTAGAAACAACTTAAGCTCATTCCGAATGGAAGGTCAAACCATCTATCAGTGGATTGAAAAATTGATTCCAATGTTCAATGGGGAGCATACATTGGGAGAAATAACAGCGGGATTAACTACCCCGTACAGGGACAGGGTTTACGAAATTGGTGAAACATTAACCGAGAACGGCTTTATTCGTGATATTAGCAAAGATGCTGCCCATCAATTATATCGGAACGTTTTAGAAAAGTATGCTTCACAAATCGAATTTATCGAAAATTTTATGGATTCTGGTGCATACCATTTTCAAGAATTCCGTAAAGCTAAAGTTCTAGCTGTTGGCTCTGGCCCCTTTATGGTTTCATTGGTTTCCGCCTTAATCGAATCAGGTCTTCCCAAATTAAACGTTTTGGTTACAGATTCCATTCCTACCAATAGGGAGAGGCTAAATGAACTTGTGCAAAATGCCCGCAAGACCGATTCGGAAGTCGAGCTAAGGGACGTACCCTTTCCAAAAGACGCAGGAAGTAGTTTCTGGAGGGAAACAATTCAGGCCTATGACTGGATTCTATATGTCTCACAGGATGGCAATATAAATGAGCTAAGGGATCTTAATCTGGTTTGCAAAGAAGAAAAGAAAGCATTTATGCCCGCCATCTATCTAGACCATATGGGGCTATCTGGTCCATTTGATCAACCGGATACAGAGGGATCCTGGGAGTCCGCATGGCGCCGAATCCATCAATCTGCCCTACAAAAAGATCGGCCGCCGCAATCATTCTCATCAACAGCAGGATCAATCCTGGCGAATGTTTCTGTTTTTGAATTTTTCAAAAGGGCTACAGGGATTACAAGTTCCAAAGATGGCCATCAAATTTACACGCTTAATCTTGAAACCCTCGAAGGAGACTGGCTTTACTTCATCCCGCATCTGGGTACGTCAAAGCCTAATAATCCAAGACTGGTGGAAGATTTTGATTTACGCCTCAAAGAGGAAATGGATACAACTGAACCATCTAGTGACCTCTTAGAGTATTTCAGTCGATTAACGTCAGAAGAAATAGGAATTTTCCATACCTGGGAGGAACAACATTTAACCCAGCTTCCACTTGCTCAGTGCTGTGTTCAAACGGTAAATCCCTTGTCAGAGGGACCGGCAGAGCTGCTTGCTGAAGTTGTTTGTGCAGGACTAACACATGAAGAAGCAAGAAAAGAGGCCGGGCTGACAGGCATAGAAATGTATGTATCGCAAATGATACATTCGACCGAATGGGGATCCAAACATCAGAAAAATATAGTGGGGGCGAACATACCTGAGGGATTTATAGGCATCGGTGCAGGAGAAACAATCGCTGAAGCTGTTTGTAGAGGTCTGCAAGTATATTTAGGCGAAGAAGTGAAAAAGAGAAAGGTTGATCAGCAGAATACGGTTTATCGTTATAAGCTGGGGGCCGTAGAAGATAAGCGATGCAGATTTTATTTTAATGCACTGACTACCTTGAATGGTGCACCGACAATTGGTTTGACAGACGATATACTAGGCTTCCCGGTAGTATGGGTAAGGTCGAGTGGACATTGGTACTGCAAGGCAGGTTTAAATACAACATTGGCATTACGAAATGCATTGCAACAAGCGCTTTTAGATGCGCAGAACAAAGTGAATGCCACAGTAAGGCAAGAGATGGAATCAACGGTTTTTATGGGGAAAAATGAAAGGAAACTGGATATCCCATCTTGTGATGAAATGACTTCAATGGAGCTATTAGATTCGTCCATTCAGTTATTAAACCGGAACCACTTACGGCTAGTAGTCTATGACCTTGCATTCGAAGATTTTTTAAATCAAGAGCTAGCAGGGGTATTTGGTGTTCAGGTACAAGAGGGGGGATCGTAATGGCAGCTCATATACTTATAGATGGTGAGGGTTTATTAGCGGATTATGTCTATGATCAATTGTCCCCCAACTATCTTGTAAGGCGCCAAAGCATTCTTGATGAGGTCCCTGAAAATACAGTCTTGGCTCTTGTTCTGCACGATACGTGGAATCCAGCCATACATCAAAAAGCAGATGAAAGGTTCAGGGCCTTAGGTATTCCTTGGCTTCGAGGTTTCGTTTCGTTTGGTGATGGAATCATTGGTCCATTCGTACGCCCTGATATGCCGGGATGTTCTCACTGTGCTGACATACGGCTTACGTTAGCTGGAACTGATCGTCAAGAAATGTGGGGACTTCGGATGAAACTGGCTGCAGGAAAAGGTGTAATTCGCGATGCATGGGCATCACGAACCGGACTATCGCAAATGGCGACCTTGATCAGTAACGAAGTGCAGAAGGTTCTTCAAGGTGACCACAGTTCCTTAGGGGAACGGGTATTCATTACGAATCTAAGAACATTAACAGTCTCCAGCCACTTTTTCTTGCCAGATCCGTTGTGCCCGATGTGCAGTCCAATACCTATAGACACAGCTGAATTAGCCCAAATTAGGCTAGAGCCTAATCCTAAATTGAATCCTAATGATTACCGCTGTCGTTCGATAGATGAATTAAAAAACGTGTTAGTCAAAGATTATCTGGATTATCGGACTGGGATCATGAATGGGAAAATGCAGGATTTAAGGCTGCCGTTCGCAGATGTTTTAGTGAACATGCCGTTGTTTGAAGGGGACGAGGGAGTAGCAGGTAGGACTACTTCTTATGAAATGAGCGAGCTAACGGCCATTTTGGAAGGATTGGAGAGATATTGCGGAATCGAACCCCGCGGCAAAAGGAAGGTGGTTCGGGATAGTTATCATAATTTGGCGGATAAAGCACTGAATCCTGCAAGGGTTGGTTTGCATGAAAAGAAACAATATGCAAAGCCCCATTTTCCGTTTAAACCATTTCATCCAGATGAACCAATGAATTGGGTCTGGGGATATTCATTTTTACAAGAACGTCCGATTCTGGTTCCGGAGTTACTGGCCTATTACAGTTTGGGATATGGGGAAGGCTTTGTTTATGAAACTTCCAACGGCTGTGCATTAGGAGGAAGTTTAGAGGAGGCCATTTTCCATGGCATTATGGAGATCGTCGAGCGAGACTCCTTCTTATTAACCTGGTATGCCAGGCTCCCTCTTCCTCGTCTTGACCTTAATTCCGCGAACGATAAAGAATTGCAGTTGATGGTTAGCCGTATACGTGAGGTGGCTGGTTATGACCTGCATTTTTACAATTCGACAATGGAACATGAGATTCCGAGCGTTTGGGCTGTAGCAAAAAACAGAAGATCCAAGGGGGCAAACATCATTTGTGCAGCAGCAGCTAATCCTGATCCTGTAAGGGCAGTAAAAAGTGCGCTTTATGAGCTTGCAGGAATGATGGTGAGGCATGACGAAATCCTCGAGAAAAATCGACCGAAATATGAAAAGATGTTACAGGATCCGTTTGCTGTACGTACCATGGAGGACCATGGGCTGCTCTATGGACTAAAAGAAGCAGAGGAAAACTTGAGCTTTCTATTGGATGGAAATCGTCCTTTACGCACCTTTGCTGAGGAATTTAAATCCCCGCTGGTGAATGCTGATTTGAAGGATGATGTTGAGGAGGTTCTAAATCGTTTCCGACGGTTAGGGTTAGAAGTTATTGTGGTTGACCAAACATCACCTATAACCAAAAGGAACGGTTTATATTGTGTAAAGGTATTGATTCCTGGAATGCTGCCTATGACATTCGGACATCACCTTGTTCGTGTAAATGGACTTGAACGGGTCCTCAACGTACCAGTGAAACTTGGATTTAAAAAGCACCCGTTAACATATGAACAGTTGAATCCATATCCCCATCCTTTCCCATAACTGAAGTGTAGGAGGTGCCAGGTTGGAACTAGATACATTTCTTTACAATCTTCATTTTCACCCAGATAAAATCTCTCCACCGGAGTGGCAACCGGATTGGGGAGACGCACCACTTCCTTATAAACTGTACCGTGGCTTACCAGAGATTCCACTTACCGCAGATGTACCGTTGACTCTCGAGGGGCGAGAAGCTCATTTAATACCCAGTCTGGAGGAGTTTGGTCATTACTTATGGTATGTATACGGCATTACGCGATACGCTCAAGCAGCTTTCATAGAGGGCGCCGAGGAAAAAGCTGCTGTAAGCTATGCCCAATTATTCCGTAGATTTGTCCCCTCTGGAGGGGCACTTTATCCAAATGAATTATATGTGTATTTAAAACTGGAGGGCGCACCGGAGGGAATTTACCATTATGATGTGGCTCACCATCGCCTCATATGCTTGCGGGAAGGCAATTACGATTCCTACCTTTCCAGAAGTCTTGGAAATCGTTATAATCTTTCAGACTGTTTTTGCACTGTTTTTGTATCGACGGTTTTTTGGAAAAATTTTTATAAATACAATAATTTTTCCTACAGACTACAAGGGTTAGATGCTGGCGTGCTTATTGGGCAATCGTTGGAAGTGGCGGATAGTATGGGGTTCTCATCACGGGTATGTTATCAATTTCTTGATCGTTCTATCAATCATTTGCTTGGGCTGCCCGAACAGGGCGAAAGTGTATATGCTGTCATCCCATTATCCATTTATAATGTTGACGAATATAAAAGTGATAATATTTCTGCAACGGAATTGTCACGGGAAGTTCCAATGCTTAAAGCTGTAACCTATAACCGTTCAAAAAGAGTCATTGATTATCCTGTGCTGAAAGAGATGAATACAGTCTCGATGTTGGAAACAACACAAGCATTTGTGAACATAAGAAAAGATGAACACCTTAATCATTCTTTAGGTACGGAGTTAGTCATGCTGCCATTTACGGAGGCAATATCGTTTGACCTGGCTTCCGTTTTCAGAGAGCGTCACTCTCCTGATATTGATTTTATGTTAGGGAAGGTCAGCCAAACAAAAATATCCACTTTGTTAAAAGAGACTTTTTCATTCTCATATCAAAAAGACCTTGGAAATGATGAGACTGGTTTACATTTGTATGGCAGTTTTTACAATGTAGAGGGTGTTCAAGATGGTGCATACGCCTATGACAAAAGCGCTCATGCCCTTCGGAGAATATCTATGGGGGATTTCCGGGAGTATATGCAATATAGTTTAACAATGCCCAATATAAATCTGTTTCAGGTACCTCTCTGCCTCCATATTGTTGGAGATAAGGACCACCTCAAAAAGGAACTGGGCTATAGAGGATACCGGATTCAACAGATGGAGACGGGAATACTCTTGCAGCGTCTGCTCTTGACAGCATGTGCCCTAGAGATGGGGGGGCACCCGCTATTAGGATTTGACGTGAACCAAAGTGATGAACTTTACGGAATCAATTCGAAAGAAAAAACTAGCCTGATCCAAATTCCTGTCGGTCCATACCGTCCACGTGTCTGGTTAAAAGGAATTTTGAATAGTTAGAGTTATATTTTACATTTAATCAGCACTTGTCCACTCACTTCCATTTAGCGTGCATATATTATTATTACCACCAGATCACCAGACATAGAGAAATACCTCTGAAAAGGCGTATGCATGTATTGCAGACGCTTTTTATTATTAGAAATGATTTCAGCAACTAGCAGAATTTTTTCCTGCTATATGATGTTTGTCCAAACGTCTTTTGTCTTAAGAAATATATATATACAGAGGGTTTTTTCCTTCGAATAATCCAAGTGGGTGGTGAAACGTATGGGCTTTGGATACGGCTATGGCTGGGGCGGTTATGGATACGGCGGCGGCTTCTATGGTGGAAGCACATTTGTTTTAATCGTAGTATTGTTCATTCTATTAATCATCGTTCTATCTAGTTGGGTTTAATAAACCAAACGAAGGGATTTTGGACTTTGTTCAAAATCCCTTTTTTATTATGAATTTTCTTTTTGAAAAAATAAAGCGAACTGCATCAAGCGCGGTTCGCCCTTAAACATACCGATTCCTTCCTGACAGCATGCCAAACAGCATAACGATGCCAGAAACAATGATCAGTGTATACAGTGGAATGGTCCACATATGGGTCTTGTCAAATAAATAGCCAATAAACAATGGGCCAGCTGCTGCAAGGATATAGCCGGTCGATTGGGCCATTCCTGATAACTCTGCGGCTTGAGCAGCCGTGCGGGCACGAAGTCCCAGATAGCTTAAAGCCAATGGAAAGCTGCCTCCTAATGCAATCCCAATTAACGTAATACTGACCATTAAAATGGGAAGGGATGAACCCAGAAGCAATCCTCCATATCCAACAATTGCACACAAACTTAGCATGAAACTAATCCATGATTGTGAACGAAATCGCCCAGCGATGACCGGGATGATGAAACTAGCCGGCAAACCTACGATTTGGGTAAAGGAAAGCAGCCAGCCTGCGGTTCCTATACTCATTCCATGGCTAGTTAAGATCTCTGGTAACCAAGAAATTGTTACATAAAATAAAAAGGACTGAAATCCCATGAATATGGCGATTTGCCAGGCAAGAGGGGAGCGCCAGACATGATTATGGCGAGAACTGGTTTTTTGGAATCCTATTTGGCTGCCTTGATTGGATTTAACCAGAAAGGCCCACACCAGGATCGCCAGTATCACCGGAATTCCCCATACACTTAAGGATCCCTGCCAGCCAAGGTTTAAACCAGTAGCTAAGGGAACACTTACTCCTGATGCTAATGATGCTATTAATCCCATTGAGGTGGAATAAACACTTGTGATAAGCCCAAACTTCTGTGGGAATTTGTCCTTAGCAACTGCGGGCAAAAGAACATTGCCAATCGCGATACCCATTCCTATAAAAAGCGTCCCAGTAAAAAGAAATACCGTCATAGGAATCGACCGAATGCCAATCCCAATCAAAATAGAGATCATCCCTATTAGGAGTGTTCTTTCATTAGTGAAACGACTAGATAGTTTTGGAACAATCGGTGACATGAGGGCAAAAACAATTAATGGCAAACTCATTAAAAGGCCTGCACTCCAATGGGCAAGTCCAATGTCATTCTGAATCATGCCAACTAATGGCCCTACTGAAGTAATTGTAGGACGCAAATTAAAGGCTATAAGGACAATCCCAATAATGAGCATAATATAATAGGCTGATTTCGTTTGGGAATTTGTCATTTGTAATTCCATTAAAAAACTCCTTTCTAACAATTATTGCTTTTAAAGTATAGCATATTGAAAAGAGATAAAGTGTACTGTCGCTTTCAATGCAACTGGATGGCGTTCCTGCACGGGAATATTTCATTTTTAATGAACAGATCTGAGTACAGAAAGAACTCTTCTCCACATAAGAAGAGAAGAGTTCGGGGGCTTTTAGATTTTGTTTTTATGATTTCATTTGATGCTCTTTATAACATTCAAAACGTCGATCTTTCAAATAATGAGGATACTCTCTTGCTTTTTTAATTAAATTAAGATCCATCTCTATTAAACAATTGCCTTCACGATCATCCAACTGGGCAAGCAATTGACCGAATGGATCGGCAGCGGCACTTTCACCGAAAAACAATGTATTTTCTTCCATGCCAACCTGATTGGTCGTGGCTACAAAGATTTGATTCTCTGCTGCACGAGTTTGGATGTAAAGTTTTTGAATATGTTGGAAAGGAGCCATATTTGCTGTTGGTGCTAGAATGATTTCAGCTCCTTGTAAGGCCAAAGAACGTGCTGACTCAGGAAACTCGGTATCATAGCAGATCATGATTCCGATTTTTCCTATATTCGTCGGCCAAACCTTGAAGGAGGAACCAGGTTGAAAATATTTATATTCCTCATCCCAAAGGTGGACTTTTTGAAAGGTTCCAATAACCTCGCCATCTTCACCAATAAAACAGGCTGAATTGTAAACGGATCCATTCTGCTTTTCAGGAAATCCAAATACCACTTTGATCCTGTATGTTTTTGCCCATTGTTGGATTTGCTTGATGGAAGGTCCCTTCGTATCTTCAGCTAACTCCAGTGTTCTTTCCCTCGTAAAGTATCCGGTAAGGAACAGCTCTGGAAAAAGAATTAAATCCGCGCCTTCTTCTGATGCTTTGACCATCGCTGATTCCATTTTTTCTAAATTGGCTTGTTTATCAAATAACACAGGCTTTTCTTGGGCTAATACAATTTTAGGCATCAAGTTGCTCTCCTTTATAATCAACTGTACTTTCTTCTTCCGCTTTATTCTCTTGATTTAATACCCAGTGCGTGTTTCCCCGGGGCTTGAGGTAAAGGAAATAGTATACAAGCGCTAAAGCAAAGACGACAGCACTAATCATTAAATCCCTCCCTGTTTGTTGCGATAGGGCGGCAATCGCCCCGACAAAAGCGATGATAGGAATAACTGGAAATAATGGTGTTTTAAATGGGCGATAAAGGTCTTTATCACGTAAACGGCTTTTGATGACACATAAAGCCACTGTTGCATATAAAAGGACGATTGTAACGGATGTGAAGGTAACCATTGTAATTAAGCTTGAATCAAAGCAGACAGCTGCCCCAATAATACCCATAATTAAAGTTGCAATCCAAGGCGTTTTAAATTTAGGATGAATGGTTGTTAATGCTTTATTGATCTTGTCTGGGAAAGCTTTGTCTCTTCCGGCGCTATAATAGACACGCGAGAATTGCAGGATGACCGCTAGAACACAGTTAATCATGGCAATAGAAGCACCAGCATTCAAAAATAGAATTGCATTTTTACCTATATACATTTCACCGATGTAGTTAACAGGAGCTGAATTGGACAGAAACGCTTTTAAATCAGGAACAGAGATTAATACACAAAATAGAGGAATGATTTGGGCTAACACGCCGATCAATGCTGAAGTAAACAGGGTCTTGCCAATATTGGCGTTCTTGTCTGTTTCCTCCGAAAAGTTAATCGAACTATCATATCCATTGTAGGAAAATAAGGCCACCGTAACGGTTGCAAACAGGGTCGACCATGATACAGGGCTAAGAGAATGATTAGCTGATAGAGCTACTGGATGCAAGAGAGATCCAATTCCTTGATGTGGGTGAATAATCGTAAAGATTGCAAGAATACCAACGACAGCCAATTCAAGAATAAGAAAAACTTCCACGAATTTTGCATTCCATTTCATGGATAAAATTGTGACGATTGTACAAAGAACCATAACACCAAAAGCGGACATATTCATCGTCCAGCCTGGAAAAATCTTCACTAGATAATTGGCTGCACCAAAAGCGATGGTGGCAGGAAGGAAAATTCCCTGGATCAAATAGTTTAAAAGTGCTAAAAAACCAATTGGCCGGCCAAGCACACGATAGACGATGCTGTATAATCCCCCTGCTCCGGGATATAATGCCCCCAATTCACCCATACATAAAGCCACACATAAGGCAATTAATGCGGCCCCAAGGAAAGAAATAAATGTGCCTGTTCCCGCTGTAGCCAATACTGCCGGGACCATAAGAAAAACTCCTGTAGTAGGGCTGATATCACTTACAGAGATGGAGATATTTCCGAAAATTGAGAGAGACCGGGTTAATTGAGTTTTCTTTTTCGCAGTATTAGACATCTAGCACACTCCCTTAATCCAAATTGTATTGATATTGAGATAAAACAGATAAAGGCAATTCCATCCGGGTGGTCATTAGAGGATCCACAACCTGACAAATTCTCAAATCTCCAACAAGACTAAGCAGCATACCCGCTTCATTAAATTCCAGCCCAATCTCTTCGGTAAGAAATTGATGCATATGGATGGTCGCCTGTTTAGCTGCTTTGTCCAAAGTTTCGGCGGAGGCAATCGTCATGATATGTTCCCCTTCTCGAAGCAGCGGTAACGGGTACGTTTTATCTTTTAGGACACTTACTTGGACCGTAATCTCACCGGGAATTTCCAGCCCGCAGATAATGACTTCGCCATCTCCCATTACAGCATGAAGATCTCCCATCGAAAGCAGGGCACCAGGCACATTTACAGGTAAATATAGTATTGCCCCTTCAACAATTCTCTTACAATCCATATTCCCGCCGTGATCGCCAGGGGTACCTGTAGGAACCTCCTTTTGTGCGGGAGCCGTTCCAATCACTCCAATCATAGGGCGAATCGGTATTTGCAATTTCTCGTTAAACTGGGCATAACCATTTTCAATTCTTATTAATTTCGTTTTTTCTTCTTGAATAAATTCCCCAAGGGCGCCTAATTTTGGAGCAACGGTCATGACCCCTTGATTTTCGATTGAAATCTTTTTAATTTCAACCTTAAGAATGTCACCTGGTTCCGCACCTTCAATATATAAGGGACCTGTTGCCGGGTTAATTTGGTCCCATCCAACGCTGCTAAACAAATGTTCTTCTGATTGAATTTTATTGCTGAAGCAATCAAACGATTCAAAAGTAACGGTTGCCCCATTTGGGCTTACTAATGCCGGAGGGTTTTTCGAAGAAAAGTTAAGAATAAACTCCTCCTTGGCTATTTTGTAATTCGGTTCGGTAACGGTCATGATCATGCCCCTTTCTTTTTTTTTATTACAAAACTATTCAAAATATTTAGAACACTTCTGTAAAATAATATCATATTATCTTAGATTTATCCTTGAACAACTTGTAAAAAGATTTGCTCATCTAATTTAACATCATGTTATAAAGTCTATTTATGTTTAGGAACAGGAATAAAAAATGTCGAGGAGGCAATATGGTGGCCGCTCATACTAATTGAATTGGTCAAGTTAATTGGAAGTAATATGGGGGAGGAATGTTTTCCATTAATATGGAAAAAATAAATATAATTATTTACAGCATAGAGAGGAAGACCATCAGGTTGCATTTTATCATTGGGGTAATAGTAATATTAGTTTCACTAAAATGGGCAAAATGGAAGGAATGGCAGCGTTATTATCCGACCATGATCTATATTGTTTCCATGAATCTCCTTTATAAATATTTTGCTTTAAGCAATTTCCATTTATGGAAATTCAATTCAGTTGACCTTGTTTTTAAAAACGAAACTTCGATTTTTTTGTGGCACACCCTTCTGATTAATCCATTGTTTACCATTATTTTTCTGTCCAATTTTCCAGAGGAGCGTTTTCTTAAGAAATGCTTTTACATAACAAAATGGGTAACAGCATTTATTTTAGTGGAATGGCTGCTGTTAAGATTTGACCATGTAAACTATTTTAATGGCTGGAAATTAGGCTGGACAACCTTTTTCGATTTTACCATGTTTACCATGCTGAGGATTCACTATAAAAAGACACTTTTGGCCATTTTTCTATCGATCCTCTTTACCTTATTTTACTTAATTATTTTTGGGTATTTAACACCAAAATAAGCTAAAAAAAACGAGCCGAACACACTTTTTAACGCATTAAAGCGTCGGGGGTCAGACCCCAGGTGATGATATGACCACTAATTCAACAAATGGAAATAAGGATAAGGCGCCTAAATTCACTTGGGGAGGTATTATTACTCTCGCTATGATCGGTTTGTATTATTATGTTATGGTTGTCATGGGGGTAGGAAAAATGATTACATTGTATCTTTTTCCAAAATAAAAAATGCTTCTTTTTGCTTGATATATTTCGATCATTCCTGTTAAAGTTGTCCCTTTTTTTACATATTTTACCTATAATAGATTTATAAATACTTAAACATTAAGTTAAAAAATAGGAGTGTTCGAATGGCCTATCAGCAAAAAACTAATGAAACGGAAAACAGTGTAGTGGAGTTTATTGAGAGTGTGGAGAGTCCGAAGAAACGTGAAGATGCTTATAAACTACTAGAAATATTTACTGAAGCGACAGGATTTGAAGCAAAGATGTGGGGTCCGAGTATCATCGGATTTGGCTCCTATCACTATAGATATGATTCAGGTCATGAAGGAGATGCCCCTCTTGTCGGCTTTTCACCTCGTAAAGCTAAAATTAGTTTGTATTTTGCTCCAGGTATTACTCAGCGACAGGCATTGCTAAAGGATTTTGGAAAACATACGGCTGGTAAAGGCTGTGTGTATATCAATAAGGTTGCAGATATCGATATACCCGCATTGCAAACGCTCATTCAACAATCCATTCAGTTTTTGCAAAATACCTATCCTGCTTCATAATCAAAAACCCCCTGATTTGACATTCAAAGGGTCTTTGGATGAAGTTGATTAAGCACATAGGGAATAAATTCTGAATAGTTATCAATATGAAAATCCGCTTCAATAGTTCGGTTTTGAAAGGCAACCGTTTTTATGTTTAATTTTCTAGCAGGAATTAAATCCAAGTCGCGATCACCCACTACTAAATCAATATGGAATTTTTTTAGGACAAATTCATAAGAAGAAATATGGGGTTTTCTTGTAAAACCTTGTTCTTCAACGGAAACAATTTCTTTAAAGTATTTTCTTAAGTGGAATTTCTCAAGAAGAAAAATAGTCGATTCCTTATCACGATGCGTGACGATAATATTGTTTTCAACAGTAGATAAAACATCCTCTAAGTGTTCAAATGGCCTGCTGCTCTTTTTTGAATAATCATTATGGAGTTTTTGGAATTCGGGTCTACGATTTTCATCAATTCCATAATATTTAAATGCGAATTTGGAATTCTTTTTCAACACCTTCAACACTTCGCTGTGGTCCAGGTCTTGGTTAGTTAATTGAACGAATCCTTCAACTATCGATGGATAGGTGTCAAAAAGTGTCCCATCGAAATCCCACAATATATTCATCAAGATCCCTCATTTCAATCGTGATTGGTTATAAAGATTACCATATCAAACAGAAGTGTGTGTTTCAAATAAATTGTCGAAATTGAAAAAGAAGTATGTATCGGAATCAAAAATGGCATAATTGTTAATAAAATATTCAGAATTATTAATTATGGGTAAAGTATCCTTTAAAGGGGGGCAGTGTCATGAAAACAAGAACCAATTATCCTTTTATTTATTTTTTCGTGGAGCCAATCGTGGTGTTTGTTTATAAAATTGAAGTAGATGAATATGTTACAGCTGCAAATCTATCAGAATTCGGGGATTGGGATACCTATGAGATTAAAAATGCCGATGAATTTAGGACCTTCAATCATGAATCGCATATTCCTTTAATAGGGCAAGGCTATTTTGTTCAGCAGGATCAACTACACTTCATGGTCGGAAAAATTAATCAGCTCATACATAAAAAACGTAATTTTTTCCCTAGGGAAAATGGATTTGAAGCCTCTGCGTTTCACCTTGTTTCCTCGCTCTCTACAGCGGGTTCTTTAAGGGTAGGATTGGACAGGCCGAAGACAGTGATCGGATTTCATGATTCCTTCTCAATAGGACCGATTTGGAAGCTGGACAGTAAATTCGGACAGGCAGGGCGTTATGAATGGTTATATGAGAATATCAATTTTGAGCAGGAGGATTATGAATTAGAGAATAAATTTACTAATACGCTTTTGGAAATCGCTGATATACCTGAATACGTTCCGATCTATATTTGGGCTGCCGAAAACGCGGATGAACAAATAGCGGTCCGGTTTATTCTTTATCAATTAAGAAATAAAGACAATGAAATCTATTTAATCGACACAAACGAATTTCAGGATCCATGGAAGAAGCCCGGAAATGAAAACCAGACGCTGCACCATTCAAGCATGCTGCAGCCCCATCAATTAAAATATCTATTTGAAAATAGAAAGCAAGCTGAACCGTTATCGCAGCAGGAGCGGATTTTTTTTCAAATTGAATGGGAGTCATTGGCGCAAACCAAGGATGTCCTTCGCATTTGGCAGGATGGAAGTATAGTAGGTGTCCCAGAGGATTACTATGATTCGTTGATTATCGAAACGATAAAAGAGCTGCAGGCGAATCAGGATTTTATTAGGGCTGGCAGAGTGATCGGAGAAATCCTCTATCAAATGGAAGAGATCGTTGGTGATGCGTATCTGGAATACCGGCTGCGGCATTTAATCTACAATGGGCACCTTGAGTTAAAAGGGATTCCAAAGTCAATGAGACACTATAGTGTGAAGGTGCGAAGTTAAGATTTTGCCTGCCGCTAGATTAAGGCGGCTATTCGAGAGAAAAGACGCGCCATGCGGGAGTAAATGGTGGTTAAGCGAGAGTATTGGACGGCTATCCGAGAGTAAATTGTTTAATGCGGCCTATCCCTTAACAAGCCTAAAAATAGGCTTGTTTTTTTTCTGCCATTTCGGTGACAGGCACTTGATTCTGGCTTATGATACAATTATTGATACGAATAACGGAACAATCCATCCTCAGGGGAAGGGGCAAACGGCGTGAACATAACATTAAATCATAAAATCATCCAAGAAATGTGCGGTATGGTCTCCTTCAAACGAGGAGATTATTTTTATCGCAATGATAAAGTAAGATTTGACCAATATCGTCCAGACCGTTGTTTAGCAACGGTACTTGGTGAGGAAGATTTCCATGTGACAGTTGAAACCCATGCCAATGGAGACATTCTCACGGAATGTACTTGCCCGAAGCTGGCTTCTTTTACTAAGGAGTGTCAGCATGTTGCCGCCGTCTTAATGGCGATTGAGGAGCACCAGCGGCAAGGAACCAATCCGGAACTGACAGAGGGATTACTAACCATTTTCAAAGATCAATTTGCCCCTTCCAGTGGTCATCAGCTTCATTTTGAAAAAAGGAAATTACTGGAAATGGTGTTTATCTGTAAGCCGATTCCGATAGGCAACGGACGGCATTTATTCGGAATAGAAATAAATTTAGAGTCATCTAAAGTTCAACGTATCCGTGAATTCCTGGAGCAAGTTAAGGCGGGGAATTCGTACTGTCTTTCCAAAGTATTCACATACGACCCGAGTATACACTGCTTTCAAAAAGACACGGATGCGGTTATTCACGAGCTCATCCTAGTGACGCGCGATGAACAGGTGTATGTTGATTCACTGCCAATCAAGGATTTCCATGAACAAATGCTGCTGATCCCCACTTCATCTTGGGAACGGCTCCTGCCATTACTTCAAAAAGCACCAGAGGTGACATTGGAGTATGATGGACAAACATTTGCAGGGCTTCATAGCACAGATGAGCCGCTGCCATTGGAATTCAACTTTTCAGAAGCAGCGGGCAAAGGTTACCAGTTAAAGGTCGTAGGTTTGAGCAGCATGATTGTACTTGATTCCTATAACTCTGTTCTGTTTGATGGAAAAATCAAACAGTTGGAGAGTCAAGATACCGACCGTCTAGTGGAATTGAAGCAAATGTTAGCTGTCTCAGGAACCAATCGAATTCCGATTCCACAACAGCAAATCCATTATTTTTTGGAAAAGGTGGCGCAAGGGTTAAAAAAGCTGGGGACTGTTACGTTTAGTGAGGCCGTCACGAAGCAATTGATGAGCACGCCGCTTGTGGCCAAGCTCTATTTGGACCGGGTAAAAAATCGCCTGCTTGCTGGACTTGAATTTCACTATAACCATTTGATCATTCATCCATTGGAAAATAGAGAGATCCCCGGAGGCACTACTTTGGTCAGAGATGTGGAAAAAGAGGGTGAAATCCTGCAGATTATGGAGGACAGTTCGTTTGCGACGACTGACGGTGGATATTATTTGCATAATGAAGAGCTGGAGTATGAATTTTTGTATCATGTCGTCCCGAAGCTTCAAAAGCTGGTCCAAATTTATGCTACCACGGCGGTAAGAAATCGGATCTTCAGAGAGAGTTTCCACCCTCAAATAAGGATTAAGGTCAAGAAAGAGAGAACCAATTGGCTTGAATTTAAATTTGAAATGAATATCCCGGAGCAGCAGATTCGGGAAGTTTTAGCCGCTTTAGAGGAAAAGCGGAAGTATTATCGATTGCCAAATGGCTCGCTGCTCTCGCTTCAGACAAGGGAATTCGAAGAAATTCAACGTTTCCTCTATTCCCCGCTGGCCCAGAATAAAGATTTGGTAAGTGGTTTGGAGTTACCCTTCGAACAATGCCTGCAGCTTCTGGATGTAGTTGAGGTGAGTGACATCTTTAAGCTGGAGGAATCCTTCCGTCAGTTTCTTGATCACCTGCGAAATCCAGGGCGTTTGAAATTCGAAGTGCCACCGAGTTTGGAGCCGACCCTTAAAGAGTATCAAAAACAGGGATTTAAGTGGATGAAAGCACTTGCGTATTATGGATTCGGCGGGATTTTAGCTGATGATATGGGTCTCGGTAAGACGATTCAAAGCATCTCGTTTATTTTGTCAGTCCTGTCAGAAATCCGAAAAACGAAGCAGCCGGTCCTGGTGGTGTGCCCGTCATCCCTGATGTATAACTGGCTGGGGGAAATCAGGAAATTTACGCAAGGATTGAAAGTGGCAGTGATTGATGGAACGAAAGAAGAGCGGTCCAAACTGCTGAAGGACGTTTCAGATGTTGATGTGCTGATCACCTCCTACCCGTTATTGCGCAGAGAGATCATCTGGTTTGAGAAACAATATTTCCATACTGTGTTTTTTGATGAGGCCCAGGCTTTTAAAAACCCTTTAACGCAAACGGCACGGGCAGCCAAGAAGCTGCAGTCTGATCACCGTTTCGCACTGACGGGTACACCGGTGGAGAATTCGCTCGAGGAGCTGTGGTCCATTTTCCATGTTGTGTTTCCGGAGCTGTTCCGTGGTTTAAAGGAATATAGTAAGCTCCCACGGAAAAACATTGCGCGTAGAATTCGGCCCTTTTTACTTCGCAGATTGAAGGAAGAGGTCCTTTCCGAGCTTCCGGAGAAAATGGAGTCATTGGAATCCGTGGAGCTGTTTCCTGAACAAAAGAAGCTATATGCGGCTTATTTGGCGAAACTGAGACATGATACCTTGAAGCATCTGGATAAGGACACCATTCGGAAAAATCGGATTAAAATATTGGCCGGTTTGACGCGCCTGCGGCAGATATGTTGCCATCCAAGCTTGTTTGTCGACGGTTATAAAGGAACATCTTCAAAATTTGAGCAGCTGAAGCAAATCATTAAAGAATCCAGACTTTCTGGCAGGAGAGTCCTTATCTTTTCACAGTTTACGAAAATGCTTGAGCTCATAAGCAGGGAGCTTACGAAGCAGGGGCTGCCGTTCTTTTATTTGGATGGCCAAACTCCAGCCGAAGAACGGGTGGAAATCTGCGACCGTTTTAATCGCGGTGAGCGCGATTTATTCCTTATTTCCTTGAAAGCAGGAGGAACAGGCCTTAACCTAATGAGTGCTGATACGGTGATTTTATATGATACGTGGTGGAACCCGGCCGTCGAGGAACAAGCAGCAGACCGTGCCCATCGGATCGGGCAGAAAAATGTGGTTCAGATCATCAAGCTCGTTGCCCGTGGAACCATTGAGGAAAAAATGAATGAGCTCCAGGAAAAAAAGCGTCATCTTGTGGAAGCTATCATTGATTCGGAAGATAGAATGATGGCTGTTCTTACAGAAGAGGATATCAGGGAGATTTTGATGGTATAAGGGAGGCACAATCATTGTGGCCTCCCAGATTTGAACTGATGGATTGTGGCTTTTCATTCCTTCTTTTTAACTTTCGATAATAGTCACAGGTACAAATAAAAGTTTTTCCATCCCCAAGTATTCTTACTGTATCGGCTCCACCTACGCCAAATACCATGATAGCCACACGCGCTATCCCCGCTGATACATACTATAACCCTATATTGTTACGAAAATATGGCCTATATGTTAGAAGGTTGTTAAGCGTGCATTAAAAAAACATAAATAAGAATCGTCAAATTTTAATGAAGTGCAGGCTGCCAAAAAAGGCAGCCTGTTTTTTTGGCTAATAAGAAAGTATAAACTATCGTTTACACTTTCTTATCGCGCATAAGTGCAACTACGCCTCTGTCTTCGCCTAACGGCTCGCCAATCGGCGAGTTTTCTTTAAATCGGTCTAAACTTTCTAAGAAAATTCTAATTTTGCCTAGCTATTCTATTTCTGAAGAAGTTTTGAGTTAGGAGGATTTCTAAATGAAAAAAATGGACAAAAAGTGGATTATTCTTTGTTCAACAGCCGTTGCAGCAGTCTATGCAGCTGGTTATGTGACAACGGAGCCTCAGGCTGCTGAAATCAGTCAACCGATCCAACATATCGCGGCAAACGTTCAAACAAAACATATGACAGCATTAAATGAACATAAAGTAAGCAAAAGTAAACCAATTAACAAGCCAAAGAGTCTTTATAAGAATGGTACATTTACCGGTTCCGGCTGGAATCGGCGCGGTTCCATTGACGTTGCCGTAACGATAAAGAATGATAAAATCACCAATGTTGAAATTAGCAATTTTGGGATGCATTATTCGGAAAGTGACGTAGTTGGGCTGCCTGATGAAGTGCTGCAGAAGCAAAGTGCACAAGTGACAAATGTATCAGGCGCAACTTATAGTACACAAGCATTTGAGGATGCCGTACAAGCTGCCCTTGATCAAGCCCATAATGAGGCAGGTTAGAAAAATGAAAAAATCAAAATTATATATGGATACAATCGTAGAAATAGAGGTTGTATCAAGAACATCAGAGGAAGTGCAGGAAGAGAAGATCAATCGTGCTTTTCATGTTTTTCAAAAAGTAGAGCAGGCCTGCAGCCGTTTTACCTCTAATAGTGAATTAATGAAAGCCTGCCGATTAGTCGGAGTTCCGGTTGAAATCAGCCCGCTTCTTTTTGAGCCGCTATACATGGCTGTGGAAGTGGCAAAACTGACGGATGGATTATTCGATCCGACCGTTGGGAAGGTGATGGAAATGAATGGATTTAACCGCCATTATCTAACGGGAGATAATATAGAAAGCCAGTCTTCTGATTCCGTTACTTATCAGGATATCGTGTTAGATCCTCAATCAAGAACATTATTGGTACGAAAACCTTTAGTGATTGATTTAGGGGCTGTGGCCAAAGGATTTGCCATCGATTTGGCCGTTAATGAATTAAGAGAGTTTGAAGGATTCGTGGTAAATGCCGGCGGTGATTTGTTTGCCGCTGGCGTCGATGAAAAGGGTGATCCATGGAAAGTGGGGATTCAGCATCCGCATCAAAAAGAAAATCTCATTGAAACCATTGAAATTTCCAATGAGGCCATCTGCACATCCGGCAGCTACGAGCGCAGGAATCAGAATAGACAAGATTTACATCATATAGTCAATCCGAAAACCAAGCATTCTCCTCAAGATTGGATGAGCTGCAGTGTGATCGCCCCTTTTGCCATGATGGCAGATGCTTTTTCGACGGCAGCCTTTTTACTTGGGGAAAATAAAGGCAAAAGCTTGCTAGAACAACTTGATGTAAAGGGAATCTTAATTACATCCGAATTACAAATAGATAGGGTTGGAGGGATTTAAGTGTCAGGGTATAAGTGGATGAAAACTCCAAAGGGCTATGTCACGATTGCCATGGTGTTTTATCTTTTGATTGCTTCCATCGGGTCAAAAAATTTGTTGGGTATCGAGAATGGTTTTATTGCTGTTGCTGCATCATTAGTTGTCGATAATCTCTATTGTCTTTTTACCAAGCGAAAAAGCAGCAGAGATGGAACGGTAATTACGGGTTTAATTATTTCACTCGTCTTAAGTTTTACTTCCTCATGGATGATTGTAGCTGGAACGGCTGTGATTGCCATTCTGGCGAAGCATTTATTCGTTTATAAGAAGAAACCTATTTTTAATCCAGCTGCTTTTGGGTTACTTGTCTCCATTTTTATTTTTCACTCAGAGCAAAGCTGGTGGGGTGCTTTTGGGGACCTTCCGTCATGGATGATTATTTTTCTGTTGATTGGTGGATACTTGGTGGCAGAGCGCGTGAATAAATTCCCGCAGGTTTTTTCATTTCTAGGCACCTTTTTTGTCTTGCTGTTACTCTTTGGTCAAGTCAACACGATGGCTGCCTCTGATGCGTTTCGCGCGCCTTTTATCAATGCTGCCTTATTTTTTGGCTTTTTTATGCTAACGGATCCGCCTACTTCACCAGCAAAATATAAAAACCAAGTCCTTTTTGGCGTCCTTACTGCAGTTGCAGGAATGATTGTTTATGTTATTTTTGGCGGACTTACCTATTTGTTTATCGGATTATTTGCCGGAAACCTTTATAGTTATCGTATTAAAGCCACAAAGGTCGCCCCTCAAAAACAAAACATAAATACAAGAAGTAGAGTTTATAGTAAGTAGAATGATGCAAAACATTTCTTTGAATCGTTTTTTAAAAAGATAAATAATGGTAACAAAATAGGAACAAGGGGGTTCTGGCTGGAATGCGTGTATTGGTCGTGGAAGATGATGGACCGTTAAGAAAAATCATTACAAGAATATTAGAGGAAGAACAATACGAAGTGGACCAAGCTGAAGATGGGGAAGAAGGCTATTTAATGGCTTCCTCGGGCGAGTATGACTTGATTACGCTTGATATTATGCTGCCGATGCTGGATGGATATGCTGTAATGAAAAAGTTGCGTAGTGAAGGCCATCAAACTCCCACATTGTTCCTTACGGCTAAGGACCGGATTGAGGATAAAGTAAAGGGCCTGGACTTTGGAGCGGACGACTATATCGTAAAACCCTTTGCAACAGAAGAATTTTTAGCGAGAGTTCGCTCCTTATTGCGCCGGGCAGGGAAAATGGGTATAGAAGGAAAAATGACCTATGGACCGATTCTCTTAGATACCAATCAACATGAAGGATTTATCAATGAAGCAGCCTTAAAATTGACGATAAAAGAATACGAATTACTGTTTTATCTAATTCAAAACAAAGAACAAATTTTAACAAGGGATCAAATTTATCAGCGAGTGTGGGGAATAGAATCCGATACGACAGAGTCAATTGTTGATCTTTACATCCACTATTTGCGGAAAAAATTTGCTCCATTTGACTTTGATCGACTGATTCGAACGGTCCGCGGTGTGGGATATATGTTAAAGGAGTAGTCCAGGTATGTTTAAAAAGACGAAACGCCGGCTTGTTATCTTAAATGCTCTGGTGTTTTTAATCCTGCAAAATGTTTTTGGGGCCATCATTTATTTTTATACGCATTTTAGTCTATACCAGCAGGTGGACCAAACCATTTTAGAAAAGAAAAATCACCTGCTCCGTGAAAAAGAAAAGCTGGGGGAGGAATTAAGTCCAGAGCGGGAAGAAAATCACCGGTTGATCTATTTATTATGGGAAAAGGGAAATAAGCAATACCAGGTGATCCCGCGAAATACGTTGACGACTAAAGCTGCTGGCGATTTTTCAAAATTAATAAATAAGACAGGCCTTCAATCCGCTTCCATTAGTGGAGAATCCTATCGCGCAATCACCATGTCTGTATCAATGAAAAAAGTGGACGCACCCGTTCAGCATATACAAATTATTTATAATCTTAAACGTGAAAACGAAATGTTAGATCATTTACTGATTGTCATCGGTTTTGGCTCATTATTTAGTGTCTTTATCGCGATTCTGGCTGGAATCTATCTTGCCAATAAAGCATTAATACCAATTAAGAAGTCATGGGAGAAGCAGCAGCAATTTGTTGCCGATGCCTCGCATGAGCTGCGGACACCACTCTCCGTCATGAAGCTGAATTTGGAGCATTTATTCCGGCATCCGGATGATACGATAGAACAGGAAAGTGAGACGATTCATCAAGTTATTCAAGAAATCAACTATATGTCCAAAATGACTGCTGATTTACTTACATTAGCGCGCTCGGACTCCGATCAGCTGCAGATCGTCCAAGAGTCCTTCCAGTTAGATGAAGTTCTCCAACAGGTAGTCAAGGATTTCAAATCTCTCGCTTTTAAAAAGAATATTGAAGTAACTGCTGAAATTTCCCCGATAAAATTAATCGGTGATAAAGAGAGACTAAAACAGCTGTTTGTTATACTTTTAGATAATGCTCTAAAATACACAAAAGAAAATGGCTTCATTTCTATTAAAAGCACCATCAAAAATTCGCGTGCAGTCATTGATGTATCCGATACAGGGATTGGTATCCCACAAAGTGACCTTCCTTATATTTATGACCGGTACTACCGTGGTGATAAATCGAGAACCCGTCATCTGGAAGGATCAGGATTAGGGCTTTCGATTGCAAGGTGGATTATCGAATCCCATTCAGGAAAAATTCGTATTATGAGTAAAGTCGGGGAGGGGACCCATGTTTTAGTCAGCCTCCCGCTTAAATATAAAAATTAGAGGCTGTCCCAAAAGGGTCTGATCCCCTCGCTCTACACTTAATATATGGACTCATTTAAGTTAAGTTCAGCATATATTAACGTTGGGGGGTCTGACCCTTTGTTTGCGGACAGCCTCATTTCTTTTTTTCTGAATAGGATACAAGTAAGGCAGTGGGAAATTTGAAAATGAAAGCATCTGGATGGGAAATCGAGGTTTTGGAGGAAATCATAAGATGGAGAAAGAACAAAAAGGTATGGAAATAGGCATCTATACATTAGCGGATTTATGCCCAGATCCGCAAACTGGAAAAACCATCAGTGCAAAACGACGGCTGGAGGAAATTATCGAAGCGGCGAAAATGGCTGATGAAGCAGGATTGGACGTATTTGGTGTAGGGGAACATCATCGGAAGGATTATGCCGTTTCGTCCCCTTCGATCGTGTTGTCTGCACTATCGCAAATCACTAATCGTATCAAACTGACTAGTGCTACTACTGTTTTAAACACGGTGGATCCAGTTCGATTATATGAAGATTTTGCAACACTTGATCTTTTGTCAAACGGACGGGCAGAAATCATGGCAGGGCGCGGGGCTTATTTTGAATCATTTCCCCTGTTTGGTTACGATGTAAAACATTATGATGAATTGTTTGAAGAACACATGGAGCTTTTTCTAAAGTTAAATGCAGAAGAGAAGGTAACCTGGAATGGCCGTTTTCGTTCACCGTTGCGAGATGCTGAAATTGCACCTCGGGCCATTCAAAAAGAGATACCCATTTGGGTTGGAGTTGGTGGGAATCCAGAAAGCGCAGCACGTGCAGGCAAATTGGGCATGGGTTTAGCTTTGGCAATCCTTGGAGGTCCGCCAAGCCGCTTTAAACCGCTTGTGGATCTATATCGAGAAACGGCAAATCAAGCAGGAGTCTCTCCTGATGTTCTGAAAGTGGGAGTGAACGGACATACATTTATTTCTGACACAACAAAGCGGGCAAAAGATGAATTTTATCCATATCACGCTAATTATTGGAGATACATGAACAATCAGCGCGGGGTGAGTACTCAAATCTCGAGAGAAGATTTTGAACTGATGACAGCACCTGAAACCGCGTTATTTGTAGGGAGCTCACAGCAGATTATAGAAAAAATTCTTCAACAATATGAGCTGTTTGGACATCAACGCTTTATCGCCCAAATGGACATAGGCGGCATGCCATATAAGACAGTGGCTGAAAACATCGAGCGATTAGCAACAGAGGTAGCACCGGTCGTGCGCAGGGAAACAAGTAAGTAATTTAGACCACTATTTCGTAGGTGGTCTTTTCTTGTTGATTGTTGATATAAGTTGAAAATGTGTCGATATCCCTTAGAAATGTGTTGATATATTCTAAATCTGTGTCGATATCTTCTAAAAATGTGTTGATATATCTTGGATTTGTGTTGATTTATTTAAACGCCCTTCGAGAATGAGCTGAATTTAGCGGAAAACACTCTAAAAAAGACATCTTCCATAAAATTAATAAAGGAATTTTTGAGTTTCTCTTGAAAAGAACAACTATATATTCAAGTAGAGGAGGAAGCTGTTATGGCAGACTGGACAAGAGAAATAATTCAAACTTCCCGTGGAAACTTTGAGGTTTTTATAAAAGGACAGGGGAGCCCGATTTGTATCACGCATCATTATTCCGAATTTAATGAATCAGGGGACTACTTTGCTGAAGTCTTTACAGATCAGCATCAAGTTTTTCTAGTGAATTTAAAAGAGGCCGGAAACTCTGATAAAGCCAAACAGGCCCACGAATTAAGCATGATTGATGCAGTACTGGATCTTGAAGAGATTCGGAATGAAATGGGGTTTTCTTCCTGGACCTTTGCAGGACATTCAACAGGAGGAATGATTGGTGTTTTATATGGTATTCATTGCTCCTCATCGTTAAGTTCACTTATTCTGGTCGGCACGTCTGCAAGAGAGTATGCCTCCTCATCCAATCAATGTATTTATAATGAAGGACACCCTGAATTTAAAAGAATGCAAGAATTAATTGAGTTTTTAAAACTACCAAATCTATCTGAAGAGGATAGGCAAAGATTTTCCAAAGAAAGAACTCAATTATCTTTATTTCGTCCTGAAAATTATGAGAGATATTTTTCAAAAAATATCTCTAAAAAAATCTCTGCAAAAAGAATGAACTTTTTTAGTAGAGAAGCGCTAATTTTTGATGTTACACGGCAGTTATCTGCAATTAGAACAAAAACGGCTATTCTTTGCGGCAGGCATGATGTTCAATGTCCTGTAAATTTTTCTATTGAAATGAGCGAGTTAATTTCAAATGCAATGCTACATATTTTTGAACAAAGCAATCATTATCCCTTTTTAGAAGAAGAGTTTGAATTTAATCGTGTAATATCAAGTGTTTTATTTTGAATTTTCCATTCCGTGTAGATAATGTATATGGTATGGAACACCTTGGGATTTTGGAGGAATGATCAATATGATGAAAATTAGAAACGTAAAAATGGAAGATCTGCCCGAGCTGGTTAGCATTGAAAATCTTTGCTTTTCAAAAGAAGAAGCTGCGACGAAGGAAGCCTTTGAAAAACGAATACAAATCATTCCGGATAGTTTTTTTGTTGCGGAAGAGGAGGGGGAAATTGCCGGGCTGGTCAATGGACCTGTCATAGAATCACCCTTCATTACGGATGACCTATTTGGAGATATAAGTCCAAATCCTCCATCTGGCGGTCATCAAACGATATTAGGATTAGCGGTGTCTCCGGATCATCAAAAACGGGGAGTGGCTTCTGTGTTACTTGCCCGGCTAGAAAAAGAAGCCAGAGAGAAAAACCGTGAAACAATCACCCTTACTTGCAAAGAAAATTTAATTCACTTCTATGAAAATCTTGGATACCTTAATAAAGGCCAATCAAACTCGGAGCATGGCGGAGTAATTTGGTACAACATGATCAAGAAATTGCACTAAATGGCTATGAGGGGGAAGGAACGATGAGTGGAATTGCCAAAACGCCTGAACCACCCTATTACGCGGTAATCTTTGCATCACAAAGAACCGAGGGGGATAGAGGCTACGGGAAAATGGCTGAAAAAATGGTGGAGTTAGCTTCACAGCAGAAGGGATTCCTAGGGGTCGAAAGTGCCCGCGATGAAGGTCTTGGAATTACCGTCTCCTATTGGGATTCTTTAGAATCGATAAAAGCTTGGAAAGAAAATTCAGCCCATAAAGTTGCACAGGAAAAAGGGAAAGCAGAATGGTATCAAAACTTTTCCCTTAGAGTTTGCAGAGTAGAAAGGCATAACTTTTTTGAAATGTAAAACAGACATTGTGGGGTCAGTCCCCCGACATGGTAATGCATTAAAGCGACGGGGGACTGACCCCATTTATCTCAAACTCTCATTGTCACGCCGCAAATGCGTTACGCCAATGAGAGTTTAAGTATCGTAGTTATTATGAAACGGCTGAAGGAAGCAAGGAATAAATAAAATGTGCAACGCCATCTAAATCGACGGCAATGAGTTTTACCACGTTAATCCTCCCCTTCATCTTCAAGGTCCGCTGTCAGTAGTTCCACGTTGTTCTTACTTAGTAACTCCCTAAATTCTTTCGAGGGCGTTTGATCCGTAATCAGGAGATCAATATCCTGCAAATCTGCATACCGAAAAAAATCAGTAATACCAATTTTGGTATGGTCGGCTAACACGATAACCTGTTTCGCCTGCTGAATCATTTTCCTTTTTACGACACCATCTTCCTCATGGGCGATCGTTAATCCCATTTCTGAAATGCCGACCACCCCGATACAAACCTTGTCGACATGGTATTCTGACAGCTTTTCTACTACTGATGAACCATATAAAAATCGATGCTCTTTTTGCAGTGTGCCGCCTAATAGCTGAATATTTATTTTGGGTTTGTCGGATAATACTTCTGCCTGATTGATTGAATTGGTGATAATGGTGCACTCGATGTTGTCAATTTGTTCTGCACAGGATTGAACCGTTGTGGACGCATCCAAGATCACTCTGTCGCCAGGATAAATTAAAGAAGCCGCCAATTTGCCAATTCGCCTTTTCTCTTCTGATACCGTTTTAAGGCGGTTTGTATAGGTTTTCACTTCATCATGGATAGATGGAAGGAGCGCACCGCCACGTGTCCGGACAATCGCTTTTTCTTCTTCTAGCCTGACAAGATCCCTTCTAGCTGTATCTCTAGAGACATCAAAGAGAGAACAAATTTGTTCAACCGAAATCCTGTTATTCTTTTTAAGGAATTCTATTATGGATAATAACCGCTCATCTTGGTACATCGAATGACACTACCTTTAAGTCTTTTTAAGTAATTATACAATATTTTTAAGTCATTTCAATTTAATTTAAGTATTTTTAAGTAAAAAATACCGTTCAGATTTCTCTGAACGGTGTTTTTGTCATTATTTCACGATTCCGGCACGCAATTGATTAACTCCAAATTCTAAATATGCCTTTAAACAGCTGAGCATATAAACCCAGCCTTCTTTATTGTCGAGCATCATAGGCAGCAGCTGTTCATCATTTTCGTTAAAGCCTTCTTCATTTATTTCAATGATGGTCATAGAATGGTCTATTTCATTCAGCGTTATTGTAACAGTATGTGCACTGTCAGCCGGACCCCATTTGAAAACGATTTTTTTATTTAACTCGACTTCCATCACTTGAATTTCCACTTGAGCGTTGTATTCTTCATATCTCAATGTCACTGTCTTCCCTTGTTCCCATCTCTCAGAACTGGAGGAGAACCAAAAATTACCGATTTTTGCAGGATCTACGAAGGCTTCAAATACTTCATGAGCGGGTTTTAAAATTTCAAATTTTGTCAGATTGTTCATACACGAATCCATCCTTCTTCAATTTTTTCTATCATGATCCGATTTGGAAGCGTTTATACCTAATATTAGTATAATAGGTTCCAAGACTACAGGCACTGTTTTTTCAGAATTATGATATAATGAACACACAGAGCAAACGAAAAAATGATTGGGGGCAATGGTAAAATGTTTAAAGAACTTGTCATGCCAACAGAAATTTCTATTAAGGATAAAAAGAAAATAATCAATGGTACCATACGTCGAGCCGCACTCTACGCCAGCAGCAAGGTAATCGAAGTGTTGACGCCAGAAAATGAAAGCTTTTATCTCATTTTCTATAAAAATTCCCTTATTTATGGTGATATGCTTGGTCATGTAGAAAAATGCACTTTTATCGATAAAGCTTTTGTTGAAGGAATCGTGATTGACTCCCCGCACCCGCTATTAACCTCATTCATCCCCGAATTATCACTTTCTGTTCCGAATAAAAATAAACTCTTTTCACAACTGCAAACTCATTTTTCTCTACAGGAAGTTGTTCATATTGCCACAACCCTGGACTCCTTTTTTGAAAAAGAACAGCTCATTCAAATGATTGATAAGGTCTACTTTCACTATAGAAGAAGTGGGAAATTTATGAAATCCTTTCAGATCATTCAAATGTTAAGTGATTTTGCGCCTGCATTAAAATCAGTTAAGGAACGCATGGATTCCCATGAATACTTTTCCTACCACGATTTTTACCACTCCGCCAGTTTACCTTCCATCCTAAAAAAGGATCCGCTATTTGTAGAATTACATTGCTTCAAAAATCGATTAAATCCAGAGAAACTTCTTTTATTAACAGGGATCTTAAGCCAGCAAGAGTGCTATGTTGAGCAGCTGTTGCTATGGTTGGAAAAGGTTCGTAGGCTTCAAACAACCGATTCAATAGAAAAATATACAGAGCTCGCTTTACGGTTTGTTTCGATGGAGGAATGGGTTCTCATTTTAGGTGAAGCAAATATCAATCCGTTCCGGGCGTTACCCAATACCAAATTCATTATGGAAAAAATGATCCAGACAGGAAATTATGAGAAAGCGGCTTTATATATATTCGAATTTATCGAAGATTTACCAAAATCCTTTGGGGAAATTCAAAAGGCCATTTGGGAAAATTCCGATGCCAAGTTTGTTTACTCGCACCTTGAGGATTTCATTACTTTGTTACAGCATCTGCCGCGTAATGAAAAAACAGAACAGATTGAAAAAAACGTTTT
This sequence comes from Neobacillus sp. Fa239, assembly GCF_055395235.1. Lineage (NCBI taxonomy): Bacteria > Bacillati > Bacillota > Bacilli > Caryophanales > Bacillaceae > Neobacillus > Neobacillus sp. Fa239. Next base: position 281,954 of record NZ_AP041611.1, read on the forward strand.
CCAGCTTGCCGCTAATCTGCTGCAAGAGTATGATCTGAAAACTGTTCACGAAAAGCTCCTACCCATTCAGGATATATTTCCTGACCTAGTGGTGATTCGAAAAATTAATGAAATGACCGAACTCGTGGAGGACCCTGATCAAATGATGAAATTGGGGGATTACTATGCAGAGTTTAAACAATTCGATTCTGCTATCGATTGCTTCTGCTGGGAAATGGAGCTGCAGCCACAAAATCCTGAGCCCGTAAGGAAAATCAGTAAAATGTATCAGCTGAAAGGAATGGTGAAGGAAGCCTCAGATTATCAAAAGGTTTATGCCCAATTAAAGAGTAATCAAGAAGCCGGGTGATTGAGATAACCCGGCTTTTCAGCGTGAAAATCGCATCTAATGAGAGTATATTAGGTTTATCCGAGAGTAAATCGAACTTAACCGAGAATAAATCGAACTTATCCGAGAGTAAACCCGCCCCCATGCAGACATTTATATCTCAATAATAATCGGCAGTATCATGGGTTTTCTTTTTGTTTGCGCAAATAAATATTGCCCTACTGTCTTTTTTATACTTTGTTTAACGATATTCCATTGGCGGATATTTTCTTCATCCATATCATTCACTGTTTTTTTGACAAGACGGTTAACCTCTCTCATCAGGTCTTCCGATTCTTTAACAAACACAAATCCACGGCTAATGGTATCGGGTCCCTGAATGATTTTTCGTTCCATTTTAGAAATCGTGAGGACAATGACAAGCATACCATCTTCCGCCAGCTGTTTCCGGTCGCGTAACACAATCTCTCCAATATCACCGACGCCCATCCCGTCAACATATGTATCACCTGCAGGGATCCTGCGGGTCTGGCGGGCGACCTGGTTTTCAATATCGACAACATCACCATTTTTAATAATAAAGGTATTTCCTTTCTCCACCCCAACAGCTTCGGCCAGTTGCTGGTGATGGTGCAGCATTCGAAATTCTCCGTGAATTGGAATAAAATAGGTCGGTTTCATTAAAGTCAGCATCAGCTTTAAATCTTCCTGGTAGCCATGTCCGGAAACATGCATGCCGGTGGAACTGCCAGAACCATAAATAACTTTGGCGCCGAGTCGAAAGAGATTGTCGATGATTCGTGAAACGTCCACTTCATTCCCGGGGATAGGGGATGCCGCTAAAATAACGGTGTCACCTGGGTAAATGGCAACATCCCGATAGGTTCCACTTGCGAGGCGGGCAAGGGCAGCCATTGGCTCCCCTTGACTTCCGGTACAAAGAATCGCCACTTTTTCCGGTGCCAGCTGGTCAACATCGCGGGCCTCGATCAGCATCCCCTCCGGAACATTTAAATAGCCCCGTTCAATCGCAACATCTACGACATTGACCATGCTCCGGCCAAGCAAGGCAAGCTTGCGATTGGTCAACAGTGCCGCATTCACGACTTGCTGAATCCGATTCACATTCGATGCAAAGGTAGAAACAATGACTTTTCCGTGTGCCTTTATGAATGCCTCATCCATATGTTCGCCAACCATGCTCTCAGATGGCGATAGTCCTTTGCGCTCAGCATTGGTGCTTTCAGAAATTAAAACCAAAACACCTTGACTGCCGATCCCGGCCATTTTATGAATTTCCGAATATTCGTTATTGGCAGGGGTTAAATCAAATTTGAAATCACCGGTATGAACAATATTCCCTTCCGGTGTTTCAAAAACAATCCCCAGACAATCGGGGATACTGTGGCTCGTTTTGAAAAAGGATGCTTTTATTTTTCCCAGCTCGAGAATGGAATCTGAATCGATTTGCACTAATTTTGTATCCCGGCTGAGCCGATGCTCCTCTAGCTTCAGTTCAATCAACCCAAGGGTAAAACGTGTGGCATAGATGGGCATATTTATTTTTCGCAGGATATATGGAATCCCGCCGATGTGGTCCTCATGTCCATGTGTCACAATTAAAGCGCGGATTTTATCTTGATTCTCTTCTAGGAAAGTAATATCAGGGATGATTAAATCAATCCCTAACAAACTCTCATCGGGAAACTTTCCGCCGCAGTCAATGATTACAAGATCATCTCCATATTGGATCACATACATGTTTTTTCCGATTTCATTAATGCCGCCTAATGCGAAAATGGATAATAAATTTTCATGGGTGCTCAAACTTATTCCTCCCAAATCCAGATAGATAATTTTAGTATGACCGTTTGGGAATTCTTTATTTAATGGGAAGAATGGTTAGATGGTAGTAATAGAACGTTGCATTGCCCGTGGAGAGGAAAAAGTAGCTTCGACGGTCAACGGAGAGCCGCTGCATTGCCCGTGAAGGAGAAAAATGAGCTTCAGCGGTCAAAGCAAAGCCGTTGCATTACCCGTGGAGGAGAAAAAAGAGCTTCGACGGTCAAAGGAGAGCCGCTGCATTGCCCGTGAAGAGGAAAAATTAGCTTCGAAAGTCAAAGGAGAGCCGTTGCATTGCCCTTGGAAGAGAAAAAGTAGCTTCGAAGGTCAAAGGAGAGTCGTTGCATTGCCCGTGGAGGAGAAAAAAGAGCTTCGACGGTCAAAGCAAAGCCGATGCAATGCCCGTGAAGAGGAAGAAGAAGCTTAAACAGTCAAACCAAGCGCGTCCCATTGCCCGAAAAAGAAAAAAATAGCAAGACGGTAGAGAAATTTGAAATTGTATATTTTATAAATGTGTTTTCCAGTTGAAGTTGATACTTTGATAGTCAAGATTTAACACTAGTTGCTATAATAGAATTAATATTTGGAAAATTAATACTTCTGGGGAGGAATTGAAATGGACATCCTGCTGAAAAAGGTTTTTGTCGGTCTGCCGAAAACGGTTGGAACAAAAGGCGCAGCAAGCCCGATGGAACGTGAATGGACCAGTGCTATTTTCAAAGAACCTGTACTTGGACCAGTCTGGGTCGGCAAAACGAAATTAACTGGAGACGGTCAATTTGATCTGGAGCATCACGGAGGGCCGGAAAAGGCTGTTTTTGCTTATGCTTTTGAGAACTATACCTATTGGCAAAAAGAATTGGGAAAACCTCAAATCACATCCGGAGGAATGGGAGAGAATTTTGTCATTGAAAATGGTAATGAAGAAACGATTTCGATTGGCGATACCTTTCAAATAGGCGAAGCCATCGTCCAAGTATCACAGCCAAGACAACCGTGCTGGAAGCCGGCACGCCGTTTTCAAGTTAAAACCTTAGCCCTGTTAATACAAAATACAGGCAGAACCGGCTGGTATTATCGTATTTTAAAAGAGGGGTACGTCGAGGAAGGGCAAAACTTTACTTTAATCGATCGACCTTATCCTCAATGGACGATTGCAAAGTGTAATCAAATCATCCATGCCAAGCAGCAAAATTTCACGGACCTGCATGCTCTTGCCCAATGTGAACTCCTTGCACCAGGCCTGAGAGCTACGTTGGAAAAGCGGATTGAAAAAGAAGAACGAACAATAGATATCCGAAGCAGAGTTTTTGGTCCGAATGAGTAAGTGGGGAATATTATTGATAAGAAAGCTGCTGAAAGATAAAAAACAGGGGGAACCAATATGAATCTTGTTGAAAAAGCACTTCAAGAAGCGAGTAAAGCACACCTTGGCCAGGTAAGAAAACATACGGATATCCCCTATATTACTCACCCTGTTGCAGTTGGAATGATGTTACAGAAAGCAGGGTACTCGGAGGAAGTCATTGCTGCAGGGATTCTCCATGATACCGTGGAAGATACGGATTTTACGCTGGAAGATATTAAACATGAATTCGGAACAAAAATTGCTGAAATAGTTGAAGGATGCTCCGAACCTGACAAATCCCTTTCCTGGGAGGAGAGGAAAGCTCATACGATTGAATTTCTAAAAACTGCATCTGCTGATATCCGTGCTGTTGCCTGTGCCGATAAGCTCCACAATTTAAGATCTATTTGGAATGACTATGACAAAATCGGTGAAGCGGTTTGGGAGAGGTTTAATCGCGGAAGGGAACAACAAGAATGGTATTATCGAAATATCATGGAAAGTTTGGGCTGCCAATCGGCTTTTCCATTACTTGAGGAGATGAAAAGAGAGGTAGAGCGGCTTTTCTATCAAGGATGAAGCTATCCAAATCGAAGCGAAAAGAGGATCAAATAATGGAGATTAGGATACTAAATTCATTGGATGCAGAAGATTATTGGAGATTAAGGTTAGAAGCATTAAAGCAAAATCCGGAGGCTTTTTTAACAAGCTATGAAGAAGCGGTCAAAAGAGAAAATCCAATTGACCAGACGGCCCGAAACCTTGATGCAGAAGACAGCTATACATTTGGAGCCTTTGAAAAGGAGGAACTGATTGGGGTAGTGACGCTGCTTCAAGAGAAGTCCATTAAGCTTAAGCATCGGGCCAATATTTTTGCAATGTATGTAACGCCCAAAAAACAAGGAATAGGTGTTGGGAAAGCGTTGCTTACAGAGGCGATCGAAAAAGCTAAAATGATTGAGTCGATTGAAAAAGTAAATTTATCCGTCACTGCAAGTAATGAAAAGGCAAGGAAACTCTATATCAAATTAGGATTTAAAACATACGGGTATGAGGAAAATGCTCTAAAAATTAATGGAATCTCCTATGATGATGAACATATGGTTCTCCATTTAAAATAAAAACCCTTAAAAGGAAACAGGTACTGGCAATTAAATGATTTGTAAGATAAACGAGTTATTGACAGAATAAATATTGAAAACTTGACGTTAAACTGCCATTTAGATCACATAAAAATTGATAGATTCATGATAAAATAGATGGCAGAATGGAGGTCAGCATAAAATGATTACTTTTTACAAAGTCATTGTTTTCATACATATTTTTTCAGCCATTTTAGGTATGGGTCCCGGTTTTATTTTAACCACGGTTATCAAAAACGGGAATAACATGACCGAGTTAAGACATTCTTATAGAATTAGACATAAACTGCATATCTTTGTCATGATTGGCGGCATTCTTTTACTACTTTCCGGGCTGACAATGGGAATGATGAATCCAAGCCTCTTTCATATGGGGTGGTATGTGACAAGTCTTGTTCTCTTTTTGCTTGCCCTTGCAATCGGTCCGGTTGTCTTATCGCCTAGATCGAAACCGGTAAAAGCACTATTAGACTCTTATAAAGGTGAAGAAATCCCTGCAGAGTATTGGCGCTTATCGAAAATTTTGATTCGATTTGAACACCTGGAAAATTTCATTTTTTTAATCATAATCACCCTCATGATTTTAAAACCCTTTTAATGAAATAGCGTATACTAATCAAACGTTTGATTAAATTCAAAAAAATAAAACGAAGAAGGTCGGCTTCTTCGTTTTATGCTGAATGTTTTCGATGTTCATGCTTAAATTGATATAGCATTTGTTCTGAAAGGGCTGTGTATCCAGCTGAATTGGGATGGACGCCATCTGAAGATAGATTTTGTTGTTTTTCCCCGTTGATGACCTTTGTCGTTTCTACAACGAGGGATGAAGCATAAAGGTTTGCAACCTCATATATTTTTAGATTCCACTTTGGCAGCAATTGATCGGCCAGCTTATACATTTGATTAGAAGGTGGCAGTGGATTATACAATTCCAGAAATACGATGGTCGTGTTCGGATTTAATTTTTTAATCCTGGACGCGATATCAGACAAATTGTTCGAAAAGCTGGATTGTAAATGATTAAAGGTTTGGAACACGCTTTGGAGGTTTTGTTTTTTTGCCAACCTGAGAATATCATTACCTCCAACATTAATCGTAACAATGTCTGCTTTCCGAATCTCACTGTCAAATCGGCCGGTTTGGACCAGTTTATTTAATTCCCCGCTTGTGATCCCATTGATTCCTTCGTTTTGAAATTGAATTTTTTTATGGATTTGTTTTTCTAATCTGTTTGAAAATTGAGAGACGAGATTTTCATTCCTTCTTGCCCCGACTCCTCTTATCACCGAATCACCGAGAGCAAGGTGATAAATTTGACCCTTTTTGGCACTTTGAAAATAATGAAGATACGACAAGTTTGCATTGTCTTTGCTAACTTCTAATGCCTGTTTTTTCATATTATAAATTTGGTATTGAGGGTAATAAACCCATGCGGTAATACCAAGGCCAATGATTAAGATGAGAACGAAAAGATATTTAAAAATTTTCATATTCCTACACTCCTTGATTATCTTATTATATCAATGAATAGGGTAAAAATATGTAGGGAGTGCTTGCCATTCCTCGCTGGTTGGATTTAATGGCACCGATTATCCCGTTTTTCCGTAGAATAATGTGGGAGGTTTTGCTATGTATCCATATACCAATTATTATGACGCCATGTACCGGCAGCCTAATAAATTAATCAGTGATGTGGAAAAGGCGGTAAATGGTGAGTACAGTGCGATTCATTGTTATGCTAAATTGGCTTCGATGGCTAAAAATGAAGAGGAACGGAAGCGAATTCTTGAAATACGTCAGGATGAATTGAAGCATTTTCAACATTTTCAACAGGTTTATATGAACCTCACAGGAAAAAAGCCGCATCCGAAAATAGTGGAAGAGTGTCCAAATCATTATCTTGCCGGCTTGGAATTTGCCATAAAGGATGAGCAAAAAACGGTTGATTTTTATCATGAAATCGCCGATGATGCCACGGATCAAAGTATCAAAGATGTCTTTCGAAGAGCGGCAGCAGATGAACAAAATCATGCGGTATGGTTCCTTTACTATTTTACTAAACATAAATGATTTGCCACAAAATAACAATTTTTCCTTGATTCTCAAAAACATATCAAGTATGATGAAAATACGAAAAAACGGAAGGGTGACGGAAAGCCAATGATCTACTAATCCTATTTTAGAAAAAATTCGTATCATACGAACATATTTCTGGATAGGATTAGTGCGGGCTTTTTTCAAAAGAGGACAATGGTAGCGAACTATACCAGGACTTTCTCTGCCCATTTAAACCTCCTATCCAGATTGATGGATAAGGAGGTTTTTTAATGGAAAAAGCAAAATCGGATTTAACCTTAGGGGCGTTGTTAAAAAATCAAGTGATTCGCACGATTCTGCTCTCGACATTTTTCCTGCAAATCGGGATTTGGGTGCGAAATTACTCCATTTTGTTATTTGTGATTGAGAAGACTCATGAAAATCCAGTTGCCGTTTCGCTCATTTCTGTGGCCGAATTTGCGCCGATTTTTCTGTTTTCCTTCATCGGCGGAACCTTCGCCGACCGCTGGAAACCGAAACGGACAATGATCTGGTGTGATTTCTTAAGTGCCATTTCGATTTTTGTTGTATTATTGACGCTTGTTTTTGGCGGCTGGAAAGTGATTTTCTTTGCGACACTAGTTTCTTCAATTCTGTCACAGTTCTCACAACCTTCAGGAATGAAGCTGTTTAAGCTGCATGTGAAGGAAGAGCTGATTCAGATGGGGATGTCCATCTATCAGACAGTCTTTGCCTTGTTTATGATTCTCGGTCCGATTATCGGAACCTTTGTTTATCAGCATTATGGCATTAGTGTTGCCATTGCGATTATGGGAATTGCCTTTTTGCTATCTTCAGGAATTCTCTTCCTGCTGCCGCCGGATTATCAAGTCGCGGAGACAAAAGTACAAACCACGATCATGCAAGAAATGAAGGCAGGATTCAGTTATGTCTGGAATAGCCGTGCACTGACATTGCTTGGCGGCTGTTTTGCAGCAGCAGGATTTGGATTGGGATTGACCCAGCCGCTGACGGTTTTCCTCGTTACGGAAAGGCTTGGCTTGCCGAAAGAAATGCTGCAATGGTTAATGGCAGCTTTTGGAATTGGTATGATTTTAGGTGGCGGCCTCACGGTGGGAATTGCAAAGAAAACCCCTCCACAAATTCTGCTTGCAATGGGGATGACTGTCAGTGCGATTGGATTTTTCGTCATGGGCTTTTCCGAACTATTTTGGCTGACACTGACCGCAGAATTCCTGAGCGGATTGTTCATGCCATGCATTCACATCGGTATTAACACGATGATTTTAAAGAACACAGAGGCTGAATTTATCGGTCGTGTGAATGGGATATTAAATCCAATGTTTATGGGAACGATGGTGATTACCATGACTTTAAGCGGTTGGTTGAAACAAACCTTCTCGCTGCTTACGATGTATGAAACATCGGCATTCCTATTTGTGATCGGGGTCCTCTTCCTCGTTCCTTTGTTTAAAAGTTCACCTGTATTGAATAAGAGTGAAGAGGCTTAGAATGTAAAAAAGCAATGCGAATTCCAATCGCATTGCTTTTATGTGCGCTTGGCAGCGCATCGCTCTAATGGGTGAAAGTCCCTAACATGCCGTTGTGGCGGAAATGTATAGCTGACAGGTAGTGCGAGTATCGTGAGATTTCGTGCGGAGGACTTGAAGGCAAAACTCGGAACAGGTGGCTGTAACCATGTTGGCTGGTAAGGTGGGATAACCTTGCATAAAATGGGGATGTCCAATACCACTCTGTATCTTATTAGTTATGAGGACTGGATTCGAGTGAAAGGCGATGAACGTGACCCAAGGAGATCTCATCATCTCCACCGTAGGTGGTAACTCTTTTTCAAAGCCGCGAAGGACAAGAAATGGATTATGGAAGGTGAGAAGTCAGAGCAGGGGATAGTAGTGAATAAACTTGTTGGAAACGCCACAAAGACAAGTGACTTATCACAAAGTTGATAAGGCGGGCACTGACTCAAAAGGCAGTGGACTGATGCGAAGCCCGTCTGTCCATCGAAGAAAAGCAATACGAACTTATTTACTCGTCATGTACTAAACAGAAGTCGATGAGGCAGAAAGCCGAAGAATCGAGACCGAAAGAAAGTAGGTTGTTTAGGGCGAAGTACTAATATCAAATATCAGCCATTGGTTTACCTATTCAGTTGATATTGTATTGGGAAAGGAATCGAATGCATGAATGAATCAATAGGAAAACGAAGCTTACGTGTAGTGGAGAATTCTAAAAAGAAACGCAAGTGGTACAGCCTAATGGATAAATTATGGAACTATCAAAACCTGGAACAAGCTTTCTATGACGTGAAGAAAAATCGCGGTTCACACGGAGTGGATAAAGTAACGATTAAAGATTATGAAATTGAATTGGAACACAACTTAAGAGTGCTCCAAGAATCTTTGCGTTTGAAAACATATCGTGCAAAACCAGTTAGAAGAGTTTTTATTCCAAAAGCTGATGGTACAAAACGTCCACTGGGAATTCCAACAGTAGAAGACCGAGTTCTCCAAGCTGCAACTAAAAGAATACTTGAACCAATCTTTGAACAGAAATTCTTAGACTGTAGTTTTGGATTTCGTCCGAACCGTAGTGCACATATGGCGATAGACAAAATCCGAAAGGATTTGATGGATGGGTACACCTTTGTAATTGATGCCGATATAAAGACTTATTTTGATTCAATTCCTCATGATAAGCTTATCGAATTAATCAAAGAAGAAGTTGTGGATAATAGAGTATTGGCGCTAATTTTGCAGTTCTTAAAATCGGGAATCCTTGAAAATGGTATTTTCTATGAGAGTGACAAGGGGAGTCCTCAGGGTGGCGTAATCAGTCCATTGTTAGCGAACATCTATTTGCATCCGCTCGATGAAATGATGATGGAAAGAGGTCACCGTATTACAAGGTACGCGGATGACTTCGTCATCTGTTGCAAATCCCGAAAGGGAGCAGAAAGAGTACTAAGAACGGTAGTGAAGCTCTTAGATGAAAAGTTAGGATTGAAAGTGCACCCAGACAAAACTAAGATTGTAGACAACTACGAAGAACCGTTTATCTTCTTAGGGTATGTTTTCAAAAGAGGATATTTCCATTCTCCATCAGACAAAGCAGTAAAGAAGTTTAAGAAAAGTATCAAAGATGTAACGAAAAGAAATCTAACAGTTAACCTGGAAGAATTCGTCAAGCATCGATTAAATCCCATTATTAGAGGATGGGGAAGATACTTTGGAATTGGCTTTTCAAAAAAACTATTTCAAAAATTGGATACATGGATTCGAAGAAGGCTAAGAATGATTCAGTTAAGAAGCTGGAGAAAAATAAGAAAGCTCCACAGGGAGCTTCGGAAAAGGAATTGGAAGGGTGAACTTCCGCATCTTTCAATGACTAGATGGAGGAATTCTAAGACTGAGCACGTTCATTTTGCGATTCCGAATGAAAGGTTTCGGGAAATTAAACTTGTTTTTCTTTTAGACATATACAACGAACTACATCCCCAAAGGGGATAAAGTGGAGGAGCCGTATGCGATGACCCGCACGTACGGATCTGTGAGAGGCGCATGAAATTTCTCATGCGCCTACTCTATTTTGATCACGTTTCCATAAGGGAAGTTTTTTTATTAATAGAAGCAAGAAGCTCCAACGATAATTAACAGGATAAATAATACTACGATTAAAACAAAACATCCACCGCCGTATCCAAATCCACCATATCCACAACCACAACCGCCATAGCCAAATCCGCCATACCCAAACATAGGAAATCCCCCTTTCAAAAAATTGATTGAACCAGCTAAATAAATTCCCGCCAATATTGACGGCACCTGCAATAAATGAAATTGAACCATTTCGTCCGCATTCATCCTTGCATGATATAGGTAATAACAAAATATGAAATTAACGAAAAATTGTAAGGGCATGTGCCTATTTATAGGAGATACATAAAAAATGCAGGCGAGAATTAGTTTCAATTATAAAATGCCAATTATGCTATAATGGTTTTTGTATGAAGATGTTCAAGGAGGTTTGTCACAGTGAAAGTGAATCCGATTCCTTTAAATCCTATTGCCTTTCATTTAGGGCCAATAGCTTTCCATTGGTACGGAATTATTATTGGTTTTGGGGCATTATTGGGGCTGTATATAGCCATGCAGGAATGCAAGAAAATGGGAATTTCTCCCGATCACCTCGTTGATTTTGTTACGATAGCATTACCGGTGGCCATTATTTCTGCAAGAATTTATTATGTTTTATTTGAATGGAGCTATTATCAAAAACACCTATCGGAAATCCCAGCCATCTGGCATGGGGGGATCGCCATTCATGGCGGATTAATAGGTGCTATTCTTACGGCAATCATTTTTACACGAAAAAGAAAAATATCATTTTGGAAGCTGGCTGATATCACAGCACCCAGCATTCTGCTTGGACAGGCCATTGGCAGATGGGGGAACTTTATGAATCAAGAGGCCCACGGTGGACCTGTTTCGAGAGCTTTTCTGGAGCACTTGCACCTCCCAGCCTTTATTATCAACCAAATGGATATTAACGGAGTTTATTATCATCCGACATTTTTATATGAATCTGTTTGGAGCTTCATTGGCGTCATCCTTCTTCTTTCGTTAAGAAAAGCAAATTTGAGACGCGGTGAAATGTTTTTTACCTATCTGATTTGGTACTCTGTCGGCCGCTTTTTTGTTGAAGGCATGAGAACCGACAGCTTAATGCTCACAAGCCATTTGAGAATGGCCCAATTTATTTCGATTGTCATCATTTGCGTAAGTATCCTGTTATTAATGGTGCGCAGAACGAAGGGATTATCCAGTGAGCGATATTTAAATTCCGAGGTATAAACAATGGATGAACAACAAAGACAAACAGTAGATTCAAAATATATCCAGCAGCATTTAGCGAATGAAAGAACATACCTCGCCTGGGTTCGAACCTGTATAACGATAATGGGGGTCGGCTTTTTAATTACCAATCTTCATTTTTCTACTCTATCTTCTAAGGTTTTCATGGCTGATATTTTAGCCCAAATCATTGGACTGGCCTCTATTTTTGTGGGCATTGTTGCCTTAATTATTACAACGGTCAGCTATTTTAAAAAAGGGAAGGATATTAACCAGCAGACGTTTACCTTTTCAAGAAGATTGGTGATCTTCTTATCTGTTGCGTCAATTTTGATTTTCATTATTTTTGGTGTTTATTACTTATATGTGTGGAGAATTGTTTAATTCGAGGGGCCTGGTGTCAAAGGAAATTTATTTTTCAATGGCACCAGGCTTTTTTTAATAGGCTGTGTTTATGGCAAAAAAAATAATCGCATCCGTTTCTGAATGCGTCCTTCTTTTAGTTATCTCTTTTTCTTTTTGGAATTATCGACAATAGCGGCGGCCTTAGATTGTTTAACCGTTTCTAAAATAACTTGGACATGAACCTTTTTTTCATCAATACTATTAACACTTGATACTTTTGCTTTTCGTCCTTTAATAGTTAAATCGTCACCAACAGATGGAACATTATTAAGCAGTTGATTTAATAAAAGATTTTTGTTTTCGAAAAAATAAACAACAAACATGTTAGCATCCCCTTTTTCATATGGACTAAAAAATGCTCATATAAAATATATGAAGTTTGTAAGATTTTTAGAAACTGAGGAGTGGACCGATTTTGGATATCAAATTAGATGATTTAACAGGACCTGAAGTGGCGAAATTAGTGGGCGAGCATCTTCAAGGGATGGCAGAGAATTCTCCGCCGGAAAGTATCCACGCCTTAAACCTTGAAGGCTTGAAAAAACCGGAAATTACTTTCTGGAGTGCGTGGGAACAAGGCGAATTACTTGGCTGCGGGGCACTGAAAGAACTTGACGGCGAGCATGGTGAAATAAAATCAATGAGAACTTCATCGTCCCATTTAAGAAAAGGTGTTGCCAAGCAGCTTCTTCAACATATAATTGAAGAGGCAAAGCGTCGTGGCTACCGAAGACTGAGTTTGGAGACTGGATCAATGGATGCTTTTGCACCCGCTAAAAGGCTTTATGCAAGTTTTGGTTTTCAATACTGCAAGCCCTTTTCCGATTATATTGAGGACCCAAACAGCGTATTTATGTCATTGGAATTATGATTCATCGAGCAAAGAAAGGGGTAGTGGCATGAATTTTAATCTGAAGGAAGCAATTGAGATTCTCGAGCGAACACCACAAACCTTAGAGCATTTTTTATCCGGTTTATCGGAAGGATGGTTACAGTGTAACGAAGGGGAAGGAACCTGGAATGCATCTGAAGTGATGGGGCACCTCATTGATGGAGAAAAAAATAATTGGATCCCAAGGCTGGAAATGATCCTTCAGGATGGCGAAAAGAAACCATTTCCTCCATTTGATCGTGATGCGCACTTACATGAAAAGCCTGTAAGGTCAATTGAACAAAAGCTGCTTGAATTTAAAACTCTTCGCGCACAAAATATAAACAGACTTAAGGATCTTATTGAACCTGAATGGCATCTTGAATTGACAGGTACACACCCTGCATTTGGAACCGTGAAGGCAAGAGAATTGATTTCTACGTGGGTTGTTCATGATTTAACACATATTGCCCAAATTGTTCGGGTAATGGCTGATAGATATAGAGCAGACGTTGGACCTTGGATTGAGTATTTGGGTATTTTGAAAAAGTAGTATTGACTGTTGCTGCCAGTTTTGGTGGCTTTTTTAATGAAGAAAAAAAAGATCCAGCCAGCAGCCGGATCAAAACAAAATATATAAAAGGGGGTTAGGTATGAAAAAGAGCAATTCAATTTCATATAACTATGATACCCCGATGAAATGAACAAACTATGAACAAATCATTACACATATTTAAAACTTTTCTATTAAACGGTTTCCTGAATCGCAAACTTTTGGTTCTGACGAATTTGAATGACAAATCCCGAAGCCACCGCGCAAAGAACGCCTGCAAAAATAAAAATAAACGTATAAGAGCCAGTAATAGTATGTAAGGCTCCACCTCCAAACGCAGCAACAGATGCACCTAATTGATGTGCTGCCCAGACCCAGCCAAACACGACTCCACTATTTTCACCGAATATCTTATTGCATAGGCGAACGGTTGGAGGTACGGTCGCAACCCAGTCCAATCCATAAAAAATGGCGAAAATCGTAAGACCCCAAATCGTTCCGGAATTTAGCGCAGCCGGTAAAAAAATGAGCGACAGTCCTCGTAATCCATAATACCAAAATAACAGCCAGCGGCTGTCCCAGCGATCCGAAAGCCATCCGGAAAGTGTTGTGCCAACAATATCAAAGATTCCCATAAACGCCAGCAAACTAGCGGCGGTTACTTCCGGTATTCCGTGCTCTCCACATGCCGGGATCAAATGGGTGCCAATTAAACCGTTTGTTGATAAACCGCAAACAAAGAAACTCCCGGCCAGCAGCCAAAATTCCTTCACCCGCATCCCTACCCGCAATCCTGTTAATGCGGTGCTAAACGGATTTCCATTCATAGTTTGCAAAGGTTTCGGCGGCTCCGTCGTTCCGTAAGGCAGAACCCCAACATCACTAGGTCTCTCTCTCATAAACACCAAAACTAGTAAATTTACCAAAAGAGATGCGAGCGAAGTGACCAAGACAGTCACTTGCCAGCTATTTTCCGTCGCTAATTTTGCTAATAGCGGTAAAAAAACAAGCTGCCCGGTTGCGCCGCTCGCGGTAAGGATTCCCATCACGAGCCCTTTTCGCTTAACGAACCAGCGGTTGACGATTGCGGCTCCAAGCACCGAGGACGTAAACCCCGTCCCCATCCCGATGACTAGACCCCATAACAGGGTAAATTCCCACGTGTTTTTCATCCAACAGGATAGCCCCGTTCCGATGACTAACATTGATAAAGCAACAATCATTACTCGTTTGATCCCGTATTTCTCCATTATGGCGGCTGCAAATGGCCCACAGAGACCGTATAAGGCTAAATTAATCGCTAGTGGAAACGTGGTACCCATCCGGTTCCAGCCAAACGCACTTTCTAACGGAAGAATCAGCACGCCAGGCGTTGAGCGAACTCCTGCCGAAACCAATAATGTTAAAAAGGCAATGCCCACAACAGTCCAGCTATAATGGAATCGTCTAAATGGAAAACTCTGTCTGCCCATCTTGCTTCCTCCCCCTTGACATATGTTCCTATTATAAACGAATTAAATGAATTGTTCGTATATTTTTTATCATTTAAGATTGAGAGGAAGTCCTAATTCGTGGCATAGAGAACAGCAACTGGCGGAAGAGGTGGCTCAACTGTCGGATGGCGTTCTCCAACTGGCGGATAAGGTGGCTCAACTGTCGGATGGCATTCTCCAATTGTCGGATAGGGTGGCTCAACTGTCGGATAGCGTTCTCCAACTGGCGGATAGCCCTCTTCCACTGGCGAATAGTTCCTTCCATATAAAAGACCAAATATATATTAATATTTTTCATGATAATTCGACATAAACAGGTGGAATGATCTTTTTTTTCCCCCATTTATCTTCTATTATCTGAGTTTCAATACGAATAGTGTCGATTTTAACAAAAAATAATCGGAATATTTTGTTTCTTTACTCTTTCATATTTTGCTACAATAATACATATCTACTAAATCGCAAAAAAATGTAAGCGCATTATCAGTGAATTTATGACTTTTGTCAAATGGAAGAGAAAGTAGGGGGAATGATATTTTGTTAGAGTTGGTACGTGATAATCGAATGCTTTTTCCAATACTAGATGATGATTATATCGAAAAAATGGCTAACTTTTACACTAGTGAAGCAGCACAAATAATCTTTCCAAATCTGCAAAAGGTTCCATTTGAGGAATGGCTTTACCGTCAGTATTTCACGATGTTAAAAAAGAGTAGTTGATCAAAAAAGGGCTGGCGGAACAGCCTTTTTTTATTGTATATTTAGATATTTGCTGTTAAAATAATCCAAAATATAATGCGAGGGTATTTACCATGGCAAAGAATGCAAATACAGGAATCAATGCCGAAATAAAAGCAGATGGATCCTTTAATCGTCAAAAGAATCAATTTACTACGCCATTTGGCGGTAAGACGGTTGAACTTCAAGTAGAGGCAGGAAGGTACCGGCTCTTATGGTCCGCCGTTTGTCCTTGGGCTCATCGTGCCGTGATTGTAAGAAGAGTACTTGGATTAGAAGAGGTCATCAGTTTAGGGACTGCAAGCCCCATGCGTCCAAAGCTTCCGCATGTCGATTGGGAATTTTCATTAGATGAACATGGGGTAGATCCGGTTTTGGGAATTCGCTATTTGAGTGAAATTTATAAAAAAACAGACCCGGAATATACGGGCAGGCCTACTGTTCCGGTAATGGTAGATGTGAGGGCTCAAAAAGTAGTCAACAATGATTATTTTAAACTCACAAACTATCTCGAAACCACCTGGGCACCGTTTCATAAAGAAAATGCCCCGGATTTGTATCCTCAACATTTACGGTCCGAGATTGATGCATTAAATGATCGTATTTTCCATGATATAAATAATGGCGTGTATAAATGCGGTTTTGCTCAAACACAGGAGGCCTATGAACAGGCATATGACACGTTATTTGCAAGATTGGATGACTTGGACGAGCGATTATCTGCCCGGCGGTTCTTGTTTGGGGATTATATTACAGACTCGGATGTTCGTCTTTATGCTACATTGGTTCGCTTCGATGCAGCGTATTATTCAGCTTTTAAATGCAATCGAAATCGGATTGTAGATTTTCTGAATTTATGGGGTTATTTGCGCGATCTTTATCAGACGCCAGGATTTGGTGATACAACCGATTTTGATGCCATCAAACGGCATTATCATTTATCCAATCATATTGCCAGTGATGACCAAAAAGGACATAATCGTATTTTGCCGAAGGGGCCGGATTTGTCTGGTCTTCATTCTGAGCATAATCGCCTTCGAATAAGTAATAAAGAAGAAAAGTTTATCATTCACTAAGGAGAGACTACGCGATGATCGTACGTGAAGTATTATTGGAGGAGCTGCCATTCATTCGGGAACAAAGAGTTTACGCGTATCAAGAACACGCGGAACGGATTCCAAGAAAACATTGGCATGCATTAAAAAAGGCCATTTCCTCCGAGGCTGATCTGCAGCCGGGGGTTGACCGGATTGTTGCTGAAATAGATGGTGTAATTGTAGGAAGTGTCGTTTTATTTCCGGCAAAAACGGATGCTTATGAAGGATTTGTAAAGGAGTTGGAATATCCTGAAATCCGCATGCTTGCCGTTAGCCCTGAAGCTCGGGGCAAAGGAGTAGCCAGTGCTTTGATTTCTGAATGCATCGAGCGCGCAAAGAAAAAGGGCTTCCATTCCATCGGGCTGCATACGGGCGAATTTATGGCAGATGCAATGAGATTGTATGAGCGCCTTGGCTTTGAACACCTGCCTGAATTTGATTTTGTCCCTGCAGATGATGGGATCATTGTGAAAGCGTATCGGCTGTCTTTTTAATGTAAATAACAAGTGGCTGTCCCAAAACAAAAGGTCAGACCCCACAACGTCAATATATAGCACTATATTGAGTAGGGGTCAGACCCTTTTGGGAAAGCCTCTTTTATATTGATTAGAAGGTATGGGCTAAATCCTTGGCGCGTGCAATGGCATTTTCTTTGATTTGCTGCGCTTTATCCGGCATTGCATTTTGACCTTCTACAAATAACCCTTCAAACGAAGGGACGCCATAGAATTGCATAATAATATCTAGAAAGCGGTGACCCATTTCCATTTGAGCTGCAGGGCCTTCTGAATAAATTCCCCCACGTGCTTGAATATGTAAGGCTTTTTTGTCAGTTAAAAGCCCTACCGGTCCTTTTTCTGTATATTTAAATGTTTTACCAGCAACGGAAACCGAATCAATATAGGCTTTCATTACTGGAGGGAAGGAAAAATTCCATAATGGGGTGACAAAAATATATTTATCACCAGAAACAAACTGTTCAGATAACTCAGAGAGCCGGCTGACCTTTGCTTTTTCTTCAGAGGATAGATCTTCCATACTGCCTCCAGACCGTAGTTTACCCCATCCGCTAAATACATCCACATCTAGCTCCGGAATGTTTTCTTTATAAAGATCAATATGAACAATTTCGTCATTTGGATTAATCTCTTTATAGGTATCAATAAATGCTTTCCCTACTGCCATACTATAGGATTGTGTGTCATCATGAGGATGTGCTGTGATATATAGAACTTTTGCCATATTCTTTCCCTTTCTTTCTTGCAAATTTGATACGTTAGTTTTTGCAAAAAAGAAGAAACCATACGAAGAATTTTTCAAAGAAAATAAAAAAGACTGACTCGGGAGGTCAGCCTGTTTACTGGTTTATTCATTGGAACCATATGGATTAGCGCTGATATTGGCTCTCATTTCTTCCGTTAATTTATATGGTTCATTTACAGTCGAATCAATGTTGGAAGAATCTGTATTTTGCACGCTGCCATCAAAATGAAGTGGTTTTTGTTCCATTCTAATCACCTCCAAAGACTTAATTTATGTATAGTATACTCCATATTTTACTATTTATTTAGTGAAAATGGTATAAGTTTTATGAGAATTTAATAAATTCTGAAAAAAATTTAAAAATAATTCAACGGCCCGGAGAATACATTTTCAATGATACTTTAACTTCATTGAAAGAAGGTATTATTAATGAAGTACAAAATACATCGATGTAATTGCCGGAAGATATGGTCGGTCCAAAATAGGAAATCGAAATTTACCGCGAGCAGTCTTCTTCTTAATGGAACATGGACTGCAGAATTAAAGCCCGAAAGAAAAGGTAATCCTAAAGGATTTGTTACAACAAAGAATAGCCAGGATATCATTTTCAACCCTTCTGTTGAATTAGTCGGCCAATTTGTAAAGGTTGCCAAACTTATTTATGATAAGGAAAATGTTAATTTTAATATCAAATTTGGAGAATACTTATATTTTGCCGATGATGGCTCTTGCTTTATTCTTAAAAAGAACCCAAAATAACAAATTATTTTGGGTTCTTTTTTTATGCAACCTTTATCGCTTTCCCAAACGGGACCTTCGGTAAGTAACCATTTGGAACAAGCCAGTACAGCTCAAAATCGACCTGTTTGATTTCTTCATAAATAAAGCCGGTTACATCAGTAATGTAGAACAATGTTTCAATTTCTTCCTCTTTGGCCCATTCCAATACATCTGTATAAGAGGCTTTCCCGTGTGTCTGATATTTGATTGTATCTGCCTTTACTGGGGTAATGCTGCGAATTTTGAAGTCTGCTTGAACGAGAATGGTATCGGGTTTAACTGTTTCAAATAATTTCACGATGTTGTTAATAAGTTCGGAAGGTGCTTCTGTAGTAGAGGTATCAACTGCCAGGGCGATTTTTTTCTCCTGTCTTTGTTGAATCATGGATAAAACCCTCATGTGCCATTTCAACTAAACCAACTCCCTATGTAGACTTGCAACAGTTTTTAGTGTGTGTTTTCTGTCTTAAAATATGTTGGATAATCCTTCAAGTGGAAACTAAAATTTCCATTTTTAGGATGATTTTGACAATTGGATATTGAATATATAAAAGGAATCTTTAAAAATGAAGTGAGGAAATGGATTAGAGTACTCTAATTGGATTGTCTCTTGGTTTAGCCTTTATTGGTTGGGTGAAAAAGGAATTCTATTTACCCTCTTTTAAAAAAGAAGTAATCGTTTTTTGGATATTCATTTATCTTTTGAATATTTTGGGGGATTTTATTAAAAGTAAGCTTCAGCTATCCATCTCAATACCAATACATATACCAGAAACATTACAATTGTGGATAGGCGGCATTTTCTTCTTTGCCATTGCTTGTACTATTTCAATAAAGGGATTTAGAAATTTACATCATCAGAAAAACAATAAAGATTCGAAGTAGGTGAAGTAAAACGAAGGGAAGGAATCAGAAAAATTTTCTGTGATTATTGGTGTACTTTAAAAGAAAAGGGCATAAAAAAAGAACCCTATCAAATAGTGTTCAATTCTATAATAATAATGGCTCCGCAGGTAGGACTCGAACCTACGACCGATCGGTTAACAGCCGATAGCTCTACCACTGAGCTACTGCGGAATAATTTAATATTTCTTAAAATTATTCTATCATATTCTTATTGGATAAACAAGAACATTCATAAAAAATAACGGGGTGGAAGAATGAATATTAGAAAAGCTGTGTTAGCCGATGCAAAAGGAATTGCCAAGGTACATGTGGATAGTTGGAAAACAACCTATGAAAATATCATTCCGGATGAATATATAAAGCAATTGTCCTACGAAAAACGAGAGCGGTTATGGAAAGAAGGCATTCCAAATGGCGGTGTATTTGTAGCAGTAAATGAGGAAGGGGAAATCGTTGGGTTTTCATCTGGAGGAAAAGAAAGAACGGGGAAATATCCTCATTTCTCAGGTGAACTATACGCTATTTATATTTTAAAAGAGTTTCAGGGAAAAGGGCTGGGAAGGCTGTTAGTTCAGTCCGTTATGAAAGAACTGATGCTGGAAAATATGACAACCATGATGGTTTTGGTGCTGGAGGATAATAGTGCCTGTCATTTTTATGAGTTAATGGGAGGGAAAAAGATCAGTTCAATTGAAGTAGACTTTGCCGGAACAAAACTTACTGAACTTATTTATGGGTGGGATGATATTAGGAATCTTAAAGGATTTTAAAAATAGGCAGTTTGATGCGTTAAAGCGGCGGGGGACTGACCCCCGACCCTTTTAAATGATTCCCCCTCTAACAAACTATCTAGTATAAAATAATGGTAGCACATTAAGAAATTCTTAAGAATTATCGTAAATCAATGTTAAGATTTTCCGGTTACTATATAGAAAATGGTTGATAGAAAGAAGGGGGAAGCATGGAACCATATTTTGTCCTTGTTGTCGATGACGAAAAGGAGATTCGTGATGTCATTGAAATTTATTTGAAAAATGAAGGGGTTAAGGTGTTAAAAGCAAAGGATGGTATCGAAGCATTGGAGATTTTAAATGATCATCCGGTTCATCTGATCATCCTCGATATTATGATGCCCAAACTGGATGGGATTGCGGCCACCTATAAAATTCGCGAAAAGAAAAACATCCCTATTATTATTTTAAGTGCGAAAAGCGAGGATACGGATAAGATATTAGGACTCCAGGTCGGTGCGGATGACTATGTGACAAAACCGTTCAATCCAATGGAACTTATTGCTCGTGTGAAATCACAGTTAAGAAGGTACGTTAGTTTGGGTACATATGAAGGGATAAAAAAAGTCATTGATCTGAATGGGCTAATAATCGATCCTGAAGCAAAAGAAGTCACTGTCAATGGGGAGCAGGTGAAGCTTACACCTATTGAATATAAAATCGTTGAACTCCTAATGAAACATGCAGGCCGTGTGTTCTCTATTAATGAAATTTATGAACGGGTTTGGAAGGAACCATGTTACAACGCAGAAAATACGGTCGCAGTCCACATCCGAAAGATTCGCGAAAAAATAGAAATTGATCCGAAGAATCCAAGATATTTAAAGGTGGTGTGGGGAATTGGATATAAAATGGAAAAATAGATGTCGATTTGGAATTTGGGTGATCCTTTTCACTTTCGGACTAAGCGGAGTGTTGTCCCTATTTACTTCTGGAACCCGTTATATTCATCGTGACTATTTCCACACGCCGGAGTTTCAAAGCGAACTTGATCAATTTGCCGGGGATTTAAGCATGTTTGAGCTAAACAGTCTGACAGTAACGGATGCAAAGAAAGCGATAACCGTGACGAGCGACGATATCAATATCTATCGAAAACAAAATGATATCAATTTACAAATTGCCAATCTAAAAGAGCAATATGATAACTTAATTCAACAAGCGGATAGTAAGGAAGAAACCAATCTATACAAGGCTGAAAGAGACAAAAAAATAAAGGATATTACCAATAACTTCAGCAATGATGATTATATAAGAAATGAAGTCAAGCAAGAAAAAGAACAGAAAGTGGATGATTTTTTTAAGGAAAGAGAGAATTATCGTTCAGATTATCAAAAGTATAATCAGGCATTTCGTTACTATTTTAAAAACAGTACAACCGGTAAGGTCTACACAAATTTAGCAGACGGCGATACCGCTAAACTAAACCCAAATGAAATGCTCTATGTAACAAAGTATACGATCTATCCCGATAATTCTATTTATTACAGTGTCCCTGGATATGAAGACCTGATGAATTCAATCATCCCAAAAACGACTGGAACCTTTGAGGGGCAAATTGCCGTACCAAAATCCTTATCGACAGCAAATTCTATTATGATGGAATACAACGGCTACCAAAATCAGCAAATTATCCTTTTGGTTTTTGTCTTATTTAGCTTATCAGCTCTTTTATTCACATACTATATGTGGAAAAAATCCAAAGTTATTCCGGCAGAAATGGAAGATTGGAGGCCTTATTATAATAGGCTGCCAATTGACGTGAGAATAGTCTTTTTCATTTTATCCATCATTGGCTTCCTTCTCTTTTTGTTTACTACAAGCGATCAAATCGTTTATCTGAATGACAATCCACTTGTTTTCGTAAAAGAAATTATCCTTTGTTTGGCATTTGGTTCACTTTTTTGTGCTGCTACGCTTTTGCAATGGAAATATTTCAATTCCATCAAAAAAGATATAAAAAATCAATGGAAAAAAGCGCTTCTTACTAAAATTATATCGAACCTAAAAGATATATTTTCGAATCAAACGATGGGCAGGCAAATGATTATGGTTTTGGTCACATCCTATTTTTTAGGTTTAGCCTCCGTACTGATTCTCGTAAAACCAGTATTTCTTCCATTTTATATGATTTTGATTTTGGCCGTTGGGATTCCTCTTTTAGTGATCATGACTAAGAGATTGTCCTATTTAAACAAGATTGTTGAAAAAACAAACGAGCTGGCTGCTGGAAAAATGGGGCAGGACTTGCAGGTATCGGGGAAAACGGCTCTGGCAACACTTGCTGTCAATATCAATGCATTAAAGCAAGGGGTGAGGACTTCACAAAATGCACAAGCCAAAAGTGAACGCTTGAAAACAGAGCTAATTACCAATGTCAGCCATGACCTAAGGACACCACTCACGTCAATCATTACCTATACCCAGTTATTAAAAACAGATGAAGTATCAAATGAGGACCGCTCAGCCTATCTGGAAATCATTGACCGGAAGTCCAAACGCTTAAAGGTCTTGATTGATGATTTATTTGAAGTTTCCAAGATGGCGAGCGGCAATATGGAATTAACAAAGGAAAAAGTTGATCTCGGCCAGTTGTTACAACAGGCGCTGGCAGAATATGATGAGATAATCATTGGCTCTAATCTGAATTTCCGGGTTGCCAGCACCGAGAAGCCGGTTTATGCTTATGTTGATGGCCAAAAGCTATGGCGTGTTTTTGATAACTTGATTGGAAATATCTTAAAATATTCACTTGAGAATTCACGTGTTTATATAACGGTTTCGAAAATGAACGACGAGGCAATCATTACCTTTAAAAATGTCTCAAAATATGAACTTAGCGAAAATAGTGATGAGCTCTTTGAACGATTCAAGCGTGGAGATACCTCCCGTCATACGGATGGCTCGGGCCTTGGACTTGCGATTGCCAAATCAATCGTCGACCTTCATGGGGGCAGCCTTGATATTGAAACAGATGGGGATTTGTTTAAAGTAAGTATTTCTTTGCGGATAGAGGAATAATAAAATTTGCAGTAAATAAAGTGTTATATAAGTGACCTGCAAAAGCCATGAGACTAGATCCTTTTGCTTGGAGAAAGGGGCTGGTGATGTGAAGAGAAGTCAAAACTCGGCTCTTATCATTTTTTTGAGTAGTATTTTAGTTATTTTTCTTGTGGTGAATGCTTTGCGTCATATAACTGTATATATCGTTTATAGTTCAGGACTAACTCCCTTCATTATTATGGGGGTGTTACTGCTGGCGATTATTCTCCTGTTTTTTAAACGAATATAAGCCCAAAAAAGAGCAGAATTTCACGTGGAGAACGGTGAATTCTGCTCTTTCCTTATGTCTATTTATTTATTAAACTCGAAAAAGTTAAAAATGGCCGGAACCCTTTTTCTAAAGACCGGGTAGTTATGTTCGGCATTGTCCAGGATTTCAAACTGAGTATTTGGCACCTGTTTACTTACTATTTCATAAACCGATTGGCTGGTGCCTAAAAAAAGTCTGCTGATTTCCTCGTCATCACCGGCTTCACGGGTGCCGCAGTCCATGTAAATTCCTTCTAGTGATGATAGATCAGAATCTCGTAATAACTTTTCGATTTCTTCCTGGTTGCGATAAAATCCTGAGGACAAAATGGCAATTTTTTTAAAAATATGCGGGTAATGGCAGGCCGCATAGGTAGTAATTAGACCGCCCAATGAGATGCCAGCCATCGATGTGCTGGTGTCGATTGTTCGATACTTGCGGTCGATGAAAGGCTTTAGTTCGTGGACAATGAAGTCCAAATAATCTTCCCCTCTGCCTTGAAAGGAATTCGTCACCCCAAATTTCTCTTTGGCAAATTTACCATTAGGCCATGGGCAGTATTCGTTAGCCCGTTCATCTCCAGTCATATTTAAATCAATTCCGACCACAATAACCTCGAGTTCGTTTTGGTCTAAATAGTCCTCAAGTCTTAAGGAATCCCCACGGATCGAATCTTCATCACGAAACACATTTTGCCCGTCATGCATGTATAAAACGGGGTATCGCTTGTTTATTTTATTATAGGTTGTCGGCAGATAAACGCGGATCGTTTTTTCTTGCTCAAATGAAGTCATGTAGAGGGAGAATATTTCCAGCACAATGGTGTACCTGCCTTTCCAATTTTAATTCCTATTTAAATTTAACATAATTTTTATAAAATTGGAAAAGTTATTGCAGGATCCCCCTTCTAGAAAAATTTTCTTTATGGAAAATACTCTAGACGGTCAAAGGATTATGGATTGAAATATAAAGTATTCGATAGATAATGGGTTGCATTGCCCGTCCGGAAGAAAAAAGAGAATAGACGGTAAAAGGAAGGCTTCTGCATTGCCCGTCAGGAGGCAAAAAGAGCTTGACCGGTCAAAGGAAGGCTTCTGCATTGCCCGTCAGGAGGCAAAAAGAGCTTGACCGGTCAAAGGAAGGCTTCTGCATTGCCCGCCAGGAGAAAAAAAGAGCTTGACCGGTAAAAGGAAGGCTTCTGCATTGCCCGTCAGGAGAAAAAAAGAGCTTGACCGGTAAAAGGAAGGCTTCTGCATTGCCCGTCAGGAGGCAAAAAGAGCTTGAACGGTTAAAGGAAGCCTTCAGCATTGCCCGCCAAGGTGAAAAAAGAGCTTAGACGGTAAAAGGAAGGCTTCTGCATTGCCCGCCAAGAAGAAAATAGAGCCTTCGCGGTTAATGATGAACTGTTTCATTGACCAATATTTGAAAAAATATGTACTATAATTACTATATTAAGTAAAGGGGTTTAGCCTTCCACCATCTGCTTATCGAGGTGCTCAAGGACAAACGGCCATGCCTGTTCATGCCCGTCCCGGGACAGTTCATCTCGAAAACCGGCATGGGTTAAGTGGACCATTGATCCACTTTCGTGAGGTTCAAGCATTATAGTGACCACTGTCTCAGCTCCTTCAGTGCCTCCAGCCCCGGTTACCCAGGTTAATTCAATAAGTCTATTAGGCTCAAGTTTTAAAAACCTTCCATAATGGGGATGACGCTCTGCAACGCTGGCGGTTTCTGATTTAAAAACGGTTTCAAAGAAGAAGACCGTGTTTACTTCACCTTGCATGATGACAGTACCCGGTGCTGCAAACCAGCGGTCGATCTCTTTTGTCCATGCGTTGTAGATAACCTCAGGAGCAGCTTCCATTATTCGTTCAACTTTCAGAGAAAACGGTCTAGCAGTAAGGTCAGGTTGGGTAATTGGCATAACCATGTTATCAATTCCTTTCAAAAAATGTGTTTATACTATTCATTATGTCAGCATGAATCATAATTTAGAATATATTTTTTATAGAAGATTAAACTTAGGGGATTGGCTAAATCGCCATAAATTAGCCTCAAAATTATTCAAGGATCGCGATAATAGCAGTCTATTTTTTAAAAAATTAATCCATTCTGGGTTTATCTTTAGAAGGAATTACCCATGACTATAGTAAATAAATAGGTAAGATAGTAAAAAAGGAGAAGGTTGGCTTGAAAGATTATCAGATTCAAACCTATCAAGAAGCAATCGAGGTTATTAAAGAAATTGGATTTTTGCCTTTGGCAGGATTAATCCCTGGGTATCCCTCTTTGGACAGTAACACCTCTAAGGACCAATGGTACACCGGATCGGAATTTGATCCGTGGATGTGGCGGGCCAAGTTTCCGGGAGATGGCGTTGCCGCATACGGAAAATTTGTTAAGAAAAAATCAGTCTTAATCTCTAAAGAGCTTCTGCCTTTCGTAAGGGCTGTTCTTGGTTCTAATCTTTCACTGAAACAGCGTTACGATGACGGCCTGGTTTCAAGGGAGGCCCTGGAATTGTTTACAGTGATCAATGAGGAAGAAGGCATCGACACCAGAGTATTACGGGTTAAAGCCGGCATGAAGGAAAAGGAAAAGAAAAAACAATTTGATCTAGCATTGCTAGAACTGCAAAGCTCCATGGATATCGTTGTCTCCGGCACGAAAGAAAAAACAGATTTGACAGGTGAGAAAAACGGCTGGAGCAGTATGGCTTTTGAAACAATGAATTTTTGGGCAAAAAATAATGATCTGGCTCTGGAAAATATGGAAATGGATGAAGCCAAATCAGAATTGAAAAACCATTTTGAAAGCATTTGTGATCCTGAATCATTAAAAGCAATTAATAAGCTTTTTAAGCTGTAAGCTATTTGGCACCATCCTATATTTTGCATAAAAAAATCGTACCTGAATATGTACGATTTTTTTTGGTGGCAATTATTCTTCCTGCCTCACTGCTTCAAACAAGACAGCTACACCAATCCCGCCGCCGCTTCCAATGGCGGAAAGAACATAGTTTGCCCCTCTGTTCCGCTGCACTTCATAGAAAAGTCTTGTCACTAAGACCGCACCGGACGCTCCATATGGGTGGCCGATGGTTAACGCACCGCCGCTGATATTTAATTTTTGATAGGGGATCGAAAGCTCCGCTGCACAAGCGGCAATTTTCGATGCAAAGGCCTCGTTGATTTCAATTAAATCGATATCCTCCATCGTCAGCTCGTTCCTGTTTAACAAGGCCTGAATGGCAGGAACAGGGCCGATTCCCGGATAAAAAGGATGGACCCCTGTCACGTGGCTGTCGATAAAGCGAAGAACGGGCTTGAATCCAAGTCGAATGGCCTCTGATTCGTCCATAACAACAACTGCCGCTGCCCCGTCATGAATGCCGCAGCTGTTGGCCGCAGTGACAGTGCCATTTTCTTTGACGAAAATCGGCTTTGCCCGGTTCAAAAGCCTAGCCATATTGCGCTCTTTGAGCAGTTCCTCATCCTGGGAAAAATCATTTATTGGAACGATTTCTTCTGCAAAAAAGCCTTTTAGAAAAGCTTTTCTGCCTCGCTCATAGCTAAGCAGTGCATAATGATCCTGTGTCTCTTTTGAAATTCCATATTTTTGGGCGACATTTTCCGCCGCCACTCCCATGTCGGGATCACCGATTGAATCGGGAGAGAAGCGGGCTCTTTTGGGAAAAGGGGAGGTGCTCGCACTCTCCACCCCTCCGGCAATATAACAGTTGCCAGCGCCAGCTTGAACTAAATAGCATGCAAGGCGAATTGCTTCAAGACCGGCACTGCATTGGCGGTCAAGGGTAACCCCGGGTACGGAAAGCGGGAGCCCGGCTTCAAGGGAAGATAAACGGGCCACATTTCCTCCGGGGCCGGTCACATTTCCGAGCAGGACATCATCCACATTTATGCCGTCTGCCAGCTGCCGGATAACAGGAGCTGCCAATTCATGTGGCTGAAGCGCTTTAAACATTCCATTTTGTTTAGCTATTGGCGTTCGTTTTGCATGGACAATCACTGCTCGTCCCATGGCTGCTCACCTTGCTTTCAATTAGGTCTATTACTAGCGGACGAGAAATTTTTCCGCTTGTCGTATGAGGCAATTCGTTGACGAAAACCCATTTGCGCGGAATTTTAAAAGAGGCTAAATTCTCCCGGCAGAATTTCTTTAATTCCATTAGGGAGGCACTTCCTTTCACTGCTGCCGCCACTACCTGCCCCCAATAAGCATCTTGAAGACCGACAACCGCCGCTTCCTCCACATCCGGGTGCATCTCTAATACCTTTTCAATTTCTTCAGGGAAAATATTTATTCCTCCATATAAAATCATGTTCTTTTCTCTGCCCGCAATAAAAAGGTAGCCGTCCTCATCGAGATAGCCCATATCATCAACCGTGATCCAGCCCTGTTCGTCCCGGACACGATTCTGTTGATCATGAAGATAACCGATAAAGATCATTTCACTTTTAACATAAATTTTCCCTGGTTCATTTCGTTTGGCGCATGCTCCGTCCATCCGGCGAATCTGGATTTCGACATTATGACATGGCTTTCCAACCGAACCCGGTTTACGAGTCGAATCAACATCCGATAAAACCGTCACAAAGCTTAATTCACTTGCCCCGTAAAACTCATACATCGTTAAGTTCATAAAGACTTTTCGGATTTCTTGTTTGGAATTTTCTTCCCACTTTGCTCCTGAAGAGAGAATTTTCATCGGTTTTTTAATGTTGTGGTCTTCCTTTAGGAAGGCGGCAATTATCGTTGGAACCACATAGATCACTGTGATAGGATCGGATTCGATGAAAGCTAGTGCTTGTTTCGCTGAGAATTTTTCCATCAGATAGACCGTACCCCCAAGATACAAGGTGCTGATGGCCCCATAAAGAAAATGAGAATGAATCAGCGGCCCAGGTATCAGAACAGAATCGCTCTCATTAATCTGAAAGTCAACACAAGTGCAATCGAAGCTTGCGACCCAAGAATTTTGCGAACGGACAAACGCCTTTGGCTCACCTGTTGAACCCGAGGTAAAGCCCATATAAAACGGCAGCGCACCATACGAAAGATTTGCTTTGCGAGTGCCTGGTGCTTGGCTGATTTCCTCCACGCAATCCTCCCAAACCTTCACGGCTGCGGGGAGATTTTTTAAAAAAGGTAGCTTGTCTTTCATTGTGATGACAAGAGAAGTCCCGGATAGGGTGATCCGCTTCTGTAACTCAGTTTCCGTCCATCTCGCATCGAAGGGAACGGCAATCCATCCAGCAGCCGCAGCTCCCGTGAAGAGTTGAAGAAAAGGAATGCCGTTTGGCAGCAGAATCCCAAGTGTTTTCGTTGAAAGGTTACGAGACTCCAGCCAATTAGCGGTTTTAGTTACTAATTCCAGCCACATATGATAGCTTATTTTTTCATTTTGTGTTTGAATGGCGATTTTGTCAGGGTATTTTATTGCTATATTTGAGTATGTATCCGTAATGCCGGCCATGAATTTTTTCCTTTCCGTGTAGATTGATTGTAGATAAATCCTCATTTTTGTAGATAAGTTCAGAATGTTTGTAGATAAAATCTTATTTTTGTAGATAACCTCTGAAAATTTGTAGATATTTTATAAAGGCTCTTTTATTTTAACAAAATGCAATGAAAAAGAGACACTTTTACAGTGTCTCTGCATTTTTATGAAGATTCCGCTTTATAGCAGGTGATTTCAAGAGTCTATAGACGAGATAAGAAGCAATAACTGCCTTTAAGACATCACCCGGAATATAAACTAGACTGATTTGAATCGTTTTTAACAGCGGAAGATGCATGATAAAAGCCTGCACCGGGATGCCGATTAAATAGACTAGGAAAATCCCGACGGTAAGGTTAATCAGCAATATGCTCCAGAATCGCAATTTGCTAAATCGAGAGACGAGGAAGCCGACACAAAAAGCCGTAATCGGCCAGGCGATCAAATAGCCGGCACTCGGTCCGATAAATACACCAAATCCACCGCGGCCACCGGATAATAGCGGTGCCCCTGCAGCAACGAGCAGCAAGAAAATCGTCATGCTCCATGCCCCGAGTCTTGCACCCAGCACACCCCCGGCGAGAAGAACACCTAATGTCTGAAGGGTAATTGATACAGGAGTAAACGAAAGCATAATCGGCGGCACGATGCCTAAAACCCCCATAAACGCAGCAAACAAGGCAACATATGTAATATCTAAGATTTTCATAATCCAACCCCTAAAAATAGATTCGTAATTTTCTATTTTTATTTTATAAGTGGGAGGGATTTGTGTCAACTTATTTTGGTATTTAGTTAACATAAAGCGGATTCGCCGATAAATGGTTTCGATTCGCTGATAAAATGCTTAAATTCGCCGATAAAATCCATTCTGATGTAATTGAAATGGAATAGATCCATTGTAATTTCGAGGCTTGACCTTTCAAGGCAAAAAAAAAAGAGATTGGCAACGGGGCCAATCTAAATTATGGGAAGTTTTTGGATTTAAAGGTTCCAAAACCTTACTTACTCAATTAAGTTACTCTTATAATAAGAAAAACTTGTGTAGAAATGAGGGGGAAGTTATGTGGAAGTTGTGAAGATTAAAAATCTCCGGAGGGCAGCACCTCCGAAGATTTACATATGCCCCACTCGAAACGGATGAAACTCGGTATTTGTTATTCCCGATTTTGTTAGTGGGTCATTTTCAAACATGGCCCGTGCTTCCTCTTCTGTTTCGGCCCTGTAGATGATCATCCCAAAAGCCCCATCCAAGCAAGCCCCTGAAATCACCAATTTCCCTTCTATATGCAATCTCTCCACATAAGCAAAATGCTGGGCAAAGATTGCTTTTTCTTCATCAGTCAAATTCTGCACGAAGTTTTCTCTCTTCGGTCTCGCCAGTCCGATAAATTGCAGCATGGCTAACACTCCTTTTGCCTAATCTAGACCACGTCCCTACTATAACAAAAACCAAAACAAACTGAAAAATCTTTTTACCATATAAAAACCTTTTTGCGACTTATTAGTCTAATATTTAGTACAGAGGGATGCAGGGGGTTGTTATCTTGAGTGAGAATGATCAATTAGTTCAAAACGCAGCACGTGGCGATGATCAAGCTTTTTTGAAACTAATTCATTTATATAAAATAGACCTTTATAAAACGGCTCTTGCTTTTTTACGTAATGAAGAGGAAGTGCTTGAGGCGATTCAGGAGGTCACGTACAGGGCCTATAGACATATTCGTTCTATCCGGGAAGCAGCTTATTTTAAAACATGGCTGATGCGCATCATGATTAATTATTGTAATGACCAGTTGAAAAAGAAGAAGCGGGTGGTTTTGGGGGATGAAATGCTGAACAACCAAGGCACCTTAGAAAACCATAACGAAATGGAGCTAAGGGATGCCATGCTCGGGCTGGACGACCGCTCACGTGAGATTTTAACTTTAAAATACTTTAATGATATGAAAATTAAGGACATTGCAAACACGATGAAATGTCCCGAGGGTACGGTAAAAACGTGGCTTAACAAAGCGTTGAAGGCACTTCGGGAAAAGCTTGAAGAGAAGGGCGGGGATCTCCATGTTTAAAAAGGAAGAAGAAAAACTGACTGACTATAAAAATGTGTACGATAACGTTGAAATTCCATTACAGTTAGTGGATGAAGCCATATTCGCAGGGTTTCATAGAGCGAAGCAGGAGGAAGTTCGGAAGCCGCGTCGAAAAAAATGGCTGTTTAGCGGGCTTGCTGCCGCAATCATCCTGATTGGATTTTTTACATCGATCCGTCTTTCTCCTGCTTTTGCTGATTATATAACGGTAATTCCGGGAATGGAAAAAATCGTGGACCTTATCCGAAATGACAAAGGAAAGCTGCTTGCGATTGAAAATGATTACTATCAGAAAATTGGTGTGTCACAAGAGAAACACGGCTTGAAGGTTACCATTGATGGAGCGATTGAAGATGAAAATGGGCTAGTTTTGTTTTACAGCCTGCATTCTTCTAAGAATCAAGAGGAACTCACAATTGAAAAGGCTGAATTAAAGAACCGCGATGGTGAGAAGCTGCCTCCGGGTTCTAGTGATTATGATGCCCTACATTCTTCGGAGAAGGGGCAAACGAACTATAGTGGTACCTATGAATATTTTTTCGAGAGCCCATTAAAGACAAAGGATTTTAAATTCAACTTACAAGTAAAAGGAGAGGGCGTAAATGAAAGCTACACCCTTCCGTTTAGTCTTAAAAAAGAAGTCCAGGCAAAGAAAACCTATACAATAAACAAGACGGTAACAATAAAGGGGCAAAAAATAACGGTCCTGGATGCAACTGTTTATCCATTAAGGGTGGCAATCCATGTAAAAATGAATCCAGCTAACACAAAAAAGCTTCTCGACTTTGAAGATTTACGGCTTATTGATGAGAATGGAGAAACTTGGAATAAAATTACGAATGGAATCACGGCAAACAATATTTCAGACGATGAAAAAATCATCTACTTACAAAGTAATTATTTCCGTGAGCCAAAAGAATTATATTTAGTTCTAAATAAAGTGCAGGCTATTGATAAAGAGGATGCCTATGTGGTGGTGGACCCTGAAAAACTACAAATCCTGAAGCAGCCGAAAGGAAATTATTTGAGTAGCTTTAAGGTTGAGGGAAATGATCTTATTTTTAAGCTGCGGACGAATGGAAACTATCATTCCTTCCCTTTTCTGCGTATCAAAGTTGGGAATGGTAAAGAAATTGATTCACTATCAATGTCATTATCAGGTGGTGAGGATAATGAGGAACAGGTATTGGGCGTAACCATTCCCCACTTAAAACAACAAAAAGGTCC
Organism: Neobacillus sp. Fa239; assembly: GCF_055395235.1. Lineage (NCBI taxonomy): Bacteria > Bacillati > Bacillota > Bacilli > Caryophanales > Bacillaceae > Neobacillus > Neobacillus sp. Fa239. The sequence goes on from NZ_AP041611.1 coordinate 314,597, forward strand.
CATTTCTCTAGAAATTTCCTCATTTCCAACCTGGATCAAAGGAGACGTGAAAGTAAAAATAAAATAAGAAAAGGTGCCTGTCACTCCATTGCGGTAACACGTTAAACCGCTGAGTGACAGGCACTTTTTTTTCTAAATGCTGTTGTTTGTGAAACGGCTGCAATATAATAGAAGTAAGGATGTTCACAAATTTGTTGAAAAATAGATTATTGTTATCGTTAATTAAGTGCAAATTTACTTTTGGAGGGGAAAGAATTGATTCGAGCAGCTGTGGCAGGGGTAGTGGGGTTTATTCTCTTGTTTATCGAATCCATGATTGTGATGAAATTGAAGGGCTATCAAACGATTGAATTTGGTGAATTAACGCCATTTATCAATGTTTGGGCCATGAATTTCTTTTTCGTTTTTGCGATTTTGACCCAGATTACAAATTGGTACCAAAATAAAGTCGGTATCGAAAAAAGCAATGAAGATAATAGCTTTTAAAATTAAGCGCCTCCATTTTGCGAAATGGAAGGCGCTTTTGTTGTCTTTATCTATCCTAAATACTTTAGCCGGCTTTATAAATTTTATAACGATTTATTGGGTTTATTAACATATTAATTAAAAGGGATTTTTTTCAAAAAAAGATTGATAAAACTAATATAATTAGTTAAAATAAAACTAATGATATTAGTTAAAGGGGAGATGAACGATATGAGATTGATCAAAAATGGCTTTTTGTATCAAGTGACGTTCATGGCAAATGTTTTTCCGGTGAATTGCTATTTGGTGGAAGAAGGGGAGGAATTAACGTTAGTCGATGCGGCAATGGCCTTTAATGCAAAGGGAATCCTTAATGCGGTGGACAGAATTAAAAAGCCGATTACCAAAATCGTTTTGACGCATGCACATGAGGACCATGTAGGAGCGCTTGATTCCATAAAAGCAGAGTTTCCGGATGTTCCGGTCTATATTTCCAAGCGGGACCACCGGTTAATGAACGGTGACCGTTCCCTCGATTCACATGAAGATCAAACGCCGATAAAAGGCGGAGTTCCGAAAAAGCTAAAAACTCGGGCAACCATTTTATTGAAGGAGGGGGATCTGGTCGGCTCATTGACGGCGATCGAGTCACCAGGGCATACCCCAGGATCGATGTCATTTTTTGATAAGCGAACAAACGCCTTGATCGCAGGCGATGCGTTGCAAACAAGAGGAGGAATGGCAGTCGCGGGGGATGTGAAGCCCTTGTTCCCCTTTCCAGCCTTTGGAACATGGAGTAAGAAAACGGCATTGGAGAGTGCGAAGAAGTTGATTGGTTTCGAACCGATGCTCCTTGCAGTCGGCCACGGAAATATGATAGAAAATCCTGTAAAGGAAATGGAACAAGCTATTCTTAATTTAGAGAGGAAAGTTTTTTAAAATGTCACCCAGACCTAAAGTTGGACTTGAATTAACTACGATTCTTGAAGTGGCGGGAAAAATGGCTGATCAATACGGGATGCAGGAGGTCACGTTGGCGAATCTGGCAAAAGAACTAAAAATTCGCCCGCCATCTCTTTATAACCATTTTGATGGCTTGCCCGGATTAAAGAAGGAATTAGCGATTTACGGACTGCATTTGCTTTATGAAAAATTGGCACATGCTGCTATTGGAGTTTCGGGTGAGGAAGCTTTAATTGCGGTTAGTCAAGCCTATATAAATTTTGCGAGAATCCATCCGGGGATCTATGAGGCTGCATTACTTGCACCGGGTCCAGGGGATCAGGAGGTTCAGCAAGCTGGAGCAAAAATCGTTGATCTGTCTGTCAGCCTTCTGCAATTTTATCATTTGGAGGGAGACCTTGCCTTGCACGCAGTAAGAGGTTTACGGAGTATCTTGCACGGCTTTTCCTCTTTAGAGCAAAGAGGCGGATTCAAGCTGTCATTGGATTTGGATGAGAGCTTGGTCGTTACCATTAGAGCATTTTTGAAAGGAATAGTGGTGTAAAAGAGAGGCTATGGCCTCTCTTTTTCTTGACTGGGGACTTGAAAATAGATATATTAGTTCCGTGGTGAACAGTTCATAATTAAACTGTTTTGAAAAGAAGGGGGAATTTTTTAAAATGGATTATCAAGATGAGAAAGTGAAAAAAGCCATTGAAGTATTACAATCCCTTTGGACACTTACGAGGACAACGACAAAGTTTACCCAGCAAAATGCAGAAAGCCTGGGGCTGACCATGCAGCAAATGTCCATTATGAATCTATTATATTCCACACCGGGTTTAACCTTAAAAGAGGTTACCCAAAAGCTTGGGTTGCCTAAAAGTTCTGTTAGTGTAGCCGTTGATGGGCTGGTTCAATCAGGGAATGTGATTCGGCATACTTCTAGTGAAGACAGGAGAGAAATAAATCTAATGTTAACTCCAGAAGGGAAAGAAATATCTCAAAAATCTATGGAAAATGCCTATTCTTATCGTGCAATGGTTTTGGCTTTAGAGGCAATGAACGAAACAGATGTGGACCAGCTGCTTTCTTTACAGCAACAATTATTATCCAACTTGCAAAAGGTAGAGCTGTAAGGAATAAAAAACCAAAGGCTTGCGATCCGAATCCTGCTATAATGAGAGTATCTTTAGATAAATAGGTGATCATTTTGCGAAAAACGGAAAAATTAGGGTTACTATTAGATGTTGAAACGACTGGATTAAGTCCTACTACGGATGAAGTAATTGAACTCGCTTTAAAACTATTTTCCTATCGCACCGATACTGGTGAGATACTGGAGGTCCTTGAGGAAGATTCCTTTTTAAGGGAGCCGCTATCCAATTCAGCAAAGAACAATTATAACCGTGCATATCAAGTTCATGGAATTCCCTACGAGTCGGTACAAGGGAAAAGCTTCTATGATGTGAAAATTAAAACCTATTTTCACCGGGCTGATTCGGTATTCGCCCATAATGCTTCCTTTGATCGCAGTTTTCTTTATCACATGTACCCGGAAGTAAATGATTTGAAATGGTATTGTACGATGCGAAATGTCCCATGGAAAGATTATGGATTTCCAAACGGAAAACTCCTCACCCTTTTGCAAATGCACAACATTACCAATTACCAAACACATAGGGCACTTGACGATATTACATATTTGATGGAGCTGCTTAAGAAAACAAGTCCCAAAGGAAATCTTTATCTTCGAGAAGTAATTGAAAAAAGCCCGATGAGAAAATACCAGCCGGCGTCTGCTAAGACGAAAATGGGCTAAAAGAAAAGCCGGGGGCTCGCTCCCTGGCTTTTTAATGCATGTTTAATATGTCCGCCCCACGCGGACAAATAGGGCGTTTTTGTCCACGAACGGTGACAGGCACCGTTTAGTGGCACCTTTTAATCATCACCGAATTGGCCCAATATATTTCGATTCCGGCCGGAAGATGGTATTATTTTCGGCTTGCTCTAATACATGTGAGGTCCAGCCTACCATTCTGCTTGCTGTAAAGGTGGGGGAGAATAATTCTTCGTCCATGTTTATTGCCTTCATGATGGCGGCTGCATAAAACTCAACATTTGTATAAAGAGAGCGGCCGGGTTTGTATTCCGCTAATAATTTGACGGCCGTTTCCTCCACGCTCATGGCCAGGTCTAGCCAATTATCCTCACCGACAAGCTCCCGTAATTTTATTTTAAGGGAAACAGCTCGAGGGTCATGGGTTTTATAGACTCGATGTCCAAACCCCATTAATTTTTCTCCTCTCATAAGCTTTTCCCGCAGCACTTTTTCTGCGTCGCCTGCTTGTGCAATAGCATCAAGAAGCTCAATCACTCCGGAGGGTGCACCGCCGTGAAGAGGGCCTTTCATCGTCCCAATCGCCGATGTGATCGCAGAAACTAAATCGGATTCGGTTGATGCGGTTACTCTCGCTGAAAAGGTAGAAGCGTTCATGCCGTGTTCAAGTGTCAGGACCATATATGTTTCAAGTGCTTCGATATGAGCTGCGATCGGCATTTTTCCATTAAGCATATACAGGTAATTCGCAACATGATCCAAATCGTTCCTAGGCGGCACGAAATCCTTTCCTTCTAATTTCCTTTTTCGATAGGCTATAATGCATGGAATAAGTGCTGTTAATCGGATTGACTGTGAAATTGTTGGCTTCCAGTCATAATTGGAATTTCCGCCCTCTGCAGAAATGGCAGTTCTGATTACACTCATGATGTCCATGCTTGGCGGCAGTTGGTCCATTATTTTCTGAAGGTTTTCGCTTAACGTCCGATTCTGTTTCAATTGGTCTTTTAACTCTGTCAATTGTTCCTCATTTGGATAGTGCCCAAACCAAAGGAGAAATGCCGCTTTCTCAAACGAGCATTTTTTCGTAATTTCTCCGATATCATATCCTCTATAAATCAGCTGGCCATTTTCACCATCTATAAGACTAATCAACGTTTCTGCCGCGACGACTCCCTTTAAACCTTTTTGGATCATAAAAATCGCCCCTTTCCATATTTACTGTTATTTTATAAAATAAATATAATTAAGAATATTGAATATTTTTAAAGTAATTGATTACTATTTTTAATAAGGAGCCAAATATGGAATTTCAGTGGTTAACCACCTTTATTACAGCGGCTAAATGCGGAAATTTTCGAAGGGCAGCTGAACTTTTATACATTTCACAGCCATCCGTTTCGGTTCATATTAAACAGCTGGAAAAAGAGCTGGGAATCTATTTGTTTGATAGAGTTGGAAAAAAAATAAAACTAACTGAAGAAGGAAAACGATATTTGGGTCATGCAAAGAGATTGACAGAGGTTTATCAAAATGGTCTCGAAGATTTACATTCCTTTAGTCAAGGCTATACGGCCAAACTTACCATCGGTATTTCTCCTTTAATCGCGGACACCATCCTTCCGTATGTGCTTAAAAGCTACACGAATCATCATCCTGAAGTAGAGATATCCGTTAAAATTATTGACTCCATTGATATTGAGCAAGCCGTTTTAAAGGAAGAAGTAGATATCGGCTTATCCTGTTTAAATACCACTCATCCCAATTTGATTTGTGAGCTTTTATCAAATGATCGAGTGATTTTGGTTGCGCCGCATGATGGAAGGGATTCTGAATCTGCACTCCCGCTTGACGAAGAAGAAGTGTTAACAACCAACTATCTTTTAACCGACAATCACCCTGGATACTGGGATTATCTTTGTAGTGTGGTAAAAAGTAAATTTCCAAGTGTTCGAATGATGAAGGTTTCCCAAATTCATATCACCAAACGGTTTATTGTAGAGGGGTTAGGAGTTTCATTTTTGCCTATATCGACAGTCAGAAGAGAATTATTAGAAGGAAGGATGTTAGAGGTTATTTGCCAATCCATCCATTTGCCTGAATCTAATAATTACGCGATCATGAAATATGATCATTCAAAACAAAGGGAATTTTTAAGGTTTATCGGAAACTATCGATTGTAGATTTTTTTCGATACATTGATAGTACATAAGAAAAACGGCCCCTGTAGGAAGCCGTTTTTTTGAATCCTCATATGTAATGGAGCAAGCTGCGATAAATTATGTGTTTATGGGATTATTTGTGTGGTTTGCCTTCAGTGAAAATTTGGAAGGTTACACCGAACTTATCTACTACAGTACCATATGCAGGGCTAAAGAACGTTTCTTGCAACGGCATTTGCACTTGCCCGCCATCAGAAAGTGCATTAAAAAATTGCTTTGACTTTTCTGCATTGTCCGTTGTAATACAGATCGTTACTTGTGATCCACTTTGGTGCGGCTGGCCAGGGAATGTGTCTGAAAACATAATTTCTGATTCGCCAATTTTAATGGTCGCATGGGAAACACGATCTTTTGCTTCTGCTGGTAAAGGAAAATCAGGGTTTTCCGGCATTTCTCCGAAAGATTGGGTAAATAGGACTTGTGCTTCCAATGCTCTTTCATAAAATTGGATTGCTTCTTTTGCATTTCCGTCCATTACAAAATAGGGGATCAAACGTACTGTCATGAAAAAATCAGCTCCTAAATTAATAGTATTTTTTCCGGTATATTAGGGTAACCAACAAAGCCAGCGGGAGATTGGCACATACCAATCCGATAGGTCCACCTTCTATTATTACCCATATTCTAATTATAAAACAAAGAACAAATGTTCGCAATTAATTTTTTTAGAAAAAAAGCACAATTTAAAAGTGAAAGAAACAGCTTCTGAATTAGTGTCCACCCCAAGTGGACAAAGATGGGTGTTTTGTCCACGAACGGTGCCTGTCACTTTTTTTTGTCACTTTTGTTAAATTGCAGTCAGATATCTTTCTGTGATGATGTTGCTATGGTGGATGGCGTGGCCGGCGATGATGTATGCGACGGCGCGTGCGGTCACTTCTGCGTTATTTGCGCTTCCTTTATTGGTCCAGGCATCTTCCGGCATATTTTGTATCAAGGTTATGGTGGCATTTCGTGCTGCTATGAAGTCTTTGAGGATATTTTTTATTGGAAGTCGATTCGTATGGGCGCCTTTTACAAAAAGGTTTTCATTAAAGCCGGCCATTGGCGTTTCATCACCGCGGCCAATTCGAAGCAACCGGTAACTCATGACTCTTTCGGTATCGGCCATATGCCCCAACACTTCTTTAATACTCCATTTATTCTCGGCATATCGAAAATGGCTGTCATCCTCGGAGATCCCTTCGAAAAGCTTAATAGTTTCCTCAAGATGTTCCTTAAGAACTTGCAGCAGGTCACCTTCAGGTACTGACTTTACGTACGGCTGATAATAAGCAGGAAACTCACTTTCATTTGGTCGTTGCACCATATCCAATTTCTCCCTTCGAATTTTAGGCAGCAGTTCCATTTAAGCTCGTTAGGAAACCAGCCACCTTCATTGTTTTTTCAAAAGCAATTCCATACAAGTGAAACAATATATGGTAATGATGCATGGGCTAAACAAGCACTCCAACAAACACCACCAAATTAATCCTACCACGGTATTCCTTTTAATGGTATAAATTAGGGGGATTTCCATTCAAAAATTACATAAACGGAAACGATTTCTTCTAAAGAATTAAATTTAATCATAAAAAAGCAACCTGCAAATGTTACAATTAAGTGAACAAATTAATATTTGCAAGGTGATAATAGTGTTATATTTTTCGATTTTCTTCCTTTTATCTGCGAGCCTTGTAGCCTTTATGCTCATAAAAAAAATTGATGTAGCTACTTCTACAATGGCCGCTGTAATGTCTTTAGGAATCATTATCCAGGGTGTCCTGTTCAACTTTTTTGGAATGCATTCGTTTGAAAAAATTTTAAGCGTCATTAATTTAGCGTTATGGGGATCCTTTACCTTTTCCTTTTTAATGACCTTTTTCAAAAAAAGGTTTCGAGAAATTCATTACTCCAATCCGATTAATCGCTTTGCGATGGGCACATGGGTGGCAGGGACTTCCATTTGCGCCATCTTAATTGCCAAACAGTTTATTGAATGGACATTTGTGAGTAGAATCCTTGCCTGTTTCAATTTTTGCCTATGGCTCATATACATTGTTATTTGTATCCGGTCGTTTTTCGATATAAATCATAAACATCTGACGAAAAATGTTCATGGAGTTCTCCTTTTATCTACTGTTAGCACACAATCAATCGTTCTGGTCATAAGTGCTGTTTTTAAAGGGGTACCGGTGACCATTGATCATTTTTTCATCACTTTAGGGCTATGTTTTTATCTGATTAGTGGATTTTTCATTGTTAAACGCTACCTTTTTCATGCCGATTCCTGGTACATTGAAACCGATTGGAACAATACAAACTGCATTCTGCACGGTTCGTTGTCCATTACAGGTCTGGCCTGTATAAAATCACATTCTGCCAGTGAGCCTGAAATTATCGTCATTTGGATATTTGCTGCGATCATTTTTGTAGTGGTTGAAGCGATTGAGGTGTATCGATTGTGTAAACGAATCAAGCGTTACGGGATAAAAAAGGGAGTCTTAACTTATGACGTAAGTCAGTGGAGCCGAATCTTTACGTTTGGAATGTTTTTTACCTTTACATTTTTGACAGTGCCTGGCTATTCTTTTTTAATATCTATTAAAAAAATGATTATTTCGGTTGGGATATGGGCGGTCCCTATACTCCTAATTTTCGAAGTCCTTTTATGTGCAGATTTCCTGGTCAAAGCCTATAGAAAACATTCGAAGCCACTACCAAGCCATGTGAGTGATAAAATAAACGCACCATTTTGAGAACTCTAAAAGAGCTTCCGCCTATGTTCAGCGGAAGCTCTTTTTCTATTAATCTATAGGTGTACCTCGCTCATTAATGCATGTGTATTATCCTCTGAATCTTGAAAAAACGCCATCCAGGTTTCAATTTGTCCCATTTTCGCGACAAGATGTGGTTCGTTGAGAAAGCGAACCCCTTTTTCAAGCAAGTTTTCATAGCTTTCTTTTAGATCCTTCACTTGAAAATAAATGACTGAACTACTGTGAGTGAATTCTTCCTTTTCTGGCAGGCTTAGTAGAAGACGCAGCCCGCTGCATTCAAAAAATGCCATTGTATCTGTATTAAATAGAAGTGGCAGTTCGAGCAATTCTTTATAAAAATGAACAGCTCTATCCAATTCCTTGACAGGCACACCGATCTGTCCGACTTTTTGAATTAAGCTCATCATGTCTTCTCCTCTCATTTTTTATTCTATTAAATTTTACTGTAAATTCTCTCATTTTTCAAAAAATTAAACAGGGAGTGTTATTTGCTTTTTAGAAGCGTTTTATCTAATTCACGAACTTTATCATAAGATATTAATAAGTGTTGAGGAACCAATGTTCTTCCATAATTCCAGGAATTCGTTTCTATTAGAGATAAAAGCTGTTCTTTTTCTTCAACTTCCCCATACATGATGATTCTTGTGTCATGTTTATTTTTCTTAAAATCCAAATAATAGCCGAGCACATGATATAGAATTATCTTCACAAAGTTTTCATCTGTCTCTTTCACTTTAAAGTTTATTTTCGCTTTATATCCCTCAATTTGTAGGTAGTTAAACCTGATAGTATTCGTCGAAACATTATAACTCATAGGTGCGTTTAATTTATTGTTAAATTCATAATGTATATCTAAATTGTGCTCAAGTAAGGTATGTTCAATAATATTCTCGATATCCCATATGTATAGCATCTTTCCATCACTACCCTTCCAAGGACTTAAATTTTAGTAATATGAGGAGCTGTATGATACTAAATGGAAGCCTACAAGGAGTACCTCCTTCTTTAAATTTTAAGAAATGAAAGAGGAAAGTACATCCTTCTATTTTCCTTTAGTCTTTATGCCTATGTCAGGTCTGACACCAAGCTTTCAAGCCTAAGAAAAATTTTTTAATATTTTTTTCCAAATTGTGCATCCTAAGACAAAAAAAGGAATGGACAATAGATGAAAAATAATAAAATGTTTCTGCTTGTAATGATGATCTTACCATGGTTATCAGTCCCCTTTATAGAAAAACGTACATTCCGCCGCTTTTTACCAGGGGCTTTGTTCATTAGTGTATGGGTGGTTGTGGAAAGTATCATTGCAAAGAAAAGAGCATGGTGGCGGTTTTACGAGAAACTGATCCCAAATACGATGGGGGAATTTCCCTTAATAGTGGGTCCGTTTTTTATTGGTTCTCTCTGGATTCTAAAGTTCACATTCGGAAAATTCCTTCGCTATTTATTAGTAAATTTAATTGTGGACGCAATTTTCGTCTATCCAGGTATCCATATATTAAAAACGATGGGCATTGCTTCTCTCGTCCGGATTAAGCATTTTCAACTGCTGCTGATTTTTTTGATGAAAGCTGTCCTGATGTATGGATTTCAAGGATTATTTCTTAAATTTCAACGAAAAGGAAAATAAAGATTGCTTCCTTTTAGGTTGGTAGGTAATTCTGCAAGGTTTGGGAATAATTCGGTGGGTTTTGAGAGTAATTCCGCTAGCTTGGGGAATAATTTCGCAGGTTTTAGAGATAATTCCGCGAGATTCAGGAATGATTCCGCAAACTTTTCAAATCCAAGGATTAACTTTAATGATATCAACACATCTTTTTTCGATATCAACATACTTTTAAAAAATATCAACACAATGTATTAGGATATCAACACTTTTTTAGGATTTATCAACACATTTTTAAAATATATCTACAAATTGCTATTATCCATAACTTCCACATTATAAAAAGAGGGTGTCTCAAAGAGACACCCACTACTATCTTCTTGTTTTCACTTTCAAAACAAAGGCTTTACTTACATTGCCTGCCCCATCTTTAGACCATGCTGACAATGTGGTACCCACTCTTTGCTTTGGAATCCTCACAGAAAACTTGCCCTTCGAGTCTGCCTTCGCCGTACCAATTACCTTGGAACCAATTTTGATGGTGACAGTCGCTTTAGATTCCGTCGTTCCCGTTACAACTGTATCAAGATAAGTAACTGTATTGACCTTTGGCATGGCAGGAGCAATTTTATCGAGAACGGTTATTGTCGTAACCTTGCTCACATTACCAGCCGTATCTTTAGCTGTGATGGAAAGCTTTGTTCCTGCAGTTTGTTTTGCAATGGTGATCTTAAATTTTCCGGCACTGTCGGCAACACCGCTTCTAAGCACCTTTGTTCCCGCTTTGACGGTGACTGTTGCCTTTGCTTCAGCTGTCCCTGTAACAGATAGATCTCGATTTGATACCGAATTTACTTTTGGCGCAAGCACCGTCTTGTTTAATGCTACGCTCTTTAACACAGATGAGGTTAAATTAGCGTGATTCGTAATGATAATACCAAAAGAATAAATTCCATTAGGAAGTTTTGTGACATCTAGTTTAAAATGCTGCTTTCCAGCCTTTTGGCTGCTGTTTTTTGCTAAATAGGTTTTAATTCCTTTTGAATCTTTAACATAAACAGATGCGGTTCCATCTTCAAAAATTGAGTAATCAAGTGTAATTTGTTTATCCTTTGCAACATAACCGGAACTAACAAGGGCAATACTTGGCAGCTTTACCTTTGGTTCAGTTCCAATTACCGGTGCTGATAGATTGGATGCATTCGATCCGGTAACAGGAGGTGCAATTCCAGAGCTCGAACCAGGAAAGGCGGCAACGGTGCCTGGAATCGGAGCATCCGTGCCAGCATTCGCATCCAAGCCTGGAATTGTAGCAGCTGTGCCAGAATTTGCATCCGAACCTGGAATCGGAGCATCCGTGCCAGCATTCGCATCTGAACCTGGAATCGGAGCATCCGTGCTAGAATTTGCATCCGAACCTGGAATCAGAGCAGTCGAGCCAGAATTTGTATCCGAACCGGAAACCGGAGCGGTAGTGCCAGCATTCGAATCCGAACCAAAACCCGGAGTAACCGTGCCAGAATTCGGATCTGAACCAGTAACCGGATCAGTAACCGGATTTGAATCAGACCCAATCAAAGGAGTAGCAGTTCCATTTGATCCGTCTGCTGGGGCTACCGTGGGATCGGCAGGTAGAATTGCATTAGGATTTGTATTCGAGCCCACTGCTGGTGCAGAGGCACCGGTATTCTGATTGGCAGCCGGACCTGATATTGGAGCCGGGACAATCGGATTCGTACCCGAACCAGTACTAGGAGCAATTCCACCACTAGCGGTACCCGTACCAGTGCCCATGTTCGAACCAACAACAGTACCGACATTAGGACTAACATCAGGTACAGGATTTGTGTTGGCCAATGTCGCACCAGGATAATAAAAGTTTAATATATCACGATAATTAAACCCCTGGTCAGCCATCACTTTAGCTCCCCATTGACTCATCCCGACGCCGTGACCGTTACCTAAACCAGAAACAGTATAGGAGGTTCCATCATCTTTATAACTAGTAACTAAATAACTTTTAATCACATTGAGTCCAATCATGGCTCTGATCTTTGATGCGGGGGTGTTTGTTAACGCTAAGGTATTGGTTTTAATTTTGTTATTGCTATCCAGGACATACAAACCTGTTGTTTTATCCTTTAAAAAGAATTGAAGATTAATCGTTCCGAATTGAACCCTCCCACCGGAGGTTTTGTTGTCTGAAAATGAAAGAGCGGGTATGCTGATTATCTTAATCTCGTAATTGGCATAACCATTTTGGGACAGCCAATTTTTTATATTCGATACAAGGGTTGTATCGGCTTCTTTTGCTGTAGTCCACCAATTTTGCGGGTTCGCTAAATCGAGTGAAGTGGTGTTGATTTGCCCCTTTTTTAAAGTGAAGCTCCAAGGAATCTTGGTATCATAGGGGTCGGTTTTTATTGGGAAAATTGCAAGCGGTGTACCGCCCCACACATTCGCATTCGATTCCGTCATTCCGCCGTTACTGGCAGAATATACAGCATCAATCATGGTCCCATTATAGGTAAGGGTTTGTGCTTTTGTTTCCTCTACTGCTGCAGTACTGTTCGGATACCATTCGTATCCACCGTAAGCCTGATAGGAAATGGTATCATCTATTTCTTTTGAAGTGTAACGAGTGGCATAGGTTCTTGCTGCTACAGCCTGAGCCTTTAAGGCTTCTTTATTCCAGGAACCCATCATTTCAAAAGGAACAACGCCTTTTAAATAATCTTCCATTGGGAGTATATTAACGGGGCGAACATAGCTGCTGTTTTCAACAACAAATTTCATGGTACCTAAGTATGGACGAGTATTGATCGTTATATAATTACTTGTGCCATATACTTTAGGGATAGCAGTAATGCTTGTAAAATGAGAAACTAATATATTATTTTCGTATAACGAAAGACCATTCGTATCTACTTTTACCGAATATGTTTTTCCCTCTATTAATGAAATAGAAGATCCCGAAATGTCGTATTCACCTTTAACCGTAATGGTCAGTTGATTATTGTTGCCAATGTAGTTTTTTAGCTTGATGGACATTGAAGGGTTATCGGCAGCTTTGACGATCGTTATTGAAATGGATGATAAAAATACTAGCAGTACTAGTATGGATGGAAAAAACTTCTTCATTCTCTTCCCCCGGATGACTGAAATTGTTATATATTTGTAATATAAATATATGAATTTATTATATTTGTAACAATGCTAGTTTTTTCCCTAATGTGGATATATTTAGAAAAAGGAGATATGAAGTGCTGCATCATATTGAAATTAATGTCTCTAATTTGCAAAAAACGATCGACTTCTGGGGATGGTTTTTAAAGGAATTGGGTTATTCACAATATCAAAAATGGGATAAAGGGATAAGCTGGAAATTTGAAGATACCTATCTAGTATTTGTACAAACGGAAGACCGTTATATGGACATACCATACCACCGCTCAAGAGCAGGACTAAATCATTTAGCTTTTCAGGCGAAATCAAAAGAACAAGTGGATGAAATGACACAAAAATTAAAGGAAAAAGGCATGACAGTTCTCTACCCAGACAAGCATCCATTTGCCGGTGGCCCGCATCACTATGCCCTCTTTACAGAAGACCCCGACCGGATCAAAGTCGAATTAGTGGCGGGGGTCCAGTAGTGGGGGACATTATTGGGGACAGTCCCCCAGAAGAGTAACGCGTTAAAGTGCCGGGGGACAGTCCCCCAAGACGGTAATGCGTTAATGTAATGGGGGACTGTCCCCTGGAAAAATAGTTAGATTGTGAGAATCAGATTTTTTTGATATTTTTAATTTAAATTGGATGTTGGGAAAGTGAGCACGGGTATGAATACGAAATATGTTAATTATAGATTTATGTCGATTACCTTTGGTTTTTTGGTTGTTTTTGAGGTCATTGCTGTGGCGGGTTCTATCCTTTTTCCTTCTATTAAAATTTTTAATTATACCTCCGTGGCTTTTCTTGTTGCGGCTTTGATCGCATTGTTTTTTATTTATAAGATGATGAAAAAGACCTATGTAGAGCTGCAAAAAAACGAGCAAAAATTGAAAAATATTTTTGATACCCTGGATCTTGCGATTTGGTCTCATGATTTAAAAACGGACAAGCTATTAATCACTCCGGGAATTGAAAAATTGTATGGCTATTCATTATCCGATTTTTATCATGATCATAATCTTTGGGAAAAAGTTATCTATCCAGATGATCTGCCGGTATTGTCGGAAAGAAAGCAAAGGCTGGCATTGGGTGAGACGGTATCAAGTCAGTACCGCATTATCCGGCCAGATGGCGAGGTCCGCTGGATTCATGACAGGGGATTCCCGACAATGGACCATAAAGGGAAATTTGTCGATTTTAATAGTGTGCTTTTCGATATAACTGACCGGAAAGAAAGTGAAGAACGTTATCGAAGTTTGGTAGAAATGTCTCCGGATATTATCGCAGTTGCCAGTAACGGAGTGATTGATTATATCAATGAGGCAGGATACAAACTGATTGGTGCACATAGTCCGAATCAAGTAATCGGACAGTCTGTTTTGAACTTTATCCCGGCTGATATTTTTGAGAGTATTAGTCTTAGTGAGAAATCCTATTCCAACCCTCATGAAAGAGTAAGACTGGAGTTTCAAGTGACAAGACTGGATGGCAGGCCGATTGATGTCGAGATGACAACTACGACGATTTTATATGAAGGCAGACGTGCGAAACAGGTTGTTGGCAGGGATATTTCGGAGCGGAAGCTGGCTGAAAGAACCATACAAACGATGGCTTTTTATGATACATTAACGGGTCTTCCAAATCGTAATAAATTTAAACAGCATTTAAATGAGGTTTTGAATCGTTCGGAGTCTGAAATGCTAGCCGTTTTATTTTTAGACTTGGACCGGTTTAAAATCATTAATGATACGAAAGGACATTCCACAGGAGATTTAATCCTGCAAAAGGTAGCAGGCAGATTGGAGGCTTGTGTCCTAAAGGAGGGAATGGTTTCCCGGCAGGGCGGCGATGAATTCATTATCCTCCTGGAGAATACGAATAAGGAACGGGTGACAGAGCTGGCCCTAAGAATTATCGATGATTTTTCCCATCCTTTTGAGGTCCATTGCGAGGAGTTTTTTGTGACACCAAGCATTGGAATCAGCCTCTATCCTTTTGATGGAGAGAATGAGGAGGCATTGATCAAGAATGCTGATACCGCTATGTACAAGGCGAAAGATCTTGGGAAAAATAATTTTTATTTTTACTCTTCAAGCCTTAATGGAAGCTCACATCGTAAAATGGAATTAGAAAATCGTTTGCGAAAAGCCTTCGAGTTGGAACAATTTGAACTATATTATCAGCCGCAAGTGAACCTAAAAACCGGAAAAATAGTTGGAATTGAGGCATTAATCCGTTGGCATGATCCTGAAAATGGCTTTATTTCCCCTTCTGAATTTATCCCCCTTACCGAAGAGACGGGCTATATCGTTCCATTAGGCAAATGGGTTTTACGAAAAGCATGTGAACAAAGAAAAGCGTGGCTGCTCGCCGGTTTCCAGGAACTGCTGATTGCCGTGAATGTTTCTGTCCGTCAATTTCAGGACGATAATTTAGTGGAATATGTTGGGGAGATGCTGCGGGAGATTGGGCTGGATGGGAAGTATTTAGAATTGGAAATCACCGAAAGCGTCATGCAGAATGTAGAAAAATCAACCGTTATTTTGAAGCAATTAAAAGGGCTTGGTATACAATTATCTATGGATGATTTCGGTACGGGGTATTCTTCATTGAGTTTTTTAAATCATCTTCCGATTGATAAGATTAAGATTGATAAATCGTTTGTCGATGATATCCTTTACCATCCCAGCCAGGGGATGATGGTGAAAACGATTATTGATATGGGGAATAATTTAAATTTTGTCGTGATTGCGGAAGGGATTGAAACGGAGGAGCAGGTTGAGTTTTTAATTAGGAATAAGTGTGAAATTGGTCAAGGATTCTTTTTCAGCGAACCTCTGCCGGCCAAGCAAATGGAAGATTCCCTTTTCAAAAATTCAATAACAAAATAAAAAGAGGCTGACGCGCAATCAGCCTCTTTATCATTTTTATTTTACTACATTAAAGTATCCCATCATAAAGTTATCCTGACCCATTGCCCAGTCGTTGTTATCTCCGTCACAGGCAACGGTACAGTTCCACATATATTTTCCTGCCTTTTGCGGTGTAAAGGTGACAGTTGTAATACTTGGATCACCATCCGCTTTTCTTGCTGTTTCCTTCACATTTACACCTAGTTCTTTAATGGCAATTGGGTGGGCATGTTTCCCTAAACCGTAAACCGTTAATTGGACCGGCTGGCCAGCTTTTACTGTTATATCTCCAGGTGTGTAAGCATCATGCAATTTGCCGTCTGATCCTAGTTTGTAACTAGGGTTCATTACCATTGATACATATTGGACATTGTTTGTGGCAGGCAGAACCGTAATCTTACCTTGCATATAACCTTGCTGTGCCATTGCCCATTGTCCGTTGCCACCGTCACATTTGTCTGCACAGAGCCATGAGAATGTACCTGTTTTGGAAGGAGTGAAGGTGTATTGGGTTAATGCGGGTTGGCCCTTTTTGGTTGAGCCTTTAATTTTAATATTAAGACCTAAGTCAGCAGAAGTATAGGTGTGTGTTCCTCCATCATAGTTTAGGAAATTTAAGGTTACTGGCTGACCTTCTGTAATTTTGATGTCATCATTTATGAAAGCATCATGTAATTTTTTATCAGACCCTAATTTGGCACCTGGCTCAATCACAATGTACTGATTATAGGCGCCTGCCTGTTGGACAGCTGTTTTGGAAGAAGCTGTTGTTGCTGTTTGTGCCTTAGGAGCACTTGCTTTTGCCGTACTATTTGCCGTACCACATCCTGCAAGTGAAAATGAAAGAGCCGAAATTAGCGCTATTGCAACGGTGCCTTTTTTGATGATTCTGTTCATGATTTCCGCCTCCGAGCGAGAAGTAAATTTTGTTTACGAGGGTAATATTACTCCTGTTTCGAAAGGGTATATGTGATAAAAGTCACGAACTGCCATGAACAGTTATTGAACTAAATCTCATTTAGATTAAAATTTCATTAACTTATGAAAGGTGAAAATTCAATCGCTTTCAATCGGAATATGTCTAAATTTGGATACTTGAAATAAACCGCTGTCTGTCAGCTTTAATTCCGGAATGACCGGCAGTGCCAGGAAGGATAATGTTAAAAACGGATTAAAATGGCTGAATCCACCTAATTTTTTTAGAGACTGGTGGATGCTGCTGAGCTCTCCAAGGATTTCTTGATAGGAACGGTCCGACATTAAACCGGCGATCGGCAATTCGACTGAACCGATTGTTTTTCCATTTTGAACAACAACGAGCCCGCCTTGAATTTCCTGGATGGCCTTTGCCGCAGTCAGCATATCTTGATCATTGGTTCCCGCAATGATCAAATTGTGTGAATCATGAGCAATCGTGGTGGCGATGGCCCCTGTTTTGATCCCTAACCCTTTCAATATGCCCAAGCCGATATGTGTTGTGTGATGATGGCGTTCCATCACGACAAGCTTTAACTGGTCTCTCTGGATGGATGGTTGAAAACATCCTTGTTCATTGATGTCGGCTTCTTCAATGATATGCTTTGTGACCAGGCTGTTCGGAATGATTTCAATAATATTGGCCTTTCCGCTTTTTAAAGGTATTTGCAGGTCCTCAATCGTGAAAGGATGCAGGTTAACCGTATTTATTAAGTGTGCAGGTATCATCTGTTCGCTGGTCCCGGGAAAATCAACTAATCTCCCATTTTTCACAACCAGGCTGCCGTTCCTATAGACATGGGTTAACTCAATGGTGTTCAAATCATTGAAAATAAGGAAATCCGCTTTGTAGCCCGGGGCAATGGCGCCTTTTTCGTTAAGGCCAAAGCATTCGGCGGCATTGATGGTGGCCATTTGAATGGCGGTTAAGGGACTGAGGCCCTCGGCAATCGCGAGCCTTACGTTATGATCAATACTTCCTTCTTTCATTAAATCATCTAAATGCTTATCATCCGTTACAAATAAACAGCGGCGGGCGTTTCGTTCTGTAACGACGCTAATTAACTGCCGCAAATCCTTCGCAACAGTTCCCTCGCGAATCATCAAATACATTCCTTTTTGCAGCCGCTGTTTTGCTTCGTCTTTTGTAGTGCTTTCATGATCCGTAAGGATGCCGGCAGCCATGTAGACATTTAAATCATGTTCAGATAAGCCGGCAGCATGCCCGTCAATTTTTTTTTGGTTTTTTTTCGTCTCCCATATTTTCGCCATCATGGAATCTTCTGTATGATAGACAGCAGGAAAATTCATCACCTCTGCTAACCCGAGAACTCTTGGATGTTCATAAAATGGTTTAAGTTCGTCCATTGAGAGTGTGGCTCCTGCATGTTCAAATTCCGTTGCCGGTACGCAGGAGGGGAGCATTAGATAAAAATCAAAGGGGAGGTTTTCAGTAGAGTCCAGCATATATTGAATGCCATCAGCCCCCGACACATTGGCAATTTCGTGGGGATCGGCAACAACGGTCGTTACACCATGCAATAATAGGACTTTTGCAAATTCCCTTGGCGTCAACATGGAGGATTCGATGTGGACATGGCCGTCGATGAAGGAAGGGGCAATATAGCTGCCACCCGCATCCACGACATTTATTCCGGAATAGCTCCCGACTCCTGCAATGTATCCATCGACAATGGCAATATCTCCAGTGATGATTTCGCCATTAAAAACATCTATGATTTTTCCATTCTTAATGACCGTTTCAGCAGGAACCCTTCCCGCGGCTACTTCAATTCTTCTCATTAAATCTCGCTTTTCCATTGGCAACATCCTTCACTTTATATTTTTAAAAGGAATTCTACAGGAATCTTTCCATTATTTTACGTAAATTCTCATTGAGAAAGACATGTAAATAGTAATTCTCGTATGAATAAAAAATAACCTGTCAACGATGCAATTTCAACATCGCAGGCAGGTTAATTATTGAATCTATTTTGTACTATCTTCCCCATTTCAAAGAAACCGACAGTGTACAGCAGCTGAACAGGCTGCCGGTTTCTGGATTGGTTGAAAGTTCAAATTGCACGCCGGATGGGGTATATTTCGTGTGTACCGGGACCTTCAATCCGATGGAATGGATGAGCTGGTCGACTTCCACTTGTTTTCCCTGCTGTGCCGCAGACATCATTTTTCTGGCAAAACCAACATCGGCTAAACGGTCTAACAATATACTTCCTTGCTCCATCAAAAGCCGAAAGGAAGCGACGGATTTCGAAAAAATTTTCACATCTACCGGAGGGTAGGCTCTTGAAATTGGCTGATTTATATAATAACCCTGATATATAGGCTGAGGAGGATAATGAAAAGGGTAATAGTACATTGGTTATTCTCCTTTCAAGTGAAAACACACGCACTATACGGTATGATATTTTGATTATTTTGGTTCCCTGCCTCAGAGGAAAGAGAAATATTCGCTAACGTGATACAAATCACCGAAATGGTCTTATGGTTTGGCTTGCGGATGGTTAGGCTGCAAACACTCGTTTTTCTCAACAACCACTCCTGAGATCTTACAATCCCTTCATCATGGATTTGCGGCTGTTTCCGCTCTATATACCCTCATTCTTACTTATATGGCCTATGCTAAAAGATGGGATTCAGCTATTCGCAAGCGATTGCTGCTTTGTGCGGTAACGATATTGCTGCAAATCGCCGTTGGAATTATTGTGATTATCAAATTTATTGACCTTCCTTGGGCGGTTCTCCACTTAGCCATTGGGACCGCACTGTTTGCTTTTATTAGTGAAGCAAGAATCTATTTGGGAACCTTATCGGTAAAAAAAGGGCCTGATTTACAGTTGAAGGACACAAAGAGATGAAAAAGAGAACGAAGTGTCCTTGAAGAAGAAGCTCGAGGACACAAAGAGATGAAAAAGAGAACGAAGTGTCCTCGAGGAAGAAGCTCGAGGACACAAAGAGATGAAAAAGAGAACGAAGTGTCCTTGAAGAAGAAGCTCGAGGACACAAAGAGATGAAAAAGAGAACGAAGTGTCCTTGAAGAAGAAGCTCGAGGACGCAAAGAGATGAAAAAGAGAACGAAGTGTCCTTGAAAAAGAAGCTCGAGGACACAAAGAGATGAAAAAGAGAACGAAGTATCCTCGAAGACGAGGCTCGAGGACACAGAGAGATGAAAAAGAGAACGAAGTGTCCTCGAAGAAGAAGCTCGAGGACACAAAGAGATGAAAAAGAGAACGAAGTGTCCTTGAAAAAGAAGCTCGAGGACACAAAGAGATGAAAAAGAGAACGAAGTGTCCTTGAAGAAGAAGCTCGAGGACGCAAAGAGATGAAAAAGAGAACGAAGTGTCCTTGAAAAAGAAGCTCGAGGACACAAAGAGATGAAAAAGAGAACGAAGTGTCCTCGAGGAAGAAGCTCGAGGACACAAAGAGATTAAAAGAGAACGAAGTGTCCTCGAAGAAGAAGCTCGAGGACACAAAGAGATGAAAAAGAGAACGAAGTGTCCTTGAAAAAGAAGCTCGAGGACGCAAAGAGATGAGAAAGAGAACGAAGTGTCCTTGAAGAAGAAGCTCGAGGACGCAAAGAGATGAAAAAGAGAACGAAGTGTCCTCGAAAAAGAAGCTCGAGGACACAGAGAGATGAAAAAGAGAACGAAGTGTCCTTGAAGAAGAAGCTCAAGGACGCAAAGAGATGAAAAAGAGAACGAAGTGTCCTCGAAGCAGAAGCTCGAGGACACAAAGAGATGAAAAAGAGAACGAAGTGTCCTCGAAGCAGAAGCTCGAGGGCACAAAGAGATTCAAGTGACGGGGGAGCGATTTGGCATAATGAAAAGCGCCTGGTTATGAAATAAAACCAGGCGCTTTCAGCTTTTTATTGGATCCGAATATTCCCGCTCGAAACAGAAAGATCAATTTTGTACTTTCCGGAACCAGATGTCCCTTTAATATTCTGCTGATTTCGTTCTTCTGAAGTTAACGGAATATCACATGAAATGTTGCCGCTCGTTACATGTCCGTTCAATTTGAAATCAGAATCCTTCGGCAGGTCCAGACCGACATTCCCAGAACTGAGGTCGACCTCAATGGAATTGGTTAATTTGTCTACTTGGACATTAAATTCTCCTGAAGCAACATCCGCTTTGATGGCTCCTGAGTAGTGGTTAAGATCCAGATTCCCGGAACTTAAGTCAAACGTGCCGCTGTCTGTTTTTAAAGAATCAATGACCACATTTCCAGAAGCACCTTCATGCTTAAAATGTTTCACATCCAGGTCATTCATGTACAAATTGCCGGAACCAACATCCACAGATAATTCCGCTAATTTCATTGAGTGCCCGGAAAATTTCATATTCCCTGACCCTAATTTGATGGCCATTCTCTGCTGATAATTTTGAGGGATATAAACCTTTAGCTCTTTTTTCGATAATGGCAGCCAGTCAAACCAATCCAGCCATTTATGCTTGATGGAGACACTAACCGTATCGCCATGTCGAGCTATTGAAAGCTTTCCGTCCCCTTCAAAAACAGCTTTTACATTATCGCGATCGGTTGGAATGATCGTAGTATTGACGCCTCCGACATCCACGCTGATCATATCAATCTGGTTCGAAACGGCTGCTTGCCCATCTTGTTTCCCGGCCGAAAACCAATCAAGTCTAAAGGACTGTTGAAAAACAATATATAATCCAGTGATAATGATTAACAGAATCACGATCCTTTTCATTTTTTTTATCCCATCCTTTTACCAATTTTTATCTATATAGAAATAATAAGGGATATACCCCCATCTCTCAATGCACCTCCGGATTTATTTTTCCTCAGACTTGAGGCTTAATCAGGAAAATATGGTATTCTTTATAATGGAGGTGTTTAGAGTGACGAACAAAAAAATGACGCCAAAAGAACTAGATGAAAAACTGAAAAGAAACGAAAAGGTCATTCTTCTTGATGTGCGGGCAGAAGAAAAATATAACGACTTTCATATAGAAAGCCCTCTAGTTGAAAGTCACAACATACCGAAAACAGAAATTTTTGAAGCAGAAGATGTATTGCCATTCGCTTTACCCAAGGAGCAGGAAATCGTTGTAACCTGTACAACCGGGAATTCTGCAGCTAAGTGTGCTGAGATTTTACGCAGCCGGCATTATAATGTCACGGTTTTAGAGGGCGGTCTCACAGCTTGGAAGGAATATCAGAAGCTGCTGAAAGACTAAGCGGGGAGCGACATTTTATGCTGCAAAAGATCAACAAACAACTGGAAAAAATTATGCCGTTGATTACCCCGGTGAGTGTCATTCTCGGGGTTTTGTTAAGTGAGTACATGAAGGATCTTTCCTTTTTAATTCCATGGATTTTTGCCTTCATGACCTTCGCCGGCAGTCTGAGCTCAAATTTTAAATCTTTAACGGAGGTCATCGCCCATCCCGTTCCCGTCATCGCAACGATGGGTTTATTACATGTGATTATGCCGATTTGGGCATGGGGCGTTGGCCACCTTGCTTTTAACGGGGATATTTTCACCATTACCGGACTTATCTTGGGGATGACGATCCCGACAGGTGTGACAAGCTTTATATGGGTTTCGATTTACAAAGGGAATATCCCGATGACTTTATCGATTATTCTTTTGGACACGCTGCTTTCACCCGTGATTGTTCCTTTTTCCATCTCTCTTTTTATGGGACAAAGAATCGATATGGACTCTTACAGCGTGATGAAGGGATTGCTTGGGATGGTCGTGATTCCCTCTGTCATTGGCATGCTGTTAAACCAGCTCACCAAAGGCAGAATCAAAGAGCAGCTGGGGACACCGCTTGCCCCTTTTTCAAAGGTCTGCCTGGGATTTGTCGTGTTGCTGAATGGGGCTGTTGTGGCTCCTTATTTAAAACATATAAACTTAAAATTAATTGAAATTACCATCATTGTTTTTTTTATTGCTTTAACTGGATATCTATTTTCCTTTATCGCCGGACAGTTTATGAAAAGCGGCCGGGATACGGTTGTTTCGCTTACGTTTACCGGTGGAATGAGGAATATAAGTGCAGGGGCTGTGATTGCGGTTTCCTATTTTTCTCCGGCAGTTGCCGTCCCGGTTGTGGTCGGAATGCTCTTTCAACAAGTGCTAGCTTCTTTAAATGGCCACTTTCTTGACCGCTATTTTCATAGAAAAATAGAGAAGCAAGAAACTGCGGCTTTATAGCAGTTAAAGGGGGTGCAAACGATTGAGTGATTTAACGAAAAAAGGAAGCGGCTTGTTAACGGGGATCCAAAGTATTCAATGGGCCGTCTTTATGCTGACCAATATTATTGCTGTTCCTGTTGTGGTTGGTGCGGCGTTTCACATGTCGCCCGCCGAAATTTCAACCTTCATGCAGCGCATGCTATTGGTGAGCGGGGCAGCAACCCTTATCCAGTTATTTTTTGGCCACCGGCTTCCAGTTGTCGAGGGAGCAGCTGGTATGTGGTGGGCTTTGTTCATCGTGCTCGGGGCGATGAGCGTTCCGGGAGAGCGAGGGGCTCTGCTTCAGCATTTAGAGATGGGTCTTCTCATAGCTGGTTTATTTTTAGCGATTTTAAGTTTTTTGCCGGTTATAGGAAAAATAAGAAATCTGTTTACTCCGATTGTTACGGGTGTTTATTTAATCTTACTTGTAAGCCAAATGAGCGGTTCTTTTTTTAAAAGCATGCTGGGCATAACGGAAACCAATCACCTGGATGGGAAAATTACCTTGATTTGCTTAGTGGAGGTTATCATCATCCTCATGTTTTCCGTTAGAGCAAAAGGGATCGTCAAAAGCTTGGGCCCGCTGATCGGGATTATCTTTGGCTGGATATCATTCCACGTTTTTGGACTCGTTCACCCGGGAAAAACGTACGAGCCTACCGGGTGGCTTTCTGTGCCAAAGGCTTTCAGCTGGGGTTCCCCCCACTTTGACTTTGGAATCGTGCTGACATCTGTTATCACGGCTGTCGTCCTTATTTCAAATGTCATTGCCAGTATTTTAGTTGTCGGTATTACGCTGGAAAAGGATATAAAGCACCATGAATATTCGAAGGGAATTTTCGGAAACGGAGTTAACTTGTTTTTATCCGGATTATTCTCTGTGGTGGGCGTTGTTCCTTTGTCCATTTCTGCCGGATTTATCAGCACAACCGGTATTAAAGCAAAGCGTCCGCTAATCATAGGGGCCATTTTGATTATGATTACAGGATTCTTCCCTTATATAGGTGAGTTCTTTTCCACGCTGCCATTGGAAGTAGCTTATGCGTCATTATTTATTCCCTTTTCGCAAATGATGGGCTTCGGCATTCGCGATCTGATGGGCCAAGTGCCAACGCCGCGAAATTTATTAGTCATTGGACTATCTTTAATGGTGGGAATTGGCATGATGTTTATGCCTCCTGCTGCATTTGAAAGTGCAGCCCCATGGCTCCGTAACATTATGGCTAATGGATTGCTTGTTGGGCTGATCTTATGTTTGTTACTTGAGCATGTAGTTTTCCAAGAGAAAAAAGTATTAGGGACGATCTAATGAAAAATCCCCCTCGTATCACTTTACGAAGGGGATTTTAGCTTATTCGTTAAACCATAAAGGATCCTCATTATCGACTTCTCCATTATAGTTAATGAGAATTTCTTCTCCTGCTTTTATATCCTTATAGGCGTAAAAGTCGAACGTATGATTATCAAAATTTATTTCATATGTCGCATTTGGTTTGTAGGAATGGTTAAACAGCATCCCATACCCTAGGAGAATGGCGGAGTGGTTAATGCCATACTCAAATGCGTAATCGGCCAGTAAGGTTTTCTCGATGTGAATATGCTCGCTATTAGGATAAGAAAGGACAGGTGCTTCGTGTATAAGCTCCCCTTTTGCAATATCTCTCGTTGCGAAAACTCCTCTATTGAACTCCCCATCACTGATTTTTGAAGTTTTTATCTCAATCATGTTTATCACCTGCGCATTCTTTTGTTTTATGAGAGAGTATGCTCATAAGAATGCCAGATAATTAGAAGAAAAACAACTGAATTGATCTTTATAAATTAATTGTTGTCAAAATACCCTAGAAAAACATCTTCCATCAGGCATATTAGTATTCCACCTTGCTATTGGAGCTTTCCCATTTTCTAAAGGGTAAATCACTATTGGATGGGTAAATCTTTATCATCGGAATCGTACGTTGTTCCATTGGAAATGTTAATTGTTCATAAATAAATTGATCGTCAAAACCTATTTCTGCCGCAGCTTCCTTTGAGCATGCATAATATACGGCTCTTGGTCTGGCCCAATATATGGCCCCAAAGCACATCGGGCATGGCTCACAGCTTGTATAGATGTCACAGTCATCCAGCTGGAAGCTGTTTAAATATTGGCAGGCAGCTCTAATTGCTTGTACCTCGGCGTGAGCTGTCGGATCTTTTGAAACGGCTACTTCATTTCTGCCTATTCCTATGATTTTTCCATCCTTTACAACAATAGCTCCAAAAGGCCCGCCATGATTTGTTAATACATTATTAAGGGCTACATCAATTGCCTTTTCCATAAAATGATCATTGGACATACAACCTCTCCGTTTCCCCATTCAATATTTATATATCCTAACTAATCAATCTATCTAAAAGTACATTATTCAACTTCCCGGTTAAACTTTCTTTTTTGTTGAAAGATTTACGAACAGAATTCTTAAGGCTCAAAATTTTTCCTGAATGGTTGTAGTACTCCTCTTAGTAGAAAGCATTAAAACCGAAACTTAAACATATCATCGTGGTAAAAAGAGAGGAGGATTCCCTCAGCAAAGGAGGCAACATGATTTCATTTACTGATATAAATCAAATGGATAAAGAGGTGTTCATCGAAAAAGTGGGATGGATATTTGAGCATTCTCCGTGGATCGCGGAAAAGGCATGGGAAGGTAGACCTTTTCAATCGCAGGAGGTACTCTTTCAAACCATGGTCACGATTGTACAAAATGCAAAGAAATCACAGCAATTAGCACTTCTACGTGCACACCCAGACCTCGGAACAAGATTGAAAATATCTGAAGCCTCGCAAAAGGAGCAGGCGGGAGCAGGTCTTGATAAGCTCTCAAAAGCGGAATTTGAGGAGTTTGTTTCGCTGAATCAGAAATATACCGAGAAGTTTTCCTTTCCTTTTATCCTCGCAGTAAAAGGACACACAAAGGATACGATTCTCAATAGACTCCGAGAGCGGCTTGACTTTACTTATGAGGAAGAGTTGGAAACAGCACTTCATGAGGTTTATAAAATCGCGGGTTTCCGCTTAAACGAAACGATTCAATGAAGGGGGTATTGGAATATGAAAAGAATCATGTGCTATGGAAAAGCAGATGTATGGGTTTATCGTACCTATGCAAAACCCCTTACCGATGTTCAATCAATTCCTGAATCCACATTTAAAGGTTATAAAAATATTCTTTTTGGAATGAATGTGAAAGTGGCAGTGGAGGGGGAGGAATTCCTTGCATCATTTAAAGATGGTGACAATACCTTAGTGGTTGCAACCGATTCGATGAAAAATTTCATTTTAAAGCATGCAGGGGATTATGAGGGAGGAACACAAGAAGGATTCCTTGAATTTGTCGGGCGCCGCTTTCTCGAAACGTATCCGCAAATGACTGGAATTAAGATGATGGGAGAGCAAATCCCCTTTGATGAGCTTCCGGTGCCGACAAAAGATACATTTGAACCAAGCCCGTTCGTGTTTCGCTATTCCCTTAATGAACAGGCCTGCGCCTCGATTGAACTGAAACGCGCGAATGGAGCAATCTTTACAACGGACCAAAAGAGCAGTTTGAAGGGATTAAAGCTCATTAAAGTTAGAGGGAGTTCGTTTTACGGATACGTAAAGGATGAGTACACAACACTGCCGGAATCCTATGATCGTCCGCTGTTTATCTTTTTGAATATCGATTGGCGTTATAGCAATCCCGAGCTATCTCGCGGGAATACGCCTGGGTATGTTGCGGCTGAACAGGTAAGAGATATTGCCTATACTGTTTTTCATGAAAAAAACTCCCCATCCATCCAAAACCTTATTTACCGGATTGGCTATAGAGTACTGGAGCGTTTTCCGCAGCTCGCGGAGGTTTCTTTTGAATCGAATAATCGGACATGGGAAACCGTGTTAGATCAAATCCCCTCATCACCGGAGGGAAAAGTATTCACGGAGCCTAGGCCGCCATATGGGTTTCAACGTTTTTCCATGACGAGGGAAGATCTCATGACGGATGAGGAATCGCCCAAATGACAGGAAAAATAACCACACATGTTCTTGATCTCAGCATTGGCAAGCCTGCCGGCGGTGTTTTAGTGGAATTATGGCAGATGGGTACAGACAATCAGTTTGAACTCCTGCAAATACGTAATACCAATAAGGAAGGTAGAATAAGTCAACCGCTGTTAGATGGGGAAAATATGAAGAAAGGAATCTATGAAATTCGCTTTCATATAGGAGACTATTACCGAAATCAGGGGAAACCAGAAGGAGATCCTCCGTTTCTGGATTGCGTTCCCGTTCGGGTGGGGATTTCTGAACCTGCTGAACACTATCATGTGCCATTGCTAATCTCGCCAGGAGGCTACAGCACCTATCGGGGGAGTTAAGGAGGAGAATATGGAGACAGAGCTGTCGGTGAAAAATGGGGTTGTTTTTACAGCAGAAGGATTTCGGCAAGTAACGATTAAAATTAAGAACAAGCAGTTTGACTCGCTAGTTGACCATGATGTTGAACCACGTCCGGAGACATCAGCCAACATAATCGATGCAGGGGGGTGTCTCGTTGTTCCCGGATTTATCGATGCCCATGTCCATTTTAATGACCCGGGACGAACGGAATGGGAAGGCTTTGAAACAGGGAGCCGGGCAGCTGCAATGGGTGGAACGACTACCATTTTTGATATGCCATTAAACTGTTCTCCTTCCATCATAAACTTACAGAATTTGCACGAAAAGAATGAGTATGTCTCCTCCTTGTCCCATATTGATTATGCCCTATGGGGCGGTATGACAGGAACATCACTTAACCATCCCTCGCAAATTTCACAAATGAGCGGGGGGATCATTGGCTGGAAGGCCTTCATGTGTCAAAGCGGCATTGATGATTTTGAGTTCGTATCGCAGGAAGAATTAAAAAAAGCGATGCAATTGACGAAAGAACACGATAAAATCCTTGCCCTTCATGCCGAATTAGAGGAGGAGATCAGTAGATTTACAGCTTTTTATAAAAATAGCAGCATAAATGAACGGAGCGCGTTTTTAGCCAGCAGGCCGATATCAGCAGAAGAAAAGGCTGTGTGCGAAGCATTAGAGCTCGCTGCCAAGTATGGAACAAAGGTTCATTTTGTTCATATCAGTTCAGCAAAGGTGGTTAAACGTATTCAAGAGGCCAAAAAAAGCGGTGTGAACGTAACGGTAGAAACATGTCCACACTACTTACTGTTTGATGAGGAAGATTTTCTCAAGACCGGTGCCCTCCTCAAATGTGCCCCGCCGCTTCGGCCCCGTGAAGAGGTGGAAGGACTCTGGGAATGTATTTCGAATGGCTGGATTGATACCATAGGGTCTGATCATTCTCCGTGTCTCTATTCCATGAAAGCGACAGATTCCATTTGGGACGCATGGGGCGGCATTCAAGGGGTCCAATTTACTTGGCTTGCCTTCCTCGACCAAGCGATTAAACGGAACCTTCCGCTTGAGCAGGTCCTGCCTTTAGGTACCAACAATATCGCAGACCGATTCGGGATTGCGCAAAGAAAAGGGAGAATATCTCCAGGATTGGATGCGGATTTGGCATTGATTCGATTGGATGAGCTGACCCTCGCTGATAAGCAGTCCTTTGGTTTTCGAAACGCATTTTCCCCCTATGAAAATATGACCTTTCATTTGAAAGTAAAGAAAACCATATTGCGAGGAAGGGTCATTTATGATGATGATAAGGGAGTAACGAAAGAGAAATATGGTCGATGCATTTAACCGGGGAGGGAGTGTTTTGAAACAATTCCCTAATAATCTTGCGGAAGGAATGGAGTGGCTTAGTTCATTTGGTGCAGGATCAGATGGCGGGGTTACACGGACGGTATATTCACAATCTTGGAAAGAAGCACAGCACGCTCTTTATCGATGGATGGAACAGATTGGGCTAGACACCTGCTTTGATTCGATTGGAAATTTGTTCGGAAAGCTCTCTGCAGATGATGCAGGCTCCCCGACCATCCTTATCGGTTCCCATGTGGATACCGTTCAATCAGGGGGGAAATATGATGGGGCGTATGGAATTATCGCAGCCATCCTCGCTTTAAAAATTCTTAAACAGAAGTATGGTGCTCCGAAAGTAAACCTTGAAGTCGTTTCTTTATGCGAAGAGGAGGGAAGCCGTTTTCCTCTTGCCTGCTGGGGCTCCGGGATGATGACAGGAGCCTATACTATTGAAGACATCAAGGGGCTGACAGATTCGGAGGGCATGACCTTTGAGCAGGCGATGGAAGAGGCAGGCTTTGGCCTAAATAATCAAAAATACACCGTTCGTAAGGAGATCCAAACCTTTATTGAACTTCATATTGAACAAGGCCCCAGTTTGGAAAGGCTTGAAAAACCAATTGGAATTGTTCAAACCATTGTCGGTCAAAAACGCTATCGAATCATGGTGAATGGTGATTCGAATCATGCCGGGACCACGATGATGAAATGGCGAAGGGATTCCCTTCATGGTGCGGTATTGATGATCCATAGCCTATATGAGATTGCCAAAGGATATGACGAGGATTTTGTTACAACCGTAGGACAAATAGTTGTGGACCCTAATGTTTCAAATGTTATACCGGGCCGGACAGTTTTTACTGTAGATGCCAGACATCCATTGGAATCTGTCTTAAGTTCTTTTGGGAAGGAGTTTACCTTTAGATTTCAAGAAATTGCGAAAGAAATGGGACTGGGTCTGGAGATTGAAATTTGGCATGAAGTCCAGCCTGTCCAAATGGATGGCAAGCTAAATGAAGCGGTTCAAGGGATTTGCTGTCAGAGCGATATCCCCTATCAGATCATGAACAGTGGTGCAGGGCATGATTCCCAATTGTTTGCACGCTTTTGCCCAACAGCATTACTGTTTGTCCCCAGCAGAGGAGGTATTAGTCATTCGCCATTAGAATATACTTCCCTTCAACACTTGGAGATAGGTCTCGAAGTCCTGCTTCAGTTATTACACCAATTAGCGTACAAGTAACCAGAGGAGGAATGTTATGAATCAAGATAAGGAAAGGCTGATGAAATGGGTTCACGAGCACCAAACAGAACTAATCGGCTTTTTAAAAAATTTGGTGCAAGTTCCATCAGACAATCCGGATGGTGACTGTTTCCCAATTGCGGCCTTCTTAAAGCAACAGCTTTGTGAAGTTGGCTTTGAAGATGTGTCCTTATTAGAGGTTGATAAAAAAGACGTGAATGACGCCGGGATGATCAGTTTGGCTAATGTCCTTGGAACAACCGTTTTTGGTGACGGAAGAGGAAAGAACATTGTGTTAAATGCACACGGGGATGTGGTCCCTCCAGGTTTAGGATGGAGTGTAGACCCTTATGGAGGGGAGGTCATAGACGGAAGGATGTATGGTCGTGGTGTAGCCGTTTCAAAATCGGATATTGCGGCCTATACATTTGCCGTTCTGGCTTTAAAACAAGCCAATATTGCACCGAAGCTGCGAGGGAAAATCGATCTTGCCTTTACTTTTGATGAAGAAACAGGGGGAGAATTGGGACCAAAGTGGCTGCTAAGTCAAGGGGCTATAAAACCGGATCAAGCCATTGTTGCAGGGTTTACGTACTCCGCCGTAATTGCCCATAATGGCTGCCTGCATTTTGAAATCAAAACAACCGGGAAGTCCGCTCATGCTGCACTGCCGCATACGGGTATTGATGCGATCGAGGCAACAACCAAAATTTTAAATGCTTTATATGAATATCGTCAGACTCTCGCAATCAATAAATCTGCCGTCCCTGGAATTGATTCTCCATCCTTGGTTGTTGGCCTCATCTCGGGAGGGATTAACACGAATGTGGTGCCGGATGAATGCAGGATCAGAGTTGACCGAAGATTGATACCCGAAGAAGATGCACAACAAGCGGAAGCAGAATTTAGAGAAGTCGTCAATAAAGCGGTTGCTTCGATTCATGGATTAAAGGTGGACATTCGGAAAATTCTCCATGCGGAAAGCTTCGGACCTGTTTTGGCGGATTCACCGCTAATCGCTGCGCTCGCGACCAACTGGCAATCCATTATGCGGGAAAAAGGGGAATTAACCATCAAGGGTGTTCCAATCTATGCAGATGCCCGTCATTTTTATGCAGAGGGTATTCCCACCGTGATGTTCGGGGTCGGACCAAAATTGCTGGAAGAGGCCAATGGTCATCGGGCAGATGAAAATATTCGGATTGAAGATTTACTAGATGCAACCAAAATAGTGGCTTGTACGCTGTATGATTTATTGAGAATTCCTGTTTAAAGAAATTATTTTACTAGAAACAACTTTTCTACGTAATCGTAAAAGAGGGGGTCTTAAAAAGTCACCTTTTAAAAACACCCCCTTTTCCTCAAATCAATGAAACCATTGTACAAATAACCCTCCTGAAACACCAATATGAAATATGTAGTAAAGGCCAAAACCGGCACTTATCAATCCAGTTAATTGGGTCAATAGTTTATTTACCCCTTTGTTTTTCGAACTAAGGACAAATGGAATTCCAACGATAGTAGTAAACAGGAGCATACCAACAACCGTCCCTGTGCCAAAAATGAAAATATATGTTGCTCCTTGCCAAATATTATTGACCGATGACATGGCTAGGAGTACCATAGCAGCACTGCCCGCCAGACCGTGTACTAGCCCGACTAGTGATGCTTTAAGATAGGAAATGCCATAATGATGAGTTTGATGGGAATGGGATTGGGTATTTTTAAATGAGAGAATATTTGTGATTCCAAGATAAACCAGCACGATTCCAACTAAACATTCCAATGATAGGGCCCATGTTTCTGGAATCTTCCCTTTAAGAAGAAGGAGAAGAATTCCAACAATAAATAGGGTGGTTGTATGCCCAATTCCCCAAAATACTCCAGCTAGTGAGGCTCGCCATAAATTTTTACTTTTGCTTGCAATCGTGGAAACCGCGATGACATGATCCGGTTCCATAGCGTGTTTTATTCCCAGGATAAAACCAAGAGCTAAGATCGTTAGTAATGAACCTTCCATAAAAAACCTCCTAATTGCGTAAAATTTATTTTTCGTGTTAGATTTTTTAACGTGAATAGACGAAAGTAGAGCGATATACACGAAGATTGATAATTTTTGTAATTAACAGAAAACTTTCTTTTATTTTAAACTATTTGGTGTTAGAATAGCTAACATAAAATGTTATATAATTGTATATTTTTTCTATAGGGGTGTTTGTCAGTGTCTATAAATCAACGCTAAAAGGAGGAAAAGATGAAATTAACTCAACGAGAACAAGAAAAATTAATGATTGTGGTAGCGGCTGACCTTGCAAAGCGGAGAAAAGATCGCGGGTTAAAATTAAATTATCCAGAAGCTGTTGCCTTCATTACCTATGAAATGATGGAGGGAGCAAGAGACGGGAAATCGGTTGCGGAATTGATGAGCGAGGGAACTAAACTATTGACCACCAAGGATGTGATGGAGGGGATACCCGAAATGATTCCAGAGATCCAAGTGGAAGCTACATTCCCGGATGGCACAAAACTCATAACCGTTCATGAGCCGATTCGGTAGAGTGGTATTTTCATAGTAAGGGTGGGGGATTGAATGATACCAGGTGAATATCGATTAAGACAAGAGCCAATTACATGCAATCAGGGAAGAACCGCTTCCAAAATCATGGTGCTTAATAAAGGGGACCGTCCCATTCAGATAGGGTCACATTTTCATTTTTTTGAGGTGAATAATGCTCTTCATTTTGAACGGAGGGAAGCCTTTGGAAAGCATTTAAATATCCCGGCCGGTACAGCTGTCCGTTTTGAACCGGGAGATGCAAAAGAAATAGAGCTCGTTCCATTTGCCGGGAAGCGGGAGGTTTATGGGTTAAATAATAAAACCGATGGTCCATTAGATTAAGTAAAGGGGTTTTTGTCATGACCTTTGAAATGTCAAGGAAGCAGTATGCGGACATGTTTGGTCCTACAAAAGGGGACGCCATCCGCCTTGCAGACACAGATTTATTTATTGAAATTGAACAGGATTATACGGTTTATGGCGATGAAGTGAAATTCGGCGGCGGTAAGGTAATCCGTGACGGTATGGGACAACACCCGCTCTGTACACGTGCGGAAGGGGCATTGGATGTAGTTATTACCAATGCGGTTATTGTGGATTATAGCGGGATCTATAAGGCGGATATTGGGATTCGTGATGGAAGAATCGCTGGAATTGGTAAAAGTGGCAATCCATTATTAATGGATGGAGTAGATTTGGTCATAGGAGCCGCAACGGAGGTCATTGCTGGAGAAGGAATGATCATAACCGCAGGCGGGATTGATGCCCATATTCATTTTATCAGCCCACAGCAAATTGAAACGGCCTTAGCATCTGGTATTACGACTATGATTGGAGGCGGCACGGGTCCTGCAACCGGAACAAATGCCACGACCTGCACTCCAGGTAAGTGGAATATTCATCGGATGCTGGAAGCCGCAGAGGAATTTCCGATGAACCTTGGCTTTTTGGGGAAAGGTAATGCTTCTGCTGAAGCCCCGTTAATCGAACAGATTCATGCAGGTGTCATTGGGCTCAAACTTCATGAAGACTGGGGAACAACAGCCTCTGCCATAGATCATTGTCTAAAGGTTGCCGATCAATTTGATGTTCAAGTAGCCATACATACAGATACCTTAAATGAAAGCGGCTTTGTTGAAGATACCCTAGCGGCTATAAAGGGAAGGGTGATTCATACCTATCATACTGAGGGCGCCGGAGGAGGACATGCGCCCGACATCATTAAAGCAGCAAGCTTCCCTTATATCCTGCCTTCCTCAACCAATCCAACACGCCCTTACACGAAAAACACATTAGATGAACATTTAGATATGCTAATGGTTTGTCATCACTTAGATCCAGATGTACCAGAGGATATTGCCTTTGCTGATTCACGGATTCGCAAAGAAACCATTGCTGCGGAGGATATACTCCACGATTTGGGTGTATTTAGTATGATTAGTTCAGATTCACAGGCCATGGGGAGAGTGGGAGAGGTCATTACTCGCACGTGGCAAACTGCAGATAAGATGAGAAAGCAAAGAGGGAAGCTACTGGAAGATACAGTGGTGGGAGATAACTACCGGGTGAGGCGCTACATTGCTAAATATACGATTAATCCGGCAATTACTCATGGCATTGCCGAGGAGGTGGGTTCAGTAGAGGTTGGCAAAATGGCTGACCTCGTGATTTGGGATCCTGCTTTTTTTGGAGTCAAACCAGAGATTGTCATAAAGGGTGGAATGATCGCTCATAGTTTGATGGGGGATGCGAACGCTTCGATTCCTACTCCACAGCCTGTCTTGTATCGCCCGATGTTTGCTTCTTATGGGAAGGCAAAGTACTCCACTTCGATTACCTTTTTGTCTAAGGCAGCGATTGAATTGGGGGTACATGAAAAGTTAGGACTTAAAAAACAAATCAAACCAGTACATGGAATCCGTCAACTATCGAAAAAAGAAATGAAGCTCAATGGAGAAATGCCTAATATTGAGGTGGATCCACAAACATATGAAGTTATGGTGGATGGTGAGCAGGTGACATGTGAACCATCTGAGGTGTTGCCGATGGCACAGCGATATTTCTTATTTTAGGGGGATCACAATGATTATTGATCAAATTGTAGGAAATGTAGAAGACATCCCGTCATCTAGCCGTCATATCGAAAGAGTGTATTTATCAAGTGATGACTTAGTAAAACGTATTCAACGTGTGACAACAGACCATGGCAATGAGGTTGGAATTCGGTTAAAGGAACCTAAAGATTTGCAAGATGGTGATATTTTATATATGGATGAACGGAATATGGTGGTTATTAGTGTTACAAGTGATGATTTGCTGGTTCTCCGTCCTGCAACGATGAAACAAATGGGGGAAATAGCTCATCAGCTGGGCAATCGCCATTTGCCTGCTCAATTTGAAGGAGTAGAAATGCTTGTACAATATGATTATCTAGTGGAGGAACTGCTTAATCAATTAGCCGTACCATACTTAAGGGAAGAGAGAAAAGTGAAAAGGGCATTTCGCCATATCGGTCATCACCATGGATAACCACTTGCTTTCATTGCTGCAATTGGGTGACTCGAATTTTCCTACTGGTGCATTTTCTCATTCGTTTGGTTTGGAAACTTATATCCAGGAAGGAGCTGTTCATAATAAGATGTCGTTTTTTGAATGGCAGAGAGTTTATTTGCAGAAGCAACTTGCCTATACCGATGGTCTGGCCTGTCGATTAGCCTATGATGCATTAATGGAAAAAGATATAAATTTCATTTGGGGATTGGATCAAAAATTATTTGTTCAGAATATCCCGGAAGAAGTACGTCAGGCTAACAGACGCATCGGGGAAAGATTAATCAAAATGGGGAACGAGTTATACGGCATCCCCCTCTTAGAAGAATATTTAAGATTAATACGTTCAAACGACGCTTTTGGACATCCAGCCATTGTATATACGATTATTTGCCACTTTTTAAAAATAGATCGGCATCAGGTCATCTTGACCTTTTTAAATTCTACTATTGTAACACTTGTTCAAAATGGGGTAAGAGGGATTCCGCTCGGCCAGACAGACGGCCAGCGGATCATCTTAGAACTTCACCCCTATTTAGTAGAAACAACTAGGAAGATTGAAACGATAGATTCAGAGGACTTTGGGGCAGTCGCTCCTGGAATCGAACTTGCCCAGATGCGTCATGAAAGACTGCATGTCCGGTTATTTATGTCATAAAAACTATGGAAAGAAGGGGAGTAGAGATGGAACCTATTCGGATTGGGATTGGCGGGCCGGTTGGAGCAGGAAAGACCCTGCTGGTGGAGAGATTAACGAGATACCTTAATGATGACTATAAAATTGCCGTCGTCACAAATGATATTTACACAAAAGAGGACGCACAATTTTTAATCAAAAATAGTGTCCTTGCTGATGATCGAATTATCGGAGTAGAAACGGGTGGATGCCCCCATACGGCGATTCGAGAGGACGCTTCGATGAATTTTGCCGCAATTGATGAGCTTAAGGCAAAACACCCAGATCTTTCCCTTGTTTTTGTCGAAAGCGGCGGAGATAACTTAGCGGCCACCTTTAGCCCGGAACTTGTCGATTTCTCCATTTATATTATTGATGTGGCACAAGGGGAAAAAATTCCCCGTAAAGGAGGGCAGGGGATGATTAAATCAGATTTGTTTATTATCAACAAAATTGATTTAGCCCCATATGTAGGCGCAAGTTTGGAAATAATGGAGGAAGATACGAAGTCGGCTAGAGGGAAAAAACCATATGTTTTTACAAATCTAAAAACAGATACGGGCGTTGATAAGGTTATTGAGTGGATTAAGAAAAATGCATTGTTGACAGGATTATCCTAGGTGGGAAATCGAACTGGTTATTTGAGAATCGTCAATGAGAGGAAAGGTCAAAAAACAATTTTAAAAGAATGCTATACAGAAGGCGCTTTTAAAATTACAAGACCTGTATATCTTACACAAAGCGGCGAGGCTTATGTTTATATTATGAACCCGGGTGGGGGATATCTTAATGGTGATTCTTACAAGTTGGACATCTATTTAGAGGAATATGCAGAAGTGGTTGTTACCACCCAATCATCCACGAAAATATATAAAACACAAACCAACCCTGCATTTCAAGAAACTAACATTCAATTAAAAAGAGGCAGCCTGCTAGAATATCTGCCAGATCCGATCATTGCTTATCAGCAAGCGTGTTTTAAGCAGCATACCGTTGTTCGGATGGATCGTGAAGCTTCGTTGATTTGCTCGGATATTTTCACCCCAGGCTGGGCACCTGGAGGCACTCTTTTTCAATATGATCTCCTTCAATCGAAGTTGGAGATCTATATGGATGACAAATTCATTTTATTTGATCATGTAAAATTAGAACCAGACCAAGATATAAAGGGGATTGGTTATATGGAGGGATTTTCCCACTTTGGAACGATGGTCATTATTGATTATCGTGTGAATGATGTTTTGTTAGACGAACTCCATGAGCTTTTCAATCCTTTTTCAGACGTAAGAATCGGCCTTTCCATGCTATCGGTTCCAGGGTTTGTACTCAGAGTTTTAGGGAACACGACACAAAAGGTTGGAAACATCCTCAGCCTATGCCATGATCATATACGGAAGAAAATATTAGAAAAGGAGCTAGTGTTCCTTAGAAAATATTAAAATAAGATTTATGCTGGAATTTGATTATGGAAACAGCCAGTTCCCGAACAGCCGGGGCTGGCTAATTTGTATTCTGAACTATTGGTAGGTAATTCTACATGAAGTATAATAAAAATAACGTTTCATTTTGATCCATAGAATACCATGACCATGCATGAAAATTAAAAGGAGTCTTTTCAAATGAATATTATTGACCTGCATTGCGATGCATTATTAAAGCTGCAAGAGGCAAAAGGGAAGCTAAGATTTGCCGATGCACCTGAATTGGAGACAAATAAAGCACGATTACATACCGGAAACGTGAAAGTACAATGCTTCGCCATCTTTATTGAACCGGAAATTCCATCCGATCAGAAATTCCAAGTGGTATTGGAGCAAATCGATTATTTTTACAAAGAAGTGCTCGGGAAAAATCCCGACATGGTTCAGATCAAGGAATGGTCTGATTTTGACGAATTAAAACTAGGTCAAATTGGTGCTATGCTAACGCTTGAAGGCGTTGATGCGATTGGCAATGATTTAACGAAATTAAATATTCTATATCAGCTTGGCGTCCGTTCTGTCGGCCTCACCTGGAATAATGCCAATCTGGCAGCGGATGGTGCCGGAGAACCTCGTGGTGCGGGGCTTACGCATTTTGGGAAAAAAATTGTTCAATTCCATAATGAACATAAAATGCTAACGGATGTTTCCCATCTATGTGACAAGGCCTTTTGGGATGTAATGGAGATTGCGAAATACCCGATTGCCAGTCATTCGAACTCCAGGACCCTTTGCAATCACCGCCGCAACTTAACGGATGAGCAGGCGGTCGAAATGTTCCAAAAGGGCGGCTTGATTCACGTTGTCTATAATCCGCCTTTTGTTACCGAAAAAGAGGAAGCAACCATTCCCGACCTGGTGAAACATATTGATCATTTTTGTTCCTTGGGCGGTGTAAAGCAGATTGGATTAGGATCGGATTTTGACGGTATTGCTACGTTTATCACGGATTTAGAAAATGCATCGAAAAGCCAGAACCTCATCAATGAATTATTAAAGCATTATTCTGAAGAAGAGGTCAGAGGCTTTGCCTATCAGAACTTCCTTGACAAGCGTCCTGGGATCGGTCGATGAAAGTACGGGAAAGAGGAATTTCGATTGGCAGGCTGAAGCCTGGCGCGAAGAATTGCATCACCGATGTAGAGGGTGTGATGGTAGGACACTTCACATTAGATTTCCCTTTGAGTGAAGCAGAGTTCGCTTGTACAGGAGTAACGGCGGTTTTGCCTCATAACGGAAATTTGTTTCGTGAAAAAGTGACGGCCGCAAGCTATGTGATTAACGGCTTTGGTAAAACCACAGGGCTTGTCCAATTGAATGAATTAGGGGTGCTAGAGTCGCCGATTATGTTAACGAATACCTTTGGTGTGCCTGCGGTGACGCAGGGAACATTGCAATATATGCTCGAGGAAAATCCGGAAATAGGTGAAACGACCGGGACGATTAATATAGTAGTAGGCGAGTGCAATGATAGTTATTTAAATTCAATCCGTTTGTTCCCGGTCAAACCGGAGCATGCTATGGAAGCGATTAAGGGCGCCTCCGGTGGACAGGCTGAAGAAGGCGCCGTCGGTGCAGGGAAAGGGATGGTCTGCTTCGGCTACAAGGGGGGAATTGGCTCTTCATCCCGGATCGTGGACGGATATACAATCGGGTGCCTTGTCCTTAGCAATTTTGGGAAAAAGGAAGAGCTGCAAAGGTTTCGCTGTTCCGAGGAGAAGGCTTTATCTGAAACCTCGGACGGCTCGATCATCATGGTTTTAGCGACGGATGCCCCATTAAGCAACCGGCAGCTGCAGCGTGTGGCCAAACGCTGCGGGATTGGCCTCGGGCGGACGGGCAGCCATTTTAGTCATGGCAGCGGCGATATTGTGATTGCTTTTTCAACCGCACATAGGATTGCTCATTTTTCGGAGGATTCAGTTGAAACCCGAATCCAGCTTCGTGAAGATCATCCTATTATGAACGAACTCTTTACCGGTGCAGCGGAAGCGGCCGAGGAAGCCATCCTAAACTCGCTTTCCCAAGCCGAAACAACAACCGGCCGTCTAGGCCGAAGCGTGCAACAATTCAATTTTAAAAAGGAATGAAGAATTTGTATTTGACTGTAAAGGAAACAGCCGACTATTTATCTGTAACCGAATCCACGGTGGAAGCATTGATTCAACAAAGGAAAATTCGTGCTCTTCATGACGGGAACGAGTATTTGATCTATAAAGAACAATTCAATTCCCACTTGAACCAGCTGGAAAAATATCGCCAGCTGATCGAAGAAATCCTGAACGAACCCATTCCCGAAGACCTTGATGTGAAGGATGAGGATTGAGCGTGGGATTGGTTCACTGTTTTAGAAGAAATATCCCGCGAGACGATCTTGCGGGATATATTTTTAATTTGCTTGGAAATCTTGAAAAATAAAGATCGCAGGATTAAGATTAACACCATACCGAACGGTCGGTTCTGAGGTGATCCATTTATGAGTAATACACGAGAACATATTTTAGAAGTATCCTTTAAACTTTTTCTTCATAAGAATTTCAAGGAAGTAACCATGAAGGAAATTGTGGAGAAGACCGGTATCTCTAAAGGAGCATTCTATCATCATTTTCAAAGCAAAGAGGAGCTTTTTCTTGAGGTCCTTCATAATGCACTGGGATCTGTTAGTACGGTGTTTATGAAAATAAGCAAGGATTCTCTTTACCAATTTTATCATGAGTATTTTGAATATTATCAAAAAATGAGTTCCTTATACCTCATGGAGGATAGTGAAGAAGGAACAGGCAGCTATGATCTAAATATCTTTACTCTATTTTTTGAAGGCTTCAAGCTATTTCCTGATTTTCAAAAGAATCTTCATGAATGCATGAATATAGAGCTCCATGCTTGGAAAGAAGTTATCCAAAATGCCAGGGCAAAAGGTGAAATTAGGTCACGGATGAACGATGAACATATAGCCAAAATGTTTATCTACTCATCAGATGGAATCGGCATGCATAACATAATTTTGAAAGGAAATAGTAAATCAGCAAGTGACACCTTAATCGATTTATGGGATAGCTTTTATGAGGACTTAAAACGTTAAGAGTGATGGATTTTGGCTCGCAAATTAAGCGAGCTCTATTTTAAACGGGTACAGACCGACCATTCGGTCTGGAGGAAGGAGAAAAAGATTTGGTAAAGTGGAGATTTTTTTACATTATTACAGACTGACCGTTCGGTATAGAGAGATAGAAGGAGTGATCAGGATGAATCTTCAAAATCTTAACAAAAAGAAAGTACTCTTCATAATGGTGGGGCTGATGCTTGCCATATTGCTTGCCTCGCTTGACAGCACAATAGTAGGGACAGCAATGCCAAAGATTATTGAAAAACTGAAGGGATTTGAATATTATACATGGCCTGTGATTTCTTATTTACTTTGTATCACGATCTCCATGCCGCTATTTGGAAAACTATCGGATATATATGGATTTAAAAAGATTTATGTGATTGGTATTGTCATTTTTCTTGTCGGTTCAGCCCTATGCGGGATGTCACAAAATATGTTTCAATTAATTTATTTCAGGGGGCTTCAGGGAATGGGAGGGGCCGTCCTTATTTCCAATACTATGGCGATTATCGGTATTTTGTTTCCGCCGGCAGAAAGAGCGAAATATATGGGGATTTTGGGTACAGCCGGAGCATTCGCCAGTATCGTCGGTCCAACATTGGGCGGATATATAACAGATTCATATAGTTGGAGATGGATATTTTATGTGAATGTGCCAGTGGGCATCCTAGCATTAGTCATTATTATGTTTGCACTTCCTGCCCATACAGAGGAACTGGAAAGAAAAAAGATCGATTACTTGGGTGCAACAGCACTCATAATGGCTTTAATTCCTCTGCTCCTTGGCTTTACTTGGGGAGGGAATAAGTATGATTGGAATTCCGTACAAATCATTTCCATGTTTGCCTTTTCTCTTATCATGCTGCTTGTTTTTTTACTCATTGAGAGAAAAGCTGCTGACCCAATCATCCCATTATCACTTTTTAAAAGCTCCGTCTTTAATTTTTCGGCGATTGAGATGTTTTTAGTCAACGCTATTATAATGGGGGCGTCCATCTTCATCCCATTATTCGTCCAGGGTGTTGTCGGCAAAAGTGCCAGCAAATCAGGTGCGATTATGACTCCGATGATGGTTAGCCTTATTGTGGGATCGATCATAAGCGGTGTCATTATATCGAAAACACAAAAATATAAATTACAAGCTATCATTGGTTTTATCATTATGGGCATTGGTTCTGTAATGCTTGCATTTTTAGGGATTGACTCCAGCAACTCCCAGCTTGTTATCGATATGGCTGTGCTGGGAATAGGAATGGGAATTGTCATGCCAATCCTCAGTTCAGCAGCACAAAATGCCTTTTCTGCATCTCAAATGGGTGTGGTGACCTCGGGAATCCAGTTTTTTAAATTATTAGGCTCGACCATCTCATCAGCGGTTATGGGGACCATATTAAATTCCTCCATAGCAAAGGGAATTAAAGACTTGGATTTTACCAGTCTACCATTGAATATGGCTGCGTTGTTTAAGAATCCTAGTATTCTATCAAATCTTGATGTGATGAATGGAATCAAAACAAAACTTCCCACGAATCTGCTGCCAGCTTTTGAAAAGATAATCAAACAGCTCAAACACATCCTTGCCAACTCGATTCATGATGTATTCATTATTTGTCTTATCATCGCAGGGATTGCAATGCTTTTCATTTTCTTTATGAAGGAAATTCCATTAACCAAAGAAGAAAAATTGGAGCATTAAAGAAAAGACGACGACAAAATTCAGAAATTGAATTTGAGTCGTCTTTTTTTATGAAGTTCTTGCCGATAAGCCCCTTCCTATATTGCAGGGCTATGGTTGTGTTTTCATTAGAATTTCATTAATTTTTGCCATTTTCGTAATATAAATTACGTTTTGCATGTAAATATGATGATGTAATGCTTGTTTAATTTTAGTACATTCAAAAAAGAAAGGGGAAATCAATCTTATGGCTAGTCCAGGCGGCTTTAAAAAATCGCTGAATTTACTGGATCTAACTTTCTTGGGGTTGGGGTCAATCATTGGTTCAGGCTGGTTGTTCGCAGCTGCGGGCGCTGCAACTTTTGCTGGATCCAATGCATGGATTGCATGGCTCATCGGTGCCGTTGCCTTTATTCTCATTGGTCTTGTTTATGCGGAATTAGGCTCGATGATGCCGCGGTCAGGAGGATTTGTTCGTTACCCGCATTACACTCATGGCTCTTTGGTTGGTTATCTAATCGGCTTTATCTCGATGCTTGCTTATTCAAGCGTTGCGGGCATCGAAGTGGAAGCAGTCAGAGGTTATGCAGCGACTTGGTGGACATCACTTGGCACAAAGGCAGCAGGCCCTACTTTCGCTGGGTACGTTTTCGAAATTGCACTTCTTGTTCTTTTTCTCTTATTAAACTATTGGAGCGTCAATGTCTTTGGAAAATTCAATACAATTGTAACGACCATTAAATTCTTGGTCCCGCTTCTCACTGTCATCGTGTTATTTACCCATTTCCATGCATCGAATCTATCTGTAGGTGGTGCAAAACCAGGAGGCGCGTTCGGTGTCTTTCAAGCGGTATCGCTTTCAGGTATTGCCTTTGCCTTCTTAGGGTTCCGGCAAGCAGTTGACTTTGGAGCGGAGGCGAAGCGGCCGCAACGCGATATTCCTCTTGCGATCATCTTTGCCATTCTGCTCGGAACCGTCATGTATCTGTTGCTGCAATTTGCTTTCCTTGGTGCGGTGCCGGCTTCCGACCTTGCAAAAGGCTGGGCAAATCTTTCCTTCGCGCAGGCACCATACGCAGATTTGGCGAAGTCATTGGGACTTCTATGGTTAATGAACCTTATCTTTGTGGATGCGGTCATTTCACCTTCCGGTACAGGAAATATTTATCTTTCCGGTACAACACGAGTTCTGTTTTCTTGGGCAAAGACGGGCCTCTTCTATTCCTGGTTCCGTAAAGTTGA
Source organism: Neobacillus sp. Fa239 (assembly GCF_055395235.1). Lineage (NCBI taxonomy): Bacteria > Bacillati > Bacillota > Bacilli > Caryophanales > Bacillaceae > Neobacillus > Neobacillus sp. Fa239. The sequence goes on from NZ_AP041611.1 coordinate 358,033, forward strand.
CGCTCGCACAGGTATTCCTCGTGGAGCCTTGTGGCTGTCATTAGTATTGTCGATTGTATGGATTCTTCCGGCTCACTTAAGTTTCTGGCAAGGTCTTGTTGGCAATGTTACCTCCGCTACCGTCTTAACATACATGATTGGTCCGGTTTCATTAGCCTCATTACGCAAAACATCACCGAATATGGATCGTCCATTCCGGTTGAAAGCAATGGGCTTCCTGTCACCATTAGCATTCATCGCGGCTTCACTGATTATTTTCTGGAGCGGCTGGACTACTAATTTGGAGATTATTGGAATAACTCTTGTTTCAGTTGTTCTTTACTTTGCATTTGTGGATAAGGAAGGACTTCGGGAGAAGATCAGTTCAGATTGGAAATCCGGTTGTTGGCTGATTGTATATTTCATCTTCATGCTAGTGGTTTCCCGTCTGGGTAATTATCAATTGCCAGAGGGTGCGAAGCCGATTATTGCTTCTCCTTGGGATAGCGTAATAATTATAATCGGTGCTCTCGTCTTCTATTACTGGGGCGTTAACAGCGCAATGCCGCAACCGGAAATTGATGAAGACGATGAGGCAGACATGGCACTTAATGCAGCAGACGTTTGAGTCTGGCTGAAAAAATGTATTTTACCTAATTAAATGCAAGCACTAAAAGCACCTCATTCCTTGCTGGGAATGAGGTGCTTTAATTGTTCAGATATTGTAACATTGAAAAACCGATCTTCCTGACTAAGAAGAGCGGTTTTTTATAAATGGATTATCCTTTTTTTAATATCGTTACCTTTAAATGTTTAACTCCAAAGTTAACAGCATCTTGTTCAGAAGGGATAAAGATATCAATATGTTTCCCTTTGATGGCTCCGCCCGTATCTGCGGCGGTAGCTTCACCAAAACCTTCTACATAAACTTTACTGCCTAGTGGGATAACCGATGGGTCAACAGCGATAACCTTTGCATTTGGGTTATCTTTTATGTTAACTCCCGTTTTTGTAATACCGGAGCATCCCGCACATGAAGCCGTATAAGCTGTTGCTTTCACAGTGATGACTTGCTGTGAGGCTTGTTCAACTTTCGGTTGAGCTTTTTGCTCTGGTTGTGTTTTTTCTTTCGGTTGTGCATCTTGTTTCGGTTGAGCTTTTTGTTCCGGTTGTGCTTTTGGATCCGGTTGCGGTGCCGCTTCAGTTTGTTCAGTTGCAGCAGATTCCGTTTGCTTTTCTGTTACAGCATTATTATTACTATTAACGTCATCAAAGATTAATAGATTTAATCCAGGATGGATGAGATCGCTAATTAAATTGTTCCATTCTTTAATTTGTGAAACGGTTACTTTGTGATCCTTTGCTATGGATGGTAAAGTATCACCTTGTTCAACAATATAATGTTTTTCCGGAGCAATCGTTAGTACATCTCCAGGCTGAATAAGGTCTGAAGTAAGGTGATTTAACTTTTGGATATTTTCTAACGAAGTATTATTTGCGTTCGCCAGATCCCAAAGAGTATCTCCTTTTTGTACTGTTATTGTTGCGGCTTGTACATTAGCACTTACAGTTCCTGAGAGTACAGCAACTGCTATTAATGTTTTAATTTTACTAAGCATTCTTTTACCCTCCATGTTCTTTGGTTGCTAATTTTTCATAATCGTAACATGGATTTTTCTGAGACAAAGAACAGGGAGATGTTAAAACGTTTACAAGAATGGCATTTATATTGCGATAATATTTCCGAAATAACTGAATAATCAAAAATATTTCCTTTTAAGTGATCTAACCAAAGAAAAAAGCCCAGTAGCATAACTATTTGGGCTTGTTCTCTCTTTATTACAATAATGTTACCTGAATGTTTCTAGAGCTTAAATTTTACATTTATTTCCCTGGGTTTCCAGTGTTTTTTACCCTTATAATTAATTGTTTTAACGTTTATAGCTTAAATTTCCTTCGATTTTTACGTCTACTTGTAATTTTTTGATCAGGCTTTTATCTATAGTATTAATAATATTGATAGCCAGTTACTGTGTGGGGTCAGACCCCCACCGCTTTAAAGCTGTAACGCGCCGGGGGTCTGACCCCGTAAAATCGTACCCCATAAAAGCGAAATTTTTGTGTTTATTTCTTTTTGTAGTGTTAAATTTATTACAATCTGTTGTAAAATAAATAGATATGAGATATGTCGAAAAATGACGAAGTTTATTTGATTAACAGATTCTTGATTAATAATAGTCCATGAGTTAATGGAATTTAATATAACGCTGTCAAAATTATGCCAATGGGATAGGAGTTCGTTGTGAATGTTAAAGGAACAAACGAGGTACTCTCGACTTGCGAATATAACAAAAATGATCAATACGAAGCTGGAATTACGTGATGTATTGGAACGGGTAACAACGGCAATATCCGAAGAAATTGTTCAATGTGACTCGGTCGGGATTTATTTGCCGCAGGAGGATGGGACTTTCAGGGGATATGTAGGTAAACCAGAGGTCATTAATGGATGGACGTTGGATATGCATGTTATTGATACGGAAATCGATTTATTGGCAAAAGAAGTAATTGAGACAAAAAGAACGATTTATATCCCTGATACGTCAAAGGATACCAGACCGGACCCGAGAGCGGTTGAGGGATTTAAAATCAAATCTTTGTTAGCGCTGCCTATCTCGTTTGAGCAGGAATTGTTTGGCCTAGTATTTTTATTTGATTATGGAATTCCAATGAACTTAACAGAGGAAGAAATTCAAACGGTTGAAGCTTATGTAAACATGGCGGCTGTGGCGATTCAAAATGCCAATAATTTAACGTATAAAGAAAACCTTCTTGCTGAAAAACAGTTGTTATTAGATGTTACCCGTGACCTATCCATGTGTTCCTCGATGCAGGAAAGTCTCGATAAATGTTTTTTCTATCTGGGCAAGGTGTTGGACAACTATAATATTGGTGTTCATTTGCTCGATCCTCTGGCCGAGAAGAGAATAAGGCCGGCAAAATTAAGCAAAGACAGTGACTGGACAGAAGAAGACTGGATGGAAACCCATAAAAAAATAAAAATTGATGAGAGCAATGATGCAGTCATCCAAGAGGTAATTCGAACAAAAAATGCGATACTGATTCCGGATGTTTTTGCCGATGAACGCCCTAACCATGATGTTTGCCGGAACTTTGGGATGAAAGGCCTATTTATGGTTCCATTGGTTTCAATGGGCGAAGTTTTAGGGGCCATTGCGGTTGTCACACTTAATGGGCAAAACCTCATTTATAAAGAAGCGCAAATCCAGCTGGCACAATCGATTGTGGATGCAACCGCTTCAACCTTATCAAACCTACTATATATGGAAAAGCAAGAGGTCCTGATCGAAGAAAGAACCTCTGAAATTACCGTTAAAAATAAAGAACTTGAAAGGGTTGTCACTGAACTGCAGCAAATGAGCCGTGAGAAGGAATTAATCCTCAATTCGGCAGGGGAAGGTATTTTTGGCTTAGATCTAGAGCGGAACATTACCTTTTGTAATCCGGCAGGAGCCTGTATGTTAGGCTATGATCCGAAAGGTGAATTGATTGGACAGCCATCGAGCATTATTTTTAACGGAAGGGAATTTGTTAGACCAAATCATGTTTCTCCTGTTGTAGACGAATATTGGGATAATTATTATCAAGAGGGAAAATTCTTCAGAAAAGACAATTCTAACTTTCCGGTGGAATACGTCATCTCTTCAATCAAAGAAGGAGGAGAGATTGTCGGTGAGGTTGTCACCTTTAAAGATATCACCCAAAGGAAGCAAATGGAGGAAGAAATCAAATACCATGCGTATTTTGATAGTTTGACAGATTTACCGAACCGAATTCTATTAAAGGATCGACTTGACCAAGGGATTACACACGCGCAGATGCATGGAGAAAAATTAGCCGTGCTGTACTTGGATTTAGACCGTTTTAAATTCATTAATGACACGCTGGGTCATAGTTTCGGAGACTTGTTACTTCGCGATGTTGCGAACCGATTAAGTGCCTGCATCCCGAAGAGTGCAACGGTATCAAGGCAGGGAGGAGATGAATTTACCATCTTTTTGCCGAATATTAAAAATGAAAATGAAGTGTTAAAGGTTGTCAATCTTGTAATCAATTCTTTTTCAAAACCGTTTAATTTAATAGATAATGAAATTTTTATTAAAACCAGCATCGGAATTAGTTTATTCCCCGATAATGGTGATACATCGGAAATTTTAATCAAAAACGCCGATACGGCCATGTACAAGTCGAAGGAAATATCCGGCAACAGCTACCATTTCTTTAGTGAGGGAATGGATACAAGAACCTTTGAAAGCGTTAAACTTGAAAATTCATTATATAAAGCATTGGAACTAAAGGAATTGGTAATCTACTATCAACCTCAAATGAATTATCAAACGGGTATGATTGAGGGAGTAGAGGCATTGCTCAGATGGAATCATCCCGAACGAGGAATGATTTCACCGGATCAATTTATCCCGATTGCGGAAGAAACAGGGTTAATTGTTCCTATCGGTGAATGGGTTCTTAAAGAGGCTTGCAGGCAATTAAAGGAGTGGCACGATCACGGCTATCCGTTAATCAGCGTATCCGTTAATTTATCCGTCCGCCAGTTTGAACAGAATAATTTATATACTACGGTTAAAAACATTTTAAAGAAGGCTGAGCTATCCCCTGAGTACTTACATTTCGAGCTCACTGAAAATTTAATTGTAAAAAATACAGCTTTAACCTTAAAAACAATGAAGAAATTAAAGGATTTAGGAATCAACATTGCCATTGACGATTTCGGTACCGGATATTCATCATTGGGTTATTTAAAAAACCTTCCAATCAATACGTTAAAAATTGATAAATCGTTTGTTCAGGATATGACAAAAGATGATGCCGCTATTACCAACACCATTATTACATTGGCGCAAAATCTAAATTTAAATCTTATTGCTGAAGGTGTCGAAACGAAAGAACAAGCCGAATTCCTAATTGCCCGAAATTGTTACTTGATGCAAGGATATTTCTTCAGCCCGCCAATGAAGGCGGAAGATATCGTTAAAAAATATCTGACAGCTGGATATATTTTAAATTAAAGGGGAATGGAACATGAAAGCAGCCCGTACGGTGTTAGAATTTTTAAAAGGAACTGGCGTTAGGCATATTTTTGGTATTCCGGCCGGCTCTGTTAATGGACTTTTTAATGAGCTATACGATATGCCGGAAATCAAACCGATAGTCACAAAGCATGAGGGTGCTGCGTCCTACATGGCCGCTGCTTATGCGAAATACACGAATCAATTGAGTGTATGCATCGGCTGCAGCGGTCCCGGTGGAACCAACCTGGTCACAGGCGCAGCTAATGCAATGCGTGAGCATTTACCAGTTTTATTTATAACCGGTGCGGTGCCTGTTAATACGGTTGGCTTAAACGCTTCCCAGGAATTAGATGCTGAACCAATCTTCCGGTCTGTTACGAAATATAGTGTTACGGTTAATCAGGCAAAGGACTTATTAGACCAAGTTGCGTTAGCAGCCGAAATCGCCATTTCTGGTGTACCGGGTCCTGTTCATGTTGCAATCCCCATTGATGTCCAGCACGAAGAGTTACAACATGTTGATGTTCCTTGCCTGCCAGCAAGAGAACCGATTGTCCCTAATCTAGATACGATTAAAAATGCGGCCGAAGAATTAATTAAAAGGGAAAAAGGATATGTGTTTGTCGGACAGGGAATTCGAAATTCCGTTGACCAATTAATTGAGCTGGCTGAAATGCTCAACTGGCCGATTATTACTACACCGCAAGCCAAAGGATATATTCCAGAAAGTCATCCTCTTCTGGCAGGTGTATTTGGTTTTGCCGGACATGAAGTGGCTTCTAAGTTAATTGCTGAAGGGGATGGACAAGCATTATTAATTGTCGGTTCAAGCCTCGGTGAAACAGCAACCAATAATTATAATGATAGTCTTTTAAAAGACCGATTCTCGGTGCAATTAGATTTTGATTATACGGTATTTAACCGAAAATACCAGATTGATATTCCTGTTCTGGGCGATATTAATTTGAGTTTAATGTTCCTTATTGAAGAATTAAAGTTGCTGGGGCTTTCGAGGAAAATAGATGTTGACAGGGAAGTCGTAGTGGCACCTAATAGCGAGGAATATAATACCCAAAATGTCCTGCTAAGCCTGCAAAAAGCTTTGCCTGCGCATACCAGATATACCATTGATATTGGAGAAGTAATGTCCTATGTCATCCATTACATGAAGGTTTTAGATTTTGATAGCTTTGGAATAAATGTTCATTTTGGTGCAATGGGGAATGGGATTGGCCTAGCCATAGGCTCCAAGCTGGCAGAGCCAGAACGGCCGGTTGTCTGTATTACTGGTGACGGCTCCTTCTTCATGCATGGAATGGAAATCCTTACTGCCAAAGAAAATAACTTGCCGATTTTGTTTGTAGTGCTGAATAATGCCCGATTAGGAATGGTCTATCACGGACATTCGTTACAATTTCAGCGGGTTCATCCATCATTTGAACAGGAAATGGTCAATATTTCAGCCATGGCAGCGGCAATGAACATACCAAGTGTAAGAGTTAATGGGCTTGAAGAGATTGACCAAGAAGTCATTAACAGCTTAATGAATTTAAATGGTCCGGCACTTCTTGAGGTCGCTTTAGTCGATAATAATGTTCCGCCGATGGGAGACAGGGTGAAGTTCTTGTCTTCCTTTGGAAAATAGATCTTAAAAAACTAGGATGGGTTATACCAGCCTAGTTTTTTATATATAAGAATATGAATTTTGGATGACTTGAATGATGGCCCCCATGGTTTGGCCCTTAAAAGAATCTGTGACTGCATCGCCATTAGGGGTTATGAAATAATAACACCCAATTTTTTCGTTGAAATAGAAGCCAAGATTGGTTAATGAATGTTGTAAGTCAATCGGCAAGCCTACGAGGCCCGTTTGTTCAGAAAAGTATTTGGTAGGCAAGATTTTGACGTCTACATCCCCTGTTCCGGTATTCACGACAAATAAATCATGATCATCTTGAAGAATCCACTGGTCTTTTGAATAAAGTGATATTCTGGAACCATCTAATGATGATATGGCGTCTAGATTTAGCCCAAAGATTTGATTGATGAATTGGCGAATTTCTGGACCTGTTATTTTTTGGGGGTATTGATTAAGGTAGGAATCAAGCATTGCAGCGGGGTCTTTTTCTAATGCATTATACACAGATGAAATCGGAATTAAGTTTAAATCAATTCCAAAAATAGAAAATACAATTTTGAAAATCTTAGAACTACTTACTTTACCTTCAATAGAACCTACGAATTTGTCCATAATTTCAATTTTATTCATCACTCTTACTCCTTAATAAATTATCCTATTACTTTATTATTATAACAAAAATTAAGGGGCCAGTCCCCCGTCGCTTTAAAGCGACGGGGGACTGGCCCCGAATTTTGTAAAATTAATTACTCAACATTCTCCACAATCGTTGCGACACCCTGTCCGCCGCCAACGCATAGTGTAGCTAAGCCGTAGCGGTTTTCTCTTTTCTTCATTTCATGAATGAGAGATACAAGGATTCTTGCGCCGCTTGCACCAATTGGGTGACCTAGAGCAATAGCTCCACCGTTTACGTTTAAAATTTCCTTATTAAAGTGAAGCTCGCGATCTACAGCGATGGACTGAGCTGCAAAAGCTTCGTTTGCTTCGATTAAGTTGATTTCATCGATTGATAATGATGCTGTCTTAAGTGCTTTTTTAACAGCTGGCACAGGACCGATACCCATAATGCTTGGGTCTACACCGGCGGTGGCATTTGCTTTGATGGATACTAATGGCTTAAGGCCTAATTCATCAGCCTTTTTACGGCTCATCACGACTAATGCAGCAGCACCATCGTTGATTCCTGACGCATTACCGGCAGTAACCGTTCCGTCCTTTTTAAATGCTGGGCGAAGCTTTCCTAAACTATCTGCAGTCGTTCCAAAGCGAGGGAACTCATCTTGAGAAATGACAGTAACTTGTCCTTTGCGGCCAGGTACTTCTACAGAAACAATTTCATCCGCAAAACGATTGGATTCAATTGCCGCTTGAGCTTTTTGTTGGCTTGCTGCAGCAAATTCATCTTGTTCAACGCGTGAGATTTCATATTTTTCAGCCAAGTTTTCAGCTGTGATACCCATATGATAATTATTTGAAGCACACCATAATCCATCCTGAATCATGCTGTCAACAATTTTTTGGTCGCCCATTTTATAACCATTGCGAGCATCTTTCAAAAGATGAGGCGCCTGGCTCATATTTTCCATACCGCCGGCTACTACAATTTCTGACTCGCCTGCAAGAATAGCTTGAGCAGCTAAGTGAACAGCCTTAAGACCTGATCCACATACCTTATTAATAGACATAGCCGGTGACTCTTGTGGCACACCTGCAGCAAGTGAAGCTTGTCTAGCTGGATTTTGTCCAAGTCCTGCTTGTAAAACGTTACCCATGATCACTTCATCTACATCATTAGGATTGATTCCAGCTCTTTTAATAGCTTCTTTAATTACGGTAGCCCCTAACTGCACGGCTGAAACACTTTGTAATCCTCCTAGAAAATTTCCAATTGGTGTTCTAACCGCACTTACAATGACAACTTCATTTACTGTCATGCGAATCTCCTCCTAATATACGATTATATATGTTGTGTATTCCATCACATATATTACTACAGATAGACAGGTTTTTTATGACCAAAAATTCGACAAATTTTGAGTTTACTAATTATTATTCGATTTGAGATTCTATCTGCTTTTGGACGTAATGTGAAAGCTGGAAGCAATGCTTTTTGGACAAAAATTGATTCACAGCAACAAAGAAAGGGGTTACATAAAACTATTCTACTATTCTGATAAATTCCTTTTTGTGGAAGAGTTGAAAGATTACTACATGTTGAACTTAACAAAATATAGGCGAGTTTTGTCGAAATTTTTTTGGGGAATAAGGGACTACATGCTTAAATAAGGAAGGGAGAACCCATCATGGAATGATGTTTTCTCCCTGAACATAAACTAGTTGGTTAAAATGCGCTGGAGGGAAATGGAGAGATTACTTTATAATCTAAGACATTATTAAATTACCAAACCGCCATCTACACTTAAAACGGTTCCATTTATATAATTTGCTTGATCCGATGCTAAAAAGAGATAAGCAGATGCAATGTCTTCTGGCTTTCCAAGTTTCCGAAGAGGGGTCTTTTCCTTCATGAAATTAAGGACTTTTTCCGGAACAGCTGCTGTCATGCCCGTTTCAATGAAACCCGGTGCCACTGCATTGACCCTGATGCCTTTAGGGCCAAATTCCTTCGCCCAGCTTTTTGTCAGGCCAATGACCCCGGCCTTTGTTGCTGCATAATTGGTTTGACCGATATTTCCATATAAACCGACAACTGAAGATGCATTAAGAATAACCCCGGATCCTTGTTTTAACATAGTAGGAGCTACAGCTCTTGTACATTTAAATACACCTGAGAGGTTGACAGAAATCACTTTTTCCCAAGCGGATTCTTCCATTTTAGTTAAAAATCCATCAAGTGTGATCCCTGCATTGTTAATCAAAACATCAATTCGGCCATGCTTATCGAGCGTTGCTTGAACCATTCCTTCGATCTGTGAGCTGTCCGTAACATCGACTTTAAAAAAGTCCAATTTTTCATTATTTAATTCTTCTAATGCAGTTTTACCGGCGGATTCATCATAATCACAAATAACGACCGTTGCGCCTTCCTGAAGAAATTTTTTGGCTGTTTCTTTTCCGATCCCCTGTGCCCCGCCAGTAATCAAAACGACCTTTTCAGTAAACTTCAAAATTCATCACCTCATTTTGAAATTTCAAAATTCCAGAGTACACCGCCAATCAGTCAAAAATGCCAAAGAAATAACCCATGAACGACGCCAACCATCAAAAATCCATAGTAATACCCAATCATTAGACTTGGTATACCCATTTGCTAAATATTATTATTCCCAAATTTACCAAAAAAGAACATGGGTAAAATCCTCAAATGAAATAACAATTTTTCTATAAAAAACTCCAATTTTCGACAAAAATCCCGTATTTTCTGTTTGTCTGCACATAAAATCGTTTTTTATTTAATTTGGTTGGCTGGTCCGGGGAATGCTGATTTTTACTGAGAATTTCTGCTTTATCGCGCTAAAAAGTCTCATAGATGTAATTTACAGAGAAAGGGGAAATTTGTCTAAATTTGCAATAATATTTTTAGATAATTTTCAATTTTGCTTCTTCATTTATTCCATAGAAGTTAGTATGATAGAAAGGTCAAAAAGATATCGAGGAGGAGAAAAAGTGAGCAAAGACTATAATTTTTATGAAATTTGGAAGGATTTTTACTCTCAGTCCAGTAATATCTTCGATGAAAAGATGAAGGAATCATTTCCAGCAGAAGGGCTTGGCCAAATTTTGGAGATGAATCTTCAATTCAAAAAAATGATCGATGAAACGACAGAACGGTATTTAGAATTTGTAAATATGCCTACTCGTACGGACCTTGCAAACCTTTCCTCGCTTATCGTCAATGTGGACGCAAAAGTTGATGATCTTGAAGAATTATTAGAAGAAGCAAAGGATAACCAAGGGGAACAAGCGGCATTGAAAAATGAGTTTGCCGGTTTAAAAAAGGAAATGAAAAATTTAGATACAAAGCTAACTCAGATCATGTCTTTATTAAAAGTATCACAAGAAGCAAAATAGAATTGCAGGGGTACATAAAAGCAATCTGAAAAAAATACTAGTTTACTAGTACAATGATTCTAACTAACAATAATTAATGAGGTGCTTAAAATGACAGAACTTAAGGATAAAGTAGCAATCGTAACAGGTGGAAGCAGAGGAATCGGATCCGCTATTGCATTAGAATTAGCTAAAAATGGCGTAAAAATTGTCATTAACTATGCTAGCCGCAAAGAACTTGCAGATAAAATGGTGGCAGAAATCAATGAATTAGGCGTTGAAGCATTGGCTGTTCAAGCAGATGTATCGATCAGCAGCGAAGCAGCAAATCTAGTTCAAACTGCCGTTGACCATTTCGGGAAAATTGATTTCCTTATCAACAATGCAGGAATTACAAGAGACACCACTTTCAAAAAACTAAGCGAAGAAGATTGGAGAAAGGTTATTGATGTTAATTTAAACAGTGTGTTTAATATGACTTCTCCAGCTTTACCTCACCTTCTTGAATCAGAAGCAGGACGTATCATCAATATTTCATCCATTATCGGTCAAGCAGGCGGTTTTGGTCAAACTAACTATGCTGCCGCAAAAGCAGGACTTATTGGTTACACAAAATCACTTGCACTTGAGCTTGCCAAAACAAATGTTACCGTTAATGCGATTTGCCCAGGATTCATTGCAACTGAAATGGTAATGGCCATTCCAGAAAAGGTTCTTGATGGAATCGTTGCGAAAGTTCCGCAAAAACGTTTAGGAAAACCAGAAGAAATCGGCCGTGGAGTTGTTTTCTTATGTAAAGATGGCGAGTATATTACAGGTCAGCAATTAAATATTAACGGTGGGCTTTACATGTAAGTGTCATGAACACCCATTTGACTGTATATGCTTGTAAGGAATAAAAAAACTATGTAAGGAGTGAGCAGTCATTAGCGTCCTAGTAACAAAGGAATTGGAAGAGTTTGCCAGTTTAATGCCAGAGGAATATCAAAAGGTTTATAAAAATGTCATTAAGGCATCCAAAGTGTTAACGTCCGAGGCAGAGCCTGAGGTTGGACCAACACCGAAGGAAGTCGTTTGGACTAGAAATAAAACGAAATTATATCGCTATAAATCCGACCAGCCAATCAAACATAAAACACCGTTGCTTATGGTGTATGCTTTAATTAATAAACCCTATATTTTGGACTTAACAAAGGGTGGGAGTTTAATAGAATACTTGGTTAATCGCGGTTTTGATGTATATCTTTTAGACTGGGGTACACCTGGATATGAAGATCGCAATATGAAGCTCGATGATTACATCATGGATTATATTCCGCGTGCGGTCCGTAAAGTTATGCGCAAATCGAATGCTAAGGAAGTATCAATCCTTGGTTATTGTATGGGCGGGACGATTACGTCTGTATTTGCAGCATTGCATCCTGAACTGCCGATTCGTAACCTTGTATTTATGACAGCTCCTTTTGATTTTGCAGATACTGGTCTTTACGGTGCAATGGTGGATGAGCGTTATTTTGATATTGATAAGGTAGTAGAAACCCTTGGTGTGATTCCACCTGAAATGATCGATTTTGGTAACAAAATGATTAAACCGATGGCTAATGTTTATGGACCATTTGTGAGTCTTGTCGATCGTGCCGATAACGAAAACTTTGTGAAAAGCTTTAAGCTGCTGCAAAAGTGGCTGAATGATGGTATTTCATTCCCGGGTGAAGCCTATCGTCAGTGGATTAGAGATTTTTATCAAAAGAACAAGCTGATTAAAGGTGAGTTTGTCGTTCGCGGTCAAAAAGTAAAACTTGAAAATATCACTGCTAATGTGCTCAATTTGGCAGGTCAGGGTGACCTCATTGCCCAGCCGCATATGGTTGAAGCATTAATGGATGCGATCTCCAGCGAGGATAAACAATATAAGAATTTACCAGTTGGTCATACTTCCATTACATTCGGAAGCAAGGCTTCCAAAATAACGTATCCAACCATTGGGGATTGGCTGGAAGAACGGTCGAACTAAACATAGAATAAGTGTTCTCAAACGCTAACGTTTGGAGCACTTTTTTTATTGTTTGAGAAACCGTTTACAAAAATGAAAAACCAGATATCTGACTTGATAATGATAATTATATTTAATATTCAAAAAATAATCAATAGTATAAAAATTATAAACTCCACATACTTTAATCTGATTTCCAATACTGCTATGATTATAATTGTAGTAGAGTTAGGAAAATAAGGAAGTGCTAGAATATGGCTGACATCTTTTTAAAGCGAATATACGAACCATTTGACGAAACAGACGGATCGAGGATTTTAGTTGATTGATTATGGCCGCGCGGAATTTCAAAGGAATCGGCAAGATTAACTTATTGGCTAAAGGATGTGGCTCCAAGCAGTGAACTTCGGAAATGGTTTTGCCATAAGCCCGAGCTTTTTGAAGAGTTTCGCTTGAAATATCTTGAGGAGCTCCGTACCGCCGAGGAAAAATTATCTGCCCTTGGAGATATCCTTGAATTGGTCTCAATTGGAAGAGTAACACTTGTTTACGGAGCGAAGGACACAAAATATAACCACGCCATTGTGCTGCACGAAGAATTATTACGGAGAATGTAAAAATCGGCCCGGGATTCCCCGTCGGCCGATTATTTTAAATGACAAAAAGGAAGACACATAAGAAATGGGCTAAACTTCCAAGCAAAATTAACACATGAAAAATTTCATGAAAGCCCATATACTTCAGCTGTAGAAATTTTGGCTTAGCACCGTAAATCACGCCGCCAATCGTATAAAAGATCCCTCCAAGAAAAAGGAGGAACAGTCCAAGCGGGTTTAAACGGCTGGATAAGGGGGTGGAAACAAACACAATCATCCAGCCCATAGCAATATATAGTCCCGTCGAAATCCAGCGAGGGCATTCAAACCACATCATTTTAAATACGACTCCGCAAATGGCGACTCCACTAATAATTGAAAACAAAATCCATCCCGTTTTCCCATTTAAACTAATAAAACAAAAAGGCGTGTAGGTTCCGGCGATTAACACAAAAATCATCGAATGATCGAGGCGCCGTAAGTAGGCAATGACTTTATCACGGGCAATCACCATGTGATAGGTAGCAGATGCTGAATATAGCAGGATCATGCTTACTCCAAAAATAATGACGGATGCGATAGCCAGTGAGGATGTAGTGGTCATGGAAGCTTTAATCACCATGGCAATAAGCCCGACAAACGCTAAAATTGCTCCTGCCAAATGAGTCAGCCCATTGATTGGTTCTCGAATATAACTATTCATGCTTTCGAATTCCTCCTAACGCGATATGTAGTTTTGATAACTACATATAATCATACTAACAAAACAACTACTAGTCAATACTAATATCATTCGATATAATGATATTAGATATTAATGAGATCGGGGTTTTATGATGAAGGATTTAGAGAAAGTGATGGAACAGATTAGCCTGGGAACCAGCCTTACGTTAGAGGAAATTCCAAAGCTTGATTTGTACATGGATCAAGTCATCCAGCTTTTTGAAAATAAATTCGGCGAATCAAAACGGAATGAGGACGAAAAGGTCCTAACCAAAACAATGATCAACAACTATGTAAAAGGCAAACTTATTTTTCCAATCCAAAATAAAAAATATTCAAAGGATCATCTCATTTTAATGAGCTTGATTTATCAACTAAAAGGGGGCCTATCCATCAATGATATAAAGGTCACCCTAGACGGAATCAATAAGATGATTATGAAAGAAGAAATCGACCTGGATTCTTTCTACACAAGTTACCTTAACTTAACCAGCCGAAATATCGAGGATTTCCAAAGGGAGCTTCAGGAACGATTGAAAGAAGTGAATGAAGAAGTGTCCGGAATTCAGGATGAATCTTCACCATATCTGGAGCAGGTGTTAATGATTGCCTCATTCATTCATATGAGTAATTTATTTCGAAGAGCTGCCGAGAAATTAGTGGATGGAATAGTCATTGAAAAAGAAGGAAAGCGTCAAAGATGAAAGAAATCTTTGACGCTTTTTTTATTGTCGGCGATTCGCTTAAATTAAGTGACAGGCACCGTTCGTGGACAAAACACCCATGTTTGTCCGTGTCGGGTGGACAGTGCGGTTATTCTAGCTATTTTGCTTTTTTAAGTGTTTTAAATAGGAAATAGACCGTGAGTATTCCGAATGTGTCGATTAATAGGTCATAAAATCTACCGTCTCTGCCCCAAAAGAGCTGTAGAAATTCGGTTCCAAACGCAAAGGTCACTGATATTCCAATTGATACTTTATGGCTTCTGATCAGGTTATAAATAAGCAGGTCCATGATGGCAAAACCTATAAAATGACCAGTCTTGATGATTATAAAGTTTGGGTGGATCAAGTTGAAATCATAAAAATAAAAGAATGACAAAAAATTAGGCGAGGGATCCCAGACGAACCCTACATATTGGAAATTTAGCAGCGACTCTAAATCCTTTGTCCAGGTATTGATGGATAAAAAGATTGCCCAAATTAAAATCATGAATAGTTTAATAGAGATATTTTTCTTTTTGGAATTGATTATAACCGTTGTATTTTGATGATTCATAAATCCGAGCTCCTAAATAATGTCCATTACCAGTTTGGGCGCGAGTGTATAAAACTAAACAATTGTTTTTATTATTCCGCTTGAGTTTATTTCTTTGGATAAATTTTAAAAATGGAAAAATACTAAACGTATGTTCGGAGGTGGAATGGATGGAAAATCAAGACTTTGAAAAAATTTATGAAGAATATAAGCAGCAAAGTGAGGAGCAAGCCCAAATGGAAGCGGGGCAAAGTAACTCGAACGGAAAAGAAGAGTTCGTTGCTGTTCGTAAAAACAATGATGGGGACATCATTGCATTTAAGACAAGTACGGGCCGGGAGCTTGATTACATTACGGCTTTACATGATGCCAAGGCGGGAATGATTGCCCATGTTGATGTCTTCCATAAATATGGCCGGGATATCATCCGAAGCGAGCCGGATGGTATTAAAGAAAATAACCTTGATCATTTACCAGAATTTTAATATAAACTTAAATAGGATTGATGGAGGACGTACTAACCGGAATGATGAAAAAAGAGAGGCTGCGGTCAGGTAGGGAGATACTACGTGCCCGTACTTATAAAAAGAGAGATGGCTCGGTCACGTAGCGAGATTCTACGTGATCGTAATGATGGAAAAAGAGAGGTCCTGGTCACGTAGCAAGGTCCTACGTGCCTGTACAGATGAAAACAGAGAAGGCCCGGTCACGTAGGGAGGCTCTACGTGCCCGTACGGATGAAAAAAGAGAGGCCTTGGTCACGTAGGAAGGTCCTACGTGCCCGTACGGATGAAAAAAGAGAGGTCGTGGTCACGTAGGGAGGTTCTACGTGCCCGTACGGATGAAAAGAGAGAGGTCCCGGTCACGTAGAAAGATTCTACGTGCCCGTACGGATGAAAAAAGAGAGTCTAGGGTCACAGAGGTCCTACGTGCCCATACTGATGAAAAAAGAGATGTAGCGGTCACGTAGCAAGGTCCTACGTGCCCATACTGATGAAAAAAGAGATGTAGCGGTCACGTAGGGAGGTCCTACGTGACCATATTGATGAAAAAAGAGATGTAGCGGTCACGTAGCGAGGTTCTACGTGCCCGTAATAAAGAAAACAGAGTGTCCCCGATCACGTGGCGGGATTCTACGTGCCTAAACTGATGGAAGAAGAGAGACCCCTGTCACGTAGCGAGGTTCTACGTGCCCGTAATAATGAAAACAGAGTGTCCCCGGTCACGTAGAGGGATTCTACGTGTCTATACTGATGGAAGAAGAGGGTCCCCGGTCACGTAGCGAGGTCCTACGTGACCGTAATGATGAAAACAGAGAGACCCCGGTCACGTAGCAAGGTTCAACGTGCACCGAAATGATGAAAAAAAATGACGTACGCGCCTGCGTACGTCATTCCTACGAATTCAAAGCTATTATTTATTGGTGCGCCAGCTCGAAATCCCTAATTTTATCTTCATAATTCAAGGTAACACCAATCTCATCCCAGCCGTTCAGCAGCATTTGTTTAGGGTAAGGGGCAATATCAAATTTAACTTCAAAGCCCTCGCCATCGGAAACCACTTGTTCCTCGAGATTTACCGTTAACGTGTAATCCTCTGATTCCGCGCGTTTGATGATCGTTTGAACCTCCGATTCGCTCGCTTGAATCGCGAGGATCCCATTTTTTACACAATTGTTTTTAAAAATATCGGCATAGCTTGGAGCGATGATCACTCTGAAACCGAAATCCTGAACAGCCCATGGAGCATGTTCACGGGATGAGCCGCAGCCAAAGTTCTCTCCGGCAACAATTATGGATGCCCCTTTGTATTTTACATCATTCAATGAAAAATCTTCGCGAGGATTTCCATTTTCATCAAAGCGCCAGTTATAAAACAAGAATTGCCCGAAGCCACTGCGCTCAATTCGCTTTAAAAATTGTTTCGGGATAATTTGGTCGGTATCGATATTTGATCGATTTAATGGATAGACAAGGCCTTTATGCGTGCGTAGCGGTTCCATGTTAATAAACCTCCTGGGCAGTAAATTGGCGGACATCGACAAAGTGTCCTGCAACAGCGGCAGCAGCTGCCATTTCCGGGCTCACAAGGTGGGTGCGGGCCCCATTTCCTTGACGGCCTTCAAAATTCCGGTTGGAAGTAGAAGCACAGCGGTCGCCTGGTGAAAGGATATCATCATTCATGGCCAAACACATGCTGCAGCCGGCTTCGCGCCATTCAAAACCTGCTTCTGTAAAAATTTTATCCAGCCCTTCTTTTTCAGCAGCGAGCTTGACACTGAAGGAACCGGGAACTACGATCGCGGTAACGGAAGGGTTTACCTTGTGTCCGCGTACCACTTCAGCCGCTTTGCGTAAATCGCTTAACCGTGAATTGGTGCAGGATCCGATAAATACATGGTCAATTTTCACGCTAGAGATTGGCTCCCCGGCTTTAAGACCCATATATTCAAGGGCGCGGTTGATTTCATCCTTTTCACTGGCCTTTACAGCGTCATCCGGATTTGGCACGGACGCTGTAATCGGGATACACATACCCGGGTTTGTACCCCAGGTTACTTGCGGCTCGACCTCAGAGGCTTCGATTTCAACAACGGCGTCATAACCCGCACCTTCATCCGTGGCAAGGGCGCGCCATTTTTCAACTGCTTTGTCAAAGTCTTCCCCTTGAGGAACATGGCGTCTGCCTTTTAAGTATTCAAATGTTGTTTCATCCGGAGTAATGAGACCTGCTCTGGCGCCGGCTTCAATCGACATATTGCAAACGGTCATCCGCTCTTCCATTGAAAGACCGCGAATCGCTTCACCTGTATATTCCATCACATAGCCTGTTCCGAATTGTACGCCGAATTTTCCGATGATCGCCAAAATCAAATCCTTGGCGGTTACACCAGTCCCAAGCTTTCCGTTTACCTTTACATTGAGCGTTTTTGGAGGTGCCTGCCAAAGTGTTTGCGTGGCTAAAACATGCTCGACTTCGCTTGTACCAATTCCGAATGCCAATGCACCGAAGGCACCATGTGTAGAGGTATGGCTGTCGCCGCAGACGATGGTTTTTCCCGGCTGGGTAAGACCTAGTTCAGGGCCGATAACGTGAACAATTCCGTTATCAGGGTGATTAATTCCTGCCAGTGGAATGCCGAATTCTTCACAGTTTTTCTGAAGTGTATCGATTTGATTTTTCGAGACAGGATCTTTGATTACACTGCGGTTGCGAGTAGGCACGTTATGGTCCATGGTCGCAAAGGTTCTCTCTGGCTGGCGGACTTTTCGCCCATTTATGCGTAATCCTTCAAATGCCTGTGGAGAGGTTACTTCGTGAACGAGGTGCAAATCAATATATAGTAGATCCGGCTTGCCTTCTTCTTGATGGACAAGATGCTGTTCCCAAATTTTTTGGATAATATTTTTTGGTGTTTGCATAGCTTCCTTCCTCACATTTCATATTTTTTAAGGGAAACCGCCAGGCGTGATAGGAAGCCCGGCGGAAACAATTATACGTAGCAGCTCATGATGCATTTAGATGCATTTTGTGACTTGATATAATCGGCAATTAGTCTCGACATTTCCCAAGTGCCAACAAGGCGGCCATCTGTTACTTTTAGATCTCCAGTGTGGTATCCGGCATCGAGAACTGATTGAACAGCAGCTTCAATTAATCGTGCCTCTAGTTCTAATCCGAATGAATACCTTAGCATTAACGCTGCAGATAAAATCATCGCAATCGGATTGGCTACACCTTTGCCGGCAATGTCAGGTGCTGAGCCGTGTACAGGTTCGTAAAGGCCAACCCCATCCTCGCGCAGGCTGGCGGAAGGAAGCATTCCTAATGAACCTGTTAACACAGAAGCCTCATCACTTAAAATATCGCCAAACATATTCTCGGTGACAATGACGTCAAACTGAGTAGGGTTTGTAATTAACTTCATGGCTGTTGAATCGACTAAGGCATGCTCAACTACAACGTCAGGGTACTCAGCCTTTTTCTCCTCCACGATTTCACGCCATAGTTTGCTGGATTCCAGTACATTGGCTTTATCGACAGAAGTTAGGTGGCCGCGTCTGGCTCGAGCAGCTTGAAAAGCTTTGTCTACAATTCTCTCAATCTCTTTGCGGGAATAGGCAAGCGTATCGACTACAGACTGACCGCCGTCACGCCGCTCACTAGGCGTTCCAAAATAGAGGCCGCCTGTTAGTTCGCGGACAATAAGCATATCGCTGCCAGCTATTACTTCCTCTTTTAATGGAGAGGCGTGAAGCAAATTTTTAAAGCCTTTGATTGGCCGTAAGTTTGCATATAAATCAAGTGCCTTGCGAATGCCAAGCAATCCGCGCTCCGGGCGTAAATGGGAGGGGTTTTGATCCCATTTTGGTCCACCCACAGCACCTAATAGAACGGCATCCGCTTGTTTACAAGCTTCAACCGTTGCATCCGGCAGAGGAGTTCCGTGAAAATCTATGGCTGCTCCTCCAATATCATGGCTTTCGAAGCTGAAAGAGTGATTAAATTCTTCTGCAATAGCAATTAAAACGTCCTTGGCGCATTCAATAACTTCCTTACCGATTCCATCACCTGGAAGTAAAACAATATGCTTTTTCATCGAGAACCCTCCTCATTTTTGTTTTTATATAGTGGCTGTTTCTTTTAAAACAGCTCTTTGTTTATAAAATACCCGATTAACTGCGTTTAGAAAGGCTTTAGCCGAAGCTTCCAATACATCCTGTGCCGAGCCGCGCCCGCTGACAGAAGAACCATTCACGGTCATTTTTACATGAACCTCAGCAAGAGCATCGCGGCCTTGACCAACAGAGCTCAAACGGAAGTCGGTAAGGTGAATTTCTTCTTTAATTAATGCCTCCAGCGTGTTGCAAAGTGCCTCGACACTACCTGAACCAGTGCAGGCTGTTTCGACTCGAATACCTTCAGGAGTCGTAAGGGCCACGGTTGCTGTCGGCAGGTTGGCGGAACCGTATTGGACTTGGAAGGCGACAAGCTCATATTTTTTTACATCGACTACATTGGTTTGAATATCTGTTAAAATCGTAAACAAATCCTCGTCCGTTACTTCTTTTTTCCGATCTGTTAATTGTTTAAAGGATGTAAAGGCCTCATTGACCTGTTCATTTGATAATTCAAAGCCCATTTGCTCGATTTTATCTTTAAAGGCATGTCGGCCGGAGTGTTTACCAAGTACCAAATCATTGGATTTAACACCGACAAGCTCAGGTGTAATAATTTCATAGGTGGAAGCATGCTTCAGAACACCATCTTGATGAATGCCGGACTCATGAGCAAAAGCATTTTTGCCGACAACCGCTTTATTAGGAGGGACGAGCATTCCTGTAAAACGGCTGACAAGGTCACTGGTACGTTTGATTTCATTTAATACTAAATTATTGGTAAAAGGATATTTATCATGGCGGATATTAAGGGCAACCGCGATTTCTTCCAAGGAAGCATTTCCTGCTCGTTCACCGATACCGTTAATGGTGCCTTCCACTTGGGTAGCGCCATTTTCGATAGCGGCAAGGGAATTGGCAACAGCCATCCCCAAGTCATCATGACAATGGGCGGACAAGGTAACCTTATGGATATTCGGCACATTTTCTCTTATATAGCGGAAAATCCGTCCATATTCTTCCGGGGTAGCATAACCAACCGTATCAGGGATATTGATCACGGTTGCGCCCGCATCGATTACTTTTTCAATGATCTTTGCAAGAAAGTCTAAGTCGGTTCGCGAACCATCCTCAGCAGACCATTCAACATGCGGGAATTTCTTTCTTGCATAAGAAATCATTTCTACCGCGAGCTCTGTAACCTGTTCAGGTGTTTTATTGAGCTTATATTTCATGTGAATAGGGGAGGTAGCAAGGAAAATATGCAATCTTGGCTCGGCGCCTTCCTTTAAGGCATCCCAGGCAATGTCAATATCCGATTTCGTCGCTCGGGCAAGGCCGGCAATGGAAACATTTTTGATCGTTCGGGCGATGCGTCGAACCCCTTCAAAATCACCTTGGGAGGAAGCCGGGAAGCCGGCCTCCATAATATCAACGCCAAATTTTTCTAGCTGCCTGGCGATTTCCAATTTTTCAAGTTGGTTTAAATTCACACCAGGAGACTGTTCACCATCGCGCAACGTTGTATCAAAAATGTTAACGTGAACCATTTACCACCACTTCCTTTTTCGCATTTACTGGTTTTTTAATAAATGGCATTAAAGCACGAAGCTCACGGCCAACCGTTTCAATTGGATGGTTGTTTTCACTGCGATTAATGGCATTGAATTGCGGACGGTTTGCCTGGTTTTCCAAGATCCAGCCTTTTGCGAACACACCGGTTTGGATATCTTTTAAAATTTCTTTCATTCTAGCTTTTGTATCTTCGTTGACTACACGCGGTCCGGAAACGAAATCGCCCCATTGTGCGGTGTCGGAGATGGAATAACGCATGTTTTCAAGTCCTCCTTCATAGAGAAGGTCCACAATTAATTTCAATTCATGTAAACATTCGAAGTAAGCAACCTCTGGCTGATAACCGGCTTCTACAAGCGTTTCGAAGCCTGCTTTAATTAGGGCAGTAGTACCGCCGCAAAGGACAGCTTGCTCTCCGAAAAGATCTGTCTCGGTTTCTTCTTGGAACGTCGTTTCTAATACACCTGCACGAGCTGCGCCAATTCCTTTTGCATATGCTAGGGCAGTTTCACGTGCTTGACCGGTGTAGTCCTGATACACGGCATAAAGGGCAGGAACTCCAGCGCCTTCAGAATAGGTACGGCGGACTAAATGTCCTGGTCCTTTTGGAGCCACTAAGAATACGTCAACATCAGCAGGCGGGACAATTTGTGAAAAATGAATATTGAATCCGTGTGCGAATACTAAGGCATTTCCTGGCTGAAGGTTTTCTTTAATGCTTTCTTCGTAAACCTTTGGCTGAAGTTCGTCCGGAAGGAGAACCATCACCACATCTGCCACTGCAGTTGCTTCAGCAACCGACCGGACGTCAACACCATCTTCTACCGCTTTATCCCAAGACTTGCCGCCTCTTAAACCAACTACTACATCAAAACCGCTTTCCTTTAAGTTCAGTGCATGTGCGTGTCCTTGAGAGCCGTATCCGATGACTGCGATTTTTTTTCCTTGTAAAACCTCTTCTTGAATATCTCCGTTATAAAGTACTTTTACCATTTTTATCATCCTTTCAGGAATAGTTGTTATTTTAATAGTGAATATGCTGCCAATTCATTTACTTGCGGCTGGTGCCCACGCAAGAAGGCGGTAAGGCCTGTGCGGGCAATCTCTTTAATGCCGTATGGGCGAAGTAACTCAATTAAGGCATCGATTTTTTCCGGTTTCCCGGTGATTTGAACAGCTAAGCTATCTTTACTGACATCAATGATCACGGCGCGGAAGGGGTCAATAATCCCGTTTATTTCACTGCGCAGCTGGGAGCTGCTCGCTACCTTGATTAAGGCTAATTCCCTGGCCACGATCGCTTTGTCGGTAATATCGGAAACTTTTAAAACATCAATTTGCTTGTTTAATTGTTTCGTAACCTGCTCGAGACGCTGGGCATCTTCTATCTCCACCACAAGGGTCATTTTCGAAATTCCTTCGATTTCTGTTTTGCCGACTGAGATACTTTCGATATTAAACTGCCGTCTCAAGAGGAGGCCGGTGACACGGTTTAGGACACCGCTGCGATCCTGAACCGTGGCCGTTATAATCCGTTTCATGGTTTCACCCCAATCATTTCATGTAATCCTTTGCCAGGTGCGATCATTGGGAAGACCTTTTCCTGCTGCAGTACCCGGCAATCCAACAGGACGGGTCCATCGTAGGCAAATACTTCTGGCAGAGAAGCGACCAACTCTTCTTGGGTATCAATTCTCATACCGCGGATGGAATAGCTTTCAGCAAGTTTGACAAAATCCGGCTGGCAGTGGAGCAAGGATTCGGAAATCCGATTTTCATATAGCAGCTCCTGCCATTGGCGGACCATTCCAAGCGCTCCATTGTTGACAATGATGATTTTGACCGGCAGGTTTCTTTCCTGGATGACGGATAGCTCCTGTAAGGTCATTTGGAATCCGCCATCGCCAACGATTGCGACCACGGTGCTTTCCGGTGCGGCTAATTGAGCGCCGATTGCAGCAGGGAAGCCAAATCCCATTGTTCCAAGGCCACCGGATGTGATCCAACGATGCGGCTTGTTAAATTGGTAATACTGGGCGGCCCACATTTGGTGCTGGCCAACGTCAGTAGCGACAATGGCATCACCGTTTGTGACTTTATGAATCGCTTCAATGAGCCATTGCGGACACATTCCATTGGTGCTGTGTTTATACCAAAGCGGATACTCTTTTTTATACTTTGCCAGTGTTTCTAGCCATTCATTGTGTTGTGGTGATTCATCTGCCTGTGCCAAAAGCTCAACCAATGCTTCTTTTGTATCAGAAACGATTGGTATCTGTGTTGGAACATTCTTGCCGATTTCCGCCGGATCAATGTCAATATGGGCAACTTTTGCATTTGGTGCAAAGTGCTGAAGATTGCCTGTTAGGCGGTCATCAAACCGTGCCCCGAAATTGATTAGTAAATCTGATTCGTATAAGGCCATGTTTGCGGCATAAGTCCCGTGCATACCGCCCATTCCTAATGAAAGGGGACTTTCGGCAGGGAAGCTGCCCAGTCCAAGCAGGGTGTTGACGACTGGGAGGTTGTGCTTCTCAGCGAATGCCGTTAATTCTGCTGAAGCCTTGCCGTGAAGGACGCCGGCACCGGCAAGGATAACCGGTTTTTTCGCTTTCGTAAGGGCTTCAGCGAGCTTTTTAATTTGCAGCGGATTCGGTTTTGTTGTCGGCTGGTAGCCGGGTAAATGAATTTCTGCTTCCTTTAGTTCTTCGAAAAGAACTTCTGAAGAAATATCCTTCGGGATATCGACTACGACAGGACCAGGCCGGCCGGTAGAAGCAATATGAAAGGCCTCCTTTACGATTCTTGGCAAATCCTCGACTGATTGCACTTGGTAATTATGCTTCGTAATTGGGGTCGTGATCGCGACCACATCTGCTTCTTGGAAGGCATCTGTTCCAATCACGCTGCGTGCAACCTGCCCGGTGAATACAACGAGCGGTAAGGAATCCATCATTGCATCTGTAATTCCGGTCACCAGATTGGTTGCTCCAGGCCCGGATGTCGCAAGGACAACACCAGGGTTACCGGTAATTCGGGCATATCCTTCAGCAGCATGGATCATCCCTTGCTCGTGACGGAAAAGGATGTGCTTAATCGATCCTTGCGCCCGCCAAATGGCGTCATAAATCGGCAGGACTGCACCTCCGGGATACCCAAATATGGTATCAACCCCTTCTTTAAGCAATAGTTCAATGAGAAGGTCAGCACCGGTTTTCGGTGCGGTACTGGTTTGGAATTCCAGTTTTGCTTCAACTTTCACGTCGTAATCCCTCCTTAGGGTGTTTTTTGGTAGTGCTTGGTTCAAGCAGGCATTTTGTAGAATAGTCTTCAATTTTTGTAGAATAACCTTCAATTTTTGTGAAAAAATCAAATAGGCCCAATTCTCTCCGAATAAACTGCAGTCAAAAGAACTAAAGCAGAATAATCGGGGAGAAAAGAGCCTTCTTTTTCTCGGTACCACCCGGTTTTTACAGTATCCTCACGAATACTGCCTTATGAAGCGTTTGGAATGGAAACATGCGCTTCTTTTTGTAACAGGTGCCTAAGATCTGCACCCGATTGAGCCTACTAGTAAAAGCCGTTCAGCTCAACACTCAGGGATGATGTCGGAAAGGTTGTATTGCCGGGCTCACAGCAACCCCGGCTCTCTGAAAATACAAAAATCCTATTCCTTTATTCCCGTCATCGATTTGAATATTCTTTTTTCGGTGATAGTACCTTGACTTCGCTATGGAAGGGGAGGGGTACTAAGTGATCCCTATATTTTCATGACTCCGCCAGTATTGGCAGAGGTAACAAGCTTTGCGTATTTTGCAAGATAACCAGATTTAATTTTTGGCTCCGGCTTTTGCCATAAGCGGCGTCTTTCCGCCAAAACCTCTTCATCAACAAGGAGCTCAATGGAGCGTCCCTGTAAATCAATTAAGATTTGATCGCCATTTTCCACTAGGGCAATTGGGCCGCCCTCTGCGGCTTCCGGTGAAATATGTCCGATTGAAATCCCGCGGCTCGCTCCAGAGAAGCGTCCGTCGGTAATCAAAGCAACTTCCTTATCTAAGCCGCGGCCGGCAATCGCTGATGTTGGAGCAAGCATTTCCGGCATTCCCGGACCGCCTTTTGGACCTTCATAGCGAATGACCACTACATGGCCTGGCTTAACAGTGCCATTATTGATGTTTTCCTGTGCCTCGTCCTGGGAGTCAAAAACAATGGCCTCACCAAGGAAGGTTTTAATCGATGGATCGACAGCACCAACTTTAATGACTCCGCCATCCGGGGCAATGTTTCCATATAAAATGGAGAGCCCGCCAACCGGACTGTAAGGATTTTCCTTGCGGCGAATAACCTTTTCATTGGTAATTTCAGCACCCGCAACATTTTCCTCCAGCGTTTTTCCTGTGATGGTGAGACAGCCCTTATGAAGAGCACCATTCACTTGGAACAGCTCATTCAGAATGGCACTTACACCGCCCGCCTGATGGACATCATCCATCGAGTAGTCGGAGGCCGGCATAATTTTTGCTAAATAAGGAACTTTTTCAGCAATCTTATTAATATCGCGTAAATCGTATTCAATCCCGGCTTCATGGGCGATTGCCAAGGTATGTAACACCGTGTTAGTCGAACCGCCCATGGCCATATCGAGAGCAAAAGCATTATCGAATGCTTCTCTTGTCATGATATCGCGAGGGCGAATATCATTTTTCACCAATTCCACCAAATGTTTAGCGGCTTGGCGGATCAGTTCATGCCTTTGGTCGGATGTAGCAACAATGGTTCCGTTCCCCGGGACGGTCATCCCGAGAACTTCCATCAAACAGTTCATCGAGTTGGCGGTAAACATTCCTGAGCAGGAACCGCATGTCGGACAGGCATTTGTTTCAATTTCAAGCAGCTCTTGCTTACTCATTGACCCTTGATGATAGGCTCCAACGCCTTCAAAAACAGAAGTAAGGGAAAGGTTTCTTCCGGAAGAAGAAACGCCTGCTTCCATTGGCCCGCCTGAGACAAAAACGGATGGGACATTGGTTCTGGCTGCCGCCATTAACATTCCTGGTGTGATTTTGTCACAGTTCGGAATATAAAAAACGCCATCGAACCAGTGTGCATTAATAACAGTTTCAGCACTGTCGGCAATAATTTCTCGGCTAGGGAGGGAATACCTCATTCCGATATGTCCCATGGCGATTCCATCATCAACACCGATGGTATTAAATTCGAATGGAATCCCGCCTGCTTCCCGAATTGCTTCTTTTACAACTTCACCGAAATGATTAAGGTGTTTGTGTCCTGGGATAATTTCAATAAAGGAGTTACATACACCGATAAACGGTTTTTCTAAGTCACTCACTTTAACCCCGGTTGCGTATAATAGGCTGCGGTGGGGAGCCCGATCAATCCCCTTTTTAATCATATCGCTGCGCATTTTAGCGCCTCCTAACTGACAATTGCGTGATTTGGTTCTGCCGGGTAACAAGCGACCCCGTCGGTTGTTACGATTTTTCTGAATTCCTCTAATAATTGGTTGGTCACAGTTCCTGGTTTTCCGTCGCTGATTTGGCGTCGGTCCACTTCAATAACAGCGATGACTTCAACGGCAGTTCCTGTTAAAAACACTTCATCTGCAACATAAACATCGTGTCTGGTGAAAGGTTTTTCCTGTACTTCTAATCCTTTAGCCCTTGCCACGTCAATAATGGCATTCCGGGTGATTCCTTCAAGTGCCCCTAAATAAACAGGAGGTGTAAAGAGGACGCCATTTTTTACGATAAAAATATTATCTGCTGAACCTTCCGTTACATAGCCCTGGTCGTTCAGCATCAAGGCTTCTTCCACACCGGCTTGGTTGGCTTCAAGCTTTACAAGGATATTATTTAAATAGTTTAGCGATTTAATTTGAGGACTCAGCACATCCGGGCGGTTTCTTCTGCTTGCGACTGAAGCAATTCTAATCCCGCGTTGATAGAATTCCTTAGGGAACATGGATAATTCCTCAGCAATTATAATCACGCGCGGCTGTGAACAAGAAGAAGGGTCGAGACCAAGATTGCCCCTGCCCCGTGATACTACGACCCGGATATAGGCGCTTTCCAGCTGGTTTTTTCGAATCGTTTCGACGATTAATCCTGTCAGTTCTTCCTGTGTATAAGGAATTTTCAGCATAATGGAGTGTGCCGATTCGTAAAGTCTCTTTAAGTGTGCATCGAGTCTGAAAACATTGCCGCTATAAACGCGAATGCCTTCAAATACTCCATCTCCATATAAAAAGCCGTGATCATAAACTGAAACTACTGCATCCTCTTTCTTGACGAATTCACCGCCAAGGAAAATCCATTGACTTCCCAACATAACCCACTCCTCTTTAGTGATAAACCGCATTAATTGAATAAAAGTTTGTTATAAAAGAATAGCCTTGCCCCATCCCGGCAAAGAGATGAATGAAGGCTGTTTGACTTATCCAATTTCATATATAAGTTTTATTGACAGTAATCATACCTCCAATCAAAAACATGGTCAATATAAAAATCTGATAATTCAAATTTGTTTGAAAATATGGTAGCGTTTTCATTATTGGTACAGAAGGAAAAAGAGGAGTGAAAACTTTTTTAAAAAATTTTTTAAAAGAATCACAATTGTGACAAAGGAGGAGAGAGAGGCTGTTCTGAAAGATAGGAGAAATGAAAGATTCTCTTTTGCACAATCATAATTTTGCGATATATTCATAGATTTCGCGAAGAGTGGCAAAACCCATATTCATGGCAATTTGTAAATAGTGACCCCAGACATATGCCGTCAAAATGGCATCCCCAAGAGCGTGGTGGCGATTTTTAATTTCGATATTGCACCCCTGACAGACCGTATCAAGCGGTAAGGATGATTGAGAGGGGGTTACAAGCCGGATGAGGAAGGAGGTGTCGATGACTCGATGTTCAAATCTTGTCCGAAGCAGATCCCAGGTCATCTTCTGCATAAATGACTGCTCGTGCTTTGAATGATGGGCAACAAGAATATGGCCGCTCGCAAACTTGAAAAATTGCAGGAGGACTTCTGCCGCTTCCGGAGCTGATTGTAATTGTTCCTGATTAATATTGGTTAAGGATGTGAGCTCGTCTGATAGTGGGCGGTCAGATTTTACCAGTGAGTAAAAGGTCTGCTCTTCTTGAATCCGATGGCCAATCATCTTTACCGCGCCTATTGAGATCATTTGGTCGCCTTTCTCCGGAAAAAAACCGGTCGTTTCCATATCAAAAACTACGACCTTTACTTTATGAAGGGGAGTATCCAGGCAGTTGCTTTCTCTCAATTCCTTTTGCAGCTGTCTGATAAAGGCAATGCTCTGCGGCGTAGTTTGTCCTTTAAAACCTGCATAAATATTCGACCCGAGTTTTTCGGAAATCTGCTTGAAAAATTGAATCATTTCATTTCTGGCCAAATGGATCACCCTTTTCCACTATCTTTTTAACTGTTTTTTGAAAGGTTTCACTTTGTTTGAGGATGGCCTTCAGCTCTTCTCTTTGTTCCTTTGATAGGCGGTCGATCGGTAAATAATGCTCTGATTCATAATCAGAATGGTCCCCCCATAAAAGCCGAAAGTTTAATAGCTTTAAGAACAGTTGTTTATATAACGGAATTTCAGGAATGGAAGATCGTAAATTATTGAGCTGGTCGAGCCTGGAAAGGGTAGAGGATTCCATGATTCCTTCCTTTAAGGCTAAAAGCCGTACGGTATTTACGAACGGTAAGATGGCTATTTCCTTGATTTTAAATGTGCCGGAATGAGGTCCGTGTGTTTCTGTTAAAATTTGACCCAATACGCTGATTCCTTTTTTGTGAAACGATGTATTGCCGAGTACATTTGCGAGTAACTGCTTTTCGTGAATCGTTTGATAGACGAAGTCTTTTAGTAGATTTATATAACTGTTTTCTCCATAAACAGATCGTCCGTCCATAAAAATTAAGAGATGGCGAATCGACTCCCAAGAGGACTCATTGAGCCATTTTTCCAGCTGGTGCCTCCATTCAGGAAGTGATTTGCACCATAATCGATGGCTGGCCATGACATCGCCATCACAATAAGGGTAGCCTGCTTCATCAAGCCCTTTAGCTATCTCCTCCCCAAGGGCTAAAAAATAGGCTTCTGCAATGGTACTTTGACTTTCATAAATGATCCCGTGATCTTGGTCGCTCCAAACGGATTGTTCAAAGCGTCCGGCACTCCCCATAACAAAAAAAGAAAAGGGGGAGGGAGGGGGGCCGTAAAGTGCAGCCATTTGTTTCATCGATAAACTTAATGCATATTTTATACATTTTTCATGCAGTTCGTTTAATTGGAAATGGTTGTAGGCTGTCGCGTTTATCTGTTCTGCGCGATAATCGCGGATCTTGGAATAGCTTTGAAACTCCATGTTTTTTCCTCCTTGGCGAAAAAACAAAATAAGGCGGCAATCCCCATTTGTGGTAATTAGGGGATACCGCTAATTTAATCATTGAGCCTTAACTTCGTGCTTTATTTTTAATTGCTCAGGGTAGCCATAGCTGCCATGTTCACTTATATCCAATCCGATGATTTCCTCTTCCTCTGTTACACGGAGTCCATTCATTGCTTTTTTCATGATGGATAAAATAATATATGACACGATAAAAGCGAAAAGAGCACTGGCTGCGATTCCTATCGCTTGGACCCCTAGCTGATGCAATCCACCTCCATAAAATAAACCGGGTTTCCCAACTGTTGCAAGCTCTTTTGTTGCGAAAAAGCCTGTAGAAAGCGTTCCCCAAACCCCGGCCGTTCCATGGACAGAAAGGGCGGCGATTGGATCGTCAATTTTTCGATTTTCAAAGAAACGAATGCTGTAAAAGACGAGAATTCCTGCGATAAATCCAATTACAATCGCGGCCCATGTATCGACAAAAGCACAGGAAGCGGTAATCGCGACCAATCCGGCCAATGCTCCGTTTAACATCATTGGTACATCTGCCTTTCCCATTACCATCCAGGAGATAATCATCGCGGCAACGGTTCCGGCGGCCGCAGCCAAATTTGTATTTAGGGCAACAAATCCAAAGAATCCTTTGTCGACAGAAAGAGTGCTGCCTGCATTAAAACCGAACCATCCAACCCAGAGCAGTAACACACTTAAGGCTGTAAAGACTTGATTGTGTCCTAAAATATGGTTTGCGGAACCATCCTTGTTGAATTTTCCGATTCGCGGTTTTAATAGAATGGTTGCAGCAAGTGCAGCGATAGCACCAGTTAAGTGCACAACAGTCGAGCCGGCGAAATCCTGCTGGCCGAGTTTGGCTAACCAGCCGCCGCCCCAAATCCAGTGAGCAATAAGTGGATAAACAAAGGTTGAGAAAAATACAGCAAATACAAGATAGGCACTCAATTTAGCACGTTCTGCAAAACCCCCGAAGGCAATGGTTAAAGAGATGCCCGCAAAGGCTAGTTGAAACATAAAGAAGACCGCACCGGAGAGTGGCAAGCCTTTTATGTCATAGCCGGAATAAAAGAAATCTGTCAAACCAATGAAAAGATTTCCTTTGCCAAAAATTAGCCCATAGCCCACCGCCCAAAAAAGAATGGATCCAATGCTGAAGGTTAGAATTGTTTTTCCGGCGATGTGTCCTGCATTTTTCATTCGAGTGGAGCCCGTTTCCAAAAGGATAAAGCCCCCAATCATCAAAATCACCAGCACAGCCCCCAGCATAACCCAAAGACTATTCATTAAAAACAAAGTATCCAATAAAATTCCTCCCATAAATTTAGTTTGTTAATTTTCTTAACATTCAGTGTAATTGTATTTTCACACGAAAAAGAATAAGATTCTATAAGTATGTAAGGTAATCTAACATGGAATATTGCGATTCGGTGACAGGCACCTTTCGTGGACATTTTGCCTAATTTGTCCATCTGAGGTGGACAGTTGAACCGAATGAAAAACCGCTCTCGTATAGGAGAGCGGTTGGAGGTAGGTTATGAGGTTGTTATGTTTGGCCTTTCCGCAGGCCGAATTGGGCATTGAGCTGGCCTTGGATCATTTTCCGGCGAATCTCTTCTTGATTTTGCTTCTTTTGTTCTCTGAGCATTTCTCTTCTGATTTCATGGGTTTGAATGCCATCTTCAATTTTATTGGCGATATCCATCAGCAATTCGACGTCATTAAAGGAATATTTTCGGCTTCCGCCAGGGGATCTGTCAGGAAAAATGAGTTTTCTCTCTTCGTAGTAGCGTATTTGCCTTTCTGATAGTCCGGTGAGATCCCTCACGACCCCAATGGTAATAACCTTTTTATCTTTATAAGACAAATCCTTATTCACTTTTCTTTCGTCACCCCCTACCATATTTGAAAATTGAAAATACTTTACATTTTATGTTACATTTTCTCACATGTAGTGGGTTTTGGCTATAAATTTTTATAAATAGAAACAAACGGGGTACTGTTACGGTTTAATTTTGTGTGGGAATTCTTTTGCCATGATTTTTTCAAGTTCACTAAGAGTCATGGAGTATATTTGATGGTCGGTAGCGTTATAAATCCCTCCTTCCACTAACTTTTTAATGTAATATTGTTTGAGTGTTTCGATGCCTTTTCGTAATTGCTTAGACATACTTTAGCCCCCCTCATTGATTTTGGAGTGATCTTAACAATTCATGCGCTCTTGACCCCATTGATTTCATCAGGTCTTCATATAATTGGTCTCGCATTCGATCCAGGAGCAAAATTTTCTCGGCCAATTTAATATCATTCAAACAGTACATTTTTAATCTTCCCTTCATTGGTTTGTATGGTAAAACTTATCTATTTTTTGAGTATTTGTCAGCAAAGCTGTTAGGAAAATTAACATGATATTTTTAAACAGTATGGGAGAAGTACAAAAAGATGAGATGACAATGCTGTCATCTCATCCTTATGAAGAAAGAAGTCAATTTCGTCAGCTACACCTTTTTACTGCCTGTTTCAACGTAATCCAGCCTGTCGCTTGAAAGGGACCAGCCGGTTTTGAGCTCCAGGATAAACCAAGTGAGTGCTAATGCCCCAATAGCAAAAATTGTATCGCCGATAATTCTGAGCCAGACAAAGAGATGAACGATCGGCCGAGACATGAAGGCGGCTGAACGTGCATACCACATACCATGTGTAACACTGGCCCAGATCTGCATTAACCAATTGGCAGCAAGCTGATCAGAACCATTAGAATCAGTCCGATATGAATAATGATGCATAATGCATGCTGATATTCCGAATCGCCAGCACTCTGACAGGGGGGATTCCTTTTTTTGGTAAAAAATTAAGGGGAATAAACACTATATTAATAGTGCTTATTTAGCGGATTAAAATAGTAATGCATTAAAAGATTGGATATAAATTCCGGCACATTCATACGCACTTGACCCTGAAATGGTTGGAGAGGTTTTAGAGGTAATGAAGCAATTGGCTAAAGAAGGGACGACCATGGTGGTTGTCACCCATGAAATGGGCTTTGCTCGCGAGGTAGGCGACCGTGTGATTTTCATGGATGGCGGCTTCATTGTCGAAGAAAATATTCCAAATGAATTATTTGAAAGCCCACAGGAAGACCGGACAAAATCGTTTTTAAGTAAGGTCTTGTAAAAAAAACGAAATTCTGACAAGAAGGATCTGTCGGAATTTCGGTTTTTTGTTATCAATAGGGGATCAACGTTCCCTTTTACAATTCGAAATCAAATACATCCACAATCCTGTCGGCTTTTTTCCGATTCTGACAAAGCTGAAACAATTGATCGAAAAAGCCCCCGACCTCTGCACCTGATGATGGAAGCTTAATCTCGACGGTCGTCGACCCAAACATTTGTTTAAAATAGGCCTTTCGCTGATTGTTTTTTCCATCTCGTTTTAAAGGGTTGTATGTCCATACAATCTGTGGAACGCCTTCGAGTTCCTCCACTCGTCGAATCTCCGCAAGGGTCGTGGACTTGTCATGGGCATAAATCACTAAATAATAGTTATCATTACGATGCCAATCGATAAAGAGAAGGAAGTAGGCGGTCCCGGTTTCCGGGCGGGTCACCTGATAGCCTTCTATAACGGGCTTTCCATTTGTCCATTGATGAAACTTCGGCAACGTCCCGTTAACGGTTTGAAGCTTGGTTATTTCATACTTGGCCCCATCCCATTTTTCTAAACATTTGCTTAAAATAATAGCTTGTTCTTTTTCCACCGTACAAACTCCTTAAGGTATTTGTCCTCATTATACTTTGAGCGGGAGGAGAAAAGGAAGTCATACATTGTTTTTGCGGAATTGATTCTAAAACCCGCGGAAATGTGGGCAAAGTGCGCGGAATTAATACCAAAGCCCGCGGAATTCTGGTAAGAACTCGCGGAATTAACTCAAAAACCCGCGGAATCACCCCAACCCCCAGCCTTTGTCTCCAAAATGAAATACTGCTGACATCGTTTTTAAAAAAAAATTTGATAAAATTAATATAATATGGTCTTATAAATGACCCCGTGTCCGAATAGTATGAGGAATAATTATGCCTCTTTTCCATATGAATGACATAGAGTGCTTCAATTGGAGGGAATACAGTTGTCGATAGAAACGAATTTAATTCAAAAAGCTTATTATGAAATGTTCATAAATGAACATGAAATGGTTGAGCCAGTCAGTGCACTTGGCGAAGCGTTTCATGAGGAGCTGCAAAAGGAAATACCGGATTTATCTCATATACGATTTGCTCAGGGAGAAGTATATTTTCATCATAAAGATTATGAAGCTGCCATTTTTAAATGGGAAAATGTCTTTAATGAATTGGAGCCTTGGGCGAAAAAAAATATTGCTGATGCCTATTATGAGCTTGGGGAATTATCCACGGCGGAAGATATTTATTGTAGTATCAATACGGATCAGCTGACCTTAAAAACAGAGGTGTCCCTACAATTATTCTCGCTCTATCTTGAACGGGGCAAGATTGACTCCGCTGTTGCAGTTATTAAAAAAACAATTCAGTCTAACCCTGATTACGCAAATGTAACTGAAATTGCCAAATCCTTTTTTGAGGAGAAGCAGGATTGGGAGCATGCCATTGAACTTGCTGTAAATGAAGGGATTCGTACCGAATCAAGAAAATGGTTTGAGGTTGTTAATTCTTATGTGAAACAAGGGTTAACATCATCACTACATCCAGCCTATTTTTCCAGGGCCCTTATGGTGCTTTTTAATTTAGACCAAGAGCTTTTCCAGAAGCTGATTGTTTCACTTTGGAAGAGCTACCAAAATGAAGAATCCTATTTTCATTGGTTAAAAGAATTGAATCATTTGCTATTTAATTTTGAGATTGGCCGGAGCGATTCCTGGCAAGCGCTCTCCCATCTCTATAAAGAAAACTATTTTGGCCTAATTGATGGAAGATTTTTTATTAAAAATTTACAGGACCTCGTTCCGGATTTGCTGACAAACTGGCTGCGAATTTCCGATTCAGATCATGTTGTCATATCTTCAGCGGCAGTATTATCATGGAATGAGCTTTTTCCTGCAAGTATCAGCGGGTCAATCGTGAGTGAAGCGGAAAATCTTATCGGTAAAATTGAAAATAATATCGATGAATTAGAAGAATGCTTGAAGCTTTTTGATTCGATCTTAGCGTGGGCACAAACACATGATATGGGGGCAAATAATCATTTAAAATGGACGATCGAGCAATTAACTGATTTTGATACCTATCATTTGTTATTTGTAGGGTTAAGCGGCTCTGGAAAATCGGCCATCGTAAACTCGATTCTGGGGGATGAACTGCAGGATGGTCCAACTCCTTCGATGGTTCAGTTTAAAAACTCTTTAATGTTAGACATTTGTGAAGTAACCGATAAAGAAACAACCTTGCTTCCAGGCGTTCCTGAGTTGCAAGAAAAACTTGATCGACGGCGGAATGCTTTGGAATCAATCTTTGAGTTTAGAGAGCCAAATTCTTTCTTACAAGAGTTGAAATTGGCGGTTATGGATACTCCAGGACTAAATGGAAATCAATATGAAGTGGTGCAGCAAATACATGCTGCTGACACAGTGCTATTTGTTTTGGATGCCAATGAACCGTTTACAGATAAAGAACGGGCCATTCTTTCGCAAATCCATGATCAGGCACCGGAAATTCCAATTCATTTTCTACTGAATAAAATGGACACCATTCCAAATGAGCAAGAGGCATTGCGCATATTTGAAGAGACGCGGGCAGAGATCAGCCTTTATTTGCCGGAGTCGAAGGTGTTTGCCTATTCAGCGAAAAATTCAAAGCTCAGTGAATTAAAAGGATATATTCATTCCATCAAAAATGTTCGAAACTTAAAAGATAAACGATTGGCGAAGTTGTTATTTTTCATTCGCTCGACGATTACGAAGCTGTTGCAAAAACGAATTGATGTGGAAAATCAGTTAATGGAATCGATTCGTTGGAATGAAGATATGGCGGCGAAATTAACAGGAGCCTTAAACCAGCTAAACGATGCAGAGTCGCAAAAAACAACGGTGATTTCAAGGTCTTACCGTTCCATTAAAGAAGAGATTCAGAAGGATATTTCCGAGACTGTTCCGAAGATGCTCCGGGATTGTTCAACGTTAATCCGTGAAGATAGTAACTTTAGCAATATTCATATCGAGTTGAATAAAGAAATGAATAAAAGAATTCAAGATTATTTTAATCGAGCGGTGCTGCTTAAATATTATTCACTGTTACAGGGATGGATTGGCAAGGCGAAAGAAGAGTTTGAGCAGAGTCAAGGCTTTTTGGATGATATGAGCGAAGGCTTTAACATCCTATTCGGCGAAGAGCGAATCAAGCTCGATTGTGATTTTAAGGTTCTGGAAGATTGGCAGCGGGATACCGACCGTATGACCACCGCTTTCCACTTAGAGGAAGTGAAGATTTTGCTGCGTCGAACCGCCTCACAATTTCTATTAAAAAGTGCGGGTAAATTGTTGGGAGCTTTATCGCATAATAAGGCACTAGTCTATAATAAATACAAAGCATTTGTTGAAAATGAAAACTATGCCGAGACAGTAGAGCTGGTATCAAGGCAATTTTTCCAGCAGTTTGAGCTTTTTGAAAAATCGTTAGAGCGTGATATTACCTTATTCTTTAGAAACCCAGCTGCTTTGTTAAATAAAGCGATTGAAGAAGCGAAGGCGGATGTGCAGAACAACCGGGAACTGCTCCAAAAGATGAATACCAACCCGGAAATGTTCCGTGATCCATTAAGGCTATTTGAAGTAAGACTTCGCCAGTTTGAATGGATGACCATTGCGGGAAAAGGGCTGCAGACCATTTACTAGTCGATGCAAAAAGGAAGGTGCGAATCGCATCTTCCTTTTCTTGTGGTATTAGTATCCCTTCACATAATCAACAAGGTTAATAGAAGGTGTTTCCTCAGAGATATATTGTTTTAGATTCGGGATGAGGATGTTTTCAATTACCCGTTTATTATAATTTACGGTTGAACCGGATGTGTGGGGTGTAATGATGACATTTTCCATTTCCCATAATGGGCTATCGGCATTTAACGGCTCGGTTTCAAATACATCAAGCCCTGCGCCGGCAATGGCCCCTTCGTTTAAGGCTTGCACCAAGTCCCGTTCCACGACAATTTCTCCGCGACCAATATTTATGAAAAAGGCAGAAGGCTTCATTTGTTGAAACTGCTTTTCTCCAAATAGTTGATGCGTTTCCTTTGTATGCGGCAATGTGACGACAACATAATCACAGTTGGGGAGCACTAGGTTCAAGTGAGTGGTTGTATACATTTCATCCACATATTCCTCTGGTTTACCCGATTGGCGAACCCCGATGACATGCATGCCAAAGGCTTTTGCAATTTTGGCTGTTTCTTTTCCGATGGCGCCAACCCCGATAATACCAATTGTTTTTTCGTGCATTTCCATTCCCATATTTGCATGGTGCCATGTCTTGGTTTGCTGATTTTTAACATACGTGTGAAGCTTTCTCGTCATCCCAAGCATGAACGCAAAAATCGTTTCAGAAATAGGATAAGCATGAACCCCGTTGGCACTGGTTAAAAAAATGCTCTTTGATTCCAGCAACTCGAGCGGCATCGAATCGACTCCGGCACTCCAGGATTGCAGCCATTTAAGCTTGGAATCAGGTGCAAGGCAAGCAGCGGCCATCCCTTTTTTCCATCCGGCAATGATTTCGGCATCGATCAGATGGTCCTGCCAGACCGTTTGTTCTTTTCCAACGATTAACTCCCAGTCAGGAATGATTGCTTGGATTTGCGCGTAATGAAGTGGATCGATAGTGTGAGTAATAACCATTTTCCTTTTTTGCATCGTAACCCTCCGTGTAAACTTGATCCATTAATCATAACGAAATTATCCTAAAATGTGAAAAAAGAGGCTTTCCGAAAACAAAAGGGTCAGACCCCACAACGTCAATGTATAGCTAAATAATCGTTAAAGCGCTATATATTGAGTGTTAATCATGGGGGTCAGACCCTTTTCATTTATCTACAGATTCTCTCGTCGTCTGCGATTTTGCTGTACTTTCATCGAAATTAATCCTGCCAAAATGAAGGCTAGTCCAATAGCGAGATAATTGTAAATAGGAGTAGCGGTTTCCGGTAAACTATTTCCTGTATCGGTTTGAGGTGTATGAGTATCGGTCGGAGTCGGAGTCCCATTTCCATTCCCATTATCCCCTTGATTATCGCTACCGCCATTTCCTGAATCATCAGCTGTTATATTGCTGATATCAATTACCTTTACTTTTTCTAGACCATTGCCGTCTTTGACATAAACGGTGTACTTATCATTTTTCGTTACGTCAAATTTATGATCCTTAAGGTCGGTTCCCGCATTGGCAAAGTCAGCAACGGTTTTTTCGCCTTCCAGCCACTTCATCTCAACTACTTTTTCAGCTGTTGTAGATACCGTGATCGTTACAGGGCCTGGTGTCGGGTCCGTTGTGGACGGCGTTAAGTCAATCGTGAAATCTTTTGGTTCAGGCGTTGTGATATTGGTAATATCAAGCACCTGTACATTTACATGTTCGTTACGGTCCATGACATAAACGGTATATTTACCATTTTTCGTTACATCAAACTTATTATCGGTAATATCTGTCCCGGCACCATTCTCAAAGTCGGCAGCGGTTTTTTCACCTTCCAGCCATTTCATTTGAACCACTTCTTTTGCATCCGTGGAAACATTAATGGTTACAGGGCCCGTAGTTGCTTCTGTTGTTGAAGGTGTTAAGGTGATGTCAAATCCAAGCGTTGTTAAAATATCATTGGCTAAACCGGCAAGTACTTGGTGTCCAAGAATAGTAGGATGAATATCTCCAGGAAGTACATAGTCTGATTGGTGTCCATCAAAAGCTGTAAAGGCATCTGCTGTAAAACTGCCTGAGGCAGCGGAAACTCCAGCGATGACTTTATTGGCTGCCGGGATTACGGTTTGGCCAAGATCATGCAGCGGACCGGCATTTACACCAAAGGGGTTATACAGGTTGTAAAAAATAATGGGCGCATCCGGGTTTTGAGCTTTTATAAAGCCGATTAACGCTGTTAGATTTTGAGGTAATTGGTTTGTAATCACATCGGTTAATGCTTTTGTTGCTGCCGCGATTTGCTCTTGAGTTGGCGGCACTGGCGGGTTCGCTTTAAGCCCTGCCAGAATTTGTCCCACTTCTGGAACCTGTAATAAATCATTATTTCCAATGTCTAAAGTAATCAAATCTGCATTTTTAATAGATTCAATATTCTCAGGTGTACTCATTGCAGTTAATAAATCGGTTGTTTTCCAACCCCCACCGCTGATGTTTTTGGATACGGTGTACTTCGTATTTTGAATCAAATAAGGAAAGGCCTGCTCATTTATGGGTTGATTGAAACTATGGTCATCCCCGAGATTCCAGCCATGGGTAATAGAATCCCCTAATGCGACAAGGCTTTTCTTGGTTGGAGCATCTGCAAATGTAAAAGATGAAAAGAAGGTATTCATGGCTAGCATAAGTACAAATAAAATCGACAATCTTTTAAGCTTCAAAAATATTCCCTCCTACTATGTATATTTTACTATCAAAATCTATTATAATTTTCTCTTTTCCGAATATTCAACATTTATGATTCTACAATTTATGCAAAATGGCCTATAAAAAGGACTAGCAGCGAAGGAATTTGTAACGATTGGATTAAAAATTCAAAATTATCAATATGATAGAGGTAATAAGCGATTACAAAACTTAAAAGGAGCGAGCAGCATGAAGCATCCTTATTTAACGGGAGAACATAATATTTTTCGTAAGTCCTTGCGAAGGTTTTTGGATAAAGAAGCCTATCCCTTTTATGAACAGTGGGAAGTGGACCGTATGATTCCCCGCTCTTTTTGGAGGAAGATGGGGGAGCAGGGTTTTCTCTGTCCTGATATAGATGAGAAATATGGTGGAAGTGAGGTCGATTTTGGATTTTCTGTCGTAATCAATGAGGAGTTGGAGCGGGTAGGTACGGGTTTAATTGGGATTGGTCTTCACAATGATATTGTAGTTCCTTATCTGACTTCATTTGGGACGGAGGAACAAAAACAGCGCTGGCTTCCCCGATGTGTCACGGGAGAAATTATCACGGCCATCGCGATGACAGAGCCGGGCGCAGGCTCAGACCTTGCCAATATTAAAACAACGGCAAAGCTCCAAGACGATCACTATATGATAAACGGACAAAAGACGTTTATTACGAATGGAATTCAGGCGGACCTTGTCATTGTGGTCTGTAAAACGGACCCGCAGGCAGTGCCAAAGCATAAGGGCGTAAGTCTGCTTGTTGTCGAAAGGGATGCTCCAGGTTTTACAAGAGGGAGAAAGCTGAATAAAGTCGGTTTGCACTGTCAGGATACAGCTGAGCTTATTTTTGAGGATTGCATGGTCCCGAAGGCTAACCTCCTTGGGGAAGAGGGGAAGGGATTTCTATATTTAATGGAAAAACTTCAGCAGGAACGGCTTATCGTAGCGATAGGTGCGCAGATCGCAGCAGAGGTGATGTTCAAGCTGACGCTCGATTATGTGAAAAGTCGCGACGCCTTCGGCAAACCAATTGGGCAGTTCCAAAACACCCAGTTTAAAATGGCCGAAATGTCGGCCGATATTGAAATGGGCAGAGCCTTTTTAGATCAATTAATCGCCGAGCATATGGAAGGCCAAAATGTGGTCACCAAGGTATCAATGGCAAAATGGAAACTCACAGAAAATGCCAAAAGGATTGCTGCTGATTGTATGCAGTTTCACGGCGGTTATGGCTATATGGAAGAATACGAGATTGCCAGAAGGTTCCGCGATATTCCCGTTGCCAGTATTTACGCAGGTACAAATGAGATTATGAAAACAATCATCGCAAAAAAATTAGGATTATAGAAAGGATGATTTGAATGCGAGAGGTAGTGATTATCGAAGGAGTTCGTACGCCTGTTGGCAGAAGAAACGGGGTATTAAAGGATATTCATGCCAATGACCTGGCCGCTCTTACATTAAAAGAGCTGGTGAATCGAGCCGGAATTGAAGCGAAGGTCATTGATGATGTCATTTTAGGCTGTGTCACCCAAGTAAGTGAGCAGGCGGGGGATATCGCCAGAGTGGCCGCCCTAATTGCCGGCTTTCCCATTGAGGTGCCAGGCACCACCATCGACCGGCAATGCGGTTCAAGTCAGCAGGCCGTGCATTTTGCGGCACAAGCGATCCTTTCCGGGGATATGGATGTTGTCATCGCAGGTGGAGTGGAAAGCATG
Organism: Neobacillus sp. Fa239; assembly: GCF_055395235.1. Classification (NCBI taxonomy): domain Bacteria; kingdom Bacillati; phylum Bacillota; class Bacilli; order Caryophanales; family Bacillaceae; genus Neobacillus; species Neobacillus sp. Fa239. The sequence continues at coordinate 399,306 of NZ_AP041611.1, forward strand.
TCACGGGTCCCAATGGGGTCGAATTATCAAGGGGCAGGCTCGCCTTTTAGCAATCATTTAAGTAAACGCTTTGAAATCATTCACCAAGGACTCTCTGCAGAAAGAATTGCTGCAAAATATGGATTTACCCGAACAGAGCTTGATCAGTTCTCGCTAGAAAGCCATCAAAAGGCATTAACAGCCCAGGCAAAAGGTTATTTTGTTAGAGAAATCTTCCCGCTGGAGGTGACCTTGCCTGACGGGAACACGGTTTTCATAAAAGAGGATCAAGGTCCACGACGAGGAACATCTTTGGAGGCCCTTGCCGGATTAAAGGCTTCTTTCCAGGAAAATGGAGTTATTCATGCTGGGAATTCGAGTCAAATCAGTGACGGGGCGGCAGCCGTTTTACTTATGTCACGTTCAAGGGCGGAGGAGTTAGGGCTGAAACCGCGCTTTAGGGTTCATACCCGCGTCGTAGTTGGTTCAGACCCTACTTTAATGCTGACAGGACCTATTCCGGCCACCCAAAAGGCATTAGAAAAATCAGGGTTAACCATTGATGATATTGATGTTTTTGAAGTGAACGAAGCCTTTGCACCGGTACCGCTGGCATGGCTGCGAGAAACCGGTGCCGACCCGGCCAAGCTTAATCCAAATGGCGGGGCGATTGCCCTCGGCCATCCGCTTGGCGGCAGCGGTGCCCGTTTAATGGTAACTATGATGCACGAGCTGGAGCGCACTGGCGGCAGGTACGGTCTTCAGACCATGTGTGAAGGTCATGGGATGGCAAACGCAACCATTATTGAAAAGTTGGATTCATAATGAAGGAGGAGATTGGATGGGGACGACGATCGGCAAGGTATTTGATTTAACGGTAAAAAGATTTCCAAAGAAGGAAGCCATTTTTGACGTGAGAAAAAATGTCCGTTTTACTTATCAGGAATGGAGTGAGCAGGTGAACCGCCTTGCAAATGCACTCTTGAAAGAAGGGATTAAGAAAGGTGACCGCGTTTCGACTTTCCTGTTCAATACGGAAGAACTCGGGACCGCTTTTTTTGCCTGTACCAAAATCGGGGCTGTCTTCAATCCAATCAATTTTCGGCTGATGGCGGAGGAAGTCGCTTATATCTTATCTGATGCATCACCAAAGGTTGTGCTTTTTGAAAAAGTATTAGAGCCGGTGGTTTCAGCCATCCAGAATCGTTTCGCTACCATTTCCTTTTGGTTTATCGATAAAGAAACGCCTCAATATGCTGCCAATTATCATGAAAAGCTGGCTGCTTCTTCAACTGAAAATGTTCAGGAAGAAGTAGTTGAAAATGATCTTTATGCGATCATGTATACGAGCGGGACAACAGGAAGACCAAAAGGTGTGATGCATTCGCACCGTAATATGGTAGAGCAAAGTTTAATGATAAATGCGGCGACAAAGCTTGAGGCAGCGGATGTTGGACTTGTTACAGCACCGATGTTTCATTGTGCCGAGCTTCACTGTGCTTTTCTGCCAAGGGTCCATATTGGCGCAAAAAACGTGATTCTTCATCAATTCCATCCGAAGAAGGTGCTTGAATTGATTGAAGGAGAAAAGATAACGAAATTCTTTGCTGCCCCGACAATGTGGAATATGCTGCTTCAAGAGGACATCAGCCAGTATAATCTGGATAGCATGAAACTGGGTTTATACGGTGCAGCCCCAATGGCCCCTTCTCTTGTCCATGCTTGTCACGACCGCTTAGGGATTTTTCTTGTTCAAGCCTACGGGATGACTGAGATGGGACCGGCGATTACTTTCATGTCCGAAGCGGATCAATTAAGAAAAGTCGGCTCTGCTGGTCAGGCCTGTTTAAATCATGATGTCCGTGTTGTGCGAACAAGAGAGGATGGACCATCAGAACCTGATGATGTGGTTCCGGCAGGTGAAACTGGCGAAATTATTGTGCAGGGACCCTGCATGATGATTGGTTATTTTGGCCGTGAGGAAGCAACAGAAAAGGCGATGTATAAAGGCTGGTATCATTCAGGCGATATTGGCTATTTGGATCATGAAGGTTTTCTATATGTGAATGACCGGGTGGACGATATGATCATTAGCGGCGGGGAAAACATTTATCCTCGAGAAATAGAAGATTTATTGCATGCTCATCCGGCGGTTCTCGATGTGGCTGTTGTCGGCCAGCCGGATGATCGGTGGGGTGAGACCGTTACCGCTTTTGTCGTAAAAAAGGATTCCAAGATTACTGAAGTGGAGCTTGATGATTTTTGTAAAAATAGCAATCAGCTGGCAAATTATAAACGCCCAAGAAAGTATGTATTTTGTGAAACGTTGCCGCGGAATGCGAGTGGGAAAATCCAGAAATTTATACTACGTAAGCAGTTGGCAGAGCTCTTTGAACAGGGAGCTTCCACTGGTCCTGCCAATTCGTAATAACTGTGAGCTGACAAATGTCAGCCATTTTCATCCTTTATTAATTTAGCCTACGTGCCGGGCTGGAGAAGAAATCGGTTGAACGGTCATGTAGAGGAGTCCTACGTGCCCGTACTGGCGAAGAACTGGGTCGAACGGTCACGTAGAGGAGTCCTACGTGACCGGGCTGGCGGAGAACTGGGTCGAACGGTCGTGTAGAAAAGTCCTACGTGCCCGAACCGGCGAAGAACTTAGTCGAACGGTCACGAAGAAGAGCGCTACGTGACCGGACTGGCGAAGAATTGGGTCAAACGGTCACGAAGAAGAGCCCTGCGTGCCCTGATGGCGGAGAACTTGGTTGAACGGTCGTGTAGAAGAGTCCAACGTGCCCGAACCGGCGAAGAACTTGATCGAACGGTCACGTAGAGGAGTCCTACGTGCCCGGACTGGTGAAGAACTGGGTCGAACGGTCACGTAGAAGAGCCCAACGTGCCCGAACCGGCGAAGAACTTAGTCGAACGGTCACGTAGAAGAGTCCTACGTGCCCGGACTGGCGAAGAACTGGGTCGAACGGTCACGTAGAGGAGTCCAACGTGCCCGAACCGGCGAAGAACTGGGGTGAACGGTCACGTAGAAGAGCCCAACGTGCCCGAACCGGCGAAGAACTTGATCGAACGGTCACGTAGAAGAGTTCTACGTGCCCGAACCAGCGAAGAACTGTGTCAACCGGTAACGTAGAAGAACCCTACGTGCCCGAACCGGCGAAGAAATCGGCCAAACTGAAATGTAGAGGGATAGCAAACGCGACCATTATTGAAAGTTTGGATTGAGATGATTGGCAAGGTATTTGATTTAGCGATAAAAAGATTTCCAAAGCAGATGGAAATGCTCATGGCAAAGGGAGCTTCCAATGGTCCAATCAATTCGTAAAGAAAGAGGCTGCCTTAAGGCAGCCTCTTTTCCATCTATTTCATTCCTTTTTTAATTTAGCCCAAGTGGCATCAAGCGCTTTCTCGGTGGCATCTTTAGATTTTTTTTCGCCGATATACGCCTGGAGAATTGCGCCGAATTCTAGGCTAGCCCCAATAGGATATTTCATGAATTGCCATGAATAGGTTTTGCCTTCCTGTGAATATTTCTGGAGATCAGCACCTAAAAATCCAATTTCTTTTGCATTTGCCTTAATGGATTTAAAGGCGGGGATGTATTTAAAGCTTTTTACTAATGCTGTTTGTCCTTCTTGGGATGAAACCATCCAATTTAAGAAGGCTTTTGCAGCCTTTTTATTGGCCTCAGGTGCTTTTCTATAGATCACCCAGCTACTTGGGACATCCACCATTAATTTATCGGCTTGAGCCGGATTATCCGTAAGCGGCATTGGGATAAATCCAACATTCATATTTGGACTTAATTTATCAAGCATTGGCTGAATCCAGTTCCCTTGCTGAATCATGGCCGTTTGACCGTGGGCAAATTGGGTAACTTCTGTATTGTAGTCTGTTGTTAATGGGTTTTTATTGCCATATTTTACTGTTAAGTCTACTAATTTTAAGTAGTCATTAAAGTATTTGTTTCCTGCTATTTTTGCTGAACCAGTATTTAGCCCTGTGATGAAGTTTGGGTTATCCGCTTGTTCGTATGCAAACGGAACATTAAGACCATGGTTAGCTAATACCCACCACTCTGCATAACCCACTGAGAATGGAGTGATTCCCGCCCCTTGAAGCTTTTTCGCTGCAGCCTCAAGCTCGCTAAAGGTTCTAGGAAGTACTTTAATACCAGCATTTTTAAATAGTATTTTATTGTAGGCAAAGCCATAGCCTTCCAAATTAACAGGCTGACCATATATTTTGCCGTCTATGGTCATAGGCTTTAATGCATTTGGATAGGCATCCTTTACCCAAGGCTGATCCGATAAATCCTCCAAATCATCTTTCCATGTAATGGCATTTTGATATCCTTCGCTGGTAAACAAGTCGGGCGCTTTTCCTGAAGCAATTTTCGCTTTTAATGCTCCCAAATTGTCTGCACCAAAGCCTACTGTTTCAATATTAAAGGTAATGCTTGGATGCTCTTTGGTATATTGGTCCGTTAATGCCTTTAGTTGATCGGCAATCTCCAATTTTCCTTGCAAGATGTTGAGCACTACTTTACCATTGTTACTTTCAATGCTTTTCGATGTTCCGGAGTTACTGTCGTTCGAACAAGCAGCTGCTAAAAGAAGTGTTAGGGATAATAGACCGGCAATGAATGAATATTTTTTAATCGGCATTTTGTTTTCCCTCTCTGCTCATGCATGTAGTGCACGGTATTCATTTGGGGTAATACCCTCCACCTTTTTAAATACTTTGCGAAAATATTTGTCATCCTGATAGCCAATTAGGTTTGCAACTTCATAAATTTTTAGCTGGCTGTTTTTTAGTAAAGCTTTTGCTTTCTCGATGCGGTAATTAACAAGATAGTCAGATATATTGACATTAAATTCCTGTTTGAATTTCCTTGAGATATATTCTCTGCTGAGATAAAAATGCTCTGAAATTTCCTGCAGCTTTACATCACGGTCGAAGTTTGCCTGTAAATATTTTTCGATTTCATAAATAATTTTCGTATTAGTCTGAACCGAAATGGCATGTAGATAGGACTCCTTTAATTTGGAGATATCATCTACCATGATTCCGATTGCAATGGGACAGGACACATTCAACACTTTCTTTATAGTTTGGTAGATTTGCATCGAAATTTTTTCGATTTGGGTGAACTCACTCCAAAAAATAATAACAATTTCACCACTTGTGGATGTGTTGCGAAAGGCGATACCGCATTCTTTTTCCATGATGACTTCATTGATGATATTTAAAATGGTGAAGTATTCCAAATCCATGTTGTCCGAAAATTCTCCAAGGATGTTACCGCTAACCCTGACAAGTGCCGTCAGATAGTTCCCCGATTTAAAAAGCCCTAATTCTTCATACACATCCATCCTCATCATATCGCCGTTTAAAAGCTGGGTAAGCTGTCGATCCCGATAAACAGGCTTCATTTCATTGATGATTTGCGCACTGCTTTCTTTCTGCTTCCTGTCAGCTTCTTCCTTCTTCCATTCATTAACCGCCTCTTCTAGCGTTTGATTGAGAATTTCCGGATCAATGGGCTTTAATAAGTAGTCTAAACTGCCGGAATGAATGGCCTTGCGCATATAATGGTAATCATCATAACCCGTGACAACAATGGTCTTTGTTTTCGGCTGATTTTCTTTTATCCACTCTAACAATTGAGTTCCATCTATTTTTGGCATTTTCATATCGGAGAAAATTATTTCCGGCTTATATGTGTGAATAAGTGCGATTGCCTCTTCACCGTTGCCTGCCTCATAAATTTCTGTTATCCCATTCTGTTCCCATTCCCCAAGAAGCTTAATTCCCTCGCGAACATGCTTTTCATCATCAACAATTAATACCTTCATGAATGCCCCACCTCTATATCCATAACCTTCGGAATTTCGATGTTCACTGTAAAGCCCATGCCTTCAACACTTTGAACAGACATTTTTGCCTCATGATGATAATAAATTTGCAAGCGGTCATAAATATTTTTTAAGCCGATTGTCTGTCCCTGCCTATTTTCATCGCTGCCGTTAAGAGATAATTGCCTGCGGATTTGCTCTAGCTTTTCAACGCTCGCACCCGTTCCATTATCCAATACACGGATACAAAAAATATCGTCATTTATAAGCCGGGCCTCAAGCTTAACCACTGCTTTCTCAACCTGCTGGTCTAGTCCATGTTTAAAGCAATTTTCCACAATCGGCTGCAAGATCATTTTGGGTACTAGAATTTTCTCCACTTCTTTGTCAATATTGAGTTCAAACTCAAATTGTTCGTCGAAGCGCTGTTTTTGTAATAATAAATAGGATTTTACATGCTTGACCTCTGACATAAAAGGGACAATATCTTCCTTCATGTTCATACTATATCTCATCATAACGGATAAAGACGTCAGTAAAGAATAGACCTGGACAGCATTGGATTTGAGGGCCAGCGTCCCAATCGATTGAAGGGCATTATATAAAAAATGCGGATTAATTTGCGAGTGCAGGACTTTAAGCTGAGATGCTTTATTTTCAATATCCAGTACATACTCCCGCTGAATCAGTTCGTTGATTCTGGCAATCATCGACTTAAAGGTTTTCCCTAGCAGACCAATTTCATCGTTTCCCAACGAATCAAAATCAGCTTCAAATTCTCCTTTTTCCACTCTTTTCATATTGGCGTTTAATACCTTTATCGGAGCAGTAATCTTGACCGAAACAGCCAGTGTAGTGAATAAGACAATAATCAGGGTGATAATGCCGATTACAATGTTCATTAGCGCCGTTTCTCTTGCTCCTTGATAAAGGACATTATAGGGAATTCGTTTCACAATATACCATCCCTTATAGGGAGCAGAAAACTTATCATACACAATAACACCGTTGAAATGCGGATCCTTCCAAACCAGACTTTTCGACGTCAGCGGTTCCTGCTTTACTCGGGCAAACCACGTTTCGCTATTTTTTTTCCCAATTGCCTCCGCATCGGAAGAATAGACAACCGTTCCACTTTTATCCATTATATAAAGATCTTCTTCTCCTTTTGTATATAAACGATCGGCAATCGCACTTATTTTGGAGAGATTAATATCGATTGAGAGAAAACCTAATAACTTGTCTGATGGGATATCCCTCAGTATATTATGGAAGCTTAATACCTTCTTTTTTTCGGAATTGGGAATGAATGATAAATTGTTATAACTATAGATTTCATGTGGTGATTCAATAATCGAAAAGTTGCTTGACTTCATTAATTTCGCATAGTAGGGCTGTGAAAAGATGTTTCCATACTTTCCTCTCCCGCTAATGGTGGAGTGGTAGATGGTATATGAATCTTTTCCGTTATGAATGTAAAGGTGCATTTGTTCAATTTCGGGGCGTGTATTAAATAAATAGGCAAGCGCTTGACGCACTTCCTCCTGATTCGTATTTAAGTCTTCGGATATTCCATCCCTCAAGACATCCATAAATGGAGTATACCGGTAGAGAACCGATGACATTTGCGCCACATCGTTTAGATACACGGATAGTTCGTCCTCTCCTTTTTCAATCAAATCGTGATTGGTGGATACAAAGCGATTATTGAGCGACTTTGTGGTTTGATAATAGGTAATCGCAATTGAGCTGCCAAATGGGAGCACAGTTGCGGCTAGTAATAAAATAATGAGCTTTTTACGAATACTCCATCCCATTCCCATATGTTCTAAGTTAGTTGGTCCATTTACCCAAAAAACTAACTTCCTCCTTTTAAATAAACTCCAATCGATGTTTCTTTATTGTAGCATAACTCGATTTTTGTTTTGAGAAGTCAAATTATAGAGTTCAATATTTTCCACCCTATTGGTCAATGTAAGCCGTTTCATATTTCGTTCAAATCACTAAAATTTAAGATATAGAAGGAAGACCTAAAGCAAATGAGTAAAATCGAAGGTGCGGACTTCTTGTAAAAAGGGGGAGATGATTAAATGGTAAATTTCAAAGGTTTACTGAAAAAATCAACATTGGTTGGTACTGCTGCCGCTTTAACACTATCGCTTGCAGCATGTAGTGGAAACGCATCGAGTACGGCTTCGAACTCCAATTCACCAGTAAATATCATCATTACAAACGGAAAAGGTGAAATTGACGCTCAATTTAAACAAGCAGCGAAGGACTTTATGAAAGCGAATCCAAAAATTCACGTTGAAGTCGATTCAATAGCGGTAGGGGATACATTAAATGTTTTTGATAAACTTACAGCCTCAGGGAAAACAGTTACAATGGCAATGTTTTCGCCGTATGATGCCCTGCATAAATACAAAAATGTTGGAATAGATCTTTCAAACGAGAAATGGAACGCTGAGACAACAGATGCACTCAAAAACTCAAACGGTCAAGTCGTTGGTTTCCCATTTGCAATAGAAGGAATGGGATTAGTTTACAACCAAAAAGTAGTAGAGAAAGCAGTAGGGGGGAATTTTGACCCATTCTCCATCAACACACAAGATAAATTAAAGGGCCTTCTTGACAAGATTAAGGCATCTGGCACTCAATATCCTGTTGCCTATCAAACGGAAGCCTGGTCTGTCGCCAATCACTACAGCTCACTATTTTTGAATCAGGAAAATGATCCTAATTCCATTTTGGATAAGTTGAAAGCAGGCAAACTGGACCTTACCAAAAATGCAGATTGGAATGGCTATTATAACACGATGGATATTTTAGCTTCAAAAGATTATAACAAGTTCGGCGAACGCCCGCTTGGCCAATACTATGATGCTGCACACGTAGCGGTTGGTAAAGGGGATTCAGCAATCCTTTTCAATGGTGACTGGGCTTTTGATTCCCTGCACGCACTTGCTGGTGCCAACTTTGGATTTATGCCAGTTCCAGTGGACAACAATCCAAATAATCCACTTAACAATAAAATTGCAGTCGGCCCTACACAAGTAATGGTTATCAATAAAAAGGCTTCTAAAGCACAGCAAGATGCAGCTGAAAAGTTCCTAAATTGGCTTGTGAATGATAAGGCAGGACAAGACTTCCTAGTAAATAAAGCACAAATTATTTCAGCTTTCAAAAATAATCCAAACAAAGTAACGAATCCATTAGGTGTCGCAATCAGCAACGCCATTGCAAATGGAAAGACAATACCGTTTAGCACCAACTATATCAATACGGGAGATTGGACTACAATCCTTGGACCTGAAGTTCAAAAGTATATTGCAAAACAAGAAACAAAAGCAGACTTAGCCAAAGCCTTTGAATCTTACTACACTAGCCATCAAGAGTAATAATTAAGCTAACAATTGAAAAACCCCAGATGTGGGCGAGTTTAGATATCTCGCCCATTTGTTTTTACTTTAAGAGAGGAAGTGAAACAAATGATTGTTAAAAAGATTGAAGGAATCAATTATGATCCTAAATTCAGTAAAGTTGGCTTGAAGCATCGAAAAAAAAATCTTGCCAATTTGGGTAATTCGATATTATTTTTGGGACCAACCACCTTATTTTTTGCCATTACGGTTTTGATACCATTTATATACGGGATTTATCTAACACTTAATAAAATGGATACTCCAGCTGATCCGATGGTGTTTTCGGGATTATTGAATTACTTGAATGCCGTCAAGGATGTCCAATTTTGGAGTTCACTTTGGCTAACGCTTAAGTTTGTAGCAGCCACGGTCCTTTTGGTAAATCTTGTTGGATTTGGATTGGCCTACTTGGTGACATCAGGAATGAAGATACAAAACTCGATGAGAACAGCCTATTTCACGCCAAATTTGATTGGCGGGTTGGTTCTCGGATATATCTGGCAGTTTGTTTTCGTACAATCGATGCCTGCAATTGGGGCGAAGTTAGGGATATCTTGGCTTAAGCTCGGCTGGTTGGGCGATCCGCATCTGGCTTTTTGGTCGCTTGTTTTGGTTACAATCTGGCAAACATCCGGCTATATGATGATTATTTTCATTGCGGGATTAATCAGTATTCCAAAGGAACTTATTGAAGCGGCAAAAATTGACGGAGCAGGTCCTATTCGCAGACTCATCAATGTTACCCTTCCGTTAATGGTACCTTCTTTTGTGGTAACCATCTTCTTGTCCTTGAAAAATGCATTTATGGTTTATGATTTGAATTTCTCACTAACAAATGGAGGACCTTACAATAGCACCCAGATGGTTTCCATGCATGTAGTGAATAAAGCCTTTGTGGAAGCAAACTACGGAACGGGGCAGGCAGAGGCGATCCTTCTATTTGTCATTGTAGCTATTGTCACGGGAATTCAGGTTTATTCAAGTAAGAAATTGGAGGTTGAGGCATAATGAGTGCAAAAAGATTGACGACTTCCACCTTCGTTTATTTGATTTCTATCATTGCCTTTGTTTGTTTTGTTTTTCCCTTTGTTCTACTCATTATCAATTCATTCAAAAGTAATGGGGAAATTTTAACAAGTCCCTTTTCACTGCCTCATCATTGGAATTTTTCACACTTTGCTGACGTTGTTAATAAGATGGATTTTTTGGTCACGTTTAAAAACTCGTTTCTTATTACCATCATAAGTACATTATTAATTGTCATTTTCTCTGCAATGGCAGCTTACCACTTGGTTAGAAAGCCAACTAAATACAATAAAATATTTTTTACTATTTTAGTTGCTTCCATGGTCATACCTTTTCAATCTTTGATGATTCCCCTTATTTACATTTATGGTGGACAGCTTCATTTGATTGATTCGATCCCGATTCCTTTATTGATCTTCTTTTATATTGGTTTTGGAAGCGCACTTTCTATCTTCATGTTTCATGGATTTATCAAATCAGTCCCATTTGAGATTGAAGAGGCGGCTAGAATTGATGGCTGCAATACGATACAAACATTTTTCTTAATTGTCTTTCCTATGCTGAAACCAATTACAGTAACCATTGCCATTCTAAATGTTTTATGGATTTGGAATGACTACTTGCTTCCTTCGTTGGTCTTAAATGACGAAAGTGTCTATACTATGCCGGTTAAGATGAAGGTCTTCAACGGTACCTATATGAACAACTGGGAACTGCTGATTCCAGCTATCCTCTTGACTGTTATTCCTATCCTTATTATGTACATGATTGGTCAAAAATCCATTATTAACGGTGTAATGCAAGGATCGATTAAATAAAAATATAGCTCCGTTGTTAGGAGCTTTTTTTATTAACAAGGAGCTGAATCAGATGCTGAATTTTGATGAAAAAATAGAATTTCAAAACAAAAGCAATGATCTCTTAACGATAGGAGAACTTCTTATCGATATGATATCCGCAGATTATGAAGATAATTTTGAATGTCATACGTATCAAAAGTTTTTCGGGGGATCTCCTTCCAATATTGCGATGAACGTAAAGAAATTAGGAATTCATTCTCAAGTTGCAGCAACTGTAGGAGAAGATGGATTAGGAACATTTTTAATCAATCATTTGCGTAATGCGGGTATTGATACGTCCTGTGTTCAGCGAGTGGATGATTCTACCAGTATGGTAGTCGTAACAAAGAGTCAATCCACACCGATTCCTATTTTTTATAGGGGGGCTGATTCTCAATTGGCATATACTTCAGCGGTTGAAGAAACCTTACTTAATTCAAGTATCGTTCACTTTTCCTGCTGGCCAATCTCTATGATCCCGATTCGTTATACGATTGAAAAAGTGATAGAAGAGGCAAGAAAGAATGATATTTTGGTATGTTTTGATCCAAACTTCCATCCGATGATTTGGCAAAAGGGTGAAGATGGAGTGGATTATGTTAAATCCATCATTGGAATGGTGGATATTATCAAGCCCTCAGAGGATGATGCCGAAAGATTGTTTGGGAAAGACACACCTGAAAATCAAATGGAGAAGTTTTTAAACCTTGGGGCGAAGCTTGTGATCATGACATTAGGTAAAGACGGTGCGATCGTTTCGAATGGAAAAGAAACCATTAAATTTGATAGCTTAGCTACAGAGGTAGTGGATACAACTGGTGCAGGCGACGCTTTCTGGTCCGGATTTTATACAGCAGCGGTGAAAGGATATACGATTAGAGAAGCCTTAAAGCTTGGCTTTGCGGTAAGTGCCTATAAGTTGAAATATACGGGTGCGGTCGTCCATTTGCCTAAACTTGAAGTCATTAAAGAAATATATGGTTTATAGGAGGTTTTCGAATATGCCAGTAAAAAATCAAGTTCAGCTGATCACATACCCAGATTCACTTGGAGGAGATTTAAAGGCTCTAAATCAAGTCCTTTTAAAGTATTTTTCTGATATTTTTAAAGGTGGCGTTCATATTCTGCCGCCATTTCCTTCTTCAGGAGACAGAGGATTTGCTCCACTAACGTATTTAGAAATTGAGCCAAGCTTTGGCACGTGGGCCGATATAAGAGCCATTGGTGAAAACTTTGATGTATTGGTTGATTTAATGGTGAATCATATTTCAAGGCAGTCTGAGTATTTTCAAGACTTTCTTAAAAATGGCCGAAAATCAGCGTATGCTGACCTTTTTATCACCTTGGATAAGCTTTGGGAAGAAGGAAAGCCGGTACAGGAAGATATAGATAAAATGTTCTTGCGAAGGCCATTGCCCTATTCTACTTTTACCATTGAAGAAACCGGCGAGGAAGAGAAAGTATGGACGACGTTCGGCAAGAATGACCCATCTGAACAAATTGATTTAGATATTCAATCAGCAATGGTTAAACAGCTGCTTACGGACTTTTTTCTAAATTTTAAGGAACAAAATGTGAAGATTGTTCGGCTGGATGCTGTTGGATATGTGATTAAGAAGTTGGGTACAAGCTGCTTTTTCGTCGAGCCTGAAATCTATAAATTCTTGGATTGGATCATGGAGCTGGCTCATTCCTTAGAAATTGAATTGCTTCCAGAAGTGCATGCCCATTATAGCACCCAATACAAGCTGGCGGAACACGGCTGCTGGATCTATGATTTTATTTTGCCGTACAGAATACTAGATACATTGACTAATAAGACAAGCCATGAACTTCGCCACTATCTGAAGACTCGTCCGCATAAGCAGTTTACTATGCTTGACTGCCATGATGGTATTCCTGTTAAGCCTGATTTGGATGACTTGATTGACACGAAAGAAGCTAGAAAGTTAGTCGATGTGTGCCTGGAGAGAGGCTCAAACTTAAGTTTGATTTTATCGGATGAGCATAAGGCGGAGGATGGCTTTGATGTCCATCAAATCAGATGTTCCTATTACTCTGTTCTCAATTGTGATGATGATGCTTACCTGGCAGCGAGAGCGATTCAATTCTTTGCCCCGGGAGTTCCTCAAGTTTATTATGTTGGCCTGCTGGCAGGGGAAAATGACGTTGAGAATGTAGAGAAAACCGGTGAAGGCCGTGAAATCAATCGTCACAACTTCAGCCTTGAAGAGATTGAACAGTCACTTGAAAAAGAAGTCGTTCAAAGGCTTTTAAAGCTAATCAAATTTAGAAATGAATATGATGCCTTTAATGGAGAGTTTAAGGTGATCGATTCGGCTGACGATGAACTTCGACTTAACTGGCAAAAGGATGATAAGTTCTGTACATTATTTATCGATCTTAAAACAAATATGTCAGTTATTGACTACCTTGATGAAAATGGTATTACGGAACAATATACTGTTTAATAAACATGTGATATTTCAGAATATTTATAATAAAATTGAACGATAAAGAGGAGTGGTCAACGATGTTAAAAGTAACCGTATGGAATGAAAACCTTCACGAACAAAAGAATCCTGTTGTCAGGGATATCTATCCAAACGGAATCCATGGTACCATTGCGGAATTCCTTCAAACGGCAGGATGCGAAACACGAACAGCAACACTGGATGAACCGGAGCACGGCTTAACGGATGATGTCCTAAACCAAACCGATGTATTGGTATGGTGGGGCCATCTCGCGCATGGAGAGGTAAAAGATGAAATCGTCCAAAAAGTGCAGCAGCGTGTCCTTGAGGGAATGGGGCTGATTGTATTGCACTCGGGTCATTTCTCCAAAATTTTCAAATCTTTAATGGGAACCAGCTGTGATTTGAAATGGCGCGAAGCGGATGAAAAAGAGCGACTTTGGGTGGTAAGTCCGGGGCATCCGATTACAGAAGGAATCCCTGAGTATATTGAATTGGAACAGGAAGAAATGTACGGGGAGCATTTTGATATCCCTCAGCCTGATGAACTGATTTTTACCAGCTGGTTTGAAGGCGGAGAAGTATTCCGTAGCGGCTGTACATACAAGCGCGGAAACGGAAAAGTATTTTACTTCCGACCTGGTCATGAAACGTATCCGACATACCATAACAAACTGATTCAACGTGTCATTATAAATGCAGTGAAATGGGCAGAGCCTGTTAAACGGGAACGTCCAATTTACGGAAATTCGAAACCGTTGGAAGAAATTAAAGGAGGCCAGCGATAATGGGGAAAATTAAATTTGACGTCATTATTACCAAACAAATTGTTAGAGTGAACGAATTATGAAAAAACTGCGAATTGGCATTATCGGGGTTGGCGGCATTGCACAGGACCGCCATATCCCTGCTTTTCTAGAATTAAGGGATATTTGTGAAATAACGGCATTAAGTGATGTAAATAGCGAACGGGCGAACGAGGCCGCTGAAAAATATAATATCTCTTCTGTTTTTGAGGATTATCGGAATCTATTCTCCAAAGTGGATGCAGTTTGTATTTGCACCCCTAATAAATTTCATTCCGAAATTTCTATTGCTGCTTTGGAGGCTGGTGTCCATGTGTTATGTGAAAAGCCAATGGCACTAAGTGCCAAGGAATGTGAAGCGATGATTAATGCTGCCAAAAAAGCGAATAAAGTCTTATCCATCGCTTATCATTATCGTTTTATGAAGGAAGCACAGGCAGCCAAAAAGGTCATGAAGGAAGTTGGAAAGCCGCTGGTGGTAAGAGTCCAAGCCTTAAGGCGCAGAAAAGTTCCTGGTTGGGGCGTTTTTACCAATAAAGACCTTCAAGGAGGGGGCAGCCTCATCGATTTTGGCTGTCATCTTCTCGATTTAGCCCTTTGGCTCATGGAGAATCCAAAAGAAATCGCGGTGACAGGCACCACGTATAATGAGTTAAGTAAAATACCGAATCAAGTGAATCAATGGGGGATTATTGATCATATATCCTTTAATGTTGATGATCATGTCACCGCTTATATGAAATTTGAAAATGGAGCCTCCATGCTGTTTGAAAGCTCCTGGGCAGCTAATATTAAAGACGATCATGCAAATGTCAGCATTTCTGGGGTGGACGGCGGATTAAATGTCTTTCCATTTGAGCTTTATACAACGAAGAATGGCATGCTATTAAATAGTGACGCGGCATGGCTGCCCGGCGAGGAAAATCCGGGATTGTCGCAGGCGAAGAATTTTATCGATACTTGCCAAGGATTAGCAGAACTTGTGGTAAAGCCCGAAGAGGCTCTTCAGGTTTCACGAATAATTGATAAGATTTATGAAAACGGGGAGGTGCTAAAATGAATAAAAAATGGTGGAAAGAAAGTGTTGCCTATCAGGTGTATCCCCGCAGTTTTATGGACAGCAACGGCGATGGAATTGGCGATATAAAAGGTGTTACGTCAAAACTGGATTACCTGAAAGACCTGGGGATTGATGTCATTTGGCTTTCACCCATGTACAAATCTCCCAATGATGATAATGGATACGATATTTCTGATTATCAGGATATTATGGACGAATTCGGGACGATGGCCGATTTTGATGAACTCCTTGACGAAGTTCATAAGCGCGGCATGAGATTGATTTTGGATTTGGTCATTAATCATACAAGTGATGAGCACCCATGGTTTATTGAATCCCGATCTTCTAAAGATCATCCAAAGCGCGATTGGTACATTTGGCAGGATGGGAAGGACGGAAAGGAACCGAACAACTGGGAATCCATATTCAGCGGGCCGGCATGGAAATACGATGAAGAAACCGACCAATATTTCATGCATATCTTTTCTACCCGGCAGCCTGATTTGAATTGGGAGAACCCAGAAGTTAGAAATGCCCTGTTTGACATGGTGAATTGGTGGCTGGAAAAAGGAATCGATGGTTTCCGGATTGATGCGATTTCACACATCAAGAAGGAATCTGGCTTTCCGGATATGCCGAACCCGGATCAATTGGAATACGTCCCATGCTTTCCCAAAATGATGAATGTCGAAGGAATTGATGAGTTTCTCACTGAATTTGCCGAAAAGACTCTCAAAAACTATGACATCATGACGGTCGGTGAAGCGAATGGGGTTGGATTGGATGATGCCGATAAATGGGTGGGCGAAGAAAACGGGTATTTCAATATGATTTTCCAATTCGAATTTTTAAACCTTTGGGATAAAAACGCGGATGGTTCCATCGACGTTCGTGCTTTGAAAAAAAATCTGACAAAATGGCAGATTGGCTTGGAGGGACGAGGCTGGAATGCCTTATTCATTGAAAACCATGACCAGCCAAGAAGGGTTTCCAGTTGGGGAGATGACGGCAGGTTTTGGAAAGAGAGTGCCAAAATGCTTGGCGCCTTGTATTTCTTCATGAAAGGCACTCCGTTTATTTACCAAGGGCAGGAAATTGGTATGACAAACGTTCAGTTTCCTTCCATTGACGATTACAATGATGTGGGAATGGTCAACTACTATAAGGTAGAAACGGCGAAGGGCCGCCCGCACGAGGAAATTATGAAGGTTATTTGGGAGAAGGGCCGCGATAATGCACGCACACCGATGCATTGGAATTCCGGCAGCATGGGCGGATTTACATCATCCGACAAAACCTGGATTGGGCTAAATCCAAATTATCCAGAGATTAACGTTGCCGATCAATCGAACGATCCTGATTCCATTTTAAGCTTTTATAAAAAATTAATACAGCTGCGAAAGGAACACCAGGTGTTTGTTTATGGCAAATATGAATTATTATTAGCGAATCATCCAAGGCTTTATGTCTACATGCGAAAATTAGGCAGCAAAAGAGCCATTGTCATTAACAACTTCAGTAACAAATCAACCAGATTTAAGGTTCCGTCCAATGTGACCTTTGGAGCTTCAGAACTTATCCTAAATAATTATGATACAGCGGATCAAAAATTGCACAAAGAGTTAACTCTTAAACCATATGAAACAAGGGTATATTTGCTGAAATAACAACGGGGCTTTTCATAAGGCCCCTTCTCCATAGCAAAAAAATTAAAATATATGATGAAAAATCGAAGCGATTAAACCGCCAATGAATCGAATAAATACCCAAATACCCCGAAATAAAAGACCTAAAATCCCTTCGAATATATTCTCAAGGATTTCTTCAAATATAGAATGGAAAACCTTCTTCGTCCGGCTCTTTTTCTTTTTTATTTTTATTTTCATTTAGATCCCTCTTGAAAATTAGTTTCTTTATTTTAGAATACCCCATGATAGGTGAATATGGGCACTTTATTTCAAAAAGGGATTTCATTTTTTATGAAGAAATATCAAAAGTGGAACCAATTCCGGTAGGTTACAGCAGCGGGCGGTACTGGTGGTGGTGGAATGAATGGAATCATTATTGGACTATGCCAGGGATGACTATGCCACGGATGGTAGTGGTGCAAAATTATGTAGTGATACATTTATATCATCCTTTCATTTATAAGTAATGTAGACTATGAACGTCCAGCTAAATTGGAATAGATGAAAGCCTAGCTTTATAGTTATGAACATAATTTATTGGTTTTACTAAAGGGGATTTAAAGAAGAGATATCAGATGGGTGCCATTATATGGGCAGCTTTTTTGTTATTTCCTAATTAAATTAATTTCTAAAAACTGAAAAATTAAATCTTTACAAAATTTCAATAGCCTTTTAGTGTAGAAGTACCAAAGGAAAACAAAAGGAGAATTATTGAATGGCCATTCTCGAACTGCACTCATTGAATCCTGATTTTTCATTGTTTGGAAGAACACGGAAAAGAACTGTCCGTTTTCAAAAAACAATTGGCTCTTTATGGAAAAGAAGGTAATAGAGAGTTTAAAGCGTTTAGTATCTTGAAAATGGTACATGAGGACGGAAATGAAAGCTTTCCAGAGATGAAAACATCTGAGATGTATCAACTAATTAATGGAGACAAGCATCTGGTCCTGGATTTAAACGAGGAGTCTTCCTACGATCGGGCAGAAGCATTCTTTGATATCCTTACAACTGAAAATGGAATGGAAGGAGTAGTAATTAAGCCGGAAGAAAACTGGTCTGGAACAGCCCCATATATCAAAGTTAACCCTTGTGTATGGCTATGACTACCGATTCCCACACAAGTATAAGAAACTAGTAAAACAAAAAAGTATCAATAAAAAACTAAAAACAAGTGTTAGCGAATATTGGCTTGGGATGGAAATGTTAAAGCACAAAATGGATGACATTTCACCTGATAATCACCAGTTTCAACAAGTGGTAGCAAATCTTTTATTTGAGGAAAAATCAGAAAAAGAAATAGATCCGAGACTATAAGCTTAAGAGATATCATCTTGTATTTCGATATCCAAAAGGAGCAAAAACATGGAAAAACTATTAATTTATCAGGATAACTCATCCAATAAGTTTTGGAAGATAACGACATTTCAAAACGCATACACCCTAACATATGGGAAAATTGGGTCAGTGGGATCCGTCAAAACAAAGGAATTTGATTCTGAAGAAACTTGTTTAAAAGAAAGTGAGAAACTCATCCAATCCAAATTAAAAAAAGGGTATATATTTGCATCTTCGTCTCAGGAAATTATTAAGGAAAGTACGATGAATGAACAAGCGTTTTGGGATCTGTTAGAAATATGCAAAGAAAAAGGAAACGATATAGATGAACAAATGGAGTGGTTAGTCACCCATTTGTCCAAAAAATCAATAAAAGATATCATAATGTTTGATTTTATTTTCAATCAGAATTATCGAAAATCATATACTTCACATCTATGGGCGGCGGGCTATATTGTCATGGGCGGGTGTTCGGATGATTGTTTTGATTATTTTCGTGCATGGGTTCTTTACTTAGGGAAGGAAATCTATGAAACAGCCATCCAAAATCCTGAATCGCTCCTTCCGTATTTTAAGATATTGGAGAAACAAGACGAAATACCTCAATTGGAAGAATTGCTGGGTGTTGCAAGTATGGCCTATGAAGAAAAAACTGATCTTGATGATGAACATTATTACAATTTGTATGACCAATTAACAAATGATGATGCGGTGAATCCTGATATCGTATTTGATTGGGATGAAGAGGATCTTGATTCTTTACGCCAAAAATTCCCTTTATTATGGGAGGCATATGGGGAAAACCCGATGTTTTAATTTGGCGGTAAATAGGTTGGGGTGATTCAACTAGAAGTTAATAGAATAAATGCAAAATTAGCACGGTCATAGGACGGTGCTAATTTTTTATTTCGGATAAAAAAATAATGTCCCACTGGTCTATCTGTAAGAACTGCAAATCAGGTCTTTTTTAAACCTCAAATTAATATAATGACTTAGTTAGCTTATTCCAGGGGTGAATAGATTGGAGATTTTTGGTTTGTCCTTTTCGGTTCTTTTGGAGGTTATTTTAATCAATATTGTATTAAGTGGAGATAACGCAGTTGTTATCGCAATGGCATCACATAATGTTCCAAAAAAGCAACAAAAGAAAGCGATCTTTTGGGGAACATTTGGAGCTATTATTTTACGATTAATATTTGCTGTAGCAATTGTTTACCTACTAAAATTACCTTTCGTAACTTTTGTAGGCGGCCTTCTTCTAGTGTATATTGCCATAAAACTTTTAGTAGGTGATGAGGGAGATTCTCATAGAAAAGGAGGTTCAAGTTTAATTTCTGCTGTGCGAACAATTATTACTGCTGATGCTGTAATGTCCCTTGATAATGTACTAGCTATTGCTGGTGCGGTGGAAGGAAATCTAGCCGGGATAATCATAGGAGTTATTGTTAGTATTCCAATCGTTGTTTTTGGCAGCCAACTAATATTAAAAGCAATGGAAAAGTACCCGATCATTTCTTATGCCGGTGCTGGAATATTGGCTTGGACAGCAGGTGAAATGATGGTCGGAGAACCAAAATTCGAGCCAATTCTTACACAAGAATTACATTTATTGATTCCTACTTCTATAACAGTTCTTGTTATTGGACTAGGCTATTTAGCTTCTAAGATAAAGACGGCTAAAGGAAGTTAAGAGAATTCTTAAGTTTAGTCCTTTGAAACGGAACCCGGACGATGTTCGGTTTGGGGGCCATGACCTCATTTTGGAAAGCAAATGCCAGAGAATTTGATATTCTTGAATAGCAATGGAACTTTTTTTTACATGGCTTTTTTCGCAAACTTTGTTGTTTTTGGGTTAGGTATTGAAGACAGTTTTTACAGTTTCAAGTCAGGTATTGTCCTCAAGGGCGATGGTTGAGGACAGTATTACCGAATTCAAGATAGGTATTGTCCACAAGAGGGTTGATTGAGGACAGTATTGCCAATTTCAAGATAGGTATTGTCCTCAATAGAGTTGATTAAGGACAGTATTGCCAATTTCAAGATAGGTATTGTCCACAAGAGGGTTGATTGAGGACAGTATTACCGATTTGGAGATAGGTATTGTCCTCAAGGGCGATGATTGAGGACAGTTTTACAGATTTGGAGATAGGTATTGTCCTCAAGGGCGATGGTTAAGGACAGTTTTACAGATTTGGAGATAGGTATTGTCCACAAGAGGGTTGATGGAGGACAGTATTACCGAATTCAAGATAGGTATTGTCCACAAGAGGGTTGATGGAGGACAGTTTTACCGATTTCAAGGCAAGTATTGTCCTCAAGGGCATGGATTTGATTTAAAGATAGGTATTGGCAATGTCACCACTGGTTCCCTTAATTATTGCTTTTCCTTTAATACTAGTTTGCTTAATGATCCCTTTTTCACTATAAACCTTTGCTTCTATATAACTTGGTTTTCCCATTGCCACCCCTTGTTTAACGTGATAGGTAGACAAGCCTGTTTCCGTTTTAGGGAAGGTATCATGAAGATATAGAAAAGCTCCTAAAGCGGATGCAGCGACACCGGTTGCAGGATCCTCATTATATCCAGCCTTGTTTGGAAATTGCCGTGCTTGGATCACTTTATCGGTTTCGTCCTCTATCGCAAAAGGATAAAACCCAGTGATACGATATTGATCACAAAGTGTCCATATCTTTTTGTAGTTTGGCATTAGATTATGTAGTACAGTTGTGCTGGTTAAATGTATAATTAGTTTGAAGCGCGATGTTGAAATCGATTGAATCGATTCCCCCACAACGTCATGTGTTTTTACATTTAGAGCCTCGCATATCTCTGCAATTGTTGGGACATTTTCACTTATTTCAGGTTGGAATTGAGCAACCTCTACTTCAATCTCATCATTCTTTCTCTCCCAATTGATGGTAATCGGCCCTAATAAGGTTTCAATCATGAGCGGTGATTTTCTCACTAAGCCTTTTTTAACAAGCACGGTTACACTTCCAATGGTCGCATGGACACACATCTCCATTTCAAAGTTTGGGACAAAATAGCGAAAGCGGAAATCACAAGCATCCAGATCTGATTTTGTTACAAAGCAGGTTTCATGGCCTAATTCTTTTGCAATCTCCTGCATTTCCTCACTTGTGAGAAAATCACCATCAAAAACCACGGGGCATGGATTCCCACCATTTTCCCCCAAAGGAAAGACCACCGTATGAATCACCTGATATTTGCCCATTTTTTAACTCTCCTTGAAGCTAATTTAGTTATTCTCAAAATCACCAAACATCTGGTGTGATAATAAAAAGGTAACATCTTAATAGAGGTATTGCCAATTAAAACCTTTTTGGCTTTGTTAAAAGATAGTGTTGATGTTTCATCAATATGAAAAATACCAATTTTTTGGGCCATTTACTTTTAATTCATGATGGTGAGATAAAAAAGAGTAGCATTTAGCCACTCTGTAAAACTTTTTACTAAATGGAAGGTCTACATCTTCGGATACAGTCACTTGCTTCATCAACACATCGCCTAACACAAGGCAGGTCATGGGTCTGTTCACAGATTGCAATACACCGTGCTCTTTCGTCAACGCACTTTTGAACACAAGGATCAAATCCAGATTTCTTGCAGCCACAATTCCTTCTTTTATTTGACATTCCTTGATTTGTCCAACCGGGTTCATTTCGACTATCTAACAAAATTATCACCTCACTTTAAAGCTTGTACTAACAATTTATTCGCAACTTAATAATGTGTTATTAGAACACCCTAAAAATCAACAACATTCTTTAACAGAGCCTTTTTAATAAAAGTTTAGCTCTATTAATAAATCTAAGTGATTGAACGAAAGGGTATCATGGTTTAATGTAATTAATAAATGAAGATTAATTCCACCATCATCAATATTTCGATTACATAATGGAGGAGAAAAAATGATCATTAATCCAAACTCTTCACTTGTTGCCAGCATCGTGAGTGATCCTTCAAGAGCAGCGATATTAACCGCTTTAATGGATAACCGCTTTTATACCGCGGGTGAACTGGCCTATATGACTCGAGCCAAACCTCAATCCACAAGCTTCCATCTTACAAAATTAATCGAAACAAACCTCATAACCGTTGAAAATCAAGGAAGACATCGATACTTTAAGATACAAAATCAAGTAGCTGCCCAGGTCATGGAAAATTTATTAACACCACCACAAATTAGGTCATTAAAAATATCCTCAGAAGACCAGCAGGTCCGTTATGCACGTACATGCTATAACCATCCTGCCGGATATCTGGGTGTGCAAATTACGGAATCTTTGATAAAAAAGGGGTCCCTTATTGATAACCATGATGAATTTTTGCTGACGGATTCGGGAGTATCCTTTCTCTCATCATTAGGAGTCGATATTCAAGAAGTACGGAAAAACCGACGTTCATTTTGTCATAAATGCTTAGACTATAGCGAAAGACGATATCATATGGCCGGGGCATTGGGCAATGCAATGTTTGAATTATTTATCGAGAAGAATTGGGTTGAGCGTCTGCCAAAAACACGTGCACTTATCATCACTCCTACTGGCAAAAAGGCTCTCTTAGAGAATTTTTCAATAGATTTAACCATACATACTTAAATGAAAGGAATGACAAAGATTGTTTGAAAAAGCACTGCCATTATTAGAATCGTATTTTGGGTACAGGTCGTTTCGCACCGGCCAAGAGCAGGCTATTCGTTCCGTTTTAGACGGGGAAAACACGATTTGCGTCATGCCGACCGGCGGAGGGAAATCGATTTGCTATCAAATCCCCGCAATGGTTCTTCAAGGGACAACCATTGTTATTTCACCGCTCATCTCCCTTATGAAGGACCAAGTTGATGCCCTCGTCCAAGTAGGCATACCCGCGACATTCATCAACAGTTCGTTAAGTTACAGTGAATCCAGTGAAAGGATGCGGGAGGCAAGGCAGGGAAAGTATAAACTTTTATATATCGCCCCAGAGCGCCTGGAATCATTTGAATTTGTTGAAGACCTTAAAACCATGGATATCCCGTTAGTCGCGGTGGATGAAGCCCACTGTATTTCACAATGGGGGCACGATTTCAGGCCAAGCTACCGCCACATTCAACAGATGGTCAGCAGTCTGCCGCAAAAACCGATTGTCCTGGCACTTACCGCAACAGCGACTCCAAAGGTTAGGGAGGATATCTGTCATCTTCTAAAAATTGATGAAAGCAATACCATCATTACTGGCTTTGAACGAGTCAACCTGTCATTTTCAGTCATTAAAGGACAGGACCGTCTGAAATATTTGCTGGATTACCTTAAAAAAAATGAACGGGAAGCCGGGATTATTTATGCGGCAACTCGGAAAAATGTGGATCAGCTCTATGAAAGGCTGCGCAAAGCTAACGTAAATGTCGCCCGTTATCACGCAGGGATGGGAGATGTCGAACGCGCCAAAGAGCAGGAACGATTTTTAGAGGATAAAGCAACCGTAATGGTCGCGACATCTGCCTTTGGTATGGGGATTGATAAATCCAATATCCGATATGTCGTTCATTTTCAGCTGCCGAAAAATATGGAAAGCTACTACCAGGAAGCGGGCCGTGCCGGCAGGGATGGTCTTGAAAGTGTATGTATTCTCCTCCATTCCTCACAGGATGTGCAAATTCAGCGGTTCCTCATCGACCAATCCAGCGACCGCAGCCGTATGACACAGGAATTGGAGAAGCTGCAGCAAATGGTGGATTATTGTCACACGGAAAACTGCCTGCAGGAATTTATCTTAAAGTATTTTGGTGAAACGGATACTGAACCATGCGGAAGATGCGGCAATTGCTTAGATTCCCGTTCAAGTGTGGATGTCACGAAGGAAGCCCAGATGGTGATGTCTTGTGTTATTCGCATGGGTCAGCGGTTTGGAAAGACGATTACAGCCCAGGTGCTGACGGGCTCAAAAAATAAAAAGGTGACGGAACTAGGCTTCGAACGGTTAACCACCTATGGCATCATGAAGGACCAGAGTTCAAAGGACGTCAGTGATTTTATTGAATTCTTGATTTCACAGGAGTTAATTGCCATCGAACAAGGAACGTTTCCAACCCTTTTTGTTTCAACAAAAGGGAAGGCTGTTTTGCAGGGAATGGAGCAGGTCCATCGAAGAGAGAGTGTGACGGTTAAACAAGTGTCGATAGACGATCCGTTATTTGAAGAGCTAAGAGGCGTAAGGAAGAAAATTGCCGAAGCCGAAAAGGTTCCGCCATTTGTTATTTTTTCCGATGCTGCCTTAAAAGATATGTGTGCCAAACGCCCGCAAACAAGTGAAGCCTTTTTAAAGGTCAGCGGTGTCGGTGAGCAGAAGCTGAAGAAATATGGTCTCGAATTCATTCAAGCGATTCGAGAGTTCTGCATGGCAAATCCGGACTACCAGAGTGAGATCACCCCAGAAGAATCAGTCGTTAAAAAGCCATCGAAAAAAGCCGTTGCGAATTCCCATTTGGAGACACTAAGCTTATTGCAGCAAGGGTTATCCCTAAAGGAAATAGCAAAGGAACGTGATTTATCCATCAGCACGATTGAAAATCATTTTATTCAATGTGCACAACAGGGACAAGGGGTGGACTTTTCAACACTCATTCCGGCCGAATATATCCCACTTTTGGAAACAGCGGTGGAGGAAGCCGGCCGTGATCGCCTAAAGCCCATCAAAGAACTCCTCCCGGAGGAAGTCAGTTATTTTATGATAAAAGCGTATCTTTCCTATACTGGTAATCGTGATTAAGTGGAAAAAAGCTCTTATAAGGCAACTTATAAGAGCTTTTTTTAAATTTATAAATGTATAGGAAAAATATGTTAATATTAAAATACAAACGCTTAAAAAGGTGGCGATCATCGATATGACTCAAGAATCAGTCCTTCAATTAAATGGCTTAAAAAAGAACTATGGAATGAAAGAGGCCTTAAAAGGTATCGATTTAACCGTTTACCGCGGGCAAATCATTGGTTATATAGGTCCGAACGGAGCGGGAAAGAGCACAACGATTAAGATATTACTAGGGCTTGAAGGTGATTATTCCGGAACCATTGAGATTTTCGGAGAGAAATTCGATGATAGAAAAATAGAGTATAAAAGAAGGATTGGGTATGTACCGGAAATGGCCGATCTTTATGATAATTTGACAGCAATGGAGTATTTAACCTTTGTCGGTGAATTATATGGAATGGACTTTAAAGAGGCTGACGAAAAAGCACAACGACTTATGGCAGCATTTGGACTAGAATCTGTATACCACTCGCGGATTGCGTCATTCTCGAAAGGGATGAGACAAAAGGTCCTTATTATTTCAAGCTTAATTCATAATCCCGATTTGCTATTTTTAGATGAGCCGTTAAACGGTCTTGATGCTAATAGCGTCATGGTATTTAAAGAAATCTTAGCGCTTCTTGCCGCTCAGGGGAAAACGATTTTTTATTCGTCCCATATCATGGATGTCGTTGAGAAAATAAGCAATCGGATTATCCTCATTAAGGATGGAACCATTGTGGCGGACGGCAGTTTTAAAGAGTTAAAGGAGCAAAATACGGAAGGGACATTGGAGCAAATATTTAATCAGTTGACAGGCTTTAACGAATATAAAACCATTGCAGAAAATTTCGTTTCCATCATTAAAGAGGTGTAGGCGATGAAAGAATTCCGCACATTAAAATTTCTGGATCATTTTAAGGCATTATTTGAGAGCTTCGGCATCAAGTATTCACTAATGAGGAAAATTCTAGCGGTCAAACTCACGATGGATGGAAGAAGAGTTCCCACAATCTTTAATCAACAATCCAGGAAAAAGAAAAAAACGGATGAAGAAAATGGTTTTATGAAGTCACTGTGGATGTATGCGTTAATGGGAATCATGCTTGCTGTTCTCATTGGATTTGGTGACAATTATCTGTTAGAAATGACGATCTATTTTGCTATTGTAATGTTTCTGGTGATGACATCGATGATTGCAGATTTTTCGTCCGTCCTTCTTGATATTAAGGACAAAGGAATTCTTCAGACAAAACCGGTCGATAGAAGAACGATTAATGCTGCTAAAACAGTTCATATTTGTATCTATTTATTCTTTTTAACGGTTGCTTTAACGGGTATATCCTTAATTGTCGGCGCTGTCAGACATGGTCTGGTATTCTTGATTTTATTAGTAGTCAGCCTAATACTTATCAATCTCTTTATTGTGGTTTTAACAGCAATAATCTATTACTGTATCTTGCGATTTTTTGATGGAGAAAAATTAAAAGATATCATCAATTACGTGCAAATCGGCTTATCGATTTCGATTGCCGTTGGCTACCAAATCGTTGTGAGATCCTTCAGTCTGGTTGATTTTAATGTCGGCTTCTCCTTAAACTGGTGGCAATTCTTTCTGCCCCCGGTCTGGTTTGCGGCACCTTTTGAGTCTGTATTAAAAACTAATACAGACTCCTACTTAATTGTTTTTTCAGCTTTGGCCATCATTGTACCCATTGTCGCCATCGTTGTTTATACCAAAATGATGCCTTCATTTGAAAGGAACCTTCAGAAGCTTTCTAACAACAGCGGGAAAACGAAACGAGTCGACAGCTGGTGGAAGAATGGGCTTGTTCGTGTCCTATGTGGAACTATAGAAGAGAAAGCATTTTTCCGATTCGCTGATAACATGATGCGAAATGAAAGGGAGTTCCGATTAAAGGTCTATCCGGCATTAGGATTTTCACTCGTCTTTCCGTTTATTTTTATGGTTAATGAAATTCAATCCAGCTCATTCGCACATTTGGCATCGAGTAAATGGTATTTGGCGGTTTATATGTGCAATTTGATGATACCAAATGCAGTAACCATGCTGAAGTACTCGGGAAAATATAAAGGGGGCTGGATTTACAGAACGGTCCCAATAAAGAGTTTGGCACCATTATTCAGTGCCACATTAAAAGTTTTTATTGTCAATCTTTATCTCCCAATCTATTTTATTTTAAGTGTCATTTTCATCGTGATTTTTGGGATGAAAATCATTCCAGACTTATTGGTCGTTTTTGTCACGTCCATCTTGTTTACGGTTATTTGCTCAACCTTTCTTAAGGGTTCTCTGCCCTTTTCAGAGTCGTTTGAGGATGCAAACCAAGAAAATATTATTAAGAACATTCTTTTATTGCTTTTGATCCTTGTGTTCGGCGGGATTCATTATATGCTTACATTCATTCCATTTGGAGTACTTGGGTACTTTATTTTGCTCCTGCTGTTAACCACTTTTGCTTGGAAACATGCCTATAAGACGGTGTGGAATTTTTCTTAATCACTCCCGAAAACACTAAGATTTGTCGAATTCACGCAAGGAATTTGTAGATATTTCCCGGGAATTTGAGAAAATTAGCGTCTGTAGCCGTATGTTATCTGCATACGGTCTTTCTGGTATGGTTTTATGTATAACGAATACTAATAATTATATAGTCTTTGAAAATAGCAAAGAGTTCCTTATTCCGTTATAATAGTAAGGTTTTGAAAAACTGATTGTCAGGAGTTTGATCTGAATGAGAAAAATAACCCCATCGTATGATCCATGGGAAGCCTATTTAGATATTGAACAATATGGAAGACCGCAGCTTTCCAACATTGAATTCACCACGACAACCCTTTGCAATATGCGCTGCGAGCATTGTGCGGTGGGATATACGCTTCAAACCAAAGATCCGGATGCACTCCCGCTTGAATTATTGTTAAACCGATTAGAAGAGATTCCCTTACTGCGTTCCTTAAGTATTACAGGCGGAGAACCGATGCTTTCGCTCACTTCAGTTAAAAATTATGTAGTGCCCATCTTAAAATATGCCCGAGAACGCGGGATACGCACGCAGATTAATTCCAATCTAACGCTTGAATTAGGGCGCTATGAATTAATCCTTCCCTATTTAGATGTTTTACATATATCCCATAACTGGGGAACAGTTGATGATTTTGTAGAGGGTGGATTTGCCAGGATGGCACAGCTGCCTGAATACAGCCATAGAGAAAAATATTTTAACAGGATGATTGATAATAGCAGAGAGCTTGTAAAAGCGGGGATCATGGTCTCTGCCGAAACGATGCTAAACAAGAGGACAGTACCGCATCTCGAAAAAATTCACCGGCAAATCGTGGATGAAATGCTTTGCCAGAGGCATGAGATTCACCCGATGTACCCAAGTGATTTTGCTAGTAATCTTGAAACTTTAACACTAGAGGAAATAAGAGCGGCAATCCACCATTTGCTGGATATCCGCAATGAAAATGTGTGGATGCTGTTTGGGACGCTGCCATTCTACGCGTGCAGTAGCAATCTAGAGGACTTAGAGCTTTTGGAGAGACTATATAAAAGCAAAAATGTAACAGTGCGAAATGATCCTGACGGGCGTTCTCGCTTGAACGTAAATATCTTTACAGGTGATATTATTGTTACCGATTTTGGGGATACACCACCTCTTGGGAATATTCAAACAACTACTTTACAAGATGCCTATCAAACATGGCAATCCTCAAACATAGCAAAGGAATTGAGCTGCCATTGTCCGCAGGTTGGCTGCTTGGGACCTAATATACTAGTAAAGAATAGTTATTATCAAAATGAAGATTTTACGATTAAAAAGGCGAAAATAACAACGTTATAGTAGATGCTAATGGCGGTCTTAAAGAGACTGCTATTTTTTCTGTTTATAAGTCTTTCTATTGCAATTTAATATTAAAATTTTGAAAGTTTTCACTTAAAGTAACTGATGCAGTTTAGTGAAAGAAGGACGTATACTTTAATTTTGTAGGTGAGGCGGTTTCCTCTAAGACTTCACGCTTGACCGCCGCATCAGGCGCTTCCCCCCTCCTCGATCTTGTACTCCGAACCATTCCATAGTCCAATTATCGGTGTTTTCTCCCGAATAAGGAAAAGCAGTTAATTACCTTATTTTATAAAACAAAGGGTATATTTAAATTTCATTCTCGATTTCTCCTTTATGGAAATTAATACATATCCGTTTAAACAAGAGGTTATGCTAAAAAAAATTGTTTAAATAGGTGGATTAGATGAATCAAAAGGTTATTCAGGCATCACACATTTATATTTTACTTATTCTGTATTCAGGTTTTATCGTTCATGTATCGGGTCTGCCTGCATTGTTATCGGTGGCAAAAAGGGATGCCTGGGTAAGCGCTCTTGCCAGTGCCCTCCCCGTCATGCTTTGGTTTCTTCTCACCTTCTACCTGTATAAAAAACTAAACAGCTATGATATTTTCTCATTTTTACATCAATTTTATAGTAAGTGGGTTTCATCCTTTTTTTCCATTGTGTTTTTTGTTTATTTTGTTAGCTCGGCATTCCTCACACTAAAGTTCACCGTGTATTGGGCATCGGCCACCTATACCATGGACGTTCCGAATTATATTGTAACTTTCTTATTTTTACTTATTTGCCTTTATTCATCTGCAAAAGGGATTAGAACCATTACGACGATGGGCGCTCTTATTTTGCCATTTGTTATAGGCTTTGGGATTTTGGTTGGTTTGGGAAATATCCCTAATAAAGATTATGAACAGTTATTTCCTATTTTTGAGCATGGGTATAGAGGTTTTATTATTGGAACATTGTCTTCTTGTTCTAGTTTATTTGAAGTCTTCTTTGTCTTGTTTTTGACCTCTAACCTAAAAAATAAACTGAAGATGAAATGGCTTCTGCTTGTTGGCCTATTTCTGATAGGTCTATCGTTTGGCCCCTTAGCAGCAGCCATCGCTGAATTTGGTGCGGTAGAGGCAGAAAAAATGAGAAATCCTGCTTATGAGGAATGGAAATTGTTAACGATTGGAAATCACATTACCCGTCTTGACTTTCTTTCCATCTTTCAGTGGTTGTCTGGTGCGTTTATCCGCATCAGTTTGTCCGTATTTATCGCCGCAAAAGGATTTTCCGTTACAAAGGAGCGAAGATGGGTGCAGCCGGCCATTTACCTGCTGGTTTTTATTATGGTAAACGTACAGTGGGATTCGTCCTCCTTTTCTTACTTTTTGGATCATTTTTATTTTCCATACAGAATAGTATTTCAAGTTTCCGTTGTCCTGATTTTATTACTACTCATAACGTTAAAAGGTGATCATCGATGAGAAAGAATCACTTTGCTGAAAAATCAAGCAACATTGACGAATTAAGAAGCTGGTTCAAAGATTCAGCTGATATTGTCATTAAAAACAGAACCTATAACGAAACGCTTTCAATAGAATTCCTTTATTGTCCTAATTTAGTTGATTTGAAATATATGAACGAGGTGATATTTCCTACCATTCATGATGTCTTAGAAACGGACTGTATGTTAACAATTGATTCGTTTATTAATGTGATTGAGATCAGTAATCTCAAAGGTCCAAAAATCAAAGACAAAGTGGAACAAAAGCTATTTTCCGGCGAATTAATTGTTGCATCCCATGATGGGAGTATCCTTTTTTCTACCTCAGCGGCAAGCATTCCCAAGAGATCACCGGAAGAATCAAATTTAGAGACCTCTGTCCGGGGGCCAAGGGATGGATTTGTAGAAAATATCTCCGATAATATGGCCTTAGTCCGGCAACGACTAAAAACGTCTTCTTTAAAATGCATTGAATATACCATCGGTGAGCGAAGCAAAACGAAGGTTTTACTGCTCTATATTGATGATATTATGAATCCTGCGATACTAGAGGATGTCAAAAAACGGTTAGAATCAATCAAAATTGATATTATTGTCGCCAGCAATGAAATTGAAGAATTTCTTTATGATCAGCTATTTTCGATTTTTCCGCTCTTAGACAATATTGGGAGACCCGACTTTGTTGTCCAGTCTTTAAACCAGGGGCGATTCGTCATCATAGTTGATGGAAATCCATCGTGTTTAATTGGGCCGACCAATTTCAATCAAGTCCTCTACTCACCCGAGGACGCCCATCAAAGCTTTTTTTATATCAGCTTTATCCGCCTCCAACGGATCTTTGGAGTGTATATAACTGTTTTTTTACCAGGATTTTATATCGCGCTTATCACGTATCAACTGGATCAATTACCCTATACGCTTTTGGCCACGATTGCGGTCTCGAGAATTGGATTGCCGTTAACTGCACCTGTAGAGGCCACGATTATGCTTATCTTATTTGAATTATTTAAAGAAGCGGGAATAAGGCTGCCGAAAGCGGTTGGTCAGACCGTTGCCGTTTTAGGCGGTTTGTTTATCGGCGATGCTGCTATCCGCGCAGGGTTAACTTCGCCTTCGATGCTCGTCATTGTCGCCATTACGGTCATTTCTGGCTATACTCTGATTAATCAAAATATTGCCGGCAACATTGCACTACTTCGGTTTGTGGTTTTAATCTTTTCCGCCTTTTTGGGATTGTTTGGTTTCTTTATTTCCTTCTTTCTGATTTTAACCAACATAGTGTCATTGGAAAGCTTCGGTCAGCCCTATATTTCGTATTTATCTAAGCCTCATCCATTGGATCTTGTGAAAAACTTTATCAGGCTGCCGCAACGCTTTTTAAAGAAGCGTAATCAAGCATATAATCCGATTGATTCTGATAGTCAAAAGGAGTAATGTATGAAAAGCCTACTTTTGATTTTAACTATTTTGATTACAACGGGATGTACCGGAGCAAAGGAAATTCAAAATCAAACCTATGTTACAGCGATTGGATTAGACTATACGAAAGGGTATTATACCGTTTATATGCAGGGATTAAATTTTGCTAATATCGCGAAGTCGGAAAGCGGCGCAGCCCTCCAACAGACTCCACCCATTTTAATCGGTGAAGCTAAAGGAAAAAGCATCCAGGCCGCATTCAGTTCCTTAGCGCAGCGTACCGCTTTGCCACTGTATTACGGGCATGTGGACACCTTCCTATTAAATCAAGGTGTGATTGAAAGCAACCTGAGATCTGTGATTGAGTTTATCGGACAAAACCCTTTTCTTCGGTATAATTGCTGGCTGTATGGAACCAAAAATGATATAAAGAATATCTTTTTAGGAGAAAGCTTTTTTAATTATCCATCTTTGTATACGATTCTTCATTCTCCTCTTACATTAATGGCCAATAATTATGTAATACCAATTGAAAAATATAATCGCTTTATTTCAAAATATTACGATCCAGTCGGCTCCTATGTCATACCTTCCATTGATATTAAGGACGAGAACTTTTTAAACAATAAAAAGCCCAAGAAAGTGGCAGCATTAACCGGAGGCTTTGTCATCGCCCATAAGCAGTATAAAGGATTTGCAAGCAAGCAAGAATTATCCGGGTTAAAATGGTTTTCCGATAAGGCTTCCAACATTCCGCTCTCACTTTTTAAGGAAAAGGTAAGTGTGATTGTCCTGGAACCGGATGGATCCATTAAAGTTAGCAATGGCCCGAAACCTGCCTATGACTTAAAGGTAAAAGCGCACGCGATGATCACACAAAATGAAGAAAATTTAGATGTCAAAAAAATTGAAAAAGAAATAGCGAAAAAAATTAAAAATCAAATTCTCCAAACAATAAATAAAAGTGAAGAGCTACGTGCCGACCTTTTAAATATGAGTGAAAGGCCGTATCGTTTTCATTATGGTAGATGGGATCTTGAGACGATTAATACCATCGATAAAAGCTTAATCAAACACATCGATGTAAATGTTTATATGGATGAAACCATTAAGTATAAACGATAACAAGTTGTACTTCGGTTAGTACAGCTTGTTACTATGTTGTCTTTGAGAGAACCGTTCGTTGAATGAAAGACAAAATAAAATCGAATGAATCCCTTACGGTTATTTATTCTCTTTGAGCATTTCACCATCGGGCTGCGCCGGCTATAAAAGGTAAGTACAATTTGGTCGTTGTAACTCATCGTGAAATGGAATCTAATAAACTTTTAGGGGCGTTAGTGTCATAAAATGCCAACGTTTTTTTGTTGTTAAACGACATGAGATTTATTACAATCGTTGTACTCGAGCGATTTTGCTAGCAATCTTGAAACATTATCACTAGATGAAATAAGAGCAGCGATCCATCACTTGCTGGATATTCGTGATGAAAATGTTTGGATGCTGTTTGGGACGTTGCCGCTTTCGCGTGCAGTAGCAATCCGGAGGACTTAGAGCTTTTGGAGCGACTATATAAAAGCAAAAATGCAACAGTACGAAATGATCCTGACGGACGTTCCCGGCTGAATGTTAATATTTTTACTGGCGATATTATTGTCACCGATTTTGGGGATACACCACCGCTTGGTAATATTCAAACCACTGCTTTACTAGATGCCTATCAAACATGGCAATCCTCAAGTATAGCAAAGGAATTAAGCTGCCATTGTCCGCAGGTTGCTTGCTTAGGGCCGAACATATTAGTAAAGAATAGTTATTATCAAAATGAAGATTTTACGATTAAAAAGGCGAATATAACAACGTTATAGTAGATGCTAATGGCGGTCTTAAAGAGACTGCTATTTTTTCTTTTTATAAGAATTTCTATTGTCAATTAAATATTGAAATTTGAAAGTTTTCACTTAAAGTAAAGAAGCAATTAGTTGAACGATCATCATTAGCTTTTTTTCACAATTGGTCCAGATGCTGGAATAAATAATTATTAGTTTGATATTAGGTAAGATGAACCGTACCATAAGTAAATGAGTTTTTTGGAATCAAAAGGAAGGAACTGTATCACAAGTGACGCTGAGAAAGATTTGATGGAGTATCCGAACGTAGTTAAATATACAGCAAAAAGCCTTCTACTGAAGTGAGAAGGCTTTTTGCCGTTAAAGTGGTATTTGGTAAGAGTGGTTATTCAAACGGACAAGTAAAATTCAAAAACAGAACTTTGTGGAATATAAAGACAAAGGAAATAGTTTTAAAGTTCAGTATAAAATGAAATATTTAAATTATGTTAAAATTAGTAGTCGGTTTAGTTAGGTAGTAAAGGCGGAGGTTATCAATAAAAAAATTTTATGGAAATGCATAAATAATATGTATTATTTTTATATCTGACTATATGATACATTTTCACTATAGCTACTTTCGAAAAATTTTTAATCGTCCAAAAATAAATTTAACAAAGAGGTGTGAATAATGAATAGTTCTAAAGCAATCGGGATCAATGCAGCAAATCGTTTAGACCGTCTCCCTGTTTCATCAATTCATAAGAAAGTAATGATTGCCTTGGCGATTGCTTACTTTTTTGAATACGGGGATTTGAATACGTTTACATACGTAGCTCCAGCCCTAATAAAACACTGGCATGTTTCAGTGAAAACGGTAGCCTTTATTACATCTAGTTCATTTTTAGGCATGTTTTTAGGAGGGATGTTTGGCGGATGGATTGCGGATAAGATTGGAAGAAAGAAAGCTATTATCTATTCTGTGATTTGTTTGTCCCTCTTTTCGCTGTTGAATGCATTTGCTTGGGATCCTGTCTCTTTCGGTGTTATTCGATTTATTACTGGTATGGGAACTACAGCCTTGCTCATCAATGCGAATACGTATTTAAGTGAGTTTTTTCCAACGAAAGTTCGTGGTAAATATCAAGCGATAGGTATGGCTATTGGTGTCTGCGGAATTCCGATTACTGGTTGGGTATCTAGTTACCTGATTCCATTGAGTGACTGGGGATGGAGAACAGTATTTATATGGGGGGCATTTGGTATCTTTTCATTATTCTTTATTAGCCGTTTAGAAGAAATTCCACGTTGGTACGAGGCACGTGGACAGTTTGATAAGGCTGAAGAGATCTTGCAGAGAATAGAGGAAGCAGTGCGTAAGGAAAAGGGGACATTACCTAATGCAACTTCTGTTGTGCCACAGACTAAAAAATATAAAATTAGATTAGCCAGCATTAGCCAATTGTTTAAAGGACACTATCTAAAGAGGACTAGCTTGCTTACGGCTGCTTGGGTATTCCAAACTCTCGGTTTATATGGGTTTGGTTCTTGGGTTCCCACTCTGCTCGTGAAGCAAGGGTTTAAGATGAGTGATTCTCTATTGTATACGACATTAATCACCTTAGGAGCTCCATTGGGTGCATTGGTTGGAGCGTTGATATCTGACCGTCTTGAGAGAAAAACAAACGTGGTTGTTTCCTCCGCATTGATTGCTGCTGCTGTCTTTTTGTACGGTGTAACCTTACAGCCCGTTTTTATTATTACCTTTGGTTTCTTGATTAACTTAATTGAAAGAACCTATGCCTCCAATTTGTATACGTATACCTCTGAATTATATCCAACGGAGACCCGTGCTCTTGGTCAAGGGTTAACCTACGGGATTGGACGTTTCTCTAACATGTTTGGTCCACTTATAATAAGTGCAATCTATACTGGAAACGGCTACATGAAGGTGTTCGTCTTTATTGCAGCTTGCTGGCTTGCTTCGGCAATTGTGCTTTGCTTTGGTCCTAGAACCTCCAATAGAAGCCTGGAGGAGCTCAATACCTTTAACCAACACCCTTCTACTGCCATAAAAGAAAGTAACGCGGTCAATCGATTATAAAAATTTAGGCGATACCAAAGGTGTTTTGGTATCGCCTTTTAAGTTTATTTCCCCTTCATAACATAAGTTTCATATTTTTGATAAATTCAACAAAAGTACCAATTAAGGGGATTTGTAGTGATTCCTTCCGATAAATCATCCAAGTGTTGCGTTTAATCGGTTCCCCGTGTTTGGTTCTTAGCTGGATATGATACATGTCCTCCCCATCCCCTAAAACAATCGAAGGGATAATAGCAAAACCAAGCCCGTTTACAACCATTTCTTTGCAAGTCTCCATATGATCTACTTCCATAGTGATAGAAGGGGGTTTGTTAAAGTTTTCCTTCCACCAGTTATCAAATAGATTTTCCAGTGATAAATCCGTTTTATAATTGATTCTAGGTAGGCTTGGAAGTTCATCTAAATGAATTTCACGACTAGACACAATCCAAATGTTTTCTGTCATAATTAAATGCTTCTCTTCTGTCCAATTGTAATCTCCCCGTACGAAGCCAATATGAACATCCTGCTTATATACAGAATTGGGCAATTCTGAGCTGCGACTGGAGATAACCTTGAATTCTACCTCAGGATATTGTAAATAAAAGTTTTTTAGAATTCCTGGAAGCTTGTATCGAGCAAAGCTGCTTGCTGTACCGATTTTCAATGTTCCGGATATTTTGCTATCCATACTTAATAGACTTTCTTTCACTTGTTGTAATTGTCTTATCATATCCTTTGAATATTTAGCCAGGAATTCGCCTTGTGGTGTGAATTCAACTCCCCTTCTACCTCTATGCATGATTGTGACGCCAAATTCTTTTTCAAGCTGTTGGATACGATAGGTCAATGCTGGCTGGGATACAAAAAGAATTTCAGCTGTTTTCGTTATATTCTGTTGTTCGTATAAAGTCTGCAATAATACCCAATCTTTTTCTTCCATGGAAGTTCCCTTCAAATAATTTTTTAATAAATTAATTTTTATATCCTTATTTTAAAGGTAACAGCTATGTGGCATCAATAAATTTTATCGAAAATAATAAAATAAATGTATTTTTTTTATTTCATAATCCGTGTTACCTTTACTTCACAAGGATTCACAAGGAACGGAGGAATAGCAAATGTATGACTATGGACAAATTTATAAAATTCCTACAGTAATTATGAGGGGGGGAACAAGCAAAGGCTTAATTCTAAGAAAAGCTGACCTTCCATCGGATCCAAATGTAAGAGATGAAATGATTTTAAGGATATATGGGAGTCCTGATCGAAATCAGATTGACGGTTTGGGTGGTGGAACATCCCTTACTAGCAAATTAGCCATTGTTGGTCCTTCGGTTTATCAAAGTGCGCATATTGATTATACATTTGGACAGGTAAGTATTGAGAAAAAGGCTATTGATTACAATGTTACTTGTGGTAATTTTGTTACGGCAGTTGGACTCTATGCAGCAGAAGAAGGATATGTACCATTGACCGAACCTGTTACGAAGGTAAATATTTATAATACAAATATCAATAAAGTTATTGTTGCTGAGATTCCTGTGAAGAACGGTCAAATTCAGTATGACGGGGATTTTTCCATTGATGGTGTACCAGGGACTTCTTCAAGAATTATGCTAAATTTCCTTGGAGCTGGCGGTTCCTTTACTGGAAGGACTCTACCAACGAATAATACTCAAGATACTATTTGTTTACAAGATGGACGCAAAATTGTAGTGAGCATTGTCGATTGTGCAAATGTGTTGGTTTTTGTAAAAGCACAGGATGTAGGATTGCGGGGAACTGAACTTCCCGATGAGATAAATGTAGACAAAGCGCTCCTGGAAACATTAGAAAACATTCGTGTGGAAGCCGGAGTCAAAATCGGGCTTATTAAAGGGGAGGAAAGGGAACAAGTTTCTCCAACTACGCATGCTCTCCCGAAGATTGCGATGGTAGCTTCGCCTGATGAATATATGACGTGTATTGGAACTCGAGTAAAAGTTGAGGATATCGATATTTTATCCCGCTATATCTCAATGGGTTCCCTTCATAGGGCCCACGCTGTAAGTGGAGCAATAGCACTTGCTGCTGCCACAAGGATCCCTGGAACCATCCCAAATCAGGAAATCAGTCATAGAAAATCCGCGGTTCGAATTGGTCATCCTTCTGGAAGTCTACTTATCGATGCTACTGTTGAAAAAGATGAATCAGACTGGCGTGTAATTCGTGCCGCAAATGGAAGGACTGCAAGGAGATTAATGGAAGGTTATGCGTATGTACCAATATCCGTTTTACAAAAAGTAAAGTGAAGCCTTTTGATGAAGTTATCTGGATGGTCATAATCTAAAAACTTTCATGACTTTAGGGGAGGTTTACCTCACATTAATAGTTTATTTAGCGATCGGGCGCTTTTCTTTAATAGGAAGGCGTGTTTTTGATATGTACCTACACATTAAGGGATTAGATTTTGATAGGGTAATAAAGGATTGTGAAGGTTTTCGCTTAAACTAAACATGTTGAAACTAGTAGGGGGCGAACGGTTTAGCTGACGGGATCAAAAGTCCCACTGGGGGGGGACGTTCTACCCTGGCTACTGATATAATAAGACCAAATAAAAAAGGTCAAACAGAAATATTTTCTTATCTGGATAACCTTATAATACGAAAGTGACAGTTTACTTTAAGAAGCGCAATCACGCTGCCAAAATAGGCTGCTTTATTTGTTGAAAATTGGTTTGATTAATCGAATAAAAAACCCCTTTTAAAAAGGGATTAGCAATCTTTATTTCATCGGCATTGTTAGTTAATGGCTTTAAGTTCTTTGTTTTTTTTCTACCTTTCTTTGTCTCCTGAAAATTGAGTCAAAAACAGCTATTACCCAGTTTACCATAGGGTCTAATAGTCCAGATACTTTATAAGTAACGAACGAGACAATGATTGCCACAATCAAACTACCTAGGACATCAAAAGGATAATGAAGACCTGCATATATCCGAGAAAATCCTGTTAAGATTGCTAAAATAAACATTGGACTACCGATTTTTTTATTGCGTAGCCACATGGCAATTGCAATAGCGAAAGAACCCGTTGAATGATCACTTGGAAATGATGAATCGTTTGAATGTGGTATTAGGGGTATAAAATGATGTGTAACAAAAGGTCGTGGCTCATAATGAACCTTTGCAATAAGAACATTCATGACTAAACCGAGCAATCCAGTTCCTCCAGCATATAAAACAGCACGTTTCATAGATTTGCCGCCAAACAACCAGAGTACTAATAAAGCTAAAGCAAAAATATAAATTGCATCATTAGTAATAAAAACCATAAAATTGTCTAAAGTATGGTTGTGTCCAGATAAGTTATGGATACTTTTAAATAAATTATAATTCATTGAAAACAAAACTCCCCATAGATGATAATAAAATCATATGGTACTAAGTATAAACTAGAATAAAGGCTAGAATTATTAAAATAATATTAATTTAAATTAATAAGAAGGTTATGGACGGAAAGAGTAAGAATACTGATTCAAGATTGTTTATGAAGTGTATCACTTAAACTATAGGGTGCTTTAGTTGAAGAAAGCCAATGATTTTTATCAGTGGCTTTCTTGTTTGCTTAATCGAAGACCTTTACGATGAACTATTTATTCTATCACGGCGGAATTCTAGTTACTTAATTCCATTAATAATTCGTGGACAATGTGTTGTTCAAAATCCTTTGGCTTATCCAATAGTATCCCTCTTCTTGACGCAGCTGCAATTATTAGTCCTAATTCATAGTACATATTTTTAGAAACTAATCCTTTTGAAATCATTTTCTTCACTTCATAATAAAATTGAATCAAAAAATCACTTGGTAATTTTTCATATAAAGACATTTTCGGAAACACCCACTATTCCTACTTTTCTAATAGGAATAATATCAATTAAAACTGAAATTGAAAAGAGTTTTTCGCCAGATTCATAAATTTGTCATTTTATTACAGATACATTTGACAATACTGCTTTAATCTTGTTGAACTAACGGTGCAGTTTAGTGGAAGAAGAAAAATGTTCAAATCGTGATTTATTGACTCCTTCAAATTTGTTACAATTACTTTTTGAAAAGTTATTAAAGATAAACAGTAGAATGAGGTAATGCAATGACAAATTTTATGTACATATTTTGCTTAATGGTATGGGGGCTAAATTTTATTGCGGTGAAAATTCAAGGAACACCCGTCAGTTTGGAATTATCATTATCGTATCGTTTAGTTATGACAGCTTTTTTATTTTTAGTTCTTATGTGGTTCCTTAAACCAAAGGGGAGACCACGTACAAAAGATTTCCCGTTTATAATAGTTTTTGGTGTATGTAACTTTGCATTAAGTTATCTGTGCCTTTATTACGCCACCATTTTGAGCTCTGCTGCCATTGTAACTTTAATCTTTTCGTTAAAAGTAATATTGACTCCAATTGCTCTCCGTGTTTTTTTAAAAGAGAAATTATATTCTCGCGTGTTAATTGGGGGAATTCTAGGGGTATTTGGAGTATGTGTCCTAATCTATCCGAACTTAAATGATTTTCAAGGACTTACTGATTTAAAAGGAATCATGATTGCTTTGTTAGGTACGATTCTAACAGCTGTTGGTGATGCAAGTTCTGCAAGAAATGCTAATAGAAAGATTAACCCTATCTATGCAAATGCTATTGGTTTTACAATTGCTGGTGTTTTAATGGGGGTAATTGTACTGTTCCAAGGAAATAAAATTATACTTCCAACAACAGTTACATATTTATCTGCTTTGCTATATTTAACTTTGATTGCTTCTTTTATGGCTTGGCTATTTTATTTAAAACTTGTAGAAAAAATTGGAGGGGCAAAAAGTGGGTATATGGTAGCTCTATTCCCAGTAATTGGAGGGGTTGCTTCTGTTTTAATTGGTGAATCAACTCCATCAATTTATTTGGTAGTAGGGTGCCTTTCTAGCTGTATTGGAGCTGCAATTGCTTTAGGGGTTAGAATTCGGAGTCAGAATAATAATCTGCCTGTAAATACTAATTAAGAATAGACTTCTTTATTAAGCTCCCATGAAAATAAATTCTGACTTTCAAGGAAAATGGCAATACTAAAGAAGACGCAGCTCAATCGTTTTAAAAAAAGGGAGAGCGCCTGAGTTTTGGTAATGGTTATATGTTAGATTGGATCAGGAAACTTCAGGTTCTTTTACTGATACTGTATAACCTAGACTTTCAAGTCTTCGCATAGAGTGACGAACAATAGATTGCTGTCTTTGAATATCAAAATAATCTTCTCCTAAGTCAACATACATTTCTTTCCGAGTTAAAAGATAGTAGGAGATTCTTAACATGGCATGGGCAACGACTATGGCTGCTTTTTTACTTCCCTTTCGTGCAGCCGTTCGTCTATACATATGACCAAGATAATTTTTAGATCCTCTGACGGATTGGGCTGCTTCAGTTAAAGCAGATTTTAAATATTTGTTTCCCTTTTTAGATTTAGATGACTTTCTTTTTCCAGCGCTCTCATTATGTCCAGGTACTAGTCCTGCCCACGAACATAAATGGGCTGCGCTTGGAAACTGATTTTTGATGTCGGGTCCAATTTCAGCTAAAATTTGTTCAGCCATACGAGTGGCAATCCCAGGAATCGAATCTAATCGTTCAATATCTTCCTGAAATGATTTGACTCTTTCGGAAACTTCCTGATCAAGCATATCAATTTGTTCGGTTAGAAAATCTATGTGTGTAAGAATCGTTCGAATCATCATACGTTGATGAGGACGAATATAACCTTTAAGAGCGAGTTCGAGATCGTCTTTCTTTTTCTTTAAGGTTCGTCGAGCAAGACTAGCTAGTTTAACAGGATCATCTTCACCATTTCCTATGGCTCGAAGCATATCTTTAGAGGAAACACCCATGATTTCAGATACCACAGAAGCAAGTTTAATATTAGCACCCTCTAGAACCTTCTGAATTCTATTATGCTGTCTAGCACGTTCTTCAATAATACTCCGACGATACCGAACCAATTCTCGTAGCTCTCGCTGATTTCGATCTGGAATGAAGCTAGCTTTAAGTAATCCGTGACGAAGAAGCTTGGCAATCCATTCAGCGTCTTTTACATCTGTTTTACGTCCCGGAACTGCCTTCATATGTTGTGCATTCACAACTAAAAACACAATGTCTTCGGCTTCAAGAATATTAACAATCGGTTTCCAAAAAACACCTGTGCTTTCCATCGCCACATGAGTACACTCATGTTCTTTAATCCAATCAATCATTTTTAATAGAAAAACAGTTTTGGTTGAAAATGTTTGAATCTCCTTTCCATCTGGTGTGATAATACATGCAGTAATACTATCTTTATGGACATCCATACCGCATGCACGTTCAATGATAACTTCCATTGAGAACATCCTTTCTACGGCAAATTTAAATGGAGGCTGGTGCAATAACCAGAATAGGATTAATCTCCCATAAGTGCTTCCCGTAAGGGAGCGACAGTCTGTGATGCACCGTGGTCGTTGGAGTCAGACTAACGGATGGGCTCTAATGGCACCATAGCTTATCGACCTTCTTCTCCCAGCCGTAGTTGCAGTATTGACGGTTATAGTGCATTTTCATTCGCTGTGGTGCAGCGCGTTTTTTGCGCTGCATGGTTGGCTAACGGGTGCTTGAGTTTAGCAATGAGTCGTAACTGCGGCTCTTTTTCTTGTTCCACTAACTGGCAGTTTTGTTGAATAAGCTATTATGGTCGAACTAGTAAAAAAAGACTTCGTAAAGGACGAAGTCTTTTTTGGAATGTCGCTATATTGTAAAGTGTTTATGGGCATTTGGATTCTGTGATTCTTCCTCAATAAAATCGTTAATTTCTCTTGAAGAGCTTTGCATCTTTTGTTGGTCTTGTTTTCATCCATCCATACTTACCCTTCCTAATACAGTGGATACCTAAGTGCTTTTGGATAAGGATATGATACTCGGGCTTTTTGCATAGCTCCTGAAACCATTCTAATTTCATAAGTTGCTCAAGATTGGGTTCGATACGTTTTTCAGAAGGTCTGATGACCATCGCTACTATTCCACAAAGGCTTGTCCAATTGCTCTAAACAATTCCGACACTCCATTTCCACTCCTATCACTATTGCGATTGCACCATGTAATGGCTAATCCCAGATACGAATTCTTGGAACGCCTGCTGTTTTTAAATAATCCAATAACTGACCAGTATGAACGGATTCATGATAGGCAACACGTAAAAGCATGTCACCTAAATCTCTTATGTACCCTGAATCGGAGCGGTCAATCTTTATATTTGCCAAGTCTTCTTCAGTAAAGGACTTGATTGTATTTATGAATTCTTTTCGAAATGGTTCTGCAAATTCCAATTCTGCTTTTACAGAAGTGAATGTTCTATTATCGAAAGGGGAGTTGAAAACAGATAAACTCCCCCTATTTTTAATCGCAAGGTGGTAATAATATTCGCTTTCCAATACGTGTCTAATCATTTCTATGCAATTCATTGCTTCATCATCTGGCTTCCATTGGAGTTTTTCTTTAGGAATAGATGTCCAAACCTTTATGCTTCTTCTTCTAACTTCATTAAAGTTTAAAATAATTAAATCAATTGAGTTCAAAATAATTCCTCCTTCGGTAGGCATATCTTAATTATACACGAATGAATGTTCGCTCCAATATAAAGGAGGAAAATTTTACATATATATTTAAACAATGTATTTACGTTGCTTATTCAACGGATGCTGCAGCCTGAGGGTTGATGGGAACCTTCTGTTAGAATCATAATCTTTTCTAGATATGTATACTTTATAATTTTTCACTTAATACGAAGAAAATTGGCAAATATGATAAAATTTTCTTGTAGCATTTATTATTTATAAGGTAAAGGGAGAGTGGAAATTTAATATGAGGAGTAAAGCTTTTATTGATTTAAGTCATACTATTGAAGATGGTCTTATAACTTATAAAGGGTTACCTGCTCCAATAATCTGTGATTATCTAAGTCGGGAAGAATCCCGAAAACATTATGAAAAAGGTACAGAATTTCAAATTGGAAAAATAGAAATGGTCTCTAATACAGGAACTTATGTTGATGTTCCATTCCATAGATATCCTGATGGGAAAGATCTTTCAGAAACGACCATTGATAAAATGGCTGGCTTAGAAGGAATTATTGTCCATGTTGATGAAAAAAACAAAGAAATTGATGAAAAATTATTTAATGACCTTGATATTAAAGGAAAAGCTGTTTTAATTCATACTGGTTGGGACAAATATTGGAATACAGATCAGTATTTTGAAAACCATCCCTATTTAACCGAAAAAGCAGCTAAATATTTAGCAAATAAACAAGCTGCATTAGTTGGAATTGACTCTGTAAATATAGACGACACGTCAGGAAAAGCTCGCCCCGTACATACCGTTTTACTAAGACAAGAAATACTAATTGTTGAACACTTGTGTAATTTAAAGGGACTCTCAAATAAGGACTTCTTATTTTATGCCGTATCTCCTAAAATTAAAGGATTTGGAACTTTTCCTGTTCGAGCTTTTGCGGAAGTACTAACTAAATAATGTTAGGTGTGTAATAGTGTTATAGAAAATAAAATGATCGTAGTAAATTTTGCTTGTTCTGCAATCCGCACTATTATCGAAAGATATATGCATTGTTAGAATAACAGTAATGTTTTGATGACGT
Source organism: Neobacillus sp. Fa239 (assembly GCF_055395235.1). Taxonomy (NCBI): domain Bacteria; kingdom Bacillati; phylum Bacillota; class Bacilli; order Caryophanales; family Bacillaceae; genus Neobacillus; species Neobacillus sp. Fa239. Next base: position 444,000 of record NZ_AP041611.1, read on the forward strand.
TTCAGGTTATTTTAAGAATATTGTCATGTTTTTACTTTATCTTAAATGAAATAAACGGTGTGTTATCAGCTTTTGTTTATTAAACCAAACTAGCCCAATAGAAACTACCGAATTATTCCATTATAGGCTGCTAGAGTTACAGATCAAGCTGTCATTTTGGCAGCTTTTATTATTGCATTAAAGGGGTTAGTTCAAAAAAACGAGGCTGTCAAATAAAGGACTATTTGATGTAGGAATCTAATAGTTTGCAGCTGATATTTAGGTGTTCATTTTAATCAAAGGTCAATTACCTACAATGCTTAAACTTCCATAGGCGGGTTAAGGGATCAATTATATTAAAGGATTACAGGGGAGGCGTTGTTTATGATGCAGAAAACGATTTTACTTGTCGAAGATGATCAGGATATTAGTAATATGGTAAAAACATATTTAAATAATGAGGCCTTTAATGTTAAGTGTGTTTTTGATGGTGAGGAAGCAATGAATGCTTTTCAGTATGAGCATTATGATCTGGTTTTGTTAGACTTAATGTTGCCAAAGTTAAATGGTATGAACTTTCTTCAAATGGTACGGACCAGGAGTTACATTCCCATAATTATTATGTCAGCAAAAGATAGCGAAGTGGATAAAGCATTAGGGCTTGGTCTAGGAGCAGATGATTATATCACTAAACCATTTTCAATGGTCGAACTTACGGCAAGAGTAAAAGCGGTCATAAGAAGATCCACACAGTACATAGACACTCAAATCGAACGAAATACTTCAATAATCAAATTACATGAGATTGAATTGGATACGGAGAATCTTAGTGCGACAAAGAACGGCATTCAGATCAACTTAACATCAAAGGAATGGAAGATTCTTTGTTTGTTTTTTGAAAACCAAAAGAAAGTCTTTACAAAAGAACAGATTTATCGTTCGGTCTGGGGCGACGAATACTATGGTGATGAAAATATTATAAACGTTCACATGAGTCGACTAAGAGAAAAAATCGAGGATACCCCATCGAAACCTGCCTATATCAAAACAATATGGGGGATCGGGTACAAGCTGGGAGAATTTTAAATGATTACTGTATTAAGCTGTATCATAATTGCCCTTCTTCTTTGTATCATCTATCAATATCAATCAAATCATGGAAGAAAAAAGAATCTTGCTTATATAGCAAATAAACTAAAAGAGATCCATTCCTCACAATCAAGTGAGAGAATTCTCATCGTAACGGATGATAAGCAACTCATTGAAATGTTAGATCATTTAAATCAAATGGTCGATGGCTATCAAGAAAATGTACGTCACTATAAAGAAATGAAAGTCTCGATGAAACGGATGTTGGCGAATGTCTCTCATGATCTTAAAACGCCGCTTACAGTGATCGCAGGATATATTGAAATGCTTCAAAATCAACCTAAAATGCAAGAACAAGAAAGAGTACGTTTGTTACAACAAGTACATAGTAAAACATTAGAACTCATTACGTTAATGAATACATTTTTTGAATTGGCTAAGTTAGAATCCGGTGATAAAGATATTCCGCTTGAAAAAGTTAATTTAACTGAGATCTGTAAAAATAATATTCTATCGTTCTATGAATGGATCCAAATCAAAGGATTAGAGGTGGTTATTGAGATACCAGAAAAGCCCGTTTTTGCTCTTGGTAATGAAGAAGCATTAAACCGTGTTTTAAATAATTTGATTTCAAATGGTCTTCGCTATGGTGCTGATGGCAAGATGATCGGTTTAAAGGTGTTTTATGATGAAACGAGGGTCTATGTCGAAGTTTCCGATAAAGGAAAAGGAATGAATGAAACCGACCAGGAGCGTGTATTTGAACGAATGTTCACGCTTGAAGAATCAAGAAATAAAGCCTTTCAGGGCAGTGGTTTAGGTTTAACCATTACAAAAAGACTGGTCGAAGAAATGCAAGGAGATATTTCAATAAAATCCATACCTTTTGAAAAAACGTCATTTACATTTTCATTGAAACAGTTTAATAACAGCTCACTTTTATCTTAAGATTTTTGTAAGAATTTAGACAGAAAAAAGCAAGGGTCGCTTGCTAGAATGAAAACAGTTAGAAAACGAGGAGGGTCATCATGAACTATGTTGTACAGACAAGAAATTTAACAAAAACTTTCCAAGGGCATGATGTAGTGTCACATGTAACGATGAATATTAGAAAAGGTGAGATTTATGGATTTCTTGGACCCAATGGTGCAGGTAAGTCCACAATAATGAAGATGCTAACCAATATGATCAAGCCTTCAAATGGCGAAATCACAATCTTCGGAAAGCTGCTCAAACATGACTGTTTCGATTACTTAAAGAGAATAGGCAGTATGATCGAATACCCCATTTTTTATGAGAAAATGACTGTTCTGGAAAATTTAGATCTGCATTGTGCTTATATGGGATACCATAGCAAGCAGGCGATTCGTGATGCTTTGGATCGGGTGGGTCTTGAAAATGTTGAGAATAAGCTGCCAAAAGAACTTTCACTAGGGATGAGACAGCGACTTAGTGTCGCCAGAGCGATTATCACAAAGCCGGAATTCTTAATTCTGGATGAGCCCATCAATGGACTGGATCCTGCTGGGATTAAGGCTATGAGAAAGTTATTTAAAATGCTTAATCAAGAATACGGTATGACTCTTCTAATTTCAAGCCACATTATTGGTGAAATTGAGCAGATTGCAGACACGATCGGTGTCATTAAAGGCGGAAAACTGATTGAAGAGGCTTCAATGGCTACGATAAAGGCGAGAAATACAGAATATATAGAATTGGTAACCCGCAGCCAAAAAAAAGCGACTATGGTACTGCATGATAAATTAGGTATAAATAACTTTAAGGTAGTTGATAACCAGACCATTCGCATCTATGCCACAGAAGTGCCTCAATCGACCATTTCTAAGACATTAATATTGGAAGATATCGATATTGAGTCTATTGATAAAAAACGAACAACATTGGAAGAGTATTTTATAAAAAAAGTTGAGTTAGACCAAATCGTGAGTTAACTTTCGTACGAGCGAATAGTGGACGGAGTAACATTTTTAAAGTTAAGGAGCCGATTATATTGTTTCATTTAATAAGACTTGAATCAAAAAAGTTTAAATTAGGATGGTTTGTCAAAGGTGCTATTCTTGCAAATATAATCATTTTGAGTGTTTTATGTATCCTTCCTGTCGTTGAAAGAAGTGATGGTACCGAAATGTTTAAAGATGCGACAGGAATTTTTACGATAAGTGGAGCGTGTGTTAGAGGGGCTTTTATTGTATTTGCAGCTGTACTTATTTCAAAAATGATTATTCAAGAGTTTAGGAATCGAACAATCCTCATCATGTTTTCCTATCCAATTAATCGTAAAAAAATCCTTAGTGCAAAATTGATTCTGATCGTATGGATGACATTCATTGCAATGACAATTTCTCATATAGTGGTGATTTTTGGTTTTATTGGATTGAATCAAATCTTTCATTTGACTTCTGTAATGAGTTTAACTTCAAACGATGTTTTGGCGGAGATCATAAAAATCATCATGTTTAGCCTGACGACTGCAGTGGCAGCACTCGTACCGCTATATTTTGGTATGAGAAAATATTCGACACCAGCAACGATAATTTCTTCCCTTTTAATTGTTAGTGTAACATGCCAATCAATTGGTCCGAATTTCTCATTAGCCAGTATTATTTATATTCCGCTTGCCTTGGCAATAATTGCTCTTGGTTTTGTTGTGTTAGCCATTCGGAATATTGACCACATTGATTTAGATTAAAATCAGATCTTTCGCTAACTGTATAAGGGTTTGTAGATAAAAAGGCAGGGCAACCCTGAATTAATTGATTCACCTATAAAACAGGATCTAATTTTGTCTGTGAGCCTTTCTTCAACATAATGGGAAGGCATATTGTTTTAATTCTGTATTCTTAAAATAAAGTTTTGTTAAAATCCTGTCTTAATTTAAACAGGGTTTATCTTTTCATGCTCTTGCCAATGTTGAAAAATCCAGTATGTTCTTCCACTAAAGGGTCATTTAATAGCGTAAAGATTAAGAGAATTGACGGCAAAACAAAAGATGTATGACCGTCATATGGCGGTCTTTTTGTTGAATAAACGGATCAGGTTAGTTGCAATTTTAACTTTATAATAAATCTATTAATGATAGAACCTTGTATCGAATATATATTCATATACTCGTTGGAGAGAATCCCCCTAAATAAGCTCAATAAAAGGAGTGAGGATAGATGATTACTATTGTCATGCAAGTAATTTTAGCGGTTTTTATTTTAGTAGGAGGATTCATAAAACTTTTACGTATGCCGTTTCAGGTTGAACATTGGCGGCATTATCAATATCCATTATGGTTCATGACTGTAATTGGATTGATTGAAATTATTGGAGCAATAGGTCTGATTAGTGGTATCTGGATTAGCTACTTAACTGTTGAATCAAGTGCATTATTTGTACTTCTAATGTTAGGAGCCATACATTCTCATATTTTTCGAGCTCATCAATCAATTGTAATGATCATTCCTGCAACGATCTGTTTAATATTATCTATTGTATTGATTATTAAGAACATAACGTTTGCTTAAACCTGTTCACAATTTTGGGAGGTTTAATAAAAAACTTACATTTTACTTCCCTATTATACTATAGGGTGCAAGAGTTGTAGATCAAGCTGTCATTATGGGGCTGTTGACAAATAGCTAATCAATACAAAAAGAAGACGAATTCCTACTACATATAGGATTCGTCTTCTTTATTATTTTCTATATCTTGTGCTATCAACTGTAACTTTTTAGTTTGTCAACAGCCCCACTATGGCAGCTTTTTTTATAGTGATATGTTTGACTTTATTAAGGGCTTTTTTTTGGTCAGGCAATACCACTCGTTTTGTTGATTATTAGCATGCTGAGGAGATTTTTAAAGGCAAAAAGATCAAAGAAAAATAGCTTAGCTACTCGAAGCCCTTAGATGATATAAATTAGATTGTGAAGAAAATCGGGTGCGTTTGCTTCACAACAAATGGCAACGAAGGGAAAAATTTTATGGTAATGTTCGGTGGGTTCATTCTCTTTTTAATTGGTATTGTTTCTTTTATATCGCTATTGGTATATGGGTATAAAGAATTTAAGGCAGATGAGTCTAAAACACCAAAAAAAGTGATCTTTTTAGTTTTAGGAATACTTGATACCTTTTTAGGTACTGGTGGTGAATTAGCAGGATTTGCTTTAATATTATCACTTGGAGCTATCCTTATTGGGCTTGTGATTATGGGGGTATTTCATTAATACATTAATGTGAAAGTTTGTGAAATATTGTACTTAAAGTAACGGGGGCGATACTTCAATAACGAAGGTCGCTTTTTTCTTCTTCAATTAACGGGGCAGAATAATTGAATAAAGAAGGGGTTTGTGGAATTCTAAAGGAAATAAGTAAAATAAAGGAGATACAATCATGAATGTATTAATTATTTACGCTCACCCAGAACCTAAATCATTCAATGGTGCTTTAAAAAACCTTGCTGTTTCAGAATTAACATCTTTAGGTTATCAGGTCAAAGTATCAGATTTATATGCGATGAACCTTAAGGCTGTTGCTAATAGCGATGATTTCCTAATGCGACAAGATAAAGATTTTTTAAAATATGCAGTTTAACAAAAAAACGCAGTTAAAACAAATAGTTTTTCAAAAGATATTCAAGAAGAGCAAGAAAAACTTCTGTGGGCAGATTTTGTTATTTTTCAATTTCCTCTGTGGTGGTACTCAGTTCCTGCCATCTTAAAGGGATGGTTTGATAGAGTTTTTGCTTTTATATTTATAGCAGCAGCCTTAAGGCTACTGCTACTTAAATAATATCTGATTGTTCCGAAATCCCATTTGGTGAATGTAGTTTAGTTACTTCAGATCCTCCTCCATTGTTCGACCTATAAATGATGGATTATAGAAATTAGTGTTGTTGAAATTTTTATAAGTTTCGACTTGCGGTCGACAGGATGTTATTCTTTTTTCTCATTCAAATTTTGGGATATACAATTTGAGGTACTTTAAAAACTCCCTGACTGCCAAAGGAAAGTGTTTTTTCTTTGACCGTATCCATCCGAAGGATCGGTGACTGGATTCGAAATTTATTAATGGTATTGGAATAATTTCTCCACTTTTTACATAATGGTCATCTATTAGTGCTATGTCCATCAAAAAGCTTATGGCTAACCCTTCTGAAACGGCTTTTTTGATGACTTCGGTATTGTTAGAAGAAAATAAAATATTTAACGGTCCGTATCGATCCATAAATGTAGAAATGGAATCTTTCCATATGTCCCCATCATACATCACTACTGTTTCATTGATTAGTTCCTCAGGAGTTACAAAATCACTGAATGCAAACGGAGAATGTTTGCTTACACAAACCATGATTTTCCCTTCTAATAAGGTTTCATAAACAAGTTCCTCATGTGAACTCCTATCGATTTCATCAACCATGGCTAATCCAATGTCAATTTTCCCTTGAATTACATCTTCAATAATATTTGGTGACTTTTTTTCTGTTATGTTAATAGGGATGTTCGGGTAGTCTCTTTTAAAATTTGCTAAGGACTTGAGTAAAATCGGCATAAATAAGCTTGGGCTGGCTGATAAATTTAATTTTCCATTTATTAAGGATGTTTGCTCCTGGGCGTCTTCTTGTATCTCTTCAAGTTTTACGATAATTTCATACGCTTTTTTAATGATATTTTTACCCTCTGCTGTAGGCAGGGCGCCTAATCGTGAACGTGTAAACAGATGAATGCTTAATTCTTGCTCTAGATTGGTAATCGCCTTACTAATAGTAGATTGGGAAACATGAAGATTTTGTGCCGCGACGGAAATCGAACGTGTCTTAGCTACTTCAATAATATATTTTAATTGTTCCAGATGCACAATGTTTCCTCCTATACATGAATTTTCTTCAATTATACATGATATATAGCTATTTTACTTTATTGTCAGCCATATATAAAATAAATTTAAGAATTTTTGAACTATTAGGTAATCATGAAGATAATTGAAATTGATTTTTAAAAGTGGGAAGAAATGTGCTTTCGGAAAGGGGCAAAGTATGCAGGAAACTGTACAAATCGAGAATATTGAACATTTAAGAGAGAGACTGCTTCATTTCATTCATAACGAGTTGTTACCGTTTGAAAAAGAACATGACATTGAATCAGAAAAAGAAATTCCATTGGAACAGATCAAATGGGTCAGAAAGCGCTCGAAAGAGCTCGGGTATTATGGCATAAACCTTCCAAAGGAGATAGGTGGGCAATCACTTAGCCTGAAGGGGCTATGTGTCTTAAAGGAAGAACTGGCAAAATCAGGGGCGTCTTTATGGGGGCACGTATTAGGTGAAATAGGCGGACCTTTGCGCATTGGTCAGATGTTAAAAATATTTACTCCAGATCAAATAACAAGGTATGTAATGCCAGTAATTAATGCAGAAGCAGGATGTTGTTTTGCACTTTCAGAACCCAGAGCAGGCTCAGATGCTCATTCCATTCAAACGACGGCAGTACTTGATGGTGATGACTATATTTTAAAGGGGAAAAAGCATTTTATAAGTGCTGCCCCATATGCGGATTGGGCTATTGTGATGGCGAAAGAGAAAGTGGAAACAGGTGGAGAAAGAGTTACAGCTTTTATTGTAGAGAAAAAATCAGAGGGAAGGCCAGGGTTTGAATTAGGAAACATACAAGTTCCAATTTCCGGAGAACGTAGCACGGCTGAGCTAATCTTTAATCAATGCCGAGTCCCATCAGTCAATATCCTTGGTAAACCGGGCAAGGGGTTGAAGCTGGGACTCAGCAGAATAAATGAAAATCGGGCCTCATGGGGGGCCACCTACCTTGGTGTGGCACAACGCCTTTTAGATTTATCTATCGATCATGCCAAACAGCGGGTCCAATTCGGTCGGCCAATTGGAGAATTTCAAGCGATTCAACACATGTTAGCGGAGATGGCGACTGAAATATACGCTGCACGTTGCATGCTCTACGATGTGGTGGAAAAGATTGATCATAGTGAAGAGGTGAGAGGAGCTTCATCGATGGTTAAACTGTACTGCTCTGAAGTTGCTAATCGTGTTGCGGACAAGGCTGTTCAAATCTTTGGAGGACAAGGGTTAATGAAAGGTCATCCTATAGAGAAAATGTACAGAGATGTCCGAATGTTTAGGATTCTAACTGGTACATCTGAAATTCAGAAAAACACTATTGCAAAAGAATTACTAGAAAAAAGATGAGTTTCTGTGGAGTAATCTGAGTGCTGGATTTATCCCATTCATTTCAGGACCTTTTTAAACGATGTGGCAAGGTGACTAGGGATTGAGCGTATTTGCGATACACCAAAAAGTTACCCTCATTTTTCAATATCCTAAACAAAAATAAGAAATACTAATTTTCGAATTTTAATTGAGAAGGGGATTTTATGGATACTTTAACCTATCAGGCTTTTCTTTTTAATAGAATATACCAATTTGACTCTCAACCTGCGCTTACTTGCTTAGAAACCAATAAAACCATCTCTTACAAGGAGCTAAGGGATAAAGTGGAAGTGGCAGCGAGCCAGTTGATTCGACTTGGCGTACAAATGGGGACCCATGTTGTAGTCTTAATTCCAAATAGCATTGAAAATGTCGTCTATAATCTTGCTGTAAGCCGATGCGGAGCAACCGTCATCCCATTAAATGATAAGCTTGGTGTTAGAGAAATCGAGTTTATCTTGAGGGATGCTGTGCCGCGAGTAGTAATTATGGCAACCCAGAAACATGTAGAGCCTGTGCTTGACTATCAAAAAGAGGCGGATAATAACAGTGTAAAGGTTATTGGCCTATCAGGCTTTGGTATTGAATACCCGGAAGAATTCTATTCTATAGATTTTGATGATAAAAAAGGCAGTAGAGTATTCCCTGTTGCCTCAATAGATAATCTGGCCACTATATCTTACACCGGTGGTACAACAGGTACTCCAAAAGGAGTGATGCATTCTCAAAAAAGCTTTGGGGCTTCACTCATGGCTTCATGTATGGAATATCCTTATGATGACCAGGATAAGGTACTCTTTTGTACTCCGCTTATTCATGCTGCAGGTGTATTGTTGCAAAGGTCATTAGTATCCGGCTGCCATGTCTATATCATGAAAGCGTTTCACCAGGAATTGTTTTTGGAAACAGTACAATCAGAACGGATTACAAGCACTTTTATAGTTCCGACCATTATTTACCGACTGATTGATGAGGCTAAGAAAAGAAAATACGATGTGAGTTCGTTGCGTAACATAAATTATGGTTCATCCCCAATCTCTTCAGAACGACTCAAGGAAGCGTTTGCAACCTTTGGTCCTATTTTTAGACAGCAATATGGGATGACAGAATGCAGCATTTTGATCACGAGGCTCACAAAAAGTGATCATCTCTGGGCGTACCAGAACAATCCTGAAGTGTTAAAAAGCTGCGGTAAACCATGTATGTTGACCCAAATTCGCCTGGTTGACAATAAAGGAAATGATGTGAAACCTTTACACCCAGGGGAAATTGCTGTCAAATCCCCTTCTGTCTCTGTCGGTTATTATAAAAGATCCGAACTTACAGAAGAGTCGTATCGTGATGGTTGGTTTTATACAGGAGATATCGGACAACTGGACGAGCATGGTTTTCTTCACATTATTGATCGTAAAAAGGATATGATCATTTCGGGCGGGTTCAATGTATATCCTGCTGAAGTAGAAAGGATCATCAACCAGCACCCTGCAGTAGCGATGAGTGCATGCATTGGCATCCCACATTCTGTTTGGGGAGAAGCAGTCTGCATATTTGCAGTGCTTCGAGAGGGAGAAAGCTGCTCCAAGGAAGACTTAATTGAGTTTTGTAAGGAACGTACATCTGTATATATGGTTCCAAAAGAGGTCCATTTTGAGACATCTCTACCGCTAACAATGGTAGGGAAGATTGATAAGAAAGAGTTAAGAAAGCTTTTCTGGGAAGGAGCAGCACGTCTAGTAAATTAGAAGAGAATCTCCTGAGTATGTCATTTGTTTAAATATTGTTGTAATTTTTCGGTTTTTTAAATTAAATAAAAGCTTTTCAGTTTCTGTCTCCTGTGATTATTTCGATTAACTGTGATGATTCATACTGCAAAGGAGTGCGAATCACATAGATTCTTCAAAAAGGAGCAAATAGAATGCAAGCGTTCGCAACCAATAAAAATCGTAAAACCATTATTATCATTCTACTATTTATCGGAATGACAATAAGTTACATTGATAAGGCATCGATTAATGTAGCCATCATTCCGATTCAGAAGGGACTGCACCTTAACTCTTTTGAATCAGGCTTGGTATTAAGTATTTTCTTTTTCAGCTTCGCTCTGATGAACCCATTAGGAGGGTGGCTTACAGATAAATACGGCTCACGAAAAGTGTTATTCCTTTCCATCTTAGCATTTTCACTTATTACTGCTTTTACGAGTTTTGCCTGGTCATTTGCATCGCTGCTATTGTTTCGTTTCCTTTTGGGTATAGGAGAAGGTAGTATTTTTCCTGCCAGTGTGCGAACAATTGCCGAAAACTTTCCTGGAAACGAAAGGGGCAGGGCAAGTTCATTCTTTCTATCTGCTCAAACATTCGGTGGAGCGATAGGTTCCGTAACAGTAGGGTTTTTAGTGGTATCTCTTGGTTGGAGGTCTATGTTTGTCAGTATTGGGATTATTGGTGTTGTAGTCGCCTGGGCGTTTTGGGTTTTTTTAAAATCTCCAGATGAATTACAAACGGAGAAACAGAATCAAAAGATAGTTTCTTATAAAAAGTTATTTAAATTGAATAATTTTTGGAAGATATTCTTTACTAAATTTTTTTCTAATATTGTGAATTGGGGCATGATTTCTTGGATGCCTTCTTATTGGGTAAGTAAAGGATTAGATTTGTTGTCAGTAAGTTTCTTGATGTCCATACCATATATTGCTTCCTTTCTCATGTTTAATGTAAGCGGCTGGATTTTAGATAAATATATGACAGGAAGAGAAAAACATCTGGCAATGGCAGGATCCATATGTTCGAGCATCTTTCTGTATTTAATGTTTAATGCAACCTCTGTGGCTCTTGGAATTGTTTATATGACCTTTAATTCGATTTCAATCGCTTTTATTGGAACATCTCTTTATACGATGCTCATTAAATACTCCCCAAAGGAATTAACTGGATCTGTAACAGGGCTTGTCAGTTTTAGCGGGCAAATTGCTGGGGGGATATCTCCAGTTATGATTGGATTTGTGCTTACTATTTTTAAAGGATCATACAATGCAGCTTCCTGGTTTTTAATCGCTGCTGCTTTTGCAGGGGCCATCGTATCACTTATGATTAAGAACAATGTCAAAGAAACAAATGAAACTGTACTTATAAAGCAATCTTTTTAATCAAAGTTTAAGCAGGAGGGATTGTTATGAAGTCCATTGCAAAGGATGAAATGAAGGCTTTTCCGCCAAATTCAGTTGATATCGTGACAAAGGATAATTGGTTTACTTCTAAAAAAAATTTACAACAATATTGTCATATTGGTGAACTAAGTCCCTGTCGTATTATCTGGAGAGGAAACCAAAAACCAGTTCCATTGTCATTTGCTAACAATCGTCTAGATTTAGCAAATATAAATGGTAATAATGGTGAAAGTGTTTTAGCTTATCTTGAGAGAACAAACACAAATGCTTTTTTAGTGATGCATAAAGGTTTAGTTTTGTATGAGAACTATTTTAACGGATATAAGTCTTATCAACCGCATGCATTGAACTCAGCCACAAAATCTTTTGTCGGCTTGATTGTTAGTTTGCTTGCTAATGACGGACTGTTGAATTTAAATAAAGAAGCTTCCTTCTACATTCCTGAATTACAAAGAACAGGGCTTGGTGAGGGAACGGTTCAACAGTTACTTGATATGCAAGTTCCTGTGAAATATATGGAAGCTGACACGCCAATGGGAATAGGCCGGGGAACACCGATTTTCATTGCATCCGGTTTAATACCAAAACCTAATAACTATAATGGGCCGAAAAACCTATACGATTTTATGATATCAAGCAAAAAAGATAAACTGCCTGGCTCTGTATTTAAGTATGACAATGGACAAACAGAAACATTGGGCTGGATTGTCAAACGCCTGACAGGAAAAAACTTAGCGGAATTAATTCAAGAATTCATCTGGACAAGATTGGGGGCAGAAGAAAACGCCTTGATGCACTTGGATCAAATCGGCACGGATCTAGCCAGCGGTGGTATGCGGGCTACATTGCGTGATTTGGCACGATTTGGAGAAATGATGCGCAACAATGGTTACTATAATGACAAACAAATCATTCCAGAGCATATAATTGAGGAAATTCAAAAAGGCGGAAACCCAAAATACCTTACGGAAAGTGGTCATCATCACCTTCCAGGGTTCTCCTACCATAATAAATGGTGGGTTAGTCATGATCCATACGGGGGATATTCAGCTCGTGGAAAGTTTGACCAGCTAGTACACATTGCATCAAAAACTGATACAGTCATAGTAAAATTATCATCTAATTATTCTTCTAATCCAGAGGGAATAGGTGGGGTTCAGGCAATAATAGAATATTTGGAAAAGCAATAGCTTCATTCCGGGAGAATTTGCAGTATTAATGGATCTGGCTAATTATGTTCACAGAATAAGGAATTTTTAAGAAAAGAATAGGGAGAAGGGTAACCATTTATGGAAGCTTTAAATAAATGGAAAGAAGGAGAAAACGATAGTATAAATTTTGCACAGCAGCATTTAGCAAATGAAAGAACATATTTAGCATGGATCCGGACTAGTGTATCTATTGTCGGAGTTGGGTTTTTGACTACTTCGTTGCATTTTACGATTAAAATTAACTCGAATCATTTTATTCATATCGTAGCGAAATTCCTAGGCATCTTTGCTTGTATCGTCGGTTTTATAATAGGAGTTTTGGCTACTCTTCAATATTCAAGGAAAAGGAAAGAAATCAATTATGGTGTTTTTAATCCTTCTAATCGTTGTATTTTCTTTATTTCTTCCCTGTTTTCCATCTTAATTTTTATTATTTTTATGTATCTTACTTTCTTGTTATTTTTGTAAGTTATTAATTAAGTGGGTTATTAAATCTGTATTTAATCATCTAAAATTAGGCTAATAAAAAAATAAGCAACTTGTAAACAAAATCTATTTACTTCCATGTAGGTTTGGATGTAATATACTGTTTTTGTATCAACTATGTGACTATAAAACCGTTATTCAAGAAGGAACGTTATTCCATTTAGGCGCTTTTCTAAAGTAACGAAAAAGCCTAATTTCTCAATTTTTATTGTACATTAAATTGAAATTAGGCTTTTTAATATTGAAAATTCCTTAACGTTGTAAATCCTCATTTTCCTGACGCTCCCCAACATCACGCATAAGTGATGTTCTAGAAATTCTACATCACGAGGCACTATAATAACAGCTGTTGGTGCGACCGGCAGCTGTTTGATTGCGTACGACGCGGTCGAATGTAATGGGGTGCAAATTGAGTATTTCCACCAAGGTCATGTCGACTTTATTATTTTCAGCACCGCAGGGTAACCAACTTTATAATGACAACAAGATTAAGATTATGTCGAGGGACACAAAATTACCTATAATAAGTTATTTTGGAAATCCCTATTTCATAATCCCGTGGAGGACAATCGCTAGCGCTTTTTCGATAGCTTCGGACGTTTTCAGCTTGTTTTCAAGCAAAAAGTCGTAATCAATGAACATGTTACCAATTTCTCCAAGCATTTTGGATAAGACACCGAAATGAACATTGGATTTCAGATTGCCTTCAGCCCTGAGATGCTCAAGCAACTGTTTGAGCGCATCAATTTTAAAATTCTTCAGTTCTACGATTTTGGCCCATTCATCCGGGTAAAATTGTTTGGCTTCGTTCAGGAGCGCAATGGGAAGCCGGTAACGGTGAATTGAGTAAATGATCGAATTGATTTTTTCAAAAATTTCCGCTTCACTGTTTAGTGCTTGAATAACGCTGTCCCGATGGCTTGCCAAGGTGGTTTCAAAATATGCGCGTACCACGTCGTTTTTGCTTTTAAAGTGTTGATACAATGTTTTTTTGCTGATGTGGAGTTCGGACGCGATTTCATCCATTGTGAACTTCCTCAGACCATATTTCTGAATTAATTCTGCGGCGACATCCAATATTTTCTCTTTCATGCTTGCTCCCCCGTTATTTGTGGTTTAGATTGCGGAATCATCAGCACCATACCGATGAGTCCAATACCGCTTATGAGCAGCAAGCTCCAAGATTCGGAAATGCCCCAAATCGCACCAGTGACAAGGGCCCCGATAAAATTCCCTACGTATTGAAAGGAATTGAAAATCCCGTTGGCCGTGCCACGTCGGCTGTCTTCGACCATGTTGTTCACGTTGGCTGCGATCAAGGTCGAGAGTGTAATATAGCCGCACAGAAATAAAGTGGTTCCGGTCAGAAGAAAGATAAAGGAAGACGAATTAAAGTAAAAAAGAATACTTATTGAAGAAACAAGAAAAGACGCAAGCAAAATTGGATGATTGAAGCGTTTATCCGACCATGATACCGCAAATTTCATGCACAAAACAGCAACGATGATGGCGGGCACAAAGACCTTCCACATTCCTTGCTCCCCGGTTACCTTACCTAAGTAAAGTGGGACGGCGTAGAATACGGACACCATCATAAAATTATTGACGAAAGCAGCCAAATTCATTTTGACAAATGATCTGTTCTTGACCAAGGCGCGAATCGTTTCATCAAGCGGTGGAACGGGCGTTTGGTCAAAGTGTTTGCTATCTTTCAAAATAAAAAGGATGAACAGTAGATTCAGGAAGATCAGGATCGCGCAGACCATAAACATCCAGCGCACGGACATGATGCCGCGAAGGAGCGGTCCAATGGCAAAGGCCAAGGCTGCCGCAGCGGAAATGAACGCGCCCAGGATACTCATAGCTTTCGTTCTTTCATTTTCTTGAACCAGGCTTATTCCCCATGAATAGCCAACTCCAATCACGGCACCGCTTCCTTGAAGCGCACGAGCCAAAATCAAAAGTCCCATATTATTGGAAAAATAAGCAAGGACAAGTCCGGCGACTACCATCGCCAGGCCAATCAGCATCATCTTTTTATTTCCATATCGGTCGCTGAGAATCCCGAATGGAATTTGAAAAAATGCCTGTGTTAGCCCTAAAATTCCTATGGCTAACCCGGCGAGTAAAGGCGTGTAGCCGATCAAATCTTTACAGTAAGTGGAGATAAAAGGCATCACAATCGTCATAGACATTTGCCGCAGCGCAAGTGCCATGCTTAACATGATAACTGGAAACATAGCAGATGTAGCCTTGTAATTATTATTGATCAATGGAATTCCTCCTGATGTATAAACTATGGAAACTAATAATGTTTATATCGTTTCCTCTGAATTTTATAACTCCTCTTATAAGATGTCAAGATTTTAGAAGATCATCATTAAAGATGTTAATGCAGGTAAAATACTGGTCGAAAGGCATATGGAAGACTTAATCCCTTTCGGAAATATGAACGATGTACAAAAAAGACCGATTAATTTAAATCGGTAAACTATAGTGTTATTTTCGCGAATATGAGGAATCATTTTTAGAATGCGTTTTCTTATTTGGCATTAAACAAGTGGGCTCTTTTCCGAGAAGAATTAGCGAAGAAGGCGTACATATTGAACATAATGTACGCCTATTTTTGTAGTATTGTTAATACTTCAGAAATACGCCTTTTTGTTGAATAATTCTTTTTTATTATGAGAAAACCCGTAACAAAACTTCTAACTCCGAAGCAACATAAAAATTATCTTTGTCCATTCCTTGGGATCTCGACTCTTATTTCCATTGAATTCGGATTTTGGACGCCACCATTTTTCAACTTCCGGATGCGTACGCCGATCGTTATCCCAGGTCAGGAGGGAGTGCACATAAAAGGAACTCCATAATGAATAAAGAGAACCCTTTCTTACATTCTTTAATGCTGCCGGTCAAAGTTGCCTTGAGGGCGTTCTAAAGGTCTTTTGCCCTCCTTTAAAATTTAAAGATCATTACATTTTGAACAAACACATTATAATTCTTTATACTTTTTTTATGATTATTTTATATCCTCTTGTTACGATTAATTATGATATGAATTAGATTAAATCAACATGAAAAAAAGAGTACAAGGGGAAAATATATCATTAACTTCTTAAAGATATTAGTTCTAAGAAAATACAAAAATCAGGTGGAGAATATGGAAAAAACAATTTTAGTAGTAGATGATGACCGGGATATCGTAAGGCTTATTTCCGATGGATTAAAATACGAACAATTTAAAATTGTGTCTGCTTATTCTGGAATTGAAGCTTTGGAAAAAGTTTGTAATGAGAAAATTGATTTTATTATTCTGGACATTATGATGCCTGGTATGGATGGGCTAGAAGTCTGCAGGATGATTCGCCAAAAATATAATTTACCCATCCTTATTTTAAGTGCTAAGGATCGGGATATGGATAAAGTTATTGGTTTAGAAATTGGAGCCGATGACTATATGACAAAACCATTCAGTATCCATGAGCTTACTTCAAGAGTAAGAGCTCATTTTCGAAAAGTGGATCGTCTGCAAAAAGAATGGACTCATCAATTTGAAGATGGGCAATTTCATCCTCAGCCAAAAAGCCCCTTATTTTTAAACCAAAAGTCCTTTGAAGCATATTTAAATAATCAAAAGATTGAACTTTCCACAAAAGAATTTCAAATATTATCTTATCTCTATCAACATACTAACCAAGTGTTAAGCAGGGAGCAGATATATGAAAAGATTTGGGGAGATGAATTTGGAGATATAAATACGGTTACTGTTCATATTAAAAATTTACGAAAGAAATTAGGTAAAAATTTTGATTACATCAAAACCATTTGGGGGATTGGGTATAAATTTGTTTTAGAAGGATCGATTGAATGAAACTTAAAGTAAAACTGCCATTATTATTTTCAGTTATTGTTTTGCTGTTAGCCTGTATTATTTTTTATTATATAAAGGTTGAGGTTATTAACAGCATTGTAACTAAGGTCTTTGAAACAAGGCAGTATGATATAAAAAGAGATGAAATAATACCTGATAGAATCGGCCAATTGTATCCAAATATTTCTTCGATAAAAAAATATATGAAGAAAAAAGCCAATCAAGAGAAATTATCGATTACTTTATATGATAAAAATTTTACTTCAGTAATTGATGTTGATGCCGCGCATCAAGGCGAAAAATATGGGGGAACATTTTATCCAATTAGGGATAGAAGTGGGGAAACGGTTATGTTTTTAAAAATTGAACGCCCTTATAATGTAAATGTTCTGGTGTTGAATATGTTCCTAACCAAAACACTCGCTCTCCTAATGATTTCGTTGATTTTAGTTTTTATCACCTTAACGATCTTTTTTCATTTTAATATTACAAAACCAATTCAAAATTTAAACAAAAGGTTAAGAATGATAAAAAACTACAGCCCGTTTTCTTTTATCCAATTAAAAAGAAAAGATGAGATTGGTGAGCTCTATCAGCATGTGAATGAAATGCAAAAAAGGATTCAGCAATCAAACAAAGAACAGGTTGATATGGTGGCGGCAATCACTCATGATTTAAAAACACCTTTAACATCGATAAATGGATTCATTGAGTTATTGTTGGCAAACAAGCCTCTATCTGAAAAAAATCAGAAAGAATACTTACACCTTATTAAAAAAAAGTCTCAAGATATCACGACTTTAATCAATGAATTTTCAGCATTTACAAAAAATGAAATTTTATTGCCTTCTGTAAATTTTCAGCTGGTCAACATTAAGCAATTTTTTGAAAATATTGCTTTAGAATATGAAGCAGAATTATCGGGACTAGATTATGAACTTATTTGGGAACATTCTTTTCATCAAAAGGACAGTTTTATGATAAATGAGTCTATAATGCGCAGGGTATTTGCCAATCTATTCAGCAACTCGGTCAGATACGGTCCAACAGAAAACCTTAAGATCTATCTGAAAGGTTATTTAAAAAAAGATTTTGTTTATTTCGTTTTAGAAGACAATGGAATCGGTGTTCCTGAAGATGATATTGGAAGTCTGTTTCAAAGATTTTTCACCGTCGATAAATCTCGCCAAAGCATCAAGGGCGGCACAGGACTGGGATTAGCCAGTTGTAAATCCATTATAGAGAGACATGGCGGAGAAATCATTGCTTTTCGTTCAATAAAAGGCGGGTTAGGAATCAAGTTTTCTGTACCTATCAATAAAATAATGTAAAAGGGGCCTAAAAAGGCCCTTTTATATTGTTTAAAACGGCTTTCAAAACAATTTGTTACTTATTTGTTATTAATATCCCTTATTCTTTATAATTCTTTATTTTTGTTTTATTTTCATTTCATATTTGACTGCTAGGATAATGTTTAAAGTAGGATGAAAGTGAGGCAAACAATGGAATATGTAATTAAATGGAAATGGCCAATTGTTTTGATATGGATCTTGACCATCGGGTTGTTGCTTGTTTCAATGCCCAATTTAGGGCAACTTGTAAGAGATAAGGGGCAAGTTAGTGTACCGGAAGGTTATTCCTCTAAGAAGGCAGATGAATTATTAAAGGAATTAGATAACAACAAAAATAGTAATAATCAAATGTCAGTTATTGTTGTATTTCATGAAAAAAATAAATTGACGAATGCCCAGTTTAATGAAGTAGAGAATGAAATTAATCATCTTGATTCAAAGAAAAATGAATTGGGAATAACGAAGATTACCTCATACCTAAATAATGAGGAAATGAAAGAACAGTTAATCTCAAAAGATGAGACAACTGTCCTTACTTTGGTAACGGTAGATAATAAAGGCAGAACAAAATCAGAAATAAGAAATGATTTAAATGCTGAGTTAAAAAATAGTAAAGTTCATACTTATTTAACTGGATCTGATCTTATTTCAGAGGACTTTACTGAAACCACACAAGCGGGAGTCCATAAAACAGAAGGAGCTGCCATTGCTTTTATCATTATTGTCCTTATTATTGTTTTTCGCTCTCCTATTTCTCCAATAGTATCATTATTGACTGTTGCTCTAGCGTATCTTGCTTCTTTAGGTGCAGTTACACAGTTGGTCGAACATTTTAATTTTCCCTATTCAAATTTCACCCAAATATTTTTGATATTGGTTCTATTTGGTATAGGAACAGATTACAATATTTTACTATTCTCAAGGTTCAGGGAAGAGCTAATAAAACAAGAATCGGTTTTATCTGCAATTACTCAAACGTATAGAACCGCAGGAAAAACGGTTTTTTATAGCGGCCTTACAGTATTCATTGGATTTAGCGTATTAGGATTGGCTCAGTTCCAACTGTTTAAATCCGCCTCAGCAGTTGGAATTGGAGTAGGAATACTTCTAGTTGCCTTATTTACGATTCTTCCATTTTTTATGGCTTTGTTAGGTAATAAGTTATTTTGGCCATCAAAGAATGCAACAGGCCATAAAGAAAATAAGCTTACAGCTATGATTACTAAATTTTCCATATACAGACCTATTCTTGGTCTCATTCTTACTACCATTATATGTGTGCCGGAATTATTTTTCTATCATGGACAATTATCATATAATTCTTTGCAGGAAATTAGTCAATCCTATTCTTCCGTAAATGGGATAAATATTGTTTACGACCACTTCCCGCAAGGACAGGCATTACCAACCAATTTAGTTTTAAAAAGTGACCATCCTTTAGATTCTGACGATTCTTTGGCATTCATTGATGCTGTGAGTGAATCGCTTCAATCGATTAAAGGCGTTGAAAAGGTATACAGCGCCACTCGTCCTAAGGGTGAGAAAATACCTGAATTATATACAGATAATCAAACGTCAAAGGTAAGTGATGGTGTAGGAAGAGCAACGGATGGAGTGACAAAAATTAAAGGCGGCTTGTTAGGCGCTGCCAACAAATTAAACGCGGTTCCAACTGATAATTTTAATAAAGTAAATCAATTAATCTCTGGAACAAAAGAAGTGAAATCTGGTATTGATCAAACAACCAAAGCGCTCACAAAAATAAGTGATGGGTTAGTTAAAGGAACAGCCGGCACAGATAAGCTGAACAAAGGCATGACCGAATTGAATCGCAACCTAAGTTTGCTCACTCAATCTACCGGAGCCTTATCAAGTAATGTTAACAAAATTCAATCCGGATATAATGCCCTTTATACCCAGTATCAAAAAATAGCGGATTCTGTTAATGGATTAATTGGTGCATCTCAATCGATGAATGCCTATATAGTAAATCTTGGGCAGAGTTATTCGGAATTAGAAGGCGATGCGAATTATCAAGCGTTACAGCAAGTTTCTAAGAAACTTAATAAACAACTGCAGCATCTCTATGAAGAATTAACGATAGTCAATGAAAAGTTTACTTCTGCTAATCAGAAGTTAGACCAAATCAACTCAGGCATCAAACAAATTAATATTGGACAGGAAAAAGTGCTGGCGGGATCGGTAAAATTGGGCGAAAGTACAAAAGCGCTTGAGGTGGCACTTAATAAGGGGACTGCGGGGCACGAACAAGTGATTCAAAATATGCCGAAATTATCTGCAGGTTTATCGAAAATCAATGAAGGCCAAATACAATTAAATGCCGGTTTAACTAAGCTTAAAGGGAATATGGGGACATTACAAAAAGGATTGAATGATAGTGTAATAGGCCTCGGTCAGGTGAATACCGGCTTTACAAGTGTAAAGAAATACTTAGAAGAAGTATCAAATACGAGTACAGCTAAAACCTTCTTTATTCCTGAAGATGTGCTAACGGGAAAAGATTTTCAAAAATCACTGGATACCTTTATGTCTGGTAATCGAAAAATAACAAAATGGACAATTGTCCTTTCAGTTGATCCATACTCTAACGATGCAATGAATATCGTTAAAGAAATAGATCAAAAATATCAGCAGGTAGCTAAAGACTATGGATATGAACATTCTTCTTATGGAATTGGTGGGATTTCATCCCAAAATAATGATTTAAATACCATCAGCACAAGTGATTTTACAAAGACGGCAAGTATTATGCTCATCGGAATATTAATTGTCCTGTTTGTGATTACCCGATCCTTTTGGATGCCATTATACATTATAACATCACTTGTTGGTGCATATTTTACGGCTCTGTCTATGACAGAAAACATTTTTAGAAACTTTACAAAGTATGATGATTTGACTTGGACCATTCCATTCTTTGCATTTATCATGATTGTAGCATTAGGAGTAGATTATAGTATCTTTTTAATGATGAGATACCGTGAATTTCATCATTTAAGTCCTCGAGAAGCCATATTAGAAGCCATGAAACAGATTGGCGGAGTGATTATATCAGCTGTAATAATCCTAACCGGAACCTTTGCAGCGATGTACCCTTCAGGGGTGTTAACTTTAACCCAATTGGCTACAACGGTAATTATTGCGTTGTTTTTATTAGCATTTATTTTACTGCCAATGTTTTTACCATCATTGACGAGTGTAACTTATAGAACAAATAAATTTACAGAATAAAATGTATTGTCCTCTTAAATCTATCGAAATGCTTGAAAGATCACTTACCTAGATGTAAGGAAGCTTTAAGCAGTTAAAGCTTCTTTACATGACGAGAAAGATTAAAATGAAAAATTCCTTTTTCTGATAATTAGTTGATGTGTTTTTTGGCAATATGGTCATTAAGCTTTATGAATCATTAACCTACGAAAATGATGTATAGACATTAATATTTATACATCATTTTTCAAACTGTTTTTATTAAACAAATGTAAGCAGGTTACTTAAAGAAGGAAACCGATAGTGACGAGGAGAAATATAATTTACAGTGTAAAAAAACGGAGGAAAAATATGCCTACTGAAAAAGCGGATGTTTTTACTTTGGCGAGATTTGGGGATTTTTGAATCATTTAAGAAGAAATTCATTTTAGATGAAATTAACAAAAAAGATGAGAACGGGTCAGGTTTATTACACTATTCTATTGCTGGAGAAAATCTTGATATATCGATGTTCCTAATAAAAAACGGTATTGATGTTAATATGACAGTAGAAGATGGTCGAACAGCGTTACATTCAATTTGTGAGAGACCTAATTTGGATATAGCACGAGAAATTCTTAGATGTAGCGGAGATATAAACATTAGAGACAAATAAGGTAATAATGCACTATGGACAGCAGTTTTTAACTGTAAAGGCAGATATTACGATATGGTTGAACTTTGCAGTACAATCCAGATTCAACCACAAAAAATAATGCAGGGAGGTCGCCCTTAGACTTTGCAAAGCAGGTAGGAAATGCAAAATTGATTGGAATTTTAGAAAAATAATCTTGTTGCACTAACGGGGTGCTTGAACTAAATAAGGAGAAATGAAATTATGAAAAAACATTGTTGTGAGGATATGGCTTATCATGCCAATTTCGAGTGTGATATACATAAGAATCCCTATAAATGTCCCGACAAGATAATCATTTTTGATGAAAAGAATTATGAATACGGTTTGATAATTCATGATGGTGGCACGTCAAGTATCGGCATTTCTTATTGTCCTTGGTGCGGTTCAAAAATCTGAAAAAATAACTCATCCTTGTTTCACTAACGGGGGCGTTAGTTGAACAATAAATGGACTGTTTAGCAGTCCATTTTCAATTTTCCGTTATTTAAAAAGTAGAATTGTTTAATAAAAAAACACTCCCGAAGGAGTGTTCACCGCTTCAGTTCAAAAAGGTAAAATCCATAGTCTGTGGAAACACCTTCATAACCCATTTGCCTAAGCATTGCAGTAATGTTACCACGGTGATATGTGCCGTGATTAACTACGTGCCTAACGAGATCGTTGTAATTAGCCCGCAACACACCGAATTTAAGCGGGTACTCAGATATTGCCTCTAAATCAGTTTGATGGTTCAAGATAAACTCTTCATATCGAGCCTCTATTTTAGCAAAGTAAGCCTCTAATGCGTCGAGCGTGGCATCGTTTACCTCTTCACGCGAGCTCGTCATTGCAGTATAGATGTCCTCAGGACTTTCATGGGACATTATGCTTAGCCAAGTGTTATCGACAGAATAGATATGTGCTAATGCGTCACTGATGGTAGGAAATACACTTTTTAGTGGTCTACGGTACAGATCATCAGGAAGTTTCTTTAAATGATTAAAAACTCTTTTATTAGCCCAAACATGGTAACGAAATAGTTCAAGCATATCGTTCATTATATCCCTCCTAACTCCTGGTGTTATTTCCAATAGCAAGGTGTTCCATACATACAAATGGTTCCTTCAACTATTATACACGTTCTTTTTTCGGATGAATCCCCTTAACTGTCCTTCTTTCTCTAACGGGGGCGTTAGTTAATATTCAAACCACTAGTCTGCTTGAGGCGTATGATAACTGAAAAAACTCAAAGGCTGCTAAAGAGCTAAGCTGCCATTGTCCAGAAGTGGCTTACTTAGGACCGAACATACTTGTGAAGAATAGTTATTATCAAAATAAGGCTTTTACTGTTCAGAAGGCGAAAATTTTTAAAAGAAAAAAGAATATCTAAAGGCGGATTAATTGCCGCCTTTTTTTAATACTTTAATTAGGTTTGCTAAGAATTTCACTTATAGTAATGTTTTAGGATTTTACCTTCCGCTCCAATCAACAGGGTTAAGAAAGCAACAATGTCCTTTAACACAGCCTTGCCTAAAAAAAGGGAGGTCTTGTATTTAAATATATTCTTCCATAACTTTGCCCTGATAGTTAAAATACAATTAAAATCCCAGTCACTCTTGGTTAAAATAGAAATATCTTAAAAAGGAGTACGTAGATAATGATTACAACGATCTTAATTGCAGATGATGATGTTAATATTCGGAGGGTGAACCAACTTTATTTGGAGAATGAGGGGTTTCAAATAAAAGTTGCTTGTGACGGGAAAGAGGCACTTGACATATTGGAGCAAGAGAAAATTGATTGTTCAGTCATCGATATCATGATGCCAAATGTAGATGGATGGGAACTTTGTAAGAAAATAAAAGACTATTATGATATTCCGGTTTTAATGTTAACTGCCAGAGCTGAGTTGGATGATACCATTAAAGGTTTTAAACTGGGAACTGATGATTATGTAACGAAGCCTTTTCACCCGGCTGAGCTTGTTATGAGGGTAAAATCATTGCTGAAAAGATATCGTGTTGCTTCGGAGCGCAGTATTACTTTTAACAAAATGACGATCAATCGTGATAGCTATAAAGTTCAGATTAAAGATGAGGAGTTCCTGTTGCCAATAAAGCAGTTTGAACTGCTATATATGTTAGCCAGTCAACCTGGGAAAATTTTCACCAGGGATCAATTAATTGAAAGTATCTGGGGGCTTGATTATGAAGGGGATGAAAGAACTGTTGATACCCATATCAAAAAACTACGCAAGCAATTTAAAAATTATGAGGACATCCTCCAAATTTGTACGATAAGGGGACTTGGTTATAAATTAGAGGTATTGTCATGATCCAATCTATATACATAAAAAATTGTTTGAATTACTTTTTTGTTATTATCGTGTCATTGATCATTTCTTTTTTTATTACTTCTCTTATTTTTCAAAATCAAATTATTAAATTCCGGGAATCTGAGGTAATTGAACAGGGAAAAGGAATGACTCATTTATACCAAGCCTTTGGATATAAAGGATTTAATGAATATTTAAAAAGTACTAACTTGCCTTATGATGTCTATCTTTATAATAAAAATGGCCTAGTATTAAAAACTCCAAACGCTCCGAAATTAAGTGGATTGAGTAAAAATACGATCATGGATGTTGCAGCAGGTCATGTATATCGGCAATTGGAAGATGGCCCCCACAAAATGCTGATTGGACTGCCATCGGACAGGAAAAATGCTAAATTTGCTTTATTTATTAGACCAAGTTTAAAAGAGCCATATAGTCAGATTAGAAATATACTATTAACTTCATTATTGATTGTACTAGTCATCGGAATCTCTCTAATTCTAATTACAACCCGTTTTTTAGTGAGACCCCTTGTTCACATCACCAATGCAACAAATGAACTTGCCAGAGGTAATTTTCACATTCATTTAGATGTAAAAAGCAAAGATGAAATTGGTCAATTAGCCAAAAGCTTTAATTATATGGTAAAGGAGTTAAATAGTACGGAGCAAATGCGCAAGGATTTCGTTGCAAACGTCTCCCATGAGCTTCAGTCACCGCTTGCTGCTATTAAGGGCATGACAATCGCGTTAAAGGATGAAGCTGTGAAACCAGAGGAAGGAAAGCTTTATTTGGAGCAAATTTTGCTTGAAAGTGAGCGTCTTTCGGGTTTAACGAAACAACTCTTAAATCTTTCTATTCTTGAGGCGAACAAGTCACCTTTTAAGCCAAAACACTACCCGTTGGATCGACAATTGCGAAATCAGCTTGTTGGCATGCAATCCCTATGGATGGAAAGGAATCTTGAAATTGATTTTGATATTCCAAAGCTCGAAGTTTATGCTGATGAATCGTTAATGAATCAAGTGTGGACCAATTTATATTCAAATGCGATTAAATATAATTTTGATTATGGCAAAATTTCAGTACGAGGAAACGACCGCGGTAATCAGGTCGAAATTTTGATTAGCAATACCGGTTATGGAATTCCTAAAAAAGATATTCCTCATATTTTTGAACGGTTTTATCGAGGTGAAAAGGCGCATACCCGGGCGAGCGAAAGCTATGGGCTTGGATTGGCAGTTGTAAAGAGGATCATTGATTTGCACAATGGGAGTATCTCCGTCGATAGTGCAGAAGGGAAAGAAACTACTTTTAGAATTTGTTTAAATAAATGAATGATCGTTAAGAAGGCAGTCCTGGTGCGGACTGTTTTTTTATATGAAATTTTTACATATATGAATAGGTCACATAGAGGACACAAAACTATTATATTCTGTTACATGTAAGCTTAAAAAACAAATGAGATTATTTTGTTTAAATAAAACTTGAAAGGAAGGATTACAAAAAAATGCATTTTCTGACTAAGTTTTCTCTTAGAAATCCAGTTGCAATTGTTATTCTCGTGCTATTGATTGCAATTGGGGGCATATTATCAGCATTCGGATTACAGGAAGACCTTATGCCGAATATGTCTGTTCCAATTATTTCTGTCATGACGACCTACCCAGGCACATCTCCCAGCCAAGTAGCGACAGATGTGACAAAGCCAATTGAAACGGCTCTCAATGGTGCACAAGATGTACAAACGATTACATCAACCTCGGTAGCGAATGTCTCACAAATTGAGCTTCAGTTAAATATGAATGCAGATCTAAAATCCGACATACAAAATGTCGAGCAGATTGTCAACCAAGTTCAGCTGCCATCCACAGCAACCAAACCAAATGTTAGATCATTTTCATTCAGCAATACTCCTGTATTGACATTTACGGTTGCATCCAACAAATTATCGAGCGAAGAACTTAAAAATGTTGTCAATAATACTGTGGTGCCTTCTTTGCAAGGTGTAGCAGGAGTCGCAACTGTCAGTGCAGCAGGTGCGGATGCAGACAATGTGATGATTCAATTTGATCCCGCAAAACTTAGTAAATATAACTTAACACTTCAACAGGTGCTTCAGGATTTGCAGAATGACAATTCGTCTGTACCGCTTGGAACTGCCATAGCAGACGGAAAAGTTCAGCCAGTGAAATTAAACTCGACATTCAAATCACTGGCAGATATTCAAAACTTGCAAATTGGTATTCCAGCTAACCAAGCAGCAAATATGCAAAAAACGCTTGGAAACAGTTTAAGTAAGATGGGACAGTCGATTGGCCAGGTTGCCCAAAGTGTTGGTCAGGTTGCGCAAGGGGTCGGTCAGCTTGGTCAAAGTGTAGGCCAGCTAGGTCAGGGCGTAGGACTTTTACAGGCAGAAAATCAGATGCTCATGTCCCTTCAACAAATTCAGGGGCAAATCTTTGGTGCTGAGTTGTCTCTAAATCAACAAATGGCAGTGCCGAAGGAAAGCCAAGACCCGCAAACGATTGCCAAACTTAAGGGGCAGATTTCTGCTTTGGAGAATGCACAAACACAGCTTCAGCAGCATTTGACGCAAATCCAATCAAAAATGGGAGCGGCTTCCAGTGCAACAGGCGGTACTGCCCATTCTATGTACAAGCCTGCTACGAAACAGCAAGCTCAGCCAAAGCAGCCTTCGGTAAGCATTGATACTACAAGTTCGCAATCGACGACGCAAGACGTAATTCCACTCTCTGAACTTGCGACTGTGTCCATGCAGCCTCCTGAAGGAAGTTCTATTAATAGGACAAATGGGCAACAGAGTATTTTGGTGACTGTTTCCAAAACAGAAGATGCCAACACAGTAACTGTAGTGAAAGCCATCAATGATCAATTCAAAACATTGAATAAGCAGATACCGAATGGTGTTAAAATCATACCATTGTTTGATACGTCGAAGATGATTACAGATTCTGTAAATGGAATGATGAGGGAGGCCGTTTTAGGCGCGATATTCGCGGTGCTTGTCATTCTATTGTTTCTTAGAAACTGGTTAACAACAGTTGTTGCCGTAATTTCCATTCCAATTTCCATTCTTACAGCGATTATTTTGCTAGCACGCTATGGTGTCACACTTAATATCATGACACTCGGAGGACTTGCGGTGGCGACAGGGCGTGTCGTTGATGACAGTATAGTAGTCATTGAAAATATCTATCGAACGTGGAAAAATGGATTAGGATTTGGAAAAAAACTAGTATTATACGCAACAAAAGAAGTCGGAAATGCTATTTTATCATCTACTTTGGCAACCATCGCAGTCTTCCTTCCGCTTGCCATGGTAGGTGGGATGGTTGGGAAAATATTTTTCCCGTTTGCACTTACGGTTGTGTGTTCATTATCGTCTTCACTCATCGTTGCTTTGACGATTGTTCCGATTCTTGCGTGGCTGTTTGTGGTTCGTAAGCCTGTTAAGAATTATTCATATGATTGGTTGGATGCAAATAACCATCCAAATGGAACCATTCATCCGGAAATGGAGAAGGGTGAAAATGCGAACAGTCAAAATCCGTATGTAGCAGCAACGCTGGTACTGCGCCCTTGGCAAAAACGTTATCAGTCTAGTCTAAGTTGGTGTTTAAACCATAAAGGCTGGGTCATTTTCGGTACTGTCATCGCCTTTGTGGCTTCCCTAATGGTCTTGCCTTTCGTGGGAAGTACCTTTATTCCGAATTCCATGCAGCAGTCTGCAACGATCTCGATTGCGATGCCAGCAGGGACAACGTTGGATGTAACCGATGCGAAGGCTAAACAAGTGGAACAGGTACTGAAACAGGAGTCATCAGAGATTTCGCGCATCAACACCTCTATAGGTGGCGGCGGAATGGGGATGAGAGGTGGAGGTGTCCAAGCAACCAATACCGCTTCGTTAAATATCGCTTTAAATGCAACTACTAATGTCAACCAATTTTTGGCAAAAGTCAGAAAGCAAACAGCAAACCTGGTAACAGCTGGAACAACCATTCAGGTTAAGGGCCAAATGACTGGAGGTGGCGGTACATCGTTTGATATCGTTGTGAATGGTTCAAATGAGGCTTCTATTTCGCAAGCAGCAACCCAAATTACGAATCGCCTGCAAAATTTCTCGGGCTTGGCCAATGTAAACAGCAATTTGGCGGACACTCAACCTGAAATCAGCGTGGTACCAAATATGGAGTCAGCAGCGATATATGGTTTAACTGCCCAGCAAATAGCAGGTGCTGTCCGAAACTATCTTTCTCAGCAAAACATTGGCACTGTGAATATAAATGGACAAACATATAATATGAATGTTATGTTGAATAGTTCCACTGCACTGAATAATTTGTCTGCCATTCAGGGGCTTCCAATCAATACATCAACAGGTCAAACCATTAAAGTTGGTGATGTTGCAAGTGTTAGCAGTGTACAAACGCCGTCATCCGTATTCCACCAAAATGGAGATTCGTATGCTGAAATCTCAGGTGATTATACAACTCAGAATACCGGTAAAACATTAAAGAGTGCCTTGAAAGCGATTGATGCATTAAAACTTCCTTCTGGTGTTCAAGTTGGCCAATCGTCATCCGTTATGCAGCAAAATCAGAGTTTTACCCAACTCATTGAGGCGATCCTTGTTGCAATTGGCGCAGTCTACATTGTAATGCTGGTTCTGTTTGGAGGATGGTCGGCACCATTTGCTATTCTTTTCTCGATGCCAGTCGCTTTAATAGGTGCGTTCTTTGGGACATTTATCGCTCATCAACCGCTTAGCGTCTCATCTTTGATTGGGATTTTGATGTTGATGGGTATTGTTGTTACAAACGCGATCGTCCTTATTCAGCGAGTTGAACAACAAAGAGCTCTTGGGATGAGTATTCGACAGGCGCTGCTTGAAGCAGGAACTACGAGACTTCGGCCGATCTTGATGACTGCTATTGCTACGATTTGTGCATTGATTCCGTTAGCAGCAGGAGCCTCGGAAGGGGTTTTAATCTCGCAGGGGCTAGCAGTCGTAGTTATTGGCGGGCTCATCACTTCGACCATCTTAACCTTGTGTATCGTTCCTCTGGTTTATGAATTGCTTCACTTGCGTACACATCGTCGGGAAATGAAACAAAAGGCCGTCATTTAATCATGAATTCTTGGAGGGGATCTTTACCCCCTCCAAACAACAAATAAGGGTTGTTGTTGGACATGAGATTCATTACAATCGTTGTACCCAAGTGATTTTGCTAGTAATCTTGAAACACTATCACTGGATGAAATAAGAGGAGATATTCATCACTTGCTGGATATTTGGGATTAAAATGTGTGGATGCTGTTTGGGACGCTGCCATTCTATGCGTGCAGCAGCAATCCTGAGGACTTAGAGCTTTTGGAGCGATTAAATAAAAGCAAAAATGCAACAATACGAAATGATCCTGACGGACGTTCCAGGCTGAATGTTAATATCTTTACAGGCGATATTATCGTTACGGATTTTGGAGATACGCCACCGCTTGGGACCTAATATACTAGTAAAGAATAGTTATTATCAAAATGAAGATTTTACGATTAAAAAAGCGAAAATATCAAAGATATAGTAGATGCTGATGGCAGTCTTAAAGAGACTGCTATTTTTTCTTTTTATCAGTCTTTCTATTGCCATTTAAATATTAAAATTGTGAAAGGTTTCACTTAAAGTGACGGATGCAGGTTTGTGTAACAACTAGTCACTGATTACCAAGAATTATTGGTTCAATATTTCAATCATCAAGTATATCCATCAAAACGGAACCTTGTTTGTATGGGGCTTTTGAAAATTAAAAGTATTCAATTTACAAACTCCGTTGTTTTCAATAATTTTATATGATATGTTATCA
Source organism: Neobacillus sp. Fa239 (assembly GCF_055395235.1). NCBI lineage: Bacteria > Bacillati > Bacillota > Bacilli > Caryophanales > Bacillaceae > Neobacillus > Neobacillus sp. Fa239. The sequence continues at coordinate 474,500 of NZ_AP041611.1, forward strand.
ACAACACTTATTAAAGAGGTTTAATAAGTCTATTTTAAAAGGTGGTGTTTCCTTGTGAATGCAACTCCAAAATCGATGAGCAGGGTAATCCTTCGTGGTATTCGTGAATCTCTCTTAGAACTTGGAAGTGCAACAAAAGTTGAACTTAGCGAAAAATTAGGAATCAGTTTCCCGACAATAAGTAAATTCTTAACCCAGATGGAAAAGGACGGCGAACTTATTTCAGTCGGTCTTGATGATTCAAGCGGCGGAAGAAGGGCAAAAAGATATACATATAATCCGGAGTTTACGTTAGGGTTGGCAATCTTTTTGGAGAGAACAGAGACAAATTATATTGTTTTTAACTGTTTAGGAGAAGTGAAGGATGCGGGGAAAACCTCAAGTTTATTAATAGATGTTGATTTAAAATTATTAACCGGGTGTATTGAAGGGATAATGGAGAAATATCCGAGAATCAGTTCAATAGCTATTGGAGTTCCTGGTTCCGTTGATAATGGACGAATTATTTATATACCAAGTTATGAGCATCTGCAAAACTTTGACTTGAAGGGATTCTTGGAAAATCATTTCTCTCTACCTGTTGTATTAGAGAACGATATGAATGCGGCAGTGCTTGGATATCACGATCGTAAGGGAAATAAAGAAAAGAAATCTCTTATTTATTTATATTCAGGTCAAAATGGTCCAGGAGCAGGAATTTTGGTAAATGGTGTTGTGGTGCGAGGTAGCACAAATTTTTCAGGAGAGATTTCATTCATTCCACAGTATGATGACAGAAATTTTGGGCAGGCTTTGGGAAATGAAAACGGGACTAAAAAAGCATTAATTTGTGAGGAATATGAGATTGATGCGTTTAGCAGGTTAATAGCTTCATTTGTAGTGATCATTAACCCTCATACCATTATTTTTTGTGATGATGAAGTCAACCAATCTATCATAGACCAAATTGTAAAACGGAGCTCAAAATATATCCCTTCAGAACATCTCCCTCAACTTTCAATGAGTGATTGGAAGCAAGACTATTTATTTGGATTACAAAGTCTGTGCCTCGATCTCATGATCAATTGAGCAACGGTTAGAAGGATAAGTATGAACCATTCATTAGTTTAGGAGGACAAGTATGAACCATTCATTAAACAGTCGTCAAATTCAATTATGGCGTATCGCCATTTACTTCATTTTTGCCCTGCCTGGGTTTTCTACCGCATCATGGGTATCTCGTACGCCAACTATTCGGGATGCTCTGAGGGCTACAACGGCAGAGATGGGCTGGATTATTTTTGGATTGGCAGCAGGCTCCATAATCGGTGTCACGAGTGCCGGCCATCTTATTGCGCATAAGGGTGGTCGCTTTGTCATGGTAGCTGGTCTGGTGGTCAGTTCGATTGGACTTGTAGTTGTAGGTTTGGGTGGCTCATGGCTGACTAATAGCACCACAGTGTTTCTGGGATTAGCCGTCTTTGGCTTCGGAAACGGAATATGCGATGTGGCGATGAACGTGGAGGGAACCGCTGTTGAGAGAGTTGCTCAAAAATCGCTCTTAACGGGTTTTCATGCTGCTTTCAGCGTGGGTACGGTGTTTGGCGCAATGTCCGGATCGGCTGCGGTTAATGCAGGTATCTCCGTCCCTGTCCACATGGAGATTACCGTGGCGCTTGTCATGTTGTCGGTTATATTTTTATATCGGCTCGTACCCGCAGGCACTGGGAAGGAAACTGGCGGTGATTCGATGGAGCCGCCAATGAGCGCCAGGGAACGCATGTCCGTATGGAAAGAAAAGCGCACAGTTCTGATCGGTATCATTGTGCTTGGAATGGCTTTTGTGGAAGGATCTGCAAATGACTGGCTACCGCTTGTTATGGTGGACGGCTACAAAGTTACTCCAGCAATGGGTTCATTCGCTTTTGGACTTTTTGTGGGCGCAATGACTGTTGCCCGTGCAGCAGGCGGCATGTTGCTCAATCGGTTCGGCAGAGTTGTTGTTTTGCGTGCATCCGCGCTTTTTGCGATTGCAGGACTGCTTATAGTTATACTGGGGCAGAGCTACGCGTTTGCAACTGTCGGAATTTTGTTTTGGGGACTTGGCGCGGCATTCGGCTTTCCAGTGGGGCTGTCCGCTGCGGGAGACGACCCACGCGGAGTAGCGGCAAGGGTTAGTGCAGTATCGACGGCGGGGTATCTCGCATTCCTTGTAGGACCGCCTTTTTTGGGGATTATTGGTGAATCGGTCGGACTGCTTCGTGCTCTGATTGTTGTGCTTATCGCTGTAACAATCGCTGGCTTGCTTTCTCCAGCGGTGAAGCCCATTGGAAAACAAAATAAATGGAAACCGGAATCGGAGGCATCCAATTCCCTTAAAGCATAGTCCGACAACATGAGTCGGGCTTTCTCAATATCCCGGCGCAAATTAATGCCTTCGCCGGGAGCGAAAATAGGAGTGATGGAAACGAAACGAATTGTGATTGATTTGGACCATTAGTGAAGAAATGAGCTTACACGAAAGGGTACGATAGTCATATATCAACATTAGGATTTTACATATCCTTTGTTAAAGATGGGATGGCTACGACGATCCCTTTCTTTTTGTGCTAACTGGCAGGATAGTTTAAGAATGCGTGGTAATATAATACATAAAAATAGCAGTTTGTGAGGGGTTATTATGGAAAACTATACGATAGAATTGAACAATAATTTTGACGAAGAAGAAAGCTTTGAAATAACAAAAAATTCTTAGAAACATAAGTAGTTTTATCCTTAATTGAGTAACAAGTGATATTTAAAATAAGAGGAGATTTTTCGGTTATTTGCAAAATGGAGCTCGTTTCGGGGCAAATAAGGGGAGGATTTCCGGTTATGCAAAGGGAAATCCTCCATTTTCATGTTTTTCGAGTCAATAGGCGGAATCTCTCCGTCTATTTTAGCTAATTTCAGTGCTATTTCCAAATTAAAAGAAATTTCTCCGTTAATTTTTAAACCAGGTGCTTAACTTGCCCCCAACCGATAAGAGTGGACCCTCACGGACCAGATGAGGGAAACGGAACCCGTTACCAATTTTAGCTCTTTTTTTATTCGCCTTGTTTTCTCCGTAAAGCTTTTCTAGGTGCAGTTTATATGCTAATCCCCATTTATTCATTGACTCATTAGCTGCAGTATACTTTTTCCATATTAGAAAATTAAAAAAGACGGTCTGTTGTGAACCGTCAGGATAAAGTTTCAAAAATTTTATTTTCATTTGCATGTAAATTTTTTTCAAATTTTCTATTTAGTAATCGTTGATCTGCAATTTTATAGCATGAATCCCAATCTTGTCCGTCTAAATTCCAAATAGCAAATCCAACGGTTATGGTATAGCCGCCTGATTGTGGAAATAGTTCTTCAATTCGTTGTCGTACTGATTGGCAATTTTGACTTTCGGTTTGCATAATAAGGACAAATTCATCTCCGCCCAAACGTCCTACTAAATCATTAGAACGAATATTCATTCGCAACGTTTTAGCTAATTCTATTAAGATTTTATCCCCTGCTGGGTGTCCATTACAGTCATTGATTTGCTTGAACCTATCAATATCAACTACACCTATCATTAACATGTTTCCGTTACTCTCTGCGTTTGATTTAGAACTTTCAAATTCGTGGAGGATTCCCCTGCGATTCAAAACTCCAGTGAGCGAGTCATATCGACTTAATTCATCAGCCATACGCCAAGCCAAGACCATATCTAAAATTAAAGCAACTTGGTTAGCACAGATAGATAGTACGTCTTCATCTCCGAAGTCTTTAGGCTGAGAGCGAGCTAGTACAACTCCACCAATTATTTCTTCTCCAGAGAACATATTCCAGATCCCGAACTGTTGTATGTTTGAATTTATTTCGAATGAAACATCTTTAACAGCTAACCATTGTCCACTAGTTACTTGCGATAAACTCTCCAGTGTTGGATTATTGGTACCAAGGAAAGGTTTTAAAAATTCAAATGCTCCTTCTTCGAAATATCCCCACGGGCTAAAAATCATGAGATCCTCAGATGCTTCTGAGGGAAGACGCTTTTTGTACACAAAGAAACCAGAATCCACTAGAAATAACTCCTTAAATAATTCAGCGGCGTACTGAGAAGCTTCCCGTCCTCTTTTTATCCTTGACCAATCGTGAGACTGGTTGATAAAACGAGTCAGCAAATTATAATGCATAATCTAATTTCCCTTTCATTAACATGGCATATACACAATTTTACAAACGATTTAATAATGTTTTCGAAAGATAAAAATTAACTTTGTAAAAATTATCTAAATAAATTTATGAAAAACGATAATTTTTCATTTAGTAAGTGTTTATTAAAAGCATGGTACCGGAGGGTTAGCAGCTAGTGCAGCTTCACCATTCCCATTCACGCTATGGTCACTATTTATTCCTGACGTATCTTTTACTGTATTATTCTGTTCTTTTTGCGTCTGGAATGTGGCATCACCTGTATCGATTGAAGGCACTACGGGTGTATCTGAAGTTGTTGCTTGTACAGTCGTGTCTCCGCTAGGAGCATAATCTGCAAAGGCAGAGGTTGCAAAACATAAAGATGCTAAAAGAATTCCCAAAGTTAAAAATTTTTTTATCATAATTTTTCCTCCATTATAAATGACTCATATCAACCGATAAGAAAGCATCGACTACATCAGGATGATACAGTCTTTCTTTTTCATTTTGTATTTCGGTAAGAGCTTCTTCCTTGGATTTTCCTTTTCGATAGATACGGTCTGTTGTCATGGCATCATAAGAATCCACCACTGCGACAATAGAAGAGGACAACAAAATTTCGTCTTTTTTCAAACCATATGGATATCCACTCCCATTAAAACGTTCATGGTGCTGTTCGACAATGAGAGATGCTTCTTTCAAACTAGGAAACCCAGAATCTTCTAGCATTTTTCTGCCTTGAGAGGGATGGGTACGCATAATCGCCCATTCGGAATCTGTTAATTTACTCGGCTTATTTAATATGTAGTAAGGGATATTTACCTTACCTAAATCATGCAAATAGGCACCTACATTCAATCGATGAAGTTCCAAAGAGCTTAGACTTAATTTTTCCCCAACCAGATAAGAAAGCTCCATAATGCGAGTACAGTGCTCTGCGGTATAACCATCTTTCTCTTCAACAGAGACAGCCAAATGTTTAAATTCTTTAATCAGATTGCTGTAGTGATGAAAAACAGGTTGTGAAGAAACATATAAAAACTCTGTATCGGTTAAAGCAGTGAAAAAACAAGTCTCCTTTATAGGCATTGCAATAATATGTTCACCTGCTTTGATCGAATAAGTCCCCGAATGGATTTGGAAAGACATCTTTCCTTTTAAAACTTGGATAAACTCCAAAGCATTCCATCCATCAGTCGGCTCTACAGCCCATTTGGAGCCGTTTTTTAATGTGTGGTGTATGACTTCTGTGCCATCATAAGATGCCATTAATCGAACCGTTAGACCGTTTATAGAAACTTTTTCAATAAACTCTTCTTTTGATCCATAAATTAGTCCGTTGATAAGACTTTTCACAAATGATTACCTCCCTTCGCAAATAGTACGTCACAAAAACGCATACCTAATGTAACATGCGTCATATTTACTATTATGAAAGACGCGACAGGAAATAAAAAAGTAGAAATATACCTATTTTATCGACAATTTCAGCGAACGAAAGAGTGTTGTTTGTTGAAACATGTTAAAAAGTTAAGAAAAATCAACATGACTCTTTAACAGTGCCTTAGAAAAAGAAAAATTGTGAATGATTGTATTTAAACTAGTAAGGGATTATTAAATGTTCTTCCTATCAGAAAATCGCCGGATGTTGGAGAACCATAACCCTTTGGGGCTACTGGTATGGTTGGTCAAAGTGCATTGCGGGGATGTTTATTGGATGAAAAGGTTAAGGAAATCCTTACGATTGGTCGAAATCGTACAGGTCAGCAACATAAAAAGCTAAATGAAATTGAGCTTAATCATTTAACTGATTTATCGTCAATTGAAAATTCCGGAATTTTATCTAATAAATCTGAATGAAAACTTGATTGCTTTGGCTCATGTCGAAGCATTAAAAAGCCCTCCTAAAGTAATTTTTCGGTGCTTGGTCGTACCTTAATTTATCATTAGAAGGGCTTTTCTGTGTTTTAAATATGTTCTAAATTGATATTATTAATTAACCGCATGTTAATCTAGACTTTTTCATTGATCGAACCGTCCCTGTGGAACCATTAACGCCGTTCCCTTCTGGCGAAGTCGACAAATCTGAATTTATCGAGCCTATGCCGTGATTCGGTGTATTGAAGGAGGCTGGCATCATCTAAATAAACATGGTTTTTCACGACGACGACATGGGAATATTCGTTCATGTCCAAATATTCATGGTCCTCTTCGGTAGCTTCTTCTACGGTTATTTCCTTTTTAGCGAAGCTGATGACAAGTCCGAGGTCATGTTCAAAATAATGGTACAGCGAATCCTCGCAAATATCTTTAGAAATCGTTTGTACAAATTGTTTTTTTATAAAATCTTTATCTAAAATAATTTTTTCATGATCGATTTCTCTGGAACGGACAACCTTCCAAATTTCATCCTTTCCCGTTAACCTTAATTGCTGCTTTAAAAATTCATTGGGCTTGATGAGAACAAGCTCGTGCACATTTGTCCGCCAGTCTTTGCCAGAACTTTCCGCGAGTTCTCGAAAGCTGACAAGCCCCGAAACGGGAAAATCAAAGCGGCTGACATCAAGGACAATAGAACCTTTGCCTCGCACTTTTTGTATATAACCATTGTGAGATAACAGGTTAAGCGCCTTGCGAATCGTCTCTCTTGACGTTACAAACTGTTCGGCGAGCTCATGCTCGGAAGGGAGAAGGCTGTTGGCTTTCAGCTCTTTGTCTTTTATTTTTTGAACGAGGTTATTATAAATAACCATGAATTTATTTTCTTTCATTTTGATATCACCAATGCCATTGTAGCACTATTTTAAAAGAATAACGATCGATTCATAAGGACGGAGTGTGAAGCTTGCTAAACTCTCTTGTGTATCCGGATAATTAGAAAGCAATACTTCCGCTTGAACATTTGCAAACTCAGGTAATTCCAGTTGAGCTGTTTTTTCGTAAAAATTATTGACGACCAACAATTTTTCATTGTCTCCATTACGCAGGTAGGCAAAAATTTCAGGATGTTCCGCCAGGAGAATTTGAAAATCACCAGTTGTGATAATCTCATATTTTTTCCGTAATTGAATCAGTTTTTGATAATAGTAAAAAATCGAGTTACTATCGCTTAGAGCCTTTTCCACATTTATATCCGGGTAGTTTGCACCAACGTTTATCCACGGCGTTCCGGTTGTAAAACCGCTGTGGACTTCGCTGTTCCATTGGACAGGGGTGCGGGAATTGTCCCGTGATTTTTGCTTGAGGATCGCGATAATTTCTTCATGGCCTTTTCCTTCTTCTTTTAAAATTTTGTACATATTAAGAGATTCAACATCGCGGTAATCCTCAATACGTTCAAATTTCGGGTTTGTCATGCCGATTTCTTCGCCTTGATAAATGTACGGAGTGCCCTGCATCATGTGGATGGCTGTTGCCAGCATTTTTGCCGACTCAACACGGTACTTGCCGTCATTGCCAAACCTGGAAACAATCCGGGGCTGATCATGGTTACACCAGAAAAGTGCGTTCCAGCCGTGCCCTTCGTACATTCTTGTTTGCCACTCAGCAAGAATTTTTTTTAAGGAAAGAAAATCAAAGTCGGCGACTGTCCATTTTTCGCCATTCGGATAATCCACTTTTAAATGGTGAAAATTAAAGACCATACTTAATTCCTGGCGCTCAGGTTTGGTATATTGAATGCAATCCTCAATCGTCGTCGAAGACATTTCACCAACTGTCATTGCATTATATTTGGAAAATACTATTTGATTCATTTCATGCAAAAATTCGTGAATGTGTGGACCGTCTGTGTAAAATTTGCGACCGTCGCCCTTGTCATCATTTGGGAAGTCCTGGTTCTTTGAAATCAGGTTAATGACATCAAGACGGAAACCGTCAATCCCTTTTTCAAACCAAAAGGTCATCATTTCGTAAACTTTGTCGCGGACCTTTTCATTTTCCCAATTCAAATCGGCCTGGGTCACGTCAAAAAGATGCAGATAAAATTGCTCTGTCTTTTTATCCCATTCCCAGGCGCTGCCTCCAAATTTGGACTGCCAGTTGGTTGGATTGCCGTCTGGAGCAGCGTCTTTCCAAATATAAAAATCGCGATAAGGACTGTCTTTGGATGAAGCACTTTCCTTGAACCAGCGGTGCTCTGTTGAAGTATGATTGACAACGATATCGATAATGATTTTAATGCCGAGCTTATGGGCTTTATCCAGCAGTTTCTCAAAGTCTTCCATCGTACCGTAAGACTCATCAATAGTATAATAATCGCTGATATCATAACCATTGTCACGCTGGGGGGAAGAATAAATCGGCGTCAGCCAAATGACATCGATGCCAAGTTCATGAAGATAATCCAATTTTTCGATAATGCCTTGCAAGTCGCCGGTACCATCACCATTTGAGTCGTAAAAACTCTTCGGATAGATTTGATACACGACTGCTTTTTTCCACCAAGGTTCATTCATGTTGTATACACCACCGTAAATTAATCAACTCGACATCGTGTGTCGAATTTTAAAAAATATCATAGGGGTACAAATCCCTGATTTCTTTGTTTCTAACATGTTGAACAACTCAATAAATATTTAAGGGGAGAGTCCCTGGCTAATGTGCCCGGGTCCCCACAGTGTATTAAGCAGCTTCTTTTTTATAATTGTCTGAAAAGGCTTGCTTTTTCACTTTTCCCAAAACAAAGGTTAATACAAAAGGTACGATAAGTGCGACGCTCATACCGATAAAAAAGATGCCCCAGTATTGCGGAAAGATGGATAAAAATCCTGGAATACCGCCAACTCCGATGGATGGCGCTTTTACGTGGCCGACTGCTAAAATGACTCCGGCAATCGCCGAACCGATAAGCGCGCTCACAAATGGATACTTAAATCGGAGGTTAACCCCGAACATTGCCGGTTCCGTGATACCAAGGTAGGCTGAAATTGTAGAGGTTCCTGCCATTCCTTTAACGTTTTTATCCTTCGCAAGGAACATCATCGCAAGTGCTGCTGAACCTTGGGCGATATTGGACATAACAAGAATCGGCCATAAATAAGTTCCGCCGGTGCCAGCGATTAATTGGAAATCAACCGCTAAGAATGCCTGGTGCATTCCAGTAATAACAAGAAGTGCATAACAGCCGCCATAAATTAAACCGCCGATAGCTGGAACATTTTTAAAGATGGCAACAACAATGCCGGTAATTAAATTACCAATGCCAAACGTAATTGGTCCGACGAAAACAAATGTAATAAATCCTGTTACCAAAAGAGTAATTGGTGCAACAAGCAACAGTTGAACTGAATCCGGGATATGCTTTTTCAGGTATTTTTCCAGACTCGCTAAAATATAGGATGAAACGAGAACAGGGAGTACTTGCCCCTGATAGCCGATTTTATTAACATGCCAGCCGAATAAGTTCCACTGCGGAATCGTATGGGTTTTTAGGGCATTCCCGTAGTTGTATGCATTTAATAAATCCGGGTGAATCATCATTAGACCAAGCACAATACCAAGAAGCGGATTCCCGCCAAAGCGTTTGACTGCCGACCAGCCAATCAGACCAGGGAGAAATACGAAAGCGGTATTGGCGATAATATTGATCATATCGGCAAGGCCGCTCCAATTGCTGTGGACGTCAATAAACGATTTGTTGGCATAGAATATGCCTTTACCAGACAGTATATTATTGAGACCCATCAGCAAACCGGCAGTGACAATGGCCGGTAAAATGGGAATAAAGATATCGGAAAGTGTCTTGACAAATTTTTGAAGCGGATTTAATTTTTGGGCTGCAATATCCTTGACATCTTGTTTGCTTCCATGCTGCATTCCTGCAACATCAATTAATTCCGCATATACTTTATCAACGGTTCCTTGTCCAATAACTACTTGGAACTGACCATTAGCGGAGAATGATCCTTTTACCATTCCGATTTGTTCGAGTTTATTTTTATCTACTTGACCTTCGTCGGCCAAAGCAAAACGAAGACGTGTCACACAATGAGTAACTGCTGCTATATTTTCTTTACCGCCAACTGCGTCTAATATTTCCTCTGCTGTACGGCGAAGAGGGTCCTTTGATACCTCTTTATCCATATTAATTTCTCCTCTAAGAACTGCTGTCATTAATGTTGTTTTGCCTTTAACAGCATCTTTTTCATCTGTTCTTGACATAAATTTCAAATCATCATAATTGGTAATTATTACTGGGGTTATCGTACTTTTAGCTTTTTGAGCAATAAGAGATAAATCAATATTTAGTAAAGCATCCCCTGCTTTTACACGGTCACCCAGTGAGACTAAAAGTTCAAAGCCTTCTCCGTTCATGCTTACAGTATCAATACCTACATGGATAAGAATTTCAAGACCTTCATTGGACCGAATACCAACAGCATGCTTTGTTGGAAATAACGTCACAATTTCTCCATCTACAGGTGAAACCACCTGGCCTTCTACAGGCTCTATCGCTATTCCTTCACCCATCATTTTTTGGGCAAAGGTAGGATCTGGTACGTTTTCCAAACTTACAATTCTTCCACTTAGTGGAGAGAGTAAAATTTCTTTACTTTCCAATGGCATATTTATTCCCCCTTTTAAACGCTTTCATTTTTTCGTGTATATACATGTCGTAAATTTATGATAACTTGTATATACATATAAATCAAGAACTATTCTATTTAAAATCTTTCCCTTAATTTCCAAAATGACTTTTTTAGAAATCTTAATCAAATTTGTAAAGAATAGTTATTATCAAAATGAAGATTTTACGATTAAAAAGGCGAAAATAACAAAGTTATAGTAGATGTTAATGGCGGTCTAAAAGAGACTGCTATTTTTTCTTTTTTAAAGCCTTTCTATTGCGTCATCACAATCCCAAATTAAATGAAGATTATTATCTTCAAAGGGCACAATAATGCTGTCCTTAACCTTTGCTATAAAAAAGCCTCCGATCATCAGAGAGTTATGGGAGCTCTTCATTCAATCTTCCAAGGAAGCACTTTTCGTGTTGAATCCAATAAACAACAAATTCAATCATTTCTCCTCCATATTCAATTGGAAGCAATTTTTAAATGTTTACCTATTGTTTACTGAGTTTTTTACTATATTGTTAACTAAAATAAAGAGGGTGATTACTCAATTTCATTTGGTTCGGTAAGTATCCATGCAAGACATAATAAGTCATTTAATCTTTTATAGAACTTGAATTGATATTAGAGTTTTTTTTATATCGTAATAAGTAAACTATTAGTAAAAATTTTTTTATTTTAATAAATATATTGCGTGAAAACGATTTAATTGTTAAAATCAAAACATAAAGTTTAGTTAACGTAACTAAAATAAAGATAAGGTGAGCAAATGGCGACGATAAGAGATATTGCCAACCAGGCAAATGTATCAACTGCAACTGTATCAAGGATTATTAATAATGACCCAACTCTTTCGGTATCAGATGATACCAAGAAAAGAGTATTAGAGATTGTAAACGAATTAAATTATAAACCAATGAGGAAAAAAACAGAGAAAACGGAAAAAAACAAGGAATCGTTTAACATTGGGGTTTTAATTTTAAATGATGAAACTGTAGACCCTTATTTTCAATCCATCCGGCTGGGGATTGAACAAACATGTGCAGAATATTCCTTAAATATTGCTTCCGTTCTCACTGTTGGAAAAAGCAGTATTTCATCTGAGAGTTTCAATGGAATTGATGGACTCATAGTTGTTGGTGATGTGGACATAGCGGATTTAAAAGAGATCTACTATGAAAATAACAATATTGTTACCGTAGATTATTTGCCGCATGAAAAAGACGTAGATGTTGTACTTTCTGATTTTGAAGGAGCAACAAACGAGATTTTGAATTATTTGTTTAGCCTTGGGCATACGGATATTGCTTATATAGGTGGAAAGGGAACGGTTTTTGGGGTAAGTAGTAAAAAAAATATGGAGAAAGAGGACACCAGGAAAGCTTCCTTTGAAAAAATCATGAGAAAAAAAGGACTCTATAAACCCGATAAAGTTTTGTTGGGGGATTGGAGTTCAACGAGTGGCTATTTATTAATGAAACAACTAATAGATAATGGAAATTTGCCGAGTGCTGTTGTTGTTGGGAGTGACCCAATGGCTTTAGGAGTACTTCGAGCCCTGCATGAAGCGGGAATACATGTGCCAAATGATTTATCGGTTTTTAGTTTTGATGATATTGAAGCAGCGGCATTTATGAACCCGCGCCTTTCAACCGTAAAGGTATTCACTGATGAAATGGGGAAAACAGCAGTGAAAATCCTGGCTGACCGCTTAAAAGGGAGGAAGGTTCCTTTAAGAGTCACGATTCCAACTGAACTAATGATACGTGATAGTGCTGATTTTAAAAAAGTATAAAGACGTTAAAACGAAAGGAGGCGGATCGGTTTTTACTAGTGTTTTCTGTAACCGTTTGCCAAATCAATTTACTAAGCTATTTTATTACAAAATAAAAAGATATTTGGAGGGAAAACCATGAAAAAAACAGCAATTTCTTTAGTAGCAACAGGAATGTTGGCTATTTCAACACTTGCAGGATGTGGTACTGCCAGTCAAAATTCTTCAGGTGAATCAAATGGTAAAGTAAAAATCGAATTTTTCTCATACAAACCAGAAGCCGTTAACACATTCAATTCATTAATCAAGGAATTTGAAAAGGAAAATCCAAATATCGAAGTTGTTCAAACAAATTCTCCTGACTCTACAACATACATAAAGTCAAGGGTGGCAAAACGTGACATACCTGACGTAATCGGTTATGGCGGTGAAGCAACGTTTGGAGAATTGGCGAAAGCCGGAGTCTTGAAGGATGTTACGAATGATAGCCTATTAAAAGAGATCCAGCCTAGCTATATTCAAATGCTAAAGGATGTTGCAAAGAGTGATAAAGTATATGGATTTCCGTATGCCACAAATGCAGACGCCGTCATTTATAACAAAGCGATTTTTAAAGAGCTGGGAATCGCTGTACCACAAACATGGGATGAGTTTATTGCAGCGGCTGAAAAAATAAAAGCAGCAGGAAAAAATCCATTCTACTTTACGTTTAAGGATGCTTGGACTGCATTGCCGGCTTATGACGCACTCGCCGCGAACACAGAGGGTCCAAATTTCTTTAAGGATTTGAACAATGGAAAGACGACATTTGCCATTGGGCAAAAAGAAACATTGAACAAGTATTCCACTCTTTTAAAATATGCCAATAAAGACTCTCAAGGCATGGGATACAATGACGGTAATACGGCGTTTGCTAAAGGTGAATCGGCCATGTATCTTCAAGGCGTTTGGGCAATTCCAGAGATTAAAAAAGCCAATCCCAATATCGATCTTGGTGTATTCCCTTACCCTGTAACCAATACGCCAGGTGAATCGAAAGTAGTTTCCGGTGTTGATTTAGCACTTGCTGAGTCATCGGTTACGACGCATCCGAAAGAAGCAGAGAAATTCATTCAATTTTTATTCAATAATGCTTCACTAAAACAATACATGAAAGAACAGAACTCTTTTACGGCCAAAAAAGGGATATCACAGGATGCACCAGAATTGCAAGGTTTAAAGGATAGTTTCGCAAAAGGCAATGTAGTTGATTTCCCTGACCATAATATTCCGACTGCTGTAAACCTTGCTAATATCTTGCAAGAATTCACGGCGAACAAGGATACTAAAAAAACCTTGTCTACATTGGATAGTGAATATAGCAAAGTGGCAAGCCGTGAATAAAGAACGAAGAGAAATTGGGGTATCCCAATTTCTCTGTCTTTAAAAAAGGGAGTGAAAGACGTGAAAAAAGAAAATGTTGCCTCTATTGACATGAATAGTATTCCCTCAAAAAAGGTCAAAGAAAAAAGAAAAATAATGAAACCTAAACAAATGGCTTTTTACATCATGACCGTACCAGCTTTTATCCTATTCGCGATTTTTCATACATTCCCTGCACTAAAGGGGATTTATTATTCTTTGACAAACTGGGACGGGATTAGTTTTACTTATCAATTTGTAGGACTGAAGAATTACATTAATCTCTTTAAAGACGAAAACATCCTAAATTCATATATCTTCACTTTTAAATTTGCCATAATTTCAACCATTCTCGTTAATATTTTAAGTCTTTTAATCGCTGTTGGATTAAATGCAAAGATTAAAGGAAAAAACTTCTTCCGTGCTGTTTACTTTCTTCCTAATGTCCTTGGAGTGTTAATCATTGGCTATATCTTTAATTATATTTTTGCCTATGTGGTACCTCAGCTGGGAAGTAAGCTGCATATCGGTTTCCTTTCTACTAATATTTTGGGAAATGAACATTTGGCTTGGATTGGGATTGTCATCGTGGCTGTATGGCAGGCGTGTGCTTTCAATGTGATTTTATATCTATCAGGCTTGCAGACTGTTCCTAGTGAAATATACGAAGCATCGGGTCTTGATGGAGCGAATAAATGGCAAGAATTCTGGAAAATTACCTTTCCGATGATCGCTCCTTTCTTTACGATTAATATGGTGCTTTCAATGAAAAACTTTTTAATGGTCTTTGATCAGGTTATTGCTTTAACCGGCGGCGGACCAGGCCGGGCAACGCAATCTATATCTGTTTTGATCTATAAAGACGGATTTTCAGGCGGGGAATTTGCCTATCAATCCGCTAACTCTGTTATCTATTTAATTGTGATTATCGTGATCTCGATCTTTCAAATTAAGATTCTGCAGCGAAGGGAGATGGATATGTAATGAAACAAAGGACAAATTGGACGGCTACCAGTTTGATTACGATAGGGTCTTTGTTTATCTTCATACCTTTATATTTAGTCATATCAATTGCGCTAAAAACACCGAAAGAGCTGGCAGATTCCGCATTTTCACTTCCGCTGGGATTTCATTTTGAAAACTTTGTGGAGGCCATTAAAGCTACGAACTTCTTTATGGCCTTTAAAAACAGTGCGATTATCACGATCATTTCTGTTGTGTTTACCATTTTAACGAATTCAATGGTTGCATATGCAATCGCAAGAAACATGCACCGAAAGTTTTTTAAAGGTCTGTATTACTATTTTGTTAGTGCTTTGTTTGTCCCATTTCCGATTATTATGATGCCGCTTGTTAAACAAATCTCTGCATTTGGGATGGATAATTCAGCAGGGTTAATCTTTTTATATATTGTCTATGGGGCCGCTTTGAATATTTTCATCTATGTAGGATACATTCGTTCCATTCCAAAGGAGCTTGAAGAAGCTGCGATTGTTGATGGCTGCAATACCTGGGGGGTATTCTGGAAGGTTATTTTCCCGCTTTTATCTCCAATTAATGCAACCATTGGAATTTTAACCTGCTTGTGGGCATGGAATGACTTTTTACTTCCTCTCATTGTCTTGGATAAACCAACTGACGCGACACTTCCGCTTGTACAGTACGTCTTCCAAGGGCAGTTCAGTTCTAATTACAACTTGGCTTTTGCTTCTTATTTATTAGCTTTATCTCCAATGGTCATTGTTTATATAATTGCACAAAAATGGATTATTGGTGGGGTAGTAAAGGGAGCAATTAAATAGATACAGACGAAACCTAGGAGTGAACTTTAACTATGGCAATTCAATTCAATGCAACAAAGAGAATTTTCCATTTAAAAGCCAAAGATACCAGCTATGTAATGGAAATTGTACGTGACGGTTTTCTGCTTCATCATTATTGGGGGAGAAAAATAAACGAATATAACCAATCAAATAATATTCAACTGATGGATAGGGGTTTTTCCGGAAATCCCTATAAAGAGGACCGGACGTTCTCACTTGATACTCTACCTCAGGAATATCCGCAATATGGGAATACTGATTTTCGGAAACCTGCATACCAGGCTCAATTAGAGAATGGGTCAACCATTACTGATTTGCGATATGAATCACATGAAATTTTTAAAGGTAAAATTCCGTTGGAAGGGCTTCCTGCTATCTATGTTGAGGACGAAAATGAAGCTGAAACACTAGAAATCACGATGAGGGATTCCTTAACAGGTTTAAAGGTGATTCTAAGTTATACAGTTTTTGAGCGTTTTAATGTTATTACAAGATCGGCACGATTTGTAAATGAAGGAACTGAAGGATTGACGTTATTAAGTGCTTTAAGTTTATCCGTTGATTTCAGAGATGCGGATTTTGACTTCCTGCATCTCCACGGAGCACATGTAAAAGAAAGACATATTGAACGGCAGCCTCTCCGTCATGGAATCCAGTCCATAGAAAGCACAAGAGGAGCCAGCAGTCATCAGCATAATCCTTTTATTGCATTGTTAAGAAAAGAAACAAATGAAGATGTCGGGGAAGTCTTTGCTTTTAACTTTGTATATAGTGGCAATTTCTTAGCCCAGGCAGAAGTGGATCAATTTAACAACACACGCGTAACACTAGGGATTAATCCTTTTGATTTCAGCTGGAAATTGCAACCGGGTGAAACGTTTCAAACTCCCGAGGCAGTCATGGTTTATTCATCAGAAGGGCTGGGGGATATGTCCCGGACATTCCATCAGATATATAAGACTCGGCTTGTAAGAGGAACATTCCGGGATAAGGAACGTCCTATTTTAGTCAACAACTGGGAAGCAACCTATTTTGATTTTAATGCTGAAAAAATCGAAGATATTGCTAAAGCAGGAAGCGAATTAGGGATAGAATTATTTGTTCTTGATGATGGATGGTTTGGCAAGCGGAACAATGATACGACCTCACTAGGTGACTGGTTTGTAGATCGGGAAAAACTTCCAGAAGGACTTGATCAGCTTGCACATCGTGTGAAGGATTTGGGTATGGAATTTGGTCTTTGGTTTGAACCGGAAATGATCTCGGTTGATAGTGATTTATATCGGGAGCATCCTGATTGGTGTCTACATGTTCCAAATCGCAATCGTTCGGAAAGCAGAAATCAATTAATCCTTGATTTTTCAAGAGAAGATGTATGTGCAGAAATTACAAAAAGAGTTTCAGATATCCTTTCGAGTGTACCGATTTCCTATGTGAAATGGGATATGAACCGGCATATGACTGAAATCGGTTCTGCAGCGTTACCGCCGGAGCGTCAACGGGAGACTGCCCATCGCTATATGTTAGGGCTATATAAAGTATTGGAGGAAATTACTTCTGGATTCCCTAACATCCTATTTGAAAGCTGTTCCGGAGGTGGGGGCAGATTTGATCCAGGGATTCTCTATTACATGCCGCAAACTTGGACAAGTGACAACACAGATGCGGTTTCCCGATTGAAAATTCAATACGGAACAAGTCTTGTTTATCCAATTGTTTCCATGGGTGCTCACGTTTCTGCTGTTCCAAATCACCAGGTCGACAGAATCACAACGTTGACCATGCGCGGGGATGTTGCCATGTCAGGCAATTTGGGGTATGAATTGGATTTAACCAAATTGCCTGAAATGGAAAAAGCTGAAGTTAAGAAACAGGTTTCCCTCTATAAAGAAATACGCTCCTTAATCCAATTTGGCGATTTTTATCGAATCAAGAGTCCCTTTGAAGGCAATGAAACAGCATGGGCCTTTACGAACGAGGATAAATCAGAAGCAATTGTCTTCTATTTCCGGGTACTGGCTGAACCGGCTGCACCGTTTAGTTTCTTAAAGGTAAAGGGCGTTGATATTGCCAAGAAATATCAAGTGGTCGGCACCGGTCAGGTTTTCGGTGGAGATGAACTTTCTTATGCAGGTTTGAGCATCCCGGCATCTATTAAAGGGGATTTTCAGAGCTATGTTTGGCATTTAAAAGAAGTAAATTGTTAAAAAATGAGACAGAAACGATGAAAGACATAATAAATGTTTCATCGTTTTTCTTTTTATATCGCTACTTTGGAAGCGGAAATAAAAGTTGAAGTGGACAAAATCTGGGGGAAAAAGATGCTTAGATTGGATCCTACTTTCTATCGCGGGTCCGATAACCATTTAGTTTATATTCCGATATTGGAAGAAGCCTTGCTATAAATTTATAAAAATAATGGTTGAAACGTTTCCAAAGAGATGATATGATAAATCTATCAAATAGTTGAAACGTTTCCAATAAAAGTGCATAAATTTAACCGAAACATTGAAACGTTTCCAAAAGTATGCTGAAAATGGAGGTTTTTCTAGTGCCAAGCATTAAAGATGTTGCAACTTTAGCCGGTGTGGGAGTTGGCACTGTCTCAAGAGTCATTAACAAACATTCAAATGTGACTCCTGAAACAATAAAGAAAGTGAATGAGGCAATTAAACAATTAAACTACATACCTAACGAAGTGGCAAGGAATTTTAAAATGCAAAAGTCCACAATGGTCGCGTTACTTCTACCAAGTATTTGGCATCCTTTTTTCTCGGAATTAGCCTATTACATTGAAGATGAATTGGACAGAGTGGGCTATAAACTAATGCTATGTAACAGCGGAGGAAGACCTGACAAAGAGCTGTACTATATTGATCAGTTAAACCAAAACAAAGTTGCTGGTATCATTGGTATCACTTATAACGATATTGAAGACAGTGTTAGTAATGATATCCCTATTATTAGCATTGACCGTCACTTCGGAAAAAAAATTACGACTATTACTTCAGATAACTATGAAGGTGGACGCATAGCAGCAAGTGAGCTAGCTAGATCAGGTGTTAAAAAAGCAGCTTATCTTGGGATTACGAGTTCTGCTTACAGTGAGGTCCGTTTAAGAAAGAATGGCTTCATGGATGAAGCAAGACTCCATGGAATCGAATTTGTCACATATGAAGAAAATGATGAAATGTATGATGATGATACATTTTTTGACGGCTTTTTCCAACAATACGGAGATGCAGATGGTGTGTTCGCAAATACCGATCTCTTAGCTGCAAAATATATTAAAAGGGCAAAAAAAAGGGGACTAAGAGTTCCGGAAGATGTGAAAGTAATTGGATATGATGGAATGCAAGACAATGATTTATTTCATCCGATTCTTTCAACCATCAGGCAGCCGGTTGAGGAAATGGGAAGAATGTCAGTCCGACTTCTTTTAAGAAAAGTAGATGAGGAAGAGCTGGATCAAGAGATTTATAGAATCCCAGTTAAATATAGACAGGGTGAAACTACTTAATTTTTTTAAATTCTTTTGGAAACGTTTCAAAGAGGTAGGTTTGGCAGTTAATCGATCCAGGTTTAATCGGGATATATAAGATGATGGATTAATTTTTAAAATATAAGTTACTCGAAAAAAAAATATAAAAAATTGAGGTGAGACATAATGAAATTAACCTTAAAAGCATCTTCTAATTCTTTAAAAGAATCTACTATTCCTTTTGAGAAAATAAACAAGAAAAACAGATGGAAACAAATAACTGAAAATTATGAGTTGTACTTATTTCTGATTCCGACAATCGTTTATTTTATCGTTTTCCAATACGTACCGATGTACGGGGTATTGATTGCGTTTAAGGATTTTACAGCTTCACTCGGTATATTAGGAAGCCCTTGGGTAGGATTCCAACAATTTGAACGTTTTTTCCAAAACTATCAATTTTGGCCATTAATAAAAAATTCATTGAGTTTAAGCGTGTTTCAACTAATTATAGGGTTTCCAATGCCGATTATAATCGCCCTGTTATTAAATCAAATGGTTCAGGAAAGATACAAGCGCTTCGTTCAAACAGTGATTTATGCACCGCACTTTGTTTCAACTGTGGTTCTTGCTGGTATGGTATTTGTCTTCTTCTCTGACAAAGGGCTAGTCAATAGCGTCATCACGCTGTTTGGAGGAAAAGCGACCAGTTTCATGGCAGAACCAAGTTGGTTTCAACCCTTATACATAGGTTCAGGGGTGTGGCAGGAGACTGGATGGGCATGCATCGTTTATTTAGCTGCTCTTGCTGGGGTAAGTCCGGAGATTCATGAAGCCGCTACCATGGATGGAGCAAATAAATGGCAAAGAATCTGGCATGTGGATATACCGGCGATTATGCCGACGGCCATTATTCTTCTCATTTTATCAGTTGGAAACATTATGAATCTTGGGTTTGAAAAGGCTTACCTACTTCAAACACCACTTAATCAACCGTCTGCGGAAATTATCCCTACCTATGTGTATAAGATGGGGCTTCAACAGGCTGATTACAGTTTTGGTGCCGCTATTGGACTGTTTAACTCAGTAATTAACCTCGTATTGTTATGGTTTGTAAATAAAGCAGCAAGAAGAATCTCCGGTTCAGGGCTATGGTAAGGAGGAGAAACGATGGCAAAGCAACAGAAAAAAATCAAATCAAGAGAAGATAAAATTTTCGATATTGTAAACTTTACCTTTTTAACTCTTGTGTGTTTGGCGGTTTTATATCCCTTATATTTCATTATTATCGCTAGCATATCAAACCCCGATATGGTTTATAACGGACAAGTTTGGCTCATGCCAAAAGGTATTACATTCGAAGGCTATAAGCGTATATTCAGCGATCCGAAAATTTGGATTGGATATCGAAACACTGTCGAATACACAGTGCTGGGAACGGCGATTCAAGTAACTCTTACGCTAATGGCAGCTTATGCACTGTCACGGAAAGATTTATACGGAAAAACATTTTTTATGATTATGATTTTGTTTACCATGTTTTTCAACGGCGGACTGATCCCAACGTACCTCGTTGTCAAGCAGCTGGGTATTTTAAATACTATTTGGGCGATGATTTTGCCCAAGGCAGTGGCGGTGTGGAACCTGATTGTAGCCCGAAGTTTCTTTGAAAGCAATATTCCGAACGAACTGCTTGAGGCAGGCCAAATTGATGGGTGTTCCAACACGAAGTTCTTTGTAAAAATAGTTCTTCCACTTTCAAAACCAATCATTGCTGTAATGGTCCTCTTTTATGCGGTGGGTCAGTGGAACTCCTATTTTGATGCGTTGATTTATCTAAACGATGAAAGTCTATATCCCTTACAGCTCATTTTGCGTAACATCCTGATTCAAAATCAGCTTAGCGTCAAAATGTTAAGCGACCTCGACAGTCTTGCTGCACAACAGCAAGTGGGCGAAATCATTAAATATGGAATCATTATTGTCGGCGCACTGCCCTTACTCATTGTTTATCCTTTTGTTCAAAAGCATTTTGTCAAAGGTGTGTTAATTGGCGGAGTGAAAGGGTAGTTGAAAGAGTCCTATTTCCTTTAGCAGGTGAAAAACCAAATCAACCTGGTTTTAAAATATAAATTGAAAATAAAGGGGAGAAAAATTTTGAAAAAGACAAAGCTTACAAAAACATTGGTTGCATCTATCGGGTTAATGACCATCCTTGGCGCATGTTCAAGCAATAACGCTACTACTGCAAAAAAAGCGGATGTCAAAATGAATCCCACTGGACTTCCAATCGTAAATAAATCGGTCACACTTAATTTTGTATCACCAAAATCACCTTTAGCTCCTAACTTTTCAGACATGACCCTTTTTAAGAATTTACAGAAACAAACCAATGTTCAAATCAAATGGAATAACATCCCGTCAGACGGCTATCAAGAAAAGAAAAATCTATTATTATCTAGCGGTGACCTACCAGATGCTTTTTACAATTCTGGATTTAGCGACGAGGATATCGTGAAATATTCCAAAGACGGTACTATAATTCCGCTTGATAATTTAATTGATAAATATATGCCGAACTTAAAGAAACGTCTTGAAGAAAATCCAGATCTGAAAAAGGTAATTACTGCTCCAGATGGTCATATCTATTCATTGCCGCGTGCAGAACAAATGAACTTGGTTGACTTGCCAGACACCATGTACATAAACAAAACCTGGCTCGATAAATTAGGACTAAAAATGCCAACGTCCTTGGATGAGTTGCACAATGTACTTTTAGCATTTAAAACTAAAGACCCGAACGGAAACGGAAAAGCAGATGAAATTGGGATGTCATATTTGTTTAATGGATGGTGCGGTAACTTCGGTGACATGATTGGTACCTTCGGCGTACCGGATAATACAGATCACCGTATTGTACGCAACGGAAAAGTTATTTTTACTGCCACCACACCACAATACAAACAGGCGATATCGTATTTCCATAATTGGGTGAAAGAAGGCTTGATTGACCCAGAAGCAACTACTCAAGACCAAGCGGCATTATTCGCAAAAGGTAAAACTAAAGATGAAACATTAGGTTCATTCATATGGTGGGAAGCAACCGAACTAGTCGGTACAGACCATGAAAAAGATTACGCCATTCTTCCTCCATTAAAAGGTCCGGATGGAAAAATTGTTGTAGGTCGTTCCAACTATTCCGAATATGGTCGCGATGCGTTTGTCATCACAAAAGCTGATCAATATCCTGAAATTACAGCTCGTTTGGTAGACCAATTATATGCACCACAAGAATCGGCTCAGGTAGACTGGGGTCCAATTGGAGAAGTTTATAATGTAGATAAGAGCGGAATGCTCGTTAACAAACCATTACCAGCAGGCGTAGCCATGGGTGATTACCGTCAGAAAGTAGCACCAGGCGGACCATTCATTGTATTGAAACAAGATTTCGGCAAAGTCGTAGACATGGAGCCGCGTGCAAAAGCACGTCTTCAAATCTTAGACCAGTACTACCGTCCATATGAAGAGAAAGAGAACTATCCGCAAGTATTCTTCAGCGCGGAAGATACACAGCGTATTAACCAACTTCAAACCGATATCACTCAGTTTGTGAACCAAAAGCAAGCGCATTGGTTACAAGATGGTGGAATCGATAAAGAGTGGGATAGCTATGTTAAACAGCTTGACCAGATGGGTCTTCCTGAACTTATGAAGCTTTATCAAAAAGGTTTAGATAATTTTAACAAAAAATAAACCAATTCAATTCATAGGAGGCAGGACGTAAGGATTTCTTGGTTCTGCCTAATCTTTTCTAAAGAAGGTGAAAGCATGTACGATGTGACAGCATTAGGGGAAATACTCATAGATTTTACCCCTTCAGGTCAATCGGATAATGGGAATACTTTATTAGAGCAAAATCCTGGCGGTGCGCCTGCGAATGTATTAGCAGCCTGTTCGAAGTTAGGCAAAAAAACCTCTTTTATTGGGAAAGTGGGGGATGATCAATTCGGAGTATTCCTAAGAAATACATTAGAACGAGTCAATATTGATGCCACTGGACTTGTGAAGACTAATGATGCAAATACAACGTTAGCATTTGTTCATTTAGACTTCACTGGCGACCGAAGCTTTAGCTTTTATCGGAATCCTGGGGCAGATGCAATGCTAAAAGTGGAAGATGTGAATTTCGATGCCATCAAAAACTCAAAAATTTTCCATTTTGGTTCGGTTAGTTTATCCAAGGAGCCAGCTTCCAATGCAACTTTTGCAGCCGCTACTTTCGCAAAAGAAAATGGTATCCTCGTATCCTTTGATCCTAACTTAAGAGAACCATTATGGGACAATTTAACTCATGCTAAACAAATGATATGTAAAGGTTTGAATCTAGCAGACATAGTTAAAATTTCAGAGGAGGAGCTTTTCTTTCTGACTGGAAAAAGTGATCTATTCGAGGGAAGCAGGGAATTATGTGATCAATTCTCTCTCTCTTTGATATTCATTACGCTAGGTGAAAAAGGAAGTTTTTATAGACTAGGGAACGTGACTGGAATCGTTCCTGGTTTCCGTGTAAAAACAATTGACACAACCGGAGCTGGAGATGGCTTTTTAGGTGGAGCGTTAAACAAGATTCTAGAGAAGAAATTACTTTTTGAACAACTAACGGATAAGGATTTACGGGAAATCGCTACTTTTGGAAACGCCGTCGGTGCACTGGTAACGACTCAAAAAGGGGCAATTTTAAGCATGCCGACGATTGATGAGATCAATCAATTATTAAAAGGGGAAAAAGAATGACAACAACATTGACATATAAAGAAACCTATCGACCGCAATTTCATTTTTCTCCGGAAAAGAACTGGATGAATGACCCGAACGGGATGGTTTATTTTGAAGGGGAATATCATCTATTCTATCAATATCATCCGTTCAGTACCGTTTGGGGACCTATGCACTGGGGACATGCAGTTAGCAAGGACATGATCCATTGGGAGCATCTTCCGATTGCATTATATCCAGATGAACTGGGTGCTATTTTTTCTGGTAGTTGTGTAGTAGATCATAATAATTCCACCGGATTCTTTAACGGTGAAAAAGGACTAGTTGCGATTTTTACCCATGCTGATGGACCCAAACAACGCCAAAGTATTGCATATAGTCATGACTGTGGAAGAACTTGGACTAAATATGAAGGCAATCCTGTTTTAGTCGATGAAAACTATGCAGATTTCCGTGACCCCAAAGTATTTTGGAACGAGGAAATGGAAAAATGGGTCATGATTTTGGCAGCAGGAAATCACGTAAGGCTATACATATCTCGCAATCTGATTGATTGGGAGTTTGCTAGTGAATTTGGTCATCATTCTGGTTCACATGACGGAGTATGGGAGTGCCCGGATTTATTCGAATTGCCTGTCGGTGAAACAGGACTTCAAAAATGGGTAATGATTGTCAGCATTGGAAGTGACGATGCTCATATTGAAGGTTCACGAACTCAATATTTTATCGGGGAATTTGATGGCAAGGTTTTCAAAAATGATAACCCAGATGAAACTGTATTGTGGGTTGATCACGGTAGAGACAATTATGCAGGCGTAACATTCTCGGACAGTCCTGATGGTCGTAAAGTCTATATGGGCTGGATGAGCAATTGGAAATACGCGAATATGACACCAACGAAGGAATGGCGAAGTGCTATGACCTTGCCTCGCGAGTTGAGACTTGCTTCTACAAAGGAGGGTATCCGATTAATTCAGCTTCCAGCAACGGAGATTGAAAGCCTTCGCAAGGAAAAAAGAGGTTGGACTGAACAAATTATTGACCAATCTGGAATGAAGTTACCTCACAACATAATAGGGAAAACATGCGAAATAATAGCGGAGTTTGAGCTAGGAAGCGCAACTGAATTTGGAATCTCCGTTTTAAAATCAGAAAATGAAGAAACTATGATTGGTTACGATGTGAAAGAACAAAAACTATTTTTCGATCGACGATTTTCTGGAGATGCATCCTTCTATCCACTTTTTGCATGTAAACACGGGGTTGAAATGGAACCGAGAGAAAATCGGATAAGCTTGCACTTATTTGTTGACTGGTCTTCCGTTGAAGTGTTTGCTAACAACGGAGAAGTGGCTATGACTGATTTGACTTTTTCTAATCATGCAAGTCAGGAATTAATGTTGGTTGCTAAAGGTGGGGATGTTAAACTAAACTCACTTTTGATTTATGAATTAGAATCTAGTTGGACATAAAAGGAGTAGTCATCAATGAAATTCTTAGTAGATAATCAATTCCTAAGAATAACTGAAAAAGCATTCGATTTCTTTTTACTAAACTTAATATGGCTCATTATGTGCCTCCCCATTATTACTATCTTCCCTTCAACCACTGCGATGTATGGGGTAGCTCGGAAATGGATCATGGGAAGAAATGAAGAAGGTGTCATCCGAATGTATTTTTCTATTTTTCGTGAATGCTTTTGGAACAGCATTGCATTATCAGTGTTCTGGTTTACGCTGGGAATTTTCATCTACTGGGACTTTCATTTGATTAAGGCTAAGTTGTTATTATTCTTAATTCTCGGCATTTTAACATTAATCTTCCTTTCCATTACCGTTTTTTTATTCCCGGTTTTGGTTCATTTTGAAACAAACTGGAAAAATATTATCCGAAACGCCTTGACTTTGGCGATTACTTATCCTTTGTCTACTATTTTATTGCTAGCAATTTTTCTTTTATCTGTGTATCTAGTCTACTTGTTTCCGGCAGTTATCTTTATACTGGGGAGCATAGTCGCCTATATATCGTATCGGATATGCCATCAGTTATTTTAAGGAGTTTAAAAAAATGAGGTCTGATTGTGTATAAGATTTTCCATAAGAATAACCCTGCTCATGTGGAGCAGGGCTTTTCTTATGGAATTTCAATTCAATTAAGAACGGCATAGGGATATTTTGCAATTTTGAAGAGCCTTAAAGGCAAAATATTGAAGTTTGGAACTTGTTCTTTTTCTACTCAATAGGATTTTAGAACATTATAAGGTTAAAAAGTGGGATTTTTTTATTAGTTAATGTCTCTTACATTTTTGCATGATAAAATGGATGGGCCGACATTAAAACATAATTTACAAAAAAGATATTCAGCAGAGAGGAGTTACTTATGCTATTAAATATTATTTTAATTTTTGCACTACAATTGGTGTATGTCCCTATCTTGACACTTCGGACCATTTTTTTAGTGAAGAATATGAGTGTTGCAGCTTCAACATTTGGGATACTGGAGGCACTAATTTATGTTTTCGGTCTTTCCTTAGTTTTTTCAGGTCACCAAAGCATTGCTGAAATGGTCGTTTATGCTGTAGGTTTTGGAGTAGGATTATATATTGGATCAAGGATAGAAAATAAACTAGCCATTGGTTACACTTGTTTAGTTGTGAATTTAATGGAAATTAATGAAGAACTTATTGCTTTATTAAGAAATAAAGGATTTGGGGTTACCGTCTTTGAAGGGATGGGACGTGATAGTAAAAGATTTCAATTAGAAATACTAACTAAGCGAAACCGCGAGAATGAAGTAATGGATTTAATTGAAGAATACGACCCTAAAGCATTTATCATCTCTTATGAACCGCGGAAATTTAAAGGCGGTTACCTACTTAAAGCGATGAAAAAGCATTGGAAAAAGGCAACACTGTGAAACAAATGTAACTTTTATGAAAATAACAAAAAGGATTGTGTGTATGGTTGAAAACTAGAACACAATCCTTTTTTTATACAAATTTTTTTCAAATGTTTTGTTGGTTATACTGTATGCTTGACAGTTTTAGGCTGATGATGAACGGCTGCAAATAATACTAGTCAGTACACGGCCGGCAATTTTTTTGGGTGTCTGCGTCGAGATATAGGCTTGTGACATTGAAATAAAACCGGAGAAAAAGCCCATGAAAAATCTAAGGATAAATAACTGCAAAACGGAATGAACAAAACCCATCAGTAAAATAGAGGTCCCCATCCCTAGTCCAGAATAAATGAGTATCTTTTTCCTTCCATAACGATCGCCGA
Source organism: Neobacillus sp. Fa239 (assembly GCF_055395235.1). NCBI lineage: Bacteria > Bacillati > Bacillota > Bacilli > Caryophanales > Bacillaceae > Neobacillus > Neobacillus sp. Fa239. The sequence goes on from NZ_AP041611.1 coordinate 501,799, forward strand.
TTTTTCCCCAAATTGGTGAGAAGGCAAGGCGGAAACAAAGGTGATCCCAAAGGTTAGTCCTGCCCAATGTTGAACATACCGTTCCGAAAAATTCCCAAAGGATTCAATGTACAATGAAATAAAGGGCAGCACACTGGTCATGCTTCCGCCAACAAAGAAATTAGCAAACCACATGATTCGTAAATTGTGCCGTCTCATCTTCTCCTGATCCATCTATCAAACACTTCTTTCTGAAAAAATATTTCGGTTTGCTAAATATTATAATATAGAAATAAAAAAACCTCCAATGATTAAAGGTTTCAGAATGTTACGGTTATAGCAAGCTAAAACAACCGATTCCTAATTCTTTAAGAATCGCTACTCGTTAGTGGAATTAGGCTTCTTCAATATTCTGCTCCCCACCAACCATAAAAGTGCGGGCCCTCAGGGACCCAATTGATGGAATCAGCATGGTTTGATAAATAAGCGGAGAAATTTCTCTTAATTAGAAAATAGCACTGAAAATGGCTTAAATAGACGGAGAGATTCCGCCTATTGACTAGAAAAACATGGAAATGGGGGATTTTTCTTTGCATAACCGGAAAACCTCCCTTTATTTATCCCGAAACGAGCTCCATTCTAAATTTAACTGGAAAATCTCCGCTTATTTTATATATCACCGGTAACTCAATTAAGGATAAGACTTCGCTTAACATATATATCCAATTACAATGTGTTGTGTAGCATTTTTTGTAAGACAAATTGTATACCAAATTGAGGGTTGAATTTTTGGTGTCTCTTTTTTGCATAATTAGGAACAATAATAAAGACAGGAGGCATGCAAATGGAGCATTATGAAGCTTTTTTGCGAAGCAAAAACTGGACAGACAATGATCTGGATGCAAGGTACATAAATGTAAATCATCCTTATGCTATCTTAATTTCCAGGAATGAGGGGGAAATCACATTAAGGGGGAACACCGGTGATGACAATGGTCAAAACGGAGAAGAGATCTACAGTTTCACAACTTTAAGAGAGCTGCAAGAATGGTACGAAAATAATATTGGCGAATGAATCGGCGGACCCAATCCGTCGATTTTTTTGAAAAAAAATTTAAATTTTAATATTGAAGAAATAAATGGGAGAATTGCTTCGAGTCTTGATTATGATTTAAACTAAGGTGAAAACATAGACTTAATGTGGAGAGACCTAAATGGAAAATCAAGTAACATCATCAACATCTGAAATAATGGAAGTCTGTTTACTGGCAGGTAAAATCATGCTTCAAGCTGGCGGGGAGACATATCGGGTCGAAGATACCATGGTTCGTATTGCCGCATCCTTTGGGATTGAAAATACCAATTGCTATGTAACTCCAACGGGAATTATTTTTTCAGCAGAGGGCACCGGACCAACCAGGACAAAGCTGCTGCGAATTTCAGTAAGGTCAACCGATTTAAAAAAGGTGGCTATGGTCAATAGTATTTCAAGAAAAATTAGCAATGGAGAGCTCAATCTTAAGGAATCGCAATTGCTTTTAACTGAAATTGATTCCTTAGTTTTGACGTTTCCCTTCATGATTCAGGTGGCTGCTGCATCATTAGCAAGCGGATGTTTCATGATTATGTTAGATGGCGGCTGGAATGATTTTCTCCCGGCGATGATTTCAGGCGGTCTTGGCTATCTTAGTTTTATTTACTTTCACCGCTTTATTCCAATTAAGTTTTTCTCGGAATTCTTGGCATCGTTCGTCTGCGGTTTATTATCTCTCTTTTTTGTAAAAGTAGGAATTGGCCATCAGTTGGATAAGGTCGTTATTGGCTCTGTAATTAGTTTAGTTCCAGGACTTTTAATCACGAATGCTGTAAGGGACCTGATGGCTGGGCACCTGGTATCAGGGTTATCAAAAGGAGCGGAGGCCTTTCTCACCGCTTTTGCCATTGGCTCTGGGATTGCCGTGGTTTTATCATTTTTATAAAGGAAAGGTTTGAAATGAGTGACTATTTTAGTGCAATTGATCACAAGCTTCATTGCAACAAGTGCTTTTGGGATTATTTTTAATGCGCCGAAAAATACCTTAATCAAATGCGGCCTCATCGGAATGGGCGGCTGGCTGATCTACTACATCACCGAAGCCTATGCCAATGACCCTGTCCCTGCAACATTAGGGGCCACACTTTTCGTTGGGATTATCAGTCATATCCTGGCAAAGTATTACAAAACTCCGGTTATTATTTTTAGTGTTGCAGGTATCATACCGTTAGTACCTGGCGGGATGGCTTATGATGCTATGAGGAATTTTGTGGAAAATGATTACAATTCGGCGATTGGAACGGCTGCAAAAGTATTGATGCTGTCCGGTTCCATTGCCTTCGGTCTTGTCTTTTCAGAAGTAATCAACCAAGTTGTTCGGAAAATTGGATTTAAGAAACCGACAATATAAAAAGAGGATGTTCCTTAAGCTTCAGGAACATCCTCTTAATTTATATGCGGGAAAAAAAGACTCTAAAATTGGCGAAGGCAGAGGATAATGTTATCCTCTGCCTTCTATTGCTTTTAATCCTTTTGGATTATTATCGTAACTTGTGAATGGCAGCATAAATTCATCGTCCATCGCAAGGTAAAAATTTATATAAAATGATTGTTATTGAAAACAAAATTGCCGCGGTTATTTTTCCACCTGATGGTTTAGTACCTAAACGATGCAAGCCCTACCTCTCTTACATCCTTACGGCTCCGAAGCCGATCCAGTGTGAATAAGTTTTTTTCTTTTAAACATAAGTAGAAAGCCAGAAAAAATCCTTACATTGCGTTATCTCATTGATTCCAAGTTACTTAAATTTAAAGCACAATAATTAATATTAGACTAATTCCAGATAATTGTCAACTGAAAATTTGATTTGTAGTTAAATGGCTGATTTTTGTAGATATATTTAAAATTTTGTAGATATAGTTATCAAATTTGTAGATAAAATATAAATTTTGTAGATAACCGTTTAAATTTTGTAGATAAATTTAATCACACTACATTACTTCATCTAAAAAGCAGGATTACCACTCATGAGCCTCTAATTTAAGTAAGTAATAACAAAAAAGGTGGAAAAAAGCATGAATCCATTTGTATTTTCCTGTATTACACCGCATGGCGGAGAAATCATCCCAGAATTAAAAGGAGCTGTTCCAGAGCGAATGGCGAAAACCCGAAAAAACATGGAAAAGCTGGGACAGATCATGGCTAAGGCGAAACCGGAATGCCTAATTGTCCTCACGCCACACGGGACAAGGGTAAATGGACAATTTACGATTGCCGATTCGGAGCGATTGGCTGGAGCGGTGGACGAAAACGGGGCCATTTTTTCAATGGAAAGACCTGTTCAACGGGAATTAGCAAAAATCATTAACGAAGAAGCGAAAAAAGATAGAATCCCAGCGGTGACGATCAATTACGGCACCACAGCAGGTCCATTCTCCTGTCTGCAGCTTGATTGGGGTGCCATCGTGCCGCTAAGATTTATGCCGGAAGTACCGGTGGTTGCAATTACTCCGTCACGAGACATTAGCTTTCAGCAACATATTGAATTCGGCAAATCAATCCGTAAAGCTGTCCAAAATTCCAATAAGCGTGTTGGCTTAATTGCCAGCTGCGATTGGGCACATGCCCATGATGAGAAGGGTCCATACGGTTACGATCCTGCCGCAAAACAATTTGATGAACAAGCTGTAGACCTCATCTTAGCTAATCAATTGGAAAAAATGGCTGATTTTGATGAAGGTTTTATTGAGGCAGCAAAGCCGGATGGCATTTGGCAGACACTGATTCTTGCCGGAGCAATTCCACCGGAAGAACGCCTTGTCGAATTTTTATCCTATGAAACTCCAACCTATTTTGGGTTAATCTGTACCGCTATTTTCAATAACAGCAAAAGCTGAGTCGCTTATCACGATTCAGCTTTTTTTATGAGAATGAATCCTTGTCTTGTAAATCATCCAATAACATAACACAATAACCGCAATCAGCCCAAGGCTAATCAAGACACCCATTCTCTGCGTGGCATGCAGCAATCCTCCCGAGACAGCCACCAGGATTAAGGAAATTCCCAGGTAGGAGGTATAGGGGGATCCGAACATCTTAAAGGTTTTTGAAGTATCGCCTTTTCGCAGTTTGATTTGCGAAGAGAGGATAATCGTCCAGTTTAAAATCAACATCACCCCAGCTGCCGTGGTGATGTATTCGTATATTTTACCCGGCAAAACAAACGAAAGCACCAGGGAAGCTGCTAAGGCGAAGCCGGTTAAAAATAGAGATTTCATCGCCGTTCCCCGGCTGTTTTTGATCGCCAGCTTTTTTGGAGCAGCTCCGTCTTCCGCTAATGAAATAAGAATATTGGTAACAGAAAAGAGTGCCCCAACCATAGTCGAAAAAGCGGCACTAATGATAATGATATTTAAAATGGAATCAATATACGGTATATGGAAAACCGTAAGTGCCGTAACAAAGGGACTTTTTGATTCATCGATTTTTGTCCAATGAACCATATATAAAACAAAGAAAATAGCTAAAACGTATACGGTCACAAGGGAAATAAGCATGCTGATGCCTGCCTTTGGGACTTCGGCACGATTTTTTAACTCCGATGAAGCGATTCCCATGACCTCAATCCCGCCAAAGGAGAAAAAGACAAAAATCAATGCTGACCACATTCCCATTATTCCATTGGGAAGTATCGTGTGGAAGCTGCTAAATCTGCTTAAAGGTGCAGCTGATGGGGAGATGAAATGAAATAATAGGAATAAACCAAAAAAGATAAAAATGACAAGTGTCGATAATTTGACCATCGCAAACAAGGATTCAATTTTACCAAAGTTACTAACCCCTAAAAGATTGATTCCGAAAGCTGCAACCACATATAGAATGGTTAAAATCCAAAGAGCGATATGAGGAAACCAAAATTGGGTAAAGGTTGCCAAGGCGACCGCTTCACTGGACATGATAAAAACACCTGACAGCCAATACATCCAACCTGAAATGAATCCCATTGAATTGCCGAAGGCGTTTTTAGCATAAGTTCGAAAGGAGCCGGGCTGGGGATCCCTTACCGTCATCTCGGCTAGGGCGCTAAAGACGAAAAATGCTGTAATACCGGCTATGATGTAATTAAATAAAATGGCGGGACCTGCAGTTTTAACCGACAGGCTTGTACCAAGAAAAAATCCAGCACCAATCACGGAGCCGATCCCGATAAGCGACAGCTGCCACCATGCAAGTACCGAAGTTTTGCCCTTTTCATTATAATCTGTTTTTTTATGGACAATTGTCTGTTTAACCACCTGGTCATTATCCATTTACAAACCTCCCTCCAAAGTATTCATTCATGATATCGTTCCCCAAAAGTCATCGTCACACTTAGGCTTAACCTCTTATAGTGAAATAATTTTTGTGGAAAAAAATCTAGAAAATTTGCAGGAAAATATCGTTTTTTGTCGTATTTTAATCCTATATGGTTTAGTGGGGGAAAAGCGATGCTGGCTGAAAAACTTCTTTTGAATTTATTAATTACGATCTCACCCGTCCTGCTCTATAGCGTACTATCCGATAATAAGCATAAGTATCATTCTCCCTATATTTGTGGATTATTACATAGTACAGCAGCGGTGGCCTGTATGATTTTTTCTCATGTAAATTACGGTTTTCATTGGGACCTTCGTTATGTCCCGTTAATTTTATCCTTTCTTTACGGTGGACCAATCGCAGGGGGGATGGTTTTAGTTACGCTTATAAGTGGCCGATTTATAATGGGCGGTAACACTCTATATTTTGGTTTGTTTAATATTTTTTTAAATGCCATTTTCCCAATTCTTTTTATGAAAAGGTTTTGGAGCATTAATCCAAATAAAAGAGTCCTGGTAACAAATTTAATTGGCATATGGGCACTGATCCCTTGTTTCATATCCCTTACGATATTCCGATATTTTCATGGAAGTCCTTTGCAATTAGATTTCCATGTTCCTGACCTTTTCTTGATAGGTATAATACACACGATTGCTCTTTTTCTTGCCTCTAAGCTAAATGAAGGTCTACTTGAACGAAATAAATTGAGGAAAGAAATCCAGCGTGCCGAAAAGCTCAATACACTCGGGGAACTCGCAGCCTCAATCGCACATGAGGTTCGGAATCCGCTCACCGTTGTGAAGGGATTTCTCCAGCTCATGCAAAAAGAGGAGGCGGGAAAGAATTTTCAATACCTCTCCCTTGTCTTAAGCGAACTAGGGCGTGCCGAATCCATTATTAATGATTATTTAAACTTTGCAAAACCTCAGTTTGAGAAATTAGAGACCTTTCAATTAGCTGATGTTTTATCCGAAGTGGTTATGCTCCTTGAACCGCTTGCAGCGAAACAGGGAGTTCAGCTTAACAGCGAATTGAACCAAAGTGATTTCGCCTTGATCACTGACCGCAATCAGCTTAAGCAGGCACTTGTCAATTTAATCAAAAATGCAATTGAAGCAACGTCTGAAGGCGGCAGGGTAACGATTCAATACCAGCATGACGCTAGCCAGGCAACCATTTTAATAAGCGATACAGGCAAGGGCATGACCCATGAGCAATTATCGCGAATTGGTACATTGTTTTATACCACAAAAGATAAGGGAACTGGTCTCGGCACCTCTGTTTCCCTAAAAATTATTGAAACCATGAACGGCAAAGTAGCGTATAAAAGCCAGCCGGGAATTGGTACTGAAGTAACCATGATATTGCCAGGTGGAAAAAAAGAATTGGTTCATATGTAAGCTGGTTAATCAAAACACTATTTTACATATTAAGAAGCAGCCAAGAAATTGGCTGTTTTATTTTGGAAAATTAATTTGCTATATTGGTATATCTTTAAGACTCATGCTTTGATGAACGGTAGTCAAGAAATTGCTTAGTTACTGGGATAATTTTGAAATAATTTTATTTTTCAAAAAATATTGCTTTTTTAAAAAATAGAGTATATTATTTCAGTATACATTTATTCCGCGATATTTTGTCAGAACATTTTGATATTTATCGCAAGGAGGCATTAATGATGAATTTATTTAGAAAGAAATCAATCCAGGCACTAATAACAGAGCTTGGTCAAAAAGATGTTACCTTAAAGAAAGACTTGGGCGCATTTGATTTATCGATGCTTGGCATAGGAGCAATCATTGGAACAGGTATTTTTGTTCTTACAGGGGTTGTCGCTGCTGAGCATGCAGGTCCGGCTATTATTCTATCATTTATTTTATCTGGTTTAGCCTGTGTGTTTGCAGCCCTTTGTTATGCGGAGTTTGCTTCAACTGTCCCGGTTTCAGGAAGCGCCTATACGTATAGCTATGCAACCTTCGGAGAGATAATCGCCTGGATATTAGGCTGGGATTTAATTCTTGAATACGGACTTGCTTCATCGGCTGTTGCAAGCGGATGGTCTGGATATTTCCAAGGGCTGCTATCAGGTTTTGGTATCCATTTACCGCAGGCTTTAACGAGTGCCTATGATCCGGCTCACGGTACTTATATCGATGTACCTGCCATTGCAATTGTATTAATCATTACCTTACTTTTAACTCAAGGTGTGAAAAAGTCAGCTCGTTTTAATACGATTATGGTTATTATCAAATTGGCAGTAGTATTATTGTTTATCGGCGTTGGCGTTTGGTATGTAAAACCTGCAAACTGGACTCCGTTTATGCCATTTGGTTTTAGCGGTGTCACAACAGGCGCGGCAACTGTATTCTTTGCCTATATTGGATTTGATGCCGTCTCTACGGCAGCGGAAGAAGTGCGGAATCCACAACGCAATATGCCAATTGGAATTATCGCTTCACTGCTTGTTTGTACGGTATTATATATCATCGTTTCTTCAATCTTAACTGGAATCGTTCCATATCAACAATTAGACGTGAAAAACCCAGTAGCTTTCGCTCTTAATTTTATTCATCAAGATTGGGTTGCCGGTTTTATTTCAGTAGGTGCCATTGCCGGGATAACCACTGTATTACTGGTTATGATTTATGGTCAAACAAGATTGTTCTATGCAATTAGCCGTGATGGGCTGCTGCCAAAGGTATTTTCAAAGGTAGATAAGAAAAAACAAACACCAATTACCAATACATGGATTACCTGTTTATTAGTCTCTATTTTCGCGGGATTGGTGCCATTGGATAAACTTGCAGAGCTAGTTAACATTGGAACTCTATTAGCTTTCATGACGGTTTCTGTTGGAATTTTGTATCTTCGAAAAAGCAAGCAGGATAATACATCCGGCTTCCGTGTTCCATTTGTACCTTATATTCCGATTTTGGCCTTCATATTCTGCGGCTATTTAGCACTTCAACTGCCTAAAACATCATGGATCGCCTTTGGAATATGGCTTGTTATTGGATTATGTGTCTACTTTGGCTATGGTCGAAAGCATTCAACATTAAATACAAGTGCAGATAAAGTGAAAAAAGTAAGCTAGAAAAAAGGACTTGCAAATAGCAAGTCCTTTTTTGGTGTTGAATAATGTCGAAAATTATCATATTTTTCATAAAAAATGGTCAGATAATAAGTTGAAAGATGGTAGAATAGTAGGGAAGTTAAATTTAGTAATTTTTTCCGTTGTGAAAGTTTTTGTCGGAGGGGGGATGACATATGAAAGAGCGCATCATGAATCCTAAATTAATATTTGAAGAAAAAAAGGCAATTACATTATTTTTGTGGTTGTTTTATCTATCTTATTTTTCCTTTGATGGTTTTTACTATTATATCTATCCATTATTCTCGAAAAATCGGACAGTTGGTATCCCGAAAGATGGCTTGAGCATTTGGCTTTATTTTCTTATTGCTGTGCTGCTTCCAATTGCGATCTATTTTATAAAAAAAGGTAATCCATATATTGTAAAGTACATTTATATATTTGGTTATCTATGCATTGATATTATTGATAACCTTTTAACTTATTTAGGGACAAGTAAACCGTTCTCGGATGGTAATATTGTTGAAATTTTATTTATTGCCATTGCACCGATCTTTGTAAATAAAAAATACTTTTGGTTTGCTTCATTAGGGCTAATTGGAAAGGATATTCTCTTTAGTTTGATTTTACAAGACATCCAGGCACTTTTTCCGGCAGCGGTTTACCTTATCATTTCAGCCATTACCTACGTATTGTTAATACGTTTTTGCTCGTATATAAATTCCTTAACTTCTCTCTATGATGAGCTGCGTCAAAAAGAAAAACTTGCTGTTATAGGTCAAATGGCCGCAGCGATTGGACATGAAATTCGTAACCCACTTTCAAGTTTAAAAGGCTTTACCCAGCTGCAGCAGGAAAATTACCCAAATACAAATGAGTTTTACTCTATTATGATTCAAGAAATTGATCGAATAAACTCCATTGTGAATGATTTGATGTATCTAGGGAAACCAAAAGTCATTGATTTTGATAAAGCAAATATTGAAGAAATTATTGCTTATACTTTATCGATTACACAACAACAAGCTGAAACACTGGCCGTTACGGTGGAAACCATTATTGAAGGTCCTTTGCCACCATTGGATTGTGATGGAAAACAATTAAAACAGGTATTTCTAAATTTAATCAAAAATGCTATAGAAGCAATGCCAGATGGCGGAAAAATAAAAATTAACGTGAAGGTAAAAAAAGATCAAAATATGTACATATCTATTCATGATGATGGGTGTGGTATTGCAGATGAGGATATTATTAATATCGGCGAACCATTCTACACCACTAAAAAGGATGGAACTGGACTTGGCTTAATGGTGACCAATCAAATTATCATGGATCATAAGGGCAGTCTGAATATTCAAAGTGAAGTTGGAAAAGGGACGAAAGTTGAAGTGGTATTGCCAATTTCCCAAAAATAGGATTCGAACAACATTTGGGGCGATCATTCTAGTAAAAATATAATGATCAATAAAATATTTCTATATTTATACATAATTCATTTTTAATTTCTATACTTCTATTAAATTAAATGTTTTATAATGAAGAAAAGTGAAGAAAAATAGTTTTTCTTGGATAAAATTGCCGATTAATGTAGAAAAAACTCTTGTCTAAGAATAAAATGTAATTTTCCTGTGAGGTAAATAAATGAAAAAAAAATTAATAGACCCATATATAAGAAATGAAGAAGGCCGTAATTTAAAGTGGTTTATTATTTTATTTTATATTATATCCATTTCATATGATTTATTTTATAAGATTGTTGTTATTTATGCTCCTAAATATAAAAGTGAAACACAAAATGTTTTTGGTCTTTGGATTTACGTACCGTTGTTTGCATTAATTCCAATAGCAATTTATTTATATAAAAAGCAAAAATTACATCAAGTAAAATATGTGTATTTCCTTACCTACACAAGTTTAACATTTTTAAATGATATTATTTCATTTATAGGGAAAGCTGATGATTTTAAAACTGGTAATGCGGTTGAAATGTTTTGGTTGTTACTTTCTCCAATATTTGTGAGTACCTCTTTCGTTAAAGTGGTTACGATTGGACTTTTATTAAAATACATTCTAGATGGACTAATTATTCAAGCGCCTGTGGTTCTTTTACCCATTTTGGTTGTTGCCATTTTTTCAGTTCTTTCTTTTATCATTTTATATAGGTTCAAATCTTACTTAAGGGCAAAAGAGACATCTTACAATCAGCAACTAGTGGGGATTGTAAAGGGAGTAATTGCAACTTTGGAACTTAAGGACCCATATACTAAAGGGCATAGTGAACGGGTTGGTTCATATGCCTTGGAATTGGCAAAAGTAAGTGGAAAGTATTCAGTTGAAGAATTAAAGGAATTTAATTATGCTTGCTTATTGCATGATATTGGAAAAATTCATATTCCTGATCACATTCTCATGAAGCCTGGAAAGCTTACGGCAGATGAATATGAAATTATTAAATCTCATACTTTTGTCGGAGCAGAAGCAGTTTCCAAAGTAGCTGGATTTAATAATAGTATTCAAGTAATACGATCTCATCATGAACGATGGGATGGGAAAGGCTATCCCGACCAATTAAAAGGTGAAGAAATTCCACCTCTCGCAAGGGTGGCTGCTATTGCAGACGCATTTGATGCGATGACATCTACAAGATCTTATAGATCAGCATTATCTGTTGAAGAAGCATATCAGAGGATACTTGATGGAAGTGGAATCCAGTTTGATCCGCAACTGATAGAAGAATTCAAAAAGGTTTTCCCTTTATGGAGAAATATTCATTCAGTTACAAATGTAAAAGAAGAGGTCAAAATGAATAACATACATGAAAAATTTGTAGGCTGATTGGAGGTGACTATATGAAAATCCGGAAGCTGAAGAATGTTAAAGTTTCATGTTGGTGGTGTATTTTTTTACCATAAAAATTTGAAAGAGGTGCTTACTATATGCTAAGCATCCTTTTTTATTAGATTACAACTCTAAAAGGGTGTTCAAATGAACCTATCTGCCACATCGAAACTCCAATTGGTTCCAATAGAGATATGCAAAGACAAAAAGAATTATATTGTCGAAGATAAAGCTTCGGGTGATTTTTTTGAAATGCCGGAGGTTTGTATTGATGCGCTAAATTTAATTAACACTAACCAACAGATAGGGGAGATTGAAAAGCTGCTTAGGGAGAAATATCCTAAAGAAGAAGTGGATATGCTGGATTTTACCAGGCAGCTTTTAGAGATAAATTTAATTGAAGAAATTGATGGTGTTAAGGTCAATATTCAAAAACAGAAAAAAGAGCGCTTAAGTTTTCTTTGGATTTCACCAATGCTTGGAAAATTCTTTTTTAATAAATTCAGCTATTTGATTTATCTGTCATTATTCGTAGTTAATGTCCTGCTGCTTATACTCCATCCTTTTCTATTCCCTCATTACAAGGATTTATTTATCTTTCATTTGATGGTCCTGAATATTCCTGCATGGATCGTTATTTCGGTTATTCTAGTATTCATTCATGAATTAGGCCATGTTTTAGCAGTGAGGGCGCATAATCTCCCGACCAGACTCGAGGTGGGGCACCGTTTATTTCTTGTCGTATTGGAGACCGATATGTCATCCGTTTGGAAGCTTCCGGCGAAAGACCGAAATGGATTATACCTTGCCGGGCTGTGCTTTGACACTCTTATCCTTTCCTTTGCTTTAATAAGTCAGCTTATATTCGTCAATGGGTCAGGGATGTTCCTGAGTATTTTGCATGTGGTCGTTCTGGATACATTCATCCGCATCGTCTATCAATGCTGTATCTATATGAAAACTGATTTATATTTTGTCTTTGAAAATCTTTCTGGCTGCTATAATTTAATGGAAAATGCTCAATCGACAATCGGAAAAACACTAAAGTTGAAAAAATTTGCTCCTAAATGTGAATTGGTTTTTGAAGGGGAAAGAAGGACTGTTTATTTTTATTCGATTTTCTACATTGCAGGTGTTTGTTTAACGCTCTTTTTGTATATAAAGTTCTATATTCCGCAGATCCTTTATGCGATAACGGGTGTTCTTCCGGGATTTCAAAAATCGCCATTTAGTTTAGCATTCTGGGATTCTACCTTATTCGTGGTTCAACTGGCGCTGGGGATTTTCCTGCTGCTCTATTCCTGGCGCAAAAAATACCTTTTGACAGACGACTGAGCATATTTGTGACAAAACTTTGTCAAAATAATAATTTATAGGGGTTTTTTCCCCCGAGGATGGGGGAGTTCCCCTATATAGATAACACTGATCGATTTCTTACAATTAGAGTAAGAAAAACGACAGTGTTATTTTTTTTAAGGAGGAGCAGGAATATGGAGTCTACAATTTCAACGGTTAAAAAACCGGAACGCTCGATGAATGGTGCCTTTGCATCCCACTTTGCCAAATCAGTATTTTATACGGTTGTCGGACTTGCAATTTTAACGTATATCGGAACAAGAATGTTTACTCATATTGACTTGAATTTGTACGGATACATGGTTGGGACACTCGTATTTATCGGTGGTTTTTTCTATCGATTTATTGCTTGGGGAGAAAGACCGCCAACCAAAAATATTATCAAAAAAGGTCTAAAGCTAACTTTTAGAAAAAGTACATTAAAAACAGCTGTCAGCCATCTGGCGATTTTCGACTTTATCCGTAAGCGGGGCTTTCACCGTTGGATTCAGCATATATTGATCGGCTGGGGCTGCGTTCTTGCCTGTTTAGTCACGTTCCCACTCGTGTTTGGCTGGATGTATTTTACGATGGCTGACAATGGCTACTATACGATTGTGTTATTTGGAATGAACATCATGACAGTACCGGCAGAAGGGGCAATCGCCTTTTTCTCCTATAATGCCCTTAATATTGCAGCCATTATGGTTACAACAGGTGTCTGTATGGCACTTCACCGCCGCTTGAAAAATATGCAGGCAAGAGCCGAGCAAAAATTTATGTATGATTTTCTTCCGTTATTTATGCTTTTGTTTATTTCTGTTACCGGACTTTTACTAACGGTTCAAAACGTTTTCCTGGCAGGCTTTCTGCAGCCGCAAATGTCGCTGATTCATCAATTTTCCGTCATTGTGACGTTAATCTATTTGCCATTCGGAAAGCTCGCTCATATTCCATTCCGGCCAATGAGTGTGTTTGCACGAAATTACCGTGAGCATTACGGAGAAAAGCAAATGAAAGAGTGTAAAGTATGCGGAAATCATTTTGTATCAGTCGAACAATCAAATGATGTTATTCAAGTTTTGGGTGTTAATGATATGGAATTCAATATGAAAGATGGCTTTAATCTTGCTGAATTGTGCCTGCCTTGCCGGAGAAAATACCGCATTTCAAGGTTCTCAGGATTTCCAACACACCAAGTCAAAGTCAAGGAGGCTAACCAAAATGCAAAGGGATAAGTTTTTTAAAGAAGTCGAAAATGTCCGGCATCCGAATGAAACGTTGATCAAAACACATTGTGCTTATTGCGGGATGCAATGTGGAATGAACTTGCGTGTAAATACGAGAACAAACAAAATCATTGGCGTTGAGCCTCGTTATGATTGGCCGGTCAATGTTGGAAAGATGTGCCCAAAAGGGGTGACCGCTTATCAGCAAACCAATCACCCTGATCGAATTTTAAAACCATTAATCCGCGATGATGCTTCTTTTAAAGGTACGAAAGAAGGTTTCCGTGAAGCTACATGGGAAGAAGCCTATAATCTCATTGCTAAGAGATTTACCGAGCTCCAAAGTAAGTATGGAAAGGATACACTATCTGTTTTTAGCGGTGTATCAATGACAAACGAGAAATGTTACTTAACCGGTAAATTTGCCAGGGTCGCACTGCAAACACGCTATATCGATTACAACGGCCGTTTCTGTATGTCGAGTGCAGCGGGAGGCTTCCTTCGTTCCTTCGGTGTTGACCGCGGTTCTACCTTACCTTGGACCGATCTTCATGAAACAGATTGTTTATTTATTGCAGGAAGTAATACGGCTGAATGTCATCCGACTTCTATGTTCCGGATTTGGCATGTTCAAGAGCGCGGCGGTTACTTAATTGTTGCCGACCCACGTGAAACGCCAATTGCAAGACGTGCAGATGTTCACTTAGATCTAAGACCGGGCACGGATTTAGCCTTGGCAAACGGAATTTTAAATCTATTAATCCAAAATGGCTATGCAGATGAAGAATTTATTAACAATCATACGAATGGGTTTGAAGAAACAAAAGAATTGGTGAAGGAATTTACACCTGAATATACAAGCCAGCTAACAGGAGTTGCCCCTGAAAAAATTATCCATGCGGCTGAAATCTACGGAAAAGCACCAAATGCGATTGTTGCTTTTGCCCGGGGGATTGAACAGCAGCATAAAGGGGTAGACAATGTTTCCGGGTATACCAATATGGCGCTTGTAACCGGAAAAATCGGCCGTCCAAAAGCTGGTGTTGCCACCTTTACCGGACAAGGAAATGGTCAAGGCGGTCGTGAGCATGGACAGAAGTCGGATCTCCTTCCTGGCTATCGTAAGCTGACTAATCCAAAGCATGTAGAAGAGGTTTGTCAGGTATGGGGAATTACCCCTGAGGAAATGCCGCAGCCAGGTGTTTCTGCCGTTGAAATGTTTAATTTAATGAAAGAAAAAACGATTCGCGGACTGTATTTGCTTTGTTCGAATCCTGCTGTCTCAGCCCCAAATCAAAACTCTATTCGAAAAGCATTATTGAGCTTAGATTTTATGGTTTGTGCAGATTTCTATTTATCCGAATCCGCAGAATATGCAGATGTGGTCCTTCCTTCTGTCACCTGGTCAGAGGATGAAGGAACGGTAACCAACCTAGAAGGCCGCATTATTAAAATTAATAAAGCGCAAGAGCCGATTGGAGAATCAAAGCCGGATTGGCAAATGCAAGTCGAGCTGGCTGAAAAACTGGGAAGAGGCAAATATTTCTCCCATTTAAAAACAGCCAAAGATGTCGCAGATGAATTCCGTTTAGCCTCTAAAGGCGGATATGCTGATTACTACGGGGCAACATGGGATAAAATTGACAAGCAGGATGGTGTCTTCTGGCCTTGCCGTGATGAAAACGATCCAGGAACACCACATATGTTCTTAGATAAAAAATTCTATCATCCTGATGGGAAAGCAAAAATCTGTGCGCTGCCATATCGTCCGCCTGCAGAAGAGCCGGATGAAACATATCCTCTCCGCTTAACAACAGGACGTGTTGTTTTCCACTACTTATCAGGAAACCAAACACGACGAATTCAATTTTTACGCGATATGTGCCCTGAGCCATACGTGGAAGTTCACCCTGAAACAGCGGCAAAATATAACATTGAACATGAAGAGCATGTCCGTCTTTTTACAAGAAGAGGCGAAGCTGAATATAAAGTGAAAATTACCGAAGCCATCCGTAAAGATACGGTGTTTGTGCCGTACCATTTTGGTCACGATAAATCTATTAATCTATTAACAATCGATGCCCTTGATCCAATATCCCGCATGCCGGAATTCAAAGCATGCGCAGCACAAATTGAAAAACTAGCAGTAAAGAAGGTGCAGTAAATGAAAAAGAGGCTCTATCTAGAACTTGAAAACTGTATAGGATGCCGTTCTTGTTTAGCGGCATGTACACAGTGCGGCGGGCATGAACAGCGGAACCGCAACTATGTTTACGATGTAAATCCGCTAGTCAATCGCCAAACCATGCCTCTTATGTGCCTTCACTGTGTGAATCCGGCATGTGCCAGAAGCTGTCCGGCTCAGGCGATTCAAATTCATGAAACAGGTGCTGTTCTTTCCGCACTTGTTGAAAAATGTATCGGCTGCCAAAACTGTACGATTGCCTGCCCATACGGCATACCTAAATTTGATACGGAGCAAAATTTAATGTATAAATGTGATCTTTGTATTGACCGCACAAAGGATGGAATCCCGCCGATGTGTGCGAGTGTCTGCCCGTCCAATACCTTGCAGTGGCTGACAGATGAAGAAATTGAAGCAAAACAAAAGCAATTCAATTTGGATAATGGCAAATGGGTAACAAGCATGCCTTATTTAGAAGGCGAAACCAATGTCAGAGTGAATCTCCCTGGTATCCTGCAGGGCGTCACGAAATTGTTTTAGGAGGGATTAGGAATGACAGATAAAAATAATAAAATCCCGTTCAATGAAGATAACTATACACATAATATTAATCGCAATAATGAACGAAAGCTCGACCGCCGGGCTTTCATGAAAACCTTGGTTGGAGCAGCAGGTGTGTTCGCTGTTTCCTCCCTTCCTTGGGGGGCATTGGCGGCGAAGGAGTTAACCGGGCTTAGCAATAAAAAATATCCGAAGCAGAAAATTACCAATGTCAGTTCGATTGCTGTTGGCGACGCGGTTGACTTTGCTTTTCCAGGCGAGCATGATAGTGCGATTTTAATCCGGCTTTCTGAGAATAAATATGTTGCCTATCAAAATGCTTGTACCCATTTACGCTGCCCAGTGTTTTGGAAAAAGGACGAGGGAGAAATGGTCTGCCCATGCCATCACGGGAAATTTGATGTGAAAACAGGTGATCCAATCGCAGGACCGCCGAGACGTCCGCTTCCGGAAATTTATGTGAAAGTAGAAAACGGTGTGGTTTATGCCGTGGGGGTGAAGCGTTATGAAGCGTAGTTACGTGCCCGTTACACTCCTTCTAGCTGTTTTAATGCTGAACATTATCTTTACCCAATACATGGTTCATCAATATTTTTATGAACATTACACAAATACAATCATCGCGGCGGTGATCAATATCGTCCTCTTCCCTGTCGCATTAATCATCTATAAAAAAGGTGTGAAGGTCCATGACTAGCCAAACCTATATTGATTTTTGCTTTATGAGGGCTGAAGCGGGTAATTTTACAGCAGAAATTGATGAATTGTTGAATAACACATTTGAAAAAAAACGGTTGAATTGGTATCTCGAAGAAAAGACAATCGATGGAGCCGATATGGTCATTGCAGAGGTAAAAGGGATGAGCGATTGGGCTTCTGAAGAAGAAACGATCCAATTTTTAGAAGAGCATGCCGGAGAAAAGTTTTGGGAGTATCTTCAAGGGTATAAGCTGTTCATTTATCCTGCTAAGAGAGGATGTACCAGCTGTGGAACCTATTAATTTAGAGGAAATGAAGCGATTTGCAGGTTTCCCTGCTGTCATTTCGATCCAGGATTCTGAAGGGGGCGACCAGGCACCTGCAGTGAAGAAAAAGGTGAAAAAAGTGCAGGAATGCCCGGATGGCACCCATATTCGTTTTTATTTTGATGATTTTTATTTTCTGGCCGTCCCAATCAAGAGTGAAATCAGACAAACCGAAACAGAATTTTCAGCTTTTGACACGGAAAGCGGTTTACATTATACAGTCAAAAAGGTTCAGGACTTTTAATAAAGCCCTGCCTTTTTTAGCATTAGGAGGGACAGCATAATGGAGGATAATCAATCCAAGCAGCAAATAAGCTCATATATCATTCATTCACAAGAAGAGGAAATTAAACGGATTGCCTTAGAGCTCCATGAAGGCGTCGGACAAAACCTTTATAGTATTTTTACAGGATTGCAGTTTTTAGATTCAAGTATTAAAGAGCCGCTGCATAAAAATTACTTGCATGAAATGTCCCAGCTGATCGAAAAGACAATTCAAGAAATAAGATTGCTATCGGTCGAATTGCATCCCCCTACCCTGACTACCCTTGGACTGCTTGCGGCGATGAAAAGTTATCTTCATTTATACACATCCACATTTGGGATTCTTGTTGAATTTAAATCAATAGGAGATGAATTGCCTATTTCAGAAAAGAATAATATTGCCTTATTTCGGGTCTGTCAGGAGGCATTGGCTAATATTGCGAAATATGCTGATACCTCTAAAATTAACATGACCTTTACTTGGGGTCCTCAGGATTTAAAGATTATGATTCATGATTTTGGCAAAGGGTTTCAGCCGGAGGAACATGAACGGAACGACCAACTATCAGGGCTTGCAGCGATGAAGGAAAGAATGCTTTTGACTGGCGGACAGTGTGTGATTTCTTCTAAAATAGGAGAAGGAACTACGATTGAACTATCTCTTCCCTTATAGGGATTAAAGGAGAAATTAAAATTGATAAAAATCCTTTTGGTTGATGATCATGCGGTTGTAAGAATGGGCTTAACCATGCTGCTCAACACAAACCCTGAAATGGAAGTAATCGGAGAGGCTTCGGAAGGGAACGAAGGAATCAAAAAGGCGATGAAGCTAAAGCCGGATGTCGTGGTGATGGATTTAAGCATGCCCCATGGAAAAGATGGGCTGTCGGCGACAATGGAATTAAAGAAGCTGATGCCTGAAGTGAATATTCTGATTCTTACCATGCATGATGATGAGGAATACTTATTTAGGGCCATCCAAGCGGGTGCTTCAGGCTGTATTTTAAAAAGCGCTCCCCATGATGAATTAATGGCAGCGATAGAATCCGTTTCTGCAGGAGATGCCTATCTGCACCCATCCGCAACAAAACGATTGATGGAAGAATATCTGGGAAGTATAAAACATGGCAGTAATGATACGTACAATCTTTTATCTGAGCGGGAAAAAGAAGTTCTCACCCTAATAGCCAAAGGATATGCCAACAAGGAAATCGCCGAGCAATTGGTGATTAGTGTGAAAACAGTTGAAACCCATAAAGGAAATTTGATGGAGAAGCTTCAAATGAAAACACGGCCTGAATTGGTGGAATATGCCGTTAAAAAGGGGCTATTAGGCTATGGAATTTAAGGGGATTTTCCAAAGATGAGAGAATTTAAAGAATGGCGTGCGGTTATGGATATTTGCGATCAATTAATGGGCAGGGCAGGCTTTGATTTCGTCGGGCTTGCCCTTCAAAATAGAGTGGGTCCAGATGTCCGCTGGCATTATGCTTCCGGTAATTTAAACGATAAATATGAAAGAATAACGGTCCGTTTTGGCAAAGGACTCGCTGGAAAAATCATCTCAACCGGCAGTCCGATGATGCTGGTCGATTTTCCTAATAAGATCGCGGGAAAGGTGACGGATTATCCGATTATGCTTGCTGAAAAACTTGTTTCCACTTTTGCAGTCCCATTATTTTTTAATGCTGTCCCAAAAGGGGTATTACTGGTTGGAAACAGGGATACACACGTTTTTAATGAATATGAACAAGAACAAGTAAAGGATGCAGCCTTATCCTTGGAGATTGTTTTAAAGGAGCATATCATGGGGGATTTATATGGAGAGAGATAATCAGCTGCCATTGAACGAAAAGGGCATTCTTGAAGAAGAACTGAGAAAATCAATGCAGGAATTAATCGATTTAAAGTTTGCTCTTGATGAGTCATCCATTGTTGCCATTACCAATGCACAAGGCATTATTACCTATGTGAATCATCAATTTTGCCAAATTTCCAAGTACTCGGAAGCAGAGCTGCTTGGCCAGGACCATCGCGTCATTAATTCTTGCTATCATTCCAAAGAATTTTTTAAAGATATGTGGCGAACCATTGGGGAGGGAAAGGTTTGGAAGGGAGAGATCCGCAATCGCGCCAAAGATGGAGCCTATTATTGGATGGATACCACGATTGTCCCTTTTTTAAATGAAAAGGGGAAGCCCTATCAATATTTAGCCATTCGCTATGAAATTACGGAGCGGAAGCGAGTCGAACACGAATTGCAAAAAATGATGATGTCGATCATTGATGTGCAAGAGGAGGAAAGAAAAAGGCTGTCGCGAAATTTACATGATGGAATCGGCCAAAACCTATATAGTCATCTGATTACCATTAATCGGTTAATTTCCGAGATGGACCATCCACTCTTACGACAGATGCAGGATGAAGCAACAGAATTAATTGAAGAAATTCGGGATATTTCGTGGGAACTCCGTCCATCTGTCTTAGATGATCTTGGTTTGGTGCCGGCGATACGCTCTTTCCTTTCCCGTTTTTCAGATCATTATAATATTGATGTATTTTTTGATTGTTCTCTTAAAAAGCGGTTGCCGATCAGCATTGAACTAAGCATTTACCGGATTATCCAGGAGGCATTGACGAACATCCGCAAATATGCCGAAGTCACCGAGGCTGCTGTGACCGTTAGAGAAATAGGTGGAATCGTCTGCGTCTTAATTGAAGATAAAGGGAAAGGCTTTGATACGAAAGCCGGGTCTCGCGGCGTCGGCCTCTTTAGCATGGATGAACGGGCACGAGCCGTTGGCGGCGAGCTGTCTATTATCTCACAGCCTGACAAAGGGACAAAGATTATTTTAGAGGTACCGATTTTGTTAAGGGAATAGGACACCGTTTAACTAGCTTCCAAATCGAAGTTCCATTGACCGTAAAAGTAAAAAAAGAGGTCGAACGGTCAAAGCAGAGGGGTTGCATTGCCCGAGGAGTAGAAAAAAGAGCTGGGGCGGTCAAAGCAGAGCGGTTGCATTGCCCGTGGAGTAGAAAAAAGAGCTGGGGCGGTCAAAGCAGAGCGGTTGCATTGCCCGTGGAGTAGAAAAAAGAGCTGGAACGGTCAAAGCAGAGCGGTTGCATTGCCCGTGGAGTAGAAAAAAGAGCTTGAACGGTCAAAGGAGAGCATCTGCATTGCCCGTGGAGTAGAAAAAAGAGCTGGGACGGTTAAAGGGGGCCATCTGCATGGCCCGTGGAGTAGAAAAAAGAGCTCGAACGGTCAAAGCAGAGCGGTTGCATTGCCCGCAAAGCTGAAAAAAGCGCTTGAACAGTCAAAGGAGAGCGTCTGCATGGCCCGTGGAGTAGAAAAAAGAGCTCGAACGGTCAAAGCAGAGCGGCTGCATTGCCCGTGGAGTAGAAAAAAGAGCTAGGACGGTCAAAGCAGAGCGTCTGCATGGCCCGTGGAGTAGAAAAAAGAGCTCGAACGGTCAAAGCAGAGCGGTTGCATTGCCCGTATAGCTGAAAAAAGTGCTTGAACGGTCAAAGCAGAGCGGTTGCATTGCCCGCAAAGCTGAAAAAAGAGCTCAAACGGTCAAAGGAAGCCGTCTGCATTGCCCGCAAGCCTGAAAAAAGCACCCGAACAGTCAAAGGAGCTCCATTCCATTGACCTTAAAGCACCAAAAACCGCTCATGCGGTCAATGAGCTTTACTTTTCAACATCAAATACAATCTTATTCTGTCTTCTCGCCTCTTCGGTAATCTTCAGGACAATCTGGCTCCATCTCTGCAATTCTTCATATTCCTCGTCATTTTTGGTTTCAATGATCCGGGCAATATTGATACATTCATACACCATATTCTTTTCTTCCTGATCAACGCTTAAAATCTCGCTTTCCTTCGTATGGCTGTCAATAAATTTAATCTCGGAAATGGGCGCTGCGTCTTCGAGGACAAAGGTACCCTTCTCACCATGTATTTCGCATGGAATAACCGAATGGGCTACCTTTGAACAAAGGATGGTACAGACAAAATCTCCATAATTTAAAACAAGAGTTCCGCTTCCGTCAACACCGCTATGTAAAAGGAACGGTTGATAGGCCACTGTCTGCGGTTCCCCGAACAAGCCCACCGCTAAATAGAGAGGATAGACACCTAAATCAACAAGGGCCCCTCCGGAATAGGCTGCAGAGAATATATTCGGAACATCCCCTTTTAAAAATGAATCGTAACGGGAGGAATATTGAATATAAGGCAATACCGTGCTCCTCAACTTGCCGGCCATTGCCAGCTTTTCTTTTAAAATGGCGAAATTCGGGGTATGAATATTGCGAATCGCCTCGAATAAGTAAACCCCATTTTCTGCAGCTGTACGATATGCCTCAGCTAATTCAGCGGTATTTGAAAAAATCGGTTTTTCACAAATTACATGTTTCTTATTTTTTAAAAATAAAAGTGTCTGTTCAAAATGAACGGAATTCGGTGAGGCGATATAAACAGCCTCAATTTCCGTACTTTCCGCCATCGCCTTTAAATCCGTATAATAGTGGGAAGCATCATATGTATTTGCCAGTTCTTTTGCTTTTTCCTCTGTTCGCGAATAGACACCAACTAAATTGAAATTTCCACTGAGTCTCGCCGCTTCGATAAAGGACGCAGTAATCCATCCTGTTCCAACTGTGCCAAGGTTTAGCATGCTCTTCTCCTCCAATTACTTATTTACCAATTGATTGTAGCTTTTATTTGGGGAGTTTTCCAATTTTAAAAATAGGGTACATTGGAAAAAAATCATTATTTATGGTATTTATATTAATAGATAGGAAGAAAGAGGTTGAAAAAGGTGGACAATCAAACATCAAACTTTATTAAGGATATTATGATAAAGGATTTGGAATCCGGAAAGCACGATACCGTTGTAACGCGTTTTCCTCCAGAACCAAACGGGTATTTGCATATTGGACATGCAAAATCGATTATCATCAACTTCGGTTTGGCTGATGAATTTAGAGGTAAAACCAATTTACGATTTGACGATACGAATCCGCTAAAAGAGGATATTGAATATGTTAATTCCATCAAAGAAGATGTGAAATGGCTTGGATTTGAATGGGATGATTTACTTTTTGCCTCTAATTATTTTGATGAAATGTACAATCGCGCTGTGCTTTTAATTAAAAAGGGTCTGGCCTATGTGGATGACTTGTCCGCAGATGAAATCCGCGAATACCGCGGAACACTGACTGCACCTGGTAAGGATAGTCCATATCGCGGCCGTTCTATTGAGGAGAACCTTGATTTATTTGAACGGATGAAGAATGGCGAGTTTGATAATGGTCAAAAGGTGCTGCGTGCGAAAATTGATATGAAGTCACCGAATATCAATCTGCGTGACCCGGTTATTTATCGGATTGCCCATGCCACACACCACAACACTGGGGACAAATGGTGCATTTACCCGATGTACGCTTTTGCCCATCCGCTTGAGGATGCAATTGAAGGGGTCACCCATTCGATTTGTACCATTGAATTTGAGGATCAACGCCCTCTTTATAATTGGGTTGTCGAGAAGTGTGAGATGGAAAGCACACCGCAGCAAATTGAGTTTGGCCGTTTAAATGTGACCAATACCGTAATGAGTAAGCGAAAGTTGAAGAAGTTAGTGGATGAAGGCTTTGTCGATGGCTGGGATGATCCTCGCATGCCAACGATTTCCGGAATGAGAAGAAAAGGCTTTACTCCGGAATCGATTCGCAATTTTGTTCGCGAAACAGGTGTTTCAAAAGGATCCGGTGCAGTCGATTCGCAAATGCTCGATCATTTTGTCCGAGAGGATTTAAAATTAAAAGCGCCAAGAACAATGGGGATTATCCATCCGTTAAAGGTGGTCATAACCAACTATCCTGAGGGCCAAATAGAATTGCTTGATGCCGAAATCAATCCGGAAAATCCGGAAATGGGCATGCGGAAGATCCCTTTTTCGCGAGAAATTTATATCGAGCAGGACGATTTTATGGAAAATCCGCCAAATAAATATTTCCGCTTGTTCCCTGGGAATGAGGTTCGCTTAAAGCATGCCTATTTCATTAAATGTGAAGAAGTAATAAAGAATGAAAACGGGGAAGTTGTTGAGCTTCGCTGCACCTACGATCCGCAAACAAAAAGTGGAACCGGATTTACAGGCCGCAAGGTAAAAGGAACGATCCACTGGGTGGAAGCAACACATGCAGTCCCTGCAGAATTCCGTTTATATGAACCACTTATTATCGAGCAGGACGGAGAGGAAAATGAGGGGGAAGAAACAACCTTCCTCGATCATGTTAATCCTCAATCATTAGAAATTTTTCAAGGATTTGTGGAACCAAACATGAAGGAAAGCCTCCCGCAGGATAAATTCCAATTCTTTAGACACGGTTATTTCAATGTCGATCCGAAACATTCAACCGGGGATAAGCTCGTCTTTAACCGAATTGTTTCATTGAAAAGCTCGTTTAAAATTTAATAACTGCAGGAGATGCACACGAGATTTCTCGTGTGCTTTTTCTATGTAATTAAAAAGCAGCTTAATAAGCTTGAACCCTTCTAAGGATGTGCTGCTGGGCTACCCCATTATTTGTCAACTTTGAGAATGCCTTTGTGAACTCTTTATGAAATCAATAGAATAGATGATTTATATCACACGGGGTGGTTTATCCTTTTCTTATAGTTAAGTTATCGAAGAAATGGAGGGTTTCGTGATGAAATCAAAGGCCTGGTATGTTAAACAATTAAAGCGAAAGCCGGTTCAAATAACAAGACATACGGTGCAAACTGTGTTTCTATTATTTTTACTTTATGTAGGATTGCGTTTCTATCAATTTTATATGCATTTTAAAACTCTCGGGGTTCAGCCTTTTGTGGCGCGGCCATCTGCTGTGGAAGGTTTTTTACCGATCAGCGCGCTGGTCGCTTTGAAGGTTTGGCTGACAGGCGGAGGGTTTGATAAAATTCACCCGGCCGGTCTCGTCTTATTTGCCTTTTTTATTGGTTCGGGAATTGTTTTTCGCAAATCATTTTGCAGCTGGTTTTGCCCTGTCGGAACGGTTAGTGAATGGACGGGAATGCTCGGTAAGAAGCTTTTTAAACGGAACCTTGAAGTTCCACAGCCGTTTGTCTGGCTGTTAACGCCCTTAAAATATTTATTATTATTATTCTTTTTAAATATGATTATTAACATGCAGCCAATCGAAGCAAAGGCTTTCCTAACGGATCCCTATAATGAGATTTCGGATGTGAAAATGCTGCTGTTTTTCCTTAACATCGGCGGTTTCGCCTTAAAGTTTATCATTGTTTTGTTTATTCTTTCCCTTTTCTTTAAAAACTTCTGGTGTCGATTCCTTTGCCCGTATGGTGCCATGATTGGTCTTGGATCGATTTTCAGAATTACGAAGGTTCGCCAGAATGAAGATACTTGTACAAATTGCGAGATGTGTACAAAGGTTTGTCCGCAAAGGATTAAAGTGCATAAAAAACAAGTGGTGGCAACGCCGGATTGTACCGCCTGCATGCAATGTGTGGAAGCTTGTCCAATCAAAGATACCTTGAACATGACGGTCGCAAACAAAAAGGTAAACAAATGGTTTGTGCCTGTTGCATTCCTTGCCTTATTTATCCTCGTGGTAGGAATCGCAAAAATCACCGGCCATTGGAACACAGTCCTTTCCATTAAAGATTGGAATCAACTAATTCCAAACATCAATAACATTGGTCATTAAAGGGGTCAGTCCCCCGCTGCTTTAAAGCAGCGGGGGACTGACCCCCTTTTTACCTGCATGACATATATATAGATAAAAAACTAAAATGGGGGAGCTATGATGTACGGAACAGGACAAAATTGGGTCTTGCCCTTCCTTCCATATGGTGCAGAATTAGTGTTTGCCGAATCATATCCAAAAAAGGCTCTTCTTCAAACGATTGATCTGGATCATGATCGGTTTAAGGAAGTCATTGGGATTTATCGAATGCATCAGAAGCTTTATTTATTTGTGCTAAATAATTTTTACGGGCATTGGAAAATTATCTCCGTAGCCGAGGGGATTGGTTATCAAGTTAGTTATTTTGGGATAGCCAATATTACCAGCAGCCATGCTATGGATATCGTGGTAGGCTGGCAAATCGGCGGAATTTGGTCAAAATTAGCCATTTATGAGTGGAAGAATAATGGCTTAAAGGAATTGACCAAGGATGATTACGTGTTCAGTAAAATGGAGATAGAAGACATGCCTGGCAGAAACGGTAAAGACGGTAAAGCCGAAATCGCTCTTTGGTTGCACGATACCGCTGAAGCCTACAAGGTGGATGTGTACCGCTTTGAAAAGGGGAAGCTCGTTCGAGCGAAGGATGTGGAGCCCTATTACTTTAAAAAGGTGGTCAAATATTACGAACAGAAAATCCGAGAACATCCGGATTATTTATTTTATCACCGCTATTTGAAGGAGGCAAAAAAGAAAGCCTTACAAGACAGTGAGGAAACGAGGGCCGTTTATCTTTTTCCAGCCTCCATTAAAGAAATCGGCGGAAACAAGTGGGGCTATATTGATCAAAAAGGCAAGTTTATTCTTCCTCCTATCTACGACCGCGCCGGAGATTTTCAGGACAATGGATTAGCAATCGTCAGCTTGATGGACCAAACAGGAGTGATAGATTCTAATGGCTATTTAATTGTGAAACCGAAATACGATACCATCAACCCCTTTTCAGAGGGGCGGGCAACGGTTATTGACCATCAAGGCTTTAAAGTGATTGATGAAAGTGGTAAGGAAATCACCTCGAAGGCTTATTCCTATATAGGAGATTACCAGGAAGGGCGGGCATTATTTGCAGATACAGACGAGCATGGCCAATATTTATACGGGTATCTTACTAGACGGGGAAAAGAAGCGATTCCACTAAGCTATGAATCAGCAGCTAACTTTAATGAAGGAAAAACCGCCGTAAAATTAAAAAACGACAGCTTTGCGCTAATTGACTTAAATGGAAAAATTTTGCATAAGTACCCGGATTTTTTTGTCGGAAATTTTGGTGAAGGCATGCTGGTTTTTCAAAAAAGCAGGGAAGGGAAATTCGGGTATATCGATGAACAAGGGAATGTTGTCATTGAGCCGCAATTTTCAAGCGCCCAGGGTTTTCATGGAGGACGTGCAATTGTCAATGTATCCGATGATTATAAGGACCACTTTGGCCTCATTGATCGGAAAGGGAATTTTATCTTTAAACCCAACTATAACAGGATCATGGATCTTGGAGAAGACCGCTTTGCTCTTGGAAGGGCGCTGGACCCGGAGAAGCCGTACATCGGTTCAAAATATGCAGTGGCCGATTCGGAAGGTCATATTTTAACCGGATTTATATATAATGGAATCACAAATTACAAGGACGGGGTTGCTTCGGCTTCTAATGACCAATCCACCTTCTTTATTGATAAAAGCGGAAAGCGGATGGAGCATCTGCCGCTGGTGGACGGCAGCGGAACGTTGGAAATGGATCGTACGTTAATCAAGGGAGAAATTGATTATCGCCTCTATTATTTTAATAATAATGGCGAGTTGATATGGAAACAGAATACCATCATTCCTCTAAACAGACAGTTTTCTGTTGTGGAGGAGAAATACCGGCCAAATAAGGATTACCTTGTTTACTATCCGCAAATAAAAGGCGTCCGTGACCCGATCAATCAACTATTAAAGCAATTAGCAGGTGTGAAGGAGGTACCAGCCGACAAACAGCTTGAGTCAAACTATATGGGAGATTTTGAAGTCGCCTATTTTAAGGATCACCTCGCCGTAATCGAACTAACCGGTTATGATTATCCGTTCGGCGCCGCACATGGCATGCCTGTAAAAAAATATGCTCATATTGACCTGAATAAAGGCGTCATCTATCAGCTCAAGGATTTATTTAAGCGTGACAGCGATTATGTAAAAGTAATTAGTGACATGATCGGCGCTCAAATTAAAAGCAATGAGAAATACTCCTATGTTTTCCCGGATGCCTATAAGGGAATAAAGAAGGATCAACCGTTTTTTATTAGTGAAGGGGCTCTAAATATTTATTTTTCCCCTTATGAGATTGCTCCTTATGCCGCAGGATTTCCGACCTTTACCATTCCGTTTGAAGAACTTGGCGAAATAATTGATCAAAAGGGACCCTTTTGGAGATCCTTTCATTCATCTTAAAAAAAGAAGTGTGAATCATTTTAATGATTCACACTTCTTTTTTTAATGTCTTCCTCCGATAGATTAACCAGTAAGAGCTAATACCAATGATAAAAAGGATGCCGACCGTGCCTGGCAAAATATACGCATTCATGGAAGTACTATTATTATTGCTGCCTGTTTGAATTAATTTTTTAGATGGGGCATTTGAAGAAGCAGCCTCTATATGTGACTGCGAAAATACACTTGTTCCTAATAGAAAAAATATCAGCGAAGCAATAATGGAGATTTTTTTAAACATCATATTCAACTCCGAAATATTGTAATCTTGCTTTTATTCATTCTATCATCATTTATAGCTTTGAAGACTTTTGAGCGGTATTGTTCACAAATCTTTCGAAAAGAGTAAAAAACGTGATATAAATAGTCTGAACAAATTAACGATGCGTGCATTTGACTAAATAAATATCCCTTCCTGTTAGATACTATGAAAAAACGGGGAGGGATTTTTTTGGAGCACATCCAGGACAATAAATTTGAAAATACATTTTTACCAATGACTTCGGCAGGCAGCGGTACAGTAAATTCTGTCTTGCCTGATGTGATTTGTTACACGAATAAGATTGTCAATCTTATGCTGGTAGGTCATGCTGAAGAGTTTATTTTAATCGATGCCGGCATGCCAAAGTGTGCTGACGAAATCAAGGAAATGATAGAAGAACAATTTGGTAAAAACGCTCAGCCAAAGATGATCGTTTTAACACATGGGCATTTTGATCATGTCGGATCCCTGGTGGAACTATTAGAGCATTGGAAGGTACCTGTCTATGCACATGAATTGGAAATCTCTTATTTAACAGGGCAAAATGATTATCCGCCAGGGGACCCAAGCGTGTCTGGCGGCCTTGTTGCAAAGATGTCACCACTGTTCCCCAATCATGGAATTGATATTGGCAAACATGTGGGAGCACTGCCCCCTGATGGCACGGTTCCGAATATGCCGGGGTGGAAGTGGCTCCATACCCCTGGCCATACTCCTGGCCATATTTCCTTATTCCGAGAAGAGGACAGGACCCTTATCGCAGGTGATGCTTTCGTAACCGTAAAGCAGGAATCCCTTTATAAGGTGTTGACTCAAACACAGGAAATCAGCGGGCCCCCTAGATATTATACAACGGACTGGAAGGCTGCCTATGAGTCAGTGAAAATGCTGGAAGCTTTAAAACCGGGAATAGCCATTACCGGTCATGGACTCCCCATGAGCGGGGAAGAACTTGAAGAAGGCCTTCGTTATTTAGTGGATCATTTTGAAGAAGTGGCCATGCCCCAAAATAGCCGGTATACAAATTGAGGAATGCATTTAAAAAGTCCTTTTCACCCTTGAAACGACAATATTAGTGCTTTTTCTCCGCAGGACATTTGCTCTTTCATAAAGAATTTATCTATACTATGCAGTTCTTTATAAAGAACGACGAATTTTTGAGGAGGAAAAGATGAAAATCTGTTTATTTCTGCTTTTTGCCGGAATCGTAGATGCCGTCTTGACCAATCTTGGAATTGCATTTGGGGTCATTGATGAAGGAAACCCGATGATGAAGTTTGTCATCCACCAAAGCTGGATCTTTTTTTACCTGATCAAAATCTGCCTGCCCCTTTTGCTTATTGGTTTGTTTTATCTCCGGCCGCTAAAAGGCTGGATTCGGACGCTCTTAATCTCGGCAAGTGTTCTCTATTTCTCCGTTCTTTGTTTTCATATGGTCTGGATTCTGCTGTATTTGTAATTTAATCCTGCTGGACACAGGCTGCGGGATAAGTTAGTATCAAGAGCGAATAATAAGGAAAAGTGATTGAAAAAGGAGTAAGCAATGTTAAACATATTAAAACCATTTTTACAGGAAGCCTGGAAGAAGTCAGGCTTTGAGCAGCCAACATCCATCCAAGATGAAGCCATTCCGATGATTATAGAGGGTAAGGATGTTATCGCCGAATCTCCAACGGGGACAGGAAAAACGCTTGCCTATTTATTACCGCTTTTAAATCTGATTGAGGCCGATTCACCATCCCTTCAAGCAGTTGTGCTTGCTTCCTCACAGGAGCTCGTCATGCAAGTTTATCAGGAATTTCAAAAATGGTCGGAGGGAAGCGGAATTCGGGGCACCTCCATCATAGGCGGAGCGAATTTAAAAAGACAGCTGGAAAAATTAAAAAAACGTCCGCATGTCATTTTTGCGACTCCAGGTCGTTTATATGAATTAATCAAACAGAAAAAAGTAAAGATGCATGAAGTGAAGATGGTCGTTCTTGATGAAGGGGATCAGCTGTTAATTCCCGAGCATTTGAACACCGTCCAAAACATTGTGAAGTCCACCATGGCTGACCACCGCCAAGTTGTCTTATTTTCAGCCACTATGAAGGCCGAAACCGAAGGATTGGCGAAGGGGCTGACGAAGGAGCCGGAATTCCTTCGAATTGTGAAGGACGAAATAGCCTCTTCGGGAAAGGTAGAACATATCTATTTCCTTGCTGAACAACGTGACAAAATCAAACTTCTCGAAAAAATTGCCCGCTTAGAAGGAATCAAAGCTTTGGCTTTTATCAATGATATTGGCGAAATTCAAGTTTTTAAGGAAAAATTGCATTTTAAAGAACTCTCTGTCGGCATTTTACATAGTGATATGAAAAAGCTGGACCGTCAAACCGCGCTTAAGTCGTTTCGTGATGGGAAAATGAATCTGCTGATTGCGACCGATGTGGCGGCAAGAGGTTTGGATATTCAAGGTGTGACCCATGTTGTACATATTGATTTTCCAAGGGACCTTACTCAATATGTACACCGGACAGGACGGACTGGAAGAATGGGGGCAAGCGGAATGGTCATTTCCCTTGTTACCGAAAGGGAAGAACGGGAATTGAAACAATTCTGCCGGGATCTTCATGTGCCTGTTGAGAAAAGAATTTTTTATAAAGGACAAATCGCTCAGGAAAACCTTAAAGAACAGAAAATTAGGCGCTAGGCAGTGGGAATACCCCGCTGTCTTTTTTTCGGAAGGATTTCAGGGTTTTTTCTTGAATAGTAATTAGGGAGAGTGATGAACATGGAGAATCCAAAATTAAAGAAACTGTATGATGAGTGGCTGGAAGAGGCGACGGTTAAAGAAATCCAACATAAATTAGCCAGCGGTGAGCTGACATCCAAAGAACTTGTCTTAATGTATTTATATAGGATTTCAATTTTTGATAAAAAAATTAACTCCATTATTGAACTAAATCCGGATGCCATACAAATCGCGGCAGCACTTGATGCTGAACGGAAAGAGTTCGGGCCGCGAAGTCCCTTGCATGGTATTCCCATTTTAATAAAGGATAATATTGATACGAAGGACAAAATGCATACAAGTGCCGGGTCTTTAGCCTTAAAAAATTCCATTGCGTTAAAAGACTCTTATGTCGCGGAACAATTACGAAGGGCCGGAGCCATCATCCTTGGGAAAACGAATATGACGGAGTGGGCGAATTTTATGGCCAATGGGATGAAAAATGGATATAGCTCTCGAGGCGGCCAGGTGTTAAATCCATATGGACCATTTGATGTTGGCGGTTCGAGCTCCGGGTCAGCTGCCGGGATTGCCGCTAATTTTGCCGCTGTCGCCATTGGTACGGAGACATCTGGGTCCATTTTATTTCCAGCCTGTCTAAACTCAGTTGTAGGAATTAAGCCAACCGTCGGCTTAATCAGCCGCAGGGGGATTATCCCGATAGCCCATTCGCAGGATACCGCCGGACCAATGGCACGGACCGTTGAAGATGCCGCCATTATATTAAATGCCTTGACTGGGATAGATGAAGAGGATCCGATTACAAAAACAAATCCGCTTGTCAAAACTGATTTTACCGAATATCTCTTGGAGGATGGTTTGAAAGGAAAAAGAATCGGAATTGCCTGGGATGACTTTATTGATCCCATCAGAGAAGATCAGCGGACAGTCATGGCGGCCGCACTGGATGTATTAAAAGCATCAGGGGCTGAAGTAGTGGAGGATATGAAGATTCCATCCGCGAAAGCCGATTGGAAGTATGATGTCCTAACCCATGAATTTAAAACCGACTTAAATGAGTACTTACATGGTCTGCATCCATCCGTTCCGATTCGGACACTGGCGGACTTGATTGAGTTTAATAAAAATCATGAAGAGCAAATGTTGAGATATGGGCAGGCAGTCTTGCTTGAATCTGAAGGAACAAGCGGTTCCTTAACAGAAGAAGCCTATGCCCAAGCGTTAGAATTTAATCATTATCATGCAACAGTAAAAGGCATTGACTATGCGCTTGAACAATACAAATTGGATATGATTGTTTTTCCTGGTGAAGAAGGGTCCCATATTAGCGCCAAGGCGGGTTATCCAAGTATTGCTGTTCCGGCAGGCTTTACGGCGGCAGGGGAGCCGGTGGGAATTACTTTTGCGGGCACGGCTTTTAGTGAACCTGTTTTAATCGAAGCAGCTTATGCATTTGAGCAAATGACATTGTACCGGAAGCCGCCGATCATAGAATAAGTTTGCCTTGATTCACCCATACTATCATTGACTTTCTTGAAAAAGGAGATGGGTTTTATGGGAAGAACGAAGCTAGGCAACGCGAATGCCCAGCGGAATAATAACCGCAAGAAACCGATGAGAACAAGCTCAGAGCTAGTTGAATTTACTACTGGAGAAGATCTAAAACATAACCGCCCGAATAGCAAATAAGTGAAAACGCCTCCCTAATGATGGGAGGCGTTTTTTGTGGGTTTGTAGATAAATTTGAAAATTTGTAGATAAACTTTAAAATTGTTGATATCTGCCCAAAATGTGTTGATATAGCTCAAAAATGTGTTGATATCCGCCCAAAATGTGTTGATATCACTCGAAAACGTGTGGATAAATTCATTTAAAGGCCAATTTCATTAAAACACTCCATGAAAAATCACTCATCCAGCAAACATTTCAGCGGTTTTAACGCCGGGCCTTCAATCACATCGCCTGCATAAGAGAATCTTGAGCCATGGCACGGGCAGTCCCAGCTTTTTTCAGCATGGTTCCACTCAGTTTCGCAGCCAATATGGGTACAAGTGGTATCCAAAAGATAAAGTTTCCCGTCCTCGTCCTTATAGGCACCGGCTCTTTTTCCTTTATAGGTGACAACAGAACCTTCTCCAGCTTGCAGATCATCAATTTCCTTAACCACAACTTCTAGCTTGCCTTTTAACAGGTGCTTGGCCACATCTGCATTGGTTGAAATCAAATTCTTCACACTTGGGTCGGCAACAAATCGGGATGGTGAATACAGCTCCTTACAAGGATTGTCACGTTCCAGAACGTAGTCTGCTACCAAATGGGCGGCCGCAATACCTGTTGTCATTCCCCATTTCTTATAGCCGGTTGAAACTAATACTCGCTGTTTGTTTTCGGTGATTGGCCCGATATATGGCACTTTGTCGATGGTCACTAAATCCTGGGCTGACCAACGGTAACTATAACCGGAAAGCCCAAACACATCCTTAGCAAACTCCTCAAGCGCATTAAAATGCGATAGGGTATCGACACCCTGTCCTGTTTTATGATTTTCCCCGCCAATAATCAGCAGCTTTTCCCCGTTATAGGGTGTATAGCGGATCGAACGGGTCGGGTTATCAGCGCTGATGTACATGCCGCCGGGATACTCATTTGTTTGAATTCCAATGGCATAGGATCTGGAGGCATACATCCTGGCAAAATAAAGACCGGGCTTATCGTAAAAAGGATAATGGGAAGCGATGATCACATGTTTGCAGGAAACCCGATGCCCATCTTTTGTAATAATCTTAGGATTATAGGTCCCTTCTTCTTCAAGGTCGTCTGCCGGTGTATTCTCAAAAACCTGACAGCCGGCGATGACGGCTTCATCAAGCAATGATTTCAAAAACTTGAGAGGGTGAAACTGGACCTGATTTCGCATCATGAGCGCTGCCGTTGTTTGGATTTTAAATGGAATGGTATCTTTTAAGGCACCATCAATCCCTAATCGTTCATAGGCAGACCATTCTGTCTCGATATTTCGTCTATATTCATCAGTGGTTGCGTAAATATACGCATCCTCACTGCTGAGATCACATTCGATTCCTTTTTCCTTTATGAAGCGAATGGCGGACATTTGTGATTCATAATACAGTCGCGCTTTTTCTTCACCAAAATGGTTAATCAATTCGTCGTACAATAAGCCATGTTGAGCGGTAACTTTTGCGGTCGTATGACCGGTAGTCCCATTTAAGACACTGCCCGCTTCGACAAGTGCCACCTTTAAGCCCTCTTTTGAGAGAAGATAGGCAGCTGTAATACCTGTGATTCCCGCACCGACAATGCCGACATCAACCGAAATATTTTCATTAAGTTTAGGGAATGTTGGAAGCTCAATTTCCCGCCAATAGGTTTTTGGGAATTTAATTTCTGAAGCACTCATATGTATTCCTCCACGTTCAAAATAGACTCATGATTAATTTTTCCAAAACCTTTAAAAATATAATAAAATGGAAAAACAAAAAACCCTGCACAAGTCAGGGCCTTCAAATGAGGAGGATCGATCAATGACTAAACCTTGGGAGCCGGAGTACAATTTAACTTCCGAAGAAGCTGAGGCTCTGATTCTTTCACAATTTCCAGAGCTTGCTCCAATTCAAATCACATTATTGGGTCAAGGTTTTGATAACACTGTTTTTGAGGTGAATCAAACTTATGTTTTTCGCTTTCCAAGGCGAGCGATTGCGGTCGAGCTTTTAAAGACAGAAAATCTTTTATTGCCCAAATTGGCTCCTGCCTTAAATCTCCCGATACCCGTCCCTCATTTTTTTGGCCGCCAGAGTAAGGAATATCCCTGGCCCTTTACCGGGTACCAATTTGTTTCCGGAAATCCACCAGGGAGGTTAACGGATAAAGAGCGAATCGGATCTGCTCTTTCAATCGCACTTTTTTTACAAAAGCTTCATCAATTCCCGGTCGAACAGGCAGAAAGTTTTGGAGTGCCATTTGATCAACTCAACCGCTTAAATATTGAAAGCAGGATGGCAAAACTTGAGGAAAATGTAAAACTTGCAATAGCTGATGGCTTAATTTTAAATGATGAAAAAATCTTGAATTATCTCGCCAAGCTGAAACATATAGAGGGAAAAGATCAGCCAGTCTTGGTTCACGGTGATCTTCACTTTAAAAATATTCTAGTCGATGCAAAAGGAAAAGTGTCCGGCATTATTGACTGGGGTGATACGCATATTGGCAATAGAGCCGTAGATCTTTCATTTGTCTATAGTTTTATGCCAGCCGAAGGCCGCAGCCAATTTTTTAAAGAATATGGAGAAGTGGATGAAAGGACAAGGTATTTAGCGAGATTCAAAGCCGTTTTTACCTCTGTACTCTTATTAAGATATGCTCATGATCAAAAGGAAAAGGAATTTATCGAAGCAGCGAAACAAAGCTTAAATCTGGCCTTATCCGACTAATCTTCATCGTCTGATGGATTAGGGTCCACTCGGGTAGCGTCTTCTGAATTCAGGCCATTTTTAAGGAAATAAACCCATGTACCTGCAAAAATCCCAAGGCAACAAATAAAACCGATTACGGTGATCCACCATAAAGCTGCCATGTTCAATCCCCCCTTTAATGTGAATATATGCATAGGGGGGAATAATTTTTCCATTTGTAAAATGGAATTAATCCTTTTTATTTCCTCCAAAATTTCTTCCGCTTATTTTTCAACTCCTTGTATATTTTGAGCCTCAAATCAAAAGTATATATTCGGAGGAGGCGAAAAAATGAAAAAACCATTTTGGTTTAGTTTACTGTTCCTGCTGTCCCTTTTTTGCATTCCAAATGTGTCATTTGCTCAGCAAATTTATACCGTTCAGCCTGGGGACTCATTATGGAAAATTGCCGTCAAGTATCAGGTTGGGATATCTGAAATCATTTCGGCCAACCCACAATTTAAAAACCCTAACTTGATTTATCCGGGTGAAAAGGTAAACATCCCTAATTTCGATGCGATCAAAACCATCGAAAATCAAGTGATTCAATTAACGAATCAGCAAAGGGCCAAGTATGGTCTGAAAGCTTTTACGCCGGATTGGGAGCTCTCAAGAGTGGCTCGATATAAAGCGAATGATATGAGAGATAAAAATTACTTTTCTCATACAAGCCCAACATATGGGGATCCTTTTACGATGATGAAGAGTTTCGGCATTACGTACCGTGCGGCAGCTGAGAATATTGCAGCCGGCCAAACAACACCACAAGAAGTAGTCAATGCCTGGATGAATAGTCCGGGACATCGGGCTAATATTTTAAGCACAAGTACTACCTACATCGGCATTGGATATGCGAAAGGCGGATCGCAGCGTTATTACTGGGTACAGCAATTTATCTCTAAATAATCAAAAAGGGTCAGCTCCTTCACAGGGGCTGACCCTTTATACGTCTTGAGACCGATAATAAAATCAAGCTCAAGCGCAATTATGAGAATCGGGGAAAAAAGGTAAGATGAAATCAAGATAACGAAAGGAGGAAAACAAAATGAAAAAATTTGGTTTACTTTTAGCAGGCGGGATTGCCGCGATCATCCTGCTGTCAACGATCGGTCCAATGGTGGGGTTA
This sequence comes from Neobacillus sp. Fa239, assembly GCF_055395235.1. NCBI lineage: Bacteria > Bacillati > Bacillota > Bacilli > Caryophanales > Bacillaceae > Neobacillus > Neobacillus sp. Fa239. The sequence goes on from NZ_AP041611.1 coordinate 538,519, forward strand.
TGTGTCAGCCTCGTGCTCCTATACTTCATTTTTAAACAATTTTTAAAAGCAGAAAGAATAGGAGGGAAAATTGGGCTTGGCGTCATTGGTTTTATCGTCCTAATGGCTTCCATCCACAATGCGCCGGCCATCATTGGATTTGTTGCTGCCTATGTGCTTTACCTCGTATATAAAAAATGGAACCAGAACAAATACACACGGGTAAAAAAAGAAAACGATCCATTTGCCAATTTCGAAAAGCAATGGAATGATTTGAAAAAATATTAATTAAAGACTGTGTTAAAGGTGAATGTTGATTTTTTTACAACTGTTGATTGGAGCGTAGGGCGGTCGACTCCTGCGGGATGAAGAGGTCACCGGAGACCCCGCAGGCACCTATAGCGCCGAGGAGGCTCCCGGACCTCCCCGCGGAAAGCGAGGCCACTTCGCTACAATCAACCGGCAAGTTTAACAAATTCATTAAATCAAAGGAGAGAACGAACATGTCAAACTTATTAACAAGAATTAAAAATACAATCATGGCGGATTTACACGAGGCGATGGATCAAAAAGAAAAACAAAACCCAATCGCCCTGCTTAACCAATACCTTCGTGAAAGTGAGCAGGAAACGGAAAAGGTTAGAAAACTATTGGAACGTCAATATCTGCTTAAAGAAGAATTTATGAAAGAACAATCCCATGCTGGGGAATTTGCGGCAAAAAGAAAGCATCAGGCAGAAGTTGCTCAACAGGCAGGGGAAACGGAACTCTATCAATTTGCACAAGCGGAAGCACAGCAATATGCAGAGCGTTCCGAGCGTTTGAGCAGCTCTCTTGAACAAATCAGCGGCCAGCTTGTGGCATTGGAGCGTAAATATCAGGAAATGAAACACAAATTAAAGGATATGAATATCCGCCGAATGGAATTAATGGGCCGTGAAAATGTCACCCGCGCCAACAATAAAATCAATCAAGTGCTTGAAGCAGATACGTATTCTAACAAAGCATTCTCACGATTTGGCGAGATTGAGAATTATCTGGACCGTTTAGAGCAGCGCGTGAACCATTCCTTTATTCGCAGCACGATTGATGAGCGCATTGCCCGATTAGAAAAAGAACGAAAAGTGGATGAAAGTAAGTCCATTTTATAACCAAAACATGGTATTCTAAAAGGCGTAGGGATTCTGCGCCTTTTGGCCATACATAATAAAAAAGGGAGGGGGAGGCCGATGTTTAAAAATAGTAAAAATGATTATATCGGTTGGCTGGTTATTATCGGTGTTCTCGTGCTGGCCATGGATATATTATTTTTCAATAGAGGGCTGATCTTCTCTCTTTTTGTTTCAGTTGGCATGATTTACTTAGGCAGAAGAAGGGCCGGAAGAAAACGTGGAAAAATCCTCTTTTACGGTGGCATTGCCTTTTTAGCCATTAGTATTTTAAATATGATGATCTTCAAATTTTTAATGTTAGCCATTTTACTGCACTTTTTTATTCAATACATCACCTCGAAAAAAAATCCGAGAAAAATGACGATGGGATTTGTCCAGCCAGCACAGGTCCATCAAGAAGAAACGATCGTCAAGAGCAAGCCGCTCTTTGAAAATATCTTTTTCGGCCAGCAAAAAACGCCTGTGAGTGTATACGAATGGAATGATATTAATATCCAAACAGGTATTGGGGATTGCATTATTGACCTTAGCTACACGATGCTTCCGAAAGGAGAAACCGTTATTTTCATTCGAAACATCATTGGCAATATTCAAATTCTCGTTCCATATGATATTGATGTAAGTATCCAACATTCCTGTGTGACAGGTTCGACGACCGTTTTTGACCATCATGAACCAAAAATTTTCAATCAAGTATTTTATTTAAAAACACCCGGGTATGATCTGGCTGAACAAAAGGTAAAAATCTTTACTTCGCTTGTAGTGGGGAATTTAGAGGTGAGCCGCATATGAGTACAGCTCAGCGCCAAATTATCTGGAATGTCGGCTTTTCCTTTTTGATTGCGATGATGATGACGATTATTTTTATCATTGTTTTTCCGCTTCATACTTGGTCCGAGCTATGGGATCGTCACTTTATGGATATACCCATTGCTGTTTTTATTCCTGCCTTCAGCATCGCCATCGGGATTTTATTAGGTGCTTTTTCTGGGCATTTCTGGAGAAAGCAGCTTCAAATTGTCGATCATTCTTTGCATCAATTGGAGGAGGGCAGACAGGCTGAGCTTAAAGTAAAACCATCCATTACTGAAGTGCAAACCCTTGCCAAGCGAATAGAGAAAATTGGTAAACAGATGTCTGAGCAAGTAAAGCTTTCACAACGGCTTGCAACGGAAAAGGTTGAAGACCAGGAAGCAAGAATACAAGAAATCATCGAGCAGGAACGAAACCGCCTGGCCCGTGAATTACATGATTCCGTCAGCCAGCAACTGTTCGCCGCCTCGATGATGATGTCGGCCATCAATGAAACGAAGCAACTTTCAGCGGATGCCGGTGAGGCAAAGCAATTGAAAATGGTGGAGGAAATGATTCATCAGTCGCAGTTGGAAATGCGTGCGCTCCTGCTTCATTTGCGGCCGGTCGCCTTAAAGAACAAAACGCTGCAAGAAGGAATTGAAGAGCTGTTAATTGAATTATCACAAAAGGTGACAATGGATATTAAATGGAAGGTGGAGGCATTTCCGCTTGATAAAGGAGTGGAAGACCATCTTTTTCGAATTCTCCAGGAATCTGTTTCCAATACGCTCAGACATTCAAAAGCCAGCAAGCTTGAAGTTTTGCTCATAAAGCGTGACGACCTGGTGATTATGAGAATTGTTGATGACGGCATCGGTTTTGAGGCAGCCGAAACGAAGGCAGGCTCCTACGGGATGCAAAATATGCATGAACGTGCCCTTGAGGTGGGAGGCACCTTAAAGGTCATTAGTATGAAAAATAAAGGAACGCGTCTTGAAGTAAAGGTTCCGGTATTGATGAATGGGGATGGTGCAAATGATTAGAGTCGTCTTCGTGGATGACCATGAAATGGTCAGAATTGGTGTATCCGCCTACCTATCAGCACAGCCTGATATTGAAGTAGTGGGTGAAGCGGACGATGGGAAAAGAGGGGTTGAGCTGGCGCTTGAGCTTCGCCCTGATATTATTTTAATGGACCTGGTGATGAAAGAAATGGACGGGATTGAAGCTACGAAACGAATCATTGAAAAATGGCCGGAAGCCAAGATCATTATCGTCACAAGCTTTTTAGATGATGAAAAGGTTTATCCTGCCCTTGAAGCGGGGGCAACCAGCTATATGCTAAAAACCTCGAAGGCCGGTGAGATCGCCAATGCCGTCCGCGCTACCTACCATGGACAGTCTGTCCTGGAACCTGAAGTGACCGGCAAAATGATGGTCAAAATGCGCCAGAAGAATCACCATCTGCCCCATGAAGAGCTGACGAGCCGCGAACTGGAAATCCTGCTTCTAATGGCAGAGGGAAAAGCAAATCAAGAGATTGCCGATGAGTTGTTTATTGCTCTAAAAACCGTCAAAACCCATGTAAGCAATATCTTAAGCAAGCTTGGTGTTCAGGACCGCACCCAAGCAGTAATCTATGCATTCAAACATTCATTAATTAAGTAAAAAAGGGCTGAAAAGTCCTTTTTTAGTTTTTCGAAGGAAATTCCCCTACTATTCAGAGGACTTGTCTCATAGGTTAGTACAAGTAAGATTTGTATGAAGGGGAATCAAAAAAATGGCTATTTACTACAAGGGAATCTTCTTTTTAGCGGCTTCTGCCTTTTTGGGGGAAGGGATTGAAATTCTGGTGAATATGATTTTGGCCAGAGAGCTTGGAAAGCATGGGTTAGGCTTGTATATGTCCATTCTGCCATCCATCTTTTTGGTCGTCCTGCTATCGAGTTTTGAACTGCATGTTTCCATCTCAAAGTTAATTGCTGAAAAAGAGGAGCGGTTCCATCGAAACATCCTTTACCATGCCTTGACGATTACGGTGTTTTTTGCAAGTATCCTTTTTCTTATCGCAACCGTTACGATGCCATTTATATCGGTTTTTGATTCCTATCATCCCTACATAAGATGGCTGGTCATTATTTTAATCCCGGTTATCTCCTTTACCTCCGTTGCCAGAGGGTATTTTATGGGGAAACATCATATGGGGAAGATTGCGGTATCCAATTTTTTGCGAAAGATGATTCAGCTGTTTGGACTATATGCCCTGTTTCGCTTCTTTGCATTTAACAATTCCTCATCTTTGTTAATTGCGATCGCCACATTAATCGGCAGTGAAGTTGTCGTGTTTCTCTATTTATTCTATTTGTTCATCGTGCAATTCCAGCAGGTGAAGCGCTACCCGTTTTCAAATTTAAATCGGAAAACCGTCCGCAAAAGTTTAATGTCCGTTTCGATTCCAACTACAGGAATGCGTTTGTTTGCCGCCTTAACGGGCGCTATCCAGCCCTTTCTAATTAAAGAAGCATTGATTCGTTCAGGATTAACCAGCATTTTGGCAACGGAGCAATTTGGCATGCTGATGGGAGTTGCGGTTTCAATTGGTTTTTTTCCCGCCTTTATTGCCCATTCCTTAATGATTGTTCTCATCCCTGCTGTTTCAAAAACGTATGCGGAAAAAGATATTACCAGCTTACAAAAAATGCTGCAGCAGGTGATGATCATTACCTTTTTTTACGGAACAGCTGCCGTTGCGATTTTCTATTTCTTTGCACCAAAACTTACCTCCCTATTCTATAAATCATCAGAGGCAGCGGTTTTCTTACAATTGTTATGGCCATATTTCTTCTTTCACTATTTCGTGATGCCCATGCAGGCCTTCTTAATCGGACTTGATTTGATTAAAGAAACCTTCATCCATATTATTTGGTCGGTGGTCGTTTCCTTTTCGATTATTCTCTGGCTTGGGTCAAGGCATGAATGGGGAATGGACGGGGTAATTATCGGATTGAATACGGGGGCTGTATTGTTATCGCTCATGCATTATGCTGCCATTTGCAAGAAAATAGGAGTAACCGTATTCTTAAAAAGGCAATTAGAGAAAACGTAAAAAAACTGCCCAAAACAAAGGGTCAGACCCCGCTAAGTATTGAGCTAGGGGGTCTGACCCTTTTGGAACAGTTTTAGTCATTTTTAAAATTAATCCCAAAAATACGAAGAATGCTTAGGAATAGGTTAATAAAATCCAAGTACAGGCTAAGTGCAACCAATGGAACATCCTCAGGGCGAACGCCGTAATGCTTCATCCGGCTAAAATCAAATAAAATGTAGCCGCTGAAAACCAGTACGCCGATATACGAGTAAGCAAGCATTGCAGCGCTAGAGAGCGGCCAGAAAATATTAAAGATGGAAATGGCTACTAATGCAAGGAGGGCTGCAAACAAAAACCCGCCTATAAAGGAAAAGTTTCGTTTTGATTTTGTCGCATAAACGGCAATTCCAGTAAACACAACGGTCGTGGTGGCAAACGACATTAATACTAAATTTGGACCAATCGTAGTCATATAATGAGCTATGATCGGATACAAGGTAACTCCTGAAATAAAGGTAAAAATATAAAGAAACGAATAAGAGATTGCTTTCCTTCTCCTAAAGAAAAAGGCAGCGATAATCATGACGAATTCTAAAATGGACAACGGTAAAAATAATCCTGCCGGTACAAATACACCAGCACATGTGCCAAGAAAGGCAATCGCGAGAGAAGCAGCAAACGTACGTAAAACGGATGGCATAAATCTACTTGATGTTTGTGTATACAATTTTTTTCACCTCAAAATTATGTCTTATTAAGATATACGAAAATATGGTCAAGATGTTTCATTTTTTCTGAAAAAATCTTTTTCTTCTTTTAATAGGTCCCTGATTTCCGCTAAAAGCTCTTCTGTCCTGTCCACTTTCACTTCCAGTTTGGCTGTTTCTTCCTTCTTTTTAAACCGATTGATCAATTTGATGAAAAGGAAAATCGAAAAAGAAATAATAAAGAAATCGACCACCGATTGGAGAAACAGGCCATATTGGAAATGGCGAAAATGAAGTTTGGATAAATTGATGCCACCCAGTAGTAATCCTACTAATGGCATTATAACATCTTGGACAAGAGATGTAACAATTTTACCAAATGCCCCCCCAATAATCACCCCGACAGCGAGGTCAATGACATTTCCCTTTATCGCAAACTGCTTAAATTCGTTCCACATGAATTTCTTTACCTCCAAAACTCTTCTTAAATGAATATTGTACATTTAATTCTCTTCTTTTTGCAATTGCTAACCGGTCGCTACCGCTTATCTCACGAAATCAGCTTCATTTTGATCGCTTTAACCGCGGCGTCTGTTCGGTTTTTAGCTGCTAATTTCTGTATGATGGCCGAGACGTAATCCCTGACCGTATAGCTGCTCAGATGAAGTTCTTGTGCCGCTTCATTGATGGAAGCACCCTCCGCGATCAGCTTTAATACTTCTTTTTCCCGAAATGTTAACACACAATTCGTGCTTCCATATTGCAAGAGTGCATCGTCCCAAATCGAATAAAGCAAATCTCCCGCATAATGGCCAAATTTAATTAAGGTGGTCATGGTTTGCGTCGAAATATCAAATTGAGAATCCTCCCCTTTGTCTAATAAAGCAATTCCTAATAATTTGTTTTCCGTTGGGACTAAAATCGGCAGGACAACCAATGATTTCAGGTGAAGCTCCTGCACATACTTCTCCGGCAGTACATCCTTAGCGTTCGAAAAATAAAGGGGCTGGGAAGGTTTCAAAGAGTGTAAATACTTTGTCATGAACGGAAGCTTAAAGATGACTTCCCTTATTTGCTGGACGGAAGAATGGTCTACATTATATCCGGAAACGCCCATTCCCTTTTCCTCGTAGTGATTGTAAAGAAAAAGGGTGCAACGTTGAAATGGCATATAATCGATTAGTCCTTTTGTAATGGCTTGAACGGCCCCATCAACACCTCGGGAGCTAAGTAGTCGCTGTAAAAATAACAGAGATGCATCCTTCCATTCTAATTTATTTTCAAGATGATGAAGCTTTAACTGACGAAGATACAATCCTCTAATAAAGTCAATTTGTTGTTCCATTCCCTCCAGAGACTGGCCATATACCCCAATGAGGAGAGTTTCATTAATACATGGTATCTGAATGACAGGCGTTTCTTCAGATCTGGAAATTAATAATCTTGAAATAGCATTTGCTAGATGGTTGATTTCAGATGCTTTTAATGTTGCACAAATTTCAAGCAAATGCTTTTCTACCGGATATTCTGCTGAACAAACAACACGGCCGATCGTAAAATCACTTTGCTCCTTTTTTACCACTGCAATCCACTTCATCGGCAGCACATTGGTAGTTAAAATCATATCCAACCATTTTTCTGTGCGGTCAATTGAATCATGTGTTAACAGGGAATGATCAAGGATTCTCGAAAAAAAGGATTGAATGGCCTGATGATCCAGAATGGTAGCAGCAGGATTTTCAGCTAAAAGTTTATGAAATAAATCTTCTATAGAGGAGATCAGAAAGATAGATTCAAATTCATCATGTAAAGAGGAAAAGCGATTCTGCCATTCATTAAGAAGTGAAAGAATTAAAGAATCTATAGAGGGAGATTCCTGTTTTGAAACATGTCGAAGGGCCATCTCAATCAGTGAATCGAATTTTGACACTAACGTAGGATTTAGATGTTGAGATATATGTTTCCATTCTTTTAAAAATCGTTCTTTCATTTCAATAAGGAGGTTAAGCCCTTTCATTAATAGTTGTTCGATTTTTTGTTCCAAACTGACTACACCTCCAAAATCCCAATATTTATACAATTCGTTCGTTTTTGTACAATATGTCCGTAGTAGAGCAACCCGACATTTGCCGGGTTACTAATATTATTACGATATTTTCCGTAATTGTAGTAGAAAAAAATGAAGAGTATCGTCAAAGTAAAGAAATATTTATAAAATTAAAAAAACGGAGGGGATGTTGATGGAAAACGCAATGCATCTTGTAGAGGGTGCAACTAGTAAAAAGGTGTTCTGGTCAGCATTAGCTGCAGGAATGATGGTTCTGGGAATACTGCTCGTTTCATTCGGAATTTCCGGGGTGGCCTATGCCGTTCCCATTGCGGGAGTTGGAGATTTTTATGTTGAATTTGATAAGCTGGTCGGTAACGGCTATACCTTTTATCCGAAGATGGGTGAAACCAGCAGCTCAGACTCAAGCCCCCAAGGTGTAAATATCATGGATAACCTCGTCATTGATAACTTGCAATTATATAAGGATTTCAAAGTAGGCAGCCAATGGATCCGTGTGAAAATTACTGCTTCAAAACCTGTTCAGATAACCGGTCTCGAGCACGATGCCAGTCTCATTCAAGCGGATGCGAAATTTACCAATTTAGTTTTGAAGGAAAATCATAGTGACGATTGGCAGAAGCAATTCAAACAAACCTCTACACAAATTATTTTAGAGCATGCAAAGCTAAAAACCCATTATTTATTTCAAAGAACGATTAATATGAATGGAATGAGATTAACGGTAGAGAGAATCAATAAATAGGGGGGAGTAACAATGGGCTTTAAACGATGGCGGAAGAGCAGGCCGTTTTGGGGTGGCTTGATAACGATTCTGAGCGGGGGCATGATCTTGTGGATACCACTTAATCTATACTTAAACACATTCCTTCCGGGTTCGATTGCTGTTATTGGTTTAATATTTGGCGGAGCGATCATTTTGCTTGGAATTGTAGCCTTATTTTTTCCTCATTCATCTAAAATTCTAGGAATCTTTACTATTTTTCTCTCGATTTTATCAGTCATCGGAGCATTGGGTGGTTTTCTTTTTGGAACACTTTTCGGTATTATCGGTGGGGCATTACTGATGGCATGGCGACTTGTTCCGATAAAAGTAAAGGTGCCGGCCCCAAAAGGTGTGGATCCTTCAGCGCAGCTGGGCGGGTAGTGACATGTTGAATAAAAGAAAAGTATTGTTGAGTTGCTTATGTCTCCCCTTAATTTGGGTCTCGATATTTTCTGGGGGGAGAGCAGCCAAGGCTGAAACGATTGCCGCTGATGGCTTTATCATTAAAGCAGATAAAGTAGTGGGCTCAGGAATGTTTGCCACGATTGTCCGACAGGAAACCTCCACTCATGACAGCAAACCGATGATTCGAATCCAATATAAATCCGCAGTCATTTATGGAATGAGCTTGACGAAGGAGGTTAACAGTCCGAGAGGACCAGTCAGTATTACCTTAAAGGCGAATGGACCGGTGACGGTAAAAGGAATGACGGTTGATACAACCGCTATTTCCTTCCAGGGGGCTTGTCTAAAGGCTGCGGAACTTATACCAGAAATCGAGATGGAACATGTGGTCATGGTGGCTCATTACATGAACACAGAGGAAAGTAATATTCAGCAGCTGAGCCAATATATTATTTCGGGGAATACAGATCACACTCAACGAAATACAATGAGGCTTCTAGAGGATTTAGGCAAGTTTTCAGGAAATGAATTAGAGCAGGAAATAAACAAAATCTCCAGCGGACACTTACCATTATTGTGCGAGAATGGTCCAGTCGATTTAGAAGCACCAACAAATTCATTGAAGGATTCACTCAATCTGGTGAAAAAGCCAGTTGAAAAAATGATAGACCCCGTAATAAAGCCGATTACGGAGCCACTTGACCCAATTTTAAAACCTGTGACGAAACCATTGGCTCCAGTTTTAAAACCTCTCGAACCCATTAAGGAAAAATTGGATCCTATCTTAAAGCCACTTAAGCCAGTCACAGATCAATTAAAACCTACTTTAAAACCGCTTAAGTCAATCGTAAGTGATCCAATAGGAACGGTCGATCAAACCATACAATCGGTATGCGTAAATCTTAACAGGGCTAAAGGGATAATAAACAAAGAGCTCGCATTAAAACTAATTGATGAAGCAATCAAACAGAAGCTAACGCTAACCTCCATATGCCAAGAGGATTCTACCGTAACAACATGGCTTAATAAGTGGAATGATAGCTTATTAAAATCTCTCGGCTTAATAGACTTATTGGGGGCTTTAAAAATAGAAGACCCTCTGGAGCAGCTGTCAATAATGCGAGAAAAAGTGTCAAAGGAGAAGGAGGGAGCCATAATCTTTTCACCATAGAAAAAAGAGCAGGTCGACACCCTGCTCTTTCCTTATTAGAACGCCCAGTTACCTGCTCTAAAAATGGGCTCGCTGTTTCCATCAGCAGTAATACCGTCAATGTCCATTTCGGCAGAACCAATCATGAAATCGACATGGGTAAGACTTTGGTTCAGTCCATTTTCAAGCAGCTCATCCTTAGACATTTTCTTCCCGCCCTCAATACAGAAGGCATAGGCACTTCCGATGGCCAAATGGTTCGAAGCATTTTCATCAAATAGAGTATTAAAGAATAGGATATTGGATTGTGAAATAGGTGACTTGTAAGGAACAAGCGCCACTTCTCCAAGATAATGGGAACCTTCATCTGTATCGACTAATCGCTTTAGAATTTCTTCTCCTTCTTCCGCTTTCACGCCGACAATTTTCCCTTCTTCAAACGTAACGGAAAACTTGTCGATAATATTTCCGCCATAGCTGAGCGGTTTAGTGCTCGCAACAGTACCGTTCACGCCTGTTTTCAATGGAACAGTGAAAACTTCTTCTGTAGGCATGTTAGCCATAAATTCAATGCCGTTTTCATTAACGCTGCCAGCGCCGACCCAAATATGGGTTTTCGGAAGCTCAATCGTTAAATCTGTTCCTGGCGCTTTATAATGAAGTTTTTGGTAGTGCTTTTCGTTTAAATAATGAACCTTTTCATGGAGGGTTTCATCATGCTTTTTCCAAGCTTCGACCGGATTTTCAACATCTGCCCGAGTAGCCATGAAAATGGCTTCCCAAAGCTTTTCCACTTGTTGATCACTTGGGGCATCAGGGAATACTTTCGCAGCCCATGCTGGTGAAGCCGCTGCAACGACCGTCCAGCTTACTTTGTCAGATTGAATCGCTTGACGATGCTTTTCCAAAGCTTTCCCTGCAGCTTTTTGGAAATTGGAAATTCTTTCAGGGTTAACACCTTTTAATAAATCCGGGCTCGATGAAACAACAGACATAAAGGCTGCGCCAATCTCTACAAGCTCCTCTGTTTCCTTTGCACGCCAAGCAGGGTATTCCTGGAACACTTCATCCGGTGCCAAATCATATTTTGTCCGATTCACCACGTCATCGTTCCAATTCACAATGACATTATGTGCACCTGTTTCATAGGCTTTTTTAACAACAAGACGAACAAATTCTGCTGCATCCAAAGTAGCATTTACAACCAATGTTTGCCCCTTTTGAACATTTACCCCGACCTTAACGGTAAGCTCGGCATATTTCTCTAAGTTCTTTTGAAATTCACTCATTTATGTATTCTCCTTTGCCAGAATCTTCATTTTTATTGTAGCCTCTTTGACTGGAAAAAGAAAACGATAACCATGAAAGCGCTTAATTTTTTATCAAAAAAAAACAGTAGGATTAATTCTCTACTGTAATTTGCTGCCGTATACTTTTATATTAAAATAAACACCTGCTGAAAATAATACGATAAATGTAATAATACCTGACAATGAAGTTGGAGACATAAATTGATCCATTCATTCCACCGCCCTTTACTATTAGGAAACGTTTACACGTTAATTGTAATATTAAAAGAGGGGAATGTGAACATTTTAGGACAATTATTCGAAAATATTTTGAACAATCTATTGAACCATTTTTTGTTTTTCAAAAAAGTAAAACATTACCCAATATAAACCGGCACTTAGCAAGGCTAAAAGGGATAAAACCATGAAAGTCCAGTCATACCCAATCCATACCGTTAAAGGAATCGAAAGCGGAGCAATTGTACGGCTGAAGGTAAATCGTAAGCTAGCTGCCGCAAAATACTGCCCTCTCATATGCTCCGGTGCAAGCTTGGAAACAAAGCTTTGCTGAAGGCCTGCGCCCATTAATTCACCGAGGGTATAAATCGCCATCGCCAAAATAAATCCCCAGATCCAATGTGTCTGCTGAAAAACCAATATGGCAATGGCATAAACAATCGAGGAAAGGACAAATACATTCCGCTCCCTATATTTACTCATCCATTTTGTAACAAACACCGTTGTCAAAGAAACAAGCAAACCATTTTCAGCAAGGACGATCCCAAAGGCCTGTGGACCGTTTACAGAGAAAGACCAGCTTCCAAATGAAAAAAGAGATTGACTTTTTACCATATCCTTAATATAAACGGGAATTAATAAGTCCAATTGCATAAATGTTTGCCCAGCAAGCACACCGGCTATGATAAACAACAAAAATGTTTTGTCTTTAATAATTAACGAATAGTCTCGCAGCTGATTTTGCAAAAAGTAATACCATTTGCCGTCCACATCGATCAAATTCTTTCTTTGAGGGACGGTTTCCCTCGTCCATTTCGCTAAAATCAACCCGAGCATGATGCAGACAATCCCGGCAATCAGTAATAGCTGAAAACGGTATTGTACATAAAAAATAGCTCCGATAATGGGGCCGATGACAACTGCAATATTAATGGAGGTATAAAAAATAGCAAATACATTGCTGCGGTGTTTTTCCTCTACAACATCCGCCACCATCGCCTGGCTGGCCGGCCAATAAAAGGAACCAAATACACCGGCAATCGCGAAAGAGATAAAACCAATCCATGGCGACTGAAACCATGGTGAACTCGCAAAACCAAAGGTAATAAACGAAAGCCCCTGACCAATGGAAGATAGAACCATCATCCGCTTTCGGCCAAATCGGTCAGCACAGTATCCGCCCATCAGATTGGCAATGACTGAAAAAGCTTGTGAAAAGACCAATAAAAACCCTGCTTTATTCTTCCCGAATTCATCTGCAAAATAAATGGTCAAGAACGGAAAGAACATCCAAAAGGTTATGTTCATCATCGCTTCACTAAATAAGCGTACCTTTAAATTCGGATCCCAATCTCTAATCCTCATAAAAAATCCTCGTTTCTCATTTTGTCCTTCACTATCTTACTATTTAATTGGGAAAATTCATATAAAAAAAATTTGGGTCCTGGTGCTCTAAATGCCCGAGGAGAGTGATTTTCTATGGAGGGAGTCATTAAGGAGCGGTCTAAATGCCCGCGGCGTGGAATTTTTCAAGGAAGGGGTAATTAAGAAGCGGTCTAAATGCCAGCGGAGGGGAATTTTTCAAGGAACGGGTAATTAAGAAGCGGTCTAAATGCCAGCTGAGGGGAATTTTTCAAGGAACGGGTAATTAAGAAGCGGTCTAAATGCCAGCGGAGGGGAATTTTTCAAGGAACGGGTAATTAAGAAGCGGTCTAAATGCCCGAGGAGGGGAATTTTCCAAGGAACGGGTAATTAAGAAGCGGTCTAAACCCCCGATGAGAGGAATTTTTTAAGGAAGGGGTAATTAAGAAGCCGTCTTAATGCCCGAGGAGTTTTATATTTCAAGTAAATGGTAAATAAGAACCGGTCTAGATGCCCGTGGAGGAGAAAAAAGAGCATGGACGGTAAAAGCAAAGCGGTTGCATTACCCGTGGAGTAGAAAAAAGAGCATGGACGGTAAAAGCAGAGCGGTTGCATTACCCGTGGAGGAGAAAAAAGAGCATGGACGGTCAAAACAGACCGGTTGCATTGCCTGTGGAGGAGAAAAAAGAGCATGGACGGTAAAAGCAGAGCGGTTGCATTACCCGTGGAGGAGAAAAAAGAACTCGGACGGTAAAAGCAGACCCGATTGCATTGCCCGAACAAAGTGACTTTCCAATGTATTGGTAATTAAGAAGCCCTCTGATTGCCCCAGAAGGAAAATTATGCATTTGAATTTTCGATATAAGAATAACTGAAACCATGAGGGACGTATGCTATATTTATCTAATGGAAACATGAAAGGAAGTATAAAAAATGGCAAAAAATGTTGTAATTGCTGAAAAACCTTCTGTTGCTCGTGATATTGCCCGTGTGCTGAAGTGTAATAAAAAAGGAAATGGGTATCTTGAAGGCGATCAATATATTGTTACATGGGCGCTAGGACACTTAGTCACACTTGCTGACCCGGAAAGCTACGATGTGAAATATAAAACATGGAATTTAGAAGACCTCCCAATGCTGCCTGAGCATTTGAAATTAACGGTCATTAAGCAGACAGGAAAACAATTTAATGCTGTTAAAAGCCAATTGACGAGAAAGGATGTCAGTGAAATCATCGTCGCTACAGACGCTGGGAGAGAGGGGGAATTAGTCGCCCGTTGGATTATTGAAAAAGTAAAAGTCAATAAACCGATCAAACGGCTATGGATCTCATCTGTTACCGATAAAGCGATCAAGGATGGCTTTGCCAACCTGAAGCCTGGCAAGGCCTATGACAATTTGTATGCTTCAGCTGTCGCACGTTCAGAAGCTGACTGGTATATCGGACTTAATGCAACACGCGCATTAACGACCCGATTCAATGCACAGTTGAACTGCGGCCGTGTGCAAACACCAACTGTAGCGATAATAGCTGCCCGTGAAGACGAAATCAAAAATTTCAAAGCTCAAACCTATTATGGAATCGAAGCCCAAACAGCAGATAATTTAAAGCTGACCTGGCAGGATGCAAAAGGGAACAGCCGCAGCTTTGAGAAAGAGAAAATCGATGCGATTGTAAAAAAACTTGGCAAACAAAATGCCATTGTTAAAGAGATTGAGAAAAAGCAGAAGAAGTCTTACTCTCCTGGACTTTATGACTTAACCGAGCTACAGCGTGATGCGAATAAAATTTTTGGTTACTCGGCAAAGGAAACATTAAACATTATGCAAAAGCTGTACGAGCAGCATAAAGTTTTAACATATCCTCGAACGGATTCACGTTTCATCTCTTCCGACATAGTCGGAACGCTTCCAGAACGCTTAAAAGCATGCGCAGTTGGGGAATACCGTTCATTAGCGAATAAGGTTTTAAGCAAACCGATCAAAGCATCCAAAGCATTTGTAGATGACAGCAAAGTGTCCGATCACCATGCCATTATTCCAACAGAAGGCTATGTAAACTTTTCAGCCTTTACAGATAAAGAGCGGAAAATTTATGACTTAGTTATAAAACGATTCTTAGCCGTTTTATTCCCGGCCTTCGAGTATGAGCAATTAACGCTCCGTGCGAAAATCGGTGATGAAAGCTTCGTGGCGAGAGGAAAAACCATTTTAGCGGCTGGTTGGAAGGAAGTATACGAAAACCGGTTTGAGGACGACGAGACAGGAGACGATTTGAAAGAACAGATTCTGCCTCGAATTGAAAAAGGCGATACATTAAACGTGAAACTCATTGCCCAAACATCAGGTCAAACCAATCCACCTGCACGTTTTAATGAGGCGACCTTACTTTCAGCAATGGAAAACCCTGCGAAGTATATGGAAACAAAAAATAAACAGTTGGCAGAAACCTTAAAAGCAACTGGTGGATTAGGGACCGTTGCGACGCGTGCAGACATTATTGATAAGCTATTCAATTCCTTCTTAATCGAAAAGCGCGGCAAAGATATTCATCTTACTTCCAAAGGCCGCCAATTGCTGGATTTAGTTCCAGAAGAGCTAAAATCTCCAACGTTGACGGCAGAGTGGGAACAAAAGCTTGATCAAATCGCTCATGGCAAGCTGAAAAAAGATGTTTTTATTCGGGAAATGAAAAACTACACAAAAGAAATCGTTGCTGAAATTAAAGCAAGTGATAAAAAATACAAGCACGACAATATTTCCACAAAAAGCTGCCCGGACTGTGGAAAACCGATGCTTGAAGTGAACGGCAAAAAAGGCAAAATGCTCGTATGTCAGGACCGTGAATGCGGACATCGTAAAAATGTCTCACGCCTCACAAATGCACGGTGCCCAAATTGTCATAAAAAACTCGAGCTCCGTGGCGAAGGTGAAGGTCAAATCTTCACCTGTAAATGTGGATATCGTGAAAAACTATCTGCTTTCGAAGCCAGAAGGAAGAAAGAATCTGTCGGAAAAGTAGATAAACGAACCGTGCAAAAGTATTTAAAACAGCAAGAAAAAGAAGCAGAGCCCATTAATAATGCTTTTGCAGACGCATTAAAAGGTTTAAAATTCGACTGATTTATAAGAACAGTAAAATACAACGGGTTCATTTTGGGGGCTCATACCTTAATTTGGATAAGGAAATGCCAGAGAATTTAACAGGAAAAAAACATCGTAACGAGTGCTTCTTTGAATAGAGGCACTCTTTTTGTATATGGCTATTTTCGAAATCTTTGTGTTGATTTTGGGTTAGTTATTAAGGACAGTTTAACCGATTTCAAGATAGACATTGTCCTCAAGAGAATTGATTGAGGACAGTTTAACCGATTTCAAGATAGACATTGTCCACAAGAGCGTTGATTAAGGACAGTTTAACCGATTTTAAGATAGATATTGTCCACAAGAGCGTTGATTAAGGACAGTTTAACCGATTTCAAGATAGATCTTGTCCACAAGAGCGTTGATTAAGGACAGCTTTACCGATTTCAAGATAGATCTTGTCCTCAAGAGAGCAAATCGTAAAACCACAGTCTTTTAGTAAAGAACCTTTACTTAAAAGAGGGCAGTGATTTTGATTTTTTCACTAGATTTTCTTGCAATCAGCCTTCTATTTACTATTGTGATAAAGTGTTAGAGTGCTAAAATTTGGAAAAATGCATTGACAATCCTAATTTCCCCCACGTACAATATGTATTATAGGATAATAGAATATTCTGAATGGAATGGTGATTATGAAACATTTAAAAACAGAACGTTATTCAGAAAAACCTATAAATGAGGCTGGAATCCAAATCTAATAGATGATGGAATCCAGCCTCTTTCTTTATTTCTTTATTACACTAAATTAGTAGAGGTGGAAAATATGGTTGTATTAACAGGTCAAAATTTAACATTAAAAGAGATGAAGGAAGTATTATTTCGTGGACAAAAGGTTCAAGCTTCCGAGAAAAGCATGGAAGCAGCGAAAAGGAGCAGGGAAGCGGTAGAAAGAATCGTTTCTGAATCTAAAGTTGTTTACGGAATTACCACCGGGTTTGGAAAATTTAGTGATGTATTGATTGATAAAGATCATGTTGGGGACCTTCAGATTAATTTAATCCGCTCCCATGCTTGCGGGGTAGGGGAACCTTTTCCGAAGGTTGTCGCAAAAGCAATGGTTTTATTACGAGCCAATGCCCTTTTAAAAGGTCATTCAGGAATTAGACCGCTTGTTATAGAAAAGCTGATCCAGCTGGTTAATAAAGATATTATTCCGGTCATACCGCAGCAGGGGTCACTGGGGGCCAGCGGTGATTTGGCTCCGCTTTCTCACTTGGCTTTAGTTCTGGTTGGGGAAGGAGAGGTATTTTATAAGGGAGAACGAATGGATGCATTAGAAGCTCTTCAGCTTGAAGAAATTCTTCCTGTTACCCTTGAAGCAAAAGAAGGTCTTGCTCTAATCAACGGAACACAGGCGATGACAGCAATGGGTGTAGTCGGTTATTTAGAAGCTGAACAGCTTGCCTTTGAAAGTGAGCTTATTTCTTCCATGACAATTGAAGGATTAAATGGAATCATTGATGCATTTGCAGAAGAGGTTCATATTGCCCGCGGATATCAGCAGCAGGTTGATACAGCGGCAAGAATTCGACATTACTTAAGTGACAGTTTACTAACTACTCAGCAAGGGGAGCTGCGAGTGCAGGATGCTTATTCGCTTCGCTGTATTCCACAAGTACACGGTGCAACTTGGCAGGCTCTTGATTATGTTAAAGAAAAATTAGAGATTGAAATGAATGCGGCAACAGACAATCCGCTCATTTTTGATGATGGTGATAAAGTCATTTCCGGCGGAAACTTCCACGGTCAGCCGATTGCTTTTGCCATGGATTTTATGAAAATTGCTGTTGCGGAAATGGCCAATATTTCGGAACGTCGAATTGAAAGATTGATTAATCCGCAGCTAAATGATCTGCCGCCATTCTTAAGTCCGGAACCAGGATTACAATCCGGGGCGATGATCATGCAATATGTGGC
Organism: Neobacillus sp. Fa239; assembly: GCF_055395235.1. Taxonomy (NCBI): domain Bacteria; kingdom Bacillati; phylum Bacillota; class Bacilli; order Caryophanales; family Bacillaceae; genus Neobacillus; species Neobacillus sp. Fa239. Next base: position 556,598 of record NZ_AP041611.1, read on the forward strand.
TGCCGCGCTTGTTTCTGAAAATAAAACATTGGCCCATCCGGCAAGTGTGGATTCTATTCCATCATCAGCAAACCAAGAGGATCATGTGAGTATGGGAACCATTGGTTCAAGACATGCCCACCAAATTATTCAAAATACAAGAAGAGTTCTTGCGATTGAATTGATTTGTGCGATGCAGGCGGTTGAATACCGTGGAATAGATAAAATGGCCACCCAGACAAGAAAACTTTATGAAAAGGGTCGTGAATCGATTCCTACTATTAACAAAGACCGCATTTTCTCTAAAGATATCGAAAAAGCAGCAGAGGTTTTAAAAACAGTCGACCTATCCAAATTATTGCAGCCCATTGCGAAGTAAAGAAAAAAGGCGTGAATCCTTCACGCCTTTTACTCTTCTTCTACACGATTCTTAAACGCTTCCTGCGTAACGAGAAACTCTTCGTCTCCAGGTGCTCCCTCAGACTTCTTTTCCGCTACACTGTTCTTTGGAAATTCACCAGGATGATTCTTCTTCTTATGATTAAAATGTTCGCCACGTGCCAAACCAAACACTCCTTTCGTCTTCGCTTGTAGCATTCCCAAACAAATATGAATTATTTATTTAGACTCCGTAATTTGATATAATAAACATAGTGAAAACGGTAATAAGGAGGCTTAGCATGGATTTATTTCATATTGTCTCGGAAGACCGCATTAAAAAAGCCTATAAAGACGGGGAATTTGAAAATCTCCCAGGTTTAGGGAAACCAATGGAGATAGAGGATTTGTCTGCTATCCCTGAAGAATTACGGATGGCTTATCGTCTAATGAAAAACGCAGGATTTACAGAGGGCGAAAGCCAATTAAGACAAGAAATGATGACCATTGAGGAATTAATCAAAAAGTGCGATGACAGCACAGAAAAGGCCAGCCTTCAAAATAAATTAAATGAAAAGCTGCTCCGTTATAATCAGCTCATGTCAAAACGCGGAGTGAAAACAAATTCCTCCTTTTTTAAAAACTATGAACAAAAGGTTCAAAATAAGTTTATAAAATAGATGATGATCAGAGGAAAGTCAACAACCAAGTATAAAAAAGCCAAAGAAAAAAAGCTGTCGATATGAATGCCTAATGGTTTCACTCATCGCCAGCTTTTTGTTCTGATTTTGCGGGTTTACACATGCGGTCAAGCAGGAAACCAAAAACAACCATAAAGCCAATAGGTATTGTATAATTTAGGACATGCATTAGAGTCATTTTTAATGCTCACCACCATTTATTTGAATATTAACAATATTAAGTATATTTTTAATTTGTTAACATTATAAGTTAATTGGCACATAATAGACAAATATCTTTAACATGAAAATTTACTGCATACATTTTCATGAAAGTTCACTAACAATACCTTTTAAATTAATTTAGGAAAACGGTTTCAAAAAAGGGGAAAAATCCATTTTTTAACAAAGGGAATTTAATGATTAATATCGTAATTAATATATTGACGGGAAAACATGTCGAAAATTGACTTAACATCATAGTCCCGGGGGTGAAGGTAGTGTCAAAGGTTCTTTGTATTGGCGGTGCAAATATTGATAGGAAAATAAAAGTAAAGAATCATTTAAGGTTTGGAACCTCAAATCCGGCAAACAGCAAAATTTCTGGTGGCGGAGTTGCAAGAAATATCGCGGAAAATCTGGGGAGGCTTGGGATTGATAGTTCCCTATTGGCTTTAATTGGTGATGATTCAGAAGGCAGTTGGCTTTTTGAAAACACCAAAGATTTCGTTGATATGAGTTTGATTGAAATTGTTCCGGGGAAACCTACGGGAACCTATACGGCAGTGCTGGATGAAGAAGGAGAAATGATGGTTGCATTTGCGGACATGGCCATTTACGAGGATGTTAACAAGGAAATGATTGAGAGTAAATGGAAGCATGCATGCCCTGATATCGTTTTGTTGGATACAAATTTTCCTTCAGAGGTCATCCAGCAAATTATCACTCATTGCAGAAGTAAGCATATACCGATTTGTATTGCTCCGGTTTCATCTTCTAAAATTAAAAAATTGCCGGTGTCCCTTGAAGGTGTCAAATGGTTTATCGCTAATCAAAAAGAGGCAGAAGAACTTTCAAAGATTGAAATGAAATGCGAAGGCGATTTTTTTAAAGCGGCAGAAGCAATTTTAAAGAAGGGTGTCGAAAAAGTTGTCATTACCAGAGGGGAGAAGGGATTAATCTTTTTTACAAAGGAAGGCGAAGCGGGGGCATTAGTACCATGTGAAGTAAAGGTGGTCGATGTAACCGGGGCTCGGGACTCACTTATTGCCGGAACTTTATTTGGTTATTTAAAAGGATTAAGCACCGAAGATGCCTGCAAAATTGGACTTTCATGTTCATTGATCACCATTCAGTCAAATGAAACGGTAACCCCTTCATTAAACAATCAAAGCCTTAATGAAGCCTTTCGAAAATATTGTTTTATGGGAACAACTTTTTGCTGATTACATTAAATAATTTAACTGCTTAAAGGAGGAAATTCGACTCGAATTTCCTCCTTTTCCCATTATTCTATTATTCGAAAATGATAAAATCTATAAATTGTCAGAAAAAGAAGATGGGATTTGTAGAAAAATGGAATATTTTGTGTTAAAAAATCGTCTTAAAATGATAAATAAATGACAAAATCCAACACCCTACTAAAAAAGGACTAGATATAATAAACTTATCGATTTTGATAAGTATTTAGTCCTAATAAAAAATTATCTGAAAAATGATGGTTTTCAGTCTTTATTAAAGCAGAAAAAGGCAAACCTTTTGAAAAAAAGGGACGCAAAGCCGAGGATCTAAGGTAAGAAGTTTTCCTTACGATGATGGCCGGGCTGCCTGGAATACGAATTGTATTTTAGGAGTGAGTAGAGTGGTTAAAACGGAGAATATCTTTGAAGTAATGGATGAGGAATGGATGGCATTAATTTTAGAAGCAAAAGATCTGGGAATTACGAAGGAATCCATTCGAGATTTCTTAAATCAAAATGGTGTGCAGGGTTTTTTAGTTGAGAATCGTTAATTACATAAGTAACAAAACAAAAGCATTCTGTATGAGTTGACGCCTTTACAGAATGCTTTCTTGTTTTCAATTCTCTTATTTATCGTTATTATTTTGATTAATCCGCCATTTATTAAATTCAAGGAAATCACGAAACTGGTCTTTAGATACACCGGAATTCATTGCTTCTTTAACAAGATTCATCCAATCACTATCCAAATCATCCTTATTGATTTGTTCATGTATTAAATGATCGGCAGGGATATTCAAGACGGCAGCAATCTTTTCAAGAAACTGAATGGAAGGATTTGTCTGCTTGTTTCTTTCAAGATTACTTAAATATGATTTTGCAACCCCCGCTTGGCTGGCAAGTTCAGAAATGGACATTTTCTTTTCTAAACGGAGTTTTTTTACACGATCACCGATCATTGATTCTCACACACCTAATAATTAATATGAATATGAATATTTTATCAAAAAGAATGAAAAAGTTCCATATTACGAACGATTTATATTGACAAAAAGATGAACATTATTGAAATGATGATATCGGTTTTAATTAAAAATCAATCTTTGAAAAAATGTGTAGATAGGGCTAATATATAAGAGTATCTTTTCAAATTCTGCTGGCACCTATTCATTATTGAACCTTATTAGTTAGAATACATAAAAATAATCAAAAAGGTAGGTAAAAACATGATTGTTTTAAAATCAGAACGTGAAATTGAAGCCATGAAAAAAGCTGGAGAAATTCTCGCTTCATGTCATAAAGAAATCGCAAAATTAATCAAGCCTGGGGTCACTACCTGGGAAATTGAGGAGTTTGTGGATGATTTTTTAAGAAAAAATCATGCTAAACCGGAACAAAAGGGTTATAAGGGCTATGAATTTGCGACCTGTGCAAGTATCAATGATGAAATTTGCCATGGGTTTCCAAGAAAGGAACCTTTAAAGGAAGGCGATATAGTCACAATTGATATGGTGGTGAATTATAACGGCGCCTTGGCGGATTCAGCCTGGTCCTATGCGGTAGGAAGTGTGTCCGAGGAAACGGATCATTTATTGAAAGTCACCAAAGAGGCATTGTATAAAGGAATTGAGCAGTCTGTTCCAGGGAATCGGATTGGCGATATTGGGCATGCTATCCAAAAATACGTTGAGAGTGAAGGGTTATCGGTTGTGCGGGATTTTATTGGCCATGGAATTGGTACAGTTATTCATGAGAAGCCGGATGTGCCGCATTATGGGCTTGCAGGAAAAGGCCCCCGAATTAAAGAAGGTATGGTGTTTACCATCGAACCAATGGTAAATGTCGGCAGATATCAAACGAAAATGGATGATAACGGCTGGACAGCAAGGACGATAGACGGTAAATTTTCCGCTCAATATGAGCATACCATTGCCATTACCAAAGATGGTCCGATTATTTTAACAGAACAAAAGTAAAAAACAGGTCATGTGACCTGTTTTTATTTTTTTCTTAGGTTGCCAAGCTCCTCCACAAGTGCCTGCATTTCATTTGGGCTGAAGGATGGCTTTTTTAATACCATTTCATAAATTTCCTTTAATTCTTCGTACATTTCTTCATCAAAATGAGATGGCTTTATGGCTCCCAAATTTAAAACCTTCAATTTTTCTTTTATTTTTTCGATCATATATTCAACATTTTCAGTAGATTTTTGCGATAGATTCATTCCGGCCACCCTTTCAGAATTAATAATTTCATCTTTTCATTATAACTAGTATATGTCAATAAAAACTTGATTTTACTATCGTAATCAACCACATTAATGGCAATCAACCATAAATATTTCCAAACAGACTTGCATAGAGAAACGGCTTATCGCAAAATGAAGGATGAGATGATTTTAAGAAAAAATTATATTCCGCGAAAAATAAAGTGCTATTAAGGAGGAGAGGTTAAGATGACGAGGAAAAATCAGTTTTGGAAGGGTATGATCTTTGGAGCCATCGCTGGAGGCGCGGTCAGTTTACTCGATAAAGATACGCGCGACGTGATGAAGGACAAATTTCAAAAAGCGGCCAATAAAGCATCCTACATTGTGAGGAATCCGAGAGAGACTGCCATGCAAGTGAAGGATACAGCGCTTAGAATCAAAGCAACGGTCGAGGAGGTTAGTGAAGATTTTTCTTATCTACAAGAAAAAGTGGACGAACTTCGTGAATTAACACCGCATGTAACCGATATATTAAAGGAAACGAAGGATGCATTTAAAAAAGATAAAGATGCCGATCTCATCGATGAAATCGATATTGAATAGGAATAAATAGGTGATTTGCAATGGAGGGGTGAAAATGGAAAAGGGAGGAAATGTACGATCATCATTACTAAGATTGCTTTGGCATCGTATTGAGGAAGATGACATGAATGGCTTAAGTGCTCAGCTGGCCTATTTTTTTCTTCTTTCATTGTTTCCACTCTTGATTGTTGTTTTTACCCTTATGCCGTATATCCCCATTCCCCATCAGGATGTCCTTGGCGTGATTAAGGGGATTGCCCCAGCAGAGACCATGAATTTGATTGAGAAAAATGTTACATATATCATGAATAATCGTAATGGCGGGTTACTTTCATTCGGGATTATCGGTACAATTTGGTCTGCTTCGAATGGAATAAATGCTATTGTTATCGCCTTAAATAAGGCCTACAACGTTAAGGAGAGCCGTTCCTATATTGTTTCAAGAGGCATGGCGATTCTATTAACGTTTGGGATGATTTTTGTGTATATCCTTGCCCTTATTTTACCAGTGTTCGGGCGTGATATCGGAATCTTTGTTTTTTCAAGATTGGGCTATGCAGATGAATTTATAAAGATTTGGGACACCTTGAGCTATCTTGTAAGTGCGATCATTTTATTTCTTATTTTTACTCTTTTATATTGGATTGCACCGAATGTAAAAATACGCTGCCGCGCTGCATTCCCTGGTGCAGCCTTTGCGACAATTGGATGGATTATCTCCTCAATGGGGTTATCCCTTTATGTCGGGAAAATTAGTAACTTCTCCATTACATATGGGAGTATTGGGGCGGTCATTGTGTTAATGATCTGGTTATATATTTCTGCCTTCATCATCATAATAGGCGGGGAAATCAATGCATTCTATAGTTTGAAAAGGAAGAAAAATTGCTAAATCACCCTAACTTTTCCTTTATGAAATCAGTTTATTTGTCCAAACTATGATTGGGGGATATCAACATAAAGGGAGGTTCCACCATGACGAAGCAAACGAAGAAAGACGGCGGTACGAAGCAAAAAGGGAAAAAAAATCATCCAAAACAAAAAACCTCCGGGTCTGCAAATGGCTCGAATGGATATCATTAAGAAATAGGCTGTCCCGAAACAAAAAAGGGTCAGACCCCACAACGTCAATATATAGCTAAACTTATCGTAAAAGCGACTATATATTGAGTATTGAACATGGGGGTCAGACCCTTTTGGGACAGCCTTTTTTCTATGACTTCAATAACCTGAGGCTATTTAATATGACGAGAATGGTGCTTCCCTCATGACCAATGACACCGAAGGGAAGGTCGACAATTTGGAAAAAGTTTGATGCGATCAAAAGCGTGATTACGGATATGGAGAAAATGACGTTTTGTTTAATAATTTTATTCATTCGTTGTGAAAGGCGAACAGCCTCGGCAATCCGCGGCAGGTCATTTTTCATTAACACGATATCGGCTGTCTCTAGGGCAACATCCGTACCTTCACCCATCGCAATCCCAACATTTGCGATGGCTAATGCAGGAGCATCATTAATCCCGTCTCCAACCATCGCTACCGTTTTAAATTTCGTCTTTAATTGTTTCACCTGATCGACTTTTTCCTCCGGCAAGCACTCGGCAAAATAGTGATCGACATGGCTTTCAGAAGCTATGGCGCGGGCAGTGTTAGTGCTGTCTCCGGTTAGCATAACCGTATAGATGCCTTTCCTCTTTAAATCATCAATCGCCATTTTTGTCTCATCCCTGACAACATCCTTTAAGGCGATCATGGCAGAAAGTGCACCATCGATCTCCACAAAAACTAATGTATTCCCTTGGTCAGCTAATTTAGTTGATTTTCCACCTGCAAACATCTCGGTCCGTTCTTTCCCGACAAAGTCCGCTTTCCCAATTTTCCACAGCTCACCGTTCATTTCAGCCCTAATTCCCCAGCCAGGTAAATCCTCAAATGTATCAGGATGAACGAGGTCTTGATGAATCAGCTTCTTTGCATATTGAACAATGGCCTGTGCAAGAGGATGATTGGAATGATTTTCAATGGAGGCAACTTTCCAAAGAAGTATATCCCTATCAAGTTCTTCATTGACAATGATCTCCGTTACCTCAGGTTTCCCCTTCGTAAGCGTTCCTGTTTTATCAAAAGCTATGGCTTCCAGACTGCTTAAATTTTCAAGGTGGACACCGCCTTTTACGAGAATCCCATGCCTCGCTCCGTTGGAAATCGCTGATAAAGTGGCAGGCATAATGGAAGCGACGAGTGCACATGGTGAAGCAACCACTAATAAAATCATGGCACGGTAGAAGGATTCATGCCAGCTCCAGCCGAGCAGGAAGTGTGGCAGGAAGAACATGAATAAGACTACAATAAGGACAACCTTTACATAAGTACCTTCAAACTGTTCAATAAAAAGCTGAGATGGCGATTTTTCACTCTGAGCTGATTGAACGAGCTGGATGATTTTTTGAAAAAGGGTATCCTTGCTTGCTTTTGTAACCTCCACGGTAATGGAACCTGTCATGTTTACGGTGCCGGCAAAAACTTCTTCACGCTCTCCCTTTGATACAGGCAGTGATTCTCCGGTGATCGCGGCTTCGTCAATATTGGTTTGTCCCTTGACAATAATTCCGTCAGCAGGCACCCGTTCCCCGGGCTTCACAAGAATATGTTGGCTAACCTGCAGCTCGGAAACAGGGACTTTTCTTTCGGTTCCCGCAATGATGAGCAGGGCCTCCTCCGGCTGCAGCTTCATTAAGGAGGAAATCTCCTTATGACTTTTGTTCATTGTATAAGTTTCCAATGCACCACTAACGGCAAAAATGAAAATTAATACAGCGCCTTCTGTCCAATAACCAATAATGGCTGATCCGACAGCCGCAAAAATCATCAGCATTTCTACATTCAGTTCTTTATTTTCATATGTTTCCTCTATGCCTTCCTTTGCTTTTGCATATCCACCGATAACAAATGCAAAGAGATAAGCGATGATCGATTCGACCCGATGATCTGATCGATCGAAAAGCCATCCTGCAGCTATCAAAACTCCGCTAATAGCAGCTGCCACTAATTCGAAATGAGGCTTTATTTTCTCCAGAAGGCTTGGTTTTTGTAAGTCAATTGTCATTGACTTTGCTTCAGAGCTCATTTCATCCCCTCCAACATTTTTAATTGAGAATTAGAATCAAAATCATTACCCCTAAAAATACGAAAGCTGTCATCAGGCGATGACAGCATGCTTTATTGAATAATATGCAAATCTTGATTTGGTTTTATTTTACCATATATTTTATGTGTAAGATATGAAAATGCTCCATAAATTAATGTGAAAACTTAGTTGTTTTGCCCGTTAAGCAGAGGTAAGGCACTTTTTCCAAAAACAAAAATGATGAAGGAAACAACCAGGAGCATCGTACTAATAATATAGAAGAAGCTCACCTGTTGGAAAAATTGAATAAACAAGCCGCCGATCATCGGTCCGCATAAACTGCCTAAGCTAAAAAAGATACCGCATAGTAAATTTCCCGTCGGTAAAAGGTTTTTCGGAACGAGGTCACTCATAAAACTAATACCAAGCGAAAAGGTTGAGCCGACTACCATTCCTGCGATTAAGAAGGATAAAAAGAGACCAATAAACGATTGTTCTAAAAAAATGGCTGCTGTAAAGCTTAAAAATCCAAGGAACAAAACAGTTATTAAAATATTTTTTCTGCCATATAAATCACTTAACATCCCTAAAGGGAGTTGTGTCAAAATACTGCCGATAGCAAAGGCGGTTAATACGAGAGAAACACTATTTACATCAATATTTGTTCGTAAGGCATAGATAGGAAAGCTGCCATTTAAAGACGACTCAAGGAATCCATAGCAAAATGGGGGTAAAAAAGCGACCCATCCATACTTTAATGCTATTTTGAACCTTTTTATAGTGTGTAAAAAGGAATTCATTTCTACCTCTTGTTCCGGATATTCATTTTTCAAGATGAATAAGAAGAGCCAGCCAAATAGACATAAGCTGGAGGAAACAATAAACGGCAGCGCTTGGTTTACATTCACCAACGGTGTCATCAAAGGACCTGAGGCAAAGCCGATTCCAAAAAACAGACCGTACAGTGAAACATTTCTTCCCCTTTTGTTAGTGGGAGATGAAGAGGTAATCCACGTCTGGGTGGCAAAATGGAGAGAGTGATCGCCAATGCCGATTAGAAGGCGCAAGCCAAACCAGAACCAAAACGATTGCCATAATGGGAATAATGCAAGTGCTGCAACCACAATTCCTCCCCCGGCCATAATAACAGGCTTGTAGCCATATTTGCGAAGTGGCATCTCCATAAAGGGTGACACAAGCAATATACCAAAATAGAGGGCAGTGGCATTTAACCCATTCAACGAAGAAGATACACCGCTTTTTTCAAAAATAACGGCAATAAGCGGGAGAAGCATCCCTTGAGAAAAACCGGATATGGCCACAATACTGACTAAAATCCAAAAACGATACCTTTCTTTATTCATAAACTCAGACCTCATAATTTACATAATTCGAAAGATTATTTATTTACTCCTCAATCATGGTAACGAGAAATAGAACTATTTTCAAGCAAAATATAGGTGTATTAGAAAATGCTTCGGGAAAATTATAGTTAATGGAGGGAATGCGGTGACAAATAAAATTTTTATGGTGTTAACGGTAATTGGGGTGCCGTTGTCCATTATTGGAACACTGTTGCACTGGTCAAGTATTGTTTTATTTATAATTTATTGTTTAACGATCATTGCCTTGGCAAGCTTTATGGGAAGGGCGACAGAAAGCCTGGCCATCATAACCGGACCGCGGATTGGCGGGCTGTTAAATGCGACTTTCGGAAATGCAGTGGAATTAATTATTTCTGTGTTTGCCTTGAAGGCAGGCTTAGTCGGGGTGGTTCTGGCCTCTTTAACCGGATCCGTATTGGGCAACCTGCTCCTGGTAGCAGGCCTGTCATTTTTTGTCGGCGGGTTAAAATATAAACGTCAGGAATTCAATATTTACGATGCACGGCATAATTGCGGGTTATTAATGTTTGCTGTCATGATTGCTTTTGTCATTCCCGAAGTCTTTTCCATGAATATGGTGGATCAGAAAAAAATCACGTTAAGTGTGGGGATCTCCGTCATTCTCATTATTCTTTACTTGGCCGCCTTATTTTTCAAGCTCGTCACCCATCGGGGAGTTTATCAGCATGATAATGAAATAGCGGGGCATGAGGAAGAAACACCGGAATGGGGCAAAGGACGGTCGATATTGGTTCTTGCAGTTGCTACTGTGGTGGTCGCGTATATATCGGAGCACCTTGTTCATACATTTGAGTTTGTCGCAAAACAATTCGGTTGGACAGAGCTATTTATCGGTGTCATCATTGTCGCCATTGTCGGTAACGCAGCTGAACATGCTTCAGCCGTCATGATGGCCCATAAAAATAAAATGGACATTGCTGTGGAGATTGCCATCGGGTCCACTCTTCAAGTCGCGATGTTTGTGGCACCCGTCCTCGTGATTGTATCGCTTTTCTTTACCACCTCCATGCCGCTTCTTTTCAGCTGGCAGGAACTGATTGCTATGGTATCATCCGTTTTACTGATGGTGGTTATCGCGAATGACGGTGAATCGAATTGGTTTGAAGGGCTGACTCTAATCGCCGCGTATGTCATTTTGGGAATCGGTTTTTTTCTCTTATAATCCGTTAAATGGAAAGACTCTGAACCGGGTGGTCCAGAGTCTCTTTTTTCATGTTAAAACGTTATCATTTTAATTCATTAAGTAAATTAGGGTTCAATCAATCGCTTTTTTTATGGGACCATCAATCACCAACCTTCATGTTAATTAAGTAACGAAACACGAGTGTTGAATTTCATATAAGACGGGAATCCCAACCTCCTTAGTGATAATTGGTTAGCAGATTGATTACTGCCCTCCTTTATTAAAAGGTTAAGATTATTATAAAACAATGATGGAATTTTGTAAATGTTCTGATTATTACTTTTTTGTTACGATTTTACCATTAATTATCTTCACTATGGATAATAATGAAGAACTCCGAAAAAACTATGAGCAGACAAAAAATGAAATAGACTGAAAGGAGTTTTACTCAGTGAAAAAATTGATTTCTGTCCTAATGATGCTCCTATTATTGATGACTTTCTTACCATCTGCTTTCGCTGAAAAAGCCCCGGTAAATAAGGCCCCATTTAAATATCAGGTGCCGTCATCCGTCCGAAATATTTCAAAAGAAAATACTTATCCCAATTCAACTCAAGATTTACCGTTATTACAGCCGAGCGACTTAACAAAAAAGTTAATTAAAACTTCTAAGGTGAAGATTCAAAATCCGGATCTCATTCGGATGTTAAATGAAACAAGTATTAACAGCACCCCGTTTGCGATTGGCTATCGGGCGATTATTTATCTTGGACAATGGCCTTTGAATTATGAATCAACGGAAACGTCACCAAACTGGGAATATCAAAAAATTAATACCAATTTCTTTGATAATCGCGGCGGCAACGCTCCTTATAAAATTCATTATGTTCAAGAAGCACAGAAAATTGTTAGAGGCGGGCTGACAGCCAAGATTCCAAATGCAGAAGAAGTAAAGAAAATGATGCTCCTTACGGCAATGGAAAAAACCCGGCTGCCGCTCGCTTTTGAAACCGTCATCGGCGGCGGCACAAAAAATGATCATATTTACAATATTGCACCTAACCGATTGGGCTATTTATTTGCCTATGCTCCTGCTGTAAGTGAAAAAGGCAAGGTAACCTATGGGGAAGTCTATTTAATGCTTAAAGGCAGTAAAAAGTTTATCGTCATTAAAAATGTCACATCCCAAGGGATCGGGGCATGGATTCCCGTGCAGGATTATGTATCCTTTGGTTTTGTCTCACCTGAACGACCTCGTTAATACGGAAGAATCGTAACGTTGGGTCAGACCCCACAACTTTAATAGATAGCTGAACTTCTCTGTTGGGCAAGGGGAGGCAGGCCCTTGACATCCTCAAATTATTTGCCAAACGGAACATAGTTCGATAGGATGAAAATCGAGAATGGAAAGGGGAGAATAATTTGGGAAGCCCGACATTGGACAAGAATTCACAAGTGGATTTTTTAAAACATCGATTAAACATGTTTCTTGATGTACTCGATGCTATCGATCCCGAGGATGCGGATCTTGAGGATATCGATCGGCTAATTTCCATGCTTGATGACATGGAATCAAAATGCAAGGAATTTGAACAGCGCGAGCCTGTGTAAAAAGCAGGCTCTTTTTTTATTTTACCGCATACTACCATGTAACCGATTGCAACCAAATCCTTTAAATCTAAGGATTATAGGAGTATAATTAATTCCGTCATATATAATGAATTATTGGGGAGCAAAGGGAAAGGGGAAATCGAATTGAATATTGCTAAATTTGAGGAAAGCATGTACAAGCTTGTTGTTGAGACTTCAACAAAGCTTCCAAAAGATGTTCGCCGCGCCGTGAAGGCAGCAAAAGAAAAAGAAAACGCCGGCACTAGTGCAGCGATGAGCTTAGCTACAATCACCAACAATATCAAAATGGCAGATGACCAAGTTTCACCAATCTGCCAGGATACAGGTCTGCCAACATTCAAAATCAAAACTCCAGTCGGGGTCAACCAATTGGAAATTAAGGCTGCCATTCGAAATGCGGTTGTTTTGGCAACCAAAGAAGGGAAATTGCGTCCTAACTCTGTTGATTCCTTAACCGGTGAAAACAGCGGAGATAATCTTGGCTCAGGCGTGCCCGTTATTAAATTTGATCAGTGGGAAAAAGATTACATCGATGTCCGCCTCATTCTTAAGGGCGGCGGTTGTGAAAATAAGAACATTCAATACAGCCTTCCATGTGAGTTAGAAGGACTTGGCCGTGCCGGCCGCGACTTAGACGGAATTCGCAAATGTATCATGCATTCCGTTTACCAAGCACAGGGTCAAGGCTGCAGCGCTGGTTTCATCGGCGTTGGCATCGGCGGCGATCGTTCTTCAGGCTATGATTTAGCAAAAGAGCAGCTGTTCCGTTCTGTTGAAGATGTCAATCCGAATGAAGACCTTCGCAAGCTTGAAGAATATGTGTTGGAAAATGCGAATAAATTGGGGATTGGAACGATGGGCTTCGGCGGAGAAGCAACCTTATTAGGCTGCAAAATCGGCGTGATGAACCGAATTCCTGCCAGCTTCTATGTTTCCGTAGCGTACAATTGCTGGGCATTCCGCCGTTTAGGCGTAAGTGTGGACCCTGTGAGCGGAGAAATTAATGAGTGGATGTACCAAGAAGGAGAATTCATTGATTTTGCTGAGTCAAAGGCATTAGAGGAAACGGCTGCTACTCGTTCGTCGGATGTAATTACATTACAAGCTCCAATTACCGAGGAGCAGATCCGCGAATTGAAGGTCGGCGATGTTGTTCAAATCAATGGCATGATCTATACCGGCCGCGATGCGATTCACAAATATTTAAGCGACCACGACGCTCCGGTTGATCTAAATGGACAGGTAATCTACCACTGCGGACCAGTCATGCTTAAAGATGAAGCAGGCGAGTGGCATGTGAAGGCTGCCGGCCCTACCACCAGTATCCGCGAGGAGCCTTACCAAGGCGATATCATGAAAAAGTTCGGTATCCGCGCTGTTATCGGTAAAGGCGGAATGGGTCCCAAGACTTTAGCTGCTTTGGAAGAGCACGGCGGCGTATACTTGAACGCCATTGGCGGTGCCGCCCAGTACTATGCGGACTGCATTAAAGGTGTTGAGGGCGTTGACCTCATGCAATTTGGTATTCCAGAAGCGATGTGGCACCTGCGTGTAGAAGGCTTCACAGCAGTTGTTACTATGGATGCACATGGTAACAGCTTACATGCTGATGTCGACAAATCTTCATTGGAAAAATTGGCGCAGTTTAAGGAGCCGGTTTTTAAATAAGTTTTTTGAGGGGGGACACCGGTATGGGTGTTTCCTCTTTTTATGTTGAATTGTAAATTTGTTGATATTTGCATGATTCGTGTTGATATCCTTTAAAAATGTGTTGATATCCGCTGAATTTATGTTGATATATTCAAAATCTGTGTTGATATAAACCAAATCTGTGTTGATATCTGAAGAAAATATGTTGATAAAAATTTATATTGTTAAATATTTGCCTCATTTTATAAAAATAGGTGCAGGAATTCCGATAAATTTCGTTGAAATGATTACTAAAAGAAAAAGGAGGGATATACTTGTTTGAAAAAGATCTACTAAAACCAATTATTTTGGCAAAACATGAGGCGCTGACAAGAAGATTATCAGAAAATCATCCCATTTTGCCAGCTGTTGAAGAAAAGCTAATAAGCTTAAGGTCAGGATATCGTGGAGAAAAGAATCTTCATTATTTTTTAAGCTTGCTTCCCCCAAAAAAATACCACATTTTCCACGACATTAGACTCCCCCATGAAGAATCCTATTTTCAAATTGATGCATTTCTCCATTCTGAAAAATCAGGGCAAATCATTGATAGTAAAAATTATGCAGGAGACCTATATTTAGAAAAACATCAATTAACTCAAGAATTTAATGGAAATAAAAAGGTGTATCCAAACCCACTCTTTCAAGTCACTCGTCATAAAATGCAATTGCAATACTGGATGGAGAAAAACCAATTACCTATTATTCCATTGAATTATTTTGTTTGTTTTACTAATCCCTCCTCTACCTTACATATTATCCCCGGATATACAGAGGCTGAAAAGAAAGTATGTAAAGCAGAAAATTTGTTAATGAAAATTGAGGAGCAGGATAAATTTTTAAAAAAAGCCTTAATTGATCCAAAAACATGTGGAAAAATAAAAAAACAAATATTAAAACAACATACGCCGCCTCAGAGTGATATATTGCAATTATACAAATTAAAGATTAACGAAATTTTAACAGGTGTTCAATGCCCGAAATGTTTATTTATTCCCATACAATATAAGGGGAGAAATTGGGAGTGTCCAGCTTGCTTCACCATTTCTAAAGACCCCTTTATACAAGCTATATCTGATTATTTTCTTCTTATTAAACCCACAATCACAAATGCTGAATTAAGGTGGTTCCTCCATTTGCCTTCGCCTAGAGCAGCAGCCTATATACTATCTTTCCTAAATCTGCCTTATACCGGTACCAATAAAGGTCGCATCTACCACCAACCAAACATCCCTTTTTCTTCCAAACATGTTTTCCCAAAATAAAGCAAACAATATAAAAAATGAACTAGGAGGAACATGGTTTGAAAAGAATACTGTCCATCCTAAGTATATTGCTCCTTTTGGCTCCTTCTATATCCTTTGGAGCGGTATCCAATCGGCCTTATCATTGGGGAATTCAAAAGGGCTCAAATGAAAAGCCCGCTCAAGCAGGCGAATATATGGATCAACTTCTTGCAAAATATGGAGCTTTTTATAAAAGTGATACAAAGACTAAGACCTTATACCTTACATTCGATAATGGCTATGAAAATGGCTACACACCAAAAATACTGGATGTCCTCAAAAAAGAAAAAGTGCCAGCCACTTTCTTTGTTACAGGTCATTACCTGGTTGATCAGTCCGAGCTAGTCAAGCGCATGGTGGAAGAAGGCCATATCATAGGAAACCACTCCTGGGATCATCCGGACATGACGACGATAAGCGATGCAAGGATCCGCGAAGAGCTTGAAAAGGTAAAAGTCAAAACGCAAGAATTAACAGGCCAAAAAGAAATGAAATACTTACGCCCGCCCAGAGGCATTTTTAGTGAAAGAACGTTACAGGTAGCAAAAGAAGCAGGCTATATCAGCGTATTCTGGTCTCATGCTTATGTAGATTGGAAGACAGACCAGCAAAGAGGCGCACAATATGCATATGACAGAATTATGGAGCGGATCCATCCTGGGGCAATTATGCTCTTACATTCGGTATCAAAGGATAATGCCGACGCCCTTGATGAAGTTATTCAAGACTTGAAGAAGAGAGGATATCATTTCAAAAGCCTTGATGAGTTCCCTTTGAAAAAGTAATCTTCCGAAAAAGCCGAATTTCATTAGGAATTCGGTTTTCTACTGTGAATTTTGTCAACACTTATAAAAATGAGGGGGATGAATATGAGTAAATTCGGGTTGTATGTAAAATTTACTGCTCAAACAGGCAAACGTGATGCTTTAGTGGATATTCTCTTGAATGCGGCTGCTGCGATGGAGAACACAGAAGGCTGTGAGATATACGTGGTGAATGTTTCAGAGAGTGAGCCGGAAATCATTTGGGTAACTGAGGTTTGGAGCAATGCGGAAGCACAACAAAAGTCGCTTGCTTTAGAAAGCTCAAAAGAAATAATTGCACTGGCAAAACCGCTCATTGCAGCGATCGAAGCGATAAACATCATACCACTGGGCGGTAAGGGAATGAAAAACATGCTATAATACGGGGATGAAGAAAACCGGCCAGGCGCTGAGCATATTTGGAGTGAAACCTATGAAAACAGAACAAACCGTGAAAATACAATTGAATCAAACCTTTCCGCTAACAATTAAAAGACTTGGCATCAATGGCGAGGGAGTCGGCTATTTTAAAAAACAAGTAGTCTTTGTTCCCGGCGCTCTTCCAGGAGAGGAAGTGGTGGTCGAAACGACTAAAGTCCACCCCAAATTTGCCGAAGCCAGGATTAAAAAGATTCGCATCAAGTCTCCTCACCGAGTTCTGCCGCTTTGCCCGGTGTATGACCAATGCGGTGGCTGCCAGCTCCAGCATCTGCAGTATGACCAGCAGCTGAAGGAAAAACGCGATATTGTGATTCAATCCCTTGAACGCCACACAAAGCTTTCTCTCGACAAGCTTGATATCCGCGAAACGATCGGAATGGAAGACCCTTGGGGCTACCGCAATAAAAGCAGCTTTCAAGTCGGGCAAAAAGATGGTAAGGTCCTGGCTGGATTATATGGATTAGATTCCCATCAGTTAATTGACATTGATCAATGTGCCGTTCAACACTCGCAAACAAATGAAGCAACCTCACTAGTTAAACGAATCTTAGAAGAGTTAAAAATACCGGTTTATAATGAAAAATCAAGAAAAGGAATCGTCCGCACCATTGTCACCCGTGTCGGCGTGCAAACAGGAGAATTGCAGGTCGTATTGGTTACAGCCCAAAAAGAGCTGCCGAAACAAGACCTAATCATAAATGAAATTCAAAAAAGGCTGCCTGCCATCAAATCCATCGTTCAAAATATAAACGGGCAAAAAACCTCGCTTATATTTGGGGAGGAAACACAAGCATTAGCGGGTGAAGAATTTATCCAAGAAACATTAGGGGATCTTCAGTTTGAATTATCGGCAAGAACCTTTTTCCAACTGAATCCGACTCAAACGGTAAAGCTTTATAATGAAGTGAAGAAAGCAGCTGGCCTTACTGGTACAGAAAAAGTGGTCGATGCCTATTGTGGTGTCGGGACAATTGGATTATGGTTGGCTGACCAAGCAGCAGAAATCCGCGGGATGGATATCATTCCTGAATCCATCGAGGATGCAAAGAAAAATGCAAAACGACATGGGTTTACCAATACAAAATATGTCCCTGGCAAAGCCGAAGAGGTGCTTCCAAAATGGGTCAAAAAAGGCTGGAAGCCGGACATCATTGTCGTTGACCCACCAAGAACAGGTCTCGACAGCCAGCTGATCCAAACCATTTTGCAGGTAGAGGCAAAAAAACTTATCTATGTCTCATGTAATCCCTCCACACTTTCGAAGGATCTTCAAACTTTGAGTTCTAAATATGAAGTGAAGTATATCCAGCCGGTGGATATGTTTCCGCAGACGGCACATGTGGAGTGTATGTCGGAGCTAATTTTAAAATAGTGTGTAAAAGATATTTACATCATAGTTGCTCCTGTGAGCTGAGTGTTAAAAAAAGCAGGATCCAGTTTTGGTTCCTGCTTTTTTTATGGTCAATGTAATTAGGATACTTCTCATTTCGAATAGTGATTTTATCTTCCCAATCCGAATTCTTACGCAACGCGTTGCTGTTGCCGTTCATTTTCATGATCAAATCTTCGGAATCTAATAAGTGAATAAACCATAACAAGCATCATTCCAAGCGCCAAATAAGGAAGGTAAGGCGAATGAATCGACTGAACAAACAGGTACAATACTAGATATATTAGCGAACGACCAAGTGTGATTAAGTATTCACGTTTCAAAAGAATCACGATTTGATCTTCTTTTTTCATGCCATTTAAATATCTAAAAAAGGTATTGTCCATTGTGTAACCGTACACGTAGACTGAAATAACAAGTCCGACCATTGCTACAAAATAAAGTGGCTTTAACTGTCCCAAACAGGTTAGTAAAATGAATGCCATACTGATTAAGGTATAAATCACAAACTGTGTTTCCATTTTCAATTTTTTTAATCTTGATATATACACAATGCCAATGGTTAAACCCACAATATTTAGCACGTTTAAATACGATACATAAAGCGCATTTTTGGATAAAACCACCATTAAAATGACTTGAAGACACGCCATACACTCCAAAACACCTGCTGTAATGATCCCAAATGGGACCATTTGGTTTGATACTTTTACAGTCCTATAATCCCGGAGGAAGTTTGATTTAAACTCAGCTTCAATGGAGGGAAGCCTGGTGACCGCAACAAAATACAAAATCGATATCAAAAGCATTAAACAAAATGACACCATAAAACTAAAATAATAGATTAAAAAAGAATTAATGAGTGGTAGTACAATCATTAAAATATTTTTTACATAGCCAATACGCGAATTAAATGTATTGAGTTCAGATCGAGTTGATAGAACACTTAACGCGTAATTGGAAGAAGAATAAAAGAAACCAAAAACGCAGCCAAAACAAGTTGCTGAAAGAATAAGAAGAACAATATGACTAAAGTGTGAACTTAGAAGAAGAATAATAAAAAGTATGATGGCTGAAACAGCACTTAAGTAATAACTTGTTTTTAATTTATTTTTGAACAGATAATATGTTCCAATTGTATAGGCAAAACATGATAAAAAATAGCTTAAGCCATTAAAGGCAATCAGTGGCCCCAGTGTAGTGCTGTTTTTCCAGAAATAATAACTGATAAAAATTGTACTGTACCCGGTTATGCTTAAAAAAACCGATTGAAGAAGGAACAGCTTTTTCAAATCCGAATTTATAAGGAACACCTCTTCTCGTTGAATAAAGTTTTTCCTTCCTTAGTTTAAAAGAAAAACAAAGTCTTGTAAAGGAGAAGAAATTAACACTCGTGATGGTGAATTATGTATGAAAACTACCAGCACCACATGTGTTGCCACATACACTCTGGTCATGTAGAAGCTGTTGCCAAACTAATATTGAAATAAATAAAAGCTCATTCTACCTTTAAGGATATTTTTATTAAAATTTTGGATGGATTAAAAAAAGGAGTACCCAAGTGAAATTTAATTTCATTGGGTACCCCTTAATCTTTATTTAAAACACTTTCGTAGTCCAATCCTCACAATTCCAAATATCGGTCGCAATTTCACGATAGAAATCAGGTTCGTGGGATACCATCAAAATACTTCCGCGATATGCCTTTAAAGCACGCTTCAATTCTTCTTTTGCATCCACATCCAAGTGATTGGTAGGTTCGTCTAGAATTAATAAATTCGTTTCTGTGTTTAATATTTTACACAATCGAACTTTGGCTTTTTCGCCACCAGAGAGGACTTCGATTTTACTTTCAATATGTTTCGTCGTTAATCCGCATTTTGCAAGAGCAGCACGGACTTCAGCTTGATTCATACTTGGGAATTCGCTCCAAATCTCTTCAATACAAGTGTTGTAGTTGGACTGTTTAACTTCCTGCTCGAAGTAACCGATGTGTTGATACTCACCACGTTCCACTTTACCTGAAATGGGATTAATCAACCCAAGAATACTTTTTAAAAGAGTAGACTTACCAATACCGTTTGCACCCACAAATGCAATTTTTTGTCCGCGTTCCATTTTCAAATTCAGAGGGCGAGAAAGTGGTTCATTGTAACCAATAACAAGATCTTCAGTCGTGAAAATCCAACGACTAGCTGCACGAGCTTCTTTGAAATTAAACTCTGGTTTTGGCTTCTCTTTCCCCAATTCAATAATTTCCATTTTGTCAAGCTTCTTCTGACGAGACATCGCCATATTACGTGTCGCAACACTTGCCTTGTTACGAGCAACGAAATCTTTCAAATCAGCAATTTCTTGTTGTTGACGCTTGTAAGCAGACTCTAGCTGCTGCTTCTTCATTTCATATATTTTTAAGAAGTTATCATAGTCACCAACATAGCGATTCAACTCTTGGTTTTCCATGTGATAGATCAAGTTAACAACATTGTTCAAGAATGGAATATCATGTGAAATCAAGATAAATGCATTCTCATATTCCTGTAAATAGCGCTTCAACCATTCGATATGCTGTTCATCCAGATAGTTCGTAGGTTCGTCTAGTAATAGGATTTCAGGCTTTTCTAGCAAAAGCTTAGCTAGCAAAACTTTCGTACGCTGTCCACCGCTAAGATCATCTACATCTCGATCGAGCCCGACATCGTCTAATCCTAGACCACGAGCAACTTCCTCAACTTTTGAATTAATTCGATAGAAGTCATTACTATCTAAAGTTTCTTGTAGTTCTCCAACTTCTGCAAGTAATGCATCGATATCAGCGCCTTCATCACCCATTTTTGCATAAAGCTCATTGATCTCTGATTCAGTATCAAAAAGATATTGAAAAGCAGTACTCAAAGCTTCCCGCATCGTAGAACCTTTTTGAAGTACAGCATGCTGATCTAAATAACCAACACGAACTTTTCGTGACCACTCCACTTTCCCCTCGTCGGGTTGCAACTTCCCAGTAACAATATTCATGAAAGTAGACTTACCCTCACCATTTGCTCCAACTAGTCCAACGTGCTCTCCCTTTAAAAGGCGAAAAGATACATTATTAAAAATCGCACGATCACCGAAACCGTGGCTTAAATTTTGTACGTTTAATACGCTCATTTTTTTAACCCCTTTATCTAATGTCACATGAGGATATCTTACTAGGTTTTGACTGCTTTTTCTATATTGAAATTATTTTTTGTGAAAATTGAAGTCTGCCCCATCTTAATAAAATAACAATGGGGTAAGAGTCTATTATACAACCAAACCTAGAGGTATGATATGAGTTATTTCCATGTGGGAATAATTGTAGAAAAAATGAAAGAATTGGTTGAGTTCTAAATTAAACTTGTTAAAATCGTCCTGCCATCTTCTCGGCAGCAAATTAAATCCAAATTGTGGATTCATGGCCTAACGCTAGCTCTTAAATTGATTTTGCTTCGATTTATTGTGTTTTAATTCGCTTTTAATTCATCGTCAATCGAGATTAGGTTTTCGCATTCTCACCATAATCATTCAATTCGAGCATCATGAATTACATCACGCCACATTACCAGCTTACAACTGCTCAAATTTATAAAAGATTTGATGGGAACGTTCCCACTTTTATAAAAATTCTGATAGAATTGTAATGAGAGGAGGAATTTTTTTAATAATAGAATTATTTTTGTTTATTGGAAAGAAAAATAATGCATCATTAACTAAAAGGTAAAGCAAAAAAGATGTATGACTAAAGAATTCAGAAGGTAAAAGATTTTTAAACTTGAAAAGTTCCTAATATTCAGGGGGAAATTGTTAATGAAAAACATGTTCATGATTGGAAATGCCCATCTTGATCCAGTGTGGCTCTGGCAGTGGCAGGAAGGTTTTCAAGAGGTGAAGGCAACATTTCGCTCAGCACTTGATCGGTTAAGGGAATACGAGAGCTTTATTTTCACATCCAGCTCGGCAGCTTATTATGAGTGGATTGAAATGAATGATCCGAAAATGTTTCAAGAAATCAAAGAAAGAATTCAAGAAGGTCGATGGGTGATTTGTGGCGGCTGGTGGATTCAGCCTGATTGCAATATTCCAAGCGGTGAATCATTTGTCCGTCAAGGGCTGCTTGGGCAAAAATACTTTATGGAGAAATTTGGGGTTACGGCAAAGGTTGGCTACAATGTCGATAGCTTCGGACATCATGGAATGCTGCCGCAAATATTGAAAAAATCCGGAATGGATTCCTATGTATTTATGCGTCCGGGTCCTGAGGAGAAAGGTATGCCCAGCCGGTTATTTCTATGGGAATCCAATGATGGTTCACGAGTAAAGGCCTTCCGCATTCCATTTGAATATTGTACATTCGACCATTTGGAAAATCATATTTTGCATTGCAAATCAGAGCTTAAACATTCATTTAACAACTTAATGTGCTTTTACGGCGTCGGTAACCATGGCGGCGGACCGACAAAAGAAAATATTAAAATTATAGAAACATTGAAGAATACATTGGAAGATACTAATCTTGTTTTTAGTTCCCCGAATGACTTTTTCGAACATGTAGAGAGTTTTAAGGATCAGCTTCCGGTTGTCCATGATGACCTTCAGCATCATGCGGTTGGCTGTTATTCTGTTCTTTCAGAGGTGAAAAAGTTAAATAGATATTCTGAAAATCTCCTGTTAATGGCTGAAAAGTTTTCTTCTATTGCGAATCGGACAACAGGACAACCATATCCTGAGGATATGAATCAGGCATGGAAGGATATTTTATTTAACCAGTTTCATGACATTTTAGCAGGTACAAGTATTGAAGCGGCTTATGTTGATGCCAGGGATTTATTTGGGGAATCGATTAGTATTGGCTCCCGTAACTTGAATTACGCCTTGCAATCGATAAGCTGGAATATCGATATTGCAGAAGAAAAGGACATGAAGCCAATCGTCATTTTTAATCCACATTCATGGCGGACGAAGGTGGTAGTAGAATTTGAATATGGATTGTTTGTTAATTATTTATTGCCGGAAACGTTCATTATTGAAGATGTGAATGGGAATGAAGTACCATATCAAATTGTTGATTCAATTGCCAAAATTCCGAATCGGAAAAGAGTGGCGTTTTTGGCAGATCTTCCGCCCCTAGGATATAGCACGTATAAGCTTCGTGCCGTCAAATCTGAAAAAGAGTTTGAAACAGTGAAGGTTAAAGATTATGAAATGGAAAACGATCGATTCAAGCTTGTGATTGATAAAGATACAGGCGGAATTGGCAGCTTATTTGACAAAGATAAGCAAATTGAAGTGTTTAAGGACAGTGCAGCGATCCCTTATGTCATGAATGATCTTTCAGATACATGGGGACATGGGAAGCATCGATTTAATGAAATTGCAGGTGAATTTAAGCCGATTCGTATAAAGAAATTGGAGGAGGGACCAGTCCGAGGAGTTATTCGAGTGATTTCCAGGTTCCGAGCCTCCACAATTGTTCAGGACTTTATCATGTATAAACAACTGAATAAGATTGAAGTAAAAGTGAAAGTCAACTGGCAGGAAAGCTATCAAACATTAAAGATAAAGTTCCCAGTAGCCTTTAATCAGCGGCACACAACTTATGAAATTCCATTTGGGCATATTTCCCGAGAAGCGAATGGTGATGAGGAGCCGATGCAGAATTGGATTGATGTAACGGGAACAATTAACAAAGAAAAGAAAGAAATTTACGGCCTAAGCATACTTAATGATGGAAAATATGGTGTCGATGTAAATGGACATACAATCAATTTAACGGTTTTAAGAAGTCCGATTTATGCACACCATGCACCGTTTATTCCTGATATGGAGGAAGATTACCCGATTATTGACCATGGCATTCAAAGCTTTATCTATCAATTGCTGCCCCATGAAAATAGTTTGGAAGAAGCTGAAACAGTTAAGCATGCCATGGAACTGAATCAAAAGCCTCAGTGGATCGTGGAAACATATCATAAAGGTTCTTTACCGCAAGAGGATTCATTTATTTCAATTGACCGGTCTAACATAATCCTTTCTGCATTAAAAAAGGCTGAGAATCATGAGGATTTAATAATTCGTCTATATGAAGTAAATAATGAAGAAACGACTGTGAATGTGGTATTGGAAAACTGGGGAAGATCAATGGAATTACACTTTGGTCCTTCTGAAATCAAAACATTATGCATTCCAAAAAATCCTGAAAAGCAAATTTATGAAACCAATTTAATTGAAGATTTGGAAAATAGTAAGGTGACGGTATGAAGCATTACTTGGGAATTGATTTAGGTACTTCTTCACTAAAAGTGGCAGTAGTGGGTCAATGGGGAGATATTATCGCCAGCTCAACAAAGTCCTATAGTATACAATCCCCTTATAATGGATGGGTTGAACAGAATCCGGATCATTGGCAGACCGCTTTAGTCGAAGCGATAGCAGATTTGAAAAAAGCGAATTCACAAATTCACCAAGAAATAAACGCTATTTCTGTAACCGGACAAATGCATGGCATTGTTCCTGTCGATAAAAATGGAAACGCATTGTATCCGGCAATTATTTGGTCCGATCGCAGGAATGAAGAGGAATTAGCGGCTATCCAATCCGGATTAACCAATGAGGAATGGGTTTCCATTACGGGGAATCGGCCGAATATTAGTTTTACACTTGGGAAAATTATGTGGTTTAAGAAACATCAACCTGAGCTTTATAAATTAACGGACAAATTTCTGCTACCAAAGGACTTTATCCGGATGAAGTTGACAGATTCGTTTGAAACGGATTTTAGCGACGCCTCGGCTACTTTGCTAATGGAATTGGAGACCTTAGAATGGTCTGAAAAAATAATCAACAAATTTCATTTGGACCCATCAAAGCTGCCAGCGATTAAACCGTCTAAAGCATTGATTGGCTCTGTTACCAAAAAAGCGTCCGAAACTTTTGGTTTTTTAGAAGGAATTCCGGTGATATGCGGGTGTGGAGATGCCCAGGCGCAGGCTCTTGGTAATGGAATTATTGATTCAAAAAACTGGCTTTGTACGATTGGAACAAGTGGACAATTATTTGTGAGTTCGGAACAACTTTCAGTTGAAAAGAATGGGACACTTCATACATTGGCGCATGCTGACCCTGGCAAATGGGTATTGATGGGTGCCACATTATCTGCAGGAATGTCATTTAAATGGTTGAATGAATCTATTTTTAATGCCAGTATCGGTATCAAAGAATTACTGGACCTGGCGAGTGAGGCAAGCCCAGGAGCAAAAAATTTGCTTTTTCTGCCATATCTATTTGGTGAGCGGTCACCTTTTATGGATGAAAAAGCTAAGGGAGCGTTTATTGGTTTAACTCATGAGCACACTAAGTCTGAAATGGCCCGAGCAGTAGTAGAGGGTGTTCTCTTTTCCTTGTATCAATCATATAAAATCGTCGAAACAACTACTGGTCAAAAATGTGAGCACCTTCTATTAACAGGTGGAGCTGCACAACATAGCTTATGGGTTACGACTGCGGCCAATATTTTTAATGTGCCCGTAGTTGGAAGCAAAAGCCGTGGCGGAGGCGCTTATGGAGCTGCGATGTTGGCTGCGGCAGGTATAGGTGATTTTATTAATTTAGAAGAAGTGTCAAATCAATGGGGGTTGCATCAATATGAAAAAATTGAACTGCCAAATCAACCGTTACATGAAAAATATGAAAAACTTTATCGGGTTTATGCAAGATTGTATTATTCATTAAAAGAGGTATTTCATAGTTTGCATATTGGATGAAGAGCTGGACCAAAGGATAAAAGATTAAAATTTCCTATCTGTTCAAAGGATGATTAAGAATGAAGTCAAAGGGATTAAGTGGTTTCATCTATCGGATAACGGAACTGGTTATGCATTTTGCCTATCTTCAATTATTATGGATTGTCTTTATAATCGTTGGCTTAGGTATTTTTGGGTTCTTCCCTTCAACAGCTGCCATGTTTTCTGTCATTCGCAAGTGGTTATTGGGAGAAGAAGATGCTCCTGTTTTTAAAACGTTCTGGCAAACATATAAAACCGAATTTGTTAAAGTTAATGGTTTGGGTTTAATCTTGGTAGTAGTTGGCTGGATTATATATATTGATTTTCACTACTTTAGTTTAGGGAAATCGATTATCGGTTCGGTAGTAAAAGTAGGAATAATATTGATTGCGTATTTCTTTATTACGACATGTATCTATTTTTTTCCCGTCTTTGTACATTTTCAATATCGTTTTTTTGACTACTTAAAATATAGCTTTTTATACAGTGTAGCTTCACCTTTAAAGACAGCTGGGATCTTTATCATCTCCTATATAGACTATTGGCTGTTAATCAAAGTACCTGCCCTATTTCTGTTTTTTAGCGGGAGTGTCATTAGTTATATTTGGATGTGGTATGTATACAATACAATCGTGAAAATTAATAAACTTGCGGGGGATAAAAAGGCAAGGTAATAATTGGTATGATTCCAAAGTTTTATTGAAATCAGAAAATTACTATTATTGTTGACAAAATGGTTATAAGCCTCTAAAATTTTAAGTAGATAAGATTTGCTTGCTCTTAAACGGGAACGTTCCCAAATGAAGAAAAGGAATTTGAAAAATCATTCCTTAAACTTATTTTTAAAGTCATATGATAGGAACAGTTAAAGAGCAAGATGTTTTTTTTATGGAAATGAAAACGATTTCCCGCATTTATTTGACAGAAATAGTTATGTTATTATTATTGACCTGCGATCCTTCCATATGATGGAGGGGCCGTAGGGATTTGGCAGTTCAATACATGAACAGCCTTGAATGAAGCCACTTAATGCTTTATCACAGTGGTGCATATTTGACGGTTTTGTGTTGGAAGTTGCTCTGGTCATCCTAAAAAATTTTAGTTGGTTTTGGGAACGTTCCAACTAATAAATTAAAAATAGTAAATCAGAAAGGAGGGATATAAATGAGTCCTACAATTAAAGATGTCGCAAGATTGGCTAATACCTCCAAAAGTACAGTTTCTCGATATTTAAATGGACAGCCAATAAAAAAAGAAACAGAAGAGGCACTTAAAAAAGCAATTAAAGAATTAAACTATCATCGTAATGAAAATGCAAGGCGATTAGTAGTAAGTAAAACGCGGACAATTGGAATTGTTGTTGATACTATGTCGAATCTTTTTTATTCTGAGATTTTCAGAGGAATTGAAGAAACAGCAAAAGAGAACGGGTATAATTGTGTGTTTTACAGTATGACTTCTAATTACCAATTGGAATCATATTTTCAAAACCTTTATTTTGAAGGACAAGTTGATGGAGTCATCATGGTCAGTTTCAAGAAAAGAGATTTACGAGATTTACAGGAGATAGCAAATGCAGATTTTCCCGTTGTTATCTTTGGGGATACGGCAGGTGTCGAGGAATTAATTTCAGTAGATGTTGATAACTATTATGGAATTGCTGAGCTTGTTAAATATTTAAACAGGATTGGTCATCAAAAAATTGCTTATATATCGGGTCCAGATCACGCTGCGGCCACAAAATGCAGGCTGGCAGGATATTTGGAGACGATGGAACAATTAAAGCTTAGGGTCGACCCTGAATGGATTGTTCCAACTAATTGGTCAAATGAAGATGGCTATAAAGCAATGAATCATTTATTATCTGTCGGAGATTTCACTGCGGTTGTTGCTTCTAATGACGAAACAGCCATTGGAGCTTTAAGAGCGCTCCAAGAACAGGGGTACAGTGTGCCTAGAGACCTTTCCTTAACCGGGTTTGATGATATTACGATATCTGCTTGGGTTTATCCATCATTGACAACCGTAAAGCAGCCATTTCGAGCTATGGGAGCACGGGCTGCGGTAGAACTGTTTAAAAGGATAGAGAATAATGAAGAATTCGTATATGAACGTCATCTATTAAAGCCGCATTTAATAATCCGAAATTCATGCAGAAATTTGATGTAAAATCTATCGAAAGAAAATAGAAATATAAGTCAGAAGGTTACGATGCTAAGGATTTCATTAAAAAGATTAAAAGGCTGTGAAGTTATGAAAAATTCAATCAACAAATCCCGATATGGGCTATATTTTGTACTTCCGTTTTTTATTATATTCCTAATTTTTGGGCTAACTCCAATCATCTATTCACTCTATTTAAGTTTTACGAAATGGGATGGTTTCACGGCCCCAGCATTTATTGGGCTAAAGAATTATACCAGATTACTTCATGATCCACTTTTCTATCAGTCGATAGGGAACACATTAATTATTTGGATATTATCGATTATCCCTCAATTGGCGTTGGCATTGGCATTGGCTCTAATTCTAAATGAAAAGTTTATCAAAGGAAAAAATTTCTTTCGGGCTGTTTACTACTTTCCTAATATCGTAACACCTGTAACGCTAGGGGTTTTATTCAGTTTAATGTTTGACTGGCAAACAGGCAGTGTCAATAAGCTTTTGATGGGGATGGGCCTTATTCATGATCCAATTTACTGGTTTAATAGCCCGTGGCTTTTGAGAATTATTGTAGCGCTGGTTATTATATGGCAATATTTTGGATTTAATATGCTTGTTTTTATTGCCGGGCTCCAAGCCATTCCAGGTGAACTTTTTGAGGCAGCTGAAGTGGATGGTGCTTCACGATGGAATATTGCAACGAAAATTACATTGCCGTTATTAAAACCGGTATTGTTGTTTACCTTCATTACCTCTATCATTGGCGGCCTGCAATTATTCGATGCACCTTTAATGCTTGGCAGTGGTCCAAAAAATTCAACCTTGACAATGGTAATGTATTTATATCAAACAGCATTCAAAAACTATGATTATAGTTATGGAGCTGCAATCGCCTATGCAATCTTTGTTATCATTTTAGTATTCTCGTTAATTTCCATAAAGTTCTCAGGTATGAACAAAGTTGAACAATAGACAAGCTTTTACTATTGAATCAGGGCTCTTTGATTCGGATGAAAGGAGATCCTTTAATAATGAGTGTAAATCATAGTATTGTAGAAAAAACTGTTCCAATAACCAATTACAAAACTGGAAAAAAGAAAAGCTTAATAGAAATAGCGGGGAAGTCCTTCCTATATTTATTTCTTTCTTTGATTGCGTTTACATGTATAATGCCCTTTTATAGCATGTTAGTTACTTCCTCTCACACAAATTCAGAGATTGCAAGGAAACTGTTATTAATTCCAGGATCTGAATTTATCAATAACTATGAACGTTTAATTCACACTGTCCCAATTTGGCGGGGGTTTGTTAATAGTTTGTTTATTACGATTACTTCAACTGCCTTGAATTTGTACTTCTCTGCTTTAGCAGGTTATGGTTTCTCGAAATATAACTTTAAGGGGAAAAACATTCTTTTTCTCGCCGTCCTTGGAACAATGATGATTCCTGGACAACTGGGAATAATCGGCTTTTTCAAGCTCGTAAATGCATTGCAC
The DNA here is from genome assembly GCF_055395235.1 of Neobacillus sp. Fa239. Taxonomy (NCBI): domain Bacteria; kingdom Bacillati; phylum Bacillota; class Bacilli; order Caryophanales; family Bacillaceae; genus Neobacillus; species Neobacillus sp. Fa239. The sequence continues at coordinate 586,250 of NZ_AP041611.1, forward strand.
ATGTTAAATACCTACTGGCCAATCATCCTTCCATCGATATCAAATGCATTTGGGATCTTTTTTATGAAACAAATGTGTGATTCAACTGTTCCAACAGAGATCCTTGAATCTGGAAGGATTGATGGGTGCCGTGAGCTCAGAATTTTTCATAGTTTAGTTCTTCCATTACTAGTGCCGGCCCTATCAACATTAGGGATTATGTCTTTTATCGGTAAGTGGAATGAATTCCTGACACCTATGATTGTGATCTTTAATAATGATATGCAGCCGCTGCCGGTTATGATTGCGAGTGTTAAGTCTCAATTCTCTACTGACTTCGGAGCGATGTATGTGGGGATTATGATTTCTGTTATCCCAATCTTGATTTTCTTCTCCATTGTTTCCAAGAAGATCATCAGTGGTGTTACTGCAGGAGCACTAAAAGGATGATTTGGACCATGACTTGACGGGGGTGGTGCCGGAAATACATATAGGATGATAAAAAACATTCAGTGAAGGAGTGGAAATCCTTCACTGAGGCAAGCATTACTTATCTTTTTAAAGGTGTTATAGAATTGACGGTCTTTAGTCACCTAAAAAATGGATAAGAAAAAATATTAGACCTTCATTATATCAAAAAAGGGGTTGTACATCTACTATGAAAAAATGGCTTTCTATCGTATTTGCGCTCGCTTTAGTTTTAGCACTATTTTCAGGATGCTCAAGTTCTAATTCTTCTAGTTCTTCTTCGGCTGCAACCAATGCAAGCAATAAGTCTAGTGGTAAAATTGTCATTTGGACATACTTTGGTCAAGTGAAAGATTTAGCTGCACAGTTTGAAAAAAAATATCCGAATATTAAAGTTGACGTAAAGGTTTTCCCTGGCGATCAATATCAAACAAAACTATTATCTGCACTTCAATCAGGCACAGACGTTCCAGATGTGTTTGACCTGGAAAGAGGCTATATTGGTAAATTTATTGATTCTCCATTTATCCAAGACCTTTCAAGTATGGGTGGAGATAATTTAGTAAAAGGCTATGTTCCATATGTACAGGAACTGGGAAGAGATTCACAAGGTAAGTTAAAGGCTGTTGCAGATACCTCATCACCAGGCGCGTTCTGGTATATCAAAACAAATGCAAAAAAATGGTTAGGTACAGATGATTCAAACCAAATTAGTCAAATGGTTAATTCTTACGACAAAATTATTGCATTAGGCGAGAAAATTAATAAGGAAAGTAATGGAAAGGTTCATTTAGTTTCTTCAAGCGGTGATTTGTTTAACATTGAAGCTTATAATACACAGCCATTCGTAAAAAGCGGAAAATTAAATATCGATCCTGCCTGGGAGAAAATTTATAATACCCAAAAAGAAATGTTTAATAACAATGTTGAAGCCAAGCTTGATTTCTTCTCTGCTGGCTGGGGAAATGCCCTTAATGATGGAAGTGTTATTTTAACGGCAATGCCTGCATGGGGAGGCTTCATGGTAGATAACAAAAATAATAAGGCAAATAGTAAATTTGGTATTGCGAATACACCAAAAGGATGGTACATGGGCGGTACGTACCATGCAATCTATAAAAATTCTCCAAACAAAGATTTAGCTTATAAATTCATGCAGTATGTTGCAAGTAAAGACTGGCAGCAATATAACCTTAAAACCACTGGTAATATGCCAGGATTAGAATCAGTTTTTAATGATAACCTGACTACATTTAAATTCCCAATGTTCGGTGATGAGAATGTGTTAAAGCCTTACTTTGATATGGTGAAAAATATTCCTGCGGAAAAAGCAGATAAATATGGTGAAGACGTACGAGCACAATGGGTGAAAATTGCTGGTGAAGGTGTTAAGGATAATGAGGATTACACTCAAGTAGTGAAAGACTTTAAAGCAGAAGTGCAAAACACATTCCCAGATATTCAAGTCAATTAACTTGTTTGTCTTTGAAAAAAGGATGACTTAAGTCAAAGGGCACTTTCTTGCTGCTCCATACCGATCTATTTCGATTTGGAGCAGCTAAGGGGATGTCATCTTTTAGGTCATCCTTTATCTTTGGAAGGGGCAATAAAATGAGCAGCATACATGAAGAAATTAACAAAATTCGCATCATCGATGGTCATGAACACATTGACCCAGTAGAAATACGAAAAAAAAATAAAGTGGATTTTTTTGGTCTTCTTCATTATTTAGATTCAGACTTGATTACCGCAGGGATGCCACGTGGTATTTTAAGCCGAAATACAAAATTAAGTGATGAAGAGAAGGCAGAGCAATTTCTAACTTTTTTTAATAGAACGAAAAATACGGCCTATGCACGAACATTAAAAACTGCGGTAAATGATTTATATGGGATGGATGATTGGTCAGTTCAAGGGATTTTATCCCTAAATGAAAAAGTATTGTCAGCTACAAATGATGATCAATGGTATGCAAAAGTGCTGCAGGAAAAGTCGGGAATTGATTTAGCTTTAACATTAGCTTTTACAACGAAAGTCGATTTTTCACTTTTTCGGCCAGTCATGTTTTTAGACTATGCCTATAAGTTGAGGACTCTAAAGGATGTTCAGGCTATTGAACGGGACTCCGGTGAGAGGATTCATACCTTCCAAGATTATCTTCAAGCTGTAGATGCCTTATTAAATAGGTTTGTTACGGAAGGAATGATCGCCACTAAGCTGGGCCATGCCTATTGGAGGTCGCTAAAGTCGACGAAGCCTACCTTTTATGAAGCGGAACAATGTTTTAATCGCCTGCTTTCATCTTTTTTGGACCAGCCTATATCGCAACAAGAATCGATTCTTTTGCAAGATTATCTGATTCATCATATTATCCAATGTTCCATCAAATATGATTTGCCGATTCAAATTCATACAGGGCACCAGGAACCAAGCGTTTCCGGGAATGGAAATATCATTACCAACTCGAATGTAACGGATTTAATTCCTCTAATAGCCGCTTACCCTGATGCAAAATTTGTTTTATTACATTGTGGTGTCCCATACCACCAGGAATATATGAGTATCGCTAAAAATTATCCGAATGTGTACGCAGATTTTACTTGGGTATATGTGATTTCCCCATCAATAGGTAAACAAATTATGCATCAAATGATTGAAATGGTTCCGCAAAATAAGATTTTCGGATTTGGCGGGGATTACAATGTGATTGAAGGAACATATGCACATCAAAAGCTTGCACGTAAAATCGTGGGAGATGTATTAGTGGAAAAAGTACAGGACCAAATGTTATCAGAAAAAGAAGCTGTAGAGTTGGCACAGCGGATTTTTAGAGATAATCTGATAGAACTTTACAAACTAAAGGTGTGATTTGCTTGGGAACACTTATAAACATAAAAAATGATAGTAATAAAAAATACGAAATTCAAGTCTTTTCATCGGAACGAAAGAGTGGAAACGCGTTCCTTCAACTCGATACACTGCTCGATATCTATAATGAAGATAAGGATGTAGAAAAAATAAGGATCGATGAGGTAAAAGAAGTTGATAGCGGTTATCGCATTTCGGGGAGTGGAAATTTCTTTACTGTCCATTCTGATTGGAAGCATATACAAGACGGATGCGGCTTTATCCAAGTAGATCTTGATGTAAGGTATCATAAAAATATTCCAGCGTCTTTTGGCTTACAATTTAACTGTGAGCTGCTTGGAAGTGGAATGCCGACCTGGATGATTCCAGGGGCTTTTTATAAAGAAAATCGCTTCGAACATAATGCCAGAAAATATCCAAGATATGATTACCGCGGCGGAAACCATGACGAGATGGTATCAGACTATTGGTCTTTCCGTACAGATCGCGCTGCTCTTCCTGCCATCTTTGCCTGGAATGATGAAATGTGCGGGGCACTCTGTGTGGAAGAAATGAGTGAAATCGGGTTAACAGGATTGGGCTTCCGCGGAAATGAATCAGAATCTTCCATTTGGGTGAACTTTCCTTATAAAGAGGAGCCTGTCACATTTATAGGCGAACCCATTCCAGCGCCAAAGGATATAGCTTTATACACTTTTAAGCCAGGTGAAACCATCCATTTGCAATTGAAAATCTATACAGCATCACCTGATTTACACTCTTATAATCCGTTTGTTCGTGAAATGTACAAGCTTCATCAACAGGAGTACCCATTAAACCCATGGATGGGACTGGAAGAAGCTTCTGACCTTACTGCACACGGATTATATCGTTGGCATTATATGCCTGAACATAGCATTCTATCAGAAACTGCTGCCTTCGACAGGGAGTTTAATAATAATGTTAAAGGAATGGGTGACCGTCCTCATATGCATGTTGGCTGGGTCAGCGGTGTACCTTATGCCTATGCGCTGCTGACATTCGGAAGAAACAAAGCAATTGGTCATTATGTTGATGCAGCAATTGATGTAATCAATAATGTTGCTTCAGCGCTTGCTCCAAGTGGAACGTTCTGGGCATCCTGGGTTCTCGGGAAAGGCTGGGGAACAGGCTGGAATCCAAAGAATACGTGGTTACAAGCCAGAACAATCTCTGAAGCAACCCTTTTTTTGGTCCGCGCCCTAAGCTTTGAAAAGCAATCCGGTTTTAGTCATCCTGAATGGGAAAAAGCAGTCCTTTCAAATTTAAACTTTGCTATTGAACATCAACGTGCTGATGGTAATTTCGGATCCTATTATCATTGTGAAACAGGCGAAGTCGAAGAATGGGATGGTGCAGGCGGTATTTTATGGATTGCTTCATTATTGGAAGGAAGTAAATATTTCAATAATGAAACATTTCTAATGGCTGCCAAAAAAGCAGGGGATTTCTACGAGCAATTTGTTTTAGATGAATATATTTACGGTGCTCCGGAGGATGTCCATTTAACACCGACATCTGAAGATGCTTACAATGCCGTTGTTGCCTATGTATTACTCTATGAAAATGATAAAAATGAAAAATGGTTAAACCTTGCCAAGCATGCAGCTGATTGGTTAATGACCTTCCGCTGGACATATAATCTATCTTTCCCGGAGCATACCTTCCTGAAACAATATGATTTCCGTTCCCGCGGTGCAGATCAAGCTTCTCCTTCAAATCAGCATTTACATAATTATGGATTGTTTTGTGTTCCAGAGATGCTTCGCCTATGGCAATATACTGAAGATTCCTATTACCTGGATCGGACGCGGGATCATATTGCGTGCTTCCTGCAATTTATTGCCAGGAATGATGGTGATTTCAATGCCTATAAGGGTATGGTTACCGAGCGCTTTTATAATACAAATTGCTTTCAGCCAAAGGGAATGATGCTAACTCTCTCTCATTCTTGGTGTGTAGGGCTTGTTCTATATGCAACACAAGAAGCCTTGTCTTTTAGCAGCAAATTACAGCTGCCATAACAGCGGAATGGACTGACCGTTGGCAAATGAGTTTAGATCTGGAGGAATTTAAGGATGAAAAAGAAACTGGCAATCATTCATACGACACCGGTTACAATTGAGCCTTTAAAGGAATTAGCTGCAAGAATGATTGGAGATTGCGAAATTATCAATTTAGTAGATGATTCCATTCTGCCTCAATTAGGCCGCAATGGTGGAAACGTTCAAGAAATAGCTGAACGGTGGGAAAGCTACGCCAAGGTTGCGGAACAACTTGGTGCCGATTGTATTTTAAATGCTTGCTCTTCTATAGGTGAACTTGTTAAAAATACTCAGTCAAAAGTATCAACTCCAATCGTCCGCATTGATGAGGCTATGGCTGAATTTGCAGTTGACATGGCGGAGAAAATTGGAGTTGCTGCGACATTAGAGACAACTTTAAAGCCTACTCTGGAACTCCTTAAGCAAAAAGCTGAGAGAAAAATGAAAAATGTGGAGTTTGAACCCATTTTGATCGCTTCTGCATACAAAAAATTACTTGTAAATGATAAAGAAGGTCATGATGCTGATTTGTCGGCTGCCTTAAAAGAATTGGCTAAAAGGGTTGACATCGTTGTTCTTGCTCAGGCTTCAATGGCGCGAGTCGTTTCAACGTTTACACAAGAAGAGCAAAGACACTTTGTAACGAGTCCGGAATTGGGAATGGAGACAGTAAAACGCACACTGCAACAATAAAATAAAAAGGATGATTAGAATGAATCAATTAAAACCGACTAATGTCATTTCATTAACAGAAGCACTGGCGGTTGCGGAAAAATTTCAATATGCAACAGGATCATTTTCACCAAGATATACAGCCATGATTGCCCCAGTATTGAAGGCTGGCCAAAAGACTGCTTCCCCGCTTATTGTTCAAATTTCACAAAAGGAATTGGAGCGCTATGGGATTACTCCATTTGAATTCGCCAATGAGTTTTATGCACAGCTTGAAAAATTGGCTATTACGGTGCCGGTTGTTTTACACCTCGATCATACGAAGGATTTAAAAATCATAGAGGATGCCATTGAGGCTGGTTTCACTTCCGTTATGATTGATGCCTCTGAAAAACCATTCTCAGAAAATGTGAAAATCACAAAAGATGTTGTGGAATATGCACATGCAAAAGGGGTTTCTGTTGAAGCGGAACTCGGAATGATCGGTACGACTGATTTTATTGAGACAGATAACGATGAAGAATTATATACAGACCCTATTGAAGCAGCAGAATTTGTAAAGCAGACGGGTGTCGATGCACTAGCAGTATCCTGCGGTACAGCTCATGGTGTGTACATGGTTCGTGAACCAAAGGTTGATTATGAGCGTTTAGCTGCAATTCGTGAATTAACTCCTGTTCATTTAGTCCTTCACGGTGGGTCTGGTGTACCGAGCGAAATGGTTCAAAAGGCATTTCAATTGCCAAATGGCGGCGTAAGTAAAGTGAATATCGCTACAGACTTGGAACTTTCTTTTTTAAATGCAATCGGTCGTGAAGAAAGAATGACAAATATGGAATGTAACCAATTACCTGAAGACAGATTAATAGCTGGTCAAAACGCAGTGGAAGAAACAGTAAAAGGAAAAATCTCCAAATTTTTATTAAGTGAAAATAAAGCGGGTCAATTCAATAAATAATCAACGAGATGAGACGGAGGGCTTTAGGAAATGAAGGATAAAACTTTCCATATGATCGGTAATGCTCATTTAGATCCGGTTTGGCTTTGGCAATGGCAAGAGGGGTTTCAAGAAACAAAAGCAACTTTCCGATCAGCATTGGACCGGATGAAAGAATATGACGATTTTATTTTTACCTCAAGTTCTGCCGCTATGTATGAGTGGGTAGAAGAGAATGATCCGGAGATGTTTGCAGAAATTCAAAAAAGGGTAGAAGAGGGCAAATGGAGGATTGTTGGCGGATGGTGGATCCAGCCTGATTGCAATATCCCAAGCGGTGAATCATTTGTAAGGCAGGGTCTTTACGGCCAGCGTTATTTTCAAGAAAAGTTTGGAGTAACAGCAAAGGTCGGCTACAATGTCGATAGCTTCGGGCATAATGGGATGCTTCCGCAAATATTAAAGAAAAGCGGAATGGACTCTTATGTTTTTATGCGGCCGGCACCAAATGAAAAAGGGCTGCCAAGTAAACTTTTCTGGTGGGAATCTGATGATGGATCGCGTGTTTTGGCCTTCAGAATTATGTATGAATATAATTCCTGGGGTAAAGACCTCGAAAGATATATAAAAAGATGTAAAAACGAGTTTAAAGGAAACATCCAAGACCTGATGATTTTTTATGGAGTAGGGAACCATGGCGGTGGACCAACGAAGGAAAATATCGAAAGTATTCAGAGATTAAATCAGGATGAAAATCTTCCACATCTTGTTTTTTCAACACCAGATATGTATTTTGAGAAAATGATAGATACCAAGGATTTACCCGTGGTTCACGATGATTTGCAGCACCATGCCAGCGGCTGTTATGCAGCGCATTCCGGTGTAAAGCAATACAATCGCAAGTCAGAGAATATGCTAATTACAGCCGAAAAATATTCAGCTCTTGCTTATTGGCTGACAGGACAACCTTATCCAGTTGAATTGAATCGTGCCTGGAAGAATGTTTTATTTAATCAGTTTCATGATATTTTAGCGGGAACGAGTATAGAATCCGCCTATGAAGACGCACGGAATTTATACGGAGAGACACTCTCAATTGCTGATCGGGCCTTGAATAATGCCATTCAGTCGATTTCATGGAAAATAGATATTGAACAGGATGAACGAATGAAACCGATTGTTGTCTTTAATCCGCATGCATGGGAGAGTAAGGTGAATGTCGAAATTGAGATTGGCGGATTAAAGCCTGGCTCTGAATTGGTTGATGATCAGGGAAATGCTGTGCCATTTCAAACGGTCCAATCCCAAGCAACAGCAGGTGGACGATATCGGTTAAACTTTTTGGCGGATTTGCCTGCAATGGGGTACCGGGTTTATAAGCTTTACACCGAATTAAATTGTGTTGAATCGGCTTTCGAACCATTGAAAGCGAATCAGCTTACCATGGAAAATGGCCGGTATAGGCTGGAGTTTGACGCGGAAACTGGCTGGATCACAAGCCTTTACGATCTGCGTGTCGGGCATGAAGTCTTTTCAGGACCAGCAGCAAAACCGATAGTTATAAATGACAAAACAGATACCTGGAGCCATGACACACTTCATTTTAATGAAATAGCAGGGGATTTCAAAGCAACAAAAATCTATCTTGCTGAACACGGACCAGTAAAATCCGTTATTCGGGTGAAGAGTGAATACGGTCGTTCCATTTTGATTCAAGACTTCACGATGTATCAGGAAAAGGACCAAATAGATGTGAAGGTTACGGTTGATTGGCGTGAAAAGTTTAAGATGCTCAAACTTGTTTTCCCGATAAATGCCATTTATAGAAAACAAACGTATGAGATTCCATATGGAACCATTGAGCGTGAGCATAATGGTGAGGAAGAACCAGGTCAAACCTGGGTGGATGTGACAGGAGTCAGGCCAAACCATGAAGGTGTATATGGATTAAGCCTGCTGAATGACGCGAAATATAGCTACAGCATACACAATAAGGAGCTGAGCATAACCGTTTTACGGAGCCCTATTTATGCACATCATGACCCGCTTGTTCCAGAGGAGGATAAGGAATATACATTTATTGACCAAGGTTTGCAGCGCTTTGAGTACTCTTTGTTTCCACATGAAGGAAGCTGGGAAGCTGCGGAAATACCTAAAAGAGCAGCAGAATTAAACTGTAAACCGATTTCAATCATTGAAACTTTCCATAAAGGGATATTGCCCCAAACGGACTCTTATGTGGGGGTAAGTGAAAACAATGTGCTCGTTAGTGCAATCAAAAAAGCGGAGGGTAATGAGGATATAATTATTCGCCTGTTTGAAACGAATAAATTGGCAACAGAAGTTGAAATTACATTACCGAAATTTAATCGTTCTTTCAAGGCATCCTTTAAGCCATCAGAAATTAAAACCTTCCGTATCCCTAAAGATCCTGCCAAGCAGATTAGGGAAACAAATTTGATTGAATGGGATGAATAAAATGGTTAGCCTGGATATGAATCTACAATTAAAAAGGGAATTACAAGATACAGGAAAATATATGATGCAAAACAATCTTGCTTGGGGAAACTCTGGAAATATCAGTGCGAGGAAAAATGATCATTCTTTTCTAATTACAGCGAGTGGAACGTATTTAGGAAATTTGGATATAGAGGATTTTGCTGAATTCCCTTTTGACACAAAAACGAGTTTAAATAATGGAAGAAAACCGTCAAAAGAAATCCCGATGCATCAAGCAATCTATGAAACCCGTCCTGAAATTGGGGCTGTATTACATTCATCACCATTATATAGTACGCTTGTTGCCTCTTCGAAAATAGATATTCCATCAGCCTGGTTTGTTGAAGGTGTGTATTATTTGGAAAGAATTGAAAAAATTGCTTATGCACATCCCGGTTCAATGAAACTGGGAGAACTTGTTAGAGAAAAGGCAAAAAAAGCAAATATCCTATTATTAGAAAATCATGGCGTTCTTGTTTATGATACATCCTTAAAGGAAGTGAAAATGGCACTTCAAACATTGGAGATGGCTTGTAAAATGCTATTTATCTCGCGAATGTCAAATGTAAGTCTTCAAGGGCTTTCTGGTGATGTGATACAAAGTTTTCTTCATGAATCTGGATATAAACCGCGGAGGAGGTGGGAGGATTGATCGGGATTATCGCTGATGACATAACGGGTGCAAATGATATCGGCATCATGTTTGCAAAGGCTGATTGGCAGTCATTTGTATATCCCTATCCATTTTTGTATGAAAAATTGGGAACGTTCCCAGAAATATTGATCATTGATACCAACTCCCGGCTCGATTCTAAAGAACAAGCCTATAAGAAGGTTTTCGCAAGTACAAAAAGTTTGCAATCATTAGGCTGTAAACAGTTCTTCAATAAAACATGTTCGGTCTTTAGAGGAAATATAGGTGCTGAATTTGATGCAATGCTCGATGCACTTGAAAGTGACTTTGCGGTCGTTGTACTCGGCTTTCCTAAAAACGGAAGAACAACATTGCATGGACAGCACTATGTACATGGCAGAAAATTGGCAGATTCCGAGTTTCGAAATGATCCCGTACATCCCATGCTTCAGTCGGATTTGGTTGAAATTCTTCAAGCGCAAACGAACAGAAAAGTTGCCCTTGTTGACCATGGGGTCGTCGAACAGGGCAGTGATAAGCTAAAACGGGAAATTAATCAAATGCGTTCAAAATGCCAATACCTTATTGTGGATGTCAAAGATCAAACATCTTTACAGATAATCGCAGAAGCAATTAAGGATGAAAAAATTATCTGCGGTGCTTCAGGCATTGCCGAAGAACTAGCTATTGTCATGAATAAAGGACAAAGTCACATCCAATCGATTAGCGTCCCATTGATGCAGCAAGGAGTATTATGTGCAGCAGGCAGTTTAATGCCGCAGACATACGATCAGGTTGAAGAAATGAAACGGCGAGGGATGCCTGTTTTTGAATTAAAATCGTTCGTCTTGTTTTCTGAACAAAAAGAAGCGCATTTAGAGGAACTAGTCGATAATCTTGTCACATTTTTAAATGAGGGCAAGGACGTCCTTGTACACACATCAAACACCACTGAGTCAGTTAGAAATACAAAGCAAATTGGAGATCGTTTAGGTTTTACGAATACGATGGTTTCCAGGATGGTATCAGAGTCACTGGCTAGTGTAGTGGCTGAGACGTTAAAAAGAACCAACGTGAACCGATTGTTATTAGCCGGCGGCGAAACATCGGCTTCTGTTTGCAGCATGCTTGGCATCGAGGGTCTGGCTGTATGGAGAGAAATCGAACCAGGTCTTCCATCTTGCATTTGTTTGAATTCACCAGAGAGAATGCTTGTTTTGAAGTCTGGCAGCTTTGGAAGTACCGATTTCTTTGCCAAAGCTATCGATCACCTGAAAGAAAATAAATCTATTGATTAAAAGGAGGGATACTCATGAATGCTACATTGGAAAAACTTTTTGAAAAATATCCTGAATTAGCAGAATGCCGAACAAGTATTGAGGAATCCTTTAAGATGATTAAAAAAGCCTATGAATCAGGCAGAAAGGTACTACTGGCCGGAAACGGCGGCAGTGCATCCGACTGCGAGCATGTAGTGGGCGAATTAATGAAAGGGTTTATGTCAAAACGTCCGTTGCCACAGGAAATGAAAGATAAATTAAAAGAAGTTTCGGGCGGGGATGACTACCTTGGTGAAAATTTGCAGGGGGCATTGCCGGCAATCTCACTTGTCAGTCATTCAGCACTTATGACTGCATTTGCCAATGATGTTGCCCCAGATATGGTTTTTGCCCAACAAGTATATGGCTATGGAAAAGCGGGTGATGTGGTTATTGGGTTTAGCACATCAGGCAATTCCAAAAATATCAATCATGCATTAAAAGTTGCCAGGGCACTGGGATTAGGGACGATCGGATTCACTGGTAAAAGTGGTGGAACTTTAAAAACCTTATGTGATGTAACAATTTCGGTTCCATTTGACTCAACACCGGATATCCAGGAAAGGCATCTTCCGATTTATCACACTCTTTGCCTATTGCTAGAGGAGGCATTTTTTGAATGATTCCAGTTCTTGCAGGATTAGATATCGGTGGTACTAAATGCGCCGTTGTATTAGGCGTGGAAGCTGAGGAAGGCATTCAGTTAATTGCAAAACAAAGTTTTCCAACGCCGGATACACCGGAAAATGCACTCAACCAAATAATTATTGAATTAGAAAAATTAATGTCTGAGCATTTCGGGTATGAATTAAAAGCAATTGGAATCAGCTGCGGAGGACCGCTAGATAGTAAAAATGGGCTGATTTTATCCCCGCCCAATTTGCCCAATTGGGATCGGATTGATGTTTTGACACCATTGCAGGATCGGTTTCATGTTCCTGTTTCCATTCAAAATGATGCCAATGCCTGTGCACTTGCTGAGTGGAAATGGGGAGCTGGAAAAGGCACGAGCAACATGATTTTCCTGACATTTGGTACAGGAATGGGTGCCGGTTTCATTTTCGATGGCCGTTTATATACAGGAACAAATGATATGGCTGGAGAAGTCGGCCATGTTCGATTAGAACATAACGGGCCAATCGGCTATGGAAAAGCAGGTTCATTTGAAGGCTTTTGCAGTGGCGGCGGTATCGCCCGCTTAGCCCAGAAAAGGGCAATAGAGTGGTTGGATCAAGGAAAAATGACATCCATTTGTTCCAGTAAAGGAGAGGCTGGGATAATTACAGCTAAAACGGTTGGTGAAGCTGCACAAACAGGTGATGAGCTTGCCAAAGAAATCTATAAGGAAGTCGGACAAAAATTGGGACGCGGCCTGGCTCTATTAGTGGATATGCTAAATCCTGAAATGATTGTCATCGGCAGCATCTATTTGCGTCAAGAATCTTTACTTAAGCCTATCGTTATGGAAGAACTTCGAAAAGAAGCACTCCCTTACTCCCTGGAGGTTTGCACTGTTGTTCCATCCGGATTAAAAGAAAGTGTGGGAGATCTTGCTTCACTTTCTGTAGCGAAGTACGCTTTGGACTAAAAGCCAAAAAAACAAAGGAGTAGTAATATGTTTGAAATCCAACAAAAACAAGACGGGCTCCAATGTCTTTTCAAGAATGAGACAATTTTCTCAGGTATTCAAGTCTCTATAAATCTGACTACTCAATCAACAGAATTTTTACCGTCTAAATCTGGTCAAGAAAGTACTGGAGAAGACAAGTTAGGTAAATTTAAAGAATACATTTATCAATTTCAGAATGGTTTAGAATCCATTCATACAGCGCTGCGATTTCGTTGTTATGATTCCTTTTTCGTCACCTTTGTTGATGCCGCAATCAAAAATGAGGAATTGTTCAAGAAGCAAAACTTTTTTTCAGCAAATCATGCCATCAATATAACCATTAATGATATGATGGGAAACTATGAGATAATGGCGAACTACCAGCATAAAGACTGGTGGACACGTCCGTTTTTTACGACAAATATTCATGATGTACCTGAGCGCACACAATCATTGCTCTTAAAAAATGCTCAAAATTATTATCATATACTGCCTGTTTGCGGTGAAATTTCACGGACAGATTTGTCGGGTACCGAGAAGGGCTTACAAATTTCCATTTCTCCTTATCATGGTGGCTTTGATCAGCTATCTTCATTTGCCTTCATTTTAGGAACGGCAAAAAATCCATTTGATTTAGTGAATGAAAATGTAAAAACGGCCTTATTGGTTGGAGGCCAAAGCACCCTTCCAAGAGAGGAAAAAAGATATCCCGAAATTTTGGATTACATAGGCTGGTGCAGCTGGGACGCCTTCTATCACACCGTAAATGAGGAAGGAATCCTCACAAAGGCAGAGGAATTGAAGCAAAAAAATATCCCTGTTAAATGGATGATGATTGATGATGGCTGGTCCGAGGTCGAGGGAAAAAAACTTCAATCATTTAATGCCGACAGGGCAAAATTCCCAAAAGGATTATCCAATACCGTTTCAATACTGAAGAAGAAATTTGGTGTGAACTGGGTTGGCGTTTGGCATACCATTGTCGGCTATTGGGAAGGAATTTCACCAGACAGTGCGTTAGCAAATTCATTAGATGGGCATTTATATAAAACGAAGAATGGGAGTCTCATTCCTTCCCCAAAAGCAGAAGAGGGGTTTGGCTTTTGGCATGCATGGCATTCAAAATTGAAAAAAGATGGTATTGATTTTGTAAAGGTAGACAGTCAAAGTGCTATCGCCAACTTTTCGGAGAATAACCAACCCATTGGGGAAGCAGCAAGCGGCGCCCATACAGCACTTGAAGCTTCGTGTTCCTTACATTTTAAAAATGTTGTAATCAATTGTATGGGAATGGCACTAGAAAATATTTGGCACCGGCCATATTCTGCTGTCTCACGTAATAGTGATGATTTTGTTCCACAAGAAACAAACAGCTTTAAAGAGCATGCTCTGCAAAATGCGTACAACTCCCTATATCATGGCGCCTTTTATTGGGGCGATTGGGACATGTATTGGACGCAGAACCACGATGATTTGCAAAATATGATTCTTCGTGTTGTCAGCGGCGGGCCAATCTATTTTAGTGATGCAGTTGATAATACAGATCCCGATAAAATTTGGCCATTAATATATAAGAATGGAAGAATTATTCGTTGCGAGCGGCCAGGAGTTCCAACGGAGGATTGTCTGTTTATTGATCCAATTAAAACGAAAACACCGCTCAAAATTTGGAATACCTGTAACGGTGCAGGAGTTATTGCTGCATTTAATATAGCAGAAGGAAATGAATCGATTTATGGCAGCATCAGTCCGTGTGATATTCCTACTATCACCGGCGATAAGTTCATCGTTTTCGATGTAATAACGAGGAAACTTTGGAATGTAAACAAAGAAGAGCGAATTAACATTGAATTAGCTGAAAATGGCGCTTCTCTATTTGTCATAGTTCCCTATGAAAATCAGATTACGCCGCTTGGGCTTCTAAATAAGCTCGTATGCAATGATGCGATCGAAAAGGTTTGGAACACTGAAAAGGATATGAAGATAGCATTAAAAGAAGGCGGCATTTTTGCTTTGGTGTCTGAAGGACAGCCTGTAAGAGCGAAAGTCAATGGCGTAGAGGCAGCAGTGAAAAAAGATTCGGCAAATAAACATCTCTTTACGATTGACTGTAGTGATATTCATGGTGAAGTTCTTGTTGAGATTGAGAAAGCCAACTAATAAGGGGGGCAGGATGAGTGAATAATCTGCAATTGCCTGCTCAAGATATTCCTATTTTGGCAGAGGTGGATGTAGCCATCATTGGAGGATCCTTCGCCGGTTTAGCCAGTACATTACAATTCGCCAGTCAAGGTAAACGAGTGATAGTGGTGGAATCACGGACCTATTTAGGCAGTGAAATGACAGCAACACTCAGTCCTTGGATAGATTCATCTGATCCATCAAGTTCAAAACTGATTGAAAGATGTAAAGAGACATGTGGAAAAATATTGCCTGGTGCAGGCTCAGAGGTAGTCGTCTTCCATGTCGATCAATTGAAAATAAAGCTGGAAGAGGAGTTAATCGCAGCAGGTGTGCAATTATTATATGCCTCTTTACCAATTGCAATTTGCCAAATTGATAGCAATTTGAATGGGTTGGTTATTGCCAATAAATCTGGCAGACAATTAATCCATTGTCACATCATTGTCGATACATCCGAAACAGCCATAGCCGCATTTTTAACAAGTGAACCATTGAAAGCTCCTATTCAGGAGGGTAAGGCATGTTATAAACGAATATTAGAGTTTACGAATGTGCTGGAAATGGATCAACAAGAAATAGCCGTACCGTCAGAATTAAAATTAAAAGATAATAAAGTCCGTCTCTATCCGGGCTTCCATCAAAATGGCCATTTCTATGTTGAATATCAAATGATATTGCAATCGGAAAACTGCCTGGAAGGGAATCAGCTTCGTGAAACAGCGGCACAAAAGTCGGGGATTGCCCTCGCAGAGTTTTTGGTTCATGAGATGCCATCATTTCAAAAAGCATTGCTATGCGCCAGTTCCAATGAATTAAAAGGGCCATACCCAATGGACGAACTAACATCCCGCTACAGTGTGCATTTTGAAAAAACCAGACTAAACCATCCAAATACCTGGTGTTTTTATAAAGATTTTTACGAGAATCATAATGCCGATTGGCTTGATCCTGTAAAAGCAGCAATGTACGGTGAACAGTTTGCAAAATTAGTAAAAGATTTCACCTTTGAAAGTCATAATGATATGCAGATTAAAAAAACCTCTGTAAATATGAATTCTTTATACGAGGTAAAGATTCCTGTTGATTATTTAGAACGAGAACTCAATTTTGGGAACGTTCCCGTTCGGGAAATAGGCCATTCTAAAACAGCGAATATACTCGTTTCTGGCGGCGGTTCCAGCGGAGGTTCAGCAGCCATTGTTTCTGCACAAGAAGGAATGTCAACTATTTTGGTTGACCTAAATCCTGGTCTTGGTGGAACAGGAACGTTTGGCGGTGTTGACAGCTATTGGTTTGGGAAACGCCACGGATATGCTGAAAAGATTACAAAGCTTGTTCATAATGTTCAAAAGCGAATTAAGTATAAGGGGCATAAATGGAATATTGAAGCCAAAAAATTTGCCCTTTTAGAAATGGCTGATCGATTAGGAATTGATCTGTTGTTCAACACCATCACCTTTGGGGCCATCATGAAACAGACCAGAGTATGCGGCAGTCTTGTGGCAACAAGATGGGGAGTGTACTCGATATTCGCGGACTGTGTGATAGATGCCACAGGTGATGGGGACGTTGCTGCTTTTGCGGGGGCTGAATTTGTATATGGTTCCGTTCGCGACCATGTTGTGATGTGGTATTCTCTTGCCCAATATAATGCACCCGGTAAATTGCAGAATAATTTTACAAGCATGGTAAACGTTTCGGATGTGCAGGACTACACCAGGGCGATTTTGGCAGGGAGAAGAAGATGGAGTATTGATGTGGATGGTTGCCATGATCACGGTATCTATGTGGCTCCCCGTGAGAGCCGCCACATTTTTGGGGACATACTCATGACAATGAGTGACCAATTGCTGCAGCGAAGCTGGCCTGATTGTATCAATATCCATTTTAGCAACCACGATATGAAAGGAATCAGCGAGGCGAATTGGCTGCATGCCGGTTTAATCCCGCCCAATCTGGAAATAGAAATCCCATACCGGATGCTTTTACCAAAAGGACTTGAAGGAATACTGGTGGTTGGAAAAGCGATTTCAGCAACGCACGATGCTCTTCCTGCCATCCGCATGCAATCGGATTTGGAAAATCTCGGAGGTATTGCAGCCCTGGCTGCAGCGATGGCTGTAAAAGAAAACAAATATCCCAGACAAATAGACTGCCGGCTTTTGCAGGAGAGAATCGTTAAAGAAGAATTAATGCCTGAAAGTATTTTGACAAGGAATATAGAGGCTATTCATTACACCGATGAAGATTTGGAGCATTTGATCGATTCTATTGAAGTGAATGAGCCGCTATATGAATACTCCAATATGCGGATGAATGAAATCTATCAAAATCGAATACCATTCGTGGAAATTTGTACAGTTGGGAAACGGATCCTTCCCTACCTTGAAAAAGCCCATGACCAAGCAGAAGGGATTCGGAAGGTCCGAATCGCACAGGCATTGGCAATGTATGAATCGAAAGCTGGTGTGCCGACATTAATTTCGGAAATAATGACAATGCTTCAAGCGAACCAATTGCCAAAACGGACTGCGGATATTTTGTATGTAACAATGCCGCCGGATCATGGTGCCATGCCAGATGCCTGCTATTTACTTTATTCCTTAGGCTTGACAAGGGACAAACGAAGTATTGAGGTTTGGCAGAAAGTGGCGGATTTATTGAATCCAACAGATGAGGATTTTAAAGATAAAATGTGGGGGATTTTTTATTATATCCATGCCATTTGTGTAGGCGCTGAAAAATTAGGAGATTCAGGCGCAGTATCAGTACTTGAGAAATTATGGACCATTTCTTCTGTTCAAAATCAGTATTGCTATTACGGCTATCAGCCAGATTTTTTCCTTGAAAGACGTGCATTATTGGAATTAGCCATTGGCCGGGCATTGGCGCGCTGCGGAAGCACAAAAGGGTATGAGATATTAATTCGTTATCTTACGGATGTGCGCTCCCTGCTTAGCAAGCAAGCCCATTCAGAATTAAAGCGCTTAAGTTCACAGAACATTAGCAAGGAGCCAAAATCCTGGCGAGATTGGCTGGAGAAAGAAAAAGCACATTTTAAACCGCAGCCATATATCGAACAAACAGATCATGTTGAGGGAAATGAAACCATTTCAAGAAAAATAACTTTATAGTTTGATAGGTCAGCCTGCTTGTTTTCCTTATTGGAAGATTGAGTCCGTGCTGCAAAAATCTGAATAGTAATTAATCTAAAGGGGTTAAACATTATGGCAATTATATCTTTTCCTAAAGATTTTCGCTTTGGTGTATCGACGGCTTCATATCAAATTGAGGGTGCCTATAATGAGGATGGCAGAGGCATGTCGGTCTGGGATACTTTTAGCCGGATTCCCGGAAAGGTCAGTAACGGGGACAATGGCGATATTGCTTGTGACAGCTATCACCGCATGGAGGAAGATATTGCGTTATTAAAAGAATTGGGCGTAAACACCTATCGTTTCTCGATTGCCTGGCCAAGAATTTTTCCAAATGGAAGAGGCGAGGTCAATCAAAAAGGTCTGGATCACTATCATCAATTTGTGGATAAGCTGCTGGAAAACGGTATTGAGCCGCTTTGCACCATCTATCACTGGGATCTTCCGCAAGCGCTTCAAGATGAAGGAGGCTGGAAGAATCGTCAAACCATTGAGGCATTTGTGGAGTACGCGGATTTATTGTTCCGCGAATTTTCAGGGAAAATCAAATCTTGGTTAACGATAAATGAGCCATGGTGTGTATCCTTTTTAGGATACTTTGTCGGAGAACAGGCCCCGGGAGAACAAGATCTTCAAACATCCCTTGATGTTGCACACCACTTATTACTTGCCCATGGACGAACAGTGAAACGTTTTAAAGAACTTGGGTTACCGGGTGAAATAGGATTTGCGCCGAATGTTACATGGTATGAACCATATAGCAACCGTCAGGAGGATATTGAAGCTTGCAGGCGTTTGTCTGCATGGTTCATGGAATGGTTCTTTGACCCAGTATTCAAGGGGAAATACCCAGAAATATTAGTGGATTGGTTTGCGCAAAAAGGGGCAAAAGTAAACATCGAAGAAGGCGATATGGAAATCATTTCACACCCGATTGATATTCTCGGAATCAACTATTATACCGGTACGGTTTCCCGATATAAAGAGGGGCAGGGAACGTTTGATTGTGAACATGTTGATATCGGCTTTGATCACACGGACATTGGTTTCACCATTTACCCGGAGGGGTTCTATAAAGTCCTAATGGATATTAAAAATAAATACGGCGATATTCCAATCTACATTACTGAAAATGGAGCGACTTATAATCAGGGCCCGGTAGATGGGCGTGTCCGCGATGACAAGCGAATTAAGTACCTGAAACAGCACTTGACACAGATTAGCCGTGCACTTGAGTCAGGAGTTAATCTTAAAGGCTATTGTATTTGGTCATTGATGGATAATTATGAATGGGCATATGGCTATAGCATGCGGTTCGGTCTTGTTCATGTTGACTATCAAACATTAAAAAGAACGAAAAAAGACAGCTATTTTTGGTATAGCAAATTGAATCAAAATTATTGGTTTGAGGTGTAAATTCCTATGAAAATTCACTTTTTAGGAGATATCAAAGGCCTGGAGCAGGGTTTAGAAATCATCTGCAATGATCTGAATATTGAATTCGCCGAGGATGGATTTCCGGTTTATGTGAAACAAATGGAAGGTCCATTAACAGTAAGCAGCCAGGAAAATGGCGGTAAAATACACTATCAGAAGAAAATCCATTTCTTCAGGGCGCTGGGATTGTGGTTACAAGAATATGAAGAAAATAAAGTATTTGAAGTAAGTGAAGAGCCGCAATTTAAAACGAATGGAGTCATGGTTGATGTATCCCGTAATGCTGTTCTGACTGTTGAAGGGATTCAAACTCTTTTACGGAAAATGGCTTTAATGGGATTAAATCTCGTGATGATGTATACAGAGGATACATTTACTGTCGAGAAGTACCCTTACTTTGGCTATATGCGCGGAAGATATAGTGAAAAGGAATTGCAAGCATGTGATGATTATGCCAGTCAGTTTGGAATAGAAATGATTCCTTGTATTCAAACACTTGCCCATTTAACGGAAGCGCTGAAATGGAATTATGCTGCCAACATGAAAGATACAGCTGATATTTTACTAGCCGGCCATGATGAGACTTATGAATTCATTGAAGAGTTATTGAAAGCAGCATCAAAGCCGTTTCGCTCTAATCGAATTCATATTGGAATGGATGAGGCACATCAGCTCGGCTTAGGTAAATACCTCGAACAGAATGGGTATGAAAAACGATTTGAGATTATGAACCGGCATTTGCATAAGGTTGTTTCACTTGCTGAAAAGCTGTCATTAACGCCGATGATATGGAGCGATATGTATTTTCGGCTTGGTTCCAAAACAGGAAACTACTATGATCTGGACGCACATATACCTGATGATGTTATTGAATCAATGCCGAAGGATGTTCAATTCGTTTATTGGGATTATTACCATACGGATATACAATTTTATCGGAAATTCTTGCAAAAACATAAGCAGTTTGGCTCTGATCCAATTTTTGCAGGCGGTGTCTGGACTTGGAATGGAATCTCTCCGAACTATGGAAAAACAATGGCTACCACGAATGCTGCTTTAGAGGCTTGTAAAAAAGAAGGAATCTCTGAAGTTTTCGCGACTATGTGGGGAGATAATGGGGCTGAAACAAATCCATTCGCAGGATTAGCCGGGCTGCAGCTGTTTGCTGAACATGGGTATGGAAATGATGTAAGTCCAGAACGATTAGCAAAACGGTTTTTCTTCTGCACAGGCGGAAATTGGGATGACTTTCTTTCCTTAAATGAATTTGATGAGACACCGGGTGTTTCAAAGGATAATTTGCATGAATCAAATCCGTCCAAATTTTTGTTATGGCAGGACGTTTTAATTGGCTTGTATGATGCAAATATTCAATCCTTACCATTAAATGAACATTATAATTCCCTGGCTTCCCGCTTGGAAAAAGCAAAAGAGCGCAATAAAAGCTGGGCAGGGATATTTGATTTTTATACACAGCTTGCTCAAGTTCTGAGTGTTAAAGCAGACTTTGGGAACAAATTAAAGGCTGCTTATGATCGTATGGATAAAGAGGAGTTAACACAATTAAAAGCGGAACTCCCCTTATTAAGAACCATGGTAGACGAGCTTCGTAAACTGCATCGTTCTTTATGGTTGTCGACGATGAAACCATTTGGCTGGGAGATCATTGATATTCGCTACGGAGGAGTATTGTCGAGACTAGAAACGGCGGAGTATCGTCTCAAACAATGGCTGGACGGAAGTAATACCTGTATAGATGAATTACAAGAAGAAAGACTTTATTTTGACGCACCATGGAAAATGCCTGAAGGTGCTTTAGGGCGAAATTCATACCATCGGATTGTAACAGCCGGGGCCTTTTCTAGTTAGGGAGTGTGCAAAGATGATTATTTCGATTGATATCGGGACCACAAATCTAAAAGCCGGTTTATTTGAAGAAGACGGGACATGTATCACCACAAGCGGCTGTCAAACACAATATGAGATTCATTCCGAAGGCTTTACGTATATTTGTGCGCAATGCCTTTGGAAGACGGTAGCACACCTAATAAAAGATCTTGTTGGAAAGACAAGCGGAAAAAGAATAAGAGCCGTAAGTATAACCAGCATGGCTGAAAGCGGCCTGCTGGTAAACCGTTATACAGGTAAGCAGGCATCGGAGATTATTCCATGGTTTGAATCTTGCTCGATTAAACAAACAGAATTAGTTGAAAAAGAAATTGATTCCTTTGAGCAGTTTCGTCATACCGGCCTCCGCCTATCATTCAAACATGGGTTATCGAAGTTACTGTGGCTTCGTGACAGGGAGCCTTCTGTTTTTCAGGATCAGGTTGTTTGGTTGTCTGTTTCTTCCTATATTGCCTATTGCTTAACAGGAAAAATGGCAGAGGAACAATCGCTTGCGGCCCGGACATTTGTATATCGAATCGATCGGAATGAATGGAATGAGGCCTTGATTCGCCACTTTGGTTTTCGAACCGATTTATTTCCGGACGTGACGCATGGTTTGGAACCGGCAGGTACAGTAAAGCAAGAATTAACGGAGCTGGGATTATCTTCGAATACACATGTTTATATTGCCGGGCACGATCACGTGAGTTCCTCCTTAGCGGCAGGGGTTGTTTCTGCTGGCAATGTTTATAATTCGATGGGAACTGCCGAGACATTAGTGGGTACTTTTGCAAAGCGCGGGCTGACGAAGGAAGATTACGAATCTGGATTATCATTTGGCTTGCATCCCTGCAATGACTTGTATATTTGGATGGGGGGACATTCCTCATCAGGCGGATCAGTTGAATGGATGAGGGACATTCTCGGAGATGGCCGGCTGACGTATGCCCAAATAAATGATTATTTAGAAATGGCAGGAGGAAATCCTAGCGGCATTGTTTTTTACCCATATCTGACAGGCAGTGGTGCACCAAGATCCAATCCGAATGCGAGGGCTTCTTTTCTTGGATTAACCAAAAATCACGGTAAACCTGACATACTGAAAGCAGTGTTGGAAGGAAATTCCTATCAGATGGAATGGATTAGAGAGGAAGCAGAAAAAACGACCGGAATGAAGATTAATAGAATAAGAGTCCTTGGAGGAGGGGTCCGCAATCCTCATTGGATCAGGATTAAGGCAAACATTTCTGGAATTGAGCTTGTTCTTCCCGAGATTGCAGAAGCAGCACTATGTGGTGCTGCCTTAATCGCATCGGCTGGCGAAGGTATTTTTCCTTCTTTGGAAGCGGCGGTGGGTAGTACATTCATGAAGTCGCAAATAGTGGTCCAACCGAATAAAGAAATATATGAAATTTATCGCACAATCTACGAAAAGCAATTTAAACCGCTAAGAGAGATTATTGAAAAATTTTAAAGATGGAAATTATTTTTTGAAGGGATTATAGCTTGTCATGAAAATTAAAAACCAGGTACAACTAATAACATATCCTGATTCACTGGGTGGAGACTTAAAGGGACTCTGCAAAACATTAGAGATGTATTTTCCAGATACGTTTAAAGGAGGATTACATATATTGCCTCCTTTTCCTTCATCAGGTGACCGAGGTTTCGCACCTATAACATACTTGGAAATAGAACCGGCATTCGGATCGTGGGAAGATATAAAAGTGCTGGGGCAAAAATACAATATTATGGTTGATTTAATGGTCAATCACATATCAAGACAGTCACTATACTTTAAAGATTTCTTGGAAAAAGGAAATGAGTCGGAGTATGCGGATATCTTTATTACGATCGATAAAATTTGGGAAAATGGTACCCCTCTTAAAGCTGATCTCGATCAAATTTTTCTTAGAAGAAAAAAGCCATTTTCGACTTTTAAACTTAAGACCAATGAAGAAATAACAGTTTGGACGACTTTTGGAAAAACGGATCCATCGGAACAGATTGACTTGGATATAAACTCTCCTAAAACAATGGAACTATTAAAAACGATTTTCCAGAACTTTAAGGAAAATAATATCAAACAGGTTCGTTTAGATGCAGTAGGCTATGTCATTAAGAAGCGGGGAACAAGCTGCTTTTTTGTAGAACCTGAAATCTACAACTTTTTAGATGAATTTAAACAAATGGCTAATAATCTTAATATCGAATTATTACCAGAAGTTCACGCTGACAGGGAAACCCAATTTGCGCTTTGTGAGAAGAATTTTTGGATATATGACTTTATATTGCCTTATACCGTTCTAAGCTGTTTGTTAAGTAAATCGAGTACAAATCTCAAAAATTATTTAAAGAATAGACCAATCAATCAATTTACCATGCTTGATTGTCATGATGGGATTCCGGTTTTGCCTGATATGGAAGGGCTTTTGGATCTGGAAGAGGCAGAAATGGTCACTAATATTTGTATTGAAAGAGGTGCAAATATTAGCAGGATTATTAAAAATGATGCTGATTCCGGTAAAGAATTTAATGTTCATCAAATTAACGGAACATTTTATTCCATGCTGGGGGAAGATGACGATGCGTACCTGGCTTCAAGAGCGATTCAATTTTTTGCACCAGGTATTCCTCAAGTATATTATGAAGGCTTACTCGCAGGAGTAAATGATTTAGATGCCGTAGAAATGATCGGGGATGGCCGCGCAATTAACAGACATAATTATTCCTTTGAAGAGATTGAAAAAAATGTAAAAAAAGATGTGGTAAAACGATTAGTCAAGCTAATTAAATTCAGAAACGAAAATCCTGCTTTTAATGGTGAATTTGAAGTGGAGTCATCTTCAAATAAAGAGGTCCGCCTGGTTTGGAAAAACGATCAAAACTTTTGTAAATTATGGATTGATTTAAATCAATTTAAAACGGTCATCGAGTATGGTGAAATTGACGGTGAAAAATACTTTTACCATGTATGATTTTCTTGCTTGGAGAAAAGGAGACAAAAATGATAGAGTTTCGTTTACTCAAATATGATGAGTACAAACTGGCCATTGCATTAGCAGACAGGTCCTTTCGAGATGTCGGGCATGTCTCAATGGGAGAGGCATTTCCACTAGTATTTTCCCCTGCTCTCAATCAATCATATGGAGCGTTTGACAATGGTGAGTTAGTTTCATTTATTGGCTTGGTACCTTCCGTTGTTCATGTAGGGCAGGCGGAAATTCAAGCTTACTCCATCGGTGCCGTTTGTACACATCCTGAGCATAGAAGAAAGGGTTATGCCATTACTTTATTAAAGAAAATATTTGAACACATTCGTCTGGCGAATGCATCCATTTTATTTGTTTCCGGAAATTTGCTGATGTATTTAAAAGCAGGTTGTTCATTCTATGGAAAACTTAAAAAATACGAAATTCAGGATGGAAGTCTATTAAAAAATGGAAACTATCTTGTCAGGGAATTTCTCCCGATTGACTGGTTCCATTTAAGAAAATTGGCCCGTTCACGATTTGTGCATTTTGAACAAAGCATTTTGGACCTTTCGATTCTTAATCATGCCAGAGGATTTGCCAGCATTCTCAAAATGAAGCATAAAATCCTTGTTGCGGAGAAGGAAAATGAGATAGAAGCGTTTTTAGTTTTGGGGATTCCTGAATCTTCTGCGAGCGTTGCAACTGCCCGGATAATCGAATGGGGAGGGGACCCGCACGCCATTCATGACATTCTGGCAAAATCTTTTCAGGATGGGATCAAAACGATTAAATTTTCCATACCCGCATATGAAAGTGGACTGAATCATCTGCTGGCACCATTAAAAATGGGAGATTCGCCATTCCCAGGTACGGCAAAAATTATAGACTTGGACTTGTTATTGGAACAATTGGAGCCATTTTTGCAGGGAAAAATAGAAATTATAAACGTTGATAAAAATCATAAAAGATTGCTATATAAAAATAACGCAGTGATTCTTGAAAATGCTTCTTTAGAAGAATTGCTGCTTTTGGGCAATTCAAATATAGATTCGTATTTAAATGATATTTTTCCAATCCCGCTGCCATTTCCGGAAGGGTTTAACTATGTATAGTTGTTTATAAAGCGGCAGAATCGATGCGCGCGAGACCTAATTAAATGAAATAAGAGGTGCCATATATGATAATTGGATTTCAAACAGCAAACTATTTTGCCCGTTCGATGAACTATCAAACTAGTATGGATGAATGGGGAGCTGCCGAACGGAAAGTTATTGAAAATTTTAGCATTGCTGAATTTGATCGAATTTGCCGTGATATTAAAAATGCCGGGTTTCAACATATCGAGCTTTGGATGGGCCATGCTTTTCCAAAGTTTATGACTCCATACTTTGCCGATGAACTAAAGGAGATTTGGCGGCAGCATGAATTGAGTGTTTATTCTTATTCATGCTCCCTTGGCGATCCAGTACGGTATCCAAGGTGGACCCGCCTTTGTTTTGAAACAGCCAAAATGCTGGGGATAGACATGATTACCAGTGGTATTTCGAAAGAGGCAGCCCCCAATATATATGGACTGTGTAATGAATATGGATTAAAAGTGGCAGTTGAAAACCATCCGGAAAAGCACCCTGATGAAATTAAAGAGGTAATCGGGGATTATGGCGATTTAATTGGTGCTGCTGTTGATACTGGCTGGTTTGGCACACAAGGATTTTCTGCACCCGAAGCCCTTTGGCAATTAAAAGATTATCTTTTCAATGTTCATTTAAAGGATGTTAGAGAGGCAGGAGAACATCATCCTGTTTCACTGGGTACAGGTATTGTGAATATTGGAGAATGTGTACAGGCATTAAAAGAAATGAATTACAATAAGACAGCGTCAATTGAGCAAGAGTCGGGAGACCATGATCCGACAAATGACTGCGCTGAAGCTCTTATATGGATTAAAGGAATGCTTGGACCAGAATTAAAGACAACTTATCTATAAAAAATTAACAAAACTTAATCGTTATGATAAGGAGAAGATAAAATGGTACCTTTAGCGGTAGTAGGTACAGGCTGGCAGGGGCAAGGTCATTTAACAACAATGAGAGATATTAAAGAGATTCAGACAGTTGGTGTTTCTGATTTAAATGAGGTAATGCTAAATAAGGCCTCTAACAAATTTGGTGTAAAAGGTTTTACTGATTATGTTGAAATGTTAGAGGAAGCCAAGCCA
Organism: Neobacillus sp. Fa239; assembly: GCF_055395235.1. Lineage (NCBI taxonomy): Bacteria > Bacillati > Bacillota > Bacilli > Caryophanales > Bacillaceae > Neobacillus > Neobacillus sp. Fa239. Next base: position 613,157 of record NZ_AP041611.1, read on the forward strand.
GATGGAGTCATCATCTGCACCCCGCCAGAGGTTCGGGAATTTCTCGTACGTGAAGCCGCGGAACGTGGAATCCATTGCTTTATTGAAAAACCGCCGGCTAAAAATCTGGAGATGGCCAAACAGGTAGAAGAAATTTTAGATCGTACAGGTGTGATTAATAGTGTTGGCTTCATGTACCGATATAGCCGTGCCGTAAAGAAAACCAAGGAGTTAATCGCTGGTAAAAGAGTGGCATTAGTACGAAGTGCCATGCTCGATGGTCTTGCGCTTAGAGAGAACTGGCCGCGGTGGTTTTTTAATAAAGAGCGTTCCGGAGGCCCAGCCTTTGATCAGGCTATCCATATGTTTGACCTCTCACGTTACCTCCTTGGTGAAGTGGGGCAAGTTGCTGGTTATCAGGATAACCTCGTTGTATCTAAGGGGGATGACTTCACTGTAGAGGACAGCTTTAGTCTAACCATGAAATATACCAACGGTATCTTGCAAAATCATACACATACCTGGTCATATCCAGGAGTTTTCACCCAAATTGAGCTAATATCTGATGAACTTCACTTAGTCCTTGATCTTGCAAAAGGCAGTGTCAGCGGGAAGGTGGATGATCAGGAAATCTTTTTTGAATCAAAGAATGATGCACTATACCGGCTTGAATTGGAGGCATTCGCTAAGGCGATAGCAGAAAATGATCAAAAACTCGTTCTTTCAACCTATAAAGATAGCATTCAATCGCTATCAGTCGCATTAAAAGCGGTGGAGGCTCTTGAAACCGGTGAAAAAGTAAGGGTTTAATCAGGAATTTTTGAAACTTTGAATAATCCTGGCCAAAATGTGGAGGACGTTAAAATATGAGCACTACCTTAATTAATAACGTACGTTTAATAGGTGGAAATGAGCCAAAGCCGTCACGTGTCCTTATTCGAAACGGCCAAATAGCCTCCATCGATTCGGATTACACATATTCAAGACTGACGGCAGATACTGAAATCGATGGAAAAGGCTGCTTCCTTATCCCCGGAATGATTGATGTGCATATTCATGGAGCAGAAGGGTTTGACATGATGGACGGTACCACCCGGAGTGTGGAGGAGGTTTCGAAAGCATGTGCCCGAACAGGCTGTACCTCCTTTCTGGCAACTTCCGTATCGTCTTCCTTGGAGGACCTGCTAAACATGATTACCAATGTAAAAGAAGTGGCAGGCAGAGAACCGGGGGCACAAATTGCCGGGATGCACATTGAAGGACCTTATCTGAATGTTAAACGTAAAGGGATGCAAAATGAGCGTTACTTGCGGCATCCTGATTTGCAGGAAATGAAAATGATTATCGAGCACACTGGCTCTTTGTTGCGAATGGTCACATTGGCACCAGAGCTGCCCGGTGGTCTGGAAATGATTCGTTTTCTAAAGGATCAGGGAATCATTGCCGCCATTGCCCATTCCGATGCAACATACGAAGAAGCGAAACAGGCATTTCAATGTGGTGCAAGCCATGTGACTCATTGTTTTAATCAGATGCGGCCGATTCATCATCGCGACCCGGGGGTGGTTATTGCTGCGTTTGAAGAAAGCAGCGTGAGTGTACAGGCTATTGTCGATCATATTCATCTTCACCCCGCCATTGTCCGGTTGATTTATCGTGAAAAAGGACCGGACAAAATGGTCCTGATTACAGATGCTCTACAAGCGATGGGGATGGGCGATGGGACTTATTTATTCGGAGGGCACGAGGTAAAGGTCGTTGATAGGGTGGCAAGGTTAAGGGACGGGACACTGGCATCGAGTACTGTGACCATGAATGAGGCGCTTGAGAAGACGGTAAAATCGGGAATTTCTTTAGCGGATGCTGTTAGAATGGCTACAAAGACACCAGCCGATGTACTGGGTCTCACCAATAAAGGAAGAGTGGAGCCTGGAGCTGATGCTGACCTAGTGCTTATGAACGACCGCTTCGAGATTATGCAGACCATTGTAAACGGTAGAATCGTTTATAGCCATCCTTAGTTTTTGGTTGGTTTTAGAAGGGGCTAAAAAGGCATGAACCTAATCGATGGGTTCATGCCCTACTATAAAAGTATTGCAATCATACATGGACGAGCTGGTTTTTTAAATAATCAATTGAACGTTGTACATCCTCCGTCATTGTACGAACAGGATGTATGCTTTCAGGATGCCAAAGTTCAAGTGCCAGCCAGCCGTTATATCTTGCAGTTGCTGCAGATTCCAGTAAGGCTGCGAAATTGATATCGCCCTCAAGTACGTCTTCTGCCGGTACGCTCCCATTTTGGTTGCGCAAATGAAAGGCGAAAATGCGATCAGGGTACGTATTAACCCACTCAATAGGATTGCAGCCGGCAACATGGGCCCAGCCTGTATCTACACATAGCCCTACACTTTTATCTGCATAGTGGATGACAGACCTTAAATCCCCTGTTGCATTTAAGTTGTCAGCAGCGTGATTATGTAAGCAAACCTTTAATCCAATTGGGGCTACAAGCTCAGATATGCGTGACAAGTTTTCGCCTTGCAGCATTAACTCATCTTCTGACTTGACGACTGGTTTTTTCCAGTTTATCGGATCTGAATTTAGGAGCAAATCAGAGCCTCTTGCTGTTGCCAGGCGATCCGCATATGGCAATATCGTACGCTCCACTTCCAGTTGACTGTAAGGAACATGTAAAGGAAGGCCGATATAAGAGGCGGAGACTGCCAATCCAAAGGAATGGGCAAATTTAAGTTTTTCAGTATCGGCATCAATCTCTATGGCATTCAGGCCCGCTTCTGCACAAGCCTGGAATAACTCTTCCCAAACGGTTTTTTTTCCGTCCCGTTTCCAGCGTTCAGTCCAGCCGTACATATTAGATGAAAATCCTTTTATATTCAAATCGATACTCCTTTCCGAGCCATTTCAATTGTTCTATTCTGTCTTGTTTTCGCAACAGTATAGAGGGATGTTAAGCATTGAAAGTTTTTTAGCGCTTGTTGATTTACGTTAGCGTGTGACTCCAGTCCTTTGACTTTCCGATAAAAGTGAAGGAGAGGATTATCAAAAATGGTGTACATGCTTCTGGGGCCGGTTTCGACTTGTTCTTCAACAATCTGTCCTTGATTATCATAACGTCGGAACACAGGCTGTCGTGAATCAAAAGGAGTCCAGCCAAGAGAGCCCAGGGTGCCTTCGATTTCAGCCCTTACATACTCTTCGCCATGGGCACATGAGGCCCGCTCGTAATGGACATGAATGTTGCGCTTATCCCGGCTGTAAGTCATATGGGCACCAGCATGTGTTTCCACGTCAAATGGAGTATCGGAAGGATCTATTTCTGTTAATGGTTTAGCCAGCCATGCGGCATTTATTTCAATCCTGTCAGGATTGAGTATGTCGTTTAATGTGGCAAAGTCGTACGGTCCCCAATCCATGACAACACCGCCGCCGCTTCTTGTAGAATCTAGAAACCAGTGGCTTTCAGGCTGATATTCGATTCCTGAACGGCTTCGTGCCCATTTGTTTACAAACGTCACATGATAGATCTCTCCAAGAGTACCGGAATCGATGATTTTTTTGACAGTCTCCATGTGAGGCATGCCTTTAAAGCGTACACTGCAGCATCCTATAAACCGGTTATGGTTTTCTGCAGTCTGGATCATCTCCTGTGCCTGATCATCATTCATTGCAAGAGGCTTCTCACAAAGGACGTGACGGCCGGATTCAAGTGCCGATTTTGCAGGATCAAAATGGGCCAATGGGGGAGTACAGATAATAACGATATCATCATCTTCAGCAGGCTCGGAATAAAGCATTTCTTGAACATTGGTAAACCCAATGGCATCTGGAAACTGTTGACAAAACGCAGTAATGGCCAAAGGGTTGGTGTCAGCCACCCGCAGTTTTATCGGTTCATTCAGCTTATTCGCCGCTTCCGCGTGCGTACGGCCTATGACGCCTGCACCTATTATATAAAGTCTCATTTCGTTCACCTCTGTTCTAAAACTGTGATTACACTCTATCACATTTAAAAAATTTAATTCTCCTAAAATCTGATTGAAAACTAATCATTTTGTACAAAGAAGAAAATTGTTCGGGGGAAGAAACATGTATGTAGAACATTTGCATTTACGTCGTTCGTTTGCTTTTTGCCGGGTATGGGGCTCACATGAGGACCATGATCTCCATGTTCATGATTGCCTGGAAATTGGAATTGTACTCGAAAATGAGTTGGAATACAGGTTTCAAAATCAAACTTATGTTGGCAGGCCGGGAGACGTGTTTCTATGCCGCCCGTTTGAGCCGCACTGGAGCTTTTCAAAACCGGGCATGCCTTTTGAATGCATTCTTGTCCTGTTTAACCCCTCATCTGTAAGTAAAATACCGGACGGTAAACAGCTGCTGGCTCCTTTTTATACGCAAGAAGGGTTACCGCCCATCATTCCGGCGGGTTCTATTTTTGCAGAAGCTATTAGGAAGGCCGCCATTAAAGCGGTGGAAGCACAGGAGCAAAACGCTGCTTCCTGGGTGACCTGTCAGTACATGCACCTGATTGATATTTTGCTGCAGGTCAATCAGTATGTGAGGGAGTTCGTGCAAGCACCCAATATGAAAATACCGTCCTCTGAAATAGCTGAAGTAGTAGGATACTTGCTTGATCACTTTCAGGACCCTTTGAATCTAGAGACATTATTAAGGCGCTCAGGAATGGGAAGAACGAATTTTTTTATACAATTCCACAACCTTACAGGCGTTACGCCAAATGAGTTCGTCACCAGATTAAGGGTGCAATATGCCATGGATTTGCTTCGCTCGTCTAACCAAAGCATGCTCGATTTAGCCTATTCAAGCGGATTTCAGTCATTAAGTACTTTTAATAAACAGTTCAAGAAATATACCGGCCAGTCCCCACGCGATTTTCGGAAAACAGAACTAAAGAGTTAAGAAACCTCAAATTAATAGAAGAGGGACAATTGGGTATTCAATTTAATAGAATACCAGTAACTATCATTCTGTAGGAGAGGATCTTTGTGGCTAAAAAGACAGTCATTTTTATTATGGAATGGCTTTGGCGGCTTTTGTGGATAAATCTTTTATGGATTCTATTTTCAATCCCGCTAATTACGATCATTCCATCAACATTTGCAATGTATACGGTTATTAATAAACTCGCAAAAGAAGATGATGATAGCAGCATTTTCCCTATTTTTATCAACGCATTCAAAAAATATTTGATTAAGAGTTTCCCTCTTGGCATTGCATTAGTCCTAATCAGCTTATTTTTATATACGGACTTGATGATTTTGAAAGAACAAACTGGCAGTACCTTGCTCATTTTACGTTATGCCATTCTCTTTCTTGCGCTTTTGTTCATTCCGATTATTTGCTATAGCATTCCCGTTTTTATAGAATTTGAGGTTCCTTGGTATAAAGCAATGCTAATGGCATTTGTTTTGGCGATGAAAAAGCCTCATTACATCCTTTTTGTCATTTGTGGGATTTTGGGGGTTTTGTGTTTATTTTTATTTTTAACAGGAATAGGAATTTTGCTTTTTGGGAGTTTGTGTGCGTTATTTGCTACGAAAGGTGCATTATCCGTTATAAGAAGTGAAGGGTGAAAAATAGGTTGGGAACATTCCCAATCTATTTTTTTATGAATTTTTTAAATTTACAAAATATTATTGACATTGAAAGCGTGTTCATAGATAATGAAAACAAGTCAACAAAATCCCGCAGAAAACGTCATTATCCCAAAAAACGGGAACGTTCCCTGAAGTAAAGTTTCTTCAAAAAACCACACTGATTTAACCTGTGTAACTTTATTTCTGGAAAATGCTAAAGTGTCTGTGAGATTAAGAGGCTTAGCTATTTTAAATTTAAAGGGGGAAAATGTATGAGAAGCTTTAAAAAGTTTGCAGCACTGGTATTAGTTTTAGTCATGAGTACAGTCACATTTTTAACGGGTTGTTCGGGTTCAAGCCAAAACACAGCTGCTTCTGCTAAAAACGGCAATTCAAAAGTAATTGAACTGGATTTTTGGTCCTTCTGGGGATCTGCGATTCGTAAACCGGTTATTGAAAAAATTGTTGATGACTTCAATAAATCTCAAAATAAAATCCACGTAAAATATACATATCTTCCATTTGGGGATGTTTGGACGAAAGAGTTGGCAGCGGTTGCGGCCGGTAATCCGCCGGATGTCATCATCAATGATATTAACACTGTTCGACAGCGTGCAGACAAGAACCAAGTTCAAAGTTTAGCACCATATATCAAAAACGATGCTAGTCTTAAGGATCAATATTTTCCAGAACTTTGGAATGCAGTTACAAAGGATGGCGTTCCGTATGCATTGCCATTCAACACGGATACTCGCCTGTTGTTCTGGAACAAGGATCTTTTCAAACAAGCCGGTTTAAATCCTGACCAACCGCCGCAAACTTGGGCTGAATTAGAGCAGGATGCCAAAAAAATCGACCAGAAAAATGGTGACCGTTATGTACGCATGGGGTTCCTGCCAAGACAAAGCATTGCTCCAGATATTTGGATGGATAACGCTTCAGGCCACGGATATTGGGATTATCAAAAAAATCAGCCCAATATTAACGACCCTAAGGCTGTACAGGCCCTTCAATGGGTAGCTGATTATGAGAAGCAATATGGAAGTAAAGCAATCAATAGATTTATGGGCCAATTTGGCGATAACCAGGCAGATCCATTTGTTTCTGGCAAATTGGGAATGATTATTCAAACAGCAACCGATTACACGAAAATCCGTGATTACGGAAAAGGAATGAATTTTGGTGTTGCGCCAATCCCTGAACTTACACCTGGAAATGGCCATACTTCATGGGGCGGCGGATTCGTAGCGGAGATCCCGAAAGGAGCAAAACATCCGGAAGCTTCCTATGAGTTTATTAAATTCCTTACAAGTGCAAAAGAACAAGCATACTGGGCAGTTAAAAACTTTGATAATGTTGCCAATGTTCAAGGCGCAAAAGATGCTGGGGAAAGTCCTGATCTATCTGCCAACGATAAACGCGTATACAACGCAGCGGTTGATAATATGAAGAATACCATTTTGACTCCAATCCCAGTTCAGGCGCCTGATTATCTTAATTTGATTAACCCTGAGATTGACAAGGTAATGTTAGGAAAACAATCTCCTCAACAGGCATTGGATAATGCCCAAAAAGCGGTTGAAAGTCTGGTTAAAAGTACGAAATAATTGATTTTTTCCATCAGGGAGTGAAGTGAATTTCGCTCCCTGTATACATAATTTATTCGAAAAAAAAGGAGGATCGATACATGGAAACTGAGATTACTGCCAAATCAAGCAGCAAAGATAAAGTAGATGTAGAAGTAAAAATAAAGAAGACCCGTAAAAAAATAACTCTTGAGCAAAGGGAAGGGTTATACGGGTATATTTTCTTATCACCCTGGTTAATTGGATTCCTCCTCTTAACGCTCGGCCCATTGTTGTTCTCCCTTTATGCCAGCTTTACGAATTATGACATTACTTCAAGGATGGATTTTATTGGTCTAAAAAACTATATTCGGATGTTCACCCAAGATGACTTATTCTGGGTGTCAATGTGGAACACCCTTTATTATGTAGCGATTTCCGTTCCTTTGACGGTATTGGGAGCAGTGCTGCTCGCACTGTTGTTAAATCAAGGAGTACCTGGGATGAGGATATATCGGACCATTTTTTATCTTCCCGCCGTATTGTCAGGCGTAGGCGTGTACCTGCTTTGGATGCAATTATTAAACCCCGATTCCGGTCTTATCAATACTGTCCTGTCGTGGTTTGGAATTGAGGGCCCTGCTTGGTTAATGGATCCGAATTGGACGAAGCCGGCATTGATCTTTATGAAGCTATGGAGCGTTGGCGGCGGCATGCTTTTGTATCTTGCAAGTTTACAGGGAGTTCCTAAGCCGCTTTATGAAGCTGCCGAAATTGATGGCGCAAATGCATTCCAACGATTTAGACATATTACATTGCCGATGATTACACCCGTTATTTTCTTTGAATTAGTTACAGGCATAATTGGCGGTTTCCAGGTTTTCCAGGAAGCTTACGTTATGACCAGCAATCCTGGGAGCTCTCCTGGCGGACCGGCTAATTCCCTTCTTTTCTTTAACTTTCAAATGTTTAATAAGGCCTTTAAGGCGTTTGATATGGGATATGCGATGGCTATGTCCTGGATTCTCTTTATCATTGTCATGATATTTACCATTATCAATTTAAAACTGGCTCCGCGGTGGGTTCACTATGAAGGGGATGTTCCAAAATGAGTGCAGCATCAAATAATAAAAGCTCATACTTTCAAAGTGTTAAAGTGCGAAAAAAAATGTCAAAAACGATTATCTCGTTTGTTCTTGTACTGGGAAGTGTATTAATCCTGTCCCCAGTGTGGTGGATGTTTGCCACATCGGTGAAAAGCATGCAAGAAATAATGCAGTTCCCTCCTACCTTTATCCCAAAGCAATGGCATTTTGAGAATTATATTGAAACGTGGAAAGCCGCTCCATTTACTCGCTATTTATTCAATACATTACTTATAACAGTTTGTGTTGTCATTGGAAGTGTGTTATCAAACTCTTTTATTGCCTATGGGTTTGCAAAAATCCGTTTTAAAGGACGTAATCTGTTTTTCGCTGTTGTATTGGCCACGATGATGATTCCAGGCTTTGTTACCATGATTCCGCATTATGTCATGTATTCAAAATTAGGCTGGCTCAATACTTATCTTCCATTAATTATACCTTCATTTTTCGGAAGCGCCTTTTTTATCTTTTTAATCCGTCAATTTTATTTGGGGATACCGAATGATTTAATCGAAGCCGCGAAAATTGATGGCGCCAGTCATTTTTATATATGGGCAAGGATCATGATGCCCCTTTCAAAACCGGCAATTGCGACTGTCGCCATTTTCTCATTCAATGGGGCATGGAACGACTTTTTAGGGCCATTGCTCTATATCAATGATGATTCTCTTTATACGTTACAGTTGGGTCTTCAGGTGTTTAAAGGCCAGCTTGAAACCCAATGGAACTATTTAATGGCAGGCTCATTGCTAATCTTGCTTCCGGTCATCATTCTTTTCTTTATCTTCCAAAGGTACTTTATTGAAGGAATGAATATCTCCTCTGGGACAAAGGGATAACAGTACCATAATAGAAAAGTAGATTCATATATACGAATGGCAGGGGATGCTCGGAATGGAACTAGTAAGTATTGGAATGGATATTGGCGGTACGAAAACACTGATTGGCCTCGTGAATCCCCAAGGAACCGTTATCGCCAAATATCGATTCCCTACAAATATTTATTGTCAGCCTGAGGAACATTTATTGAAATGCGTCAAAGCTGCCGAACAGCTTTTAACAGAAAACGGTGTATCCGAACATTCCCTTTTAGGCATCGGTGTTAATGTTCCAGGGTTAGCAGATTCCAAGGAAGGCATTCTGATTCATGCCCCATATGCTAAGTGGAGAGATGTAAAGGTACGGGAATTCATCCGGCGGCGTTGGCCCAATAAACCGGTTCAGCTCGCCAATGATGTGAATGCATGTGCCATTGGCGAGCTATTGTTCGGCAAAGGGAAAAATTTAAATGATTTTCTTTGGGTCACCGTTAGCACAGGAATTGGGGGCGGAGTGATCGTCAACCGGCAGCTGGCCGAGGGTCATACATCAATTGCCGGCGAGATAGGACACATGGTCGTCGAATGGGAAAACGGTTATCGATGTTCCTGTGGAAATATAGGATGTCTAGAGGCACATAGCTCTGGTACTGCCATGGCAGAACAGGCAAAAAGAATTATTGAGAGTGATCGAAGGGGAGAAATCTCTGCTTATTTTAATAGAAGAAGCTTGAGCGTTTCTGCCGAACAGTTGGCCATCGCAGCATATGAGGGTGTGAGATTCGCAGCCGAAATTTATCACCAAGCAGGAATTTACCTTGGAAGAGCATTTTCGTATGCGATTAATTTATTAAATCCCGGGGCGATTATTGTTGGCGGAGGGGTCAGTCTTTCCTTTGATTTACTGGAACCGTCCATTCGTCATGTTGTTAAGGCATCCGTGATCAATGAAAGTAATAAACAAATCCCGATTGTGACATCGGGACTTGGTTATGATGCCGGGTTAATTGGAGCGGCGAGCTTAGTTTTCTGGAAAGAACCATCTGTCATTACTAATAGTTAGGGGGGAGCAGTCATGTTTTATGCTTTTTACAGTAACTATAAAAGAGAGTTTATGGAAACGATTGATTCTTTGGATTTTGAAATGATTCACAAAATCTACGAAGCGCTCGAAGAGGCACGGGAGAAGGGTAAACAAGTATTTGTTATTGGCAATGGAGGCAGTGCGGCCAGCGCATCACATTGGGCATGCGATTTTGTCAAAGGAATCAATGTTGGAGAAAGCATCCGCTACCGGTTCATTGCCTTAACCGATAATAATCCATTAATCACCGCATATGGGAACGATATTGATTTTGATGATATTTTTGTTGAACAGTTAAAAAGCTTTTTGAATCCCGAGGATGTAGTCATTGGTTTATCCGTTTCAGGCAGTTCTGAAAATATTGTCCGCGCTTTTCAATACGCAAAAGAAAATGGAGGCACAGTCATATCTTTAATCGGCAATCGCCAGGGAACGATGAAAGCTTATTCGGATTTCTCCCTTGTGATCCCCTCAGACAATTATGGTGTTGTTGAAGATGTGCATATGTATGTAAATCATGTAGTCTCTCAATATATTAATCAATTAAATCGTTCAGAAGTCATTCAAAAACAGTAAGGGAAATCTAATGAAGGGGAAGATGAAATAATGTCAAAACAAATAAAGTCGAAAAATGTATTTACATTGAAGGAAGCATTAGTGAGGGCTGAAGAAAATGGATATGCGATAGGGTCCTTTTCACCGCGGTATACTCCAATGATTCGTCCTGTTTTACGGGCAGGGCAAAAAACACAGTCCCCGTTAATTGTGCAAATTTCCCAAAAGGAACTGGAGCGATATGGGATTACTCCTGCGGAATTCGCATCAGAGTTTTACACCGTGATGGATGAAGAGAACATAACAGTACCAGTCGTTCTTCACCTTGACCATACAAAACAATTTTCGGTCATTCAACAGGCCATAGAAGCCGGATTTACTTCTGTCATGATTGACGCATCAGAAAAAGAACTGAAGGAAAATATCACGATCAGTAAGGAAATTGCCGAATATGCCCATGCAAAAGGAGTATCTGTGGAAGCGGAGTTAGGGAAAATCGGTACGACTGATTTTGTGGAAACAGATAAAGATGAGGAACTTTATACCGACCCGGAAGAAGCATTACAGTTTGTGAATGAAACAAAATGTGATGCTTTAGCTGTTTCTGTCGGTACTGCACATGGTGTTTATAATGTTAGACAGCCAAAAGTGGATGTAAAGCGGCTAATCGCCATACGTGAGCTTACTCCTGTCCATTTAGTCCTTCACGGCGGATCGGGTGTCCCTTCAAAAATGATTGAAGAAGCAATCAAACTTCCAAGAGGCGGAATCAGTAAAGTAAATATTGCAACTGATTTGGAACTTTCATTACTTCAGGCATTATCCCGGGAAGAACGAATGACAAATCAAGAATGTAAGACCTTGTCACCCGAACAGCTGGAGCTTGCTCAAAATGCGGTTGAGGCTGTTGTCATTGAAAAAATTCATGACCATTTGGGCAGTGCCGATCAAGCAAGAACATTCGAGCAATAAAGGAGAGGCTGGACTATGGAAAATTCACCTTTTCCTGTCAGGGGAGTTGTGGAAGGGTTTTATGGGGCATTTTATACGGCTCCTGAACGAAATGATTTGATATCGTTTCTTTCCAAATGTGGTTATAACTTATATATTTACGGACCAAAGAATGACAGGCAGCATCGGGCACGATGGAGAGAGCCATATCCTGATTTTATCATGGAGCATTTCGCTGTAACCGTAGCGCATTCCAAAAGGGAGGAAGTCGATTTTTGCTATTCCATTGGACCAGGTGTTTCTATTAATTATGCATCAGAAGCTGATTTTCAGCATATTACATCTAAATTCAAAGCCTTTTATGATATCGGTGTAAGGACATTTATGATCATGCTGGATGATATCAAGGCCGAATTCCAATTTACGGAAGAACGGGAACTTTATAATAGTTATGGTGAAGCACATATTTTTATAACGAACAAGCTCTACCATTGGCTAAAATCGTTGGACACAGCGTGTAAATTGCTCCTTTGTCCCACGGATTACCATGGTAAAGCACCGTTCAGCGACTATATTTGCGAAATCGGCAAGGGGCTTCATCCAGACATCGATATCTGTTATTCAGGACATGAAATTTGTTCAAAAACGATTACGGAGCAGGATATTGCTGAATTCAAAGAAGCTATCCATCGCATGCCGATTATTTGGGATAACTATCCTGTCAATGATTTGGCGATGACCGGCGAAATGCATATTGGTCCAATCTGTGGACGGGATGCTTCTCTTTCAAATGTGAGCAAAGGATTTATTGTCAATACAATGATTCAGGCAGAGGCATCAAAGATTCCGTTACTCACTTTTGCCGATTACTTTGTAAGTCCGCAAAGCTACGATCCTTGGAAATCGTGGGAGAAGGCATTAAAAACGGTCGGAGGTGAGGAAAACTATCCGGCATTAAAAACGTTTGCCGAAAATTCGTTATACTCCTGCCTGGGTTTACCGGAAGCAGAAAAGCTGGAAATTCTTACTGCGAACGCTTTACATTCTCTTAAATCCGGGGAAAAAGCAGCTTCGAGCCAGGCCATTCAAGACCTGTACAGCTATTTGGATCTGCTCGATGAATCCGGTTATCATTTGAAATTCAGAATGACCAATTACGCATTAAGAAACAGCCTATTACCATGGATTCAATTAATGGAAAGCTGGGCCTGGGCCGGCAGAAGAGCGATTGCCATATTAATAGCATTGGAAAATAATGATGAAGCAGAAGGCCAGCTTAACTGGCTGCACGAATCAATGGAAGAAGTGGATAGGCATCCAAAGCGTTTTGCCGGAAAGATTCTATCACCGTTAATAGAATACACCAAATTGAAAGTGAAAGCGTATAAGGAGTCAATGGTATGACAAACCAGGAGCTAAAACACAGTTTAATTAAAGAGGGCCGGGATAAAGCGGAAGAGCTTTTAATCGCAAACGGCGGGGATTTGGGATTGCTGGGGTCAAAACAGGCCTATCAGCAGGTATGGGCAAGAGACAGTATGATTTGCGGGCTGGGGCTATTGCTCTGCCGAAATTCGGAAGGCAAAGAAATTCATCGGAGATCTTTGGAAACGCTGCAAAAATTTCAAAGCGAGCTTGGAAAAATCCCGCATAATGTCGGATTTACAAATGTTGACGACCCGGCATTAATTGCCCATGGAGGAAAGCTTAATGTTTCCGGGAAAGATGGGACTGCCATTGAGGACACTATCCATGCCGGATGTGTTGATGGGAATCTCTGGTATATTATTGGCCATTATTACAATTTTTCTATGACGAAGGATCGTGATTTTTTAAAAAATGCCTGGGGCAGTTTGGAAAGGGCGTTGCTATGGTTAAGGTATCAGGACTCGAATGAATGCGGGCTGCTCGAAGTGCATGAAGCGATGGACTGGGCAGATTTATTTGGAAATCGCTACAATGTTTTGTTTGATAATGTTCTGTACTATGCGGCCTGGAAATGCATGGCAGCAATGGTGAGAGAACTGGGGCATGAGTATAAGTTTTACGAAAGGAACGCGAAGGATGTACATCAAAAAATAAATGCGCTGCTATGGGTGGGACCCGAGGAACCAAATGATTATGATTGGGTCGCAAATGAACGGAAGGAATGGCTCTACCCGATGAAAAGGGTAGAGACGGAACTTGTCGAACGCCCTTTCTATTTACCCTATATGGGGTTTCGCGACTTTGCGGATCGGTTTGATACTTTAGCAAATCTTTTAGCGATTGTTTTTGGTGTAGCTGACCAGAAAAAAGCGGATAGGATTTTAAATTATATTCACGGTTGCGGTTTAAACGAGCCATTCCCTGTGAAATCCTTATATCCGGTGATTCGCCCGGGGGAAAAAGATTGGCAGGAGTACTATCGGGTGCGCAACTTGAATCAGCCTCATCATTACCATAATGGCGGTGCCTGGCCTTTTATTGGCGGGTTTTATGTCGCGGCGCTGGTCCAAGCTGGCCGCTTGGATGAAGCAAGAACCCAGCTCGGAAATCTGGCAAAAATGAATCAAATCGGTAAAAACGGTGCATGGGAATTCAATGAATGGTTCCATGGTACGTCAGGGCGGCCAATGGGATATGGCGGCCAATCCTGGTCAATGGCCATGTATATTTTTGCGGAAAATGCCGTGGAAATAGGGCAGTTACCTATCTTTAATCGGAATAACAATTGGGGAAGCGGAGCGTTATTATGAGGACGATTTCTACAAATCTCTTCCTATTTAAAAATACTTGTAATGTTTATGTGATAAAAACCGGAAAGAAGGCCGTTTTAATTGACTTTGGGAACGGGGAAATCCTGGATAAATTACTCTCGATTGGGATTGAAAGTGTAACGGATATTCTTATGACCCATCACCATCGCGATCAAGCTCAAGGGTTAGCCATTGCTAAACAAAAGGGAATTCGGATTTGGGTTCCTCACACGGAACAGGATTTATTTAGTAAAGTAGATGAACATTGGAAGGCGAGAGAACTGGATAATAACTATAACATGAGGCAGGACCGCTTTTCCATGCTGCAATCTGTTCCAATCTATAAAACATTGAAAGATTACACAACGATCAACCTAAATGGATTAAATTTTACGATTGTTCCGTCACCAGGGCATACAACCGGATCTATTTCGATTTTGGCTGAAGTAGATGGAAAGAAATTAGCCTTTTCGGGGGATTTGATTTACGCCCCGGGAAAAGTTTGGTCCCTTGCCGCAACCCAATGGTCCTATAACGGTGGGGAAGGTCTGGCATTAAGTGTCCTCTCTCTATTGGATATAAAAGAAAGAAATCCAGACATACTGCTTCCTTCACACGGACGGATCATGGATAAGCCAATAAAAGCGATCAATCTGTTGGCAGGACGTTTGACAAGTCTTATGGAACAACGGAGACAGAATCCAAGACTTCATCAGCTTCGCGAACAGCCATATGAAGCCATTACACCGCATCTATTAAAGAACCGTACAAGTATGGCAAATTCATATATCCTCCTTTCTGAAAGCGGAAAGGCGTTATTCATTGATTTTGGCTACGATTTTATTGGTGGCATTGCAGCCGGAAGCGACCGTGCTTCCAGGAGGCCCTGGTTATATACGATTCCGGCATTAAAAAAACAATTTAATGTTGAGAAAATTGATGTGGCCATTCCAACCCATTTTCACGACGACCATGTCGTCGGGCTTAATTTATTAAGAGAAATTGAAGGGACTGAAATATGGTGCCCGGAGAATTTTTCAGATGTTTTAGAGGAACCAAAAAAATACAATTTGCCTTGTCTCTGGTATGACCCAATTAAAGTAGACCGTGTTTTGCCATTAAAGAAAAAAATCAGCTGGGAAGAGTATGAATTTACTATATATGAGCAACCGGGCCATACATTATATGCTTCAGCAATCTATTTTTCAGTAGATGATAAAAAGGTCTTGGCCATAGGTGATCAATATCAGGAAAAAGACGATTACAACTATGTTTATCATAATAAATTCCGCATAAGAGATTATATGGATAGCGCAACACTTTACAAGGATTTGAAGCCTGATTTTCTCATTTCAGGCCATTGGGACCCTGTATATGTTACAAATGAGTATCTCCAACAAATTGAAGAAAAAGGTAAAAGGTTGGAACAACTTCATCGTGAGTTATTGCCGGATATTCCTGATCTGGGTGCTGAAGGTTTTGGGGCGGCAATCCACCCCTATCAGACTAGCATTCGTGATGGAGAGACCTTCGTGGTTACAGTCGAAATTAAAAACCCTTTTAATGAAGAAAAAGAGGCTTCTGCAAAAATAATTACCCCTGCAAGCTGGCATGTAGATAGCAATGAGTTTCGAAAGATCCTGAAAGAAAAAGAATCCGTACAATTTACAGCCGAAATTACAGTTCCGAAAGGATACAAGGGTTACAGAGAACGTATCGCCGTTGATTTGACGGTTGGAAACCATCGTTTTGGACAACATGGGGAGGCACTTGTTTCGATTATAGATGTGGGGACAATTGGAGGGGAAGATGTTGAGTGAAAAACCAATGGCAGTAAAAGAAAAACAAAAATCCAAAATCAAAGAAAAGACATTACATATGATTGGGAATGCCCACTTGGATCCGGTTTGGCTGTGGCAATGGCAGGAAGGATTTCAAGAAACAAAAGCAACCTTCCGTTCGGCACTGGACCGTATGAAGGAATTCCCGGACTTTGTCTTTACAAACAGTTCTGCTGCAAACTATGAATGGATTGAAAATAACGAACCCGAAATGTTTGAAGAAATTAAACAGCGCATTAAAGAAGGGCGTTGGGAAATTGTTGGTGGTTGGTGGATTCAGCCTGATTGCAATATTCCAGGCGGGGAATCATTTGTGCGCCAGGGGCTTTACGGGCAGAGATATTTTAATGAGAAGTTTGGGGTAACGGCCAATGTTGGTTACAATGTGGATAGCTTTGGACATCATGGCATGCTGCCGCAAATTTTAAAGAAAAGCGGTATGGACTATTACATTTTTATGCGCCCCAGTCCACAAGAAAAAGGTCTTCCCGGGAGATTGTTTTGGTGGGAGTCTGATGACAGTTCAAGGGTATTGGCTTTCCGTATACCGTTTGAATACTGCACATGGGGAAAAGATGTAGAGAAACATGTCCGCCGTAACTCCGGTGAAATAAAAGCACCTTTTAATGATTTAATGTGCTTTTACGGCGTTGGGAATCATGGCGGAGGCCCAACAAAAGAAAATATTGAAAGCATTGAACGGTTGAATGATCATCCGGAATTCCCTTCATTAATATTCAGTACTCCAAATAAATTTTTTGAGGATCTGATGAAAAAAAATCTTCCGTTCCCGGTTGTACATGATGATCTGCAGCATCATGCCAGCGGTTGCTATGCCGTTCATTCAGGAATTAAAAGATGGAATCGCGAGGTGGAAAATACAATAATGAAAGCAGAAAAATTTTCAGCTCTTGCAAATTGGACAACGGGGCAAAAATATCCAATTGCAGAATTCGACAGGGCATGGAAAAATGTGTTGTTTAATCAATTCCATGATATTTTAGCCGGAACCAGTTTGGAAGCTGCCTATGAAGATGCGCGTAATATGCATGGAGAAGCAATGTCCATCGCAAGCAGAGGAATGAATTATGCTATCCAATCCCTATCTTGGAGGATAGATATTGAAGAAGTAGCAGGAATGAAACCAATTGTTGTCTTTAACCCCCATTCATGGAACAGTAAAGTAAATATTGAACTGGAAGTGGGAGGATTAAAAGCGGGGGACATCCTGGTTGACCAAAACGGAATTCAGGTTCCGATGCAGAGGGTGCAATCCCATGCAACCGCTGGCGGACGTTTCAGGATCAGCTTTATTGCCGACCTTCCTTCCATGGGATACCGCGTTTATAAAATTACCCGGCCCGAAACTCCTATAGAATTTTCAACAATTAAAGCCAGTGACAATGTTTTAGAAAATGAAACATTCCGGGTTGAGATTGATCCAGTAACTGGTTTTTTCACAAGTTTATTTGATAAATCCAAGAATCTGGAATTACTTGATGCACCTGCAGCCAGACCGGTAGTAATTGATGATCACAGTGATACGTGGTCCCATAATGTTCTTCAATACAAAAACGAAGTGGGAACATTTAAAGCGAAAAGTGTGAAACTGGTCGAACACGGTTTGGTAAAATCGGTTATTCGTGTTGTAAGCGCTTATGGCCATTCCACACTTGTTCAGGATTTTACAATGTACAAAGAGCTGGACCAAATTGATGTTCATTGTACGCTGAATTGGCAAGAGCAATTTAAACTATTAAAACTTAAATTTCCGGTCAACCTAATCTTTAGGAAAGCAACATATGAAATTCCATATGGACATATTGTCCGCGAGTGTAACGGGGAGGAAGAACCTGGCCAAAGCTGGATTGATATCTCCGGCACACACCCCGCAGCAGGAGAAATGTACGGTTTAAGCTTATTAAATGATGGAAAATACAGCTTCGATATCCATAATAAAGAAATGAGCATGACCGTATTGCGCAGTCCAATTTACGCACATCATGACCCGGCCGTTCCTGCAGAAGATAGACACTATGCTTTCATTGACCAGGGAATTCAAAAGTTCACATACTCCATGCTGCCGCACAAAGGTAATTGGGAAACAGCTGGCACAGTAAAACGTGCAGCAGAATTAAATCAAAAACCAATCAGCATCATTGAAACGTACCATAAAGGTTCACTGCCGCAAACGAATTCGTTCCTGTCGGTAGATGTGGATAATGTCATTGTTAGTGTGGTTAAGAAAGCGGAGGATAATGATGATCTGATTATCCGGGCATATGAATCATCAAATACCGGAACAACAGCGGTAATTGATCTGCCAATATGGAATCGAACTATTAAGGCAGAGTTTAAATCATCAGAAATTAAAACATTCCGTATTCCTAAGGATTACCTCGAACCAATTGTGGAAACGAATTTACTTGAATGGGAAGATTAAGAATCAGGTTTAGAGTCTCAACTTCTCTCAACTCCTCCCAGGCTAGTAGATTAAGGAAAAAATGCAGTTGGCGCATACATCCAATGATGAAGAGATTGTCAGTTAAACAAAAGCCTGGGCATAAAGGCATGGTATAATTAATAGCAATTATATTGAGCAAGCTTACTTCATCTAAGGAACAATGCTTGTCTGTGGAGGAAATGATATATGATCGTTGCCGAACGACGTAAGATAATCAAAGATTTGCTAATAAAAAATAAAAGTGTAAAAGTTTCTGATCTCGTAGAACTGCTCCATGTTTCGGAGGAGACCATCCGGCGGGATTTATTCCAGCTAGAAAAGGAAGGAATAGCTGAAAAGAACTATGGAGGCGCCATTTTGCTCGAAGATTCCCTTTATCAGCCTGAGATTCTTCCTGTAGATGAAAGGAAGCTGCAATACTCGCTTGAAAAAGATTTAATTGGCAAGGCGGCTGCCCAATTAGTCGATAAGGGGCAGATTATTATTTTAGATGCAGGTTCTACCACTTGGTATGTTGCAAAGAACATGCCTGCCAATAGAAGCCTTACAGTCATAACAAATGCTATGAATGTTGCTGAAGAATGCAGTAAAGATGAAACAGCGTCTATTTATTTACTAGGAGGAAAACTATCCAGAAATTCAATGAGTCTTGTAGGACCTCAGGCAGAAGAAGAACTAAAAAAATACAGTGCCGATTTTGTTTTTCTCGGGTCATCAGGTATTTCGTTAAGACAAGGCTTTACAAGTTCTGATTTATACGAAGCAGAGATAAAGCGGGAAATGGTTTTGTCTGGGAAAAAAATAGTAGTTGTGGCTGACCATAGCAAACTGGAAAAAGCCGGACTTACATCATTTTGCAGTTTTGAAGAAACAGATATTTTTATTACAAGTGATCTGGCCGATAAACAAATTCTTAAAGAAATTGAAAAAAGGGGTGTTGAAGTGATTGTCGCACCAATATCTGAGGAAGGGTGATTCAATGTTAAATGTCGCTATGTTAAGCAAATGGCATGTCCATGCGGACGATTATGCACGTCAAGCGAAGAAAAATAACTATATGGAGATCAAAATGGTCTGGGATGAAAATCAGGAACGCGGTAAATCTTGGGCAAGGGAACTAGGGGTTCCTTTTGAATGTAATTTACAGAATATTTTAACTAATCCCAAAATTGATGCTGTCATTGTCGATACCCCGACAAATCTTCATAAGGAGATTATTACCCTTGCAGCCAAACATAAAAAGCATATATTCACGGAAAAAGTCCTTGCTTTTACAGTAAAAGATAGCCAAGAGATTTATGAAGCTGTAAAAATGAATAATGTCCAGTTAATGGTTTCATTACCAAGATTAACGGAAATCTCCTATTTAAATGCCCAACACGTCATAGATGAAGGGTTATTGGGCGATCTTACTTTTATTCGGTGCCGCCTAGCACATAATGGTGCTGTCCCATTAGAAGGAAATCCCAATGGATGGCTTCCTAAACACTTTTTCAACAAAGAGGAATGCGGCGGCGGGGCCCTCATCGACCTTGGGGCACACCCGATTTATTTGACCAATCGCCTGGCTGGTCCCGCAAAAGCGGTGACAGCGAGATTACAGCAGCGTCCCGGCGACGAAGTGGATGTAAATTCAGTTGTTATTATTGAGTATGAAGGTGGGGCTTTAGGAACGATTGAAACGGGATTTCTGTCAGACGGAAGTCCTTTCCAGCTTGAGCTTTATGGAACAGAGGGAACTCTATTAATAGAAGATAATAAGTTTCGCTTGAAATGCAGACGAACAGATAACAGCTGGAATGCGCCTGAGACTATGCCGGAACCATTGCCTATGCCAATGGAACAATGGGTTGAATCGATATTGCAGGGTACAGCACCAACGATTACAGAAAATGACGTTCTTGGATTAACGATGATCAACCAGGCTGCCCTATTATCTCATGAAAAACAACGAAGAGTAGAATTAACTGAAATTCTTAAGTAAATAGGAAGGATGGAGGAGAAAGATGGAAAAAACATTAAAAGTAGGTATTATCGGTGCTGGCGGTATAGCAAAAGGCGCTCATATTCCCAATTATTTAAAATGCGGAGATATGGTCGAGATTGTGGCCATTTGCGATATAGAAAAAGAAAAGGCTGAAAAACTTGCGCTGGAATTTAATATTCCTCATGTTTTTTCAAGCTATGAGGAAATGTTTGAAAAGGTTCAAATTGATGCAGTAAGTGTTTGTACACCCAATAAACTTCATCACCCCGCAGCAATCGCAGCTTTAAACGCTGGTTGTCATGTGTTATGTGAAAAGCCGCCTGCGATGACGGCTAAGGAAGCAGAAGAAATGGCAGAAGCAGCCGATATGGCCGGAAAAATCCTGACATATGGTTTTCATTATCGGCATGCCCCGCAAGTAGAAGTTCTGAAACGCTTTATTGATGGCGGGGAACTTGGCGAAATCTATGCCGCACGCGTAACTGCTATGAGAAGACGGGGAATTCCGGGATGGGGCGTGTTTACAAACAAGGAACTTCAAGGCGGGGGGCCGCTTATTGATATTGGGGTTCACATGTTGGATACTGCCCTTTATTTAATGGATTACCCTGAACCCGACACAGTCCTGGGGGTAACCTACCAAAAGCTTGGCAGTCGAAAAGGAGTAGGTCTCATGGGTGCATGGGACTGGGAAAACTTCTCGGTTGAAGATATGTCACGCGGAATGATTACGTTTAAAAATGGGGCTTCGATTCTATTGGAAGCAGCATTTGCTGCCAATGTTGAAAAGGCAGATGAAATGAACGTTGCCTTAATGGGCGACAAGGGCGGAGCGGATGTCTTCCCGCTTAAAATTTATCAGGAAAAGCATGAATCGTTAATCGATATCACTCCAACATTTTTACCAAAAAGAAATTATCATGAATTGGAACTTAAGAAATTTGTAGAAGCATGTTTAGATGGGACCGCGCTATTAAGTACTGCGAAACAAGGCGTTTACCTTCAGCGAATTATCAATGGACTATATGAATCCGCGTTAAAAGGTGAGGCCATTAAAATTAGTGAGAACGTTCCAGTGAATTGAAAATAGAGGGGTTGCTTGATTTTTTTAGCACCCCCTTAACTTTGATAACAAAGGAGTGAGTGTTAATGAGTAAAGTTGGATTGCAGTTGTTTTCTGTTTGGAAGGATGCCCAAAAGGATTTTTTGGGGACGCTCCAAAAGGTGATTGATCTTGGTTATCAGGGAATACAATTCGCCGGCTTTTTCGGTACCCCTGCCAATGAGGTTAAGAATTTACTGGAAGAGAATCAAACATTAGCAGCCGGTGCACACGTTGGCATCCAGCAGCTTTTAACAGACGAATTGGAAAAAACGCTTGAATATCATCGTACGATTCAAAACAAACTCATCATTTGCCCTTCTCTACCGAAGGAAATGCGGCAAACTGCTGATGATTATAAAAAAACAGCGGAACTGTTAAATCGAATCGGCGAAATATGCCAAAAAGCCGATTTTGTTTTTGGCTATCACAACCATGATTTTGAATTTGAAAGATTTGGAGAAAAGACCGGGCTTGAGCTGTTGTTTGATAACACGGATCCGTCATTGGTGAAAATGGAGCTGGACTGCTACTGGGCCAGTTTTGCAGGTCATGATCCATTAGAATTGATTCGAAAACACAAAAACCGAGTCGTATCGCTGCATATTAAAGATATGAAAATTGTGAATGGCGAAAAAACTGGAACAGAGGTGGGCAATGGTCTGCTTGAGTTTAAGTCCCTTATTAAGACTGGCCAAGAATTTGGTGTGGAATGGTTTACGGTAGAGCAGGAAGAATTTGAACGCGACCCATATGAAAGTCTTGGAATTAACGTTAGGAATCTTAAACATTTGATTCAGGAGGCAGCTGTTCGATGAAAAACATCATCCCCAGGCTGGAATATCCCAGACCTGACTTCGTTCGCTTTGACTGGTTAAACCTGAATGGACAATGGAAATTTGATTTTGATGATGATAACAAAGGATTAAAAGAAGAATGGTATGTCAATTATGATTATTCCCAAGAAATTAATGTTCCATTTGCCTTCCAAACAAAACTAAGCGGCATCGAATCAAGAGAGTTTCATGACATTGTCTGGTATGAAAGAACCTTTGAGGTTCCGGCAAGATGGCAAGGGAAGCGAGTTCATCTCCATTTCGGTGCAGTCGATTACCGGGCGTCCGTATGGGTAAATGGGAGGTTTGTCATTTCCCATGAAGGAGGGCACACCCCTTTTCATGCTGATATCTCGGATGCTTTAATAAGCGGCATAAATAAATTGGCTGTGAGAGTTGAAGATCTATCGGTCGACTTGGAGCAGCCGCGTGGGAAACAATTCTGGGAAGTCGAATCCAAGGGGATTTTCTATACAAGAACAACTGGTATTTGGCAAACGGTCTGGCTTGAGCCGGTAAACACTTCTTACATTGAAAGAGTGAAATTGACACCCGATATTGATTTAGGTGAAGTCACTGTTGAATACTTTGTTCATAATCGATCGGAAAACCAAGAAATTGAAATAGAAGTCTATAATCTCAATCAGGCTGTGGCTAAGGAATGTGTAAAAGTCGATCTGATTCAACGCAAGAATAAACAGTCGATAGCGTTAGAGGATTTCAAAAAGGGTCAAGGAAAGCTCTGGAGCCCGGAACATCCGTACCTCTATACCATAAAGTTTTGTTTAAAAGAAGGAAATGAAATTTTGGATCAAGTGGATAGCTATTTTGGGATGAGAAAAATAGCTATTAGAGATGGAAGAATTGAACTGAATAATACCCCTTATTATATGAAGTTGGTTCTCGACCAAGGCTATTATCCTGAAAGTCTATTGACAGCTCCAACGGATGAAGATTTGAAGAATGATATTATCTTAACAAAAGAAATGGGCTTTAACGGGGTTAGAAAACACCAAAAAGTGGAGGAATCACGTTATTTATACTGGGCGGACCATTTAGGCATTCTTGTCTGGGGTGAAATGGCAAATAGCCATACATTTACTGATCAGGCTGTTAAACGGATTTCATCAGAGTGGCAGGAAGCTGTAGCACGCGATTATAATCACCCTGCCATTGTAGCATGGGTCCCTATTAATGAAAGCTGGGGTGTACCGAGGTTAAAGAGAGATCCTCGTCAATCCAATCATTTACTGAGTATGTACTATTTAACCAAATCACTGGATTCCTCCCGTTTAGTTATTTCAAATGATGGATGGGAGCACACTGTTTCCGATGTCTTATCGATTCATGACTATACGGGGGAAAAAGAAACTTTAAAGGAACGGTATTCCATGCTTGAAAATGCCTTGCAATACACTCCTGCAGACCGCTTTTTATATGTTCCGGGGTTTCATTATGGCGGGGAGCCAATTTTTGTATCGGAGTTTGGCGGTATCGCCTATCAAAAAAGTGATTGGCATGGCTGGGGCTATACGTCCGCATCAAACGAAAATGATTTTATTGAGCGATATTACCATGTTGTTTCAAGTCTATTGGAATCACCGCTTGTTCAGGGATTTTGTTATACCCAGCTTACAGATGTAGAACAGGAAATCAATGGTCTCTTGACATATGACAGAAAGCCAAAGGTAGACATTACTCTTATTCATGACATTAATCAGGGAAAACCATTGACGTTTGCTTCAAAGAAAGGATAGAAGGAGAGAATACCATGTATTTTACAGTTGAAAAAATTGAGAAGCATCTAGGAGAGCTGAAGAATTACATTTATAAGAAAACCATGGATATTCCGGTATTCCGTTATAAAGAGTGGGAATTTGGCGAAGAAGACCGAGAAGCATTCCGGCCCGATTTTAATGACCATGACTGGCAAAGCTTCCAAGTGGGTGAATATTGGGGAGGATATGACAAAAATGCATGGTTCCGCACGACAGTTCCAATCCCGGAAGGATGGAAAAATGAACGGCTGGTGCTGCACTTCTTAGTCGGACCGCGTGATGGCGGGGGATCAACGGCTGAAACATTGTTGTACGTAAACGGCACCCCATTGCAAGGAATTGATGTATGGCATGAAGAGGCCTGGCTGCCGCTGGAGTTTGTGCAAAATGATGTGATTCACATTGCGTTAAAAGCATGGAGCGGTGTTTTAAACCCGCCTGAACGCCGAAGATTTAAAATGGCGAGACTTGCCTGTGTCGATGTTCCGACAGAAAGATATTTCTACCTGCTGCATACCCTAATCAATACCGTCAAGGTTCTAGATGAAGGGGATTTAAGACGGACGAAAATGCTTCAATTGATCAATGAATCCATGTTAAAGGTTGATTTCCTAAAACCGGGTTCAGAATTCTTCTATCAATCTATCAAAGAAGCTTATGAGTTTTTAAAATTAAAAGCGGATCAATTAAGTGAAATGGAAGAATTGAAGCCGTTAGTGACAGCACTCGGGCATTCCCATATCGATATGGCCTGGCTATGGCGCCTTGTTCATTCACGCGAAAAAGCATCACGGACCTTTTCAACCGTATTGCATTTAATGCGTCAATATCCTGACTATCGCTATATCCATACATCGCCGCAATTATATAAATATCTAAAAGAAGACTATCCGGAAATTTTTGCACAAGTGAAGGAAAAGATTGCTTCTGGTGAATGGGAAATCACAGGCGGAATGTGGGTGGAACCTGACACCAATCTTCCCAGTGGCGAGTCCTTGATCCGGCAAATCCAGTTCGGGAAACGATTTATGAAGGAAGAGTTTGGCGTTGATTCAAAAATCGTGTGGCTCCCGGACGTGTTTGGCTATTCATGGGCATTGCCGCAAATCATGAAAAAGTGCGGGATTGAAACTTTCATGACCACAAAAATCAGCTGGAGTCAATATAACCGCTTCCCGTTTGATACATTTTTCTGGAGGGGCATTGACGGCACCGAATTGCTGACCCATTTTATCACAACACCTGAAAACGGCACATGGTTCTATACCTATAATGGCATGGTGGAACCAGCGACGGTGAAAGGAATTTGGGATGCCTATCAGCAGAAGGAAGTAAATGATGAGCTGCTGCTTGCGTTCGGCTGGGGCGATGGCGGAGGCGGTCCGACAAAAGAAATGATTGAATCCGCAAAAGTGATGAAAAATCTTCCGGGGCTGCCCAAAGTTCAAATGGATACAGCTGAAGCCTATTTTGAACGGTTAAGGGATCGCGTAAAAGATACAACATTGCCGGTATGGGATGGCGAATTGTATTTAGAATATCACCGGGGAACTTATACATCACAGGGAGCAATTAAAAGAGCAAACCGCAAAGCGGAAATAATCTATCATAATGCGGAATGGTTAAGCGCACTTTCTGATGATTTGACCAATCAGAAAAATTACCCTCATGGTGCCTTAAATGAAGGCTGGGAAATGCTGCTAACGAATCAATTCCATGATATTTTGCCAGGTTCATCAATCCGGCAGGTAAATGAAGATGCACGAAAAGATTTTCAGACAGTACAGGCGATTGGAGATAATGTTTTAAGAGAAGCACAAGGCACGATTGAACACAATATTAAAGTGGAAGAAGACAGCATCGTAGTCTATAATTCTCTTTCTTATGACCGGGATGCTGTAATTGAGCTGCCTGTATCCCATGTGGTAACGGAGACAGCAACCATTGTGGATGAACAGGGATACCCGCTGCCAGCCCAGTTGATTGAAAATGAGGTTGGTAAAAAGGTGTTACTGCAAACAAAAAATGTACCGGCATTAGGATATAAAACATTTAAACTGGCTAAACAGGGCAAAACTGCAAAAACTGAACTAATCGTGAAACACAATTATTTGGAAAATGATTTTTACCAAATTCGCCTGAATGAAAAAGGACAGATTGTTTCTTTGTTTGACAAGCGATCAGAACGAGAGGTTCTCGCCGAGGGGGCAAAAGGGAATGTTCTGCAGGTATTCGAAGACAAGCCAATTCGTTTTGACGCCTGGGACATTGACCTGTATTACCAGGAAAAAATGCGAGAGGTTGACTGTTTAAGGGAAATCGAGGTTCATGAGGGAGGGCCGGTCCGGGCGAGCCTTAAACTGACTTGGGATTTCTATGATTCTACCATTACACAATATGTAACGATTTATAAACATTCACCAAGAATTGATTTCCGCACTCAAGTCAACTGGCAGGAAAAACAAACATTATTAAAGGTTGCTTTCCCTGTAAATGTCCGGTCTACCAAGGCAACTTATGATATTCAGTTTGGAAATATTGAACGACCGACGCATTGGAATACAAGCTGGGATTATGCCAAGTTTGAGGTGGTCGGACATAAGTGGGTTGACCTTTCGGAAGGAAATTTTGGTGTCAGTTTGTTAAATGACTGCAAATATGGCCATGATGTCAAAGAAAATGTGATTCGTTTGACATTAATTAAATCAGCGATCGAGCCGGATGAAACAGCGGACCGCGGCCTGCATGAATTTACCTATAGCCTGGTTCCGCATAAGGGAGATTGGCGTGAGGGGAATGTTGTCAAAGAGGCCTATGATTTGAATGTTTCTTTATTGGCGGCTGAACTAAATGCCAATCCAATGGGAAATTTACCGGCATCCTATCAATTTGCAAAAATTGATCAGGATCATGTTTTGCTGGAGACCGTGAAGAAAGCTGAAGCAGATGAAGCCATTGTTGTCCGTTTCTATGAATATAAACAATTCAGAAATAAAACAAATGTAACATTTGCGAAACCAATCAAAAAAGCCGTTGAGTGCAATCTGCTGGAAGAGGAAGAAAAGGCAGCCGACTATCAGGGCCAAACCCTCTCATTCTCTGTTTCTCCATATGAAATTAAGACATTTAAGGTATGGTTTTAATTCAAAAAATCTTGGCAGCATAAATAGTTTTAGAGGGAATTACCTTTTGGTGTCCCCTTTGGAAGGACCTGCCACAGCCTGGAGACGGATTAACTCCGCCGCCGAAAAAAGCAATTAACTGGTGGCCGCCATCATTGACAGGGGAAGTTAAATTTCTCGAAAATGAAAGATTACAGGTAGGTTATAAAGAGAATTAGCAAGAGGCAGACCTAAACACAAAGGAGGAACAGGCATGATTTCAATAAAAGAAGCAGAGTTTTATAAAGAAAATGGTTATATACTTGTAAAAGGCGTCTTTGATGCAATTGAAGTTGCGGAGATGCGTGAAGCTATTGATCGGATTATTCGCCGTGCTGCAGACTCGAGGTTTGATAGAAACCATACTTGGCAAGGAGAATATCTCCCTAAAGAGGAATTAAAGCGCCTTGTTTTAAAAGGATTTCATGATGTTCAATACCATGATGCCACTTTTACAAGAGCAATGGCCCATCCAAATATGGTTTCTATTCTAAAGAAACTGATTGGCCCAAATGTTCAGCTGCATCATTCAAAAATGTTAGTAAAGCCCCCTGAAAATGGAGCTGCATTTCCAATGCATCAAGATTATCCTTATTTTCCACATGAAAACCATACAATGCTTGCGGCAAGTGTCCACATGGATGATGCGGATGAGGAAAATGGCTGCCTGTATGTGATCCCAAAATCCCATAAGCTTGGGCCATTACCGCATATTGGACAACACTACTTGAATCAAAAAGAATATCCTATTAAATTTGGGACTCCTTGTCCGGCACAAGCTGGTGATGTATTATTTTTTAACTATTTAACCATTCATGGCTCGGGTCCAAACCTTAGTGAAAGAACGAGGAGAAATGTTCTTTTCCAATATCGTGACCCTTCAGATCCACCAATTAAAAAAGTTCATGTCAATTGGGGACAAGGCATCATGATCTCCGGAGAAAATCCTGAATTTTGTGAATATAAGCCTGATCAGCTTTTAGAAAAGCAAGTTTAAAAGTAAGTGTTCCAACAAGGAACAAACTATCTGCTGTAACAAGGTCATCAGTTCGAATTATCCTAACAAAAAAACCTTAGAGGGAGGAAAGAGTAAAATTCACCAACATCCCATGTGTTGAGTTGCCAAATACACACCACACACGTGGAGTGTATTTGGCAACTCATTTTAACGAAAGGCAACCAACCCTTAGGTGTTCCTTTTTTTAACTCCCTATCGGAGAGCGTGATAGTAAAAAATATGAAATGCGAAGAAAGGCGGATTTTTTGCCTTTCTTTATTAATGTCTAATTTACCCTTTTTTTAAAACAAAAAGAAGGTTTAATTGAAGACTGCTTTTTAGAGCTCTAACCTAATAAGGATGAAAGGATAGGCTTTGTGGAACAATTGTGAAACAAGAAAAATCGGTGCGTGCCAGGCACCAATTGCAAATGTGCATAAAAAATTCTCAGTTTTTTGTGCAAACCGTCTATTTACCTAAAATTTAAATTAAACTAAAATATCAAAGATGTCATTGTAAGAGGTAAAGTATCATCTTGAATATTCACATACATACGTTTTAAATGATGCACATATTATTTATCATTTTATATTTTAAAGAGACCGGTGGTATTCGACATGAAATTAATTAAGGAAATTCTTCGATTGGCTATTCCATCGATCGCAACCTTCTCATCGATGACAGTTACGGGGCTGCTTATTTTGATGATCGTGGGGAAATTGGGGGCAGCGTCGATTGCTGTGGTAGGTATCTCAAATATTCTCATGTACAATCTATGGGCGTTGTTTTCAGGAAACCAAGGGGCCATTAACTATTTGGTAGCACAAAACTTCGGGTCAAAAGATATGGTACAGGGGAATCAACGCATGCAAATTGCGTTAATCGGTTCAGGATTGCAAGCGTTGTTGCTATTGGTTGGAACCTTTGTTTTCCCGCATTTTATTTTGAAATTGATGGGATCCAATGCGACCATCTTAACGCTTGGAACACCTTACGTTCAAATCCGGATGTATGCCATGATGTTTACCGTTTTTAACATTGTCTTTTATGCTTATTTACGAGCAACGGGTGATACAAGAACGCCGATGATTATTTCGATTATCAACAGTGCATTGGTGGTCTTTCTAACTTATGCTCTTGCTTATGGGAAGATGGGTTTTCCTGATTTGGGATTACAGGGTGCAGCTTGGAGTATGGTAGGTGCAGAAGGGATTGCCTTTCTATTAAATTTTATTGTGTACTTCCATCACCTTCATAAGAAATATTCCACCCGTTCCTGGGTACCGATTGAAATCCAGCAAGTACGTCTTCTTTTATTTGAAAGTTTGAAGCTTGGAATTACTGAACTTTCCAATAGTATAGGAATGTTAGTGTTTACAAGCTGTATTACAAGACTTGGAACAGTGGCCATTGCTGCAAATGAAATTGCTCTCAATATTCTTTCGTTCGGATTTATGCCTGCAAATGGATTTGGTTCTGCAGCTACGATTGGGATCGGCCAGGAAATTGGAAAGCGTCAGCCGCTGCAAGCAAGGAGATTTGGTCTGGTAACAGCCTATCTAGGCTTAGGATTTATGGGTTTGTTTTCGATTTATTTGTTTCTATTTGCCCTGCCAGTTGCGAAAATGTATACTTCTGACTCTGCCGTTTTCATGACTGCAATCGGGCTGATTCATTTGGCTTCTTTCATTCAATTGTTTAGTGGAGCAAGCATTATTTTTGCCGGGGGGCTTAG
Source organism: Neobacillus sp. Fa239 (assembly GCF_055395235.1). Taxonomy (NCBI): domain Bacteria; kingdom Bacillati; phylum Bacillota; class Bacilli; order Caryophanales; family Bacillaceae; genus Neobacillus; species Neobacillus sp. Fa239. The sequence continues at coordinate 643,517 of NZ_AP041611.1, forward strand.
AGGCGCGGGGGACACTACCTTTTTGTCGCGGGCTGCCTTATTGCTCAACTGGCTTTTATTTATCCCTTGTACGATTTTGTTAACTCAAGTATTTCATTTTGGGCAGACGGGTGCTTGGGGTGCTTTCATCAGTTTGATCATTCTTCAGGCAATGGCAAATGCTTGGCGGTATTTAGCCTATAATTGGGCCGAAGCAAAGAGCAAGTCGATTTCATACCAAAAAGCAAGTTTGCATGTTTAATAGTTTTTCATTTCAAAAATCTCTCCAGATTATTTTGGAAGAGATTTTTTTTTGAAATTCCTAACTTTGGCCATTGAATGGATGGTATTCTATTGTATTGATTTAATTACCACTATATATGTGATGTAAAACATACCAAAGGATTTAAAAAGGTGGTCTAATGGTTTTAGAGGCAATAAATTGGAGGTTAGGTAAATGGCTAATATTAAAATAGAAAAAAATGAATTATTTCTTGAAGTTGGCTTAGATGATTTAAAAACCATTATTGATGAAGCAACAGCTAATATTGATTTATATAAAGAGGAAATTGCCGTTATTTATCAAAAAATGCCAGGGTTTGATTTTACGTATTTTTGCTTTTATGCCTATTCTACTTATCGGTTGTTAGAAAAGACCTTTAATTTCAGCGCAGATGAAGTGGGACATTTCCGTTTGAAAGCGCCAGAATCCTTCTACTATGCTTTTTATGGCATGATTGCAACATTGCATACAGAACATAATGTAAAAAGTGGAAAGTAATAAGAAAAAGGGGTTTCAAGCTCCTTCTTCGTTATAATTTAAGGTTTAGAAAAAAAGCTGACTCATCCGTAAAGTCAGCTTTTTCTTTCTTTATTTAAAAGTACAGGTCCAGCCACTATCAGCTACTACTAAGTCAAGCTCGGATCAAACCTTCCTGGAAGACGTTTTCCAAAAATGGGCTTGGTTCGCCTACACTATAAACCTGTAAATAATGCATAGCCCTGGTGCAGGCTGTGTAGAAAACTCTACGCAGGCTCTCATCACCGTATACTTGTTTCGATGCATCATAAATGATGACGGCATCAAATTCGATGCCTTTTGCCAAATACGACGGTATGACAACCACTCCTTGTTCATATTCAATGGAGCTGGTCTTCAAGAGCTTAATTTCATCAATGCTGGATAGAGCTTTATATGCCTTTGTACTTTCCTCAGCTGATTTGCATATTATCGCAATACTATTAAGCCCTAGACTTCGCAAATCAGCGACTTTGGATGCAATGCAGCGGTGGTGTTCAGCGCGATCGGACAATTGTGTCAGCACAGGTAACTCGCCATCACGATCGAAAGGGATGATCCGGTCGCCGTTAGGTATGAGGCTGCGTGTAAATTCGATGATCGGTTTTGTGGAGCGGTAACTCCTTGCCATGTTGATCACTTCCGTTTCTTCCGGTCCATAAAGACAAGTAAGTGTGTGGAAATCAACCATTTCGCGTGCATGGGCAAATATCGCCTGATTAAAGTCTCCGAGCACGGTCATCCTTGCTGAAGGAAACAAACGCTTTAAAAACTCAAATTGAAAAGGTGAATAATCCTGTGCCTCATCAATAACAATGTGTTTAATTGAACTGTTCGTCTGAAAGCCTTGAATAAGCTCTTTCAAAAGTAAAAAAGGAGTAGCATCTTCATAAAATAATTTATCTTCGTCCAGCGTTTCTAGTGTTATTCGGCAAATATCCGCCCACTCCACGGGTGTTTCCCCCTCCATCCACTGATTGATTTGCAGGGTGGCGGTATAAAGCTGTTTGTACATCCCCTTAATGTCTACGAAACGAAACGCCCTGATCCGATTCCGCAACGGTTTCAACTTACGGCGAACAATCAATCGAGCCAGTGCTTTTGGTTCGATTTCATAATCGGCAATCGCTTCACCTTTAAGGCCCTGTTTTTCCGCCAAGTAGGTGTAGGCCTTATGGTAATCCTCGTTGCTGAGCAGCTCGATTTCCTCCTGTACCCATGGCTTAGTCCGTTCGACCTTTTCGGCATCATCTATTTGCTTCATTAACCAATCCTTCAACTTCTCAAGTCTGTTATGGAAGCGAAGGGAGGTGTCGCTGCTATAAAACCTTTCTGCAATTTTCCCCACGGTAACAAGTGGCATTCCTCTGAAGGTAATATCTTTGAAGAGCATTCCGGACAATTCTAGTGATTGCCTGTATGATTTGATTGCCTCAAAAAAACGTGTTGATGCCTTGAATTGGATACCAGCTATCCTTGATCTGTATGAGGGAGTATTTCCTGCAGTTAAAACATATTCCAATTGCTCGTAGGGATTTTCAACTTGAAACTCTTTGCCCAAACGATGGTCCAAGTATTCCTGGAATGTAACCTGCTGCATATTCTCTTCGCCAAGTTCCGGCAGCACATTGGACACATAACTGTTAAACATCGAATTAGGCGAAAAAAGAATAATTTGATCAGCATTCAGACTATCTCGATACTTGTAGAGCAAATAAGCAATTCGTTGCAGGGCGGCTGATGTCTTTCCGCTCCCAGCCGCGCCGTGTACAATGAGCAGCCGCTTCCGGTCATGTCGGATGATCCTGTTTTGCTCCTGTTGAATGGTAGCGACTATATTGTGCATATGTTTGTCAGTACCTTTGCCCAGCACCTTCTGTAAAATCTCGTCTCCGATGGTGAGACTCGTATCGAACATGGATTGGAGAACGCCGCCGCGGATAAGAAATTGCCACTTTTTCTCCAATACACCTTTGATTTTCCCTCCAGGCGTTACATACTTCGCCGGACCAGGCTGATAATCGTAGTAGACACTCGAGACCGGCGCCCTCCAGTCGTAGATAAGGAAATTATCGCCACTTGTATCGGTAAGTGTGGAGATTCCAATATAGATCTGTTCCTGAGTCGATGTTCCTTCTTCAAGAAAAGAGATTCGGCCGAAATAGGGGTTCTCCTCCATCCGGCGCAGCGCGGTCAATCTCTTTGATGTATGTCTATGGGTGCTTTGGCTTACAGAAAGAGCCTGAGCTTCTTGTCTCAAGCCGATAATGGTCTCGAGAAAATCATCGAAAGTATCAATATTCACCTTGATTTCGTCCCAAAAGTGTTTGCGGATTTGGATCACTTCGTTTCGACGCTGGGAAGTTTCATTCTCCAATCTGCTGATTTGCTCCTTAATTGTCTCCATAACACCGTCCACACGTTTTTGCTCCTGCTGAAATTCTAAATTCATAGCAAACACTCCTTTTAAAAAAAATAATGATAAGGGGTTGACTACCGAAAATTTATGATGTATAATTAAAATAGGGATAATATATTCCAAATTAATTATACAATGTCTATCTATATAAATTTACCACAGGCGTTCATTTTTTTCAATCTATTAGACATCATTTCTATGCTTATTTTTTCATAAAGATTAATTAACTACATATGCCAGCAACTTGTTCTTATAATAAAAAGTAAAACTCGCCATAGTAATTGGCGAGTTTCTTTATTAGGAATAGAAAACCTTATTTATATAAAACTCACTCCCTTTAAATAAGATGTCTTGTCCTTAATCGCGTGACTAGCAAAAGTAAAATAAGCGGAAATTTTCCGGTTAGATGCCGAATGGAGCACGTTTCGGGGTAAATAAGGGAAGGTTTTCCGATTATGCAAAGCAAAATAGCCCCATTTTCACGTTTTTCGAGTTAATAGGCGGAATCTCTCCGTCTATTTAAGCCATTTTTAATAATAATTGCGAATTAAGCGAAATTTTTCCGTCTATTTATCAGCTTGGATGCTTAGCTTGATCCCCCAAACCGATAAGTGCGGATACTCTTGATCAAGATGCAGTAACAATTAAAGCAGCGGCAGCAAGTAAAAAGGTTCCCCCTTGTGTGCGGAAATAAGGGGGGACTGACAATTGTGTGTTTTAACTTGAACTGCTTATGGGCAGAATAAGCTTAACCTCCCTTGTAAACCTTTTAAGACTTCTTCTGGCACTTCCCTAACCTTGATATCCTCACCTAGAAAAAGCAGCCAATTAGTTATTTCGGTCAATTCTTCGGGCTTATTAACATTGATAAAAGCTTTTAGAATGGCTGTGGTTTGGAAAGGATTCGTATAGGAAATTGAAATATTTAAAGGATGGTATTTTTTGAACTGGGCAATCGCTTTTGGACCAAGTTCCAGGACAAGGTTGCTTACTTCTTCCTGCTTACTTATTATTTCTAAAATCTTTTTCTTGCTTAATCTTTTGTTCGTCGGGAAGGGTTTGACATCGGTGAGATGATCGACAGGAAAAATCTGCTTCTTTTCTTCCTTTAAATCAAAGCCTTCAATGAGCCAAAGGCTTTTTTCATGATAAAGGTGCAAGAGATATATTGGATGAGTCGACTCTTTGATGGTAATCAATAAATAGCGATCCAAAAGCAGGATCTGGATAAGGTTTTCTACCATGGGATGGGGTAGGTCTGAAAGATCAAGCAGGTCGGGATTGTTGGGGTTTGTCCCTTCAAAAAGTAGGATTTGATTTAAAAGAACAAGGTCATCTTGCTGGTTTTCTGAGATAAGGCCAAGTAATTTTTCAGCTAAAGAATTACGGCTCTTTAGATAAGGGAGTTGTTGATTTCTTGTGGCCATAAAGGCAATAAAAAGCGCTTTGACCTCATTATCGGTAAAGTGAACATCGGGCAGGACAGAGTTGTTCATGACAAAATAACCCCCGTCCCTTCCAACTTCAGAAACAAGCGGCATTCCCATGCTCTCAATTTCTCTGATATCTCTAATAGCTGTCGAACGAGAGATGTTAAATTCTTGCATGATTTCAGAAATTGTAAAGTAGGCGCGATTGTTAATATACCGCATGATGATATTAATCCGTTCAACTTTTTTCATCGTGGCTCCCAAACAGTATCATTTTTTGACATGATTTAACCTTATCATATAATTATCAAGTGAAGAAGACAAATCATTTGATTAATTTAACAAAAAGGAAGGTTTTGAATATGGCAGATTATACTATAGAAGAAAAAGACAGCTTTACCGTTTTAGGTTTTGGAACTGAGCTTAAGAGCCATTACACTGACTTTGCTGGCATAAACAAGGAAAAGTCAAACTTTTGGCAGGACGTCAAGCAAGATGGAAGGCTAGACACCTTAAAGACAAAAGCCACAAATGACTACGTTTTTGCTGTGAACGAAGCGGTGAATAACAAGATGATGCATTATGCCGGCGTCATGTCAAAGGCATCGGCACTAGAAGTAGACAGAGTAATCCAATTTCCTAAGGGGGAATACCTGGTTGTTAAAGGGGAAGGGGAGACGGCTGATGAATTGCATAACAAACTAGCTGGGGTTGCCTTCGGTCAAGTCTTGCCAGAAGTAAAGAATTTTGCCTATGTCGGTGGGCCAAATACATCGGTTGAGATGGGGCAGCGGGACGGCTTAGTTTATGGTGAAATGTGGATTCCTGTAGTTAGGAAATAAAGAGATAAAAGGAGAGTTGGAAATGTCCAATATCGTTGATTTTAAAAATGTGTCTACGGCCGGTTTGGAGTCTTCGCCTGTAGCAGAAGCCCTTGCTGGTTTACGTGCAAATGAAGCCCGTTACTTTATGAACAAATACAAGCATGAATTTACGGTAGTACCAGCTAGCGAAAGCCAAGAGACCCTTGATTATGTGAACCGGATTTTGAAAGAACGTGATATTGAGTTTGCGGCCAAACCTTTAGAAACGTCGCGTTTTCAAGTGGAAAATATCAAAATGGCCTACGTCTTTTATGAGGATGGTCTTGAGGTCAACGTCATGTATACAGTTGATGGCCCTAAGCCGAAACGGGCCGTTGGTCTTAAGCTCTCTGAGGGGATGGAGGTACCAAAGGAGTTAGAAGGGAAGTTTAAGTTTGCTAAGCAGAGGTCTAAACTAGCTGGAACCATTCGAGGCTCGTTTTTTGTAATTAAAGGAGAATATTAAAGTAAGCAAAAGCGCAAGTTGAGCGTGTATCGCAACTCATTTTAAAGGCAACTAACCCAAGCTCGGGCGTTGCCTTTTTACGTTTCTTGTAGTTCATATTATTATTTGAATTGTCTATATTAAAATAAAGATTTGTCTTATTGGGAGTTCAGCGCAATTTTGTACGTTTATCCATACATCATTTGTTCCCAATCGATAAACTATATGTAAGCGGTTGATATTATGATGGTAATAGGAGGACAAACCAATGATGATTGATAAACGCCCTTCTCTTTTATTGGATTATCTTTTAAAGGTGAAGAGTGTCAAAATGAATCAGATTATGGAAGCAACTCAATTAACCAAACGTCAAGTATCCTATGACTTTGATAAAGTGAATCAATGGCTAAAAGAGAGAGAACTTCCCACAATCCCATACAAAGGTACCCATTATATTGTAGTGCCTGATGCTGTAGTGGAATACTTTCGCAATAAGGAGACAAATCAGCATGAGCAGGATTTCGTTTTTACCGAAGAAGAACGCCTGGCGGTTATCTACCTTTATTTATTTAAGCGAAATGATACAATTTCATCCTTTCATCTAACGCAACTTTTACAAGTTAGTAAGAACACGGTTATTTCCGATTTGAAAAAGGCAAATAAGATTATTCAACCTTTCTTGGTGGAAATTCGGTATTCACGCAAATCTGGTTACCATCTAATCGGAACAGAGTTTGATAAAAGAGCTCTTGCCATGCACTACATATCCCGTCTGATTCAGGTTCCTTACTTTGAAAAGCTGTTGGATTATCTATTAAAAGAAGAAACTGAAAAAATTGATTTTCAAGAAAACCTGAACATTCTTAAACAAATTGAAATGCAGTTTTCTCTTAATTTTGTAGAAGAACGTTTAAATCAATTAGCCATTTTTTTGATTTTTTATTATTACCGGCAGCAGGGAAAAAGGCTTGTCCAATTTCATTCAGATGAAATGACTTTATTAAAAAAAGATCCGATGCATAAAGTGTCTATTATGTTAAGTCAACTTCTCCGAATTGAGGTTGAGGAATCAGAGTTATGTTACTTAACAATCCAATTTCTTGGTTTGTCTTTTGGAAAAAGTTCTGTATTGGGTAGTGATCAGGATCTACTATTTAAGCTTTGCGAACAGCTTGTCTTTGATTTTGAGACAAAGGCATGCATTGTTTTTGAAAAAAAGGACGACGTTGTCCATACGTTGTACCAGCATTTTAAGCCCGCCTATTATCGTATGAAATATCGGATTCCTGTGGAAAATCCCCTTCTTAATCAAATTAAGACTGAGCATAAAGAGTTATACATGATTGTGAAGGAAATGCTTCATCCGATCGGAACATTGTTGAAAATCACCATCCCTGAAGAGGAAATAGGTTTTATCACAATCCACTTTGGAGCTTTGTTGGAAAGACCAAAGCAGGAAATGCCGGAAAAAAAGAAAGCAATCGTGGTTTGTCCAAGCGGCATTAGTTCGTCCTTAATGGTTAAACACCAGCTGGAATCCCTTTTCTCTGAGATTATGGTTGAAAAAACCTTATCATTACGGGAATTTCAGGAGAGAGAATTTGACCATTATGATCTTGTGTTTTCGACCGTAAGGCTGGAGACAAAACTTCCTTGTTTTTACGTGAAGCCAATTATGACACCAAATGAAAAGCATATTTTAGTCAACGAAGTTTATCAACTGCTTTTTGGGATTCAATATCACGATATTTCGCTGAAAGAATTGATTCATATCATTGGGAAGTTCACTACGATTGATGATGAAGAAGGATTAAAACAGGAATTAGGTCATTTTTCATTTTATAGAAAAGGAAATGTAAATAAGGGGAAACAGCCATTATTAGAGGATCTATTACAAGCAGAAACCATTCAGGTGATGGATGAGGTTTTTGATTGGAAAGAGGCGATAAAAGCAGCTGCAAATCCCCTTTTGATAAACGGGACGATTGAAGCATCCTATATTGAGGCGATGATTGAAAATATTGACACATTAGGTCCATATGTCGTCATTGGTCCGGAAGTAGCCATCCCGCATGCCCGTCCTGAACAGGGAGTTAATCGGATAGGGATGAGCTTTTTAAATCTAAAAAAACCGGTTTACTTTTTAAATAACAATGATTATCCCGTTCGATTGATGTTTTGTATTGCGGCGACAGATAATACAACCCATCTTAAGGCACTTTCGCAGTTGACAGAACTACTCAGTGAAAAAAACAACCTTGAAATTTTAAAGGAATTAGAGTCGATTGACGAAATCAGATCCTTCTTTAAGCAAAACTCCACAATTGACTGAACTATCGTTCCTGTGCAAGAAGCAGATTGCTAAAATAAATAATTCATAAATTAAAAATAAAGGAGCTTATTTTAATATGGTAAACAAAACATTCACAATTATAGATGAAACAGGGATCCATGCCCGCCCAGCAACAATTCTTGTATCAGCAGCAAGCAAATTTAATTCTCATCTCACATTAGAATACAACGGCAAATCAGTAAACTTACAATCCATTATGGGTGTTATGTCTTTAGGGATTCCAAAAGATGCAGTAATCAAAGTATCGGCTGAAGGCGCTGATGAAAAAGAAGCATTAAGTGTATTAGAAAATACTCTAATAAGTGCAGGTCTTGCAGAATGATTACAAAAGAAGTTTTAACAAAAAGAATTTCAGGAATTGCTGCATCAAGCGGGATTGCGATCGCAAAAGCCTTCCGCTTAGAAAATCCAGAGTTAAAAGTAGAAAAAAACACGGTAACAGATGTTGAACACGAAGTGAAACGCTTTGAACAAGCGCTAGAGTCGTCTAAGGGAGAGCTTGAGAAAATCAAGGAACATGCTTCTAAGACAATTGGCGACGACAAAGCTGAAATTTTTGAAGCCCATCTGCTTGTTCTAAATGATCCTGAACTAATTAATCAAATTAAAGATAAAATACAAGCCCAACACTTCAATGCAGAGTTTGCGTTACAAGAAGTGGTAGATATGTTCGTGTCTATGTTTGAAGCATTAGATAATGAATATATGAAAGAACGTGCTGCCGACATTCGTGATGTGGCCAAGCGAATCTTATCGCATCTTTTAGGGGTGACAATCCCAAACCCAAGTTTGATTTCTGAAGAGGTTATTATGATTGCAGAGGATTTAACACCTTCTGATACTGCTCAATTAAACCGCCAGTTTGTTAAAGGCTTTACAACAAATATCGGCGGCCGCACCTCCCATTCGGCGATCATGGCTCGTTCCATGGAAATTCCAGCAGTTGTCGGAACAAAAACCGTCATGGCTGACATTGAAAATGGTGATGTTGTTATTCTTGATGGTTTAGATGGAAGGGTAATTGTCAATCCAACAGAAGAAGAAATCAAAGAGTATAACGAGAAAAAGGCTGCTTACGAAGGGCAAAAAGCGGAGTGGGCCAAGCTGATCAATGAGAAGACCGTAACAAAAGATGGGGAGCATGTTGAACTTGCGGCAAATATCGGTAAACCGGAGGACCTCAAGGGAGTGCTCGAAAATGGCGGCGAAGGCGTTGGTTTATACCGCACAGAGTTTTTATATATGGGGCGCACCCAGCTTCCAACAGAAGAGGAGCAATTTGCTGCATTTAAAACGGTATTAGAGGGGATGGAAGGAAAGCCTGTAGTCATACGGACCCTTGATATCGGCGGAGATAAAGAACTCCCGTATTTAGACCTGCCAAAGGAAATGAATCCGTTCCTTGGATTTCGGGCGATTCGATTATGCTTAGAAATGCAGGATATGTTCCGGGTCCAGCTTCGTGCCCTGCTTCGTGCCAGCGTTTATGGTAATTTGAAAATTATGTTTCCGATGATTGCCACACTTGATGAGTTCCGGTCGGCAAAAGCACTTCTTGAAGAAGAAAAGAGAAAGCTTTTGTCTGAAGGCCAACAGGTAGCAGAAAAAATCGAGTTGGGGATCATGGTGGAAATTCCTTCAACGGCTGTTTTAGCGGATCAATTTGCTAAAGAAGTGGATTTTTTCAGTATTGGTACCAATGATTTAATTCAATATACAATGGCTGCAGATCGTATGAACCAACGTGTTTCTTATTTATATCAGCCATACAGCCCGTCGATTTTAAGATTGGTTAAAATGGTCATTGATGCTGCGCATGCTGAAGGCAAATGGGCAGGAATGTGTGGTGAAATGGCAGGAGACGAAACCGCCATTCCACTTCTCTTAGGCCTGGGGCTTGATGAGTTCTCAATGAGTGCAACATCCATCCTAAAAGCACGTTCCCAAATTCTTCGTCTTTCTAAAACAGAAATGAAGAACTTAGCTGAAAAAGCCCTGCAAATGACAACCACAAATGAAGTAATCGAAGCCGTAAAGGAAGTTGTTAAATAGGGACGACTTTTGTAAATAATTTTTAACTGAGACGGTTCTTATATTTTGAAGAACCGTCTTCAAGAAACATATCTGATTTTGAAATTTTTTTAAAATAAAAAATCGGAAAATTTTACTTATTTAAAATAAGTTTAATATTTTAACAATTGGAGGGAGAATGGAGATGTCAACAACTGTACTAGATTTGAAAGCATATCCTTTTTATATCAACGGAGAGTGGAGAAAAAGTAAGTCTGGAGAAACGATTAAAATTTCTTCACCATATCTAAATGAAGTAATAGGAGAAGTGCAGGCAGTTACCACTGAAGAGGTTGACCAGGCAATTGATTTTGCTAGTAAGGCACAAAAGAGATGGGCTGAAACTTCCCTTCAAGAACGTGCAAAGTTTTTATATAAATGGGCAGATGAATTAGTTAACATGCAAGCTGAAATTGCTGAAGTTATTATGAAAGAAGTAGGAAAAAGTTTGAAAGATGCGAGGAATGAAGTGGTGCGTACCGCAGATTTCATTCGTTACACAATCGAAGAAGCAATGCATATGAATGGCGAGAGTTTAAAGGGAGACAGTTTCCCGGGCGGATCTAAATCAAAGATTGCCATCGTTAATCGTGTCCCACTGGGAGTAGTCCTTGCCATTCCTCCTTTTAACTATCCGGTAAATTTAGCTGCCGCAAAATTAGCGCCGGCACTTATTTCAGGGAATGCTGTCATCTTTAAACCGGCCACTCAAGGAGCTATTTCCGGAATTAAAATGATTGAGGCACTAAATAAAGCAAATTTACCGAAAGGGCTTGTTAATATTGTGACAGGCCGTGGCTCTGTGATTGGGGATTACTTAGTTGAGCATAAAGGAATTAATATGATTTCCTTTACAGGCGGGACAACCACTGGTATGCGCTTAGCAAAAAAGGCAGGGATGATTCCTCTTGTACTTGAGCTTGGAGGTAAAGACCCTGGCATTGTGAGAGAAGATGCGGATTTACACGAAGCTGCCAAGCATATTATCAGCGGTGCGTTTTCCTATTCCGGTCAGCGCTGTACTGCGATTAAACGCGTATTAGTGCATGAAAATGTTGCTGACGAGCTCGCCGTGATCTTGAAAGAAGAAATTGAAAAATTGGTTGTAGGTTCCCCAGAAGATGGCAGCACAGTTGTTCCGTTAATTGATGAACAATCAGCTGACTTTGTTCAAGGGCTAATTGAGGATGCAATCGAAAAGGGTGCAACCCTTTTAACAGGAAATAAGCGTGAAGGTAATTTAATTTATCCTACTCTTCTTGATCATGTGACAGAGGATATGGCTGTAGCTTGGGAAGAACCTTTTGGGCCAGTGCTGCCAATAATCCGCGTATCATCTGATGATGAAGCGGTGAATATTGCCAATAAGTCTGAATTCGGCCTACAGGCAAGTGTCTTTACAAAAGATATTAATAAAGCATTTGCGATTGCTAATAAAATCGAAACAGGCTCTGTTCAAATTAACGGACGAACGGAACGTGGTCCTGATCATTTTCCGTTTATCGGTGTAAAAGGATCCGGAATGGGAGCACAGGGTATCCGCAAAAGTATTGAATCAATGACGCGTGAAAAAGTAACGGTATTAAACCTTGCTGAGTAATTTTGAATAGGCAACTATGAGAATAGACAGTTAAAAAATTGAGGCTTCGGGTAAACCCCGAAGTCTCTTTAATCCGATTATAGAGATGTTAGGACTCCCATGTTAACCCTCGTAACCTCGACAATTCACTAATGGTTAATTTTCCCTTTATTTTCAGTAGAATCACCCCTTAAAAATATATAAAACACTTATTGACCTTTGTGTAACGACAAGGTTTACACTAAAAGTACTAAATCTTCTAAATGATTTAAGAATTGAATTTAAAATCAAGGAGGGAGCTAAATCCAAAATAGAAAGCGCTTGCAAAAACACATAGGTTTTTTTTAGGGGTTAAAGCAAAAATCTATTAATCACACAAATAGTCATCGATCAATAGGTTTTCCCGCAACAGGTAAAGTAAAAATATCATATTGGAGGTCTGTCATAATGTTAAAGTTGAAAATGTTTATTAATGGTGAATGGATGGATTCATTAAGCGGAGAAAAGAGTCATGCTGTGAATCCTGCAAACGGTAAAATCATGGCTGAGGTTCCAAAGGGAAGCAGGGAAGAAGCCAAAATGGCGATTAATGCAGCACGTACAGCTTTTGACTCGGGAATTTGGTCTGACTTACCGGCATCTGAACGTGCAGCCTACTTATTTAAAATAGCGGATAAGATTGAAGAAAAGGCAGAAGAGCTAAGCAAATTTGAAACAGAGAATATGGGAAAGCCTCTTAAAGAATCAGAGTTTGATATAGCTGATACTGTGAATTGCTTTCGATACTATGCTGGGCTAGTGACAAAGCCAAATGGTCAAACGTATTCGGTTGCCGACCCTGTGCAAGCCATGGCTATTCGGGAACCTGTCGGTGTATGCGGACTTATTGCTCCATGGAATTTTCCATTGTTGACTGGAGCTTGGAAAATAGCCCCTGCGCTTGCTGCGGGAAATACACTTGTATTTAAACCAGCTGAAATCACTCCGGTCACCACTTACAAATTATTTGAGATCATGGAAGAAGTGGGGATACCGGCTGGTGTTGCAAACCTGGTTTTGGGAGGTGGTTCAACAGTTGGAAGTGAATTAGCGGAAAGCCAAAAGGTAGATTTGATCTCTTTTACAGGTAGTACACAAACGGGTAGAAGTATCATGAATTCAGCAACAGGAAATATTAAAAACATTTCTCTCGAACTCGGCGGCAAGTCGCCAAATATTGTTTTCGCTAATGCAGATTTTGAGACTGCCATCGATTATGCATTGAATGGGATTTTTACCAATGCCGGCCAAGTATGCAATGCGGGGTCCCGGTTACTGTTAGAAGAGAGCATTCATGATCAGTTTATTGCTAGATTGGTAGAAAGAGCGAAAAAGATTCAGGTAGGCCCTGGGGAAGATTCGTCTACCGAAATGGGTCCGCTTGTAAGTGAAGACCATCTGAAGAAGATCCTTGAATATATTCAAATTGGGGTAGACGAAGGAGCTACATTAGCTTGCGGTGGCCGCCGTATCAAAAGCAATGGGCTTGAAAATGGTTATTTCTTTGAGCCAACCATATTTGTTGACACCAATCCTAACATGAGAATTGTTCAGGAAGAAATTTTTGGTCCAGTTCTTGTCGTTCAAAAGTTTAAAGATGAAGCGGAAGCAATCCAGTTGGCAAATGATACTTCATACGGCCTTGCTGCAGGTGTTTTTTCACAAGATGGCGCCAAAGCTTTGAGGGTTATTAAAAAAATAAGAGCCGGAATTACCTATGTTAATGCTTATAATCTCGCCTATAATGAAGCACCATGGGGAGGTTACAAGCAGAGCGGGATTGGTCGCGGGTTAGGAACCTTTGGTTTAGATACGTTTACTGAGGTAAAACAAATTAATATTAATTTAGAGGTTAAGCCAACTGAATGGTTTAGCAAATAACTAAAAATATAAAACTTAAATTCATAATATTCGAAATATAGGGGAGGAAATTCATTATGTTATGGGATTTTCATTTTAATTTGCCTACTTCAATTGAGTTTGGGAATGGAAAAGTAAAGAATATTGGGAAAAGGGCCAAAGAATTAGGTGGAAATAAAGCCCTTATTATTACTGATAAAGGGCTTGCTCAAACAGGAATCTTGGAAAAAATCACCCAGTCATTACATCAAGAAGGTATCAATTATATTGTTTATGACAAAATCTCACCTAATCCAAAAGATGTAGATTGTGAGAGTGCTTATCAACAGTTTAAAAACGAGAACATCGACCTTTTAATTGGTCTCGGTGGCGGAAGTTCAATGGATACAGCCAAAGCCATTGGGACACTTTTTACACATGGAGGAGAGTTAAGAGAACGGTACGGTGTAAATTTACTGGAACGGGAAATCCCACCACTAATTTGTATTCCGACAACTTCAGGTACCGGTAGTGAGGTTACAAGAGGTTCTGTCATTACCGATACCGTGACGAAACAGAAGGAGGCGATACTAGATTTGAAAATCTCTCCTAAACTGGCAATCGTCGATCCTGAATTGACGTTAACATTGCCAAAATCGATTACGGCAGCTACAGGTATGGATGCACTCACACATGCAATCGAAGCTTATACCTGCAAAGTAGCTCAGCCACTTTCAGATGCTTTGGGACTATATGCCATTGAATTAATAGCAAAGTACCTTCCATTAGCAGTAGAAAATGGTTGCGATTTAGAGGCTAGGAAAAATATGCTTTTGGGCAGTTTAGTTGCCGGTATCGCCTTTGATAACACGGATCTTGGGGCTGTACATGCGATGGCTGAACCACTTGGAGGACTCTATGATACTCCGCATGGAGTGGCGAATTCTATTTTTCTTCCACATGTATTTGAATATAATATTCCTTCGAATCCAGAAAAGCACGCCAGGGTAGCAATCAAGCTTGGGGTAAATCCTGAAGGAAAAACAATGGAAGAAACGGCTTATGAAGGTGTTGGATTGTTAAAAGAGTTGGCAAATAAAATCGGCATTCCTAGTTTCCGTGATTTAGGTAATGTAAATCCCGAAGACTTCCCATTTCTAGCGGAAGGAGCCTTTAAACATTTGTGTACTCAGGCGAATTCAAGAGATTTGACAAGAGAAGACTATCTGAATTTATTTCAAAAGACTTATGATGTGACAACAAACACTTTAATTGAAAAATAATTTTGTAAAAATATAGAAGAAAAAATCCTCGGTTAAGAAATGGCTATCCAGCAGAAAACAATGCATTAGGAATAGCGAGGAGAAGGAGGCAGCATGAATGTCTAAGCGTGATGAAAAGCAGTTTTTGAATTTACCATTTACAGGAATTTGTACGTTTGGGAAATACCCAATCTGTGCGGACCTAAACCAGCTTGACGCAGATGTGGCGGTCATCGGGGTGCCTAACGACATGGGTACGCAATGGAAATCAGGAGCAAGAATGGGTCCTAGAGGAATCCGCGAAGGCTCTACATTATATAGTTTCGGTCTGGAGGGTGCTTATGATATTGAAAATGATATTATGTACCTTGGTCCAGAATGGAAAGTCGTCGATTGTGGTGATGTAGACATGGTACACGGTGATCTAATGCAGTGCCATGAGAATACAGAAATAGCCATCCGAAAAATTATTTCCAAAGGTGCTATGCCGGTTGTTTTAGGCGGCGATCATTCCATCACAGCAGCAGTCGGAAAAGGACTTGAAGACATTGGTCCGTTTCATGTGATTCAAATTGATGCCCATTTAGACTGGGCAGATCATCGCTCGGGTATGCGCTATGGTCACGGAAATTGCATTCGCCGCTTATCTGAGCTGGATCATGTACAGAAAATATTTCAGTTTGGCATTCGCGGGATCAGCAGCAGCAAAAAAGAAGACGTCGAAGCAGCAAGAGCGTATGGCAGCGTGATCCTATCACCACGTCAGTTGAGAAAAATGGGACTTAAGGAAGTACTGGAGCTTATTCCTGCGGGCGAAAAATATTATGTAACGATTGATATTGACGGAATCGATCCGTCCATTGTCCCTGGAACAGGTACACCTTCTCCGGGCGGCCTCCACTACGATGAGGTTAATGAATTACTTGAAGGGATTTCCAAAAGAGGAGAAGTCATCGGGTTTGATTTAGTAGAAGTTGCCCCGCCATATGATCCAACGGGCATGACCGGACAAGTAGCAGCCCGTATTGCACTAGATTTACTCAGCTATGTTTTAAAAGAAAAAGAGAAAAAAGGGAATAAAAAATTCGGAAAAGAAAAAGAAGAAATGCTTTCTTAACTGGGATTGGTTTTGCCGCCAAAGGGGAAGGTTTCCTACATAAAGGGGACAAAACTTTCAGATAAAAGGACAGAGAAGGGTAGTAGCGTTATCCTTCCCAGTCCTTTTTTGCGTACAAAATAGGCAGTATTTCTATCGTTTTTTTGAAATGGGAATCTATGTGATTAAGAGAGAGATTCCAAGCATGGCACATATTGGGATAGTTTGAATCGTTATCAGGAGAGTAGGAATGGGATTACAATAAAATGATCTAACTATTTTTGATGACGGTCTATGGTATGTCGTCTTTTAGCGTCTCTGTTGAGTTTAATAAAGGGCATTTACTAAGTTTGTAGGCGATTTTCGCAAGTGTCTTTACGAAAAGATGCCACGAAGCTACTTGTTATACGGGTTGGTAGACTTAAGCGAAAAGGAACCGGTAATTGTTCCTGCAGCATACAGTCCTTACCGATTAGAAATTCTTGTAGAATTCAGTAATTATATAGAGATGGAGGAGAAACCGTTTCGTAATGAATTTGAATTTATGGGGAGGAGAGTCTTAACATTCGGCTAAGAAGGGGTCCGACAAATTTCTTTTTATTTTAAACGGGTGCTTGAACAAGAATAATAAGAAAGGTCGATTCACAAAATGAACTGCACCTCCAATTGATAGACAACAATAACAATTGGAGGTGCAGTTTTTATTTGACTAAATAAATACATACTCAGGATCAGAGGAAAAGTACCTTCTACTAGATGGTAAAATATCATATTCTTTTCATAATATTATGATTGGACTGAAATAGTTTCCTCCTCGTTTTCCATTAACATAAATTCATCATTCACATCATCAAAATGTAGCTTTCGAAGACGCTGACGGAAGAATTTTGTCAAGAAAGCCAGGTATATAAACCCAACTGCCATCCAGCTGATCCCTAAAATTAGCGCATTGATATTCAAATAGGACCATAGCCACATAATGAATCCTGCCCCAATTAAAGGAAAAATTAAGTACTGAATAGTCTCGTTAAGAGAGCGCTTACAATTCCTAATATAATAGTGTGCGATTACAGAAAGATTGACAAAAGTAAATGCAATAAGAGCTCCGAAATTGATAAAAGTAATCGCTGTATCAAGGCTTAGGACAATACCTAACATGGAAATGATACTAACAAATAGAATACTAGTTGTTGGTGTTCTAAATCGTGGATGGATATATCCAAATATTTTTTTAGGTAAAACAGAATCACGTCCCATTACATATAACACTCGAGATACGCTTGTTACAGAGGAAACACCTGAAGTAAAGTTACCAATAATCATAACAGTTATGAATAAAGAGCTAAATAAATTGCCACCAACCATTTTGACGAGCTCTAGTGCTGCAGAATCAGTATTTTTGAAGGCATATCCCGGTAAGACAATCTGAGCCAGATAGGAGGAACCGATATAAATCAAACCCATAATCAACATCATGATAAAGATTGCTTTTGGTATCGTTTTTTCAGGATTAATGGTTTCCTCAGACAATGTTGTAACAGAATCAAAACCCAGAAAGCTGAAACAGAGAATAGAAGCTCCGGCGAGGAGAATAGAAGTAGAAACATTTGATTTAAAGAAAGGTTCAACTGCTAAAAGTGTACCTGTACCCATTCCGTTTAAGACGCTTTTTATCGTTAAGAAAGCAAATACGATAATAAAAAGGATTTGGGCGATAACAAAAATCTTGCTTGTATTTGCTGAAAGGTTTATCCCAATATAACTAATGATCGTAATGCCAATATTTAAGATGACAATCCAAAACCAAAATGGAACATGTGGAAATTGTGCGGTTAAAAATACAGCAGACATGAGACAGGTAATCATAGGTGTCAGTAAATAATCTAATAAAATCGTCCAGCCAATCATGAAACCCGTTTCTGAATTCATCGATCTTTGAGTATAGGTATAAGCTGAGCCTGCAACCGGGTGAGCCTTTGCCATCTTTCCATAGCTTAATGCAGTAAAAAGAATCGCCATAAATGCAATAACATACGCGCCCGCAAGCACTCCCTTGGAACTATTCGCGGCAATTCCATAAGTGTTAAAAAATACCATCGGGTTATTCCATGCTAAACCTAAAAAAACAACTTGAAACAATGTAAGTGACCTTCTAAGCGTTACGGTTTCAGTCAAATTGCATTCTCCTTTGCGAATTTTATAGGGTCTTTTAGCTTTAAACATTGTTCCTTTACTATCTTTCAAAAGCCAATGAGGTAAAAATTACATTTTCGTGAAGCTCTCTACTAAACAAACAGACCTTCTACTTCATCACCACCCACATTTCCTATTTCAGATGAATCTGAATATTGTGTATAATAATAGTAAAGCTTTGTGCTACACAGATGTCAACAGCATTTATAATAGCATTTTTTCTTCTATTTTGAATCTCTGAAACGGCGGTGGTTTTTTGAAAGAAAGGTTAACGATAAGCGAGATGGCTAAGTTAAGAGGAATGACGACAGAGACTTTGCGACATTATGATCGAATTGATTTATTTAAACCTAAATATGTTGATCCCCAAACAGGATACCGATACTACTCCATTTTTCAGTACGAGATACTCGGGACCATCAAAGAGCTTCGTCAAATTGGGATGAGCATCGATGAAATTAAACAGTACTTCAATCAACGAAATTTTAAGAAATCAAGTGAGTTTCTTAAAGCCAAACATGCTGAACTTGTTTCGAGACTAAAGGAATTAACTGACCTAGAAGTAAATATCAAAGAAAAAATAGCCTATTTGGACAATATTTCAAGAAAAGAAGCATTTCATGAAATTATCTTTCGAGAAATAAAAAGTAGAAAGTTAATTACGTTAAATGAAAAAATCAATAGTAATTTGGAACTTTGTTACAGTATTATAAGATTGGAGACCATGCTAACGGAGAAGGCCCCCATTCTCGCCAGTAATCGTTTGGGAATTATCATCGAAGAATCTGACCTTAGGGATAAAAGGTTCGAAGAGCCCTCAGTAATATTTGTTGTAGCGAAAAACGATGAAAAAATACAAAAAACGTATCAGAAAATTATTCCTGGAGGGTTATTTGCATGTATCCGGTATAATGGGGAATTATTAAGGAATCGGAGTAAAAGCTTAAATAAATTATTTAAGTACCTTAATGAAAAAGGCTATCAGATAACTGGTGACGCACTGCAGGTCATGATAGTAGATATTACAGTAACGGATAATCCGAATGAAGTGATGTTTGAAATTCAAGTCCCTGTTAAAAAAGCTTGAAATTTAGCTGGCTGTACATATTTGGAGTGCCATCCGGATAAGATAACTGAAGAATTACAAACAATGGCTTCCTTTGATTGAAATTCAATAATATCTATCAAAATAGGCAACCCCATACAAATAAAAAAGTATGAGGGTTGTTTTTTTTGTACTAGGAAGTATTTAAAATCGGAAGAGTAGAGCTTAATATTTAGAATATCAAAAGTTTAATTCGGAATATCAATTGGGGGATTAGCAATGAAACAGGAGTATACTACAAGGCTTGCCACTATGAATGACTTGGAATCGATTTTATTCATCTATAACCAAGGGATTGAAGATCGGATTGCCACATTGGAGGAAGACCAGAAAGATATTGAATATATGAGAGATTGGTTTAACAATCATTCAGAACGATTTGCTGTCACCATTGTGGAAAAGGAGAAAGAGGTAATTGGATGGGCTTCATTAAACACCTATTCCACCCGAAGTGCCTATGCCGGCGTCGCAGATTTATCAATCTATATTAGACGGGATTTTCGAGGAAAAGGGGTTGGTGCCCTATTACTGAATGAAATTGAACGTATTGCATTAAAGAATGATTTTAATAAGATTGTTTTATTTACATTTCCTTTTAATACACTTGGTCAGGGGCTTTATAGGAAGAATGCTTATAGAGAAGTTGGAGTATTCAAAAACCAAGGTAAATTGGATGGGCGCTTTGTAGATGTAATGATTATGGAAAAGATCCTTGATAACAAAACTTTAGTATAGCATGGTGAAAATAGAGAAGGGCACCACACTTAACAA
Organism: Neobacillus sp. Fa239; assembly: GCF_055395235.1. NCBI lineage: Bacteria > Bacillati > Bacillota > Bacilli > Caryophanales > Bacillaceae > Neobacillus > Neobacillus sp. Fa239. Next base: position 663,759 of record NZ_AP041611.1, read on the forward strand.
ATGTGTGGTGCCCTTTTCTCATTCCTTTTAATATTGAACCTTTTGAATTCTGTTATCAATATTATAGGTAAAAGGCTTCGGCAGCGTTTTTAAATAATCAACAAAGGCATCGAGATCAATCGGACCGGTTTCTTTATTTTGTATTTGCTTAAATACTGTAAATCCGTCTCCGCCGCCTGCAAGGAAGGCATTGGCTACAACCGTATAAGTTTTATTTAGATCTAGGGGCGTCCCATCTTTAAGCGTGACGCTGGTAACCTTTTGGCCAATAGGATGATTGGCATCCCAAGTATAAGTGAAACCGGAAATTTGAAGCATATTGGTAGATGACGCTCCCCACTGCTGATTAAGAACGTCTATGATCTGCTGTCCGGTCATGGTCATTTTATTTAGAGCATTATTAAATGGCTGGACAGTATAAGCCTGTCCCCAGGTAATATCTCCCGGATCAATATCTGCCCTTATACCTCCAGGATTCATTAATGCAATATCCGCATTCATCGCATTTCTTTGGGAATCAGCAATTAAATTACCCAGTACGGATTCTCCATTAGCATTTTGAAGTGCCGTTAGACTAGTGGAGGTCGTGCCGATAATACGGTTTACAAGTGGTGCCACCTTTGCCGCATAACCCTCAACCATTTTCTTAATTTCGGGATCAGGTGTCATCCCCTCCTGAAATGTCGTCACAATTTCAGCTTTCTTTGATACAATATCCTTTGTTTTAGGATCAATTTGCAGATATACATCTGAGAAAGCTGTCCCATAGGAATAAGCCTGAACAACGAGCTTATTCTTAATGGTTGCATTCATATAAGCATGGTTATGTCCGCCAAAAATCACATCGACTTCATCATCCACTCCATTAGCCATATCTACCAGCTTACCGGTTGGATTTTCCCCATTAATTCCTGATGTACCCGGATCATGGGCTAAGACAACAATCGATTTTACTCCTCTTTTTTTCAATGCTGGTACATACTTGTTAATCGCTTCTACTTCATCAATAAATTTCACTCCGGCAATACCGCTTGGTATGACGATGTTTGGTGTGTCAGTTGTTACCACTCCGATAAACCCGATATTTACTCCATTTACTTTCAAAACCTTATAAGGGGATAAGATCGGTTTGCCTGTTTTTACATCAATAACATTGGCGACAATATTGGGAAAATTAGCACCAGCAAAATTTCCAGTTTTTTCGTTATATCCGCCATTGATCAGACGAAGAAGTTCCTTTACTCCTTCATCAAATTCATGGTTTCCAACTGTTCCTATCCCATAATTTAATTTGTTCAGTATCTCAATAGTTGGCTCATCCTGTAAAAGGGCAGAAATGGGCGGACTTGCTCCCACCATATCTCCTGCATGTACCATAATCGTGTTTTTATTTTGGGCAGCCCGCTGTTTTAAATAGGCAGCCAGGTAGTCTACCCGACCAACGGGCTTTCCGTTTACATTACGGGTCACATCTAATTGTCCGTGTAAATCATTAATCCCTAATAACTGAACCTGGATATATCGATTATCTGCAGCCGGTGGTTTCCCTTTTTGCTTTGCTTCCGGCCGGTTTGAGATATGACCATGGTATCCCTTTGATAACCCTTGAGCATCCCCGGTCTGTGCGGAAACCATGTTTGGTGCTACATCTGTAAATCCCATACCTACTAAACCAAAAATGGCAAAGTAAATAAAAGCTTTAAACCATTTCATAATATTCCTCCAATTTGTTTACTAATAAACCAATCGTATTTTTTGCTTTGCATGTTATGAATATACTTGTATAAAAATTTGGCACCCTTTTTTTCTACAATCGAATAATCAATTCCCTTTTGTTCATTTTATAAATGAATTATATAAGGGAGGTTTCATATGAAAAAGCCAATAATCTTGCTCATTGTTTTCCTGGTAGTCTTTTCACTGTTTGGCTGTACCGCAAACAATAATCAAAATGCTCTAAATGGCGGCAATGATAAAAATGCCCTAAATGTTCGTAACACTGGTGACAGGGTGAATGTTAAAAGGATGGAATATAATCCCGGAAATGGTAATACCAAAGAAAGGAATAATCTATCACCTAGAACCACTACGCCGATTAAGCATGTCGTTGTCATTTTTGGTGAAAATGTTTCCTTTGACCATTATTTTGGGACATACCCGCATGCAGCAAATTCACCCGGAGAGTCTAAGTTTGTTGCAAAGCGGAATACGCCTCAAATAAACGGGTTAGAACCCAATGCACGAAATGGCCAACAGGACTTGTTAAACCATAATCCCAATTCTGCAAATCCAAAGCGACTCGCAAGGTCCCAAGCCTGGACAGCTGACATGGATCATGAATATAAAGCGGAACAACAAGCATTTAATGGCGGAAAGATGGATAAGTTCGTGGAATATACAGCTGGGGGAAATGAAAAAACATTAGTCATGAACTATTTTGATGGCAATACAGTTACAGCATTGTGGAACTATGCACAGCATTTTGCGATGAGCGATAACTCCTTTGGTACAGTGTATGGGCCTTCCACACCAGGGGCACTCAACCTTATTTCCGGACAGACACATGGTGCAACAGGTTATCAAAATGGAGCTGCAGTAGGAGACATCGAAGATAATGTTGCAAATGGAACGGTAATTGGTGATCCGGATCCGTATTTCGATATGGCATCTAATCCAAAACGCGCACAGGCTGCTCTGTCCGGTAAAAACGTAGGGGATTTATTAAATCAGAAAGGAGTTACATGGGGCTGGTTCCAAGGAGGATTCCGTGATGTAACCGCACAGCATAAGAATATTGGCGGTGTTCAATCCATTGATTATAACCCGCACCACGAGCCATTCCAATATTATCAATCAACATCCAATAAAAATCACTTGCGTCCTTCTTCTGTTGAATTAATCGGACACAAAGGCGATCAGGCAAATCACCAATATGATTTAACAGATTTTTGGGATGCGGTAAATGCTCATAATATGCCTGCAGTCAGCTTTTTAAAAGCGGCAAACTTTCAGGATGCACATGCTGGTTATTCAGATCCAGTAGATGAACAGCATTTCCTGGTTGATACAATCAATCGTTTACAAAAAACACCAGAATGGCGGGACACTGCAATTATTCTGGCCTATGATGATTCGGACGGCTGGTATGACCATGCATACCATGCACCGGTTAATGGATCCAATGATCCGGAATATGACGCCTTATTTGGACCTGGTAATGCTGGAAAGCCTGTTCTTGGAAACTATTTGAATCGGGCAGGGTATGGTCCACGTCTTCCATTAATGGTTATCTCTCCTTATGCAAAAGGAAACTTTGTTGATCATACATTAACGGACCAAACCTCAATCCTGAAGTTTATTGAGGACAACTGGCAATTAGGAAGAATTGGCGACCATTCTTACGATTCCATTGCAGGTTCCATTAACAATATGTTTGATTTTAAACATAGTAATAATAATAAACTATTTCTAGACCCAGAAACAGGTCAACCAGTTAAGATGTAATAAGCATCCAAATTAAAAGGAAAGCAGTTTGCTTCAAAGTTGTGGAAAAAAATTAGCCTTCTAGGTATTATAGGTAATGTTGGGATTAAAAATATTGAAATTGTAAGTAAAAATACACATTTGATTTCCGTCCCAGTGTTATTCTATCTATATATAACTTTTGGAGGTTAAGAAATATGCAACTTACTGTGGAAAACCCTAAGGATGCTCAAACACCATTTTCAAGAACAAATCCGTTTCCAGCAAAGGTTCTTAAGAATATTAATTTAAATGGGGCAGGCTCTAGTAAAGAAACGAGGCATATTGAGTTATCACTAGAGGGGTCAGGCCTATCATATGTACCAGGTGATGCCCTTGGCGTTGTCCCTTCAAATGATCCGGACCTTGTGGCTGCTTTACTTAAGGAAATGAATTGGGACGAAGAAACGGCTGTAACCATTAATAAGCAGGGAGAAACGCTGCCGCTTAAGGAAGCGCTGACAAACTATTTTGAAATTACCCTGTTGACAAAAAAGATTGTTCAGCAAGCTGCCGTTTTTACAGAAAACCAAGAGCTGCAAAAGCTTGTGTTGGTTGAAAATGCCGTTCAACTAAAAGAATATTGCTATGGCCGCGATTTACTTGATATGTTCCGTGAATTCGGTCCATGGAAAGCGACTGCCCAGGAAATCGTTTCTTTATTAAGAAAAATGACGCCGCGCCTTTATTCGATTTCAAGTAGTATTGCCGCGAATCCGAATGAAGTTCACCTAACGATCGGTGCTGTACGCTACACATCTCACGGACGCGAACGAAAAGGCGTTTGTTCTGTTTTATGTGCGGAACGTGTTCATGATGGAGATACTCTTCCGGTCTTTGTTCAGGCAAATAAACACTTCCACTTACCAGAGTCCGAAGATAAGGATATTATTATGGTTGGTCCTGGGACAGGCATTGCACCATTCCGCTCATTTATCCAGGAACGAGCAGTAAATAAAGCTACTGGACGTTCATGGTTATTTTTTGGAGACCAGCATGCTGCCACGGATTTTCTTTATCAAAATGAGCTGGAGCAATATCAACAGGACGGAATACTGACAAAACTAGAGGCTGCATTCTCTCGTGATACGGCTCAAAAAGTCTATGTCCAGCATAAAATGCTTGAACATGGCAAAGAATTGTTTGAGTGGCTTGAAAAAGGAGCTTATTTCTATGTATGTGGAGATAAGGAACGTATGGCGAAGGACGTCAATGAGGCGCTTATTAATGTAATTGAAAAAGAAGGCGCGATGGCTCGTGAGGCAGCAGAAGCATATTTAAAAGAAATGCAGCAGCAAGGGCGTTATCAGCGTGATGTTTATTAAAATGAATAAGTGTTAAGTTTTTAAACTTTAGTGACCCTTCGTTCCGGTTGGAACGGAGGGTTTCTTTTTTGTTTTCTAGTAAACTTTCGTTTCTATGATAAAAACTATTTCTTTTCACCAAGTTTTCACCGTTCTCTTCTAAACTACTAACTATCAAGTACGAAAGGAGGAAAACAGATTGAAAAAGAAAAAGGTAATCATTTGGGGCGTTATCGTTTCTTCAATCATTATCGTAATCAATTTTCTTCATGAAATTCTGGGTGGTCACCGTGAATTTGATGGACAGCGTGGTGGACATGGCTGGGGACAGGCTGAAATGGGACAAGCCGGCAGTTATGGATCACAAGGAGGTTTTGCGGGTCATCACCGGTTCATGAACGTTTCTCACCATGGAGGAGGTTTCCATTGGGTGGCCCTTCTTATTGGACTAGCGGTTTTAGTTCTTTTCGTAAGATGGTATAGAAATAGAGCAAAAACTTCTTCTATGAATGAATTTATTGATACAGCTTTGCTCAGCTCTCATACACAGGTTAGTACACAAAATGCAAGAATCTTAGACCAGTGGGAAAAAAATATGACGACTAAAAAGGAGAATGAATAAAATGGGTATTTTTAAAAGATTAAAAACGATCACAATGGCAGAAATTAATGGATTATTGGATAAGATTGAAGATCCAATTGCTATGCTAAATGAATATTCAAGAGAAATGGAGCAGGAAATTGTAAAAGGGCAAAATGCATTAGCCAGACAAATTTTTGTAGAAAAAAAGCAAGAGGCACTTATTGCTGAAACAAAAGATCTAGTGGAAAAGAGAACACGCCAGGCAAAGCTTGCGATAGACCATGGTGAAGAAGCCATCGCCAAAATGGCCATCCAGGAAAAACTCACCCACGAAAAGCAGTTGAAACTTTACCAGGAACAGCTGGAGGCAGTTAAAGGACAAACTCAAATACTATTGGAAAAATTGGAGCAGCTTAAAGAAACCTATAACCAAATGCAACAAAAGAAAATTCTTTTAGCTTCAAGGGCCAATGTGGCACAATCAATTAAACAGATCCAAAAAGCGACGGTTTCTTTTCAAACAGACACGATTGCTAGAGGAGTAGCCAAGGCAGAGGAGCGCATTTTGCTTATGGAAGCTGAGGTGCAGGCTGGAAATCAATTTTCAGCTCCAGTAGCTCAGTATAATCTGGAATACACAAATTCTATCAATGATGATGAAATAAATTCCGAGCTTGAAAAGCTTAAGAATGAAAAAGAAGTCATCTTATCTAAGTAATTGCTGCAATTGAAAGGAAGCACCCCAGTGGGTAGTGCTTCCTTTTCGCATATTGTTTCGTTAAGATTAAGAATGGTTAAATCAATGAAACGTGAATTTTTAAGGAGCACATGGAGATGAATATTTTATTAGCCGAAGATGATGTCCGTCTAGGGGAATTAATTGTATATATGCTAAAGAAAAAAGGCAGTTATAACATCGAATGGGTGACGGAGGGGGAAGATGCCTATTATTATGCCACATCGGCCCACTATGATGTCATTATCATGGATTGGATGATGCCAAACGGAACTGGAGTGGAAATCTGCAGTCGCTTACGAAAACAAGGATACTCGGGAGCGATCCTTATGTTAACAGCTAAAGATGCTGTCCAGGATCGGATCGAGGGTTTGGATTCCGGAGCAGATGATTATCTAGTAAAACCATTTGAAATAGACGAGCTACTGGCACGATTACGGGCCCTTGGCCGCCGTAACTATGCACCAATCATTGAAGAGGAAGTCAAAGTACATGATTTGATTTTGAATCGAACGAGCTATATTGTTGGCAGTGGAGAGGCAACCATCCAGTTAAGTCCTCGTGAATTTCAGCTTCTGGATTTATTTATTCAGAATAAAGGACAGGTATTGCCAAGGGAAATTATTCTGGACCGTGTTTGGGGCGGGGATTCAGAGGTGGCGCCCAAAACGATTGATGCGACTGTGAAATTGATTCGCAAAAAGCTGGGGTCTCTCGGGAAACAGGATTTACTTCAAAGTGTTAGAGGGGTGGGATATCGATTTGAATAATAAGCTGTTCTTATTCCTTCGCACGATAACCAACTTGGATGAGAAGGATGTTTTTAAAAAAACCCAAGGACGATTGACCCGTATTTATAGCGGTCTTGTCATGCTATTTCTTATTCTTTTTATCATCATTGTTTACTCGGTTCTTTATGTTGTCATCCTCCGGAATCAGGAAAGTGAACTTCAATCATTGGCAGATCAGGAAGCAAAATTTATAGAGAACTATTTACTGAAAAATGCGAACAGCAGCATCCAAGATGTACAGGATCAGCAGATAGTTTTCACCGGAGCAAATCAGCTTTTCTATTATGTTGTGAATTCCCAAGGGCAAATCATGTTGGGCAATGAAGCAGATCCCCGATTACATTCCGAGTTAAATAACCTTATCATGAATAATATTTCCAACCATCAGCAGATTAGTAAACAAACCATTCATGTTGGAAGAGATCATAATCCGCGGGGGAATAAGGGGGAGTTTCATCCTCGGGAGGAACCTCACGATATCCGTATCCTCATGACCAGCAAGCCAATTTATGTTAAGAATCAATATATTGGTCAGCTTTTTATTGGAAAAGACATCTCCTACTTCTACCAGTTATTACATTGGCTGTTGGTGATTTTAATAGCAATCGGTCTTGTATTCTTTGGAGTCGCTCTCTCTTTTAGTTTTTTTATGTCAAAAAGAGCGATGGTCCCCATCAGTGCGGCATTTAGAAGGCAGCGTGAATTTGTCGGTGACGCCTCGCACGAGCTGCGAACACCATTAAGTGTTTTATTATCTTCTATTGATGCAATGGAAATGACCATCGAGTCAGAAAAGGACGATTTTATTGGCAAGCTTATTTCGAATATGAGGCAGGAAGTAAAGAGAATGACCAATCTGGTAAGCGATCTATTAACACTGGCCCGTTCGGATTCCGATTCAATGGACCTAAAAGCGGAACGATTTGATTTTTGCGAGATGGGGGAAAAAACGGTGGAGTCGATTCGTCCTCTTGCCGAATCAAAGGACATCTCCCTTAATTTTAATGCTCCAGCTGCATTGTTTGTGGTGGGAGACCCTCAAAGATTATCACAGCTATTATACATTCTTTTGGATAATGCAATAAAGTACACTCCAAATGGAGGGGACGTTAAGCTGCAGCTTTCACAGGAAGGGAATTCGTTGATCATGAAAGTCCAGGATAATGGCATCGGAATTGATTCAAAGGACCTTCCCAATATATTTGAACGATTCTATCGAGCTGATAAATCGAGGGCGCGGCAAATGGGTGGACACGGATTAGGACTTTCCATTGCAAAATGGATCGTTGAGACGCATAAAGGAACGATTAAAGTGACGAGCGAGAAGGGTAAAGGGAGTACATTTACTGTTCGCCTTGCTATTATAGGTGATTCCATCAATGCTTAGATTATACCAATAACGAGTGCTTGGATCCTTCAGGATTTAGGCACTTTTTTCTTATTGTAATTAATTTATCAATTTCACGAAGGGAGGTCCTGTTTTATAACTGGTTCCATTCCTTTTCACCCCAACATTAGATATGTATTGAAAAAGACTATCAAATTGTAAATTGATTTGGTAGTCTTTTTTTATGATCCTATCAGTTTTATCTCATTTGAACATGACTAAAATCTGATTCGGTCCAGTGCGTTTCATCACCCAGTATCCATTTTCTGAAGCTGTCGCGATTCCCTGGTCATTTGGCAAGCAATAGTTTCCAGGATTACAAGTTCCATCATCACGTACAAGTAATTTTCCAATTAACCCCACCGCAACCCATTCCGGCTTTTCAAGTCGTGAGCTGCATATCTGATCAGGAATCCAAGCAGGATTTATTTTCTTTCTAATCTCAGTGCGCTCTTCAACAACAGTATTTCCTTCGGAATCTTTAACCCCTGGTATAGTAACCTCTTCATAAATGGTTCGATTCCATTCGTCCATCAAGTATTTACTGCAGTCTGGCTCCTCAGAATCAGCCAACATTCCCGGATTTGAACTAGTAATTCCTAAAATATATTTATCATCGCTATTTGCTTTACGTATTTTCTCACCATCGGCAGAGAAGGTGACAAAAAACCCCACATCAATAAGATGATCCTGGGAAGTTTCAAACATTTCTGCATAGTCGCATGCGCCCGGTGCCGTTATGATTCCCGCCGTCGTAACCTTTCCATCAAAACATGCGGAACCATCTTTGAGAATTTTGGCCACTACCCCTGTTGGATCGCACGGTACCTTTCCATTTACTAAATACCATGAATAATCAGGGTCATTCTTTGCAGGACTGCCCAATTGACCCATTACGTGAACACCAGTTTTACTGTTATCGCAGGTTAGTACACCCTCGACATGGGAAAATTGCCCACTGGCTGTAGTACCACTTCCTTCTGTATGGGTAACGGGTCCAGTTGCATTAGTGGAGTTACCTTCCGCATGTGATGCTACTCCGCTGGCAATGGTATTGCTTCCTTCAGCATGAGAAGCAATGCCGTTCGCTGTTGTGCCTTCACCTTCGCTGTGGGAACTCACACCTGTTGCTTTTGTCCCTGTTCCTTCTGCATGTGAAGTTATGCCACTGGCTATAGAAAATGCGCCTTCGGCATGGGAGGATATTGCAATTGCATTAGTAAGCCGCCCTTCGGCATGAGAAAAAAGTCCGCTAGCCGTCGAGGTGCCCCCTTCAGCATGAGAAAAATTGCCGCTAGCCGTTGTATTTGACCCTTCGGCATGGGAAAAATCACCGCTAGCTGTGGTGCCAGTCCCTTCAGCATGGGATGATATCCCACTAGCTGTGGTACCAAACCCTTCAGAATGTGAAAAAAAACCGCTGGCAATTGTGTTTGACCCTTCTGCATGAGAAACATCCCCACTGGCATTGGTCTGTCGCCCCTCCGCATGACAGATAAATCCGGCTTTCGTTTGAAAACCTTCCGCGTGGGCGGTAAAGTCACTGGCAATGGTTTCAAAGCCTTCCGCGTGTGCTGCTGTGCCATCGGCGGTGGTAGAAGACCCTTCGGCATGAGAAAAGGCTCCGTTGATGGTTGTAGTGGTACCATTTCCTTCGACATGCGATCCACTCCCAATTGCCGTTGTGTTTTCTCCCTCGGCATGCGAGGCAAATCCATTCGCAGCAGTATTACTTCCTTCTGCAACGGAACATCCATTGTCTGGGTCAGTTCTAATACAACTCTTATCACGTCTCCTTTGTTCTTTGCGTGAATTGCTGTATTTACTGCTGGAACTATTTTTCTTTCTTATTGGCAAATCTTCTTCAGCTCCTTCTAATGAACTTAGTCCATTTTATTCAACTAGCAATAAAGGAGTGTGGACAAGGAATGAAACCTGCTATAGCTCTTACCTAAAATAAAAAAGGATATTGACAATGAAGTTTATAAGTATTACTATTATCTCGAATTCAAGATAATGTGATTCAGGTTTACTGAGACTTTAATTCCGAAATTAGAAACAAAATAAGGCATCAAGTTATTTTAGGGAATATGGTGAAATACTATTTGAAATAGTAACGAGGTTTGCTGCCATTTAAGGTAAGAGAACTAGACTGATTTTACAAAAAGGGGATGATTTCTTTGCTTTCGCTTGATCCGGCCACAATGTCTGAAAAGGAAAATTATAAATTTTTAATAGGAAGCATTATCCCAAGGCCCATTGCCTTCGTCACTACGATTTCGAAAGATGGCGTTTTGAACGGTGCTCCATTCAGTTATTTCAATATCGTGTCCTCCAATCCCCCGATGATTTCACTATCGATTCAACGGTCAGCGGGAAGGCAGAAGGATACAGCGAGAAATATCATCGAGTCCAAGCAATTTGTGGTCCATATCGTTGACGAACTAAATGTTGAAAAGATTAATCAAACAGCTGCAAGCCTTCCTCCTGATCAAAGCGAGATTGAGTTAGCGAACCTAACTCCTGTAGACAGTGTAAAGATATCTGTACCAGGTGTAAAAGAAGCGAAAATTCGTATGGAATGTTCATTGGAGCATGCGTTAGAATTGGGAGGCGCGGATACCCCGGGTTGTGACCTGATTATAGGAAAAGTTGTTCAATTTCATATTGAACGAGACATATATGAAAATGGAAGAATCGACCCAAGGGGCTTAGCTGCTGTAAGTCGTTTGGCTGGAAATGATTATGCCAAAATTGGTGAGATATTTGAAATAGAAAGGCCAAAATAGTTTTAAGGGAGATAAATAATGAAACATATATTTAATAAAGGTCAAGATCCAACAAAACCAACATTATTATTGCTTCATGGTACGGGTGGCAATGAATTAGATCTGTTGCCTCTTGCGGGAAGAATTGATGATGAGGCTTCTGTTTTAAGCGTTCGAGGGAATGTATTAGAAAATGGAATGCCTCGATTCTTCCGAAGATTGGCTGAGGGAGTATTTGATGAAGAGGATCTTATTTTCCGAACAAAAGAATTAAATGAGTTTCTTGACGAAGCAGCGGAAAAGTATGGCTTTGACCGAAATAATATTATCGCAATTGGATACTCAAATGGAGCGAATATAGCTGCCAGTCTATTATTTCACTATCAAAATGCTTTAAAAGGCGCAATTCTTCATCATCCAATGGTGCCGAGAAAAGGAATGGATCTTCCAGACTTGTCAGGGAAGTCAGTGTTTATTGCTGCTGGCACAAATGACCCGATTTGCTCGCCGTTGGAATCAGCTGAACTTCAATCCTTATTAGAAAGCGCGAGTGCGAATGTGGCACTTCATTGGGAGAATAGAGGACATCAATTAACACTTGAAGAAGTAGAGGCTGCAGCACAATGGTATAAACAACTCCATCGTAAAAACTAATCGGAAAACATCTAACGGGTTTACGTGTGATGTGCAAAATGGTAAATCGCAGACCAAATCAAATAGCAAATCACATAAACTTCACAGTATATTTAACAGTCAAAAAGGCTTAGAGATGCAAAATTCTTTAAGTCTTTTTTTGAATAAGCGAGTTTGATAAATAAGCGGAGAAATTTCTCTTAAATAGGAATTATCACTGAAAATAGCATAAATAGACGGAGAAATTCCGCCTATTGACTTGAAAAACATGAAAATGGGGGATTTTTATTTGCATAACCGGAAATCCTCCCCTTATTTCCCCCGAAAAGAGCTCCATTCAGAATTTAACCGAAAAATTTCCGCTTATTTTAAAGTGATTAAGAATGATTTAAAGCAAGAAACGCCTCATTCTAGGCGCTTTTTTAATTTAATGACCCTGATAAACTTGGGAATCGCTTTTGAGTTATATGAAGGAGCAAAGCTCTTTTAAGTTGAATTAAATTACCAGAAACAGAATTACGACCGCAGCTCTATAGGCCAGGTTGAACAAATAGAAGGTGGGAGAATTATGGATATTTAAGGAATATCTAAAAGCGTGGGATTACTGGAAGAATATCATCTTAAACGGGTAATTCTTAATATAGTTAAATGACAATCTTCTCAGTAAATAAACTCACTCATCGCATCAATATTAAATTGGAATAACCATATGTATTAAAAAGGAAACGGTAAAAATCATAGCTGCGATGCGGTGAAATTTTTTTCGAAAACCTGATGCTTTCTTGTGGCGCATATATCCGGCAATCAAAGTAACCAAAAGAAAAACAAAGGATGTATAACCCATTAACATCTTGATATGACGATATCCAATGACAGGCCCAATTTTAAAAAGGTTAATCCCAGCGTGCCCGATAATGAGGAGGGTAGCGGTCATGGCTATTTTAATATGCCACTTCATAAAATACCTGGAGAAGGTTGCAAGCCGAATCTTCACTTTTCTTTGCTTTGTTTTTCGAATGATTAAGAAAATAAAATACATATTCACATTGAAGATAAATAATATCATGGATATTTGAGCCAAAAACTGGCTGATAACGATCAGGGTGCTGTCATGTGGGCGAAAAAACCAAATATAAATAATCGAGCCGACAATAAGAAAAATATTGGCAACTGTCCAAATCCGATGGTACACGTCAATCCCTCCTTCTTGTTACAATTTTAGTTTTCGCCAGGCTTTAGATATTACTCCTTAATTTATTGTTGCATAATAGGTGGAATTCTTCTATTAAATTAGACCAGTCTGATTTAGTGGAGGGAAATTTTCTTCATTATCATTATTTTATTAACATGTTGTCCAATCCCCTTCGATAAATTGGCATAGTATGTAATATTACTATAACTAAGAAGGGAATATCATGAAGTATTTTTATAGTTTTATTAAAATAATGGTTGGTACTAATCTAGGTGTTTTGCTAGCTTTGATGATTCTTCCTGCTTTCATTGTGACCGATCAATTAGATGTTTTTGAGCGAATCATTTCCTATATTTCAAAATAAAGCTGCCTATAATAAATGGGCAACTTTTTGTTTTATTACAAAAAAGAGGAAATTCAACAGCCGCACTTGGGTTGATACTTATCAGGAATTTTTCATAGAAAAAATAAAAGATATTTTGTAAAATTTTTACTGACATTTTTAATTCGTAGCTTTATACTAAACGTAAAATTCACATCATGTTTCCAGAGATACATCAGATTTTATATATCTTGTATAAGGGAGAAGGGGTTAAAAATGCTGATTGTCACGACCGAACAAATTGCAGGGTATGAAATTAAGGAAGTAAAGGGTGCAGCCTTTGGCCTTGTGGTGAGAAGCCGTGGATTTGCCGGTCAGGTTATGGCGGGTCTCCGCTCTTTGGCTGGCGGGGAAATTAAAGAATATACTGAAATGCTCGAGGATGCAAGAAAACAGGCATTGGACCGTTTAATACAAAATGCGCATGCCATGGGTGCTAATGCCGTGGTCATGTTTCGTTTTGATTCAGGGGAAATTGGCCAAAACATGAGTGAAATTGTTGCTTACGGAACGGCAGTGGTTGTCGAAAAGGCTGAATAGGAATGAAATGGTTTTTATTATATTTGTTATTTCAATTCATTGTGGCACTCGTCTTCTGGATGATTTCCAAACGAAAAGACAAACGCTATAAAACAAATGGCGGGAATCTAAAAGAAGGATTTGAGCCCACAGATGAAGTGTCAATTGACCCGATTTCTAATGCTGTCACACGTGTCTATATCAATCCCAAGACAGGGGAACGACAATATATAGAAGAAAAAAGTAAAAATTAATTGACGAAAATCCCTGAATTCACTGAAATGAATTCAGGGATTTTTTTGCAAAAACTTATGTATTTCTCAAAACCGTAATAAACCCATCGAGAATCTGGTGGCTGATTTTGAAGCCTTTATGCTGATAGAATTTTAATGCATCTTCATTTCCATTCGAGACGAAAATAAATAAATCATGAATGGACGGAAAGGAGTTCAGCCAATCCATTGACTTTTTGAATAATACAGATCCAATTCCCATACTGCGATAACCGTCTTTGATATAAAACTGGGACAGACAACCAACATCCTCATTTTTTACAGAATCAAGATCAAAAAAAGTAGCAAATTCATTTGAGTAAGTCTCTTTTGCTGAAATATTGCAATATACGTAGGCAACAATTTCATCGCCATCTTTTGCGACCACAAAATAGTTAGCTTTCGCACTTTTAACAGAGGGAATCATTCTTGTTTCAAAATTCATGGTATCAAATAACTCTGGATAAATAGTGGTTTTAGATTTTTGAAAGGCCATTAATTCGTTGCATAAATCCTTAAGACAACTAATATCATCTTCCGATATCTCTTCATAATAGATACTCAAAATGATTCTTCCTTTCTATAATTGATCAATTGCTTTGATAGAATTATATTCAGTTACATTTACTTTAGCAAGTATGTATGATTGGCTGGTTCCAATGTCTTTCCATAAAAATTAAGGGACCGGAAAATGAAATCCGGTTCTTTTTGTATGAAATCCGTTTTGAAGATGAAACTTATTTGTAACATTATATACTGGAACTTAACAAATAGGTATTTCGAAATAGTTTAATGGTCTGATAATTCTTTAATTGTAATTTACAATTACTGCAAAAGAGATTAATAAATAGGGAGTATTCTATTTTTGTAATTAAAAAATAGATAGGACGTGGTAAGGATGTTAAAGAAGTTTAGAAAAAAGAAAAGGCTTCTCGCTGGGTTAGCCATAGGTACTTTACTTCTTAGTTCCGCAGGTGTCTACGCTGCACAAGACGGTCCTTTTGGAAGTAATCTTGTAGGAGAACAAGCAGATGGTTCTGTTCAGACTCCTGTAAACCAATTGATCACACCTGCTGGAAAGCAAATTGAATTTGGCGGCAACCCACTTACTGTTGCTGTAAATCCAAATGGAAAAACTGCCGTAACAATCGTCGGCCGCAGTGATTACGGCGGTAAAGGAATTAACGTAGTTGATCTTGCAACAGGAGTAATGAAATCCCAGGATATCAACTTAAGTCTTTCTCATATGTGGGGCTTAGCCTATTCAAAAGATGGCAGCCAGCTTTATGCAACTGGTTCATCAGGCTCGACTGGTAAAGTTGTAGTTATGAATGTGGGACAAGATGGTACCCCTTCAGTTCTAAAATCTATCAATCTGCCTTTAGCATCAGTTGGCGGCAATATCAACCCGAATGACATCACGGTTGCACCAGACGGAAAACTTCTAGTTTCTTTAAACCGTGACAACAGCCTTGGCGTAATTGACCCAGCAACAGGTGCATTAACGAAGGTTGCAGTTGAAAATGCTCCAACAAGTGTTTTAGTAAGTGGTAACTATGCATACGTAACAAACCAAGGTGGCCGCAAAGCCCAAGCTGGTGATACAACAGTTGATTCTTCCGGTACTTCAGTTGTTACAGATAAAACAGGTGCTACGACAACAGGAAGTGTTTCTGTAGTTGACCTTTCAACAAATACTGTCGTTAATAACATTCCAGTGGGTGTACAGCCAACGCGCATGACACAGTCTGGCCAGTACATATTCGTAGCCAACACAAACAGCGATTCTGTTTCTGTTATAGATTCTAAAACAAATAAAGTCGTTCAAACCATCAACATTAAGCCATATCCTAATTCTCCAAAAGGAGCAGCGCCAAACGCTGTAAAAGTTGTAGATGGCAAGTTAATGGTAAGCCTTGGCCGTGACAACGCCATTGCAGTATACAACTGGCAGAGTCCAGATCAGACACCTGAATTGCAAGGACTTTTACCAACTGCATGGTTCCCAGTCGATATCGCATTAGATTCTGCCAATAAACAACTGGTAGTTGCGAATGCGGATGGTATTGGATCACGCGGACCATCACGTAACTTAACGATCCAAGGTATTACCGTAAATGGCCACCAATCATATGCACAAGAAGGATCACTTTCATTAATCCCAATCCCAACTGCTACTGATTTAGCAAAGGGAACAGACCAAGTGTACAAAAACAATAACTGGTACGGCTTAAAGGATCTGAATGCACCAGCACGTGAAAATAAGAAGCCTGTTGCTATGCCTGAGCGCGTGGGTGAGCCTTCAACGATTAAGCACGTGTTCTATATTGTTAAAGAAAACAGAACGTATGACCAAGTACTCGGTGACATTGGAAAAGGAAACAGTGAACCTGCTTTAACACAGTTCCCACAGCAGGTTACTCCTAACTTGCATAAACTGGCAAACACCTTCCCGCTTTTGGATAACACGTATAATTCCGGTATTCAGTCGGCCAGCGGACATCAATGGGTAATGCAAGCAACAAATAATGATTATGAGGATAAAGAAACTGATGCAGCAAACGTTCGTAGCTATCCTGGTGGAGCAGGAGATGCAATGGCCTATGCACCTACAGGACATTTATGGGATCAGGCACTTAAAAATGGACAAACTGTAGAGAACTTTGGGGAAGATACGACTGGCTTCTCTGGAACAGCGCCATATGGTAATTGGACAGACTGGTGGAAAGATTACCAAATTCTTTCCGGACAACAACAAGGCCAGCTTCATGTACCGATTGGGAATTATTCAGCAACATCTGATATTCCATCTCTGAACCCGATTACGTACAAGCCTTTCCCGCAATTTGATACGAATATTCCTGATCAGTACCGTTTTGAAATTTTCAAACAGCGATTTGAAGAACACGTGAAAAATAACGATTTACCAGCATTGAACACCATGTGGGTAATGGATGACCACACTGCAGGAAATTCAACAAGCAATCCAACACCGCAGGCAATGGTGGCAGACAATGACCTTGCTGTAGGTAAGATTGTTGACTTGATTTCACACAGTAAATATTGGAAGGATTCAGTTATTTTTGTCACTGAAGATGACTCACAAAACGGTTTAGACCATGTGGACGGACATCGTGAGCCAGCTTATGTTATCAGCCCTTGGGTGAAGAGAGGAATTACGGATAGCCATTACTATACGGTTATCAACATGGTTCGAAGTATCGAACAAATTCTCGGACTTCCTGCCATGAACCAAAACGATTCAGCGGCTGAACCAATGAGTGAACTCTTTACAAATAAGCCAGACTTCACTCCGTACAACTTTGTACCAAACCAAATTCCACTTGATACATTAAACGGCCAGCCTGGATCCAATACGGCAGCACTTGCAAACACAACGAATGTAACACCAGAGGCCAAGGACTTAGCGAAAAAATGGACCGAATGGTCGAACGCACACAAAGATGAATTTAGCGGAAAGCACGCTAAACCGGATGCTGTCAATGCCAACATGTTAAATCACTCCGTTTGGTATGCAACAAAAGGCTTTGATAAACCATACCCAGGTGATAATAAAGCTCTAACACCGGATGAAGTGCAGGCACAGCCTGAAAGCAGTGCACCGAATCCTGCTGATAACTAATATTCATGGAAAAAAGCCAGAATCAAACAAGCGGCTACCTCTCGAGGTAGCTGCTCGTATTTAGATTGTTTATTCATGAGGAGGGAGAAAGTTCGGGTTTTCCAAAGCCTGGATTAAATGACATGAAGAGATTAATTGATGAAACAATGAAACGTGCCATTTTGATTGTAACCTTGATTGTACTAATCCTTGTTTGGGGAACAATGTCGGCTCTCAACATTCAACGCGACTATTTACCGGAAATTAACAATCCGACCTTGATGATCACAGTACATGCAGAAAATTATCAAGCGAGTGATATCAAATCATTGGTAACCGATCCAATCCAGCAGGCAGTAAGGGTTGTTGATGGTTTGCAGGATGTGGAGACGAATTCCTTTAATGGCGGATCGCTGGTAAGTCTTAATTTTCCGATGAATTATGACATGAAAAAGGCCGAGGATCAGGTAGGAAAAGCCCTCGAAGGACTTTCACTTCCAACTGATGTAGATAAACCTCTCGTAACACGTCTTAGTACAAATTCTCTTCCAATCATGAGAATTAGTCTTATGAGTGCAACTGATAATATAACGGAAAATACACTCCGTACGGCCATTCAGGAGGATGTTGTTAAGCAGTTGAAAACTGTTCCTGGAGTAAACGATGTACGAGTATCAGGTGGCGGGAGTGCCGGATATGCTGTTAACCTTCGCACAGAGGACTTAAAAAAAGCCGGGGTAACTGTGGAAGATGTTAAAAAGTCGCTAGCAGAAAACTATACAACGGGAATCGAGGGGAAGGTGACAAACAACCAGATTTCCTTACCCGTTCAAGTTTCCGGCTGGGGATTAAATCATCAGGACCTGTCAAAGCTTCCTGTTCGCACTAAAGACGGAAAGACAATCCCGCTTTCATCTGTAGCGGATATTTCCAACTCGATTGTCAACCTGCAGACGGTTTCCAGAACGGACGGAAAACCAAGTGTTCTCTTAGATATTTTAAAGACACCTTCATCCAATATAACGGATGTTTCCAATCGTTTAAAAATCGTCATGAAGGAAATACCTGCCGTGAAAAATAAAGATGTAAAACTTTCGATTCTTTTTGATCAGGGTGAACAGGTTAATTCCTCGTTAAAGGGCCTTATTAAAGAGGGTTTATTAGGCTGCTTGTTCTCAATGATTTGTGTTTTTCTTTTCTTTCGTAAGGTCCGTTCTACATTATTAATCGCAATTTCCCTGCCGATTTGTCTATTGGCAACAACAGGTTTGTTAAAAACAATGGGGATCAGCCTTAATCTCCTTACTGTTTCCGGCCTGATTGTGGCAATGGGCAGAGTGGTCGATGATTCAATCGTCATCCTCGATAATATTAACCGAAGGGTATATGAGTCAAAAGGAATCAATGGTATTCATTTGCTATCAAGTGCTGTATCCGAGATGATTCCTGCGATTGTTTCTTCTACGGCAACGACTGTCGCGGTTTACATTCCGATCGCGATGATTGGGGGTATGGTGAGTTCTGCATTTTCAGGATTTGCATGGTCTGTCGTGATTGCCCTTTTAATTTCTTTATTAGTTTCAATTTTAATTGTTCCGGTACTTTATAACCTTTTTTGGAAAGGAAAACCGGTTGCCGTACTGGATACGTTAGAACCCCATTCGAGAAAAATGATCAACTGGGTGTTCGGGAAGAAGAAAATGGTGATTATCGCTAGTCTTTTGTTACTTTTACTTTCTTCGGTTGGGGCAGCTTTTCTGCCTGTGAACTTTTTACCAGCGACCAATACTACTGGTCAAGTCGGTGTTCAAATCGAAATGCCGCAAAATACTGCTTTAACGGAAGTCGATGGCGAAGTACGAAGATTGGAAGAGTTATTGAAAACCAATCCGCAGGTGGTCTCTTTTTCATCCGGTCTCGGTTCTTCCTATACTCCGCAATCGGATGATGTGTTTGATGCAGGGGGCGGTTGGATTCAGAAACCAAACATTGCAAATGTTACAATCACTCTTAAGAATGGCACAGATGTAAATGAGTTTGTCCCTAAAATGCAAAAACAATTAAACTCCTTATCAGGTAAAGCAGTTTACACAGTTTCAAATGCAAGTATTGCAGGGGATGATTCCCAATTGAAAATCAATCTTACTGGAGCCGACGACCAGACGCTGGAATCGATGGCCCAAGCAATTCGCAATCAATTGAAACTGATTCCGGGACTGGGTGTTCAAGGCAGTGCAGATGAGGAAGATCATACAACCCAGTATGAGATCACGCTTGATCGTAAGTTGATTGAAAATAACGGAATTAAGCTTGCCGATGTTTTGAATCGGATTGAAGAGTATACGGTAGAAGGAACAAAGGGCACGATCTCCATTAACCAAACTGCCTATCCAATTGTCATTCATACCGATGTGCAAAAAGGCAGCACGAAAGATATTTTTTCTTTAATGGGTGGAGAAACCTTTATCAATAAGGATGGACAAAAGATTTCATTTGACCGTCTAGCTGTCCTTACCCCATCCAGTACCTCAGTCATTCAAGAAAAGGATGGACATCCATATGCAGTTATTACTGCAAACATCACATCGAAGGATATCGAAAAAGTGACAAATGAGGTAAAAAGTTCTCTTGCAAAAATACCTTTGCCAGAAGGAGTAAAATACTCATTCGCAGGTGCGCCGCAGCAAGTATTTGAAATGATTTATGAAATGGCGATTGCCTTATTCTTTTCCATTTTGCTTGTTCTTTTAATTATTAGTGCGGTATTTCGGGGCTGGAAAGCACCACTTTCTGTTTTAATTTGCATTCCATTAGCGTTTATCGGATCAGTAATTGGAATGTTTATCTTTGGGAAAGAGTGGGATCTTGCGGCATTTGTAGGATTATTAATGCTTACAGGAATTGTCGTGACGAACGGGATTGTCCTTGTTGATAAAATCGAAAGGAACAAAAGAAGCGGTATGGAATTAGAGGAGGCCATTCTTCAGGGAACACTTTCTCGTGTTCGTCCAATCCTGACGACAGCACTCACAACCGTGTTAACCCTGATTCCTCTTGCGCTTTCAACCCGGACCGATTCGGTAATTTCGCAAACGCTCGGAATTGTCGTTGTGGGCGGACTGATTAGTTCAACATTTATCAGCTTATGTATGATTCCAATTTGCTATCAATGGATGCATCAAACGCGGGCAGGCTTTCTTCTAAAGAGGCCAAAGCAGGAACGAGTCATCGCATTAAACAAAAATATGTTTGAACTTTAGAATAGATCTAGAGGCTGTCCCTTTTGGACACCCTCTTTTTATTTACAAATTATTTACATTCCTTTTACAGCAGGTTTAGAAAAAATCCTTAAGAATCTAATACAATAAAGGTAATTAAACATTTGGAGGGATTGGATGAAGAATTCCGTTGCTGGTATTGCATGCAATATTGAAAATGTTGTTCTTAGAGGAACAAGTGATCAAATTAAGCAAATCATCAACAGAAACAAACCTCCTAATCTTGAAGCTGATGTAAAGATGAATAATGTTTAAAGGAGAATGGTCCATGATGAAAATGTTACATGTATTTTATGGATTCGAATGTAAACTTTTCCAACAAGTAAACCGTCATTTTGATAAGAAGCTTTTAAATCTGTTTTTTCGGGCTGTTACCCATTTTGGCGGTGCAAGATTTACCATTATTACGACTTTTCTCCTGTTGATTTTATCACCAAGGGAGACTCGATTGGTTGTCATTTCCAGTGCGATGGCTTTATCAGCAAGTCATATTCCAGTTCATTTTGTGAAGAAGCTTTTTCCTCGTAAAAGGCCGTATTTAATAATAGAAGAAACAAAGTTTCCTGCTAATCCATTACAAGACCATTCTTTCCCGTCAGGTCATACAACGGCAATTTTTGCGGTCATTAGTCCATATGTATTATTTATTCCACAACTTTCGCTTATCCTCATTCCTTTAGCGATTAGTGTAGGAGTGTCTAGAATTTACTTGGGTTTACACTATCCTTCAGATGTATTTGCAGGCGGCATTCTTGGAAGTATTGCTGGTACTCTTTGTTATTATTTATTATGTGTTTTATAGCAATGTTGGGGGGAAGTATATGAAAATAGCCATTTTCACGGATACTTTTTATCCAGACATTAATGGAGTTGCCCGAACGCTGAAAAGATTGACAGAGTATTTAGAGGCAAAGAACATCACCTTTAAAATTTTCGCTCCAGAATCTACGAGGGAGCAACTATCTGCCAGAGATATCCATCGCTTTAAAAGCATATCCTTTTTTTTATATCCTGAGTGCAGGATTGCGTTTCCCAACCTTTTGAACATTAAAGCAGAATTGATCGATTTCTCTCCTGATTTAATTCATGTTGCTACTCCCTTTAACCTCGGCCTCTCCGGGGTATATTTTGCAAAAAAGTTAAACATCCCACTTGTTGGCTCCTATCATACCGATTTCGATCAATATTTAAACTATTATGACCTTCCATTTCTTTCTAAAATCCTCTGGAAATATATGAATTGGTTTCATCATTCTTTTATCAAATTGTTTGTTCCCTCCAAAGAAACATTTTACCAGCTTAGAAAACAAGGTTTTACTAATTTAGAAATTTGGCCGAGAGGCGTTGATTGCAAAGTATTTCATCCCTTTTACGATAAAAAAGCGGTTAGGGAAAAATATGGACTTTCAAAAAAATACCTGCTTACCTATGTGGGAAGGCTGGCTCCAGAGAAAGACTTAAATACGTTATTGGCAGTCTCAACATCATTGCCTGCACAGCTAAATGAGAATATTGAGTGGTTGGTGATTGGGGACGGTCCTTTACGAGAAGAGCTTCAAAAAAAGGCCCCTGTAAATATGAGATTTACAGGATATTTAAATGGAGAACATTTAGCCGAAATCTATGCTGCATCGGATTTATTTGTGTTCCCTTCTCAAACAGAAACGTTCGGGAATGTTGTTCTTGAAGCATTGGCAAGCGGTACACCCGTCATTGGGGCAAATGCAGGCGGAGTTAAAAATTTAGTTAAATCAGGAGTAACGGGCTTTCTTTGCACCCCGGGCCACATAGAGGAGTTTGCCCTTTCTATTCAAAAGTTGTTAAGACATGATAGTCTGCGCATTCAAATGGGTTGGGAAGGAAGAAATTTTGCTTTATTCCAAAACTGGGATAAGATTTTTGGGAATTTATTAAAACATTACTCTAGTGTAATCGATGAAAGAAAGGTAGAAAAATATGCTTGAGCCCCAAACAAAAGGGTCTGACCCATCATCGGACTGAGGGATCAGACCCTTTTGGAATAACTTCTTATCATTTTTATTTGCTAATGGGAGGGTTGTTCACATCCACATGAACAGGCAATGAACTGTCAGTGTCTCCATTCCCATAAAACGCTTCCTGTATTTTTTCATTGGCCATATCAGCTTCAGATTCTGCAGGAGCAGAAGCTCTTGCTCCATAATCTTGAAATTCTTCGCTCATTTTTTGATTTGCTTCCACTGCTTCATTATTAGTTGGTTGATCTTTTGCCATTGGAAAGTCCTCCTTCATCTGATCCTTTGTTATGGTTCCCTAAAAATCCCCAATAATATCGGTATTTTTTTCCTATATTTATTAAATTTCTTTACAAAATCTTTAGAAATTTAATAAACGTTCATAATTGTTTACCAACACTTAATCTCTCCTAAACGATACCTCCAAAGTACCCCTCTATAATTTTTAGTAACGGGGGAGCTTATCTTATTAAATAAACTTTGTAAGGTGGGTTAAGTGTGAGTTCTGAAAGAAGCCTAAATATCTACTATTATTATTCAACTACCCAAACCACAAATTACAAATTATCAAAGAAAGTGGAGCACTACCTTTTTCTAAAAAGAATATTCGATATTCTTTTTGCAGTCTTGGGGATTTTTATTGCATTTCCGATTGTTGTTGTATTTACCATCCTCATTGTTTTAGAAACGCCGGGCTCGCCATTTTACTTCCAAGAAAGAATGGGGAGAAACGGGAGGAGCTTCAAAATGATAAAGCTTCGATCCATGAGAATGGATGCAGAAAAAGAAGGGGCAAAGTGGGCGGATGTAAATGACCCTCGAATTACGAGAATTGGTGCATTTATTCGAAAGACACGGATTGATGAGCTTCCACAATTCATTTCGGTATTAAAAGGGGAAATGTCCATTGTCGGCCCCCGACCGGAAAGACCCATTTTTACAGAAAAGTTTAATCGTGAAATAAATGGGTTTGCCCATCGTCTGCTTGTTAAACCAGGGATTACAGGTCTGGCACAGGTAAGTGGGGGATATGACATTTCGCCGCGAGAAAAACTTCAATATGACTTGAAATACATTAATAATTTATCATTTTCTCTTGAATTAAAAATTATTTTGAAAACTTTTAAAGTGATTGTAACAGGTTATGGAGCACGTTAACAAAGGCGGGGAAACAAATGTCAGCGATCAGGAGCCAATTGCATAAAGGTATGAAATGGACAGGGATTTCTACGCTGCTGATTACAGTCATTCAAATTGTTCAGTTTGCATTGCTCGGAAAACAAATGAGCATATCACAATTTGGGTTAGTCGGAATGATTACAACCATTGTTGTCTTCGCCCAAATCGTGTTGGATTTGGGATTTGGATCAGCCGTTATTCAAAAAGAAGAAGTTTCCTTTAAAACGTTGTCTACACTATTTTGGCTAAATATGGTAGCAGGGCTTGTCGTGTTTTTAATCTTATTCCTTTCAAGTCCATTGATTGCCATGTACTTTCATCGCAAGGAACTGACAGACTTAATCCACCTATTAGCCATGATGTTTTTAATCGCTCCAATAGGACAGCAAAGTCAATACCTGCTGCAGAAAGAATTAAGGTTTAACCTGCTAGGTGCCATAGAAGCAGTTTCAACTTTTATCTCATTTTTAAGCTTGGTGATTTTGATTGTTTCTATTAGTCCGATATATGCCTATGTCATTTCACAAGTGGTGCTGTATGGGTTAAAGGGGATTCTTTACTTTATCTGTTATCAAAGGAAATGGCGTCCTTCTTTTGTGTTTGATCTTTCTGGATGCAGGGACTTCCTCTCGTTTGGAGCTTTTCAGCTGTTTTCGAGAATCGTGAACCGAATCGGTTCCAATATGGACGTCATCTTAATCGGCCGGTTCATGGGAGCAGAAGCACTTGGAATTTATAATCTTGCCTATCAAATTGTTACGATCCCTGTTTTGAAGATCAATCCCATTATTACTAGAGTGGCTTTTCCTGTTTTTGCGAAAAATCAGCAGAGTCAAACAGCATTAAATGAAGGATTTTTACACATGACAAAGCTTTTAAGTCTTGTTTCCTTCCCGCTCCTAATGGGCTTGACAGCTGTGTCGAATGTCTTTATTCCGTCCATCTTCGGACAAAAATGGATGGAGGCCGTTCCGATTTTGCAAATTATGTCTATCGTCGGAATTCTTAGGGTTTTAATGAATCCAAATGGCTCGATTATTCTGGCAAAGGGAAAAGCGAATATCGCATTTTATTGGGATGCCGGCGTACTGGTCCTTTATGGCGCTGCCTTATTTTTGGCTGTCGCGTCGCACAACTTAAAGGTCGTAGCCTGGACCTATGTATTGGTAAGCCTCGTGAACTTTTTAGTCGGCAGGTGGCTGTTAACATTATTAATTTATTTACGATGGAGGCATTATCTGAAGACCATTTTGATCCCATTTCTTTTATCCATCCTCATTACCGTTGTAGCGTATTTTACGAAAGAAATTCTTGTCTCATTTTTTCAGATGAAGACGATTTGGCCTTTATTGATTTCCGTGAGCTTGAGTGCTGCTTTTTACTTGCTGCTTTTGCTTAAAGTATATCCAAATTATTTCTCCAAGTTCCTAAAAAAACCAACTAGAGGGCGATGATGATGAAGGCTTTATGGATCACAAGTGTATATCCCAGCGATGACCAACCCGGACGTGGAGTTTTCCATGAAACTCAGGTTCAATCGTTAATCCGATTGGGAATAGAAGTTACAGTGATTTGCCCAATACCGAGAAGTCCAGCATTGATCCAATATTTACGTAAATCTTATCGTGTCAACAAGAATATTCCTTCAATGTATCAAAGAAAGGGAGTTACAGTTTATCGACCGGATTATTTAGCGCTTCCGGGTCAGTTAAGATGGGCGCTGCCGGACAAACGAATTGCGGCTGCCGTCATGAGGACCATGTCAGAATATAAGCTGACGCCTGATCTCATTCATGCTCATTTTGCGATGCCATCAGGTGGAGCAGCACGAATTGTAGCGGAGCAAAAAAAGCTTCCCTGGATTTTAACGCTTCATGGGAGTGATGTAAATGTCTATCCCTTTTATAGTACAAGTGCAAAACAAGCATTCTTACAAACAGTAAAAGCCGCAAACCATGTTTTAGCCGTAGCGGGTAAATTACAAGAGAAAACGAAGGAATTGGCAGGGAGAGAAAGTGTGGTGCTCCCCATTGGGATCGACCTCTCCCAATTTCAGCAGCCGGACCAATCGAAATTACAGATGAGAAAAAACCTTAACCTCCCGAAAGATAAAAAACTTATTGTCTTTGTTGGCAGATTAACGGAGGAGAAAGGTGTTTTTGAACTTGCTCGGGCTCTGGACTATCTACCGAATGAAATGGCAGTGGTGTTCGTTGGAGATGGACCAGCGAAAGAAAAATTAAGCCGAAGTTCGGAATTTAATAGCAGGCTTTTCTTAACCGGGGAAGTTGATAACATAAGGGTGAGAGATTACTTGTTTGCAAGTGATGTATTTGCTCTACCTTCCTATACGGAAGGAATGCCAACCGTTGTCATTGAAGCCATTGCTTTAAAAATTCCTGTCATTACCACAGCGGTAGGCGGTATTCCGGAATTATTTGGGGAGCACATGGATCTTTTAATAGAGAAAAAGTCGGTTTCGAGCCTGGTCCATAAAATTCAGAGTATTATTTATCGAGGTTTATATACACCCCGGATTCAAAATGATCTCTTCGAACATATTCAGAAAAATTATCATGCCCATCATAATGCCAGCTTGCTTAAAGAGACTTATGAAAGAATTATTCTTTTATAAAAAAGGAAATGTAGGGGGAAGGATGAAAATGAAGAAAATAACGGTCATTGGTACGGGGTATGTAGGACTCGTTTCTGGTACATGTTTTGCTGACGCTGGGAATCAGGTCACTTGCTGCGATATTGATCAATTGAAAATAAATGATCTTTTGCAAGGCGTTATGCCCATATATGAGCCTGGATTAAAAGCACTTGTCGATAAAAATGTCCGAAGAGGGACACTTCAATTTACCTACAATATCAACCAAGCCATTAGTGACGCTGAAGTGATTTTTATTGCTGTTGGTACCCCGATGACATCTTCCGGTAAATCAGATTTGACCTATGTGAAACAAGTGGCCAAAGCGATTGGGGAAAATTTAAATGGTTACAAAGTGATTGTTACGAAAAGTACCGTACCCGTCGGGACAGGAAGACAAATGGAATCCATTATCTGTGAATATTCAAATGGAAAACATCCTTTTGATATTGTTTCAAATCCTGAATTCTTACGCGAAGGGGCTGCGATTCAGGAAACAATGAATATGGAGCGCGTTGTAATTGGGGCAACGAGCGAAAGTGCGTTTCAAATTATTTCTGAACTACACAAGCCTTTTACATCGAATATCGTAAAAGCCTCTCTGGAGACAGCGGAAATAATCAAATATGCGGCCAATGCTTTTTTAGCCACTAAAATATCCTTTATTAATGACATCGCTAATATTTGTGAACGCGTTGGGGCTGACGTGACGAAAGTGTCTGAAGGAATTGGTTTAGACAGCCGAATTGGCAATAAATTTTTACAGGCAGGTGTCGGATTTGGCGGTTCATGTTTTCCAAAAGATACGGCAGCACTACTACATATAGCAGAAGATTGCGGATACGACTTTAAATTAATAAAAGCTGTCATCGAAACGAATGAAGGTCAACGGGTTCAATTGGTTAAAAAACTTGTCAATGCCTTAGGCTCTTTAAAAGGCAAAACCATTAGTGTCTTAGGGTTAGCTTTTAAGCCTGATACCAACGACATCAGATCATCTCCGGCATTGGATATTATTCCTTACCTATCTGTTCAGGGGGCAAATGTCCAGGCGTTCGACCCGATTGCCATAAAAGAAACAAAAAAGCTGCTTGGGTATCAATGCACGTATTCAGAAGATGTATATGAAACGGTAAAAAATAGCGATGCGTGCATTATTTTAACAGACTGGCAGGAAGTAAAAAAATTAGATTTAGAGAAAGTAAAGCAATTAATGAATCAGCCGCTGATTGTGGATGGGCGGAACCTCTTTGATTTAACTACGATGGAGAGTAAAGGATTTACCTATTTTTCCGTGGGACGAAAAGCCGTTCTTAATGATTCAACCATCTCAAAAGCTAATTAGGAGGATCTTTCTGATGAGAAAAGTGATTGTAACAGGCGGGGCGGGGTTTATTGGTTCTCATATTGTGGAGGAATTACTCCGTAATGATTATCAAGTTGCGATTATCGATAATTTTTCAACAGGGCGCACCGAAAACATCGAGCAGCTTCCTATTGAAGTATATAATCACGATATCACTCATCCTAGCGTAATGAAGTTAATCACTTCCCTTCGTCCTGATTATATTATTCATCAAGCTGCTCAAGTAAGTGTGGCGGAGTCCGTAAAGGACCTACTCTTTGATGAAAAAGTAAATATAAGGGGATCTCTTCATATTATCAAAGCGGCCATTAAAGCAAAGGTAAAAAGAGTTGTTTTTGCCTCTTCAGCAGCTGTGTATGGAGATCCTGTTGCCTTACCCATTTCGCTTAATCACCCAACAAGGCCGGAATCACCTTATGGACTTGCAAAGTTGTCCGTGGAAAATTATTTGAAGCTGTCTAGCAAACTCTATCAATTGCCATATAGTATTCTGCGCTATAGCAATGTTTATGGACCAAGACAGGATTCAAAAGGTGAAGGGGGAGTTGTGGCCATTTTTGCCGACCGCCTGTCTGAAAATGTCTCACCCGTCATTTTTGGGGATGGGGAGCAAACAAGGGATTTTATATTTGTAAAGGATGTTGCAGCGGCTAATGTAAAAGCGCTCAATGCAACTGGTAATATAAGTGTCCATGTTTCATCCGGCTCATGTATTTCCATTAATGAATTATTCGAAATGATGAACAAAGCGGCCGGTACTAATCTGAATCCGATCTATAAACAAAGCCGTCAAGGTGATATTCGTAACAGTATTCTTGAAAAAGAAGCTACAAAAGAACTGTTGAATTGGGAACCCGCTGTGGAACTTTTTGAAGGGTTACAAGAGACGATCCAGTTTTCAAACAGGGCAAAACAATCGCAGCTAATTAATGGATAGAGTGAAAAGGGAGTAGGAAGTTGGATGCAGAGTAATCTTCTGGTTAAAAAGACAACAGGTGTATCAGCACTCCTCATCATAGGACTAGCACTAGCCTATTCACTTGTTGAAATGAAAAAAGAAGCGGTTGTTTTTCTGGGGATTTGGGCAGTAATTGTTTTATTCGTACTCTTAAAAATCAATATGAATCGTACAAAGCTGTTCCCGAAGGTCATGTACTTAATGGTGATGACAACTTTCCTGAATCAATCTGTTTTAAACCTTCATATTGGATTCTTTAGTTTGTTTTTGTACCGAATAATTCTAATAGCTGCCATGATTCTCTTTATCTTACAAATTATGAAAGAAAGAAATCTCCCGCATTATTGGCATGGGGTGAATGTAAAGGGGATTCTGCTATTTCTGATCTTTTGGATGGCTTATGGAGCCGTCTCGCTTCTATGGGCAAAATCGATTATAGAAGGAATTAAAGCCTTATTTCTATTGGGATTGGGAATTTCATTTGTGTTTCTGGCTGTATTTACATTTAGAAGAATGTCCAGATTAATGCTGTTTTACGGGATTTGGATGGTTATGACCATCATTTTATTAGGTATCGGATTAATGAATCATTTTGGCCATATACAGCTTCCAACTTCAACACTGTACAGAGGTTCTGCAGCAAAATTGTCGTATCCGACAGCTGTGTTCTTTAATCAAAATGATTTTGCCACATTTTTAACGATATCCTTCTTTTTTTATTTATCTTATACAAAAAATGGAAAAAATGTATTTTTAAAAACGGCCAGTTTACTGCTTGCCATTCTCTGTGTCTATATCATTTATTTGACAGAATCACGGGCAAGTTTGCTCGGTATCATTATTGGATTAATCGCTTATCTTTTTATCCTTCTTCCGAAGTATTTAAGGAAAACAGGGGCGGTCATCAGTTCTGTCGTGATCCTGGCTGGTGGATTTGTTTTTTTTCATAAAGTACTTCATTTGTTGGATGGATTGCTGATTGCTTCAGGTTCTTCCCAAAGTAATATAATTCTTTCGTCGAATGTAGCAAGGATCAATTTACTGAAAAATACCCTTCATTTTACACTTGAAACGTTTGGATTTGGTGTTGGTGCCGGTAATATTCCATTTTACTTAAAAAACGAATCCATCTTTCCAACAAACCATGTAGTGGAAGTGCATAATTGGCTGGCTGAAATTATGGGCAATTATGGGATGATTATTTTGCTTGGGTACGTTACCATGTATGTCTATCTTTTTATCAGTCTATTTAAATATTACAAGGCAGGAAACAGCCGGGAGCAAAAAGGGCTGCTTGAAGCATGTATGATGGGGTTAATCGGATTTTTAATTTCGAGTATCAGCCCAAGTTCTATCAGCAACCTCTTTTTCCATTGGGTATTACTTGGATTAGTCATCTCAACGGTTTCTGTCTATAAAGGCCATCTTCAAGAAGAAAAGGAGCTTGGTTTAAATGACACTCATGATTCAAACTCTGAAAGATAAAAGTAAGAAATACTTTTGGATATTAATAGCGATTCCCATTCTTCTAGGTGCAATCGGCTGGCTGCTACCGGTCGGAAAAGAGTCATCAAGCTATGCGGCTGAAGCGACTCTTACTCTTGGAAGCTATAATAATCCAGATATGAATGATCCTAAGCGTGTCATCGTTTTATTAACGAATGCTCCTTTTTATAAAGAAAATTTAGCCAACTTATGGGAGCAAAAGCAGGTGGAGATTATGACGAACCTCCATGTAACAGCTGTGTCCGATAATATGATCGATCTAACGTATGATGGGGAAAGTGCAGTAGAGGTATTGAATGAGATTTCAAACGCCTTTTTAGCGATGGATCAGGAAAAATTACAACAAAAACAGAAAATCGTTCAAGAATCAATCGATGCATTAAAAAATGAAAAAGTAGGTCCAGATGCAATGGTTGACCAGCAGCGATTCTTATTTGACCTAAAGACCGAACAAAATGATATCAAACCGGCCATGGTTTTAAAATCACCGGACAATCAAGCTTTAAATTCAGAGAATCAAGCCTTCAACTTAAAAGAGAGAGCTGTTTTAGGTGTGTTGTTGGGTGTTACAATCAGCTTTTTATGGTTAGTCATTCCTGAACTGGTGCGGGAACGGCCTTATTAATGGGGGGATCAATATGAGTCCACAGCAGCCACTGATATCCATTATTACGCCTTCTTATAATGCTAGTAGGTTTATAGACCAAACTATCGAATCTGTTAGAATGCAATCCTATCAAAACTGGGAATTGATTATTGTGGATGATTGCTCAACAGATGAAACCCCGAACATCTTAAATCGGTACGCAAATGTTGAGCCAAGAATCAAAGTCCATTTTTTAAAGGAAAATAGCGGTGCCGCGGTGGCAAGAAATTTTGCTCTTACTCAGGCAAAAGGGAGCTTTGTCGCTTTTCTTGACAGTGATGATTGCTGGAAGCCTGAAAAATTAGAAAAGCAGCTTTCCTTCATGCAGACGAATGACTATGCATTCTCGTTTACGGGCTATGAATTCATCACCCATGAAGGTGTCTATTTACATAAACAAGTTTCAGCACCGGAACAGGTTACATATGGGGATATGTTAAAGAATACGATTGTTGGATGTCTAACAGTCATGATTGATCTGAACAAAGTAGGATCGATTCAAATGCCAAACATCCGCACAAGGCAGGATTTAGCCACCTGGCTCTCCATATTGAAGAAGGGGTTTGTGGCATACGGGCTGAATGAAAATTTGGCTGAGTATCGTATTGGAAATCCTTCTATTTCAAAGAACAAATGGAAAGCGGCGAAAATGAATTGGTTTGTGTACCGTAAAATAGAGAAGCTGAATTTGCTAAAAGCTTTATGGTGTTTTTCCCATTATGCTTACTATGCCGTAGCGAAGAGAATTTAAAAAGGGTGGAGCCAGATGAAAAATGTACACATCATTGTAGCCACATCTGAGTGGGGAACCGATCAGCTGCGTTATAGGAGGCATCGTTTTGCGGAATTTCTTCAGCATCATCCAGATACGGAAGAGGTAATTTGGCTATGTCCGTCACCTACTAAATATGAAATTCCTTTTATTACGCTGCCGAACGGGATTAAACAATGGTCGATTCAGGATTTGCTTCCACATAAAGTCTTCCGCTTTGGCCGTTATGTGGACGGATTTTATAAAGAAAAATTGCTCTCTTTGCTGTTATATTTAAAACTGGCCCAAGAAATGCATGCGATTCATTTATGGTACACCTTTCCAGGATTTCCGTTACTTGCGGATCTCTTTACATGGAACAGAGTCGTTTATGATTGCAGTGACTTATGGGCCTCGCCCATCCATGGGAAAAATTCTGTCCTATCTACCCTTAGACAGAGCATTATTGCAAAAGCAGAAAATCGGATTATTCAAAGTGCTGATATCATCTTTTGCACTTCAGAATTTTTACACGAGCGAATCGTAGAAAAAACTGGTACAAGCCAAAAGATTTTTACATTTGAAAATGGTGTTGAATTCGATTTGTTTGCTTATGAGCAAAACCGGGCAGAGGGCCTTCTTCCAGAAGGATTTAACGGGACCGTTCTAGGATTTATCGGAGGAATTAAACCGAAGCTTGATTTTGAACTGATCCAAAAGGTGGCGAGGCAAAAAAGAGAGTGGCTTTTTCTATTTGTAGGACCAGATGGAACGAATCAAGATTCTGTTTTCAAAAAATTATTAGCTGAAAGCAATGTATTATGGATAGACAGTGTGCAGCCAACAGAAGTCCCTAAATATATGAACTTAATCGATATTGGTATCATGCCTTACAAGCCCTCTCAATATAATAAGGCGGTATTCCCATTAAAATTATTTGAATTCCTGGCATCAGGAAAACCGGTTGTTGGGGTGAATTTGCCGTCTACCAAAAAACATGCAGAAGATTTTGTCTATACTCATTTGGATCATAATGAACCAAATGAATTTATTATGGCATGTGAAAAATTAGAACTGTATAAGAATCAAGAAAGTAAGAACCTTTTTCGAAAACAGGTAGCTCAAACGAAAAACTGGAATGACGTATTTGAAAAGATGATTTCTTTTATTTTAAAGGAGATTTCTTAAAAGGAATCTCTTTTTTGCTGTTATTGAATAAGTGCTAATTTTATAATAAGATTGAGAAAAATATGGATATGATATGAGGTTGAATGATGATTGATAAAATAATTCAGTCCATGAAATTGGACGAAGCTCCGGCACAAATCCAAAGAATCCAGACAGCACATCGCCTAAGATTGATTGATTCTTGGAATATAGAAAAAGGAGCAAAAATCCTTGAAGTTGGATGCGGCCAAGGCGATACCACGGCGGCACTTAGCCTTACAGTAGGTAAGGAGGGCTTTGTTCATGCGGTTGATATTGCCCCGGAAAGCTATGGAGCGCCAATTACATTAGGGGAAGCTCGCCAAAAGCTATTAGACTCAGAGATAGGTAGTAATATAAGAATGGATTTTAATTTTAATATATTGGAAGATGGGACTGCTTTTCAAAATGATGTCTTTGATTATATCGTTTTGTCGCATTGTTTATGGTATTTATCCTCTTACAAGGAATTGACAGCCATCCTGAAGCGGGTAAGAGCTTGGGGAAAGAAGCTTTGCATAGCAGAATGGAGTTCGAATGTGGCAATGCCGGAACAACTTGCACACTATAAAGCCGTCATGATTCAAGCGTTGTGTGAAAGCTATAAACCCATCAGTGCATCCAATGTTAGAACTCTTTTTACACCTATTGATATTAAACGAGCCATCTCAGAAGCGAGCTGGACCATTACAAAGGATACCGAAATATATTCCTCCGATTTACAGGATGGCCAATGGGAAGTCGCCATGACAAGGGACCTATATCCAAAAGAAATAGTCAAAATCCCTGACATGCCGCAAAAAATGAAAGACTTACTATTAGCTCAAATCGACGAATTAAACCAGATCACTGAAAATACAGAAATAAAACCATTATCAACCTTAGCGGTAGTGGGGAGGTAGCGGGGCCAGACCCCCAGTGAAGTAATGCGTTAAAGCAGCGGGGGTCTGACCCCGGGAAAGGAGTTAATATGGTTGAGATTAAATCGGTGAAGATTGATGGCACCGATATTCATATATTTAAGAGTGTGATTTATATCTTTGAGTCTAGTTCAGGATATTCAATGGAATTGGGTATGGTTGTTAGTGAGGTTGTTTTAAGAAAATATGGACATGAGGAAAATCTTATTTTAGAAATAGAATTAGAGGATGGAAGGATATTCAATACGATTATGCAGCCTCAAGGCTTTTCAGGTGGGGTGCCACGTCTTCATTTATATTGTGATATTGATGATGTTGAAGAATATCCAGATTTTCAGGTCGTAAAAGAAAGCGATGAATCCTTTCCAAAGCTCGATGAAGGCATCACAATAGAAGAAATAAGAAAATATGAAATGCCCAATGAAAAAGTCAATTTAAAATTAACTTTGCCCATCGACCAAGCTGAATGGATCGCCAAGCAAAAAAAGAGCGATATAAATACAATAATAAAAGAAGCCATTTATGACTATTGGAAAAACCAAAAATGATGAAAGGGGTCAGTCCCCCGCTACGTTAAAACTTTAACGTAGCGGGGGACTGACCCCTTTTTATTGCAAATTTTCTAAAATAATATAAAAAATTGAAAGTTTACTATTTTTTATAATATAAAGCCTTCACACTGCCAATTTTTTTGTATAAAATAGTTATTGTGAAATATTTAATTTATATGAATTATTTACAAATTTATATTTTTATAGTGAAAATAGTGTAAGGATTCAATCATCAAAAAAGATATATCTGCAGGTTTTCATTCAAATTAAAGTGTAGGCGTTTCCTTGTGAAGTATTACTTTTAAGGAGGTGGTCCATACATATTAGCTGCTATGTTTTATTTTTTTGATTGTCCAAAATGTTTTTTTGCTGAAAGTTGAAACATCTACCAAGAAAAAAGGAATTTATCATCGGCGAATTGTGGCTAGTAATAAACATGAATTCGTTCTTAGTAAACATCAATTATTGCATCAGGAGGGGATTTACGTGTCAAATAAGGAATTACAAAGAGGACTAGAGGCAAGGCATATTGAGATGATTGCCTTGGGCGGTACCATTGGTGTTGGGCT
The DNA here is from genome assembly GCF_055395235.1 of Neobacillus sp. Fa239. NCBI lineage: Bacteria > Bacillati > Bacillota > Bacilli > Caryophanales > Bacillaceae > Neobacillus > Neobacillus sp. Fa239. The sequence goes on from NZ_AP041611.1 coordinate 699,047, forward strand.
ATTTATGGGTTCAGCAAGTACGATTAAATGGACAGGCCCATCCGTAATGCTGGCTTATGCAATTGCTGGTGTTTTTATCTTTTTTATCATGCGTTCAATGGGAGAAATGCTCTATTTAAATCCAACCACCGGATCGTTTGCGACCTTTGCCCATAAGTATATTCATCCATTGGCTGGTTACTTGACGGCTTGGAGTTATTGGTTCCAATGGGTTGCAGTAGGAATTGCCGAAATCACGGCAATAGGAATGTACATGAATTATTGGTTCCCTCATCTGCCTCAATGGATTCCGGGTGCGATTGCATTGGTCATCCTAGGTGCTGCAAACCTAGTGTCCGTTAAATTTTACGGAGAATTTGAATTCTGGTTTGCACTTATTAAAGTCGTAACAATTGGTCTTATGATTATTGCGGGTATCGGCTTGATCTTTTTTGGTTTAGGAAATCATGGACATGCTCTTGGATTATCGAATATTTGGAAACATGGCGGCTTTTTCACAGGCGGCTTTAAAGGATTTTTCTTTGCATTATCTCTTGTTGTTGGAGCTTATCAAGGGGTTGAACTTATAGGGATTACCGCAGGTGAAGCGAAAAATCCAACCCAGACTTTGAGAAAAGCGATTAATAATATCATTTGGCGTATATTAATTTTCTATATTGGTGCTATTTTTATCATTGTTACCGTTTATCCTTGGAATCAACTAGGAACAATCGGAAGCCCGTTTGTTTCGACCTTTGCTAAGATTGGTATTACAGCTGCAGCAGGTATCATCAATTTTGTTGTTATTACAGCAGCAATGTCCGGTTCTAACAGCGGTATTTTCAGTGCAGGACGGATGCTTTATACACTTGCAATGAATGGGCAAGCTCCGAAGAGCTTTGCAAAAGTTTCAGGAAACGGAGTTCCAACCGTATGTATTTGGGCAACCCTCATCGGATTAGTGTTTGGAGTTGTGTTAAACTATTTCGCTCCGCCGCAATTATTCCTTTATGTTTATAGTGCCAGCGTTCTACCAGGTATGGTGCCTTGGTTTGTACTAATTATTAGTCAGATGAAATTTAGAAAAGAGCATGCAGATCAAATGGCAAGCCATCCGTTTAAAATGCCTCTTGCGCCAATCAGTAACTATGCAACAATGGTATTTTTAGTAACTGTTTTAGTGGGAATGTACTTTAACCCTGGAACCCGTTTATCCTTATTTGTTGGGTTGATTTTCCTTGCAATCGTAGTGGCATGTTTCTATATCTTTAAAATGGGAAATCGTGTTCCATTAGACAATTCCGATACTAAACCACATAAAAATATCGCAAGTTAACTATACAGAACAAACAAAAAGTCTAGTCTAAAAAACTAGGCTTTATATTTTGCTTAAAAGTTCAAAAAATTGTAATAAATCTAGCGATTCTATCGTTTCCACCATGTATATAATAGAATCAAAGAAAGGTGGAGAATTCGATGAGAAAACGTAAATTAAGTTTTAAAGAATTGGTTATAGATAATAAGCAGGAAATTAAAGGAGATCTAAAAGCATTGGAAAAAATAGAAGCAAGAATCGAAGAAAGACATGCTGAAAAATAGCAGTTTTATAAAAGGGGTCAGTCCCCCGGCGCTTTAAAGCGCCGGGGGACTGACCCCTTTTTTACTAATTTTGTTTGTACCCATCAAGATAAGAAATTGGTTTTACGACAGGAACAGCTGCCCCTTTGAAGTGTTGTTTGATAAAGTCTGTTACTTCTTTGGAATGGTAGATATCAACGATTTCTTTAATTGCTTTGTCATCTTTGTGTTTTGTTTGGCTAGCAATAATGTTTACATATGCTTTATTTGAAGCATCTTCTCTAAAAATTGGGTCAGATGTTGGGTTTAAGCCAGCGTTGATCGCCATATCACAGTTGATAATCGAAGCAGCAGCATCGTCTAAGCCACGTGGTGTTTGTCCTGCATCTACAGGAGTGATTTTTAGATTATGTGGATTACTTGCGATATTTTCTAAACCGCCTGATCCATCAAAACCAGGTTTTAACGTTATCAATCCAGATTTTTGCATTAATAAGAGTGCTCTTCCTAGATTCGTAGGGTCTTTCGGAATAATGATTTGGTTTCCATCTTTAATTTCGCTGATGTTTTTAACTTTTTTAGAGTAGATCCCCATTGGCCAGATAGAAGTGGTACCGACAGCAGATAATTTTAGATTACGCTGTTTTCTGAAGTTATCAAAATAGACGACTGTTTGGAATGCATTCAAATCGATTTCGCCGCTGTCCAAAGCAAGGTTTGGCTGGACATAATCATCAAATTTTACAATTTGGATGTCAATCCCTTTATCTTTTGCCAGCTTTTTAACTAATTCCCATGTAGGTGTTTCTGAACTCGATGTTCCTACTTTAATCGTTTTACTGTCTGAGCTGGTTTTTGAACTGCATCCAGCTAACAAAAGAAATAAACCTAACAAAATAACTAAATATTTCTTCATTTTGAAATTCCCCCTAATATGTTTTTTTATTATGAAAAAGGATAACCTTCAATCATCAATTATTTTCTTCTGATTTTTTTGGAGAGCAGGTTGCCGAGTGATTGAACCAGCTGAACCATTACAATGAGGGTTACAACGGTTATGATCATAACCTCGGTTTTAAACTGGTTATACCCATAAGTAATCGCTAAATCACCAATCCCGCCGCCACCAACAGCACCAGCCATGGCAGATGCGCCAATTAATCCAATGGTAGCGATGGTTAAGGCTAAAACGATCGAACCAAGTGCTTCCGGCAAAAGAAATCTCCAAATGATTTGCCAGGGAGTTGCTCCCAATGCCTGCGCTAATTCAATAGTGCCTTTATCGACTTCGAGAAGGGAGTTCTCTACTAATCGGCCAATATAAAAGGCCGTATAGAGCACGAGCGGTACGATTGCCGCGGTGGTGCCAATTGCAGTTCCCACGATTAATCTAGTAAATGGAATAATTGCCACTACTAAGATAATAAATGGAATGGATCGAAAGATATTAATAATGACATTAAGAATATTGAATAGAATATTATTCTGCAAAATGCCGTTCTCTCTTGTAATTACCAGAATCACACCTATTGGAATTCCAATAATGACCGAAATAATCAGAGCTACAACGACCATATAAAGTGTTTGATCAATTGAACTTAAAAACTCTGGCCAGAACCAGGACCAATCAAATGGCATCTTCAGACACCTCCTTAATAACAGCTTCATTGTCTCGAATATACTGAACGGCGCGAAGAATTTCTTCTTTATCACCTTTGAATTCAACAAGTAAATTTCCGAATGGCTGACCTTGAAGCTCTGTTACCATCCCGTGAAGAACATTTAAATCGATTGAAAAGTGCTTTGCCGTATTTGAGATTAATGGGACATTGGTTGAATTGCCTTTAAAAATAATTCGGTAAATGCCATGGGAGCTTGACTGGCTGCTTTCATTAATTAATTTTTGTACGGACTTTGGAATATTATCGTTTAAGAAGGTCCTCACAAAGCTTCGGGCGATCATTGTTTTTGGCTCAGTGAACACGTCGATGACCGATCCTTGCTCCGCGATGGTCCCGTCTTCAATAACCGCAACTTTATCGCAAATATCACGGATGACATTCATCTCATGGGTAATCATTAAAATGGTTACGCCAAATTCATCTCGTACCTTTCGTAATAACTCTAAAACGGCTTCGGTCGTGTTTGGATCAAGTGCCGATGTAGCTTCATCGCATAGGAGAATATCAGGGTCAGTTGTCAGCGCGCGGGCAATTCCAACTCTTTGCTTCTGACCACCGGACAGCTGATCTGGGTAATGATTCATCCGATCCTCCAAGCCAACAAATGCTAGTAATTTTGTGACTTTCTCTTTAATTTCATTTTTAGGTGTGCCTTCTAAAATAAGCGGCATCGCCACATTGTGAAAAATCGTTTTCGAATTTAATAAGTTATATTGTTGAAAGATCATGCCAATCTTTTTACGCTGCTTGCGTAAATCCTTTGGCGCCAAGGATAAAAGGTTTACTCCATTGATGAGCACTTTCCCGGAAGATGGCCGTTCCAGCAGATTTACACAACGAATCAGTGTACTTTTTCCTGCCCCGCTGAATCCTACCACACCAAAAATTTCACCTTTCTCAACGCGAAGGTTAATTCCTTTTAAGGCACTTACCTTTTTCTCTTTGCCTTTTCCATAAATTTTATGTACATCGTCTAAAACAAGCATTATATCAATCCCCTTTGTTTGCACCTATATACGAAAAAGCCTCTTTCTTCAATCAGAAAGAGGCTTTTCTATCTCAACCTTATCTTTCAGAATGAAGTCACTCTGCAGGAATTAGCACCTTTCATTAATGAAGGTTGCTGGACGTCATCGGGCCTGTCCCTCAGTCTCTCTGGATAAGTTATTCAGCTGTTTTTAACTTATTTATGATGTTAATAAATTATTAAACTATTGTCAATCTTTTTATTTTAAAAAAATATTAGTAATCCGATAATTTTAATTTCAATTGATGATTTTTTAATTTTTAGTAAATCTATTGGCATTATTTCAGAAAAATCATTTATCATAATAGATAGAATCCTACTTCACCTGAATAGAGGTCAAGCAATGAAAGAAAAGTTTTTAGATGGAGTGCTGAATATCAAAACGGGAGGAGAACAAAAGGGATTTATAACCTCATTGCACTATCATCGCTACGAGCCGACACCTTATAGTGCCCTTGAAACCTTATTTCACCAATATGAATTGAAAAGCAGTGATCATATCGTTGATTTTGGCTGTGGTAAAGGACGTTTAATTTTTTATATTCATTATTTATGGAATGCCAATGTGACCGGCATTGAAATGAACCAGGCTCTCTATCAAGAGGCTGTCCAAAATCAAAAAAATTATCTTAAGAAACACATTGATGCCAAGAATAAAATACACTTTTATTGCTGCTTGGCGGAAGAGTATGAAATTAGATCGTTAGATAATTGCTTTTACTTTTTTAATCCATTTACCATCCAAATTTTTATGAGAATCATAAAGAATATCTTACTTTCTGTGGAGAAGTCCCATCGGGAGATAGAACTGGTTTTATATTACCCTTCAGAGGATTATATTTATTTTCTGGAAAATCAAACCCCTTTTGAATTCAAACAGGAAGTTATATTGCCGGATTTATATGAACATAATTCAAATGAACGATTTTTAATCTATAGGTTGTCTTATTAGAGGGAGAGAATTCACATGAACGAAAAAAATCCATTATTAGAAGCATTTAAGCAAACCACGTATCAAGTGGTCGGGCATGACCCAAGAGACATTCAAACATTACTAGCAGCTTTCAATGATTTTGATGGTTTGCAGGAAAGCGATATCTATGGGAAAGGAAAAATAATCGAGGAGTTCCAAGAGAAGATGGCTGATTACTTAGGGAAGGAGACAGCTGTATTTTTTCCTAGTGGTACGATGGCCCAGCAAATTGCTTTAAGAATTTGGTGTGATCAAAAAGGAATAAAGAAAGTCGCTTACCATCCGTTATGCCATTTGGAAATCCATGAAGAGGACGGATTAAAAGAGCTGCATCATATTGAACCGATTTTGCTTGCTGATCAAGACAGTTTAATTCAATTAGAAGATGTTGTTGGGCTTAAAGAGGATATTGCTTGTTTATTGCTTGAACTGCCCCAGCGTGAGATTGGCGGTCAATTACCAGATTATGAAGCTCTGGAATCGATTTCGGCTTATTGTCATGAGAAAGGAATCAAATTACACTTGGATGGTGCAAGGTTATTTGAAATTCTTCCCTACTATGAAAAGTCAGCTGCTGAAATTTGTCGTCTGTTTGATAGTGTGTATGTGTCATTTTATAAAGGAATTGGCGGAATTGCAGGGGCGATTCTGGCAGGAGAAAAGGATTTTATTGAGGAATCGAAAGTTTGGAAAAGGCGTCATGGTGGGGATTTAATCAGCCTTTATCCGTATATAATTAGTGCAGATTTTTATTTTGATCAAAGGATCGCGAAAATGGAGCAGTATTACCGGGAAGCAAAAGAACTTGCAGGCCATTTTAATCAATGTCATGCAATTAAAACACTTCCACTAAAGCCGGTTTCCAATATGTTTCATGTTCATTTTGATGCTCCAAAAGAGGAGATTGAAACCATTCTGGTAGAACTTTATGAGAAAAGTGATATTGGTTTAACTGGCAATTTGAAAGATACTACTAAGGGCACCTGTTTTTATGAAGCAAGCATTGGGGATCGATTTGGCAGCGTTCCAAAAGGAGATTTAAAAGAATTGTTTCGTATGCTTGATGAAAGAATGCGAGAATTGAAAATGTTTAGTAGGCAATAAGACACAAAAATTCATTCAGCCAAAAATCATCAGGAAAGGGGGAGCAAAAGTGCAAGGTAAATTTAAAATTATTACGGCCATGCTTATTTGGGGAAGTATTGGTGTTTTCGTCAAGAATATCAATCTATCTTCAAGTGAAATTGCGCTTCTAAGGGGAGTAATTGGCAGCCTTTTTTTAATTGTCGCAAGTGTATTGGCGAGACAAAAGTTTGACATTCAAGCTTTAAAAGAAAATTTCCTCCTGTTAATCCTTTCCGGTGCCGCGATCGGATTTAACTGGATTCTCCTTTTCCAAGCTTATCGGTATACGACCATTTCCAATGCAACATTAAGCTATTATTTTGCTCCAATCTTCGTCATGGTCCTAGCTCCTTTTATTCTTAAAGAAAAACTGACACCGCTAAAGGTAGGCTGTATTGTTACGGCAATGGCAGGATTATTTCTTATTGTGAATTTTGGAGGCAGCAACGGTGCAGGCGGCTATCATCATGCGGTTGGAATCCTATATGGTCTCTCAGCTGCAGCGTTTTATGCCAGTGTCGTATTAATCAATAAATTTATCAAAAATCTATCAGGTTTTGAAACCACTTTAGTTCAATTAATGGTGGCGGTAATCGTTCTTTTACCATACGTAATGATCAAAGATGGAATGGATTTTTCCGGCGTAAACTCTCATTCCCTTATTTTTATTTTCATCATTGGTATCATCCATACGGGCATTGCTTACTTTTTGTATTTTACCTCTATTAAGGACCTAAAAGGGCAGGCCATAGCTGTTTTAAGTTATATTGATCCCGTATCAGCCGTGATTATTGCTGCGCTATTTCTTGGAGAAAGCATGGGTATTATCCAAATAATTGGCGGCTGTCTCATCCTGGGTTCTACTCTTATAAGTGAAACGATGGAAATAAAAGTGCAGAAAATGAAAGATAGTAAGGTTTAAAAAATCCCTATGGAATTAGAAAAGCTCTTCTCGATGGAGAAGGGCTTATTTAATGGAAATTAAATGAAGAGTTTTGGGAGATGGATTTCTTAGTTCGATTTATACTCATCTAATTTCTTCATGGCATATTGAAATTGTTTTTTTGAAAGTTGTTTATTGGCTAAAGATGAATATAAAATCGCAAATGCAATCGGCATTACATCAATATGGACATTAATATTTGTATTAACATCAACATCAGAATTACCACTATTACTTACTTTAGCTAGTGTGCCATTCACCAGATCATTTTGATTATCATTATCGAATTTGCTTCTATACTTTGTATGTTCGTTATCATTGTTTGTTCGCCCCATAAATGCCATTTTATTACCTCCTTTCTAAAAATCAGATTACTACTTAACTGAGATAGTATTTTCCAAGTTAAGTAGTAATCTTTATACTAACAGTAGTATTTACATTTTTTTTTCCGATTTCGGCATTGTTCTTGATCTTGTTCAGCACTAGATTTAGAATCATTTTTGGACGAAATATCAACCTTAATATCGACATAAGAGTTTCCGCTGTTGAGAACTTTAGCATTATTACTATTTTTTAAATCATTTTCATTTTCATTTTGGTTATCATTATCGTTATTGTTATAATTTTTGTTCCTGTTACTATTGCATGCTTCCTTCTCTTTTTTACCATACCAACCCATTTAATCAACTCCTTTTCTATTAAATTTTATTCTTCAAAAATATAATATTCAGATAGTTTCCAAATGAATGGGGGACTTGTCCAATTAGAATAAATAAATATAAAAAAATAAGCAGTCCGATTCATCATCGGACTGCTTATTTTTACGCTAGTTAATTTTTGAATTAGCGGGTTTTTATGGTCTCCACATTAAATAATTCCTCAAGTGCTTTCTTTAAATCGGCAGGATGATCGGCGTGTAGCCACTGGTCAGGTACAATTAGATAATCGCAGGAGCTGCTTTTTAAATAGCTATAGACGATTTGCGCTTCATCAATTTCATCCCGATTCACACTTTTGGATATTTTGAACGAGTCATTCCGGAAATGATCTAACAATATGACAGATATTTGATCAAGATCTATTTCATCCTGTTGTAGCTTTTTTCGAAAAAGAATGCTGTTCCTTTTTATAAAAAAGAATTTAAGGCTGTTGTCCTCCAAGTGTTCAAGAACGACAATATTTTTGTTTTCCTCAGTAAATTCAATGACTTTTTCTTTTTTAATGAGAGAATGGATTGCGTTTAGATAGTCCCGATATTTTGCTGCCCCATCAAAATCCAGCCGTTCTGAGGCCAAATACATCCTTTGTTCCATTTCTTCAAGAAGTTGAGTATCGGTGCCACCCAGTAGAGAAATCAGTTTGTTAAGGATCGAATGGTATTCTTCCATTGCCTTTGCACTAAAACATCTCCCATTACATAGGCCGATGGAGTAGTTTAAGCATGGAGACTGTTTTTTAGACAGATTGCTGCAATTTATTTTAAAGCAATCCTTTATCCCTTGCAGCGCTCTTTCCACAGTATACTTATTAATGAAAGGACCTAAATAAAGATTGTTACCCATGTTATCCGGGTTACTGGTTATTTCTATATTGTGTTTTCCATCTGTCGGTACGGCTATATAAACATATGATTGTGGATTTTTCATCATCCGATTGAAAATTGGCTTTAATTCCTTTATTAATTGGCACTCTAGCATAAAGGCTTCAAATTCCGTATCAGTAAGGAAATAGTCAAAATCCGCGATATTTTTGACCATTTTTTCAATCTTTGGAGAATGGGTTTTGGAGGGCCGAAAGTATGACTGAACTCTCTTTTTTAGTTCTTTTGATTTTCCTACATAAATAATACTTTTATATGAATTTTTCATAAGATAGACACCAGGAGAAGCGGGAAGGTTCGCGGCCTTTTCTTTAAGATTCATAGTAGACCCCTCCTTTGATAACAATCATTATCCCTATTGTATCATACCCCAGAATGGACAAAGATTTAAACGAAAAAAGAGGCGTCCCATAAACTTTTGAGACAGCTTCTTGTGCATCCTCGTTATCTTGATATTTTACACGCAGCTGAGTAAGCCGGTCTTCTAATGGACGATAATAATTTTGAAATGGAAAAAGGTTCCCTGTAAAGTAAAAATTCCCCCGGATGGTGGAATAAGGTCAAGATAGTTCGTGAGCTTTTTTGATTGAAAACGGATATAACTATAGTTAAAGATGAAAAGGAATAGAAGGGATAAAAGATTTGAGATGAATATCATACTATCTTTTTTAAATATTTTACTTATAAGTTTTGGAGAATTGATTTATTTGTTAGGGTTTTTAATCGCTATTGGTTTCCTTTTGGGCTTTCTAGAAAGGTTCTCCAATTCTTTCTTGGTCCGGGCATTGGGTCCGCGGGGAATTGTATTGACGGCATGGATTGGAACTCCGATTCACGAGCTCGGACATCTTCTCATGTGTTTCATATGGGGACATCGGGTATCAAAAGTAAAGTTATTACAATTGAACAGTCCTGACGGTATTCTTGGGTATGTGGCCCATCAATATAATCCAAACAGCTTTTATCAGCAGGTGGGAAACTTTTTTATTGGACTTGGCCCGATTTTTAGTGGAATTGGCTCGTTAATAGCTGGCATGTATCTTTTTGTCCCTCAATCCTACGAAACTTTTATGAATGAAATACAGCACCATATTTCCTTTGAGAAACTGGATGCAACCGTTTTACAATCGATAGGGGGAGCAGTAATAGCCATTACTAAAAGCCTTTTCACCTTTCATAATCTTATCAATCCTCTCTTTTGGATTTTTTTAGTATTTGCCATCAGCATTTCTTCTCATATTGCTTTAAGTAAAGCAGATATTGAAAATTCCGCACGAGGACTGATCATGATTTACTTTTTACTTGTTTTGTTCAACATCACAGCAGGATTTTTTGGAATTGACAGCTATAAAATGATTGTAAAATTGGGCGAGTATAATGCATATGTATTAGCGTTCTCAAGTATTGCACTGCTTTTTTCATCCGTTACTTTTTTGGTCAGTTTCCTTCTTTTTAAGCTGAAGCAATTTAAATAATAAAAAGTTCAGTTAAACATAGTTGTTGATTTCCGCTCCGGGCGCTCGCTTTCCGCGGGGAGGTCCGGGAGCCTCCTCGGCGCTTTAGGCGCCTGCGGGGTCTCCCGTGACCTCTTCATCCCGCAGGAGTCGAGCGCTCTCCACTCCAATCAACAGTTGTAAAAAATCAACATTCGCCTTTAACAAAGCCAAATACAAAAAAAGGAGTGATCATGAATGAATCATACTTCCCAAGGGACGGAAACAAGAGGGAACAATACGTATTCCTTTGATGAATTCCTCGAAAAGCGTGAAAATCTTGACTGGTATAGGGACGATCATTTTTTACAAAGAGCTGTTAAGCACTTTACCGGTGCACAGTTTGATGCTGTTCATAAGGAAATTCTATCGTTTTCTCCGACCGTGTCTCAAGAATGGAATCGCTTGGCTGAACGGATTGCCAGGCCGGAGGTCCGTCCCTACATGCTCCACTATGATGCGTTTAATCACCGAATTGACCGGGTTGTTCGTCCACAGGAAGCCTTTACGCTGGAAAAAGGGGTTTTCAGTCAAGGTCTTTTTTCAAGTAAAATGGCACCTTGGGAAAGCTTTGTGAAAAGAATGTTAATTCACCAATTGGGCGAAGCGGGTGTGGCATGTCCCATGACCTGTACGAATGGATTAATTGCTCTTCTTGATGAATTTCCTGATGTTGACCATCCGGAACTGGAAGAGATTTTACTCCATTCAAAAGAGGGAGTAAACGGTGAATTTGCAATTGGGGCTCAATTTATGTCAGAAATCCAAGGCGGTTCTGATTTACCTGCAAATCTTCTGGAAGCTGTCCCGGATGGTAAGAATTATCGATTATATGGAAATAAATTTTTCTGTTCCGTCGCTCATGCGGACTACTCCGTTGTTACAGCAAAAATCACAAGTTCAGATAAGATATCAACATTCATTGTGCCTTCTTGGCTTCCGGGTGATAAAGAGAAGGAAAAGCGCAATAGCTATCAAATTAATCGTCTCAAATGGAAGCTTGGGACATCAGAAGTGCCGACAGGGGAAATTCAATATAATGGAGCATTGGCCTATCCGATCGGACCAAAAGATAAGGGAATTGCAGTAGCAGTGGGAATTGTTTTAACATTATCCCGCCTTGAAATCGGAATCGCCTGTGCTGGTTTTATGCTGCGTGCATCTAGGGAAGCTAACCTTTACAGTGATTTTCGCACTGTATTTGGTAAAAAGGTAAAGGATTATCCACTTGCAGCGAGCAAATTGAAAAAAATTGAAAATGCCGCTGAGCGGACAACGGCGGGTGCTTTTAAAATATATGATCTTTTTCTGCGTCTTGAAAAACCGCTTAATCCCGGAATAAAGTCAGATCAGCCAATTGAGGTTCGAAAACAACTATTTAATTTGCGGGAGCTCATTTTATTACAAAAGATTTGTGTAACGAATGAGGGGGCTGAAGTGCTGCGTGAGGCTATATCAATTTTTGCAGGTCACGGTGTCATGGAAGAGTTTTCTTCACTTCCACGTATTTTCCGCGATGTTGTCGTGAACGAACAATGGGAGGGCCCGCGCAACTTGCAGTTAACACAAATTTACCGCGATATTCAAAGAGTGTCAAATTGGTATTCTCCCAGCGATTTTGTCGGAAGTGTTTTAGAAGGTGGTTCACTTGAAACCATCAAACATTTTTCGGAAAGGCTTGAGGATTTGCTGCAAAGGCCCGTGTTAGGTGAGGTAACTGAAGTTTCATTGGAAGCGGCCGTCGAATGGGATGCCTTTTGTGATTCCCTATTTAAGGCCTATCAGGAAGTAGCGTTAAGGGAAATAAATTAGATGCATGACAATAGGAATCTTATGTTTAAGGACACAATTTCATTAAAAAAGAGGAGAACTGTTCTTGAAGAAGCCGCTCGAGGACACTTTAGATGTAAAAAAGATGCAAAGTGTCCTTGAGGAAGCCGTTCGAAGACACTTTAGATGTAAAAAAGACCCCAAGTGTCCTTGAGGAAGCCGTTCGAGGATACTTTGGATGTAAAAAAGACCCCAAGTGTCCTGGAGGAAGCCGCTCGAGGACACTTTAGGTATAAAAAGGAATCCAAGTGTCCTTGAGGAAGCCGCTCGAGGACACTTTAGGTATAAAAAGGAATCCAAGTGTCCTTGAAGAAGCCGTTCAAGGACACTTTAGGTATAAAAAGGATCCAAAGTGTCCTTGAAGAAAAGACCTGAGGATCCCTTTGGTCAAAAAATAGGACTAAATGTCTTTGAGAAAGTAATCGAAGTCACAAACCTCTTAAAAAACATTTTTACTCTTATGCGAGAAAATTCCACGTGCTTGTAAAATCTCCAGAGAATTGTTGCCAACATTGCAACAGTGTTGAACCTGTTGTCCTAATTTTCCAAAAAGGATTATAATGATACTTATTGGTTCTTTCGAGGGGAATGAATGAGTTTGCAAAATCAAATTGAAAAAAGCATTGTATTGATCGGATTCATGGGTGTTGGAAAAACTACAATTGGCCAGCTGCTGGCAGAAAAACTCAACTGGAATTTTATTGATATTGATGAAGAAATCGAAAAAGATTTTGGCATGCCGGTTTCACAAATATTTAATACATTTGGGGAAAAAACTTTTAGAGAACGTGAAAGGACTTTAATCACAAATCTATGCAAGAAACAGGGACAGATTCTTTCACTTGGCGGCGGAGCATTTTTGCAGGAGGAAATAAGAACGCAATGTTTATCTTCATGCACTGTTATTTTTCTGGATTTATCATGGGAAAATTGGAAGGATAGATTAAACATCATTATTGATACCCGTCCAGTTTTACAAGGGAAATCAATGATGGAAATCGAGGAATTATTTTATAAAAGACAAGATGCCTATTCTGAACATCACATGAAAGTGGAAACGGACAATAAAGAACCTCAGGAAGTGGCAAATGAGGTTATCAATCAATTAAATTGGAATCCCCCAAAAAAATTAATCACTGTTAAAGGGGTAACAATCGGAGAAGGTGCTCCGAAAATTTGCGTCCCAATGGTAGGCACTACTTTAGCCCAATTAATAGAAGAAGCCGGCTATTTAAAAACACTAGATATAGATGTTGTAGAATGGCGAGTGGATTTTTTTGAATCTGTCGAAGAGATAGAGAAAGTTCAGGAGGCACTAAAACAAATCCGTGCTATTCTTCCGGAAATACCTCTTATCTTTACCTTCCGCAGTGCGAAAGAAGGCGGAGAAAAGGAAATCAGTACAACGTATTACATAGAGTTAAACCAAACAATTGTAGAAACAGGCCTCATAGATTTCATCGATGTCGAGTTGTTTACGGACGAAAAAGAGATTATTTCTTTAATTGAAATTGCCCATGCTCATCATGTGTATGTCATTCTTTCTAATCATGACTTTGAAAAAACACCGTCAAAAGAGGAGATTGTTTCCCGATTGCGGCGTGCGCAGGAATTGGGAGGAGACCTTCCGAAAATGGCGGTTATGCCAAAAAACGCGAAGGATGTTCTAACCTTACTGGATGCCACCAGGACAATGAACGAACAATTTGCCGACAGACCTATCATTACCATGTCCATGGCTGGCAGAGGAGTGATCAGCCGCTTGGCAGGGGAGATATTTGGCTCAGCTGTGACTTTTGCAGCTGCAAAAAAAGCCTCTGCGCCCGGTCAGATATCCATAACCGAAATGCGAAACATCCTATCATTGTTACATTCCAACCTTAATGCCTAAAAACTTTAACAACATTATTATTTCAAAAAAAGATATCAGCTTTTTACATTTTTGGAAATGATGGAAATTATTCGCCTAACCATTGTATAAATAATAAAGCCTTTCTCCGCTACGTTAACGTATTAACGTAGTGGCAGAAGGTTTTTTTTATTCGAGAATCGAAATTGTTTTTAATGTTTGCAAAAATTCAAAAAAGTATTTATAATAAATTATGTTATAATATTCTTAAAATTTATTATATTGTAATACTTTAAACATTACATAAGAATAGAACTGATAGGCAGGTGTAAAAGTGAGCAAAGAACCTATTCTTCAAATAAAAGACTTAAAGGTATCATTCCAATCAGGAAAAAAATTAGTGGCAGCTGTTGATGGAATCAGTTTTGATTTAAAAGAAGGCGAAATTCTCGGGATTGTTGGCGAGTCAGGAAGTGGAAAAAGTGTCACATCCCTGGCCACAATGGGATTAATTCCATCACCGCCCGGAAAAATTGAAAATGGTGAGATATTATTTGAAGGAAAAGATTTAACCCACATATCCGAAAAAGAGTGGCGAAAAATCCGAGGAAATCAAATTTCAATGATTTTCCAGGAGCCGATGACGTCGCTAAATCCGTTATTTACGGTTGGAAATCAATTAATGGAAGCTATTTCGTTACATACCGGCCTTTCTAAGAGAGAGGCAACTGTCCGATGCATTGAATTACTAAAGCTTGTTGGAATTCCTAGAGCAGAGGGAATTCTGAAAGAGTACCCGCACCAGCTATCTGGCGGGATGAGACAGAGAGTCATGATTGCCATGGCTATGGCCTGTAATCCAAAGATGCTGATTGCCGATGAACCGACAACTGCTCTTGATGTAACGATTCAAGCGCAAATTCTCGCGTTAATGAAGGATCTAAATAAAAAGACGAATACCTCGATTATTTTCATCACACATGATTTAGGTGTTGTGGCGGAAGTTTGTGAGCGGGTAATCGTGATGTACTGCGGTCAAATCGTGGAACAGGGAGATGTACGCACCATCCTAAAGGATCCAAAACATCCTTATACAAAAGGGCTGCTTAAGTCTGTCCCGGATTTAAGAGGGAAAAAAGATCGTTTATATAGCATCCCTGGAAGCGTTCCTACACCAGGAACGGTTCATAAAGGCTGTCGATTTGCTGCGAGATGTTCCGAAGCTTTTGGAAGATGCAAGATAGAATCACCTGAATTATTTACTATGGAAAAAGGCGAACACGAAGTAAGATGTTTCTTACATTCATCGGAGGAAAGGAGTGACCAACATGTCGGAGTTACTTCTTGAGGTTAAAGGACTGAAAAAATACTTTCCTATCACAGGCGGCGTTTTTGATAGAAAGAAAGGGGAAGTCAAAGCGGTTGATGATGTTTCCTTTTATGTGAAAAAAGGTGAAACATTAGGAATCGTTGGCGAAAGCGGCTGCGGGAAATCGACGACAGGCCGGCTGCTCATGCGCTTGATTGAGGCGAGTGACGGCAAGATTGTTTTTGAAGATAAAGAGATTACCAGTATGTCAAAAACAGAGCTGAGAAAAATACGCAGGGATATCCAAATGGTGTTCCAAGACCCATATGCATCGTTAAATCCTCGCCATTCTATCGAACAAATCCTGGAAGAACCGCTTATTGTTCATGGGATTGGTACAAAGGAAGAGCGTAGGAAGCGCGTGAAGGAGATGCTTGAGGTAGTAGGATTAAGCAGTTATCATGCGAAGAGATACCCGCATCAATTCAGCGGCGGCCAGCGTCAGCGGATTGGGATTGCGAAAGCGCTAATGACAAAGCCGAAGCTCATTATAGCGGATGAACCTGTATCGGCACTCGATGTGTCCATTCAGGCGCAGGTTCTGAACCTGATGAAGGATATTCAAAAGGAATTTGGGCTAACCTACATATTTATTGCCCATGACCTAGGAGTGGTCCGGCATATTAGCGACCGAGTAGGCGTCATGTATTTAGGTAGATTAATAGAATTAGCTGATAGTGAAGAGCTTTATGAAAATCCTTTGCATCCATACACGAAAGCACTTCTTTCGGCGGTGCCTATCCCAGATCCAGATATTAAGAGAAATACCATCTTAATTGAAGGGGAGCTGCCAAGCCCGGCCAATCCACCTTCTGGATGTGCCTTCCACACCAGATGTGGAGAGTGTATGGACATATGTAAAACCACAAGACCAATGGAACGCAATATCAATGGTCATTATGTAGCATGTCACTTATTTAACGAGTAACAGGCTGCGTTTATGATAAAAATTTCAAAATAGTAAATGGGGGTAAAAGGTTAAATGAGAAAAACTATGAAATTACTTTTAATTTCCATATTGGCAATCAGTATGTTTCTTGTAGGCTGCAGCAGTAAAACAAGTAACAGCGCCAGTGGTAAAACAGATTCCGGATCAAGGGGCGCCGCTAAAAAGGATACGCTAGTATTTGCCCGCGGCGGTGATTCTACTTCACTAGACCCAATTACTTCAACAGAAGGTGAAACCTTCCAAGTAACTCAAAATATTTTTGAAGGTTTGCTGACATATGGTCCACAGGATACGATTGTTCACCCAGGATTAGCGAAAAGCTGGGATGTCTCTAAGGATGGTTTAACTTACACTTTCCATCTTCAACAAGGCGTTAAGTTCCAAGACGGCACTGATTTCAATGCCGATGCGGTTGTATTTAACTTTAATCGCTGGGAGAATGGGAATGCGGATAAATTCCCGTATTTCACAATGTTTGGCGGTTATAAGGGCGACAAAGGCTATATCATTAGCAGTATTAAAGCCGTTGATCCAAATACAGTTCAATTTGTGTTAAAAAGACCACTTGCTCCATTCTTAAAGGACTTGGCAATGTCTCCATTTGGAATTGCCAGCCCAACAGCTGTTAAGAAATATGGCGATAAATTCAGAGAAAATCCAGTGGGTACTGGTCCATTTAAATTTGTTGAATGGAAGCATAACGATACGATTACCCTTGAAAAGAACCCTAATTACTGGCAACAAGGTTTACCAAAGCTTAACAAACTTATTTACCGTGTAATTCCTGAAAATACTGCTCGTCTTAATGCACTACAAAATGGCGAAATCGATATCATGGAAGGTCTTAATAACTCTGATGAAGCTTCTGTAACATCAAATCCAAATTTACAGGTTATCGAGCGTCCTTCTATGAATGTTGGCTATATTGGTTTAACTGTAACTCATAAGCCATTTGATAATAAACTGGTTCGCCAGGCTTTAAACATGGCGGTAGATAAGAAATCCATCATTACTGCATTCTATGGCGGTAAAGCTATTCCAGCCAAGAATCCAATGCCGCCATCAATTGAAGGGTATAACGATTCCGTACAAGATTACCCATATGATTTAGATAAAGCGAAGAAACTTTTGGCACAAGCAGGTTTTCCAAATGGATTCACAATGGACCTATGGGCAATGCCTGTAGCACGTCCTTATATGCCTGAAGCTCAAAAAGTGGCTGAGGTCGTTCAGGAAAGCTTCAGCAAAATCGGTGTGAAAGTGAATATTAAAACGGAAGACTGGGCTACTTATTTAGATAATGCAGCTAAAGGCAAGTTTGATGCTTACATGCTCGGTTGGACTGGTGACAACGGGGATGCTGATAACTTCTTATATAATTTATTAGATAAAGACAGCATTGGAGCTAATAACTATTCCCGTTACAGTAACGATAAGGTGCATGATATTTTAATTAAAGCTCAATCTGAAATTGACCCGGCAAAACGTAATGAGCTATACAAGCAAGCACAAGTTCTTATCCATGATGATGCTCCTTGGATTCCGCTTGTACACTCAACACCACTAATGGCAGCTGGTAAAGACGTTGCAGGATATCTTCCGCACCCAAGTGGTTCAGAAGCATTAACACACGTTTATTTTAAATAATATCACTGCAGAAGGGGAGCATTGCCTCCCCTTTTGTTACAAACAGTATTGTAAAATTAATGTCTAGGGGCAGCGCCTGACCAAGGCGCTTCCGCTTTTCTAGAGAGGTGAGAAGCTTGTTAACTTATACAGTCCGCCGCGTCTTTTCGTTAATTCCGGTGTTAATAGGAATGACGATTGTCGTCTTTTCCATTATTCATGCCATTCCTGGAAACCCTGCACAGGTTATTTTAGGACAAAGGGCAACGAAGGAAGCAGTAGCCGCATTAACAGAGCAATTAGGTTTAAACAAGCCTTGGTACATACAGTATTTTGACTATATCGGCAAACTCCTTCATGGTGATTTAGGAACCTCCTTAAGATCCAGTGGGCCGATTAATGAAGAAATTTGGCCATATTTAGGTGCTACATTCGAGCTTGCTATTGCTGCGATGCTAATTGCGGTGGTAATTGGAGTAAATGCAGGAATTATCAGTGCCTGGTTTTCAAAATCTTGGTTTGATTATGTTGCCATGGTCCTTGCGCTTGTGGGAGTTTCCTTACCAATTTTTTGGCTTGGTTTAATGGAGCAATGGGCGTTTTCAATCCACTTAGGCTGGCTGCCTACAACAGGACGTGAGGATGTCCGAGATCCAGTTACGGCCATTACCCATTTATATTTGATAGATACCTTGCTGCAAGGGCGATTTGATCAGTTTGGTGTTGTATTGAAGCATCTGGTTCTGCCAAGCTTCGCTCTCGCAACGATTCCGATGGCTATTATTGCAAGAATGACACGGGCTACGATGCTTGAAGTCATGAGGGCTGATTACATCCGCACAGCGAGAGCAAAAGGTTTAAGAATGTTTTGGGTCGTTTACAAGCATTCATTAAAAAATGCCGTTATCCCAGTTTTGACTGTCATTGGTCTGCAGTTGGGACTTCTCTTAGGAGGAGCAATCCTGACAGAGACGATCTTTGGCTGGCCTGGAATTGGAAGATACTTGTACGATGCCATTGCATTCCGTGATTATCCTGTTATACAGTCAGGGATTTTGATTATTGCTGCAATCTTTGTATTGATCAATTTAATCGTGGATCTAATGTATGTTTTTGTTGACCCGCGAATAAAGTACACGAAATAGGAGGGATGTAGAGTGGCTGAAATTGTAAATAATACAGCAGATATTAAGATTACTGTTGAAGAAGAAAAGCTGACTCCTCCCTGGAAGGAAGCCTTACAAGCGTTTTACAAAAACAAATTAGCCGTTATTGGTTTAGCAATTGTACTATTTTTCATTCTTATTGCCATCATTGCCCCTTGGGTTGCACCATATAGCTATAAGGATCAAAAATTGGTCGAAAGGCTGCAAGCTCCGTCCAGCCATCACTGGTTTGGAACGGACGATTTTGGGCGGGACATTTTTTCGCGAATTGTTTATGGTGCAAGAATATCCTTATGGGTAGGGTTTTTCTCCGTATTAGGTTCCGTTGTCCTTGGGACACTTCTGGGGATTGTTTCTGGGTTTTACGGCCGCTGGGTGGATACTGTTATTTCTCGTATATTTGATATTATGCTTGCCTTCCCAAGTATTTTATTAGCCATTGCTGTTGTTGCAATATTGGGGCCGAGTTTGCAGAATGCGCTGATTGCGATCGCGGTTATTAATATACCAAACTTTGGTAGATTAGTAAGGTCCAAGGTGCTAAGTGTTAAGCAGGAAGAATATATTATGGCAGCAAGGGCAGTGGGTATGAAGGATTCCCGTATCCTTTTTCACCATATCCTTCCGAATAGTATTTCCCCAGTCATCGTTCAAGCTACATTGGCAATTGCCACAGCCATTATTGAGGCTGCAGCATTAGGGTTCCTAGGGATGGGTGCACAGGCACCAACTCCTGAGTGGGGAAAAATGCTTGCAGATTCCAAGGAATATTTAGTTCAAGCTCCATGGACGTTATTTTTCCCTGGTATTGCGATTATGCTGATTGTGTTAGGCTTCAACTTAATGGGGGATGGCTTAAGAGACGTGCTTGACCCAAAAATGAAGCAATAAAAAAGAGACTCGAGATGAGTCTCTTTTTTATTGCTTGGCTGTGTTAAAGGCGAATATTGATTTTTTCCAACGGGTGATTGGAGTGGAGGGCGCTCGACTCCTGCGGGATATAGAGGTCACGGGAGACCCCGCAGGAGCGAAGAGACGAGGAGGCTCCCGGACCTCCCCGCGGAAAGCGAGCGCCCGGAGCGGAAATCATCAGCCTTATTTAACACAGCCTATTGCTTAAATCAGAAGAATATAGAAAATAAAATTTCCAATCTCGAAATATTCAATAAATTAATTGACTTCTATTAAATTTCTCACTTATAATCAAAAAAAGTAACATTTCATGTGAGGAGATATAACATGGACATCATTGATGACTTTTATCATACGATAGAATTTCAGTTTGCTCCTGAGGTATTCGTTCATATTTTGCAAGAAATGAAGATTCATAACGAAAAAGAAATGGCTCTAATTAAAGAAAAGATTATTAAGTACGAGGAAAAAAGAAGAACACATGAGGCATGGTATCAATCCCTGCCGACATTTAAGAAAATCTTCACTGGCCGCCCGCCCAGTCATCATCAAGCGGTCGAGTATCTAGTCAATGTGAAACAGCGGCTAAATAATATTGAAGAAATTAAGAGGAAAAATGCTGAATTAGAAAGAATCGTAGAATTATTGAAAAAGGAGCCGCATATCAAAGAAATCGTTTTGCCTCATAGTCTAATTGATGAACTAAAGGGGAAAGGGGGATCAATTGGATGACCATTCATACATTACATTCTGGTCTAGACACAATCTGGGTAGTCCTGACCGCCGCCATGATTTTGCTGATGGAAGGCGGCTTTGCTCTTCTTGAAGCAGGCTTTGTTCGTTCCAAAAATAGCGTCAACATTATTATGAAGGTCTTTGCAGATATAACAGTGGGGACGCTTTGTTACTATTTAGTCGGCTTTGCCCTAATGTACGGTGCGGATTTATTAGGGCTATTCGGTAAAGACGGCTTCATGTTAAAAGGAAATTTTGCGCATTTGAAATTATCCATTTCCCCCGAAACTTTTTGGCTCTTTCAAGCTGCTTTTGTCATTGCCGTTATTTCAATTGTTTCCGGTGCAGTGGCAGAGAGGGTTAATTTTCGTGCCTATCTCCTTTTTGTTATTTTAATGACCTCCTTTATTTATCCCATTGCCGGGCATTGGGTCTGGGGAGGCGGATGGCTAAGTAAATGGGGGATGGAGGATTTTGCAGGATCTGCTGTTATACATGCACTGGGAGGTTTTTCTGCATTAGCAGCAGCCATCCTGATTGGCCCACGAAAAGGGAAATTTACGAATAAGGATTCATCAGCCATTGCCTTGCCAAGCAATTTACCACTGGCTTCAGTTGGCGCCTTTTTATTATGGTTTGGCTGGTTTGGATTTAATGCCGGTAGTACTCTTACAGCAACGGATGTGAGAATCGGCCATATAGCGATTGTAACGATGCTGTCGGCTGCTTCTGGTGGGGCCTTTACCTTAATCTATACCCTTTTCCGATATAGTCGATCAGATGCGCCATCTGTGATTAATGGTTCTCTTGCCGGCCTGGTTGGCATAACGGCGGGATGTGCCTTTGTCGGGGATCAAGCAGCTATTCTGATCGGTGCTGTGTCAGGCATGCTGATGATGGCTGCCACAAACTGGTTGGAAGCAAAACGGATTGATGATCCTGTTGGAGCCTTTCCTGTCCATGCGGCATCGGGCGTTTGGGGTACAATTGCCGTTGGGCTTTTCGCAACAAAAGGCGGTCTTTTCACTGGTGGAGGCTGGTATTTGTTGGGAGTACAATTGTTGGGTTTAGTCGTTTTATGTTCATGGGGGTTTTTATTAACATGGATAGGTTTGAAATTGATTAATAAATGGGTTCCCATTCGTTCAACAGAGGATGAAGAGGAATTGGGATTGGATATTAGCTACCATGGGATCATGGCAACACATGCATCGCCTGAATTTATCAATCTAAAGGAAAACTATAATAGGAAGGACCGTTAAAGCTTCATTCTTTAGCGGTCTTTTTATGCTTCGCCTTGAAAATAGCGGCCCATTTCACTGAACTATTTATAAATAGGCAAATCTAAGGATATACAAAATATTAAAAAGTGATTAGAATATCTTTAAGTATATAAAACCAATAAGAAAGGTTGGAATTAAAGTGTCGGAAAAGGTACGTTCAATTCCACGGCCGCTCGTCAGGACTAATCAGTCGGTTATTGTTATATGCTCTTTATTAACATTGTTTACTGGCCAAATTTGGCTTTTACTAATACCATTCATAGCAGGCTTGCTCGGTCTTGTTTTTGGATTTAATCCCATTATGAAGCTGGCAGGGATATTTTTGAGGAAAGACCCCAAGCAGTATATCCCGGAAGATTGGGAGCAGCAGCAATTTAACCAAATCCTTGCTGTATCTTGTTTAGGTTTAGGCTTTTTAGGATTTGTGTTGAATTGGAATGTAGTCGGTTATATTTTTACGATCCTTGTCGCTATTGCGGCCTTTGTGGCAATCCTGGGATTCTGTGTGGGTTGTTTTATTCATTATCAATGGAAAATGTATACCTATAAGAGGACAAAACAGAGCTGAAAGCTTCATCCTTTAACAAAGTAAAAGCAGAAATCCGTTCATAATCGGGTTTCTGCTTTTTTTTATGCATAAAAAATGAATAATGTTAAAAACAGGAATGTAAGCGTTTGCAAGAAATTTAAATATAAATTTCAACCAAAACAGAAAATTTAGTGTATTTTTTATTGCATATTTATTAATCAAAAAGTATAATAATTCATTATAAAGATGGTTCTGGGAGATGGAATTTATGAAAGCTGCGATAATTGGCGGAACGGGCTATGGCTCAATAGAATTAGTAAGACTGATCAATAAGCACCCTTATTTGGAAGTTGGTTCCGTTGTTTCCAACTCGCAAGCAGGATTTGATTTCAGTTCTGTTTATCCTCACCTTTCAGGTGCATTTGAAATACCCTTGGAATCATTTGATGCGAAGAGATTAAGCGAAAAAAATGAAATTGTATTTCTCGCCACGCCATCAGGAGTTAGCAGTAAATTGGCTCCAGAATTATTAGAAACCGGTATGAAATGTATCGACCTTTCTGGAGATTTTCGTCTGAGAAATGCAAATGAATATGAAACCTGGTATAAGCACTCTCCGGCAGATGAACAGTTTTTAAAACAGGCAGTATATGGACTTAGTGAGATTTATCCGGAAAAAATTAAAGCAACGAATTTTATTGCAAATCCGGGATGCTATCCAACTGCAGCGACTCTAGGGCTTTTGCCAATCATAAAAACGAGTTTAGCAGATTATAAATCTATTATTATCGATGCAAAGTCCGGCGTTTCCGGTGCAGGCAGAGGGCTTTCATTAACCTCACATTATGCAGAGATTAATGAAAATCTTAAAGCTTATAAGCTTGGGGCGCATCAGCATATTCCGGAAATAGAGCAAATACTCCATGATGAAACAGGCAGTGAAATAACCATTACATTTACAACACACTTGGTTCCGATGACAAGAGGAATCATGTGTACCATATACGTGAATTTGAAAAATAACCTATCCACCAAAGAAATTCATGATTTGTATGAAGAATTTTATAAAAATAAACCATTTGTAAGGGTGAGGCCATTAGGCAGTATCCCTTCAACCAAAGAGGTCGTCGGCAGCAATTATTGCGATCTCGGTTTACATGTAGACCCGAGAACAGGAAGGTTAACCATCATATCTGTCATTGACAATTTAGTCAAAGGGGCTGCAGGGCAAGCGATTCAAAACGTGAATTTAATGAACGGATGGGACGAACGAACGGGACTTGGAGATCTTCCAATTTATCCATAGGGTTAGACGAACAAGGGGATTTTTAAAAGGGGGAAACAACATATGCAAGCTATTTCAAAAAATAAAGTCGTGATCCTTAACGAAGAAAGCGTAACACTTCCAAAAGGATTTAAAGCAGGGGGCACCCATTGCGGGATCAAAAAGAAAAAGCTTGATCTTGGCTATATTGTCTCAGAAGTACCTGCCGCAGTGGCCGGTGTATATACAACGAACATCTTTCAAGCCGCACCATTACTAGTAACTCAGGAAAGCATATCAAAAGAAAATAAAATTCAAGCAATACTCGTAAATTCCGGAAATGCAAATGCCTGCACGGGCGAGCAGGGATTACATGATGCCTTTGAAATGCAAAAGGATTTTGCAGGCCAGTTAGGTATAGATGAGCACCTGGTTGCTGTCACATCGACTGGAGTCATTGGGGAACTGTTGCCTATGGGAAAAATCAAAACCGGAATACAACAAATTCTGGATGAAGAAAATGAAACAGAAGAAAATTTTAAACAAGCAATTTTAACAACCGATACATTTTCAAAACAGATTGCCGTCCAAATTCAGATTGATGGGAAAACGGTAAGCATAGGCGGAGCGGCTAAAGGTTCAGGTATGATCCATCCAAACATGGCTACCATGCTCGGATTTGTAACAACCGACGCTAATATTGCTCACGAAGATCTCCTTTATGCTTTAAAAGACGTAACAAATAAAACCTTTAATATGATAACGGTTGATGGAGACACAAGTACAAATGACATGGTTTTGGTTTTAGCCAATGGCCTTGCTGAAAATCAACAGTTAACAAAGGACCATCCGGAATGGGGATTATTTGTAGATGGATTAAAAGTAGTGAGTGAGTCACTTGCCAAACAGATTGCTAAAGATGGCGAAGGAGCAACGAAGCTGATCGAGGTTCAAGTCGATAAGGCATTTAGTTTAGAGGAAGCGAGAGCAGTAGGCAAAGCAATCATTTCTTCTAATCTCGTAAAAACCGCCATTTATGGAACAGATCCAAACTGGGGAAGAATTGTGACCGCGATTGGTTACAGCAAAGTCCCTGTAGAACCAAACGCGATTAAGGTTTCAATAGGCCATTATCCAGTATTTGAAAATGGCTTGCCATGTCCGATCGTTGAAGAGGAAGTAAAAACATATTTAGAGAATGATACGGTTAAAATTTTTGTTGAACTAAATCAAGGTGACCAAAGTGCAACAGCCTGGGGATGCGATTTAACCTATGATTATGTAAAAATCAATGCATCCTACCGCACATAGAGGAGGGCTCCAGTTTGAATTATTTAGTCATTAAGTGTGGCGGAAGTGTGTTAGAAAATCTGCCAAGATCCTTTTATGAAGATATCGTCAAAATCCATGAATTAGAAGAGTGGACCCCCATTATCGTCCATGGCGGCGGGCCTTTGATTACTGGCTTATTAAAAAATTTAAATGTGGAAACAACGTTTGTAAACGGTCTAAGAGTAACTAGTTTACAAGTTTTGGATGTTGTCGAGATGGTTTTAAGCGGTTCCGTAAACAAGCAGGTTGTCCGCAATCTGATCGAAGCAGGTGGGAGCGCTTTTGGTATTAGTGGTGTTGACGGAAATCTTTTATCCGCTAAACCAACGGAAGACGCGGAGGTATTAGGCTTCGTTGGAGAAATTGTTGAAATTAACAAGGAGATCATCGAAGGAATTATTCAACAGGGATATATACCTGTTATTTCTCCGGTTGGAATTGATTCGAATGGTCAAAGGTACAACATAAATGGTGATGTTGCGGCAAGTGCCATCGCTAAAGCTTTGGAAGCAAATCTTTGCTTTATCAGTGATATACCGGGAATATTAGTGGAAACTAACGGTCAGAAAATCAAACTGGATAAAGTATCGAAGGCGAAGGTTGAAGAATTGATCGACAACAAAACCATCTATGGCGGAATGATTCCAAAAGTAACGGCGGCCATCGATGGTCTTGTCCACAACATCCCTGAAGTAGGAATCATCAATGGTTTCGAGAAAAATAGTCTGATAGATTATGCGAATGGCAAAAAAATTGGAACAAAAATTGTTCTAGAAGAGGAGATAGCATAATGGTAAATAACGCTTCCGCTTCCTTAGTAACACCGATTATGTCTACATACAGCCGCTTCCCCGTCACATTGGTGAAAGGAAAAGGAAGTTATGTGTGGGACGAAGAAGGAAACCAATTTTTAGATTTTACTTCAGGAATCGCGACTTGTAACCTGGGGCATGTTCCAGATAGCGTAAAAACAAAACTCGAAGAACAATTACAAAACCTTTGGCATTGTTCTAATTTATATAACATTCCAAACCAGCAAGAGCTTGCCGAACTTCTTACCGCAAACAGCTGCGGTGATCAGGTTTTCTTCTGCAACAGCGGAGCGGAAGCAAACGAAGCAGCTATAAAATTGGCACGGAGATATGCGCAAAAAGTTAAAGGGACCGAAAGTTTCCAAGTGGTCACCTTCCAACAATCCTTTCACGGCAGAACATTAGCAACCCTTTCGGCAACAGGTCAGGAAAAAATTCAAAAAGGGTTTTTACCATTAGTCACTGGGTTTCACTACCTGCCGTATAACGATTCGGAAGCGCTCGAACAGCTCTATACGCTTAAGCCCGCTGCCGTTCTGTTAGAACTCGTTCAAGGAGAAGGTGGAGTCATTCCTGCAAAACAGGAATGGGTGAAGACGCTCGCTCAAATTTGTGAAGAACACGATATTTTATTGATGGTCGATGAAATCCAAACAGGAATCGGAAGAACCGGTACCCTATTCGCCTATGAACAATATGAAATTGAACCTGATGTCATCACGGTTGCCAAAGGGCTCGGCTCAGGATTTCCGATCGGTGCTATGATTGCCAAGGAAAAGGCTGCAAAAGCCTTTGACCCGGGAAGCCACGGGAGTACATTTGGGGGTAATCCATTAGCAACTGCTGCAGGAGTTGCGACCGTTACTCAAATTCTGGGAAGCAAACTTTTAGCAAATGTAACAGAGGTATCAACCTATTTAGATAGTAAACTTCAAGAATTAAAAGAGAAATACTCTTTTATTAAGGAAATTCGGGGTTTGGGCCTTCTAAAAGGAATGGTGGTAGATACCAATGCGCTTGAAATTGTGCAAAAAGCAATCGACCAACAGCTCCTTATTCTAACTGCAGGTCCAAATGTCGTCAGAGTTTTACCGCCATTAAATGCAACAAAGGAAGAAATCAACGAATTTATCATAAAGTTGGAAAAGACTTTCCAAAGTTTGTAGAGAAAGGCAGTGAGTATGTTGAACAAAGGATATCTTACTTTGGAAACCGGGGAAGTTTTTGAAGGTGTGCTGATTGGTGAAGTGAAAGACTCTCTTGGAGAAGTCGTTTTTAATACAAGTATGACCGGCTATCAAGAAATTATCACAGACCCTTCCTATGCAGGTCAAATTATTACTTTTTGTTATCCAATCATCGGCAGCTACGGAATCAATGCATTAGATGATGAATGTATCCATCCGGCTCTATCAGGTGTAATTATAAGTGATTTATGCGAAACACCAAGTCATTTTCAGTCGATCAGCAAGTTTTCCGAAAAACTAAAGGACGCAGGTGTTCCCGGGATTGCCGGAGTGGATACACGCCGTCTGGTCAAAACCATTCGCAGCCGTGGTACGGTGAAGGGATTTTTAAGCACGAAAAAAGTTGATACCCTTCCGTTTCTGGATAGTCCAGCACACTGGGTGGAGAAAGTATCCACAAAAAAGATTCAATTTTTCAAAAATAATGGCCCCCATGTCGTGTTAATGGATTTTGGCTATAAAAAATCGATTCTCAATGCCCTTTTAGCAGAAAACTGTTCCGTGACCGTAGTTCCCTATCATACGCCTTTTGCAAAAATTAAATCGTTAGACCCAGATGGTGTTCTTCTTAGCAATGGACCTGGTGATCCAATGGAATTGAAGAAAATGTTTCCGGAAATCAAAAAAATCAGCCAGCATTATCCAACACTTGGAATTTGCCTCGGACATCAGCTCATTGCTCTAGCATATGGTGCAAAAACAGATAAACTGGCATACGGTCATCGCGGCGGCAATCATCCTGTAAAAGAATTAATGACAGGAAAGGTAAAAATTACTGCGCAAAATCATGGCTATGTGGTTGTGGATGAAAGTGTTGATACAAAGGTATTTGCCATCACGTACCGAAATGTGAATGACAAATCAATTGAAGGATTAAAGCATCATCATTACCCAATCCAAACCGTTCAATTTCATCCGGAAGCACATCCAGGGCCAAGCGATACAGCCCATATCCTTACAGAATTTGTGAAAGAAATTACTTCTTTAGGAGAGACACGCTATGCCGTTAAATAAAAATCTAAAAAAAGTGCTCGTTATCGGATCCGGCCCCATTGTCATCGGGCAGGCGGCGGAATTCGATTATGCGGGAACACAGGCCTGTATCGCCCTTAAAGAAGAGGGAATCGAAGTCGTATTAATTAATAACAATCCAGCAACGATCATGACCGATGAAACGATTGCTGATAAGGTATATATCGAACCGCTGAATGTCTCCACGATTGAGAAAATTATCAAAAAAGAGAAGCCGGACGGAATCATCGGCACCTTGGGAGGGCAAACGGGCTTAAACCTGACTGTTCAATTATATGAACAAGGCATTTTACAAAAATATGATGTTCAGTTGTTAGGAACCTCCGTTGAATCGATTAAAAACGGGGAGGATCGTGAAAGATTCCGTAATTTAATGATTGAAATTGCTGAGCCGATCCCTGAGTCGATGATTATCCATAGCTACGAGGAAGGCGTTCAATTTGTAAATGAAATTGGCTATCCGGTCATCATCCGTCCTGCCTACACTCTTGGAGGAGATGGCGGCGGTTTTGCTCACAGTGATGAAGAGCTGGAAATCGTGTTAAAGAAAGGATTAGCCGCAAGTCCGATCCATCAAGTGCTGGTAGAGAGAAGCATAAAAGGCTGGAAGGAAATTGAATATGAAGTCATGAGGGACGCAAACGATACATGTATTATTGTTTGCAATATGGAAAACATGGACCCAGTTGGCGTCCATACTGGTGATTCCATCGTTGTCGCCCCTTCGCAGACCTTGACAGATGTCCAATATCAAATGCTTCGTGATTCTTCGATTAAGGTCATTCGTGAATTAGGGATTATCGGCGGATGCAATATCCAATTCGCCCTCCATCCGGAATCCAATCAATACTATATTATCGAAGTAAATCCACGGGTAAGCCGGTCATCCGCATTAGCGTCAAAGGCAACTGGTTATCCCATTGCAAGGATGGCGGCGAAGTGTTCGATTGGATATCACT
The DNA here is from genome assembly GCF_055395235.1 of Neobacillus sp. Fa239. NCBI lineage: Bacteria > Bacillati > Bacillota > Bacilli > Caryophanales > Bacillaceae > Neobacillus > Neobacillus sp. Fa239. Next base: position 728,341 of record NZ_AP041611.1, read on the forward strand.
TGGATGAAGTTTTGAATCCGATCACAGGGAACACCTTTGCTTCCTTCGAACCAGCAATTGATTATATTGTCGTAAAGCTTCCACGTTTTCCATTTGATAAATTCCCGGAAGCGGACCGCACATTAGGGACCCAAATGAAAGCAACCGGCGAAGTGATGGCCATTGACCGGACTTTCGAGGGGGCATTAAATAAAGCCATTCGTTCCATGGAAATGAGTACGTATGGACTTTGTTTAAACGCCTATCAATCAATGGCCGAAGATATCTTGTTTGAAAAATTGGAGACAGCAAATGACCAGCGGCTTTTTGTCCTGGCGGAGGCATTTAGACGGGGAATTGCTTTTGGAAAAATTAAACAATTAACCGAGATAGATTCATGGTTTTTAAACAAAATATGCTCGATTGTCGAGCTGGAAAAGGAATTAGCATCTTTTAACTGGAACCAGGTACCTGTGGAACTGCTTAAAGAGGCGAAGCGAAAAAACATTTCCGACAAGCTGCTTTCCCAAATTTATGATATTCCAGAAAAAGAGATCAGGCTGAAATGGAAGATTCTTAACTGGGCCCCAGGCTATAAAATGGTCGATACTTGTTCAGCGGAATTCGATGCTGTCACACCATACTATTATTCTACCTGGATGGGCTATGATGAAGTCGAGGTTTCCAATCAGAAAAAAATCCTTGTTATTGGTTCCGGCCCGATTCGAATCGGACAGGGAATTGAATTCGATTACTGCTCTGTGCATGCAGCCAAAGCCATTAAGAAAATGGGCTACGAAGCAGTTGTGATTAATAATAACCCTGAAACGGTAAGTACGGATTATTCCGTTGCCGACCGTTTATATTTTGAACCGCTGGCAGCGGAGGATGTTCTCCATGTCATTGAAAAAGAGAATATTGAAGGTGTTTTGATTCAATTTGGCGGGCAAACCGCTATTAACCTGGCCCATACGCTTGAAGAAGAAGGAATAAAGATTCTAGGAACAACAGTTGAAAACGTTGACCGCTTAGAAGATCGAAAGGAATTTTATCAGCTGCTGGAACAATTGGACATTCCTCATATTGAGGGGGAAACCGTTAATCATTCAGCAGAGCTTTTAACAGCAGCCGAAAAGCTTGGATATCCGGTTTTAGTTCGTCCATCCTATGTCATCGGCGGACAATCGATGTTTACGATCTTTTCCGAAGAGGAATTAGTTCACTATATGGAGCAGCTGGAGGGGAATTCTCAGGCTTCCATGTGGCCGCTGTTGGTGGATCGATATTTGCCAGGGTTAGAATGCGAGATTGACGTGATTAGTGATGGAGAAACGATCATTGTACCGGGAATCTTCGAACATATCGAAAAAGCGGGGGTTCACTCAGGCGATAGCATTTCGATTTTTCCACCCATTTCAATGTCAAAACAAATGAAAGAAACATTAATCGATTACGCAACAAGGATTGCGACGTCGGCTCCGATTATTGGCATGATGAATATTCAATATGTCATCTATGATAACCAAGTCTTTGTTCTTGAGGTGAACCCGCGTTCATCCAGGACCGTGCCAATTATGAGTAAAGTGACGGGAATCCCGATGATCGAGTGGGCCGTTATGGCACAGCTTGGTATTCCTTTAAAAGACTTGAATCCGCAGCATGGACTGTTGCCTGAGCCTTTCTATTATTCTGTTAAGACTCCTGTGTTTTCGTCAAGCAAGCTTAAGGGCGTTGACCATGTGCTTGGGCCGGAGATGAAATCAACGGGCGAGGCATTAGGAATAGGAGTAACGCTTAATGAGGCTTTGAATAAAGCATTGCCGATCCGCTCAATAAATGAAGAAAAATATATTTTCTGCTCGATTTCAGATCGGGAAAAGCCGGAAAGCCTTCCTATTATTCAAAGATTTTCGGTGCAGCAATTCAAGATTGCCGCGACAGAAGGTACCGCGGTATTTTTACAAAAAAATGGGATTGTTGTTGATAAAGTGGTGAAGGAAGAGTCAGATGTGAACAGCCTTTTCCGCCAAAAACAAATGAATGCCGTTATTAATATCCCGAACCAGGGGAGAAATAAGCTTAAATTTGGGTTTCACATTCGCGAGCAGGCAACTCGCTACAATATTCCTGTTTTCACTCATCTTGATACGGTGGAGGTCATAATCGGGCTCGATCAGCAATCTCTTATAAATTCGGATGTTCGAACGGTAAGCGAATTTTACAAAATGGAAGAGAGAGGTGTTTTTCATGCTAAAAGCAATTAAGTGGTCTGAACCAAAGAAATATAATTTTAAGGAAAAAAATTTCTTACAGCTGGCTGATTTCACAACGGATGAAATTCTATATCTGCTGGATACAGCTATGGAAATGAAGTCATTACAAAAACAAGGAAAGCCCCATCCATATTTGAGCGGGAAAGTATTAGGGATGATTTTTGAAAAATCATCCACCCGCACAAGGGTTTCATTTGAAGTTGGCATGCTGCAGCTCGGAGGTCATGCTATCTTTTTAAGCTCAAAAGAAATTCAGCTGGGCAGAGGAGAGTGCATCTCAGATACGGCGAAAGTATTATCACGCTATGTGGATGGTTTAATGATTCGTACCTTTTCGCATGAATCGATTGAGGAGTTTGCCCAGCATGCTACAGTGCCTGTTATTAACGGCTTAACGGATTTGCAGCACCCGACACAAGTATTGGCCGATTTACTAACCATCCTTGAACATAAAGGGAAGTTGTCCGGCTTAAAGCTTTGTTATATCGGCGATGGAAATAATAATATGGCCCATTCCTTAATGGAAGGTGCGATTAAAGTAGGAATGGATATCAGCATTGCCAGCCCTGCAGGATATATGCCAAATCAAAGCATCGTGAACCAAGTGAAAAAGGTTGCTGAACAAATGGGGAGTAACCTATTGATTTCCAATGATCCACAGGAAGCGATTAAAGACGCAGACGTGGTCATCACAGATGTTTGGACCAGCATGGGGCAGGAAGACGAAACAGCTAAGCGCCTGCAAGCGTTCCAAGGTTTTCAAGTCAATCAAGAACTATGTAAGCTTGCTAAAAGTGATTTTATTTTCTTACACTGTCTGCCAGCCCATCGCGAGGAAGAAGTGACCGGTGAAATCATTGATGGTCCTCATTCAGTAGTTTTTGATGAAGCAGAAAACCGTCTTCATGCACAAAAGGCGATTTTAAAGGTTTTACTAGGCTAATCAGAATTTTTATACAAAAATTCTGAACGCATAAGTGCAACTACACCTCTGTCTGCGCCTAACGGCTTGCCAATCGGTGAGTTTTCTTTAAAAAATAGTCTTTATTTTTTTGAATATTAATGTATAATAATACTATAAGTTGAATTTTAATTCATATATTTGCGAGGAGAGTATACATGGCAAAGGAAAAAATCGTTTTAGCCTATTCAGGCGGTTTAGATACATCGGTATCAGTGAAATGGATACAGGAGAAATATGGCTATGATGTGATCGCTCTAGGTCTTGATGTTGGGGAAGGAAAAGATCTGGAAGCTATTAAAACAAAAGCACTGAATGTTGGAGCAATCAAAGCCATAATGGTTGACGCAAAAGAATTGCTGGCAAAGGATTATATTTTACCAGCTTTAAAAGCAAATTGTTTATATGAAGGAAAGTACCCGCTGTCTTCAGCACTTTCCCGCCCGCTAATCTCTAAATTATTGGTTGAAACGGCGGAAAAAGAAGGAGCTGCGGCAGTTGCACATGGCTGTACGGGGAAAGGGAATGATCAAGTCCGTTTTGAAGTATCGGTCCAGGCGTTAAATCCAAATCTTAAAGTGGTTGCCCCTGTTCGTGAATGGGGTATGACACGCGACGAAGAGATTAAGTATGCAGAGGAAAATGGGATTCCGATTCCGGTTGATTTAGACAATCCATTTTCAATTGACGCCAATATCTGGGGTCGTGCCTGTGAAGCCGGTGTATTAGAAGATCCATGGGCAGAGGCACCGGAAGCAGCATACGACTGGACGAATCCAATTGAGTTAACACCGGATGCGGCCGAGTATGTCGAAATCGAATTTGAACAAGGTGTCCCTGTTGCCCTAAACGGTGAAAAGCTGCCTTTAGTTCAATTGATCGAAGCATTAAATGCTCTTGGCGGCAAGCACGGCGTTGGCCGCATCGATCATATTGAAAATAGATTAGTAGGAATCAAGTCACGCGAAGTCTATGAAAATCCTGCTGCTTTAATTTTAATCAATGCACATAAAGAATTAGAATTTTTAACGCTGCCTCGTGAAGTGACGCAATTTAAAACACAAATTGATCAGCAAATGGCTAAAATTATTTATGAAGGACTATGGTATTCTCCATTGAAGCCAGCTCTTGATGCTTTTATTGAAGAGACCCAGAAAGTCGTTTCTGGAACGATTCGCGTGAAGCTTCATAAAGGTAATCATACCGTTGTCGGCCGCAAATCACCACATAGCTTGTATAACGAAGAATTAGCGACCTATGCAAAGGGCGATGCATTTGATCACAACGCTGCTGTCGGCTTTATCAAGCTTTGGGGACTGCCTACAAAGGTATATTCTGAAGTCAATCAAAAGGAAACGATTTTAAAATAAATGCGAGCGCCCCTGAAAAATTTTCGGGGGCCATTGTTCTTAAGGGGGAGCAGCAAATGTCTAAGCTTTGGGGCGGGCGTTTTACAAAGGAAACCAATAAACTAGTCGAGGAGTTTACCGCATCGATTTCATTTGACCAGAAACTGGCTTTAGAGGATATTGCCGGGAGTATGGCGCATGTTCAAATGTTAGGGGAATGCGGGATTATTCCTGTTGATGATGCCGATACGATTAAACAGGGCCTTCTATCCATTAAACAAATGGTCGAAGCTGGGGAAGTAGAGTTTTTAGTTGAAGATGAAGATATTCATATGAATATTGAAAAGCTGTTAATTGAAAAAATTGGACCAGTGGGCGGGAAGCTGCATACAGGACGCAGCCGAAACGACCAAGTTGCCACCGATATGCATATATATTTGCGCACGAAAACAACGGAGTTAATTAACCTTGTGGAGCATGTACAAAATGCTTTGCTTGGTCAGGCAATGGAGCATGTTGAAACATTAATCCCTGGCTATACACATCTGCAGCGTGCCCAGCCGGTTTCATTCGCTCATCATCTAATGGCCTACTTTTGGATGTTTGAGCGCGATAAAGAAAGATTAATCGATAGTTTAAAAAGAGTGAATTGGCTGCCGCTCGGTGCCGGTGCTCTGGCGGGAACTACGTTTCCAATCAATCGTGAACGGGTTGCAGAGCTATTAGGCTTTGAAACCATTTATCCAAACAGCATGGATGCGGTAAGTGACCGCGATTTTATTTTAGAGTTTCTCTCAATCGGCTCAATTATCATGACCCATATTTCCCGTTTTTCTGAAGAGCTTGTGATTTGGTCAAGCCAGGAATTCCAGTTTATTGAATTGGATGATTCCTTTTGCACCGGCTCAAGCATTATGCCACAGAAGAAAAATCCGGATGTGCCGGAATTGCTGAGAGGGAAAACAGGGCGCACATATGGAAATTTGATTGGGCTGCTAACGGTATTGAAAGGTTTGCCACTCGCTTATAATAAAGACCTGCAGGAAGATAAAGAAGGTATGTTTGATACGGTCGAAACATTAGAGGGATCCTTGAAATTATTGGCGCCGATGGTCGAAACGATGACGGTCAATAAAGCGGTCATGCGCAAAGCGATTAATCATGATTTCTCCAATGCCACCGATATTGCCGACTATTTAGTACGCAAAGGTCTGCCATTCCGCGATGCCCATGAGGTCATTGGAAAAATTGTATTATATGCCATTGGACAACAAAAATATTTGTTGGATTTGAGCTTTGAAGAATATAAGGAGTTTAGCCCGTTATTTGAAGAAGATATTTATGAGGTTTTAGCTCCGGAACATGTTGTAGCTGTTCGTAACAGTTTCGGTGGAACCGCACCGGAGCAGGTGCTGCTGCAAATTAAACTCGCAAAAGAAAAATTGGGAAAATAGAAAGATTAACAGAACCATTTTTGAGAAATGGTTCTGTTTTTTTAAAAATAGAACTACCATCATTGTGGCGAATTTTTAAAATATATTGACAGTTCAAAGTTTTTCATCTAAAATTCATTCATAACATGGAAAATGATAACAAGAATTTAATAAATACTCTTATCCAGAGCGGCGGAGGGACTAGGCCCGATGAAGCCCGGCAACCTTCAAGGTATTCCTTGAAAAGGTGCTAATTCCTGCAGGTTATTTTTAACCTGAAAGATAAGAGGAGGACCGCACCCTCTTCTTATCTGAAGAGGGTTTTTCTTTTTTCTAGCCATTATGGAAATTAGGTTAGAAATAGTGAATGTATAACAGTTGCCAAGTTGTTCTGGTTCCTATGTGACCGAAATGGTAATCAAGTAAGCAAGCGGTCATCTAGAAAGGCTCTAAGTGCCCGAAAAGGCAATCAATCAAAGCCCCCGGTCATGTAGAAGGGTTCTACGTGCCCGAAAAGACAAACAGTCAAAGCAAGCGGTCACGTAGAAAGGTTCTACGTGCCCGAAAAGGCAAACAGTCAAAGCAAGCGGTCACCTAGAAAGGTTCTACGTGCCCGAAAAGGCAAACAGTCAATGCCTCCGGTCACCTAGAAAGGCTCTACGTGCCCGAAAAGGCAAACAGTCAATGCCCCCGGTCACCTAGAAAGGTTCTACGTGCCCGAAAAGGCAAACAGTCAATGCCCCCGGTCACCTAGAAAGGTTCTACGTGCCCGAAAAGGCAATCAGTAAAGCCCCCGGTCATCTAGAAAGGTTCTATGTGCCCGAAAAGGCAATCAGGCAAAGCACCCGGTAAGGTAGAAGGGCCTACATGCCGTAAAAGTGAAACAACGAACAAATGATTTGGCCAAATTAAAACAAACTTCACAATAAAAATCTAACTAAAGGAGTGGTTGAAGGTGACAATTAGAGTGGCCATTTTAGGCTTTGGAACAGTGGGAGAGGGAGTCTATCGTACGATTCAAACACATGAAGAGCAGCTGAGAGCCATTTTAGGAAAGAAAGTAGAAGTGGCTGCGGTTCTGATCAAGAACAATCAGAAAGAAAGGAATATCGCCGAGGATGTTCTCATCACGACTGATTTTGAAGAAATATTGCGCCTGCCACAGCTTGATGTGGTTGTAGAAGCCATTGTTGGAAAGGATCCTACCTTTAGCTTTTTACAAAGGGCCATTCAAAAGGGCTGTCATATTATTTCAGCTAATAAAGAAATGTTTGCTCACTATGGAAAAAACCTATTGGAGCTTGCAAAAGAACATAACGTATCCGTCGGTTTTGAAGCAACCGTCGGCGGTGGAATCCCGATCATTCAAACCGTAAGGCAGCTTTTAAAAATAAATCGAGTAAATCAAATTCAAGGGATTATTAATGGAACCTCAAATTTTATTCTGACAGAAATGCGCGAGAAAAAGCAATCATTTGCAGATGCTCTAGCATTAGCGCAACAAAACGGTTTTGCAGAAGCCGATCCAACAAATGACGTAGAGGGCTTCGATGCTTTTTATAAATTAATGATCTTAAGCCGCATTGCCTTTGGGGCAGAACCGGATTGGCAGGAGGTTGAGCGGGAAGGGATTACCTCTATTACAAGTGAGCTCATTGAGGCAGCTGAAAAACTTGGATTACGGTTCAAGCATATTGCGAGTATTAGCAATGAGGGATCTCTGTTAAAAGGAACAGTAAGGCCTGTACTAGTGGGGAAGGCGCATCCTTTCTTCCCGGTAGAAGGTGTTGAAAATGCCTTAAATGTTCATACTGACATCGTAGGCAGAATTACGTTACAAGGGCCTGGTGCAGGAATGTTTCCAACCGCCAGTGCGGTGATCGAAGATTTAGTTTATGTCTGTCAAAACAAACACCATTATCAGAATACCACTCAAGCAAATGTAGATGTAGATATTGAAAATAGCTCAGAGAAAAATTTTTGGTTAATCCAAGGTGTTCAAAAGAATGTATTCCATTCAACAATCGTCCCTGTAGAGCAATTATCAAATGATATCTATTTAATTGAAGCTGGAAAAGGGGAAGTTCGTAATCTTGCTGAACGCAATCAAGGAATACATTATTTTGAAATAGAAGGAAGTTTTGAAAAATCCACCAATCATAATAAGGATTCGATAACTATTCCGTTAAAAAAGGCAGCAATTCTTTACTAAGAATTGCTGCTTTATTTCAATTTAATGAAAATTTACTTATTCATAAATATATCCACATCAAAAGTCCCATAAAATCAAGTATTCCACAGACATATCCACATTATCCACAGAAAAAACCGAAATTATCCACAAGTAGTTGCTAACAATACGGAATATTCTGTAAATCAATGTTTAAGACCCATAGCACAGCTTATTCACATTATCCACATTATCCACAGTTTGTCTGTGCAAAAAATAAAGAAGCAGAAAAAATTCCGCTTCTTCATTTTTTAATGATTATTTATTTCGATTCGTTTTTGCGCGCTGATTGGCTGCATTGGCGCGTGCTTGCGCTTCCAGATCCGCTTGATCTGCGAGCTCAGCTGAATACTCTTCATCGATTCCGTCTGATTTTAAATTCTTAGGTACTTGTGGAAGTGATGCTTTATTTTTATCACGATTATTCGATCCGCGTGAACGGCCCATTCCCTAAAACCCCTTTCCATGTTAACTTGCCAGGAGCCCTTTGCTCCCTTTATTAATTTTTGCAAAAAAGAAAGGGTCCATGAATGGAAAATACTTCTCTTACAGTTTTGTCTTTCTGTCAGTATAGCCTCCAGCACGGTCCGCCATTCTAAATTCACGCTGATATGTAACTTCTTGCATACTAGTTAGAGGATATTTACCTCTATCCTTGTCTTTTTTCTTCTTATCCGCCATTTTTGCTCATTCCTTTCAACTTTTTTAGTTAATCGTCATCAAGCTTAAGTGGTAAAAAACAAAGCACTTATGTACTTATTTCCATTTTTACCTTTTAAGAAAAGAATGATACTAAATTTTTAAGATATTTATTGAAAATCATGGTAAAGTAGTGTTGAGGTGAAGGAAATGGCCATCATTACAAAAATCACCACGCAGCAGAAAAATCAGGATCGCTATAATATCTTTATGGACTATGGAAAAGGTGAAGAATTTGCCTTTAGTGTGGATCAGGATGTTTTCATTAAATTTCAATTAAAAAAGGGGATGGAACTTGATGATTTTTCCTTCTTGGAAATCCAGTTTCAAGATGACATCCGAAAAGCCTATAATCTAGCTATCCATTATTTAGCGAAAAGAATGAGATCAGAAAAAGAAATCAAAGACTATTTACAACAAAAAGAAATGGAGGAGCCGATTATCCATGAAGTCCTCCATAAATTAAGTGCTCAAAAATATATCAATGATCATGATTACGCCTTCTCCTATGTACGAACACAGGTAAATACAACTGATAAAGGCCCGGATTTAATCCGAATGGAGTTGAAGGAAAAAGGAATTAGCGAAGAGCTCCTCAAGCTGTCACTTTCAGAGTATCCGTTTGACAACCAGGTTGAGAAGGCCACAAATCTGGCCAAAAAATTTTTCGAAAGAAATTCAAAGGATTCAAAGCGGATCATGCAGCAAAAGCTTGAAGGTATGCTGTTAAGGAAAGGTTACTCCTTTGACATAATTAATATCGCCCTAGCTGAAGCTGATGAGCATAAAGATGTGAATGAGGAAATGGACGCCATTCGATATCAGGGTGAAAAAATCCAACGGAAGTATCGCCAATTTAGTGGATATGAATATGTCATGAAGGTTAAGCAGGCATTGTACCGAAAAGGATTTTCCATGGATGTTATCGAAAATTACTTAGAAGAAATAGAAAAATCATGACGAAGGCCGTCATGATTTTTTGCTTTCGATGATAATCGACTGCTGATCGAGTTGTTCAAGAATGATTTCAGCAACCTCCCTTGGCGACCTAAGACGTGTAGGATCTTTAATGTGATCACTATTCCTCCAAAAAGGTGTATCCATACCGCCCATATAAACGGCAGTTATCGCAATTCCACTGTTTTCAAATTCCTTCTGCAGGCTTTCTGTAAATCCTCGAACGGCAAATTTGCTGGCCACGTATACAGCCTCGTTTACTTTTCCGCGTAAGCCAGCAGTAGAAACAATATTGATGATACGTCCCTCCGCTTTTTTTAATAAATGCGGTAACAATGCTTTGGTCAGTAGAATCGTCCCCAACACATTTGTATTCAACATTTCGGTAATTTGCTGTTCATCCATATCAATGAATGGGCCGAAATGCCCGACACCTGCATTGTTTATTAAGGCAAATATGGAATAGGAATTACAAATTTGTTTTATTTTTTCCTTAAGGTCGATAGCATTTTGTATATCTAATGAGACAATATCTGCCTTTCCGCCAATGGACTCAATTTCCTCCTTGGCTGCAGTTAATTTTTCAATAGATCTCCCTATTAAAAGAAGGTGAAAACCTTGTTGTGAAAATAGAACCGCTAATTCTTTTCCAAGCCCCGAACCAGCTCCGGTAATCATAATTGTTTTCATTGTGGACTTATCCCTTCTAAAAGTTCTTCCTTTATTAATCCTTCAAAAATAACTATACTAAAATAAAGAGGATAACGAAACAATGGGAGTGGGTTATATGCAACAGGAGAAGCGCTATAGTGCCATGACAGAGCATGAATTAAGACAGGAAATTGCTAAGCTTAAAGAGCAGGCAAGAAAAGCGGAGCAATTAGGAATGGTGAATGAATTTGCAGTTCTGGAAAGGAAGGCGGTTATGGCGAAAGCGTACCTTTTGAACCCTGAATCCTTTTCCCCGGGAGCAATTTACGAGCTTGAGGGAGATCCTGGCCAATATTTTAAAATTGATTACATCAATGGGGTTTTTGCATGGGGCTATCGTCTAAAGGGCGATGGCAAGGAAGAAGCTTTACCAATATCAATGTTAATGAATAAAAACAAACCAGAGAATTGAGTTTTCTCTGGTTTGTCATTTCTTCTAAGACTGCTTTCTGGTCTGGCGTTTTAAAATGATGAGGTCTTGGGTTTGCTGTGTCTCACCATTTATTTGAGAATGCTGATGTTTTGCACTAGCCCATGGTGTGGAAAAAGGTTTATTTTGAAAAAACTTTTGGTATCCCATGAGATGCCCTCCTTAAATTTAAAATAACTCTGGAGTATCATTTTCACGCTGACCAGAAGCGCGCATTCTTTCTTGTGGGTGTGTATTGATTGTGCCATTAGCCCTTTTTGAAGCATATTCTGCTTTGGCTCTTGGCTCGCCTTCAAGCTTGTTATTGTTTTGGTTTGGAAACCCTGTTTCTTTATTTCTCATGCTGTATGCCCTCCAGTAAAAGAAATGAGAAGAAACCGTGAGAAGCAAATCATCCTCAATGCTTACCACGTAACTTTAGTATTCGACAAATACGATGCTGTTATGTTATAAGAAAATGGCAATTTAATGAGGCTGCTTTATAAGAAAGGGTCAGACCCCACAATATCTAATTGATGTTGTGGGGTCTGACCCTTTTGATTACCCTGGCAGAATGCTTAATTTTTTCCGAAGTTTCTTTTCACTAAATACCCATCCGGTATACGAACTGATTCGCTTTAAGTCGCAGTCAAGCTGGACAACGGCAACAAATGGATAGTGGCCATTGCTTCGATAACGTAAATCAATAAACCTGACTTCATAAAAGTCATTGTATTCATCCACTTCCCAGCGGTAAACAGGAGAAAAGGAAAGGAATGCCGAAAGATTTTTGTCTTTTTTGGCTGCTTCAATGACAGGTGTTTCTGGTACTGGGACCCGGTTAAAGCGATCTAAAATTTCAACTTTTGTTTTCAACGCTTTGCCAACAAAGAATTGCTCCTCATTCATCGCAGCAATCCGCCATTTATGAAATCTCATCGTCGGAGCAATGATAATATCTGTAGCATCCGGAACGATTTTCCTGACCTCTGCCAAAACCTGTCTTTGTGCATGAAAGCGCAGGAAATAGTAGGCAATGATGATGATATACATACTTAAAAAAGTAGGACCGGGCTGCGCTCCAAACACCCAGATAAAAATTCCAACCACATGGATTCCAAATATAATCGGATCAAAGGTATTAATCACGCCCAAAGCGACCCATTTATTTGAGAATGGCCTTAGGGCTTGTGTACCGTAGGCATTAAAAATATCAACAAAAACATGAATGAAGACGGCAGCAAATGTCCATGCCCATAAATGAAGCAGATTGACAGTCGGGAAAAAGAGTGAAATGACAGCCAGTATGACGAGTGGCCATAGGATGACTGCTGGAATTGAATGGGTGACACCGCGATGATTCCGAATATAGATCGCATTATTTCTTAATTTTAATATCGTATCCACATCAGGGATTTGTGAGCCGGCGATTGTCGCAATTAACACACTGGTAGTAGCTGCGTGGCTGCTCGCTACTATGGGATCAAGCGTTGCAAGACCACCCAGAGCAATTCCCATCACAACATGAGTTCCGGTATCCAAAAGGACGTTCCTCCTTATTTTCATTCCTTGTCAAAAAGGAAAATATAGATTATCGTAAAAACAATGCATATTATTATATTCTCTCATTTCATGTTGTTTAACAAGCTGGAGGCCCAAAGTTAATGAAAAATGAATTAAAAAATATAGAGCAATTGGATATTGCTGCTTTTCAATATGATTTGATTTCCTGGTTTAAGGAAGAACAGCGTGACCTGCCGTGGCGTAAGGATCAGGACCCTTACAAAGTATGGGTCTCAGAAATCATGCTGCAGCAAACGAGAGTGGATACCGTTATTCCTTTTTTTAATCGTTTTATCGAATGGTTTCCAACAATTGAAGACCTTGCCGATGCAAATGAAGATCGAGTACTTAAAGCATGGGAAGGTCTAGGATATTACTCCAGAGTTCGTAATCTGCAATCAGCTGTTAAAGAAGTAAAAGAAAAATACAATGGGAAAGTCCCGAATACACCAAAAGAAATAGCTGACCTTAAGGGCGTGGGTCCTTATACGGCAGGAGCCATTTTAAGCATTGCATATGGAATCCCGGAACCTGCTGTTGATGGAAATGTCATGCGCGTTTTATCAAGAATTCTTTCTATCTGGGAAGACATTGCAAAACCTTCCACTAGAAAAATTTTTGAAACAGCAGTAAGGCAGTTAATCTCGCATGATGACCCATCTGCCTTTAATCAAGCATTAATGGAATTAGGGGCTCTAATCTGTACCCCAACCTCGCCCTCCTGTTTATTATGTCCGGTACGGGAGCACTGCCAAGCCTTCAATGAAGGTGTACAAACAGAGCTTCCCATCAAAACGAAAAAAACAAAGGTTCGCGATGTGGGGCTTGCTGCCAGTATCCTATTAGATCCATCGGGAAAAATTTTAATCCATAAACGGCCTGAAACTGGACTGTTAGCAAATCTCTGGGAGTTTCCGAATGTAGAAATTCATCATCCATTGCAAAGCGAACGAGCTCAATTGGCTGATCTCTTTTTGGAATCGATTGATGTGAAAATAAACCTTGAAAAAATGATTGGACAAATTGAACATGTTTTTTCTCATTTAATATGGAATATAAAGGTATACGTTGGTAAAATAACCTCTCAGGTACAGGAAACGAACGAGTGGAAACTGGTCTCATTAGAAGAAATAAACCAATACGCGTTTCCTGTTTCCTATCAAAAAATGCTCAAGATGTATCTCGATTTTCAAAAGAAATGAACGCAATGCGTTCATTTTTTTATTTTTTCAGCTGCTTAATCCCGCCACGATGTTCAATTTCTTCGATGATTTCCCGATGAATGGTTTGTCCCTCGCTATTTAAATAGGGAGCTATTTGCTGCAATGATTGATGGAAGAATGCAAGTTCATTGCTGTCCCAATCAGCCTTGGCCATCATGGAAAGTTCTGTCATATCACGTCCATTATACATGGGAGACATCCCCTTCTTTATTGATATGTAAACTTATTGTTTTGTTATGAATTGTCTTCTATACATGGAAAAGCTAAAATGATAACGATACATAAACAATAAAGGGGATTTAAAACAGATGACACAAAAAGTAGCATTAATAACTGGCAGCTCTAGAGGAATTGGAAAGGCGACCGCACTGAGGTTGGCTGAAGCCGGATATGACATAGTGATCAATTATGCAAGAAGTAAAAAAGGAGCCCTTGAAACAGCAGAACAAATTGAAGCGCTCGGCAGAAAGGTACTAGTAGTAAAAGCGAATGTAGGAGATGTCGATAAAATCAAAGATATGTTTAAACAGATTGAGGAGGAATTTGGACGTCTGGACATATTTGTGAATAATGCCGCTTCCGGGGTTCAGCGTCCGATTATGGAGCTTGAGGAAACACATTGGGACTGGACCTTAAATATAAATAGCAAAGCCTTATTGTTTTGCGCCCAAGAGGCAGCAAAGCTGATGGAGAAAAATGGCGGAGGCAAAATTGTCAGCATCAGCTCGCTAGGGTCCATTCGTTATTTAAAAAATTATACAGTTGTCGGGGTATCCAAAGCCGCTCTTGAAGCGTTAACCAGATACTTAGCAGTTGAACTGGCAGCAAAAAATATTGTTGTCAATGCTGTCTCGGGCGGCGCGGTAGATACCGAGGCATTAAAGCATTTTCCGAATCGTGAAGAGCTTCTTCAGGAAGCAAAGGATAAGACACCTGCGGGACGGATGGTTGATATCGAGGATATGGTTAATTGTGTTATGTTTCTGCTTTCAGAGCAGTCCAGCATGATTAGAGGACAAACCATCATTGTTGATGGTGGAATTTCATTACTCGTATAAGGAATTGTTATTTTGCCATAATTTTCATGCATAGTCACTCCCCCACAAGGATACATTAATCTCGTGGAGGTGATTACAGTGGCTAAATTCAATCAACAAGCTAATAAAACTTCAGCTGGAACAAACATTCAGGAAGTTAGACAAGCCAACGCTCAATCTGGAGCGGGAGCAGCAGGTGCTGCCGGTGCAGCCGGTGCATTCGGCACTGAATTTGCGAGCGAAACAAATGCTCAAGAGGTTAGACAACAAAACCAACAATCTCAAGCTCGCAAAAACCAAGGTTCTGGCCAATTCGGTCAAGAGTAATTAATCCTAAAAGCAGAAGGCGCTCTCAACCGACAGAGCGTCTTCTTTTTTCGACAAAAATTCTGGAAAGTTTACATAAATAGTCAAAGGAAAAATGCATTTGCTTGGGGAATACATAGTTAGTAAAAAAATAGGGCGGTGGGAATGTGGACCAATTTAACCGTTTAGTCTCCGAGCAAATTATTACGATGGAAAAATTATTAAATCTCCAGGCAGAGCTGGAGCGTTGTCTTGAAATAAAAAGAGAGCTGCAAAAATTACAGAAGGAAACTGAGCTTGAAAGCATTCAATTTGATATTGACCAAATGAAAAAAGAACTGGCTGAGATTCAGCAAATATTTGAAAAGCAAACAGAAGAGGTTATTCAAACTTATCAAATCAATGCCTAATTTACAGATTTTTTATTGAAAATCGGTGAAAATTTTTAAAAATGCATTATTTTTCCGTAAGAGTCATTGTTTTCAATGGCTCTATTGTTTTAAAATCCTTGTTCAACCGTTATAATAGTAGAAAATAGGAATTGTACTTTGTTACCTTTTGTCGTTTATTATTTGTAGGATAGGTTACAAAGCGTTCAGGAATGAAGGTAGGGGAGAACATGGGCGTACCCAATGAAGGAGAACCAATACAAATACATAGCTATAAACACAATGGGCACATCCATCGCGTCTGGGAAGAAACAACGGTATTAAAAGGGACCCAGAATTTGGTGATTGGCGGTAATGATCGGACGATCGTAACGGAGTCAGATGGAAGAACATGGGTTACAAGAGAACCGGCAATTTGTTACTTTCATTCCCAATATTGGTTCAATGTAATTGGCATGATCCGTGAGGACGGTATTTATTATTACTGTAATATAAGCTCTCCTTTTATTTTTGATGGGGAGGCACTCAAATATATTGATTATGACCTGGATATTAAAGTTTATCCTGATATGACTTTTAATTTATTAGATGAGGATGAATATGAACGCCACCGCCGCGAAATGAAATATCCAGAAGTTATTGACCAGATTTTGAAGCGAAATGTCGATAAGCTGATTCATTGGATTCGACAACGAAAAGGTCCGTTTTCACCGGATTTCATCGATATATGGTATGAACGATATCTGACATACAGACGTTAAAAGGTGCTGCGAAAATGTGAGGATGTTTCAAAACATCCTCTTTTGTTTGTAGAAAGAGGAAGAGGGGAATTTCTTGAGCAGTATACGCCGGTATCTTCAATTCGTAAAACCCTACCGAATACAAATTATAGGGACTGTTATTATAGGGATTATCAAATTTGGAATCCCGCTTATTATTCCCATGCTGATTAAGTATGTCGTGGATAACATTATCGGAAATCACACAATCTCCGTTCATGACAAGATCTCAAAATTACTGGTTATGATGGGTGTGATGATTGTAGTCTTCGTTATTCTGCGTCCTCCGATTGAATACTATCGACAATATTTTGCGCAATGGACCTCCAGTAAAATTCTTTATGATATTCGTGATACCTTGTATACACATATTCAAAAGCTTAGTTTTCGCTTTTATGCCAACACAAAGGCAGGGGAAGTTATTTCACGGATTATTAACGACGTTGAGCAAACGAAAACCTTCGTCATTTCAGGGTTGATGAATCTCTGGCTGGATATCTCAACCATTGTTATTGCCGTTGTTATTATGTTTACAATGAATATAAACCTTACAGTAGTATCCATTTTGCTGTTACCACTTTATGCGCTTTCAGTACGATACTTTTTTGGAAACCTGCGCAGATTTACGAGAATTCGTTCCCAAGCCCTTGCGGAGGTATAAAGCTATTTACATGAACGTGTTCAAGGTATGCCGGTGATTAAGAGTTTTGCTATCGAGGAATATGAACAAACTCGTTTTAATAAGGTGAATGGAAACTTTTTAGAAAAAGCCCTCCAGCACACCAGCTGGAACGCCAAGTCATTTGCGGCCGTAAATACCATCACGGATATCGCCCCATTACTTGTGATTGGCTACTCTGCCTATTTAGTCATTGTGCATCAACTTTCATTAGGAACCATGATTGCCTTTTTTGCTTATATTGATAAACTATACGATCCGTTAAGAAGATTGGTAAATTCCTCGACGACGATTACCCAATCCTTTGCCTCGATGGACCGGGTATTTGAATTAATGGATGAAAAATATGATATTGTTGACTCGCCTAATGCAAAGGAATGCGAAGGCGTTCAGGGGAATATTTCGTTTGAACAGGTTTCCTTTTCCTACAATGAGCGGGAAGAAAATGTGTTGAATAATATTAACTTAGATGTAAAAAAAGGAGAATCAATTGCCCTTGTCGGCATGAGCGGCGGCGGGAAATCGACGCTTGTCAGCTTAATTCCCAGGTTTTATGATGTCAGCAAAGGAAGAATTTTATTGGGTGATAAGGATATTCGTGAGGTAAAGATGCAAAGGTTGCGTGACAACATCGGGGTTGTTTTTCAAGACAATATTTTATTTAGTGATTCTGTCATGGAAAATATTCTGTTGGGGAAACCCGGAGCATCTGATGAAGAAGTATTTAACGCAGCAAAAGCAGCAAATGCCCATGAATTTATTTTGAATCTATCTGACGGCTACGATACTAGAGTAGGGGAAAGAGGTGTAAAGCTCTCAGGTGGACAGAAACAACGGATTGCTATTGCCCGAGTCTTCTTAAAAAATTCGCCCATTTTAATTTTGGATGAAGCAACATCTGCCTTGGATTTAGAAAGTGAGCATCTTATTCAAGGTTCACTTGAGGAGCTGGCAAAAGATCGAACCACATTTATCGTGGCGCACCGACTCTCGACGATCACCCATTCCAACCGAATTGTATTGATTGAGAACGGCCGAATTGCAGAAATAGGTTCACATGAAGAATTAATGGCCAAGCAAGGGAATTATTATAAATTATTTCAGATACAGCAGCTTGAACAAAAAGAAACCGAAAAAGCCTAAACTTATTGGTAGTCGCTAATATGGCGCAAAACAGGTCGAGATGTTGCATTGCCCGTGGAGGAGAAAAAAGAGCGTGGACGGTCCAAGCAGAGCGGTTGCATTACCCTTGGAGAAGATAAAAGAGTTGCCACGGTCCAAGCAGAGCGGTTGCATTGCCCGTGGAGGAGAAAAAAGAGCGTGGACGGTCCAAGCAGAACGGTTGCATTGCCCGTGGAAGAGAAAAAAGAGCGTGGACGGTCCAAGCAGAACGGTTGCATTGCCCGTGGAGGAGAAAAAAGAGCGTGGACGGTCCAAGCAGAGCGGTTGCATTACCCTTGGAGAAGATAAAAGAGCTGCCACGGTCCAAGCAAAGCGGTTGCATTGCCCGTGGAGGAGAAAAAAGAGCGTGGCCGGTCCAAGGAGAACGGTTGCATTGCCCGTGGAGGAGAAAAAAGAGCGTGGCCGGTCCAAGCAGAACGGTTGCATTGCCCGTGGAGGAGAAAAAAGAGCGTGGCCGGTCCAAGCAGAACGGTTGCATTGCCCGTGGAGGAGAAAAAAGAGCGTGGCCGGTTAAAGCAGAGCGGTTGCATTGCCCGTGGAGGAGAAAAAAGAGCGTGGACGGTCCAAGCAGAACGGTTGCATTGCCCGTGGAGAAGAAAAAAGAGCGTGGACGGTCCAAGCAGAGCGGTTGCATTGCCCGTGGAGGAGAAAAAAGAGCGTGGCCGGTTAAAGCAGAGCGGTTACATTGCCCGTGGAGAGAAAAAAAGGGCTGCCGCGGTCCAAGCAAAGCGGTTGCATTGCCCGTGGAGGAGAAAAAAGGGCTGCCGCGGTCAAAGCAGAGTCGGCGCATTACCCAAAAAAGGAATAGAGAGCTTGGATGGTCAATGCAAGCCAGTTCTATTCGCCAGATGATGTAAAAATTTCAAAAAAATGCACGCGACCTGAAATCGCGTGCATTTTTTGTTTACACTATTGAAATCATAGAGGAAGGTTAATCTACCTCTGGTTTTTCTTCTATCGATACTTCATTATCGTGATAGGCATGAAAGCTGGTAATCAATGTTCCAAGGTGTTCCACTTGTTCACCATAATCAATAATGGATGAGACGATTTGCATTGTATGAAAGACATGTGGGTTATTGTGGTCTGAAAATTCCTTCTGATGAACCAAGAAGAGCTCATATAATTCCTGTTTGTTTAAACAAAGATTGCCATCCTCTTGATCAATAGGGGTTGGCACTTTCCCAATGAATCTGAGCATAATTTGTTCATGATGGTAAATCAAGT
Organism: Neobacillus sp. Fa239; assembly: GCF_055395235.1. Classification (NCBI taxonomy): domain Bacteria; kingdom Bacillati; phylum Bacillota; class Bacilli; order Caryophanales; family Bacillaceae; genus Neobacillus; species Neobacillus sp. Fa239. Next base: position 747,727 of record NZ_AP041611.1, read on the forward strand.
AATCTAATTGATTCTGGATAGCTTGCTGAAAGGTCTCCGGCAGGTTTAAAATTTCATTTTCAAAGCGATGCAGACGTTTTAATGTATCTAAAGCTTTTTTGGCAGCAGAAATCATTTGACGGTAGATGACGAGTTTGCGTGATTTAACTAGGTTATTTTTCTTAAAATAACTCCGTTCTTCCTTGTACATGGAATAGAACTGGCTGATCTTCATCAAATGATCCTTCAGTTTTTCAATATCGGTTTTAAGAAGTTGATGGTCAAAGTCATGACGCGTGCTTAAGCGAATCCATCTGATAATTTCTTCTGTTGTGCCCGAAATGCGAAAATAAAGCTTGCTTTCATATTTTGGGGGCATAAACAGTAAATTGACAATGAAAGCTGAAAAAACTCCAATCATGATTGTGGAGAAGCGGATCCCGGCAAAAAGGATAAAATTTCCTCCTTGTGTTTCCATAATGGAAACCAGGGTGACAAGGGAAAGCCCTATCGTATTTTCAAGTTTCAGTTTAAGATTGATTCCAATGACAATGATGGCAGCCAAGCCAATTACGGTAAAATGATTGCCAAAGAGAAGGACGAAAATAACGGCGAGGATCGCACCGATGATATTCCCTTGAACCTGCTCAATAATCGTTAAATAGGAGCGGTATATCGTCCGCTGTATCGCAAAAATTGCTGAGATACCGGCAAATACCGGTGAAGGAGAATGCAGCAGCTGAGCGAGATAAAGGGATAAAACAATTGCTATTCCCGTTTTAAAAATGCGGGCGCCTAACTTCATGTAAAATGGATTCCTTTCAAAAATATAATGATTTTAGTGTGCTCATTTAAAAGCTATATATGGATTAAAACATATTATCATAAAAATTTATATGTATTTTTTCTTAAGATTTAACAAAAGAAAAAAACGTCCGCCAATTGGCGAACGTTTTTTTAAAATAAGGGGGTCAGTCCCCCGACAGTTTAACGCGTTAAACCACTGGGGGTCTGACCCCTTTAAATCATTCCGTTGATACAGATGGATCTGCTTGTTCTTTAACAGGAAGAATTTGCACGAAGTGCTCATCAGGATTAGCTAATAGTGTCTTTAACTGATTCGCTTCTTCTAACTGGCCATCAGTTTCGAGCAAGCTAATATATTGACCTAATAGCTCAGTAATATCCTGTTTGCCTTTTTCGTTTAATGAAGAGACGGAAACTTTCGCTCCTTTTGCAATTCTTCGCTGAATCGCGTCTTTTGTTAAACCTAATTCAGGCTGATGACGGACATAAATGACGCCGCCGGTCATCCCCGCACAAATCCATGGTCCCGGGTCACCTAATACGAGACCGCGGCCGTTTGTCATATATTCAAAGGCAAAACCTTTAATATTGGCATTTGAGCCGACATTCCCATATTCTTTTTCAGGAATTGGCTTTTTCAATCCGCCGCCGATGATTAAATCTGCTCCGGAAAGACGGATCCCTGCTCTGGCATCAGCATTTCCTTGGGCTACAAGAAGCCCTTTTTGTGCCCCGTAACCAAAGCCCTTACCAACCGAGCCATTGTAATAGCGGCCATCCTTTCCTTTTGCTTTAAGGATTTGAATATTTCCGCCAAAGGAAGTTTTCCCTACACCATCCTGGCCGCCGCCATTTACAGTAATTTCGATTCCTTCACTGTTATAGGCACCTAAGCCGTTTCCAGGGATGGAGCCATCCTTATAGGTTAGCTTGACTGGCGGAAGCTGTTTATAGGAGCCGTCCAGTCTTCCACGGACACGATGGCAGGAAACACGGCTTCCCAACACGCGCTGCTCCGAGGTTACACTGACAAACTCACGGGAGGAATGCAGATTCTCAACACTTGCATCCAGGTATTCAGCTCCAACAGCCACCTGCATCAATACTTCCTCGATAGACTTTGATGCCTCCGTCTTAGCAAATTGACTGATCTCGAGTGGTTTTAGCAGGAAGGAGAGATCTAGAAGCTGATGTCCCCGAGTTTGCTCTAATAAATCAGACCGGCCAACCGCATCCTGCAGATTGCGAATTCCAAGCGTTGCAGCCAGACTTTTAAGCTCGTTCCCAAAAGCGGTAAACAGATTGATAATTCCTTGAACGGCTAAATCAAGTTGGCGTGGGACAAATCGGCGCAGGCCGTGTTCTTTTGCCTGTGCTTCCGAATCAATTTGTGTCGCAATACCGACATGACAGGTATCTAAATGACACCCACGGCAGGTCGTACAGCCGATGGCGAGCATTGACAATGTGCCGAAACCAACACGATTTGCGCCGAGTAGCATGATTTTCAAAACATCTACTGCGCTTTTGATACCGCCGTCAGCCCATAATTCTACTTTATGGCGGAGACCGCTTTCCAAAAGGGCATTATGTGCTGCTTTTACACCGATTTCAACCGGAAGCCCGACATGCTGGAGGGCATGGATTCTGGCTGCACCTGTTCCGCCATCGAAGCCGCTAAGTGTGATAATGTCCGCACCTGCTTTCGCAATACCGACTGCGATTGTACCGATATTCGGAACAACAGGGACTTTAACTGCAATTTTCGCCTGGTCATTAGCTGTTTTTAACTCTTGAATCATTTGAGCCAAATCTTCAATCGAATAAATATCATGGTTGTTTGAAGGTGAAATTAAATCGGAACCAATTGTTGCATTACGTGCTTCGGCAATCTTTGCGGTAACCTTTGAGCCTGGAAGGTGGCCGCCTTCACCCGGCTTTGCTCCCTGGCCAATCTTAATTTCCAATAAATTAGATGAATTTAACAGCTCGGCGTTAACTCCAAATCTTCCTGAGGCGACCTGTTGACCTCTTGTGTTTGGATACTTGCCAAGCATATCCTTTATTTCTCCACCTTCACCATTCAGGCTCACCATATTAAGGCGGTCTGCACCTTCGGCATAGGCCCGGAATGCTGTTTCGTTTTGCGAGCCAAAAGACATGGAAGAAATGACAAACGGCAAATCATGAATACCAACACTAATATTTACATCGTTTGGCGTTACGGCATTCCTACCGGCTTTTAAACTGGCAAGATGGCGGATCGTTGTTGGATTTTCCCATTCCTGCTCGGAAATTTTGTCACGATACGTGCTATAGTCACCAGTTGCAGCCACTTCGCCGATGGCTTTCCAAATCCTTGGAAATAGGTGAAAGGTTTTTCCGACTCGTTCTTTTTCATTTTGGTAATCCCCTGCTCTAGCAAGTGAGTCAAGCTTCATCGCCTTAAAATCAAACTCAATTTCTTTGGAGCCAAAGAAGTTCACGATCCCCAAAAGTTTCGCGATATCCTCATGCAAGCCGATACTCGAGAAAAGCCGTCCATAACCACGAAGTTCATGAATACCAATAGTTGAAATGACTTTTTCGAGTCCTTTGGTAAGTGCACTATACAAATTGTTAAGCGGCTTCGTTGATTCATCAAACACGGTGATGAACATATAATATGGGCTGACTAAATCTGCGCCTATTCCCAGAGCTGTAATGATGTCGTGCAGGGAACGCAGGGCAGCAGAACGTAATAGTAAAGAACAATCTCTTCTAAGACCGGCCTTAACTAAAGCCTGATCAATCGCGGATGTTGCCAGGTGCGGGTCAATCCAGTAAGAATCTTCCTGATGCGCTTTGGCGTCATCAAGAACGAGTAAGGTTTTTCCGGCTTGAACAGCTTGCACAGCTTCAGAAGCCAATCTTTCAAGGGCTGCATCTACTTCTTCATCCGTTTGGAAGGTTGTTGAAATAAACTGAGCTAATTTTTGCTCATGGAAATATTGCACCACTTGATCAAAGGTCGGCTGTCCTAAATCTTCCGAACAGCTATAGCCGGCTTTTCCTTCTAACAGTAAAGGGGTCGTAAGCTCCAGAACAGAAATCGTTTTTTCTGTTGCAAATAATGATGGGCGCTTCCCGACGATGACACGAGTGGAAAAATGCTCGGTTTCACGGTCGCGGTCGATCGCAGGGTTCGTGACAACTGCAACACTTTCCTTAAAGTAATCGGCAAGATTTTTTCGCTCAGGATTAAGGGCTGCAAGAGGAGCATCGTGTCCTAGCGAGCGAATAGGTTCAACACCTTTTTCGGCCATTTGTTCAATTAATTGGATGTGATCGCGTTCCCATCCGAAAGCTTTATATTGTCCATTATGAATTTTGTCCGGGTAATTCATCGAGACCGTTTTATTTAGTTTAGGAGTTTGTAATCGGTACCTTGCGCCATCAAGATTTAAACGTCCGGAATAACGGTTCAACACTTCTGATTGGAAATGACCCTGTTCGTAAACATCCAACACGTCTCCATTCCATTTAAACCCAACCTTTTCGCCAGGTGCTAATGGCTTCGGATCATTTACATATTCACTTGATGGAATAATTCCCGGTTCTGATGAAAATAGATAGGAGCTAATCGTTTCAAGCATCCAAAGAGGGCGCAGTCCCAGAGCATCGACGCTGAATGCTGCCTCATCCCCGTAACGAGAAATGATCCCTGCAGGGCCTTGAGCAAAATGTCCCCATGCTTCGCGAAGATAAGTATATAGATCTTGCAGCTCTTCCGAATAAGCCTTTATTTCATTGATAATTGGCGGGAATAATAGATCGATAGCTTCAAATAAGGAAAAACCTTCACGGCAAATTAAAGTCTCCATCGTCCTGCTTAAATCCTGAGAGTCACTGCCATCTTTTACGAGAGGAACTCCAATCATTTTTGCTTCATCACGCAGCTTCGCAATTGTATTAATTTCTCCATTATGACCTAGTACACTAAAGGGCTGAACTCTGAAAAAGCTCGAAAGGGTATTGGTTGAATAGCGATTGTGTCCCAGTGTCATTGTGGATGCGACAATTGGATTTGCTAGGTCGTGATAGTATCGCGGAAGAATGTCACCAGCCCCCATAACTTTATAAACCACGTGATTTTGGCTTAGAGATGCCACATGAACATGTTCATTTTTCTCAAAATCGAGCAGTGCTTCAAAAAGAGTTTTCGTTAGATTTTGACCTTTTTCACTTGATAGGCAGGCAAACTGCCAGAAAACAGGGTTTTCTTGAATGGCAATCGGTCCAAGTGCGGATGAATCCGTTACTTGATCCGTTTCAAAAATCAGCTCTAATTGATAGTTTTCAAGCTTTTTGACTAATTCCTTTTTTGTGGTATCCCAGTTTTCATTTTGGCTGATAAAAACATGGCCAACAGCAAATTCTTCTTTCTCGGCAAGTGTTGGGTCCACTCCTGCTGCCTGAAGCTTTTCTTTCCATAGATTGATAGGGATGTCTGTATGAATTCCTACGCCATCACCTTCACCATTAATAAATCCGGCGCGATGATTCATCGTGACGAGGGCATTAATACAATTAAAGATATTTTCTCTGGTAGGCTGCTTGTTCTTTTCTAGGCAAGCAACTATTCCGCATGCATCATGCTCATCTTTATGGAAATCTTTAAAAAGGGAAGGGGTCCAATTTTGTGTCATTACGTTTGGGCTTCATCGGGTAATCCTCTAAAGCCGCTTCACCTCCTATTAAATTAATAAATTGAGAAAATCTCATGTGTGGTTTGAAACTTTATTGAGGCAATTAGTTAAAGGATAAAAATAAAATAATAAATTTATAGTATCATATGAATTTTCAGAAATCAAATAAATATGCAGAAAATTGGATAGGGAATTTGGCTGATAAAAACGAAGGATGTATAAACAAATGTTTTAATGCAAGCGTTTTCATGAGGGCGGTAAACATAAAAGGGAGTTTCGAACACTCCCTTTTATTGTATAAAAAATGAATAATTATTCGTCTCTTAGTGAAGAAAATGCATTGTTAACAGCATGGAGTGTCGCCTCAACATCTTCTTTTGTGTGGGCAATCGTCAGGAACCAGGCTTCATATTTAGAAGGAGCCAGGTTAATTCCTTGGTGCAGCATAAGTTTGAAGAATTTAGCAAAAGTTTCGCCATCCGTTTTTTCGGCCTGCTCATAGTTTTCAATTTTTTCATTTGTAAAATAAACCGTTAAGGCGCCTTTTAGGCGATTAATCGTGATCGCAATGTCATGTTCTTTTGCAGCCGCTAGTATTCCTTCTTCAAGCATGATTCCTAATTGGTCTAAGTACTCATAAACACCATCTTGTTTTAATACTTCGAGACAGGCTATTCCAGATAGAATGGAAGCGGGATTACCCGCCATGGTTCCTGCTTGATAGGCAGGGCCGAGCGGTGCTACGGTTTCCATAATTTCTTTACGGCCTCCATACGCACCAATTGGCAGACCGCCTCCGATAATTTTTCCTAGTGCGGTTAAATCAGGTTGAATTCCTAATAAATCCTGGGCACCACCATACATAAATCGGAAGGCTGTTATAACTTCATCATAGATGACAAGAGCTCCAGCCGCATGTGTCAGGTCATTGACCTGCTGCAGGAATCCTGGTTTTGGTTCCACGATCCCAAAATTCCCAACAATCGGTTCTACGAGGACGGCTGCAATCTGATCTCCCCATTTTTCCAAAGCTTCTTTAAAAGGCTCTATATCATTAAAAGGAACCGTGATGACTTCCTGCGCGATACTCTTTGGCACTCCTGCAGAATCCGGGGTACCGAGTGTGGATGGCCCGGAACCGGCAGCAACAAGAACAAGGTCAGAGTGTCCATGATAGCAGCCGGCAAACTTGATAATTTTATCACGTCCGGTATAAGCGCGGGCAACTCGAATGGTGGTCATGACGGCTTCCGTTCCGGAATTAACGAACCGGACTTTATCCAATGAAGGAATCGCTTCCTTCAGCATTTTTGCAAATTTAACTTCATGTGGAGTCGGTGTTCCGTATAGAACTCCTGCTTCAGCTGCACGTTTGATGGCTTCCGTAATATGCGGATGGGCATGACCAGTAATAATCGGGCCATAGGCCGCAAGATAATCGATATACTGGTTGCCGTCGACATCCCAAAAATAGGCCCCCTGTCCCCGCTCCATAACGACAGGAGCGCCTCCGCCAACCGCTTTATAGGAACGCGATGGGCTATTCACTCCCCCTACTATATGTTCAAGTGCCTCATTATGTAATCGTTCCGATTGAATGAATTGCATGATTTTTCCTCCTTTAAATGGATTCTTCATTATTTTAGCACGCTTTTTTAGGAATGAACGCTGTTTTAACTTTTTGAAAATTTGCTAGAAGGTACCAGATTGTTGTGTTAGACCGCTAATTTGGCTAAACTAACAAATTAGGGCAATGCATCAGGAGGAAAAAAGATGACAAATGTAATAGAAGTGAAAAATCTTCGCAAAGAGTTTAAATCTTATTCAAGCCGAACTGGTTTAAAGGGGGCGTTTCGCGACCTCCTTACAAGAAATTATAAAGTGGTGCCTGCTGTTAATGATATCAATATTGAGGTTAAACAGGGGGAAATGGTCGGTTATATTGGCGAAAATGGCGCCGGCAAGTCGACTACGATCAAAATGTTGACCGGTATCTTAACTCCGACATCAGGAAACATCATGGTAAATGGGATGAATCCGCATAAGGAGCGGGAACGATTTGTGCAAACCATCGGGGTGGTATTTGGTCAGCGCTCGCAATTATGGTGGGATATTGCGGTCCAGGAATCTTTCCGGTTATTGAAAAAAGTCTATAAAGTATCAGATGCCCATTATAACGAGCATATGGATCATGTGATTAAGACCTTGGACATCGATCCGCTTTTGGATAAGCCTGTCCGCAAATTATCGCTTGGTCAACGAATGAGATGTGAATTGGCAGCGGCGTTGATTCATAATCCGCCGCTATTATTTTTAGATGAACCAACGATTGGGTTGGATGTATTGGTGAAATTGAAAATCCGGGAGTTTTTAAAAGAAATTAATGAGAAATATAACACGACCATCCTTTTAACGACCCATGATTTATCAGATATTGAAGCATTGTGCGAGCGGGTGATTATGCTTGATGAAGGAAAAATTATTTATGACGGTGCGCTCAGAAGCTTAAAGGAGAATTGGGGAGAAGGGAAGGAACTGCAGTTCGAATTTCTCGAGCATGTAGGAATCAGAAGGATTCGAGACATCACGGCAGGAATGCCTGTGAAATGGGATATGGACGAAAAGGATTCCGTTTTTATTGCAAATTTGGAGGATAATGATGAAGTGATCTCCCAGGTGATTGCCAAGGTTGTGGCAGCATTTAAAATTAAAGACATTAGAATAAATGAAACCTCAACAGAAGAAATCATCCGGAATATTTACGAAAAAGGGAATGTGAAGGTGGAAGGGGGGCAATAAAATTGGACAAATATCTTGAAATGGTTCGGATCCGATTTTTAATGATGCTTGCCTATCGCTCTGACTATTATACAGGCATTGTCATTTATAGCATCAATATTGGTGCCTATTATTTTTTATGGTCGGCCATTTACGGGGAAAAACAGCACATCGTGGGACTTTCCGTTCTTCAAATGACCACCTATGTGGCGATTTCCTGGATGGCACGTGCCTTTTATTTTAACAATCTCGATCGGGAAATGGCTCTTGAGATTATGGAAGGAAAAGTCGCGATTGAATTAATCCGTCCTTATAGTTATCTGGGTATGAAGGTGATGCAAGGGCTGGGGGAAGGGACTTTTAGGCTTCTCTTCTTCTCCGTTCCGGGCATAGTTATTGTCTCGTTCATTTTTCCGATAAAATTCACTTGGGATCTAAGTGTTTGGGGTTTATTTGCCGTTTCAACCCTCTTAAGCTTTTTTATCAATACCGAGTTGAATCTATTAACAGGAATAACGACTTTCTTCTTATATAATAACGCAGGGCTTATCCGGGCAAAGCGTGTGGTAATCGATTTATTTTCCGGACTGCTGCTGCCGATCAGCTTTTTTCCCGGCTGGGCACAAAATGTGATGAAATACCTCCCGTTTCAAGGAATCAGCTATATACCAAGCATGATATTTACGAAGGGATTTTCACACCAGCAAGCAATGGATGCTATTTATCAGCAGTTCATCTGGGTGATTATCATAATTTTTCCGATCCAAGTTCTTTGGTATATAGCGAAGAAGCAGATGATCATTCAAGGGGGGTAAGCAATGTTTTATATATCGATGTTTTTTCAATATCTTTCCCAATATTTAAAAACGAGATTACAGTACAGAGCTGATTTGTTTGTTGAGTTTTTCTCGGATTTAATGTCACAGGCGATTAATTTGATTTTTATTTTAGTTGTCTTTGGCCACACAAGCTTGCTTAATGGCTGGAGCAGGGATGAAATTATCTTTATCTACGGTTTTTTCCTCGTTCCTTTCGCGCTGTTTTCTGCCTTTTTTAACATTTGGGATTTTAATGAGCGCTATATTGTAAAAGGGGAATTGGATCGAATCTTAACAAGACCCATCCATAGTCTCTTTCAAATTATTTTGGAGCGGCTTGAACTCGAATCGTTATTAGGGGCCATTACCGGACTTGCAGTCATGTTATATTCTGGCATTCGCCTCGGGCTGGAAGTGAAATGGTATGATCCTCTCCTGTTTTTCATTTTTGTGATTGGAGGGGCCTTGGTGTACGGGGGCGTGTTTATTATGATAGCCTGCATAAGCTTCTGGGCGGATGCAAGAACTTCACTCATGCCTATGATGTACAATATCAGCAATTATGGACGTTATCCTGTCGACATTTATAATAAAGCTATCCGTTTTTGTTTAACATGGATACTGCCGTTTGCTTTTGTGGGTGTTTATCCGGCATCGTTTTTTCTTAGAAAAAAAGAGTGGTATGGATACGCATTTTTAACGCCGGCCATGGGGATCGTTTTCTTTGCCCTTTCCATCTTCTTATGGAATCAAGGTGTAAAAAAATATCGCGGGGCGGGAAATTAATGTCCAAGCCTGCATAGAAATAGAATAACTCCTGTTTTCTATCGAGGTGACTAAAGTGTTCTATTTCTTGCTGCCCATTGTGGTATTTTGCATTTTTATGAGTTTAAAAACGCTATTTATTCCCAACACACTAAGAGGAAAAATGGTATCCGTGGAAAATTTCCTATTTTTAGGTTGTATTTATTTAACGGTTATCATTGGTTATGGGCTGATCTATATGCTGTTTGAACTGAAAGGGATTTCCTTGCTGAAGGAAATGAATCATGGAAGCCTTTATAATATGTTTGAAACCAGTTTTTATTTTAGTGCGATGACGTTATTTTCAGTCGGCAACGGTGACGTGATTCCCGTAGGTTTCGGTAGAATTGTAGCTGTGACGGAGGCCTTAATTGGCTATACGGTGCCGGCTGCCTTTGTCGCACGTGCCTTTTTTGGACAGGAAAAATAAGTCGTTTATTTGCAATGTTTAAAAAGATTGGCTAGTCTATAAATATAGAATAATTTTCCGAAGAGGAGGATAAACATGACAGTTGAATTAGGTACAGCAGCACCAGATTTTAATCTTGAAGCAAGCAACGGTGAACAAGTAAAGTTATCAGATTTCCGCGGGACGAATGTCGTGCTTTATTTTTATCCAAAAGATATGACTCCTGGGTGTACCACTGAAGCATGTGATTTTCGAGACCGCATTCAAGATTTTCATGATGTAAACGCCGTTATTTTAGGAGTGAGTCCTGACCCGGTGGACCGTCATCAAAAATTTGCTGAAAAATATGGATTGCCATTTTTGCTGCTGGCTGATGTGGAACATCAAGTGGCCGAAGCCTTTGATGTTTGGAAGTTAAAGAAAAACTTTGGCAAAGAATACATGGGGATTGAAAGATCTACCTTTATTCTGGATAAGGAAGGTAAATTGGCTAAAGAATGGAGAAAGGTTCAAGTAAAGGGGCATGTAGAAGAGGCGTTGACATACATACGTGAGCACCTTCAGTAATTTCGCTTTTTACCTGCCTATTTTCTTGATTAGAGGCTTTTGTCCAATGCAATTAAACAATGATTGAATATCATTTTATTAGGGCATACCTCCTCAGATTAAAACTTTCGGGTCCAACACGGGCCCTTTTTTTATTTTCTAATATTTCTATAGGTGTTATGATGAAGTAAAAACAAGGGGGTATTGATCGTGAAAATCTATACAAAAACAGGTGATAAGGGGACAACATCTCTTATTTACGGACAAAGAGTGGCGAAAAATGATGTGCGTGTTGAAGCGTACGGAACATGTGATGAAACGAATTCGATGATTGGTCTTGCGTTAAGCCATTTAAATGGTGAAAGTTTTCAAGGATTAGAAATATTTAAGCAGTTTTTTCATAAAATACAAACAAATCTTTTTCATGTCGGTGCTGAACTCGCAACCCCAAAAGGAAAAGAAGTTAAGTGGTCACTTAAACCTGCTGATATAGAAGAAATGGAAAACCAAATTGATGAATGGTCCACAGATCTCCCCGCTCTGACAAATTTTATTCTTCCGGGGGGGCATCCGTCAGGGGCAGCCTTTCATGTTGCCAGGACAACGGCAAGAAGAGCGGAGAGGATAGCTGTAACTATTGGGGAAGATGTCAACCCATTGGTATTAGCTTACTTAAATAGGCTCTCGGATTTATTGTTTGTTACAGCAAGGTATGTGAATCATCAGTTAGGTGAAAAAGAGCAAACATTACACGAATAGTGATAAAAACATCAGGATTAATGAGATATCAATATTGACAAAAGTGTTATTATGTTAGTAAACTAATTATAACAATTATAATGTAAGAATATTTTTTAGAAAAGAGGTGCATGGCGATGAATCACTTAAAAGAAGCGTTGGATACCTTAAAGGAAACAGGAGTGCGTATTACTCCTCAACGTCATGCGATACTTGAATATTTAATAAATTCAATGTCACATCCTACTGCAGATGAAATTTACAAGGCCCTTGAAGGTAAATTCCCTAATATGAGTGTGGCTACGGTTTACAATAATTTACGAGTATTTCGTGAGGTGGGTCTTGTAAAAGAATTAACCTATGGTGATGCTTCAAGCCGCTTTGATTTTGTCACAACACATCATTACCATGTCATTTGTGAGAAGTGCGGAAGAATTGTCGATTTTCATTATCCCGGTTTGGATGAAGTGGAACACCTGGCTTCGCATGTAACGGGCTTTAAGATTGATAATCACCGAATGGAAATCTACGGATCCTGCCCAGAATGCACAAGTAAAGAAGTTCATTAAGTAAGGAAAGAGCTGATTCGTGGGAGAATTAGTTCTTTTTTTATTGGTGGGGCTTCCAAAGGAAAAAAAGAGAGCGAAGTGTCCGTGAAGAAGGCGCTCGAGGACAGTAGGGGTCAAAAAAGAGAGCGAAGTGTCCTTGACGAAAGCGCTCGAGGACAGTGGGGGTCAAAAAATAGAGTGGAGTGTCCGTGAAGAAAGCGCTCGAGGACAGTTGGAGCCAAAAAAGAGAGCGAAGTGTCCGTGAAGAAGGCGCTCGAGGACAGTAGGGGTCAAAAAAAGAGAGTGAAGTGTCCGTGAAGAAGGCGCTCGAGGACAGTTAGGGTCAAAAAATAGAGTGAAGTGTCCGTGAAGAAGGCGCTCGAGGACAGTTGGGGTCAAAAAAGAGAGCGAAATGTCCGTGAAGAGGGCGCTCGAGGACAGTTGGGGTCAAAAAAAGAGAGCGAAGTGTCCGTGAAGAAGGCTCTAAAGAACATAAGGGAGTCAAGTCTTCTTGATTAAACCTAGTCAATAATCAAAATCAAATATGGTTTGATGAGAGTAGAAAATAAACAACATTAATTTAAAAAAGTTCTATGAAAAAAGAGGATGCCACAAAAATGGGTCATCCTCTTTCTCTATTTTCCTGATTTCTTATTATAGGACTCATCGAATTCTTTTCCTTCGAGATGTTGGTCGAGGGTTAAAGGCTCGCGACAGTGCATGCACATATCCACTTTTCCAAGCATTTTTGTCGGTTTGCCGCAGCTTGGACATTTGACCTGGACCGCTTTAGTGGACAACATTCCTATCCAAAAATAAACGACAGTACTAGCGATAATAAAAATTAGACCGAAAATCATAAAGATGGTCATAATAAGTGGTGAGGATCGAAAATAAATACCACCATACATAACGATGAAACCCACAAAAATTAACGCAAGTGCAAAGGTTCTTATTTTATTAATTTTACTTGTATATTTTGCCACGATTCTCCCTCCTAGAGAAGACTATACCATATTTAAGTGGAGAGAAAAAACTCTTGCAAAGCAATGTGTCGAAATTTGTCTAGACATTTAGAAGGAGATTTTTATTTTCTGTCGAACATTATATGCTATCGAAAATAATGGAGGAATGATGAATGGAAGACATTCTTCGGCCAATTTATCAAGAAAGAGCTAGCCAATCGAATACGCTCGGAGTTTTGATGGTTGAAAAAAGGCAAAAATCACGACATACAACAGACTCATTTGATGAAATACTTTTGATAATCGTTAAAGAAGCTGAGAAACCAATATTAATAAAGCATTACTCATATGGCGATAAAAAAGCTGCCATGCATATCATTGCTGAGGAAAAGCTGAATGATTGGATTTTGCTGGGGACAAATCGAAAAATATACGAATGGATCGACGACGCAAAAATTCTTTTTGATCGTAACGAATATGTGGCGAATTTGAAAAAAGAACTTAGGGATTTTCCGTTTTACGGGCGGAAAATTAAAATGGGTCTGGAATTTGCGAAATTAATTCGCCGTTATGTTGATGGAAAAGCACTCTTTGAAAGCCACTTATATTTGGATGCCTATAACCACGTTGTCCATTCCTTGCACCATCTCGCAAGATTGGCGGTAATTGAAAATGGCCTTCATCCAGAACTAACAGTCTGGCATCAGGTTAAACTTATTGAACCCGAAATTTTTAAGCTGTATGAAGAACTTGTAAATAGCGAAGAAACACTTGAAAAAAGACTGGAATTGCTTTTTCTAGCCAGTGAATTCATGATTCATTCCAGAACCAAATTAGGTACCGTGCATCTGTTGGATATCCTTTCTGAAAAGGAGCACTGGTCATTCAATGAAATTATGAATGAAAAAGAATTAAAACCTTATTCGGTAGACATGGCAGTTATGCTTGAATATTTAATTGAAAAACATTTAGTTGAAGTTGTTAATGTAGAAACGAAAGGTCCTGGGATCTTTCATCGATGTTATCGGGCAAATAAAAAATTATCGTAAAAAAACAAAAAGAGTATTGACCTTTCGAAAAATACTTGGTATATTTATAACCGTCGCTGCGGAACGAACTGATAAAGTTTCTTCTGAAGTGACGGTTAAAAAATGTTGTTGACATCACAAAGTGATTTGTGATATATTAAGAAAGTCGCTTCTGGCGATTGTGTGAAATTGATCTTTGAAAACTAAACAAACAAGACGTGTAAACAAACAATAAAATTCGTTTCTTTTTGAAACGGAGCCAACGTAACATTTTTGAGCTAATCAACTTTCTTGGAGAGTTTGATCCTGGCTCAGGACGAACGCTGGCGGCGTGCCTAATACATGCAAGTCGAGCGAATCAATGGGAGCTTGCTCCCGTTGGTTAGCGGCGGACGGGTGAGTAACACGTGGGCAACCTGCCTGTAAGACTGGGATAACACCGGGAAACCGGTGCTAATACCGGATAATCCTTTTCCTCTCATGAGGAAAAGTTGAAAGACGGTTTCGGCTGTCACTTACAGATGGGCCCGCGGCGCATTAGCTAGTTGGTGAGGTAACGGCTCACCAAGGCGACGATGCGTAGCCGACCTGAGAGGGTGATCGGCCACACTGGGACTGAGACACGGCCCAGACTCCTACGGGAGGCAGCAGTAGGGAATCTTCCGC
>NZ_AP041611.1:765000-3467500 GCF_055395235.1 Neobacillus sp. Fa239
TAAAGAGTGCGTAATAGCTCACTGGTCGAGTGACTCTGCGCCGAAAATGTACCGGGGCTAAACGTATCACCGAAGCTGTGGATTGACACCATTAGGTGTCAGTGGTAGGAGAGCGTTCTAAGGGCGTTGAAGCCAGACTGTAAGGACTGGTGGAGCGCTTAGAAGTGAGAATGCCGGTATGAGTAGCGAAAGATGAGTGAGAATCTCATCCACCGAATGCCTAAGGTTTCCTGAGGAAGGCTCGTCCGCTCAGGGTTAGTCGGGACCTAAGCCGAGGCCGAAAGGCGTAGGCGATGGACAACAGGTTGATATTCCTGTACCACCTCTTTATCGTTTGAGCAACGGGGGGACGCAGGAGGATAGGGTAAGCGCACTGCTGGATATGTGCGTGTAAGCAGTTAGGCTGGTGAATAGGAAAATCCGTTCACCGTGAAGGCTGAGCTGTGATGCCGAGGGAAATATAGTACCGAAGTTCCTGATTCCACACTGCCAAGAAAAGCCTCTAGCGAGATAAAAGGTGCCCGTACCGCAAACCGACACAGGTAGGCGAGGAGAGAATCCTAAGGTGAGCGAGAGAACTCTCGTTAAGGAACTCGGCAAAATGACCCCGTAACTTCGGGAGAAGGGGTGCTCATTGAGGTGAATAGCCTCGATGAGCCGCAGTGAATAGGCCCAGGCGACTGTTTAGCAAAAACACAGGTCTCTGCGAAGCCGCAAGGCGAAGTATAGGGGCTGACGCCTGCCCGGTGCTGGAAGGTTAAGAGGAGGGGTTAGCGCAAGCGAAGCTCTGAATCGAAGCCCCAGTAAACGGCGGCCGTAACTATAACGGTCCTAAGGTAGCGAAATTCCTTGTCGGGTAAGTTCCGACCCGCACGAAAGGCGTAACGATCTGGGCACTGTCTCAACGAGAGACTCGGTGAAATTATAGTACCTGTGAAGATGCAGGTTACCCGCGACAGGACGGAAAGACCCCATGGAGCTTTACTGTAGCCTGATATTGAATTTTGGTACAGCTTGTACAGGATAGGTAGGAGCCTGAGAAACCGGAGCGCCAGCTTCGGTGGAGGCGTCGGTGGGATACTACCCTGGCTGTATTGAAATTCTAACCCGCACCCCTCATCGGGGTGGGAGACAGTGTCAGGTGGGCAGTTTGACTGGGGCGGTCGCCTCCTAAAGAGTAACGGAGGCGCCCAAAGGTTCCCTCAGAATGGTTGGAAATCATTCGCAGAGTGTAAAGGCATAAGGGAGCTTGACTGCGAGACCTACAAGTCGAGCAGGGACGAAAGTCGGGCTTAGTGATCCGGTGGTTCCGCATGGAAGGGCCATCGCTCAACGGATAAAAGCTACCCTGGGGATAACAGGCTTATCTCCCCCAAGAGTCCACATCGACGGGGAGGTTTGGCACCTCGATGTCGGCTCATCGCATCCTGGGGCTGTAGTCGGTCCCAAGGGTTGGGCTGTTCGCCCATTAAAGCGGTACGCGAGCTGGGTTCAGAACGTCGTGAGACAGTTCGGTCCCTATCCGTCGTGGGCGCAGGAAATTTGAGAGGAGCTGTCCTTAGTACGAGAGGACCGGGATGGACGCACCGCTGGTGTACCAGTTGTCTTGCCAAAGGCATCGCTGGGTAGCTATGTGCGGACGGGATAAGTGCTGAAAGCATCTAAGCATGAAGCCCCCCTCAAGATGAGATTTCCCATAGCGTCAAGCTAGTAAGATCCCTGAAAGATGATCAGGTTGATAGGTCAGAGGTGGAAGCGTGGCAACATGTGGAGCTGACTGATACTAATCGATCGAGGACTTAACCAATTTTAAGATTACCTCATTTTTACGAAAACTTCTTCTGCATTATCTAGTTTTGAGGGAATGAAATTTTTATAAATTTCCTCTTGAAAAAATCTAAAAAGACATTATAATAAAATAGTGTCTGATAAATAGTCTGGTAATAATGGCGAGAAGGTCACACCCGTTCCCATCCCGAACACGGAAGTTAAGCTTCTCAGCGCCGATGGTAGTTGGGGGCTGTCCCCCTGTGAGAGTAGGACGTTGCCAGGCTGTTATATCATTATTCCGCAGTAGCTCAGTGGTAGAGCTATCGGCTGTTAACCGATCGGTCGTAGGTTCGAGTCCTACCTGCGGAGCCATTATTATGGAGAGCTGTCCGAGTGGCCGAAGGAGCACGATTGGAAATCGTGTAGGCGGGTAACCCTGTCTCAAGGGTTCAAATCCCTTGCTCTCCGCCATAATACTTTTATTTTTGGCCCCTTGGTCAAGCGGTTAAGACACCGCCCTTTCACGGCGGTAACACGGGTTCGAATCCCGTAGGGGTCACCAAAGTTTTTTCGCGTCAGGGAAAATAACTTTCATTATAATGGAGGATTAGCTCAGCTGGGAGAGCATCTGCCTTACAAGCAGAGGGTCGGCGGTTCGATCCCGTCATCCTCCACCATAATATTGTCGCGGGGTGGAGCAGTCCGGTAGCTCGTCGGGCTCATAACCCGAAGGTCGCAGGTTCAAATCCTGTCCCCGCAATTCGGTCTGGTAGTTCAGTTGGTTAGAATGCCTGCCTGTCACGCAGGAGGTCGCGGGTTCGAGTCCCGTCCAGACCGCCATATGTTGGCTCAGTAGCTCAGTCGGTAGAGCAAAGGACTGAAAATCCTTGTGTCGGCGGTTCGATTCCGTCCTGAGCCACCATTTAGATTAAAAGATACGCCGATGTAGCTCAATTGGTAGAGCAACTGAATCGTAATCAGTAGGTTGGGGGTTCGATTCCTCTCGTCGGCACCTTAAGCTGACAAATTCAGTTAATATTATGTGGAGGGGTAGCGAAGTGGCTAAACGCGGCGGACTGTAAATCCGCTCCCTCGGGGTTCGGCGGTTCGAATCCGTCCCCCTCCACCAAATTTTTTTCGCACAAGTGAAAATAACTTTTCATAACATAGGGGTATAGTTTAAAGGTAGAACGAAGGTCTCCAAAACCTTTGGTGTGGGTTCGATTCCTACTACCCCTGCCAATTGATTTTATTGTGGCGATTGTGGCGAAGTGGTTAACGCATCGGATTGTGGTTCCGACATTCGTGGGTTCGATTCCCATCAGTCGCCCCATTAAAAGTATTGAATATTTCAATAAATTGTATTATTATTGGGCTATAGCCAAGCGGTAAGGCATCGCACTTTGACTGCGACATGCGTTGGTTCAAATCCAGCTAGCCCAGCCAATTTGCGGAAGTAGTTCAGTGGTAGAACACCACCTTGCCAAGGTGGGGGTCGCGGGTTCGAATCCCGTCTTCCGCTCCATAAAATACGGCGGCATAGCCAAGTGGTAAGGCAGAGGTCTGCAAAACCTTTACCACCGGTTCGAATCCGGTTGCCGCCTCCAATTAAATAAATGTTGGGTTTTGGATTAGAACAGGTAATTAGATTTCGCCGGGGTGGCGGAACTGGCAGGCGCACAGGACTTAAAATCCTGCGGTAGGTGACTACCGTACCGGTTCGATTCCGGTCCTCGGCATTATTTATTTAAAATTTTATTACGCCGGTGTGGCGGAATTGGCAGACGCGCACGACTCAAAATCGTGTTCCTCTGGAGTGTCGGTTCGACCCCGACCACCGGTATCTTTAGATTTAGATAAACTAAATTTAAACGCTGTAAAGCACTCACAAATGTTGTTAAATCAATGTTTGTGAGTGCTTTTTTCGTTATTGAACCAGAATGTGTAGTTAAAGAGTTTCTTTTTAATTGGAAAAGAAAATGAAGAAGTTGCCGATATTGTCGCCTATGAAGCCTATTGGCGACAATACAGAAGAGAAAGCAACCAAAAGTGTCGCCAGTGTTAGGCTACAAGCTTCAGACTACAAATCAGAGAAGGAAGGAGTCTACGCTAGCAAAAAATGCTCAAAAAGAAGAATAGATAACTTAGAAGAATTCTTCATATAAAAATCACAAAAGATCGTTAACAAAATTAAGTTTCATGGCCTGAAATATCATTGCTCACAAGATTTAAATCCCGTAAATTTGATTTCTTCATATATTATTTTTACAAATAATCACATAAAATGTACGGATTAACTATATAAATTGTCCCTATCAAATAGAACACTTTTTGCATTTAATATATGGAATGATAGATTACATTTTGAAAGGAGGTGAATTCGATGCCTTCACTTACAACAGGTCCGTTTTTGGTACCAAATAAAACGAGCAGTGGAAATCCTATTAACCATGTATTTATTTCCCTTACGAATCTTAGCAGAACAGCTTTAACAGTATATGTAGAGATCCATCAAGCTTTAATTGTATCCGACCCAAATGGCTCCAATTTTCCATCTTCAGAAATGACAGCTCTTCTACCATCCGTTCCAATCACACTTGCACCAAGTTCAGCAGTCATGTTCTCTCAAAAAATCGAACAATCCACTCCTCCAACAGAAGCTGATTCAACAGACGATTCAACAGACGATTCTACTAAAGACGCTGCTACTCAATCAAACCCACAAATCTTGGTAGTTACAATTAGTGGTGATGTAACAAAACCTGGTGATTTAATTCAAGTCAGTGTAACAGGCGGTTTTTCATCCGATGGATTTTCACTTGAAGATGCAGTACCAATGATTAGCTTCCGCCATGCTGATTTAGAACACGTTCACCCTTTTGGCAGCCGCTCACCTCGTCGATACTACTAGGATCCCCTTAATTAGCTGGAAATGATGTTGAAGAAGCGTTATGGGCATTAATTGACACTCAGAAAACCTTTAGACCGTTTCTTTTTTAAGACGGTCTTTTTTGGGACAAGTATAAAGTAAAAATCCGAAATGATACTCTTACAGGCACCACTTTAAATTTTATTTTAGCTGAAATATATCCAACTTCAATTTAATAAACTGTATTAGATGTATAGCCCATGCACTTACCTTAATCTATCGCTAGATTTTAAAAGGAGTGGTCGGTCTGGTCATTCTATCTTCGTTTTCATTCTTAACCAATGATTCTACTGAAATTTATGCATGTAAGTGGGCATCAGAAAAGGAGGAAGCACCGCGTGCCATTGTGCAAATCGCCCACGGTATGGCAGAGCATATTCAGAGATACGAATCATTTGCTAATGAGCTGTTTTTTCATAAAATCCATGTTTACGGTAATGATCATCGGGGGCATGGAAGAACGGGGGAACTGAATAATAGTCCGGGCTATTTTGCGGCTGAACAAGGGTTTGAGAAAGCAGTAGAGGACTTAATTCAGTTGACAACGATTATTAAGAAGGAAAACCCTGATGTTCCCATCATTCTTTTTGGTCATAGTATGGGATCATTTTTAGCAAGAAGATATATTCAGTTATCAGGGGAGGTGTTAAAGGGTGTTATTCTTTCAGGAACAGGTGGGGATCCTGGATGGATGGGGAAGCTGGGAAGAATCATTGCGAAGCGTGAAATGATTAATAAAGGAGCAAAGACATCAAGCCCGTTGATGAACAAATTAACGTTTGGCAGTTATAATAAAGGGTTTCGTCCATATCGTACCGAATTTGATTGGTTGAGCAGGGATGAAGCGGAAGTAGATAAATATATCGAGGACCCATTTTGTGGAGCCGTTTTTACTTCCGGATTTTTCAATGACCTCCTCGAAGGTCTTGAAATTATCAACCATCCTTCCAATATAGCCGCTATTCCTTTGAATCTTCCAATCTACTTAATTTCTGGAAGCAAGGACCCGGTTGGAGGTAAAACAAAGGGTGTTATAAAAACCTATCAGGCTTTTGTAAAGGCTGGAATTACAGATGTAACCTATAAATTTTATCAAGATGCCCGCCATGAAATATTGAATGAAATAAATAGGGCCGAAGTGGTGACGGACATTCTTAACTGGATCAATTTTCACATAAAATAACAAGGTATAAAGGAGAGCTGGAAGAAAATCAACCAGCTCTAAATTAATGATGAGAGTAAACCCACCTAGGTAAAGCAAGTGAGGATTTCGACAAATTTCGTAAAATTCCTTGACGAATTTTAGCAAACCATGTATTATAATATACGTCAGATGAAATGAATTATTATTCATTTAACCATGCGGGTGTAGTTTACTGGTAAAACCTCAGCCTTCCAAGCTGATGTAGTGGGTTCGATTCCCATCACCCGCTCCATACATAACTAACGCAGTGTATCGTTACAATAGAGAACGATGCATTGCGTTTTTCTTTTTTTACTGAAAAAAAGATGCCTTATGAGCATCCAAGAATGCGAAACGATGCGTCACCACCATGTACTTGGACAAACATATTCAATAACGATTCGGTAAGCTTTTCTGCAGATGCTTGCTCAATCGATGGCCTTAAGTAAATGATTTGCAGAGCATTTGTTGTTTTTTCCGTTACGGGTGATCGTTCCGAATCCACGAATGGGCTCCCAAATGGGCCTTGTTGGTCACAAGCGATAATCAAATGTTCCAACGAATTAATCCGGCCATTTAAGCCATTATATTCTTCTCCTTTTCGGCCGATTCGGATTTCAACCGGTCCTGTTAGCCGGTCAAGGTCATAAATGCCAATCGGTACTTGATATTGTAAGGAGAAGAAATTATTGATATCGATAGCACTTTGCACGGGGTTAAGGTAATTTTGCTTTTGCACCCTGCGAATTAGTGCTTCGTTTGAGGGGCGATAACGGTTTGGATCTTTTCCAAGCATTTTAAACACTTTGCGCCATTCCTGAATTCCCGGTAAATCAGTGACGTTCTTGTTTTCTAATTCAAAAAAAATGGACTCTTGGAAAAGCTGGAGCCGTCCTTTTACCATTTGGGGAGAGTCTCCGACCGTGATATTTTTATATTCAATAATTCCTGCTTTAAAATTGGAAATCTGCTCGATAAGCGCTGCTGAAAGGGTAATTTCCAAGCTTTTCACCTCCAAAATACGTTAATAATAGTTTATCATAAAAGGATATGAAATAAATAATGAAGGGGGAGGCCGCCTGTGGATATTATAAAACTAAAAGAAGAGCTCATTGTGTACAGTAAGGAAATTGGGATCGATAAAATTGGTTTTACTACAGCCGATCCCTTTAGTGAGTTGAAAAATAGATTAATCCGGCAGCAGGAATTAGACTATCAATCCGGTTTTGAGGAGCCGGATATTGAGAAACGCACCAATCCTTCTTTGCTTCTGGAGGAACCAAGATCAATCATCTCGATTGCGATTGCGTATCCGTCGAAAATGAAAACTAGAGTCGTCAGCAAAAAAGGGGAAAGAAGAGGGATTTTTTCTCGAGCCTCTTGGGGATTGGATTACCATCATGTTCTTCGAGATCGATTGAAGAAGCTTGAAGCCTTTATTTTAGAAAAAGCTCCTGGCGCACGCTTGAAATCCATGGTAGACACAGGTGAACTTTCTGACCGCGCTGTTGCACAGAGAGCAGGAATCGGCTGGAGCGGGAAAAACTGTGCGATTATTACTCCTGAGTTTGGCTCTTATGTTTATATTGGGGAAATGATAACGAGTCTTCCCTTTGAGCCGGATACACCAATGGAGGACCAATGCGGTACTTGTACGCAATGCCTTGATGCCTGCCCAACAGGTGCTTTGGTTCAGGGTGGACAAATCAATGCCAAGCATTGTATTTCCTTTTTAACACAAACGAAGGATCTGATACCTGACGAATTTAGGGAAAAAATCGGCAATCGTGTTTATGGATGTGATTCCTGTCAAACTGCTTGCCCGGTTAATAAAGGAAAAGAGTTTCATTTCCATGATGAGATTGAGCCTGAACCGGAAGTAGCGAAACCTCTGTTAACCCCTATATTGAAATTGAGCAATCGTGAATTTAAAGCCAAGTTCGGACATGTTTCCGGTGCATGGCGCGGGAAAAAGCCGATTCAGCGGAATGCCATCATTGCTCTTGCGCATTTTAAGGACGATACGGTAGTACCTGATTTAATAGAAGTATTGAAGAATGAACCAAGCCCTGTTACGAAAGGAACAGCGGCATGGGCTCTTGGAAAAATCGGCGGGGACCATGCTTATGCTGCCTTGCTGGAGGCAAAAGGGCAGGAAAATGATGAAACCGTTCAAAAAGAAATTGAAAAAGGCCTTAATTATTATAAACAATAAAAGAGCGAATTGGCTCTTTTTTTGCTTTTAAATTCCTTTTTCCTTCATATGTATGAATGGAAAGGGGGGAAATCCATGCGAGAATTACTCCAAGATTTATTTCAAAAACGGCTTCAACAGTTTGTTGGGAGCCCAAGAAATGAAAGTGATTATTATTCTAAGGCTGAAAAAAAGAAGGAATCATTAGCGAAGCGGTCTGCCGAAATCGTAAAGGTAAAAGCGGCTGGAAAAATAATCGAAGAAACAACCGACGGCGATTTTCAAACCATCAAATACGAGACCCATTTTCAATACTTAATTAAGCAAAAAGGGAGCCTTTATTTAGAAGAAGAGGTTGAAGAAAGAATAGGGAAGTTCTATAAGAATGTACTGATAATGGATGAAGAAATCAATCCATATATTTTTGACAAACAAGAAGAAGCACTACCCGACCTCTCAGAAGAAAATCCCGAGCGCTTGAACTATGAATATAATCGACTGAAAGCTGTGCAATATGCGGAACTGTGGTGGAATAGCTATAATCCATCCTATATTAAGTTTCAAAATGATTGTACCAATTTCATTTCTCAATGCCTTAGATCAGGCGGGGCACCAATGAGAGGATTTCCGAAGCGTGGAAGTGGCTGGTGGCTGCAATATAAAAATTATAGCTATAGCTGGGCAATGGCACATTCATTAAGATTATACTTAGCTAATTCAAAGAGCGGATTAATGGCTAAAGAAGTTAGCAGTCCTGATCAACTTCTATTGGGTGATATCATTTGTTACGATTTTGAAGGAGATGGCCGCTTCAATCATAATACGATGGTCACCGGCAAGGATGCTAATGGCATGCCATTAGTAAATGCCCATACGTATAATAGCCGGAAAAGATACTGGGCATATGAAGATTCTTCTGCTTATACACCAAATATCAAATATAAGTTTTTTTCAATTATTGGTTGATTTCTTGTAGACAATACTCAGAGTCGGTATAATGGCTTATGAGGTGAGTAAACGTGTCAGTGCATGTAGTATTATATCAGCCACAGATTCCATCAAATACAGGGAATATTGCCAGAACCTGTGCAGGAACAGGTGCCACTTTACATTTAATCCGTCCATTAGGATTTTCTACTGATGATAAAATGTTAAAGCGGGCTGGATTAGATTATTGGGAATTCGTTAATATTGTTTATTACGATTCCTTAGATGATTTTTATGAAAAAAATGCCGGCGGCGAGTTTTTTTATTTGACCAAATTTGGCCAAAAGCCACATTCTTCCTTTGATTATAGCGATCCAAATAAGGAGTACTACTTTATTTTTGGTCGTGAAACAACGGGGCTTCCAAAGGATGTTATTGAAAATAATAAAGAGGTCAGCTTAAGAATCCCAATGAATGATAATATTCGCTCCTTAAACCTGTCCAATACCGCAGCCATCTTAATCTACGAAGCATTGCGGCAGCAGGACTATCCTAATTTAAAATAAAAAGAAAAGAGGCCAGAATCGGTCTCTTTTTTTGCTTATTTATTTGCGCCCGGTTTGTCGTTATATCCAGCTGTAAAGATGGCGGCTAAAAAGGCGATCATGACCAAAATAACGATAAATGTGTGCATGTTTATGTATTCCTCCCACATTAATTTTTTAAATTAGTGAACATATAATTTTATTATATCCTAACTTTAAAAAATGAAAAGGTAAATATTCCTAAGGATAAAACAAAAAAGATAGACACGAATACGTCTTGGTTACGCATGTTCAAAGAATCAAGCGCATAGAGTATATTAATCGTCTCTGATAAAGTACAGGGGGAGGGCCTTATGGATATTTTAAAAAAAATCGAGATGTTTCGTGAAGAAGAGGAAAAACTTCGTTGGGAAGGGTCGTTTGCTGATTACTTGGAGTTGTTAAAGGATAAGCCATGGGTAGCACAATCTGCACATTCACGCGTATATAATATGATCAAAGACGCAGGAATTGAAGAAGAAAAAGGGACGAAGAAGTACAATTTCTTTAACAATCAATTATTTGGCTTAGAGGAAGCATTGGAGCGGCTTGTGGAAGAATATTTCCATCCAGCTGCCAAAAGGCTGGATGTCAGAAAACGTATATTGTTATTAATGGGCCCGGTAAGCGGCGGGAAATCCACGCTGGTTACCATGCTAAAAAGAGGACTTGAAAGTTATTCCCATACGGACAGGGGCTCTGTTTTTGCCATAAAGGGCTGTCCGATGCATGAAGACCCGCTGCACTTAATTCCGCATCATCTCAGATCTGATTTTTATGAAGAATACGGAATTCGAATTGAAGGAAATCTTTCTCCACTAAATATGATGCGCCTTGAGCAAGAATATGGAGGAAGAATTGAAGATGTTTTAGTGGAAAGAATCTTCTTCTCTGAGGATAAACGAACAGGGATCGGTACGTTCAGCCCATCTGATCCAAAATCACAGGATATTGCCGATTTGACAGGAAGCATTGATTTTTCAACCATCGCCGAGTTCGGGTCAGAATCTGACCCAAGAGCCTATCGTTTTGATGGAGAGCTTAATAAAGCAAACCGTGGAATGATGGAATTCCAGGAAATGTTGAAATGTGATGAGAAATTCCTGTGGCATTTACTATCATTAACCCAAGAGGGAAATTTCAAAGCGGGCAGATTTGCGTTAATCAGCGCGGATGAGCTGATCGTCGCCCATACAAACGAAACGGAATATCGATCCTTTATTTCAAATAAAAAGAACGAAGCTCTTCACTCCAGGATTATTGTGATGCCGATTCCATACAATTTAAAGGTTTCACAAGAAGAGCGGATTTATGAAAAGATGATAAGGGAAAGCGATGTGTCTGATGTACACATTGCCCCGCATACACTGAGAGTGGCAGCGATGTTTACGATTCTGACTCGTTTAAAGGAACCGAAAAAGGGCGATATCGACTTAGTGAAGAAAATGCGGTTATATGATGGAGAAAATGTAGAAGGCTTTAATTCAGCTGACATTGAGGAGCTTAAGAAGGAATATCATGATGAAGGTATGAGCGGGATTGATCCACGTTATGTCATTAACCGAATTTCATCTACGATTATTCGAAAGGAAGTCCCTTCTATTAATGCATTGGACGTATTGCGGTCATTAAAAGACGGGTTGGATCAGCACCCATCTATTACGACAGAACTGCGTGAACGTTATATGAACTATATTTCTCTAGCTCGGAAAGAATATGATAATATTGCAAAAAATGAGGTCCAAAAAGCATTTGTGTATTCTTATGAAGAGTCTGCCAAGACATTAATGGATAATTATCTTGATAATGTTGAAGCTTATTGTAATAAAGCAAAGCTGCGTGACGTCTTAACTGGTGAAGAAATTAATCCGGATGAAAAGCTTATGCGTTCCATCGAGGAGCAAATCGGCATTTCTGAAAATGCGAAGAAAGCGTTCAGGGAAGAGATTTTAATCAGAATTTCAGCCTTTGCAAGAAAAGGCAAGCGATTTGATTACAATTCTCATGATCGCCTTCGTGAAGCCATACAAAAGAAACTGTTCGCGGATCTTAAAGATGTGGTTAAAATTACAACTTCATCGAAGACACCTGATGAACAGCAGCTGAAGAAGATTAATGATGTCGTGGCCCGGCTTATTGATGAGCACGGATATAATTCAACCTCTGCCAATGAATTATTGCGGTATGTTGGAAGCTTATTAAACAGATAGTAGAGAGAGACTGGTAGAAAGACTTCTGCCAGTCTGTTTTTTTCTAGAAAAAATACTTGTCCTAATTTCTTAGGCGATTCCCCAATTGTCAAAATTATTTGTAAATTATTTGCTGTTTCTGCATAGGATAGAGTAATCAATCTTTCTATTGCATTTTATCATTCGGGTTATATTATGATTTGGGAAACCATATGTGCATGTTCAAATTGAAAATTTTATAAGGAGGGGTTTACATTTGTCTGACAATAACCATCAATATGTGATTTCAAGAGAAGATTGGTCCCTCCACCGTAAAGGCCACGATGACCAGCAGCGACATCAGGAAAAAGTCCAGGAGGCGATTCGAAACAATCTTCCCGATTTAATCACAGAAGAAAGCATTATTATGTCAAATGGTCGAGATGTGGTAAAAATTCCGATTCGATCGCTGGACGAATATAAAATTCGTTATAATTATGACAAAAACAAACACGTGGGCCAAGGTGACGGTGATAGCCAAGTCGGTGATGTTGTGGCACGTGACGGTTCTGGTGCGCAGAAGGGCCCTGGTAAGGGTCAAGGCGCAGGTGACCAGGCTGGTGAAGACTATTTTGAAGCTGAAGTTTCGTTAATGGAGCTTGAGGAAGCATTATTTAAGCAATTAGAGCTGCCTAATTTAAAGAGGAAAGAGCAAGAAGAGAATTTGGTTGAGAATATTGAATTTAATGATATTCGAAAAACAGGGCTCATGGGGAATATTGATAAAAAACGAACGATGATGTCTGCTTTTAAACGAAATGCGATGAGTGGAAAGCCGTCTTTTCATCCTATTTACAAGGATGACTTGAAATTTAAAACATGGAATGAGGTCGTAAAGCCTGATTCTAAAGCTGTTGTATTAGCGATGATGGATACGAGCGGTAGTATGGGGATATGGGAAAAATACATGGCCCGCAGCTTTTTCTTTTGGATGACGCGCTTTTTAAGAACGAAATATGAAACGGTGGAAATTGAGTTTATCGCCCACCACACGGAAGCAAAAGTCGTTACTGAGGAAGACTTCTTTTCAAAAGGTGAAAGTGGTGGAACCATTTGTTCATCCGCATACCGTAAAGCCTTGGAGCTAATCGAGGACAAATACAATCCGCGAAAGTTCAACATTTACCCATTCCACTTTTCTGACGGTGACAATTTAACATCGGATAACGCTCGATGTGTCAAGCTTGTTGAAGAATTAATGAAGGTTTCGAATATGTTTGGTTATGGTGAGGTTAATCAGTACAATCGTCATTCCACTTTAATGTCTGCCTATAAGAACATTAAAGATGAGCATTTCCGTTATTACATCCTCAAGCAAAAAGCCGATGTGTTCCATGCGATGAAGAGCTTTTTTCAAAAGGAAGTAGAATCAAAACTATATGCATAAAAAATACAGGTGCCAGGCACCTGTATTTTTTTTATTCAATGGAGAGAATTCCGCTTTTTCCCTGCTCTGTTTGACCAAGTTTTTTTACATTTAATTTTGTTAAGTTTGTAAAGATTACTGGAGTGACAGTAGAAGGAGCAGAACTCTTAATGAAGTCATGGTCAAACGTCATAATGGCTTGTCCCTTTTTAACCTGCTCACCTTCATGAACAAGAGCAGTAAAGCCCTCTCCTTTTAATTTCACCGTATCTAAACCGATATGGATCAATATTTCATAGCCTTGTTTTGATTTAATACCGATGGCATGTTTAGTCGGGAATATATTGATAATTTCCCCGTCAACCGGCGATACGACTGAACCGCTTGAAGGAATGATGCCAAAACCGTCACCCATCATTTTTTGAGAGAACACTTGATCAGGAACATCGGTAATAGGAATAATTTCCCCTTCAATAGGCATGACAAAATCATTTTCAGTTAATGGAAGCATGCTGCCAATATCTGATTGATTCGCTTGATCGTCGAGGCTGTCTAAATTAACATGACGCAGTTCTATATTCTTCATCGCATCTGCGACAAATTCCACTTCCGTTCCGACGACAATTTGCAGATTGTTCTTATTTAATTTCATAACTCCTTTTGCGCCATGCGCCTTAAGGGCTGAATCCTGTACTTTATCCATATCCTTTACATTTAAACGAAGACGGGTCGTACAATTTTCAATCGATGTAATATTTTCTCTGCCGCCAATATCATGAATAAAGTGATATGCCATTGCTTCGTGCTTGCTGCTTCCCACCGTTTTTTCATCTTTCACAATATCTATGGATTCATCATCATCCTCACGGCCAGGGGTTTTAATATTAAAGGCCTTAATCAATGAGTAAAAAACGATGAAATAAATCACTGCGTAGACCAGACCAACCAGTAGTAATAATAAAGGCTTTTGGGCAATGTTAAAGTTCAACGCATAATCGATGGCACCTGCGGAAAAGGTGAACCCATCCTTAATTCCCAAAAGGGAGGTCACTAACATCGATAAACCGGTTAATACGGCATGGACACCATATAGTAATGGGGCAATAAACATAAAGGAAAATTCAATTGGTTCGGTAATTCCCGTTAAAAAAGAAGTTAAGGCAATACCGATAAACATACCGGCAACCGATTTTCTTTTTTCCGGTTTAGCCGCTGCAATCATGGCGAAGCATGCAGCCGGTAATCCAAACATCATTACTGGGAAGAATCCTGTCATATACGTACCAGCAGTTTTATCTCCGGCAAAGAACCGGGCAATATCTCCTGCTTTGCCATGAAACTCTCCAAACTGGAACCAAAACAAACTATTTAACACATGGTGTAAACCTAATGGAATTAATAAACGATTTAATACTCCAAAAATCCCGGCACCCACGGCTCCTAATCCAATGATCCAATTACCAAGACCGTTAATGGCGTCTTGAATAGGCGGCCAAACAAAACCAAAAATGAATGCCAAAATGACCATTGATAATGAGGTGATAATCGGTACAAAGCGTCTTCCGCTAAAGAACCCCAGCCATTCTGGAAGCTTGACATTGTGAAAACGATTATATAATAATCCGGCGATAATACCAGCGATAATTCCGCCAAGAACTCCCATATTAATATTTTTATCAATCGCAATAGTTCCTTGCTGTAGGACCAAATATCCAATTGCACCGGCTAATGCGGCTGCACCATTATTATCCTTGGCAAATCCCATGGCAACGCCAATAGCGAAAATTAATGCCAGGTTGGAAAATATAGCATTTCCAGCATTGGCGATGAAAGGAATATTTAATAAATCAGGTTGTCCAAAACGAAGCAGCAGCCCCGCAGCAGGCAATACCGCAATTGGAAGCATTAATGCTTTCCCGATTCTTTGTAAAAAGCCCAACATAAATGACCTCTCCCTTTTCTATTTATTTTGAAAAAAGTGTAAGCGCTTTTCTTAATCCATGGTAATCATAACATTCGATAATTATAGATGTCTATACCAATTTTATTATTTTTATTTATTTTAATTATGTCCAATAGGGGAATTTATTGATTAAATAAGGGTTTTTACTTTATTAATAAATTTTTATAAAAAGAGGTGGTATAGACAACTATAAAACATAAATGCTAAAATAGCTTTGACTCGAAAGGAGTAATGGAGATGCCAATAGTAGATAATCATATTTTACTTAAGGGTTTTCAAATTTATACAGAAGATGGAATCATTCAAAATGGCTTTATTAAAATAAAAAATCAAAAAATTGTGGAGCTCGGATCAGCAAGGGAACTTACTCATGATGATGATTATGAAATAATAGAAATTCCCCCGCAATATAAAGCAATCCCAGGTTTTATTGATGTTCATATCCATGGAGTCAATGGTGCCGATGTGATGGATGCCGATAAATCTGCATTGGATACGATGGTTTCCAGCCTTCCTAAAGAAGGAACAACCAGTTTTTTAGCGACAACGATGACACAGGCAAAAGAAGAAATTGAAAAGGCGTTAATGAATGCTAGTCAATTTATAGAAGAGCAAGCTTCCAACGGGAAAGCTGAAATACTTGGCATCCATTTAGAGGGACCGTTTGTCAATCCTAAGAAAGCTGGTGCACAGCCTGTTCAGTATATGATTGAGCCAGAGCTTTCCTTATTTAAAAAATGGCAGGAGCTTTCGAAGGGGAATATTAAGGTTGTGACTTTAGCACCAGAATTATCTGGTGGTCTGGAAATGATTCGCTATTTAAAGGCCAATGGGATCGTTGCCTCAATAGGGCATACTGATGCCAAGTATGAAGAGGTTGCCGAGGCCATTCATGCTGGTGCCAATCATGTTACCCATCTCTTTAATCAAATGAGAGGCTTGCACCATCGAGAACCAGGCGTAGTAGGTGCTGCCTTTTTAAAAGATGAATTACTAGTGGAAATGATTGCCGATGGAGTACATGTTCGTCCGGAAATGATAGAACTCGCTTTTAAACTGAAGCGAAAAGAAGGGTTAATATTAATCACTGACTCCATGCGGGCGAAATGCTTAAAAAATGGTCAGTATGACCTTGGCGGACAAAAAGTAAATGTAAAGGATGGAAAAGCGTTTCTTGATGATGGGACACTTGCGGGGAGTATATTAAGGCTTGGAGATGCAGTGAAAAACTTCCTTGCCTATACTGGTTGTTCATTGGAGGACGCGATTGTTATGGCTTCCGTAAATCCTGCAAAACAATTGAATGTGTACGATCGGAAGGGAAGTCTTACGGCGGGAAAAGACGCGGATATTATCATTTTAGATGAACATTTAAACGTTAATAGGACTTACTGTCGTGGAGCACTTGCTTTTTCCAAGGAGGAATAAACTTATGAAAATTATTGAAGTTAATGATTATACCCAAATGAGTAAAGAAGCTTCAAAATATATCATTGATAAAGTAATCAATGTTCCCGATATTACTTTGGGGCTGGCAACTGGCGGTACACCGGTGGGAACGTATCAAAATCTTATTGCGGACCATCAGATGAATGGAACCTCCTATCAGAAAGTAACGAGCTTTAATTTGGATGAGTACATTGGTCTGTCAGGAACGGATAAAAACAGCTACCGATATTTTATGAATGAGCAGCTATTCAATCATATTGATATTAATAAAAATCATACCCATGTTCCAAATGGTGAAGCTTTGGATTTGGAAGAAGAATGTTTTCGTTATGAAGACTTACTTGCGAAGCATGGCGGAATTGATCTGCAGATACTTGGAATTGGCGCAAACGGGCATATCGGCTTCAATGAACCTGGGACATCCTTTCACACCAATACCCATATTGTTGAGTTAACCCCTTCGACCAGAAAGGCGAATTCCCGGTATTTTAATCAAATCAAAGATGTGCCGGCACGAGCCATTACGATGGGAATTGCCACGATTATGAAGAGTAAAGAAATTCTTCTGCTGGTTTCAGGGGAGAGTAAGAAGGATGCATTGTTTAGATTATTAAATGGAGGGGTGGATGAAAATTTTCCGGCATCGGTGTTGAAAAATCATCCATATGTTACAATTATTGCAGATAAAGCGGCCGTAGCAGACTTACGGATATACAGTTAAAAGCAGGGGTTGCCGGAAAGAGTTAGATTAACTGGAAAGGTGCAGTATTGAGTAGCATGATTGATAAAAATTCCCCCATTCCCATTTATTATCAGCTGGAAGAGCATATAAAAGATTTAATTGAAAAAGGCGAACTATTACCGGGAGATGCCTTGCCGGCGGAAAGAGAATTTGCGGAAAAATACCAAATTAGCCGGATGACAGTCAGGCAAGCCTTCACACAGCTTGTAAGTGCCGGTTATTTATTTCGCTTGCAAGGAAAAGGAACGTATGTCTCCGATCGAAAAATTGAACAGCCGCTCCAAGGTTTGACCAGTTTCACGGAAGATATGAAGGCAAGAGGGTTGGAAGCAGGGAGTCAATTAATTAACTTTCAAATTATTCCTGCTACAAATCAAATTGCCAATCAGCTTTCGATTCAAGAATATGGACCGGTTTATGAAATTAAGCGAATCCGCTTGGCAGATAAAATTCCAATGGCAATTGAAACCAATTATATCTCAGCCAATCTGATTAAAGGACTTACTGAGCCAATCGTAAACAGATCTCTATACAAATATATTGAAGGAGAACTAGGCTTTCGAATTGATCATGCCAGTCAGATTATTGAATCGTCTATTGCAAATAAACTTGAAGCGAAATATTTAAACATCACCATAGGTTCTCCCGTTATGCTCATTCAAAGAAACACCTATTTACAGGACGGGACACCGATTGAATTTGTTAAATCGATTTACCGGGCTGACCGGTATAAATTTATGATTCAAATGAAACGGTAGGAGATCAAGATTGTTTGAACTTTATTTTAAAAGAATAAAGGATTTAATGGACTTAGTAGAAAAGGATGAAAGTGACAGCATAAAAAAAGCTGCAGAACAAGTTGCAGACTGTATTCAAAGAAATGGGCTTGTTCATGTTTTCGGGTGCGGCCATTCCCATATGCTGGCGGAGGAGCTGTTTTACCGTGCTGGCGGTTTAGTGCCAATCAATCCTATTTTAATTGAAGATTTAATGCTTCATAATGGTGCGGTTCGGTCATCAGAATTAGAAAAGACCAATGACTTAGCGGGAAAATTTATGGAGAATGTCCAAATTCAGCCTGGTGACGTAATCTTTGTTGTTTCAACATCGGGCAGGAATCCGGTTCCCATTGATGTTGCCAACATCGCAAAAAAACAAGGAGCCCTTGTCATTGCGATTACTTCACATGACTATGCCAAGAGTCAACCGTCCCGCCATAAAAGCGGAAAATACTTGTATAATCAGGCAGACATCTCGATTGATAATCATATCCAGATTGGTGATGCACTTATGCATGAGCCATCCTTAAATATCAGTTTTGGCTCAGGTTCAACTATTATTGGAATGACCATTGCAAATGGAATCATGGTCGAAGCAGTTAATATTATGCTGGGTCATCACTTTATCCCACCTATTTTTAAAAGCGGTAATGTTGATGGGTCTGTGGAGCATAACAGAGTACTGATTGAAAAGTATAAGGGCAGGATTCCTTTGTTGGAATCTTAATTTCTTTAAAAAACGGAGTGGTTTCCATAAGGAAGCCGCTCCGTTTTTATTCATGAAATGGGGATTAATTAATATACATGATAATAGCAATGACAATTGGAGGTTAGATTGTGGGGATTCATTTTGACGAGAAGCGAAAAGTATTCCATTTACAAGGGAAAGAGACAAGCTATTGTTTTCAAATAACGAGAGATGGATACCTTACCCATCTTTACTGGGGTAGAAAAATAAATAATTATCATGGCTGCAAAGAAATGACCTTTATTAATCGTGGGTTTTCGCCGAATCCTGAACCATCAGATCGAACTTTCTCATTAGATACTTTGCCGCAGGAGTATCCTGGATATGGAAATACGGATTTTCGAACACCGGCCTACCAAATTCAATTGGAAAACGGAACTACTGTGACAGACCTTCGCTATTTGTGCCATACCATCATAAAAGGAAAACCAAAATTAGAGGGTCTTCCAGCATCATATGTTGAAAAGACTGCCGAAGCCAATACACTGGAAATCATCTTGCAAGACCGCCTAATTGGACTATCCGTTGTTCTCAGCTATACAATCTTTGATAGTTTTAATGTCATTACTCGTTCAGTTCGCTTTATAAATCATGGTGAAAAACCTTTAAAAATTCTCCGGGCACTAAGTGTGAATGTCGATTTTCGCGATGATCACTTTGATCTATTAACACTGTATGGGGCCCATATTAATGAACGAAATATCGTCAGGCGCCGGATTGTCCCTGGAAATCAATTAATTGAAAGCAGACGTGGGGCGAGCAGTCATCAGCAGAATCCCTTTTTGGCTTTGCTGCGAAAAGAGGCCAATGAGAACAATGGGGAAGTCTTTGGGTTTAACCTGGTATACAGCGGTAATTTTTTAGCCCAGGTGGAAGTAGACCAATTTCATACTGCAAGGGTTTCAATGGGGATCAACCCCTTTGATTTTAGCTGGCTGCTGGAGAGAGAAGGTTCGTTCCAGACTCCAGAAGTGGTGATGGTTTATTCCTCAGAAGGACTTGGAGGGCTTTCCAACACATACCATGAATTTTATCGAACGCGATTATGCCGTGGAATATGGCGCGACCTGCTTCGTCCCATCCTAATTAATAATTGGGAAGCAACCTATATGAAGTTTACTTCCGATAAAATCATCCAAATTGCCAAAGCCGCCAAAGAGGTCGGAATCGAATTATTTGTTTTAGACGATGGGTGGTTTGGGAAACGGAATAATGATAAAAGCTCACTTGGGGATTGGATCGTCGATAAACGGAAGCTGCCAAATGGAATGGCCAATCTTGCGAATCAAATCCGCCATATTGGAATGGAATTTGGTTTATGGTTTGAACCGGAAATGGTTTCAGTTGATAGTGAACTTTATCGGAAACATCCGGATTGGTGTATCCATGTTCCAAACCGAAATCGTTCGGAAGGCCGAAATCAATTGGTTCTGGATTTGTCGAGAAAGGAAGTTTGTGATTATATTATTGAAGCCGTTTCGATCATTTTATCCAATGCTTTTATTACTTATGTTAAATGGGACATGAATCGGCATATGACGGAAATTGGCTCGGCGGCATTACCGGCAGAAAGACAGAGGGAGACAGCCCATCGCTACATGCTCGGCCTTTATTATGTTCTTGAACAAATTACCTCCAGGTTTCCAGATATTTTATTTGAAAGCTGTTCCGGTGGCGGAGGACGCTTTGACCCAGGCATGCTTTATTACATGCCGCAAACCTGGACAAGCGATAACACGGATGCAGTTTCTCGTTTGAAAATTCAATATGGAACAAGTCTCGTTTACCCGCCAATTACAATGGGCGCACATGTTTCGGCAGTACCAAATCATCAGGTGCATCGGCTGACCTCACTAGAGATACGAGGAAACGTTGCGATGTCGGGTAACTTTGGATATGAGCTTGATTTAACAAAGTTAACCAGTATGGAAAAGGAACAAATCAAAGAACAGGTAGATTTCTATAAGGATATTCGCCATATCATACAATTTGGCCAATTTTATCGTTTGCATAGCCCGTTTGAAGGAAATGAAACCGCTTGGTCATTTGTTTCCATTGATCAGGCTGAAACAGTTGTTGGATATTTCAAGGTATTAGCAGAGCCAAATGAACCATTAAAATTCCTTACATTTAAAGGATTAAATCCAGACAAATATTATCAGCATATGATCACTGGGAGAATTTACGGCGGGGATGAGTTGATGTATGCAGGCATTGCCATTCCGAGGCTAAAGGGTGATTTTACTAGTTTCCTTTGGCATTTTAAAATAGTAGAAAAAAACAATTAAAAAACGACAGGGACCTTTAGCTGTCGTTTTTTCTCACTTCTGAAAGAAGGGCATGATGGTGGGGAATTGAAATTGAAAGGCAGTTCCTTCTCCTATTTCGCTTTCTACCGATAAAGACCCATTCATTGCTCTGACAATGCTATAGACGACCATCATTCCAAGACCTGTGCCATTTTTGCCTTTTGTAGAATAAAATGGTTCTCCAAGTCGATCAAGCTGTTCTTTTGTCATTCCCATCCCAGTGTCTTTAATGAAAATGGTCACATTGTCTTGAGAGAATTCTGTCGTTACGTAAAGCTGTCCGCCATTAGGCATAGCTTCTACCGCATTTTTCATGACATTAATAAAGCATTGCCGGAACTTCTGCGGGTCTCCTTTAATAAATCCTATTACGGAAAAGTCCGTAATAATCTCAACAGAATTTTGATTGGCTAATGGCTGAAGGATATTAATAATTTGCCTAAGTTCGCTCTTTACATTGAGCTCTTCGTACGATTCAAAGGCCGGCTTCGCAAATGTCAAATAATCTTGAATAACCTTTTCCGCTGACAATAATTCCTCTCTTACAAGCGCAAGGTAATCATTCCGTTTATGTCTTGGAAGCGAATCATCTTGCAATAATTGGACAAAACCGCTTGCGGCTGTAAGAGGATTGCGTATTTCATGGGAAATGGCAGCACCCATTTGTTCAACTGCTTTTAATTTCTCTGTTTTGACCAATTGCTGCCGCATTTCCAGATTCTTTTTGACAAATTCAATTGAGTAAGCGATGATTCCGACACCTAATGGAGGAATCACCAGATAAGCAAACCAAGCATCTAACCAATTTGAGTGAGGATTTGTATATTCCATCCCGCCAACAGTTAATAAACCAAGGACCATGCCCATTATTACCGCGGACAGAATGCGTCGAATGGGGCTTTGTTTCCAAAACCAGGGGAATAACCGCCATTGTAAAACCGCAAGAGGAACATATAACGCACCGGTTTCAAAAAGGCCTAAATTAACACCAAAAAAACTTCTGATGAGGAGTAAAACGGCAACCAGTATAGGACCAATTCCTAAATAAAGACCGCCAATGACAATCGGAATAACTCTTAGGTCATAACGAGAATAGGAAACAGGATGATAAGAGAATTGGACACACATCCACAGCAAACCAATAAAAATTAGATTTATCGCTAGTTTAGAAGAAGGAAACTTTTTATTTCTCTCAATTAAAACCAAACAAAAAAATAGTAATATGATTAAAATGGAAAGATTCAGGAATAGGTGTTTAGTAATTTCCATTAAGTTCACCATCCAATAGGGATCTGTTAGGAAAATTTTACATGTATTTTCGCTGTTATACAACATAATTTGCAAAATATTTTGATATTTTTACAAAAAAAGAAGATAACTCATCAAGGTTTGCACTTGTGTTGAGAGTCATCTGCTCTTTTTTATTGAACTGTAGAAATTGTATTTCTTCCCATTGTTTTCGATAAATATAATGACTCATCTGCCATTCGGATAAGATCTTCAGGTTTTGCCATGATATTTGGCCGAAGTGTGGCGATCCCAATACTTAGTGTCACAACATTGGCAATTTCCGAACTTAGATGAGGAATCTTGAGTGACTTAACGGTTTTCTGAATTCGATCTGCGATCTGGAATCCTTCCTGCTGTTCAGTAGCAGGTAATATAAGGGCAAATTCCTCTCCGCCATAACGGCAAAATGTATAAGTCGTGTTATTCATCATATTCTCTTTAATTGCAAGAGCAATGGTTTGTAAGCAGCTATCTCCTTGTAAATGTCCATAGGAATCATTATATTTTTTAAAATAATCGATATCGAACATCACGAGTGTTAAAGGACTATTTGCAAACGATAGATGATTCCACTCTTTCCTCAAGGTTTGATCAAAATATCGTCTATTTGCAATACCTGTAAGTCCATCCATGTATGAAAGCTGATTCAGCAGTTCGTTTGCTTCTTTTAATTTCTGCTCCATTATTTTACGATCCGTTATGTTTCTGGATACAATAATAACTCGTTTCGTCCCATCTTCTTGATAAGGAACACTTTTTAGTCTTGATTCAATCCATACATACTCTCCTGTTTTGGTCTGGTAACGAAAGGTAGATTCTGCAAATCCATCGGAAAGGGCTTTTTCAAACATTTCGTTTGTCATGTTAATATCGTCAAGATGAATAAAATTCTCCATTTTCTTTCCCAATAGCTCAGGATATTCGTATTTGATGATTTCTTTAACTGCTGGGGAGATATAAATATATTCCTTGTTACCATTGTGCATCGTAATCATGTCGCTGGAATATTCAGCGAGTAAGCGGAAACGTTCCTCACTATCTGTTAATTTTATAAGGATGTTCTTTTGCTGCCTTTGCGCTTCATTTGATTGAGCAATAAAAAGTGCAAAATGATAGGCAATAAATCCGCCAATTAAAGAAAAAAGATAATGGTAAATTAATATATTTTTAAGTGTTGTCAAATTATTTATATTTAAGTAAAGGACGATTGAGATAATAAACAAAGCGATAAGATTCATTAAGTAGGCTTTTCCGGTTGAATTAATCTTTAATTTTGAAATCCCTCCACAAATGATACCCGTCAAAAGGATCCCGATGGCAGCATGTAGAGATGTTTGATTAAAGCCAAAAAGAAGGATTCTGCCTATGGCGATGATAACGGCTCCAATTATCGCAGGGAATGTCCCGCCAAATGCAGCGGCAATCACAATGGCCAAATGACGAAAATCAGCAATCGTAGTCGGGTTAATATGAATGCTGAACAGCATTAAAATATTTCCTAGTATTCCAAAGCAAATTCCCCAATAAAGCTTTGTCGAAAAAGGAGAGGAAAAGCGTAACGGTTTATCTTTAAATATCTGTCCCATTAATGAAAAGGAAGCAATTAAAAGTGCCGCATTGGAGACAAAATCTTTGAGCATCACATGTATATTCTCCTGTTTAAATTCTGAGTTAAATCGACAATATTCGATTACATCCTTCCAATTATACTATGTATTAGATTATTTTGTAATTTATAAAAGGAAATAGTCATAAAATGCTCTCATTTTATAATCAAAACAAAAGGATGACCCATTGCTGTTGAGTCATCCTTTTGTTTTATTCGCTGTTTTGAGTTGTGTTGAAAAACTGTGCCTGATCTTTATTGTTTTTCTGGCCATTTTTATTTTTACCCATTTTTCCATCAGATTCATAGCTTAACTGCTGCCCATCTTTTTTTACTTGTTTCATTAAAACCCCTCCTTTCAAAACTAGTCTTTCCTATTTATCGATAAAAAAATTTATATATTTGGCTCTGATAAACTTGGTTGTTGATTGTAGCGAAGGGTATCGCTTTCCGCGGGGAGGTCCGGGAGCCTCCTCGGCGCTTTTAGCGCCTGAGGGGTCTCCCGTGACCTCTTCATCCCGCAGGACATTGAATAAGCTTCATCGAATATTCACCGCACGAAGAAAATGCGTTAGCATTTTCGAGGAGGAGAGCGCCCTCCACTCCAATCAACAGTTGTAAAAAATCAACATTCGCCTTTAACATTTAACCCCTATTTTTACAACCCGAGCTTTTTTATGAAATTAACGGTTTCATCGTGTTCCTTTTTGATGAGCATGTACAAACCCTTGTCTGTTTTGACTAGTGGTTTTCCATTTTCATCTGCAATTGGTCTGGTAGACGAGGTTCCTTGAATGATCATCCAATGCTTAGCTTTATTTTCAAGTTTTAGATCGATGATTCCTAGGCGGTTGCCAAAGGCCCCGGCCATAACAACAGGTTTCCCGTTGATTAATCCCTTTTCAAGATTGGTATTGGGGATATTTGAATAATGCGCGCTGGGGAAAATATTATGGGAGTGACCGGCAAGGATGACATCAATTCCCGGAATTTGACTTAGGTAATAGACAGCATTTTCCGTATCAGGATGATAGGGTGCCCCGCTAATACCGGTGTGTGCCAGGGCAATGATAAGATCGGCTCCTTTTTTCTTCATAATCGGGATATATTCCTTTGCTGTTTCCACAATGGGGCGGGCATAAACCTTACCTTCAAGATTTGCCTTATCCCATCTCATAATTTGCGGCGGCATAAAGCCAATCACCCCAATTTTCAGCCAATGTGATTTCCCGCTTTCGTCCACCAACTTTCTTTTCAGAATGACAAATGGTTTAAAATAAGGCTTATGATTTTTGGCAGAATACACATTTGCATTGACAACCGGGATTTTTACACCTTTTAATGCTTCATTAATAAATGGAAGTCCATAATTGAATTCATGGTTTCCAATCGTGATTGCGTCATATTTTAAGTAATTAAAGGCACGGTATACCGGGTGTGTTTTTCCATAGTGAATGCCTCTAATCCGTGCAAGGTACTCTCCGAGCGGATTGCCCTTTAAATGATCCCCATCATCAAACAACAGGGAATTTTGCCCTTCCTTTCGTGCTTGTTTTATTAATGTTGCCGTCTTAACAAGGCCGATGCGGTTATCTACCTTGGACTGATAATAGTCATAATTCATTAGAGCGGTGTGCAGATCTGTCGTTTCTAATATTCTTAAATCAATAACGGCCTTGGTGACAGGATTCTCTGATGCGAGGGATGGCGGCGGGAAGGCTTGCCAATAAAGAGTGAGTGTTAGAAGGATGAATAAAAACCTTTTTTTGTATCGCATTTACAATCCCTCCTTGATTTTAATGGAAGTGATACTAGTATTCGTTATATTCTTAGAATTATTATTTCTTCCTAAATTCAAGCCGTGATAAAACGGTCAGAAATTTGTCATAAACATATGAATAAAAAATGAAAAAAACTTGTTTCAACTATATTATTAGTAAAAATTTTTTATAATGAAAGTATCCAAAAGGGAGGTAATTGTAATGAATATCACAACTATTATTGAATTAGAAAATAATGAAGTAGAAAATATTGCTGGAGCAAAGCTAGTTTTTGCAGAAGAGCGAATTCATGAAAATATAGTAGAAACATGCGTGGAATGCTTCCAAATTGAAGAGTCGAATAAAAAATTGTCAACGGAAGATGCCATGCAAAAGGTGTTTAATCAATTAAAGCAGAAAGGCGTAATCCCAGTTGAGATCGAGGACTTTTCATATGAAATGCCTTCTTGTGAGCGATTAAAAAGAAAAATAAAAAATGATTCAGACCTTCCTCAAAAGGTTATTCTCTCCTTCATGGCATAAAAGAAGTTCTTAGGAACTTCTTTTTTTCGCTGAGCTGTTCATGAAGTGTGACAATGGTCAATGCAGTTTTTTCTAATGGTCATTATAATGGTGCTGTTGCAGGTATGAATGTCTTTTAAAATAACTTAATGGAAACGCTTACATAACGAAATGAGAGGAGGCCTGAAGTTTTTGATCGCAAATCGTAAAGTTACGATATTAACAGGACATTTTGGGAGTGGCAAAACAGAGCTGGCAATTAATCTGGCATTAATGGAAAGAAAGAAATATGAAAAAGTGGCAATCAATGATTTAGATATCATCAACCCTTATTTCCGGTCAAGAGATGTGGCTGGTTTATTTCGGCAAAAAGATATTGAATTACTTGCTCCGAAGGAACATTTAGCTACTTCCGATTTACCGATCGTATCCGGAGAAATTTATCGCGTTTTACATGACCACCGATACCGAGTCATTATTGATGCAGGAGGCGACAAAGACGGAGCCACGGCCCTCGGACAGTATTTTCATGAGTGGAAGGATTTATCACCAGAGCTTCTGTTTGTCCTAAACAGTAATCGTCCATATGTCAGTACCTTGGATGGAGCCCTTTACACGGTTGCTCAAATTGAAAATGCCTCCAGATTAAAGGTAACGGGCATCATTAATAATGCCAATATTGGAATAGAAACAACAATGGAAGATATAAAGAATGGCTATGATTTAAGTTGCCAAGTATCTGATAAGCTTCAAATTCCGCTTTTATTTACCTCTATTTCTACGCAGTTAAAAATGGAGGCAGAAAGTTTTGCTGAAAACCATAAAGTAATGTTTATTGACCGATATATGAAATTACCTTGGGAAGGAAGAGGAGTTGAATAAATTGGAAAAGAAAGTTGTCTTTAATGAAGAAGTATGTAAATCCTGCAGTCTATGTGTGCAGGTTTGTCCGAGCAAGGTTATTTTTCTAGCTGACTATTTAAACGGAAAAGGATATCGTCCGGCAACAGTCGTGGATCAGGAGCATTGTATCAGCTGCGCTAAATGCGGCCAAATTTGTCCAGATGCAGTAATTTCTGTGTATAGACCGGTAAAGGTATTACAAACTGTTTG
This sequence comes from Neobacillus sp. Fa239, assembly GCF_055395235.1. Lineage (NCBI taxonomy): Bacteria > Bacillati > Bacillota > Bacilli > Caryophanales > Bacillaceae > Neobacillus > Neobacillus sp. Fa239. The sequence goes on from NZ_AP041611.1 coordinate 792,463, forward strand.
ATAGGAAGGGAGTACTATTTATGGGGAAAGTTTTAATGAAGGGTAATGAAGTGATCGCAGAGGCGGCTGTAAAGGCTGGCTGCAAATATTTTTTCGGCTACCCAATTACACCGCAAAGTGAGCTAGTCGCCTACATGGCAAGAAGGCTGCCTGAAGTTGGCGGGTTATTTCTTCAGGCGGAAAGTGAAATTGCTGCTATTAATATGGTATACGGTGCCGCGGGAACGGGTGTCAGAGTGATGACATCCTCTTCAAGTCCAGGATTTAGCCTAAAACAGGAAGGGATTTCCTATCTTGTAGGTTCAGAGCTTCCGGCCGTCATTTGTAATATTGTCCGAGGCGGTCCTGGACTTGGAAATATTCAGCCTGCCCAATCAGATTATTTTCAGGTTACAAAAGGTGGTGGACATGGAGACTACAACATCCCTGTGTTAGCACCAGCAAGCCTGCAGGAAATCGTTGATTTAACATGTGAGGCATTTGATATCGCAGATCGCTATCGGACACCGGTCATCCTTATGGGAGATGGAATGCTTGGTCAAATGATGGAGCCGGTTGAATTTAAAGAACTTAGTGAAAGGAATTTGCCGGAAAAAGATTGGGCCACAACAGGAACACGCGATGACGGGGGAGCTAAAATTATTACCTCGCTGGAGCTTGATGCAGAAGGATTAGAAAAACGGAATAGAGGTCTTCAAGAGAAATTTGCAAAAATAAAGGCGAATGAAGTCCGGTATGAAACCTATGAAACCGATGATGCAGATTATATTATGGTGGCATTTGGAACAGTTGCCCGGATTACTATGAATGCCATTAGAAAAGCCAGACAGAATGGAGTAAAAGTTGGCTTAATTCGTCCAATCTCGCTATGGCCATTTCCGGAACAGCCGTTTATGGAAACTAGAGAACGGGTAAAAGCATATATTACAGTGGAAATGAGCGCAGGTCAAATGGTTGAGGATGTAAGGCTGGCTGTGAATGGCCATGCACCAGTAGATTTCTTCGGCCGAACCGGCGGTGTTGTTCCTACCCAAGAGGAGATTTACGACAAGATCATGGCTGTTGCCGGGGGGATTCCAGTATGACAATGAAGACTGTCTTTAAAAAAACAAGTGGACTAACTGATAAACCTACCCATTATTGCCCAGGCTGTACGCACGGAATCATCCACCGCCTTGTTGGTGAAGTATTAGAAGAAATGGATATTCTGGAAGAGACGATTGGTGTCGCATCGGTTGGATGCTCTGTTCTTTCCTATGAATATTTTAATTGTGATATGACACAGGCAGCCCATGGACGGGCGCCTGCGGTCGCTACTGGTATCAAGCGGGTTCTGCCTGATCGGTTTGTGTTTACCTACCAAGGTGATGGAGACCTTGCATCGATTGGTATAAGTGAAGTGATTCATGCTGCTGCACGCGGTGAAAAAATTACCGTCATTTTTGTGAATAATGCTATTTACGGAATGGCCGGCGGACAAATGGCTCCGACCACATTAATCGGTCAAAAAACAGCCACCACTCCTTATGGACGGGATGCGAGTATTCAAGGGTCGCCGATAAAAGTTTGTGAAATGATTGCCACATTGGATGGGGCAGCCTATGTGGAACGTGTTTCCTCACATGACGTTCAGCATATACAAAAAACGAAAAAAGCAATCCGGAATGCGTTTGAAATGCAAAAGAAAGGTCTTGGCTTTACTATGGTAGAGGTATTATCTACTTGTCCAACGAACTGGGGATTAGACCCTCATGAATCCCTTGATTGGGTGAAGGATAATATGATTCCTGCTTATCCTCTTAGAGTCTATAAAAATAAAGGGGAGGGACTAGTGCGATGATGGAAGAAATAATCATTGCCGGCTTTGGCGGTCAGGGTGTCATGTCCATGGGCCAGTTAATTGCCTATGCAGGAATGCTGGAAGGAAAGGGAGTTTCATGGCTTCCATCCTATGGACCGGAGCAGAGGGGAGGAACAGCTAATTGCTCCATCGTGGTTAGCGATGACCCTGTCGGATCACCTGTTGTGACATCGCCATCAACAGCCATCGTTCTCAACAACCCTTCATTTGATAAATTTGAAACAAAGGTCCGTCCCGGGGGCTTATTAATTCTAAACTCTTCATTGGTTATTCGAACATCAGAGCGAAAAGACATTGATATCATTGAAATGAATGCGACTGACATGGCAAACGATCTTGGAAATTCACGAGTGGTCAATATGATTCTCCTCGGTGCATTTCTGGAACATACAAAAATCGTTTCAATTGAATCAATTATAGAATCTTTGAAGAAAGTATTGGGGCCTAATAAGCATCATTTAATTGACATTAACAAACAGGCGTTGGCCAAAGGGGCATCGCTTGTTGGAGCAGGTAGATAGAGTATAGGTAAACCAGCCGCGAATGCCGGCTGGTTTTTGGGTTATCTTATATAGTTGTTAAGTAGCTCAGTTAAACTTTTGTGAGATTTTTATCAAGTTGTGATTTGGCTCACTTAATTGAAAATGATTTTCTATTAAAATGATGATGAAAGATACCAAGGAGGTATAAGGATATGGAAAAAAATTCAATCAAGTCCTACCAAGAATATAATGAAGAAAAATTCACTAAAAGAGTTGTATATAAAAAGGGAGAAACCACTGCCTTTGTTTTAAATTTCTTACCGGGTCAACAGCTTCCGCCACATAAACATCCGGGAACAGAAGTATACCTTTACATTGTAACTGGAAATGGAACGGTCATTATTGATGGTCAGGATACAAATGTTTCAGAGGCTGATATTATCCATGTTAATAGTGAGGAAGAAATGGCCTTTAAAAATACCGGTGATGAACCTTTAAGTATTTATGTTGTTTTAAGTAAGTTTCCAAATGAAAACTATGCCAAAAATATGTAAGAAAAAAAGCCGGCCAAATTAGGCCGGCTTTTTCTTCCCTTCCAGCAGGGCTTTATTTCTAAAACCGAAAAACCACCAATTCCAATCACCCAATAGCTTCATTAGGGCAGGGACAAGTACCATTCTAACAATCGTGGCATCAATAAATATGGCGGTCGCAATCCCAACGCCGAGCTGCTTGATGGGCATGACGCCTGTAAAGGCAAAGGCCCCAGTCACAACAATCATGATGGCGGCAGCAGATGAAATAATCTTACTGGTGAAAGTTAATCCTGATATTGTTGCTTCACTATTATCGCCTGTCTTTAAATAAAATTCCTGGATTCTGGAGATGAGGAAGACTTCATAATCCATGGAAAGACCAAATACTAATGTAAAGACAAACACAGGCAAAATTAAAGCAATATTTGAAGGCTTTATTCCTAAATGGCCCAGCTGGAAAACCCACACCACAATTCCAAATGTACAGCCAAGACTTAACATATTCATGATAATCGCTTTTAATGGAATAAGGATGGAGCGGAAGGCTGCCATAAGAATGAGAAAGGTTGAAATAAAAATTAATAACAGCCCATCAGGAGCTTTTTGATAAATTTCATCAAATATTTCCTGTTCAAATTTTATTGAACCACCGAATGAAGATTTCAATCCCAAATCCTTCTTGGACCAACGCTCAATCCAGTTTCTAGCTTTTGGTGAGTTTTCACCGGTTTTTAAATAAACCTCGAGAAGCATTTTCTTGCCTCTTATAAAATAATCTTCAACGGGTTTTATCATCTGCTTATTACCGTATTTAAGCATTTGAAAAAGCTGCTGAGCATTTAATGCCCCTGCTGCTTTAAAAGGAGAGTTAACGGATTGAACGAGTGAATCTTTCTCCAGCCGTTTTACCACTTTACTAACCTTTTCCAAATTGGCTGTTTCAAGAATATTGTTGGTCGCTTCCAAAACAATGGTTACTTTTTTCTCGTCACTTTTTTCCTTTGATATAAAATTTTCGTTAAAGGCTTCAAAAGCAACTCTTGAAGGATAATTAGATGGCAGTGAATCCGTGCCAGGTATCGTCAAAATCATGTGCCTGACTGGAATAAGGCCGATTAATAGGATGGCGAGAGAGAAAATAGACATTAATATGGGCCGGCTCATTACAATTTTAGCAAAACCGTGCCAAATACTTGATTGCTGGTCCTTAATTCTTAAAATGCTTAATTTATTTACGCTGCTTCCTAATATAGAAAGAAAGGCAGGGAGAAAGGTTAAGGCACATACAGCAGAAATAAACACAACGGTCATCCCGCCAAGCGCAACATTTTGGAAAATATCAATTTTTATGAACCATAATCCAGATAGCCCAATAAACACGCAAAGCCCGGAAAAAATGATGGAACGGCCAGCTGTCACAATCGTGATCTGAATGGCTTCCTGAACCGGTTTGCTTCGGAGCTCTTCTTTGTAGCGGTTTATAAACAGTAAGGCAAAATCAATACTTAGAGCAAGACCGATCATCGGGATGATATTTAGAATGAAAATAGTTAAATCAGTATGATAACTAAAAAAATAAACGGTACCCATGGTGACTAAAATGGAAACGATTCCGATGATGATCGGAATTGCCGCAGCGACCAGGCCGCCAAAAGAGAGAAGTAGAACGATTAATGCAATGGGCAGACCAATCATTTCGGCTTTGGCTAAATCCTCTTGGCTAGCAACATTTAGGTCTTGGACGATAATAGGTTCCCCCGTCATTGTGACCCGGAGACCATCTTTGTTTATTAATTTCTTTTTTAATTGACTTATTTCATTTCCCAATTGTTCAGGTTTTTGGTTAAAGGAAAGAATTCCATACGCATAATTTCCTTTTATCATCCCTACCTGGTCTAAAGGGGACGTAATGGTCTCTGCATGATCAAATTTGCCAAGCCTGTTGAACGTATCTTGAATGAATTTCCTCCATTCCGCTCCTTTTACGGAAGAATTCCGCTGAAATACAAGAATAATAGTCGATTTAGGCTGTCCAAACTCCTTTTCAAGAATGGTTCTTGTATGATTATAATCCCCCTTATACTCAAACCCGTTTCCGCTTAGCACGGATGGCAATTTTACTGCAAAAAAACCAAAGGTTATAATCACACATACCCAGAAAAAAAGGATAAATTTACGATACCGAAAAATGAACCCCCCGAAGTTCTGCATAAAATGCCTCCTTTAGCGATTTATTTTTCCCGAAAAACTTCTTTTTAGAAAAGACAAGATCTGTCAGTAGTTTAAAAATGTTCAATGTAAATTTTACAAATGTAAAATGAAGGAGTTTTTTGGTATAATAAATCAAAATATAATTTCTTTAGGTGATCAAAATGGATCAAGAAAAATTAAGTAAGGTTATTGAAGCAGCTAAATTATATTATCTCTTGGATTATAATCAAAATGAAATTGCTAAGCTTTTGGGGGTTTCACGCCCTACGGTGTCCCGCTTGTTACAGCAGGCAAAAAGCGATGGAATTGTCCAAATTAATATAATGGATCCAACTGAAGATGTGGAAAATCTTTCTATGCAATTAGAAAAAAAGTTCAACTTGAAAAAGGCGATTGTCGCTTCCATACCTCAGTTTGAAAATCATATCATCAAGAATTATCTAGGTGAAAAAGCTGCCCAATATCTTCATGAGATTGTTAAAGATAACGATATAATCGGAGTAACATGGGGAACCACCCTTTATCATGTCGCTATCGAGCTCCAGCAAAAATTCGTCAAAGATGTGAAAGTGGTTCAGTTAAAAGGCGGCGTCAGCCATGCAGAAACCAATACGTATGCCTCTGAAATTTTATATCTGTTTGGGAAAGCCTATAATACCACTCCTAATCATCTTCCATTGCCGGCTATAGTGGATCATGTTGTCGTCAAACAAGCAATGGAAGCAGACCGGCATATTCGGAAAATCCTTGACCTTGGAGAAAAAGCGAATATTGCATTATTTACGATAGGTCCCATTAAAAAGGATTCGTTATTATTTCAATTGGGTTACTTTACGGAAAGTGATATAGAATCTCTTGATGGAAAAGCCGTGGGCGATATTAGCTCCCGCTTCTTTGATCGGGAAGGGAACCTATGTAATGAGAGTCTCAATGAACGGACGCTTGGCATCAGTTTGAATAATTTAAGAGAAAAAGAATATTCAATCCTTGTTGCCGGTGGACCGAATAAGATTGAAGGAATCCACGGTGCATTAAAAGGGCAGTATGCAAACGTATTAGTAACGGATCAATTTACGGCACAATTTCTCCTCGATAAAAATTGAATAACATACAAAAAAACAGCATAGTATGCTGTTTTTTTGTATGTACAGACTGTCGACAAATCCGAGAAAAATCGGGTCTGCCGGCAGTCTTTTTTGTATAATTGATATATGAAGATTTTAATGAGGTGGATACTATGCTTTCAAAAAATACACAGATGAATCGTGACCAAATAGAAATGATAGCTTTAGAACAACTTGTACCTGCGAACCATTTGGTTCGCAAAATAGAAGCTGCCATAGATTTCTCATTTATCTATTCACTTGTACAAGATATGTATTCATCTGATCGAGGTCGTCCGAGTATTGACCCTGTAGTATTGATTAAGATGGCGTTTATCCAATATACCTTCGGTATTCGCTCTATGCGTAAAACTATAGAGGAAATCGACACAAATATTGCTTATCGTTGGTTTTTAGGCTTTGGATTTTATGATAAAGTACCACATTTCTCAACCTTCGGTAAAAATTACGAAAGACGTTTCAAGAACACTGATTTGTTTGAGCAGATTTTCTATCGTATTTTGAAGGAAGCTTCTGATAAAAAATTAATAAGCAGTGATCACGTTTTTATTGATTCCACACATGTTAAAGCAAGTGCAAATAAGCGTAAAATTGAGAAGAAAGTCGTTCGAAAAGAAACCAAAGCATATGAAGCGCGATTACAAGAGGAGATTAATAGTGACCGCGAAGATCACGGGAAAAAGCCATTTCCTCCAGATAAATTTGAAAAGGAAGAAAAGAAAGAAATTAAAGAAAGCACCACGGACCCAGAAAGTGGTTATTACGTAAAGGACGAGCGTACTAAACAGTTTGCTTACTCATTCCATACAGCTGCTGATCGAAATGGTTTTGTTCTGGGTACGATTGTTACACCAGGGAATATACACGATAGCGTTATTTTTGAACCACTTCTAGAAAAGGTCATTGAAAAACACGGGAAACCTGAGGCTATTGCTGCTGATGCTGGATATAAAACGCCTGCCATTGCCCAATACTTATTTGAAAATGATATAACGCCTGCATTACCTTACACTCGCCCTCGTACGAAGGATGGCTTCTTAAGAAAGCATGAATATGTTTATGATGAATACTATGATTGTTATATCTGTCCGAAAGGACAAATATTAAAATATGCAACAACGACAAAGGAAGGTTATCGACAATACTTCTCTAACCCCATTGAGTGTAAAAATTGCCCATTATTATCACAGTGTACACAGAGTAAAGAACATAAAAAACTAATTCAACGACATGTGTGGGAAAACTATTTAGAAGAAGCCGACCATCTTCGTCATACAGAAGAAAATAAAACTATATATGCAAGACGTAAAGAAACGATTGAGCGTGTCTTTGCGGATGCTAAGGAAAAGCATGGAATGCGATGGACAACCTTAAGAGGTCTAAAAAAATTGTCTATGCAAGCGATGCTTACTTTTGCTGCCATGAATTTGAAAAAGATGGCCAGCTGGACATGGAAAAGTCCGGTAATGGCGTAAATATATGAATAAGATAAGTCTAAGTTTTGCTCTTACGAGCAAAAGTCCAACAAAAAGGCATCCGAATGGACACATTCGGATGCCTTTTGTCTACAATCTGAACATACAAAAAAACAGCATAGTATGCTGTTTTTTTGTATGTATTGTGAATACCATTTAAAAATATTTTTACATTTGTTCATAAAGGTAGTTACAAATGTTCAACAATCTGATATAGTATCAATGTGGAAAATGAAAATAACGATTTAATATAAGATTCTTTTTAAACTGGGGAGGAATTATTAATGACACAAAATATTGTAAAAATGATTGACCATACATTATTAAAAGCTGACGCTACAAAAGCAGAGATCGTCAAATTGGTGGAAGAAGCAAAAGAATACTCATTTGCTTCGGTGTGTGTGAATCCAACTTGGGTGAAGACAGCTGCTGAGTTACTTAAAGATACACCTGAAGTAAAAGTATGTACGGTAATTGGTTTTCCTCTTGGAGCTTCAACACCTGAAACGAAAGGCTTCGAAACAAAAAATGCGATTGAAAATGGCGCTACGGAAGTCGATATGGTCATTAATATTGCTGCTCTTAAAGACCATCAGGATGAATTGGTTGAGCGTGATATTCGTGCGGTTGTTGAGGCTGCAAAAGGAAAAGCGTTAACAAAAGTTATAATTGAAGCATGTCTTTTAACAAAAGAGGAAAAAATAAGAGCGTGTGAACTTTCTGTCAAAGCTGGAGCTGATTTTGTTAAAACGTCAACAGGCTTTTCAACTGGCGGTGCAACGGTGGAGGACATTCGACTCATGCGTGAGACGGTTGGACCTGAAATTGGTGTGAAAGCTTCAGGTGGTGTTCGCAGCCGTGAAGATGCGCTTGCAATGGTTGAAGCAGGGGCAACACGCATCGGAGCAAGTTCTGGTGTTTCCATAAGTAAAGGCGAGTTATCATACAGCAATTATTAAAAATAAATGTGAGGGAAACGAAATGAAAGAAATTATGTTAGCTTTATTAGCTGGTTTAATTGTTGGGGTAATATTTAAGTTTCTAAAGCTGCCATTACCTGCACCGCCAGTGTTTTCTGCGGTTGTTGGTGTGTTCGGTGTTTACTTTGGCGGTATTGTCGTTGAATGGTTTACAAAATTAATTCAGCATTAATATTCCTTGGCGGAGAGTGAGAAGTAATGGAAGAAAAAGATCTTATGCAGGAAGCATTTAAGGCGAGAGAATTTGCATATGTTCCTTATTCAAAGTTTCAAGTAGGAGCAGCCCTTTTAGCTAAAGATGGACAAGTGTTCCACGGATGTAATATAGAAAATGCCTCTTACGGAATGACAAACTGTGCGGAACGAACGGCTTTGTTTAAAGCTTATTCCGAGGGTGTAACGAAATTTGATTCACTTGTTGTCGTAGCAGATACGGACCGTCCATGTCCACCATGCGGGGCCTGCCGTCAAGTCATTTCCGAGCTTTGCGACGAAGAAATGGAAGTGATTCTGACTAACCTAAAAGGAGATATTCAAAGAATAAAGGTAAAAGATCTCCTTCCAGGTGCTTTTTCGCCAAAGGACTTAACTTAATAAATAGAAATTCCCAAGAGGAGTATTTGCGAAAGCAGATGCTCCTCTTTATTATGAAAAATAAAATCAGGGAAAAATGACCATAATATAGGTAGATAAAATGATAAAGGATGATCCTATGATATATATCTATAATGATTATGGTGGGACACATACGACATCAATGGCTGCTGCTTACCATCTGAAGCAATTGCCGCAATCCGAACGGAAATTGACAACTGAAGAAATTTTAAATATACCATATTTCAACAAATTAACACATGCCGATTTCGGGAAAATCATCTTTCATGGGGACGATGAGGATGGAAATCAGGTGTATACCATTGGCCGGAAAAGAAACAAATTGCTCGTACCGGCATTAAAAGAATTCGGTTTATTATTACAAGAGAAGTTCCATTTTAATGAAAAAATTGTATTTTCCAATACATCTCCTACCGTTCCGATCTCCATGACATTTGGAGGCTTTTTTGCAAGGGGATTAAGAATAAATCCATTAGGTGTTCCTTTATTAGTCATCGGGGCTAAAAAATGCTGCGATAATGTGTTTAGACTGGTGGAAAATACGAAGGAAGTTGGTCGAACATCCTTTAATGAAAACATTATTATTTTAGAAAATGAAATGTATAAGTCATAATGGTATACTATCACTCTAAACGATTTCCTAAGCAAATAGGGAATCCTTTTTATTTTTAATTTAGATAGGGTGTGGATTAGATGATTAATAAAAAAATTGGCTTTATCGGTTCTGGAAAAATGGCCCAAGCCATTATTGAGGGTATTGTAAATTCAAACATGGTTGCTAAGGAAAACTTGATAGCAAGTGCCATGACCGAAATGACACTAGATAAAATCAAAAAGACTTTCAATATAATGACAACCAATCGAAATAACGAAGTAGCAAGATTTTCTGAAATTCTCATCTTAGCAGTGAAGCCAGATCTTCACTCGCATGTTATTGAGGAGATTAAAAAGGATATTAAGGAAAATGCTATTATTGTGACGATTGCTGCAGGAATCACGTTAGCAGATATGGAAAAGTCATTTGGTTTTCCCATTAAAGCGGTGAGGGTTATGCCTAATACGCCTTCCTTGGTTGGGGAAGGGATGAGTGTTATTTGTCCAAATGATTTTCTTTGCGAAGAAGAAGTAAGCGTGGTCGAAAGGCTGTTCAGTTCCTGTGGAAAAACAGAGCGTCTCCAAGAAAAATGGATGGATGCTGTGCCGGCCATAAGTGGTTCTTCCCCTGCCTATGTTTATATGTTCATCGAGGCATTGGCTGATGGCGGAGTCCTGCAGGGAATACCTCGGGACAAAGCATACAGGCTTGCAGCACAGGCGGTGCTAGGTGCAGCCAAAATGGTCCTTGAAACGGGTGAGCACCCGGGAAAACTGAAAGATAATGTTTGTACTCCAGGAGGCGCAACCATCCAAGCAGTTGCTGCATTAGAGGAAAAACAATTCCGTGGCGCCATCATGGCCGCGATGGAAAGATGCACAGAAAAAATAAAATCTTTAACATAAAAAACTGTTCGTTTGCTAAAGAATAAAAGCATCTTTAACCTGAGGTGTTTCATTATGATATTGAAAAAAAATTTTGAGAAGGCTGAAATAAAAGAAACCCTTAAGACGCCTTTATTTGTTTCGATCATTGATGACGATGCCTTTATTCGGTCTATGTTAATGAGAATTCTTAAGATGATGGATTTCGAACACTATGATCTTTCCATTGAAGAATTTGCCGGTGGGATTCTATTTTTTGAATCCAACCGGTTACAAATGCAGGGTGAACACTTTTTAATCCTTGACGGTGTAATGCCAGTCATGGACGGCATTGAGATCTTGCAAAGAGTAAAAAAAATGAAAAATAGCTCGAACATTCATGTCCTTATGCTGACAGGCAGGAAAAGTGATTCGGATATAGAGCGAGCTCTAAAATTGGGAGCAGATGACTACGTTACAAAACCATTCAGCATTAAGGAGCTTCAAGCAAGAATGAAACGGCTCATTCAAAGGATGATCTAAATGTATTTCCATGAGCTCTATATCCTTTCCCTCATCACCACAACGATATTAGGAATATTGTTCATTCTTCTCGTCTATTTAATGGTTCAAAAATCGATGGAAATAAAAAAAAGAAAAGCAATCGAAACGTATAAAGATAAATTTAATCCTATGATTTTCCGTTTCTTGACAGAAGGTTGTTATCCAAGAGAATTTATTCCGGAAACTGCTTTACAACAAAAAGCAGTGGAAGAGCTGCTGGATCGTTATGTATCCATTTTAGAAGGAGCAGAAGAGGAGAATCGCTTATCGGAATTGGCGAAAAGATTTTTAACAGCCTACTACCAAAAACGTCTAAAAAGCAAAAGATGGAGCCATCGCATGAATGTCTTATATCATATTGAGGATTTTAAGATGAGTAATTTCCAAAAGGAAGTTCTTTTGTTAACGAGAAAGAAGGGCCTGACGAATCAAGAAACAGTACTCATCCTTAGAATTTTGGCATCCATCCAATACCCGCAAATTTCCTCTTTGCTGGCAGGGCGCTTTTTTGCTTTGTCAGAATATGATTACCGCACTATTTTAATTCGCTTGGACAATCATTTATTCAATCAATTTATCCTAAGCTTCCCCGCAGAAGTGATAAATCTAAAAAAGGCGATATTAGATGTCATCTCATTAAAAAGAGATTTAAGCTATCTCACATTTACTGAAAATATATTTTCTTCCTATTCGGGAGAAATTAAATTGAGGGCCTTAAAAGCCTTAGCTGAAATGGGGTTTGTAAAGAATACAAATCAATACGTAGAGCTTCTATACTCTTCCAAATGGCAGGAAAGAATGTTTGCAGCAAAATTAATTGGTGCGATCAAAGAAGAAGCAGCGATATCGAGACTAATTGAGCTTTTGCATGATCAATCGTGGTGGGTTCGCTCTCAAGCAGGACAGGCAATCAATCAATTTCCAAATGGGAAAATGGTATTGCGTGATGTTTTAGTTACTTCAAAGGATGAATTTGCGAAAGATATGGCCTGGGAGTGGCTTCATAAAGGAGTATAAGCCAATGCAATTTTTCGGGTGGGGTACCATTGTCTCCGGCTTTGGATGGTTTATTGCGATTTATATGGTGATCGTCATTGTTTTCTACACGGTTATTTTGTTCATTTCAATGGTACAGCTTAGAATGGAATTCCAATTGGACAGGGATAAAGCATATGAAGACTATATGGAGGCCATTTATACAAAGCCTGTTTCTATCCTTGTTCCTGCTTTTAATGAAGAAGCTGGAATCATTCAAAGTGTCCGCTCATTATTAAGTATTAATTATCCCATGTTCGAGATTATTGTTGTGAATGATGGCTCTACCGATGAGACACTTGAAAAAATGATTGAGCATTATGACTTGAAGGAAATAAAAAAAGTAGTTCGCAAACAAGTTGAGACAAAACCGATAAAATGCATCTACCAATCCTCAATCCTGCCGAATCTTTTCCTGGTAGATAAAGAGAACGGAGGAAAAGCAGATGCCCTGAATGTAGGACTCAATTTTTCCCATTACCCTTATTTTTGCTCACTGGATGGAGACTCCGTATTAGAACAAGATGCCTTCTTAAAAGTGATGAAGCCTATTATTGATTCCAACGAAGAAGTCATCGCATCAGGAGGCAGCGTTCGAATTGCAAATGGCTGTCAAATTCAACACGGCCATATTGAGAAAATTCGTTTATCCAATAAGCCTTTGGTTGTCATGCAGATCATTGAATACTTACGAGCCTTTTTAATGGGAAGAATCGGACTTAGCCGTCATAATCTCCTTTTAATTATCTCAGGGGCCTTTGGGGTTTTTTCAAAACAATGGGTAATTGAGGCAGGCGGCTACAAACCCGATACGGTTGGCGAGGATATGGAACTGGTTGTCCGAATCCATCGAGTATTAAAGGAAAGGAAATTGAAGAAAAAAATCGTCTATGTTCCGGACCCAGTTTGTTGGACAGAAGTACCGGAAGATCTCACTTTTTTACGAAGGCAAAGACGACGTTGGCATAGGGGGTTATTTGAAAGCCTTTGGACACATAAAAGTCTTACCTTTAATCCTAAATATGGATCGATTGGTCTTATTTCTTTTCCCTATTTTTGGATAGTTGAGTTCTTTGGGCCGGTGATTGAAGGCTTGGGCTATCTTTTTGTGGTTCTGTGTTTATTTTTAGGTGGGATTTATATTGAATTTTCTATTTTATTATTCCTGCTTTCCTGTTTATATGGCTCCGTTTTTTCAATGGCAGCCGTTCTTCTTGAGGAGTGGAGCTTAACCAAGTATCCGAAAGTCACGGACATTTTAAAGCTTTTTTTATACTCTTTAACAGAGACACTTTGGTATCGGCCCCTGACAGTGATTTGGAGATGCGAAGGTATTTGGCAAATGATAAAAGGAGATACAAGCTGGGGAGTTATGAAAAGAAAAGGTGTTTCCAAATGAAAAAACAAAGCCACCTCATTATTTATTCCATTGTATTAATCACCTTGATAACAAGTCCTTTTTGGCTTTGGGAAATTCAGCCTTCTAAAAAACTAAATGTCTTAATAATGGGTCAAATAGATTCAAATGAAAGCGATCGGGAACATAAAGGGTTAACGTGGATTTTAAATAATCAAAAATATTTAATCAATAAACATCAGTTCTATCCAGTGGAATCTGTAGATCAAATTGAAAAAGCAGTACAACAGTCCAAAGGCAGAACGATAATAGCAGAAAATATCCTTGCAAGGCTAAAAACGGATAAGGAAAGGGACAAAATCTCAAATGTATTGAATGTGGATTGGACTGGCTGGATTGGCCGGTATTTTTCTGATTTGAATGGGAATGAAGTACCTGTTTGGGTAAAGAAGCAATATGAAGCTAATCATCAAAGATGGAAGTTTAATGGACAAGGTATTGTCTTAATAAACAGGAATCATTATATTGTCGTAGTTGATCAGAAGGATTTAACCGATCATGGTTTATTGTTTACCTTAACGAAGCATGGTGAATCATTTTTGAAAGATCGGTTTCAAGGTAAATATCAAAATTGGTTCGACATTAACCAAGCCAGGGATCCAGGTGAAATTCTTGCGTCCTATCATTTCCCTGTATCAGCGAAGGTTAAAAAGAGGCTTGAAAGCTATGGAATCCCTGCAAATTTCCCTGCCGTTATTTACCATCAAACAGCCACTTACACATCCTATTATTTCTCAGGCGACTTTGCAGATGAATCAGAGCTTCCCGAAATATATCAAACAAAGGGTTTGGATTTTTGGAAAAGGCATTTTGGGACAGGGGACTCTTTTTACTGGGAAGGGTATGTCCCGATGATGAAAGCCCTTCTAAAGAATGGTTTAAATCATACGGTAAAGCAGGAAAAAGTAGAAACGATTGACGATAATGGAATTACGACCAATAGCCGGACAGGAAGTACATATATTCAAATACAAAAAAATGGAAAATGGACGGACTTTTTAATTAAAGGGGTTAATATTGGAATTAGTAAGCCGGGTTATTTTCCTGGCGAAACGGCGATTACAAAAGAAGAATATTTAAGGTGGTTCCAGGAAATAGGCGCCATGAATGCAAATGCCATCAGGGTATATACCATTCATCCCCCACCATTCTATGAAGCATTTTACGAATATAACCAAATGGCCAAGAAGCCTTTATACTTATTTCATGGATCATGGGTGAATGAGGAAAATTTGATTCGAACACAAGATGCGTATGCAAAAGTAAATGTGAATGACGCGGAGTCAGAAATCAAAAATATCATTGATATCATACATGGAAAGGCAAATCTCCCACCTAATCCGGGGCATGCTTACGGACTTTATCCCTATGATATTTCAAAGTATGTACTTGGAATGATTGTCGGCATAGAGTGGGATCCGCAAATGGTAAAAAATACGGATGTATTGCATGCAGATAAAGAGCAGTTTAAGGGGCAATACTTTCAGACCTCAAATGCGTCGGCCTTTGAAGTATGGCTTGCCAAATTAATGGAATATGCGGTTGGCTATGAGAAGAAGGAGTACAAGTGGCAGCACTCGATGAGTTTTACGAATTGGGTGACGACTGATTTATTACGTCATCCCTCAGAGCCTTTAAAAGATGAAGACCTGGTATCTGTGAATCCGAATCATATTAAAGCTTCCAGCCATTTTCATGCCGGATTATTTGCTTCCTATCATATTTACCCCTATTACCCTGATTTTCTTAACTATGATCCAGCCTACGTTAATTATAAAGACTTTTCAGGGAAAAAGAATAATTATGCGGGATATTTGCATGACCTAATCGCAGCCCATCATATGCCAGTCCTGGTAGCAGAATATGGTGTCCCTGCTTCAAGGGGATTAACACATAAGAATGTATTTGGAATGAACCAAGGCTTTCATTCAGAAGCAGAGCAGGGGGAAATCGATAAGCGGCTCTTTCAATCGATTGTATCCGAAGGGTATGCAGGCGGTCTTGTCTTTACTTGGCAGGATGAGTGGTTTAAACGGACATGGAATACAATGGACTTTGATAATCCTGATCGCCGGCCTTACTGGGATAACCAGCAAACGAATGAACAGCACTTCGGTTTACTATCGTTTGAGCCAGGAAAACAGGAAACAGCTATCTCAGTAGATGGTGAATCGAAGGATTGGGACAAAGCGGGCATTAAGAGAATCTATCGAGCAAAAAATACAAAGGAACCGGTAAAAGAGCTGCGAATGGCTTCGGATAGCGGATACTTTTATTATCTTCTCACCTTGGATCAGCCTGTGAATTTTAAGGATCAGGGGATTTTTTTACTTTTTGATACCTTTGATAACCAGGGACAAACCAGGATTAAATTGACCGAAAAATCAAATGTACAGACAAACTATGGGATTGATTTTTTAGTTAAGTTAACAGGGCAAGAGGATTCGAGGCTTCTTGGCGACAGTTATTACGATCCGTTTTATTTACAGTATGGAAATCTCCTTCACATGATAGAACTTGAGCCAAATGTAAATCAAAAAAATAATGGTATATTCCACCCGATGCGACTTGCTTTGAATAAGCAATTATATATCCCATCAACTAAAAAAACGATACCATTTCAAGATTATGAAACAGGTGTCCTGAAGTTTGGTGATGCGAATTCAAGCCATCTAAAGTTTAATTCGTTAACAGATGTAAGCATCAGTAAAAACAAAAAGGAAATCGAAGGCCGTATTCCTTGGCAACTTTTAAATATAAAAGACCCAAGCACAAAAGAAGCAATGGGCGATGTATGGAAGAATGGTTTATTTTCTAGTGTCAAAATAAACGGAATTCGTGCAGCTATTGTCACCACAAGAGGCGATACCATTCAGCAAGCCTTGCCTAATCTGGTAAATAACCGAATCCAGCAACACGACGCTTTTTTATATTCATGGAAAAATTGGGATCAGCCGGAGTATTATGAACGCTTAAAGCAATCCTATGACATCATGAAGAAAACATATCAAACCATTGATACAAACGATTTAAAAAAATGAATGCACACAAAAAGGATGAAACAAATGTCTCATCCTTTTTGTCATTGGTTTATTTACTGCTTTCCTCTGTCATACGTTGAAGTTTTCCAGAAAGAGCTAATAGGATTAAACCAAGCACAATCGCTAACGCACCGATTACACTGAAAATTTGGAAGTAACCAAGTGATTGTGTTAATGAAGCTAATTGACCTGCTAAAATGTTGGCAATCCCTGAACCGGCAAGCCATACACCCATTAATAGGGATGCAAGCTTAACTGGAGCAATTTTACTTGTAAGGGACAATCCAACTGGTGACAAGAATAATTCTCCAAGAGTATGGAGCAAGTAAGTGATAACAATAAACATCATGTTAGCTTTAATGGCAATATGGTGTTGATCACTGCCAGTTTTTAATACAGCAATTAAGAGAACCATATAACCTACACCTAATAGAACCATACCTAATCCCATTTTTCTAGGGCCGCTAATATCTCCGCGCTTTGTATATGAAAGCTTTAACCAAAGTGCTGAAAGAATCGGCGCAAGGATAACAATGAATAGTGGATTTAAAGACTGGAACCATTCTGTTGGTACAGTAAATCCTAATACATTACGGTTTACAAATCGATCAGTATAAAGTGTTAAAGAACTTCCTGCTTGTTCAAACCCAGCCCAGAAGAAGACAACGAAAAGAGTAAGAATAACTATGACTGCGGTACGTGCTTTTTCAAGTTTGGTTAATGGTTGTTTATTTAATGTGGTAGTAGTCGTTTTAGAAGCAACCTTACCTGTTGGCTTCTTACCGATTTCTCCTAAATAACGATTTCCAAGAAGGTTAAAGAGGATTTGTCCAATAATCATCCCAATGGAAGCGGCTAAGAATCCATATCTAAATCCGTGGTGTACCACACCGTTTACAGTAGTCTTGAATAGTGAATCAGACAAATAACCTACAACAAGTGGAGAGAAGAAAGCACCGATGTTGATACCCATGTAGAAAATGGTGAAGGCCCCATCACGACGGCGATCTTCAGGAGCATATAATTCCCCGACAATAGTTGATATATTTGGTTTAAAGAAACCGTTTCCAATAATCAACAAGGCTAAGCCAAGATAAAAAGCTGCTTTACTTTGGTTGGCAAACAAAGCAATATTACCAATTGCCATTGTGATACCGCCGATTGTTATAGCAAGGCGACGGCCTAGAAATCTATCAGATAAATACCCACCAGCCATAGGTGTGAAGTAAACTGCTCCGGTAAAGAAACCGTAAATACTCATTGCTGTAGCGTCGCTAAATCCTAAACCACCGCTTACAAATTGAGTTGTAAGATATAAAACAAGGATTGCGCGCATTCCATAATAGCTAAATCTTTCCCACATCTCAGTAAAGAATAATAAATAAAGGCCAGGCGGGTGTTTCTTAGCTGCTGTGGTCTGCTCGGACTTCTTCAGTGTTGCTGTATTGTCCATTGTATACCTCCTAATGTCCATAATATAAAGAATATGTTATTATTCTAAATTAATAAACATAGCACCGTCAATAGGAAGTTCTAACAGTGAAAAGAGTTGATATATTAGGAATTTGCCGAATTATCCACACTATTTTTAATTTATAAAAAATGCAAATAACATTATATCGATATAATAATATATAATCTCATTTTCATACTTTTTATATTATTTTGTTAATTTTTAATAAAAAAAAGAGGATGAAATATCCTCTTTTTTTATAGATCTTTGAAAGTTATTGTAAAAAGGCAAGTTGGTAGAAGAATAATACGGCGAAAATATAGACCAGTGGATGAACATCCCGCCATTTTCCTTTTACGATTTTTAAAATCGGATAGGAAATGAATCCGAGTGCAATTCCAGTTGAAATACTCGATGTTAGTGGCATACTCAAAACAACTAAGAAGGCAGGAAACGCTTCATCAAGGCTATCCCATTTAACTTTTGAAATACTTCCCATCATCAAACTGCCGACTATAATTAAGGCTGGTGCAGTGATGGCCGCTAAACCAGAAACAGCACTTACAACCGGACTGAAAAAAGCGGCAATCATAAACAAAACAGCGATAACAACCGAAGTCAGACCGGTTCTTCCACCTGCTGCTACTCCGCTTGTGGATTCTATATATGCCGTTGTCGGGCTTGTCCCAAAGAACGCCCCAATCGTAGTGGCTAAAGAATCGGATAGCAGTGCCTTTCCGGACCTTGGCATTATATTTCCTTTCATTAGACCTGCCTGTTGGGCGACCCCAATCATCGTGCCTGTTGTATCAAAGATTGTTACTAATAAAAAAGAGAAAACAGCGGAATAAAGACTATGTCCGATTACTTGTCCAAAAGCACTAAATGGGTTACTAATTATCAACCCTTCCGGCAGCGCTGGCATAGATACAATTCCTTTAAAATGGAGCTGGCCGGTAAAAAAGGCGACTACTCCTGTAAAAATCATTCCAAAAAACATTGCTCCACTTACTCGGAAGCTCATCAGAATAAGTGTTACAGCAAGTCCAGCCAATGTTAAGAGGGCTTCCGGGGCATGTAGATTTCCAAGCCCAACGAGGTTTTCAGGATTTTTTGTAATGATTCCTGACAACTTTAACCCAATGAATGCGATGAATAAACCAATTCCTGCTAAAATTCCATATTTTAAATTTTCAGGAATGGCTTCAATTAATTTTCTTCTAAAGGGAGTTAACGATAGAATCACAAATATGATTCCTGCCACAAAAACGGCAGCAAATGCAGTTTGATAATTAATTCCTGTGTGAGGGCCCACTACGGAATAGGCGAAATAAGCATTCAACCCCATCCCCGGTGCAATCGCAATGGGATAGTTCGCTACCAAGCCCATCCATAGTGTGCCAGCTACAGTAGCTATGATTGTCGCTGTGAACACTTGATGAAAGGGAACACCCGCGTCAGATAATACTATGGGATTGACCACGATAATATATACCATTGTTAAAAAGGTAGTGATACCTGCAAATAATTCTGTTTTTACACCAGTCTGATTTTCTTTAAGCTTAAACAATTGTTCCACTCCTAGAAACGAACGATTTTTACAACGCTCATATATATTATTCGTTTTTATGTTACTTTTCAATTGAAAATTAAAATTTGTATAACAAAAAAACAGGAATCATTTATGATCCTGTTTTTTACAGTTGTTAAAAAACTAAATTTAGAAGATAGAAAATAATACCGGCTAAAAGAGCAGAAATTGGAAGGGTAATAACCCATGTAATAATCATCCGTTGGGCGGTACCCCATTTAACGCCTTTAAGGCGATGGGCAGAACCTACGCCTAAAATTCCAGAGGAAATGACGTGTGTTGTACTTACAGGAAGTTTCATATAGGTTGCACCGAATATGACTGCTGCACCAGTTAAATCTGCTGCAACCCCATTAATCGGGCGAATTTTCATGATTTTACCGCCAACAGTTTTGATAATCTTCCACCCGCCGACGGAAGTACCAAGTCCCATTGCAATCGCACAGGAAAGCTGGACCCAAAATGGAATATCAGAATTTGCAGGAAGCATTTTATTCGCAATGAGGGCCATGGTGATAATCCCCATTGATTTTTGCGCATCGTTTGTCCCATGTGTATAGGATTGCAATGCTGCAGTAGCAATTTGAATATATCGGAAACTCCGGTTCGTTTTAGTCAAATTGAAATTACGAAAAACCACTTTAAAAATGCTGTAAACAATATAACCCACAATAAAGGCAATTATTGGGGAACCAATTAGTCCTTCAAGAATTTTTATAAACCCGCTGTAATTAAGTGCCGCAAACCCTTTTGCCGCAATCCCTGCACCAGCAATAGAACCGATGATTGCATGAGAAGAACTGCTGGGGATTCCATAATACCAAGTAATTAAATTCCAGGCTACAGCTGAGATAATCGCAGCAAGAATAATAACGGCACCATTTTGAAGCGTAAATGGGTCGATGATATCCTTTGAAATTGATTTTGCCACGCCTGTAAATGTTAATGCACCGACCAAGTTCATAACGGCAGCAAGTAGAATTGCCTGACGTGGTTTTAGCGCTTTTGTTGAAACTGAGGTAGCAATCGCATTTGCTGTATCATGGAAGCCATTTATGAAGTCAAAGGCAAGAGCACCAATTACGATTAACACCGTTAAAATAAAAATAATACTCATTTTTAGGCTCCTTATGCATTTTTCATAATGATTGTTTCAAGCGTATTTGCAACTTCCTGACAGCTGTCAGCAATATCCTCAAGCGTTTCGTAAATTTCTTTATATTGAATAATACGGATAGGATCTTTTTCAACAGTAAATAAATTCTTAATGGATTGACGTAGTATATTATCACATTTTGATTCAAAATCTTTAATTTTTATGGCATGCTCTCTCATCTGAAGCAGTTTTTTATTTGTTAAAAGTTCAATGGCTTTATCAAGTTCATGGACACTTCCTTGGATTGCATCCACAAATTTCATCATAAATTCATCGGCTTGAGTAATCGAATACATTTCAAATAATGCGGCGCATCCTTCGAGACCATCAAGTATATCATCCATACTCATGGCTAGGTGAAGAATATCTTCCCGCTCAATCGGAGTAATAAAGGCATCGTTCAATTCTTTGATGGTATCATGAACAAAACCATCTCCTTTTGATTCCAGTTCCTTCATTTTTTCAGAAAATATTTTTAAATCGCTGACATTTTTTAATTTGTACTCTGTAAAGAAATTTACACTTTCCTTTAAATTAGCAGAAATATTACTTAATAAAATTGAGAACTTATCATTTTTCTTGAATGCCATGTGAAAACCCCCGATTTTTCTTTAAATTCATCGACGAAAAAAATTCTAACTGAAATATGTCCAAAAAAGAATCCTATTAACGTTAACTTTACAAAAACTTAACAATTGAATTTTCTGAAAATGCCCCTTGGTTAATCCTTTTTTAAATACTTTCACCAACATTCAAACTTTATATGTAAAAATGTATTTTGAAATTTGAATGGGGCATGACCTTTTTCTTTTTCATGTTTATTATAAAAAAATTTGGGTACTTTAAAATTACAGGCAGACAAACTTTTCATTTGAGAAGTTTGTTCCCATATTCTGCAGTGTGAACATGGGATGTGTGCTTGTATTAAGTGACTATTGAATACTAAAAAGGAGTGTTCGTAATGAGTTTCATTTGGTCATTGATTGTTGGCGGGATTATTGGCTGGTTAGCAGGCCTTATGTTAGGAAGAAATATTCCAGGAGGCATCATAGGTAATATCATTGCTGGATTCGTTGGAGCATGGCTCGGTACTTTAATTCTTGGAAATTGGGGACCGCATGTTGCAAACTTTGCCATCATCCCAGCAATAATCGGCGCCGTCATCCTCGTATTTCTCCTAAGTTTAATCATGCGTGGATTTAGAAAAGCGGATTAAAAAAAAGGGGGTCAGTCCCCCGCTGCTTTAAAGCAGCGGGGGACTGACCCCTTTCCTTATATGGAAAAAACATCAATATCTTTAAAAATCTGCGGATTGTCTGTAAAGGGAGCAACGCAGATTATTTTTTCCTGAGAAAAAGGGTGGGAAAATTCCAGTTTTGCTGCGTGCAGGGCTTGTCTGTTTACAAGAGGTTTTCCCCCATACAAGACGTCCCCCAAAAGGGGATGACCTAGGTGGCTGAGATGGACGCGGATTTGATGGGTTCTTCCTGTATCAAGCCAGCATTTTACGAAGGATACTTGTTTACTGCGATCCTCCTTGATCACCTGATAATGGGTAACAGCGTCTTGACCCGATGTAGAGATTCGCCTTCTTGTTGCATGGTGACGGTCCCGGCCAATCGGCTCTTTGATTGTCCCTTTTTTAGCCTTCAACAAACCATGAACCAAGGCAAGGTAAGTTCTTTTTATTTCTCGTTTTTCCAGCATTCGATCCAAAATAGCCCCGGCTAAGGCGTGCTTGGCAAACAGGATGGCTCCCGAAGTATCTTTGTCCAAGCGGTGAACCTGCCGAACGTTTCTCATTTCTCCGTTTGATAGTAAATAAAATGCAGCTGCATTCATCAGTGTATCGGTTTCATGATAAGGATCGTTCGGGTGTGTGTTCATAAACGGCGGTTTATTGAATACAATGACATGGTCATCCTCGTAAAGAACGGAAATATCATGATAACTTGGAATAACATTTATTTCTTCTTCGTCAAATAAATGAAGCTGAAGCTTCATTCCCGCTTCAAGCGGTCTGGTCCAATTCCCTTTTTCTCCATTTATTAACACTCTATTTTCCATTCGGAATGTATGGGTCAGCTTTTTAGGTGCTTCCCATTTATGTCGAAAAATACTCTCCACCGTTTGACCATCCCAGCTTTCAGGCAGGATCAATTCAAGCCATTTACCTTTTCTTTCTATTTTAATCATTCGCTTCTCCTTCATGATTACATATAATTACCACCGTATTTTTACGGGCGAATATGTTATTCTTAATCTAAATATTACATTAGAAATATATGATAGCAAAGGTGGGTTACAAGTGAAAATCGTGTTTGCCTCGATACCAAGTCAAGAGGAAGAAATAGATGGGCTTGTGAGGTATATATATTCAACTGTTTTTCCACTCTATTTCTCGGACGAAGAAATCAAAGAGTTTATGCAGTTAAAGGTATTGCACACTTCCGGTAAGCATTTCCAAGATTTTAGCACCTTAAAAGATGCCTTTCAAGTTATGACATGCTTGCAGACCATTATTTCCATTTTGGAATTTCCCTCTCTAGATGATCATTATTCTTCCCTTTTTAATAAGAATGTCGCGAACCTGCAAGAGTTTGGCTTATTTTTTCCGTTTGAATATGATCAATTTGTGGAAGCAAAAAATTTAAAAAACAGTGTCTTCAGTATTTATACAAGAGCAGCTAATGAACTGCTAATCTAAACGTCTGCTTGCAGACGTTTATTTTTTTAGACATCAACCTTGTGTACGATCATGTAGTAAAGATAAAATATAGGGGATAAGTAATTTTGGCATCCGCGAAAAATGTCGGAATATTTATGTTTATTTTTGAAGGAGTATCAATTCTTTATTTCGAAACAATAAAGGACAGAAAGAATGGAGGAGACATCAATTGGACTGGAAAGTGACAGCAAATAAATGGTTCGAATTTGAAGCGTTAAATTCAGAACTAAAAACGCAACTATTAGAACTACAAGATAATGAAAAGCAATTAGAAGAAGCATTTTATAAAAATCTCGAATTTGGGACCGGCGGCATGAGAGGTGAACTTGGTGTAGGTACAAACCGTATGAATATCTATACCATTAGAAAAGCATCAGCCGGTCTGGCCGCATACATAGAGGAGCAAGGGCTTGAGGCGAAGAAACGCGGAGTCGTCATTGCCTATGATTCCCGTCATAAATCGCCGGAGTTTGCCATGGAGGCAGCAAAAACACTGGCAACCAAAGGAATTCAAACCTATGTGTTTGATGAATTAAGGCCAACACCTGAATTGTCCTTTGCTTTAAGATCTTTACAGGCATTTTCAGGGATTGTGGTTACCGCAAGCCACAATCCACCTGAATATAATGGCTACAAGGTTTATGGACAAGATGGCGGTCAGCTGCCTCCCGAAGCAGCCGATATTGTAATTTCTAAAGTTAATGAAATTGAGAATGAATTATTAATCGAAGTGGACAGTGAAGAGACGTTAAAAGCTGCTGGCTTAATTAAAATCATCGGTGCAGAAATAGACGAAGCCTATATAGAAAAATTAAAAACGATTTCAGAGAATCCGTCTCTTGGTTATGAATCCGATATAAAAATTGTTTTTACTCCGCTGCACGGAACTGCCAATAAACCAGTTCGTAAAGCGCTGGAAGCGATGGGCTATAAAAATGTTACCGTCGTAAAAGAGCAAGAGCTGCCTGATCCGGAATTTTCAACTGTGAAAAGTCCGAATCCGGAGGAACATGCAGCATTTGAATTAGCCATCCGAGATGGCAAAAAAGTGGGGGCAGATCTATTAATCGCAACGGATCCGGATGCGGACCGATTAGGGATAGCCGTTCTGAATGAAACTGGCGAATATGTCGTTCTAACCGGAAACCAAACAGGTGCTCTCCTGCTTGATTACTTACTTTCCCAGAAAAAGGCGAAAGGCACACTCCCACAAAATGGTGCCGTTCTAAAAACCATCGTTACATCTGAAGTCGGAAGAACCATTGCTTCCTCTTACCAATTAGAAACGATTGATGTTTTAACAGGGTTTAAATTTATTGCTGAAAAAATCAATGAATATGAAAAAACCGGTCAGCACACGTTCCTATTTGGTTATGAAGAAAGCTATGGATATTTAATTGGCGACTTTGCCCGTGATAAAGATGCGGTGCAAGCAGCTCTTTTAGCAACAGAGGTCTGTGCGTATTATAAAAAGCAAGGTAAATCTCTTTATGAAGGCTTAATGCAAGTATTTGGAAAATATGGTTATTATCTGGAAGGTCTTCGCTCGTTAACATTAAAAGGTAAAGAGGGAGCAGAAATGATTCAACAAATTTTAGCTTCCTTCCGTTCTGAGCCATTAACAAATCTTGGGGCGTTAACAACCTCAGCCACTGAAGATTATTTGACCAGTCTTCGTGTAACTAAGACTGGTGAAGAGCCAATCAATTTACCAAAATCCAATGTATTAAAATATACATTTGAAGATGGTTCATGGGTTTGCTTACGACCATCCGGAACGGAGCCAAAAGTGAAGTTTTATTTCGGGATAAACAGCGGAAGCCTGGAAGAAAGCAAACAAAAATTGCAAGCGATCGAAAAAGACTTTATGGCGCTTGTGGATGCGAAAATAAAACAGGTATCAGAAAAATAGAATGGCATTTTGAAATCCCGCAGGCATTACCTGCGGGATTTTTTTATGCTCATAAAACGAACTGAGGTGGTGGAGGGCCCTCCAAATGCCCGAAGACTATAAGTATTATGGGTTATGGGCAATAGGGAGTTCTCCAAATTCCCGAAGATAATAAAAATCATGAGGATTGGTCAATAGGAAGCCCTCCAAAAGCCCGAAGACAATAAATATCATGAGTATTGGTCAATTGGGAGAAGTTCTTCAAATACTCATAAATTCTAAAGATGAAACAATAAGAATACCAAAGTAGTTGGAAAGGCATGCCTATGGGTTTTTTACGACTTTAGTCGTAGCAAAAGCCAAACTTTATTCTAAGGCTTGAATAGGTAAAAAACGATATAATGAGTACAAGAGATATTTTTCCAGGAGGAACCGGGATGGGAGAGAGTCACCTGACTGAGCTAAAAATGTTAAAAGAAATCGCTGAGCTGTTAAATCGAGGAACAGATGTGCAAGTTGTTCTTTCAGAGGTACTGAAAAAATTATTACATGTCACGGGCATGCAAACGGGTTGGATCTTTCTGATTGACCAAAATGGCCGCTTTGAATTATCGGCTCATGAGAATTTGCCCCCTGCCTTATCCAATAAGCAATATGAACCAATGTGTAAGGGCGACTGCTGGTGTATTAATCGCTATAATAACGGCCGCTTAGATAAAGCCACAAATATCATTGAATGTAAAAGGCTCGAGGATGCAGTGGCATTCTCTTGGGGTGAAACTTATGGCTTAACGCATCATGCAACGGTTCCGTTGAAAGCCGGGAATGAAAAGTTTGGCCTTTTAAATGTTGGCTCTCCCAATAAAACAAGCTTTAATACAGAAGAGCTTGCCCTCTTAGAATCAGTCGCCCTGCAAATCGGGACAGCTTTGAAAAGAATAAACCTGACACAAAGAGAACAGGAAATCGCTTTGACAGCTGAAAGAAACCGCTTGGCACGTGACCTTCATGATTCCGTCAATCAGCTGCTCTTTTCATTAAGTTTAACGGCCAGAGGCGGAATGGAAATGGCCAAAGACACCCTGGTAAAAGAAACGTTTGAGTATATTCAGGACCTAGCGCAGGAAGCCTTAAATGAAATGCGGGCACTGATCTGGCAGCTCCGGCCTAGAGGATTGGAAAAGGGCATTGTTAGTGCCCTAAGCAGCTATGCGGTTATGCTCGGTTTGGAAATAGAGGTTAAAGTAAACGGCGTCATTAATTTACCTGGAAATATTGAAGAGGTCCTTTGGAGAATTGGCCAGGAAGCGTTGGCCAATTGCAAAAAACATTCCGGGCAAACCGAAGCAAAGCTTCATTTTTATGTTGGTGATAATCAAATAACAATGGAAATAAAGGATCGTGGATGCGGTTTCTTATATGATGAAACAAAAGAACTTCCCTCATTGGGCTTGAAAAGTATGAGGGATCGGACAGAATCCATTTTTGGATCCTTTTATCTGGAGAGTGAACCGGATAAAGGTACAAAAATCCAGGTGATGATACCGTATTAGGGGGAATGAAAGTGAGTATACGAATACTTATTGCCGATGATCATCATGTGGTCAGGAGAGGGTTAGTATTCTTTTTAAGAACACAGGAAGACATTGAGATTATTGGGGAAGCCAAAAATGGGAAAGAAGCCGTCGAGTTGGCAGAGTTGCTTAATCCGGATTTGGTATTAATGGACCTTGTCATGCCCGTGATGGATGGGATTGAAGCAACCAAACAAATCAAACTAAATTGTCCCGGCATGAAGATCATGATTTTAACCAGCTTTTCGGATCAAGACCATGTGATCCCTGCAATTGAAGCGGGGGCTTCAGGCTTTCAGCTGAAGGATATCGAACCGGATGAGCTGGTACGGGCTATCAAGCAGCTGATGCTGGGTGAAAATCAACTGCATCCAAAGGCGACCACACATTTGTTGACACATTTAACGGCAAAAAACAAAGTCGAGAAAAAACCGCTTGAGGATTTAACGAAACGAGAGCTAGAGGTCCTTAAAGAAATTGCAGGCGGCAAAAGCAATAAAGAAATTGCAGCTTCCTTATTTATAACGGAAAAAACAGTCAAAACCCATGTTTCAAGCATTTTGGCGAAATTGGAGCTGCAGGATCGAACACAGGCTGCTCTTTATGCTGTGCGCAATGGGGTTACAAAAGAAAATTAATCCAGATGAATAGTAAATACGGCCTCCACAATGGGAAGCCGTATTTTTTGGTGGAATTCATTAGCCCGGTAGGTAAAACTTTTCTCACAATTAAGCGTATTCTCGTACCTTTTCAGGAAAGACTATACATCGGTACCTCATTTGGTTCAGCAGCAGCCGTTTCGTTTGCATGGTCGATGTAACGAAGCAGGGAATATAATTTTGTTTCCAAGATTTTGTAGTCATGTTCAAAATGGTAGGCATGCAGAAATTGTTCGATTTTCTTCGATAAAAATTGATCTTGTGTACGAACCATCAAAATCATCAAATTATCCCACTCTGATCGATGTGTATAATACAACGCTCGATCGTAATCCACTTTATTCATTTTAAGTATCTCCTCCTTATTAGGAGTTGAGTTTATTTTATGATTTTCTTCCGATTTCTTTCAAAGAAAATGTTGGTCACCCTTATAGGACGCGATTATCAAGTTTTACCTGTATAATAAGGATTTTGAGTGGTGAAAAATAATCAAAAAGCGGTGTAAATATGGCCCGATTTTTATCTGTTTTGTTATTGCTATCACTTCCATTTGGAAATCCTTCGAAAGAAAAGATCGTGGAAGAAAACAGACCCTATACATATGACATTTTGAATAGGGATTTAGCGGACCTTCATGAGCGCTACAAGCAAGTAATCCAAATCAAATGTATCGGCACTACCTATTTACACAAGAAAATCTGGGCAATAAAGCTTGGGACAGGAGAAAAAAATATTGTTTTAGTTGGAACCCATCATGCAAGAGAATGGCTGACAAGCATGTTATTAATGAAAATGCTTGAGACTTATGCCAAGGACTATCAAGAGGAAAAGAAAGTAACCAATATCTTAAATGAAGTATCAATTTGGTTTGTACCGATGCTAAATCCGGATGGAGTCGACATCCAGCAAAATAAGCTTCATCATTTTTCCGCTCTCGATGTAAATCATTTGATCAGGATGAATGATGGGTCTTTTTATTTTCACAGCTGGAAAGCTAATGGTGTAGGGATCGATTTAAATCGGCAATACCCTGCCGGATGGGAAGAACTGGATGTAGAACCTGACGTACCATTTTCTAAATTTTATAAAGGAAAGGCACCATTAGAAGCGAAAGAAGTTATTGCGTTAACCCAATTTATTGAAAAAACCCAACCATCGGCAGCTGTAGCCTATCATACAGCAGGCAGAGAGATTTACTGGAAATATAAAAATGGGAAATACCTTAAACGAGATAAAATAATAGCCAAAAAAATATCGAAATTAACCGGCTATAAGTTGGGAGAACCGGGCGAGAAAGCGGTAGGCGGCGGACTTACCGATTGGTTTATTACGACCTATCACCGACCGGCCATGACGATTGAAATCAGTTATTTTGTCGGAGAAACCAACCCGCCGTTATCTGTTTTTAAAACAGAATGGCGCCGGAATAAGCTCGTAGGACTGAAATTAGCAGAAGAAGCAATAAAAATAAAGAAATAAATCGATTTTGGGCTTTTTAACGGACAAAATCGACCTGGAAAAACGTAAAGTGTGTCCGAAATAAGGCTGCTTACGGACAAAACCGACTAGGAAAAACGTTAAGTGTGTCCATAACAAGGCTGCTTACGGACAAAATCGACTTGGAAAAACCAATAGACTTTCCGTAACAAGGCTTCATACGGACAAAACCGAAAGGAGAAAAAGCAAAAGTGTCCGTTAAAAGCCCCTGTAAGGACCGACCGTATTGAGAGAAAAGTATATGCTTTAAAATATCTTGTTTCATCATTCCCATTTTTTCTTCATACATTGTGGTAAGAAGGAAAAGGGGGAATGCTGATGAATGGGGAAGATCGCCGCTCACTTGAATATGCCATCAGTGAAATCACTGAGATCGCAAGCGGCTTTGGCTTAGATTTTTATCCGATGCGTTATGAAATTTGTCCTGCGGAAATTATTTATACCTTTGGAGCTTATGGTATGCCGACCCGTTTTTCACATTGGAGCTTTGGGAAGC
Organism: Neobacillus sp. Fa239; assembly: GCF_055395235.1. NCBI lineage: Bacteria > Bacillati > Bacillota > Bacilli > Caryophanales > Bacillaceae > Neobacillus > Neobacillus sp. Fa239. The sequence goes on from NZ_AP041611.1 coordinate 822,307, forward strand.
AATTCCACAAAATGAAGCTCCATTATGATTTAGGGCTCAGTAAGATTTACGAATTGGTCATCAATTCAAATCCATGTTATGCCTTTTTGTTAGATTCGAATACCCTTATTCAAAATAAACTGATTGTGGCTCACGTGCTTGCCCACTGTGATTTCTTTAAAAACAATGTGCGGTTTCAAAACACGAAGCGGGATATGGTCGAGAGTATGGCGGCCACTGCAGAGAGAATCCGCCAATATGAAATTCAATATGGAAAAAAAGAAGTGGAAACGTTCTTGGATGCTGTATTAGCCATTGATGAACATATTGATCCGTCGCTCATGAGACCAAAGCTGGCTTGGTCCATCGAGGACGATGATGAGGATGATGAAGAGTATCATGCTCCATCACCATATGATGATCTTTGGAAATTAGATGATACAGATAAAAAAGTAACAAATCAGCCGCGTAAAAAGAAATTCCCGCCAAGACCTGAAAAGGATCTTTTGTTATTTATCGAAACCTACAGCCGGGAGCTTGCTGACTGGCAGAGAGATATTCTAACGATGATGCGCGAGGAAATGCTCTATTTTTGGCCGCAGCTGGAAACCAAAATCATGAACGAAGGCTGGGCGTCCTACTGGCATCAGCGGATTTTACGGGAGTTGGATTTAACAAGCGGAGAGTCCATTGAATTTGCAAAACTGAATGCCGGAGTGGTTCAACCATCGAAAACCGGTATCAATCCTTATTATTTAGGGATCAAAATTTTCGAAGACATTGAAGAACGGTTTAACAATCCAACAGATGAAATGAAGCGTCGAGGGGTCGTACCGAGTTCTGGAAGAGAGAAGATGTTCGAGGTTCGGGAAGTGGAATCAGATATCTCATTCCTGCGCAACTATTTAACCAAGGATTTGGTGATGCGCGAGGATATGTATCTTTTCCAAAAGCAGGGACGGGATTATAAAATCGTTGACAAGCAATGGGAGCATGTCCGCGATCAGCTCGTCAATATGCGCGTCAATGGCGGTTTCCCTTACATTACCGTCAATGACGGGGATTTCTTGAAGAATGGTGAATTGTATTTGAAGCACTGGTATGAGGGAGTCGAGCTTGACGTGAAATACCTAGAGAAGGTTCTGCCATACATTCAGCAGCTATGGGGAAGACCGGTTCATATCGAAACCATGATTGAAGAGCGGAAAATGCTGTTTACGTATGATGGTAAAGGGGTTCATCGGAAATACCTATAATTTATTTTTCTAAGGGGGCATTTGATGTCTCCCTTTTTTGTGTGTAACCTGCAAGCAAGGTTTCGTGTCTTAGAAATAATTCCATCTGAAGATTTTGCGGGGTTATAGAAAATAGTAATTGACAGAAAATACAGTTATAAATAAACTATGTTATACTAGTACAAAATTTAAGTGTATAAATTCGTTCGTTAAATTACTAAACATAAAGAATTTAATCATTAAATAAACAATATTATGTAAAAATTCAAATAAACAATTGCCTTTAATTCGGGGAGGATATGAAGTGGTTGACCAAATAGATGGCATTGATGAGATGGATTTAAAAATATTAAGCTATTTGCAGAACGATGGAAGAACGACTTTTAAAGAAATAGCTCAAAAAGTTGGAGTTGCGGAAAGAACTATTCGACTTCGAGTATCAAATTTACGTGAGTCAGGAGTACTTTCAATTGTCGGAATTGTAAATCCTATTAAAGTTGGATTGAAATTAATTGCTGTTATCCAGATTGTTGCTGCACAAAATGAATTGGAACAATGTATCGAAAAACTGTCAGAGATGGATGAAGTCCGTTTTATTGCATTAACCTCAGGTGAATATCAGATTTTATCAGAGGTTTGTGTTCGTTCGCATGAAGAGTTAGGAGATTTTCTTGAACAAAAATTAAATAAAATATCAGGTATTCAACGAACAAATATTACAATGGAGTTAAAAATCTTAAAGAATAAATTTAATTTTGTAAGAGAATAAAAACTCAAAAAGCTGCCGGTTTATCCGGCAGTTTTTTTTTGTATAAATCGATTTATTGTCGAATAATAAATAAATTTGCAGAATATTATATAAAAATATAAATTTCAAAATATTAAAAAAATATTTGATTTTTATTTATGTTTTATGTATATTAAATCTAAATATTGTGTATTTAAAAGTAATAAATTTAAATAATATTTATTTTTAAATACAATGTTTGTTTATTTTATTACTTTAAAAGGAGGTTGTAATTTTTGGAAGAATTATTGAAAAAATTAACAGAATTACACGGACCTTGCGGTTTCGAAGACGATGTAGCTGAATTTATTGCCAATCGGTTACGAAATTCCGGTGACACCATTGAAGTAGATGGAGCTGGAAACTTAATAGTAACCAAAATAGGAAGCAAATCCGGGCCGAAGATAATAGTAGCAGCACATATGGATGAAGTTGGGTTTATCGTTAAAAAAGTAGAAGAGAATGGATTGCTTCGCTTTGAAAAATTAGGAGGCCATGACGATAGAATTCTACTTTCACAAAGGGTGCAAATAAAAACCAGAAGTGGAATGCGAAGTGGTGTAATAGGTACAATTTCAGCCCACATGATGAAATTTGATGACCCACAAAAAGTAAGGGCACACCAGCAACTATACATAGATGTTGGCGCACACTCTAAACAGGAGGTTGAATCCCTAGGAATTAGAATTGGTGATTCAGTGGTCTGGTATCCACACTTTGACAGCTTGTCTGAAAATCGGGTGGTTGGAAAATCATTTGATGATCGTGCGGGCTGCGCAGTCCTAATAAAAGCATTGGAAGAATTAGATTCAAATGACTTTAGTGGTGAAATTATAGGTATATTTACTGTGCAGGAGGAAGTAGGTTTGCGCGGTGCAAGAGTTGCTAGTCATCACCAAAATGCCGATGTAGCTCTCGCCCTTGATACTACTGCTGTTAGTGATACACCTGAAGAAATGATGGACAAAACACTCGCATTAGGTGCTGGTACGGGAATCAAGGTTATTGATTTTAGTTTAATTTCTAATAGGAAAGTTAGAGAACATCTAACTGAACTTGCTGAAGAAAACAATATTAATTTTCAAATGGAGGTGTTCCCGGGAATAGGTACGGATGCTGGTGAGTTAAGTCTTGCTCATCAAGGTATCCCAACAGGAGTGCTATCGATCCCTTCCAGATATGCACATTCTTCCATTGAAGTATTAGACTTAAATGATTTACAAGCAACAAAGGATCTCTTAATAGCTTTTATAAAAAATATGAAATATTCCAATGATTATAAATTCACTATATTAAGGGGGAAATTTGATGAAAAAGTGGTTCTTTAAAGCCGCAGCTGTACTTTCAATTATTTCTGTATTACTTTTATCTGCTTGTAGTGGAGCTAATCAAGCTAATGGATCAGATGCTAGTGGGAGCAAGGTGTTGACAGTTGCCCAAAATGCTGATGCAGTTACACTGGACCCCCATAAAACAAACGACAGAACATCAGCAAATCCGATGAAACAAATTTATAATACCTTAGTTAATTTAACTCCAGATATGAAGGTTGTTCCAGGTCTTGCTGAGAGCTGGAAACAAATAAATACTAAAACATGGGAATTTAAACTTCGAAAAGGAGTAAAGTTCCATAATGGGGAAGAATTAAAAGCATCTGACGTAAAATTTACGTTTGACCGATTATTAGATCCAAAAACAGCTTCACCTGCAGCTTTTCTCTTAGCACCTGTTAGCGAAGTAAAAGTAATCGATGATTACACAGTTGATATCACTTCTAAGGAACCATTTGCACCGCTTGTTTATAACCTGACACACGTCGGAACCTCTATTCTAAATGAAAAAGCTGTAAAGGAAGAGGGCGACCAATATGGACAGCATCCTGTTGGTACTGGGCCATTTAAGTTTGTTAGCTGGGATAAAAATTCTAAGATTACCATGGAGAAATTTAAGGATTATTACGAAGGACCAGCAAAATTTGATAAATTGGTATTCCGTGTAATTCCGGAAAGTGCTACTGCAGTAGCAGAATTATCCACAGGCGGAATCGATGTATTGATTGACTTGCCTTCACAACAAGTTAATCAATTTAAAAACAGTAATAGGGTAAATGTTGTTGAGGACCCAAGCTTCATGGTGAAATATTTAGGATTTGATGTACGTCAAAAACCTTTTAATAACAAATTGGTAAGACAGGCCATAAATTATGCAACAAATAAAGAGGAAATCATTAAAGCAGCTTATCAAAATACAGCTGTACCGGCTGTAAGCACACTTGCACCAGGTCTTAATGGATACAATAAAGACCTTAAAGGGTATCCGTATGATCCAAAGAAAGCAAAAGAATTATTAGCTCAAGCTGGATATCCGAATGGTTTTTCATCAACCATTTATACGACTGATGCAGATATCGATACAAAACTGGGTACTATCCTCCAATCACAATTAAAGCAAGTAGGGATTAATGTAAAGATTCAAGTTATGGAAACAGGGGCTTTCATCCAAAAAACCGGTGAAGGGACCACTCCAATGTTTATAATCAGCTGGACAACCGTTACAGGTGATGCAGACAATGGAATGTATGCATTATTCCATTCTAAAAATGCAGGTGCAGCGGGTAACCGCAGTTTCTATAAAAATCCAGCAGTGGATACCTTATTAGACAAGGGCCGTACAGAGATGGATCCATCCAAACGTCCAGCCTATTATCAAGAAGCGCAAAAGATTCTTGTTGATGATGCCGTTTGGGATTTCCTAGCTGTAAGCCAAAATATTGTTGGTGTAAATAAAAGAGTAAAAGGATTTATAAATATCGGTACTGGTAATTATAATTTCTATACTTGCTCATTAAATTAATAGTTTAGTTAATTGATTGTCTTAAAGGTACCAGCTATTGCTTCGTAAATAGCTGGTACTATTATAATGATGTAAGGAGGATGCTTCGTTGGCTCGTTTTATAAGAAAGCGTTTATTAATGTTAATTCCTGTTGTACTTGGGGTATCTATTGTAGTTTTTATCCTTATGCAGTTAACTCCAGGAGATCCTGCGCAAATTATACTTGGACCACAGGCTAGTAAACATGACCTTGCAAACTTACGAAATAAAATGGGTCTGAATGATCCAATATATATTCAATATTTTCATTTTCTTTTTGGAATTCTTACCTTGAATTTTGGCACATCCATTAAGGATGGACAGCCCGTATTGCAAAGCATACTACAACACTTTCCAGCAACTATTGAGTTAACCGCTGCGGCAATGGTCATCGCACTTCTTATTGGCATCCCGGCTGGAATTATCTCCTCCACGAAACAATATTCATTTTTTGATAATGTATCAACTTTAGGTGGACTTGTAGGGTTTTCCATGCCAAATTATTGGTTAAGTATGATGCTTATTTTACTCTTTGCCGTTCAACTTGGATGGCTTCCAGTATCAGGTTATGGTGGACTGGCATTTTTAGTCTTACCTGCTATATCACTTGGAACACAGACAGCTGCTGTCTTTCTCCGTTTTACTCGTTCGAGCATGCTGGAGGTATTGCGCTCAGACTATATTAGGACTGCACGTGCAAAAGGATTGACAGAACGAAAAGTGATATATTTACATGCTTTTCGAAACGCACTAATTCCCATTATTACGGTTATAGGGCTTCAAGTTGGAGTATTGCTGGAAGGGGCTATTTTAACGGAAGCCGTTTTCTCGTGGCCTGGAATTGGTCGCTTTATGATCGATGCCATTAATTCAAAAGATTTTCCTGTCGTTCAAAGCAGTGTTGTATTAATCGCTCTTTTATTTGTATTTGTTAATCTAATTGTCGATGTTTTATACGCATATGTGGACCCACGTATAAAAGCACAATTTAAATAGGAGGGGAAAAAATGGAACTGCAACAAACCAGCACAAAAACTTTTGTTATTCAAGACGCCAGACAGAAAAAAAGAAATCCATTTGCTGATACTTGGATACGTTTACGGAAAAATAAATTAGCTATTCTATCAATGGCTATTCTTGCTTTCTTTATATTAATGGCCATTTTTGCAAACTTCATTGCTCCATATCCTTATGATAAACAAAATTTAGATCAAACGTTCTCTCCTCCTAATGCATCCCATTGGTTAGGTACAGATGAATTTGGTCGCGACATATTAAGCAGGATTATTTATGGGTCCCGAATTTCCTTGGAGGTTGGATTTGTCGCCGTATTTTTCTCTGTAACACTTGGTGGAATCATTGGTGCGATTTCTGGTTATTATGGGAAAACGATTGATAATATCCTTATGAGATGTATGGATATCTTACTTGCAATCCCAGGAATTTTACTAGCAATTGCCATTGTAAACGTAATCGGCCCGGGATTAATTAACGTAATGATTGCAGTAGGTATTGCAAGTATTCCAGGTTATGCGAGGATTGTTCGAGCATCCGTGCTTACGATTCGAGAACAAGAGTTTGTGGAGTCCGCTCGTGCAATTGGAGAAAATGATCTTTCGATTATTTTTCGCTATATCTTGCCGAACTGTTTAGCCCCAATCATGGTTCAAGCCACATTAGGGGTTGCATGGGCAATTTTGTCTGCGGCTGGACTTAGCTTCCTTGGATTGGGGCTGCAACCGCCAACACCGGAATGGGGTGCGATGCTTAGTGCAGGCCGTCAATATATTACAAGTGCCTATTGGATAACTACTTTCCCAGGAATTGCCATTGTATTAGTAGTTCTTTCACTAAATATTTTCGGGGATGGATTAAGAGATGCTTTAGATCCACGGTTAAAGCAATAAAAAAGAGGTGAGACTGATGAGCGGCCATTTATTAGAAATAAAAGATTTGCATGTTCATTATACAACGGAAGGGAAAGTTGTGAAGGCAGTTAACGGTGTAAATCTAACACTTGATAAAGGGGAGACCCTGGGACTTGTTGGGGAAACAGGTGCTGGGAAAACCACTACTGCATTATCGATTATGCGGTTAATTCAGACTCCGCCGGGGAAATACACCAATGGGGAAATTGTATTTAATGGAACTAATTTATTAGAAGAAAAAGAATCAGAGATTAAGAAAATCAGAGGAAATAAAATTTCAATGATTTTTCAGGATCCTATGACCTCATTAAATCCGGTGTACACAGTGGGAGACCAAATTGCCGAAGTAATATGGACCCATGAAAAAGTCACAAAGGAGAAAGCACGTAAAAAGGCAGGGGAAATTTTAGAACTTGTAGGGATCCCTGCTGAAAGAGGTGCAGAATATCCTCATGAATTTTCTGGAGGAATGCGGCAGCGTGTTGGAATTGCCATTGCCTTAGCATGTAATCCTGAGCTGTTAATTGCTGATGAACCTACCACTGCACTGGATGTAACCATTCAAGCACAGGTTTTGGAATTAATGAAAAATTTAAAAGAAGAATTAAATACGGCAATGATGCTTATTACTCACGATTTAGGAGTAGTTGCCGAGGTATGTGATAAAGTCGCGATCATGTATGCAGGGGAAATAATAGAATATGGAACCGTAGAAGATATCTTTAATGATCCAAGTCATCCCTATACAAAAGGATTATTTGATTCTATCCCTAAGTTGGATGTGAGATATGACCGATTAAAACCTATTAAAGGGCTAATGCCGGATCCCACAGAGCTCCCGACAGGATGCGTGTTCCATCCACGTTGTCCGCATAGCAATGACCTCTGTCAGTCTCGTGTTCCCAAAACATACCAAAAAGGGGAATTTCATCATGTATCCTGCCATCTTTATAATGGATATCCACTAAAAGGGGGAAAAACAGATGAACAGCCAGTTGTTAACACCTAAAGCAATAGAGAAAAAGGAGATTTTAAAAGTGGAAAACCTTACGAAGCATTTTTCCTCAGGCAGAGAATTTGTTAAGGCTGTAGATGGGGTCTCTTTTACTATACATGAAGGGGAAACCCTAGGGCTTGTAGGAGAAAGCGGCTGTGGAAAATCTACGACTGGCAGGCTTACTTTACGGTTAATTGAACCAACTTCAGGCAGCATCCTATTTAATAATGAAGAAGTTACTAAGATGAGCAGCAGCGGAATTAAACAAATGCAAAAGAAAGCACAGATTATTTTCCAAGATCCATTTGCTTCCCTTGACCCTAGAAAAACGATTGGAGAAACGATTGCCCGGCCGCTTACCATTCATAAAATTGTTAATAGAAAAGAACGATTTGAAACAGTTCTTGGTTTAATGGAGAGAGTGGGGCTAGATCCCAAATGGGTAAATCGATATCCACACGAATTAGATGGTGGGAGACGTCAACGTGTAGGGATTGCTAGGGCTTTATCTGTTAATCCGCGCTATATTGTTTGCGATGAACCTGTATCTGCCTTAGATGTTTCAATACAAGCTCAGGTTCTAAATTTAATGCAAGATTTACAAGAGGAAATGGGGCTAACCTATTTATTCATTTCACACGATTTAAGTGTTGTAAAACATATCAGCGATAGGATCATCGTAATGTATTTAGGCAAGATAGTGGAAGTGGCAAGTTCTGATGAATTGTTTGAAAATCCACAACACCCATATACGAAGGCGCTCCTATCTGCTATCCCTGAACCTGCTTTAAACCGAAAACGTGAAAAGATTATTCTTAAAGGCGATGTTCCTAGTCCAAAAAATCCCCCTAGTGGTTGTCGATTTCATACCCGATGCCCACTTGCAACAGATTTGTGTAAAGCAGAAGAACCAATGTTTCGAATCTCTGGTGATGATCATCAAGTTGCATGCCACTATGTATAATGTCAAAGGAGAAGATTAGATGAGGAATTATATTAATAAAGATGAATTAGTTGCTACCTTTTCGATTGTTGCTGTGGATCCGGAAACTGGTGAAGTTGGGGTTGCAGTCCAATCCAAATTTCTTGCCGTTGGATCTGTAGTCCCTTGGGCTAAAGCAAATGTTGGAGCAATTGCTACTCAATCATGGGCAAATACTGCCTATGGCCCAAAAGGTTTAAAATTATTGGAAGAAGGGTTTTCTCCGGAAGAAGTTATTCAGCATTTAACCAAGAATGACCCTGGCAAAAATCTAAGGCAGGTAGCTGTTATCAGTGCAAACGGGCAGGTAAGTGCCTTCACTGGGGAAGATTGCTTTGAATGGGCTGGCCATAAGATAGGTAGGAACCATTCCTGTCAAGGGAATATCCTGGTTAATGAAGAAACCGTTACAGCTATGAGTAAAACATTTGAACAATCGGAAGGACCTTTGGCTGAACGATTGCTTGAATCTATTTCTGCTGCGCAGCATGCAGGGGGAGATAGCCGAGGGAAGCAATCTGCTGCCCTTTATGTTTTACAGGAAGGCGCAGGTTATGGAGGTTTTAATGATGTGAAAGTGGATCTTCGAGTCGATGATCATCCAGAACCAATTTTAGAATTAAAACGGCTGTATGATCTACATAAAACCAACTCTTATCAATCAAGACAAACAGTAGAAATAGAAGGAAATTTATTTAAAGAAATTAAGGGACATTTGAAAAAAATAGGATTACTCGACCATACCAACCAAGAATGGTATAAAGGCGAAGTACAAGACGCGTTGAAAAAATATGTTTTAACTGAAAATTTTGATGACCGTTGGACAGAAGAACAAGCGATTGATGTAATGGTTTTAACACATTTGAAGGCTCAATAATTATCGAAAATGTAAGATTCTAAAAAGTTGTAGACGATTTATAAATACTATAGAAGTTAAAAATAAGGAGAGAGTTCTAGGATCGTAGGGCTCTTTTTTTAGGCTAGGGGACAAATTTTGTTTTGAGTGTTTCAAAAACGGTAAATATGTACCAGGATTTTTTGAACTGGTTTTTAACAGAAAAGTTTTCATTAATAGGAGGTTTTTATGGGTATCAAGAGTTTATCATTACTACATGCCGGCTGTTGCAAGGTTGATGCATCTATTCTGGATACAACAGTTAGCCCAGGAGGACAATCTACGAATCTTCCAATTTGGGTTTATTTAATTGATACTACCGATGGACCCATTCTTATTGATACTGGAATGCCGGATTCTTGTGTTTCCGAGCCTTTGGGATTGTTTAAAGGTATGGAAAATGAAAGCTCTATTATACCTCTGATGAGGGAAGAAGATAAAGTGCTAAAAATTCTCGAGCGAAAAGGTTATCATCCTAATGATTTAGCTTGCATTATTAGTTCTCATTTACATTTTGATCACGCTGGCGGGAATGCGCTTTTTCCAAAAACTGAAATTGTAATTCAAAGCTTAGAACTTGATGCTGCAATGAACGATTCGAGTTATTTTGATATCTGTAAAAAACCTGATTTGAAATACAGAGTTATAAGTGGTGATAAAGAACTTATTCCTGGAATACATTTGATTTCAACTCCTGGTCATAGTCTTGGACATCAGTCGATCATGATTCGGACAAAGGAATCAGGGAATATCCTTTTAACTATTGACGCTGCATATACGGAAGACAATTTTGAGAAGAATGTCCCTTTTGCAGTACACAGTCAAGAGGAGGCACACTCCTCCATTTCCAAGTTAAAAGAAATAACAATAAGTGAAAAGGCAAAAGTGTTCTTTGGCCATGATACAGAACAGGAAAAAGAATGGTCAGACCAGTTAGTAATTTATTAATCATTTCCTAAATCTACTACATTATTTTATTTATTTGACAAATAAGGAGGAGTTAGTATGGGGAATTTTCCAATTGAACGAGTCCGAGAACAGTTTCCGGCTTTAAAGAGAACATATAAGGATATGCCGGCAGTGTATTTAGATGGTCCAGGGGGAACACAAGTAGTAAAGACTGCAATCGATGCCATGGCTTCATATATGTTAAATGGAGGTGCAAACCTTCACGGGCAATTTCCAACAAGTCGTGAAACAGAGGACTATATTGCAGAGGCAAGAAGTATCATATCTGATTTAGTAGGCGCACAACCTGATGAAATAGCATTTGGGCAAAACTCTACTTCATTGGCTTTTGCTATTTCTCGGGCACTTAGCAAACAATGGAGGGAAGGAGATGAAATTGTTTTAAGTGAAATGGATCACCGTGCGAATGTGGATCCTTGGTTAACGGCAGCAGAAGATAAGAATGTTTCAGTTCGCTGGCTTAAGGTTAATACAGAAACTTTAACTTTAGACCTATCAAATATTGAATCGATAATTAATGAAAAAACTACTTTTGTAGCCGTTACATTAGCATCAAATGCAGTGGGAACTATTACCGATATCGAGAAAATTGCTGCACAGGCAAAGAAAGTGGGGGCCATTCTTGCAGTGGATGCCGTTCATGCATTGCCACATTTTTCAGTTGACCGTAACCAAATTGGTGCTGATATTATCCTTTGCTCTGCATATAAGTTCTTCGGACCACACGTTGGCATTTCAATTATCCGAAAAGGGTTATTTGAAAGTCTAAATCCTTATAAATTAGAACCGGCACCTAATCAAACTCCTGACAAACTTGAGACTGGAACGCAAAATCATGAAGGAATTGTTGGAATTAAACCAGCTATTGAATTCATAGAAATGCTTGGGGATGGATTAACTCGTCGAGAACGAATCTTAAATGGTTATAAATTCATTGAAGAATATGAAAATCATTTAGCTAATCTAATAAGAAAAGGTTTGTCTTCCTTATCAGGCATAACCCTTTATCAACCATCCGAATTTATAGCCAAAACGCCAACCATTGCATTTCGAATAGAAGGGATTACGCCTGCCGAATTTTGTAAAAGACTTGCTGAGGAACATGCTATTTTTGTTGCGGATGGAAACTTTTATGCATCAACACTAGCAGAAAAATTAAACATTAATGATAAAGGCGGCTGGATCCGAGTTGGACTCGCGCCTTATAATTCAATTGAAGAAGTGGAGAAGTTCTTAGATGCAGTAAAGCAAATTGTTGAAGTTACGATAAAAAGTTAGTCTTCTAAAACGTTGCATACTCTTTTAACTATAATATTAGGATTTTTTTATAATACTATGATGAAGGTAAATAACCTTTATCTTTTTATTTATTCTGAATAGATTGATTATTTTTAAAAGAGGGATTATACCGACAACAATAAACTGTTAATGTGATTTCCAGATTTAGAATGCCAAAACTCGAAAATCTGCCAAGATTAATTAGCGAATAGGAAATGGTGTATGTCACCAAACATTGAAGAGGAAAGGTGGAAAAAGGTTATGAGTAAAAGTGCACAGTCAAAAATAGTTCCGATCAGTGGAGGATTCCATGTATGGACAAGAAGAGTAGGCGAGAGTCCAATTAAAGTTTTATTACTCCATGGGGGACCTGGTAGCACCCACGAATATTTAGAATGCTTTGAAAATGAATTGCCCCCGGAAGGTATTGAAATTTATTTCTATGACCAGCTTGGCTCCTATCATTCTGACCAACCCAATGATCCTAAGCTTTGGAATGTTGATCGATTTCGTGAAGAAGTGGAGGAAGTGCGAACCTACCTCGGTTTAGATCAGTTCTATCTCTTCGGCTCATCTTGGGGCGGATTCTTGGGGATTGAATATGCCTTAAAATATCAGTCCAATCTGAAAGGCTTAATCATTTCCAATATGACAGCAAGTATTGATTCCTACGTAAAACACATCAATGCTTTACGGGATCAATTGCCTGCAGAATTAGTAGAAAAAATGAAAGCCTATGAAGCTCTAGGAGACTATGAAAATCCTGAATACCAGGAGCTAATCCATAAACATCTAAATAAAAAGCATATTTGCCGACTTGACCCATGGCCGGCCGGAGTGGAAAGAGGGTTCTCTCATATGAATCCACTTGTATATAACACGATGCAAGGACCAAATGAATTCTTAGTTACAGGTACATTCAAGGATTGGAACCGCTGGGATGATTTAAATAAGATTCAAATCCCAACATTATTATTAGGTGGAAAATATGATACGATGGCGCCTGCCGATAAGATTGAAATGGGAAATCTAATTCCAAATTCCCGCGTTACGATTTGTGAGAATGGCAGCCATCTATCCATGTGGGATGATGCCAAAACCTACTTTGACTCTATTAAAAACTTCATTAGAGATGTGGAAGCAGGAGTGAAAATCACATCGGTCAAAGAAACGGCGGGTATTAGCGAGAATTAATCAAAACTTGGTAGTAAGAGAGGATGTAAGAATTATGCAGCTGGAAGATAAAGTGGCGATTATCACGGGGGCAGGCTCTGGGATTGGTCAAGCATCAGCCCTTCGCTTTGCAAAAGAGGGCGCAATGGTAGTTGTCGTGGATATTGATGTATCAAATGGTGAAAAGACCGTAGAATTAATTCGCTCACAAGGAGGTTCTGCTGAATTTGTTCATGTTGATGTAAGCAAGGCTGAACAAGTCCAGAGCTTAATTGATTATGTGGTGAAAAGGTATGATCGAATCGATGTATTGTTTAATAATGCCGGTATGGAAGTGTTCACCACAATTTCGGAAACGACAGAAGCGGATTTTGATCGGATGATTAACACGAATCTTAAAGGTGTTTTTCTTGGAATGAAATACGTCCTGCCGATTATGAAACAACAAAAATATGGATCTATTATTAACATGGCTTCGATTGCAGGCCTAAGTGCATGGCCGGGATTAGGTGTATATTCTGCCACAAAGGGAGGCGTTGTCCTCCTTACGAAAGCCACTGCTTCTGAATACGGACAACATAACATTCGGGTGAATTGTATTTGTCCAGGTTCGATTCGAACGCCTCTGCTTGAAGAACAATTCTTTGGTGCTATGGACGATCCTGCCGCTGCAGAAAAAGATTTATTGCGTAATTATCCTCTAAATCGGTTGGGTGAAGTGGATGAAATCGCGAGTGTAGCTGTATTCCTTGCTAGTAATCAATCAAGCTTTATAACAGGTCATGCAATGAGTGTAGATGGAGGACTATCTTCCTTTGTAGGTGATTTGGTCCAATCATAGAAATAATAGAGCAAAGCTATCGGAATAGTTTTTGTTCCGGTAGCTTCTGAATAAATAGCTAAAAACTAAAGGAGGAATTATGATGAAAAACAGATTGCATATTGAAGAATGGGATGCCCCAAGTTTACAGGAAGCTATTAAGGACGGAACCATTAAACGCGCAATATTAGGGGTAGGTACCATCGAAAATCATGGGCGCCATTTACCAATGGGCACGGATGTATATTTCCCAACAAAAATTGGGGAAGAAGTGGCTAAAGTTCTTGGTGATATCATTATAATCCCAACAGTCCCATATGGGATGTCCATGCATTACAGCTCGATTGGCCCATGTCTTTCCTTATCCTATGAGACCGAAGTGGCTGTACTGCGTGAAGTACTGGAGTCCGTTGTAAGAATGGGAATCAATCAAATCTTCATTATGAATGGCCATGATGGAAATATTCCGGCGATTGAAATGGCTGCTCGTCAGGTTAAACACAAGCATACTGATATACATATAGGAGTTCTCCTTTGCTGGTGGAATCTGTCAAGTACTCCAGTTGCAAAACAGTTTGAAGTATGGGGTGGTCTTGGCCATGCGGGGGAAGGGGAAACTTCGGCCATGCTTGCTACACGTCCTGATTTATGTGACATGTCGGTTGCACAAGGTCGTGTTCCAGAATTTCCATATGAAGAACAAGGTTTTATCACCACAATTTGGGAATTCGGAGAACTTACAGAATTTGGGGCAACTGGAGATCCGTCAAAGGCAACTCCTGAAAAAGGTGAAAGAATTGTTGAATATGTCTCTGGTCAAATTGTGAAATACTTTCAAGATCTAGATGCATCCGAGGGTAAGTATGGACTCCAGCTTATTAAAGAGGTAAATGTATGAGCCGTGAGCTAAAGAAAAACCATCTATCCATCGTCGAGGTTCTGGCCTTATCCGTCTCGATTATTGCACCGACAATGGCGATGGCCTTTAATACTTCAGGGGCGGCTGCTCAGGCAGGATCCGGTACACCTTTAGCGTTTTTAGTCGCTACTATCGCCATTTTATTATGTGGAGTATCGTTCGTTGAATTTTCAAAGAGAATTTCACATTCAGGTTCTGTTTACGCTTACAACACTTTCGGACTTGGACCCCGATTCGGTCTCGTCAGCGGATGGGCACTTGTGGCAACCTATTTTTGCTTTACAGCCAATTCCGCAGCATTATTCGGAAGCTTTGTAAAAGTGCTGCTCGCTCACTTTAACATTGATGCACCGGAGTGGATCCTTGTTCTGTTTGGGATTGCCATTGTATGGATTTTCGCTTTGCGTGATGTGAAAATTTCCACACGGGCAGGATTGGCGATGGAATTAATTTCAGTTGTGGTTCTCCTTATCTTAGCGTTTAGCATTTTCGGCAAAGGCGGAGATAGTGGAATCACCGCCCAGCCATTTACCTTAAAAGGGACTAGTTTCAGTGGAATTGGAATGGCCATGGTATTTGGAATTCTTTCATTCGCAGGTTTTGAGGGAGCTGCAACTCTTGGTGAGGAGGCAAAAAATCCCAGAAAAGCAGTTCCACTAGCTATTTTTGGAACAGTTGTTCTTGCAGGAATTTTCTTTGCATTCGTCAGTTATGCTGAAGTTTTAGGCTTTGGAGTGCAGCATGTTGATAAATTAGCAGGTTCAGCTTCTCCATTGGATGATTTAGCATCAAGGTTTGTAGGTAGTAAAATGGGGATTTTCATTGACTTTGCGGCAATGATTAGTGCTTTTGCATGTTCACTCGGTAGTGCTAATGCATGCTCACGTATGGTTTTTGCCTTGAGTCGTGATGGAATTCTGCCGCGAGTACTAAGCAAAACACATGAGGTTCACAAAACGCCTAATGTAGCTGTCCACACAATAGGGATTCTGACAACAGTACTCTATTTGATATGGGGAACAAGTGTAGGAGCAGGAAACTTCTATAACTATGTAGGGACTATTGGAACACTTACACTATTGGTAGCTTACGCTCTGGTAAATATAGCTGCTATTCGCTACTTCCGACGTGATCGGGAAAACGGATACTCTGTTGTCAAACATGCCATTATTCCTGCCATTAGCTTTCTAATCTTGCTTTGGCCGATGTGGAATAATATTTATCCAGTTCCTAAGTATCCGTTTAATTTATTTCCATATATCGCTGTGGCATGGATTGTGATTGGGATCATCATAAGCTTTGTTAAATTGACTCCTGGAAAGAGGAGTAAATTATTAGAAGACGAGATGGTTGGTTGATTTTAAAATGGGGGTAAATGGATGTTGAATTTACAAGGTAAAGTGGTTATTGTTACCGGATCAGGAAGAGGGATTGGCAAGGATATTGCCCAAATGTTAAATGAATTACAAGCAAATGTGGTCGTTACCGACATGGATCCTGCATTGGCTAAGGCTACAGCTGAGAGCTTGGGTACCACTTGGGTAAAGGTAGACGTCACAAATCCGGAGGATACCCGGAACTTGATTCAGCATACGCTAAATACGTATGGACGAATTGATGTATTAGTAAACAATGCTGGAATAATGGGTTTGTCGAAATTAGAGGAGATGTCATTAAGTAGTTGGAATCAAATGATGGCTGTACACCTCACCGGCACTTTCCTATGCTCTCAAGCTGTTCTCCCGATTATGAAAAAACAACGGTCAGGCAAAATAATCAATATTTCATCAAATTGGGGACAACGCGGTGCTGCAGAAGCTGTTCATTATTGTACGGCAAAGGCTGGGATTATTGGTTTTACAAGAGCACTCGCACGGGAAGTTGCTCTTGATGGAATACAGGTGAACGCTGTCGCTCCGGGACCGATCGAAACAGACATGATTTCTGAAGAAGCTCGACTTTTAGGTATTTCCGTCGAAGAGGTCCGCAGCAACCTAACGGCAGGCATTCCTTTAGGAAGGCTGGGCTCCACACGTGATGTAGCTGGCGCGGTTGCCTTTCTTGCCAGTGAAATGGGAGATTTTTTCTGTGGCCAAATTGTAGCGCCTAATGGTGGGGAAGTTATGATGTAACAGCAATAGAAGGCATATTAGATTGTGAAAAACTTCTGCGGAGGCTGTCTAAAAGGGTTTGATACTTTGAGGCAGCCTTTGCTTTTTGATTTTTTATAAGAACCATATGAGAACCTGAAAGGTTGAACAAAACGTTAAGATTTGGTCATGCGCGAGGATATGTATCTTTCTCAAAAACAAGGACGGGATTATAAAATTGTCGACAAGAAATGGGAGCATGTCCGCGACCAGCTCGTCAATAGATTGGTTTGGCGGATTCACATTCCTTTCATTAATAAAGTTCATCAAGAAAGGGGATAATCTGCTCTTTTTTTGTTTCTCGTATCGCTGGGCGATATAGCTTGCAAATAACTCCGCAGAACTTGTTTATGAGGTGTCAAACAACTACTCTTTACCCACAGACAACCAAATCAAAATCAATCAAAATTTATTTTTTTTCGACTATTTAGATTCACGATTTTTAAATAAACAACCTATTCCCGGGAAATATCAACAAATTTTGAGTAGATATCGACAAAAAATTCGATGAGTGGTACTAGAAGTAAAGATATATCTAACAGCCAGGGTTTCCCTGACAGTCAAAAAGGCTGCACTTGAACTAACGGAATATGTTACCCTGGTCTCTGCTAAGCGTGTACCGGACGAGCTCTATTATCAAGTTCGTAAATATTTTAGTGAAAATGACTATGTTGATCTTATTTTTATGATTAATAAAATAAATAGCTGGAATCGTCTTTCCATTTCAATGGGCAATTTTGCAAAATAAAACATCAAATTATTTATTATGTGTAAAAATGTAATAAGACTATATTTCTTTATAATACTGATTGGAAAAAATCCCAAAAAAATCGACATAAATTAGAAGGAGTATGTCAAAAAACGTCATGGAACTATTTATGAAATAAGCTGATTTAAATAATAAGCCCCTACATATAAGATTTATCTTAAATCTCATATGTAGAGGCTTATTTTCTATTCAATAAATAACATGCCATAGTTATTTATCGATTGCAAAAGCAACTTGGTAGGTTAATAATAAACTCTGCTAAAATTTATGGCTTCTCCTTTTCTCTTTTTCTTTTTCTAAAAAATTCTTAAAATCTTCTTTTGTCATATCAGATTTCATCGCTTCTTTTACTAACTCAATCCATTCTTTAGGAAGATCAGACGTGCTTTTTTTCATTTTTACCCCTCCATTTAAAACAGATTTATTGTAATTAGAAAACATTCTAGATTAAAACTATATTATAAATTTCGAATCATAACGGTTTATTTTTGTGGTAGAAAAGGAAATGAAAAATAAATGAAAAATACGTAATAGGAAATTAATATGGCTCTAAGATTGTGAAATTTGTACTTAAACAAACGGATGCAAGAGTTAAACAAAGCAACGCAATGGAAAAATGCGTTGCTTATTTAGTGCTAAAAATACTTCCTATATAATTCCTGCCTAATGCTTCCGCTAAGCTGGGCATATATCTGGGTAGCTTCACTTTTTTCATGATCTAACAAGCTTTGAATAACATCCAGAGGGGCACCATTGTTAAGTAAATGGGTTGCATAGCTGTGCCTTAACTGGTGAGGATGAATATTTTTGTTGATTCCAGCAAGGTTGGAAATGCGTTTAATAATGTATCTCATTTGAGCAATACTCATTCGATGAGGGTCACGTTCCATAACAAAAATTGCTTGATCCCTGTCTTCATGATTATCCAGATATCATTTTAACCATATTTCTCAGCGGATATTAAAATAGACTTCCCGTTCCTTATCGGTTTGCCCCTTATAACGGTGGAACGGTTCGACCAATTAATTCTGCCTCTATCTAATGAAACAACTTTCTAAATTTCGTCTAAACTATGTGTTAAAATAATAGACAAATTATTGAAAGGGATGGCGATGATGTCAAGAGGAGAACATTTACTTCAAGAGCAATATGGAACAACCAAGAGAGCATCCTCTTTTTATGAAAATCAAATGCTTAACTACTTAAACAATAAGATGACGGAGTTTATATCGAAACAAGGTATGATATTCATTGCAACTGCTGATTCTAATGGAAACTGTGACTCCTCTTTTAGGGCTGGCTTACCAGGTTTTGTACGTGTTATTGATGATAAAACAATAATTTATCCAGAATATAAAGGGAATGGTGTTATGGCAAGTTTAGGCAACATCATTGAAAATCCCCATATAGGACTAATGTTTATCGATTTTTTTGAGAATAGCATAGGGTTACATGTTAATGGAAAGGCAGCTATTATAGAAAATAGCCAATTAAGCTCATTTAATATTCCTGAAGAGATAATAAATGATATTGCAGAAAAAGAAGGAAACAAACCTGAACGTTGGGTTATGGTAAAAGTTGATGAAGCATATATTCACTGTTCAAAACATATCCCAAAACTACAACAAATGAACATAAAAATATATTGGGGAACTGAAGATGAAAAACATAAGAGAGGGGATTTCTTCAAGACAAAACAAAGTATGAGACAGTAAAGATTGTGAAAAAATGCACTTAAACTTATGGGGACTTTTGTTTCACAGCTTCTGGTCTGTTTTTCAGTCCTTTTTCAACTAAACCAGTTAATAGTTTATCGATTTTTTTTAATAAAATATTAAACTCGAAAATGATATACTAAAAATGTGCATGCCAAATAACCTTCCTTTAACCCATTGGAAGGTTTAGTTGTTTTGAGTTGGATATAGTTAGGAGAGGGCAACATGGAAAAAATATTAGAGCAGATATTGAACGAACTTAAAGAACTTAAAACAGGACAACAGCAATTAGAAGAAAAAATAGATAGCCTTCGAAGGTCCATATTAAATGATATGACGCCTTCCATAGAAACCCCCGATAAGCTTATTGAAGAGAATGAAGTTGAGATTCACACACGTTTCGAACGTTTTTCCAAATCCCGGTTGGAAGAGTATACTGAAAAACAGTTTGTCGAAGACCTGCAAACTGTAGAGCAAATCAGCACGACCGTCGAAGAAAACATTCAAAAGGATAATGGATTTTCGGAAATTACAACCGATCGAAAAATTGCAGAGTATCTATCAAATCCGAAAAAAAAGGAACTTCGGAACCAGGTCAATACTGCGGTCGCAGGGGCAAAGGATCTGTTCCCAGGTCGTAGAATCACATTGGAAATTAGGGGAGAGCTCCTTTTCCTTGAGATCGAAGGAAAAGAGGAAAAGGACATCGAAATTCTAAATAAGCTGAATTCGATGTCTTCGTCCTTCGAGGAATTTATCATCGATTTAGATTTTCAGTAACAGCAACACCATAAAAAAAGCATGCTCTACCCTTTTGGGATTATTTTTCCTGAAACCAGTTCTTCAAATAAAAAGATTATTAGAAGTAGGAAATCTATGAGTAATTAGTGATGTAAGTTTATGTTTTTTATGTAATAATTATATTTTGTAAAAATATAAATTTACAATTCATACGTAGTGAAAGTGGGAATCATAATGGCAACGGGAACACATACAGTAGAAATTCCAGTAGATGTACAAGCAGTTTGGGATTATGTCAGTGACCTTGAAAAATGGGCAACGACAGTACCAGCTTATAAAGAACATGAAATCATAAATGACAAGCAATCTATTTGGACATTTGAAGGTAGTGTGAAAGGTATTAAAAAAACCGTACAAGCGCAGGTAGATATTACCGAATGGAATGAACCTTCAAATATTAAGTTTGAACTTAAAGGTTTATCAGATAATTTCACAGGAAGCGGTCACTTTACTGCAGAAGATGTTAATGGTAAAACAACAATGACTTGTAAGGTGGAAGTCCGTGCAGGAGGAATATCCGGGGCTGTGTTAACACCAATTATTAAATGGGCTGTTCCCAAAGTAGCATCTCGTTTAACAGAATCTATCGCCCGTAAAATTGCAGTATTCTCATAGTTGAAAATGGCTCAGTTCACTGAGCCATTTTTAATATCCATTTTCGGTTGCCTGAATGGTTCCCTCATCTGGGTCTGTGAGGGTCCGCTCTCATCTGTTGGGGGGCAGGCTAAATACCCGCCGATCTGAAAAATAGACGGAGAAATTTCGCTTAATTAGTAAAATGCACTGAAAATGGCTTAAATAGACGGAGAGATTCCGCCTATTGACTCGAAAAACATGAAAATGAGGGATTTTTCTTTGCATAACCGGAAATCCTCCGCTTATTTCCCCCGAAAAGAGCTCCATTCTGAATTTAACCGAAAAGTCTCCGCTTATTTTAAATATCACTGGTTACTTATTTAATTGTTTTCTAAACGACACAATCATATAATTGTTTGAAAAAGGATACGGATCATGCCAATTAATTCTTTTGAAAACTATCCGATGAGCTGGAAGCCATCGATTGATAAAACTGAAAAACCTATTTATCAAGCACTCGCAAGACGATTGGAACAGGATATACTAAACGGAGAATTGCTACCTGGAACAAAACTTCCTCCACAAAGAGAACTGGCTGATTATTTGGATTTAAATCTGAGCACCATTTCAAAAGCTTTTAAAGTGTGTGAGTTAAAGGGCTTGTTAAGTGCATCAGTTGGAAGTGGGACATTTGTATCGTATGATGCGTTATCGAATGCGTATTTACTTGAAGATACAAAGCCGAAGCACTTAATTGAAATGGGTGCAACACTTCCAGATAATGCTTCTTACGAGCCACTGCTACTCCAACTAAAAAGTATGCTTCAAGAGACGGATTATGAAAAATGGTTTGGATATGGCCGAGCAGGCGAAAGCCTTTGGCAAAAGGATGCAGCTATAAAGCTTATTCGAAGAGGTGGGTTTGAAACAACAGTTGACCACATTTTATTTGCAAATGGGGGTCAAAATGCGATTGCTGCTACACTGGCAAGTCTTTGTAAGCCTGGGGAACGCATTGGTGTTGACCAGCATACATACCCTGGCTTAAAAACGGTTGCAGCGATGCTTAGCGTGCAATTAGTTCCGATAAAATCAGAGAACGATGAAATGAGTCCATCGTCTTTTGTATATGCGTGTAAAAATGAAAGCATTAAAGGCATTTACTTAATTCCAGATTATCATAATCCGACAGCTTCCTTTATGTCGGTCGAGAATCGAAAAAGGATTGCAGCCATTGCCAAAAAGTATAAACAGTTCGTTATTGAAGATGCATCGTACCATCTTCTGAGCAAAGAGCCACTGCCAGCAGTTGCATCATTTGCACCAGAACAGGTTATCTATATTGCAAGTTTATCGAAATCATTAGCACCAGGCTTACGACTAGCCTATGTAGCAGTGCCGAGTCAATTCAAGGAGCCAATTTCAAAGGCCCTTTATAATTTAAATATAACGGTTTCCCCATTATTAGCAGAACTGACAGCACGGACAATTGTATCGAATCAATTTGAAGTCTTAATTAAGGGTCATCGGGAACAGACAATTCGCAGAAACCAAGTCGTAAATCGATATTTGGCAGACTATACGTGCTTAGGTGATGAAACAGGTATCTTTCGTTGGCTGCTATTACCAGGCACGATTACAGGTGCTGAATTTGAAACGTTAGCGGCACAGCAGGGGGTACAAGTGTATGCGGCTGAACGTTTTGTAGTTGGTAATAGTTCTCCAGAGCGGGCGGTAAGGGTTTCTGTCTGTGCACCAAAAACGCTTGAAGAGCTTGAGCAGGGATTGATGATCCTTAAATGTTTATTAAATGATCTTACCTAATATTGTTCGCCATACAATTATAATATTGTATGGCTTTTTTTACGTGATATATGGTCCATTCTTTTATTGGGAAACTGCAATTCATCTGAATTACAAAAATAATAAGTCGGTTTTGGAGTGGTTTCTTTTTTCTATAATCTTATAATTCTAGTAATAGGAGAGGATAATCAAATAAAATGATTGGAGGTTCATATGAAAAAACAAGCCTTTAACCCCTATTTGCCTAGCTATGAATATGTTCCTGACGGAGAGCCCTATGTATTTGGTAAAAGGGTATACGTGTATGGGAGTCATGATCAATTCAATGGTCCATATTTCTGTCAAAATGATTATGTATGTTGGTCGGCTTCGGTAGATGACCTGAGTAATTGGAGATACGAAGGAGTTATTTATAAGAAAATACAAGACCCTATGGGACGAAACGGTAACAGATTATTATTTGCACCGGATGTACAGCAGGGAGCTGACGGAAGATATTATTTATATTATGCATTTGATTTTTTGGGAGTCATATCAGTAGCAGTCTGTGATTCGCCTGCAGGTAAATATGAATTTTATGGACATATACACTACAAGGATGGAACCTTACTCGGTAACCGCCAGGTGGATGGATTCCAGTATGATCCAGGTGTGCTAGTGGACGATGATGGCAAAGTTTATTTATATTCGGGTTTCTGTCCGGTAAATTTCCCTTGGCAGCTTCGAGGCGTTGAAGAAAAAACGGTAAAAGGGGGTATGGTCATCGAACTAGAAGCAGATATGATTACGGTCAAAGAGGAACCGAAATATATCTTTCCGTTTAAGCTTAACGGTATGGGAACATCTTTTGAAGGACATGAATTTTTTGAGGCATCTTCGATGAGAAAGATTGGTCATACCTATTATTTCATTTATTCTTCCTTTAACGGACATGAACTATGTTACGCAACATCCAAGAGTCCCATTGGTGGTTTTGAATATGGAGGAACCATTGTCTCCAATGGGGATATCTATCTAAATGGTAGAACAGATGAAGAGACACTAAATTACACAGGCACCAATCATGGCAGCATCATCGAAATAAACGGTAAATGGTATGTATTCTATCAAAGACAGACCAATAGGAATCAATTTTCACGGCAGGGATGCGCTGAAGAAATTCAAATCGACAGCGATGGAAGTATAAGACAAGTAGAAATGACAAGTTGTGGACTTAATGGAGGTCCATTGATTGGGAGGGGCGAATATCCTGCCTATATTGCTTGTAATCTAATGTGCAGAACAGGTGCAGTTAAATACGAAATTGGTCAAGAAATAGATGAGTCTCATCCATTTTTTACGCAAGAAGGGGAGGACCGGGATGATACCCCTAATCAATATATTGCGAATTTGACGGATGGAGCCGTAGCGGGATTTAAGTATTTTCATATTGAAGATGTCTCTGAGATTTCTGTTAAAGTAAGAGGAACCGGAAAAGGAGAACTTTATGTAAGTACTACAATTGGCAGTGAAAAGGTTGCTCAGATTCCACTATCTCCTTCAAAAGAATGGGTAATTAACAAGGCTCCACTACAAATAAATAATGGAGTATACGCTTTGTACTTTACATACAAAGGTGAAGGGACAATTGATTTATTTTCCTTTAAAATAGAATAAATTTACTTATGGAAAAACACACAGGAGCGATCTTCAAAATGAAGGTCGTTCTTTTTCTTATTTTAAATAAGTTAAAAGAGAAAACATCGCCTTAAAATAAGCGATGTTTTCAAAAAGTATAGATTCTTGCAGGAATATGTTTAAAAACTGCTCTTTACATATAAATCTGCGTCTGTTGTCTGATTTTGCTTTGACTGCAGCGCCAACCACTGGAGAAGCGTTACTTCTTTGCCGTTTACTTTTACAGGAGAACCATCGTAATCCAGTACGCATTCGTCCTTGAGCATATAAATCCAAGTACCATGTCCAAAGAATTCAAATGGATTGCCTTCAGTATCCTTGAAAATGCCTGAGGTATCTACGACATTATCAAAGTATGAAAAATGAACATTGGCTGCGCCGGCTTTAAGCAGGCGCTCGTATGTCGGAATGACTGTGACTTCAGGCTTTACAATAGTGTCATTTTTGGCATGGGTGAACCAGATTGGTGTATTCTTGATATCTTCAATATTTTCATCGGTGACTACCTTGTCATAGAGGGCTTCGCAGACAGGATAAGCAGCAGCGAAGAAACCTGGGTAATCGATGATCATGCGCATTGTCATGAAGCCGCCGTTCGAACAACCGCCGATGTAGATTCGATTTGTATCAATGTCAGTATGAGTATCGATAAACTCATCAATAAGCGCTTTCAATGCCTTAACATATTTTGATTTGCCGCTCTCAGTATACTTGCCGCTGCCATCGTCCAACCACATGGTGGATGCTTGTGGAGCAAGGACATAGGCTCCGCCGAAGATGCTCTGCACTTTTTCGCTCGACAGGTTTACAACATTATTTCCGGTATAAGCAATCGACGTGTCATTTCCGCCCTCGCCTCCACCGTGCAGCCAAATGATCAAAGGACGTTTTCCTCTGTTCATGTTCGGTGTATAATAGCCGAATCTTAGTGGCATTTTAGCATAGGATGATTCGCTGTTTACCCAACCTTTTACTTGTTCCATCTTGCCGCCGCTAAAATGATCATACACAAGCCCGGAAATGGAATCTTTAGCGGTTTGTATTTCTTTCACCTGGGTAATGCGAAAATCACAGAATACATTTACATTATGTTCTCCTAAAAACGCAATATCTGAGTTTAAACGGAAGACCGCCTCAATTTCGAGTTCCAGCGTGGCGTGACTGCCGACTTCGGTTTTGGTCCCTTCAACGTCTGATGGATACGCTTTAATAACATTGCAATATCCCTTTGATGGATAAAGCTCTTTCGAATTCCAATCTCTTATAATTTGAACCACTTCACCGGTTTTTTTGCTTCGTCTCTCAACATAAACATTGAAAGTATCTTCCGATAGCGCCTCAGATTTAATAGACTCAGGCAGGGGAAGAATGATTTTCTTAATGTAAGGGCCATAATCAGTTACTTCGGTCACAGTCATGTAAGAACGATTCATTTATATACCTCCTATTGAACATAATAACCATAATCCGGAAATAAACCTCAAAATCTATGGTGCGTTTAGTTTTTAGCTACTAAACTTGTTTGCAAAATGTTTAGAGGTATTTCTCTTAATTATAATCGTATCACTCGAAAAAAGTGGATGTCAACGCTTAATTTTACTAAATTAAACTAAACTAACTAAAAAAGTTTAGAGTAAATATAAACTGAACCAATATTCCACAACCAGGTTT
Organism: Neobacillus sp. Fa239; assembly: GCF_055395235.1. Classification (NCBI taxonomy): domain Bacteria; kingdom Bacillati; phylum Bacillota; class Bacilli; order Caryophanales; family Bacillaceae; genus Neobacillus; species Neobacillus sp. Fa239. The sequence continues at coordinate 848,303 of NZ_AP041611.1, forward strand.
ACTGAATGGAGAAGATGCCGATTAAAATGAAGGATATAAATAATATCAAAAAGTAAAAATACCAAAAGTGACTTGTTTTCACTTTTGGTATTTTTATCATTGTGGAGAGTTGTATCCAAAACTTTTGGAAATGTCTTTACTTATTTCAATAATGATTTTACTTATTTCTTCCGTTTCGGTTTTTGGTATATGCTCTGAAAAACCTACCACTGCGACCGCACCTAAAAGATTCTTCCTGTAATTTAAGACAGGAAAAGAGACAGATGATACAGAAGGGACGAGCGGTTCACTTGCAAATGAAATTTCTTTTTCCTGAATCTGCTCAATTTCTTTCTCTAAGCTCTGTAATTGGTTTGATGGTACTCTTTCACTTGCAGCGGTTTTCCATGCTTGAGTCATATTTCGATCCATGAATGCATTAAAAATTTTCCCGGCTGCTGAAAAGGGAGGAAGAAGGGTCCCGATTTGTGCACCAATATTTAGCCCCTGGTTTGCATTAAACATTTTAATGACCATTGGGCCGCTTTGAGTCCAAATAGAAAATAATACAGTGTTTCCAGTTTTCTTATTTAATAATTCCAGATAAGGAGTAATCCTATCCACGACATTTTCTTGATCGACAGCTGCCATCCCATATTCGATTAATTTACTCCCAAGGACATAGGCACCAGATTCTTTATCACGGTAAAGGATTCCCAATTGTGCAAAAGTATTGAGATATTTATATAAATTACTTTTAGTCATTTGCGTATACTCTTGAATTTCCGTGAATTTGCACGGCTTTTTTTGAAGGGCAATGAAATCTAATATTCCCATCCCCACTTCTAAAGATTGAATGGTACTGCTGCTTTTTGGCTTTTCCATCTTACTTCTCCCCCGGCAAAATTTATCCTCTTCCAACTTAATCTATTTTTTCAAAAATAACAATTTCAATTTGTTGAATAAAATCATTCGAATGATCCAATATTTAGAGGTTTATTATTAAAAATATTTTGAATATACCGATATTGACATTTTTTTGATAGATAAATTATCATAATAGTGAACTTGGTAATCTATTTATGGACTTAATCGAATAAAAGGGGATTTTTTATATGAAATTAGTAACGTTTACAAGAGAAGGAGTTTCACATGTAGGAACACTAGTAGATAACGAGGTAATTGATCTAAATCTTGCTTATCAAGGATTGGTTGCATCGGAAGGAAAGCTGCGTGCCTGCCAAATTGCGGAAGCATTTGTTCCAGCAGATATGAATGGTTTCTTACAGGGGGGCAAAGAAAGCCTTGAACTTGCGAAAAAGGCAGTCCAATATGCTCTGGAAACTAGAAAAAATAAAGGGAGGAAGCTAGTATTTTCCGTTAACGATGTAAAAATGGAAGCTCCAGTCCCTAATCCGGGAAAAATCATTTGCGTCGGCCATAACTATCGTGAACATATTTTAGAAATGGGACGCGAAATACCGAAGTTCCCTGTTGTATTTGCCAAGTTTGCGAACACAGTTGTAGGGCCTGCGGACGATATTCCATTTTTCCCAATTTCAGAACAGCTTGATTATGAAGCTGAAATGGCCTTTATAATCGGGAAAAGAGCGAGAAACGTATCACAGGAAGATGCTTTGGATTATGTTGCAGGCTATACCATCGTTAATGATGTTACCTATCGTGACCTTCAACGCCGTACAATTCAGTGGCTGCAGGGAAAAACGGTAGAGGGCAGTGCCCCAATGGGTCCATGGCTTATTACCACTGATGAACTTACTAATCCATCTGGATTGGAAGTAGTGCTAACTGTAAATGGTGAGGAAAGACAACGTACCAATACTGCAAATCTAGTATTCTCAGTTCAATATTTAGTTGAGTTTTTATCGAATTTAGTAACGCTCGAACCCGGAGATGTCATTTTAACTGGAACACCAGGCGGAGTAGGCGTCGCGATGGATCCACCGGCCTTCTTAAAAGACGGTGATGTAGTGAAAATTTCAATTGATAAAATTGGTTCTTTAGAAAATAAAGTGAAAAAAGTGACAGAGTAGGAGTGACCAGTCTTGGAGACCAAAACAATCCAGCAATCCATTCACTCTGTGCAAAACTCGATTGACAAAATGATTGATACAGTATCGGGACTTTCCGAAAATACCATCCGCTGGTGGCCAAGTGAGGATGAATGGTCTATTATGCAAATTGTCTGCCACGTCTTGGAAGCCATTCCTTATTGGATGAAAGAAATTGCCCAAATAAAGGTGCATCCAGGGGAATTATGGGGAAGAAGCCACCTTCAAGAAGCACGCCTTGCTGCCGTCACAGAATCAGATAAAAGAACCATTGATGAAGTATTAACGGAGCTAACTGCTTTAAAGGCTCAAGTAGATACAGAGTTAAATAGGTTGGACCAGGAAGTCCTGGCCATAGAATCAACTAGCCGCAACCCTAATTTTGGAACAAAACCAATATCATTTATCGTTGATCATCTAATTGTCGAGCATGCCAGTAAGCACTGCAGGCAGATAGAAAGAAATCTTTCAAAATTAAGCTAAAAGGGGAATTGGTATGGCAGAGAAAACGGAATTTATGAACAGTCAAATTGTTAAAGATTTTAATAGAGACCTAGAGGAATTTCATCTTGGTCCATTATGGGAAGCCATCCCAGCCTTAATGCATAAGCAGCCGGAGCCCCAGGCGCAAGCCTATCTTTGGAAATGGGACGTGATTTATAAAAAGTTAATGGAAGCTGCAACGATCTTTACACCAGATCGCGGCGGGGAAAGAAGAGCGATTTATTTTCAAAATCCTGGACTGACAAACCGCCATCCGTGGGGATGGGCATCAACCACGCAAACCCTTTATGCAGCTGTTCAATTAATTCTCCCAGGGGAAACAGCACCGTCCCATCGTCATTCACAAAATGCGCTCCGGTTTATTACACATGGAGAGGGCGCCTATACCATTGTCCAGGGTGAACGGATTTTTATGGAGGAGGGTGATTACCTTATTACGCCAAAGAATCTATGGCATGGTCACGCCCATCTCGGTGAAAAACCAATGATCTGGATGGATGCCCTTGACATTCCTACCGTTTATGCCATTGGTGGAACGTTCTTTGAGCCCTATCCAGAAAAAATCGAGGTTCCAAAGGTTCCTGATAATTTGTCCGCGCAGCGCTATGAAGGGGGAATGGTCCGCCCGATCGGCGACCGCTATCCAATGTCCGCGCCGCTTGGTGCTTATAAATGGAAAAGAACCGAAGAGGCAATTAAAGGATTAAGTCGTTTTGAACCGGATCCATTTGATGGTTACGCGGTTGAGTATATCAATCCATCAACCGGAGAAACAGCCAATAAAAATATTGCCTCCTGGATGCAAAAAGTGCCAAAAGGATTCCATACGAAAGCTCATCGTCATACCCATGCCACTATATATAACGTATTTAAGGGTTCAGGATATAGCGTGATCAACGGAGTCCGCTTTGACTGGTCTGAAGGCGATTATTTTGTAGTGCCAAACTGGGCATGGCATGAGCATGTCGCCGATGAAGATACGTATTTATTCTCTTGCAGTGATTTGCCAATTATGGAGCATTTTGAACTTGAACAATCGCAAGTCTTCGAAAAAAATAATGGGTATCAAACGGTTGTGGGTGAATTTAAGCCTAAAATGGCTTAGAAAACTGGATACCTGTGTAAGTGCACCGTGGAGGAAAAATATGCTCCAGGGTGCCTTTTTCATTGGTTTTGTCTACGGGTACCTTTAAAGAACAATTCAATAAAAAGTAGGAAAAGTGAAAATAACAGGTCGTTTTATCAGTGGTTTAAGAACTTTCATTTGTTCTATCCTATTATAATAGGATAGGATTTTTTAAACTTTCGGACAATTGAGGGGAAAGAAAAGATGAATAAACAATTAAGAGAAGTCTTGGAAGGAAAAGAACGTAATTACATTATGCCTTTTTTATGGCAACGCGGGGAAGAGGAAGAAATCATCCGGGACGAAATCACAAAGGTTTATGAATCGGGAATAAAAGCAATATGTGTAGAAGCAAGGCCACATCCAGATTTTTTAGGACCGAAGTGGTGGAAAGACATGGATATCATTATGGAGGAAGCAAGAAACAGGGGAATGAAGGTTTGGATGTTGGATGACGATCATTTTCCCACTGGACATGCTGCCGGAAAATTAAAAGATGCACCACTTGAACTTCGCCGTTTATTTCTTTCTGAGTCCCATATTGATGCATTAGGGCCATTAATGAAGGGATCGTTCCTGCTTGATGTGGGAAATTCAATGCCAGGTGTTTCGATTGATGGGTCCATTATCGGAGTAATTGCCGGTAAACGGAATCCTCAAAATGGGGAGCTGACAGGTGAATTTGTCAATGTAACATCTCATGTGCAAGAGGGTGTTTTGTATTGGGATATACCACAAGGTTATTGGCGGATTTTCACCTTTAGAGAAAAGTCAGGAGGCGGAAGTGAAGCGCAAAATGATTATCTCAACCCCATTGTCCCGGAATCTGTCCGTGTGTTAATTGATACCGTTTATGAGGCGTTTTATAACCGTTACAAAGATGATTTTGGAAAGACGTTCGCCGGATTTTTTTCGGACGAACCAGGATTCTATAATGACAAAGAAACGTTTAATTTCAACTCAAAACTGGGAAAAAAACATGCCGTCCTTCCGTGGAGCAGGGAACTGCCCATGTTATTGGAACAGGAATTTGGAGTCGATTATCTGATGTTTCTCCCTCTGCTTTGGGAAGACGGTGGCACACAAACATCCATTTTCCGTTACACCTATATGAATTTGGTCAGCAAATTATATGCCAAGCATTTTGTTGGGCAAATTGGAGAATGGTGCCGAAGTCATGGAGTCGAATACATTGGCCATGTCATCGAAGATAATAATGTCCATGCCCGGTTGGGGAGCGGAGCCGGCCATTTCTTCCGGGCCTTGTCGGGGCAGGATATGTCAGGGCTGGACGTTGTCCTTTGGCAGATTGTACCCGGATTTGATGAAACACCATTTACATGGGTAGCAGGAGAAACAGATAGTGAATTTTTCCACTATGGTTTGGCAAAGCTGGCCGCGTCTCTTGCACACATTGACCCGAAGAAAAAGGGGAGGACGATGGCAGAGGTATTTGGAGCGTATGGATGGGCAGAAGGATTAAAGCTAATGAAATGGTTAACGGACCACATGCTAGTCCGAGGTGTAAATTATTTCGTTCCGCATGCATTCTCTCAAAAAGAATTTCCAGATCCCGATTGTCCGCCGCACATGTATGCACGCGGAAAAAATCCGCAGTTTCGTTTCTATCGTAAGCTAAATGATTATACGAATCGGATCAGCCATCTATTAAACAATGGCCGTCATATCGCAACTGCTGCCGTTTTGTATCATGCCGAAGCAGAATGGTCAGGGGAGTATATGTATTTCCACAAGCCGGTAAAGGAATTGCTGCGAAACCAAATCGATTGCGATGTGCTGCCGGCGGATGTGATCGTGGATTCCGTAAAGGTTTCAGATAACAAGCTTCAAGTTCATAATGAGGAATACAATTGTTTCATCGTTCCTTATAGTGAAGCATTGCCTGGAAAATTGCTAACCCAATTGGCAGAACTGGCAGACGGCGGCCTTCCTATCTTATTTGTAAACCGTTTGCCGATACGTTCGAGTGAAGGATTCAATGTAGAAGGAACTCTGGAACGTCTTTCCAGTCATAAAAGAGTCTTAGTTGTTCCATTGGATCAGTTAGCCGGGACCATGAGAGAGATGGGATTCTATGAAATTGCGACAAGCGGCTATCAGCCTTATCTCCGTCATTACCATTATGAACACAATGATTTAGATGTGTTCATGTTTTTCAATGAGCATCCCTATCAAGGTGTACAGACAACTGTTTCGATCCCCAAAAAGGGCCATGCTCTTATTTATAATGCCTTTAATAATCAACTCTCAGAATTGGACACGCTCGCGACTTCCGAAGGGGTCAGCATTTCATTGGAGCTAAGCCCATACGAGTCTGTTATTGTGTTAATGGGAGAAGGAATTGAAAATCTATCAACCTCTGAGCGTAGAAGCAGCCAATTAAAGCAAGAATCCGATGTGGCTGTGTTAACAATGAAAGGGCCATGGTCGATTGCCATAGCCGCTTCGGAACAGTACCCATCCTTTACCCAATGGGGATGTACAGAAAATCTGTCAGATATGAGCTGTCCCGATAAACTTCCGAGATTTTCAGGGACTTTCCGATACGAAACAGAGTTCGAATGGGCAGTAGAAAGAGGAAGTACTCTTCTGGATCTTGGAAAAGTCTATGAAACTGCTGAAGTTTGGGTTAATGGGCAATCGGTCGGAACTTGTATCTGTCCTCCTTATCAGCTTGAGATTGGAAGATTTGTCCGTCAAGGCAGAAACACCCTTACCATAGAGGTGACCAATACACTTGTAAAAGAGCACCGAGATTTCTTTTCTCAGTTTGCCCAGCAAGAACCAAGCGGTTTAATGGGTCCGGTTAGACTTATAACCATATAGTTTTTAGCCTCCTTATCTATTAAGGAGGTTATGTCATTTAACAAGCCGAGATTTTTCAAAGTATCAGGGGGAAGAAGAAAGTGTCGCGTATAAAGGCTATAGGCGACAAAAAAAGAGCTTAAGCGACCTTATCAAAAAAAGTTAGGATGTGGATGTAATGAAATTTACAAATCCAGTTATTAGCGGATTTCACCCTGATCCAAGTGTGTGCAGGGTGGGCCGCGATTATTATTTGGTTACCAGTTCGTTTGAATATTTTCCGGGAATCCCGATTTTTCATAGTACGGATTTAGTGAATTGGAAACAGATTGGACACGTTTTGACACGAGAAAGTCAGCTTCCGCTTACGCGCATGAACGGATTTTTACCCTCCCAGGGAATTTTTGCTCCGACAATCCGCCATCATAATGGCCGTTTTTACGTGATTACAACCAATATTACAACAACAGAGAATTTTTATGTGTGGGCAGATCAGCCGGAGGGTCCATGGTCCGAGCCAATCATCATTGAGGGCTGGGGCGGCATTGATCCATCTTTGTTTTTCGATGAGGATGGAAAAGTGTATGTAAGCGGAACAGGCGCTTTTGGTACTGGAGAACCAGAAGGAATCTATCAGGCGGAGCTCGATATTGAGTCCGGAAAGCTGCTAAATGACCGTCGGTTAATTTGGAATGGTACAGGCGGGAGCTCTCCGGAAGGACCGCACCTATATAAAATCAATGGATGGTATTACCTAATGATTGCCGAGGGGGGTACAGAATATGGCCATATGGTAACGATTGCTAGAAGTAAAAATCCATATGGGCCTTTTGAGAGCAATCCTGATAATCCCATTCTTTCGAATCGAAGCACGGATAAACCCATTCAGGCGACTGGTCATGCTGATTTGGTACAAACAGCAGACGGTACATGGTGGACCGTGTTTCTCGGGATCAGACCCGTCGGCTATCCAAAACGTCATTACCTGGGCCGTGAAACCAATCTTGCTTCAGTTCATTGGACAGAGGAAGGTTGGCCGATTATTGGAGCAAATGGCCGGGCTGAAGTGGAGAATGATGCCGGATCCCTTCCATTAAAAAATCCACAGACGTGGCAGGAAAAGGAAGATTTTGATCATGCTTCCCTTTCACCGGTTTGGAATTTTTACCGGAATCCACTTGTTGGATCCTGGTCATTAACGGACAGACCCGGATGGTTAACGTTGTATGGTCAAGCTTGTACATTAAATGATACAGGATCTCCTGCCTTTGTTGGCCGCAGGCAGCAGCATTTAAACTGCGAGATTTCAACCCTGATGGAGTTTGTCCCAAAAGAGGATGGGGAAGAAGCCGGCCTGACCGTGCTCATGAACGAGAACTATCATTATGAAATTGCCAGAACCCTTCAGCAAGGAAAATCTCTTATCCTATTCCGCCGCCGAATCGGCAGCCTATGGAAGGTAGAAGCAGAGGTAGAGTATGACGAACCGGCTGTAATCTTTGGGATCAAAGCAAATGACTTTCGTTTTACTTTTACCATTAAATCATTGAGTGGAGAAGAGGCTATTTTGGGTGAAGGGGAAACTTCGATGCTTGCTACGGAGGTCGCCGGCGGATTTACTGGGTTGTTTTTTGGAATGTACGCCACTGGAAATGGCAAGGTATCGACTGTGCCTGCCCATTTCGATTATTTTACCTATGTTCCAAAAGAAAATTCAAACCTTGATTTATTTACAGCTTTATTGGCTGTAACAGGTGAGAAAAAATAATGGAGTATCAATCCGTGTCAAATACACTTTGGACCAAAACTTTTGTTTTAATCATGATTGCGAATGCATTTGCTTTTTTCGCTTTTGATGTTTTACTGCCGACGCTCCCGCTCTTTTTGGCAAAACAAGGAGGTCTCAATGTTTCCCAAATAGGATTAATCATCGGGAGCTTTACTTTTTCGGCGATTATCATTCGTCCTTTTACGGAGGTTTTCACCAATAAATTTGGCAGAAAGAAAACATTGGTAGTCTCCATCCTTATTTGTTTCATCTCCACACTTGGTTATTATATTGGGACAAACTTTATCCTTGCACTGTCCATTCGGATTCTGCACGGTTTCGGGTTTGGTCTTGCAGTGACCATTCTTTCTGCTTTAGTAGCGGAGATTATTCCGAAAAAAAGAAGAGGAGAAGGGATGGGGTTGATTGGGAATGGTACAACCATAGCTTTAGCACTATCGCCTTTTGTTGGGTTGTGGCTATTTAGTTCCTACAATCCCATTCTATTATTCGTAATCGCAGGAATTAGTTTACTCATTTACCTGCTATGTATCTGTTTCATTAATTTTCCTGAAAGTGTGGACAATGTTAATCAAAATGAAAAATCATTCTTAAAATCAATGATTGAACGTTCCGCTATTTTTCCTTGCTTCTTGATGCTTTTACTTGGTGTATGCATTGGCGGGGTGATTAGTTTTATGGCACTCTATGCTGCTGAGAAACATATTGAAGGCGTAGCTTGGTTTTATTTTACAAATACCGTGAGCGGATTCTTAGTCCGTTTCATTTCCGGAAAATTGTTTGACCGAAAAGGGACAGCTTGGGTGTTAATTCCTAGTTCTGCCTTCATCTTGATCGGATTTTTGTTATTATATCAAGCTGCTACTTTAAAAGATTTAATATTTGCTGCGATTGTATATGGAATGGGTACTGGGGCATTATTCCCTTCTCTGCAAGCCTGGACATTAAATAATACCAAGCCTGAGAGATATACGAAGGTGACCGCGATGTTTTTTAATTCGTTTGACTTGGGAATCGGAGGAGGGTCTGCCATCTTTGGTTTAATTGCGGCAAAATCAAGTTATAGTTCCATTTATCTTGTTTCAGCTTTCGTCATGGCAGTTTTTCTTCTTGTATATATTTCCTCGTTATTTATGAAAAAACAAAACATAGTGAGAACACAAAAAAGAGCATAAAACTATTTTTAAATATCCCTTCTGTGAAGACAGTAAAAGGGATTTATTTTTTTGTCTGAATATTGAAAGCATATAGTCGTAAAAACAGTAGCTTGCTCATAATGAAAGCGTTAACGTAATCAGTAAAAGCGGGAGGGATTTTAAATGAATGATGTTAATACAAAAATCGATACGAAAGATCCTATCAAGTACGTAGAAAATAATGAGGGCCCAACGTTAGGGTATTCGACAACATCCGGTGTGACGATCATCGAACAAGATGGACTGTTTTTTAAGGATTTAAACAAAGATGGAAAAATCGATAAGTATGAAGACTGGAGGTTATCTCCAGAAGAAAGAGCAAAGGACCTGGCTTCAAAAATGACCATTGAGCAAATTGCCGGTCTCATGTTATACAGCAGACATCAATCTGTGCCTGCCGGCAGCAGAGGTTGGTTTGATGGTTCCTATGGCGGTAAGACCTATGAAGAAAGCGGTGCAAAACCTTGGGATTTAACCGATCAACAAATCCAGTTTCTTTCGGAAGATAATTTAAGGCATATTCTCGTCACCATTTTGGAAAGTCCTGTAACGGCTGCCCGCTGGAATAACAAAATTCAGGCGTTTGCGGAAGGAATTGGGCTTGGCATCCCGGCAAACAACAGCTCAGATCCACGCCATGGTTCCGATTCCAGTACCGAATTTAATGCAGGTGCTGGCGGCAACATTTCCATGTGGCCAGAGTCGCTTGGTCTTGCGGCAACATTTAATCCGGAAATTGCAGCAAGGTTCGGGGAAATTGCTTCTAAAGAATACCGCGCATTAGGCATAACAACCGCACTATCGCCGCAAGTTGATATTGCAACAGACCCGCGCTGGTTCCGTTTTAATGGTACATTTGGAGAAGATTCACAGCTTTCCACGGACATGGGCCGGGCTTATGTAGAAGGTTTTCAGAACTCAGAGAGTGATAATGAAATTGCCGATGGCTGGGGTTATGACAGTGTGAATGCGATGGTAAAACATTGGCCAGGAGGAGGCTCTGGTGAAGGCGGCAGGGATGCCCACTTTGGATATGGAAAGTATGCTGTTTATCCTGGAGTGAATTTTGAAGAACATTTACTACCATTTACAAAAGGTGCCTTTAACTTGCCAGGTAAAACAAAAATGGCTTCTGCCGTTATGCCATATTACACGATATCTGTTGATCAAGATCCGGTAAATGGAGAAAATGTCGGGAATTCTTACAACTCATATTTAATTAAAGAGTTGCTTCGGAAAAGATATGGCTATGATGGAGTGGTTTGTACGGATTGGATCATTACAGCTGATGAACCGGAGGATATTGATACATTTGTCGGCGGAAAGCCTTGGGGTGTTGAACATCTGACGGTTGCTGAGAGGCATTATAAGTTAATCATGGCGGGGGTCGATCAATTCGGGGGAAATAATGAAGCCGGACCGATTCTTGAAGCATATCAGATGGGTGTGGCTGAACATGGTGAAGCATTTATGCGCAAGCGCTTTGAAGAATCTGCCGTGCGCTTATTAAAAAATATCTTTCGTCTTGGTCTTTTTGAAAATCCTTATTTAAAAGTCGAGGAAAGTGTTCAAGAAGTTGGAAAGCCGGAGTATATGCAGGAAGGGTATGAAGTCCAGCTTAAGTCGATTGTCATGTTGAAAAACAAAAATAACATCCTGCCACTTAGGAAGGAAAGCACGGTGTATATCCCGAAGAAATATACACCAGCCGGAAAGGATTGGTTTGGCAATCCAACACCTGAAAAACTCGAATATCCGGTTAATATGGATGTAGCCAGGAAATATTTTAAGGTGTCGGATATCCCGGAAGAGGCAGATTTTGGTTTGGTCTTTATCAGTACTCCCAAGTCGGGAACAGGCTATAGTCATGATGACGTGAAGGCAGGCGGAAATGGATATGTGCCAATCAGTCTCCAATATAAACCATATACTGCGACCTATGCCCGGGAAAAAAGCATTGCCGGGGACGCTCGTATGGGAGATGTTTTAAACCGGTCCTACAAAGGAAAAACAGCAACTCCAAGTAATACAACGGATTTGGATATGATATTGGAAACAGTGGAAGCAATGAAAGGAAAACCGTTGATTGTTTCCCTCCTCCTAACAAACCCAACGGTTGTAGAAGAATTTGAAATGGACGTGGATGTGATTCTTACGAATTTCGGGGTACAGGATCAGGCGATTTTTGAGATTTTAACAGGCGGAGCTGAGCCTTCTGGTCTTCTGCCAATGCAAATGCCTGCAAACATGAAAACTGTCGAAGAGCAATTGGAGGATATTGCCCACGACATGGAATGTCACGTCGACTCTGAAGGCCATACTTATGACTTTGCATTTGGGTTAAATTGGACTGGCAGGATTCAGGATGATAGGACCGAAAAATATCAGAAAACCAGATAGCTTGATGAAAAGCTGCATTCTATTTATTCCCGGCACATGCCGGGTTCTTTTTATTATTTGTCGGAAAATTTAAAAACCAAAGTCGTAAAAACAGTAGCCGGATTACGGTGAAGGCGTAAACTTAACGGTATGATAGGAGGAAAAAACATGTCAAATGAACGGTTTTTAATTCTGAATGCGGATGATTTTGGAATGTGTCATTCAACAAATGAGGCAATCGACACGTTGCTTACGGAAGGATTAATAACGTCCGCGAGTCTTATGATGACATGTCCTTGGACGATGGATGCCATTGCCAGGATTAAGAAAAATCCATCGATGGATGTGGGCATTCATTTTACCCAAACATCTGAATGGAATGTTTATAAATGGGGGCCGCTTAAAGCAAATATGAACACATTAATCGATGAAAATGGGTATTTTCCTCCAGATACCGAAACGGTTATCAATCAGGCGGATCCGGAACAGCTGCGGGAAGAAGCGATTGCCCAGATGGAATTTGCCCTTAAATTAGGGCTGGATCCTACCAATATTGATAATCACATGGGGAGTATGCATCATGTCATCGAAATTCTGTTAGACCTTTGCGAAACGTATCAATTGCCATTAAGATACGCCAAACAAGGACACTCATTCAGAACGCAGGCAAATCATCAAGAAATTGTCGCTCTTGCCGAAAAAAAGGGGATTGTCATGCCCGACTATATCGAAATGCTACCTTTCTTTGTGCCGGAAGGGGAGGAACCAAATTATCAGATTACTAAAGTGGCAGCGATAAACTGTATACGCACATTAAAACCCGGAGTGACGGAATTACTGTTTCATCCATCCTTAGATACCGGCGAATTAAAAGGGATCACGGACACATGGTCCATGAGGAAGTTTGAATTTGATGTGTTTCGGGATAAAGAAGTCCAGGCTTTACTTCAATCAGAAGATATTCGGCTCATTCAGTGGCGCGATCTCCGCACTCAACAAAGAACATAATAATTTTGACTGGGAGGGACTTCAAATTGAAAAAAGTAAGAATTGGATCCGGAGCGGGGTATGCGGGAGATCGGATCGAACCTGCTTTGGATATCATTGAAAAGGGAAAACTGGACTATATTATTTTTGAATGTCTGGCAGAAAGGACGATCGCTCTTGCTCAACAGCAAAAGAGGATCCATTCCGATAAGGGATATAATGAACTTTTGGAATATCGAATGGAAAAGATTCTGCCTTTATGTGTGAAAAGGAAAGTGAAGATTATTACCAATATGGGTGCAGCCAATCCGCTATCAGCCGTAAAAGCAACCAAACTGCTGGCAGAAAAACTGGGAATCACACAGCTCAAAATTGCAGCTGTTCTCGGGGATGATGTATTTCCAAAAATAGAAAAGTATCTTGATAGTAAAATAATCGAAACAGGTGAAAAGCTTAGATCCATTCATTCTCAAATGATTTCGGCTAATTCCTATATAGGAGCAGAAGGTATTGTACAAGCATTAAATGAAGGGGCAGATATTATTATTACGGGGCGGGTAGCAGACCCTTCGCTTGTGCTTGGACCATTAATCTATGAATTTGGCTGGAGTTTTCAAAATTATCGTTTATTGGGAAAAGGTACCTTGGCTGGACATTTGCTGGAATGCGGCGCACAGGTGACGGGGGGATATTTTGCAGATCCCGGTTATAAAGAAGTACCTGATTTATGGAATCTTGGCTTTCCAATCGGTGAAATTGATGAAAATGGCGATATCGTCATCACCAAACTGGCTGAGGCGGGTGGCATGGTAACTCCGGAAACTTGTAAAGAGCAAATACTCTATGAAATTCAAGATCCGGAAAACTATTATACCCCAGATGTGGTCGCTGACTTTTCAAAAGTTACCGTGACGCACTTGGAAAAAGACAGAGTTCTTATCCAATCAGCCAGTGGGAAAGAAAAAACAGGTTTCCTAAAAACCAGTGTCGGCTATAAAGATGGGTATATTGGCGAAGGTGAAATAAGTTATGGTGGTCCGGGAGCTTTGGAACGTGCAAAGCTGGCAGGGGAGATCATTAAGAAGCGTCTGGAATATTGCCGTCTGCCAATCGAGGAATTAAGAATCGATTTTATCGGAGTGAATTCACTTTATCAAGATTCTTTAAGCGATATGCTAAACGAAGGAAAAACAGATTTTAAAGAGGTCCGGCTTCGTGTGGCAGCCAAAACGGAAACAAAAGCAGACGCGGAATGTATTGGGAACGAGGTTGAAGCACTCTATACCAATGGCCCTTCAGGCGGCGGTGGAGCAAGAAAGTATTGCAGAGAAATAGTAGCCATTGGTTCCATCCTGATTCCCGAAAATGATATAAATCTAGAAGTCGTTTTGGAGGAGGCTGGGGAATGAAATTAAGGGAAATTGCTCATTCAAGAACAGGAGATAAGGGTAATATTTCTGTGATATCCGTTATTGCATACGAGATGGATCACTATCAAATAATAAAAGAACAAGTTACTTCCCACAGAGTAAAGGAATGGTTCAAGGAAATCGTTCATGGGGAAGTAAAAAGATACGAGATTCCAAGTTTGGGAGCCCTTAACTTTGTCTTGGAAAATGCTTTGGGCGGAGGGGTTACCCGTTCACTCTCAATGGACATGCATGGCAAGAGTTTAAGTTCGGCACTTCTGGATTTGGAGATAATAGATTAGCGTTTGTAAAAACTAGAACACTAAAGGGGAAAAATACATGGCTTTTCTAGAAATGAAGTTTTTTTCGCAAAGTTTAGGAATGTCTACAGCAATGAATGTCATTCTGCCAGAGAGCAGTTTTCAACACAAAATAGATGACAGTCAACCTTTTAAATTTCAGACATTATATTTACTTCACGGCGGTACGGATGATCATTCGGCTTGGGTAAGACAAACGGCTATTGAACGATATGCACAGGAACATATGATTGCCGTCGTGATGCCGGCGGCAGATCTAAGCTATTATACCAATATGGTTCATGGAAGAAATTATTGGACGTTTATAACCGAAGAAGTACCACTTGTGGCTAGAAGGTATTTCCCCTTATCTGATAAAAGAGAAGATAATTTTGTTGCCGGATTATCCATGGGGGGATATGGAAGTTTTAAATGGGCTTTAAAAAAACCCGAAATGTTTATGGCTGCGGCCAGTTTTTCCGGCACTCTGGATATGGAAAATCTGCTGGAAAAAATTCATCCAGAGATCCAGCCAATCAGGAAGAAAATTTTTGATGAAATTTTTGGCGATTATACAAAAATAGCAAATAGTGAAGAAGATTTATTGTTTCTAGCTACACGGGCAAAAGAAACAGCAGCTGATTTACCACGGTTATATCAATGCTGCGGGACCGAAGATTTTACCTATGATTTAAATATTAAATTTAGGGACCATGCAAATCATTTAGGATTGGAGCTTCATTATGAGGAAGGGCCCGGCGGGCATACCTGGTCTTATTGGGATTCATGTATTCAGAATACCTTGGCATGGTTCCCTTTAAAACGGACTACTGTTTAAAGTTTGGGCCTGAGTTTTTACTTAAATAGTAGGTATTTTCACAAAAGTCGTAAAAAAGCTAATAAAAGGTCGGATTTTCAGTAGTGTGAAAACGCAATTTTTTTTATGATTTAAGTAAGAAAAAGGGGAGGGATTTACTTGGAACAAGTAATTGTTGAAAAGGTTCAATCTGTACCAGTTGTTAAAAAACGGTCCATGAAAAAGTGGAAATTATATATGCCGCTTTTCATTATGATGGTACCAGGATTGGCCTATCTTTTGATCAATAATTATATGCCGATGTTTGGTTTGATCATCGCTTTTAAAAATGTTGATTTCTCCAAGGGGATTCTTGGAAGTGACTGGGCGGGGTTCAAAAATTTTGAATACCTTTTCAAAACACATGATGCTTGGGTGATTACAAGAAATACCATTTTATATAATGGAGCATTCATCATTATTAACACGATCATTGCGGTAGGCGTGGCTATTTTATTAAGTGAAATCAAGAGGAAATTCGCGTCTCGTTTTTATCAAAGTATCATTCTTCTTCCATATTTAATTTCCATGGTTATCGTGAGTTATCTTGTATACGCTTTCTTAAGTGTTGATGGCGGTTTTATCAACAACACGGTTATCAAACTATTCGGCGGAAAGGCAATTAACTGGTACAACGAAGCCAAATATTGGCCGTTTATTTTGACAATTGTCAGTGTGTGGAAAGGTTTTGGATTTTTGTGCATCATCTATTTAGCAGCGATTTTAGGAATTGACCAAGAAATGTATGAAGCTGCCCGATTGGATGGAGCAAATAAATGGCAGCAAATTATGCATATTACGATTCCCTCGATTATGCCGGTAATTTCCATGATGACGTTGCTTGCGATTGGACGGATTTTCTATTCTGACTTTGGATTATTCTATCAGGTTCCAATGAATTCGGGTGCTATTTATGATACTACAAACGTAATTGATACGTATGTATATCGTGGATTACTGCAATTAGGAGATATCGGGATGTCTTCAGCTGCAGGTTTATACCAATCATTGGTAGGATTCATTTTGGTGCTTTTATCCAATTGGGTCGTTCGAAGAAAAAATAAAGATAATGCACTATTTTAATTATGGAGGTGTAGAAATTGGAGAAAGAGAATCGCGGGTTTCAATGGTTGGCCCACATTATTATGATCGTTCTGTCAGTGGCAAGTATTTTACCTTTCATTTTGCTCATTGTTGCATCTTTTACAGATGAAAACACAATTGTGAAAGATGGGTACTCATTTTTTCCTAAAAAATTCAGTTTAGAAGCATATCAATACTTAATGTCCAATTCTGCTTCCTTGCTTCATGCATATGGACTAACCATTCTTATTACAGTTGTTGGTACAGCGGCAAGCTTAATAATTACCTCCTTGCTTGCTTATCCAATCTCACGGCGTGATTTGCCAAAACGAAATTTATTTACTTTTCTCGTATTTTTCACTTTGCTTTTCAATGGTGGACTTGTACCAACCTATCTGGTTTATACACAGGTTTTTCATTTGAAAGATACGATTTGGGCTTTAATTGTTCCCGGGTTGTTGGCAAATGGATTTAACATCTTATTGATGAGAACCTTTTTCATTACATCCATTCCTGAATCATTGATAGAATCAGCACGTATCGATGGTGCAGGCGAATTTAAAACCTTCTTCTCCATCGTAATGCCGTTATCCATGCCGATTTTGGCTACCGTAGGGTTAATTCAAGGGCTCGGGTACTGGAACGATTGGTTCAATGGCTTGGTTTACATCACAGATCCGAATTTATTCAGTATCCAAGTGATATTAAACCATATTATGAGTGATATTCAATTCCTTGCCACAACCAACATGGGAACACAGACAGGCCAAGGGGCCGGTCAATTGCCAAGCGAAACAGTCCGGATGGCAATTGCTGCAGTAGGAGTGGTGCCAGTTTTAATTGCATACCCATTCTTCCAAAAGTTTTTCGTCAAAGGGATTACCGTTGGTGCGGTCAAAGGATAAATACAAGGGGCTGACTCTTTGAGTCAGTCCTCTTATTTTTGATATAATCCATGGTTTTTACTATTTTTCATTAAAAAATACTATAATTTTAAAAGAATATTAACTACAATAATTTTGTAAACGCTTACTATTATGTTTTGAGAATTCAAAATATTGTAAAATAGAGGTGAAAATTGTTGTACCATGTTCTTTTAGTGGATGATGAAATTCATGCGGTTAGAGGTCTTAAAGCGGGCATGAACTGGGAGAGATTAAAGGTTTCAACAGTTTATACAGCACATAATCTCAGACAAGCTCAAATGGTGTTTCAATCAAACCCTGTCGATGTAATGGTATGTGATATTGAAATGCCTGGGGGTTCCGGGATCGAACTTTTGAGTTGGGTAAGAAATCACTTTCCGGAAACGATTGTTATTTTTCTAACCTGTCATGCCGATTTTGGCTATGCCAAAAAGGCGCTTCAGTTAAAAAGTTTTGATTACTTACTCAAACCAGTAGATTATTTGGAATTAGAAAGTGTTATTTCAGAGGGATTATCCATGCTTCAAGAAGAGAAGATGGCTAAAGAAAAGTTCTGGGTGGATTTGATCAACGAAGCGATTCCAACAGAATTGATTCAAACAGAACTAATCAAAAGAAAGCTGAAATTTAGCGAAGCACAGCATTATGCACCAATCCTATTCCGTGTACAGTCATGGGATCCGTCTTTAAATAAACAAGAAATCAAATTAATCGAATTTGCCATGAAAAATGTTATGGAAGAGAAAATCCCATCTATTTCAATGTCTTTATCTCAGGATGTTTTTTTGGTAATGGCGACAGTAGAGACGCCTAAACTGCTAAAGGAAATCCTGCTCAATTGCAAAACTTTCATAGATTTTATCCATGAAAAGTTTTCTGTTGAACTATGTGGGTATGTGGGGGAAACCGTGGCGTTAAGCAATGTCGTTTCGATGGTTAAAACTTTGCAAAATAATAGCAAAGACAACGTTGCTTTGTCCCGTCATGTTTTTTCACTAAGAGACATAGAAACACAAACTGTTGCGATGCCTGAAATACCTTGGGATGATTGGAAAGTATGGCTGAAAGAAGGATCCAAACAAAAGTTAATGAACGATATTAAAAGTTTTCTTGATAAATGGAAAGAGGAAGAAAGGGTTACGGTATATGTACTGCATCGTTTCTATGAGAATTATTTGCAAATGCTTCTCCATGTCCTTAAATTGAAAGGCTTGCAAAGCCACGATGTATTTACTTCTTCCATATTAACAGAAGAGACAAATAAAATTTTTAAATCCTTTTTCTGTTTTCAGGACTGGGTTCTCCGCGTAGCGCAAATTGCAGCGGGCCATATCCAGTCACTAACTCAAAAATGTTCTGTCGTTGAAACAGTAAAGGAATTGATTCAGGAAAATATCGGAATGCAGCAGTTATCCAGGGAATGGCTAGCGAATGCCGTTTTTTTAAATCCTGATTATATCTCCCGCTTGTTTAAGAAAGAAACTGGCTTGTTAATATCAGAATATTTACAGCAGCAACGAATTGAATATGCGAAACAGCTATTGTCGCAAACGAATAAATCTGTAACGGATATTGCATTGGCAGTTGGGTATTCGAACATCTCCTATTTTTCGACTACATTTAAAAAAATCATGCAGATGGGGCCGATTGAGTTTAGAAAACGTTATCAAAAGGTTTGATGGTGATAGTATATGGGATTTCCTTCGATTGATTTTAATTCATTGCGTGTAAAACTATTTATCGGAATTTGCTTGATCTTCTTTCCGCTTTTGATTCTAACCATTGTAAATAATTTTTATTCTATTTATGTCGTGAAAAAGCAAGTCACCCAATCGAATCAAAATATGATTCGTCTTTATATGGGGCAGATTGATCAGCGTCTGCACAATGTGGATAATTTTTTGGGCGATTTATCGCAAAACGACAACGACTTGTTAACACTTCAATCGCATCTTTCACTACATTACAACGATTATATGGAAGCAAAAATTCGAATTTTCAATTCAATAGCCAATCGAATTAATTTTTATCCTTCGATTGATGAATTTTTTGTCTATTCGGTTCCGAATGATGATTTGATCATGGCTGCTAATGGAGAAAACATTTATAATGAATCGATGATTGAAAAACAAATTCACAAATTGGTTATTCAGGGTGCAGCTCTTTACCAAAATGATAGATGGTATAGTTGGAAAGGAAATGGAAAATATTATTTATTCCATTTAATCAAAGTTGATAATGTTTACGTTGGGGCATGGGTGAATGCCAATAAATTCATGACACCTTTTCATTCTTTGAATGCAGAAAGCTCAGGGTACGAATTTTTAACGACAGATCGTTATGAGCCGATGAACAATGCCGACTTTGTTAAGCAGCATCATCTCCAATTACAAAACATTGGTCAAAACAAATCTTATTTGATTACGGGGACGGACTCAACCGAAGGGAATTTCAAACTAATATTGGCGATTCCTGAACGAAATATCCTCGACCAATTGCCAAATCTTCGAACGATACTTGTTTTGTTTGCGTTGGTTTCCTGTTTGTTTTTAGCGTATTTCTTTGTTCATATGCGAAGAGTCTTCATTGTACCAATCCATCGTCTCCTCACAGCCATGGAAAAATTGAGAGCCGGGCAGATGGGCTTGCAAATACAGCCGCATCAAACCTCAACAGAATTTCAAATTATGAATGAGTCTTTTAATCGAATGAGCAGCGAGATTGAACATTTGACTGTTGATGTATATGAAGAAAAATTGCGCTCGCAGCAGGCAGAGTTAAAACACCTGCAGCTTCAGATCAATCCGCATTTTTTCCTGAACTCGCTGAATATCATCTATAGTTTGGCTACTGTAAAGGATTTTTCGCTGATACAAGAAATGACTAAGTGTCTTGTCGAATATTTCCGTTTTATGTTCCGCAGCAATTCCCCTTTTGTAATGATAAAAGATGAATTGCATCATACAGAAAATTATTTGCGAATCCAGCAGCTTCGATTTCCCGAACTGTTGGTTTATAACATCTATGTTTCTGATGAATTGCAGCGTGTGGAAATTCCACCTCTTTTGATTCAATCGATGGTTGAAAACTCCATTAAATATGGGATGAATTACGATTCCCACACAGAAATTAATATTTCGATTAAAAAAGTAAATCATGATTTTGTCCATATTATCATTCAAGATAATGGGGATGGATTCCCTCAAGATGTTCTCGATACGTTAAAACAAAAGGAAGACGGACAGCTTGAAGATGAACACAATATCGGTATTTGGAACTCTATCAAAAGGTTGCGCTGTTTATATGGAACAAAGGCTACCATTTCTTTTTATAATCACGAAGAAAAAGGTGCTGTAGTGGAGATAGTTATTCCTGCTTCAGTTAAGTCGTAAAAAGATATAATCCCTTTAATGCCTGGCGGGGGAAAGACCGACAGGCTTTATAATTTCACAGAAAGTCGTAAAAATTCAAAAAACATGTCGTGAAATTAATAGTTGAATTTGCGTTTTTTCGATAATATTTGACTATGAAGAACAACTTACAATCTAAGGGGGAATTATTAGTGGTAAAATGGAAAACGCTTTCTAAAGTTTTATCTGTGGGTATGATTGCTTCTGCTATTGGTTTGGCTGGTTGCAGCAGTTCCACTTCCGGTTCAAAGGCAGATTCTTCGGCACCGTATCAAGTAACCATGGCTTATTTTACATTTGGTCCAGTTGATTCAAAAGAATTGGCTTCAGTAGAACAAGAGGTCAATAAAATCACGAAACCAAAAATCAATGCGACTGTGAAACTGATGCCTCTTAATTTCTCCGCATACCAGCAACAAATGAATTTGATGCTATCGGGCAGCCAGCAGTTGGATCTATTTGTCGGGGGAGCGCTGATGGGTTTAAGCAATCAAGTGGCTCGCGGACAACTTATCCCTATGGATGATCTGTTAAAGAAATATGGCCAGGACATTTTGAACGTCATCCCTGCTAGCGTTGTAGATGCATCCAAAATTAACGGAAAATCCTATGTAATGCCGGAATATAAAGAATTCGGCGCCGATTACGGGGTCGAGTTTCGCAAAGATTTAGTGGACAAATATCATATCGACCTAAGCAAAATTAAAACATATTCAGACCTTGAACCCGTTTATGCCGAAATTAAAGCTAGTGAACCGAATATGGCTATGATTTCGAATCAAACTCAAACCGGCACCATCGTTTCTGATATCATGGCTAGTTCTTTCGACGGTTTAGGTGACCAATTTGGAGTCGTGAATATGGTTCAAAAAAGCACAAAAGTCGTCGACCTCTTTGAAACGCCAGAATATAAAGATGCAGTAAACATGGTTCACGATTGGTATCAAAAAGGATATGTTGTAAAAGATGCGGCAACCAATCAACAAACAGGATCTCAATTGGCGGCAGCAGGGAAAACTTTTTCATATGTTTCCAATATGAAACCTGGATTTGATGTCCAGGAAACACAAACAACCAAGAAACAAATGGTCGGCGTGCATTTATCACCAGCATGGGCGATGACTTCCGGTGCAAATGGATTCGGAATGTCGATTCCGAAAAACAGCAAAAATCCGGAAAAAGCGATGCAATTTTTGAACTTGCTATACAAGGATGCGGACTTGGAAAATCTCATCACGAATGGAATCGAAGGAAAAGATTACACGAAAAACTCCGATGGCACAATCGCGCTCAATCCTAAAGCCGGTTACAGCTTAAACGAATGGGAAATCGGAAACAATGCCCTGACACATGTTTACCAAGGAAATCCAACGGATATTTGGGATCAATATAAAAAGTTTAACGGTAGCCTGGTCCCTTCTCCAGCTTACGGGTTCACGTTTGATGCAACAAATGTGAAAACTCAAATTGCTGCTGTGACAAACGTGGCAAACCAATACAGAGCAGGTCTTGAAACGGGAACAACCGATCCAGCTTCGACACTTCCGCAGTTTATTGATGCTCTAAAAGCTGCAGGTATCAATGATATTATTGCTGAAAAACAAAAACAATTGGATGCTTTTTTGAAATCCAAAAAGTAAGACATTAGTGTCGTCATCGAAATGATGACGGCTCTTTTTTTATCTATTGTCCATACGTTAAAGGCTTGTTATTATCCAGCTTAAAATTGGAAGGGGAGATTATAATTATGGCGAAATTTAATTGCAATGTCATTTCATACACATTAAAAAGAACAGTGGATATTACGGTTGTTGTTCCGACACCTACTATTCCGGAAGCATTAGGCTTAAGTGATTTAAAGCCTGTGCACACCCCAAAAGAGAAGTATCCGGTATTATACTTGTTACATGGCTTTGGAAATAATCATGCAACATGGTCTGGATACAGCAATGTGGAGTTTTTTGCAGAGGAAAGAAATATAGCCGTTGTCATGATTTCTGGCGAGAACAAAGCATATGTCAATCATCCTAGCGGAGACCAGTTCTATGATTTTATCGCGAATGAACTGCCTGACTTTGTAACCGGTATGTTCCCTATTTCCAATAAACCTGAAAATACCTATATTGCAGGTTTATCCATGGGCGGCTTTGGTACTTTGGTGCATGCTTTAAATCGTCCTGATCGATTCTGTGCCTTTGGTGCCTTTTCTGCTGCCATTTCCTTAGATCCTTCATCACTTATTGGCGGAGAAGAAAAGGAAATTGACCCAATGTTCGATCCTCTCACGTTAGCGAGGAATTTGGCGAACGAAGGAAAGGCATTCCCAAAAGCGTATATCGCTTGTGGTGAAAAAGATTTCCTTTACGAAGCGAATGTTGAATTTGTTGAACAACTTAAGGGAATGGGCGTGGAGGTTACATGGGTATCGCTTCCGGAGTATCAGCATGAATGGCGTTTCTGGAACCTCCAGGTTGAGGCGTTCCTAGATTGGATTCCTCGTACGGATGTCTACGCTACACTTGGGAAACGCAAGGTTTAGAAGGAAGAGATGAAAGCTATAAATATTTCTAGTATTCTTTACATTTAACTAATGAGGAACTTATAGAGATAAAACAAAAGGACATGATTGGGATCCTAATCATGTCCTTTTACTTTCATAGGTTTAATACGGTAATCTTTTTAAATTTTTGCTCGATTAACCAGTACGTAAAGAAGGCAAAAGCGCTAAACGAGAAAAAGAAGAGAAAAAAACCGAAACGAATGGATACATACCCCCATGCCAATGTGAGAATCAGATGAACAAACGTAAGATGAGGTTTATAGAAAGAAAGTTTGAAAGCATTGATAATCAATTCTTTATTCCCGTAAAATCCATTAACCATCAGTGGATAAATGTTTAAAATGGTGGCCCAAACACAACAACTAACCATAACAAGGCAGGTAAATAAAATAGGCTTCATGCTTGTATTAAGTAATGTCAGCGTATAATAGTCAGCAATTAAAAACAGACAAACAAAGATTGTGATAAAACCAATAAATAGACTTTGTTTGAGGTTTTCTTTAAATAAAGATCGATATTGCTGAAAAACATTGACGTCATTCCCCTTAACCCACTGGCGGACCACTCCGAAAAGAGCAGCGGTCGCTGGAAAGGCTGTAACCACCAGAATACAACTTAGAATATATAGAATATTCAATAAAATGAAATTATAAATCCAGGAACATACTTTATACACGATCCCATCGAGCTTTAACATGCTGTCACTTCCTTCTGAATCAGCTATTTCTTAAATTAATCCTATTATAATACGGTATTTTAGTTAATTGATAGATAAAAATAAAAATTATATAACTAAAATGTTTACCAATTCCAATTGTTCTCAGAAAAGTCGGATAAACAAATAAAGGAAGTCGCATTTCGAATAGAACATTTTCAAAATGGCCGTAAAATATTAGTAATAGGAATTTTTAAGGAAAACTTATAATGATTGTGTGAATGCTTACAATTATTTTTAGAAAAATGAATAGCGTTTTTTTAGGAGGAAAAAGATGAGAATTAGTAAATTGAGAACCAATCATGTTGAAAATCCATTGGGATTTGAATTCGATCGTTTAAGTCTTTCATGGGTGACTGAGTCAGGAGAAAGCCCATCTATTTTTCAAACCGCAGCCAAAGTTGAATTAGCTGCTGACCCCGGATTTGAAACGATTCTGTTTAATAGCGGGAAAAGTCAGGAGATTGATAGTTTATCGTATTCTCCCGACATCCAGCTGAAGCCGCGTACACGCTATTTTTGGCGGGTTACGGTCTGGGGCGATGACGGTGATGAGGTAACGAGCGATATAGCCTGGTTTGAAACAGCCAAAATGGTCGAGCCATGGCAGGCAAAGTGGATTACGCCTAATTTGGATAAGGAAATCCATCCATTGATTCGAAAAAACTTCACCTTGCCTGATGAGGTTGAATCGGCGAGAGCCTATATCTGTGGTGTCGGTTTATATGATGTCAAAATTAATGGGAAAAGGGTGGGCGATGAATATTTTGCTCCAGGTTATAATGCCTACGATTTCTGGCTGCAGTACCAGACCTATGATGTTTCGGATTTATTAAACAGCGGGGAAAATACAATTGGCGTTATGCTGGGCAACGGTTGGTACAAAGGCCGTTTTGGTTTTGAGGGTGGATATCATGAATTATACGGAAGTGAATTTGCTTTTATTAGTGAAATCATTGTAACCCTAACGGATGGATCCAAGGTAGTCATTGCTTCAGATGAGGACTGGAAGTGTGCCTCGGCACCGATCACATTCAGCGGGATTTACGATGGTGAGATTTATGATGCAAATCAAGAGAGTAAGAACTGGTTATCGCCTGATTTTGATGACAGAGTATGGCCGAGTGTTAGAAGAACGGAAGTCTCTACAGAAAAATTTATCGCCAGAAAAAACCTCCCAGTAAAAATCATGGAAGAAAGAAAACCGATTGAAATCATCTCTACACCTGCAGGAGAAACGGTCCTTGATTTTGGCCAAGTTATTACAGGCTGGGTGCGTTTTAAAACCAATGCAACGAAAGGAACCAAATTACAGCTTCAATATGGCGAACTTCTGCAAAACGGGAACTTTTATCGTGAAAATTTGCGGGAGGCAAAGGCGGAGTACATTTATATTTCGGAGGGAAGCGAAAGGGAAGTGCAGCCACATTTCACTTTTTACGGCTTCCGCTATGTCAAGCTTACCGGATTTGAAGGAGACATCAACCTGGATGATTTTACAGGCTGTGTGATCTATAGTGAGATTGAACAAACGGGGATGATTGAAACCTCCAATCCATTGGTCAATCGCTTATTCTTGAATGCCTTATGGGGGCAAAAAGGGAATTTCCTTGATGTACCGACAGATTGTCCGCAGCGTGACGAACGGATGGGCTGGACGGGTGACGCCCAAGTATTTGCGGCAACCGCCTGTTTCAATATGTATTCTCCTGCCTTCTACCAAAAATATATGTTTGATTTACATGAAGAACAAAAAAGGATTGGCGGTTCCGTTCCGTTCACTGTACCTGTCGTAAAACCAAAGGATGGAAATGGTTTTATTAATGGGAATGGATCTGCGGCTTGGGGTGACGCGGCTACAGTGATTCCTTGGACATTATATGTGCACTATGGAGATAAAGAGCTTCTTCGCGGGCAGTTCGATTCCATGAAGGATTGGGTGGATTACATTAAAAAAGCGGATGATGAATCAGGAGCAAAGAGGCTGTGGCAAGTTGGTTTTCATTTTGGCGATTGGCTTGCATTAGATGCAAAAGATCCCGAAACCCTAACGGGGGGAACAGATTCCTATTATATTGCATCCGCTTACTATTGTTATTCAGCGCAGCTGGTGTCAAAAGCAGCCAAGGTCTTGGGTTATGTTGAAATCGCTGAACAATATGCACGTCTAGCTGATGAAATAAAAGAAGCGATGATGAAGGAATATTTTACACCAAATGGCCGATGTGCCATTCACACGCAGACCGCGATGATCGTAGCTTTATATATGGATCTGATTCCTGAAAGCTACCGCGGAAGGGTAATCGAGGATTTAAAAGCGAAGCTTCGCGAAGATAAACTGCATTTAACTACCGGTTTCGTCGGAACACCGTATTTCTGTAATGTTTTATCAGAAAATGGCGCCAATGATCATGCCTATACGTTATTGTTAAATGATGATTTTCCAAGCTGGTTATATGCAGTGAAACTGGGTGCGACAACGATTTGGGAGCGATGGAATTCTGTTCTTCCAGACGGGACCATTAGCGGTACCGGAATGAACTCCTTAAATCATTATTCATATGGCTCGATTGCCGAGTGGATGTACCGTAATATGTGCGGGATCAATCCAGTTGAAGAGGCGCCTGGATTTAGAAAGATAAAGCTTAGTCCGAAACCATATGGAAAATTAACTTATGCAAAGGCAACATATAGTTCCTCATCAGGGCTTATTGAAAGCGGCTGGGAAATTAAAGAGGATGGGGCTTTATCGTTCACCTTCGTTGTTCCTTTCAATACAACAGCAGAAGTAATTCTTCCAGATGCTCTGATGGAAACAATAAATGTTAATGGTGGGGCACTTGTTGATAGCAGTATAAAGGCTAATCAGGAATTTCAGCATGTTGAATGTGAACTGACCGCCGGCAAATATGTTTTTGATTACATGCCCACAACAAGTTATATCTTAACGTACAGCACAAATAATAGCCTGAGTGAACTTTTAAGTAATGAAGAAACCAAAAAGATTTTTGAAGAAGAACTCCCAGAAATCGCTGGCAATCCAATTGCACAAGGTCCATTTTCTCAAAAGACACTAAGGGAAATCGTAAAAATACCATTATTTACAGAATTGGCTCCATCTGAAAAATTAGAGGAGTTAGATAAAAGACTAGTACTGGTTAGACAATAATATAATATGGCAATGGAAGGAATGGCCCCCCATGACCGAAAAAAATATTGTATGGATTGAATCAACAAGAGATTCATATTGGCAGACGAAGGATCCTGTGGAATCTTTGGACAAACAAAGCAATTTACTCATTACCGAAAATAAAGGCCGTGTTGTCGAGGGCTTTGGCAGCTGTTTTAATGAGCTTGGCATGGTTGCCATTGAGCATTTATCGGAAGAGGATCGGAAAACAGTGCTTGATTCTTTATTTGCGGCCGATGGAGACTGCCAGTTTACGTTTTGCCGCTTGCCGATCGGAGCGAGTGATTATGCCTTGGAATGGTACAGTCACAATGAAACCGACAATGACTATGAGATGGAGCATTTCTCGATTGAAAGGGATCAAAAATATCTGATCCCATATATTCGTGAAGCTCAAAAAAGAAATCCGGACTTGAAATTTTTCGCTTCACCTTGGAGCCCCCCTACTTGGCTGAAATTTCCGAAAGCCTATAACTATGGAACACTGCGCTGGGAGAAAAAAGTGCTCGAGGCCTATGCGCTTTATTTCGTTAAATTTGTCCAAGCCTATGAAAAAGAAGGAATCAAGATCAACCAAATTCATGTGCAAAACGAAGTAGTGGCCGATCAAAAATTCCCATCCTGCAAGTGGACAGGTGAGCAATTACAGGAATTTATCCGCGACTATCTCGGACCGGCTTTTGAAAAACACAATCTGGAGACAGAAATCTGGCTTGGGACGATCAATGCACCAGAACCTTGGCAAGAGTTAATGTCCGACACCACATCTGATTATGATGTGTATGCCGGCCTTGTATTGAGTGATCCTGAAGCGTATAAATATATCAGCGGCGTAGGCTATCAATGGGCAGGAAAACATGCGATTCAGCGAACAGTCGAGAGTTACCCTGAATTGCGTTTCATGCAAACAGAAAATGAATGTGGAAACGGTAAAAATACTTGGGAATATGCTCAATATGTCAGCAACCTGTTCCGCCATTATTTTATCAATGGGGCCAATGGGTATGTTTATTGGAATGCCGTTCTTGAGCCAAAAGGCCGCAGCACTTGGGGCTGGGAACAAAATTCAATGATCACCGTAGATCTGGAAACGAATAGCTTCACATACAATCCTGAATTCTATGTTGTAAAACACCATTCTCATTTTGTGAAAAATGGAGCAGTAAGGTTAGAAACAAAAGGGCATCTAACTGGACATGCCATGGCTTTCCAAAATCCAGATGAATCCATTGTATTGATTGTAAATAATCCACTTAAAAAACAACGAGAGTTAGTTTTGGAGCTAAACGGAAAATCCTATCAATTTGATCTAAAACCTGATTCCTTTAACACGATTGTTCTGAAATAAAATCCCCCATATTTATTTATGAAACAATGAAAAGAGACCGGGGCATATAAACCACGGTCTCTTCATTTTAAAGGAGCATCTTTAAAATGCTTCGGTGTTACTCCTGTGAATTTTTTAAATACTTTTATAAAATAACTTTGATCCGTAAAGTTTAAAAGACTGCAAATTTCTGATACCGAATAAGAAGATAAAGATAATAGGCTTTTTGCTTCTTCAATTTTTACTTGTTGAATATACTCGCTCAAAGAAACTCCTGTTTCTTTTTTAAAAAGTGAGGATAGATAGTTTGGGGTCAATTGGACCAGCTCGGATAATTGAGATAAAGTAATATTTTCATATACATGGTTAAATATAAAATTCTGACAGAGCGAGATGGGTTTTGAATGCAGTTCCTCTTTGCTGTTGTGAACTCTCTCAGCGAAGTCTCCCAAAGCCTTTTCCATTAATTTCTTTACCTCATTGATATCCTCCAGTTCATCGAGTCTTTGAATATATAAATCACTTAAGGAATAAGCGATTTCTGGATATAACCCGCCTTCCATGGCTGCCCTCGTAGCTAATGCAATTCCGGCAATGGTTAAATTTTTTTCATGTCTTAATTGGCTTTTCCTTGATAGCACTCCAAATTCAAATTCCTCATTTACAGTTTGCAAATATTTTAATACTTCTTCCTTTATCCCTTTTGTAATGGCACCAAAAATTTTCTTTTCAATTAAATAATCATGATGGAATCTGGCATTTTGGCGTCTTAAAGATACTTCCAGTTCGAGATTTCCAGGAAGAATCTTTTGATCCTTCATTTTTTGATTTTGTTTAATAACATAATTCGTATCGAGCATTTGATGATAGATCATATAGTGGACAAGGATGCCTTCCCGAATCAAGTCGTGATGCTTTATGACGGGTAGAGACTCATAGTAAAGAAAAATAATTTCCTGATCAATAAATAACCCTATGTCATGAGTCATTCTTCTTATCATGTCTTCCGAGTAATCTGTATAAATGGATGGGCCTCCTACAATACTCCCTTTGAATGTGTCACCACTTATTAAATGAATAACCAGAAAATTTTCCAGTAATTTTGTCGATTTGATGATCGGGTATTCTGATGGTTCACCGATTCCGATCAATTGTCTTACATAGTCTATTTTTTCAGGGTATAGTGGATTTTGCCTATATCCTGGTGATGCTTCATAAAGCAGCTCACCTTTCGAATCAAATAGAAAAAATGGGATTTTAAAGGTCTCATTCATATGCCTGCAAATATATTCTAAGTGATCTCTACTTGGAAATAGCATGCTAATCCCCTTTTAATAGTAAATGAATTCTTCGCTTATTATTTTCCTGATTTAATAAGATAATACTATTTTTCGATAAAAAATACCATAACAATCTCAAAGAAAGAAATACAATAAATATAGAAAAGAAAACGTTTTCTAAAAATTTATCCTGCTAAGGAGGTTCATATGAAACGAGATATCAAGCAATTAATTTCGCAAATGACTTTAGAAGAAAAAGCGAGCCTATGCTCCGGATTGGATTTTTGGAATTTAAAAGGGATTGAACGATTAGGGATCCCATCAATTATGGTGACAGATGGGCCGCACGGTCTTCGCAAGCAGGCCGAGGGTGCTGATCACTTAGGGATCTATAACAGTGTCCCTGCAACTTGTTTTCCGTCAGCTGCCGGAATGGCCAGCTCCTGGAACCGAAACCTCATAGAAAAAGTAGGGATCGCACTAGGAGAGGAATGCCAGGCAGAGAATGTAGCAGTATTGCTTGGGCCTGGAGTGAATATTAAGCGTTCACCGCTTTGCGGAAGAAACTTTGA
The DNA here is from genome assembly GCF_055395235.1 of Neobacillus sp. Fa239. Classification (NCBI taxonomy): domain Bacteria; kingdom Bacillati; phylum Bacillota; class Bacilli; order Caryophanales; family Bacillaceae; genus Neobacillus; species Neobacillus sp. Fa239. Next base: position 878,788 of record NZ_AP041611.1, read on the forward strand.
ATATTTCTCGGAGGACCCTTATTTAGCATCTGAAATGGCAGCAAATCATGTGAAAGGTGTTCAAAGCCAGGGTGTCGGAACGTCTCTGAAACACTTTGCGGCTAATAATCAGGAGCACCGCAGAATGTCAACCGATGCCGTTGTGGATGAAAGAACATTGCGCGAAATTTATTTGGCCAGCTTTGAAGGCGTGGTCAAGCAGTCCCAGCCATGGACCGTTATGTGCGCTTACAACAAAGTTAATGGAGAATACGCATCTGAAAATCAATATTTGTTAACGGATATTCTTAAAGAAGAGTGGGGCTTTGAAGGCTTCGTTGTTTCCGACTGGGGTGCGGTGAATGAACGGGCTGACGGGCTTGCAGCAGGACTGGAGCTTGAAATGCCGTCAAGCAATGGCATTGGTGATCAAAAAATCGTGGACGCTGTAAATTGCGGTAATCTTTCTGAAGAAAAATTGGATCAAGCAGTCGAGCGATTATTGCGGATTATTTTAATGGCTGTTGACCATAAAAAAGAAAACGCTGTCTATGACAAAGAGGTCCATCACCAGCTGGCGCGAGAAATGGCACGGGAAAGCATGGTGTTATTAAAAAATGAAGATGGCATTCTTCCATTGAAAAAAGAAGGTACCGTTGCGGTAATTGGGGAATTTGCGAAGAAGTCAAGATATCAAGGCGGCGGAAGTTCGCATGTAAAACCGACAAAGCTTGAAAACATTGTAGAAGAAATCGAAAAAACAGCAGGTCAGAACACGAATGTGTTATATGCTCAAGGTTACAGTCTAGACTCTGACGCGATCGATACAGCGCTTATTGCAGAAGCAAAAGAAGTGGCGGCACAAGCGAATACGGTAATCCTGTTTGTCGGGCTACCTGACCGCTATGAATCCGAAGGCTATGACCGTGAACATTTGCGTATGCCGGAAAACCACCGTCTATTAGTAGAAGCAGTAGCGGAAGTAAACCGCAACATTGTCGTCGTGTTAAGCAACGGCTCACCAATTGAAATGCCGTGGATTGGCCATGTAAAAGGATTGCTTGAAGGTTATCTAGGCGGGCAAGCACTTGGCGGCGCCATCGCTGATTTATTATTCGGCGAAGCAAATCCGAGTGGAAAATTGGCGGAAACGTTCCCGAAACAACTAAGCGACAATCCATCTTTCTTGAACTTCCCAGGAGAAGGCGACAAAGTGGAATACAAGGAAGGTATTTTTGTAGGCTATCGTTACTATGACACGAAAAAAGTGGAACCGCTATTCCCGTTTGGTTATGGATTAAGCTACACGACTTTCGAATATAGCAATCTATCTATCAATCAAAAAGAGATTCAAGATACTGAAACAGTGACAGTGAGTGTTACGGTTAAAAATACAGGGGACAGAGCTGGAAATGAGATTGTTCAGCTTTACGTAAAAGATGTGGAAAGCAGTGTTATCAGACCTGAAAAAGAGCTCAAAGGCTTTGAAAAAGTGGAGCTGCAGCCAGGTGAGGAAAAAACAGTTACGTTCCTGTTAAATAAGCGGGCATTTGCTTACTACAATGTGGAGCTCCAAGACTGGCACGTGGAAACAGGAGAGTTTGAAATATTAGTAGGAAAATCATCTCAAGAGATTGTCCTAAAGAAAAGCATGATCGTAAAATCAACTGTTTCCATTCGAAAGCCGGTTCATCGCAATACCCTTGTTGGTGATTTGCTGGCTGACCCAGTACTGGCATCGTTGGCAAAGGAACTGATAACAAAACACAACCCATTCCCGAATTTAGGTGCAGATGAAGGGGATGCAGCCGAAATGATGGAGGCCATGATGAAGTATCTGCCACTCCGTGCGATGGTGAATTTCAGCATGGGTGCCTTTACCGAAGAAATGTTAACCGATATGATCAATCAGTTAAATCAATTTTCAGGTAGTCAGGAACTAAATTTTGTAAATAGTTAAAATGATGTCCATTTGCCCCCCTCTACGACAATAGCAGGGGGGCAAAAATATAGAAACGCTTTTAGGAGGGATTTCTTTTGGAACAGCTTCTATATGGAGTTGCTTACTATGATGAATACATGCCATATGAACGGCTCGATAAAGATATTCAAATGATGAAAGACGCTGGAATCAATGTGGTCAGGATTGCAGAATCCACTTGGAGCACGCACGAACCGCAGAATGGCATTTTTGATTTTTCATCTGTAGATCGGGTATTGGATGCCATGCATAATGCTGGAATTAAGGTAATTGTCGGTACTCCTACATATGCCGTTCCTACCTGGATGGTAAAAGAGCACCCGGATGTTTTGGCAGTTACACCTAAAGGCCCGGGCAAATATGGAGCTCGCCAGATCATGGATATCACCAACCCAACCTATCTTTTTTATGCTGAAAGAATCATTCGAAAATTAATTGGCCGCGTCAAGGCTCACCCTGCCGTTATCGGATATCAAACCGATAATGAAACGAAACATTACCATACGTGCGGACCGAACGTCCAGCTGCTTTTTGTCAAATACATGAGGGAAAAATATAAAACGATAGAAAATCTCAATCACATCTTTGGTCTTGATTACTGGAGCAATCGGATTAATAGCTGGGAGGATTTCCCTTCCATGGTGGGCACGATCAATGGCAGTCTTGGTTCCGAGTTTGCGAAATTTCAACGGAAGCAGGTTGCCGATTTTCTAAGCTGGCAAGTCTCCATTGTAAATGAATTTAAACGTCCTGACCAATTTGTGACCCAAAACTTTGACTTTGATTGGAAGGGTCATTCGTACGGAGTCCAGCCTGATGTGGACCATTTTGAGGCATCGCAGCCATTTGATATTACGGGTGTCGATATCTATCATCCTTCACAAGATCATCTGACTGGAATTGAGATTTCGTTTGCTGGGGACATAGCCCGCTCGACAAAGGGGAAAAATTATTTGGTGGTGGAAACGCAAGCCCAGGCTTTTACCAATTGGACACCGTACCCAGGTCAGCTTCGACTGCAGGCTTTCAGCCATCTTGCTTCAGGAGCCAACATGGTGGCCTACTGGCATTGGCATTCAATCCATAACTCGGCAGAAACCTACTGGAAAGGACTATTAAGTCACGATTTTGAACCGAATCCAGTATATGAAGAAGCCATGACAATTGGAAAAGACTTTGAAAAGTTATCGCCTCATCTCATCAATCTAAAGAAAAAGAACAAAGTGGCCATCTTAATCAGCAATGAATCCTTGACCGCAATCGAGTGGTTCAAATTTAATTTTTCAAGCTCGAAAAATTATAACGATGTCGTCCGCCAGATGTATGATGAGCTTTACAAAATGAATATTGGCTGTGATTTTGTTTCTCCAGCTTCCGACCAACTCAATGATTATGAGTTACTAATTGTTCCGGCTCTTTATTCAGCTTCGGACAGCCTGTTGTTGAAGCTGAACGATTTTGTAAAAACTGGCGGTCATATCGTCTATACGTGTAAAAGCGGTTTTACAGATGAAAACGTTAAAGTAAGAACTGCCCGTCAACCAGGGATTATCAGTGAAGCATGTGGCATCACCTACAGTATGTTTGTTGAACCGAAAAATGTTTCATTAAAGGACGACCCTTTCCAAGTGGGAGAGGAAAATAATTTCGCAGAAATCTGGATGGAATTAATTACTCCTATAACCGCGGAAGTATTGGCCTATTATGACCATCCGCAATGGGGGAAATATGCAGCGATTACTCAAAACCGTTATGGAAATGGAACGGCTATTTATATTGGTTGTTTGACAAGTCCAGCGGTGATGAAGGGTGTATTGGAACACGCTGTAAAGAAGGCAGGACTTTGGGGAGAAGACCAAGAATTGGAGTTTCCGATCATTTCGAAATCAGGAAGGAACCAACTTGGAAAGACGATTCGCTATTACTTTAATTATTCTGATGCCTCCCAATCAATCAAATATCCTCACACTGAAGGAAATGAATTGATTTCAAGAAGGACTATTAAAACCAGTGAAACTCTAGAATTAGCACCTTGGGGTTTTAGCATTATTGAAGAAAATTAGGGACTATCAGACTGTAGACAATTCCGCAAACGATACGGAATTATCTGCAGTCTTTTTTTGGAAATTTTAAAGTCGCATTTTGTATTCTTGAGGAGTAATGCCTACAAATTTTTTAAATATATGTGTAAAATGAGCTTGGTCACTGTAACCTACGCGTTCAGAAACTTCATAAATTTTTAGTGAGGGGTCAGCCAGCAGTTGTTTTGCCTTTTCAAGACGTAATTGAATAAGGTATGCAGAAAAACTTACTCCAGTATGTTCTTTAAAAATTCTTCCCAGATAGGTTGGACTAAGATAAACTTCTTCAGCTAGTTGCTTCAAAGATAAATCTTCAGATAATCTTTCTGTAAGCTTCTCAAGAACAAGTTCAATAACACGTCTATTCTTTTTTACCTCTGTTTTTTCAAAATGCCCGTTTATCATTTGAGGAGCATCTAATCGTTTTGCCCCTAAATCCTTCTCTCTTTTTTGAATGTTTTTCTCTTTTAAAATGTTTTTTTCAACTCTGTCAATGGATTCAAATAAAGATTCAAATGAGCACGGTTTTAAAATATAATCGACAACACCATATCGAAGTGCTTGCTGGGCATATTCAAATTCACCATGACCTGTTAGCAGCATGACCTTTATGACAGGAAAATTTTTATGAATATGTTCACTCAATTCCAAACCATCGACCGAAGGCATTCGGATATCAGATATAACCAAATCGATTTGGTTTTTTTGAAGGAGGGAAATGGCTTCTTCTCCATCCTCAGCAGCTGCAACAACATCCCAATTTTGTTTAGCGGCAGAAATCATTTCTTTCAAAGTACGAAGTGCAAATGGTTCATCATCCACTAACATTATTTTCATCTTCTTTCCCTCCAATCTTCCTATTTATTAAAATAGGTATCTTAAACTGAACCTTTAAACCGCCTAAAGAGCTTGAGCTTAAATGTAATCCATACTGATCCCCATAAATAAGCTTTATGCGATGTTGAAGGTTGGGCAGACCGACACCTGTATGGAGGATTTTTTCATCTAATTCATTCCGATCGCGGTCAAAGTCCAATGCTTTTTTCATTTCAGTTTCACTCATTCCGATTCCGTTGTCTTCAATAACATATCCGAGCAAGTTCCCTACTTTTGTAATGGAAATCCGGATCATCCAGGGCCTTCCTTTTACGGATTCCAGGCCATGGCTGATTGCATTTTCGACAATTGGCTGAAGAAGCAATTTCATGACAGGATAGTGATGAAGCCCAGTCTCTACATTTATTTCAACTTGAAGCTTGTCCTCATAACGATAGCGCTGGAGTTCAATAAACCGATTTAATTGTTCCAAATCTTCCTTCAGCTCCACAAAATCTGAACCTGGCTGAATACTATACCGAAGAAGATCACTTAATGAAAGGACCATGCGAGCCACTTTATTTTGCTTTTCCAGGATGGCATTATAATAAATGGTATTTAATGAATTATATAAAAAATGTGGTTGAAACTGTGCTTTCATTGCGATAAGCTGTGCCTGTTCTTCTCGTATTTGCTTGTATGACAAAATCTTTATCGTTTCTTCCAGGTCATTTAGCATATTATTAAAACTATCGTTGAGAATCGCTACCTCTCTGTTATTTGCTTGACCTTTATGGGGGAGAATATTTCCTCCTTTGATATTCGATAAACGTAAAGCTAATTTTCTAATGGGCATGGATACAGACCAAGAGAAAAATGAGGTAAGGAGTAAAGACGCTATGATACCAAAAATTCCTATGAGGACGCTACTTTTTTTGATCGTGTTTAAATCTTCCACGGTATCAGCAATGTTTATATAGGTAACAACCGTCCAGTGGCTATAGGAAGAGGTATAGGAGGAGATATACATCTCTTTACCTTGAACATCACTCTTTTTTATACTTCCTTTATGCTTCGTATCGTGGACCTCTGTCCAAAGACCTTTCGGTAGTTTATTCCCGAATTCCCTTGAATCTGTAGAGTATACAATATTCCCGAGTTGATCGATGATCTGAATTTTATGCGAGTGGTTAATCAAATCGTTTCCAATGACGCTTTCCGTTGCTTCAGTCGGAATAACCATAAACATATACCCAATATTTTTTCTAGGGGCGTCGTAGTTTTTAATCACTCTTATCCCCGATATTCCATTAACTAGGGTTTTTTTACTGTCTTCAGTCTGATATAAGATTTTATTTGCTGACCAAAATATACTTCCTTTTGGATCCAGGTACGGATACCAAAAGGATTTTTTTAATATTGAATTTTTTGCCAAAGGTTGCAAAAATGCTTCTTCACCCTTATTATCCATGAATTCAACGTCCAAATTGTTTTTCAGATATGCCTGCTCATGGGCGATGACCTTTTGTAACTCGTATACACTCAATTTCTTGCTAAAACGATTTGAATTTTTTAGATACGTTTGAACGGTTGGATGCAATGCAATTCTTAGTGATAAATGGTCATATTCCCCTAACATGGTGTCTACTTTTCCACTCAACTGGATTACTGAATCCAATAAATATTTAGTTGTTTTATCCATTAATACCTTTGAGGATACTTGGTAGGAAATATAGTTATTAATAGGAATTACAATGACTAAAATCAATGAAAATCCTAATATCATTTGAAATAAAATCGAGGATTTTTGCTTTAAAAGGCCTCTCCTAACAAAATATTTCATTATAGCACATCCTAATAAATTCCTAAATTCTACTAAACTTTTTGTCTTTGTAAACTAAAAATAACTAAATTTTTTGTATTAGTAAATAAAAAAGTTGCGAAAACACAAAATATATCAAATCCACCCCCTGTAAAACATTTTGAAAATTTACGATAATGAAAGCGTAAACAAAGTATCTCAGTTAACTAAAATTGGAGGGAATCAAGTAAAAAGCTTGTTTCGATTCAATTGGTAAAAAGACTTTTTTATTTTAAACTATTCTGAACCATAGGAGGAAAATTATGAAAAAAAGAATGTTAGCAAGTGTTTCCAGTTTACTTTTAGTAGGGGGTCTTTTAGCTGGATGCAGTTCAAAAGACAGCTCTGCAGAAACTTCGAAAGACGGAAAAATTCAGATTTCTGTTTGGGGCTTACAAGATCAGGATAGTGCATATATTAAGCCAATGATTAAAGACTTTGAAAAAGAAAATCCAAAAATTGCTGTAAAAATATCAGACTATACTACTGATTCATTGAAAGAGGCGCTAAAAGTTGCAGCTTCCTCTAATACATTGCCAGATACATGGTTTACCTGGGGGGGAACGTTAGGCTCTTTCTATCCTCAAAATGGCCTTGCTGCAGACTTAACAGATGTAGCGAAAAAAGATAACTGGGACCAGAAATTTAATAAAGCCGCTATTGATTTAACCAAAGTTAACAATAAAATTTACGGTGTTCCCTATCATTTAAACAGCATGGGGATGTTTTACAATAAAGAAGTATACCAAAAAGCAGGATTAACACCTCCGAAAACTTTTGATGAGTTTGAAAGCGACTTGCAAAAATTAAAGGATAGTGGTGTCACTCCATTATCGGTAGGTGGTAAAAGCGGCTGGATGCTGATGCGTTTTACAGAGCAATTGATCGAACATTATGCAGGACCACAACTTCACGATCAATTAAATGCAATGAAAGTATCATGGGATAATCCAGCTGTTGTACAATCATTTGCCAAGTTAAAAGAATGGTCTGATAAAGGCTACTTCCCTAAAGGTTTCATATCCATTGATCCGACTGAGCTGGAGACAAGCATGTATCAAGGTAAAGGGGCACTGGCACTTGAAGGTTCCTGGTTTGATGGAAATGTTATAGCAAATGGCGCGAAACCAAGTGCGTTTGACTTTTTCCAATTCCCAACCGGACAAAACCCTGAAAGAATGTCAAGTTTTGTGGAAATGTTCCAGGTGAAGTCTAATTTAAGTAAAGACAAACAGGATGCCGTTATTAAATTCCTAGAATTTATGGCCAGTAAGGATGAAATTAACAAATTTGCCGATAAATATGGCTCAGCAGCTGCTTTAGGGGTCACTTATCCGGCTACATCTCCACACGTGTCTGTTATGGAAGACAAAGTGAAGAATGGAAATTTCCTAATTAGCGACCAAGCATTGCCACAGCAAGTTGTTCAGGCATTATTTGAAGCACAGGATAATGTAGTATTAGGCCAATTCACACCTGAACAAGCAGCACAATCAATCCAAAGCGCAATTAAGGATTACAAGGCTAATAATGCACAATAAGAAAAAATCATCAATGAATAAGAGCGCCGTTTGCGCTCTTATTCATTAAGAAAGGAGTAATCGCCTTGAAGACAGTAGTGGAGCAGGAGATAATTCTCAAAACTGAACGGAAAATGAAGTTAGCTCTGAACATGAAGAAAATTAAACCATGGTTCTTTCTATTACCGGCACTTGCAGCTTATTTGGTAACCATTGTGGTTCCTGGTCTTTACACATTATATCTTAGTTTCTTTAAATGGAATGGAGTATCGCCGCAAAAACAGTTTGTTGGGCTTGGCAACTACGTTATGTTGTTGACAAAGGATCAGACGTTTTTAATGGCATTAAAAAATAATGTCATCTGGACAATTGCTTCTCTTGTTATCATGATCGGGTTTGGATTGATGTTAGCGTTAATTTTGAATAAATCAATAAAAGGAAAAGTGTTCTTTCGAAGTGTCTTTTATTTCCCATTCGTTTTATCGAATGTTGTTGTCGCGTTAATTTGGGGATGGTTATTTAATCCGTCAATGGGTTTAGTAAATACCTTACTTCATAAAATAGGTTTGGATAAATTACAGCATGCTTGGCTGGCAGAACCAAAAACAGCCTTAATAGCAATATTTGTGGCAGCAACCTGGCAAGGGGTAGGGATGCCAATGATCTTATTTTTGGCTGGGCTGCAAAGTATTTCAAAGGAACCATACGAGGCGGCACTTATCGATGGGGCCAAACCATATCAAATGTTTTTTCGTATAACAATTCCGATGTTAAGTGAAACATTTGTAATTGTATTTGCCACGACCATGATTGCCTCAATGAAAGTTTATGACATTATCTACGCCATGACCGCTGGAGGTCCTGCGAATAGCACACAAGTACTTGCATCCTGGATGTATTACCAGACATTTAAATTTGCAAATGTTGGAGTAGGGTCTGCAATATCATGGTTTATGGTCGTTATCTCCATGATATTTGTTATTCCATATGTTTATATCATGACCAAAAAATCACATGTGGAATAGAGAAAAAAGGAGGAATAGAACATGTACCAACAAAGGCGATTGCTAACTCCATTTTTGCTATATGCGTTCTTAATTGTATTGGTTGTCATTTTCCTAATTCCAATCGTTTTTATCGCAGCTACATCATTAAAAAACAATAGTGAACTTGTAAGTAATTCCTGGCTTACATTGCCCAAACATTATAATTGGGAAAATTATCTCAATGCCTGGGCGCAAATTAAACCATATTTTATGAACAGTTTGATAATCTCATTGGTCAAAGTTCCGATTGGGATTGTCGTTGAGGCATTGGCTGCCTATGCATTAACCCGTATGGCATTAAAAAGAAGTAATTTAATTTTTGCATTTTTTCTTGTTGGGATGATGGTTCCAATCCAAGCAACTCTTGTACCATTAAATATGATTCTAAGCAGACTTCATTTAACTAACACCTATTTAGGGATTATGATCATCTATATTGGGTTTGGTGTTCCATTTGGAATTTTAATTTTACGAGGTTTTTTCCGAACCATTCCAAAGGCATTGGATGAGGCAGCGGAAATCGATGGATGCGGGGATTGGATGAAGTTTATTAAAATTATTCTTCCGCTGGCATTACCAGCTTTAGCAACATTAATGATTTTGGACTTTATTAGCACCTGGAATGAATTTGTATTGGCTCAAATTTTTATTACAGATGATTCGATGAGAACACTTACTACCGGGTTACTTTCTTTTCAGGGTGAACACAATACCGACTATACTTTGCTGAATGCAGGGGTTATGATTTCTGTCATTCCGCAATTAATCATCTACCTTATTTTCCAAAAATATTTCGTCTCTGGAATGGCTGGATCGGTTAAGGGATAGGGTGTTTAATAGTTTAGTTTTTTAAGAGACGGAAGATTATTTTTTTTTTAATAGGAGGAAACACCAATGACCGAAAATTATGGTAATAAGGAAGTCGAGCGTTGGGGGCGCTTTGAGCTCGTTCTCGAAGGTCCAAAGGAAGGGAATCCATTTATTGATATTGAAATAAAAGCAGTATTTTCTTATGAAAATAGATCCATACAAGTAGATGGATTCTATGACGGTGATGGACAGTATAAAGTCCGTTTTATGCCAGACCAGATAGGTAAGTGGAGTTATACAACAATAAGTAATCACGCTGTACTTAATGAAAAACTCGGTTCTTTCACATGTATCGAACCTGGAAGCGATAACCATGGACCAGTAAGAGTCAGTTCGCAAGCACATTTTGAGTATGCGGATGGAAAACCCTATTATCCATTTGGAACGACCGCTTACGTCTGGAATCATCAAGGGGAAAAGCTGGAAAGGAAGACATTGGAAACGCTTAAAACTGCTCCATTTAATAAAATTCGGATGTGTGTCTTTCCTAAGCACTATGATTATAACCTTCACGAACCAGCTGAATTCCCATTTGTTGGTTCCAAAGCGGAAGGCTTTGATTTTTCTCAATTTAATCCAGCATTTTTTGCAAAATTAGAAAAACAAATTAATGAGTTAAATGAACTAGGGATTGAAGCGGATTTAATTTTATTCCATCCATATGATCGATGGGGATTTTCTGATTTAGGTCCCGATGGAGATGATCGATACCTTAAATATGTTGTAGCACGTTTAGGATCTTTCCGAAATATCTGGTGGTCACTTGCGAACGAATATGACTTGTTGAACGACTATTTAAAAACGAAAAAAATGGCGGATTGGGATCGTTTCTTTCAGATTATTCAGGAGAAGGACCCTTATCAGCATTTAAGATCGATTCATAACTGGCATAACCCGCAAATTCATTATCGAAACAATAATCATTGGTACGACCATAATAAGCCATGGGTCACACATGTGAGCATTCAACATCATGATAATTACTTCATTCCTGAATGGCGGGAAACCTACCGCAAACCCATCATTAATGATGAATGCCGCTATGAAGGAAACATCAATCATGGTTGGGGGAATATTACCGCTCAAAAAATGGTTCAATTATTCTGGGAAGGTGTGTGCCGCGGCGGATATGTAACTCATGGGGAAACCTATATGCACCCGGAAGGAATTATCTGGTGGTCACATGGCGGGGAACTCCATGGTGATAGCCCTGACCGGATTAGCTTTTTAAGAAGAATCATAGAGGAAGGTGCTTCAAAAAGACTGATTCCGGTTTACTATGATTGGGATGTAGCTGCAGGGAAAATGGGGGACGAGTACATTTTAACCTATTTTGGTGACAGTAGACCTTCATTTAAAATCCTGCCGCTTCCTCAAGGGAAAAATTATAAGGTGGAGTTAATTGACACTTGGGAGATGACGATTACTCCGTTAGAGGGAACTTATAACCATGAAAGTAAGATTAAACTCCCTGGAAAACCTTATATTGCGCTTAGAATTACTGAGATTAAATAATTATTTTTTAAGTGAACTTTAAAATATGTATAAAAGAAACCCACGAATCCGTGGGTTTCTATGCTTATGATCTTCCGTTCCGTCTGCTTCAGAATTAAGCATTAACTTTTAATTATATCCTTCCTGGCTTGTCTCTTTTCTTACCGCACATGAATTCCTTTCAATCAGCTCTGTATCAACAAATAATTTAATCTTATCCGAGTCATTATTTTCAAGCTGTTTAATGAGTTTTTCAACGGCAAGTAAGGCAATTCTGTCCTTTTTTACATGGATGGTTGTTAATTCAGGAGTGATTACTTGTGATTCAAAGATATTATCAAAACCGATGACAGAAATGTCTTCCGGTACTTTCACACCTAATTCGGTTAGGGACTTAATCACGCTAATCGCCATATAATCAGCCTCACAAAATAATGCTGTGGGCAGCTGGTCAAGACGATTTTTGATTTTTTCTTTAAAAGCATCCTGTGATGAAATCACTGTAGGGGATACAGAAAAGTCATCCGAATCGGCAATTTTTAAGTCCTTTTCAGTAAGCGCCTGTAAAAAACCCTTTTTTCTCATGTCGAAATTATACATTCTCGTATTCGAACCTACATAACCAATATGATGGTGACCTAACTCCATTAAATATTGCCCAGCCTGGTAGGCACCAAATAGATTGTTCATCACGACGAAATTAACATTTAATGTTTCAAAACAAGTATCCAGGACCACTAAATTTGGCTGTAAATCTGCGACTAGATTAATTTGCTCCGGCGTTAAGTTGGTACCCAGCAGTAATATACCTGCAGACTTTTGTTCTTGTTCGAGCCTGGAAATCTCCTCCTGAAGATTTTCGATGCTGATAGAGGAAACCATAAGGGAATAACCGCTAGTGCCGATATGTTTGTCCAGATTATGAATTAACTCCATAAAAAAAGGAAGCGACTCATATTGTTCCGTTACAATACCTGCATTTGTACAAGCAACAAATCTCAATAGTTTTGTATTTGGCTGCAAATATTGATCTGCTTTAATAATAGGACGCGGAATGTATCCATGTTCTTGAGCGATTCGCAAAACCTTTTCACGCGTTTTTTGACTTACCCCAATTTTTCCATTCAAAGCCAAAGAAACTGCAGATTTTGAGACATTGGCCAATTTTGCAATATCATCTATTTTCATAAATTACTAACACCTACCCATACGATAAATAACACTTTTTCGTTATATAAATTTAATTTACTCAATTATAGCATAAAACAGTTTAGTTTAGTTACAGTTTAGTGAATGTGGAATTAATTTTTTTTAGATGTTTATGAATAAATTTAGCAAACATAAGCATTTGAAGATGAATAAACCTGAGTTATCTAAGTTTTTCTCATAACTAAACTAACTAAAAATATTTATAAAATTAATTGACTGATAATTTAATAGTTGCTATTATTAACTCGGAGGAATAAAAATAACTAAATAAGTTTAGTTGATATAGTTTTCAACAATAGGAGGGCATAGGAAATGGAAAAGTTTAAGCTTGGATTTGCTCCAACACGCAGATTTGTTTTTAGTAAAGAAGATGCACTAAAGTTTAAAAATTTAATCAGAGAAAAAATTGAAAGCTTTGGTTTGGAAATAGAAATTGTTGATTTAGAAGGGATTAACGAAGAAGGTTTGCTCCATGAACGCTTAGAAGAGCCTGCAATTATTAAACGCTTTAGAGACGCAGAAGTGGATGCATTATTTTTCCCGCACTGTAATTTTGGTACGGAAGATATCGTTGCCCGTGTAGCAAAAGCGATCGGCAAACCGGTTTTACTTTGGGGACCAAGAGATGAGGCTCCGCTGGAAGATGGAATGCGCCTTCGCGATACACAATGCGGAATTTTTGCAACAGGTAAAGTGTTAAGAAGGTTTAATGTCAAGTTTACATACATTACGAATAGCAGTGTAGACAGTCCTGTTTTTGAAAGAGGATTTAAGAATTTCATCGCTGCAGCCAATGTTGTTAAACAATTTAATAATCTAAGAATCTTGCAAATTTCCACTAGGCCTTCAGATTTTTGGTCGGTAATCTGCAATGAAGGGGAATTATTAGAGACATTTGGCATCCAAATTCATCCAATCACGCTTGATGAGTTGAAAAAAGCAACATTCAAAATCGAAAAATCAGACAGCCCGGAATTAGATCAAGCCATTGGCTATATCAAAGAAAAGCTCGATTGGAGCAGTGTGACAGAACAGGATGTTCGACGAATCGCTTCATTGAAAGTAGCGATGAAACAACTGGCTGCAGATACAAGTAGTACGGCGATTGCAATTCAATGCTGGTCAACCTTGCAGGATATTATCGGCATTATGCCATGTTTGGCGAATGCGATTCTAACTGACGAACAAATCCCGGTAACATGTGAAACCGACATACATGGTGCGATTACATCGATTATGGTTCAAGCAGCTACCATGAATACTCAGCCAACGTTTTTTGCCGATATCACTGTTCGCCATCCTGAAAATCCGAATGGTGAGTTATTATTCCACTGCGGAAATTTCCCAGTCTCACTAAGTGTGGAAGAAAAGCCAAAGTTAAATAAACATTTCTTATTTGATGATCATTCACCGGGAACACATGAAGGGGAAATTAAGGGTGGACAAATGACACTTGCCCGTTTTGACGGGGACCATGGCGAATATTCCATCTTCCTTGGAAAAGCAAAGGGGATTGAAGGGCCGTTCACCAGAGGTTCATATGTTTGGGTAGAAGTAAATGACTGGCCATTATGGGAAGAAAAATTAGTAAAAGGTCCGTATATTCACCATTCAGTAGGTGTCCATGCAAATGTGATCCCTGCTCTGTTTGAGGCTTGCGAATATATTCCTGGTCTGAATCCAGATCCAGTCGATCCAACAGAAAGTGAAATTAGAGCATGGCTTCGTGGAAGCGATCTTAATAAATAAGATGGGGGTAAATAGGATGGACAAAATTGAATTTCTAAAACGAAAAGCAACAGAAATTCGAATGGAACTGCTAAAAATGATCTATGAAGCGGGTACAGGCCATACAGGAGGATCTCTATCCAATACCGATATTTTAACGGTTCTGTACTATCATATTATGATTGTCGATCCAAAGAATCCGAAATGGGAAGACCGTGATCGGTATGTCCAGAGTAAAGGACATTCAGTTGAATCGTACTGGGCAATATTAGCAGACAAGGGCTTCTTCCCGAAAGAGGAATTAAAAACATTCTCTCAATTTAATACTAGATTAATAGGTCACCCCAACAATAAAGTGCCTGGTGTTGAAATGAATACAGGCGCCTTGGGACATGGGTTACCAATCGCAGTTGGTATGGCCATGGCCGCCAAAATGGATGGCAAATCGTATCGCGTCTATACCTTAATGGGAGACGGGGAACAGGCAGAAGGATCGGTTTGGGAAGGGGCGATGGCTGCTTCACATTACAAACTGGATAATTTAGTTGCCATCATTGATCGCAATAAATTGCAAATAACAGGTGGTACCGAAGATGTTATGTCCCTTGAACCATTTGGGGATAAGTGGAGAGCTTTTGGCTGGGAAGTTGTCGAGGTAGATGGAAATGATGTGGAACAGTTGGTAAATGTTTTGGAAGGAACTCCAAAAGTGGTAGGTAAACCAACTCTTATTGTTGCAAATACAGTCAAAGGCAAGGGAATTTCTTTTGCTGAAAATGTAGCAAAATGGCATCATCACGTACCTAGTAAAGAAGAATTTGAATTAGCAATGAAAGAACTTTCGATGCAACTGGAGGTGCTCCAATGAGTAATGTTGCCCTAAAAAGTGTAAAAGGAAACAAGATCGCTAATCGTCAAGCCATCAGTGAGACGTTATTAGAACTGGCTAAAGAAAATAGAGATATTATCGTATTAACCAGTGACTCCAGAGGATCGGCATCCCTTGTGAATTTTGGCAAGGAATTACCAGAACAAATCGTCGAGGTGGGAATTGCCGAGCAAAATTTAGTTGGGATCGCTTCAGGCTTGGCGGCTTCTGGTAAAAAACCATTTGTTGCCTCACCTGCCTGTTTCTTAAGTATGAGAAGTATAGAACAAATTAAAGTTGATGTGGCATACTCCAATACAAATGTAAAGCTAATCGGCATAAGCGGCGGGGTTAGTTATGGTGCGCTTGGAATGTCCCACCATTCATTGCAAGATCTTGCTGTAACCCGTGCGATTCCTGGTTTGGATGTTATGATGCCGGCGGATCGTCATGAGGCAAAAAAAATGATCGAAGCATTAGTTGAGTATGATCGACCGGTTTATCTTCGAATTGGCCGCAATCCAGTAGAAGATTCCTATGTATCTGAAGACTATGATTTTCAAATCGGTAAAGCCGTTACATTGAAAGAAGGTACGGATATTACCATTATTGCAGCAGGGGAGACTGTCAGAATTGCGTTGGATTCAGCAGAAGCTCTTCAACAGGAAGGGATCGATTGCCGAGTCATCAATATGCATACGATTAAACCTTTAGATAAGGAAGCGATCGTAAAATCTGCTGAGGAAACTGCAAGAATTATCACCATCGAAGAACATAGCATTTATGGCGGTTTAGGATCGGCAGTAGCTGAGGTTGTTTCACAAAGCTGCCCAGTTCCTGTCAAGATTCTTGGTATTCCAGACGAGCCAGCAGTTGCAGGTAAAACAGCGGAAGTCTTTGATTACTATGGGCTAAGTGTAGAGAATGTAAAGAAGGTTGCCATTCAAATGGTCGGAAAATGATGAGGTGATCTTATGAAAAAAGAGAAGTATATCCTTGCGATTGACCAGAGTACGTCTGGTACAAAAGCATTACTGGTTGATGTAAGAGGTAAGATCATTCATAAAACTTCATTAGCTCATACACAATATTATCCTCAACCGGGATGGGTAGAGCATGACCCTGTTGAAATTTATGAAAATGTTAAAACTCTGTTGATAGATATGGTTCAATCATCTGCCGTCGCGGCAGATGATTTGGCTGTACTAGCGATTACAAATCAGAGAGAAACCGTACTGGTTTGGGATAAAGAAACCGGACTTCCGGTTTACAATGCAATTGTTTGGCAATGTCGAAGAACATCTGATAGTTGCCAAGAGCTGAAAGAACAAGGCTTTGAAAATCTGATCCAATCAAAAACCGGGTTAAAGGCAGATCCCTATTTTTCTGCTTCCAAGGTGAAATGGATTTTGGATCATATTGACGGTGCCAAAGAGAGAGCCAAGGAAGGCAAGCTCTTATTGGGGACAATTGATAGCTGGCTAATTTGGAAATTAACAGGCGGAAGGGTTCATGCAACCGATTATTCCAATGCAAGCCGGACTCTTCTATTTAATATCCATACTCTTCAGTGGGATGAGGAGTTATTGAAACTATTTGATATACCAGGAGAAATGCTTCCAGAAGTAAAAGATTCCAATGAACTCTTTGGTTCGATAGAAGATCCTGCTCTCCCTTTACCACAGATCCCGATCTCAGGGGTAATTGGAGATTCGCAGGGTGCTTTATTTGGCCAGAAATGCTTTGAGCCGGGAATGGCGAAAGCAACATATGGGACAGGGACTTCTGTCTTAATGCAAACCGGTGAAATGGTAGATGGCACGAATGGTTTAGTCACTTCCATTGCATGGGGCTTGAATGGTAAAGTAAGCTATGCGCTGGAAGGGATTATTAATAGCACTGGTGATACGATTAAATGGCTGAAAGATCAGCTCGAATTGATTGATGAAATTGGTGAGGCTGAAGAGCTGGCCCGTTCAATTTCAGATAATCAGGGTGTCTATCTTGTTCCAGCATTTGTCGGTTTGGGAGCACCATATTGGAAACCGTATTCCCGTGCCGCCATCATGGGCATGAGCCGAAATACAGGAAAACCCCACATTGTCCGTGCAGCATTAGAGAGCATTGCCTATCAGGTTAAAGATGTTATGGAACTGATGGAATCTGAAGCCAATATTCCGATTAAGAGTGTAAAAGTGGATGGAGGAGCAACAAGCAACCGCTTCTTGATGCAATTTCAAGCAGATATGTTAGCGATCGATGTGATCGCATCAGAAGTGTCCGAATTATCATCGATGGGCTCCGTTTATTTAGCTGGTTTAGGAATCGGAATTTGGAAATCCACAGATGAAATCAATAAACTTAATCAGGAACACGAATTATATAAGTCCTTGATGAAGAATGATGTAAGAGAAAAATATTACCAAGGATGGAAGCAGTCCGTACATGGTGTTTTAGTAAATTAAACAATTCTACCGGCTGGAGGATACCAAATTGGAATTTACAGAAAAAACGAGATTAGGCAGGGTATTACCGAATAAAGAAGCTAGAAGCATTTTGATGAATCATATTCCGCAACTTTATGATTTGATGCTTGATCCTAGTCTGGGCACCTTTATTAGGTTAGCGGATTTAGAGCGGCTTACTTCTATGATCCCGGGATTAAACGTGACACCCGAAATGTTAGCAGCTCTTCAGAAAGATTTGGCAAATGTTCAAGAGGAAACGGATGACATCGTTGAGATAGCACCGAAAGCTGACTATGAAGACGAATCCGTTGTCAAAGGTTCAGCAGCTGTTACTTTTCCTAAACAAGCGGAAAAGTGGGGCGTTTTCGAGCTGGAATTGCAAGGTCCTGATAAGGGAAACCCTTTTGTTGATGTAGCACTCCGTGCAGAATTTAAGTTTGAGGACCAAAAGATCGAGACACTTGGCTTCTATGACGGCGAAGGAGTGTATCGAATCCGATTTATGCCTGACACTGAAGGCAAGTGGACATTCCGGACGAAGAGCTCTGCCAGATCACTTGATGGCATAGAAGGTCAATTCGAATGTACTGCAGCATTGGAAGGGAACCATGGTCCGGTTCGTGTCAAAAATACTTTTCATTTTGCTTATGAGGACGGAACAAAGCATATTCCAGTAGGCACGACTTGTTATGCATGGGTCCATCAAGAGGAAAGTTTGATTAAGCAAACGCTGGAAACGCTAGAGACTTCTCCTTTCAACAAAATGCGTATGTGTGTGTTTCCGAAATCCTATCTTTTCAATACGAACGAACCTTCTTATTACGCGTTTGAGGGATCAATCGAGGAAGGTTGGGATTTTGCGCGATTCAATCCATTGTTTTTTCAACATTTGGAGCAAAGAATTATCGAACTAAGGGACCGTGGAATCGAAGCGGATTTGATCCTGTTCCACCCGTATGATCGCTGGGGATTTGCTGATATGAAAAAGAGCGAAGACGACCGCTATTTGCGATACATCGTTGCCCGTCTTTCCGCCTACCGAAATGTTTGGTGGTCTCTGGCAAACGAGTATGATTTAATGTGGTCGAAGGAAATCGATGACTGGGAACGATTTGCTAAAGTTGTTACGGAAAATGATCCTTATGATCATTTAATCTCTATCCACAACTGTTTGCAATTTTATGATTACACCCGGCCATGGATCACTCATTGCAGTGTCCAGCGCATTGATGTATACAAGACGGCAGAAGCTACAGATGAGTGGCGGAAACAATGGAACAAACCGATCGTAATCGACGAATGTGCCTACGAAGGAGATATTGATCAGGGCTGGGGCAACATAACTGGTGAAGAAATGACACGCCGATTCTGGGAAGGCGCCTTACGTGGTGGATATGTTGGCCACGGGGAAACCTATTTAAATTCTGAAGAGGTTTTATGGTGGTCTAAAGGAGGCAAACTGCATGGAAGCAGTCCAGAACGCATCGCTTTCTTAAGGCGCATTATGGAAGAAGGTCCAGAAGAAGGATTGAATCCTATGCAATTGGCATGGGATGCTCCTGCAGCGGGAATTCCTGATGAATATTATTTATACTACTATGGTTTTAACCAGCCTCGATACAGAGAATATCGGATGAAGCCGGGGACCAAATATAAAGTGGAAGTAATTGATACATGGAATATGACCATTCAAGAACTGGAAGGCAGCTATGAAGGAAAATTCCGAATTGAGCTTCCGGGAAAACAGTACATGGCAGTTAGAATGACTAGGGTCTAATTCAATAATTTGAAAAAACAACGAAGAATTTTCTCTTCGTTGTTTTTTTGCTTCATTGTATTAATATGATTTTGAAACATGTTCCATGTCCAATCTGGCTTATTATCATTTGGTGATTAGAAAAGTTAATACTACGAAAGTTGCTTTAATTTATTTTGGATTGGTGTACGTTGCTTTGGTCCTGGAATCGTATCCGGATAACCCACACCAAAAACTCCAATTACATCATAACCATCCGGAACACCAAGAATTTCACGATTTCTCGGATTCCCCCCCATAGAAGACCAGAAAGTACCCACGCCTTCTGCCCAAGCAGCTAAATTGAAGTTTTGAACGAAGCATGCTGTAGCAAGGGCATTTTCATCTGTTTCAATATCAGTCGCACCGTGCTTAGACAATACTGCTATCACAACCGGAGCATTACCAAAGTTTGTTTTATGATTTAACTTTGCTCTTGTCTCTGGACCGACCATATAAATTTCCCAAGGTTCTGTCATTCGATGATTAGGAGCCATGGCGGCGGCTTGCAGCCATAATTGAAGCTTTTCAGGGTCAACAGCATCTGGCTTGAAGATTTTTATATTACGACGTGATTTGATAATTTTTAAAATATCCAAGGTATTTCCTCCAAGTTATTAGTAAGTTATTTGTACAACTTTAAGCGGGTTGCTTTTGGCTTCTTTTTGTTCGCCCTTCTTTTTTGATCGGTTTTGTTTTTGCTTTTGATTTAGAAACCCTAAATAACAGAACCAATCCCGCACTCATCATTAAGGCCCAAACAAGTGCAAATTGATTATTACTTAAATATATTCCAATAATAGGTATTAACAAAAGCACGAAGCTTTTTAGATAATAATTTACTTTAGGATTAATGACCATCAATGCTGATATCATTACAAGCACCGAAGTGATGATATTATTACCCAAAAAGGAGTGATTCGTGTAATTTACGTATAAATAATAGCCCAGCGATCCTATAATGGCAAAAATGGACAGATAAAATCTCTTAAACGAACTTTTATAAAACAGAATCCAAACTGCCATAAAATTAATACATGAACATATCCCCATTACGAATACTGTATGATAAAACGTACTAATAGGACTTTTCATAAAGTTCCAAATGAATATGAGGTTGCAACAAACGGCTGCAACTACCAATATTTTAAAGACTAGTTTTACAGGGAACTTTCCCGCTTTCTTTTTCTTATTTGATAATCTGGTTCTGGATGGGGATATTCCCGTTTCGTCCTCTTCATCTGCTTTATTCTGTTTCCATCCCATAATCCATTGTTTTAATCCTTTTTCTTCAGGTTCCATTTCTGATCTTTGTCTGCTAGTTGTATTTATTCCTTTATTTTCTTCTTCAATTGCTTTTTCTACTTTTTGGTCTGAATTTAAATGAAAATCCAATGTCTATTCACCTCAAAAATCATTATACTATTATTTCAATATAAGTACGATTTCTAAGCACATTTATAAGTCCTCCATGAGATGGAAAGTGTTGGGGGAAAATATAAAATGATATCTTAAAAGAAAGCTAAATAGAAATGGAGTATCCTCGAAAAGATTTAAAATCAAAATTTGATAAAATTTTTAAAAAACTTAGTTTATCTAATGGACAAACGAATTAATTTTTAGTAAATTAATAATTGTAAAAGTTAAAACAATTATGGTGGAACTGACGATAGTACTGCAAGTGAAGCCGGGGACCGTCCAGACCTCAAACTTCCTGGAGCACAGGCTTCATTAATTTATCAAGTTGCTAAAGTGAATCCCAATATCCTGGCCGTAGATCTATGTATTTTAGCGGCCCAATCTCCTATCTATTTGGATATGGTTTAAGCTATTCAACCTTTAATTTAATACGTAATAAACTAGAATGAATTCTTTTGGGAAATAAATGGAATTAGCATTAAAAGGAGTTTTTTTAGCAAAAACAAAGAGTCAGCTATTGGTAGATTTTCTATCAATAGCTGACTAGTTTAGGTATAATTTCAATGAATTTCTTTAAGATTGGTGGAGGTGGAATATGAAAGCGTTATTTATTGGAGGAACGGGAACGATTAGTTCTGCCATTGCGAAGCAGCTAGTAGAAAAGGGATGTGAGATCTATCTGCTGAATAGGGGGAATCGGAAGCACCGATTTCCAGAAGGGGTAAACTTGCTTCAAGCTGATATTAATGATGAAGACCGTGTATCCAGACTGATAGAAGATTTAGAGTTTGATGTCGTTGCTGATTTCATCGCGTTTGAAACGGCACAGCTTGAGAGAGATTATCGCTTATTTAAGGGGAAAACGAAACAATTTATTTTTATTAGCTCTGCTTCTGCATACCAAACTCCTTTGTCCGACTATCGAATTACAGAAGGAACGCCATTATCAAATCCATATTGGCAATATTCGAGAAATAAGATTGCCTGTGAAGAGTATTTGCAGAAACTTTATCGGGAGGAAGGTTTTCCGATTACGATTGTAAGACCAAGTCACACCTATGATGAACGTTCCATTCCACTTGGAGTACATGGAAGCAAGGGCTCTTGGCAGGTAGCAAAACGAATGCTGGAGAATAAACCCGTTATCATTCATGGTGACGGTACATCCTTGTGGACGATGACACACAATAGTGATTTTGCTAAAGGGTTTATTGGCTTAATGGGGAATATCCATGCAATTGGTGAGTCTGTTCAAATCACTTCAGATGAAAGTCTTACCTGGAATCAAATTTACGAAGCAATCGCAAATGCACTCGGAGTAAAACTCAACGCGGTCCATGTGTCTTCGGAATTTTTGGACGCATGCAGTAAGGAGGATTACAGGGGTGGATTATTAGGAGATAAGGCGAATTCTGTCGTTTTCGATAATTCTAAATTAAAAAGACTTGTTCCCGAATTTGTTGCAACGACCCGATTTGACCAAGGAATTAGGCATACTGTCGAATACATATTAGCTCATCCTGAACTACAAATACCAGATGAGGAATTTAACAATTGGTGTGACAGGGTTGTTGACGGATTAAATTCGGCATTAAAGATTATTAATGAATAGATTCTTTAAAAGGATTTTTTTCAAAAATTAGCTGCTTCGGCAGCTTTTTTGCTTGTTACACTAAACTTTTATCGATATGAAAGGGAATCCTAATTCTGGAGGAGTTTGGGCACCGTGCCTGACATACGCCGACGGGAAGTTTTGGCTTATTTAATCAGATGTCAAACTCCATGCCGGTGCTTGGAAAGACACCCATAATTATTTATTCAATATGTTGTGGGACCAAAGAACCTTTAAACACTCGTTTGGCTCATCTTACGGAAAATCTATTATAAAGAATTATAAGTATATGTTGATAACAAATGCCCGCTCCGATGTGGAGCGGGCATTTGTTATTAGGGCTACAATTCGTTTACCCCATTTTTGATAAAGTTTTCAATCGCAAAAGCAGCTGCACCTAACGCTGTTGAGTAGGTAGAAAGTTTTGAAAAGAGAAGTTCAAAATTAGTCTGATTATATGATAAAGTAGAGGATTGAACCGTATTTAAAATGGCTGGCTCAATCCACTTTTGTGCCTTTGCAAGCCGATTTCCAATGATCACTTGTCTAGGATTAAAGCTATTAATAATATTGTTTATACCATAGCCAAGGTAATGTCCAATTTCCTCAAAAAGCCTAATCGTATTTTGATCATTTTCTTCAGCTAATTGAATTAAGGATTCTAGGGTTACATTTTCCTGATTGGCCATCGACAATAGAGCATTTTCAGAAGCGTACACTTCCCAACATCCTTTGCTTCCGCATCTACACGGTTTTCCATTTATGTTGATAATCATATGTCCCATTTCTCCAGAAAACCCACTTTCGCCTTTATACAGCTGTCCATTTAAGATTATGCCCACACCGATTCCAATGCCGGCACTAACATAGAGGAGGTTTTCTGAATTTTGACCGGCACCAAATTGTTTTTCGCCGTATGCTCCTGCATTTGCTTCGTTTTCAACACATACGGGAACATTAAATTCAGCTTCTATATCTTCTTTTATGTTGATATTCTTCCAGCCTAAGTTTGGTGCACGGAGTACGTTCCCTTCTTTATCAACAATGCCTGGAACGCCAATTGCAAGACCAACAATGCCATATTTGCTGTAAGGCATTATATTCATAATGGCACGAATCATCTTTTTAACCTGCTCAATTACGACAGAATAATCTGAATCAATGATTTGTTCACTTTTTTCAATTACAATTTCACCTTTTAAATTGGTTAAAACACATAAAATATAATTAACACCAATATCTATGCCAATTGAAAAACCGGCAGCCCTGTTAAAATAAAGAATGACCGGACGCCTACCTCCGCTGGATTCACCAGCGCCCGATTCATAAACAAGTTCTTCTTCTAATAATTCATTTATTAAAGAAGAAACGGTTGCTTTATTTAGACCGGTAGATTGGGCAATATCGGCTCGGGATATAGGATCATGTTCCATAACCATATTTAAAACGAGTGACTTGTTATTTTTTTTAACCACTTGTTGGTTCCATGTTAATGGCTGCATATAAGTCGCCTCCTTTCAATTATTATAATGTCATAATAGTATCATGAAATAAGTTTGTTTGATATACAAAGATTATATGTTATTTAAACGGGCCCATAAGCAGTCTATTTTTAATTATCCTAATAAGGATAATATCATAAAAGTATATATTGTTAAATAATTACAATTAGCAGTCCGAATGGTGACTGAATTTTTCATAATAAATTATAAAAGAAAATTAGTTTATTTAATAGACAAACAAAGTGTGCGATGATATAATGAAAACGTAAACAAGTTAAAGAGTCTAAAAATGTCTTGAAGAAAAAGATATATTACAGGAGGATATGAAAATGGCTTACTTTGAAAATGTAAACAAGATAAAGTATGAAGGTGCAGATTCTAAAAATCCTTTAGCTTATAAATACTATAATCCACAAGAAAAAGTAAATGGTAAAACAATGGAGGAGCTGCTTCGCTTTTCAGTAGCTTACTGGCACACGTTTAATGCAGATGGAACAGATCCATTTGGAGTAGGAACAGCCATTCGTCCATGGGGTCATTTAAAAGGCATGGATTTAGCAAAAGCACGTGTTGAGGCAGCTTTTGAATTCTTTGAAAAGCTCGATGTTCCTTTCTTCTGTTTCCATGATTTTGATATTGCTCCAGAGGGAAGCACATTAAAAGAATCAAATGATAACTTAGATGTCATTGTAGCAATGATTAAAGAATACATGAAAACAAGCAAGACAAAGCTATTATGGAATACTGCCAACATGTTTACAAATCCACGTTATACACATGGTGCAGCTACTTCTTGCAATGCTGATGTATTTGCTTATTCTGCAGCGAAAGTGAAAAAAGGTTTGGAAGTTGCAAAAGAACTTGGTGCAGAAAACTATGTATTCTGGGGCGGCCGTGAAGGTTATGAAACATTGTTAAATACAGATATGAAATTAGAGATGGACAATTTAGGACGCTTCTTCCATATGGCAGTAGATTATGCAAAAGAAATCGGCTTCGATGGACCATTCTTAATCGAGCCTAAACCAAAAGAGCCTACAAAGCACCAATATGATTTTGATGTTGCAACAGGATTAGCATTCTTGCAAAAATATGATTTACAAGATTACTTTAAGTTTAATATTGAAGCAAACCATGCTACTCTTGCAGGCCATACATTTGAGCATGAATTAAGAACAGCTCGTATCAATGGAATGTTAGGTTCAGTTGATGCCAACCAAGGTGATGCATTACTAGGATGGGATACAGATGAATTCCCAACAGACCTTTATTCTACTACTCTAGCAATGTATGAAATTTTGAAAAATGACGGTCTTGGAAAAGGCGGATTAAACTTCGACGCAAAAGTAAGAAGAGGATCATTTGAACCTGAAGACTTGTTTGAGGGCCATATCGCAGGAATGGATGCTTTCGCTATCGGATTAAAGGTTGCTAACAAACTTATCGAAGATAAAGTTCTTGATAGCTTCATTGAAGACCGCTACAGCAGCTATACTCAAGGTATCGGAAAGAAAATCGTTGAAGGTACAACAAACTTCTACGAGTTGGAACAATATGCCTTAGGTTTAACTGAAATCAAAAATAAATCCGGTAAAACAGAGCGCCTTAAAGCGTTAATTAACCAATATTTGCTTGAAACACTTTCTAGTGTTCGTGTTTAATAAATAGAATATCGTAAAAAAGGTGCTGGAGGTGGTTTGATTCCAGCACCTTTTTATAGAAAAGGGATGATAAAAAAGATGAAATATGT
Source organism: Neobacillus sp. Fa239 (assembly GCF_055395235.1). Taxonomy (NCBI): domain Bacteria; kingdom Bacillati; phylum Bacillota; class Bacilli; order Caryophanales; family Bacillaceae; genus Neobacillus; species Neobacillus sp. Fa239. The sequence goes on from NZ_AP041611.1 coordinate 904,787, forward strand.
AATTGGAATTGACCTTGGTACAAGTGCAGTCAAAATCTTGCTTGTGAATCAAAACGGTGAAGTTTGCCAGGAAGTATCAAAATCTTACCCTTTAATCATTGAAAAATCGGGCTATAGTGAGCAGGATCCGGAAGAATGGGTGTCAAGAACGACCGAAGGGCTTGCTGAACTTATTAATGGTTTCCAGGGCGATATTAACGATATTGAGGGGATCAGTTTTTCTGGGCAGATGCATGGCCTTGTATTATTAGATCAAAATCATCAAGTATTAAGAAATGCAATTTTATGGAACGACACACGCACAACCGAACAATGTCAGCAAATTTATGATGTTGTTGGCAGGGAACGGTTATTGGAGATAACAAAGAACCCGGCATTGGAAGGATTTACTTTACCAAAGATTCTTTGGGTTAAAAAGTATGAGCCAAAGAACTTTGAACAATCCAAGGTATTCATGCTGCCAAAAGATTATTTACGTTATCGGATCACAGGTAATATCCATATGGAGTACTCAGATGCTGCAGGAACCCTTATGCTTAATGTAGCTACGCGGGAGTGGAGCACTGAAATCTTAGATCGGTTTGGTCTTTCACTAGAACTTTGTCCGCCGTTAGTTGAATCGCATGCGTGTGTAGGTACCATTTCTACTGACTTTGCTAAGAGTACTGGATTGTCTGAAGCAACAAAAGTGTTTGCTGGTGGAGCTGATAATGCCTGCGGTGCAATCGGTGCAGGTATATTGGCAGAAGGTAAAACGTTATGCAGTGTAGGTACATCTGGTGTCATTCTTTCCTATGAAACAAGAAATGATCTCGATTTTGATGGTAAGGTTCATTATTTTAACCATAGTGAAGAAAATACCTACTATACGATGGGTGTAACCCTGGCTGCAGGATATAGTCTAAGCTGGTTTAAAGATACATTTGCTAAAGAAGAAGCATTTAATGAGTTTTTAGAAGGTGTCGATATGGTACCTCCAGGGGCAAATGGCTTGTTATTTACTCCATATTTAGTTGGGGAACGAACACCGTATGCGGATTCAAATATTCGCGCAAGTTTCATTGGCATCGATGCCTCCCATGAAAGGAAGCACTTTTCCCGTTCTGTTCTCGAAGGAATCACGTTTTCCTTAAATGAAACGATTGAAATTTTTAGAAACAATGATAAAAAAATTGATTCAATTGTTTCCATTGGCGGAGGTGCAAAAAATGATACTTGGCTGCAAATGCAAGCCGATATTTTTGATGCAAAAATTGAAAAACTTGCAAGTGAACAGGGGCCGGGAATGGGTGCTGCGATGTTAGCTGCTTACGGATGCGGCTGGTTCACTTCTTTAAAGGAATGTGCAGAAAAATTTATTCAAATTGCCAAAACCTATTATCCTATTAAAGAAAATGTTGAAATTTATAAAAAGTTGTTCTCCCTTTATCAGGATGTTTACACACAAACAAAGGCTCTTAATGAACAATTGAGAGAGTTTAGAAAGTAATTCAGATTTCAGTTTGTACTTTCCACATTAGACCTTGGGGGCATCTATGGCTTCCAAGGTTTTTTGTAAAAGTTTTTCATTAATAATGAATATTAATTGTTAAAAAGAAGAAAGATAAAACCAGAATAGTTAGATTAATGAACAAACTAAGTTTAGGAGAGGAGTGTTATCATGGATAAAAAGGATAAAAAAATGAAAATTAATCCTGAAAAGTTTGCTTACAAAGTTATATCATCACAAAATGTTGAAAGTAATTTGCCGGAGGAAATAGCCAAAAAAAAATTATCCCTTTATTTAACGGCCTACTGGCTGGCAGAGAAATTTAATCATTTAGAGGCCCAATCTTTCAAAAATATGGAAAGAAAAGAGTATGACGATCTTATGGTGAAGCTTTCGGGAATTAAAGTACTTTAGATAGTGGTCATGTAAAATTGGATTCAAAGAGCGTAAAAAAAGGGGATGCACTTTAAGATGCATCCCCTTTTTTATGCTAATAACTAATTCAGCTGGCTTTTGCTTCGGCACGAGAAGCATCAAGTTGCTTATTGATATCTTTGACGTCTTTATCAGAAAGTGGATAAAGAGCCATAACAATCATCGATACGATCGCAAGCGCTGCTGGAATCCAGATAGCTGTTATATTGATACCGGAAAGAGCACTTGCTGTTTGCTTTGCAGCATTTCCATTGAAACCGAAGGCAGCAAGGAACCAAAGGGGAATCGCACCACCAAGAGTGAAACCAATCTTGAAGAACAGACCCATGATAGCGTTGATGATCGCAGCATTACGTTTGCCGGACTTCATTTCACCATAAGAGACAACTTCAGGTACGAGTGCCCACATGAAACCTGTTGCTGAAGTGAGACCCCATTGTTTGATAAAGGTTGAAACATAGGCAAGGAAGAGTGAATCGTGCATGCCATTTAAAGACCATATCCAAGTAAGGATTTCACCCACAACAAACATACCAAGGAAGAAATAGAAGAATCCCTTTTTACCAAAGACTTTCCTTAATTTTGGCCAGAAGACTGGGAAGGCGATTCCAGGGATGGAAGCGATTAGACCTATGGCACCCATCCAGTCCGAGTGGTTGACCGTGTATTGGTTAAAGAAGCCATTCACTGTGTTCATGAAGAACATGAAAGTGAATGCTAGCATGAAGAAGAAACCAAGAATAACGAGTGGTTTGTTGTTCTTCAATTCAACGAACAGGTCGGTAGCTCTCACTTTTGCAGATTGTTCCGCAGTTGCGACCACGTGTTCTTTTGTGAGACGGTAACAGAAGAACAAAGCGATAGCGCCGAGCACCATGTAAACCATGTAAACCCCAAACCAAGCGTGACCTGCAGACGGATCCGTATAAGTACCCATGTTGAGCTTGAGACCGAAGAAACCTGTGTCTTTGAATGAACGGCCTTTTGGTGCCGTCATTTGGACAAACATTGGGAACAGTGTGTAAACCAATAGGTTAGCAATGTTAGCCAGCATCATACGAGTAGTTGTGATTTTAGCCACGGATTCAGGGTCACGTGTGAGTGAAGCATTAAGCGAACCATAAGGAATGTTGACGACGGAATAAATCAAGTCGAGCAGGAAGTAAGTGATAAAGGCTATAGGAACTGAACCTCGAATTGCTGGAATTGGAACAAAGAGCATCGCTGCCAAGATCACCAGTGGAATACCTGCAATAAGAAGCCAAGGACGATATTTACCGTTCTTGAATGTATGTTTATCGACGTAGGTACCGACCATCGGATCCCAGAATACGTTGACGATACGGACAAATAAGAAGATGAACCCGGCTGCTGCCGTACCGATGGCATTGACGGTAGTCAAATAGAGAGCCAGGAATCCTCCGACTGTACCAAATACGAGGTTTTGGGCAAAGTCCCCAAGACCGTAACCGATACGTTCAGTAAGGCTGAGCTTACGATACTCTTCTTGTTGAATGTTTTGTGCGTTTACGCTCATGTGCATAAATCTCCTTTTTGGAATTTTTGTAAAATGAGTCCATTTAGTTAATTGGGCAAAAGCTCAAAGACTTCTCTAATAAGTAAGCTCCCTCTATTGGAAGTATAGGTTGAAGCATAAGTTTATCCTCCGCCTTTTCGAGAGCGATTAAACTCCGTTCGGGATGGTGAACCATATCAGGTAGTTTGTTCTTGAAACTCGGTAGCAATACCACTTTTGGGTGTCATTTCCTGCGAGTAATCATGGAACCTTGAAGGCCAAAAAATAGTGCCATCAACTGGAAGGAGATGAATCCACTAATAGTCATTATCGTTTGTACTTTTTCACCTCACTTATTGGAATGATCTTTGTCTGAATACGGCTACACTTAATAGTAAAAAAATATTAAGCGCATACATTTTGGAATGATCTTTACACTTAATAGTAAAAAAATGTTAAGCATATACACGGTTTGTTAGTTTATTGTACAAACTAACTAATAAATAAATAGTATCATATCTTTTTAATTGTAACAATATTTTATTTTATTAAAATTTGTGCAGTACAATAATTTAAAAATATATTTATTGTTTGTTAGTTTAATAGATAAACAATAGTAAAAAGGTGGGGAATAAGTGAATTCTGTAGAACAAACTTCTATAAAAATTTATAACCAAAAGGTTATTTTAAATACGATTATTAAACATTACCCGATCTCGAGAGCTAAGCTTTCGGAATTAACTGATCTTGCCAAAGGAACTGTTTCTTTGCAAACGAATTCATTAATAGAAAAACATCTGGTTTCCGAAATTGGGACAGGGGTATCAAACGGTGGGCGTAAACCTATTTTGCTTGTTTTTAATAAAAATGCCGGTTTTGCTATTGGCGTCGAGCTTGGCGTCAATTATATTTCCACTGTTTTAATTGATTTAGAAGGAAATAAGATATTTTCTGATTACTTCAGATTTGAATACCATTCATTGAAAGCGCTTCAATCAACCTTGATTGAAAGAATTGAGCTAGTAGCCAATCATGCACCCGAATCTCCGTATGGTATTATTGGAATTGGGTTGGGGGTACATGGTTTTCTTATAAAAAATGAAACCGTTTTATATACTCCTCATTCGAACTGGGAGGAAGTTAATTTAAAAAAATTGCTGGAAGGGCATTTTAATTGTCCTGTTTTCATTGATAATGAGGCAAATGCAGGTGCATTTGGTGAAAAATTGTATGGTACAATGAAGAATTTAAAGAGCAGTATTTATGTTAGTATAGGAGCTGGTATTGGTCTAGGGATTATTGTAAATAATGAACTTTACCGCGGCTCTGATGGATTTTCAGGCGAGATGGGACATATGACGATTGAATTTAATGGAAAGAAATGCGTCTGCGGAAGCCAAGGATGCTGGGAACTGTATGCATCTGAAAGCGCTTTTTATGATAAGCTTTCGGGAATAAAAAACCGCGGGGACTTGACTGTAGAAACGGTCAATAAAATGATTTTAGAAAATGATGGGGAAACATTAAAGGAACTGGAGACCTTTAGTTATTATTTAGGGGTTGGTTTAACGAATATTTTCAATACGTTTAATCCCGAATCCATCATCTTGAGAAGCAGCTTAATTGAGGCAAATCCAATCATTTTAAAGTTAATAAAGAATGCGGTTTCAAAAAGGATATTAAAGTATAATCCAAAAAAGCAGGAGATACTTATTTCTCAGTTGAACAGAAATGCTGCCTCCCTTGGAGCGGCTTCGTTTATTGTCCAGAAATTCCTTGCGGCGCCGGGGAATTTTTCCTAACAAATTCCTCTTAACAAAAAGACCTTGGAGCCTTAGTTGCTTCAAGGTCTTTTAATGAGGTATATCAACACAATCAAATTCTTTATTCCTTACTTGGATAAGGATCTATTGTTTGAATGGTTCCATCTTCGTTATATTTTAGTTCCGTATATTTAACACTACGCAGGTGGTCGACTCCGTTTGACAAGGAGCAGTCATGATAAAATAAATACCATTTATTCTCGAATTGAACAATTGAATGATGGGTTGTCCATCCGATGACAGGTGTAAGGATTTTTCCTTTAAACGTGAAAGGGCCTTGCGGATTTTTACTGATTGCATAGGCAATGCAATGCGTTGTTCCAGTCGAATAGGAAAGATAATAATGGCCATTGTATTTATGAACCCATGGGCCCTCAAAGTATCTCCTATTTTCATCACCCGCAAGAATTGGATTACCGTCCTCGTCAACAATGGAAATTTCCTGCGGCTTCGACTTGAAAGTGAGCATATCATCATTTAATTCTGCTACCATTGGTCCCAAAGCTGGTTCTGAGGCATCAGGGCCCTCAGCATCTGGAACGTATGTACCCGTCTGCCATTTTTCCAATTGTCCGCCCCAAAGTCCGCCGAAATACATATATGCTCTGTTGTCGTCATCAACTAAAACTCCGGGATCAATGCTAAAGCTTCCTGGAATGTAATTTTCTTCGGCTTTGAAAGGGCCGGCAGGATTTGAGCTAGTCGCAACACCGATTCGAAAGATACCGTCTTTATCTCTTGCCGGGAAAAATAAATAATACTTGTTATTTTTAAAAGCCGCATCTGGTGCCCACATCTGTTTACTAGCCCAAGGAACATCTCGAACATGAAGTGCTTCTCCATTGTCTACACATGGAGAATTGAAATTATCGATTGATAAAATATGATAATCTTCCATTGCATATTGATCACCGTTATCATTTGTAGGACCACCATGCTTAATATCATGGGAAGGATAAATATATAGTTTCCCTTCAAAAACATGTGCAGATGGATCTGCAGTAAAAATATGTTTAACTAACGGTTCATTTGGTTTTACCACTTTTTCCATTTTTATTCTCCTTTACCTATATTGATAAATCGCTTAATATTTCTTATTCCCTTGCAATAATAATTATCAAAGAATATCATATCCTCAATTTATTTATTCATGTATGTCAAAAAAGCATGAGTTCACAATGTTGATTCATTATGTAAAAACAGCTCCACGGAATCATGGAGCCGTTTTAAACGATTAATTATGGTCAATGATAGCCCAATATGCTGGTTTTACATTGTAATTTGGATCAAACACAAATGGTGCGTCTTTTCCTTTGATTGGTGATTTTGTTAAAATTTGTAATAGATTTTTATCAAAAGAAAGGTTTCCAGTTGAATCATAGTATACATCTGCACGGTCATTCAGCCATGTATGGTTATCGGCAATGCCCCAGAATGTCACATTGCTGATTTTATCTGCATTTTTTTCATATAGCTTAAACAGCTGGTCGTAACGATCTGCCTGAGTTTGGAATAGACTTTGCGGAATGGCATCATAAGTAGGATATGCCATAACTGGCCAGCCGTACATACTAACGTCAAGCTCGGTAATTTGAATATCCAATCCAAGAGACGAATACATGTCAATAGCTGTCTGGGTGTCCTGAATAGAAGGCCAGCCAAGCTGAATGTGAGACTGGAGGCCAACACCATCAATTGGAACGCCCTCACCCTTTAATTTTTTTATCAGATTAAAAAGGCGGGTTCTTTTTGGTTCTACTTCATTATTGTAATCATTGATATAAAGCTTAGCATCTGGTGCAGCAAACTCTCTTGCTGTCTCAAAGGCAACTTTAATATAATCTTCACCAGCGATTTTGTACCAGTTAGATTCTCGTAAACCTTCCGGATTCGCTGGGTTGCCGTCATCGATCGGTTCATTGACAACATCCCAGGATTTTACGTCATCCCGATATCGTGATACGACTGTTTTAATATGTTCACGTAAGCGCTTTAATAATAGCGCTTTGTTTTGCTTGCGTTTTGCTGGATCTGTCTCGTTTACCATTGGGGTTTTTCCGTCTTTTTCTAAAAAGAACCAATCGGGTGTCTGTTGGTACCAGACTAGGTTATGTCCGCGTACGGCCATATGATTTTCTTTGGCAAACTGAATGATCTGGTCAGCCGGCCCAAAATTATACGTATCTTCTGTTGGATGAATATTGGCGGGTTTCATCACGTTTTCAGCAACAACGCTGTTAAATTGCTGCTTTAGCGTTAGTACGTCGTTCGTATTCGATAATTCAGAAGGTTCAACAGCTGCCCCAATCGTAAATTCACCTTGATATCTTTGGGCTAGCGAAGGTGCACTGAATGCACTAACATTAGAACTGACAGTAGGTTGTGCATCATTAGTTGTTGCGGCAAAAGTTGGAATTCCTGCAGGCAATGATAAGGCTAAAGCTAATCCGGCAATCGCTGGTTTACGTAAAACTTTTAACATAGTGGAAACTCCCCCAATTTACTAGTTTATATTGAAACTACTTTTTTATAAACTTTAACTTTAACTTTAACTTTAACCGCCTTACATATTGGAATGTAATCCCTTTCAAAAATGATTATAGTCGCACGATCTTTGTTTGTCTATTTAATAAACAAAGAATTATGATTTTTTATAAAATTTAGTAAATTAGTAATAGAATTTATTTCCTTAAACCCCAGAATGATGCCTAAAAATGATTCTTTTAGACTATTCGCTTTATTGAGTGCTTCGGATTCTCCATTTAATTCCTTTGCAGTTGGGAAAAGATTTTTACATAATCTACAATTCTTTTTAAAAAATACTTCATTGCAACCTTGGTTTATTTAATATACAAACTAAGATGAAAGTGATATAATGTATCCAAAAGAAAGTAAGTTTCGATGGCTGCAACTTCAGTAACAGTATAAAGCATAACCTCTTATGTCTTATAAGAATAGTGTCCACTAAATATGATTATAGGAGAGATATAAATTGAGAAAGGTTCGCTGGGGAGTATTAAGTACAGCCGATATTGCACAGACTCAAGTAATTCCGGCTATCTTGCGTTCTTATAATGCTGAAATTGTTGGTATTGCAAGCAGGAGTGATAAAGCAAGAAAAGTTGCATTGAATTTATCCATTCCCAATTATTACAGCAGTTACGAAGAGCTTATCCATGATGAAAAGATCGAAGCTGTTTACATACCGCTTCCGAACCATCTTCATAAGCAGTGGGTGATGGAAGCAGCCAAGTGTGGAAAACACGTTCTTGTTGAAAAGCCTGCTGCATTAACAACAGAAGAAATACAGGAAATGATTGATTTTTGTCGTGAAAAGAATGTGAAATTCATGGAAGCATTTATGTATCAATTTCACCCTCAACATGAGCGAGTTCGAGAAATTATCAAATCGAATGAGATTGGTGACATAAAATTCATGCGGGCAAGTTTTTCTTTTCATTTAGAAGATAGAGAGACAAATATCAGAATGAAAAAGAATATGGGTGGAGGCAGTATTTATGATATTGGCTGCTACTGTATCCATTCTATTCGTAACGTTCTTCAAGCGGAGCCAGTTGAAGTTAAAGCTATAGCGGAAATTGACCCGCAATCTGGAATTGAACTATCTTCAGTTGTCCATATGAAACTTGATAATGGAATGCATTGTGTTTTTGATTCTAGTTTCGATATGGCCTTTAGACAGGAATACGAGATTGTTGGAACAAAGGGCCGAATTATGGTGCCGAAGGCTTTTCGACCGGATGTTCTTGGTAATGAAGGAGTTATTCATATTGAATCAGAGAAAGGAAAACGATCTGAAACAATTGATGGCGACCAATATAAATACCAAATTGAGCATTTTTCTCAAGCTATTCTAGAAGATTTTCAACCGTCTCAGACAGTGGATAATACACTGCAAAATATGCGTGTGATCGATGCTTGCTACGAGTCTATCGAAAGCAAGCTTGCAGTAAAGATTGTGCATGAACAATCGTTATAAATTTATAGAAAGTAGTGAACGAATTTGGATAAGAATAAATTTTTCAATGCGCATCATTCACCAATTGGAGCATTTTCAAGTTTTACACTAGGGTTTTATGGAAATGGCGGCGGTTTGGATTTAGAACTTGGACGCTCTCCACGGAAAAATGTATATGTAGGTGTGGAATCTTTAGAACGTGAGGGAATTTACGAGGCACTTCCTTTCTTTGAAGTAGAAGATGATGAAAGTAAGCGCTATGATATTGAAAATATGGATCCAAATCCAGATAAACCACGAATCATTCTTCCTTATTCGAAAGAAGAAATTGAACGTAATTTCCAATTGGGAACAGATACTTGGAAGGCGGGAGATTTAACTTTTACAATTTATACTCAAGGTCAGTCGGTACCTGACCCTGCTTCTGAGTCTGACGAAGAATTGAAGAAAACGATAATCCCGGCGGTATGGGCGGAGCTTACCATTGATAATACACAAGGAACAAGAAGCCGTCGTGCCTTCTTCGGGTATCAAGGCAGTGATTCATATAGCTCCATGCGTCGCTTGGATGATACATGTGATGGAATTGCCGGCGTTGGGCAAGGCCGTTTAACCGCCATTACAACCAATGATTCTGAAGTGAAATCTGCTTTGCACTTCAGTTTGGAAAATATTTTAACAACTCCTTTTGAAGAGAACTGGACATTCGGTTTAGGTCCGGTTGGTGCTTTGATTATGGATGTTCCAGCAGGGCAAAAGCGAACCTATAAATTCGCCGTTTGCTTTCACCGATCCGGTTATGTGACGGCTGGAATAGACGCGTCTTACTATTACACAAGATATTTCCCTAATATCGAAACAGTAGCCTCGTTTGCATTAGAAAATTTTGATGAATTTGCAGATCGGGCAAAACAAGCAAATAGCTTGGTCGGTGAAGCGGCTCATTTATCAGAAGATCAAAAGTTCATGATGATTCATTCGATTCGCAGTTATTATGGATCTACACAACTGCTTGATGCAGATGGTAAGCCTTTTTGGGTAGTAAATGAAGGCGAATATCGGATGATGAATACCTTTGACCTGACTGTAGACCAAATCTTTTTTGAACTAAAAATGAATCCATGGACAGTCAAAAATGAACTGGACATGTTTGTTAAACGCTTTAGCTATGAGGATAAGGTTCGATTCCCCGGGGATGAAACAGAATATCCTGGCGGGATTAGCTTTACTCACGATATGGGTGTGGCTAACAATGTTTCTCGTCCGCATTATTCTTCCTATGAGCTATACGGTTTAGATGGATGTTTCTCGCATATGACCTATGAGCAGCTCGTAAACTGGGTGTTGTGTGCGTCAGTTTATGTTGAACAAACAGGGGATGTTCAGTGGTTAAAAACGAACTTAGATGTTTTTGTAAGCTGCTTTGAAAGCATGTTAAACCGCGATCATCCTGAAGAGGATAAGCGTGATGGAATTATGGGATTGGATTCAACACGTGTAATGGGCGGAGCAGAGATTACAACTTATGATAGTTTAGATGTTTCTCTTGGTCAGGCGAGAAATAATATTTATTTGGCAGGAAAAACTTGGGCATCATACGTGGCTTTAGAGAAGTTATTTAGAGATAATGATTTTGTGGAGCTTTCCAAGCAGGCAGGGGAGCAAGCTGAGAAATGTGCAGCAACTATTGTTTCTCATGAAACCCCAGGTGGCTATATTCCTGCAGTAATAAAAGAGGGAAATGATTCGAAGATTATTCCTGCAATTGAGGGATTAATTTTCCCTTACTTTACAAACAATCATGATGCATTGGATCCAAATGGTCGTTTTGGAGCGTATATTCAAGTATTGAAAAGACATTTAGTAACAGTATTAAATGATGGGGTATGCTTGTTTGAGGATGGTGGCTGGAAGATTTCGTCCACAAGCAACAATTCCTGGTTAAGTAAAATTTACTTGTGTCAATTTATTGCCAGAGAGATTCTCGGATGGGAATGGGATGAAAAAGGGGCTAAGGCAGATGCAGCTCATGTGGCTTGGTTGACACATCCTACTCTATCTGTTTGGAGCTGGAGCGATCAAATTATCTCCGGCGAAATCGCAGGAAGTAAGTATTATCCACGCGGAGTAACCAGTATTTTATGGCTGGATGAAGGTAAAGTGAATCAACGATAATTTATGAAAATGTGCTGGCAGTATTTTTGCTCCAGCACATTTTCATATAATAATCGCCGGATATTAATCCAGTTTCTACTATTATATATGTGCGGACAATTATTATATTGTAACCTCTACGTTCCTGGGACCGCGTTCACCCTTCAGCAGCAGGGCATATGGTTTTGGCGAGGGCCGTTTTGAAAAAAATCGGCTTCGATTGGAACCGTGCTTAACTAAATTTGAAAGGAATAATAAACATGAAAGTCATTCAAGAAAGCTTTGGTCAAATTGACAATCAGAACGTTTTTTCGTACACATTGGTTAACGTTCATGGGTTTGAAGTAACCGCAATCAATTATGGCTGTATTATTACTAATATTGTTGCACCCGATAAAAACGGTAATTTTGAAAATATTGTCCTAGGCCATGATACATTAAACGGATATGTAAACGATCCGTCTTTCCTTGGTGCCATTGCTGGCCGTGTGGCTGGAAGGATTCAAGGCGCTTCATTTGAACTTGATGAAAAAACGTATGTACTTGCTAAAAATGATCATGATAACCATCTGCATGGGGGAATAAGAGGATTTAATAAGGTTATTTGGGATGCAGAGATCATTGAGAATGGGGTCCGTTTTTCGTATATGAGTCCCGATGGTGAGGAAGGATACCCTGGAAATTTAAGCATACAAGTTACTTATACTGTAAATAACAATAACGAATTAACCATTGAGTATGGAGCTCAAACAGATAAAAAAACGTTAGTAACCGTTACCAACCACTCTTATTTTAACTTAAGCGGAAATTTAAAAAGGGATATTTTAAATCACACTTTAAAAATAAAAAGTGAGCAATTTTTAGAGCTTGATGCTGAATTTATTCCAACCGGAAAATTTATCGAAGTAAATGATACTCCTTTTGATTTTACAAGTGAGAGGGCAATCAACACTGGAGTAACATCCACACATAAGCAAAATGTGTTGGTAGGGGAAGGGTATGATCATCCATTCCTATTAAAAACCAATCATGATAAGGAAATCATCTTGAAGGATCCTGAAAGCGGGCGAACTCTAACAATTGAAACAGATGAGCCAGCGGTTGTCGTTTATTCAGGCAATTCATTACCATCTGAAGGTGAATTTCGCGGCATTCCGTCCAGAAAACATCTTGGAATTTGCCTGGAAACTCAAGGTTTGCCTGACGCTGTGCATCATCCCCATTTTCCATCCGTCGTTTTAGACAAAGGCGAACAGTATTCTTCAAAAACAGTCTATCAATTTGGAATTGTGGAGCAATAAATAAGGAGATGTTGACATGAATTATCGTGAATTAGGTAATACAGGGATTAAGATAAGTGAGGTAAGCTTTGGAACATGGGCGATCGGAGGTGCATGGGGGAAGACAAATGATGAACAAGCGCTGAAATCATTGCAGTATGCAATGGATCAGGGTGTGAACTTTTTTGATACAGCCGATGTATATGGCGACGGACATAGCGAAGAGTTATTGGCAAAGGCGACTAAAGGGAAGGAAGATCAGATTTATATTGCAACAAAGTTTTGCCGCCAGGGGGACATTTTTGACCCGAAAAACTACAGCTATGAAAAAGTAAGTTCTTCCTGTGAAGACAGTCTGCGCCGCTTGAACAGGGAAGCCATTGATTTATATCAGATCCACTGCCCGGCTACAGAGATTTTAAAAGATGGCAAAGTATTTGAAGTGCTTGATAGGCTGCAGCGGGAAGGGAAAATTCGTCATTACGGGGTAAGTGTGGAATCAGTAGAGGAAGGTCTTATTTGCTTAAACCATCAAAATGTGAAGAGTCTGCAAATTATTTTTAATATTTTTCGCCAGAAGCCATTAGAAGAATTAATACCTGAGGCCAATAAAAAAGGTGTTGGCCTTCTTGTAAGATTACCGCTTGCCAGCGGACTGTTAACAGGAAAATTCACACCTGGTCATGTCTTTGAAGAGGACGACCATCGCCGTTTTAATGAAAATGGAGATGCATTTAATGTAGGGGAAACGTTTGCCGGACTTGGATTCCAAAAGGGTGTAGAATTAGCTGAGCAGGTAAAGTGGATTGCAGAAGGAAGGCCGTCTATGGCCAGTGCGGCACTTCGCTGGATTTTGGATTGTAAAGAAATCACTTGTATCATTCCTGGATTTAAGAATGTAAAGCAAGTCGAGCAAAATCTTTCAGCATTGGAAACAAAACATTTTTCCGAAGAAGAGATGCAGAAACTTCAAAGTTTTTATGACGAAAATGTAAAGGACTTTATTAGGGGACCTTATTGAAAAATTTTAAATTTTAGTAAAAGAGACTGTCTGTTTAAAATCAGACAGTCTCTTTTTATTTTCGGCATAGATCAATAAAAGTCGAAATTTTTTTACTTGAACATATCATTGTTTACCAAAAAAAGATATGTTAAATTTATTCTTAAGTTAGTTAGTTAAATAAACCAACGAAGTGGCGAGGGTTTTAGCATTTGTTTAGTTTATAAAAACTAAGCAATAAAACCAAAGAAAAATATAAAAAGGAGTGAGTTCAAATGGCTAAACAAAGTTTAATTAATGAGGTAAATACTTTTGAAAAAATGATTGCGATTACATTTGATGATGGTCCCAATCCTGTGTATACACCGCAATTGTTGGATATTTTTTCTGAAGTACAAGGAAAAGCGACCTTTTTTATGATTGGTGAACAAATGAACGAACATCCGGAAATTGTAAGAAAAGTATATGAACTAGGCCATGAAATTGGAAATCACACATACTCACATGCTAAATTAACAGAGTTAACTCAAGACGAATGTTTAGAAGAAGTCGAACGAAATGAGAAATTATTATATCAATTTACTGGTCAAAAGCCTGTTGTATTACGACCTCCATACCTTGATTATAACTATGAAACTGTTTCATTCATGCAGCAAAAGGGATACCCCATGATTGGAGCTCTTAATCTGGAAGCTCAGGACTGGGAAATGCCTGGGGTCGATCATATTCTATCCAAATCGAGAGAATGTGTAAAAAATGGCAGTATTTTAATTTTTCATGATGGATATGGCGATCGTTCACAATCAATAGAAGCTGTTCGGATCCTTGTTTCCGAACTTAAATTTCAAGGCTATCAACTTGTAACTGTAAGTGAATTACTAAAAATGGCAAAATAGAATGAAAAAAATCAAAAAGCGATACGAGAGCAAATAGCTCTCGTCCTCTTTTTGATTGTGTCAAATACAATGAAATTACGTGGTTTGTGGTTTCTTTTTTTTATTTTCAATTCTTTGAAAGGAGATAACAAGTTGCCATGATAATGCCCGCGGTTACACTACCTCCAAAGATAAAGAGCAGGGCGGGTATTACTTTCATAACAATGAACGTAGCTATTATTCCTAGAAGCATGACAATATTATTAATTGGATTTATGAGCATAATGAGAAAAGCGTTTTTGATAATTTGTAAAAAATTAACATTATAGTGCACATAAACAGGAAATACATATAGTACCGTCATGAGTACAGCAAAGATAAATAAATATAGCGGAATATGTGAGAGGTTAAGGGCATTTTTTTGATCGATTTTCATGTAATATAAATCGATCAAAACCAGACCTGCCACCAAAGCAAAGATAATTCCTAATCCATTACTTCGAATAAACTCTGCTTTGTAAGTATTCCAAAAGGTTCTAAATACAGGGATGTCGGCTTCCCCTTTCATCCACTTGCGCAGGATTGTAAACATAGCTGCAGTTGCAGGGCAAAAACCAAAGAGTACAAGCCCCAACATAGAAAAGCCAATCCATAGCAAGTTGACATAAGCAAACCTGGTTATCCACTCTGTAAGGGCGTAAGCACCGCTCATTGAAAATTTACTCATGTAGTTAACCTCCTTTCACAAAAATTCATTTCACACTGAAGCTGTTTACACCCATTTTACGGCTCATTTGGTACACCATTTTATAGTAAAATAAAGATATATATTTTATTATAGACGACTGGCTTATTTTTGAACATGGAAAAACTATTCTATTATAAAAAGGGCGATCATGAAATGTTCTCAAGATTAAAAAAATGGAACACATTACGTAACCAAATCCTGGTAGTATTCTTGTTTGTCATGGCCATGGTTTTGTTAATAGTCGGTACTTTAACATTTAATCCAGTTTCTTCTCTGCTTAAAAATAATGCAGAAACACAAATCAACCAAACAGCAGCTGAAGCAAACGGCAGACTTGGATCACTGTATGAACAAATCGACACTGCCTCAAAACTTATTATGATGAATAATAATGTACAAACAACCTTATTAAATGAATATAAAGGAATCCAAGCTTCATTTGCTCAACGTCAGCAATTAATGGGTATTGTTAATATGATTCAAGCGAACTCGGAAGGAATTTTTTCTTTCGAGCTTTATACAAATAACCACAAACGCCTTTTACCATTAGATGATAGGGATTTAACTACTCGAATTAGTGAGGAATGGATTCTACAAGCGGATGCAGCAAAAGGGAGGCTGGTCTGGATAGGTCAAGATCCGGATAATAAAGACAATATACTAGCTTTAAGACGGGTTAATTTATTGGACCTTGGATATAATAAAGGCGGTTACCTCCTAATTAGTATTTATCGCAACTATTTCCAATTTGCAAATCAAGAATCTGATAATAACCTGGATCAGTATTCCATTTTATTGGATAAAAACTATAAACCCATTCTTTCAAACTATGATGGGGCCCTCCAACCAATTATTAAGAACAACCTCCAGACCATTTCCTTAGAAAAACAGGAGTATATGGTTACGAAACAAATTTCCAATGAAACGGGATGGACCATTATTATTTTAACCCCGGTTAATGCTCTTACTAAGGGAATTAATGTATTGCGAATGGGGATTATTTTTTCCGGAATTATTGGTTATTTTATTTATTTCATTTGTTCATTATTTTTATCTAATATCATTACAAGGCCTATTTTAAAATTAACGAAAACGATGGAGCGGGCCAGTGAAGGTACCTTAGCAATGGCCCCTAAGGTGCTGTCAGCAAATGAAATCATTGAACTAAACAGCACCTATAACCATCTTGTTAAAGAAATCAATCATTTGATAAACATGGTTTATCAAAAAGAAATTACCCGAAGCCAAAGTGAGTTAAAAGCACTTCAAGCACAAATAAATCCTCATTTTCTTTTTAACACCCTGGACGCTCTTCGCTGGTCGCTTGAGGATAAAGATGAAGAGGATTTGGCAGAGCTTGTAGTTGCTATGTCCAACTTATTTCGTTATACGATCACCAAAAAAACGGATGGGGATTGGGTGACGATAAAAGATGAGATTCAACATATTGCAGACTATATGGAAATCATGAAAATGCGATTTGGTGAACATGTAAATTGGAAACTGAACCTATCTCCCGAATGGGAGCATGTTAAGATACCAAAACTGCTGATCCAGCCATTAATAGAGAATGCAGTTCTCCATGGAGCTGGGAATACTGTGGAGAATTGTACGATTACCATTTCCATTAATCAGGATGCTGATAAAGAATATTTGCAAATACTTGTTCAAGATGACGGTCCAGGAATTGATGAGGAAAAATTGGATTTTATTAAACGATCCATAGTGACAGGGGAGAGGACCTCTGAAAAAGGAAGCGGAATGGCTTTATCCAATGTCTACAAACGGCTCCAATTGTATTATCAAGACCGTTTAAAACAGGGACTAACCATTACCAGTGAGGTTAATATCGGTACAACTGTTTCATTTATCATACCGATCAATGGAGGGGAAACATGCTAAATGCAAAAACAATTTTAATTGTGGATGATGAACCAAGGACTCGGCAAGGACTTAAAAGGACATTGGATGCATGGGCAAAAGGTGAATTTGATGTTCATACTGCTTCTAATGGGGAAGAAGCGATCGAACTGATGCATGATCGAAAAGTCCACATTCTCATCACAGATATTCGAATGCCGGAAATATCTGGTCTGCAATTACTGAAAAGAATCAAAGAACAAATGATTTCTCCCGTTATTATCATGATTTCTGCTTACTCTGAGTTTGAATATGCGCAAGAGGCCCTCCGTCTGGGGGTTATTAACTATTTACTAAAGCCCATTAGTAAAAAAAATTTAATTGAAGCTGTGGAGGAGGCTGTTGACGTTGTTGAGAAGCAGGAGAGGGCGGTAATTATTGAAAGGGTTGTTGATAACAAGCTCATCGATGTAAATAAGCAAAGCTCGACCGGCCGTGAAACGATTCGTGAGGCGATGGATTACATTAATCATCATTTACAGGATGAGTTGACACTGAAAGAAGTGGCTGAATATGTACATTTAAATCCAAGTTATTTTAGTAGTTTATTTAAGGAGCATGCCACACTAACGTTTAGTGAATATGTTACACGACGGAGGATCCAGCGCGCCAAGGAGTTTTTGATCGCTACCGACCTTCCTATTGCAGAAATTGCCGAGGAAGCGGGGTACAAAACGGCAAAATATTTTATTAAGATCTTCAAAGAATTGGAGGGAATGACACCAAGTTCTTATCGAAAGAACAATGTTGAAAAGGAACTTTAAAATAGTAGCATTTTTCCGAAGCTTACGCCTTAAAACCTACAACTTCATACACTATAACAACATCGACTAAGAGGTTTAAGGGGGAATTTCATTGGTTAAATTGAAAATAATTTTAATGGCGATGGTATTTTTTATACTTGCAGCTGCGCCACTAGCCGGATGTCTTTCTTCCAGTTCTTCATCTAAAAATGAAAATAATTTAAGCCGTAGTTCAGTAATCAAATTTATGCATATTTGGCCAATTGGCCCACAGAATTTACTTGTAAAAAAAATCATCAGTGATTATGAAAAACAACATCCAAATGTAAAAATTGAAACGGAGATTTTAGGAACTGATCAATACAGAGACAAGCTTAAAGTCTTGGCTGCTTCAAATGAATTACCTGATGTTGGAATGACCTGGTCGGACGGCTTCCTCAAGCCTTACCCAAAAGCTAACTTGTTTGCACCATTAGAAAATGTTATAAATGTAAATCTTAAAAATTCTTTTGTCCCTAGTGTGAAAAAATCGTACGATTATCATGGTAAAACTTACGGTTTACCTTTGGAATTTAATATTACATATGTATTTTACAACAAAGACATTTTTAGGAAATATAATCTTCTAGTACCAAAAACATTTTCTGAATTTAAAAATATTGTAAGGGTATTAAAAGGTCATGGGGTAATTCCTGCTACGGTTGGTGCGAAAGATGGCTGGCCAGCATCATTCTGGTTCATGTATCTGGCAGACCGTATTGGAGGACCAAACATTTTAACTGATGTTATTCATGGAAAAGTGAAAATGACCAATCCCGCCATTGTAAAGGCGGCACAAGAAACACAAAACCTTGTCGATATGGGTGCATTTGAGCCCGACGCGAGTGCTTTATCAAATGATGACGCAAGAAATTATTTTTTGGATGAAAAAGCAGCCATGTTCTTAACAGCCACTTGGGAATTGCCAAATTATGTAACAAGCCCGTATTTTACACAAGAATTTAAAGATAAAGTCGGTTACTTTAAATTTCCGCTTTATGAAGGTGGAAAAGGGACAAATGTAAACAGTTATGTTGGAGGGCCCGGGGTTGGCTTATTTGTAGCTCAAAACTCAGGCCAGAAGAAAGAAGCAAAGGATTTTGCGGCCTTTTTGGTGAAAGAATGGGGAATAAAATCAATTAATGATGCTGGAATAATCCCTGCAACAAAAGTAGACGCAAGCAAGATGGAGCTCTCTCCAATGTACGTCGATGTCTTGAAAGATTTAAACACTACATCAAATGTAACGACCTACTTCGATACCCAAGCAAGTCCAGTTGTATCAGATCTATACCATCAATTAATGACAGCTTTATTTGAAAGTCAAATAACACCTGAAGCTTTTACGAAAAAACTGGAAGATGCTCTTGCGAAAGGGCAACAGTAACCAATATAACGTAATGAAAGAGGGCACATAGGAGCTCTCTTTTTATGTGCGCTTGGCAGCGCATCGCTCTAATGGGTGAAAGTCCCTAACATGCCGTTGTGGCGGAAATGTATAGCTGACAGGTAGTGCGAGTATCGTGAGATTTCGTGCGGAGGACTTGAAGGCAAAACTCGGAACAGGTGGCTGTAACCATGTTGGCTGGTAAGGTGGGATAACCTTGCATAAAATGGGGATGTCCAATACCACTCTGTATCTTATTAGTTATGAGGACTGGATTCGAGTGAAAGGCGATGAACGTGACCCAAGGAGATCTCATCATCTCCACCGTAGGTGGTAACTCTTTTTCAAAGCCGCGAAGGACAAGAAATGGATTATGGAAGGTGAGAAGTCAGAGCAGGGGATAGTAGTGAATAAACTTGTTGGAAACGCCACAAAGACAAGTGACTTATCACAAAGTTGATAAGGCGGGCACTGACTCAAAAGGCAGTGGACTGATGCGAAGCCCGTCTGTCCATCGAAGAAAAGCAATACGAACTTATTTACTCGTCATGTACTAAACAGAAGTCGATGAGGCAGAAAGCCGAAGAATCGAGACCGAAAGAAAGTAGGTTGTTTAGGGCGAAGTACTAATATCAAATATCAGCCATTGGTTTACCTATTCAGTTGATATTGTATTGGGAAAGGAATCGAATGCATGAATGAATCAATAGGAAAACGAAGCTTACGTGTAGTGGAGAATTCTAAAAAGAAACGCAAGTGGTACAGCCTAATGGATAAATTATGGAACTATCAAAACCTGGAACAAGCTTTCTATGACGTGAAGAAAAATCGCGGTTCACACGGAGTGGATAAAGTAACGATTAAAGATTATGAAATTGAATTGGAACACAACTTAAGAGTGCTCCAAGAATCTTTGCGTTTGAAAACATATCGTGCAAAACCAGTTAGAAGAGTTTTTATTCCAAAAGCTGATGGTACAAAACGTCCACTGGGAATTCCAACAGTAGAAGACCGAGTTCTCCAAGCTGCAACTAAAAGAATACTTGAACCAATCTTTGAACAGAAATTCTTAGACTGTAGTTTTGGATTTCGTCCGAACCGTAGTGCACATATGGCGATAGACAAAATCCGAAAGGATTTGATGGATGGGTACACCTTTGTAATTGATGCCGATATAAAGACTTATTTTGATTCAATTCCTCATGATAAGCTTATCGAATTAATCAAAGAAGAAGTTGTGGATAATAGAGTATTGGCGCTAATTTTGCAGTTCTTAAAATCGGGAATCCTTGAAAATGGTATTTTCTATGAGAGTGACAAGGGGAGTCCTCAGGGTGGCGTAATCAGTCCATTGTTAGCGAACATCTATTTGCATCCGCTCGATGAAATGATGATGGAAAGAGGTCACCGTATTACAAGGTACGCGGATGACTTCGTCATCTGTTGCAAATCCCGAAAGGGAGCAGAAAGAGTACTAAGAACGGTAGTGAAGCTCTTAGATGAAAAGTTAGGATTGAAAGTGCACCCAGACAAAACTAAGATTGTAGACAACTACGAAGAACCGTTTATCTTCTTAGGGTATGTTTTCAAAAGAGGATATTTCCATTCTCCATCAGACAAAGCAGTAAAGAAGTTTAAGAAAAGTATCAAAGATGTAACGAAAAGAAATCTAACAGTTAACCTGGAAGAATTCGTCAAGCATCGATTAAATCCCATTATTAGAGGATGGGGAAGATACTTTGGAATTGGCTTTTCAAAAAAACTATTTCAAAAATTGGATACATGGATTCGAAGAAGGCTAAGAATGATTCAGTTAAGAAGCTGGAGAAAAATAAGAAAGCTCCACAGGGAGCTTCGGAAAAGGAATTGGAAGGGTGAACTTCCGCATCTTTCAATGACTAGATGGAGGAATTCTAAGACTGAGCACGTTCATTTTGCGATTCCGAATGAAAGGTTTCGGGAAATTAAACTTGTTTTTCTTTTAGACATATACAACGAACTACATCCCCAAAGGGGATAAAGTGGAGGAGCCGTATGCGATGACCCGCACGTACGGATCTGTGAGAGGCGCATGAAATTTCTCATGCGCCTACTCTATTTCTTTTAATAGATTTGAAGGAGGCACATGAAGATTTTTACATAAGGGGAGTTATGAAAGGGCTTTCTAAAAATAGTGGTATTTCTCCTAATCATAGTACCCTATTATTAACTTAGTTTAAATGATAAATTAATAGTGTAAACAAAATAGTCTGAAATTAAAAAGGGGGAAATACCATTGTTTAAAAAGAAAACGGTTTCGATGTTATTGGCAATTGCAATGCTGGCAGCTATGGTACTTGCAGGTTGCTCTTCTTCCACTTCATCTAATGGGTCCAGCAGCGGTGGGAAGACAGTAATCAAATTTATGCATTTATGGCCGGAAGGCAGTTCCAATGCTCAATATACTATCGTTAAAAATATCATTAGCGATTATGAAAAACAACATCCAAATGTACAAATCGATACCGAGATTTTAGGTCCTGATCAGTACAGAGATAAACTTAAAGTTTTGGCCTCATCAAATGAATTACCAGATATCGGAATGACTTGGTCGGATGGATTCATCAAACCATATGCACAAGGCAACATGTTTGCACCATTAGATGATATTGCAGATAAGAATTTTAAAGATGCTTTTATACCGGGTGTCAAAGAATCTTATGCCTATAACGGAAAAACTTATGGATTGCCATTAGAATTAAACATTTCATATGTTTTCTATAACAAAGATATTTTTAAAAAATACAATCTTCAAGTTCCAAAAACATTTGCAGAGTTTGAAAATGTTGTAAAAACATTAAAGAGCAACGGTGCTACACCTGCTACTGTAGGGGCCAAAGATGGATGGCCAGCATCATTCTGGTTTATGTATCTAGCAGACCGCATTGGCGGACCGAAAATTTTGACTGATGTTATACACGGAAAAGCAAAAATGACGGATCCTGCTATTGTGAAAGCTGCACAGGAAACACAAAACCTAGTTAAAATGGGGGCATTTGAAAACGGTGCCAGTGCGTTATCAAATGACGATGCAAAAGGTTACTTTATGAATGAAAAAGCAGCTATGTTCTTAACGGCTACTTGGGAATTACCAAACTATACAACAAGCCCTGATGTTCCAAAATCTTTTAAAGATAAAGTTGGATATTTCAAATTCCCACTTTATGAAGGTGGAAAAGGTACGGATGTTAACAGTTATGTAGGTGGTCCTGGGGTTGGTTTGTTTGTATCTCAAAAGTCTAAAGTTCAGAAACAAGCTAAAGATTTCGTAGCATTCTTAGTTAAAGAATGGGGAAAAAGATCAGTATCTGATGCCGGAGTTATTCCAGCAACGAAAGTTGATACAAGTAATCTGAAACTTGCTCCAATGTATGTACAAATTTTGAAAGATTTAAGCAGTGCATCAAATGTAACTACTTATTTCGATACTCAATCAAGTCCATCAGTATCAGAACTGCACCATCAACTAATGACTGCACTATTTGGAAACCAAGTGACACCTGAAGATTTTGCAAAACAACAAGCAGATGCTCTAGCTGAAGAAAAATAATAATCTTTAAACTTAGTAAATTTTTATGAACATAGAGGGCATATCTCATATGCCCTCTATCTATTAGAAGGGAGTATATGAAATGAAAAGTGTTATGTCCAACAAGTTTGTAATCGCCTTATACATCCTTCCTGCCTTAATTCTTATATTAGGCTTAATCTATATTCCCATTGTTTTCACAGGTTATTATGGATTAATGAACTGGGATGGCATTGGCCAGATGAAATTTGTAGGATTAGCAAATTATATTCAATTAATCCATGACAAGATATTTTGGTCAAGTACTTGGCACTCCCTGTTACTCGGTATTTTTTCAACAGTAAGTTTGATTGGCTATTTAATTTTATCGTTGATTTTAGCCAGCAAAATAAAAGGAGCTAACATTTTAAGAAAAATTTACTTAATCCCAATGCTTTTATCTTCAGTTGCAATTGCACAGCTTTGGGCAAAAATATTTGACCCGACAAACGGGATGCTTAACAAATTATTATCTACGTTCGGTGTTAAACATTTACCTGTCTGGTTAGCAGATTCACACATTGTTTTATATGCACTTTTCATTCCTATCATTTGGCAATATGCAGGTTTTTATATCATTATTTTCTATGCAGCATTAAAAAACATTCCGGAAGAGCTCATAGAAGCTGCTAAAATTGATGGTGCTACACCGTTTCAAATTGCATATAAGATCAAGGTTCCGCTCATTTCAGGCGTAATCAAAGTGATGGTTATTTTAGCGATTGTTGGGTCATTAAAGTATTTTGATTTAATCTATGTTTTAACGGGCGGAGGTCCTGACCATGCCAGTGAAGTTATGGCATCTTATATGTATAGTGAAGCATTTAAAAAGTTTCATTTCGGATATGGCAGTGCCATAGGTTTTGGATTACTCGTAATCTGTATGGTAATGACATGGTTGATTCAAAAATTACTGTCTAGAGGCGAAACTGATTTTTAGAAAGGAGAGTGGAAAAGATGAGTAAGGTTGCTGTTGAAAAGAGGGTGAATATGACCTTATCAACTTCGTATAAAACCAGTAATACCTTTGGTAAACGTATTGGGTACGGTATTCTTTACCTGATTCTTGGAATTATTGCAGTATGCCAGATTTACCCGCTGATATGGTTAGTTCTTTTTTCATTAAAAACCAATCAAGAAGTCTTTGGCATGTCTCCGTTTGCATTGCCTGAGCATCCACAATGGGGAAATTATGCCAAGGCTTGGACACAAGGGCACATTGGTGACTATTTTTTTAACAGTGTGATGTATACTGTTATTGCTGTAATTTTGACTATTATCCTTGCCAGTTTTGTAACTTTCGCTATTACAAGAATGTCTTGGAAACTTAGCGGGCTTGTTCTTGGGTTGTTTATGGCAGGATATATGATTCCACTTCATTCAACATTAATTCCATTATTTAATATATTTAAAACACTTAACCTAATTGATAATCCGCTGTCAATTATTATCTCTTATACTGCATTTAATTTACCGATCACGATAATGATTTTAAGTGGATTTTATAAATCACTTCCGAGGGAAGTTGAAGAAGCGGCAGTAATGGACGGATGTTCTATTCATCGAATCTTCTTCCAAATTACGCTTCCAATGACTGTTCCTGTCCTATCAACTACGGCTATTATTAACATGATATATAACTGGAATGAATTCGTATTTGTTAATACCTTCCTTAGCTCTGATCAGTGGAAGACTCTTACAGTTGGTGTGAATAACTTTGTAGGTCAATATTTAACTGATTGGGGTCCTATAGGGGCAACATTAGTAATTAGTATTGTTCCAATTCTAATTGCTTTCTTTGTTCTAAGTGACCGCATTGTCGAAGGTATTGCGGCTGGCTCTGTAAAAGGATGATGCATTCCTAAAATTAAGCAAGTGGAGAAAAATGATTTCTTTTCTCCATTTGCTTTTTTTATTGATATTTAACTGGCGTCCCCACACATTTTGCGCTATTCACCAAATTTTTGGTGTTGGTCATACGAAAAACACGATTCCAAAAATAATGGTATTTTTCCTAATCATTGTTACCTTTTTTTAATTAGGATAACTGATAAACTAAGTACATGAACAAAATGATGTCTGAAAATTTCAATTATTACTTTTTAAATTTGTAAACGGTTACTCCTGAAACAAGAGTTAAGATCCTAAAGGGGGTGAGGTATCCAAAGTCGATACCAACGTTTGGAGGAAAATCAAGAAACATTAAATTATTCTTTGTTTGTAAGCGGTTACTTAAAGTTTATAGGAGGGTCATTAGATGAAAATGAAACGCAAAGTATCTTTGGTATTATCCGGAGTATTATCTGTTAGTGTTCTAATGGCTGGTTGTTCCAGCAACTCAGCAACAACTTCAACAAAATCTGCCAGTGGAAATTCAGCTGCAGCAGCTGTGAAACCACTTACAGTGGGTGCACCAAACGGAAACTGGCAGGAAAACTTTAACCCATTCGTAACCAATCCGTTATATGGAACAATGGGCTTAATTTATCAGCCGCTTTTCATTTACAGTACAGTCAGTCAGGATATATATCCAGCACTTGGAACGAAATATGCTTGGACAAATAATAACAAAACACTTGAAGTTACACTAAGGGACGGGGTTAAGTGGTCAGATGGTCAGCCGTTCACTGCTGATGATGTTCTGTTTACTTTCAATACATTAAAGCAATATCCTGCAGCTGATACTTCAGGATTGATGAAGGTCATTACTTCAGTTGAGAAAAAAGGGACAAATGTTGTTGATTTCAACTTTAACGAGCCAAATATTCCATTCCAAGAATATGTATTACAGGCAAGTATCGTTCCTGAACATATTTGGAAGAGTCTAGGTGATCCATCAAAAGTTACGATGACAAAACCTGTTGGTACTGGTCCATATGTACTTAATAGCTTTACGCAACAAGTTTACAAATTGAAGAAAAGCGATAAATTCTATGATGCTGCAAGCTATCAAGCACCGGAAATTGATTTTAAGGCATTTAACTCAAATGAAAGTGCTCAATTAGCACTTGTAAATGGACAACTTGACTGGGCCTCCATGTTTATACCAAACGTTGATAAGGTTTATACATCTAGGAGCTCTGACTTCCATTACTGGTTCCCGGCAAGCTCAACCATCAATCTATATCCGAACTTAAAGAATCCAATTTTAAAAGATGTTAATGTACGTAAAGCTATCAACATGGCAATTGACCGAGATAAGATTGCTAACCAAGCTGAATATGGTTATGTAGAGCCTCTAAACGTAACAGCTGTTCAGCCTCGTGATAAAGATTTCATTACACCGCAATATCAAGGCAAACAGTTCAAACAAGATCTTTCAGGTGCTGAAAAAGTTCTGCAAGATGCAGGCTACAAAAAAGGCAGCGATGGCATCTATGTTTCTCCTTCCGGTCAGAAATTGAAGTTTACGCTACAAGTTGTGTCTGGTTGGTCTGATTGGGTGCAAACTTGTATGTTAGTTGCTCAAGATCTCAAGAAAATCGGTATTGACGTAAAAGTAGATCAACCGCAAATTGGTGCATATCAAGCTAACCTTCAAAGCGGCAAGTTTGACTTGGCAATGGGTTGGACAAACCCAAGTGCGACACCGTTCAGAACGTTTAAAGATGAATTAACCAAAACTGGCGGCTGGAATCCTGAAGTCTGGAATGACCCGGCAACAGAAAAAGCTTTCAATGATTACAAGGTAACAAATGATTCTGCAGCCCAAAAAGCAGCAATGGCCAAAATTGAAGATGTGGTTGTAAATCAAGCTCCATTTATGCCATTATTCTACGGTGAAACATGGTATGAATATTCAACGAAAAATTATACTGGCTGGCCAGATAAAGATAATGCATATGCAACACCTGCTGTATTCTCATGGCCTCAAGCAGCTGTGATTCTTTCTAAAATAAAGCCAGCAGGCAAGTAATTCATATCCAAGGGGGAAGAAGCGTTTCTTCCTCTTTTTATTAAAAAAGATCAATCCTTAAATATAAGATTACGTATTGCTTTAAAAATAAAAAAGGAGGGAACCTCCATGCGATTCATTGTAAAACGGCTCGGTTTCTTTGTGCTATCACTATGGGCTGCCATCACAATCAACTTTATACTTCCTCGAATGATGCCAGGCAATCCTGCGGATATCATGTTTGCAAAGTTTAAAGGTCAATTGGACCCTGCTTCCATGGAAGCGATGAAAAAGGCTTTTGGTCTTACAGACAAGCCAATCATTATCCAGTATTTTGAATATTTGAAAGGCCTTTTCACAGGTCAATGGGGATTATCATTTGGCAATTATCCAACTCCTGTTATTGATATTATTAAAAGCAGTCTTCCATGGACAATCGGACTTGTTGGTCTTGCTACCATACTTGCTGTTTGCATTGGAACAGCAGCGGGCATCTATATTTCCTGGAAACGGCAGGGCCTTTTAGATAATACATTGCCGCTTTTAACAATGGCCATACAAGCATTGCCTTATTTCTGGGTGGCCCTTTTATTTTTATTTATTTTTGGATTTAAATTGAACTGGTTCCCAATGAATCATGGTTACGACGATGGACTTGTTCCCGGATTCAATTGGGCATTTATCTCAAGTGTAATGTATCATGGCTTCCTTCCAGGTGTAACGATTTTACTCGGTTCACTAAGTGGCTGGTTGGTTGGTATGCGTAATAACATGATCAATACTCTTGGTGAAGATTATGTGGTATTTGCTGAAGCAAAAGGAGTAAGCACATCGCGCCTAATGTTTACATATGCAGCACGAAATGCCATTCTCCCACAGCTTACTAGCTTCGCAATCGCCATTGGTAACGTAGTAAGCGGATCTATTTTAACGGAGCAAGTATTCTCTTATCCCGGAATCGGAGGACAATTGACAAATGGCGTTCTTCAGGAAGATTATCCATTAATCCAAGCTTCTTTCTTACTAATCGCTGTTGCTGTTCTTGTTGCTAATTTAGTCGTTGACTTGCTTTATAGTCGTTTGGACCCGCGTGTAAGAACAGGAGGAACTGCAAATGAGTCCTAATACAGAAATCATTCAAAAAGTACCTGATACTACACAAATATATACAAAAACAAAGAGGAAATTGATAGATCGAATTGGCTTTTTAAAACACTTTTTGAAAAATGGTAAAGCATTGACTGGGTTGCTCCTATTTGCCCTTTTTATATTAATAGCAATTTTCGCAAATTGGATTGCACCCTATAATCCGAAGGATACGAATTTTACGCCGAATTTAGATCCAACTGCAGCCCACTTATTTGGAACGACAAACACGGGGCAGGACATCTTTTCGCAATTTATTTATGGCGCAAGAACCACCATTATCGTTGGTTTTGGAGCAGGTATTATTGCTACTTTCTTTGGTTTACTCTTCGGGATCACAGCCGGATATAGAGGAGGTAAAATTGATTCGTTCCTTTCTTTCTTAATGAATCTCTTCCTCGTTCTTCCTGGGTTGGCTTTACTGATTGTTATTGAAGCATATGTGAAAAATTCTACGCCATATACGAACGGTATTATTATTGGTATTACAGGCTGGGCATGGGGAGCCAGGGTGTTTAGGGCCCAAACCATGTCACTGGCTCACCGTGATTTCGTTGTTGCCGCAAAAATGTCAGGAAAATCTGATTTAAATATTATGTTTACGGAAATTGCACCCAATATGATGTCTTTAATTGCAGCAAATGTTATTTATGCAACATTGGGTGCCGTTCTTGCGGAAGCAGGTCTCGCTTTCTTGGGCTTTGAAGATATTAACGCTAATAGCTGGGGAACAATGCTTTACTGGGCAAGCCAAAACGGAGCGATGTTGACTGGTGCCTGGTGGTGGTTTATCCCGCCTGGTCTAGGAATCGGACTGGTAGGTTTGAGCTTGGTATTGATGAACTTTGCAATTGATAGTATTACAAACCCACGTTTAAGCTCTCAGAAGAGGAGGAAACATCGTGTCAAATAAAAATGAACAACCTGTGCTTGAGCTGAAGAATGTTTCAGTTGGCTATGAATCCGCACGCGGAACCGTTCGTGCTGTTAGAGATGTTTCATTAAAAATTTATCGAAATGAAATCGTTGGTTTGATCGGTGAATCAGGATCTGGAAAAAGTACGTTATCGAACGCCATTATGAATCTATTAAAAAACTCTGCAACACTTTTAGGCGGAGAAATCATTGTTATGGGTCAGGACGTTTATAAACTGAATAAAAAAGAACTTCGCAAGTTTCGTTGGAATCGGATGTCGATGGTTTTTCAAAGTGCCATGAATGCGCTTAATCCAGTATTAACGGTCGAGCAGCAAATTGCTGATGTGTATAGAGAGCACCGGCCAAATATGACAAAGCAAGAAGTTCATGACAAAGCGGTAGAGCTTTTGGAGCTGGTTAGTATCGATCCTAAGCATTTAAAAAGCTATCCGCACGAGTTATCGGGCGGAATGAGACAGCGAATAGTGATCGCAATCGCGATCGCTCTTGAACCGGACCTTGTTATTATGGATGAGCCAACTACTGCACTTGACGTTGTGGTTCAAAAGTCGATCTTGGATAAGATTAAAGAACTTCAGAGCAAGAAGGGATTTGCCGTATTATTTATCAGTCATGACTTTAGTTTAGTAGCTGAACTTGCTGAAAAAGTAGCGATTATGTACGCTGGTCGTTTAGTCGAGGTGACAAAAGCCGAAGATTTAAATCTTTCTAAGAGTCACCATCCATATACAGATGGCCTTCTTCGAGCTATACCGGAATTAACTGCAGAAACCGTTAAGATCGAAGGGATACCTGGGAATCCTCCGGATCTGATTAATCTGCCGACTGGATGTGCTTACAATCCTCGCTGCAAATATGCGATGGAATCCTGCAAAACCATTCATCCAGTAGAAAAAGATGTGAATGGACGTCTGATTGCTTGTCATCTATATAATGAAGATTTTGTAAAAGAGGCGGTGAGATAAATGGCAATGAAGCAGCCCAATTTTGAAAATGATACAGTTGTTGAAGTTAAGGATCTCGTCGTCACTTTTAACGTTCGGGGAGAGTCAGGGAGACAAACCATTATCCCAGTTGATCATGTGAGCTTTTTGATCCGCAAAGGAGAAGTGCTTTCTCTGGTTGGCGAATCTGGAAGTGGAAAGAGCACCATTGGCCGCGCCTTAGTTAGAATCAATCGTCCAAGCGCGGGTACAATTCATGTGAATGGACAAGATGTTACAAACATCAGCGGGAAAAGCTTAAAGGAATATCGAAAAAATGCCCAGATGGTCTTCCAAGATCCATTCGGCTCTTTAAACCCGGTAAAAACGATCGAAAATCATTTAACTTTTCCGTTAAAAAAACACCAAGGTTATCGTGGGAAAGAGCTTTATCAAAAGGTAGGGGAACTCCTTCATAAGGTAGGATTGACTCCAGTAAGTGATATTCGCGTGAAGTATCCTTATGAGCTTTCCGGTGGACAGCGCCAGCGTTTAGCAATTGCCCGCGCACTTGCAGTGAATCCGAAATTTGTGGTAGCTGATGAGCCAATCTCGATGCTGGATGTATCCATCCGAGCCGGTATTCTGGAGTTAATGAACCAATTGAAAGAAGATATGGGCCTTTCTTATCTTTATATTACACATGATTTGGCTTCTGCCCGCTATTTTGGAGATCGAATCATGGTGATGTATGGCGGTAAGGTAATGGAAGTGGCAGAATCGAAAGAATTAATTAAGCAACCGCTTCATCCTTATACAAGACTTTTGCTGGCATCTACCCCTGGCAGTCAAATGGACATCGATTTGACAGACTACTCAAACGAGCCGCCAAATCTAAATATCGAACGAAAGGGTTGCCCTTTTGCTTACAGATGTCCATTGGCAACAGATATTTGCCGTGAGGAAATGCCTTCTCTAAAAGATAAAGGTCAATCGTCTGATCATTTGGTAGCTTGTCATCACAGTGTTTAAATTTGAAAAAAAGAAGTGTTGTATGGGGATGGGAAGAAAGCTTTTTTCATTTTTAAAAGAATCATATCTTTAATCCCATCCCATACGGGAAGCTATGTGTGTAATTTAGATGTAGATTCTTGAGTGTTTATAAAAATTTTGTTTAATTATACTGGATGATTTTTCCAAAACCTCAATATACTCTTTTTGAAGGTTTTTTTTATGATTTTCAATTTAAAGAAACGGGGGGATGATGATGAAACTAATTAAAGAGATCCTTCGTTTAGCCATTCCATCTATCGCGACTTTTTCCTCGATGACTGTTACAGGTCTGCTTATTTTAATGATTGTTGGTAAATTGGGGGCTGCAGCTATTGCAGTTGTAGGGATATCCAATGTTTTAATGTACAATATATGGGCGTTGTTTTCCGGCAACCAAGGGGCTATCAATTATTTAGTTGCCCAGAACTATGGTTCGAAAAATATGAAGCTGGGAAATCAACGGTTGCAAATTGCCTTAATTTTTGCAGCTTTACAGGCCATTCTCATACTCGTTGCCAGCTTTGTGGTCCCACATTTAATATTGATGGTCATGGGATCAAATTCAACGATCCTCAAGCTTGGTACTCCATATGTCCAGGTTCGGATGTTTGCAATGATGTTCACAGTATTTAATATTGTTTTCTATGCTTATATGAGAGCTATAGGAGATACGCGAACACCTATGAATATCTCGATTATTAACAGTGCCTTGGTGGTCATTTTAACCTATGTCTTGGCATATGGAAAGCTTGGTTTTCCAAATCTGGGACTGCAGGGGGCAGGATGGAGTATGGTTGTCGCTGAAGGGGTGACTCTTCTTTTGAATCTTCTTGTCTATTATAAATTCCTAAACGAAACTTTTTTCACGCGTTCCTGGATACCGATTGAAACGCGCCAAGTTTGGCTGCTTCTGGCAGAAGGAATGAAACTGGGGATTACTGAGTTTTCCAATAGTTTAGGAATGTTGGTGTTTACCAGCTGTATAACCCGACTGGGGACAGTGGCGATTGCTGCCAATGAAATTGCTTTAAATATTCTTTCCTTTGGTTTTATGCCGGCAAATGGATTTGGAGCAGCTGCAACAGTTGGAATTGGTCAAGTGATTGGAAGAGGGAGGCCATTGGAAGGGAAAAAATTTGGTTTGGTAACTGTATACCTGGGAATGGGCTTTATGTTTATATTCTCCATCTTTTTATTTCTGTTTGCTCTACCCGTTGCGAAAATGTATACCTCGGAACCGGCGGTTTATTTGGCAGCGATCTCGGTAATTCATTTAGCGTCTTTCATTCAATTGTTTAGCGGTGCCCAGATTATTTTTGCCGGCGGTCTTAGGGGAGTAGGCGATACCACATTTTTGTCACGCACCGCTATGTTACTAAATTGGCTATTGTTTATCCCTTGTACCATTTTGCTGACTCAATACTATGACTTCGGACAGATAGGTGCATGGACAGCTTTTTGCAGCCTAATTGTTCTTCAGTGTGCCGCCAACTCTTGTAGGTATATGGTGTTCAAATGGAAATCAGCAAAAAGCAAAACTGTAGCACATGCAAAATCAAAATTGATTAATGCGTAATAGGAAGTACGGGAATATTGGAATTTGAAAGTATCCCACAGGCAGGAAGCAGCTTGTTGTCTGTGGGCATACCTTCATCGGAAGCACGAATAATAAAATTATATATTGGCTTACTAAAAAGTAATATGATATCATAAAAATTAAATAGTTTATATATTAAACAAACTAAGAAAAAGAATGATTCTTTTTATGTTTGCAAGATCCTTCAACATCATAAGGAACAAAAAAATGGGAGGAAATAGTATGGGAAAAGTTGTTATAACAGGTGGAAGTGGTCTTCTTGGTTCAGAAGTCATCAAAGAATTTATCGAGCATGGCTACGATGTTGTTAATGCTGACCTTAAATATCCAAAAGAACCTCTTTGTAAAACGGTTTTAACTGATTTAACCAATCTTGGTGAAGTATATGGGGTATTAGCGGGGGCTGATGCAGTAGTCCACCTTGCTGCCATACCGGTAGCTTACTCGCATCCAAACGAAGTGACCTTTAAAAATAATGTCATGTCCACTTATAATATTTTAGAAGCTGCTGGGACTTTAGGAATCAAAAAAGCGGTGATTTCTTCTAGCGAATCATCATATGGCATTTGTTTTTCAAAGCAAGACTTAAAGCCTCAATATGTACCGATGGACGAAAACCATCCTCAATTACCGGAAGAGAGCTATGGTTTATCGAAAATTGTGAACGAAAAAACAGCAGATATGATTCATCAAAGAACAGGTATGCAGGTAGTCTCATTTAGATTGGGAAATGTAATTTCACCGGAAATGTATAAAAATTTCCCTGGTTTTATTCATGATCCTGAACAGCGTAAAACCATTTTGTGGAGCTACATTGATACAAGAGATGCTGCAACTGCTTATCGATTGGCTGTTGAAACAGATGGTCTTGGCTCAGGTGCCCTAAATATCGCTGCAGATGATACGAGTATGGATATTCCCAGCAAACAGCTTATGGAAGTTTGTTATCCGACGGTAACAGAATTCCGGAAAGAATTGCATGGTTTCGAATCATTATTAAGCAATGAAAAAGCTAAAAGGTTATTAAACTGGAAACCTGTTCATCAATGGAGAAATTATGTGACATTTTAAATTTAGTTCTTTTAATAGAATACTAACGATAAAGGAGAGAGGATTTATGTTCAAAGATTTAAAAAGTACGACGACACTACATAACGGCGTAAAAATGCCTTGGTTAGGTTTAGGTGTTTTTTTGGTTAATGACGGAGAAGAAGTTGTTAGTTCGGTAAAGGCTGCTCTTGAAGCAGGCTATCGAAGCATTGATACAGCTGCGATTTATGGAAATGAAGAGGGCGTTGGCAGAGCGATTGCTGAATCAAATGTTCCCCGCGAAGAGCTGTTTATTACAACAAAAGTATGGAATGCTAACCATGGCTATGAATCTACAATAGCTGCCTTTGATGAAAGCATGAAAAAATTGGGTTTAGACTATTTGGACCTTTATTTAATTCACTGGCCGCTGCCTTCCGAAGGAAAATATGTAGAAACCTGGAAAGCAATTGAGAAACTTTATAAGGATGGACGTGTTCGTGCCATTGGCGTAAGTAACTTCAAAATTCACCACTTGGAAGATATTATTGAAAACTGTGAGATCAAACCAATGGTCAACCAAGTTGAATACCATCCTCGCTTTAATCAACAGGAATTACATGATTTTTGTAAAAATCATGGTATCCAGCTTGAAGCATGGTCGCCATTAATGCAAGGTGGGCTACTTAACGAACCTGTGCTGGTTGAGATTGCAAATAAATACAATAAATCAACTGCACAAATCATTATCCGTTGGGATTTGCAAACTGGGGTAGTAACGATTCCAAAATCGACAAAGCCTCACCGTATTGCTGAAAATGCAGATGTCTTTGATTTTGAACTCACTCAACAAGATATGGATAAAATAAACACACTCAATCAGGGGAAACGCATGTTTGCAGATCCTGATGAATTTGATAGAGTATAAGTTTTTCCACTATAACCTTTTAAAATATTAAATTTAGGCTGTGTTAAAGGTCATTGTTGATTTTTCATTGACTTACATTCTTTCGTATTTGCCAATTGTTAAAATGTAGTCAAGGAATTTTGGAGAAAATAAAATAAATGAAAAGAGCCATATCTTTGAAAAACCAAAGGTATGGCTCTTTTCGTTTTAACTTAAAAGTCTATATAATCGTAATGATTTTCTGCGTCATCCTCTTAACTTAATTTTTAATAGTATTTTCCCAATCAGCAGCAAATTTTTCGATCCCTTGATTAGTAAGTGGATGTTTTGAGATTTGCTCAATAACTGAAAACGGAATCGTTGCAATATGTGCACCTGCCATAGCTACACGAGTTACATGATCCGGATGACGAACAGATGCTGCAATAATTTGTGTGTCAAAATTATGAATGCGGAACAACTCAGCTACTTTTGATACTAATTGAACGCCGTCTTCGGAAATATCATCCAGGCGACCTAAAAATGGAGAGACATACGTTGCACCTGCACGGGCTGCCAATAGTGCCTGGTTTACTGTAAAGATAAGTGTGACATTTGTTTTAACACCTTTATCGGCAAGATAACGGCAAGCCTCTAAACCTTCTAAAGTCATAGGAAGCTTGATTGTAATTTTCTCATCCCCGCCGTTAATTTTAATAAGCTCTTCAGCTTGAGCAATCATTTCATCAGCTGTAACGGCATCTGGAGTTACTTCAGCGGAAACAGATTCAACCCTTGGAACTGCCTGGCAGATTTCTGCAATCCGGTCTTCGAATTTTACACCTTCCTTTGCAACTAGTGAAGGATTGGTCGTAACACCGGATAAAACGCCGATTTTGTATGCCTTTTTAATATCAACGAGATTTGCAGTATCAATAAAAAATTTCATCGTTAATTTCCTCCATTTTAAGATTGTAGTAGACTTTTTGCAGTTCGAACAACATTTTCCGAAGTAAATCCAAATAGCTCCAATACTGCAGCGCCCGTTCCTGAAGCACCGAATGTTTCGATGGATAATACTTTCCCTTCGGAACCTGCATAGCGTTCCCAGCCAAGGGAGATACCCATTTCTATTGCCACACGCTTCGTAACAGAAGCAGGGAAGACAAGCTCTTTATATTCTTTCGGTTGACGATCAAAAAGTTCCCAGCTTGGCATTGCGACAACGCGAACGGATACATTTTCCTTTTCGAGTTCAGCTTTCGCGTTAACGGCTAACGCCACTTCCGAACCGGTAGCGATCAAGATAACCTCTGGTTGGTCATTTGTTTGCGTTAATACGTAGGCACCTTTAGAAAGATTGTCTAAATTGGCTTGTGTTTCTTGGAATACAGGCAGGTTTTGACGGCTCAGCACTAGAGCAATTGGACCATCTGTTTGTTTTAGTGCATAAGCCCATGCACTGGCTGTTTCGTTTGCATCTGATGGGCGGATTACGGTCAGCCCTGGGATCGCACGAAGAGAAGCTAGTTGCTCGATTGGCTCATGAGTTGGACCATCTTCACCAACCGCAATTGAATCATGAGTAAATACATAAGTGACTGGAAGCTTTTGTAAGGATGCCAGACGAATTGACGGTCTGAGATAATCATTGAAAACAAAGAAGGTGCTAACAAATGGCTTTAGCCCGCCATGAAGAGCCAAACCATTGCCAGCCGCTCCCATTGCATGTTCTCGAACACCAAAGTAGATATTTCGTCCGCTAAATGATTCTACTGCGAATGCTGTGTCTTCCCTTATATCTGTCATTGTGGAGTGAGAAAGATCCGCACTTCCTCCAAAAATAGAAGGAACTGATTTGACAAAATGATTAATGGCTTCTCCGCTAGCCACACGAGTTGAAATGGTTTTACCTGTTTCAAATGTCAAGATGTCTTCCGTATTGATTAAAACTTCACCCTTGATGGCATGTTGCAATTCCTTCGCTAATTCTGGATATGTCTCTTGATAAGACTGGAATAATGCATTCCATTGCTGTTCTTGACTAATCCCTCTTTGTTTTAACTCTTCAAAATGGGCTTTCACTTCTTCAGGTACAAAGAAATCCTCTTCATAGTGCCAGCCATAAACCTGTTTTGTTGCACGAGCTTCTTCTGCACCAAGGGGATTTCCATGTGCCTTGTTTGTTCCTGCAACTTTGGGACTTCCAAAACCGATTGTGGTTCTAATTTCAATCAAGGTTGGTTGGTTTGTATTTTGTTTTGCTAATGTAATAGCTTTCGAGATTTCTGCTACATCATTGCCATCTTCTACTCGTAAATATTGCCAATGAGCAGATTCTGTCCGTTTTTGAATGTCCTCAGAAAATGAAAGGTTTAATTCACCGTCCAAAGAAATATCATTTGAGTCATATAAGGCAATTAATTTTCCTAGTTTCATATGACCAGCCATAGACATGGCCTCATAAGAGATGCCTTCCATTAAATCTCCATCACCAACCAAAGCATATGTAAAATGGTCAATTACAGGGTATCCATCCTGATTGAATTTTCCAGCTAAATGCGCTTCAGCCATCGCCATTCCAACTGCATTTGCAATTCCTTGCCCTAAAGGTCCAGTTGTCGCTTCAACACCCTCTGTGTGACCAAATTCCGGATGCCCAGGTGTTTTGCTATTCAGCTTTCTAAAACTTTTTAAATCTTCTAGAGATACATTGTACCCAGCTAAGTGAAGCAAACTATACAACAAGCTAGAGCCATGTCCGGCAGAAAGAATAAATCGATCTCGATTAAACCATTTTGCATTTGCCGAATTATGATTAAGATGATGGGCCCAGAGTGCATAAGCCATTGGAGCAGCCCCCATAGGAAGTCCTGGATGGCCGGAATTAGCACTATTAATTGCATCAATTGATAAGGTACGAATCGTATTTACCGCTAGCGTTTCAATACTATGATTCATCTTTTATTCCTCCTCTTTATTCATGTAATTTTAAATTAATTTCGGTTTCTTGTTTTTGCGTTTTATAGCAAGATTTTTCGTGTTTGATAATATTTTATCTTTATGAACAAGAAAAAACAAGAAAAATCATGCCGAATTTTTTATAAAGTTGGTGAATTTAAGAAAAAATAATATAATATAAGAAAAAGCATGCAAAAGCCCGGAGGTTGATCATTTTTATGCTAAGAAAAGAACGGCAAAGCAAAATTTTACAAATACTTGAAAAGGAAGGGAAAGTCATTGCGAAAGAATTAAGCATGAAATGGGATGTTTCCGAGGACACAATTAGACGGGATTTAAGGGAAATGGATTCATTAGGTCTTCTCAAAAGAGTACATGGCGGGGCTTTTCCTGCTTCTGCGAGCGCCTTAACCTTTTCTGAAAGAACAGAAGAAAATATAGATGCCAAAAAAGAATTGGCTTTAAAAGCTGTGAAAATTATTAAGGATGGACAAGTGCTTTTAATAGATGGAAGTACAACAAATCTTTTTCTGGCTCAAGAAATTCCAACGGAGTTTAAAGGAACCATTATTACGAATAGTCCCTCTATAAGTTTGGCATTATCAAAACATCCAAATACAGATATCATTCTTTTGGGCGGAACTTTCTTCAAGGAATCTTTTGTAACTGTAGGACTGGATGTAATTGAAGTGCTTAAGAATATTAGAGCAGATCTCTGTTTTTTAGGAGTATATTCCCTGCACCCCGACTTTGGTATCAGCATCCCTCATATAGAAGAGTCTCACGTTAAACGTCAGTTGATTAAAAGTTCTAATAAAATTGCAACCCTTGTAACAAGGAGTAAACTGAATACAATTTCCAATTACTTAGTAGGTCCTGTTTCAGAACTTGATTACTTAATTACGGAAGACGGTCCACAAAGTCATAATTTAAACAAGTATAGTGAATTAGGCATTGAAATTATTTAACATGGTAGATAGTGAGAGGATGAAAAATATGGAGGGTATTTATAAAAGTGGAGAACAATTAATAAACGAAGTCAAGGAAACTCAACTGCCAAAAGAATCTATTTCATTTTGGAATTTGGGGCAGGCAGGAATCTTATTGAAGGGTAGAAACGAGGATGGATTCATCTGTATTGACCCTTATTTAACAAGCAGCATCGAAGAGGCCAATCCTGACACTGAATTTATAAGGGCCTTCTCTCCAGTCTTAGCGCCAAGGCTGCTTCAAGACGTTGATGGGGTATTGGTTACACACGGGCATGATGATCATCTCGATTTAGCAACCATAAAAGGGATTTCGAATGTTTCAATGAATACATGTTATGTAGTCCCCTCTCCTTTGGAACCCGTACTAAATGTACAAATACCTGGGAAGGCAATTTTGCCTGCACGAGATGGTGAATCCTTTTCCATCAAAGGATTTAAGATTACACCGGTTCCTGCAGCCCACACGGAATATGAAATAGATACTTTGGGCAATTATGCAGCGTTAGGATATTTTATCGAAGTAAACGGCATCCGCCTTTTTCACAGCGGCGACACTGTCGTCACGTCATCCCTAGTAGAAAGAGTAAAAGAATTTAAGCCGCATGTTGGTTTTTTGCCCATTAATGGAAGGGATTATTTTCGGACCTCGAGAGAAATTATTGGCAATATGACCTTTCGTGAAGCTGCTGATTTTTCTGCAGCAACAGGTATCGACCTCCTCATTCCAATCCATTATGACATGTTCCCAAATAACCGGGAAAATCCAGCCTATTTTGTCGACTACCTTTTTCACCAATATCCAAGCCAAAAATTTCATATGATGGTCCCTGGAGAAAGGTTTGTTTATTTTAAATAAAAATTTATTTCAGTAAACTCTAAAGTGAAATTGGAGAAGAACACAAACCCCACTTATTAGTGGGGCATATTTTTTGTCAATAAAAAATCGAAATTACTTAGCCTGTAATTCAAAGGACACGGATTCAGGGCGCTCACATTTACTTTCCATAATATAGTGTTTCCCGCTATCCGAGGAATCGTGGAAGCCATGCATCGCTTCTAAAACATGATACGCTAATTCGCCATTTGCCCGGTAATTTCCACCTTCGAGGATTGCTTTGGCCATATCAGCAACACCAAGTCCTCTACTGTTTTGGGCATAGCCGTAAGCAAGAGGAACCTCTTTAAATTCATTTTCATTACGTTTTCTAATCTTGACTGGACCACCGAACGTATTTGGATCAGGAACAAGTAACGTGCCTTCACTGCCGTAAATTTCTATAGGAGGGAGGGATGTACCGCCAAAGGCATCAAAGCTTGTTGTAATATTTCCAATTGCGCCTGATGCAAAATCAATCACTCCTGAGATGTGCGTAGGCGTTGATACTTTAATTTTAGTTCCTGCTTTCGGTGTGCTAACCACCGTTCTTTCAGGATAACTAATACGAGTGGAACCAGAAATTCGTTTAATCGGTCCTAAAAGAGCGACTAAGGCTGTTAAGTAATAAGGTCCCATATCAAACATCGGTCCGCCGCCATTATCATAATAGAAGGCAGGGTCTGGATGCCAATGCTCGTGCCCGCGGCAAATCATGAAGGCAGATGCCCCAATTGGAACACCAATTTCATCTTGTTCAATCAAATGAATCGCCGTTTGAATCCCAGCACCCAAGAAGGTATCTGGAGCGCTTCCAACGAGGAGATTTTGTTTTTTTGCTGTTTCTATAATTTGTTTTCCTTCCTCACGTGTAACCGCAAGTGGTTTTTCCGTATAAACATGCTTGCCTGCTTCAAGTGCCTGGATACAGACAGAGGCATGTGCTTTTGGAATGGTTAAATTAATCACTAGTTCTATCGCTGGGTCAGAAAGCAGTTCTTCCACGGAACATGCTTTAGGAATGCCGAATTTCTCCGCTTGAGATTTGGCACGCTGTTCATCCAAGTCCGCACAGGCAATAAGATCGAGGTGAGGAAACTTTTGACAGTTTTCCATATAAATTGAGCTAATATTTCCGCAACCAATGATACCAATTTTCAGTTTTTTCATCATGAATCCTCCAGTTTATTTTGATTGACGGCAACTTTTAGATTTATTGGCTATCTCCCATACCTGTATAGGAACGTACATTTCCATAAAGAGAGTCAATATCCACTTCTTGGGTGCGTTTCTTTCCTTCAGCAGCCCATAAAAATCCACGGCGCATTATCAGTGAGACTTGCGGCATGGCAATAATATTCGTTTGATGACCTAAAGAATTATAAAACACATTTCCCAGTCCCCAGCGTTTTGTCCAGACAACAGGCATATCAACCGCTTTATTAGCTGCATGCGGTCCGAAAAATACTGGGAAGCGAGTGGTAGCTAACACTTCTACTGCAGGATCATAATGTAGGTAATATTGTTCACTGGCAACTTTAAAATCAGAAATGCCATCTAATAGTGGACTTGATGAGTGTTTGATGTTGACGGTGTACTCCACACCATCATTTCCAGGATGGGCAACCCAGTTGCCGCCCGTCATAAATTGCCAGTCCACATTATTTCGGAAAGAGTCACACATTCCACCATGGCATCCAGCCAAACCAACGCCTGCTGCAACCACTTCGGAGATATTAAGTACATATTTTTTTTCAATTTCACCCATCGTCCAGTGGGGAACGATTAAATCCAAAGATTTCAATTTTTCCTTGTCTGCGTATGAATCAAGCGTATTAGATACTTCAACTTTAAAATTCTCTTCCTCAAGGATTCCTCTGAAAATTTCCGCTACCTGCTCCGGCTGATGGCCGTCCCATCCGCCCCAAACTATCAATGCCTTTTTTTGCATCATTCAAACACTCCTTATGTTTTTTTAAACGTCAGAAACCCTAATCCATTGGCGTTTTTCAATCGATACATCGACCGCTTCCAAAACTTCCTGGCACTTTACACCATCACGGAAGTTTGGCACTGGCAGTCTATTTTCCCGGAAGGATTCCATAAGTTCAACAACTTCATGGATAAACGTATGTTCATAGCCGATTGTATGACCAGGCGGCCACCATGCCTCGGCGAAAGCATGCGAAGGATCAGTCGCTAAGACGCGCCGAAAGCCCTGAACGTCATCCCGGTCATCAGCGAAGTAAACTTGAAGCTCATTCATACGTTCAAAGTCGAAAATCACACTGCCCTTACTGCCGTTGATTTCAAAGGAATTCTTACAGCGATGTCCTGTTGCAAAACGAGTAGCTTCAAAGCTTCCTAGGGCACCATTAGCAAAACGTGCCATGAATAGGGTAGCATCATCTACTGTTACTTCGCCTTTTTCATCACTTTCGCTGCCCTTTGCCGATAAGCCGGTCATTTGAGTTGGAAGCGGCCTTTCCTTAATAAATGTTTCGTTCATGCCAATCACTTCAGTGATATCACCAATGAGATAGTGAGCCAAATCGATCAGATGGGCTCCAAGATCGCCATGAGACCCGGAACCCGCAATTTCCTTTTGAAGTCTCCATGCAAGCGGAAAGTTTGGATCAACGAGCCAATCCTGTAAAAACCAGGCGCGGAAATGATAGATATCGCCTAGCTTCCCTTCGTCTACAAGCTTTTTAGCCAGCATCACGGCTGGAGCGAAGCGGTAATTAAAGCCAACCATATGCTTAACCCCAGCGGACTCGACCACTTCTAACATTTCTCTTGAGTCTTTTAATGTAAGCGCTAACGGTTTTTCGCAAAAAATATGTTTGCCTGCTTTTGCGGCAGCAATCGTTATTTCTTTATGTACATCACTTGGGGCATTGATATCGAGTAAATCAATATCGTTTCTTTCTAAGAGATTTTTCCAGTCTGTAGTATATTCCTTCCAGCCGAACTGCCTGGCTGCAGCAGCCACACCCTTTAGGTCGCGCCCGCAAATAACCTTCATTTCAGGATGAACCGTCTTTGGGAAAAAGAGCGGAAGATCCCGGTAAGCATGACTGTGTGCTTTACCCATAAATTTATAGCCTACCATTCCAATTCTAAGTTTTTCCATCGCTTATCTCCTTTAAGAATAATTTAGTAATAGATTAAACTTGGGATAGAGCTTGTTTTTATGTTGCTAATATTCGTAAATTTAACACTTTTACATTTGACATAACAAGATAAAACTTATATAATCCTAGACAAATTTTATCCTATTTTTGAGAGGAATACGCTTAATATGGTTATATATGAAGCACATCATTTTGATCTATTCTCAAACTTTCATACCATGAATTTAAACTTTCCGAGCCATCTTCACCGTTGTTTTGAATTAATCTTTCTGGTTGATGGGGAAATGGAAGTCATGATCGGTCAAAGAAAGTTTCATTTGAAAGCTGGACAATTCTTACTCATATTTCCGTATGAAATTCATTCGCTTATTACCAATTCACAATCTCAAGCCAACATTTGTATATTTTCTCCAGACTATGTTCCGACATTTCAAAAGATGATCGAAAATAGTTTCCTAGAAAAACCAATATTCAATCTATCTTCCGAAGCAAAATCACTCATATTTAGGACACTCTTCAAAGAGGATTCGAATCTATTAGAGCGAAAAGCAAGTCTTTATTTGTTATTATCAGAAATGATGGCACAAACCTCATTAAATGAGGCCAAAGAAAAAGACCCAGAGCTGCTCCACACTTTATTAACCTATATACAGGAACACTTTACAGAAATTATTTCTTTAAAAGAAATAGCTGGTGCATTAGGATACAGCTATAATTATTTATCAAAATATTTTAATGCAAATGTTAGAACGTCATTTGCTGATTTTTTAAATGGAACCAGGATTAACTATGCTTGCTATCTACTGAGCACAACTGAAAAAAATATTACCGAAATCGCATATCATTGTGGCTATGAAAATATCCGTTCATTCAATCGCAACTTTGCAAAGATAAAATTATGTACACCAAAAGAATACCGAGAAACGCAGCCACTGACGTTTATGGACCTGTATCCTGTCAACAAAAATACTTCATCCTAACAACGCTCAAAAACTAACAAAGCAAATTTTCAGTGGTGCCTTTTTTTAACATTACAGGCCTGTAACATTAATAGTTTATAAACTAACTTGGGTATTACTTAAAGGCTGAGGGCTGGCCGCATTTATAAATTTAAAGGGGAGCATAAGTTGCTCCCCTTTAAATTTTTTCATCACCTTTCAAAAGTAAACAAAAATGATGTATAATAAAACAAAAACAAATAAAAATAGTTAAGCCAGCTTTTATTTGTATTAAGGGGTTGAATATAGATGAAAGTAAGTTTATTTGCAACATGTCTTGTTGATATGTTTCAGGGAAATGTGGGAAAGGCAACGGTCGAGCTGCTTGAAAGACTCGGCTGTGAGATTGAATTTCCGGAATCACAGGTATGCTGCGGGCAGCCAGCTTATAACAGCGGTTATACAAAAGAAGCGAAGGAAGCCATGAAGCGGATGATAGATACCTTTCAGGATGCGGAATATGTCGTTTCACCATCAGGCTCATGCGCCTTTATGTTCCATGAATATCCTCATGTTTTTAAAGGTGACCCAATATGGGAACCGAAAGCAAGGAAATTGGCTGAGAAAACATATGAGCTTACCCAATTCATTGTCGATGTACTAGAGGTTGAAGATGTTGGGGCAAAGCTAGAAGGAATGGCCACCTATCATACCTCATGCCATATGACTAGATTATTAGGGGTAAAGGAAGCGCCTATGATTCTATTGAAAAATGTGAAAGGGCTTCACTTCACAGAATTACCAGGGAAGGAACAATGCTGCGGATTCGGTGGTACATTCTCTGTCAAAATGTCACAAATATCAGAGCAAATGGTCGATGAGAAAGTTTGCCATGTAGAAGAAACAGGTGCTGAATATCTTATTGGTGCTGATGCTGGTTGCTTAATGAATATCGGAGGGCGAATTGATCGAAAAGGAAAACCAATTAAGGTTCTTCATATTGCTGAAGTTTTAAATAGTCGTTAAGAAGATTCACTTTTTCCGAAGGGTGGGAGAATAAGGATGGCAATGAAAATTAGCAATGAAAAATTTAAAGAACGGGTCGAGAAGGGGATTCATGACGACTTTATGCGCGGTGCCGTTTCTGGTGCTCAGGATGGCATGGGGATAAAAAGACGCAATGCAGCTGAGGAACTGGGAAACTGGGAGGACTGGCGCTCGCATGGAGAAGAAATCCGCCAGCATGTCCTGGAAAACTTGGATTATTATCTGGAGCAATTAAGTGAGAATGTTGCAAAACGCGGCGGGCATGTATTTTTTGCTCAAACAAAGGAAGAAGCAAATGAATATATTCGCGGCGTCGTTCGGCAGAAAAGCGCCAAAAAAATTGTAAAATCAAAATCGATGGTAACAGAGGAAATAAGCTTAAATGCCACTCTTGAACAAGAAGGCTGTAAAGTTATTGAGACAGACCTTGGCGAATACATTCTCCAAGTGGACGATCACGATCCGCCATCACATATCGTTGTACCGGCATTACACAAAAATAAAGAACAAATCCGGG
Source organism: Neobacillus sp. Fa239 (assembly GCF_055395235.1). Lineage (NCBI taxonomy): Bacteria > Bacillati > Bacillota > Bacilli > Caryophanales > Bacillaceae > Neobacillus > Neobacillus sp. Fa239. Next base: position 949,716 of record NZ_AP041611.1, read on the forward strand.
ATGTGTTTACAGAAAAGCTTGGCTACCATAAGACATCGAAGCCAGAGGAATTAGCATGGCATGCCCGGGAAATGCTGCGCGAAGAATACCTGAGCGCGGATATTGGCATTACCGGCTGTAACTTTGCCGTTGCAGAAACAGGCTCTTTCAGTTTAGTTACAAATGAAGGGAATGCAGATTTAGTCACAGCTTTGCCAAAAACGCAGATTACCGTTATGGGTATGGAGCGGATTGTACCTACTTTCGAAGAAATGGAAGTACTGGTTTCTCTATTAACAAGAAGTGCAGTAGGTCAGAAACTGACAAGTTATATAACGGTTCTAACTGGACCTAAAGAAGAGTTAGATGTTGATGGACCGGAGGAATTCCATCTTGTCATTGTCGATAATGGACGTTCCAATATTCTCGGCGGTGAATTTCAATCTGTTCTGCAATGTATCCGCTGTGCGGCATGTGTCAATGTTTGTCCTGTCTACCGTCATGTTGGAGGTCATTCATATGGTTCTATTTATTCAGGACCCATTGGAGCAGTACTTTCACCATTACTTGGCGGTTATGATGAATTTAAAGAACTGCCTTATGCATCAACGCTATGCGGCGCTTGTACAGAGGTGTGTCCAGTTAAAATTCCGCTGCATAACCTGCTTCATAAGCACCGTGAAGTGATCGTTGAGAAAGAAGGAAAAGCACCCATTTCAGAAAAATTGGCGATGAAAGCCTTTGGGTTAGGTGCTGCTTCCCCAACTTTATATAATATTGGTTCAAAGATTGCTCCTGCGGCGATGAATCCATTTACAGTAGGGGATAAGATTTCAAAAGGCCCTGGACCGTTGAAGGCTTGGACCGAAATTCGGGATTTCCCGGCACCTAATAAAGAGAGATTCAGAGATTGGTTTAAAAATCGCGAAAAAGGGGGCAAATAATCGTGACCGGAACTATACAAAATCGCGAGCCGTTTTTAAATAAAATTGCCAGTCAGCTGGGGCGACCTCGAAAATCAACTCCGGTTGAGCGGCCAAACTGGAAATTCCGTCCTCAGGATGATGTATTAAAAGAGGCAACCCAGGATGAATTATTAGATGTATTAAAAGAACAATGCACAAGAATCCATACATCCCTCTATACCACCGTCCTGAATGAATTACCATCAACCCTTAGTGAAGTGGTGGCTAATTATGGCGGTGGTCCGATTATTACCTGGAAGGATGAGCGCTTCTTTAAATGGAGACTTGAACCGCTCCTGAAATCAGAATGGCCAAGCCAGGGAATGGATGTTTATGAGTGGGATTATACAAAGGGTTCAGAAAACATCTCAAAAGCAGAAAATGCTAATGTTGGAATTACCATTAGCGAAATCACATTGGCTGAGTCTGGAACAGTGGTTTTATTTAGTGATGAGAATAAAGGGAGAACGGTTAGCTTCTTACCAGCAACTTATATAGCGCTTATTCCTAAGAGTACTCTTGTACCTAGAATGACTCAGGCTGCCCAGAAAATGAGGAAAATTCATCAAGAAACGGGTCATGTTGCTTCCTGCATTAATTTTATTACTGGACCAAGCAATTCGGCGGATATCGAATTAAATCTTGTTGTCGGTGTACATGGACCTGTAAAAGCCACTTATATAGTGATAGACGATCTATAAGAGTCTGCCTCATTAGGAGGCAGATTTTTATTTTTGTAATAACCAAACAAAAACAAAATAAAAACAAAATTAAAAATATGTATTCAAAAATAAACAAAAGTATATTATAATGAGTTACAGAAGTTAACAAACAGACAAACGGAGGATTTCGGATGGTTAAGAATCTTTGGGAAAATGGAAAAGCATCACAATTAACAAAAGGGGTAGAAGAATTAGTCTATCGTTCAAACTTGATTGGAACAGATCGTGCGGTATGTAACTGGGGTGGCGGCAATACATCCATGAAGACAATCGAGAAGGATTTCCGTGGACGTGACATCGAAGTGATGTGGGTAAAAGGAAGCGGCTCTGATTTAGCGACGATGAAAGCAAAAAATTTCACAGGTTTAAACTTAGAAGATATTCGTCCATTATTCGAACGCGATGAAATGTCAGATGAGGATATGGTAGCTTACCTCGCACATTGCATGATCGACAGCAAACATCCTAGAGCCTCAATCGAAACTTTATTGCATGCATTTTTACCATTTAAGCATGTAGACCACACTCATCCAGATGCAATTATCAGCCTTTGCTGTGCCGATAACGGTAAGCAGCTTGCGGAAGAGATTTTTGGAAATCGTTTTGTTTGGGTACCATATGTTCGCCCTGGCTTCACACTTTCAAAAATGATTGCAGAAGGTGTAAGAAACAATCCAAATGCTGAATTAGTTTTAATGGAAAAGCATGGACTTGTAACGTGGGGAGAATCGTCAGAAGAGTCCTATGCAAAAACAATCGAAATTATCAATGAGGCTGAAAGCTTTATCAATGAAAGAGTAAATGAAGAAACGGTATTCGGCGGTCAAAAATATCAATCCCTTTCGGATGAAGAAGCAACTAGCATTCTAGCAAAAGTAATGCCAATTATCCGTGGTACCGTAAGTATCGATGCGAAAATGCTTTTGACTTACGATCGTGGTGAAGATGTTCTTCAATTTGTTAACAGCTATCAAGCACCAGAGCTTTCCCAAATTGGAGCAGCATGCCCAGACCACTTAGTTCATACCAAAATGGTTCCACTTTATATTCATTGGGATCCACAAACAAAAGATGTTGATGCTTTAATTGCTAGTATTAAAGAAGGCGTTTCCAGCTTCAAAGAAGGATACAAAGCTTACTTTGAGCGCAACAAAAATGAAGGCGACAACATGTTTGAACCAGCTCCACGTGTTATCCTTATCCCTGGATTAGGTATGGTCAACACTGGTAAGGATGTTAATAATTCCAGAGTCAGCGGTGCATTATATCACCGTGCCATTGCGGTCATGAAAGGCTCTACTACACTAGGAAGCTTTGTTTCTTTAAGTGAAAACGAATCTTACAACGTGGAATACTGGCCATTAGAATTATACAAATTGACTCTTGCTCCGGCTGAAGCTGAATTTTCTAGAAAAGTAGCCTTTATCACTGGAGGTGCAGGCGGTATTGGCAGTGCAACAGCCCGCCGTTTAGTTTCTGAAGGTGCCCAAGTTGTCCTTGCCGATTTAAATCTTGAAGGCGCTGAAATAGTTGCGGCTGAAATCAACGAGCAATACGGTGCAAATCGTGCACTTGCCGTTAAGATGGATGTTACCAGCGAAGAGCAGGTTCAAGCTGCATTTGACCAAACAGCATTAACATATGGTGGAGTTGACATTATTGTAAATAATGCTGGTTTAGCTACCTCAAGCCCATTTGATGAAACAACGCTAAAAGAGTGGAACCTGAATATGAATGTATTAGGAACTGGTTATTTCCTAGTTGCCCGAGAAGCATTCAAGCAAATGAAGGAACAAGGCATTGGAGGTAACATGGTATTTATCGGTTCTAAAAACTCAGTGTATGCAGGTAAAAATGCAGCTGCATACAGCTCTGTTAAAGCTCTCGAAACACATTTGGCAAGATGTATTGCAGCTGAAGGCGGAGAGTTTGGAATTCGTGTAAACTCTGTTCTTCCGGATGCGGTCCTTCAAGGTTCCGCGATTTGGGGATCAAGATGGCGTGAAGAACGTGCCGCTGCTTATGGTATTCACCCAGATCAATTAGAAGACCACTATCGCAAGCGTACTACATTACTTGTTAACATTTATCCTACCGATATTGCAGAATCTATTGCATTCTTTGCCTCATCAAAGTCTGATAAAACAACTGGATGTATGGTAACGGTTGATGGCGGGGTACCAGCGGCTTTTACTCGATAATTATTAGAAAATAAAACATAAGAAGATGACTCATATTGGTCATCTTCTTTTTACGTGCATTAGTAGATTTAAATTTAATGCAGATGCAAATAAGGACAATAAATTGGTCGAATTACGATATAGGATTATCGCAGATTTCTAGTAAGATAGAGATATCAGTAAGCGTTTCCATCCGAGAGGTGATTGTTTTTGACAAAGTACAGTATTGCTGTAGATATTGGTGCTTCCAGCGGCCGGCTGATTTTAGGCTACTTGGAAAATGGATTATTAAAACTAGAAGAAATTCATCGTTTTGAAAACAAAATTGTGCAAAAAGGGGTTTCCTTTTGCTGGGAAGCTGACAAGCTTTTTCAAGAAATCAAAAATGGATTAAAAAAGTGCAACGAACTTGGCATCAAACCGGATAGTATCGGAATCGATACATGGGCTGTCGACTTTGTGTTATTGGATGAAAACGATCAGCCAATAACAGAGGCGGTCTCCTATCGTGACCCAAGAACAGACGGGATGATGGAACAGGTTTTTGAAAAAATCATGAAGGAGCGTCTGTATTTAGAAACAGGCATCCAGTTCCAGAAGTTTAACACAATCTATCAATTGTATTCGATTAAACAAAATTCACCGGAAATATTAGATAAAGCAAAATCCTTCTTGATGATTCCTGATTACTTCAATTATTTACTAACTGGAAAAATGGCAAACGAATACACGAACGCTACATCCACACAACTAGTTAATGCCTTTACGAAAAAATGGGATCATGATTTATTGGAAGTATTGGGTATTAATAAGGAAATGTTCCAGGAAATTAAGACGCCGAAGACGTTACTAGGAAAATTAAAGGAAGAATTAGTTTCAGAATTTGGCTTTGACCTCCAAGTAATTCTTCCAGCAACACATGATACTGGTTCTGCGGTTATTGCTGTGCCTGAAGAGGATGAAACCATTTATATTAGTTCCGGTACATGGTCTCTGATCGGGGTCGAAAACTATTTTCCTATCTGTGTCACCAAAGCACTCGACTACAATTTCACGAATGAGGGCGGAATTGATTATCAATACCGTTTCTTAAAAAATATTATGGGTCTTTGGATGATCCAAGAGGTAAAACGGAACTACAACAATGAATATTCCTTTGCCGAACTTGTCGAACTGGCTAGGGAAACAAAGAACTTTAAGGCCGTTGTGAATGTGAATGATGACCGATTCTTAAAACCAGAAAAAATGGTACAGGAAATCAAGAATTATTGTGCGGAAACAGGCCAGCAGGTTCCTACTACTCCTGGAGAGGTCGCAAAATGCGTATATGATAGTTTAGCAGTCAGCTACCACGAGGCTGTTAAGGAAATTGAAGAAATCTTCGAAAAGAGATTTGAAAAAATCAATGTCATCGGCGGCGGCTGCCAAAATGAAATGTTGAATCAACTTGTAGCCGATGTTACGAACAAAGAAGTATATGCGGGCCCTGTTGAAGCGACTGCTATCGGGAATATTGTGGCCCAGTTAATGGCTCTCGATGAAATTCAAGACATTAAAGATGGACGTTCGATTGTCAAAAAGTCATTTGAAATAAAAAAATATGTACCAGCCCTAGCTTTAAAAAACTAACGATTGAGAGGAAGATATACATGTCTATTCAAGAAAACTATGAACTTGCCAAAAAGGCTTATGAAAAATGGGGAATTAATGTAGATGAAGTACTTGAAACCTTAAAAAATGTTCCAATCTCGATCCATTGCTGGCAAGGTGATGACGTAGGCGGATTCGAAGTAAACCAACAAGAATTATCAGGCGGGATTGATGTAACAGGGAACTACCCTGGTAAAGCGAGAACTCCAGAGGAGTTACGAAGTGATTTAGAAAAGGCGCTTTCCCTTATTCCTGGTAAGCACCGGGTGAACTTACATGCGATTTATGCAGAAACAAATGGAGAAGTAGTGGAAAGAGACCAATTAGAACCAAAACACTTTGAAAATTGGGTCAATTGGGCAAAAGAAAACGGACTAGGTCTAGATTACAATCCGACGCTATTCTCGCATCCTAAAGCAGCTGATGGTTTGACTCTTTCCCATCCAAGCGAAGAGATTCGTGAGTTCTGGATCAATCACTGCATCGGCAGCCGCAAAATTGCTGAGTATTTTGGAAAAGAGCTTGGGACACCAGCTTTAACGAACATTTGGATTCCGGATGGCTATAAGGATATTCCAAGCGACCGTCTGACTCCAAGAAAAAGATTAAAAGATTCATTGGATAAAATTTTTGCGGTTGAAGTAGATGAAAAATATAATCTGGATGCAGTGGAAAGCAAACTATTTGGAATTGGTTCAGAGGCATATGTTGTTGGTTCCCATGAATTTTATCTAAACTATGCCATGAAAAATAATAAATTATGTTTGCTGGATACGGGACATTATCATCCAACAGAAACCGTATCAAATAAAATCTCTTCTATGCTTCTGTTCAGCGAAAAAGTGGCTCTCCATGTTTCAAGACCTGTGCGCTGGGACAGTGACCATGTTGTGATTTTGGATGATGAATTAAAAGAGATTGCTTTAGAAATTGTTCGTAACGATGCTTTGAATCGTGTCATTATCGGCCTTGATTTCTTTGATGCCAGCATCAATCGTGTTGCAGCCTGGACCATTGGCACTCGTAATATGATTAAGGCGTTGCTTTCAGCGATGCTTGTTCCAAATGAATATATGAAACAGCTTCAAGAAGAAGGGAATTTCACAGAAAGATTAGCCCTCATGGAAGAATTCAAAACCTATCCATTTGGTGCAGTGTGGGATTATTATTGTGAACAAATGGGCGTTCCTGTAAGAGAAACGTGGTTAGAAGAAGTGAAGGCATATGAGAAGGATGTTTTATCTAAGCGATAAACTTGATCAACAAAAATAATAATAAAAACAGTAACACAAATAATAGTAACAATAATAAAAAAATTATAAAAGATCACACCGAAAAGAAATGAGACTTTAAACCTCGTTTCTTTTTTTTATTAATGGGAATCGATTACAAATTTAATATTCTAAAAATTGTGCACCATAATTACTAAATTAAATGTACTTTCACTTACGTTACAATAAGGATGTAAACAAGTAGTGAATGGCCATTAACTTACTTGAAGATTAATTGATTAAGCGGAGGGATTTCATTGAAAAAATTGAAAGCGGTTCTATCCGGTGCTGTCGTTACAGCTTCCTGTGTTGCTCTTTTGGCAGGCTGTTCAAGTTCAAATACAAGCTCCAGCAGTTCAAATGATAGTAGCTCAAAATCCAAAAATATCACAATCACCATGATGGTTTCAGGTAATAAAGCGGCAGCAGGCCAAGATTTCGAGGTAGACACATTACCGAAACTAGTACACCAACATTTTCCGAATATTACATTAGAAGTACAGAAGCTTCCTGATGAACAATATACAACATCACTTAAAACAAAATTGGCTGTAAATCAAGCTCCAGATATCTTCCGCGTGTGGCCGAAAATGGCGAACGCAACAAGCGTCAATGATCTTGCAAAAGGCGGATATTTAGCTGATCTTTCAGACCTGCCATTTATGAGTAATTTTACACAGTCCGTTAAAGATGATATGTCCTATAATGGGAAAGTTTATGGAATCGCAAAAGGATTCGATATGCTAGGGACTTATTACAATAAAGAGCTGTTCAAAAAGGTTGGAATCACGGAAGTGCCAAAAGATTGGGAAACCTTCCTTGCTGACTGCCAAAAATTAAAGGATGCAGGAATCACTCCTATTGTGATGGGAGATAAAGACTCTTGGTGGATTCAATTTGGTTTATATCAAATTGCTGCCAATACGGTTTATTCAAATGAAAAGGATTTCGACACGAAATTGCAGGCAGGTCAAGAATCCTTAAATAACGCTAAATGGCAAAAAGCTGTCGAGATGTATCAAGAACTTTATAAAAAAGGTTATATCGTAAAGAATTCCTTAGGTCTTGGCGGACCACAAGCAATCCAAACATTCATCGACGGAAAAGCAGCGATGACATTTGACGGAACTTGGGACTACTCTCCATTAACGGCTAAGGGTGCTAGCGACTTCCAACGTGGGTTCTTCCCGCTTCCAGCTAACGAAAAGGGTCAGCCTGTTTGGGAAGCAGCAGCAACTGCAGCTGGATGGGCCGTTAATGCAAAATCTCCAAATGTCGATGCAATTAAACAGATTTTGAACTATTGGTTTGACGGCAAATCAGATTTATTCCAAGCTTGGGTGAAATCTTCATCTTCCATCGTAGCTTATAACGGAGTACCACTAAGCATCGATTTATATAAAGATGCTTATGATCAGTACAAAACATCTGGTAACGCAATCTATTTCGCTAACCAAATGTGGCCAAGCGGTGTAGACGCCGTATTAGAATCAAAATTTGCCGAGATTATCGGTGGACAATCAACTTCACCAGCAGATGTTACAAAAGCTATGCAAGACAAATTCCAAGAACTTTGGAAGAAATAATTGAAATTATCAAAAGAATTAAAAGCTTATAGAAAAATAACTTATATGAGGTGGGGATGTTCCCCCACCTCAAAATAAATTATAGAAAGGAGTAGGATAACATGAATTCAACAGTCATGAAAAAGTCAATGTATTTCTTTGTCCTGCCTGCATTGATTGTCTATTTGACATTTTGGATCTTTCCTATTCTCAAACTATTTCAATATAGTTTTTCCGATTATAACGGAATGCAGCAGAATTTGCACTTTGTGGGTCTAAGTAACTATCAGAGCATTTTTAAAGAAGGTGTAGCAGGCTCATCTATTGCCAATACGTTGATTTATACCGTACTTTCAGTCGTGATTGGAAATGGAATTGCATTATGTCTGGCATTTATCCTCGATTCAAAGATTAAGGGTTTAGGTTTTTATCGTACAGTTGCTTATATACCCACGTTGTTTAGCACAATTGTTGTTGGATACATCTGGTCTTACGTGTACATGCCTGATACCGGGTTAATTCCTTCAGTTCTACATTGGTTTGGCATAAATAGTTCCAATTTAAATATTCTTGGAGATTACAAGTCTGCCTTGTATGGTATTACAGCTGTAGATATTTGGAAAACAATCGGTACTAATACTGTTATTTTCCTTGCCGGTTTGCAGACAGTTCCTCAAGAATTAATGGAAGCCGGGAAAATTGATGGTGCGAACGCGTGGCAATTAACTAGGTTTGTTCGTTTGCCTTTATTATCTACTGCTCTCACGATTAACATTACTCTCAGTATCATCAATGGCCTCAAAGCTTTCGATTATTCATTTATCATGACAAATGGCGGTCCCGGCAGGTCCACAAGCACCTTGGTTTACGATATTTTTAGAATGGCCTTTACTGAACAGCAATATGGCAAAGCAGCCGCTCTAGCAGTCGTTTCTTTCGCTGTAATCATCATCATTACAGCATTCTTCGTAACGAGATTAAATAAGAAGGAGGTATCTGTATGACAAGTAAGTCAGTGGTTCAAAATACCTCATACGATATAAGCATCAAATCTGGTAAGGTTGTCAATAAGAAATCCTATGTAAAACAAACCTCTATTCACATTGGTATTCTTGTCCTCATGCTAATAAACCTTTTGCCACTTTTGATTGCTCTTTCAAGCTCATTGCGGACACCAGACAATATGACGAATCCGCTAAAATTATTTTCACAATTTAGCCTGGAAAGTTATAAAATTGCTTTTGAACGCATGCATTTCCTACAAGCCTTGATGAATAGCCTCTTGTTAACGGGAGTTTCCGTTATAGTAGTCGTTATATTTACATCCATGGCTGCATATCCGATTGCAAGAATGAATACTCGGTTAAGCAAATTTTTATATATCTTTTTTCTATCCGGGCTTGTAATCCCAAGCCAAATGGTTATTATCCCAATCGTCAAAACCTTCAATGCATTGAATATTCCAAGTGGACAGTTAACTTCGATTATCATGTTTATCACTTGTAGTATTCCATTTTCTTCTTTCTTGTATGCAGGGTTTATTAAGAGCAGTGTACCAATTGAAGTGGAGGAGTCAGCACTTTTAGATGGTGCAGGGGTATTCAGGAGGTTCTGGCAAATAGTATTTCCGTTATTAATCCCTGTTACAGTCTCTGTTGTCATCACTCAAGGCGTATGGATCTGGAACGATTATTTCTTCAACATGATTTTTATCAATAAAGCAGACCTGTCACCACTGCCGCTAGCCATGCTTGGTTTTATGGGGGATCAGACGAATCCAACAGCATGGAACGTTCTGTTTGCTGCATGTTTCCTCTGCGCTTTACCTTTATTAGTGATATTTGCCTTTTTGCAAAAATTCTTTATCAAAGGCTTATCGGTAGGTTCCGTGAAAGGTTGAAGGGTAAAATGGATAGAAGTGAATATAGAGTTTTATCAAATATAAAAAACGGACCATAACGAAATTGGTCCGTTTTTTTACGTTATTCAAGCTTAGGAACCAATACTTTAATTGTTGTTCCTTGATCGATTTCACTTTCAATCGTTAATCCATATTCCAAACCGTAATAAAGGGCAATTCTAGAGTGGACATTCTTAAGGCCGATACTTTGTTTGTTCCTCTTGCCAAGCTCTTTAAATTCAGGTTGTTCTTGTAGGAAATTTCTAATTACATTCAACTGATTCTTATTCATGCCGATGCCATTGTCAGAGATTTCAAAGACAATTCGGTCATCGCTTATCTCAAAAGCCTTTAGAGTGACACGGCCCTTCATTTTTTTATTCTCCAGACCGTGGAGGATGGAATTTTCAATAATCGGTTGAAGAATTAGTTTTAATATGCTGCATGAAGTTAATTCTGAAGGTATTTCAACAGAAAAATCAATACTATTATCATATCTGATATTTTGAATCGTAATATAATTATTGACGTGGTCGAGCTCTTCGCTGACAGTAACTAATTCACTTTCGGTTTTAATACTATATCTAAACATGTCCCCGAGTGCTTTCGTCATAATCGAAATACTTTCAACTTCTTCAATTTCGGCAATACTATTAATCGATTCCAAGGTATTATATAGAAAATGCGAATTGATTTGTGCCTCTAACGATTTCATCTGAGAGTCAAGCGAAATTAATTTATTTTGATAACTTTCTTTTATATACTTGTTTATTTCCTCAATCATAAAGTTATATTCTCGATATAAAATCCCAACTTCATCGTTACGTTTAAGGTATTTATTAAACCTTACTGGTCTGAGCGATTTATTTAAATGCATGATTTTACTTAACGCAATCGTCGGTTTTGTTAGCAGGTTGGATAGGATAATCGATAGCAATATAAAGATCACGCCGCACGTTGCTGCAATATAAATAATGAGCTTTTCCGAAATGTTATACGGTTTATATAATTCATTGATTGGGATGGAAGCGACGATTTTCCAATCAATATCTGGGAATTGCCTTATGACAGTTAAATTACCTTTTTGCACCTCTTCAAGATCGCCATGCGGGTGACTTGAAATCTTGCGCTTCAGGGAAACGGGGAGGGTTTGTCCAATCCTCTTCATTGTGTTGTCAAAAAGGATTTTTCCTGAATTATTGACCAAATAAAGATTTGTCATGTTTGGGATAATCTCATTATCCAGACCTTGGAAGATATTAACTCCGCAATCCAACATTAAAACACCAAGAAATTTATGTGTATCAATATCATACATGGCACGCGCAAACGTAATGGAGGGCTGTGCATTAATAATAAATCGCTTAGTAGAGACATTCCCAATATAAAGAATGCCTTTCTTTTTCAGCGTTTGTTTATACCATTCATCATGGAGAGGCTTATAGCCAACACTTAGATCAGTATTGTTGCTTGTGAAAGTGATGGAATTCCCGTCGGGTAAAAATACATAAATACCGTTAATATAATCATTGCTTAGCAGCAAATTGTTGCAAAAGAACTGCATGTATCTTCTGGCCAGATACAAATCATATTGTCCGAGGTTTTTATTGTTATTTAATTTAAACAATTCCTCGGCAACAGTCGGGGAACCGGGTACCGTTGAAAATTGCTGGAACGTTAAGGTAATTCGATTGATATTTTGATAAGTAGTATCAATTTTATCTAATGAATTATTAATAGTATTAGATGTAACAAGCGAAACTTGTCTATTCACCAGCTTCGTATAGCTGCCATATGAGCTAATGGCGACGATCATAATGGGAATAATAGAGATTACAATAAATGCAAGGAACATTTTTGTCCGAATGTTAAAAAAGTTCATTGAAATCCTCCAATAGCGTAAAACCTATGAAAAAAGGATAGCCCGTTGTTTTACGGCTATCTCTTTTACTTCGTTCTGTATTCTTCCGGTGTATAACCCGTTAATTTTTTAAATACTCGAAAGAAGTATTTCGTATTGTCATATCCTAAGGATTTGGCAATTTTATAGACCTTATCCGACGAACCTTTCAGCCTTGTTTTGGCTTTTTCAATCCTTACTCTATTTACGTAATCGATGAAATTTTCACCAGTTTTTTCTTTGAATAAGTAACTGCAATAACTCGGATTTATATAAAATAGAGTAGAGATATTATTAAGGGTTAATTCCTTATCATAGTTTTTTTCAATATACGTTTTTATATTGTCAATAATGTTATCAGAAGCGTAAACTTTCTTTTCTTTGAACATTTCTGTTAGCTTAGGCAAAACCTGAAAAAAGTATGATTTAATCGTCTCAATGTTAAATGCGGATTCCAGCATGGATTCGAAACTCGCTGAAGAAGAATCTTTCAGGATTGAATCGAAGTAATTAGATAGCAGGTTCCTGACCTCATGAATCAGATTTTTACATTGGCTTTTTACAGCGGATAATGTCACCGATGGCAGTTGACCTATAAAGGTAAAGTAATCAGTAGTTAGTTCTTGAACTTTATTCGTATTTCCGGACTCAATAAAAAATAGCAATTCGTTCGTTTTTTCCCACTGAGGAATGTCAAGTTTTATCGGGGACTCGTCATAAAAATAGAAGTGGTTATTGTCGATAATGAATCTATTATTTAACGCGGAAACGGTCTCTCTAAAAGCCTCATTAAAAAGTAGAATTGCTTGCTTAGGTTTACTGATACCTATAAATAGATGGCCATTCGGAGCCGCACTGACAATGCTTTCTACAAGCTCATTTCCTTTCAATACAATGTCCTTTAAATTCATGTATTTATCATAGAAGAGGAAGAAATTCATATTCTCATTGTGGGTATTCGGAATATGGATGAAGCAATTTGTTCTTAGTTTCTCTACGAATTCTGAATTATCAAGAATTTGCTCCAATTTAGTTGTTGAAGATACGGTAAACAAAACGAATTGGTTACCTTCAGAAATGTTTTTAAAGTACACAGATTTTGGCTGAAAGTTTTTCGAAATGCCGAGGATTACATTATTTACGACCTGTAAGTCAGCCTGTAATTTCATTTCTTCTTTTTCTGTTTCAGTCGTTTCCAATTTTTGTTGATAGGTTCGTTCCTGGTCAATTAGACCGATGGCTTTTTTTAATACAGTATGGATTTCTTCGCGGTTGAAAGGCTTTAACAAATAACCAACAACTTTTGCGGAGATTGCTTCTTGCATATATTCAAAATCAGTATAACCGCTTATAACGATAATCTTTTTTTCAGGAAAATCATTTTGAAGCGCTTTTAAGAAAGACTTTCCGTCCATTTCTGGCATTCTCATATCGGTAATGATAATGTCAGGATTTACTTCTTGAATTAATTCCAAGGCAGAAGCCCCATTATCAGCCTCTCCAACAAATTGAATCTCCTCAGAAAATGATTTTAGCCTTTTCAACATCCCCCGACGGATCAATGGCTCATCATCTACTATGATATAGCTATACATGGTATCCCCCCTTCTTAAATTAATAGTATAAATTGATTTTGTATTCATTATATCGATACCCGATTAGGATGGATAGTGAATAATATTCCCTATTTTTAAACTAAAAAAAGTATACTCAAAAGACAAAATAAAGTACACTCCTTCCCGCGTTATAATATTTTTTATGAACCGTACTATGTAATGCATAAATAATATAAGGATGGAAGGTGAGAGCAATTATGTTTCGGACAGAAGGCTTTTTATACCGGATTTGTATTTGGATATATCATTTCACACTTTTAAACCTTCTATTTTTAATCAGCTGTATTCCGATTATTACAATCTTTCCTGCGGCGGCGGCTGCTTTCGGCGTGGTAAGGCAATGGATAAAAAAGAACGAACCACCTATTACATCAACATACTTTAAGTTATTTGCGGAGAATTTCAAACAAAGTATGTTTGCCGGGATTTTTATCGTAGTCTTTGGTTTGTTACTTTATGCAGATTTTCATATCATCATTCACATCAAATCGAATATCAAATTAGCCCTGTATTTATTTTTCTGTTTAATGATGTTATTCTATACGGCTATGATTTTACATGTGTTTCCTTTAATGGTGAATGGCTACTATACAATGAAACAATTACTGGTAAATGCTTTGAAATTTAGTTTATATAAATTTCATTTAACCTTAATAAACATGATTTGTCTTTATGGCCTATTTTTTATTTCACTAAGGTATCCGGTCATCTTCATATTCTTTTTCGCGAGTATTTCTATTTTTATTACCTATTGGCATATCGAACGAAAATTCGCTAAATTGAACTTAGCGGGGATATAATTATTTTTATTTACATCTTACCGAAGCCATCGGCATGAATGGGGAGATTAGATTGACAAACACAGCAAAGATTCAAAAAAGTGACAATCAGTGCATTATTCGTAATGATTTGTTTATTGCTAAAGCGGAGCAATTAAAGCCGCAACTCCTGCAAGAAGTCATGACGCCAAAAAATATGGTAGAAATGAAATCGGACCCTCTTACCATCCATGGCTGGGGGGTTGAAGAGATTAAGCAAGATTTTTCCTCTTTCGATTATGGGAAGGGTGAACATTTTATCGTTGATTTTGGGACGCACCAAGTAGGGTATGTATCTTTTAAAATCAGCCCGGTTGGCAGTCCGCCGGATGCACCGCTTCACCTTAAATTAACCTTTGGCGAAATGCCTGTAGAAATGGCAGTACCGTTTTCGGAATACGATGGCTGGATCAGCAGTTCCTGGCTTCAAGAGGAGGTCCTTCACATAGATGTGATGCCAGGCCTTGTCGAATTACCAAGACGATACAGTTTTCGCTATATCAAGTTTGAAATATTGGATACATCACCAAAATACAAGGTAAAGTTTGAGCATATTCAATGTGTAACCGTTTCTTCGGCTGATGTTTCCAATTTAGTGCCATATCAACACAAAGATACGATGATGAATGAAATTGATAGCGTCAGTATTAAAACACTGCAAGACTGCATGCAGGATGTCTTTGAAGATGGCCCTAAACGCGATCGCCGCTTATGGCTTGGGGATTTACGATTACAGGCATTGGCTAATTATGAGACATTCCAAAATAACGATTTAGTAAAACGCTGCTTATACCTATTTGCCAGTGTTCCGAATGATAAGGGGCAGGTTTCAGCTAATCTATTTCTATCACCTTCCCTAATCCCGGACGATACTTATCTATTTGATTATTCATTGTTATTTGTTTGTACCTTATATGATTATTATAAGGCTACTAAGGATTTGGAAACACTTGAGGAACTTTGGCCAACCTCATTTAAGCAATTGGAGATTGCCTTAGAGCGATTAGATGAACGTGATATTGTGAAGGACGATAAAACTTGGTGGTCCTTTATCGATTGGCATGAAAAATTAAATAAACAAGCTCCATCACAAGCTGTTCTCATTTACTCCCTAAGACGGGCAATTAAAATGGCCGAAGTGCTCAAAAGCCCACATTTAGAATTTTTGAATAATCGCCTTAACCATATTGTTACTGCTACAGTTAAAAATCTTTGGGATAAGGAAAAGGGCTTTTTTGTCAGTGGGTCAAAAAAGCAGATTTCTTGGGCAAGCCAAATTTGGATGGTTTTAGCCGAGGTTCTGGAACCGGAGAAAAACGGTGAATTATTGCAGCGTTTACTAACAGAAAACCCTTCGATTGGTTTGACAACACCGTATATGTACCATTATTTGGTGGATGCTCTTCTGTTAACAGGTGAAAAGGAAAAAGCTATTTCCCAGTTAAAGGCTTATTGGGGGGAAATGTTAAAGGATGGAGCGGACACATTTTGGGAGCTCTATGACCCAAATAACAAAGACTTTTCACCATATGGAAGCCAGCTCATTAACAGCTATTGTCATGCTTGGAGCTGTACACCCACTTATTTCATACGTAAATTTCAGTTATAAAGAAAAAACAAGGCTGTCTCTAAGGGGTCTGACCCCTTAGAGACAGCCTTTTATTTGCATTTTTTACGAAACTGATGGGGGGTTAGCCCAAAAGTACCAAAAGTGAAAATTGATGGACGTTTTTGTTGTGGTTAAAACTCCTGATTACGATATTCGCGTGGAGACATGCCGATTTTTTCTTTAAATAATTTATTAAAATATTGCGTGTCGTGATAGCCGACCGTGGCAGCAATATCAATCACTTTTCGGTTTGTATGGCTGAGAAGTCTGCAAGCATGATTGATTCGGACACCCTGAAGGTATTCTTTGAATGTCGTGTTTGTCTGCATTTGAAAGATTCGCTGAAATTGTCTGTCACCTACTCCCATTTTCAATGCCAAATCCTTCACGCGAAGTGGAAGATGGTAGTCAGAATGAATAATGGATAATACCTGCTGCATGTAGTTTGCTGTTTGGGTGGATTCAGTATAGGTTCTCGTCTCCATATTATAGAAAAATAATAATAACTCCATTAACCCATTATATAACCGCGCTTCTCTTCCAGGTAAATTAGCACAGTATTCAAAATGCAGCCTCTGAAAAAGATCGTAGTATCTTCCTGTATCATCGTGATACTGTTTGTATTCTTTTGTGTTTAATAGAATTTCTAATTCTTTCCCGCCGGGATAGGTAAGGATAAAATTTTTTAAATCATCCATCGCAATAATAAAGTTATAGACAATCAAAGGTGTCTTTCCGATTGTCGATTCCGGTCTAAACACATGGGATACGCCAAGGGGAACCATAAATAAATCTCCCTTTGAAACTTTAACGACCTCTTCGCCCGAGATATGCTGGCCTTTCCCTTGGGCTATATAGGCAATTTCCCAAAAATCATGTGAATGGAAACTGGTATCAAAGGATTCCTCTGTCCGATTAATGAAAATAGGGAACCCGCTATGAAAATAATTTTTCCCACGAAAAACTTTAATCTTTTTAGAAACCAAGATTCCCACCCCGAATGTCGCGTTTACCCTGTATTAATGACTTAAAAGCCCACATAAAATATTTTTTTATTATTTTATAATTAGTGTAAAGTAAAAACAAGTGGAGGGCGAGACAATTGCTTAAAGTAAAGTCGCTTGCATGCGAATACAGAGATTATTTGCTGGGAACAGACCTTTTCCATCCTAGATTTTCATGGAAACTGTCCTCAGACAGAAACAATACAATGCAGGAATTCTATCAAATTAAAGTTTCTTTATCTGAAAATAACTTTGAAAATTCCTTATGGGATACCGGGAAACTACAATCGGACGAATCCATTCAAATACCATACGAAGGCCCCGGTGTTACCCCTAGAACACGCTATTATTTTCGCGTGCGTGTCTGGGACAATTATGGCCGTGAGTCAGAATGGAGTGCTGCCCAATGGTTTGAAACCGGCTTAATGTCCTCTGAAAATTGGCAGGCAAAATGGATTACTCCAGACCCGCAATTTTTTGATAAAGACTCAAAACCGGTGTCACTATTTCGGAAACCATTTAAGATTGAAAAACAATTCAAGTCGGCGCGGATATATGCAACGGCAGCGGGGCTCTATGATCTGTACCTGAACAATCAAAAAATTGGCGAGGACTTATTCGCCCCAGGTTGGACCAGCTATAAATACCGTCATCAATATCAAACGTATGACATTACTGAAATGCTCAGCACTGGCGATATTACCCTGGGGGCCATGGTAGCGGATGGCTGGTATAAAGGGGAATTAACCTGGCTGTCAAAACGAAATATCTATGGGTGCGAACGGGCTCTTCTCGCGCAAATGCACATTGTATATGAGGATGAAACAGAGGAAATCATTGTATCCGACGAATCGTGGCAATCTTCTGTCGGCCCGATTTTACTTTCGGAATTTTATGCAGGGGAGACTTACGACGCTCAATTGGAGAAGATTGATGAATTATCCTGGAAGAATACAATTGAATGCGACCTTCCGTTTACACAATTGGTGGCACAAGAAAATTGGCCGACAAAGATAACAGAAGTCATCAAGCCAATCTCTGTAATAGAAACACCTAAGGGTGAAACCGTCATCGATATGGGGCAGAACATGGTCGGCAGAGTTCGAATGAACGTAAACTTACCGGCAGGGCAAAAAATTGTTTTATTTCATGCAGAGGTGCTGGATAAGGGAGGAAACTTCTATACTGGCAACCTAAGAAAAGCGAAACAGATAGTAGAGTATATTTCTAATGGAAGCGGACCTGTTTCATATGCAGCCCATTTTTCCTTCCAAGGCTTTCGCTATGTCAAGGTAGAAGGATTGGACAGATTGAATCAGCAAGAATTGCTTAATTCCTTCGTAGGTGAGGTTATCCACAGCGATATGCCGCGAACTGGTCATTTTGAGTGCTCAAGTGAATTGGTCAATCAATTATACAGCAATATCCTTTGGGGGCAGCGCGGAAACTTTGTCGATGTTCCAACTGATTGTCCGCAAAGGGATGAGCGTTTGGGGTGGACCGGAGATGCCCAAATTTTTGCGAGAACGGCAGCCTACAACTACCAAGTGGCACCATTTTTCACAAAGTGGGTAAGAGACTTGAAAAGCGACCAATCCTTAAACGGCACGATCCCATTTGTCATTCCGGACGTATTAGGAGAATATACTTCCACGATGTGGGGGGATAACAACTATACCTCATCCGCATGGGGAGATGCTGTGACCATTTGCCCGTGGACCATTTACCAAACCTTTGGAGACAGAAGGCTTCTTGAAGAACAATACGAAAGCATGAAGGCATGGGTTAACTACATCTGCGCTCAGGGTGCTAATCCATATCTTTGGAATACTGGTTTCCACTTTGGTGACTGGCTTGCGCTTGATGCAGAAGAAGATTCTTATTTTGGCGCTACTCCAGAGCATCTGGTGGCAACTGCCTACTATGCCTATTCAACTTGGATTTTAAAAGAAGCTGCAAGGGTTATCTATAAAACGGAAGATGAAAAATATTATGGTCAACTTTTACAAAACATCCTTCAAGAATTTCAGAAAACATTTATCACTGAAGATGGAAAAATGAAGGCAAAAACGCAAACCGCTCATATTTTACCTTTGATTTTTAATTTAGTAGACGGAGAGATTCGCAATCAAATTGCAGCGGACCTGAACCAACTCATTATTGACAACAACTATCACCTTTCAACAGGTTTTGTAGGAACCCCTTATTTATGTGTTGCTTTATCTGAAAATGGGTACCATGAAACGGCTCTTCGCCTGCTCTTACAGGAAGGCTACCCATCCTGGTTATTTTCTGTCAAGCAAGGTGCCACAACGATTTGGGAGCACTGGGATGGAATTAAAGAGGATGGCTCCTTCTGGAGTGATGATATGAATTCCTACAACCATTACGCTTATGGTGCAATTGGGGAGTGGCTCTACCGTCATGTAGCGGGTATAGATCTTGAAGAGGCTGCCTATAAAACGATTAAAATCCAGCCGTATATATCGGAATCTGGTTTGACTTCTGCAAAAGCATCATTTGATTCTCCTTATGGCAAGATTGCCAGCTCTTGGGAGCGGAAAGAGCAAACCACCGATATTGAGGTAGAAATACCGGTAAACACAACCGCTAAGATTTTATTGAAAAATATTCGAAAAGAACAAATAACTTTAGCTGAAGATCAAGATATCGAGATTATAGAATCGCAAGATGGCTTGGTTTGTCAAATGGGATCGGGTAGTTACTCAATCCAATATAAAACTGAAGAAATTTTTTCTATTTAATATTGAGAGGGCTTTGAGGGTTTTATGCCTTCAAAGCTTTTCTATAAATAAAGTATGTAATAAGCCAATCATTTTGATAAGATTGGCTTTCTTTTTGTTAAATAATAATATATCCATTTTGAATCTTTCTTTTTTAGATAATATGTTTGTTTTCCAAAAAAATATGTTATTATAAAAGTAAGATTAAATGAAAAACAAATATAAAACAACATAAAT
Organism: Neobacillus sp. Fa239; assembly: GCF_055395235.1. Classification (NCBI taxonomy): domain Bacteria; kingdom Bacillati; phylum Bacillota; class Bacilli; order Caryophanales; family Bacillaceae; genus Neobacillus; species Neobacillus sp. Fa239. The sequence goes on from NZ_AP041611.1 coordinate 969,876, forward strand.
AAAAGTAATTGGAGCCGGAAGGGGTATAACAAGTGCTTGTAGCAGAAAGACAAAAAAAGATTGTGGAAATGGTCAATGAACGATTAAGTATTCGGGTAACAGAGCTAAGCAAGATTTTCTCTGTAACAGAGGAAACGATTCGCCGTGACCTTGAAAAACTCGAAAAAGAGAATTTATTAATGCGCAGTCATGGCGGTGCGGTAAGTATTGAAAAGGACAATCAGGAGACTTCTTATGTAGAAAGAGAAATTACCAATTCAACGGAGAAAAAGGCAATTGCGGTAGAGGCTGTTCGGTCTATTGAAAAGGGTGACCAAATTATCTTAGATGCAAGCACAACGGCATGGTATGTAGCGAAGGAACTGCCGGATATGCCGTTAACGGTTTTAACGAATTCTATTAAAGTAGCTGTTGAGCTTAGTAAAAAAGAACAAATAAAGGTGATATCAACAGGAGGCACCTTATTGTCTCAATCTCTTTCCTATGTTGGTCCACTTGCAGAACGCTCTCTTAGCATGTATCACGTGAATAAAGCCTTCTTATCCTGCAAAGGGGTTCATCTTGAAAAAGGACTAAGTGACTTTAACGAATCCCAGGCTCTTGTGAAGAAACAAATGATGGAAATGGCAGATGAAATTATTTTAATGGTGGACTCGAGTAAATTTGGAGTTAGGGCATTTTCGCAAATTGCTCCAGTTTCAAAGGTAAGCTCGATCATTACTGATTCGAACATTGATGAACCAACAAAATTCATGTTGGAAGAACAGGTAAAACTAACGATTGTATAATATTAAGCCAATTGCAGGCCGAAAATGGTCTGTTTTTTTGTTTTAAAAATTTTTTGTGACAATAATGTGTATAAAACAAAAATAAACAAAAAAATATAGTTTGTTTATGCTGTTTTATTTTTGTTTTGGGTTTATGATAGTCATGTAAATAAATAATTACTTTTTACTAAAGTAATATAGGGAGAGAAATGACATGAGTATGACGATGATGAGAACTCCATTATATATAGCACCATTTTTACAAGAAATGATTGAAACGACTTCAAATTTATACCGCTTAGGCTGGGATGAACGAAATGGCGGTAATATCAGTTATTTATTAAACGAATTAGAGGTTGTACCTTATTTAGATATTAACAATGTCCTAAGAACAGTACCAATGAACTTTGACGCATCTGAACTTATTGGGAAATATTTTGTGGTTACAGGTTCAGGGAAATTCTTTAAAAATGTAAAAGAAAATCCTGCAGCAAACCTAGGCATCATCCGCATTGCACAGGATGGAAGAAGCTACGAAATCCTTTGGGGCTTCGAAAATGGCGGGGTGGCAACAAGTGAACTTCCTACCCACTTAATGAACCACATTCAACGCCTAAAAGTAGATCCAAACCATCGTGTAATTATGCACTGTCATGCGATAAACCTTATTGCCATGACGTTTTCACATACCTTAAAGGAAGAAGACTTCACGAAAACACTATGGGAAATGTGTACTGAATGTATCGTTGTTTTCCCTGATGGAGTCGGCATCATTCCATGGATTATTCCTGGGACTAATGAAATTGGTGAAGCAACAGCAAAGAAAATGGAACACGTGCGCCTAGTTATATGGCCGCACCATGGGATATTTGGTGCCGGAACCACAATGGACGAAGCCTTTGGCCTAATTGAAACAGCTGAAAAAGCCGCACAAGTTTATACCATTGTTTGTGCACAAGGTGGTAAAAAACAAACGATTACCGATCAACAGCTTCAAGATTTAGCAGATGCTTTTAACGTTGTACCTAGACTAGGGATTCTCAAGTTTTAATATAGTAGGTTAATTAAGTACAAACGGCGTGTTCGTATATCGAGCATGCCTTTTTGTATGTGGTTATGATATGATTTCACTAATAACCTAAGGAATGTAAGAAGTAAGAAAAAGGTGAATGAAATGAACCTAAAAATTCTTGATGAGCTTTTGCAGATTACAGAAGAAGAAAGAGCGATTCTGGAAAATCAAAATCAAGTAACTAAAGAACTGTATACAAGTAAGAAGAATTTTATCATTGAAAGCGAAAAATTTCTGAGTAAAGATAAGATGATTATGGTTCGTCAGCATACCAGATTTGTTGATTTTCCTTTACATAAACATGATTATATTGAAGTGAATTATGTCTTTAACGGGAAATTACAGCAAACAGTTGGTGGAAAAGCAATTACTTTACAAAAAGGGGAGCTGATCCTATTAAATCAGCATATTGAACATGAAATCAAAGCTTCGGACAAAGATGACATTGTGATAAATTTAATCATTCGTCCAGCTTTTTTTGATTTTATTTTTTCGTTCCTAACCTCCGAAAATATTGTAAGTGAGTTTTTATTAAATAGTTTATATAACAGTACTCAAAGTGGGCAATTCCTTTATTTTAAAGTAGCTGAAGTTACTACAATCCAAGATATGATGGGTAAGATGATTCGTGAAATTATGGATCCTTCCACTTTTTCGGAATCCACCATTAAGCTTTATATGGGACTTCTAATGATTGAGTTGATAAAGAATTCTGAAAAGGTAGAGAGAAAAGAGGAGGCTTCTGTTAATCACTTTTTGGTTGTTCAATCACTTAAATATATAGAGGAGCATTTTAAAGACGCTTCCCTATATGATTTGGCTGAAAAGCTAAAGCAATCACATTATGGTTTAAGTAAATTAATAAAGAAATCCACTTCTTTTACCTTTAAAGAGCTGCTCCAAGAAAGACGGCTTGAAATGGCAAAAGAACTATTAGAAGGAACAAGTATACCTATTTCCGAAATAGTGGAACAAGTGGGATACGATAATATCAGTTATTTTTATCGGATTTTTAAGGGAAAGTATGGAATGACCCCAAAAGAATACCGTAGAAAAAAAGAAATAGAATAAAGGATTTTTTTAGGAAACCTAGTTTTTAAAAAAAATAAAGCTGCTCCCTTCTGTCGTTTATAAAACGATGTTTAGGGGGCAGCTTTTCTATTTTTCATCTCTATGAAGCAGGTAAACTATTATTCTTCCTTGACGTCATTCGGGGTGATGCAGCGAAAAGAGACGGGAGATGATAAAACGATTGATGTATTTACATTTCCGTAAGGAGTCAGCCGGTCAATAAGCTTGCTCAGATGGTCCATGCCTGTAACAGCAGCTTTTAGCAAATAGCTTACAGAGCCGGTTAACCGATGACATTCTACGATATCCGGGGCATCCATAATCCACTTCTCAAATTCAGTATAAGATAATATCTTGAGTTCACTTATCTGAATGAAAACGATTACATCTCGTCCAATTGCTTTAAGGGATACACGTGCACTGAATCCTTCAATAATTTCCTTATCTTGAAGTCGTTTTAAACGCTCAGTAATGCTTGGCCGGCTTAAGGATAATTTCTTCGATAATTCACTTAAAGTCATCCTTCCGTCCATTTGAAGAAGTTCAAGCAGGCGAATATCCAATTGGTCCATAAAATCATCCCCTTTTTAAAAATGGAGTTAAATTCCCAAAAACTTATGCAAAATAGAATGCTTACCACCAAAAATTTATACATTTTGTTATGTTTTTCGCTTTTATTATATCTTATTATTAATTTGCAACGAAATCTTTTAAATTTTTCAACAAATACGAAGATTATGTTTTAATTCAAACCAGGTTATTCTCGGGTGACTAAAAATGTAATCGCTACCAAAATGAAAAAGCCCGGTACTTAGAAACGGTCATGCGAGAAAAAGGAGTAAAACCAGCCGTAGAGAAGTAACTCCTTCATCATTAAAACCGGAATAGACATTGTTTTTACTCTTTTTTTTAAAATGTTTTCTACTATAATCACAGTGCTAATGGAGGTAATGAAATGAACGTGTTAGAACATTCTGTACAACCAACTGAATCTGTTATTGAAAAAATGCATGAACATGAGCAAATTATTTTTTGCAATGACCCGTCAACAGGATTGAAAGCGATTATCGCAATCCATAATACAACACTCGGACCTGCATTGGGAGGCTGTCGTATGCGGCCGTATCGTTCAATGGATGAAGCATTGGAGGATGTACTGCGTTTGTCAAAAGGGATGACATATAAATGTGCCGCTGCCGATGTTGATTTCGGTGGGGGAAAAGCGGTGATCTTCGGTGATCCTTCAAAGGATAAAACACCGGCTATGTTTAGAGCTTTCGGCCAGTTTGTTGATTCTTTAAACGGACGTTTTTACACAGGAACAGATATGGGTACTTCCATGGATGACTTTATCCATGCCTCAAAAGAGACAAATTGCATTGTTGGAATTCCTGAAGCATTCGGAGGCGGCGGTGATTCATCCATTCCGACGGCGCTTGGAGTCATTTATGGTTTAAAAGCAACGAATAAAGTCGTTTTTGGCACAGATGATCTTTCCGGAAAGTCCTTCACGATCCAAGGCCTAGGAAAAGTAGGGTTCAAAGTAGCCGAACAATTGCTAGAATCGGGCGCCGATTTATACGTAAGTGATATTAACGAAGAAGCTGTTAAAGCCATACAAGATCGTGCAAAACAATTAGGAAGCATGGCTCGTTTCGTAAGTGGAAATGATGTGTATTCTGCAGAAGCAGATGTATTTGTCCCTTGTGCTTTTGGCGGAATTATTAATGATGAAACGATCGATATGTTAAAAGTAAAAGCAGTGGCTGGTTCGGCAAACAATCAGCTTCTAACTGAAAAGCACGGAGAAGTACTGAAACAAAAAGGAATTTTATATGCACCGGATTACATTGTTAATGGTGGCGGCCTCATTCAAGTAGCAGATGAACTGTATGGCTACAATAAAGAGCGTGTGTTATCGAAAACAAAATCTATTTACACATCGTTATTGGAAGTATACAGACAGGCGGAGTTGGATGATATCACGACCATTCAAGCGGCAAACAGACTATGTGAAAAACGAATGGAAGACCGAAAAAAACGTAATAGCTTTTTCACTCATACCAAACGTCCTAAATGGGATATTCGTAAATAATAATTTCTGTTTATGAGGTGATGACATGTTAACAGAATTTCCAATATTTCAAATTGTTGATGAAAACGGCCAATTAATCAATGAAGATTACAAAGATAAGATAACTGAAGATCTTGTGAAAAAATTCTACTATAATATGGTTCGCATTCGTACCTTTGATCGAAAAGCCATTAGTTTGCAGCGTCAAGGAAGACTTGGAACCTATGCTCCCTTTGAGGGGCAGGAAGCTTCTCAAGTGGGAAGTGCACTGGCGCTTGAAAAAGATGACTGGATTTTTCCTACCTATCGTGACCATGGTGCAACGTTAACGTTTGGTGCCAGAATGGCCCGTACGTATTTATATTGGAATGGGCGTGTGGAGGGATGCGTTCCGGAAGAAGGGAAAAAGATTTTCCCTCCTGCCGTTCCCATTGCAACACAAATCCCGCATGCAGCAGGGGCAGCTATGGCGGAAAAAAGAAAAGGAACGAAAAATGCAGCAATCGCCTATTTTGGAGATGGTGCCACTTCAGAGGGCGATTTTCATGAAGGATTGAATTTTGCCAGTGTGTTCAAAGCCCCGGTGATCTTCTTTAATCAAAATAATGGCTTTGCGATTTCAGTGCCGATTGAAAAACAAATGAATTCCAAAACGATTGCTCAAAAAGCGCTCGCTTATGATATGCCGGGTGTCCGTGTTGATGGGAACGATATTTTTGCTGTGTATTTCCAAACGATGGAAGGGCTTGACCGTGCCCGTAAAGGAGAAGGCCCAACTTTAATTGAAGCCATGACTTGGAGATATGGTGCTCATACAACGGCAGATGATCCAACTAAATATCGCGACCAATCCCAAAGTGACACAATGCGAGAAAATCGAGATCCACTTCTACGTGTAGAACGCTTTATGAAAGCAAACAACTTCTGGGATGAAGATTGGGCGATGAAGGTCAAAGATGAAACACAAACCGAAGTAGAACATGCTGTAAAAGATATGGAAAGCTACCCAAAACCAGATATCAATGATTTATTCGACAATGTATTTGAAAAGCCGACTTGGACGATTGCGAAACAAAAAGAAGAATATTTTCAATTGATCGGGAGGGACGCTTAATGATTTTAAGTGTAAACAGACCGGAAGACAGCCAAACTGCAAAAATTAACGAGTTGACACTCGTTCAAGCCGTAACAGATGGGCTGCGCACGATGTTAAAAGAGGATGAGCGAGTTCTTTTGCTTGGTGAAGATATCGGCAAAAACGGTGGTGTATTCCGTGCTACCGAGGGTTTGCAAGAAAAATTTGGGGCAGACCGCGTTATTGATACCCCACTGAGCGAAGCAGGAATTATCGGAACCTCTATCGGAATGGCTGTTAATGGATTCAAACCCGTAGCGGAGATGCAGTTTCTTGGTTTTATTTATCCAGCGTATGAGCAAATCATGACACATGTATCCCGCATTCGTATGCGTACGATGGGAAGCTATACAGTTCCAATGGTCATCCGTGCTCCATACGGTGCAGGCATCCGTGCTCCGGAAGTTCATTCTGACAGTGTGGAAGCATTGTTTACGCATATGCCCGGAATAAAAGTTGTTTGCCCTTCATCTCCCTACGATGCAAAAGGTCTAATTATCGCAGCTATCGAAGATCCGGATCCGGTCTTATTTTTAGAGTCTATGAGAATCTACCGCGCTAACCGTGAAGCGGTTCCAGAAGGAAAGTATATCGTTGAAATCGGAAAAGGGAAAAAGCTCAAAGAAGGAGATGACGTTTCTGTTTTTGCATGGGGTGCGATGGTACCAGTAGCCATGAAAGCAGCAGAACAGGCTGAAAAATACGGAATCAGCTGTGATGTCATTGATTTGAGGACTCTTTATCCACTTGATAAGGACATTATTGCAGAATCTGTTCAAAAAACAGGGCGTGCGGTTATTGTTCATGAAGCCCATGCAACAGGCGGAGTGGGGAATGATATTGTTTCAGTCATAAATGATACATCATTTTTGTATATGAAATCTCCGATTGAGCGCGTGACAGGTTTTGATGTACCAGTACCTTTATTTGCACTGGAAGAACATTATTTACCTACACCAAAACGGGTATTCAACGCAATCGAAAAAGTTGTGCATTTTTAGGAGGGGAAAACATTGGTTGAAGTAAAACTTCATGATATTGGTGAAGGCATGACAGAGGCAGAAATTATTCATTATTTCGTCCAAGTGGGGGATTCGGTCAAGGTGGACCAGCCTCTTCTAGAGGTACAAACAGATAAAATGGTGGCAGAGCTTCCTTCACCTGCCTCAGGGAAAGTAAAGGAAATTGTTGTGAATCTTGGTAAAACAGTCTCTGTTGGTACCACTCTTCTTGTTCTTGAAACAGAAGGAGCAAAAGTGGTAGAAACAGAAAAGAAACCGAAGGAAGCAGGTTCTAAAAATACAGAAGCGTTACAATCACAATCGAAGCAAACAGCTGTGACCGAGCAAAAAGGAGAAAAAAAATTCATCATAGCTGCGCCTTACACAAGAAAAATTGCACGGGAATTTCAAGTAGATATTAATGAAATTACAGGAACTGGCACATTTGGGCGCATCACAGTGGAAGATATATACAACTTTGTTAAACAACGTGATGAGATCCAATCTCCTAAGAAAATAGCAGCGACTTCCTTAGAAGTGACCGAAACAAAAACAGAACCTAAACTAGAGATTCAAAAGCAGGAAGTTCTGAGCACAAATGAAACAAGAGCAGAAGTGATTCCGTTTAGAGGACGTCGGAAGCAAATTGCAAAGAAAATGACCCAGTCACTTTATACAATTCCTCATGTGACACATTTCGAAGAGGCAGATTTAACTGAGCTTCTTGCTTATCGCAACGATTTAAAAGAAATGAATATCAATGTATCGGCTGTCGCCTTCTTTATTAAAGCGATTGCGGTAGCATTAAAACAATTCCCTGTTTTCAATGCCAAGCTTGATGAAGAAAATGAAGTAATACGTTTGGAGAAAGAATATAACATTGGTATTGCTACTGATACAGAAGATGGTTTAATTGTCCCTGTCATTCATCATGCGGATCAATTAACTGTCCGCCAAATTCATGATAAACTTAAAGAGTTAACCAAAAAAGCGCAAGAGAACAAGCTGACAACGTCGGATATGAAAGGCGGCACATTTACCATCAGTAACGTTGGTCCATTAGGTAGCATTGGAGCAACTCCGATTATTAATCATCCGGAAACAGGGTTAATTGCCTTCCATAAGACGAAAAAAATGCCAGTTGTTATGGAAAACGATGAGATTGCGATTCGCTCCATCATGACCATGTCGATGGCGTTTGACCACCGTGTTGCAGACGGTGCCACAGCAGTAGCCTTTACGAACCGCTTTAAACAATTGATTGAAAACCCTAAACTGTGGCCAATAGAACTCGCATAGTAAACTTAAAATCCATTAATTGACGTACTCGTATATTGAATAATAGAGTTTAGGAGGTCTACTTAATGAAAGAAGCATCATTGCAAAAGAAGCTGTTGCCGAGGCATATAAGTTTGATGGCAATGGGTGGGGCAATAGGGACAGGGATTTTTAAAGGAAGTGCTGAAACCGTATCATTAGCAGGACCTGGAGTTATCCTCACATATGTGTTCGCAGGTCTATTACTTCTTGTTGTTATGGGAGCGATCGCAGAAATGGCCATCGTCTATCCGAACACCAATATGAAAGGCTTTGTTCAGAAAGCATTTGGGAAGCGCGCTTCCTTTGTTATCGGCTGGATGTATTGTTTCATGTGGCTGGCCGTATGTGTCATCGAAATTGTCGTGGCAGGGAGCTTCCTGCAATACTGGTTTCCATCCATTCCACTTTGGGAATTAAGTTTGGGCTGTGCTGCTTTAGTTATCGGAATTAATATGATGAATGTTAAAAATTATGGCGAATTTGAATTTTGGTTTGCAGGAATCAAAATCACTATGATTATCGTATTTATCGTATTAGGTGCAGGTATTTTATTTGGAGTCATCCCGAGCAATCAATCCAACTATTTGCATAATTTTACAGGGCATGGCGGTTTTTTCCCGAAAGGGTGGATGTCAATCTTTTCGGCGCTGTTAATTGTGATGTTCTCATATGGAGGATCGGAATTAATAGGATTAACCGTAACAGAAGTAAAAGATGCGGAACGGATTTTACCTAAGGTAATTAAAAGTTTTGTTTGGAGAATTATTTTGTTTTACACGCTTCCAATTCTGGTTATCTGCGGTTTAATTCCTTGGAATGAAATTGGCAGCAGTCATGCGAGTCCGTTTGTCCAAGTGTTATCCATGGTCGGCCTGAAGGGGGCTGCACACCTTATGAACTTTATTTTAATTACAGCGGTTTTATCTGCAGCCAACTCGGGTATATATGGTTGTACACGGATGCTGCATTCCCTGGCGGTTGAAGGGGAAGCACCAAAGCCTTTCTCTTTTGTATCAAAAAAGGGTGTTCCGTTGTATAGTTTAATATTAACTGCAGTTGTATTAGTCGGCGGCTCGATGATTGCCTTCGTTGCGCAGGATAAGGTATTTACTATCTTAATGGCCGTTCCGGGTTTTGTCGTATCATTGGTCTGGATTGGTATTTGTCTTGCCCATTTAAAACTTCGCAATTCCTATCCGAAACAGCCAAGCTTTAAATTGTGGGGCTTCCCATATGTAACTGCGATTACAGTCATTACGTTAAGCATCATAACAGTAATATTTTTGTTTGATCAACAGAATCGAGTGAGTATTATTACTTGTCTCATTGTTTTAGCGGTGCTATTTTTGATCTCCATCTTTAAGTTTAAAAAGGTGGATAAAAAAGATACCATGATCGTAAAAGAGAATAAAATAGGTTAGTAGACTATTAAAAAATGATATGGGCCATAATGGCTCATATCATTTTTTTGCATTTAAATACTAATATCCCTTGTCGAATGTTATTAATAAAACATTATCTTAACGTTATATATTATAAATGAAATATTATATTTTCCCTTTTTATCATCAATTTTAAAAAAGGTCGAAAATATATTTTTATGAGCAGTTTCATTGAAAAATTCCTTTATTTCAAAGGAAAACAATTGAAATAAAAGATGACTCTTCATAATTAAAATTTTCAGTTATTATTATTGACACGGTGAAAATAAGGGATTAATCTAATTATATGTTACATTAAATTTAACTTCCGTATTTTTTGTGTTATTATCTGAGGCTCAATTCTATTTATGAAAATAGTAAGGGGGATTAAAGAATATGTACAATCCGGAAATTGAAACGATGGACCGTAAAGAATTGGAAGCGCTACAAGTAGTGCGTCTTCAACAGACGGTAAAAAGGGTTTATGAAAATGTTCCTTTTTACAAAGCAAAATTCGATGAATTAGGAATCAAACCAGAGAATATTCGATCGTTGGAGGACCTCAAAAAGCTTCCATTTACAAAGAAAAAAGATTTGCGTGATCAATATCCATTTGGATTATTTGCCGTTCCGATGGACGAAGTAAATCGAATCCATGGATCATCTGGAACGAGCGGTAAACCGACAGTTGTTGGCTATACCAAAAATGATATTAACAATTGGGCTTCGATTGTTGCACGTGCTATTGTAACAGCCGGGGGCAGAAAATCAGATATTCTTCATAATGCTTATGGATATGGTCTTTTTACTGGCGGGCTTGGCATTCATTATGGTGCGGAAGAACTTGGAGCAGCAACGGTTCCGATTTCAGGTGGTAATACCGAAAGACAAATAACGATTATTAATGATTTTAAACCAAGAGGAATTTGTGGAACACCTTCCTATATTTTAAATATTGTTGAAAACATGGAGCATATGGGGATGGACCCGCGTGAAACAAGTCTTGAATATGGTATTTTTGGTGCTGAGCCATGGACAGAGGAGATGCGGGCTACGCTTGAGAAAAAGTTGGATATAAAAGCAATTGATATTTATGGTTTGAGTGAAGTAATGGGTCCAGGGGTAGCCATTGAGTGCATTGAGGCTCAAGATGGTTTGCATATTGCCGACGACCACTTTGTGGTAGAGGTCATTAATCCTGAATCAATGGAACCGGTTGAAGATGGTCAAGATGGCGAGCTTGTATTTACGAGCTTAACAAAGGAAGCGCTGCCAATTATCCGGTACCGTACAGGGGATATAGCTTCCATTACGCGTGAAAAATGTAAATGCGGCAGAACACACACGCGTATGTCCCGCTTAAAAGGACGAACAGATGACATGCTGATTATCCGTGGTGTAAACGTTTTTCCTTCCGAGATTGAGCGAGCTCTCTTGCAAATTGAGGGACTTGTGCCAAACTACCAAATTCACTTGATTAAAAAAGGAAGTTTAGACAGTGTGGAACTCCATGTTGAAATAGAAAAGCAGCTTTATCAAGAAGTTGGAGAAGATTTAGGGCATGCTGACATTCAAAAAATAAAACGGAATATTCAGCACCAAATGAAATCAAGCTGTTTAGTGACCATGGATACGATTATCAATAAACCTGGAAGCCTTCCACGTTCGGATGGAAAAGCAAAGAGAGTTGTAGATAAAAGGAATCCCGTACCAGTCGTTTAAGAAAGAGATTAGTAGATAAAATGAAAGCGGATTCACCTATGCTGTCCATTCCATTTTGTTCAATGACGGATTGTAAGCATAGGTGATTTGCTGTGAATGCACTATTTAAACAGTGACTATAGAAAATATTCTTGCAATTAATATAACAGTAAAATATAATAACGTTAGATAAACGTTATATACGGAAGGTGGTATTGATGTGAGCATCCTCGAAAGAGATTTAACGGAACAGGAAGAATTAGAAAAATTTGTTGCTCGAATTGAAGCAGGGGATAAAATTGAAGCGGACGACTGGATGCCGGAAGAATACCGGATCGCACTGATAAAATTAATTTCACAGCACGGAATCAGTGAAATTATGGGTGCACTGCCTGAAAAGGAATGGGTCCCAAAAGCACCTTCACTAAGAAGGAAATTAGGAATTATGGCTAAAGTTCAGGATGAAATGGGGCATGGACAGCTGCTTCTTCGCGTCGCAGAGGACTTATTGAAACCATATGGAAAAGATCGCGGCGATCTAATGCAGGATCTCTTTACTGGAGATTTAAAGTTTCATAATGTCTTCCATATGGCAACCAAAACCTGGGCTGACGCAGGAATGATAGGCTGGCTGGTTGATGGTGCTGCCATCATCACTCAAACAAACATGCTGGGTGCATCTTACGGTCCATATGCAAGAGCATTGCAACGCATTTGCGCAGAGGAAGTGTTCCATGCACAGCATGGGGAAGCGATTATCATGGCGCTTGCGGAAGGAACAGAGAAACAAAAACAAATGATTCAGGAGTCATTAAATGACTGGTGGGAAGCGCTTCTGATGTTTTTTGGACCGGCAAGCAGTACGACAACGGGTACAAGTAAACAGGATGTAACGATTAAGTATCGAATCCGCACAAGTACAAATGAAGAATTACGACAAAGTTTCTTTACGAAGTACATTCCGCGAATTTTATCCTTAGGCTTAACGATTCCGGATCCAACTCTTCATTTTGATGAAGAGCAGCAGCTTTGGGTTTACCTTCAGCCTGATTGGAATAAATTTAAGCAAATTATTAAAAACAATGGCCCGCGCTCACAAGCACGCTTGAACTTGCGGAGAGTTTCTTATGAAAACAACGCATGGGTGCGCGATGCCTTAAGTGCGGCAGTGAATTAAGGGAAGGGGAAGGGAAAAATGGAGCAAAAGAAAACATTTTATCAGGAATTTGAAGTTTTCAGCAAGCGGACACCTTCTTCACCCTTTCAGCACCAATTCAGTTTGTTGGCACCAAATGCTGAAATGGCGATGGTAATGGCTCAAGAAAACTTTATGCGCCGGGATCCGGTTGCTGATATATGGGTAGTGAATCGTGAACATATTCGCGGATTAACCAAGGAAGAAAAGGTTACGTTGCAACGAATAGATAATAAGGATTACCGTACAACGAAAGGCTATGGCTACTTAAAGAAAAAATGGCGGCATTATGAACAACAAATGCTCGATGAAAAAGAAATCCTTTCTTGGGCAGGAGGTAAGGAAAATGACTGAACAAAACGTAACGATAACTCCTGAATTAAAGGATGCAGTTGTCAATTTATTATTTCAGCTTGCAGACGATGACTTCTTTTACTCCTACCGGGGTTCTGAATGGCTTGGACTGGCACCGCATATCGAAGAGGATGTGGCTTCTTCCTCCATCAGCCAGGACAGCATGGGCCATGCCGCAATGTTTTATCAATTATTAGAAGAAATCGGGATCGGTCATGCGGATGCATTAGCCCACCTGCGGCCAGCTACTGAAAGAAGAAATAGTATTTTAGTAGAAAGACCTAATGGTGAGGGCTATTATATGGAGGTTCCTAAATATGACTGGGCCTACGCTGTCGTTCGGAATTATTTTTACACCGCAGCGAAGAAAGTAAAGATTGACTCTTTGAAAAACAGCTCCTATGAGCCGCTGGCAAAAGTTGCAATCAAGGTAAATATGGAACTCTACTATCATTTACTCCATTGGAAAACTTGGTTTGTTCAGCTTTTAAGTTCAACAGAAGAAGCAAAACAAAGAATGCAGGCCGCGATTGAACAAGTCATGAAGGATTTTGCCGATGTTTTCTCGTTTGGCACAGATGGGGAAAAAATGATCGCAGCTGGATTAATTGAAAAAGAGGATGTCCTTAGCGGGCGCTGGAAACAGCATTTAGAGCCTGTTTTCCAATCGATCGGTTTAACTGTTCCAGAAATTCCGGTCAATGGAGAAAGCAATGGCCGAAATTTTGAACATACAGAAGATTTAGTGTCGGCGATTGAGACACTTTCAGAAGTCTATCGAATAGATACTGCTGCAACTTGGTAATGCACATATAGAAAAGAGGTGTGATCATGCAAATGTCTGTAATTTCACTGAAAAAGCAGGTATTAGAAGTACTGGATGAAGTAAAAGATCCTGAAATCGATACAGTGAGTATTATCGACCTGGGTATGGTAGAGGAAATAATAGCCGAAAACGGTGTCGTTGAGATTAAAATCCTCCCGACCTTTCTAGGCTGCCCGGCTCTTGGCATTATAAAGAATAATATCGAAAAGGCTGTTAAGGCCATAGAGGAAGTACAAAAGGTTGAGGTAGAATTTATCAACAACCCGCCTTGGACGTCAGACCGTATATCTGAAAAAGGGAGACAAGGATTAAAGGCGTTCGGAATTGCTCCTCCACCTCGTTTAATGGACAGTGACGGGTCGTGGCATGTTGACTGCCCGTATTGCGGTTCCACCTATGTGACCATGGACAATATCTTTGGACCAACAGCTTGCAGAAGTATTCTATATTGTAAAAGTTGTAAAAACCCTTTCGAAGCAATGAAACCGATATCAACTTTAATGTAAATAAAAGAATGTGAGGAGAAATGATTATGGCAAAATTAATCGCATTATATAAACAACCGGAAGATAAGGCTGCATTTGATGAACATTATTTTAACGTGCACGTACCGATTACCGAAAAAATTCCTGGCCTTCGTGAAATGAAAGTAACAAAGTTTACAGGAACGCCAATGGGCGGAGAAGCTCCATATTATTTAATGTGCGAAATGCGCTATGACAGCCATGAGGACCTGCAAAACGGCTTGCGTTCTGAGGAAGGAAAAGCCTCCGGAAAAGACCTTATGAAATTTGCCGGCAAGCTTGTTACTTTGGTTATTGGGGAAGACGATTAATGAAAGCGTTTGAATTTATTGAAGCAACACAAAAGGACGGGGTAGCGCTCATTGAGCTAAACAGACCGGCACAATATAATGCATTAAACCGAAAAATGGTACGTGAAATTGTTGATGCGATGGAAGCCTTTGATCGAGATGAAGAAGTGAGGGCGATCGTGATTACAGGTAAAGGGCGTGCGTTTTCAGCCGGTGCAGATATTGATGAAATGGCAGGGGATGACCCGGTCCGTCTGGAGCTATTAAATCAATTTGCGGATTGGGACCGTTTATCGTTCATCAAAAAGCCAATCATTGGAGCGGCAAAAGGCTTTGTTTTTGGCGGGGGTTTTGAGTTAGCACTTTGTTGTGACTTACTCATTGCAGCCAGCGGTACAGAATTTTCATTCCCGGAAGTCAACCTTGGGGTTATGCCGGGAGCTGGCGGTACCCAGCGTTTAACAAAAATTGTCGGCAGGACGAAAGCATTAGAATGGCTATGGAGCGGCACCAGAATTACAACAGAAAATGCCCTTCAGCACGGACTAATCAATCGTGTTGTTTCTCCTGAATTACTCATGGAAGAAACAATGAAAACGGCCAGACTAATCGCAAACCAAGCACCGCTTTCGATTCGTTTAATTAAAGATTCGGTGAATAAAGCAGTTGATTATATGCTATATGAAGGTATGCAATATGAGCGTAAAAATTTCTATTTATTGTTTGGCTCAGAAGATCAAAAAGAAGGTATGAACGCCTTTATCGAAAAACGGAAGCCGGAATTTAAAGGGAGATAACCATATGTATGAAATGATTTTGTATTCTGTCGCAAACGGCATAGCCCGGATTACGTTAAATAGGCCCACAACATTAAATGCTTTCGTGGCCAAAATGAATAAAGAAATCACTCATGCAATGAAAGCTGCATCATCTGATGAAGAAGTCCGCTGTATCGTTCTTAGCGGGGAGGGACGAGGTTTTTGTTCTGGGCAAGACCTGTCTGAAGTGGATGAGAATATGGATCACGGGCAAGTATTAAGAGAGAAATACGGGCCGATGATCAAGCAAATTTATCAATGTGAAAAACCGATTATTGCGGCGGTCAATGGAATTGCTGCCGGTGCAGGCTTCAGCCTCGCGCTTGCCTGTGATTTTCGTCTTTTATCAGACCGTGCCACCTTTTTAAATGCCTTTATCCACGTTGGTTTAATCCCTGATTCAGGAAACAGTTATTTTCTTACTAGGTTAGTAGGAGAAGCAAAAGCATTAGAAATATCGATTTTAGGTGATAAAATCCCAGCTGATCAAGCATTGGCCATGGGGCTCGCCACCAAAGTGGTTTCCTCGGATAACTGGGATACTGAAGTTAACCAATTTGCAGAGCGAATTGCTGCCTTACCTACTAAAGCAGTTGGTTTAATTAAACGGACCATTAAAGCAGCAGGGGAACAAACCTTTACTGACTATTTAGAAGAAGAAGCCCAGGCTCAAAGAATCGCTGGCCAAACAAAAGACCACCGTGAAGGTGTGCAAGCATTTATGGAAAAAAGAAAACCTATTTTTATCGGTAAATAAGAGGAGGAAATTCTAATGACAACAGTACAAACTACCGAAGCAACTTCATTAAAAAGAGATTACTACCATTTAATTATTAACGGAGAAAAAGTAGAGAGCTCAAACGGTAAAACCATTAAAACCTATAATCCTGCAACAGGTGAACTCCTTGCAGAAGTGGCAAAAGCTTCAAAAGAGGATGCAGAAAAAGCAGTATTGGCAGCTCGTGAAGCATTTGATCATGGAAAATGGCGTAAATATCCGATTAACCGCCGTTCACAAGTTTTGAATAAAATCGCTTCCATTATGCGTTCACGTTTTAATGAGTTAGTAGAATTAGAGATTTTAGATACCGGTAAATCATTGGCCGCAGCCCAAGGTCAAGTATCACAAGCCATTGAGGATTTTGAATTTTATGCAGCTGCAATCGTTGCCCACCGCGGTGTTGTGAACAATATGCCTGGTCAATTTCATAATTTTACTGAAAAAGAGCCTGTTGGTGTTTGTGCGCAAATCATTCCTTGGAACTATCCATTGATGATGGCGGCATGGAAAATTGCTCCGGCAATTGCCGTTGGTTGCTCAGTTGTCGTGAAACCAGCCAGCTTAACCCCGCTTACTGCGATTATTTTAGGTGAAATCTGTTTAGAGGCTGGTGTCCCTGCCGGTGTTGTGAACATTGTTCCAGGATCAGGCTCTGAGGTAGGAAATTACTTAGTAGAACATCCGAAAGTAAATAAAGTCGCTTTCACTGGTTCGACGCCAATCGGTAAAGATATCATGGCAAAAGCTTCCGAAACATTAAAACGTGTCACTCTAGAATTGGGAGGTAAATCTCCTAACATCGTGTTTGAAGATGCAGATCTCGATGCAGCCGTTGATGGATCTCTATTCGGCATTTTCTATAACTCTGGCCAATCTTGTGAAGCACGGTCCCGTTTATATGTCCAAGAAGATATCTATGATGAATTCGTAACTAAATTCGTTGAGAAAACAAAGAAATTGGTTCTTGCGAATCCGTTTGATAAAGGAACACATGTTGGTGCAATCATTGACCAAGATCAGTTAAATGTCATCGACGGCTATGTAAAATCAGCTATTGAAGAGGGAGCAGAAATTTTAGTAGGAGGTAAGCCAGCTACTGTTGAAGGTTATGAAGGTGGATTCTGGTACGAGCCGACTGTCATTGCTAACGTTAATCATGACATGACCGTTGTAAAAGAAGAAATCTTTGGTCCAGTGGTTGTTGTCATGAAATTTAAGGATGAAAAAGAAGCGATTAAGCTTGCCAATGATACAGAATTCGGATTAGGATCAGCGGTTTGGTCAAAGGACGGAGCACGTGCAACTCGTGTGGCGAAGCAAATCGAAGCAGGCATTGTGATGGTGAACTGCCCATTCTCAGCATTCCCTGGAACACCATTTGGCGGATATAAGCAATCTGGTTTCGGTCGTGAGCTTTGCATTGAAACACTTGACCTTTATACCGAAACAAAGAGTATTATTTCTTACTTTGGAAGTCGTCCATTAAATCCACTAGGTGTTTAATATCCTACACGTACGAATGAGACTTTCTTGGTCTCATTCGTACTTCTTTAATCGGAAAAAGGAGAGATAGCTGATGAAAAACATCGTTGTTGTTGGTTCTGGTGTAATGGGCAGAGGAATTGCCTATGTGGGGGCACTTGGAGGATTTTCCGTTACATTGGTGGATGTGAATGAAAATGCGCTTAAAAGTGCCGAAGGTGAACTAAATTCAATTTTTGCCAAAGGACGCGAACGAGAAAAAATCTCTGCTGAACAGGAGCAACTGGCAAAAGCGAATCTAAACTATGACAGTGACCTGCCGCAGGCTTGTTCTTTAGCCGACTTGATTATTGAAGCCGTACCTGAAAAAGCGGAAATCAAAAAACAAGTATTTGAAACGATGGAACAATTCGCACCGGAAAAATGCCTTTTTGCAACAAATACTTCCACAATGAGTCCGACTGAAATTGCATCATACGGAAAACGTGCAGATCGGACTATTGCCATGCACTTTTTTAATCCGGTTCACAGAATGCCGCTTGTGGAAATCGTCCGTGGTCTTGAGACGAGTGATGAAACAGCAGAGACGATTAAAAAAGTGGCTGAACAAATGGGAAAAGAAACGGTTGTCATTAATGAATTCCCGGGTTTTGTCACAAGCCGAATCAGCTGTCTGGTCGGAAATGAGGCATTTTATATGCTGCAAGAAGGACTAGGGACTCCAGAGGACATTGATAAAGCGATTAAACTCGGATTGAATTACCCAATGGGTCCATTTGAATTGGTAGACCTTGTCGGACTTGATGCCCGCTTAAATAACCTAAAATACCTGCATGAAAAATTAGGTGAAAAATACCGTCCGGCACCATTGCTCGAACAATATGTAGCTGCAGGGCGATTGGGCCGTAAAACAGGTAAAGGTGTTTATGATTATACGAAAAAAGAAGAGTTGGTGAAGAAATGAGAGAAGTCGTAATTGTCGACGCCGTTAGAACGCCGATTGGAAAATACAAAGGGGCTTTAAAAAGTGTCCGCCCAGATGATTTAGGCGCGATCGTGATCAAAGCTCTTCTTGAGCGAAATCCCACTCTTCCTGCTGATCAAATTGAGGATGTCATTTTTGGCAATGCCAATCAAGCAGGGGAAGACAATCGCAATGTAGCCAGGATGTCCGCCCTGCTTGCCGGTCTGCCGATTTCCGTAGGGGGAACAACGATTAACCGGCTATGCGGTTCCGGTTTGGATGCCGTACTTTATGCGGCAAGATCGATTGCGGTAGGCGAAGGAGATATTTATATTGCCGGCGGAACGGAGAGCATGACTCGTGCCCCTTATGTGATGGGTAAACCTGAGGTTGATTTTCCGAGAGGTTCCATGGAACTTCAGGATACGACGATTGGCTGGCGCTTTACAAATAAAAAATTAGAAGAAATGTACGGGGCCGAATCGATGCCGCAAACGGCGGAAAACGTGGCGAAGCGCTGTTCAATCACCCGGGAAGAACAAGATGAATTTGCCCTTCGAAGCCAACTAAAAGCAAAAGCGGCCATGGAAAACGAACGTTTTGCCAATGAAATTGTTCCCGTTTACTTTAAAGACCGGAAAGGGAATGAGGTAGTGGTTGCCGAGGACGAGCATCCACGTCTAGATACTTCTTTGGAGAAGTTAGGAAAGCTAAAGCCAATTTTCGAGAGCGGAACGGTTACAGCAGGAAACGCATCCGGCGTGAATGATGGCGCCTCTGCCTTATTATTAATGAGTACAGAAAAAGCGAAGGAATTGGGATTAAAACCGCTTGCAAAATATGTGGTGGGTGCAGTCGCAGGTCTTGAACCATCCGTAATGGGGCTTGGACCTATCTATGCATCAAGGAAAGCACTCACAAGAGCGAATCTATCCATCGATGAGATCGGTTTAGTGGAATTAAACGAAGCTTTTGCATCTCAATCCATCGAATGTATGAGACAGCTGAAGCTTGATGAACAGAAAGTAAATGTCAATGGTGGTGCCATTGCTTTTGGACATCCACTAGGAGCAAGTGGTGCTCGTATCTTGACAACGCTTGTACATGAGATGAAAAAGCAAAAGGTTCAATATGGCCTTGCAACAATGTGTATCGGCGTCGGCCAAGGGATCGCCGCAATTGTTGAAAACATTGAAAATTAAATGTTTTAGCCCTTATATAGTGAGACTAAATAAGGGCTATTTTTTCTAAATAAAGGGGCGAAATGGATAAATGATAAACGTGATTTTTAAAGTGGAAAATCAGATTGGCTATGTTACAGTGAATCGACCTGACGTTTTAAATTGTTTTAACTATGCGACACTTTCTGAGCTTCAAGAAGTGGTGAATACCATTTCTCTAAATCCTGATGTCCATGTTGTGATTTTTACCGGTGCCGGAGAAAAGGCCTTTAGTGCAGGTGCGGATTTAAAGGAAAGAAAAACATTAACAGAAACCGAAACAAGAAGGAATGTGAAAGCCATTCGCGATGTGTTTAACAGTATTGCCTTGCTTCCGCAGCCAACCATCGCTGCCGTTAATGGTTACGCGCTTGGCGGAGGCTTTGAATGGCTTCTTTCATGCGATTTTGCGATTGCCGCTGAAGGAATCTCGTTGGGGTTAACAGAAGCAAGTTGGGCAATTATCCCGGGAGCAGGTGGAACCCAGCGATTGCCGAGATTAATTGGCGAGACAAAGGCAAAAGAATTAATTTTTACGGCAAAAAAATTGTCCGCTGGTGAAGCGCTTGAATTAGGCATTGTCCTAGAGGTGGTTCCTCGAAATCAATTAATGTCTGCTTGCGAGGAATTTGCTGCAAAAATTATGAGAAATGGACCTATCGCGATTCGGCAGGCGAAATATGCGATTACAAGAGGTCTTAATACAGACTTGCAAACAGGGCTAGAAATTGAAGCAAAAGCATATGAACTAACGATTCCGACTGAAGATCGCATCGAAGCTTTAAATGCCTTCAGTGAAAAAAGAGCTCCGCGGTTTTTAGGGAAATAGTTATTGGGGATAAATAAATAATGTTAACGCTCGTATAAAATTTGTGATATAAAGATGAAATGGGGGTGAAGATCTTGGGTGAAAATACACGCTCTATGATTTTTACAATATATGGCGATTATATTCATCATTATGGAAATAAAATTTGGATTGGTAGTTTAATCCGTCTGTTAAAGGAATTCGGTCATAATGACCAGGCCGCTCGGGTAGCTGTCTCCCGCATGATGAAGCAGGGATGGCTTCAATCTGAAAAGCGGGAAAATCGCAGCTATTATTTTTTGACTGACCAGGGGATAAGCCGTATAGAAGAAGCAGGGAATCGCATTTTTAAGCTTAATCCCGGTGAATGGGATGGGAAATGGCGGGTTCTTATGTATACCATTCCAGAGGAAAAAAGACATATTCGCGATGAACTGCGTCAGGAGTTATTGTGGAGCGGCTTTGGCAGCTTTTCAAATGCCTGCTGGATCTCTCCTAATAATTTAGAGAAAGAGGTTAAACTCCTCATTGAAAAATATGACATCAGTGAGTATGTCGACTTTTTCGTTTCCGAATATATCGGGCCAAAAGACAACCATTCTCTTGTGGAAAAAAGCTGGCCGTTAGAACAAGTCGTGGAAAAATACGAAGAATTTTATATCAAATATAGCAAGCAGTTCATTGCCAATCAGGAGATTATTAAGCGTGGAGAAATGTCGGATGCCGATTGTTTCGTCGAACGGACAAAGCTTGTACATGAATACCGTAAATTTTTATTTATTGATCCAGGTCTTCCGAAAGAACTGCTGCCTGAAAATTGGAATGGAACTCTTGCCGCTACATTATTCAACCAATATTATCAAGTTCTTGCTGAACCAGCGAGCCGCTTTTTCGAAAGTATTTTTCAAGAAAACAATGACCTTTGCAAAAAAGATGTCTCCTATGATGCCAAACAGCATCCGTATATGATTCAGTAAGCAGCAAAGCAGCTTTTTTCACTTCCGGAGGAAGAGCTGTTTTGTTGTAAATTGAACCGGTGAATTTCCTTTATAAGAGGGAGGATTACGAGTGAAATATATTAATGAAGTGCTATCCATAAAATATCCGATTATCCAGGGCGGAATGGGGAATATAAGCAATTCACAGCTTACAGCCGCTGTATCAAATGCTGGAGGGCTTGGGACCATCGGGTGTGGAACCATGACCCCGGAGCAAGTCGAAGCGATTATCTTGGAAACAAAGGAAAAGACGGATCAACCATTTGCTATCAATATACCAATTAATGTTAGTCCCTATACGGAAGAATTAATTCAACTGGTGATTAAACATAAAATCCCTGTTGTGTCATTGTCTGCTGGTAATCCAACACCCTATATTGCTCTTTTGCATGAGCATGAAATTAAGGTAATTGTCATCGTCGCCGCCGTCAAACATGCGCAAAAGGCAGAACAGGCCGGCGCCGATGTCCTGGTTGCCGAAGGCTTTGAAGCAGCAGGAATTAATTCCAATTTGGAGCTGACAACGTTTACGCTCATTCCGCAAATCTGTAAACATGTTTCCATTCCAGTTTTGGCTGCAGGGGGAATTGGCGATGGACAGGGTTTAGCGGCAGCATTGATGTTGGGAGCGTCAGGAGTGCAGCTTGGGACACGTTTGATTGCTACAAAGGAAGCTCCTTTTCATGCAAACTATAAAGAGAGACTTATTAAGGCAGATGACAATGAAACTGTTATTTTGGGTCGGTCGCTTGGACAGGTAAGGCGGGTGTTAAAATCACCTTATGCAAAACAAATTATCGATTTAGAACAGGAAGGTTTGTCAGAAGGGGACTATCGTCTTATGACCTCCGAAGATTTTCATCTTATTGGTGCATTAAGCGGTGACGGTAAAAATGGCTTTATGAATAGCGGTCAAGTTGCCGGGCTTATTGAAGATATTCCGTCAGTGCAGGAACTATTTGACAGAATGATGAAGGATGCACAAGCTGTAATGGAAGATCGCTTACGACTTTTCAATAAGTAGTTTAGAAGATAACTAACAACGAAAGGAGGATTTATTTTGGCAGGAATAAAAAAAGGTGTGGACCTTTTGAAGGTTATTGCGCATGAGGAACATCCTCCCCAATGTGATATAACATTACAAATTGAAGTGACTGATGCTCATGATGGAATGGCGCGCGGGATTTGGAAAGTGGATGAAAAGTTCATGAATGGAATAGGTGTGGCCATGGGGGGATTCGTTTCATCTGCCGCTGATATTATGATGGCGTACGCAATGGCTACTAAATTAAGTGGTGAACAAAGCTTTACCTCAATCGATTTGCACACGACTTTTCATAGACCTGTCCTCATGGGAGAGGTGACGGTTGCAGCCAGGGTTGAAAGGATGGGAAGAAAGGTCGCTTATGTTCTTGCAGACTTATTTCAAAACGAAAAGAAGGCGGCAAGTGTTGTTTCTTCCGTGATGATTATAGAGTAGTAGAACTCTTTATGGAAGATTCATCCTTTTTTTAGGGCCATAAACAGTCAAGGGATAAGCCTAATTCAGAATCATCCATTAATCAGTGAAAAATCCTGGGAGTCATGCTCCCAGGATTTTTTTATTTATCAAGAATTTCCTTAAATTCATATCCTTTTTGTACATACGTATCGATGGATAGTTGAATTAACTCCAGATCTTTATCTTGGATTTCACGTACTACTTTTCCAGGCGATCCCATAACAAGGGAACGGGGAGGAATCTTCTTTCCGGATGGAATGAGTGTATTGGCACCAATAATACATTCTTCACCGATTTCGACTCCATCTAGAATAGTAGAGCCCATCCCAATAATTGAACGTTTTCCGATTCTACAGCCATGCAGAATAACATTATGTCCTACTGTCACTTCATCTTCAATGACTACCGGGGAGCCTTCGAATAGGTGGATCGTAGAGTTATCTTGAATGCTGCATTTATCTCCGATTGTGATAGAGTCTTCATCTGCGCGCAGAACAGCATTAAACCAAATGGTTGAGTTCTTTCCTACCTTTACATCCCCAATTAAATACGCCCCAGGTGCGATAAAAACGCTTTCATGAATACGCGGTTGATTTCCATTGTGGGAAATAAGCATAATACATCCCCCTTTTCATAATTAGTTCCATATAAACATTATTATAACATTTTTAATAGAGGGAGGCGAAAAAATGAAACATTAATCCAATATTTCAGAGATGCATGGGAATTTTATATGTTATAAATATTAGTTTTCATCATTCTAATGGTAAAGGTCTCCTCATACCATATCAACAAATGGACTAAATATGGGGGAATGTCGATGAATAGTATTCTTTTTCTTGTAGTGCTCATTTCATCTATTGCCTATATACTTGGCGGTATGATTATTCTAATAAAAGCAAACTGGTCACAAACGAGTGTTCTCGCCTTAACGGCTTGGAGTGCCGGGCTGCTTTTGGCCATTGCCATTCTTGATTTAATTCCGGATACGCAAGAGGAATTAAAGAATAGCAGTATTTATATTTTGCTGGGTTTTATTATTATGTACTTCATCACTTTTGTTTCAAGTATTTGGAAAAAGGATAAAGAAAGCAGCTCCATGATTGGATTATCAGTCGGCATGTCCCTGCATAACTTCTTCGAAGGATTATCGCTCGGGGTAAGCTATGCGATCAGTGTAAATTTAGGAATCGTTGTTTCCTTCGCATTAATATTTCATAAAATCCCAGAAGGACTCTCCTACTCTTCGTCCGTCCTTGCCATTTCTCGAGATCGAAAAAAGACGACGATTCATCTAATTGCGCAAGGAATATGTATGTGGCTGGGAGCAGGAGTGTCCATTTTATTAGCCCATTACACCGAAATAAGCGAACAATTTATTGCCGTACCAATTGCCATAACAGCGGGTATTTTTCTCTATCTAGGAGGAACCGCACTGCTACCATCAACCAATAAAATACAAGACAAAAAAATCCCAATCGCATTCCTAAGCGGAATCATCTTTTACTTCCTATTCCATGGCCTCTCGGAGTATTTAAGTTGAGGGGTCAGACCCCCGCTACGTTAACGCTTTACTCCATTGGGGGACTGACCCCATGGTGTATAGTCAACATTTGGCGTGTAGGTGTTGCTGGCGTTCCAGAGTAGAAATTCATGAATTCCCTGTGCTTGAAGACCGCGGATTTGGTCTTCTATTTCTTTTTTTCCATACACCTTATAATTTCCTTTTCCAAGCCAGCCGGCAGTAAAATCTTGTAGCCATGGCCGGGAGATTGGAGGATGCTTTAATTGGCTTAACCGGGCGGACTCCACTCGGGCATATTCTTTTACGAGCCGATAGGGCTCTAAATCCGGTTTACGGATGCCAAAAATACCGGTCCAATGGCTTGGGTAAATCATTGCGGAAATGACATCTACACTTTCAGCGATTTTTGAGAAGTTTTGTCCAATTCCAGTGGCTTCCGGGATCACCGTAGCATTGCCAAATACATCTACTGAAACCTTTACCTTGTATGGCTTGAGCTGCTCGGAGGCATATTTAACAAACGCAGATACAGTGGCAATTCTGGACTTATCTTTCTGCGATTGAAATGCTCCTTTTTCATAGGTTAACTGGTGCTCAAAGGTTTCAAATTTTTCCGGAAAGCGGACATAATCGAATTGGATTTCCTTAAAACCCAAAGCAGCTGCCTCTTTCGCCATGCCAATATTATAATCCCAAACCTTCTTTAAAAACGGGTTCGTGAAAGAATCCCCACGCGAGTTCTTCCAAATTCCCTTTGTTGTGTTAAAGGAGAGGTTTGGCTGTTTATTGGCTAAAACACTATCTTTAAAAACAACAATTCTTGCAATCGGATAAATATGATTGGTTTTCAATGTGTGCATCAGCTTCTCTGGCTCTTGAATATAAGGACGGGAGACATCATAATATGGTGAGGTTATAAGAGGAAGGAACGTTAAATTTCCATGGTCATCCTTTATATCAATCACCATCGCATTTAATTCCGTTTGGTTAACGAGCGAAAGCAATTTTTGAAACTTTGCCCCGTTTGTGTTTTCAGCCTTTACATAAATGCCGCGGATTGGCTCACTTGCCAATACCTGATTTTGAGAAAAAAATAAAAGAACGAAGAAAAGTAAAAAAACTCTTTGCATATGCTTCACTCCTGCAAATGTTCATTTTACTTTTATCGTTCTCATTAGCCATATTAATCATTCTTTAGTTATTTTCCACTAAACTTAACTCGAACTTATCCGTAAGTTCGAATTCTTCAGTCTTTTCAATATACAGCCTTGGTACTCTTTTCCCAATTAAGCAAATAACCTCGTAATTAATCGTACCCATTATCTCAGCTAGATGGTCAACAGAATGGTCATCGCCAAAGAAGGTCACCACATCCCCAACAGCACACCCTGAAATATCCGTTACATCAATCATCGTTTGGTCCATACAAACTCTGCCGGCAATATGAGCCCTTTGTCCATGCACTAAAACCATTCCACGGTTCGAGAGCAGTCGGGAGAGGCCATCGGCATATCCAATAGGCAAGGTGGCAATCAAACTTTCATGTTCAGTTGAATATGTGCAGCCATAGCTGACCGGCTGTCTGGCAGGGACCTGTTTCATATGAGCTATTTTCGTTTTTAAACTCATCGCCTGACGAAGTACAATGGGGTGAGTTTTTAAGGAAGAATCCGGATACAGCCCATAAAGCGCAATGCCGATTCGGACCATGTCCAAGTGCATTTCCGGATATTTCATAGTTGCCGCACTATTGCAGCAGTGCTTAAGAGGGATATCGACATGATTTTCCGCCAAAAAATCTAATATGTTTAGAAATTGATTAAATTGTGATTGGGTATAGGAAGAGTCCGGACTATCGGCGCTGGCAAAATGAGTAAAGATCCCTTCTAAATATAAATAGGGTGCTTCGAGTGCCTTTTGAGCAAGAGCGAATGCATCTTCTCGAGTCTGCACACCTATTCGGGACATGCCGGTATCAATCTTAATATGGATGGAAGCTATTTTTCGTAAAATAGCAGATTGTTCTATGATTTCATCCAATACTACATCATCAAAAATCGTTAGCGTGATATTATGTAAAATTGCTTCTTTCACGGAGCGGGGAGGGGTATATCCCAGGATAAGGATAGGTTCTGTAATCCCAGCATCCCTTAATATGATGGCTTCATCTAACAACGCGACTGCCAAATAATCCGCACCGGCTTGACACGCTGCTCTTGCCACCTCAATCGATCCATGACCATATCCATCTGCTTTCACAACTGCCATGGTTTTGGTTCTTAACCCAACAAACTGGAGAAATTGAGAAAAATTATATTGAATAGCATCTAATGAAACCTCTGCCCATGTATCCCGGAAACTTTTTACGTTCATGATCTCTGGCCTCCTTTTAAAAAAATCCCCACAAGAAAATTCTTGAGGGGATTTTATATGGAATGAACAATTTAATTATAGAGCTAATTCTTTTTCCAAAGCATTTTCAGCTGTTACATAATCATAGCCAAGGTCTTTTGCAACTGCTTCGTAAGTGATTTCGCCGTTTGCAACGTTTAAGCCAAGTTTCAATGCATTATTTTCTAAAACGGCTTTTTGAACACCTTTATTAGCAATTTGCAATGCATATGGAACTGTCACGTTTGTTAAAGCGATTGTAGAAGTTCTAGGAACCGCACCAGGCATGTTCGCAACAGAGTAGTGAACTACGCCATGCTTAACGAATGTTGGGTTATCATGAGTTGTAACGTGATCGCTAGTTTCAACAATACCGCCTTGGTCAATTGCAACGTCTACGATTACAGAACCTGGCTTCATGGATTTAACCATTTCTTCCGTTACAAGCTTAGGAGCTTTTGCACCTGGAATTAATACTGCACCGATTAGAAGATCTGCTTCTTTAACAGCTTCTGCGATGTTGAAAGGATTTGACATTAATGTTGTTACTTGATTTCCGAAGATATCATCTAATTGTGCTAGACGTTCTGCGCTTAAGTCAATGATGGTAACATTAGCACCTAAACCGATAGCCATTTTAGCTGCGTTAGTACCTACGATACCACCGCCGATGATGGTAACTTTACCGCGGCTTACACCTGGAACGCCTGCAAGAAGGATTCCTTGACCGCCGTTGAATTTTTGAAGGAATTGCGCTCCGATTTGTGCAGCCATACGACCTGCAACTTCACTCATTGGAGTTAAAAGTGGAAGCTGTCTGTTAACTTGAACTGTTTCGTAGGCAATTGCAATAACGCCTTTATCTTTAAGAGCTTGCGCTAAGGATGGCTCAGCAGCTAAGTGTAAATAAGTAAATAGAATTAAGCCTGGACGGAAATAAGTATATTCACTAGAAAGAGGTTCTTTTACTTTCATGATCATATCAGATTTTTCCCAAACTTGTGCAGCGCTTTCAATGATTTCAGCACCGGCTTTAGCATAATCTTCATTAGTGAAACCGCTTCCAAGACCAGCATCTTTTTCAACTAATACAGTATGGCCTGCATTTAAGAATGAAACGACTCCAGCTGGTGTAAGGGCAACACGATTTTCATTATTTTTAATTTCTTTAGGTACTCCGATAATCATAGTACTAATTCCTCCCCTATACTAAAAAATAATTTGTGGTTATGAATCAAGTATAGATTGTTTATCTCTAATTTTCTTTGTGAAGAAAGGAGAAAGATTTATCTCTTTTTTGGTGATTTTCACAAAGTGGGGAGGAAATAGCTCAAAGGGTGGGATATTTTTCAAGTTTTAAATCCAAGTATAACAGCATTTTTTGATTGGGATCCTTCAGATTAATATCACCAATCTCCGTAATACGCTTTAATCGGTAGTTTAAAGTATTGGCATGAACATTCAGGTGTTTGGCTGTATCATTAATATTGTTATCATTATTAAGGTAGACTTCGAGTGTTTCGACTAAATTACTATTATGTTTTTCATCATAGTTGTGGAGCTTCATTAAGGAACGGTTAAGATAATTTTCTTTTTTTCTTTTTTCAATAATAATATCTAAAAATTGGTAAATTCCTAGTTTTTGATAATTGAATATTTCCTTTGTCTCTAGAGGATACCTTTCTTTAATCGATAAGACTGTCAATGTTTCCTGGTAGGCCTCGCCGATTTTTTCATAATCCTCATAAAAGCCGCTAAAAACGGGACTTATCTTGTCAATTTTGTAGCGATCCTTCATTTTCAAGATGAAGTTTTGCGCAAAATGATCCAGCTCATTTAAAGAGCTATCAATATTACTGCCTGCAACGAGTAAAATTAGCTGATTACAATCGATGGTATAGAGCAATATTTTTAATCGCTGACTTGTTTTTAATAGATAGGATATGTTTTGTTCTACCTTATTAGAGATATTTTCCTGAAACTGAAAGACAAGAACAGCAAATGTGGAAGAAGGGGTAATTTTCAACAAATGAAAGTGCTCGATTATTTCTTCCTTCTTTTGCAGATGACCGGTTAAAAGCCTCCAAAAGAATTCCTGAAACCGCTCTTCTTTTTTATTTTTTCTTGTTTGCAGCTGCAGCAGTTTATTTTTTGCTGCGTCTGCAGCTTTTTTTAAGAGAAGAAGATCTTGTTCAGATAAGGACTTATCAATCTCTAAAGCCCAAATAAATCCCAACACCTCATCTTGTTTCCAGATTGAAATCGCAACCCGATTACTAAGGCCAATTTCATCGACACTTTCTACACGAATAGGTTGATTTGTTTTTAGTAAAGCTGGGATTGTTCCTTCTTTCCATAATTGATTGATGACCTTTTCAGGAACCCTTCTTCCAATAATGGTAGATATTCTGGCAGGATCCGTTCTTTCGTCATGTGTGCTATAAGCAAGAAGCCGATGGTTTACATCCTCAATCGTGATTGGACATTGCAGAACTTGACTTACAATGTCAGCAAACTCATCTAAGCTTTCAAAGTCAGCTTTAAAAGGATCATTTAGTATGGGGGTCATGAGTTTCACTCCAAATCATGAGAATGTCTGCTTTTTATCTTTTTGTGTATATATACAAAAAGATACCATAAATTTCTGTTTTTTTAACAAAAGAATTTAAAAGTAAAAATGTTAAAATAATTTTAGGTATTTGAAAATATAAGAATATTGTAACTTGAAAGCGTTACCAATATTCAAAAGGGAAGTGATGATTACAACAAAATTCATACCTGTAAACGAATTTTTCAGAGGCATATTCATCTGGTTTTCTTCATCAATTTTCTACTTATTCCTTATCATTAAAGCACTGCAAGATGATTTTTTCGAAAATTCAAATTGTATACGCTTACGCTATCATCCTGGTAAAAATATTAAAAAATGCACTCTTATTCGAATTATTAGTTTATTCACTAGACAGATTTGAATAATATTATTACTATATAAATAAAGTTAATTCCCCATCATGAAGACTTTAATAGTCGTGACATCAAGTGGACAGTATGTAGGTGTGAAAAAAATTATTAATCAGGGGGAGATTAATATATGAGTCAACAAAAAGAACTTCATCGCGGATTGGAAGAGAGGCATATTAATTTAATGTCTCTAGGTGCTGCGATTGGCGTAGGATTATTTCTAGGTTCTGCAACAGCCATTAAAATGGCGGGCCCGGGAATTATAGTTGGTTACGGTATTGCCGGGATCATTATGTTTTTTATCATGAGAGCACTTGGAGAAATGGCGATTCATAAGCCTGTTGCCGGTTCTTTCAGCACATATGCACGCGAGTATATCAGTCCATTGGCAGGATTTTTAACCGGCTGGAACTATTGGTTTTTATGGGTTGTTACCTGTATGGCAGAAATTACAGCTGTCGGCGTTTATATGCAATATTGGTTCCCAGGCAGTGCCGGCTGGGCGTGGGCGCTTGCTGCACTGATTATTATGACGACGGTGAATTTCCTAGCTGTAAAATTATACGGTGAATTAGAATTCTGGTTTGCCCTAATTAAAATTGTGACCATTTGTGCGATGATTGTTGTTGGGTTAGGTACGATCATTTTTGGACTTGGAAATGGCGGAGTTGCAACCGGTATTAGTAATTTATGGAATCATGGCGGAATTTTCCCGCATGGCATCAAAGGTGTCTTAATGGCATTGCAAATGGTTATGTTTGCCTACCTAGGTATTGAAATGATCGGGGTTACGGCAGGAGAAGTAAAAAATCCGGAAAAAACGCTTGCCAGAGCTGTTGATTCCGTATTCTACCGTATTCTTCTTTTCTATGTTGGTGCATTATTTGTTATTATGTCCATCTATCCTTGGCAAGAGATCGGCACAAAGGGAAGCCCGTTTGTTTTAACCTTCAGCCAAGTTGGGATTCATGGAGCAGCAGGAATCATTAACTTTGTTGTTTTAACAGCTGCACTATCTTCCTGTAATAGCGGTATTTTCAGTACAGGACGTATGCTGTTTGATTTAGCCTTGCATGGTGAGGCACCTAAGGGCTTAAGCAAGGTTTCAAAGTCCGGTGTACCAGGTCTTGCGATTATTGCTTCAGCGGTCGTATTAATAATTGGAGTTGTGTTAAACTATTTCTTACCTGCAAAGGTATTTACGATGGTTACCAGTATCGGAACCTTTACGGCAATTTGGACTTGGGGCGTTATTTTAGTGGCACAGCTGCGTCACCGTAAAAATATGACTCCTGACCAAAGAAAAAATCTAAAATATAAATTGCCATTGTATCCATTGTCTTCTTATATTTCACTTGCTTTCTTGGTACTTGTTCTTGTCGTGATGGCGATTAACCCGGATCAAAGAATCGCGGTCATCGTTGGACCAGCATTCATCATTATGTTAATTGCTTTGTACTACGTTACCGGGCTGAATAAAAAGCCAGTTAAGCGGAATACTTCCAAAAAGCAGGTCAGTTAATCCATTTGAGGTCGTCCCAGTTGCATGGGGTGACCTCATTTTTTTTCAATTGATAAGTATTGGAATTTTTCACATACTAACCCCGAGGAGGTTAGTATGTGAAAAAAATTGCTGTATTCCTAACGGTTGCCGTCATATCTTTTCCATTGCTCGTTGTTACTTGCAAGGCGCAAAATAGCATGAGTCCGCAGGCTGCACTCCAAGAGCAAAATACGATGTCCGTCTTATGGTACCAAAATGCAGGGGAAGCAAAGGCTCTGTATTATCAAGGCTATAATATTGGCAAACTGAGGTTGGCGGAAGTGCTCACCACGAAACAAAACGATAAAAACTTTAAGCCGGCAGTTGTGCTGGATATCGATGAAACCATTCTCGATAACAGTCCAAAATATGCGAGCAGTGTCCTAACAGGAAAGAAAATAAGCTGGAAAGAGTGGATCAATAAAGCTGAGGCCGCACCTCTACCAGGAGCCGTCGAGTTCTTAAAGTATGCGGATTCAAAAGGGGTTGCCATTTATTACATATCAAACCGTGGTGAGGGTTATAAAGAGGCGACAATCAAAAATTTACAAAATGTCGGTGCCCCGCAAGCCACTGCAGAGCATGTCCTTTTAAAACAGCGAGGAGAAATAGGGAAAGAGACACGTCGAAAACAAGTGGCGCAATCGCATGAAATTGTTTTGTTGTTTGGTGATAACTTGGGAGATTTTAGTGGATTTGATGGATTGTCAACCTCGAAACGAAATGAAGCGGCTGCAAAGCAAAAAGATGAGTTCGGCAAAAAATTAATTGTCTTTCCCAACCCTATGTACGGTGACTGGGAGAGTGCCATCTATCAGTATGACTTCATAAAATCACCTGAAGAAATGGCAAGAATCAGAAAAGAGGCTCTCCATCCTTAAAAGCAACCATTTCGGTTGCTTCTTTTATGCCAGTTTTTCACGTTGGACGAATTACTTATATGATAGTATAGTAGTTTTCATGAGTTAGTAATAGGAGGACTACTATGTTTGGTATATCATTACCTGAATCATTTTTGCAGATGAATACCATCTTTATATCAATCCTAATCGAAGCATTGCCGTTTGTTACATTAGGAGTTCTGATTTCCGGAGTCATTCAAATATTTGTTACCGAAGAAATGATCGCCAAGATCATGCCTAGGTTTTCTTTATAAATATTGTGGTACAACCATGTATCCTCACTTCCATGAGGGCATTATGAGTTTACTACTTATGGAAAATGAAAACATAACATAAACGGTTTCTTATATGTTGTATAAGCCAATTGTGTTTCATCACAGGAGGGACTTTCATGGATCGATTGTTACAGTTAAATACGATTTTTATAAGTATTATTATTGAAGCATTCCCATTTATTGTAGTCGGGGCTTTTATTTCTGCACTAATTGAAGTTTTTGTTTCTGAAAATACACTGCTTAGAATTATGCCAAAAAATAGATATTTATCTGTTGTAGCTGCTAGTTTGATGGGAGTATTATATCCTGGTTGTGAATGTGGGATTGTTCCAATTGTTTCAAGGTTGATTAGAAAGGGTATGACACCTCATGCTGGAATTGCCTTTCTCCTATCTGCTCCAATTATCAATCCGATTGTTTTATTTGCTACATTTATTGCATTCGGAGATAGCTGGACAATGGTTGGGTACCGAGCAGGGTTAGCCATCGGTGTTTCTATTTTAGTCGGTCTTGTATTATCATTTGTCTTAAAGGACAATCCATTAAAAGAAAATAGTGAAATACATGTTCACGACCATTCTCACCAGAATACTAGACAAAAATTAATGAGTGTTCTTAACCATACCATTGACGAATTTTTTAGTATGGGAAAATACGTAGTCTTGGGTGCAATTATTGCGTCTTCTATGCAAGTTTATGTACCAACACGGATATTAACAACACTTGGAGGTACGCACGTAACTGCTGTTTTGGTAATGATGGCATTAGCTTTTATCTTATCTGTTTGTTCGGAAGCGGACGCTTTTGTAGCAGCTTCTTTCCGTAATTTTTTTCCACAAACCTCAATCGTATCTTTCTTGGTCTTCGGCAATATGGTTGATATTAAAAATACTCTGATGATTTTTGGGTCTTTTAAGGCAAAATTTGCTCTTCTTTTAGTATCATTAATCTCTTCATTTGTATTCATTGGTTCACTTCTTTTGTAAAGGATGTGGGAGGATGTATAAAGTCCTTATTTTAATACTTACTACAAACTTGTTTGCTATGCTGCATGCCACAGGAAACATTTCAAAATATATAAATATGAAATACAGCTTCTTATCTGCGAGTATGATCGTGATTTTATTCATACTTACTGTTGTCGAAGGAATTAAATTATGGAGTTCCAATGAAAAGAAAGATGAACATCATGATTGTGATTGTAACCACGAACATCATGACCATGAACACCATCATGCACATGATCACGAAAAGAAGAAACAACCTGCTGGAAAAAAGATAAAAAAATTCTTGGCTTACACATTGGTGTTAATACCTGCTGTCTCTGGCGTAGTTTTGCCCGTAGCTACTCTTGATTCCCAATTAGTAGATGCCAAAGGATTTTCCTTTCCCACCTTAGAGGATTCAAGCGATCAGTTTGCGAATCATCAAGTACTAAATCCTGATATGAGTAAATTCATGAACCAAGATGATTTTCAAGATTTAGTCAGAAAGGAATCAACTTCATATATTCCAAAAAATAATATTACTCTAACAGACCAGGACTATTTAGTCGGATTAGAAGTAATGTATAATTTTTCAGGGGCTTTTGCAGGTAAAACTCTTACCATGAAAGGATTTACTTACAATGGTCCAGGAGAACAAGCTAACCAACTGTTTTTACTTCGCTTTGGGATTATTCATTGTGTCGCTGACTCTGGTGCCTTTGGAATGATGATTCAATTCCCGAAAAACGTACACATTCCTAATGACCAATGGTATCAAGTAACAGGAACAATGGATACAGTCTATTATCCACAAATGAAAACTAAAATTCCTGTTTTAAAAGTAACAAGCTACAAAATCATTCCTAAACCGAATGACCCTTATGTTTACAGAAACAGCTTACAATAATAGATTCATTTAAAAAATAAAGGCCCAAAGGTGGGCCTATTATTTTTGCCGCTTTCTCTAGCAATTTTGAATAGGAATTTAACTATTTTGTTTCATTAGGATATTCAAAGGAAGTTCCAACAATTTTTACAGCATTATATATGATGGATAAAAACGATGAAAATATAATGATTAGTATTGAACAAACCAAGAGCCTACTAAAACGACCTGAAGACAATAACCCAAACGAAGGGAAAGAAATTGAATTTAAAGGATTTGTCTTTAATGATCCAGATACCACGATAGATAAAAATCAAATTTTCATATTCCGTTTTGGCGTGATTCATTGTATCGCGGATGCTGGTGTGTTTGGGATGCTTGTCGATATGCCTAATGGAGTTAAACTCAAAAATGATGAATGGATTACAGTAAAAGGAAAAATCTCAACGATTTATTATCAACCCTTTAATACCAATATCCCCTACTTAACGGTAGAAAAATGGTCAAAAACCAGTGCACCGAAGGAACAGTATGTTTATAGGCAATTCTAAAAAGATGCTAAGTTATGAAGCATCTTTTTTTTGTTGAATTTTTCATTTAATGGTAAGCTTTACATGAAGAATGCATGTCGAAAATGATAAAGGAGTTCCCTAATGAAAAAGCTGTTAGTTGGATTGTTTATGTTAGTCGGAGTGCTTGCAGGCTGCTCAAATCAAAGCGGAACCACGGATGACGTACCCAAATTGGTAGAGGTATCGGTCAAAACTGTTCCCCAAACTATAACTATAAATAAAGCAGCAAAAATAGAGGCAATAGTGACCCAAGGAAAGGATAAAGTATCTGATGCAGATGAAGTAAAATTTGAAGTATGGGAATCAGGGCAGGCCAAGCATGAGATGCTTAAAGCGAAAAATGAAGGTAGGGGAATTTATTCAATCAATAAAACTTTCCAATCAGAAGGCAAGTACTATGTCACTGCTCATGTGACTGCAAGGAATATGCATGTCATGCCAAAACAGGAGTTGAACGTTCAAAAATAGCAGGAATGGAAAAGCGAGGGGGTCGACATAACGGGTTTGGCAGCCGATCGCAAACAATAATATTACATAGGAAAATGACTATCAAATTGGATGTTAACCTGATAGTCATTTTTTATTAGAAGTCTAAGGGATGCACTCTGGTTTGGTGTGTATTAATTTGTATTTTAGGGGATAATTTTTCTGAGGTGACTTTTGATGGATCTTAAGGACTTGAAAGAAAATCATGATTTTATTCACCGTGAAGTTAAAAAGGGGAATCAAAAAATAACTCTTTTTTATTTGAAGTCACTTTGCGACGAAAAGAAAATTACTTTTAATGTCATTTCACCTTTTTATGATACAGACGAAAATCTTGTGTATGAAGAATATATACGCTCATTTGAAGAATGGTCAATGATTAAAGAGGAAAAAGATGCAGTGGAAAAAATTTTCAGCGGATGCATTATACTCATACAAAACAATAAAATGTACGCTGTTAAACTGGCCAATTTTGAATCACGCCCCGTAACTGAATCGACAGAAGAAAGTATTTTGCAAGGTCCTAAAGACAGCTTAAATGAAAAAATAAGTATCTCATTAAACATTATTCGCAATCGATATCGAGAAGAAACCTTAAAGGCTAAAAACTATACATTAGGGCAAAATTCCAAGACGAATATTATTTTACTGTACGATGAAAAGCTTTGTGATAAAAAAGTACTCCAACACTTGAATAAAAAACTAAAAGACTTAAAAGTAGATTTAATACAATCAGCGGGTCAGCTGCAAAAATTATTGATGGAGAGTAAGTGGTGTCCTTTTCCTTTATTTATGACAACAGAGCGGCCCGACAGAGTCGTAACAAATCTGTCTCAAGGGAAAGTTGCCTTTCTTATCGAAGGATCATCATGGGTTTTACTGGGACCTTCTTGTTTCTTTGATTTTTTTGAATCTATGGATGACCATGTTGAATTAGTTGCCGTAGGAAAATTTCTTATTTCTATTCGATACATAGCACTTATGATTTCACTTTTTATTCCCGCTTTATACGTCGCCGTGATTTCTTATTCTCCTGAAATATTAAAAGTACAATTTGCTCTTCTCATTGCCGGAAGCAGAATAGCTGTTCCTTTTCCTTCCTACGTCGAAATTATCTTTATGATGCTGATGGTAGAATTTTTATGTGAAGCTAGTATTCGTTTACCTAGAACAATTAGCCCATCTGCAACAACGGTAGGTGGCTTAATCCTCGGTCAGACCGCATCCCAAGCAGGACTAATAGGAAATGTGATGATTATTGTCATTTCTTCTGTTGCCATTTCTATTTTTGTCATACCGGTTAATGCCATGCATCAAGCGATTCGACTTATTCGCTATCCATTAATAGTACTAGGAAGTTTATTTGGAACTATAGGGGTATTGATTGGAGCATTTGCTCTTATCGGATATCTATGTAGTTTACGTAGCCTAGGTAAACCGTACATGCAGCTATTTGCTAAGAACTGATTGTAGGTGGATTTTAATGCTAGGACAACGTTATTACGTTTATTTGTTTTATATCAATGCACTGGTGAATGTAACTGCCTTTGTCCCACAAACCCTTTACAAAAATCGGTATAATGGTAGTTTATTCAGTTTAGCTTTATCAACCATTATAGGGATGTTTTTAATTTTTTTATTTCAAACTCAAATAAAAAAGTTCCCAAGACAAAATATTGCACAAATTATGAATAGGCTATTCCCTAAATGGTTTCAGAATACTTTTCTATTTTTAAATTTCACTCTGCAAATGTTTGCAGGAATTATATTTCTTATCTCCAACACACAAATTGTAAGCCATTTTTTATCCCCGAACTCCATTATCTTATTTTATATTTTTCTCTTGTTAATCGTATTTTTAATGATGATTCAAACGGATTCCATATTGTATTTGCTTGAATTTATTGTTTTATTGGCTACACCTTTCTATGTTTTTTTAATACTGAGGTTTTTTACAGATCAATTAGTAATGGTTGATTTCATTAAACAATCTTGGACATACCTGCTGCATCTTCCAAAAATGAATTCGGTTGCTTCTGGATTATTTGTTTTCACAGGATTCACCAATTATTTTATTTATGGGGAACATATTCTTTCGATTGGTAAGAAACATTTATTCATAGCTATGGGGATTATTTGTTTCTTACTTTTTTTCTCCTATTTCGTTCCAATAGGATACTTTGGACTTAATGGAGTAGGGAAGCTAAGCTATGTTTGGGTAACAACTGTTGATAGTATGCGCTTTGATTACTTCTTTTTAGAAAGAATGGTAACCATTTTTATTTTAGTCCAAATTGGCATAACGTTGATGTATATAATATTATCCTATCACTCGTCACTACAGTATCTTCAGTTAATGACAAAAAATGTTGGAGGACGTTCAAAATGGATCGGCATATTTGTCGTGGTGATGTCAGCTATCATGACTCAGCAATTTACAGACGAATTCATGTTATTAAATCTTTTCAATTGTTTTTTTATTTCTCGAATTATATTAGATCTATTTTTACTGTCCATTTTATTTTTTGCTTCAAAAAAGCAAGTAGAAAATTAATCATTGTTTTATTGGTATTATTTCCGGTTTTAATGAATGGATGTTCCTTTAAGGATATTGATAAACGTTCATTTGTTACAGCCATAGGAATTGATAAGTCTGAAAAAGTGGGAAAAAAAATGAAAGTGATCCTTAAGATTTCACTTTCAAAGGGGGACCCGGCTACAATTGGAGCCGATTTTTCTTTGCTATCTTTTGATGCTAATTCTATTTCAGAAGCTCTAAATCGAATGAAATCGATGACAGATAAAGAATTGTTTTATGGGCATACAAAAACAATTCTGATTGGAGAAAAAGTTGCAAGGGAGGATATTCGTCCTTTATTAGATTATTTCGTAAGGAGACCCGAAATACATAAGACTGCGTATTTAAGTGTTGCTGCTCCAACAGCCTATCAGGTCCTACAGTACAAACCAAGAGTAGAACGGGTGGCAGGAAGTTATCTATTTTCAATGTTTGAAGAAAGCAGCACGGATTCGCCATATGTTAAAGTACTAACACTTTTTGATGCATATAGAAGGGAAACAGAAACAGGAATTACCATCGCTATGCCTGTAATGGAAGTTAAAAACAAAAAAATGCTAGTTGATACAATTGCCCTTTTTAACAAAAAGAGAATGGAATCCAAGCTTAATCCTAATGAATCTGAGCTATATAGACTCCTGACTGTGGGTGTTAAAAATGGAAGTTTTAATATAAAGACCAAAGATGGTACTTATGCAATAAATATATTAAAAGGAAAGGCCAGATTCAAAATTAACAAAAACAACATGCTCTCAGCCCTTTTTTTTATTAAATTGAATGCAATTGTAGAAGAAAAAATGGACGATCAAATCAATCTTTCCAATGATCAAATAAAAAAAATACAAGATGAAACTGAAAAGAAAATGAAACAAGATGTCAATATACTTTTAGATCATATACAGAAAATAAAATTAGACCCCATTGGATTAGGTCTTAAATTCAACTCGAAAAATTTTGACCATAGGAATTGGGATCATTATTACCCTCAACTCAAATTTAAAGTAAATGTGGCTTGTAAAATAAATGGAACGGGTATTATTGAATAAAATTGGTTCTAAACAAAAGTTTGATTGTGAAGGAGTGTCTTTATTCACATAAATGAGTCTTTTCCTAAAAGAATGTCTGCCAATATTCCAGACATTTTCTTCCTTGTCTGAAGTCGGCGACAACTAGCATACTAAAGATATGACATAATCCGGAGGGGAAATTATGAGCAAAACAGACGAATTAAAACAGGAATTGCAAGTGTTGACTAGTCGGCGTGACCGGATGCAGCAGAACCTTTATGAAGTGGAAAAACGCATTAATGAGATTGTGAATGAATTGAAAAAACAATAAAAAGAATGGGAACGTCTATGTTGTTGTTATTTGTTTATTTATTAGTAAAGAATTGAAGAAAAAAACCACTCAACGCTGAGTGGTTTTTTAATCTCGCATTGCTCCTGCTTCTCGGGAAGTCATGGCTCCTTGTCCTTCACTTACATCTTTTTGAATTTCTTGTTTTACTTTTTGTGCATCAGTTCCGGCAAATTCCGGTTTCATAATAGAACCGAGAGTCTCTTTAGCTTGTTGATCCTGTTGCATTTAAGTCCTCCTAATTTTATTGTTTAACAATCTTATTATGTACAAAAAAACACCGCAAATGCGGTGCAAATTTATATGCATTATTAGTTTGTTTTTCATCGTGTGGGATAAATAGAATTATTAGTTCAGCAATTTTAATTATTATTCACGTTTTTAAGGATATTCACCGCAAAGATAATAATACCCAAGACCATTAATGTTCCACCAGTTTCGATTGCAGGGAGGGCAGATTTTACACCTGAGACAAAGAACGCCAGCCCAAGCATCATAATCGGCAAGCTGATATTATGAACCCAAAAGTGAACCTTTGCTAAAGTGGTTTCTGCTGCTTTTGGAAACGCCACATAAATTAGCCCCGCTAAGGCCATGGACATCCACCCAAGCAAATTAATATGGACGTGAACGGGTGTTAAATCCATTTTTTCTGTCATCGACATAAACATCCCAATGCAAACCCCGATGACAAAATACACGACAGAGATTTTGATAAACCTTACCCCCATGCAATAGCCTCCTTTTTAATTAAAAATTATGACTACTGTAGTAAATATGTAGGAGGTTTTTGAAAAAGAACTAGACAAGATTTGTAAAATTGAAATGAGGCTGTCTCAGGAAGGGTATGACCTTTTAAGACAGCCTCTAGGCTTTATTAAAAAATTGATCGTAAGGTGACCAAGACCAATCCGATTAAAAATCCGCAAACTGCACCATTGACTCGAATCCATTGCAGGTCCTTGCCAACATTTGTTTCAATCATTTCAATCAAGGTTTTGTCATCCAGCTTTTCTAAATTTTCTGCTACCAGTTTCCCGATTTTTGAATGATTCTTATCAACGAAACTTGAAATATGCAGTTTGATCCAGCCT
Organism: Neobacillus sp. Fa239; assembly: GCF_055395235.1. Taxonomy (NCBI): domain Bacteria; kingdom Bacillati; phylum Bacillota; class Bacilli; order Caryophanales; family Bacillaceae; genus Neobacillus; species Neobacillus sp. Fa239. The sequence continues at coordinate 1,010,754 of NZ_AP041611.1, forward strand.
TCTGCCTGTTCCATTTTTTCAGGATTTTCTTTAAATTCATTTAGTAAATTTGTTGTATTGGGAAGTACATATATATCAAAAAAATCAGGAGCTTGAACGAACTCTTCCATTTTTTTCTTGAATTGTTCAAGGATATTAAGGACTTTCTCTTCACCATCCCATTCAGAGACCAGTTTTTCTTTTAATTTATTAAGTTCTGCAATGAAATTCTCATCCGTTTTTATGTTTTGGAGCTTAGTGTAAATGGCTAACAGTAAAGTGCTTCTGTTTAAATTAAACGGGTCTCGAAAGCTATTGATTCCTTTTTGGATCAGATTTTGAATAATATTGCCAAGCTTTTCTTCATTAACAAGATTGCTAAATGATTTTAAGGCAAATTGCATAAAACCATCCGCTTTAATATTTTCAATGGCATCAACGGCCATTCTGCCGAGCTGTTCCTTTGTACTTTCTTTTTGTGCCCATTCATCAATTTCGTTAAGAATATAATCGAGAGCTTTTTCTTCGTATTTTCTTTTTGTTATTTCATCTATGATCCGCGGAAGATAGTGACTAATATCCACTTTATTAAGGACTAGCTTCAGTTCCTTTTCAATGAATGGAGCAAGTTTTCCAAGATTAATTTTGGAGATCAAATAATGAATCCCCTTGGTCATATTTGTTCTGGCCGCTTCTGTCTCAAGCTCATTTTCCGCCAATGAAATCAGTTTTTCAGTGATGGGAATGGCTGCTATTTTTTTTCGGATGCTTTCTTTTGTCAGCCAATCATTTTCCATCAATGAAATGATGGTCGCCGTAATTCTGCTTCTGTTTTTTGGTAATAATGCAGTATGTGGAATAGGAATGCCTAATGGATGGCGGAATAAGGCTGTTACGGCAAACCAGTCGGCAAGTCCTCCGACTACACCAGATTCAAAACCACCTTGTAGAATAGTTCCCCAGACAGATTGCTGCATGGGGATGGTGACAAGAAAACCAATGCCCATGATTGCCAGTGAAATAGTTGCTAAGTGCTGTGAATTTTTCGAACGTTTAACCATCTATCTATCCCTCATTTTTTGATAAGCAATTATTGTAAAGTAATTACAGAACTAACTATATCGAAAAAGGGATATTTTCACAATCAAAATTACAAATTGCTATAGCATTCATCCGCGTTTTTAAGTAAATTTGATTTAAGAGAAGAAAGTTGGTGAACGGATGAAGATTCTCGTTGTGGAAGATAATGAAAGTGTTTGTTCGATGATTGAAATGTTTTTTATGAAGGAAGGGTATGAGGGGGAATTTGTACATAATGGCCTTGAGGGCTATGACCGTTTCCGTGCGGGAGAGTGGGATTTACTGATACTTGATTGGATGCTGCCGGGAATGGATGGGGTTCATTTATGTAAAAAGATAAGAGAAGTAAGCAATGTGCCGATTATCCTGTTAACTGCCAAAGATAGTGATTCTGACCAAGTATTAGGGCTGGAAATGGGAGCGGATGATTATGTAACAAAGCCATTTAGTCCTTTAACATTAATGGCTAGAATTAGAGCTGTTTCAAGAAGGTTTAAACAAGATGTGAAAAATAATGAAGGTCATTTTTTATCCACGGATCATTTTAAAATTAGCAGGGATACAAGAGAGGCTTTCTTAAATGGAGAACCAATCACCAATTTAACTCCAAAAGAGTTTGATCTACTTTACTTTTTTATTCAAAATCATCGTCAGGTCTTTTCTCGAGAGCAGCTGTTGGATAAAGTATGGGGCTATCAATTTTACGGTGATGAACGAACGGTGGATGTCCATGTCAAACGGCTCAGAAAAAAACTTGGAACACCAGAGCAGCCTTTTATCCACACCATTTGGGGCATTGGCTATAAATTTGATGAGTCGATTTAAAAGAAAGGGTCGCCGCCTCTCTTATTAGAGGGGGGCGACCCTTTCTTTAAGGGATAAATTTCAATTAGATTAATGGATTGTTGTTAACTCTTCTTTGAAGGAAATTTGTATTTCTTCCAGGTTGTCATTTGCTGATAAAAAGGTTTCAGTATCTTCAAAAAACCAAACATCATTTCCTTCAACAAAGAATGTAATCCCATTTAATTCCTTCGTGTAACCTACGTTAGCCGGTGTTTCTGCTGAGAAAGCAAGGCTGTATCCTTTATGTTTTTGTCCAAATCCTGCATATTGTGGAAACATCCGAATGCTGAATGGTTTGTTTTGCTCAAATTCTCTTGTGAACCATGTTGCAGCTTTTTCATCGATTGAAATTAACATATTTATGCACCAACCTTTTCATAGTGGTAATGATTCATAAGGATAGAAACGATGTAAAAGGTAAGGTATTTTCCATTTCCTTATACTGAAAGGATACAATTTTAAACCGAGTTTGCATGTGATATTAGGCACGGACTGCCTATTCGATTATATATGTTAAAAAAAGTTCAATTTTTTGCTTCAAATCCTTCACTAAATGTGAAAAATGCAACAAAGACATCAGTGGATATGTATTAAGGATATGGAAAATCTAAAGAGGATTGCCTTAAGTTTGGTTTTTTGTAACATATTAATAGTTAAAACAATGTTAAAATGAAAAGAAAAAAGAAGAGGCGATACTGAAATGGAGCAAAGGCTTGAAAGATTGTCAGAGAATGTAAATGATATTAAAAGTCTCATTCAAACCTTTAATAATACACTTGAAAATATTGAAAACAGGCTGTCCAGGTTGGAAAAAATGGATAGTATTGAACATCGGGTTGAAGTCAACCAAATTGATTTATCCGATATTAAAGAAGCCTTGCAAAATATTGAAGATGTTCAGGTTAAAGTATTAAAAGAGCTTAAAACGAGACAGGGGAATGATGAAGAAATTCACCATCTTAACCGCCGATTAGATTCCCATCTGGTTAAAATCGCTAAAGCAGAAGAAGAAATCATCATGTTAAAAACGAAATAACCAAAAAAGATCAGATTTATCCATCTGATCTTTTTTAGTATTTCAAAAGATGTAATCGCTCACATTTTGTGGATAAGTGCTTTTACACCCATATAAATTAGGACTAATGCAAAAACTAAAATTGCAAGAGCTCCTACGATATGGAAAAATGCGTATAAACCTGATAAGAAAGATATTGCTGGTAAATGGACTAAAGCAAAACCAGCTAATATGCCAGCTAAAAGTAAAAGTGCTAAATAATTCATCATTCATCCCTCCTTAATAGTACAATATGCGCAGGACGGACAAGGTGACTGGTCAAACGTACAAATGTTAATTTTTTAAAATAAAAAAAACAGACCGTTGCAGGGTCTGTTAAATACAGTTCTATGATAGTACTTCACTTTTTGACAAGGCTATTTTTTGTATATTTGCTTCGCCTTCATTCGCCTTTTTGGTGACCTCAATATATTTTATATGATGATCTTCCATATCAAGAATTTTAAAGAGGTATGATTCGTGAAAAATGATGTCGCCTTCTTTAGCCTCATAATTTTCAGTCAAGATCCACCCGCCGATCGTATCAACATCTTCATCATCAATTTCAACGCCTAATAAATCGTTGACCTCGGAAACTAACACCTTTGAATCAATAATATAATGATTTTCCTTAATTTTTCTGATCATCGGAATTTCATCCATATCAAATTCGTCGCGAATTTCTCCGACAATTTCTTCAAGAATATCTTCAACGGTAACAAGCCCGGATGTACCACCATACTCATCCATTAAAATGGCCATATGCATTCGGTCTTTTTGCATTTTTACTAATAAATCATGGATAGGGATCGTTTCTATTACTCTGATAATCGGGCGTGTATATTGTTCCAATGTTTGAGTGGAGAGTTCTTCGTTCCCGATTAAAACAGTCGTCATTTCTTTGATATTGACGAGACCGATAATATGATCTTTATCCCCATCGATGATTGGATATCGTGTGAATTTTTCTTCCCGCAGCACTTTAAGAAAGGTGTCCAGAGTTTCGTCCTTGGACAGGGAGACAATTTCCGTTCTCGGCACCATAATTTCTTTCGCGATGCGGTTATCAAATTCAAAAATTTTATTTACATACTTAAACTCGGATTGGTTAATTTCACCACTTTTATAGCTTTCAGAAAGGATAATTCGAAGCTCTTCTTCGGTATGGGCAATTTCGTTTTCAGATACTGGCTTTAGCCCGAAAATGCTCGCCGTAATTCTTGCGGAGCTATTAAGTGCCCAAATAACGGGATACATAATCTTATAAAAAAGGATAAGCGGACGCGACATCGCAAGGGTAATCATTTCAGCTTTTTGGATCGCCAAGGTTTTTGGCGCAAGCTCACCAACCACAACATGTAAAAAGGTGATGGCTGCAAAAGCGACCCCGATAGCTAAAACATGTGTGATACTCTCAGAAATGCTTAGCTTTAATAAAAGTGGCCGAAGAAGTCTTTCAATCGTAGATTCCCCAAGCCAACCCAATCCAAGAGCTGTTATGGTTATACCCAATTGACATGCAGATAAATATTCATCCAGGTTCGATATCACTTTTTTGGCGGAAACAGCACTTGAATTACCTTCCTCGATTAATTGATCGATTCGAGAACCTCGTATTTTTACGATCGCAAATTCCGAAGCGACAAAAAAAGCGGTTAAAGCAATTAAAATGGCTATAATAACCAAGTTAAATATGTCCAAATAAGTTCCCTTATCTCGTATTTAAACGAGTAAGGAGTCACCTCCAATATTATACAAAGCTTTTTTCATATCTAGTTTTCTTTTAATCTTGTTAATGTGTATGTCAGCTAATTTGCCAATGCGAAAAATAGCGCCATCATACCACCTCAACATATTAAAATTAACAATAATTATAAAGAAATTACAGCATTCAGTCAAATGTTGTAGTTATGAAACTAGTTTATTTCTATATTTTATGGAAAAATAATACTTTATATGAATGTTAAAAACAAAATATTCTTAATTTTATGCAATAAAAAATCGGCTTCTTATTCAGAAGCCGATTCCATTTTAACCACCTCGATATAAAGGATATGATGGCCTTCATTTTCTTTAATTTTGAAAAGGAATCCTTCCTTTTCAATTGAATCACCTTTATGTACGTCAAACTTTTGTGTTAAGAACCAGCCGCCAATGGTGTCAACTTCTTCTTCTTGAAGAGTGGTTCCTAAAAGATCATTTACTTCTCCAATTAACACTTTACCATCTAAAATATAATGTCCTTCGCCTTTTTTCTGAATGAGCGGAAGTTCATCGACATCAAATTCATCGCGTATTTCTCCAACAATTTCTTCGAGAATATCTTCCACTGTTACGATTCCGGCCGTTCCCCCATATTCGTCCGATAAAACAGCCATATGGGATTGGTGCTTTTGCAGCTTAACTAAGAGCTCTTGAATGGGAATGGTTTCAATCACGTGAATGACTGGCTTTATGTAACCCACTAGCGGTTCTTTATCCCCACACTTTTGCTGAATACAATCGGTCAAAATTTCCTTAATATTAACGATTCCTAATATAGTGTCTTTATCCCCGTCGATGACAGGATACCTTGTATATCGTTCTTCCTTCACGATTTCAATAATCTCATCCATTGTTAACTCATTGGAAAGAGCAATAATTTCTGTCCGCGGGACCATGATTTCCTTTGCAATACGGTTATCGAACTCGAATATTTTGTTAACATAACGATATTCCGACTGATTAATTTCACCGCTTTCATAGCTCTGGGAGAGGATCATGCGCAGTTCCTCTTCAGAAAGGACGATTTCAGCTTCTGAAGCGGGTTTAACTCCGAATAGACCTGTCACAAATCTTGCTGAACGATTTAAAGCCCATATGAACGGATACATAATTTTATAAAATAATATGAGAGCAGGGGCGAAAAGCAGCATGATTTGTTCGGCCTTTTGAATGGCAAAGGTCTTTGGTGATAATTCGCCAATGACAACGTTAAAAAAAGTAATGATTAAAAAGGCGATAATAAAAGATAGAACCTGTTTTAACGAAGTTGGCAGTGGAACTTTGTTAAATAGGGGATTCAATAACTCCCGAATGGTCGGCTCCCCAAGCCAGCCTAAAATTAACGAAGTGATCGTAATTCCGACCTGAGTGGCAGATAAATATCCATCTAAATTGGATAATACTTTTTTAGCTGCTTCCGCCTCTCTTTTTCCTTCTGTCAGTAACTGGTCAATTCTGGTTGTCCGAACCTTTATCATCGCAAATTCTGATGAAACAAAAAATGCAGTAAAGGTAATAAGAATCGCTATTATGAAAATATTCATCCAAATCATCAATCACCTTACATGGGTAAGGCAGCCACCTCACTTACAATTTTCTCTCTGTCTTCATTATAACCGTTAACTTTATTTTCTACTTGACAGAGGAAAAGAAACTTAGTTTATATTATTTCAAAAAAAGATTTAAAGAGCAAATATAACAACAGCTGCCAAAAATGGCAGCTGTTTCAACAATAACATAAAACTCACCTTGCTCTAGCTCCATTCCAATCCCTCGAAAGGGCACTATATATTATGAGGTCATGAAAACGGCCGTTTAAAAGCTCACCATCGCGGACTTTGCCTTCTTTAACAAAACCGAGCCTTTCTGGAATCGCGCGGCTTTTTACATTTTTTTCTCCACATCGAATTTCGACTCGATTTAAGCCTAATTGAAAGAAAGCATAATTCAATAAAGCTTGAACGCAACGGGTCATAATCCCGTATCCTTCCGCCTTTTGAACCAAATAATAACCAATGCTTGTGAAGCGATTATGCCAATCGATTTGCTGTAAGGCGATGGAGCCAACTAATTCACCTTTATAAAGAATACCGCAATAAAATCCGTTATTTTCTGCAAATTGTTGAAGCCAAAGTGGGATAATCGCTTCATATTGATACGGGGCGGTAATGGTATCAACCCATGGCAGCCATTCACGTAAATGTTCCCGGTTTTGCTCCACCAGCTGAAATAGCTTTAAGGAATCATGAATTTGAAATAACTTAAGCTCGATTTCATTATCGATTGTTAATGTAAACATGTTATATTCTCCCGCTTATAAAAATTTTTAGTGCATTATATGCAATCCAAGGAGTGGAGGGGAGAAATAAAAAAAGGGTGCCCGCATGGGACATCCTCGTAATCGTTTATTCGGTATAGGTAGGAATGGGCAGTGTGATTGAAAAGGTAGTCTGGTCTTCTGTTGAAAAACAGGTTAATTCTCCTTTATGTTTTTCAATGATTTCTTTACATACAAACAGTCCAAGACCTGTCCCTAGTACTTTTGTTGTGAAAAAAGGTTCGAAAATGGTTTTTTGGATTTCTTCAGGAATCATCGGTCCGTTATTGGAAATAGTCACCTTATAATACTGATGATCCTGGATACAGCTGATAATTTCGATTGTCGGATTTGCATTTCGATGATGATTCAGGACATCAATCGCATTAAAGATGATATTGATAAAAACCTGCCTGATTTCATCTGGATAACCAAAAAGGGAAATCTCATCTGATACCTGTTTATTTATTTTCACTTTACTATCTAAAATGCTCGGATAGAGGAAATTTAGAACATCCTCGATCAGTTTGTTAAGAGAGAAGGATTCTTTTTCTTTCCCAATCAATTCTTTTTTGGATAACAATAAAAATTGAGAAATCCGGAAATTTAACTGATCCAGTTCACTGGAGATAATGTCTAAATATTTTAAATCCGGGTAGCCCTCTTTAATCAATTGGAGAAATCCATGGATGGATGTTAACGGATTTCTAAATTCATGAATAAAGCTTGAGGTCATTTGCCCGAGAAGGGTCAAACGGTCTTGATGAGTGGAATCAATGACCCTGGTTTTTTCTTCGATAATTTTGTTTTTTGCTTCGGTAAAATGTGAAACTGCAAAAAAAAGAAACTTATCAAAGCAGTAATTGATTCGATTTAAAGGTTCCTGTAAATCTTCCCATCCCAAGCCGGATTTACTTAAATAACTGTATAAGACCGTCCTGCCAAGATTCACGTTATAAACGAAATCACCCATATTGATATCAGCAATGACCCGCTCTTCTGATACTTCGATAGCAAGCTTTTGAATACGCTCCAAAAGCTCTTCCTGTTCCAATTTATCAATTTGTAAAATGACGTTGAGCAGAGATTCCCCATTATAATGGATCTTTACCTTAAAGGGGTCTCCGTTCGAAACGACAATTAAATTTTCCCAATCTCGGACTAAGCTTTCTTTGTTTTCTGCAAAAAAAGCAATGAGTTTTGATTGAATTCCAGATAACATTTTAGTGCCCCCTACGGAAATTACAAAAACACGTATGATTGATTATTCGATATAAAAAGTAAAAATCCTTTTTTAGGAGATAGGAAATTTTATTTCATTCTTTTGTCACAAATTATTAATGCTATAAAGATGATTTTAATGTTAAAATAACTTTATAAGAAAGATAATCATTCTCAATTAACATAACAAAGGGTGATATGCATGTTTGGTTTCTTGAAAGCAGGGGATAAGGGGAAAATTAAGGATGTCTCCCATGTTGGTCACCTTGTTCAAAGACGCTTGCTTGATTTAGGCATTACCGAAGGTTCGGAAGTATGTGTCAAATGTGTAATGCCGTTTGGCGGCCCAATCATGATTGAATCTTGTGGACAGTGTGTCGGAATTCGCCGCAAAGAAGCACTTCAGATTGAGGTGGAAAAAATATAATGGAAATCGCTTTAATAGGGAATCCCAATACCGGGAAAACTTCATTGTTTAATAATCTTACAGGTTCCTATGAGTATGTAGGGAACTGGAGCGGTGTTACCGTTGAGAAAAAAGTAGGAGTTTTCAAGAATAATATTGGTAGATTAATAGATTTACCGGGAGTGTATACGCTGAATCCACTTTCAAAGGATGAAGGCGTCGTGACTTCATTCTTTTTAAATGAGCCCGTTGATCATTTATTAAATATTTTAGATGCATCACAATTGGAGAGAAATCTCCATTTAACCCTTCAGTTACTTGAATTTGAAAAACCCGCACTCATTGGTTTAAATATGATGGATGTTGCTAAAAATCGTGGGATTCATATTGATGTTAAGAAGCTTTCAGCCATTTTAGGCGTTCCGCTTGTACCGGTTATCGCTCGAAGCGGCAAAGGCTGTGACCGTCTTGTTGAAGTGATTTCTACAAAATCGTTTGCATCGACAACCAAAAACCATGTTTATTATGGAAAGGAAATCGAAGAAGCGATTAGTAAGCTAGCAGGAGAAATAAATGGGAAAACACCCCATTCTCTTCGTTGGCTTGCGATTCAATGGTTCGAGGGCAATGAATATGTTAAAAATTATCTGTACAAAATAGCAAATCCGCAAAAATTAGATTTCATTCTTTCCGAACTTGAGACGAAATTAAAACAGTCAGAGAAGGTAAAATCACTGGCCGGTTTTATTTATGCAAAACGAAAAGAAGTCATTGAGAGCATTATTGCTGATGCGGTTACCAAAAAAGACTCCCATGTTCCATTATCGGAAAAAATTGACAGCATTGTTACGAATCGTTTTATCGGAATGCCGATCTTTTTACTGTTGATGTATATCATGTTTATGCTCACATTTGATTGGCTGGGAACGCCTTTATCCGATGCATTGGATGCTTTCATATCAGGACCGGTTACAAGCTTAATTGCAAACCTATTAACAGTGATTCATGCTTCCGGATTTATTCATGCCCTCATATTACAGGGATTAGTAGCTGGGGTCGGAGGCGTTCTCGTCTTTGTTCCTCAAATTTTTATTCTATTTTTCTTTATTTCATTATTAGAGGATTCCGGTTACATGGCACGGGTTGCACTCGTTATGGATCGTATCATGGAATCGGTTGGATTAAACGGAAAAGCTTTTATTCCAATGATGATCGGCTTTGGCTGTAATGTTCCTGGGATCATGGCTGCAAGAACAATAGAAACACCAAGGGAAAGACTTTTAACAATACTTTTAACTCCTTTGATGTCGTGTTCAGCCCGTTTACCAGTGTATGCCTTGTTTGTAGGCGGCTTTTTTGCCGGTAATAAGGCATTGATTGTTCTCAGTCTTTATGTACTAGGGATTGTGGTTGCCTTAGTGCTGGCCAAGATTTTTTCGACAACACTATTAAAATCAGAAACATCCATGTTTGTTATTGAACTCCCTCCATATCGGCTTCCGCAGTTTCAATCGTTATGGAGAAGTACTTGGGACAAAGGGAAAGGCTTTGTACGAAAAGCTGGGACATTTATCTTTGCCGGATCTGTTTTTATTTGGCTGTTATCTTATGCTGGCCCGCATGGTCTAAAGGTTGATATGGATCATAGTTATTTAGCCGCAATCGGGGGAGCCATTGCACCCCTTTTCGCTCCAATTGGATTTGGCACATGGCAGGCGGCTGCTTCGTTAATAACCGGGTTTTTAGCAAAGGAATCTATTATTTCTACGATGAACATTATCTATTTTGTACCAAAAAATGCTACCTTGCAAGGACTGCTGGCTAACTATTATACGCCGCTTGCAGCATATAGTTTTATGGTATTCATCCTATTATATATTCCGTGTTTGGCAACAACCGCCACGATTTATAAAGAAACAGGATCTAAGAAATGGACTGCTTTTGCCATTGTTTATGCCCTTGGTATCGCATATGTGTTAAGCTTCATGATTTATCAGGGCGGAAAGCTATTTGGACTTGTTTAATTTGAGGAAGAGGTGGAACATATGATTGCAAGTATCGTCATTGGCATTGCTATATTCGGATATGCTGCTTGGGCTCTTGTGAAATTTATCAATAAATCGAAAAAGGGAAAATGTGCAGCATGTGATTTACGAAAATCCTGTTCAAGCGGCTGTTCGATCCCACCGAAATGAAAAATAAAGAAAAAAACTGCTATTTCATTATGAAGGCAGTTTTTTTCTTTTAAAATCTCGTGAATTTGTGTAAAATTTCACTAGAATGGTTTGAAGGAAGGGCTGCTAGTGACCAGAGATGAAATCATAATAAAAGTTTCTGAAAAGTTTCGGTTAATCCGGACCGAGGCAGGCTACACTCAGGATAAAATGGCAGATATTATCGGCGTCTCCAAAAAAACACTTGTGCAAATTGAAAAAGGTCGGGTATTAGCCAACTGGTCGACTGTGGTATCCATCTGTGCTCTCTTTAGAGAAACGGAAACCGTGCAATTCTTATTTGGCAATGAGCCGCTGGAAGTATTAGAAACCGTCGCGCGTGAAGGGATTGATTATCGGAAGATGAAAACCTTCGGCGGCAAAATATGGTGGCGTCTTCTTACAAAGAAAAATGGATATATCCTTCAGCAGAATATCCTTAGCAAGCATTATCGGATCCTGGATGAGCAGAATTACCGAATCTTCAGCAGCTTCGATGAAAAGCAGTCAAAGCTTCGTTTTAAAGAATTAATAAAAATGGATGATTAAAAAAGGCGAGTACATCGTCTTTTTTTGTTGTTTTCAAAATCATGATTCCTGTCTTATAGATTTTAAAATTAATGAGAAAGATATACCAAATAAGGAAAAACCTTTTAGGAGGCACCATGAAAAAATTTGCGGTAGAAGACATTCGGAAGCATTGGAAAAGATGGCAGATCAGCCAAGTGACGGCATTGTCTTTATCAACAATTATTTTTGCCTATATCCCCTCTCTTGAACCTGGCTGGAAGCTTTCCGATATGCTAAGGGAACAAAAATTTCAAGTAGAGGAAGAAGTAAACCCGGTCAACTTTTTTCAGCAATTTAACAATGATGTAAATAAGTGGGAGGAGAAATGGAATAAAAGAATTTTGAAAAATGGGAATTGACTTTCAAATAAACTGGTGATAACCTAACAAAGTAAGCAAAAAAAGGAAATGGAGGGGTTACAAATGATTGTATTAAACAAGTCTCTTTTCGCAACTAAATATCTGAATGTAACCTATTCCTGCACTTTTTGTATTTAATTTTCTTTTACGGAATTTTCACCTAGCACAGGTTACGTTCTCATTCATTCGTAACGTGTGTTTTTTTGTCTCTTTTTTTGGGTTTTGAGGCATACTGCACCATTGCGGTATGCCTTTTTTATTTGAATTTTATTTAGGAGGAATTGAGGATGACATTATTATTTGAGATTAGACGAAACCAAATTGCCGGAGAGCTGGAAGGCGGATAGTGAAACGGAGCTAAAAGGAGGAGACAGGGATGTTTACAGTATTAAAAAAATTAAGTTGGTTTTTTAAAGAAAATAAAAAACGATATGTATTGGCTGTTTTTTTATTAATATTTGTCGGTTTCTTAGATGTGATGCCCCCGAAGCTAATTGGGATGGCGATTGATGATATTCATATTGGTGAAATGAGTACAACGAAAATCCTTCAATATATTGGCATTTTATCGATCATACTGGTTTCATCCTATGGAATCACAGTTATCTGGCAGTATCAATTATTCGGCGGGGCTTTTCTAATAGAAAGAAAGCTAAGGTCAAAGTTTATGGGACATCTCTTAAAAATGACTCCCACCTTTTATGAGAGAAATCGAACGGGTGACTTAATGGCACGTGCGACAAATGACTTAAAAGCGATTTCGATTACGGCTGGTTTTGGGATTTTAACCTTAGTTGATTCCAGCGTATGGATGTTAACGATTCTGCTAACGATGGGTTTTTTTATTAGTTGGAAGTTAACGATCGCCGCGATTCTTCCATTGCCAATCATGGCCATTCTCATGAAGATCTACGGGAAAAGAATTCATGGCCGCTTTATGGATGCACAAGATGCTTTTGGGGAGTTAAATGATCGTGTACTGGAGTCGGTTGCCGGCGTAAGAGTGATTCGAGCCTATGTTCAAGAAAAAGAAGACAGCGCCCGATTCCACCGTCTGACAGAAGACGTCTTTCATAAAAATATTGAGGTCGCAAAAATTGATTCATTATTTGATCCGACAATTAAAATTCTTGTTGGAATCAGCTATTTAATCGGACTTGGATATGGTGCCTATTTAGTATTTCACCAGACCATTACATTAGGCGCGCTCGTCTCCTTTAATGTATATCTGGGGATGTTAATTTGGCCGATGTTTGCTATAGGGGAATTGATTAATGTGATGCAAAGGGGTAATGCTTCACTTGACCGGGTCAATGAAACACTTAGTTATCAAGAAGATGTGAAGAATCCGCTGCAAGCCATTGAGGTTCAAAAAGCAGACAGTATCGGATATACAAATGTTACTTTTTCCTATCCGTCCTCTAAAAATCATAATCTAGAAAATGTGAATGTCCAATTACTGAAGGGCCAGACTCTTGGAATTGTCGGTAAAACTGGATCTGGAAAAACTACATTTATAAAACAGCTGCTAAGACAATATCCGCTTGGAAGCGGAGAATTATTGATAGCGAATGTTCCGATAAGAAAACAGTCGCTTGAACAGGTCCGCAGCTGGATTGGATACGTCCCTCAGGACCATGTTCTTTTTTCCAGAACGGTAAAGGAAAATATCCTATTTGGTAAAAAGGATGCAACGGAGCAGGAATTACAGAATGCAATAGATCTCGCTGCCTTCCGAAAAGATTTGGAATTGCTCCCGGAAGGACTTGAAACGCTGGTAGGTGAAAAAGGTGTGGCACTATCAGGAGGTCAAAAACAGAGGATTTCGATTGCACGGGCACTTATTAAGAATCCAGAGATTTTAATCCTTGACGACTCCTTATCGGCCGTTGATGCCAAAACAGAAAAGAAAATTATTGATAATATCCGCAATGTGAGAAAACTGAAAACAACCATTATTACAACCCATCGGATGTCAGCGGTTCAGCATGCCGATCATATTATTGTCTTCGAGGATGGGAAGATAGTTGAAGAAGGCACACATGAGACGCTTCTTGAACAAAACGGCTGGTACAAAGAACAATTTATCCGCCAGCAAGTAGAAAATAAGCTAGAAGAAGAGGTGACAGCATGACAACAGGCAAAAGATTGCTGAGATACGCCCTGGATTATAAAAAAGTCATCATTGCCGCCCTTGTCATGCTGGCCATCTCCGTTGCGGCAGACTTGGCAGGGCCGTTTATTGCCAAGAAAATTATTGACCAGCATATTCTCGGTATTGAGTCCATCTGGTATGAATCAAAAACTGGTGATCATGCAGTACGGTTTGATGGTAAGTATTACAAAAGAGAACAATATTTTTCTAACAGCGAAACAAAGGGGAATCAAATCCGAATTCTTCAAGCAGGTTCGAAATTTGTGTTTATTGATCAACCATTGAAGTTTGATGGGAAAAGGACATTAGCAAATAGTGAATTAACTGTTCAAAACGGGAAAAAGAAAGCGGAATATACGGCAAGGGTTCTTAGTGGTTCAGAACTGCTTCGTTTTTACCAGCCGGAAATTCCCGGAATCTATCAATTGTTAGCTCTTTACCTAGGATTGTTAGTCATTTCTGCCATTTTTCAATATGGCGAAAAGTTCTTATTACAGACATCAGCCAACCGCATCATTCAGAAGATGAGAGAGGATGTCTTTAATCATATTCAACGCTTGTCGATTCAATACTTTGATAATCTCCCGGCTGGAAAAGTCGTATCAAGGATCACCAATGATACGGAAGCCATACGTGAGCTTTATGTAACGGTGCTTGCTACCTTTTTTACCAGTGCCATTTATATTATCGGCATCTATATCGCTTTATTTATTTTAAATGTGAAGCTTGCTTTGATTTGTTTATTGTTATTACCTCTATTATATATGTGGATGCTCATTTATCGAAAATTTGCTTCCAAATACAATCGAGTGATTCGCGCGCGTGTTAGTGACCTTAATGCCATGATCAATGAATCCATTCAAGGGATGAATATTATTCAAGCTTTCAGTAAGGAAAAGGATACACAGGATGAATTTGAAAACCTTAATACTCAGCATTTTACCTACCAAAATAAACAATTAATCTTAAATTCGATGACCTCCCATAATCTAGTCGGCGTGTTAAGAAATCTGGTTTTTGTTGCGTTTATTTGGTATTTCGGCGGACAGTCACTGCTCCGGGCAGCGGTCATTTCTTTAGGTATGCTCTATGCGATTGTAGATTATATTAATCGCCTGTTTCAGCCGGTCCAAGGAATCGTCAATCAATTAGCAAACCTGGAGCAGGCTCTTGTTGCAGGAGAGCGTGTATTCAAATTATTGGATGAACCAGGGGAAAATGTAAGTGGTGAGAGGATTCCGCGGTTTAAAGGGAATGTTAAGTTTGACAACGTATCATTTGGCTATAAAGATGGTGAATATGTCCTAAAGAATATTGATTTTGAAGCAAAGCATGGAGAAACGGTGGCATTGGTCGGCCACACTGGTTCAGGAAAGAGTTCGATCATGAATTTGCTTTTCCGTTTTTACGATTATCAAAAAGGAAAAATCACCATCGATGGCATGGATATTGAAACGATTCCGCGGCAAACCATTCGCAATCATATGGGAATTGTTTTACAGGATCCCTATTTATTTACGGGGACCATTGCGTCCAATGTGAGCCTTGATGATTCGTCTATCACAAAAGAAATAATTGAAAAAGCATTAAAAGATGTTGGAGCCGAGAAAGTATTTAAGGATTTAGAAAAGGGTTATGATGAACCGGTTATTGAAAAAGGCAGTACGCTATCAAGCGGACAACGCCAGTTAATTTCCTTTGCACGCGCCCTTGCCTTTAATCCAGCGATTCTGATTCTGGACGAAGCCACATCCAGTATCGATACAGAGACGGAAGCCCTTATCCAAGAAGCGATGGATGTTTTGAAAAAAGGAAGAACCACCTTCATTATTGCCCATCGGTTATCAACCATCCGAAATGCTGATCAAATTTTGGTACTGGATAGAGGAAAGGTTGTCGAGCGGGGGACTCATGATGAATTAATGACTTTTGGAGGAAAGTATTTTCAAATGTATCAGCTCCAGCAGGGAAGTGTGAATGTAGCAGGATAGTATTTGGGGACTAACAATAGTTAGTCCCTTTAATATGTTAACCCTACCCGATGGCCAATAAAGGTATCGGTAAAAAGCTGTTGAAAAGCGAAGTCAGCTGTATCATAAATCGAGATAGAGGAAGGGCTTCCAGGGAGAAAATCCTTTTCAAACCGATATCGGCCAACTCTTTCTCCAATGGGTAAGTAGGTAGGACAAACGACTGTCCAATCAAGTCCGGATTCCTTTAAAATCAAATAGGCTTTTAAATGCTCTTCTGCATCGCGGGTGGTTTTTCGCTTTGATTCAGATGATTGAAAGCGATAGAGATGAGGATTTATCCGTGCTTGAAGGATGCCGGCAGTTCCGATCGTAATTATTCTTTTAACCCCATGCTTTTTCATGCTTCTTATTATCAATGGCATTGATTCCGAAAGGGTTGTCGTCCCGTCAGTGTTTAATGCACTGATGACAGCGTCTGCTCCCTTTATTGCAGCAGCAATGTCTAATTCATTTAGGACATTGCCCTCTAAAATTCGTAAATCGGGATGATCATTGAGGACACGATTTTGGTCCCTTACGAGAACATTTACTTTGAAATGATGGGAAAGAGCATTTTGAAGGATGATTGATCCGACTCTTCCTGTTGCTCCAAAAAGGCTCAGTTTCACAAATTTTTCACTTCCTCGTCACTAAATTGCCATAAATACCCAGGTGTTTATCGTCCAAATTATGTTAATTTGAATTTAATTAAATAATGGGGGGAGAAAAATGACAGATTACTCGGTCGTTTTAGTCATTGGGAGTTCCTTAATTCTTTCTTATTATATCGGATATATGATTGTGAAATCATAGGCTGCAGACAAATGTTTGCAGCTTTTTTTGTTTTAGAAAGTTTTTTGTTTTTTTATCATAAATCTGATGGACACTTGCGAGCCAAAAACGGTCGAAGTGTCCTCGAGCAAGGAGCTCGAGGACACTTTGGAGCAAAACAAAGGCGAAGTTTCCTTGAACAAGGAGCTCGAGGACACTTTGGAGCAAAAACAGAGGCGAAGTGTCCTTGAACAAGGAACTCGAGGACACTTTGGAGCAAAAACAGAGGCGAAGTGTCCTTGAACAAGGAACCCGAGGACACTTTAGAGCAAAAACAGAGGCGAAGTGTCCTTGAACAAGGAGCTCGAGGACACTTTGGAGCAAAAACAGAGGCGAAGTGTCCTCGAACAAGGAGCTCGAGGACACTTTAGAGCAAAAACAGAGTCGAAGTGTCCTCGAACCAGACACTCGAGGACACTTTGGAGCCAAAAACGGGTCGAAGTGTCCTCGAACAAGGAGCTCGAGGACACTTTAGAACCAAATTACTAGTCATGTGTCCTCCAACGCCAACCGATCTATCTCGGGGAAACAAATCAATTAAATATAAGAGTTTTTTTGTTAAAAAGAATAAAACAGGGAATATATATTGAAGTGAATTGAAAACTATCGTGGATGGTGATAAGGAATGCAATTTAGAATTGAAAAAGATACACTTGGCGATGTGCAGGTTCCGGCTGATCGCTATTGGGGTGCCCAGACTCAACGGAGCAAAGACAACTTCAAGATTGGCAATGAAAAAATGCCTTTAGAAGTCATTTATGCGTTAGCCTATATCAAAAAAGCTGCTGCTATTGTCAATAATCAGTTGGGAAAGTTATCAGCATCGAAAATGGATTCCATTAAAAAGGTTTGTGATGAAATCCTGAACGGTCATTTTGATGAGCATTTTCCCCTTGCTGTCTGGCAAACAGGAAGCGGAACGCAAACAAATATGAACGTAAATGAGGTCATCGCGAATCGTGCCAATGAAGGATTGAACAAAGAAGCAGAAAGAATTCACCCGAATGATGATGTGAATATGTCGCAAAGCTCCAATGATACCTTTCCAACAGCTATGCACATTGCAGCTTATAAAAAAATAATAGAAGACCTGATTCCAGCCTTACAGGTCCTTAAAAGCACGCTGCAATCAAAAGAGAATGCTTTTAACAGCATTGTAAAAATTGGCAGAACCCACCTGCAGGATGCAACCCCTTTGACACTTGGCCAGGAAATTAGCGGTTGGCGGGCAATGCTTGAAAAAAATGAAAAGATGATTTCCGAGGCAGCAAAACACCTGCTGGATCTTGCAATCGGCGGGACTGCAGTCGGAACAGGAATTAATGCCCATCCCCATTTTGGGCGGATGGCGGCAGAACAACTGTCTGATTTAACCGGGTATCCATTTCAATCATCAAATAACAAATTTCACGCCTTAACAAGCCATGATGAAATTGTATTTGCACATGGTTCATTAAAGGCATTAGCCGCTGACTTAATGAAAATTGCCAATGATGTCCGTTGGCTGGCAAGCGGCCCGAGAAGCGGAATTGGTGAAATATCAATACCCGCCAATGAACCTGGCAGCTCCATCATGCCCGGAAAAGTAAATCCAACTCAAAGTGAAGCGATGACAATGGTAGTATGCCAAATTTTTGGCAATGATGCGACGATTGGCTTTGCAGCAAGCCAAGGTAATTTTGAATTAAATGTATTTAAACCCGTCATCATGTTTAATTTAATCCAATCAATCCGATTGCTAACTGACAGTATCCATTCCTTTAACGACCATTGTGCGGTAGGTATTGAAGTTAATGAAACAGTGATAAAGGAACATGTTGAAAATTCGCTCATGCTGGTTACCGCACTAAATCCGCATATTGGTTATGAAAAAGCAGCAGAGATTGCAAAATTAGCTTTCAAAGAAAATTCAACCTTAAAAGAAGCCGCCATTAAAACCGGCTATGTTTCGAAAGAGCAATTCGAAGAATGGATCAAGCCTCAAAATATGGTTTAACATAAAAGCCCCTCCACAATGGAAGGGGCTAAGCCATGTTATTTATTTGTAGAAGTTGACTTACGATTAACGAGCGAATCCGCCGCCGCCAAGTTGAGATTCAGCCATTGCAACTAGACGCTTAGTGATTTCTCCCCCAACAGATCCATTTGCACGTGAAGTTGTGTCTCCACCAAGTTGAACGCCAAACTCAGAAGCAATTTCGTACTTCATTTGATCAAGTGCTTGTTGAACGCCTGGTACTAAAAGTTGATTAGAGTTGTTGTTACTAGCCATAGTTGAATAACACTCCTCTTAATAAGTTTGGGGTCAGTATGGAATTGAACCATAATTGATATTAGATACCATTGCCACCTTGGCCTAACCCATATTGTTAAGTTATTAGTGTTGGAGATGGTTTGTTCATTTGTTGCTTGGTTGTGTTTTTGTTGCTTTGTATTCTCTATTATGTTTCAAAATGACTGGCTTATTCGAAAGAATAGTTGGTAAGTTATTCCTTTACTTGTATTTTTCAAATTACATAAACTAAGGCAATAAATTTTTAAAAGGGTGAAATAGAATGACGATATGTCCCGTTTGTAACGGACTTAGACAACTCTACTTATTATGTTCTGATTGCGGTGAAGCTATGATGGAAAGTGGAAAGTTAATGGATTACTATGATGATTACAGTCCATATATGGAAATTGATTTAATGAAATTGGAGGATGGCTATCCAGATACACATTCAGGGCATAAATGTCCGCATGTATATCGCTGCCCTACATGTCAGAGAGATGAAATTATTTTTATAAAAGAATAAAAGGCTGACCCTTTTGGGTCAACCTTTAAATGATCTTGATTATTTTTCATTAGCTGGTCGAATTCTTGATTCGCTGTCCACATCGAAGAAATGGGCTTTGTTAAGATCAAAGGCAAGATCAAGAGAATCACCAGGGTGGATATCGCTGCGTGAATCGAGTCGTGCAACAAAGTCCTGCTCAGCGATAGTGGAGTACACCATTAATTCAGCACCGGTTAATTCGGCAACTTCGATTTTAGAGGTGAATTTTGTTCCGCTGGATGCTTCAATAAACACTGGCTCATCATGAATATCTTCCGGACGAATACCAAGAATGATTGGTTTTCCAACATATCCTTGTTCACGTAAGAATTTCATTTTACCTTCCGGAACTGAAAGCGAATGGTTTCCAATCACGAATTTTCCATCTTCAAGTTTCCCTTGTAAGAAGTTCATGGCAGGAGAGCCGATAAATCCGCCGACAAAAACATTTTCCGGTCTTTCATAAACTTCTTTTGGTGATCCAACTTGTTGAATGATACCGTCTTTCATAACAACCAAACGAGTTGCCATGGTCATCGCTTCTGTTTGGTCATGGGTAACATAGATGGTAGTTGTATTCAAACGACGGTGCAGCTTTGCAATCTCAGCACGCATGGCAACACGAAGTTTTGCATCAAGGTTTGATAATGGCTCGTCCATTAAGAATACCTTTGCATCACGAACGATCGCACGTCCCAATGCCACACGCTGACGTTGTCCGCCGGATAGAGCTTTTGGTTTACGAGTTAAGTAAGCTTCAAGTCCAAGAATCTTTGCCGCTTCATTTACTCGGCGGTTGATTTCATCTTTAGGGAATTTCCGAAGCTTTAAGCCGAATGCCATGTTGTCATATACTGTCATATGTGGATAAAGCGCATAGTTTTGGAATACCATGGCAATGTCACGGTCTTTTGGCGCAACATCGTTTACTTTTTTTCCATCGATGTAAAATTCGCCTTTCGAAATTTCTTCAAGGCCGGCAATCATCCTTAATGTCGTTGATTTTCCGCAGCCTGATGGACCAACAAAAACGATAAATTCCTTATCATCAATGTGTAAGTTAAAGTCTTCAACAGCCGTTACCTTATTATCATAAATTTTATAAATATGATCCAATTTTAATTCTGCCATTGATTAAACCCTCCCTGTTCTTGTTGACTTAAGTTTACAAGGATTGGCGGAAAATACATATAGACAGGTTGCACAAAGATAATGATAAGCGTTTGGGCAACTTGTTATTTCTTGTTGTTATATTCAAAAAGCAGACAAGCTAAAAAAACAGTAAATGCTCCGTAAAAATCCTTTAATTGAATTTCCGTTTTCTCTGTAAATTTATCGATCCGATATTGCAGCGTATTCCGGTGAATGTATAATTTTTTAGCAGTGACACTTGCATTAAGATTATTTTCCAAAAAAGTTTTTATATTTGAAAACATATCCATTTCTTCCTCAAAAACCGCAGTAAGTTGCTGAAGTCGTTCTGTTAAAGTCATCGGCAAATGCTGTGCCAGAAATGCTGGGAAAATCCGTTCAAATGTAAATATCGCCGAAGAAACAGGATAGTTTTGCGCAAAGATAAAGTACTCTTTTTCCAGATGGAATAATGAAACAATTTGCTTCGATAAAGGATGAAATTTTCCAATATAGAAGGATATTTTCATGTAAAAATCACTTTCTAATGTTTCTGACATTGCTATTAAATCCTTTTCAGAAAGAGAAATTTCCTTCTTCTCCTCGATGACCACTCCACTGTTCTGATTTTCCCAAACAATGATAATATCGTCAGTAAAAAAACCCATTAATGCAGATTCTAATTCCGCTTGGTCAATGCCAGTTCCTTTAAACTGAAAGTGAATAAATCGGAATAATGTTTCCGGCCTACAAGATGGAAGTTGACCATTTGCATATAGAAAATCATGCCAGTTCTTTGCCGCTGCCGAAGGAACAGGTCTAGAAATTTCGATTAATTCGAAGAGTGTTTTAAGCAGCGTTAATTCCTTTTCACTAACATCGGTTTTAGGAATTCCAACCCAATATTTTTCCTGCTCATCAAAAAAGAGATAATGTTGTTCAGGGGGATGTTCCGGCAGAGAAGAATACAATATCGATTTGTCATAAAAAGATAATAATTTTTTTAACATATTTTTTCTCCGTTATAAAAAGATTGCTTTCATTATAGCAAGTAATCATAAAAAAGGCTGAACCGAAGAACGGATCAGCCGATTTTCAATTTAACATTCATATGGTGGTTCTTCTTCAACGAGATCCCGGGCTTCTTCAATATTCGTGCATTCATAACGCGCATGAACGGAGCCACCGGACATTCCCTCATTTATCATCCGGTCAATATCTAAATATGCCCTATCGCGCCCTTCATAAACTGAACCAGCATTCGTCAGATTTTCCTTTTTGTCCTCCAACATCATCATCCCTTTCCGCTTTTCTCCTTTTTAGTTTGCGAAAAGGGATTGTTTTCATGCAAAAATATCAAAGAATGACTTATTCATATACGTGATAAAGCATTAGCTCATGGATTTGGCTCTTCAAGGATTCCAAATCTTCTTCTCCGGGAGTCAAGGACGTCCACTCGATATTCCCGGTTTGATGATAAATTCCCGTATATCTTTGTTTATTGTAATAAAAAGAAAAAGTCCAGCCGGGGATATTTTGATTTTTAAATAAGGGCTTGAACTGAAAATGGATGAGCAACTTAAATCATCTCCTTCAAGATCTTTCTCTTATTAGCTTACATTGTTTTAACGATAATTAACATATAGGGAGTGCTATTAATGAGCAGTAAGCTGGAAACATAATCGGCAGAGCTGGGTGATTTTTTGTTGTTCAATTTCTGTTTCATCAAAGCTCATTGGTTTTGAATTGACTTCAAATAGGTAGTAGCTCCCTTCGCAAGTGACACAGGCATCAATTGAAAATTCACCGAAAAAGCCTAACTGCTCTGATAAAACCTTCCCAATCTGAGTGACCACCGTTTGAATAAAATGATCATGTTCTTTAGACTGGAAAAGACGATAGGGAAGAAGTCTTCCCCCAGTAGGGATGTGGGTTGTAATGTCTTGTTCTTGTGCCTGCCTGATTCCAATTCCTGTCACTTTATATTCATGACCATCAGCATGGGCAAGGATTCGGAAATCATAACGTTTTCCTTCATAGAGGGCTGACTGAATTTTCTCCTGAGCGATATAGTTTTTATCAAGAAGTTCCTTTTCCCATTGGAGCCAAAAATCTGTAAAGGTGGGAAAAGATTTTAAAGTCGTCAGTCCCGCTAATTGAATATGCTTGTTTTCCATCCAGGATAGTTGATAAATTCCATTCCCTTTTGACGATCGAGCTGGTTTAAGATAAATCTTTTTTTGTTCATGAAGAAATGTGGATAATGCGTTTTTCTCATTCACGTGGATGGTTTTCGGTAAATATTTTTGGAGGATGGGATGGTGCTTCAAAAGACAGAAGAGCTCATATTTATCAATAAAACAGGGGTTAAAATACGGGATCTTTCTTATTTTTAATGTGGAAAAGAAATTAGTACATCTGCTATCTTGTTCAGATTTTCGGAATGGAATGCGGTTATATACAAGGTCAGGATAAGGAGCTTTCACCTGGACCCAGTTATTTTGATCTGGAAGAAATGTATACCCTTCAATAGAATCATCGTGCACTCCTTCTATTGTAAAAATAAAGCTTATTCCACCCAGTGAAATAAGCTTCTTTTGCAGCTCTTTAAAAAGGGCGATGTTCCCTGATACAGTTCCATTCCGGTTTTGCGCCGTCATGATTCCGATTAGTGGCCCTGGATAATCTTTTTTCACCAGCATTTTCATTTGAATAGTTCCTCAGGATGGTATATGGATTGCTCTGTTATAAAGACTGCAAAAGCAATCGCTAATTTACGGGTTAAAAGGTCGAACTCTTCAAGGTCAGGATGACTAAAAATAGACCGGCCCGGTTTTGAATTGGCCTCAAACAGCCAGATGTCACCACTCTTGTCAATTCCCATATCAAAGCCAATCTCACCAATAATCCCTTCCATGTTTTGATCCAATGCATTGCTTAAAAGAAGGGCTGCCTTTTCCAGCTTTTCAGTATATAATGCAGATTCTTCAGAGGTGAAAAGCTCCGTCAACGTTTTAATTTCACCGCCGCTCCGGGCGTGGGTCGTTACACTTCCGACCCCGGCGATTTTTGCGGCTATAGCGGACACCTGCCAGCTGCCAGACTCATCTTTATTGGTATGAACGCGGAAATCAATGGCCCGCGCATCCTTTCTTAGTAAATGAATCCCTTGTTGTACAAGCATTTTATCGAGATTTTGATGAATAAACACATGTTTAAATAATCCCTCTAGCGTGGTGAATTTCCTTAACCTGTTCACACCTTCTTTGTCTTGATAACGGCAATAATATTCCCCTTTGTACTTATCATAAATAATTTGATGAACCCCTAAACCAAGGCTGCCATTTTTTGGCTTCAAAAAAACATGACCATATTTTGAAACAAGCGTTTCAATCATCGAGAAGGAAGTAAAAGGAAAGGTTTCTGGCAGATAGCTGGCAACCGAATCTTCTTGATGAAGCCGATCGAATACATCGAGCTTATTGAAAAATCCCGGATTATACCATGGGATGAGATAATCTTTTTGCAGCCGGTTTTTTACTTTGATTAATTTCGGATTCTCTTCACTTTTTCGATTCGGCAGCCGGTCATAAATGACATTGGGGAGTGGAACATCATACATTTGCCAGGAATCTTTATGAAAAAAATAGCCCTTTATGATTCCTTGTTCCCAATCGATATGCTGTTCGCCAAAGACAAACGGCAGGGCACCAACATTATTTTTTACAGATAAAAGCTTAGAAAAGAAACCAGATCTTTCTCCAATTGGACGATCAGGGAAGGAGGTAAACCCCGAAGTGAAAATTCCAACAAGCGGTCCAAGAAAAAGTACGGAGTTTTCAATGAACGCATGCAGTGGAACAAGCAAATTTGGCAATAGGAGTGCAGTTTGAATTTCTTTGCTAAGGACAATACAGTCATTTTTATCCGGGTGTGGGAAAAAGTCGACTTCGATGGATTTTGCTCCAAAGGCAATTTTTGTCAGTGTTTTGCCCTTGATAAGATCTAGCGGGCAAAACACGACGAGTTGATCGTTAGGAGCGATCTCAAGAGAATAGCGTTTTCGCATAATAGCGCATCCTTTCTTTTCTATCGATCCCGCTCAAGTATTTCCCGTAAAGAAGCGGTGCAAGAGTCAACGTTTCCTTTAAATTTGGCTGTGTTTGTAAAAGTACTTTTCTGCCAGGCTTAGAATTGATATCAAGAATCCAAATCGATCCGTTTTTCGCGACACCAATATCAACGCCAATTTCAAATAACGGCAAAAATTCTTTTTCTAGTAATAGTGGCAGGTTACTAATAATGTATTTTAATTCATTATAAATATATTCTTTTTGGTTAGCAGGGAGAGTGCCGATCCATGTTCGAAAGTCAGTAACAGAACCCCCGGCGCTGAGGTTGGAAAGGATTCCTCCTGTATTGCCTTTTCGAATACCTTTGCCGCGTTCCACCCAATTTCCCTGTTCATTTTTTTGCAGGAAAATACGGATATCAAATGGCTGCAAATCTTCATTGGATAATTCGAGATAGGGTTGAAGAAGATACTGATGCTGCTTTAATAAAGAATATAACCAATTATTTAATTTCGTGATATTAGGGAAAATACGAGAAATAATCTGTTTGTTTTTCTCTGTTTTCACATGATAGCTCTTATCATTTTTCTTAAGATAATAGATCCCATATCCCTGTGAGCCATTTATCGGTTTTAAAATCACTTTTTTATTCGCATTCAATTCCTTAATAACTATGCCGGGTTCGGCAGCCCTTTGGGAATGTGGTAAATAAGCGGCTAATAATGTGTTTTGCAGCGCTTCATATAGATCCAGTTTATTCGGAAGACCATATCCTAAAAATGTAATATCCTCTCTGCTTTTCAGCCAGGAAACGATCGGAGTGCATTGCTTGGAAAGTTCATCCTCACCGTAAAAACAACGGTCATAAAGGATGGAGGGGATGGGAAATTCACTCTCCTTCCAAGTATCAGTGATGATGTCATATTTTTTTCCTTTTACTTGATGTGTGTGCGGATTGATTTGCGATGGGATGAAGTGATAGCATTCCATATTGCAGGAATGGGATTGTTTCGCCATTTCATCAATAAATTGCGCTTCACTATCCATTGTTAAGGTCATAATACCAAAGGCAATCATTTTAAAATTCCTCCTTTTCAGAAGTTGTGTCAAAAGCCAGTTTTGTAGAAAATTGGAGAATCGCCTTGGCTGAAGGCCTGATTTTCCCTGAACTATCCTCAAATTTCTTGGAAGGCTTTGAATTGACTTCAATCAGCCAAAGTTTTCCTTCAGAGGTCACGCCAATATCAATGCCGAGTTCTCCGGTAATACCGGGGGAATAACGGCTTATCATTGTTGACGTTTCAATGGCAAGCTCTTTTATTTGTGCAATTATTTCTTGGGCCAGCTTCATCTTCATACAGGAAAGTAATGCCTGAAGAGGTTTTTTAACGGTTCCACCTCGGGCAATATTTGATACAAATTCGTCCTTCTGTGAAATTCTGGCGACCAGGGAGGTTGTGTTCCAATGGTCATGAAGATTTTTATGGCACAATGCTCTAAAATCCACGTTGCATTCGTCAATTGTTAAGAGGGGAATACCTTGCTGAATAATCGAAATTCTACTTCCCTGTGCAATTTTTAGATGTTCAACTAAAGCTTCATAGCCATTGATTTCGGTTTTGTTTGAAGCGGTGGACTGTATATGAAAGTGGTTATCGTCTTCCTTTGTTATTTTGATAATATTTCTGCCTTGGCTGCCATGTACGGGCTTGATAAACACTGTATTATATTTCTGTAAAAATTCAGCTAAAATTTCCTCTGTGAAAATATTAGTCTCTGGGATAAAGGTGTTCAGCTGCTTCTCTTGAATTAATTGCTCATACACTTCCCATTTAGAGAGAAAGCGATCATTAAAAATCGGGATATTGTATTGTTCAAGGCGGTTTCGAAAGGCTTGAAAAGCATTCGCCTTTTCGAGTCTGCGCGAATGGATGCGATTGTAGACAACATCCGGCAAAGGAAGATCATGTAGTGTCCATTTTTCGTTTTCATAATAAAAGCCCTGTTGCGGAAATTGTTCAAATGAAAAAACATAGAAAAAACCGCCATTCTCCTTGACCCAAAGGTGCAGTTCTTCACAGAATGTGTGGATGGATCGAAAATTTGGCTCCAGCTCACCATTCCTCTGAAAATCGGTCAACAGGCCAATGATTGGGCCGAGGACAAGTGTGTCGGACTCCATTTCATATTTTGCAAGAAACTTATATTGATTTATAGGTAAACAAAATTCTTTGATTATTTTTTCAGGCATTAGGATTTCATTGGATGGTATTTCAGCAATTTGCACTTTTACCCCGATGCATTTTTTTCCTAATCTGAGGGTTAGTTCCCGGTTTTTTTGCAGTTGAAATTGCTGACACAATTGATTCGATATGGTGACAAGATTGTTTTCACCATTTTGCTGTTCCCAAGGAACCACTGAAACCTGCGTTAACTTATGAGACATTATCACTCCTCATTTACTTGCAAAATCTTCTGTTGGTAGGCATTTGCTGATAGTGTATCCTATGTGAATAAGCGTGATTGGTGAACCATCTCGCAATTATCTGCATAGTTTGTTATAGTTTAGTGTAATTGTTTATTGAAAAAGGAGTGGGCTAAAATGGCAGTTAATTTACATGACGCCGCATTAGGATTACAAACGGCAATCCGTCAGAGCAATGAGTATAATCAGTTAAAGCAAATGTATGCTGCAGTAAATGCAGATCCACAGGCAAAGCAAATGTTTGACCATTTCCGCCAAATACAAATGAACCTGCAGCAAAAACAAATGATGGGGCAGAATATCAGCGAGGCAGAGGTCCAACAGGCGCAAGCATCCGTTGCTCTTGTCCAAAAAAATGAAAAAATATCACGCCTAATGCAAGCAGAACAACAAATGAGCATGTTGATTGGTGAATTAAATCAAATAATTATGAAACCGCTAGAAGAGCTTTATGGCAGGGTTTAATAAAAATGCCCTCGGAACTTTTTCCGAGGGCATTTTTTATATCTGTTTGGTCCTTTTTTTCACTCCTGTTCTATTAATAGGCAGAAATTCATAAAAGTGATATAAGGGTAATTTCACCAAAGAATAGGGGGCAACAGGATGATTTATCGCTTGCTAGCGTTAAATATTGATGGCACAATCCTTCAAACTAATGGAAAACTCCATAAAACAACGAAAGAAGCGATTGAATACGTACAGCAAAAAGGAATTTTAGTAACACTCCTGACATCGCGCAGTTTTCCTTCAGCCAAAAAAGTGGCGAGGGCATTAAAAATAAAAACACCGCTCATTACTCATCAAGGAGCATTCATTTCAAGCCCGCATGAAAAGCCGATTTATGTGAAAAGAATAAATGAAGCCATTACTTATGACATTGTCCGTTTCTTCGAGACAATTCCATGTCAAATTCGCCTTGTGCATGAACAATTTTCATTAGCGAATAAACAGAAGAACCATCACAATTTATTAGCCAAAACCGTTTTTACTTCAGGCGATCCGATGTTTTATTCCCAGCAATTTGTTTCATCCTTAAGTGAATACTTGCATGACCAGCAGGTGACCCCTCCTAAAATTGAAATCTATTTTGAAAAAGAAAGTGACCTCCGGGATGCCAAAACGGCTTTGGAGAAAATGTTTACTGAAATTGAAGTGATTGAGCTTAATCCGCTTCGTCTGGATATTGTTCCGGCAGGTGTTTCCAAGTTAACCGGATTAACCTATCTCGGCAATCGCCTTGGAATCCGTTTAGATGAAATGGTCGTCATCGGCGAAGGACTTGATGATATTCCGGCAATTGAAGCAGTCGGCCTCGGGGTAGCGATGTGGAATGCCAATTACGAAGTGAAAAAAGCCGCCGATTGGATTACCCGATCTGAAAATGAAAATGGTGTCGCCTACATGGTAAAAGAGCATTTTCGTAAACAACAGCCAATCGAGTTTCTGCGCAAAATGAATATTATTAAAAAATAAGGAAAAAAGCTATCAAGGTTTATAACCATTGATAGCTTTTCATTTATTTGCCTATAAAATTGGCCGGCCTTTTTTCAAGAAAGGCTTGGATTCCTTCTTGATGGTCAAAAGTTTTCCGCATATTGGATTGACCAAATTTTTCAAGCTCTAAAATTTTAAGTAATTGCGGGCGATTTTTTTCGGCCAAAATCTTTTTGGTCTTAATCATGGCTTGAACAGGACGGTTTAACCAATCTTGAATTCGAGCTTGTAATGCTTCATGAAGCCCATCCTTGGCCACTTCTTGAACCAATCCTAAATCAAGTGCTTCCTCTGCTGAGAGAATTTTCCCATCCCAAATAAGCTGTTTTGCTTTCATTTCGCCTACTCTTTTTTCTAAAAAGAAATGAGCGCCTCCATCCGGAATCAAACCGATTCCAATAAAATTCATTGCCAGCTTACTCGTCTTGTCTGCAATAATATAGTCAGTTGCCAGCGCCAAACTGAAGCCCAACCCCGCAGCAACACCGGTAATGGCGCTAATGGTCAGCTTTGGAATGCTATAAAGGGTAACGGCTAATTCGCTAATGCAGTCCATAATCGGATAGAATTCATCTTCATTCGAGTTGGAAATCATAGTCTTAATATCCCCGCCCGCAGAGAAAGCTCTGCCTTTTCCTGTCAGGACGACAATATCAATTTCGTCCGATTCGCTAATTTCTTTTAGTTTGAAAACCAGTCCCTTAATCAGGTCAGTGTCCAATGCGTTTAAAGCTTCCGGCCTATTCAATTCCACCGTTGCAACGCGACCGTTAACCGTTACATTTACCTTATCCGTTACAAAATTAAATGACACTTCAAACGCCCCCTTAAATTATGCTCAATTCTATTATAAATGGAAAAGAGAGGATAAAAATAGAATTTATGCAAAATAGGGAATTTTCTCGTAATCGGGAGACAAAAAATTCCCCTGCCGATTTATGCAGGAGAACCTTTTTCTGAGAATAATTCATCTAAGATCTTTATTTTTTTCTCTGTATACTCTTCAAAGCTGTCATTGTAGGTTTTTGGATCCTTAGGATTCGCAAAGTGAGTAATTTTCCCGGTTACTGGATCAATAAATTTACTTGCAGCCCCGCAGCCAAGCCCGATAATCGTTTGCTGTTCTTCCATAATCATAATATTGTAGATGCTTTCTTGATTCGGAAGGGCGTAGCCCACATTTTCAAGATTGCCAAGAATATTTTTCTGCCGATACAAATAATAGGGGACATAACCATGAGCTGCCGTCCAGGATTGGGCTAACTCCATCATTTGCTCCACTTCCGTGCGATCAGCCACTTTATACTTAGCCTTATTCTGCGTCATTTCAGACGCCCGTTTGAAGGATAAAGTATGAACAGTCACAGATTCAGGCATCAGCTTTTCGGTTTCATTCAGGGAATGAGCCATTTCAGGCACCCCTTCACCCGGCAAGCCGATAATTAAATCCATATTGATATTGTTCATGCCCATCGACCGAGCCAAATGATATTTTTCAATTGTTTCCGTCACAGTGTGATGTCGTCCGATGGCTTTTAAAGTTTCCTGCGTGTAGGACTGAGGATTTATACTAATTCGATCAATCTCCCATTTTTTCAAAACTTCTAATTTCAGAGGGGTAATCGTATCCGGACGACCTGCTTCAACGGTCACTTCCCGAATTTTCTCAACATCCGGGAAGGATGCATACATTTCCTCATAGAGCATATCCATCTCTTCAGCAGTGATGCTTGTCGGTGTTCCGCCTCCGTAATAGACCGTCGTAATTCGGATTCCTTTTTCCTTCAACCACTGGCCGATTTGCCGCATCTCATAATGTAAACCACCCAAAAACGAGTCAACGGAGCCTTGACGCCCATTAATGGCATAGGCCGGGAAAGTGCAATACGCACATTTCGTTGGACAAAAAGGAATGCCGATATAAATGCTCACTTCTTTTTGCAGCGAATATAAATCCGGCACAACAGCAAGCTGTCGATCAACAATTTGCTGCATAAGCTCGATCTTTTCATCGGTAATTAAGTAATCATCCTTTAATTGCTGGTGCGCCAAAGCTAGAGGAACACCTTCCTGGACTTTCCGATGAAGCAGCTTTGTTGGTCGAACCCCCGTTAAGACGCCCCATTTTTGGGTCATCCCACTCCAATCCTGCAAGACAGTTAAATACACATGAGCAACAGCATTCTTTTTTTGCTTAAATTGTTCCTTTTCAGTTGCAGCAGGAAGGAATTCTTTCTGATATTCAGCATAAAGAGTTTTTCCATTGTTATCTTTTAATTCAGCGGTAACTGAAACTTTTTCATCCACTTGCAATTGAAATGTTATCGTTATATCGGCTTCAGCAGCCGGTTCGGCTAAAATCTGTGATTCTTCAAAAAATAAATTGGCAATCAATTGAAGCTGCCGGTCAAATCTTTCATCCTCTAACCCTATAATTGAAATCCGCAAATAAATCACCTTTCAAAAATAAACTGCTTTAAGTGTACAACCACATCATATCAAGGTCAACATAGTGGAAATCATTCACATTTCAAAAAGATAAGGAATGGTAAGAATAAACCTTGCTCCTTTTCCTTCCTCCGTATGCAGTTCCATGTCTCCATGGAGTTTTTCCAGACTACGCATGACTAGAAATAATCCGATTCCACGATTGCTTCCTTTCGTCGAAAAACCTTTCGTAAATATTTCATCAACGATTTCTTTCTTTATTCCCGAACCATGGTCGGCTACTTCAATGAAAAGGTTTGTTTCATCGTATTCAAAGTGAACAATCATTTTTTTGTTTTCCTGTTCTGTCAGCGATTCTAAGGCGTTATCTATTAAATTGCCTAAAATAGTGATGATTTCATGTGTCATTTCTGCTTTCAATGGTTCAGGTAGAACCCCTTCACCTGTAAACGTTAATTCTGCACCGAATTCTCTTGCATAGCTCATTTTGCCAAGAATAAAACCCGCTAAAACAGGGTCTTTTATTTTACTAATGAGATAACCGACTTCGTTTTCAATATGGTCTGAAATCTGGTTGATGAAATCGGCGAGCTTTTCATAGCGCTGCAGGTGAACCAATCCCAAAATAACGTGCAATTTATTCATAAACTCATGGGATTGTGCCCGTAAGGCTTCTGCATAAAGCTTTACTCCGGTAAGCTCTTCCGCTAACTGATTGATTTCCGTTTTATCACGGAACGTTGTAATGGCTCCGACAATCTCTTCACCAACTCTGATGGGTAAATGATTCGATAACAGGGTAATCCCTGCTATATTAATTTCTTGGTTAATAATCGGGCTTCCGGTTTCGAGAATCTTGTTTAAATGGAGTGTTGGGAAAAATTTCTCCATTTTATGCCCGACAGGACTTTCTTTCATCCCAGCTTCTTCAAAAAGCCGCTGGCCTTCATTATTAATAAGGGTAATGCGTGATTCCTGGTCGACAGCAATAATACCTTCTTTTGTGGACTGCAGCATCGCGCTCCGCTCTTCAAGTAATTTTCCGATTTCAAACGGCTCAAGTCCAAACAAACTTCTTTTAATTTTCCTTGCGAGAATAATAGCCCCGACCACCCCGGTTAAAATGCCAAAAATAACAGCTATATAGATGATGCTTTCACTACTTATGATCACTTGATTCACCTTGTTAAGAGATAATCCGACCGCCACAGCTCCAATTTGTTTCCCATCATTTGAATAAATCGGTGTGAAGGCCCGTAAAGAATATCCTAATGTACCTTTTGCTGTTGAAATATGTTCATGACCATGAAGAGCAGGGCCTTCATCGCCGCCAACAAATCGCTGGCCGATTCGGTCAGGATTGGGATGTGAGATGCGAATTCCCTTCATATTCATCACAACGACGAATTCAACCTTCGTAATTTTAATCAATTCATTGGTATATTTCTGAATGTCAGCTTTATCTCGCTGCCCTGTTAAAGCCTCGAGCACAACAGGGGCATGGGCGGTAATTCTTGCGATATTTAAAGCTTTTTCTTCCTGGTTTTTTTGAGACGTATCCCGAATCTCCCCGGTTAGAAGGAGATCTGTCACTAATAATGATAAAACGACAACGCTGCAGACGAGCAAGGTAATGGTTGTTTGCAGGCTTAAACGCGGTTTTTTTTTGTGCACAGGATTCTCCTCTTTCCTGATGTTTTTAGCAGACTCATAACCTGTACTTATTCATCGGCCGGCCGACTGACCCATATTGTACTTCTATCGAGATATCTCCCTTTTTCTCTAAGTACTCTAAATACCGTCTGACCGTGACTCTGGCTAGGCCAGTACCCTCTGCCACTGCTTCTGATGAGAGTGGTTCAGCTTGTCCTGCTAAGAAATGCAGAATTTGATGCATGGTCCGGTCGTTTAACCCCTTCGGCAGCATCCCCTCAATTATTGATTCAGATGGAGCAGGCTTGATTCCCGATAAGGCATCTAGATCCGCTTGCTCAAAGGGCCGGTTTTCCTTAAACTTTTTGGAAGTTTGACGGTATTGCTCTAAGGCCGTTTGAAATCGATCAAAACGGAAGGGTTTGACGATATAATAGACAACGCCTGCGCGAAAGATTTCCTGAATATGCTTCGGATCGCGATTTGCCGTTAACAGAATCACATCTACCGGGAATTTATGTATTCGAATGTTTTGCAACAGGGAAAGTCCATTCGTGTCTGGCAAGAAGAAATCGAGCAGGACAAGGTCAGGATGTACTTTTTCCATTAACACCATTGCCTCCTTGCCAGTGAACGCTTTTCCAACCAGCTCAAATCCAGGCAGCTTTGTGACAAATTCAGTGTTTATCTGCATAACCATCGGGTCATCCTCAACAATTATTACTCGGATAGGCTGCATCAAATCTCTCCCTAAATCTTTTACTTTTATTATATAGCAAAGAACCAGCCAACGAAGCCGCGGCTGGTTTTTTAAAGCTTGAAAAATCAGCAGTTTTAGAGTAAAAGTCTGCTATCCGAGAGTAAGTCGCCCTTATCCGAGAGTAAGACAACCTTTTCAGAAAGTAAGTCCGCCTTATTCGAGAGTAAAGGCACCCCACAACTCAAAGAAACTGGCAAACTCTAAGCTGTTTTTTCAATTGAGGTTTGGATATTACCATTCTCATCAAACTCTTTTTCCATTTTCGATACAACAACGGTTGCAACGCCATTACCAATGAGGTTTGTCAGCGCTCGGGCAGTCGACATGAAGCGGTCAACCCCGAGCAGTAAGGCAATTCCTTCGACGGGAACACTCGGGAAAGCGGCAAGAGTTGCGGCTAGGGTGACAAATCCAGAGCCAGTTACACCTGCTGCACCTTTTGAAGTGAGCATTAAAACACCGATTAGGGTCACTTCCTGCCCAATGCTTAAATGGACGCCAAATGCCTGTGCAATGAACAAGGCTGCCATGGAGAGATAAATCGATGTTCCATCAAGATTAAAGGAATATCCAGTTGGAATCACCAACCCTACAACAGATTTAGAGCAGCCGTAATTCTCAAGCTTTTCCACCATTTTAGGAAGCGCTGATTCAGAGGAGGAAGTACCTAGAACTAAAAAGATTTCATCTTTAATATAAGTGATAAACTTGAAAAGGTTAAATCGGTAAAACTTCGCTATCGAACCGAGGATGACAACAATGAAAACAACCATTGCCAGTAAGGTTAATCCGAACAGTTTTCCAAGTGATACAAGCGATCCAATTCCAAATTCACCAATCGTATATGAAATGGCACCAAATGCGGCAATTGGTGAGTAGTACATAATGATATTTACAATGCGAAAGAAAACGTCGGAAACCTTTTCAAAAAATTCAAGGACCGGTTTTCCTTTTTCTCCAAGACCTGAAAGGGCGATTCCAAATAGGACAGCCAAAAATAAAATCGGCAGCAGCTGGCCGCTTGCTAAAGCACCCATAAAGTTGTCAGGAATGATTCCAGTGATAAAATCCATAACCCCATGGCTTGTTTCTGCAGCCTGTTGAGTGTATTGAGAAATATCTGCTTTTGCAGCGTGTGCATTTACTCCTGCCCCCGGCTTAAAAATGGTAGCAAAAAAGACGCCTATGGCAAGAGAAATGGTAGAAACAATTTCAAAATAGATTAGGGCTCTACCGCCAATTCGTCCAACTTTCTTTAAATCTCCCATACCCGCAATTCCGACAACGATGGTTAAGAATATAATCGGCGCGATTACCATCTTGATCATTTTAACGAAAATATCTGCGAGAACCTTTAATTCCGCCCCTGTTTTTGGAAACAACGCTCCAAAGATAATCCCCAATACAATTGCAATCAAAACCTGTGTCGTCATACTTTTAAAATTAATCTTCACCAAAACTCCCCCTTTGATCTTTTGATAGATTTGGAAACACTTACATTTCAGACTATTAAAACAATTACAACCCCTAAAGAAAGTATAAAAATTCACGAATAATCTGACAATAATTTGGTTATATCGTTCATTTTGGTGATTTTGGTCAAAAAAATGAGGGCCAGTCCCCCGTCGCTTTAAAGCGACGGGGGACTGGCCCCGCACCTTATGAATGAAATAGCAAAAGTTTCCCGCTGGGTGATGTACAGCGGTGGGTTTTGTCCAATAAGTTTTTTTCAGATAATAGTTTTTCACCTTGTTCTTTTGCGGCTGCATCGTTGTCTGCTTGGAAGGATTCGTCTAAAATCTTTTCCCCGTTGGCTTCGAATGCTGTTAATTTATAGGTTTTCAATTCAAATTCCCCCAAATCATCGCTTGATACTATTATTTTTGCATAATTCGTACAATTTAGCAAAATAAAACTGAAACTTTTAGGCAAAATCCATCGTATAATTATGAGAGGAGAGATTGATATGGTACTTAAACTTGAACATGTGACAAAGCGATTTGGCCAGTTTACGGCTGTGGATGATTTATCGTTAGTGATTCCTGAAAAAGAAATGTTTGGCTTTTTAGGTGCGAACGGTGCCGGAAAAACGACAACCTTCCGAATGATACTAGGCCTTTTAGACACGAGCGGCGGAAGAATCACTTGGGATGACTCAAAAATCGATTATACAACAAGCCATTTGGTAGGCTATCTTCCGGAGGAAAGGGGCTTATACCCAAAACTTAAGGTACGCGACCAAATCGTTTATCTGGCAAGATTAAGGGGCATGCAAAAGAGTGACGCCTTATCCGAATTAAAAATCTGGTTAGAGAAATTTAAAATTCCCGAGTATGAAAATAAAAAGGTAGAGGAGCTTTCAAAGGGAAACCAGCAGAAAATCCAATTTATCGCTGCCGTCATACATAAACCCAAATTACTTATACTCGATGAGCCGTTTAGCGGCCTTGATCCGATTAATGTCGAGCTGCTAAAAGACGCGGTTCTATCCTTGAAGGAAAGCGGAAGCACAATCGTATTTTCCAGCCACCGTATGGAGCATGTGGAGGAAATGTGCGAGCATCTCTGCATTTTACAAAACGGCAG
This sequence comes from Neobacillus sp. Fa239, assembly GCF_055395235.1. Classification (NCBI taxonomy): domain Bacteria; kingdom Bacillati; phylum Bacillota; class Bacilli; order Caryophanales; family Bacillaceae; genus Neobacillus; species Neobacillus sp. Fa239. Next base: position 1,047,010 of record NZ_AP041611.1, read on the forward strand.
ACCTGTCGTTTATGGGGCACTCAAGGAAATTAAGAGGGCTTTTGGTAAAAAGAATCTCGTCATTCATGCTGATTTTTCTTTAGAATCATTAAAGGTCTTTCCGGGAGTCGTAAAGGCAAAATCCACGATGGAAGGAATTCATCTTCAAATTGAAGGAGAATGGGTGGCCGAACAAATTTTAAAAGAAATAGTCAATAAAGGATTTATTCGAAAATTCGCCCTTGAAGAGCCTTCTTTAAATGATATCTTTATCGAGAAAGTAGGTAACTCCTATGAATAAATTTTCGATTATCTTATTTCATACGTATTTAACCAAATTGAAAACAAAATCATTCATCATCACGACCATCATAACGGTGGCAGTTATGTTAGGCCTGACGAATATTAATAATATCATCCACTTTTTTGATAAAAATGGCGGCAAGGACACAGTAGCTGTACTTGATGAAACGGGCCGGCTTTTTGAGCCCTTAAAACAGCAGATCAAAGTAATCAATAAAGATATTATCTTGAAGCAATATTCCGGGAGTGAATTGGATGCTGAAAAAGCCGTGCAATCAGGAGTTTATAATGGATTGCTTCAGCTGACCTTGAATGATCAAAAACTGCCTGCGGCTACCTTTAAAGCTATGAGTATTGCTGATTCTGCAACTTATACAGATATCCAAACAGGCCTGCAGCAATTAAAAACAACACTTGCAGCTTCGCAAATCAACCTAACGCCTGTCCAGCTGCAAAAGCTATATGAACCTGTTTCCTTTAAGAAAGTAGCCCTTGAGAAAAATGCCAAAACAGAAGAGGAATTGAATCAGGCAAGAGGACTTGTTTACGTTCTCCTCTTTATTATTTATTTTGCCGTGATCATGTACGCTAATATGATCGCTATGGAAGTCGCAACAGAAAAGTCTTCAAGGGTAATGGAAATATTAATTTCGAGTGTTTCGCCAATCAAGCAAATGTTCGCGAAAATTCTTGGAATCGGACTATTGAGTTTAACCCAGTTGGCAGTGCTGCTGTCTGTTGGTTATACTTCCATTAAACAAAATATGAATTCATTAAAGGGCGGTTTTTTTGATGCCTTCGGTTTTGGTCATGTTCCGGTGGGTACAATTGTCTATGCGATTGTATTCTTCCTGCTAGGTTATTTTCTTTTTGCGACCCTTGCAGCCTTTTTAGGATCTTTAGTCAGCAGAATTGAAGATGTGCAGCAAATGATCACCCCGATGACAATGCTGGTTGTTGCAGGATTCATGATTGCAATGTTCGGACTAAATAAGCCGGATTCGCCGTTTATTACGGTAACCTCTTATATTCCTTTCTTTACTCCAATGATTATGTTTTTACGCGTTGGAATGTTATCCATTCCTGCATGGGAAGCCTTGTCCGGTATTGGCATCTTGATCGTTACGATCGTTGTATTAGCTATCTTTGGCGCCCGGGTATATAAAGGCGGAGTATTGATGTACGGGAAATCCAACTCCTATAAAGATATTAAAAAAGCGCTGGAATTAACCAAAAACGAATAGAAATGAAAAGAGCTGTTGCCGCATGCACGGCTCTTTTTAAGTAAATCATCAAACAGAACGTGCATTCGCTTTTTGGAGATGTTAAAATAAAGAAAAGGCCACGAAAGGAATCCTATTATGAAGAAGATTTCATTTATTCACGCTGCCGATTTGCACTTGGACAGCCCGATGGTAGGCTTAAAGGCAATGCCGGCAAATATCTTTACAAGAGTTAGAGAAAGCACATTTACGGCCTTAAAGAAACTTACCGCTGAAGCGATTGAACGCCATGTCGACTTTGTCATAATAGCGGGTGATTTATTTGATGGCGAAGACCGCAGCCTGATGGCTCAATCACGTTTCCGTACGGAAATGCTTAAGCTTGCGGAAAGGGAGATCCCCGTTTATGTCATTCACGGAAATCACGATCATTTAAACGGTTCATGGGTTCAGCTTGGCTTGCCGGAAAACGTACATATTTTTAACAGTAAGGTAGAAATGAAAACCTTACAAACCAAAAGCGGAATAACGGTTCATCTTTATGGCTTTAGTTATCCGGTAAGGCATGTTTTTGATAAAAAAATTGCCGAGTACCAAAAGGTCGAAGGTGCTGATTTTCACATAGGCATTTTGCACGGCAATTTAAGCGGCGGTGAAGAACACGATAATTATGCACCGTTTACCATCAGGGATCTGGAGGAAAAACAATTTGATTACTGGGCTCTAGGCCATATCCATAAGAGAAAAATTATATCAGAATACCCTCCGATTGTTTATCCTGGTAATATTCAGGGTCGAAATCGTAAGGAAAAAGAGGTCAAAGGTTTTTATCATGTAACTTTATCTGAAATTGAGGCAAAAATGAATTTTGTTGAAGCTTCCGACATCATCTGGGAAGAAGCGACAATTGATGCCTCAAGGCAATCGAATTTTCATGAGATTCTTCAGCTGTGTCAATCCGAATTGAATCGTGTCCGTAAGGATAAGACTGGCACCTTTCTGACACTTTTTTTAGAAAATGTCCAAATAAATGATGCAAGAGAAAAAAGAAGTTTGGATGGGGAGCTATTGGAACTTTTATTGGAGGAAGAAAAGGACGAAGAAGCATTCGTTTGGCTTGTCGATCTCATCATTCGTGAAAACATCCAGATCGATATAGAACAGTTGAAATCGGAAGCTAATTTTTATGCGGAGCTTTTTAGTACAGCAGAAGGCTTTTCTGATACGGCTCCTGTCATTTCATCATTATATGAGCACCGATTAGGGAGAAAATATTTATCCTATCAATCTGAGAAAGACCAAAAAGAGCTGATTGAAAAAGCGGAGCAGCTGCTAATAAAATTGCTTTATCAAGAATAAGAAAGGGGGGATTGTACGTGAAGATCATTGAGCTCTACATATATGGATTTGGTCAATTGGAGGACGTCCATATTAAAAATTTATCTGACTTTCAGGTATTTTATGGTGAAAATGAGGCTGGAAAGTCTACAATTATGGCATTTATCCATGGCATTTTATTTGGATTCCCAACAAAGCAGCAATCAGGCGAACTACGCTATGAGCCGAAACACAATAACAAATATGGCGGGAAAATTAGAATCTATCATGAAAAGCTGGGGTTTGCGGTAATCGAACGGGTGAAGGGAAAATCAACGGGTGATGTAAAGGTAACGCTGGATGATGGTACAGCAGGCGGAGAAGAATTGCTGAAAGAACTATTGTCAAATATTGATAAGAGTTTATTCCAGGCGATTTTTTCATTTAATTTACATGGCCTGCAGAATATTCATCAAATGCGTGGAGAGGAGATTGGAAAATTTTTATTTTCGGCAGGGACATTAGGGACAGAGCGTTTATCGCAATCTGAAGCAATCCTGCAAAAAGAATTGGATTCCCGCTTTAAGCCAAGTGGTAAAAAGCCGCTTATCAATGAAAAATTACAAGAGCTTCACGAGTTAAATAATGATTTAAAAAAAGCTTCTTCCAAAAATGAAGAATATCAAACCCTTATCGAAAGAATGCAAAAGATACAGCTGGAAATAGGGGACATCAATGAAGGGCTTATCGCAAACCGTGAGAAAATGGAAAAGCTAACCGAATGGAAGAAAATCGAATCGTTTGTTAAAGAAGAAATTTGGACAAAGAATGAAGTGGCTGAAATAGGAGAAATTCAATTTCCTGTCCGCGGAATCGAGCGGATGGAACAATTAAAGCAACTGCTTTATCCTTATCGGGCTCAAATTACCAGCCTGACGGAAAGAGTTGAAAAACTTAAAGCTGAAATAGAGGCGATCGAACCTGACGATTCAGTCCTTGAAAGTGAATCTGAAATGGTCGGTTTCCTTGATCAGCTGCCACTTTTGGAGCAATTAAGGCTTGAGAAGCAGCAATGCGAATCGAAACAATTGGATTTTGAGGAAAAGCTGGTCATTCTTCAAGAGCGGCTTCATTTACCGTTAACAGAAGATGAAATGCTATCGATCAATACAAATATTTATATGAAGAACGAAGTAGAGGAAACGGTACATCAAGGCCGAAAGCTGGATGAACGAAAGCAGGAGTTGGAGGAGAGCTTTCAAGAAGAAAAAATGGCTTTGGAATTGCTGGAAAAAGAAGCCCGTACCGCTGAGGGCAGCATTCTTTCCACATTGGAAAGAAAGAGGCTTGAGGAGCAGTTGAGCAATGGGGATAAAGAGAGCATTGAAAATGAACTAACTGCTATAAAGGATAAAATCAGCATTTATCAGCTGGCGAATAATCAAAATCAAAAATCGCAGGAGCAAAAAAAACTTCAACATTTAATATTTGTGATCATTTTAATCGGCTTTTCTTTATACGGAATCATAACCAAACAATGGTTTTTAGTGTTCCTGGGGATCGCCGGCTCTATAATGATTGGTGTTTTTATGAAACGGGACAAAAATCAGTCAAAAGAAAGGGCAGATTCTCATCCACTTGAACAGCTGAAAAATAGAGAAAAGTTCTTACTGGAAAAACTCCAATCTGCTTCCTATACGAATTTATCTGTTCTTCAAGAACAATTAACCGCAGATAATCACCATAAAGAGAAGCTGCAAATGTTGAAATTAAAGCTTAATCAGCAGCAAATCCAGTATGATAAGGTCATTTCCAAATTTGAGAATTGGGAAGCGGAGGCAGCAAGCTGCAAGGCAAAAGTATTAGCCATTGCCAACCAGCTAAACATTCCTGAGTATATTGCTGTAAATCATCTGCTCGAAGCCTTTCAGCTCATCGAGCAGTTTAAAATAGCAGGACGTGAAAAACGTAAAATCCAAGAACGTCTTGTCCAAATTGAGCTGGAACAAAACAAGATTGTACAGGGAATTATGGTATTTGCAAAGCGTTTTTTACAGGATCACCACCTCGATACCTACAAAACTGGTTTTTTATTGAGGAATAGGTTAAAGGAAGAACATGAAAAGAAGATAATCTATCAAGAGAAAAGGGCTAAATTAACCGATCTAACGGCTGACTTACAGCAAAAGGTCATCGAGCAGGAGCAGCTCCAACAAGAAATGAATCGCTTGTTAGCTGAAGCGATCGCTTCCAATGAACAACAATTCTATGAGCAAGGTGCCAAGGCCGAGAAATTGGCAAAATGGAAGGAAAGACTTTTCGATTTACAAAAGCAGCTTCGGTACTCGATCCTATCTGAACGAGAATGGGAGGGCTATCTTCAAATCTCTAATGGCGATGAAATGATCGAAGAATGCCAGAATAACTCTTCATTATTTATGGAGCGACTGAAACTTCTTCAAGAGGATCAAGCTTCGATTAAATATGAAATACAGGTTCTGGAAGAAGGCGGCGTATATTCCGAGATGCTCCATCGGTTTAAACAGAAAAAATTTGAGTTGGAAGAAGCAGCAAAGGAATGGTCCATTTACTGCATTGCGCAAGATATCCTTTTAAAAACAGTTGAAAAATATAAAAATATTCATTTGCCAAGGATGCTGGCAAAGGCCGAAGAGTACTTATTTTTTCTGACTGATGGGAAATATCATAAAATTCACATGCAAAAATCCGGGACAGGTTTCTTAATCGAAAGATCTGACTATACCATTTTTGAAGCAAATGAACTGAGTCAAGCGACAACGGAACAGGTCTATGTTTCGATTCGACTTGCACTGGCCACAACACTCTATGAAAAATATTGCTTTCCGATTATAATTGACGACAGCTTTGTGAATTTTGACGCACATCGCACCCAAAAAGTCATTGACCTGTTGAAGAGGCTCAGGTCTAATCAAATATTATTTTTCACCTGCCACAGTCATTTGCTTGCGAATTTTGAAGCAGAAAATATTCTTTTCTTACAAAAAGGGGCCATACAGATTCCTTCATAGAGTGATAGTCCAATATGATATACTAGTATCGATAGGGAAGGGGCGTGAAAAAGAAAATGAAAGGTATTCTTAAACATGATGTTGGGGAACAAGTTGAGTTATTTCTGCTGATCAAAAGCGCCACGAAAGGCACTGCGAGTAATGGGAAACCATTTTTGACACTTATTTTGCAGGATCAAAGTGGTGAAATAGAGGCAAAGCTCTGGGATGCGGGCGAAGAGGATGAAAAGAACTTTGCAGGCCAAAATATTGTTAAAATAACGGGTGAGGTTCAAAATTATCGTGGAAAAAACCAATTAAAAATACGTCAAATTCGCAAATCTACTCTTGCCGACAATGTTAAACTTGATGATTTTCTTGAGACTGCACCTCTAAGCCAGGAAGAAATGTCAGGAAGGTTGACCCAGTATATTTTCGAAATGAAAAACCCAAATATACAACGGATTACCAGGCATTTACTTAAGAAGCATCAAAATTCCTTTTTCGCCTATCCGGCGGCTACGAAAAATCATCACGAGTTTGTGTCAGGGCTTGCCTTCCACGTTATCAGCATGCTTGACCTTGCTAAGGCGATCTCAGGGCTGTACCCAAGTCTTGACCGTGATTTACTGTATGCCGGAGTGATCTTGCATGATATGGGTAAAGTGTTGGAGTTATCAGGGCCGATTTCGACTGCATATACGGTCGAAGGGAATCTTTTAGGGCATATTACCATAATGGTTAACGAAATTGGCAAAGCTGCAGATGAGCTCGGCATAGCTGGGGAAGAGGTCCTTATTCTGCAGCATTTGGTTCTAAGCCATCACGGAAAAGCGGAATGGGGCAGTCCGAAGCCTCCGTTAATTAAAGAAGCAGAAATTCTTCATTATATTGATAATTTAGATGCAAAAATGAACATGATGGACCGGGCACTGGAAAGAGTAAAGCCGGGAGAGTTTACCGAACGCATTTTTGCTTTAGATAATCGATCCTTTTATAAGCCTGTTTTTCATAAATAAAAGATAACCAATTTGGTTATCTTTTTTGCTATCCGTGAGAATAATTTCGCCATTGCTGAATAAATTGTATTAAAAAAGTGGACGACCACTTATGGAGGGTGCAGAAATTATGACTATTCCTTTTTGGGTATTTGCTGTCGTGGTTGGTATTGTGATTAGCGCTCTGATGGCGATTAAAACCGGTAGAGATGAACGAATGCTGGAGCAGGAAAGTATTGAAAAAGAAGGGGAAATATTTTTACAGCGACTTGAGATGGAAAAAGAAAAGCGTGAAGGCGAGAAAGCAACAGGTGTATAAAGAAAGAGGATGACCTTCATAGTCATCCTCTTTCTTCATTTTGAGCATTTGTGCAGTTGCACCACCAACCAGCGTGATTTTATTACTGCTGTGGTGTTGTTGTTTGTACCTTTAAGGCATCCTGTAGGGACTTGTCGCTTATTGTTACGTTCGCAGCTTTTAATTCGTTCTGCATTGCTTTATTAATCATGTCACTTGTTAATTTCGATGATTTAACATCATATTCAATTTCGCTCTTCATTTGATCATATGGTTTTTTGGCTTTAATTTGAGTGACTTGGATAATATGATAGCCAAATTGAGATTTAACAGGTGCGCTAATTTCATTAACTTTCAGTGCATAAGCGCCCTTTACAAAATTTGGATCATATTGTCCAGCATTGTCCTTCGTGATCCAGCCTACTTCTCCGCCATTTGCAGCTGTACCCGTATCTGTAGAATATTTCTTTGCCACATCCGCAAATTTTTCACCGGCATCAAGTTTTTTCTTAACTTCGAGTGCCGTTTTTTCATCCTTGAGGAGGATATGACGGACATCAATTTCAGGTTTTAAGTTATTATAATAATCTTTTAGCTCTTTATCCGTTACTTTTACATCCTTCATAGCCGCTTTTTCTTGCATCATGCCGACTTTCATTGTTTTCCTTAAATCAGCTTCATTCTTATATCCATATTGTGCAAGAGCAGCATCAAAGTTTGATCCAAGCTGACTTTTCAATTGAGCAATCTTGGCATCTAACTCCTTTGTGGTAACAGGATATTTCTTTGAAAGTACTTTTTCGAAAACAAGCTGCTGCAAAGCCTGGGTACCAATTTTGTCCTTCATGGCATTATAAAGCTCTTGTTGAGTAATGTTCCCCGCACTGCTTTTTGCCACCGTATCAGAACTCGTTTGATTGCATGCACTTAATGCAATAACCCCGCCAGCTAATGTCAGGGCTAATATCCACTTTTTCATGATGAATCTCTCCTAAACAGTAAATTCTTGTGATTCCTTGTCCACAACCTATACTATAACATAATTGGTAACAACAGCAAAAATTTAAGGGCCAATTACAAAGAATTGTGACTTTTGCAAAGAAAATTGGTTAAAGCCTAAACGAAATGGAGAGTGGTTGAATAGGATATCGTATGAAAAAAGAAGGAGGGAAAAGAATGACTGGTGCAGCATATGGTGGTGGATTTGCGTTAATCGTTGTTCTGTTCATCTTGTTAATAATTATTGGAGCTTCTTGGTGTTGGTAATAAATAAATGAAAAGCGATGAGGCGAGCCTCATCGCTTTATCTTTGGCGGGAATCGTTACTAATTCGTCAGGATCATTTATAATAATGGGGATTATGTATATAAAATTTCAACATATGACGAAATAAGTAAAATCGTAATCAGGACATTAATCGTACGAAATACTTTATGTTGGCGTTCCTCAGGAATTTCTTTTTGAATACAAAGGGAATTTGTTAATTTATTTACATAGAACAAAATTAAGATGGCAAACACAATAAAAATGGAGATCATCAAAGATTCCCTCCCTTTTGTTTATAATTAAGATTATAATTACAACAATATCAAAAAACATAAAAAAAAGATAGTCAAAAAGAATGAAAGACTAAAAGAATGAAATGATTCACGATGTAGGAAAGATAAGCTGTTTCTAAAAAAATGATTTACCTTATTGGTGGAAAAGCTAATAATGAACATAATGAAATGTTGTCATGTGAAACGAGGTAGTTGAAAATGAATGAGTCAGAATTACTAAATCGAATCAATTTGCTTGAATACCATCAAAAATTGCTTTTAGAGATCGTCAGCCATCCCGAGCTGGATTTTCATAAATTGATTGTAAAAAGGGGAGTGGCTGAAAACGAAGTACAGAATTTCTTTCATTTATGTGATGAAATGAGCATAAAAATGGAAAAACAAAAAGCGGAAGGGTTTATTTATTTTCATCCGCTTTTCACTGAGTTTTTAAGTTTATTAACAGTAAAATTTGATGCGAAAGAAGTCATACAAGCCTGTTTAGCGCAAGGTCTATTTTTGCCATTGATGAAGGAGTTCCATAAGTACATTCAATAGCTATGCGAGTTCTTGCTGGGTGTCTGCTTTGCGGAGTTTTCCGTTTACATCTACAAATTCACTTTCGATGTTGTGGAAAGAGCGTTCAAAGATTTCCATAAAATCTTCGCCATAGATATTACGAACAATCGCCATCATTTCAATAATATCAGGAAATTTGCCGTATAGGTCTCTTAATGGCAGCGCACCAGAAAAGACTGCATTGCTATTGGGTTCATATGTTTCCATTAATTGAAGTAAAATCTCTTCTCCATTTGGTGTGAGTTCAATATAGGTATTTCGCTTGTCATTTTCCTTTTTGGAAAATTTAAGTAATCCGCGTTCTTCTAACTTTTTTGAGAAGTTAAATGCTGTTGAAACATGCATGACACCGAACTTTGCCACATCGGAAATGGAGGCTCCATTCAAATGGTAGGCGATCCAAAGAATATGGTGTTCATTAATGTTTAAATCAAAAGGCTTTATCCACTGTTGCCAATCCTTCTCAATTGATTTCCATAGGGCTTTGCTTAATTGAGCAATTCGCTGGCTAAAAAGCATCGCTTCTTTCATTGAATATTGTTTGTCTGACATCCTCATTTTCACCTACTTTTTTATTTCTCTATTAACATTATGCCAATAAAGTAAAAATTAATAAAGATATAAATTTACAAAATCTTTAGAAATTATAACAATTTTATAAATTTTTTGATAATTCCGTAGAAAAAAAGAAAACCGAAATAATATATACCTATATTTTACGTGTTTTCACTAAATAATTCCAACTTTTTCGAAAATTCATTAGAAAAATTTTTTTCTATTTCTGCCAATTTTTATAATTTAGGTTAAAGAGGCATGAAATTCAAAGGAAAGATATAAAGAAAAGAACCCAAAGGTTCTTTTCTGGTGGATCTAAACGTTTATTATTTTTGAATAACGGATGGTGTTGAAAAGTTTGTTCTTTTTAACACCGAGAGGGCAACTGGATACAAAATAACCATGATCACTGTATTGAGTACAACTGCTGGTAATACCCCTGCTGAAAAAAGTAATGCGAAGGATTTTGGTAAACCGACGATAAAATAGGCTGATGCTAAAAAGACTGAACCTGAAACAATCGTTCCAACAGCCGTTAAAACCGCAACACTAACAATGGAATTCAAGAATTTAGTTACTACTACATATAAACCGAAGAATACCGTAGCTGTTACGAGTTTATCAATGATATTTGGAATTTGTCCTCCAGGAAAACCAGTTGTTAAGGCTGTCAAAATCCCTGTAACAATGGCAAGAAGCATAACACTCTTAAAATCAGGAAAAAGTATAATACCTAAAAACATCATTGCTAGCATCATGTCAGGCTTAATTCCAAAAAATGCCGGCATCACCATGTGCAGGACTACCCCAATCCCCACTAAAAGTGATAAGGTTACTAAATTCTTTGTATTCATTTCTCTTCTCTCCTCTGCTCTGCTCTAGATTTTGTTCCTCCTGCAGTGCGCTAGTTGCCTGCAGCGAAAAACTTAAAAACATTATACCACATCTTTATTAAAATAATAAAGATGTAATTTTCAGATAATTATAAATATTTTTTGATGCTCGATGCCATGTCCTGTAACAAACTTGGTGTATAGTCACTTTGGTTATTCTTCCAGACAGCGCCAAAGCCATCGCCTTTCCCGTAACGTGGAATTAAGTGCATATGGAAATGGAAAACTGATTGTCCGGCATGTTCTCCATTATTGTTGATGGTGTTCAAACCGATTGGTTCATATGTTTGTTTTAAAGCGTTAGCGATCGCGGGAACGACTTCGAATATATTCCTGGCGATTTCAGGTGTTAATTCAAATACATTATCCTTATGTATTTTCGGGATGACTAAGGTGTGGCCCTTCGTAACCTGACTGATATCCAAAAAAGCCAAAACATGTTCATTTTCGAATACTTTTGCTGCGGGTATTTCTCCATTTACAATTTTACAAAAAATACAATCACTCATTGAACAACACAGCCTTTCAACTAAATATTTTCCCTATCTTACCATAATCATTAAAAAAGAAAAAGGCAGGATTCGCATGGAATCCCGCCCTCTCGAAGGGGAATTGCTTCAAGAGTTACGTTCAGTTAGGAGTGTTCTTTGATAAACACCTCATTTTTCGTTAGAGTGTTTTTTATAAAGAGACATCATTGTTCAAGCTGACCATCCCCTATGTTTGTTTTTATATGTTATCCCAACTTATAAAAACAAGTGGCGATCTGCGGTAAACACCTCATTTGCCGTTTATTTTATAAACAGTAGATGTGTTATTTGAACTCTAAATGGTTACCATGCACTTTGTACAAAACAACCATCCCCTTATTTAGAAACGTTTAGAAGCTCACTTGTTTGAAAGGAAATTGTCTTTAACAGACACCTCATTTCAAGTTTTGATGAATTTCTTCATCGAAGTAAGTTGTTTCCCCTTCGAATATTATGATGTCCCATTTTTCGAGTTCTATACAAAAAAATATCAAAAATTGAATTCCTACTTTTATTGAGCACTATTTGTTAAAATGAAAATTAATTCATGCTAAGGAAGGACGTTTGAAAAATGTCTTTATTATCAATTGAAAACTTAATTGGGGGATACACAAGAAACCCAGTTTTGCGAGATGTATCATTTGAAGTGAATGAAAAAGAAATGGTGGGTTTAATTGGTTTAAATGGTGCAGGCAAAAGTACGACCATTAAACACATCATTGGTTTGATGGAGCCGCATAGCGGGAAAATTGAAATCAATGGTCAAACCTTTACCAAAAATAAAGAAGCGTACCGGAAATTGTTTACCTTTGTACCAGAAACCCCCATTTTATATGAAGAGCTGACATTGGAGGAGCACCTGCGTCTAACTGCAATGGCGTACGGACTTGATGAATCGGCCTATAAAACAAGAGTCACCCCGTTGCTTTCAGAATTTCGGATGGAAAAAAGATTAAATTGGTTTCCAGCACATTTTTCCAAAGGAATGAAGCAAAAGGTCATGATCATGTGTGCTTTTTTGGTACAGCCAGCGCTCTATATTGTTGATGAACCATTTGTCGGATTAGACCCTCTAGGCATTCAATCACTTCTTGATTTAATGAAAAAAATGAAAGAAAACGGAGCCGGTATTTTAATGTCGACCCATATCCTGGCCACAGCCGAAAAATATTGTGACCGCTTTGTCATTCTCCATGAAGGCAAGGTTCGTGCAAAGGGGTCACTTGAAGAGTTAAGGAAGGAATTTTCCATGCCGCAAGCGTCTTTAGATGATTTATATATTCAATTAACAAAGGAAGAAAATTATGTTTGATGATACAAAACTTTGGAAAGAGCGATTTGGCCGCAGATTAAGGGATTTAAGCCGTTATCTCCGTTACATATTCAATGGACACCTTGTGATTGTCCTGTTATTTTTACTTGGCTCGGGGGCGTTTTACTATCAGAAATGGATTGCAACGCTTTCAAACGATTTTCCCGCTTCATTGATTATGGCCGTTATATTGGGGATATTTTTAACATACAGTCCCGTTTATAACTTCCTCCTTGAAGCGGACAAGGTCTTTCTGATCCCGCTTGAGTCCCGCTTGCGAAATTACTTTTTTCGTTCAGGGGCCGTAAGTCTTATTTTTCAAGGGTATATCCTGCTAATGGTGCTGGCGGTTTTCATGCCCATGTATGCCCATGTAAACAACGAAGGATTTCACTCATTTTTATTCTTTTTCATTGCCCTTCTCGTCATTAAAGCATGGAATCTGGCTGCCAGCTGGGAAATCCACTATTTTGTTCAGCCGTCTGTTTATCGATGGGATATGATTGTCCGATATTTAAGCAATGCTGTTTTTAGTTATCTTTTATTTAACCGGGCAAATTACCTGATCCTATTGAGTATCCTTTTAGTGATGGGCTTATATTATTGGTCATTTAACGTGAGAACCAGAAATATGGGCTTGAAATGGGACTTACTAATTGAAAAGGAAGAGAAAAGGATGTCGTCCTTTTACCGCCTGGCGAATCTTTTCACTGATGTTCCTAAATTAAAGGACTCTGTGAAAAGAAGAAAGTGGCTTGATTTATTCATTTTGCAAATCCCTTTTTCACAAGAAAAGACTTTTCTGTATTTATTTTCACGAACATTCCTGCGCTCATCCGATTATCTCGGACTGTTTATTCGCTTAACGATTATCGGCGCTGCCGCCTTATATTTTCTTTCATTTGGGTTAGGACAAATTTTAATGGCTATTCTATTTATATACTTAACCGGCTTTCAGCTCCTGCCGCTTTGGAATCATCACCAAAATAAGCTTTGGGTGGATTTATATCCCGTATCTCCAGAAAATAAGACAAAAGCCTTCCAAATGTTGATGATGATGATTTTAGCCATTCAAGCGTTCATTTTTGCCTTGTTTATTTTTATCAAAGGGGAAATGGGCATTGGATTGATTGTTTTAGCAGCAGGCTTCGCCTTTGGTTACCTGTTTGTATACTTCTATAGTAAGAAGAGGATAGCAGCTTAAATAAAATGGTGGGATCCCTATGAATGAATATGAACTTAAAGTTTACGATGAGGTTTCCGAGTGGAAAAGGAGTATCATGAAGCGCTCTGGAATCATGAAACGAATATCCAAAAAGACTCAGCAAAAAATGAATGGACTGATTCCTGATAAGGTCCATCAAATTGTGACGGAAAGCATTAAAGCCATGGTAAAAACAACGTTATTCGGTTCGAAAATTACGACCAAAAAAGAACAAGCTGTCGGATTGTCTCTGGCCGATCGGGACGACCTAATGAGAAAAAAGACGGCATTGTTCCAAAAGACCGCGATTATTGAAGGAGCAGGAACCGGAGCAGCCGGCTTTTTGGTCGGCCTTGCCGATTTTCCCTTACTTTTAACGATAAAAATTAAATTTCTCTTTGAGGCGGCAGCTGTCTATGGATACAACACGAATGAATATGAAGAACGGCTCTTTTTGCTTCATGTTTTTCAGCTCGCCTTTTCCAGTGATGATGTACGCCGGGAAACCTTAAAAAAAATTGAAAGCTGGGACCACTATAAGGAAGAATTAAAAGAAATGGATTGGCGTAAATTCCAACAGGAGTACCGTGATTACATTGACTTAGCAAAGATGCTGCAGCTTGTTCCAGGCATTGGAGCAGTCGTGGGGGCCTATGCCAACAACAATTTGCTCAAACATTTGGGTGAAACCGCGATGAATGCTTACCGGTTGAGGTTGCTTAGTCAAATACCTGAATTTTAGGGGGGATGTGGCCTAAAGCAGGCGTTTGCATTTGCATTGCCCAATAAGAGGGAAAAAGGGCTTGGTCGGTCAAAGCAGAGTGGCTGCATTGCCCGGGAAGAGGGAAAAGGGGCTTGGTCGGTCAAAGCAGAGCGGTTGTATTGCCCGTGGAGAAGAAAAAAGAGCTTGGCCGGTCAAAGCAGAGCGGTTGCATTGACCGTGGAAAAGAAAAAAGAGCTTGATCGGTCAAAGCAGAGCGGTTGCATTGACCGAGAAGAGGGAAAAAGAGCTTGGCCGGTCAAAGCAGAGCGGTTGCATTGCCCGTGGAGAGGGAAAAGGAGCTTGGCCGGTCAAAGCAGAGCGATTGCATTGCCCGTGGAAAAGAAAAAAGAGCTTGGTCGGTCAAAGCAGAGCGGTTGCATTGCCCGTGAAGAAGAAAAATGAGCTTGGCCGGTCAAAGCAGAGCGGTTGCATTGCCCGTGAAGAAGAAAAATGAGCTTGGCCGGTCAAAGCAGAGCGGTTGCATTGCCCAAGAAGAGGGGAAAAAGAGCTTGGCCGGTCCATGACACCCGTCCAAGCTCTTTTTGATAAAATTTCAGTCATCAAGAAGCGCTGTAGATTACCGATCATTCATTCTTAAGAGCCACTCGGTCATCAAGAAGTCCTATAGATGCCCGAACACCCAATCAAAAGAGCCTCTCAGTCATCAAGAAGCCCCATTGATGACCGAAGCCCCAATCAAAAGAGCCTCTCAGTCATCAAGCCTCCTTATAAGTGACCCCAAAAACACTTATAAGAGCTCCAAGGTCATCAAGCCCCCAAAAATCAATCAAGACAAATAGAATTATTTATGACTTAGCAATGCCGCACTACCAAGCGTTTTCGCTGCAATTAACATGGCTTTTTCTTCAATGTCAAATTTCGGATGATGATGTGGGTAACCAGGTTCTGCCCCCTCTGGTTTGGCTCCTGTGAAAAAGAACGTGCCAGGTACCTTTTGCAGATAATAGGCAAAATCCTCCGCACCCATTTGTGGCTCGGTTTCTTCGATTAACCGTACCTCTGGCACATGTTTAGCACAATCAATTAAAAATTCTGTTTCTGCTGCATGATTCACCACAGCCGGGTAGCCTCTTTCATATAAATATTCATAGGTGCTGTTAGCGGTATAACAAGTGCCATGAATGACTCGTTCCAATTCCTCTTCGATGAACTGCCGAACATCTTCATTGAATGTTCGAACCGTACCGACCAGCTTTGCTTTATCCGCAATCACATTAAAGGCATTCTCAGCGGTAAAAGAACCGACCGTGACCACAGCAGGTTCAACAGGATTCACTTTTCTGCTGACAATTTGCTGGAGATTCATGACAAGCTGCGAGGCAGTGACGATTGCATCCTTCGTCCTGTGAGGCTGGGCACCGTGTCCGCCTTTGCCTTGGATGTCAATTTCAAAGCGGTCTGCTGCCGCCATGATCGGACCTGTACGATATTGAATTTTTCCAACTGGTTCGCTGGCCCACAAATGAGTGCCAAAAATTACATCGACGCCATCAAGACAGCCGTCCTCAATCATCGAGGCCGCTCCGCCGGGCGCGTATTCTTCGGCATGCTGATGGATAAATACATAATTACCTTCTAATTCATCCCTTAATTCGTGCAAAGCCTTGGCAAGAAAGAGGAGGGTAGAGGTATGGCCATCATGACCACAAGCGTGCATAACGCCAGGAACAAGCGATTTATAAGGAACGTCTTTTTCGTCCTGAATTGGTAATGCATCAAAATCGGCCCGTAATGCTACCGTTTTACCTGGTTTTTTTCCGTAAACTTTTGCGACGACTCCGTTACCCCCGACATTTCCTTTTACCTCGATTTGGAGCTTTTCGTAAAAGTCCTGAATAAATTTAGCAGTAGTATACTCCTTAAAGGATAATTCCGGGTGCTGATGCAAATATCGGCGAACCCGAACCATTTCATCATAATAGCCTTCTAGTTTATCAAACAATTTGTTTAGCATTGAAGAAACCTCCTATGTATTTTCTAACTATTTTAACATTTTTATATTAATATGTAGATTAAATTGAAAAAGAGGATGATAGAAATTTCACCCTCTTTCGCCGTTTATATTAAAAACATTGCCGCAATCGTTGTTACCACTAGACCAATCACAACAGGTATAAGGTTTCTCCTTGCCAAATCATAGGGGGTTCTTATAGAAAAAAGAGGCTGTACAAAAACAAAGGGTCAGACCCCTCAACAGATAATATATAGTTGAACTACGATTAATAAGCGACACTATATATTGAATCTAGGGGTCTGACCCTTTTACTATTCCGTAATGGTATATTTACGAACATAGGATTTACTTGCGAAAATTTGCGGCTGTTCATCCGCTCCATTTTCTGATGAGGGTTTTCCATGGGAAAGCGGAAAGGACTTGGAGTTTTTCCAGTTTTCAAAGGAAGTTTCTTGATCCCAAACGGTAAGAATGATATACGTATTGGATGTTAACGGACGTAGGATGCGGTTAGCGATGAAGCCAGGTTCAGTATCAACTTTTCTTGGCCGATTCTTAAATTGATGTTCAAACAACGGCCGCCCTTCATCGGTGACAGGTATATGATTCATGACCACAAAACCTGCCTTCGTGATTTCCCCGGATGAGTCGATCACCTCATACCTACGCGGTTGTTTAAAAACCGTTTCTCCGCTTGTTTCGTGCAGCAGAAGGGAGTCGTAATCGTCGTCGCCATTGACCATCGCCACGATTTTTTCACTTGGATATTTTTCGACAATGCGCTTTAAGTAATCGTAAGTGCCTGTTGTAATATAAATGTTCATAAGCCTCGCTCCTTTTGTTATGCTACGTCTTATTCTAAGCAAAATAGACTCTTGAATGCTATAATCAACTCCATTTAATTTAAACAATTTTGTAAACATAAAAACGACTATTTTTTGACACTTCCTATAGTTATCTATACACAAATAGGTTAAATCGATATAGTGAAGAGAGTTATACATATGCATTGTGAAGTTTTATTTTACTGCTATATATATTAAAATGGGAAACAGACATGTTTTGAAAGGTGGATTATTTTAATGCCAAAACCGATAAACGATACTTTTTTAAAAGCAGCAAGAGGGGAGACGACTGACTATGTTCCCGTTTGGTACATGAGACAGGCAGGCCGTTCTCAGCCGGAATATCGGGAAATAAAAGAGAAATATTCTTTATTTGAAATCACACACCAACCGGAGCTATGTGCTTATGTTACCCGGCTTCCGGTTGAAAATTATAACGTTGATGCGGCGATTCTCTATAAAGACATTATGACGCCGCTGCCGGCTATTGGAATGGATGTTGAAATTAAAGGCGGAATTGGTCCTGTCATCGACAATCCCATTCGTTCGTTAGCCGACGTGGAAAAACTGGGAGAAATTAATCCGGAAGAAGATGTTCCCTACGTTTTAGAAACTATCAAAATCTTAACTCAAGAACAATTAAGCGTGCCTTTAATAGGATTTTCTGGAGCGCCATTTACACTTGCGAGCTACATGATTGAAGGTGGCCCTTCAAAAAACTATAACAAAACAAAAGCTTTCATGTATTCAGAACCAAAGGCATGGTTTGCCTTAATGGAAAAGCTGGGGAGTATGATCATCACTTATGTGAAAGCGCAAATCCGTGCGGGTGCAAGGGCTATTCAAATTTTTGATTCATGGGTCGGTGCGGTCAATGTGGAAGATTATCGATTCTACATTAAACCTGTTATGAATCAAATTTTTACTTCATTAAAGGAAGAGAATGTACCATTGATTATGTTTGGTGTTGGAGCCAGTCATCTTGCTCTGGAATGGAATGACCTGCCTCTTGATGTGGTCGGCCTGGACTGGCGCCTGCCAATCCTTCAAGCACGGGAAATGGGCATTCATAAAACAGTCCAAGGAAACCTCGATCCTGCGATCCTTTTAGCACCTTGGGAAGTGATTGAAGAGAGAGCAAAAGCGATCTTGGACCAAGGAATGGCGCAGAACGGATACATCTTTAATCTTGGACATGGTGTGTTCCCTTCTGTAAGCCCTGACGTATTAAAAAGATTAACATCGTTTATCCATGAGTATTCAGCCTCTAAATTAAGTCGCTAATCACGAAAAACAAGTGCTGAAATTGGTAAAATGTCCAAATTTTTGGCACAATAAGATGAGTTGTGAAAAGAGATGTAAATTGAGGTGCAGAATATGACAAAAAAGAAAATGGGCCTGCTGGTTATGGCTTATGGTACTCCCTATAAATTAGATGATTTAGAACGTTATTATACACATATTCGTCATGGCCGCAAGCCGACGGCAGAAATGATCGAAGAGCTAAAAAACCGTTATGAAGCCATCGGTGGAATTTCACCACTCGCGAAAATTACACTCGAACAGGCTGAAAAACTGGAAGAACATTTAAACCAAATCCAGGATGAAATTGAATTCCACATGTACCTTGGTTTAAAGCATATCGAGCCATTTATCGAAGATGCGGTCAAGCAAATGCATGAAGATGGAATCGAGGAAGCAATCAGTATTGTTCTTGCACCTCATTTTTCGACCTTTAGTGTGAAATCATACAATGGAAGAGCAGTGGAAGAGGCAGAAAAGCTGGGCGGTCCGAAATTGATTTCCATCGAAAGCTGGTATCAGGAGCCTAAATTTATTGATTACTGGGCGGATAAAGTGAAGCAAATTTTTAATCAGATGCCTTCGGAGGAAAGAGAACAGGCTGTTCTAATTGTTTCGGCCCATAGCTTGCCGGAAAAAATCCTGCAGTCAGGTGACCCCTATCCCGAGCAGCTTCGTGAAACAGCCGAATTGATTGCAGAGCAAGCCGGCATCAAAACATTTGAAATTGGCTGGCAAAGTGCCGGGAATACACCTGAGCCTTGGCTTGGTCCAGATGTGCAGGATTTAACAAGAGATTTATTTCAAAAGCATCAGTATAGAGCATTTGTCTTTGCCCCTGTTGGCTTTGTTTGTGACCATCTTGAAGTTCTTTATGATAATGATTTTGAATGTAAGAAGGTGACGGACGAGATAGGAGCTCGTTATTATCGTCCTGAAATGCCAAATGCAAAGCCCGAATTTATAGATACATTAGCAACTGTTATTTTAAAAACACTAAAGTCATAAACAGCTGGATTTTATATGGAAGAAGGTGACGTCCGTGCCAAAAGAAAAACAAAAGGTGGCGATAATCGGAGGGGGAATTTCCGGGCTGGCAGCCGCGTATTACCTGCAAAAAGCTGCCCGTGAAAATAATCTTCCCATTGAGATTAAGCTAATTGAAGCGTCACACCGTCTCGGAGGGAAAATGCAAACGGTTGTTAAAGATGGTTTCACAATTGAGAGAGGTCCGGATTCATTTTTAGCTCGGAAAACAAGTATGATTAGACTGGCAAAGGAAGTAGGAATGGACCATCAATTAGTTCCGAATTCCACAGGAAAATCGTATGTCCTGGTGAATGAGGAGCTTCACTCGATGCCAGGCGGGTCTATTATGGGGATTCCAACGGAAATAGGTCCATTTATTACAACAAAATTATTTTCCCTTCCAGGAAAAATTCGTGCGGCTGCCGATTTTATTTTGCCGAAATCGCCTAGTGGAAAGGATCAATCATTAGGTGAATTTTTCCGAAGAAGATTAGGTAATGAAGTGGTTGAAAATTTAATCGAGCCTCTTCTTTCGGGGATTTATGCAGGTGATATAGACCATTTAAGCTTGATGTCCACTTTCCCGCAATTTTATCAGGTAGAGCAGAAATACGGCAGCCTGATTATTGGCATGAAAAAATCCTCACCTTCTAAACCAAAAAAAGCGGAAAGTGATTCACAAAAAAGCACTGGCGTCTTTTTGACATTTAAAACGGGACTCCAGTCATTTGCTGAAGCAATTGAAGCAAAAATAGATTCCGATTCCATTTTAAAAGGTCATCGCGTAGATAAAATAACCAAGGATCAATCTAAATATGAAATTTACCTTAATAATGGTGAGTCGCTGACCGCCGATTGTATTATTGTGGCTACACCGCATAAAATCACTCAATCCATGTTCTCGCAATACGAATTTTTTGATCCATTTAAATTGGTTCCTTCGACTTCTGTGGCAACGGTTGCCTTGGCCTTTCCAAAAGAAGCGATTAAGAAGGATATCGATGGGACAGGGTTCGTTGTTTCAAGAAATAATGATTATTCCATTACGGCATGTACGTGGACGCATAAGAAATGGAAACACTCTACGCCGGAAGGAAAGGTATTACTTCGTTGTTATGTGGGAAGAGCTGGAGATGAAACAATCGTTGAGCTCTCAGATGACCAAATTGTCAAGATTGTTCTCGAAGATTTGAAAAAAATAATGGATATTACGATGGATCCGGATTTTACCATTGTATCGAGATGGAAAAATGCGATGCCTCAATATACGGTTGGACATAAGCAGCGTTTGGCAACCATTTTGCAGCACATTAAAGAAGAACTTCCCGGCGTATTTTTAGCCGGCGCCTCCTATGAGGGTGTTGGTGTGCCTGACTGTATTGATCAGGGGGAAGCTGCCGTTAAAGATGTATTAGAATATTTACAAATAAATCATCCTTTAAAAGAAGCTGTTCAGATCTAACAGCTTCTTTTTCACATATTACTATTTTGGAGGGATTGGATATGAAGCTTACGATTATAGGGTTTTGGGGCGGTTATCCGAAAAAAAATGCGGCCAGTTCAGGATACTTACTTGAACATAACGGTTTTCAATTGTTAATTGATTGCGGCAGCGGTGTTTTGGCCAAACTGCAAAATATCCTGGAACCTGAGGACCTTGATGCGGTGATGATATCGCACTATCATCCTGATCATATTGCCGATATCGGTGTATTGCAGCATGCGCGATTAATCCAAGGTTTTTTAGGCAAAGAGATGCCAACTCTACCGGTTTACGGTCATCATTTTGACCATGATGAATTTTTAAAATTGACCTATAAGAATATCATGAAGGGGATCGCCTATGACCCAAATCAAGCGGTGTCAGTCGGTCCGTTCCAGGTGTCATTCTTAAAAACCGATCATCCTGTTCCCTGCTATGCGATGCGAATTGAAGCAGATGGGAAGGCAATCGTCTATACAGCGGATAGTTCCTTCAAAGAAGAGTTTATTGATTTTAGCAGGGGGGCAAACGTGCTGTTATGTGAATGCAATTTATACGGGCATCAAAACGGCAAGGCTGCCGGGCATATGACAAGTCTTGAAGCAGGCCGTTTTGCCGCAAGAGCCAATGTGAAGCAATTAATATTGACGCATTTACCTCATTACGGAAACTTAAGTGATTTAGTTAACGAGGCTTCAACAGAATTTACTGGTATAATTAAGCTGGCAGATGAGCTTCTTACCATTTCAGTATAAAAAGGAGATAAGAGGAATGCTATTTATCGATAATAAAGGCATTACAGACCCGCGTATTAATCTGGCGATTGAGGAATACGCACTTAAGAATCTCAATATTAATGAAACCTATCTATTATTTTACATAAATAAACCATCCATCATCATTGGAAAAAACCAAAATACCATTGAAGAAATTAATACCGAATATGTTGACCGCAATGGGATCATCGTGGTCAGAAGATTATCCGGGGGCGGAGCGGTTTATCATGATCTTGGAAATTTGAATTTTAGTTTTATCACAAAAGATGATGGGGAAAGCTTTCATAATTTCCGCAAATTTACAGAGCCTGTTGTGGATGCCCTCAAAAAGCTTGGCGTCAATGCAGAGCTCAGCGGCAGAAATGATCTTTTAGCAGAAGGAAGGAAAATATCCGGCAATGCCCAATTTTCAACAAAAGGCAGAATGTTTAGCCATGGCACCCTCCTGTTTGATTCGGAAATGGATCATGTGGTATCGGCATTAAAGGTAAAAAAAGATAAAATTGAATCCAAAGGAATTAAATCCATCCGCAGCCGAGTGGCCAATATTTCCGAGTTTCTTACAGAAAAAATTAGCATTGAAGAGTTTCGCTCTTTGATTTTAAAGTCCATTTTTGGTGGAGAAGAAAACATCACCGAATACGTTTTGACAGAGGAGGACTGGGAGAAGATTCACCAGTTATCAAAGGAGCGCTATCAAAACTGGGATTGGAATTACGGAAAATCGCCGAAATTCAACCTCCAGCATTCCCACCGGTTCCCTGTCGGCTCCATTGATGTCCGCCTTGATGTTGATAAAGGAATCATCGAAAACTGCAAAATTTATGGTGACTTCTTTGGTGTCGGTGATATTGGCGAAATAGAAGATATGCTGAAAAATGTACGTTATGAACGATCTGAAATCGAAAAAGCTTTAGCCGATGTGGATATAACTTATTATTTTGGAAATGTAACAAAAGAGGAATTTATTAACTTGGTGTATTAAGGAGACCGATTACTTTTGGTCTTCTTCTTTTTTATGCTTGAATACTTAAATTCCAAGCAATATAATATATTTAGAAAATTATAACTATTTAATGAATGAGTATTCATTCATGCGGGAGGGGAAATAATGAATCTTTCATCGCAGCTTCATGAAACCGCTTTACGTTCATCTAAAAAAACAGCCTATTATTTTTTGGATCAAGCCACAACCTATGCTGAATTGGACCATTCGATTTCAAGGTTTGCATCCGGTCTTGAAAAATTAGGAGTCAAAAAAGGGGACCATGTAGCCCTCATTTTAGGAAATTCTCCTCATTTTATTATTGGCTTATACGGTGCATTGCGCTTAGGGGCAACAGTGATTCCCATTAATCCAATTTATACATTAGATGAGATTGGGTTTATTTTGAAAAATGGTGATGTAAAAGCGGTGATTGCTCTTGACCTGGCGATCCCTTTAGCTGAAAAAGTGCATCCGCTCCTGCCAAAGGTTGAATATTTTATTTATTGCGAATCGGGATCACAGCCTATGGACCTCGAACAACTTTCTGTTTATCCTAAATTGAAACCGTTTACAAGTGTTGTTTCTTTAGGGGATCTTTATTTTCAAGGCCCGGAGCTCGATGATGAGGATGTGGCGGTGATACTCTACACATCCGGAACTACTGGAAAGCCGAAAGGGGCCATGCTGACTCATAAGAATTTGTACAGCAATGCCAAGGATGTTGGCGATTACTTAAAAATGAGCCATGATGACCGGGTGATTACGGCCCTGCCTATGTTCCATGTTTTTTGTTTAACGGTTGCTTTAAATGCGCCATTATTGAGTGGGGCCACTATGCTGATTGCTCCCAAATTCAGTCCAAAGGAAATATTCCGTCTTGCAAAAGAATTTCGTGCGACCGTTTTTGCAGGTGTTCCGACGATGTATAATTTCTTATTCCAATATTCTGATGGAAATCCGGAGGATCTTAAGTCATTCCGTTTATGTGTTTCTGGAGGTGCATCGCTTCCTGTTGCCCTTCTCAAGAATTTTGAAAAGAAATTTAATGTCGTAGTTTCGGAAGGCTATGGGTTATCGGAAGCCTCTCCGGTTACATGCTTTAACCCGCTTGATCGCCCGCGGAAGCCGGGGTCAATTGGGACGTCGATCCTGAATGTTAAAAATAAGGTTGTCAACGAGCTTGGAGAAGAGGCTGCCGTAGGTGTGGTTGGCGAATTGATTGTCCAAGGTCCAAACGTGATGAAAGGCTATTATAAAATGCCGGAGGAAACGGCGGCTGCCATAAAGAATGGCTGGCTCTATACGGGGGACCTGGCTCGAATGGATGAAGATGGCTATTTATTTATTGTGGATCGAAAAAAGGATATGATCCTTGTTGGCGGATACAATGTTTACCCTCGGGAAGTAGAAGAAGTCTTATACAATCACCCGGATATCGTCGAGGCCGCTGTCGTGGGGGTGCCTGACCCTAATCAAGGCGAGGCAGTTATCAGCTATGTTGTCAGCAGGAATGCTGATTTGACGGAAGAACAATTGCTGGAATATTGCAAGGAGCATTTGGCCAAATATAAAATTCCTTCCTCCATTGAGTTTATTGAGGAGCTTCCAAAGAATACAACTGGTAAAATATTAAGAAGAGCCTTATATGCACAAATTGCGCAAAGGGCTGGCAGCTAGGATTTTTAAAGATACATATTTTAGAGAGGTGGACTTATGGAGCAGATTCTATTAGAGGTATCCAATCATATTGCTGTAGTAACAATTAACCGTGCAGATGCACTCAATGCCTTTAATTATGAAACATTACTTGACTTGCAAAAAAAAGTGGAAGAGATTCGAATTAATCGGGATATCCGTGCCGTTATTTTTATTGGAGCTGGTGAAAAGGCTTTTAGTGTTGGGGCCGATTTAAAGGAGAGGAAAAACCTCTCTGATGAACAAGTAAAGCGAAACCTTTACAAGATTAATGAGGTTTTTACCGCGATTGATCAGCTGCCGCAGCCAACGATTGCAGCTATTAATGGGTTTGCCTTTGGCGGCGGGATGGAGCTTGCGCTTGCATGTGATTTTCGGATTGCGGCCCAGGAAGCCTTGATGGGGTTAACCGAGACAAGCCTAGCGATAATCCCGGGGGCAGGTGGAACACAGCGTCTTCCGCGTTTGATTGGACAAGCAAAAGCATTGGAGTTAATCCTAACCGCTCGCCGGTTGTCCGCGGAAGAAGCTTTCGCTTTTGGATTATTGACAAAGATTGTGCCTAGAACGGTACTATTAGCGGAGTGCACAGGATTTGCAGAGCTTTTACTAGCGAATGGTCCAGTCGCCCTCCAACAGGCAAAATTCGCCATCAAAAATGGTATGAATGCCGATTTGAATACCGGGCTGCAAATTGAACGAAAGGCTTACGAAGTAACCCTTCCTACAGAAGACCGGATTGAAGCCCTGCAGGCTTTTGCTGAAAAAAGGAAGCCGATTTTTAAAGGGAAGTAAAATGATACACGCTTGGTCAGGGAGTGCACTCGAGATTTTTTCATTCTCGGGTGTATTTTTTGGGGCTTATCATATTAACGGCTCTGGCTTTGGCTCTGGATTACCCGTGGAGGTTCAATTTTCCTCAGAATGGTCAATAGAATGGGTTTGCTTTGCCCGTGGAGGATGAATTTAGCTGATTACGGTCAATGGAATGGCTGTGCATTGCCCAAGGAGAATGAATTTAGCTGATTACGGTCAAAGCAACGGCTGTGCATTGCCCGAGGAGAATGGATTTACCTCATGACGGTCAAAGCAATGGCTGTGCATTGCCCGAGGGGAATGAATTTACCTTATTACGGTCAAAGCAACGGCTCTGCATTGCCCAAGGAGAATGAGTTTACCTGATTACGGTCAAAGCAACAGCTGTGCATTGCCCGAGGAGGATGAATTTAGCTGATTACGGTCAATGGAACGGCTGTGCATTGCCCGAGGAGAATGAATTTACCTCATGACGGTCAAAGCAACTACTCTCTGCTTTGCCCTAGAGACTCAAAAATATAAATCGATCCTCTCTAGATTACTGTCGCATTCTTTTTTTATCCAATTCGGTCATCAAGAACCCCCCAAGATGCCCCATCAACCAAAATACCCCCAGCATCGGTCATCAAGACCCCTACGGTTGCCTCTGCTCCTAAAACAATCGTCCCCCCTTAAACTCTATAACATGTTTTTTTTATTTTCATATAATTGAAAATTTGCTAAAATTTATATTTATGAGATATTTACAACAAGCGAGGAGGGTTAAGGTGGCAGATTTAGCGTTAGAGAAAGAATCTTCCGAGTTTAAAAAAGGGGTTCAGGCGGGTGTCAGCATTGGAATTGGCTATTTTCCTATTGCTCTGACTTTCGGTCTGCTTGCAAAAACCTCGGGGCTATCCATTTATGAAACAATTCTAATGAGCTTAATTGTGTTTGCCGGTGCTTCACAATATATCGCACTAAGCCTTATTACATTTGGGACGGGGATATTTGAAATTATTTTAACGACATTCATTGTAAACATTCGTCATTTTCTGATGTCCACCTCCTTAACGGAAAAATGTGAAGAGGACAATCTTTTTAACAAACTGGTTTATTCTTTTGGGATTACCGATGAGACCTTTTCGGTTGTCGCGACAAAAGATGGAACTGCCTCAACCGCCTTTATTTTCGGTGTTATTTCAGTGTCCTACTCCAGCTGGGTTGTCTTTTCCGGAGTTGGTCATTTAATTGGAGCAAGTCTCCCGCAAACATTGCAGGAAAGCATGGGAGTCGCCCTTTATGCCATGTTCATTGGCCTGTTGGTACCATCCATGAAAAAAAGCGTAAAAGTCATTTTCCTGGCTGCCCTTTCAGCCCTTTTTAATTCAATTTTCACGATGGGGCATATCATGGCACAGGGGTGGGCTATTGTTTCGGCCACGTTAATGTCGGCCGTAATCATTGAAATGATTGAATTCATCAAAAAAAGAGGTACATACCATGAAAAGTGAAATTGTCTGGATGATTATTGGTATGGGCTTGGTTACCTATATTCCGCGAATGCTGCCGTTTGTGCTTTTTAAAGGAAAGGAGCTTCCTTCTTTTTTACAGGGGGTATTGAAAAACGTTCCTTATGCGACGCTTGGCGCACTCATTTTCCCGGGAATATTATTTATTCAAAAAGATATTTGGTATGGGGCTTTGGGAGCTGCCGCTGCCTTTATTGCCGCTTTTTTAGGGGCCAATGTGATCGTGGTTGTCCTGGGCTCCATTGCTGTTCTTGCTTTGTACTCATACTTTCTTTAAGCCGGTTATAAAAACCTGGCTTTTTTTCTTGACTAGTTCTAAATCATTGTATTTTAACTAAACTAAATATAGAGAGGTTGTACACAAAGGGGGACAAATCATGACGAGAAAAATCGGGGTCTATGCAGTATTGGCCTATTGTTTATATGGGTTGTTTTTTTATTGGTATTTATTCTATTTTGCCAATACAAAATTGCCATTTGAATATCAAGGAACGCAAGCAGACCCCGCAACATTCTTAAATGGCAGAGAGCTGATGCTCAGCGAAGAGTATTCGAAAATAAGAAATCTATTGTTCTTCTTATCGACGCCATTTGAATGGCTGTTTTACTTATTCATCTTATTATTTGGTTTTTCTAAAGCGTTCAAGCGCTGGTCGGAAAGTTCGTCAAAGTATAAATGGCTGCAAACAGCGATTTATCTTATTTGGCTGTTCTTTTTTGCCTTTATTGCCACCTTCCCATTAAACTATATAAGCTATTCACTATCAAAAACGTATCATATTTCCACACAATCCTTCCCTTCCTGGATGAAGGATGAGTTGATCGACTTTTGGATTAATTATGGTACATGGCTGATCATCGTTCCCGTTGTCTATTGGTTGATGAAAAAAAGCAATAAACGCTGGTGGCTGTATGCTTGGCTGTTGTCGATTCCCTTTACTATCTTTATGATGTTCCTTCAGCCTGTTGTGATTGACCCGTTATATAATAATTTTTATCCACTAAAAGACAAAGCGCTGGAAACAAAAATATTAACGATGGCTGATAAGGCTCATATACCGGCAAAACACGTATTTGAAGTCAATATGGCTGAAAAAACGAATGCCATGAATGCCTATGTTACGGGAATTGGCTCAAATGCCCGGATTGTCCTTTGGGATACTACATTAGACAAGCTGACGGATAAGCAAATTTTATTTATCATGGCTCATGAAATGTGTCATTACGTGGAGAAACATATTTATTTTGGGATCGCCGGCTACCTGTTACTTTCATTAATAGGCTTGTATTTAACCAACCGTTTGATGGAATGGATCATCAAAAAATGGGGAAAGGAACTGAAAATACCTAGTAAAAGGGATATCCGTTCTCTGCCGCTGTTTTTAATGATTCTTTCGGTGCTTCTGTTTTCAGCAAGCCCGTTAACAAACCTAGTGTCTCGTTATGAGGAAACACGGGCTGATAATTATGCCATTAATATGACGAAGGACCCCGAGGCGGCTATTTCTTCCTTCCAGGCCCTAACCCGTTCCGGTTTAAGCCAAGTGAATCCGCCACTTCTGGTAAAGATTTTCCGCTATGACCATCCTTCCATGCTTGATCGGATTACGAAACTTGAGGAATATGAAATCAAGCATCGCGATGCAATAAAATAAATCGATAAAAGGCTGAATGGAGCTTCCATCAGCCTTTTTCGCATAAAAAAACCGTCTTTTCAGACGGTTTAAGTTCCAAAACGTTTAATGAGTGCGGTAAACTGGCTAGAAAGCTGATAAAAGGTCTTTTTATCCTGATGATCAATGGCAAAATCAATTTTTTCCAACAATTTTTCCTTTTCGAGGTTCAGCTGGATTTCCGATAGGAGCATTTCAATGTACAAATCCTGAACGTAATTCTCTTTCCGTTGATTCCTTTTCATGGCACCAATTTTCATCAATTCCGTGTAGGATTTTTCATTCATGAAAATCACCCCTGATGCTTTTTAATATTATATGGGCTTTTTAAAATAAAATCAATTATTTTTAAAAATTTCTGAAAAATATTTCTTCATTCAGATTTTGTGAATAATTTCGTAACGATTCAATAATTTCGAGTTATCGGAAAATAAACATGATATGATGGAAAAAAATAGATTAATGGGGAGTTGTTGGAATGAAACATAAGCAAATCGAAGAATATGAAGTGAATACATGTACAATGTTTATTAAACCTATAGATTATGGTGCCAAGGTTTATACACAAATTTTTGAAGAAGACGGTGAATACCTGTCACCATTTAAACCATTAGAAATTATCAAAAAGAGCTGTGATTATTTTGGCTGTGATTATGAAAGCAGAAGGAAAGGAACGAGACAGCTGATTGGTATCACACATAAAATTCCGATTGCCATTGAACCAACTAATCGCCTCTTTTTTTTCCCAACCACATCAGCAAACCGTCAAGAGTGTATTTGGATCTCGCATGACCATGTGGAGAGTCATAAGCGCGTTGGGGAGCAGCAAACCATGATTACATTCCGCAACAAGCAATCACATCTTTTTCAGGTACCATACAGTACTATCAGTAACCAATTATTGAGGACCTCATTTTTACGAACGAAGCTTATGCAGCGAATTGAATTTAATGAGAAAAAGTCACTGTATTTTATGAACCGTCCCAGTTCAATTGAAGCGTCAGAAAATCCCCAGCAATATGGAAAAGATCTATTTCTAAAAAAATAAATACGGCTTTCTAGCGGGATTGGTGCTTCTTTAAAAAATAGCCTTCGATTAGTTCTTGGACCTTATTTCGAATTCTTGGATTAAAGTAGCTATGGTTCTCTTCATACCCCTTGTATAAAAACATATACATTGTAAAAGCATCATCCCGTTTTGTTTCTGTAACCTGAAGATTATTTTTCTTCATATATTGTTTAACCTCTTTCAGCTCCATTTGTATATCCTTCATCGTCTCCTCAATCAGCTCCAAATACGGTTTTTTTAATTTAAAGGGGCTCTTTTCAACGACAGCTAAATCACGATTTAAAACAATCAAAACCATTGGTAAATAAATCGCCTTTTCCATTATATTTCGTTCGTCGTCAGGAATTCTTGTCATTTTCGTATGAGGCACCTTTCTATTTGAAATCGAACATCCGTTCCTTTATTTTACGAAAAAATTTCTAAAAAGGCAATAGTATGGATGGTGCCGCATCTGCGAAAATTTGCAGGTGCGGTGTTTTATTTTGAATGGTAGGGGAAAATGAGTAGTAACGAAACATACGAGTGAAAATACAGTCTTAAATAAAGTGTATAAAAATTTCGAATGGATGATGGAGCGAATGAGATACGAACAAAATCAAAAAAGGAAAAGGAAGAGATGGCAGCCCATTCTGCTAACTTTTCTTTTACTGATTGCGGCCATTGTTGGTTATTCTTACTATCAATATAAACAGGGAGTTGCGGAGTCGTTAAAGCAAGTAAACAAGGCGGATAGAACGGTTTATACATTTAATGGAAAACAGGATCGGTTTGGTGACGCAAATATTCTTTTGCTTGGCAGCGACGCAAGAGGGAATGAAACCTCGAGGGCAGATACAATCATGATTGCTCACTATAATGAAGCGAAAGGAACATATAAGCTTACCTCGATCATGAGAGATAGTTATGTCGATATTCCGGGATATGGAAAGCATAAAATCAATTCTGCATTTGCCCTTGGTGGTCCTGAATTAATGAGGAAGACGATTAAAGAAAACTTTGGCATTGACCTCCAATATTATGCGATTACTCATTTTCAAGGATTTGTTCAATTAATTGACGAAGCGTTTCCAAATGGAGTAGAAATAGATGTGGAGAAGAAAATGTCAAAAAATATCGGCGTCCATTTAAATCCTGGCTTGCAGAGACTTAATGGTAAACAATTGCTTGGTTATGTCCGTTTTCGTCATGATGCCATTGGTGATTTTGGGCGTGTAAAACGCCAGCAGCAAGCAGTGAAAGCGATAGGAGATCAGCTTTCGAGTATTGAGACAATTCCGAAAATTCCTAAATTAATTGGTGTGATCACACCGTTTATCAATACAAATATGAAAACATCAGATATAATACTTATGACAAAGAACTTTTTTTCAAAAAAGAAAGGGCCAGTTGAGACCTTAAGAATCCCTATCGATAATAGCTATACAAATGCACGGGTTCCTGGAGAAGGATCCGTATTGAAAATTGATGTAGCCAAAAATAGAGAAGCACTTCAGCAATTTATCAAAAAATAAATGGATAAAAAGAACGGCAAAAATGAATGGGCCAAAATGGCAGGCAAATCGTTTTTGCCGTTTTTTTCATTAAGACCAGACTTGGTCAATATTTTGATTATTTTGGCATTATAAGAAAAGATTTGAAGTATGATTGAATAGGAGCGGGTAAAATGACCATAATGATTTGATAGATAGAAGAAATAGGCTGGAAAATGGAGGAGTTTCAGGTGAAGATTGAATGGAAAAAGGAAGGTTTGGAGTGGGCCAAGGCATTTGCGATCGGTATTATTATTTTTGCATTTATTCGGACATTTTTCTTTTCTAATTATATTGTTGAAGGGGAATCGATGATGCCGACTCTTCAAAATGGAAATAAGCTGGTGGTTGGGAAGTTGGGATATCAGATCGGAGATTTGCACCGCTTCGATGTGATTGTCTTTCATGCGAATCCAAAAGAAGATTTTGTAAAACGGATCATTGGCTTGCCGGGCGATGAAATTGTTTATAAAAACGACCAGTTATTTGTCAACGGGAAGAAGGTAAATGAACCCTTCTTGGATGTTTATAAGCATAAAACACCTGGAGTTAAATTAACCGGAGATTTTAATTTAACAGAAATAACAGGAGAAAGTAGAGTACCGGCGGGAAAACTTTTTGTCCTCGGTGATAATCGTTTAGGCAGCTGGGATAGCAGGCACTTTGGATTTATTTCAGACAGTCAGGTAGTCGGAAAGGTTGATTTGCGCTATTGGCCTTTAAACGAAATGAATATCCATTTCTAATTAATAGACACCCGGAAAAAAGAGCACAACTTCGTGCTCTTTTTTCCATTTATGGTTGAAATAATAACACCTCATTCCAAACGTTTGTGCCCTTTTTGTGGTAGAATGTGAAGTAAAGTGTTTGAGGAAGAGGAGGTTAATCCATGTCCGTAAGAATGGTAATCGGCCGGTCTGGCAGCGGGAAAACCACCATGTGTTTTCAGGAAATACATGACCGGTTATTAGAAAATCCAGCAGGCAAACCCATCATCTACATTGCTCCAGAGCAAATGACGTTTGTATCTGAATACCGCATGTCTTCTGACCCGGGAATTGGCGGAATGATTCGCGCGCAAGTATTTAGCTTTTCACGATTGGCATGGAGAATTTTGCAAGAAACAGGCGGGATTAGCCGCACACATTTAAGCAGTGTGGGAATGAACATGCTCATTCGTAAAATAATTGCTGAACAGAAGGATCAATTAACATTATTTAACCGAGCGGCAGATAAAAATGGTTTTGTTCAACAAGTTGAACAAATGATCCTGGAGTTTAAGCGATATTGTATTAAACCAGAGGAACTTATTCAAGAGTCCAATCATTTAACCAGCTCTAAAGCATTAACCGATAAATTGAATGATTTGGAAATCATCTATCGACAATTTGAAGAGGAGGTCTTTGGTAAGTATATTGATTCCGAAGACTTCCTTCAGCTGTTATCCGAAAAAATAACCGATTCCCTCTATTTAAAAGAAGCAGAAATCTATATTGATGGTTTTTACAGCTTTACACCACAGGAAATCCTGGTCATTAGGGCATTGATGAAGCAGTGTAAACGGGTAACCATCACCATGACAACAGATCAGCCCTATTTTGAGCACGTGCCAGATGAGCTAGATTTATTTCGAATGTCAAGTGAAGCCTGCTGCACGATCTATGAAGCGGCCATAGCAGCAGGCACTGAATGGGAGAAACCAATCCAGCTAAGGGAACAGAAGAAATGGTCACATGCTTCCTTATGCCATTTAGAGGAAAGGTTCGATGCCCGTCCAGCTGTTCCTTTTAATGGTCAATCAGCCGTCCATATCTGCCAGGCAGCGAATCGTAGAGCAGAAATTGAAGGAATAGCCCGTGAAATCAGGCAGTTAGTACGTACAAAGGGATACCGTTACCGGGATATTGTCCTGCTGCTCAGAAATGGCGGGGAGTATCACGACCTAATTGAACCGATATTTAATGATTACCAGATACCCTATTTTATTGATCAGAAGAGAACCATGCTAAACCATCCGCTTATTGAATTCATTCGTTCCACCCTTGAAGTAATCAATTCGTTTTGGCGTTATGAACCCGTTTTTCGGGTTATCAAAACAGAATTATTATTTCCACTTCAAGAAAATCCTGAAAAAATGCGCGAGAAGATGGATAAGCTTGAAAACTACTGTTTAGCATACGGCATAAAAGGCAGTAAATGGACGAAAAAGGACCGTTGGATTTATCGTCGCTATCGCGGCTTGGAAATGAATACGAATGTCCAAACAGATGCAGACAGGAAAGTGGAGCAGCAATTAAATGAATTAAAATTAATGGTTTCAGCACCAATCCTTAGATTGTCCAGACGTTTAAAAAAGGCAGATACAGGCCGGAAACTTTGTGAAGCAATCTATCTTTATTTAGAAGAATTAGATATACCTTCAAAGCTAGAAAATTGGAAAATGGCAGCCGAAAAAAGCGGCAATCTTGTGAAAATGCGTGAGCATGAACAAGTATGGAATGCCGTGATTGACCTCTTAGATCAGTATGTAGAAATACTGGGGGAAGAGTCAATTTCCTTAAAATCCTTTGCAGAAGTGCTGGAAGCTGGCTTTGAATCCTTACACTTTTCACTGATCCCCCCTGCAATCGACCAAGTGCTGATTGGAGATTTAGAAAAATCAAGACTATTGGATATTAAGGTTGGTTTCGTGGTCGGGGTGAATGAGGGCGTGTTACCGGCGAAAATATCGGGTGAAGGAATATTAGGTGACGATGACCGTGAAAGGCTGTTGACGGCAGGTGTAAAGGTAGCTCCAAGCAGCCGGACACGCCTATTGGATGAAAATTTCCTCGCCTATAAAGCGATGACTACGCCATCAGACCTTCTTTATGTCACCTATCCATTAGCCAATGACGAAGGAAAAGCATTAATTCCTTCTTCCTATATTAAGAGACTAAAAGAAATGTTTACAGAAGTAAACGAGCACTTCTATGTAACAGACCCAGCCGAACTTCCGGAACCGGAACAGTTGAATTTTATTTCTACTTTCGGTGCGACCATGTCTTATTTAACATCACAATTGCAATTAAAAAAACGGGGATATCCGATTTCCTCCCTTTGGTGGGATGTTTATAATTCCTATATTGGAAGTATATGGAGGCATCAGGCCAAAAAAGTCATATCCAGCCTTTTTTATTCGAATCAAGCTGTTGCCTTAACAAAGGAAACTGCGGCTGAATTATATGGAGAAACGATCCAGGCAAGTGTTTCGAGAATGGAGCTTTTTCAAGCTTGTGCCTTTTCACATTTTGTTCAGCATGGTTTAAAGCTTCGGGACCGGCAAATCTTTCGATTAGAAGCTCCTGACATTGGCGAGTTGTTCCATGCTGCCTTAAAGCATATCTCAGATATTGTGACGGAACAAAACCTTTCATGGGCACAACTGACAGGTGAGCAATGTAGGGAACTGTCAAGGGAGGCCATTAATGCGATTGCGCCAAAGCTCCAAAACGAAATATTGTTAAGCTCGGAGCGCCATCATTATATGAAAAGGAAATTGGAGCAGATTATTACCCGTGCTTCCGTCATTTTAAGTGAGCATGCGAAAGCCAGTGGTTTTTCACCGGTTGGATTGGAGCTTGGATTCGGTGCAAAAGGGGAACTGCCGCCATTAACCTTTAAGCTGAAAAATGGTAAAAGGATGGAGCTTGCCGGAAGAATCGACCGAGTGGATCAGGCTACAGATGAATCCGGCGGGGTATATTTGCGAGTTATTGACTATAAATCAAGTGAAAAAGATGTCAATCTAACAGAAGTTTATTATGGACTGGCCTTGCAAATGTTAACCTATCTTGATATTGTCCTAACCCATTCCAAACAGTTGGTGAAAATGGAAGCAACTCCAGCAGGTGTCCTTTATTTTCACGTCCATAACCCATTCATTAATACGAAAAAAATGTTAGCAATCGATGAAATTGAAAAAGAGATAATGAAAAAATTCAAGATGAATGGGTTAATGTTAAGCAATCAAAATGTGATCCGGCTAATGGATCAAACGCTGGAATCTGGCGACTCACAAATCATTGCAGCAGGATTAAAAAATGATGGTAATTTAACAAAACGCTCCAAAGTAGCCAGTTTAAATGAATTTGCAGACCTTAGACATTATGTGCGCAATTTATATCAAAAGACTGGGGACTCCATTATCGATGGTCAGGTTCATATTACTCCTTATAAACTAAAGGATAAGACAGCCTGTACGTTTTGTTCCTATAAATCAGTTTGTCATTTTGACGAATCCATTGAAACAAATCGCTATCGTATTTTAGAGCCCCAATCAAATGATGATATTTTTAACTTAATCAGAAGGGAGGCGCACGATCATGAATAACCTGGGAATTCCACCAAAACCAGAAGATTCAACCTGGACTTTTGACCAATGGAAAGCAATATACGCGAATAATAAAGATATTCTCGTCGCTGCAGCAGCAGGGTCCGGAAAAACCGCTGTCCTTGTTGAAAGAATCATCCAAAAGCTGCTCTCAACGAATGACCCAATGGACGTGGATGAGCTGCTGGTCGTGACCTTTACGAATGCATCAGCAGCAGAAATGCGGCACCGGATTGGTGAGGCTCTTGAAAGTGCGATTAATCATGATCCCGAATCGCGCCATTTAAGGAGACAGCTTAGCTTATTGAATAAAGCTTCTATTTCCACGCTGCATTCCTTTTGTATGGAAGTCATTCGTCAATATTATTACTTAATCGATGTGGATCCGGGCTTTCGCATTGCGGATCAGATGGAAGCACAGTTAATTAGTGATGAAGTACTCGATGAATTGTTCGAAGAAGAATATGGAAAAGAAGAAAATGAAGCATTTTTTAACTTGGTGGATACATTTACTGGTGATCGTAGTGATACTGCCCTTCAGGAAATGATCCTCTCCATCTTCGAATTTGCCAGAGCAAATCCCATGCCGGAAAAATATCTGCAATCCATCGTGGATATGTATGATGTTTCCGCTATTTCGAAGCTGGAAGAACTGCCCTTTTTTCAAGAACTGCGGCATGATGTTGAACTGCAATTAGAAGGAACGAAGGAGTTGCTAAACAAAGGACTTCAGATCGCTCAGCTCCCTGGAGGACCGGCGCCTAGAGAAGAAAACTTTATAGATGACCAAAAGACTTTAGATACAATGATCTTAGCGAGCAAAGAATCATGGGATGCTCTTTATCAAGCGATGCAATCATGGGCTTTTTCAAGGGCTAAGCCGGTAAAAGGTGACCAATATGATAAAGACTTGACAGCCAAAGCGCAGAAGCTTCGGGAAAAGGCCAAAAAGAAACTGACCGATTTGAAGGATGAATTCTTCTCAAGAAAACCTGAAAGCTTTTTACGCGATATGGCCGAAATGCACCCGTTAATTGAAACGTTAATCACTTTAGTTAATGCCTTCTCCAATCGGTTTGAAAAGGCGAAAAGGGAAAAAGGGCTTGTGGACTATTCCGATTTGGAGCATTACTGCCTGGAAATCTTACTAGAAAAAAATGCGA
This sequence comes from Neobacillus sp. Fa239, assembly GCF_055395235.1. NCBI lineage: Bacteria > Bacillati > Bacillota > Bacilli > Caryophanales > Bacillaceae > Neobacillus > Neobacillus sp. Fa239. The sequence goes on from NZ_AP041611.1 coordinate 1,083,757, forward strand.
ATGATGGTGAGTTTCTGCCTTCTGAAGCGGCATTAGCTTACCGCAGGCATTTTAAAGAGGTTTACGTGGATGAGTATCAAGATACGAACATGGTACAGGAGACGATCTTAAAGCTTGTCGCGAAAGTAGATGAGCGAAATGGAAACCTATTTATGGTCGGTGACGTCAAGCAATCCATTTATCGTTTTCGCTTGGCCGAGCCTAACCTTTTTTTAAGTAAGTATAATCGATTTCGCTTAGACGGAGAAGAATCAGGCCTTAGAATTGATTTGGCGCGAAATTTCCGCAGCCGGAAAGAAGTGCTTGATGGAACCAACTTTTTATTTAAGCAGATTATGGGTGTCAAGGTAGGGGAAATCGACTACGACGAAGCGGCTGAATTACGAACTGGTGCCCCCTATCCTTCGGTTCAGCCCTATCCTGTAGAAGTGTTGCTGATCGATCAGAAGGTCGTGAATCCTGAGCAACCAGAGGAAGAAACAGCAGAAAATGAGACCCCTTCTGAATTGGACCCTGTTGACTTAGAAAAGTCGCAACTTGAAGCAAGAGTAATGGCGTCAAAAATAAAAGAATTAGTTTCAGAGGGGAAACTTATTTATAATACGAAAACGAAAAGCGATAAGCCTCTGATGTATCGGGATATTGTCATCCTGCTTCGGTCGATGACTTGGGCGCCGCAAATCATGGAGGAATTTAAACAGCAGGGGATTCCCATTTATGCCAACTTATCAACCGGATATTTTCAAGCTACAGAAGTATCAATCATGCTTTCTTTGCTGCGTGTTATTGATAATCCATTCCAGGACATACCATTAGCATCTGTTTTACGTTCACCAATTGTGGGACTAAATGAAGAAGAACTCTCCCTTATTCGAATTCATCATAAGCAGGGCTCGTATTGGGAGGCCATGAGTGTTTTTTGTCGAAACAAACCAACATCAGTGATGGAAGGCTTATACGAAAAGGTCCGCCGCTTTTATGATTTTTTGAAGGAATGGCGTTCAATCGCGAGGCTTGGTTCGCTTTCTGAATTAATTTGGCAATTATACCGGGATACACAGTTTTATGATTTTGTCGGGGGCCTGCCAGGCGGAAAGCAACGGCAAGCGAATTTAAGAGCCTTATATGACAGGGCAAGGCAATATGAACAAACTTCGTTTCGAGGATTATTTCGGTTTTTGCAGTTTATCCAAAGGATGGTTGAAAGAGGAGATGACCTTGGTGCTGCCAGAGTTCTTGGAGAGCAGGAGGATGTTGTTCGGATCATGACCATCCATAGTAGTAAAGGACTGGAATTTCCGGTTGTTTTTATTGCAGGGACATCGAAAACTTTTAATATGACTGACATTCGAAAATCGTTCATGCTGGATAAGGAATACGGTTTTGCTGCTAAATATGTCAATGCAGAGAAAAGAATTACCTACCCATCTCTGCCGCAAATGGCTTTCAAACGAAAGAAGAAAATGGAAATGCTTGCAGAGGAAATGAGAGTTTTTTATGTAGCGTTGACAAGGGCGAAAGAAAAGCTTTATTTGATTGGTACTACTAAGGATTTAAACAAAAGCTTGGAACAATGGAATGATGCTCTCTCCAATATAGACTGGCTGTTAAAGGACTATGACAGAGCAGCAGCAGTATGCTATTTAGATTGGATTGGGCCGGCGCTGATTCGCCATCAGGACTGTGGTGAGTTACGATTAGAAGATTGTAATGTTTCATCTGTTCCACAAGAAATCAACTGCCACCCTTCCAGATGGAAAATATCTATTCTGAATGCTGAGGAAATAAAACGACAAGAGATCTTGCACGAAAAGGAAGACGACCAATTACTGGAAATTCTGAGGAGATCTGAGCCGATTCCGGTTGAATCCATATTTGCTGATGATATTCATGAGCGGCTAACTTGGGAATATTCTTTTCGAGATGCCTCAAAACATCGTTCAAAACAGTCCGTTTCAGAATTGAAGCGGCAGAGGGAATTGATGGATGAACAAAGTGGAACAGATCTTATTCAAAAGTTTAAGAAGTCGATCCAGAAGCGGCCAAAGTTCATGCAGGAAAAAACGTTGAGTCCAGCCGAACGTGGTACAGCCATGCATATGGTTATGCAGCATGTAGATTTGACAACATCCATTACAAATGAAAGCATCAAAGATCAATTGTCCTGGATGGTAAACAATGAATTATTAACAAAAGAGCAAGCAGAGATCATTGACAGCCATCTAATTGTCCAATTCTTTCAATCTTCATTGGGAAAAAGGTTATTGCAGGCTCGGGAAGTAAACCGGGAAGTTCCTTTTACACTATCCCTTCCGGCTAGTACTGTTTATCCTTCATGGGGAGGAGCGGATGAATCTATATTTATTCAAGGGGTTATCGATTGTATTTTTGAAGATGATCAGGGGCTCGTTCTTCTTGACTTTAAAACGGACGGGATTACAGATCGCTTTAAAGGTGGATTTGAGCAGGCAAAACCTATTATGGAAGACCGCTACAGGCTGCAAATTAATTTATATGCGAAGGCGATAGAACAAATTTGGAAAAGAAAAATCAATGAAAGGTACTTATTTTTCTTTGATGGGGCCCATGTGTTAAAGATTGAATAGGAAAGAGGATGACGTATTGTCATCCTCTTTAATTATTTCCGATTGTAGGCTGGTCAATGAGATTGGTGTCAAGGACATTCGTTCCGCTGATCCCGTTATTTGTTACGATAATTCCCCCGGTATTAAAGCCCCCGGAGCCGCCATAAGTCTTGGAGCTGCTCTTTGGGGAGATATAAACGGTATCGCCGAATTGGACAACCCCTCCACCTACGTTAACGATTTGTACTGGCCCAATTATCGCTGGCATCTAAAAACATCCTTTTCATTAGAACTGCCACGTTATTTTATGCAACTAACGCACATCCTGCTCATGCCCTTCCAGATTTTCCTGGCGAATATGTTTAATTCTTACCTCCATAGAGACATTTCGAGTGTTTCCAACATGTAAAATCGATGAAGACGAAATTCCAATGATATCAATTTCATTTACTTTAATAACAGGTTTGGGATTGTGGGTGAAAGTTGAAATCTGTTCATCGATCGGAGGTAACGGAATAGGCTTTGTAAACACTGAATAAGAGGAGAAATTCCCTTCATTACCGTAAAACACTTCAGCTTCTCTTTGAACGGCTAATGCGCGGGAGTATCCATTCGTAATACAGGAATCTCCAAGCTGTATGATGGAAGAGTAGGATAAAATCATTACCTTTAATTTGTCAACGTTAGAGATTCGTTGTAGCATATCCCGGGGTCACATCCGGCTGCAAAGGAACAAACGGCCCAATTATTAAAGATTCTGCAGGTGTATCAAATGCGGAGGCGAGCTGAATGGTTTCTGTATCACCCACCAGGACTAGCGACGAGCTTGCAACGCCCGTAATATAAATGCTTCCAACGACTAAATCCCGATTATAGACTTCAAAGTTCATTTGTGTTCATTCCTTTCATATTTTCTGGAAGATTATTGAAAAATACATATACACCATTTTGAATTTCCTGCTTTATCGTTTCAATAATCATATTCTCGGTTTCAGGGGAATTTTGAGTTGATCGATTTTGGGCAAGGCTCGCTTTTAAATGATATTCAATCCTGTTTGGCAGCTGTTTGATAATATCCTCCTTGATGAAGGAAAGGTAAGATTCATCTGGGAGAATGTTTAATTTTTGTTTTGCCTCTTCCACTACCTGAGGCAGGTCTACTTCCAAATAGCGATAGATTGCCTCTTCTATTTTCATTGAACGCTGCATTTGTGCCTTAGGTGTAACGGGAGTGTTTAATGATTGATTTTGTACCGCAAAGTCCTCGATTCCTGACAAATCATTTGGATTTAATCCAATGGTTAACGTACCCTCGAGTGTTTCTACCTTCAATTGATCAAATTTATATTCAATTTTATCCACATGAATGGCTTGCCGTTCATTTAATTGCTTCATTTCTTCCTTCATTTTCGTAATGATCGCCTCTAATGCGGAGATTCTATTTTCTTGTGTTTGAATATACATCTGCAGCCATTGAAGGTATTGGTATAAATCTTGATACATTAAATCACCCCATTAGTCATTCTCCTTTTCACCTAAAGTAAATATATGCATGAAAGCCTTCATACAGTTGTAAAAATCTCATTTTGCTTTTTACGTCCTGACTGGTGCTTGTAATGGTACGGAAGGGGCAAGTAAGGCGGATGATGAAGGAGCGGACACCTCACCAGGTTTTTTTGCAGCCGGTGCCGGTGCCGTAAATCCTCCGGTATTATACAAATAGGCGGCAGGTTTAATAATTCCGGCACTGCCAATTTGAAGGACAGAGGAATTTGTGATCCCGCCAATTTTAATAAAATTGATATGAATCGATTGTTGGATGTAAAAATTCATCATAACCACCCATTCATCACATATTTAAGAAATTGGCTTGATCAATAACGTCTGGGTCTGTTGTATTGGTGGAGCTTAATTGATTGTGGACATCCAATCTCTCGCCCGTATTAAAAGAACCAGCCCCGGAAAAAGTTTTTGCAGTAGCAAATGGCATAATTTTATAAACATCACCAATATGGAATATCGAACTGCTTCCAAGAGTAATGACTTGCGCTACTCCGACAATTGCTGGCATTTGCAACACCCTTTTTTTAGTTTCTTTACCTATCTTATGTATAGGCGGATGTAATGTGATTCATTCGCCCAAAATAATTTAAAGGATATTAGTGTGATATATATCACAAAATGTAAGGCTAAATAACCTTATAATTATCAGTAAAGATAAGAGTAGGTGAAAAACATGGAATACCCATTTAAAACGCTTTATAGTGAAATAGGCGGGCAAGAAACAATTGACGAGCTTGTTAATGCTTTTTACCCACGTGTATATGCAGATAAAGATTTAAGCCCTTTATTTGAAGGGGATATGCAGGAAATTATGAGGAAACAGCGAATGTTTTTATCACAATTTCTAGGCGGTCCGCCCCTGTACAGCATGGAATTTGGCCCACCAGCTATGAGGGATCGTCATTTGCCATTTGAGGTTACACCAAAACGGGCAAAAGCTTGGCTTCGCTGCATGAAAGAAGCCTTTCAGGAAATTGGTCTTGACGAAAATCCTGCCGGCCTTGCTTTTTATGACCGCTTGACACAGGTCGCAGGGATTATGGTCAATAGTCCTGATCAAGAGTAAAATTGAATTAATTTTCGACGAATTATTAATATTTATATGGTGAAAAGATTAAAAATAGTTCTTAATACCTGTATGTTTGTCTATTAAATAGTGGAAAAGTAGGATATTCGATAACGTTAAAACAATTTATTATGTGAGTAAGAGATCAGTCAGAATATTAAACACTGGTTCTCGATAAAGGCAAAGCTGATGAAAATCAGTGACGCAAAGCTATAGGGGCTACAGTGCAGTGTCACTATGCCAGCCAGTTACCGAAAGAATTAGGGTGTTTTACCACAGGTATTCTATATGGACATGGATCTACCCATGTTTTTTCAGTAGGATCCCAGTGTCAGCCAACCCCCCTTTCGGAAAAGGGGGGTATTTCAATTGCTTGGAGGTGAATTTCGGTGAAAGTTGAGGATATGACAAATGCAAATGAGCAGAAAGCGTTTATTAACGACCTGACAGGATTAGAACCAATTAATCTGCTCCTATTAGATGAAGATATATCGGAAATCATGGTTAATGGACCAAACCAGGTATATTGTGAGAGTAAGGGTAAATTGATGTTATCGTCTATACATTTTCGTGATAATGAACATGTGATGAATGTCATTAAAAAAATGGCCAATGTACTAGGTAGGGAAATAGACGAAAACTCGCCAATGATCGATGCCAGACTTTCCGATGGGTCGAAGGTTAATGCAATTATACCCCCTTTGGCATTAAATGGACCGACACTTACCATTCGAAAATCACCAAAAGCTCCTCTTCAAATCAATGAATTAATTCACCTGGGAACAATTACAAAAGAGATTGCTATTTTCCTTGAGGCATGTGTAAAGGCAAAGGTAAATATTTTTGTCAGCGGTGGCACAGGGTCCGGAAAAACAACAACATTAAATACCCTTTCAAATTTTATTCCGAATGATGAAAGAATCGTAACTGTGGAAGAAATAGCTGAGCTTCAATTAGGCCTGGAACAAGTCGTTTCACCTGCATCGAATCACTCAGGTATTGAAAGTAAAAGCGGCAATTCGATTCATGACCTTGTTAGTAAATCATTTGGGATGAAGCCAGACCGTGTCATTATAGGTGAAGTGCGAGGAGAGGATGCACTTGATATGCTGCAGATGATGAAGGGCGGACTTAAAGGCTCTCTTGCTACTGTTCTCTCAAACTGCCCTATGGATTTGATTTCCAGATTGGAAACGATGATTCAATTAACAGGAGTGGACTTGACGGTAAAGGACATTCGTGAAGAAATCGTCGAAAAGATTGATATCATCATCCACCAATCACGGTTAAAAGACGGGTCAAGGAAAATTATAAACATTACAGAAGTACAAGGTCTGGATGGGGATAATATAAAACTTCAAGATATCTTTATCTATAAACAAGATGGGGTAAATGCAGAGGGTAAAATTATCGGTCAAATAATGCCAACAGGTGTAAAGCCAAAACTTCTTGAACGGATTCAAGAATCAGGAATCAATATACCTTCGACTTTATTTAAAAGCTATGTAAAAGGCGAATGGTGATTTTCTACAACCGTTGATTGGAGCGGAGGGCACTCGACTCCTGCGGGATGAAGCGGTCACGGGAGACCCCGCAGGCGCGATAGCGCTGAGGAGGCTCCCGGACTTCCCCGCGGAAAGCGAGCGCCAGGAGCGGAAATCAACATCCAAGTTTAACGGAGCCTTTAAAAAAGCATTAGTTGAGAATATTCTCTACATGATTTACAAAGATCTGAAGATAATATCTGAAGGTCTTTTTTTGAGATTAAAAAATTCAAATTTGTTAGCATGCTCCGTTTCTTTTAAACTATTGTTGAGGTGATTAACATGAGATTTGTTACTTTTAGACAAGAAAATGAACCATTTGTTGGAATTGTTCATTCAGATGGTACAAAAGTGCTCCCCATTGAGAAGGCAGAAAAAGCAAAATCAGGATATTCCCGATTTCCATCCACATTGCTTGAATGCATTGCCCTTGGTGATGGCTTTATTAATGAGATAAAAGCATTACTTGAATGGGTACATAGCGAGCCTAATGAAGAATCACTCTATTTGCCGCTGGCAGATATTGAATTGCTTGCTCCAATTCCAAGGCCCGCTAAAAATATTTTTTGTGTCGGAAAAAATTACGCAGACCATGCCATAGAAATGGGGAGCGCAAAAGATATCCCCGAACATGTGATGGTTTTTACAAAAGCACCAACATCGGTGACCGGACCAAACTCCGTCGTACTTAATCATAAATCGGTTACAAATGAACTTGATTATGAAGGTGAATTAGCGATAGTGCTTGGCAAACAGGGGAGGGCCATTAAAAAGGAAGAAGCACTTGATTATGTTTTTGGCTATACCATTATCAATGATATAACTGCAAGGGATTTACAATCCAGACATAAGCAATTTTTTATTGGAAAGAGCCTTGATACCACTTGTCCAATGGGACCATGGATTGTGCATAAAACCCTGATTGAGAGTCCCAATCAACTCGATATCGAAACCAAAGTAAATGGGGAAGTAAGGCAAAGCTCCAATACGAAAAATTTTATTTTTTCCATTGAAGAGATCATCTCGGTTTTATCTGCCGGAATGACCCTTGAACCTGGAGATATCATTGCAACAGGTACACCAGCGGGAGTCGGTAAAGGCTTTAAACCGCCAAAATTTTTAAAAGCGGGAGATCAACTTGAAATTACAATTGAAAAAATTGGTTCGTTAATAAATACAATTGAGAATTAATTCTTTTAGTTGTCATAATTTCAGACTTATTTTTTAGTATTTTATTTTTGCCTATGATATGATGGTTTCGACTATACATAAGGAGGCAATATATGATTCACCTGCATATTACCGCATGGCTTATAGCTCTAATCTTATTTTTTGTTTCGCTGTCCTTACAGAAAAAAGGTAATGAAAAAGGCGCGAAAATTTTAAAAATGATTATCAGGGTGCTTTATTTGGTGATTATTGGGACAGGCATTATGCTATTCCCACATCATTATTCCTATCTAACAAAATGGTATGTTTTAAAGGTAATAGGCGGTCTATGGGTTATTGCAACCGTTGAGATGATTTTATCACGCGTTGCCCATAACAGAAGGACCTCTGTTTTTTGGTTTCAGTTCATCGTGGCCCTTGCACTAGTTTTCTATCTAGGCTTTGCGGTTTTACCGTTATCCTTTCTTCATCCATAGAAAAAAGCTGCCCTTATCGGCAGCTTTTTTAGCTATGAAATCATTTTTTCAATAATTAATCTCTTCCCAGTATTTAAGGTGAATTCAAAGCGGTCGTTGACTTTCTCAAAGTAGAAGAAATGGTGTTGAACATTGCAAATTTGTTCCTGATTGTCAAAAACAATAAAATTAACTCCATCCTTTCGCTGTGTATCAGAGAGAAAGGAAAGATGATTGTAACAATAGATGCAGTCGTAAATCGAAAAACCTAATGAATTTAACGTAGTAACAAACTGGAAAAATGCATCATCATTAATCCCATCTAATAATCTCTCTAAGGAATAAACTAAATGCTTCCGAATTCTGATCAGGTCATGGTCACGAAGCATTGTCGTTTCGGTGCCAATCCGAATTTTCCCTGATTCAAACAAAATTCCTTTCTTCCAACGATTCATTCGAAAAATTTCTATTTCTTGATGAAGCGAATCATCGAGCATGGTTGCCTCTTCAGATTCTTCATCAAAAAATATCCATTGGTCATTAATTTGTTCAACGCTTCCTTCGATATAAGCTCTTTGTTGATTATCGTATAGTTTTCTTCGCTGCTGTCGATTCATCCTTTAACCTCCGTGCCAGTTGCTTTCATTCTTCTTTGTAGACATCTTCCTCCAAATTTATAACACCATCCGGAATATTTAGGACAATTAACCAATCCATGCTGGCTGAATAGTATAAAACATGAAATTTTGAACAGCAGTTTGGATTGTTGAAAGGAGATTATATCGTGTGTGGAATTTCCGGATGGATTGATTATCAAAAAGTAATAGGATATGAAACGGATATACTTACAAAAATGGCAAATACATTGGCAAAAAGAGGTCCTGATGAAACAAACATCTGGACGAATACGCATGTTGGTTTTGGCCATAAGCGGCTAATCGTTGTCGACCCAGCAGGCGGGAGGCAGCCAATGTCAAAACAAAAGGACGGTTTTGATTACACCATTTGTTATAATGGTGAGTTATACAATACTGAAGATATCCGTAAAATTCTCCTTACTAAAGGATATTCGTTTAATGGCCATTCTGATACAGAAGTACTGTTAACTGCCTATATAGAATGGGCGGAAGAATGTGTCCATCACTTAAATGGAATTTTTGCTTTTGCGATATGGGATGGAAAAAAGGAACAGTTGTTTATCGGCCGTGACCGTTTAGGTGTTAAACCGTTATTTTTTACCGAGCACCAAAAAGGTTTTCTGTTTGCTTCGGAAATCAAGGCGATCTTAGCACATCCCGAAATCAAAACGGAAATCGATGCAGAAGGACTTGCAGATATTTTCGGGGCAGGACCATCGCGTTCACCAGGATCAGGGATTTTTAAAGGAATTAAAGAACTCCGGCCAGCCCATGCGTTAACTTTTTCAAAAAATGGTTTAAAAGTTTGGCGTTATTGGAATGTGAAGAGTGAAGAACATCATGAAAATGCAGAAGAAACGGCAGAAAAAGTACGTTATTTAGTATCAGATGCGGTGACAAGACAGCTCGTTTCTGACGTACCTTTATGTACCTTTCTATCAGGCGGTCTTGATTCCAGTATTATTACGGCAATTGCTGCTACTGGATTTAGTGATCAAGGAAAAGGGCAGCTTCATACGTATTCTATTGATTATGAGGGAAATGATCTTCATTTTGCTGCCAATGAATTTCAGCCTGCTGCCGATAGCATATATATTCAAATGCTGTCAGAGCGGTATAAAACGATGCATCACGAAAAAATCATTTCTCAAGAACAGCTTGCCCATGATTTAATCGAAGCCTGCCATGTTCGCGATTTCCCTGGCATGGCCGATATTGATTCTTCCCTGCTATGGTTTTGCAAGGAAATTAAAAAAGATTTTGTTGTGAGTCTTTCAGGGGAATGTGCAGATGAGATTTTTGGCGGTTATCCGTGGTTCCATCGAAAACAAGATCTGGAGCGTCCAGGTTTTCCATGGATGCGTTCCGTTTCCGAACGGCAGAATTTGTTAAAATCTCATTGGCAGGATAAATTAAAACTCAATGAATTTGTCATGGCGAAATATCAAGAAGCGATAAATGAAACACCGAGGCTGGATGGAGAAAGTGTGGAAGAGGCTAAGCGGCGCGAGCTCTTTTATATAAATATGATTTGGTTTATGACCACATTGCTTGACCGAAAAGACCGAATGAGTATGGGAGCAAGCCTGGAAGTCCGCGTTCCATTTGCCGATCATCGTTTAGTGGAGTATGTTTGGAATATTCCATGGGATTTAAAAATGTATCGTGGCAGGGAGAAGGGTATTCTTCGCAAAGCGTTTGAAGGAGTATTGCCGGAGGATGTACTATATCGCAAGAAAAGTCCTTATCCAAAAACCCATAATCCAGCGTATACAGCGGCCGTACAAACATTAATGAAGGAAATCTTAAAGGATAAAACATCGATTTTACACGAATTTTTTAATCGGGAATATTTACAAAGTATTGTCGATACAGGTGGAAATGCGTTTAAAGAACCATGGTTTGGCCAGCTGATGACAGGGCCGCAATTATTGGCCTACTTTGTGCAACTGCACACTTGGTTTAAAGATTATCAGATTAACATTGTAAACTGAGGATATTTTTGGATTTTTAGGAATTTTTCGATTAAAATGAATGTAGGGAAGAGGGAATCCTCTTCCCTTTTTATGAGGAGGAAAAATATATGAAGAAAGTTATTTTCATCATGATTTCAATTCTATTACTATCATCTGCATCTGCAAATGCAGCAGTAAAGAAAGCAAATCGCTTATGGCAGGATGAATCGATTTATTCAATCATGATTGACCGCTTTAATGATGGCGACACCACAAATAATCGGGATGCAGACAGAAAGAATCCCAATACATATAATGGCGGGGACTTTCAGGGAATCATCGACAAACTGGATTACATTCATAATATGGGATTTACCGCCATACGCCTTACACCGATCTTTGACAATGCTTCTAAAGGCTATCATGGTTATTGGGTTAATGATTTTTATAAAACGGACGAGCATTTTGGATCGATCGAGACTTTTGAAAAACTTGTAAAAGAAGCGCATAAACGAAAAATGAAGGTCATTATTGATTTTGTTACGAATAATGTTGCACCTAATCAAAAGTGGGTATCCGATCCAGCTAAGCAAACTTGGTTCCATCCTAAACTTGCCATTCACAAAGGAAGCAATCAAAAGGAGCTTGAGAATGGCTGGGCAGACGGTTTGCCGGACCTAAATCAGGACAACCCTGCAGTGAAAAAGTATTTAATTGACGCGGCAAAATGGTGGATCAAGAAAACCGATATAGACGGCTACAGTTTGCCAGAGGTAAATATGGTGCCTGTCACCTTTTGGCGTGATTTTTCAAAAGAAGTGAAGAGTGTGAAAAAGAACTTTTTTCTTATAGGAGAAATGGCCAAAAATACACAGCCGGATTTGAAAAACTATGAAAATGTCGGTATTGACAGTATGTTTAATGGACAGCTAAGCAATGATTTAAGAGGAGCTTTTGCGAACACCGATCAATCGTTTGCCGGTTTAGATAAGACTGCTCACTCCTATTTATCGGCTAATTTTCTTGATAATGAAAATACAACAAGATTTACTCATGATATTGTGGAGAACAGACAATTACCAGGCGCACGCTGGCAAATGGCACTCGTTTATTTATTTACAACGCCTGGTATTCCTGTTGTTTATTATGGCAGTGAAATTGCCTTAAATGGCGGCAATATCCCGGATAATCGCCAGCAAATGACCTTTCGGGAGGACACAGACATCATTGATTATTTAACAAAATTAGGGGAATTAAGAAACCAATTGCCGTCACTCACCAGGGGTACGTTTGAAGTGATTTATGAAAAATCAGGGATGGTGGTCTATAAACGTTTCTATAAAGGGGAAACTTCGGTTATTGCGATTAACAACACAAAAAAATCTCAAGATGTTTCGATCCCAACAGACAAGCTTAAAGCCGGAAAAGAGCTTCGCGGGCTTCTAGGCGGGGATAAGGTCAATGAGGATAGAGGACATTATAAGATCATCCTGGACCGTGATAATGCAGAAATTTATGTTTTAGCAGACAAATCAGGACTAAATATTCCATTAATCGCTTCATTAACCATTGTGTACATTTTAGTCGGAATTTTCTTAGTGCTTCTTTTTAAGAGAAGAAGAAGATTTGAAGAAAAGTAAAACAAACGAGGCTGTCCTTTTAGGACAACCTCGTTTTTGTTAGCCATTCACAATCTCCCCGCCATTGATGTGTATCATTTGCCCGCTTATATAGGAGGAATCATCGGACGCCAGGAAGACATAGGCCGGGCCAAGTTCGTATGGCTGCCCTGCCCTCCCCAAAGCGGTTGTTGACCCGAATTGGGCAACTTGGTCGGCAGTAAAAGTAGATGGAATGAGCGGGGTCCAAATGGGGCCCGGCGCTACTCCATTTACTCTGATCCCTTGGGATGCCAGCTGCAGTGCTAGCGAACGGGTAAAGCTGACAATCGCCCCTTTGGTCGAAGAATAATCCAATAGCTCTTCATGTCCTTTATAGGCTGTAATGGAAGCTGTATTGATGATAGAAGCACCCTTCTTTAAATGAGGGAGAACCATTTTTGTCATATAAAAAAAGGAGAAGATATTGGTTCGGAATGTCTTTTCAAGCTGTGCCGCTGTGATATTCAGCAAACTCTTCTGCGGATGCTGCTCGGCGGCATTGTTCACTAATATATCAATTTTACCGAAGCTGTTCAAAACTTGATTGACAATCTCCTTGCAAACATCCTCACTGCCAATATCATCAGCGAAAAGCAAACACTGCCTGCCTTCCGCTTCGATTATCCTCTTTGTTTCCTCCGCATCATTTTGTTCATCTAAATAGATAATCGCGACATCTGCACCTTCTTTAGCAAAATAAATGGCCGCGGATTTTCCAATTCCGCTATCGCCTCCGGTAATAATCGCTGTTTTCCCTGCCAGCTTTCCACTGCTTTTATAATTTGGATCGACGGAAACGGGAAGGGGATTCATTTCACTTTCAATCCCGGGCTGACGATTTTGATGCTGCGGCGGGAAAACATTCTTAGGCTGTTTCGTACTGCTCATGTGAAAATCCCTCCAAGTTTTTGAGTCTCTAGTTAGTTTAAGAAAAACAGTGGAAATTATGAAAAAAACAAGGACAATCTTGTCCTTGTTAAAGTTTACCGATAATTAATAAATTGAACATCTACTGTAAGGTCTGCATCCCGCACTAATGAGATAATTTTTTGTAAATCATCCCGGCTCTTGCCGCTGACACGTACTTGATCATCCTGTACCTGGCTTTTTACCTTCACGCCGCTGTTTTTGATGATCGTATTGATTTTTTTGGCATTTTCTTTATCAATGCCCTGAACAAGTTTGGCTCTCTGCCTCACCGTTCCTCCAGAAGCTTTTTCTAATTTACCATAATCTAGATTTTTGACCGGGATTCCTCTTTTAATCATTTTACTAAAAAGGACATCCTTTAACTGATCCATTTTATAATCATCATCAGAAATGAGGACAAGTTCTTCTTTTTCAAGAGATACATCACTTTTGCTCCCTTTAAAATCATAGCGTGTCTGGATTTCCTTCATTGTTTGTGTAACGGCATTTTGGACTTCAGAAAAATCAACTTTGGATACAATATCAAATGAACTGTCTTTAGACATAGCCAAACCTCCATTAAATAATTTTTAGCAGCAAGATCCCTGCTAAAGTTTCCCTTTATGGCTACATTATAGTAAAATATAGCAGTTCAAACAACTATCCTCCAAGAAAAGGGGAACTCGCAATGGCATTAAAAGAATTAATCGGTCAAACGACGACATTAGAGGTAGCGCGAAAAGCGCCTTTTGGGTATTTTTTGACAGACGGAAATGAAGATGTTTTGTTACATATAAACGAATCTGGAAAAGAGCTTGAAGAAGGAGAGAGTCTTGAAGTGTTCCTTTTTCACGACTCCCAGGGCAGACTAACGGCCTCTACGAAAATTCCTGAAATATCTGTTGGCCGCTATGCCTGGGTGAAGGTCACAGACATCAATCCGGAAATAGGGGTATTTTTAGATATTGGCATTCAAAAAGATATCCTGTTAGGGGCAGATGATCTTCCAGCACATAAATCAGTTTGGCCCAAGCCGGGGGATTTGGTCTATATCACCTTAAGGGTCAATCGTAATTATCTTCTCTACGCAAAGCTCGCAAGCGACCAAGTGATTAAATCGATTTCGATAAAGGCGACAAGAGGGGACTTTAACAAAAATGTGCAGGGCCATATTTACCGGACAGCAAAGGTAGGGAGCTGGGTCTATACGATTGAAGGCTACAAAGGATTCATCCATGAATCCCAGCGGCAGCAGGAGCCTCGCTTAGGGGAAAAGGTGGAAGGAAGAATTATTGATGTTAAAGAAGATGGGACAATCAATATGTCTTTGCTTGCGAGAAAGGAAGAATCACAGGACCAAGACGCTGAAAGAGTTTTTGATTATTTAATGAGCAGAAACGGGGCCATGCCTTACAATGATAAAAGCATGCCTGATGATATTAAAGAACGTTTTGGGTTGAGTAAAGGAGCCTTTAAGCGTGCCCTGGGATTGTTAATGAAGCAGGGCAGAGCCTATCAAGAGGGCAGCTGGACTTACGCCAAAAAAGATTAACGAAAAATCTACATACTCCTTTTCTAACTGCTTACACTAATGGATGTACGAATAGGAAAGGAGTAACAACATGCCGCATACAACAGACAATGATAAAAAGGCACAAGATAATAATGCATTACGACATGAAAAGAATATGATGCGTGAAAAAAACCGCCAGGCAGGGAAGAATCAGTATTCAAAGAAAACGGACCATAAATAAGAAAGAGTGGGGCAAAAACGCCTCACTCTTTCTTATTTAAAAAGAAAATAGCAATTGTTCCTGCACCGGTATGAGCGCCGATGGCAGAACCAATCGATGTTATATAGACCTCTTTTGGATGAAATTCTTCTTCGATCATAGATTTAACCTCTAAAGCCGTTTCCTCATTATCTGCATGGCTGATGCCGATGATTTGTTCCTCTAAATCTGCTCCACGTTCCTTCATAAGATCGATTAGGCGGCGAAGCACCTTCTTTTTGCCGCGGATTTTTTCAATGGGTACAAGTTTCCCATCTTCGACATTTAAAACGGGTTTGATATTTAGTAAGCCTCCAAGAAAAGCCGATGCTTTCGAGACACGGCCGCCCTTTGCCAAATAATCTAAATCCTCCACAGTAAAAAGATGCTCCATGTGCTCAGAGCGAAATAGCACATCTTTTAAAATTTCTTCTTTTGAAGCATGATTTAAGGCCAGATCGGCGGCTTCCTTCACTATAAGCCCTTGACCAAGTGAAGCACATTTGGTATCGACAATCGTTAAATTAAAATTTGGATATTTTTCCTTCACTTGGTCAAGAATCATACTAGCGGTAGAATACGTACCAGATAATTGCGATGAAAAAGCTATATAAATTCCGTCTTCATTATTCTCGGCCATTTGGGTGAAAAGTTCTTCAAACACTAGGGGAGATGCTTGTGATGTTTTGGGTATACTTCCATTGCGGATTGCATCATAAACAGTTGTCGAATCAATGGTTTTCACATCTTCAAATTCCTGGTCATTGACATGTACCTTTAATGGAATAAGTGTCACATTTTTATCCGTATAAAAGCGAAGAGGTAAATCGCATGCGCTGTCAGCTAGTATTTTTACCTGCATGAAGCTCACCTGCTTTCAAACTAATTCTATTTAGGTTAAGTTTATCGGTTTCAATGTAAAAATACAATTGAAATTCGCTTAAAATGAACATTCATACACTGTTAAAGGGGGCGTGTCATGCTCTGGCTACAAATACAAAAAGTGATTGTCGTTGTTGCAGGTGCATTATTAAATGCTATCTCAATGAATTTGTTTTTAATACCCGCAAATGTTTATTCTAGCGGATTTACGGGAATTGCTCAGCTGCTTTCAAGAGTATTAAGTGATTATACTTCATTCCATGTTTCGATGGGCTTTTTATTGCTGTTATTAAATATTCCGGTGGCAATCCTCGGCTGGAAAAAGGTCGGCAGGTCCTTTACCATCTACAGTTTTATCAGTGTTGTCCTTTCTTCGCTATTTTTAACCATTATTCCAATCAAAGCTGTATCCCATGATATCCTGCTGAATGCTGTTTTCGGAGGAGTAATATTAGCCGTTGGTGTCGGCATTACCTTGAAATGGGGGGCGTCAACAGGAGGACTGGATATTATTGCGATGGTTTTATCGAGAATGAAGGATAAACCGGTTGGGACGTATATGTTTATTTTAAATGGCATTATTATTCTGACGGCGGGCGCCCTTTATGGCTGGGGGAAGGCCTTATACACCCTTGTAACCCTCTATACTTCTACAAGGGTTATTGATGCCATTCATACGAGGCATGCCAAGCTGACAGCCTTTATTATCACTAAAAAGTCTGAGGAATTAAAGACGGCCATTTATGCAAAACTCGTTAGGGGAATTACCACCATTCCGGCCAAAGGGGCTTTTTTAAACGAAACAAGAGACATGATGATGATTGTCATTACCCGCTATGAGCTTTTTGATTTAGAAAGAATCATTAAAGAGGTTGATCCTAAAGCGTTTACCAATATCGTTCAAACTACGGCTGTTTATGGTTTCTTTCGCCGTGATTAAAAGGAGGGGCATTATGCGGAGTCTTTTATGTGCTATGATTATGGCAGGACTATTTGGAACAACCACATTTGCCATGGAGGCGAATCGACAATTGCCTGAGCCAAGTTATCTATTTTATGTCATCCCTACTGCAGGCCCTGAGAATGCAGAATTTACGATGTTTTTAAAGAATGAGGGTGAAATTCCATTAAATTTTGAATTTCCGACCTCACAGTTAGTTGATATCAGTGTGCGAAACAGCTTAGGAGAAGAGGTATATCGATACTCCAAAGGACGCTTATTTTTACAAGCCTTTCAAACGGTTGTCATTGACCCGCAAAAAACCTTTCAGCGTACGGCTAGATGGAATTATTTATTCAAAGGTAAAAGAGTGCCGGAAGGGGAATATACCGTTACTGCTTCCTTTATGCCAACCCGGTTAAATAATGAGCAAATCAGAAATCGTGAAAACTTAAGTGTGACGCAAAAGATGTTCATTCCTAATGAGAATCCAACCTTTCATCAAATAAAGACGGAAGGTTCGGGTGGACATTATGTGGTAACAGGAAAAACTCAGACATCTGCGTTTTATTATACAGTTGAAGATGGTCATAACGAATATGTAGAAGAAAAGCAAATAAGTATGTTAGAAAACAATCCATCATTCCGATTGGAAATTCAAATACCTGTTGAAAAGTTACCGAGAAACGGTTCATTAATCCTTTACCTATATGAAAGAAATCAAGAAAACAAAATCATTCATTCCTATCCGGTCATTTTGGAAAAGTTTTAATTAAAAGGCGGAAGCATATTGCTTCCGCCCATTGTTATTGCAGCTGATTTCCTTGCTCAAGCTCATTTTGCATTTGTTGGAGCTGACGTTGTTCGGCAAATGTGGAATTAGCGAATGCGGAACTTAACGCATTTTTGGCCTTCTCCACAGCAGAATCACGTTCAGCAGGGCTGGCAGAATTCGCCATCTCCACAAATCGTCTTGCTTCTTGGAACAATTGGTTTCCCATGTTATATTCCTCCAAGCGAGGAGTCATGTACATTGGCCATCTTCTGAGCTTCCGCTTCAGCGTAGGTCATATGGTATGGAATCCGTTCAGCATGCTTGCTGACAGTATCCTTTCCTTGCTGGACAAAGCGTTTGGATTTGTTTCGTTTACCCATTCGAATCCCTCCAATGTATGCTTAAGCTTCGCGTGAAACAGCAACCGCTGCCTCAATAATTAGTATGCTCGAATCAACCTGCATTCATTTAGGTAAACAATGGCGAATTATTGACTATTTTAAATTCAGTAAATCCGCTAAAAATAAGCCTACACCATCTTCCTCATTTGTGAGGGTGATGTCATTGGCAATATTTTTAAGCAGATCAATTGCATTTCCCATGGCCACACCATGCCCGGCGTATTCAATCATTTCGAGGTCATTATCTTCATCACCAAATGCAATTATTCGTTCGGGTGGGATTTGGAAATATTCAGAAGCTTTTTTCAAGCCAACTGCTTTATTTAATCCGGTTTTAATAATTTCAATCACATGCCAAGGCGCTGCCCAGCTGCGTTGTTCAATCACTTCAGCATGGATTTCAGCTAAATGCTCCCGAATGAACTTTAATTCATTTTCTTCTGTATGAATTAACAAACTTGTCGGCGAATCATTTAAGAAATTACATAAATCTCCAGTGGTTATCCGCGGATTGCCGAATCCAAAAATATCCAGTAGTTTTTCATCGTGATAATGGAAATACACATCATCCATTACTTCGGCGATAATATTATGGAATTGGAAGGACCTGCAGGCATCTACAATTTCTTTAGCTACCTTTATATCCAACGGTTCATGATACATACCCCAATCTGGTTTTCCAGGGTGATGCATAAAGGCACCATTAAAATTAACAATAGGAGTGTCCAATTCCAACTCATGATAATACATTTCACTTGACCGGTAGGGTCTGCCTGTTGCGATCATGACGATATGCCCTTCAGACCTTGCCTTTTTTAGAATTTCTTTTGTTTTTATCGAAATTGTTTTGTCATCTTTTAATAATGTTCCATCTAAATCCAATGCAATTAAATGTCTCTCTGCCATAGGAACTCCTTCGTTTATGATTTCAATTAAAAAAGCCTTTGCTTTAGGAAAAAATATATCTTCATGGTACACTACAAGTATGAAATTTTTAACATCAACTTAAATTTTCTATTACTACTATGTTAACAATTTTATACTTATTGTGTAAAAAAATTCACACCTAAAGATTTTAATTACCTTTATCATTATGTATATAGCATCAGGAGGTCCACTGTGGTCATTGTCCAAAATGAAATAATAAATGAAATACCTGTCCTCCATGTCGTCCAACAAGATCGACAGCTGACCAAGCTTCCATCCGTTATTTTTATTCACGGATTTACAAGTGCAAAAGAACATAATTTGCATTATGCCTATTTATTAGCGGAAAACGGTTTTCGCGTTTTATTGCCAGACACCATTTATCATGGTGAAAGAGAGCAAAATGGGTCAGAAGTAAAGCTCACTGCCCGCTTTTGGGAAATTGTTATCCAAACGATAGGTGAAATCGATATTTTAAAAAATCATTATGTTCATGCGGGTTTAGTGGATGAAAATCGAATTGGCCTTGCTGGAACCTCAATGGGCGGATTTGTCACATTAGGGGCATTAAAACAGTTCTCTTGGATAAATACGGCTGTCACCTTAATGGGGATGCCGGCCTATGAACAGTTTTCCTATTGGCAATTGGATCAAATGAAAAAGCACGGAATTTCCATCCCTTTTACCGAGGAACAAATTGCTGATCAAATAATGATTTTGCGTGACTATGATTTAAGCCAGCAGCCTGAGGCGTTAATGAATCGCCCGCTTTTGTTTTGGCACGCGAAAAACGATCCAATGGTCCCTTACAGCTTGACGTACCAGTTTTACCAAGCGATTCAGTCTGATTATGAAAAGAAGAACCCGGAAAATCTTTGTTTTATTAGTGATGAACGGGCGGGGCACAAGGTGACTCGAGAAGGGCTAAAGGCAACGGTTGATTGGTTTAAAAAACATCTTTAGATTATAATAACAACTATATGTGATTGGAGTGAACATTCATGAATGAAGAACTAAAAGAAAATATTATGGGTGCCCTGGAGCTTGTTATTGATCCAGAACTTGGCATAGATATTGTCAATTTGGGCTTAGTTTATAATGTTGAAATGAATGATGAAGGATTGGTGGAAGTAACGATGACGTTAACATCCATGGGGTGTCCTCTTGCAGGAACGATTGTAGATCAAGTCAAGAGAGCCCTTGCAGATATTCCGGAAATCAAAGATGTCGATGTTCATATTGTCTTTAATCCTCCATGGAATAAAGAAATGATGTCACGCTATGCGAAAATCGCCCTTGGTATTCGCTAAAACACAGAGTGCGATCTCAGGGTTCATTTTTGAGCTGCACGATCTCGTTTTGAATGAGAATTTGACAAGAAAATAGCAAAGAAAAAGAGTGCCTTTTGAATAGAAGTGGCACTCTTTTTTATTTAGGCTGTTACTGCAAACTTTGTTGTTTTTGGGTTAGTTATTGAAGACAGTTTTTCCAGTTCCAAGGTTGGTTTTGTCCTCAAGAGAGGTGATAGGGGACAGTTTAACCGAATGCAAGGGAGGTTTTGTCCGCAAGAGAGGTGATAGGGGACAGTTTAACCGAATGCAAGGGAGGTTTTGTCCGCAAGAGAGGTGATAGGGGACAGTTTAACCGAATGCAAGGTTGGTTTTGTCCGCAAGAGAGGTGATAGGGGACAGTTTAACCGAATGCAAGGGAGGTTTTGTCCTCAAGAGAGGTGATAGGGGACAGTTTAACCGAATGCAAGGGAGGTTTTGTCCGCAAGAGAGGTGATAGGGGACAGTTTAACCGAATGCAAGGGAAGTTTTGTCCTCAAGAGAGGTGATAGCGGACAGTTTAACCGAATGCGAGGAAGGTTTTGTCCGCAAGAGAGGTGATAGCGGACAGATTTACCGAATGCAAGGAAGGTTTTGTCCGCAAGAGAAGTGATAGCGGACAGATTTACTGATTGCAAGATTGATTTTGTCCTCAAGAGCAATAAACCTTTTAGTGCGAGCTCCTGCTGTTTTTTTATGCGTAATTGACCTTCACAGAAAAGACAAATATAAACCTCAGTTAGTGAGAAATCTCACATTTTTCGTTTTTTGACACCATTATAATACAGGTATTAAGGCTGTTTGTTTTTGAAATAGCCGTTTTAGGAGGCGTTTCAGATGGCTTTTAGCCGAGATTTTAATAAAGATCCATTTATCGTTATTTGGGAGCTGACAAGGGCCTGTCAACTTAAGTGTTTGCATTGCCGTGCCGATGCACAATATAAAAGGGACCCGCGTGAGCTTAGCTTTGAAGAGGGCAAACATTTAATTGATCAGATATATGATATGAATAATCCATTACTTGTATTTACGGGTGGAGACCCACTAATGCGGGAAGATATTTTTGATATAGCCAAATATGCGGTTGAAAAAGGTGTACGGGTATCCATGACACCTAGTGCGACTCCAAATGTAACGAAGGAAGCCATTATAAAGGCGAAAGAAGTTGGACTATCTCGCTGGGCGTTTAGTATTGATGGGCCAAATGCCGAGATTCATGACCATTTCCGCGGCACAGCAGGCTCGTTTGATTTGACGATGGAAAGAATTAAATTCTTGCACGAAGTTGGATTACCAATTCAAATAAACACAGTTATCTCAAGGTACAATGTTGAATATCTTGAAGAAATGGCCAAAATGGTCGAGGATTTAAACTGCGTGCTTTGGAGCGTTTTTTTCCTTGTCCCAACTGGAAGAGGACAAGTTTCGGATATGATTTCTCCTGTTGAACACGAAAAGGTTCTAAGATGGCTTTATGATTTAAGTAAACGAGTCCCTTTTGACATTAAAACAACTGAAGCGATGCATTACCGCCGTGTTGTCATTCAGCAAAAAAAGCGCGAAGCAAAAGCACAAACAGATGAAATCGATTATTTAAATGCCCTGACGGAAAAGGGGCTGACGGGTTCGATTGATGGGCTTGGCCGTGCACCTAAAGGCGTGAATGATGGAAATGGTTTTGTGTTCATTTCCCATATTGGCGATGTGTATCCAAGTGGCCTATTACCAGTAAAGGCCGGAAATGTTCGCGAAACGCCATTAGCGGAAATTTACCGTGAATCACCGATTTTTAAATCATTAAGAAATCCAGATCTTTTTAAGGGGAAATGCGGAGTTTGTGAATTCCGCTATGTTTGCGGCGGTTCAAGATCAAGAGCCTACGCAATGACTGGTGATTATCTTGAAAGTGAACCATTCTGTATCTATATTCCAAAATCATTAAGAGAAAAACAGGTACAGTAACAATAAAAATATGGAAGCAATCGGGATTCCGGTTGCTTCCATATAAATAAATAGGAAGGTTTCCCTTCCTACTCAATACTGCAATATACGGCTGGACAATTTTCACAGCCAATTTCATCCTTCAAATATTGAAGGTCTAAAACGGTGATTTTTCCTTTTTTAATTGAAATAATATTATCTTTCTTTAAATCGCTAAGAATTCGGTTTGTACTTTCCCTGGAGGTTCCGCAGAAATTAGCTAGTTCCTGATTGGTTAAAGGCAGGTCTATTAATATTTCGTTGTCTTTATGAATACCATAGCTATTAGTCATACGAATAATGGTTGAAAATAGCGCTCCACGCTTACCATTCAAAACTAAGTCGCGAAACTTGGTTTGTGTTTTGCGGAAGTGGTCGCTCATCCATTTCATAAATTCGAATGCAAGCTTGCTATCTTGGAAGATTTCACTTTCAAGCACATCTTTCTTAATAGCAACAACTTCCCCTTCTTCAAGAACCTTGGCACTTAATAAATATTTTGGGTCATTCGTAAAAAGTGTCAGCTCCCCGCAAATATCATTTTCGCCGCAAATTCTTAGTGAGAGCTCACGCCCGTCAGTGGTAATTTTACTGATTTGAACCTTGCCGGAAATAATAATATAAAGCTCTTCTGCTACCATCCCTTCTTGAAATAGAAAAGTATCTCGAACACTTTTAAATTTCCGGTCGGCAAATTTGAGTAATTCTTTTATTTCAAGCGAATGAGTTGGCTTTATTTTCGTCATCATTCACGGTCACCTCATTTATATTTTAAAATAGTTGGATAAGTTCAATTGTAGTTGTTAGTAATATTGTATCGTAAGAAATTGGAGAAAAACTGGGTAAACAATGACAATATAGTGAAAACACCAAAAAAGAATTTTACCAAAAACAATTATTTGTACATGACCCTAGTTCTGTTATGATAATGATAAGCTTATTTAACGGATAAATAATGTTTACTTGTAGCACTGGGAGATAGCAGGTATGAGCTTTTAAATAATGGAGTTGATAACATGGCAAAAACCATTATTGAAGATATATTCAATAGACCAATGCATGATTTAAGGATATCAATCATAGATCGCTGTAATTTTCGCTGTCAATATTGCATGCCAGCAGATAAATTTGGTCCTGATTTCGTTTTTTTACCGAAAAGTGCCCTGTTGACCTATGAAGAAATTGAACGGCTGGCAAAAATTTTCGTCCATCTTGGAGTTGAAAAAATACGGTTAACTGGCGGGGAACCGCTGCTTCGTAAAGATTTACCGATTTTAATAAGCAAGCTATCCAAAATTGATGGTTTAAAAGATATCGGTTTAACAACGAATGGTTTTCTTCTAAAGACATTTGCAGAAAAACTCAAAGCTGCAGGACTTAAGAGAGTGAACGTTAGTCTTGACAGCTTAAACGATGAGCTGTTTGGAAGAATCAATGGCAGAAGTATTGGAACCAAACCCATTCTCGAGGGAATAGAAGCGGCTAAAAGGGCGGGCTTAGGCGTAAAAATAAATATGGTTGTGAAGAAGGGCTTAAATGATACAGAAATCCCTCCTATGGCTGATTACTGTAAAAAAAATGGCCTGGAGCTTCGCTTTATCGAGTTTATGGATGTTGGTTCAACAAATGGCTGGAAAATGGATGATGTTATCACTAAGAAGCAAATTTATGAGATATTAAAGGAACATTATGAGCTTGAAGCTGTAAATCCAGCTTACTTTGGTGAAGTGGCCAAACTTTATCGTTATAAAGATACGGATGTCAATGTAGGCTTTATTTCATCTGTTTCGGAGTCATTCTGCTCAAGCTGCACCCGGGCACGTCTTTCAGCAAATGGACAGATTTTTACTTGTTTGTTTAATGGGAATGGACATGATATCCGCAATATGATGAGAAATGGTGCTACAGATGAAGAATTACAGGAACGTATCACAGGAATTTGGAACGGCCGTGATGATCGATATTCCGATGAAAGAATGGCTGAATCCAATAAAAATCGCAAGAAAATTGAAATGTCCTATATAGGTGGTTAGAAGAGGATGACTTAGGGCGCATCCTCTTTTTTTATTGGCTCTATTAAACATGATTGTTGATTTCCGCTCCGGGCGCTCGCTTTCCGCGGGGAGGTCCGGGAGCCTCCTCGTCGCCTATGGCTCCTGCGGGGTCTCCCGTGACCTCTACATCCCGCAGGAGTCGAGCGGCCCTCCTCTCCAATCAACGGTTGTCAATAAACAACATTCCCCTTTAACACAGCCTTTTTATTGAAAAAAATCCTGCTTCATTAAAAAGCAGGATTTTTGAAAATTATCCGATATAACGAGGGAATAAAATATTATTTTCTAAGTGAACATGCATAAATGTTAACCCTTCAAGATCTTCCAGTCTCTTGTAAACCAATCGGTAAGTACCGCAAGCATCAAACGGAGGTTCAAAATCAGCTGTAACCGCACGGATTTCTCTTAAAATTTCACCTGCATGGTCATGCTCTTTTTCAAGTTCAATAATCATCTCAATGGCTTCTTCGCGATTTTCCACTGTGTTATCTTCAAGAGCACGAATTAATGGAAATACAACAGCTTCTTCTTTAGCCATATGCTCTAGCATTTCTTTCTTGAACTCATAAAAAAGCTCATACACCTTTAATAACTCAGGATGATGATCCCCATGAACGCGGGTTACCTTTGTGACATAGGGGCTAAGCTGTGCTAATTCATCGATTGTCACTTGGTGGTATTGGCTAATAACATGATCAATAATCGTATTGGAATCGGAATCGGTCCAAACCTCTAAATCTGTATCAGCATTGCTGCCTTTTTCAATAATAGTTTTTAATTCTTCCATCAAATTATCCATATTTAAATGGTTTTGCTCCACAGCTTGGGATAAAGGAATATTTCCACCACAGCAAAAATCTATGCGATTCTTTTTAAAAACGTCACTTGTTTTCGGTATTTCGTTCACGATATCTTTTACTAATGTATCTTCAGTAATTGTAAAGTTCATTATCATTTCCTCCTTAATATGAAACCTTTCTGTAATAAGCATAATAGAAAAAGAAAAAAATCTGGGTGATGGGAATCATACATTTCATATGTTTTTTTTGTTATGTTTTTAATAAGCATCACCTGTTTATTGAAGGTTGCTATGTTTACAGGTTTTGGTTAGTCTTATAATGGAATTATCTACATAATCATTTTTGAATATTTTGCAGGCAGGAGCTGATTAAATTTGTTGGAGAGAAGAAATCCCATCCCAGTAGCTGAGGCTGTTCAAAAAATAATGGAGTTTCAATTAACGGGTGTAACAGAATTTGTTCCGATAGAGGAGAGTTATGGACGTTTTTTGTCAAAGGATATTTTAGCCACGAACGATGTCCCTCACTTTAACCGTTCACCGTATGATGGATTCGCTGTTCGGTCAATGGATACAAAAGAAGCATCGCTAACCAATCCGGTAGAATTTGAAGTGATCGACCACATTGGGGCAGGGATGACAACCGATAAAATCTTAAACGAATTTCAAGCGGTTCGAATCATGACGGGAGCTATGATGCCATCTAGGGCAGATGCAGTTGTCATGCTGGAATTAGCTCAAACGTTCGAGAAAAATGGAAGACCATTTATGACGATTAAACGAAGTATAAAAGAAGGGGATAATGTATCTTTTCATGGTGAGGATTGTAAGGAAGGTGAAATCTTAGTAAAAAAAGGTACAATCATTAACCCTGGTATCCAAGCGATTCTCGCCACCTTCGGATATAAAGAGGTTCCCGTCGCAAGAAAACCTATTATTGGCTTGTACGCGACCGGAACAGAACTATTAGAGGTAGATGAACCGCTGGTACCGGGGAAGATTCGTAATAGTAATTCCTATATGATTGCTGCACAAATTGAGAGATCTGGAGGAAAGGTCCAATATTTTGGCAAGCTTCCTGATGAGCTCGCCACTTGTTTTGAAGCAGTACAAAATGCTTTAGAAGAAGTCGATCTATTAATAACTACCGGCGGTGTTTCCGTAGGAGATTTTGATTTTCTTCCCGAAATTTATAAAAAATTAGAGGCAAATGTTCTATTTAATAAAGTGGCGATGAGACCTGGCAGTGTGACGACCGTTGCCCAGCTTAATCAAAAAATTCTTTTTGGTTTATCTGGGAATCCATCGGCATGCTACGTGGGGTTCGAGTTGTTTGTCCGACCGATTATTCGAAGGATGTTATTTTCGGATAGACCACATTTACGGAAAGAAAAAGCCGGACTTGAGGCAGGATTTCCAAAGCCAAATCCCTTTACAAGATTTGTTCGAAGCACCGTAACGATTGAAGAAGGGAAATTAAAAGTTTCGCCGAGTGGTACCGATAAGTCTAACATTATTACGAGCCTTTCCGGTGCAAATTCACTAATGGTGCTTCCTGGAGGGACGAGGGGTTTTGAAGCAGGGAATGTGGTAGATGTCCTTTTACTAGAGGATCAAACCGGCAGTGATTGGCCTTGGTAAAACCGGTTATATTCCAAGTGGTTGGCTATCAAAACACTGGTAAAACAACGTTCATTTTAAAAATAATTCATGCTTTAAAAGACCAAGGGCTCCAAACCGCCACCATTAAGCATCACGGGCATGGCGGCAAGCCAGATGTATTAACTGATAAGGATTCATCGAGACATCTTACAGCAGGGGCACATGTCTCGATTGTTGAAGGGGACGGAAGGCTGATTCTTCAGGCAGAAAAATCTCGGTTTACTCTTGTTGATCAATTAACGCTTTTAGAAGCGCTGCAACCTGATATTATATTAATCGAGGGGCACAAGCATGAGAATTATCCCAAAATGCTAATGTTAAGGGACACGGAAGACCTAACGCTTTTAACTACAATTTCCAATGTGAAGGTGATCATTTGTTGGACCGATGAATTGAACGCCTATCTTAGAGAGAAGCTGGATATTCCATGCTTTTCACTTTTTGATCAAACAGCCCTACAGTACGTAATTGGATTATTAAAGGGCTAGTTAAAAATTTGCTAATAATGTTAATAAAATTGTCAATAATGTTAGTTTTGTCACTGCGGCCTAAATCGACTCCTTTGTAGACTGGGAAATGGGGAGTATGTTTGTTTTCATAGTGGAGAGAATCGGACCAAAAGAAGGCTGAAGCCTTCTTTTATCATTTTGTTATGTGATATGTTTCACTTATTTTTCCATGTCACTCCCTTATATTTAAGGTAGATAGAAAAGGGAGTGAACGTGTTATGAAGTTATGTTTACCAAAGCAGCATGGTGCATGGGCAATGACGATTATCCCATTTTGGCTGGGGGTGATAAATGGGGGCCTTTTATGGCAGGATATCCCTTTTTTCATCGGTTGGATTCTATTGTATTTGGGAACCTTTCCGATTCTCCTTCTTTTTAAAGGAAAGAAAATTCCCTTTTATACAAAATGGGCATTTCTTTACATGGTCCCAGCATGTTTGTTGCTGCTGCTCCCACTTTTTAAACGGCCTTCCATCATTTATTTCGGTCTTTTAATGATACCGTTCTTTATTATTAATGCTTTTTATTCTTCTAAAAATCAAGACCGTGCCTTAATGAATGATTTTAGTGCGATTTTTGCTTTTTCGATAGCCGGATTAGCAACAAGTTTTTTTGGCTTAGGGATTATAACCGTCGAAGCGATCCTACTGTTTTTTGCTTCTATCCTGTTTTTTGTAGGCTGTACATTTTATGTTAAGACAATGATTCGTGAAAAGAAAAATCTTCAGTTTAAGTGGATTTCTTGGAGTTATCATCTATTATTAATTTTTGCCTGGATAATCTTAGGCCATCCAATTGTGGCTGTTGCCTATATCCCAAGTTTAATACGGGCAGTCATTTTTTATGGAAAACCATTAACACCTAAACAAATTGGCATATACGAAATCATAAATTCAGCCGTCTTTTTCGTTATCATGGCCATCCAAATTCAAATTAGATTCTTACATTAAAAAAAGCGCCTTCGAAGGCGCTTTTTGGTCGTGTTTAATCTACTTTACATATTTCAATTGGACAATCTTCGCAATCAATTTCTGTTTTTAAAAAGTCAAGATCATGAATCGTTATGGAACCTTTTTCTATTGAAATAATCTTTTCCTTTCGTAAGTCGCTCAGTAAACGGTTAACCACCTCTCGTGATGTTCCGCAAAAATTGGCCAATTCCTGATTCGTTAATAGAAGTCGTATTAAAATTCCATCATCGCTTTTAATACCATAGCTGTTCGATAGACGGATTAAAGTAGAATATAATGCCCCTTTTTTTCCATGAAGAACCAAATCACGAAATTTCGTTTGTGTTCTGCGAAATTGCAGGCTCATCCATTTCATGAATTCGAGTGAAAGGGAAAGGTCCTTTGAAAGCATTTCTTCTAAAACATCCTTCTTGATAACGGCTACTTCTCCACTTTCGATAACACGTGCACTTAATAAATTTCGATCAGAGGAGGAAAAAATATTAAGTTCTCCAACGAAGTCTCCTTTTGAACACATCCTCAGGGTTAATTCTCTTCCATCAGGGATGATTTTACTGATATGGAGGATTCCCTCGCGAATAATATAAAACTCATCTGCGGGTGATCCCTCTTGAAAAAGAAAGGTACCTTTCTCCATTTTTCTTATGTTATGAACAGAATCAAAAAGTTGTTTTAACTCCATGGGTACTTCTGTAATTACTTCTGTAATTGACTGCATCCTACCAACCACCTTAAAGGGGCGAAATAAATCGCAAAATTTTATAAATAATTAACCATGACAGTCAAGTTGAACAATATAGATATCACTATAATTATATTGGTAATAAAAGATAATTAGCAATAAATGAGGAATAAATTCATACAATCGTCAAAAACTAAAAGCAGCCTGTCATTATTGCATAGGAAATATTGTCGATTGAAGAAGTAATTTGAAAGAACTTCCTTTAATGACCACAAATGAAATGGAAATAATAAAATTGTACATGAGAAGGAGGGAAATAAATGGGGCAAAATCGTCATTTTAAATCCGGGCAAAAAGCACCTAATAATGGGGTATATATTGAAGTTGGCGAAACGGGAGACAATGTGCTCAATCCCAAAAAAATAAAGCTAAAAGCAGGGGACGCGTTTCCGGAAACATCAAATGATAACCGGCATTGGACCTATCAACGGAAACCATGAAGCAGCAAGAAAAAGTCATCCAAGCGGATGACTTTTTTATGTCATATGTCAACAAACTGTACATTAGGATAACACTTCCATTATAATTAAGTTAATTAGTCAAAAATGGTCAAATCAAGGAGTGAAGAAATGGATTTAAACCGAATGACAGAAAGATTACAAAATGGTTTGTTGGATGCCCAGACACTCGCCATCCAAAAGAATCATCAGGAGGTTGATGAGTCCCATTTATTTTTTACCCTTATAAATCAAGAGGATAGCTTGATTCATTCAATCTTTGAAAAAATAGGATTATCTTCAGACCTTGTTCGGGAACAAATAATGAATGAATTGAACAAAAAGCCACAGGTTACAGGAAGCGGCGCGGAACAGGGGAAGCTATATATTACGGCAAAACTGCAGCGATTGTTTGTAGGTGCAGAAGAGTTTGAAGCTAAATTTTCAGATGATTATTTATCGATAGAGCATATTTTATTGGCGGCGGTCAATTCGGAAGATTCCGTATTAAAAAAAATCATAAGAAGCAATGGAAAAACGCCTGAGAATATTTTGCAGGCAATTAAAGAGATAAGGGGGAACCAAAGAGTGACATCACAAAATCCTGAAGCAGGTTATGATGCCCTAAAAAAATATGGAAGGGATCTGGTTGCGGAAGTGAAAGCAGGGAAAATGGACCCTGTGATTGGAAGGGATACCGAAATCCGCAATGTCATAAGAATTTTATCTCGAAAAACAAAAAATAATCCTGTGCTGATCGGAGAACCGGGAGTAGGAAAAACAGCGATTGTGGAAGGACTTGCTCAAAGAATTGTCAGAAAGGATGTTCCGGAAGGTCTAAAGGATAAAACGATTTTCTCACTGGACATGAGTGCGCTGATAGCAGGGGCAAAATTTAGAGGGGAATTTGAGGAAAGGCTAAAGGCTGTATTAAATGAAGTAAAAAAGAGCGAAGGGCGAATTTTGCTTTTCATTGATGAGATTCATACCATAGTGGGGGCAGGTAAGACAGAAGGGGCAATGGACGCAGGTAATATGTTAAAGCCGATGCTCGCCCGCGGTGAGCTGCATTGTATTGGAGCCACAACACTTGATGAACACCGAAAATATATTGAAAAGGACCCAGCGCTCGAACGCAGATTTCAGCAAGTCCTTGTACAAGAGCCGAATGTAGAGGATACCATTTCGATCCTCCGCGGTTTAAAAGAACGGTTTGAAGTGCACCACGGTGTAAAAATTCATGATCATGCCCTTGTAGCCGCTGCCACTTTATCGAATCGTTATATTACGGATCGCTTTTTACCAGATAAAGCAATCGATTTAGTGGATGAGGCGTGTGCCCTGATTCGGACTGAAATTGATTCAATGCCCACAGAGTTGGATGAAGTGACGCGCAGGGTCATGCAGTTGGAAATTGAAGAAGCAGCCTTAAGAAAGGAAGAGGATGCGGCGAGTAAACTACGGTTAGAAGCTTTATTAAAAGAACTGGCTGACCTGAAGGAACAAGCCGATGCGATGAAAGCAAAATGGCTGAAGGAAAAAGGGAGCATTCAAAAGCTGCAGGAGAAAAGAGAACAAATTGAAAAGCTTCGCTGGGAGCTGCAGCAGGCTGAGGACAAGTATGATTTAAATCGTGCGGCAGAGCTTCGCCATGGGCAAATTCCGTTAGCAGAAAAAGAGCTAAAAGAATTAGAAGCTCAGGCGGCTAAGGGTGAAAAGCTGCTCCGTGAAGAGGTAACCGGTGAAGAAATATCCAATATTGTTTCAAGATGGACAGGGATTCCACTTTCAAAGCTTGTGGAGGGTGAAAGAGAAAAACTTTTAAAGCTCGATTCTCTGTTACATGAACGGGTTATCGGACAAAATGAAGCCGTTCAATTAGTTGCAGATGCAGTACTTCGCGCACGTGCGGGCATTAAGGACCCTAATCGTCCAATTGGTTCCTTCCTTTTCCTGGGTCCAACAGGAGTGGGGAAAACAGAACTTGCAAAAGCCTTGGCAGAATCACTTTTCGATAGTGAAGAACAAATCATCCGCATCGATATGTCTGAATATATGGAAAAGTTTTCTGTTTCCCGATTGATTGGAGCGCCTCCAGGTTATGTTGGCTATGAAGAAGGTGGCCAGTTAACCGAAGCTGTGAGAAGAAGGCCATATTCTGTTATATTGCTGGACGAAATCGAAAAGGCACATCCAGAGGTCTTTAATATTTTATTACAGGCGCTTGATGACGGACGGATTACAGATTCTCAAGGGCGAATCGTAGATTTTAAAAATACCGTAATTATCATGACCTCCAATATAGGGTCTCAGTTTCTGTTAGAAGGTCATGATAATGAATTTGAAATGAAAGAAAACGCACGGGAAAAGGTGTTTTCACAATTACGGGCGCATTTCCGTCCCGAATTTCTTAATAGAATTGACGAGACGATATTGTTTAAACCTTTATCATTGGGAGAAATAAAGAGCATTGTAGTGAAGATGATTAAGGAGCTTGAGGAAAGGCTTAAAGAGCAGAATATCGAAATTTCGATCAATGATGACGCCAAGGAGTATATCGCTGAAAATGGTTTTGATCCGATTTATGGTGCACGGCCATTAAAACGATACATTCAAAGAAATATTGAGACAAAGCTTGCAAGGGAAATTATCGCCGGGAATGTTCACGACCATTCAAAGGTTGTCTTAGAAACTAATAATGGGGAAATAATGGTGCAAATTCAATCTTGAAGAAAAAGAGTCTGCCTCGTAGTCACGGGGCAGACTCTTTTTAGAGAATTAATGTTTTTCAACAGGTTCATTTGGAATCATTGCTGATATAGCGTAAACCAAAATGGTTACGACGACGGCTAAAACGGCACCAACCTGAACATTGAAAGCAGTGCCCGTCATAGAGCTGACTACGTAAGTTACCATTTCAACCAATAATAGAGCCCAGAAAAAAGTCCAAAAATATCGCACAAAATTCACCTCTAACATTATTGCATCTTCTTTTAATCTTACCATAGCATATTAAAATAATAAACGCTAATTTTCATTTTTGTGATTAGTCAATGTGTTTTTATTAATATCATACAAGATGTGTTGAAATAGGCAAATCCCCGTTCATCTTTTGTGAAACCACATACAATATGCTGAGGAAATATGTAAAAGGAGAAATAGCAATGGAGAACCGGAATTTCCTATTGGATTCAGAGTGGAACATCATCCATTACCCTGAAAGACCAACAGGTTTTGCCATATTAATCATCGGTGATGAAAGACATTTTGTGGATGAACAAAACAGCTTTTGGATGCAAAACGAAGGAAAGCTGGCCATAATCGATGAATTAAAGAAATCAGGGTATACCATTTTTTCCTCAAATCTTTATGGGCGAAACTGGGGAAGTGAAAGGGCCGTCGAGCTCGCACAAAGATTATACCAATATGTAATTCGCAGCGAAATCCTAAATAACAAAATTCATATTTTAGCAGAAGGGATGGGAGCTCTTGTTGCTATTAGGTTATTGGAAAAAATGAGCGGACAAATTAGATCAGTGGCATTACTGAATCCAATTTTATCGCTTAAAGGTCATCTGGAACAGGAAAAAGAAAACAAATTTTTTTATAAGAAATTAGTGAAGGAACTGGAAGCCGCCTATCAAATGGATCAAGCAATGCTAGAGGAGGAGTTAATGAAATTTGAAGGGAAAATTACTCGAGAGCCGGTAGTCCCGATTCAAATGATCCAAGTTTTGTCTGGTGGAAAATCTTATAACCAATCAAAGCTCCTTCAGAAATTAGTAAGCGGGACAACAATAAGTCCAACTTTTGTCCTGCCAGAAAAAAAGCCGCAACTCGGAAAAATGTTTATGAAATTTTATAAAAAGTATGAAGATGTCTTATAACCTGCTTCCTCTCCAAAAGAAATATTTCCTTCATTCCTTGCATAGGATTCAATAAGGAATATTTGGGGAGGACGGGTAAATGGACAAGGTAATTCTGTTTGGCGTATTTGATTTTATCAATTTTCATGTTTGTAAGACTTTACTTGAAAAAGGCATTGAAGTAAAGGGGATCCATGTTGAGAATATCGATAGGGTACCCTATCTTGATGAAAAAAGGTTTGAAATAGGCAGGAACGCTAATTTTTATGAGCAATCAATAATGGAATGGAATAATCAACATGACAGTGGGGAAGCCATTGTTTTTTCATTATATGATCTATACATGGACGGTAAGGAAGATATTTTACGAAATGAGGCAGTGACAAAGCCAATTCTTGATTTATTAAAGCAAAATCAAGAAAAAAGCACAATCGCATCATTTTTATTACCGGCCCAAATGGCCGTATATCCACTTGACGAAAGAGCCTTCAGACCATTGCGTGATTTTTTACAACAATCACTCGCAGTTAAACAAGAGCTTCAGCTTATTTATTTACCTTCCATTTATGGTCCTTGGCAGCCACAAACCTTTCTTTTTCAACGAGCTATCTTGACAAAAATGAATCTGCAAGAGAATTTAACGGAAATTCGTGAAGGAACAATGGATGCTTTATTTGTGGAGGATGCCATTGAAACGATGGTGGAAATTATCGATAGCAGGATCCCAGGAAGTTATTTGATTGAAAGCGGCAAGAAAAATCATTGGCAAAGGTGCGCTGCATATTTAAATATTGATAATAATCCCGGGAAAAAGAACAAGCTTGAATTGGATTTAGGTGAAGAAGAAATCAAAAGAGTTCCAATAAAAAATGTTACATCTATAGATGATTCTCTCACAAAGCAAACAATCCATTGGCAAAGATTGCTCGAAAAAGATCAATATAGATAATAATACTGCATCTTATGGTTAGCGATATAACTTTTCATTTCATTTCATAAAAGGTAGAATATAAAGGGCGAAATGTCACTGACATTCCGTCCTTTATATTTGGAATGTACAGCATATTCCAACGCTAATTACAAAGTTTAAAATCAACAGAATTGAAGGAGAATACATATGAATATGGATGAAAAGTCATTACAATTTATGCAAATCGCTATGAAGTATTTACCTGAAGCCAAGGACCAGTTGGACAAGGCTGGTATTGAATTATCGATGGATTTAATTCAGCCATTTATGAACTTATTTTCAAAAGTAATGCAAGAGGCCTATGAGCTTGGTTTAGCTGATGCACAAAAGGTCAGTAATCAAGGCTAAAAAATAAGCTGCCAGGCAGCTTATTTTTTTTCAAACTCATTCCAATAAAGATGACTATACAGAAATTTTCTATTAATAGATAATGAAAATTAAATTCATAAAATGGATGGGCAATTGCGGATGATAATGATGTATTTAACAGTTGCTTAAATATAGTTCTTTTTGCTAAAATTAGTACCAAGTCATAATAATTGATAATAAGCCTAAGGAGTTTTATTGCAGGATTACAAATACAGAAGGAGATGGCTTCGATGAGAGCTGGTATTGTAGGGATAGGAAGATATTTACCAGAAAAAGTTGTAACTAATGCTGATTTAGAAAAAGTGATGGATACATCAGATGAATGGATTCGAACAAGAACGGGTATTGAAGAGCGAAGAATTGCCGAGGATAATATTGACACCTCTGATATGGCTTATGAGGCAGCACAAAATGCTATTAAAGATGCCGGAATAACTCCTATGGATATAGATTTAATACTTGTAGCTACTGTCACACCAGATCACCCGTTTCCATCTGTTGCTTGCTTGATTCAAGAGCGTCTAGGCGCAAAAAAAGCAGCCGCCATGGATATTAGTGCGGCATGTGCCGGTTTTATGTATGGAATTATTACAGCAAAGCAGTTTATTGAATCAGAAGTTTATAAGAATATTCTTGTAGTAGGTGTTGAAAAACTTTCAAAAATCACCGACTGGAATGATCGTAATACCGCCGTTTTATTCGGGGATGGAGCTGGAGCGGCCATCATTGGACCTGTTTCCGGTGATAGAGGAATTCTTTCCTTTGAACTTGGCGCAGATGGTGTAGGGGCAAAGCACCTCTATCAAGATGAATATATAATAATGAACGGTCGAGAAGTTTTCAAATTTGCAGTCCGCCAAATGGGAGAAAGCTGTGTAAATGTTCTTGAAAAAGCTGGACTAACAAATGAGGATGTAGACCTTCTTATTCCGCACCAAGCTAATATACGTATTATGGAAGCATCTCGTCAAAGATTGGAGCTTCCTGCAGAAAAAATGTCAAAAACAGTTCATAAGTATGGCAATACCTCATCCGCCTCGATCCCAATCTCAATCGTCGAAGAGGTAGAAGCAGGCAAAATAAAAGATGACGATGTCATTGTCATGGTTGGATTCGGCGGTGGATTAACCTGGGGGGCTATTGCGATTCGCTGGGGAAAATAATGAGAGTTTTTTATAAATAATATAAATAGGGAAAGTTAGATAGACAAGGAGTTGGATTTTATGGAAAAACGTAGAGTAGTGGTTACCGGCATTGGTGCAGTAACACCGCTTGGACTTGATGCTGAAACTACCTGGAAACATATTATTGAAGGAAAATCTGGGGTAGGACCATTAACCAGAGTGAATGCTGATGAGTATCCGGCTAAAGTTGCCGCTCAAATTAATGATTTTAATCCAGAAGTTTTCATGGATCGAAAAGAAGCAAGAAAAATGGACCGGTTTACCCAATATGCTGTAGCCTCTTCCATTATGGCTGTAAAAGATGCCAACCTTACTATAAATGAAGAAAATTCAGATCGTGTTGGAGTTTGGATTGGTTCAGGTATCGGCGGCATGGAAACGTTCGAAGAACAATTTGAAACCTTTCAAAAAAGAGGATACCGCCGAGTCAGCCCTTTCTTTGTTCCTATGCTGATTCCTGACATGGCAACAGGGCAAGTTTCCATTACTCTTGGAGCCAGAGGGTTTAACTCCTGTACTGTTACGGCCTGTGCAACCGGGACCAATTCCATTGGAGATGCCTTCAAAGTCATCCAGCGCGGCGATGCAGATGTAATGATTTCAGGTGGTGCTGAAGCCCCAATTACGAAAATGTCTGTTGCCGGCTTCTGTGCCAATACAGCATTATCGACAAATCCAGATCCATTGACTGCCAGCCGTCCGTTTGATAAGAACCGTGATGGTTTTGTTATTGGTGAAGGAGCAGGAATTGTTGTATTAGAAGAATTAGAGCATGCTTTAGCACGAGGCGCTAAAATATATGCAGAAATTATCGGATATGGTGCAACAGGTGATGCGTATCATATAACGGCACCTGCTCCTGGAGGCGAGGGTGGAGCAAGGGCAATGAAAATGGCCATAAACGACGGCGGATTAAAGCCGGAAGATATTGACTATATTAATGCTCACGGTACAAGTACCGAATATAATGATAAGTTTGAAACTCTTGCAGTGAAGGAAGTATTCGGCGAACATGCCTATAAACTGGCGATGAGCTCAACAAAATCAATGACAGGGCACCTACTCGGGGCTGCCGGCGGTGTTGAAGCAATTTTCACCGTGCTGACCATGAGAGACAGCATCCTCCCACCGACAATTAATTATGAAACGCCTGACCCTGAATGTGACCTTGATTATGTAGTAAATAAAGCACGGCAAAAAGAAGTAAAAGCAGCAATGAGCAATTCGTTAGGCTTTGGCGGACACAACGCAACAATCGTGTTTAGAAAATACGAAAAATAATAAAAGAGACTGTCTCAAAAGGGAAAACCTTTTTGAGACAGTCTCTTTTTATTATGTATGATTAATAAAAAGAACCACTCTTCTCCTTCGACATAAACTATTAACAGAAGATACTGGAAAAAATGGAGTGAGGAAATGGGAATCATTCGTACAGACCAGTGGATGAAGGATGAATTTGACCGCCCCGCGAAAATCTGCGAAAAACTCCTTCCACATTTTAAAGGAATGGATCCGACCGATATTTATAACCAATTATTGAAATATGGGATGTACCGCCCATCAATGACTACGAAGAACAATTTCAATTTGATGCTAAAGGAGAAAGCATGGGATAAGGTGGAAGGCTTATTACAGTATTACAAAAATAAATGGGCTGGTCCGGATATACCCATCTTTCTTTTTCCAATCGGCCAATCAAGAGGTTTTTTTTTCAGACAGGAACGAAATAAATCAGGGGTTTCTTATCCAGACAAAATGTTTCTGTTTATTTCAGATTTTGAGGACCCTAAGGAACTGGAAGCGCTTTTCGTTCATGAATATCATCATGTCTGCAGGCTGAGCAGGATGAATAAAAAAATGGAGGCTTATACCCTGTTAGATTCCATTGTGATTGAAGGACTTGCGGAATATGCTGTACTAAAAAATTGCGGCAGAAAATATTTGGCCGAATGGTGTGAGATGTATACAGATAAAGAAATGGAAAAACTATGGGAAGTGTTTATCGTGAATCAATTACACCGGAGAAAAAATGAAAGAGTTCACGATGAACTTCTTTATGGTGGAGGAAGAATACCAAAACTGCTTGGTTATGCGATTGGGTTCAACGTAGTGGAAAAATACTATAGTAATCATAACT
Organism: Neobacillus sp. Fa239; assembly: GCF_055395235.1. Lineage (NCBI taxonomy): Bacteria > Bacillati > Bacillota > Bacilli > Caryophanales > Bacillaceae > Neobacillus > Neobacillus sp. Fa239. Next base: position 1,122,008 of record NZ_AP041611.1, read on the forward strand.
ATTCTACAAAACTATCATTTTCGATCCCGTCAACAAAATTTATAGAATAAATAAGGAGAAAACTTGGAATATCAGGTTTTCTTTTTTTTTCCAAAAATTTAAAAATAATAATTTTCTAAAAAATATTGCAATTGTAAAAATTCTGTAATAAACTTTTAATTAGATATACAAAATACATATAATGTTAGAAATAGAAATTATTATTATTTAAGAGATAAGGTTTTTATAGATTGATCGATTTAAGGGGGATTTAGATTGCTTAATCATCCACTTTTACAAGTGCAGAACCTTCGTACGTCATTTCGAATAGAAAACGACTATTTTGCTGCAGTAGATAATGTCAATCTAACAGTTAATGAGAATGAAGTGGTTGCGATAGTTGGAGAATCGGGATGCGGAAAAAGCGCGTTAGCTTTGTCAATAATGGGATTGCACACAAAGGAAAGAACAAAGCAGGAAGGGGATGTGATTTTTAAAGGGAAAAATCTGCTCTCACTTTCAACTGCAGAGATTAATAAAATTCGCGGAAAAGAGATAGGAATGATCTTCCAAGACCCATTAACAGCTCTTAACCCGCTTATGACATGTGGAAAACAAATTGAAGAAACAATGGTCAATCATACGAATTTATCAAGTTCTGAAAGAAGAGCAAAAACCATTGGTCTTTTGAAAAGGGTTGGAATTCCTAACCCTGAGCGAACCTACAACCAATATCCTCATGAATTATCCGGAGGGATGCGTCAACGTGTCGTAATCGCAATTGCTGTTGCTTGTGATCCGTTGCTGGTCATTGCAGATGAACCGACAACGGCATTAGATGTAACCATTCAAGCGCAAATAATGGATTTGCTGAAAGAACTGCAAAAGCAAACGAAAGCAGGCATCATCCTCATTACACATGATCTCGGGGTAGTCGCTGAAATGGCGGACCGGGTTGCTGTCATGTACGCAGGAGAAATCGTCGAAATCGCAGACGTAAATACACTATTTGGAAATCCGTTACATCCATACACAAGGTCATTATTAAATTCCATCCCATCATCTACATCTAATAAGGGAAGATTGCATGTCATTCAAGGAATTGTTCCTTCTCTTCAAAAGTTGCCAAGAAAAGGATGCCGCTTTAAAGATAGGATTGAATGGATCCATCAACATGAACATGAGGAAAATCCAGTAATGAGAGAAGTGGAACCAAACCATTATGTCCGGTGCACCTGCTTTAAGAACTTTCACTTTCCAGAAAAAAACATGGGAGACGTAAACTATGGAATTTCTTAAAATTAATAATCTTAAAGTGCATTATCCAATACGCGGTGGTTTTTTCAAAAGAGTAGTGGGGCATGTAAAGGCAGTTGACGATATCAGCTTTGAATTAAAACAAGGCGAAACTTATGGACTTGTTGGTGAATCCGGCTGCGGGAAAACAACGACTGGACGTGCATTAATTGGACTCATTAAGGCAACCTCAGGAGAAATCCTTTTTGAAAACCAGAATCTGATGAATCTGAGCCGCAGAGAATTTCATAAGCATCGCCAAGATATTCAAATGATTTTTCAAGATCCCTATTCATCTTTAAATCCAAGAAAACGAGTGTTGGATATCGTTGCGGAACCGCTGAGGAATTTTGAAAAACTATCACCTACTGAAGAAAGAAAAAAAGTGCAGTTTTACATAGAAAAGGTAGGATTAAATCCAGAATCCATTTTCAAGTATCCCCATGAATTTTCAGGCGGACAAAGACAGCGAATTGGGATTGCCAGAGCGCTGACGCTTAAACCGAAGTTAATTATTGCTGATGAACCCGTTTCTGCCCTCGATGTGTCCGTTCAAGCGCAGGTTTTAAACTTTATGCAGGATATTCAAAAAGAGTTTAATCTGACCTACTTATTCATTAGTCATGATTTAGGGATTATTCAGCACATGTGCGATCGTATTGGGATCATGTATCGCGGTCAATTTGTTGAAGAAGGGACAAGTAAAGATATATATACAAACCCTCAGCATATATATACAAAGAGATTAATTTCCGCTATCCCGGATATTGATCCGAAAAATAGAGAGAAACAAAAACAGCTTCGGGAAGAGATTAGCAATGAATATGAAAATTCATATCAAAAGTATTTTAATGATGAGGGAAAAGTTTATAATCTTAAATCTATTACGGACACACATTCAGTTGCACTTCCATAGAGAGGGGTTTGTAAGAAATGTTCAAATTTATTTTACGTAGAATCATAGTGATGATCCCTCAGTTATTTATTTTAAGTATTCTAATCTTTCTATTAGCAAAGGCCATGCCTGGGGATGCATTAACGGGTCAATTGGCAAGCAATCCTAAAATGGATGCTCAAACCCTGCATGAATTAAAACAAAAACTTGGAATGCTTGATCCGTTACCAGTTCAATATGGCAGATGGCTTAAGGGATTGTTTCATGGAGATTTAGGATTGTCCATTATCCATCAAATACCGGTAACACAATTGCTGGCCGGGAAAATGTGGAACACTGTTCTATTAGGTTTCGCCATCCTCATTCTTAGTTACGCCATTTCAATCCCGCTAGGAATTATTGGTGGAAGATACACGAATTCCTTGGCAGATAAAATGATTGTTGGTTACAACTATGTAACGTTTGCTACACCTCTATTCATTTTTGCATTATTAGTATTATTTATTTTCGGTTTTGTTCTAGGTTGGTTTCCTACCAGCGGCAGCGTAGACATTCGGGTACAGGATGGGACTTTCGCCTATTACATGAGTAAAATTAACCACCTTATTTTACCGGCATTTTCAGGTGCTATTGTCAGTACGACCGTTACTATTCAATATTTACGGAATGAAATCATAGATACAAAAATTAAGGACTTTGTTAAGACAGCAAGATCTAAAGGGGTCAGCGAATCTAAAGTTTATACACGACATATTTTTAGAAACTCTCTATTGCCTATAGCAGCTTTTCTTGGCTATGAAATTGTCTATTTAATAGGCGGTTCCGTCTTCTTGGAATCAATTTATGGATATCCGGGGATTGGACAGTTATTCGTCTCTTCCATTTCACAGCGTGACTTTAGTGTTGTTACTGCACTGGTCATGATATCCGGTTTGGCAACACTAGTAGGAACATTACTTTCAGATATCATTTTAAGTGCTGTTGATCCACGAATCAGAATTGAATAACATGTAGAGAGGGATTTGATATGAAAGTTGAAATCGTTAATCCTAAGAAACAAAATGTGAAAACCAAGGATAAAACCGGCGTACTTTCAATTTTGTGGAGAGAGATTGTGAAAGATAAATTGGCATTGGGATCCTTAATCCTTTTAGGTCTCATTCTAATTATTGTTTATGGAGCGTCTATCCTATTAAATCAAGAAAAAATTGTCACGGTAGATTTGTTATCGATTTACTCGCCTCCATCTTCGGAACATTGGCTTGGGACAGATTATGGGGGAAGAGATATATTTGGCCAGCTGATCATTGGGGCTAAAAACTCATTTACTATTGGATTATTTATTACTTTATTGACAGGCTGTATTGGTCTTTGTATGGGATTATGTGCAGGTTATTTTGGCGGTAAGGTTGATAATATGATCATGCGTATTATCGATTTTTTTCTAATCCTTCCAAGCTTAATGCTGATCATTGTTTTTGTTACTATTGCTCCAAAATATAATGTTTACACCTTTGTGTTAATTATGAGTGCATTCTTGTGGACAGGGAAAGCTAGATTAATAAGGTCAAAAACCCTGGCTGAAAGAGAACTTGATTATGTAAGTGCTTCCAAAACACTTGGAACTCCCGATTGGAAAATTATTTTCCGAGAAGTGCTCCCTAACTTAAGCTCTATTATTATTGTCAATCTAACCCTTAATCTAGCAGGTAATATTGGGATTGAATCGGGGTTGACTTATTTAGGATTCGGGCTGCCGGAGAGTACGCCAAGCTTGGGAACTCTTATCAGCTATGCAACAAATCCGGATGTTTTAGAAAATAAATGGTGGGTCTGGTTACCTGCATCATTACTAATTTTAGTAATGATGTTGAGTATAAATTATATCGGCCAAGCATTTAAACGCGCAGCCGATGCAAGGCAAAGATTAGGATAAAAAAGGGGGAAAAATGAAGGATGAAGAAAAGTAAATTAGTCAAGGTTATTACTCCTGTCGTTGCTCTAGGATTGGTAGCATCAGCATGCAGCAGTTCAACGAGCAACAACAGTTCCACAGACGGCGGCAGTAAAAAACCAACTGCTTCAAGTCAGAAGCCGCAAGAAAACATCGGGAACTTCCCATTGGTTAAAAATGCAGACAAACAGCCAATAGCGGATGGAACTCTAAATTATGGGGAAGTTTCAGATACTCCATTTGAGGGCACGTTAAACTATGCTTTCTATGATGGTCAGCCAGACGCAGACGTTCTTCAATTTTTTGATGAGCCATTATTCTCCACAAATGGTGACTATGAATTTACCAATGATGGTGCAGCAACCTATCAAATGTCAAACAACAATAAGACCATTACTGTAAAAATTAAAGACAATGTAAATTGGACAGATGGTCAGCCTGTTACTGCACAAGATTATGAATATTCATTTTTAGTAATCGGAAACAAAGATTACACAGGTGTACGCTACGGTGACGCTATTATCCAAAGCATTGTTGGTATGGACAAATACCATGCCGGTAAAGCCAAAAACATTTCAGGTATCAAAATTATTAATAACAAAACACTTTCGATTACTTTCACGAAAGCAAACCCATCTTTATTAACTGGTTTATGGCCATATGCAATGCCAAAACATTACTTAGGTGATATTCCTATTAAAGATTTAGCAAAATCTGATAAAATCCATAAGACTCCACTTGGTTTTGGTGCATTCAAGATTAAAAAGATGGTTCCGGGTGAATCAGTTGAGTTCGTACGTAATGATGATTACTATGCAGGTAAACCTAAGCTAAAAAGCATTATTTTTAAAGTTGTTAACCCTAAGGTTGTTTTACAATCACTTAAAACGGGTGATATTGATATTGCCGAATATCCGGTTGATCAATACACCGCTGCAAAAGGAGCTAAGAACTTCAGTTTTGTCGGAAAAGTTGATTTAGCGTACAGCTATATTGGCTTTAAATTAGGCCACTGGGATGCTAAAAAAGGTGTTAACGTAATGGATAACCCTAAATTCCAAGACAAGAGATTGCGTCAAGCGATGGCCTATGCTTTAGATGAAAAATCTGTTGGTGAAAAACTATACAATGGACTGCGTTTCCCTGCTACTTCGCTAATTCCACCATCATTCGCAAGCTGGTCTAACCCAAATGCGGACTCAGTTGGTTACGATCCTGCCAAAGCGAAACAATTATTGGATGCAGCAGGATATAAGGATGTTGATGGTGATGGACTTCGTGAAGATCCAAATGGTAAAAAATTCCATATCAATTTCTTGTCCATGAGCGGTTCAGACGTTGCGGAACCACTTGCTAACTTCTATATTCAATCCTGGAAAAATGTTGGTTTAGATGTATCGCTTGTAGATGGACGTTTGGCAGAATTCAACTCCTTCTATAAAATGGTTCAAAACGATGATCCTAAAGTTGACATTTATGCTGGTGCATGGGGAACTGGTACTGACGTAGACCCATACGGATTATATGGAAGAGACGTACCATTTAACTATTCTCACTTCGTAAGTGCGCAAAATGACCAGTTATTAGCTGATGGTCATTCAGAAAAAGCATTCGATCATGCTTATCGTAAACAAGTTTACGATCAATGGCAAAAATATATGAACGATGAAATGCCGATCATTCCGACATTGTTCCGTTCAGTCATTTATGCAGTAAATAATCGTGTAACAGATTATACTGTTGATCCTAAAGATAGCAGTTTTGTATGGTCAAAAGTTGGTGTTTCAAGCAACACTCCTGATGCAGAATAATTAAAAAAACCATTCATGGCGAATTCGACCATGACTGGTTTTTTTTTGATGCAGAATGAAAACAAAAATAATTCATATACATATGGTAAACCAAAAAATGGACAAGTTTTATATGGAAAAATGGGAGTGGAAATAGGTGTGGGATTTAGGATATTTTTCTATATAATTGGTTATTTAATGGCTGTTTCCGGAGGCATCATTTCAATCGCTTACTTAAATTTACTTTCCATTGGTTATGAAGTAATCGAATACTTTCAGTTTATCCTTCATCAATCAGCATGTTTATTATTACCAATTGGGATCATCATCGTATCTCTAAGTATTTACTTTCCAAAAACAAGTAATAAAACATGACTGGAGCAAAATATATATAAAGGAATAATTTAACTAAGGTCTGCCCATACTGATTGACAAACAGTTTCTTGAAGTGAGGGGTTGTACAATGTTGTATCTTCATGATGTTTGGGTTAATTGGTTTGAAGGTGAAGAAAACGGTTATAATGTCTGCAACTTTCATGAATGGCGCAAGGATGATGGGGTAGAGCTCTTAGACCAGGTTCCGCTTTTAAAGGTTGAACCGATATTATTTAATTACATTGAAAATGACTTATCAGAATTACCACAACAACTCCTAGATGACATCTTTCAAAAGGCGTATTTAAGAAAAAACCACGAAAGAATTCAGCTTGATTATTGCTTTGTCGTGACCGATGGTGTTGGTATATTGGCTGTTGATACAATCGGTTATAACATCCCGATTCGCAAAAGCAGGTTAATCCCCAGACAAGAACAGCTTGTCTATGAAATGATTGAGACACATGAATCCATGAAGTATCACTTTTATCAACAGAATCAAGTATTAAAAAATTTCCACATCCTTTCTCCTGAGCCGGAATTAATGAGAGGTTTAACGAGAAAAGAACGACAGCTGAAACAGCTGTTATTTATGGCACTTGATCAACTTCATTCATCAAAAAATGAAGCAGAGGTCCGTTATTGGTATACCGAATGGTGTCCAGAGAGATATTCCATTATTCAGGAACTAAACTTTGAAGAGGCCTGGGAACAGCTTTATGAGGAAACAAAATATGGATGGACAAATAAACATGCAACATTCTGCGAAAATTTAATAAAAGGACAGCCATTCTTTGAAAAGCTTTGGGAAATGGAGCATGGTCCAAGAGTAAATTAAAAGCCTGACCCAAAAGGCGTGTTCAAAACACCTTTTGTGGGTCAGGCTTTAATCATGGGACGATGAAGGTTATCGATTAGTCCTGCCTAACCCCATCGCTTTTTCCATTTTAATAAGGGTTTGATTCGCTATTTCACGAGCCTTTGCGGCACCACGGTCAAGGATCGCATCAAGTTCGCTCGATTCCAGTAAACTGAAATATTTATCTTGAATTGGCTTAATGACGTTTATTACCACTTCTGCTAAATCACCTTTAAAGACTCCGTATCCCTTTCCATGATACATATCTTCAATTTCAGAAATAGATTTACCGCTTAAGATAGAATAAATGGAAATTAAATTCGAGATTCCTGGTTTTTGTTCTTTATCATATTTAACAATTCCTTCTGAATCGGTCACGGCACTTTTAATTTTCTTCTCAATTTGCTTAAGATCATCCAGCGGGGTAATAAACGCTTTTTTATTTGGATCGGACTTGCTCATTTTTTTTGTTGGTTCCTGAAGGGACATAATCCTTGCTCCGACCTTAGGAAGGCGGACTTCAGGAATGGTAAGGATATCCCCGAACTTTTTATTAAATCTTTCTGCAAGATCGCGGGTTAGTTCCATATGCTGCTTTTGATCCTCCCCAACAGGAACAACGTCCGTGTTATACAAGAGAATATCCGCTGCCATTAGGGGCGGGTAGGTTAAAAGGCTAGCAGAAACAGCTTCTTTTCCAGCTGATTTATCTTTAAATTGCGTCATTCTTTCTAATTCACCAATATAAGAAATACATTGCATCATCCAACCGGCTTGTGCATGCGCAGGCACTTCGGATTGAATAAATAAAGTAGCTTTTTCCGGATCAATGCCAACTGCAATATACAAGGCAGCAAGACTTCGGATGTTTTTCCGTAATGTTTCCGGATCCTGCGGAACTGTAATCGCATGCTGGTCTACAATACAAAAGAAGCAATTGTATTCGTCCTGCAGGTCAACAAATTGTTTCAATGCGCCAATATAGTTACCAAGTGTAATAATACCACTTGGCTGAATGCCAGAAAAAATCGTTTTCATGACAAATATCCTCCTTGAAAAATCATAATTAAATAAAAAAACCATTCATCCCTAAACAATAGGGACGAATGGTTCGCGGTACCACCCTAAATTACTCAAAAAGAGTCACTCAGTTCCATAAATAAGTTATGGCTCCTATTAACGTTAGGCAACGTCTTTTCCTACTTGCTTATATCATTTGAAATAAGGTTCAGAAAGAAGCTCAAAAGTCCATTCTGTATTTTCTCGTGTTTGTTTTCACCAGCCACAAACTCTCTTGAACGATTGAAAAATACGTACTACTCTTTATCATCGCTTAGTGCTATTTACTTATTCATATTATAAAGAAATGCATATTCAGAATCAAGTCTGTAAACCATAATAGAGACCAAGGGCAAGTAACATTAATAAGGCGGTTACAAGTCCATAAAATAATAACGGTTTGTTATTAAAAGAAACAAGTTCAGAAAGCGAGGGGATTTCATCAAACTTGCGCTTGTTTTTTCCACGAGATGCCACCATCCTAAATGACTTTGAGACAACATCAAAAAAACCAGTTTGAATAGTGAAGACAAATAAGAAGGTGAGCAGCAAAGTGGCTGAGATGTAAAAAGATATATTGATATAGCTTAATAACGAAATATTGTGATAATTAAGAAATGAAAGTGCAACAATGATAAGCTGGAATACTGCCAAAATTATTAAATTTTTTTTAATTTTCTTTTTCACCGGAAACCCTCCAAAACGTTGATATTATAGGGAAAAATATAGCTCTAATAAAAAAAAAAATCAACTCAAGACTAAAAAGTTTTAATCTTTTTGTTAACTATTTGTAAAAAATATGTTTTTTCCGAAAATTAATTTTAAAAAAACAATGTACAATTAGTTGAAAATATGTATAATAGGGAATGTAGTAATTTTTCAGAATAATAGAAAAGGGAGGTCTTCTAGTGAAGAAATCAAAACTTTCACTACTTTTAACGTCATCGCTAGCACTTAGCATGGTTCTAGCTGCTTGCTCTGGCGGTAAAAGCACAAACAATAATGCTGGTACTACAACAAAGGATAAAGCTCCTGCACAAGTATTAAATGTTTTAGAGTCAGCTGAAATTCCAACGATGGACGAATCACAGGCCCAAGACGTTGTGAGTTTCACAATGCTAAATGCTACAAACGAAGGTCTATATCGTTTGGATCCAAACCAAAAGGTAATCGATGGTGTTGCTGACGGTAAACCACAGGTGAACTCTAATGGAACCGTTTACACAATCAAGTTAAAAAATAATGTAAAATGGTCAAACGGAGATCCTGTAACAGCACATGACTTCGTATATGCATGGCAACGTGCTATCGATCCTAAAACTGCTTCTCCATACGGCCCTTACTATATGGAAGGCAAAATCAAAAATGCAACTGATATTGCAAACAAGAAAAAACCTGTTACTGATTTAGGAATCAAAGCATTAGATGATTATACTTTACAAATTACACTAGAACAACCAATTCCATTCTTTGATTCTTACGTAACATTCCAAGTATTCTATCCTTTAGACCAAAAGTATGTTGAGTCTCAAGGTGCAAATTATGCAAAAGATGCTACTCACTTACTATCTAATGGTCCATTCAAAATGACTAAATGGGATGGTCCGCAAGCAACTCAATGGACTCTAGTGAAAAACGATACTTATTGGGATGCAAAAGATGTTTCTTTAAAAACAATCAACTTTAACGTATCTAAAGATGGTCAAGCATCTGCGAATGCATTTGAAGCTGGTGAAGCTGATATTACACCAAAACTTGCAGAGCCTGCGATCATTTCACAATATGAAGGATCTAAAAACCTTCTACGTTACTCAGAACCAACCCTTTTCTGGTTGAAATTTAACGAGAAAAATCCTGCTTTAGCTAATGTGAATATTCGTAAAGCAATTTCATTAGCAATTGATAAAAAAGCTCTTACAGACAACGTATTAGCGAATGGTTCTACACCTGCTGATTATATAGTAGCAAAAGATTTTGCCTTTAATAGTGTGTCAGGCAAAGACTTCCGTGCAGATACTGGCACATATAATGCTACTGATAAAGCAACTGCAAAAGCATTATGGACAAAAGGTTTATCTGAAATCGGCAAGAAGGATTTAACGTTTACTTATGTTGGTCAAGATACTACTTCAGCTAAACAAACTGATGCATTCATCAAAGACCAAATTGAGAAAACACTTCCAGGTGCACATGTAACTATTCAAAGTGTTCCATTTAACATCAAATTAGACCGTGAAGACAAACAACAATATGATATCCTATTCAGCGGTTGGGGCCCTGACTATGCAGACCCAATGACGTATATGGATATTTGGACATCAGATAGCCAACAACAACATATGAGCTACAAAGATCCTGCTGTTGATAAGTTAATCAAAGATGCACAAACTACTTTGGCTACAAAGCCGGATGAACGCTTTAAGGCATTACAACAAGCAGAAAAGTTAATTTTAGATCAAGATGCTGCAATAGATCCGCTTTATCAACGTTCAGCAAACCTTTTAGTTTCTGATAAAGTACAAGGACTTGCACACCATGGTTATGGACCAGACTTTAGTTATCAATGGATTAAGATTGTAAATCCTAAAAAATAACTATAAGTAATCAAATAAAAAGAGAGTATATTAAGGATATACTCTCTTTTTAACTGTAAGACAATTGTCGAAAAATGATGAATCTTTTAATAATTAGGAGGTGGGGGAATGGCAAAATATATTTTACAACGGGTACTTTATATGATTCTTACCCTTTTCATCGTTGTATCAGTAACCTTTTTCCTTATGAAGCTGATTCCAGGTACTCCGTTTAGTGCTGCATCAAAACTATCACCTGATCAACTTCTTATCATGAAACAAAAGTACGGTTTAGACAAGCCTGTACCTGTTCAATATGCTAACTATATAATGAACATGTTTAAAGGTGATTTAGGTGTTTCCTTCCAATTTGGTGGTACCTCTGTAACCACACTACTAGCTCAACGTATTGGTCCATCAGCTACTCTAGGATTTGAAGCGATGATTGTCGGTTCAATTCTTGGGATCATATTAGGAGTATTCGCTGCATTAAAACAAAATACGTGGGTAGATTATGGTGCGACATTTATTGCCGTCGCTGGTAAATCTATACCAAGCTTTGTTTTTGCCGGTTTACTTCAATTTTATATCGCTGTGAAATTAGGATGGCTCCCAGTTATGTTTTGGAATGGACCATCGTATACCGTTCTTCCAACTTTAGCACTTGCAATGTTCCCAATTTCTATTGCTGCCCGTTTTATGCGTACTGAAATGATTGATGTTTTAGGCTCTGATTACATTACATTGGCAAAAGCAAAAGGGGCAAGTAATTTTCAAATTAGTGTGAAGCATGCATTAAGAAATGCGTTAATTCCGGTTATTACCGTTTTAGGACCTTTAGCTGTCAGCTTAATGACTGGTTCGCTTGTAATAGAGCAAATTTTCGCAATCCCTGGACTAGGGGAACAATTTGTTAAATCAATTGCCGTGAACGATTATCCAGTTATTATGGGTACATCGATTCTATTTGCAGCTGCATTTGTGGCAGTCATTTTAGTTGTGGATATTCTGTATGGAGTTATTGATCCACGGATTAGAGTTTCGGGGGGTAAGTCATAATGATTAATAAGCAACCAACTATCTCCAAAGAATTATTTACACCCGCCCATGTTGACACCACGACGAGTGAGAAAATTGCCAAGCCGAGTTTAAATTTTTGGCAGGATTCATGGCTACGTGTCAGGAAAAATAAAGGGGCTGTTATCAGTTTAGTGATAGTTGTTCTCTTAATTATCATGGCATTTGTTGGTCCGCTAATAACACCATATGCCTTTGATCAACAGAATACCAATAACGCTAATTTACCTCCTCGTATTCAAGGATTAGAACATATAAGCTGGCTTCCGTTTGATGGCACGCTTAAAAATAGGCAAGGTGTTGTCTTACATCCTTATGAAACAAAGAATGTAAAACAATATTATTGGTTTGGTACAGATAGTCTAGGGCGAGATCTCTTTGCCCGAATTTGGAAAGGGACACAAATTTCCTTATTCATTGCGTTTTTTGCCGCATTGATTGATATGCTCGTTGGGGTTACCTATGGTGCTGTCTCAGGCTATCTTGGCGGTAAAATTGATGGTTTCATGCAGCGTATTTTAGAAATTATCATAGGTATTCCTAATTTGATCATCGTTGTTTTAATGATACTTGTATTAAAACCGGGGATTTTACCAATTGTTATTGCGATTGCCTTCACAGGCTGGACGAGTATGGCTCGTGTTGTACGTGCGCAAGTTCTTAAATATAAGAATATGGAATTTGTGTTAGCGGCAAAAACTTTGGGAGCCTCAGATGCTTCGATTATTTTTAAACATATGATTCCAAATATGTTTGGTGTCATTATTATTAATACGATGTTCTCAATTCCTAATGCTATATTCTTTGAAGCATTTTTAAGCTTTATTGGTTTAGGATTGCAGGAGCCAAATGCATCATTGGGTACGTTGATTAATGATGGATTCAGAAGTATGATTGCATATCCATACCAAATGATAATTCCTGCAATAATGATATCATTACTCATGATTGTGTTTAACTTAATTGCCGACGGTTTAAGGGATGCACTAGATCCAAAAATGCGTGATTAGAAGGCGGGTGAATTAACATGGAAAAAATCTTACAGGTGAAGGATTTAAATATTTCCTTCCACACCTTTGCTGGAGAAGTTAAAGCAATAAGAGGTGTAAGCTTTGATTTATATAAAGGAGAAACGTTAGCGATTGTGGGAGAATCCGGATCGGGAAAATCGGTTACAACCAAATCAATCATGCGTTTGCTTCCAGAAGGTAATTCGGAATTTAAAAAAGGTGAAATCTTATTTGATGGTAAAGATTTAACCAAGCTAAAAGAAAAACAGATGCAAAAAATTCGTGGTCATGATATATCAATGATTTTCCAGGATCCGATGACTTCATTAAATCCTACAATGAAAGTCGGAAATCAAATTATGGAACCGCTCATTAAACACCAAAATATGAGCAAGCATGCGGCAAAGGAAAGAGCGATTGAATTATTGAAGCTTGTTGGTATTCCTAAACCAGAAATTCGTGTGGATCAATACCCACACCAATTTTCCGGCGGGATGAGACAAAGGGTAGTTATCGCAATTGCCTTAGCATGTAATCCAAAGGTATTAATTGCCGATGAGCCTACTACCGCACTTGATGTTACGATTCAAGCGCAAATTCTTGAATTGATGAAGGACCTGCAAAAGAAAATCGATACTTCGATTATATTTATTACACATGATCTTGGGGTAGTTGCCAATGTCGCTGACCGTGTAGCCGTTATGTATGGCGGTAAGATTGTTGAAATTGGCACTTCAGATGATATTTTTTACAATCCAAAACATCCATACACTTGGGGGCTTATTAGTTCCATGCCAGATATGGATACAAATGATGAAGAGTTATTTTCAATTCCTGGGACACCGCCGGATTTATTAGATCCGCCAAAAGGAGATCCATTTGCTCCAAGGAATCCATATGTGTTGAAAATTGATTTAGAACAAGAGCCGCCATTCTTTAAAGTTTCTGATACTCATTATGCAGCAACATGGCTTTTGCATCCCGATGCACCGAAGGTAGAACCACCAGAGGCTGTTAAGCGACGTCAAGGGCAATTCCCTAGTATAAAGGTGGGAAAATAAATGGCACAAAGAGAAAAACTACTTGAAATTAAAAATTTACAGCAATACTTCAATGTTGGTAGACCAAATGAGGTAAAAGCTGTTGATCATGTTTCATTTGATATTTATAAGGGTGAAGTATTAGGGCTTGTTGGTGAATCTGGTTGTGGAAAATCTACCACTGGACGTACGATCATCCGCCTTTATAATGCGACTGGCGGAGAGGTTTTGTATGATGGGGAAAACGTGCATGGTAGAAAATCTCCTAGAGAATTAAAAGAATTTAATCGCAAAATGCAGATGATTTTCCAAGATCCATATGCGTCACTTAACCCTAGATTAAAAGTGGCAGATATTATTGCTGAAGGCATCGATATCCATGGATTAGCAAAATCAAAAAAAGAACGCATGAATAGAGTTTATGAGCTACTGGAAACAGTTGGTTTAAACAAAGAGCATGCAAACCGTTATCCACATGAGTTCAGCGGTGGTCAGCGTCAGCGTATTGGGATAGCGAGAGCACTGGCGGTCGAGCCTGAATTCATTATTGCCGACGAGCCAATCTCCGCTCTTGACGTTTCCATTCAAGCTCAAGTCGTAAACTTGATGAAAAAACTTCAAAATGAAAAAGGTCTTACCTATTTATTTATTGCCCATGACCTTTCAATGGTAAAATACATTAGCGACCGTATAGGTGTTATGTATTTCGGTAAAATGGTTGAGCTTTGCCCTGCTGATGAGCTGTATAAGAACCCGCTTCATCCTTATACACAGTCATTATTATCTGCGATTCCTGCTCCAGATCCGATAAGCGAGCGGACTAGAAAACGTAAAACGTATGATCCGGCAAGTCATAATTATGACGATAATGAACAAATTGAATTTCGCGAGGTATCTCCGAACCATTTTGTTCTATGTTCCGAAAAAGAACTTCTTCAATATAAGGCACAACTTAAATAAAAAAACGATCTCACAATGAGATCGTTTTCTTTATTATTTTCTGTTGCCTCCAACCGTTTTCCAATTCGCCTGGTATTTTTCACTTCGCCCGGAAAATTCTCTTCGATTCTTTCTACCGAAAACCTTTTCACCAATACCGTTTGTGATAACCCCCATGATGGCTGTAATCCCAACAACGAGAATAGTGAACATGGCAAAATCTGCTATATAACCACCAATCATAGAAAGCCCCTCCAATTATTTCAAAATATAATGAATCGTAACACTTGTATAAAATATCCCCATAGATATATTTTAAAAGAACTTTGATTGAATTGAAAGAAGTAAATTGGATATTTCCCTTTGGATTGGGGAAATTTTGTGACAATCATTCAAAAAAAGTAAGCGTTTTCAATATTTTTTTTTAATTGAGAATTGAATTTAAGAATTAATTAAGATTTAAATAGTAAAATACCATTTAATAAGTGTTCCATGAGATATTATCTACAGAAAAAAATGGATTGAAACGAACATTTTAACGGCGAAAAAAAGAAAATAGAAAAATTTTAATGAAAAAAATAAAATATAATGAAACCTTTTATGGTATTATTCGTCTTATAATAATGATAGCAAAAAAATTTTATATTGCTCTGCATTTTGATTAATTTTGAAAAGGGGTACCTTTTTCAGAATCATTGGTGTATAATTAATAATATAAATTCCTTATTTATAATAATTTTAATTATAACATTAAACATTTTAACATATTTCGCTTTCTTATTAAATTAGATTAGTTAATGAATAGGAGTGTGAAGACGGATGGTAACACTATACACTTCACCAAGTTGTACATCATGTAGGAAGGCTAAATCATGGCTTGAAGAGCATGAGATTCCATACAAAGAAAGAAATATCTTCTCTGAGCCTTTATCGATTGAAGAGATTAAAGAAATTCTTCGCATGACAGAAGATGGTACAGATGAAATTATCTCAACGAGATCAAAAACATTTCAAAAATTAGATGTCAATGTAGACACCATGCCACTTCAGGATCTATTTGAATTAATTAAAGAAAATCCTGGTCTTTTGCGCCGCCCTATCATAATTGATGAGAAGCGTCTGCAAGTGGGTTATAATGAAGATGAAATTCGCCGCTTCCTGCCTAGAAGGGTTAGAACTTTCCAATTGCGCGAAGCACAACGTATGGTAAATTAAACTTTAAAGGCCTTCTTAATGGAAGGTCTTTTTTATCTATTTACTCCTTCATGTTTGTAGTTTTTCATGCATTTTGCTACAATAAAATGAATATCTAATGAGTAGGCAAATGAAGGGTTTTTCATTATTTAGTGATTTTTATTTCCCTTATTTCAACTTTTATCATAAAATAAAAGTACAAGGTTTTACATCTTTTTTACAAAAATCTCATGGAGAAAAAAGTCCTTTCTAAATTGGGTAAATGCTATTAAGCAAAATCTGCTTGGGGGTATTTAGTCCCTTCAATATGGATAATGGAAGGGAGAGGTATAAATGGAGATTGAAAGAATAAATGAAAATACTGTGAAATTTTACATTTCATATGTAGATATAGAAGACAGAGGCTTTGACCGCGAAGAAATTTGGTATAATCGCGAACGAAGTGAAGAACTTTTTTGGGAAATGATGGATGAAGTTCACCAGGAAGAAGAATTTGTTGTTGAAGGTCCGCTTTGGATTCAAGTTCAAGCGCTCGAAAAAGGATTAGAAATTCTCGTTACTAAAGCGCAGCTCTCCAAGGATGGACAGAAGTTTGAGCTTCCTGTTCCGGCCGAAAAATTAAAGGATTTGCCAGTAGATGAGCACATCGAAGAAATTTTGGATCAGCATTTTAATCCAAAGACTGCTGAGGAAGAGGATCTCTTACTTGAGGAAGATACGCTTGAATTCTTATTGGCTTTTAAAGATCTAGAGGATCTAATTATGCTTTCGAAGCGTCCGGGATTAGATGAATTAGTTACTACGCTTTATTCCTTCGAAGGAAAATACTTTCTTTTTACTGAATTTCCTGAAGATTTGTTCGCGGAAGATGAAATTGATGATATTCTAAGTATTCTGCTGGAATATGGTTATGAGACTCAATTAACAATCCATCGAATTCAGGAATATGGAAAAGAAATTATTTCGGATCAAGTATTTGCTGAATTAAGAAAACATTTTAGATAAACCACATGCCGATTTCAGAATTGAAATCGGTATTTTTTAGCAATAAACATTATTTTGTTATATTGGCGGGTGGAGGCCGTGAAAAACACGGTAAGGGTTATTTTTTTTCTTACGATATTATCCATACTAATGTTTTTCTTTAGAGATCAAATTCAAGGTGGCTTTTTTGGAATTTTTAGCTTAATGATTTCGTGTTCAGTTATTTTTATCGGTTTTGTAATATTCCTTGAAAACCGCCATCCAACTCAAACTATTACATGGTTAGTGGTGTTGGGAAGTTTTCCGCTTGTTGGCTTTATATTTTACCTTCTTTTTGGCAGAAATTATCGAAAAGAAAAGATGTTTCGAAAGAAATATTTTTTAGATAAGCAAGCCTTTCTGACTGTGGAGGGTGAAAATGATGTTCGGAGCCAGGAGACATTATCATTACTAGACGAGAATCAAGGGAAATTATATACGTTAGCCCATAAACTTGGCAATAGTCCTATTTCATTTAAGACGGCTACAAAAGTATTAACGAATGGGGAAGAAACATTTTTTCACATCCTTGAGGAACTAAAAAAAGCAAAACATCACATCCATCTTGAATATTATATTATCCGCCATGATCAAATTGGTCAGGAAATTAAGGATATTTTAATTAAGAAGGCAATGGAAGGAGTGAAAATCCGCTTCCTCTTTGATGCTGTTGGATCCTGGCAGTTATCTAAAAAGTATATAATAGAATTGAAAAATGCCGGAATCGAGACCGTGTCATTTGGTCCTGTTAAATTGCCATTTCTGAATAATAAATTTAATTTTCGCAATCATCGCAAGATCATTGTGATAGATGGTACGGTTGGATTTGTTGGCGGGTTAAATATCGGGGATGAATATTTAGGAAGAGTGAAAAGTATTGGTTTTTGGCGAGATACGCATCTAATGCTTAAGGGTGAAGCGGTTAGAACGCTGCAGTTAATTTTTTTGCAGGATTGGTATTATATGACCAATCACAGTTTTCTAACAGCCGAGTATTTATCGCCTCAATGGGATAACCAAAACCATGGCGGAGTACAGTTAATTGCCGGCGGACCTGATAATGAATGGAGTGCCATTAAGAATATCTTTTTTTCAATGATTGCCTCAGCAGAAAAATCGGTTTGGATTGCGTCTCCCTACTTTATTCCCGATGAGGACATCTTCTCGGCCATAAAGGTGGCGGCATTGAGTGGGATTGATGTGAGACTTTTAGTACCCAACCGACCAGATAAACGAATTGTTTTCCATGCGTCCCGGTCTTATTTTCCAGAGCTCTTAGAAGCCGGAGTGAAGGTGTATGAATATGAAAGAGGCTTTATGCATAGTAAAATGGTGATTGTCGACCATGAACTGGCATCTATAGGGACCTCCAATATGGATATGCGAAGCTTTCATTTGAATTTTGAAGTAAATGCCTTTTTATTCCGAACAAAGAGCACACAAAAGCTGGTGGCTGAATTTGTAAATGATCTTGATTATGCCAAGCAGCTTGAGTTAAATACATTCCAGCAAAGGCATATTGGCTATCGCTTATTAGAATCGACGGCCCGGCTCCTTTCCCCATTACTTTAATCATCGGAAATAGTGAAAGCAATCAAAAAATATTTGATTGCTTTTTTGTATTTTTGGAGGATTTTGTTAATTATTATCGAATTATAAAGAAAAAAGGAGGTGGTTTATCGTGCTGAAGGCACGTACTAAGAGTGGCAAAATAATTTGTTTGGGCAATGACTATCCAAAAGAGACACTCTTAACATTACGTAAAAGAGAGGAATTCATTTGTCCGCTTTGTGGTGAACGTGTATTACTCAAATTAGGAGATAAGCGGATTTTTCATTTTGCCCATAAACAAGGAGGAAATTGCCGAGATTTATACGAAAATGAATCAATCTATCATATGGAGGGGAAACGCCAACTTTATCAATGGCTATTGAATCAAAAAATACCGGCTATTCTCGAGTTTTATGATCAAGACATCCAGCAGCGCCCCGACATTATGTTTGAATATGAAGGGAATAAATATGTAATTGAATATCAATGCTCTACGATCAAAGAAGAAATCTTCATAAAAAGAACAAACAGTTATTGGCAAAATAAATATATACCTATTTGGATTATTGATGGGAAACAGCTACACTTAAAGAAACAAAATATCGCCGTTTTATCAAACTTTCAATATTTATTTTTACGGAAAGCTTCTGATGGAAGTTTTTATATCCCTGCCTACTGCCCCGAAAAAAGACTCTTTCAAATCATTGGGTCCATTTTACCCTATTCCATAAAGAATACATTTGTACAAACTTCCTTTTGTTCACTTGAAGAGATGAATGTATCTTCTCTATTGAAACCAACTATCCTGAGCCAGCTTAATTTTAAACATTGGAATGATGAAATTGACAGATTTAAATTGAATTGGTCGCTCCATCCAAATCCAAGAGATGGTTTTCTCCATGAGATTTATAATCATAACTTAAATCTAAGTTTATTACCGCCGGAAATTGGCCTGCCTGTCTTTCATTCCCCCTTTATTCAAACCTCTCCAATCATTTGGCAAACCTACCTTTATATAGATCTATTGCAAAAAAAGAAGCCAGGCTTTTTATTTCATATGGATGAAATTGAGCGTTGGTTGATCAAAAGAATGAAGAGAAAAGAAATTCATATTCGAAAGCTTCCTCAGATTCAGGAAATGAAACCAATAGATGCCGTTTTAGATTACCTTAACATTCTGGTAAAACTCGACGTTTTGTCTAGAAAGGATAAGTGGTTTCAACTTAAAAAGAATCTTTCCATTCCCCAATCCAATCGGGAAAAAGAAGAGATGAACCAACTTTTTTTCCAAAAATATCTTGAACAATATAGAAAACAATAAATGAAATTCTTAATAGAGGCATAATATAAAAAAGTAATTCATAAAGGGATTTGGTAGGAAATGGTGAATAATTTATAAGAGTCTTTTTCTTAAAACGATGTTGAATGGAGGATAAAGAATGGCAAACGAAACCGCAGTAAAAACCCTGCAAGCAAGAAATGCAATCCCGGTGGAGGAAACCTGGAAATTAGAAGATATCTTTGCAAGTGATGAAGCATGGGAAAAAGAATTTCAAGACGTTAAAAAAGAAATACCAGGAATTAAGGAATATGAAGGAAAGCTGGGCGAAAGTGCGGAGACTCTTTATAACGCCCTGCAATTTCAAGATAAGCTTCTTGAAAGAATTGGCAAACTTTATGCATACTCTCACATGAGATATGATCAAGATACAACGAATTCATTCTATCAAGGCTTAGACGATCGGATGAAAAATATGTATTCCCAGGCTGCAAGCGGGCTTGCCTTTATCGTTCCCGAGATACTGGATATTGATGAAAGCAAAGTAAAAGACTTTTTAAATGAAAAACCGGAATTAAAACTCTATGAGCATTCTTTAGAAGAGATCAATCTTCAGCGGCCGCATGTTCTAACAGCTGAACAAGAAGCATTGTTAGCAGAGGCAGGAGAGGTTATGGATGCTTCAAGTAATACCTTTGGAATGCTGAACAATGCTGATATGGAGTTTCCATCCATTAAAGATGAAAATGGGGAAGAAGTAGAGATTACCCATGGACGATATATTCGTTTTCTCGAAAGTAAAGACCAACGTGTTCGCCATGATGCCTTTAAGGCGGTGTATGAAACATATGGAAAATTCCGTAATACTTTTGCCAGTACTTTAAGCGGTAATGTGAAAAAAGATAATTTTAATGCAAGAATTAGGAAGTATGATTCAGCACGACAAGCTGCTCTTGCAGCAAATAATATTCCGGAAAGTGTTTATGATAATCTTGTTAATACCGTTAATGAGCAATTGCCGTTATTACATCGTTACATAAAGCTGAGAAAAAAGGTACTTGGGCTTAAAGAACTTCATATGTATGACTTGTATACTCCGCTTGTTAAAGATGTTCATATGGAAATCAGCTATGAAGAGGCTAAAGAGTTAGTCCTAAAAGGTTTAGCCCCTTTAGGTGAGGAGTATGCAAAAGTATTAAAAGATGGTTTTGAAAATCGCTGGGTAGATGTTCATGAAAACAAAGGAAAGCGAAGCGGGGCATATTCATCCGGTGCGTACGGAACCAATCCATATATTCTCATGAATTGGCAGGACAATGTAAACAACTTGTTTACATTAGCACATGAATTTGGCCACTCTGTCCATAGCTATTACACAAGAAAATCACAGCCGTACCCATATGGAAACTATTCGATCTTTGTAGCTGAGGTGGCCTCTACCTGCAATGAAGCACTTTTGAATGATTATTTATTAAAAACCATTGACGATGAACAAAAGCGAATCTATCTGCTCAATCATTATTTAGAAGGATTCCGCGGCACTGTTTTCCGACAAACAATGTTTGCAGAATTTGAGCATCTGATCCATCAAAAATTGCAAAATAATGAGGCATTGACGGCTGATTTATTAACAAAGGAATATTATAATTTGAACCAAAAATATTTTGGTGAAGAGGATATTGTTATCGATGAGGAAATTGGCTTGGAATGGTCCAGAATTCCACATTTCTACTACAATTATTATGTCTACCAATATGCAACCGGCTTTAGTGCTGCAACGGCATTAAGCAAGCAGATTCTTGAAGAAGGCGAGCCTGCTGTCAAACGTTATATTGATTTTCTAAGTGCAGGAAGCTCAGATTATCCAATTGAGGTATTGAAAAAAGCCGGGGTTGATATGACAAATGCAGATGTGATTAAAGACGCCTGCAAAGTATTTGAAGCAAAACTGGGTGAATTGGAACAATTATTATCCTAATAAAAAGGGGATGGGCAAATGGCCCATCCCTTTAAAAGCCTTTAAATCGTTTTCGATTATTTACATAATAGAGTAAGATAAAAATCGACAAAAATAAAAGCGGGATACTAATCAATAATGGGAAAACATGAAGTAATGCAAGTAAATGAAGAATGAAGGTGCAAATAAAAAAAACAAGCATCAGAACGATAGGAAGTTTTGTCATAAATGAAAGCCACCTCTGATTTTATTGAAGAGATCTACAATAAGTCTATTGTCCAATTTATGAAATTATGATATTTTGACAATATTGTGAAACAAAGCACAATCTTATTGTAACCCTTAAAAGCACATGATATATTTATCTCGTGAAGTTGATCACTACAAACATAAACCCCTTTGTTTGACCGTGAAAGATTTCTCCCATCCCCTTTGTTCGTATTTATAGAAAAAGGCCTTGCAGCACCGGTGCTGCAAGGCCTTTTCGTTCAATAAAAATAAATGCCTGTGTCGTGAATCAATAAAGATTACTCCTCAATATATCTCCAGAATGTACCATATTTAGCCGGGATCTGTTCGACTATTTGTTTTAAAAGCAGCTTTTTCATTTCCCGTTCCACTTGTGAAATCGACATATTATATACGACCGCGATTTCCTTTGAAGCTACAAATTTAAAAAATTTCATAAATGTTTCTAAGTGGGGCGGTGGCGATTGGATAGGACGCTCAGAAAGCATTTCTTCTAAAATTTGAACATAAATCTCATACGGATACGCACCCGTTATTTTGATTCCTTCATCTTCTACATTTTCATTGAAGAAAACGAGTGTGGGGATTTCCTTAACATCCATTTCAGATGTAATTTTTAAATCACACTGGAAAGCCTTGGCAGCACTTTCAGAATGAATATCTGAAATAAATTCATCAAGATCTAATCCTGTATCATTAGCACAATCCTTAAGGATTTCAAGATTGGAAATATTTTTTTTATCTAAAAAAAGCACCTCTTGAAGCTTCCGAAGAAAACGGAAGCCTGCTCTTCTTCCTTGCAGTTCGGCTGCTTTTATGGCAATTGAAACGATATAAGGGGATGATACCGGATCTTCCAGCCAAAGGCTGCCATCACACGACATCCCTGATCTGCTTGCGGTCTTTTCCCATTGGTCCGCAATATTTTCAAAGTTCTTTTTCCTGGTTAAGTTTAAATCAGCGATCCTCCCGCTAAGTACATGCTTAATGGAAAAATAACGTCCATATTCAATTTGAAGCTTCTTTAGAATAGGTTCAAGCGCCCAGCACTCAGGGCACAATGGGTCGATAAATATATATATTTCAATTGGTTTTTTATCATTGCCACTGCAATACTGTTTAGAGCTTGAATGTTTATAACTGCTCACTTTTCTTCACCAGATTCTTGTGGCTCAGGCGTATTGATCATATGCTGCGCTGTCAAATGGAGCCGTGAGTAAAATTCTTCTCTTAATGGACCTTCCAATCCAACCATGTCCATAGCTTGCTGCATACATGATAACCAAGCCTTTGCACGAGTTGGAGTCACCGGAAATGGTAAATGACGCGCCCGCATCATCGGATGACCGTGTTCATCTGTATACAACGAGGGGCCGCCTAAATATTGGGTTAAAAATTGCTTTTGCTTGCGAGCAATTTCATTAAAAGAATTTGGGAATATTGGTGCGAGGTCAGGATGTTGTGCAACCAGCCCATAAAAAGTGTCCACAAGACGGTGTAGGGTTTGTTCGCCGATGGCCTCGAATGGTGTAGGCTTACTCTCAATCATGTTGACAACTCCTTTATGTATGTTTGTAAGTTTTATTTTATCAATGGATATTTCATATCTCAAATAAATCGCTTTGGGATTGTAATTTTCTCATCTTTTCATAAAACCGCTGAATTTTATTATTCGTTTGCCGCTTTGGAATTTTAAGCCACTCCAGCATCTCGTTAAATACTCTTTTTCCTTCTTCATAATCAGTCACTTCATATTCCAATTCAAAATCTTCTGCAGATAAATAAACGCTATGATCTAAAACCAGTAATCCGTTCTTATAGTTTAATTCTGCCCTATATGTTTTTAAAGAACCAAAATAGATGATCTGTGGAAAAGAGATGCCTAAATTCATAATTATTTCCTTGATTTTTCCAGATGGAAGTATCCCGGTTTGAATGGCCACATTGGCTTCTTCCTCGGTTAACAATTGATTTGTTTCAACTAGTCCAACAGGTGCGGGTTGTTTCAATGTCATTTCGTATTGGTCCTTTTTCCTGCGGATGCGTAAGGCGGAATTTTGCTGCTTAAGAGCAAAATCCAATGTATCAAAGTAATGATTTTCTTGAGGGATGATTTTTTTTTCGGTTATCTGAAATTCCTGAAGGAGCATGTTATATTCTGTTTCTGTCAGCATATTTTTAAATTCAATTTCGATTGTTTCTGACAACGAATTCACTTCTTTCTGTCAAGTCTTTCTTTATTATCTTATCTTTTAAAAAACTGTGCAAATCTTGGGGGAATTGGTTAGATTATGATAAAATAAGGGGGTGAAAGATGGAGGGAATAATATGAAAAAAATAATCACCATAATCAGTTCAACAATGAGAGAAAATAAACTATGTGTAGCTGTAAATGAATCATTAAAGGGCTTGGTGCCTGCTGAACAAATTCTTGTGGATTCAGAGAACTATACTTTTATATATTTAATGGAGGACAAAGAGGATTATACCTATATTACTTTTCCTGAAGACCTATGGCCTGTCTTAAAGAGCGCATTAGAGCAGCATATACCAGTACTGGCCGTTTATAATGAAGAACATATTGAATTAACAAATTTCCTTGAAGAGTTGGAATATATTATCAGTAATATAAAAGGAAATAGTAACTATGGAAAAGAAATGGTCACAAGAGTAGAGAAGCTTTTCTTGGCCTAATGGGGTGGAGGGAAACCATGATACATTGGGAAGTATTTTTAGCTCCCTATAAACAAGCGGTTGAAGAGCTAAAAATAAAATTAAAAGGGATGAGAGGTCAATTTGAGCTTGATTCAAGTCATTCACCTATAGAATTTGTAACTGGCAGAGTGAAACCAATCGCGAGCATTCTGGATAAATCCATTCAAAAAGGAATTCCGCTCGAAAAATTGGAAGAAATGCAGGACATTGCCGGTTTACGAATGATGTGTCAGTTTGTCGATGACATCCACACTGTTGTCAACTTATTAAGAAATCGAAATGATTTAGAAATTATCGAGGAAAGAGACTACATTTCTCATAAAAAAACAAGCGGATACCGCTCCTATCATGTTGTAATCCGCTACCCAGTGCAAACCATTCACGGAGAAAAAAAGATCCTTGCTGAAATTCAAATTCGCACGCTTGCGATGAATTTTTGGGCAACCATTGAGCATTCGCTTAATTATAAATATAAAGGAGTTTTTCCATCCGATATTAAAATGCGGCTGCAGCGTGCGGCGGAGGCGGCCTTCCGCTTGGACGAAGAAATGTCATTAATTCGCGGTGAAATCCAGGAGGCGCAAGCCTTTTTTACGAGAAAGAAAGAACTAAAGCAGGAAGATAGTAACTAATAACCGCTACAAGGAGCATATACCAATGAAATTTGCGATTACATCTAAAGGAGATCAAAAATCGAATATCCTGATGCACAAAATGAGAACATACTTGCTTGATTTTGATCTTATTTATGATGAAGACCAACCAGATATTGTCGTGTCAATTGGCGGTGATGGAACGCTGCTATATGCTTTCCACCGATATAGCAGCCGTTTGGATAAAACGGCTTTTGTGGGGATTCATACCGGTCATCTCGGGTTCTATGCGGATTGGATCCCGGATGAGATTGAGAAGCTTGTGATTGCCATTGCCAAAACACCTTACCAGGTGGTTGAATACCCGCTCCTTGAAGTGATTATTCGTTACCAGCATGCAGGTAAGGAATCCAGATATCTC
Organism: Neobacillus sp. Fa239; assembly: GCF_055395235.1. Lineage (NCBI taxonomy): Bacteria > Bacillati > Bacillota > Bacilli > Caryophanales > Bacillaceae > Neobacillus > Neobacillus sp. Fa239. Next base: position 1,147,836 of record NZ_AP041611.1, read on the forward strand.
GCATTAAACGAGTCAACAGTAAAGAGTGTCGAGGGCACTTTAGTCATGGATCTTGAGATACGCGGCCAGCATTTTGAACGTTTCCGCGGTGATGGGCTTTGCGTATCCACTCCTTCCGGCAGTACTGCCTATAACAAGGCGCTGGGAGGAGCGATTATTCATCCGTCCATTTCTGCTATTCAGGTGGCGGAAATGGCCTCGATCAATAATAAAGTTTTCCGAACGGTAGGGTCGCCATTAATTTTGCCTTCGCACCATACTTGTATGCTGAAGCCCGTCAATCGATCCGATTTTCAAGTGACCATTGACCACCTTACACTTCTTCATAAGGATGTCAAATCAATTCAATTCCGGGTACCGGAAGAAAAAATCCGTTTTGCACGCTTTCGGCCTTTTCCTTTCTGGAAACGAGTCCATGATTCGTTTATATCGGATTAATCGGGGGCAAAAGCATGTCTTCACGTTTTCAACTAAAATGGATCAGCGACCAACAGCATACTGGTTGGCTTTTAAAGGAGTTTCTTAAAGAGAAGGAAATTTCCCGCGCCGCTTTAACCGATATCAAATTTAAAGGCGGGACAATCCTTGTAAATGCAGAAGAAGTAAATGTCCGCTTTAAGCTGTCAGCGGGTGATGTCGTTACGATAATCTTCCCGCAAGAAAGCCCAAGCGCCGGTGTCACAGGGGAAGATATTCCTTTGGATATACTTTATGAGGATGAATACCTTCTTGTGGTAAATAAACCTGCCGGCATGAGTACGATTCCTTCAAGGGAGCACCCGACCGGGAGCCTTGCCAATGCCTTGGTTGGCTATTACCAGAAGATTGGCTTAATGGCCACTTCCCATGTGGTTACCAGGCTGGACCGTGATACATCGGGTATCGTTTTAATTGCCAAACATCGCCATGTGCATCATTTATTCAGCAAAGAGCAGCAAGCCGGCAATGTCAAAAGAACCTATGAGGCTATTGCTGGGGGAATATTGTCATTGGATCAAGGTACGATAAATGAGCCTATCGGCAGAAAAAGCGATAGTATTATTGAAAGAGAAGTACGGTCTGATGGACAATATGCCTGTACGCATTTTACTGTCCTTGAAAGGTATAAAACCTTTACACATATCGAGCTTCGGCTTGAAACAGGGAGAACTCATCAAATTCGAGTTCATATGTCTTTTTTGGGGCATCCCCTTTTAGGTGATGATTTATATGGAGGAGAGATGTCGTTAATTAATCGGCAGGCGCTTCATTGCCGGCAAATATCTTATGTTCATCCTTTTTTTGGTGAAGAGATGACTTATATTGCGCCGTTTCCTCAAGATATGCATAATGTTTTACAGGCTGACCAGTAAGCTTGGGTCAGCCTTTCATTGTTTTTAAGCAAATTCTTTAAATTTTTCCTCCACATATGACATAGTAGAAGGAACTGAAACAATCTCCATTTCAGGATACCTTATGGCTGTGAGACTTCCACCGAAAACGGCTCCGGTATCAATGTTATAGGTATTATTGATGATCCGGGGACTTTTCACCGGGGTATGACCATAAACGATACAGGCAGACCCGTCATATTCTTTGGCCCAATCCCTGCGAACCGGTGATCCATCCGGATGTTTTTCACCTGTTATATCACCGTAAAGAACAAATGTCTTAACCTTGGAACCCGTTTGGCCGATTAAGGACTTTTTGATTCCGGCATGGGCAATAACCAGATGTCCTCCATCCAAAATTAAATACAGCGGAGCCTTTTCATAAAGGCCGATAAATTTATTTCGAATGGCTCGCTGATCTTGTTTAGATAATAATTGATATTCGGCCTCTGTCGTTTCAAGCCCATGGGTAACCTGTACCTTATTGCCGAGAAAGTATCGATATAATTTGTTGCAATGGTTTCCAGGCGTATAATAAGCTTTTTCCTGCTCGATGACTAACCTCCAGACAATTTCGATCACCTTTAATGACGCTGGGCCGCGGTCTGTTAAATCACCAACGAATCCAAGCACCCTATTTTCAGGATGAAGCGGAATTCCACTTTCCCAATCGTAGCCAAGTTTTTTTGTAAGCTCAGTAAATTCAAAGAAACAACCGTGAATATCTCCGATAATATCGATTTCCATGAGAAGAACCCCTTTCATCAAATTATTTTTTGTTAAAGTAGTTAGTTTTATTGCTTTTAATTTCACTCTCAACCTTTTGAGTACGGATGAAAGTAATAACTTGCAAAATTGAGTGGAAAACTAATGAAGGTACATACTTTTCAATTTTTCTATAATAGTGTAAAATTAGTACCAAGTGCTAATAACTTGTAATAGGAGGATATATATTTTATGACACTTTCTTTAGCTGGAAAAACATTTGTGGTAATGGGTGTAGCCAATAAACGCAGCATTGCCTGGGGGATTGCCCGCTCCCTTCATACTGCCGGGGCAAGATTAATTTTTACATATGCTGGTGAAAGATTAGAAAGCAGTGTCCGTGATTTGGCCAATTCATTAGAAGCAGAAGGGACACTTGTATTGCCTTGTGATGTAACAAGTGATGAAGATATTGCAAAATGCTTTGCTGAAATAAAAGAAGCAGCTGGGACGATTCATGGAATTGCTCACTGTATTGCTTTTGCTAAAACGGAAGAATTGAAAGGCGAATATTTGAACACGACAAGAGATGGTTTCTTACTAGCGCAAAATATCAGTTCCTACTCCTTAACGGCAGTTGCAAAAGAGGCAAGGGGATTAATGACAGAAGGCGGAAGCATCGTCACTCTAACCTATCTAGGCGGGGAGCGTGCCATCCAAAACTATAATGTGATGGGTGTGGCAAAGGCTTCGCTTGATGCAAGTGTTCGTTATTTGGCATCAGACCTTGGTAAAGACGGCATTCGCGTAAATTCCATCTCTGCCGGGCCAATCAGAACCTTATCTGCTAAGGGTGTCGGGGATTTTAACTCCATCTTAAAGGAAATTGAAGAAAAAGCTCCATTACGGAGAACAACCACACCAGAAGAAGTCGGCGACACAGCTGCATTTCTTTTCAGCGACATGTCCCGTGGAATTACAGGCGAAAACATCCACGTTGATTCCGGATACCACATTTTATAATCTAACAAGAGGCTGTACCTTAACTGGGTCAGTCTCTTTTTAATTTGAAAAAAATACTTTCAAGTGAACGGCTATGGGCAATCTGCATACATATAGAGTGTAGGAATTCGTATGATGGAGGTGTGCTTTTATGGCGGAAAAGAAAGAACAAAGTCCTTTGCTTTATATTTACCAGCCTTTTGCAAGAACTCCTTCAATTAAAATGCAGGATGTTTATACAAACAGACGGGAAAAGGGCTTGAAGGAAGTGGACCAGCAAAAGGAAGTGCCAATTCAAGAAGCAGTGCCGATCGAAGTCACGGTTTCGGGAAAGCAGGAGGTAATCAACCAGGAGGTAAAAAAACAGGAAAATGAGAATCAAAAATTTTCATTTAAAAAGGTAAAAAGCTTTAAGGATATGAATATAAAGGAAAAATTAGAGTATTTAATTGACTTTCCAACGGTATTACCGCCCCAGCCATGTGTATTTTATGTAAAGGATAAAAGTTATCAGGGGTATTTACAAGATTACCAAGACCAAGAAATAACCATCCTATTTCATGATCAATCCACAAAAACGATACCGCTTAGTTCATTAAAAAATGTCATCATGATTGGCATAAAAAAATAGAAAAAAGCCAGCCGTTTTCGCGACTGGCTTATTTTATGAATCACATATTACAAATTCCCAAGTTCACATCAGCAATACATTGAACGGCGCAGAAGCATTTAAGATCTACGGTCACGCAATCGTTGCTGGCACGGAAGCGATCAACCTTACAAACTTGTGATAGATCGATTTTCCCGTTAGTAACTAGATTCACCGGTACGAAGTTATTACCTTCTTTTTTGCCAGGGACTAAAACGCGAAGCGTTGCACAGCAATTATCGAATACGTCTTCTACGCGGAAGAAGATCGATACACATGCATTATTTTCATCGCTGAAGAACGCATGGAAGGGATTCCCTTCATCATCGCTTAAAACGAATACCCGTGTATCCACCGGATTCCTACTTGCTGGTGATACTAATGAACCAAGTGGTTCAGTAAAACAACTGGTACATTCTTGACATTCTGGCTCAACAGCAGTATCTTGAATATCTTTAATGGCACGCACTACTTCGCATACACAGTTGCCGCGAAAATCATCATTATGTTTCCCACAACCCATTTATTTTTCCTCCTTAATCCGTGATATATATCTTACATTACTAACATATTTCACAGCACCCAATTGGGTTACGGACAATTGCCTTTTTTAAGAAAATTAGGCTAATACACAAAACAAGAGGAGAATATTTTTATGAAAATCAGTGTATTTGAATTTGTTCTTTTAGCCCTGTCTAGCTTTAGACTAACAAGATTGCTTGTTTTCGATAAAATAACGACATTTCTTCGCAGGCCATTTTTTCAAGAGGTGAAGGAAGAAGATGAGGAAGGAGTGATTGAAGTCTATTACCTGCCAAAAGACACGCCAATCAAAAAATTTATTGGCGAGCTGCTTAGCTGCTACTGGTGCACCGGGATTTGGTCATCAATCGCTTTAGTGTTAATTTTTTATTTGATTCCGGCGTATTCTCATCCGATTATACTGGTATTGGCAATTGCCGGGCTTGCTTCTATTTTGGAAAGTATGATTCAGCTAATAATAGACAAATAAATGGAAAATGGTTATTCGCAGGTACAAGTTTTATCTTCATCACATATGCTAACTAATATGAATCAACTAAAATGGAGTGGGACAAAATGATGGATAAGGAAACAGAGTCTACCCAATCATCAACCCAAGATAATACTCAATCAACGTCTAATTCAAATAAACAATCAAAATCGAATAAGAAAAAAGGCTGCGGCTGCGGTAAAAAATCATCCTTATAATTTTGGCAGCCAGTCACTGGGTAATGATGAAAAAGAAACTGCTGGTTATTCTGGCAGTTTTTTTATGTTCATTCATTCATAATTTTTTTATATCTCGAAAAAACTATTGTGTAGAGGTAATTCCAAAATTGGTTAATGGAAGGGAACTAGATGAATGGGATGAAACGTCTGATCTTACTTACTTGTATATTAATGCTGGCATCCTGCAGCCAAAACCAAAAGGTAAAGGATAGTCAATTGGCGTTAATCAAAACGACTAACCCAAGCCCCATAACAACGGATCGAAATAAAAGAACCGATGAAGTAGAGAAAATTAAAAAAGATGTCAGTTCATTTCCGGAAATTTATGACGTTGCCGTTGTCAAAGGTAAAAAAGATACGCTTGTCGCCTATAAAGTGAAGCATATGCACCGCTTTAAAATGGAGAATATTGAAAAAAAACTAAATCAAAAGCTTGAAAAGAGATTCCCGAAGGAGAATTTTACCGTTTCCAGTGACTATAAGATTTTTCTTGAGGCCGTTAGGTTAAATGAGCGGATGAAAGCCCGAAAATTATCTCATATCCAGGCGGAAAAACGCCTGCAGCAAATAATTAAAATGACAAAAGATATGACATAAGAAGGGGAGATAATAAATGGCGAGCAAACAAAAAAATATGACTCCACAGCAGCAAAATTATCAAAAGCTTCAACAAAAACATGAACTAAAAAGACCTGTATTAAAAAATTGTCTGAAGGCTTTTTTCGTTGGAGGATTGATTTGCGTCATTGGTCAATCCGTCAGCTATTTTTATATTTATTTTTTTAACTTTACAGAAAAAACAGCCGGTAATCCTACAGTGGCAACAATGGTTTTCTTCTCGATGCTGTTAACGGGATTTGGGGTTTATGACCGAATCGGGCAATTTGCTGGGGCGGGAAGTGCCGTTCCTGTTACAGGATTCGGAAATGCAGTCATTTCAGCCGCGATTGAGCACCGGACAGAAGGTTTTGTATTAGGGGTAGGGGGAAATATGTTCAAGCTTGCCGGTTCCGTTATTCTGTTTGGAGTATTTTCAGCCTTTGTGGTGGCATTAATCAGAACGTTACTGGCAATGTGGGGGGTTTTGTAATTGTTAAAAGGTCATCAATCCTGGATCTTTTCTAATCGGCCAATGATCATGGAAACAGGTGTAACCGGAGGTCCATTTGAAGCAAACAGCAATTTAGCCAATGATTTTGATCTTCTACATGAAGATTTATGGATGGGAATGGAATCCTACGAAAAAGCCCATCGTGTTCTACTGGAAGAAGCAATGAAAACCGCGATTACGAAAGCGAAAATTCAAAAAGAACAAATCCAATTTTTATTTGCCGGAGATTTAATCAACCAAATTACCCCGACGAGCTTTGCAGCTAGAACGATGCAAGTCCCTTACTTTGGTCTTTTTGGTGCCTGTTCCACGTCGATGGAGGGGTTGGCCCTTGCATCCTTTGTGGTGAATTATCAAGGAGCCAAGTATGTTTTAACGGGTGCCTCGAGCCACAATGCTGCTGTTGAAAAGCAATTCCGCTATCCAACGGAATATGGCGGTCAAAAGCCGCCCACCGCACAATGGACAGTGACAGGTGCCGGTGTTGCCCTCGTTGCTCCAAATGATTCAGCCAAAGCTGCTCCCGTTACTACATCAGCTACGATCGGAAAAGTCATTGACATGGGTTTATCCGATCCGTTTAATATGGGTGGTGCAATGGCCCCGGCAGCAGCAGATACGATAATGGCCCATTTTCGCGATCTGGAAATCGACCCTACATATTATGATTTAATTGTCACAGGCGACCTTGGAAGAATCGGACATGATACTGCGTTTGAACTCATTAATAAAAGCGGTTTGAAATTAGAAAGAGGGCAATTTCAAGACTGTGGTTTGCTCCTTTACAAAGATGACCAGCCTGTTCAATCAGGTGGAAGCGGGGCAGGCTGTTCGGCAACGGTTTTATATGGTCATTTGCTAAACCAAATGAAAAAAGGAGTTTATAAACGGATTTTAGTCGTTGCAACGGGCGCCTTATTATCGCCAATCAGCTTTCAGCAAAAAGAATCCATTCCATGTATCGCTCATGCCGTCTCAATCGAAATGAATGGGGAGTGATGATATGTTAGCTATGTATTTTTGGGCATTTGTGATTGGAGGAATTATTTGTGTGATCGGACAGCTGTTATTTGACGTGGCAAAGCTGACCCCGGGTCATACATTAAGTGCACTCGTTGTGGCGGGTGCGATTCTGGATGGATTTGGACTCTACGAACCGCTTATTAATTTTGCCGGAGCCGGGGCGACGATTCCGATTACCAGTTTTGGTAATGCTCTCGTGCACGGAGCTCTTCAGGAAGCAAAGGTGCATGGGCTTGTGGGTGTATTAACCGGAATGTTTGAAGTTACGAGCTCTGGGATTTCGGCAGCAATCATTTTTGGTTTTATAGGTGCCCTGCTGTTTAAGCCGAAAGGATAAATTGTAGGTCAAGGTACATTTTTGATAACTGCACTTTGGATAGGACACAGCCTATACACATTTTTGAGTTATCTCATATGTTATAAGTGAGATTACAAAAGTGAGGTGACTCTTTCTATGTGCTTCGGATACGGCGGCTATGGCTACGGCGGTTTCTACGGCGGTTCTACTTTCGTATTAATCGTTGTATTGTTTATTCTTTTAATCATTGTTGGTGCAAGCTTCTATTAAGAAATACTGAACTGCACTCAGAGAGAGGGTTGGCCAGAATAATGGCCAGCCCTTTCTTTGTAACCGAATCACCTTTTCACCCAATCTTCATACAATAAAAGTAGTTTTATGAAGGAGCGTGAGAGTTGAATATGGATAATGGGTTCTTTAAAAATATTGAAAAGAAAACAGGCGTAAATATGAAAGACATTTTTGATTTAGCTAATTCGCTGCAGAATGCAAATTTTAAAGATGAAGCAACTGTACGCAGTGTCATTCAAAGGGTATCGAAATTGGCCAATAAACCGGTAAACAAAGATTTAGAAGATCAAATTGTAAAGTCGATTGTGAATGATGGTAAGTCTCTTGATTTCAATACCATTTCTAAGATGATGAATAAAAAGTAATCAAAAAAGGCCGCTTTCCAGGCAGGAAATTGGCCTTTTTGTTGTTGTTTAACTTAAAAAGAGGGGGAGTTGATTTCAGCGAAGTGGCCTCGCTTTCCGCGGGGAGGTCCGGGAGCCTCCTCGGCGCTTTGGCGCCTGCGGGGTCTCCCGTGACCTCTTCATCCCGCAGGACATTGAATTACATCCTTGAATCCGCCCACGCACGAAGGGAATGCGATAGCATTTTCGAGGAGTCGAGCGCCCTCCGCTCCAATCAACTTCTCACTGAACTTATATAAAAACAGTAATTTTTCTAAAACAGCCTGCTTTTATATTCTTACATTCATTTCCATCTGTTTCTTTCTAAGGGGAGCGAGGAAGCGGGAGCGATTTGCTTTTTTTCCTCTGCGATTGCTCGGGATGGAAATAAACAGCTGTTCTTTTGCTCGAGTCATGGCAACATAGAAAAGTCTTCGCTCTTCTTCAAGCGCGGAAAAATCGCCATTTCGGCTGCTATCCAACGCAAAATCATGCGGCAGGCTCCCGTCAACAGCACCGATAATATATACGGTTTGATATTCCAGTCCTTTTGCGCGGTGGATCGTGCTGAGGCTAATCGCGTCTGTAAAGTGCTTACCCAAATTTTTCATTTCCTTGTTCATCGCGGACATATGCTTGGCGTGGTCTAATAATGCTCCAATCGTTTCGAAGCTCTTCGCCGCCACTTTTAGGTCTTTTAAATCGTCTGAGCCTTTTTCAAGCTTATTCGCTTCATTTCCCCTTTTCTTTAGGAAATCTAGAAAGCCTATTTCCTTTTCGATCCTTTCAATTGCGGCGAGCGGAGTCGTATGTTTTAATCCTCGGATGACCGTAACGGCTTTTTTTATTTGTTTTTCCTGAAAGGCGTGTTTTGTTTTTAAGTGGGTAAGGGCTTCAAGGAAACTGCAGTCCTGTAAAATACTAATGGCTTTTATATCTCTCTGAACAGCCTGCTTCAAAAATAACAGCGGTAAAATATCAACCAAAGCCTGGCTGTCATCTTCGTTTAAGCTGATTCTCAGGAAGGCGAGAGCACTTTTCACAATATATCGGTCGTAAAAGGCCTCAGCATCCTGGTCGATTTTAAAGGGGAGATTAGAGCTCGCCAATCGTTCAAACACAGCTCTTGAACCTGCGTTTGTTCGATAAAGAATCGCAAAATCGGAAGGGTTTGCCCCACATGCAATCCGCTCCTGTAAATCAGTGACAATCATCGTCGCTTCTTCCTCTTCATCATACGGATAAAATAAAAGAGGAGGATTCTCTGTCGAAAATTGAGCCTTCATCTTTTTAGCTCTTCTCACCTTATTGGCTGCAATCATTTGGTTGGCCATTGCCACAATCTCATGAGAGGAGCGGTAATTTTGATCCAGCGTAACCAGCCTCGCATAAGGAAAATCCTTCTCAAATTCCAGCAAGTAGCTCGGGTCACTGCCGCGGAAAGAATAAATGGACTGATCATCATCGCCGACAGCACAAACATTTTTATGCTTGCCGGATAAAAGCTTCATTAGCTCATATTGAACTTTATTCACATCCTGGAACTCATCAATTAAAAAATATTGAAATCGATTCTGGTATTGCTCGAGCAGGGATGGGTTAGAGCGGAACAATTGATAACAGCCGATGAGCATATCATCAAAATCAAACAATCCTTCCTGCTTTTTGTATTCCTCATATTTTTGAAAAAGGAACACAACCTTTTCTTCCCACTCGTTTTCGGGCCGCACCTCATTTGGAAATAGAAGGGAGTTTTTCCAGAAGCCAATTTGTTGCAAGGCTAAATCATAAGCAAACTCTTTTTCAGATAAATCCAGCTCTTTACCAGCCACTTTAAGGATCTTGTCCCGCTGCCAATCCTTTTTCAACAGCTTGTCAGATGACCAATTGGCAGCATCATGAAACATGAGGATGCGATAAAAAATGCTGTGGAACGTGCCGCTTACGAGCTGATTGATTTGATCCCTGCGCATTCTTGGATAGGTTAGAAGCCGCTGTTTCATTTCCGATGCCGCCTTTGAAGTAAAGGTGACAAGCATGATGGAGCGCGGGTCAATTTGTTTAACCTCAAGCATGTACGCGGTTCTTGCCGTTAACACCCGCGTTTTTCCGCTCCCGGCACCGGCAAGAACGAGCAAAGCACCTTCAGTTTCCAAAACAGCTGCTGCCTGGGCATCATCAAGGACAACATGATGTTCCGCTAAATCTTGTAAATATGGTTGTTGATTAGGAATAGCAGATAGCACGGATTTTTTAAAAGGAATCTTGCATTCTAGTTTTTTAGCCGTTTTGAAGGGATGAATGGTGTCAGGACTCGTGTTTTCAACAATTGTTCTACCCTGTGGTAGGCGAAATCCATTCACTTCCTGATGAATTTGTTTCGGCTCTTCGGCTGTTGCTTGCAATGGCTTCACTTCAGGTTCTCGGCAATCCTTGAGGGCTGAATTTGTATGGAAAAAGTGGGGAGAGCCCTGAATGCCAAGGAAAAGCCGCACCATCTCCTGGCAACTTGAGCAAGACAGTTCACCATTTTTTCCAGCCAGATATATTTTTTGATATTGGTCTCGGTCCAATTGCTCAAGAACAATTTGTTTATTTTGATAGATTGCTGTTTTCATAGTTTTTTCCTCTATATCGAAAAATAAAGACATGTTTAATCATATCAAATGATGAGATGAACTAAAAGAGTTGACAAAGAAGAGCATTTTCCTTTTTGGACTCGCAAAAAATATCGAATTATAAGGCGGTTTGATTTTATCAACACTTTTCTAGCGGATATCGACACAAAACTTTTAGATATCAACATATTTTTCCAGGATATCAACGCAAATTTTCATTATATCAACACAAAAATATAAAATATCGACAGATTTTTAACGGATATCAACAAATTTAGTTAACATAAAGAAAAGACGTGCAAGTTTACACGTCTTTTCTTTATGTTATATCTCTTTCACCATCGTTTTATGTGGTATGCCGGCATCCAGAAATTCCTCAGAGACGACCTCGTAACCTAGACTGGCGTAAAAAGGAATGGCATGAGTTTGCGCATTCAGCTTTAATTTATGAATATCTTGGTTATGGGCATAGTCTTCAATCCCATTCATAATCGCTTTCCCGGCACCGGTTCCACGCGCTTCCTTTAACACACAAATTCTTTCTACTTTTCCATAACCTTCAACAAAGCGAAAGCGGCCGGCACCAATGGGAATGCCATCTTGATAATACACAAAATGAGTGGCTTCATTTTCATGCTGATCGATTTCTTCTTCTTCAGGGACGCATTGTTCATCGATAAAAACGGTTCTTCTTACCGAATATGCATCTTCTAATTCATGTTGATTTTCCACTATTTTAACGGTCACTGTCTATTGTTCCTTCCCAAGACGAAATGTTTCATATACGGTCCAAGAGCCATTCTCCAGCTGATAGAGGAGATGGATGCGGTCGATCGTTTCTTCATGCTCGAATTTTTTCATTCGCAATGAACCGTAGACATCAGAATGCTCATCGTTTGAAAGATTTTGGCCAAGTGTAATATGCGGAACAAAAGAATACTCTGAGTCTTGCTGATTTAACACATGATTGATTTCGGCATGCAAATGGGAAAGCTCATCCGTTGGTTCTACTTTCAAATAAATAACATTATTCACAGGCTGAAAGGAGCTTACTTTAGAAGTCTTGATAGAAAAAGCATGGTGATTACGGGCGACTCGTTGTAATTTTTCAGCTAATTGAGCTGCTTCTTCATCATTAGCCTCAAATGCATTTTTTAAGGTTAAGTGTGGTGGAATTAAGGCATAATGCGTATCATAACGTTTTCGATAAGAATTCACTAGATCTTGAATTTTTTTCGATGGGAAAATAACAACACCAAATTTCATACGTATACCTCCGTTAATAGAATCATTTTCTATAAATAGTTAGGTGAGTCCGAAATGAAAATTATTACATTAAAAGCTTTCTTCATATTATAGCAAATTTTCAAAAAATATAAAGTAACTTTCCTCATAGGCCCAGTGTTTTAGGAAGCCGCCTTAAAACATCATATTAAGCGCCCGTCGCAAGTCCGGTTGCCAATAGGTCCATGTATGAGTTCCGTTAAACTCCTCAAAAAAGTGAGTAAATTGCTTTTTAGCAATAATTTCTGCCAGCCTTCGGTTTGGTTCAATAAAGTTACTCACGCCGCCATCGGTAGTCGGGACCTTTGTCTCTTCCGTTCCGACCACATGATAGATGTCCAAAAGATGCGGTTCGCTAAACTCTTCCACCTGGTTGATGACCTGGTTGTCCACAAATGGAGATTGGAGGATCACTTTCCCAAATGTATGCGGATACTGTAGGGCTGTCATTAATGATACAGTGGCTCCGAGGGAGTCGCCAATCAATGCCCTTGTCGATCCCATATGGTAGGTTGGAAATTCCTGATCCAAAAATGGGATTAATTCATGAGCAAGAAAGCGTATGTATTGGTCATTCTGTTCCCCGTCAGGATGATATTTTCTTCTGCGGTCCTTTACATCCTTGTAGGGGATCCCAACAAGGATTAGATTTTCAATTTGTTTTTCAAAAAGCATCTCGTCTGCCAATCGGCCGATGCGGCCAAGTTGAAAATAATCTTTCCCATCTTGTGCAATCAATAAGGAATATTTATAGAGCGGTGAAAAATTAGCAGGAAGATAGATGAGCAGCTGCATCTCTTCTCTAAGCTCTGTACTTTGGAAGGTATGCTCCTTGATTGTTCCTTTTGGGTATGTCATAGACAATTTCCTCCGTAATTTCGAATCTTTCACATGCATTTTATCATAATTGAAATGGAAATGCCTTTTTACAAACAGAGGGGGGAGAAATTTTTTAGTGAGGTGATAGTAGTGGAGTTTAATAGCAGGGAAATCCCCCTTAGCAGGTTAAAAACAGCTCAATGAAGCCATCGGCCTTTCATGCGCGATTCCGGCATAACGGATAGAATGTTTTCGCGGCGGAATGTACGCATTTGGTTGCGCAGCAGACAATAAGCTCGAATATACTCATCGTTCACTTCCTTCACAATCAATTTTCGCTGGGAAAGCTCCTGATTTTCTGATAGATAAATCATCTCTAACGGGATATTTTCTTCAATCGATCGTAAAAAAAGCCCATCCATCAAACTCGCCGCCTTTCTTATTTATACTATTATTATATCCGAACATTCGTTCTTTATTCAATAAAAATAAGAACAAATGTTCCAAAAAGTATTAGCGGTGATTTTCGATTTCAAAAAGCTATTGACTTTTTAGGTTTTCTAATTATAATTAGATATATACCATTTATATTTGATCTGTTAGCTCAGCTGGGAGAGCGCAACCTTGACAGGGTTGAGGTCACAGGTTCGATCCCTGTACAGGTCATCCGGACGGTGAAATTCGTTGTTGCCACGAGGTTTCACCGTTTTTTATTTTCGTTGACTTATGCGTTGACTTATCATCAGTGTTGCGCCCCTATTTTCGGCAGGGTAGCGCTGGGTTTATGCGTCTTATGTTCCGTTTATTTAACTGAACAGGAGGCGTTTTTATTTTGGCTGAAAAACTAGCAGGAAATCATATGAAAAAGGAAAGGACAGTTCGAAAATCTGCGGACAATCTAGATTCATTATTCGAGACGTTTAAGGGGATTAAACATGCGGAAGCTAAAGCGGAAGGAACCCTAGTATTTTATCTTTCTTAGTTCCATTCTCCCTTATTGTGAAGTATTATAAAATGGCCGTAATCAACCACTTTGATTTTACCTTCTTCGTTTATACCGATATTTTTCCATTTCGGCTTATTCTCTGCGTCCACTATATCACCGGCATGTATTCCGTATTTTATGAACTTTTCTTTCATGCGGAGTACCTTCTCCCTATTTTCCTCGGTATCAGGAACTTTATTCATCTTCTCCATGATAATCCACCCATGTCCATACTCTTTGACTTCAGCAAGGTACTTTTTCACGGAAGAGGGCGCAAAATTGTATATTATGTTCTCTACTTTACAGCAATTAATTCCTTCAGCATTAGTGGCAACCTTTAAAGCAAAACCATTGTTTAAATCAAATACGACTCGGGACATTCCATAGCCTATTATATTGTAAGAAAGTCCTATAAAATGGTTGTAATTCCTCCTTGCCATTCTTTCCCTTCTTTTAAATGTTTGACTTCCAATTCCTTCTATCCACAATTGAATTAACTTTACATCACTACTAGTCAAAAACATCGCTTTTTCTTCCAAATTCATTCCACCTCACTTTTGAATTAACTTTAAAGAATAGCCTAATTCCTTGTAGCACAAGGGGCATTGGTTTTTTAAAAAGAATTGGTTCAAAAAAATTAACTCTAAGCTAGTTGGACTAATTGAAGTAATCATGGCCCAGCCCATTAAACCGTTATCAGCGCACTGCACTCCGATTTATCAACGTCTGACACAGTTAATTAAGCTTGTACATGGAATAATCCTCAAGGATACACCGAACTATTTTTTGTGCAATGTTTCCACCCTGTAAGATGGATTCTCTCCCAAGAATGCTATTTATTATTAAACATGGGGTATCTACTAACGTATTTTTTAATAGAATGCTATTTTCAATACTACAATGACGGACAATACATCCATCCTCGATTGCTACATTCGGACCAATAACAGCATCCGTAAGATCACATCCATCTCCGATTATCACATTCCCTATTATTTTACAACCTTCTATACGAGTGTTAGTGCCTACTTTCAACATATTGGAATCCGTTTCTGCCAAGAGAAATGAGTTTGCTTCCAGCCATCGATCAAGAGTACCAACATCAAAAATAGGTAGTTCTGAATTTACATAACATATCGTCTGTTTTTGATCAATCAGCCATTGAATTGCGTCTGTAATTTCGTATTCACCACGTGTTGAAGGGGGAATTTTATAAATAGCTTCAAAAATGCTCGGTTGGAAGACATAAGCCCCCATAATAGCCAAATTACTTTTGGGGTTTGCTGGTTTTTCCTCCAGTTTGACTATTTTACCTTTTTCAATTAATGCAATTCCAAACTCTTGAGGATTAGAAACTTCCCCTAAAAGAACAGTAGTTTTTCCTCCTTCGGAAAGCTTTATTAGTTTATCTAGCGGTTCAACAAATAAGTTGTCACCAAGTAACAGGACAAATGGGTCCTCTTCGACAAACTTTTGAATAGAACGAATTGCATGTGCGACGCCAAGAGGCTCTGTTTGTTCAAAAACCTTAATATTTTGACAGGGATACATGGTGTTTAAGTGTTCAATAATTTGAGTTTGTGATGGATTGATTACCACCCCAATCTCGTTAACACCTGCATCCCTCAATTTTTCAATACTATGGTCCAGCATGGGGCGGTTCACTACTGGTAAAAGTGTCTTTGGCGTTGTTAACGTAAATGGAAGCATTCTACTTCCTTGTCCTGCACATAGGAGTATTCCTTTCAAATAAATCACCTCAATTAATAAACCATTCTTTGTATAATATGAAAACTTGTACAACATATATAGACATCTTCAACGGTCGAACAAAATTTTTTCCATTAATACATATAAATCCTTTCTGTTCTTTATTTAAAGCGGCAATCTGTCCACTTTCACATACTGCTCGTAGGTCGGTGTCAGTTACTTATAATGAAATTCTGCATATATAGTACAAGAAGGACCAGTAATTCAAAGGATTGGGAATGCTTTTAACCAATGATGTTGTAGCAGTGATGTATAAAAATAAACGGCTAGAAGAACTTCCTATTTAAAAGTCCTGAATTGCTGATTTGCAATGGAAAAAATAAGAAAGGATAATGCTGAATGTTTGAAAACGTTTCTATTATTATTCCATTCCAAACAGACAATGGACCAAGAGAGGCCGCTTTTAAATGGCTTGTAAAGTATTATTCGATTGTTATGCCTGAAGCGGAAATAGTTATAGGAACAATTAATGAAAATGATGTAAATAAAGCAAAAGCTGTAAACTTAGCGGCAAAAAAAGCAACCCGAGATATATTTGTCATATTGGATGCTGATATTGTTGTTTCCCGTGAAATTATAGAGGAATCAATTAAATTACTTGATAAAGCAGCATGGGTTGTTCCATTTACCAAGATCTATGATGTTCCTTATGAATTGACTAGAAACCTGTTGAAAACAGAACCAACAGGACCTATCGATATTAACAAGGAAAAATGCAATAAAGTAAATTGGCTATATAATGGGTTTGCTGGAAAGATTAACATCATTCCTAGAAAGAATTTTGAAGCAGTAGGAGGGTTTGATGAGCGATTTATTGGTTGGGGAGGGGAAGATGATGCCTTTTCTCATGCAGTTAATACCATTTGTGGTTATTTCGTTAATTATAAGGGCTCAATATTTCACTTGTGGCATCCTTCATCCAGCTACCATTCGAATCCGAACAGAAAAACTAACATTGCTTTGCTGAACCGTTATATTGAAGCTAGTGGAAATAAGGAAGAAACGATGAGAATTATTAGTGAACGATATCAGCAACAAAGCAATCAACAAAGCCTTATCAAACAAACCGAAATAACAAGAAACCCAAAAAGTAAAATTTGTTTCTCTATTTTAGTTCATAAAAACCGTGACCTGGTGAAGCAATTGATTGACAATGTAAAGTACTACTGTCCGAATAGTTCAATTGTTTTATTCAACGGCGGAAAAGACCCCCATTTGTGTGACGGTCTAGATGTACCGGTTTGCCCAACAAGCAGAAAACTTGAGCGGGGATATACCACCATATATTTTCTTGAAACTATGGAATGGATGGAAGAGCTGGGAATCGAATATGAATATTTTATTAATCTTGACTCGGATTCTCTTTTTTTCAGACATGGGTATGAAGAATTCGTCCAAACACATATGCAGGGCATAGATTATATGGCCGTGAAGTTAAGGGTACCTGAGAGTGATTGGTACATTGGAAAAGAACTAAAAAAGGACCTGTCAAGATGGAACGAATTATTTGATGTTAATCCCTTTTTAGGTATTTTTAATGTAGGCCAAATCATGAGAAGATCATGTGTAAGAGCATTGCTTCAATCCGATACAAAAGAAAAACTTAAGAAGGCGCTTCAAGAAACAATCTCTTTTGGTACAGATGAATTCCTCTTTGTAAACATGGCTGTTAAACTAGGATTAAGAGTAAAAAGATACCCCAATCAGACAGATTCAAAATTAATTCGTTATCGACCTTATTTTACTCTGGATGAAATAATATACTATATAAATAATATCAAAGAAAGCTGGCTTTGCCACCCGATCACCTTGGATAAGGAAGACCCCGTAAGAAAGTTAATTCAGCATTTAACTATTAAATATACAACGCAATATAGAACAGAAGATTATCCTTGGTTTGGAGTTGACGTATCACCATCCCTGTTACTTGAAAGCAGTTTTGGCTATAAAGAAATCGTCGTACGAATAGGGGGGGCTTTAGTGCATTACTGGAAGGACCCTGATCGAGATGTCTGGACCAAAACTGAAAAATTTGCGAAAGGAATTACAGGAACACCCCTTTTCATAGAGAATAAGGATAAGAATTTTATGGCTGTTTGCAGTTTAGAGACTGGTGGCATCGCCTATTGGATTCGGAAAAACACAGCTAAAGATTACCAGTGGAAAGGACCCTATCTTATTACTGATGAGGATGCAGTACCGATTATGCTGCATCAAAAAGAGAATGAAAGATACCAGCTTGTTTGTAGAACAAGCGAAGGGCTAGTTTGTTGGAAAAGTGTAAAATAAGGTTTGGCCGTAAAGTGAAAATAGTCAAATATAAAGAGCCTTTCATCTCGATTGTGTGAAAGGCTCTCTTTTTTAAACACTAAGTCATTATTTAGCTCCGCAAAGACAGGGGAGTCATTCATTTAGTAACGTAACCGACCTTGTTTTTGTAATAAATGGTACATGGCACCAATCATCCCTGCGTCATTTTGATATTTACAACTCTCAACCGGAACTTTAATGTCTCTCCAAGGATAAATCTTGTCAAGTCCATCGTTAATAGAATCGATCAGGCCTGGTTGGGCGCTTACTCCACCACCGATTAAAATTTTTTGTGGGTTTAAAGTTGCAACTAAGTTAAAAATTCCATAACTATTGATTTTAATCCAGTCATCAAGTAGTTTTCGTACTGAATTGCTTTTAGCTGCTTCTAAAAAAACTGTCTCTCCCTTTATGTTTTCGTATTCATCAATACCCTTTAGTTTTTTATAAGAATGAATTAAAGCAGAAGTAGAACCTGTGTGATTCCATAAATCATAATATTCCTTTCCAGTTTGGGTAATGATAAAACCAATTTCCCCGCCTCTAAAACTGTGACCATTCAAAATTTTCCCGTTGACAAAGATTCCCCCTGCGATTCCAGTACCAATTACTACACAAATAAAATCGGTACAATTTTTTGCGTTACCACTTATTTTTTCTGCTAATGCAGCGCAGTTCCCATCATTTTCAATTTCAACTTGCAGGGAAAACCTTTTTTCCAATAATTTTTTAAGATTCTGGTTATCTAATGCTGTAATAGCACCCCCTCGTTCGGAATAACCTGTTTTGGGATTAATAAATCCTGGTAAACTAATAGCAACACCACTTAAATCGTTATTTTTTTTGTACAGTTTAATGGTCTCTACCATATCTTTTAAAAATATATCTAGATCATTGTTCATGGTTTTGTAGCTATCTTTTGAAAGGATAGTTCCATTCTCTAATAAGAGTCCATGTTTTATTTTTGACCCACCTATATCAAAAGAAAGATACTTTTTCATTTAACTCCCCCATGTCCCATATTGGATAGTTTTATGGCTAAAGTACCATAATAATGGTTCCTTCATCAGAAGTCGGTTTCTCGAATTCTTTGTATATTTGCTTTAGATAATTTTTAGATAGCCGATTTAGCGCTTTGTTACGTTCTTTACAAGTTTCATAGTCAGTATCAAGGTAGTAAATTTCCAAAATAAGCCCGAATTCTTTAGCGACCTGTATCCATCTTTTACGACGTTCTTTGGTTCTGTTTGTCGTATCAACAATCACTTTATGTCCACTTTTAAGTAATGACCTGACCATGAGTTCAGCGGTTCCCCATACGACTGGTTCAGCCTCTGCATTATAAATCTGCCCATGTAACGCTAGCCTGATATCATCAAGAGATACACGTACCCATCCTTGCTCCTGAAACATTTTAGCGTATGTTGATTTTCCGCTAAGTGGCATCCCGCACATAATCCCCAGTTTCACTTACATCTCTCCCAATAAAATTTGCACCTGCAAAGACATGTTCTAGCCAATCATCCTATTCAAGCTTACCCTCTTTCGTAAAAAGAGAGCAACTATACTCTCCGACAATGTTTCTCGATCTCCTCCCAACTTAACAGAAGTCGATCAATGTCTTCCTCGATGAGCTCGCTTCCTCGTTGAACCTCAATTAATTCAACATCAGTAATGGCCTTAATGGCATGCTTCGCGCCCACCGGTATCATTAAAATATCACCGGCTTTTATTTGGATAATATCTCCATTCAAGGCGAATTCCCCTACTCCGGAAATAATCGTCCATACTTCACTTCTCTTTTTGTGGGTTTGATAACTTAAATTCTTACCTGAATGGATCCCAATTTTTTTGGTAAGCACACTATCTCCCTTTTCATAAGAAGTGTAATCCAAAACCTTGTACCAGCCCCAACGCCTTTCTTCATACATGGGTCTTTCATTGTGGTTTTCTGTTAATTGTTTGATTCTTGGACTTGCTTGTTTCTCGGACACAAGGATACCATCAGGACTTGCGGCCACCACTGTATTTGATAAACCTAAAATCGTTATTGGAAGATTCAATTCATTTATTAAATGAGTGTTTTTTGAGTCTGGGCTAATGAATCCCTTTCCTAAAACGTTTGTATCGAGCTGTTCCGTTAATGAGTTCCAAGTGCCTAGATCCTGCCATTTACCCGCATAAGGAACAACAATCATTCTCTCTGTCTTTTCAACTACTTTATAATCAAAACTTGTTTTAGGCAATTTCTCAAATATGTCTATCATTTTCTCATACGCTAACGGCCATTTTTCATTTGAGATGACAGAAATCATATGCTTTAGCTTAAAAGCAAACACTCCACAGTTCCACAAGGCACTTTTTTCGATCAATTCCTCCGCCAGTTTCAGATTGGGCTTTTCTATAAAAGAATCTACCTGTAGATAGTTTCCTTCAGCCCCCCCTGGATTTTTCGGTATGATATATCCGAATCTTTCATCCGGTTGTGTCGGGCGTACACCCAGTAAGGCTAAGTCCGTATCGGTTTCATTGATTATTTGCTCAAGTTCTTTAATCCGCTGGAAGAACTCCTCTTCCACGAAATGGTCCACAGGTATCACGCAGATTACTTCTTCTAAATCAACCTTTACTTTGGAATACAAATAACTGCAGGCTAAAGCAATGGCAGGGAATGTATCGCGGCGGCTTGGTTCGATAATTAGAGGAATATTGGGACCTAATTGATTTTGAATAATATCCACTTGTGTTCTACTGGATGCAATAAAACACGAATCTTCTAATTTAACAGACTTTAATTGTGTCCACATCCTTTGAGCCATTGATTGCAGCTCATGTTTAGGGTTGAGTAGTATCTTCAGGAACTGTTTGGATCTTGATTCATTTGATAACGGCCATAATCTTTTTCCCGATCCTCCTGATAATACAATAATCTTCATCTATTAAGAATCATCCTTTACATTAATAGTTTTACAGGGTGTTCAAGATATTCACTCGATTTGCATGTCCATCTCCTAAATATTCATATGCAGATAATGAAGTTAACGCATGGATGGGTATCTATTTCTATAAAAAAGCTTTTGGTTTAGCCAAAGCACAATTTTATTTTATAGGTTTTTAGATTATATCCTCTCTAAAGGCTTCATCATACTATATACAAGCATGAACCTAACACTAAAGGGCACTTCCATGAGAAAACAAACATTGTCCTCTTCCAGTAAAGGTTCGTCAATCAATTAATTGTTAGGAGGAATTCTTTACATGGGATTTAATTCATTTGAAAATATAAGGGTGTTGGTCATAGATGATTGTATTCCGGCACCGGAATTAGGATGGGGTTATCCTAGAAGCAATCTTGTCTTGGATTGCCTTGTCGACATGGGGTGTGAGGTATCTCTATTACCCTTGCAAAATCCCAAGAAAATACAACCACATACTGATCTTTTACAACAGAAGGGAATAAAAATTAAAACTCCTGACAGGAACAACTTAAAGCAATTTTTTCTCAAAAAAAAGGATCGATATGACGTGATTTGGATCAGCCGGCCCCTCAATATGAGTCAAACCATTGATATGATCAGGAAAGTCAATCCTTCACAAAAAGTGATCTATGATTCAGAAACCTTCTCACCAGCCCGTGAAATTCTTAAAAGGAAATTGTATGGAAAAAACCTTAGCGAGGATAAGATTAAGTCCATCATTCAAGGGGAACTGGATTTAATGAGGAAAGCCGATATGGTTGTAGCTGTATCCGAGCGGGAAAGAAAAACAATAGAAAACTTTGGGATAAAGCCGGTTGAAATGCTCAGTTTTTCGATGGATGCCAACCCGACCTCAAGGCCCTTTAAAGACCGGATGGATATCCTTTTTGTTGGAGCGTTTCTTGATTCACCTTCACCTAACGAAGATTCCATCCTCTATTTTGTAAACGAGATTTTTCCTAAAGTTTATGAAGCTCTTGGCGCGAAGTTATGGATTGTGGGTACTGGTTCAGATAATATTCGTTCGATCAAGAATTTGGGTTCCGACAATATCGTGGTTGCCGGGAAAATGGACGACCTGTGGGATGTATACGAACGATCTAAAGTATTTGTTGTTCCAACAAGATATGCGTCGGGAATCCCCCTGAAATTGATCGGAAGCCTCGCCCATGGCCTGCCTTGCGTGGTGACTCCTTTAATAGCAGATCAGCTTGAACTAAGTGAAAATACTGTGTTGATTGGTGCTGATCCGGACGATTTCGCCCAAAAAGTTATTCAATGTTATACCGATGAGAAAACGTGGATGGGACTCAGAGAAAATGGATTGCAATTTATCAAAAATGAGTTTCAACTGCAAAAGTTTAAACAAGATTTATTCAAAATCATGCAAGGGATTAGAGGAACTTAAAATAGCGTCTCTTATGCCCAGGTGGGAGGTAATTATGAAAGTTGTCATATTGGCGGGGGGATTCGGCACAAGGATAAGCGAAGAAACCAGACTAAAACCAAAGCCAATGATTGAAATTGGTGATAAACCTATATTATGGCATATCATGAACCTATATTCATCCTATGGTTTTCATGATTTTATCATCTGTTTGGGATATAAAGGGGATCAAATCAAGAAATACTTCTCCGATTATTTTTTGTCCCATGCGGATGTTACGTTTCATCTTCAAGAACAAAAAATATCGATTCATCAGCATAACGTAGAGCCTTGGAATGTCACGCTTGTAGATACCGGCCTTCATACGATGACGGCTGGTAGGATCAAGAGGGTACAGAAGTATATCGGGAATAGTCCTTTTATGCTGACTTACGGGGACGGTCTTGCTGATGTTAATATTAAGCAATTATTGGACACTCATCGTGCTCATGGAAAAATAGCGACAGTAACCGCCGTACAACCAACAGGGCGATTTGGCAGTTTAAATATCATAGAAAACGGTATGGTTTCGGAATTTATAGAAAAACCAAAAGGGGATGGTCAATGGGTAAATGGAGGTTTTTTCGTAATGCAACCTGATTTTTTTGATTATATAACCGGTGACGACGTGGTATTGGAGAAAGAACCGCTTGAAACCCTGGCCAAGAATGAGCAGCTTGTGGCGTACAAGCATCCAGGCTTTTGGCACCCCATGGATACTCTTCGGGATAAGAATTATTTATCTGAATTATGGAATTCCAATCAAGCACCTTGGAAAAAGGTGAATGATCAAAGTGAATAAAAGTTTCTGGTGCAATAAAAAAGTTCTTATCACAGGACATACGGGCTTTAAAGGCTCTTGGTTATGCTTATGGTTGCATCAGCTGGGTGCAAAAGTTACCGGTTTCGCTTTAAATCCGCCAACGGAACCTAATTTGTATCATTTATGCTCGATTGAAAACTTAGTTCATTCCGTGTATGGCGATATTCGCAATTTTGATCAATTGTATGAAACGATTTTACAAACTGAACCTGATATTATCTTTCATATGGCTGCTCAGCCGCTTGTGGGGCATTCTTATGAAAATCCGACGGAAACGTATGAAATCAACGTGATGGGAACGATCTATCTTTTGGAGGCAGTCCGAAAGGCTGTCAACAACGGAAAAAGGATCAAAGCACTGGTAAACGTAACGACGGATAAATGTTACGAGAATAAGGAATGGCATTGGGGCTACAGGGAAAATGATCGGCTCGGCGGTTACGATCCCTATTCCAATAGCAAGGCGTGCAGCGAGCTGATTACAGATTCCTACCGAAAAGCTTTTTTCAACCCGAACACTTATCACCAACACGGAGTATGTATAGCTACCGCTAGAGCTGGCAATGTAATAGGCGGTGGTGACTGGGCGGCGGGGCGATTGATCCCTGATTGTATACAGGCGCTTTTAAATGGAAAAAAGATCGTGATTCGCAATCCAAAGTCTATCCGTCCTTGGCAGCACGTCTTGGAACCGCTCCATGGTTACCTGCTATTGGCTGAACAGCTATACCTAAAGGGAGCTGCTTATGCTGAAGCTTGGAATTTTGGTCCGAGAGAGGATGATGTGAAGCCTGTTGAATGGATCGTTAAACGAATTTGCGAAAAATGGGGAGAACAAGCTTTTTACGAGGTGGACAGCAGGAATCATCCCCACGAAGCTCGTTATTTAAAACTGGATTATTCGAAAGCAAAGGAAAAATTAGGATGGTACCCGAAATGGACCATTGATCAAGCGATTGAAAAAGTAATTGATTGGGTTCGAGCGTACCATGAAAAAAGCGACATCAGAGAAGTTTGTTTTAAGCAAATAGAAGAATTCTCTGAGTTAATATAAAGGGGGGAGACTCCATGCGTATTAATAAAACATGCATCGAGGATTGTTATGAAATCATTCCGGCATACGATAAGGATGAGCGAGGCAGTTTCATCAAAACGGTGATTCCCTCTTTTTTTAAAGCACATCAACTTGAATATAACTTTACTGAACAATACTACTCGATTTCGACTAAAAGAGTATTGAGAGGATTGCATTTTCAGCTGCCGCCAAAAGAACATACAAAATTGGTTTGCTGTGTTTCGGGGACGATTATGGACGTCGTAGTGGATGTGAGGAAAGGTTCCCCTACTTACGGCCAATATTGTACCTTCATACTGGAATCAGATAAAGCCAATATGGTCTACATTCCACACGGTTTAGCCCATGGTTTTTATGTATTGAGTGAACAAGCCATCGTTCTTTGCCATATGACCACCGTTTTCTCCCCTGCTCACGACAGCGGGATTCACTGGAGTTCTCTTTCGATCCCGTGGCCGGATGACAATCCCATTCTCTCTAAAAAGGATCATGGTCTGCCAGCACTATCAGATTTCGTAAGCCCTTTTACCTTCCGCCAACCTTAATAAATGTATCTTATGAAGAAGAGGTGTTTTGATGCAGGTACAGAAAACAAGCATTTCTGGCTGTTATCAGTTAATTCCATTGCATTTCACGGACAACCGTGGCAGTTTTATCAAGACTTTCCATCAGCAGGAATTTGCACAAAACGGTTTAGAAACGAACTTCGTTGAAAGTTACTATTCGATATCAAATCAGCGTGTTTTACGGGGCTTGCATTTTCAAGTTCCGCCCTTGGACAATATCAAATTAATTTATTGCCTCCAAGGTAAAGTGATGGATGTGGTGGCGGACCTTAGAATCGGTTCCCCTACCTACGGTAAATATGAAATATTTCAGTTGGACTCTGAAAAACCCAGGATCATATACGTTCCGTCCGGAGTAGCTCATGGGTTTTATGTAGAAACCGGCCCGGCAATAATGGTTTATATGTCAACACGTGTGCACTCTCCTCAACATGATGCCGGAATACACTGGGAATCTCTTACGATTCCATGGCCAGATCCAAACCCTATCGTTTCAAAAAGAGATCAGCAGTTGCCGTTAATTGACCATTTCTCAAGTCCGTTTCGTTATTACGACACAATCGATCATAATTGAGGTGCAACCAGCATGCGAGCAATCATCTCCGGAAGCAATGGTTATTTTGGCAGTATTGCCTGCCGTTATTTTCAATCAATAAACTGGGAGATAGTAACAGCAAGTCGTCAACCGGATGCAAATTTGCACTTAGATCTCGATCGTCCGGGAGATTTTGCAAACCTTTTGATCAACAAACAAGTTGACCTATTTATTCATGCAGCTGCCGCCAATGAGGTAGCTTGTGAATCAAACCCATATCAAAGTATTTTTCAAAACGTGGCTGGAACAAAGGCCGCACTAGACTTCTGCGTGAAAAACGGCATTAAATATTTCGTTTACTTATCCACCTTTCATGTTTTTGGAACACCTGTAGGAACTATCAATGAACAATCGTCCCCCTACCCGATGAACGATTACGGATTAAGCCATTTGCAAGCGGAAGATTATGTTCGGATGTACACCCGTTTAAATAAAATTAATGGCTTAGTCATCCGGCCAAGCAATTTCTTTGGCATACCTGCTGATCTAGCTCAATGCAAGCGCTGGACCTTAGTTCCGCTGTCATTTTGCAAAGAGGCGATCACCACCGGAAAAATCGTTTTACGTACGCCGGGTTACCAAACAAGGAATTTTATATCCGTACAGGATATTTGTAAGGTAATCGAACATAGCTATTCTAAATGCCACGAAGTACCTTTACTCCATATTCCCGGTCCTGATACCATGAGCATTCGCTCTTTTGCAGAACTAATTCAAAGGGCAGCAAAAAAACAGCTAAAAAAATCAGTTGAGCTTGTCATCCCTAATGGCCCATCGCTCCATGATGAATTCACCTATAGCAGCCTCTATCTGAAAGATATCTATCAACCCGGAGACAAGATTGAACCGTTTGTTGTTGAATTTTGCAAGGTACTTACAGCTTCCCTTGAGGAATGATTGGCACGAATGGTATGACTACGAAAGCAACTTTTTACAAACAAGGGAGGGATCACATGATAATATGTAATGTCACAACCACACGGTACTTGCCCGAAGCGATCGTAATGGCCAAATCCGCTAAAGCACACATGCCGAATTCAAAAGTGGTGGTCTGTTTAGTGGAAGAAAACATTCACCCTTTGGCAAGCAGCTGCCCGTATTTCGATCGTGTGATTTTAGCAAAAAATATAGGATTCACACACTTTTATAAACAAATTTTTAAATACAAGGCCCTCGAGGCAGTGACTTCCGTGAAAGCAAAGCTTTTTCTTCATTTATTTGATCAATTTCCGGAAGAGGAAAAATTCATCTTTCTCGATTCAGATATAAAAATCTTTGGACCGTTTGATGAGGCAATGCATGCACTAGACAAATACCCTATTCTCGTAACCCCTCATATTACGGAAGACGACGGCATCATAGACAATGAACTAACCACCCTTATTTATGGTATTTGCAATACCGGCTTTCTTGCGATCAGAAGATCGAACGAAGCAGAGCGCTTTCTTCGCTGGTGGGCGTATCGAATTAAAAAATATTGTTATGAAAAAACTTATGAAGGCATGTTTGTGGATCAAAAATGGGTGGACCTATCACTTTGCCTTTTTGATGTTCACTTGTTTAAACACCCTGGTTATAATGTTGCCTGCTGGAATTTACCACAAAGAAGATTCGCATATGATTCCAATAGAAACTTTACTGTAAACGGACAGCCGTTAAGGTTCTTCCATTTTTCCGGTCTTGACAGTAATCGATTGGACTCTGTCTTAAAATGGTATCTACCAGATCAAACTCACCCTGCTTATCAAATAAAAGATACTTATCTGGAAGAAGTGAAGCAAGCTGGGCGTGATGTAGCATCGAATGAACCATGGAGTTATGACTATTTTGTTAATGGCGAGAAAATAAAAAGCAAGGCACGCAATAAATACGGAAGCAGCACAAAGCTGCAGAACAAGTACATTAATCCCTTCAAACAGTCAAATTCAACATTCCTGGAATAAGCAAATGAGTTTTTTTTACAATTTATCTATCTGAACATATAAATGACCATCTCATTTAGAGATGGTCATTGCAGACTGTCGACAAATCCGAGAAAAATCGGGTCTGCCGGCAGTCTTTTTTGTATAATTGATATATGAAGATTTTAATGAGGTGGATACTATGCTTTCAAAAAATACACAGATGAATCGTGACCAAATAGAAATGATAGCTTTAGAACAACTTGTACCTGCGAACCATTTGGTTCGCAAAATAGAAGCTGCCATAGATTTCTCATTTATCTATTCACTTGTACAAGATATGTATTCATCTGATCGAGGTCGTCCGAGTATTGACCCTGTAGTATTGATTAAGATGGCGTTTATCCAATATACCTTCGGTATTCGCTCTATGCGTAAAACTATAGAGGAAATCGACACAAATATTGCTTATCGTTGGTTTTTAGGCTTTGGATTTTATGATAAAGTACCACATTTCTCAACCTTCGGTAAAAATTACGAAAGACGTTTCAAGAACACTGATTTGTTTGAGCAGATTTTCTATCGTATTTTGAAGGAAGCTTCTGATAAAAAATTAATAAGCAGTGATCACGTTTTTATTGATTCCACACATGTTAAAGCAAGTGCAAATAAGCGTAAAATTGAGAAGAAAGTCGTTCGAAAAGAAACCAAAGCATATGAAGCGCGATTACAAGAGGAGATTAATAGTGACCGCGAAGATCACGGGAAAAAGCCATTTCCTCCAGATAAATTTGAAAAGGAAGAAAAGAAAGAAATTAAAGAAAGCACCACGGACCCAGAAAGTGGTTATTACGTAAAGGACGAGCGTACTAAACAGTTTGCTTACTCATTCCATACAGCTGCTGATCGAAATGGTTTTGTTCTGGGTACGATTGTTACACCAGGGAATATACACGATAGCGTTATTTTTGAACCACTTCTAGAAAAGGTCATTGAAAAACACGGGAAACCTGAGGCTGTTGCTGCTGATGCTGGATATAAAACGCCTGCCATTGCCCAATACTTATTTGAAAATGATATAACGCCTGCATTACCTTACACTCGCCCTCGTACGAAGGATGGCTTCTTAAGAAAGCATGAATATGTTTATGATGAATACTATGATTGTTATATCTGTCCGAAAGGACAAATATTAAAATATGCAACAACGACAAAGGAAGGTTATCGACAATACTTCTCTAACCCCATTGAGTGTAAAAATTGCCCATTATTATCACAGTGTACACAGAGTAAAGAACATAAAAAACTAATTCAACGACATGTGTGGGAAAACTATTTAGAAGAAGCCGACCATCTTCGTCATACAGAAGAAAATAAAACTATATATGCAAGACGTAAAGAAACGATTGAGCGTGTCTTTGCGGATGCTAAGGAAAAGCATGGAATGCGATGGACAACCTTAAGAGGTCTAAAAAAATTGTCTATGCAAGCGATGCTTACTTTTGCTGCCATGAATTTGAAAAAGATGGCCAGCTGGACATGGAAAAGTCCGGTAATGGGGTAAATATATGAATAAGATAAGTCTAAGTTTTGCTCTTACGAGCAAAAGTCCAACAAAAAGGCATCCGAATGGACACATTCGGATGCCTTTTGTCTACAATCTGAAATGACCATCTCATTTAGAGATGGTCATTGTTTTGTGTGTGCCAAGCAAGCCGTTAATTCCTAATTGATGAAAGTCCAATCTGAGTAAGTGCAAAGACCCTACTAAATAAGGAGTTTGGTGGTAGCTCTAATAAAGTAGTGTTTAAAATAGTTAAGTAGACAACTTAGGAATAATATAAGTATAAACAGTTAATATAAACTCCTGATGTATTTGGAAATAAACTCTAATTCTTAGGATATTGTCTTCCGTCTGGGTTATGAGCCCTCAAGAGCAGCATCCATTAATCTACAATCATTCCAAATTAACTCTATTGAATCATTCTGCGAGTAGGGTTTGTTTTTAATAGAAATAGACTAGGATAATTTCGAATATGGATAGTGATTTTTAAAATATTTTTAATGAAAAGGTAAATTCCAATAAATCAGGTTTATATTATAAAAGTAAGTAAAGAAAACTCCTCGGAATTAACTAGAGGAGTTTTCTTTTAAAAGAGATTCCAGTACGGATTTATTTTTTACAATTAATTCATGGTTTGGATAAAAGGAGTGGGCAAAAACTATATGTTTGTACGCTTCATTGATTTCTTTTAATCTAGAATAACAAATACATAGTTGTAAGTGTGGGATCCATGTTGAACAGCCGTGGTGTCTAATCCCGCCGTTGTCTACTTCGGGGAGAATTGTGGCAAATTTGAACCAGTGGAGTGCAGCTTTCGGGTCGCCATTTTGTAGAAAGAAAAATCCGATGCGACAACAGTCTTCAGGGCTTGGAGGTCCAAATTGAAACGATTTTAAAGCGTATCGAATCGCATTCTCAATATCAGCCAGCTGTCCATAGCAATCGGCGATTTTACCATAAGCCGTTCTTTCATCTTCAATCCAATGATTTTTAGTGTTTAAAAATTCCAAATAGATAGGAATTGCTTTTTTATAGTTTTCGTGATCATATAGTTCATTTGCATAGTAAAATAAATCCCGTGGAGTAAAGGGAATCCCCTTTTTTAATCGACCTTCATAAATAAGTAAGTTTCTTTCAAGATTTTGATGCTTTCTTTTATGGGTAACCGATATGTCACTATGAATAATATTTCCGCATACATCAAGGCATTCATGGACTGCCCCATGCCATTTAAATTGTTTTTCGCGTTTTACAAGCCTCATCTGTCTTAGACTTACCATAACATTACCCGACTCATCAAATGCAGCGAGGTATTTCATTGTAACTCCATCTATGGATGATGGGAGAGTTTTTTTTAATTGAAATAATTTATCTCTATCCTCATAACAAAATATGTCGTCCGCATCCATCGTTAAAATATAATCTTCATTCGCTTGTTGAAATGCAAAATTCCGAGCGGCAGAAAAATCATCAACCCATTGAAAATGGTGGATATTACTTGTATACCTTTGGGCAATTTCTAGAGTCCGGTCAGTGGAGCCTGTATCTACAATAATAATTTCGTCAACAACATCTTTTACGGATGCCAAACATTGCTCAAGGGTATTTTCTTCATTTTTCACAATCATACACAAACTAAGTGAAATCATCATATCCTCCGTATAAAAATACCTGCATCCTGCTAAAGTGCAGACAAGGTTTGGAAGTATTAATTTTTTGGGTCAATGTAATGTTTGTACAATTCTTTCACCCAGTTAATTAATTCTTGATCACTTTGAGAAACATCTAAGTCTGATTCTGATAACCTAGTCGTGTCTGTTTTATTTGTTGTCCCAGTTACTTCAGTTTCTCCATTTTGTCCGGTAACCCCGGTTACCCCAGTTACCCCAGTAATCCCAGTTAGTCCGATTAAACCAGTTTCTCCAATTTCTCCGGTTGAACCAGTTTCTCCAGTTACTCCAGTTGAACCAGTTTCTCCAGTTACATTATTTGCTCTTTGTTTTTTAAACCATTCAGAAAAAGGAATCAATTTTCCAATTCCATATACATTTGGATTTCTTATGAGATTCTTTGAGGGTTTAGGGTGTTTAGGATGTTTAGGGTGTTTAGGATGTTTAGGGTCTTTAGGATCTTTAGGATCTTTAGGATGTTTAGGCGGCATATTTATCACTCCAATAAGTAGGTTAATATAAATTATTAATTTATAAAGAAAATAGTTCTAGGGATAAATACCAGAAAATAAAAATAGGTATCTGTCTCTCCTAATAATCTGTCTAGAAAATGGTGTAATTTTTTTATGATTGGGACACTACCTCATAAATGAAACACTTTGAACAAGTAAAAGAGAATCATCCTTTTATAATAAGTTATAATAAAACTGAGTAGATGAAAAAGGATGATTTCAATTGAAAAGTAAAAAGTCAGTTTCGGAAACAATTAACGTGATGCAAAACCATGTCTCTGTTCGCAAATATTCAGGGGAACCAATCCCAAAAGAACATCTGATGGAAATACTTCGATCAGGACAAGGCGCGGCTTCCTCTCATTTTGTCCAGGCATATTCCATCATTCATGTTAAGGATAAGGAAAAAAAGGATCAAATCGCTGATCTCGCTAAAAATGGACATATCAGTGACGCTTCCGATTTCTTCATATTTTGTGCGGATTTAAAACGCCTGGAAGTGGCTGGTAAGAAGAATGGAATTGTTATCGAGCACGATAATTTAGAAAATTTTATGGTTGCGATTATTGATACCGCCCTGATTGCCCAAAATGTCATCACAGCAGCAGAATCACTTGGTTATGGCGGCTGCTATATTGGCGGTGTACGAAATAATCCCGATCCCATTGGCAAGCTTGTTGGTCTTCCTGACAAAGTGTTTCCTCTATTTGGATTATGCTTGGGGGTTCCCGCCGAAAGGAACGAGGTGAAACCAAGACTTCCGTTAGATGCTATCCTCCATGAAAATCAATATACTGTGGAGAAATACGAGAGTTTGCTTGATGAGTATGATCAAACAATGAACACCTATTATCAACATCGTTCTACCAATAACAAACAAACGAACTGGACTGAATCCATGGCCCATTTTATGAAAAATAAAAGAAGAGCTCACATGAGGGAATTCGTCGAAAGCAAGGGATTCCATCTGCAATAGAACAAAGTGTCCGGCACCAATTCTACTGGAGCCGGATTTTTTTTGGAATTCTTTTATAAATGTTGTTATTTCTGCTGGACTTATTTATTTAGTTATACAACATAAATAATCTTTGTATATAAATCCAATTTGCGATATATTGGTTTTACGAAACTAGGGATTAGGGGAGAGTTCAGTTGAAACCTATTTTTATCGGCATTTGTGCTTCCTTCTTTTTTGCTTTTACATTTATTCTCAATACATCTATGCAGCTTTCCGGCGGCAGTTGGATTTGGAGTGCAGCCCTGAGGTATATCTTTATGACGCCATTTCTATTGTGTATCGTACTAATGAGAAAAAAACTCCGTCCACTCTTATATGAGATGAGAAATAAGCCTGGAAGATGGTTATTATGGAGTTCTGTCGGCTTTGGCCTGTTCTACGCTCCCTTATGTTTTGCATCCGTGTATTCGCCTGGTTGGCTTATTGCAGGAACATGGCAAATTACGATCGTCTCAGGTACATTACTTGCGCCATTATTTTTTGAAACGGTAAATACAAAAAAAGGCCCCATACAGACAAGGGGAAAAATTCCACTTAGAGGTCTGTTAATGTCACTGATTATTCTCTTGGGAATTATTTTCATGCAAATTGAACATGCCAATCGCCTTTCCTTGGAAAATGTATTACTGGGAGTTGTCCCCGTTCTGATTGCATCCTTTGCATATCCATTGGGAAATCGTAAAATGATGGAGGTTTGTGAAGGACGGTTGGATACTTTCGAACGAGTGCTAGGGATGACGCTTGCAAGCCTTCCATTTTGGTTTATATTGTCCATTTATGGTTTTTATACCGTAGGGCTTCCTAGTAATGGCCAGATTTTCCAATCATTATTGGTCGCCCTTTTTTCCGGAGTTGTTGCCACTGTTCTTTTTTTCAAAGCAACAGATATGGCCCGGGGAAATATGCAAAAATTAGCTTCTGTAGAATCTACACAATCGATGGAAGTCCTGTTTACATTAGCGGGTGAACTATTATTTTTGTCCGCGCCTATTCCATCTCCTTTAGCTTGGTGTGGGATTTTAATCGTTGTTCTTGGCATGATTTTGCATAGTTATTATTCAAATAAAAACGAGGAACGTAATTTAGAGCAATCAGTGGCTTAATTTTAGACTAGTAGTTGAGAATTGTACCCCAGGGCTAAAGCCGTGGGGTTTTTAGCTTTCACTGGACAATTTTTTTAATTTTATAAACCACTGCCCTATCATTTTTAAAATGTATGAATTAACTAATATAAAAGATAATTTTCTATAATTCTATTCAGTAATTGCAGCTAGTTAATAAATACTTTACGAAAGGAGTGAACACAATGATTAATAAAAAATTGAACATTTACCAATTGGAAGGATGGATAAAAAACATACAAGTTCGGAATCTGATGGAAGCTGATGTAGAGGTTATTAATAACTCTCCGATGGTCATGATTGGTAAAGGGCGCCAAGGAGCCGTTTTCCAAGTTTCGGATGACATTTGTGTGAAAGTATTTGGCAATTCAGAGGATTGTGAACGAGAATATTACGCCTTATCGCTAGGACAACAAACAAATTTGCTTCCACGCGTTTATGCAAAAGGGCAAAGGTATATTGCAATGGAAATGGTAAAAGGGGTTGACCTCCGTGAATACCTGCAATCGCAGACCTTAACACAAGAGCTATCCGCCAAATTGATTCAGATGTTAGTAACGTTTAAAGAAATCGGGTTTGAAAGGATTGACCATCATAAAAGGCAAATTTTCTTACAACCGGATGGAAACTTGAAAGTAATTGATGTGGCGAGAACAGTTTGGCGTGATCGTGTATATCCCTATCCACGAAAGCTTTTAACTTCACTTGGAGAAAAAAATAAAGCATTGTTTTTATCGCATGTACAAGCACTTGTTCCTGATTTATATAATGAATGGATGCATTATATCCATATGGAAGAGCAATCTCGTCAAATTCTTCAAATCCTCCTTTCACAAAAAACGGATAATAATACTTTGAAAGATGTAAGCAATAAGTTGTTAACAACAAACGATGAGGGAAAATATGGTGTTATGCTAGAGGCCTTAGTGAGCAAGGTATTTAAAGAAGAATGGAACAACATGATGCTTGAACAAGGATATGATCTTCATAC
Organism: Neobacillus sp. Fa239; assembly: GCF_055395235.1. NCBI lineage: Bacteria > Bacillati > Bacillota > Bacilli > Caryophanales > Bacillaceae > Neobacillus > Neobacillus sp. Fa239. Next base: position 1,181,945 of record NZ_AP041611.1, read on the forward strand.
TTTAAATGAAATGGAAAAGTATTGGGGTCTTCAAAACCAAAATAATCGCTATAGTCGCGATCATTCTAGCAGTGAGAGAAGACGTGAAAGCAAGTATGTAAAAGTGCAGCAAAGTGACAAGATGGATCAGCGAAAACAGGATGAAAAGCCATCATCATCACCATGGTTAAATAAGAGGCATTTTAACAATAAAGAAAGAGACCTGAGAGGTGGTGCACAACAATAACGAGGGGAGACTAATATGAAAGTACTAGTAATTTGGCGACTGCTCACTGTTGGCGGTGTAAACGCCGGCTGGAGGAATCGCGCGAATTATTTCAAACAACATGGAATTGATACAGAATTTCTGTATACAACAGATCATGGCGGACTTCACATTATGAAGGATGTGGCTACCGTTTATTTGACGAAGGATGAACAGGAGATTATTAACATTATTAAGAATAACTCTTATGATGCCATTATTGTTGTAGATACAGGGAATGCCTACAAATGGTTAAGAAAAGCGAAATACCAAGGCCCCGTCCTTGTGGAAGCTCGTACACCAGAGCTCATAAAGCTTAGTAATCATTTAAAATCATTTCGAAATATCCAACCAGAATTAATCATCGTTCCTTCAGAGTATCAAAAACGGTTAGTGTCGATATTGACTAATGATATTCCCATCCATGTCATTTACAATGGGATTGATACATCCTTTTTCCGAGCATTATCGAGCAAGGAAATTGATTTCAACAGTACACCTGCAATACCGAAAGATAAAAAAATTATAGGATGGATCGGGCGATTAGATAAACGGAAAAATTGGCCGATGCTGCTGGAGATAGCCAAAAAGATTAAAAGTGAACGCGACGATATAGAAATTTGGGTAATTGGCGGAGCACAAAGTGTGCAAAGGGAAGAATTTGAAGCCAAATGGCGAGAGGAGAATCTTACAGATATCGTTAAATGGTTTCCGGTTATCCCCTATCAGGAAATGCCCCAAGTTTACGCGAAAATTCTCCAATCAGGCGGCTGCACTCTTTCCACAGCAAGATCAGAGTCATTCGGCAATACCTTTATTGAATCCATGATATGTGGTGTTCCAGTTGTGGCATCGAATATCATGCCAATGTCAGAATTGGTTATTCAGGGCAAGACCGGTTTACTCTATTATGGGCAAAATGTTCAGGATGCGGTAAAGCAGTTATATAATATTTTGGATGATCGAGATCTTCATCAACAAATGTCAAAGGCAGCCATTGATCATGTGCAGCAAACCTTTGCTATTGAAATGGTAGCAGATATTTATATCAACTTGTTAAAAAAATTTCACCAGAAAGAAAACGGGGATATTAATACGGTGATGGGGCCATGATTCAGCCTGTTTCGTACCGTAAAAAGTTGGAAGGAAAATCGAATGCGCACCTTATTACTTTTGACGATGGACAAGACTATGTGGTGAAATATTTACAATCCGGCTTTGAAAAATCCCTGGCAAATGAATGGGTTGCGTATTGCTTAGGACGCTATCTTGGGCTCCCTATTCCATTTGCTAAATTGGTAGAAATTCCACCCGAATTTTCTTCGCAGATCCCCGATATAGAACATTTAACGATTACCCAAAAACAATTTGCATCACTGTATATCCCAGATTGTATGGATGGCCACCAGGTCGCTGAGCCACAGATTATCAATCGTCCATCGCTTGCTGGAGTTATTGTATTTGATTATTGGCTTAATAATCACGATCGGACCCGCAAAAACATTCTCTTACACGAAGAAACACCAAATTTTTATCATTTATGGATCATTGACCATGCAGAAGTCTTCGGTTCATATAATTGGAAACCATCTGATTTGGAAAAACTTCCAGTCGATATGATCAAGAGTCATACACACCAAGTAATGGCCCGTTTTGTCACTGACGAGAAGGAATTTAACGAGCAACTAGAACTGATTCAGATGATCCCAATCCTATTAATAGAAGAAATTGTTGCACTAATCCCCGATGACTGGATGGTTTCTTCTGAGGAAAGGAAGGCGATTGTCAGTACGTTATTAAGACGAAGGAAAAAGAATCTTCCCGAACTAGTAGACAAATTCAAGAAAAAAATTTATCGGCCATTGCATGATAGTCATGGATAACTCCTTTACCTCTTATCAGGTAAAGGAGTTTTTTTCTTTAAATCAATATTTAGCCTATTTATGCCATTTTCGGTTATTCGCCTCTTTTTCTAGGTATCTAATGTGACAGGGGGCTGTCCCCTTGCATATAAAGAATTATGAACTACAAGAAAGGAGGAAGCGTATGAAAATCCGAAAGGCTATCATTCCAGCTGCCGGTCTCGGAACTCGTTTTTTGCCGGCTACAAAAGCTCAGCCGAAGGAAATGCTCCCGATTGTTGATAAGCCAACGATTCAATATATCGTAGAAGAAGCTGTAGCTTCAGGGATAGAGGAAATTATTATCATCATTGGCAGGGGGAAAAGAGCAATCGAGGAGCACTTTGATAAATCCTATGAGCTTGAAGAAACTTTATTGAAAAAAAATAATCTAGTAATTTTAGAGGAAATACAGAAAATATCAAATTTAGCTAATATCTATTATGTACATCAGAAGGAACCAAAAGGACTGGGACATGCTATTCTTTGCGCGAAGAATATTATTGGGAATGAGCCGTTTGCTGTTTTGCTGGGAGATGATCTTGTACTCTCGGAAACTCCGTGTTTATTGCAGATTATCAAAGCATTCAATTATTACAATTGCTCCATCGTGGGGGTCCAGCATGTGCCCGAAGATGAAGTAGACAAATACGGAATAATCAAACCAAGATGGACAAATATTGAATCAAATCTTTCCTATATTGATTCATTAGTAGAAAAACCAAAAAAAGAAGAAGCTCCCTCTCAATATGCCATAATGGGGAGATATGTTTTAAAACCGGAGATTTTTGATATTTTGGAACGGCTTCCAATTGGAAAAGGAAATGAATTACAGCTGACTGATGCCATTAATGAATTGAATAAACAGCAATCAGTATTAGCCTATACCTTTGCAGGGAGACGGTATGACATTGGAGATAAAATCGGCTTTATTAAAGCAACGATTGACTTTGCTCTAAATCGGGAGGAAATAAGGGAAGAGTTACTCTCCTTCCTAATAGAAATTTTGAAGAAAGAAAGCCCTAAGATCATTGAGAAGGAGTCTTCTTAATATGAAGATAGCTGTTATAGGTACAGGCTATGTCGGGCTATCTACGGGCGTTTGTTTGTCAGAAATAGGCCATCATGTAACATGCATCGATATAGACGAGCAAAAAATTTCTATTTTACAAAAGGGGATTTCTCCAATTTACGAACCAGGACTTGAAGCATTACTCATTAAAAATGCAGCAGAAGGAAGACTGCTATTTACCACTTCACATAAAGATGGAATAAAAAATGCCGAAATTATTATCATGGCTGTTGGCACACCGCAAAGAGAGGATGGGGCAGCAGACTTATCCTACCTTATGCAGGCAGCGTTGGATATAGCGGTCCACCTTAAAGAAGAAACTATAGTTGTTATTAAAAGTACGGTGCCGGTTGGAACAAATGAATCTATTCATCAAATTCTCAAAGATAAAGGTAAGACAAAGGTCAAGATTATTTCAAACCCTGAATTTCTTAGACAGGGATCTGCTATTCAAGATACCATGCATGCGGATAGGATCATTATTGGCTATGAGGATAGGAAAGCAGCAGAAAAAGTACGGGATATGTATCTTCCTCTACAGGTTCCAATCCTGTTCACAAGCTTAAGAAGTGCAGAAATGATCAAATATGCTTCCAATGCTTTTCTGGCGACAAAAATCAGCTTTATTAATGAAATTGCGAATTTATGCGAAGCGGTAGGGGCGGATGTTAAGGATGTCGCAATGGGCATGGGAAATGATAATCGGATTGGAAACGCATTTTTGCAGGCGGGAATTGGTTTTGGTGGCTCATGTTTTCCTAAGGATGTAAAAGCATTTCTCCATAGTGCATCCCAAAATGGGGTGGATTTCTCCATACTTAGAGAAACAATCGCGATTAATGACAATCAGAAACTGCTCCTAGTTACAAAAGCGTTAAAGCGTTTTGGTGATTTAAAGGGCAAAACAATCGCGCTGCTAGGTCTTTCCTTCAAGCCGGAAACGGACGATATGAGGGAAGCGCCTTCACTTACTATCGTACAATCATTAATAAGTCTGGGAGCAGAAGTTAAAGCGTATGACCCGATAGGCATCGAACAAGCAAAAAAAATTATTGGTGATACCATCTATTATGCCAGCTCTGTGTTGGATGCAGTTTTGAATGCCGATGCTGTCTTTATTATTACAGAATGGAAGGAGTTTAAATTGTTGGATCTATCCAGCCTCGTCAAAAAAATGAAATATCCTATTATTTTTGACGGTCGAAATTGTTTTAACGAAGATAGAATAAGAGAATGTGAGGAAATTGAATATTATCCAATTGGAAAACCAGCTATTCTAATTGGAGATGAATTCAAATAGAAAAAATCCCAATAGGTATAGTTGACATTCCATGGCACTATACATAAACGCAATGGCCTTCATGTTAGAACCTCATGTTATACACCCATTTTCCTCTAATCACATAAAATAAATGGACGCTTACATTCGGGAGGGAAATCAGTGAGTTACTCTTATCCTGCTCAAAGTCAGCAGCCGCTTCTAATATATGTATCTTCTGGCCCAGAGAAAGAAAGAAGCGGCTATTCAGTTTTTGAGACAGCTGCTTATCCAACCTATTTTTCAGCATTTATAACAGCAGTGTACTTTCAACGTTATGGGGTTCCGGTGACGATGTTCTTTAATGGTGATGGTGTGAATGGATTAATTAAGGGAAGGCTTGCAACCATGATTGGCAATCCCGATGTGGAGGAAACGATTACCCAACAATTAGAGATGGCCATTTCTGATTTTCTTAACGGCGATCAACCAGAGAATATCTTGGAATGGGCTAATACCTTTGTCCGCCATGGAGACTTAGTCACCTTTTGCGGCACAACCAACACATGGGCGGGAAATGCAAAATCCTGGTCGGATACCTCTAAAATGGAATCCTTCGCGACCCCCCTTAATATTCAACAAGTAGCAGCGATTGTAATGGATAAAAATAGGCATTATATTTCTTTATAAAGAAGTCCAAAAAAGGCTGGAATCCTGGGATTCATAGGGTTCAGCCTTTTTATTCCTAAAAAATAATTAAATCAATCCGGCAGGAAATTTGCTGATCATCATCGAATTTATCGATGGAACGGTACATATTATTTTTTAAAAGGAGGGCGATCTTAAATGTTTATTGATAGCATTTGTCCAAAATGTGGCGAGATTAACCATGTCGAATATAAGGGGCAAAAAAACCTATTTGTTACTTGTAAAAATAACCACATATATGACCATATCGTAATCCCTCATTCTCGTTTGATTGAAATTAAGGAAGATAAGCGCTCCCAATTGGAGCGAATGATTGTGGAGAAGAAATTTCATCGCATGAGCGATAAATCAACCATTTGTTTGTTAATCTTTGACAATGGTTATGAAATCGAAGGGCGGTCTACCGTGCAGGATGTCGCTGATTTTCGGACCGTAATCGGCAAAGATAAAGCCTATGAGCAGGCATTACGGAATGCGATTGTAGCGTTGGGCGCATTTTTAAAATAATGTTAGGAATTGACTTCATAAGAATCGTGAATCAAACACTTGATTGAACAAATCAAGTGTTTTTTCAATAAACAGGTAAAAAATGGAGGAGATAACATGTCCAAGCGAAAGTCCAAGTTTATGGTGATCGAGGGGAAGGAAATTCATTTTTCAGAATGGGGCGAGCCCTCAAATCCGACCGTCATATGTGTGCATGGGTTAACGAGAAACGGCCGAGATTTTGATATTTTAGCAGACCTTCTTTCAATGTCCTATCATGTCATTTGCCCCGATATCTTTGGAAGAGGTTTAAGTCAATGGAGCACGAATCCGGAAGAGGAATATTGTTTTCATTTTTACGAACAGCAAATTGTTGGTTTACTGAATGAATTAGCGATTGATCAAGTTAGATGGGTCGGTACATCAATGGGGGGAGCAATAGGAATTCGGGCAGCAGGAGGAAGCTTAAAAGGGAGAATTACCCATCTTGTCCTAAATGATATTGGCGCCTGTCCTTCAGAAGAGGCTATGAGGAACAGCACAAGTGCTTCAAATGAAGCGCTTCAAGCCATCTTGACCTACACGGCAAATCCACCGAAATTTGAGACCATGGCTCAATTAAAAAACTATTTTCAACAAATCTATCCGGCACTAGGATTTACAGAGGATGAACAATGGATGCAATTTGCTCAAAATTCATCCCGTAGAATGGACAATGGTCAATTAACTCCAAACTATGATCCGAATATTGTGAAGCAATTTTTACAAGTGAATGATTTAGCATTGTGGGAGCAATGGGATCAAATTATTGCGAAGGTAATGATAATAAGGGGCGAAATATCAGGAATTTTACCATTAGACACCGTAGCAGATATGGCCAAGCGCGGCCCTAATTTTATCCTTCATGAATTAAAAGGATTAGGGCATGCACCTGGATTAGATACAGAAGAACAGCTTGGATTTATTGAAACCTTTCTAAAGTCATGACTAGATGAAATTTCCCCCTTGTTTCTTCAAGATTTGGACAAACATAGGGGAATTCATTTTACATATACACGATGTAAACTCATTGGATTACCTGCCATTTTCATTTAATTTTTTTAAGTATGGACTGTCTCACGTTCCTGTTCTTCAAGTAAAATTTCTTCTTCAAGACTTTCCCACCATCGGCTTGTCGGTGAACCAAAGTCACCAGAGGACAAATCCAGCTTCATTTTTTTCGCTTCCGCTCCGTCTTTCACTTCATCCCAATGATTACAAATCTGATAAATATCATCAAAATCAGCCAATGACATGTTCTTCACCTCCCTCTCAACTTTAGTATATGCCTACCCCCATGCTAAAAAGGATAACAATCGTGACATTTTTTAGAATTTTTAAATTTCTCTTTGCAAAAAAAGTACCAGTCCCCTATGCTAATATTAGCTAGGGTCTGGTACTTTCTTTTGACGAAGCAATGCATGCCAATGTTTAAACGAATGATTGGTCCGCCCGATGTATTGCTGCCACATACTGACTAAAATAAGCGCAGGAAGGGCAATCTGTGGTGAGGATAACGGAAAGTCTAAAATACCGGTTAAACCAAGGATTGGCATTGAAAATAAGAACCAATCAAATAAAGTTTTGCTGCGGTTATATTTAAGCAATTTAATGAAATTAAACATAATTGCTACTGTTAATCCAATAAAAACGAACCCGGCAATAATCCCAAAATCGGCAAAAATGGCCAAAAAGATGTTATGGGCATGGGCAGCCTGATGTCCGGTATGGTAGAAATACTTATCAGGAAAACCAAGCGGCGTTAATCCAAATTGTGGATACTCCAGGATCAATTGAATACTGTTTTTCCAAATATAAACACGGGTTGAAAAGTTTGTAAAAATGTCAAAGCTTCTTGGAATGTAGTGATAAAGCCAAAACCCATTTAGCAGGACAAGCGTTGCAATCGCAATCGTAATTTTCCAGCTTAATCTAAAGAGAAAGATTCCAAATAAGAAAATCATGGCCCCAAATCCTGAACGCGATCCTGTTGCATTTATTCCGGCAACCATAAAGGAAAGTAATGGGATATAAAGGATCAATAATTTATAGGTTTTCATTCTGATGACCTTTAATAGCTCGGCAAAGAGAAATCCTAACCCAAACACTAATAAAAAGGCGGAATAATTAGGGTTATACGCTGAACCGTACAAACGTTCATGACTTAAAAATCCTAATAATTGGCTGCCTGTTAAATATCCAATGATTGAGTTTGTCCATCCTTCCCGAAAAAGGAACTGATTGAGCAGCCCGAATATATATTGATAGGCCCCGCCAAAAATGATGATCCAGCTAAAAGATTTTAACTGAGTCACTTTATTTTGAGTTATTGTAAAAAGATAAACTCCGTAAAAACCAACAATGGAGAGTGAAATGGCTAAGAAACTCCATTGCAGCTGCTGAATGGCTGCTCCGATACTTGATAAAAACATGATTAAAAATAATACAGTAATACTATCAAATGGAATTCCTTTTCTGGATTTTAAAGTTCGATAGAATTCCTTCCCACCAAGGACTAACATATAGAAAATGCCAATCGGTGGAAAAACAATTAATAAGGTCAATGCCAGCATTAAAGGCTGTTTTTGCATGTTTTGATATAAATCCTTAAATTTCTTCATAAATTCTCCCCTTTCATTATCTAAAGCCGCAGCACTAGGGGTGTATTCTCATGTTAGAGTTGTTACATTAGCGAATTAATAATATTTAACCTAGTTATTGTACACTGATTTACTTAATTTATCCTTAATAAAAAGCTGGTAAAAGAATTTTTTTGCTTTGTTAAACTTGGTTGATTGTAGCGAAGGGCGCTCCAATCAACGGTTATAAAAAATCATCATTCGCTTTTAACACTGCATTTTATTTTAATTTTGTTTAGACGAATTTTATCCATTAAAATGCAATTTTATTCCTGTAATTGTTTTTAAATTAGGGGATACACCTGTTTATTAGATTAATCGAAGGTGGGATATTATGCAAGATATTATCTTTTTAAAAGGGTATCAGGACCATGTTCTTTTAAGGAAAAGCTTTAATCAACTGGCAGAAAGCATTTTTGGCATTGAGTTTGAAACATGGTTTAAACAAGGTTATTGGACGGAAAAATATCAGCCCTACTCTTTTGTTCATCAAGATAAAATAGTTGCCAATGTTTCTGTTAACCTGATTACTTTAGTGATTCATAACGAGAGGAAGATAGCGGTTCAAATTGGAACCGTCATGACCCATCCTGACTACCGGAACATAGGTCTTTCTAGAAGATTGATGGAAAAGGTGTTAGCGGATTTCCAACATGTTGACATATTTTATTTGTTTGCCAATCAATCTGTTTTGGATTTTTATCCGAAATTTGGGTTTCAAACTATTCAGGAAGTTCAATATTCAATGGATTATCATGTTGGTTTATCTGCACCTTCATATTTGAGAAAATTGGACGGAAGAAAACCTGAGGACTTAGCTTTTATTTATTCATTAGCTGCTAATCGAGTACCGATTTCAAAGATGTTTGGAACCGTTGGAACAGAAGAGCTCCTAATGTTTTACAGCATCATGGTATTTCCGCACGATCTTTATTATTTAGAAGAGGAGCAAGCTGTAGTTATATTCAAAATGGAGGCTGATGTTTTACATCTCTTTGATGTTGTTAGTCGTCAAGCAATAAGAATGAAAGATATTTTAGGGAAAATTGCTGATGAGCGGATAAAAAAAGTAGTCTTCCATTTTCATCCGGATGATTCTGATGCAAGTTTCTATAAAGAGAATGATCAATCAAGTAATGTTTTGTTCATAAAGAATCTTACGAACGTGTCATTGCCTTTAGTGTTTAAACACCCACAGACATCTCAAGCTTAATGGGATGTCTGGTAAGAAAGATCATATTAATGGTTGCATTCATTACTTTTTAGTTGCTCTTTTTCGATAATATCTTTTACAACATCTTCGATGGTCACATTTCCAAGAGCCTTCTCCAGTGCGGATTGAGCCATTGAAAATAATGGTTCTATTGCATTTTGAATATTCCTTCCGACGGGACAAGCTGGATTAGGATTGTCATGTTTGCTAAACAGCTCTTTTTCCTGCACCACATTTACGGCCTTGTAGACATCAAATAATGAAATTTTAGATAGACCCTTGGCAAGTTCGGCTCCGGCAATACCAGGTCGTACATTTACTAAACCTGCATTTTTTAACATACCCATAATCTTTCTAATCACGGCAGGGTTTGTATTTACACTTCCTGCGATAAACTCTGATGTATTTACCCCTCCTTTATTAACCTCAAGAAGTGCTAATATATGAATTCCAACTGAAAATCGGCTGCTAATCGACATTTTTGGTCACCTTCCTATCGTCTATCTATAAGAGTATCGACTTATTTTTATCATGTAATTAATTCGATTACAAGTGTATTATAGCTAAATATACTCAAAATACAAAATGGGATATTTGTGTTGACAAATAAATCGATTGTAATTATGATGATTACAGGTAATCAATTCAATTACATCTTATGATAAAAAATATATTGGAGGAAAAAACAATGAAAATGTTAGTAACAGGAGCAACAGGTAAATTAGGTAGTAAAATTGTAGAGGCATTACTGAAAACTGTACCTGCAGAACAGCTGGCTGTCAGTGTCCGAAACCCAGAGAAAGCGGAAGCATTACAGAATAGTGGAGTAGAAGTTCGTCAGGGGGATTTTGACAAGCCGGAAACTTTGGATTCGGCTTTTGCAGGTATCGATCGTATCTTAATTATTTCTGCTGATGGAGACAATGAAACAAGAATTCGTCAGCATGCCAATGCAGTCGCTGCGGCAGAGCGGGCTGGAGTGAAATTTATTGCGTATACCAGTATTGTGAATGCAATGGAAAGCAATAACTTATTCGCACCAACGCATCAAGCAACAGAAAAGGCGATCTTGAAAACAGGGATTCCCTACGCCTTCCTACGCAACAATTGGTATTTAGAGAATGAAATTCCAAGCATCCAGGGAGTGCTAGCAGGAGCTCCTTGGGTGACATCAGCTGGAAATGGCAAAGTAGGCTGGGCACTTCAACAAGATTATGCAGAGGCCGCAGCAGCTGTCCTTTCTGGTAATGGGCATGAAAATATGATCTACGAGCTTTCCGGCAAGCTATTGACACAGGAAGAACTTGTATCTGTCCTCGCTAATGTATTGGGTAAAGAAGTTCCTGTAAAACAGGTTGATGATGCTGCTTATGCGGAAATTATGAAAGGTGCCGGCGTTCCAGAATTCCTGCTTCCATTACTAGTTGATATCCAAAAAAGCATTCGAGAAGACACACTGGCAATCGAGAGCAATGATTTCGAAAAACTCCTAGGTCGACCAGTAACCTCAATCAAAGAGGGACTAACACAAATCGTTAATGGTCTGTCTAACTAGAGGAAAATTTAATAAACAGAAATACCATTAGTGTTTAGGCTAATGGTATTTTATTTAGGCTGTTTTCTAAAAAGATTGTTGTTATTAAATAGGTTATATGAGAAGTTGATTGGAGCGGAAGGTGCGAGACTCCTGCGAGAGCAGCGGGACAGGTGAGACCCCACAGGCGCTATTGCGCCGAGGAGGCTCACCGCCCGCCCCGCGGAAAGCGAGCATCCTGGAGCGGAAATCAACCACTAATTTAAAACTCAATTCGACGATACATGACATTTATCATGTTTCGAGCATGACAGGTATGTCTTCATGGGGGAATATCCTTTCATTATAATTAGTTGTAATTAATGATGAAGGGAATAAATACTATGCCCCAACTATTAGAAAATCAAAAACAATTGAGAAAACAAGTGGCACCTTTTGAAAAGGCAAATACAAAAGCCAGTGTCTGGCAGCTGATCAATACGTTGGTACCGTTCTTCCTTTTATGGTTCTTTGCGTATCAAAGCTTAGCTATTTCTTATTTATTAACATTCGCATTAAGTGTGATTGCGGCAGGATTTTTGGTGCGTGTCTTTATCATTTTTCATGACTGCTGTCACCATTCCTTCTTTAAAAATCGTAAAGTCAATAAAATTCTTGGTACGATCACAGGGGTCCTAACGCTCCACCCATATAGCCAATGGCAGTATGAGCATTCTGTTCACCATGCTACCAGCAGTAATTTAGATAAGCGAGGTATAGGGGATCTTTGGATGCTAACAGTGGAGGAATATGTAGCCGCATCCTTATGGACAAAAATATCCTATCGCCTCTACCGAAACCCATTGGTCATGTTTGGTTTAGGTCCCATTTATGTTTTTCTTATTAAAAATCGCTTTAATCGAAAAGATGCCAGAATGAAGGAAAGAGTAAATACCTATTTAACAAACATTTCCATAGCAGTACTTGCAGGATTGCTTTGCACATGGATTGGCTGGGAATCATTTCTTTTAGTTCAAGGGCCAATCTTTATGATTTCAGGGGCAGCGGGAATTTGGTTGTTTTATGTTCAGCACACATTTGAAGATTCTTATTTTGAAGAAGATCCAGATTGGGAATATGTAAAAGCAGCGGTAGAAGGAAGTTCCTTCTATAAACTTCCGAAGCTGTTGCAATGGCTAACTGGAAATATCGGTTACCATCACGTTCACCATTTAAGCCCGAGGGTTCCAAATTATAAGCTTGAAGAGGTACACAAACATACGGAGCCGCTGCAGAATGTTCCGACTTTAACACTTGCAACTAGCTTAAGCTCTCTTAAATTTCATCTATGGGATGAACAATCAAAAAAATTTATCGGCTTTAAAGATTTGAGATTTTTAGCAAAAATGAAGACTGTTTAATCGAATAAAGTGGTAAAATTAGGATAAGGCATACATATGTCCTTGTCCTTCATTTTTATCACAGAAAATAAGAGGTTTCGTACATGATGAAAAAGTACATGACTTTCCAAAAAAATAATGGGATTACCCCATACATTTGGACTGTTCTTTGCATTTTACCGTTTTATTTTATCTTTCAGACCTCCTCGTTGATCAAAATCGTGATAGGTATTTTATTAACCATTCTATTTTTTGTATTCTACCGAATTGCCTTTGTTTCTAAGGGCTGGCCGGTTTATGTTTGGACATTAATTCTAATTGGTATTTCGATCACATCAACGAGCCTTTTTAGTTATGTCTATTTCGCTTTTTTCCTTTCCTATTTTATTGGCAATATCAAAGAGCGCATTCCTTTTTTCATTCTATATTTTATTCATTTGTTTAGCACTTCTGCTTCAATCAATTATAATATCGTCGCCCATGAAAAAATGTTTTTGCCTCAATTGCCTTTTGTCATTATAATCTGGGTCAGTGTCATCCTTCTTCCATTTAGCATCTATAACCGAAAGAAAAGAGGGCAGTTGGAAGAAAAGCTGGAGGATGCCAATAAGCGTATTTCTGAATTGGTTAAAATGGAAGAGCGGCAGAGGATTGCCCGTGACTTGCATGATACTCTTGGACAAAAGCTTTCACTCATTGGCTTAAAAAGTGATCTCGCCGGTAAATTGATTACCAAAGACCCAGAGCAGGCGAGGAACGAATTAAAAGACGTCCAGCAAACCGCCAGAACAGCATTACGGGAAGTAAGAAAAATGGTATCTTCAATGAGAGGAATCCGTTTGAAGGATGAAATTCAAAGGGTCAAACAAATGATCACTGCGGCGGAAATAAAGTTTGTATGTGATGAGGATTTTAATCTGGAGAATGTTTCTTTATTTACAGAGAATATTCTTAGCATGTGTTTAAAAGAGGCGGTAAACAATGTGGTCAAGCACAGTGGTGCATCATCTTGTACTATTTCTCTCGAGCAATCGTGGAAAGAAGTAATCATGACTGTCCGTGATAATGGTGTTTTTAAAAGTGCGGTAAACCTGGAAACAGGTGGACATGGGCTTCTTGGTATGAAGGAGCGCCTCGAATTTATTAATGGCAGTCTTGAGCTATTAACAAAAGAAGGAACAACATTAATCATTAGGATTCCAAATATTGTTACTCCAAACGAAGGGGGGATTCAAGTATGATTCGAATCGTCATTGCCGAAGACCAGCAAATGCTGTTAGGTGCTTTTGGGTCGCTTTTAAATTTAGAAGATGATATGGAAGTAATAGGGAAGGCTTCAAATGGAGAAGAAGCTGTCGCGCTTGTCCAAAAGTATAAGCCGGACATTTGTATAATGGATATTGAAATGCCCGGAAAAAGCGGGCTCGAGGCGGCAGAGGACATTAAGGGGCTCGGCTGCAAGATTATTATTTTAACTACCTTTGCGCGGTCGGGATATTTTCAACGTGCCATAAAGGCAGGAGTGAGCGGCTATTTGTTAAAGGATAGTCCAAGTGAAGAGCTGGCAAGTTCCATCCGCAGTGTTATGGCAGGCAAAAGAATTTTCGCACCGGAGCTGATGGATGATGTTTACGGTGAAGAAAATCCCCTTACCGACCGGGAAAAAGAAGTCTTGGAGCTAGTAGCGGATGGGAAAAACACAAAGGAAATTGCCGACCAGCTTAGCATCAAAACTGGAACTGTCCGTAACTATATATCGATTATTTTAGATAAGCTGGAAGTAAAAAATCGGATAGAAGCCATCACACAATCCAAGGAAAAAGGATGGTTTAAATAAAAAAGGGTGACGGCTGTCACCCTTTTTCCTATACAAAAGATAGATCAATTTGCAAAATTTCTGAACGGCTGCCTATTCTGAGTGGTGGTCCCCAAAATCCAAATCCGGAAGAAACAAAGGCGTGCAGCTGGTCTTTATGCAAATATCCCCAATCTAATTCGAACATTTTTCTCGTGATGAGATGATTCGGAGCCATTTGCCCTCGATGGGTGTGACCGGAAAAAAGCACATCCACTCCATTTTCCGCGGCCTGTTTAATTTCATATGGCTGATGATCCATGGCGATGATCGGTAAAGAAGGGTCGATTTCCGATAATAGCTCCTTAAAAGATTTTCGCTCTCTATCGGTTTTGTCTTTACGGCCAAGGAGATAAAAGCTGTCATCGATGACCAGCACTTCATCCATCAAAATTTTAATATTAATCTTTTTCATTTGCTCGATAAATTGCGGAATTTGTTTTCCGTAATATTCATGGTTGCCCAAGACGCCGAAGACGCCTAACGGAGCTTTCAATTCACTCATCATTTTACCCATATTTTTTTGAATGAACGGTTCCGGCTCGTCATCGATAATATCACCAGGTAAAAGAATGAGCTCAGGATTTATTTCCTTGATATTTTTAATTAATCGTCTTAAGTGGTTTACACCGGACAGACGGCCAAAATGCATATCGGAAGCAACTGCAATTCTGAGCGATGCCAGATGGCTATTTTTTCTTGGTACGGTAATTTCATATTTTCGGATCACAGGACTATAAGCATTGTGTAATCCTCTTCCAAATAGAAGCGCAAAAATGAAAATGACAATAAGCCCAACGAACAATATGGTGGTCGATGAAATAGGTCCTCTATGTGCCGTTTTAATTACAAGAATAACAAGATCAGCGACAGGGAGAATAATAACAGCATATTGAAAGAGTCCAAACCAAAAATTCCCCACAATTCTTAAAAAGGCAAGATACTTGGAAAGACGGCCAATTAAAAAGGAGTAAGCCACGATTCCATATATAAGCCAATAGACAAATAAATAGCAAAATCCAAACGAATGCTTGAGCCATTCCCAGCCGTTCCAGCCAACGAAAAACAGCAAGCCGTTTAAAAGGATAAAAAACATCCCGAATTGAAAAAGTGCTTTTAATTTTCTCATCCCTATGCCCCTTTGGTTTTCTCATCCTAAAGCTTTATGATAAACTTATATATTCGATAATATCTCTAATATTAATAGAAGGAATTGAGGTAGTAAAATGAAAGCACTTGTTTTTGATACTTTCGGTGGGCCGGAAGTACTTCACTATAGAGAAATTGCAGACCCAGTCATCAAAGAGGATGAAATCTTAGTAAAAACTCAAGCAGTAGGGTTGAATTTTGCGGATGTATATCGAAGGAAAGGCAACTATCATCTAGCCGGCAGACCTCCATATATTTTAGGCTATGAAGGGGCAGGGGTTGTAGAAAAAATAGGTGGAAATGTTACCCATGTAAAAGCAGGTGACCGGATTGCTTTTGCAGACGTGCCGTTTGCCAATGCCGAACTGATTGCTGTCCCTATGGAAAAAGCCATCCCGCTACCTGAAGGTATTTCCTTTGAGATGGCATCTGCTATCCTGCTTCAAGGATTAACAGCGCATTATTTAACAAGCGACAGCTATGAGGTCAAAAAAGGAGATTTCGTCCTTATTCATGCTGCTGCAGGCGGTGTGGGGCAATTACTCGTTCAAATTACAAAGCTGCTTGGTGGAAAAGTAATCGGCTTAACTTCTTCGAAGGAAAAGGCGGAGGCTGCCCGTTCAGCTGGTGCTGATACCGTATTTTTATATGAAGAGAATTGGATTGAGGCTGTAAAAAGGGAAACAAACGGCCGAGGTGTGGATGTGGTGTATGAATCGGTGGGCTCAACTTTAGCAGATAGTTTTCAAGCAACAAGAGTTGGCGGTACCGTTGTATTTTATGGTATGGCTGGGGGAGACCCTGCTCCGGTAGATCCAAGGATGTTAATGGATACTTCCAAAACACTAACTGGCGGTGACCTATGGAATGTTCTGACCTCTCATGAGGAGAGAGTCAAACGATCCGACGTGTTATTCAAGTGGATTCTTGATGAAAAGCTTCATATTTCCAATCCGGTTGTTTTTTCTTTAGAAAATGGTGCGGACGCACACAAGCTGCTCGAAAGTCGAAAAAGTACCGGAAAAATTTTATTAATTCCTTAAATCGAAAAGAAGATGCTGACTCTATTGTTTAGTCAGCATCTTCTTTTTTTGATACTCTAACAAACCTCTAAAAACCTTTTTATATGTTGAAAGACCTCGTGTGGACGCTCTTCCGGCAAGGCATGTCCGGTTTCTTTTAAGATTATTAGCTCTGAATTGGCGAGGTCTTTGTTCAGTCTTTCCCCAATATGGACTGGCATGGAGCGATCATGCTCTCCCCAGATTAATAAACAGGGTGTTTGAATTTTGTTTAGTATTTGCGCGGGGAGGTCTCCTTCACGATGCCGGATCATTCTGGTGAGGGCAACGAAAATTTCATCCTGTAAAAAAGGCTGCAAATATCCATTGATCATTTCTTCGTTAATTAACGAGTGATCGTAAATGGTTTCTTGGAGGTTTTTTTTCACCCCTGTTCGCGACAACCAATATTTTACAAACAGATGAAAGTAAGGGAGGTAACTTGTCATAATAAACGGCATACCAAATCGCTTTAAATAGGATGAGCTGCAAAGCAGGATGGCCCTGTCAGCGAGCTCAGGCATCATGTAAAGGATGTTTAGAACAATCTGACCGCCCATGGAATGTCCTAAGAATGTTACTTTCTTTAATTCAAAGAGCTCGATTAATTTGATGATGGTTTGGGCTAAATTTTTATAGGAATAGATGTATCGGCTGCATTTACTGCTTTTTCCAAAAGGAGGCAAATCCACAGATAATACTTGAAATTCCTGATTTAATAAGGGAATTAAATGGCGGAAGGTAAATGTTGATGAGAGAAATCCATGTAATAAAATAACCGTCTTATCAGATGTAGGATTAGGATAAAATTCATAGTATACATTGATGTTATTTACTGAGTGATGTCCAGAAAGAACAGCCTGTTCCATAAATCTTTTCCTCCTGTTGAAGTGTACAAATTTGTTGAATATAATGTTCCCCAATTTCTGTAACCTAGACAGGAAATTTGTATAAAACGTGTTGCAAATAGCCTAAAAAAATTTTTTGAAAAAAATAAATAAAATGTTTGAATTTTTAGAAAACTGTTAGTATAATTAAAAAAAACTAAAGGAGTTGATTTCCGATGGAGAAGAAATTACTTAATTCACCACAAAACTCAAACGAAGAAACGGATTCCAAAATAGCTGAGATGGTGTTAAACAATGCCCTGCTCGATTTCCGCAGAGCTCAAATCCGTGAGGAAATCGATCGCTCCTTACTGGAAAGAAATAAAGAAAAATTCCTTAAGCTGACAGAGGAATTAAAGAAAATTTCTTAAAACTGAATCATGGCAACCAATGAACCTAAAGATTTAGAGGCTCTCCTTAAAAAGGGGCCTCTTTTGTTTTTCATTCAATTGATACTTCTATCTATCATTTTTCATGCATAACATTTGATAGAGGAGGTATATCATTATGAAAAAAAATAAAGAATCCAGCCTATTCGTACGCATTAATGGAGCCGTATTATCGGTTATGTTAGTATTTATTCTAATCGCAGGAATGACGACCATTCTTTCTATTAAAATGTCTTCTGACTCGGTTGGACAAATACTAGAAACATCGGATTTAGATAAACTTTACTTATATTTCTTCGGAAGTGAAAACAAATATTATATTCAAGACCATAAGGAAATTAATGATATTCCGTTAACAAAAGTGGGCTTTCAAATTGCAACCAATATCAAAATTAATGATA
The DNA here is from genome assembly GCF_055395235.1 of Neobacillus sp. Fa239. Lineage (NCBI taxonomy): Bacteria > Bacillati > Bacillota > Bacilli > Caryophanales > Bacillaceae > Neobacillus > Neobacillus sp. Fa239. The sequence goes on from NZ_AP041611.1 coordinate 1,200,160, forward strand.
TTCGGACTTTTTTTGAAAGAGAGCTGCCGGGATTTGCCGAGTTTAATACGAAAATTGAAATTGCCGGAAAAGGTACAGATTTAACCTCGCTGCCGATTGAATCTTCCCCGCCAATGGAGGTTCTCTTAAAACAAAGGGAAATTGCTCAAAATCAATTGAACGAGAATGATTCCAACAACGAGACGCCTCCAAGTCAGACAACGAATGGGAAGGATGTAGTGTACATCTACCATACACACAGTTGGGAATCATATTTGCCATTATTAAAAAGTGTAGCGAACCCCAATGACGCAACAAGTTCTAACAATAGAGTGAACGTTGTCGGTGTCGGAAATATGCTAGTTAAGGATCTGGAAGAGAAAGGAATTGGGTCAGAACACAGTACCATTAATGCAGCAGAAAAGCTTCACGAAAAAGGCTTGGATGCTAATTCTGCATATGGTTATTCACGGGGGCTTGTACAGGAAGCCATGGCTGGAAACCATGATTTAAAATTTATGATCGATATTCACCGTGATTCGCAACGAAGGAAAATAACCACCGCAACAATCAATAATAAAAGCTATGCCCGATTGGATTTTATTGTCGGGACAGCCAATCCTAATTACAAAGAAAACCTGGACCTGGCCAAAAAGCTCCATGAAGCTGTAGAACAAAAATACCCTGGATTAAGTCGGGGAGTTTTTTCAAAGGACAGAAGTATGGGAAATGCAGTATACAATCAAGACCTTTCACCACGAGCGATTTTAATTGAAGTAGGCGGAGTCGATAATAATTATGAAGAGCTTCAAAATGCCATGGCTGCATTCGCGGATGTATTTAGCGAATTCTATTGGAAAATGAAAAATGCAAAAGCATTCTGATATTTGGAAAAAGGAAGGCCGTTATTTTAATAGCGGTCTTCCTTTTTGTTTTGGTTGTTGAATAATGTTATTCTAATATTTGAAAATATGGGTGCTACAATTGTTCACAAAATGTTCATATAGCGACATTGTTAATATTACTTAGGTTGATTAACATTATAGAAGTAGGGGAAATTATACTACTTAGAATTTACGTTTGGTTTGAACAATGTTAATTGAGTTCTGATAGAAAATCCTAGCTTAGTTGAATCAAAAGGATAATCATTTTTGGTTATTATAATTGAGGGGGTGAGGGATTGAACTTTAAAAAAAGCGGGAGCACCTTTTTGCTGGTTGTTTTCCTTTTTCTATTACTTTTCCCGTCTATTTCTTCAGCCCATGCTTATATAAAAAAGTCTACACCCTATGAAAATGAAGTAATAGGTAAAGCCCCTGATAAGGTAACCATTCTATTTGATGAACCGATCCAAAAAGTATTTAATTCTATTCAGGTATTTGATTCCCTCGGGAATCGAGTGGACAAAAAGAATGGACGAATTAATCCGAAGCAGCCGGCCATCCTCGAGGCAGGATTGGAAAAAAACCTTCCGGATGGGACCTATCGAATTGAATGGAAGGTGATTTCAGACGATGGTCACCCTGTTCAAGGGGTCATTCCCTTTCAAATAGGGACCGCAAGCTCACAGCAAAATCAAACCGTGATTCATGATCAAACTAAAGGATATGTACCTCAGGCGGATTTAATTATCATTCGCTGGGTTCAATATATTAGTAATGCCGGTTTTATTGGGCTTTTCTTTTTCCTTCTAATAGTATTGCCAAAAGAGGCAGCACAAATGGTTTCGGCGAGGAAATCAATCGTAAAATTAATCAGGTTTTCTTTCTTCCTCTCAAGTCTTAGCATTCTGTTAAGCCTGCCCTTGCAGGCCACCATTGAAACAGGCTCATCATGGGGAAGCGTGTTTACCATACAAAAGCTTCAGGATGTGATGGTCAATACGGTATTTGGTCACAATTGGCTGATTCAAATTGCTATTTTGATTATTTTAGCAATAACCATGATCATGTTAAAAGCGGACAGGGGGATATGGCTTTATTGTCTCTCGTTTTCATTAGGACTGGGTTTGCTAATGACTAAAGCATTAACAAGCCATGCTGCTTCTTCAACAAATAAATTTTTTGCTGTTTCATTGGACTTCGTTCACTTACTTGCCGCCTCGATTTGGATTGGCTGTTTGGTTGGCATGGTAGCATTGCTGCCAATGAGCAGGAAAAATGAAACAAAGCCGATTTATATCGAGATTATTCGGCGATTTTGGAAGTGGGGAATTATCCTTGTTCTCCTGCTAGCTATGACTGGCATCATTGGGAGTCTCGCTTATTTCCCAAATCTCAGTTCCCTCTTTCATACAGACTACGGCAAGGTGTTATGCAGGAAGGTAATTTTGTTTATCATTATGCTTTTATTTGCAGCTGTTAATTTTCTAAAAGGCCGGAGAAAAAAAGAAAATGGTTTGAGCTTTTCCCTATGGGGCGAATTTGCCGTCGGAGCCATTGTTTTGGTTCTTTCTGTGATATTAACCAATTTGCCAACCGCTATGTCATCCCCTGGGCCATTTAATCAAACCAAAACGGTGAATCATGGAAATATCATTACGTTAAAAGTTACGCCAAATGTAATTGGAGAAAACAGCTTTGAGGTTACTTTGAAAACCAAACAGGGCGAGCCAATGAGCAATCTTGACCAAGTGACCCTTACCTTTAAGTCTCTGGAAATGAACATGGGATCGAACTCTGTCATTTTAAAAAAGATAGCACCAGGCAAATATCGTGACAAAGGGATGAGCTTCAATATGGCCGGTCGCTGGAATGTCCATGTTCACGGTTTAACGAAGGATTTAGAAAATATTGATACCGATTTCCGTTGCATTGTGGGAAGTCAATAATAGATATTAAAGGAGAACTCACATGAAAAAATTAGTAGGTAAGGTTACCAAAGTCGTTATTCCAACAGTTGCAAGTTTATTTATATTTGCCAGCATGGCAAGTGCCCATGTGACTGTCACGCCGAATACATCTACAACGGGTGCTTGGGAAACCTATACATTGAAAGTTCCAGTTGAAAAGAATGTTGCCACCACTAAAGTAACGGTAAAAGTGCCATCAGGGGTTGAAGTTGAATCCTATCAACCTGTTCAAGGTTGGAATTATACCGCTGCTAAGGATTCCAGCGGAAAAGTAAAAACCTTTACTTATACTGCAACAGGGCAAGGGATTTTACCGGGACAATTCCAACAATTTGTTTTTGTGGCCAAAAATCCGGATAAAGCCGAAAAAGCTGCATGGGATGCCTATCAATATTACAAAGATGGAAGCATTGTGGAATGGACTGGCAATGAGGGCTCCGATGCACCGCATTCCATTACGGATATCGTAACAGCAACAACAACACCATCTACACCGGCAACGGATCAACATGCTGCCCCAGCACAAAAAACAACAGAGCCCGCAAATACTGCAAAAGCCAATAACGCACTGCCAATCGCAGCGATTGCTCTTTCCGCGATTGCCCTTGTTTTTTCTTTCCGTAAAAAATAATAAAAGGTAATATAAGCAGGAGAGCCAGTTTCTCCTGCTTTTTTAATAGGCATAAAAGTGGAGAGTTGTTTCACTATAGGAATATAATTATTTCATTAAGTAATTGGAGGGAAATACGATGAAAATTTCAGCATTAGTCGGCAGTAACCGTAAAGAATCCTATAATAAGAAGCTTGCCTTATTTATGCAAAAAAGGTATCAAGGGCAAGTGGAAATCGATATTTTACCACTTGAAAATCTGCCAATGTACAACCAAGATGATGAGTTATCACCACCAGCTAGTGTAATTGAGCTTAGAAAGAAGATACTCGAGAGTGATGGAATTTTGATCGCGACACCGGAATATAACCATTCCATTCCAGGGTTTTTAAAAAATGCGATTGATTGGCTTTCACGTGTGGAGAAAGTGATGGTAAGAAAGCCTGTTATGATTGTAGGAGCTTCCGGTGGCGTGTTAGGGACTGCCCGTGCTCAAATGCATTTACGTCAAATTCTGAATTCACCTGGCGTTTCTGCACTAACTCTCCCAGGGAATGAAGTGTTCATTGGTGGAGTCCAAGATAAAATCGATGAATCGGGAACATTAATTCACGTACCAACCGTTCAATTTTTAGATACAGTTGTAAACAACTTTATTGATTGGGTTGAAAAAACAAAAGGTATGTAAAAAAACGAGTATTGCACTCGTTTTTTTTACACATTCACACTCTGATTCGCAGTCTCATTTTTTGGCTTTTCCACTATTGATTTAAAAAACCTTAACGATCTTTGGAAAATGGGACTTTGAATAAAGGTATAAAAGAAAGTAGCAATAAAAACAGGGCCGCCCAGTGCAAAACCGATAATCAAGACCAAACTTTCAACAATAATCCGTGCCTGACTGACCGACAGCCTCGTTTTGTCCGAAATCGATAACATAAAGCCGTCACGCGGACCGGCGCCGATTCCTGCTGCTACATACATTCCTCCGCCAATCCCCGTAATCAGAATTCCGCATAAGAGAAAAAGATAATCCAACCACGTATTTGTGGCATGTGGCAAAATATTCAACCAAAGAAAAAAATCCATGACCGGTCCAATAATCAAGGCATTTAAAAACGTTCCAATATTTATATATCTTTTGTCCACTATAAGCGAAACGAGGACAAGAATTAAGCCGCACACGACTGACCAGGTCCCGATTGATAAGCCAAAATGCTGATAGAGTGCAACATTCAGAACATCCCAAGGATGCAGTCCAACATGCTTCACCTTAACGGCAATCGCATTTCCCAATCCAAAAAAGATTAACCCCGCGAAAAATAAAAAGTAACGAAAGATGCTTGCCAACAAAGTTACCCCCAAAAGCAATTTATCAGAATTTTTAAACCTATCCTTGAATTTTAAAATAAGATAGTACGATTATCAATGATAATTTTTTGAAACCCGAAATTATTCAATTCAGCTGTACTAATAAAATTATTTGCTTTGTTACCAAATGAATTGAATATTTTGTTAAAATAGTTCTGAATTGCTTTATTAATCAAATAAAGAGAATCAAGAAAGACTTTTAAGGAGGCTTTAAACTATGAATCTCATTCCATCGGAAAAACTCAAAAAAATGACCGCAAGTATTTTTCAAGAGGTGGCCGACAGAAAACAAATGGCCATAAAAAAAGGGTTGGATGTCATCGATTTGAGCGTAGGCAGTCCCGACCTGGCGCCGCCAGCGGAAGTGATCGAGACACTGGTTAAATATGCAAATGACTCCAGTACTTATGGCTATACATTAAAGGGAATATCCGAATTCGGTGAAGCCGTCTGCCATTTTTACAAGCAAAGGTATTCGGTGGATTTAGATCCACAAAACGAAGTCCTTCAGTTAATGGGCTCGCAGGATGGGCTCGCCCATTTAGCGACTGCAATCATTAACCCTGGCGATTATGTACTAGCCCCAGATCCTGGGTATCCCATTTACGAGGCCAGTGTAAACCTGGCCGGCGGGGTTATGTACCCATTGCCATTATTAGCAGAGAATGGGTTTCTGCCCCTGCTTGACGATATTCCAATAGAAGTATTAGCAAAAACGAAAATGATGATCATTAGTTACCCTGGGAATCCGGTAACCGCATTGGCAGACAAGGAATTTTTTGAAAAAGTAGTAGCGTTTGCGAAACAACACAATATTTTAGTCGTACATGATTTTGCTTATTCGGAATTGATTTTTGATGATCATCCACAAATTAGTTTTATGTCCATACCGGGCTCCAAAGAGATCGGAATTGAATTCAATTCCCTTTCCAAAACATTTAATATGGCTGGATGCCGTGTTGGCTATGTGGTGGGAAATGAGCAAGCGGTAAGAATCCTTGCATCCTTAAAATCCCATATTGATTATGGCATTTTTTATCCGATTCAAAAGGCTGCCGTCATGGCCCTTACATCTGATTACGCAGCCTTAAAAGAACAGGCTCGGAAATATGAAATCCGTCGAGATGCGCTATTGATGGGCCTCGAAAAAAGCGGATGGAAGCTGGAAAAATCTCCTGCCACCATGTTTATTTGGGCGAAAATCCCGGCAGGCTGGACTTCGCGGAGATTCGCGTTTGAATTAATTGATCATGCTGGTGTGGCGGTTGTCCCTGGAGATGCTTTCGGGGCACTTGGTGAGGGCTATGTCCGCATTGCATTGGTACAGCCGCCTAAGCGACTTGAGGAAGCAGCCGATCGAATCCATCAATTTCTTACTCAGCATTCTGTGCTATTAAAATAACACTTTTTCCATAAATCAATTCTTCTATAATCATTAAATAAAACATATAACTTTTAAAAAGACCTTCAGCTGATTGGAGGTCTTTTACATTGAAAAGGAAAGAGGGAACATTTTATGCCAAGCGGAATGCATCAGGAGATCATAAATGTACCAATTGATGTGATTTGGGGCTTCGTGAAGGATATGGATAATTGGGCACCACTAGTACCTGGGTATATTCAACATGAAAAATTATCGGAGAGCCAATCGACATGGGAATTTAAGAGCGACATGGGCATAATGAAAAAAAAGGTTAGTTTATTAGTAGAAATCAAAGAATGGAAGGAACCAACAAGAGTTTCTTTTGATTTAACCGGATTGAGTGATAAGTATGCAGGTGGAGGATATTTCGAAGTAGAAGCACTCGGGAATAACAAAACAAAAATGACTGGCTTTTTAGATGTCAATGCAAGTGGAGCGATGGGTAAAATGGTGAATTCAATATTAAAAAATACCATTCCAAAAGCCGCAGAAGAAATGGGAGCAGCGATAGGCTTAAGGCTTACAGAACTTAATAACCATTAAAAGAAAAACTCAAACCGGATAAAGAGCTGGTTTGAGTTTTTTTGATCGAAAAAATTAAGAAAAAATTAAGCCTTGAATGATATAGTTAGTCCACATTTTAATTTAGCGAAGAATTTAGGGGGAATTTAGATGCTCAAAAGGCTGCGAAACGGTAAAGGAGTGAAAATAATTCTTGTGGTTTCGATGTTTGGCATTGGGTCAGTCTCCTACATACCAACTACCTATGCGGCAATGAATCCAACCACTACTACCGCTGCAGTAGACCAACAAAATGCATTATCTAAGTTAGAATTCGATAACATTACTTTCGATCAAGATTTCTCTCCTGATGTTTTTGATTATACGGCAACAGTTGAAAATAGTGTTCAACAAACAGCCATGCACGTGGAAACGCAAAATCCGCAAGCGGTGGTGACCATAAATGGACAAACTGTAAGCAATGGGGAGATTGGTGCATTATCGCTAAAAACCGGTGAAAATATTTTTACCATTACCGTTGATGATGGCTCAAATCCTCCAGGTATTTATAAACTGACGGTGATGAGGAAACAAAATAGCAATAATTTACTAGAAAATATTAAACTATCAAAGGGTGAATTATCACCTGCCTTTAAACCGGCTATTGCTCAATATAATGTAAGTTTGCCAAACGAGACAGCTGCCATTACGATTACGCCTGTTGCTTTCGAAAAAACCTCAGGAATTAAGATCAATAACAAACCATTTAACGGGGAAGGAATTAACATTTCGCTTCCTGTAGGTAAATCTGATATTGCTATTTTAGTTACCGCGGAAACTGGGGAGCCAAAAACATATACCTTGCATGTAATACGAGCGGCAAAACAAACCAGTAATCCGCCGTCTACACACGGTAATAAGCCTGGGACCAAGCCGCAAGGAAATGGATCCCATAATCCAAACCAATCGAAGCAACCTGGAAATGGATCCCATAGTCCAAATCAATCCAAGCAGCCTGCAAATGGATTCAAGAATAGGAATTCTTCTACTCAGTCCAGCCAGAATCAAACTTCAGCATGGAAAAATGGCGCGGCTAACCAATCAGGAGCAGCTGTTCCGAAAATAAATAAGGCAACCTTGTCTTCCTTAACAGTTTCAAATGGAACGTGGAATAAAACTTTTTCCAAAACGGCCTATACCTATCATTTAGCCGAATCTAATAATGTAAATACGATTACGCTTACTCCCGGTGCGACCTATAGCAGCAGCTCCATTAAAATTGATGGAGGCACAAGCGGAACGGTAAAGCTTGATGGCAATAAAACAACGATTCCGGTCGTTGTCACCAATGGAGAGGACCGAAAAACCTATGTATTGGTATTTGAAAAAAACCAGCCAATTAGTGCAGTAAAAACGGAAGCGGTTGTCACTGCCGATGCAACTGTAAGCAGTCCAGCTGCCACGACCACCAGCAATAATAATTCAATCGGCCAGCAGGCGGCATGGAATGGAAGAAATAATACCGCTTCAACATCCATTTGGGGACGAATTGTTGATAGTATTGGTGCTTTTTTCAAAAATATTTTTTAGAGGTTGTGACCGGACAGCCTCTTTTTTTATTGGTTTCTTTAGAAAAAAATAAATTTATTAAATCTTTTCATTAAACAATTTACTAGGAGTGTGTTATATTAATTTATAAAAATTTATTGAATTTTTAGTTTTAAAGGGAAGGTGAGAATATGACAACAGCATTAAGTGTAAATGACAGCAGTCTTCCATTGCGTCGAGATGTCAAATTACTAGGCCAAATGCTCGGGGAAATCCTTGTTAATCATGGTGGAGCAGAATTATTCGACAAAGTGGAAAAAATTCGAAACATGTGTAAATCGCTGCGTAATCAATACGATGAAACGACCTACACCCTCTTAAAAGAAGAAATTGCAAACTTAAGCACGCCGATGAGGAAACAGATTATTCGTGCATTTTCAATGTATTTCCATTTAATCAACGCGGCGGAACTGAATCATCGCATTCGCAGACGCAGGCAATATCAACTGCAAGATGATTCTATCGTCCAGCCTGCATCGATTGAAAGTGCCATCCTGGCGCTAAAGGAAAATGACATAAATGAAGAGACGATTCAAAAAGTCCTTAATACGTTGTCACTTGAATTGATTATCACTGCCCATCCAACTGAAGCAACGAAGAGGTCTATTCTTGAAATCCAACAAAGAATCGCAGATATCTTAAAAAGTCTTGATCATCCGCTATTAACGAAAAAAGAACAGAAAAAGCTGGAAGAAAATTTGTTCAATGAAGTCACCATCCTCTGGCAGACGGATGAACTCAGACATAACAAGCCAACTGTTTTAGATGAAGTTCGGAACGGTTTGTATTATTTTGATCAAACTCTCTTTGATGTACTTCCTGAAATCCATCAAGAAGTAGAGGAGTGCCTTGAGAATAATTTTTCTCAAACCGAGTGGACAATACCGAATTTTCTTCGGTTTGGTTCATGGATTGGCGGTGACCGTGACGGTAATCCCAATGTTACTCATGAGGTTACCTGGGAGACGTTAAAGCGGCAAAGAAGATTAGTCATAAAAAAATATAAGAATGTGTTAGTGGATTTGATGAAACGATACAGTCATTCCACGACAAGGGTTGACGTTAGTGATGAGCTTCTTCAACTGCTTGCAGAGCAAGAGGACAAGGTGTTATCGGACGATAAAAAATGGCCGGTTCAAACCGAGGTTTACCGACGCGTTTTTGCGGTGATTATTGAACGGGTAAAACAAGTAGGAAAATCTGAAATCGGCTACCATTCAGCCGAAGAATTTTTGAAAGATTTATGGATGATAAAAAGGAGTCTGAAAAAACACCATCCTGCAGCACATGAATTGAAGATCTTACAAAAGCTTATTCGACAGGTTCAACTTTTTGGTTTTCATTTGGCTACACTTGATATTCGCAACCATAGCGGGGAACATGAGGCGGCTATATCGGAAATTTTAAGAAAAGTGCGAATCTCTGAGAATTATACTGAGCTCGCTGAAGAGGAAAAGATTAAAATCTTACAAAATATTCTTGCTGATCCGCGGCCGTTGTTATTATTGGATGAAGATTATTCAAGCCAAACTCAAGAAATGATTAAGGTTTTCCAAATGATTAAAAAGGCACATGAAGAATTTGGAAAACGTTCCATTTCAGTTTATCTCGTAAGTATGACAAAGTCTCCAAGCGACCTGCTTGAAGTGCTGGTGCTGGCAAAGGAGGCTGGCATTTACCGGCTCCACGCCGATGGAACTTTGGAGAGTCATATAAATGTTGCTCCATTATTGGAAACCATTGATGATTTAACAGCTGGGTCCAAAATTATGGAAACACTTTTCAAAATGCCTTTGTACCGAAATCATTTGCAGATTTTAGGTGATCAGCAGGAAATTATGCTGGGTTATTCGGATGGAAGTAAGGACGGCGGAACGTTAACGGCAAACTGGAAGCTGTATAAGGCCCAAATTGAAATTCATGAAATGGCGAAAAGCTACCAAATCGGCCTAAAGTTTTTCCATGGCCGCGGAGGTTCGCTTGGCCGCGGAGGCGGACCATTAAACAAAAGTATTTTATCTCAGCCTGCTGAAACGATTGGTGATGGTGTTAAAATTACAGAACAGGGAGAAGTTTTGTCTTCCCGTTACTTGCTTGAAGATATCGCTTATCGCAGCCTTGAACAGGCAACATCAACCTTGCTGCGGGTGGCAACCCATGTTTCGAAAGAAGCGGACCAGGGTCAATCACGTGATGTGCAATGGGAAAGGGCCCTTGAAGAAATTTCAAGTACAGCTTTATCGAAGTATCAGTCGCTTGTTTTTGATGAACCAGACTTCCTGACTTATTTTAACGAAGCAACCCCATTACGAGAGCTTGGGGACTTAAACATCGGTTCAAGGCCAATGAGCCGTAAAAATAAAGGGCGATTTGAAGATTTACGGGCGATTCCATGGGTATTTGCTTGGACGCAATGCCGCCAGCTTCTTCCTGCCTGGTATGCGGCTGGAACTGGGCTGGACAGCTACGCTTCGAAAAGTAATCAAAACCTGACGCTCTTACAGAACATGTACGAAAAATGGCCATTCTTCCAATCAACGATAGATAATTTGCAAATGGCTCTGATGAAAGCGGACATCATGACGGCAAAAGAATATTTATCACTTGTCGAGGATCAAACCATTGCCGAACGGATTTTTACTAATATTGTGGAAGAATATGAACGGACGAAAGCCATTCTCCTCAAAATAACCGGTGATAAAGAATTGCTTGATCACACTCCTAATATTAAGGACTCGGTTTTTAGAAGAAATCCATACGTTGACCCATTAAACTTTCTGCAGGTTGAGCTCATCAAACAATTGCGTGGACAGGATGAGCCAAATGACGAACTATTAACAGAAGTGCTATTGACCATCAGCGGTATTTCTGCGGGATTAAGGAATACAGGCTGATGCATCGGGCTTAGAAGAATAGTAATTGGATTGATTATGAAAAAAACACACAGGATGATAAAATCTTGTGTGTTTTTTTAGTGTTTCACAGAGGCCGATTTTTCGAAATTATTGTGAATAAGCATAGAAGGGCTTAAAGAAATTTTGTATAAAAAACTTGGATTTTGTAGAGGTTTGTCGCCTTAATAAATTCATTGTATGTATATCTGAAAATGGATGAGAATGATGAAGAATCATGTCGATATCGTCTCGTTTCAAATTCCTTTTTTAAAACAATAATTTAATTGTTTACAAGGTGCCGAAAGTAATTGAAATTCTTGATGAACTTCCAAAATCGTCAATCGGAAAACTTTTAAGAAGAAAGTTAAGACAAGATTGACGGGGAAATACTCATAGGTGTAAAATACATATAGGTGGGGTGATAAAGATATGGTGAATCAGGATAATCAGACAGTTAATCCTTCTAAAAATTTTGTACTGCCATTTATTTTATTGCTTCTTAGCAAGGTTTCTCTTCATGGTTATGAGCTTAGTCAGAAGCTGCAAACACATGGATTTAAAACGATTGACCAAGGTAATCTTTATCGGCTCCTTAGGCAACTGGAGAAGGAAGAGCTTGTTACATCTGAATGGGATACAACTGGAAGAGGTCCCGCAAAAAGAAGATATTCTATCACTAAAGCTGGTATTACATATTTAAAAGGCTACGCCAATCAACTAGAAACATACCAATCATTGCTGGAACAATTTTTTAACATGTATTCCAGTTTCATAGAGCTCTATATCCCCACATTTCCAAAAAAGGGATCCGATAGAGAAAGTAAAAAAGAATAAGTGGAGGAAAGACAATGGCACAAAAGAAAAATGAAACCATTCAAGCTGCAGATGATCAATTCATTTCGTCAATGGAAGAAGCAAATTTCCAAGGCTTGTTTATCGACACATTCTGGAAACAATACGAGCAGTTTAGTGAACGGGGAAGACAGTTTCGAGAAAATCGTGAGGATGCCTACTTAAAGTCATTTAAGGAAGTAATTAAGTTTAATAAACAATATCGAAAATCTCTGGAAAACTTTTATGAGCAATCGAAGAAAACAAATAAAGAAGTATTCGATGGAATGCTGAACTGCTTTCAGTTAGTTAAGGAAGAAGCAATTGAACAAGCGACGGTTGCGAGTGAACAGGAAGAACTTTTAAATCAATTTAATAATGTCTCTAAACAAGTAGAAAAACTGGCTCTCACCCCAATAAAGTCCATGTTTCAAATTTTCGATCAATTTGAAAAAAATCTTGAAAAAAGTGCAGAATCAAGTATGACCTTTGCTCGAGAGAGCCGGAATGCCTGGTTACAGGTGAAAAAGGAGTATGTAAAATTAGTAAAAAACACACATTATCAAATCGTCGACCGCAGCAAAAGTGGTTTTAAAGAGCTTGTGAAAACAAGATAATATTACTTTGTACCAGGCGTGAGATCATTCTCACGCTTTTTATTTTAATATAATTGAAATTTTCAAATAACTATCTATAATAAAATTATAAGACTTCTTTTTTATTTGACAAAAGGTGGTGCAAAGTATGGCTGTTTATAGTTCTTCGCAAATTTTGCCAGAAAAAGAGATTCTTTTTTTATTAGATTTATTGCCAAATTCACAACCATCCGCACCTGATATTTATATATTTGACGATTGGAATACCATTTCTGCATTAAATGGCATGAAAAGCAACTTATATTCCAGGTACAATCTCCTAAAGCACCTAGTAAAATCATCGATTTTTTCTACATACAACTATGAACAAAAAAAGATTTTTATTTATCTTTTTAATCTCCCGTACAAAGACCCATTCTTAAAAAAACTCCATGGTGCATTTTGTCTATTTCATGAAATGCGGCATCATCATCAATTCACTACAAATAAACATCAATTTTTATTTGAACATCCTCAAAAAAGTCCATTTTATTCTCTTTCCTGGGCTGAAAAAGATGCTAATAAATTTGCTGTAAAATGGCTGCGACTCAATCGTATTAAAATTAACGAACAATTCCAGCTCCATACCCACTGCTGGGATATAGGTGTCAATGAACAAAACAAACTGCGTATTTTATTAAATTAATAGTGCTGTACTGTATTAATCTTCAAAAAAAGGATGTCCTTCAAGGGTTTAACCCTGCTGGGACATCCTTTTTTTGTCCATTTTGTAACAAAAACAAAAAAAAGAACTATTGAAATATAAATGTAATATTATCATAACTTAATTGACAAAATCAGATGATATACTACTAATTACAACAAAACAAGATGGAATTAGGTCGTTTGTCATAGAATAATGTGAGATTTATAGATGAAAAACAGACTAGTATACATAAAATATGTCAAATAATGCGAAAAATCTAAGACTACTACAACATATTATTATTTAAAAATAATAAAACTGCTGAAATGCTAGTTTGACTATTTGGAAAGTAGGGAAATGGTATGAAAAAGAAACTAACTGCACTTAGTACGATTATAATGCTTGGTTTGGGAAGCGCATTCTCAATCCCAACGGTAAAAGCGGCAGCGAATAATAATCTTTCAAGTATTAAAGATCAGCGTTCGGGGATACAGGAAAGCATCTCGAAAACAAATGGAGAAATTTCACAAGTTGAAGCAAATCTTGTGAAATTAATAGAGCAATCAAAACGTGTTGATCAAGCTATAAAAGATAATCAAACGAAGATTGAGCAAACTGAGCAACAAATGAAAGCGTCTCAAACTGAAATTCATCAACTTCAGCAAGAGGTGTCTACGTTAAAGGAAAGAATTGCAAAGCGAAACGAAATTTTAAAGAAGCGTGCTGTTTCATTCCAAGAAACAGGTGGGACCGTAAGTTACCTGGATGTTTTGCTTGGGGCTTCCAGTTTTAGTGATTTTGTTGACCGTCTTGGAGCTGTTTCTACTATGGTCGAAGCCGATCAGGATCTTTTGAAACAGACTGAGTCCGATAAAAAGGAAGTTGAGGTTAAGCAAGCTTCTGTTGAAAATAAACTTAATGATTTAACCAATATGAAATCTGATTTAGTAGGAATGCAGTCCCAAATCTTGGATCAAAAAAAGCAAAATGACGCATTAAAGCAAGATCTAAAGAGCAAAGAAAAGGATAAGCTATTTAAAAAAGCGATGCTAATTGCCCAAGATCAGAATCTTGCTTCACAAGAACTTCAGATTAGCCAGGTGAATGTAAATCAGCCGGCAGAAGATAATTCAAATTCTTCCAGTCTATCTGATACCAATACAAATTCTTCCAGTCCATCTGATACCAATACAAACACCAATGATTCCACTCCAGTACCAACAGTACCAACTGGGGGCGGGTCAGTTCATACTGTCATTACAGCAGGATATAAATATATTGGGAATTCCGTTTATGTATTTGGCGGCGGTCGTACAGCTTCCGATGTAGCAAATGGCAGATTTGATTGCTCTAGTTTTGTTCATTGGGCATTTGCGCAAGCTGGTTATAATATTGGTTCAAGCACAGACTCATTAAAGTATGCTGGAAGACAGGTTCCTGCAAGTCAAATGCAACCAGGGGATCTAGTATTCTTTAATACTTATAAAACAGATGGTCACGTAGGAATTTATATTGGCGGGGGCAAATTTATTGGATCGCAAAGTTCTACTGGGGTCGCAATTGCCTCATTGTCCAATAGCTATTGGAAATCAGCATTCAACGGTCGGGTTGTTCGGATCATAAACTAATAAAATAATGAAAGCAGCGGGAGTTATGATATCCTGCTGCTTTTTATTATGCCAAAATGACTAACCATATTTTTAATATGTGCGAAGGGGTCAAACATGAAGAAAAGGCTTATCCCCTTTTTCACTCATTGGGTAATTGGGATAAGTGTCTATCGCACATTTTTACCAAACTGAATAGGATGTAGAGAAATTAAAAAAGGAGGTAATGAAAATGACAGGTGTAGCTGGATTTGGCAACGGATTTGCCCTACTGGTCGTATTATTCATTTTGTTAATCATTATCGGAGCTTCGTGGTGTTTTTAATATAAACAGGAGGTAATGAAAATGTTTGGATATGGTGGTTTTGGAGGCTACGGCTATGGAGGTTACGGCTTTGGAGGATGCGGCTGTGGTGGATTTGGCTATGGCGGCGGCTTTGCATTAATCGTCGTATTATTTATCCTCTTAATTATTGTAGGCGCAGCTTGCTTTAATTATTAATAATACAATTGTTTTTGTTAAGAACAGCAAGGAAACCTTGCTGTTCTTTTAATATTTAATCAAAATGATCTTCGGCATTAAACAGACGATTTTTTTTCCATCGGTCAAATTCATCTAATTCTTTTCCGATTTTTTTTAATGCATAGCCTATAACTGCTGCATCATCGACAATGCCCAGCCCAACAATAAAATCCGGGATTAGGTCAAGCGGGGACACGAAGTAAAGAATTGCACCGATTACTGTTATCATTGTTCCTGTTGAAACATCCCGATATTCTCCCTTTGAATAGGATTTAATTAAATCAATGAATAACTGCAGTTTGTCCCAAGTTTCCCCTAACGCAGATTTCCTCTTACTTGCCTTTCGAATGGCTTTATTTAATAATCCTTCCGTTTCCTGTTGATTGTTGAGATAACCTTTTGCAAGGTCATTATATTTTGATTGTTCTTTTTCAAAAAGACCATTTTTTTTGAACACACTATCACTCCCTTTTAGAGGAATTCATGTTAGTTTACCTCAAATAGAAGGGAAAAAATCGTACGTTTGGCTTTATGTATATAACTAAAATGAGGATGCCCTGATTTGGACATCCTCATTGACTTTAGTTTATAGGATTACATCATACTGTTCAGACGATTGACTATTCATGCTGATCCATTGGATTGTACAGAGGTACTGTTGGATTTTTTTCCTGGAACCAACGAAGGGCAAAGTCATTTTCAAATAAAAAGACATATTGGTCAAAACGGTCTTTGACGAGAAGACTTCTGGAGCTTGAAAGATTTTCATCCACCATCTCCGAATCAACCCATCTTGCAATTTTAGAACCCATCCGTTCCATTAACACTTCAGCATTATATTCATTTTTCATCCGATGCTCGAATACTTCAAATTGCAGTTGACCAACTGCTCCCATCAAATAATCGTCGGTTTTCACCGTTTTAAAGAGCTGAATGGCTCCTTCTTGAACTAACTGCTGAATACCTTTATAAAAAGATTTTTGCTTCATAACGTTTTTGGCTGACACGCTAACATATAGTTCCGGTGTAAATTGAGGCAGTCTCTCGTATTGAAAATCATCTTTCCCTGTCGTCAATGTGTCACCAATTTGGTATGTGCCTGTATCATAAAGACCTATAATATCACCGCTAACCGCTTCATCAACCGTATTGCGTTCTTCAGCCATAAATGAAGTGGACTGAGAAAGCTTCAGCTGCTTTCCCAAGCGAGGCAGATTCACTGTCATTCCACGCTCGAATTTCCCAGAACAAATCCGGACAAATGCAATTCGGTCACGGTGAGCGGGATTCATATTCGCTTGAATTTTAAAAACAAAACCTGAAAATTGTTCAGCTAGCGGATTGATTTCTCCAATCGAAGAATTTCGTGCTTTTGGAGGCGGAGCAAATTGGAGGTAGGACTCTAGAAACGTTTGCACTCCAAAATTGGTTAAGGCACTGCCAAAGAAAACGGGCGTTAGCTTTCCGTCAGCAATTTTCTCAACAGAAAATTCATTACCTGCTTCATTAAGAAGCATGATTTCATCAAGGGTTTGTTCAAAAAGGCCGGAATTTTTTATCGAATGGTTTCCTTCAATTTCCCCATCTTCATTTAAAGGAATAAATCTTTCCTCTTCCTTCACACGGAATTGTTCTACTCTGTTATGGTAGCGGTCATAAATACCTAGAAACTCTTTTCCCATGCCAATAGGCCAATTCATTGGATAGGATTCAATCCCGAGAACTTCCTCTAACTCAGCCAAAAGCTCCAATGGAGGTTTCCCTTGACGATCCAATTTATTCATAAAAGTAAAAATTGGGATACCGCGCATACGACAAACTTTAAATAGCTTGAGTGTTTGTTCTTCAATCCCCTTGGCAGAGTCGATGATCATGACGGCACTATCAACCGCCATCAGCGTACGATAGGTGTCTTCACTAAAATCCTGGTGGCCAGGGGTATCCAAAATATTGACACGAAAGCCATCATAGTCAAATTGCATAACGGAAGATGTAACGGAAATTCCCCGTTGTTTTTCAATTTCCATCCAATCACTTGTTGCAAATTTTCCCGTTTTTTTCGCTTTGACAGTTCCCGCATCACGTATGGCACCGCCAAATAACAATAATTTTTCAGTTAACGTTGTTTTACCGGCATCCGGGTGAGAAATAATCGCAAATGTCCGGCGTGACAAAACTTCTTCTGTAAATTTGTTACCCATCTTGTCTTCCTCTCTTTTGACAGTAAATATTTTTGTCTATAACTTCAATCTTATCTCTGAAGCTAAACTTTTGCAAATAACATTTTATTTCTTTTGCCCAGAAGGTGAAAAGAATATAATGAACCATAGTGCATCAAGGTACTATTCTTAAACAATCAGGAGGAATTATGGAAGTTACTTCGTTTGACGAACCAACACTAAATCTTTTGCGTAAAGCCTTTGAAATTGTCCTAAAGCAAAACGATATCTCTTATAAAAGGATTGGCATTGCACAGGAAACGGATCAATTGTTATTTTTGTATGAAGGAAAAGAAGAAAAAGTTCATGTATTTAAATGGAGCAAGCAATCAAGCCAAGGTGTCAGTATAGGAGCTTTAGCCCAAAGCGTTTTAATGCCAATTATTCCACATCTGCGATTACTTTCATAATTTTTCCATCTCTCGCCTTCTTCGACTCTGTTCGGAAAGGCGTTTTCCTTTTTATTCTAATCTGTGCCTATTCTCTTTCCACCGATTCCCACCTGCAATTTAGGAATATCGTACTATAATAGAATGAGACTCTGTTAAAGGAGATGAAGTGAATTGAATAAAAGCAAAAAAATCATTTCTAAAATTATTCCGCTTATTGCAGCGATTATTATAGTTATTGCCGGGATCGCCTGGATTGTGGAGACATCAAATGCCGAGGTTGCTATCCCATTTTCATCAGTGGAAAAGACCATTCAAAATCAACATGGAAAGACGGTCACATTAACTGAGCAATCGGATGGAAGCATCCATATTAAGGCAGGCAGTGCCAAATATGTTTCTCATGTACCTCCAAACAGTCAAATGGTAAGTAAGCTTGTGGAGAAATACAATATAAACTATTCCTTTTCAGACAGCAGTCCATATGGAAAGTGGATTTTAGGCGGTGTGATCATCCTGCTGGCTGGGGCCGCTCTAACATTACAAAAAACAAAAGGCGGTTTTGGATTAACCAATACAATGAAGAACAGTGTTTCAAAAGCCCGCTCTCTTCCAACGATCACTTTAAAGGATGTGGGTGGACTTGGAGAGGAAATGAAAGAAGAGATTCTGCAAACACTCTCTACCTTAAAAGAACCCGAACGGGCAATCAAAATGGGAATTAAACCACCTAAGGGCATTCTATTATACGGTCCTCCAGGCACGGGAAAAACCTTACTCGCCCAAGCCATCGCTCGTGAATTAAATGCAGCATTTTTCTCCGCAAGCGGCTCTGCTTTTAATGAGTTGTTTGTCGGTGTAGGGGCAAGCCGCGTTCGTTCCTTATTCCAGACTGCTAGAAAACAAGGACCGGCCGTTATTTTCATCGATGAAGTCGATGCCCTTGCCGGCAAAAGAAAAGCACATGGTGGAGAAGAAGCGGAAAAAACCTTAACGGAGCTTCTTGTCCAATTGGATGGCGGACATTCAAATGATGGTATTTTATTTATTGCGGCAACCAACCGCAAGGACATGCTTGATGAGGCGTTTCTCCGCCCTGGAAGAATCGACTTCTCTTTCCAAGTACCACTGCCTGATACTAAAGGCCGAAAAGAAATTATTGCGATTCATACAAAAGGAAAAGCATTGGCTTCAGATGTTTTAGCTTCTTTAGATGACCTGGCAGAAAGCACTTCAGGATTTTCTGGTGCAGAGCTTCAATCACTATTTGAAACGGCAAGCAGAAGAGCTGTACGAAATGGGCAGGATATCATTCAAAAAGCAGACATTGATTATGCCCTTGATCGGACGATTTTAGGGAGCACCTCCCGCTCCTTGCAGGACCTTGAAACAAAACGAAGAGTGGCTATTCATGAAGCAGGACATGCCATTATTGCTTCGTTAACAAAACGCGGATCTGTTCGAAAGGCGACCATTATCCCGCGCGGTGAAGCACTGGGCTATGTCGCACCTATCCCAAAAGAACTGCATTTATCCACAACCAGTGACTTATTGGATCGTGTGGCAATGATCTTAGCGGGTGGGGTTGCAGAAAGAATGATCCTGGGTGAGCACAGTATCGGTGTTAGCGGTGATGTGCAGCAAGCCAAGCAAATGATCGAGCATATGGTAGATACAGGTATGCTTCAAGAAGGATTTACCTTAACATTTAATAAACAAGATAAAGAAGCAAAAATGCAAGAGCTTTTTGAAAGAGGGTTATCAAAAGCCGAACAGCTTATTGAAACCCATCACTATCAGTATCAACGATTAGTCGATGCTTTATTAAAAAAAGAAACACTTGAAGGTTCTGAAGTAGAAGAAATTGTTTGGGAATCAAAACCATTAGCATATGCTTAATATACTGGTTCAAAAATAACAAAAATGCACACAAGATTTCTCTTTCTTGTGTGCATTTTTGTTTATTTATTTTTTGTTAATTGGTAATTAATTGGTTATGATAATAGGTGTAAATCCATTTTGAGTTCCAATCCTATCCCACACGAAGCAGGGCTAAAGCATGAAGACAATCAGTAAATTAGAAGCAGTTTTATGGAATATTGCCTTTCCTGGATTTAGTCAATTGCTAACTGGGAATTATATCAAAGGAATTTTATTTGTAGCCCTGGAATTTATTATGAATATGAAAAGTCATTTTAATAGGGCGATTATGTTTAGCTTCTTAGGTGAAATTGAAAGGGCGGAAGATGTCGTAAATTACCAATGGTTAATGTTTTACCCATGTGTTTATATGTTTTCGATGTGGGATGCCTATCGTAATGCGATGCCGGCAAATGAAAAATTTTCATTTTTGCCTTTTGTTTTTAGTGCCTATTTTGTTACCATAGGTCTAATGGTATCACCAAAGGTTACCATCCTTGATTGCCATCCAGGCCCGATCTTTTTGCCCATCCTTTTCTTAATACCTGGCTTACTTATTGGTTTTCTACTTAAATTCTTGTTAGTTTCCAATTCGATTAAAAATAGTAACTGAAAGCTTCCGTTTTAAGGGCGGAAGTTTTTTTGTGTAAAAAATTTTTTCACACCCCCACAAACTACTTAGCAGATAACGTAACTTTGTAGTGAAAAAAGCGATCGCAAAAAATCATCGAGGGAAGGAATTGAGGAAAAAAGAGATATAACGATTAATAGCTTTCATTGGCAATTAACTGTGCAGATAAGACAGCTTTTTATCGGCTATCTTTCTTAAACTGGCAAACACCCCCTAAAATCAAAAATAACATTCGTATGTTATAATTGGTTTAATAGAGAGGTGAGGCTAATGCTCAGTTTATCGTTCATGACCAAAAGGAAGAAGAGAACCCTTGAAGATTCAGTTATCCAAATTCAGCAAGGGGATCGCCTATTGCTTAATGAAATCATTGAAGCATATAAACCTTTTATCGCAAAAACAGTTTCATCTGTTTGCAAACGATATATATATGAGACAGATGATGAATTTAGTATAGGACTTCTCGCTTTTAATGAAGCGATTGAAAAATTTTCAGCTGAGCGTGGCAGCTCCCTGTTAAGCTTCTCCGAAGTACTAATTAAAAGAAGAGTTATTGACTATATTCGAAAACAAACGAGAAATCAACATATAAGCTTGGATTTTCATATTACATCTCTTGAGGAAGAGTCACCGGGAACAGCTATTGTCAATGAGCTTTCTCTTGATGAATATCAGAAAATATCGGATGAACAGCTTCGAAAAGATGAAATTATCCATTTCCAAAAATTATTAAAAACTTTTGATTTAAGCTTTCATGATCTCGTGGAAAATTCTCCGAAGCATGCTGATGCTAGAAAAAATGCCATTCTTGCTGCAAAAATGCTCGTTGAAGATCATGAACTGAAGGATTTATTGCTGGAAAAAAAACGGCTTCCAATTAAACAGCTTGAAAAAATGGTCAACGTCAGCCGAAAGACAATAGAACGCAATCGAAAATATATCATTGCCATAGCTCTTATTTTAATAAGTGATTATGTGTTTATGAAGGATTATATAAAGGGGGTGCTGGAAACATGAAAAAAGGAATTGTAATGGAAATTGACGACGCATTTCTGTTGCTTTTAACCCCTGAGGGTGAGTTTTTGCGTGCCAAGAAACAAAGTCAACCATATACAATTGGAGAAGAAATCTATTTTTTCCCGGTTGGGAATGTTAAAACTCGTCCATCCTTAATGTCGACCAAAAACTTGTTAAAAATGAAGACTGCTTGGGGAGCCGCTTTTGCAATCATTATTTTTCTAGGAACATTTATCCCATTTTATCAAAACAATAAAGCATATGCCTACATGTCCATTGATGTAAATCCAAGTATTGAACTTGGCGTTAATAAAAACATGCAAGTAGTCGAATTAAAAGGATATAATCCAGAAGGTAAAAAAGTTATTTCACAAATTAACCATTGGAAAAATCAGGAAGCGTGTGATGTAACCAAAACCATTTTAGATGAAATGCAAAAAGAAGGATATTTAAAGGATCATCAACAGGTTATCCTAACCACGGTAAGGGCAAATCAAAAGGAAAAAAGTGCGGAAGAAAAGCTTTCGGAAAATATAAAAGAAATAAAAGAAACGGCAAATAAAGATCATTTAGCCTTAAAAGTCCAAAATGGAACGGAACAAGATCGAGAGAAAGCTCACAAATTAGGTATTACCACAGGAAAATATCAAGAGAGCAAAAATCAGACAACTAATAGTGAAGCGAAGCAACAAACGAACAAACCGGCAATTATGCAGGAAAAGAAACCTAAGGTAACTGCTCCTGCCAATAAAAAGAAATCTTGGACTCATGGACAAGAAAAGAAACAAAATGATAATAATAATGCTGTAAAAAAGCAGCACGAAGATAAAGAGAAACCATACCAAAAGAATAAAAAGAATTCATCTGCACCAGGCCAAGTAAAAAAGCTGCAAAAGAACTCAACCGATTCCTTTCAGGAAGAGTCAAACCAAAAGCATAAGTCAAGTCATCATAAATTGATGGGGTTAAAAAATGACGTTTATCTTTGGAAGGGCTGGAACAATATTGATAGCTTAAAGCAGTGGTCCACCTGCAAACACCTTCATGAATCGCAGCACGGGGATCACCCTGGACACGAGAAAAATGGCGGGAAGAATAAACAGCATAACAATTAACAAACAAAAGTCCAGCGATGCCGGACTTTTTTCCATTTTATTTAATTATTTGCCGGATAATTGAGCTTGGGCCTGCTGAACAAGTCTTTTTGTGATTTCTCCGCCAACAGAACCATTTGCACGTGAAACGGTGTCTGAGCCTAAATTGACTCCAAATTCTTGGGCAATTTCGTATTTCACTTGGTCCAAATACTGTTCAATTCCTGGAACTAATAATTTATTGCTGCTATTAGCCATATTGTCAACTCCTTAAAATCACTGCAGAGAATAATTTATCTCTGTAAAGATAGTATTGATAAATCTTCAAAATTCATAAGTGGTAATGTTTATCCGATATGGCATTCTTAATCAGTCATTCCCCTGACTAACGTCCTTTGTCGGATGCATGAATGGCGCAGCTTGAGGTTTTTGTTTCTCTTCCAGAAGTTCACGATTTTCTGCAGTGTTCCAGCCGATATCATTTGTCGGGTGTACCCATTCATCACCTGCCATAATCGATGGGTCTGTATCTTTTGACCAATTCTCTAACGGTGAATTTGGAGAGGCGTATTTGCTGTCACCAATCACCACTCCATGTTCATTAATAAATGGAGGCTGCATTTTTATCCCGGTATTTTTAAAACTAACCGCATTGATTTGATGTGGAAACGTGTCGTCAATACTTAATGAATCGAGAGATTGTTCCTTCTTATTTTTGCTCATGATTCACACTCCTGTTTTTTCTTTATTTTCCTACAGAAAAGTTATTTTATTAATGGAAAAAAAGGTAATGAATGATTCTCCCTTTTTGTTGAAAACTAAATTTGTAACAGATTATCGACAGGGAGGAAAAAACATGGCAAAGCGTAAAGCTGAATTTAATGCAGTTGAAAAATATTCAAAAACACCTGATAAAAATATTCAGGAAAGTGAATTTTCTGCGGAATTTACCGATAATAACAATGCGATTAGGGGAGCCAATCGAAATTCTAAATTAGGGAAAAAAGGAAGAGGGTAATGAAAAGGCGGCGAAGAATCCCTCCCCGCATTCCAAGTGAGGAATTTAGTATTGAATTTGGAGATGTAAATGGAATCAAACTATATGAAATTCCGCAAATGAATCAAAAGAAAAATATCCAAAAAAAATAAGCCGGCATAGCCGGCTATATTACTCTTTAAAGGAAAACATGAGTGTCCTTTCGTTGATGGGATCAAAATAGGCTAATAAACAGGTTGGCTGAATTTTTATATTTCCGGTTTTTTTGTACTCTGCTAAATCAAAAGTAAGCTCCTCAAGCATCGTATGCTTAAATAACTCTTTTTCTTCTAGTTCCAGTTTTAAGAAGTCCGGTCCTAAAAGGTTTGGATTTTCAATAATTTTTTTATAGATGTTTACACGCCTTTCCTTATCAAAGCTTGCATCCCACCATGGCTTCCTTGGTTTGTATTTGTGGTTTCTGAGATAATCAAATTTCATCAGACCAAGGATGATATCCTTGTCTTTAGCCTTATAATGTTCCAGGAAGGAAGATAACCTCCGGAACAAATCTTCTAATTGATGCCCTATTCTAACCCAGCCTTGTTCATCCCAAAAGGAACCAAACTGTTGGAAAAAATCAAAGGGAGACGGGAACACTTTTGTGACTAAATATTCAATCGTTTGATCCATTCGGTGGTCATTCCAGTATTTTTCCAAAACGTCTTCCACTTGTTTGATTTTGACAATATCTTCAAAAGGCAGGACATTATTGCCTAAAATTTCATAAGGTGATTGATCCATATATATATATTTGTGTTCTTCTGCACGAAGCCGCACGCCGGTTCCTCTTAACATTTTTAAAAATCCTAACTGCAATTCCTCCGGGCGCATTTCAAAAACATCATTAAATGTCTTACGAAATGATTTGTAGTCTTCTTCAGGCAATCCAGCGATTAAATCAAGATGCTGGTCGATCTTGCCGCCCTCTTTAACCATCATAACTGTTCGGGTGAGCTTTGCAAAATTTTGCTTTCGCATCACAAGTTCATTGGTGTAGTCATTTGTCGATTGAACACCAATTTCAAATCGAAAGAGCCCTTCCGGCGCCTCGTAGTTTAAAAACTCAATGACCTCAGGCCGCATAATATCAGCTGTAATTTCAAATTGAAAAACCGTACCCGGAAGATGTTCGTCAATCAAAAAGCGGAACATATCCATTGCATAGCTCCTGCTAATATTAAAGGTCCGGTCCACAAACTTGAGAGTTTTGGCACCATTTTTCATTAAATAGCGGATATCTTCTTTGATTTTCTCTCTGTCAAAATAGCGGACGCCAACTTCAATAGAGGAGAGGCAAAATTGGCAGCTGAATGGGCAGCCGCGGCTCGTCTCAATATAGGTAATCCGTTTGCTTAATTGACCAGCATCTTCTGGAAATCTGTATGGTGATGGGAGTTCCTTTAAGTCGAGCTTGTTCATTTGCGGTGTAATGACCACTTCATTATTTTTCCGATAGGCAATTCCATGAACATGATCGTAGTTGTGATTCGTTTCAATCTCTGTAAGCAGCTGTTTAAACGTTTGTTCTCCTTCACCCATGACAATAAAATCAACATCAGGGATCTCTTTCATCCAATCAGCAGTATCATAGGAAACTTCTGGTCCCCCCAACACGATGATAATGGAAGGATCTATTTTTTTTAGCATATTGATAACATTTCTCGTCTCCCCGATATTCCAAATATAACAACTAAACCCGATAACGGCTGGCTTTTGTTGATAGAGGTCGGTGACAATATTCATGATAGGGTCTTTTATCGTATATTCTTTTATTTGGATGTTGAATTCCGGTAAAGCATAGGCTTTTAGATAGCGGATCGCTAAGTTTGTATGAATAAACTTAGCATTTAAAGTAGCACCAATGACATTCATAATAAATCTCCTTACTTTAAAATTGCAGTAACAGTTTATTATAGCCTAGTGTAAGCAAAAAAAATAGGCACTAAACATAATAAAGCATGACTCATGAGTCGTCCTTTATTGGGGTTCTATTATGGGATCTTAAATAAAATGCTGTTATACTACAAGTTTCCCCCTGTTATACAATTGTGAAAACGGTTTATTATCTGATAGATAAAGGGACCAATTGTCAATTGAATATTGTGTTTCAATCTTTTTCTTCAACTATAACATTTGTCACAGCGTTTTTATTTAGCTTGCAATAGAATAACAGTGGGGATGATATTCTATTTATCTTATATTTTAAAAGACGCCCGCGTCTTTCTTATATTTGGGAGGGAGATTATGTCAGTCTTACCGAAAAAAAATGAACTTGGATTTTTTGAAATCCGTCTTGAATCCATCGGTGGGTTAGGAGCGAATTTAGCTGGAAAAATGTTAGCAGAGGCAGGAGTTTTAAGCCTTGGTTTAAAAGGATCTAATTTTTCATCTTACGGATCAGAAAAAAAAGGTTCTCCAGTAAAAAGTTTCATTCGTTTTTGTGACCCTGAAGTAGAAATTAGGGATCACAGTCCAATCGAACAACCGCATATTGTTGGAGTATTCCATGAAGCATTATACAGAACCGTTGATGTTGTCAGCGGATTGAATGCTGATGGGATTGTCCTGGTAAATACAGCAAGAGATTTTGATGAAGTTAAAAATGATTTGAAACTGGAATATGGTAAGCTTGCCATTATTGACGCTTTATCCATTGCTGTTGAGGAAAAAACAAAAGTAAATACCGCGATGCTTGGTGCCTTATATCGTATCTGTGATTTTCTTGATCCAGAATCAATGAGAGATGTGATTCGCAAAACATTTACAAAGAAATATCCACATCTTGTTGAACCAAATATCCGTACATTTGACCGTGGCTATAATGAAGTTCAATTTAAAACATATGAAGTGCCGGAAGGAGCAGAGGGAAAAACTTTCTCCCGTCCACTTCCACTACTTGGATATATGACGCAAGAAATCGGCGGCGTCATGGTATCACAGGCGAATAGTATTTTCAAAGATTTAAGCGGTTCACGTCAAGGATTCCTTCCTGAATTCCAACAAGAAAAATGTATTAATTGTGCAGCTTGCGATAATGTTTGCCCTGATTTTTGTTTTGTGTGGGAAGAAGGAGAAGACAAAAAAGGCAGAAAACAAATGTTCCTTAAAGGAATTGATTATCAATATTGTAAAGGCTGCTTAAAATGCGTTGAGGCATGTCCAACCGATGCACTAGGTGATCTTCGTGAAATGATAGGATATGCAGATGAAAATCGTGTGAAGCAGAACTTTCCTTATATTGCAGGAGGTGCAATCTGATGGCTATTTTAGAAGAAAATTTAAAAAAACAAGGTGTCGCAGAACAGGTTTCAACCTTCGAATCGGGTAACGAAATGGCTGCCATGGCTGCAGCTCAAATTAATTATCATATTATGGGGTATTTCCCAATTACACCATCCACAGAGGTTGCCCAATTTTTAGACCAAATGAAAACACGCGGCCAGCACGATATTAAGTTAATTCCCGCTGATGGCGAGCACGGCTCCGCAGGTATTTGCTATGGTGCAGCAGCAACCGGTGCACGGGTAATAAATGCAACAAGTGCAAATGGCTTTTTATATATGATTGAACAGATGCCTGTTCAATCAGGAACACGCTTCCCAATGGTTATGAATCTGGTAACACGTGCTGTTAGTGGTCCGCTTGATATTCGTGGAGATCACTCCGATTTGTATTATGCATTGAACACGGGATGGGTTATTTTAACAGCTAAAACACCTCAAGCTGTTTATGATATGAATATCATGGCCCTTAAAGTTGCTGAACACTCAAAAGTTCGTTTACCGGTTATTGTTGCCTATGATGGATTCTTTACTTCTCACCAAAAACGTCGTGTGGAATACTTTAAGGATCGTTCAGTCGTGCAGCAATTTGTCGGCGAATGTCCAACAGATTATAATTTTGTGAGAGATTTGCGCAAACCTGTTACAGTAGGTGCCCATATGAGCGGGGATGATTTCCTGAACAACCACTACCAGCAATCTGAAGCCATGTACAATGCTGGTGAGGTATTTAGAGAAATTGCCACTGAATATGCTAAACTATCTGGAAGAGAATATCCTGTGCTCGATTTATATAAAATGGAAGATGCAAAGGTTGCCTTATTCTTATTAAATTCTGCAGCAGAATCTGCTAAGGATGTTGTTGATCAGCTTCGTGAGAAAGGGATTAAAGCAGGTGTAATCAGTCCCAATATTATTCGACCATTCCCGGCAAAAGAAATCCGTGAAGCGCTTAAAAATGTAAAATCATTATTAGTTGGTGAGCGTGCGGATTCATACGGTGCCCATGGTCCAAACCTTACACATGAAGTGAAGTCTGCCCTTCAAGACGATAAAAACAATCAAACAATCGTGTTAAGCCGCGTTTTCGGTCTTGGAGGCAAGGACTTCTACGCAACCGATGCGCAAGCTTTCTTTGATATGGCCATGGATGCGATGGAAAAAGGTTATGCGGAAAAACCATTTGATTACTATGGTCATGTTCTGGGTGACCCGGAAAAAGATCTTAAGCCTGTTATTTTGCCTCAACATGGCGATGTCTTTAAAACAGGGCTAATTGACGTGAAAATGGATGAAGAAACAAATAAATTAAAAGTGAAAATTCCACCATTACGTGCTTTGACCGCAAAACCAAAAAGAATCTCATCCGGTCATGGCGCATGTCCAGGATGCGGAATATTTGCAGGCTTAGAGCTGTTCTTTAAAGGAATTGAAGGGGATATTGTTACTCTCTTCCAAACAGGCTGCGCCTATGTAACAACTACCGGCTATCCAAGCACCTCACACAAACAAACGATGATGCATAACCTGTTCCAAAATGGTGCTGCAACATTATCAGGGACTGTTGAAGCGTTCATGGAATTAAAGCGCCGCGGTGAAATTGAAGTTTCGGATGATGCAACATTTGTCATGATTACTGGTGACGGCGGTATGGATATCGGAATGGGTTCAGCGATAGGTACTGCGCTCCGAGGACATAAGCTGATCATGCTTGAATATGATAACGAGGGCTATATGAATACCGGTTCGCAAATGTCTTACTCTACACCATTGGGCCATATGACCAGTACATCGGGTGTGGGAAAAGCACAGCGTGGTAAAGCATTCCATCATAAAGATACCGCGCAAATTATGGCTGCCACAAATATTCCTTATGTGTTTACAGGTTCGGAAGCATTTCCGCAAGACTTAATTAAAAAAGGTGCAAAAGCACAGTGGTATGCTCAGAATGTTGGCACTGTTTATGGGAAAATCCTGATTACTTGTCCGCTAAACTGGAAGTCAGATGACCGATATGGCAGAACAATAGTGGAACAAGCCGTAAATTCATGCTTCTTTCCGCTATACGAAGTTGAACAAGGAATTACGACGATTACTTATAATCCGGAAGAGAAAAACAAACGAGTGCCTCAATCTGATTGGTTAAAATATATGGGTAAAACAAAACACCTTCTAAAGGATGAAAATAAACCAATTTTAGAAGAGTTTGAGGCGGAAGTAGAAAAAAGATGGCAGCGACTAAAAGCAAAGCACGAAAATCCGATGCTATAATCGCTCAAAAAAAGCAAGGCGCATAGCGTTTTGCTTTTTTTCATTTTATAATTAAAAGGAATTCACATACAAATTATAAAATTTATAAAATCATATTATGGTATTATATATAAAGGATTCATTTTTTGGTATTCGTGGGGTGACTATTAGTGGAAAAGCAGTTCGGCGAAAAAGATGCTCTACCTTTATCTGAAGGGGGAAACATTGATATGAAAGAATTAAAAACTACCCCCGACCGGGTTATGGGGCAAAGGATTAGTGTAGATGCACATATACTTGAGGAATTATTTTTATTTGCCTCCGAGGGTATTATCATTGCCGACGATAAAGGAAATATAGTAAATGCGAATGCCTCTGCCTGTTGCATTCTTGAATGCCCTTTCCATGAATTAGTTGGTGTTAATTTTTTGCAGCTTAATTCCTTGGAAAAAAGCCGCAATGTAGAAAAGGAAAAAGAATTTTTTCGTGCCGGTTCTATAAAAAGTCAATTACTTTTGAAACTGCCAAATGGAAAGGAAAAATTCATTGACTATTCATGCAAATCCCATTCAAAGGAAGGTTATATTATTGCTATTTTTCGCGATATTACCAAAAGTCATTTGATGGGAAAAGAATTGCAGGAAAGTGAACAAAAATTCAGAAGGATTTTTGAAGATTCCATAGATGGTTTAATTTTGTGGAATAACCAATTTCGAGTGGTTGATATTAATAGCGCAGGGGAGAAAATGTTTGGCATTTCAAAAGACCAAATAATCAGTCGCTTTGTTTATGAGCCATTTTCAAAAGATGAGGAGAATAAACAGTTAATTATTAAACATCTCGAGCAAGTTATCCAAAAGGGCAAAATTGAATCTACCATTATTTTTAATGATATAGACGGGAAAAAGAGACATATTGAATGTTCTTCTAAACTGGAAATTGTTGATGGTATTAATTTCACCGTTTTTAAAGATGTAACTGAAAAAGTGGCAATTGAGGAACAGCTCCGTAAATCGGACACCTTGAATGTGATCGGTGAGCTGGCAGCAGGAATTGCCCATGAAATACGCAATCCAATGACGGCCTTAAAAGGTTTTATTCAATTGCTTGAAGGAAGTATTAAGGACGAGCATTCCATGTATTATCAAGTCATTACATCAGAGCTTGGGAGAATTGATTCGATTATAAATGAATTTTTAATTTTGGCCAAACCACAAGCAATCAGATTCCAAGAGAAGAATATTATTACGATTATGATGGAAACGGTTGAACTTCTAAACGCTCAGGCGGTCCTGCACAATGTTCAATTTACTACCGATTATGAGGATGACCTGCCGCTCATTTTTTGTGAGCCGAATCAAATGAAAAAGGTTTTTATTAATATCATAAAAAATGCTATTGAAGTGATGCCACATGGTGGTACTATTTCGATTTCCATTAAGATGACAGAAAATCATCAAATTCGGATATCCATTCAGGATGAGGGAATGGGAATATCAAAAGAAAAATTAAAAAAACTTGGTGAACCTTTTTATACGACCAAAGAAAGAGGTACCGGCCTGGGACTTATGGTCAGTTATAAAATCATCGAAGAGCATAAAGGGAATATACAAATCGATAGTGAAGTCGGAAAAGGGGCTACTTTCCATATTTCCGTACCAATAAATAATAAATGATTAATTAGGAAAAACACTTCTTGGCAGAAGTGTTTTTCCTAATTAAATGAAATAAGAGGCTGTTTTAAACAGCCTCATTATTTATGGTTTCTTTAACAGTGCTAATGAAAAGGTCAAGAGCGTTTAGCTCTTTTCGTTTTTTGATAAGGATCCTTCCCAGTTCCAATGTTTTACGTTTTGCCACCAGTCTTGCTTGTGTATCGCTTATTTGATCCAAATCGGCTACATGTGCAAGCCCAATCGTTCTTCGGATTAACTCACACCCGGCAAAGCCAAGTGCATCCTCAAAATATTTATTTAACACGTAAGATAGGAATGGACTGGATTTTGAAAGCTCCTCTTTATTTTCTGTTTCCCATAAACGGGAATATTCTGCTTCAAAGACATTCCAAACTGTTTCCACATGGTTAATAAAAAGACCACGGTGATTTTCATTTGTGATGGCCTGAAAAAGGAGATTCGCAAATACTTGACCGATATCGAAACCTGCAGGTCCATAGAAAGCAAATTCCGGGTCAATTACTTTTGTTTCAGAATCATCTGCAAAAACACTGCCAGTATGCAGGTCTCCATGAAGGAGAACTTCAGCCTCGGTTAAAAAGCTTTTCTTTAATATCGCGACATGAACCTTTAGGTCATCATCGTTCCAAAGTGATTCGACATCAACGCGCAGCTCCTCCTCAAATTCATTGGTTTCCGCGTTAAAATAGGGATCAGTGAAAATTAGATCCTCGGTAATTTTACAAAGCTCGGGATTGATAAACTGTCGAACCTGTTCTTTTTTTAATGTTGGGCTTAATGCGTAATCGGATGTATAAAATAATGTCCTCGCCAGATATTCTCCAATATGATTAGAAATGAGCGGATAAGTCTCACCATTTATAAAGCCTGTCCTTGCAATGGATAGATGTGAGAGGTCTTCCATTACCGTTACCGCTAAAAAATCATTTGTAAAATAAACTTCTGGTACATAATCCGGTACAATTGCCCTGAATATTTTTAACGCATCCGCTTCAATTTTTGCCCTTTTAATCGTAAGCGGCCAGCTTTCCCCTACAACTTTTGCGTATGGAAGGGCCTGTTTGATAATAATACTCTTCCCATGGTGCGCATCCACTAGATGAAAGACTAGATTAAGATTTCCATCACCAATTTCCTGGCAGATAATGTCTGCATCATCGGCAAATATATTTAATGCTCGTCCAAGTTCAGAGGCAGTAGCTTCAGTTAGACGCTCGTAGGTTTCTTGATTAAGTATGCTCATATTGAGTTCCCCTAATTTTTTCAATTTGCTAAAAATAATATCAGTTTCAGATTGGAAGTGTCAATATATTTTGAATATTATTTATAAAATTCTGGTTTCCTATCCTCAAAAATCGGAATCTGTTTACGGATTTCTTTCACAAGTTCCAGGTTAATTTCAGCCATTAAAATTTCTTCATTTTCTTCTGCCTCGGCCAAAACCTCCCCCCATGGGTCGATGATCATGGAATGACCAGCAAACTGGTTGGCAGGATCGCTGCCTGAGCGGTTACATGCGATAACAAAGCATTGATTTTCAATGGCTCTGGCAATTAATAAAGCACGCCAATGTGATAGCCTTGGAGCAGGCCATTCTGCTACGACAAATAAGGCTTGCGCTCCAAAGGCTGTATGAGCACGAATCCATTCCGGAAAACGGATGTCATAACAGATGACCCCAGCAAACTGGTGGTGATCCAGTTGAAACAACCCCTTTTCTGTTCCAGCATTAAGATAAAGATGTTCATCCATAAGCTTAAATAAATGCAATTTCCTATATTGATGGATCAGTTCACCGTTATTGTTGATAATTAAAAGTGTATTATTCACTCCATTTTCACCTTGATCAGCCACAGAGCCCCCGACAAAATGAACATGATATTTTTTTGCTGCTTTGACGAGAAATTCAATTGTTTGAAGCGCATCTGGATCAGCAATGTTCTCAAGTCGGGTCAAGTCATACCCGGTGGTCCATAATTCCGGAAGGACTATAATGTCCGGTTTTTCTGACATCGCTTTTTCTATTAATTTTTCAGCCGATTGATAGTTTTTAGCAGGTTCACCAAATGCAATATCCATTTGCAGGCAAGCAATTTTCAAGTTCATGAAACTTCCCCCTAATATGAATTTCAGAATTTTTACTTTACAAGCTGATATAAAAGTTATATCATTTGTCACTAGAATTTCAACTTTAAAATGATGAGCAGGTGAAATAAATGAACCTTTTTCCACCATCCGATTTATTAAACAATCTTCCAAAGCAATTTTTTGCCGCTCTTGTCAAAAAAGTGGGGCAGTTTATTGAAGCAGGCCATGATGTGATTAATTTAGGGCAGGGAAATCCCGATCAGCCCACACCCATTCATATTGTGAAAAAACTTCAGGAAGCGGCTGAAAACCCTCTGAATCATAAATATCCCCCATTCCAAGGCTTTCGTTATTTAAAGCAGGCTGCAGCCGATTTTTATCAAAGGGAATATGGGGTGACGATTAATCCGGATAAGGAAGTCGCGATTTTGTTTGGGGGAAAAGCGGGCTTAGTCGAGATTCCTCAATGTCTCTTAAATCCTGGCGAGACAATCCTTGTTCCGGATCCAGGATATCCGGATTACTGGTCGGGTGTCGCACTTGCAAAGGCAGCAATGGTTACAATGCCGCTAAAAGAACAAAACGATTTTTTACCCGATTACAATGAGCTTTCAGAAGAAGACTTGGCTAAGGCAAAATTAATGTTCCTCAATTATCCAAATAATCCTACAGGAGCAATAGCTACGAAGGAATTTTTTGTTAACACCATAAACGTCGCGAAAAAGAACAATATTTGTGTTGTACATGATTTTGCATATGGAGCCATTGGTTTCGATGGTCAACGCCCGCTAAGCTTTTTACAGGTTGAAGGAGCAAAAGAAGTGGGCATTGAAATTTATACACTGTCTAAAACTTATAATATGGCGGGCTGGCGTGTAGGCTTTGCTGTCGGAAACAGCAGTGTAATTTCAGCCATCGAATTATTACAGGACCATTTATATGTCAGTTTGTTCGGAGCCGTTCAAGAGGCCGCAGCGGAAGCGTTAAATGGTTCCCAGGAATGTGTAAGGGAACTAAATCAACTTTACGAGAGAAGAAGAAATATTCTAATCGATGGCCTTCATTCGATCGGATGGAAGGTGACGGCGCCAAAAGGCTCATTTTTTGCATGGCTGAAAGTACCGGACGGTCTTACATCAGAACAATTTGCTGATTTACTCCTTGAAAAGGCGCATATCATGGTCGCACCCGGAATTGGGTTTGGGGAATACGGTGAGGGCTATGTTAGGGTAGGGCTGTTAACTTCAGAGGAACGTCTTGGAGAAGCAGTGAGAAGAATAAGTTTATTAGAAATTTTTAATAATTTGACTTGACAGAATATTCATTTCTTGGGATAATGCAAAATAGTTAACAACATTTTAATGTGAATAAATACGAATCGTTTTCTTATCAAGAGCAGGCGGAGGGACCAGCCCGATGAAGCCCGGCAACCGACTTAAACTAGTTTTAAGCACGGTGCTAATTCTTGCAGCGAAAAGCTGATAGATGAGAAGATGTTAGTTATCGTTACTAACCTCTTCTTTTTGAAGAGGTTTTTTATGTTTTAAGGGAAAGGGAGATCAAATTTGAGTGAAATTATTGCCTCATATTTACTACATAATGAAAAAAATCCAGGAAAAAAAGCTGAAGAAATTGCATTAGGCTTAACAGTAGGCTCGTGGACGAATTTACCTGAATTGGAACAAAACCAATTGAGAAAACACAAGGGCAGGGTCGTTTCGATTGAAGGGCTTGAAGTGAAGGAAGATCAATCACTGATTCGGATTGCCTATCCGACGGTCAATTTTTCAAACGATTTGCCGGCTATCCTCACGACTGTTTTTGGAAAACTGTCACTAGACGGCAAAATTAAGTTAGTGGATTTACAATTTGATGATTTCTTAAAGGCACAGTTTCCTGGGCCGCGATTTGGCATTAATGGCATCCGCAGCAAACTTGGTGTTTTTGATAGACCTTTGTTAATGAGTATTTTTAAAGGAGTGCTCGGAAAAGATCTTACATTTTTAACAGAACAGTTAAAACAGCAAGCCCTTGGCGGTGTGGACATTGTTAAGGATGATGAAATCCTTTTTGAAAACGAGCTGACACCATTTGAAAAAAGAATAGTTGAAGGGAAAAAGGTTTTAAAAGAGGTATATGACGAGACAGGGCATCGGACCTTGTATGCTGTAAACCTTACTGGAAGAACCTCCAAGCTAAAGGAACAAGCAAGGAAAGCCGCAGAGCTTGGAGCTGATTTATTATTGTTCAATGTATTCTCTTATGGACTGGATTGTCTGCAGGAATTACGGGAGGATGATGGAATCGCCCTGCCTATAATGGCCCACCCGGCCTTTAGCGGAGCATTGACATCCTCTTCAGAATACGGGGTTTCCCATGGCTTATTACTTGGAAAACTTGTTCGCTACGCAGGGGCTGATTTGTCGTTATTTCCATCCCCATACGGGACCGTGGCTTTAGAAAAATCTTCAGCACTATCTATAGCGGAAGAATTAACTGTAGAAGATTGTTTTAAACAGACATTTCCTGTACCGTCCGCTGGGATTCATCCTGGATTAGTGCCATTATTGATTCGAGATTTTGGAATTAATTCTGTGATCAATGCCGGAGGAGGAGTACATGGACACCCGGCAGGTGCACGTGGGGGAGGTCTTGCCTTCCGACAAGCAATCGAATCTATTCTTTTAGGCCGAACTCTTGCTGCTGGCGCAGAACAATACTCTGAGCTGGACATAGCCCTTAAATTGTGGGGAAATGCCGAGGTAACAGCAAAATGACCAATCCGGTGATTTATTGCGACTTTGACGGTACGGTTACGGAAAGTGATAACATCATAGCTCTCATGAAAAAATTCGCTCCTGAAGGTTGGGAAACCATCAAAGATCAAATTTTAGCCAGAGAACTTTCGATTAGTGAAGGAGTAGGAAGATTATTTTCCCTCATTCCAACTAAATGGAAGGAAGAAATAACCGCTTTTGCGATTGAAAATGCAAAGATTCGTCCTGGTTTTAAAGAATTTGTAGATTTTGCGAGAAGTGAAGGAATTCCGCTTTACATTGTAAGCGGTGGAATTGATTTTTTTGTGTATCCCATTTTAAACAATTACGGTCCATTTGATGGAATCTATTGTAATGAGTCTGATTTTTCAGGGGATCGAATCAAAATTCTTTGGCCCTATCAATGCGATTCCTTTTGTCAGCATGACTGCGGTTGCTGCAAACCAAGCATTATTAGAAAACTTACAAATAAAGACAGCTTTACGATTGTGATCGGTGATTCCGTTACAGACTTAGAGGCAGCAAAACATGCAGACTTTGTGTTAGCAAAGGATTTGCTTCAAGAAAAATGTGAAGAATGGGAAATCAACCATCAAGGTTTTTCTACCTTCTATGATTGCATTGCTGAAATAAAAAAGAGAATTGAGGTGGGGAAGATAAAATGTTAAAAGATAGATGGACTGAATTGGCAGATGTTAAGGATGAGCTGGCAGAAAGAGATTGGTTCATGGGGACGAGTGGAAATCTGGCGATTAAAGTTAGTGACAGCCCATTGCAGTTTTTGGTTACTG
Source organism: Neobacillus sp. Fa239 (assembly GCF_055395235.1). NCBI lineage: Bacteria > Bacillati > Bacillota > Bacilli > Caryophanales > Bacillaceae > Neobacillus > Neobacillus sp. Fa239. Next base: position 1,236,832 of record NZ_AP041611.1, read on the forward strand.
CAAGCGGAAAGGATAAAAGGAAACGCACCGGTGAGGACTTTTTACTTGTTGATGAATTCGGCCGGCCTGTCGAGGAGACCCATTTGCGTCCATCAGCCGAAACCTTGCTGCATGTAGAAATATACCGCAAAACAAAAGCCGGCTGCAGTCTGCATGTGCATACGATCGATAATAATGTCATTTCTGAAGTGTACGGTGACCGGGAAGAAGTATCTTTTCAAGGTCAGGAACTAATCAAGGCCTTTGATAAATGGGAAGAAGATGCTGTGCTGAAAATACCGATTATTCGAAACTATGCTCATATTCCTACCCTGGCTCATGCGTTTTCGGAGCATGTTAATGAGGACTGCGGTGCTGTTTTAATTCGCAACCACGGAATCACGGTATGGGGGAAAACGGCCTTCGAGGCAAAGAAAATCCTTGAAGCAACGGAGTTTTTATTCCGTTACCAACTGCGATTATTGGAACATAAACCTTACCAATTATTTAAAGTAGTTTAATGTAAATATAGTTTAGGAGGAAAATGAAAATGGCCTACATTTCATTTCAAAACAAAGAAGAACAAATTCATGCACAGGAGGAGGTAGCTAGCTTCCTGGGCGGCCAAGAGGTTATTTATGAACATTGGGATATTGCCAAACTCCCGCAATCACTTGTTGAAAAGTATCTGTTAAATGATGAGGAAAAAGCAGAAATCCTTCATGCATTCTCGGAAGAAATCGCTGATATTTCTGCACGAAGGGGTTATCAGGCACAGGACGTGATTTCATTATCAGACCATACACCTAATTTGGATACGCTGCTGAAAAACTTTAAGCAAGAGCATCATCATACAGATGATGAAGTCCGTTTTATTGTCAGTGGTCATGGTGTATTTGTCATTCAAGGGAAAGATGGCGGGTTTTATGAGGTCCATTTAAACCCAGGGGATTTAATTTCTGTTCCAGAAAATACCAGACACTATTTTACCCTTGAAGATGATCGCAAAGTTGTTGCTGTTCGAATTTTTGTAACAACCGAAGGCTGGGTGCCAATTTACGAAAAAGAAGAAGTGAAGCAATAGAAAAAAAAGCTGGCTGCAGGTGTCCTGCAAGCCAGCTTTTTTATTGTCGTATTTGCAAGAAGTTTAGTATATAATATGTCGAAAAAAGAGAAAAATAGATTTTTTTGTCTACTTTTGCGATTCTATTTACATTTATACAAATACTTGTCATAATTCATCAAGTGGCCATATTTTAATGGATTACAGTGAAACAGTAAGGGGTAGGTTCGAATTGGACAAGCATGTTAATAATGGCTCCTTAATATTAGAGGAGATTCGCGAAAAAAGAGAATTAATGATGGATTGTGCAAATAAAAAGGGCTATACAAATGATGAAACACTGAAATACAGCCAAGAGCTTGATGATTTAATATATAAATATCAATTAGCAATAAATAACAAAAGCATTCCAAATGAAGAAGTAAAAATTACTTTTAAACCAATGATGATTTGGCCAAAGGCATTAGTACAACTTTAAATAAATCCATACACTTTCATGAAGAAGACCTTCTTTGCACACGAATGTTAATCCAGTGCAAATATAGGTCTTCTTTCTTTTTTTATTCCCTCCATTCGATTCGTTAAATCTACAAATTATGACATTTGCTGTGACTTTTCTCATTGTTAATATCATGATATTTCATATAGTTATAATAGGCTGAAATGATATGAATCGTCACATCCGGAACACCACTATACATACTTCCAAGATTGTTTATTTTTTATGACTTTAATTCTATCAAAAAAAGAATTTGAACACTTTTTGAATGACTATGCAATTGTTCAAGAAAGGTTCAAACTCTCACAATTATTTTTAGATTAGAATTAAATTAGGAAGAAAAAAAGAAAAGTATTCCAGTTTGATACTGTGCTAATATTGCGATCTTATATCGTAATATAAAGCATCTTTATCCTTTGAAAGCGATTGGTTAAACATATTTAGATTATCTGGAGGAGGGAAAGTCCTACATGCACATTGTCGTATGTGTCAAACAAGTACCCGATACAAAAATTATTAAAATTAATCCCAAAACAAACACACTCGACCGCCGCAGCGCTCCTGCTATTTTAAATCCTTATGATGCTCATGCCGTGCAGGAAGCCGTAAAAATTAAAGAAAAATCCGGTGGTACGATTTCCGTGTTATCAATGGGACCGCCACAGGCAACAGAAATCATTAAGAAAAGTATAGAAATTGGTGCCGATAGAGGCTATCTCATTTCTGACCGTGCCTTTGCCGGTGCCGATACACTTGCAACAAGCTATGCCTTGTCTAAAGCATTAGATAGAATTAGCAAGGATCTCCCAGTGGATATGGTTATTTGCGGTAAGCACGCAATTGATGGAGATACAGGTCAAGTAGGACCGGGGATTGCTAGAAGGATGGATATTCCTCCGGTGACAAATGTAATCGAAGTACCGGAAGTTAATATAAAAGAAAATACTGTTCTGCTCAAACGCAAATTAACAAGCGGTTATGAGCTCATTCAAGCTGAAATGCCATGCTTATTGACAGTAGAAAAGGAAATAAATGAAATTGAATATGCACCAATGCCAAATATGCTAAAAGCAGCAAGGTATGAAACGATTGTATGGACAGTTAACGACCTTGAGAACGTAGATCGTACTCAGCTCGGTCTAAAAGGTTCACCAACAATTGTAGGAAAAATGTTTACGCCTCCAAGACCAGAGGGTGGAGTGAAACAGCTCGAAGGCTCTTCGGATGAGCAAGTGAAGCAGCTTATGGGAGCCTTAATGGACAAAAAAGATCTGTTCACCATCCAATCAGCTAAATAAAAAGATTAATCATGTCGTATGGAGGGGTTTACATGAACATAGAAGAATACCGTGGAGTCTGGGTTTTTATCGAACAAAACGGCGGTAAAATCGAAGGAGTTTCGCTGGAACTGCTTGGTGCCGGAAGGAAGCTTGCTGATAAATTGGAAGTCCCATTAGGAGGATTTTTACTAGGTTCTGGTATAAAGTCACTGGCTAAACAAGTCATCTCTTATGGTGCAGATGAAATATATTTAATTGACCATCCTGTATTAAAGGATTACAGAACCGAGTCATATATGAAGGGTGTTATGCAGCTTGCTCAAAAATACAAGCCAGAAATTATCCTTTATGGTGCAACACCGAATGGAAAAGACCTCGCCAGTGCTGTTGCAACGGACTTAAATACAGGTTTGACGGCAGATACGACGATGCTTGATATTGATCTTGAAAACCGTCTATTCGAAGCAAGCCGTCCGGCATTCGGCGGAAATATTATGGCAACGATTCTTTGTAAGAAGCATCGTCCGCAAATGGCAACTGTAAGACCAAAGGTAATGAAGGCTCTTGAGCCAAATACAGGCAGAGTCGGGAAAGTGATTGAAGAAACCATTTCCCTTAAAGAAGAAGATATGCGGACAAAAGTACTGCATATTGTGAATGATGTAACAAAAAAGGCTAATTTAGCGGATGCACACGTGATTGTATGCGGCGGTAAAGGTATGGGCGATGAAAAAAACTTTCAGCTTATTCATGAATTTGCCTCAACCATTGGCGCAAGCGTCGGTGGTACAAGGGATGTTGTTGAAGCTGGCTGGCTTCCTCACTACCTGCAAGTGGGCCAAACCGGTGAAACCGTAACGCCAAAAATATTCTTCTCCATCGCATCATCGGGAGCCATTCAACACGTAGTTGGCATGAAGAACTCTGATATGATCATCGCCATCAATAAGGATCCTAAAGCGCCAATCTTTGATGTTGCACAATATGGAATTGTCGGAGACGCAATGGAGATTTTACCAAAATTGATTGCCGAGTTTAAGCAGGTGCGTAATGAAAAAGGCGGTGAAGTAAGCTATGTCTGAAAAATTTGATGTTATCGTTGTCGGGGCGGGTCCGGCAGGGGCAGCCTGCGCACTTGTTGCTGCAAGAAACGGTTTAAATGTATTGCTTCTTGAAAGAGGAGAATATCCTGGAAGTAAAAACGTTATGGGCGGTGTCCTATTCAGCAAACAATTAAGGGATTTAGTTCCTGAGTTCTGGAAGGAAGCTCCACTTGAACGTCCTGTGGTCGATCACCGGTACATGGTATTGGGAGAAGATTCAGCGGTTCAAATCGGATATAAGGGAACTGAATGGGGAGCAGAACCATACAATAGTTTTACGGTTCTAAGAGCCCAATTTGACCAATGGTTTGCAAATAAGGCTGTTGAAGCAGGAGCGTTGCTTGTTAATGAAACGGTGGTTACAGAATGTATCGTTGAAAACGGAAAGGTAGTCGGTGTTCGTACTGACCGTCCGGATGGTGATCTTTATGCTGATGTAGTCGTATTAGCTGATGGAGTCAACTCCTTATTAGCTAAACAACTTGGTTTCCGGAAAGAACATCCGCCTGAAAATGTCGCTTTATGCGCCATGGAAGTTATCAATATGCCAAAAGAAAAAATTAACGAACGGTTTAACATCAGTACTGAGCAAGGTGTTGCGATTGAAATTTTTGGTGAATCAACAAAAGGAAACTTTGGCGCAGCATTCCTATATACGAATAAAGACAGCATAAATATTGGCGTCGGAACCACGATTGCTGCTATGATCAAGGATAAACTAAAACCATATGATTTACTGGATCAACTAAAAAATCATCCTAATATTAAACCACTGATTGAAGGCGGCGAGTCTGCAGAATATCTTGCCCATCTTATCCCTGAAGGGGGATACCGATCCGTACAAAAGGTGGTTGGAAATGGTGTCGTTGTTGTTGGGGACGCAGCATCGCTTGTAAACGCCATGCATGGTGAAGGTTCAAACTTGGCAATGTATTCCGGACAACTGGCTGCAGAAGCAATTGTTCAAGCGAAAAAACGCGGAGACTTTAGCGAATCCAGCTTAAACCATTACCGCGATGCACTTAACCATAGTTTTGTCATGAAGGATTTGGAGAAATACAAAGATGCCCCACATACATTTGAGGCAAATCCACAATATTTCAAAGAATACGCACCGCTGCTGACGAAAGCAATGGGTAAGTTCTTTACAGTAGATGGTACACCAAAACGCGAAAAGCAAAAACAAATTATCAAGAGCTTTACAGCCGGAAAAGGAACGTTCAAGGTTCTTACCGATATTTATCGTGTTTGGAAGGCGGTGAAATAATGTCTACAACAACATTAGAGGAAAAACAATATCTCCTTCGGTTTAAATGTGATACGAAATCGCATTTAACCGTGCTTGATCATAATGTATGCATGACCAATTGCCCTGATAAGCTTTGTACAATATTTTGCCCGGCTGAGGTCTATAAATGGGAAGGAAACCGCATGCAGGTAGGCTTTGAAGGCTGTCACGAATGCGGAAGCTGCAGAATTGGCTGTCCATACCAAAACATTAAATGGGAATATCCAAAAGGCGGTCACGGAATCGTGTTCCGGATGGCTTAATCAAAAAAACGCTGATTGCAATGGCAGTCAGCGTTTCTTTTTGTATTATAAGGAATTGGTAAAACACTATATGTATATTTTTTCACATGTCAGTGTAAAAAAGAGGGTGAAGCTAAATGAGGGTGGGAGGACTAACTGATTTTTTCTTGGAGATATTCGGAGTTAAATTCATCCTTTTTTGTATATGTTTCTAGGACTCTAGCTAATTCAATTGCTTGATCGAAACCTTCTATATTTTCTGTAGTATAAATAGGCCGTCTCCATGGAAAGGCGCCATCAGAATTAGACGGATAAATACTTACTTTCCAATGAAAATATTCCTCAGGTTGAGGGAGTTGTTCTCCTTCTAATGCGATGAGCCAATGGGTGCAGGGAACGCCATATAGCTCTAATTCTGATTCCTTAAGCGATTTGCGGTCATTGAATCCAATTGGAATTAAGGCCTTTTGATAAAAGTCACGATAGTTAGGGGTTTGCATAAGAATATTTCCCTCCTTTTAATTTCTATCTTTATTATATGAGAGTTTTTCAATTTATTTGAGTGATAATGTTAATATTTATTGAAAAATTAAGCGTTTTCACCAAATTGTCAAATTGAAAGAGTATACCATTAAAACGAATAGACTGTGACGGGTATCACAACATTAAGGGAGTGAAGCTTTTATACTTAACCTAAGCAAAATAAAAAGAGGTGTAGAAAATGAGCGGCTGCATGAGCGCAATGGGCGGAATGGCCCCAGGTGAATTAAGTAAAGGACTGAAACAATTAAAAGGAGAGCATCCTCCGTTATTAGCGCAATTAGAAGAAATATATAAATGCACTCAGCTAATTGAAGAAGGAGTGGACATTGAAAAGAATTTTTCTGATTTAATTTCAAAAGTAAACCAATTTAAAGCCGAGCTTGACCCACATTCTGAACGGGAAGAAGGTGTATTGTTTCCAATGATGGGAGCATATATTGGGACAAGCTCAGGACCAATTGCTGTAATGGAATATGAGCATGACCAAGCGAAAATGAAAATAAACGCTTTCTTGGAACAATCAGCGAGCGGTGAACACAAAAAAGAAAAGATACAGAACCTTTCAGCCTTAATCAAAGAGGCTTACTTTATTTTAACACAGCATTTTTCTAAAGAAGAAAACGTTTTGTTCCCGATGGCAGAAAGAATGCTATCTGAGGAAGAGAAGGAAGAGTTATTTCGTAAAATACAAGAAATATAAAAGGATGGGGCTTTCCCCATCCTTTTATATTCCTCGATACCATTCACGAACCCTGCTGTCGGAAGGAAGAAGGAAAGCAGTTAGGCCTAATAAAGGCAGGACACCAATGCCTGAAACCATTGACTTCAGACCGATTAAATCAGCTATATACCCTAATCCAACAGAACCGATTGCACCCATTCCAAATGCGAGGCCGACTGTTAAACCAGACATTAAACCAATTTTCCCCGGAACCAATTCTTGTGCATACACGACAGTGACAGAAAAACTCGTCATTAAAATAAAACCAGTTATCAATAGAAAAATAAAAGCCAGGTAGGACGGCACAAACGGGATGATTAATGAAAAAGGAGCAGTGGCTAACATAGAAAAAGAAATAATTTTCTTTTTACCAAATCTATCGGCCAATGGCCCTCCAAAGAAGGTTCCAAATGCGCCAGCAACTAAAAAGGCGAATAAGTAAAGCTGAGATTCTTTTATGGACATGGAGTATTCTTTAATCGCATAAAAAGCATAAAAGTTGGTCATACCTGAAATGTACCAAGACCTTGCGAAAATTAAAAGCAAAATAAGAACCAATGCATTTTTTACTTCAGTTGAAATACCCTTTTTCTCAGTGTTGTTTGTCTGTTTTTTCTTTAAAGGAGCTACTTGTAAACGCTGGTGATACCATTTCGCTATATAAATTAATAAAATAACAGCCAATGCCGCTACGATTGTAAACCAGGAGGCACCAATTTGACCAAGCGGAACCAAAATCAACGCAGTGATCAATGGGGCTAATGCTTGCCCTGTATTGCCGCCGACTTGATAAATGGACTGGGCAAGACCTCTTTTGTTCCCTGCAGCCATATGGGCTACTCTTGAACCTTCCGGATGAAAAACAGCTGAACCAAGACCTATAAAAATAACAGAAAGGACGATGAGCTGAAAGCTTGGAGCAAACCCCAGCCCAAAGATTCCAATTAAAGTAAAACTTAGACCGATTGGCAAGGCGAAGGGCATCGGCTTTTTATCTGTAAAAATACCGATTACCGGTTGCATGACGGATGAGACCATATTTAAGGAAAATGCAATAATTCCGAGCTGGGTAAAGGATAATTTCATTGACTTTTCTAAAATGGGAAACATAGCCGGAATGACGGATTGTATAGCGTCATTTAATAAATGGCACAGCCCGATGATGAAAAGAATCTTAAACATTGTAGAATTTTGCGCTTTTGGGGCTTCAGCAGGTAAAACAGCCTGTGTATTCATATTAATCTCCTTTTTTATTAAATTGGCGAATGAATATACCTATCTTACATAATTTTAAGCAAAAAGAAAAAGGATTATTTCTAAATTCGAAATAAATTGGTAAATTGACACTGATAAAAAAGTTTTTTATAATTAATTTGAAATCGAGATATTTAAGAAGGATGATTTTTTGTGGATAATGAATCTATTTCTCAATCGTTAAAGCTGTTTATTGTCCTTTCTAGAGCTTATAAAGCCATAAATGAGCATGTAAATAAAGTCATTCAGACAACTGGTTTAAACCCGACAGAATTTGCGGTCCTCGAGCTTTTATATCATAAAGGGGACCAGCCGATGCAACAAATAGGAGGCAAAATTCTGCTTGCGAGCGGCAGCATTACGTATGTAGTGGATAAGCTGGAACAAAAAGGGATGTTGAAGCGGATTGCCTGTCCAAAAGACAGACGGGTGACATATGCTCAGATAACAGAAGAAGGCAGAAAGTTTATTGAAGAGATTTTTCCTGGTCATGCTGAGCACATTCATCAATTAATGTCCAGTCTGACAGCAGATGAAAAAGAGCAAGCCATTTTATTATTAAAAAAATTAGGGTTACCTGCTGGGAAATTTTAATACGGCCGCTCGGTCGTATTTTTTTATTAGAGGAATATTAATAAGTGCTGTCGAAATGGATAATGTTGCAAAATAATTAAAAAGGGGTTGGGCAAATGGGTTTTGAAAATTATACATATAAACGGCCAAACTTAGAGGAAATTAAAGCAAACTTTGATGAGGTCCTAAAAGGATTTAGTCAAGCAGCATCCATTGAAGACCAATGCAGGGCAATGGAGGAGATTAATCAACTTCGAAATGATCTCGGCACCATGTTTACTCTGGCTTCCATCCGTCATTCAGTTGATACGAATGATGAGTTCTATAAAGAAGAGCAAGATTATATGGATGAGGTCCAGCCTGAAATTGAGGGATTGATAACGAAATATTATCAGGCACTATGCGATTCCAAGTTTCGTTCAGAGTTAGAAGAAAAATGGGGAACCCAGCTTTTTGCACTTGCAGAAGGGCAGCTTAAAACCTTCAAACCGGAAATCGTACCATTACTGCAAAAGGAAAATCGCTTATCAACAGAATATACCAAGCTTCTTGCCTCAGCTAAAATTGATTTTGAAGGCGAGGAAAGAACACTTGCCCAGTTAGAGCCATTTACCCAGTCCACAGACAGAGAAATAAGAAAGCTTGCAAGTGAAGCGAAATTTGGTTTCCTTGCAGAACATGAAGAAGAACTAGATCGGATTTATGATGAGCTTGTAAAGGTTAGAACAGAGATTGCCAAACAACTCGGTTATAAAAACTTCGTTGAACTTGGCTATAATCGCATGATGAGAACCGATTATAATGCAGAAATGGTGGCCAATTTCCGCAATCAGGTAAAAGATTTTATTGTACCGATTGCAACAAAACTAAAAGCAAGACAAGCTGAGCGTATTGGGTTGGAAAAACTAAAGTATTATGATGAAGGCTTTGAGTTTCAAACAGGTAATCCGCTGCCAAAAGGAAGCCCGGAATGGATCATTGAAAACGGACAAAAGATGTATGAAGAGCTTTCTGCAGAAACAGGTGATTTTTTCAGGTTTATGCGGGAAAATAATCTAATGGATTTAGTGGCGAAAAAAGGAAAAGCAGGCGGAGGTTACTGTACGTATATTGAAAATTACAAAGCACCGTTCATTTTTTCCAATTTCAATGGTACCTCTGGTGATATTGATGTGCTGACACATGAAGCAGGTCATGCCTTCCAAGTCTATTCCAGCCGTCATTTTGAAATTCCGGAATATAATTGGCCGACTTATGAGGCATGTGAAATTCATTCGATGAGCATGGAGTTTTTTACATGGCCATGGATGGACTTGTTTTTCCAGGAGGAAACCGATAAATATAAGTTTTCTCATTTAAGCAGTGCTTTGCTATTCCTCCCGTATGGTGTATCTGTTGATGAATTTCAGCACTGGGTATATGAAAATCCAGAGGCAACCCCTAAAGAACGTAAGCTTAAGTGGCGGGAAATAGAAAGAAAGTATCAGCCTCATAAGGACTATGAAGGTAACGAGTATTTAGAAAACGGTGGCTTCTGGCAGCGGCAGGGCCATATTTACAATTCTCCTTTTTATTATATTGACTACACATTAGCACAAATTTGTGCCTTCCAATTCTGGAAGCGTTCGAGAGAAAATCAAGACGAGGCATGGACGGATTATGTGAATCTTTGCAAGCTGGGCGGAAGTATGTCCTTTACGAAGCTTGTAAAAGAAGCCAATTTGATTTCGCCATTTGAAAATGGCTGTGTAGAATCAGTCGTTGGTGTGATCGAAAGCTGGCTAAATTCAGTTAACGATAAGAATCTATAGAATGGAAAGAGGCCGACCCTTTAGTCAGCCTCTTTTCATTTAGTTTATTGAACGGTTACCATTTCGGACCGTACATTTAGTTCTTCATTTTCGATGACAACTGTTACTCTATGAGTATCCGGTTCTTCCAGAATAAAATCAGCCATTTTATCTTCAAGCTGTTCTTGAATGACCCTTCTTAGCGGGCGAGCACCAAATGCAGGATGGAAGCCAAGCTCAGCTAATTTTTCTTTTGCTTCTGGAGTTACCGTTAGTTCGATTTTTTGTTCTTTTAATGTTTCTTGTAATTCGTCTAACATTAAATCAACAATTTGTAAAATATGGTCTTTCTCGAGTGTATTAAATTCAATTATACTATCAAATCGATTAAGGAATTCCGGTTTAAAGAAACTGCCAAGAGAATCAAGAATAGAAGCTTCCTCCATTGCATCGTTTGTACCAAAGCCGACATGGATTGGTTTAAATCCGGCTCCTGCGTTACTTGTCATGATGATGACAGTATCTTTAAAGCTGACTGTTCTCCCTTGACTATCGGTTAGACGCCCATCCTCAAGAATTTGCAGGAACATATGTTGAACATCCGGATGTGCTTTTTCAATCTCATCCAATAAGAGAATACTATAAGGATTTCTGCGGATTTTTTCAGAAAGCTGTCCTGCTTCATCATGGCCAATATAGCCTGGAGGGGAACCAATTAATTTAGAAACACTGTGCTTTTCCATATATTCACTCATATCGAGACGAATCATTGCATCCTTTGAACCAAATAATTCCTGGGCCAGTGTTTTTGTTAATTCTGTTTTCCCAACTCCGGTAGGTCCGACAAAAAGGAAGGATCCAATTGGGCGGTGTTTAGACTTTAATCCTGCTCGGCTTCTTCTAATCGCTTTCGCCACTTTTTCCACAGCTTTTTTTTGACCAATGACCTTTTGATTTAGGTTTTCTTCGAGATGCCTCATTTTTAGTTGTTCATCCGCTTGCAGCCTTCCGACAGGAATCCCTGTTTTTTGTTCAATGATTTCCTGTATGTGGACGACATCAACGGTCGGTCTTTCACTAGTCCCCACGTGATTTAATGCAGTACCCAGCTTTGTTTCCTCGTCACGCAATGCAGCTGCTGCTTCATAATTTTCTGCTTTTAATGCTTTTTCTTTTTCAATCTCAATTTCTTTTAGGCGGTTTTCAATTTGATCGGTGCTCTTATAATCGGAGTTAAGATTTAATTTAGAGCCGGCTTCATCGAGCAGATCAATCGCTTTGTCCGGTAAAAAACGATCCTGAATATAACGATGTGACAATTGCACACAGGCACGGATTGCCTCTTCTGAATAATTCACCTCATGGTAATCTTCATATTTTTTCTGAATCCCTTTTAGGATTTCCATTGCGGCCATTGTTGATGGTTCAAGAACATGGACAGGCTGGAAGCGGCGTTCCAGGGCAGAATCTTTTTCAATCTGACGATATTCCTTTAACGTCGTAGCACCAACAACCTGTATTTCCCCTCTGGCAAGAGCTGGTTTTAATATATTCCCTGCATCCATGGAGCCTTCAGCAGAGCCGGCACCCACTAGTAAATGGATTTCATCAATGAACAGAATGATATTTTTTCGCTCCTGTATTTCTGAAATTAATTGCTTCATTCTCTCTTCAAATTGCCCGCGGATTCCAGTATTGGCTACTAATGAAGCCACATCAAGAAGGTAAACTTCTTTGTTTTTTAATTTACCAGGCACTAACCCTTCGACTATTTTTAAGGCAAGACCTTCAGCGATCGCTGTTTTCCCAACACCAGGTTCGCCAATTAAGACAGGATTGTTTTTATTACGTCTGTTTAAAATTTCAATGACTCTTTTGATTTCATCATCACGGCCAATGACAGGATCAATTAGGCCTGCTTTCGCCATTTGCGTTAAATTGCGTCCAAATTGATCGATAAAACCGCCACCTGAATGCATTTGACCTTTTTGTGCGGCCTCTCGCTGATTTTTCGGTTTATTTTCAAATGAATTGTCAGTGAAAAAAAGCCCCTCAAAAGGAAAGCTTGAAAAAGAATTCATGCCAGCCCCTATTGTATTTTTTTCTTTGGCATAACAATCATGGCATAGTTTCATTTCATTGCGTTGTCCGTTTATGACGATGGTTAATTGCATGTTTGCTTGGTTTTCTTTACACAATTGACATAGCATAAATAAAAACCTCCTCGTAATTAATATCTAAATAAGGCGTTTGACTTTGACTATATTTGACCTTATGACCATAGTATACTCTGACCTTTTTTGACTTTCAAGTGATTAGGTTAAGGTAATTTTTTCAAAAATAATAAAGTTGGCTCGTCTTAGTTTGTCCTTACCTTCATATAGTGTTATGAAGGGGGAGATGGAGTGAAAAGAAATTGGGCAGCAGCTTTTCAAATTGCAGCAGTCTACGTTGGTACAGTCGTAGGTGCTGGTTTTGCAACCGGAAGAGAAATCGTTGAATTTTTTTCACGGTTTGGCTTCATTGGTTTAATAAGTATATTAATGAGCGGCTACCTCCTTGTCGTTTTGGGTTCAAAGTTAATGAGGCTGGCAGCACATATAAATGCAGAGTCCTATCAGGAGTTTAATGTATATTTGTTTGGAAAATGGGCCGGGAAAGTCATTAATATTTTGATGCTCTTTATGCTGCTTGGGGTGAGTGCTGTCATGCTCTCAGGTGCCGGTGCCGTTTTTCATGAGCAGCTAGGACTTTCGAAGAGTTTAGGGGTTCTTTTAACTATATCTCTTTCTTATATTGTCATCTTGACTGGAACAAAAGGGCTGTTTGCCGTAAATTCATTTGTGGTTCCACTGATGATTTCCTTCAGCTTGCTGTTAATGGGGTTTTCTGTCAAAATGCCGCATTTTATGGATCAGTTTTTATTCATACCACATGCCGATGATGGATGGAAAAGCGTTCTGGCACCCTTTTCTTATTCCGCTCTAAATCTTGCCTTGGCCCAGGCAGTCCTGGTACCAATCGCTACTGAAGTAAAGGATGATTGGACAATTAAGTGGGGGGGAATTCTTGGGGGAGCTGCTTTAACCCTCATTCTCTTGGCAAGCCATTTTACTTTAATCATGCTTCCTAATCTTGAGAATTACGAAATTCCAATGGCGATCATCATGAAGCAAATTGCACCATTTTTTCATTGGATTTTTGTCCTTGTAATTTATGGTGAAATTTTTACTTCCGTAATCGGCAATGTTTTTGGTCTTGACCGCCAGCTGAAACAATATGTCCTTGTTCCGACTTTGGCGTCCATAACAGCTATTTTTGGTGCGGCATACCTGATTAGTCTGGTGAATTACGGGAAGTTGCTTTCTTACTTGTATCCTTTGTTCGGTTACATCAGCCTCGTTTTTTTTGTCCTATTATGGATGAAGTCACTCCCCGATCATTTAACGAAATCGTAATAAAAGAAGAGAGGCGAAAAGCCTCTCATTTTATTTTAAAGGTAAAATAATAAAAAGCATAAGATCAAAAATTAGATGGGAAACGATGACAAGTGGTATGCTCTTTTTCCAAGAATAAAGAAATCCCCAAACAAGGCCGGAAATAAATGCTGCCAAGACGAGCATGAATGCACCGGAATAAATTTGAACTAAGGAATAGAGTAATGCTGCTGTGATAATACTGCCAAGCGTTCCCATGTATCTTGTTAATCTTTTTTGGACAAAACCTCTCCAAAAAATTTCCTCTCCTGGTGCTGCAATTAGCAAAAGGGCAAGATACTGCCAGAAAAACGTCGGTGCATATGAACGATAAAGGTTTTTAACACTTTGAAAAACCGGAAGATGGACAAAATGAAGGATTTGAAGACCAGCCCAAAATACAACATATAGAGCAAAGCCAGAAATTGAACCAAGGGCAATGTAATTTATAAACGAATCTTTCGTATCATCATCATCTAACAGATTGACGTAAAGGATTAAGGATAACAATGACCCCGAAAAGATGTACCAAAATATCGATTTTTCTTCAAAGGAAAATAGCATCAGGCAATGGGCCATGAACAGCCCCAAAATAAGAGTCATATCGAAGGAGTGTTTCTTCATTTAAGCAGCTCCATTTTAAATAATATGTATGGAAATGGTTTCTTTTTCTTTTGAATCAATTTTCATGATAAGAAATAAAAAATAGAAAAAAATAAAATAGTGAAAGGAGGTATTGTTATGAGTAAATCCCAAAGTGAACAAGAACGGGAATGGACGGTTCGAAAACAGGACCAGAATCCCCATGGTAAAGTGAAATCCTTCAAACAGATTGCTAAAGAAACAGGAAAAACCAAATAAAAATGGCATGCCAACTGAGGGGATTCCAATAGACCCTTCTAAATACATCATTTTTTCTAAAAATCTGTAAAATTATACTTATTTTCAGCATAATGAATTTTGAGCCAAATTAAAAGAAAGGCAGAAAATCTGCCTTTCCTATTATTCTATTCAATTAATAAGCGCTTTCTTTTACTATCTTATAATTTTTATGATTGACTACTGTACGCTGATCCAGCTCTAAGTCACGGTAATTATCCATATAGGTTAGGTCGACTATTACAGAATTTTCATTCACTTTTTCAACTATTCCTTGCAAACCTCCACGGAATTCAATGATATCCCCAACTTCTGCCTTCTTCATTTAGTCTCTCTCCTTTGCCTGACAAAGTATAAATATCCATTTAAATAACAGTTTGCACTACTTTTCTCTATTCGTAAAGGATTTTATTTGACAATTATGTTAATTCTTCGTGATAACCTGTAATAATCTATCAAAGACGTTCCCATTATGGTGAAATCCTATGTTTTTCTACTATTTCCGAGGAAATTTCGACAAATAAAGACCCAAAGGAATTTATTAGGCAGTAAATAAGTTGGAAAAATTAAAAAATTTGATAAAATAGAATAAGTGAATATTTTCGAAGCCTTTTAGGGAGTTGGGCATATTTCGGAGTTAAGCTTCGGGAGAAAGCGGTTTCAATTTCGGAAGAAAAATAAAAACTCCTGAGCTAACTTTAAAATCCAATCATTTTTGAGATGTGAATATACGAATGGGGGTTAATCCTTGGAAAAGTATATTTTAGCGTTAGATCAAGGAACAACTAGTTCTCGGGCCATCTTGTTTAATAAGAACGGTGAAATCATTCATTCAGCACAAAAGGAATTCACTCAGTTTTTTCCTCAGCCCGGCTGGGTGGAGCATAATGCGAATGAAATTTTTAGCTCCATCCTTGCCGTCATCGCCGGCGTCTTATCGGAATCAGGCATTATTCCTGAGCAAATTGCCGGAATTGGTATTACCAATCAGCGGGAAACAACAGTTGTTTGGGATAAAGAAACAGGTCACCCTGTCTATCATGCAATTGTCTGGCAATCAAGACAGACCAGCCAAATCTGTGAGGAATTAAAGGAAAAGGGCTACAATGACCTTTTTCAAAAAAAAACCGGCTTATTAATTGATGCTTATTTTTCAGGGACAAAAGTTAAATGGATTTTAGATCATGTTGAAGGAGCCCGTGATAAAGCGAATCAAGGGAGATTATTGTTTGGTACCATTGATACATGGTTGATTTGGAAGCTTTCCGGTGGGAGAGCGCATGTTACGGATTATTCCAACGCCTCCCGTACATTAATGTTCAATATTTATGATCTTAATTGGGATGAGGAATTATTGAAAATCTTGGATGTACCTAAATCCATGCTTCCAAAAGTTCGCCCTTCCTCTGAAATATATGCGAACACAATTGATTACCATTTCTTTGGGAAGGAAATACCGATTTCCGGCGTAGCGGGGGATCAGCAGGCCGCATTATTCGGCCAGGCATGCTTTGAGGAAGGAATGGCGAAAAATACGTATGGCACCGGCTGTTTCATGCTGATGAACACAGGGGAAAAAGCGGTTCGTTCAGAACATGGTTTATTAACTACGCTTGCATGGGGATTAAATGGCAAAGTAGAATATGCATTAGAAGGCAGTATTTTTGTTGCTGGATCCGCTATCCAATGGCTCCGTGACGGGTTGCGTTTTTTCAATGATGCCAAGGCTAGCGAGGAATATGCAAGAAGAGTTGAATCGACAGAAGGGGTCTATGTTGTTCCAGCTTTTGTTGGTTTAGGAACTCCTTACTGGGATAGCGATGTTCGAGGGGCTGTTTTTGGTTTAACCCGTGGAACGTCAAAGGAACATTTTGTTCGTGCGACACTTGAGTCTCTTGCTTATCAAACAAAGGATGTTTTATCGGCAATGGAAGCAGATTCCGGAATTGCTCTTAAGACTCTCCGTGTTGATGGAGGGGCAGTCAAAAATAATTTCTTAATGGAATTCCAAAGCGATCTTTTAAATGTTCCTGTTGAAAGACCGGTAATTAATGAAACGACAGCCTTGGGCGCTGCCTATTTAGCTGGCCTTTCTGTTGGTTTCTGGCAAAGCCAGGAGGAAATTTCTCATCAATGGGCTGTGGAACGAAAATTCAACCCCAATATGAATGAGGAACGACGCAATCATTTATATGGTGGCTGGAAAAAGGCTGTAAAAGCTGCAATGGCATTTAAATAATCCAATATTTACTACGCAAATCGTTTGATTCATGCTATAATCAGTTTAAGTTAATATCTGGCAGAAAAATCCGCAAAGACCACAAAAACATTATCGAAAACGGTAATGTCCTTGTGGTCTTTTTTATTTTGACTGTGTTAATGACGATGTTGTTATTTTACAACTGTTGATTGGAGCGGAGGGCGCTCTCCTCCTCGAAAATGCTAACGCATTTTCTTCGTGCGGTGAATATTCGAGGAAGCTTATTCAATGTCCTGCGGGATGTAGAGGGCACGGGAGACCCCGCAGGCGCTTAAAGCGCCGAGGAGGCTCCCGGACCTCCCCGCGGAAAGCGAGCGCACGGAGCGTAAATCAACATCCAAGTTTAAGGAGGAAAACGAAATGAAATTTTCCAATTTAAATCGCAAAGAAATCATAAATAAACTAAAAAGTGAGAATTTTGATGTCTTAGTTATTGGCGGTGGAATCACTGGCTGTGGAATTGCATTTGATGCGCAAACAAGAGGGATGAACACGGCACTAGTAGAAATGCAGGACTTTGCAGCAGGTACATCAAGCCGATCAACTAAATTAGTACATGGCGGATTAAGATATTTAAAACAATATAAAGTAAGAATGGTAGCTGAGATAGGGAAGGAACGAGCGATTGTTTATGAAAATGGACCACATGTGACAACACCTGAATGGATGCTGCTGCCAATTTATAAAGGAGGAACCTTTGGCAAATTTACCACCTCGCTAGGCTTACGTATCTATGATTTCTTGGCAGGTGTAAAGAAATCAGAAAGGCGGAGGATGCTCCGGGTGGAGCAAACAATAGCAAAAGAACCGCTTCTAAAGAAAACGGGTTTAATAGGCGGTGGTTATTATGTCGAATACCGGACAGATGATGCACGGCTGACAATAGAAGTGATAAAGGCGGCTGTTGAAAAAGGAGCGACTGCATGCAATTATACAAAAGTAATAAAGCTTATCTATAAAAATCGACAGGTTGTTGGAGTTAACGTTCATGACCAAATCACAGGAGAAAAATATGAAATTCGCGCAAAAAAAATAGTCAATGCTGCCGGGCCTTGGGTGGATACTATACGAGAAATGGACCAATATAAAAAGGGAAAAACACTTCAGTTGACAAAAGGAGTGCACCTCGTGATTGATCAGTCGCGTTTTCCGCTAAAACAGGCCATTTATTTTGATACTCCTGATGGCAGAATGGTATTTGCGATTCCAAGGGAAGGCAAAGCATATGTTGGTACAACAGATACTTTTTATGACCAGGAAATGGCCCATCCCTATATGAATTCCAGCGATCGAAATTATCTGATTAACGCAATCAATTATATGTTTCCTGAAGTACAAGTTAGCGAAAAAGATATTCAATCAAGTTGGGCAGGTATCCGGCCGCTTATCTATGAAGAGGGGAAAAATGCGTCAGAAATATCCCGAAAAGACGAAATATGGGTGTCTGAAACAGGGTTATTAACGATAGCCGGGGGGAAACTAACCGGTTATCGAAAAATGGCAGAAACGATTGTTGATATGTTAGTGAAGAAACTAAGTTTAGAAGAAGGAAAAAGCTATCTTAAATGTCAAACAAAACATTCACCGATTTCAGGAGGGAATGTTGGAGGGGCAGTAAATTTTAATCAATTCATAAAAGAGAAAATTCAATATCAGGAAAATATTGGACTGACCAAAGCTGAAGCCAATTATTTAGCAAGAATATATGGATCAAATGTGGAAGTTGTGTTCGATCTTCTGATAAAAAATAAAAATGATGCTGAAAAATACGAGCTTCCGCTTCCATTCTTCGCTAAACTTATTTATGGGATCAATTTTGAAATGATTGCAACTCCCGTCGATTTTTTTTATCGCCGAACAGGAGCGATTCTATTTGATATTCAAACTGTTAATGAAAGAAAAAAACAAGTTATGAACTATATGGCAGACCAATTTGGCTGGAATAATCACGAAAAGCAAAAGTACTGCAATGATCTGGAAATGGAAATATTAAATGCAGTTCATACAGTAGAAGAGCGAGAAAAGATTCACCAAACTCAAAATTAGCATTCAAAATGGCTGTTTCTAAATTTTTTTTAGAGCAGCATTTTTTGTGAGGTTTTTTACTTTTCAATATGGCATGAAAATGATATCCTTTCTTATGTGCCGTTTTTCACAAAGTGATTATTTCTTATACATTTTATTGACAATTAACGTGCAAAATAATTGTTAGGGATTATTTTAGTCTATTAACGTATAGTTGACTAAAATAAGTTGATTGTATAAGTTAATGAGGCAGGCAACAAAATGAAGTTAATCATTATTTTTTAGGATAAAGGAGTTTGATTTTCATGGCAGAAAAGCAATTCAAAGTAACAGCAGAAACAGGTATTCATGCAAGACCGGCAACATTATTAGTTCAAACTGCGAGCAAATTTAATTCTGAAATTCAATTAGAATATAAAGGCAAAAAAGTAAACTTGAAATCCATCATGGGTGTTATGTCTTTAGGAATTGGTCAAGGTGCTGATATTACCATTTCAGCGGAGGGCAGTGACGCTAATGATGCTTTAAACAGCCTTGCAGAAACCTTGAATAAAGAAGGTTTGGCTGAATAATGTCGTTTTTACATGGTATTGCTGCATCAAACGGTATTGCTATTGCTAAAGCATACCGTCTAGTTGAACCAGATTTATCGTTTGAAAAAAAAGAAGTAGCCGATACGACAGCAGAGGTGGAACGCTTCCGCCAAGCTGTTGCAACTTCCAAGCAAGAACTTGAAGCGATTCGTGACCGAGCACAAGTTGACTTGGGAGCTGACAAAGCTGCATTTTCGATGCCCATCTTCTTGTATTGAGCGACCCGGAATTAAACGGCCCAATTGAAGATAAAATTCAATCAGAAAAAGTAAATGCTGAAGCAGCTCTGAAAGACACGGCTGATATGTTCATTATGATGTTTGAACAAATGGATAACGACTATATGAAGGAACGGGCAGCAGATATTCGCGATGTGACGAAGCGGGTGCTATCTCATTTATTAGGCGTTCAAATTGTTAATCCGAGCATGATTGCCGAAGAAGTGATTATTATTGCCGAGGATTTAACCCCTTCTGATACAGCGCAATTGAATCGTAAATTTGTAAAAGGATTTACGACCAATATAGGCGGGCGGACTTCGCATTCTGCGATCATGGCACGTTCGATGGAAATCCCTGCTGTGGTAGGGACTAAAACAGCCACTGAAGAAATAAACAATGGTGATTTGGTCATTGTGGATGGATTAAAAGGTGAAGTACATATTAATCCGACACCGGAATTAGTAAACGAATACGGTAAAGTTCACGAAGAATATGAAGCACAAAAAGCCGAGTGGGCGAAATTAGTCAATGAGCAGACTGTTTCTGCTGATGGTCATCATGTTGAATTAGCTGCTAATATCGGTACTCCTAATGATTTAAAGGGTGTAATCGAAAACGGCGGTGAAGGGGTCGGTCTATACCGGACTGAATTTCTCTACATGGGTAGAGACCAGCTTCCAACCGAGGAAGAACAGTATGAATCCTATAAAGCTGTATTAGAAGGAATGAATGGCAAACCCGTTGTTGTTCGTACCTTGGATATTGGTGGGGATAAGGAGCTTCCATACTTGGAGCTGCCGAAGGAACTTAATCCATTTTTAGGTTTCCGGGCCATTCGTTTATGTCTGGAAGAGCAAGGGATATTCCGTACACAGCTTCGTGCCCTGCTTCGTGCGAGCAGCTATGGAAACTTAAAAATTATGTTCCCAATGATTGCAACCTTGGATGAGTTCCGCTCTGCAAAAGCAATTCTTGAAGAAGAAAAACAAAAGCTTATCACCGAGGGTGTTAAGGTTTCTGAAAAAATTGAATTAGGAATCATGGTCGAAATTCCATCCACCGCAGTCCTTGCCGATCAATTTGCCAAAGAAGTTGACTTCTTTAGTATCGGCACGAACGATTTAATTCAATATACAATGGCAGCGGATCGTATGAATCAACGTGTATCCTACCTTTACCAGCCATATAGTCCATCCATTTTAAGATTGGTCAAAATGGTGATCGATGCAGCGCATGCAGAAGGCAAATGGGCTGGTATGTGCGGTGAAATGGCTGGGGATGAAACAGCTATTCCAGTCCTATTAGGTCTTGGTCTTGATGAGTTTTCAATGAGTGCTACCTCAATTTTAAAAGCTCGTTCACTGATTAAAAACTTAACGAAAACAGACATGGAAAAGTTAGCTCAAACCGTTTTAAATATGCAAACCACTTCTCAAGTAGTCGAAGCTGTCAAGGCTGCCACTAAATAATTATACTAACCGAAAAGGCCGGCTGTGTTCACTGCTGGTCTTTTTCGTTCATATGTTCATAATGAGAGGAGTCATTAAAATGGATTTAAACCTGACAGGTAAAACAGCCATTATCGCTGCCTCTAGCCAAGGGTTAGGATTTGCCATAGCAGAACGGCTTGTTAAAGAGGGGGCCAATGTCATGATCACAGGCCGCGATGAAGACAAGTTAAAAAAGAAGGCAAGGATCCTCGAAACATTAGCAAAAGGAAAAGTCGCTTATCAACAAACAGATATTACGAAGCAGGAAGAAATAAAGCAGCTTGTCAAAAGAACGAATGAAATTTTTGATGGAATACATATCCTTGTTACTAATGCCGGCGGGCCGCCTGCCGGTTCATTCGAACAATTAACGGATGATGAGTGGCAGGCATCCTTTGAATTAAATCTATTATCCTATGTACGCTTAATTCGTGAATCCCTGCCTTATTTAAAAAAACAAGGCGGTAAAATATTAAATATCGCATCATCTTCGATTAAAGAGCCGATTCCGGGATTGATCCTTTCTAATACGTTTCGAACAGGTATTGTTGGACTTGCAAAGACTCTGGCTTCTGAACTTGCTCCCTATAATATTTTAATCAATACAATTGCTCCTGGACGAATTGCAACAGACCGAGTTCAGCATTTAGACCAAATTAATGCGGACAAACTTGGCGTTTCTCGTGAAACAATTGAAGAAAAGGTTAAAGCGAGTATTCCATTAAATAGGTATGGGACACCTGAGGAATTTGCTGATTTTGCTGCGTTTTTGCTTTCGGATGCAAATTCTTATATGACTGGAAGCTCATTTTTAGTGGACGGCGGTATGATTAAATCCATTTAAGGGTATTCTAATTTTGTGCATAAATTTGGAGATGGAGCACGGCCGGAACGGTTTAATCGTTCCGGTCTTTTTATGTTACAATGAAATAAACGAAATTTTTAAAGAGGAGAGATTTATTTTGTTATCACCCAAAAATACAGTCATAGGTTTTATTGGAACCGGGGTAATGGGTAAAAGTATGGCAGGACATCTGTTAAATGCCGGCTATCCAATGGTTGTTTATTCGAGAACAAAAGATAAGGCATCGGAGTTATTAGAAAGAGGAGCCATTTGGGCTGAATCACCAAAGGAGATTGCCAAGAAGGCAAATGTGATTTTTACAATTGTTGGTTATCCAACGGATGTGGAAGAAGTATATTTGGGAGAAAACGGCTTGATTCCAAATGGTCGAGAAGGCAGTTATATGGTTGATATGACGACCTCGGCACCAACGCTTGCTGCCAAAATTTACGATGAGGCTAAAATGCGGGGAATTGAAACCATAGATGCACCTGTCTCCGGAGGGGATGTTGGGGCCAGAGAGGCAAAGCTCTCGATTATGGCAGGGGGCGATCCTAAAGCGTTTGAAGATGTTCGTCCTATTCTGGAACATTTAGGAACCAATATTGTTTATCAAGGAAAAGCGGGTGCAGGTCAGCACACGAAAGCTTGTAATCAAATCGCGATTGCTACCAATATGATTGGGGTATGTGAGGCCATTATCTATGCTGAAAAAGCCGGTTTGGACCCGGAGAATGTCTTAAAAAGCATTTCCACCGGTGCAGCAGGCAGCTGGTCACTTAGTAACTATGTACCAAGAATGTTAAATAAGAATTTTGAGCCTGGATTTTACATAAAGCATTTTATTAAAGATATGAAAATTGCCTTGGAGGAAGCAGAATTAATCGGGATGGAAGCACCTGGATTAGCCTTGGCAAAGTCCTTATATGATCAATTGGCTGCACAAGGTGAAGAAAATAGCGGAACACACGCGCTTTATAAGTATTGGAAAAGCTAAATGAATGAAAAGAATAAATTCCTCCAGGATAAAAGAAACTAAGAAAGAATTTCTATTAGGAGGAATTTAAATGGCGAAACGGACGAAAAAAAATGACCCGCAGCAAAAAAATAAAAAAGGCTTTGATTCTTCAAAGCTAAACGAAGAATTTGCTCATGAAATGGGTTCTGCAGCGGCCAATAAGATTCATAAAGATAAAGCCAAAAAAGAAAAGGCTCCGAAGAATAACGGAAAATATAATGGTTAATAAAAATCGTACCCCACTAAACAGTGAGGTACGATTTTTATTGTCACTTTTTTAAATAATCTTCGAGGCGATTTAGACCTTTTGTCAAGGTTTCCATCGAACATGCGAATGATAAGCGGAAGTAGCCTTCGCCAAATTTGGAAAAAGCACTGCCAGGGACAACGGCTACTTTGGTTTTATTGACGAGATCTAAAGCAAAATCAAAGCTATTCAATTGAAGACAATCTGGAATTTTGACAAAGAAATAAAAGGCACCATCTGGTTTCACAACTGAAAGGCCCATGGAGAGTAATCGGTTAAAACAAAAGTCTCTCCTCTCTTCATATTCCTCTTTCATCGGAATCGCATCATCAATCCCTGTTGTAAGTGCCTCCAACGCTGCTTTTTGTGCAATAGAATTAGCGCAGGAAACATTATATTGATGAACCTTTAGCATATGTTTTGTTATATATTCGGGAGCAAATAAAAACCCAATCCTCCAGCCTGTCATCGAATGGGATTTTGATAATCCATTGATGACAATCGTTTTTTCTTTTAGAAAAGAAGCGATTGATGTATGAGGCTGCTCATATGTCAACTCACTATATATCTCATCGGCAAGAATAAATATATTACGGCTTTTTAAAAAATGAGCAATTTCCTCTAATTCGGACTGGCTCAGGCTCACACCAGTTGGATTGGAGGGATACGGCAGCACAATGCAGCGAGTTTTCTCGGTTACATATGGCTTAATCATGTCAAGATTGAATCGAAATTGATTATCCCTTGTATCGACATGAACCGGAACAGCTCCGCACATCTGGATAATAGGTTCATAGCCGGGATAAATTGGTCCGGGCATAAGGACCTCTGTTCCCTCGGCTAAGATTGTCCGAAAGGCAATGTCAATCGCTTCGCTCGCTCCTATTGTTACAATCACTTCTGAATCCGCACGATAGTCCAGATTATATTTTTTTTTCAGGAAATCACATGCTGCTTGACGTAATTCTATCATGCCTGCATTGTGGGTATAGGAGGTGAAATTTTCTTCAATTGCCTGTATGCCCGCCTGCTTAACATGTCCCGGTGTAGGAAAATCGGGTTGTCCAATGGTAAGTGAAATTAATTCGTCCATATGCGAGACCATATTAAAAAATTTCCTTATACCGGATATTTCAATATCTTTAACTCTTTGATTTAGAAATTGCTCCACCCTTGCTCATCCTTCCAAAATTACTTTAGCTTTTATGTAGAATTAGTTTGATTATAGTCAATATCTCCTCAAGATTCTACCATTTATACATTCAATTAAATACAAACAAAAAGACCATCCTGTGATGGCCCTTATTATGAATATCTTTCTCCCAGCTTTTTGAAAATAGGCTTTTGGTAGGAACGCTGATTATTTTTAGGCTTTGAGGGGGGCTGTCTTGTCTCAGAAATCCCTGTATAGGATTGAAGTAATCCCTTCGCCTGGCTTAAAGATAGGGCAGCCTTAGGATTTCTGACATGACCGTCTAGTTTTCCTAAATGGGGAAGCTCTGCAAAGTCAGCTTTTGTTGGCGGTATATGGAAAGTGTATCTTCCACATTCCACTAATACATCTGATTGCTGTTGACTGTTTCTAGGGTTTTCAGAAAAATGGAGGCCCACTTTTTTGGCTTTTCCCTCCATAATTAATTTTTTTAATGCTTCATGTTTTAATTTGTATAAAAATTTGGGATTAATCGCTGTTTTTGCATGGCGATTGACAATAAAAACAGCTTGTGAGAGGTTTTCGATGGTAATATTAACCTGTGTTGGGGGATGTTTCTGGTCCGGATTCAAGATTTGTTCTCCTTTCTATTTTTCACAACATCTTTATTATACCTATTTCGAGCAATAATAATAATTATTGAATATTCCTGAAAATAATTCAAACTATAATCTCCGGTAATTTCCAACAATTATTTGTAGTATTTCCCTAAAACAATTGTGAATGATATTATTCAAGAAATTTTCTTGAAATAATCAATATTTTCATTAAATTCACTTTCTTTCTTTTGATTTAATTGTAAAATAGAAATACAAGAATGTAAAAACATTATTTTAAAAAATTAGAAACTTTTTAAAGGGATGATAAAATGGTTCATTTAAAAAGTAAATTTACTTCAAAATTGGAAGCAGAATGGTCAATGGAGAAAAATAAATTAATTGAAAGTGAACAAAGATATCGCTCAATTGTTGACAATAATATGGACGCAATTTTTACGATAAATTTAGACGGTAAAATAATTGAAGCAAACCCTGCTGCGAGTAAGCTGTCAGGCTATTCACAAAAGCAGATGACGACAAGGTCGATGTATGACTTCATTCATGACCAAGATTTAGCTGATTTTAAAAACCTTATTGAAAAAACCTGCTCAGGTTATGCACTTGAATCACTTGATTACAGATTTATTCATTCCGAAGACCAACTAATAATTATTCATCTAAAAACCGTACCGATTGTGATTCATAATGAAATCAGAGGACTTTATGTGATTTGTAAGGATTTATCCGAACAAGCGGAAAATATGGAAAAAATTCGATTTATGGTCTTTCATGATCAGTTAACAGGAATTTTCAATAGACGAGCCTTATTAGAGCATTTAAACAAAAATATTACATCCCCGGTTAGAAATAAAAAGGAATTTGCTTTAATATTTATCGATTTGGATCGATTTAAACATCTAAACGATACATTAGGTCATTTGGCGGGAGATGAAATTTTAAAAAGTGTTGCCTTCCGCTTGGCACAGTTTCAACGTGAACATTGCTTCGTTTATCGTCAAGGCGGAGATGAGTTTAACATATTGCTCCTAAATACCACTCGTAATCAAACAAGTGCGTTTGTCAGAAAGATTTTTTCAGCATTTGCTCAGTCCTTTTATTTTAATTCACAAGAATATTTTATTTCACCGAGCATTGGTATCAGTATGTATCCAAATGATGGAAAAGATGCTGAAATGTTAATCAAAAATGCAGATGAAGCACTCTACCGGGTAAAAGAAAGAGGGAAGGCACATTATCAATTTTATCGAAGTGATATGAACACATGCTTTACCAATGTCGTAACGTTGGAGACCCAATTACGAAAAGCAATTGATAAAAACGAATTTGTTTTATATTTTCAGCCGCAGACAGAGATTTCGAGCGGTAAGGTAAAGAGTTTTGAGGCTCTTTTAAGATGGAATTGCGCCGAGCTTGGTTTGATCTCACCCGGTCAATTCATCCCATTAGCAGAGGACACGGGGCTTATTGTACCAATTGGACATTGGGTCATTGAAAAAGCCTGTGAGCAAATCCATTTATGGAATAGTAAAGGATATCATGATATTCGAGTGGCGATAAACATTTCGCCAAAGCAATTCCAACAGCCAAATTTAGTGAATGTGATAAGCTCTATCGTAAAGAAGTATGGAATTTCGGGGTCTTCTTTAGAAATTGAAATCACTGAAGGAACCATGCAGGATACAAAAGAAACGATTCCCATTTTAAATAAAATAAAAGAATTAGGAATTACGATTGCCGTTGATGATTTTGGAACCGGGTATTCTTCCCTCAATTATTTAAAACAGTTCCCATTGGATGTTTTAAAAATCGATCAATCCTTTATTAAGGATATTCTTGAAAACGAAAAGGATGCTGCAATCACTTCAACAATTATTCATCTTGGGAAAAGCCTGGGCCTTGAAGTAATTGCTGAAGGAGTAGAAAATCGCTGTCAAGTTGAGTTTTTAATGAAAGCTGATTGTCATAAAATTCAAGGCTACTATTATTCAAAACCAATCTCTTCATCAGAGGTCGAGCAGAAATTCTTGGCAGTTGATTAAAAAACCCTTATCTCTCATAGATAAGGGTTTTTATTTTGTATTTTCTTGTTGTAATGTAAAAACAGTTAATTCGGGTTTGGCCATAAACCGGAATGGAAGGCGAGTTGTCCCGATTCCTCTATTTACATATAAGGAAAATGGCTTAGTACCTATCGAATAGTAACCCTCAGGATATTTTTCTGCAAATGGCGGTCTAATTAAAGCCCCAAAAAAGGGCAATTTTACTTGACCACCATGGCTATGACCGCTGAATTGCCAGTGAATATTATACTTTGAGGCTAAATCTGCAAGGTCAGGGGCATGGGATAATAAGATTTTAAATTTAGAATATGGGACATGCGCAAGTGCTAAAGGAATATCTGGTTTGCCTAACATGGCATCATCCACGCCAACTAAATAAATGGAGCTTCCATCTTTAAGCAGTATCGGCCTGGAATCATTCAATAAGACTGTAAACTGGGCAGATTCCATAACATTTCGATAGATTTCAGACCCATACCCGCCATGGTCATGGTTTCCATAAATACAGTACTTTCCCAGCGGGGCTTTTAGTTGCTGTAAAAGCGGAACAATTTTATGGATTTGCTGATATCGGTTTGGCTCGTCCATTAAATCCCCTGTAAAAAGGATAAGATCTGGATTCAGACTATTAATTTTTTGAATTAATTTTTTAAATTGGGTGTGATTATATTGAAATCCCAAGTGGGTATCGCTGAATTGAACAATTTTTTTTCCTGAAAAGCTCTTTGGAATTAATGGATGTTTTATTTCTAGCATATTTGTATCAAGCATGCTGGGCTCAATTTGATTGGCATACACATAGCCGCCGGAACTTAAGCCAAATAGAGTGAGGAATGCACCCAATGTGCGTTTTAGCATAACTCTTCTGGTCATTTTTTTAGCCATTTTTTACAAACCTTCCTCCATATTCTCCACTCTCTGAAAAGACCGTCATTTTGTATTTTCTTAAAAAAATTTTCTATAAAGCAAGTAAAACTTTCTGGAAAAAGAAAAATCTGCTTAAAAGAGTTGTCTAATAGGTTAATATTCAAATTTCTGTAAAATATACATAAAAAAACAACCGGGAAACGAGGCCGTTATCCTGTTGGAAATGAACGAAAGCGCACGAATGACGTATTGTATATATTGGTATGGTATAATGGAATAAATCATATTGTGGAGGTAGTCGGATGGATGCATTGGATATCCTGGCGGATCTTGAAAATGTCATTCCTTTTTTTCAACCGATTTTTAGTGCGGAAGAGCAGCGGGTCATCGCTTATGAAGTGTTAGGGAGATTCCGTTCTGAAGGTAATATTATAAGCCTTGGACCTTTTTTTCAGGATGATCAAATTCCTGATGAATATAAGTTTGAAGTGGACCAGCTGTTAGCGAGAAAGGCACTTGAAAGAGCGGTAAAACTAGAAGAGGATATCAAAATTTTCTTTAATCGCAGCGCGGAATTATTAATGTTTGGTCACGGGGAACCTTTTTTACAGGAGCTCCTGTCATTTGAAAAGCAGGGGGTAAAACTAGACAGAATTGTTATAGAGGTCTCGGATCGCAATTACAAAGGAGATATCGACCAATTGGACCATCTCCTGCAGTATTACCGGACATATGGAATTAATATCGCGATTGCACGAATTGAAAGTGAAAGCAATTATTTTGAACGAATTGGTCAATTGGAGCCGGATTTTTTGAAAATTAATCTCCATGCATTAAAATCGACATCTACAGGGACTAATTTTAATGATGTTCTTTTTTCCTTATCCCTTTTAGCAAGAAAAATTGGTGCAACATTATTGTTTGAAAATATTGAAATGAGCTACCAGCTTCAATTCGCCTGGAAGAATGGAGGCCGGTATTATCAAGGGTATTATCTTCATCCGCCAGCTGCAGAATTTATTCCAAGGGATTTGCTAAAAGAGCGGCTTAGAGAAAAATTCCATGATTTTATTTCCTATGAAAAAAGAAAATTAGAGGCTGTTTATACAACAGCGGAATTTTTTCAATTAAAAGTTCAAGAAATTGTGATGAAAAATAAAAAGGCTGGCTATGAAGAACTTTTTCTTGCTTTGATCAAAGAAATGAATGAGATCGCTTTTAGAATGTATGTATGTAATGAAGATGGTTTTCAAAATTCCGCTAATATTTTTAAAGGAATAAATGGATGGGAAACACAAACAGAATATATTCAAAAAAATTGGAGCTGGCGTCCTTACTTCTTAGAAAATATTATTAAAATGAGAAATGAGCGGAAAGGAATTTTGTCCGACTTATATTGTGATATTGAAACAGGAGAATCCATACGAACCTTTTCATTTCCAATGAATGAAAATGAGTACTTGTTTATTGACATAAGCTATCAATACTTATTTGAGCACGAACAGTTATTGTAAAGGGCAATAATCATCATTAATTTAAAAAAAAATGCTTATTTCCTCATTTTTGCTTGGACAAATGCTTGGTATTATTTTATTCTTTTAATATTGGCATATAAATTCTAAGTTGAAAAATTCTGTCAATAAACAATAAGGATAGAAACATTCCAAATGAGAAACCTATTTATAGAAGGTTGTTTGTGTTTCGAAAGGAGATAAGCATATGTCACAGCTTCAGGGAATTTTAACTCGATTAAAAAATCTTCAAGAACAATCAGGTAGTGGTGAGCCAGCACAACGCTATTTTGAAGTAAATGGTGAAAGAAAGTGTCAGGTTACCTTCCATCCGAAAACGTTAACGTTTGAATTAGAAGTATATAATGACAAGGAAAAGCCAAAACGATATCAATTTGACAATATCGACATGATAACAATTGAAATTTTTGACTTGATTCAATAGGAACCAGAAAGGTTCCTTTCTTTTTTGAATTGTACATAGTTAAAAATGACAACGCCCTCATAAACTATGTTAGAATGAATTTGGAAAAAACAAATTTTGAGGAGTTCGGCTTATGATCAGTCTTCACAGTGGGGAATTTTTAGAATTAAATATTAAAGATTTTATGATACCATCTGAGCGTGTCGCACATGTCCAAATAGGTAATAATCTTGAACATGCATTATTGGTGTTAACGAAAAGCGGATATACAGCGATTCCAGTTTTAGATCCACACTATAAATTGCATGGATTAATCAGTACCCCGATTATTATGGACTCCATTTTAGGGCTGGAAAGAATTGAATTTGAAAAACTTGAAAACAAACGAGTAGAAGAGATTATGAAAAGGGAAGTACCAAGGATCAATATTTCAGCTTCCTTGATAACCTGCCTTGAATTGCTTGTTAATCATCCATTTATTTGTATTGAATCAAATGAAGGCTTCTTTGAAGGAATATTGCCAAGAAGTAAAGTGCTTCATGAATTAAATAAAATTATAAAAAGATTTAAAAAATCATAATGGCAATATTATGGCTCCCGTACCGGGAGCTATTTTTAAAGGGGAGAGAATGATGGCAGATTCAATCGATCAAACTGCTGAGACCAGTTCGCCAAGGAAGCAAACCAAAAAGCATTTTGTCTTGGCCTCTGTTATGCTCGCAATGTTTATGGGAGCGATTGAAGCAACCATTGTATCCACAGCAATGCCGGCAATTGTTGGTGATTTGGGAGGATTTCAATACTATAGCTGGGTTTTTTCAGCCTATCTGTTAATGAATTCGGTAACCGTACTCATTTACGGGAAACTATCTGATTTATTTGGGCGAAAACCGATTTTATTTTTCGGAATTATTGTTTTTTTACTAGGGTCGACGCTATGTGGTTTTGCTGCATCAATGCAGCTGCTGATTCTGTTTAGGCTTATTCAAGGTTTTGGTGCAGGAGCCGTTATGCCTATTGCGACCACAATCGTTGGGGATATCTACACGGCTGAGGAGCGGGCAAAAATTCAAGGATATCTTTCTAGTGTTTGGGGAATATCAGCGATAACTGGCCCTGCTGTAGGTGGTTTACTTGTCCAATATGTAAGCTGGCACTATGTTTTTTGGATCAATATCCCGCTTGGTATTCTTTCATTGGCAGGGTTGACCATATACCTGCATGAAAATGTTGAAAAGAAAAAACATAAAATCGACTATCTCGGGGCGGTTTTGTTAACCGTTGCCATTTCTACTCTGATGTTCCTCCTTGTTGAAGGAGGAAGTCACTGGTCATGGAGCTCATGGCAGGCTTTATCACTTTTAGGCCTATGCGGTGCTGCCTTCATTGCTTTTGTGTTCCAAGAAGGACGTGCAGTGGAACCGGTTATGCCATTTAGTATATGGAAGGAAAGGTCAATCTTTATTGCCAATATTACTTCCTTAACAACTGGTATCATGTTAATTGGAATTTCGAGCTTTTTACCTGCCTTTGTACAAGGTGTGATGGAACAAACCCCTATCATTGCCGGATTTACCTTAACAACCATGTCAATTGGCTGGCCGCTTGCTTCAACACTCTCGGGTAGAATGTTAATCACGATAGGCTACCGAAAAACCTCTATTATTGGAGGAATCGCATTAGTAATTGGCAGTATTGCGTTTGTAACGATGTCAGCGAATTCAGGACCTCTTTGGGCTGCATCCGGTTCTTTCCTGGTTGGTTTAGGGATGGGATTAACATCTACTGCCTTTATTGTCTCCATACAGAGTACAGTCAGCTGGCAGCAAAGAGGGATTGCCACGGCTGCCAATATGTTCATGAGAAATCTGGGGAACACCATTGGGGCAGCGTTACTCGGAGGCATTCTAAATAGCCGGATCAATCATTATTTATACGAGAATGCCAGGCATCTTGGGAATAAACTATCCGTTAATTCAGTCAATATACTTTTGAGCGAACGTGATCGGAATAAGTTACCGGGAACAGTCCGCCATCTTCTTCAGAATGGTTTAACCGTTTCGCTTAACGCAGTCTATTTTATTGTATTAATCTTTGCTGTCATTAGTTTGATTCTCGTACTCTTTATACCTAAAAAGAGTGCCGTCTAAAAAAACATATAAAGAGGGATGCCATTGTCCTCATTGTCAGAATTTCAGTTATTATCCGTTTTAGCTCAAGAGATGAATATGCGTAAAGCATCAGAACGTCTGTTTGTCTCCCAGCCAGCTTTATCTCAGCGCTTACAGACCATTGAAAAAGATTGGGGAACAAAATTATTTATCCGCTCACAAAAAGGACTATCACTTACACCTGCTGGTGAACTGGTGATTCAATTTGTAAACGAGGTCTTGAATAAAGAGGAAAAAGTCCGTGAAACCATTTTTTCTCTAAAAGAAGGCGTATCGGGAACCTTAAAAATTGCTGTTGCATCCATTGTAGGTCAAAATTGGCTTCCTCAGGTATTGAAAAGATTTATTGATACATATCCTCAAGCAAAAATTTCGCTTGTAACGGGCTGGAGCAGCGAAATATTAAAATGTTTATACGATGATCAAGTTCATATTGGCATTATTCGAGGTACCCCCGATTGGAAGGGGATGAAGGTTCATCTTTTTCATGATCCGCTTTACTTAGTTGATCGGGAAATCAAGAGTCCAGAGCAAGTTCTCCAAACCGATAGACCTTTTATTCAATTTAAAAGTGATTCCAATTACTATCAGGAAATTCAAGATTGGTGGATGCGAAACTTTAAATCATCACCGAAGCGAACCATTATTGTTGATCAGATTGAGACATGTAAACAAATGACCTTTAATGGGATAGGCTATTCTATTTTACCGGCGATTACGTTAAATAATGCCGATAAACAAATTTTTAAAATTCCTCTATTAGATGGAAACAACCAGCCGTTAAAGCGGGATACTTGGCTTTTGGGGTATGAATCGGCCTTTCAGCTCAAGCAGGTTCAGGCATTTGTTGAATTAATTAAAGAATACATTTCAGATTCAGAGAAATAATTTAATTTTTTATTGTTTTCAGTACTTTCGTTTGTTAAAGTAATTTTTAGTACATAGCAAGGAGGATCTATTAATGAAAAAAATGGACGCGCACGAAATTATTTCTTTTATCCAAAAAAGCAAAAAGTCAACACCCGTTAAGGTTTATCTAAAAGGAAACCTGGAAGGAATCGATTTTGGAAGTGAAGCAAAAGTATTTATTAACGGGAACACAGGTGTTGTTTTCGGCGAGTGGTCTGAAATTAATTCAGCCCTGGAAGAAAACAAAGGAAAGATTGAGGATTATGTTGTCGAAAGTGACCGCCGTAACTCAGCCATTCCTTTACTTAATACAAATAACATTAATGCCCGAATTGAACCGGGTGTGACGATTCGTGATCAAGTAGAAATTGGTGATAATGCCGTCATTATGATGGGTGCCGTTATTAATATTGGTTCAGTTATCGGTGATTCAACGATGATTGATATGAATGTTGTGTTAGGTGGACGAGCAACAGTAGGAAAGAGATGTCACATCGGGGCTGGCGCCGTTTTAGCCGGTGTTATTGAGCCACCTTCAGCAGAACCGGTTGTGATTGAAGATGATGTGCTAATTGGAGCAAATGCCGTGGTACTGGAAGGGGTTAGAGTCGGCAAAGGATCAGTGGTTGCTGCTGGTGCCGTTGTTACCGATGATGTTCCTCCTTATACAGTTGTAGCGGGGATTCCAGCTAAAAAGATTAAAGAAATTGATGAGAAGACTAAATCGAAGACAGAAATTATGGATGCGCTTCGTCAGTTATAAAATTTCTGTGAAAGCGTGGATAATCTCCACGCTTTCTTCGTAGTTAATGGGAGGCAAGCAGTGTGAATTCTTTTGTGCAAATTCGTCGTGACCTTCACCAAATTCCTGAATTAGGCTTTCAGGAGTTTAAGACACAAGAATATTTATTAACCTATTTGCAATCATTAAATGGGGAACGGATTTCCATAAAAAAATGGAAAACCGGTCTATTTGTTAAAATACACGGATTAAACCCTAGGAAGTTAATCGGGTACCGTACGGACATTGATGGGCTGCCAATTGAAGAAGAAACAGGTCTTTCCTTTTCCTCTTCCCATCCAAAGCAAATGCATGCCTGCGGTCATGATTTCCATATGAGTATTGCTCTCGGCATTCTGACCCATTTCGTGGATAACCCCATTGACGATGACCTTTTGTTTATTTTTCAACCGGCAGAGGAAGGGCCTGGCGGTGCTGAACCTATGCTTCAATCTGAAATGATGCAAGAGTGGAAGCCGGATATCATTTTTGCCTTGCATATTGCTCCTGAATATCCTGTCGGGACCATTGCTCTTAAAGAAGGGCTGCTGTTTGCCAATACATCGGAGTTATTTATTGACTTAAAGGGTAAAGGCGGGCATGCGGCTTATCCACATCAAACCAATGATATGGTAGTTGCCGCATGTAACTTAGTCAATCAGCTCCAAACGGTTGTGTCAAGGAATGTTGACCCCCTGGATAGTGCGGTTGTCACAATAGGGAAAATAACCGGCGGTACTGTTCAAAACATTATTGCTGAAAAGGCAAGACTTGAAGGAACGATTAGAACATTGTCGCCTGAATCAATGAAAAAAGTTAAACAGCGAATCAATTCTCTGATAAAAGGGATTGAAATCGGTTTTGATTGTGAAGCATCTATTGACTTTGGTTCCATGTACTATCAGGTCTATAACGATGAAGGACTGACAAGGGATTTTATTCAATATTTAAGACAAGAATCGATTGTAGAGGTAGTCGAATGCAGGGAAGCAATGACGGGTGAAGATTTTGGGTTTATGCTCAAGGAGATTCCTGGACTGATGTTTTGGCTTGGTGTCGACTCACCATTTGGCTTACATCATGCCAAATTAACGCCGAATGAACAGGCAATTGAAGAGGCTATTAAAGTTATGACGAGCTATCTTAACTATAAAGGAAACCCTCAAACAGAATAAGACTTTTTATTTTTATCCTTACTTGCATTCATGGTAAACTAATAGCAAATAATGGTGAAAATTGTTATAGATTTATTTTTTTAGGAGAAACTTATGGAGGGGAAAATTAGCTTATAATTAATAATAAATATTTATTTAAATTAATTATAATTTAATATTGACTCTTATCTATCCTTGTCCTATAATAAAAAATGTCAAAGGTAAGCAAATGAGAATCGTAACGAAGATTTTCTCATTTAATTTAATTTTTGGAGGGATTCAAATGCCAGAACGTATGGTAGGTAAACAAGCTCCACGCTTTGAAATGGACGCAGTAATGCAAAACAAAGAATTTAAAAAAGTAAGTCTTGAAGAAAACATGAAAAATGGTAAATGGACAGTATTGTTCTTTTATCCAATGGACTTCACATTCGTTTGTCCAACTGAAATCACTGCTATGTCCGACCGCTATGATGAATTTGAAGATCTTGATGCTGAAATCATTGGTGTATCAACTGATACTATTCACACTCATCTTGCATGGATTAAAACAGACCGTAAAGATAACGGCCTAGGCGATTTAAAATATCCTTTAGCAGCCGACACCAACCATGTGGTTTCTCGTGATTACGGTGTACTAATTGAAGAAGAAGGTATTGCTCTTCGCGGTTTATACATCATCGATCCTGAAGGTGAATTAAAGTATTCTGTTGTTAATCACAACAATATCGGCCGTGATGTTGATGAAACTTTACGTGTGCTTCAAGCATTACAAACAGGTGGTCTTTGCCCGGCTAACTGGAAGCCTGGACAAGCTACATTAAATGTTTAATAGTTAATTTAAAATGATAGACCTAACCTTTAAGAAGTGTTAGGTCTTTTTTGAAATAGGGGGGTTAATGATGAAATTACGTGAGCCGATGCCGGAATTATCCGGGGCAACAGAATGGTTGAACGGAGAAGTAACCAAAAGTGATTTAGTGGGCGAAAAGCCAACCCTTATTCATTTCTGGTCCATTAGTTGTCATCTTTGTAAAGAGGCGATGCCGCAGGTCAATCAATTCCGTGATGATTATCACGACAAATTAAATGTCGTTGCCGTTCATATGCCAAGGTCGGAAAATGATTTAAACCTTGAGGAAATTAAACAAGTTGCTGCTGAACATGGAATTACCCAGCCAATCTTTGTTGATAGTGAGCATAAGTTGACAGAGGCTTTTGAAAATCAATATGTACCAGCCTATTATGTATTCGATCGTGAAGGCAAGCTGCGTCACTTCCAGGCTGGCGGAAGCGGAATGAAAATGCTTGAAAAGCGGGTAAATCGTGTTTTGGATGAAATTGAAAAAACTGAATAACTAAAAAAACTGTTCGTTAACAAAACGAACAGTTTTTTTTTATGAAAATGTAAGAAAAGACTAGAAAAATATTTCGAAACCCGATATATTTATTAATGCGTGTTAATTCTAAAAATTTAAAATAGTAAGAAAGGGGATGGGGAAATGGAAACCTTTAAAAAATTAAAACCTTATTATTGGCCATTTAAGAAATATTTTATATGCTCAATTGTATTTATGTTATTAGTAACGGCGATAACAGTTGTTTATCCAATGATTCTTCAGTTTACAATTGATGACGTTGTTCTGAAGGGGGAGTACAATTGGGTTCCTTATTTGGCCATTGGTTTTGTTCTTATTATGATTGTTAAAGGAGTTGCAACATTTATTAACCAATATACAGGGGACTTATTTGGAATTACTTCAGTATATAAATTGAGGAATTCTTTATATGAGAAACTGCAATTTCTACCTTTTAAATATTATGATAATGCGAAAACCGGAGATTTAATGTCACGATTAACAGCTGATGTGGAAGGTTTTCGCTTTTTTTTATCATATGGATTTTCAGAACTATTAAGGTTTTTTCTATTAATTATCATAAGTGTAGCTGTAATGGTTTATTATTCAATTAGCTTGACCATAGTTACACTTATCACCCTGCCTTTTTTAGCGATCGTTGTTTATAAATTTGACCGTGCAGTCCACCCTGCATTTCGGAGAGTCCGTCAATCGTTTGGTCGGTTAAATACAAAGGTCCAAGAAAGTATAAGTGGGATTAATACCGTCAAATCACTTGCAAAGGAAAGTTTTGAAATTGGGAAATTTAATGATTCCAATGGGGACTTTAAAGAACAAAATATTTTCACTTCCACCATCTGGGCTAAGTTCTTCCCTTTAATGGAGTTAATGGGGAATATCAGCGTTGTCTTTTTGCTGGCCTATGGCGGATTTTTGGTCATGAACGGCACATTACTACCGGGTGAACTTGTTGCCTTTTATAGTTTGGTTTGGTATATCATTTGGCCGATTGTGAACCTAGGATTTGTCATCAACCAATTTTCACAAGCCAAGGCCTCAGGTGAGCGGCTTTTAGAGGTTTTGGAAACAGATAATGAGATAGAAGATCAAATCGGAGTGGATGAAGCAGAGCGAATTAATGGCTATGTGGAATTTAAAAATGTTTCATTGCGATATGGCCAGGATTCTAAAGAAGCTTTATATAATATTTCCTTTGAGGCACAGCCAGGAAAGGTAATTGGCTTAATTGGCTCTACAGGTGCGGGCAAAACAAGTATTACGCAATTAATGACCAGATTTTATGAGCCTAGTGAAGGGAAAGTCCTGATTGATGGGAAGCCGGTCAGTGAGTTTTCTCTTCGGGCATTAAGGAGCAGCATAGGCTTTGTCCTGCAGGAGTCATTCTTATTTTCTACAACAATTAAAGAAAATATCTGTTATGGGCGGCCAGAAGCAACAATGGAAGAAATCATTGATGCGGCAAAACGAGCGCAGGCTCACGAATTTATTACCGAGCTGCCTAAAGGCTATGATACGGTTCTTGGCGAGCGGGGAATGGGTCTTTCAGGGGGACAGAAGCAACGCATAGCGATTGCAAGAGCCATTTGTGTTAATCCAAGCATCTTAATCTTAGATGATGCGACAAGCGCAGTGGATATGGAAACAGAAGTGAATATCCAAAAAGCATTAAAAGAAGTCATGAAGGGGCGTACAACCTTCATTATTGCCCATAGAATATCCTCTTTAAAGCATGCAGATGAAATTTTAGTGCTCGAGGATGGTCAGATCATAGAACGAGGAACACATCAAAAATTGCTGAATAATAACGGCCTATACCAACGTGTTTATGAGATTCAATATAAAGATCAACAGGCGGTATTAACTTCAAAAACTGGATAAAGGGGGATGTTTTGTGAATGAAAGAAAGTCACAGGCAAATATTTTAAAAAGATTTCACTACTCATCAGACCAAGTCATTGATATGCCTTTTAACTGGGTGCAAATGACTAGGCTGTTTAGCTACCTTAAGCCATATCGGAAAAAACTTTTGCCGCTTTCGGCATTGATGGTCATCATAACGACAGCAGTCCGATTAATAATCCCGATTTTAATCGGAGTCTATACACTGGATAAGGCAATAAAAAGTAAAAATATAAATATGTTGATAACCCTTGTCGCGATTATTGCAACCCTATATGTTATCACATATATCGCCAATTATTTTAGAATTCGCTGGATGAATGAACTTGGTCAAGGGGTTATCTATGACATTCGCAGGCATTTGTTTTCACATGTTCAAGGTCTCTCGCACGGTTTTTTTGACCAGCGTTCTGCAGGTTCCATTCTGGTAAGAATTATGAATGATATTAATTCATTGCAGGAATTGTTTACAAATGGTGTTATTAATTCACTAATGGATTCTTTGATGCTTATCGGCATTATTATTGTGCTTTTCACACTAAGTCCAGCGCTTACTTTAGCGGTCATGATCATGCTGCCCATTATGTTTTTTATCTCAACCAGTCTGCGGCGGAATATCCGGCGCTCGTGGCAAATGGTCCGTTTAAAACAATCCAAGCTTAATTCACATTTAAATGAAAGTATACAAGGAATTCGGGTCACCCAGTCTTTTACACAGGAAAGGGAGAATATGGCCTTTTTTGAAGGCGTGAATCATGAGAATTATTCAAGCTGGAAAAGCGCCTCTAGAAAAAACGCCATGTTTAGACCACTTGTTGACTTTACGAATGCATTAGGGACGGCAGTATTGATTTGGTACGGCTCCCATCTTATCCATAACAATTCGATAACTATCGGTGTTTTTGTCTCATTTGCCTTTTATTTAGGGATGTTCTGGGATCCCATTTCAAGATTAGGGCAAGTTTACAATCAACTTTTAATCGGCATGGCTTCATCGGAGAGGATATTTGAATTTTTAGATGAAAAACCAATTGTTTCAGAAAAAGATAGTGCTCAAAAAATTGGTGAAATTCGCGGGAATATTTGTTTCGAAAAAGTATTTTTTTCTTACGATGAAAAAAGAGTTGCTTTAAAAGGCGTTAGTCTTGATATAAAGGCAGGGCAGACGGCGGCGCTTGTCGGTCATACTGGTTCAGGAAAAACTACCATTGCGAATTTGATTTCTCGTTTTTATGATCCGACCTTAGGTCAAATAAAAATTGATGGAATTTCCATTGAAGACATTTCGCTAAAAAGTTTGAGAGAGCAAATAAGCGTGGTTTTACAAGACACTTTTATCTTTTCTGGAACGATATTGGAGAATATTCGCTTTGGCTGTCCTTCTGCCACTGATGAAGAAATAGAACAGGCAGCAAAATTGGTTGGAGCTCATCATTTTATTGAAAGGCTGCCAAACGGCTATCATACGGAAGTTGAAGAACGTGGAAATGTACTATCAGTTGGGGAAAGGCAGTTGCTCTCGTTTGCAAGGGCATTGCTGGCAAATCCGAGAATTTTAATTTTAGATGAAGCGACAGCGAGTATTGATACTGAAACAGAAATTCAAATTCAAAAGGCTTTAAAAACATTGTTAAAGGATCGCACAGCCATTATTATCGCTCATCGACTCTCGACCATCCGGGAGGCGGACCAAATTTTTGTTTTGGATCATGGAAGAATTATAGAGCATGGAAATCATGCAGAACTTATGGATGAAAAAGGAGAATACTTCCACTTGGTTAAAGCACAGTTTAATATGTTAAATGAAGAATAAAACAGCAAAGATTGAAAAGCGGGAGTGCCCTGAAGGCGCTCCCGCTTTTTTTATACTTCCATTATAATTGGTAAAATCATTGGTCTTCTTTTCGTTTTTTCATAAAGGAATGGTGCCAATGTGTCTGTTATTTCATTTTTTATTTCGGACCATTGACTTGTTTTTCGTTCCATTACTTTATTTAAATGCTTAGTAATTAAATTTTGAGCATCATTAATTAAATCACCGGATTCTCTCATATAGACGAAGCCTCGGGAAATGAGATCAGGTCCTGAAGCGATTTTAAAATCCTTCATGTTAATGCTGACGACTACAACGACTAACCCTTCCTCTGAAAGGATTCGGCGATCTCTTAGTACAATATTTCCGATGTCGCCAATTCCGCTTCCATCAATGTATACTGATCCAGATGGGATTTTACCTGCCACTTGTGCCGTGTCTTCTGAAAGAGCTAACACTTCGCCATTATCCATGATAAAACAATTCTCTTCTTCAACACCACAATCAACAGCTAATTTGGCGTGCATTCTCTGCATCCGATATTCACCGTGAATTGGCATAAAGAATTTTGGCTTAATTAAACGAAGCATTAACTTTTGTTCTTCCTGCCCACCATGTCCGGAGGTATGAATATTACTTAGCTTCCCATGAACAACCTCGGCACCGGCACGATAAAGCATGTTAATGGTCCTGCTGACACTAATGGTGTTTCCTGGGATCGGAGAAGACGAGAACACGACGGTATCTCCCGGATTAATTTGAATTTGCCGATGGGTCCCATTAGCTATTCTTGAAAGGGCAGCCATCGGTTCACCCTGGCTGCCGGTGCAAAGAATCGTGACTTTATCTGCAGGTAAGCGGTTTATTTGCTGAGCATCGATAAAGGTTTCCTTAGGTGCAATGATATAACCTAAGTCCAAGCCGATATTGATCGCCGCTTCCATACTACGGCCGAATACAGCAACTTTTCTGCCATAAGTAACCGCAGCTTCCACTACTTGCTGAAGACGATGAATATTCGAAGCAAAGGTAGCAAAAATGATTCGTCCATTCACTTTGCGGAAAACATCGTCAATACTTTCTCCAACCCTGCGCTCGGACATCGTAAATTCTGGGATTTCACTATTGGTACTATCCGAAAGCAGGCATAAAACTCCTTCTTTTCCAATTTCGGCCATTTTGGTTAAATTTGCCGGTTCGCCGACTGGTGTGAAGTCGAATTTGAAATCTCCAGTATGAACGATTTGGCCAGGAGGTGTTTTCACAACGATACCATAGGAATCTGGAATACTGTGGGTAGTCCTGAAAAAAGTAACGGAGGTTTTACGGAATTTAATAATATCGTCCTCTTTAATTTCAATCAGCTTTGCGGTTCTTAGAAGGCCATGTTCCTCCAATTTGTTTTTAATTAATCCAAGCGCAAGTTTTCCCCCGTAAATAGGAATATTTACTTCACGTAATAAATAAGGAATCCCGCCAATATGATCTTCATGTCCGTGAGTAACGAATAAACCTTTTATTTTATCTTCATTTTTCACTAAATAGGTGTAGTCCGGGATTACATAATCAATACCTAAAAGCTCATCTTCAGGGAACTTAATTCCGGCATCGATTAAAATGATTTCATCCTGGAACTGTACTGCATAAGTGTTTTTGCCAATTTCACCTAAACCGCCTAGAGCAAAAACAGCAGTTTGATCATTTTTTACAAATTTCATAAATTATATCTCCAATACTTTAAAGTCTTCGTTTTGTTGTTCATATTCTAAAAATGCACCATTTACGGGTTGGACGAATTCTACGTTATATCCCCGATCAGCAATTTTTGTTCTTACATCCCTTACTGATTCGCCTTCAATATAGAGAGATTTTGTATTTTCTCTTACAGGTACTTGTTTAATGTTTTCTTGATAATAAACTTTATATATCATGACAATATCGCTCCTTATTCAATCATAACTTTTTCTATTATATAAAATATTTACATCTTTTTCATTTATTTTCTTTGCAAAACTAAAAATGGAAGTTTATCAACCTATTGTGAACGTATGTAAAAAGGTCACTGTTTATCAATTTACAATAAGGAAGGAGCCCTTCGCAAGTTTGAAGGGCTCAAAATTTTAGGCAATGGTTTTTTTTCGCAGTAAATCTTTCCACTGTTTTAAAAGCTTTTTTCTCAGCTTCTTTAACATAGTGGATCATCTCCTTACTTCTTATTTTATACGATACTTGTCCAATGTAAAGCAAGCCATGATAGATTATAAAAGATTTTTTTCCATGGGTGGGTTTTTATACTATTAGTATATGAGGATTTCGCTGATTTTTTCATGGATAAACATGGAATTATATGGATTGACAATTATTGTTGAAAGGTTTAGTCTTTAACAAGAAAATTAAGATGAAAAGGAATCGGGTTGATATGGGGAAATTATCTGCTTGTTTAATCGTTTTGAGTCTTATCTGGGGAACTTCATTCCTGTTTATTAAAATTTTATTGTCTCATTTGGGACCAGAAGCTGTCGTGTTTGGACGAACGCTGTTTGGAACAATCATGCTTCTGTTGATTTTACTCTTTAATAAGAAAAAAACTCAATTAAATCAATTGCCTTGGGTGAAATTATTATTAGTAGCCTTAACGAATAATGTCCTCCCTTGGCTGTTAATATGCTCTAGTGAAACAAGATTGTCATCAAGTATTGCCTCCATTATTAATGCAACCACACCGATTTGGACATTAGTGATCGGTTTTATCTTTTTCTCTTCGTCTCTGAGGAAAACCCAATGGCTGGGAATTATTGTGGGGTTTTTAGGGATTTTTATTCTGTCTGATTTTAAAGTTGGTGACCTGCACAGCGGTAACACCATTGGAATTTTAATGATGACCGGTGCCACCTTATGCTACGGATTAGGTGCCCAATTG
Source organism: Neobacillus sp. Fa239 (assembly GCF_055395235.1). Taxonomy (NCBI): domain Bacteria; kingdom Bacillati; phylum Bacillota; class Bacilli; order Caryophanales; family Bacillaceae; genus Neobacillus; species Neobacillus sp. Fa239. The sequence goes on from NZ_AP041611.1 coordinate 1,279,881, forward strand.
TCTAAAAAATATCTCACTCAATTAACTGTCCTTGAAATATCTTTTTTTACATTAATGTTATCAACGGTTATTAGCTTAATTGTTATGATGTTTTCGGCTCCTGGATCCCTCTCTTCCTTTATTAATGGGGCAATTTACCTGCCTTTGATAGGTTTAGGTGCATTAGGATCAGGTGTTGCATACCTTCTTTTTTATTACCTGGTGCAAAAGGGCAGTCCGGAATTTGCTTCCCTCGTAACCTATCTTGTACCTGTATCTGCTATCATTTGGGGTTCTGTACTTTTAAAAGAAAAAATCCATTTGTCCATTGTGATCGGTTTACTTGTTATCTTTTTAGGCGTCTATATTTCATCACTTAAAACAAAAAATAAATCAAATAAAAGTGCTGCAGCTTAGTCTTAGGAAAGGGGTTATTATAGGAATGAAAAAAATAGTTTTTTTTGATATAGATGGAACATTACTTGACCATGAAAAAGCTATACCAAGCACTACAAAAAAGGCAATAACTAAATTAAAAGAGAATGGGATTTATGTCGCGATTGCCACTGGAAGGGCACCCTTTATGTTTGAAAGCATTCGGGAGGAATTGGGCATTGAATCGTATGTAAGCTATAACGGTCAATATGTTGTGTTTGAAAAGGAAGTTATCTATGAAAACCCGCTTAACCAAATAGAGCTTGAGAGATTGTTGGCGCATTCATCTGAAAATAAACATCCATTAGTATTTATGAACGAAAAAACCATGAAGGCAACCGTTAATCATCACCGTTATATTGATTTGGCGATTGGAAGCTTAAACTTTGCACTTCCTGATTACGATGCCAGCTTTTATAAAAATAAAAAAATCTATCAAACGTTACTTTTTTGTGAAAATGAAGAAGAATATATAAAAAATTATCCGTTGTTTCATTTTATCAGATGGCATGAATATTCTGTTGATGTGCTGCCAAAAGGCGGCTCAAAAGCAGAAGGCATTAAGAAAATGATTGAACGATTAGGGTTTGATTTAGCTGATGTTTATGCATTTGGAGACGGCTTAAATGACCTGGAGATGCTTAAGGCTGCCGGGACTAGTGTCGCTATGGGAAACGGTGTCCCTGAAGCAAAGGAGCTTGCAGATTACATTACAACAGATGTAGCTGATGATGGAATTTGGAATGGCTTAAAGGAATTGCAGTTAATATAAGAAAACTCGCCCTCCCGGCGAGTTTTCTTTATCTTTCAATTTCAATAGCACCTTCAATTTTCTTGAAAGGGTCCTGTTTATCAATATAATCATAAAACATAATCCCATTTAAATGATCAATTTCATGTTGAAAGCAAATTGCAGGCATCCCTTTTAACCTCAGCTTTACTTCTTCTCCGTTTAAATCAATGCCTTTCACCGTTATTCTGGCATACCTGGGCACATAACCAGGTATTGCCTCATCAACAGATAGGCATCCCTCTCCTGATGCCAAATAGGCTTTTTCGATGGAATGACTGACAATTTTTGGATTGAATAGACCGTAACTATAAAGGTTTCCTTTATTGTCATGAACATGAACGGCAATCATCCTTTTTGATACATTTATTTGAGGTGCTGCAAGGCCAATTCCAGGTCTTAAACCATATTTAGCAGCAATTTCAGCATTTTGGCTATTTTTTACATATTCTAATAGATCTTTTAGGATTTGCTTTTCCTCAACTGTTGGCGGCATAGCAACTTCTTGGGCCACTTTTCTCAGCGTAGGATGACCATCGCGTATGATATCCTCCATCATAATCATATTCCGATTCACTCCTGTTATCAAAATCATGCATATGATTAGTCTAACAAACAATAGATAAAAAGTTAATCTCTTTGTCTTTTCAGATGTAGCATCGAATTCATAAATGGATAAATCGGCTAAGAAAGTCGATTTTTTTATGTGCGCTTGGCAGCGCATCGCTCTAATGGGTGAAAGTCCCTAACATGCCGTTGTGGCGGAAATGTATAGCTGACAGGTAGTGCGAGTATCGTGAGATTTCGTGCGGAGGACTTGAAGGCAAAACTCGGAACAGGTGGCTGTAACCATGTTGGCTGGTAAGGTGGGATAACCTTGCATAAAATGGGGATGTCCAATACCACTCTGTATCTTATTAGTTATGAGGACTGGATTCGAGTGAAAGGCGATGAACGTGACCCAAGGAGATCTCATCATCTCCACCGTAGGTGGTAACTCTTTTTCAAAGCCGCGAAGGACAAGAAATGGATTATGGAAGGTGAGAAGTCAGAGCAGGGGATAGTAGTGAATAAACTTGTTGGAAACGCCACAAAGACAAGTGACTTATCACAAAGTTGATAAGGCGGGCACTGACTCAAAAGGCAGTGGACTGATGCGAAGCCCGTCTGTCCATCGAAGAAAAGCAATACGAACTTATTTACTCGTCATGTACTAAACAGAAGTCGATGAGGCAGAAAGCCGAAGAATCGAGACCGAAAGAAAGTAGGTTGTTTAGGGCGAAGTACTAATATCAAATATCAGCCATTGGTTTACCTATTCAGTTGATATTGTATTGGGAAAGGAATCGAATGCATGAATGAATCAATAGGAAAACGAAGCTTACGTGTAGTGGAGAATTCTAAAAAGAAACGCAAGTGGTACAGCCTAATGGATAAATTATGGAACTATCAAAACCTGGAACAAGCTTTCTATGACGTGAAGAAAAATCGCGGTTCACACGGAGTGGATAAAGTAACGATTAAAGATTATGAAATTGAATTGGAACACAACTTAAGAGTGCTCCAAGAATCTTTGCGTTTGAAAACATATCGTGCAAAACCAGTTAGAAGAGTTTTTATTCCAAAAGCTGATGGTACAAAACGTCCACTGGGAATTCCAACAGTAGAAGACCGAGTTCTCCAAGCTGCAACTAAAAGAATACTTGAACCAATCTTTGAACAGAAATTCTTAGACTGTAGTTTTGGATTTCGTCCGAACCGTAGTGCACATATGGCGATAGACAAAATCCGAAAGGATTTGATGGATGGGTACACCTTTGTAATTGATGCCGATATAAAGACTTATTTTGATTCAATTCCTCATGATAAGCTTATCGAATTAATCAAAGAAGAAGTTGTGGATAATAGAGTATTGGCGCTAATTTTGCAGTTCTTAAAATCGGGAATCCTTGAAAATGGTATTTTCTATGAGAGTGACAAGGGGAGTCCTCAGGGTGGCGTAATCAGTCCATTGTTAGCGAACATCTATTTGCATCCGCTCGATGAAATGATGATGGAAAGAGGTCACCGTATTACAAGGTACGCGGATGACTTCGTCATCTGTTGCAAATCCCGAAAGGGAGCAGAAAGAGTACTAAGAACGGTAGTGAAGCTCTTAGATGAAAAGTTAGGATTGAAAGTGCACCCAGACAAAACTAAGATTGTAGACAACTACGAAGAACCGTTTATCTTCTTAGGGTATGTTTTCAAAAGAGGATATTTCCATTCTCCATCAGACAAAGCAGTAAAGAAGTTTAAGAAAAGTATCAAAGATGTAACGAAAAGAAATCTAACAGTTAACCTGGAAGAATTCGTCAAGCATCGATTAAATCCCATTATTAGAGGATGGGGAAGATACTTTGGAATTGGCTTTTCAAAAAAACTATTTCAAAAATTGGATACATGGATTCGAAGAAGGCTAAGAATGATTCAGTTAAGAAGCTGGAGAAAAATAAGAAAGCTCCACAGGGAGCTTCGGAAAAGGAATTGGAAGGGTGAACTTCCGCATCTTTCAATGACTAGATGGAGGAATTCTAAGACTGAGCACGTTCATTTTGCGATTCCGAATGAAAGGTTTCGGGAAATTAAACTTGTTTTTCTTTTAGACATATACAACGAACTACATCCCCAAAGGGGATAAAGTGGAGGAGCCGTATGCGATGACCCGCACGTACGGATCTGTGAGAGGCGCATGAAATTTCTCATGCGCCTACTCTATTTTCATCTTTCCTATAACAAATGGCAAAAAATAATTTCTTTATATAACAGTTTTAAGTAAATAGTGATACAGACGGTGGTAAGGATATTATAATTTGCAATGTGAAAATGATGAAAAATTATAATGCGTAGTAATTGACGTGCGTTATTGGATGATGTACACTCTTTATGGAGATAGTTATTGTATCAATATTATTATCAAAAATAATGATACAGAATAATATAAGCATGAAAGAAAGATTTACGTTTGACCTTTAGATAAAAGTGGAAAACTACAATCAATTTCAAATGAAGTCTTTTCACATGTTTTGGGCACCATAACAAAGGTGGAATTTATTTTTTACATTTTTATGTTTTGAAAAGAAAGGAAGAGGTGACCTAGATGGCTTCTAAATTAAAGAACGCCCAGCTCGATGCAGTAAAAGCCCTCGAGACAGTATCTAATCAATTTCAAACGCTTCAAATATTAAATGAAGAAGGCGAAGTTGTAAATGAATCAGCAATGCCTGAACTTTCCGATGAACAGCTTCAGGAATTAATGCGTCGTATGGTTTACACAAGGATTCTTGACCAGCGATCTATTTCATTAAACCGTCAAGGCAGACTTGGTTTTTACGCTCCTACGGCAGGTCAGGAAGCATCTCAATTAGCTTCGCAGTTTGCTCTTGAGAAAGAAGATTTTATCTTACCGGGATATCGTGATGTTCCCCAATTAATTTGGCATGGATTGCCGTTATATCAAGCATTCTTATTCTCCCGCGGACACTTCCAAGGAAATCAAATTCCTGAGGGTGTTAATGTTTTATCCCCACAAATTATCATTGGTGCACAATATGTTCAGACTGCAGGTGTTGCACTAGGAATCAAGAAGAATGGAACAAAGGCCGTTGCGATTACCTATACAGGTGACGGTGGAGCTTCACAAGGAGATTTCTATGAAGGAATCAACTTTGCAGGGGCCTTCAAAGCACCAGCTATTTTCATTGTTCAAAATAACCGATTTGCCATTTCAACTCCAGTAGAAAAACAATCCGCAGCAAAAACCATCGCACAAAAAGCTGTTGCTGCAGGAATTCCTGGTATTCAAGTAGATGGAATGGATCCATTGGCTGTATATGCTGCTGTAAGTGAAGCACGTGAGCGCGCTGTAAATGGTGAAGGTCCTACATTAATTGAAACTTTAACTTACCGTTATGGTCCACATACAATGGCCGGTGATGATCCAACTCGTTATCGGACAGCTGATCTTGATAATGAATGGGAAAAGAAAGATCCGCTTGTTCGTTTCCGCAAGTTCCTTGAAAAGAAAGGGCTTTGGAGTGAAGAAAAAGAAAATCAAGTAATTGAACAAGCTAAAGAGGATATAAAAGAGGCTATTAAGAAAGCAGACGCTGCTCCTAAGCAAAAAGTGACTGATTTAATGTCCTTTATGTTCGAAGAAATGCCATCTAACTTAAAAGAACAATTTGAAATTTATAAAGCAAAGGAGTCGAAGTAAGTCATGGCTCAAATGACAATGATTCAAGCAATTACTGACGCACTGCGCACTGAACTGCGTAATGATTCGAAAACATTATTGTTCGGTGAAGACGTTGGAGTGAACGGTGGTGTTTTCCGTGCTACTGAAGGACTCTTAAAAGAATTCGGCGAAGATCGCGTATTTGATACACCATTAGCTGAGTCTGGTATTGGTGGTTTAGCGATTGGTCTTGCATTAACCGGATTTCGTCCAATCCCTGAAATTCAATTCTTCGGGTTTGTTTTTGAAGTAATGGATTCAATTGCAGGCCAAATGTCACGGATGCGTTATCGTTCCGGCGGACGTTATAATATGCCAATTACCGTTCGTTCTCCATTTGGCGGCGGAGTTCACACACCTGAACTTCACTCAGACAGCTTGGAAGGATTAATGGCACAAACTCCTGGTTTAAAAGTGGTTGTTCCATCAACTCCATACGACGCAAAAGGATTATTACTCTCATCTATCCGTGATAATGATCCGGTTATTTTCCTTGAGCATTTAAAATTATACCGCGCTTTCCGTCAAGAAGTACCTGAAGAGGAGTATACGATTCCACTAGGGAAAGCAGATGTAAAACGTGAAGGTACGGATTTATCAATCATTACTTATGGTGCAATGGTTCACGAATCATTAAAAGCAGCAGAAGAGCTAGAAAAAGAAGGCTATTCCGTTGAAGTCGTTGATTTACGCACCATTAGTCCGCTTGATATCGAAACTATTATTGCCTCTGTTGAAAAAACAGGACGTGCAATGGTCGTACAGGAAGCACAAAAACAAGCTGGAGTGGCGGCAAACGTTGTTGCGGAAATCAATGATCGTGCCATCTTAAGTCTTGAAGCTCCTGTTTTACGAGTAGCAGCTGCGGACACGATTTACCCATTCTCACAAGCAGAAGCTGTATGGCTTCCTAACTATAAAGATGTAATTGAAACAGCAAAGAAAGTTTTAACTTTCTAAAAATGGATTTGGAGAAATTTATAACATTAGGAGGATGAATTAAGTGAGCGCAACGGCCACATCATTCCAATTTAAAATGCCTGATATTGGTGAAGGCATTCATGAAGGCGAAATTGTCAAATGGTTTATTAAACCTGGCGATAAAGTTCAAGAAGATGACGTTCTATGTGAAATTCAAAATGATAAAGCAGTAGTAGAAATTCCGTCTCCTGTCGAGGGGACCGTTATTGATGTATTAGTTGGTGAAGGAACAGTTGCAACGGTTGGGCAAGTCCTTGTTACATTCGATGCTCCAGGTTATGAGAACTTGCAATTTAAAGGTGACCATGGTGATGAAGCTCCTAAACAAGAAGAAAAACCGGCTGCTCCGGCACCTGAAGCAAAACAAGAAAATGTACCTGTACCTGTACCTGCACCAGCACCTGCTGCAGCAGCTGCACCACAGGCTGAAGTTGATCCAAACCGTCGCATTATTGCAATGCCTTCTGTACGCAAATATGCACGAGAAAAAGGTGTTGAAATCCGTCTTGTTGCCGGAACTGGGGATAATGGACGTATTTTGAAAAGCGATATTGATACATTCTTAAGCGGTGGAGCTCAAGCACCTCAAGTTGAAGCAGCTCCAGTTGCTGAAACAACAGCTGCACCAGCTGCACAAACGGCTGCTCCAATTCCACAAGGTGAATATCCTGAAACTCGTGAGAAAATGAGCGGTATTCGTAAAGCAATTGCTAAAGCAATGGTTAATTCCAAGCACACGGCTCCACACGTAACATTAATGGATGAAATTGACGTTACAAAACTTGTAGCACACCGTAAAAAATTCAAAGAAGTAGCGGCTGCAAAAGGCATCAAGCTTACCTTCTTGCCATATATCGTAAAAGCACTAACCAGTGCATTAAGAGAATTCCCAGCATTAAATACATCACTTGATGATGCAACAAGTGAAATTATTCATAAGCATTATTACAACATCGGAATTGCTGCTGATACGGAAAAAGGGTTGTTAGTTCCTGTTGTTAAAGATGCTGATCGTAAGTCTGTATTTACAATCTCTAATGAAATAAATGAACTAGCAGGTAAAGCGCGAGATGGAAAGCTTGCCCCGAATGAAATGAAGGGTGCATCATGTACCATTTCCAACATCGGTTCTGCAGGCGGACAATGGTTCACTCCTGTCATTAATCATCCGGAAGTTGCTATTTTGGGTGTTGGCAGAATTGCCGAGAAACCAATTGTTAGAAATGGCGAAATTGTAGCTGCACCAGTTTTAGCACTTTCTTTAAGCTTTGACCATCGCATGATTGATGGTGCAACAGCACAAAATGCATTGAATCATATTAAACGTTTATTAAACGATCCAGAACTATTGTTAATGGAGGCGTAAAAAAATGGTAGTTGGAGATTTCCCAATTGAAACGGATACTATAGTCATCGGTGCTGGCCCCGGTGGATATGTGGCAGCCATTCGTGCTGCCCAGCTTGGCCAAAAAGTAACCATTGTTGAAAAGGAATATGTTGGCGGCGTTTGTTTAAATGTTGGTTGTATTCCTTCCAAAGCATTAATTGCAGCAGGTCACCGCTACGAAACAGCGATGCATTCTGACGCGTTCGGGATTACCGCGGAAAATGTAAAAGTTGATTTTACAAAGGTTCAGGAATTTAAAGGCGGAATCGTAAAAAAATTAACTGGCGGTGTTGAAGGGTTATTAAAAGGGAATAAAGTGACTATTGCGCGCGGTGAAGCGTATTTTGTTGATAACAATACCCTTCGTGTAATGGACGAAAATTCAGCACAAACGTATACCTTTAAAAATGCGATTATTGCAACTGGATCCCGTCCAATTGAACTGCCAGCTTTTAAATATTCAAAACGTGTTTTGAATTCAACCGGTGCACTTAACTTAAACGAAATTCCAGAAAAAATCGTTGTCATTGGCGGCGGTGTAATTGGAATTGAACTTGGCGGTGCCTATGCTAACTTCGGCAGCCAAGTAACCATTCTTGAGGGTGCAGATGAAATTTTGGGAATGGGCGTTTTTGATAAGCAAATGGCGGCACTTGTTAAAAAGAATATGAAGAAAAAAGGTGCAGAATTCTATACGAAGGCATTCGCTAAAGGTGTAGAAGAGACTGACAATGGTGTTGTTATAACCTTTGAAACAAAAGGTGAAGAAAAGAAACTTGAAGCTGATTATTGCTTTGTTATGGTTGGACGCCGTCCAAATACCGATGAAATGGGCTTAGAGCAGGTTGGTGTAAAATTAACTGACCGCGGCTTGATTGAAATCGACAAACAATGCCGTACAAATATTAGTAACATTTTTGCGATCGGGGATGTTGTTGCTGGCCCTCAATTAGCACACAAGGCCTCTTATGAAGCCAAAATTGCTGCTGAAGCAATTGCCGGTCATAATTCCGAAATTGATTATCTAGGAATTCCTGCAGTTGTTTTCTCTGATCCTGAGTTAGCTTCAGTAGGATACTCTGAAGCACAGGCAAAAGAAGAAGGAATTGCAGTAACTGCCGCTAAATTCCCATTTGCCGCAAATGGACGTGCCTTATCACTCGACAGTGCAGATGGTTTCTTAAAACTAATTACTCGTAAAGAAGATGGACTTGTGATTGGTGCACAAATTGCCGGTGCAAGTGCATCTGACATGATTGCGGAGTTAGGTCTTGCGATTGAAGCTGGAATGACAGCTGAAGATCTTGCCATGACAATTCATGCCCATCCAACCCTTGGTGAAATAACAATGGAAGCGGCTGAAGTAGCACTTGGCAGCCCGATTCATATTATTAAATAATTTATTTAAAAGAGGTTGACTTTAGGAGTCAACCTCTTTTTTAATTGAAAAGTTCTTGTATAATAAAAGATAAGGCTTGTCGATTCGTTTATTTAAAAATTGAATATTACAACCCTTTTTCTACATATACTTATATTATTCAAGGAAAAATATGAAATTTATGAATGTTTAGTGGTGATAAATATGAGGGTCTATATTGTAATGATGCTGCAATTTATCATTTGGAGCGGTTACACATTGATCGAATGGTTGTCGAAGCATGACCAATTGGTTTATAAGGTTATTATGTTTTTCGTGTTTTTTTACCTTGCCTTCTTAATAGGGAATCAAGTGACCAAATCTTCCAAAAAAACACTTTTTCTAACTGGTTTAAGCCTCATCATCTACACCTCCATTCATTATACTCTTGCACTTTATATTCATTAGGTTCTGATAAACTAGCTTGTTGATTTCCGCTCCGGGCGCTTGCTTTCCGCGGGGAGGTCCGGGAGCCTCCTCGGCGCTTAAGGCGCCTGCGGGGTCTCCCGTGACCTCTTCATCCCGCAGGAGTCAAGCGCCCTACGCTCCAATCAACGGTTGTAAAAAATAAATAATCGCTTTTAACACAGCCATACATAAAAAAACTCCCGGTGGGGGAGTTTTTACTTTCTTGGATAGTAATACATAATTCTTTCATTAAAAAGGTGAAGTTCGCCTTTGAATTTCTTGGCGAGGAATTTACAAAATTCGTTTGCTTTTCCTTTATCTCCAAACGTAGCTTGCTCAGGCAAGGATACTTGTATGTAGAATTGCTGTTTTTCTTCTCCGTTTTCATCTTGAAGTGTCTCTTGATCCACTCCTACTAATATGGCAAAATAGCCTTCATGGTCAGAGTGCAAGTAAAACCATTTTCCTTTACCCTCTTCTGTTTCTTTTATTTCATAAGGAAATGCAGAGCTGCTAAATTGCCAATCTACCTGATTTCCAGTTTTTGTAGTAATATCTTTATAATAATAAAAAAGCTCTTTTACTTCATCAATCGTAACCGTCTGTTTCTCAGATGAGGGCACGAGCTTAATGTATGCGTTTTTAGCCATCATCATTCCCCCCTTACTAGTTCCATTTGATATCCTTTTCTATTTTACCATTGAATAAAAACGAATGACAACCGGTACAAAAACAAGTTTCTTGTTATTTTTGTGAAATTGAATTATAATAATATTCTAAATATTTAAAGAATGGAGGAGTCCAATGGATTTGTTTGAAAAGTTATATGATGAAAATGAAAATGTTAAAGTGAGGTTTATTGGATTTACGACAGAACATACCCGCTATGATTTTGGCATCATTTATACCAACATGTTTTTTGGTAAGCCCCTAGTTGTCTGTATGCAAACCGGCCGTTCTACTCTCCTCGACCCCAAAGACATTGAAGATATTGATCACCTTCAAACCGTATTCCGAATTTCTGATAAGCAGCAGGCAGTAGATTTAGCAGAGTTTTTTGCAGAAACACTGCCATCCGCGCATTTTTATACTCAGTATGAATGATGAATTCGAGAAAGGGCCTCTAAGAAGGCCTTTTTTCATGCGCAAATAAATTAATGTGACATACAATTTAGGCTTGAAAAATCCAATGTGATATATTATTATGGAGTTAAGGATAAATTAAACGCTTTCATTTTATGAAAAGGGGATTGAAATATGGGCACTATAGTATGCCAAGCTTGTAACTCTACAATTGATCATTTTGAAGACGAAAAAGTAACAGTTCTCTATTCTACAAAATGTAGTTGCTGTGAAGAACATCATTCAAAAGAAGAAAAATAGACAATTAATAAGATAAAACAGGATTCCATGCTGGAATCCTGTTTTTTTATTTCTATTTAATTGCTTTATATTCTTTAATAACCCGAATGGTCTTAATTTCGTCATCTTCCGGACCTTGAACAGGAAGGCCTGCTTCAAGATTTTCGCGGATATAGCGCAGATTTTCTTTAGTAATAATTTCACCAGGGATGAAAATAGGGATACCTGGGGGATAAACCATTATGAATTCTGCTATGATTCTTCCTTCAGATTGTTCAAAAGGAATAACCTCTGTTTCTGAATAGAATGCATCTCTTGGTGTTAATGCAAGTACTGGGATATCAGGTAATAAAACTTGCAATGGTTCAAATTTTTCAGCACGATGCTCACATTCTTCTGCTAAATCCTCCAGAGCTTCCACCAAAAGGTTACCCTCATTTTCGGTATCTCCAATCGTAATCAGACAAAGGATGTTGTAGAGGTCTGATAATTCAACTTCTATATTATGTTTTTCTCTAAGCCACTTTTCAACATCGTAGCCGGTCATTCCTAAATCTTTTACCGAGATAATCAGCTTTGTTGGGTCATAGTCAAACGTCGCTTTGGAGCCTAAAATTTCTTTTCCCACACAGTGTATGTGATCAATCTGATTAATTCTATGGCGAATAGATTGAGCTAATTTAATGGTCTTATCAATTAAATCTTTACCTTTTGTAGCTAACTGTTTCCGGGCTGTATCAAGTGAAGCCAGCAATAAATAAGATGTTGAAGTTGTTGTCAGCATGCTGAGAATGGATTGAACATGCTTAGCGGACACCAGCCCTTCTTTAACATTAAGGATAGAGCTTTGGGTCATTGAACCGCCAAGTTTATGAACGCTGGTTGCCGCAATGTCTGCACCCGCTTGCATCGCTGATAACGGAAGTTCTTCATGGAAATGAATATGGACCCCATGGGCTTCATCAACAAGGACGGGAACATGATAGGAATGGGCAATTTCAACGATTTTTTTTAGGTCTGCGGAAATGCCAAAGTAAGTAGGATTGATGACCAGCACTCCTTTTGCATCAGGGTGCTGCTGCAAAGCTCTTTCCACCGCATCTGTTGTGATTCCATGGGAGATTCCTAATTCTTCATCAATCTCCGGGTGAATGAAAACTGGAATGGCACCTGAAAAAACAATTGCCGACATGACCGATTTATGGACATTTCTAGGAACGATTATTTTATCGTCTGGTCCGCATACCGCCATGACCATTGCCATAATTGCCCCGCTTGTACCCTGAACTGAAAAAAAGGTACGATCTGCCCCAAAAGCCTCTGCGGCAAGATCTTGAGCTTGTTTAATCATCCCTTTTGGGGCATGTAGGTCATCAAGGGGACCAATATTAATTAAGTCGATGGACAGAGCGTTATCACCAATAAAATGACGAAAATCAGGATCAATTCCTGCGCCCTTTTTGTGGCCTGGAATATGGAATTGAATTGGATTTTTTTTTGCATGTTCTAATAAACCGCTAAATAACGGTGTTTGATTTTGTGACAATTTATTCCCACACCTCTTTTATTCAAAAATACTCGTTTCTTAAGTATATTTATACAAAAACAAAAGAATTATAGCACTATTAGCCATCGTTGCATAGGGATTCGTGTTCTTTTGTGCATTTTTATGATAGTTTTCCAAAATGAAAGGAAAATTAACCGGTCACATCGAAATTACAAAGGAAATAACGAATTGGAGGTATTAATGTGAATTGGCAAACTCGTGTAACCGATCTTCTTAACATTCAATATCCAATCATCCAAGGAGGTCTTGCTCATCTGGCCTATTCTGATTTGGCTGCTGCAGTTTCGAATGCAGGGGGCCTTGGGCAAATTACGGCCATGTCCCTTGAAAGTCCGGAGCAGCTCAAAGCAGAAATTCAGAAAGTAAGGCAATTAACTTCAAAACCATTTGGGGTAAATTTTGCAATAGGTCAGCATGGTCGTCCATTTGCGGAATTTTTACAGGTCGCGATCAATGAAAATGTTCCTGTTGTAACGATGACTGGAGGAAATCCTGCGCCTATTTTTGAACAATTAAAAGGAACACCAATTAAAAAACTTGTTCTTGTTGCTGCAAGACGGCAGGCCGTTAAAGCGGAAGAACTTGGTGCTGATGCCGTAATGGTGGTTGGACAGGAGGGTGGTGGACACCTTGGTCGTGATGATATTGGAACAATGGTGCTCATACCACAAGTGGTAGATGCGGTTTCCATCCCCGTAATTGCATCAGGAGGAATAGGAGACGGCAGAGGACTGATGGCAGCTCTAAGTTTAGGAGCAGAAGGGATTGAGATGGGGACCAGATTTATCGCCACAAAAGAGTGTGTTCATGCAAACGAATTATATAAGCACGCGTTAGTAAACGGGACTGAAACTGACACGGTAGTGATTAAGCGCTCGCTCGGTTCACCTGCCAGGGTGATATCCAATTCTTGGACTGACAAAATTATCGAACTGGAAAAAGCGGGATCAACCTATGAAGATTTAAAGGATTTCATCAGCGGTACAGCCAACAAACGCTATATTTATGAAGGCTCTGATGAGGCTGGGTTTGGCTGGGCAGGTCAGGTAATGGGCTTAATAAAAGATGTACCAACGGTAGCTGAGCTTTTTAAGCGGATGATTGGCGATGCGGAACAAATACGAGTAAAATGGGGAAAATAACGCTATAAAAAAGTAAGCAGGTGTATTTATGGAATACCAATATCCAATTGATTACCATTGGTCCACAGATGAAATTGTCGATGTCATTAATTTCTATGAAGCAGTTGAAAAGGCATTTGAAAAGGGAATAGAACGCGATGCTTTAATGAATGCCTATCGGCGCTTTAAAGAAATTGTTCCTAGCAAAGCACAAGAAAAATCGATTACGGCAGAATTTGAAGAAGTCAGCGGTTATTCAGCGTTTCAAACCATTAAAAAAGCAAAAGATGCTCCATCAGGTGAAAAAATTCTCATGAAGAAATAGTAAAAAGGGTCTGACCCCCTTACACCAGAGTAAAGATATGGCTGCTTTTAAGAAAAGTTCAGCTATATTTTTTCTTTGTGGGGTCTGACCCTTTTGTTTGTTTATTTAATCTTTAACGCCAATTTATATAGCGGTGCAACGGTTTGGAAAACTTCTTCTATTTTATGAAGTAAATCGTTAGAGCTCATTTGAATGACTGCTTCTTGGTCGATAGTGTATCCACATAAAAGTTCAGCTTTCTTTACCGTTTGCAATTTGTCAAAAAATATTTGTAACTCAGGTTTCTTTAATGTTCCATGTTGAACTGTTTCCGGTTTCATATGATCGACAGACCAAACAAAATCCTTTGGAGTTTCTTTATAGATTTTTGATATTTTTTTAGTCAGCCTGGCTCCGAATTCTTGTTTATTGGGTGCTTCATAGATGATGGCAAGCCAAATAAATAAATGGGTGTTCCATAAGCCGATTTGAAAATGGGGCAGCATTTTGTACCCACGCGGATTGTTCGCCAGAGCAACCCAAGTGTCTTTGGGCGGATTAATGGTGCGTCTCGCATGCTTCGCCACATGAACAAACATTTCATCGCTTGTTAACGTGGTTAATATGGGGGAAAAATAATCTCCTAATGCTTCAAGCTTTGGACGAATCCTTTCTTTCAAGGCTTCCATCCTTGGCTCTAATCCATCTATTAAAAAAACATCAAAATCCTCATTCGTAAATCCATTGAATTCCATTCCCATACCTCCAACACATCTTTGTCTAATATTGTAACATATTGGCTGAATTGACTCGAAATGACTTGCCTCACTAGGTTAACGCACATATTTGTTGCAACACCGCGCAATGGTTCATATTATACAGTAAAAAATAGTCAGAAAAATGAATCAAATAACACCGCAGAAAGGGAGGAGAACTATGAAACAACTAATGAATACGACGCTTAAAAAAGCAGGCGAAAAGGAAAGAACTGCTGTACTTAGATTGGAAATGGATTATGAATTAGCGACATTGTTTGAAGCAATTGAAGAAAAAAATGACAAGAAAATAAAAGAGTGCAAGCAAAAATTAGAACGAATCCGTCAGGAATTATTACGATTAAAGGCATTTTGAGCGCGTATATCTAAGGGGAAGCTTTTGGAAATGGATCGAAAAAATAGTGTGGTCACACTTAAATAAAACGAACTCCGAGAAAATTGGTTGGGAGTTCGTTTATTATTTTGCCTGCAGTTTAAAGTTGATAGGCCTGATTTTTTTGATTAAGCTAAGAGTACATCAAATGAATTATCATGATTCATACTACATACATTGGATAACAGTATTGAAATAATGGAGGATCAAAATGGATTGGGAAACTATTTATACCCATGCCAAAGCATGGGTTTATGAGGCAGGGGAGAAAATCAGATTATCCTTTGACCAGACATTGAATATTCAAACGAAATCAAATGCCAACGATTTAGTTACCAATATCGATAAAGAAATTGAACAATATTTTATCGGTAAAATTAGAGAGGTGTATCCAGACCATAAAATCATGGGTGAGGAAGGTTTTGGCGATGAACTGAAAAGCATGGACGGGATTGTGTGGTTGATTGACCCAATTGATGGAACGATGAATTTTATTCATCAACAGCGCAATTTTGCCATTTCCTTAGGAATATATGAAGAGGGAGCAGGCAAAATTGGTTTGGTTTACGATGTGGTCCATGATGAATTGTATCATGCGTTTAAAGGGCATGGTGCCTATTTGAATGATAAGCAGCTTCCGGTATTACAAGAAACTTCTATACACGAGGCTATCATTGCCTTAAATGCAACATGGGTAATGGAGAATCACCGAATTGATCATAATCTTCTCATCCCTCTTGTAAGGGACGTCAGAGGAACAAGATCATATGGTACTGCTGCACTTGAGATGGTATTTGTTGCAACGGGAAGAGTTGATGCCTATATGTCGATGCGTTTATCACCATGGGATTTTGGAGCAGGATCCGTTATCGTCGAAGAATTGGGAGGCATCGTGACTAATTTAAGGGGAGAAAAGCTCAACTTTCTTTCGAAGGATTCCTTGTTTGTAGCTAAGCCGGTATTACACGAAACGATTTTAAAAGATTATTTAAAGGAAGGGAAATGGTAAGAGGCCCGCTTGGGGGCCTCTTTTATAATTGTCCATTTTCACGCATTCTTTTTTTCGTTTTAAATCCAAAACCCATTACAAAAATAACGGCAATGATGCAGCCGATTGACCCTAAAATGCTTTTTTCGGCAATCGCAATGCCGATTCCAGCGATACATGCTGCTGCAAGAACCGCATACATCAAGAGATTCCATTTTATTTGTTTCATTTTTAAGTCTCCTTTGAATTAAATAAGCCCTGAATGTCTAACCATAGTGCTTATCTTTTTATTCTACATAAAATGGTTTTAAGTTTCTACTCTAAATGTGGTATAATGTTTTAGTTGTATAAGGGAAACTAAAAATAGCTTTATTTTATGAATAGAGGCAGGAGTGAATTTTTTGAAATTAAGAGAAGATATCCGCAACATTGCGATTATTGCCCACGTAGACCATGGAAAAACCACTTTGGTTGACCAATTATTAAAACAATCAGGAACATTTCGTTCTAATGAGCATGTAGAAGAACGTGCGATGGATTCGAACGACTTGGAAAGAGAACGCGGAATTACCATTTTAGCAAAAAATACTGCTATCCAATATAAAGATACTCGCATCAACATCTTGGATACCCCTGGACACGCTGACTTTGGCGGTGAAGTAGAACGGATTATGAGAATGGTGGATGGCGTTTTACTTGTGGTTGATGCTTATGAAGGTACAATGCCGCAAACACGATTTGTTCTTAAAAAGGCTTTAGAGCAAAACTTAACACCAATTGTTGTCGTGAATAAAATTGACCGTGATTTCGCTCGTCCAACTGAAGTAATTGACGAAGTCATTGATTTATTTATTGAGCTTGATGCAACAGAAGACCAATTAGAGTTTCCTGTCATTTATGCTTCTGCGATAAATGGAACTGCAAGTACAGATCCTGAAAAACAGGACGAAAACATGCAATGCTTGTATGATTCCATTGTAGAGCATATCCCGGCTCCAATTGATAACCGTGATGAACCGCTTCAATTCCAAGTAGCTTTACTTGATTATAATGATTATGTAGGACGTATCGGAATTGGCCGTGTATTCCGCGGAACTATGCATGTTGGCCAGCAAGTTGCACTTATGAAGCTTGATGGTAGTGTCAAACAGTTTCGGGTAACTAAGATTTTTGGTTTCTTTGGTTTAAAACGTGAGGAAATCCAAGAAGCAAAAGCAGGAGATTTGATTGCTGTTTCCGGTATGGAAGATATTAATGTGGGCGAAACCGTTTGCCCAGTTGAACATCAAGAGGCATTACCTGTACTGCGGATTGACGAACCAACATTGCAAATGACATTCGTTGTAAATAATAGTCCATTCGCTGGTCGTGAAGGCAAATATTTAACTTCAAGAAAAATTGAAGAAAGATTACGTGCTCAATTACAAACCGATGTAAGCTTACGCGTTGAAAATACGGATTCACCGGATGCATGGATTGTTTCCGGACGCGGAGAGCTTCATTTATCTATCCTTATTGAAAATATGCGCCGTGAAGGTTATGAGCTTCAAGTATCAAAACCTGAGGTTATTGTAAAAGAAATCGACGGAGTCCGTTGTGAACCGATCGAACGTGTGCAAATTGATGTTCCGGAAGAGCATACCGGTTCTGTTATGGAATCAATTGGTGCTCGCAAAGGTGAAATGATTGATATGATTAACAACGGAACTGGTCAAGTTCGTTTAATCTTTAATGTGCCTGCGCGTGGATTAATTGGGTACACAACTGAATTCTTAACCATGACGCGTGGTTATGGAATCATTAACCATACTTTTGACAGCTATCAGCCAATGGTTCAAGGTCAAGTGGGCGGTCGACGTCAAGGTGTACTTGTTTCAATGGAATCAGGGAAAGCTTCTACGTATGGAATCATGCAGGTAGAGGACCGCGGGACCATCTTTGTGGAACCAGGTACGGAAATATACGAGGGTATGATTGTTGGCGAGCATACACGGGAGAATGATATTACCGTTAATATTACAAAAGTGAAACAGGCAACCAATGTCCGTTCAGCTAACAAAGACCAAACATCAGTCATTAAAAAACCTCGAATCATGACGCTTGAGGAATCGCTTGAATATTTGAATGAAGATGAATATTGTGAAGTAACACCAGAATCGATTCGTCTCCGGAAAAAAATTCTTGATAAAAACGAGCGCGAACGTCAAGCGAAAAAGAAAAAATACGCTGAAATGAGTTAAAGCTCTTTAGGAGGTTTTTTTGAGTGAATGTAGCTGAACATCTCTCATTTTTTGCCGCTCTATATAAGGTTAATGAACAACCAAAACTTGGCATGTGGCTGCTTTATTTGACCATTGTTGCACTTTCCATTGTTGTCTATAAGCTTGGGTTTGCTAAAAAGCTGCCACTCGGTAAATCGATTGTCATTTATTTATTTTTAATCTTAGGATGTACGATATTTACCTTCCTGGGAATCTTTTTGCCGGTAGCTGAGGGTTTGGTTGTTGCCGCCTTAATTCTTATCATTTATAAAATTCGCTTACACCAATCGAAAAAACATCAGACAGAAGCAAAATAACGGAGGATGGGGAAATGAAATCCTTACAGGATGCTATTTATAATTGGCTTACCATTAAGGTTGTAAGTGACGCACGCCCAGATGATAATGCAGCGAGAGATACTGCTGACCTCTTTGAAGAAATATTAACCAATGAATATCATATAAGTAACATTGAGGTCTCTACTGATGAAACCTTTTACCATGTTTCCTATCTTCTGGAAGGGGAAACACAAAAAAAACGCTTCCCGATCGAGGTTATTGAGTTCTTTTTAGATCAGATCAATAAAGAGCCAGAGAAATATGAAAACTATCCAATAGAGGAAGAATAAAAAAGAGGGTGACCAAATGGTCATCCTCTTTTACCAATCATCTTTTTCAGATCTGGCACGGTAAAACCGAAAATTTCCAGTTTCTATCCGTGCTTTTGTTTTATCAGAAATTCTTATGTTACAATCATTGCACATATATGTATGAATGGGGCGATTACGCAGGCGTTTGGCCACTAATGATTCATCATCAATTGCTTCAATTTTATCGCAGATTACGCATTTTACTCTCATTATGGCACCTCATATATTTGTTTTACAAAATGAATGTTTTTTCTAGTATATCATGGGAGCGCTTTAGAAGGTAAATCTATTCTGAAAAAGTTGATGAAAAAGACTGATAGTAGTAATATTAGAATAACTCTTTTATTTACAGAGTTTAGGAAATGATTAAAGGGGTTGTAACAATGGCAAACCAGGTTGAACCAAGGCTGATAAAGCCTCTATATGATGAATTACAAAAAGAAAGATTTGTTACGTTAGCAACAGTGGACTTCGAAACAGGAGGACCGAATGTAAGTGCTATTTCGTGGGTCTATGCAAAGGATGAAGGTACGATTTATTTTGCAGTAGATAATCGCTCAAGAATTATCCAAAATATTCAGCAAAATAATCAAGTTATACTTAATGTAATCGCCAATGAATCTACATATTCCATACAAGGTGAAGCAGTCGTAAAAGAAGAAAGAATGCAGGACGTTCCTCTAAAGCTGGCCTTAATTGAAATCTCTATAAAAGAAGTTAGAGACGTCATGTTTTACGGTTCAAAAATTGTTACCGAACCACAGTATGATAAAACCTACGATAAAGATGCAGCCGCTCGTTTAGATAAACAAGTGATGGATGCAATGAAAAAAGGATGACTCAGGTCATCCTTTATTTTTAATCCTTTGATTGAATTTTTTGTTTTTCTTTTAGATTTTTTTGTTCCTCAGGGGGAAGCTTCTTTTTGGGCTCATCCGTTGCATTTTTAGGATTGGGTGTCATTAAGTCACCGGGAACTTCAGGCATCAGCCGTCCGGCTACATCTGCCAGCTCCTCCATAATTCCCTGTATTGGCCTGCCTCGCTTAATATCAGCAGAAATCTCTTTTAAACGCTCAGTTGTATCTGCATCTGCGACCACAATCGATTTTGCGCCGTATGGGTCTTTTTTTAGGCTTTCAGCTACGGAATATTTAATACTTCCAACCTGTGTTCGCTCAAGTTTTGAATTTACATCGATACCAACAATGGCATACCTCCCAAGTACGACGGCAGTGGCATCATTAACATTGGGAATGCTGGTTGCAAGCTTTACTAACCGTTTTGAAATATCCTGACCAGTCTTGCGGTCCACCTCTTCAATGTAACTGTTCTTAACATTAACCAACGATTGATTTTTTTGTTCTTGGATTCCTCTATTTGTATTGCAGCCGCTTAAAATAATGAGAAGACTGGCAGCTAATAATATATTTTTCAATGAAATTCACCCTCCAAGAGCTCTAAAAATACTTTCAATGTTGTATGTTCACTACATTTATTGTGCATAACTCCTTCTATCTTTATTCCAATAAACATATATTTTACCAAAGTCCTATCAGGAAAAAGGCTGTCTGCAAATAAATGGGTCAGACACTTTGAAGACAGCCTATACACCTAGAAAGCGGGAGGCGTCGCTTTGAGTAAAATATACGTGTTGGATACAAACGTCTTATTACAAGACCCGTATTCCATTTTCTCCTTTGAGGATAATGAAGTCGTAATTCCTGCAGTTGTTCTTGAAGAAGTGGACTCAAAGAAAAGATATATGGATGAAATTGGCCGAAATGCAAGACATGTTTCAAGACTGATTGATGGACTTAGAGCTGCAGGAAAGCTCCATGAAAAAATCCCGCTTGAAAACGGGGGAACGATTCGAATTGAACTGAATCACCGAACATTTCACGAACTGCAAGAAATATTTGTAGAAAAAACCAATGATAATCGGATTCTTGCTGTTGCAAAAAATTTATCCATAGAGGAGCAAACAAAGGAAAACGGGAAACCGGTCATTCTTGTCAGTAAAGATGCTCTTGTCAGGGTAAAGGCAGATGCCATCGGTCTATTGGCAGAGGACTTTTTATTTGACCGGGTTGTAGAAATTGAACATATTTATACGGGATTCCTTGAAGTTTACCTTCCGCTCGATATACTAGGGCGATTTTATGAAAAAGGAGAGCTGTTTCTTTCCGAAATTGCCAACCATCCGTTTTATCCCAACCAATTTTTAATTATGAAGGATGCTCTGGGCAGTTCAGCATCCGCAATTGGAATGGTCGACAAGACCAATAAAAAGGTGAAAAAATTATTAATTAATCAAGAGCATGTCTGGGGAATCCATCCAAGAAATGTTCAGCAAACCATGGCAATTGAATTGTTAGTTCGAAAGGATATTCCGCTAGTAACATTAATTGGAAAAGCAGGGACAGGGAAAACGTTATTAGCTCTAGCAGCCGGTTTAATGCAAACGGAAGACCTTAAAGAATATAAAAAGCTCCTCGTTGCCCGGCCAATCGTTCCTGTTGGAAAGGATTTAGGATATTTACCAGGAGAAAAGCAAGAAAAGCTAAGACCATGGATGCAGCCGATTTATGATAATCTGGAATATCTTTTTAATACTAAAAAGCCTGGAGAGCTTGATGCCATTTTAGCTGGTATGGGTTCCATTGAGGTTGAAGCATTAACATATATCCGCGGAAGAAGCTTACCGAAGCAATTTATCATCATTGATGAAGCACAAAATTTAACGAAACATGAAGTAAAGACGATCTTAACCCGTGTTGGGGAAGGCAGCAAAATTGTATTAATGGGTGATCCTGAACAAATAGATCATCCCTATCTTGACGCTTATAATAACGGATTAACCTATGTAGTGGAAAGATTTAAGGATCAAGTCATTTCTGGACATGTTAAACTTCTAAAAGGGGAAAGGTCAGGGTTGGCGCGGCTGGCCGCCGATTTGTTATAAGAGGAAAATAAAGAAACGGGGGCCTCAAAAGCTCCCGTTTATTTAACAATGAATTCCTTAACATTTTTAATGGGATTTTCTTGATTAGAACCGTCGCCGTAATAAATATAAACGGGGCCATCAGTTCTAAGCGGTTTCCCGTTGTTAGAGAAACCAAGAATGACTTCATATGCTTTATCAAGAGGCATTTCCACCGTACCATTAGAAGTTTTTACAATGAATTGGCTTGCATTTTCAGTTGGTTCAGCATTTTTCAGAAATGGCTTTAATGGAATACCAAATGTTCCGGTTAGAAGTTTTTCTTTTTCAAATTTCTTTTCGGATTTTAATGTTGGAGGATAAATAGCCCCCTCCATTATTTCACGATCCCAATGTTTGGATACTGCTTTTGTATATTCTTCAATTTCATTCGGACGTTCCTGATTAGTAGAGAAAAACGTCGTTAAATCAATTCGGCGATCATCGAAAATCCATACTCCCGGATCAAGCGTAATCGTATACTTTACATTCCCAGTCATTAAAATGATATTTTCCACGTGTATTCCTCCGATCATAATCCTTACTAGTATATCTTTTTTTTTAGAGGAAGTCATGGAGAAGGTAAAAGTAGGTCAATGTTCTTGCAATTTTAGCTTTAAAACGGTAAAATTTATAGATAAGTTGGGTAATCGCTCTGATTGGGGGGATCAATGTTGGCGTCTGAAATGATTATGAATCATCAAGAAAAAGCATATGCCTTGTTGCAGGCTGACGCTGAAAAAATTTTAAAGCTTATTAAAGTGCAAATGGACAATCTAACGATGCCTCAATGCCCTCTTTATGAAGAGGTATTGGATACGCAAATGTTTGGATTATCGAGAGAAATAGATTTTGCGGCTAGATTAGGCTTAATAGATATTTTAGAAGGTAAAGCGATTTTAGATAAATTGGAACGAGAGCTATCTGCGCTTCATGACGCATTCAAAAGAAAATAAAGAAAAGAACTCAAACAATGATGTCTAGCTGTTTGAGTTTTTTGTTATTAATATGTGATATTTTTTATACTCAGTCATTTTTCCTCAAGAAAAAAGGAAGAAATTTTATTATAATAGTATTAACAAATTAATTTTGAAGATGAGGAAGAAATAAATGGTAAAAAAAATATTCAAATCATATGATTACTCACTAATCATTGCCATCATCCTTTTGTCGCTATTTGGCTTGGTAATGGTTTATAGCGCCAGCATGGCTTCAGCGGTTCAAAGGTATAATGTTTCCAGTGATTTTTTTTACCAGCGCCAAAAATTATTTTTAATAGGTTCTGCAGCTGTCTTTATATTTACAGCAATTGTTCCATATAAAATTATGAGAAGCAAAAAATTTTTAGTACCAATGGTATTTTCATCACTGTTTGGACTTTTTGGTCTATTTGTTTTTGGACATGTTGCCGGAAATGCACAAAGCTGGTTCAAGCTCGGGCCATTAAGTATACAACCATCAGAGTTTGTTAAGCTTTTTGTGATCATTTACCTATCTGCGGTTTACGCAAAAAAGCAGTCTTATATTAATCAATTTAATCATGGAGTTCTCCCTCCATTAGCCTACTTAATATTAGTTTGCGGCTTGATTGCGATTCAACCGGATTTTGGTACAGCCATGATTATTGTATTAATAGGTTGTACAATCATTCTTTCTTCCGGGATGAATTTTAAAAACATATTTAAGTTAATCCTTATTAGTGTCATCATAGTTGCTCCCTTTATTCTTGTCTTTCACGGAAAAATATTTTCTGAAAAACGCCTAAGCCGGGTGTCCGTGTTAAATGACCCTTTTGCAACTGCTCAAACTACAGGTTTTCACCTTGCCAACTCTTATATAGCAATTGGTTCTGGAGGCATAAATGGGTTAGGCTTAGGAAAAAGCATTGAAAAGCTTGGCTATCTTCCAGAATCCCATACGGATTTCATCATGGCTGTCATTGCTGAAGAACTGGGGATTTGGGGTGTTGGGTTCGTTGTTATTACCTTGGGATATATTGTTTTAAGAGGAATCTATATTGGTTTACAATGTAAGGACCCCTTTGGCAGTTTGCTTGCCATAGGGATTTCCAGTATGATCGGGATTCAAACTTTTGTTAACCTCGCCGGGGTATCAGGTGTAATACCACTTACGGGTGTACCCCTCCCATTTATCAGCTACGGGGGATCCTCATTATTACAATTGGCAATTGCCGTCGGAATTCTTGTAAATGTTTCAATGTTTGTGAAATATGAAAAGAGATATAAAAATAATCAGGAACCAAAAGCTAAAAAAACCCAAACACAGGATGGGAATGTGTTCTATATTTAAAATAAAAAAAGTTGCCGGCGGCAACTTTTTTTATTTGTTGGGATGATTTCTTTTCGACCGTGAAAATAGCAGCAGAAAATAACTCAAAACGCCAAACAAACATGTAATAAAAAATGCATGAAGTAAGGCAATATAAAGATTAAGTCTCGTGAAAATAATGAACGCCCCTGCCGTTGCCTGCAAGAAAACGAGACAAAAGGCAGTAATCCAACCCCAAAAAAGCACTCTTTGTGACTTGTAATAGCGAATAGCTAAATATGTAATGTATGCAATCCAAATAAAGATTAATTCAGCCGCAGTTCGATGGCCCATTTGCACCCACTCATACATATTGCTAGGCAATGCCGGAGAATCATTAAGACAGAGAGGCCAATCCCGGCAGACAAGGCTTGATTTTGTATGGCGCACAAGGGCACCTGAATAAATAACCAGGTAACTGTAAATTGTAACACCGACAATATGAAATCCCATTCGCCGATCGATTATAAGATTTTCGGCATCAAATTTCTTATCAACTTCAAAGATCAATAACGTCAGCAAAAATACTGCCGCAAATGAAACAAGTGAGATGCCAAAATGCAGGGCAAGGACAAAGCTATTTTGCCCCCACATGACAGCCGCCGCACCTATTAATCCTTGAAGAAGCAAAAAGAAAAAGGAGAGAAAGGAAAGAAATTTTGTTTCTCTAATATGTCCGATTGACTTCCATGTCCAAATGGATAGGATCAAGACTAAAATTCCTTCTACTCCTGAAACAAGTCTATGAGTCAGCTCGATTATTAACTTTGGGGTTATTTGGGATGGCGTAAATGCATCATGGCATAGTGGCCAAGATCTCCCACACCCCATACCGGATCCGGTTTTTGTTACCAGAGCCCCGCCAATTACAACAACGATCATCCCAATTGTTGTAGCAACAGCCAACCATTTTAAAGATCGACGCAATAAATTCACCTCCAAGTAAAAGTTCAGAAATTTGTCAATGGTTAAAGTTGACAGTATAATGAATGGAAAGAATTGAGATTTAACCCATTTCCATCATATCGAAAACAGTCGAAAAAGAACAGAAAATCACGATTATTTTTTTAAAGTAGCACAAAGAAGAAAAGAATAAATAATTTTTTAGTTTTCACTATTATTATAGTGAAAACTAGGAAAACTTAATTTTTAGACTATATAAAATATAAAAGATGGATTATAATTAAAGAGAATTTTATGAATATTTCGTTAATGACGCCGAATTTGTTAAGAAAAAGATTTCGATCATAATTTAGTCATAAATTATTCAAAAAAAATTCACAAAAATGGTAAGAAGTGTGATTTAATATACAGAGAAAGCGTTATTTTGATCACACTATTCGTGATGAATTTTTGTATTGAAGAGACAAAAACATAGAAACAATATCCTATTTGTTTAAGATTATGATACATAGAATATATTTTAAGTATTGAGTTTGTTGAGAATGCAAATATTGTAATTAATGATTAGGAGGAGAAAAAATGTCCAACTCTAAGGCTTATGGTGAGGCGGCAATTAAAAATGGCGCTTCCAGCCTGCACTCCGAGAAGACCTCTTTATGGAGGGAATTTACATCCCTTATAAAAATTGGGATTGTGAATTCTAATCTCATAACAACCTTCACAGGTCTCTTTCTGGCCCTTCATTTTTCAGGCCGGAGTTTTTTGTTAAATTTAAATATCGTTTTTTTTACACTGGCTGGTGCTGCCCTTATTATTGCAGGGTCATGCGTTATTAATAACTGGGTGGACCGTGACATCGACCACTTAATGGAAAGAACAAAATCCAGGCCTACAGTGACCGGTAAAATATCTCCCGTGAAGGTTCTAATATTTGGAATTTTACTAATTGGTCTGGGGACGCTGTCGTTATCATTTACTACTGTGACTGCAACGGTAATAGGGCTGCTTGGAGTTTTTAGCTATGTCTTCCTTTATACATTGTGGTCAAAGCGCCAATTGGTTTCTAATACAATCATAGGAAGTATTTCTGGAGCAGTTCCCCCATTGATTGGCTGGGCTGCTGTAGATGGAAATCTTGATGTAATGGCATGGGCATTATTTGTATTAATGTTTGCTTGGCAGCCGCCTCATTTTTATGCTCTTGCGATGAGAAGGGTAAAGGAATATAAAGCTGCTGGAATTCCAATGCTTCCAGTGGTAAAGGGGTTTAAAACGACCAAAAAACATATTCTTCTCTGGGTCATCGCTTTATTGCCTATACCATTTTTTCTTCGTGATTTAGGAATCCCATTTCTAATTCTATCCACCGCATTAAATGTAGGGTGGCTTGTTTTAGGGATTTATGGATATAAGGTCAAAGATGATATAAAGTGGGCAAAACTAATGTTTGTGTACTCATTGCAATATTTAACTATTATTTTTGTAGCAATGGTCATTGTTACATTGATTTAGTTTTGCAGGATTCATTCTAGGTTAATGGGAGTGCAGCCTGCTGTTAACAAACATAAGAAAATCCCGGCGACTAATTTAGTAATATTTTAGCTGCCGCTTAAGATATTTTTATAAAGAATGAATCATACTACATACTTCTTTGATTTAGCATGATTTAAGAATTTTAAGTGAAAGAGGGGTTGGATTGAGCTATGAAAAGGCTTGCAAAATGGCGCTTAATTTCGATTTTTGCATTGTTAGCGCTGATTCTTTCCGGATGTGGCAAACCGTATCTTTCTACGTTGCAGCCTGCCGGTGAAGTTGCTGATATGCAATTTGACTTAATGAAGTTAAGTACGTACATTATGGTTGGGGTAATTCTTGTCGTAGTGATCATTTTTGTTCTTGTATTTATCCGTTTTAGAAGAAAAGATGACAAGATTCCAAAACAAGTGGAAGGTAACCACAAATTAGAAATTATTTGGACGGCTATTCCGATTCTTTTACTTCTAATTCTAGCTGTTCCAACAGTTGCAGACACCTTTAAACTTGCGGATGTTTCAAAAATGGATGATAAAAATGCATTGGTAGTAAACGTGCGAGCCCATTTGTACTGGTGGGATTTTGAATATCCAAACCAGAAAATCGTTACAAGTAACGAGCTGGTAGTTCCGACAAATCAAAAGGTTTACTTTAACTTAAAATCTATGGATGTAAAACACGCATTCTGGATTCCGGCTGTTGGCGGTAAGTTGGATGTTGACACAGATAATATTAATAAATTTTGGCTTGAGTTTGATAATACAAAAGCAAATGAAGCTGGTAATCTTTTCTACGGGAAATGTGCTGAGTTATGTGGCCCATCACACGCCTTGATGGATTTCAAGGTTAAAGCGATTACTAAAGATAAATTTGATGCATGGGTTACCGCCATGCAAAATGTGAAAGCACCTCAAAAAGCAGATTCTGCTTTAGCACAGCAAGGCCAAGATATTTTCAATAAAAGCTGTATCGGCTGTCATGCCGTGACACCGGCAAACAATATGCCTGATACTGCCCGTCTTGCGCCAAATTTAACCAACTTTGGTAACCGCTCTCGTGTCGCTGGAATATTGCCGCACACGAAAAAAGATGTGGAGGATTGGATACGCAATCCAGAAACCTATAAGCCAGGAAATAAGATGGCTGGTAAGTATCCACACATGTCTGAAGATCAGCTTAATGCTTTAGCAGAATATTTAATGGGACTGAAAGTCCAGTAATTATAGGGGAATTGGTTGAAAGGGAGGTAAAATTGTGAGTACCTATGCTCAAAAAAAGGGATTCGGTGCGACTTTATGGGATTACCTAACAACTGTTGACCATAAAAAAATCGCTATCCTATATTTTATTGCAGGTGGATTTTTCTTCTTAGTCGGCGGAGTGGAAGCCGTCTTTATCCGGATCCAGCTTGCAGTACCAAATAATGATTTTGTAAGTGCCGGTGTTTATAATGAAATTTTAACAATGCACGGTACAACGATGATTTTCTTGGCAGCAATGCCGCTCATTTTTGCTTTTATGAATGCAGTCATGCCCTTGCAAATTGGCGCACGTGACGTAGCCTATCCGTTTGTCAATGCAGTCGGATTTTGGTTATTCTTCTTTGGCGGGGTGTTCCTAAACCTTTCATGGTTCTTAGGAGGGGCACCAGATGCAGGGTGGACTTCGTATGCATCGCTGACAGTCGCATCAAAAGGACATGGTGTTGATTTCTATATTCTAGGTCTGCAAATCGCTGGTTTTGGAACCTTAATCGGTGGTATCAACTTTCTGGTTACAATCATAACGATGCGTGCACCAGGAATGACCTATATGCGGATGCCATTGTTTACTTGGACAACATTTGTCACTTCTGCCATGATTTTATTTGCTTTCCCTGCATTTACAGTGGGCCTTGTTTTAATGATGTTTGATCGTTTGTTTGGGGCAAAATTCTTTGAAGTTGCCTTTGGTGGTAATACACTTATCTGGGAACATCTATTCTGGATATTCGGTCATCCAGAGGTGTATATTTTAATTCTTCCAGCCTTCGGTATTTTCTCGGAAATCTTCCCAATGTTTTCAAGAAAGAGGCTTTTCGGCTACTCTTCGATGGTTTTTGCAACCGTTTTAATTGGTTTCCTGGGCTTCATGGTATGGGCACACCATATGTTTACAGATGGATTAGGTCCTGTTGCGAATGCTATTTTCGCTGTTGCAACAATGGCTATTGGTGTTCCAACAGGTATTAAAATTTTCAACTGGTTATTTACGATGTGGGGCGGTAGTGTTAAATTTACCACGCCAATGCATTATGCCTTTGCCTTTATTCCTTCATTTGTTGCCGGTGGAGTAACTGGAGTAATGCTTGCATCAGCTGCAGCGGATTATCAATATCATGATACGTATTTCGTTGTTGCCCACTTCCACTACGTCATTGTGGGCGGGGTTGTATTTGCTGTTTTGGCCGGAACTCACCTATACTGGCCAAAAATGTTTGGTACTATGTTAAATGAAGTAATGGGGAAAATCACCTTCTGGCTTTTCTTTATTGGATTCCATTTAACATTCTTTATCCAGCATTTCCTAGGTCTATGGGGGATGCCAAGACGCGTATTCACTTACCTGCCGGGTCAGGGTTTTGAAACAGCAAACCTAATAAGCTCTATTGGTGCTTTCTTCATGGCAGCAGGTGTGATTATTCTGTTAATAAACATTATTTATACATCTGTTAAGAATGTCAGGGTTGGTAATGATCCATGGGGAGACGGAAGAACACTTGAATGGTCCATCCCATCACCACCGCCATTTTATAACTTTAAACAATTACCACTTGTTCGTGGTTTAGATGCTTATTGGCTAGAAAAAATGGAAGGTAAAAAAGGGATGACGCCTGCAGAACCATTAGGTGATATTCATATGCCGAATTCCTCATTCTTACCGTTTACGATTGCACTTGGACTATTTATAGCAGCGTTCGGTGCCATGTATCATGTAAATCATAAGCCATGGGCATTGCCTGTATTGATTTTGGGCTTACTTGTAACATTAGGATCAATGTTACTGCGTTCCGTTATCGATGATCATGGCTTCCATATCCATAAAGAAGATTTAAATGATGAAAACGATAAGGGGGTTAAGGCATAATGCACGCAGAAGAAAAATTTACGTATGAAACCTGGCCTGCAGAGCCTGAAAAAGCCACCCTTGAGGCAAAAAATAAATTTGTTGGTTTTTGGTTATTCTTAGGAGGAGAGACTGTGCTTTTCTCCTGTCTCTTCGCCACATATCTTGCTTTAAAAGATAAAGTTCCAAGCGGGCACCATGCTTTGGCAAAGGATTTATTTGAACTTCCGCTGACATTTGTTGCAACAATGTTTTTATTAATAAGCTCATTAACAAGTGTTTATGCGATTTACCATATGAAAAACTTTGCCTTCAAGAAAATGATGATTTGGTTTGTTGTTACTGCATTATTGGGCATTGGGTTCTTAAGTTCAGAAATTTATGAGTTCCATAAATATGTGACGGAATTCCATCACACCTTTACCAGCAGTGCCTTCGGTTCAGCCTTCTATACATTAGTCGGATTCCACGGAGGCCACGTAGCTTTTGGTTTATTGTGGATCATTACATTGATGATTCGCAATGGCAAGCGGGGATTAAATCTTTACAACGCTCCAAAATTCTATGTATTCAGTTTATATTGGCACTTTATTGATGTTGTTTGGGTATTCATCTTTACAGTAGTATATTTAATGGGAATGGTGGGGTAATTGAATGACAAATCAACCATTAAATTCTGGTAATCCAAGAGTTGACATTGAATATCGCCGGAAGAAAAGTGCGGAAGAAATGAGATATCAAATCGTCTCATTTGCGATGATGATTTTTTTAACCTTAATTGCATTTGCAGCAGTTGGTTTAAAGGGTTTTACGGCTTCCTTTACAAAACCTGTAATACTGCTGTTGGCAGTGGTTCAGGTAATTTTCCAGCTTTACTATTTTATGCATATGAAACATAAAGGTCATGAGGCACCATCACTGTTTTTATATTCAGGATTGCTCGTTGGATTATTAACGGTTTTGACCTTTTTGACTATTGTTTGGTGGTAATGAGACAAAAAGAAAATCGGCTTCCGGCCGATTTTCTTTTTGAAACCTGATGATTTTGCTTATGTCATTTACAGGGATTATAATTAATAGAAGATTCTTTTCAATAATTATGCGAGGTGATTTGCGGTGCTTACCTTAAACATATTTGGCTTTGAAGCACTATGGAGCCCTTATTTTTTTCTTTTTTTAACGGTGATTGCAGCTGCTTATTTTACCATTGCCATTAAATTCAGCCATTGGTTTTCCGGAAGTGAACCATTAACAATAAAACAAGGATTTTGGTTCGTATTATCTATTTTGCTCCTGTATATAATCAAAGGGTCTCCCGTTGATTTGCTCGGGCACCTGTTGTTTTACGTTCATATGATTCAAATGGCTGTATTAGTTCTCATTATTCCGCCTATATTTATACTTGGAATTCCAGCATGGATTTGGAAAAGTGTATTAAATACAACAGGAATTGGCTCTGTTTTTAAATTTTTCACAAAGCCAATAATTGCCATTCTTTTATTTAATGGCTTGTTTTCGTTTTATCATGTACCAATGATATTCGATCGTGTAATGCAAAATGCAGGTTTTCATGCAGGTTATTCCATCCTTTTGTTTTTGGTTGCCTTGTTTATGTGGTGGCCATTAATTAATCAAGTGGACGGGCAGGAAACACTTAACGGATTAAAAAAGGTGGCGTATGTCTTTGCAAATGGGATGTTGTTAACACCTGCATGTGCCTTAATAATTTTTTCGAACACACCACTTTATGCTACTTACTCGGATCCGCATTTATGGGGAAAGATGATGAGTGTATGTATCGGGTCATCTAAGTTTGCGAGCTTGAATCTTAGCGGTCCGCAAGTTTTTAGCTCGATGTCTCTATTGGAAGATCAGCAGCTTGGCGGTGTCATTATGAAGATTATTCAGGAAATCATCTATGGATGCGTATTAGGTTATGTATTTTTTGAATGGTATCGAAAGGATCAAGCAGAATCCGAGCAAGAAATG
Source organism: Neobacillus sp. Fa239 (assembly GCF_055395235.1). Lineage (NCBI taxonomy): Bacteria > Bacillati > Bacillota > Bacilli > Caryophanales > Bacillaceae > Neobacillus > Neobacillus sp. Fa239. The sequence goes on from NZ_AP041611.1 coordinate 1,311,795, forward strand.
AAGCCTTCTATGGAACCGACTATTATAGAATGAGAGGCTGTCCCAAAAGGGTCTGACCCCCTCGCTCAACACTTAATATATAGTAGCTTTTAAGATAAGTTAGCTATATATTGACGTTGTGGGGTCTGACCCTTTTGTTTTGGGACAGACTCTTTTTTTGCTTATTATTGAAATATAATCATTGTTAATTTAAGATAATTTAATAACAATGAAAAAAGAGAGGACATTTTGATGAGTTCTATACAAATTTTACCTACGATCAGCACTTCCTTTATTGTGCTAAGTGCCATTACGATTGCCATTGGCTGGCGGCAAATAAAAATGAAAAAAATCGAAGCCCATAAAAAAACGATGCTGCTTGCATCTATTTTTGCGCTGATTTTCTTTATTATTTATGCAACAAGAACCATATTTATCGGTAATACATCTTTTGGTGGTCCAGACAATATAAAGATTTATTATACCTTGTTTTTAATCTTCCATATTACATTAGCCACTACAGGTGCCATTTTAGGGCTTGTATCTTTGATAACAGGATTTAAGAATAAGCTCTCCATTCATCGTAAGTTGGGCCCAATAACTAGTATTGTTTGGTTTTTTACTGCGATTACTGGTGTGATGGTTTATTTATTGCTTTATGTTTTTTACAAAGGTGGGGAGACCACTTCCATGATTAAAGCTATATTGGGCTGGTAGGGAATAAAGGTATAAACAAAGACGCATGAACTTCATGCGTCTTCTTCTTTAATCTGCAAATTTTGCAACTTCTGATTTAATTTCTTCTAATAATTTTTTGCATTGCGACACAAGTCCTGAAGGGAAGCTTTCTCCTTCACCATATTCGACACCATGAGGGTAATAATATTTTCCTAAAAGCGGGGTCATTAATTGAATGGATGCCTTATGTGCACCGACATCGCCTTCAACTGCATAGCCAAAAACGCGAAGGTAGAAAATTCCTTCTTTTAATTCAAATTTGCGATCGTATGTAACACGTTCATAATCCCATTGACCTTCACGAACTAAACCGTGATCATGCATAACCTCATCTAAACGGTTTAAATCAGCTTTCATTTTTTCGATTTCCGTGTTTTCGAATTTCACTATCTATCCCTCCTAAAAAACTCTTGCCTTGCTCTATGCTTCATTATTAGGTATAACAGAGATTTAATTCAATTTAATAATAGTTGAAAATGTGACAACTTGCAATGAATAGATGAACGAATAAAACGAACTCTTTGGGAAATCCTACAATAATGTTAGATTGAAAATAATGACTTGGGGGTATTTAAAAATGGAAAAAGTTAGTGAGATTATGACTACCGATGTTGAATGCTGTTCCTTATTGGATAATGTTTTTGAAGTCGCAGTAAAAATGAAAGAATTAAATGTAGGAGCCATTCCTATTGTGGATCAGGATAAACTCGTCGGTATGATTACGGACCGTGACATAGTGATAAGAGGTGTAGCGGAAAAGCACCCGGGCTCTGCTAAAGTTGAGGAAATCATGAGCAAGAATCTCATTACTGTTAATAAGGATATGACGAGCAGGGAAGCAGCCAAGCTAATGGCTGAAAATCAAATTCGACGACTCCCGGTTGTAGAAGGAGACCGGTTAGTAGGTATTGTCTCACTTGGAGATTTTGCTATACGAGAGTTAACCGATGATCAAGCCAAGCAGGCACTTACAAACATATCTGAACCAAATTTTAATGGGGCACAGCATTAGTTTATACGAAATATAGCATTAAAACAGGTGCCTATGGTACCTGTTTTGTTTTTACAAAATCAGTTTTTATTACTTTAAAAGCTATTGATGATATAATATTTTTATTATTACATATCATTCAAAACAAATGAGAAGGTGAAAGTCTCTGAGAATGCTTATAAAAATATTAATAATCTCCATTGTTTTTTTTGCAATCGGATTTTATCTTAATATAAATGAAAATAATGTTCATGATGTATTAATTAAAGATCAGCAATCATCGAAATTGAATCCCGCTCTTTCGAACGATCCCGATATCAAACAAAGTAAAATGACGAAAAATAAACCATCTGAAGGTTTGGCGCTCCTAATGGGTAAGAAATCAGCAGCTGTCGAAAAACAATTAGGAAAGCCAGACCGAATTGATCAAACTGGGTATGGTTATGTATGGTATATATATAACCAGGATTATTCACGGTATCTTCAGGTTGGGGTTGAAAATAATCATGTCGTTACCATTTATGCTGTTGGAGATAATCTGGATGTCGCACCATTTGAAATTGGTCAGCCTGTTGAGGAAATCTACAATACCCAATATATTGATGCGAATATAGATATTAAATTGAAAGGTAATACGTACAGATTTGAACTAAATGATACGGATTTAAATATACGGCCGATTGTCCAACTGGGTAACCTATATGTACAGCTCTATATTGATAAATTTTCAGGTAATTTATCCAGTATTCGTTTTTTAGACGCAAATACTCTTATTAAACTGAAACCATATGAACTCACTTATTCCGGACAACTGGAAGAACCACCGCCTCTTTCTCTGGATATGTTAAAAAGCATTGAAGACGGTACATCGAAGGAGGTTTTTGATATAACGAATGTGTTGAGGCTCAGAAATAATGTGAAGCCTTTAATTTGGGACGACCGTACGGCGATGGTGGCTTATAACCATAGTAAGGATATGGCGGAAAATAATGATTTTTCGCATACTTCAAAGAAATATGGAACCTTGTCTGAACGGTTACAGGATGCAGAAATTAGTTATAAATCCTCGGGTGAAAACATTGCAGCCAATTACTCTGATGCACCTGCGGTAGTTGAAGGTTGGTTAAATAGCAGCGGACATCGGGAAGCGATATTAAATCAAAGCTTTTCTTATTTGGGCGTAGGAGTTTACGAAAAGTATTATACACAGGATTTTATTGAAAAACCTGAACAATAGAAACGGTGGTAATGACCACTGTTTCTATTTTTTTCGGGTTTAGGATAGTGAAATTCTTTCAAAATAGCTAAAAAGAAAATGAGATCCTTCCCAGCGTCCATAAACTCGAATCGTTTCCTCGATTTCAAAAGGTTCAATTCTAACGTTATTGGTTATTGGGGTGCTTTTTTTTATCGTAACGAGTTTCGTTTCAGTTTGCAGCCTCATTTCTTGGACATAAATGTAACGGTGATAAAAAAAAAGCTGCTTTTCTGTGGTAATACTTTTGATTTTTCCAACTAAGACAGACTCCTGTGCAATCTGTGCACAGGCAAGCCATTTTTTGTCTTGCTCCTTCATTTCTCTCTTCGTAAGCCAATAAAAATAAAAAATGACAATTGGGACGACAATGGCTGTTACCATTTTCTAAGCATACCCCTCATGCGGTTATTTTTGGATGATAAAAAATGTTCCAGTTGCATAAGCTATTTTTTTACCGTCACTTCTAAATGCTTCACCGGAAATGACAAGAGTTTTATTGCCCTGATGAATGAGCTCTGCCTTGCAGTGAAGGAAGTCTCCAATTCCTGGTGCAATGTAATGGATATTCAACTGATTCGTTACAGCCCCAAAGCCTTCCGGAACCAGATAATTAGCCAGTGTTCCCATCGCAGTGTCCAGAATTGTTGCCGTGACACCGCCGTGAACAATTTCCAACGAATTATTGATAATTGGATTAATCGGAATGGTGATCTCGCATGAATCTTTATCAAGCTTTCTTTTCATATGGAGTAAAGGATCGATAAATGTATGATTTTTCTTCGAAATTTTTGTTTGAATACCTTCTAATAGATAAGCTAGGGCTCTAAGATCTGTCTCCGAACCATTTAGAATGCACGATTCTAACATCTTCAGCAATTCTTCCTTCATTTTCGTACCTCTTTCAATAATATTCTTGTGTCATCTTATCATTAATGTGGGGAATTATAAATAATTCTTTGGAAAATTGATTTTCACCAAATTCCATTTCTCACATATCCTATTATAGGCATTTTAGATCGGTAGAGGTGAGATGAATGGCACAAAAAAAACTGCACCCATCCGTTGTAAAGTTTAAGGAGTTTGTAAAAAACAATCCAAAATTAATTCTTGAAGTACGAAAGGGAAATGCAACCTGGCAAGAATTATATGAAGATTGGTATTTATTAGGGGAAGAAGATCAGCGGTGGGAAACAATTGGAACCGAAAAAAAAGAAGAAGTGACAGAGGAAGTACAAGATAAAAAAGGAGACTGGTACTCGAATTTTCTCGGAATGTTTAATAAGATGGATCCGGCCCAGGTTCAGAATCATATTAATAATTTAAGTCAAGCGCTCGGAGCAATCCAAGGGGTGATCTCTCAATTCCAGGGAGGCAGCAGTAATAATAATTCCCCTGTTAAACCGCCTGAAGGTCCAAAACATCCTTTTTTATTTCGAAAAGACTAAATGAAAGGGTCGTTTCATGATGAGAAAAGATGTCTTAGAATATTTAGGTAATAAAAAGGATTTAAAACAATTTGTCCGCCAGCAGCCATTTTGGTATCGGAAGCTTACTAGAAATCCTTATGATTTACAAGCGCTTGAGATTGCATCGTTACATCATTACAAAAAAACAATCCCGCATCAGGTTGAAAAGTTTTCAAACAGCGTTCAGATGGCTTCGATGATGTTTCAAATGTTCCAGGCAATGAAAAATCAAAATTAACAAAGGTTCACATATAAAAAAGTGTGGCCTTTTTTTATTGCCTGTTACTTGATAAAGGATTAAAAATCAAAAAGGGGCGAACAATACATTCATAAGGAGTGATTTGATTGAAAAGAATTGTTTTGTATTTAGTGCTTTCGGTATTCATGAATACTTTTACAATGGGTTTTTCGTCCAATGAAGCCCCTTCATTATTTGTTCATCACCAGGTTAAGGGAAATAATCTATTTGTAGATTGCGTCCTTACAGGGATCAGTTTCCGAGAAGCTGATCAATCTAAGCAAAAAATAGGAAAAATGATTGTATGGATTGATGGGAAAAGGTATCAAGAGGTTACTTCGGCTGCATTTATCGTAAAGGAGATGCCACCCGGAAACCATAAATTAAGGCTGGAAATTGTAAAATTAACAAATCAGCCATATGGTTTAAATAAGGAGTTCATGGTAAATATCCCTAAGTAAAAGGAAAATTTCGCTTTCTAATTTCATTCATGTTAAAATGTGAATGGAGGTGAGCGGGTGTGCTTGCAACACTAGAACGTATTGAAATATTGGAACGTGCAGATCATATAGCAAATATGATTTTAGAATCTGATATAGTTGAACAATACCAACTTTGTTTATATAGATTAAATAAGAATAAAGAATCACAACTCAAAATCAAACAGTTTGTCAATATGAAGGAACTATATGAAGAAGTTCAGCGCTTTGGCAAATATCATCCCGATTATAAAAGGGTCATGTCTCAAGTCCGTGCAATTAAAAGGGAAATGGACTTAGATCCTTTTGTAGCAGAATTCAAACTAGCAGAAAATGATTTGCAGGGTTTATTGGATGAAATCAGCGTTTTAATTGGCGGAGCAGTTTCCGATCAAATAAAAGTACCGACGGGAAATCCCTTTTTCGATTCAGGACATAGCTGCAGCGGCGGCTGTGGAAGTGGAAGCTGCGGTTAATAATGAAAAAATCGGCGATGTTTGCCGATTTTTTTTAAATCTTTCCCTTTAAGCGAACACAATCAGCGCATAAATTTCCGCAGCAGAACATTTTCTCCTGAGGAACGAGGAAGCGGTGTCGGTATACATATAGATGCCCCTCATTGCGGACGAATACGGTCTCACAATGGAGGCGGTGCCCTTTCATTGCGATTGCCGAACATTTGCGAATTTCTATTTCTAATATAGATTGTGAAAGTTCTGCGGTTGCCGTGATATATAAAAACGGCAGGCCGGCCACTTTGTTCCAACTGGCTTTTTCAATAAACGGATTTCTTGTGAGCCGCTCGATAAAATGAAACCAAATATCTTCTAAATCCATCCATACCACCCTGTATTTGCAGCCTTTAGTTGCATATTATGTTAGTATCTAGAAAAGTTTGAATTGAAAAATATTGATTCGATATGCTAGACTAAATAAAATGAAGGTTTGTTGAAGGGGAAAAAACTATGTTTGTACAAAGACAAGGATTAGTTGTATGGCTTTACTCATTGAAACAAGCCAAAATGTTACGGCGTTTCGGTAATGTTCATTACGTATCAAAAAAGTTGAAATATGTGGTCCTGTATTGTAATCAAGAAGATCTGGAAGGGATTATGGATAAGCTTTCATCCTTTTCGTTTGTAAAAAAAGTGGAGCCATCCTATAAGCCTTTCTTAAATGTTGAATTTGAAAATTCAGCACCGGATAAAGCAAAGGAATACGATTATAAAATGGGTATATAAAAAGGCGGGGGCGATGCTCTCGCCTTTTTTGGACAAGAAAAAACCCTGCAGAACTTAGTTCTGCAGGGTCCTTCTACATCCTTTACAAGGAAAGAAGGCAAAGGGAGAGGAGAAACCGGAGGAAGAACTTATGGGGAAACGTAAGTCTTCTCCGCGGTTGGCAACAACATCCTCGAATTGATGTTGTTAATTACATTATCCCCATTACAAAATAGCTTATACACCATTTTCAATTTTTTTCTCTGAAAAATGTTTTTATATGATATTTGGCGCATTAGTGGCAATTATGATAGGATAGGAAAAGAAAAAAGATTTTGAAAAAATTGTGGTGATAGTTTTGAGAGTGGTTTCAGGTACTTGTAAGGGCAGGCCGCTAAAAGCGGTACCGGGAAATACGACCAGACCAACAACTGATAAAGTAAAAGAAGCCTTATTTAATATGATTGGCCCTTATTTTGATGGCGGGGTCGGCCTTGATTTATTTGCCGGCAGCGGCGGCTTGGGAGTAGAAGCCCTTAGTCGCGGACTCGAAAAAGTTATTTTTATTGACCGTGACGCCAAAGCCATTCAAATTATCCATGAAAATATTAATGCTTGCCATTTTGCAGAAAAAACTGAAGTTTACCGCAATGATGCCGACCGTGCATTAAAGGCATTGCTGAAAAGGGAAATATGTTTTGATTACATATTTTTAGATCCGCCTTATAAAAAGCAGCAATTAGAAAGCTTAATGCTAAAAATTGAGGAACAGCACCTTTTAACCGAAAACGGAATAATCGTCTGTGAGCATAGCCATCAGATTGATTTACCGGAACAGGTTGGGGCTTTAAGGCAAATAAAACATGAAAAGTACGGAATCATTGCCGTGACGATTTATTCGAAAAACACGGAGCAATAAGGGGGAATCTTGTTTGGCTAGTATTGCTGTTTGTCCAGGGAGTTTTGATCCAATTACATATGGCCATTTAGATATTATTAAAAGAGGGGCCAAAGTGTTTGACATGTTATATGTCGTAGTGTTGAATAATTCTTCAAAACAGCCGCTTTTTACTGTTGAAGAGCGTATCCACCTAATAAAAGAAGTAACGCGGGAAATTCCTAATGTAAAAGTGGCTGAATTTTCGGGTCTGCTTGTCGAGTATGCTAAGAGTGTCAATGCAAATGCCATCATTCGCGGTTTACGTGCAGTATCTGATTTTGAATATGAAATGCAAATTACCTCGATGAACCGAGTTTTAAATGATGAAATTGAAACCTTTTTTATTATGACAAATAACCAGTATTCATTTTTAAGCTCAAGTATTGTGAAAGAAGTGGCCAAGTACAGCGGAAATATCTCTGAACTTGTACCACCTTATGTAGAAAAGGCATTACACGAAAAATTCTATCGGAAATAACTGAAAAAACCGGACATGTTAAACAACTATGTCCGGTTTTTTTTCAGTTTTATAAACAAGATCCATGTATAGATGCCAAGCATACTGATAGTTATCAGCGGCCCTGATTCGACAACCCTTTGATAGAAGTCCAACAGCCAGGAACCTTTTCCAAAAAAACTGACGGGTATTGCATTTGTCGTCTCGTCCATATTGTTAAACCGAATGTAAATGGGCTTCCATAGTATATAAGCGAAAAAACTTGCTAATATTCCGTGAATAATTCGGGCAATGAAAAATGGTTGAAAGCGAATATCGGCCTGGGCCAGGATACTGGCAACCTGCGCTTGGACACTAAAACCGCTAAATGCAAGGATAAAGCTCGTAATCATTACTTTTTGCAAAAGGCTTGCATCGGGAACATGGCTTGTCAATTTGCTGCCAAGGGTGATTTCAAATATTCCGGATATAAACGGAATACTTAACAATTTCGGGAAGGAAAGGGAAGATAGCAATGCTTCAACACCTTTGGCAAGGATGGCTGTAATATGTAAATGATATAGCAGGGTGTTTACCACTGAAAATAAAATAATAAAACCGCCAATCATTAATAAAGTCTGAATTGATGAGGTTACGGCATCCCCTAAAAGCTTACCAATCGGTCGATTGTCATTTAATCTTGTTTGATGTAATGCTGAAAAAGCTGAGCTAATTTTAAATTTTTGTTTCTTTTCATGTGTAAGCGGACGCTCTTCCTTCCCATAAAATCTCATGATGATTCCGACACAGATATTACCAAGATAATGGGAAAGAGCGAGGATTAACCCTAATTTTGGATTATGAAAAAAACCTACGGATACTGCCCCAAAAATAAATAATGGGTTCGAGGAATTAGTGAAAGAAACGAGTCGCTCGGCCTCAATTTTTGTTAACTGGCCTTCCTGCCGTAATCGGGCTGTGAATTTTGCTCCTGATGGATATCCAGAAGCCATCCCCATTGCCCAAACAAAACCGCCTACACCAGGCACTTTAAAAATGGGCCTCATAAAAGGCTCCAAGAGCACACCAATAAATTTGACAACCCCAAAGCCGATTAACATTTCAGTCACTATGAAAAAGGGCATAAGCGAAGGAAATACAATTCCCCACCACATATTAAGACCCCGGATCGAAGCTTCATAAGACTCCTTTGGAAAACTGATAAGCGAAACGGCTATTATGGTAACTGATATCGATAAAATCAAAGTTTTTATTTTCGACCGAGACAAGTGGTTAACCTCCCCCCTTAAGGATTATCTCAAATTATGCAATCAATCAGTTCAATGATAAAATAAGGATTATTCTCTAAAATGTTTTCTAAAAGCCTTGTCCTCATATAAAACAATATACTCATAGAACAATAAAATAGACCATAAGATTGAACGAGAATTCTCTCTTAAACTTCAATCAATTATGGGATTGCTAAGTTGAAGGCTGTAAAAGGTGTTGGTGAAGGAGGTAGTGATGTGGAGCTTCCTAAAATCGGGCTTGCACTTGGTTCAGGCGGCGCAAGAGGATTTGCACATTTAGGGGTAATTAAGGTATTGATTGATGAAGGAGTTCCTATTCATTTAATCGCTGGAAGCAGCATGGGGGCTTTGGTGGGAAGTTTTTATGGAGCTGGAATTGAAATAAACCGTTTATATAAACTGTCAACTGCATTTAAAAGGAAATACTTTTTGGATTTTACCGTTCCGAAGATGGGGTTTATTACTGGCAAAAAAGTGAAGGATTTCATTAGAGTCTTTACCCACGGGAAAAATATTGAGGATTTATCTCTCCCTTTAGGAATCGTAGCAACAGATTTATTAACAGGTGAAAAAGTAGTATATAAAAAAGGCCCGGTTGCAGAGGCAGTTCGAGCAAGCATTTCCATCCCAGGAATTTTTGTACCAGAGAAATACGATGGAAGAATTCTTGTTGACGGTGGTGTCGCTGATCGTGTCCCCGTTTCTGTTGCAAAAGAAATGGGCGCAGATATTATTATTGCGGTGGATGTCTCAATGGTAAAGCGAAATGCAGAAATATCTTCCATTTATGATGTGATTATGCAGAGTATTGATATTATGCAGACCGAAATAATTAAAAGCAGGGACCTGACAGCTTCCATTATGTTACGTCCTCCTGTTGAAATGTTTAGTTCCCGCGCTTTTACCAATATTGAAGAAATCATAAAAGCCGGCGAAGAGGAAACAAAAAAACATATCTCGCAAATAAAAAATGTGATAGAGCAGTGGAAGGGGTAACAATTGAATGCGCAAAAAAATTTACTTAGGATCATTGTTAATCATTGCTATTTTACTTATTGGAGGACTATTTTACCCACTCCCTTATTATGTAACTAAACCAGGAATGGCAAAAGCACTGAAGCCAATTATTAAAGTTGAAAATGGAGATAAGGAAAAAGGAAACTTTATGCTGACGACTGTCAGGATGGGGAGAGCGACCATATATTCATATGCAGAAGCAAAAATAAAGAAATACGAGGAACTCTACCCTTTAAATATGATTTTAGACCAAAAAGAAACAGAGGATGAATACAATGCAACCCAGCTTTACCTTATGGCAAGCTCTAAACTAAATGCCATTGAAGTTGCTTATAAAAAAGCGGGAATACCCGTAAATTATCATTATAAAGGAATCTACGTCATCCGTGTCGTGCCTGGTATGCCTGCAGAAGGTAAGTTGAAAGCAGGTGATCGTATCTTTAAGGTGGATGGACATCAATTTTCTTCCTCGCAGCAATTTATCAACTATATTGGAAAAAAACATGCTGGGGATCAAATCACATTATCCTACTCAAGGAATAAAAAAATTAATTCTGTAAAATTAGCTCTTAAAGCGTTTAAGGAAGAACCAAAGAGAGTTGGAATCGGTATTTCATTGGTGGATGATAAAGAAATTATCGTGAAACCAAAAGTAACCGTAAAGACAGATGATATTGGCGGACCTTCGGCCGGTCTCATGTTTACACTTGAAATTTATAATCAATTAACAAAAGGAGACCTGACAAAAGGCTATCAAATTGCGGGTACGGGCACCATGGATGTCGATGGGACAGTGGGACCGATTGGAGGCATTGAACAAAAAATTATTGCCGCTGATAATGCAGGTGCGGAAATCTTTTTTGCCCCTAACGAAAAGGGAGCAAAAGATTCTAACTACCGAGCAGCCGTAAAAACCGCTCGTGATATTCATACAAAAATGAAAATAGTCCCAGTCGATACCTTCGATGATGCATTAGCATATTTAAAAAAGTTACCAAATAAATAAAACGTGTAAAAGGCGAATGTTGATATTTGCAACTGTTGATTGGAGCGGAGGGCGCTCTCCTCCTCGAAAATGCTAACGCATTTTCTTCGTGCGATGAAAACTCGAGGAAGTTTATTCAATGTCCTGCGGGATGAAGAGGTCACGGGAGACCCCGCAGGCGCCTTAAGCGCCGAGGAGGCTCCCGGACCTCCCCGCGGAAAGCGAGCGCCCGGAGCGGAAATCAACCACCAAATAGCCAATAAATAAAAGATGGAGCCTCCGGCTCCATCTTTTATTTATTGTACGATGATTGGCGGCTGTTTAAATTCTTGCAGCAGCAGTTCATTTTTTAAATGCTCCGGCAAACCAAAAGAATATATTTGAGCTGCTTTAATATCAAGCAAGATCTCATTTTGCTTATAGGAAGAAACTTTTGATATAAGAGGAAGCGAGAACTCAGCCTTCATCTGATTTAAATAGCTTTTTCCTTTATGAGTCATTCCCAATAACCGTAAATAAGCCGCTTTTTCTGGCGTCGGTGCCATTTCTGATTTTTTGGCATTTGTTAAAATATGAACACAAATTCTCTGAAGCCTTGTCCAAGTATAGCGCTTTGTTTTTATATTTTCCATGAATTCATGGAAGCTGGCAGATTGGAGAGCAGCCGTCTTTAATCTATTTTCGAGACCTTCTTCTACTTCATAAATATCACGAAGCTCTGCTCCAGTCGACTGAATGATTCGATACTGAAGAAGGCTCCAATAATTCTCCCATTGATGGAAAGTCCCATTTTCTTGATAATACTCATTCAATTGCTGAAAAGTATATTCTGGAACATATTGAGCAATGGAAGGATTGCTTTCATCTTCGGAAAAGAGTGATTTTCGAATACTAGTTGCGCTGGCAATGGTTTCAGAAGCAAAATGCTCATCATGATAATTTGCATTTTTTCTCGCAATCGTATACGGCACCATCCTGCTATTTTGTTTTTTCAAAGATTTCATATATTGAAACCCCAGGATATTATTTGGTTTTGATAAATTTAAGTAGTTTTCCGAATTAGCTAATTGCTGAAAGGCCAATGATAAGGCTTTCGGATAGCTTACTCCCGTTTTCATCAACATTTTTATCTGTTCATCAAAAATTGCCTGATTTTCTGATAAAAAGTCTATGGTTCGATAAAATAAAGAAATATCACCACTTTCACTGCCAAAGCAAAAAGAATCACACCCTGCCGCATCCAAAATAGAAATAGCCCCATCTGCAAACACCTCAGCCTGCTGGGAGGCGAAAAGGTAAGGCAGCTCGAAAACAAGATCGACCCCGCCCCCTAAGGCCATTTTGGTACGCGACCATTTGGAGACAAGTGCAGGCTCACCCCTTTGCAAAAAATTCCCGCTCATAACGGCTATAACAATGTCCGCCTTTGCTGCTTCTCTTGCTGCTTGGACATGAAAGGCATGACCATTATGAAAAGGGTTATATTCAACAATTACACCGACTGCTTTCATTTTTAAACTCCTTTATTTTAAATATCAACATTATAACAAAACTTTTCTAAAAAGAGATAATTTCCCAAGTCTTTCATTGGTAATTTGGTTTGTAAACCATGTTTATGGACAAACTAGTAGAGATTGCTTTTTTGCCCGCGAGTTTAGAGGAAATCACCAAAATGGGTGTAAAGAAAAAACATTGACAAAAATTTAATCGAAAGCTATAATTACCTTTGTTGCCTTGGGGTGATTCAATTGAAATGGACATTAAGCCAATTACAGAAATATCGAAACAAGGATTTTTTAATTGATGAAACCATTCGGGTGGATGAGATTAAACAAGATGATCCGACTATCCGAGAGGTATCTCCTATGCATATAACTGGCAGGGGAGATATTGATTCAATGAAAGTGACATTCCATTTGAAAATAGAAGGTCATTTAATTCTTCCTTGTTCTCGTACTTTAGTGGATGTATTACTTCCAATTAATGTCGAAACAACTGAAACCTTTCTCTTACAAGCTTCAGAATATGAAACTGAAGAGGAGGTTTATCAAGTAAAAGGTGAAACTCTTGATTTATTGCCAATCATTAGGGAGATTCTTTTACTTGAAGTTCCAATGCAGGTTTTCTGTGATGATGTCAATCATGAAGACGCTGCTCCTCAATCCGGAAAAGATTGGGAAGTCGTTCAAGCAGAAGATCAATCTAAAAAGATTGATCCAAGGCTAGCAGGGCTTGCAAAGTTTTTTGACGAAAACAATTCTTCCGAATCATAATCGGCAAAAAAAGAAGCAAAGTGAAGAACCAGCATTCCTGGCCTTCATTACTTTCTTAATACTCTTTAAGGAGGTGGGAAGAATGGCTGTACCTTTTAGAAGAACTTCTAAAACTGCAAAAAGAAAGCGTCGTACTCATTTTAAATTAAACGTACCTGGTATGGTAAGTTGCCCAAACTGTGGTGAAATGAAACTAGCTCACCGCGTATGTAAGGCTTGCGGAACATACAAAGGAAAAGATGTAGTAAACGACTAATTTTCATTAGGATAGAAAGCACAAGGACTTTTAAGCCCTTGTGCTTTTGTCGTTTACATGCATTTACATAATTAATAGGCTGTGTTAAAGGATAATGTTGATTTATTACGGCTGTTGATTGGAGCGGAGGGCGTTCGACTCCTGTGGGATAGAGAGGTCACGGGAGACCCCGCAGGCGCCTTAAGCGCCGAGGAGGCTCCTGGACCTCCCCGCGGAAAGCGAGCGCCTGGAGCGGAAATCAACAACCAAGTTTAAAGGAAGACGGAGATGAAAATGGAGTATTCAATTGAGAGGCGTGCAAAGGAATATTTGTTATTTACAATCAAAAGGCCTGAAAAACGAAACGCGATTAATTTTGAAATCATGAAAGGCTTTAAAGAAGCAATAGATCGAGCGGCAGCCCCTGACATTAAAGCACTCGTTATCACGGGAGAAGGTGATCAGGCATTTTGTTCCGGCGGTGACTTATCCGTTTTTCACTTGCTCGAAACAAAGGAGGAAGCGTACACCATGCTTTCTAAAATGGCTGAGATCCTCTATGCATTGCTCACTTTATCAAAACCGACCATCGCCGTAATGAATGGGCATGCAGTTGGGGGTGGATGTGAAATCGCAGCTGCCTGCGATTTTCGAATTGCTCGAAAGGGAATTAAAGCTGGATTTGTTCAAGGAAAACAATCCATTACCACGGGCTGGGGCGGAGGAGCTATTTTAGCTGAAAAGCTGTCTGCAGGAAAAGTAATGAAACTCTTAATGGAGGCAGATACGCATTCAGCTGAGGATTTGAAGGATTTGGGGTTTATAGATTCTCTTTATGAAAGCCAGCCGCTTGATGCCTGTGAACTGTTTTTAAATAAGCTGTTAGCGATGGACATAAATGTAGTACAATCCTATAAAAATGTGTGGATCAGAAAATGGCAGGAAACGAATTTGCGTGAAAGAATAGAAAAAGAAGTGCAAAATTGTGCACTGCTTTGGGAATCCGAAGCCCATCATGAACATGTTAAAAAGTTTATAACGAAAAAATTAACGAATAAAGAGTAAAACAGGAGTCTTGGAGAGTCTATCTTTTCTAGTAGATGCATATGTATGAATAAAAACACTAGGAGGGATAAAATGTCACCAACTCGCCAAGATGCCTGGTCCCAAGATGAGGATTTACTGCTTGCAGAAGTTGTGTTACGACATATCCGAGAAGGCGGAACGCAGCTGCAAGCATTTGAAGAAGTTGGAAAACAGCTTTCAAGAACGTCTGCTGCGTGTGGATTTCGCTGGAACTCATTCGTAAGGAAACAATATAAATCAGGAATTGAGCTTGCCAAGAAGCAACGTAAAGAGCTTAAAAAGCAAAACGTCCATGTTGAAGAAGAATTTAATTCAGAAATAGTCTCTGTGGAGGATTCAGTCTCTCCGAAAGAAGAATCCGTTACATTTCAATCAGTGATTCACTTCCTTGAGAGTCTTCATCGCAAGGCGGAGGTATCCAACATGTTTGAAAAAGACAAAGAAAAGTCATTTGAAAAAATAAAAGAATTGGAAAAGAAAACTTTTTATTTAGCAGCAGAAAATGAAAGACTCACAAAAAACTTAAAAGCAATTGAAGAGGATTATCGTAAATTGATTGAAATTATGGATCGCGCAAGAAAAATGGTGGTCCAGGAAGAAGATCGTCAGTCGAAGGTGAAATTCCAAATGGAAAAAAACGGAAATCTTGAAAGGGTGGAAAAATAAAAAGCGGACATTCATGTCCGCTTTTTATTCGTGATGCTGCGGCTCGACACCTTCTGGATACCAGACAAGTGGATTTTCACCACGGTCGCGTTCCATATCATACTCAACAGCATCAAAGTCCATTTTTTTCCAAAATTCACTTGAATGGACTCTAGGATTTGTTTTAATAGGCAGGCCGAAACTTTTTGCAAATTCTACAAGCTGTTTTCCATAGCCTTTTCCTTGATATTCAGGCAAAACTTCAAGCTTCCAAAGCTCTAAATAATTTTGTGGCGGGTA
The DNA here is from genome assembly GCF_055395235.1 of Neobacillus sp. Fa239. Lineage (NCBI taxonomy): Bacteria > Bacillati > Bacillota > Bacilli > Caryophanales > Bacillaceae > Neobacillus > Neobacillus sp. Fa239. Next base: position 1,327,391 of record NZ_AP041611.1, read on the forward strand.
GAAATAGCGGTCAAATTTCGTGTCAATTTGGTATAAACTCATTCTTGCAACAAGTGTGTCTCCAAAATAAACACCGTAAAATGGTGAGTCACTATCATCTTCCACCATATTTGCTTGTAAATCTTCCAGCATAGACAGCTCTTGAATTCCATATTGCTTAAATTTTTTAAACTCTTCAAGTGTTTTAAAATTCACTTTAAGTTTTTCAACCTTAGAACCCATATGAAAACCCCCTAATATTGATTGGTAATATTTACTTGCATATATCCATTAAATACTGAAAAACAAGAAAAGTAAAATATTTTTGAATTTAAATCCCGTAAAATCAATATCATTATATAACAAATAAATAAAAAATTCTTCAAATAACTTCAGGAAGCGTTTTCAAAATTTGCAGGAAATTCGGTGAATGTTGTAGAAACATATAATATGCAGGATTATAGTGGCAAGGAAAGGGGAAAAAAAGTGCAGAAAATTTTAATAGCCAATCGTGGAGAAATCGCCCTTAGGATAATAAAAACATGCCATAGTATGGGGATTGAAACCGTTGCAGTATACTCTGTGGCTGATCGTGAGATGCCATTTGTAAAAGCGGCTTCAAAGGCTGTTTGTGTTGGTGAGCCGCCTGTAAATAAATCTTATTTGCAAGCATCTAAAATTCTGGAAATCGCCAAAAGCGAAGGGGTAGATGGGATTCATCCCGGATACGGCTTTTTATCTGAAAATGCTGAATTTGCCGAAGCTGTTATGAAGGAAGGTATCACGTTTATTGGTCCAAACCCGGAAACAATTAAATTAATGGGTGATAAGATTGTTTCCAGGCAAACGATGGAGCAGGCTGGTGTTCCTGTTGTTCCCGGAAGCGGTCATGGATTAAAAACAGTGGAAGAAGCCTGCATGCTCGCTGAAAATATCGGATTTCCGGTGATGCTAAAGGCAAGCGGCGGCGGCGGCGGGATTGGTATGGTGCTTTGTGAAAATGAGCAAGCGCTCGTTAAATCCTTTACGGCGACAAAATCAAGAGCAATGGCCTATTTCGGCTCTGATGAGGTATTTATTGAAAAGTATATTGCAGATGCAAGACATGTTGAAATTCAGGTTTTTGGTGACAAGTCTGGCAACATTGTTCATTTGTTTGAAAGGGATTGCTCCATCCAAAGAAGACATCAAAAGGTAGTAGAGGAATCACCTTCACCCTTCCTTTCAAATGAAACGCGTGAAAAGATGTATAACACCGCGTTAAAAGCTTCAAAAGCGGTTAACTATATTAATGCCGGAACCATTGAATTCATCGTTGATGAACAGGAGAATTTTTACTTTTTAGAAATGAATACGCGTCTGCAGGTTGAACACCCTGTTACAGAACAAATTACTGGACTTGATCTTGTTAAATGGCAAATACTGGTAGCTAGGGGTGAAAACCTGCCGTTGTTACAATCCGAAATTACTTCAAGCGGACATGCGATTGAATTTCGTCTTTATGCGGAGGACCCAGTCCGGTTTTTGCCTTCGCCAGGGACCATTACTAAGTTTAATTGGGAACCAATAAATGGGGCACGCATTGATGCGGGCTATGATGAGGGTGGAAAGGTAACGCCGTTCTACGATCCGATGATAGCAAAATGCATATTTCATGGTGAAACTCGCAAAGAGGCATTATCTATTGCTGAACAGTTTTTTAAAAACTTGCAATTTGATGGAATAAAATCAAACGCACCCCTTTTTCTCAATATTCTGGGAAATGAAGATTTCCAGGATGGCCGTTATACAACCAACTTTTTATCAAACATATTAGTGAAATAAGGAGAGAGATAAAATGAGAGAAATTAAAGCTTCAATGGCAGGTACAGTACTAAATATTTTTGTAGAGAGCGGTGAACAAGTAACAATCGGCCAGGAAGTATTAATGCTTGAATCAATGAAAATGGAAATCCCGATCGAAAGTAGTGCACAGGGAATCGTGAGAGAAATAAAAGTAAATATCGGTGACTTTGTAAATGAAGATGATGTTTTATTTGTAGTGGAATAGCAGCAACGTTAGGAGGAGAGCAATTGGCTACAACCAATACTTTAAATGAAAAATTAGCAGAAAATCGAAAAAAAATAGAAGCAGGCGGGCAGCCAAAATATCATGAAAAGCTGAAGGAACAGAATAAGATGTTTGTCCGCGACCGTCTTTCTTTACTCTTTGATGAAGGTAAATATGAAGAGGATGGAAAATTTGCAAATTTTAAAGCAGAAGATTTACCTGCGGATGGCGTGGTAACGGCGATTGGGAAAATTAATGGTCAAACCGTTTGTGTAATGGCCAATGATTCAACCATTAAGGCTGGCTCCTGGGGAGCACGAACGGTTGAAAAAATCATTCGAATTCAAGAGACGGCGGAAAAGCTGAAGGTTCCTTTATTTTATCTTGTCGATTCGGCAGGTGCGAGAATAACTGACCAATTGGAGATGTTTCCAAACCGCCGCGGTGCAGGTAGAATTTTTTATAATCAAGTAAAGCTTTCAGGCATGATTCCTCAGGTTTGTATCCTTTTTGGGCCATCTGCTGCAGGGGGGGCCTATATTCCGGCATTCTGTGATATTGTCATTATGGTTGATCAAAATGCCTCGATGTACTTAGGATCGCCAAGGATGGCGGAAAAAGTAATTGGTGAAAAGGTGACTCTCGAGGAAATGGGCGGAGCCCGCATGCATTGTTCTGTTAGCGGGTGTGGGGATGTTCTGGCCTTTAGTGAAGAAGAAGCCATTGAATCTGCAAAAAAATATATCGGATATTTTCCTCCGAGCTTTAAAGAAAAAACGAAAATGGCCGTTGGTTTGGAACCAAAAGAAGGTCGAGAATTGGAGGCCATTATCCCTGAAAATCAAAATGCACCGTTTGATATGTACGAATGTATCGATCAAATTGTTGACAATGGCAGCTTTTATGAGATTAAAAAGTTGTTTGCCGGAGAGCTGATTACGGGACTTGCGAGAATTGATGGCAGAGCAGTGGGAATTATCGCAAATCAGCCGAAGGTTAAAGGCGGTGTCTTATTTGTCGATTCTGCCGATAAAGCAGCCAAATTTATTCAGCTTTGTGACGCTTTCCATATTCCATTATTATTCCTAGCCGATGTACCTGGCTTTATGATTGGGACAAAGGTGGAACGCGCCGGAATTATCCGCCACGGAGCAAAGTTAATTGCCGCGATGAGTTCGGCAACCGTTCCAAAAATCTCAGTTATTGTAAGAAAAGCATATGGTGCAGGACTTTATGCAATGGCTGGCCCAGCGTTTGAACCGGACTGCTGCATAGCTCTGCCAACTGCACAGATCGCGGTAATGGGACCTGAAGCCGCCGTTAATGCGGTATATTCCAATAAAATAAACGAAATTACCGATCCAAAAGAAAAAATTGCCTTTGTCCAAGCAAAGCATAAAGAATATAAAGAGCACATTGATATTTATAAATTGGCCTCAGAACTCATTGTCGATGAGATTGTGGCGCCGTCGGAATTGAGAGATGTCTTGATCCAGCGCTATCGCTTCTATGAAACAAAAGATATGAATTTCAGTAATCGCAAGCACCCCGTTTATCCGGTATAAACAAAAAATCCCTTTTCGTTGCCTTTACGAAAAGGGATTTTTTGCAATTTAAATAGTTCCAAAATTCCAATTATCTTTGGTAAAATATAAAGTGAATGATGAAAAAAAGAGGGATTAATATGAGAGTTGCGATTATAGGTGCAGGTTCCATTGGGCTTTTATTTACTTCATATATAAGCAGCGTTTTTAAGGTTACACTTTATACTCGTACAAAAGCACAGGCAGAGGAAATAAATAAATTGGGGCTTATCCTAAAAAAAGATGCAAAAATATCGAAAATGCATGTTGATGCCAAACCTATTGAAGAATGGGAAGGAACAGAGGATTTCGCCATCTTGACAGTAAAACAATATCAGCTGGAATCCATTATTTCCAAGTTCAATCAACTTCCTGTCTATCCAAAGAACCTTTTATTTTTGCAAAACGGAATGGGGCATTTAAAACTGCTAGATAACCTGGAAGCAATGAATATTTTTGTTGGAACCGTAGAACATGGTGCCTATCGTGAAAATTCCATTACTGTCAGTCATAATGGTGAAGGAGTGACGAATGTTGCAGTCTTGAAGGGCAATCCTGCTCTATTATCACACTTTGCTTCCTATGTCCCCGCTAATTTTCCATTTGTCATCAAGGAAGATTATTACCGAATGCTGACTGAGAAGCTAATTGTGAATGCCGTCATCAATCCGTTAACTGCTATTCTTGATGTAAAAAACGGCGACCTTATCAGCAATATGTTTTATTTGAAAACAGTAGAAAACTTATTTGCAGAAATTTCCCTGATTTTAAAATTAGAAAATCTGGAAGAGAACCTAAACAAAATCAAGAATATTTGTCAGCTGACAGCTGATAATCGCTCCTCGATGCTTAAAGATCTTGAAGCAGGAAGAAGGACAGAAGTGGATGCTATTTTGGGCTTTTTGCTGGAGGAAGCAAAAAAGAGACAAATAGCAGCCCCATTGATTAATAGTTTATTCTGCCTGATTAAAGGAAAAGAATATGCAAGAGGTGATCTTTTATAATTGCCGGACTCATTACCGTCTTAACCATTTTTTTTACTTTTCCACTGCTTCCATTCATCCTTGTTTATATTTTTGTTAGAATGGTAACGAAAAACACCAAAAAAGCGATTCATAAAGCGTTGGATTTTACGACTATCTTCTTTATTATCGCGGTGCATTTTTTGATTTTAGCCATATTGGGAAAATCCCTCTTATGGTTAATCTTTATCTTTTTGCTAATAAGTGCAATGTTGTTTGTTATACTACATTGGAAAATAAAAGGTGAAATTGTTTATGGGAAAGTTGTAAACGGGTTTTGGAGATTTACTTTCATTTTCTTTTTTGCAGCCTATTTTGGACTGACCCTGTTTGGCTTTGTTTTCCGTGCGATTCAATTTACTTTTTACTCGTGAGCATAGTTTTTTTTCAAAAGCGTTGGTTAATGCTATACTCTTAAAAGAATGAAAATGGTTGATTAGAAAGGGAGTACATAAATGGAGATTCTAAATCTCTCTTTACCTGCTACAAATCGATTTGCTTCAAATTATTTAGCACAAACAGCTGAAATTCAGCAATTTTTTCATTACCGTTATAATCAATTGTCTGATGATTTGGAACGATTAACAGAATTACAATCCAGAAGATTTCACCGCAGTGAGCTTGCAGGATATATTAAAAACTTTATGCAGCGCTATCCAACTTCTGAAGCTGTCGAGAAATCACTTGGAAAATTGCAAGAAAACAATAGTGTCGTTGTGATTGGCGGGCAGCAGGCCGGAATATTAACCGGACCGCTCTATACGATTCATAAAGTCATTTCAATTATTAAATTAGCTGAAGAAAAAGAAAAGCAGCTAAAGGTTCCGGTTGTACCGGTATTCTGGATTGCCGGAGAGGATCATGATTTCCAAGAGGTCAACCATGTTTTTGTACCTGTGGAAGAAGGGGTAGATAAATGGCAGTATCCCGAAAAAATGCTCCATAAGAAAATGGTTACCGATGTTACGATAAACAAGGAAATCTGTCGGACCTGGATGGAAAACTTGATAGAGAACTTTGGAGAAACCGCCTATACGAATCAACTTTTAGCCTTTGCCGAGGAACAAGCAGAGAAATCTCAAAACTTTGTTGACTTTTTTGCTAACATCATTATGGAACTGTTTAAGGATTATGGATTATTAATTGTTGATTCCGGGGACCGGGAATTTCGCCAGCTGCAAAAAGAATATTTAACAGAACAACTAATCCATCACAATTCGATCACTTATTCATTATTAAAACAACAAGAATCTATCAGTCAAAATGGCTACCCTCTAACCATTGAGGCAAATGAGCAAGCAGCAAATATGTTTTATTACGATGAAAAAAGACAGGAACGAATTCTTTTGGAATATGATTGTGAAAACGAGCGATTTGTGGGTAAAAGTGGAGCCGTTGTCTTCTCAAAAGAGGAACTTTTGGAATTAGCTGCAAATAATCCAGGTCAGTTGAGCAATAATGTGGTTACCAGACCATTAATGCAAGAATGGCTTTTCCCAACAATTGCTTTCATTGCAGGCCCTGGTGAAATTTCCTATTGGGCAGAACTTAAACTGGTTTTTGAATCTTTTCATCTCAAAATGCCGCCAATTGTGCCAAGGTTAAACATTACTTTGCTAGATCGTTCTGTAGAAACAGATCTAATTGAATTGAAATTAAGCTTGCCCGAAATTTTAATGAGAGGTACTGCTAATGAAAAAGAACTGTTTCTGCATTCGATTAAAGACCGGGAAGCGGAAGCTTTATTTTCAGAAGCAAAGGAACGGCTTCGAAGCCAATATCGACTGATTGAAGCAAAAACAGCCGAGCTTGATCGTGGGCTTCTCCCGTTATTGGAGAAAAACGAGCAATACTTATTAAAAGAAATTGCCTTTATGCAAACAAAGCTGGATGAGGCGGTTAAACGAAAACATGAGATCATATTGAAGAAATTTGCCCGCGTAGACTTATCGTTAAGACCTGACGGCTTTCCCCAGGAACGAATTTGGAATGTGTTTCAATACTTAAACCAATTTGGACTTTACTTCGTTAAAAATTTAATGGAATTGCCTTTTGAGTTTGATGGAAAGCATAAGGTTATTAAGATGTAGAAGGAACTTCACCTAATGTGTGAAGTTTTTTTTTTGATATTTTTCTGGATTAAAAAGGAATTTCAAACTTTAGGACGAATTTTTAAAAATAGGTGGAGGAAAGTGGGGGAATGTGGTACTCTAATAAAAGAAAGTGGGGGCTACGGGATGTTTATGGGCGAGTACCATCATAGCATTGATATCAAAGGCCGTTTAATTGTGCCCTCCAAATTTCGTGATGAGCTTGGCGAAATGTTTATCATCACAAGAGGTTTGGATCAATGTTTGTTTGGTTACCCGCTAACAGAGTGGAGCCTTTTGGAAGAAAAGTTAAAAGGTTTGCCATTAACGAAAAAAGATGCCCGTGCATTTACCCGTTTTTTCTTTTCAGGTGCTACGGAAAGCGAACTGGATAAACAAGGAAGAATCAATATTCCTGCACCACTACTTCAATATGCGAAACTAGAAAAAGAATGTGTGATTTTAGGCGTTTCCAATCGAATTGAAATTTGGAGTAAACAGATTTGGGAGGACTACTTTGATCAGTCTGAAGAATCTTTTGCCGAAATCGCAGAAAATATGATTGGATTTGATATATAGTGGAAAAATTATATGGATAATCAATTATATTTGTTCGATTGGAAAAGGATGGTTTTTGATGTTTGAACATACAACAGTGTTATTAAACGAAGCGGTTGAAGGGTTAAATATTAAACCTGACGGCATTTATGTGGATTGTACATTAGGCGGGGCAGGGCACAGTTCCCTTATTCTCTCGAAACTTGGGGAGAACGGAATTCTGTTTGCCTTTGATCAGGATGAGACAGCAATTGCAAATGCTAAAAGAAAATTAGCTGACTTCGGTGATCGACTAACCATAATTAAAAGTAATTTTCTATATTTGAAGGACGAGCTAAGCAAACGTGGAATTGAAAAGGTCGATGGTGTTTTATATGATCTTGGAGTGTCTTCACCACAATTAGACACACCCGAGAGAGGATTCAGTTATCATCACGATGCGCCACTGGACATGAGAATGGATAATGACGCCAATGTTTCTGCTTACGAAGTGATTAATCACTGGTCATATGAAGAATTAGTGAAAATATTTTTTAGGTATGGTGAAGAGAAATTCTCCAAGCAAATTGCTCGAAAGATTGAAGCGGCCCGCGCATCAAAACCAATTGAAACGACGGCAGAATTAGTCGACTTAATTAAGGAAGCAATCCCCGCGCCTGCCCGAAGAAAAGGTGGACATCCGGCCAAACGAATTTTTCAAGCAGTTAGAATTGCCGTGAATGACGAATTATCTGTTTTTGAGCAATCACTAATTCAGGCAATTGAAATGTTAAATACCGGTGGTCGAATTAGTGTGATTACGTTTCATTCTCTGGAGGATCGAATTTGTAAGGCGACTTTTAAAAAGGAAAGTGAAACCCCTAATTTGCCACATGGTCTGCCAATCATCCCTGACGAATTTAAACCAAAATTAAAATTAATCTCACGTAAACCGATTCTTCCATCTGAAGAGGAATTAGCGGCCAATAACCGCGCTCGTTCTGCCAAACTGCGTATAGCAGAAAAATTATGAAAAACTAATTGGAGGGGTCAGGTTTGAGTAATCTTGCCAGGAATATTCAGGAACAACAACAGCAACAGGAAAAAGTAACAATCCAAAACACAAGTACAGTAAAAATCAAAAAGCACTGGCTTACTCCAGGAGAGAAAATAATTGGTATGATGTTTGCCGGAATGGTTTGTTTTGGTGCCGTTCATATCATTTCAACTCAATCTCAAATTTATGAGGTAAATAAGGGAATCCAAGAAACTGGTTCCTCGATTGAAGCACAAAAGAAGGAAATTAATGACTTAAAGGTTCAAGTAAGTGAACTTAGTCAATATAGCCGTATTGAGGCAAAAGCCAAGAAAATGGGACTTTCATTAAATCCAAATAACATCAAGGTTGTGCCAGCGAAATGATTAGAAAACAGCCCTATATGAATTTCGGAGCAGCGATATTATTTGTGATATTCGGACTGCTCTTTTTTGTATTAATTTTTAGGTATTTTTCGATCGAGATTTCCGGAGAAGTCGACGGTCAGGTGCTTGCGGCTAAGGCGAAGCAAAAATATACAAGAGTGGGGACAATTGACGCGGTCCGAGGCAATATCTATGACCGCAACGGTGAAATTATCGCAGAGGATACTGCCTCCTATTCACTGGTTGCCATTCTCAGCAAGAAAATGACCGTAAATCCAAAAGATCCACAAAATGTTGTCGACCCACAAAAGACGGCGATGGAATTGGCAAAATATATAAAAATGGATGAATCTGAGATTTATAGTCGATTAACAAAAAAGGAGTTTCAGGTTGAATTTGGCAAGGCAGGGCGGGATATTTCTCTGCAAACCAAATCGGCAATTGAAAAATTGAAGCTGCCTGGTATCACTTTTATTCGTGATACAAAACGCTTTTATCCAAATGGGGTATTTGCCTCCCATGTCATCGGTTACACTGACCCGGAGAAAAACGTTGGAGAAATGGGAATTGAGAAGTCGTTAAATTCCTACTTAACCGGTAAAAATGGAAGCTTGAATTATGAAAGTGATTTATGGGGATATTTGCTTCCAGATAAAAAAGAAAAAATAACTCCCGCAAAAGATGGAAACGATGTTTATTTAACTATTGATAAAAAGATTCAAACGTTTTTAGAGGATGCAATGAATAATGTTGCGGAGGAATATAAGCCGAAAAAAATTATTGGTATTGTTGCCGATCCGAAAACGGGAAAAATATTAGCGATGGGTCAACGGCCAACCTTTGACCCTAAAACGAAAGATGGAATCACTGACAGCTGGCATAATGAAGCGATTGAGGATTCTTATGAACCTGGCTCAACAATGAAAGTATTTACGCTTTCCGCTGCAGTAAATGAAAATGTGTTTAATCCAAATGAGCTCTATAAATCTGGTTCTTATCAGGTTGCACCAAAGGCTCCTTATATTCATGACCATAATTATGTAGGCTGGGGAACGATTTCCTATCTAGAGGGAGTCCAACGTTCATCCAATGTAGCGTTTGCAAAAATTGCCAATGAAAAATTGGGCTTTGACCGCTACCGTCAGTACTTAACTAAATTCGGTTTTGACAAACCAACAGGAATTGAACTTCCGAATGAAACTTCGGGGAAAATAATGTTTAATTATCCGATTGAAAAAGCGACTACGGCTTTCGGTCAAGGAACAGCCATCACACCAATCCAGCAAATCCAGGCAGCAACTGCAGTGGCTAATGGCGGAAAAATGATGCAGCCGCATATTGTTGATAGAATTGTAGACCATGATACTGGAAAAATAATAAAAGATGTTCAGCCGAATGTCGTCTCGACACCTATTACCGATGAAACAGCTAAAAAGGTCCGAGATTACTTAGAAACGGTCGTTACCTCAAAAAATGGGACGGGTCATCGGTACAAAATTCCTGGCTATGATGTGGCTGGTAAAACAGGAACGGCCAATATACCTGGGCCAAACGGTTATTTAACAGGCCCTTCGGATTATATTTTTTCATTTTTAGGAATGGCTCCTAAAAATGATCCGAAATTAATTGTGTATATTGCAGTCCAACAGCCAAACATTGATAATTATGAATTGGGATCAATACCGGTTTCAGAAATTTTCGATCCTGTCATGAAAAATAGTTTACAATACTTAAATGTCCAGCCTGCCAAGCAGGATAAACCGACTGCGGAGGAAATATCAGATTTCTCTGGTCAATCAGTTAAGGATACTGTGAAAACATTGACTGAGGAAGGCTTTAATCCAGTTGTAATCGGAAAAGGTACTAAGGTAACCGCCCAGCTCCCTTTACCAGGGACATCCATTATCGATGGAGAGAAAGTAATCATTCAGACGGACGGAGAAGCTTTAGCGCCCGACATGACCGGCTGGTCCCTTCGTGATGTCATGAAGGTAGTAAAGCTGACCGATTTAAAGCTTCATATAAGCGGCAGCGGTTTTGTCGTGAAACAGAGCATTGGGCTTGGAGGAAGTCTAAGAAGTCAGGATGATTTAATCATTCAGCTGCAAACACCGGAGGAACAGGCTAAAAATAAATCATCTCCATCAAAGAACGATAATTCTCAGAATGACGTGAAGGATTAATGAAGAGGCTGATGAAGCCTCTTTTTCTTCGTTCTAATTAAATTTGTACAAGCATATAAATGGAACGACCACTTAAAGGAGGATCGTCCAATAATATGCGAGTTTCCAATGTAACTGTCCGTAAACGGTTAATGATTGCACTGTTCGTAGGAATTCTTATTTTTTTCATTATTGATGTCCGGCTGGGGTATGTACAGTTCTTTCTGGGCGATATGCTGACCAATCGTGCAATGGATTCATGGAGCCGAAATATTCCATTTGAACCTGAACGTGGTGAAATTGTGGACAGGAATGGCGTTGCCTTGGCAACAAACATTAGTGCGCCAACAGTTTGGGTTGTACCGAGGCAGGTCAAAGACCCGGCTGGAGAAGCAGAGAAATTGGCTTCCGTGTTAAAAATGTCTAAAGAAACAGCCTACAGGGAAATCACCCAGGGGCAATCCATAGTTCGAATTAAAGAGGGAAGGAAAATTTCCCATGAGAAGGCAAAGGAAATCAGGGCTTTGGGACTTGATGGTATTTATATCGGTGAAGACTCGAAGCGATATTATCCGTTTGGGAGCTATCTTTCCCACGTACTTGGCTTTGCCGGGATCGACAACCAGGGTTTAATGGGCTTGGAAAAATATTACGATAAAGAGCTTAGCGGTAAGCGAGGAGCCGTTAAATTTTACGCCACTGCCAAAGGATCGCGAATGAATAATATGCCGGATGATTATAATCAGCCAACAAGTGGTCTTGATTTGAAATTAACAATCGATACTAAAATCCAAACGATTGTTGAAAGGGAATTGGATATAGCCGAGGCTAAATATCATCCTGATGGAATTGTTGCGATCGCCATGAATCCGAATGATGGGGAAGTATTAGCGATGTCCAGCCGTCCTACCTTTGACCCAACTAATTTTAGAAATGTTCCACAAGAAGTGTACAATCGAAACCTTCCAGTTTGGTCTACGTATGAACCGGGTTCTACTTTCAAAATTATCACATTAGCTGCAGCTTTAAACGAAGGAAAAGTAAACTTAGAAAAGGAACAATTTCATGACCCTGGTTATGTAACGGTTGCGGGGGCGAGGTTAAAATGCTGGAAAAGGGGCGGCCACGGGAGTGAAACATTTTTGCAGGTAGTCCAAAACTCCTGTAACCCTGGTTTTGTAGCCTTAGGAGAACGATTAGGCAAAGATAAATTATTCCAATATATTCGCAATTTCGGTTTTGGGCAAAAAACTGGAATCGATTTACAAGGAGAAGGAACAGGAATTTTATTTAATTTAAATCGGGTCGGACCGGTGGAATTAGCAACGACAGCGTTTGGGCAGGGAGTATCGGTAACTCCGATTCAACAAATAACAGCTGTTTCAGCTGCGATAAATGGCGGAATCCTGTATAAGCCTTATATTGCCAAGGAATTAATTGATCCTGTCACCCAGGAAGTCGTCATGAGAAACACTCCTGAAGAAAAAAGAAGAGTAATATCTGAAAAAACTTCAGCAGAAATGCGGAAAGCGCTCGAAAGTGTTGTAGCACAAGGTACTGGTGGAAAAGCATTTATCGATGGCTATCGCGTCGGCGGAAAAACAGGGACTGCCCAAAAAGCTCAAAATGGACATTATTTAGAGAACAATTTTATTGTATCCTTTATCGGCTTCGCACCAGCCGATGACCCACAAATTATTGTTTATGTGGCTGTCGATAATCCAAAAGGAACAGTGCAATTCGGGGGTACGGTTACCGCCCCAATTGTAGGAAGTATCATTAAGGATGGACTTATGTCCATGGGGGTACCGCCAAGAAAAAATCAAATTGAAAAGAAAAAAACCTGGTTGGATACGCCGTTAATAACACTGCCGGATTTAACAGGATTAACAAAAGAGGAAATCAGTGAGCAGCTGTTAAATCTACAAATTGATTCAAGCGGTGATGGGGATGTAGTAGTAAGGCAATCCCCTGAGCCTGGATCGAAGTTAAAAGAAGGATCAAAAATAAGACTTTATTATGGCGAGGGTGAATAACTTATATTGTAATGGGAATTGGCGGTGGGAAACAGTTTTCCGCCGCCTATTTTTTCTCTGGCAATGATGGTAAAATAGAAGTCGGTGTTATTTTTATGTAAAATAAAGTGAAACTTTCTTCAGCAGACTTTTGCGATACATTCTTGGCCCGATAGAAAATCCATAATGTATGAAAGGTCATGAGAGGATTTGAGAGAAGATGAAGCTACAAAGGTTACTTGAACACTTGCATTCATTCATCCCGTTCTCGGGAGCAAATCCAGAAATTACGTCGCTGGAAAATGATAGCCGGAAGGTTCAAAAAGGCAGTCTTTTTATTTGTATAAAAGGCTATACAGTGGACGGCCATGATTTTGCCTTGGATGCGGTAAAAAATGGTGCTGCTGCCATCCTCGCTGAAAAAAATCTGCCACTTGACGTACCTGTTATTATAGTAAAGGATACCTTTAGGGCGATGGCTGTTTTGTCCGACGCATTTTACTCGCAGCCCACAAAAAAACTGAAGTTAATCGGGATCACGGGAACGAATGGAAAAACGACCACCAGTCATTTAATCGAAAAGATTTTTGCTGAAACAGGCTATAAGACAGGTCTTATTGGGACAATGTATACAAAAATCGGTGATGAAATCATTGAAACCAAAAATACCACTCCAGATAGCTTAACATTGCAAAAGAATTTTGGGCGGATGGTGGAATCAGGAATTGACCTGGCTGTTATGGAAGTTTCATCCCATGCCCTTGATATGGGGAGAGTACATGGCTGTGATTATGATATCGCCATATTTACAAACTTAACCCAAGATCATCTCGATTACCATCAAACAATGGATGAATACCAGCGAGCCAAAAGTTTATTGTTCTCCCAGCTTGGTAATTCTTTTGATAAAAATAGACCGAAATTTGCCATTCTGAATGCTGACGAACCATCAATGGCTTTATTTGAAAAATCAACTGCAGCACATGTAATTACATATGGAATCGATCATGAAGCAGATATCCGAGCTGTAAACATACAAATGACATCTTTAGGTACAACCTTTGATTTAATGATTGATAAGGTATGCTATCCTATTAGTATTCAGTTATTAGGCAAATTTAATGTCTATAATGTTTTGGCAAGTATTCCGGCGGCTCTAGTATCTGGGGTACCAATTAATAAGATTATCAAATCGATTGAAGGAATTCATGGTGTGGCTGGACGATTCGAGCTGGTTAATGCCGGGCAGGATTTCACCGTTATCGTGGATTATGCCCATACACCGGATAGTTTGGAAAATGTATTAACAACTATACGGCAATTTGCTAAACGCAAAATTTTTGTCATTGTTGGTTGTGGAGGTGACCGCGATCGGACAAAAAGGCCATTGATGGCGCAAATTGCATGCCGATTTGCGACCAACCCGATCTTTACTTCTGATAATCCAAGAAGTGAAGATCCGTTGGCGATTTTAAATGAGATGACCTCCGGTGTTCAAGGACAAAATTATTTAGTTATACCTGATAGAAGGCAAGCAATTATAACGGCTGTCGGGCAAGCAGGAGCAGATGATGTTATCTTAATTGCGGGGAAAGGGCATGAAACCTATCAGATTATTGGCCAAAACGTATATGATTTCGATGACCGGCTTATCGCTCGAGAGGCAATTAAGGGGAGAGAGTAATGTATTTAGCTTTCAATGATATAGCCAATCTGATTCCGGATAGGAAAGGCACAATCGATGAAAACTTATTATTTTATACGTTAAGTGATAATGCCAATGCGCCTTTAAAGAAAGGAATCTTTGTTCCGTTATCAAAAGAATCCGGCGAGCTCAAACAAGCACTTGCGAATGGGGCGATTGCGGCGATTTGGAATAAAAATTTAATTGTTCCATCGTATACTCCTAATCAATTCCCGCTATTTTTGACAGATGACCCGGCAGAAGCAGTAGGAAACATCCTACAACGATACTTAGAAAAATTAGATGGAGAAACAAATAAGACAATGAATATTACTAAATTTGATTTTTTAACAAAAAAACTTCATACCAAAAATAATGAAACATATGATATTGACGCGATGGTAACAAAAGCAGCGGCTGCCAGTATGAATGCTCAAATAGAAAGGAGGGGATAAAATGCTGGAGCAAGTTATTTTTTTCACTATTTTAATGTCGTTTCTAATCTCAGTCCTGCTTTCTCCCCTTTTTATTCCCTTCTTAAGAAGGTTAAAATTTGGACAAAGCATTCGTGAGGAAGGGCCGGAATCCCACCAAAAGAAAACAGGAACACCAACGATGGGTGGAATCATGATATTGTTTTCCATTATCATTACCACATTGGTCATGACTGGGAAATTTTCTGCACCAACTGTGAAAACCTATTTGTTGATCCTTGTCACATTTGGCTTTGGTCTCCTTGGTTTCCTTGATGACTTTATCAAAGTTGCCTTGAAAAGGAATTTAGGCTTAACATCAAAACAAAAGCTGCTAGGACAAATTATTATCTCTGTTATTTTTTATTTCATTTATAAACAGAATGGGTTCCCGACTGAAATTACGGTTCCATATAGCGGATTTTCCTTTGATTTAGGCTGGTTTTATCTATTATTCATCATTTTCTGGCTTGTTGGATTTTCAAATGCAGTTAACTTGACGGATGGATTAGATGGGCTCGTATCCGGTACGGCTGCGATTGCTTTTGGAGCCTATGCCGTTCTTGCTTGGAACCAATCGCAAGTGGAAATTGCGATTTTCTCAGTGGCAATCGTTGGGGCTGTTCTAGGCTTTTTAGTCTTTAACGCCCATCCGGCAAAGGTATTCATGGGTGACACAGGATCTCTTGCACTTGGCGGAGCCATTGCTGCGATTGCGATATTAACTAAGCTTGAGATATTGCTAATCATTATTGGCGGAGTTTTCGTGATTGAAACACTATCCGTTATTCTTCAGGTCATTTCCTTTAAAACAACAGGGAAACGAATTTTTCGAATGAGTCCATTGCATCATCATTATGAATTAGCAGGATGGTCAGAATGGCGGGTTGTGGTCACTTTTTGGAGTGTTGGTCTAATTCTAGCGATTCTAGGAATCTATATCGAGGTGTGGTTGTAATTGAAACAGATTGATACGTATTGTCATAAGAAGATTCTTGTTCTCGGGCTGGCTAAAAGCGGGGTAACTGCTGCTGCTCTTCTACATAAGCTTGGTGCTTTTGTGACCGTAAATGATAAAAAGCCGCTGGAGGAAAATCCAGAGGCTCAAGGATTATTAGAAGAGGGTATAAAAGTAATTTGTGGTGAACACCCGATTGAGCTATTGGATGAGGGGTTTGAACTGATTGTAAAAAACCCGGGTATTCCTTATACCAATCCAATCATTGAGGGAGCGCTTGAAAGAGGAATTCCCGTTATAACCGAAGTGGAGCTGAGCTATCAAATATCTGAAGCGCCGTTTGTCGCCATAACGGGAACGAATGGGAAAACGACTACAACGACCCTTGCATATGAAATGTTAAACCAAGGAAATAAACAGCCGTTAATAGCAGGAAACATCGGTACTGTTGCATCTGGAGTTGCCCAAACTGCAACGAAAGAAAATACGATCGTGATAGAATTATCTTCATTTCAGTTAATGGGTATTAACTCGTTTAACCCTAAAATCGCGATTATTACCAATATTTATGATGCCCATTTGGATTATCACGGCACAAGACAGGAATATATAAAAGCAAAGGCGAAAATCACTCAAAATCAAACTGAGAATGATTTCTTAATCGTTAATTATGATCAGGAAGAGACGATGGAAATTGCGCGTCATTCCAAAGCAAAGATCATTCCTTTTTCAACGAAGACAGTACTTCAAGAAGGGGCCTATGTACAGGATGAATGGATTTGCTTTAATGGCGAAAAAGTAGTGCCGCTTGAGAATATCGCTTTACCGGGCGTACATAATCTTGAGAATATTTTATCGGCGATGGCCGCTGCAAAGCTGGTTGGTGTCGAAAATTCAGCAATCGGTGAAGTTCTTAGAACGTTTACAGGTGTAAAGCATCGTCTTCAATTTGTTGCAGAAATGAATAACCGAAAATTTTATAATGATTCTAAAGCTACGAATATTTTAGCAACAGTCAATGCCCTATCTGCATTTGACGCGCCAATCATCTTATTGGCAGGTGGGCTCGACCGCGGAAATGAATTTGATGAGCTTATTCCTTATTTGAAAAATGTTAAGGCATTAATTTCATTCGGACAGACAGCTCCAAAAATAGAACGGGTTGCAAAGGAAGCAGGAATAAATAAACTAAAGCGTGTCGATAATGTTGGAAAGGCAGTACCTGAGGCCTATCAATTATCTGAACCGGGCGATGTTATTTTGTTGTCTCCTGCATGCGCAAGCTGGGATCAATATAAAACTTTTGAAGTCAGGGGAGACATTTTTATCGAGGCAGTGCATATGCTTAAGTAAGGGCTTGTCCAAAGAAAAGCTAAAAGCGCTTGTTAAGTGAAGTACGTTTACTGCACAGCGCTCGAGCTAAACATTTTTTAAATTACCGCTTAGCCCTAAAACACGTAGTTGAGGTGTATAGTGGTGCCGACAAAAAAAACAACTCCTGATTTTATTTTGATGATCGTGACCTTCACGCTGCTGGCAATTGGGCTAATCATGGTGTACAGCGCTAGTGCTGTATGGGCCGAATATAAATTCCACGATCCCTTCTTTTTTGCAAAGAGACAATCCCTTTTTGCAGGGATTGGGATTGCAGCGATGTTTTTCATTATGAACGTCAACTACTGGACATGGAGAACATGGGCAAAAACGATCTTAATTGTTTGTTTTGTTTTGTTGGTTCTTGTGTTAATTCCCGGAATTGGCAATGTTCGAAATGGATCTCGAAGCTGGATAGGTGTAGGCGCTTTTTCGATACAACCATCAGAATTTATGAAATTGGCGATGATTGCTTTTTTGGCTAAATTCTTATCTGAACGGCAGAAATTAATTACCTCCTTTAAAAAAGGGCTGATTCCATCCCTTGGGCTTGCTTTTATCGCCTTTGCGATGATTATGCTCCAACCGGACCTTGGAACGGGAACAGTAATGATTGGAACCTGTGTCGTAATGATTTTTGTTGCCGGAGCCCGTACCAGCCACTTTGCTTTCCTTGGATTATTAGGAGTTGCCGGGTTTGTTGGATTAATAATTTCTGCTCCCTATCGAATGAAACGGATTACTTCTTTTATGGACCCGTGGTCGGATGCTCTGGGGAGCGGCTTTCAAATTATTCAATCCCTATATGCCATTGGTCCTGGAGGGTTATTTGGGCTTGGTCTTGGTCAAAGCAGGCAAAAGTTTTTCTACTTACCGGAACCGCAAACTGATTTTATTTTCGCGATTCTCTCAGAAGAATTGGGGTTTATCGGCGGTTCATTCATTTTATTGTTGTTTGCCCTTCTTTTATGGCGGGGAATCCGCATCGCATTAGGTGCTCCGGATTTATATGGAAGCTTTCTAGCAGTAGGGATTATCGCAATGGTGGCTATACAAGTGATGATTAATATCGGTGTAGTAACAGGGCTAATGCCGGTGACAGGGATTACACTCCCATTCTTAAGCTACGGAGGATCCTCATTAACATTAATGTTAATGGCCATCGGTGTTCTTCTTAACATTAGCCGATATTCAAGATATTAAAATCAAACCCTGTGATCAAGCAGGGTTTTTTACATTTCGATAACATTCTTTTTTCAATTCCTTTCTTTTCTTTGTTTTTATAGTAGAATGGTGTAAGTGTTAAATTGTTAAGAGGTGGAGATATGAAAATAGTCATTAGCGGCGGAGGGACAGGTGGACATATATATCCTGCTCTTGCCCTTATTCGTGAAATCCAAAAGGAAGCAAAAGATGCGGAATTTTTATATATTGGCACAAAAAACGGACTTGAAAGCAGTCTTGTTCCACGAGAAGGCATTCCTTTTCAATCCATACATATTACCGGATTCAGAAGGAAGCTTTCCTTTGAAAATATTAAAACCATTTATCGTTTTCTTAAAGGTGTAAAGGATAGCAAAAGAATCCTAAGAGAATTTAAACCTGACATTGTCATTGGGACTGGAGGATATGTTTGTGGACCTGTTGTGTATGCGGCCGCAAAGCTGAATATTCCAACGATCATTCATGAGCAAAACAGTGTACCGGGTCTTACCAATAAATTTTTGAGCCGTTATGTCAAAAGAATTGCCATTTGTTTTCATGAAGCAAAGCAATATTTCCCTGAGGAAAAGGTAGTATTTACAGGAAACCCGCGGGCCTCTGAGGTCATTGGAAAAGACGGGATCCGCGGCCGGATTTCGGTTGGTTTAAGCACGACGCAGCCGACAGTGTTAATATTTGGCGGCAGCCGCGGTGCGAAACCAATTAATGAGGCTGTGGTTAAGGCTTTATCGGATTTGGGTGGAAAATCGTATCAAATTTTGTATATTACAGGTGACGTCCATTTTGAAGATGTAAAAAAAGAAGTAGAATTAGTTGGGAACCCGCGCAATGTGGTGATTAAGCCATTTTTGCATAATATGCCGGAAGTTCTAGCAGGCGTTGATCTGGTTGTTTCAAGAGCAGGTGCGACTACCTTAGCGGAAATTACTTCACTCGGTATCCCAAGCATTCTAATTCCAAGTCCTTACGTAACCAATAACCATCAAGAGAAAAATGCGAGATCCCTTAGTGAGCAAGGGGCTGCTCAAGTATTATTGGAGAAAAATTTAAATAACAAAAGCCTTGTGGAGCATATTGACCATATTTTGCTTAACAAGGACCATTTAAAGGAAATGAAAACAAAGGCAAAAAAAATCGGTGTGCCTGATTCTGCACATAAACTGTACGATTTAATGAAAATGCTTGTCAAAGAAAATCAAAAGTAGACCAATATTATTTTTCGCATAAACTGAACTAACATGGATTTAGAAAGATAGGTGAACTAGGTGGACGGATTATTGACTCAATTACAAGAAATGAACGTGGGTAAGGTGAAAAAGGATGAACTACTTGCCAATCACACGACTATAAAAATTGGCGGTCCGGCTGATCTTTTTATCGAACCTTCATCAACGGAAAACCTGATAAAAGTGATGGACGTGATCCAAAAAACGAATCTGCCATGGCGGGCGATAGGGAGAGGTTCCAATCTATTGGTATCGGATAAGGGAATTGAAGGTGCAGTAATCAAACTAGGCTCAGGCCTTGAGAAACTTTCCGTTAACGGAACGGAAATTACGGTGGGCGGAGGCTATTCGCTTGTGAGCTTAGCAACGAAAATAAGCAAAATGGGATTATCCGGACTGGAGTTTGCGAGCGGTATTCCCGGTTCAGTTGGCGGAGCTGTATATATGAATGCAGGAGCACACGGGTCTGATATTAGCAAAATATTAACCCGTGCGCTGATTTTATTTGAGAACGGAAAAATGGAATGGCTTTCGAATGAAGAAATGGAATTCACCTATCGGACCTCTGTCTTGCAGAAAAAAAGGCCGGGAATTGTTGTCGAGGCTGAATTTAAGCTTGATGAAGGAGAAAAAGCCTCTATCGTATCACAAATGCAAAAAAATAAAGATTATCGCAAAGAAACCCAGCCCTGGAATTTCCCTTGTGCGGGCAGTATCTTCCGCAATCCTCTGCCAAATTATGCAGGCAAACTGATTGAGGCAGCAGGTCTAAAGGGCTACAGTATTGGCGGTGCAAAAATTTCAGAAATGCACGGGAATTTTATTGTAAATGCTGGAAATGCAACTGCAGGTGATGTGCTTGCATTAATTCAACATGTAAAGGATATTATTTTCCAATTATATCAAGTGGAAATGGAAACAGAAGTAGAAATAATCGGTCGTAAATAAGAAGAAATTCTCGTCTGAATGACAAATATTGTGGTATAATTATTAATCATAAATAAGGTATAAAAGCTGAAGAAATTGAATGACGGCATGATTATTCGTGCCGTTGTTTCTCTTTTCGAGGTATCTCTAGGAGACACGGACCCGTCCTTCCCTGGACAAGCTTCGTGTAGTCCTAATGGCGCAGCAGATGCTCTTTGGAGGGAATTTATGGATAAAAGTAAAATTGTTGCTCTGGAGGACCGGATACCGAAATTAAAAGAGCAAAGAAAGCGAAAAGCTAATCGAAGGCTGATTTTTCTTCTTTTCTTGTTTTTTACCATAATTGCTGCTATCGGCTATGTACAATCCCCTTTAAGCCATGTAAGGAGGATCATCGTAAAAGGAAATGAAATGTATTCTACGGCTGAAATAATCAAAATGACCGGACTTTCCGATAAGACAAACATATGGAAGGTAAAAGGCAAAGAAGTTTCAGCTAAATTACAATCTTTATCCGAAATCAAACAAGTAAATGTTAAGATAACCTGGCCGAACACAATTTTAATCAATGTTAAAGAACATAAAAGAATTGCCTTTCTTGAAAAAAATGCATCCTTTTATCCTGTTATGGAAAACGGGAAAATTATTAAAAGTGGAATCACAACAGATATTCCAAGCAATTCTCCTATTCTCTTTGATTTTGTAGAAGGCTCCGTTCTTAATGAAATGGTGACTGGACTTGAAAATCTTCCAGCTGAAATAGTAAATTCCATCTCTGAAATTCATTATACTCCTGAAAAAAACGACCCGTATCATATTTCTTTATTTATGAATGATGGTTTCGAAGTAAGTGCTTCATTAAGAAGTTTTTCAGAAAAAATGGTTCATTACCCTGCTATTATCAGCCAGTTAAACCCCAACCAAAAAGGAATTATTGATTTAGAAGTCGGGTCCTATTTCAAGGCGTTTGATCATTGAGTGGAGGATAATGAAGTTGAAAAAAATACAAGTCAAAGGGAAGCATGTCATTTTATCCCTTGTTTGTCTCGTGCTTGGATATATGATTGCTTTTTCCTATCATATGACGCAGAAAGAAAATCAGCAACATAGCAAGCTATCGGATAAGCAATATGAAAAGACGCTTGATTTGCGCAACCAATTGAATGCCCAGGAGGAAACAAACAGCAAGCTTCAAAAAGAATTAAATCAAACACAGGAAATGGTTCTGGAAAATGAAAAAGACCTTTCAAAAGAAACACAAAGTTTTTTTAATTTAGCTGAAGATGCTGAGAAATACAGGATGTTCTTAGGGAAGGTTAAAGTGAAAGGGAAAGGGGTTAAAATTACCCTTACAGATGGTGCCTATGATCCCAATGCCGCGGATGTAAACAATTATCTAGTTCACGAGATTCATATTTTTAAAGTGGTAAACGAGCTCTATATTTCAGGAGCCGCCGCAATTGCGATTAATGGTCAAAGGTTAACAAGTCATTCTTATATCAATTGTAATGGTCCTGTTATTACCGTAGATGGTGTGCAGCACCCTGCTCCCTTTGTAATCACGGCAATCGGCGATCCGGATGTTCTTGCTGCTGCAATCAATCTTACAGGAGGAGTAAAGGACCAGCTCGTAAATGACAATATTGTATTTTCCCTTGAAAAAGAAGATCAAATTATTTTAAATCCAATTATAGGAAGTTAAAAGTGTCCACGACTAGAATACTAAAAGGTAAGGTGAATAGAGTGGACAAGCTAAAAAAGAAGCTAAGCTTTACCCTGGTTGCATTAGTAATTGGATTTATGATGGCCATTCAGTTTCAAACCGTTAAAAAGCCTGCTGAACGGGATACACGTGATATTTGGCAGCTGCGCGATGCCCTATTGAAGGAAAAGGAATTACAGACGAACCTTTTAAAAGAAATTCGTTCAAACGAGGAAAAAATAACGGCTTATGAATCGAAGCGAAGACAAAGTAAGGAACAAGCTTTAAAGGATACTTTAAATGAATTAAAGATCGAAGCTGGGACAACAGAAATCATCAAACCTGGTATTATCCTTAAAATTGAACCCGCATTAGAAGAAATAAAATTGGGAGCGCCTGTAACAAAAGTTATCTCACCGGACCTTTTAAAAAGATTATTAAATGAATTAAATATGTACGAAGCAAAGTATGTATCAATCGATGGACAAAGAATTATTAATACAACGGTAATCCGGGATATTAATGGTGACACAAAAATTGATGGGCATACCATTCAAAGCTTTCCCATTGAAATTAAGGCTACGGTAGATAATATGAGCACGGCGGAAAAGTTATTTAATCGGATGAAGGTCTCAAAATCGATTGAGGAGTTCTATCTTGACGATTTGAGGCTGACTGTAGGAGCACCTTCCCAATCGATTGCGGTTCCAGCGTATGAAAACCCAATTCAGATTCAATATTTAGAGCCGGTAAATGGCAATGAAGGGGGCAATTGATCATGTGGCTTCCGGTTCTGGGACTATTAATTGGGGTTTTTCTCGGCTTATTAACCGATATTCGAGTACCTGAAGATTATGCGAATTATTTATCGATAGCCGTGTTAGCTGCACTCGATACATTATTTGGCGGTATCCGTGCACATTTGCAAAATATTTACGACGAAAAGGTATTTGTTTCGGGATTTTTTTTCAATATTCTTCTGGCAGCAAGTTTAGCTTTTCTAGGCGTGCATCTTGGTGTAGACTTGTATTTAGCAGCCATATTTGCCTTTGGTGTAAGATTGTTTCAAAATATTGCTGTCATAAGACGTATTTTATTGACGAAATGGTCAAGAAACAAAGAAAAAATAGAAAAAAATTGAATATTTTTAAAGGGAATCAATTAGTTGTGACGAATAATTTAATAAAATATGTAATGTGAGACTTTTTTTGAACAAAATTAAATTGTTGTTCGACTTAAGGAATGAAAAAAGGAGGTGCCAAAGAATGAACAGCAATGAAATATATGTAAGTCTTGACATCGGTACATCCAGTGTAAAAGTTATCATTGGTGAAATGGTCAATGACACATTAAATATAATTGGTGTTGGGAATGTTAAATCTGAAGGATTACGAAAAGGATCCATTGTAGATATAGACGAAACAGTTCATTCTATTAAAAAAGCGATTGAGCAGGCAGAAAGAATGATTGGGATGGAGATTAGGCAAGTGATTGTCGGAATTACCGGAAATCATGTAATGCTGCAGCCATGTCATGGTGTTGTTGCCGTTTCAAGCCCTAATCGTGAAATTACCAATGAGGATGTTATTCGTGTAATTGATGCGGCACAAGTCGTTTCAATTCCGCCTGAACGTGAAATTATTGGCGTGGTTTCCAAGCAGTTTATTGTCGATGGTCTTGATGAAATTAATGATCCTCGCGGCATGATTGGCGTCCGATTGGAAATGGAAGGAACAATCATCACAGGGTCGAAAACCATCCTTCATAATACACTTCGATGCGTGGAGCGGGCAGGGCTTGATATTTTAGATATTGCCCTTCAGCCAATGGCAGCAGGGGAATTTGCCCTATCCAAAGATGAGAAGAATCTGGGGGTTGCTCTCATTGACCTTGGCGGTGGTTCTACCACACTAGCTGTTTTCGACCAAGGCTACTTAAAAGAAACTTGTGTGATTCCTGTTGGCGGCGAACATATTACGAAAGACCTTTCGATTGGGTTACGCACATCAACGGAGGATGCTGAAAAAATAAAAGTAAAATATGGACATGCCTTTTATGATGACGCATCAGAAGATGAAGTATTCAGCGTTCCGATTATTGGCAGCGACCAGCATCAACAATTTAACCAGCTGGAAATTTCCGATATTATTGAAGCGAGGTTAGAGGAAATTTTTGAATTGGTATTAAATGAAATGAAACGAAAAGGCTTGAATGATTTGCCAGGCGGTTATGTTTTAACCGGTGGAATCGCCAATATGCAAGGGGTCCTTGACCTTGCGCAAGTGATTCTCCAAAACAGAGTTCGCATTGCGGTACCTGATTATATTGGAGTAAGAGAACCTCAATATACTACTGCGGTTGGTTTAATCAAGTATGCCTACAAGAATGCTAGATTGCCAGGAGGAACTGTGAGTGCAGCGGCACCAGTTTCTGAGCCAATCGAAAAGAAGATGCCAAAACAACATCAACAACAACAACAGCAGCAGCAGCCAAAACAACCTAAAGTAGAAAAACATCCGGAAGATAAGATGTCATCAAAAGTAAAAAAATTCCTTGGTTACTTTTTCGAGTAAGTAAACCGAAAAGTCTATCGACGAATTAGGAGGATTTGTCATGTTAGAGTTTGATACCAATTTAGATTCTCTTGCTACCATAAAAGTAATCGGTGTCGGCGGTGGTGGTAACAATGCCGTCAACCGCATGATTGAGCACGGTGTACAAGGGGTGGAATTTATCGCCGTCAATACGGACGCACAGGCGTTAAACCTCTCTAAAGCAGAAATTAAAATGCAAATTGGCGGTAAATTAACCCGCGGTCTTGGAGCAGGGGCCAATCCTGAAGTTGGAAAGAAAGCCGCTGAAGAAAGTAAAGAACAATTAGAAGAAGCACTTAGAGGTGCAGATATGGTCTTCGTTACCGCTGGAATGGGCGGGGGAACGGGGACTGGAGCAGCACCAGTTATCGCCCAAATTGCTCGTGAATTAGGGGCTTTAACGGTAGGGGTTGTGACAAGACCTTTTACTTTTGAGGGAAAGAAGCGCTCTACACAAGCATCCGGTGGAATCGCTGCAATGAAGGAAGCGGTCGATACCCTCATCGTTATTCCAAACGACCGACTGCTGGAAATCGTCGATAAAAGCACACCGATGCTTGAAGCATTCCGCGAGGCAGACAATGTTCTTCGCCAAGGGGTTCAGGGTATATCTGATCTAATCGCTGTTCCGGGATTAATCAACCTTGATTTCGCTGATGTTAAAACCATCATGTCCAATAAAGGATCAGCATTAATGGGAATTGGTATCGCTTCTGGTGAAAATCGTGCGGCTGAAGCGGCCAAGAAAGCAATCAGCTCCCCATTATTGGAAACGTCAATTGACGGTGCCCAGGGCGTACTCATGAACATTACAGGCGGTTCAAATTTAAGCCTATATGAAGTTCAAGAAGCTGCTGATATTGTTGCTACGGCGTCAGATCAAGAAGTAAATATGATTTTCGGATCTGTCATCAATGATCATCTAAAGGATGAAATTATCGTGACTGTCATTGCAACCGGTTTTAACGAGGAAGTCATGCAACCAAAAGTAACTCGCCCGTCCTTTAATCAGGTCAAGCCACAGGTTGGAAATGTGAAAAGAGAACCTAAACGGGAAGAAGTTCAGCCTGAACCAACTCGTGCGAATACCTCAACACAAGAAGAGGCATTAGATATTCCTACTTTTTTAAGAAATCGCAATCGTAGAAGATAAACAATTTTTACTAGAAAAGGCATGGACCCAATGGGGCCATGCCTTTTCTAGTTAAGTAAATTATCAATGTGACAAATTCCGTTGTATATAGTGAAAATCTCTAATTTTTTGATTGCAGAAAGTGACACACTTCAGCTGCATTACTACGATATACTGTTGCTTAAACAGAATAGTTGGATTTCCAATTAAAGGAGGAAGGAGTTTGGTAGTTTATTTAGATGTAATCTGGGCTCTTAATCTGCTTTTTGATAGCCTTCTCCTTTACTTAACGGCAATCTTTTTAAAAAGAACGGTACGAATAAGGAGGGTACTTGCAGGGGGCTTTATTGGTTCATTGATTATTCTTTTATCCTTTACCCCCATACAT
This sequence comes from Neobacillus sp. Fa239, assembly GCF_055395235.1. Taxonomy (NCBI): domain Bacteria; kingdom Bacillati; phylum Bacillota; class Bacilli; order Caryophanales; family Bacillaceae; genus Neobacillus; species Neobacillus sp. Fa239. The sequence continues at coordinate 1,353,933 of NZ_AP041611.1, forward strand.
GACTACACAAGCCATCCCCTGTCAAAACTTGCCTGTTCTGTATTTATGGTCCTTGCAACATTTGGATATAAGCGGCTGTCTTTTTTTATTAAAGCGTTATTTACGCTATATATTTCGACGTTTTTAATAGGCGGTGCACTAATTGGAACACATTTTTTTCTTCAAAATGATTCCATTATGATAACGGGTGTTAAAGGGTTTGGTGATCCAATCAGCTGGCTGTTTGTTTTTATCGGGTTCCCTCTAGCGTGGCATTTCTCGAAGAAAAATATAGAAGGCATGGAAATGACAAAAATTCAATTTGATCAAATTGTAAATGTCAGTCTCCAAATTAATACTGAAACCTATTCTTTTAAAGGTTTGGTCGATAGTGGAAATCAGTTATATGATCCAATTTCAAAGCTTCCGGTCATGTTTGTCTCGATTAAAAATCAAATGGAGGGAATGGCAGATCCAATTAAGCAAATGGCTGACAACCCTGAGTCATTAATAATGGGAACGAATGAATTTCCATCTGAATGGCAAAATCGGCTGAGAATTGTTCCCTGTAAGGTAGTTGGACAAGAACATCAGTTAATTGTTGCCGTCAAACCCGATTCCATTTTATTTGAAAAAAATGGTGAACAATTCTTATGTGAAAAAGGCCTTGTATCCTTTACAATGCAAGAGCTTTCTCCAGACGATTCGTTTCAATGTATCGTCCATCCCAAAATGCTTACCGGACCTAAACAGCAAGGAGAAACGGTGAAAGTAAGTTAATAATACTATACTCAGAAAAACATATTTTAGAAGGAGGAACTTGCATGAAAAAATGGAGACTTCGCTTATCCTATTACTGGTATAAAATCTTAATAAAATTGGGCTTAAAAACGGATGAAGTTTATTATATTGGCGGAAGCGAAGCATTGCCGCCTCCTTTAAGTAAAGATGAAGAAGAATTATTATTGAAAAAACTTCCCGGCGGAGATAAGGCAGCAAGATCCATATTAATTGAACGCAACCTCCGGCTTGTTGTCTATATCGCAAGGAAATTTGAAAATACCGGCATTAACATTGAGGATTTAATCAGTATTGGTACCATTGGTTTGATCAAAGCCGTAAATACCTTTAATCCTGAGAAGAAAATAAAGCTTGCTACATACGCATCGAGATGTATTGAAAACGAAATCCTTATGTATTTAAGAAGAAATAATAAAATCCGCTCAGAGGTTTCCTTTGATGAACCTCTAAATATTGATTGGGATGGCAATGAATTATTATTATCAGATGTGTTAGGCACAGATGATGATATTATCACGAAGGACCTTGAGGCTAATGTCGACCGCAAGCTCTTAACAAAAGCATTGCATCAGCTGACAGATCGTGAAAAACAAATTATGGAGCTGCGCTTCGGTCTTACAAACGGGGAAGAAAAAACCCAAAAAGACGTGGCAGATATGCTGGGAATTTCCCAGTCCTATATTTCGCGGCTAGAAAAACGGATCATAAAAAGATTGAGGAAAGAATTTAATAAAATGGTCTAGTTATATGAAAAAAGAAAAATTTTTCTGCCTAAAAAACCCAATATTTTAGTGAAATAAACGCATTATTCGACAAATATCCGGCCTGCTGCATGGAAGAGCAGGTGCATATTTTTCCTGCCCAAGGAGATACTGTTTTTTGTACAGCAGCTCCTATGAGGAGGGAAAAGGATTGACTCGAAATAAAGTTGAAATTTGCGGTGTGGACACATCAAAACTTCCTGTATTAAAAAACGAAGAAATGAGATTACTCTTCAAGCAAATGCAAGAGGGCGATCTAACTGCACGTGAAAAGCTCGTCAACGGAAATTTACGACTCGTATTAAGTGTCATTCAACGGTTTAACAACCGAGGCGAATTTGTTGATGATCTGTTTCAAGTAGGCTGTATCGGACTAATGAAATCGATTGATAACTTTGATTTAAGTCAAAACGTAAAGTTTTCCACGTATGCCGTACCAATGATTATAGGGGAAATTCGTCGGTATTTACGTGATAATAACCCAATTCGTGTTTCCAGATCATTAAGGGATATTGCATATAAGGCTCTTCAAGTGAGGGAACGCTTAATGAGTGAAACCTCCCGGGAACCAACAGCCGAAGAGATTGCCAAGGTTTTGGAGGTTCCGCATGAAGAGATCGTTTTTGCACTTGATGCAATACAAGATCCTGTTTCCCTATTTGAGCCCATTTATAATGATGGCGGCGACCCGATTTATGTTATGGACCAATTAAGTGATGAGCGAAATAAGGATATCCATTGGATTGAGGAAATCGCCTTAAAAGAAGGCATGCGCAGATTGAATGAGCGTGAAAAATTAATATTGCGTAAACGGTTTTTCCAAGGCAAAACCCAGATGGAAGTGGCTGATGAAATCGGCATATCTCAAGCACAGGTTTCCCGTTTAGAAAAAGCGGCAATCAGACAAATGAATAAAAATATTCAAAATTAAGGCTGTCCTTTGGGCAGCTTTATTTTTTCTTTTTAAGATAAATTCCTTTTTGCAATCATATATTTTCAATAGTAAAGAAGCTGGGAGTGAGAAATGATGATGAAAATTTCTGATTTTCAAATAAAAGATGTAGTGAATGTTTCTGATGGGAAAAGGCTTGGTAATATTGGAGATATCGAAATTAATTTAACTACCGGAAAAATAGAAGCTGTTGTTATTTCTGGGAGCGGCAGGGTTTTAGGCTTTTTCGGAAAAGATCAAGATATTGTCATTCCATGGAAAAATATTATTAAAATCGGCCAGGATGTCATTTTAGTTAGATATAAAGGAGCCGAAGAAATAAGTGCTGAAGAAGTCAATGTTTAATCTGGCTTGTACGCGGTGACCATTTTCTATATTCATGGTAAACTATAAAGAAAACAAAAGAGGTAAGAAAATGGAGCCATTTGCATTACAAAATCAGTCCTTTTTTTTAATTGAGAGCTGGATGCAGCAGTTTCCCGGGTTAATGGCTGGATTCACAACTAAAGCAGGCGGCGTGAGCCAAGGAGCTTTTGAAACGATGAACCTCGGCTTCCACGTTGGCGATCAACCTGCTGACGTTTGTTCGAACCGAAACCGGCTGGCAGACTTTCTTCAATTTCCATTGAACCAATGGGTGGGAGCTGAACAAACCCATGATATTCATATTCAAAAAATTACGAAAGCTGACTGTGGAAAAGGGTCTCAAAGTTATGCGACTTCATTTAAAGCAACTGATGGATTTTATACCGATGAAGAGGGGATCTTGTTAACCCTTTGCTTTGCAGACTGCGTCCCTCTTTATTTTATTTCTCCAGAAAAAAAAATAATTGGTGCAGCACATGCCGGCTGGAAAGGGACTGTAAATCAAATAGCCATGAAGATGGTAAAAGCTTTTGCAGCAGAAGGAATCGGTCCTAAAGATATTTTTGTGGCAATTGGTCCATCCATTTGTGAAAAATGTTATATTGTAGATGACCATGTCATCGGATTCGTAGAAAAGACACTAGAAGATGTTGAAAAAAAGCCCTATAATTTAATAAATAAAGGTCAATATACATTAGATTTGCGTGAAGTAAATAAGCAAATATTATTGAGAGCAGGGGTCCTCGAAAAAAATATTCATATAACCGATTTATGTTCAAGCTGCAATGAGGGAGAGTTTTTTTCTCATCGCCGCGATAGGGGCAAAACGGGTAGAATGATCAGTTTTATTGGCTGGAAGGAGGCTGCCGACCATTTATGAGAGTAGCAGCAAAGTATGAAATCATTCAACAGCAAATAAATGAAGCATGCCTTAAGGCAAAACGAAATCCTGATGAAATTAAGGTAGTAGCTGTTACAAAATATGTCAGCACTGAAAGGGCAAAAGAAGCGGTCGATACCGGCATTATCAATTTAGGAGAAAACCGTGATGAAGGCCTTCTGGAAAAGTGGACTGCATTAAAGGACAAGCCTATCTGGCATTTTATCGGAACGCTTCAGACAAGGAAAGTTAAAAATATTATCGATAAGGTGGAATATATCCATTCTTTAGACCGCCTTAATCTTGCAGAGGAAATCAATAAACGGGCCAATAAAAAAATAAAATGTCTTGTGCAAGTGAATGTATCACAGGAGGAGTCTAAACATGGGCTTTCACCTGAAGAGGTACAGGATTTTATTAAACAGCTTCAACCATTCAACCATATTAGTGTTGAAGGCTTAATGACAATGGCACCTTTAACAGATGACGAAGACCTGATTCGCAAATGCTTTCGACAATTAAAAGAGCTTCGTGACCAAATTCAGTCCTGCAAATTCGAGTTTGCACCATGCACTGAGCTTTCGATGGGAATGTCGAATGATTTTGCCATTGCTATAGAAGAAGGATCCACCATGATAAGAATTGGCACAGCACTTGTGGGTGAAGAAGAGTAGGAGGTAAAAAATGAGTATTAAATCGAAAATTAAAACTTTTTTCTTTTTAGAAGATGAGTATGATGATACTGAGAATGTTATAGAAGAAGCTGAGCCTGTAAAGCCGGTAGTAAAGCAAACGGTAAAACCGCAAAATGTGGTTAGTTTACAAAGTTTACAAAGTGTACAAAAGTCTTCAAGTACGAATGCAAGTACGAATGCTCAGAAATCCTCTAAATTGATCCTGGTCGAGCCGCGCAGCTATTCCGATGCGACGGAAATCGCTGATCATTTGAAAAACCGCCGTGCAGTTGTCGTGAATCTTCAACAAATTGAAAAGGAGCAAGGAAGACAAATTGTTGACTTTTTAAGTGGTGCCGTTTATACAATTGGCGGAGAAATTCAAAGAATCGGTGCCAATATTTTTATATGTACACCTGACAATGTTGAGGTATCTGGAAACATTTCTGAGTTAGTTAAGGAACAAGGTTTTCAAGAAACGAGGTGGTAGGTAATAATGGGATACGTAATTGGACTTATACAACAATTAATCCAGATTTATTCATGGGCATTAATCGTTTATATCTTGATGTCATGGTTTCCAAGCGCCAGGGATAATTCAATTGGCCGCTTTTTAGCAAGAATTTGTGAACCATATTTAGAGCCGTTTAGAAGAATTATTCCACCATTTGGAATGATGGATATTTCCCCGATTGTTGCTTTCTTTGTCCTTAACATGGCTCAAAGAGGACTTAGTATCGTTTATCGCTGGTTATAAGTTAGATAAGGAGAATTGAATGAACATCTATCAACATTTCCGACCGGAAGAACGGGAGTTCATTGACCAGGTTTTACAATGGAAGGATTTTGTAGAAACGGCGTATACTCCTAAACTTACTGATTTTTTAGATCCAAGAGAGCAGCATATTTTAAAAGTACTAATCGGTGAAAATGGCCACATTAAGTGCCAATTTTATGGTGGCGGTTCCGGGGCTGAACGAAGCAGGGCATTGGTTATGCCGGATTATTTCATAGAAACATATGATGATTTTCAAATCACCCTTTTTGAAATTGATTATCCCATGAAATTTGTCACGATTGAGCATCCTCAGGTTTTGGGGAGTCTCATGTCCTTGGGGGTAAAGCGAGGGAAATTTGGTGATATCTTGGTTCATGATGGAAGAATTCAATTTTTTGCCGCAAAGGAAATTGCGGATTATCTCAAAATGAATCTTGAGTCTATAGGGAGAGCGAAAGTAAAATTGGCTGAAATCAATCTTTCTGATGCAATTTCTGCTCATCAAGTATGGAGTGAAGCTGACCTGACCGTCTCTTCCTTACGTCTGGATACAGTTATTTCCGGGATTCACCATCTATCTCGACAAAAATCGCAATTATTTATTCAGCAGGGTCTCGTGAAGGTTAATTGGACAACCATTGAAAGCCCGTCATTTGAATGTAATGAAGGGGATTTGCTTTCTGTGCGAGGCTACGGAAGAGCTAAAGTGATTTCCCTTGACGGTAAAACAAAAAAAGAAAAATGGCGAATTACTGTTGGAAAACAAAAATAATTAATATTAAGGCAGGAATTTTGAAAACTATGTCGAATATTAGTTTTAATACATATTTAAGCTTATATGATGGAGGTGGCAGCGATGCCGTTAACGCCGTTAGATATTCACAACAAAGAATTTAATAAAGGGTTTCGCGGATATGATGAAGATGAAGTAAATGAATTTCTTGATCAGGTGATTAAGGATTATGAATTAGTGCTTCGTGAAAAAAAGGAAATGGAAGAACGCTTAACTGAAATGAAGGACCGCTTGGGCCATTTTATCAATATTGAAGAAACATTGAACAAGTCCATTATCATTGCTCAGGAAGCGGGTGAAGAGGTAAAACGGACTGCTCAGAAAGAAGCAAAATTGATTATTAAAGAGGCAGAAAAAAATGCAGATCGAATTGTAAATGAATCCCTTTCAAAGGCAAGAAAGATTGCCATGGAGATCGAGGATTTGAAAAAGCAATCGAAGGTTTTCCGCACGCGCTTTAAAATGTTGATTGAAGCCCAGCTCGATATGCTTAATACGGATGATTGGGATCATCTTCTCGATTATGAAGTAGATGCCACTGAGTTAAAAATTCATCAAGAAGAAGATTCATTAGCTTGACGAATTAACGTTCATTCACATATAATTTTTTAATAAGTATAAAGAAATAGAAATGACAGTGATGGGGACAGTACAATTTTCCTGTGCTTTCAGAGCGAGTTGGGGATGGTGGAAGCCCGATAAAGTGGATAATTGGAAGATCACCCTTGAGTTCCAGGTTGAAACTTTTCAGGAGTAGACTGTGGCGGGTTATTCACGTTACGAATGCTTAAGAGGAAGTGCATTTTTAGCACTTCTATCAGGGTGGTACCGCGGGAATAAAACCTTCTCGTCCCTATTTTGGGATGAGAGGGTTTTTTTATTTGTTTCATGTCAAAAATGTTTTAATGAAGAGTTTTTAGGAGGAAGAAATAATGGAATATAAAGATACGTTATTAATGATGAAAACCGAGTTTCCGATGCGTGGCAATCTTCCACAAAGGGAACCTGAAATTCAGAGCAAATGGGAAGAGATGGATATCTATGGGAAAGTGCAAGAGCGGACAAAGGGACGCCCGATGTTTGTTTTGCATGATGGTCCTCCATATGCAAATGGTGATATCCATATGGGGCATGCTCTTAATAAAATACTGAAGGATTTTATTGTTCGCTTTAAATCAATGAGCGGCTTCCACGCACCATATGTTCCCGGCTGGGATACGCACGGTTTGCCGATTGAGCAAGCGTTAACCAATAAAGGGGTTAAACGCAAGGAAATGACAGTCGCTGAATTCCGTCAGCTTTGCACGAAGTATGCACTTGAACAAATTAACAATCAGCGAACACAATTTAAGCGACTCGGTGTTCGTGGCGATTGGGAAAATCCGTATATTACTCTTAAACCTGAGTATGAGGCTCAGCAAATAAAGGTATTTGGGGAAATGGCGAAAAAAGGCTACATTTATAAAGGTCTTAAGCCAGTTTATTGGTCCCCATCCAGTGAATCAGCCTTAGCAGAAGCAGAAATTGAATATCAGGATAAAAGATCACCATCCATTTATGTTGCCTTTAAAGTAAAGGATGGAAAAGGGGTATTGGATACAGACACCCAAATTGTCATCTGGACAACAACTCCATGGACCATTCCAGCCAACCTTGGAATTTCTGTTCATCCTGACCTAACTTATGTCGTCGTTTCCAACAACGGGAACAAATATCTTGTAGCCGAAGCGCTATTAGAAGCTGTTTCAAAAGAAGTTGGCTGGGAGGAAGCCGCAATAGTCCAAAAGGTTAAAGGGGCTGAATTAGAAAATATTGTTGCCTCTCACCCATTATACGGCCGTGATTCTTTAGTGATGTTAGGGGAACATGTTACAACTGATGCAGGAACAGGCTGTGTTCATACGGCACCAGGCCATGGGGAAGATGACTTCCATGTTGGGCAAAAATATGGCTTGGAAGTACTTTGTCCGGTTGATGACAAAGGGAATATGACAAGTGAAGCACCTGGCTTTGAGGGATTATTTTACGACCAGGCCAATAAGCCGATTGCACAAGCACTCGAAGAAGCCGGGGCACTCTTAAAGCTTTCGTTTATTACACACTCATATCCACACGATTGGAGAACGAAAAAACCAGTAATCTTCAGGGCAACAGCTCAATGGTTTGCATCTATTAAAGACTTCAGGGATGAACTGCTTGAAGCCGTTAAAGAAACGAAATGGGTTCCGGCATGGGGAGAGACACGATTATTTAATATGGTGCGTGACCGTGGTGACTGGTGTATTTCCCGTCAACGTGTTTGGGGCGTGCCAATTCCGGTTTTCTATGCAGAGAATGGCCAGGAAATTATTACAGATGAAACCATCAACCATGTGTCAGAATTATTCCGTCAGTTTGGCTCCAATATTTGGTTTGAACGGGAAGCTAAAGACTTGCTCCCAGAAGGATTTACACATCCTGGCAGCCCGAACGGTACATTTACGAAGGAATCAGATATCATGGATGTTTGGTTCGATTCAGGTTCTTCCCATCAAGCAGTATTACTTGAAAGAGAAGATTTAGTTCGCCCGGCAGATCTTTATCTTGAAGGCTCTGACCAATATCGCGGCTGGTTTAACTCCTCGCTTTCCACTGCTGTTGCGGTAACGGGTCAAGCTCCTTATAAAGGCGTTTTAAGCCACGGATTTGCACTGGATGGCGAAGGCAGAAAGATGAGTAAATCATTAGGGAATACTGTGGTACCGGCAAAGGTAATGAATCAGCTTGGAGCAGATATTTTACGGCTGTGGGTTGCATCGGTTGATTATCAGTCTGATGTTCGCGTATCTGATGCCATTTTAAAACAAGTAGCTGAAGTGTACAGAAAAATCCGCAATACCTTCCGTTTCTTGCTTGGTAACTTGGCTGATTTTAACCCTTCGAGCGATAAGGTGGCATATAAAAACTTGCGTGAAGTCGATCAATTTATGCTCGTGAAATTGAATAAGCTGATCAAATATGTTCGAAATGCCTATGAAAATTATGAGTTTGCCGGCATTTATCATGCCGTTAATAATTTCTGTACATTAGATTTAAGTGCATTTTATCTTGATTTTGCAAAAGATGTTTTATATATTGAGGCAACTGACAACCACGAGCGTCGTGCGATTCAGACTGTTTTATATGAATCATTGCTTGCTTTGACAAAATTAGTTTCACCAATTCTTTCACATACGGCTGATGAAGTTTGGAAGTTTATTCCTGCGGTAACAGAAGACAGTGTTCAATTAACGGATCTTCCAGAATATCAAGAGCTCGATAATGCCAAAGAATTAGAAGCAAAATGGACGGCGTTCATGAAGCTTCGTGATGATGTGCTAAAAGCATTGGAAGAAGCAAGAAATGAAAAGGTCATTGGCAAATCTTTAACAGCAAAGGTCACTTTATATGTAGGTGAAAAAACGAAAACGCTATTGGATTCCGTTAATGAAAACCTAAAGCAATTGTTCATCGTTTCAGGCTTTGAAGTGGGTGGAACTTATGAGGAAGCTCCTGAAAATGCGGTGAAATTAGAGACTGCTGCGATTGTTGTAACAAAAGCGGAAGGCGAAACATGCGAACGCTGCTGGGTGGTTACACCTGATGTCGGCACGGATGCAGACCATAAAACGCTTTGCTCCCGATGTGCAGAAGTTGTAAAAGAACATTATTCCCACTTAGCATAAAAAGATGGAGGATGACGATGAGTCATCCTCTTTTAATTTTTCCCACCTCCGTTAATTCTTGTTGTTGATGTCAAATGTTTATCCGTGTCAGCTTGTCAAACCCGGAGATAATAAGGAAACAAATAAGGTAAACGGAGGATACAACTATGAATGCCACGCAGGAAAAGCTGTTTTTAGAACTCCGTCAAACACAAGCAGAAATCGAAGCATCATTAAAAACAAAACAACGAACTGATTGGATGACCCCGATTTTAAAAGAAGAATTGGCTGATATTTGTTCTGCAATGGAAAAAATAACAAATGGAAGCTATGGTCTTTGTGAAATTTCTGGTGAGCTCATTCCGGAAGATTTGTTACGCAGTATTCCTACCTTGAAATCAACTAGTGATTCAGAAAAGCTGCACTCTTTTTATAAAATTCCTCTAAACTCCTCTTTTTTATAATGTTACATTGTCGTTTCGCTTAATAGTGTGCTAAAATTCAAAAAGAAGTGAAGTAATGACAAGATGTGGAGGAATTTTTAGGTGTTTTATTATTTAATTGCTCTTTTTGTAATTTTATTGGACCAAATTACCAAATGGCTCATTGTAAGTAAAATGAACTTTGGTGACAGTATAACCATTATTGAAAATGTTCTTTATATTACCTCACATAGAAATGCCGGTGCCGCTTGGGGAATTCTTCAAGGACAGATGTGGCTTTTCTACGTCATTACATTAATCGTCATTGGAGCGATAATTTATTATTTGCAAAAAGCTGCAAGGGGTAAATGGTTGTTGGGTGTATCGCTTGGGCTCATGCTCGGTGGAGCGATCGGAAACTTTCTTGATCGCCTCATTCGTAAACAAGTTGTCGATTTTATTCATACCTATATTTTTGGCTACAATTTTCCGGTATTTAATATCGCCGATTCAGCCTTATGCATTGGAGTCATCCTCTTGATGATTTCGATGCTTCGTGATGAGAGAGAAACAAAGGAGAAATCTTATGGAGAAAATGGAACACATCATTCTTGAGGACCAAAAAGGGGATCGCATTGATAAGGTGATCTCTGGTCTTGATGAGGAATGGTCAAGAACACAGGTACAGCAGTGGATTAAAGAAGGAAATGTTCTTGTTAATGGCAGTAGTGTCAAAACGAACTATAAGTGCAGCTTAAATGATCAGATTGAAATATCCATCCCGGACCCCGAAGCTTTGGATGTAATCCCGGAAGAAATGGATTTGGATATTTATTACGAAGATAAAGATGTTTTGGTTGTAAATAAACCGCGCGGCATGGTTGTACACCCAGCACCAGGTCATTTAACCGGGACGCTTGTAAACGGCTTAATGGCCCATTGCAAGGATTTATCTGGAATAAACGGAGTTCTGCGCCCAGGGATTGTCCATCGCATTGATAAAGATACATCCGGTCTTTTAATGGTTGCGAAAAATGACATGGCACATGAGAGTTTAGTGAATCAGCTCGTTGAAAAAACGGTGACAAGGAAATATAAGGCGATTGTCCACGGAGTCATTCCACATGATTTCGGAACAATTGATGCACCGCTTGGAAGAGATACAAAGGATCGGCAAAGTATGACGGTTGTTGATAATGGGAAACATGCCGTCACCCATTTCCATGTCCTTGAACGATTCAAAGATTTTTCTTTAGTCGAATGTCAATTGGAAACAGGGCGCACCCATCAAATAAGGGTTCACATGAAATACATCGGATATCCATTAGCCGGAGATCCCAAATATGGCCCGAAAAAAACCCTTGATATTAATGGACAGGCATTACATGCAGGGATACTTGGATTTAATCATCCAAGAACAAAGGAATACCTGGAATTTGAAGCACCAATTCCTGAGGATTTTGAACGGCTGCTTGAACAACTGCGAAATAATCGTTGACAGCAGGTTAATAAGTATTGTAAGATAACAACAGTTGAATATGACCTTTAAATCAGTCCCGTGAGGCTGAGAAGGTAACGGTATAGATATAAGTGACTATCTCTTATATCTTCAAGATAACCAGTCTACCTCTCGCCTTATCCGGTCGAGAGGTTTTTTATTGGTCAGGAGGTGTAGTGATGACTCAAAAAGCTGTTGTGCTTGATGAGCAGGCGATTGGAAGAGCATTAACAAGAATTGCCCATCAAATAATCGAAAAAAATAAAGGGATTGAAGAATGTATCCTCGTAGGTATCCGTACAAGAGGGATCTATCTTGCTGAACGTCTTGCAGCTAAAATAGAAGAAATTGAAGGAAAGCCCATCCCAGTTGGGGAATTGGACATTACTCTCTATCGAGATGATTTAACCAAGAAGACGGAAAATCAAGAACCGCTTGTAAAGGGTTCAGATATCCCTGGAGAGCTAACCGATAAAAAGGTCATCCTCGTGGATGATGTTTTATTTACGGGTAGAACTGTGAGAGCGGGATTGGACGCCATCATGGATTTAGGACGTCCTTCTGTTATACAGCTGGCTGTATTAGTTGACAGAGGGCACCGGGAACTGCCAATTAGAGCTGATTATGTTGGTAAAAACATACCAACATCAAGTGTGGAAAAAATCGTAGTTGAATTAAATGAAATTGATAAAGTAGATCAAGTAAGTATCTTTGACAAGTAAATAGTTACCCTTTTAAATTCAGTCCCGAGAGGCTGACAAAGGGGAAAAACCGGCGTTTTACCAATAACCGGTATTTCTATCCTCTTTGTACCATCATCGGCAAAGGGGTTTTTTTATGAAGGAAAACCCCATGCTAATAGAAAATAACATATTACCGGAGGAGAAATAAATGCCAAACAAACCTATTTTAGATGTAAATGAACGGCCGAAACCAGGTCAATGGTTAACCTTAAGCTTACAGCATTTATTCGCAATGTTTGGATCGACGATACTTGTTCCATATCTGGTTGGTTTAAGTCCAGCTATTGCGCTCATTTCAAGTGGACTGGGAACCATGGCGTTTTTATTAATAACCAAGTTCAAAGTTCCTGCTTACCTTGGCTCTTCCTTTGCTTTTATTGCCCCAATTATTGCCGCTAAAACAGCCGGTGGTCCAGGCGCAGCCATGATGGGCACCTTCCTGGCAGGACTTATCTATGGAATTGTGGCTCTGATTATCAGCAAGGCAGGATATCGCTGGATCATGAACATTCTTCCGCCTGTAGTCGTGGGTCCGGTGATCGTTGTCATTGGTTTAGCCCTTTCTGGTACAGCGGTTGGCATGGCAATGAATAATCCTATTACTCATAAATACAGTCTGCTTCACTTCTCTGTTGCATTAGTAACGTTGGCTGCAACGATTGTCTTCTCGATTTATTTAAAAGGAAAGCTAAGCATGATTCCCATATTAGGCGGAATCATTGTCGGATATGTGTATGCGTTAATTGTCGGAATTGTTGATTTCACACCAGTATTGAAAGCCCATTGGTTCGAAGTTCCAAGTTTTATCTTCCCGTTTATCAGTTACAAAGTGAAATTCACCTTTGATTTAGTTCTGCTAATGGTGCCGGTTGCGGTCGTTACTTTGTCAGAGCATATTGGCCACCAGTTGGTACTTAGTAAAGTAGTTGGTCATGATTACATTAAGGATCCGGGCCTTCACCGCTCAATCCTGGGTGATGGAACAGCAACACTCATTTCCTCCCTCATAGGTGGTCCGCCTAAAACAACTTATGGAGAGAATATTGGAGTCCTAGCGATTACAAGAATATACAGTGTTTATGTGATTGCCGGTGCAGCTGTTTTTGCCATAATCTTTGGATTTATCGGAAAGATCTCTGCTTTAATTAGTACAATCCCAACACCGGTAATGGGTGGCGTCTCGATTCTTCTCTTTGGAATCATTGCTTCTTCAGGCCTTAGAATGCTAGTTGACAGCAAGGTTGATTTTGGAGATAAACGAAACCTTGTCATTTCATCTGTTATCCTTGTCATCGGAATTGGCGGAGCATTTATTAAAGTATCCGATTCATTTCAAATCCAAGGGATGGCCCTGGCCGCCATTTTCGGTGTAGTATTGAATCTCATCCTTCCTGGAAAACCTCCAGTGAATGAAAATATGTTTGAAGAAGTAGAATCAGTAAAAGAACGGAAAATTGCATAAAAAAAGGAACCTTTTAAAAGAAGTCCAGAGAGGCTTATAAGGGTGTAGGGCTAAGAATGAGAATAATTTTTGGATTTGAAATCTCCGAAGTTCTCATTTGATAAGTTCTCTATATGTGCACCCTAATCGATTGAATAGGGTGCTTTTTTTGGCCCATTATGAAAGGCGGGAGAGATATGTTAAAGAATTTGTTAACCACAAATGAATTAAAGGTTGAAGAAATTTATCAAATCTTAACAGATGCAGAGAATTTTGCGAATGGAATGAAATGGCGCCCAGCAGAGCAGGTATTTACGGCAAATTTATTCTTTGAACCAAGTACAAGAACGAAAAGCAGTTTTGAAGTGGCCGAAAGAAGACTGGGGCTGGAGGTAATCCCATTTGAAGTATTAACCTCAAGCGTCCAAAAAGGCGAGACGCTATACGATACGGTAAAAACATTAGAAGCGATAGGTGTTAAGGCACTAGTCATTCGGCATGAACAAGACCGCTACTTTGATGAATTAGTGGGGAAGGTAAATATCCCAATTATCAATGGCGGAGATGGCTGCGGTCATCATCCAACACAATCTCTGCTCGATCTTATGACGATTAAGCAGGAATTTGGCCGGTTCGCAGGTTTAAAAATTGCCATCATCGGCGATATACGCCATAGCAGGGTGGCCCGTTCAAATGCTGACGTACTGACAAGGCTAGGAGCGGAAGTATTCTTTTCCGGACCGGAAGAATGGTTTGATAACAAAAGCATAAATTTTTCGAGATTCAGACCTGTTGATGAGGCGATTAAGGAAGCCGATGTTGTTATGCTTCTGCGTGTACAGCATGAGCGCCATCAGCAAAAAGGAAGTTTTACAGCTGCTGAGTATCATAAACAATACGGCCTAACAATAGAAAGAGAAAAGTTAATGAGGGAAGGGAGCATTATCATGCACCCTGCTCCAGTAAATCGAAATGTTGAGATTGCTGATAGTCTAGTCGAATGCGAACGCTCAAGAATTTTTAAACAAATGAAAAATGGCGTATTCATCAGAATGGCTGCCTTAAAACGCTCACTTGAAAGTCTTGAAGGAGGAAACAGATATGAAACTACTTATCCAGAACGCCACTTACAAAGCATTTGATGGTGTATCGAAACAAGCCGATATTTTAATGGAAAATGGGACAATTACTAAAATAGAAGAAAAGATTGAGGAGCATGCTGACCGAATAGTGGATGCGAAAGGAATGCTCGTATCTCCAGGATTTGTTGACCTTCACGTCCATCTTCGCGAGCCGGGTGGCGAGAAGAAGGAAACAATTGCGACCGGAACTCTTGCTGCTGCCAAAGGAGGTTTCACAACCATTGCCGCAATGCCTAATACAAGACCGGTGCCTGATAGCAAAGAACAAATGGAATGGCTTATGAATCGAATTCAAGATACAGCAAGTGTTCGGGTTTTACCTTATGCTTCGATTACGACGAGACAGCTTGGTCAAGAATTGACAGATTTTAAAGCTCTGAAAAATGCAGGAGCATTCGCCTTTACAGATGACGGCGTGGGAGTTCAATCCGCTGAAAGGATGCTTCAAGCCATGCAGAACGCAGCTGAATTGAATATGGCGATTGTTGCTCACTGTGAAGAAAACACGCTAATCAATAAAGGCTCTGTTCACGAAGGAACATTTTCAAAACGTCACGGATTAAATGGAATCCCTTCCGTTTGTGAATCTGTTCAAATTGCCAGAGATGTTCTGTTAGCAGAAGCTGCCGGCTGTCATTACCATGTCTGCCATATCAGCACAAAGGAATCTGTCAGAGTTGTAAGAGATGCAAAAAGAGCGGGGATACGTGTTACAGCAGAAGTGACGCCGCACCATTTATTATTGTCCCAGGACGATATACCGGGACTTGACGCGAATTATAAAATGAATCCGCCGCTTAGAGACGAGGCTGACCGCGTAGCTTTAATCGAAGGACTTTTAGACGGAACCATCGATTTTATCGCAACAGATCACGCACCGCATACAACTGAAGAAAAAAGTGAAGGAATGGTCCTTGCACCGTTTGGAATTGTCGGTTTGGAGACAGCCTTCCCGCTTCTTTATACAAATCTTGTATTGAAAAATATTATTACACTTGTGCAATTAATCGATTTCTTAACAAAAAAACCTGCGGAGGCCTTTCAACTTCCATATGGAAAAATCGAAGTTGGTGCCGTAGCGGACCTCGTCCTGTTAAATTTGGATGATGAACGGCCGATTGATCCGCAAGACTTTTTATCAAAAGGTAAAAACACACCATTTACTGGATGGAAATGTAAGGGCTGGCCAGAAATGACCATCGCAGAAGGAAAAATAGTTTGGGAAAAAGGATGGGTGACAGCATGAAAAGACAGCTTATTTTAGAGGACGGAACGGTTTTTGTCGGAGAAGGGTTTGGCAGTGATACAGAAACAATCGGTGAAGTAGTTTTTAATACCGGAATGACAGGGTATCAGGAAATCCTATCCGACCCATCCTACTGCGGACAAATCGTCACACTTACTTATCCATTGATTGGAAACTACGGGATTAATCGTGATGACTTCGAATCAATTAATCCGGCAGTAAAAGGATTTATCGTTAAAGAAGCAAGTGATTTCCCGTCAAACTGGCGGAGTGAATTCACGATTGATGAATATTTTCAAATGAAAAGAATTCCTGGCATCGCCGGCATCGACACACGAAAGCTGACAAGGATTATCCGCCAGTATGGAACATTAAAGGGAGCGATTTGCAGTATTGAAAAAGATGCCAATGAGGTATTAAAAAGCTTACAGGGCAAAGAGCTGCCAATCGATCAAGTAAGACAGGTATCTACGAAAAATCCATATCCTAGCCCCGGCCGCGGAAAAAGGGTTGTTCTGGTCGATTTTGGGATGAAGCACGGAATTTTGCGGGAATTAAATCACCGTGACTGTGATATTGTAGTGGTTCCCTATCATACAACTGCTGAAGAAATCCTTCAATTACGTCCAGACGGAATCATGCTTTCGAATGGACCTGGAGATCCAAAAGATGTTCCTGAAGCGATTGATATGATTAAAGGAGTTCTGGGCAGGGTCCCCCTTTTCGGAATTTGCCTCGGCCATCAATTATTTGCGCTAGCCTGCGGAGCAGATACGGTAAAAATGAAGTTTGGCCACCGCGGTTCCAATCATCCTGTAAAGGAACTGGCAACAGGAAAAATTGCCATTACGTCTCAAAACCACGGTTATACGGTTGAGCCGGAGTCAGTTAAAAATACAAGATTAACCGTCACACATCTTGCCTTAAATGATGGCACGATTGAAGGATTGAAACATCAAGATTATCCGGCATTTACAGTTCAATACCACCCGGAGGCATCGCCAGGACCTGAAGATGCAAACGGGTTATTTGAACAATTTCTTACGATGATGGAAGCGAACAAACAGGAGGTTACTCATCATGCCTAAACGGACAGATATTAAATCCATTTTAGTAATCGGATCAGGCCCAATTGTCATCGGTCAGGCCGCAGAATTTGACTATGCCGGAGCACAGGCTTGTATAGCTCTAAAAGAGGAAGGTTATCGTGTTATCCTGGTAAACTCAAATCCAGCAACCATTATGACGGATACGGAGATGGCTGATGCGGTCTATATCGAACCGCTGACAGTGGAATTTGTCAGCCGTATCATCCGCAAAGAGCGTCCTGACGCACTTTTAGCCACCTTAGGGGGGCAGACAGGTCTTAACCTGGCAGTTGAATTAGCTGAATCAGGTGTTTTGGAAGAACTGGGAGTTGAAATCCTTGGAACAAAGCTTTCAGCAATAAAGCAGGCGGAGGACCGGGAATTGTTCCGCAGCTTAATGAACGAATTAAACGAACCAGTTCCAGATAGTGAAATTATTCATCAATTGGATGAGGCAAAAGCATTTGTTGAAAAAATCGGCTTCCCGGTCATCGTCCGCCCTGCTTACACTCTTGGGGGAACAGGCGGAGGAATCTGTAACAACGATGAAGAGCTTGAAGAAATCGTGACAAGCGGTTTGAAAAACAGTCCTGTTCATCAATGTCTGCTGGAAAAAAGCATCGCCGGTTACAAGGAAATTGAATACGAAGTCATGCGTGATGCGAATGACAGCGCCATTGTCGTGTGTAACATGGAAAACATCGACCCTGTTGGTGTCCATACCGGAGACTCGATTGTAGTGGCACCAAGCCAAACTTTAAGTGACAGGGAATACCAGCTTTTAAGAAATGTTTCTTTAAAGATTATCCGTGCGCTTGGGATTGAAGGGGGCTGCAATGTCCAGCTTGCCTTAGACCCATATAGCTTTAACTACTATATCATCGAAGTAAATCCAAGAGTCAGTCGTTCTTCCGCTCTTGCCTCAAAAGCAACCGGTTATCCGATTGCCAAGCTGGCTGCGAAAATTGCTGTCGGTCTCACACTCGATGAAATGATGAATCCGGTAACAGGTAAAACGTATGCGAGCTTTGAGCCGGCTCTTGATTATGTTGTGACTAAAATCCCGAGATGGCCATTTGATAAATTTGAGTCGGGTAACCGTTCACTAGGAACGCAAATGAAAGCAACGGGCGAAGTTATGGCAATTGGCCGTACGTTTGAGGAATCGCTATTAAAAGCAATCCGTTCTTTAGAAGCTGGAGTTTACCATTTCGAATTGAATGGTGCGGCAGATATAAATGATGAATTAATTGAGAAGCGGATCCGTAAAGCTGGAGACGAGCGCCTCTTTTATATCGCAGAAGGCTTAAAACGGGGTCTTAGCATAGAAACCATTCATCAATGGAGTAAAATTGATTTATTTTTCCTTAAGAAAATGGAAGGGATTATTAGGCTTGAAGAAAAGCTTAGTCTGAATTCTTTTGATCAAGAGGTACTGATTGAGGCAAAACGAAAAGGGTTTACGGATAAAAAAATTGCGGAACTTTGGAATAGTACGCAACAAGAGATCTATAACCTACGTAAAGAAAAGGGAATTTTACCAGTTTATAAAATGGTAGATACTTGTGCCGCAGAGTTTGAGTCCGAAACACCTTACTTTTATGGCACCTATGAAGAAGAAAATGAATCGCTTGTTTCAGAAAGAAAAAGTGTTGTCGTTCTAGGTTCAGGTCCTATCCGTATTGGCCAGGGAATCGAATTTGATTACGCTACTGTCCATTCTGTTAAAGCGATCAAAGAAGCCGGTCTTGAAGCGATTATAATAAATAATAACCCGGAAACAGTTTCAACTGATTTCAGTATTTCCGATAAGCTTTACTTCGAACCGCTGACAGTCGAAGATGTTATGAGTATTATTGACTTGGAAAAGCCAATCGGAGTGGTTGTCCAGTTTGGTGGGCAAACTGCTATCAACCTGGCAGCTGGTCTGACGGAAAACGGAGTTGAAATTCTTGGAACAAGCCTCGAGGATTTGGACCGCGCAGAGGATCGCGATAAATTTGAGCAGGCTCTCCAAAAATTGAACATACCGCAACCGCTTGGGAAAACAGCTCTTTCGGTAAAGGAAGCATTAGGAATTGCCGAAGAAATCGGCTATCCGGTACTTGTTCGCCCATCCTATGTTCTTGGCGGCCGGGCCATGGAAATTGTTTATCGTGAAGCCGAGCTTTTGCATTATATGGAAAATGCAGTGAAAATCAACCCTGAGCATCCGGTTTTAATTGACCGCTACTTAACGGGAAAAGAAATTGAAGTAGACGCAATTTGTGATGGCGAAAATGTATTGATTCCAGGAATAATGGAGCATATTGAACGCGCGGGAGTTCACTCGGGTGATTCAATTGCAGTCTACCCGCCCCAAACCTTATCTGAGAATATTAAACGCACACTGGAAGAATATACGGTGAAATTAGCAAAAGGCTTAAATATCGTTGGTCTGTTGAACATTCAATATGTCCTTGCTGGCGATCAAGTATATGTATTAGAGGTAAATCCTCGTTCCAGCCGTACCGTACCATTTTTAAGTAAAATCACCAATATTCCGATGGCGAAAATTGCGACAAAAGCCATCCTGGGAGTTTCGATTATAGATCAAGGCTATATCCCTGGTCTTGCTTCGGAAAAAGAAGGTGTTTTTGTAAAAGTTCCGGTCTTCTCATTCGCCAAGCTGAAGGATGTAGATATTACCTTAGGACCAGAAATGAAATCCACTGGTGAGGTAATGGGCAAGGATATCACACTTGAAAAAGCCCTCTATAAAGGTTTGGTTGCTTCAGGCATGAACATCCACCAGTTTGGAACAGTGCTGTTTACGGTTGCCGATAAAGACAAACAGGAAGCCTTATCACTGGCCAAACGCTTTTCGGCAATCGGCTATCGCCTTATGGCAACAAGCGGAACAGCTGCACTTTTAAAGTCTGCGGGACTGCCGGTTAAAGTAGTAGGAAAAATCGGCTCAGAAGGTAAAACGCTTCTGGATGTAATTCATAATGGAGAAGCCCAATTTATTATTAATACATTGACAAAAGGGAAACAGCCGGCACGGGACGGCTTTAGAATCCGCCGTGAAGCGGTCGAAAATGGCGTTCCATGTTTAACATCATTAGATACTGCTGCCGCTATTCTAAAAGTGATTGAGTCTATGAATTTCTCTACGGAATCAATGAGTGTTGAAACGAAAAGAGAGGCGATTTTTGTATGATTAGAAAAGAATTGTGCAAAATCATCGACCAAAAGGAAATTGCAGAGGATATTTTTGAACTGAAAGTAGAAGCTGAATTGGTTAAGGAAATACATGCACCAGGCCAATTCGTCCATATCCGGGTCTCAAATAGTTGGGACCCTCTTTTACGAAGACCGATTAGTATTTGTTCAAACGATAAAAGCAATAAGCAATTTACGATGATTTACCGTAAGGAGGGAAATGGAACTTCTCTGCTTTCTGAGCTGAAGGCGGGGATGGAAATTGACATCCTTGGGCCATTGGGAAATGGGTTTCCAATTGATGAAGTAAATATTGGGGAAACTGCGCTGCTTGTCGGCGGAGGAATCGGTGTCCCGCCGCTTTTTGAACTGTCTAAGCAATTGGTAGCCAAAGGGGTAAAGGTGATTCACGTTCTTGGATTCCAATCCGAAACAGCTGTCTTTTACGAAAAAGAATTTTTGCAAAATGGCGAAACCTTTATTGCAACCGTTGATGGTTCTTACGGATCAAAAGGGTTTGTCACCGATGTAATGAAGGATTTACAGTTTGATTGCATTTATACATGCGGTCCGACACCGATGTTAAGAGCGATAGAAAAAGGATATTCCGATAAGAAATTGTTTTTATCATTAGAAGAACGAATGGGCTGCGGCGTCGGGGCATGCTTTGCCTGTGTTTGTAAAACGGCGGATGGCTCGAGTACATCTTATAAAAAGGTTTGCAGTGATGGCCCAGTTTTTCGTGCCGGGGAGGTTTTGATATGAGTCGGTTGGAAGTAAAGTTACCCGGTTTACATTTGAAAAATCCGATTATGCCGGCATCCGGGTGTTTTGGGTTTGGCCGAGAGTATAGCCAGTTTTACGATTTGAGCACACTTGGGGCAATTATGATCAAAGCTACAACTGTAGAGCCAAGGTTCGGGAATCCTACGCCAAGAGTCGCCGAAACCCGTGCAGGGATGCTTAATGCGATTGGATTGCAAAATCCTGGTCTTGAAAAAGTAGTTTCAGAAGAACTGCCATGGCTCGAGCAATTTGATGTACCGATTATCGCCAATGTTGCCGGATCATTAGAAGAGGATTATATTGCCGTTGCCAAAGAAATATCAAAAGCAGCGAATGTTCATGCACTTGAATTAAATATTTCCTGCCCTAATGTAAAAACAGGAGGGATCGCTTTTGGCACGATTCCTGATGTGGCAAAGGAATTAACTCGGAAAGTCAAGGAAGCATCAGAAGTTCCGGTCTATGTAAAGCTTTCGCCGAATGTCACAAATATCGTGGAAATGGCAAAAGCTGTCGAAGCGGGCGGTGCAGATGGTATAACAATGATTAACACCCTTGTTGGAATGAGATTAGATTTGAAGACAGGGAAACCGATCTTAGCCAATCGGACAGGCGGTTTATCAGGTCCAGCTGTTAAGCCGGTTGCCATTCGGATGATTTATGAGGTCAGCCAAGCAGTATCGCTTCCGATCATTGGAATGGGCGGCATTCAATCAGCAGAAGATGTAATAGAATTCTTCTATGCCGGGGCAAGTGCAGTTGCAGTAGGGACCGCCAATTTTGTCGACCCATTTGTTTGCCCTTCGATTATTGAAGAGCTACCTGGCTTACTTGATAAATTAGGTTATGAACACATTAGTGAATGCAAAGGAAGGAGCTGGAGGTAATGGATAACTCGCTAATCATTGCCCTTGATTTTGCAAATGGCATTGAAGTGGAACAGTTTTTGAAGCCATTTGCCGGAGAAAAGCTTTTTGTGAAGGTGGGTATGGAGCTTTTTTATCAAGAAGGTCCTTCGATTATTCATATGTTAAAAGAAGCTGGTCATCGTATTTTCTTAGATTTAAAACTTCACGATATTCCTAATACCGTAAAAAGTGCGATGAAGGGTTTAGCGCGGCTTGAGTGTGACATTGTCAATGTTCATGCGGCCGGCGGCAAAGAAATGATGATGGCGGCGTTAGAAGGGCTGGATGCAGGGACCCCAGCAGGAGGCAAGCGGCCGGCATGTATCGCGGTAACTCAATTAACAAGCACATCAGAACAACAAATGAATCAAGAACAGCTAATCCCGGTTACCTTGCAGGAATCCGTTTTACACTATGCGGGTTTGTCGAAGGAGGCAGGCTTGGATGGTGTTGTCTGTTCGGCATGGGAAGCTGGATTCATTCGGGAAAAGTTGGGCCCTGAATTTTATACGGTTACGCCCGGGATTCGAATGAGTACAGACCTTGTCGGAGATCAAAAGCGGGTAGCAACCCCGGATTTTGCAAGAAATGCGGGTGTAACGTCCATTGTCGTCGGGCGCTCGATCACACGGTCAAAGGATCCCGTTGCAAGCTATAAACAATGGATGGAAGCATGGAAGGGAGTTTAATGATGAAACATTTAATTGCTGAAAAACTATTAGAAATCAATGCGGTTGCCTTAAAACCGCAGGATCCATTTACATGGACGTCAGGACTTCGTTCCCCTATCTATTGTGATAACCGGTTAACGCTTTCGTTTCCTGAGGTGAGAAGGGAGATTGCTTCTTGCTTGCAACAGCTTATTGAAGAAAACTTCCAAGGAGCTGAGGTCATTGCCGGTACCGCGACAGCAGGCATTCCGCATGCCGCATGGGTGAGTGAACAAATGAACCTTCCGATGTGCTATGTGCGCTCAAAGGCAAAAGGTCATGGAAAGGGAAACCAAATTGAAGGGAAAGTTGAACAAGGTCAAAAAGTAGTGGTGGTTGAAGATTTAATTTCAACGGGAGGCAGTGTCATTACCGCCGTTCAAGCATTACGAGAAGCGGGCTGTGAAGTACTTGGTGTCGTATCCATTTTTACTTATGGGCTTGAAAAGGGGAAAGAAGCGTTTAAGCAGGAAGGAATTGCTGCTGCTTCAATAACTGATTTTGCAACATTAATTGAGGTTGCGATTGAAAAAGGCTATATTGGTGAAAAGGATAAAGACAGTCTTTTAGCATGGAGTGATGGTCCGGCTGAGTGGAGTAAGCGAATTGAATTAGATTGCTAATTCTGGTTTTGTAGATATAATTGCAAATTTGTAGATAAAGTCTTTATATTTGTAGATAAATCTAAAAGTTTGTAGATAACCGCTTATATTTTGTAGATAAAATCAAATATTTGTAGATAAATAGGAAAAAGCCCCGGAACTCCGGGGCTTTACCTAGTTTTTCTTCAATTTTAATACCATTTCCTCATCCGGCGTTACATAAACCGTCTGCTGATTATCGTAAATCACGAATCCAGGCTTTGCTCCGCTTGGCTTTTTAACAAAACGGACTTTGGTTAAATCAACAGGTACAGAGCTTGAATTCCGCGCCTTGCTGTAATAGGCTGCTAAAATGGCTGCCTCCAGAATCGTTTCTTCCGACGGCTCCTTGCTGCGAATCACAACATGTGAACCGGGAATATCCTTCGTATGCAGCCAAATATCATCCCGTGCTGCTGCCTTATTGGTTAAATAATCATTCTGCTTATTATTCTTTCCGACAATGATTTCAGTGCCATCTGTTGACTGATAGTGATCAAGAAGCGGCTTCACGTTTTGCAGCTTTTTCCCGCTTCGTTTTTGCCGTTCGCGAATATAGCCGCCCTCAATCAGTTCTTCACGAATCTCCTGAATATCCTTCGGCGAGGCTGCATTTACCTGCTGCAGCAAATTATCAAAATAAGCAGCTTCCGCGCGGGCTAGTTCGATTTGCTCCACAACAATAGACAATGCGTTTTTCGCCTTTTGATATTTGGAAAAATACTTCTGCGCATTTTCAGAAGGGGACTTTCGCGGTTCGAGAGGAATGACCAAGGTCCCGCCCAATTCATCATAATAATTCAGGACTTCGATTTCTGTCATTCCTTTTTTGGCCGCATAAAGATTGGCCGTTAATAACTCACCAAAACGTTGATATTGGTCAGCACGCTCTGCTTCACTCAACGTGACTGTCAACTTTTCAATTTTCTTTTCATTTTTTTCTTTTTCATTGCTTATTAGACGTTCGATGTCCTGACCTTGTTGTTTTACACGGTCGCGCTCCGCTTTACCAAAATAAAAACGGTCGAGCATTTCGCTTAATGTAGGAAAGCACTTGCTTTCCCCCTTTAAATGCTCTAGCGGAAACAGGTAAAAGCTTTCCTTCCCACCGCTTGTGATAATGGCAGGACTTAAATGACCAGCCTCCATTTTTTTCATCATATGAATGAAGGTTTTGGGAACGGTAGTCCGATTAGCCAGCCCGCTTTGAAAAATCACTTCTTTTGCAAAAAGCGGTGAAATACCGGCAAACTGCTCGACCAGCTGACGGTCCAGTTTCCCGCTGTTAAAATCAATTTTTTTTAACACATCCTCTTCCACTGCTTGAAAAGGATTTAACTTATTCTGCTCTGGTGGGAATACATATGGCTGACCAGGCAATATTGCGCGATAACTGTTAACAGCAAAGGATATGTGCTTGATACTGTCGAGAATCATCCCGCGGGATTTATCCACTAACACAATGTTACTGTGGCGACCCATAATTTCAATAATCAATTGTTTATAACTGATGTCACCAATTTCATTTCGGCCTTTTATTTCCATAATGATAATACGGTCGTTTTCAACCTGAGAAATATTCTCCAAAATATATCCTTCAATATGCTTTCTAAGCAGCATACAAAACATTGGCGGTTCACTTGGATTATCGTAGGCCTCATTTGTAAGCTGAACCCGGGCATAGCTGGGGTGTGCTGATAATAGCAGTCTATGGTTGACTCCACCGGCACGAATCACCAGAATCACTTCGTTTTTATAGGGCTGGTGGACTTTATTAATGCGCCCGCCTTTTAGCGAACGAGCCAATTCATCTACCATCGCATTTGTAAATAAACCATCGAATGACATGGAAAACATCCTCTACTTCTTCAGATTAAATCCATTATATCATAGCATTTTTTTGGACGAGTCTGAATAAGCTTTCTTTAGGATAGAAAAGCGGAAGCGCCTTGGTCAGCCCCGACAGCTGCTTGCGGTCCAGACGGTGAAGTCGTTCTTTGACTTCATCGGCTGGATCGAAGCGACCTCGAGGGGCTAGGCGCTGGAGCTAGCCAATGTATGACTATTTAAGGGGGAAGTGAGATGGTCGGATGAAGTTCCATGAAATGGAGATCAAACAAGTAGAAAAGGTCTTAGTAACCGACTTTTCATCTGGTTTAACAACTGAAGAAGTAAAGAAGCGGATTAAACAGCATGGGTATAATGAATTAGCGGAAGGGGAAAAGCAGTCGGCTTTACTCTTATTTTTTAGTCAGTTTAAAGATTTCATGGTCTTAGTTTTACTCGCAGCAACCTTAATCTCCGGGTTGCTTGGTGAATATATCGATGCCATAGCTATCATTGCTATTGTCATTATTAACGGGTTTCTCGGTTTTTTCCAGGAACGGAAAGCGGAAAAATCACTGCAGGCATTAAAGGAATTATCGGCACCACAGGTCTCGGCCCTAAGAGATGGGCACTGGACCAAAATCCCTTCAAAGGAAATTGTGGTCGGCGACATTTTAAAATTTTCGAGCGGTGATCGCATTGGTGCCGATTTAAGAATGATCGAATCGAAAAGCTTGGAAGTGGAAGAGTCTGCCTTAACGGGGGAGTCTGTTCCTGTTTCAAAACATACGGACTGCTTAACAACGGTGAATCCGGGGATTGGTGATATGGAAAATATCGCCTTTATGGGGACGATGATCACACGGGGGAGCGGCGTTGGTGTCGTAATTGCTACCGGGATGAAAACGGCCATGGGCCAGATAGCTGATTTGCTGCAAAATGCTGAATCACAAGAAACCCCCTTGCAGCGCCGATTGGAACAATTAGGGAAGATTCTGATCACTGTTGCCTTATTCTTAACAATGCTCGTTGTGGTGATTGGTGTTTTTCAAGGACATAAATTATATGAAATGTTTTTAGCGGGTGTTTCTTTAGCAGTGGCCGCAATTCCTGAAGGACTGCCGGCAATCGTTACCGTTGCGTTGTCCTTGGGCGTGCAAAAAATGATTAAGAAAAATGCGATTGTCCGTAAAATTCAAGCGGTGGAGACTCTTGGCTGCGCTTCGGTCATTTGCTCTGACAAAACCGGAACGATGACACAGAATAAAATGACGGTTACCCACCTTTGGAGCGGCGGACAAACATGGACAGTTGACGGTGTAGGATATCAACCGAGAGGGAGCTTTTATCGAAATGATCAGACCGTCCATCCGAAAGAAGAAAAAGCATTGCAGCAAATGCTTATTTTCGGCATGTTATGCAATCATTCGGAATTGGTAGAGAAAGAGGACGAAATCATTTTGGACGGGGACCCAACAGAGGGAGCTTTACTAGTAAGTGCCATGAAGGCGGGATTTCACCGGCCGAACCTGTTAAAGGAATTTACCATTCTTAATGAATTCCCGTTTGATTCCGCCCGGAAAATGATGAGTATGCATGTTCGGGACAAACAAGGACGTCATTTTATAGTGACGAAAGGTGCACCTGACGTCATTTTAGGGATCAGCGAGTCCATCCTTTGGGATGAACGAACTCAATACTTACATGCTGAAATGCAAAAAAAGGTCCAGGCGGCAATAGACGGGCTGGCCTCAAATGCGCTAAGAACAATAGCCATCGCTTTTAAACCGGTCCCTGCAAATACCATCATTCTAAGCGAACATGAAGCAGAAAAAAAATTAACCTTTATCGGCGTTCAAGGCATGATTGACCCGCCAAGGCCGGAGGTTCAAGTAGCTGTGAAGGAATGTAAGGAAGCCGGGATAAAGACCGTGATGATTACCGGTGACCATGTTATTACAGCAAAGGCGATTGCAGCTCAATTGGGAATCCTTACGAAAAAAAGCAAGGTACTCGATGGAAAAGCTTTATCCAATATGTCAGTAGATGAACTGGAAGATGTAGTGGAGGATGTATCTGTATTTGCCCGGGTGTCCCCAGAGCATAAATTGAAAATTGTTAAGGCATTGCAGAATCGAGGCCATATCGTGGCAATGACTGGTGATGGAGTAAACGATGCACCTGCGATAAAAGCTGCAGATATCGGTGTGGCGATGGGAATTACCGGAACAGATGTAGCCAAGGAAGCGTCAGCACTCGTCTTATTGGATGATAATTTTGCGACCATAAAAGCAGCCATTAAAGAGGGCAGAAATATTTATGAGAATATCCGAAAGTTTGTCCGCTATTTATTAGCTTCCAATGTGGGCGAAATTTTGGTTATGCTATTTGCAATGATCCTGGGGCTGCCGCTGCCGCTCATCCCCATTCAAATCCTTTGGGTTAACCTGGTAACAGATGGTCTGCCGGCAATGGCACTTGGTCTGGACAGGCCTGAAGAAAATGTAATGAAGCGGCATCCGAGAAGTCCAAATGAAGGCGTATTCTCCAGGGGATTGGGCTGGAAGGTCGTTTCAAGAGGCTTCCTCATTGGTCTGGTAACTCTTCTTTCCTTTATGATTATTTATCATAATGATCCAGGGC
Organism: Neobacillus sp. Fa239; assembly: GCF_055395235.1. Taxonomy (NCBI): domain Bacteria; kingdom Bacillati; phylum Bacillota; class Bacilli; order Caryophanales; family Bacillaceae; genus Neobacillus; species Neobacillus sp. Fa239. The sequence goes on from NZ_AP041611.1 coordinate 1,381,899, forward strand.
GACTTCAATATGCACAAACGATTGCTTTTGCTACATTGGTCATGGCACAGCTGATTCACGTTTTTGATTGCCGAAGTGAAAAATCAGTATTGTCACGAAATCCTTTTGGGAATCAATATCTTGTATGGTCTGTGATATCTTCATTGGCACTTGTGTTGGTGGTCATCTATTATCCGCCGCTGCAGCCTGTTTTTCATACCCTTCCGATTATCGGAAAGGATTGGCTATTAATCATCGGCATGTCTTCTGTTCCAACTTTTTTACTAGCGGGATCATTTTTGTTAAGAAAAACAAAATAAAGTATGTTATAATCCAAAAGGTAGTAGAGGAACTCTATTACCTTTTTGTGATGCATTAAGCATTTCGTACCGATCATGTCTTTCTAGAGAGATTGGATGTGAACATCATGGTAATTAGTATGACGGGCTTTGGAAGAAGCAAGACGGAATCGGACTTGATATCTGTTAACGTGGAAGTGAAGACCGTAAATCATCGATTTTGTGAATTTAATATTCGGATGCCACGGCAGCTTTTAAAAATAGAAGATAAACTGAAGAAAATACTTAATCAGCATATCCGCCGGGGCAGAATAGAAGTTTATGTCAGCATCGAAGGGGAAAGTACGGTAACCCGTAAGATCCATGTTGATTGGTCGCTTATGGACGAATATTACCAGGTTATTAAAACCGCCCGTGAAAAATATGGAATTGAAGGAACCGTCTCCATTCAAGATCTATTGGGCCGCAGTGAGCTATTACATATAGAAGAAAGTGATGCCGGAAATGAGGAACTTGAAAATTTAGTTCTCTCTGCCGTAGAAGAAGCTGTTCTTTTACTAAAACAAATGAGAATGGCAGAAGGCGAGGAATTAAAGAAAGACTTGCATTCCTCATTATCTCTGCTTGGAAAAAATGTGACAGAGCTTCATGAATACGCTCCATCTGTTTTACAAACGTATAAAGAGCGGTTAACAAAGAGAATGCAGGAATTTGTTAACGGTCAAATAGATGAGACGAGAATTTTGACTGAAGTAGCTGTTTTTGCGGACAAAGCGGATATAAATGAAGAAATTACCCGGTTAAAGAGTCATATTGGGCAATTTATTCAGACGTTAAATGATTATGAACCAATCGGGAGAAAACTCGATTTTCTTGTTCAGGAAATGAACAGGGAGGCTAATACCATCGGTTCAAAAGCAAACAATGCCATAATTGCAAAAAAAGTGGTAGAAATGAAAAGCTTGCTTGAGAAACTAAAAGAGCAGGTTCAAAATATTGAGTAGATTGGTTTAGAAACCGTTTATGGCGGTCAAAATATATTATTGATGATTGGATGAGTTATTGTGATAAAATTGATAAATATTGGGTATGGAAATATCGTATCGGCCAATCGGATTATCTCAATTGTGAGCCCTGAATCTGCACCGATTAAAAGAATTATACAAGATGCACGTGACCGTGGATCCTTAATTGATGCCACATATGGCAGACGGACTCGTGCGGTAATTGTGATGGATAGCGATCATGTCATACTTTCCGCTGTACAGCCAGAAACGGTTGCCCATCGTTTGGCAGACCGTGATGAGATTATTGATGAAGGGTAGGATTTATAAAAATGCAGGAAAAAGGATTGCTGATCGTACTTTCAGGACCATCAGGTGTTGGTAAAGGAACGGTTCGAAAAGAAATATTTTCTCATCCCGATACGGCTTTTGAATACTCCATCTCAATGACAACCCGCTCACCAAGGGAAGGGGAAGTGAATGGGGTCGATTATTTTTTTAAAACACGTGAAGAGTTTGAAGTGTTAATCGAACAAGGAAAGCTGCTGGAATATGCCGAATTTGTCGGGAATTATTACGGCACACCTGTTGATTATGTCAGAGAGACACTTGATACAGGGAAAGATGTTTTTTTAGAAATTGAAGTGAAGGGTGCAAGGCAGGTTCGTGAAAAATTTCCGGAGGGATTATTTATATTCCTGATGCCGCCAAGCCTTTCTGAACTTAAAAATCGGATTGTTACAAGAGGAACGGAAACCGATGATTTAATCCATAATCGAATGCTGTCAGCCCGGGAAGAAATCGAAATGATGGAATTATATGATTATGTTGTAGAGAATGATCAAGTGGAACACGCCTGTGAACGGATAAAAGCTATTATCACTGCTGAGCATTGCCGAAGAGAGCGCGTGGAACACCGTTATAAAAAATTGTTGGAGGTTGAATAGAATGTTATATCCTTCTATTGATTCATTACTAGAAAAAATCGACTCAAAATATTCACTGGTTTCAGTAGCTGCTAAACGCGCCCGTGCTATGTCACAGGCAAAAGATGAAAGATTACCGAAGTACGTCTCTTATAAATATGTTGGAAAAGCATTGGAAGAGATTTATAGCGGCGAGCTAACCTATCGCATTTCTAAAAAAGCAGAGGCTCATGCTGAATAAGCCTTGCTCAAAACCATCAAGTTGATCAAAGGCCTGACAACAAGGAATTCCTATGTGTCAGCCTTTTTTATTTTAGGCTGTGTTAATGGCGAATGTTGATTTTTTACAACAGTTGATTGGAGAGGAGGGCGCTCGACTCCTGCGGGAGCAGCGGGACAGGTGAGACCCCACAGGCGCTTAGGCGCCGAGGAGGCTCACCGCCCGCCCTTCACTACAATCAACAAATAAGTTTAACCGAGAATTATTTTAAAAAGAAGAAAAAGATGAAAAAATAATTATTTTCCAGCATAATGAATAGTAGATTTTTGGTGAAAAAAGTGAGGGTTCGATGATGGTAAAGGATAAGAAAATATTATTATGTGTAACAGGCGGTATTGCCGTCTATAAAGCAGCCGCATTGACAAGTAAGCTTGTACAGGCAGGAGCACAAGTGAAAGTAATCTTAAGCGACTCTGCTGCAAAATTTGTTACCCCATTAACCTTTCAAGCACTATCCCGCAATGAAGTATACACGGATACCTTTGAAGAAAAAAATCCAAGTGTGATTGCCCATATCGATCTTGCCGACTGGGCGGATCTCATTTTAGTTGCCCCAGCGACGGCCAATACAATTGCCAAACTAGCCGGGGGGATTGCTGACAATATGGTTTTAACTACCCTTCTGGCAACGACTGCACCCGTTTGGATTGCCCCTGCCATGAATGTCCATATGTATGAACATCCCGCGGTGAAGAAGAACATTTCGATTTTAGCTGAATACGGCTATCAATTTATTGAACCAAGTGAAGGCTATCTTGCCTGCGGTTATATTGGCAAAGGAAGGCTGGAAGAGCCGGAGAAAATCGTCGAGTTAGCACAAGGTTATTTCAATAGAGAAGGTTTGCCGCTAAGTGGGAAAACAGTGGTTATTACGGCTGGCCCCACCAGAGAAAAAATTGATCCAGTCCGCTTTATATCCAATCATTCCTCTGGAAAAATGGGCTTTTGCCTAGCAGAGCAGGCAAAAAAACAGGGGGCTGACGTGGTTCTCATTTCTGGTCCTGTATCCCTCCCAAACCCTGCTGGAGTGAAAGTGGTGAAAGTCGAAAGTGCTGCCGAAATGTACGAGTCCGTATTTTCTTATTTTCCCACAGCAGATGTGGTGATCAAGACAGCCGCAGTTGCAGATTATCGTCCCAAACATGCACATGATCATAAAGTAAAGAAACAGCCTGGCGACCTCTCCATTGAATTGGAAAGAACGAAAGATATTTTGTTAGAGCTTGGGACTCAAAAGAAACATCAAATTCTTGTTGGGTTTGCTGCTGAAACAGATCATATTGCGGAATATGCGCGAAAGAAATTATATGCCAAAAATGCGGATATGATTGTTGCGAACAATGTGAAGGCAGAGGGAGCAGGGTTTGGGACAGATACGAATATTGTTACCCTCTTTAAACGAAATGGCGAAGTTTCCGAACTACCGCTTATGTCAAAACAAGCAGTTGCAGAAAAAATTATTCAGGAAATTACCTTGCTATTAAAGGACACGGCTGATAATGAAAATTGCTAGTGTAATCGTTGATGTCCCCGCTAAACAAACGGACAAGGCCTTTGATTATCTGATACCAGATCAATGGCACGAAACAATTCAGCCGGGTATGAGGGTAATCGTACCGTTTGGACCAAGAAAAATCCAAGGGTTTGTCACAGAAATAAAGGAACATTCCGAGTTTGCGAAATTAAGAGAAATAACCGAGCCAATGGATCTTGAGCCCGTCCTTAATCAGGAATTATTAAAGCTTTCGAATTGGCTGACAGAGCATACGCTTTGTTTTAAAATCGCAGCCTATCAGGCCATGCTTCCGGCAGCCTTAAAAGCAAAATATGAAAAGTCTGTCAAGGTGGGGGTCGGGGTTAACCTCCTGGACCTGCCTCCCAAGCTTCAAGCGTTTTTTCAACAGGAAGAAACGATTCCATGGGAGACAGCATTAGAACATGGACTTGTTCCTTTGCTGCAGCGGGAAGCCTATAAGGGCAACCTGGAAGTTCTCTATTCTGTTAAGGAAAAGGTGAAAAAAAAGCATTTGAAAACCATACGGCCGCGAATCGCTCTTCTCGACTTGAAAGAGGAGCTGAAAAAGTGGCCGGCAAGGGCAGAAAAGCAAAAGGCTGTTTTGAATTATTTCGTTGAACATTATCAAGAAATTGAATTAAGGCAGCTGCAAGCAGATTTAAATATTTCTTCAGGTGCAATCAAAGCACTTGTTGAAAAAAAGATCCTATCCGTGCAGGAAATGGAAGTCTACCGCGATCCCTTTGAACATCGCATTTTTGAACGAACTCATGCGCTTGCCTTAACGGATGCTCAGGAAAAAGCCATCCAGCCGATCCTTGCCTCCATCGAAGAGAACCATCATGAAGTATTCTTATTATATGGTGTGACAGGAAGCGGAAAAACAGAAATATACTTACAGTCGATTCAAGATTGCCTTGAAAAAGGGCGGGAAGCGATCGTTCTTGTTCCGGAGATTGCCTTGACACCGCAAATGGTGAATCGTTTTAAAGGAAGATTTGGCGATTTAGTTGCCGTTTTGCACAGCGGCTTATCAGCTGGTGAAAAATACGATGAATGGCGGAAAATACAACGAAAGGAAGTAAAAGTGGTTGTCGGGGCAAGGTCGGCCATTTTTGCTCCTTTTGAAAATTTAGGAATCATTATTATCGATGAGGAGCATGAAACTAGCTATAAGCAGGAAGAGATGCCGCGCTATCACGCTAGGGATGTAGCGATCGAAAGGGCGAAAACTTACAGCTGCCCAGTTGTTTTGGGGAGTGCCACTCCGTCGCTTGAGTCCTTTGCCAGAGCTCAGAAAAAGGTTTATCAGCTATTATCGCTTCCAAGCAGGATGAATAATCGCGAGCTTCCTGCAGTCGATATCATTGATATGCGTGAGGAGCTTCGTGAAGGAAATCGCTCCATGTTTTCGCGGAAGCTTTTTGAAAAACTGCAAAACCGACTGGAGAAAAAGGAACAATCTGTCTTATTTTTAAACAAACGCGGACATTCCTCGTTCGTGATGTGCAGGGACTGCGGTTATGTCGTAAACTGCCCAAATTGCGATATTTCCTTAACGTACCATCGAGTGAGTGAGCGCATGAAATGTCATTATTGCACTTATGAAAATTATGTGCCAAAAGAGTGCCCGGAATGTGGCAGTGAACATATCCGGTATTTTGGCACGGGTACGCAAAAGGTTGAGGATGAACTGGGCAAAGTGCTGCCGCATGCCAGGGTTATTCGAATGGATGTGGATACAACAGGAAGAAAAGGATCCCATGAAAAATTATTAAAGGATTTTCAAGATGGAAAAGCTGATATCCTTTTAGGGACACAAATGATTGCCAAGGGATTAGACTTTCCCAATATCACTCTGGTGGGTGTCCTTTCAGCGGATACCATGCTGCATTTGCCTGATTTCCGCGCATCGGAAAAAACCTTTCAACTGTTGACACAAGTGAGCGGGAGAGCTGGAAGGCACCAATTGCCCGGCGAGGTGATTATCCAGACCTACACCCCTGAGCATTACAGTGTAGAGCTTAGTGCCACACAAAATTTTGATCTTTTTTATCAGCATGAAATGATGGTAAGAAAATTGCATCACTATCCGCCGTTTTATTATCTTTCATTAATAACGGTCAGCCACGAACAGCTCATGACAGCCGTTTCAATAACCGAAAAAATTGCCGGTTTCATCCGTTCCAAGCTCTCGGACCGTACGGTTGTCCTTGGACCTGCAGCCTCGCCGATTCCGCGGATCAATAATAGATATCGATACCAATGTTTGATAAAATACAAGCGGGAACCAGAGCTTACGAAGACGTTGAAAGCCATTCTTGATAACTATCAAAAGGATTCAACAAGCGGATTGCAAGTATCGATTGATGTCAATCCGTTCATTTTAATGTAATCTCTTGATTTCAATGGCATGAAAGGTTATCATTAAAATTTTTTGGTGAAAATAAGAAGAAAAGCAAAAGTATGGAGGAAGAAATTTGGCGATTAAAAAAGTTGTTTTTTACCCTGCAGAAATACTTGAAGTACCCTGCAAGGAAGTGACAAAATTTGACCGGAAGCTCGGGAAAATCCTTGATGACATGTATGAAACGATGATCGAATATGATGGAGTTGGACTGGCCGCCCCGCAAATTGGATTAGACATGCGCGTGGCCATTGTGGATATAGATGATGAATCCGGGACGATAGAGATGATTAACCCGAGGATCTTAACCACCTCAGGTGAACAGATAGATCCGGAGGGCTGCCTTAGTTTTCCAGGACTTTATGGGGAGGTCAAGCGCCCCAATTTTGTAAAAATTGAAGCATTGGACAGAAAAGGCAGGAAATATTCCCTGGAAGCTGAAGGGTTCCTTGCACGGGCAATTCAGCATGAAATGGATCATCTTGACGGGATTTTGTTTACCTCAAAAGTAATCCGCTATCTCGAAGAAGATGAGTTAAAAGGAGTAGAAAGTGAATGACAAGAATTGTTTTTATGGGCACCCCTGATTTTTCAGTGCCTGTGCTTCGGCGCGTGATTGAGGAGGGCTATAAAGTGGTTGGTGTGGTAACCCAGCCGGATCGCCCGGTGGGGAGGAAAAAGGTGTTGACCCCTCCGCCTGTTAAGGTAGAAGCCTTAAAATATGGAATACCAGTCTTTCAGCCGGAAAAGATTCGCGAACCGGAAGAGCTGGATAAAATCCTCGCATTAAAGCCAGATTTAATTATAACGGCTGCGTTTGGGCAAATATTGCCAAATGAATTATTAGCTGCCCCTACATATGGCTGTATTAATGTCCATGCATCTCTCCTTCCGGAACTCCGCGGTGGTGCACCCATTCATTATGCCATCATTCAAGGTAAAGATAAAACGGGTATTACCATCATGTATATGGCAGAAAAATTAGATGCCGGCGATATTTTAACACAAGTAGAAGTACCGATTACCGAAACAGATAACGTAGGAACCCTTCATGAAAAGTTAAGCAAGGCTGGGTCAGACTTGTTATCGGAAACTTTGCCGGAGCTCTTGGCAGGGAAGCTTACTCCGATCGCACAAAATGATCAAGAAGCAACATTTGCTTCCAACATAAAACGAGAACAGGAAAAAATTGATTGGTCCAAAACGGGAGAGGAAATCTATAACCATGTCCGCGGTCTTAATCCATGGCCGGTTGCATTTACTACTATGGATGGTCAAGTATTAAAAATCTGGCAGGCAGAAAAGGTTTCCGCTTTAGTGGATAAAGTGCCTGGCACCATCATAAAAAATGAATCCGAGGGGATGGTTGTAGCGACTGGAAATGAAACAGCCATTCGGATCAAGGAGCTTCAGCCCTCAGGAAAAACGAAAATGACAAGTGAGGAGTTTTTCAGAGGCTCAGGGGCGAAAATTTTAATAGGCACCAAGCTGGGAGATTAATATGACATCAAAACGAAAAAACGTTCGGGAAGCTGCGATGGATTTACTGACAGCCATTGAGAAAAACCAGTCCTACAGCAATTTATTATTGAATAGTACCATCGAGAAAAATGAATTGCCTTCTATAGATATTGGGTTATTAACGGAATTAACCTATGGAACGATCCAAAGAAAAATGGCGCTTGATTACTATTTAAATCCTTTCATTAAAAACAAAAATAAATTAGAGAATTGGGTTTTGCAGCTATTAAGGATTACTATTTATCAAATGGTTTATCTGGACAAAATACCTGACCGAGCAGCGATTTATGAAGCAGTAGAAATCGCCAAAAAACGGGGGCATAAAGGGATTGCATCCTTAGTGAATGGTGTGCTCCGGACCATACAAAGAGAGGGACTTCCGTCTTTTATGGAGATTGAAGATCCGATTGAGAGATTATCTCTTGAAACAAGTCATCCTAAATGGCTTGTTGCGAGATGGGTTGAGCAATTTGGCCTTGAAAAAACAAAAGAAATGTGTGAGCATAACCTGACTGCTCCTTTGCAGACAGCCCGAGTTAATTTAACGAAAACATCCGTTCGTGAATGTATGGAGGACTTAGAAGAGGAAGGCTACCAAATCGAAAAGAGTCCGGTGATTCCTGAGGCGATTCGATCGCTGAAAGGAAACTTGGCTTATTCCAGAGCCTTTCAAAAAGGCTTGATCACCATTCAGGACGAAAGCTCCATGCTGGTTGGCTACGCTCTAGGTGTCCAGCAAAATGAAAAGATACTCGATGCATGTGCTGCTCCGGGAGGGAAAACTACTCATATTGCGGAGAAGTTGAAAAGAACCGGGGTCGTAATCTCCCTGGATTTACATGAGCATAAAGTGAAATTAATTAATCAAAATGACGCCAGACTTGGTTTGGGGAATATCAAAACAATCGCCATGGATTCAAGAAAAGCGGAAGAGCATTTTCAAGCTGAAAGCTTTGACAGAGTCCTGCTTGATGCCCCATGCTCGGGCCTTGGAGTAATGAGAAGAAAGCCTGATATAAAATACACGAAAAAGCCTGAAGATATCGAACAATTAAGCAGGATTCAACAAAATTTGTTAAAATCCGTTTCCCCTTTGGTGAAAAAAGGTGGAATGCTAGTTTACAGTACCTGTACAGTCGATAAAGCCGAGAACGAAGCCCAAGTCAAAACATTTTTAGAAGAAAATCCTCAATTTGAGAAAGATTTCACGTTAAAAGAACGAATGCCTGAAGCCATTCAGCCGCTAATCACGGGGTTTGACCTTCAAATTATGCCACAGGATTTCGGATCGGACGGATTTTATTTTGCAGCTCTAAGAAAGAAGGTATAACAAGTGGAACAAATTACAACAACCACAGTACAACCAACATCAGAAACAGATAAAAAATCTATTTATTCCCTTCAGCTCCATGAATTAAAGGACTGGTTATCAGAAAATGGTGAAAAGCCTTTCCGTGCCGAGCAAATTTTTGATTGGCTATATAAAAAAAGGATTTCCTCTTTTTCTGAAATGAGTAACCTGTCAAAGGGAGTAAGAGATCTGCTGTCAAGTCATTTTGTCCTGACAACATTAAAAACGGTAATCAAACAAACCTCTTCAGATGGCACCATTAAATTTCTCTTTGAGCTTCATGATGGGTATTCCATTGAAACAGTGTTAATGCGGCATGAATATGGAAATTCCGTGTGTGTCACTACTCAGGTAGGCTGTCGGATTGGCTGTACTTTCTGTGCTTCCACGCTTGGCGGATTAAAAAGGCATTTGGAAGCGGGAGAGATTGTTTCCCAAGTTGTCACAGTGCAGCAAGCTCTGGATGAAACGGATGAACGGGTTAGTTCTGTTGTTATTATGGGGATTGGCGAGCCGTTTGATAATTATGACAATATGTTGTCGTTTTTAAAAATCATCAACCATGAAAAGGGCTTGAACATTGGTGCACGTCATATCACCGTTTCAACAAGCGGGATTGTTCCAAAAATTTATCAATTTGCCGATGAAAATACACAAATTAATTTTGCGATTTCCCTTCATGCTCCAAATACTGAATTACGTTCTAAATTAATGCCGATTAATAAAGCATATAAACTTGATGACTTAATGAAAGCAGTGCGATATTATATCGATAAGACAGGGCGCAGAATCAGCTTTGAATATGGTCTTTTTGGCGGTGTGAATGATACGGTCGAACATGCTGAAGAATTGGCAGCACTTTTAAAAGGGATCAAATGCCATGTGAATTTAATACCTGTAAACTATGTCCCTGAGCGGGATTACGTTCGTACACCAAGAGACAAAATTTTTGCTTTTGAAAAAGCTTTAAAAAATCGCGGTATAAATGTGACAATTCGCCGAGAGCACGGTCATGATATTGATGCAGCATGCGGGCAGCTTCGTGCAAAGGAGCGAAAAGAGGAGACGAGGTGACAGCATTGAAAGCTGTTTTTAAAACGGACCAAGGTAGGATACGCCAGAATAATGAAGATAACGGTGGAACTTTTGTAAACCGACAGGGGCATCGACTAGCCATTGTCGCAGATGGTATGGGCGGACACCTGGCTGGTGATGTGGCAAGCGAAATGACTGTCATACACTTAAAGGAAATGTGGGAGCACTCGGAAGGGATTCAAACAGCAGACCAGGCGGAACAGTGGCTTCAAAGCCATATTTCTCAAGTCAATAGTTTGCTGTTTGATCATTCTCACAATAACCCCGAGTGTGAAGGAATGGGAACAACGATCGAGGCTGTGATTGCAACCGATCGTTTTACAACCATTGCACATGTGGGTGACAGCCGTTGTTATATTTTAAATGATGCAGGATTTCAGCAGCTGACAGAAGACCACACGCTTGTAAATGAATTAGTCCGGACAGGGCAAATCTCGAGGGAGGATGCTGAGCATCACCCAAGGAAAAATGTTATTTTACGAGCATTAGGTACGGAACAAAATGTAAAAATTGATATTAAAACGATCATGTTTGAAGAAGGAGATTTCCTCTTATTATGTTCCGATGGGTTATCTAATAAGGTGAATGAGCAGGAAATGCTGCAAATCCTTCAAAATGATGAAACACTTGAACAGAAGGCTTCAACATTTATAGATTTGGCAAATGAAAATGGTGGAGAAGATAATATCACCCTAATCATAGTAGCTTTTGATGATGAAAATGAAAGAGGGTGATTAAGTGATTATTGGGAAAAGAATAAGCGACCGCTATAAAATTCTTGAAATGATTGGCGGAGGCGGAATGGCAAATGTCTATTTGGCACATGATATGATTTTAGACAGAGATGTTGCTGTTAAAATGCTCCGTCTTGATTTTGCCAATGACGAGGAATTTATTCGCCGCTTTCACAGAGAAGCACAATCAGCTACAAGTCTTGCCCATCCCAATATTGTTAGTATTTATGATGTCGGTGAAGAAGATTCTATCTATTATATTGTCATGGAATATGTAAATGGCCAGACATTAAAACAATACATACAAGGGCACTCACCACTTCGTGTTGAAGCAGCACTTGACATAATGAAGCAGTTGACTTCCGCCATCACACATGCCCATCAAAATCATATTATCCATCGGGATATTAAACCGCAAAACATCTTAATTGATCGAGAAGGGAATGTAAAAATCACCGATTTTGGTATTGCAATGGCTTTGAGTGCAACAAGTATTACCCAAACGAATTCCGTTTTAGGATCTGTTCATTATTTATCACCAGAACAAGCAAGAGGTGGAATGGCAAACCGGAAATCGGATATTTATTCTTTAGGTATTGTCTTGTTTGAGTTGCTGACAGGAAGGCTGCCATTTTCTGGAGAATCAGCAGTATCGATTGCTTTAAAGCATCTTCAATCTGAAACCCCTTCAGTTAGAAGATGGAATCCTAACATTCCGCAAAGTGTTGAAAATATTGTTTTAAAAGCAACAGCAAAAGATTCATTTCATCGGTATAACAGTGTGGATGAAATGGAAGAGGATTTAAGAACAGCCCTAAATTCCGAGAGGCTTAATGAACCTAAGTTTGTGATTCCAATTGATGAGGATGCAACAAAGGCGATTCCGGTCATTACGAATGAACGCCCTCATCAAAACCTTGATGAAACGCTGAATTTTAGCAGTGAAAAAACTGCAGGTAATGGCAAAGAGACTCCTGCAAAGAATGCAAAAGAGCAAAATATTAAGAAAAAACGCAAAAAATGGCCTATTATTTTGATTACAACCTTTATTATTCTTGCAATTCTAGGTATTTTTACTATCACTGTTTTACCAGGTTTGTTAGCATCAAAAGACATTCAAATTCCAGATGTCAGTGGAATGAATGTGGATGATGCGATTTCAAAGCTCCGTCTTGCCGGACTTCAGGCAGGCGATAAAATTGAAATAAACGATGAAAATATCGCCGAAGGAAAAGTGATTAAGACGGATCCCGAGGCTGATAGTACAGTAAAAGAAAATGCAAAAATTACGATCTATGTGAGTGCGGGGAAAGAAAAATATGAACTATCCGATTACACAGGACGACAATTTGATGATGTCATAAGTCTATTGGAAAGTAGAAACTTTAAAGATATTATCAGAAATGATGTGTATGATGACAGTCCGCCAGGTACCATTATTAGTCAAACACCAACTAGTGGAGAAAATATTGTTCCTGAAGATACTGTTCTTGAGTTTCAGGTTAGTAAAGGAGTCGAAAAATTCCCTTTAAAAGACTTAACCGAGTACAATTTAAAAGCCGCACAAGATTATGCGGAATCTATGGGGTTTACAATAGATACTTCTCAACAAAAATACGATGATACGGTTCCTGCTGGAATGGTCATCTCGCAATCACCTGCACCTGGAACGGAAATGGCAAAAGGCGACAAGGTTAAACTGGTTATATCCAAAGGGAAAGAGGAAAAACCGCCTAAGACGATCGTCAAGGAAATAACCATTCCTTATGAACCAACAGAACCAGGCCAACCACAGCAGGTTCAAATTTTGATTGAAGATATGAATCATAGTGTGTTAGAACCGACAGATTCATTTCTGATCACAGATACAATAAAGCGGCGGATTGAACTTACTATTCAATCAGGTAAAAAAGCGGAATATAAGGTGATGCGTGATAATAAGGTCATTATCGATGAGTCGATTAACTACGATGCTGCGGAATAAAAGCCTTGTTTGGACTGTTTTATTCTTGCCAGTGAGTGCTGATAAGGGTAAATTCATTTGGTTAGAAAAAAGCAAGGAGTGTAGCTATGCCTGAAGGGAAAATTGTCAAAGCATTAAGCGGGTTTTATTATGTGCTTTATAATGATGAACTGATTCAATGTCGCGGCAGAGGGGTTTTTCGCAAGAATAAAATTACCCCTCTTGTTGGGGATGAGGTTGTTTTTCAGGCTGACCATGAGTCTGAAGGATATATTCTGGAGGTAAAGCCAAGAAAAAATGAATTGATTAGACCGCCGATTGCAAACGTCGATCAAGCCATTCTTGTTTTTTCCGCTGTCGAACCTGATTTTAGTCCTGCTCTATTAGACCGATTTCTTGTTTTGGTTGAATTTAATCATGTCCAGCCGCTTATTTGTATTACAAAAATGGATTTAACCAATAAAGATGAGCAGCAAGCGGTCATTCAATATGCTGAGCAATACAAATCAGCCGGCTATGAGGTCATCCTTACATCATCAGAGACAGAAGCGGGTATCGAACAATTGAACCCGCATATTGAAAATAAAATCTCTGTCTTTGCTGGTCAATCTGGCGTAGGAAAATCATCCTTATTAAATGTATTACGGCCGGACCTTGATTTAAAAACAAATGATATATCGGCCCACCTTGGAAGAGGAAAGCATACGACACGCCATGTAGAGTTAATTAAAATTGGCAATGGTCTTGTTGCTGACACACCAGGCTTTAGCTCCTTAGAATTTACAAATATTGATACTGAGAATTTAGCTTTTTGCTTCCCTGAGCTTAGAAAAGCGAGCGAGGAATGTAAATTTCGCGGTTGTTTGCATGTGAGCGAGCCAAAATGTGCTGTGAAAGCTGCTGTTGAAAAAGGAGAAATCCCAACAAACCGTTATGAGCATTATTTGGAATTTTTACAAGAAATAAAAGAGAGAAAGCCGAGGTATTAATCATGGTAAAAATTGCGCCTTCCATCCTTTCAGCTAATTTCTCCAAATTGGGGGAAGAGATTTTAGCAGTTGAAAAAGGAGGAGCCGACTATATCCATATCGATGTGATGGATGGACACTTTGTTCCAAATATTACAATTGGGCCTCTGATTGTTGAGGCTGTACGCCCAATTACCAAGCTGCCGCTTGATGTACATCTGATGATTGAAAATCCTGACCAATATATAGAAGCGTTTGCCAAAGCAGGCGCTGATTATATCACCGTTCATGTGGAAGCCTGCCGGCATCTCCACCGGACCATTCATCATATTAAATCTTTCGGCGTGAAAGCTGGCGTCGTATTAAACCCGGCAACGCCGGTTACATCCATTGAGCATATCATTGGAGATGTTGATATGGTGTTGTTAATGTCGGTTAACCCTGGATTTGGAGGACAAAAATTTATTTCTGAAGTCCTCCCGAAAATACGAAAAGTAAAAGAAATGGCAGACGAAAAGGGAGTTGCCGTTGAAATCGAAATTGACGGCGGTGTCAATCCGGAAACAGCAAAGCTGTGCATGGAAGCAGGCGCAACGGTTCTGGTTGCCGGTTCTGCCATCTATAATGAAGAAGATTATGCGAAGGCCATTTCATTAATAAGAGGATAAAAATGAATATCAATATCATGGCAGGCGGCCCTTTAGAGAATCTTCCTGATCTTCATCCGTATTTATCTGATGGAAGCATTTGGGTTGGAGTCGACCGCGGTGTCTATCATTTGTTAAAAAAAAATATTTTGCCGAGGATTGCCTTTGGTGATTTTGATTCGGTTAATCATGAAGAGTTAGCAGAAATTGAAAACATGGTAAAGGAACTAAAGCGATTCAAGCCGGAAAAGGATGAGACGGACCTTGAGCTTGCCCTTCAATGGGCTATCAGCCAAAATCCGGACACCATTCAAATATTTGGTGCTACAGGTGGAAGGCTTGATCATTTATTTGGTAATGTCCAATTATTAATTCACGCTTTGCAGACAAATGATCTGCCTGAAATTATCATCATTGACAGGCAAAATCATCTATTTGTAAAAGGGCCAGGCTGTTATCAAATTAAAAAAATCCCGGCAAAAAAGTATATTTCCTTTGTCTCTGCAACAGAAAATATCTCAAATCTTACACTTGACGGCTTTAAATATCCATTGAAAAATCGTCATATTTCACTTGGGTCCACACTATGTATTAGTAACGAACTTATTAGTGATTATGGTACTTTTTCATTTTCAGAAGGCATATTAATAGTGATAAGAAGTCATGATTAATATGGTACTGATTTTATTCCTTTGAATAATATGGTAAGGATTTATGAAAAAGAGATGTGTAGATTTGAGGAGGGACAGTATGAAATTTTATACGATTAAACTGCCGAAATTTTTGGGCGGGCTTGTCCGAGCGATGATTGGGGCTTTTAAGAAAAACGAATAGGCATGTTCATTTAAGCACCTGATTACTCAGGTGCTTTTATTTTTGGTGTCTGTGGGAAGGATAAAAAAGAAAGAGCACCCAAAAGGATGCTCTTTCTTATTATTAAACGCGTTCTACTTTACCAGATCTTAACGCTCTTGCAGAAACCCAAACACGTTTTGGTTTTCCGTCAACAAGAATACGTACTTTTTGTAGGTTAGCACCCCATGTGCGCTTATTAGCGTTCATAGCGTGAGAACGTGCATTACCAGTTGTAGTTTTCTTTCCAGTTACAACACATTTACGTGGCATAATGATTTCCCTCCTTAACTACCAAAAGCTTTATAAAGCATTTCATTTAATCAGATGGTGCCATCTGGTTAAGAAAAATGGCATGGCCATATTTTCTGCTCAAAAGATACCTTAATAATTTATCATACAAACTTGCTGAATGCAATAGTTGTAAACAAACCTTTCAAGAAAAAAACCTTGACAACCAAAATTAGGCAAGTCATACTTTCCAATTTACAGTGACTATAGTAAAATGACTGTAGTCAAGGAGCATTTTTACAGGAGGGGGAACGATTCATGTCCATTGAATTAAAAACGAAATACGGACAAATTGATATTTCAAATGAAGTAATCGCTACCATCGCCGGAGGAGCCGCTATCGATTGCTATGGAATTGTCGGCATGGCCTCAAAAAACCAAATAAAAGACGGCTTTACAGAAATTTTAAGAAGAGAAAATTTTACTCGTGGAATCATTGTTCGTCAAGAAGATGAGGAAGTACATATTGATATGTATATAATTGTTAGCTATGGAACGAAAATTTCCGAGGTTGCCCATAACGTTCAATCTAAGGTGAAATACACCCTCGACAAGACTGTTGGACTTGCTGTTGACTCGGTAAATATTTACGTTCAGGGTGTTCGTGTGACGAACCCTTAAGTTCGTGTAACGAACCTCTAGTGGAGGAGGAAAGTTAGTGTCAATTACATCTTTAGATGGAAAACGTTTTGCAGAGATGGTGATCCAAGGAGCAAATCATCTATCAGCGAATGCAAAAATGGTTGATGCCTTAAACGTTTTTCCTGTGCCCGATGGTGATACTGGAACAAATATGAACTTATCGATGACCTCCGGGGCCAAGGAAGTTAGAAGTAATGTCCAAGAGCATATAGGTAAGGTCGGAATGGCTTTATCTAAAGGCCTTTTAATGGGAGCACGCGGAAATTCGGGGGTTATTCTGTCCCAATTATTCCGTGGTTTCTCAAAGGCAGTCGAGGCCAAATCGGCCATTACGGGGAAGGATTTTGCTCAAGCACTTGAAACGGGCGTAGAAACTGCTTATAAAGCGGTCATGAAACCGGTTGAAGGGACAATCCTTACAGTTGCCAAAGATTCCGCTAAGAAGGGCGTTCAGGCTGCCGAAAGAACTGATAATATTATTGAAATTATGGAAGAGGTCTTACTGGAAGCTAAAGCTTCACTTAAACGAACTCCAGATTTACTTCCGGTTTTAAAGGAAGTGGGCGTTGTTGACAGCGGCGGCCAAGGTCTTGTTTTCGTTTATGAAGGATTTTTAGCGGAATTAAAAGGGGAACAATTGCCAGATTCACCAACTTTCATGCCAACAATGAATGAGCTGGTAAGTGCTGAACATCACAAAAGTGTGCAAAGCCATATGAATACCGAGGATATTGTGTTTGGCTATTGCACCGAATTTATGGTCAAGTTTGAAAAGGAAAAAACAGCCAAGCAGCCCTTTAATGAGGAAACATTCCGGAATGATTTGAGTAAATTTGGTGATTCCCTTCTTGTGATTGCCGATGAAGATGTAGTAAAGGTGCATATTCATTCGGAACATCCCGGTGATGTGTTAAGCTACGGGCAGCGATATGGCGGGTTAATCAATATGAAGATTGAAAATATGCGCCAGCAGCACTCCAATATTGTTGGCGAAACCCATACACCTCTTGTTAGCGGAAAAGTGGAGAAGTCAAAAGAACAATTGGAATATGGTGTTGTTTCTGTAACCATGGGAGCAGGTATTGCGGATTTATTTAAAAGCATTGGAGCCCATGCGGTGATTGAAGGCGGCCAGACGATGAATCCCAGTACGGAGGATATCGTAAGAGCAATTAATGATGTGCATGCGAAAAAGGTTTTTATTTTGCCAAATAATAAAAATATTATTATGGCAGCGGAACAAGCAGCAGAAGTGGCTGAAGCAGAAGTGTTTGTGATTCCATCCAAAACCGTCCCACAAGGTCTATCTGCCTTATTAGCCTTTAATTCTGCCAGTGATGCCCAATCAAATAAATCGGCAATGACCGAAGCGTTGCAGAATGTGAAAACCGGACAAATTACCTATGCCGTTCGTGATACCCATATTGATGGAATCGATATCCAAAAAGATGATTTTATGGGGATTGCGGAAGGAAAAATTATTGTAAAAAATAAAAATAAGGTAATTGCGGCACAGGATCTGCTTGCCAAGATGCTGGCTGAAGATTCGGAAATCTTAACGATTATATACGGAGAAGATGTGGCAGAGGCTGATGTAGAGGCTCTTTCTGAGTATGCTCAAGAAAATTATCCAGATTTGGAAGTTGAACTTCACAACGGCGAGCAACCATTATATTCTTTTATCTTTTCAATTGAATAAGGAACAGCTAAAATAAGGAGGGGTTACCCTTCTTATTTTTTTATTAATATTATTTTACCTTTTAAAGATCGCTTGCAAAGGGAGAGATACATGTGAAGTATAGAAGCGTGTTTGATATAATTGGACCGGTAATGATTGGACCATCTAGTTCCCATACTGCCGGGGCTGCGAGAATTGGCCGCGTGGCAAGAAGCTTATTCGGCAGAGAACCAAAATGGGCCAATATTTCTTTATACGGTTCATTTGCAAAAACATACAAAGGTCATGGGACAGATGTAGCAATTGTCGGCGGGTTATTGGATTTTGATACAGATGATAAACGGATTATAAATGCTCTCGATATTGCCAAAGAAAAAGGCATAAAAATACGCTTTATTGAAGAAGATGCCATTACAGACCACCCAAACACGGCAAGGGTGATTATCGGTGACCATAATGGAGAGCTTGAATTGGTGGGAATCTCCATTGGCGGCGGAAAAATTGAAGTGACAGAGCTTAATGGCTTTGAATTGAAATTATCCGGAAACCATCCTGCCCTATTAGTGGTTCATAATGACCGTTTTGGAACAATTGCCAGTGTAGCCAACACGCTTGCAAAATACGAAATTAATATCGGTCATATGGAGGTTTCCCGTAAAGAAAAAGGAAAGCTTGCCCTTATGACAATTGAAGTAGACCAAAACATTGAGGACAAACTAATAGATGAACTAGAACAGTTGCCGAATATTTTAAAAGCAACAAAGATTGTGGATTAATTAGCATCGATGAGGAGGAATTCTGATGTTTCGTAATGTAGCAGAGCTTGTAGAACTTGCTAATAGTCAAAATAAAAAAATCTCTGACATCATGATTGAACAAGAAGTTTCAGTCACTGGCCGATCAAGAGAAGAAGTACTTGCCTTTATGGACCGGAATTTAAGAGTGATGGAAGAGGCTGTTGAACGCGGGATTAAAGGTGTAAAATCTCATTCCGGTTTAACCGGCGGTGATGCTGTATTACTTCAAGCATATATCCAAAAGGGAAACTTTTTAACCGGTGAAACCGTGTTGGACGCTGTTAGTAAAGCGGTTGCAACAAATGAAGTGAACGCTGCAATGGGGACTATTTGTGCAACACCTACCGCAGGTTCCGCTGGTGTTGTTCCTGGAACATTATTTGCATTAAAACATAAGCTTAATCCTACTAGAGAGCAAATGGTTTCATTTTTATTTACATCAGGTGCGTTTGGATTTGTCGTCGCTAATAATGCTTCCATATCCGGAGCTGCTGGCGGCTGTCAAGCCGAAGTAGGTTCTGCCGCAGGGATGGCTGCAGCTGCCATCGTCGAAATGGCAGGCGGAACTCCGGAACAATGTGCCCAAGCCTTTGCCATTACGTTGAAAAATATGCTTGGACTAGTATGTGATCCTGTTGCAGGGCTTGTCGAAGTACCATGTGTGAAACGAAATGCAATGGGAGCGGCCAATGCAATGGTTGCGGCTGATATGGCATTAGCCGGTGTAACAAGCCGCATTCCATGTGATGAAGTCATTGATGCAATGTATAAAATTGGTCAGTCAATGCCATCAGCCTTAAGAGAAACAGCACAGGGAGGGTTGGCGGCTACACCGACGGGTCGTGAGCTCGAGGCGAAAATCTTCGGTATTCCGCTTAAAGAAAAGTGAATTCAAACCTAAACCAGTCTGTTACTGTCCTTAAAGGTATTGGCGAGGAAACAGCTGAGACGTTTGCTGAGATGAAAATTTTTACCATTCACGATTTATTGGAATATTTCCCTTATCGATATGAAGACTACCGCCTCCGCGAGCTTTCCGAAGTACAGCATGAAGAAAAAATAACGGTTGAAGGGAAGGTTCACAGTGAGCCTTCTCTTGTCTATTATGGCAGGAAAAAATCCAAAATCACCATACGTCTGTTTGTAGACCGTTACTTAATTAAGGTTGTGTTTTTCAATCAGCCCTATTTAAAAAATAAAATAGCGATGAATGAAACCATAACGGTTACCGGTAAATGGGATGCCCACCGGCAAACGATCACAGCGAATGAAATGCAGGCAGGACCCTACGCAAAAGTGAAGGATTTTGAGCCTGTTTATGCTCTCAGAGGAAAAATGACGACAAAAGGGATGCGTAAATTTATTAACCTTGCTTTTATGCAATATGGAAGTTTCATAGAAGATAATCTTCCACACGCGCTAATAGCAAGGTACAAATTATTAAACCGCCGCGATGCGCTGCACATCATGCATTTTCCCCAAACGGCAGAGGATGTAAAACATGCGAGACGCAGATTTGTTTATGAGGAATTTCTCTTATTCCAATTAAAAATGCAGGCATTAAGAAAATTTGAACGCGAGCAATCCCCGGGTATCATGCAAAAATACAAAATAGAAAAAGTAAAAGAATTCATTAAAAGTCTGCCATTTCCTTTAACAAATGCCCAAAAAAAGGTGGTCAATGATATTTTAGCCGATCTGAAATCGCCGCTTCGGATGAACAGACTTCTTCAAGGAGATGTAGGTTCAGGAAAAACAGTTGTGGCGGCAATCGGTTTATATGCCAGTATTACGGCCGGATATCAAGGGGCATTAATGGTTCCAACTGAGATATTGGCCGAGCAGCATGCGCAGTCTCTAAAAGAATTATTGGAGCCTATGTCCGTCCACACAGAACTTTTAACCAGTTCGGTTAAAGGGAAACGAAGACGAGAAATCCTTCAGAAATTAGCGGAAGGCGAAGTAGATTTATTAATTGGTACGCATGCCTTGATCCAGGATGAGGTTGAATTTAAAAAATTGGGATTTGTCATCACTGATGAACAGCATCGCTTTGGGGTGGAGCAGCGGAGAGTATTGCGGGAAAAAGGGGAGAATCCCGATGTTTTATTTATGACGGCAACTCCCATTCCACGTACATTGGCAATCACGGTTTTCGGAGAAATGGACGTATCGGTGATCGATGAAATGCCCGCCGGCAGAAAAACGATTGAAACGTATTGGGCAAAACCGGAAATGCTTGAGCGGGTCCTGGCGTTTGTCGAGAAAGAATTAACAAAGGGGCATCAGGCCTACGTGATTTGTCCGCTGATTGAAGAATCCGAAAAGCTTGATGTGCAAAATGCCATTGATGTTCATACCACGCTGGTTCATTATTTTCAAAATCGGTTTCAAGTTGGATTAATGCACGGCCGGTTAAGTTCAGATGAAAAGGATTCCGTCATGAAGGCCTTTAGCAGCAATGAAGTGCAAGTTCTTGTTTCGACGACGGTTGTCGAGGTCGGAGTAAACGTCCCCAATGCGACGATGATGGTCATTTATGATGCGGAAAGATTTGGCCTCTCCCAGCTGCACCAGCTGCGTGGACGTGTCGGCAGGGGCAGTGATCAGTCCTATTGTATCCTGCTCGCAGCCCCCAAGTCGGAAGTTGGACAAGAACGAATGAAAATTATGACAGAAACTAACGATGGCTTTGTTCTTAGTGAAAAGGATTTGGAACTAAGAGGCCCGGGGGACTTTTTTGGAAAAAAACAAAGCGGTGTTCCCGAATTTAAAGTTGCAGATATGGTTCATGATTATCGGGCACTTGAAACGGCAAGAGCGGACGCAGCTTTAATGATTCAGTCGGATGCCTTTTGGACTGCTCCGGAGTATGAATTCTTAAGAAGGCATCTCGAGGAAACCGGCGTCCTTGAGGGAGAAAAACTGGACTAAACTAGTCATGATAAAAGAATAATAATCAAGAAAAGCAGATTGCAGGCATAACAATTATTTCTTGCAATCTGCTTTTTCTGCTTATATACTACTATTAGTACTTAGTCATAAGACCTCGGACGGTGTGGTAATCATGAAGAGAAGCAAAAAAGAGCGGCAACATTTATTATCAGCTACCATAAAAGACAATCCTTTCATTACGGATGAAGAGCTTGCTGATAAATTTCATGTTAGTGTCCAGACAATTCGGCTTGACCGGCTCGAACTTTCCATCCCCGAATTGCGTGAACGGATAAAAAATGTGGCCGAAAAACGCTTTGATGATGAAGTTCGTTCCTTACCGATTGAAGAAATTATTGGTGAAATTATTGATATTGATCTCGACCAAAGTGCTATTTCCATTTTAGATGTGAAAGACGAGCATGTTTTCAAACGTAACAGAATTGCCCGTGGTCATCATTTGTTCGCCCAGGCGAATTCACTTGCTGTTGCTGTCATTAATGATGAATTGGCTTTAACTGCAAAAGCCAATATTCAATTTAAACGTTCTGTCAAACAAAATGAACGGGTGATTGCAAAGGCAAAAGTTTTAACCATTGATGGTGATTTTGGCAGAACGATGGTCGAAGTGAAAAGTTTTGTAAATAATGAGTTGGTTTTTACAGGTGAATTTGAGATGTACCGTTCGAAAAACCAATAAAGGATGAGCGAAAATGAAAATTGCTATCGATGCGATGGGCGGCGATCATGCCCCTAAAGAAGTCGTCATAGGAGCAAGGAAAGCCATAGAAGAATTTCCTGATTTACATATTACCCTTGTAGGGGACGAAAGCAAAATTAAAGAGCATTTAACGAATGAAGAACGAATTACCATCCTTCATACAACAGAGATTATTCTTGGAACAGATGAGCCTGTTCGAGCGGTCCGGCGTAAGAAAAATGCCTCGATGGTACTTGCGGCACAGCAGGTGGCAGATGGCAATGCGAATGCCTGTATTTCTGCCGGCAACACCGGTGCATTAATGGCTGCAGGTTTATTTGTGGTAGGCAGGATTGAAGGGATCGATCGTCCGGCTCTTGCACCTACACTGCCAACGATTGGCGGAGAGGGTTTTCTTCTACTTGATGTCGGGGCAAATGCAGATGCGAAGCCTGAGCATTTATTACAATATGCGATTATGGGTTCCCTTTATAGTGAAAAGGTAAGAGGCGTCCAAAAACCAAGAGTGGGGCTATTGAATATTGGAACAGAAGAAAAAAAGGGAAATGAATTAACGAAGGCCTCCTTTGAACTCTTAAAGGACTCTCCTTTGAATTTTGTCGGGAATGTCGAGGCACGCGACCTGCTTGAAGGGGCAGCTGATGTCGTCGTTACGGACGGTTTTACCGGCAATATGGTGTTAAAAACGATTGAGGGTACGGCGCTGACAATGTTTAAAATGTTAAAAACTGCCCTAATGAGCAGTCTAAAAAGTAAACTGGCAGCTGCTGTCTTGAAACCCAACCTTGTTACATTGAAAAAAACGATGGATTATTCGGAATATGGCGGAGCAGCACTTTTTGGCTTAAAAGCACCCGTCATCAAGGCGCATGGCTCTTCCAATGCACAAGCTATCTTTAGTGCGATTCGCCAAACGAGAGAAATGGCCGCAAACGATGTCGTCGGCCTCATAAAGAAAACAGTGGAAGAAACTAAAAAAGAAGGTGTTTAATCATGGGTAAAATAGCGTTCGTATTTCCTGGTCAAGGTTCACAAACCGTAGGGATGGGAAAAGAATTAGCAGAACAGCATGCTGATGTAATGGCTTATTTTTCAAAAGCAGATCAAACGTTAAATGGCCAATTAAGCAAAGTTATTTTTGAAGGGCCGCAAGAGGAATTGACGTTAACAGTGAATGCACAGCCTGCGTTGTTAACAACATCCATCGCAATCTTGGATTTTTTCAAAAAGTCAGGCGTTGCCGCTGATTATGTTGCAGGCCATAGCCTTGGAGAATACACCGCACTTGTTGCATCGGGAGCTATAACCTTTGAAGAAGGAGTCTTTGCTGTTCGCAAACGCGGTGAGTTTATGGAAGCGGCTGTTCCAAATGGTGAAGGCTCGATGTCGGCGGTATTAGGCCTTGACAGAGATTCCTTAGCGAAGGTAACAAAAGAAGTAAATGATTCAGGTTTTCCGGTTTCACTTGCCAATTTAAACTGCCCTGGACAAATCGTTATTTCCGGCTCCAAAAAAGGAGTTGAAATGGCTGGGGGCAAAGCGAAGGAAGCCGGAGCCAAACGCGTTATTCCACTTGAGGTGAGCGGACCGTTCCATTCTGAATTAATGAAGCCTGCCGCGGCAAAATTGCGGGACGTCTTAGATAGTATTCAAATGCAAAATGCAAATATACCAGTGATCGCGAATGTGACTGCTGAGCCGATGAACGATGCTCCTGAAATTAAAGAAAAATTAATTGAACAGCTGTATTCCCCAGTATTATGGGAGGATTCTGTTGAAAAAATGATTGAGCTTGGTGTTGATACATTTATTGAAATTGGACCTGGAAAGGTACTATCCGGGCTTGTGAAAAAAATTAATAAAACAGTTAGAACCTACTCAGTTTCAGATGAAGCAAGCGCCCAGGCTGTAATGGACGCTTTAAAGGAGGAAAATTAATGAACTTAACGGGTAAAGCAGCCCTGGTAACAGGCGCGTCAAGGGGAATCGGCCGGGAAATTGCACTTGAATTGGCAAGGCAGGGTGCAGATGTGGCCGTGAATTTTTCAGGCAGTGAAGCAAAGGCAAATGAAGTAGTAGATGAAATTAAAGCGCTTGGCAGAGACGCATTTACAGTAAAATGTGATGTCTCCAACTCTGAGGAAGTAACCGCCATGGTCAAAGAAACGATTGACCGTTTCGGCAAGCTTGATATTCTCGTTAATAATGCAGGGATTACGAGGGATAATTTATTAATGAGAATGAAAGAAAATGAATGGGATGATGTAATTAATATCAATCTTAAAGGTGTTTTCCTTTGCACGAAGGCAGTAACAAGACAAATGATGAAGCAAAGAGAAGGCCGTATTATTAATATCGCATCGATTGTAGGGGTTAGCGGAAACCCTGGCCAGGCAAACTATGTGGCTGCCAAAGCAGGAGTCATCGGTTTAACAAAAACAACAGCAAAAGAGCTCGCCGCACGAAATATCACGGTTAATGCGATTGCTCCCGGGTTTATCACAACGGATATGACTGATAAATTAACGGAAGAGATAAAAGCAGAGATGTTAAAGCAGATTCCTTTAGCCCGTTTAGGGGAGCCTAAGGATATCGCGAAAGTAACGGCATTCCTTGCTTCGGATGATTCTTCTTATATGACTGGACAGACGCTTCATATTGATGGCGGTATGGTAATGTAGTTGTTTTTTATAATTTAACATTTATTATTTTAATGAAATACTCTATAATAGCTTGAGGGGAGGTGAACAAGCATGGCAGATGTTTTAGAACGTGTAACGAAGATCATCGTAGACCGTTTAGGTGTAGACGAGTCTCAAGTTAAGCTTGAAGCTTCTTTTAAAGATGATCTTGGCGCTGATTCCCTTGACGTAGTGGAACTAGTAATGGAATTGGAAGATGAGTTCGATATGGAAATTTCTGACGATGATGCTGAAAAAATTAGCACTGTTGGTGATGCTGTTAATTACATAAATAGCACGAAATAATCGTTGGATTCACAACAAAAAGAGGATGCATTTGAACATCCTCTTTTTTCGCAAGGAAAAGCTTGGCAGTTCTATGTGACTGTCAAGTTTCTTTGCGTTTTTTACGAAGTTTTTTTAAACTAAAACTATGTTGATTGAAGCGAGCATCCTCGTGACAGGCAAAAATCAGCCTGTCCCAGCGATGATTATTCTAGGAAGCTTTCCTTAGTGGAGCGGAAATCAACAGGTAATTGTGGAAAATACACGCAAGGTGGAGACTTTCATGCGCAAAAACGGTAAGGAAAAAGAAATAAATAATCGCGCAAAGGAAAATCAATTTAAAGATTTTCAGCAGAAAAATAATATTCATTTTGAAAACGAAAAATTACTTAAGCAAGCTTTTACCCATTCATCCTATGTGAATGAGCATCGCAGAAAGCCTTATGAAGATAATGAAAGGCTTGAATTTTTAGGGGATGCCGTCTTGGAACTCACTGTTTCTCAATTTCTATTTAAAAAGTATCCGATGATGAGTGAAGGTGAATTAACAAAACTGCGCGCAGCGATCGTTTGTGAGCCATCACTTGTAACACTCGCCAATGAATTATCTTTTGGTCAATTAATCTTACTTGGCAAAGGTGAGGAAATGACGGGCGGCAGAGAGCGGCCTGCCTTGCTCGCGGATGTTTTTGAAGCTTTTATCGGTGCACTTTATTTAGACAAAGGGCTTGAAACAGTGATTGGATTTCTAGAAAAAAACGTATTTCCTAAAATCAATGCGGGTGCTTTTTCTCATGTGATGGATTATAAAAGCCAGCTCCAAGAATTAATTCAAAGGGATGCGACAGGACTCATCGAATACCGGGTGCTCCAGGAAATCGGACCCGCCCACAATAAGGAGTTTGTATCAAGAGTTTCCTTAAATGGCGAAGAACTTGGGACAGGTACCGGAAAATCGAAAAAAGAAGCCGAACAGCACGCCGCCCAAATGGCGCTTGCGGTTTTAAAAGCAAAAACAACCTAGAAATTCATGCTTACATGCACTCAGGGAGGATATGGAATGTTTTTAAAGCGGTTGGACATTATTGGATTTAAATCTTTCGCTGACCGCATCGGCGTGGATTTTGTACCCGGAGTAACGGCAGTGGTTGGACCAAACGGAAGTGGTAAAAGTAATATTACCGATGCCATTCGCTGGGTATTAGGTGAACAATCCGCAAAATCACTTCGCGGGGCAAAAATGGAAGACATTATTTTTGCCGGCAGTGATTCGAGAAAACCTCTAAATTTTGCTGAGGTTACTCTCACATTGGATAATTTCGATCAAGGGTTATCAATTGACTACAATGAAGTTAGCGTAACCAGACGGGTATCCCGCTCTGGGGACAGTGATTTTTTTATCAATAAGCAGTCGTGCCGGCTTAAAGATATTATTGATTTATTCATGGATTCCGGTCTTGGCCGTGAAGCATTTTCGATCATCAGCCAAGGGAAGGTTGAAGAAATCTTAAATAGCAAACCGGAAGAACGGAGAACCATTTTTGAAGAAGCAGCGGGTGTATTGAAATATAAAAACCGCAAGAAAAAAGCGGAAGCAAAGCTTAATGAGACACAAGAAAATTTAAACCGTGTCAATGACATTTTGTATGAGTTGGAAGGTCAAGTGGAGCCATTAAAAATACAGGCTTCGATGGCAAAAGACTTCTTAGAGAAAAAAGAAGAACTCGAAAAAATTGAAGTGGCTTTAACTGTTTATGAAATTGAGGAGCTGCATCAAAAGTGGGAAAAGCTTAAATTGCAGCTGGAAGACCATCAGCAGGAAGAAATTAAGCTTTCAGCACAGCTTCAAAAGAAAGAAGCCATGATTGAAGAAACTCGGGATCATGTGACCGCTCTTGATGAGTCCATTTCCGATTTGCAAAATGTATTGCTTCATGCGAGTGAAGAACTGGAAAAAATAGAGGGCAGAAAAGAAGTATTAAAGGAGCGGAAGAAAAACGCTTCGCAAAATAAGGAACAACTTGAAAAGAACATTCTTGAAGTAACTGAAAAAATCAGCCAGTTACAAAAGAATCGGGAGACCCACGCGGCAGCAGTAAAAGAATTAGGAGAACAGTCAAAAGCTTTGCAGCTTCAATTAAAGGACAAGCAGGATAAGCTGCAATTATTCACAGAAAACATAGAGGAAAAAATTGATTCGTTAAAAAGTGAATACATTGAATTGCTCAATGACCAAGCAGGGGCAAAAAATGAGCTGAAATATATTACTCAACAGCTGGAGCAGCAAGAAAAAAAGAGTGTCAGACTTGATGAGGAAAATGGGAAATATCTCGAGGAACGGCACAAAGCAACCGAAAAGAAGATAACGATTCAAGCCTCATTAGATGAAATAAAGGCAAAACTGGCCAATCAGGTTGTCTCTTTTCGTGACCAGCAGCGAAAGCTAGAGTCGGTGAAGGCCCATTATCAAAAACAGGAAAAAACCCTCTACCAAGCCTATCAAATTCTCCAGCAAGCCAAGTCGAGAAAAGAAATGCTTGAAGAGATGGAAGAGGATTTTTCTGGATTTTTCCAAGGGGTTAAAGAGGTTTTAAAGGCACGGGGCAAAAAGCTTCAAGGAATTGAAGGGGCAGTCGCAGAGCTTGTTACCGTCCCTAAAGAGTATGAAACAGCGCTGGAAACGGCACTTGGCGGGGCGCTTCAGCATATAATCGTCGATACAGAGCAAAATGCGCGAGCGGCCATTCAATACTTAAAACAAAATTCTTATGGGCGGGCAACGTTCCTGCCGCTGACTGTAGTAAAAGGGAGAACTTTGTCGCATGCCCAGCTGCAGTCCATCCAAAACCATCCCTCCTTGGTTGGAAGTGCTGTGAGCCTTGTTAAATTTGATAACAAATTTGTGGAAATCATGAATAACCTTCTGGGCAATGTTGTGATTACAAAGGATTTAAAAGGGGCAAACGAATTAGCAAAAATCCTTCAATATCGCTGCCGTCTGGTTACCATTGATGGTGATATCGTAAACCCAGGCGGTTCGATGACTGGCGGAGCGACAAAACAAAAAACGTCTTCTCTATTAACACGAAAAGGTGAACTGGAAGACTTAAAAGAAAAGCTTAAGGTGATGGAGGAACAAACCGCCGATTTAGAAAATCTCGTAAAAACACTGAAAGCTGAGGTTCATCAAAATGAGAACCTCCTTGAAGAAATGCGAAAAACCGGCGAGGATGACCGGCTCCTTGAACAGGCATTAAAGGGTGATTTACGTCAGGCAGAGCTGGAAGAAAAGACAATAAATGATCGATTAGCGATCTATGATTTGGAAAAAGGACAATTTTCAGAGGAAAAGGAAACCCTGGAAACAAGAAAACAGGAATTAGATCGTTCTATGGATTCCTTTAAAGAAAAAATTGCTGCCTTAGATCAACTGATTGACAAATTAATGGAACAAAAGACGAACGATCAATCATCGAAGGAAGCCCTTACGAATGAAATGAATGATTTAAAAGTAGCGTTCGCATCGAAAAATGAACAGTTTTCAAATGCCAAGGAACGTCTGGCCTTAATAAAAGAAGACTTACAAGAGAGCGAGCAAAAATTGGCGATTTATACCGAAGACCTTCAATTGCTTTCATCAGAAATGTCAACCAGTTCATCAGGGG
This sequence comes from Neobacillus sp. Fa239, assembly GCF_055395235.1. Lineage (NCBI taxonomy): Bacteria > Bacillati > Bacillota > Bacilli > Caryophanales > Bacillaceae > Neobacillus > Neobacillus sp. Fa239. The sequence continues at coordinate 1,411,135 of NZ_AP041611.1, forward strand.
AAGAACAGTTGGAAACGCAAAGTTTGCAAAAACTAAGGGACAAAGAGGCTACGATAGAGTTGATTTCCTCAAGAAGGAAAGAACGTTTGGAGCTTGCCGAGACTTTAGAAGATGCCGAGCTTGAAGCAAAAGAATTAAAACGCCTTCATAAAGGAATGGTCGAAGTCTTGAAAGATGAGGAAGTAAAGATCAACCGGATAGATGTTGATCTCGAAAATCGTCTTGCCCATCTTCGGGAAGAATATTTATTATCATTTGAAGGAGCAAAGGAACAATACCCCTTAATGGTTCCGATTGACGAGGCACGTAAAAAGGTAAAACTGATTAAATTGGCGATTGAAGAGCTTGGCAATGTAAATTTAGGTGCGATTGATGAATATGATCGTGTTTCTGAGCGTTTTGAATTTTTAAATGAACAAAAGAACGACCTTCAAGAGGCGAAGGATACACTGTTTCAAGTGATTGAAGAAATGGATTTGGAAATGAAAAAACGTTTTGAGCATACCTTTGAAGGAATTCGCGAGCATTTTGAACCGGTGTTTCGTGCCTTATTTGGCGGAGGCAGGGCTGACTTGCGCTTGACAGAACCAGAGGACCTATTAAATACCGGGGTAGAAATTGTTGCTCAGCCGCCAGGCAAGAAGCTGCAAAACCTGGGATTATTGTCCGGTGGAGAAAGAGCGCTGACGGCCATTGCACTGCTGTTCGCGATTTTAAAGGTCCGCCCGGTGCCATTCTGTATTCTTGATGAGGTCGAAGCCGCCCTCGATGAAGCGAATGTTCACCGTTTTAGTCAATATTTAAAACGCTATAGTAAAGAAACACAGTTTATCGTGATAACCCATCGGAAAGGCACGATGGAAGAAGCCGACGTCCTTTACGGGGTAACCATGCAGGAATCGGGCGTTTCCAAGCTGGTTTCAGTCCGTCTTGAAGAAACAGAAGCACTTGTTGAATCTTAAAAAATTGGAAGTGATAATATGAGTTTTTTCAAAAAACTAAAAGAAAAAATCACGAAACAAGCCGATACCGTGACAGAAAAATTTAAAGAGGGTTTGACGAAAACCCGCGACAGCTTTTCCGGCAAAGTAAATGATCTTGTTGCAAGATATCGGAAAGTGGATGAAGAATTTTTCGAGGAATTAGAAGAAATCCTCATTCAAGCAGATGTAGGCTTTGGCACAGTCATGGAATTGATTGATGAGTTGAAAATGGAAGTAAAGCGCCGAAATATACAAGAACCGGCAGAAGTGCAAGGCGTGATTTCCGAGAAGCTGGTCGAAATATATAATGCAGCCGGGGGAGAACAATCCACCGAAGTGAATATCCAAAAAGATGGACTGACGGTTATTCTATTTGTCGGCGTAAACGGAGTCGGAAAAACAACGACCATTGGAAAGCTGGGCCACAAGTATAAGAGTGAAGGGAAGAAAGTTCTCATGGCTGCGGGGGATACCTTCCGCGCCGGTGCCATCGAGCAGCTCGAGGTTTGGGGCGAAAGAGTCGGCGTTGAAGTGATTAAGCAGGCTGAAGGTTCAGACCCGGCAGCTGTCATGTATGATGCCATTCAAGCAGCCAAGTCCCGCAAAGCCGATATTCTTTTATGCGACACCGCCGGAAGGCTTCAAAACAAAGTCAATTTGATGAAGGAGCTGGAAAAGGTTAAGCGTGTCATTGAACGGGAAATACCGGGTGCACCGCATGAAGTCCTGCTTGTCCTTGATGCGACAACAGGTCAAAACGCACTGATACAGGCAAAAACCTTTAAAGAAGTAACCGATGTAAGTGGAATCGTTTTATCGAAGCTAGACGGAACAGCAAAAGGCGGAATTGTCCTAGCCATCCGCAGTGAATTAAAAATCCCCGTCAAATTCGTCGGCCTCGGCGAAAAAATGGATGATCTCCAGGAATTCAATGCCGAGCAGTATGTTTACGGGTTATTTGCTGACCAAGTGGAGAAATCGGAATAAATTATAGTAAAAAGCAGTAGTTGTACTGCTTTTCTTTTTTAATTAGACAATTTTATGTTGATTGGAGCGAAGCGACGAGGAGGCTCCCCGACACGCCCGCGGAAAGCGAAGCGCCTGGAGCGGAAATCACCAGCAAAACTACCAATATATGAATCATAAAGTGTAGCAAAGACCTTATCTTGACAGAAATTATGGGACTGTGTAAACTACAAATTGTAAAGGCTTTTCACTTAACGGAGGGGTTGGCATGCTTGAAAAGACAACACGGATGAACTATCTTTACGATTTTTACTATTCGTTGTTAACTCCAAAGCAGCAAAGCTACATGTCTCTCTATTATTTAGACGATTACTCACTTGGAGAAATTGCTGAAGAGTATGATGTCAGCCGTCAGGCTGTATATGATAATATTAAACGGACAGAGGCAATGCTTGAGGAGTATGAGGAAAAGCTGCTATTATTACAGAAATTTCAAGAGCGCAGCAAGCTGTTAAGGCATGTAAAAGAAATGCTTAACGAAGAAAACTCGTCAAAGCAGGCAATATTAGAAGTATTTGCCGAGCTTGAGAAATTAGATTAGGAGGCGGCAACAATGGCGTTTGAAGGATTAGCCGACCGACTGCAGAGTACCATACAAAAAATCCGCGGTAAAGGAAAAGTCTCTGAAGCGGATGTAAAAGAAATGATGCGCGAAGTCCGTCTAGCACTCCTCGAAGCAGACGTAAACTTCAAGGTAGTCAAAGACTTTGTTAAAAAAGTCAGCGAACGCGCAGTGGGACAGGATGTACTAAAAAGCCTATCCCCAGGCCAGCAAATTATTAAAATTGTAAATGAAGAATTGACCGAGTTAATGGGTGGGGAGCATAGCAAAATTGCCGCATCCAATCGTCCGCCGACCGTGATCATGATGGTTGGTCTTCAAGGGGCAGGTAAAACGACGACAACTGGAAAACTCGCGAACCTGCTCCGAAAGAAGTATAACCGCAAGCCGTTATTGGTTGCCGCCGATATTTACCGGCCTGCTGCCATCAAACAACTTCAAACGCTTGGCAAGCAATTAGACATGCCTGTTTTTTCACTTGGTGACCAAATTAGTCCTGTTGAAATTGCGAAACAGGCAATTGCTAAAGCAAAGGAAGAACACCATGATTATGTCCTGATTGATACGGCAGGAAGGCTGCATGTTGATGAAGCCTTAATGGACGAATTAAAGGACATTAAAGAACTGACAAAGCCTGATGAAATTTTCCTTGTTGTGGATGCCATGACAGGTCAGGATGCAGTAAATGTGGCGCAAAGCTTTAACGAGACACTCGGCTTAACCGGGGTAGTATTAACAAAGCTTGATGGTGATACCCGAGGCGGTGCTGCCCTATCGATCCGCGCCGTAACCCAGACACCGATTAAATTTGTCGGTTTAGGGGAAAAAATGGATGCTTTGGAGCCGTTTCATCCGGAACGTATGGCATCAAGAATTCTTGGCATGGGTGATGTGCTAACGCTTATTGAAAAAGCCCAAGCGAATGTGGATGAAGAAAAAGCAAAAGAGCTTGAGCAAAAAATGCGTACAGCCTCATTCACGCTGGACGACTTTTTAGAACAGCTCGGTCAGGTTCGCAAACTCGGCCCGCTTGATGAACTATTAAAAATGATGCCGGGAGCCAATAAAATTAAAGGCTTGAATAATATTCAAATCGAAGAAAAGCAGATTGCCCATGTCGAGGCTATTATTCAATCGATGACGAAGGAAGAAAAGAATCATCCTGAAATCTTGAATTCAAAACGTAAAACAAGGATTGCCAAAGGCAGCGGGCGGACTGTTACTGAGGTAAATCGCTTATTAAAGCAATTTGAAGATATGAAAAAAATGATGAAACAATTCTCAGGCATGCAGCAAAAAAGCAAGAAAAAGGGTGGCTTTAAATTTCCATTTAAACCATTCTAAGTATGTAAAGAAAAAACACTTTACAACACATTGCCTTTCTGCTAATATTATTTCTTGTGTAAAACATTTCGGAGGTGCTTTTTTAAAATGGCAGTTAAAATTCGTTTAAAACGTATGGGAGCTAAAAAATCTCCTTTCTATCGTATTGTAGTAGCAGACTCTCGTTCACCACGTGATGGACGTTACATTGAAATCGTTGGAACTTACAATCCAGTTGCACAACCAGCTCAAGTTCAAATCAACGAAGAATTAGCTCTTAAATGGTTACAAGACGGTGCAAAACCATCTGATACAGTACGTAACCTTTTCTCTAACCAAGGCATCATGGAAAAATTCCATAATGCTAAATTAGGTAAGTAATCGTTTATCGATGAAACAATTAATCGAAACGATTGTTAAGCCCCTTGTTGATTTTCCAGAAGACGTACAGGTCAATGTTGTCGAAGAGGAACAACGAATCACTTATCAGCTCATGGTCAATAAGATTGATATGGGGAAAGTGATTGGCAAGCAGGGGCGAGTTGCAAAGGCCATTAGAACAGTAGTCTATGCAGCAGGATCATCACAACAGAAGAAGATTTTTCTAGAAATTGGAGAATAGCTTTTTCCAAGCTAAGGGAGGGATTAACATCCTCCCTTTTTTGCTATTAGAAAAAAAGGGGGCAATCTTATGCAAATTATCCAAACTGTTGTGGTGAAACAAATAGTAACAGAAACAAGCAAACAGCATCTTTTTGAAAAATTTCAAGCGCAAAAGCTGCAGCTTCAGAAGGAGCGGGACCAGCTGCAGTTTGAAATGAAGCGGCTTGAAAAAACCAAGAATCTTTCACCTAATGCGCTAAAAAAACAGTTTGACAAAGAAATGCAACTAAGACAGGAAAAAGAAAAGCTCCTTGACTTTCAACTAGAACAATTACATATGCTACCATTAGGCAGTGAACTAAAGGAAAAAGAGGTACAGGCCCTTATTGAGATTAAGGTTGGTGATGTTTGGGAAGAGCCAACAATTATTATTAAAGATGGAATCGTAAATGAAATACGAACGAGGTGAAACCCTATGGAAAAATGGTTTAATGTCGGAAAGATCGTAAACACCCATGGAATTAAAGGAGAAGTCCGTGTCATATCTAAAACAGATTTTCCTGAAGAACGGTATAAGGCGGGAAATATTTTGTTTTTATTTATGCCAAAGTCCAACAGCCCCATTGAATTAACAGTCAAAACACATCGAAGCCATAAGAATTTTGACCTGTTAACGTTTGAAGGCTTTGAAAATATCAATGAAGTGGAAAAGTTCCGCGACGGGATTCTGAAGGTACCGGAATCACAGCTTGGGACATTAAATGAAGATGAATTTTATTATCATGAAATCATCGGCTGCCTCGTTGCTACAGTAAGAGGAGAGGAAATTGGAAAGGTAACGGAAATACTTTCTCCTGGTGCCAATGATGTTTGGGTTGTTAAAGGAAAAGGCGGAAAAGAGCTCTTAATTCCCTATATACATGATGTGGTCAAAAAGGTTGATGTGAAGGAAAAAGTGATATTAATCGAACCAATCGAAGGGTTACTATCATGATGAAAATTGACGTTCTCACCCTTTTTCCAGAAATGTTTACAGGGGTTTTAGGTCAATCGATTTTACAAAAGGCGGCTGATAAAGAGGCCGTCCACTATAATGTCGTCAATTTCCGCGACTATGCCGATAACAAGCATAACACTGTCGATGACTATCCATACGGCGGAGGAGCGGGCATGGTCTTAAAACCGCAGCCCATTTTCGATGCAGTAGCCGATTTAAAAGAAAAGGCCGCAGCTAAGCAAACAAAGGTCATCCTCCTTTGTCCGCAAGGCACCCGCTTTGACCAAAGGAAAGCGGAGGAGTTAGCAAAAGAAGAGCATCTGCTTTTTATTTGCGGACATTATGAAGGCTATGATGAAAGAATCCGAGAGCATATTGTGACAGATGAGATTTCGATCGGTGACTATGTTTTGACCGGCGGTGAGCTTGGCGCAATGGTTATCATTGATAGTGTTGTCCGGCTGCTTCCGGAAGTATTAGGAAACGAAGAATCCCATATGAAAGACTCATTCAGCACTGGATTACTTGAACATCCCCATTACACTAGACCAGCCGATTTTCGCGGAATGAAGGTTCCAGATGTATTGTTATCAGGTAATCATAAGCTGATAGAGGAGTGGCGAAATAAGGAAGCATTACGCAGAACCCTGCTGCGCCGTCCGGATCTTTTTGAAAAGATTGACTTGACTAAAGAGCAGGAAAAATGGCTGAGCGAAGTTAAAAAAGAATACGAGTAGTATTGCATAGAATAGGCATTTATGTTAAGATACTTCTTGTGACTTAAGCTGATTCGTTTCAGTATTGGTCTTATAACGATGTTCCGCTGCAATGAAATCGTATTTAGATATGCATGAGCGTCTGTTCGGAAGGAGTTGAAAACGATGCAACAATTAATTAAAGAAATCACACAAGAGCAACTTCGCACTGATCTTCCTGCTTTCCGTCCTGGTGACACTGTACGTGTACACGTAAAAGTTATCGAGGGTACTCGTGAGCGTATTCAGTTATTTGAAGGTGTAGTGATTAAGCGTCGTGGTGGTGGAATTAGCGAAACTTTTACAGTTCGTAAAGTTTCTTATGGAGTAGGCGTTGAGCGTACTTTCCCTGTTCACACACCAAAAATTGCTAAGCTTGAAGTAATTCGCCGCGGTAAAGTTCGCCGTGCTAAGCTATATTACTTGCGTAAGCTACGCGGTAAAAAAGCAAGAATTAAAGAAATTCGCTAATATGAAAAAAAAAGAGCTTGCTCTGCAGGCTCTTTTTTTTATCGAAATTTCAGAAATATGGCTGATTTTGAACGAACTATTAAAGTTTAATTAAAAAAATTCGTCCCATCGTGTTAAAAGTAAGGAACTTATGTAAAATATGCATTAGTATATATTTTTTGCAAAAAAGATTGGTGGGGATTTTTATGGCTAAAAAGAAAAATGAACTGTGGGAATGGACAAAAGCTCTTTTAATTGCTGTTATACTGGCAGCCGTTATTCGATATTTCCTATTTGCTCCAATCGTCGTTGACGGATTATCAATGATGCCGACACTGCACAACCAGGACAGAATGATCGTCAATAAGTTAAGTTATGAAATTGGCCAGCCGAAGCGATTTGATATTATTGTGTTTCACGCTCCTGAAGGGAAGGATTACATAAAACGTGTTATTGGGCTTCCAGGGGATAGAATCGAGTATAAGAATGATACTTTATATGTAAATGGTAAAGCATATAAGGAACCATATTTGGATCAATATAAAAAAGAAGCACAGGGCGGACCGTTAACTGCGCCGTTTACATTAAAAGAAATAATCGGCCGTGATACAGTTCCAAAAGGCCAGTTATTTGTAATGGGTGATAATCGCCGTTACAGTAAGGACAGCCGTCATATTGGAACAATACCGCTAAGCAAGGTGATCGGCAAAACGAGCTTTGTATACTGGCCGTTAAAGGATGCTCATATCGTAAAAGTGAAATAGTAATTTGAGAGGTGGTGGCTAATTTGACGATCCAATGGTTTCCAGGTCATATGGCCAAGGCTCGCAGAGAGGTCACGGAAAAATTAAAGCTGGTAGATATTATTTTTGAGTTGGTCGATGCTAGGATTCCGTATTCTTCAAGAAATCCGATGATTGATGAAATCATCCAGCATAAGCCAAGACTGGTTCTATTAAATAAAGCCGATATGGCTGATAAAGAGATAACAAGGGAATGGATTGCCTTTTTTGCTGAAAAAGGAATAAAGGCGCTCGCCATTAATTCCCATGCCGGAGAAGGGATGAGGGATATTCTTCAGGCCTCACAAGAAATATTAAAGGAAAAATTTGACCGCTTAAAAGCAAAGGGTGTTAAACCGAGAGCGATCCGCGCGATGATTGTAGGGATTCCAAATGCAGGGAAATCCACGCTCATTAATCGTTTAGCGAAAAGAAATATCGCTAAAACCGGTAATACTCCAGGTGTGACCAAGTCCCAACAATGGATTAAAGTCGGGAAAGAAATGGAATTATTAGATACACCGGGTATTTTGTGGCCGAAATTTGAGGATCAAGAGGTTGGCAGGAAGCTGGCGATTACGGGTGCAATAAAAGATACCTTATTGAACCTGCAGGATTTGACAATCTATACGATTCATTTTTTAGAAAAAGTCTATCCGGAACGATTAAAAGAGCGTTATCAGCTGGAAGCAGTTCCTGAGGATGTTGTTGAATTATTTGATCATATCGGCGAGCTCCGCGGCTGCTTAATGGGCGGCGGCGTAGTCGATTACGATAAAGTAGCTGAGCTTGTCATCCGGGAAATTCGTTCAGAAAAATTTGGGCGATTATCCCTTGAAAAACCAACCGATTTTTCGTTGAATGAGGAAGGCTAATATGCAGAAATTATCCATCAAACAGGTTGAAGAACAATTATCGACCATTTTAGATGATTCTGACCCATTTATAGCAGAAGTTGAAAAGGACGAGCGAAAAGGTGTCCAAAAAGAGCTCGAAAAGTGGAAAAAACAGCGGATGCAAGAAAAATACCGGATCGATAAATTCAACGAAATGAATCATTATGAAAGAAAATACCGCGCCCAAGGTTTTCATTTCCTGGCGGGGGTTGATGAGGTCGGCAGGGGGCCATTAGCAGGGCCGGTGGTGTGTGCCGCTGTTATTTTACCAGAAGGCTTCTTTTTGTCAGGAATTGATGATTCCAAAAAGCTGACGGAAAAAAAACGGGAAGAGTTTAACGAAATCATTCAAAAAGAAGCAATCGCGATCAGTATATCGATGATTCAACCCAGTGTTATCGATGAAATTAATATTTATGAAGCGACCAAAAAGGCAATGAATTCAGCAATTGCTTCTTTAAAGGTGAAGCCTGATTTCCTGCTGATCGATGCGATGAAGCTCGATACCCCCTTTCCCTCTGAGTCCATCATAAAAGGTGATGCCAAAAGTGTTTCCATTGCGGCTGCATCCATTATTGCAAAAGTCGCCAGAGACCGGCTGATGAAGGAATTGGCAATAGAATATCCTCAATACGGATTTCATCAAAATATGGGTTACGGGACAAAAGAGCATATCCTTGCCATCGAGAAGCACGGAATCACTCCCCATCACCGAAAAAGCTTTGCTCCGATTAAAGAAACAGTTGCAGCCGAGCAATTAAAATTATTTTAAAAACCAGACATAAAAAGGGTATAGGAGCATCATTCTAATAAACAGGCCTAGCCTGTTTATTATTTTTATAAAGTAATTTTTGCATTATGGTGGACAAGGTATGTGTCATTATATAAAATGAAAACGGAGTCAATTTTTGAAGAGTTTGATAGGAGGATGGGAAATGAATATCCATGAGTATCAAGGCAAAGAGATCCTCAAGAATTTCGGGGTAGCTGTTCCGAATGGAAAAGTAGCCTTCACTGTTGAAGAAGCAGTTGAAGCTGCAAAAGAACTAGGGACACAAGTATGTGTCGTAAAAGCACAAATCCATGCAGGCGGAAGGGGTAAAGCCGGTGGAGTTAAAGTCGCTAAAAACCTTGAAGAGGTTCGTACATATGCTAACGAAATCTTAGGTAAAACATTGGTAACACACCAAACAGGCCCTGAAGGTAAGGAAGTTAAGCGTCTCCTTATTGAAGAAGGCTGCGACATCAAAAAAGAATATTATGTCGGGTTAGTATTAGATCGTGCAACTTCTCATGTTGTATTAATGGCATCTGAAGAAGGCGGTACAGAAATTGAGGAAGTTGCGGCTAAAACACCTGAGAAAATTTTTAAAGAAGAGATCGATCCTGTTCTTGGTTTAATGCCTTACCAAGCCCGTCGTATTGCTTTTAATATCAATATTCCAAAAGAATTAGTGGGTCAAGCGGTTAAATTCATGACAGGTCTTTACAATGCTTTCATTGAAAAGGACTGCTCTATTGCTGAAATCAACCCATTGGTAGTGACAGGTGATGGTAAAGTTATGGCGTTGGATGCCAAATTAAACTTTGATTCCAATGCATTATACCGTCAAAAAGACGTTTTAGCGTATCGCGACCTTGAAGAAGAGGATCCAAAAGAAATCGAAGCTTCTAAATATGACTTAAGCTATATTGCACTTGATGGAAACATCGGTTGTATGGTTAACGGAGCCGGTCTTGCAATGGCAACGATGGATATCGTTAAGCATTATGGCGGTGATCCAGCGAACTTCCTTGATGTTGGCGGCGGTGCGACAGCTGAAAAGGTAACAGAAGCATTCAAAATTATCCTTTCTGATCCAAACGTTAAAGGTATTTTTGTCAATATCTTCGGCGGAATCATGAAGTGTGATGTTATTGCTGAGGGAGTTGTTGAAGCAGCTAAACAAGTAGGTCTTTCCATTCCTCTTGTTGTTCGTTTAGAAGGAACAAATGTAGACTTGGGCAAGAAGATTCTGGCTGAATCTGGTCTAAACATTACAGCTGCTGAATCCATGGCAGACGGAGCACAAAAAATCGTTTCATTAGTGAAATAGGATCGTAAAGAAAGGGGTATTAACGTGAGCGTTTTTATTAATAAAGATACGAAAGTTATTGTTCAAGGGATTACAGGCGGAACAGCCCGTTTTCATACACAACAAATGCTTGAATATGGTACGAAAATCGTTGGTGGAACTTCTCCTGGTAAAGGCGGACAAGAGGTAGAGGGAGTACCTGTTTTCAATACAGTTAAAGAAGCTGTGGATGCTACTGGTGCCAATGCTTCCGTTATTTATGTTCCAGCACCATTTGCAGCAGATTCTATTATCGAAGCCGTAGATGCTGAGTTAGATCTTGTCATCTGTATTACTGAACATATTCCAGTATTGGATATGGTAAAGGTTAAACGCTATATGGAAGGCAAGAAGACCCGTTTAGTAGGTCCAAACTGTCCAGGTGTTATTACAGCGGATGAATGTAAAATTGGCATCATGCCAGGCTATATTCATACAAAAGGCCACGTTGGCGTTGTTTCCCGCTCTGGTACATTAACGTATGAAGCTGTTCACCAATTAACACAAGCAGGTATCGGCCAAACAACAGCCGTTGGTATCGGCGGAGACCCTGTAAATGGAACCAACTTTATCGATTGTTTAAAAGCTTTTAACGAAGATCCTGACACCTATGCGGTTATTATGATTGGTGAAATCGGCGGTACAGCAGAAGAAGAAGCTGCTGAGTGGGTTAAAGCTAATATGACAAAACCTGTTGTAGGCTTTATCGGCGGCCGTACAGCACCTCCAGGAAAGCGTATGGGCCATGCTGGTGCGATTATTTCCGGCGGTAAAGGAACTGCAGATGAAAAAATCCGTGTCATGAACGAATGCGGCATTAAAGTTGCGGACACTCCATCAGTAATGGGAGAAACGTTAATCGAAGTATTAAAAGAGCAAGGCCTTTATGAAAAATGTAAAACACACTAATATTCACCAAGATTAACAGATAGTCCCTCATAACATGAGGGGCTATTTCTCTTTCCTTAAAAAATTGAAAAGGAGATTTTATATGGATGACTTTAAAGAAAAATTGATTCATGTACTCCATTATCCTAATATTTCATGGAATGGAGTATACCAATTGCTAAAAAAGGACCCATCACTTCAATCAATATACCAGTTCCGTCCACCGGCACTTATCGGCACCCCCGTGAATTCTCCCAAATCACCCAATTCCCTAAATAACACTACTGAAATCATTCATGAACAAATACGCCAATACGATATAAATGATATTTCCGTGATTTCCATTTTTGATAAGGAATACCCTAAAATTTTAAAGGAAATTTACCAGCCGCCATGGGCACTATTTGCTAAAGGTGATATTTCCCTTCTGAATAAGGAACCTAAACTTGCTGTGGTTGGATCGCGTCAGGCAACCCAATATGGCCGAAATGCCATCAGGCTCATTTTCCCTGAATTAATTGAAAAAGGTGTTCTCATTGTGAGCGGTATGGCTAAAGGGATTGACGCGCTTGCCCATGAATATGCCATTAAGAATGGCGGAAACACAATCGCTGTGATTGCCGGCGGAATATATCATATTTACCCAAAGGAAAATATGAGTCTCGCTATCGAATTAATGAAATCCCAGTTGATCATCTCCGAATATCCTCCCGATACGAAGCCGCTCCGGTGGCATTTCCCTGCAAGGAATCGAATTATCAGCGGACTTTCAAAAGGAACTTTTATTATAGAGGCAAAAAGAAAGAGCGGCTCTCTCATAACAGCAAACTATGCAGTTAATGAAGGTCGTGATGTTTTCTCATTACCTGGCAGTATCTTTAATCCTTTTTCAATTGGAACAAATGAACTTATACAGGCAGGAGCGAAGCTTGTTACAAATGCAGCGGATATTTTAGAAGAGATTGACAATAATTAAGGATAAAAAGTAATTAATTAGGAATAAGTGCTTCATTTTTAAGAGGTTTTTTCAAAAGAAACGAAGAAATAAGCAAAAAAGACTTGAAATTATTTCTATTATGTTATACATTTTCCATCAGTAAACGTTAACATCTAATGGCTTGTTCATTGACAAGTTCTTATGTTATGTACAATAATAATGGATATTTTAAATTCACTTTTTGCATAACTTGGTTAAAACGACTTTATGTTATTTAAATGGTTAAAGACCTAATCAATATATTGAATAAAATCGGGATAAGGCATTTTTGTAAAGTATTTTCTCCCCTCCAAGTAGTTATATTGGAATTTAAGGAAAACTTATCAAATTGTAAGCAGCCACCAACTGGTCGCTTTCACATTTCTTATACCCCTCTTAAGGAGGATTTTTGAATGTCAGAGTTTCTTGTAATCGTTGAATCACCTGCAAAAGCGAAAACAATCGAACGCTATCTTGGAAATAAATATAAAGTGAAAGCATCGATGGGACATGTACGCGACCTGCCACGCAGCCAAATGGGTGTCAATGTCGAAAATAGCTTTGAGCCTAAATATATTACCATTCGCGGTAAAGGACCTGTTTTAAAGGAATTAAAATCAGCCGCAAAAAAAGCTAAAAAAGTTTTTCTCGCAGCTGACCCTGATCGCGAAGGGGAAGCAATTGCTTGGCATTTAGCTCATAGTTTGGATGTGGATATTCATTCAGATTGCCGGGTTGTTTTTAATGAAATTACAAAAGATGCGATTAAAGAGTCGTTTAAACATCCCCGTCCGATCAATATGGATTTAGTTGATGCACAGCAGGCACGACGAATTCTTGATCGTCTTGTCGGCTATAATATTAGCCCGCTACTATGGAAAAAGGTGAAAAAGGGCTTAAGTGCAGGAAGGGTTCAATCCGTTGCCGTCCGGTTAATTATTGACCGCGAAAAGGAAATTAAAGCCTTTATCCCGGAAGAATATTGGACCATTGAAGGGGAAGTTTTTAAGGGGAAAAATCATTTCCGTGCTCTTTTTCATTCGATGGCCGGTGAAGAAAAGTCGGAATTAAAGTCTGAGGCAGATGTTCAGAATGTTCTAAGCAAAATGGAAGGCAATCAATTTAAAGTGATTGCGGTTACAAAAAAAGAACGAAAGCGTAATCCGGCACCGCCGTTTATTACTTCGTCGTTGCAGCAAGAAGCGGCAAGAAAGCTGAATTTCCGTGCCAAGAAAACGATGATGCTTGCCCAGCAGCTTTACGAAGGAATTGAACTCGGCAAAGAGGGTACAATTGGTCTGATTACTTATATGAGAACAGACTCCACCCGTATTTCAGAAATTGCCCAAGCCGAGGCTGCCAACTATATCCGTTCAGAATACGGAGAAAATTATTTAAAAGAAGAGCAAAGAAAAGAGAAAAAACAAACAAACGCTCAGGATGCCCATGAGGCCATACGCCCAACTAGCACGATGAGGGATCCGAACAGCTTGAAAGATTTTCTATCTAGAGACCAATTCCGCCTATATAAACTAATATGGGACCGCTTTATTGCCAGCCAAATGGCACAGGCAGTAATGGATACCATGAGTGTTGATTTACAAAATGGCCGTGTGATTTTCAGATCAACAGGTTCAAAGGTGAAATTTCCCGGGTTTATGAAAGTGTATGTTGAAGGCACCGATGATCAAGTAGATGAAAAAGATAATATGCTTCCTGACCTTAAAGAGGGAGATTTGGTCCTCCAAAAAGATATAGACCCGAAGCAGCATTTTACTCAGCCGCCTCCTAGATATACAGAAGCACGGCTTGTCAAAACACTTGAAGAGCAGGGAATAGGGCGTCCCTCTACATATGCTCCGACATTGGATACGATTCAAAAAAGAGGATATGTGGCTTTAGACAATAAACGCTTTATTCCAACTGAGCTTGGTGAAATCGTGCATGAAGTGATGGCGGATTTTTTCCTTGACATCATAGATGTGGAATTTACAGCGAGATTGGAAAAAGGTTTAGACCATATTGAAGATGGGAAAATGACTTGGATAAATCTGATTGATGCATTTTACAAAGAGTTTGAAACCCATTTAAAAATAGCGGAACAGGAAATGGAAAAAATAGAAATAAAAGATGAACCTGCCGGAGAGGATTGCGAAGAATGCGGTAATCCGATGGTGTTTAAAATGGGCAGATATGGGAAATTTATGGCATGCAGCAATTTCCCGGATTGCCGGAATACAAAGCCAATTGTGAAAGAAATCGGGATTACTTGTCCGAAGTGTAAGGAAGGAACAATCGTCGAACGCAAAAGTAAGAAAAAAAGATTGTTCTATGGCTGCACCCATTTTCCAGAGTGTGATTTTATTTCTTGGGATAAACCGCTGCCAAGAAGCTGCCCCAAATGCGAAGGGCTACTTGTAGAAAAGAAGCTTAAAAAAGGTGTTCAAGTACAATGCACTGAATGTGACTACAAGGAAGAACAGCAAAGCTAAAGAGTGGGCAAAGCTCACTCTTTTCCTTTTGTTTTAATCAAATGACTTTTTTCTTTAGGCAACCTATAGTACAATGCAATATGGACTTGACCTGAGGGAAGAGTAATATTATCTGTGTAAATGACAAAAAGAATGAATTCAGGAGGTCAACCATGAACGATGTTACCATAAATGTAATTGGTGCAGGGCTTGCAGGAAGTGAAGCCGCCTGGCAAATTGCCAAGCGGGGCAAAAAGGTCCGCCTTTTTGAGATGCGTCCAGTGAAGCAAACCCCTGCGCATCATACTGATAAATTTGCCGAATTAGTTTGCAGTAACTCATTAAGAGCCAATACATTAACCAATGCAGTTGGAGTATTAAAAGAAGAAATGAGAAAGCTTGATTCGGTTATTATAGCCGCCGCTGATGCCTGTTCAGTGCCGGCAGGCGGGGCTTTAGCCGTCGATCGCCATGAATTCGCGGCTAAAGTTACGGAGATGGTTAAAAACCATGAAAACGTGACGGTAGTTAATCAGGAAATAACCGAAATTCCGGAAGGTCCAACTGTTATTGCAACAGGCCCATTAACAAGTCCGGCATTATCGGAGGAGTTGAAAAAGCTTACAGGTGAGGATTATCTTTATTTCTATGACGCTGCTGCTCCGATCATTGAAAAAGAAAGCATCGATCTGAATAAAGTCTATTTGAAATCACGGTATGATAAAGGTGAAGCGGCCTATTTAAATTGTCCCATGAATGAGGAAGAGTTCACTCGATTCTATGAAGCGCTTGTTTCGGCTGAAACAGCCCCCGTCAAGGAATTTGAAAAGGAAGTTTTTTTTGAAGGCTGCATGCCGATTGAGGTTATGGCTGCGCGCGGCAAGAAAACGATGCTATTTGGTCCATTAAAGCCAGTGGGACTAGAGGATCCGAAAACGGGAAAACGCCCCTTTGCCGTTGTTCAGCTAAGGCAGGATGATGCGGCAGGAACCTTATTTAATATCGTTGGCTTTCAAACACATTTAAAATGGGGAGCACAAAAAGAAGTAATCAGCCTGATTCCGGGACTTGAAAATGCAGAAATTATCCGCTATGGTGTAATGCACCGGAATACGTTTATCAATTCTCCGAAAGTGTTAAAGGCAACCTATCAATTCCGGAATCGTGAAGATTTATTTTTTGCCGGTCAAATGACCGGTGTCGAAGGCTATGTAGAATCAGCAGCCAGCGGCTTGATTGCAGGAATAAACGCCGCTCGATTTATTGATGGGAAAGAAACGGTTGAGTTTCCGGCGGAAACCGCAATCGGCAGCATGGCACGCTATATTACAACAGCAAATCCAGCTAATTTTCAACCGATGAATGCCAATTTTGGTTTATTCCCGGAACTTCCAGTTCGAATTAAAGGGAAACAGGAAAGAAACCTGCAGCATGCAAATCGAGCCTTAGAAACAATTCAGAACTTTGTGAAAGTTTTGTAAAATTTATTGCAAGGGCTATAGAAGTGTGATACTATTTAGTAGCCCTTGTGAGCTGAATCGAATGACAAATGTGAAGGTTTTATTAACATTGTTGATCGTGTATTTACAAATGGAGAAGAATTACTCAGAATACAATTAAATATTATCAACTTGTTTTCAGTGGTTTCATTACGTTCATATCTGAGCAAGCAGCAGTCAATTATTGATGTTGAGTATATACATATGAAAATGTAGTGGAAGCTTTTTTTGTGAAAAGCGACGTGTAATAGATGAACACTAAATAAAAACGTATATGTCCCATCATCCTAGGGCATAAATGAATAAAGTTTTCATAATTTTCTAGAGTACAGTATATTTCTTCATTTGATACGAATAAAATTGAAAACTCTTTAAAAGAGGTGGAACAATTAATGGAACAATTTCATGCTACAACGATCTTCGCCATTCATCATAAGGGTGAATGTTCAATGTCCGGAGATGGTCAGGTGACATTTGGCAATGCAGTAGTGATGAAACACACAGCAAGAAAGGTTCGAAAGATATTTAATGGGAAGGTACTGGCCGGATTTGCCGGTTCAGTTGCCGATGCATTCACTTTGTTCGAATTATTTGAAGCAAAACTTGAAGAATACAACGGAAACCTGCAAAGAGCGGCTGTTGAGCTAGCGAAGGAATGGCGAAATGATAAAATGCTGAGGAAGCTTGAAGCCATGCTGATTGTGATGGATCGTGAAAGCCTGTTGCTCGTATCCGGTACAGGTGAGGTGATTGAGCCTGATGATGGCATTATTGCAATTGGTTCAGGTGGAAATTACGCCTTAGCTGCAGGGAGATCATTAAAAAAATATTCAGGCGAACATTTAACGGCCAAGGAAATTGCTAAAGCTTCTTTAGAAATAGCTGCTGAAATCTGTGTGTATACGAACCACAACATTATTGTTGAAGAGCTATAACGGGAAGGAGACCAATTAATCAATGGGAAAAACAACAAATTTAACCCCTCGCCAGATCGTTGAAAGGCTTGATCAATATATTATCGGACAGAAGGACGCCAAAAAGGCAGTAGCAGTTGCTTTAAGAAATCGATACAGAAGAGGATTATTAAATGAAAAATTACGGGATGAGATCATCCCCAAAAATATTTTAATGATCGGACCTACCGGTGTCGGTAAAACGGAAATTGCCCGAAGAATTGCAAAGCTGGTTGGTGCTCCTTTTATAAAAGTTGAAGCGACTAAGTTCACTGAGGTTGGGTATGTAGGCCGTGATGTTGAATCAATGGTAAGAGACCTTGTTGAAACGGCCGTTAGGTTAGTAAAAGAAGATCGGATGCTTAGTGTGAAAGAACGGGCCGAAGAAAATGCAAATGCAAGACTAGTCGAATTAATCGTTCCATCGTCGAAAAAAACCAATACGTATAAAAACCCGCTCGAGATGTTATTTGGCGGTGGAAATACGGATACCAATCATGACGCTCAGAACACAGATGATTACTCAGTGAATGAAAAGCGGAAAATTGTCAAGGAAAAGCTTGCACTTGGTCAATTAGAGGATGAAATGGTGACGGTTGAAGTGGAAGAACAAACGCCTTCCATGTTCGATATGCTTCAAGGGTCTGGAATTGAACAAATGGGCATGAATATGCAGGATGCATTGAGCAGCTTTATGCCGAAAAAGCGCAAGAAACGAAAATTAACGGTTCGCGAAGCGAGAAAAGTTTTGACAAGCGAAGAAGCCAGCAAGCTCATTGATATGGATGAAGTAACGTCTGAAGCCGTCTATCGTGCCGAGCAGACAGGGATCATTTTTATTGATGAAATTGATAAGATCGCAAGTAAAAATTCCGGCGGCTCCTCGGCAGATGTTTCCCGAGAAGGTGTTCAACGAGATATTCTACCGGTTGTCGAAGGTTCAACAGTGGTGACTAAATATGGATCTGTTAAAACGGATCATATATTATTTATTGCTGCAGGAGCATTCCATATGGCAAAGCCATCTGACTTGATTCCAGAATTGCAGGGGCGTTTCCCGATTCGTGTTGAACTGACAAAATTAACGATAGATGACTTCTTTAGAATCCTGGTTGAACCGGATAATGCGCTTATCAAACAATATCAGGCATTATTGGAAACAGAAGGTATACAAATTGAATTTTCTGACGATGCTATTCGTAGAATTGCTGAAGTGGCTTTTGAAGTGAATCAAAATACCGATAATATCGGTGCAAGACGTCTTCACACTATTTTAGAAAAGCTTTTAGAAGACCTTTCCTTTGAAGCGCCTGATATTACATTGGATAAAATCACGATCACTCCACAATATGTGGATGAAAAACTTGGAGCCATCTCCAAAAATAAGGATTTAAGCCAGTTTATTCTATAAAAACAAAGATCCTAATACGTGGAAATGAACGTATTACTATAAAATTTCATAATGGTTGCAGTTAATTAGGAGGAAGAAACAGATGGATTTACTTACTAAAACAAGAAAAATTAATGCTTTATTGCAAAAAGCTGCCGGCAAGCCAGTTAACTTTAAGGAAATGTCTGAAACATTAAGCGAAATTATTGAATCCAATATTTTCGTTGTCAGCCGTCGCGGAAAATTGCTTGGATTTGCCGTTTACCAGCAAATCGAAAATGAACGCATGAAAAAAATGTTTGAGGACCGTCAATTCCCTGAAGAATATACAAAAGGGCTATTTAATATTCAAGAAACTTCTTCTAATCTTGATATTGAAAGTGAATATACCGCATTCCCGGTTGAGAATAAAGATTTGTTCGTTGAGGGATTAACGACGATCGTTCCCATCATTGGCGGCGGGGAACGCTTAGGTACATTAATTCTTGCAAGATTGCATGAAAAATTCCATGATGATGATCTCATCCTTGCTGAATACGGCGCGACAGTTGTTGGTATGGAAATTTTACGTGAAAAATCAGAGGAAATTGAAGAAGAAGCACGCAGTAAAGCTGTTGTTCAAATGGCGATCAGCTCATTATCTTATAGTGAATTAGAAGCTATTGAACATATTTTTGAGGAGCTAAACGGTCATGAAGGCCTATTAGTCGCATCAAAAATTGCTGACCGTGTCGGAATCACACGCTCTGTGATCGTTAACGCATTAAGAAAGCTAGAAAGTGCCGGGGTCATCGAATCTCGTTCACTTGGAATGAAAGGAACCTATATTAAAGTTTTAAATGATAAGTTCCTGGTTGAATTAGATAAATTAAGATCAAATTAATGATTCATCATTCCCTTGTCGGAGTTTTCCACAAGGGAGTTTTTATTTTTATGTAAGTATTACTTGAAAGTCATCCCTACATGTGCTATATTATTTCATGGTGTTATTACACACGCTTATTGATTTATCCAGATGGTGCTGTTCTTAAACAGTTTTTGGCTAAAGATGAGATAAGCGGAGGAAATCAAAACCATTAGGAGGAAAAAACATGTCAGTCATTTCTATGAAGCAATTGCTTGAAGCTGGTGTACATTTTGGACACCAAACTCGTCGTTGGAACCCTAAGATGAAGAAATATATCTTCACTGAGCGTAACGGCATCTATATCATCGACCTTCAAAAAACAGTTAAGAAGGTAGAAGAAGCTTATAACTGGGTAAAGGAACTTGCTGGTAACGGCGGAACAGTTCTTTTCGTTGGTACAAAGAAACAAGCTCAAGATTCTGTTAAAGAAGAAGCAGGCCGTTCTGGTCAATATTATGTGAACCAACGCTGGTTAGGCGGTACATTAACAAACTTCGAAACAATCCAAAAGCGTATTGGCCGCTTAAAAGATATTGAAAGAATGTCAGAAGACGGTACTTTCGAAGTACTACCTAAAAAAGAGGTTGTTCAATTAAAGAAAGAACAAGAACGTCTTGAAAAATTCCTAGGCGGAATTAAAGATATGAAACAGCTTCCAGATGCACTATTCATCATCGACCCTCGCAAAGAGCGTATCGCAGTTGCTGAAGCTAAGAAACTAAACATTCCTATCGTAGGTATTGTTGATACAAACTGTGATCCAGATGAAATCGATGTTGTAATTCCTGCAAACGATGATGCGATCCGCGCTGTTAAACTTTTAACAGGTAAAATGGCAGACGCTATTCTTGAAGCTAAACAAGGTGAAGAAGTAGCACAAGAAGCATAAGAGTGACTTATTAAAAAGGTGATAAGAGGGAGACCCTTTATCACCTTTTTTTAGAGAATTACATTTATTCTTAGGTCACAATGGCTATGATAGAAGTAGAGTACATAGAATTAAAGGAGGAAATAGATTATGGCAGTTACTGCTCAAATGGTTAAAGAACTACGTGAAAAAACAGGCGCAGGAATGATGGATTGTAAAAAGGCGCTTACTGAAACTGATGGTGATATGGAAAAAGCGATTGATTTCCTACGTGAAAAAGGAATCGCTAAAGCTGCTAAAAAAGCTGACCGTATTGCTGCTGAAGGATTGGCGGCTATTTCAACTGAAGGTAACGACGCTGTTATCTTTGAAGTAAACTCTGAAACAGATTTCGTTGCGAAAAACGAAGGTTTCCAAACGCTTGTTAAAGAAATTGGCACACATCTTCTTAAAAACAAACCTGCAACTGTAGAAGAAGCAGAGCAACAAACAATGGAAAACGGTACTACTGTTGCTGAACACATCAATGCAGCAATTGCTAAAATTGGTGAAAAACTTTCACTACGCCGTTTCACAATTGTTTCAAAAACAAATAACGACGCTTTCGGTGCATACCTTCACATGGGCGGCCGCATTGCTGTATTAACTGTTCTTGAAGGAACAACTGATTCCGATGTAGCAAAAGATGTATCAATGCATATTGCCGCATTAAATCCAAAATATGTTTCTCGTGATCAAGTATCACAAGAAGAAGTTGAGCGTGAGCGCCAAGTATTAACACAACAAGCACTTAACGAAGGAAAGCCTGAAAATATCGTGGCGAAAATGGTTGAAGGCCGTCTTGGAAAATATTTCGAAGATGTATGTGTCCTTGATCAAACATTTGTTAAGAACCCAGATCAAAAAGTACGTCAATTTGTTGAATCTAAAGGTGCAAAAGTTCGTGAATTCATTCGCTATGGAGTAGGCGAAGGCATTGAAAAACGTGAAGATAACTTCGCAGAAGAAGTTATGAACCAAGTAAATAAAAAATAATTTGAATAGGGAGCACATTGTGTTCCCTATTTTTGAAGAAAAAAGTTATTACATATTTCGGAGGTTTATATGAGTGGTCCTAAGTACAATCGGGTTGTTTTAAAATTGAGCGGGGAAGCACTAGCGGGAGAATCGAGCTTTGGAATTAAACCTTCCGTTATTAAATCGATTGCCATTCAAGTGAAAGAAATAGCAGAGCTTGGTGTTGAAGTTGCAGTTGTTGTAGGCGGAGGCAATATTTGGCGAGGGAAGATTGGCAGCGAAATGGGCATGGATCGTGCCACAGCAGACTATATGGGGATGCTCGCTACTGTCATGAACTCTCTAGCACTCCAGGACAGCTTAGAACATCTGGGGATCGAATCCCGTGTTCAAACCTCAATTGAAATGCGACAAGTTGCCGAGCCATATATTAGACGTCGTGCAATCAGACATTTAGAGAAGAAACGTGTCGTCATTTTTGCTGCAGGTACAGGAAATCCATATTTCTCAACTGATACAACGGCTGCATTAAGAGCAGCTGAGATTGATGCGGAAGTTATCCTCATGGCAAAAAACAATGTTGACGGTGTATATTCAGCAGATCCGCGCTTTGATAAAGAGGCGACAAAATATGAAGAACTATCCTACTTGGATGTAATTAAAGAAGGATTGGCAGTTATGGACTCCACTGCTTCATCATTATGTATGGATAATGACATTCCACTTATCGTTTTCTCAATTATGGAACAAGGAAATATTAAGCGCGCCGTACTGGGTGAAAAAATTGGAACAATCGTTAGGGGGAAAAATTAATGGCACAACAAGTGATCGCGAATGCAAAGGATAGAATGTCAAAAGGGATACAAGCATATACTCGTGAACTTGCCAGCATTCGTGCAGGCAGAGCCAGTGCGTCCCTGTTAGACCGAATAACGGTAGATTATTACGGAGCACCTACACCTGTGAATCAATTAGCAGGAATCACAACTCCTGAAGCAAGGCTGCTTGTTATTCAACCGTATGATAAATCCATTTTAGGTGATATTGAAAAAGCAATCCTAAAATCAGATTTGGGTTTGAATCCGACTAATGATGGAATGTTAATCCGACTTGCCATTCCACAATTAACGGAAGAGCGCCGGAAAGAACTTGTGAAACTCGTAAAAAAAGAATCGGAAGAAGCGAAAATTGCTATCCGCAATATCCGCCGTGATGCGAATGAAGACTTGAAAAAGTTAGAGAAAAAAGGCGATATTACAGAAGATGGACTTCGTGGATACTCTGATGACATTCAAAAGTTAACAGATGAAAACATCAATAAAATTGATCAAATTACAAAAGATAAAGAAAAAGAAATTATGGAAGTGTAAGTCATTACATTTTAGGTGACCCTCTATTATAGGGGGTTTTTTCTCTATTTTTAACCATTTTAAAAAGCAATAACAGTATTAACTATTATTCTGAATCCCTTTTACTTTACATAAGTTAGTTATTAGAAGATATCTTTTTACTTTTTTGGTATGATATATGCATGCATTTCCGGTTCACCGTTTAACAGGATCTATTATCGGAGTATATGATTAACTTAATTTGGAGGAGCATTATCATGTTTAATAAAATAAGGCTATGGAAGAATCAAAATAACTCTTCCACACTCCGAGAAAGAATAGAAGAAATAAAAAAGTTACCAATCCCTCAACATGTTGCCATCATCATGGATGGCAATGGACGATGGGCTAAAAAGAGAGCCTTACCGCGCGTTGCTGGCCACCATGAAGGGATGAAGGTTGTTCGTAAAACGACAAGGCTCGCTAATAAACTTGGAATTAAAACTCTTACCTTATATGCTTTTTCGACTGAGAATTGGAAACGTCCCAGAACTGAAGTAGAGTATATCATGAAATTACCTGAGGAGTTTTTAGGTACCTTCCTGCCTGAATTAATTGAAGAGAATGTTCAAGTGAAAATGATGGGATATAAAGATCAACTCCCTATACATACATTACATGCTATAGAAAAAGCTATTGAAGAAACGAAGAACAATAACGGACTAATCCTGAATTTTGCCTTGAATTATGGCAGTCGGGCTGAAATAATTGACGCAGTGAAAAAAGTCTTAAATGATTGCAGCAGTGGTATAATGAAAGAGAATGACATAGATGAGGAAACCTTTTCCTCCTATTTAATGACATCCAATATGTTGGACCCGGATCTATTAATTCGAACAAGCGGAGAAATTCGCTTAAGCAATTTTATGCTATGGCAATTAGCTTATACAGAGTTTTGGTTTACTGATGTCTTATGGCCGGATTTTAGTGAAGAGCATTTACTGGAAGCGATTGAAGTATTCCAGCATCGCCAGCGCCGGTTTGGAGGAGTTTAATCATTCAAGAATGACAAAGGTGTTGAACTTTTAAATGAAGCAAAGAATCATAACAGGAGTCATAGCAGCAGCCCTATTTGTTCCCCTTGTTTTTATCGGCGGACTTCCATTCGTGCTTTTATCGTATTTTCTGGCCACCATAGGGTTGTATGAATTATTAAAAATGAAAAATTTGTCTTTTTTTTCAGTGACGGGACTGTTATCACTTTTATTTCTCTGGGTCATTTTATTCCCAAGCAAGTATTATCATATATTTGATACATTTCATTATTCCAAAACGGAGTTAGCCATCGGTTTAATCCTGTTATTATTAACGTTTACTGTGATAACAAAAAATAGCTTTACATTTGAAGATGCCGCATTTTCGATTCTTGCTGCCATATATGTCGGAATCGGATTTTATTTCTTTATGGAAACCCGCCTGGAAGGTGGGCTTGCCTACATTTTTTATTCCTTATTTATGATTTGGGCTACGGATTCAGGTGCTTATTTCATTGGAAAAGCCTTAGGCAAAACGAAATTATGGCCAGAAATAAGCCCAAATAAGACTGTTGAAGGTTCCATTGGCGGTGTAGTTTGTGCTTTAATCATCGCTTTATTATTTTCATTACTTTCAAATATCAATACGACATGGATCTCATTACTGGGCATAACAGTTGTCCTTTCTGTTTTTGGACAAATTGGCGATTTGGTGGAATCTGCCTTTAAACGGCATTTTAATATAAAGGATTCCGGAAATATTTTACCCGGGCATGGGGGAATCCTTGATCGCTTTGACAGCTTATTGTTTGTATGGCCGTTATTGTACTTTTTCCATCTTTGGAGTTAATTTTTTTAGGAAGGGAATTTGAAATTGAAAACAATTAGTTTATTGGGTGCAACTGGCTCAATCGGTACCCAAACTTTAGATATTATTCGAGAACACCCGACAGAATTTCATTTAGCTGCCATATCAGTCGGAAAAAATATTAACTTGGCAAGAAAAATCATCAATGAATTTAAACCAAAGCTTGTTTCTGTGTTGGATTATCAGGATTGCGCAACTTTAAATGCTGAGTTTCCATCTACTAAATTTACATTTGGGCAAGATGGGCTGATCGAAGCGGCTGTTTATGAGGAAGCAGATATTCTTGTGAATGCCGTGCTTGGCAGTGTTGGTCTAAACCCGACATTACAAGCCATTGAAAGCGGTAAAACGATTGCTATTGCCAATAAAGAAACACTGGTAACCGCAGGACATCTCGTCATGAAAGCAGCCAAGAGAAAAAATGTCCCATTGCTCCCGGTCGATAGTGAACATTCAGCCATTTTTCAGGCACTTCAAGGTGAAAAACAAAAAAATATCGAAAGATTAATCTTAACCGCATCTGGAGGAAGCTTTCGCGACCGATCACGACAAGAACTAGAAGAGGTAACAGTGGAAGATGCGTTAAATCATCCTAACTGGTCAATGGGCGCAAAAATTACCATCGACTCCGCCACGATGATGAATAAGGGCTTAGAAGTAATTGAAGCCCATTGGCTTTTTGATTTACCTTATGAAAAAATCGATGTGTTGCTTCATAAAGAAAGCATCATCCATTCGATGGTAGAATTTCATGATGGCAGTATTATCGCCCAGCTTGGGACACCGGATATGCGCGTACCTATACAATTTGCACTCTCATATCCTGACCGAATGCCGCTTCCTTCCTCTAAAAGATTGGATTTGGCTAGTATTGGAAAACTGCATTTTCAAGAAATGAATGTTGAACGTTTCCGCTGCTTGCAATTTGCCTATGAAGCAGGAAAAAAAGGTGGAACCTTGCCAACTGTAATGAACGCAGCAAATGAAATAGCTGTCGCTGCATTTTTGGAAGGAAAAATCCGTTTCTTACAAATTGAAGATTTGATCGAGAAAGCGATGCAATCTCATCAAACCATTGAACACCCAAGTCTTTCAGAAATTCAAGAAGTAGATAAAGAAACGAGACAGTTTGTACATTCACTTCTATAAAAAAGGTGGTTTTATTTTTGACAACAGTTATTGCCTTTATTATTATCTTTGGCGCACTTGTTTTTTTTCATGAATTAGGCCATTTTGTCTTTGCCAAAAGAGCTGGAATATTATGCCGAGAATTTGCCATTGGTTTTGGGCCGAAAGTCTTCTCCCATAAAAAGGGAGAAACAACCTATACCATTCGCTTATTGCCCATTGGGGGATTTGTCCGCATGGCTGGTGAAGATCCGGAAATGGTGGAAATCAAGCCTGGATATCGGGTCGGATTGTTGTTTGACAAGGAAGAAAACGTAAATAAAATCATTTTGAATAATAAGGAAAAATTCCCTAATTGTCGGATAGTGGAAGTAGAATATGCAGATATTGAACGTGAACTTGTTATAAAGGGATATCCTGATGATGAGGAAGAAAACTTAAAAACCTTTAAGATCCTCCCAACTGCTGTAATCGTAGAAAACGGGATTGCATCACAAATAGCGCCAATTGACCGTCAATTCGGTTCCAAAACTTTAGGCCAAAGAACGATGGCTATTTTCGCCGGCCCGATGATGAACTTTGTGCTCGCGTTTGTCGTTTTTGTTATTATTGCCTTTTTACAAGGTGTGCCAACAAATGATAATAAATTAGGAGAAATCACCCCTGATGGGGCAGCTAAAGCGGCTGGACTTCATAAGAATGATGTTGTTCAAAGCATTAATGGAGCGGAAATTACCAGCTGGCAAGATGTGGTTGAAATTATCCGCAAAAACCCAAACAAGCCGTTGAATTTCTCTATTTTAAGAGGAAGTCAGGAAAAAGAAATCCAAGTAACCCCGGTTGAAAAAACAGTAGATGGAAAGAAAATGGGGATTATTGGTGTATATAACCCGGTTGAAAAGTCACCAGTACAAGCAATTACGTCCGGATTCAAAGATACATATACCTGGACAATGCAAATCATTTCGATGGTTGGAAAATTGGTAACGGGTCAGTTTTCGATCAATATGTTATCAGGCCCGGTTGGAATTTATCAAGCCACGGATACGGTAGCCAAATCAGGTATTTATTATTTAATGAAATGGGCCGGGATCTTAAGCATTAATTTGGGTATAATGAATTTACTTCCGATACCGGCTCTTGACGGCGGAAGATTATTGTTTTTTGCTGTAGAAGCTGTTCGCGGGAAACCCATTGACCGCCAAAAAGAAGGAATGGTTCACTTTATTGGCTTTGCCCTTCTTATGCTTCTGATGCTGGTCGTAACATGGAATGACATCCAAAGATTTTTCCTATAAGTATAAGGTACCTGCGAATGGTACCTTTTCTTTTTTTGTTTAAAAATGGATGAAGTTTTCTGTCGAATTTAGCCGAATTAACAAACGCCATATGATATAATTACTATTTGAATTCATATGGAATCTAGAGAATGAATATAGATGGGAGAGAGAATGATGAGCGGACATGCCCATGAAAAAAAAGAGCGATTCCTACTCTTGCTCCAGCAGCTAAAATTAAATGAAGATGCAGTCGTTGCGCACTTTCCAAATGCACAAATTGAAAGATTTATCGTTGAAAAGAAAGCTCGAAAGTGGCATTTTCAATTTTCACTTGAAAAAATCCTTCCTTATAATGTATTTATCCGCTTTACTTCCCAACTCGAGAGAGAATTTTCACATATAGCCAGTATTTCATACGAAATAATAGTCGCCGAGCGAAGCTTTTCATCGGAACTATTATTGAGTTATTGGAATCATTGCATTCAGCAGATTGACGGCATCGCCCCGCCTCTTTTAAGGTTATTAAATGAAAACATCCCCTCTGTTAATGGGAATAGAGTGACCATAACTGTACGAAATGAAGCGGAAGGTTTAGCATTGACACGAAAATACGGTGGATTAATTTCTGAAATATACCAATCCTTTGGTTTTCCAAGCTTAACCGTCGAGACTGACATAAAAACGAATGAAAAAAATGATGAATATGAACAGTTCTTACTAGCTAAACAAAAAGAAGATCAAGAACGTGGCTTACAAGCATTAGTGGAACTGCAAAAGAAAGAAGCTGAAAAAGATCAGTCTGCTTCTGATATGCCTGAAGGCCCATTAACCATTGGGTTGACCATTAAAGACGATAGTGACTTCCGTAATTTGATTGACATCAATGATGAAGAACGAAGAGTGGCAGTTGAAGGCTATATTTTCGATGCGGATACAAAAGAGCTGAGAAGCGGCCGTACGCTATTAACGTTCAAAATTACAGACTATACAAGCTCCATCATGGTTAAAATGTTCTCCAGAGATAAAGAGGATGCCGCCCTTTATCAGCATGTGAAAAAAGGCATGTGGGTAAAGGTCAGAGGCAGCATTCAAAATGATACCTTTGTCCGTGATCTGGTGATGATCGGTAATGATATAAACGAAATCAAACCTATTGGCCGAAAGGATACAGCACCTGATGATGAGAAGCGTGTGGAGCTTCATCTTCATACTCCGATGAGTCAAATGGATGCTGTAACACCAGTCAGCTCCCTGATTGCCCAGGCGAAAAAATGGGGTCATAAGGCGATAGCTGTTACCGACCATGCTATCCTTCAATCGTTCCCTGAAGCATATGGTGCAGGGAAAAAGAATGGGATCAAAATTCTTTACGGTCTTGAAGCAAATTTAATCGATGATGGTGTTCCCATTGCCTATAATGATGGACACCGTTTGCTTGCAGAAGATACTTTTGTTGTTTTTGACGTGGAAACTACTGGTCTTTCAGCCGTTTATGATACGATCATTGAACTTGCAGCCGTTAAAGTGAAAAACGGAGAGATTATCGACCGCTTTGAATCATTCGCTAACCCGCACCATCGACTGTCTGCTACCACCATTAATCTAACAGGAATTACGGATGATATGGTTGAAAATGCACCAGAGGTTGGCGAAGTTCTTTTAAAATTTAAGGACTGGGTAGAAGATTCTATTTTAGTTGCTCATAATGCATCCTTCGATATGGGCTTTCTCAACGTTGGTTATCAAAAGATCGGATTTGAAAAAGCGAAAAACCCTGTTATTGATACACTCGAACTAGGCAGATTTCTTTATCCGGAGATGAAGAATCATCGGCTTAATACGCTGGCTAAAAAGTTCGATATTGAATTAACCCAGCACCACCGTGCCATATACGATGCGGAGGCAACCGGTTATTTACTGTTAAAGATGTTAAAGGATGCCCTTGAAAAAGGGATCGAATATCATGATCAATTTAATGATAATATGGGAAAAGGAAATGCTTATCAACGGGCCAGACCGTATCATTGTACACTTCTCGCTCAAACTGAACTGGGTCTGAAGAATTTGTTTAAGCTGGTCTCTATTTCCCATATTAATTATTACTATCGCGTTCCTCGGATACCAAGGTCCGTCCTGCAAAAATACAGGGAGGGAATCCTTGTCGGTTCAGCTTGTGATAAGGGTGAGGTTTTTGAAGGAATGATGCAAAAATCGCCTGATGAAGTGGAGGCCCACGCCCGTTTTTATGATTATCTAGAAGTCATGCCAAAACAAGTGTATGCCCCATTAATTGAGATGGAATTAATTCGCAATGAAAAGGCACTTGAAGAGATTATTTCGAACGTAGTCAAGCTGGGTGATAAACTGGGCATTCCGGTAGTCGCAACGGGGAATGTTCATTATTTAAATGAAAATGATAAAATTTATCGAAAAATATTAATCAATTCACAAGGCGGCGCAAACCCCTTGAACCGACACGAACTTCCCGATGTCCATTTTAGAAGCACAAATGAAATGCTCGAAGCGTTTTCCTTTTTAGGGGCGGAAAAAGCAAAGGAAATCGTCGTGACGAATACCAATAAAATTGCTGATATGATTGAAGAGATTAAACCGATAAAAGATGATTTGTATACACCGAGAATCGAAGGTGCCGACGAAGAGATGAGGGAAATGAGTTACGCCATGGCCAGAAGGATTTATGGTGAGGAGCTTCCTGAAATCGTCGAAGCCCGCTTGGAAAAAGAATTGAAAAGTATTATCGGGCACGGTTTTGCTGTTATTTATTTAATCTCGCACAAGCTCGTAAAAAAATCCCTTGATGACGGTTACCTCGTAGGTTCCCGTGGTTCTGTCGGTTCTTCCTTTGTTGCGACGATGACAGAAATTACCGAAGTGAATCCACTACCTCCTCATTATATTTGTCCTAGCTGTAAAAACTCGGAATTTTTTAATGATGGCTCTGTGGGATCGGGATTTGACCTGCCTGATAAAATTTGTCCAAATTGCGGGACGAAATACAAGAAGGATGGCCACGATATTCCGTTTGAAACGTTTCTTGGTTTCAAAGGGGACAAAGTTCCGGATATCGATTTAAACTTCTCTGGTGAATATCAGCCAAGGGCTCACAATTATACAAAAGTTCTATTTGGTGAAGACAATGTGTATCGTGCCGGGACCATTGGAACCGTAGCGGATAAAACGGCTTTCGGGTACGTAAAAGCTTACCAGCAGGATAACAACCTTCAAATAAGAGGTGCCGAGATCGAGAGGCTTGCCTCCGGTTGCACGGGCGTGAAAAGAACAACGGGCCAGCACCCGGGAGGGATTATCGTTATCCCGGATTATATGGATGTATATGATTTTACCCCGATTCAATTTCCGGCAGATGATAAAACTTCAGAATGGAAAACAACCCATTTTGATTTCCATTCCATCCATGATAATGTTTTGAAGCTGGATATTCTTGGACACGACGATCCTACCGTCATCAGAATGCTTCAAGATCTTAGTGGAATCGATCCAAAAACGATTCCAACGGATGACCCTGAAGTAATGAAAATCTTTAGCGGGACGGAATCATTAGGGGTAACCGAACAGCAAATCATGTGTAAAACCGGTACACTAGGCATCCCTGAATTTGGGACGCGCTTTGTCCGGCAAATGCTTGAGGATACGAAACCAACAACCTTTTCCGAGCTTGTTCAAATTTCAGGATTATCGCACGGGACGGATGTCTGGCTTGGGAATGCACAGGAATTAATTCATAATCAGACATGTACACTAAGTGAGGTAATCGGCTGCCGTGACGATATCATGGTGTATTTGATCTATCAAGGGTTGGAGCCATCCTTTGCTTTTAAAATTATGGAATCGGTCCGTAAGGGGAAGGGTTTAACCGAAGAAATGGAAGCGGAAATGCGCAAAAACGAAGTACCGGAGTGGTATATCGATTCCTGTAAAAAAATCAAGTATATGTTCCCTAAGGCCCATGCTGCAGCCTATGTGCTAATGGCTGTTAGGATTGCTTATTTTAAAGTACATTTGCCGCTTTTATATTATGCTGCCTATTTCACGGTTCGCGCTGAGGATTTCGACATTGAAGCCATGTCGCGAGGATCCGAAGCCATTCGTTCCAAAATTGAGGAAATCAATGCAAAAGGTCTTGAAGCTTCAAATAAGGAGAAAAACCTGTTAACAGTTCTTGAACTTGCCCTTGAAATGACAGAAAGAGGATTTTCATTCAAAAAGATTGACCTGTATAAATCTGCTGCAAAAGATTTTATCATTGAAGAAAACTCCTTGATTCCTCCGTTTAATTCAATCCCGGGACTGGGAACAAACGTGG
Organism: Neobacillus sp. Fa239; assembly: GCF_055395235.1. Taxonomy (NCBI): domain Bacteria; kingdom Bacillati; phylum Bacillota; class Bacilli; order Caryophanales; family Bacillaceae; genus Neobacillus; species Neobacillus sp. Fa239. Next base: position 1,442,578 of record NZ_AP041611.1, read on the forward strand.
CTTTAAATATTGTTAAGGCAAGGGAAGAGGGAGAATTTTTATCAAAAGAAGATCTGCAGCAACGGGGGAAAGTATCCAAAACGCTCATTGAATATTTGGATAAACAAGGCTCTCTTGAATCACTGCCGGAACAAAACCAGCTCAGCCTTTTCTAGATAGGTAAAAAGCCTGTCAGAACTTGATTCCATTTGCATATAAATAATGGTTATGGTATAGTTTTAATGGAAATACTAAGAAATACTCTCGTATCTAAGAGTGGGGAAACCCACTCTTTCGTTTTGGAATCGAGCTTCAGCGCCTAGCCCCTCGATCGCTTCGGTCCAGCCGATGAAGTCAAAGAACGACTTCACCGTCTGGCCCTCCAGCGCTTGTCGGGGCTGACCAAGGCGCTTTCGCATCTTGATTTTGTTTGCGTCTTTTTCTTAATAAAACTTTCCATGAACTACATATAATATGGGTGGAATTTTGCAAAAAGGAGGCTTAGCATGAGCAAAGTAACGGAAGTGGTAGAAGAACTGGCAGCTCCGATTATCCAAGAGCTTGGGTTAGAATTGGTGGAAATCGACTACGTCAAAGAAGGAAAAAGCTGGTTTCTTCGCGTATATATCGATAAAGAACAAGGTGTTGATATAGAGGATTGCGGACATGTAAGTGAACGACTCAGCGAAAAGCTCGATGAGATTGACCCGATTCCCCATAATTATTTTCTCGAAGTATCCTCACCAGGAGCTGAACGTCCCTTAAAGAAAGACAAGGATTTTGAAAAGGCAATCGGCAAAAATGTCTTTATTAAAACCTACGAACCTTTAGATGGTGAAAAAAGTTTTGAAGGAACATTGCTAGATTTTGATGGTCAACAATTAACAATTGAAGTGAAAATAAAAACACGAAAGAAGACCATTGAGATTCCATATGAAAAAGTAGCAGCAGCCAGGCTGGCGGTTATTTTTTAGTGAAAATAGAATAAATTGAAAAAAGGTTAGGGGGATATACGCCGATGAGCAGCGAATTATTAGATGCTCTAACAATACTGGAAAGAGAAAAGGGTATTTCCAGGGATGTTTTAATTGATGCAATCGAAGCAGCACTTGTATCAGCATATAGACGAAATTTTAATCAGGCCCAGAATGTACGAATTGATTTGAATTTACAATCTGGTTCGATGAGAGTTTTTGCCAGAAAAGAAGTGGTAGATGAAGTTTTTGATCCACGTTTGGAGATTTCCATTCAGGACGCGAGACAAATCAATCCGAACTATCAGGTAGAAGATGTTGTGGAAATGGAAGTTACGCCAAAGGACTTTGGCAGAATTGCCGCTCAAACAGCGAAACAAGTTGTCACACAACGTGTAAGAGAAGCAGAAAGAGGCATTATTTATTCCGAATTCATTGACCGTGAAGAAGATATCATGACCGGGATTGTTCAAAGAATAGACTCCAAGTTCATTTACGTAAGCCTTGGCAAAATTGAAGCGCTTCTTCCTGTGAATGAACAAATCCCGAACGAGAGATATAAGCCTCACGATCGGATCAAGGTTTTTATCACCAAAGTGGAAAAAACGACAAAAGGTCCACAAATCTTTGTTTCCCGGACTCATCCCGGTTTATTAAAACGATTATTTGAAATTGAAGTGCCCGAAATTTTTGACGGCACAGTGGAAATTAAATCAGTTGCCCGCGAAGCTGGCGACAGGTCGAAAATTTCTGTTCATTCCGATAACCCTGAAGTGGATCCGGTTGGCTCTTGTGTTGGTCCAAAAGGAACAAGAGTTCAAGCAGTTGTCAATGAATTAAAAGGGGAAAAAATAGATATTGTAAAATGGTCCGATGACCCAGTCGTTTTTGTTGCCAATTCACTAAGCCCCTCAAAGGTATTAGATGTGATGGTGAGTGAAGATGAGAAAGCGACTACCGTAGTTGTTCCGGATTATCAGTTATCCCTTGCAATCGGTAAACGCGGTCAAAATGCACGTTTAGCCGCCAAATTAACCGGTTGGAAAATCGATATTAAAGCTGAATCAGAAGCGCGAGACCTGGGAATTTACCCCCGTGCAGAAACGATTCGCTTATTTGATGACCAGACCCAAAATGATTTCGAATTTGAAGAAGAATTAGATTAAAGTTGAGGTGAATGATGAGTGAACAATCGTAAAAAAGTTCCTATGCGCAAGTGTGTAGCAACCGGTGAAATGAAGCCGAAAAAAGAACTCGTTCGCATCGTTCGCACCAAAGAAGGAGAGGTATCGATCGACCTGACTGGAAAGAAATCAGGCAGAGGTGCTTATCTTTCAAAGGACAAAGAAGCAATTTTACAAGCCAAGAAAAAGAATACCTTGTCCAATCATTTGGAAGTTTCAATAAATGATTCATTGTACGAAGAGCTTCTTGAGCTTATAGAGAAGGAGAACCGGCTATCCAAATGAATGGAAATCAATGGATGTCATTACTTGGCTTGGCCAATCGAGCACGGAAAATTATATCGGGCGAAGAGCTGGCCGTTAAGGAGATTCGCGGCGGTAAAGCAAGGCTCGTAATACTTTCGGCAGATGCATCTGCAAACACGACCAAAAAAATTACAGACAAATGTAAATCGTATGAAATTCCACTGAAAATCGTGGAAAATCGCCATCTTCTGGGCCAAGCAATTGGCAAAGAAGCCCGCGTTGTTGTTGCTGTATTGGATGATGGATTTGCAAAAAAACTGGTAACGTTGCTCGATTAATTCTAGCGGGGGTGAAAATATGAGTAAGATTCGTGTTTATGAGTATGCAAAGAAACATAATGTTTCAAGTAAAGACGTCATTACAAAATTAAAAGATATGAATATAGAGGTCTCCAATCATATGGCAACAATAGAAGATGCAGATATTGTAAAACTCGATGCAATTTATAATAAAAAAGACAACAATGGGGCAAAGCAGCAAAAACAAGCTAATACCCAGCAGCAAAAGCAAATGAATCAGCGTCCTAGTCAAGGGCAGCAAACCCAAAAACAACTGGTTCAGACAAAAACGACTCCAAAGGCATTTGAGGAAGATGATGAGAAAAACTCTGCACCAAGTAAAGTGAAAGTAGTCTCTCCTCCCAAAACAATTGAGGGCAAAAAGCAAAACCAAGAATATCAATCGAAAGAAAATAAAGTCTTCAATTCAGGAAAAGGTAATAATAAAAGACCTTATAATAATAACAATAATCAAAATCGTAATAATAATAACAAAAAGAAGAATCATCATACACCTGTTCAACAAGCACAGCCACAAAAGAAAAAAGAGAAAGAGCTTCCTGCGAAAATTACTTTCACAGAATCTCTAACGGTTGCTGAATTGGCTAAAAAACTTTACCGTGAACCATCTGAAATCATCAAAAAGCTCTTTTTACTTGGAGTAATGGCAACCATTAATCAAGTATTAGATAAAGATGCAATTGAATTGATTGCCGGTGAATATGGTGTCGAAGTTGAAGAAGAAATCAAAATCGATACAACTGATTTAGAGGTTTACTTTACTGAAGATACAGCTGATGATCTTGAGGAAAGACCTGCTGTTGTGACCATTATGGGACACGTTGACCATGGTAAAACCACCTTGCTGGATTCCATTCGGAATACAAAAGTAACCGAAGGGGAAGCAGGTGGTATCACTCAGCATATTGGTGCCTATCAAGTTGTTGAAAACGGTAAGAAAATAACTTTCTTGGATACCCCAGGACACGCTGCCTTCACAACGATGCGTGCACGTGGAGCACAAATTACAGATATTACGATTCTGGTTGTTGCTGCAGACGATGGAGTTATGCCACAAACAGTTGAAGCCATTAACCATGCCAAAGCTGCTCAAGTACCAATTATCGTTGCTGTAAATAAAATGGATAAAGAAGCTGCCAATGCCGATCGAGTCATGCAGGAATTAACTGAACACGGTTTAGTATCAGAAGCATGGGGCGGGGATACGATTTTCGTTCCGCTATCTGCAAAGACAGGCGATGGCATCGACAATCTATTAGAAATGATTCTTCTTGTGAGCGAAGTGGAAGAATATAAAGCAAACCCTAATCGCAAGGCAATGGGTACGGTTATTGAAGCACAATTAGATAAAGGCCGTGGTTCAGTCGCAACTTTACTGATTCAAAACGGTACATTAAAAATTGGTGATCCAATCGTTGTTGGAAACACTTTTGGCCGTGTCCGTGCGATGGTCAATGATAAAGGCCGCCGTGTGAAAGAAGCTGGTCCTTCTACTCCAGTTGAAATCACTGGTCTTAATGATGTGCCACAGGCAGGCGATCGCTTCGTTGTGTTTGAAGATGAAAAAACGGCTCGTCAAGTTGGGGAAGCCCGCTCACAGCAGGCCCTTGTTGCCCAGCGCGGTGAAAAATCAATTGTCAGCCTTGAAACTTTATTTGATCAATTGAAACAAGGGGAAATGAAGGATCTAAACATTATCCTCAAAGCGGACGTACAAGGCTCAGCTGAAGCCGTTGCTGCTTCCCTGCAAAAAATTGATGTCCAAGGCGTAAACATTAAAATCATTCATAGTGGTGCTGGTGCGATCAATGAATCGGATATCAGTCTTGCTGCCGCTTCAAATGCAATTGTCATTGGCTTTAATGTACGCCCTGATGCAAATGCGAAGCGTGCTGCAGAAGCTGAAAAAGTGGATGTCCGTCTGCACCGTATTATTTATAAAGTAATTGAAGAAATTGAAGCAGCGATGAAAGGGATGCTTGATCCTGAATTCGAAGAAAAAATCATTGGTCAAGCCGAGGTTCGTCAAACCTTTAAAGTGTCGAAAGTGGGAACGATTGCCGGTTCTTATGTAATAGACGGTAAAATCACTCGTGACAGTGGAATACGGTTAATTCGCAACGGCGTTGTCATCTTTGAAGGCCAAATTGATGCCCTAAAACGCTTCAAAGATGATGCTAAAGAAGTTGCCCAAGGATATGAATGCGGTATTACCATTAAGAATTTCAATGATGTTAAAGAAGGCGATATCATTGAAGCATTCGTGATGGAAGAAATCGAGCGTAAATGATCATCGGCGCGGCCGTTTGTGAATGCCTCATTTACGATGCCCATTCGCTTAAAGAAAAACGAGCGGTATTGCAGCGCATCCTTACAAGATTGAAGCAGAAATTTAATGTCTCTGTCTCAGAGGTTGATTTTCAGGATACATGGCAAAGAACAAAAATTGCCATTGCAGCAGTAACTTCTACCAGGGTTGCGACAGAACTTGAACTGCAAAATGCCTTGAAGTTAATTGACTCGTTTCCAGAAATAGAGAGGACGATCACCGAGATAGAATGGCTTTAAGTTAAGAGGTGAATGTGATGAGCCACAGAGCAAATCGTGTTGGAGAACAAATGAAGAAAGAACTAAGTGACATCATCGGTCGTAAAATTAAAGATCCCCGCATCGGCTTTGTGACGGTTACAGACGTTCAGGTTACAGGAGATTTACAGCAAGCAAAAGTATATATTTCTGTTTTAGGTGATGACGAGCAGAAGGAGAATACCTTAAAAGGTCTTGCCAAAGCAAAGGGATTTATTCGAACTGAAATCGGTCACAGGATCAGACTTAGAAAAACACCAGAAATTATCTTTGAATTCGACGAATCCATTGACTATGGAAATCGAATTGAAAACCTGCTTCATCAATTGCATCATGATGAAAAACCTGGTGAAAAGAATGAGGAAGAATAAAATGGATGGATAGACATATGTCTATCCATTTTTTTCAATGGGTTTGTTGTTCGCGGTCAAAGTGTACTCGAAGAGAGGCCTCAAGGACATTTTGGGCATAAAAAGCGGTCAAAGTGTCCTCGAAGAGTGATCTCAAGGACACTTCGGGCATAAAAAGCGGTCAAAGTGTACTCGAAGAGAGGTCTCAAGGACACTTCGGGCATAAAAAGCGGTCAAAGTGTCCTCGAAGAGAGGTCTCAAGGACACTTCGGGCATAAAAAGCGGTCAAAGTGACCTCGAAGAGAGGTCTCAAGGACACTTCGGGCAAAAAAAACGGTCAAAGTGTCCTCGAAGATGGTCTCAAGGACACTTGAAGCATAAAAACCGATCAAAGTGTCCTCGAAGAGAGGTCTCAAGGACACTTGAAGCATAAAAACCGATCAAAGTGTCTTCGAAGAGAGATCTCAAGGACACTTGAAACGTAAAAACCGATCAAAGTGTCCTTGAAGATTGGTCTCAAGGACACTTGAAGCATAAAAAATGGTCAAAGTGTCCTCGAAGAGTGTACTAAAGGACACTTCGGTCAAAAAAACGTATCGAAGTGTCTTTGAAATTTTTCTACAAAGTAATTTCAACAAAAAGGAGTGCAAAAATTTTTGGAAGGAATTTTACCATTATATAAACCAGCAGGATTAACCTCTCATGATTGTGTCTTTAAACTGCGAAAAATTTTAAGAACGAAAAAAGTGGGCCACACTGGCACGCTCGACCCCGATGTAACCGGTGTTCTTCCGATTTGTATCGGCAGGGCAACAAAGGTGGCTGAATACATAACCGACGCTGGCAAAGCCTATGAAGGTGAAGTGACCATAGGTTTTTCGACAACAACGGAGGATGCTTCCGGTGAGGTCGTTGAACAAAAGCCGGTAAATCGCGTCATAAAGAGGGAAGAAATTCTCGAGGTCCTAAACTCATTAACAGGTGAAATTGAGCAAACCCCGCCCATGTATTCCGCGGTGAAAGTGAATGGAGTCCGGCTTTACGAATATGCGAGAAAAGGCATCGAAGTGGAACGCCCGACACGGACGGTGACGATAAAGACAATCGAATTGCTAGATGACAGGGACGAATTTAGTGGGGATCCCCTCTCATTCCGTTTCCGTGTCAGCTGCAGCAAAGGAACCTATATCCGAACATTGGCTGTGATGATCGGAGAACGACTCTGTTTTCCAGCACATATGTCCTATTTGCAGAGAATCCAATCCGCTTCTTTTAACATAGAGGACTGTCTTACGTTTGAAGAAATTGAAAAATTAATGGAAGAGGGCAGGATTGAAAATGTCCTTAGACCTTTAGAGTCAGCACTCTCTCATTTGCCGAAATACGTAATTAATGATAAAGTAGCAGAGAAAGTAAAGAATGGGGCACTTCTACCCGTTCCGGAAATCTTAAAAAATAGTAACGGACCTATTATCACTGAAACTACAGACGGACAGGCACTTGCCATTTATGCAAAGCATCCTACAAAGCCTGACTTGATTAAACCGGTTAAAGTGTTGCGAAATGATCTAGATTAAAGGGTACGGTATATAGAAAAGGTGAGTTTCCTTGGAAGTAAAAAAGCTTTATTTTCCACATCATATAGAGAAAAACGAACTACCGCCGCTTGCAATGGCACTTGGTTATTTTGATGGTGTCCACCTCGGCCACCAAAGAGTCATTTTAGAAGCGAAACGGAATGCTGAAAAACTTGGATTAAAAAGTGCGGTTATGACTTTTGATCCGCATCCATCGGTAGTGTTGGGCAAACCAGAAAAGCATGTACACTATATAACCCCATTACCGGAAAAGATAAAAATCATTGAAGAGATGGGGATTGATTATTTATTTATCATCCATTTCACAACAGAATTTGCCAATCTTCTGCCACAGGAATTTGTTGATCAATACATAATTGGTTTGCACGTGATGCATGTGGTTGCCGGCTTTGACTTTACATATGGACGGATGGGAAAAGGAACAATGGAAACTTTACCATTCCATTCACGGGAACAATTTTCTTATTCGGTCGTTCCCAAATTCACTAACAGTGAGGAAAAAATTAGCTCGACTCAGATTCGGAAATTTTTAAAAGAAGGAAGAACAAATAATCTGCCTGAATTATTAGGAAGATATTATACGACCACAGGAATTGTCATTCACGGTGATAAACGGGGGCGGACCATTGGGTTTCCCACCGCGAATGTGGATGTAAATGAGGAATATATTATCCCGCCGCTTGGTGTTTATGCTGTAAAAATGAAAGTGCATGGAGAATGGTATCAAGGGGTTTGCAATGTCGGTTACAAGCCTACCTTTAACAAGGTAGCAGAAAAGCCGTCCATCGAAGTTCATTTATTCCGTTTTGACCAATCTATTTATGGAGAAAAGGTTGTAATTGAATGGCATGTATATTTGCGAAAGGAACAAAAATTTTCCGGTATTGATGAACTCGTCTCGCAAATTGAAAAAGATAAACAAAAAGCCATCGAATACTTTGAACAAACTCGACATTCTTCATGAAAAAAGCCGCAAAAAAACTCTTTCTTTACATTATCATCAAGGTTTTGCTTGCTTTTTGACGAGAAACATTGTATTCTTATTAACGTACTAAAAATAAACCTTTGCTTGGCAAGTCGAATCACCGACGCTTGCTCAGTAACAGGGGATTCATATTTAGGAGGTGAATCAGGATGGCAATCACTCAAGAGCGTAAAAATCAAATTATCGCTGAGTATAAAACTCATGAAAACGACACTGGATCTGCAGAAGTTCAAATCGCTGTCCTTACTGAATCAATCAACAATTTGAATGAGCACTTACGTACTCATAAGAAGGACCACCACTCACGTCGCGGTCTGTTGAAAATGGTTGGTAAACGTCGTAATCTTTTAACTTACCTACGTAACAAAGATGTTCAACGTTACCGTGAGTTAATTAATAGACTAGGTCTTCGTCGATAAACATCAGAAGCGGGAGTTTTCCCGCTTTTTTGTTAGCCTTTAAAAAGATATAGAATTTTGTATACATATTTAAAATAACGTAAATTTGAGCATACTATAAATACATTTGTATTGATAACATAAGCATTTTTGGCTTTTTTATAAAAATTAAGATGATTACTGCGAAATTTTTAGGTAAAATTCGCAGCATCCTCCTAAGTGATTTAGATTGAGAGGGGTAAAAAAATGGAACAAACGAAACATGAGTACTCGATCGATTGGGCCGGTCGAAAGCTAAGTGTCGAAATTGGACAATTAGCTAAGCAAGCAAACGGTGCCGTAATGGTACGCTATGGAGATACTGCCGTGCTAAGTACGGCAACAGCTTCTAAAGAACCTAAAAACCTGGACTTTTTTCCACTTACAGTTAATTATGAGGAACGTTTATATGCAGTAGGGAAAATACCCGGCGGGTTTATTAAACGGGAAGGCCGACCAAGTGAAAAAGCTATTTTAGCCAGCCGTCTTATCGACCGCCCGATACGTCCGCTTTTTGCTGACGGTTTTCGTAATGATGTACAAGTAATTAGTATTGTCATGAGTGTTGATCAGGATTGTTCAACTGAAATGGCAGCCATGTTCGGTTCATCTTTAGCATTATGTACTTCGGATATTCCTTTTGAGGGTCCGATTGCCGGTGTCGTAGTAGGCCGTGTAAATGAAGAGTTTATTATCAATCCAACTGTGGAACAAGCAGAACAAAGTGATATTCATTTAACTGTCGCTGGTACAAAAGATGCGATTAATATGGTTGAAGCAGGGGCGAATGAAGTGCCGGAAGAAATTATGCTTGAGGCCATTATGTTCGGTCATGAAGAAATCAAACGGTTAATTGAATTCCAAGAAAAAATTGTTGCGGAAATCGGCAAGGAAAAAAGAGAAATTTCTCTTTATGAACTCGATAAAAAACTTAAAGATGAAGTAAGAGAAATGTGCGAGGCTGATTTGGTAAAGGCGATTCAGGTCCAAGAAAAGCATGCACGTGAAGATGCCATTAAAGGAGTAAAAAATCAAGTTTTGGCAAAGTATGAAGAAGCGGAAGCAACAGATGAAGATATTAAGCAAGTAAAGCAAATTTTAGATAAGATGGTTAAAGACGAAGTCCGCCGTTTAATTACAGTCGAGAAGATTCGTCCAGATGGCCGTCAAATTGATGAAATCCGCCCATTATCTTCACAGGTCGGTTTGCTTGCACGTACACATGGTTCAGGACTATTTACACGTGGACAGACTCAGGCTTTAAGCATCTGTACATTAGGGGCTATGGGTGATGTTCAGATTCTGGATGGTCTCGGAATTGAGGAAGAAAAACGATTCATGCATCACTATAATTTTCCTTCCTTTAGTGTAGGAGAAACGGGTCCGATTCGTGGGCCGGGACGCCGTGAAATTGGCCATGGGGCGCTTGGTGAACGTGCGCTTGAACCAATTGTGCCGAATGAAAAAGATTTCCCTTACACGATCCGACTGGTTTCTGAGGTTCTTGAATCTAATGGTTCTACCTCACAAGCAAGTATTTGTGCAAGTACGCTTGCGATGATGGATGCGGGTGTTCCGATCAAAGCACCTGTCGCAGGGATTGCAATGGGGCTTGTAAAGTCCGGGGAACACTATACGGTGTTAACAGATATTCAAGGAATGGAAGATCACCTTGGAGACATGGACTTCAAAGTGGCCGGAACCGCAAAAGGTGTTACTGCCTTGCAAATGGATATCAAAATTGAAGGTCTTTCACGTGAAATTTTAGAGGAAGCCCTGCAGCAGGCGAAGAAAGGAAGAATGCAAATCCTGGATTCTATGCTGTCTACACTAGCCGAGCCGCGTTCAGAGCTATCTCAATTTGCACCAAAAATCCTCACCATGGCGATCAACCCTGATAAGATCCGTGATGTGATTGGACCGAGCGGAAAGCAAATCAATAAGATTATTGAAGAAACCGGTGTGAAAATTGATATCGAGCAGGATGGCACGATTTTCATTGCGTCAGCCAATCAGGAAATGAACCAAAAAGCTAAGAAAATCATTGAAGATATTGTCCGTGAAGTGGAAGTTGGGCAAATCTATCTTGGTAAAGTAAAACGTATTGAAAAATTCGGTGCTTTTGTGGAAATTTTTGCTGGTAAGGACGGACTTGTTCATATTTCTGAACTTGCTGAGGAGCGAGTCGGAAAAGTGGAGGACGTCGTAAAAATTGGAGACGAAATTCTGGTTAAAGTAACTGAAATTGATAAACAAGGCCGTGTCAACCTATCACGTAAAGCGATTTTAAAGGAACAGCGTGAAAAGGCGGAAGAAAAACATTAATGCAAAACCCCGGTATGCTGGGATGACATAAAGTCAGGGGGAACCCTGACTTTTTCTATGTATACTTTGAAATTAGATTACTGTCTAGCTCCACAAGGAAAGCTCCGGCAGCATAAGCATCGCACGACTGAAAGCGATAGCTTTTAGGAGGAGGCGCCATCGGCTCGAGGTCACAAGCCAATCCGTCCAAAAGGTTAAAAAGCAACCTTTCGGCCGGCTCGTCTTGTGCTTGTCGCCGATAGGCAGGCGCCTTCCGCTTTTCGGTGTTCTACCTTGTCCCCATTTTTCATAATCTTTATGGAAGGGGGAAGGTAGATGAAAAAGGCTATTATCATTCTGTTTATTTTTTTAGTTGGCTGGTTCGCAGTTAACAACCCAATTGTGAATCCATATGTTGAATCATTACAAAATACTGCGTTGTCTGTGACCAAGCAAGAAGATCCTCTGTATCAGAGTATCGTTAAGAATGCTGCCAAGTTTGAAGTTCCACCTTCCGATGCACGTATTGACAAAGTATGGAAGGCTATCCCGGGTTATAATGGCCTAAAGGTCGATCTTGCAGCATCCTATAAAAAGATGAAAAATAAAGGTAAATTTGATGAAAAGAAATTGGTCTTTACACAAATAAAACCGAAAGTTCACTTAAATAATTTACCCCCTTCACCAATCTATAAAGGGCATCCTGATAAACCAATGGTAAGCTTTATCATAAACGTTGCCTGGGGGAACGAATATCTGTCAGAAATGCTTGCAACCTTAAAGAGGCATCATATTACGACCAGTTTTTTTCTAGAGGGAAATTGGGTAAAGAAAAATCCCGAACTTGCAAAAATGATCGTCAGTGCTGGACATGAAGTAGGTAATCATTCCTATTCCCATCCGGATATGAAACTGCTTACAGCTGACCAGGCAAGATTGGAAATGATCAAAACCAATGAAGTGATTAAGGCCGCAACAGGTGTGAATTGTAAATGGTTTGCTCCTCCAAGCGGCAGTTTCCGTGATGAAACGGTTAAGGTGGCGGCTGAATTAAAGATGAAAACAGTCATGTGGACTGTTGACACAATTGACTGGCAAAAGCCAACACCGGATGTTCTGATTAACCGGGTTATCAGTAAAATTGGTAATGGTTCAATGGTACTGATGCACCCCACGGAAGCAACAGCTAAATCTCTTGACCGTTTAATCACGTTAATTGAACAAAAGAATCTTAAAATCGGAACGGTCACAGAATTAATGAATGAGGAAAGAATAATGAAATAATCTGGAGCAAGAACGTTTAAATTTGGAAAGAATAATGTAATAGCATTGAAAAACAGGAGCTGTTTATATTCAGGAGGAGTTCGATGATTAATAAATACACATGTTCAAATGGGGTAAGGATTGTATTAGAAAATATTCCAACCGTTCGATCGGTTGCGATTGGGGTATGGATTGGAACAGGTTCAAGAAATGAAAACCAACAGAATAATGGGATCTCTCACTTTCTGGAGCATATGTTCTTTAAAGGGACGAAAACCCGGTCTGCAAAAGAAATTGCTGAATCATTTGATAGTATTGGCGGTCAGGTAAATGCTTTTACTTCTAAAGAATACACTTGCTACTATGCAAAAGTACTAGATACTCATTCTCAATTTGCATTAGATGTTTTAGCTGATATGTTCTTTAATTCCACTTTTGTTGAAGAGGAATTAAATAAAGAAAGAAATGTTGTTCTTGAAGAAATCAAAATGTATGAAGATACACCGGATGATATTGTGCATGATTTATTAAGCCGTGCCGTTTATGAGGACCACCCTCTTGGGTATCCAATTCTTGGTACAGAAGAAACCCTTAACACATTTACCGGAGAGAAACTCAATAACTATATCCACGAACGGTACACTCCAGAAAATGTGGTGATATCGATTGCGGGAAATATATCGGATTCATTTATTTATGAAGTGGAAAAATATTTTGGCTCTTATACCGGCGGCGAGAGCCAACGTGTTGAAATGAGACCGGCTTTCCATTCCAATCGCATTTCAAGAAAAAAGGAAACCGAGCAGGCCCATTTATGCGTAGGCTTTGAAGGACTTCAAATTGGTCATGAGGATATTTACAGCTTAATTATTTTAAACAATGTTTTAGGCGGCAGTATGAGCAGCAGATTATTTCAAGAGGTGCGGGAACAAAGAGGGTTAGCCTATTCCGTTTTTTCATACCACTCGGCCTATCAGGATAGCGGGATTGTAACGGTCTATGGGGGAACTGGGGCCAAGCAGCTTGATTTACTCTATGAAACCATTCAGGAAACGCTTGAGAAATTAAAGCAGGACGGAATTACTGAAAAGGAATTAACCAATACAAAAGAACAATTAAAAGGAAGTTTAATGCTAAGTTTAGAGAGCACCAATAGCCGTATGAGCCGAAATGGGAAAAATGAGCTTCTTTTGAAGCGTCACCGTTCACTCGACGAAATTATCGAAATGATTGATTTGGTCTCGAAACCAAGTGTAGATGAAATGGCACGATCTATTTTTAATGACAAATATTCAGTCACGTTAATAAGCCCGGATGGGGAATTACCGAAAAACTTAAAATAGAATGTAAATAAAACAGTTCGGGCCCGGACTGTTTTTATTTTGTCTAGCTCCAGGCGCCATCGGCTCGAGGTCACAAGCCAATCCGTCCAAAAGGTTAAAGAGCAACCTTTCGGCCGGCTCGTCTTGTGCTTGTCGCCGATAATCGGGCGCCTTCCGCTTTTCTTATTCTATTTTAGGACTTCCCTCGATAAATATATAGTAACAAGTCTTGAAGGGAGTTTTAAGAATATGCGGCTGAGTGAATTAAGTGGAAAAGAGATTGTTGATGTTAAAAAAGCTGAACGACTGGGGGTTCTCGGTCAAACGGATTTGGAAATAAATGAAGGGACAGGACAAATCCAAGCGCTCCTTATTCCTTCTCTAAAATGGTTCGGTTTACGTAAACAAGGGGAGGTCAGCCGTGTCCCTTGGCAGCATATAAAGAAGATTGGCACAGATATGATTATCATTGATGTTCCCGAAGAGGAATAACTATATAACTTTTATAACTGTCTAGCTCCAGGCGCCATCGGCTCGAGGTCATAAGCCAATCCGTCATGAAGGTTAAAGAACAACCTTCCTGCCGGCTCGTCTTATGCTGGTCGCCGATAAACAGGCGCCTTCCGCTTTTCTTATAAAGCCCAAGCAACCGAAGCGTTGCTTGGGCTTTTTTTATTCAACTTTAATGGAAAACTCACAGAATGAATCCTTCCTACATAAGATGTTGAAGTGATAAAAAGAAATGAATTCCTGCTAGGATTTTTTAAAAAGAAGGTGAATGTTTTCATGCTGACAGGGATGCAAATAGCCGTGATCGGTGGAGATGCAAGACAGCTGGAAATTATCCGGAAGTTAACCGAGTTAGATGCCAGATTATCGCTAATTGGCTTCGAACAGCTTGACCATGCCTTCACTGGTGCCGTAAAGGAAAAGCTGGATGAAGCGGATTTAACAAATATGGATGCCCTAATCTTACCTGTACCAGGTACAAATTTGGAAGGACAGATTGAAACAATCTTTTCAAATGAAAAGGTTATTTTAACTGCTGATGTGTTGGCCAAAACCCCTGACTACTGCACCATATATTCCGGAATCAGTAATTCCTACTTAAATGGAATTACAAACCAAAGCAATCGGACTCTCATTCAATTGTTTGAGAGAGACGATGTGGCCATTTACAACTCGATTCCAACCGTCGAAGGTACCATCATGATGGCGATTCAGCATACCGATTTTACCATCCACGGTTCAAATATTACGGTATTAGGTCTTGGAAGATGCGGAATGAGCGTAGCAAGAACCTTTGCAGCTCTTGGGGGCAAGGTAAAGGTTGGGGCAAGGAAGAGTGAACATTTAGCCCGAATTACCGAGATGGGTTTAACTGCATTTCATTTTAACGATTTAGAGCGTGAAGTGAAGGATGTTGATATTTTAATTAATACTGTACCATTTCCGATAGTCAATGCAACGGTTCTTTCCAAAATGCCTCCCCATACGCTCGTTATCGATCTTGCTTCAAAGCCTGGCGGAACCGATTTTAGATATGCCGAAAAAAGAGGAATTAAAGCATTACTGGCACCTGGCCTTCCAGGAATAGTTGCACCGAAAACGGCAGGTCTGATTCTCGCCAATGTGCTTGCCCAACTTCTACAAGATGATTTGCGAAAGCGAAAGGGGAAAGTGAAATGAGTTTAAAAGGAAAAAGGATTGGCTTTGGGTTAACAGGATCTCATTGCACATACGATGCAGTATTCCCGGAAATTGAAAAATTAGTGCAAGCTGGTGCAGAGGTTATGCCAGTTGTAACATTCACAGTTCAAAATACGGAAACCCGTTTTGGAAAAGGTGAGGATTGGATTCAACGGATAGAAGATTTAACTGGAAATAAAGTGATTGATTCTATCGTGAAAGCTGAGCCGCTAGGACCAAAGATTCCCCTTGATTGTATGGTCATTGCACCACTGACAGGCGTATCAATGAGTAAGTTTGCGAATGCCATAAACGATAGTCCTGTTCTAATGGCAGCAAAGGCAACATTGAGAAATCTTAAGCCCGTCGTTCTTGGAATATCCACGAATGATGCACTTGGATTAAATGGTGTTAATTTAATGAGATTGATGGCAACAAAAAATATCTATTTTATTCCATACGGCCAGGATGATCCTGTGAAAAAGCCAAACTCCATGGTGGCAAGAATGACCTTGCTTTCTGAAACCGTCGAGTATGCCATTTTAGGAAAACAGCTTCAGCCTGTCCTCGTGGAAAGATTTCGTGATGATGATTAATTATACCCGCTATCGTATAAAATGGTTATTTCTTTCAAAGGATTATGTTAGAATATAGTAATAATTCTTTAGATGAGAATTGATTTTATCCTACAAGATTATTTCCTTTGGAAATAACCATATAAGAATCCGAAAGGGGTACCAGAAATGAGTCAGCAAAAAGGTTTTCACGTCGCAGTAGTCGGAGCAACTGGCGCAGTAGGCCAGCAAATGCTTCAAACATTAGTCAATCAAAAGTTTCCTTTCAATCAGTTAACATTACTTTCATCCGGTCGTTCTGCAGGAAAAAAAGTAATCGTAGATGGTAAGGAATATACCATTCAAGAGGCTAGGCCTGAAAGCTTTGAAGGGGTAGACATTGCCTTATTTAGTGCAGGCGGCAGTGTTTCTAAAGAACTTGCTCCAGAGGCTGTAAAACGCGGTGCCATTGTCGTTGATAATACAAGTGCATTCCGTATGGATCCGGATATCCCTTTGGTCGTTCCTGAAGTGAATGAAGGAGATTTACATCAGCAAAAAGGAATTATTGCCAATCCAAACTGTTCAACCATTCAAATGGTTGTGGCCTTAGAACCAATCAGGCAAAAATTAGGCTTGAAAAAAATCATTGTATCAACCTATCAAGCTGTTTCCGGAGCGGGAGCAGCCGCTGTTCAAGAACTAATGGATCAAACGAAGTCCATTATAAATAATGAATCATTTAAACCAGAAATTCTTCCGGTGAAGAGTGATAACAATCATTATCAAATTGCGTTTAATGCGATTCCACAAATTGATAAATTTCAAGAGAACGGCTTTACATTTGAAGAAATGAAAATGATTAATGAAACAAAGAAAATCATGCATGTACCCGAGCTTGCCGTTTCGGCCACATGTGTGCGCCTTCCGGTCGCAGTCGGTCATTCTGAATCCGTTTATTTTGAAATCGAAGCAGACGGGGTCAGTGCCGAGGAGATTAAAGCATTGTTAAAAGAAGCGCCAGGTGTCGTTTTACAAGATGATCCTGAGAACCAAATTTATCCGATGCCTGCAAATTGTGTAGGGAAAAATGATGTCTTTGTGGGCAGGATCCGCAAGGACTTAAACGATGACCGTGGTTTCCATATGTGGGTTGTATCAGACAACTTACTAAAAGGTGCGGCTTGGAATTCAGTACAGATTGCCGAAAGCTTGGTGAAGCTTGGTCTTGTGAAAGAAAGCGAATAAAGTTTCCATCAAAAAGGCAGGTTTTGAATGTCACCATGAAAATTATTGTGCAAAAATTTGGAGGGACATCTGTCAGGGACGAAAATGGAAGGAAACATGCCGAGGGACATATAGTTAAAGCAATAGCGGACGGTTATAAAGTCGTTGTCGTTGTTTCGGCAATGGGCAGAAAAGGGGACCCCTATGCAACGGATACACTTCTATCTTTAATTGGGGGTAACCAAAGTAAAACGAGCAAACGAGAAACTGATTTACTGATGTCCTGCGGGGAAACCATATCGAGCGTTATTTTTGCCAATATGTTATTAGAAAGCGGGATTAATGCTGTGGCATTAACCGGGGCTCAAGCTGGTTTTCGCACAAACAACGACCATAACAATGCTAAAATTATGGAGATGAAATGTGATCGGCTTCTACGTGAATTAGAGGACGCAGACGTCGTTGTAGTTGCAGGGTTTCAAGGAGCAGCGAAAAATGGCGATATTACAACCATTGGCCGAGGCGGGAGTGATACATCTGCTGCGGCACTTGGCGCCGCGCTGAATGCAGAATGGATCGATATTTTTACGGATGTCGAAGGGATTATGACAGCGGACCCCAGAATTGCTGAAAATGCCCGGCCGCTTTCTGTCGTTACGTATACGGAAGTGTGCAATATGGCATACCAGGGAGCGAAAGTCATCCATCCAAGAGCGGTGGAAATTGCGATGCAATCCAAGATTCCCATTCGAATTCGCTCCACTTATTCCAATAATCTTGGGACCCTCGTTACAACGATCAATAAAGAAAATCGAGGCAGTGATATAAAGGAACGAACCGTAACAGGAATTGCCCATGTCTCAAATGTCACACAAATAAAAGTGTTTGCGAAAAAAGACCAATACTATCTGCAGGCTGAAGTGTTCAAAGCGATGGCAAATGAAAAAATCAGCGTTGATTTCATCAATATATCTCCAAACGGTGTTATATACACAGTAACAGATGAGATGTCAGAGCTTGCAATTAACGTCTTACATGAATTAGGTCATGAGCCTGTTGTTGAACGTCATTGCGCAAAGGTTTCAGTGGTGGGTGCTGGAATTGCCGGGGTACCGGGGGTAACTTCCAAAATTGTAACGGCATTATCCGAGCAGGGGATTCGAATTTTGCAATCAGCAGACAGTCATACAACCATATGGGTGCTTGTAAAACAAGAAGACTTGGCAAAATCGGTTAATGCGCTGCATGATGCCTTTCAATTGGAAGAAGATTCACTGGAAATCTACCGAATCGATTAGGAGAAATTTCTTTTGGCAGGATAGGGTATGCTAAGGCAATGACCGCATCAATGCAGGGCCAATGCCAGGAAGGAGCAGTAGTTAAATGGTTCACTTTGGGAGAGTTTCCACAGCAATGGTAACTCCATTTGATAAAAATGGGCATGTTGATTTTACTAAGACCACACAATTAGTAAATTATTTAATTGATAATGGGACTGATTCTTTGGTAATTGCGGGTACAACCGGGGAATCCCCGACATTATCAAAAGAAGAGAAGCTGGCATTATTCAGCCATGTTGTGAAGGTCGTGGATAAACGAATACCGGTGATTGCCGGTACGGGAAGCAATAATACTTATGCTTCCATTGAGTTAACCAAAAAAGCCGAACAGCTTGGTGTAGATGGAATCATGGCAGTAGCCCCTTATTATAATAAGCCGAACCAAGAAGGACTTTTTCAGCATTTCAAATCAGTGGCTGAATCTACAGCCCTTCCTGTTATGGTGTATAATATTCCAGGAAGAGCGGCTGTAAATATACTTCCGGATACAATTATCCGGCTTTCAGAAATCCCCAATATTATTGCCGTAAAGGAAGCAAGCGGAGATTTAAATGCGATGACAAAAATCATTGCAAATACCGCAGATGATTTCCTTCTTTATAGTGGTGATGATGGTTTAACATTACCGGTTCTTTCCATTGGCGGCACAGGAATCGTGTCAGTGGCTTCACATGTCATTGGAAATGAAATGCAGGAAATGATTAAAGCGTTTTATGAGGGAGAAATTACGAAAGCCGCCAAGCTGCATCAAAAGCTTCTGCCATTAATGCAAGGTTTGTTCGCGGCCCCTAGTCCTGCACCAGTAAAAACGGCCCTGCAAATTAATGGATTGGATGTCGGGTCTGTGAGGCTGCCGCTTGTACCGTTAACTGAGCAGGAACGGATAACTCTTATAAATACGTTAAAAAAGAACTAATACGGTATTAAGCCAATCGATATAATTCGATTGGCTTTTTTCTATTGTAAAGGTTTTCTAGTTTCAAGTATAATAAGCATAACTGATTTCGATCGGGTTATTATCAACGTAGGAGGATACAAAAATTGACTAAAAGAAAAAATAACTCCATTAAGATCATTTCGCTTGGTGGTATTGGAGAGATCGGAAAAAATATGTATCTTGTAGAAGTGGACAAGGACATATTTGTTATCGATGCCGGCTTAATGTTCCCCGAGGAAGAGATGCTGGGCATTGATATTGTTATTCCGGATATGACTTACTTAACGGAAAATAAGGAACGAGTAAAAGCTGTTTTTCTTTCCCATGGCCATGAGGATCATATTGGCGGACTGTCCTATTTGCTGCGAAATATAAATGTACCGGTTTACGGAACCAAACTTACTTTGGCCTTGGCGAATGCTAAGCTTAAAGAACAGGATTTTAACGGGAAAGCAAATTTTATCGAAGTTAATTCAAATACCATCGTGGATATGGGTACGGTGGAAGTTAGCTTTTTTAAAACCAATCACAGTATCCCGGATTCTATTGGCATTTGTGTTCATACTTCCGAAGGGATTATTGTTTACACAGGGGACTTTAAATTTGATCAAGCTGCTAAGAAGCTTTATAAACCTGAAATTGGGAAAATGGCTGCGATTGGGGACAAGGGAGTTCTGTGCTTGTTATCTGATAGTACCGAAGCTGAAAAGCCGGGATATACCACTTCAGAAGCGATTGTAGAACGAGAAATGTCGAATGCCTTTTATAATGCACGAGGAAGAATTATTGCTGCCTGCTTTGCATCAGACATTAATCGTATTCAACATATCTTTGATGCCGCTAAAGAGAACGGACGAAAAATCGCTGTTGTTGGGAAAAGTCTGGAAAAAATTTATCATATCGCCTTAGACCTGGGATATTTAGAAGTTGAGGAAGATTTAATTATTCCTATTAATGAAATTAATGAATATCAAGACCATGAAATTTGCGTATTAATGACGGGGAGCCAGGGAGAGCCGTTTGAGGCTCTGCAAAAAATGGCAAAGCAATCAGCAAAGCTTGTGAATATTCAACCCGGCGATACCGTATTGATTGCTGCCTCGCCATTAAGAGGAAGTGAATTATATTTATCCAAAACGGTCGATCTCCTTTTCAGAGCAGGCGCAAATGTGGTTTCGGGTAAACGGGCTATTCATGTATCAAGTCATGGCAGTCAAGAAGAATTAAAATTTATGCTGAACTTGATGAATCCGAAATTTTTCATTCCTGTTCATGGAGAATATCGCATGTTAAAAGCCCATCGTAAGCTTGCCATGGAATATGGACTCACAAATGAGCAAATTCTGATTCCTGACCGGGGAGAAGTCGTTGAAATCAAGGATGGGAAATTTACCATCAGCAGTAAGGTTCCATCCGGAAATGTATTAATTGATGGAATTGGTGTAGGAGATGTTGGCAATATTGTTCTACGTGACCGTAAGCTTTTGTCTCAGGATGGAATTCTTATTGTAGTGGTAACATTAACAAAGCAGGATAAGAAAATTGCCGCAGGTCCTGAAATTATTTCACGAGGCTTTGTATATGTAAGGGAATCAGAAAAATTAATGGATGATTCTAATAAACTGGTCCGCGATGTTGTCGAGCGTAATATTTCAAAAGACTCCTTTGAATGGTCAAGCTTGAAGCAAGACATTCGCGACGAATTAAACCGATTCTTATATGAAAAAACAAAAAGAAGACCGATGATCCTTCCAATTATCATGGAAGTGTAACATATCTATCAAAAAGCGCCGGGGCAACCGGCGCTTTTTATTTTATAGGGATGAAATTAAGGAGAACGTCAATACTAAAACCATCATGCTTGAAGGGAGATTAGGGATGGATATCTTTAAAAATATTTTAAACAATGAATCCGATGAAGGGAAGGAACCGCAAAAAGAGGAGAAGCCCTCATCAGCATTAATAGAAAAAATTCAACAATTAGGTACAACCAATGTACCCCAGCTTTCAGCAGATTCAAGAATTCATTGTTTAACAATTATCGGTCAAATTGAAGGGCATTTAGCATTGCCGCCGCAAAATAAAACAACAAAATATGAACATTTAATACCCCAGCTGGTTGCGATTGAGCAGAACCCCAAAATTGAAGGTGTGCTTATTATCTTAAATACGGTAGGGGGAGACGTTGAGGCAGGGTTAGCGATTTCAGAAATGATCTCAACCATTTCGAAGCCGACCGTATCTATTGTTCTTGGAGGGGGACATTCCATCGGTGTTCCAATTGCGGTATCCTGTGACTATTCCTTTATTGTAGAAACGGCAACTATGACGATTCATCCAATTCGATTAACAGGATTAGTGATTGGTGTACCTCAGACATTTGAATATTTGGATAAAATGCAAGAACGGGTTGTTAATTTTGTAACCAAGCATTCTAACATTACCGAGGAGACATTTAAAGATTTAATGTTTGCTAAAGGTAATTTAACCAGGGATATAGGAACAAATGTAATTGGTGTTGATGCTGTTAATTGTGGACTCATCGATGAGGTGGGTGGCATGGGAGCCGCAATGAAAAAGTTAAATGAATTGATCGATCTCCATAAAGAGCAAAACGAGGGGCTGATTCAATGATTTTATACACGATGATGCCTCAGGAGCTTATTTTTCCATGTGAGGCAGCCGAGTTTAGCAAACAACAAATGGTCACCTTTCAAGGAATTCCACTCATGGTCATGCAAACAGATCAGCAAAATGTTCAAGTTCTTCGCGTTCTAAGCAGTGATCCCCAGCATTTTTTAGATGAGCGGATTTGCCCGGGATCAAAAATTTCTTTCGCAAACGTTGAGGGATTGTCCGCATTATAATAGTAGATTATGGTATAATTACCGTAACAAAACAAGAGCAGCCAATAAGGCTGCTTTCTTTCTATCTTTTAATTACTATTTTAACATTAAAGGAATCTATATGAACAAGGTGATTGAATGGCGAAGAAAAAGCGAAGACAAGCAAAAAAAAGGGATAATCATATAAAGCGGACAGTCCAATATGAACTATCAGCCCTTGCATTATTAGCATTGGCGATTATTTCAATGGCCAGATTAGGGGCAGTTGGAAAAGCTTCCGTCTTATTTTTCCGTTTTTGGATGGGTGAATGGTATATGGCCGCCATTCTTGGACTGGTCGTTTTAAGCGTGTATCTTATGTGGAAGAGGACGATTCCCTTTTTTTTCAATCTTAAATTGACCGGCTCTTATTTTATTATTTCATCCATTCTACTTTTAAGCCATTTAACTTTTTTTCGGTTGATGACGAATGATGGGAAATTCAAAGATCCGAGCGTAATCAGAACCACCTGGGAAGTTTTTATGATGGAGGTAAAAGGGGAAACCAGTACGCACGACCTTGGTGGAGGGATGATTGGGGCTGTTTTATTTGCCTTATTTCATTTCCTTTTCGCCGATACCGGCACAAAAATTGTTGCTTTTATTTTTATCATCATCGGCTTTATTTTAATTACCGGAAAATCGTTTGGAGATTTTATTGGAAAAATTCTATTGGGAATCTTTGGATTTTCAAAAGGGCAATGGTCGGCATTTAAAGATGATGTAGAAGAATGGAAACAAAAACAACAAGAGAAAAAGGAAGAACGAAAAGATAGACAGCGCCAGGAAGTACAACAGAGACGGACGAATCACCAACGGGAAGAAATTATCCAACAGTCTCTTGTAGAAGAGGAAATCAGAGTACCTGAACCAATTATTTCAAGTTTTACTGATAGGGACTATCAAGAGGCCGTACCGAAGGAAAAACAAAAGAAGGAAACATCTAATGAAAATAAACCCACTCCGGAAAAAGAGGAAGAGGATACATCCCCTCCGATTACCTTTACAGAGGTGGAAAATGTCGCATATGAGCTTCCGCCGCTTAGGCTGTTAAAGCTCCCGAGAAAAACAGATCAAAGTGGTGAATACGAATTAATTCAATCAAATGCAGCCAAACTCGAAAGAACCTTTCAAAGCTTTGGTGTTAAAGCACGAGTTACCCAAGTTCATTTAGGTCCTGCGGTAACAAAGTATGAAGTTCATCCGGATGTAGGCGTCAAGGTAAGTAAAATAGTCAGTTTAAGCGATGATTTAGCCTTAGCCCTTGCTGCAAAAGATATCCGGATTGAAGCTCCAATTCCGGGGAAATCGGCAATCGGTATAGAAGTCCCTAATTCCGAGGTTGCAATGGTTTCATTAAGAGAAGTGCTCGAAGCTACTCAAAATGACAAGCCGGATGCAAAATTATTGATTGGGTTTGGCAGGGACATAACTGGTGAAGCAGTGCTTGCTGAATTGAACAAGATGCCGCATTTGCTCGTAGCCGGTGCAACGGGAAGCGGAAAAAGTGTTTGTATTAACGGAATTATCGTAAGTATCTTGATGAGAGCCAAGCCGCATGAAGTAAAGTTAATGATGATTGATCCTAAAATGGTCGAACTAAATGTTTACAATGGAATTCCACATTTATTGGCACCTGTTGTCACGGATGCAAAAAAAGCTTCACAGGCATTAAAAAAAGTAGTCAATGAAATGGAAAGACGCTATGAATTGTTTTCCTACACCGGAACAAGGAATATTGAAGGGTATAATGAACATATCAGACGTCATAACCTCGAAGAAAATGATAAACAGCCATTATTGCCCTATATTGTTGTCATTGTTGATGAATTAGCCGATTTAATGATGGTCGCATCAAGCGATGTTGAGGATTCGATTACGAGGCTTGCACAAATGGCGCGTGCAGCCGGTATCCATTTAATCATCGCAACCCAGCGCCCATCTGTTGATGTTATTACAGGTGTTATAAAAGCAAATATTCCATCAAGAATTTCTTTTGCCGTTTCAAGTCAAACCGATTCCAGGACGATATTGGATATGGGTGGTGCTGAAAAGCTTCTTGGCAGAGGGGATATGCTGTTCCTTCCAGTCGGGGCTTCAAAACCAATTCGGGTTCAAGGTGCATTTCTTTCGGATGAAGAAGTGGAAGAAACGGTGGAGTTTGTGATATCGCAGCAAAAGGCACAATATCAAGCAGAAATGATCCCGGACGATATCCCGGAAGCAAAAGGTGCAGTCGATGATGATTTGTATGAAGAAGCAGTTGATTTAATTATTGAAATGCAGACGGCTTCTGTTTCCATGCTGCAGCGAAGATTTAGAATTGGCTACACAAGAGCAGCGCGCCTCATTGATGAGATGGAAGCTCGCGGAATAGTCGGTCCATACGAGGGCAGCAAGCCAAGAGTAGTTTTACAGTCTAAACCAAAAGAAGAAGCCAGTTCGTAAAGGGTATAAAAAAAGAGCCAAAAATTTTGGCTCTTTTTATTATTTTTGTCCTAATTTTACATATATTAAGTAGTAGTTTTTATCTATAGTAATCCGGGAATAAAAGCCTGTTATTTACCAGTAACTCCCTATTATCTATTTTCAGTGATTAATTATATCAGATTTTAAACCCTTAAAACATAAGGTTTTTTAATAATTATCTCCTAATTAGCTTTTTTCGACAAAATGATGAATTTCTATTTATTTATCCCTAAAAAAGTGTTATATTATTTTCGATTAGTAGGAATGATAATACATCAGATGTCTGATGTCTTAGGAAAAGGCTGGAGGAACCTGCATGTCAATAAAGTCAGATAATCGGCACTTGTATTTACAAGTAATCGATCGGTTAAAGCAAGATATTGAAGAGGGGATATATAAAGAAAAAGAAAAATTACCTTCGGAATTTGATCTTGCCAAACATCTGGGTGTAAGCAGGGCCACACTTCGCGAAGCACTGCGCATTCTCGAAGAGGAAAATGTTATCATTCGTCGCCACGGTGTGGGGACATTTGTTAATTCAAAGCCGCTGTTTACTTCAGGGATTGAACAATTGAATAGTGTCACTGACATGATTAAACAAGCTGGGATGAAACCAGGTACTATTTTCTTAAGCTCATCGACTCAAGGAGCAACCGAGGAAGATGTTCGCCGTTTCTCATGTTCTATAGATGAGGAAATTGTTGTCATGGAAAGGGTAAGAACGGCCAATGGCGATCCTGTTGTCTATTGTATCGACAAGGTACCAGAAAGCATTTTGCCTGAAACGTTTAACCATAGCGAAGAATCTATCTTCAGCATTTTGGAAGAAAAGGCAAACCGCAAGATTACATATGCTGTTGCAAATATCGAACCGATTGGTTATCATGAGAAAATTTCCCCAATTCTGGAATGTGATCCTGAAACCTCATTACTTGTTCTTAAACAGATGCATTTCGATGAAATGGATGAACCAATTCTTTTTTCGGTAAACTATTTTAAAGCAGATAAGTTTAGTTTCCGTGTATTGCGGAAAAGAGTTTAATTTTTTTTAGCCAATCATGAAAACGGAAACAAAAACTGCTTTTTCCAGCATTTCTACTAAATCAAACAAACAATCTTTAAGGGGGTCAATACGTTGAAAAAGGCTAAAATTGGAATGGCACTATCACTAGTACTTGCTGCTGGAACACTATTAGGTGCTTGTGGAAAAACAGATACTACAAAAAACACGGCTAATAATGGTGGCAAGAAAGGTCAATCTTTCTCAGTAGGTATGGTTACAGATGTCGGCGGTGTTGACGACAAATCATTCAACCAATCTGCATGGACTGGTCTTCAAGAATTCGGTAAAGATAATGGAATGACTAAAGGTAAAGGCGGATATGATTACCTTCAATCTACCTCTGATGCAGACTACTCAACAAACCTTAACACACTTTCCCGCCAAGGATTTAACTTAGTATATGGTATCGGTTTCTTAATGCACAACGCTGTTGATACCATTGCAAAGCAACAACCAAATACGAAATTTGCAATCATTGATGATGAAGTTAAAGAACCAAACGTTGCCAGCGTTCTTTTCAAAGAGCAAGAAGCAGCATTCCTTGCTGGGGTTGCAGCAGCACTTGAAACGAAAACGAATAAAATCGGTTTCATCGGCGGTATGAAAATCCCAGTTATCGAACGTTTTCAAGCAGGTTTCTTAGCTGGTGTTCAAGCGGCTAAACCTTCAGTACAAGTTGACGTTGAATACTCCGGTTATTTTGATAAAGCAGAAGTGGGTCAGTCTATCGCTTCTAAAATGTATGCTTCTGGCGAAGACGTAGTTTTCCACGCTGCAGGTGCAACAGGAAACGGTCTATTTAAAGAAGCTAGCGACTTAAAGAAAAAAGATCCTAGCCGTGATATTTGGGCAATTGGTGTAGACCAAGACCAAAGCTTCATGGGTCCAGATGTTGTTCTTACATCTGCTATGAAACGTGTAGACCTTGCGGTTAAAGATATTTCTACAAAAACAAAAGATGGTAATTTCCCTGGAGGAAAAACGACTGTTTACGGCTTAAAAGAAGACGGCGTTGGTTTAGCTCCTATCAATGCTAAAGCACCAGCAAAAGCTGCGATTGAAAAAGCTGTTAAAGAATGGACAGATAAAATTAAGTCCGGTGCTATTACTGTTCCTGGTACACTTAAGGATTTAAAGACTTTTAAAGCTCAATAATCTTTAATAAATGAGCGGGTTGTAAACCGGCCCGCTTATTTTTTATTCATTAGAATGTTAATTGAAGGGTAGAATGGATTCTGCTTTTCACTTAGGATTTTATTAAGGGAGGAATCCCCTATTTTTTTAAAATATGGAAAGTCTGACCTCTTACTACTCATGTATAAATTTTAATATTTATGAATTAAAGGAAGTGAGAAAAGATGGAATATGTAATTGAGATGCTTAATATTCGCAAAGAATTTGGCAGCTTTGTCGCAAATGATAATATTACCCTGCAATTGAAAAAAGGAGAAATCCATGCTTTACTCGGCGAAAACGGGGCCGGTAAAACGACGTTAATGAACGTTCTTTTTGGTTTATACCAGCCAGAGCAAGGGGAAATTCGTGTTCATGGAAAACCTGTGAAAATTTCTAATCCGAACATCGCCAATGACCTTGGAATCGGAATGGTTCATCAGCACTTCATGCTTGTAGATAAGTTTACTGTAACTGAAAATATTATTCTTGGGAAAGAAATCACGACAGCCGGACGGATTAACTTGAAGAAGGCCGAAAAAGAAGTCCGTGATATTTCCGAGCGTTATGGATTAGCGGTTGATCCGCAGGCGAAAATTTCGGATATCTCTGTAGGTATGCAGCAACGGGTGGAAATTTTAAAAACCCTTTATCGCGGTGCAGAAATTTTAATATTCGATGAACCGACTGCTGTATTAACACCTCAAGAAATAAAAGAATTGATTCAAATCATGAAAACGCTTATTAAAGAAGGCAAATCTATCATTATTATTACTCATAAACTTAAAGAAATTATGGAAGTTGCCGACCGTTGTACCGTTATCCGGAAAGGAAAAGGAATTGGAACGGTTAATGTAAGCGAAACCAATCCGAATGAATTAGCGAATTTAATGGTTGGACGTGAAGTTGTCTTTAAAACAGAAAAGAAGGAAGCTTCACCAAAACAAGATGTGCTTAATATTAAAGATCTGGTTGTAAAAGATTCACGTGGAGTGACAATGGTGAATGGCTTGGATTTAACTGTTCGCGCTGGTGAAATTGTGGGGATCGCGGGAGTAGACGGCAATGGTCAGTCAGAATTTATTGAGGCCATTACCGGTTTAAGAAAGGCTGATAGAGGAAGCATTAAGTTAAATGATAAAGAACTTTTTGGACTCACGCCAAGAAAAATTACCGAATCAGGGGTAGGACATATTCCTCAAGACAGGCATAAACATGGTTTAGTTCTGAACTATCCAATTGGAGAGAATATGGTTTTACAAACGTACTATAAGAAACCATTTTCGAAAAACGGAATCTTAAACTTCAAAGAAATTTACAGGAAGGCGAAAAGTTTAATTGCAGAATATGACGTTCGGACACCAAGTGAAACAGCACTTGCCCGTGCATTATCAGGTGGTAATCAACAAAAGGCAATTATCGGACGCGAGGTTGACCGCAATCCCGACCTGCTTATTGCGGCGCAGCCTACTCGTGGTTTGGATGTCGGGGCCATTGAATTTATTCACAAACGGCTGATTGAACAACGGGATAACGGAAAAGCAGTATTACTTATATCTTTCGAGCTTGATGAGATTATGAATGTCAGTGACCGAATTGCTGTTATTTATGAGGGAAAAATAGTAGCGATCGTGAATCCAAAAGACACAACCGAGCAAGAATTAGGGTTGTTAATGGCTGGCTCGAAAAAAGAAGCGGGGGAAGGAACACATGTCTAAACGCTTACGCAATATTTTAACACCCATTATTGCTGTGTTTTTAGGTATTATCGTTGGAACCATCATCATGTTAATAAGCGGGTATGACCCTGTCGCCGCCTATCAGGCATTATGGGATGGTGCTTTTGGAAATTCATACTATATCGGTGAAGTTTTAAGACAGGTTACACCATATATTTTGGCTGGTTTAGCCGTTGCTTTTGCATTCCGTGTTGGTTTATTTAACATCGGTGTAGAGGGTCAATTTATCGTTGGCTGGCTTGCATCGGTTTGGGTAGGGGTTACATTTCATTTACCAAAAATCATCCATTTGCCATTAGCCATTATCGCAGCGATGATTGCTGGCGGACTTTGGGCATTTATTCCAGGTTTATTAAAAGCACGCTTCCGAGTTCATGAAGTTATCGTGACAATCATGATGAACTATGTTGCTTTTCACACAGTGAACTATATTATCAACAATCAAATGAATTCAGGTTCATCCAAAACGGCTATGATTCATCCTTCTGCTTCATTGGCATCACCTTGGCTGCAAAGCATAACACAAAATTCAACCCTTCACTGGGGGATTGTAATTGCTATTATCTGCTGTTTTATTATGTGGTTCCTTTTAGAAAAAACAACTCGGGGCTACGAGTTACGTGCTGTTGGTTTTAATCAAGATGCGGCACACTATGCCGGTATGAGTGTAAATAAAAATATCATTCTTTCGATGGTTATTTCAGGAGCCTTTGCCGGGATTGCCGGAGCGATGGAAGGATTAGGGACATTCGGTTATATGGCTGTTCAAGGTGGATTCACCGGTGTAGGTTTTAACGGAATTGCCGTTGCCTTGCTAGGTGGAAATACCGCGCTCGGCGTATTTTTCGCCGCTTTGTTATTCGGGATTTTAAAAATAGGTTCATTGTCAATGCCGCTTGAAGCGGGTGTACCAAATGAGCTTGTCGATATTATCATTGCGTTAATCGTATTTTTTGTCGGCTCAAGCTATATCATTAGAATATTTCTTGATCGATTCAGTAAAAAGGGGGTGAAGTAAGTGAGTCTAATGGAAATTTTGATGATCGTTATTCCATCAACACTTTTATGGGCTGCACCACTTATCTTCACAGCATTAGGCGGAGTTTTCTCTGAACGTTCCGGTGTTGTCAATATTGGTCTTGAAGGTTTAATGGTTATTGGTGCCTTTGCAGCTGTCGTGTTTAACTTAACCTTTGCCGGTTCATTAGGCAGTGCTACACCATGGATTGCCTTATTGGTTGCCATGGTTGCCGGGGCGGTTTTCTCCATCTTGCATGCCCTTGCAGCCATTACATTCCGTGCCGATCATACGGTTTCCGGGGTGGCCATCAACCTATTGGCTACAGGATTAACTTTGTTTTTAATTAAGTTAATATATAATAAAGGTGAAACCGATATTATTAAACAGTCTTTTAATAAAATTGATATCCCTGTATTAAAAGATATCCCGGTTATCGGAAAAATCTTTTTCCAAAATACCTATTGGACATCTTTTGTAGCGATCATTGTTGCGATTATCGCCTGGTATATTATTTATAAAACTCCATTTGGTCTTCGTCTTCGTTCAGTTGGGGAACACCCAATGGCAGCTGACACAATGGGGATTAATGTAACAAAAATGCGTTATTATGGTGTTATTATTTCTGGAGCACTTGGTGGAATTGGCGGCGGCGTTTACGCTGAATCCATTTCATCCAACTTCAGCCACTCTACGATCAGTGGTCAAGGTTTCATGGCCCTTGCAGCGATGATTTTTGGTAAATGGCATCCGCTTGGAGCGATGGGCGCCGCAATCTTCTTTGGTTTTGCCCAAAGTATCAGTATCATCGGTTCAAGCTTGCCATTCTTAAAAGGAATTCCGGATGTGTATTTGCTAATTGCTCCATACGTCCTAACCATTCTTGCCCTAACAGGCTTTATCGGACGCGCAGAAGCACCTAAAGCAGACGGCGTTCATTATATTAAAGGAACACGTTAATAAATGTTTGAACCCTTGGAGGATTTGCTCCGAGGGTTTTTTATTATGGCTGTGTTAAAGTCGAATGATGATATTTTCAACCTTTGATTGGAGCGGAGGGCGCTCGACTCCTGCGGGATGTAGAGGTCACGGGAGACCCCGCAGGCGCCTAAAGCGCCGAGGAGGCTCCCGGACCTCCCCGCGGAAAGCGAGCGCCAGGAGCGGAAATCAACACTCATGTCTAACACAGCTTATTATAAGAATAGCGTTTCTTTCCAAGGGATAAGATATAAAATAGCGTTAAATACATAATGATAGGTTATAGCCTTAATTTTATAAGGAGGTTTGCAAATGGATTCTACAAAAGAATTGATAACCGATATGCAAGGATACAAACTGCATGTCATTAAGACAGACAAATATAAAACCAATACATTTGTTTGGAAAATGAAAGCGCCATTATCAAAAGAGGATTTGACAAAAAGGGCGCTGCTTCCTCAAGTATTACAGACCAGTTCGGCTAAATATCCAACATCCACGGCTTTAAGATCCTATTTAGACGAATTATATGGAGCGACCCTGTTTGTTGATTTAGCCAAAAAAGGTGAATATCATTGTGTAAGCTTTTCGATTGAAATTGCGAATGAAAAATTTTTAAGCGATCGAAACCCGTTATTGCAAAAAGGATTTGAGCTTTTAGCTGAAATTTTAACAAAGCCGAACGTATCAGGAAATGCATTTGATGCGGAAACCGTGGAAAAAGAAAAACGGACATTAAAACAGCGAATCCAATCTGTATATGATGATAAAATGCGCTATTCCAATATTCGTTTAGTCGAAGAAATGTGTAAGGGGGAGCTGTATGCTCTGCCACTAAACGGAGAAATGGAAGAGGTTGACCCGATCACGCCGGAGAGTTTATATGAGTATTATCAAAAGGCCTTTTCAGAGGATGAAATGGACTTATATATTATTGGGGATGTCGAAGAGGAAACAGTGAAGAAGCTTGCCGATAAACTGCTTCAATTCGAGAACCGATCACCAAAAATGGTAGAATCCCGGGCAGTAAATAAAAAAGAGAAGGTTCATGATGTAAAAGAAGTTCAGGATGTCAAGCAGGGTAAGCTGAATATCGGCTATCGAACCAACATTAAATACGGGGATCCCGATTATTTTGCTCTCCAGGTGTTTAACGGCATTTTTGGCGGCTTTGCCCATTCCAAGTTATTTATCAATGTTCGCGAAAAAGCCAGTCTTGCCTACTATGCAGCTAGTCGATTGGAAAGTCATAAAGCTTTGATGATGGTTTCATCAGGTATTGACTTAAAGAATTATGACCAGGCCGTGAGCATCATCAATGAACAAATGGATGCCATGAAAAAGGGAGATTTCACAGACCAGGAATTAGAACAAACCAAAGCAGTCATCCAAAACCAAATGCTCGAAACGATTGATACATCAAGAGGCTTGACTGAGGTACTCTACCATAATGTCGTCGCAAAGGTAGAAATCAAATTAGAACAATGGCTCGAAGAAATGCAGAAAGCAACAAAAGAGGAAATCATTGCCGTGGGACAAAAGATTGAGCTTGATACGATTTATTTCTTAACGGGAACGGAGGAGGGTAAATGATGGAAAAGATTACCTTTGATCAGCTTCAAGAGGAGCTTTTTCATGAAAAACTTCCCAATGGGCTAAATGTCTATATTTTACCGAAGAACGGCTTTAATAAAACATACGCAACATTTACAACAAAATATGGTTCGGTTGATAATACATTTGTTCCATTAGGAAAAGAAGAGTTTGTAAAGGTTCCCGACGGTATTGCCCATTTCTTGGAGCATAAGCTTTTTGAAAAGGAAGATGGCGATGTGTTTCAACAATTCAGCCGCCAGGGAGCATCGGCAAATGCCTTTACTTCTTTTACCCGAACAGCCTATTTATTTTCCAGTACATCAGATGTGGAAAAAAACCTGGAAACATTAGTCGATTTTGTTCAAGACCCTTATTTTTCTGAAAAAACAGTGGAAAAAGAAAAGGGAATCATTGGTCAGGAAATCACCATGTATGATGACAATCCTGATTGGCGTCTGTATTTTGGATTAATCCAGAACCTTTACAAAAATCATCCGGTTCGAATTGATATTGCCGGAACCATTGAATCCATTTCACATATAACAAAAGATTGGCTGTATGAATGTTATAATACGTTTTACCACCCAAGCAATATGCTGTTATTCATTGTCGGTCCGGTCGACCCCGAAAAATTTATGAATCAGGTAAGAGAAAATCAAGCCAAAAAAGATTATAAAGACCAGCCGGAAGTTAAGCGTAAATTTGAAGAGGAACCAGTCGAGGCAGCCGAGCCGAAACAAGTATTAGAAATGAATGTTCAAACCTCCAAATGCTTAGTCGGCATTAAGGCTCTTCATGTTGACCAAACTGGAGAGACCATGTTAAAGAATGAGTTAACAATGAATATTCTGCTTGATTTGTTATTCGGGAAAAGCGCCGCTAATTATGATCAACTATATAATGATGGCCTTATCGACGAAACGTTCTCCTATGACTATACACAGGAACAGGGTTTTGGCTTTGCAATGATTGGCGGTGACACAAGAGAGCCGGACCAATTGGCCGAGCGCCTGAAGAAAATGCTGCTCAATGCAAAAAACGGAAATTTATTTTCTGAAGAACAGCTTGAACGGACCAAAAAGAAGAAAATTGGCTCTTTTTTACGGGCCATTAACTCACCTGAATATATCGCCAATCAGTTTACACGCTATGCCTTTAATGATATGAACCTGTTTGATGTCGTCCCGACACTTGAAAAAATTACAATACAAGATGTACAGTCATTGGCATCCGAAGTCATTGCAGAGGAACGATTCTCAGTATGCCAGGTCGTGCCGAAGAAAAAGTAAGATCGTCTAGCGCCGTATGTCAAACGGCGCTTTTTTTCGGATATAATGGTAGCAGTACCATATAGAAAGAGTGAGCAATAATGAAAAAACATGCACTCATCACGGGAGCAAGCGGTGGAATTGGACAAGCGGTGGCATTAAAGCTGGCCCAGGAAGGATTCCGTTTATATTTACATTACAATCGAAATGAACAGTCGATGGCGGAGCTAATGGAAAAATTGCAAGCATTTGGCGGAGAATATATGCCTATTCAAGCGAATTTGGCTGAGCGGGATGGATATAAACAGGTTTGCCCTCATATTTTCTCACTTGATGCCATTATTCATTGCAGCGGAAACAGTCATTATGGACTTTTAGTTGATTTACCTGAGGAAGATGCAGAAGCGATAATGAATGTACATATATTAAATCCATTATTAATGACAAAGAAACTGCTCCCTAAATTACTTAACAAGGGCGCAGGAAATATAATTGTCATTACCTCCATTTGGGGGCAGATGGGTGCTGCATGTGAAGTGGCCTATTCCACAGCAAAAGGAGCCCAAATTGCATTTGTCAAAGCGTTAAGCAAGGAGGTTGCATTAAATGGTATTCGGGTAAACGGTATTGCCCCTGGCGCCATAGCAACGCCGATGCTCGGCAGCTTTACAAAGGAGGAGCTGGTTTCGCTTACCGATACGATTCCGATGGGGAGATTGGGTTTACCGGAGGAAATTGCTAAAGGAGTTTCCTTTTTATTATCCGAAGAATCATCATATATAACCGGACAAATTATTGCCATAAATGGCGGCTGGTACAGTTAAGTTTTTTACGTTTATTGAATAAATCTCCCCGCCTCGCCACAAAATAATCTTGTACTAATTTAAAGGAGGGTTTTAAAATGTCTGTTTTAGATAATTGGAAGCAGTGGGAAGATTTTCTTGCCAACCGACTTCATCATGCGCAAAATGAAGGAATGAGCGAGGGAGCTATCAGCAATCTTGCGTTTCAAATTGGCGATTATCTTTCAAATCAAGTGGAGCCAAAAAACGAACAAGAACGAATTCTCGCCGATTTGTGGTCAGTAGCAGATAAAGGTGAACAACAAGCAATTGCAAATATGATGGTAAAACTAATCCAAAATAATGGAGAGCGTTAAAAGAGAGGGAGGTTCCTCTCTTTTTTTTGTTTTTTCAATAATATCTAGTTTTATGACCGTTATCCTTGATTTTACTTTCATCTTCCATCAAAATCATTTATTATAAGGTTTAGATAGGGATACGTGAAAAATGTCGAATTATCTTCACATATAGCATGAGGAGGGTTTTTAATGGGGAAAAAAGAATGGTATTTGGAATATGAGATACAAATCAACCGTCCGGGATTATTGGGCGATATATCATCCCTCTTAGGTATGCTGTCTATTAATATTGTAACGATCAATGGTGTGGATGAAGGCAGACGAGGATTATTAATTAAAGCAAAAGATGATGATCAAATAAAACGGCTTGAGTCAATTTTACATACTATGGATACAATAAAAGTAATAAAGTTAAGAGAACCAAAGCTGCGGGACCGTCTTGCTGTCAGACACGGCCGCTATATTCAAAGAGATGCAGATGATAAAAAAACATTCCGTTTTGTAAGGGATGAGCTTGGATTATTAGTTGATTTTATGGCAGAATTATTTAAGCAGGAAGGGCATAAGTTGATTGGAATCCGCGGTATGCCTCGTGTGGGAAAAACGGAATCTGTCGTAGCGGCAAGCGTGTGTGCCAGTAAAAGATGGCTGTTTGTTTCTTCCACTCTTTTAAAACAAACGATTCGAAATCAATTAATTGAAGATGAATACAATGAAAATAACTTGTTTATTTTAGATGGAATCGTTTCGACCAAACGGGCAAACGAGCGCCATTGGCAGCTTGTCCGTGAGATTATGCGTTTACCTGCCGTTAAGGTCGTGGAACATCCTGATATATTTGTTCAAAATTCCGAGTACACTCTTGAAGATTTTGATTATATTATCGAGCTTCGGAATGACCCAGATGAAGAGATTACATATGAAGTGGTTGAAAATAATTTACTCTCCGGTTCGGATTTTGGAGATTTTAATTTTTAATAAATTTGGAAGGTGTTAAAAGTTGACTGAATTAGGTAATCGACTAAAGGAAGCCCGATTAGCCAAAAATTTAAGTTTGGATGATTTGCAAACCATCACAAAAATTCAAAAACGTTACTTAATTGGTATTGAAGAAGGCAATTATTCCAGCATGCCCGGAAATTTCTATGTTCGTGCCTTCATTAAGCAATATGCAGAAGCATTGCATATGAATCCTGACGAGCTTTTTGAAGAATATAAAAATGAAATTCCCGCTGCGCATAATGAGGATCTTTCAAATCAATTATCAAGAGTGAAAACTCGTAAAACGATTTCCGAGAGTAACTCTAAGGTTTTTGATATTCTGCCCAAAATCTTAATTGGTGTTTTTGTCATTGGTGTGGCCGGGTTACTCTACTATTTTTTAATTAACCATCCCGGCAACACTTCAAATGAATCTTTCAACAAAGTAAACGATCAAGCGAAGATAGAAAGAGCGAAAAATCTTGTACAACCAAAAAGCGAAAATGCTAACAAAGCGTCAACCGGAAATAATACGAATGCCGCTGGTAACCAAACTGGTTCGACGACGCCTGCAAAACCTGCACCACAACAGGAATTAAAAGTGGTTCAAAGCGCCGGCCGCAATTCAACCTTCCAATTGAAAAATGCAAATAAATTTGTGGTTAAATTGGTTTCAAATGGTCAAACATGGGTAAATATTAGGAATGGTAAAGGGTATTCCTTCTTCCAGGGAATGCTTACTAAAGGCAGTACCGACAGTAAAACAGTCGATTTATCAAAAGAAAGTCAGGCTGTGCTTGTTGTCGGCAATGCGCTGGATACAGATATTTATGTGAATGACCAGAAGCTTGCGTACTCTGTTGCACCGGATAAAGTGGTTCGTCAGAACATTACGATCCAATATGTTCCGAAGAACAAATAGTCATCTGTCCGATGGCTATTTTTCACTTTGTTGAAATAGATTTGGAGGTTTTACGATGAATATACCAAATAAGATAACGGTTTCGAGAATATTATTGATTCCGTTATTCTTGATTATAATGCTTGTCCCTTTTAAATGGGGAACGATGCATTTGCTTGGAACAGACTTGCCGGTCACCCATTTTGTCGGGGCATTAATATTTATTTTTGCATCTGCTACCGATTGGGTGGATGGTTATTATGCAAGAAAATATAACTTGGTTACGAATATGGGGAAATTTCTTGATCCGCTGGCCGATAAGCTTCTTGTTTCGGCAGCCTTAATCGTTTTAGTAGAATTGGGATACGCTTCCTCTTGGATTGTCATTGTAATTATCAGCCGGGAATTTGCCGTGACAGGGCTTAGGCTCCTTTTAGCAGGGGAAGGTGAAGTGGTCGCTGCCAATATGCTGGGAAAAATTAAAACATGGACACAAATTGTTGCCATTGCCGCTCTACTTTTACATAATTTCATTTTTGAGATGATTTCTTTTCCATTTGCACAGATTGCTTTATGGGTTGCCTTGATTTTCACGATTTGGTCCGGATGGGATTATTTTGCTAAAAATAGTCATATTCTGAGAAACTCAAAATAGGGGTGTTAAGATGAATGCTGAGATTATTGCCGTTGGCTCAGAACTATTACTTGGTCAAATCGTCAATACTAACGCTAGGTTTTTGTCACAGCAGTTAGCCGGCATGGGGATTAATGTATTTTACCACACGGTCGTTGGTGATAATCCTGACCGTTTAGAGGCAGCTGTTTCGATTGCTGAAAGCCGATCCGAATTAATTATCTTTACCGGTGGCCTCGGTCCGACAAAAGATGATTTGACAAAAGAAACAATTGCAAGACATATTGGCAAAAAACTTGTTTTCGACCAAGCCGCATTAGATTCTATTGAGGTTTATTTCAAAAAAACGAACCGGCAAATGACAGAAAATAACCGGAAACAGGCACTCGTCTTCGAGGGTTCGGTTATATTGCCAAATGATCATGGAATGGCACCAGGGATGGTGGTGGAGAGCGACGGGCACATTTACATGCTTTTGCCTGGCCCTCCAAAAGAAATGGAGCCCATGTTCTTAGACTATGGTATTGGTGCGCTTTCCGCACAAGTCAAATCCAATGAGAAAATTGTTTCAAGGGTGCTAAGATTTTTCGGGATTGGCGAAGCCGCATTGGAAACGGAAATCCTTGATTTAATTGATGCACAAACGAACCCGACGATAGCCCCGCTGGCCTCTGATGGTGAGGTAACGTTAAGGCTGACCGCCAAGCACCAAGATGTTACGACAGCAAATTTTATGCTGGATGAAGTGGAAAATACGATTAGCCTGCGGGTGGGGCAGTATTTATATGGCTATGATCAAACTTCTCTAGTGAATGAATTGAGCAAAATTTTACACGAAAAGAAATGGACCGTTTCTGCTGCAGAAAGCCTGACAGGGGGAATGTTTCAGCAGGAGCTGTCAGCGATTCCCGGAGCGAGTGCTGTTTTAAAAGGCGGAGTGGTCTGCTATACGAATGAGGTAAAGCGCAACGTATTAAGTGTGAAAGAAGAAACGATTCAACAATATGGAGTCGTTAGTGAACAATGCGCCTTGGAGCTTGCAGAAAATGTCGCTGCGCTTACGGGGGCGGATATTGGGATTAGCTTTACAGGCGTAGCCGGCCCTGATAAGCAGGAAGGCAAGCCTGTCGGAACCGTTTATATTGGGATTGCTATTAAGGGGCGTCCGACCGTTGTTCGGGAGGTCATTCTTGCCGGTGCGCGGGAAGCCAACCGTGTCCGTGCTGTTAAATTGGGATGCTATTATTTGTTGAAAGAAACACAAAATGCTGTGTAGCGTTTTGTGTTTTTTTGTTGGAATGCGATTGCTGGCTGTTGCTACGAGCAAGGTGTATTTGTGTAACGGACAATGATGGTGCAGAGAATCTTGGAGTTGTCCGTAATCGTTGGTGTAATGGACAAAGCAGGTGCAGAGAATTTTGAAGTTGTCCGTAATCGGGGTTGTAACGGACAAAGCTGGTGCAACGAATCTTGGAGTTGTCCGTAATCGGGGTTGTAACGGACAAAGCAGGTGCAGAGAATCTTGGAGTTGTCCGTAATCGTGGGTGTAACGGACAATGTGGGTGCAGAGAATCTTGGAGTTGTCCGTAATCGTGGGTGTAACGGACAATGCAGGTGCAGAGAATCTTGGAGTTGTCCGTAATCGTGGGTGTAACGGACAATGCTGGCACAGAAACTCTTGGAAATGTCCACAATCGGTGGTCTTACGGACAAAACCGTTGAAATCAATCAAAATAGTGACCGTAAAACGTGGTCAATTAGAAAAGAACATAATAATTTTCAAATATCTCAAATCAAAATCTACTATTTCATTTTATATTTTCAGACAACTAACAAAAATAGGTAATTGGGCAGTCTAGCCCTACCAAAAATCCTCAAATATCAGTGGAATTCACCTAATTTCACATCTCAATTCAAACAAAAATAGTCGAATGGATGTTCGATTTTTTGCTCGACAAATATCCTAAAAGAGGTTATATTATTAATAGGTTTCAAAATGATAGATTGTCTGAACTTTTATTTATATATATTTGAGGAGGAACGATTAGTGAGTGATCGTAAAGCGGCCTTAGAAATGGCGTTAAAGCAAATAGAGAAACAATTCGGTAAAGGCTCCATTATGAAAATGGGAGAGCAAACAGAAACAAGAATATCTACTGTTCCTAGCGGCTCATTAGCACTTGATGTAGCTCTTGGTGTAGGTGGGTATCCTCGGGGAAGAATTATTGAAATCTATGGCCCTGAATCATCTGGTAAAACAACCGTAGCCTTACATGCTATCGCAGAAGTACAAGCAAAAGGCGGCCAAGCAGCGTTTATCGATGCCGAGCACGCACTTGACCCAACCTATGCACAAAAACTTGGTGTAAATATTGATGAGCTATTATTATCTCAGCCTGACACAGGCGAACAAGCCCTTGAAATTGCGGAAGCACTTGTCCGAAGCGGTGCAGTTGATATTCTCGTTATCGACTCTGTTGCAGCCTTAGTCCCTAAAGCAGAGATTGAAGGGGAAATGGGAGATTCACACGTAGGCTTGCAAGCCCGTTTAATGTCTCAAGCCCTTCGTAAATTATCTGGTGCAATTAATAAATCAAAAACAATCGCGGTCTTTATTAACCAAATTCGTGAAAAAGTTGGAGTCATGTTCGGGAACCCCGAGACGACACCAGGCGGCCGCGCCCTTAAATTCTATTCAACCGTCCGTCTAGAAGTCCGCCGTGCCGAAACCTTAAAACAAGGTAACGACATGGTCGGAAACAAAACGAAAATTAAAGTTGTAAAAAATAAAGTAGCACCTCCATTCCGTACGGCGGAAGTGGATATTATGTATGGTGAAGGTATATCTAAAGAAGGCGAAATCATTGATATGGGAGCAGAACTGGATATCGTTCAAAAGAGCGGGTCATGGTATTCCTATAATGAGGAAAGACTTGGTCAGGGCCGTGAAAATGCGAAACAGTTCTTGAAGGAAAACCCTAATATTCGCTTGGATATTCAACAAAAAATCCGCGCGCACTATGGTTTGGATGGAGAAAAAACCGTTACTGAAACAGAAGATGACGACCAATTTGAATTACTTGACTAAATCTAAGAATGAGCAAAGCCAAACCAGGTTTTGCTCTTTTTAATAAATTCGCATAATTATTCAACAAAATGTATTTTTATTCATCAAAAACCCAACGAAAAACCGTGTAGTATATAAAGAAATTCAAAATATTTCAAAAAGCTGTAAGGACATACCCTTGACAATAAATTTGCACACATTTACAATTAACATGTATATTTTACATTTTTGAAAATATTACATTGAAAAGCCTTAGTGCTTGCTGTATGTTGAGTCTAAACAATGTACATGCCGACACTTGAAAGAAGAAACAAAAGTTCATAGCAAGAGGAGGTGTAACGATGGGTCCACTTACAATCGCCTTCATTTTGCTTGGCCTTATCGTCGGTGCCGTTGTTGGCTATTTGGTTCACAAATCCATTGCTGATGCAAAAGTTGCAGGAGCAAAGAATGCTGCAGAGCAAATTCTTGAAGAAGCAAAGCGTGATGCTGATTCGTTAAAGAAAGAAGCATTGCTCGAGGCAAAGGATGAAATTCACAAGCTTCGTACTGAAGCAGAACGTGAGGTTCGTGAACGAAGAAATGAAATGCAAAAACAAGAAAATCGTTTACTGCAAAGAGAAGAGAATTTAGACCGGAAGGATGATACGTTAAATAAGCGTGAAATTCTTTTAGAAAAGAAGGATGATTCTCTAAACCAAAGACAACAGCATATTGAAGAGATGGAAAGCAAAGTGGAAGTGTTAGTACGAACACAACAAACTGAACTAGAACGAATTTCGAGCTTAACGCGTGAGGAAGCGAAATCGATTATTATAGATCGAGTTGAGCAGGAGCTGACTGTTGATACAGCCATCATGATCAAAGAAAGCGAAACCCGCGCAAAAGAGGAAGCTGACAAAAAGGCGAAAGAAATTCTCTCGCTGGCAATCCAGCGTTGCGCTGCTGACCATGTTGCGGAAACGACTGTCTCTGTCGTCAACCTTCCAAACGATGAAATGAAGGGCCGTATTATTGGCCGTGAAGGACGAAATATCCGTACACTCGAAACATTAACTGGAATTGATTTAATTATCGATGATACGCCGGAAGCTGTTATTTTATCTGGATTTGATCCAATTCGTCGTGAAACTGCTCGACTCGCCCTTGAGAAATTAGTTCAGGATGGACGAATCCATCCGGCACGAATCGAGGAAATGGTTGAGAAATCTCGTCGTGAAGTAGATGAATACATCCGCGAAGTCGGTGAACAAACGACATTTGAAGTCGGTGTTCATGGACTGCATCCTGATTTAATCAAAATCCTTGGTCGTCTAAAATTCCGTACGAGCTACGGGCAGAATGTTCTTAAACATTCAATGGAAGTTGCACAGCTTTCAGGTTTACTGGCAGCTGAGCTTGGCGAGGATGAAACATTAGCTAGACGTGCAGGTTTACTCCACGATATCGGTAAAGCAATTGACCATGAAGTAGAAGGAAGCCATGTTGAGATTGGGGTAGAGCTTGCTACAAAGTACAAGGAACACCCTGTTGTCATTAACAGTATTGCTTCACATCATGGCGATACGGAACCAACATCTGTCATCGCTGTCCTAGTGGCTGCAGCTGATGCCTTATCCGCTGCAAGACCTGGTGCACGCAGTGAGACTCTAGAAAATTATATTCGTCGTCTTGAAAAGCTTGAAGAAATTTCTGAGTCCTATGAAGGTGTAGAAAAGTCATTTGCTATTCAGGCTGGTCGTGAAGTTAGGATAATTGTTAGACCGGATACGATAGATGATCTAGCTGCACATCGCTTGGCACGGGATATCCGAAAGCGGATTGAAGAAGAGCTTGATTATCCTGGACATATAAAAGTAACAGTTATCCGTGAAACACGGGCTGTGGAATACGCAAAATAAGGCGGTGCGAATGCACCGCTTTATTTTTTGAAACGATTAAATAATCAGCTGTTGTGATACAATTTAAATAGTTAGGTCAAAAGCAGAAAGGGAAAAACATGAATTTATTATTTATTGGAGATGTTGTGGGTTCACCCGGGCGTGACATGGTGAAGGAATACCTTCCGAAACTAAAAGAAAAATACCGGCCGAATTTCACCATTATTAATGGGGAAAATGCAGCCGCTGGTAAAGGAATTACAGAGAAAATATACCGTGAATTTTTGGGCTATGGCGCTCAGGCCATTACACTTGGAAATCACTCATGGGATAATAAGGAAATTTTTGAATTTATAGATAAGGCGAAAAATATGGTGCGGCCGGCGAATTTTCCGGAAGGCACTCCTGGTAAAGGGTTGGCCTTTTTTAAGGTAAATGAATTTGAAGTTGCAGTAATCAATTTACAGGGCAGGACCTTCATGGCGTCAATTGATTGTCCATTTCGTAAGGCAGATGAATTAATTGAAATTGCGCGTGCGCGGACACCCATTATTTTTGTTGATTTCCACGCAGAGGTTACGAGTGAGAAGCAAGCAATGGGATGGTATTTAGACGGAAGAGTTTCAGCAGTGGTAGGAACGCATACGCATGTACAAACTGCGGATAACCGTATTTTGCCGGGAGGAACAGGCTATCTCACGGATGTGGGCATGACTGGACCTTACGATGGCATTCTTGGGGTGGAAAAAGAAGCCGTCCTAAAGAGATTTCTGACAAGCCTTCCTGTGCGCTTTGAAGTGGCAAAAACCGGCCGTAATTTGCTGAGCGGAGTTTTGATTGAATTAGATAAAAAAACGGGTCTCTGCAAGAAAATAGAGCGGATTTTGATTAATGACGATCATCCATGGTACACATAATGAAAAACCTCCTTTTGGGAGGTTTTTTCTTTGCTTTTTTTGGTCAAGCCGGAATATGTCTTTTGTCCATTGAATATAGTAGCAGTGGAAACTTATATACCTGAATTGTTCATGAAATGCTCATGGGGGATCGGGATTATACAAGGGGGAAGCTAGGAATGGAAATATTAAAAGTTTCAGCAAAATCTAATCCTAATTCTGTAGCTGGTGCGCTTGCCGGAGTACTTCGTGAGAGAGGTGCAGCGGAAATACAGGCAATTGGTGCGGGTGCATTGAACCAAGCCGTAAAGGCAGTAGCGATTGCTCGAGGATTTGTAGCACCTAGCGGAGTGGATCTGATTTGTGTTCCGGCGTTTACCGACATTTTAATTGACGGTGAAGAACGTACAGCGATAAAACTAATTGTCGAACCACGATAGACATATTTTCATCCTATAGAATAAAGGGTGGAAGGCGTTCATTTCCTGCCTGCTTGTGTACCTAACAAGCAGGCATTTTTAATTGGCAAAACTTTCAACTTGATTTCTTCAAATATATTATTCTAATATACCTACAATTATAAACATGCTTTAAAGCGATAAAACCACAAGGATAAAGTGAAAACTGCATAACAACGCGATCTACAGCTGCTTAAGCTTTCTATCAATGCTTTAAAAATGAAGGGAATTTAAAGCAGTAAAAAAATATTCATATTTTAGACAATATTTTTCCCTAAAGACTTGCAATTTTATGTACATAGGTCTAGAATTGAAAGCGTTTAGTACATCTATGCAATATTCTTTTAGGTATTAAAGCTTGAAAGTCTAGTGATTTGCTAGGGAAAGTGCTACTCTTATAGTGAAATTTTTTACTTAACTTTTTACATATCCAAAGGGGTGTAAGACATGATCAATCAACTTTCATGGAAAGTTGGCGGACAACAAGGGGAAGGTATTGAAAGCACTGGGGAAATCTTTGCTATCGCATTGAATCGCCTGGGGTATTACTTGTATGGTTATCGTCACTTTTCGTCTCGTATTAAAGGCGGCCATACTAACAATAAAATCAGAGTCAGCACAACAGAAGTTCGTTCTATTTCTGATGACCTTGATATCCTTGTCGCATTTGACCAAGAAACTATTGATGTTAATTACAAAGAATTGCACAGTAAAGGTGTAATTCTGGCTGATTCCAAATTTAATCCAACAAGACCGGAAGATTCAGAAGCAGCATTGTATGCGGTTCCATTTACAGAAATTGCTACAGAATTAGGAACTTCCTTAATGAAGAACATGGTGGCAATCGGTGCTACTTCGGCTGTATTAGATTTAGATATTCATGTTTTCGAAGAAGTAGTTCGTGAAATTTTCGGCAAAAAAGGCGACCAGGTTGTTGCGAAAAACATGGATGCCATTAAAGCTGGATTTGATTACATGAAAGAAAAAATGGATGCCAGCGTTCCAA
Source organism: Neobacillus sp. Fa239 (assembly GCF_055395235.1). NCBI lineage: Bacteria > Bacillati > Bacillota > Bacilli > Caryophanales > Bacillaceae > Neobacillus > Neobacillus sp. Fa239. The sequence continues at coordinate 1,487,065 of NZ_AP041611.1, forward strand.
CCATGCAGCTTGAAAAAGCCGATGGCAAAAAACGTATGTTTATGATTGGGAATGATGCGATTGCTCTGGGAGCACTTGCTGCAGGCTGCCGTTTTATGGCCGCGTATCCAATCACACCGGCATCAGATATTATGGAATACTTAATTAAGAAACTGCCTGCACTTGGCGGAACTGTTATCCAAACGGAAGATGAAATCGCTGCATGTACAATGACAATTGGTGCCAGCTATGGCGGCGTTCGTGCCATCACAGCTTCATCTGGGCCAGGATTATCATTAAAGATGGAAGCGATTGGTCTTGCTGGTATTACCGAAACTCCGCTTGTCATTGTAGATACACAGCGTGGCGGTCCATCAACAGGATTACCAACAAAACAGGAGCAATCCGATTTAATGGCCATGATTTATGGTACACACGGAGAAATTCCTAAAATTGTTATGGCTCCAAGTACTGTTGAAGAAGCTTTCTATGATACGGCAGAAGCCTTTAACCTTGCTGAAGAATATCAGTGCCCGGTTATTGTTCTATCCGATCTTCAATTATCATTGGGTAAACAAACTGTAGAACCACTTGATGTTTCTAAAGTAGAAATTAGACGCGGTAAGCTTGTGACTGAAGAGCTTCCAGAGATTGAAAACAAAGGCTACTTCAAACGTTATGAAGTAACTGAAGATGGTGTTTCACCACGTACAATCCCTGGTATGAAAAATGGTATTCACCACGTTACAGGTGTTGAGCACGCTGAAACTGGTAAACCATCTGAATCAGCATCAAATCGTATTGCCCAAATGGACAAACGTTTCCGTAAAGTTGAGAATATTCGTTTTAATACACCTGTATATAAAAATGCACCACACGAAGATGCAGACCTTCTAATTGTGGGCTTTAACTCTACTCGTGGTGCGATTGAAGAGGCAATGGTTCGTCTTGAAAATGACGAAATGAAAGTGAATCATGCACATGTTCGTTTAATTCATCCGTTCCCGACAGACGAATTATTACCACTTCTACGTACGGCTAAGAAAGTACTTGTCGTAGAAAACAACGCAACTGGTCAATTAGCCAATATTATGAAAATGAATGTTGGACACGCTGAAAAAATTACGAAGTTTGTAAAATATGATGGAAATCCATTTTTACCTCATGAAGTTTATTCAAAATGCAAGGAGTTGTTCTAAATGGCCACATTTAAAGATTTTCGAAATGATGTAAAACCGAACTGGTGCCCTGGCTGTGGCGACTTCTCTGTACAAGCGGCAATGCAACGTGCAGCAGCGAATGTAGGACTTGAACCTCAGAATTTAGCCGTAATTTCTGGGATTGGCTGTTCAGGACGTATTTCCGGTTATATTAATTCTTATGGCTTCCATGGTATTCATGGTCGTTCCCTACCGATTGCTCAAGGTGTTAAGATGGCCAATCGTGACCTAACTGTTATCGCTTCCGGTGGGGACGGTGATGGTTATGCAATTGGTATGGCTCATACGATCCATGCGATTCGTCGTAATGTTGATATTACTTATATTGTTATGGATAACCAAATTTATGGTCTAACAAAGGGTCAGACTTCCCCACGTTCAGCAGAAGGCTTTAAAACAAAGTCAACGCCAATGGGGTCCATTGAACAAACCATCTCTCCAATGGAAATGGCATTAACTGCCGGTGCTACTTTTGTTGCACAAAGCTTTTCAACTGATTTAAAAGACCTAACTGCATTAATTGAAGCAGGAATCAAACATAAAGGCTTCTCTTTAATTAACGTATTCAGCCCATGTGTGACCTATAATAAGGTCAACACATATGACTGGTTTAAAGAAAACTTAACGAAATTAAGCGATGTTGAAGGTTATGACTCATCTAGCCGCGAAACAGCTATGCAGACTTTAATGAAGCATAATGGCCTTGTTACTGGACTTATTTACCAAAACACAGAGCGTCCTTCTTATCAAGAATTGATTAAAGGATACTCAGAAGAGCCATTAGTTAACGCTAACCTTAACCTTGATCAAGCACACTTCGATAAATTAGTTGCAGAATTTATGTAATTAGTAGTTAATTTTAAAAAACCCGTGGAATCTAATTTCACGGGTTTTTCTATTGTTTTCACCCTTGATAACCTTTATACTATTATAATGTGCAGATACGTCTGCACTTTTATCATGATGTATTGAAATGGTAAAAATCATTGAACAAATAAATGCAAATTGAAACCCGAGAAAGGAGTTTTTCCTAATGAATGAACAACAACGATTAGATAGTAAAAAAGTAGAAGCTGCTAATTCTTCGGACAGAAAATCCGCCAAGGATTACAGCAAATATTTTGAACAAGTGATGACTGCTCCTTCATTAAAAGAAGCAAAAAAGCGTGGTAAGGAAGAAGTAAAATATCATTCTGATTTCTCTATTCCTGAGGAATTCCGCGGCATGGGTGAGGGAAGAAAGTTCTATATCCGCACTTATGGCTGTCAAATGAATGAGCATGATACAGAAGTAATGGCAGGGATTTTCCTGGCATTGGGCTATGAGCCTACAGATCGCACGGAGGATGCAAATGTTATTCTTCTTAACACTTGTGCCATTCGTGAAAATGCTGAGAATAAAGTATTTGGTGAGCTTGGCCACTTAAAAGCGCTGAAAATGGAAAAGCCTGACCTTCTGCTTGGTGTGTGCGGCTGTATGTCACAAGAAGAATCAGTGGTCAATAAAATTCTAAAAACCTACCACCATGTAGATATGATCTTTGGAACCCATAATATTCACCGACTTCCGAACATTTTGCATGAGGCATATATGTCAAAGGAAATGGTGGTTGAGGTTTGGTCCAAGGAAGGCGATGTCATTGAAAACCTTCCAAAAGTACGCCGTGGAAATATTAAAGCATGGGTTAATATCATGTATGGCTGTGATAAATTCTGTACGTATTGTATTGTTCCTTATACACGCGGAAAAGAGCGGAGCCGCCGTCCGGAAGAAATTATCCAGGAGGTTCGTCATTTAGCCGCTCAGGGCTATCAAGAAGTGACCCTTTTAGGTCAAAACGTTAATGCCTATGGTAAGGACCTTGAGGGCATTACCTATGGCCTTGGTGACCTGATGGATGAATTGAGGAAGATTGATATCCCGCGCATTCGCTTCACTACCAGCCATCCACGGGATTTTGATGATCATTTAATTGAAGTACTGGCAAAGGGCGGAAATTTAATGGATCACATCCATTTACCTGTTCAATCCGGTTCTACTGACGTGTTAAAAATTATGGCTCGTAAATATACGAGAGAACAATATTTAGAGCTTGTTCGAAAAATTAAGGCAGCGATACCAAATGTCGCATTAACTACAGACATCATTGTTGGATATCCAAATGAAACAGATGAGCAATTTGAAGAAACCATGTCACTTTACCGTGAAGTTGGTTATGAACTTGCTTATACGTTTATTTATTCACCTCGTGAAGGTACACCTGCGGCAGCCATGCAGGACAATGTTCCATTGGAAGTGAAGAAGGAGCGCTTACAGCGATTAAACGCCCTGGTGAATGAGCTTTCATTGGAAGCAATGAAAAAATACAAGGGTCAAATCGTGGATGTTCTTGTTGAAGGGGAAAGTAAGAATAATCCTGATGTGTTAGCCGGATATACCTCTAGAAATAAGCTTGTTAATTTTATTGCACCAAAATCTACAATTGGCAAAATTGTGAAGGTGAAAATTACAGAAGCAAAAACATGGTCATTAAACGGAGAAATGATAGAAGAATTAGAACCAGCAGAGGTGAAATAAAGTGGCGAAGTATACAAAAGACGAAATCGTCGCTCGTGCCCATGACTTGGCACGGATGATTGCTGAAACAGATGAAGTGGATTTTTTCAAGAGGGCTGAAGCACAAATTCATGAAAACCCAAAAGTGAAGACATTAATCTCAGATATTAAAGGCTTACAAAAACAAGCTGTCAGTCTTCAGCATTATGGAAAACCTGAAGCCTTGAAAAAAGTAGAGGAAAAAATGGATTCTCTTGAACAGGAACTCGATGCAATTCCAGTTGTTAAGGAATTCAAACAATCACAAGTGGATGTGAATGAGCTCTTGCAGCTCGTTGCCTCCACGATTTCGAATACCGTAACCGATGAAATCATTATTTCAACAGGTGGAGATGTGTTAATGGGTGAAACAGGCGCCAGCATGAAAAATGGCAGCGGTGCATGCGAAGGCCATGACGACTGCGATCACGACCAATAATTCTTTAAGTCAGACTACTCTTTAGTCTGGCTTTTTGTTTGTCCATTATTCCTGCCTTTTTAATACCCAAAATCAGCTGTGCTGCTCCCCTCATTTTTAAAATCCGGGCCTCCATGGCACATACCTAAAAATCCCGCATAAACTGAATCATGACTAAACTTTTATCCAGTGTTCCTAAAAATATATCGCACACTAGTCTAAAAATTAGCATAGGATGAAATGAAAATGAATGAGGAGGGTTCGCGCGAAATGGGAGAATTTAGAGAGATATTTGCCAAAGCGGTAGTAGCGAAAGGACGAAAATTCACACAGTCCAATCATACGATTAGCCCGGCGCATAGTCCATCAAGCATCCTTGGCTGTTGGATTATCCAGCATAAATACAATGCGAAAAAGGTTGGCAAAAATGTAGAGATACACGGTTCTTTTGACACCAACGTTTGGTACTCATATAATGACAACACCAAAACGGAAGTGGTGACTGAACGCGTCCAATATACGGATGTCATTAAGTTAAAATACCGTGACCATGATGTCCTTGATGACAATGAAATAATTGCACGAGTGCTGCAACAGCCTAATTGCAGTGAAGCAGTTATCTCACCAAATGGCAATCGCATCATCGTCCATGTAGAAAGGGAATTTCTTGTTGAGGTTATTGGCGAAACAAAAATTTGTGTAAAAATTAATCCAGAAGGCTGCGAAGGCGACGATGAGGAATGGGGTATGGATGTAGACGATGAAGAGTTCGAGGAATTAAATCCTGATTTCCTTGTCGGTTCTGAAGAGGAATAAAGATACTAGGGAGTTTTTACTTCCTAGTTTTTTTCTGTTTTCGGGATAATGATGGAGGAATTTTCAGTCTTTAGGCCGACTAATCACATTTTCCATCCCTTTATAATGGATGTATAAGGAGTGTTGGGGATGAAAATCTATCAATTACAGTTAAAATGCTTTAATCTTTCAGAAATGAAACGGTTCTATACCGAGGATTTAGAGATGGAATTGGTTAGTAAAGCTGAAAATTATTTTGCGGTAAGGGCTGGTTCAACCAAATTGTTATTTGAAAAGGATCAAAGTACACCCTATTACCATATTTGTTTTCGTACTGGTTCCGATTACTTTGACCAAATGTTTCATAAACTTGCTGAAAAAAGCTTGTTATTGTCGGATGAAGAGGGGCAATACAGCATGTTTTGGAAAGGGAAGCAGGCCTACTTTATCGACCCGGACGGCAATATCTTAGAAATGCTTGAAAGACCGTTCTATTGGGGAGAAAATCAGCCTATGAGCGGTTGGTATGATGTAAGTGAAATAGGTATGCCGGTGAGTACAATCGCTGAGATGAAAGAGCAGCTTGAACCGCATATTAGCAATCAATATAAAACAGAAAATGATCTGTTTTCCTTTTATGGGGATAATGAAGGTGTATTCGTTCTTGTTAAGGAAGGGAGGAACTGGTATCCAACAGATCGTGGTGCAACCATTCACCCCATAATGGCTGTTGTTTCTGGGGAAAAAGAAGCACGATTTACTCCCACAAACTTCCCTTATACAATCATTGTCCGGAAGGAAACGAATGCCGCTCCTATATAGTTGAATGATTTAGGCCATGAAAAAGCAACCTAGTTTTAGGAGGTGCAGCTTAAAATGGATCCAATTAAGCCTGGGAATAAAAAGATGCCTGATTTCGATCATTTAAACGATCGCGTGATTATGGAATCTCCATCGATGCCATCTTTAGTCATCAAGACGAATCTCGATCCGAAAGATTCAACAGAAAATAATCCGTACTTTCATGAACATGAAAACAAGGATTCAAAGAAGTTTCGTGCATTTTTTGAAGAATAAGTAAAGCCAGGATTAATTCTCCTGGCTTTTTTCCCATTCATGCTTTAATAATGACAAGACAATGGTGTCATGAAACTGTTTGCTTTGATACATGTAATCGCGAAGTATACCTTCCTGAGTAAAGCCCAATTTTCTTAGGAGACGTAAGGAGGGTTCATTTTCCGGATAGACTACGGCTCCTACACGGTTCAAACCTAATTCATTATAGCTAAAACGCAGGATCTCCCGAATCGCCTCAATCGTATACCCATTTCGCCAATAGTTTGGATGAAGCTCATAGCCGATCTCGGCGCGTTTATTTTTCAGCAGCAAAGAATTAAGTCCAAGGGATCCAATCAACTTTTTATTTCTTTTTAAAACAATGCCCCAGCGAATCCCGCGTTTTTCTTTATAGTTTTTTTGAAAAATTTCAATTAATTTCATGGCTTCGTTTGGCGTAGTAAAAGAATCGGAGCCATAATACCTCATGACCTCTTCAATGGACAATATTTCAAATAAGCTTTGAACATGCTGATAACCCAACTCAACCAATTTTAAACGCTCGGTTTCAAGAATTGGAAACATCCTCTTTAGCCCCCTTTCATAAAAAGTTTCTTATTTAAGTGTATAACGGCAAATTTCAAATGGAAAGAAAAAAGGGTATCGATTAGACATTATCGAAAATAAACTAACAACATCCATATTATAAAGGGGCGATATGCTATGAAGATAGGTAAATATATAGATTTAATAGAAAATGAATTATTGCCCTTTATACATTTATCATCTTCCAATCCATTTGACCCCATTCATGTGAGAAATCTTTCACGATCGTGGAAAACGATTGGGAATGGTAATTATGCTGGGGTATTCTCACATGGTTCGAATCCAGATCAAGTTGTAAAGGTATACGGAAGGAGTCCAGAGGAGCTGCGGAAAGAAATAGAGGTCTATCAAAAATTGGGAAGCCATGAAGCCTATTCCACCTTATATGCTTATGGTGAAAATTATCTCGTGTTAAAAAAACTCGAGGGAATTACGTTATTTCAAGCAATTGTGAAAGGAGTGCCTATCCCTGAAAGTGTCATAAATGATATTGATAGGGGCTTACAATATGCCAAGTCCGTTGGATTAAATCCGTTTGATGTTCATGGGAAAAATGTGGTGATGAACGAGGGAAGAGGTTATATTGTCGATGTTTCCGATTTTTATAAACAAGGATATTGCGAGAAATGGGATGATCTCAAAAGAGCGTATTATAAAATTTATAAACCCCTTTTATTGAAATATCACCCGCCTATTCCTTTTATAGTCGTAGATGCGATAAGAAAAGGGTACCGCATGTATCGCAAGTTGAAAAAAAGAAAAAATCTATCAGTATAGTAAAAAAATAGAAAATAAGAGAATTTCCTGGTAATTTTCTGATAATATAGAGAATAGGAAGGAGGGTTAGCAATGAAGTTCCCTTTCTATATTTTTGGAATCCATCCCCATTTGTTATTTGAATCGCTTGCCTACTTTATCGGCTTCCGTGTCTATTTATATACAAGAAATAAAGAGCGAATACCGATGGACAAAGCACTTTGGGTTGTTGTGGGTGCGACATTGGGAGCAGCCATCGGGGCTAAGTTTTTATATTGGTTTGAAGATCCGAAAAAGACGCTTGAGAATTGGCATAACATTCTCTATTTAATGGAAGGAAAAACAATCGTCGGTGGACTGCTTGGCGGTTTAATTGGAGTGGAAACAGCGAAAAAGTGCATCGGCTGGAAGCGGTCCACAGGAGATGATTTTGTTTTGCCGCTCGCAGTCGGCATGATGATCGGACGAGTGGGCTGCTTTTTAACCGGTTTAGATGATCATACCTATGGAATCCCAACGAACTGGATTACCGGAGTGGATTTCGGTGACGGGGTAAAAAGGCATCCGACACAGCTGTATGAAATCGTATTCTTAGGGCTCTTCATCTTGATTCTTTTTCAACTAAAAAAGAAAAGGATTGGCTGGGAAGGCTTGTTGTTCCAATTATTTATGCTCGGCTATTTAACATTTCGGCTTCTGATTGATTTTATCAAACCAACACCACACCCGTACTGGATTTTTAATAATATCCAAATCGCATCCATCATGGGAATTACCTATTACATATGGCTGATTACAAAAAAACAAACCGAAAAGAGGAGAGCGCTTTATGCCTAATCGCCCTTATTTATTTTACGAATTAACCAACAGTATTTGTTCGACCTGTTTACGAAAAGTGGAAGCAAAGGTCATTATCGAAAATGAAAAGGTTTATCTGGTCAAGAACTGCCTGCAACACGGCAGGGAAAAAGTCCTGATTTCAACCGATGTTGAGTACTATAAGTGGTGCCGCGAATTTATTAAGCCTTCAGAAATGCCATACCGCTGGAACACGCCGATCAAGTATGGCTGTCCGTATGATTGCGGTCTTTGCCCCGATCATGAGCAGCACAGCTGTTTGACATTACTTGAAATTACCGAGCGCTGTAATTTGAAATGTCCCATTTGTTATGCGGAATCATCACCCCAAAAAGGAAGCTTTCGCAGTTTGGAAAAGATAGAGTTCATGTTAGATAACATCATAAAAAATGAGCGGGAGCCGGATATTGTTCAAATTAGCGGCGGTGAGCCAACGATTCATCCACAGTTTTTCGAAATCCTAGACATGGCTAAATCACGACCAATTCGGCATATCATGGTCAATACGAACGGGCTGCGGATTGCCAATGATAAGGAATTTGTGAAAAAACTTGCCGGCTACGCACCAGGTTTTGAAATTTATCTGCAATTTGACAGCTTTGAAAAAGGGGCATTGGAAGAGCTGCGCGGTGTCGATTTAAGGGACATCCGCCAAAAAGCTCTTGAAAATTTGAACGAATACAATATATCTACCACTCTGGTTGTTACGCTGAAAAAAGGTTTAAATGACCATGAAGTGGGGAAAATCATTCAATTTGGCTTAAAGCAAAAATGTGTGCGAGGGGTGACCTTCCAGCCTATTCAAGCAGCAGGGCGTTTAGAGGAATATGACCCGTCAATCAACCGTTTAACATTAAGCGAAGTTCGGCAGATGATTATTGATCAATCAGAGGTATTCGGACCTAAAGATATCATACCGGTTCCCTGTCATCCAGATTGCCTTGCCATGGGCTACGCATTAAAACTGAATGGCGGCGTAACGCCGTTAACTGGATTAATAGACCCGAAAATATTGTTAGAGGGAGAACGTAATACGATTGTTTTTGAACAAGATGACAATATCAAAAACATGATATTCAAGCTGTTTTCACTGAATCATTCCCCGGATTCATCTGCCTTATCATTAAAGGATTTGTTATGCTGCTTACCGAAAGTGGCCATGCCGGGAGAAATTGGTTATGATAATGTTTTTCGCGTGATCATCATGCAATTTTTAGATGCCTATAACTTTGATGTCCGTTCTGTAAAGAAATCCTGTGTGCATATTGCTCATACAGATGGCCGCATTATTCCGTTTGATACCTATAATTTGTTTTACCGCGACGATAAAGAGCAGGAGCTGAAGAAAATTCAGGAAGAGCTTGAGAGGGGGACGGTAAGAAATTAAGGTTCTAGTTGAAATGAATGGGGGTGACCATGGAATGGATCAAAATCAGGGGGGGAATAAGAAAGACGGCTCACTGAAAGACCTATGGCTAGGGATTGCACTCACTTTTGCCATTTATTTGATAGGAGTCCTTCTTCTCCCATCCATAATACAAAACTTTTTTATTTCATTAGTAACGGCTGTAGTGGTTCATATCGTGATAATTGTATTAAGTTTCGCTAAGGGAAGAAAACGATTCGGCCAAGGGTTATTGATTGGCTTAGGGATTACGCTGCTGTTGGTGGCAGCTTGTTTTGGAATCATCTTTACATCCCTCGGTGGATAAAAGCTTTCTCAATTGAGAGGGCTTTTTTTAATGTTTCAGAGAAAAATGTAATTAAAAAATATTTTTTCATAAAAACTATTGATAAAAGAAAATTTCTTTCATATAATCTACTTATAGCTTGAAAGTGCTTTCAAAGATTATTTGGCCAAAATAATTCATGTGAGTGGAAAGTATTTATTTTTCATTAAAAGAAATACTATCACAAAGGAATTTTCGAAAGGGCTTACAGATATAAAGGGGAAGGTGGAATTACTAGATGTATCAGTTATTAATTACTCTATTAGCAATTATTCTTGTCGTATTAGGAGTATCGTGGTTTAAATGGCACGCATTTATTAGTTTAACCGTAGCAACATTGTTCCTTGCCATTTTTTCAGGTTTAGGTTTAGATAAAATCGTTTCTGGAATTGAAACAGGTGTTGGCGGGGCCTTGGGCCATTTAGTCGGAATTTTGGCATTAGGAACCATTCTAGGGAAGATGATGGCGGAATCAGGAGCCGGAATCCAAGTAGCTGATTTCTTCGTCAAGAAATTTGGTGTTAAATATCTTCCATGGGCCATGATGCTGGCAGGTTTTATTATTGGTCTTCCTGTATTCTTTGAGGTTGGAATTTTAATTGTTCTTCCATTGGTTATTTCGATACACAAAACTTCGAAACAAAATATTTTATTGATTGCTCTTCCTGCGATTGCTGGATTATCGATTGTGCATGGTATAGTACCGCCGCATCCAGGGGCTGTTGCAGCCATTGCTATTTACAAAGCCAATTTAGGAAAAGTGCTTTTATACTCACTCATTGTGGCAATTCCGTCATTGATCATTGCAGGACCATTATTTGCTAAATTTATTCATAAACGTGTTATTCCTGAAGGGGAACCTGAGTTAATCAAAATCAATATGGCGGCAAAGAAATTGCCAAGTACCGGAATTTCATTCTTTATTATTTTATTACCAGTTATTTTAATGATTTTCTCAACCTTTGCTCCATACATGGGCATGCCTGACGGCTTAATGAAGGTTTGCGTATTAATCGGAAGTCCTATTATTGCTCTTCTTATTGCATGTTTCGCCGCATTTTATTTCCTTGGTATTCGACAAGGGATCGATAAAAACGCTATTAAGAAATTTACGGAAGAATGTATGCTTCCAATCGGTGGTATCATTGCGATTATCGGTGCCGGAGGCGGTTTTAAGCAAATCCTAATTGATAGCGGCGTAGGTGCTACAATTGGTGACATGACCCAGCATATCCATCTATCACCACTTGTGTTAGCGTTTATGATTGCAGGATTAATTCGTATAGCAACTGGATCAGCTACTGTTGCTTTAACGACAGCTGCAGGAATTGTTGCCCCGATAGTTCAGCACATGACAGGAGTCAACATGGAATTGCTCGTAATCGTTACAGGTGCAGGATCCTTGATGTTCTCACATGTTAATGATGCAGGCTTCTGGATGGTAAAAGAATACCTGGGCTTAACAGTAAAAGAAACGTTTAAAACCTGGACGGTATTGGAAACAATTTTATCATTCTCCGCATTTATTATGGCATTAATCGTTAATATGTTTGTTTAATAAACAAAAAAAACAGACCTTCAAGGTCTGTTTTTTTATGTGCGCTTGGCAGCGCATCGCTCTAATGGGTGAAAGTCCCTAACATGCCGTTGTGGCGGAAATGTATAGCTGACAGGTAGTGCGAGTATCGTGAGATTTCGTGCGGAGGACTTGAAGGCAAAACTCGGAACAGGTGGCTGTAACCATGTTGGCTGGTAAGGTGGGATAACCTTGCATAAAATGGGGATGTCCAATACCACTCTGTATCTTATTAGTTATGAGGACTGGATTCGAGTGAAAGGCGATGAACGTGACCCAAGGAGATCTCATCATCTCCACCGTAGGTGGTAACTCTTTTTCAAAGCCGCGAAGGACAAGAAATGGATTATGGAAGGTGAGAAGTCAGAGCAGGGGATAGTAGTGAATAAACTTGTTGGAAACGCCACAAAGACAAGTGACTTATCACAAAGTTGATAAGGCGGGCACTGACTCAAAAGGCAGTGGACTGATGCGAAGCCCGTCTGTCCATCGAAGAAAAGCAATACGAACTTATTTACTCGTCATGTACTAAACAGAAGTCGATGAGGCAGAAAGCCGAAGAATCGAGACCGAAAGAAAGTAGGTTGTTTAGGGCGAAGTACTAATATCAAATATCAGCCATTGGTTTACCTATTCAGTTGATATTGTATTGGGAAAGGAATCGAATGCATGAATGAATCAATAGGAAAACGAAGCTTACGTGTAGTGGAGAATTCTAAAAAGAAACGCAAGTGGTACAGCCTAATGGATAAATTATGGAACTATCAAAACCTGGAACAAGCTTTCTATGACGTGAAGAAAAATCGCGGTTCACACGGAGTGGATAAAGTAACGATTAAAGATTATGAAATTGAATTGGAACACAACTTAAGAGTGCTCCAAGAATCTTTGCGTTTGAAAACATATCGTGCAAAACCAGTTAGAAGAGTTTTTATTCCAAAAGCTGATGGTACAAAACGTCCACTGGGAATTCCAACAGTAGAAGACCGAGTTCTCCAAGCTGCAACTAAAAGAATACTTGAACCAATCTTTGAACAGAAATTCTTAGACTGTAGTTTTGGATTTCGTCCGAACCGTAGTGCACATATGGCGATAGACAAAATCCGAAAGGATTTGATGGATGGGTACACCTTTGTAATTGATGCCGATATAAAGACTTATTTTGATTCAATTCCTCATGATAAGCTTATCGAATTAATCAAAGAAGAAGTTGTGGATAATAGAGTATTGGCGCTAATTTTGCAGTTCTTAAAATCGGGAATCCTTGAAAATGGTATTTTCTATGAGAGTGACAAGGGGAGTCCTCAGGGTGGCGTAATCAGTCCATTGTTAGCGAACATCTATTTGCATCCGCTCGATGAAATGATGATGGAAAGAGGTCACCGTATTACAAGGTACGCGGATGACTTCGTCATCTGTTGCAAATCCCGAAAGGGAGCAGAAAGAGTACTAAGAACGGTAGTGAAGCTCTTAGATGAAAAGTTAGGATTGAAAGTGCACCCAGACAAAACTAAGATTGTAGACAACTACGAAGAACCGTTTATCTTCTTAGGGTATGTTTTCAAAAGAGGATATTTCCATTCTCCATCAGACAAAGCAGTAAAGAAGTTTAAGAAAAGTATCAAAGATGTAACGAAAAGAAATCTAACAGTTAACCTGGAAGAATTCGTCAAGCATCGATTAAATCCCATTATTAGAGGATGGGGAAGATACTTTGGAATTGGCTTTTCAAAAAAACTATTTCAAAAATTGGATACATGGATTCGAAGAAGGCTAAGAATGATTCAGTTAAGAAGCTGGAGAAAAATAAGAAAGCTCCACAGGGAGCTTCGGAAAAGGAATTGGAAGGGTGAACTTCCGCATCTTTCAATGACTAGATGGAGGAATTCTAAGACTGAGCACGTTCATTTTGCGATTCCGAATGAAAGGTTTCGGGAAATTAAACTTGTTTTTCTTTTAGACATATACAACGAACTACATCCCCAAAGGGGATAAAGTGGAGGAGCCGTATGCGATGACCCGCACGTACGGATCTGTGAGAGGCGCATGAAATTTCTCATGCGCCTACTCTATTATTCAGCTAAGTCAACGTTGTGATATACCCGTTGAACATCATCTAAATCTTCCAAGGCATCGATCATTTTCTCAAATTTAGCTTGCGCATCTTCTGGCAGGGTGACGTCATTTTGGGCAATCATGTCTAATTCGGCAACGGTAAAATCGTTGATCCCGGCACCCTTAAATGCTTCTTGTACAGCATGGAATTGATCAGGTTCAGCATAAACGATAACCTGTTCTTCGTCTTCGATAATATCACGGGCGTCTACGTCCGCTTCCATTAGAATTTCCATGACTTCTTCTTCCGTTTTTCCTTCCACACCAACAACCGCCGTAGCATCAAACATGTAGGCAACCGATCCGCTTACACCCATGTTTCCGCCATTTTTACCAAAGGCAGCACGCACATCTGATGCTGTTCGGTTTACGTTGTTGGTTAAGGCATCAACGATGACCATCGATCCATTTGGCCCAAAGCCTTCATAACGAAGCTCGGAATAGCTTTCTTCGGAACCGCCTTTTGCCTTTTCAATCGCGCGGTCAATAATATGTTTTGGTACATTGTACGTTTTTGCACGTTCAAGGACGAATTTCAATGCTTGATTGGATTCTGGATCTGGGTCGCCACTCTTCGCAGCAACATAGATTTCGACCCCAAACTTCGCATAAATACGGCTTGTATTTGCATCCTTTGAAGCTTTTTTCTCTTTAATATTGTTCCATTTACGGCCCATATTTTAACACTCTCTTTCTACATTAAATCTACAAAAGTTAATTTAGATGAAACCTTTTTCAACATAGTAGCATGTTGACGCTAAAGCACCCATTATATTATACCTCAATTCATTCATTTGTTAAGCTTTTAAAATCAGTTTAACCGAATCATTCAAAATGTAAAATATTCATGCACAGCGCATTAATTATACTCATTTGAGCAATTTGTGAGGAGAATGCTGCAGAATAAGACTCAGTTTCCTCCAAACTCGTATAAAGCGCAATATCAACGTTCAAACTAATAGGAGATTTCGGGAAGGCTGTTATGCCAACGGTCTTGGCTCCGGCATCCTTAGCGATTTTTAGAATATTCATTGTCTCTTTATTTGAACCGGAATGGGAAATGATAATAGCAGCATCGTCTTTAGTTAGTTGGGCGGCAGACAGCCGCTGATAATGAGGATCCTGATAGGAAAAGGCGTGAATCCCTGAACTGACGAATTTTTGAAAACCATCGATTGCGATAAGGGCTGAATTGCCTGTTCCGTACAACTCTACTCTATTTGAGCGCCTAATTACATCGACTGCTTTCTTGATCAAGTCCTGGCTGTTCAATTTTAATGTTTGTTGCAAGGTCCTAATATGGGCATTAAAAATTTTTTCAGTTATGGAATCTTCGTCTTCCACCGTGACTTCTTTTTGGTCGGATTGTGACAGGGAGATGACCTCAGATGCAAGAGCAATTTTCATAGCTTGAAAGCCTTTAAAGCCAATTCGCTTGGAAAATCGAAACACGGTTGCATCGGCAATATTCAAATCATCTGCCACTTCGTTGATGGTACGGTGGATGACATGTTCAGGCTTCTTCAATATGTAATCAGCAATCATTTTTTCTTTTTCGCTAAATTTATGATATTGAGAATGTATGGTTCCTAAGCAATTCTGCGTCATAAAAAACTTCCCTTTCATGAAATTCCTACAAAAAGTATAGCATAATAAAAGGATGAAAAAAATTTTTTCCTGTAACCGTTTGCTTAATGAAAAAAATTTCGTATAATTGGTTATGGGAATGAAAAAAATTTTCACAACGAGATAAACAATTTGAATTCGGGGACCATTGTCTAAAACAAAAATGAAAAATGGATGTTATTTCCATTATACATCAAAGGGTTTTTCGAGGAGGAAGAAAGATGAATTCAAAATATGTTATTGGAGTAGATATCGGTACAACAAGTTCAAAATCAGTTCTCTATACAAAGGATGGTACGGTTAAATCCAGCAGTGCCTTTGAATATCCTTTATTTTCACCAACGCCTGAGACGGCAGAGCAAAATCCGGAGGAAATCTTTCGGGCCGTTATCAATACCGTGAAGCAAACCATGCAAGAAGGTAATGTTCGTCCGGAAGACGTCCTATGTGTATCGTTTAGCTCCGCGATGCACAGTCTCATTGCTGTCAATCAAGAGGGGAAGCCGCTGACAGAATGCATAACCTGGGCAGATAACCGAAGCTCTGACTGGGTGGAAAAAATAAAATCAGAAATGAACGGGCACCAAATTTACCTTCGAACAGGGACACCCATTCACCCGATGTCACCGCTTTCCAAGTTGGTTTGGCTGCGAAATGATTATACTGAGCTTTTTAATAAAAGTGCAAAATTTATCTCGATAAAAGAATACATTTTTTTCAAGCTGTTTGGAAAATACGTAGTGGATTATTCGATTGCTTCAGCTACAGGCTTGTTTAATATCCATTCTTTAACATGGGATGAGGAAGCATTAAAGATTGCAGGCGTAACCGAGGAACATCTTTCAGAGCCTGTTTCAACCACCTATCGTTTGAGCGGTATGGACGAAAGCTATGCCAAAGAGATGAACCTCCTTCCAACGACACCGTTTGTTATTGGAGCAGGAGATGGCCCCCTTTCCAACCTGGGTGTGGATGCCATTGATCCTGGGGTAGTGGCCGTTACGATCGGGACAAGCGGTGCGATTCGGGCTGTATCGGATAAACCGATAACCGATCCAAAAGGAAGGATCTTTTGCTACGCCTTAACAGAAAATCACTGGGTCATTGGCGGGCCGGTAAACAATGGCGGAATGATTTTTCGTTGGGCCAGAGACCAGCTGGGGGATTCAGAGGTTGCAACAGCAAAAAGACTTGGAAAAGACCCCTATGAATTACTGACGGAAATCGCAGACCTTGTTACTCCGGGTGCGGATGGATTGCTATTTCATCCCTATTTGGCAGGGGAGCGGGCACCATTATGGAATTCAAATGCCAGAGGTTCTTTCTTTGGTTTAGGGATGCATCATAAAAAGGAACACCTCATCCGCGCAGTGCTCGAGGGAGTTATTTTAAATTTATATACGGTGCTTCTAGCGTTGGAGGAATTAATCGGCGAGCCAAAGAAAATTCACGCCACCGGCGGTTTTGCCAGATCTGAATTATGGCGGCAGATGATGGCGGATATCTTTAATCAGGACGTATATATTCCGGAAAGCTTTGAAAGCTCCTGCCTTGGAGCAGCGATTTTAGGACTATATAGTTTGGGAGAAATTGATTCATTAAATGTGGTATCAGAAATGGTCGGAGCAACTTTCCACCATACTCCGATCGATGAAAATGTATCTATATATGAAGATTTAACGCCGATTTATATTCGACTTTCCCGTATTTTACAAGAAGAATATCAAGCAATCGCTGATTTTCAAAAGAAATGGGTATAGAAAGTGAAGTGCCTGGCACCTTATTGGTGTTAGGCGCTTTTTAATTAACTTTTATGGAATAAATTCAAAAATTGTTCATTTCTTTTGTGTATTTTTACAATGTATATATTTCCTTCTAATGTTAAAATTTTAGAGTAAGTGAAAACGCTTTCGATTGAAAATCAAAAACAGCTAAAGGGAGAGCCACTATGAAGACAGATGTCCAAATTGCACAAGAAGCTCAAATGAAGAACATTTCAGAAATAGCAAATTATCTTGGAATTAATGAACATGAATTAGAGCCTTATGGACGTTATAAAGCCAAAGTCTCATTAGATGTTTTAAAAAGACTGGAAGATAAACCAAATGGTAAACTTGTTCTAGTGACAGCCATTAACCCAACTCCTGCCGGAGAAGGAAAAACAACGATTAATGTTGGACTTTCCATGGGATTAAATAAAATTGGGAAAAAAGCGATTACCGCATTAAGGGAGCCGTCCCTTGGACCATGCTTTGGCATGAAAGGAGGAGCAGCAGGTGGCGGTTATGCACAGGTTGTTCCAATGGATGATATAAATCTGCATTTTACCGGCGATTTCCATGCCATAACATCAGCTCATAACTTGCTCGCAGCGCTATTAGATAATCATATTCACCAAGGAAATGCATTAAACATTGATCCTAAGAAAATTATATGGAAACGCGTGCTGGATATGAATGACCGAGCGCTCAGAAACATGATCATCGGCCTTGGTGGTAAAGCAGACGGATTTATTAGACAAAGCGGCTTCGATATTACGGTGGCTTCAGAAATCATGGCGATCCTTTGCCTATCAACAAGCTTGACAGATCTTAAGGAAAGAATTTCAAGAATGGTTGTTGCTTACGCAAGAGATGGCAAAGCAGTTACAGCAGGTGACCTTCAAGCTACAGGTGCAATGGCCTTGCTATTAAAAGATGCGATCATGCCAAATCTGGTGCAAACACTTGAAAACACACCTGCCTTTATCCACGGCGGACCGTTCGCTAATATTGCGCACGGTTGTAACTCGGTAATGGCGACAACTGTAGCTCTAAAACTAGCTGATTATGTTGTAACAGAAGCTGGATTTGGTGCCGACCTTGGCGCTGAGAAATTCTTCGATATTAAATGTCGTTTTTCCGGCTTAAAACCAGACGCGGCAGTAATTGTTGCTACTATTCGTGCATTGAAAATGAATGGCGGCGTTTCGAAGAATGAATTGGGCTTTGAAAATCTGCCAGGACTTGAGGCAGGAATCGCAAACCTTGAAAGACATCTTGAAAATGTAAGTAAGTTTGGTGTTCCAGCTGTAGTGGCTATCAATATATTCCCTACCGATACAGAAGCTGAAATTAATTTATTAAAAGAAAAATGTGCGGAACAAGGCGTAGAGGTAGTTCTTGCAGAAGTTTTTACCAAGGGTGGAGAAGGCGGAATCGACCTCGCAAACAAGGTTGTTGAAATTTGTGAAACAAAAGAATCAAATTATACCCCTCTTTATGATGTTGATGGTACAATTGAAGAGAAAATAACGACCATTGCTACAGAAATTTACCGTGCAGAAAGAGTGGAATTTGCTCCGGCGGCTAAAAAGCAGATTGCTGAAATTGCTGCATTGGGGCTTGATAAAATGCCAATATGTATGGCGAAGACTCAATATTCCTTCTCCGACAATCCTGCATTGCTAGGTGCTCCTACTGGATTTACTTTAACAGTAAGAGAAGTGAAGGTTTCTGCTGGTGCCGGCTTCATCGTGGCGTTAACCGGTGAAATCATGACAATGCCTGGTCTACCAAAAGTACCGGCAGCCTACGGCATGGACATAACAGAAGACGGAGAAATTATTGGTCTTTCATAATAGCTGTGTTAAGGTGTTAAGGGGAATGTTGATTTTTTACAACCGTTGATTGGAGCGGAGGGCGCTCTCCTCCTCGAAAATGCTAACGCATTTTCTTCGTGCGGTGAATATTCGAGGAAGCTTATTCAATGTCCTGCGGGAGCAGCGGGACAGATGAGACCCCACAGGCGCTTATGCGCCGAGGAGGCTCACCGCCCGCCCCGCGGAAAGAGAGCGACCGGAGCGGAAATCAACACCCAAGTTCAACAGAGCTTATATAATAGGAGGTGCAATATGGGAATAAGACTTGCCGGAAAACCGGTTGTGGAATTCTTGAGAGAAAATATTAAATCAAGAGTCTCCATACTTGGAGAAAATAATGTATCACCCACGCTTCTATTAATCAGAGTTGGGGAACGCGAGGATGATATTTCCTATGAAAGAAGCATTTTAAAGAATTGCGATCTTCTCGGAATCAACATCATCGTAAAACAGCTGCCAACTACTGTTACGATGGAAGAACTGACAAAGGTTTTCGAAAAAGCAAATCAGGATACTTCCATCCATGGGATCATGATTTTCAGACCGCTTCCAGAGCATCTTGATCTGGAAATCATTCGAAATCTAATTGATCCTGCAAAAGATATTGATTGCATGTCACCGGTGAACCTTGAAAAGGTATTTGAGGGCATTAGTACAGGATTTGCCCCATGTACACCAAAGGCAGTAATCGAAATTTTGAAGTTCTATCAGGTTCCATTAAAGGGTGCAAATGTCGTTGTGGCTGGAAGAAGTCTAGTAGTCGGTAAACCACTCGCCATGCTTCTATTAGATGAAAATGCCACCGTTTCGGTTTGCCATTCCCGCACAAAAGATATGCCATCCATCACGAAAAGCGCCGATATTGTGGTTGCAGCGATTGGAAAAGCCAAGTTTATGAATGATGAATTCTTTTCTCAAGATTCCATCGTGGTCGATGTTGGGATCAACGATGATGGCAATGGCAAAATTTGCGGTGACGTAGACTTTGATTTAGTTTTTGATAAAGTAAAAGCCATTACCCCGGCCCTTGGCGGAGTAGGACTTATTACCACAACCATATTATTGGATCATGTCGTCCAAGCCTGCGAGAAATTAACAAGTGCCAATAAGGATGTTTGTCTAAAATAATAGTAAGCTATAGGGGCAGAAGGCGATTGTGATTCTGCCCTCTTTGATAGGATTACATAATGGAGGGGAACAATTTGTTAGAAAAGAGCAGCAGTCAATTTATTGAGGAACTATCATCGAAATCACCCGTTCCAGGCGGCGGCGGCGCATCCGCTTACGTCGGTGCGTTGGGGATGGCACTTGGCAGTATGGTGGGCAACCTCACCGTAGGGAAAAAGAAATATAAAGATGTTGAAGAAGACATCATTGTGCTATTAAACAAATCAGAAATCATTATAAATAATCTAAAAGCCTTAGTAGCTAAGGATGCAGAAGTTTTCTATCCCCTTTCCCAAGCTTACGGGCTTCCTTCCGTAACGGAAGAAGAGAAAAAAGCCAAGGATGCCGTTTTACAAGAAGCACTGATTGCCGCTTCCATGGTACCTTTGGAAATTGCCAAGAATTGTTTAGAAGCGATTCATCTGCATGAAGAATATGCGGCAAAAGGCACTCGGATCGCAATTAGTGATGTGGGTGTGGGCGTAGTATTCTGTAAGGCGGCTCTCCAAGGAGCAAAGCTAAATGTATTAATTAACACCAAAATTATGAAAGACCAAGAACTGAAAGCAAAAATTGAAGAGGAACTATACGAAATTGAAAGCATCGGCCTTGCCAAGGCAGACAAAATCTTTCATGATGTTGAAAAAATGTTAATTGTATAATGTACAGGGTGCCTGACACCATGTAGAAAAGGAGGCCGGATGATGTCCGGGCTCCTTTTATTCGTTCATTGATTTGTCATTATTGATATAGTGAAAACCTTTTAAAACCAGATAAAATAGAAGAGAAATCAAAAAATGTTTTCAAATTGAAAGGTTGATTGAAATGAGAAAAATGGTGATCTTCATGGTTACTCTTATAATGATATTGATCGCAGGATGCAGTGCTTCAGAAAACGTACAGGTGAAACTGGCAACACCAAAAACGTTTACCCCAGGGAAAACATTCCCGATGCAAATGACTATTTTGGATAATCAGGGGAAGCCGCTTAAAGGAGGAAAAGTAACTGCGGAGCTTAATATGAAAAATATGGACCATGGAACCATTCCGGTCTCGACAGAAGAAATCGGCGAAGGAAAATATATCGGTATCTCCAACTTGGCCATGAATGGGGACTGGGTGGCAACCATCAAAGTGGAACAAAACGGGAAAACAACCGAGATCGATAAAACGTTTTCAGTTGAGGCTTTGACAAAAAAAAAATGCCCATAAAGTCACAAAAAAACTATCTATTCCTGATTTTAACCTAATCGATGAAAATGGCAAACCGGTGGCTAAGCAAGACCTATTGGGAAAAACTGTGGTGATGACCTTCACCTATGTCAACTGTGTGGACCCTAATGCCTGCCCGGTTTTATTGGGGAATTTCCGAAACCTGCAGGAGGATTTATCAACGAAGGGCATAAACACAAATCATATCGCACTGGTATCTGTTTCGGTTGACCCTGTAAATGACACGCCGGAAAAATTAAAAGAACATGCGAAGGAAATGCATTTTGATTTGTCCTATTTGAAAATGTTGACTGGAAAAATGAGTGAGATTAAAAAAGTTACCAATTCGCTTGGCGAGCATTTTAGCAAAAAAGGGGCAGCTGTCATGCATGATAACAAGACGCTCGTTTTTGATACAAAGGGAAATTTAACGCATGAATTCAACGGGAGTTATATTGACCGTGATGAATTGCTACAGGTCGTGTCCAATGAAAAGTAATAAGCGGGGCAATTGGAAATAGAAATAGGTTTCTCTAATATAAATCTAAATTGTCGTATTTTTTAGATTATTTTGAGCATAAGTACCTACCATTCATACTTCACTATGATACTATAATAAATAATCATTCGAGTATCAAAATGAAAGGGAGTAATCCAAATGGTATTGCAGCTGGAAGGTGTTTCATTAGTAAGAAATGGACAATGGATTTTACAGAATGTAAATTGGACAATCAATAAAGGCGACCACTGGGTATTATTTGGATTAAACGGTGCCGGAAAAACGGCGATTTTAAATATACTAAATGCCTACAATTTCCCTTCAAAGGGGAGGGTGACCGTCCTTGGTAAAGAATTCGGGAAAACCTATCTTGGAGAAAAGCTTCGTAAACAGATTGGATTTGTTTCCTCATCCCTTCAAGAGAAAATGTATCCGAGCGATAATGCCTTTGAAGTCGTGTTAAGTGGCGCATTTTCTTCGATTGGGCTCTACGAATCGCCTACAGATGAAATAAGACAAAAGGCAGTTACGCTCCTTGAAGAACTTGGCTGTATCGATTATGCCAACCGGAACTATGAAACCTTGTCCCAAGGGGAAAAACAACGGGTCCTTATTGGCAGGGCATTAATGGCAGATCCATCTCTACTTATATTTGATGAGCCTACTAATGGATTGGATTTCATTGCTCGTGAACAGCTGTTGGAATCGATCGAAACGCTCTTGAAAAAGCCAAATGCCCCAACAATGGTTTACGTCACCCATCATGTTGAGGAGATCCTGCCAGTATTTAATAAAACTTTGTTACTAAAAGAGGGACAAGTATTTAGTTCAGGAGATACTGTTGATATGCTTTCGAGCGGGAAACTTTCCGATTTTTTCGAGATTCCTGTCAGTGTTCTATGGCAGAATAACAGACCATTACTTTCCAAATTATTAGTTAGCGAAAAATGAGCAGTAAAAGAGAGAGGGTTGTTCATTGACTGGGTGAATATTCTCTCTTTTTGTTTATTAAATTTTTATTATTTCTTCTTAAATATGCAACTTTTGTATTACAATAGAGATATCCCTATTGTTATGGTTTTGAATTGGATTTCTTTATAGAAATCGTAAAATAATAATGGCAAAATTTTTTTTCGAAAATATAATGGTAATAGGGCTTTTAAACAAAGGCTTTATTACCAGTTGAATAGTTTGGGGATTCATTAAAAAGGAGGTAACAGCATGAGGAAAAAGCCAAAAAAGTATAATTTTTTTCAACGGATCGGCCGGGCTTTTAAATTGAACTTTTTAAAGCTTTTTCGTTCACCAGGTGGAGCCAAAAAAGTTTCATTAGGATTTGCTCTTGGCTTTGGTTTAGAAATGTTAGTTATTTCGACAGCATCTCTCATTTATATAGTGTTTATCCCGATTGTTCGTTTATCCAAAGGTTCTTTACCTGCTGCAATCATAGGAAATGTAATTGGAAAACTTTCATTTTTACCTGTTCTTCTGTTACCGCTCGCCCGAAAAATCGGCAAAGCCATTTTACCAATGCGAGTACAATTAGGGCATTCTACACCTTTTTCATTTCAAAAATTAATGCATGGTGATTTTAACGGACTAATTGGGATCCTTCACGGAGGGATTCACGTATTAATCGGAATGACCATTTTAGGTATCGTCCTCGGCACTATTTCTTACTTTATTGTTCATTATTTTTACGATAAGGAAAAGAAGAGAAGATTAACAAGAGCACGTAATAAACATGCCATACGGGCAAATCGAATGAATAGGGATTTAATTTAATGGAAAAAGCCGTTTATGATCCAAACATAAACGGCTTTTTTATACATAGGATTTTGAAAATGTATCAATGTGTCAAAGTTTGTTCAATATTTCACAATCTATTCCTCAAATTCCATGTTATGATGAAATCACAAAAGAAAAAGGAGTGAAACAAATGATGATTTGTGAGTGGAATACTTTTTCTACAGATTCTGAAACCTATACACTTGATGCGTTTGAAGCCGCTGTGGGTGATGAATTTGAAGCGATGCTGTTCAAAGAAAAAGATCCAGTTCCTGCTTTTATATGGACTGTTAATTATGTCATTATAGTAAAAAGACGTTCCAATGTTC
The DNA here is from genome assembly GCF_055395235.1 of Neobacillus sp. Fa239. NCBI lineage: Bacteria > Bacillati > Bacillota > Bacilli > Caryophanales > Bacillaceae > Neobacillus > Neobacillus sp. Fa239. The sequence continues at coordinate 1,511,031 of NZ_AP041611.1, forward strand.
TAACTGAAATCTCATTCGAAAAAATTCCAAGAAATCCGGTGTGCGAATAAACCTTTTTTTAAAAAATCACATGTGAAATATTTCACAAATTGAGGAGTGAAGAAAATGGCAGTGGAAGAAAAAGTAGTTAAACAAAATCAAAATGTTACAAAAATGGTCGATGAACTCGTAAATAATGGTTTAAAAGCATTGGAGGAATTCCGCTCCTTCAATCAAGAAATGATCGATGAAATTGTGAAACAAATGGCGCTTTCGGGGCTCGACCAGCATATGCCGCTCGCAAAATTGGCAGTGGAAGAGACAAAAAGAGGTGTTTATGAGGATAAAATTATTAAAAATATGTTTGCGACGGAATATGTCTATCACAACATTAAATACGATAAAACCGTTGGCATCATTAACGAAAATGATATCGAGGGAATTATCGAAATTGCCGAACCTGTCGGGGTTGTAGCCGGTGTTACGCCTGTTACAAACCCAACCTCTACCACCATGTTTAAAGCATTAATCTCGATTAAGACGCGCAATCCAATCGTTTTTGCCTTCCATCCATCTGCACAAAAATGCAGCAGTGAAGCCGCTAGAGTTCTCAGAGATGCCGCGATTAAAGCAGGTGCACCTGAAAACTGTATCCAATGGATAGAAACACCATCCCTTGAGGCTACCCAAGCACTGATGAACCATGCAAAAATCTCGATGATCCTGGCAACGGGTGGTGCCGGTATGGTGAAATCCGCTTATAGCTCCGGTAAACCGACTCTTGGAGTGGGACCAGGGAATGTTCCTTGCTATATTGAAAAAACCGCCAACCTCAAACAAGCGGTTAATGACCTTATTTTATCAAAAACCTTTGACAACGGTATGATTTGTGCATCCGAGCAGGCAGTCATCATTGATAAAGACATTTATACGGACGTTAAAAAAGAAATGATCGCCAACAAATGTTATTTTCTAAATGAGGAAGAAAAGCAAAAAGTAGAAAAATTAGTGATCAATGAGCATTCCTGTGCGGTAAACGCTGATATTGTCGGAATGCCAGCATTCAAAATTGCCGAAATGGCAGGGGTTTCTGTTCCGGAAGGCACCAAAATCCTTGTGGCAGAATTAAAAGGAGTCGGTCCAAAGGAACCTCTTTCCAGAGAAAAATTAAGTCCGGTTTTAGCCTGCTACAAAGTAAGCGGCTTAGAAGAAGGGTTAAAACGAGCTGAAGAAATGCTGGAGTTTGGCGGTTTAGGCCACTCTGCAGTCATTCACACCAATGACCAAGAGGCAGTTAGAGCATTTGGCCTCAGGATGAAAGCCGGTCGGATTATTGTGAATGCTCCTTCTTCACAGGGCGCGATTGGCGATATTTACAATGCCTATATGCCTTCCTTGACACTTGGCTGCGGCACATATGGCGGAAACTCTGTCTCAACGAACGTGGGTGCCATTCACTTAATTAATATTAAAAAGGTTGCAAAGAGGAATGTGAATATGCAGTGGTTCAAAGTCCCTTCCAAAATTTATTTTGAAAAGAACTCTACACAGTACTTGGCCAAAATGCCGAAGATATCAAAAGCTTTCATTGTTACCGACCCTGGCATGGTGAAATTAGGGTATGTAGATAAAGTACTTTACCACTTAAGAAAGCGCCCTGACTATGTGCATTGCGAAATTTTCTCAGAGGTGGAACCAGATCCATCCATTGAAACCGTATTGAACGGGGCAGAAATGATGGCTAAATTCCAGCCGGATGTGATTATCACGCTCGGCGGTGGCTCCGCAATGGATGCTGCTAAAGGTATGTGGCTGTTCTATGAGTATCCGGATTCTGAATTCTTTGGTTTAAAACAAAAGTTTCTCGATATCCGCAAAAGAATTGTTAAGTATCCAAAATTGGGAGGCCGGGCACAATTTGTTGCCATTCCGACGACTTCCGGTACAGGCTCTGAAGTAACGTCCTTCTCTGTTATTACGGATAAAGAAGCAAATATTAAATACCCGCTCGCAGATTATGAATTAACACCGGATGTGGCAATTATTGACCCGCAATTTGTCATGACGGTTCCTAAACATATTACTGCAGACACCGGGCTGGATGTATTGACCCATGCCATTGAGGCGTATGTATCTTGCATGGCCAATGATTTCACCGACGGATTAGCGATGAAAGCCATTCAACTGGTATTTGAATATCTGCCAAGAGCCTACAAAAATGGCCGTGATGAAGAAGCACGCGAAAAGGTTCACAATGCTTCTACGATTGCCGGAATGGCCTTTGCCAATGCCTTCTTAGGAATTAACCATAGCCTTGCGCATAAGCTGGGAGCAGAATTCCATATTGCTCACGGTCGTGCCAATGCGGTTCTTTTACCACATGTCATTCGTTATAATGCGACAAAACCGACTAAGTTTACCGCCTTTCCGAAATATAACCATTTCAAAGCGGATAAACGCTATGCGGAAATTGCCAGAACACTAGGTCTTCCAGCCCGTACGACGGAAGAGGGTGTCGAAAGCCTTGTTCAAGCGATCATTAAACTGGCAAAAGAGCTGGAGGTTCCGATGAGCCTTGAGGCTAATAATATTGATAAAGCAGAATTTGAAAGCAAAGTGGAGTTCTTAGCGGACCGCGCTTTTGAAGACCAATGTACGACTGCCAATCCGAAGCTTCCGTTAGTGACCGAATTGGCGGAAATTTATCGGCTAGCTTATAAAGGAGTTTAATACATGAAAAAGGCTGGCCCATAAATAAAAAGGGTCAGCCTTTTTTAAAATTACTTTGAGAATTTATCAGCAAGTGCTGCTACATCCGGTGTACCAAGGCCAGTTGCCTGATTGTACACTGTACCAGGGGTACCAGTATAGAAACCATTATCATTATCAGCACCAGTCTTATTTAATGGGTGCAGTGGTGAATTCTTTTGCTGGGCAAAACGATAGATTTGCGGGTTCCAGAATCCAACCTGCGTATGGTCTGCACTATTAATTAATGCTGAAAGTCCGGCTAATTGCGGAGCTACGAAGGAAGTTCCACCGTAAGTAGCACTTCCGAAATTTGTGCCTGGTGCACCCGGATCACTGAACCAAACCTGATACCCGGTATATGGATCGGCGTTCATCGAAAGGTCCGGCATATTTCTTCCTGTACCAGTTCCAGTCACAATCGTAGGCGCGGCATCACGAGTAAGAGTAGTTTGATTCGCATCAGGAGTCCATTGTTTCACACCTGTAAATTTGTTGACACCTGGCACGCCAAGCTGGTAGTACGGCGTGTTGAATAAATGGCTAAAGCCGCCGCCTCCTCCAGCAAGGTATCTTTGTGCCCAGCCAACTGGATTATCTAATCCTCTTACTCCAAAGTAACCATACAGATAATCCCAGCCCCAAGCGCGTTCCTGGTCATTGCTTACATCATAATTGTAAGTATTGGAGTGGAAATGGAACGGTAAGGTTGTCCCGCCGGCTGCCGTAATATACGGACTATCTGCAGGATTATCAACGGATAATGAAGTAGCATTGGCGACTCCAGAGTCAAATCCGAATTGTCTAGCCGCATCATAGGCCCCTTCGTCGCCGGCTGCAGCGAACATGGAAATACCCTGGGAGGCTGCCTGCATATACAATTGGTTAAATACTTCAGCATAACCCGGTGTTTCAAGCTGCTGTTGGACGAAATAGTCAATCGCCGGTTCACTTTGACCCCAGCTTACCGAGATTTGCTGTGCCTTGTTTTCATTGATTGCCGTTGCGAAGGCATCCGTAAACCCTGTGTCGGTGTTTGGACCAACAAAGACATTGATATTGGCTTGTGGTGCCAATGCTCCGGATTGTTCTACGTCTAATGTTGTTTCATCATAGCCTGCCCAGCCGGAGCCGCCATCGACATTTGTTTTTGTAATCCGGTTTGGTTTCACATTTATGTTATTCCCCTTCCAGAAAGCATAGGCATCATCAGGATTAAAGTCAGCCAGAGTGACAACCCCAATGGTTTGACCTTTCCCAGCAGCCCCTTTATCATAAAGCGGCTGGACATTATATTGCTTAATTAAATCACTTGGCAATAAATTAAGCGGACCGGCAGGCGAAGTGCCGTCTTCCGTTAAAGCTGCCGGCTGCTTGACAGCATGGGAAGTGAAATTGGCGTAATTCGATAATCCAAGGATACAAAGTATATCTCCGCCAAAATTCGCTGGTACCCTTGGGTTGTCCTTAGTGCCGTGAAAGGATTTTCCTTTGTATTGTTCTTGCTTTAGAGTGATGGAAAAGGCTTTATTAAACTGATCTGCCGTTCCGGTCGCGGTAATAATCAAGTTATTAGGATAAACTTTTGATTGAATACCGAAAGATTTCAAGTAGGATGTTGTCAGTTTAATAGAGGTTGAATCGGCACCATAGCTTTTACTAAATTGGTCGACTGATAGATACTTGCGATAATTTATATTTCCTGGTGTGGTTGTTTGCTTAATAAATTCAGCCAGCTTGTCCTTATTATGGATCTTCATCACAATATCGACAGTGACTTGGGTATTTCCAGGCAAATCTCCAAAAACGCTCGCATTTTGTAAAACCTGAGGATTTGCGCCCTGTTGAACGGCGACTTTTTGCGGACTTTCCGCATTGGTTAAGGAAGGTACAGCAGTGAGCAGCACGAGAGAACTTAATGTGGATACAGTTGAGATTTTTTTCAAAAACTTCTTCATCCAATAACCTTCTTCCTTATTTATTTAGTTGTACGAATCAATTATGGTATACAACTTTTTGGTAGACAATAAATAATATTCTGCCTATTCTGACAATAATGAAAAATACAGCCTTTAGTACCTTTCCGATTGTAAAGGCAGTGAATTTTTTTAGGAAAGAGGAATGGTGAAATTGGAATTCTTATGGAAAGGTTGTGGTGGCATATAACCTGGTCGAGCTATAAAAGATTTACCTATCAAGGGTTGATAAAGTTATTTCACGAATTCGACAAAATGCGCGAATTTCCTATCTTATCACCAAAAGAGGGGAGAAATGGCCTACTAGCTTTTTGTTTAAATTATTTAAAAAATGTGAAATTTTCGTTTTTTAAAAGGAAATTTCCTCTATCTTGTCAAATTTATTGATGGGATTGGAGGTGATGAAATTATGATCCTAAATAATGCCACAATTGCGATTGATCATCTTGAATATTCAAATCTTACATTTGATTTTGCAGAATCAAATGATGAAATTAACGTTCTGGTCGTCGGTGATACAGAATCGATCATTCAGACGTATACTTATATACTTGAAAATGGAATGAAAGGAAAAATTTCCATGTTCGGGATGGATGAAACTGGCGAAGAACATTCATTTGAATTGAAAAATCCAAATAAATTGCAATTCAATTTAAGTCGGCCCTATTCATTTTCGATCATCTGTAAGAAATAATCAGTTGATAATATTAAAAATTTCAAAACCAAACAAAAAACGCTATGTTGTCCCGTTTACTATATTAGTAGACGATGTGATAACATAGCGTTTTTTTCTTGTTGGACTTTTATAGAAAAATAGACATATAGATTAGTAAGGAGGCGTTCAGGCATGGGGAAAAATATTTCAAAAATCCTTTTTATAACCGGCTGGGTAGTGATCGTCGTAGGAATTATCAGCGGAATTGATTCGACCTTATACTATAACGCTACTCAATATTTGACGGCGGGGGAAAGGGCGGAGCCTATCAGAATTACAGAAATATTAAATGACATCGTTTCACCGTTTAAAGACGGGGGATTGCTGATTGGGTTGTCTTATATTATAAATTACCTAAAGAAAGATAATGCCGCCCAGTGAGGACGGCATTTTATATTGTTTTTGGCTGTGTAACTTGGTGGTTGATCTTCGCTCCGGGCGCTCGCTTTCCGCGGGGAGGTCCGGGAGCCTTCTCGGCGCTTTTGGCGCCTGCGGGGTCTCCCGTGACCTCTTCATCCCGCAGGAGTCGAGCGCCCTCCGCTCCTATCAACAGTTGTAAAAATCAAAATTCACCTTTAACTCAGTCAATTTTAATAAATATAATTAAAAAAATCAGCAACATTTTCAACTTTGGATACCATATTTGGTATCTCTCTAAATGACAGATTTGGTAAACAACTTTTTAAATAGTAAGTTTTATCATTAGTGGTTTTATTAGAGCGGTAACCTAGTTTCGCATTGATAAAGCCTGTATTTTTAAGTATTGGATTATCTTCTAAGAAATTAGCGAATTCGTTTGATTTTACAGGGTATAAGGTAGTATCCTCTTTTTGATTAGTATATTGACCGATTAAATACCCAACAATCGAATTCCCTTGTGTAAGTACTGATGCAACAAAAAAATCACTCAACGGATTCCCTTTTTCCACTGAATATTCTTCCTTAGGAATTTTTAATAATTTGATATAAGATTGTGAATTTGGCTGGACTAATTTTACTCCATTAAATTCCTCAAAAGTATTTAAAGACTTCAGATCTTCTTTTGAATAATAATTCTTTTTATCTTCCTGTGGAATTTCTTCTTCAATCTCTGCTGATACTTCCTGTAAAAATTCATTATTAAAAGGAGTTTCAAATTTTTCACTTATAATTTCAGCAATAGATTCTTGAATACATTTCTGCACAAGAGGGCGGGCAGTATTTATAAACTGTTGAGTTACTTTAAAGTTAAATTGCTCTTTTATTACAAATTTAATAAAGTTATCATTCGGGTTTTCAAATATCTCCTTAATTACGGATTTAAAAGATTGTGTGTACATTAGAGATTCAGCTAATTTCTTAATACTTTCATAGTCATAAAGATTTTTAGAGAATTTAACTAAATTGTTGAAATCCTCGTCATTAAAATTTGTAATATTAAATGTAAAAAATGGTTGGGAATCCATGATATTTGTATCATTTAAATCCGTAAAAAAATGATATTCTATACCGTTTGTTAAAATACCTAATCTCACACTTGGAAAGGTACTAAAATACCTACTAAGTTGCGGTGCACTTTTATTTATTTTCGTATTTATTGATTTTGCTTCCACAAATATTTTAGGTTCCCTATTAATTGATATAGCATAATCTACCTTCTCATTCTTCTTATGAAAATCTGCAGTGAATTCAGGTGTAACTTCTTGTGGGCTGTATGTATCGTATCCAAGACCGTTAATTAAAGGTAAAATCAAAAATTGTTTTGTGGACTCCTCATTTTTGATTAAATCTTTGTTATCATTTAAGACTTTTTTTAGCATCTCTAATGTTTCTTTTAGATTCATATTGCATTACCCCCAGTTTTATTAATTCTATATTTTCCTATTTAGAAAAGATTAAAAAAGACACCTAAAACATTTATGCTTGCTCTAGGTGTCTTATTCTTTCATTTGTAGATTCAACGTATTTACATTACAAATTTGTGATGGTTATTTTGACCTCAATTGATTACTTAAGTCCTAGGAATTTAAATTTATTTTCCTACATTAACAATTTTGACCAATAGGGAAATTGTTGTCAACGATTTTTTTTTAGTTAATTACTAAGTGGTCATTCAGGATAATTTGTTAGAATTTATAATTTTAAGTTTCAGACAAGATATCTTTAATTAAACCTAGCTATATGCGAAATAAACAGAGTAAGAAGAATCGGTCAAGGAGTTTAGATACCCAAAAGCAGGATCACAAAGAAGAAACGGTCACGTAGGAGGAGTCTAGGTGACCCAAAGCAGAATCAAGAAGAAGAAACTGTAACGTAGGAGGAGTCTAGGTGCCTAAAAGCAGGATCACAAAGAAGAAACGGTCACGTAGGAGGAGTCTAGGTGCCCAAAAGTAGGTCCAAGAAGAAGAAACGGTCACGTAGGAGGGGTCTAGGTGCCCCAAGGCAAGATCAAGAAGAAGAAACGGTCATTTAGGAGGAGTCTACGTGACCCAAAGCAGAATCAAGAAGAAGAAACGGTCACGGAGGAGTCTACGTGACCCAAAGCAGAATCAAGAAGAAGAAACGGTCACGTAGGAGGAGTCTACGTGACCAAAAGCAGGATCAAGAAGAAGAAACGGTCATGTAGGAGGAGTCTACGTGACCCAAAGCAAGATCAAGAAGAAGAAACGGTCATGTAGGAGGAGTCTACGTGACCAAAAGCAGGATCAAGAAGAAGAAACGGTCACGTAGGAGGAGTCTACGTGACCAAAAGCAGGATCAAGAAGAAGAAACGGTCACGTAGGAGGAGTCTACGTGACCAAAAGTAGGATCAAGAAGAAGAAACGGTCACGTAGGAGTCTACGTGACCCAAAGCAGAATCAAGAAGAAGAAACGGTCACGTAGGAGGAGTCTACGTGACCCAAAGCAGGATCAAGAAGAAGAAACGGTCACGTAGGAGGAGTCTACGTGACCAAAAGCAGGATCAAGAAGAAGAAACGGTCACGTAGGAGGAGTCTACGTGACCAAAAGTAGGATCAAGAAGAAGAAACGGTCACGTAGGAGGATTCTACGTGACCAAAAGCAAGTTCAAGAAGAAGAAAACGGTCACTTACCATTACATATGTTCCTTAACGTTCACAATAAAGGGTTCCTGCGTCACATTTCCTTTTCGTTTTAGCTTATTCCAGCCAACGGTAATTCCTTTCATTGCCGAAAAAATAGATTTTAATACGACGTAGGTCATAATCTGCTTGTACAAGATTCGTTGCAGAAACAACGAACCAAGTGGGCGCGGATTTTCCTTTTCCATGCGAAATGCGTAAAGAGACGTCATGAAATCCAGCAAGTAAAACAGGATAAAGACGATCGCTGCTTTTCCAGGATGCGCTCCAAAAAGCGCTAAAATGAACAATAGATCTGCAATTGGCGATATAGTTTGATATATATATTGGAAAATCCACATGTTAGGCAGGCCGATATATCCTAATGAGTGATGCTTTTTATTGAATAGTGCATCCCGATGCTTCCATAAGCATTGCAGGGTACCATAAACCCATCGGTACCGCTGTTTGGCCAGGCTTTTTATATCTTCCGGCACTTCGGTAAAAGCAAAAGCCTTGTCTTCAAACTCAATCTTTTTCCCTTGGCGCAAAAGAGTAAGAGTAAGATCGGTATCCTCCGCCAATGTATCTTCTTGATAGTAGCCTGCTTGTTCAACCGCTGTCTTTCTCCAGGCACCGATTGCACCCGGTACAACCGTAATGCAATTAAGTGCGGCAAAAGCTCTTCTCTCTAGGTTAAAGCCTGTTACATATTCGATATGCTGCCAGTTTGTAAGGAGGTTTCCCTTATTGCCAACCTTCACATTCCCTGAAACAGCCGCAACCTTATCATCTTTAAAATGGTTAACTAGCAGCGAGATGGCATTTTCAGCAATGAGTGTATCAGCATCAAGAGCGACTACGATTTCCCCTTTCGCTTCTTTAAAACCAAGGTTTACAGCAGAAGCTTTTCCACCATTGGGTTTCTTAATCAATCTGACGTAAGGGTGGTTTTCATATGAGTTTTGAACAACAGCAGCCATATCATCCTTGGATCCATCGTCAATAATCAGCACTTCAAATGCTGGATAATCGCTGGATAAAATAGAATGAATGGTTTTACAAATGACTTTTTCCTCGTTATAGGCTGCAATGACGCCACTTACAAAAGGTGTAAAGCCCGGGTCAATCTGGATTCCTTTATCTCTTTTTACCTGTCTCCTGGACAGGAATATGAATAAAAGCAGGCGCAGGATCCCTAAAAGGATCGCCGAGAAGAACAGGATACTTAGTCCTAATCGCCAGCCGTGCATCATTTTAAATACAGCCTTGTCATAGATCACATAAGGGCTTTCCTTAGCAGACGGCATGATCTGGCTATTACTTTTTCCTAAAAGACCTGCAATAGTGGTAAAGGTGTAGCCGCGCTTCTTAAGTTCTTTAATAATCATTGGCAACGCCTTTACCGTGTTGGAGCGGTCACCGCCGGCATCATGGAGCAAAATAATATTTCCGTTTGGAAGCTGGTCGATTACGCGCTGCACAATTTTGCTGCTGGATGGTCTTTGCCAATCGTTCGTATCAATTAATTCGCCGACCATTGTATAACCCATATTTTGTGCCCGTAAAACCGGAAGCAGTTCGTTTCTGGTGCTGGGTTCAGCATCGGCCACATACGGCGGACGGAAAAGGTTCATCGAATGACCGGTAATTTCTTCAAAAAGCCTTTGATTTGCATTCAGCTCCATTTTTGTTTGCAGCGGTGAAATGGATGCAACATCTGGATGGGTAAAGGTATGGCTGCCGATTTCGTGCCCCTCTTTATACATCCTTTCAATCAGCTTTGGATTCATTTCAGCATTTTCTCCAACGATAAAGAAGGCGCCTTTAATATGATTTTTGTCCAAAATGTCTAATATTTTTGGTGTATAGGTTGGATCCGGTCCGTCATCAAAGGAAAGGACGACTTCCTTGTTCTTCGGTTTGCCATATCGAACCACCTCAAAAGGCTTTGGCAATTTCGTGTAGGATTCATCTTGAATGAAACCATTTGGATCGGATTGAATGTTCCTTTTCCCTTTTTCTGATTGGGAAACAATTTTTAAAATTTCTCCAGCACCGGTATAATGGACAGGCTCAGGACTGACTAATGTTTTAAGGGCATCGGAAGGATTGAGCAATCCCTTTGGTTTATTGATGAAATTCCAGATAGAAGGATCTTCAGAGCCAAGACGCCAAACCGCTATGCCTTTTGAACCGCTATTATACGCTTGCTTCATTTGGTTATAAAATGAAGCTGCATCTAAAAACCAAACAATATGGTTTTCTCCGTTTATTTTGTAACGTAAATAAGGGTTGCCTGCTTGTTTATTCCAATGAATTTTCAGGTTAGTCCCAATCCCGAGATCCATAATATCCCCGAACGTCATCGTATCAGCAGCCTGATTGGAGTTTTCTACCCAGTCGTAACCGAAGCTTCCCAAACTCACAATCAATTTATCGGAAGGAATATGAAGCTGGTTTAAGCTCACTCTTACCCAATCAGATGGTGCGACAGGTCCAGGTTTACTCATCGAATTGTGTTGATCATAGAGCATCACAATCATCCGATCAACGTCAGACGCTATAGAAGAATAGTTATAACTATCGTTCATAGGTGGTACATCCATCGTTACTATGAGACCATGTTGATGAAGGGCTCTTGACACTTTATCCATAAATCGTGTGAAACCAGCTTTATCATTTTGTTTGATATCTTCGAAGTCAATATTGATCCCTGCAAAATGATTTGTTTTCACATAAGCTAGTAATTTTTTAATAAACAGATCTTCATCACCGGGAGTTGTAAATAACCGATGAAGAGCCTCTGCATCCCATTTTTGATTTATATAATTATTAACTAATGGGAGCATCTTAATATGATGTGCTTTTGCCTCTGCAATTATAGACCTATCAGTGCTAGTTTTAAGGCTTAAATCGGGAGTAAGCTGCAGCCACTCCGGAATTAGTGTTGTAATAGATTTGATATTTTTTTTGAAAGAAGTTTTGCTGTTTTCGTCCCAATTGACGTAAAAACCATACACTTCTTGTTTGCTGGTAACTGATTGTTTTCTTACTAGGTCATTATTTTTTTGATTGGATGGCTGGATGCTGTCCAGCTGCGTGGCTACCTGTTTTTCACTAATAGGTTGATTAATTGGTTCAATCCCGCTCGTTGCTGCGTTTTTGTTCAATGGCAGGCCAGAAAATACCGGGTCCGTCATCAGGCTCTCCATAAAAATAATCGAAACTAAAACAAGAAGGACTGCGAAGCCTGTACTCATTCGTTTAATAATGGTCCAGCGTCTTTTGGCAGGATCAAGAAAAACATGCTCTTGATTTTGCTCCCTTTTTTTTAGTCCTAAATTGTAAAACCAATGGAAGAAAAAATAGCAGATAAGACCGATTAAGCCTCCAAGAACGCCTGTTGCGACGGATTGTGAAAAATGTATTTTAAGTTTAAACGTTGAAAATAACCAGTCATTAATAATGGTAAGGTATCCTTCTAATACACGTAAATTCAAGAATGGCAAATGTCGTATAAATGGGATAAAAATAGTAATCAGTGTTCCGAGAAATAAAGCGACAATATTAAGACGAAATAAGAGTGAAAAAGCAATCATTAATGGGATTCTGGCACTATATAAAGGTAAGAACCCCAAGAAAAACCCAAGTGTACTCGCAACTGCTCCTCCATTTCCAGTCACAGGTGCAAATAAGGATCTAATCATCCACCTAAACATTCGATTCACCGAGATTCCTCCTCATAGGTGTAAATGTCGAAAAAGTATATATTAATAGATTGAGTTTATTTTTATATATAGATGTCACTTTTCGACGAAAAATGACTAACAACAAAAGGTTAGGTGGCTGATTAAGAATTTTGGGGGTAGAGGATCAGTTTTATATGGTACTGACGCAAGTTTTTGCCTAAAATGATCATTAGTTATACCCCCAAAACCAAGTGGGATCGGGCGAAATTTGTAATAAAGTCGAAAAATAGATACTAGGAGAAAACTATGAACAAACTGACCAAAGGGGCCATTGCGATGGTGTTATTGGGTTCCGTTACGTTTTCTATCACCAACGCTTTTGTTTCCGATCATCCTGCTATACGGCTGGCAGAAGCAAATGTTGCAATCAAATCCACGGACCAAAAGAAAGCAGACCATAAAGATCATTCTTCTAAACAATTTACAGAAGCAAATACATTAAGCAATTCCGGAAATCAAAAAACAGCCGTTAGTATAAACCAAGCAGGAAAATCGGTACAGGATCAAACCCAAAACGTGCAAACCACGGCTTCTCATAAAATTCCTGCAGTCCATGAGGTTTTAAAAAATGGAAGCAATAGTGGTGTAGCCGTAGCGCCAATTGGGAAGAGCACGAAGGCAACGAATGATCGGATAACAACTGCCAAGACAACAGCACCTGCCACGAATACCATGACAAATTCGAATAGCACGGCTACGGAAACAACAAGGACGACTTCAGCTGCTGCACCAACACCGAATAAAACTGCACCGGGACAATCGAAAAAAGCAACAATGACAATCGGAAAAACGACATCGACACCAGCAGCAAATAATCATGGAAAACAAGTTTCACAAGCCGCAAAAGAAAAAGCTGCGAGCCATCAAGTTAAAAAGAAAACCAATTGAATTAAAAAAGTTAATCTTTAAAAAAAGATCGCCATCATTTGGCGATCTTTTTGCTGTAATATTGCTTTCCTTAAGAACTTGGCTGAAATCCACGCTAATATTTACTCTTCAATTCCTTAACCTTAATCCAACCATCATTAATCACATTAAAAATAGGCTCATATTGATCGCCCCACCTTACAAGTGCCACTTGTATCACTCATTGCATTTTATCTGTTACAATTTTTCTCTTCGTTGTTTCCGTTCTAACATATTTTTGAAAATGTAACATATTTGTAGCAAAGAATGTTTCGATGAATCATGACGATAAGAAGGGGAGATGAAATGATTTCGGTTGTTGCTTGTACCAATCGTGAGGATTATGTAGGGAATATTCTTGTGAATTTTCGAAAACAAACACTTCCGGATCTAGAGCTGGTCCTCATACTTAATTCTACAAAGATGGATGACAATCGAGTCGAGAACCTCCTTGGAGAAGCCGGTATAAAGAGTCATTTGCTGCAATTTCCTGAAAAAATGAGTTTAGGAGAATGTTTAAATTATGGCGTGGAACGAGCCGGGTTTGATTACGTTGCAAAAATGGATGATGACTATTATGGAGTCAATTATTTGATGGAAGCGTATGCGGCACTCAAGCAAACAAACGCAGAAATGGTCGGGAAAAGCAGCTTCTATATATATTTTAAAGAGAATCAGGAGCTTCGATTATATAATCCGTATCATGAAAATCGCTGGGTCATCAATAATGGTCAGAATAGCTATCAGACTTCCTTTTTTTTAAGTGGGGCGTCAATGGTTTTTAAAAAGGATTTATTTAATAAGGTATCCTTTCCACCTATTAATCAGGGGGAGGATAGCGGGTTTCAACAAAGGTGTTTTGAAAACAATGTAAAGATGTATTCTTTATCAAAGGACCATTATCTATATGTCCGCTATGGAAATACACATCGTCATACTTCCGATGCAACGGATTTGGCTTTAAGAAGGCGAAGCCAATTTGTCCTCAACGCTTCTTCAGTGGAAGCTATTTTCAGCCTGCTTAATAAACGGTTCTGTTAAACAGGGATGTTGATTGGAGCGAAGGAAGCTCGCTTTTCGCGGGGAGGTCCTAGAGCCTCCTCGGCGCTTTAGGCGCGTGTAGGGGGCTTCATTTGAGAAATTAAATGCACCATTTGGAAGGAAAAAAGATGCACTTATGATTAAATAATTTGATCCTATAATCTATTGCATTAGGACAGGCACCCTTACACCAAATACATAACAAACATATTATAAATGAGTGTGTAATTAGAAAAATTTGAAAGGAGAATAAATTATAAATGAAAATAATAAAGAAGCAGGGTTACATTTACTCTGGAAAGTCTAAGAAAAAAACGCAAAGTGAACAAGATGAAATAAAGAAAGGTCCTTCTAGTAATAATCACTCAATTGATGCTTCTTTTGAAAAAGAAATTAACAATAATGACGCTGAAACTAGCAGACTCTTGTATGAACAGGAGACTGTCAATGTTAAAAAAAATGGTGTTAGCATAGATAATGAGCAATACGAATTGAAAATCAAAAACAATCATAATAATCCAGTAAAAGTGAGTATAATCATGCCCACCTATAATAAGTATCATCAACTTTCACTTTCTCTTTACGGCCTATCAAAACAAACATTTCCTCAATTTGAATATGAAGTAATCCTCATTGATGATTGCTCCACAGATAAAACACCTATTCTCTTCCAAGAAACTGATGTTCCATTTAAATTCAAATACATCCGGCTTAAAAAAAATAAAGGTCGATCTTTCACGCGAAATATAGGAATAAAGCATTCAGAAGGAGAAATTTTAATCTTTTTAGATGGAGAAATGTTAGTACCTTCAAAGTTTATTGAAAATCACTACAGACATCATGAAAAGAAATTGAATTTAGTTGTTACTGGGGCAATGCATTATGAAGGTATTTATACTTTTATTTTTAAAGAATATAATACAAGCCAATGGATATTGCTAGATAGTTTAGCGAAAAATAATTCGCATTTTTTAAGAAGATATAATGAGTTTAAAAATAGTAAAGATATAGTTTTTCCACTCGTTACAAAAGAAGATATTGATAATGAAAATTATAAAGCTTTGTCATTCCCTAATCGTTATTTTCTTAATAGTGGGGTTAAACATTTCGAAAATAATTTAAGTGAGTTTAAGTTACCTTATATTGCATTTTTAAGTGGTAATGTATCAGTAAGAAAGGAACAAGTTGATAAAGTTGGTTACTTTGATGAGAGCTTTGTAGGATATGGAGCAGAAGACTGGGAGTTGGGATATCGGTTGTACAAAAATGGAATCCAATTCGTACTGGATCCATTGACCGTCGCCTACCATCAAGAACATCCTATTTCAACAGAAAAACGTAAAGAGCAATGGGGCAACCATTATAGACTAGTAAAGAAACATCCCAATCTTGATATTCTTATTTTGGCTTTGGAATGGAGAGGATTATCATTCATTCACATTCATAAAACATTAGTCGAATATGAACAATTGGAAAAACAATTTCCAAAAGAATATGAAGAATTAAAGAATGCATTTAAAATTATGCTTTTTAAAGTCATTGAACATCTTAACGAGGAAAAACCAGTTACAAAACTTTACGAATTACCAGAAAGTTCAGTAGAAAAAAGGATCATTCAAGAACAGTTATCAAAATTACGACCTCTTGGACTTCATTATCTTGCTAGTTCTTTTGAACAGTTATATCTACTCTAAAAGGGGTGCCCCCAAAAAGTTATACTTTTGGGACACCCTCTTTTCGTTTTTTATTCATCTTCGTCTAGCTCGACGTTGAAGCTTTCAATGTCTTTGCACCTGATGACCGCTAGCCTCACGCTAACGAAAGGGGACATCGAACCAGGCTCAATGATTCGTACACAGCAGCATTTTACTTTAACGAGCACACCAAAAATGATGTCGCCTGATTTTGTTTTAATGGTTACATCACAGCCCTTGAAGCATTTAAGAAGCCTGCATAAACAATCACATTTACAATTACTATTTTGTCTTCCCCTATCGTTATTGTTATTTTTTGACATGACACAACTCCCCTTAAATAAGAAAACTCTAGGATACTATATTCATTTAAACTGGGTTGTTGCCCGTATCCATTAAAAAATTGGCGGGTATTGACTTGGGATTACATCATTAGAACAATACTATTACAGAAAGATAAATTCATATTTTTGAAGAAATGGATATTTTTTCATGTTTGATTAATGTATGATTAAGACGAAAGAATCAAGCAGGGGGTGTTGCAAGTGGAAATGTTGACCGTAAAGAGTTTACAAAAAACCTTCGGCCAATTTAAGGCGGTAAAGGGAGTTTCCTTTTCCGTCAATAAAGGGGAATCCTTTGGACTGCTGGGTCCGAACGGAGCCGGAAAATCAACGACCATCAACATGATTACCGGGTTGTTCCCGCCCACATCAGGTTCGATTATTCTAAATACGATTGATGTGGTCAAACAGCCAAAGCAGGCACAAAAATGGATCGGGGTTGTACCACAGGAAATTGCCCTTTATCAAGAAATGTCAGCAAGGGAAAACTTGAAATTTTGGGGAAGATTATATGATCTTAGTGGAAAGGCACTCGATAAAAAGGTCGATGAAGTGCTGGAGTTGATTGGCTTAACCGATCGGGCGAAAGATAAAGTTGCTACATTTTCAGGAGGCATGAAGCGGCGGGTGAATATAGGGGCCGCGATTCTCCACCAGCCGCAAATCCTTATCATGGACGAGCCGACAGTTGGGATTGATCCGCAATCAAGAAACCATATTTTAGAGACAGTGAAGCAGTTAAACCATGAGGGCATGACCATTATCTACACCAGCCATTACATGGAAGAAGTGGAATTCCTTTGTGAGAGAATCGGAATTATTGACCACGGTGAAGTCATTGCCTGCGGGACGTTAATGGAGCTGCGCGAGAAAATGGAGGATCGCTCAAAAATAAAATTAACGATTGAGAACCTGCCTGGAATTTCCACACCATTGACGGACGCATTAATCAACCTTTTTTCCGAAAAGGACATCCAGCTCGAAGACAACGAACTCCTGGTTTTTCATAAGGAACCGCATAGCATCTTAAGCAGACTGATCCAACTGGTGACAGAATTGGGAGCAAAGGTCACCTCTGTCGAAATTGTGGAGCCAAACCTGGAAAGTGTGTTTTTGCATTTAACCGGTCGTAGCTTAAGAGATTAATAAAGGGGGTGATGGTCATGGGTTTCTGGTGGCTTGCCTGGAAGGATTTAGTGCTGATGATCCGTGATCGAAAGGCCTTAATTACCTTGGTGATGATGCCGTTATTGTTAATAACCATTTTGGGGGCTGCATTTGGCAATATTTTTAACGAGAGTGATGCTGTCATCAAGAAATTCACCCTTGGCGTCGTGAATTTAGATCATGGGGTGTTAAGCAAAGCATTAACAAAGGATGTATTGGAGAAAAGTCTGTCGAAGCAAATCAAGGTTCAGTATTATCCAGAACAGGAATTACATAAAAAAATAAATGATCATCAATTAGACGTCGGTCTCATCATTGAGCCGGATTTTACGTCAAGCTTACTAGCAGGAAAAGAAACACGAGTGAAGCTGTTAACGGTTCCTGACCCGGGCATCAAAGCGGTCATCGTGGAAAGTGTCATTGAACAGTTTACACAAATGATTCCGATTGAAACCATGACGGTGGCAAAACAAGGAAATGTGATACCGCAAAATAACTCCATGGATACTAAAACCTTCATAAAAGAAACCACGATTAATAAAAAAACAAAACCAGTCGGATCCTTCCAATATTATGCCGCAGCGATGGGCGTGATGTTTTTGCTTATGACCGTCGTTCAGGGAATTACGATGATGATCCGTGAAAAAGAAGAAACGGTTTATCAGCGCCTACTGATCACGAAACTGACCTATCCGCATTATCTTTTTGGAAAAATGCTGGGCTTAATTGTTCTTTGTTTATTTCAGGCCTTTATCATCATTATCGGCACAAACCTTATTTTTGGAGTGAATTGGGGTTCGTCGATTCCGGGTATTGTGGTGATGACATTCGCCTTTGTCGTGAATGCCTGCGGACTCGGCATGTTGGCCGGGGCATTGATCAAAACGGAAAAAGGCTTTAATGTCGCCGGGATGCTCGGGACGCAGATTATGGCGGCCTTAGGAGGCAGTATGGTGCCGATGTATCTGTTTCCTGATTGGGTCATATTGGCCACAAAATTTTTGCCGAATGGGCTTGCCCTTCAAACGTACTTAAAGCTGATGTCCGGTTCAGGGTTGGCTGATATTCTTCCTTCCATTGCGGGCTCGATCGCTTTAGGCTTCTTCTTTTTTGCGATTGGTTTAGTTTGCTTAACGTTTGAAAGGAGGCGAAAGTATGCGTAGAATATTTCCAATCCTATCATTACACCTGAAGAGTTTTTTTAAAACCCCTAGTGCCTGGGTATTGATGTTTGTGCTTCCTCTTCTTTTCAGCTGGATTTTCGGCGGATTGTCTTCAAGTTCAACGGAAAATAAACCAGTCGTAAATATTGTTGACAGCCATAGCGAAATTAGTGGGCAAATTACGAATCTATTAAAAAAGAACGAACATTATTCATGGAAAACGGTGGCCTTAAAAACGGCACGTGCAAATGTTACGGATGAAAAGGTGGTCGCGGCTATTGTTATACCAAGCGATATTGAAAAGCGAATAGCCAATCAGCAGGTTTTATTTGATGTCATCATCGAAAAGAAGACGCAGGATTATCTGGCTCTTGCACCTTATATACAAGGTACAGCACGGCTGATTAACAGTTCCTATCAAGCAGCGGGAGAAGGTGCCTTACCCAATGTTTTAGCGGCAGTGGCCCAGCAGAGGGGCGTTATAGTTGAAAAACAAATTGTTCAAAAGGATACCAATACGCATGTGGAAACCAATTTAATGGTAGTCGGTTTTGCGATCATGTTTATGATGTTTGGTCTATCGGGCGCGGCCTCCAGCATTCTTGACGAACAAAGGGCAGGCACGTGGGGGAGATTGTTGGTTTCACCGGCTCGTAAATACGAAATTATTACCGGTTATTTGGGAGCCTTTTTTCTTATGGGATGGATCCAATTTGCGGTGCTGATTACAGCGATGAAGTTCATGTTTGATACGAACTGGGGCAACCTCGGGCTCCTTGTACCGTTTGCATCACTCGTGATTTTAATGGTTGTCGGCTTCGGGCTGATGATTGCCGGACTGGTCAAAACGAAACAGCAAGCGATGGCATTAAATGCTATTTTAATCGTCAGCACCTGTATGCTTGGCGGAGTTTACTGGCCGCTGGACATTGTGCCGGATTTTATGCAAAAAATTGCCTTAGTTGTACCGCAAAGCTGGGCGATGTCAGGATTTAAGGAAATCGTGAGCGGCAGTCTAAATTCGGGCATTTTATTGAAAGATACGCTCGCATTAGCCGGATTTATGATCCTGTTCTATGCGATTGGCTTAAGGGGGATGAAGTTTGAGTAGAAGGGTAAAAATCTATTTACTATTGAACAACATATATTAAAATAATAAAGCGAAAACATCTATTTTGATGTTTTCGCTTTATTATTTTCTTTATGCGATAATGCAAGCATAATAGAAATAGAAGCTTTAATGATTAGGAATGAGGAACAGAACCATGAAAAAGAATGTACTATTTATTAGCAGTTCCATTGGCCTCGGCCATGCAGCAAGAGATTTGGCCATTGCAAAAGAACTGAAAAAGCGAAATCCTGACATAGCAATTTCCTGGCTGGCTGGAGACCCAGCAAGCAAAGTGATTGAAGAGGCAGGCGAGAACCTGCTGCCGGAGTGCGAGCTGTTGGGTAAAGATAGTTTTTTAGCAGAAAAGGTCTCCAATGGGTTCGGATTAAATGTAAATAAGTATCTGTTTATGGTGCTCTTGGAGTGGAGAAAGAGCATAATGGCAATACGGAAGCTTACAAAAGAGAAAAAATTCGATTTAATTATCGCTGATGAAGCCTATGAATTGATATTAGCTTTCTTATTCTTTCCAGGAATTAAAAAGAAGGCACCATTCGTAATGATCTATGATTTTTTTGGCTTCGATGCTACAACCAAAAATCCCTTTGAGAAAATGGGTACCTATTTATGGAATTTTGCTTGGATAACAGGCAATCGCACCCCCTGGGTAGAAGACTTGTCTCTGTTTGTAGGGAATGTTGAAGATATTGCGGACAAATCCTATGGCGTATTCTTGCCAAACGCCAGAAATCATGCGGAAAAGCATTATAAGTTTTTGGGCAATATTTTACCTTTTAACCCGCAGGATTATAGTAATTCCGCCGAGATGAAAAGGCGGTTGGGTTCCGGGACAGGGCCACTTATTATCTGTTCTGTAGGTGGAACCGCCATTGGAGAGGATCTATTAAATTTATGTTCACGCACCTTTAGGATGTTAAAGGGAAATCTGCCTGAGTTACAGATGGTTTTGATTTGCGGGCCAAGAATTGATCCCCATTCCATTATGGCCGCTGAAGGAGTTCAGGTTAAAGGCTATGTGCCTAAATTATATGAGCATTTTGCCGCCTGCGATTTGGCGATTGTACAAGGTGGAGGAACATCAACGACGGAACTTGTTGCATTGAATAAGAATTTTCTGTATTTTCCTTTAGAAGAGCATTTCGAACAAAAGCTTGTATCTGATAAACTAGAAAGAATTGGCGCAGGAATCAAAATGAATTTCTCAGAAACGGACGAAATCACGCTTTCCAATGCTGTGTTAGAAAACTTAGGAAAGACCGTAAACTATCAAAAGATTAAGATTGATGGAGCAGGGAAAGCGGCAGAATTGATCTTACAGCAGCTCGTGTAATATCACAATGGAGGCAAATATCCCCCTCATCTTTTTAAGTGAGGGGGATTTAAGGGCTTCCTATAAAACTTTTTATTTAATTGCTTTGCTCACTTTTAACTTCTTCCCTTTGATAGTCAAATTCTCCATGGCTTGTAGAACTAGTGAGCCCTTTCCATTCAGAATATCAACATATGACATTTGATCCAGGATGGTTATAATGCCGATATCTTCTGCTGTGACTCCAGAGATTTTTGCGATCGTTCCAACAAAATCAATAGCACGAATTTTCTTCTTTTTTCCGCCGCTAAAATGGAGTTTCATAATATCTGAATTAATTCGAGCTGTTTTATTATTTCTTACAATCCGCCTAATGCTAAGTTTTTCTTCGAAAGCTGCTTTTCCACCAGCCACTTCCTGATGCGTGGGGGCTTCCATAGTAGGTATCTCAAAGCCGATGTATTTTTCAATTGTTTTCATGAACTTTCCTTCAAAAGGAGTTGAAAACGTAATGGCTTTTCCTTTATTTCCGGCACGGCCGGTTCTCCCGGTTCGATGTACATAGCTCTCTTTTTCCATAGGAACGTCATAGTTGATGACAAGTGTCACATTATCAATATCAATACCTCTGGCAGCTACATCGGTGGCCACCAGATAGCGGAAGTTCCCCATTTTGAAACCTTCCATAACAGCAAACCGGTCTTCTTGTTCTAGTCCCCCATGGAGTCTTTCACAAGTATATTGAGCTTTTTCCAGTTCGCTATACACAGCATCAACGTGTTCTTTGGTGCGGCAGAAAATGAGGCAGCTGTCTGGATTTTCTACTACCGTGACGTCTTTAAGAAGTGAGATCTTTTCTTCTTCTATCACTTCAATTAAAAAATGTTCAATGGTATCGGCCGTTCCCACGGTTGATTCAATCTCGATATTTATCGGCTCTTTCATATATTTATGGCAGAGATTTTCAACATCTTTAGGCAGAGTAGCAGAAAAAACCATCGTTATCCGGTCTAAAGGCAGCTCTTTGATGATTGCTTCTACTTCATCGATAAAACCTCTATTAAGCATCTCATCAGCTTCGTCTATGATAAGATATTTTATTTGATCTAAAACGAGGGTTTCTCGTTCAATATGGTCTTTGACCCGTCCAGGCGTACCGACAACTACATGAGTTTTTTGTTTCAATTCTGCCTTTTGTTTTGTAAAAGGTTCCTTTCCATAGACGGCCATCGCTTTAATGCGTTTAAACCTTCCGATATTGGTAATATCTTCGCGGACTTGAACCGCAAGCTCCCTGGTTGGGGTAAGAATTAAGGCCTGCGGGTTTTTTTCCTCCCATTTAATCATTTCGCAAACAGGAATACCAAAGGAGGCAGTCTTGCCGCTTCCTGTTTGAGATTTTACGACAAGATCTTGATTTTCCATTGCTAATGGAATGACCACACTCTGAACTTCTGTTGGAGTTTCGTATTTTAACACCGCTAGTGCTCTTTTTATTTCATTGCTTACATGATAATCCGCAAAACTTCTTTTACTCATTTCTTAACCTCATTTTTTGTTTTTTTCGACATATGTATAGAATTCTCTCCATGAAATATCATATGCATGATCTGAATATCGTTCATTATACACCTATGGAATGGTTAGACAGTATATTTCAACAATCATTGATAAAATATAGCTGCCGACCGGATAAAAATAGTTTTAATGTTTTCGTGAAGCAGTAAACCCCCTTTTCTAAGCTGTTTTAATAGTTAGCATCCTTGCAAACACATTCGAAAAATGCTATTCTTTAAAAGAATTATTTTTGTTCGGTGTAAAGGATAGCATCAGTAAAGCTTTTCGTCTTGATAATCACTGTGAGCAAGGATAGTATTATATTGTGTGTATTTACACACTAGGAGGCAACACAAATGGAAAAAGGTAAAGTAAAATGGTTTAATGGCGAAAAAGGCTTCGGATTCATCGAACGCGATGGTGGAGACGATGTATTCGTTCATTTCTCAGCGATCCAAGGCGAAGGGTACAAAACACTTGAAGAAGGTCAAGCAGTTACTTTTGACGTAGAGCAAGGTCAACGTGGACCCCAAGCTTCAAACGTTCAAAAAGCTTAATTATAAGAACGAATATAGAAAGACTCTTATTCTAGAGTCTTTTTTTATTTTTTAATAACATAAAAACCCTACTCACGAGTGAGCAGGGAATGGAGAACGGTAAATCAAATGGTAAAATCAGTGTAGCATACAAATACGAAATTTCCTAATTTAAAAATTAATCCGGTTTTATTCTTCAATTAATTCTTCTTCAAAGAAGAAGGTCTTTGGATATTCATTAACAATGTAAGAGTACCTTTTCATATTTTTAACATACTGAGATTTATAGATTGTTACTGATTCACCAGACGCTTTTATTTTAACTTTATCCCCAATAGTAAATAGACTTTCCCTCATTTTCTCACCCTCTCAGAAACCCAAATAATGAATTGATCAATTATTACTTATTGTTTTTGATGCATACTTTATAATATAAGTTTGACAGGACTTCTTAATAATATCCAGTTTTTTAGCTAAAATTGTGTAGATTGTATCAATTGGTAATGAGTGGATAATGGATTTTTTGAAATAATACAATCTATATTGTGATAAAATTTAACTTGAATATTTAATACTTGTCTTTTGTCATCATTGCATTTGGAAATATAAGAGGAAGATATTTAGCGATTTATATCATTCCTTATAGTAAAGTGTTTTTAACATTCTTGAGGGGGAACAATATTTTTATGTCAGTAGAAATAGGCAGCAAAGTAAAAGGTAAGGTAACAGGCATTACTAATTTCGGAGCTTTTGTGGAATTACCTGATGGATCGACAGGTCTTGTGCATATCAGTGAAGTAGCGGATAGCTATGTAAAAGATGTAAATGACCATCTCAAAGTAGGCGACCAGGTTGAAGTAAAAGTTGTTAGTATGAAGGACGGAAAAACTTCACTGTCCATCAAAAAAGCTATAGATAGACCTGAAGGACAAACCTCTTCCTATTCACAACGCCCACCACGCCCAGGAAGAGCAGATAACCGTTCCAAAGAATTTCGTCCAAAAGGTAATTTCAAATCAAAGGAAAGTTTTGAAGACAAAATGGCTCGTTTTTTAAAGACAAGTGAAGAAAATTTGTCTACCCTCAATCGTAACAATGGAGCAAAACAGGGCGGTAGAGGTGGAAGACGCGGATAAATGGTAAGAAGATTAAGATTGGTGGAGCAGAGAAACGAGCAGAATTGATCTTGCAGCAGCGGTTTTAATTTATAGATAATAAAAAGACCCTTGCCGAAGCAAGGGTCTTTTAGCGTCCCGAAGAGGATTCGAACCTCCGACCTACAGTTTAGGTATGTGTAATATTAAACTGTATTACATAGGCAAATGCCTGATTTTATAAGGTTTTATATAAACCATATAAAAATAAAATTATAAAGCCCAACTATTTTTATCAACCTAAACCATATTAATTTTTTTGTAAAACAAACAAAATATGGCTTTTATAATTTAATATTTGAAAGAAACGTATTAAATGAAAATTTTTCTATTTACTAAACGGGTGCTAATCTTTAATAAGAAAATATAAATGATCTTCCATAATCGGGCACTTTCATAAATATCAAAAAATCCCAATTTCTCAATTTTAATGCTGAGAAATTGGGATTTTTACTTTGAATATCCTTAACGTTGTAAATTAGCGTTTTGCTGGTGGTACCCGAATAGATTTGTTAGATACCTCACAAGATAAAGATAAGTTTATCACCACGATTTTCCATGCAATGTTTAACAAAGGAAGGCGCTATCCATGTTCTTTATCTTTCGACTTTTTAATTGGATTCGTAGATCATCAGAGGAACAGTGCTGAAAATGAGGGAAAGGAAATTTAAGGTGAAAATAAAATATAAAAAAGCTAACAAAAATGAAGATCAACAGAAGGTCGTGCCTCAAGAATTAAATAATCATTTTACGGATAATATCATTTTAAACCTTGAATTAGTTAAAAATGAAATCGGACAAAATTGGGATGTACATTATCGAGAGTTTAACATAGGTCGCACCTGCATTCGATCATGCCTTATTTTTGTGGATGGATTAGCAGATAAGGATCTGATTAATAAACAAATCATGACATCGTTGATGGCTAATTTCTCATCGGAATATAAACTGGAACTATCCTCTGTAAAAGGAAGTAATTTAAATGAATTTGTAAAAAACCAAGTACTGCCTATTAGTAAGGTAGAAGAGGTTGGTTCAATAAAAGAGTTAGCAGCCAAAGTGTTAATAGGTGCTACTGCACTATTAATTGATGGCTCTTCCGATGTGTTAATCCTTGGTACCACTAAATTAAAAACAAGGGCAATTGAAGAGCCGGTTTCCGAGCCATTAGTAAGAGGCCCACGATCCGGTTTCACTGAATCTTTAAGGGATAATACATCTCTTTTGAGAGGGAATGGAGAAAATAAAAATTTAAAGTTAGTAAATTTTAAAGTAGGAAAGAGGGTAAAAAAAGATTTAGTTGTCGCTTACATTAATGACATTGCTGATCCCCAATTAGTACAAGAGGTAGAAGCGCGTATTCGAAAAATAGATATCGACAATGTACCGGAATCGGGTTATATTGAACAACTTATCGAAGATAACTACCTGAGTCCTTTTCCTCAGGTACAGAGTACAGAGCGTCCTGACCGGGTAGTTGCTGCTTTAGTGGAAGGCCGGGTATCAATTTTACTCGATGGAACACCTTTTGCCTTAATTGTTCCGGTTACTTTTAGCATGATGCTGCAATCACCAGAGGACTATTATGAAAGATGGATTCCTGGTTCGTTGATCCGGTTGCTTCGATACCTGGCAGCGATTCTGTCCCTTTTCTCACCGGCTTTGTATATTGCTTTTATCTCATTCCATCCCGGAATGATTCCTACTAAATTAGCCATTTCCATATTAGGATCGAGAGCTCAGGTTCCATTTCCAGCACTAATCGAAGCGTTATTCATGGAAATCTCAATTGAGATTTTGCGGGAAGCTGGACTCCGTTTGCCAAAACCAATCGGACCTGCAATGGGGATTGTCGGTGGTTTAATCATTGGCGAAGCGGCTGTACAAGCCGGAATTGTTAGCCCTATGTTAGTCATAATCGTATCATTGACGGCGATCTCATCGTTTGCTATTCCGCAATATAATGCAGGGATAGCACTGCGTTCTCTGCGTTTCGTAGCGATGATTTTTTCTGCGCTATTAGGATTATATGGAGTCATTATATTTTTCCTTTTGCTTACCAGCCATTTAGTGAAACTAAAAAGTTTTGGTGTTCCTTATGTAAGTCCAGCAGTTCCTTATCGCCTAAGTGACTGGAAGGACTTTATGGTTCGCATGCCTCTATTGATCATGAAGAAACGCCCGAAAATGAATCATGCCAAAGATGAGCTACGTAAGGGATAACCTGTCGAGAAAGGAATTAGTAAGGATGATTCTGAATCCAAAAGATCAAATTACAGCCCAACAGGCAGCAGTTATTGTCATCAATTATATACTTGGGACAGGAATCCTTACCCTGCCCAGAGCAGCTGTAGAGAAGGTACAAACTCCAGATGTATGGATAAGCGTTCTATTAGGAGGACTCTTGGCGATGGCAGCTGGAGTTGTTATGGTGAAGTTAAGTCAGCAATTTCCCCAAAAAACCTTTTATCAATACAGCCGGGAAATTGTGGGCAAATGGGTGGGGGTGCTCCTTAGTTTTATTCTCACTGGATATTTTCTAACGTCCGCCGGTTTTCAATTACGTTCATTAACTGAAGTAACTAAGTTCATATTACTGAAGGGAACTCCCAACTGGGTAATTATTCTGCCGTTTATGTTGGTGGGCCTTTATCTAATCATGGGGGGAATCAATGCGATTGCCCGTCATTATCAAATAATATTACCTATTACTGTTGTCTTGTTTTTACTTACTATTTTTTTGAGTTTCAAAATATTTGAAATCGATAATTTACGCCCGGTACTAGGGTCAGGAGTTTTTCCAGTGTTAAAAGGGATAAAGTCAACGGCTCTTGCGTATACCGGCCCTGAGATCATGCTGATCATTGTCGGATTTATGAAAGAGCCAAACAAAGGAGTAAAAGCGGTCATAGCCGGAATTAGTATGGCTTTGATTTTTTACCTGATAACCATGGTCATGGTCATCGGTGGGTTATCAACGGATGAAGTAGTCACGAGAACATGGCCGACGCTTGACCTGGTCCGTAGTTTTGAAATTTCCGGGTTAATTTTTGAACGATTTGAATCATTGTTACTTGCGATTTGGATTATGCAAATGTTTACCATCTTTACCACGGCTCACTATGCTGCTGCTCTAGGGCTGGCCCAAATTTTCAACAAAAGCATCCGTCCATTTATGGTGGGGCTGCTGCCAGTTATTTATCTCATCTGCATTTTTCCAAAAAATCTTAATGATTTTTTAAACCTTGGGGATTTAATGGGTAATGCTGCACTTTACTTATTTGGATTGCTGCCGCCGCTTCTCCTAATTATTACGAGATGGGAGAGAAGGACACAATGAAGTACAAACAGACCATTTTACGATTTCTTGTGACCTCACTGTCCGGTCTTTTGCTATTCTGTCTGACCGGCTGTTGGAGTAGCCATGAAATTGAAAATTTAAGCTTAGGTGTAGGAATTGCATTTGATACAGGCAGGAAGTCAAGTACTGAGAACAACTTAGACGAAAAGGGAGGAGGATATTCAAAAAAGAATCGAATCACTGCCACCTTCCAACTGATAACTCCGCAAATAGCAAGTTCATCGGGTAAACAAGGAGGACCGCCGCAACAATCCTACGTTAATATTTCTGAAACGGGAGATTCAATCATTCAGGTGGCCCGTGAGTTATCTTTAAGATCAGATTTTCCTTTTCATGCCGCCCACATGAAGGTCATTGTAATTGGAGAAAAACTGGCTCGGTCGGTCAATTTACAAAATTTACTAGACATGCCTCTTAGACATAATGAGTTTCGACCCAGCTGTCTTGTTTTTATTTCAAAAGGGAGGGCCAGCGAAACATTAATTTCAAAGACACCAGGAGAAGTTCCAGCATTACGTCTATACGGTATTATAGATAATGCATATAAATCATCCAGAATTTTGCCTCCTGTTTCGCTCATTAAATTAGATGGCAAGCTTCAATCAGGATCAAGTTTTCTTTTGCAGAATGTAATAGCAGCAAATGGACAAGTGAAATTTGCCGGAGCTGCAGTGATTAAAGGAAAGACAAAAAAATTACTTGGTTTTTTAAATGAAAATGAATTGGAGGCTGTCACATGGTTAACCGGGAAGGGTTTAGACGGTGTTGTGAAAAGTTTTGATAAACAAACCAATAGCCCGATCTTATATGAGGTAGAGTCTATTAAAAGTAAAATCACATCACATGTTAGAGGTAATAAAATCTCTTTTGATGTAAACATCCATTCAAAAGGAAGATTGATTGAGAATTGGGTCGGTTCAGGTACTCCTTTTGAAAATGCATTTCTAAAAAGGGCAGAAGAATCTACGGCAATACAAGTAAAACAATTGATCGGTCTGACTTTAAAAAAAATGCAAAAGGAATATCAAGTCGACGCTGTCGGCTTTGGGGGACGTTTGAAAATTCAGCATCCAAAAGTATGGGAAAAGGTGAAAAAAGATTGGGACCAAACCTTTATTAATATTCCCATTAACTACAATGTAAACGTAACAATTAAAGACTATGGAGCATCAGGGAATTATAAATAAACCCTCTAATGTGTTAAGGTATACGAATTGTAATAGAACAAAGCTTCGAAAATCTATAGAATATATTCTTGTATATTTGTACGGGAATTAAGGAGCTACTTGGGAAAAGGGTGATATTTTTCTGGTTTATTGTTAACAAAAACGAACATTTTTGTTACGGCAATTGTATAAAAAAATCTACTTTATAAAAACTCCAGTCATCGTATTCCACAATCGGGCGCTTTTCTTGAATAAGAAGGCGTCTTTTGTATTATATTGGATTCTGGAACAACAAATATTAGGTTTGGGAGTTATATTATGGTCTAGGAGAGATTGTGAATGAATCAATTTCGGTTACTTTAATTTAATATTGAAAATGCTCCTTTATGTGGTCATTAAATTTGGGGTGAATTTTTAATAGGATTGATTTCAATCTTTTTTAAATTTATTTACTTTCTTTGACAGAAATATTTTGTCTCATTTGGTGGCAATTAGTTATGTTTGGTGGCAATATGGTGGCAACCCGGCTGTTTAATAAATACAACTATAACAGATAAAACAGAAAAACCCTTGCCGAGGCAAGGGTCTTTTAGCGTCCCGAAGAGGATTCGAACCTCCGACCTACAGTTTAGGAAACTGTTGCTCTATCCTGCTGAGCTATCGGGACAAAATATAAAAGGAACGTTATTTATTATAATAATTAATTTGAAAAAGGTCAATGAAAAGTTTACCATTTATCGGTGACAGGCACCATGTGAAAGATTGAATATATGGTGCTAAAAAGAAACCTTACGGTAGATAAGCAAGGTTTTGCCTACCATAAGGAAGATCTTTTTTAAATAAACATGGTTCCGGCGACAAAGAAGCTGAACAGTGAGCCGAGGACTACTCCAAGTGTTGCAAAGACCATTAAAATGGCGCCATGAACCTTATTTCTTTCGTAATACGTTAATAATCCCAAGAAAAATGCGGCTGCCCCAAAAACAATTGGCAGAAAGAGAAAGGAAATTGCGGCGAACAACCATCCAAATGCCGTATAAAAAATATTCAATTTTTTATTTGATTGAGAACCTTCAAAGGACACTTTTACATTACCGCAAGCATGACAAATATCAACGCCTGCCATTTCATACGAACCATTTTTAGAATTATTCATTCTATCCACTCCAATACAATATATTTGGAAAAAAATCACTGAATAAACAACATCATCATAGTGAAAAAGTTTTTCTACGAAACTAAAATCACTCCCCTCTCCACTTATCAATTCGAATGTTATCAAGGTGTTTCAAAGACAATTATTCCCAATATAAATAATATTATAAAAATTAATTTTAGATTAACATAATTTTCTAAAAATTCAAGCGAAATGAATAGAAAAAATATACATCAAAATTGGTATATATTCGACAAGTGCCTGTCACCTGACGAATATGTTATAATAGTTTGTCGAAGATACTCGAAATGATTTGAATCTGGAGGTCATTATGGCAGCTTATACGCCAATGATACAACAATATTTAACCGTTAAGGCAGACTATCAAGATGCCTTTTTATTTTTCCGCTTAGGCGACTTTTATGAAATGTTTTTTGACGATGCGATTAAAGCTTCACAAGAATTAGAGATTACGTTAACGAGCCGTGAGGGCGGCACCGAAGATCGGATTCCAATGTGCGGGGTGCCGTATCATTCAGCCGCCAACTACATTGAACAATTAATTACGAAAGGCTATAAGGTTGCAATATGCGAGCAAACCGAAGATCCGAAGCAGGCCAAAGGAGTGGTAAGGCGGGAAGTTGTCCAGCTGATCACACCCGGAACCGTTATGGAAGGCAAAGGATTAACGGATAAAGAAAACAATTATATTGCTTCAATCACCGCTTTTGATGACCAAACCTTTGGGTTTGCCTATACAGATCTATCCACTGGAGAAAGCAGGGTAACGCTACTATCCAATTTTGATGAAGTGTTAAATGAACTGGCGGTTTTAAGCACAAAGGAAGTCGTGGTCGCATCAAGCTTTGATGCCGAACTTCAGAAAAAAATGCGCGAACGCGATGTGCTGGCCATTTCAATTGAAGATAATAGTTCAATAGAATTGAATTTTTCCCACCTGCTCGAAGGAATGGAGCAAAATAAACTGAAGCAAACCGCCGCAAGGCTTTTCCACTATTTATATCGATCGCAAAAAAGAAGTCTTGACCATCTTCAAGCTGTGACGACTTATCAAATTCATCAATATATGAAAATTGATTATTATTCGAAACGCAACCTTGAATTAACTGAAACGATTCGTTCCAAAGGGAAAAAGGGTTCCCTGTTATGGCTGCTGGATGAAACGATGACCGCGATGGGCGGGAGGATGCTGAAAACCTGGATTGACCGTCCGTTGATTTCGAAGAGCATGATTGAACAGCGCCACAAACTGGTTGAGGTCCTGTTGAATCACTATTTTGAACGGCAGGAGCTTCGTGAAAAATTAAAGGAAGTATATGATTTAGAGCGGTTAGCCGGCCGTGTCGCGTTTGGAAATGTCAATGCCCGTGATTTAGTACAGTTAAAACGCTCGCTGATCCAGGTTCCTTTTTTACAACAAATCCTCCAATCGATGCAGAATGAAGACATAAGTGAATTGGCAGAACAGCTCGACCCATGTGAAGATGTGACCGATTTGCTCGAGCAGGCGATTGTCGAGAACCCGCCGCTGTCGTTAAAAGAAGGGAACATGATCCGCGATGGCTACAATGCTCAATTAGACAATTACCGTGATGCCAGCCGGAACGGAAAAACGTGGATTGCCCAGCTGGAACGGGAGGAACGGGAAAAAACCGGCATCAAATCGCTGAAGGTCGGCTATAACCGTGTCTTTGGATATTATATAGAAGTAACAAGAGCCAATCTGCATTTGCTTACAGAAGGTCAATATGAGCGAAAACAGACGTTAACCAATGCCGAGCGCTTTATCACACCGGATTTAAAGGAAAAAGAAGCGTTAATTTTACAAGCCGAGGAAAAATGCGGCGAGCTTGAATATGAGCTGTTTAGCGAAATTCGCGAAATCGTTAAGGAACAAATCCCGCGCTTACAGGCTTTAGCGAAATATATCAGCGAGCTGGATGTTTTGCAATGCTTTGCCCAGGTGAGCGAGGAACGCCGTTATGTGAAGCCACAGTTTTCAGATGAACGCAAAGTGGTACTGAAAGAAGGCAGGCACCCTGTTGTGGAAAAAGTACTGAATGCTCAGGAATATGTTCCAAATGACTGTTTCATGGACAATGAACGGGAAGTTCTGCTGATTACCGGGCCGAATATGTCGGGGAAAAGCACCTATATGCGACAAATCGCCTTGACGGCCATTTTAGCGCAAATCGGCTGTTATGTACCGGCAACGGAAGCGATTCTGCCGATTTTTGATCAGGTATTTACCCGGATTGGGGCTGCTGATGATTTAATTAGCGGACAAAGTACCTTTATGGTCGAAATGCTCGAAGCAAGGAATGCGATTGCCAATGCGACGCAGAACAGTTTGATTTTGTTTGATGAAATCGGCCGCGGAACCTCGACATATGATGGTATGGCTCTAGCTCAAGCGATCATTGAATACATTCATACCCGCATCGGAGCAAAGACGCTGTTTTCAACCCACTATCATGAGTTGACAGTCTTGGAGGAGGAGCTTGTCAAGCTGAAGAATATTCACGTCAGCGCCATCGAGCATCAAGGCAAGGTCGTATTCCTTCATAAAATTAAAGAAGGTCCGGCTGATAAGAGCTACGGAATTCATGTGGCCCAACTAGCCGAGCTTCCGGAAGAATTAATTAACCGGGCCAATGAAATTTTGACAGCTTTAGAACAATCGGATGCCAAGGATATTCCAGCCATGACCGTGGAAAAAACGGAGCAAGTTGCCCATCAACAGCCGGCACAGCTCTCCTTTTTCGATGAACCAAAGGAGCCGAAAAAGCAGGAGCTGTCAACAAAAGAAATACGAGTAGTAGAAAAAATAAAAGAAGTCGATTTATTAGATATGACACCACTTCAAGCGATGAATTTATTGTACGAGCTCCATAAAAAGTTGAAATAGGGGGTGGATGTGAATGGGCAAGATTATCCAGTTAGATGATGCCCTGTCCAATAAAATTGCTGCAGGTGAGGTTGTCGAGCGCCCTGCCTCTGTTGTGAAAGAGCTGGTAGAGAATGCGATTGATGCCGGCAGTACGGTCATTGAAATTGAAGTAGAGGAAGCCGGACTAGCGAAAATCCGGATCACCGATAATGGCAGCGGCATTGACGAAGAGGATGTCCTAATGGCTTTTCAACGGCATGCCACCAGTAAAATTAAGAATGAAAACGATCTATTCCGTATTCGGACGCTTGGTTTCCGAGGCGAGGCTTTACCGAGTATCGCATCCGTTTCTCGTTTGGAGTTGAAAACGTCGACTGGTGAGGGCGCAGGTAATCGGGTCGTGATTGAGGGCGGCAAAGTCGAAACTTTTGAAAAAGCTTCGGCCAGACGCGGCACAGATATTGTCATTACCGATTTATTTTTCAACACTCCTGCCCGCTTAAAATATATGAAAACCATACACACAGAGCTCGGGAATATTACTGATGTAGTTAACCGGCTGGCCCTTTCCCATCCAGAGGTGGCCTTCCGCTTGATTCATAATGAACGGAAGCTGCTGCAGACGAATGGAAACGGCGATGTCCGCCAGGTGCTGGCTGCCATTTACGGCATGAGCATTGCCAAGCAGCTGGTACCTATTTCCGGGACTTCGCTTGATTATAAAATTAGCGGCTATGCTTCGATGCCTGAAGTCACCAGAGCGTCGAGAAACTATATCTCGACCATGATCAATGGACGTTTTATTAAAAATTACCCGCTGGCGAAAGCGATTCAGGATGGTTACCATACTTTATTGCCTATTGGGCGGTATCCAATTATTCTGTTAAATATTGAAATGGACCCATTACTGGTGGACGTGAATGTCCATCCCTCGAAAATGGAAGTCCGGATTAGTAAGGAAGCAGAGCTGAATGAGTTAGTGACAGTGATGATAAAGGATGCCTTTAAATCAAAGATCCTGATTCCGACAGCGTATACGCATGTGAAAAAAGAAATGCCGAAATCGGAACAGACCACTTTGGTGCTGAATGAGGGTTCGGAGGATGTCCCTGTTCGCAATGAGGGGAAAAGGCCCTTTTTTGCAGCTGGGGTTCAGGAAGTGCGTCCGAAGCTGGAGCCTATTAAAAAAGAAATAATAGAAATTTTGTCCCCGCCCATTGTACCAAATATGGATCCGATAGAAGAGGATGCTTTTGAAGAGGAGTCTTTTGATGAGGAACCATTCGTTGAGAGTCCCTTTGATGATGATCCAATTAGGGATGCCCAGCAAAACGAGAGCCGGGTTCCCCGCATGTATCTGATCGGGCAAATGCATGGAACATATATTTTTGCCCAAAATGAAAATGGTTTATATATTATTGATCAGCACGCTGCCCAGGAGCGGCTGAAGTATGAATACTTCCGGGAAAAAGTCGGACAGGTAGAGTCAGAACTGCAGGAAATGCTTGTGCCGTTGACGTTTGAGTATTCTACCGATGAGTTTATTAAAATCAATGAAAATATTGGCGAGCTGGAAAACGTAGGTGTTTTTCTCGAAGAGTTTGGGATCAACAGCTTCATTGTTCGCTCGCATCCGCAATGGTTTCCTAAAGGAGAAGAGAAGGAAATCATGGAGGAAATGATCGAGCAGCTTTTAGCGATGAAGAAAGTCGATATTAAAAAGCTGCGGGAAGAAGCGGCGATAATGATGAGCTGTAAAGCCTCCATTAAAGCGAATCGCCACCTGCGCAATGATGAAATCCAAGCACTGTTAGACGATTTGCGAAAAGCTTCTGATCCGTTTACCTGTCCGCATGGACGACCGATCATTGCCCATTATTCTTCCTATGATATGGAGAAGATGTTTAAGCGGGTGATGTGATTTTATATCGCATGCCTATTATAATAGACAGTTTTCAAAGATTTTGAGTCTTAAGTGTCCGCAAGAGCTCTTGTTGCGGACACTTTGCATAGATATAGAGCCGGAGGTGTCCGTAAGAGCCCTTGTTGCGGACACTTTACATGGATATAGAGCTGGAGGTGTCCGTAAGAGCCCTTGCTGCGGACACTTTACATGGATATAGAGCTGGAGGTGTCCGTAAGAGCCCTTGTTACGGACACTATACATAGATATAGAGCCGGAGGTGTCCGTAAGAGCCCTTGTTACGGACACCTTGCAAAGAATAAGAGCCCAAAGTGTCCGCAAGAGCCCCAGTAACGGACATTTTGGATAGAATAAGAGCCCAAAGTGTCCGTAAGAGCCCTTGTTACGGACACTTTACATAGAATAAGAGCCCGAAGTGTCCGTTAGACCCCCAGTAACGGACACTTTACATAGAATAAGAGCCCGAAGTGTCCGCAAGAGCCCCCAGTAACGGACAACTTTACATAGATTAAGAGTCCAAAGTGTCCGCAAGAGCCCCAGTAACGGACACTTTACATAGAATAAGAGCCCGAAGTGTCCGTAAGAAACCTTATTACGGACACTTTTCTTATTTTTAAAAGCTAAAGTGTCCGCCATGCTCCCATTTTAAAATATATACATTTCATTAAAAATGTATATATCTGGAATGAATAAATCAATTGAAAATATGAATATATATAAAGATTACAAGTCTTTAAGGGGGTGATTTCAATCGTTGGTTTTACCCTGTTAGGCTTATTTTTACCGGTTGTGATTATTGTTTTTGTGATTGTCTATGCAGTGAGATACAAAGAAAAGGGGGGAGAAACTGTGTTACGCCATCTTTATACGTATTTAGTTTTGTTTGCTACACTGATGATGGTCATCGGTGGAGGTATTTCGATTTTTATGGCGGCAGCGGATTTAGTCAGTCCGCCTAGTTATTATCAAAACTACCAGGACTATAAACAAATGTATGATACCGGAAAAGGTGGAAGTCAAAATTTAACGGACGCAGAGATACGGGCTAATTATGACCAGTCTGTAAAGGATGACCAGAACCGTGCAAGGGAAAATGCGAAAAATCAAATTATCAAGAGTTTGGGCTTTATCGTGATTCCACTGCCTATATTCTTGTATTTTAACAATATGCGAAAAAAGCAAAATCCTTGAATATTGGGCTGCCACAAATGGCAGCCTCTTCTAATTGAACTGCAGGGAGTTTAAAAGGGAATATTTACCTTTCCGACTAACAAAGCACACTACGTTCAAATAAAGTAGCTTATGCATCAATTTTACCCTACAGGTAATATTTACCATAACTAAACATAATAAAAACAGTGGTATAAATTACCCATATAACATATGTTAATGTGAACAATTACCCTATAAGATAAATAATATATTGATTACATTAATTGTAAATGGGGGAGTGTTGAATGAAAAGTACTGGCATAGTCCGAAATTTGGATGCATTAGGACGTATAGTTATTCCAATGAACTTGCGACGTACTCTAAATGTAAAGGAAAATGACCTTATGGAGATTTTTATTGATGGGGATCGTATTATAATTAAGAAATATACCCCTAACAATGCTTGTATGATTACGGGAGAAGTTTTAGATGATAATCTTGTATTTGCAAATGGAAAGATAATATTAAGCCGTGAAGGTGTAAAAATTTTATTGAATGAGCTTCAGCAACTGCTTGAGGGGAAGTAAGATACCGATATAATTAGAATCGAAAGCATAAAAATAATTATTTATCGTAAGATACTTCTCTAATATTTCATTGAGGTTAATGGAACAATATTAATTAGCTTCAAAATGTTAGCGAATTAGCTCCTGAATAATAATAAATGACTGAAAAGGAAAATGGGAAAAGAGTTTTTATCTCTTTTCCCATTTTTTATGAGATTTGTTCAAAAATTTGGTCAGTAGGAAGTAGGAAAATGACTGTAGGGCTACAATATTGGAAATATATCAGAGTTAAGGTTATTTCATAACCAATATCCGCATTTAGATGGAATTGTTCATTTTATGGTTCCATTAACCCATCCATTAAAATTTTTATTACCTCTGGACGACTAAACTCTGGGGGAGGTGAAATGCCATTGCGTAACATTTCTCTAACCTTTGTTCCTGATAAAAGAAGGTGATATTCCTTTGTGTGTGGGCATGTTTTGTTTGAGGTCATGTTTCCACATTTTGTACAATAAAAACTGTGCTCAAAAGGGAGGATTGTTATCCCAATATCTTCAAAGCTAAATTGTGAAAAAATCTTCTGCGCATCATACGTTCCATAGTAGTTTCCAACTCCAGCATGATCCCTGCCAATGATAAAATGAGTACAACCATAATTTTTTCGAACCAGTGCATGGAAAATGGCTTCTCTTGGTCCTGCATACCGCATGGCTGCTGGAAACACTGCTAAATATACTCTATCTTTTGGATAATAATTACTTAATAATACTTCATAGCTTTTCATTCTTATCGTGGCTGGGATATCATCAGATTTTGTTTCACCGACTAAAGGGTTTAAAAATAAACCGTCCACTATTTCTAGCGCTGTTTTTTGAATATATTCATGTGCTCTATGGACTGGATTCCTTGTTTGGAAGCCCACTACCGTGTTCCAACCCCTAAGATTAAATTCGTTTCTCGTTTGTATAGGAGTTTGATAGTATTGACTAAAGTCTTCATTCTTCGGAGGAACTTTTATTAAATGAATTGGACCAGCTAAATATACGTTTGGGCGTCTAAATAGGCTTTTGACTCCTGGGTGTTGAAGATCTGTTGTTTGAAAAACTTTTTTTGCTTCTTCCATTTTATTTGGGGCATATATTTCTTCTAACTCTAATACACCGTAAACAATGTTTTTGTGGGATAATTTAATTTCATCCCCAATTTTTAATTGATTTGCTACTATTTCTGTGACAGGTAATGTAATAGGAATACTCCAAACCAAGTTGTTTTTTAATCGCATTCGTGATAGTACAGATTCATAGTCTTCTTTACTTAGAAAACCTGTTAAGGGGCTAAATGCTCCATTTGCAATTAATTCTAAGTCTGATAAGGCCATTGTATCAATTTCAATTTCAGAGATAATTTTAGAAATATCATAATCTTTATTGATTCGATTGATTAGTTCTCCGCCATGAGGAATACTTTTAGCCAAAATTATTCCCCCTTACCTATAGAAACCCGGTTAATATCATTGAAAAGATAATTTATAATTTTAGTTGTGCACTCTTCTATAGAAAGGACGCTGGTATCAAGGATTATCTCAGGATTTTGTGGCTCTTCATATGGATCATCGATACCTGTAAAATTTAGGAGCTCCCGATTTCGAACTTTCTTATAAAGACCTTTTGGATCACGCTTTTCACATTCTTCAATCGGACATTTCACATAAATTTCTATAAATTCTTGTTTGCTGAATATTGATCTGGCATTCGCTCGATCAGTTGCGTAAGGAGATATTAAGGCAGCCAGAACAACAATACCTGCATCAACAAAAAGCCTGCCTATTTCAGCTGTTCTTCTTATATTCTCTTTTCTATCTTCTTTTGTAAAAGATAGGTTCTTATTTATACCTTGCCGCAGATTAT
The DNA here is from genome assembly GCF_055395235.1 of Neobacillus sp. Fa239. NCBI lineage: Bacteria > Bacillati > Bacillota > Bacilli > Caryophanales > Bacillaceae > Neobacillus > Neobacillus sp. Fa239. The sequence goes on from NZ_AP041611.1 coordinate 1,549,409, forward strand.
CTCCATCCAACAAATAAACACTTATCCCTTTATTATATAGATCGAGCTGAAGTGCATTGGCTATTGTAGATTTACCTGACCCTGAAAGACCAGTAAACCAAATCATCAAACTTTTATGTCCGTGTAAATTTTGGCGATCTTCTTTTTTTACGATCGATTCCTGCCAAATTACATGGTTGTCGGAATCCGTTTTATCCAATTTTCTGTTCTCCTTTCATGTTATTTTAATCCATTTTTATTGGCCATTAAATAATGCCCGTTACTTTCAAAATATTTTTGTTCATCTAAACAATAAGCTTTATACCACTAATAATGACGACTATTGCGACCAATATACGAATAGGTTTTGCAGGAACTTTTGCTGATAAAATGCTTCCTGCAAAGACTCCAGGTATAGATCCAATTAAAAGATTTCCCACTAGCTTGTAGTCTACACTCCCAGTATATGCATGCAGCAATCCTGCGACTGTAACTAATAAAAATGCATGAGCAATATCTGTACCAACTAATTCGGCCCCCGCTAAACGGTAAAGATAAATCATCGCAAGTGCAAAAAGGGAACCAGACCCAATTGAAGTAAGTCCAACAATAAAACCAAAGACAATACCGATAAGGATCGTTAATCCACGTTTTTCTTCAATTGATTTTTTTTGCCAACGGTTCGGACCTATTCTATTTTCAAAAAAGGTTTTTATTAAGATTGCTATAGCTACTATTATAAGGACGTATCCGAGAGAATGCTTAATAATTTGATCTTGATTATGAAATGTAGATTCGAATAATTGGAGAAGTCCCATTGCCATTGCCGCACTTGGTACGCTTCCTAATGCAAGGTATATTACCAGTTTGTTATTAATAGATCTTTGTTTCCAGTGTTGAATCGTTCCAAACAGTTTAGTAATGGAGTTATAGACAAAATCTGTTCCTATTGCGATAGAAGGGTTAATCCCAAACATCATAAGAATAGGAGTTAAAAGGGCAGCCCCGCCCACACCTGTTAAACCAACTAAAAAACCAACAGATAATCCCATTAATGTTATAGAAATGCTCATTTCTCATCCCCTTTGATCAAACTAAAATTAGAAATCAATGTTAAAAGTTTTCATAAACCAGTTATCATCATACTTCCTTCGTTTAAAATATAAATCTCGTTGTTCTAGTACATTTGTTTTAAAAACCTCCTCTTCAATTATAGATGGGTTACTATATTTAATTAACTGCCTGCATTTATCTATTCGTTCCTCAGAAAAATGGCTATATGCCAGTCTCATCATATTAAAATAATAATCTTCCCAATTGATCTTGTAGGGGTGTGAAGTTCGAAACACATGAAGAATTTTTACTGCTGGTTGAACGAAACAAGTATATCCAAACAACCACATTTTAATTGAAAGCTCAATATCCTCATATCCCCATACTCTTAATTCGTTATCAAAACCACCGATATCAGTAAATACTTTCTTGGATATGGCAAAACATCCACCTGGAAGAATCGAAGTTGGAAATGGAGCTGTTTTATTTAAATGCCATTGAACTTCTAATGATTGATTTAAGAATTGTCCAAATCCAGCATTCATAGGATTAGCTACATCGGCTATTCCAGGAGTGGTACCATCTGCCATTCCTTTTTGTAGGGGATCGAGTAGGCCTTCTAACCAATGGTCTTCAAAAAAAACATGAGCATCACAAAAAATCAGGTAGGATCCCCTTGCATATTGTGCTCCAATATTTCTTGCTCTTGCTGCACCAATTCCATGACTATTTATTAGTTTTATTGGTCTTGTCCCAGGAGATGATAAAAAATTACAGCAATCATCCGTTGATCCATCGTCTACTACAATGATTTCAAAACGATAATCCGTTTTAACTTGAAAAGCGGAATCAATGGTATTTTTGACATGATTACCTTCATTTTTAACCGGAATAATGATTGAGACTATTGGGTCATCAACATTTATCATTTGATCACTTCTTTCAAATTTAATAAGAGATAGACTTTAATTTAGGGGAAAATGGATGCTTTTGATTTATGTAAAAACTAAACCAAAGGAAATTCCTTTGGTTTAGCAGTAGGTAGAAGCATAAATCAATTAGCATCTTATAAGAGTTACGAGCACATCAGTTGGAGTTAACATCACAATATCGATGATATTAAAACCATTTGATACGAGACAGCTTATAAAGCTAGTGGCTGCAGGGGTTGGCGCTGGAGTTGGGGTCGGAAGTGGCCCGGGTGTGATTGGTGGTAAAGTACATGGATAAATACTTCCGGCTACAAACACAGAGTTTACAGCATCGTTAGTTGGGTTAAATCGTAAATTAACTGTGTCACCGACACATTTATGACCGTCAGGGTTTGTTCCTTTACCTTTACCTTTACCTTTTCCTTTTCCGAATATAATGAATCCTCTCCTTTCATTAAGTATGAAAAAGTATACATTATATCTTATTTACAAATTTCAAAGATGTACAGGCTATAGTATATCAACAAATACTTTTTACAGTTTTTACCACTTTTCATCATTATTTTACAAACGAAAATACGATATCATAGAGAATCCTCCTAGCTTTAGGCAGTCTAAAATATATAACAGTACCATAGGATGTTAAACAAGGGGTATAATTAATTTTTGTTTTTTAACCCTAGTAAACTATTAAAAGAAGGTGGCAATGCTTTATGAAAAGAGAGGATTATCCCTTGGTATCCGTTATCATGCCTTTTTATAATTGTTCCTATGTAAATCAAGCAATCGAAAGCGTATTAAATCAGACATATCCTCATTTGGAAATAATCATAGTTAATGACGGATCAACGATGTACGTTGATCTAATAAAACCATATCTTCATTCACCGAAAATCAAATATATTAAAAAAGAGAACGGCGGAACTGCAAGTGCCTTGAACGAAGGAATTCGGCATGCAACAGGCGAATATTTTGCTTGGTTAAGTTCTGATGATTTATTTGAAAGTAGAAAATTAGACGAACAAATAGTGTTTATGACCCAAACAAATGCAACGGTCAGCTATACAAATTTCCATATCATCAATGAATCCAATCACATTATTTATGATAACGCAGGGGTTCATTTTGATAATGATGACGTCTTTCTAAAAAATTTATCAAATGGCTGTCATATTAATGGCTGTACCGTCATGGTGAAATTGGATATTTTAAGGAATATTGGCCTCTTTGATGAATCCTTGAGTTATGCACAGGACTACGATATGTGGTCGAGAATCGCACAACATTATGTTTTTCACTATTTAGATAAACCACTTGTTAAATATAGATACCATCAGTCGATGAATTCTGTCGTCCATTACAATGAGCAGATGCTAGAGTCAGAGATAGTTAAAAATAAATATTATCACCTGCTAATTCAATCAATAGGAAGACACAGAAAAAAATGAATTAGGCTTAATCAAACAGAAAAATAAATAGCTGAATATCTGGAATTTGTAGCGATAATCACTTTTTTACATATATTGAAATGAGTGATTTGTTCATCAAAGAGCTCAGTTGTGTGGAGGGATTTAGTATGATCCGTAATGATTTTCTTACTTTTCATGGAAATAATATAATAGCTACACAAAAACAATTGTTTTCCAACATTAAAAATACATTCACCATTGAATTTTGGGCAAAACCAGAAGCTCTAGATCATATACACAAAGAGTCAAATATGGGTGTTACCCAAGTGGTTAACCAACGTTTTGCCATTACACCAGTTTTGGGTGTATACGACAACGGGAATCATACTAGAGCAGGTCTTGGAGTATCTGTTGGAACGAATGGAATTTCAATATTTGAACATACTACAAATCATTTACCTGCGACATTAGTTTATGAAGCCGATTTACATGATTGGACTCACATTGCTGTTGTCTATAATAATAAAGCTCCTTTGTTGTATATTAATGGAAATTTTGCTAAATCTGGGAAAGCGAGTATTAAAGAAAGTGTCGTTCCATCGGGAATTTTTGGAGGAATCTATCCTTACGGTTTTTATATAGGCAGTCTTCAAGAAATACGGATTTGGAGTACAGTAAGGACACAAGAAGAAATCCAGGAGAATATGAAAAAGGAATTATTTGGCGATGAAACAGGACTTGTAGGTTATTGGAAATTAAATGAAGGAGACGGGTATGATGCTTTTGATTCAACCAGCAATAAAAATAATGGCAAAATTAATTATGGGGCCACATGGAACAAGTTAAAGAGTACAACTAAATTGAGTAGCAAAATGAATATCTTATTTACTTATTATCTTCCAAGTGGAGGGGTCGAAACACTGAATAGACAAAGGTTTTATGCATTAAGTAAAAAGAATGTAAACTGTGATTTTTTATACACCCAAAAGGGGATAGGGCTCCAAAATAAAACTGATGCTTCTATTTTTGTAACCAATGAAGATCATGAAATAAAAAGTATTATAGAAAAAGGACAATACGATGCCATTGTTGTATGCACGGATCTTACACTGCTACAAAAAGTAAAGAAATTTGGGTATCAGGGGATCCTAATTTATAACAATGAAGGTTTAGGTGTCAACAAAGAATTTGCTGATTATTACTTAAAACAACCCTCCAATTCATTCATTATCTCCAATTATTGTGATGCAATCATATATCCGAAAACCCAACATCTAATCCAAGCCTTTAAAAGTAATTTTCCATTAAAAAAACAGTTTCATTTTAATAATTGTTTTAATACTGATGAGTTTCACTATGAGGTACACCCAAAAAAGGATTTTCCAATTATCGGTTGGGTAGGAAGGTTAGAAGAGAATAAAAATTGGAAGGATTTCCTTTTGATCGGAGCTGACTTAATTAAAGAAAACCCAGCCATTCGACTCTGGATGTTCGAAGATAATACATTAGGTGTAGAGTCTGAAAGAATAGCATTTGAACAGAAAATTGACGAGTTAAACTTAAAAGACAACCTCATCATTTATGCAAATCAGCCGCATAGCAAAATGGCGGATTACTTTTCAATCATTGGGGATTCAGGAGGTTTCTTATGTTCGACCTCCAAAGTTGAATCATTTGGTTACGCAGTGCTGGAGGCACTCGTGTGCAAGTGTCCGGTATTGTCAACAGATTCAGATGGTGTTCGTAATTTTATAAAACATAATGAAACAGGGAAATTCTATACATTTGGAAATATCAATGAAGCAATAATGGAAGCAAAAGAATTAATGTCAAACACTGTGCTGCGCGAAGCACTTAGGGAAAATGGTGTGAAGCACATTGCGGTCAATTTCTCCCCCGAAAAATATGCAGAGGATTTTATAAACATGATTCAAGTTTTAAAAAATGAACCCTAGTAATATACGAATAAAGCCGACAGAAGACTGTCGGCTTTTGGGCGTTAATGTGCTGTTATGAGGATTTTCATCAATATATTATTTATATTAAAATTAAATTTAGTTTAATTTTATCCCATTTAAGATATAATCCCATGCAGTTTCGTCCCCATACCAAGCATCTTGATGATGTGGGCACTCAATCGAGCATACTCCATCAATATCCCAATTTTTTTCAATTACATTTTGCAGTCCAACTACTAGATTCACAATGAGTATGTTAAAACTTCTATCCGTGATTTGAGATAAAACAGACTTTAAGTTTAACGCGTCTTCATAACTTGCTCCAGTTCTTACAAATAATATAGAATTGCTGGTTTTTATCTTTTCAATAAATGTGTTAATCCTTTTAGTTAGTTTTTCTTTATAAGCTGGATATGATATTGACCAGTCAGCGTTTGGAACAATAGGGAAATCATGGACTGACGTAATATTATATTTGGTGTCCCTCACTTCATATGTGTGAGATTTTTGAGGTTCAGAATTATCATTGAGAAGGTTGTAATGATTCCCTTTAATCAAATGCATATTTTCGAGTTCCATCAGATCATTTAGCTCATTACTTATTAATTTATTTACATCCGGGAGTGATGGTGATAGAACCCAGTCAAAGGGACCAGAAAAAATTCTTAAATGGTGTCGTTTCAAATGGTAAGTAGGTAAACATGAGGATCCTAAACTTACAACCAAATCGAATGGCTTTTTAATTTCTTGTAAATCTATACTTATCGCCTCCTTTAATAATCCATACTTCGATTTACCAATTTGTATCATTCTCATAGCCTAATTCAATTAACAAATTACCTGCTACTTTTTTAAAACTAGTCTTTAATTCTTCATCAAATTCTTTCCGCCAATCCCCAATTTTACCGTTACGAAATGTCCATGAATCGTTTTTATTTATTTTTGTACTCATATCTCTAATCATTTTCTGTAATACATCCGTAGGTAGTTTATTAAATAAATAATTTACTACTTTTTCACATGCATGATATCGAGATTCCTCTGAACACATAATTTCTTCATAACGAATGGCAAGGACATTTGGAGAGTTTGTCCACTCTAAAAATATCGTGGTAGCATCATAAATATTAGGGAAATTCCCAGTTGATAACTTTACCCCGTTAATGAGTGTTAAATATTGTTCTTTTCTAGATAACCCTTTATTTTTAACATATTGATATAAAAGGTTATTTGGTGAAACAGAACCCATTTTCTCCATAAAGTAAGCATGAGAAACGACAACATCTCTAGGATCTCTATAAATAAAAATCTGTTTCATCCCAAGATTTTTTTGCATGTTTTCCCACTCAGGTGAGTAATAAATATGGCCAACAATAAATTCGTTTTCTATTAATTCACTTAACATATTAAAATGTTGAGGGAGTTGTGAATTTATACCCTCGTAAAGATGTTTTGATTCTGATCTAAATAGACTTGGTATCCCTGAGAGTAATTGAATAACAAGATTTGTCCCGCTCTTCGGTATTGAATTGAGAATAAATGGAGGAATACTCTCTGTTATGGAAGACGTATTTCGGTTAACCATTAAATTCTTTAAGAAATGAGTATTATATAATTCATTATAGTTCCAAATTGATTGGTTCGTTCTAACAGAAACATTTAAACTTCTACCTTCATAATAGGTTGAAATACCCTCGGCTTTATCTGTTTTTCTAATTGTTTTAAGTTTTTTAACTAAATTTGAAAAAGCGTATAGTCCCTTTTCATTAAATCCATTAGAATAAATTAAAGCATAAGAGGTATTTAGAGATTGAACGACATCTAAAATGCTTAGATCTAAGCTGGTTGTCTCGACTACCTTTATTCTGGGATCATTTATTTGGAGTTCTTTTAATTTATTTTTCATTTGCATGGTTTCATCTAAAATAATTAACCAAAAACCATAATATAATTGATCTAGAAGAATTTCTAAGTCACTTATCTTTTGATCATTAAGTGAATTTACCATAAAAAGAACAGTTGTTTCGTAAGACAAATTTCTTCTTTTAAGAGTCATATTTTTGGCTAAATTAAACCGATCTCTCCACCACCTATGTTTAATTTGGTCACTATGAACATCTTTGGATATACTATAGGGAGAGGACATTCTGTAATCCATAAGTTCTTCTGGTATATATATAAAATTACAAATTTCGGTTAGACGGAGCCAATACTCATAGTCCTCTATTGGTTCAAAGTCATATCCACTAATTTGTTGTGCAAAATTTTTTTTATACATAAATGATACACCTATAAAACAAACATCTAATAAATCTTCTAAAGTTTTATTTTGTTGAAATTCTCGAAATTGTATTAGTTCGAATTCATTCTGTAATGGATTTCCATTAGAATCCAAATGTCGAAAACTGCTATATACTAGTCCAACCTCTGGTGAAGAATTTATAAGTTTATCTCGTAGTTTATCAATAAAATTGTCATAATATAAATTGTCACTAGATACCCAAGTTAAGAATTTAATTTCATTATTATTAAATAAAAAATCAAACCCCGTGTTTAAAGCTTTAGCAACTCCTTGATTTATTTCTTTATCAATGACTTTCACCCGTAAATCATTTTTGATTAATTCATAAACTGTTTCTCTGGTCTGGTCATTTGCCCCATCAATTACAATAACGAACTGAAAGTTTTTATAATTTTGTTGGAGGATTGAGTTGATTGCCGCTTTTAACAATCCAGGGTCTTGGTTGTATATGGGCATAACAATTCCTACATCATTCATAAAAAACATCCTTTCATAAGTATTTTTCGCAGGCAGTTTGTAAAAAACGGCTTGAATATTACTCTTCCGTCCATTTCTCAACTAACTTCGCTGTCTTATTGTATAAATCTAAGAAATTTGTTCATAATTTTGTATCCAATTTTTTAATTCCGTAAGCATTTCTCGATAAGTAGGAACGCTATAAATAAAATCAGTCCTTGTAGTAATGATTGTTCGGTCTTGTATAATACAAGTATCTGGAATGATTTCAACATCCGCTTTCCCGAAAACTTCCTGAATGGTTTTTAACAGCAAATACTTTGAAATTTTTTGATCTGAACCTAGGTGGTATAGTCCGGTAATTTCATGCAAAATCATCTTTTCAATGGCTTTTGCCAATTCCAGTGTGGTTACACCATTCCACCAAACATTTGTATAGCCCTTTATTTTCCCATTTTGTTTCATAAACCAAAGAAACAATCCGATTCCGTCCTCTTTAAGCTCTGGTCCAATAATAGATGTACGAATGGTTAAATGTTCATCACTGATAATTTCTCCTAATTGCTTTGATTGAGCATAGATGGAAGTTCCATCTGGAATATCATTCTCTGTGTAATCTCCTTTTGTTCCAGAAAAAACACAGTCTGTACTAATGTGTATCAATTTTCCTCGAATGCGTTCGGAAAATTTGGCTAATTGATGAGGTAATAAACTATTTACTTGAAAGGCAAGTTCCTTATTGTTCGTTGCATGATCGTTTAATATTCCAATACAGTTAATAGTAATATCCGGCTTTATAGTTTCTAGAATTTCCTCTAGCTCCGTTGAATTCGTTACATCTAAATAAATACCGTTTTTATCATTTTGATCCCTTGAGGTATAGTAGACTTGATACTCTGCTTTTTGTTGGAAATAAGCAGTAATGACATGGCCCGCCATTCCTTTACCTCCAAGTATCAGTAACTTCATTTAGATAAATCCTCCTCTATCTAAGAGTCTTTTTAATTCATCTTTATTCATTAAACCTTCGCCGGAACTATAGTTTCGGAAATTTACAGATTTATATTTTGCATAATGTTCTTTTAAATCTTTAATAGGTAAGTTCGGTAGAATAACAAAATACTCATTATCATAGGATATGGTGTTTTTCGATTCGTACTCTGAAATAAGCACCTCATGAATTTTTTCTCCAGGTCTAATGCCAAGTATTTCAATCCCTATGTTTTCTTTTTCAGAAGCCTCGATTAAAACATCAGCAAGATCAGTAATCTTACATCTTGGCATTTTCATGACAAATATTTCTCCGCCAATGCTTTCAAATGATGCTTTAAATATTAGGTTAATAGCCTCTTCAAGTGTCAAAAAGAAACGAGTCATATTTAGATCAGTAATACCAACCATACCCTTTTCTGCTATCTGTTTATTGAATACATGAATCACACTTCCATTTGTACCTAAAACATTCCCGCCGCGTATACAAACGAATCTTGTATTCGTATTTAAGGTATTTGCATGAGTAATTAGGCGTTCCCCCATTGATTTGGTCATTCCATAGAAATTTATAGGGTTTGATGCCTTGTCGGTTGAAATATAAACAACCTTTCGAACATTATGGTCTATGGCGAGATTTATCACATTCTGTGTTCCAAGTACGTTTGTTTTTAAGGCTTCAATTGGCTGATCCTCACATACGGGAACATGTTTTAATGCTGCCAGGTGAAAAATATAATTTACACCTTTACATGCCAGGTTTAAGGAGTCTTTATCCTTAATGTCTCCAATGAGAAAATGTAATTTTGGATTATGATTAAATTTTTGTTTCATCAAAAATTGGACGGATTCATTTCTTGAAAAAATACGTATTTCTTTTGGATTGAATTTTAACAGCTGCCTAACTAATTCTTGGCCCCATGAGCCTGTACCACCTGTTACCAAAATTATTTGATTTTCAAACAATTTTAGACCTCCTAGTTATATTTTGATTCATTCCTCTGAAACTTTTGTATTGTATTTCGCTCCATAAGCAACTAACAACTCTAGTTTATGGAAAAAATATCCAATTGCTTATGTGTATACCTATTAATAATTTTTTTTTGTCCAACCCATTTTTCAACAGAGTAAAATCATTTCTGGATTTTCTTCGTATACTATTTGTAAAATGTTTGACCTGTATATTTAATCCTCGAATACTATCAGATGGTATATAAAGGAGGTTTTTTGAATTTTAAGAGATTACTTACAGAATGGATCAATATGTAGATTAATAACGTGGACAGCAAATTTGAGGGGGGCTCCCTTGAAAAATAACATTCGGTAAAATAATAAGAAAGGAGCCTATTATGGGACCAATTTGTATGAAAGATACCGGGAAATATGGTAGAGGGATATTCGCTGCACGAGATATTAAAAATGGTGAACTCATTGAAGAATCCCCTGTTTTTGTTTCACCTAACGGAGAACGTGGGTACTTGAAGAAGACCGTTGTATTTGAATATTGTTTTAACTGGGGGGAACAATTCGATCAAACCGCTATTGCTCTAGGATACGGTTCATTATTTAATCACTCTTATACTCCAAATGCGATGTTTCTAAATAACCTTGATAAATTGTCCATTTCCTTTTATGCGGTACGTGACATTAGGGAGGGAGAAGAAATTACCGTTAATTATAACGGCGATCCTAGAGATCAGTCTCCTATGTGGTTTGAAGTGATTGAGTAAGAGATTCAAAGTCATTTTTAAGAAAGGCCTTTTCAGCAAGAAAAGGCTTTTCAATATTATTAAAGATGATGGAGTCCACCCAAAACCATGTTGACTACTTTGTCTGAAACATTTGGATCATCATATCCCTCTGGCAATCTCCATGATCGATTCGAGCGAATCATCAAGTTCACACTATCCAAAATTTTATTGCAATGAACACCAGAAATAACATTACTCCCGCACATAACCGTCTCTGGTCTTTCATTACTATCCCTTATTGTTACGGTAGGGACCCCGAGTATGCAGCTTTCCTCTTGAACAGTTCCACTATCTGTTATTACACAGTTTGCATGTTTTTGAAGGCTGACAAAATCAAAAAAACCAAATGGTTCATAAAATTTAATCAACGGATGTTGAGGGTTAATATTAAATTTTTTCATACGATCGCGCGTTCGGGGGTGTACACTACATATAATAGGGATTTGGTGTTGTTTGGCAATAAGTTGAAGTGCATCCACTATATGACGAAGTCGTGATTCATTGTCTACATTTTCTGCACGATGGGTTGTTACCAAAATATATCCATTTTCTGTAATATTCAACTTTTGAAGGACGTCACTTTTGTCAATTTTTTCTTTATATTGTTGCAGTACCTCATATATAGGGTTTCCGGACACCCAAATTCGGTGACTAGGAATACCTTCACGAATCAGATTTTCTCTACTAAGCAGGGTATATGGCAAATTAAAAGATGAAATTGAATCGATTATTTTTCTATTAAGTTCTTCAGGAACATTTGGATCAAAACAACGATTTCCTGCCTCCATATGGTAGACGGGTATCCCCATTCGTTCACCCAGTATTGCACAAAGACCGCTGTTCGTATCTCCAAGCAGAAGAATCTTATCTGGTTTTTCAATAGTAATAATATTTTCGACTTCTGAAAACATATGGCCAACTTGCTGACCGAATGTATGGGACTTTAAATGAATTTTGTAGTTTGGTTGTCTAATGCCAAGCTCCGCAAAAAAAACATCGCTTAGAGAATTGTCATAGTTTTGGCCGGTATGAACAAGAACGTGTTCTGTTAGAGCGTCCAATTTTTTAATAATTAAGCTTAACCGAATGATTTCTGGGCGTGTTCCAAGGATTGTCATTATTTTCAAGAGTTTTTAAGCTCCCTTCACTTATTTTTGAATGATTCTATACTTAATAAACAAAACATGACAAAAAAACTAACAAGATATAGTATCAATTTATGCAAAGGAAAATGAAATAATCTTTTTTTCTATGATGTACATGTGTATAGGTATGCAAATAAGTGAAGTAATTTACATATTCCCCAATATATTCACTTTTTTTCATTGGGGAACCTTTTTGTCTTGGTATGCTAATGACGTTGGACACAATGTTATGGGGGAGAGAAAATTCCAGGAATTTTATTGGATTAAAAGAGACAAGAGGAAATGATTATCTTTCATTACCAGAAGATGTAAAACTAATAAATTCATTAGAAAAGCAATATTATTTGCTGAGTAATCGGGGGGCTCTAGTTCAATAAGGATTTGGTATTCCAAATAAAGAAAACTCGCCAATTTACTTTGACGAGTTTTCTTTATTATTTACAAAACAGATGTCAAAATTACTGTCATTGAGGGACTAATTTTATTATTAGCATCTCAGACTAGAACCATTTAAATATAGCCCCAGCAGTGTTTTTTAAATCTTATTTCGCAACCGATGGAAGCTTATGAATAAAATTCAACGCTTTTCCTGTCCCAATGACCACCGATTCAAGCGGATTAGGTGCTAGTGACACTGGCACAGAAATTTCCTTGCTCAGCCATTCTATCATGCCCTTCATTAACGAGCCGCCGCCAGTTAAGATCACACCTCGGTCGACAATATCACCGCTAAGTTCAGCAGGGCAGTTTTCAAGTGTGGCCCGAATCGCTTCTAATATTTGGGAAAGAGCCTCTTTGATCGCATTTCTAATTTCATAGGATGATAATGTAATTGTTTTTGGTAAACCAGTTACAAGATCCCGGCCGCGGACTTCCATGGTAAGCTCCTCATGATCAATAAGGGCGTATCCAATTTCTATTTTGATCTTTTCGGCAGACCTTTCACCGATTAAGACGTTATATTCCTTGCGGATATGTTGAATGATATCTTCATCAAGGCGATCTCCGCCAACCTTGATCGAATGACATGCGACCACACCGCCAAATGAGATAATCGCTACCTCGGTATTCCCGCCGCCGATATCCACCACGACATTGGCCACCGGTTCATCAACTGGTAATCCGGCTCCAATGGCAGCTGCAACCGGCTCCTCAATCAATTGAATTTTTTTTGCACCGGCATTCCTGACTGCATCCATGATTGCTCTGCGTTCCACACTGGTAGAACCCGATGGTGTGCAGACAACCACGCTTGGTTTGCGCATGGCAAAACCCATTTTTTTAGAAGCTTTCCCCATAATATACTTCAACATTTCAGTCGTAATATCAAAATCTGCAATGACGCCGTTCTTTAACGGACGAATCGCTACAATTTTCTCGGGAGTTTTCCCGATCATTTCTTTTGCTTCCGTACCAACAGCGACAATCCGTTTTGTTACGGTGTCAATGGCAACAACGGAAGGTTCATTGATTGTAATTCCTTTATTTTTACTATACACAAGTATATTAGCAGTTCCTAAGTCAATTCCAATTTCAGAATGAGATAACATTTGTTTCACCTTTTTCCCTAGTATTATTACAAAAATAAGGTACGATTAAGACTACCACGAAATGGGGGTATAATCCCAAATGTAAACGAATCGTTATCATATTGTAATGTTGCTTGAAATTATTCCCAAATTAGAATAAAATTCATTTCCTATGAATTGCATAGAAATAATTTTTTTTGTGTATACTTATTTGATGTTCAACTGCTTTTCGAATTTGTGGTAGGATGTAAAAGTGAAGGAGAAGTCTTTCACTGAAATTGGAATAAGGGCAGTGTGGAAATTTTGGATTTAAAGCAAAAGTTATTAGTCATTATTGGTCCGACAGCAGTGGGGAAAACAAAGCTCAGCATTGAGCTTGCCAAACGGTTCAATGGGGAAATCATCAGCGGAGACTCGATGCAAATTTATCGAAGCATGGATATCGGGACAGCTAAAATTAAACCGGAAGAAATGGAAGGAATTCCTCATCATTTGCTCGATATCAAAGAACCCAATGAGAGTTTTTCAGTCGCAGAATTCCAACAGCTTGTCCGCTCCCGCATAAGAGAAATTGCAGATAAAGGAAAGCTCCCGATTATTGCAGGCGGAACAGGGCTATATATTCAATCGGTTATTTATGATTACCAATTTTCCGATGCTCCTGCGGATGAAGCCTGCCGAATTGAGCTTGAAGAAAAAGCCAAATTAATCGGAAATGACGCCCTTTATCAAGAATTGGTTCAAATTGATCCGGAGAGTGCATCGCAAATTCATCCGAATAATATCAGGAGAGTGATTCGGGCACTTGAAATTTATCACTGTACAGGCAAAACGATGAGTGAGTATCAACAAACGCAAGAGGCAGACCTTTTATACAATACGGCGCTCATAGGTTTAACAATGGACAGGGAAAAGCTGTACAGCCGGATTAATGACCGGGTGGATATTATGATGGAAGAAGGGCTTCTTAAAGAGGTTTCCCAGTTATATGAACAGGATTTACGTCACTGTCAATCCATCCAAGCCATTGGTTATAAAGAGATTTATGAGTATCTTGATGGTACAATTAGCTTGGAGGAAGCTGTCCAAAATTTAAAGCAAAATTCACGGCGTTATGCCAAAAGGCAGCTTACATGGTTTCGAAACAAGATGGAAGTAATGTGGTTTGATTTTACAGAGGAAAAGAACTTTACGAAAAATTTAACGGAAATTTCACATTATGTTGAAGGAAAGCTCCAAGTAAAATCGAATACATATTAGTAGAGATAAAAGAGGAGGATATACAAATGAAAACAACGATTAATATTCAGGACCAATTCTTAAACCAATGCCGGAAGGACAATACACATGTGACCGTTTTTCTATTAAACGGCTTCCAATTAAGAGGGCAAATTAAAGGTTTTGATAACTTTACGGTTCTGTTTGAATCCGAAGGAAAGCAGCAATTGGTTTATAAGCATGCCATCTCAACATTTGCGCCGCAGCGAAATGTTCAGCTTGATTTGGATGCCCAATAAAACATTTTCATAAATTTGAGCCCCTAATCCGGGCTCTTTTTTATTTTTCAAGAAAAATCCTTTTAATGAAATGCATCAAGGCTGAATACAAATAGAATGAACAAGTATTTCATCCAAATAGGCGCAAATTTAATTTGCGATGGACATACAAAAGTGTCAAAAACCGGAAAGGATTCCTAGCATATACTGTTTGCAGATTGAGAGGTGAAAGCTTTGGACCAACCGATTCGGATGAAAAGCAACGGGCAAATCAGCGTTGTCTTCAATTCACAGAAAAGAAAGACCTTAGCAAAAGAACTGCCAGAGCCACAGGTTGTGCCAAAGGAAATTCCCCCTGAGCATACGGCTTTAAGGGAAATTGAAGAGGAACTCGGGGCATTGGTTGGCATGGAAGAAATGAAACGAATGATAAAAGAAATTTATGCGTGGATTTATGTGAACAAAAAACGCGAAGAAGCCGGGCTGAAGGCTAAAAAGCAAGCCCTCCATATGATGTTTAAAGGAAATCCCGGTACCGGCAAGACCACGGTGGCCAGACTGATTGGAAAGCTGTTTCAGAAAATGAACGTCCTATCAAAGGGGCATTTAATTGAGGCAGAACGGGCGGACCTCGTTGGGGAATATATCGGCCACACGGCCCAAAAGACACGCGATCTCGTAAAAAAAGCGCAAGGAGGGATCTTGTTCGTCGATGAAGCTTACTCTCTTGGAAGAGGCGGAGAAAAGGATTTTGGCAAGGAAGCCATTGATACATTGGTTAAGCATATGGAGGATAAACAGCATGAATTTATTCTAATTCTTGCTGGATACTCAAGGGAAATGGATTATTTTTTAACCTTAAACCCCGGGCTGCATTCCCGGTTTCCGCTTGTCATCGATTTTCCCGATTACAATATTGATCAATTGTTGGAAATTGCAAAACGTATGTTAATAGAAAGAGAATATTCCTTCAGCCACGAAGCCGAAAAGAAAGTAAAAGATCATTTGATTTGGGTGAAGGCTGTGATAAACCCGAATAGTTTCTCGAACGGGCGCTATGTCCGTAACATCATAGAAAAGTCTATCCGTGCCCAAGCGATGCGGCTGTTGATGCTTAATTCTTATGACAAGCATGAATTAATGACACTCAGGAGCAATGATTTAGTGTTTGAGGAGGATTCCTAGCTGAAAAAACGGGGGCGACGTGAAAAGGAATAAATGACATACTTATTGGCACAGGAATTGACCTGTGCCATTTTCTTTAGGAGTGACTAAAAATAGTCACTTTTTTTAATTTGTCCAAGAATTCCAGTAAATTGGGAATATATTGGAGTACAAGCGTATAAAGCGAGGTGTTTATCAATTGTTAGATAGTAGAAGAGAACCTGGTTGGGCAGATCAAAGAGATCGCAACCGTAAAAGCCCGGCTTTAAGAGCAACCGACAGTTATGAGAATTTCAATGAACAAATATCCATGTCTGAACAGGATCCTGTCCATTTGAAAAATGAGACTGTCAACATGGCAAAGGACCAATACGAAATAAAAATCAAAAACAATCATAATAATCCAATAAAAGTGAGTATAATCATGCCTTCCTATAATAAATACCATCAACTATCTCTTTCTCTTTATGGTTTATCAAAACAAACATTTTCCCACACTAATTATGAAGTGATCCTCATTGATGATTGTTCTACTGATCAAACACCAAATCTCATAAAAGAAATAGATGTTCCATTTAAATTTAAATACATCCGTCTAAAAAACAATAAAGGCCGGTCTTACACACGAAATATAGGAATCAAGCATTCTGAAGGAGAAATTTTAATTTTTGTAGATGGAGAAATGTTTTTACCCCCAATGTTTATTGAAAATCACTACAGACATCATGTAGAGAAATTGAATCTAGTCGTGACAGGGGCTATGCATTACCAAGGCCTTTATACTTTTATTTTTCCAGAGTATAATACAGAACAATGGATATTACTGGATAGTTTAGTGGGAAATAATTCACATTATTCAAGAAGGTATGAGGAGTTTAGAAATAGTAATGAGAAAGTTTTTCCATATCAACTCGTTACAAAAGATGATATTGATAATGAAAATTATAAAGCTTTGTCCTTTCCCAATCGTTATTTTCTTAATAGTGGAGTGAAACATTTCGAACATAATTTAAGTGAGTTTAAGGTCCCTTATATTGCATTTTTAAGTGGAAACGTATCAGTAAGAAAGGAACAATTAGATCAGGTTGGTTACTTTGATGAGAGCTTTGTAGGATACGGAGCAGAAGACTGGGAGTTAGGCTATCGATTGTACAAAAATGGAGTACAATTTGCTCTGGATCCAATGACAGTTGCCTACCATCAAGAACATCCTATTTCAACAGAAAAACGTAAAGAACAATGGGGTAACCATTATAGACTAGCAAAAAAACATCCCAATCTTGATATTCTTATTTTAGCTTTGGAATGGAGAGGAATGTCATTCAGTCACATCCATGAAACAGTAGTAGAATTTGAACGATTAGAACAACAATTTCCAGAAGAATATGAAGAATTAAAGAATGCATTTAAAATAATGCTTTTTAAAGTCATTGAACTTCTAAAAGAGGAAAAGCCCGTTACAAAGCTTTACGTATTACCTGACAACTCAGAAGAAGAAATGAACATTCAACAACAGTTTTCAACATTACGCCCGCTTGGATTTCATTATCTTGCTAGTTCCTTTGAACAGTTATATACTCTCTAGTTTGATCGCTGCGGCGGTCTTTTTGTGCGACGGGCAGTCGCATAGAGTGTTAACTCAGTTAACACTCTTCTTTTCATTATCTGAAAGAGACGTCATCTCGGTGAAACGACTTGGAGAGGATAATGAAAATGAATCCCAGATGGTGAAAATCCATACCCGAGGAGACTGACCTAGCTCGGGAAGCTTAATCTAGGGCAACACCGTGAGGTGTTGTCTGAAGGAGATGCGGTAAATCGAGAGAACCGTAAGCGAATAGGTAGACCCTAATGCAATAAGTGTGAAGCACGGCGGCGAGATAAGTTGGCGACTTTTCGAAAAGTAAGGAAGCCCTCTCAAAAAGGCATTTCCTTTAGAAGTCAGAACGAGGAAATGTGACTTATAGCGTGATGGTGCAGGGTATGCTTAGAAGGGAAATGCGATGACCCCGTGAGAACTCCACCCTACCGAACAGGCAGGGTTCTAGTCTATAAGGGTAACCCGAAGTGACGAAGAATGGGTGGAGTAGTCAGACATTCTCATAGTACGGAAGTAACTTGATGACCATAACATCAAGTGAACGGAAGGGGAATGACCTATGGCTCCAAGTCATGAACAAGATGTAATGTTAACAATCATGTTACTGCGGTAAAACCGTTTGAATGTACATCAAGGAAAGGCGTGGAATACGCAATGAATCAAGAGTGGAAATTTAAGCTACACAGTGTTTATGGACAAATATTATTCGACCGAAGACTAACCCAATGCTTTGAACAAGTGAAAGCTAATAAGGGTGCAGGCGGTATCGATGGAGAAACAATAGAAAGTTATGAAGCTAATTTAAATGAAAACATCATGGCACTTTTAGACAGATTAAAGGCAAAGACCTATCAAGCTCAGCCAGTAAGGAGAGTTTACATTCCCAAGAAGAATGGGAAGAAACGACCACTTGGAATACCAACAATTGAAGATCGCATTGTACAACAAAGTGTAGTGAACGTACTTCAGCCCAAATTTGAAGATAATCTATTTCATAGTTGGTCAGTAGGTTACAGACCGAATCGTGGAGTTCAAAGAGCTTTACAAATAATTCTGTGGAATATTGAGCAAGGCTACAATCATATCTACGATTGTGATATAAAAGGATTCTTTGACAATATCCCTCATAAGAAACTAATCGAAGTTCTTAAGAAATATGTTTCGGACCGTACGGTCCTAGGGTTGGTTGAACAATGGCTGAAGGCTGGACACATGGAAGAAGGCAAACTAATCCACTCGGATTATGGAACCCCTCAAGGTGGTGTAATTTCACCACTTTTAGCAAATGTGTATTTAAATGAACTTGACTGGGAATGGGACTTGAACAACATTCGTTTTGTCCGCTATGCGGATGATTTTCTCCTCTTTGCAAAATCGAAAGATAGCATCGAGAGTGCAGCTTCTATAACTAGGGATAAGTTGAAAGAACTTGGACTTGAGATATCTAAAGAAAAGACTAAAATCGTCAACTTTAAGAAGGATGATTTTGATTTTCTAGGTTTCACGTTCCATCACTGGAGAAAAGGTAAGAAAGATAACAAGCTAGAATTTCATGTAACTCCAAAGGAAGAATCCGTCAAAGATTTTCGGTCGAAAATAAAGGACAAGACCCGTAAAACGCTTACGCTGAGTAAGGAAGAGTGGATTGAGCGAGTGAACCCAATTATCAGAGGGAAGGTCAACTATTACCTAACTATAGTTAATGCTATAAAAGATAATATTAGTCGAGGGATTCCAAACCACTGTATTACAAGGTGGGTTCGAAGAACCCTGAAATCTTTAGATGGATACATAAGGAAAAGACTAAGAGTAGCTTTTATTCATAGACATCCTTCCCAAAGAAAAGGGATGAAGATGCAAAGTATTTGGAATAATGCCTTCTTTCTTAACATCAATCTGATTCCAACTTATTGGCTCTATTTAAATAAAGCATATGGATACACAAAGGAACAATACCTAAGTGATATGTCCAGAAAAGTTAAAAGAGACATTCAGAATCGAATCAAACGAGCAAAAGCAAAAGGTGAGGAGTATTTCACACCTCACCGTGTCCAAAAGATGCAAAATGCCTGGAATGCATCCTCTTGATTAAATTGTAACATTTGGTAAGCCGTATGCCTTAATAGGGCACGTACGGTTTGATAAGGGGGAAGCCTTGAGAAAGGTTTCCCTACTTTATTGTTGAACTAAACGAAAAGTTAGTGAAACTTTAGGATCTTTCATTCATATAAATTCAAAAAGGAAAAATTTAGTCTATTAGGAGGGGAAACATGGAGGAGTATGTATCAAAACTTAAAAATCGGATTGTTAAGGCACGAGCACGGGCTGCTGAGCTGTTCCCCGGACGCCGCCTGCGTTTGGAAGTAAAGAACGAAACCATCTTCCTTCTCATCCAGTCCACGGGGGAACAATTGGAGGGTGATATCGAGACGCTGCACAAATTGGACGAAACAGATCCCTCCGACGAAGTGTTCGTTATCGATTTTGATTTCAGTTAAAAAGCCCTTTTACGGGCTTTTTATTTTTAATCTGAATAATTTCGTTCTTCCTCAACTATAGGATGAAGGATAGTGGAACCTGTTATCTTATTAGGACTCCACCGAAGAAAGTAGAAACCCAAGAATATAAAATCATTAATGTGAATAATACGGTAGGGGGTATCACCACAATGGTCGTTTTTATATATTCCGACCAATTAATTTGGACATTTCCACGTCTAACAATGTACATCCACATGAGGGAAGCGAGAGTTCCCATTGGTAGTATTAAAGACCCCATATCGCTGCCGACAATGTTAGCCAGATAGGCAATTTTCAAAGATAGCAGATCTAGGTGCATATGCATCAACGTAATGGTTCCAACCATAAGTGCGGGATGATTATTAAATAGATTGGACATGACGCTAAGAAGGATGCCCATCAACATGCTGGTATGGAGCAGGCTTCCGGAAATCAATGGATCGACAACCTTGACCAGCCAGTTCGTTAAACCAATGTTATTTAAACCATAGATGATGGTATACATACCAAATGCGAAAACGATGATAAACCACGGGGTTTTCTTGATTAAATCGCCAGGATGGATTTTTAAATTCATCCATCTCCATCCCAAAAGAAAGACAGAACCGGCAACAGCTACAATGGAAATCGGAATGCCAAAAAACGCAGCGATGAAAAGTCCGATACGGACAGCAAATACGAATAGCAGGATGAGCAGCATGAATTTGGTACGAGTTTTCTCCGAAGCGAATTTTGGACCAGGTCTAATTCCTGTTTTAAGCGGATGGAAAGAAGGGTCGGTTATGCCAGTAATATTGGTGGGTACATGTTTTGGCAGGATGCTGCGAAAACGAAGAAACAGAAGAAAAGCCAAGATGAGTAATCCAAGCGTTGCCGGAACAAACATCATCGCGGTATGCATCCACAAAGTCATGTGAACGATTTTTAAAGCAATTAAATTGACGATATTACTTACACCAATTGGAGCGCTGGAAGCAGTCGCAATTAAGCCTCCAGAGAGCAAATAAGCCACTTTTTGCTGGTTTTTTAAACCCATGTTGTTTACCAACATGACTAATATAGGGGTTGTGATTAAAATACCTCCATCATTATTGAAAAGGAGTGTCATGAGAAAACATAGCAGATTGATGTACCAAAATAATCTGACACCGGATCCCTTTGCTTTTTCTGCGAGCTTCTCTGCCGCCAAGCGGAAGAAGCCAAAGCTTTCTAAAACAATCGCCATGACGATTGTTGCCAAAATCGTAATGGCGGCACCACCGACGGTCTTTAAAATGACACCTAAATCGGAAAACGAAACACTGCCGATGCTGATGACAATTAGCGCGCCAATCGCAGCAGGTATCGCTTCATTAATGCCTCGTGGTCGCCATAAGATAAATATAAGTGTACCCAAAAAAGTTAATATGGTGATCCATACCATTGAGTCGTGAAACATTATTTTTTCCTCCTTTCTAATTACAAAAGTCCTGGCACTTAACCTGTCAGGTCTTTTTTTATGTATCTAATTGATAGCGCTTGCTATCAATTAGAGTATTTTCCGGAGATTTCATCCTAACAACTTAACACCAATCATCCCTCTATGTGGTGGCAATAAAGTTGTTTAGCCGTAAATCAGGCGAATCCAACCGTAACATAAGATGATGGTTGCTACTACGGTCGGTGGAACGACCAGGGCTGTTAAACGGAGATACTGACCCCAACTAATGAACACCTTATACTGCTTCAAGACAAACATCCATATCAAAGTCGCAAGGAGCCCAATCGGTGTAAGCAATGAACCGATGTCGCTTCCAATGATATTACCTAGGTACGCCACATGGAGTGCCATCGGACTCAGATGCATGGATGTTAGGTTTAACGTACCAATCATCAAAGCAGGGTGATTATTAAACAGGTCGGACATGACGCTAACCGCAACTGCCGTGGCTGCGATAGAGCTAAACCACCCTCCAGCAATATACGGTTGAAGTACATGCACAAGCCATGCGTTTAATCCAACATTTGCGATCCCGGCTCCGACAACATACATACCAAAGGCAAAAAAGAGTACATGCCACGGAGTTTTTCGTAAGATATCCACTGGTGATGTGCCCATCTTCACCCATCGCCAGATGAGGAGTATGGCAGCTCCAACAACCGCAGTAATCGATGGAGACACTCCAAAGTCGGCACCGACAAACAGCGCCACACGAACGGCTAAGACATATAGGAAGATATTCGTCATGAACCTTTTTTGTTTTTTCGAAGGAGTTTCTAATTGTAAATCCGAAGCAGCCAGGTCAATAACCAGTTTCTTACGAAATACTAGATAATTTAATACTGCTAGGACGCCAACACCTATCATAGATGGGACGAAAATCATAGCAGAGTAGGTTGCGAGGCTCATTCCGATGATTTTTATAGAGATTAGATTGACTATATTGCTGACGCCAAGAGGGGCACTCGCAGCGGTATCGACGAGCGCGGCGCTCAACAGATACGGGATTTGCTGATGGGGTTTAAGTCCCAACTTTCTGAGCAGAATGATTAGGATTGGTGTTGCAATAATGATAGCACCATCATTGTTAAACACCAGGGTCATAAGCAAACTCATTAAATTGATGTACCAAAAAAGGCGAACACCCGAATTCTTTGAGAGTCTTGCTAAAAAATCAGCTACATATTGGAATACACCGAAGCTTTCGAGAACAAGCGCCATCGCGATAGTTGCCATGATCGTCACCGCCGCGCCACCAACATCTGAACTAATCACTTGTAAATCTCCCAACGAAACCGATCCAGCGATGACCATCAACGCTGCTCCGACGAGCGCGGGAATGGATACGTTAAGTCCCTTGGGTCTCCACATAATCAATATGATCGTCGCTACAAACGAAAAGATCGTTAGTGCTATTGTAAACAAATTTATGTTTTCTCCTTTCTAACTTGTTGTATTGTACAAGAGGTACAGGGGTACCAGAAATTATAATGACCGAGGGAATAAATCATGATTTCTGGGTTGTCCCTTGACTTGTACTAACAAAATATTCCGGCCACGCCAAAAAGAATGGACAATCGAACTAGTATTTGAAAATGTACTTTTGTCTACTCCCATATGCTGGTGAAGAAAAATGGGTGTTAGCCGTCAGCTTTCCATCCAAAAAGGTCCTGCCGACAACGGCAGGACCCCTTTTAATGGCATATGACCCGGTTTTCATGACCAAAACAACCATGTTAACCGTTCGAATACTAGACTTTTTCCCTACCTCTTCTTGATGCGCATTATTCCTCGCGGGGCATTTATAGATAGAAATGGGTGTTTGCCGTCGCTTATTAATCGAAAAAAGTCCTGCTGAGTTCAGCAGGACCCTTAATTACGGCAAATGGACCGATTTGATATGGGAAAGCTTTAAATGGACGGATTCACCATGTGCAACCACAATCTCGACCATCGGATTACGAACCGATTTTAACAATCCTATTTTCATTGGGTCTTCCCCCAGGTCAAACACGACAAGCTCCCCTTCCCATTTTTTTAATTGCTCTTCAAGTGAAGGCAGCAATGGTTGATTGTACGGGATAACGGGAAGTTTATCATCCGGAAGAGAATAGGGAGTCGTTTTTAGGTCGTAATAGGGAATAAGCCATTTCAAATGCTGAAGGGAAACCAACATGGTTTTGTAGACAGGGGAATAAAAGGCAAAATAGTCACTGCGAACATTAAAAATATATCCGTGTAAAGGGAACTGACCCGTGACATAAATTTCTGAAAAACGACCCTTGGCATTCGCTAAAGTAGTTCGATAGGAAATGGACTCATCTACATATTCTGTTCGGGATGTTTTACTTGAGGCGTCATAATTATTCAATACAAATGAGCTCCGATTGACCCTATGCAGATGGGTTAGCGGGATATAAATATATTTTTGTCCATTAAACAGAACAATGATGTCCTTTCCGCTATCAACAAGTTTTCCTTGAAAAAAGATATCTCTTGATAAAACCACATCAATAATTTGCCCCCGTAACGATGGAATACTCAAAACAAACACCACACTCCAAAGGATATTGGTACATTATATACGGAGGCATTATACTTTAGAAATTAATTAATGAAACGCCTTGGAAGAATTAAGCTCCTCTTATCAATTAACGCTGAGGGGTTCTTTATTTTTAGGATGCTGGCTGGTCCTTGAAGAAGACTCCTTATTCAAAGCCAATAATAAAATCATGCCAATAATACAGGCGGTACCAACCCATTGGAAAAAACCAAAGGGTTCTTTTAACCAAAAGACCGTTGTTAAAACGGCAGCTAGTGGCTCGATGCTGCCTAGCAGACTTGATTCTTTAGGGAGCAGACTTTGTAAACTTTCAATATAGAACCAAAATGCAATCATCGTCCCAAATATAATAATGAAGGCCAAATACACATACCCTTCTAACGGTAAGCTTGTAAAGTCCATTTGCCACGGCGGATGAATAAAACTTAATGCCAAACCACCGATGATCATCGCCCATCCGACTATCACAAGTGAATCGTATTCCGCAAGGAGGGGAACTGCATATAGAGTATAAAACGCCAAAGCTATTCCAGATAAAACACCCCAAACGATTGCCGGTGTCGGCACAGATAATTGAGAGATGGAGCCGTTTGTTAATAAGAAAAAACAACCAACTAAAGCGAGAGAAACCGTCAACAAATCTCTTCGTGAGAGAACAGTTTTTTTGCGAAAAATTAAGTATACGATAATCATAACAGGTGCTAAATACTGCAATAGCGTTGCGACAGCAGCATTTCCATGTTCAATGGAAGCCATGTATGTGTATTGAACCCCAAGCATACCCAGTAGTCCGAAGACCATCAATTGAAAAGCCATCCTTCGAGTTTTCCAGACACCTAGTATTTGGGAACGGTCTTTTCTGAAAAATTGAACGGAAAGGAGTAAAAACCCAGATAGGAGCAATCGGATTGTAACCAGCCAATCTACATCGATTTGATCCTGTTGAAAAAGCTTTTTTGCAACAGTGCCACCGATCCCCCAAAATACCGCTCCCGTTACAACAAGAAAAATTCCCTTACGTCTATTCATGCTTGATTCTCCACCTTTAAATATAAAAATAGTGTTATTATGTTATAAATGATAAAGGGAAAACCTCTGAAAGAATACTCAAATCGAATGGAAAAATATAAATATATTGAGGTGGTAATATGCAAATTAAAGATTTTATGATTGACCAAAGTTTAAAAGAATTAACGGAACATCGTACAGTTGTGTTACCGATTGCATGTTACGAAACTACGATTAATCAAAATATAAATGGGTATATACCACTTCATTGGCATGATGAATTCCAGTTTGTTTTGGTTGTAAAAGGAGAAGCCATTTTTCAAATAAATGAAGAAAATATGACAGTTCGAGAAGGCGAAGGGCTATTTATAAATAGTGGCTGCTTGCACATGGCAAAAGATAAGAATGATTCGGGCTGTGCCTATATCTGTTTAAATGTTTCCCCAAGTTTCGTGTTATCCCAAGAACTTTATACAACCTATGTAAACCCTTATATTCAGGCGACGAACATACCTTATTTACGCTTGGTTCCAAAGGAGCTTTGGGCGACTAATATTTTGGACTCAATTATGAAAATCAATCAGTTGATAAAACAAAATTCTCCATACTATGAAATCGACATCAGCGTACATCTAACATTAATTTGGAGGAACCTAATTATTAATGGGATTGAAATAGAGTACGAGCAGACGGAAATGGTAAAAAGTGATCGGATGAAGCAGATGTTAAATTGGATCCACCGACATTTTCATGAGAAAATCCTTTTAGACGATATTGCCCGAGCTGGTCAATTAAGCCGTTCCGAGTGCTGTCGATATTTCAAACGAATTTTAAAGAAAACACCTCTGAATTATGTAACCGATTATCGAATTCAAAAAAGTTTAATTTTATTACAACAACCGGAATCCAATGTCACAGAAATTGCCTATCATGTAGGATTTAACAGCACAAGCTATTTCATTGATAAATTCCGAAAGTCGATGAATATGACACCATTGGCCTACAAAAAACATAAAAATTCTAGTTCGCTGAAAATGAGGGAATTGTAAAAAATCCATATTATTTTAAAAACGATAATTACTTACAGTAAAATAATAGGAGAGGAGTGTGAAAACAAATGAAAGCACAAGTAATAAAAAGATTTGGAGATCCATCTGTTTTTGAGATTGCTGAGGTACCTAGACCAGAGGCAATTCCTGGGCATGTTGTTATTCAAGTAAAAGCAACTAGTGTAAATCCTATTGATACAAAAGTTCGATCTGGAGCGGTGCCAGCTATTGCACCAGAATTTCCAGCGATCTTACACGGCGATGTAGCTGGAGTAGTTGTAGAGGTGGGAGAAGGAGTATCAGAGTTCAAGGTTGGGGATGAAGTCTTTGGCTGCGCTGGTGGTGTGAAGGGAACAGGCGGTGCCCTGGCCGAATATATGCTTGCAGACGTGCAGCTTCTCGCCATTAAACCAAGAAATTTAACAATGGCACAAGCAGCGGCACTTCCACTGGTAACCATTACAGCATGGGAGTCACTTTATAATCGTGCGAATGTTCAAAACGGACAAACGGTACTAATTCATGGTGCCACAGGCGGGGTAGGTCATGTGGCAATTCAACTTGCAAAGCTAGCTGGTGCAAAAGTATTCACTACGGCTTCATCTGAGGAAAAATTAGGCATTGGAAAGCGTCTGGGTGCAGATGTATCCATTAATTATCGGGAACAATCGGTGGAGGAATACGTAAAGGAACATACAGATGGAAAAGGGTTTGACGTTGTGTTCGATACGGTTGGGGGCAAAAACCTCGATTTATCTTTCCAAGCTGCTGCCACACACGGAACCGTATTAGCAATTGCTGCACGCTCAACGCATGATTTGTCTCCTTTACATGCGAAGGCACTATCCTTACATATCACTTTTATGATTTTAAAAATAATGAATCAGGAAAAAAGGCAGGAATATGGGAACCTTTTACGAGAAGTAACGAAACTTGTAGAGGAAGGGAAACTTCAGCCGTTAGTAGATGAACGGGTTTTCGATTTTGATCAGGTAAAGGAAGCACATAGGTTATTGGAATCTAAACAGGCAATTGGGAAGATTGTATTGACAAATAAATGGTAATTCGTATGAAACTGACCCGTTAAAGGAATAGAGAAAAAGACCGTCAAAATAAAGACCATCCCTTATAAATAGGGATGGCCTTATCATGTCAATATTTTAAACGTTCAATGACTACTTTCATCACTGCTGCTCTCGTCATTGCATAGGTTAAAGTACAGCTTGACCGGATGATTTTGAAGGTAAGCTAATTCGTGCAAGCGAGCAATTTCTAAATGACCGCTGTCGGTAGGATGTGGGTCCGGCGGTATTTTTGGTTCACAGAAATGTGTCCAAATACAAACCTTCCATTGTGTAGTGTTAGTGAATTGTCCTAGAAAATCCTCATGAACATCAACCACTTTATAATGAAATTTGAAACGGTTTGCTTTAATCACATTATTAATTTCCTGAATAAAGTGCTCAGCGATGTCAAAATTTGGGTGATCATCACTTCTGAAAGGGTTGTAAACAGTCATTACAAATATTACAGCATGAGATTTAATGCTTTTTCGAATCTCTTGCATAATTAGTGTCCAGTTACTGGAAAAAGCTGAGACCGCATTTGGCAAACAGGTAGGGTCTGTTGGGTGCAGTAAAATACAATCCAATAAATCGGCACCACCAATACTTATTGTGATTAAATCAGCCTTTTTCACTGTCTGCCGAGCATCCATATTTGTTTGCAATAGCTGAAGTAAATCACTACTAGTAAAACCAGGA
Organism: Neobacillus sp. Fa239; assembly: GCF_055395235.1. NCBI lineage: Bacteria > Bacillati > Bacillota > Bacilli > Caryophanales > Bacillaceae > Neobacillus > Neobacillus sp. Fa239. Next base: position 1,577,555 of record NZ_AP041611.1, read on the forward strand.
TCGGCAAGATTAACCAAGTTCACACTTGGGAAAATCGTCGCCAAGAAGTCCCTAAAGTAGTAAACGTACCCGTATCCGTGCTTTTTAGTATCATTGACTGTAAATGAAGCACCAACTCCGGATGCAATGGAATTTCCAAGAGCAGTGTATTGAAAGTGTTTGTGTAAATCAGACAAATACTCACCTCCTTTTTATTAAAATCAATAATATACTACTATCTAAGGTAGGAATTAGAATCGGCAACTGTCCAGCTGTTTCCATAAAAGATATTGTGCTAATGGGAGTGAGGTTTTTTTGTATAATAAATAAAGGAAAGTGATAAAATGTTTGAACATGTGAAAATGAAATTGGAGATAGCACTATTAGATTGGGAGGCGATGAAGAAAACTTCCTACGATGAAAGCGAAGATTTTGCAGAACGGTTTGAGTTGCATTTTTATGAGTTCATCGATGAATTAAAGATTTGGTATCTGCAATTAGGAAAGCGGCCAACCACCATCGAAGAGGCAGAAAATCTTGCCGAAATAAAACAAATCCTTGAACGGTTGCCTGAACCACTTGTTCTCAACTTTTATAATGAGCTTGATTTAATTATTGAAGGCAAAGAACAGGAACTATAAAATTAAAAAAGTAAAGGTGAGGAATAAGTATGAACGAAAAAATGATATTTTCACAATTGGATTTCTACCGCAAAATTACATTAGGGCTTTTTGATAAAATTGATGAAGATGCTGCTGATAAAATTCCTAATGGTTTTAATAACTCCATCCGCTGGCATCTGGGGCATATTTATGTGTCGCAGGAAAATCTGGCACTCCGTTATGCCGGGGTTGAACCACAAATACCTGCTAATTATCAAGAATTATTTAAAGGGGGAACTAGGCCTGGGGAATGGAAAATGAGCCCACCTTCGTTAATTGAGCTAAAGAAATATTTAACTGACCAGTCTGACCGTATCAAATCAAGCCTGCAAGGCAAACTAGACCAAGCAACTGTGTTACCTTTTTCTATTCCTGGTATTGTAGAATTTCAAACAGTAGGCGAAACACTCAATTTTTCCCTTTATCACGAAGGACAGCATACAGGATTTATTAAATCCTTAATAAAGGCATTGTGAGCTTAACCTAATAGTCTAGAAATGGAAGACTCCTGTTTTCCTCTGTCCCTTCTTACAAATTATTTTCACCCCCCAAGATCACTTAAAACAAAATAGGAAGGAGATAGAGGTATGACAGAATTTTGGGAATTAAGTTTTATAGAACATCAAATGATGTGGGGATTTGAACCATCAGACTCAGCAATCCTGACAAAGGACTTTTTCCTTGAAAAGAAAGTTAAGGATATATTGATCCCCGGTATTGGATATGGTAGAAACGCCAAGGTTTTTATTGACAACGGAATAAAGGTAACAGGTATTGAGATTTCAAAAACGGCGATTGATTTGGCAAGGCAAAATGGAATTAATAGTAGTATTTTTCATGGCTCAGTAACTGATATGCCTTTTGATCACAAACTTTATGACGGTATATTTTGTTATGCACTTATTCACTTATTGAATAATCATGAGAGGGCCAAGTTGATTAATGATTGCTATAATCAGCTAAAACCAAACGGATATATGATTTTTACTACTATTTCAAAAGAGGCCCCCATGTTTGGAAAGGGCAAACAACTGGGTAAAGACTATTTCGAGATAATGGAAGGCGTAAAAATGTTTTTTTATGATTCTGCCTCGATAAAACAAGAATTTGGAAAATATGGACTGATAGAATTCTCGGAAATTGTTGAGCCACATAAAAATATGGAAAATAAACCTCCGTTTAAATTTATAATGGTAAAATGTCAAAAAGAACTATAATTACCATGTTGATAAGGCTTATGAATGTGCAGGGATTGCTTCGGTAATCCTTTTTTCATGGAAGTAAAAAATCCGGCTGCTGTAAAAAGGCAGCCTCTTTGTTATTAACTGACAATTATGTAGTTTTTTATGATCATTCTCATCTTCTCTTATCGCACATATAATAAAGCAAATGTTTTAATCTTATTCCAGACTTCATGTTTACCTGTTTTAAAAATTTGTTAGAGAATCGTTTGACATTTTAAATTTTTGAAATGGGGAATGGGTATGAGAAATTATTTTTCGTTTTTATCTTTACTTTTATCTATTGTTTTAATTTTAATAATGAAAATTAGAGATCAATGGGAACCTGTTTTTTATCTAATTGCCCTGCTTCTTTCAATAATAGGAATTGTAACTTCATTTTTTATCAATAAAGGCATTGTTCGATGGGTAGCTCTAATTGGAAATACACTGATGTTTTTGTTAATCGTTATTTTCTCCATTTTAATTATTGTTGCATTAAAAAATTTTACATGAAGATTCATTTCTAAGTTGTAAGGATGAAGCTGCAGGTTTGTTAATCAGAAAAATGGCGTGTCATAACTGTTATCAGTTTACACGCCATTTCTAATGTCATTTATATGATAGATACCTAAAAACGGAAGACTAATAGTCTCCCGTTTTCTTAATTTCCTTCTAGTCTCCGAATCGGCAGCTTCCAATCATATGTATAAGAAAGCACGCGTAAGACGGTGATCACACCGAACAGGGTATATAATTCCCAAGCTTCGGTGGTAATTTTTAATCCAATAATTAATCCAGCAAGAATGGCCCAAACCGCATAAATTTCCGAGCGGAGTACGATAGGTTTCCTTCCTGCTAACAAGTCGCGAATGATTCCGCCGCCAATTCCGGTTAAGACAGCAGCGACTATAACGGCGCTTAGAGGATGGTTCATTTTTGTTGCATAGATGGCACCCTGAATCGCAAAAGCAGACAACCCGATGGCGTCGGACAAGTTTCCCCATTTTTGCCAGTGCTTTAGAAGATTGCTTGGGAATAAAAAAACGGCCGTAATCGCTAATAAGGCAATTTCAAAAAACAACCCCTGATCCCATAGAGCAGATACCGGTACCCCGATTAACAGATTACGAATCGCACCGCCGCCGAAGGCTGTGACGATCCCTAAAATAAAAACACCCAAAATATCATATTCTTCCTCCATTGCGACAATCGCACCACTAGCGGCGAAGGCAATGGTTCCAATCATACTTAGTACTTCCCACGTCATGCTAACCCATTTCTCCTTATTTCTACTATATAGAACGTTAATAGTATATTCATATAAACAATTTTGATTGTATCACGGTTGGATAAAAATACAACACAAATTTTGAATAATTGTGAACGATGGAAAATTAGAGTATCCAGAGAATTTTTGATATGATGGAACAAGAAGTTTATGGAAAGGAAGATGGTCCATTGGAACAAAAAGACACGATAGAAAAAGCGATCCTTGTCGGCTGCCAAACTCCTGAAGAAGATGAACTGCGCTTTACCTATTCAATGGAAGAATTAGCTTCGTTGACAGAAACGGCTAAGGCTGAGGTGCTGATTTCTGTTGTTCAAAAACGGGAGCGAATTCATCCAGCCACCTATTTAGGCAAAGGCAAAGTGGAAGAACTGAAAGCATTATCCGAAGAGCTTGAAGCTGATATCGTGATTTTTAATGATGAGCTTTCCCCAAGTCAAAAGCGAAATCTTGCACAGGAAATTGACGCAAGGATTATTGACCGGACTCAGCTTATTTTAGATATTTTTGCCCAAAGAGCCAGGTCAAAGGAAGGAAAGCTTCAGGTTGAACTGGCCCAACTGCAGTACATATTGCCGCGCCTTGCCGGGCAAGGAATTGCCTTATCAAGGCTTGGAGCCGGAATCGGGACAAGAGGACCCGGGGAAACAAAATTGGAAACAGACCGCCGCCACATTCGCCGCAGGATTGACGATATTAAAGCTCAGCTCAAGGTCATTGTCCAGCACCGTGAGCGTTACCGGGAAAGAAGAAAGAAAAATAAAACCTTTCAAGTGGCCATCGTTGGCTATACCAACGCCGGAAAATCAACGCTGTTCAACAGGCTGTCAGAAGCCGAATCCTACGAGGAAAACCAATTGTTTGCCACACTTGACCCGATGACACGGAAATTAATTTTACCAAGCGGTTTTTTAGCGTTGATTACCGATACCGTCGGATTCATTCAGGATTTACCGACCGCCCTGATTGCGGCTTTCCGCTCGACATTGGAAGAGGTGAAGGAAGCGGATTTGCTTTTGCATGTGGTCGATATGTCAAATCCTGATTATTTTCACCATGAAAAAACGGTCCATAAACTGCTTGAAGACTTGGAGGTAAAAGATATTCCGCAACTAACCGTCTATAATAAAAGGGATCTGGTGCACCCAGACTTTGTTCCTACTGCAGACACTCCTTCCATCTTTATTAGTGCATTTGACAAAGAAGACCGCGATGCCTTAAAAAGAAAAATGGAATCCGTCGTGATCGAGATGATGGCGCCATACCAAGTGGAAGTTCCATCAACAGAAGGAAAACTGCTTTCCTTATTGAAAAATGAAACGGTATTAAGGGAATTAACCTTTAATGAAGAGAGCGGACACTATCAATGCCGGGGATTTTCACTAGAAGACCATCAAATAACAGGACAATTACAAAAATTCAAAGTTTAGATTGGAGTACATCATGTTTCAACAGTTGAAGAATGGGGAAAAGCTTCAGCCGATTGTGGCAGAAGTAGAAAAACAAATTGCCGAGGTTCATAAGAAGATTGAGGAAAGAGCCGAAGTAAATCAGTTTCGCGTATGGCAGAGCTTTCAAAAACATAAAGTTAGTGATTCGCATTTTATCCCAACAACAGGTTACGGCTATGATGATATTGGCCGTGATACATTGGAACTAGTCTATGCGGATGTTTTCGGCGGAGAGGCAGGACTTGTTCGTCCGCAAATTATTTCCGGGACTCATGCGATATCCATCGCGCTGTTCGGCGTCCTTCGTCCGGGAGACGAACTCTTGTATATCACCGGAAAACCTTATGATACCCTGGAAGAAATCGTCGGAATCCGCGGGAACGGGGTCGGTTCCTTGAAAGAGTTCGGCATTTCATATGATCATGTTTCACTCGCTGAAGAGGGAACGATTGATTGGGATACCGTTTCCAGCAAAATCAAGCCCAATACAAAAATGATTGGCATCCAGCGTTCGAAAGGGTATGCGACAAGACCATCTTTCACTGTTGCTGAAATCAAAGAAATGATTTCATTTGTTAAGGAAATTAAAGACGATGTGGTTGTCTTTGTGGATAATTGCTACGGCGAATTTGTCGAGGAGCTGGAACCTTGTCATGTCGGTGCCGATTTAATGGCAGGCTCACTGATCAAAAATCCGGGCGGCGGCATCGTCAAAACAGGCGGCTATATTGTCGGGAAAAAACGCTGGGTCGAAGCCTGTTCCTACCGGATGACTTCTCCTGGAATCGGGGCGGAGGCAGGTGCCTCGCTTTACAGCCTGCAGGAGATGTACCAAGGCTTTTTTCTAGCCCCGCATGTGGTTGGTCAGGCATTAAAAGGGGCGGTTTTCACCGCAGCGACCCTTGAAAAACTAGGGATGAATTCTTCGCCTAAATGGGATTCCATGAGGACAGACCTTATTCAGTCGGTCCAATTTGATGACCGCGACAAAATGGTCGCTTTTTGTCAGGCCATTCAATTTGCTTCCCCAATCAATTCGCATGTCACTGCGTATCCTGCCTATATGCCAGGCTATGAGGATGATGTCATTATGGCAGCAGGCACCTTCATACAAGGGGCAAGCATCGAACTGACCGCAGATGGACCGATTAGACCTCCTTATGTAGCCTATGTCCAAGGGGGATTAACCTACGGCCATGTCAAAATGGCTATTTGTCTGGCACTGGATCGGTTGCTTGAAAAGGGGTTAATTAAGTTAAAATAAATTTGTTATATAGAGGGCAAAATAAATTGTCCTCTTTTTTTGAGGTTTTGAATCCGGTTTTGGAGTTTTGTACATTTTTACAAAAGATGGATGAGCTATTAGCAGGAAATAAAATTATATAAAAAATCATGTTAGAAAACCTAACATATGATTGACATCTTTTCTAACACGAAATATAATAACAATATAAATCAGCAAGAAGGAGGAGAAATTTGGTGACTGGAAAGGAAATTCGCCGTTCCATGCCGCTGTTCCCGATCGGAACTGTCATGCAGCTTACTGAACTAACTGCCAGACAAATCCGTTATTATGAAGAACACCAATTGATTTCTCCAGCAAGAACAGACGGGAACCGGCGCCTATTTAGCTTAAACGATATTGATAGGCTGCTAGAAATTAAAGATTTAATTGACCAAGGCGTTAACATGGCGGGAATCAAGCAGTTGTTCTTTATTAAAGAGCAGCAGTTAAATATGACACCGCCACCGACTGAAAAAGCCAAACGCGAAGTAACAGATGAACAACTAAGAACCCTTCTAAGAAATGAATTATTGCATTCGGGTAGACTAAATCGGTCGACATTACGCCAAGGAGACATGTCACGATTTTTCCATTAATTAATTAATTAAAAAGCAGGGGGTAATACCATGTCTAAGTACTCAAGAGAAGATATTCAACGATTGGCAAAAGAGGAAAACGTTAAATTCATCCGTTTACAATTCACCGACATTCTCGGCACCATTAAAAACGTAGAAATTCCAGTAAGCCAATTAGAAAAGGCGTTAGACAATAAAATGATGTTTGACGGTTCTTCTATCGAAGGTTTTGTACGCATTGAAGAGTCCGATATGCAGCTTTACCCAGATCTTAATACATGGGTAGTTTTCCCTTGGACAGCTGAAAAAGGAAAGGTTGCACGTCTAATCTGTGATATTTATACACCAGAAGGAAAACCATTTGAAGGGGATCCTCGTAACAACCTAAGACGTGTGTTACAAGAAATGAAAGACTTAGGATTCACTAACTTCAACTTAGGACCAGAACCTGAATTCTTCTTATTTAAATTAGATCAAAAAGGTGAGCCAACTTTAGAGCTTAACGACCAAGGCGGCTACTTCGACTTAGCGCCTACTGACCTTGGCGAAAACTGCCGTCGTGATATCGTTCTTGAATTAGAAGAAATGGGCTTTGAAATCGAAGCATCTCACCACGAAGTAGCACCAGGACAACACGAGATTGATTTTAAATATGCGGATGCCATTACTGCATGTGACCAAATTCAAACATTCAAGTTGGTTGTAAAAACAATTGCTCGTAAGCACGGCTTACACGCTACCTTTATGCCAAAACCATTATTCGGTGTAAACGGATCTGGAATGCACTGTAACCTTTCTTTATTCAAAGACGGCAAAAATGCATTCTATGAGCCAAGCGGCGACCTTGAATTAAGTGATACGGCTCGTCAGTTCATTGCCGGCATCTTAAAGCATGCTCCAAGCTTTACAGCGGTAACGAACCCAACAGTTAACTCATATAAGCGTTTAGTACCTGGTTACGAAGCACCTTGTTATGTGGCATGGTCTGCAAGAAACCGTTCACCATTAATTCGTATTCCTGCTTCACGCGGCATGAGCACACGTGTTGAGGTAAGATCTGTTGACCCGGCTGCAAACCCATATCTTGCCATGGCTGTACTATTAAAAGCAGGTTTAGATGGAATTAAAAACAACTTAACTCCTCCAGCTGCTGTAGATCGTAACATCTATGTGATGAGCAAAGAGGAAAGAATTGAAGAGGGAATCATCGATCTTCCAGCAACATTGGCTGCAGCACTAGATCAATTAAAAACGGACGAAGTGATTGTTTCCGGTCTTGGAGAGCACATCTTCGAGCACTTCGTAGAAGCGAAAGAAATCGAATGGGATATGTTCAGAACAGTCGTTCACCAATGGGAACGCGATCAATATATGAGCATGTATTAAAAAACGAAAGCCTCGGCGCACTATGCGTCGGGCTTTTTTTATTTTTATTTTGCTAATTCTGTTCATGAATATGCAACTTTCGTATTCATGGTATCCTTTTTCAATAAAATGGAAAATATGTGGAAGAGGAGTGTTTGAATGATTGGACTTATTATTGCTATTATTATTACAAATCTTATCGCTTTTTCTACAAATAAAAGACTATCCCTAAACCAAATTGTTCATATTTGGATGTTTACGGTAGCCTTTCAAATGAATTTTGATTTTTATGTAGATATGGAACATCATGGTTACTGGTATTTTACAAAAAAAGCAGACTGGAGAGAATTGCCGACAAATATTATGCTTGTTCCTCCAGTTAATATAATATTTTTAAATTTTTTCCCGTTTGAAAAAGCTAAAATAAAACAAGTAACCTTCTTCATCATTTTTTTAATTGGAATATTAATTTATGAGGCAGTAGCTTTACTTCCCGAACCATGGGGTTACTTTCATTTTGGCTGGTGGAATTTAGGTTACTCAGCAATTTTAGATCCAATCCTGTTACTCATTTTATTGGGTTATTTTAAGTGGATTCGTTGGATTGAGGTAAAGCAGTTGTCATGAAATGATTTTAGAGGTGTCGCCAATAGCTTTTATAGGTGACACTTTTTGTTTTTTCTATCTCACTTTTGTCGCCTTTAGTTAGGTTTATAAAACTCATTCGTCTTTTTAAGTTTTCGGAAAAGCTTAGAGTGATTACCTACAAAATAGTACATGCCCACATTCATACTATATAAAATGATATAAGCAATTAGTGATAACCATATAGACCAATGAATGTAAGTAGCTACTTTCATAAAATGTGCTATTTTCTCTAAAACAGTTGTGACTATCGCAGCACAACAAACATAGTAAAACCAATGTTTCCTAAGGAACTGCCAAGTTGCCAATCCTAAAATAAATAAATACATGGAGCATGGATAGAGAAAATAGTATAAAAGGAAATCAAATATTTCATACTTATCACGATCATTCGAAAAATATAAATGAATCTGCAGAAGAAGAGCACAATAATCGATTGTTAGTGTAAAAACCCAATAGGATATAAAATGAACAAAGGGAATTCTCTTAGGCATAAAGAAAATTAGGAAAAAAACAGGAATAGAATTAAAAGAATCAATTAGGATCACCTATGACTATTGTGGACAAATACAACATATTAAGTCAAATAAAACAAATTTTTGTAAAAAATGGAAATTAATATTAGGGAATTCCCTATATTCGCAAAAGCATTCAGTAAATTGTCCAACAAAAAAATGGCTTGGAGCAAAAACTCCAAGCCATTTTTCTAATGAATATGACGGTATACTCCAATTACTTTCCCTAAAATAGAAACGTTTCGTAAAATAATTGGCTCCATTGTTGAATTTTCTGGCTGCAGGCGAATGTAATCTTTCTCTTTAAAGAATCGCTTACAGGTTGCTTCGTCTTCTTCGGTCATGGCGACAACAATGTCACCATTATTAGCGGTACTTTGCTGCTTGACAATGACGTAATCCCCATCCAGTATGCCGGCTTCTATCATACTTTCCCCCATAATTTCAAGCATAAAAACATGCTCATCTGAAGGTGCCAGTCTTTCAGGAAGAGGGAAATATTCCTCCACATTTTCAATGGCCGTAATCGGAATACCAGCTGTAACTTTTCCGACAACCGGAACATTAACAACATTGTTTCTTGGAATATGTGTACTTTCATCCATTTCTAATATTTCAATCGCTCTTGGTTTAGTAGGATCCCGTCTAATCAGACCTTTACTTTCCAATCTAGCTAAATGACCATGGACTGTTGAACTGGAGGCTAAGCCGACTGCCTCGCCAATTTCTCGAACGGATGGCGGGTATCCCTTTTTCTTAACCTCGCCTTTGATAAAATCAAGGATATCCTGCTGCCTTTTTGATATTTTTGCCATAGTATGTACACCTCGCCCTAGTAAATGTTGCCTTAATTATAGCATGTTCGCCAATTTTATACAAACATAAGTTCGAACATTTTGTTGACAGCAAACGAATGTTCGGTTTATAATAAAAACCAAGAAGACGAACATATATTCTATTAAGAGGTGCGAGTTATGAAAACGTTATGGAAAAAATATTCTTATGCTATCACTCTTATTCTATTAAGCTGCTCTTTAGCAATCATGTTTTCCATCCATTTGAATGCAAACACAAATGATAAATACATAAAGATTACCGTTTCAACAGGAGATTCACTTTGGAAAATTTCTGATCAGTTTTCTGGTCAGCATTCCCTTACCCATGAGGAGTTTGTCAGCTGGGTTAAGCTGCACAATCAGCTGGATGATGATAATATTTATCCAGGGGAAGAGATTGTAATCCCTGTAAGTAAACATGCAAATGCAGATTCTAATATGGAATATGCAAGTGCCGCAGCAGAATAGAAAGTGAGTTAATAATAATGAAAGCCATTATTTATTGCCGGGTAAGTACAACGAAAGAAACCCAAGAAACGTCATTAATGCGTCAAGAAGAAGAGCTGCTTCAATTGGCAAACCTCCATCAATTTGATGTCATTTCCATTATTAAAGAACAAGCAAGTGGATACGAACTAGAAAGAGATGGAATCCTTCAATTATTGGATCTGGTGAAAGAGAAACAAGCGCATGCCGTGTTGATCCAAGATGAAACCAGACTTGGAAGAGGAAACGCAAAAATAGCTTTATTACATTGTATTTTAAAGGAAGGAATAAAGCTTTTTAGTATATCTCATAATGGAGAATTGCAGCTTTCCGAGTCTGATTCTATGGTATTAAAGATTGTTGGGATGGTCGAAGAATACCAAAGGAAATTACATAATATTAAAATTAAGCGTGGTATGAAACGAGCCGTTGCGCAGGGATATCAACCGGAGAAAAACCTCAAGAATCTGGGCGAGCATGCAGGCAGAGAAAAAATCGATGCCCCAATAGAGGAAATTATTCGGCTTAGAAAAAACAAATTAACCTTCTCTGAAATTGCGGCTGTTTTAAGGGGCTTTGGATACAACATCTCCAAAGCCACTGTTCATAGAAGATACCAGGAGTATATACAGTCAATTAAAGACTAAGTCTTTAACCTTGTCAGAACCTCTTTTTTTTAGTAAAATTTACTCTTTGAAAGGATTTTATTTGAAAGGAAGGTTCTTAAATGCTTTCTAAAGAAAAGATGGCTAGAATTAATGAGCTGGCAAGAAAATCAAAAGCTACTGGATTAACGGAGCTAGAAGCTAAAGAACAGTCCAAATTAAGAAGTGAGTATTTGGCAACATTCCGTTCTGCTATGCTAGATACGTTAACAAATACAAAAATCATTGACCCCGAAGGCAATGATGTGACACCAGAAAAAATTAAAGCAAGGAAAAAAAATACACTTCATTAATGTAGGAATACAAATTTTTGTATTCCTTTTTTACATATACAATCCGACTCTGTGTCAAAATAAGAAACAATATGAGATTTGTTCGCTATGTAGGGGCTATTTGTTGAATAAATCCCTGCATAATTATAATATTATTGTTGTTGTATTTAAATCCTAGTAATCAGGAGAGGATGTCATTTATGTTTGATACTATTGATCAATTATCTGTAACTTCCATTCGTACTCTAGCTATTGATGCGATTGAGAAGGCAAACTCTGGCCACCCAGGCATGCCAATGGGTGCTGCCCCAATGACTTATACACTATGGACTCGCTTTATGAACCAAAACCCTAAAAACCCGCACTGGTTTAACCGTGACCGATTTGTTCTATCCGCTGGGCATGGCTCTGCGTTATTATACAGCATGCTTCACTTAGCTGGTTATAATGTGACCATGGATGATTTGAAACAATTCCGTCAATGGGGAAGCAAAACACCAGGTCACCCTGAATATGGCCATACAGAAGGTGTTGAAGCAACCACTGGACCGCTTGGACAAGGAATCGCCATGGCGGTGGGGATGGCAATGGCAGAACGTCATACAGCTAGTGTTTATAACAAAGATAATTTTGAAATTGTGAACCATTATACATATAGTATTTGTGGTGATGGAGATTTGATGGAAGGTGTTTCTGCTGAAGCAGCTTCTTTAGCAGGGCATTTGAAATTAGGCCGCCTAGTGGTTTTATATGATTCAAATGATATTTCCCTTGATGGTGATTTAAATAAATCATTCTCAGAAAGTGTCAAAGGCCGTTTCGAGTCTTACGGCTGGCAATATCTCCGCGTAGAAGACGGCAATAATCTTGAAGAAATTGCCAAAGCGATTGAAGAAGCACGAAATGACCTAGAACATCCAACGATGATTGAAGTTAGAACGGTTATCGGCTATGGTTCACCAAACCGGGCTGGAACTTCCGGTGTTCATGGGGCTCCACTCGGCAAAGAAGAATTAAAATTGACAAAAGCAGCTTATAACTGGACTTTCGAGGAAGATTTCCATGTACCTAAAGAAGTATATGAAAACTTCCAAAAGCTGATTGTTGAAAATGGCGAGAAAAAAGAAAGAGAATGGAATGACCTGTTTGCTCAATATAAAAAGGAATTTCCTGAGCTTGCAAACCAGCTTGAACTAGCCTTGAACAAAGAACTTCCATCAGGCTGGGATAAAGATATTCCAGTCTATAGTGAAGGGAAAAGCTTGGCTAGCCGTGCTTCTTCCGCAGAAGTGTTAAATGCAATTGCAAAGAATTTACCTACCTTTGTCGGAGGATCTGCTGACCTTGCCGGATCCAACAAAACGCTTATTAAAGGGACGCAGGACTATATGCCTGGTTCATATGAAGGCCGCAATTTCTGGTTCGGTGTTCGTGAATTCGCCATGGGAGCTGCCTTGAACGGGATTACCCTACACGGCGGAGTAACCGCATTTGGTGGAACATTCTTTGTGTTTTCTGACTATCTAAGACCTGCAATTCGTCTGGCTGCCTTAATGGGACTTCCTGTAACCTATGTATTTACCCATGATAGTATTGCCGTTGGAGAGGATGGACCAACTCACGAACCGATTGAGCAGCTTGCAGCATTAAGAGCAATGCCAGGTTTATCGATCATCCGTCCTGCTGATGGAAACGAGACAGCAGCAGCCTGGAAGCTTGCTGTAGAGTCCAAAAACAAGCCAACAGCCCTTGTGTTAACGCGTCAAGACCTGCCAACACTTAAGGGAACTGATGAACATGCTTATGAAGGTGTATCGAAGGGTGCTTATGTTGTTTCTCCTGCAGAAAAACAAACACCAGACGCCTTATTGCTTGCAACTGGTTCTGAGGTTAGCCTTGCAGTGGAAGCGCAAAAAGCCTTGTCAGCGGAAGGTATCGATGTTTCCGTTGTCAGCATGCCTTCATGGGATCGCTTTGAAGCACAATCAAAAGAGTATAAACAATCCGTTCTTCCTGCTGGAGTTAAGAAACGTCTTGGAATTGAAGTTGGTTCCTCCTTCGGCTGGCACAAATATACCGGTGACGAAGGGGATGTCTTGGCCATCGATCAGTTCGGTGCCTCTGCGCCAGGTGAAAAAATTATGGAAGAGTACGGCTTTACAGTTAAGAACGTCGTAGACCGTGTAAAAGCTCTTTTACAAAAATAAATCCTATAACAAAGAGAGAATAGCCCTTGGCTGTTCTCTTTTTTTTCTGGGAGGCTAAATTTAGGTTCGCCGATTATATGCTCTGATTCGCCGAAAAACTACCGTCATTCGCCGATAAATGAGTTAGATTCGCTGATAAACAGCAATAATTCACCGATAAATTGGAGCTTACATAAGATTTTTGGATTCGCAAATAAATTAGGCAGATTCGCAAATATAAACGTTCAATTCGCAAATAAATTAATGAATTTATTCTAAAAGTAAGAAAAAACCGATAATTTTGTCTTAAAATAGAATCAAATTGACAGGAAGGTGAATGTGGAAAAATTGAAATCGCTATATAAAATTACCGTCAACCTTAATAACGAGCAAATCGACAAAAGTAGTGAAAGTTTTTGTCGCGAAAAGACAAAAGTTTTACTTGCCTTTCAATATAATAGATAAAAGGGGTTCGAGCGAAGGAGAGATCGTGGTGAGAAAATATCAGCTATATTTAATAGAAGATGAATTTGCCGCACATTACTTCGGAAGAGAGCGTATGTTTTATCAACTTTTTCAGGAAAATGAGGGAGCAATCGGCGAACTTAAATATATTACACGAAAACAAATTACTTATATCACAAAAACAATAGAGGTATTAAAAATTCATCAGCTTGTACAGAAACAACTTGGCCGGATTAAGGGATTTATTGCGGACCATGGTACATACTCAATTGAACTTAGTGGAAAACTAAGTACGGCTAAAATAGAAGTTTTTCAAGATTTAATTTCAGTTGAGGCTAGCGGCAGCTATGATGCGGAAACGATGTTTTTTGAAGTGTTAAGGAAATGTGAAACATCCTTTTTGGCAATCGACTTGGAACATCAGCGATATGGCTGGTTAAAGCCAATTAAAGAAAGAAAGTATGTCTAATTGAAAGCGGATATTGTAAATTTGCAATAATTTTAGTACACTGTATGATGGTAGACAACATGAAGGAGGAAGTTTAATGTTATATGTTCTAGTCGGTATACTAGCACTAGCAGCTGGTGTAGCACTAGGATTTTTCATTGCACGTAGGTATATGATGACTTACTTAAAGAAAAATCCGCCAATCAATGAGCAAATGTTAAAAATGATGATGATGCAAATGGGTATGAAGCCTTCGCAGAAGAAGATTAACCAAATGCTTAACGCCATGAACAAACAAGGTGGCAAGTAAAATCCCAGTTGTATCAATGGTTTAAGTGTTTTGCTTGGGTCGGGATTTCGGGTTAAGAAAACAGAAAAAAACGTTTATTCTGAAACCTTCCCCGAAAAAACGGTAAAAAGTGCTTAAACCTTCGCACTCATTTTGAAATTTATGCCAATAAGTCACATTTTCTGATGAAGGATTAACCAAAATCTAAACAGAAAAGGTGGCTTTTTATTATGGATGAAATTAAGTTTCTTGATGCAATGGATGAGTATTTAGTTCACTGTCAGGCATGTGGCTACACTGCCAAAACAATGAAAAATAAAAGGCAGGAATACAAATTTCTTTGCAACTTTATGACTAAGAAAAGGGGAACTGAGGACAAGCTTTTGAATGAGATTGCTCTCGAGGATTTAAAGGCATATTTCAGAGCCAAACAACTTAGAGGCAATAAACCTCAAACAATTCTAACAACATTCAAGACAGTAAATGCTTTCTTCAACTGGTGTGTTGGCGAAGAGTACATTGAACATAATCCAATGGACAAGGTAGAAAGACCGAAGCAATCTAAACTCATTCTAAAGGGGTT
Organism: Neobacillus sp. Fa239; assembly: GCF_055395235.1. NCBI lineage: Bacteria > Bacillati > Bacillota > Bacilli > Caryophanales > Bacillaceae > Neobacillus > Neobacillus sp. Fa239. The sequence continues at coordinate 1,592,773 of NZ_AP041611.1, forward strand.
CACTGATGATGAAATAAAGTCAATGATTGATTCATTTGGCACTAAAACGTATATAGAGGCTCGCAACAAAGCTATCATTGCTATGCTTGCTGACACTGGACTTAGAGCCATAGAGATACGCACATTCAAGGTCAAAACACTTATTGATAAAGATAATATGGTAGTCATGGGTAAAGGTAATAAAGAGCGACACGTTCCAATCTCTCCTGCATTGAAGAAATTCCTAATCAAATATGAAAGACAAAAAGTAAAATACTTTAAAGATTTTGCATCAACAGCAGAAAACTATTTCTTGAACTATAATGGTGGTGAAATCTCCCATACTGCTTTATGGAACATCATTAGGGAAGCAGGAAAGAGAGCCAATGTTGAAGATGCAAGGGTTTCTCCGCACACATTTAGGCACTACTACGCTGTAAATGCTTTGCTTAATGGAAAAGACCTATACACTCTTTCAAGGCTTTTAGGGCATTCTGATGTGTCAACAACACAACGGTATCTTCAAACATTGGATGATAAGACATTGATTCAGAGAGGTATTGATATTAGTCCATTAATGAACTTTGGCAAAAATCTGAAAGTCTGACACAGCTTCGCTGAATCCTCTGAGAACGCTTCTGAAAAAAGAGGTAGGGTGATTATCACTTTAGTGTCGTAAAGGATTCTCTTTCTGATAAATGTAAACCATTATAAACGATTTTATCCGCTCGTAAGTAATAAAAAGCATTCAAATCCTAATAATGTCTTTCTCATAATTGTAAATTCAGAATTATTAAAAATATGTATGTGTTCTTAGTTTATTGATTCACTAATATACCATTAGAACATTTGTTCCCATAATCAGTAAACGGGGCTAGTATAAGCTAAAATTTGATTAAATTTCCTTGGCTCAATAATACCTCAATTTTACTTTTCTATGTTATAATATTCCATTATTACTAAGAGGAGTAGACCAAATGGCGCAAAAAAAACAAACGGTTAAAGAGACTAAGCTTCCTCCAATGTTAGTTGAATCAAGAGAGAATGTACGGAAAAAACTCGAAGACAGGCTAGAAAAAGGAAAAAAACTCCGTGACCAACCATTTAATAGCCAAATAGCACTAGACCAAGCTATGAATGACGAAAAGAAATGGTCGGAATATAACGAGGAATTATTAAAACGTCTTTTTGATAATTTTTCTGTTGCTGACGAATACGCCACTTCAAGTTTTGCCTTCGCATATCTTGGAAGTTACACTTTTCAAGATGAGGTAAATAACTTTAGGAAAGAAATCGGCAGGAAAATCACAAAGATAGAATCCATACTAGAACGGCTTGACTTAATTCCTGAATTAAATTCATCCAATTCAAAGCCATTAGTTTCAACGAATCAGACCATACCAGTAAAAAGTGATATCTTTATTGTTCATGGACAAGATGATGGCGCTAAAGAATCACTTGCACGTTTCTTATCAAATTTAGACTTAAAACCAATTATCCTTCATGAACAAGCCAATCAAGGTAAGACAATAATTGAAAAATTTGAAACCCATGCTTCCTCTGTCGGATTTGCTATTGTTTTAATGACTTCGGATGACATAGGGTATTTAAAGGACAAGCCTGAACAAGCAAAGCCACGTGCAAGACAAAATGTTATTTTTGAACTTGGATATTTTATAGGCAGACTGTCCAGAAAGAATGTTTGTGCATTATACAGTGAAGGTGTAGAGATTCCATCTGATTATCAAGGGGTAATTTTTATACCAATTGATTCAGCTGGATTCTGGCGGGTTCAACTTGCTAAAGAACTTAAGAGTGCAGGATTGAATATTGACATGAACAAGTTATATTAGCAATTTTTTTGTTATATTGCCATAACTGAAATTTTAGGATATAGGGATAAAAAAAGGGACATTAAACAATGTCCCTCTGTTTCTTATTGATGAAAAAAGTGTCAAAGAAAATATGGATACAGCTTTTTCGGGCATTAACTATTACTAGCCTTTACCCACTCCTTTATTAACTCTCTCCAAATTTCTTTGTTTTGAACAGGAAGGTTTTCAGTATCTATTCTCCCCGCAGAGTCATGGTGGTTTTCACAAAGAGGTATTAGATTAAAGGATTCATCAACGTTAAATTTAACAAACCTTCTAAATCTCTTTGGAATGATATGGTGAATTTCGATGTTTTTTGCTTTACAGCCATCAATATGGCAAATTTCCGTGTCTATACCTTCATTCTTAAGAATATTCCTCAAATCCTCGCTGGTTGCATTCCTTTCTATAGTCTGAACCCTACAAGAAGTAATAAGTGCTTGGATTATTGACTTTTTATCTTCGAAAATATGTTTATAGGTGTGATAGCCTAATCCATAAAGGTCAAGTTCTTTCCTTGTAAGGAATGAGTTCATCATAGAGGTGTTCATTAAAAACTCCTCATCTAAGCCTAATTTCTTTTCAATCATCCACCTTAATTCACGAATATAATTTCTCTTGTCAAAATAATCCTTCGTTTCGTTGGAGTGTGGGAACTGAAAAGGTTTAAATACATTAGGATAGGCTTTACATACCAAAAAAGCCACTGCCGAAAAATACTTGAAATATGGGTCTAATTTCTTCATTTTCTCCCCATATTTGAGAATTGGGTACAATCCATATTCGTTGAAATGTTCAGCTCGAATAGTTTTAGGCAATAGGTCATCGATAGTTATTGCCATCTTTTCTTCAACTAACCATCGAGTTTTGTTTAACACCTCTTTCTCTGAGTACTCATCAGTCTTTCTTTGCTTCTTCGTAAGATTGAAACGCTGACGAATTTGGCTAAATTGTGTATCGGTTAAGCCTAATTTCTCTTGAATTACTTTCATAGGAACTTTATCAATGTTTTTGGTAATGTACTGCATTTCAATTGGTTGGATTTCTTTAATATAATCTTTTTTTCTTAACCAATTGCAGAGTTGTATTACATCAACATTAAGTGTCTTGGCTAATATTTGAATAGGTAATCTATTGAAGTTTTCCTGTATAAATAATTCATCCATTTATTTTTGCCTCCTTTACATTGTTCACTTATATATTTGCGTTTGTAATTAAATGATTACCTAAAAGTGATTTAATATACATCTACATACGGGCAAAAATAGAAGGATGATTGAGTCTTATACATAATTTACCAATAAACCTAAAAACCAGATAATATATGTATTAGGGTGCGTTAATTACTTTTTAGAAAAAGAGGAAAATGGTTTTTGAATATCCCCCCGCCCCTTGCACGTGCGGAAAGAGTAAAAATGATATTAGTTTTGGAAGGTTGAGGAATGTCCATCACAGGTTATTACTAAAATTTTAAGTAATTTGGGCGTTATAGTCCTAACTAGGATAGTCCAACATCATTTACTAGAACACCTAGACAAGCAGGACTAAATTACCCTAAGCATATAGCCGCGCGGAATTTTTTTCACCATATCCGGATGGTCACTGATTACCACCCTAAAAAACTAATTTTGAACAACTAATATTAATCTCCTAATCCCATAATCCTTGTTATAAGAAAAAAGAGTGTTATAAAACACTCCTTTGTTTAGCTGCTCTTATTAAAGTGCTTTTGCTAATGCCTGTCATTGATTCGACTTGTTTGTATGAGTTGCTTTCAAGTAACTGCAAGGCATGTTCAATTTGTTTCTTACTGAATTTGTTTGGTCTGCCTTCTCTAAAGTCATCACGTTGTTTAGCAATGGCTTTTCCTTCTTGTGTCCGTTCCACAATCATATCTCTCTCAAACTCTGCAAATGCACTCATAATCGTGAATATCAGTCTGCCTGTTGGTGTATTTTCAACTAAGCCCATATTCAGAACGTGGACTTTCACACCTCTTTCAAACAATCCTTTAACAATCTGTATTGCGTCACTTACTGAACGTGCAAAGCGGTCTAACTTTGTGACAACTAGTGTATCACTATCTTTTAGGATTGAAAGCAATTCTTGAAACTCGGGTCTATCTTTTTTCGTTCCAGTAAATTTTTCAGAATAGACTTTTTCACATCCTTCATTCTCCAATGCTTGCAACTGCGATTCTAAATCTTGTGCTAATGTGCTTACTCTAGCGTAGCCATATTTCATTCAAAACACCTCTTTTTTTATTGTATTTATAACACTAAGTTATGACACCTGATGATACATTGATATTACTACTTCAACAAAACGGTGTCAATACTTTTAAGTTATGAAACCAAAACGAAAACATTCCAACGTATTAAAGTGACAAAATGTTAGTCTCAATCCGTAAATATATTCATGTAAGGCAATATAGTTATATGCCAATGAAGGTGACCGCATAATATTGCTTACTGAAATAAGTTTAAGATACAGAGATGTGAGGAACTCTTCCATTCTCATATCTCTACATTTTACTAAACTCCTCCATACAAATCATTTTAAGTCATTATCAAATGCTAGATGAAGGGTAGCTGGTCACTACCTTTCGTCACACGTTTAAATTAATAAGGAATGAGGTGTAATCACATGTTTAATACAGAAATTGAAGTTTCATTGAAATATGAACAATATGGAATCGAACTAGTAAAAGGCAAGGAAAGGATGTCAGTGATTAAGCATTTTCAGCGTGGCTATTATTTAGACTTATCTAGTTTTGCTACTGCTTTAAATGTAAATCTAAACAAACTAGTAGAAGATTTAAGCTACAATTCCGCTATTCGTGGGCATTTTGCACATTATCGGAATGAAGGAAGGATTTTCAAGGTGATTGAGATTGAATGTTTAGATTCAATAATTAGGAATCTAGCTTCTAGTGGATATGAAGTTGAGACACTTAAAACAGTAAGAGAACAAATAAAAAAAGCATTAACGCAATTTGAAAGGGAGGTTATCGGTTATGGAAACTAAGGCTACATGTCTCTATTTAGAGGAAACACACTTGAAATATCTTGCATTGATAGCGGTTATATCAGGATTAAATAAGTCTCAAGTTTTACGAGAAATTTTGGACAGAGAAATGGCTGAGAATGCTGACATATGCAAGGAATATGAAAGGATTCTATATTAAAACTCCATTGTCCTCTAGCAATAGAGGGCAATGTTCATATAGATTCAACAATTAAAATATAAAGGAGATTAGTAAAATGGAAGCAATTGAACAAGTTTTGAATGAAAATGGAGATTTAAGATTATTAGTAAATCCATTAACACACACTGTAACAAGTAAGGCACAAGTAGAAGGATACAAAAAGCAGTTAGAAAAGAATAAGGATACACGATACTTTACTTTTGCCCATATGGTAAGCCTACCAGAAGTAATTTCAAGTTTATCAAATGTTCATCTAGGCTATCTATTACATTTGCAATGTTTCATTGATTTAGAGACAGGATTTCTACACGATAAGGAAGGAAAGGCAGTAACAAAGAAGGTAGAAATACATAATGTATTAGGTATATCAAAAGATGTAAACAAACGATTATGCAAGGCTCTAGAGGATAATGGTATCTTAGAGTTTGTTGATGGTAAGTATCTTATCAATCCTAAGTATCATTTCAAAGGACAGGCACATGACCAAAAGGTAATTAAACTATTCAGTACTACTCTAAAGAAACTATGTGAGACACTTAAAGCTAACGAACTAGGATTCTTATATATACTGTTGCCTTATGTTCATCTAAGAACTAACATGATTTGTAACAATCCTTTTGAGATTGAGCCTGAGAAAATTGAGTTCCTAAATGTAAAGTGTATTGCTGAAAAAGTGGATATGGAAGAGAAAAAGGTAGTAGAACTACTTTCAAAATTAAGAAAAAGTAAAATAGTTGTTGAAACAGTTCGAGAGGACAGAAGGAATACATTTATCACACTGAATCCATATGTTTTTTATCGTAAAAAAGGCTATCCTGATGAAACATTGAAAGCTATGTTTGCTTCCTCTCCATACTCCCCCAAAAAATAGGTGTCCTTTTTGCACCCTTTTTGGTTAATTAGGTGTCTTTTTTGCACCCTTCCAAAACAGCCTTTATCCCTACTCTCCCAACGGATTGAGCATCTTTAGAGAAAAAAATGTTCTTATTCTTTGTTAAATATAACTCATTCTTAGTTACTTGCTGTTCATGAAATATAACTTAATACATACATACATACAAACCACTTTTCCATCATCACCAAGCAATAACGATTGATGGATTAGTGGTTTTAATGTTATCCATCAGAGATTTATTATAAGCGGGGAGAACATTACTTTAATATCCATAAATAAGATATTCATCGAAAATTGGAAAATATGGAAATAATCATATTGCATACATCTTGCTAATGCAATCTAATTAAACTAATGTGTTCCGCTAAAGCGGTACAATCTTCTAACCTCGCCATGAACAAGATAACTCAATAAGCCGAGGGAGAAGATTATTATAAAGCATTAGATATGATACGTTATTTGATAGGTAATTGCATAGGCGGAAAATGTATACCGATTTAAAAGCCCTATAGGGCGGAAATACATAAGAAGAATCAATATTGCTTGCTAATGCATATCTTGTTACATATATGGAGAGCAGTATAAGAAGTTGCTTATGAGTGTATTTGGTGACACAATTGTTGTTACGAAGCTAGAGAGATTTGCTAGAAGTACCAAAGAAGCTCTTAGCACAATCAAGCTGTTAAATGCGTGCTGTTTGAATCTGATTGCTCTGAACATGGGTAAGGAAAAATCAGATACGTTTACATCCATTGGAGAATTAATGATTACAGTTCTGAGCGGCATCATAGAGTTTGAAACGGATACGATTTAGGAAAGACAAGCAGAAGGCTTTGCTCTAGCCAAGGAGAGTGGAGTTTATAAAGGTCGCCCGAAGTGGTGTACCGATAAAATAAAGACTTACTATATGTATGGAATTAACATTAATCGAGACAAATTCAAAATAATCTCATTGTTTCTCAAAATGTGAGTGAAATAATGGAATTGGTTGAACATGATAAGTGACATATTATCTTTTGAAAGAATAATGTCACGGTCAAAGAAATAACTCGTTGAATAAAATGAAGGGGAAAAGATAAAAACATCTTCCTCCTTTTCGTTTCACACTAGTAGAAATCAAGGAAAGAGGTGTTTGTCAATGTGTTCTCCAAGAAAATTTGTAAAGAAACCTGTTATCGTTGAAGCTTATCAAGTGTTTGAAGAAGTTGAAATTGAAACACTAGAAGGTACAATGATAGCCTCGCCAGGTGACTGGATAGTAAAGGGTATTAATGGAGAGAAATACCCTGTTAAACCAGACATATTTGAAAAAACTTATGAACCTGTAGAGTAATAAAATTTTAGCTGTTTAGAGCATTTTTTATTGAGTCATAAGTAAAGCTTTGTGCCCAACTTGCACCTATACCCAGAATATTAGAAGGTGAAGTATAGGATTTTTGAATTTTTACGGCAACTATTTTTTTCTTTAATTCAATTGCTTTGTCTATTTCCCATTTAACCCAATCACTTTTATGAGTGTTTTTCCCAATAAGGCAGAGAAATACCGTACTTCCTGATATTTTCCCTTTGATTACACTTTTGATATAAGTTGCATTTGTTGAATTAATCGACACACCAACAGAAGTGTCATCAAATTTAATATCGAAATAACCATTATCGTTTGCAGACCATGCTACTAATAAATTTTTATGTCTTGTATCCTCTTCTGCAGAATGATAACTAACAAAGACCTTTTTTGCCATTTTTATTCTCCTCCATTTTGATTATTATTTAGACTAGCCCAATTTACATTTTCTCTGGATATGATACTTTCGATTCGCTCAACAAGTACCTTAAATGGATTTTCAATGTCATATACACCTGTTCTAGTTAAATACATATATTTTTCATGTCTTAACGTTTCACAAATGCTTCTGTATTCAATCCAATGTTCATGGTACTTAGTTAAACCCAACCAACCTTCTATTACTACAATAATTACTCCTATAGCACTGACGACGGTTTCCCAAAATTTAAAATCCTTGATAAAACCTACAAATAGTGGAATAGAAGCTGATAGAACTATAACTATACCTTTAAGACGTTTATATAACTTTTGGGAACGACTACTCTTGCTGTCATACCAGTTGATTTGGTCGTCTAATCTTTCCTGAAAATATTCTTCTTCACTAATGTCCAATTGAAATTCACCTCATCTCCCAAAATGAGTGAAGAGTTACTTAATCCAATATTCCTACCAATTTCTATTATCTAACAAATTTCGATAAAGGACAAAGTTTTTCTTAACAGAACTTAGTTTTGATAGGATTTTCTAAAAAGTATTCATATAGATTGATATTTAAGGTAAAATGAGGAAAATGACTTATAGATGGTTAGGGTCAAATGGCTTATTACTGGAAGTGTAAAAAACATAATGAAGTAATAAGGAAAAAACTGTAAAAAGCATCTATTTTACTTCTGCTATTGTCAATACTAAGGTTAATATGTATGTTAAAGTTGAAATAAATATAAAATGGCTAGAAGGTCTGTGGAGGTGATATTTGAATGGATAAATCTAAAATGACAGAACGGGATATATGCACTAAATTTATTACACCAGCAATTGTGAACGCTGGCTGGGATTTACATAGGCAAATTCGTGAAGAGTATCAAATTACAGATGGAAGAATTATTGTACGTGGGAGCCTTGTAACTAGAGGAACTAAAAAACGAGCGGATTATGTTTTATTTTACAAAGCCAACCTACCAATTGCAATAATCGAGGCAAAGGATAATAACCATTCTATTGGTCATGGCATTCAACAGGCAATAGGTTATGGTGAAATGCTAAATGTTCCTTTTGTTTATTCTTCTAACGGTGATGGATTTCTTGAACATGACCTTTTAACTGGTCAAGAACGTCAAATAGGTCTTAACGAATTACCGAGTCCTGACCAACTATGGAAACGGTTTAAGCAACATAACAAAATTGATAATCAAGAAGAAGAATTAATGACTGAACCATATTATTTTCAGCTAGGTGATAAAACTCCCCGATATTATCAAATGAACGCAGTTAATGAAACGATTAAAGCAGTGGCTAAGGGGCAAAACAGAATATTGTTAGTAATGGCAACGGGTACGGGTAAGACATTTACTGCTTTTCAAATCATTTACCGATTATGGAAGGCGAGAAAAGCAAAACGTATTCTTTTTTTAGCAGACCGTAATATTTTAGTTGACCAAACAATGAATCAAGATTTTAAACCTTTCAAGAAAGTAATGACAAAAATACAAAATCGTACAATAAATACAAGCTATGAAGTGTATTTAGGCTTGTATCAAGCATTAACAGGACCAGATGAAACGGATAAAATTTACAAACATGTTTCTCCATCCTTTTTTGATTTAATTGTTATTGATGAGTGTCATCGTGGGTCAGCAAAAGAGGATTCCCAATGGAGAGAAATTATCGAATATTTCTCAGATGCTATACAAGTAGGACTTACGGCGACACCAAAAGAAACAACTAGTGTTTCGAACATCGGATATTTTGGAGAGCCAGTTTACACATATTCATTAAAGCAAGGTATTGAGGATGGTTTTCTTGCCCCATATAAAGTTTATCGTTATGGATTAGATAAAGATTTAATGGGCTTTAGACCAAAGAAAGGTCAACTAGATAAAGAAGGATATATTATCGAAGACCGTATTTATAATACTAAAGATTTTGACACCAATTTAGTTTTAGAACAACGTACAGAGTTAGTTTCTAAAGTTATATCAGACTTTCTAAAAAAACATGACAGGTTCATGAAAACAATCGTATTTTGTATTGATATTGAACATGCCGAACGTATGCGCCAAGCATTAGTTAATGAAAATAGTGATTTAGTTAAAGAAGATTCCAGATATGTTATGAGGGTTACAGGTGATGATAACGAAGGCAAAGCACAACTCGATAATTTCATAGACCCTAATAGTAAATATCCAACAATTGTAACAACATCAAAATTGCTTACAACTGGAGTAGATGCAAAGACTTGTAAAGTTATTGCTATTGATTCCCGAATTGAATCTATGATTGAGTTTAAACAAATTATAGGTCGAGGAACTAGAATTAACGAAAAACATGATAAGCTGTATTTTAATCTGCTGGATTTCCGAGATGCGTCTAGTAAATTTGCTGACCCAGATTTTGATGGTGACCCAATACCACCAGATGAAGGTGGTAACAAAGGTGGTAGAGGAAAACCTAGGGGCGGTGTAGAGGGGAATCCGCCAAAAAGGAAAGTTTATGTCAACGATGTTGAAGTATTATTAATTCATGAGCGAGTTCAATACTATGATAAAGACGGCAAATTAGTTACAGAATCTCTAATAGATTATTCAAAACGCAATATAAAAGAAGAATTTGCTGACTTAAATGAATTTTTAAGGCGTTGGAACTCGGAAGAACGTAAGGAAGCAATTATCGAAGAATTAAAGGAGCATGGCGTTATTTTAGATGCTTTGCGTGAAGAAACAGGTCTGAATGAAGTAGATGACTTTGACTTGATTTGTCATATTGCTTATGACATGAAGCCGTTGACAAGAAAAGAACGAGCAAACAACATTAAAAAACGAAATTACTTCGGTAAATATTCAGAAGTGGCACAAAAAGTCCTAGATAACTTATTAATAAAATATATGAATGAAGGCGTTTATAATCTTGATGATGTCAAAGTGCTTCGACTTGAGCCATTCCAAGAAATAGGAAAGCCAAAAGATTTAATCCAAGCATTTGGCGGAAAAATTGGTTGGAATAAAGCGATAAGGGAACTTGAAAAAGAGCTGTATGATATTAGTTAAATTGCAGTTGGACCTCATGTTGATTTAAAACGTGGGTTCCAATTTTTTTTGGGATATTTGTATGGAAATTATAATGATATACTATGAATATTGTTATTAAGTAGGAGGTCAGTAAAAGTGACAATTACAACTTTTGTTAAATCTATACAAGATATAATGCGACAAGACCCAGGAGTTGATGGAGATGCACAGCGTATTTCCCAATTAGTTTGGATGTTATTTCTTAAAATATATGATGCTAAAGAAGAAGAAGAATGGGAAGTATTTGAAGATGATTATGTTTCAATTATTCCAGAAGGACTAAAATGGCGTAATTGGGCGAAAGCAGATGAAGAGACAGGACAAGCCATTACAGGTGATGAACTTGTAGACTTTATAAACGAGAAATTATTTCCTACTTTAAAAGAACTGGAAATTGATGAACATACAGAAGAACGTTCAGCTTTAGTCAAATACGTCTTTGAAGATGCTTATAACTATATGAAGAACGGCACTTTAATTCGACAAGTAATAGATATAATTGAAAAAATTGATTTTGGGTCATATGAAGAGCGTCACGCATTCAATGATGTTTATGAAACAATCTTAAGAGACCTGCAGTCTGCTGGAAACAGTGGTGAATATTACACACCACGAGCGGTTACTGAGTTTATTGTTGAAATGTTGGACCCAAAAGTAGGGGAAACATTTGCTGACTTTGCATGTGGTACAGGTGGATTTTTAACTTGTGCTCTTGAATATATGAAAAAACAACCAGAGTATAAACGTACAGGTGGGGAGGAGTCTGTATTTAATGGATTAATTGGTATTGAAAAAAAACCAATGCCAAATTCATTGGCTGTCACAAATTTAATTTTACATGGTGTAGATGCCCCTAAAATCAAACGTGATAACTCATTAGAAATAGATACTCGTGATATTTCAGATGACCAAAAAGTAGATAAGATTGGAATGAATCCACCATTTGGTGGGGTAGAAGAAAAATCTGTTCAAAATAATTTTAAAAAGGAATTTCAAACTTCAGAAACAGCAGATTTATTTATGGTTCTTATCATGGAACGATTGAAAAAAAACGGAAAAGCTGGTGTAGTATTACCAGATGGTTTCCTGTTCGGAACAGAAGGTGTAAAGCGAAATATTAAAGAGAAACTCCTTAAAGAATTTAATCTACACACTATTGTTCGTTTGCCAAAAGGTGTCTTTGCCCCATATACGGGAATCGCAACAAATTTATTATTTTTTGATAAAACTGACCCGACAAAAGAAGTGTGGTTTTATGAACATCAATTACCGGAAGGCTATAAAAATTATACAAAAACAAAACCGATTAAATTAGAAGAATTTGATGCAGAGTGTGCATGGTGGAATTATAGAGAAGAAAATCGGTACGCGTGGAAGGTATCCATTGATGAGATTAAGGGTCGAAATTATAACTTGGACATAAAGAACCCTAATTCTGAAGAGGTCCAGTTGTTAAACCCTTCAGTTGCTTTAAAGAAGTATCAAGAATCTGTGGAACGAGTTAGGGCTACAAAGCAACGTCTTGTTGAAGAATTATCTGCTATTGTGAAAGGAGTGTAAGCATGGAAGCCTTATTACAATACCTTCATGAAGCAGTTGTAACAGGAGTCGCTGTGGAGCAGTTGAAGCAACTCATTTTACAATTTGCCTTTCAAGGGAAGTTGGTAACACTAGACCCAAATGATGAGCCTGTGACTATGCTGTTACAAGAAATAGAGGAAGAGAAAAAACTACTTGTTGAGGAGAAGAAGATAAGACGTGAAAAGCCTATGCCACCTGTTACACAAGAGGAGCATCCCTATGAGATACCAGCGCATTGGAAATGGGTGCGTTTAGGGGGAATCGGAGACTGGGGAGCAGGTGCTACACCAAGTAGAAGTAATCCTGAATTTTACAACGGGACAATACCATGGTTAAAAACAGGGGAATTAAATGATGGATATATCGGTTCTTCCGAAGAGACGATAACAGAATTAGCCTTATCAAAGGTATCACTCCGATTGAATAAGCCTGGTGATGTTCTTATCGCTATGTATGGAGCCACTATAGGGAAACTCGGCATTTTAGAGATTGAAGCTACTACGAATCAGGCTTGTTGTGCATGCACGCCATATGAAGGTGTCTTTAATCAATACCTCTTCTATTACCTTCTTTCTCAAAGGGAGGACTTTAGAAACCAGGGAGCTGGCGGAGCACAGCCCAATATATCAAGGGCAAAAATCATTCATTCTATATTTCCGCTATCCCCATATAAAGAACAACTACGAATAGTGAAGAAAATTCAGGAACTGTTTGCGGTCTGTGATGGTCTGAAGGAGGAGATTGAGCAAAAAGAAAGGATTTCTTCGGCTATGAATAAGAGTGTGTTTACAAGAATACAGGACAATAATAATCCTTCCCAAAAAGAAGACCTACAGTTTGTGGTTAAAAATATGGAGTATTTTTGCAATACCATAAAGGACATCGAATTGTTACGTAACAGCCTTCTGAGCCTGGTTATACAGGGTAAGTTAGCCAAACAGGTGTCAACTGACGAACCAGCGAGTGTTTTGTTAGAAAAAATTAAAAAAGAAAAAGAAAAATTAATTGAAGATAAGAAAATAAAAAAAGAAAAACCATTACCACAAATTACAGATGAAGAGAAGCCGTTTGATTTACCTAAAGGATGGGAATGGGCAAGGTTTAGTGATGTATTGTCAGTGAAAAATGGTATTTCTAAGCGTAAAGGAACAAAAGGAGAAGAACAGATTGTATTAAGATTAGCTGATATTAAAGATAGTAAAGTTTCTTTACGAAACTGTCGAAGAATAATGCTAACATCAGAAGAATTTGAAACTTATAAAGTTGATAACCAAGGGTTATTATTCGTTCGGGTTAATGGTAGTTTTGATTTAGTTGGTAAAGCAGTTTTATATCAAGAAGACATTCCAGTTGCATATTGTGACCATTTGATGTTCGGTATTCTACCAGAATCAATTGATGTGAACTATTTTTGGTACATGTTTAATTCCAATTTAATTCGACAACAACTATCGAACAAAATCACAACAACGGCTGGTCAAAATACAATAAATCAGAAAAATCTAGGCACTACTATAGTTCCAATTCCACCTGTAGAGGAACAAAAACGTATAGTTGAAAAAGTGAATAATTTAATTGAACTTTGTGATGAACTAGAGAAAAATATTGAACAATCCAAGCAAGAAAGTGAAAAACTAATGAATGCTGTATTACAAGAAGCCTATACAGTTAAAGAAGCAGTATTAAGTTAACATTAAATCGTATTATGTACCAATGGAATAACCAAAATGACAGGTGTTCCCGTTCTTCGGTTTACAAGAATTAAAGAAAAGATAAAAAAGATTATCATCTTAAATTTCAAAAGAGAAGGGATTATATGTCAATTGAAAATGAAACATCAATAAAGGCTATAACCGATTTTGTAAGTAATATAGAAGGTACTTACTTAACTAATGCTCAAGTGAGTGGATAGGAATAACTAAAAAAAGTATATACTCAAGGCTCTCGAAAAGGGTGTCTTTTGTGCTAGGTAGAGGCGTGGATTTAACATTTTTTAAAAAACTATTTTTTGATTGTGAAGTAGCAGTACAACTCCCACAATCAGGTTGAAATTAATCAAAAATTCATACGGAAAACTTCAACCTTTTTTTCACCAATTTTAAACCCGAAAATAGGGTGAAGGTTTAACCAGAATCTATTAACCAGGGTAAACTCTCCTTGACAAACTGTACAAAAATATGGTTAACTTTTCTCAAAGAAAATGTGATTGAAAATTTGGTAATAAATTGGCAAAAACGAGCTGGTGTAGCACTAGGATTTTTCATTGCACGTAGGTATATGATGACTTACTTAAAGAAAAATCCGCCAATCAATGAGCAAATGTTAAAAATGATGATGATGCAAATGGGTATGAAGCCTTCGCAGAAGAAGATCAACCAAATGCTTAACGCCATGAACAAACAACAAGGTAAATAAAATTGGAGATTTAAGCCTTTTTTCAATTGGTTATGAGCAATTATAGATGTTTTGAGAATGAGCAACCTTCTAAAAACTGAATTCTGATTTATGAAATAATTGCTTCAATCTTCCTTTTTAAAACTAATACCACTTTTCTGAGGAAAGGTGGTTTTTTATTTGAAATAATTCAAATATTTTCTTGTTTAACCAAAGGTTGCTTTTAAAAAATTCTAAGCTAAATGATTAATCTTCCTATTAAATCAAAGCTTTACCTGCAAAAAGCTGGGGAAGACTTTGATTTTTTTTTGTTTTTTTGATCATTTGGAAGACTTCTCACTTTTTACCTGCTTTTAAATAGCTTATAATTATCATATAATTATTATTGTAATAGTAATAATTAAAACTATTAAATATATGAAATACTCTTTGGTTTTAAAACAGAAAAGGTGTGTGATTAGGCATTGCCTTAACCTTGAGTGGCGCCTGCATCTTTTTTGCAAATTATAGGGGAAAAGGTTGGTAATTATGATCAACACAAAAACTAAAACAGACGTTATCTTAATTGGTGCTGGAATCATGAGTGCGACATTGGGGTCTTTATTGAAAGAGTTATCACCGAAATGGGAGATTAAAGTATTTGAAAAACTAGCAAGTGCTGGAGAAGAAAGCTCGAACGAGTGGAATAATGCGGGTACGGGCCATTCAGCATTGTGTGAATTAAATTATACGTCGGAAAAATCTGACGGATCTATCGATATTAGTAAAGCGGTAAAAATAAATGAACAGTTTCAGCTATCAAGACAGTTTTGGTCTTATTTAGTAAATAGAAATTTAATTCGTAATCCGCAGGACTTTATTACGCCAATACCTCATATGAGTTTTGTTCAAGGGGAAAAAAATGTATCGTTTTTGAATAAACGTTTTAAAGCGCTTTCAGAAAACCTTCTTTTTCAAGGGATGGAATTTTCGGATGATCCTGAAAAACTGAAGGAATGGATTCCGCTTATCATGGAAGGACGGACATCGAACGAACCGATCGCGGCAACAAAAGTTGAATATGGAACGGATGTCAATTTCGGTGCGTTAACACGCATGTTGTTTGACCACTTAGAGAGAAATGATGTAGAAATTAATTATAAGCATAGTGTCGAGGATATTAAACGCAATAGCGAAGGCTTATGGGAAGTAAGGGTGCAAGATATCAAAAGTGGTAAAATTGAAACCCATACGGCAAAATTCGTATTCATCGGTGGAGGAGGCGGAAGTCTACCTTTACTACAAAAAACGGGTATTCCTGAGTCAAAACATATTGGAGGATTCCCAGTAAGCGGACTATTTTTGGTTTGTAACAATCCGGAAGTGGTAGAGCAGCATCATGCCAAAGTATACGGTAAAGCGAAGGTTGGTGCACCTCCAATGTCTGTGCCGCATCTGGATACACGATTTATCGACAACAAAAAATCGTTGCTGTTTGGACCGTTTGCCGGCTTCTCACCAAAGTTCTTAAAAACGGGTTCAAATATGGATTTAATTGGTTCGGTAAAACCGAATAATGTCCTCACGATGTTAGCGGCAGGTGCAAAAAACATGCCATTGACAAAATACCTGATCCAACAAGTGATGTTATCGAAAGAACAACGGATCGAAGAGTTGCGTGAATTTGTTCCGAATGCTAAAAGCGAGGATTGGGATATCGTAGTAGCCGGCCAACGCGTGCAAGTAATCAAAGATACGGAGGCAGGCGGTAAAGGCACTCTTCAATTTGGTACAGAAGTGATTACAGCCGCTGACGGCTCGGTCGCTGCATTACTAGGCGCTTCACCGGGAGCATCTACTGCCGTACACGTTATGCTTGAGGTATTAGAAAAATGCTTCGGACAACATTTTGATGAGTGGGAATCGAAACTAATGGAAATGGTCCCTAGTTATGGCATGTCATTAGTGGAAAACCCAGCGATTTTCCAAAAAATTTATCAATCAACAGCAGAGACACTTGGCCTAAGCGAAAAAGAAATTGTTAATAGTTAATTCTAAAACACAGAACCTTTGGATTGAAGGTTCTGTGTTTATTTTCTTAGACTAAAATCTTTTCATTTGTAATCTGCACATAACGCACTAAATATGAATTTATCATAAAATTTCCTTGTTCATTTTCCACATGAAAGAATTTGTAACGTTCCATCCTTTCTATAATTGCTCGTTCAACGTCTTCTTTTTTCACATCAAATTCTTTGATCACTTTTTCAGTTATGATCTCATTATCAAAAGTATAGCAAACAGTAAATTCCTTCAATCTAATTTCCCTTTCTATTTTAGCAATCTTCATTTTCTTTACTCCTTTTTAGTCCTATAGATGAAGGGGCTAGTAACCCTTTCCTTCGTATAAAGTATAGAGGAGCGAAACTAGGAAGCACTTTCCCGAGACGCATCTCTGTAATGAACTTGTAAACTAAATATCATAATATGTATTTTAAGATATGAAAAAGGAAAGTAAATCCATCTTTTTACCTTTAGTCTTTATACCTATGGCGGGGCACAAACAAGGACCTTCCAATTGTAACGATTCTGATATAGAGTTACATATAAAAAAGCTAATGGGGAAAACCAAATTTTCTCCATTAGCTTTTTAGCTTATTTAAGCGTTTTTTTATCTTCATTTACTCCCAATCCTTACAAGGCTGATTCATTGAAATGATTTTCGTAAAAATGATGCAATATTTTCCGCTCGATCCAGTTGGTGCTTCAATGGTAAAAGATTTAGGAAAAGTAGTAGACCTGGAAAGGGTTGAACCGGGTGGGACAGCCGGGAAGATGACTGGGTTACTTCCATCAACAAAACCTTCTACAGGTGAAGTGCTATTTACAGAATTAAAAATTTGAAATGTTCCATGGATGTTATCTACTGATATTGCTTCCCAAACTATCTGTTTTCCAGGACCAAAGTTACCGCAAATTTCCTCTTTAATGATCTTTTCCTCTCTATGATGAGTTGTTGTTGTTTTAGGTGGACATGAAACAGGTGTTTCACAGTGAGCCTTCACTGGTGGAAGACATTCGATACCGCAGAAGCATCCAACATCAACAACGATACAAACACCTGTCCTTATGAATTTTTCGATTTTTTTGTCTGAAAAGAAACTGCAGACATCATGATTGGGGCAGGAAGGGATTCCTCCGTTTTTGCCCTGGGGTTGTAAGAGCTCCAGCTCGACACAGCATTGATCATGATCATCTTCAATGACCTTTGATACACGAAATACAGGTGTTTTAAAACATTCAATAGCCTCGTGAGCATGAAAAACGCCTGAACCAATAAAAAAATCACAAGTACCTTTGCATAGAAGCATGATGGGAATTGTATCAATATTGGTTATCACCTCCAATGGTGAATGAAAATCATGACAAAGAATGTGATCATCCTTTTTTCTTGAGGATTGTGCTAGGACGATGCCTTTTAATGTATGACAAATGCAATTGGCTGAATGGTGGTTACAACTCACTGACTTTATAACTCCTTTCCAAGCACGGCTTTTATACCTTATGCTTCTGTTGTTCATAAGGTATGGATTTTGGGTTTATCCCATTTAAAATTAGGCACGTGGAAATTGAGCCTTTTTACTTAAAATTTGGCCATTATCCTATACAAGTTTATATAAGCTGCATTAATTATAATTGACAAACTATCATTCTATCATAAAAAAGGGTGTGGGATTAATGTGTGGGTCTCAAGGAAACGATTGTTGTTGTCCAAATGCTGTCATTTTACAAGAGCAAATTTGTGGGAATTTTAGGGATATTAATGAGATAGTGTGGCAAGCACCTGGTGTGAATGACTATATTCAAGGTACTTTTGAGGTTTTTAATGCGGGTAATGGGCCGGTCTTATTCACTGTTAATAATCTTCCTACCCCGCCTTTTAACGTTCCACGAGGGACTTCCCAGTCTATATCAGTGAATAATCCGACTAATTTCATCATTCAAACGACCGATTTTCCTGGTGCGGTACCAGGAACTCATGGGAAATGGTGTATCACGTTATACAAACGAGTATTCGAATAAACAATCTTATAAAAGGGGAAATGTTAAATGTGTGGATCTGGGTCTAACTCTAATTGTTGCTGCTGCCCAAATGCAGTCGTGTTTCAAGAAAAAATTTGTGGAAATTTGCAGGGGCCTCTTTCTGAATTTCCTGTGTGGCAGGCTCCTACGCCGGAGAATGATTATTTTCAAGGAACCTTTGAAATTTTCAATGCGGGAACCGAACCGATCACTGCAACAGTTACTGACACTTCTGGTTTTGCTGTCCCAATTGGTGGCGCAAATGGCATATCACCAGGAAACTCTATTTCGGTATCAGTAAATAACCCTGCCTCTCTTAATGTTAATGTACCTGCTGGCACACACGGGAAATTTTGCATAACGTTATTTAAGCGTTTATACGGTTAAACAGAAGACGAAAAAGAAAGAAAAAAGAATAATAGGGTAAAAAACCCAATTTTTGGATCTTAAAAATAATTCAAAAATTGGGTTGTTTTGCTTTTTCATAGAATTTAGTTTTAATAAACTAGATTTGTGATGTTTCACTATCTTCAAAATGGATGGAGTTTTGAGCTGGATCCTCCAATTTTCTTTTCATCATGACATAATAGAGGACGGATGGAACGATGATTCCTAAAATCCAAGCAACATCGGCACCGCCCATTGCTTTGGCACCGGGACCGACATAGAGAGAGGTATTCATAAATGGAATTTCAGCGATGACGGAAATGATATAAGAGATAGAAGTAATCTTGTTTATTTTCCCGTACTTGCCATTTAAATCAAAGATATCTTTAATACTATATTCTCCGTGGCGCAGTACGTAAAAATCAATGAGGTTAATGGCTGTCCAAGGAATTAAGAAGTAACTGATGAATAAAATAAAGTCGATAAAATGCGATAAGAAATTTCCTTGTCCTAAAATAGATAACAAAGTGCCAATGGCTGCGATTACGGCAACAAAAGCCATTCTGACTTTAGGGGTAACTTTCACTTTTGAAAAAGGCTCTACAGTCGTGACAGTGGACATAAAGGCGCCATATAAATTAAATGAGTTGATGGATAGCTGTCCAAAGAGGATGGTTGCAAACATAATGATTGAGAAGCTACCAAACTGATGGGCGAGATTTGCACCGGAAGCACTCAAGTAATTTGGAATGGCTGTAGTCAATAGAACTCCCAAAAGCATCATCCAAACCGTTCCTAAGACGGACCCAGCATACGTATACCAGAATGTTTTTGAATAATTCGTATCAACCGGCAAATACCGTGAATAGTCCGCAACATAGGGTGCATAAGAAATCTGCCAAGTAGCGACCACACTGACACTTAACAGGAAGGTCGCAAGGTTAAAGTGTGCTGGGGACCAGCTTCCAGCGGGAACTGGCAATTGAAAAACAATGACTGTCGCAACGATAAAAACAAGGAAAAACAACCATGTTAAGTATTTTTGGATTTTATGAATCAAGTCATGGCCAATCATCGTGACGGTGAAGGTGATCACATTTAGAATAATAATGCTCCAGGTTAAATTTAGGTTTAATGTACTGCTCAAAACCTGAGCGCCTAACAATCCACTGCTGGCAAAGAACCCTAAATACATAAAGATAACGAGAATGAGGGGAATGACCGCACCAATCACTCCAAATTGTGCCCGGCTTTGAATCATTTGCGGGATCCCAAGCTTTGGTCCTTGGGCAGAATGGGAGGCCATAAAAATGGCACCAACTAAATTACCTACAATAATTGCCATTACACTCCAAAATAGATTTAAACCAAAGGTAACGCACAGTGCTCCTGTTACAAGTGTGGTGATATGCATATTGGCAGCAAACCAGACAGAAAATAACCCTCTTGCTTTACCATGACGTTCATTTGCAGGAATAAAATCAATACTTCTCGTTTCAATTTTCATTAACATACCTCCGCTAAATTATTTTTGGAGACTGAACTTAAAGATGTATTTCTTCCTTATTCAAATTACGGTCTTCCGATTTCTCTTTTTCTTTTAACACAAAGCTGAGTAAATCTAAAGCAAGGCGTGCCCCTACTTGACCTGTCATGCCACCGGGATCATAGGGGGGAGCAACTTCCACCAAATCAAAGCCAATCACGTTTCCTCGTTTCGCAATTCTTTCTAGCAATTCATTGACTTCATCGTAAATGAATCCGCCTGGTGAAGGTGTCCCAGTCCCAGGTGCAACGGATGGATCCAAACCATCGATATCGAGAGTAATATAATACTTTTCTCCTTCAGGAATGAGTTCTAACACATTGTCGATTCCCATTTTCCGAATCTGTCTTGGTGATAAAATCACACTTCCATACGCTCTCGCTGCATCAACATCTTCCTTTGTACTGCTGCTGATTCCACGAATGCCAAATTGGAAAATTTTCTGAACATGATCCATTTCCGATAAACGGCGGATACTGCTTCCATGGCCATACCGTTGACCAGAACGATGATCTGCCCAGTCTAAATGGGCATCGATTTGAATAACATGGAAGGGTCCTAAATCCTCTAATCCTTTTCCGACTGGTATGGAGATGGAGTGATCCCCGCCTAAAACGACTGGCATGGCACCTTTTTCCACAATTTTTCGAATCGCTTCTTCGGTGTTTTCATGACATTGCAAAAGATCCCCATGCACCATATCCACATCGCCGCAATCGACAACTTTCCATCTAGGTCCCAAATACATAATGTCATTTTCAATATCGTAGGCGCCATTTAGGCCAAAGCTATAAAGCGTAGAGCCTTCACGAATTCCTCTTGGACCCATTCTTGCGCCAGATTTCCACTGCGTGCCCATATCATTGGGTACGCCAATGACCGCTACGTTTGCATCCAGTTGGTCTAAATCAGGACAAACCGGGTATTTTCCAAACGTACAGATACCGGTAAAAGGCAAATTAAGAAATTGTTTTTCATCTTGATTGGTCATGTAAATTACCTCCTTTAAGATTCTTCAATTATAAAAGATGCAATTTTCATGCCAACCCATAAAAAAGGCTTTTGCGCAATCTTGTAGTCAAAAATGACTAGCGTTGCATGACATATTTTTGAATTTTGCGATTCGCCGTGGATTGACTGATTCCCAATTTTTCTGCCAGTTTGATACTGCTGGAATATTTTTGATACATTCGAACAATATAATCCTTTTCCAATACTTCTAAATAATCATTTAGCGGTATTTCCTTTTCTGAATCAGCAAAGGAATCCATTTTTAGTTCCTCTTCTCCCAGCTCAAGGTTTATTTCGTTCCCGCTAGTGGTGATCATCTTTTTTTCAATATAGTTCCGTAATTCTCTGACATTTCCTGGCCAGCTTTGCTGGCTTAGCCATGCTGCCATCGTGGGTGTAAAATACTTTTCAAGTTTATATTTTTGGTTGACTTGTTCGGTAATCTCATAAACTAACGGAATGATTTCTTCTTTTCGTTCTCGAAGCGGCGGAATTTCAATCTTAATGACATTGATGCGGTAGTAAAGGTCTTCTCTAAATTTCTTTTCTTGAATCATCTTTTCTAATTGTTGATTGGTCGCACAAACGATTCTGCATTTCATCTCAATTTTTTTTGTTCCGCCTATTCTCATGAAGCTGTGGTTTTGTAAGACGGACAATAATTTCACTTGAAGGTTCATGGGGAGTTCACCAATTTCGTCCAGAAAAAGGGTTCCTTCACCTGCGGTTTCGAAATATCCCTTTTTTCCGCCTTTTTTGGATCCTGTAAAAGCTCCTTCCTCATATCCAAAAAGTTCAGACTCAAATAATGACTCTGGTATAGCCCCACAGTTTACTTCAATGAATGGAGCATCTTTTCTTTCAGACATATGATGCATCGCATGGGCAATATGGTTTTTACCTACCCCTGATTCACCTTCTAGCAAAACGGTGACATTAATGTTTGCTACTTTTGAAATAATCTCAAATACCTTTTCCATTTTTCTATCTCTCATAAGGGGTTGATTCTGTAATTTTTCAATTTCCTCTTGATAAATCTGTAAGGCTTTTGCCACCTGTTCATTTTCTTTTTTCAAATACTCAAATTCTGTCATATCTCTGGCGACACTCATGGCTCCTACTAAATTTCCAGATTCATCATGAATGGGGTAGCCAGAGATAATTAGTTTTCTATTGTGTTGCGTTTCTTGAATGAGTGTATCGATCTGATTGGTTCTTAACACGTTTGCAATGACCGAGGGTGAAAAAATACCTCGTTTTTCAAGTTCAAAAATATTGTGATGAAGAATTTGCTCACATGGAATTCCAAATACTGTTTCGGTAGATTGGCTCGTATATAACACCATTCCAGAAGCATCGGCAACAAAGATTTCATCAAAAGAATGCTCTAAAATATGCTTGATGAGAAGGGAATCATTCTTGTTTATATTCATTTCCATCACCCTAGTCATTTTTGATTAATCATATTCAATAATGACTAATAATTCAATATATTTGGAATAATTTCAAAATAATAGGATTTTAGTACTTAGTTATCGATAGCTTTTTCATTATTATTTGAAAAATAGATACTTGTCCGTTTCGAATCTACTCTTTTATTCATATCCTAAAAATACTAGGAAGGAGTTGAATAACTGGTGTCTAATGATGAATTAATTTGTCAAGAGTTTGCTAGAATTATCGGAGGACAAGAGGGATTTGCCGGAGGGAAATGCGTCGCAACAATCAATCGTACTGAAATTCAAGCACTCATTTTAGGAAAACGGTTCAGAGTAACCTCTTCATTCTCATTTGAATCAAGAGATAGTCAAACTGGACGAGCATTATGCTTAGGCAGAGTTGCACTCTTGCAAAAAGAAGTCGATCATTTTGTGGATTCCATTCTTAAACAAGGAATAATCGTCTCATCGATACACAATGAGTGGCTTCATGATAATCCGAATTTAATTTACGTCAATATCGAAGCTGTAGATGATCCAATATCTTTTGCAAGGAAAGTCAGAAGAGCTTTAAGGGGCTAAAGGATGGAAGAGTTAAAGCTAGAAAGAGTTTTAAAAAAAGGACGGTAGATAACCGTCCTTAAATTATTATAGGTTTGGTTCACCATTGATCACAGTGAGGAATCTATTATTCCAAATAGACTCATGATGTTTAATAATATCATTTGCATCTAAAATCGCACCATTTAATGTGCTATGCGTCTCTTTGAAAAGTAGATTTTTTTGATACCCTAAACTATAGGCAGCTCTGATGGTAGTATCGAGACAAAACTCAGTTTGTGCACCTGCAAATATAAGCTGTTCTATTTCATTGGTTCTTAAGTAATCTAAGAGTTCAGTTTGATAGAATGAATCCCATTTGGATTTTTTGATAATTTTATCGGTAGAGGATACCAATAAATTTTTATGTAGTTTCCAGTCATTTTTTCCTTCAAAAAGTTCATCCTGTTCGTTTTGATCAGTATGTTGGATAAAGATAACTTGTATATTTTTTTCATGTGCCTGCTTAATTAGCTTGTTAATATTACTAACTAATTGTTCTTTCAAATATAAATAGTTTTCTGGATAATTGAAAAAAATCTCTTGCATATCAACGATTATGAGAGCCTGTTTCACCTATAAACACTTCCTGTTAGTTTCTTTTTAAATATAACAGGTGCTGTTTAAATATTGCAAAGAATTTTTGTTTTTTCATTTTTGTGATTTAATACATATAGAAAGAAAAATCAAAAAAGATAAGCCCAAAATACTTATGATAGCTCCAATTGTATAAGTGGTATTGATGATGTTGTCATAAATCCAACTAAACATATAATCACCCAATAGATATTTGTAAATTATTTTATGCAAATTTTAGAAAGTTATACTTAAGGATGGAGTGCTGCTCATGATTACCAACCATCAAGATTTCAATGTTAAGGAATTAAACTACACAATTAGATCTGCGATTAAAAGTGATGCAAAAGAATTGTCAGAATTGAGATTACAGATTGATGGAGAAACCGAAAATATGGACAGAGAAAAGGGAGAAGCGTTCATAGACCAAGCAGGTTTTGAAAAAATAATTGAAACGGATACGAACCATACAAGAAATCTATTTTTAGTTGCCGAAGTGGATGGGAGATTGGTTGGTTATTCAAGATGTCAAGGCTATGAATTGAAACGATTCGCTCATAAAGTGGAATTCGGTTTAGGGGTTTTGAAAGATTTCTGGGGATATGGAATTGGAAAAAATCTCATGAAAGAAACCATTGCCTGGGCTGACGAGAGCGGCATTACAAAAATTGTCCTATATGGTGTTCTGGAAACAAATGAAAAAGCGATTGAAATGTATCAAAGACTCGGTTTTGAAATAGAAGGCTTAATGAAAAAAGATAGAATTCTTTCAGACGGAAACTACTATAATACTTATATGATGGGGAGATTTAAGGAATAATAATGATGGAAATATATTTTAATAATCTTTAAGGTATTTGGAGGGGAAGTGTTTATGTTGAAGAAAGTGCTCATTTTGGGTGGTACACGTTTTTTTGGAAAAAAGCTAGTGGAACGATTTATTCAGGAAAAAGCGGACGTCACGATTGTAACGAGAGGAAATACACCTGATGCCTTTGGAGATGCCGTTACACATCTAAAAGCTGATCGTACGGACCCTCAAGCTCTTGAAAAAGTTCTAGGTTCCAATAAATATGATCTTGTTTACGATAATATCTGTTTTGGCCCGGCAGAGGCGGAGGATGCTGTTAAACTATTTACTGGACGCACGGGTAAATATATTGTTACGTCATCGTTAAGTGTTTATGATTTCGGCGGGCCTTCCAAAAAGGAAGAGGAGGTTGACACAAATACATACAAGATTCCCGATCCTTTCCCAACCCAATTTGACTATGCGGAAGGCAAGCGTCTTGTCGAAGCGGTCTTTTTTCAAAAGGCTAAATTTCCAGTAGCAGCGATTCGTTTTCCGATTGTGTTAGGGCCTGATGATTACACCCGCCGACTCCATTTTCACGTTGAACATATTCAACAAGGATTGCCGCTAGGAATACCTAATCCTGAAGCTGAAATTTCCTTCATAAATTCAGATGAAGCTGCTTCATTTCTTTATTTCGTGGGACAATCCGAAATTGAGGGGCCTGTTAATGCCTGCTCTGACGGTGAATACACATTGGCCCATTTAGTAAGCCTAATTGAACGGAATGTCGGAAAGAAAGCTAATGTCCAATCGGAGACAGATCGGAATCATATGTCCCCGTTCGGTATACCGGTTTCCTGGACAATGGATACTTCAAAAGCGGTAAAGGCTGGTTATTCCTTTACCCATTTGAACGATTGGCTGCCTGCGTTAATAGAGGAAATTGCAGCACAATCCAAAAGTGAATAAGGATAAAATGATGGCTACGGTAGTCCGTTTGGTTTTGCCCAATGGATCATTCGTGGCTTTTTTTTGTTAAGAAATTGTTTATTGGAGCCATTTTGTAGAATACACATGAAACTTTGTAGAATTCCTTCACGGAAGGTTGTAACTGGAGGTACAAGACTTGAGGAGGGGACCGCTGTAGCGATCCTTTTTGGTTGTATAAACGAAATCCCTTTCGGATTAACGCCGAACTTAGCCCTTATAATGCAGTAATCCAGAGAAATTATGAAAAACGACATTAAAGATGTCATGATTAAAGAAAGATATGATACCAAATGCAATCATTAATAAGCCAATAATCCAGGAAAGTGGAGCAGCATCAAAAAAATCATACGTGTCCCAAAAGAAAAATCCTAAAATAAAAAATATGATGCCAATCACGATCAGAATGAACGGTCCAATCACCGTTAATCACCACCTTTTTGTCATTTTATTATTCAACTTCTTGTTAGATGAATAGATAAAAGGCCTATAATCAATGGTGATCGTATTAAGAATTGGAAAAAAGGCTAGGAAAATAATTTCCTAGCCTTACGGAATTTCTTTTTAGAAGAGAATGGCTTCATTTTCTCTAATCCAAATTGAATACCATATAAAAGAAATGCTCTCAATTCAAGTAGGACTACTAATTGGATGGGACTCATTTTTATTAAAGATGAAATATCTAAACGTTTTATAAGTTTCATTCCTGGAAAGGCAAATAAAAAATGGACAATTAAGTTTGCCAGTATATATAAAGGAAACCTGCCAAAAGTCATTTTTAAAATCCAAAGAGTTCCGATAAAAAAAGGACCAATAATAAAAGGAATATCTCCAGGAACTTTGGGATGAATACTGGAATAAAATAGCCACCATTTTCGTTTTTTGGCCATTATGTTCGTTATTTTTACCACGATGCAAATAAATATTGATGATGGGAGAAACCGGTATAATGTCCTTCGTCCCAGAAGTGGAAGGGAAAACCAGGGAAGAATCATTATCAGGATCAATAAGAATCTGGATTTCTTCACAAAACACAACTCCTTTTTTCTAAAAGGTGAGGTGGAGTATTCCAAAAACCTTACCCTTGCTTGGTAAGTATAACCATTAAAATAATATTTATGTATGGAACTGCTTTTTTAGGGGGAGTGAGGTAATGAAAGGAAAAAAGTTGAAACAGGAGTTAATTGTTGGATGTGTTTTGTTCGGGATTTTAATCCTATTAGGTACTTTACAAGTCATTTTTTCTCCATTCCTTTTTGTTAGAGCTGTATCGATCATTGGAGTAATAGGCTGTTCAATATGTGTTGGTGCATTTTTTAGACAGCTTTTTATTTTGAAAATCGACAGGGAGGTTTAACACACAATTATTATAAGAAAGAAGGAAAGCTTGAAAAAAGCGAACTAATTATAGAAGCACTCACATTTGTGGGTGTTTTTTGTGTTAACGCAATCTTTAATATTTTCAAAAAATTTGTTAAAATTAAAACTTAAACAGTTAGATAGAGATTTTGGGGGAATTATCATGAAGGTGTTTTTGGATTTAGGATGGTTCTTTAAACAGGAGAAGAGAGCCTACATATTTGGGGTCGTGATCCTATTATTTGTGGCCCTGCTTCAGCTGGTTCCGCCGAAAGTGATCGGCATTGTCGCGGATCAGATCAAAAACGGAACGTTGACAAAAGGGATGATTGTTCAATGGACAATCGTACTGGCTGCGGTTGGACTTGCGATGTATGTGCTCCGGTATTATTGGAGAATCATGATTTTTGGTTCCTCCAGGAAGCTTAGTAAAATATTGCGAAATCGATTATACGAACACTTCACCAATCTGTCGCCGGCTTTTTATCAAAAACGGCGAATTGGCGACTTAATGGCCCACGCGACCAATGACCTGCAGGCGGTTCAGGAAACAGCCGGGACAGGGGTATTAACTCTCGTCGATTCACTCTCCACAGGTGGATCGGTCATCATTGCGATGGCGTTTACCATCAGCTGGAAGCTGACGTTGATCTGTTTGATCCCCATGCCGTTCATGGCAATGCTGACCAGCTGGTTCGGCACGATGCTGCATCGCACCTTTCATAAAGCGCAAGAAGCCTTTTCCTCTTTAAATGATAAAACTCAGGAAAGCATCACCGGTATTAAAGTGATTAAAACATTTGGGCAGGAACATGAAGATATCGAGGATTTCCGAAAGCAGTCCGAGGATGTGGTCCAAAAGAACATTGTCGTGGCCAAAATTGATTCCTTATATGATCCGACGATTTCGATTATTATCAGCATCTCATTTTTCCTGGCAATTGTATTTGGAGCGAAATACGTGCTGAACCACGAATTAACGATTGGGCAATTAATCTCGTTTACTACGTATTTAGGTCTATTAATCTGGCCGATGCTGGCCTTCGGATGGTTATTTAATATTGTTGAACGCGGCCGGGCTTCCCACGACCGGGTTGTCGCGCTGCTGAAGGAGCCGGTGGAAATCCGTGACCGAGAGGAGGCACTCAATCAGGTGCCGAGCGGGGATTTGAGCTTTGATATCAGTGAGTTCGCCTATCCAGGTGAATCAATGGCCAGATTGAAGGAGATTTCGTTCACGCTGAAAAGAGGAGAAACGCTCGGAATTGTCGGGAAAACCGGGGCGGGAAAAACAACGCTGTTAAAGCTGTTAATCCGTGAATTTGAAATCGAACAGGGAAAAATCCAGTTTGGGGGGAAATCCATTCAAGACTATCAAATGAAGAAACTGCGAGAAGCGATTGGCTACGTCCCGCAGGATCATTTCTTGTTTTCAGCAACCGTGGCCGAAAATATTGCCTTCACCAATCCGGAAAAGGAACTGGCAGATATTGAGCAGGCCGCAAAATTAGCGAATATTCATGAGGATATTCTCCAGTTTACCGATGGGTACCAGACCGTGGTGGGGGAACGAGGTGTCTCTTTATCGGGCGGACAGAAACAAAGAATTTCCATAGCCCGTGCCTTAATGATGGAACCGGAGATCTTAGTTCTTGATGATTCGTTGTCAGCCGTTGATGCCAAGACAGAAGAAGCAATTCTGACAGCCTTAAGGCAAAATCGCGAAGAGAAAACCACTATCATCACGTCACATCGATTAAGTGCCATTCAACATGCCAATTTAATTCTTGTATTGGATGAGGGAAGAATCATCGAAAGAGGGACCCACGAGGAATTAATGGTCAAAGGCGGATGGTATAAGGAAATGTATTTACGCCAGCAGCTTGAGGAGCTGGTCGAGCATGGAGGTCACTAAGATGGAAAAAACAGACCTGTTTTCAGAGAAGGAGCAGCGAAGGATTCTGTTTAGGCTGCTTTCCTATACAAAAGCACATAAAAAATCACTCGTATGGGCCTTCAGCTTATTGCTGTTAACGACACTGGGGGATATTGTCGGGCCGCTTTTGGTCAAAATTTTTATCGACGATTATTTAACCCCCGGAAAATTAGCGTTTCAGCCGCTTGTGATCCTCGGTTCCGTTTATTTGGGGATCCAGGTGGTCAAATCGATTCTGCTCTTTTTCCAATTGGTCAAATTCCAGGAAATTGCTTTAAAAATCATCCAGAAGCTGCGTGTTGATGTTTTTACAAAGGTGCAATCGCTCGGACTGAAGTATTTTGATCAGACACCTGCTGGAAGTATTGTGTCCCGGGTCACCAATGACACGGAAGCGATCAAGGATATGTTTGTCACGGTTATTGCCACCTTTATTCAAGCGGGCTGTTTACTAATCGGTATTTTTATAACGATGTTTATTTTGAATGTCCAATTGGCCTTGTACTGTGTCGTCGTTATTCCGATCATCCTCCTGGTCATGAATCTTTACCGAAAATACAGCTCGCGATTTTATTTGGATATGCGCGAACGACTGAGCCAGCTCAACGCCAAGCTTAGTGAATCATTGCAGGGGATGGCGATTATTCAGGTGTTTCGTCAGGAGAAACGGCTTCGTGCCGAGTTTGGCGTGATCAATCAGCAGCATTACCAGGCGGGGATGAAGAATATTAAAGTTGACGGCTTATTGTTAAGACCGGCAATTGATCTGATTTATTTGTTCGCCTTGATCATTGTGTTAAATTATTTCGGGATTACCTCTTTCCAGCATACAGTTGAAATCGGTGTCTTATATGCATTCATCAACTACCTGGACCGTTTCTTCGAGCCGATTAACCAGATGATGATGAGACTTTCCCTCTTTCAACAAGCGATCGTTGCCGGTTCCCGTGTCTTTACCCTGCTGGATCATGAGGAATTGGCACCGGAGCAGAATGAGGAAAAGCACTACGCCATTCAAACAGGAAAAATTGAATTTAAGAATGTTAGTTTTTCTTATGATGACAAGCGTGATGTATTGAAAAATATTTCGTTTACGGCCAATCCCGGGGAAACGGTGGCGCTTGTCGGGCACACCGGCAGCGGGAAAAGCTCGATTATTAATCTGTTAATGCGATTCTATGAATTTGAGCGCGGAGATATTGACATCGATGGGGAATCAATTCGCGATTTTTCCAAAGAGGAGCTGCGGGACAAAATGGGGCTTGTGTTACAGGATCCATTCCTGTTTTACGGAACGGTAAAAGAGAATATCCGTCTTCATAATACAAAGCTTTCAGAGGAAGAGGTCATCGAGGCCGCTAAGTTTGTTCAGGCCCATCCTTTTATTGAAAAGCTCGAGGATGGCTATGATCATAAAGTGGTCGAAAGGGGTTCAACTTTTTCAAGCGGGCAGCGCCAATTGATCGCCTTCGCGCGGACGATTGCCGCTAATCCGAAAATCCTCGTCCTGGACGAAGCGACCGCCAATATTGATACCGAAACAGAAGAAGCCATTCAAGAGGCGCTCGCTAAAATGCGCAAGGGCCGGACCACTATCGCGATTGCCCATCGATTATCAACCATCCAGGATGCGAATTTAATTCTTGTGTTGCATAACGGGGAAATTGTCGAGCGGGGCACGCACCAAGAGCTCCTTGCCATCCGCGGCTTATATCATAAAATGTTTTTGCTGCAAAATGGAGCGACGTTGACTTACGAGGATATTGCCCAGTAATAGAAAAAAGCCTGGTAGATTCCAGGCTTTTTTGTGTGTTTATATAGGCAAATGTCCATCAGTGAGACATGATTGTCTAGTAAGTGGCTGAGGATACTTTTTTTAAGTAGGTTCGATTATATTCATTTAATAAGTGATCAAGCTCCTGGCTGTAACGAATCGCTACGGAGGAACTCAAGCCGTTCGTGATCGCGACTTGGATTAATTCAGCCCGCTTTTTTTCGATTAATGCTATGAGATCTTGTTTGATCACGGCCGATATCCTTTCCGGAGAAACTCCAAAAATAAATCTATTAAAATAACATGTCGTTTTACTAGTATAAACTATAATGGGAATAAATTCAAAGACATTTGTAAAAAAATATCCAATGTTAATCTGGAATTTAATTGAAAGATAGAAATATCTTGAAGTAGAAAAGAAAAACCAATTGCGACACAAAATATTCAAGTTATCCATTACCTTTTGAACAAAAGTTTTGTTAGAATGAATTAAGTATCAACTATAGTGGGAGTGTTAATATGTCTGACGTAAATATATTTATAGCATTGGGCGCCGGATTTTTAAGCTTCATTTCGCCATGCTGTCTGCCGCTTTATCCCGCCTTTTTATCGTACATCACAGGAATGTCTGTAGGCGAACTCAAAAGTGAAAATGCAATGCTTCAAAGACGCAGTCTGTTACATACCTTGTTTTTCCTAATCGGCTTTTCGATCATCTTCATCGCGATTGGCTTTGGAACCTCCTTTATTGGCAGCTTCTTCCGCGAGTATAAAGACTTAATTCGTCAGCTGGGCGGAATCTTTATCATTTTCTTCGGGTTAATCATTGTCGGGATTTTATCACCGGAGTTTATGATGAAAGACCGCAAATTCGAATTTAAAAATCGTCCATCCGGCTATATTGGCTCCGTGTTAATCGGGATGGCATTTGCCGCTGGCTGGACACCCTGTACCGGACCGATTCTTTCATCCGTTATTCTATTAGCAGCCTCCAACCCGGGTTCAGGTGTGCTGTATATGACCGCCTATTCGCTGGGATTTGCAATTCCCTTTTTCATCCTATCCTTCTTTGTCGGCCGCATGAAATGGATTCGCAGGCACAGTAGTAAAATCGTCAAAATTGGCGGCTATGTCATGATTCTGATGGGGGTCATCCTCTTCTTTGACTGGATGACGAAAATCATTACCGTTTTTCAAGGATTATTTGGAAATTTTTCCGGTTTTTAACTCCCTTACGACTGTAAAAAATTGTTATATTAAAATATAATAGATTTATATGGGATTCTTTTGATATCAGATGCCAGGGTAAGCTTAAAAAGGCTTCGCTTCCGGCTCGAGGGGGAAAGGCTTTGGCGCGAATATTGATTGTAGATGATAAGAAATTAATGAGAAAAACATTAACGACGATCTTAACGAAGTCAGACCACGTAGTAGTGGGGGAAGCGGAAAACGGCAAGCAAGCCATCGAGCTGTACCGCGAACTACAGCCTGAACTTGTTACAATGGATATTACGATGCCGGAAATGAATGGCCTTGAAGCCATCAAAAAGATCCGCGCTGAATTCCCTACTGCAAAAGTCATCATGTGCTCAGCATTGGGGAAACAAAAGATTATTATGGAAGCAATTGAAGCAGGCGCCAAGGATTTCATCATCAAACCCTTTGATGATTGCCGGGTACTGGAAGCCATTCATAGAGCTTTGAAATAAGAACCATTGAGGGAAGCGCCCAAGATGGTTTTTCCATTTTAGCTAATTGCTGGTCAGTTTGGATGCAGGTATTCATGATTGTCACAAAAAATTCATTAACACTATGCAAATAGTTTTATCCAACCAGTAAGTTATGATATATAATAGGTAAGAAAAATTAATCGATAAGGAATGAATGATGAAATGAACCCGGTTGTTATCTCATCGATTGGTGCTGCCTTAATGGCTATAGCGGTCATGTTCGTCCGCTTAAAAGCAGCCAAAAAACCAACGAATGCAAGAAAAATCATTTTACCGCCATTCTTTATGGCGTCTGGTGCCTTAATGTATATAAGTCCCTTGTTCAGACCCTCTTTTGTGGAAGTCATCGGGGCAATCGTAGTGGGAGCATTTTTTTCGATCTTCCTCATTAAAACATCTAAATTCGAAATCCGCGATAACGATATTTATCTGAAACGCTCGAGAGCCTTTATTTATATCTTAGTCGGCCTCTTGATCATCCGGATTGCTTTAAAATCTGTTCTTAGTGCAGAAATCAATGCAGCTCAATTGGGCGGCATGTTCTTTCTCTTAGCGTTTTGTATGCTGCTGCCTTGGCGGATTGCGATGTTTATGGACTACAAGAAGCTTTATCGGGAGCTTCATATGGGAAGAAAATAGTGTGTGGTGGAAATGCTGGTTCAGGTTTATGGACCAGTGTTTTTTTTATGGGGAAATTGGCTGTTAATGAGTGAGTGAGGGTTGAATGGAGGCAAAGAAAGGGGATTGATGCCCGTATCGGGTTAGGAAATTGGAATTTGGTCATCTACAGGGCTTGTTGATTACCGGATTAGTTTGGAGAAGGCGGTTACGGTCATCTACAGGGCTTGTTGATTACCGGATTAGTTTGGAGAAGGCGGTTACGGTCATCTATAGAGCTTGTTGATTACCATAATTGGTTAGGATTGATAGATTGGGTCATCTATGGAGGTTGTCAATGCCCGAAAGCAGTTCGAAAAATGAGACAAGGTCATCTATAAAACTTTTCGATGCCCGAAATTAGTTTGAAAAGGTGATTACGATCATCGAGGATACTTATTAGAATCAAGATCAATCGACAAAAACGCTTGGGCAAAATAAAAACCATCCACAATTAGGACGGTCTAGAATAAATGCTCATATGGAGCTAAGTCAATTCTATTTTCAAATAATTTCTTTCGTAAAAATTTATGATCCCGTTTCGGAGTCGCTTGAATATACCCGCGGATTACCAATTCCTCGGTGATTATAGAGGCATTTTCTTTCAGCGCAAGCTCGCCAATTTTTCCAGCAATTTTATGTCGGGCCACGTCGCGGAAAAGCTCAGGAACCGGGCTGACTAAATCTTCAAGCAGCGCTTTCTCATCGTCTCCCCAAAGATGACGCGATTCATTCACAAAATGCTCTTCCCAATCCATTACCGATTTACCGTCTTCTTTCGGCATCTTCTTCAAAAACTTTCGGAACATAAAGAACCCGCCAATAAACATGGAAAAAACCAAAAAGAAAACCCAAAAAAGGATAAACCACAAAAACCAACCATGAAGCATTTCGATTCACCTACAAAAAGCTATTTTCCTTTTATTATAGTCTGTTTTGACGAATGAAGACAAGTAAACATGGTAAAGTTTACGATCATGTGAAAAGTATTGTAACCATGTTGGTTTTATTAGTATAATAATTTATGTCCAATATACGGGGCTGAATGGGGTACTGGTGTCCTCCATAGTCTTCAAAACTGCTTGAGACCACCGTGTGTGGTCTGGTGGGTTCGATTCCCACGCAGTCCCGCCAATAAAGTCAACAGCTGCAAGGGTTTGTATTGATTTTCAGCCCTAGCATTGATTTATACTTACATAGGGATTTCCCACACAGTTTTCTGCCAGTTTCACGAAAGACTGTTTGAGACTGGGATGTAAGACTGATTAGGACTTATCAAGAAACTGTTCGGTATCGTAGCTCGCTTAATATGAATTAAGGGGGCTTTTTGTATGCAAAGAAAAGTTAATCGGAAGTTTAAACGGGAAACTACTGTTTCCAATGTGAATGGCAGCCAGGAATCCTACACAATGAGTGAAATGTTCGAAAGGTTTATGCTGCTTAAGAAATCAGAGGGGTTAGCTCGCCGAACTATTAAGGAGTATTACGTTAATTATGATTACTTTCTGCGATATACTGGTGGGGATGTAAAACAAAATGAAATGACTATGGAGCTCTTTTGTGGATGGATTAGCCATATGGCGGAAGAAATGGAGCTTGCTCCTGCCACAATAAACATTAGAGTAAGAACAATGCGTTCATTCATTCGTTTCTGTTATGAGGAAAAAGGATGGATTCCAGAGCCTATTCATAAGCGTTTTAAGCCTGTTAAGGCACCGATTGATAATGTGGAATCATTGACACCAGAAGAGGTGAGGAGGCTATTGGGGGCGATTGATGAAAGCTCTTATACAGGTTTCCGTACAAAGGTAATTGTTTTTGTTTTATTAGATACTATGGTTCGTGTAAGTGAGCTTGTGGATATTAAGCGGCAAAATATAAACCTTAAACATGGATTAATTCAGCTTGAGGCAGCCGACACCAAGACCAGAGTTGCTCGAGTGGTTCCGCTGTCCTTAAAGACCATAAAAATACTGGAAGATTATTTGCAGGAAACAGCAGAATTCGGGAGTGAATATGCATTTCTTACTTACGAAGGCGAAAGGATGTCAGAAGCCACGGTAAGGGATAATTTAGCCTTATATGGCAAGGTTGCCAGGATAACAAATAAAAGGGTATCGCCGCACACATTCCGTCATACAGCAGCGTTATTCTACATCTTGAACGGTGGGGACCCATTTAGCTTACAGCGTATTTTAGGGCACACTCACATGAATATGGTTCGCCGCTACATTCAAATGACTAATAAAGAAGTGCAGATACAGCATAACGCCTATTCGCCAGTGAATTATCTATATAAGTAACCAAGTGGAGCCGCCATGTTTTATAGTGGCTCTTTTAATTGATGGCATCTAGTAACTTGATTTGCTCTATGGAGATAATAAAGGGAAAGCCATCTGAATGGTATTAGTATGTCAGGTGGCTTTTTTCATTAGTGGGAGCTGCTTTTAGCTATGAATGGTATTAGTTCTTCCAGAATCTCGTCAATAGTCTTTCCTGACGGCTTATTTTTCTGGTGCTGCTCTTGCCAGTAGATTGGGCGTTCTTCTAAAAAACTGCGAATCTCGGAGAAGGTAGCACCCATCATATACAGGGTGATAATGGCGTTGTAGTCAGTGCGGCCCTCATGAGAGATAGTACTGGAGCGATGTGAGCGAATTAAATCCAACTTGTTCGTCTTCTTGAGTTTATTGGTGAAATCCTCTATCATTTCCTGACGGAGTTTCTTCACACGCAATCTATTGCGGAGCGGGTCTGTCTCCAAGTATGGCACATTCAGACTTAAATACTCGTAGAAGCGAGAGTATGCATATCTGAGTTCCTGGTCAAGTAAGATGGCTCTTGGTCCCTTCAACCAGTCTTTGCTTCCACAAACCTTGACCCGTATCTGTTTTGCATGTGACTCTTTGCCACTTAAGATGTATCCATATGGCTTAATGTTCTTACGGAGTCTATCTAGCTTGTTACTCACTGCACGCACGGTCTCGCCAAACCGTTCTGCGTAGACTTCTGCAAATTCAGTCAGGGTAGCGGCGATGTTGTCGCCATCCAAGTTCAGATAACCATTGCCTATGAAGATGTTATCTAGATATGCTTCCGTCACTTCACTGCGTTGTCCCTGTCCCCGCAGTAAAAGATAGTACCAGGCATAATTATGTATAGTCACAACAGCCTGGGTTGCATCACCTTTGCCTTTTAACTCATGAAGAGTTACTCCCATGTTGTGTAGGCGCTCTCTCTTCTCCTGCGTTGTCTTCTTCATGTAGTTTGAGTCCATCCACCCAGTAAAGTCGATGATGTCTTTCTTCGTCCAAACCATCTTAAATTCATCATGGCTCTCTTCACTTACACGGTTCTGTCTTTCATCCAATTTATCTATCCATGCATCTAGATGAGTATCCCACCCATTGTTTTTCTGTAGCTTCTCCATTTTGAATTCTCCTCCTGTGTATCTATTAACCCCCTGAATATGAGGTTTATATTAATTTATTTTAGCATAAACCTCACTTTTAGGGGGATGTTATTCTCTGCTTGTAGTTATCAGGCTAATGCAGGCTCCATATGGGTGAGGCGAGAACAAAGTGAGCGTCGATAGCCCTAACACATGGAAAACATTAGAAGTAGAGGCCAATGCAGACTCTCTATTCATTCATGGTAACAATTAGGGCAGCAGGTTCCTTATACAGGTGGAGGGTAGGTATCAGCACCCATCGTACAAAAAGCGTAGAAAGTTACTCAACCTCCTTAACCCATATGGATTAATGGAGAGTTGCTCTTCGCACCCAGAAGACATTAGAAGTAGGAGATACCTAACTGCACCTAACCTATATGGATTAGGAGAGTAGCTGCACGCACCCATGTATGTATACAGGCAGAAGGTTACTAATTCCAAGTTAGTATCTGCAAGTAGAGAGCCTCATTAAACCAATCAATGGTGGTTGATACTAGCACCCATCTTTCTGCATCAAAGACAGACTCCATATAGGGTGGCTGGTATCTACTGTACGGAAGCCATCATAAGAGAGACAGGGGAAAATACACCCACTGAACAGAAACACATAAGAGGTAGGAGTATCTATCTGCCACCAATCTATATGGATTAGAATAGTAACTTTCTGCACCCAAGTACAGTGGAGGACACATACTACAGTACGGAAACCAAGTGATATTAAGCAGTAAGTTTCTACAATAATAGTGGACTACAGTGGGGAAGCTTGTCCATATAAATATGAAGATTCTTCACTATAAGAGTAAAAAAATATGAAATTTTCCAGTGGCAAGGTATATTTCTATGATAAAGCTTGTAGACCTTTCATGCCCACCGCCCCTTCGGCTGACCTTCGGTTGTCCATCACGCCCCAAGGATAGCGAGTTGCCATTCATGCAGCACACGCCCCTAAAACCATAAAGGCCATGAGACCGCCACATCCCATGTCATCGTCAAGGGGTTGCTCGTACCTCGCAAAACTTTTTCAAAATGCTTCGCTGAAAAACTTCAAGCCACCTTGACAATGCCACCCTCACCCGTTGCGTCAATCTTGCCGATGACACACACTGAATTAGGTAGTTAATAAGGTGCTTCATCGGTTTCCTAGTGTAACAGGTGAGGGAAGAGAGAGGACATACGAGCATATTCCTTGCCCATTTAAAACCTTGGGCGGCTGCCCAAACCCGCGCCTCCGAGCACTCCTAAATTAGGCAAGGAAAACCATTATTCATGCAGTAATGAAGTCGGACTAATTGCATATCCATGCGCTAGACGTTCCTGAATAGGGTCATAGAATGTCGTTTTAGTCACTGCGGGCTTTTCTCTATGCAGCTTTTTAAGCCACTGTACACGGAAGTTATTGGCTTCTTTTTGAGCTGCAGTAGTATCAGGATTCATATTTTGCTGCTCTAATCGTCCAATGATTTTCTCGTAATCTGTCATGATTAATCATCCTTTCTCCATTCAGCATCATTACTTTGAAAAAAATTAAATTCATCATACTCATACAAGAACCAATCGAACTTACGCTTATGTTTGCGAGCAATCGGACGGCGATTGTTTTCGTATTCTGAAATCGTGCTAGCACCAATATGAAGCAATTTCCCTAATTCAGGTAAAGTCATGTCATGAAAGCATCTTTTAAGACGAATCTGCCTGCCGACAGTCAACATGTCGGGGAAAATCAACACATCACGATTATCTAAAGCCCTTAGAATGGACTCAATTTCTTTGTTTTCTGGAATCATTATCTATTCATCATCCTTTACGGTTATTAGTTAGGGATTGCCGCCCACATTGAAGCGAGCGGCTAAAGAAGGAGTCTTGTACCTTTACTCTTAGAACGTAACCATTAGTTGAACAAATTTCAAGAACTTTATTAAAGATTTTTCTGTTTTTTCAATGTAAGAAAATATTAAAAAACTTACATTCATTTGAGCTAATTCATTGGGTTTAAGCCCAATTTGATATATAATAGAGTTATCGTAAAAAATCGTACATTCATTTAATTGATTTTATTGACTTGAAAGGGATGGAGAAAAAATGACAACATTAAACCAAGTAAAAGACGTTCAGCCAATCAGAAGCATGAAACAGATTGAAGATATGAAATGGTCATTAAAGCGGCATTGTTCCGAGCGAGATTTCATCATGTTTCTTATTGGAATTAATACAGGTTTGAGGGTGGGAGACCTGCTAGAACTGAAAATAAAGGATGTTAAGAGGAAAAAGAAAATAGTCATTCAAGAGGGAAAAACCAAGAAAACAAGACCTATCAATTTATCTAATATTTATGATGAAATCCAAGCCTACATAAAGAACTTAGAAGGCACAGAATGGCTTTTTCCCAGCCGTAAAGGGGATAAACCTATTACACCAACCCAAGCATACAGACAGCTAAACAAAGCCGCTGTAATGGCTGATATTGAGGACGGCATTGGAACCCATACCATGAGGAAAACATTTGGTTATTGGTTTTATAAAAAAACAAAGGATGTAGCCAAGCTTCAACACATTCTGAATCATTCGAAACCTGATGTAACATTAAGATATATAGGGATTACCGCTGAAGAAATTGAAAATAGCTTAAATGAATTTGTTTTATAGGAGGATAGAGAATGCGGCCACTTGCAGCAATAAACCAAGAATATGAGGAAATCATTCATGGAGCAGCAAAAGAGTCATTCAGAAGCCGCAAATTGGCTGATTTAATGGACGAAATGGAAAGGACATACACTGTACCTATGTTAAAGAATGAAGCTTGGGAAAGCCAAAATAAGAGAGTTATAGCTCTGTATAGGAAAATCAGTTTAAGCAGGGATTTGTAAGCTTCATTTGTTTGCATTTTTCCGTTTCTTACACACGCAGCAGCATAAATCAAAGAGCCTTTTAACCATGAATGCTATTGCAGCAATGGTTGAATGGCTTTTTTTAGCTTGTGGGCACTTTATTTACGAAATACACCCGCTGTTCCATTTATGAGAGAGTAGCCACTATAAATCAAAAACCCAATTAATTTACTGCTTGACCTTTCGGGATGAACTGGTTATTTTTCATTAAACCATCTTAACGGAGGTCTTTCAAAATGGGAATACATAGACACGGTTTATCAAAGACGCGAATTCATAGTTTATGGAGGAAGGTGATAGACAGGTGCACTAATCCAAATGCATCCAACTTCCATAATTATGGAGGACGAGGAATATCAATCTGTCATGAATGGCGAACTGACTTCATGAACTTTTATAGCTGGGCAATTGACAATGGCTACCAAGAGGGTTTGAGTCTGGAGCGTATTGATGTAAATGGAAATTACGAACCTTCTAATTGTAAATGGATAGAACTGCATGAACAATGCAGAAACAAACGGGATACCAAGTATGCAGAATTAAATGGAGTTACAAAACCTCTTATTGAATGGGCTGAAATATACGGCATTCCTTATAAGACCATTATAACTAGATGGTACAGGGGGTGGCGGGGAACAGAGCTAGTACAGCCATCCAAAAAGCAAAGAAGGATTTCGTGAGGAATACTAGAAAAAGCTAAATTAAATATATAAAAAAGCATCATCACCATTATGGCAAAGATGCTTTATCAACTCATAAATTTGAATTAACTGTTCAATTTCATAATAATATCATTTATACTTGCTTCAATTTCATCCATAGAAACTAAATACCATTCTTTGGGATTTTCAATTTTTCCATTTGCTGTTGGGACAGAGATTTGTATTTGCTTATCTTCAAATCTATGATGAATGACTGTTTCTAGTTTCCGACCACTAAAGTTTTGAACTTCCCATGTTGCAACAATTTTCACAGGTGCATATAGGTAAGTCGCTTCATTTTTAGCATTAGCAATTCGTTTTTCAACACTTCCAGCAGTAAAACCAATCTTATAAAGATTTTGATATTTTGATATTTCGGGATTTGAGCTAAGAGATTTGACTACATAAATATATCCAGTAGTCAAATATTCAGCAGCTCTTTCTTCAACGGTTGTTTCTCCCATAACATCACTCATTACTTCGGTTACCATTCGGCCATGACGATTTTTATCAAAGAGATTTGATGCAAATGACCTTAGTAATATTCCATTGTTTTCAGTACCATTTTCATAAATAAGATGAAGCTTTGCGTTACGATAACCATGTTTATCTTGATAATAATTACCTACGGATAGAACGTAAAGCAGAATCCCATTATCAATATAAAATTTACCTGGTAAAATGTTGTTTTCAGAATCAACAGGAATTATTTTTCGAGTGCCATTTGCGATTTCTTTTTGAACAAGCTTAAATAGTGGTTCGTATCGTTCGAAATGGATAGCTCGTTTCCGAACGCTGTATTTATCAGCTGCACTAATTGTTCTCTTATATCTTGACAAGTCAAGCAGTGAATCAACTTTATCTTTTTTCTCGAAAAGTGTATCATCATTAAGAATATCATCAAGAGATTCTGGACTTTTTATCGTATTTTCTAGAACCGTATTTTGGCTACCAAGCAAGTTAAGTTCATCAATTTCAGCGAGCTTCTTTATCATTTCTGTCTTGTCACGATAGCCTTTAAGTCTGGAAAATAATTTTCTTTCGGTCATATCACGAGATTTTTCTGGTTCTTTTCCATCATGATTTTTTATCCATTCGATAATCTCTTGAAATTTTTCAAATTCTGGGTCAATTCGCTTAACTTGTTTCTTAGGAGTTTCAGCTATTAGTTCATCAAAAATTGGGTCTGAAAAAATATCATCAAGATTAAGCTTGTCCATCTTGTCTTTCTCTCCTTAGTTGCTCCAAACGTAATAAAGCATAGGCTAATCTTTGCTCGTATTGGTCTGAACTAGACTTATCTGGAATCCTACCATTTTCATTTTTAAATTGAACAATTTGAGGATACAACATAACTAATTCATCTTCAGAAAAAGTAAATTTTATACCATCCATATAATCTTGGATAAAGCGTAAAGTTGGTGCATCAATTTCCTTTGAAATAATCTCATAAGCACGCTGGAAAGGATTCACTTCATCAATCAAATCAATGGCAATTTCATCAATATTTATAAACTTATTCGCCATTCTAAGAAATTGATTTCCGCCTGTTCCTTCTTCACGTTCAGCAGACTGAATGACAGTTTGTGCTACTAAGTGCTGACGAACTTCCTCAGTCTCATCATTTGACAAATCAGGATAGGTATTCATTATCACACGCGGTATAAGTTGTTTATTAATCACTTTTGCATCGACACCAGCAGCAAT
This sequence comes from Neobacillus sp. Fa239, assembly GCF_055395235.1. Classification (NCBI taxonomy): domain Bacteria; kingdom Bacillati; phylum Bacillota; class Bacilli; order Caryophanales; family Bacillaceae; genus Neobacillus; species Neobacillus sp. Fa239. Next base: position 1,635,159 of record NZ_AP041611.1, read on the forward strand.
AGCTTGCTGAATTTGACTGTCTTGTAAAATAGTCGCTTTCAAATCATTCAAATCGTTTTGAATAATATTTTTTGAACGCTCAGTACTTGGCTCTTTTAAGCCTTTGATGAAAATATCTGTTCCTTTTGATTTTTGGTCATCATTATCTTTACGCTTAAAGTGAAAGTTTGGAGCTAATACAGATTCCATCAAAAGACTTGCAGTGATTGCCTTCATGACATTATTAACCGCAAACATGACCTCATCATCTTGAGCATCTGGGAGAGCAATTAAATTGGTAAATTGTGCATGAGTTTTATTTGAACTATCACGAGTCACGCGCCCAATAATTTGCACAACTTCAGTTAATGAATTACGATAACCAATTGTTAAAGCATATTCTGCGAATGGCCAGTCAAATCCCTCTTTTGCCATACCAAGCGCAATGATAATATCCAAGTCATCAAGTTCAGACATATTTCGGATATATTTTTGAACTTTTTCACGACCTTCTTCATTAACCAAATCAGCAATTTTTAATACTCGTCCAGATTTTTCAGTTACTAGCCAAAGTCCTGTATTTTCATCAAATTCTGCATCACCTAATTCTTCCAGAATACGGTCAACTTCATCATATTTATCTTTGGTAGATTCGCCAGAATTTACATTTGGAATATGAATAATTGTTTTCTTTGAAGTATCTAAAACTTCTGAAAGTGCATCAGTATATCGACCTTGATAGAAGCTATAGCCCATAGCAAAACTCTTTAGATATTTATAACCTTCAAGTTGTTCATAATAAGTATAAGTTACCTTATCAAACTTTTGCTCGTCAGTAGGCTCCAAAATCGGGACTGAATCACCGCGAAAGTAAGAGCCAGTCATCGCAACGATATGAGCAGAAGAATTTCCCATAATATTACGCATCGCATTACCAAGAACTGAATTATCATCTTGTGATACATGATGAAATTCATCAATGGCAAGTAAAACATTGTCAAAGTCCGAATCATTCAATTTCTCAAAAGCAAAACGTAAAGTCGCGTGGGTGCAAATCATGATATTATCTACTGAGTTTATTGAACGAATAAAATTAACAAACTGCGACACTTTACTTTCACTTGTTCCACGATCCGTAAGATTGTTTTTTGGATTAATAACCCAATCAGAGAAGAAGCCGAATTTTGCAAGCTCTGTGGTTTGGAAGGATTTCCCAATTGAACGTTCTGGAACTGCAATAATTGCTTTTTTTATGCCTTGATTTGTGAGCTTATCCAAAGCTACAAACATTAAAGCGCGTGATTTCCCTGATGCAGGGGGAGCTTTAACTAATAGATATTGTGAGGAACGTTTCTCATAGACACGTACCTGCATCTCACGCATCCCTAATGCATTTGTATTTTGGCTTTGTCCAGTACCATTATAATTAATTTCAAAAATATTTGATGTCATTTTTTCTCCTCACTTACCATTTCTTGATAAAGTTTCAACAATACGCTCAATCGTTCCTCATCGGATTTGAAAGGTTCTTGCTTATATGCGCGCTCCACAATGCCGTCAATTTTTTCGTGTGCTTCGCGTAATCTTGCGTTCATTGGTTTATTCGCACCTCCATAAAGCTCAGCAAGAGTACCCCCTTCTTCTTCACGGACATCAAGCATTTCCAAAACGGCTTCTTCCAGGATATTTTTACGGTTTGTTGAAAGTTTAGGTATTGGAAAAGTATTATAAACCATACCTGCAGAATAACGATAATCAGTTTTCAATTTTCCACCAATTGCGCGAAGCCAAGTCATATGCATACGAGATTCTAACACGCCGAGAAGCCAGATTGGTGCATCATAAACTACCATAGCAAGATCTGAAATTATTGTATCATCTTCTACAAATCCCATTGGTACGTAGTCTCTAGTTTCTGAAGAGACCTTTGGAACAATTAATGCTTGTTTTCCTTGTATTTTTCCAGCTTCATTTGCTTTGTCCCACTCGCCTCGTTGAACAAATAGCCATGGTTTTTTAGCATATTCTTTTGTAGATTCAGCTGAATTTTCTCCTGAGCGTTCAACAGAAACTTGATTAAAAATTTGAGCAAATTCTGGAATAGTTTTTAGAGTAAGATAATCTTTTTTTTCTAACCAGAGAGTATAGCGATATTCACCTTTAATATAACCTTCTGAACCAATATACTTTTTAAAAAATTGTGCAGTTTCAGGGTATTTGTCAACTAACTTGTCTTTTTCTTCTTGATTGAAAATTAGTTTTTTACTTCTTGGCATATTTCCCATGACCATTTGAGGGAATTGAGCAAAATTACTATTTGAGTTTTCAACTATAACATTGTTTCCGAATGTTAAATATGGATTGATATTGGTACTATAACTTGCAATCTCATCAATATAAAGTACTTTTTGATTCTCATTTTTGTTTGAAAATCCGATAATTGCAACCGTTACTCCAGCGTTATGTGCAGCACTATTTCCCCATTTGAATGATTGATAAGCAAAAGAAATTTCCCCATATTTTAACAACTCAATCCATAGTAGGCTCACTTGTTCACCTTGATTTATCGAGTTTGTTGTTACAAAAGCATATTGAGCATTTTTCTTAAAAATATATTTTGTTGCTTTATAAAACCAACCAGAAATATAATCAAGTTTCTTAAAATTTAATACTGGGCTTATTGCAATTTCTAAATCCTTTTTTTGGATTTTACTTTGAAGTTTTGCACCAATATAAGGTGGATTCCCCATAATATAAGCTTCATCATCTGCTCCATGAGGAGCAACATCATTCCAATCTACGCGCAAGGCATTGGCATGCACAATGTTTCCAGATTCTTGAAGTGGAAGAATCCTAGGTTGATAATCCGCCAGGGATTCCGTCATTTCCACATTCATTTGATGTTCAGCAATATAAAGAGAAAGTCTAGCTACTTCATGCGCAAAATCATCAATCTCAATACCTGAGAATTGGTTTAGCTTTATCTTAGATTGCTTGAACAATTCTCCTTGATTAACAATCTTTTCATTTAAGGCTTTCTGAACTTCCCCAATTTTAACAAGGATTTGGATTTCAAGTCTGCGAAGCTCCTTATAGGTAATAATCAAAAAGTTACCAGAACCACAGGCGGGGTCCAAGAACTTAATTTTGCTCATTCGCTCAAGCAAACTATTCAGTTCTTTAATAATGTTTCTTTGTTGTTCTCGTCTTTGTTTTTCGGTGATTTCACGCTCTAAGTAATCATCTGCACGGTCAGAAAGTCTTTGGTACTCCGCTTGAAGATTGTCCAAAAATAGCGGTTTAATTACTTTCAAGATGTTTGGTACGCTAGTGTAGTGCATGCCTGAGACTTGGCGTTCTTCTTTGTTTGCAACAGTTTGAATCATCGCTCCCAATATATCAGGATTGATTTCATTCCATTTAAGCAATTCGCCTGCTTCGATAAGTAGTTTTCGGGTTAAAGTGCTGAAATTTAAGTCAACATGTGGTTCTTTGAAAAGTTTTCCATTAACGTATGGGAATTTTTTTAACCATTCAGGCGTACTGTATCTTTGCTTTTCAGGAACATCTAAAATTAAAAACAATTCTTTGATGACTGAATTCAGATTGCTCCCATCAGATTCAGTTCTTTTTTTAAGGATATTAGTAAATGAGCCTTTAGTGATAATTTCTGTATCTTCACAGAAGTACAAGAAAAGTGAACGAATTAGAAAAAGGTTAAACGGTTTACCGTTAGCGTCCTCTTTTGCAAGCTCTGGATTGATTTTGACCAATTCATCATAAAGTTTTGTGAAACGCTCCGCAGCCTTAATATCCGCTGGGTTTTCTTTTTGGTAATCTACTTTCTCAATCCCATTCCATGCAAGGAAAAACTCTGCAGAAGTTGGTAAATCTTCAAAGTCAATGGCAAGTGAATCATTTGTTTTTGTATCTTTTGCATAAAGCATTTCAAAATCAGTTGTGATGAGATAGCGGGGTTTTTGATTTTGAGATACAATTTCCTGCTCGATTTCATCAATAGCGCGTAGTGGATTATTTTCAACTCTTCGATAACGAACTTTATTTCGTATCAAAAAATCACCTTGACTTGACCTTGCACGTGTGATACTTGTTTTAGGAATATCAAAAAGTCCTAAAAACTCTTCAATAAAAGTTTCTTCATTTAAATTTTCAATTATTGTTTTAGCTCTATCTTCAATTTCCGTGATAGATAATAAATTTTTCTTTGGCATTTGCTTTGGCATTTGGTCCACAGTCCTTTAATCAGCTAGTATTAGAACAATTATAACAAAATTTGTAGGGGTTTCTAATATTGATAGGAGGAGAAGCGATATTTTTTTTAATATCTAACAAAAAATTGACTTTAGCATTAAATGATAAAAGCATTTTTTTCCAAATACAGTCTTTTTCAATGTATCATATTTAATGTATGGCGATGCACCTAAGTACACAACAATAAATCATTCATGCATTTTTTGTATTGCACATCGTATGTAAAGAAAACTATAATAAAACTGTAGCGACTACGGAAAAACTGAACAGAATACCTTGATAAACCTGTTGGGGAATGAAGATAAACGTTGATTTGACGGCTTTCTTACAATGGTGTTTCCATCTGGATTAATGACACAGTCTTCAAAACTACCTGAGACCTGCGTGCCAGGTCTGGTGGGTTCGATTCCCACGCAGTCCCGCCATATTTTATATGATTACAAGTTGCTATAATTATTTGCAACTTTTTTTTATGTTCAAAAAAGTAAATTTCGGATTTGTATTCAAAAAGAAGTGTTTCTACATACGACACATGTTGAGTGTAGAGGGAAATGCTACAGATATCAGCTTGAAGTTGCTTACATTTTGCTATCGTCAGAACTTGAAAAACGGTTAATCCCCGTTAAAAATGTTGCAGACAAAAATACCCAAAACGTTGATTTGCCGGACTTTTTGCACCCTTCATTAACGATACACTCTAAACTCACGTGCGGCATGATGTTATCATGTCACCGGATTCCCTTTGATATAAGGGGATTCTTATAGCTTGAAAAACCTAAGGGTAACAAAAGGGTAACATTTTCGCTATTAAGGATCTAAATTAGAGGTTTTCCACTAATTCTTTGAACTTTTGGGAAGCCTCTTTTATCATCCATTTCCTTACGGCAGGTTTTATGAATCCTGCATCAGCACAAAATGACCAGGCTGATTCGATCATCCTGAGGTTGGGTTCGATTCAGAATGGCACGTAGAGATAGTCTTGTTGAACCAAGCAATACCATAGATTTCTTCATTAGAGTACTTCAAAGATTACGGCAAAGAAGAAATAATAGCTCCTCTTCCATTTCAAATTCCATCAAGCAAAAATATTTTTTAAAGAACCTGTCCTTTTTCCGATTTTATTTCTATATAACAAGTGAAGGGACTTGAACCAATCGGTGGGCTACTTGAGTCTTACGACCAGCCTTAGTTCCTGTAATAAAATTCATTAAAGGAGCGGTTCAGTTGAGTAAGCTATTAGTCAATGAAAGTCCGGTCATGATTATTCCTAGTTTGGCAGTTAAGATTGGTTTAAATGAGGCAGTGGTATTGCAGCAAATTCATTATTGGCTTGGAATTAGCAAGCATAATATTGAGGGGAGAACCTGGGTTTATAATACATATGAAGAGTGGCAGAAGCAGCTGCCATTTTGGTCTGTGAGTACGATTAAGAGGACAATTCGCTCGTTAGAGATGCTAGGATTACTTCTATCTGAAAACTGGAATCAGATGAAAATGGATAAGACAAAATGGTACAGCATTGACTATGAAAAATTGCAGGAGTTTGAAGATAGCCTGCCCGCGAGTGAAGTTACTCCCATAGAGGAAACAGCACCTGAGGAAGATTCGGAGAAGATGAAGGAATCGGCAGACCATTCATCTGTGAAAAAGGTGATTCCCTATGATGAAATTATTGGCTATTTGAATGAGAAGACGGGAAAGAGCTTTAAACTAAGTTCTATTAAAACGAGGGAACTGATTCATGCCAGATATAGAGAAGGTTTTACGCTGGAGGATTTTAATAGAGTCATCGATTTGAAGGCAGCTGATTGGAAGTCCGATCCAGCTTGGAATAAGTTCCTGCGGCCGGAGACATTGTTTGGGACAAAATTTGAGTCTTATCTCAATCAGCAGGAAGGGAAGAAGAGACTAACGGAGGAGGATTTTAACCTTGATGAATAAGAAAGAGAGTTATAAGTTGATGGACCTTATACAAGTTTATTATGAAAAGTTTCAGTTTGATCAACATAAGCTGGATGCCTGGTACATAATCCTGCAGAAATATTCGTATGATGATGTACAGAAGAATCTATTGAAATTTGTGGAAGAATCTCCGCATGCACCAAAGATTAGTGATTTGGTCCAGAATTTATCGGAGGGACGTAATAGACATGAATTTGTACTCGATTTTACTGCAGGGGAAGAAGATTGGTAGGTAGTATGCCTCCATGTCTGCCCTGAATATTTTTGTACAATAGATTTTGTTCAACAATCCTATCGACTATATTAGCCTTGATAAAATGTACCTTAAAGAGTAGACATAATTACGGCCATATGATTTTACCACCTGTGCCATCTTTTGTACCACTCTTTGACAAAGAATATAACAGGACGCGCTTACGCTAGCTGCCGTCGGCGGCCAATTTTGCCAGAGACAGTTCATCCAGTAATTCAGGCAACCGAATATACCCAATACCTTAATTGGTTAATTAGCGCAAAGTAATTACCGTAATGATAATTACTTTGCACTCTTTTTTTGCACTGACAGTTAAATGCTCTGCTTTTTTCCCCTATTTCAAATTCATTTTTAGGGTATCTACCGCTTTTGCAGTTAAAGTGAAAAAAAATACAGATAGTGCCAAAAAAATTGGCATATGGGCATCATAAAAACCTTGAAAATCGACCTTATCACTATTGGCACAGAAATTGCATTAATAATAGTGAAAATAGCGATAACTGTGAAGATTCTATCACTATTTTTATAACTTTATAGAAATAAATACGTTATTTAGGAGGATTCAAATGAAAACAGGTACAGACCGTGTAAAAAGAGGTATGGCTGAAATGCAAAAGGGCGGCGTTATTATGGACGTTGTGAATGCAGAGCAAGCAAAAATCGCAGAAGAAGCAGGGGCGGTAGCTGTAATGGCATTGGAGCGGGTTCCTTCTGATATTCGTGCAGCTGGCGGAGTGGCAAGAATGGCGGATCCGAGAATCGTCGAAGAAGTACTTAATGCGGTTTCCATTCCGGTTATGGCGAAAGCTAGAATCGGCCATATTGTAGAAGCTCGTGTACTTGAAGCATTGGGTGTTGACTATATCGATGAAAGTGAAGTATTAACACCTGCTGATGAAGAATTCCATTTATTAAAAAGTGATTATACCGTTCCCTTTGTATGCGGATGTAGAGATCTAGGGGAAGCTGCCCGCCGGATTGGTGAAGGTGCATCCATGCTGCGGACAAAAGGAGAGCCGGGGACAGGTAATATCGTAGAAGCTGTTCGACATATTCGTAAGGTGAATGCACAGGTCCGAAAAGTAGTAGGAATGCAAGAAGATGAGCTGATGACGGAAGCGAAGCTTTTAGGTGCGCCATTTGAATTACTGCTTGAAATCAAACGTTTAGGCCGTCTTCCAGTTGTAAATTTTGCAGCGGGCGGAGTCGCGACACCTGCAGATGCCGCACTTATGATGCAACTTGGGGCAGATGGTGTATTTGTAGGTTCAGGTATTTTCAAATCGGAAAACCCTGCTAAATTTGCACGAGCCATTGTGGAAGCAACCACTCATTATCATGATTACAAATTGATTGCTGAGCTTTCCAAAGACCTTGGAACCCCAATGAAGGGTATCGAGATTTCAACATTAGCACCGGAAGCACGTATGCAGGAACGTGGTTGGTAAGGAGTTTTTTTAAGGTTTGATATGTAATAAATCTTATATTACGAAAATAATTACACCAACTTGAAAGCGCTTTTACCTTTTTGAAAATTTTGAATTTTTGTATTGACATTGTTTTGGCTGACCCTTATACTCGTGATTAGAAAATGATCAGTTAGTTTTGAAAGGAGGTTTAGGGGCATGCAAACACTGGAAACAGTTATTGTTACAGGGTATGCAAAGGCTCCACAGGGAACTTCCATGTATGAAATGTATAAACATGCGGGAATTGTACTCGAAGTGGATCCGAAAGAACATAAAATTATCAACGCCGAATTTACTTTCGTTACAGAATTAACGAAAAATCATTTTCAAAAACTGCTGATAGGCTACCCCCTTCAAGATGGTGTGGAGCCTCTGATTCAAAGAATTCAAAGCTTTTATTTTGCTCCATCCCAGCAAGCGATCATTGTCGCCCTTCAGGCTGCAGTTCAACGTTACTGGGATAACGTGAAGCAAGAAAATACATAACGTTTGGTTATAATAAAGTGGGAAGATGACCTCTTCCCATGGTCTTATTAAAACCGGGCAGACATGAACACTTTGTAGGGAATCGCCATTCACATGGCATTCTTTATAAAGGATTTATGTTTTGCTCGGTTTTTTCTATTTCCGAATTGTTAGCACACACAATCGTCAATGGAAAGGCAGGGGAAAACATGAGCAAACTGATTACCTGCGAAGAAGCAGTAAAAAAAGTTCAAAACGGCTCGCGGATTATGGTAGGGGGATTTGGCCTTGTGGGAAGTCCGCTAGAGTTGATAGCGGCATTAGCTAAAACGGAAGTCAAAGACTTAGAGATTATTAGTAATAATCTGGGGGAACCTGGAAAAGGTCTTGGCGTATTAGTCCGGCAAAAAAAAGTGAAAAAAGCGATAGGTTCCTATTTTACATCGAACCCGGAAGTTGTTAAAGCGTATCAGGATAAAGAATTGGAAGTGGAGCTTCTCCCGCAGGGAACGATGTCTGAAGCGATTCGAGCGGGGGGTGCGGGCATTGGAGGGTTTTATACACCAGTCAGCGTGGGGACGAAAATCGCAGAAAACAAAGAAGAGCGTACGCTTAACGGGAAAAAATATGTATTCCAGGAGCCCATTAAAGCGGATTTTGCTTTTATTAAGGCTAAAAGCGCGGACCAGTTAGGAAATCTCATTTACAACAAATCGGCAAGAAACTTTAATCCGATGATGGCAACAGCTTCGAAGGTTGTGATAGCAGAGGTGGATGAGTTAGTCGAGGCAGGCGGGCTTTCCCCTGAAGAAATTGTAACCCCGCATTTATACGTGGACTACATCGTAGTAAAGGAGGGGAACTAGTTTGAATGTGAAACAATACATTGCTGCAAGAGCTGCAAAGGAATTAATGAATGGTGATATCGTCAATTTGGGAATCGGCATTCCAACACTGGTGGCTGATTATATTCGATCAGATATAAATGTTTTTTTACATTCGGAAAACGGCATTCTCGGAGTAGGTCCTTCACCTGATCCAGAGCAAACTGACCAAAATCTTGTCAATGCAGGGAAACTGCCTGTAACTGTTTTAGAAGGCTCTTCCTTTTTTGATAGCGCATCCTCGTTTGCCATGATACGGGGAGGGCATGTAAGTGTTTCTATTCTTGGTGTGCTCCAAATAGATGCGATTGGGCGGATCGCCAATTGGGCCGTTCCAGGAAAAAGTGTTCTCGGTGTAGGCGGGGCAATGGATTTATTAGAAGGATCCAAAAGGGTCATTGTTACAACCATGCATACCAATTCCGAGGGAGGTCCAAAAATTGTCAGGGAATTAACCTATCCGCTTACATCAGAACGAACGGTCGATTTAATTATTACCGAATTGGCTGTGTTCTCCGTTAAGGAAGATGGACTTCATCTAATGGAGCTGGCACCTGGAGTTTCCCTTGAGGAAGTTCAACAAAAAACGGACGCACCGTTCCATGTTTCTAAGTCTTTTCATATAGACAATGAGGTGACGGTGTAGTGGTTGTAATCGTAAATGCCTTTCGCACGGCTATTGGCAGCTTCGGCGGTTCACTGGCGAAAACACCGCCAGAAGAGCTGGTGGCCCTCATTATGAAAAATAATCTTTCAGCTGCCGGTTACGGTGCCAATATAGTCGATGAAGTAATCGTAGGCCAAACAAAGCAGAGTGCCCATGCTCCTAATATTGCCAGGGTGGCAGCCTTACGTGCCCATTTTCCTGAATCAATTCCTGCTTATACCGTACATCGTCAATGCGGTTCCGGTATGCAGGCAGTCGTAAATGGGGCGATGTCCATACTAACCGGCCAGGCGGAAGTGGTTTTAGCGGGTGGAGTAGAAAGTATGTCGCAGGCTCCTCACTATACGATTGGTACACGATTTGGCCCCAATATAGGAGATATGACTTTGTATGATTCGAATACGGAAAGTCAGCCAAAATCCCAGCCAGAGGAAATATACGGCCGCTTCACAATGGGGCAGACCGCTGAATGGCTCGCTGAAAAATATAAGATTAGCCGTCGTGAACAGGATGAATTTGCTTATTTAAGCCAGCAGAAAGCCAAACGTGCGATTGAAATGGGCCGTTTTGAAGAAGAAATTGTTCCTGTTCCGGTAATGGAAAGGAAACATGGAATCAGACACTTTGCCATAGATGAATACCCAAGATTGACGGACCTTGAAAAGTTAGGAACACTAAATCCCGTTTTTCAAAAGGATGGTACGGTTACGGCAGGAAACTCCTCTGGGAGAAATGATGGGGCCTCGCTGCTATTGTTGATGTCAGAGAAAAAGGCGAGACAGCTTGGAGTGGTCCCACTCGCAAGGATTCGTTCCTTTGCTTCAGCAGGCGTATCCCCAAAAGAAATGGGGATCGGTCCTGTTCCTGCATCCCAAATGGCTTTAAAAAAAGCAGGCCTTCGTTTAGAAGAGATTGATTTGATTGAATTAAATGAAGCATTTGCAGCGCAAAGTCTGGCGTGTCAAAGAGAATGGGGCATAAAAGGTGACAACGTAAATGTCAATGGAGGGGCGATTGCCTTAGGCCACCCCCTAGGCTGCACCGGTGCCAGAATTGTCACTACATTATGTCACGAGCTTGAAAAACAAAAACGGCAATTTGGCCTGGCGACGCTTTGTGTCGCTGGAGGATTAGGAATGGCAATGGTGGTGGAAAGATGGAGCGAATAGAAAAAGACTACGTGTTTCATCGTGATTTAAATAAGAAGTACCCGATCATTACGCATGGTGAAGGGTCTTATCTCATTGATGAAAATGGCAAAAAATATTTGGATGCTTGTTCAGGAGCGGTTGCAGCCAACTTGGGCCATGGGATCTCCTCTATTGGGGAGGCAATGGCAGATCAAGCCAAAAAAGCCGCTTTCGTCCATACCATGCGTTTCGAGACAAAAGCATTGCACCAATTGGCTGAAACAATCGGAAAAATGGCCCCCGATCATTTAAATAAAGTGTATTTTACAACCGGTGGCTCCGAAGCAAATGAGAGCGCGATGAAATTGGCGAGGCAATATCATCGGGATGCCGGAAGATCCCAAAAACATATTGTAATTGGTCGGTGGCAATCGTATCACGGAAACACGATTGGTTCCTTATCAGCAGGAGGGGACGTGAAAAGAAGACATGCCTACACTCCTAATTTATTAAACTATGCCCATGTCTCTTCACCGTACTGCCACCGATGTCCATACAATCGCCAGCTTAATGATTGTCTTTCTAATCAAAACTGGACATGCGTAACGGACCTTGAGAGAACCATTTTGGAACTTGGACCTGAGAACGTGTCGGCATTTATTGCTGAACCGATTGTCGGAAGTCAGCAAGGTGCAGTCCCGCCGCCAGCAGGATATTTTGAGAAGGTCCGGGAACTGTGTGATCGTTACGAAATCGTCCTCATTATTGATGAAGTGATGACGGGATTCGGCCGTACTGGAACCAATTTCGCGACAGAGCAGATTGGAATTACGCCCGATATTATCACTTTTGGAAAAGGGGTATCAGCAGGATATGCCCCATTGGCGGGAATGATTGTTCATGATCGGGTAATCGAAGGGCTTATCCAAAACAGTGATGGGAAATTTATACATGGTTACACCTATAGCGGGCATCCAGTAGCGGTGGCTGCCGGACTTGCCGCATTGGACGTATACAAGCGGGAAGAGGTATTGGATAACGTCATTAAACAAGGTGACTACCTTTTCAATCTTCTTTTAGAGTTAAAGAAAAAACATACTTATATAGCTGATATTCGTGGCAGAGGGCTTTTAATCGGTATCGAGCTTGTAAGGGATCGGGAGCTTGATCTGCTGTTTGATCCATCTGAAAAAGCGGCTGAACGATTGAATGGAATTTCGATGGAGCTCGGTGCTGTTTTTTATCCCGGCGCCGGCTCGATTGATGGCACAAAGGGAGAACACCTCATCGTCAGCCCTCCTTTAAATGCAACGAAAAAAGAAATAGATGAGATTGTGAGAATATTAGACGAATCATTGACACTATTCAAGAGTCAGGAACGAAAGGGCGAGGTATATGAAATTACGAAATAAAACAGAAGAAATTCAAGAAAAAGCAAAAAAGCATCTTTCACCGGTCATGACAAGGGTCACCGAGTTAGTCATTGAAAAAGCGCATGGCGCTAAATTTTGGACGACAGATGGAACGGAATATATCGATTTCGTTTCAGGAGTGGCGGTCAATGCAGTCGGACATACGAACCAAAAGATGGTTGATGCCATTAAAAAGCAAGCAGAAGCCTTGATCCATCTTGGATTGAACTATGGTTACTATGAAACGGCAGCGAATTTGGCGGAAAAACTAGCCCAAATCACACCAGGAAATCTGGACACGGTCTTTTTCTCCAATTCGGGAGCTGAAGCGATTGACGGTGCGCTAAAATTGGCAAAAGCGGCCACCGGCAGACCCGCGATCATTGCGTTTGAAGGCTCATTTCACGGCCGTACATTAGGGGCAACAGCGATTACAGCATCAAGCTCTAAATACCGTCGTTATTATGAACCCATTTTAGGTGAGGTGTACCATGTTCCATATCCTTATCCAAGCCAGTTGAAAAACATTAAAAAGGAAGAAACCGAAGAATATTGCTTGAATCAGCTTCAAAAATTATTCGATTTACGAGTCGATCCTTCACGTGTTGCGGCGATCGTCATTGAACCTGTCATGGGTGAAGGCGGCTATTATCCGGCACCGCCAAGCTTTTTACAAGCGTTAAGGAAGATTACAAAGGAACACGGTATTTTACTGATCTTTGATGAGGTTCAAACAGGATTCGGCCGTACAGGTAAAATGTTTGCGGCAGAGCATGCCAATGTGACTCCTGATATTTTAGTATTGGCAAAAGCCCTTTCTGGCGGTATGCCTCTTGGGGCGATTGTAGCGAGCCGGAAGCTACATGAAAAATGGCCGACTGCAGGTCATGGTTCGACATTTGGAGGAAATCCCGTTTCATGTGCGGCGGCTTTGGCCAATATTGAGGTGATTGAGGAAGAAATGTTGGTAGAGCGCAGTGCAAAACTCGGTGCGGCGATTGTCAGCCGCCTTCAAGACACGGTCGGACATTTACCTGGCATTATCGATGTAAGAGGCGTGGGAATGATGATCGGGATTGAATTCGATTCAGAATCCGCACCATTGTATGTACCGAGAATCAAATCAAAAGCATTGGAACAAGGCTTGCTTATGATGAACTGCGGAGTGAGCGGACAAACGATCCGATTAATGCTGCCTCTTAATATAGAGGAGGACGTGCTCCATAAAGGTTTAACGATTTTAGAAAATGTAATGACGGAAACCCTTTTAGGAAACTGATTTTGTTTTAAAAGAGCGTAAAAAGGAGGCAAAGGTTATGTCCAGTCAAATTAAAACAGATATTCTTCACGGGGATCTTTATATAAATGGGGAATGGGTAAAATCACCCGAACAGTCCTATTTTGAAAGTTTAAATCCGGCAACAGGGGAACTTGTTGGCAGATGTGCAGCTGCCACAGCGGAGCAAGTGGATGAAGCAGTAGCAGCCGCAGACGAAGCCTATTCAAAGTGGAAGAACACCCCTATTCCGGAACGGGCATCGTATTTAATAAAAGCAAGTCAATTATTTGAAGCGCGGAGAGAGGAACTGGCCCGTGTCATGACGATGGAGATGGGGAAGGTTCTAACGGAATCTTTGGGCGAAGTGGGAGTGGTCATCGCCACTGCTCAATATATGGCAGGCGAGGGACGGCGCCTTTTTGGGGAAACGGTGCCTGCAGGATTCAACGACCGAAACGTAAGAATGGTTCGTGAACCTCTCGGTGTGGCAGCGTGCATCACACCTTGGAACTTCCCGGTTGCCCTTGCTTCCTATAAGATCTTTTCGGCTTTGATTGCCGGCAACACCGTCGTATGGAAGCCAGCTTCAGAGGTGGCATTATCGGCCAAGATTTTCGTGGAAATCTTAGTGGAAACGGGATTGCCTTCAGGGGTAGTAAACCTGCTTACTGGTTCCGGTAGTAAAGTTGGGCGAAGGCTTGCCGATCATCCGGATGTGAAAGTCATTTCGTTTACGGGTTCGACAGAAGTTGGACAACAGCTGGCTGAAAAGAGCAGTAAAACGTTAAAGCGGATTTCATTGGAATTGGGCGGAAAAAATGCCGTGATTGTCTTAAAGGATGCGGATCTGGATAAGGCGGCAGACGGAATTGTAAAATCAGCGTTTACGACAACCGGTCAGCGCTGTACGGCGGCAAGCCGTGTCATTGTCGAGCGGGCAGTGAAGGAACGGCTCGTTCAAAAAGTGGTTGAATTAACAAAATCTATGAAAATAGGGAATGGATTAGAAGAGGGAATTCAAGTTGGCCCGCTAGTAAATGAAGATCAGCTTCAGACAGTAGAGCAATATGTAAGCACAGCGATAAAAGAAGGCGGAAAAATGGTGTGGGGCGGTCAGCGGGTGAAAGAATTAGGCGGGTACTACTATGCGCCGACCATCATTGAAAATGTAAAACAGAACGATACCATTGCTCAGGAAGAAATATTTGGTCCTGTTCTCGCCATTATGGAAGTGGACTCTTATGAGGAAGCCATGTCGGTCAATAACGGGACCGTTTATGGGTTATCGACTTCTATTTATACAGAGAGCCTGCATTATGCGAACCGTGCAGCAAGGGAAGCGGTCAGCGGACTTGTCTATATTAATAACGGGACGTCCAATGCTGAAATGGGTGTTGCGTTTGGCGGGATGAAAATGTCCGGAAACGGTCACCGCGAAGTTTCTCATCATGCATTCGATGTGATGACCGAGTGGAAGTCAATCTATACCAACTATTGATCAAGAACCATGTCTTTTACAAAGGGGGGAGAAAATGAGGAAACATCGTATTGGTATAGCTTTCTTTTACCATGAATCCCACAGTTTTAGCCCGATGAAAACTGAAATTGAACATTTTTATAATGAAGGCTACTTTATCGGCGATGAAATTTACGATGCCTATTCTGGAACGAAAACGGAAGTTGGCGGGTTTCTAGATGTTTTGAAACAGCAAGAGGATGTTCAAATCATACCGCTTCTTTGTGCGGCCGCGGTTCCCTCAGGTGTTGTTTCAAGCAGTGCCTACTCGATCATCGAAAAGCAAATGCTGGAATCCATTGAGCAGGCGGGAAGGCTGGACGGGTTATTGCTGGCACTGCATGGAGCAATGGTTGTGGAGGACCTCTTTGATCCGGAAGAGCATTTGCTGGGAAAAATCCGTGAGGTGATCGGGCCCAATGTTCCAATTGCTACAACCCTGGACATGCACGCCAATTTAAGTGCAAAAATGATTGATTACACACCGCTGCATTTTGGATTCAAAACCTATCCGCATATTGACATGTATGAACAAGGGGTTCAGGCGGCGATCGCCTTATTAAAGCAATTAAAGGAAGGTATATCTTATTATGCTGCCTTTGAAAAATTACCGATGATGCCTCCTTCTATTAATATGAGAACGGCAGAGGGGCCGATGCACAAAATGATAGAGTGGGCGAAACAAGCCGAAGAAGATGATGCTATTTATAATGTGTCTGTTTTTGGCGGTTTTCCTTATTCCGATATCCCCATGGCTGGGGCAAGTATACTAGTTGTTTCACGTCATCCGCAAAAAGGGGAAGAGACAGCGAAAAAGCTAGCCTCCTTGTTTTGGAGTGTAAGAGAAGAATTTATCATGGATTTGCTAGATGTTAGAGAAGGAATGAATCAGGCAATCTCGTTAGTAGATGACAAACCGATTGTACTGGCTGATATCTCAGATAATCCCTTAAGCGGTGGCAGCGGGGATACAACCGGGCTGCTACGTGAAATGATTCAAAGGAATACGCCTAATACGTTGTTCGGAGGACTCTATGATCCCGAATCAATTGAAGCTTGCCGTAAAGCAGGAGTCGGAAACAAGGTGTCGTTGTCTCTTGGGGGAAAAATATCGCCTGAATTCGGGGAACCTGTTCTGGTTGAAGCTGCGGTTGTTGCCTTATCAGACGGTATATTCTACAATTCCGGACCCTTCAACCAGCATTTAAAAGTAGATTTAAAGGGAGCCGCTCATATTCGTGTGGGCCATTTGGATATCCTCCTCATTGGAAGACCGATGTCAGCAAATGATCCAGAAATGTTTCGTCATATTGGCCTTGAGCCGCAGGCAAAGCGATTAATTGGATTAAAAGCGAAAAATCATTTTCGCGCAGCTTTTGAGCCGATTGTGGGCCCCATTATTTATGTGGATGCACCTGGGGTTGCATCCAATCGTTTAACCACTTTTACTTATCGTCATATTCCAAGGCCCGTTTGGCCGCTTGATGAAATCCAATATGAAGTCGAACAGAGGAGGAAAGAAACGTGGAGACACTAAATAAATCCTATTTTGTTGAAGTACCCGCTTCATTGAAGCCGGAACAGCTGACCATGATGATGGAGCTTGAAAAAGATGCCTTTCCGGGCTTAGGCGCGGTAGATGAACAAACGCTTATTCCGCTGGCACGGTACGGAAAACTGATTCAATATTGGCAATCAGATGACCCAAGGCCGATTGCAATTTGCGAACTAATGAGAGATTACAAGGATATTCACAAAGCCTATATTTTTGGATTTTATGTCCGCTCTGACCAGCAGGGGAAAGGAATCGGAAAAATATTTTTACAGGAGATTTATCCCATTTTGAAGCAAGATGGATTTCGCAAGGTTTGCCTAACGGTCAATGTTAAAAATGAGGCAGCCGTGAAGTTATATGAAAAAGTAGGATTTGCCATAAAAGAGACGAGGTCCGATGAATTTGGCCAAGGGGAAAATCGTTATTATATGGAGTACCTTATTTCTTAATTAAGTAATGAGCAGGGGAGAACACGTCAATTAAATCTGTAAAAATATGTTACCTATGGAGGGGTTAAGGATGAGAAACACTTTATTCACACCGAAAAGACATTGGAAAGAGATCGAGCTATGGAAGGATGTAACAGATGAGCAGTGGAACGATTGGGTGTGGCAGCTGACGAATACCATCAAAAATTTAGATGACTTAAAGAAAGTAGTGAACTTAACACCAGATGAAGAAAACGGGGTAAAAATCTCAACGAAAACCATCCCATTAAACATCACACCGTATTATGCTTCACTTATGGATCAGGATGATCCAAGATGTCCGGTCCGTATGCAGTCTGTTCCGATTTCTGAGGAACTTCATAAAACAAAATATGATTTAGAAGATCCTCTTCATGAGGATGAAGATTCTCCGGTACCTGGGTTAACCCATCGCTATCCGGATCGCGTGTTGTTCCTAGTAACCAACCAATGCTCGATGTACTGCCGTTACTGTACACGAAGACGTTTCTCCGGACAAATCGGAATGGGAGTGCCTAAGAAACAATTAGACACAGCGATCCATTACATCGCATCCAACCCGCAAATTCGCGATGTGCTCATTTCCGGAGGAGACGGACTCCTGATTAATGACAATATTTTAGAATATATTTTAAAGAATTTACGGGAGATTCCCCATGTGGAAATTATTCGTATTGGTACAAGAGCACCAGTCGTGTTCCCGCAGCGCATTACAGAAAATCTTTGCAATATCTTGAAAAAGTACCATCCAGTTTGGTTGAATACACATTTTAATACGTCGATTGAAATTACCGAAGAATCGAAACGAGCTTGTGAAATGCTGGCAAATGCGGGGGTACCACTTGGTAACCAGGCGGTTATTTTAGCAGGCATAAACGACAGTGTACCGATCATGAAACAACTCATGCATGATCTTGTGAAAATCCGCGTTCGTCCGTATTATATTTACCAATGCGATTTATCAGAAGGCATCGGCCATTTCCGTGCACCGATCAGCAAAGGCTTGGAAATCATGGAAGGACTTCGCGGTCATACATCCGGTTATGCCGTTCCAACGTTTATTGTGGATGCGCCGGGTGGAGGCGGTAAAATTCCATTGCAGCCGAACTATATTATTTCTCAAAGTGCAAATAAGGTTGTTTTACGTAACTTTGAGGGTGTCATCACCTCTTATCCTGAACCGCAAAACTATCTGCCAGGAAGTGCGGAGGATTATTTTAAAACGGTCTATCCTGAAGTGTTTGAAAAGTTTGAAAGTAATGGAGTTCTGTCCATTATTGACGATACGAAATTTAACCTAACACCTGAAGGATTAAAGCGTCTGGACCGCCGGAAAACGTATAAGGAAAATCCTGAACATAGTTCTTTAAAGGATAAACGTGAAAAGCGGGATGAATTAAAAGAGAAAAAGTTCCAAGCGCAAATGACTAAGTATGTAACGGTGGGAGCAGGGGAGGAATAATGGTGGTTTGTCAATGGTGCGAGTCTAACTCAACAAGTGAAACGAGTAACACCGTGTATTGGGAGCTTCCAGATGGAACGAAAGTGATCGAAATTCACAACACGCCAACCATTCATTGCTTGGAATGCGGAATGAACTATCAAACTGATCGTACAGTGAAAGAAATTGAGGATCAACTCTATTTAATTGATACCTCTATGCTTGAAAAAAGTATGATGTATGAAACACTTATGGCCGCTCCACGCTTATTGAAGCGAAACTACTTTGATTTTTCAAAATAAATAGTGAGCTGTCTCCCGCTTTTTACTAGTAAGAAGAATTGAATCTTAAGGACAATTTATCCCTATCGAAACGTAGTAGGGATAAATTGTCCTTTAAAAAAGCATGATTTATCGTTCAAAGTGAAGGGAGAAATGACATGGAAGCGACCAAAAGCCATAATCATGACCATAATAATCAGAAATATCAGAATGTTAAAGATGGGCAGGTTCATATAAAACGAAATCTAAAGGCACGGCACATGACGATGATTGCCATTGGCGGTTCAATTGGAACTGGGTTATTTTTAGCGACAGGGGCGTCGATCCAAACCGCTGGACCTGGCGGGGCGCTAATCGCATATGGAGCAATCGGCATCATGGTCTACTTCTTAATGACTAGTCTTGGAGAAATGGCGACCTTAATGCCTGTTTCGGGCTCCTTTGCAACGTATGCCAGCCGTTTTGTCGACCCGGCATTTGGTTTTGCGCTCGGGTGGAATTATTGGTTCAACTGGGCTGTGACACTTGCAGTTGAAATTGTTGCATCTGCTATTATCATGAAGTTTTGGTTCCCGGATGTACCGAGCATCGTTTGGAGTGGATTGTTTTTAGCGGTCATCTTTTTATTGAATGCATTGTCGGTTAAAAGTTACGGAGAATCCGAGTATTGGTTTTCCTTGATAAAAGTTGTGACAATCATTGTTTTTATTGGAGTAGGTCTGTTGACTATTTTCGGTATTTTGGGTGGACATTTTATTGGCTTTAAAAATTTTACAATAGGTGATGCTCCGATTCATGGGGGCGTTATGTCGATTTTAGGGATCTTTTTCATTGCCGGTTTTTCCTTCCAAGGAACCGAACTCGTGGGGATTGCTGCAGGAGAAAGTGAAGAGCCTGAGAAAAACGTACCAAAGGCAATTCGACAAGTATTTTGGCGTATTCTCCTTTTCTATATCGTTGCCATTGCAGTGATTGGCCTTATTATTCCTTATACAAGCCCCAATCTTTTAGGCGGGGACGTTGACGCCATTGCGGTCAGCCCTTTTACCCTTGTATTTAAGCAAGTGGGCATTGCATTTGCCGCATCGGTAATGAATGCCGTCATATTGACATCGGTTTTATCCGCGGGGAATTCCGGTTTATATGCATCGACCCGTATGCTTTGGTCAATGGCAAAAGACGGACAGGCGCCTCAATTTTTACGAAAACTAAATAATCGCGGGATTCCAATGAATGCGCTTATCTTAACAACCATTATAGGAGGCTTCGCCTTTTTAACATCGATTTTTGGAGACCAAGTATATACATGGTTATTAAATGCTTCAGGTTTAACTGGATTTATCGCCTGGCTTGGAATTGCAGTCAGCCATTACCGTTTTAGGAAAGCATTCACAGCCCAAGGCAGGGAGTTGAATGAATTAACATTTAAAGCAAAATGGTATCCCCTCGGTCCGATTCTCGCTTTTACGATGTGTGTGATTGTGATCTTGGGCCAAAATTATCAAGCTTTTTTGAATGGTAAGATTGATTGGTATGGAGTAGCTGTTTCCTATATTGGGTTACCGATCTTTTTGGCAGTATGGATTGGGTATAAGATTGTTCATAAAACGAAAGTCGTTCCATTGCAAGAGTGTTCTTTTGAAGAGATGGAGTCTTAATAGAAGTATGTTATTCGTTCCATCTCGCAAACATAATATATGCCTAAATTTATTTTAGGTGGTTTTTGAATAAAAAACTTCTATCCAAGGGTAGAGGTTTTTTTATGTTGTTTACATGGAAGTAAATGTGGTGTTTTTCCGCTATTTTGGGGGACATTTGGCCGATAATTAAACAACCTCAGCCCTGTTGAGAACAGAATGCTGAGGTTGTTTAAAAGACAAACGGAGTTATTGGCTCCATCTTCAGGTAACTACCCAATCAATTGGATGACCCTTTATTTTTGTACAGACTGACTGACAAACGTTTATAACATTATTAAAGTTATCAAAGGCTATAATTTGTTGTTAAGAAAGCTGCTAGTTGTTTGCTTTTTTGTTTTCTTTCCTTACGCATTCTTGCTCGCTCTGGTGCGGTTTCATGTAATTTTTTCTCTTCTTCTGTCTCAGGAATGACCTGCGGAACATGTGCTGGACGTTTATGCTGATCAAGTGCCACAAACGTTAATAGAGCAGTTGCTGCAATTCTACGTTCACCACTTTTTAAATCTTCAGCAATAATCTTTACAAAAACCTCCATGGATGAAGTACCTGTCCATGTCACATAGGATTCAAAACAAACCGAATCTGATGTATGAATAGGACATAAGAAGTCAACTGAATCGGTTGAAGCCGTTACACATTCCCTGCGGCTATGTCGGGCTGCCGAAATAGATGCCACTTGATCCACATCACTCATTAACCGACCGCCAAATAATGTATTATGATTATTTACATCATTTGGGAATACACGACTTGTACGTATTACTCGTGATTCTTTACAATATTTTACTTCCATATCCACATCTCCTATAAACCGAAATTGAACCATTTTGAAAATGTTATTTAACCCTCTAATAATAAGGTTTCAGGGTCCTCTAAAAGCTCTTTTACTAAAGTTAGAAAACTTACAGCTTCTTTTCCGTCAACAATTCGATGATCATACGACAAGGCAATATACATCATTGGTCTGTTTTCCATTCTTTCTTCATCTATAGCGACTGGTCTTGTCTGAATTTTATGCATACCTAGTATACCTACTTGAGGGCCATTTAGGATTGGTGTAGACATTAAAGAACCAAAAACTCCGCCGTTTGTAATCGTAAATGTGCCTCCTTGGAGCTCCTTCAATGTAAGCGCATTGTCACGTGCTTTTTTGCCAAGGTCGCTTATTTCTCTTTCAATCTCAGCAAAACTCTTCTGATTTGCATCGCGCACCACCGGTACCACTAACCCCCCGGGAGCCGCAACCGCAATTCCGATATCATAAAACTTTTTAACAAGAACCTCATCATCTTGAATTTCTGCATTTAATAGTGGAAATTGCTTTAAGGCTGCTACCACGGCCTTTGTAAAAAATGACATAAAACCGAGACGAACCTCATGTTTTTCAAAAAACACATCTTTCCGCTTTTTCCGTAAGTTCATAATGGCTGTCATATCAACTTCATTAAACGTAGTCAGCATTGCAGCTGTTTGTTGTACTTCCACAAGCCGTTTTGCGATCGTTTGCCGGCGCCTGGACATCTTCACTCGTTCAACAAGCTTATCGGGCTCCGATTGTTGCTGAATGGGGGCCGGACTTGAACTAGTTTTCTCCATTTTAGACTGATCCTTTATCGCAGGTGTCTGAGTATGTGCTGTTACGTCATGCGGTCTGATTCTTCCAAATGGGTCGCTGCTGACTACTTGTCGTAAATCAATTCCTAATTCTCTTGCTAGTTTCCTTGCTGCCGGTGAAGCAATCGTGCGTTCTGTTTTTTGCTGGTTTAACTCGATGTCAGGCTGGTTAGACGGTTTTTCTACTTCTGGAGCTTTTCCTTCTTGAATTGATGAAGAGGATGTAGCAGCAGCCACTGTCTCATTATCTTCTAATATTGCGATTACTTCTCCTACTTCGACCGTATCACCTGGTTCCTTTAAAACCTTTGTCAATATACCAGTTGATTCAGCTCCAACTTCTAAATTAACCTTATCTGTTTCAAGTTCAACGATTCCTTCACCTTTGGTTACTTTATCGCCAACATTTACGAGCCATTGCAAAATGGTCCCTTCTGAAATCGATTCTGCTAGTTCCGGTACCTTAAGTTCAATCATTTATCTATATCCTCCTAAGTCTTTAAAAAAATGTAGTTATTAGATTCCCAGTTTAGCTATGCACTAAAACTCTCTCATATTTTTCTTTATTTATTAATTGATTCATATTTAAAGCTTGTTGAATAATTTGTTCTTGTTCTTCCCTATGAACAGTCGGGTCACCTCCCGCAGGACTGGAACGGTCCGGACGACCAATATAGGAAACTGTTACTTTTCCAGAAGCAAGATCAGATAGAATAGGGAAGACAAAATGCCATGCTCCCATATTCTTTGGCTCTTCTTGCACCCAAACAATCTCCTCCAAATTCGGATACCGTTGTACAATCACTTCCACTTTTTCCTTTGGAAATGGGTATAATTGTTCAATGCGAATCACATGTACTTCATTCGAATTTGAATATTCTTTCGTTGACTCTACTGCTGCGATATCAATCGCCATTTTACCTGTTGTTAACACTAAACGTTTTACCTTACTATCTTCTTTTCTAAGGTGTTCCTGTTCAAGCACTGTATGGAAATACCCCTCGGTAAGATCTGTACTTGTGCACGATGTCAGCGGATGACGTAATAGGCTTTTTGGCGTCATAATGACTAATGGTCGTATATACTCCGTTCCAAGAGCCGCTGCTTGCCTACGCAGTATATGAAAATATTGAGCAGCACTTGTTAAGTTTGCCACCGTCCAATTGTTTTCAGCTGCCAATTGTAAAAAGCGTTCCGGACGGGCACTTGAATGTTCCGGTCCTTGTCCTTCATAACCGTGGGGCAGAAGGAGTACAAGACCGGATTTTTGCCCCCATTTAGCTCTTCCAGCTGAAATAAATTGATCAAATAATGCCTGAGCGGTATTGGCAAAGTCTCCATATTGCGCTTCCCATATCACAAGTGTTTCAGGAGCAAAAACATTATATCCATATTCGAAGCCAACTACCGCTGCTTCTGAAAGCGGACTATTATAAACAGCAAACGAAGCACGGGCTTCCGGAAGACTTTGCAAAGGTGAAAAGGTTTCATTTGTTTCTGTATCATGAAGTACAATGTGACGGTGAGCAAACGTTCCACGCTCGGAATCCTGTCCAGTTAGACGGATCGGTGTGCCATCTTTTAATATTGATGCAAATGCTAAACTCTCAGCTAGCGCCCATTCAACTTTTCCGGTCTCTTCCAATGCGTTTTTCCGGCGCTCAAGAATACGCTTTAATTTTGGATAAACATGAAAATCTTTTGGCCATTTAAGTAATTCGGTGTTTAATTCCCGAAGTGTGTTTAGAGATACACACGTGTCCATTGGTGGAATACCGTTGGCAATTACCGCCGGCACCTCTAAATTGTCGGCTGGAACTTCCTTTTTCTCTGAGACTTTGTCATACTCTGCTTGTAATATCTCTTGTATACAACGATTGATTTGTTCAATATCAATTTGACTAAGAATATCTCTTTTTTGCAATGATTCAGCATATAGAGCTCTGACCGTTTGATGCTTGGCCACTTTTTTGTACATATTAGGCTGAGTGACAGCAGGATCATCCATTTCATTATGTCCAAAACGCCTATAACCTACTAAGTCTATTAAAAAGTCTTTTTGGAAACGGATTCGGTATTGATAGGCAAAGTTGATAGCTTGCAGGCAGGCTTCTGGATCATCTGCATTCACATGCACAATCGGGATTTCGTATCCTTTTGCCAAGTCACTCGCATATCTCGTAGAACGGGAATCATGGCTGTCTGTTGTAAAACCGACCATATTATTTGTAATAATATGGATCGTCCCCCCAGTTTGGTATCCTTTTAATCTCCCTAAATTCAAAGTTTCGGAGACAATGCCTTGGCCAGGAAATGCCGCATCGCCGTGAACTAAGACAGCGAGCGCTTTCAAATGATTTCTTTTAGGAAAACCAGGTTTTGTCCGTGATTCCTGGGCCGCTCTTGTAAAGCCTTCAACCACCGGGTCTACAAATTCCAGATGACTGGGGTTGTTTGCCAGTGTTACACGTGTACGAACTGTCCCGGAGCTTGCTATGAATCGATCGTAGCCTAAATGATATTTCACATCTCCTGTCCAGCCTTCACTTAATTCTAAAAGTTCGGAGGGCTTGCCCTGCTGTTTAGTAGAAGAATGTTGAAACTCAGAGAAAATCTTGTTGTAGGGCTTTTCCAAAACATGCGCCAATACACTTAAGCGCCCGCGATGTGCCATTCCAATCACGATATTGTGTACACCATCTCTCGAACCTTCGCGGACTAGCTGATCAAGTATCGGAACAAGCATGTCGACTCCTTCAATGGAGAATCTTTTTTGACCAACAAAGGTTTTATGTAAAAATTGTTCAAAACATTCAACCTCTGTCAATCGTGTTAACAGATTTTTTCGTTCTGTGTTTGTAAGCTCACAATGAAGAAATTCCTTTTCTACCATCTGACGTAACCATTTTCGTTCTTCAGCATGTTGAACATGATCAAATTCATAGGCCAAAGAAGAGGTATACTTTACTTTTAAATGACTAAAAGCATCCCATGCAGTTTGGACTTCAGTTGGAGCCTCCTCCCAAACTGCACTAGCAGGGATGGCTTTTAAATCATCCTGAGTTAATCCAAACTTATTTAGATTCAGCATGTCATGATTTTTTTCATTGTCATCTAAAGGATTAATCTTAGCTGATAAGTGGCCGTAGGAGCGCAATTCCCCCAACAATTCTCTTGTTTTAATCACTTTTTCTAAATTTTGCATATTCGTTGGAATAGCATGAAAAGGTTCTTCCATATCGTTTATTTCAAAAGAAAGAGGTGATTCCCATCCAGTAAAAAGCTCTTTTAAACCTGAATCAATTTGATCATTGCCACTCAAGTACTTTTCATATTGTTCCAGCACATAGCCAAGGTTTGGTCCAATAAAATTCTCCCAAGGATTTTTTTGGCTCTTCAGTTTCCCCATCCTCAATACCTCCATGATTG
This sequence comes from Neobacillus sp. Fa239, assembly GCF_055395235.1. NCBI lineage: Bacteria > Bacillati > Bacillota > Bacilli > Caryophanales > Bacillaceae > Neobacillus > Neobacillus sp. Fa239. The sequence goes on from NZ_AP041611.1 coordinate 1,660,934, forward strand.
TATTTCTTTTTTTGTGTAGTGTTTTTATCTAAAAAGTGTAGATTCGTTATGGATAAGAATAATGCAATTGCAGGAATAATTAAAATCGCAAAAAATAATGCTTAGTTATAAGAAAATTTTATATGGAAAAAAAAGTAATAATTGTGGTCCTTCAAAATCCAAAGATTTAATCAACAGTTAAGCTCTGATTGACAAATTTCTGTTGATACATACCGTATCTTTAATTTATTAACAGATTTTAAATAATCAAAAAAGCACAACCAGCTTATTCCGGCTGATCGTGCTTTTTATATGCTCTATAAAAACCGTCTCTATGCGGCTTTTTCTTCGTGGTGTCTCTCTACTTTGTGACCTTCCCATTTTGAAATGACAATAGCAGCTAGTGAGTTGCCGACGATGTTGACACAAGTACGGGCCATGTCAAGCAGTCTGTCAACGCCTAGTATTAAGGCCAAACCTTCTACTGGAATTCCGACACTTCCTAACGTTGAAAGTAGGACGACAATGGAAACTCCAGGTACGCCTGCAATTCCTTTGGAAGTGATCATTAAAATAAGGACTAATGTTATTTGGTGGCCAATACTTAAATGAATCCCATACATTTGCGCAATAAACAAAGCCGCGATTGCCTGATACAAGGTAGAGCCGTCAAGATTAAAAGAATAGCCGGTAGGAATGACAAAAGAAGTAATTCCTTTTGGACAGCCAATCCGCTCCATTTTTTCCATAATTTTTGGAAGGACTGTTTCAGAGCTCGCTGTGGAATAACCCAGAATTAATTCGTCTTTCAGGTAGGCTAATAGCTTAAAAATGTTATAACCGGCAATTTTCGCAACAATGCCGAGAATCACAATGATAAAGAAGATCATGGCACCATAAACAGTGATCACCAATTTCCCAAGAGGAATTAATGAAGCTAATCCGAATTGCGAAACCGTAACCCCAATTAAGGCAAATACCCCAAATGGTGCAACCTTCATAATCTGGTTGGTAACATAGAACATCGCATCAGCTGTACCCCTAAAAAACTCGATAATGGGCTTGCCTTTTTCTCCGATTGCTGCAACGCCTAGTCCAAACATAACAGAGAAGAAAATAATGGCCAGCATATCACCATTTGCAAACGCTTGAACGACATTGGTCGGAACGATATTCACAAATGTATCAATTTTGGAGTGTGAATCTGTTGTTTTTTCGGTCGTTACATAGGAACTCATGTCCGATTTAACGAGCTGTGAACGGTCAACGCCTGTACCTGGATGAAAAATATTTGCAACTAACAAGCCGACAACGATGGCGATTGTTGTAATGATTTCAAAATAAAGAAGTGTTTTACCGCCAAGCTTGCCTACTGATTTCATATCACCGGCACCTGCCACACCAACGACAAGGCAAGAGATTACAATTGGCACGACAATCATTTTAATTAATCTTAAAAAGACGGTTCCAATCGGCTGCAAAATCTCTTCTATATGTGGATTTCCGTAAAAACAAGCTCCTACAATAATCCCAAGAATAAGGCCAATAAAAATTTGCCAAGCTAAACTAATTTTTTTCATTCGCTTCTCTCCCATCAATAAGCTTTTTGATACTATTGTAGTAGAATATATGTTGTAAACGATTACAGTTTATATCATAATAGTCGGACTACAATAAACTACAGAAAACTACAAAAATCATTTAAAATATTTTTACAATTCATATTATTATTTTTTTGATGGGCAGGAGGTAATCCTATTCGCGATAAATTAGTTGCCTATTTATTTATGCTGATTGCTGTACCGATTACCGGTGAATTAAAGTTTTATCCTTTAAACAGTACTGACTTTAGAATAAGCTTGAGTACACCTGTATTTTTCTTCATTTTGTTATGGTCACGTAAAATCCATCCCGTCTTAGCCGGCTTTTTGACGGGAATGGCAGTCGTTTTTTTTCGAATCATTCTGGACAAGCTTGAAGTTGGCACATTTGATTTCCAAAACCATTTTCAAACATTTTTTTATTACATGATCTTTGGCCTGTTTTTTCATATTTTTAAGGTGAAAAAACAGTACCACCGGCCATTATTCATTGGTCTGCTTGGAATGGTGCTTGAAATTATGGGCAATTTTACGGAAATGACCATTCGCCATTTTACAACCGATATGAAATTGACAGCCTCAGATTTCTTGATTATTGTTGGGGTAGCAATCATCCGCAGTTTCTTTGTGCTCGGTTTCTTTAATACGATCTTAGTGCGCGAGACAAGGTTGGCGGAAGAGCAGCAACGGAAGCGGACCGAAGAGGTTTTACTGATCGTCTCAAATTTATATGTAGAAATGTTTCAATTGAAAAAATCAGCTGAAAATGCGGAGAAGTTAACGAGCGCCTGCTATGCCATTTATCGTGATTTAAAAACATTAAACAATCACAATCATGCGCAGGAGATGCTGAAGATAGCCGGGGAATTACACGAAATTAAAAAAGATAATCAACGGATCTATGCCGGTTTGTCCAAATTAATGAATAAGGAAAAGTTTGACTTTATGAACATTCGCGAGATCATTTCGGTTGTCACCATTTCAAATCAACATTATGGTGAGCTGCTTGGAAAAACGATTGATTTCGAAGTACATGTTTTTGGAGAGCATCCGGAGTACCAACCCTTTGTCCTCCTTTCGCTGCTTAATAATCTTGTGGCCAATGCTGTTGAAGCCATCGAACAGGAGGGGCAGGTCTCCTTAACCGTGGCAAGGGTTGAGGACGAAGTTAACATAAGGATTATGGATAATGGGAAGGGGATTTCTGAGAAAAACAAAAAATATATTTTTGACCCAGGTTTTACCACGAAATTTGACCAAGCCGGAATTGCTTCAAATGGTATTGGTTTATCCTACACAAAAAATGTCGTTGAAAATCTTCAAGGAAAAATCAACCTGGTCGAGTCACCTGCAGCAAATGGAACAAACTTTGAGATACATCTTCCCATCGAAAATTTAATCAGAAAAGCGGATGGGCCCGTTTAGCTTACTACACTATTTTTAGAAAAAGGGGGGATGACGGTGAATTTTTTTATTGTTGATGATACAGCCAACATTCGAGGGATGCTGTCAAATATAATTGAAGAAGAAGGATTGGGGGCCATTGTTGGGGAAGCTGCCGATGGAGCTGAAGTTGATGCTCAAACCCTAGCTGTACGGGAAGTGGATATCTTGATGATCGATCTGCTTATGCCCATCAGGGACGGGATTGAGACAGTCAGAGAAATTGCTCCCTTCTTTCGGGGAAAAATCATTATGATTTCTCAAGTTGAAACGAAGGATATGATTAGTGAAGCGTATTCTCTCGGTGTCGAGCATTATATTACAAAGCCGATTAACCGGCTCGAAGTGGTTAGTGTCATTAAGAAGGTAAGTGATTATCTATTACTGGAAAAATCACTCCATACGATTCAAAAATCGTTAAGCGTTTTAACATCCCACAATACAACTAACAGGCAATTTGAGCAAACTCACTCGAAAAAACAACATTCGTTTATCTCCACTGCCAAAAGTATCCTTCTAGAACTTGGGATTGTTGGTAAAAACGGTGAAAAAGATTTGCTGGATCTGCTGGAAATTATTCATCAATGGGACATGGAAGGAAATCGGGAGCTCCCGCCTTTGAAGGAGCTGTATGAGCTTGCAGCCAAGAAGCGTCTCGGTGCGGCAGCCTCTTCGGAGGAAATAAGAAAAGAAGGGAAAGCAGTGGAACAACGGATCCGACGCATCCTCCAACAAGTGCTCGAGCATCTTGCCTCACTCGGCTTAACCGATTTTGGCAATCCAACATTTGAACACTATTCATCCAAATTGTTCGACTACACCCAGGTAAGAATGAAAATGCTCGAACTGGAAGGTAAAAACCACACCACCACTACCCGTATCGACATCAAAAAATTTCTTCAATCTATTCACATGGAGATTATGGTTAGGGTGTGACCTTTGTCCATTTGGAATTTTTAATTCAAAATTGATTTAGTTAGGGTTCATCATAATCTAGCAATTAGCAATAATTCTTAATGAACTCCTGAAGTTTTTAAAATTGCATGAGACCTGCTTGCCAGGTCTAGTGGGTTCAATTCCCACACAGTCCTACATATTAATTTATCATTTAAATCATAGAATTTATGAGATTGAGTTACAAAGGGGTTGTTCTAAAATGCAAGTTAGAGAAATCACGGAGAATGACTACTTAGAATCAATGAAACTGTCAATGTATGCGTTTCAATATAAGCTTGAGGACGCTGACTTACAGGCCAGAAAAGAAAGTATGAAAAATCATAAAATTTTAGGAATATGGGATGAGGATATTTTAGCTGCCCAACTGCATATTATTCCACTTACCATTTTTATGAATGATGCCGAATGGTCAATGGGTGGAATCGCTGGTGTTGCTACCTATCCAGAGTACAGACGAAACGGTTACGTAAATGCTCTCATCACCGATGCTTTAAAACACATGAGAAATAATAATCAGATTGTATCGCTTTTATACCCGTTTGATATCTCTTTTTATCGAAAATTCGGTTGGGAAATATTAAATGAACAGAAAAAATTAACGATTGAAAAAATCAATTTGAAGTTCCTGGAAGCGCAGCCTGGTTTTGTCAGGAGATATTCTAAGGAGACGCACAATGAGGTCATAGAAAACCTTTACATGCAATTCTGCACTCGACATTCAGGGATGCTAAAGCGGGACACAAAATGGTGGAAAGAAAAGGTATATAGTGAAGATTCGCAAGTTGCTGTCTATTATCATTCTGAGAACGATGCAAAGGGCTATATTCTTTATCAAGTAAAGGATAAAAAAATGAAAGTGGAGGAGTTGGTTGCACTTGACCATCATGCGAGAATAGGGCTATGGAATTTTATTTGCCAGCATGACTCCATGGTTGAAACTGTGACTCTCAATCTGGCAAGTCAGGATCCTTTCCCTTATTTTTTGCCGCAGCCCAATGTGAAAACCGAGTTGACTCCCTATTTTTTGGCAAGGATTGTGGATGCGGAAGAATGCTTACGAAGATTTCCGTTTATTCAAGAACATCCACCACTCTTCTTGCATCTTGAAGATTCACATGCACCTTGGAATAATGGGAGCTATTTACTAGGTAACGGAGAAATGAAAGTGTTTAAAGAAAAAATGGGAGGACAGTGCGTTCATCCTCCTAAAAAAGGGATTCGATTAACGATTAATTCTCTTTCCGCCATTCTATTTGGTTACAAAAGGCCAATGGATCTTTTTGAAATGGGGTACTTAAAAGGGAATAAAAATGAGATTGAACTTTTCGAAAAAATGGTCCCGTCTATGAAATCATCATTCTTTGATTTCTTTTGATTGAAATAAGTGCCTGTCTCAACCCACTATTTGTCGAATTCATCGACATTATTCGGGTTGTGACAGGCACTTTTTTAAACAAGGATTTTCCCCGACTTTAATACGATTGGTTGCATAAGATTGAGGAATGGGAGAAAGGAGTTGCTTCAAAGAAGAGTAAGAGGATAAACGAGGGTTTCTCAAAATGGGAAAAAGAAATGTTGTTCCCCTTTCATAGCAAAAAGTCCATAATCAATTACAATGATTGTATCTTCATTAGATAAGGCTAAATTGTCCCTCTTTAAATCATCCGGTATAATTCCATTAGCTAGGAATTTGTCCTTCAGTTGTAGTATCATATTTTTTGTAATTTTAGGGATTTTCGTCATCTTCTTCATTATGATCCAACCATAACCATACTGTATGACTGGGCACAAGCTGTTTCTTATATTCGGAGAACACTTGTTATATATTTCATATTCAGTTTTATTACTTTGAATCCCAGAACTTGAAACAGCGACTTTAAGTACGTATCCATTCCCCAAATCATAAACTATCCTAAAAAAACCATTTCCAATGATATCGTAATTTAACTTTAAACTTTTCTTAGCTACACTAATCCGATGATTATTATCCCAATAGAACCTTTTATTCATATTTTTTATCCATGAATCAATAGTTTGTAGATCATTACTAGATAAGATGTTTTTATTAGATTTTAATCTTTCACTTTTAGCCATAATATTCGACACCTCCTATATCAAATTAGTTTGGCATGCATGATACATTTTCCTGAAAAAAGACGATTAAGTGTTTAATAGGAAATAATGTGTACAAAACTTTATGATTCTTTTTTCTATATATTATTTTGCTATAAAGCAAATGGTATGGGACATGTCCTAGTTTTACATAAATAGGTACCAGTTTTAGCACCAAATCGAAAGGACACAAATAAGATATATAATATCGGGCCAATTATGTTGGTTATTGCATCTTGAAGATTTACATGTACATTGGAATATGGGAGCTATTTACCACCAGCAGGAAATATGTGTTAACGCATTTCTCTCCTAAATATCTAATAATCAGTATGCTATAATTCAGTAACCATACAATTTTTCTTTTTTATTCTCATTGATTAAAATAGAATGATAGAATAGGCCATTCAAAAACGTTTTGGTGTAGATAAAGCAGGTGGACGCATGGCGAATAAGCAAAATAAGACATATCGTTGTCCGTTAACTTTGACAAAAACGGCAAAGGAAAAAATGCGGGAGCTCGGGTTTGATGAGCGATCGTTTTTTTTATTGGAAAAGTCATTTCACGTTTATATAGAGAAGTATCCACAGTCAGCTGATCACGGTATTTCGGCTGCCTTGTTTTTTGATAATAAGAAGAATGTAAGGCTGGCAGATACGTGTAATGGGATTGTGGTGGTTTTGCATTGTGTTGTGAAGCAGGACCGATTTATTGTGACCAATGTAACGACAAGAGCGGCGCATATACCATTGCAGTCTAATTGGCGTCTTTCAGTAGATATCACGTTTGATCTAAGCGTTCAGCATGGTGAACCGGTTCCGATTGAATTGCTGAATTTAATTCACAACATGCCGGTTGAAAAGGAAAATTCAATCTATGTGAAAAAGCGGATTGCGAGCTGGGAAGGTTATTTGACAATCCAGGAGCGGTCGGCAGATATTCCTGATATGACATCTCGCTATTCGAGGATTATATACAATGATGATTTCAGCCGGGTTACCATTACGGGTTGCCAGCTGAATGAAAAGGAATGGGAGTCACTCAAGGATTTAAGCGTCAGGCTCAAGGGAATTGACCAGGACATCGGTAAAGTACTGAAAGCGAACCGTTCCGATTCCACGGTTGAAGTGGAATTATTTGGGTATATGGAGGGACAGGCCCGTCAGCAGCGGCTTGACATCCATCCAAAGGAAGTGGTCTTTAGTAATTTTGCAACATTAAGCCAAGTGAAAAGATTGCGTCAAGGGTTTAAGCAATTAGAAAATGGCCAGGCTGCGAATCCGGAGCTTGAGCGCCTTTTATTCGAAAACAAGCCGCCGGTTAAAGCTGTGAAAAACCGAGCATCGCTGCAATTTCATAATCGATTGAACGAATTCCAGAAAGAAGCGGTCATTGGCGCTATGTCTGCTGAAGACTTATACGTCATTCAAGGGCCACCTGGTACAGGAAAAACGACGGTTATTTCTGAAATTTGCCTCCAAAATGCAAAAGCTGGGCTGCGCACTTTGGTTGCTTCGCAGTCAAATTTAGCTGTCGACAATGCACTTGGTCGATTGCTAGCAAATAAAGACATCCGTATTCTTCGGGTTGGGCGCACGGAAAGCATTGAAGAAGAAGGTAAAAAGTTCATAGAAGAAAATGTTGGACAATATTGGAAAGACCATACACTACAAGAAGTTTCTACCCAATTTGAAGCCCGTAAACAGCGAGAAATCGATATAGAAGCGGAATGGACAGCAAATGAACAGGAACAAGAGCGACTCCAGCAGGTGCTTGAACAAGTAGAACTGAAGGTTGAAGCAAAAAAGAAGGCAGTACAACAGTATGGGGAAATTCAGTCTATCATCGAAAAATATAAAAAGGACTTGCATAGTGCTGAACAAGAGCACAAAATGGCGCAGAGGCATTTCCATGAAATGGAGCAGTCGCTTCGCCTGTTGAATAACATCATCGAAAAAGACGAAATCTTTCTAGCAAGTGAACCTGACGAAAGTGGGATTCAAAAAGAGTGGGATGCTACCAAGCAAGAGATTGTGCGGCTGCAAAATAGCCTTGCATTAAAGGAGCTAGAAGCTGAAATTTATGAAAAAAAACAAACCATGGAACAGGTTTCTGTAGAATGTGAAAAATGGAAGCAAATCACGAATCAGACAGATGCACTAACGGCAAGAATAGCAGCTGCTCAAAAAATAGAAAGCCTAAAATGGATTATTTTAGAACAGAATATGAAACGGACTTTACGAGTTCAGCAGTTAATTGGCGAGGGAGAAGACATTCACGAAGAAGTAAACCAGTGGAATAAATTAAAAGATTATAATGACAAATTAGACCGCGCTATTTTCTATGTTGAGCAGCTTTTGGAGCAGCATATCTCAATCGTCCAGCTACAGCAGCGAATGAATAAGGTGGTTTCCGTTTCTACTACCGCTGTGGAAATTGATCAATTCTTAGACAAACTGAGAACAGAATTAACAGGTAGCTCAAAAATCTCTACGCAAAGACTTGTAACATTTCTTGAAGGATTATATGGCAGGAGACAATCAGTCTGGAAAAAAGCAGCACGGCTAAAGCCAAATGGACATAAAAAAATGGCTGAAGAGGTCATGCAGCATTTAAAGCAGGAATTGATTGGGCAGCTTCAGCCGTTACAGGATGAAAATAAAATGATCCACCAAAAGTGGCTGAGGGATTTGGACGAGCAAAGCACAAAGCTTACTTTTCTACAAAACAAGCATATGCAAGTGATGGCGACAGCAGAAATAATCCCAAACGTAAAAGAATTGCTTCAGCAAAAAGAAACAAAAGCATTAGAACTTCAACAAAGGAAAGAGCAGTTTAAGGAAGCTAAACTACGGGTTGATCATAATCGCCAAAAACATGCAAAAGAAGCCCTTCAACTTCAAAAAACGGAGCAGCTGCAAACTCAAATCGTAGCCCATCTTGAAAAGCTGTCTAGTATGATTAACGAAAAAGAGGAAGAACTGGCACCAATACAAGAAATCCTATCTACAAAACCGGAGCAGGAGCACGAAAAGGTATTACGAAATTTGGCGAGTATTTCTTTTACACGAGAGTCATTAAAACAGGAAAAGAAGAAGCTTCCGCTATTCCAATCCATCCAGGGGATGTGGCGTAGCTTGCTGAAAGATGCAAATGAACATGACTTGAATGAAATTCGAAAACTCTATGTGAAGCATTCAAATGTAATAGGAACAACATGCGTGGCATCCGCCCGCAGAGATTTTATCGAAAGCTACCCTGTTTTTGATGTTGTCATCATTGATGAAGTGTCAAAAGCTACCCCGCCAGAGCTGCTTTTGCCGATGTTAAAAGGGAAAAAAATCATTTTAGTCGGCGATCATCATCAGCTGCCACCTCTTTTAGGGGATGATACGCTGGAGGAAACGCTACAGGAAATGGCGGAAGAAAGTGAAGATTTTGAAGGAAAAGCTGAATTAAAGAAGCTGTTAAATGAGTCACTATTTGAACGGTTGTTTAAAAACCTGCCGAAAACAAATAAAACCATGCTTGCCATCCAATATCGGATGCATGAAAACATTATGGCAACAATCACCCCGTTTTATGAACAGGAAAATGATCGACTTCAATGTGGCTTAGACGACTCTGATTTGGAACGGGATCACATGCTTGAATCACTGCTTATTCAACGGAACAATCATCTCTTATGGCTGGATATGCCGAACGAGCCTGCGTTTTTCGAAGAAAGAATGAAAGGCGGAAAAAGCCTGTATAATCCGGCTGAATTGCGGAGGATTGGTGCCTTGCTGAAGGAATTGGATGAAGCGGCGGCAAAGGCAAAGCAAGCGGGTAGAATGGAAGCGGATGAGAAAAAAAGTATTGGCGTCATTAGTTTTTACGGTGAACAGGTAAAAAGGATTGACCGCATGATACATCAGGAGCTTCGTTTGCCCCACTTAACGATTCGCACGGGGACAGTGGACAGATTTCAGGGGATGGAAATGGATGTGATTCTACTAAGCATGGTGCGCAATCACGATCATAATCAGGGTGACATCGGCTTTGCCAAAGATTATCGCAGGCTAAATGTCGCTTTGTCACGTGCAAGAGAACTGCTTGTGTTAATCGGCAGTACAAAGATGTTTACCGAACGGACCAAACATAAGGATACGAGAAAGATGTATACACACGTATTAGAAGCTGTGAAAAAACAACATGGACTGCGTAAACTGGAAGAGGTGGGTTTGCATGAATAAATTAATAAAGGATTTAAGGTCCATTTTAATTGAAAATCCAGCCATCCAAATCAAGCAGTCAATAATATGGCATTTACCGGTAATGACATATGATGTGGAATTTAAGCGGGTAAAGCGGTCTAAAATGGATATCCTTATGAAAATGATGCTACTTACTATTGAACAGGCCGAAATACGCCGAGCAGCCAATATGTCCGAACTGCTGCTGGTAGAGGAGCGATTCATTGTAGATTTACTTGATAAAATGCAGCGAATGGGCTTGATTCGTCTGGAAAAAGAAAGCTACAAGCTAACATCGAAAGGGCATGAGCAGCTAAAGGCAGGAATCATTGTCGAGGAATTGGAAGAAGAGTGGACAGTGCTATCTTACAGTCCGGTTCATGATGAGTTTTGGCCAGAGCTGACCGAACCTTTACTAGATACAAACGAAGAATTGCCACTTTTTCGGTATGCAAATAATCAGGTTCTGATCAATGCGGAGCGAATTTTGCAAGTTCTCACCGAGAGAGAAAACGGGCTGGTGGAAAACGGCTTTCAAACAGTAGTGGGGGAAGTAAATAGCTTCAACCAACAAATGGTTGAACATATACCATGCCTAGAATTTCAATTGTACAATAAAGAACAGGATATTTTTTACGCTCGGGTATGGAATACATGGCTCGGGCGATGGGATGATACGCTCGAAAAACAAATAGAAGAGAAGGAACGGGTGGATTGGCGGGAAAAATGGTTAGATGAAGTTTCTGAGTGAATTGAAATATGTGCCACTGTCACAAACCACTATTTGTTGAATTCATTGACATTATTCGGGTTGTGACAGGCACTTTTCTATGATTTATGATTTAAAGGTGTATGACGAAAGCTTAACAGAGAGCATTCTTATCAAAAAGGGTGTCTCTTTAGTCCGTTATGCTTATGATTTGTCAAGAACGTCTTTACCTGTTCAAAAGAATTATATGGTGCGTTTCGAAGGAAGAGTTGAAAATATAATTTAAATGAAGAAACATTAAAACATTGAATTTTATATGATTTACATAAGTTATTTAATCAGCTGCTCGAAATGATGGGCAGCTTCTTTTTTGCTTATTTGGAAACACATGAGTATTATTGACAATCGTGATCCCAATTGTGGAATGTCCTTAAGATATTAAAAGAATAGGTTAATTTCGCAAACAAAAAAAAGAGTAAAATTAAAAACGATTATTGCGATGAAAAAGGCTTTTTATTAATACGTATCCCTAATTGGCATTTTGATAACACAATTGAAGATTAGTTTTTACCAAGGCATGAAACATCATGATAATAGGTTAGTAAAGAAGTAAACATGTAAGGGTAAACAAATTAAGGTTACCCTAACTTTCGTCTTTTTCCCTGGAATATCAAAATACAGCGTAAAACCCCTTTCTTCAGATATGGGGATATAAGCTGTATTTTTTGTTAATTCAAGGGATATCGCATGACTTTGCTGGGTGTTTTTGGTAAAATTTAAGTGCGGGAACAAATGTTCTGTTTGAAGAAGGTGAAAAGAGACGTGAAAAGGAAAAAACTAAAAGAGGAAAAGAAAAACGAGACCAAAGGGGATATTGTTGTAAAAAAAATTCCGTTGCGATTAACTGATAAAGAAAGACATCTGGTAGATCATTTGCGTTTAGAAGCGGCAAATCTATGGAATGACATACTGGACCTCCATTGGTGGTTGTATGATGTCTATAAAGTTTGGACAAGTGCTTCTGAAAAGAAAAAATGGTTCAATGCCAAATCTCATAAGCTTCATGCCCAAACCATTCAAGCCATTATTGAACTTCACGAAGAAACATGCGAAAGAACACGCAACCTTCGTTCAAAAGGCGAAAAACAATGGAAATATCCTTGGAAGCACAAGAAGTTTTTTTCTGTTAAATACAAAAAATCAGCTATTAGTATGAAAGGCGGAACAATTGAATTTAGTAATGGAAGAAAACAATCGAAGCTAATAATACCAAAGCCGAACCATATTAAATTTGATTCCATTAAAAGCGCTGAAATTGTGTGGCATAAAAATGAATACTGGATGCATATTACGGTAGAAGAACCAAAGCAAAAACAAGTTGGAGGTAATGGTAAAGCTGGTTGTGATTTAGGGTTAATTCATGCTGCTACATTGAGTAATGGTAAAACCCATTTGATTATCACTGGAAAAGAGCTTCGTTCTGTAACAAGATATCGCAATAAAAGATTAAAAGAGTTCTCAAAACGAATTGATAGAAAGAAAAAAGGTTGGAACGCTCGATATAAATTGATTTTACGTAAACGCCGTTCTCTAGAAAAAATGGAACGGAAAATTGAATATTTAGAGCATAGCATTTCAAGAATGATAGAAGATTGGTGTGTTGAAAACAACATCAAAACTCTTTTCATTGGATCACCTGATGGTGTTCAAAGGAATACCAAAAAGAATACTCGAAAAGAAATTAGCCAGCAGCTTTCCAACTGGAGTTTTGGTAGATTGACAGAAAAAATCAAATATAAATTAAAACTTCGAGGGATAGAAAGTGAGGTTGTGGAAGAATCTTATACATCGGGAACATGCCCAACTTGCGGTAAATTTCGTAAGCAAGAAGATAGAAATTTCTATTGCACCTGTGGTGCAAAAGGACATCGTGATGTGGTAGGAGCCGTAAACATATTAGATAAATCATTAAATAGAAGATTGACAAAATATAGACCCATTCCACAATTCAAGGATACAAAGTATCGTCGAGTGAACCTTGTACCTATTGCGAAGAGTAATAAGTATAAGCTAGCAGTGGCGTAGTGCCTATGATTGGGCTGCGGTATGAGGTTTTTACCACATGTCGTAATGAACTGGAGAAGTCATAAGACCTTGATTCCCTGGATGAAAGGCAGCTTTGATGAAGGTTTAAAAGAGAATCCCCTGCATTTATGCATGGGAAGAAGTCAATCCCTTTTGCTTCTTTTAAGGCAGAGATGATGATATCCTTTTCAATCATTTGGATCTTATTTTTGTAACTTGATTTTGATTGTATGATAGACTCTTTTTCCTTAATAATTTGGCCCAAACATGGAATATCCTCAGAATCAATGTAAGCACCTGATTTTAAGTTTGCAGCTCTTTAGAGAACATATTGCAAATCCCTTTTGCGAAAAAACATGGGTTCAATCAGACTGTGAAAATTATCGCTCAATCCATGACGACGGATCAACCTGATACCTACAAGGATCATCTCCATTTAGTCGGCTATAGCATGACGGCTCGTGCTGCGAAAATGGTGTATGAAAAAGCGGGTGCTGGTCCAGAAGATGTCGATATCGTTGAACTTCATGATTGTTTTACACCGAATGAGGTCATTTCCTATGAGGGATTGGGCCTTTGTGGCGAAGGCGAAGCAGAGAAATTCATTCATGATCGAGATAATACGTATGGCGGGAAATTTGTTATTAATCCATCCGGCGGATTAATGTCAAAAGGACACCCCCTTGGTGCAACCGGTTTGGCTCAATGTACGGAGCTAGTTTGGCATTTGCGCGGGGAAGCAGGGAATCGCCAAGTCGAAGGAGCGAGGGTGGCCCTCCAGCATAATCTGGGTCTCGGCGGTGCTTGCGTGGTGACTATGTATCAAAAAGGGTAAGGGTATTCATTCATAGTTTTAAAGGAGGAAAAAAATGTTAAATAATCTTTCCAATAAAATTGGACTCGAGTTTGCACCATACAGCTACACCGTTGAACGAGGGAAAATTAAAGAATTCGCTCAAGCAATTGGCGATGATAACAGCATTTATTACAGTGTTGAGGAGGCCAAAAAAGCCGGGTTTCGCGATGTTCCGATTCCCCCTACGTTTGCAACCGCAATCGATATGTGGGCCGGTCCTGATTTTGAGCAACTAATCTACGTACTCGAACTCAATCCACTGAAAGTGCTTCATGGTGAAATGCAGTATACCTATGTGGGAGAGATATGTGGGGGCGATAGGATTCAGTGCAGCAGCAAAGTTACTAAGGCGATTGAAAAACGAAAAATGAAACTATTTACCATTGAAACGAAATACAAGAATCAGGATGACGAATTAGTATTGGTTTCAAGATCCGTCGTAATCGAAAGAACATAAACTATCATTCTTTTTAAAAGGAGCGAAACGATGAAAAACCTTCAACCGGTGGAAAAACCGCCGATTACCCATACTCAATTAGTTCGTTATGCAGGAGCTTCGGGTGACTTTAACCCGATTCATACCGTTGTTCCTGTTGCCAAACAAGCGGGTCTTGATGACGTGATTTCGCACGGAATGCTCGTGATGGGCTTTGCCGGTCAGGCACTTTCACAATGGTTTCCACGTCAAAATTTACGAGAATTTAAGGTTCGTTTTGTAAATATGACTCATCCGGGTGAAAAGCTAACGATCACAGGACAAATTACCGATGAAATAGAACGTGACGGCGAATCAAAGTGGGTAGGCGAATTGGCCGTAAAAAGCAATGAGCAAGTGAAGCTAACAGGGGTTTTTGAAGTCGTAAAGGATGATAACGAATAATGGGAATGGAGGAGAATAAATGAGTTTACTAGAAAATCAAGTTGCGATTATTACAGGGTCAGGACGCGGTGTAGGCCGAGCATTAGCTGAAATCATGGTGGAGCATGGTGCAAAGGTGGTCATTTCCGATAAGGACCATCAGGTTGCTGAAGAAACTTTACAAGCCATTACGGCAAAAGGTGGGAAGGCTATTTCTGTTGTCGGTGATGTCACTGAAAGTAATTTTCCAAAAAAGATTTTGGAAGAAACGGTTTCAGCTTTTGGAAAGCTGGATATTCTCGTCAACAATGCAGGATATACGTGGGATAATTTAATTCATAAAATGTCCGATGACCAATTTCAAAAGATGCTTGACATTCACCTCATTGCTCCGTTCCGATTGATTCGCGAAGCTGCGCCTCTCCTTCGTGAAGCTGGTAAGAGGGATATCGAGGCAGGCAGGGTCCATTATCGGAAAATCGTTAATGTCTCATCTGTTGCCGGAGTGATGGGCAACGTTGGGCAAGCCAATTATGCCTCAGCAAAGGCGGGATTAATCGGTCTTACGAAAACAGTTGCGAAGGAATGGGCAGGATTCAATGTTAATTGTAATGCCGTTGCTTTTGGAATGATCGATACACGCTTGACTCAACCGAAGGAAAAAGGGGAATCCGTTGATGGGGTGGCAGTCGGGATTCCGGAAAAGGTCAGAAAGATGTTCGAGCAATCGATTCCGCAAAAGCGAGCTGGAACAATGAGAGAAGCAGCTGAAGGAATCTTCTATCTCGCCTCGCCATTATCGAATTATGTAAATGGACAGGTACTCAATATTAACGGTGGGATGTACACCTAATAGTTTGGCCAGCAACCAATGCATCACGTAGAATACGTGAGGATGACGTTGCCGGAAAAATCTTAAAACGCCACCTTCGCGATCAATATTGGCAGAAGCAGGAGCGGAGAGTTAACTGATTTATTTATTTCTAATAAAGGGAAAGGCGTGGCAAGCAAGTCTGTAAAGTGATAAAATGAAGTTCCTTGGCAGGGGCATTAAAAAAAGATGAAGGAAAAGCAGGTGGATATGATCCTAATTCTCTGCTTCCTTCATTTTTTGTGGATTTGACAAAGGTACAAGTGATTCCTTTGGGAAAATTCTAGTGTTTTTTCTAAAGAAACTCATTAAAGGTTGTTTTGGCTTCTATTGGTTGAATTCTTCTTTTAATAATGAGTAAACGATGGTGTCGTGAAATTTGAAACCATCAAAGTCTGTTTGCCTAAGGATTCCATCTTGATGAAAGCCAAATTTTTCAAGAAGCTTTTTTGAACCCTGATTTTCTGCAAATAAATCTCCGACAATGCGATTTAGTCCAAGTTCCTTAAATACGAAAGGTAATATTGTCTTTAAGACCTCGGTCATAACACCTTTTTTGTGATAGTCTTGGTGCAAATATGCTCCCATTTCTGCTTTTCTATGCCACATGTGGAGTTTATGAAGGCGAAACATGCCAATCACTTCACGGCTGCTTTTTTCGTTGATCACCCAAGGAATTTCTTTCTCCTTTTGAAAGTTTGCAAGATGACCCTTTATTTTCTCTTCCATTTCTCTGAGTGTTTTTACAGGGTGAGGAGTGACAAATTTCATTGTCTCAGCATCACTCATAAAATCGAATAATGCCGGGGCATCCTCAAGTGTAAGACCTCTTAAAAGATATTGTTCTGTTTCAAGAATAGGAATTTCATTGTTTTCAAATGGGGTTATCAATGGTAATCACTTCCATGTACCTACTTAATAGCTTGAGAGGCGCGTGCCAGCTCTGCCAGGTTCGATTCCAGCCAGTCCAGCGAAAAAACATAATCCATTATTTTACATGTCTTTCCAATCCAAATCTTTTATAAATTGTACGAATGCTCTTACCACATTCAATTCCATAGATCGCTCATGATAATAAATCCACGTTCGCCGCAAAATAGGATTCCCTTTTTTATCAATTAAATCAATTTTACATAAATCCTCGATCCCGCTAAGTGTCCGGCTCGAGAGAATACCATAGCCTAATCCATTTTTAACCATTTCCTTGCAAGTATCCACTTGGTCGACTTCAATACTGACAAAAGTCGATTGTGTGAAGTTTTCGGCCCACCAATTATCAATTAAGGATTTTAATAAGTAGTCTCCTCTGTAATCGATTCTAGGAAGATGAGGAAGATTCGCGATGGCAATTTCTTCCTTGGATGTGACGCATATGGTTTCTTCAAATAATTGATGTTTCAATAATCCCCGACAACTGTAATCTCCTCGAACAAAGCCAATATGAACATCATTGTTATGCACAAGTTGAGAAACATCTTTGCTCCACCCTGTGATCACTTTGAATTCCACATGAGGATACTGTTGTTTAAATAATTTCAAAATATGAGCAAGTTTATAATTCGCGAAAAAATTGGATACTCCCAATTTAAGGATACCTGCCACTTCATTATCTTTTGTACTGCCCATATTGAGCAGATTCTCTTTTATTTTTTGATAATGGGCAAGGGCCTCCTCCGCACATTGGGCAAGGTACTCACCTTGCGGGGTAAAATGGATCCCCCGACTTTCACGCGTGACGATGGTCGTCCCTAATTCCTCTTGCATATGCTTGATACGATTGGTTAATGCAGGTTGAGTTATAAACAAAAGCTTAGCAGCTTTTGTTAAGTTTTTTTCTCTATGAAGAACTTTCAGTATTTCCCAATCACGGTATTCCATTGTTCACACCCTGTTTATTAGATATAAAAATTTCTTATAAGTAAATATAATTTATTGGTATTTCATTTATTTCTATTATTGCATTATCCTTATTTGTAAGCAATCTATAATTCTGGAAATGAAAATGACTAAAAAATACTTACAAATATAAAAATTGACGAAAAAGTGAGGGGTTTTTTGTATGTGGAATATCACTGTGTTTAAAAATGGACAAAGTTTAAGAATGTATGAGTTTACCAATGAAAAAGAAGCAAAACATTTTTTTGAAAGTATTCAAGGTAATAAGATTCTTACACAGATTGTTTACTTTAATGATGAATGTTTCGATCTCTAGTTAGTTGAATCATTGTTTCGGGTAAATAACATTGAAATTTGTAGATGGAGTTGGTTAGTTTGGTAACGCAGTTATTACAAAAAACACAGACACTAGTTCGTTATCAGAACCATAGTGGCAAAATTTATTATGGTATGGTTGAGGATGATGAAATTTTACAATTGTCCAGTAGTTTTACTGAAATTGTAAACAATGAATTAAACTATGATGGAATAAAAGTTAAATTTAATGATGTGAAAATTTTGGAGCCTGTAGCACCCTCAAAAGTGATTAATTTCGGCTGGACCTATGCGGAACACGCAAAGGAAACCGGGGGAACGGCAAATCTAAAAGAGCCATTTTTGTTTTTAAAACCGACAACTTCATTGATTCCAAATGGTGGGGATATTGTTCTTCCATCAAGTGATTTAACCAATCAGGTGGAGCTGGAGGGGGAAGTGGCACTCATTATCGGCAAACGAGGCAAAAACATAAAAGAAGAAGAGGCAATGGATTATGTTTTTGGCTGTACCATATTTAATGACGTAACGGCAAGAGATCTTACAAAAAAGGATCCTCAGTTTACACGCGGCAAAGGGTTTGACACTTTTGGCCCGTTGGGTCCGTGGATTGTGACAGGTATTGATCCAACCAATTTACGCATCGTTACAAAGTTAAACGGTGAAGTTGTCCAAGAGGGTAATACCAATCAGATGTCTCTTTCCATACCTTTTCTGATTAGCTGGATTTCACAAGTTATGACCCTTGAACCAGGTGATGTTTTGGCTACTGGTTCCCCTTCTGGCAGTTGTCCAATGAAATCAGGTGACTTTGTAACAGTGGAAGTGGAAAAAATTGGTAAGTTAAGTAATAATGTAAGATAGTAAAAGAGTGATGAATGGGTGCCGGTGAGGCGTCCATTTTTTTTACACTGATATGGGCTAAAACGTATTTAACACACCCAAGCAAAAACTGCTTCAATTTTGTCCTGATATAAATTCTACATAAAAAACTGCACCTCGAATTGTTAGCTATGTGTCTAACAATTGGAGTGCAGTTCAGAATATTGCGAATTAAATTTGTGGAATTTTGTTCTCGTAGATTGTAATTGAACCAAAAATTATTAGTAGGGGGTAAATAATTGGACAATTTCTGATGATAGATCTGCACCACTCTTTAGGCATGCAGGAATATCCCAACCTTTCATAATTCCATATATAAAACCAGCTATAAAGGAATCTCCTGCACCAACAGTGTTGATAACAGGCACAATATTGATACCATGTTCATAAAAATGATGACCATCATAACACATGCTGCCTTCCTCACCAAAAGTGGCCGTTACTAATTCAGGTCCATAAGATTTTGCATGAATCAGAAAATCTTTGATAGAATCGTCCTTTCTATCACATGAGAAAAAAGCATAGCTAACATATGGTAAAACTATTTGCAAATTATCTTCATTTTTTCTAATCGAAAAATCAAATACAATTTTGCATCCTGCCTTTTTGATTTCTGGTAATAAGTGCAATACTTTACCAGTTAAATCTGTATGTACAAATTCATGCTGTTTAACAAATTCTATGTCTTCTCGTGTTGGAACATAATTCTCCATTACACCTTCAATGTTTTCCAAATGAACCCTTTCTGTACCGTTTTCTAGAGCCATACGGTAAATCGAAGTAGCACCATCCCGAACTTGTGTATGCGAAGTATCAATATGATAATGGTTCAATGTTTCTAACATTTCTTTCCCGTACTGATCTGCACCCACTACGGTTACAGCCGAAGATTTAATCCCTTTTTTAGCAAGATTAATAATACAATCAATTCCATTCCCTGTTGCATAATGTCTATTAATATTTTCATAGATATCGATACAACAAAAGCCTAAAGCAGCTATCCTCATTTTTTGACCCACCCCCATCAATGATATATAGCATATAACAACATATAACAAATTATGTCAATACATATATAATATAGCAAACTTAAAATTAGCTGTGAAGAGTTAATTTTACTAAGTAGGGCCATTAACTGATGTTGACAATCTATATTGTTATAATACAATATAATTGAATATATTTAACTTATTACAAGATTTCTAGAAATTTTTTCCGAAAGTTGCCAGATCCATACATATGTTCCGAAGTCGGAATTATGGAAAATAATTTGAGGGAGGAAGTAGGATGGTTATATTAAACAAGGAAAGTAGTATTCCTCTGTACCAACAATTGGCAAATATAATAAAACAACAGATAAATAAGGGAATATTAAAAGAGAATGATAAAATATTAACGGCACCAGAATTAAGTGAAAAGTATGATGTGAGTCGTATAACAGTAAAAAAGGCAGTTGATTTATTAGCTGAAGAAGGAATACTAGTAAAACAACAAGGAAAAGGAACTTTTGTAGCCACTCGGAAACTCCTGAGAACGTCGGGGAGTTTTATGGGATTTACTCAACTTTGTGAAATGCAAGGATATAAGGCTTCCTCAGAAGTTCTTAAAGTTGATTTTATTATTGCCCCAATAAGTGATGTTGAAAAACTAAATCTACAAGAAGAAGAACGAATTATCCGTATTATTAGAGTTAGAAAGGTTGATGGAGTTCCGGTGATCATTGAGGAAAGTCATTTCCCGACGAGATATTCTTTTTTGCTTTCAGAAGATTTGACGGGTTCCATTAATAAACATCTTAATAAACATGGGGTGAATATTAACCAAGGAATAAAAACAATAAATATATGCTATGCTTCGGAAGAGGAGGCTAAAATACTAGATGTACAGCCGAAGCAGGCACTAATATTACAAAATGATTTTAACAAAGATGAGAATAACATTCCGGTGCATACATGCAAGCAGATCATAAATGCAGATAGATATGAGATGGTAATCCCTTTCAAAATATAATGATTGTACATAGTCCCCGCCTTCTCATAGGCAGGGACTTATTTTATTATTTGGATAACTTGCTAAGAATTAGATGTTTTCTATTTTTAAATATTTTGAAAATTTTAAATATATATATTGACTGGCTAAGACAATATGATACAATATGTGTAGTAATGAGTTGTTTGCAATGGTATTAATTCGAAAATCAATTAATGCCTCCTCAAGAATCTCACAAGCAAAATGAATCAATTATTTCCTCCCAAGAATCTCACACGAAAAAGAAATGAATCATTATTCCCTCTCAAGAATCTCACAAGCAAAATGAAATGAATCAATTAATGCCTCCTCAAGAAACTCAACAAAAAAATGAATCAATTATACCCTCCCAAGAAACTCACAAGAAAAATGAATCGATTATTCCCTCTTAAGAATCTCACAAGAATAATGAAATAAATCCATTTAGCCCTAATTTTGCCATGCTCGTAATACTAAATAAAACTTGTTCCTTGGAGGAAAGTGTATGAATATGTCAAGTGTTGTTTGCGGCAACTTTGCCTATTGGTTGTTCGATTTCAATTATTTCTTAGACTCAATGGATAGACTTGGGGTTGAGAATATTGAACTATGGGGTGCTGGTCCTCACTTATATCAAGACGAATGCACACCTGGGATGGTAGATCAAATTTATAAAAAAATTAAAGAACATAATAAAAAAGTCATTTGTTATACTCCAGAGCAATGCATGTATCCTATCAATATTGCCTCAAGAGAGAAAACAGTAAGGGATCGGAGTATGGCCTATATGAAAAGAGCTTTTGAAATTGCTAACCAAGTAGAAGCACCTAAAACTTTAGTTACTGTAGGCCAGGGATATCGAAATGAGTCTGTTGATGAGGCTTGGAAACGTTGTGTAGATTCATTACATATATTAGCTGACTACGCGGGGAAAATGGGGACAACGATTATGCTAGAACATTTGACAGCCGCAACTACCAATCTATGTATTACTGCAAAAGACTTAAAGAGGATGATGGATGAAGTGGGCGGACCTAATCTAAAAGCGATGGTTGATGTGGACATGGCTGCACGTGTAGGTGAAGGTGCAAAAGAGTATTTAGAGTTAATGGGAAAAGATATTTGTCACGTACATTTTGTTGATGGTATGCCGGGTGGCCATCTGGCGCTTGGTGATGGAATATTGCCGTTAGATAAGTATTTAAAAGATTTACAGGACTTTGGTTATGAAGGATATTTATCACTGGAAATTTTAAGTGACAGATATCATCAAAACCCGGAGCCCGCGTATGCTAAAAGTTTAGGATGGTTCAGGGCTAGAGGGCTCTAGTATAAATGGGGCACCTTCAAAAACAGAAAGGTGGGAAAAGAGGATGAAAATAAAAGAAATCATCAGCTCAATTAAAGAACAAGGGTCCGGGAAAAAAATCGATACCGTGTACTTTGTAGCATGTGGTGGATCTTACGGTGGATTTTATCCTGCGTTCTATTTGTTGGAACATGAGTCCACTACTTTAAGGACCGGGATGTTTACTAGCAATGAATTTGTCCATGCATTGCCCAAAAATTGCGGTCCTAATGCAATCGTAATTAGTTGCTCCATGAGAGGAACACCAGAGACGATCGAAGCCGTAAGGGTAGCAAGGGAAGCAGGGGCAGTAACCCTTGCACTTTATGTGCAGGATTCAGAATTAACAGAGATTTGTGATTACATATATAAATATCAAAGTATTGCTGAAGATGATTCAAGAGCAGAAGAAGTTAACTCAAGTGTTGCGCTTAGAATGGCATTTGAAATTCTGGAGCAGTTTGAAGGATATGAGCATTATGAAGATGCAATGAAAGCGTTTAAAATACTGGACGACATTTATCAGGATGCGGTTAAGTTCTGTAAACCTCGTGCAAAAGCTTTTGCAGAGGCTTTCAAAAACGAAGATTGTATTTATGTATTAGGTGCTGGACCTTCAATGGGGGCTGCCTATATATTCTCGATATGCAACTTGATGGAAATGCAATGGATCCATTCACCAACTGTCAATCATGGTGAATTGCTGCATGGACCATTTGAGGCCATTGATAAAAATACACCATTATTCTTTTTAATGAGTGAAGGAAGAACGAGAGCAGTAGATGAAAGGGCATTAAATTTTTTACAGGTTTATGGTGAGAAGTTATTTGTTTTGGATGCAAAAGATTTAGGTATTAATAGAATAAGTGATTGTGTGTCGGAGTATTTTAATCATTTATTATTTGCTCCTGTTTTAAACAACCTATTTTTAAGAGAACTTTCCAAAGTTAACAAACATCCATATTCAAATCGTAGATACATGTGGAAAGTGAAATATTAGATTAATAGTCTCTAAGGGGGTGAATATCAAAAGACCGCTATATTTTTACCTGGAAAAAAACTCTAAATATGGTACGTTAAACTTTCTCAAAATATTTAAGGGGGGAATTTATTTGAAAAAGGTTAGTACTTTTTTATTTGTTATTGCATTATTCATGTTTAGCATTCTAGCGGGGTGCGACAATGCAAAAACGACAGAGAAAGCTTCTGGTGGTGGAAAGCAGGAAATAAAAATATGGCACTATTTTGGTACGGAAAGTATTCAAAAGAAATTCCAAGACTATGTGGACAAATTTAATGCTCAAAGCAAAACAACTCATGTTACTGTTTCCGTACTGCCTTTTAGTGATTTTAAGAAACAGCTAACAATTAGCGCAGCGTCCGATTCATTACCTGATATTGTCCTTATAGACAACTGCGATAATGTTGCTTATTCCGCAATGGGAATGTTTGAGGATATTACAGATGTAGTAAAAGATTGGAAAACCACAAAATCCTATTTTCCTCAAATCTTAAAAACTGGTATGTATAAGGGAAGGATCTATGCTTTACCAGTTGAATCAAATAATCTTGAGATTGTTTATAACAAAGATATGTTGGCTGCAGCTGGAGTAAAACCTCCAACAAATTTTGCAGAGTTAAAATCAGCAGCAAAGGCCTTAACGAAAAACGGGGTATATGGATTTGGCATGTCAGCCGTTGCTAGTGAAGAAGCAACTTATCAATTCCTACCATTCTTCTGGTCTGCAGGTGGACAAACGATGAAGATTGATAGTGCTGCAGGTAAAAAAACTTTAACGATGTTCGCAGATATGGTTAAGGATGGAGTTATGCCTAAAGAGTCGATTAGTTGGAGCCAAGGAGAATTGTCAACACAATTTTCAAATGGAAAAATTGCCATGGAAGTTATGGGCCCATGGAGATTTACAGATTATAAAACGAATGGAATTCATTTTGGAGTATCAAAAATACCTTCAGATGTTACAACTGCATCCGTATACGGCGGTGAAAATTTAGCCATCGTTAAAGGGAAGCATGTTAAAGAATCTGCTGAATTTTTGAAATGGTTCTTAGATTACGATCGAAATGGTGAATGGAACTATTCCACAGATGAATTTGTAGCATCACAATCAACATTACAGGATCCAAAGTATACGCAGGATGAAAACTGGAAGCCATTTATTGAAATGATTCCTCATACAAGAGCTAGAGACGTTACCCCTGCTTATCCAGAAGTATCAGTAGCCTATCAACAAGCTATTCAAGGCGCATTATCATTACAAGAGACACCAGAGGTAGCGCTTAAAAAAGCCCAACAAGCGATAGATGAAGCGCTAGCGAAATATAAGGATAAGTAAAATTAATAGGTAAATAGTTGAAGAGGTACTATCGATTTACTTTTGAAAAGTACCTCTTCTCTCAATGGTAATGTACTGACTTTGTGCAGTGAGGTGATGTTTATGTTCAAGAAAATTTCCAAAGGTGACAGAATTGGATACTTATATATTCTTCCAGCATTAGTATTCATGGGTGCATTAATGTTTTATCCCATTATCTATAATTTTGTTATAAGTATGCAAAAAGTAGATGTGATGACCTTGCTGAGTCATCACAAACAGTTTATAGGGTTTCAAAATTATATTAACATTTTTAAAGCTGATTCTTTAATCAATGCTATAGTGAAATCCTTTATATTTACGATTGGATGTATTATTTGTCAATTTTCATTTGGTTTTCTACTAGCGGTACTTTTTAATAGGGAAAATAGAGCATTTAAATTTATGAGAGCCGTTATGTTGGTGCCATATATTTTGCCTGCAACAGTTAGCGCAATCGTATTTAAATTCATATTTAGTGTAAATGGCGGTATTGCAAATGAATTTTTACAATGGATTGGGGTGATTGATAAACCTGTTGAATGGTTGTTGCACCCAGATACAGCTATGTTATCTGTCATTATTGCGAATATCTGGTGTGGTGTTCCATTTAATATGATTCTATTATCTGCTGGTTTAGCCAATATTCCCAAAGATCTTTATGAGAGCGCAGAGATTGATGGAGCAAATGCCTTCCAAAAGTTTTTTTCTATTACAGTTCCAGCATTAAGATCCTCTATTGAAGCGGTATTAGTATTGGGATTTGTTTATACTTTTAGAGTTTTTGAACTTGTCTATGTAATGACAAACGGTGGACCAGTCAATGGAACAGAAATCATGGCTATTCTATCCTATAATACATCTTTCGTTAATTTCAATTTTGCTGAAGGTGCAGCAATTTCGAATATTTTATTCTTAATATTATTTATTGTGGGTATTTTTTATTCGAAAATGATAAGGAAAGATGAGTTGATGTAAATGAATTATTTTAAAAGTTATAAAGTTAAAAGTAAATTAGGGAAATACATAAGTACATTTACTGCAGTTATATGCTTTATTATTATGATATTTCCATTATATTGGATGTTTACCAGTTCTTTAAAGGAAGAAACAGCAGTATTCAAAAGCCCCCCAGAAATTTTTCCTTTACACCCCAGTTTCTCTGCATACACAACACAACTTTCTATGACGACGTTTGACATACCTAGAGCATTATTTAATAGTTTTTTGATTTCTGGAGCAACTATGATCATTTCAGCCATATTGTCCATATTGGCTGCTTATGGCTTGGCAAGATTTAAAATAAGAGGTTTTAAGATTATTATTTTCTTATTTCTAGTATCACAAATGCTTCCGCAAATATTTACACTAATACCCAACTTTATGATATTCAAAAAAGTAGGTATCTATAATACCTATTGGGCACCCATTTTATCAAACTGCACATTAGCCATTCCGTTTTGTGTTTTGATGATGAGAACTTACTTTTTAAACATTCCGAAAGAAATTGATGAAGCTGCGCGCATTGACGGATGTAACTCTCTTCAATCTTTTTTTAGGGTTATGCTTCCAATGAGCTCAGGCGGTGTTATTGTATGCTTTGTTTTCTCATTTTTATTTGGATATGGGGATATGGTTTACAGCCTCACATATGTTTCAGACTCAACAAAATGGCCGCTAACGACTGGTATTTATAATGTTGTTGGGAGATATGGCATTGAATGGAGCAGATCGATGGCATTCGGCAGTATGGTTGTTTTACCAGTAGTGCTAATCTTCATTTTTATGCAGAAATATATTGTTGCTGGGCTGACAAATGGTTCTGTGAAAGGCTAGATAAAAAAATAGAGAAGGGTGGAAAACGATAATGATCATTGATATGCATGTACATCCTGGCTTTTATGAAGAAATCAGCGAGGACTCAGAAGAACTTAAGTTTAGGAAAAAAGCTATGGGTTGGGATTTAATGTCTAAGTTTCCCGTAGAACTGACCAGAACGCAAATGAAATTTGCTGGTGTTGATAAGTTAGTACTTTTACCCTTAGATTTAACAACGCAAATGGGAGGTTGTGTTGTAAGTAATGAAGAGATTAGAAAAATGATGGATATCGCACCAGATTTATTTTATGGGTTCGCAAGTGTTGACCCCTTTAGAAAAGATGTAATAGAAGTATTGGAGTATGCCTTTAAAGATTTAAAATTAATGGGACTAAAATTACATCCTTCAAAACAAGGCTTTTATCCTGCTGATCCTATGTTGGATAAAATATATGAAAAATGTATTGAATATAATAAGCCAATAATGTTCCATGCCGGTATGTCATGGGAACCTAATTGTCTTATGAAATATTCCCAACCTCTCAATTTTGAGGAAGTTGCATTAAAATACCCAGAATTACGTTTTTGCTTAGCCCATTTTGGATGGCCCTGGATTTTCGAGACCACAGCTCTGGTCTTAAAATATCCTAATATTTATACAGATACTTCCATGCTTTACATGGACTCTCCTGAAATTTTCCTTAATGAGGTTTTGACAAAGCAGCTTGGTTCATTATGGATTGAAAACAATATTAAAGATAAAGTGATGTTTGGGTCAAACAATCCTAGATTTAGAACAGCAAGGATTAAAAGAGGTCTGGATTCTATCGATTGGCGTCCTGCTACAAAGGCAAAGATTCTTGGAGAAAATGCAGTTAGATTCTTAGGATTGGAGGAATAAAAAAATGATTAAAATGATAGAAAAAGCATACATTTCAGAGAAAGAATTTCAGCTAATTCCTGTTTCCCAAGATGTACATGATTTTGTGGATGCTTCAGGAATACAAAATGGAATGGTGTTTGTTATTACCTCGCATACTACCACAGGAATAATAGTGAATGAGAATTTGGATTGTTTATATACTGACATTGAAGAAACGTTGGAAAGATTAATACCTACAAACTTTCCTTATGTACATGCACATTTTCTGCCAAGCTATGGTGCCACAGGTGGAAATGCGCCAGGACATTTAAAATCTATTTTATGTGGCAATCATTGTGTAATGCCTATTAAAGATGGTAAAATTCAACGCAAATTTTCTCAGGATATTTATTTAGCTGAATTTGATGGCCCACAAGTGAGAAAAATTTTTATTCAAGTAATGGGAGAATAGGAATTAATTGATTCTTTACTTTCAAATGGACGCACTTCGGTTTCGAATGCGTCCAAAATAATTTAGGTAAAGGGTAGTGAAAAGAATGAGCAAATTAGAGAATGCGTAGATTGCGATGGGAAGCTATGTAATAATGTAAAATAGTCGGTGAAGGCTTGTTAAAGAAGGAAAATAATTATTTTTGTTGCATTATGTTTTCTCGGTATTAGATACTATATTGACAGTCTGAAATTTTTCTATTATCTTTAATTAAGTGTTTATAAATCTAATAAAATTTCGTATAACTCCAATAATTTGGTTTGGAGGTCTCTACCAGGAACCTAATTCCTGATTACGAAGAAAATACAAATCTTGTACTTTCTTCGTAATCAGGAATTTTTTTTTTATTCTGAAATATAAAAACTATATTTGGAGGTCAAAATGAACTTTTTAGAGTTGCCTAAAATTGAACTTCACTGCCATTTGGATGGGAGCGTTAGGGTTGAAACCATTATTGATATTGCCCAAAAGGAGGGCATCCAGTTACCCTCATATGATAAAAAAGAGTTGCAAAAGGAGCTAATTGCTCCTTTGGAATGTGATTCCCTAGATGAATATTTAAAAAGGTTTTCTCTTCCCAATTTGGTCATGCAGTCCAAGGAAAGCTTAAGAAGAATTACTTTTGAGCTTTTTGAGGACGCAACAAGGGAAAATGTGAAATATTTGGAGGTCAGATTTGGACCACTACTTCACACATTAAATGGACTAGATGTTGAAGAAGTTATCGAAAGCGTTATAGAAGGGATGAGGGAAGCAGAAAGCTGTTACGAAATAAAGGGAAATATTATCCTGTCTTGCTTGAGGTCAATGTCTGTTGAAAGTGCATTTGAGGTGGTTGAAAAGGGGAAAAAATTCCTGGGTAAAGGTGTAGTAGCAATTGATCTATGTGCATCAGAAGAAGAAGGTTTTTGTGAAAGATTCGTAGAACCAATCGCCTTAGCCAAAGAATATGGCTACAGGGTCACGATTCATGCAGGTGAAACGGGTATAGGTAAAAACGTCCTAGAAGCTGTTGAATTATTGGGTGCTGAAAGAATAGGACATGGTGTATTTATTAAAGAATGTGCAGAGGCTTATAGGAAAGTGAAAGAAGGACAAGTAGTGCTTGAAATGTGTCCAACCAGTAATGTCCAAACAAAAGCTGTTCAACATTATGCTGACCATCCGATATATAATTTTCATAAAGATGGAATAAAAGTGACAATTAATACGGATAACAGAACAGTATCTGATACTACCATGTTAAAAGAAATCCATTTAGTGAATAAAGAATTTAATCTCAGCGAAGAGGATTACCGACAAATATATTTAAACAGTGTAAAAGCATCTTTTGCCGACCAAAAAACCAAAGATTGGTGCTTGGCACAATATTAAAAGAAAATTTGTTTGTGGTCGGTTTTGAGGTAGAAACAATCAAATAACAAGCTAAAAGGGATACTAATTCGCGTATGAATGGGTATCCCTTATTACTTATCGGTTGGGGGATCAGGTTAACCATCCGAGCTGATAAATAAACGGAAAAATTTCGCTTAATTGATAATTATTATTAAAAATGGCTAAAATAGACGGAGAGATTCCGCCTATTGACTCGAAAAACGTGAAAAAAGGGCCATTTTGCTTTGCATAATCGGAAATCCTCCCCTTATATCTGCTTCTTAAGCTTCCTATTTATAGATTAGCCGGAATTTCTCCGCCTATGGATTCTCATACCTACACGAAAATCAACAATGAATAAACAGAGCCTTGATAAAAAAACTTTCTGTAAGCATTTTCGGTACTGCTTACTTTTTTTATTTACAAAAAGAATTAATAAACTTTCATAATCTATGAAAACGTTTTATTTGGGAATATGATAGACATGTAGCAAGGCAAAGGGGGATTAAAACAACAAGAAATTTGGAAAACGCTTTCTACAAGAACTGTAGAAATTGGTTGGTGTTGTTCCACTCCCGCTTTAAATGAAGAAATCAAAAATACAGCTAGAAAAACTTGTATAGCAAGATTATATTAACTATTTTAGGAGGATGAAAAATGCAAATTCCAATTAAGAAAATGCTTGATAAAATTCCAGGCGGTCTGATGGTTGTTCCACTATTTTTAGGGGTATTAACGAATACATTTTTCCCGCAAGTTTTAAAAATTGGAAGTTTTACAACGGCCTTATTTAGTAAAGAAGCATCATCTACCATTTTGGCATGTTTTATGTTTTTAATTGGTTCCCAAATTAATTTTAAATTAGCACCAAAGGCGTTAAAAAAAGGTGCGATTCTTTTAACAGGAAAATTTATCGTAGGTGCTGGTATAGGTTTAGGTGTTGCCATGCTTTTCGGGCCAGCCGGAATACTAGGATTATCACCATTAGCCATCCTTGCAGCATTATTAAATGCTAATGGAGGATTATATGCATCTCTTGCTTCATCGTATGGTGACGAAACAGATGTAGGCGCATATGCATTATTTTCTTTAAAAGATGGTCCATTTTTCACATTAGTTGCATTAGGTGCATCCGGCCTTGCCACTATTCCTTTTCAAACACTTCTAGGAGTATTAATTCCAATTGTAATCGGAATGATTTTAGGAAATATCGATCCAGAAATGAGAAAGTTCCTTGGAAGCAGTAAATTATTATTAATCCCATTCTTCTCCTTCCCATTAGGTGCAGGTATGGATTTTTCAACGATTCTAAAAGCGGGAGGCCCTGGCATATTACTTGGATTAATCGCTGCTTTCACTGGAATTGGAGCTTTCGTACTTTTGAAATTATTTAAAGAAAATCCTATTGTTGGTTTAGCAACTGGGTCGACTGCAGGAAATGCTGTAGCAACACCAATGATTGTTGCAGCAGCAGATCCAGCCTTATCTTCAGTAGCACAATCAGCTACTGCACAAGTTGCAGCAGCATGTGTAGTATCTGCAATCGTTTGTCCAATTATTGTTAGCTATGTATTTAAAAGGTCCGAAAGGAAAAAAGCTAATAAACCAATTAATATTGCAGCATGATAAATAGATAGACCAAAGCAGTCAGCGATTTACCTGTCTGCTTTGTTTCGTTGCAAAAAGTATTTTTAATTTTTTATGATAGAAAGAAGGAAACACCATGAATGTACCTGAGAATTTTATTATTACAACTTTAAAAGGAAAAGATGTTCTCTCTAATCCTTTTTTGAATAAAGGAACGGCTTTTACGAAAGAGGAAAGGGAGGACCTTGGACTCGACGGTTTGTTACCGTCCCGTGTACTCACCCTTGATGAACAGGCAAATAGGTTCTATGAGCAATATTCAATGCGAACAACGAATCTGTTCAAAAACGGGGTGCTTTATGATTTATATAACCGTAATGTCGTTTTATTTTACCGAGTTTTAAAAGAACACCTAGCAGAAATGCTTCCAATCATCTACACTCCTACTGTTGGTGAAGCGATCCAGTCATACTCCCATACCTTCCGCCGCCCAGGTGGTTTATATCTATCCATTGATGATCCAGAGGGCATTGAAAAAGCATTTTATAACCTTGGGCAGTCCAAAAATGACATTGATTTAATCGTCGTTACCGACTCTGAAAGCATTCTTGGTATCGGGGACCAAGGGGTAGGCGGCATTAATATAGCCATCGGTAAACTTGCCGTTTATACAGCGGCAGCTGGTATTGATCCAAGCCGCGTACTGCCTGTTGTGTTGGATGTTGGTACGAACAATCAGGCTTTGATTTCAGACCCTATCTATATCGGCAACAAATTCGCCCGTGTCCGCGGTGAGCGTTATGATCAATTCATTGATTTATTCGTTCAGACGGCAAGAAAGTTCTTTCCAGAGGTTCTTCTTCACTGGGAGGACCTTGGCAATGTGAATGCGCGTAAAATCATGGATAAATACGGTGACAAAATCCTTACCTTCAACGATGATATCCAGGGAACAGGTGCTGTAACCCTTGCGGCCGTTATGTCTGGATTGAAAGTAACAGGAGCTGCTCTGAAGGACCAGCGCATTGTTGTCTTCGGACCAGGGGCTGCTGGTATTGGTATCGCTGACCAAATCGCAGAGACTATGGTTCTTGAAGGGCTGACCAGAGAAGAAGCCTATGACCGTTTCTGGGCTATCGACTATCGGGGGTTACTAACGGATGAAACACAAGATGTCCTGAAATTTCAAAAGCCTTATGTAAGAAAGGCGAATGAAGTGAAGGAGTGGGATAAGAATGAGGATGGAATCATTTCATTAATGGAAGTCGTTCAGAGGGTGAAGCCAACCATCCTGATTGGTACTTCCGGACAAGCTGGCGCCTTCACTGAAGAAATTGTGAAAGAAATGGCCAAGCACGTAGAGCGTCCCATCATCTTGCCTATGTCCAACCCTACCGCACTGACTGAAGCCGTGCCGGTAAACTTGATTAATTGGACAGATGGAAAGGCTCTCATTGCAACCGGCAGCCCGTTTGCCAATGTAGAATTCAATGGTGTTTCCTATGAAATTGGGCAGTCTAATAACGCATTTGTATTCCCTGGCCTTGGCCTCGGAGCTATTGTTGCAAAAGCTCAGATTATCTCAAAAGGAATGTTCGCAGCAGCAGCAAACGCTGTAGCACAAATGAGTGACAGCTGCCAACCAGGTGCATCGCTGCTTCCATCGATTGACAAATTGCATGATGTATCAATCTATGTTGCCGTCGAAGTAGCAAAGGCTGCGATCGAGGAAGGGATTGCGAGAGCGGATATTACGGATGTAGCGAAAGCTGTGGTAGATGCCGTGTGGCAGCCTGAGTATAAGGAAATTAAGAGTGTCGGTAATTGGGCAAGCATTTAATTTCTATATGATTAATATGTAAAATAAAATGCCTGTACTCCTGGTAATTGACGAAAGTCGTTTTACTAGGCAGTGACAGGCATTTTTCCTATTTAACTAGATCATAATTCGACCATTGCTCAGGCTACACCAATTGAGCACTCGATATATTATTTATAACAACAATTAGGATAAAATTAATGGAATTGACATGAATATATGTGAATTTTTTAGACTAATACTAATGACCTTTCCTAATAGATATTCGGTAAAGGTTGATTAGGCGGTAATATATCTGCGTAACTTTTTTAGTTATAGGAAATTTTTAAAGCGTATATTAGGTAAATGTATATGTATATTGAATTTTCTAAAATTTTAACTTATATTAAAAATAAAAAAAGAACTACTGGTTCGTTATTAGAACCAAATTCCTCTTAGAATAAAAAGCCTGCTAAATTATTAACCATTCATAGGCATTCAACATATATCCATTAAATTAAGGAAGGGGATAAAAAATTGTTACTTTTAAATGCCGATGAACAAAGAAAATTAATAGATACGAAAGAAGTTATTGATCATGTCAGCTCTGCTTTATGGGAATTTTCCGCAGGCAGAACCATTACACCGATTCGTACAGCTCTCCCATTCGGTAACGATCAAAACACGGCATTAGTCATGCCATCGATTGCCGAAGAACTCAAGGGTCTGGGATTAAAATTAGTGACTGTAGTACCAGGCAATCATAAAGTCGGAAAGAAAATGATTAATGGTGTAATCATGCTTTTTGATTTTGAAACAGGAGAACCGGTTGCTCTTTTGGAAGGTTCGTATTTAACAAAGATACGTACGGGAGCGTTATCAGGAGTTGCTACGAAGTATCTATCCCGCCAGGATTCAAAAGTACTAACTCTAATAGGGACGGGGGAACAGGCGATAGGTCTGATAGAAGCGGTTCTAACGGTTCGGGAAATTGAAAAAGTAGTCCTATATAACAGGACTGAAAAAAAGGCACACAATTTTGCTAAAATTATATCTGAAAAATTTAACAAAGAGATTCAAGTTTACCCGGATCCCAATAAGGCCGTTCAGGAAGCAGATATTATTATTACGGCCACCAATTCACCTTCACCCGTTTTTTCGGAACCTTTAAGACCGGGTGTTCACATCAATGCCGTAGGATCATTTCGCCCTGAGATGCAAGAACTTCCGTCTTATGCCATATCTTCTGCAGATAAGGTAGTAGTAGAATCAACAGAAGCAGCACTTGAGGAAACCGGTGATCTGCAGTTTCCGATTCACGAAGGTAGTTTTTCCCCGGATAAAATTTATGCCGAACTAGGTGAAATTGTAAGTGGGAAAAAACAGGGAAGAGAAAACGATAATGAAATTACCGTGTTTAAATCTGTCGGCCTTGCCGTCGTGGATATATTAGTTGCCAAATATGTGTACGAAAAAGCTATAAAACATAAAGCGGGGTTTAGTATACAGTTGTAATTGGTTCCTTAGGAGGATTGGACAATGGGATTGCGTGTAGATGAAATGCTCCGGCTGGAGCCGTTAAAAGAATTGCGTGTAATTGCTGGATGGAAAGGTTTACACCGTATTATTGAGGAGGTCAGTGTCCAGGAAATTCCAGATAATTTCGAAACTTTCTTGGTTGGCGGTGAATTGATCTTAACAACCTTTCATAGCTTAAGTGCTGACCAGGAAGGGCAGGTGGAGGCAATTCAAAAGCTCGGGGAGGCCGGTGTATCTGCTGTTGGAATCCACCCTTTTGTAACGGGGACAAAATTTAGTGAGGAATTGTTAGAGACAGCTGACTTTTATAACCTTCCCATCGTTTTATTACCTCCTACCATGCCCTATACAAAGGTTTTTTCTGCGGTATTAGGGGCGATTCATAATAGAAAATCACAACAAGCAGTCTCAATTACAGAGAGTCGCTTAAAGGCCAATTTTTTGACAGAGCTAATGGAAGGGAAATTTAACCTCGAGGATGATTTGTACCGACGTGCCCATTCTATTGGACTGAATCTTAAACATAAACATATAACCGTCATTGCTTCCATTGAGCGGGAAGCTCTGTTAAGTGAACAGCTATTAGATCAGAAAATATATACTGTCGTTCATTCGATAGTAGAAAAACATTCACCTCGTAGTGAGGTCCTGGTTAGTGATCAAGCGATTATTGTGTTTGTACATGTTGACTGCAATACACCCATAGGCAGGGTGAAACAAGAAACAAGACAATTATCAGAGCTGATCCAAAAAGCAGTAGATAATGCATTTTCTGGCTCTACGATAACTGTTGGTATCGGTAATTATTATAAATCTCCAGTAGATTTAAGTAAGAGCTTGAAAGATGCCCAGTATACGTTGGACGTGGGAACCAAATTTTTTGGGGCAGGAAGTATCATTTCCGTACAGGAATTGGGAGTTTATGGTGTATTAGGACAGACTTCAAAAGCTCTTTTAAGTGAATTTCCTTTAGGCATCCTCGAACAGCTTCTCCATTATGACTTTGAGAATCAAACAGAACTAGTTAAAACTGTAGAAGTATATCTTGATAGCAAAGAGAGCTTTTTGGATGTGGCGAAAAAATTATATTTACATCCCAACACCGTCAAATACCGAATTCAAAAGGTTCGGGAGATCTTAGGGTTTGACCCTTTCAAAAATCCGGCATATCAATTAAATTTACACCTCGCACTCAAAGTCCGGTGCCTATTACCTTAATCAACTAATTTTATTTTTAGTAATCTATTGAAACGCTGATTGTTTTCCATAAACAAACATTTGGCGTTTTTTTTGTTCCCTGAAAATATATCTCTTTCTAATTTGCAACGGTATAATTGGCGTAAATTCTGAAAATTCAAATTTGTAAAACGAATATAGGCATGGCTATTAAATGACTTGATGTTTTGCCAAATGATTAAAAAGGAGGATTTTCATGGTTAGTCAAATAAGAATGGGTTTTGATGTAGGTGGAACGTTTACTGACGGAGTGATTATGCAAGGACGGGAAGTTATAGGAAAAACAAAGTCTTTGAATACAGAAGATGTAACGACTGGAATTGTAAAGGCGTTAGATAATTTATTAAAAGAAAGCAAGATTTATCCTTCAGATATCCAAATGATTTCATTAGGCACTACTCATACCATAAATGCCATTATTGAGCGGAAAAATTTAGACAAGGTTGGGGTGTTGCGTCTTGGTGCACCTTCCTCCACTTCCATTCCTCCGCTAACCGGGTGGCCGGAGGATTTAGTAGAAGCGATAGGCGGAAAACTACATACTCATATTATTGCCGGAGGCTCTGAATTTGATGGAAGAGATATCATGCCATTGGATGAGGACGAGATTGTAAGAGCCGTGAAAAAAATGAAAGGAAATGTAACATCTGTAGCGATTGTAGGGATTTTTTCACCCATCCTCACGAAACATGAAGAACGCGCTGCACAAATCGTTAGAGAATATTTAGGGGATGAGGTTTCGATCACGCTATCCCATAAAATTGCCTCCTTATCTTTAATCGAACGAGAGAATTCCACGATCTTAAATGCCTCTGTTGTTTCAGTCATGAGAAATGCAGTCAATGCGTTTAAAGAAGCGCTATGTGCCAGAGGTATTGATGCAAAGCTGTTCGCTGTGCAAAATGATGGCAGTGTAATGAGTGCTGACTTCGCAGTGGACTACCCGATTTTCACGGTTGCAGCTGGTCCCGCGGCTTCAGTCCGTGGAGCTGTTTACTTATCCGGTATTGAAAATGGTGCGGTAGTTGATGTAGGCGGAACATCGACTGATGTTGCGTATATTGTGAATGGTTTTCCACGGGAAAGCTCCATTACCGTCAATATTGGGGGAGTTACGACCAATATAAGAATGCCTGATTTATTATCGATTGCATTAGGCGGAGGAACCATTATTGAAAAAAATACGGATGAAACGGTAACAGTCGGACCTAAAAGCGTGGGGTATAAGCTTACGAAAGAGGGAATCTCGTTTGGCGGAACTATGTTAACCGTACATGATGTGGCAGTAGCGACTGGTCGTTTAACAAATAATTTGGATATCTTTGAAACGGAGTTTGTTACCCATAGAGAAAATATTGAAGCAGTACCGAAAGAAACGATTCTGGAAGCTGACAGAATCATTAAAGAAAAAATTGAAGTTGCCATTGACCAAATGAAGACCAAGGCTGGATTAATCCCTGCCATCTTTATTGGCGGAGGAGCTATAGTTGTTCCACAAACGAATATTAATGGCACCTCTGAAGTCATTATTCCAGATAACTTTGAAGTTGGAGGAGCAGTTGGAAGCACCATCGCTGAAATTAGTGGATCCTCGGAAATTGCGGTCGACCTTGAAACAGAAAGTAGGGAATCTGCCATTGAACGTGCTGTTGAATTGGCGAAAAATCATGTGAGAGAGGCTGGGGCAGTGCCTGGCACCGAGGAAATTTTAGAAATCGAAGAGGTTCCATTTACTTATATGCCTGGTAAAAAAGAGCGGATACGAGTTCGCGTAAAAGGCAATGTATTTTAAATCGAAAGGAGGCAGTTTTCCGGTGAGTGTTTATGATGTGCTTCAGAATTGGAATATTTCTGAATATCGGGTAATTGATAAAAAGAGTATCGATGAAATTACGTTAGGTGCTTCGATTTTGGCAACAGGAGGCGGAGGGAATCCCGAAATAGGAAGACTATGGGCTTATAAAGTCCTGGAGGAAAAGAAAGATATAGTCTTAATCGACCCTATGATGGTTCCAGATGATGTCCTTATTTGTTCTGTTTCTCCTTTGGGTTCCCCAGTTGTTTTAACAGAGAAGCCGCCAAATGTGGACGCATTAAAACAGTCGATTTCAAAACTGGAAAAATACCTGGGAAAGAAAGTCGAAGCGATTGTTCCGCCAGAATGCGGGGGAGTAGCGTCCATTGTCAGCTATGCGATAGCTGGAGAGTTAGGAATCCCGGTGATTGATGCAGACGGAATGAATCGTGCTTTTCCAGAGCTTCAAATGACATCCTGGGCAACACATGGCGTGCCGCCAACACCTACCGTTTCGACAGATGACCGTCTGAATTCCACCATTATTGATACTAAAGATAACTTAATGGCGGAATCGATTGCCAGAAAGGTGTCGATGTCCTATGGCGGCATTTCATGGATTGCCACCTATCCAATGAATGGCAAAGATCTTAAAAGAGCGTCGATTCTTCATTCTCAAAGCATTGCATGGGACGTGGGAAAAGCAGTTATGTATGCGAGAAAGCATCATGTAAACCCTGCAGAACAGATTATCCTGAATCTAAAAGAAAAGTATCAGGTTACGGGTTTCAAGGTATTTGATGGAAAGGTTTCCGATATCCAAAGGGAATTTGGCGGGGAACTAAGTAAAGGATTCACGATCGGTAAATTAATTATGCATGGGATTAATCAGGATACAGGGAAAGTGGCAACGATCGATTATCAAAATGAATGGCTAAATCTAATCATAGACAATGAAGTGAAATGTTTAACCCCTGACTTAATTGCGATAATTGATGTTGAAACAGGGGAGCCGATACGTACTGAAATTGTTAAATACGGTTATCGAGGAACGGTCCTTCTCTTATCAACTCATGAACGAATGCGGACAAAAAAGGGGATTGAGACATTTGGACCAAGATACTTTGGATACGATTTAGATTACGTTCCAGTTGAAGAATTAAACTAATTGCATGGGGAGGGATTTAAATGAGCGTCTTTGACAAAATCAAAGAAATGGGAATTACAAAATTTAAATTGATCGACAGGAAGGATATTGAGGAAATCACCCTTGGTGCCTCCATATTAGCAACAGGAGGAGGAGGGAATCCGGAAATAGGCCTGCTTTGGGCTCTTAAAGTGTTAGATGAAGGAAAAGACATCGTCATGATCGATCCTGAAGATGTACCCGACGATATTTTAGTGGCTTGCCCAACTCCTTTAGGTTCTTCCATCGTCTTAACGGAAAAACCGCCCAATGAAGACGTTTGCACGCATGCTATTTCAAAACTGGAGGACTATCTCGGCCAAAAAGTACAGGCGTTGATTCCACTGGAATGTGGAGGAGTAGCGTCGACCATTACATACGCGGTTGCAGGTGAATTAGGTCTCCCGATTATTGATGCCGATGGAATGGGTCGGGCATTTCCTGAAATTCAAATGACATCTTGGGCTACCCATGGTGTCCATCCAACCCCTACCGTATCGTGTGATGACCGGCTGAATGTAACCGTGATTGATACAAAAGAAGACTACTTAATGGCAGAATCGATTGCCAGAAAAACATCGATGTCCTATGGAGGAATCTCATGGATTGCCACCTATCCAATGAGAGGATCGGATGTGAAGAGGACATCGATCATCAACTCCCAAAGTATTGCCTGGGATGTAGGAAAATCTGTCCTGCATGCCCGAAAAGAACACGTAAATCCAGCGGACCAAATCATAACTGACCTTAGCGAAAAGTATAATCTTTCAGGATACAGAGTGTTTGATGGGAAAATTACCGATATCAAGCGAGAATTTGGTGCAGAGATGCAAAAGGGATTTACGTTAGGGACGCTCGTAATGGAAGGAATAAACGATGATAAAGGCAAGGTTGCCACACTAGACTTTCAAAATGAATGGTTAAACTTAAATATAAATGGTCAGCTCGAATGCACCACCCCTGATTTAATTATGATTGTTGATACAGAAACGGGTCAGCCGATTCGAACAGATATCGTCAAATATGGGTATAGAGGAACCATTCTTCTTTTGATAGCACAAGACCGGATGAGGACTAAGAATGGTATCGAAGCGTTTGGCCCTAGATACTTTGGGTATGATTTGGACTATATTCCAGTAGAAGAGCGACAAAAGCACAAAGTGAACATTTAAAGAGATCCATAGAAAAAATAGGAGCTAACAGAAATGGAAAAATTAAAAAAGCGATTGCAAGAACTGGACTCCATTCCAGGTGTTTCTGGTGACGAGGGGAAAGTAGCTGAATATCTAGTTTCTGAAATGCAGCCTTTTATAGATGAGTTTTATCGTGATAATCTTGGGAATCATGTGTTTATTAAAAGGGGGAAAAGCCAGGATTTTAAGATTATGCTATCAGCCCATATGGATGAAATTGGATATATTGTAAGATTCATTGATGAGAGTGGATTTGTCTATATCCATCCTGTCGGGATTCATGACCCAAGAATGGCCATCAACCAATTCCTCAATATAAATACCTTTAAAGGCCTCGTAAAAGGGGTTACTGGAGTAAGACCAAGTCATATTGTAGCGCAAGAGGAAGCGAGCAAGACCATTCCGATAGAGGAAATTTTTATCGATGTAGGGACTTCCAGCAGAAAAGAAACACTAGAACTTGGTGTAAATATTGGTGATTATGTATCTTTTGATCGAAATGGACAATTTTTAAATAATGGCCATGTTTTTGCCGGGAAATCTGTAGACAATCGTGCAGGGTGTGCAGTGATGTTGGAAGTGATGGAAAGTCTTCACGATTTGGATATTTTCCCTACTGTGTATGCAGTGGCAACGGTTCAAGAGGAAATTGGCATTAGAGGGGCAGGCCCTGCCGCTTTTACAATAGAGCCTCATCTGGCTATTGCCATTGATGTGACCTTTGCGGGTGGAACCCCTAATACACCAGAAAAATCTCTGCCAATAAAAATGGGGGACGGACCTGCAATAAAATTTTTCGATTGGTCCTTAAAAACGTTTAATGGAAATGCTGTACCGAAAAAGTTAACGCAGCAATTAATACATGTAGCCGAGACAAACGAGATCCCATACCAACGGGATGTCGTATTACACGGGGCAACAGATGGTGCGAAAATCAGTTTGGCTGGCAAAGGGGTACTGACGGGAGGGGTTTCCATTCCGATGAGATATATGCATACGGCTGTCGGCAGTGTTTGCATAGAGGATATTAAAAATTCAGCTAAACTTATTAAGGAATTTATTTTGCGTTCACAAGAGTTCTTTAAATAAAAGGCGTAGTTCTTGAATTATCCTGAACATGAAGTTGTCAAAAAACTTCTTTCTGCGGGGATTTTAGAATGTATATGGCTTGGTATTTAAGACGAAAACGACCGGAAAATGTATCATTTTGCCCTTAAAGGGTTTTTTTTTTAAATAACGCTATAAAAACGATTAGAAAATGGCTTGTATTTTTTGAGGAATACAAGCCATTTTTAATAGAGTAAATGAAAAATATTTATTCAGAATACTTTATTTATTCCAAAAATATTGTTAATATGAAAATAAATACAGTATTACTTCAAAAAATTCAATATCTAGAAATTTTTTCAGTTTTACTGTAGATTTTGGAGGTTCAACAATCGTGGAAGAGATTGTAAAAATCTGAGAATTACGAAAACTTACATAAAAGGAGATGAGAGAAAAAACTTGCGTATCCATTAGGTTTCTAACTCCGATTATTACTGGATTGTAATGAAAATCAGGCAAAAAAATACTAGGGAGTAATTTTTCTAAAGAAAAGGAGCGAGTTTTTGTGACGCGATATCGTTTAGCAATTGACATAGGGGGAACATTTACAGATTTAGTACTTTACGACAAGAAAGAAAAAAGATATCAAACGGAAAAAATATTAACAACTCCAAGAAACTTATCAGATGGTGTAATCGAAGGAATGCAAAATCTAGTAGAAGATTTTCGTGAGATTGATTATTTTGTACACGGAACAACAGCCGGGCTTAATGCATTTCTCGAGAGAAAAGGGTCAAACGTGGCCTTAATTGTGACAAAAGGATTTCGGGATATCTATGAAATCGGTCGTGCCAATCGGCCGGACATGTACAGCATCAGATATCGTAAACCGGAACCATTGGTCAAGCGGCGTAACGTTTTTGAGGTCGAGGAACGGGTGTTGGCTGATGGCACCATTGATAAAGACCTTAATGTCAATCAATTAAATGAAGTTCTTAATCAAATAATTGAAAGCGGATTCAATTCTGTTTCTGTCAGTCTATTACATGCTTACAAAAACCCTGATCATGAAACAAAACTTAAAGAGTTTATCAAACAAAAAGCGCCTCATATTTCTGTGTCCCTTTCTCATGAAATTGCCCGGGAATGGCGTGAGTACGAGCGGACAAGCACAACCGTGATCAATGCTTATGTCGCTCCAATTGTTGAAAACTATCTTTCCAGTCTTGAGAAAAGAACTGTTCAAGGCGGACTGGAAGGAGATTTATATATCATGCAATCCAATGGGGGTGTAATGACTTCCGAAGTGGCGAAAAAAATGCCGATTCAAACGCTGATGTCAGGCCCGGTTGGCGGGGCAATAGGCAGTATTAGCCTTGGGAAACTGACGGATTATAAAAACTTGATTTGTGTAGACATGGGAGGAACAAGCTTCGATGTCAGCCTTGTCATCGATGGAGAACCGGACGTAACATCTGAAACGAGCTTGGAAGAATTTCCGATCCTTTCACCAATGGTTAATATTCACACAATCGGGGCAGGCGGCGGTTCCATTGCTTGGATTGAGGGCGGGGCACTGCGTGTTGGACCGAAAAGTGCCGGTGCTGACCCGGGACCTGCTTGTTATGGGAACGGAGGTACCCAAGCCACTGTTACCGATGCAAACCTTGTACTAGGAAGACTGGATGAGGACGGGTTCCTTGGTGGAAATATGAAATTAAACCGCGATGCAGCTTATAAAGCAGTTAAGGAAATCGCTGACCAGCTTGGACTGGGTGTCATTGAAACGGCGGAAGGGATTTGCGACATCGCCAATGCAAAAATGGCTGATGCCATCCGTACATTAACTGTAAGCAAAGGGATTGACCCTCGTGACTTTGCACTGGTTGCTTTTGGTGGAGCTGGACCGATGCATGCTGTTTTAATTGCTGATCTTCTTGGAATTAAGAAAATCCTTGTTCCGACTGTTGCAGGGACTTTCTCAGCCTGGGGCATGCTGCAGACTGATATCCGACACGATGCAGTACGGACATTTGTATCCATTTTAACTCAAAGTGATAAAAAGAAAATGGCATTCCTTTTCGAGGAAATGGAAAAGGAAACGCAGAAAATTTTAGCCCAGCAAAAAGTGAAACAGGAAGATATGTCATTCCAACGCACGATTGATATTCGCTATGTCGGTCAGGAATACACAGTAAACGTACCTTTTCATTTTGAACAAATCGATGAACAAGCGATAGAACAACTTGCTGAACTTTTCCATGAGATGCATGGGAAAATTTACGGACATAACAATCCAGAGGGGATCATCGAGGCAGTTAATCTTCGTCTAACAGGCTACGGTAAACTTGAAAAAGACACTGAACGCACTGAGGAAAGCGTTTTCTTCGCCGAAACGGAAATTGTTGCAAGAAAAAATAAACAGGTAGTATGGAACGGAACAGAAGTAACTACTCCTGTTCTCACTACGGAGCATTTGAAGTATGGTCACCGTTTTTATGGACCTGCCGTAGTCGAAGATCCTAGAACAACGACTGTTATCCCAAGCGGATACAGAGTCGAAGTAGATCCTTTAGGAAATCTTGAAATTTCAAAGGAGGAAGAATAAGGATGGAAGCCAATACAGCAGTTAAAACCAGCCTGTTTTTAGAAAACCCAATTACAACGGAAATTATTCGTAACGCGTTAATTTCGGCAGCTCATGAAATGAATGCTAGCCTTGCAAGAAGTTCTTTTTCCCCAATCATCTATGAAATGAAGGATTGCAGCGTTGGGATTTTTAATAAGAATGCTGAGCTATTAGGCCAATCAGCGGGACTCCCGATCTTTCTGGGAAATTTGGATGAATGTATCAAAATCAATACCGACTATATCGGAGGGGTTGAAAATTATCGGCCTGGCGATGTATACATCATGAATGATTCTTATCTCACGGGTACCCATTTAAATGATATTACGGTTATTTCTCCTGTGTTTTACGATGATGACCTTGTTGG
Organism: Neobacillus sp. Fa239; assembly: GCF_055395235.1. NCBI lineage: Bacteria > Bacillati > Bacillota > Bacilli > Caryophanales > Bacillaceae > Neobacillus > Neobacillus sp. Fa239. Next base: position 1,704,407 of record NZ_AP041611.1, read on the forward strand.
ATTTACGGCAAATCGGGCTCACTGGCTTGATGTAGGTGCTCAGGACCCTGGATTCTCAATGGATGCTACAGAAATTTACCAAGAGGGAGTACGCATCCCTCCAACCAAAATATATGAAGCCGGGCAGGCACGAAAGGATGTTATTAATCTTATCGTTGCTAACAGCCGGTTCCGTGAAGCAGCATTAGGAGATTTAAATGCCCAAATCGCTGCATGCCGCACTGGTGAAAAGCGATTTCACGAAATCATCAGCCGCTTTGGTCTAGAAACAGTCAATCGATCGATCAGTGATATCTTTAAGCAGTCAGAGATTTTAGACCGCGAGAAGATTGCCAGTATTGCAGATGGTGTTTATGAAGCGGAAGGCCATTTGGACAATGATGGGGTATCGGATGAACCAGTTCAGGTTAAAGTTAAAGTCAATGTTGAAGGCGAAAATATTACCATCGATCTCACCGGTTCGAGTGAACAGGTAAGAGGGATGACAAACTGCGGACTTGCCCAAGCGATCTCAGCTTGCCGTGTTGCCTTTAAACAGCTCATCAGTCCTGAAGCGCCGGTTACTGGAGGTAATTTTAAAACCCTAAAAGTAGTAGTGCCGGATAGAACCATCTTCAGTGCACAAGAACCTGCTGCTTGTGTTTGGTATTTTTCCGCGTTAGGTCTTCTAATCGACCTTGTGGTCAAAGCACTTTCTCCGGCTATGAAGGAAAGCAGTGCCGGTGCACATTATGGGGATTCCATGATTGTTACCTTTGCCGGGGTTGACCCGCGCCGCAATAACACACCTTTCCTAAATGTTGAAGCAACTGCGGGCGGATGGGGAGGATTTGCGGCAAATGATGGTCAATCCGGCCTCATCAATAATGTTAACGGTGATTTTAAAAACTTGCCTGTTGAAGTTCTCGAAGATAAATATCCTTTCAAAGTAACAACTTACGGTTTTAGACCAAATTCCGGTGGTGCAGGTAAGAATCGTGGTGGGCTCGGTCTTGTAAGAGGATATGAGGTTGCTGCTGATGAATCTTATTTATCCCTTTGGTGGGAGCGTTCAAAGACACCGGCTTGGGGACTTTTTGGAGGCCGCGCATCGTCTGCTCCAGAAGTAACGATTTTTGCAGGAGGCGAGGAAGAAAAAGCACTGAAAATAAATGCCAAACCGATGAAGAGAGGGAACCAGGTGATCGTTAAAACCGGCGGCGGCGGCGGGTTTGGCCATCCATTTGACAGGGAAATCCACCGAGTGCTTGATGATGTCATCGATGGGTATATCGATAGACAAAATGCTATGGAACAATATGGAGTGGTCATTAAAGCAGATGCATTAGAAGTAGATGAGCAGCAAACAATCAATTACCGGAACGCAAACCGATACTAATCTCGAGGTGGAACATGCGGCGTATTTTAATTTCGTTTGAAAATGGAGAAAAATTGCCGGCCACCTTGCTAGAGAAGAAGGCTCTCCAAACGTGTCAATTCGTTTGGGAGGCTCTCCCTTTTACTAGTATCGTAAAACACTCCAGATGGTCTGGCCGAGAAGTTAATCTTGAATTAAAAACAACGAAAAAGCCTAATAAAGAGAATCAAACCATTTTCACTAGTATAGGGGAAGTCATCTACTGGAGGGATTGGACAGCAGAGTCTGAACAGGATGTTTCAGAAGTAATAGCCATCTACTATGGTGCAGAGCATACACGCAGCCACAAAGGCGATGAGCCAGTTAACGTATTTGCTCAAATTGATTCTAATTATTTGGAGTCTCTAGGAGCTATTGGGGAACGAATTTGGTTGAACGGAACGGAACAAGTGTGGATAGAAAGATTGGAAGAATAATAATATTCAATTTTACAAGCATAAGAATTTTGAATCGATTAAACCATTATCAAAATAAATAAAGGTTTGATTATTTTAATATTTTTATTACCTGGAGGTTATAAGATGCCTAAGAAAATTTTATTTATAAATCCCGTGCACACTGATGCCTTTGATGATGATTTCAGAACACAATTTGAACGTTATAAAAGTCCCGATACCGTGGTGGATGTAGTTTCTTTTGATGGAGTAGGACCGATCCATATCGAGTATAGCTGCTATGAGGCCATGGTTATTCCTGAGTTAATCAGAACTGTAAAAAAAGCGGAAGAAGACGGCTATGATGCCGCCATTATCGGTTGTTTCTATGATCCTGCATTAAGAGCCTGCCGTGAGGTTGCTGAAAAAATGGTGATAACTGGACCCGCTGAATCAGCTCTCCATATTGCCACTACATTGGGAGAAAATTTTTCTGTTGTCGTAGGCCGGCAAAAGTGGATTCCAGAAATGAAAGAAAATGTTCATAAGTATGGCTTTGCACATAAATTAGCGTCATTTAAATCTCTTGGCTTGGGAGTCCATGATTTTCAAAAAGATCATGAAGAGACGAAAAGAAGAATTAAAAAAGCTGCGACTGAAGCCATTGAACAAGATGGTGCAGATGTCATAATATTGGGATGTACTGGTGAGTATGGCTTATTTGAGACTTTACAGGAAGGACTGGGGGTCCCAGTCATAGATGCAAGCTTGGCCCCATTTAAATATGCAGAATTCTTAGTGGAGATAAAACAAAAATTGGCATGGACACATAGTAAACTTGTAGGTTACCAATCACCACCTGCCGACGAGGTAGAAGAGTTTCAATTGTTTAATCAGGTTTCACTAAAAAGGTAATATGATGCTTCTTTCTTGGTGGAATGAAGCCTGTACTTGACAGGACTCATTCCACCAAGTTTTTTTAATCCCTAATTGTTTGCAAAATAGAAAATAATTTTGATAAAGTAACATTTTTTTAATTGATAGTGTAAAAAATTTAATATATAATAAATTCAGAAATAAGAAAATAATAAAAATTCGAAATGTTTGGATATTTTTAGCAAGGAGGTGTTAAAAGGAATCATTTCTGCACATGGTAAATTTTCGCAATATTCAATAATCATTTTTAACAAGGGGGATTTATATGAGTTTGCAGACTACTTCAAATGTTTCACAAGCCGGTAGACAGAGGGTACAAGTTGGTAAATTATTCGAGAATATGCCAGTAACAAGCCAGCATTGGAAAGCTGGACTTGCTTTATTCTTCTCCTTCGTAATCGAAGCATGGGAAATGATGATCATTATTCTTGTGAGCGGTTCCATTGGAAAGGATTTTAAGCTAAATGGCGTACAAATTGGTTCTTTAATTGGATCTATTTATCTTGGAATGATACCGGGTTGTTTAATATGGGGAAAACTGGTAGATAAATGGGGACGTAAAAAATCCATGATTTACAGTTTACTGCTATATGGAATCATTTCGCTCATAAGCGCATTTTCAGTCAACTTTGACATGCTTTGGTGGATGCGTTTTGCGTCCGGTGTTGCACTTTCCGGATTAATGGTTGCGACGTTTCCTTACTTCGAGGAGCTTCTTCCTATTAAAGCACGCGGAAAAGCAACGGTATATCTTGCATCTGGCTGGCCGATCGGATTTCTGATTGCGATTGGTATTTCCTATTACTTCAGTGGGCTTGGCTGGCGTTGGGCTTTAGCCATTAGCTCTCTTGCAGGTCTATGGCTCCTCGTAGTGGCGAAACTGGTTCCAGAATCTCCTTACTGGCTGGCCGGGAAAGGCCGTCAGGAAGAGGCAAAAGACGTTATTGGCAGACTTTCTGAAGGTAAGATGGACAAGGATTTAGACGGGATTGAACTTGTAGTGGACAAAGCTAAAGAAGGTTCGTTCCTTGAAATTTTTAAAGGGAAATACCTCCGTCCTACAGTTCTTCAGTTAATCATTAACTTCAGCTTTTCTTGGGGATATTGGGCTCTGTCTTCTTGGATGCCCGTGCTTTTGGCGAAAAAGGGTCTTAGCACACCGGCTGGTTTAGGTTTCATGGCACTTTCCGCAATTTTTATGTTCCCGGGTTACATGACATCGTCTTATTTGACAGGGAAATTTGGCCGTAAAAAGATCATGTTCATCTTTGTTCTGTTGGCGGCGATCAGTGGTTTTGGTTTTGCCTCTTCAAGCACAATGACAGAAATGTATGTGTGGAACTTTATCCTTTCCTTCTTCAGTTTAGGTGCGTGGGGAGTTTGGGATACTTGGATGGCGGAGCTTTACCCGACAGAGGTTCGTGGCGTCAGCTATTCACTTGGTTCCAGCGCCCAACGTGTGGCGAACGCGATTGCACCAAGTGTAATTGGGGCCATGTTGGCTGCAAATACAAGTTTTATGGTAACCGTTTCATTCATCTCCGTATTTTTGGTGATTACTTTTATCGCAACGCTCTTCCTGAAGGAAATGGAAGGGGAAATTCTTCATTAAGAGAGAGAAAAATTTGGGCGACATACAAGTTGCCCAATTTTTTTCTATCAATTCAAAATTACAGTAATAGTGTAAAAAATATAAAAAATTTTGATATTACTGTAATTTCTGATTGATTTAAAAATTATTTTGCTATAAAATGAAAACATAAAGAAAAGGAGATTGAGATGATAAAAAATGGATGAAGTTTATCAAAAAATAAAAGAATTGCGAAGACAACACGAATTTACTTTGAAAGATTTAAGTGAAAAGACAGGCTTATCTATCAGTTTTCTGTCCCAAGTAGAGCGTGGAGCTACAACGTTGGCTATTACATCTTTGAAAAAAATTGCTGATGCTTTTCAAGTGCCAATTACAGAATTTTTCGAAAATCAGTCCAATCAAAACTTTTTGGTAAAGGCTGAAAATCATAAACCATTCCAAATTGAGGGATCTAGTGCAGAATACACCCGGCTTGGGGGTAACTTTAACGGAAGAACGATTGAACCGCTTATCGTTACGTTGTCTCCAAATCTAATACAGGACAATCTGTTCAGTCACCCAGGGGAAGAATTCTATTATGTTCTTGAAGGTGCAGTCATTTTTACGATTGATGAAAAAGAGTATCTTCTGAAAACCGGAGATTCTATTCATTTTCCGTCCAATCTGCCTCACTCTTGGCAGAACCCATTGAATCAGATTGCAAAAATTTTGTGTGTTTTAACTCCAGTTATCTTCTAAGAAGGGTCGCTGGATTAATAAACTAACTTGATAAAAAGAAAGGTGGACATTATGCGGATTGCAACAGACATTGGTGGAACTTTTACAGATCTTGTATATTTAGATGAAAATGGCCGAATCGGTACCGCTAAAAGTGATACAACTCCTCCGAATTTCGAGCAAGGAGTACTTGATGTTATCAAAAAGAGTGGGATTTCAGGTGAATCGATTTCCACATTTATTCATGGAACGACCGTTATTATCAATGCCTTAACTGAGCGCAAAGGGGTAAAAACCGGTTTAATTACAACGAAAGGCTTCCGTGATGTGTTAGAGATTGCCCGTGGAAACCGCCCGGATTTATTTAATGTACGCTATGAAAAACCAACTCCATTCATACCTCGCCACCTACGCTTAGAGGTAAGTGAACGTATGAACTATAAAGGCGAAGTGGTCACTGAACTAGCAGTGGACGAAGTGAAGGCAGCGGTTGAACAACTTCGAAACGAAGGGGTAGACGCTATTGCCGTATCTTTCCTTCATGCTTATGCGAATTCAAATCATGAGAAACAAACCGTCGCCATCATTAAAGAGATTTGGCCAGAGGTTGCTGTAACCGCTTCCTCGGATGTAACAAAAGAATGGCGGGAATATGAGCGAAGCAGTACAGCGGTATTGAATTCGTATGTGAAACCTATTGCTGCTTCCTACATTAACAAATTGGAAGGGAAATTAAACGCTATTAATGTAAGTGGCAACAAATATATTATGCAATCAAATTCCGGAACAACAACCTTTGAGCAGTCCAAAGAAACGCCAATTAACATGGTGGAATCAGGACCGGTTGCCGGAATCTTCGGTGCAGCGATTCTTGGAAAAATTATTGGTGAAGAAAACATTATTGCTTTTGATATTGGAGGAACAACAGCTAAGTGTTCCTTAATTGACAATGGGGAAGTCAAGGTAACCACGGAATACAAAATTGAGCATAATGACCGGAATGCTGGCTATCCGATTAAGGTTCCTGTTGTAGATATTGTAGAAATTGGGAATGGTGGCGGATCGATTGCTTGGATCGATGACGCAGGTTCATTAAAAGTAGGCCCGCAGTCAGCTGGCGCTTTACCTGGACCTGTTGCTTACGGCAAAGGTGGAGAAAATCCAACAACGACAGATGCAAATTTGGTCACGGGTCGTCTGTCTGCGAAAAATTTCCAAAATGAAGTGAATATGGAGGCTGTTAAACAAGCCATTCAAGAGAAAGTAGCAAAGCACTTCGATATTTCCGTTGAAGATGCAGCATTAGGAATCATTCGTATCGCAAATTCCAATATGCTAAATGCACTCAAGCTTATTTCAGTAAGAAAAGGATATGATCCGCGCGAATTCTCCCTTGTTGCATTTGGTGGAGGCGGGCCTATGCACGCAATGGCATTGGCAAAAGAGCTTGGGGTCAAAAGGGTCATAATTCCGCTTGCTGCCTCAGTCTTCTCAGCATGGGGAATGTTAATGACGGATCTGCGGCATGATTACATCCAAACTTATATTCGTCGTGTTAATGGGCTAAATATCGATGAGTTAAATGCTGAATGGTCCAGCATAGAGGAGGGTGCTTACAGCCAATATGCTGCTGAAGGGATGGATAAAGAGCAAGTTGCATTCACTCGTTACGCGGATATGAGATATCTTGGCCAAGAACATTCTGTTAAAGTTCCGATTCCAAACGGAGTGCTCGAGGAAGAACAAATGGAGGAAATTGTAAGCATTTTCCATGATATACATGAACAGCATTATACATTTAAGTTAGAAGGCGCACCAACAGAAATCGTAAATCTTCACCTAACAGCTTTTGGATTGGTGGACAAGCCCGAATTGGCCAAGCTCGACAGGGTCGGGGACAATGCAGCAGAGTCATTGAAAGAAGTTCGTTCGGTTCTGTATGAGGAAGTTGGATGGGTTGAAACGGGTGTATATGATCGTGAAGTGCTGAATGCCGGTACGTTCATTCACGGACCTGCAATTGTCGAAGAAGTATCTTCATCCACAGTGGTCTATCCAGGACAAACACTAACCGTTGACCCATACGGGAATCTAATTGTTGAGACGGGGGTATAAGGTAATGGCTACAGCAACAATAAAGGTTGATCAGTTTACACTTGAAATTGTTAAAGATTCTCTCATTGCGATTGGCGAAGAAATGTTTCATACACTTGCAAGGACATCGATGAGTCCGATTATATACGAAGTGCTTGACTTTGCCAGCGGATTGACAGATGCCAAAGGCCAATTGTTAACACAGGGAAACGGAGTCACCGGGTTTATTGGGATGCTGACCTTCATGGTTAAGCAAACTTTAGAGAAATTCGGTAAAGAAGGCGATCTAAAGCCGGGCGATATTATTATCATCAATGATCCTTACGGTGGAGGAGGTTCCCACCTATCTGACGTGGGATTGGTAATGCCGATCTTTTTCAATGGTGAGCTAGTCGCTTTTTCAGCCAATAAAGCACACTGGACGGAAGTTGGAGGAAAGGATCCAGGATCCTGGACGACTGATTCTACAGAAATTTTCCAGGAAGGGCTCCAGTTCCCTTGTGTGAAGTTGTTTGATGAAGGCAAAGTAAATCAGGCCCTTGTGGACATGACTGCCGCAAACGTCCGTTTCCCGGATCTATCTCTCGGGGATATGTGGGCACAAGTTGCCGCTCTTCGTACAGGAGATAAACGTTTCCGCGAATTGTGCGAAAAATACAGCAGGGATATCGTGATGGAATCGATTGATCATTTGCTGAACCATGGAGAACAGCTTGCACGTAAGGAAATCGGCATGCTGCCAAAAGGGACTTATGAAGCCTATGATTTCATTGATGATGATGGAATTGGCAATGGTCCGTTTAATGTTCAAGTCAAGGTAACCATTACTGATGATGAGTTTATTTGTGACTTCCGCGGAAGCCATCCGCAAGTGCTTGGACCGGTAAACTGTTCCTATACAGCTTTAGTCTCTGCAGTGAGAACCATATTCTTAGCTGCAACCAATCCTTCACAGGATGTGAATGATGGAGTGTTCCGTCCACTGCAAATCATTGCGGATAAAAAATCCATTTTCTCAGCAGAACGTCCAGCTGCCGTTTCTACTTACTGGGAAACCATGCTTTACGGGGCGGATCTAGTTTGGAAGGCACTTGCTCCTGTCCTTCCTAATCGATTAAATGCTGGTCACTTACTTTCTGTTTGCGGCGTTGTTCTTTCAGGACTCCATCAAGATACCAGTGAGCCGTTCTTAATTGTTGAACCATCAGTTGGAGGCTGGGGTGCAGGTCAAGGGTTAGATGGAATGGCAGGGCAATTCTGTATTGGGGATGGAGAAACATACAACGTTCCTGTTGAAGTAGCAGAAACTCGATATGGGATTATGGTTGATGAATACAGCTTACGGGCCGACGGCGCTGGAGCTGGGGAATATCGTGGGGGGTCTGGAGTAATCCGTTCCTATCGCGCGATGTCCGATGGTCAAACCTTAACAGCTACCTTTGGACGTCATAAGTACCTGCCTTGGGGATTTGAGGGTGGTCATGATGGATCTCGTAATGAGTTTGTCATTGTGAAAGCGAATGGAGAAGTAGCAGGCCCATTCGGAAAATTTGCACGGTTCCCGCTGCAGAAAGGGGATGTCGCCCGTCTGATCACGGCAACTGGAGGCGGTTACGGCAATCCGCTTAACAGACCACAAGAAAAAGTCGCACTTGATGCGAAGAATGGGTACATCACTTTACAACAGGCGAAGGACATTTATGGAGTGATTCTTGAACCAAATACCTTTGAAGTAGACGGGGTAACGTCTGAGCGAGCTGGGCACATCGAAAGGGGGCAGATGTAATGCTAGTCATTGACAGCAAAGAGGTTCAACCGGCTGATCGTCCCGGTGTTTCCTTAAAAACATTGTTTGAAGAGAGTGTAATTGATAGCGGTAAAGCAACATTTGGAACAGTAGTGGTTCCGCCTAAAGCGAGAATCCCATTAAACGGGACAGGTGTACATGAACAAGATGAATACTCGATCATAGTTAAGGGGTCAATTGTTACTGGAATCGGTGATGAGGTATTCCGAATGTCCGCAGGGGAAGCCAGCTTGATTCCTGCAGGTGAAGCACATTGGAGCTTTAACGACGGGGATGAAGACTGTGAAATTGTCTGGGTTCTAGTAAAGAAATAGAATGATAGTTAAATCCTTGCCTTGCCAAAGGCAAGGATTTCTTCTAGTAAGATAATATTACTTTATATTGTATGTTGAGGGGTCTGACCCTATAGTTTTAAGGACATCCTTTTCATTCCTTTAAAAAGAGGTGGAAGCAAAATGCCAACGGAAACGGTAACAAAGATTGATCCATTTAGTGTAGAAATCATTAAAGATTCCTTGTTAGCTATCGGCGATGAGATGTTCTATGCACTAGCCCGGACGTCGATGAGTCCAATTATTTATGAAGTCCTGGATTATGCCTGCGGGCTTACAGATGCCAAGGGACAATTGATTAGTCAGGGAAACGGTGTAACAAGCTTTATTGGCATGTTAAGCCCAATGGTCCAGCATGTATTAAAGAGGTTCAATAATGGTGAAGATCTGGCACCAGGTGATATTGTTATCATCAATGATCCATATGTAGGGGGCGGATCGCATCTATCAGATGTTGGCCTTGTCATGCCTATCTTTTTTAAGGGTAAATTAGTTGCTTTTTCAGCAAATAAGGGCCATTGGACAGAAGTTGGTGGAAAGGATGCTGGTTCTTTTACCAGTGATGCTACGGAAATTTTTCAGGAAGGACTGCAATTGCCGGGAGTAAAGTTGTTTGATAAAGGAAATGTAAATGAAGCTATTGTGGATATCATAGCTTCCAACGTGCGTTTCCCTGAACTCTCCTTAGGTGATATGTGGGCGCAAGTGGCTGCTTTACGTACAGGGGCAAAACGTTTTGCCGAGTTATGTGAGAAATTTGGGAGTAGCTTGGTCGTTACTGCGATTGACCATTTGTTAGAACAGGGAAGAAAGCTAGCCAAAAATGAACTTTTACAATTGCCAAAGGGAACGTATACGGCGGAGAGTTATATCGAAGACGATGGTTCTCACGGAGGTCCTTTTCCTATTCAAGTCAAGGTAACTATTTCCGAAGAGGAATTTATTTGCGATTTTCGCGGCAGCCACCCGCAAGTGATGGTGCCTTTTAACTGTTCCTATTTTGCACTGCTTGCCGGCGTGCGTGCTATTTATTTGGCGATCCTTAATCCGACTGAAAATGTAAATGAAGGTGTTTTCCAACCTTTAAAGATCATCACCGATGAGGGTTCGATTGTCTCAGCAAAACGACCAGCCCCTGTATCGGTGAATTGGGAAGCACGTTTAGGCGGTGCTGATTTAATCTGGAGAGCGCTTGCACCTGTTTTGCCAGATCGATTGACAGCCGGGCATCTATTATCCGTGTGTTCGGTAGTTGTTACCGGAAATCACCCGGATTTTAATGAACCTTTCTTGATCGTCGAGCCTTCCGTAGGAGGATGGGGAGCAGGAAGAGGCATAGATGGCCAGCGAGGTCAGTTTTGTATTGGTGACGGGGAAACCTATAATGTTCCTGTAGAAGTAGCGGAAGCACGATATGGCGTTCTAGTAGAGGAATATAGCTTGCACTGTGATGGAGCAGGAGCAGGGGAGTGTATCGGTGGATCAGGTGCTATTCGTTCCTACCGTGCATTAAGTGATAATCAGAAATTATCAGTTATCTTCGGGAAACATCAGTTCGCGCCTTGGGGATTGAACGGCGGGGAAGAAGGTTCAATGAACTACGTGCTTGTTAAAAAGCGATCCGGAGAGAAGGAAGGGCCGTTTGGAATTAAATCGAGATACACTCTAAATAAAGGCGATATTGTGCAGCTTGTTACGGGTACCGGTGGCGGGTTCGGTCATCCTTATAATCGCATGCCGGAAAGGGTTGTCAGCGATGTAAAGAATGGCTACATTTCCCTTCTTCAGGCGAAAGAAAAATTTGGAGTGATCCTTGACCCGGAAAACTTTGAGATTTTGGGATTTACTGAAGAACGAAAAAACAAAGATAATCATTAAACAAGGGAGGATTCCTTTATGAAATCGTTACTCTTTCAAAAAAGACTGGATTTACTGCATTCTTATATCAATGAACAAGGTATCGATATTGCTTTGATTACTTCCCCGATTAATATTTATTATTTAACAGGATTTTTCTCCAATCCCCATGAGCGTTTTATGGCATTGCTTGTAGATGGGAGAACAGGAAAGGCTTCGCTGTTTGTTCCGGCACTTGACTTAGAATTGGCCACGGAGAAATCAGCAGTGACTGACTTGATCCCGGTTACTGATACGGATAATCCATATGAAATGCTAAAGAATACTGTAGGAACAAAAATTGTATCTGCAGGTGTAGAGAAAAAGGCTGTTTCGCTTTACCAAATCGAGCAGCTAGCAGCGTGCTTCCCACAGGTGAATTTCAAGGACTTGGAGGGGTTTCTAGGAACACTGCGATTAAAGAAATCCCCAGAAGATATTCAAATCGTTCGCAGAGCCGTCGAAATGATAGAGAAAGTTTTGCAGCATGGCGTTGAAAAATTTAAAGTTGGAATGACAGAATTGGAATTGACCGCTGAATTGGAGTACCAGATGAAAGCTTTAGGCGCTGAACGTCCTGCGTTTTCTACCATTGTGTTATCAGGGGCAAATTCTTCACTTCCTCATGGCACGCCCGGACAGAAAAAAATCGAACCTGGCGGATTTCTTCTATTTGATATGGGTGTTTTTGTAGATGGCTATTGTTCGGATATTACTCGAACCTTCATAGTGGGAGAGGAAACGGAACAACAGAAGCAAATCTATGATACCGTGTTGGAATCGAATCTAAGGGCGATTGAAGCAGTAAAGGTAGGAGAACAAATTGGAGTGGTCGATTGCGCGGCTCGAGATTATATCGAGTCCCAAGGCTATGGCCAATATTTTGTGCACCGCACGGGGCATGGCTTAGGTCTTGAGGTCCATGAAACGCCTTCCATCCATTCCCAAAATGAGATGGTTATGGAACCAGGTTTATTGTTTACTATTGAACCTGGTATCTATCTCCCAGGAGTTGGCGGAGTACGTATCGAAGATGATGTCTATCTCAACGAAGAAGGGAAGCTGGAAATACTAACATCTTATCCCAAGCATTTAATTCGTTTGAGTTAAATGTAAAAAAGAGACCGTAATCTCAAAAGCTGTTAATTTATCATTTTTTATATAAAAAATGCACTCTGCTGATACAGTCAAACAAATTCAATAGGAAGTGAAATCATGGAAGTGATAAAATCAAAAGAATTATTTGATCGCGCCCGCCAATCCGTCCCAGGAGGGGTGCATTCAAATTCCCGCTACAGAAACCCTCATCCGGTCTATTACCAAAAAGCAGGCGGAGCGTATCTCACAGATGTTGACGGAAACCGTTACATTGATTGCATCATGGGCAACGGAGCGATTATTTTGGGACATAATGATCCGGACTTTAATGAAAGAATCAAATATTATCACACTACCGGGATTATCACTGGTGTAGAGACTGAATTAAGTATAAAAGCAGCTGAAAAGTTTCTTTCTCTTGTTCCGACTGCAGAGCAAATCCGCTATACCAATACGGGTACCGAAGCGATTATGCATGCAATGTCCATGGCAAGAATTTATACGAGAAAATCAGATATTGCGATTATTGAGGGAGCGTATAATGGATGGCATGACGCAGTGCAGGTCAGCACATGGCCTGATTTGCAAAAGGCTGGAGAGAAATCAGCACCAAACTCTCTTCCGGGTGCCGCAGGTTTAATTGAATCTGTTGTAAAAAGTACTTTAGTGCTTCCATTCAATGACTTAGAAGTGGCAGAACACCTTTTAACCGAAAATAAACACCGAATTGCAGCCCTAATTATTGAACCAACGATGATTGACATCGGTTATATTCCTGCGAAAAAAGAATATCTCCAGGGACTAAGAAAATTATGTAATCAATTAAATATTGTCCTAGTTTTTGATGAATTATTGACAGGGTTCCGGGATTCTCCTGGAGGAGCTCAAAGTCATTATGGAGTTACACCTGATTTATCCACATTCGGGAAGGCAATCAGCAACGGCTATATGCTAGCGGCAGTTGCCGGAAAAGCATCCATTTTTGAGACGGTTACTCCAGGCATCGGACCAGGATCATTTGTCGGAACCTATAATGGTCATCAACTATCCTTGGCAGCTTCCATGGCCTTTATGGAAATATACGAAGAAAAACAAGTCTTCCAAACACTGCAAAACAGGACTGAAAAATTGATTTTTGAATTTGCCAAATTAGCGGAGAAACACCAAATTAAAGCAAAAATGCAAGGAAGGGGCGGCCATTTTCATTGGTATTTCACCGATGAGGAGGTCGTAGATTACCGCAGTGCTGCAAAAAGTGATAAAGTCCAATATGCAGCTTTTATCCAAACTCTTTCAGCCAATGGGGTTTATTGCTCACCAAACTTCCTGCTTCATCACGCGGTTTCGTTGGCCCATACCGATGAAGTTATTGAAAAATTAATTGCCTATATGGATGAAAGTCTTAGACAAGCGGTTGGAATCACAGCAGGGTTTTAAGGGGAAAGGTTTTTATTTGAAAATAAAAGATATTCGTCAAAAAGTAGCCATTACTCATCTTGAGCAATGGCTTTTATTTTTATATGGAATATTGGATTTACAAGGAGGTTTTTTAAATACCTATAAAACATCTTTGCAAACTGTAATCGTTCAAATGATTTGTAAAAATATAAAATTGCTATTTAAATTTCGGTTTACCAGGCAGTGACAGGCATTTTTTATTTAACTAGTTTCATAATCCACTTTCTGACATTATTTTTACCCAACTTTTACTTTACAGGTTGCTGAAAGATTCTTTTTACCAGGAATTGTAACAGTAATAATCGATTCTCCATTTCCTAAAGCGGTAATTAGGCCCTCCTTGTCTACAGAAACAATTGTGTCTTTGCTTGACGACCAATTGACTTCTTTGGTTACATCTATTTCAATATTTCCAAGTTTTATAGAAGCGTTTAAAGGAAGAGATGTCCCATTTGAGAGCTCCTTTAATGGTGGTACGTTGAGGATGGAAGTGTCTGAATCAGTTAATGTTCCGTTATCATTTTTATCTGCTTTATTTTTTAAAAAGGCCCCACCGCCAAATCCACTTAAAATAGCAACATATACTATTTGAATGGTTTCGGCTTTGCCCAAAGCAAATGCACCAACAAGGCCAGCAACCGCTCCTAGGAAAATATCAGAAAAAAAACCCAATGAAACCAGGTGTCCTGTTCATCGTTACCTTTCTTTGGATAAATTAGCTTATTATCGTGGTAAAACATAGCATGTGCAAGACCCCCAACACTTCCTGATAATAGGATTAATGGGATTGTAATGAGATCGGTTCTCGATTTATAATAGAATGCTGTGTAAATCAGTAAACCGATTAATATAATGGTTCCTATTTGCCATACCCATATTACATTCTTTTTTTGAGACGATGAATTCATCAACACACCTCCATTGACTGTCTACATTATATATATAGGTCTAAAAACTTAAATATGTTTGAGTTTTAGTATTTTTAGTATATAAACGCTACATTTGAACTATAGTTCTTCACTGGAAGGACATCAAAGATAAATAATCAGAGCCCTAATTTCCATTGTGGATTTTTATCATATTAAACAACAAAATACCAAAAAGAAACCAATTTCATGGTTTTATATGGTAAGTTAGAATTAGATACTATAGATTTTTACATACTAATAAAAGTAAATGGAGGGAAACTTTTTGGATAGAATGCGGCAAAAAATATTTGAATTCCGTGATGAACGAGGTTGGAAAGCTTATCATAATGAAAAGGATTTAGCTATTTCGATTTCACTGGAAGCGAATGAACTATTAGAGAATTTTCAATGGAAAAGTAGTGAAGAAGCTATAAAGGAATCTGAACAGAATATCAAGGAGGAAATGGCTGATATTTTAATCTATCTTATCCAGTTAGCGGACAAAATGAATATCGACCTCGAGGATGAAGTATTAAAAAAGATGAAGAAAAATGAAATAAAGTATCCTGTTCAGGCAAAGTGAGGAATTGTGCCTAATGATCATTTACAATGAAACGTCTTCTAGATTTTTGAATCACATCTATGAGAAAAAAATTGGCTATGTCCTAAAGGAAAATGTTTTTTCTAAAATGAACAAGGTGGTTTCTGACAGTGAATTGAGATCATGGGAAAATTCCTTACCTCAAATGGCACGAGTTTTGAGAGATATAGAAATTTCTATTGCACCCGTGGTGCAAAAGGACATCGTGATGTGGTAGGAGCAGTAAACATATTAGATAAATCATTAAATAGAGGATTGACAAAAGATAGACCCATTCCTCAATTCAAGGATACAAAGTATCGTCGAGTGAACCTTGTGTTCCTATTTCGAAGAGTAATAAGTACAAGCTAGCAGTGGCGTAGTGCCTATGATTGGGCTGCGTTATGAGGTTTTTACCACATATCGTAATGAACTTGAGAAGTCGTAAGACCTGGATTCCCCGGATGAAGGGCAGCTTTGATGAAGGTTTAAAAGAGAATCCCCTGCATTTATGCATGGGGAGAAGTCAAGTTCATTGTTCCATTAACATTCGTATTGACATTAGGCGGTATGGCAATTGGAATGATCGTAAAATCTAAGTAAGCTGAAAATGACAAAAATCATTAATCCCAAAATAAGATCTTCGAGCAGAGTTGCAGAAAAGGCAGCTCTGTTTTTCTTTTAAATAGGAAAATTATCAAGTATTTTCATAGTACTTAATAACTAGTAGAGAGCTAATTACATTGACAAATAGGATGTTTTGTAAATTGAAATATTTTTATCTTTTGATAACTGAAGGTTTACAATCTAGAAAAATAATCTTACCATAAATATAGAATATTCAGAATAGGGTGAATAACAGAATAATTTATCTTACTTAATTTTATATTTTGGGGAGATACGATGATAGCTCTATATAAAATGAATGAAGTATACGAAGATCAAATAAAAGAATTCTTATTTGATTTGGGATATCAAACTGCCAGCTTTTATTCGATTAATTCGATATTAGATCAAATCATGAATCCAATGGTTATTCTTACACCTGTTATCTATAAGAAAGAATTGGAGGATGTTTCTTTTCCAATTGTTCCAATTTCAATTAATGTAGGGGATATAAAAAAGTCAATAAAAGAGTTAGTGGAATTACATGAAAACCAGGACTATACATATGTCGCCTCAAACGACGAAATCAAGTGGCTGAAAAAAGAATATGTAAATCATCTTGAAAATAAAGATATTCAAATCTCCTTTTTATTAGACAAACAATCTTCTGTACTTAATTCGAAACACATTATTCTGGCCCCAGTATGGATGAAGGGAATAATTTCTGTCCCAAGGATTAAACATTTGCATTATATTAAGCCAGCATTTACTTCGGTCATTCCGTTATTACAGACAGCAGGTTCATTAGTGAATTTAATGGAAGAAATTTTAAAAGAAAGATATCAGGTAGATGCAATCGTTAATTCCACACATGATGGAGTGGTTACAGTTGATAAATCCGGAAAGATTATCTTGGTTAATAAGCATGCGAAAACGATTCTTGGTCTTGAAGGGGATACGAAGGGGCGGAATATCACTGAGTTTATTCCCCAATCTGACATGATTCGGGTTTTGCAAACTGGAAAGATTGAAAGGGATGATATTGCCCTTGTTGGGGGCCGCCAAATTGTCATTAACCGCTCCCCTGTAATTGTTAAAGGGAAAATTGTCGGAGCTGTATCAAATTTTAAAGAAATTACTAATATCCAAAAGATGGAATTGCAACTTCGCAAAAAGCTCCATCAAAATGGCTTGGAAGCAAAATATCGATTAAGTAATATTATCGGAGAAACACCTGGAATATTGGAGGCAAAAGAATTGGCGCAAAGATTTGCCGGAGCGGGATCGACAGTTCTCATCACAGGTGAGTCTGGAACTGGTAAGGAATTATTTGCCCAAGGAATTCATACGGCGAGCGACCGCGCAATTGGTCCATTTGTAGCTGTGAATTGCGCAGTGTTTCCAGAAAATCTATTGGAAAGTGAAATATTTGGTTACGAGAAAGGGACATTCACAGGCGGTCTTAAGGAGGGAAAGCCGGGACTTTTTGAACTTGCCCATGGTGGCACACTATTTCTGGATGAGATTGGGGAAGTGCCTTTACGAATACAGGCCCTTCTATTAAGAGTCCTTCAGGAAAAAAACATACGCCGTGTTGGCGGGGAGAGAATCATACCGGTTGATGTGAGAATTGTTACCGCAACTAATCGAAATTTAGAAGAAGAGGTTGAAAAGAAACAATTCCGATCGGACCTATATTATCGTTTAAATGTTCTTACGTTGGAATTACCCCCTCTTCGGGAACGTTTAGCGGATATTCCCAAACTAGTAAATTCTTTTTTGATTGAGTTTAATGATAAAAGGAAAAATAAAATAAAAACTGTTGATAAAGAATTGATTGCTTTATTTCAGCAATACGATTGGCCGGGGAATATTCGTGAATTGAGGAATACCATTGAACGGATGGTAGTTTTAGAGGAAGGTAACAGTCTAGGGCTTCATGGGGCAAAATTTCTTTTGGAAAAATTAAGAAGAAGGAACATTTTTGGGGATGTTTCAAATATACAAAGTATCAAAAATAAAGAAAAAGAAATGATTCTAACCACATTGGAAAAATTCGCTTTTAATAAGAAGCTAACCGCTCAGTCTCTTGGTATCGACCGTTCAACTCTTTGGAGAAAAATGAAAGATTATAATTTATGACGTTGTAAAAAACAACACCATGTTGCAGCTTGAAACCGCATGATGTCGAACAGGGAAATCGATCCCTGTTTTTTTATTTGATTTTTATGACTTTTCTGAATCTGATCCTGTTGGCATAAAACTTGCACCTTTAATGATGTGAAAGGAAATAAAGAATTAAACGAAAGTAGTGAAGGATATGAAACACTATTCTATTGCATTAATTCCTGGAGATGGAATTGGACCGGAAGTAATTAATGAAGCCGTTAAGGTATTAAAAAAAGTAGAGGAAATCCACGGCGGGATAAATTTTTCATGTGAATCCTTTAATTGGGGTTGCGATTATTATCTCCAACATGGAAGAATGATGCCAGATAACGGGCTGGACATTTTAAAAGATTTTGATGTCATTCTATTTGGTGCCGTTGGGGCTAAAACTGTACCTGATCACATTTCTGTTTGGGAATTAATCCTTCCCATCCGCAGAAAATTTCAACAGTATGTAAATTTGAGACCTATCAAACTACTAAAAGGATTGGAAAGCCCTCTAAGGTATAAAAATCATGATGACCTCGACTTTGTTGTTGTCAGGGAAAATACAGAAGGGGAGTACTCCAATAGCGGCGGACGTGTTCATGAAGGAACTCCATTTGAACTGGCAATGCAAAATAATATTTTTACCAGATATGGGACTGAGAGAATCCTAAATTATGCTTACGCCCTGGCCAGAAAGAGAGTAAAGAAGGACCTTACAGTGGCCACAAAATCAAATTCTATTAATTTTACCATGCCGTTTTGGGACGAGATAGTGAAAGAAATCGGCAGTAGTTATCCGGAGGTGAAAACCCAACTTTATCATATTGATGCTTTGGCTGCTTATTTTATTTCAAGACCCGAAACACTTGATGTAGTGGTTGGAAGTAATTTATTTGGCGATATTTTGACAGATTTAGGTGCAGCGATTGTAGGAGGATTGGGTCTGGCTCCATCAGGAAATATCAATCCGGAGCGCATCTATCCTTCAATGTTTGAGCCGATTCATGGTTCAGCACCCGATATTGCTGGGAAAGGGATTGCCAATCCAATTGCCTCCATTTGGAGCCTTTGTCTAATGATGGAGCATCTCGAACTCTACGAAGTAGGCAAATTAATCCTCGATTCCATTGAAGATGTGTTGCTTGATGGAGAAATAAGAACACCTGACTTGGGGGGCACGCACACGACGATTGAAATGGGCGATGCCATCGTTTCAAAAATGGTTCAATTAAGTCTTAGTCCTAAACTCTGAAATGAAATAATAGATTTACTTTATTTGTGAGGTGGAAGTTGAATGGAAAAAGAACATATGGCGTTGTTCCCAAGCCTTATGGGGAAGGTAGCGGTCGTAACCGGAGCCGGAAGCGGTATCGGCAGGGCATCGGCCATTCTACTTGCTAAAAACGGAACAGATCTCTTTTTAATGAGCCGTGACGAGGAAAAGCTGAAGGAAACAAAGGAGTCGTGTGAAAGATACGGCGTGAAATGCTTTTATAAATCAACAAATGTAACCGTTTCACATTCTGTCATTGAGTCTTTTGCCGCATGCTTTGAAATTTTTGGACATGTGGATATCCTCTGCAATGTGGCTGGGGGCAGTACGGGCAGGAAATTTACTTTTGACCTGACCGGAGAGGAATTTGATGAAGTCTATAAACTGAACTTAAAAAATGTCTTTCTATGCTGCAAAGAAGTGCTACCAGGCATGAAGGAAAGAAACTATGGAAGGATTGTAAATGTTTCTTCTCTAATCGGCAGGGCTGCGGGAGAGAATACAAATATAGCCTATTCCAGCCTTAAAGCCGGAATTGATCAATTTTCCAAGTATTTAGCTAGAGAGGTTGGGAAATATGGTATCCAAGTAAATTCGGTATCTCCGGGTTATATCGAGGCCAGTCAGCGAATCACGGATCTTTGGGCCAAAACCCAAAACATGCAGGAGATTTTTGAACGCCTCTCAATAAAAAGACCGGGTACGGCTATGGAAGTTGCCAATGCTATAGTGTTCCTTACCAGTGATGAAGCTGCTTATATTACAGGCGAAGTTCTAGATATTAACGGCGGGGCAGTTATGGCGTAAAGAAAGGCACTATATGAAAGAATCTGATATTGGAAGAATGTAAGAATTATATATGAAGCGGGATTGCTCAGTAAAAAGGAGAGAAATAATATGGCAGAGTTTGATTTTGAACAGCCTATAAACATGGAGAAAATGAGAAATTACAGGCTTAATAGAATCGATGAGCAAATGAAAAAAGACGGGCTTGACTGCATTATAACAATGAGAGTGGATAATGTGCGCTATTTGACAAGCTTTCGCCCGAACAGTCCAAATGTTTTTTATTATTTTAGGTATGCAGCTGTAAAAGCAGTTGGAGATAGCCCTTGGGCCTTGGTGGCAAGCGGAGATTATGACAGGGCTATGACCTATATGCCATGGCTAGAAAGAAGAGTAAAACCTCTTCCGATGGATCCTATGCTTAGTGTCGCCCAATTTAAAGAGGTTTTCAAAGAGCTTGACCTAAAAAAGGGAGCTAAAATTGGCATTGATGAAATGGGGTTCCAGCTCTTTCAGGTATTCCAAGAAACTTTTTCAGATTATGTTTTTGTGGACGCGCGCAAGACGTTCGCAAAAGCTAAAGCAGTAAAAAGCGCGGAAGAAATATATCTTATTAAAAAGGCATGCGCTATTGCTGAAGCGGGAACACAGGTTGCGATTGAAAACATGCGTCCGGGTCTAACGGAAATAGAAGTTTCAGCTATGATTCATAATGAAATGGTTCTGCGGGGCTCGGAAGGAGGACACACTCACCCTACACAAGTAAATTCCGGCGAAAATGCCATAACTCTCGTGCGTTTCCCAACGGAGAGAATTATCAGAAACGGCGACTTTGTGCTTATGGATGTTGGATGTTGTTACAATGGATATCACAGTGATTATTGTCGTACGGTTATGGCAGGAAATCCGATAAACAATGAGCAGAAAAAAGTATATACAGCAGTTTATGATGCGACAATGGCAGCACTCGAAGCTTGCAGACCGGGAGCCTTGACTTCTGATATAGACAAAGCGTCAAGAGATGTTCTCCGTGAGGCTGGTTATGAAAAATATTGGTATTTTGGAGTTACCGGACACGCTACTGGTCTTTGCCTTCAGGAGGCACCTATCATAGGAGAAGCTTCGGCCAAGGGTGAAAAACCATGGATTATTGAACCTGGAATGGTATTTTGCATTGAGCCATCTGTGCATCTCCCAGGTGTTGGGGGTGTCCGTATTGAGGATATGGTAGCTATTACAGAAGATGGATTTGAACTTCTTACCAAGACCGAGTACGAAAACAGACTTTTACTTAAATAAATAAAGTTGATGTCAAAAATTTTCAATGTTCGAAATTTCATTATCTATTTTGATATTGGGTGTTGACAATACGGAAATAAGAAAGGGGAGAGTTTTATGACAGAGGCAAAAATGCTTTTAGATTATTTGGAAGAACACACCGATGAGTTTTTAGCGGTGCTAAATGAAGCGGTGCTGTTAGAAACACCCACAGAGGGGGATAAAGAAGACCTTAAAAAATGCAGAGATTATTTTGCAAAAATCTTTGCTGATTTAGGGTTTAAGTGCAGTGTTGTCCCTAGCAAAGACAGCCGCTACGGTGACCACTTGCTGATGGAATTAGGGAATGGTGATGAGCAGGTTCTTTTTGTGGGACACTACGATACGGTTTATTCAAAGGGGACTTTTGGTGATCTGTGGAAACAGGAGGGCACAAAGGTATGGGGCCCTGGTGTTCTTGATATGAAGGGCGGAGATGTTCAAGTATACCTTGTGGCTAAAGCACTTAAGGAGCTTAATCTGCTGCCAGAAAACAAAAAAATCGTATTTTTCTTAAGCTCTGATGAAGAAGCTGGAAGCTATTCATCCTTTATGCATTATAAGGAGCTGGCACAAAAGAGCAAGGCTGCCTTTGTTATGGAAAGTACAAGAGGCGACTATGTGGGCGGTTTAAAAATAGGACGTTTTGGCAGGGGAAATTATACCTTTGTGGCAGAGGGAAAACCTGCCCATTCCGGTCAGGAGCCAGAAAATGCAGACAGTGGTTTAAAGGAACTGGCACAGCAGGCTCTTTATTTAGAAAGCCTTACAGACCTAAATAAGGGTGTGGCGGTTGCCTGTACTTGCCTACAAAGTGGCAATGCAGGCTGGCCCACAGTTCCTGGTGACGGAGAGCTGACAATCGATGCAAGGTTTTCCTCAGCAGAGTTGGCAGTAGAATACGATAAGCTGTTTAAAAATCTTGAGCCATTTAATCCTAAGGTGAAAATTACAACAAAGGGTGGCATAGAAAAACCACCTTTTGATGAAAAAGACCCTATACACAAGGCCCTATATGAAAAGGCAAAAGAGGTTGGACAAGAATTCGGTATGGATATGAGAGGCATTATTATTAGAGGAGGGAGCGATGGCAACTTTACCGCATCTGTTGGATGCCCGACGCTTGATGGCATGGGAATGAGCGGAGATTTTGTACATCAGCCGGGCAAGGAATATATAAATACAGACCATATTGCCATTAGAAGTGCTTTTGTGGCACGAATGGTGCTTGAAGTTTTAAGAGGTTAATGAAGATTTGGACTATACTTTCCTGTTGGAAAATTGGATGTTGGAGGGACGCCTCATGAAAAATAAGGTTGCAGTTATTACGGGCAGTACATCTGGGATCGGTGAGGATATTGCCGTTAAATTTGCGGCAAATGGCTGCAGAGTCGTTGTGGTGGGAAGAAATGAAGAAAGAGGAAACCAGATTGTTCATGCTATAAAGGCAGATGGCGGAGAGGCAATATTTGTTAAGGCTGATGTTTCAAACAGCAGCGACTGTGACAGTTTATTTAAAACTGTGCTTAAAAAGTACGGGACTATAGATATCCTTGTAAATAATGCAGGCACAATGAGAAATATGCCTATTACAGATATGGAGGACGAGGATTGGGATGAAATAATAAGGGTAAACCTTAAGTCGTACTTTTTATGCAGTAAAGAAGCAATAAAAATTATGAAGGAAAAGGGATTTGGCAGAATCATCAATATTTCTTCCAGAGGGTGGTTAGGTGGTACAGCCCAGTGTAATTATGCGGCTTCAAAGGGCGGAATCGTAAGCCTAACAAGGTCGCTTGCTTTAGAAACGGCAAGAATGGGAATTACAGTAAATTGCGTTGCGCCAGGTATGATTGATACTCCGCTTCACAGACAGAGTACGGAGGAAGAAGTAGGGTTTCGGATGAGGAGCCAGCCTATGGGAAAAGTGGGTACTCCGAGGCAGGTTACGAAAGCTGTGGAATATTTTGCAGACGATGAAAATTGGTTTACCACAGGACAAGTGTTATATGTTTGTGGTGGAATGAGTGTATTGGCATCGCTATCTTCCTGAGTTTTGTAGATTGAGAGAGCTTTAAAGCCTCAAGTTTTACGGAGTGTTGAAAATTGAAACATGATGTTGTAACTTTGCAATAAATTATTTGTCACTTGAATATTCTGAAATTTATAATCTATCTGATTTAATGCAATATTCAGTAGATTTTTAGGTTGGTATGAATATTGCATTTAAATCAATTGAAGGAAACGTCAAAGTCTTAAAAACAAATTTTAATATATTCCCAATAAGGAGATGAGTAAATTGAAAAAGATCAATCTTATCTTGTTAACAGGTGTAATGGCAGCGACTTTAATAGGTTGTAGTAATCAGTCTTCGGGTGGTCAGAAATCTTCCATTAAGGTAGGAACCCTTTATCCGACAAGCGGTCCATTGGCTTTATTTGGAACTGAAGCACTCCATGGGGCTGAGCTTGCCAGAGAAATTGTAAATAACAATGGCGGGGTGAATGGAGCTCCTATTGAATTTGTGAATGCGGATGCTAGTGATCCTTCAACTGCTGCAACAGAAGCAAATCGATTGATTTCCCAAGAAAAGGTAAAGATTCTGACTGGGTCTATCTCCAGTAATAATTCATTACAAGCGAGTGCAGTTGCTGAGCGTAATCAAGTCGTTTTCTGGGAAACTACTGGAATCGACAACAAGATTACTAATCGAGGTTATAAATATTTATTCAGGTTTGCTGATCAGGGAGAGTTTCGCGGGAAAGTTGCAATCGATTTAATAGCAGAAAACTTAGCTGCTAAACTTGGGACTGACTTATCGTCGCTTAAAGTGGCGATCGTAAATGAAGATTCTAGCTATGGTTCTTCCATCGCCACAGGAGCATTGAATGAAGCTAAGGTAAAGAATGTAAATATTGTCGCTCATGAAACATACAGCAGTACAGCTAGTGATTTGACTGGGATGGTTTTAAGACTAAAATCAAAGCAGCCTGACATTATTATTGCGAGCAGCTACATCAATGATGCTACATTATTTTGGAATCAGGCTAAGCAACAGGGTCTAAATGTTAAGTTTTTAGTTGGGACAGGATCAGGCTATAGTGATCCCCAGTTTGCTAAGGCTGTAGGAGAGAGTGCGAATGGAGTTATTTCCATCGATTCTGCTTATAACATTCCAGTGGACAAGCTAAATTCTGCTACACAAAAGTTAGACAATGAGTTCCGTTCCATGTATAAAAAGAAATACGGTTCGGATACCATCCCGTTAGCAGCCGAACTTACTTTTGCAGCTACCTATAACCTCCTTCATGATGTATTGCCAAAAGCGGGAAGTGATGACCCAAATAAAATTATAGAAGCAGCACATTCCATCGATATCCCTCAGACCATTGTAGGTTGGCCTGCAAAATATGATTCAAAAGGTCAGAATACGGGTGCTTCCCCTATCGCAGACCAATGGGAGAATGGAAAAATGTCTATTGTTTGGCCGGAAAAGTTCGCCTCAAAACCTCTTAGTTTGATGAAAAAGTAAATATCCACATCATTTTTGCCGTTATCATGGTCATGGTAACGGCAAAAATAATACCAGTTGATAACAGGGAGGGATCATATAGTGTCTGACTTTTTTCAAGTTACAATATCAGGGTTGCTCTTGGGCGGATTATATGGATTAGTGAGCGTGGGACTGACTCTGATCTTTGGAGTTATGAAAATGGTGAATTTTGCCCATGGTGATTTTATGATGATTGGGATGTATATCACGTACTATTTTTTTTCCTCGTATGGGATGGACCCGTATCTTTCCATATTAGTAGGTGCCCCTATTATGTTTATCCTCGGATTGTTAATATACCAATTCGTGATGAAGAAAGTTATCAATGCCTCCCACTCTACTCAGATCTTCGCAACCATGGGGCTTTCATTGGTACTGCAAAATGGTGCGTTAATGTTATGGGGAGCGGATTTTAGAAATGTAAATACGGGGTATAGTCATGATGCTGTGAAGTTTAGCACTCTTACAATTAGTACACCTTTGTTAGTTGCTTTTATCATTGCTACTTGTGTCTCTGCTATCTTTTACTGGATCCTTAAGAGCACGAAAGTAGGAAAGGCTATACGTGCTACCTCTCAAAGTTCATTTGCCGCACAAATAATGGGAATCAATGTATCAAGAATTTATATGATTACCTTCAGTTGCGGAATTGCACTAGTAGGGGTTGCAAGTGCAATCTTGAGTCCGATGTACCCCACCTATCCTACTGTCGGTCTGCAATTTGTGAATCAGGCTTTTGTTTGTGTAGTCCTAGGGGGATTAGGCAGTTTGCCTGGCGCCGTTATCGGTGGGTTGATTATTGGTTTGACGGAAAGTTTGACAGGCTTTTATGTCGGATCCGAAGCGCAGCAGGCAGCCTATTTCTTAATTTTCATTCTTATATTGATTCTTAAACCTACGGGTATCTTTAATTCCCAAACAAGGAGGTTGGTATAGTGGGAAGCCTGTTAAATATACGAAAGCCGATGAACATAGCATGGTTAATCGTCTTGTTACTCGTTTTCATTGTTAATGATAGCTATTATAGGGACATTCTGACATTAACCCTTCTATGGGCAGGACTTGCAAGCGCTTGGAATATTTCAAGTGGTTTAACAGGGCAATTATCCATTGGTCATGCCGCTTTTATCGGTATTGGTGCTTACACCACAAGTTTATTATTTGTAGATTTTGGGATTTCGCCCTGGTTAGGAATTTTACTTGGCGGATTATGTTCTGGCCTGTTTGCTGTGATCATTGGCATGGCGACATTACGACTAAATGGCCCGTTTTTTGCTCTAGCCTCGATGGCTTTTGCAGAGGTCATTCGCATACTTTCTATTTCCCTCAAAGATGTGACAGGTGGATCCTCCGGTTTATCCACACCTTTTCAACCGGGGTTTTGGAATATGGCATGGACCTCTAAAGTAGACTACACACTTCTCATGTTTGTATACGCGATCCTATTATTTATCATCTCTTCCTATATAAAAAAATCGAAGTTTGGATTTTATTTAGTAGCTTTAAGAGAAGATGAGAATGCAGCTGAAGCTCTTGGTGTGAATACTGTGCGATTAAAGGTTTTAGCATTATTTTTAAGTGCGTTTCTTTCCGGAATAGGTGGCGGCTTGTACAATCAATATTATCTGTATACTGATCCAAATGTCGTCTTTTCTATTAATACATCTGTTCAAGTGGCACTTGTTTGTATCATTGGCGGAATGGGTACGGTTGTTGGACCTTTCCTTGGTGCTCTTTTACTTATCCCGCTAAGTATATTGCTTCAAGGATGGCTAACCTCTCTCCATGGCCTATATGGTGTGATCTATGGAATTACCTTAATTATCATAGTGTTATTTATGCCTGAAGGATTAAGCAAAAAAATAGAATCATTGATTCGAAATAGGTTAAGGGCAAGAAAAACCTTAACAAGGGGTGAAATGGTTGAGTATTCTGAAGGTAAATAATGTAAGTAAGAGTTTTGGCGGAAACCATGTGTTACATAATATCACATTTAATGTCGCTGAAAATGAAATAACGGGTCTGATTGGTGCAAATGGAGCTGGCAAAACCACTTTATTCAACTGTGTTACAGGCTTTATAAATGCTGACCAAGGATCAGTCGTATTTGAGGGAAAAGATATAACCCGTCTCAAACCACATGAGATTGCAAAAAATGGGATCACAAGAACGTTTCAAGTTGTAAAACCGTTTGGTGATATGACAGTGATCGAGAATGTCATGGTAGGTGCATTCAATAAATCGAGTAATCCTAAGCGTGCACATGAAATGGCTTCTACGACTCTAGAGTTCTTGGGGATTTATCATATTAAGGACATGCTTGCCCGTCACTTGACCATTTCTGATCGTAAGAAGTTAGAACTTGCCAGGGCATTAGCTGCAGGGCCGAAACTGCTATTGCTTGATGAGGTAATGGGAGGACTTCGTCCAAACGAGGTCAATGAAATGATTGAAATCTTACAAAAAATTAACCAGAATCATATTTCCATCCTCATGATTGAGCACATTATGAAAGCCATTATGACATTGGCTAACCGAATTGTGGTACTGCATCACGGCGTGAAAATTAAAGAGGGAACACCAATAGAAGTGAGTTCAGATTCTGAAGTGATTGAGGCTTATTTAGGAAAGGATGAGATCGACGTTGTTGGAAGTTTCTAATTTGAACGCATTTTACGGAGACGTGCAGATATTGTACGATATCAACTTAAATGTGAAAAAAGGTGAAATTATTGCCATCGTTGGGGCAAATGCGGCAGGAAAGACAACTCTTCTTTCCGCTATTTCCGGTGTTTTATCAAAATATAATGGAACAATAAAGTTAAACGGGAAAGACATTCAACAAATTCCTTCTTTCAAAAGAGTAGATTTAGGGTTAACGTTAGTTCCAGAAGGCAGGCATTTATTCCCTGAAATGACCGTTTATGAGAATTTAGAAATGGGGGCCTATTCAAAGAAAGCAAGTCAATTGTTTACTAAAAACCTAGAGTATGTGTATGATCTCTTACCAATATTAAAGGAAAAGTCTAACCAACAGGCGAGTACACTTAGCGGAGGTCAAGCTCAGATGTGTGCAATAGCGAGAGGTTTAATGGCTAATCCTTCCATTATTATGCTGGATGAGCCTTCACTAGGATTAGCACCCGTCATGGTTCACCAATTGCTAGATTTAATAAAACAGATCAATGCCTCAGGATGTACCGTTATTTTAGTCGAACAAAACATCCATTATTCATTAGGAATAGCAGATCGGGCCTATGTATTAGAGAATGGTAGAATTGTTTTGGATGGAGATGCACGGACATTATTACACGATGATCGAATTAAAAATGCCTATTTAGGATTGTGATTTTTAATAAAGCAAATTTTAAACTAAAAAAGTCAATTTCCAATACGGATTGGAAATTGGCTTTTTTGATTTTCATTATATTAATGATTCGAAGAGCGAAATAAATAGTCAAAAACTTCTTTTTTAATATAACCATTTTAAAAGCTAGAGGAAAATTATTTTATAATATTCAGAAGGTTCCGATTTTTACAATAAACATTATTTTAATGATGTTATACTTTTTCTATCTAGTTTGAAAAAAACGGAGGGAGGTCTTGTTAGATTGAGTTGAAAAAATTTTTAAAGAACAAATGAAAATGAGGCACTAGCATTAAAAATCCTGTCACCATTCACCAACGATAGCTCCGGCAACTCTTCAAATTTTAGAAAACGCTTACATCACAAGTGAAGTTTTTTATTTTGCTATTTATACTATCGTTTATAAGCATCTGCTAAATTTTCAACAGATTTTTGTCAAGCAATTCGATCGACTTCTTTCAAAAAATGAATCGTAGAAAGTTTTCACCTCTCACTTTCTTACTTACTAGGCACTCCTGCTTCCTTAAGGTGAGAGTCTTCTGTCGGGATATGATAAAAGGGAGGTAAAACAAATGTCTGTTGAAGAAAGAGAATTAAAAATTCCAGCGAATGTGCCTACTGATATTTCAAAATTTGGTTATGCGCAAGAGTTGGATCGAACGATGAACGTTTGGCAGCTAACGGCATTCGGATTAAATTATATGGTACCGATTGCTCCAGCCATTATTTTTGGATTTTTGCTGCAAACCTCTGGCGGTACGGTAGCACTTCCCTATTTGCTGGCTGGAGTTGCCATGCTATTCACTGCCTTTAGCTACTCTGTAATGGTCCGGAATTTCCCACTTGCAGGATCTATTTACAGCTATGTTGGAAGAGGATGGAATCCACATTTGGGATTTATAGCCGGGTGGGTATTAACCTTGGATTACATATTGATCCCTACAGTAACTGCCTCTAGTTCGGCCTATTTTGCTCAACAATATTTTCCGGGAATCCCTTATTGGGTTCTATTAGCGGTTTTCTCTGTAGGAACAGGGTTATTAAATCTATTCGGTGTTGAATTAATATCCAAATTGGGATTATGGCTTCTCGTGATTGGTGAATTTGTCGTTTGGCTCGCCATCATTGTCTGGGCTCATGCCGTTCATGGTGGAATGGGAACAGGAACTTTATTTAGTACTGAACCCTTCCATTTCACCAGTTTTTCCACGTTAGCTGCGGGAACATCTCTAGCTGTTTTTAGTTTTCTTGGCTTTGATGCGATTACCACCTTGGCAGAAGAAACGAAGAGACCTAAGAGGGATATTCCAAAAGCGATCTATTGGTGCATTGGGATCGGAACTTTAACGATGTTTGCTTGCGGATATTTTGGGATGCTTGTTATTCCTGATTGGAAATCTCATATGAATAATGAAACATGGGTGAATACCGTATTATTCCAAGTTTCAAAAATGACAGGGGGACAAGGCTTCGGAATCTTTTTTACTGCAGGGTATTTAACGGAATTAGCTGTCTTTAATCTTGTGGCTACAGCGGCAGGGGCACGACTCCTATTTGGAATGGGAAGGGACAGTCTGCTGCCAAAAAGTGTATTTGCCAAAGTGAACAAAAGATGGAAAACACCTCATTGGAGCATTGTTATTATTGTCTCTATCGAGTTTATCTTAGGCCTCAGCTCAAACATGGCAACACTTTCAAATCTAGTAAACTATGGTGCATTATTCGGATTCGCTGCCTTAAATTTTTCAGTCGTTTGGCTGTACTATGTGAAGAAAAAAGGGGAATCTTCCTTAAAACTTGGAAGTGTCCCAAATTGGAAGCCAACTGGAATTGGCCATCTCCGCTATTTTGTATTGCCGATCATTGGATTCCTAATCATCTTGTATGTTTGGATTAGTATGGATCGATTGGCACAAATCATTGGCACCTCATGGCTTGTCATTGGCCTCGTCTACTTGGCCATTAAAACGAAAGGATTCCGCAAACTTCCGCCACAATTAGAATTATAGAATGAAATCTTATTAATCCATTAATCAGGAGGAGAGCATTCAATGTTGACACCATTAAAAGGGAAAACAGTGATCGTCACAGGGGCCAGTAAAGGGATTGGGAAAGGAATTGCCGAAGTTTTTGCAAAGAAAGGAGCAAATGTGGCCGTTGTTGCCAGGAATATAGACACTGCTGAGAGCAGCGCAGAAGAAATTCGGAAAAACGGGGGGATTGCAAAAGCATTTGCAGGTGATGTTTCAAACCTTGAATCCATGAAAAAAATGGCTCAAGACGTAGCTTTTTCATTTGGAGGAGTAGATGTCCTTTGCTCCAATGCAGGGGTATTTCCAAACTCCTCCATTGAAGATATGAGTATCAATGAATGGGATCTGGTTATGAATACGAATGCCAGAGGAGCCTTATTTGCCATTCAGGCTTGCCTTCCTTTTTTAAAAGAAGCTGAATTTGGCCGTATTATCCTGACATCTTCGATTACGGGACCGGTTACCGGGTACGCTGGCTGGTCACACTATGGAGCAAGCAAAGCGGCACAGCTTGGCTTTATGAGAAGCGCGGCATTGGAGCTGGCTCCGTACAATATTACGATTAATGCGGTGATGCCAGGGAATATTTTAACCGAGGGATTAGTAGAATTAGGGGATGATTATATCAACAGCATGGCGGCCACCGTTCCAATGAAACGAATTGGCAAAGTGGAAGACATTGCTTATGCTGCGCTCTTTTTGGCCTCCAAAGAAGCCAACTATATTACGGCTCAAACGATTGTCGTGGATGGCGGTCAAATTATACCGGAAAGTTTAGATGCTTTAGCCTAAATGATAATATGATTGAAGAAAAGAAACCCTCCCTTTTTAAAAGGTGAGGGTTTTCCTGTTATCAGATAATATCCCTATTTTAAATAGATCAAGAGTTATAAAAGATCTCCCGAAATCTTTCAGGTGATAGGTTGGTAAAATTTTTGAATGAATGAATAAAATGCGACTGATCATGGTAGCCTTGTTCAAAAAGTATTTTTGACAAATCATAATGATAATCTTTAAGGATAATTTTTAAGGCATTTTGGAATCTAACAATCATGCTAAATTGTTTCGGGGAGACTCCGATTTGTTCTTCGAACTTTTTTCTTAAATAGCGATCTGTATAGCCGATATCGTCTGATAACATCTCAATTTTTATTTGTCCTTTAGTGGAGTAAATCTTTTGAATGGAATATTCGATGATGAGGTGACTGGAAGATTTCTCTGCCTGACGTTTTTCCATTAGCTTTTCAAATAAATGAATTCTTTCCTCAAAGCTTTGGGCCTCGGCAATTAGATCGGCAAATGTGGGGTCCATCTTGATGACATCATTAAGGGGAATTTTCTGATCCAGTAATTCTTTCATGTTGTAGTGAAAGTAATAAAGTTGTTGTTCAGGATAAAAACGGACCCCAAAATAGTCACAATCCTCTCGAAAGCCTTCCTGGATTCTCATTCTTTTGGACGGGGTTGTCCATAAATAAACTTCCGGCCCGCTTGGGTGGCAACAAAACAAGAGATCGAACGCTCCGTCCGGGATGATAGAAGCGAACTTTGCCCCGTTTTGTTTTATCTTAAATTGGTAAAATACCGAAATATTTCTTTTACATAAAAAACTTGTTGGCTTTTGCTCCAAATAATAGTCAGAGTTTTTTTCAATTTCAGGTTGTGATGGAAAATAAGAAACTGTTTTTGGCTGGCTAAATATATTCAAACTTTATACCCTCCTCAGTAGACTGCTCTAAGACTAATTAAGAATCGTTGAATCCATGAATTTATTATACAAATTAATAGACTTAAATCAAAGAATATTATTCTGAATGTTCCGATTTTTACAATAACTATGCTTTTTTTGATGTTATAGTAAGCCTATCAAGTAGAAAAATAGTCATAGGACAGGGAGGGAATACAGTTTGAATTTGACTAAAGAAATATCAAAAGAACAAGTGCTTCAACAATCTATTGAATGGTGGAATCCTGGAAAAACAAAACAATGGCAACAGGATGGCGTTGACTTGGTTATTGGAAAACGAGAGGGCTATTATTTTTACGATATGAATGGGAACCGGTTGATGGATGTCCATTTGAATGGGGGTACATACAACTTAGGACACCGGAATCCTGAAATTATTTCAACTCTAAAGAATGCATTAGAAGAATTTGATATTGGAAACCATCATTTTCCATCCATCACCCGGGCGCAGCTTGCGAAAGCACTTGGAAAGGCTACTCCCAAAAGCCTTCATTACTCCATTCTATCTTGCGGCGGGAGTGAAGCCATTGATGTCGCTTTAAAATGCGCCAGATATGCGACGAAGAGAAAGAAATTTGTCTCGATCATCAACGGGTATCACGGCCATACCGGATTAGCCGTATCACTGGGAAATGAGCGGTATTCAAAGCCGTTTTTAAGCGAAGGGAACCCTTCAGAGTTTATTCATGTCCCTTTCAATGATTTACATGCGATGGAAGCTGCCTTAAGAAACGAAGACGTTGCCTGTGTCATTATCGAAACCATTCCGGCAACATACGGTTTCCCTCTTCCTGAAACCGGGTATCTCGCGTCGGTGAAGCGTTTGTGTGAGAAATATGGAACACTCTATGTGGCGGATGAAGTTCAGACTGGTCTTATGCGAACTGGAAAACTTTGGGGAATCGAGCATTATGATGTCGAACCCGATATCTTGGTTACGTCAAAAGGCTTTAGCGGGGGTATCTATCCAATTGCAGCAACCGTCGTAAGCAAGAGGGCTGGCCAGTGGATGAATGAGGATGGGATGGCGCATATTTCCACCTTTGGAGGTTCTGAACTGGGATGTTTGGTAGCAATGAAAGTATTGGAAATTTCACAAAGAGAAGAAGTTGTTCAAAATGTGAACTTTGTTTCCCGCTACTTACGATATGAATTGGAGAAGATCAAACAGCGCCATTCAGACTTCTTCGTCGGAATTCGTCAATTGGGTGTTGTGATGGGTCTCGAATTCGATCACCCGCAGGGTGCCAAGCATGTGATGAGTTCACTTTATGAAAATGGTGTATGGGCCATCTACTCCATGCTTGATAATCGCGTATTGCAGTTCAAACCAGGTCTTCTTTGCGACAAGGATTATTGTGACGAACTGCTGGAACGATGTGAGCTTGGCATTAAGCAGGCAGCAAGAAAACTGGGATATTAATTGAAAAACTGGATTAGGGGGGAAAAACTATGGGAGTAGCAAATGAACCATCCTATGCAGGTGTATTAACGATTTTTCATGAAGTGGCAAAAAAAGCACTCGGAATGTATTCCAAATTAACCAGTGCAAACATCGAACTCTTAAATTACTCAGAGAATGCTACTTATCTAGTGAGAAATTTTGCAAACAATGAGAAATATATTTTACGAGTCAATCGGCCTGGTTATCACACAAAAGAAGAAATTGAAAGCGAATTATTATGGTTAAAATCAATCAATAGGGATAGCCCCATTGTTGTTGCCCTACCTTACCCCGGTTCAAATTGGGAGGATGTTCAGGAAGTTTATTTGAACGATGAACCATCCCCATTTTATTGTACGTTATTTGCTTTTTTAGTAGGGGAATCGCCAAGTGAGGAAAATGAATCGGAGTTAATCGCACAATTTGAAAACCTTGGTGTAATTACCGCACATCTCCACAATCACAGCATCAATTGGAAACCGCCTCAAAAAATCAATCGCTGGTCCTGGGCTTACGAAAACGTCATAGGGGATGATCCTATCTGGGGCAGATGGCAGGATGGGAAAGGAATGACCCCGGAAAGACTGGAGTTATTCCAAAAGGTAACGGAAGTGATCAAACACCGGTTAGATCAATATGGAAAAGCCAATGACCGCTTTGGATTAATTCACGCTGACTTGCGTCTCCCCAATTTAATTATTGAAGATAAGGTCATCAAAGTGATTGATTTTGATGACTGTGGCTTTAGCTGGTACATGTTTGATCTGGCCACTTCTTTAAGTTTTATAGAACACAAGCCGATTGTGCCTGACCTTATTCATGCATGGATGAAAGGATATCGTAAGGTTCGCCCGCTTTCGAAACAGGAAGAGGATGAGATCCCAACCTTTATCTTAATGAGGAGATTAATGCTGATCGCTTGGATCGGCAGTCATGATAACCCTACCAGCCAAGAACTCGGAAGTAAATACACCGAGCAAACGGACGAATTAGCCATTCGCTATTTAGAAAGATTTCATTTGTAAGCGCATTAATTTTTGAAAAATCATACAGAGCTGAGAAGTTTTGTTGAATGGAGGGCAGAACAGAGCATGAATCAAACGATCATTGAAGAAATCACGAAACTCGTTCTCTTAAAACTGGAAGAGCATGCTGAAGCTTTTCCCCTTAATAAAAATGAAAAGAATTGGGGACATGAACATCAGCCGTACGCTGCCAAACCCAACCCACTTACGAATGAAGAAATAAAATTGTGGAAGACCATTTCCTCGAGCTTGATTGGTGCTAACGATGAAACTGTTTCGTCCAACAAGCCTTCAGCCATTAGATCACTGGAGGCATCAGAGTTGAAAAAATGGGAAGAGGTAGCTGCCACTATTCGGAAAAGAGCAGTGGAAAATGGAACAGGCAAAGAAGAACAAGTTAAGTTATATTCAACTTTTTATTAAAAAAGTATGGCAATGAAATAGACAAAATGGAGGAATGAACATGGCCAGAATCATTGATGGAGCATTAGGGTTGATTGAAACTAAGGGACTGGTGGCTGCGTTAGAGGCATCGGATGCAATGGTGAAAGCAGCAAATGTTAATTTAATCGGAAAAGTGCACGTCGGTGGCGGAATTGTCACCGTTATGGTAACAGGAGATGTGGGAGCCGTGAAAGCGGCAGTAGAATCGGGAACGGCTGCTGCAGAACGTGTCGGGCAGCTTCTATCCACACATGTCATTCCACGTCCACACAATGAATTGGAAATTATTTTACCCGTTACGGGGAAATAATGAAAGATTTCTAATTGAAAGAGGGAGTTTCGGCTTGTAGGGACACATATATCTGCCACTACCTTGAATAAAGAAATCTTTTGAGATGAGGGAATAATGTTGTACGGTGCGATTGGATTGCTCGAAACGATTGGTGTGGCCATTTCCATTCAAGCGGCAGATGCGATGCTAAAAGCGGCAGATATCACAATTATTAAACATGAGACGAGGGATGTTGCACTTGTCACACTAATGATTTGCGGCGATTTGAGCTCTGTAACGACAGCCATTGAAGTGGGAGCCATGATCGCCAAAAAAGCCGGCACCCTTCTAACATCCGGAGTCATGCCAAATCCGGACTTGGAAACAAATCAGTTTTTTCAAAAAGAGGAAAATTCCCGCTGGGTATCCCTGTTAGTTCAATCATAATCTATCAATCTATAAGGTAGTGATGGCATGTATGCAGTAGTCGACCAAGATTTACTTGCGCTTCAGGAAATGAGAGAAGTCGTTCGAAATGCCAAACAGGCTCAAGCTAAGTATATGTCGTATTCACAGGAACAGGTTGATCGGATTGTTAAGACGGTCGCAGATGCAGCCTATGCACACTCGTATGAATTAGCTGAGCTTGCTGTGAAGGAAACGGGCATGGGCGTGATTGAGCATAAAAAGATGAAAAATGATGTGGCCTCTAAAGCCGTATATGAATCGATCAAAGATGAGAAGACGGTTGGCATCATTCGGAAGGACACGGCCAAGGGAATGGTGGAAATCGCCGCTCCATTCGGTGTGGTGGCTGCGATTATCCCGACAACCAATCCAACCTCAACGGCTATTTTTAAAACGTTGATTTCCTTAAAAACACGGAATGCCATTGTGGCCAGCCCACACCCGTATGCCGTGAAATGTACAACTGAAGCGTTAAAAATATGTGAAAAAGCTGCAATGGAGGCAGGTGCGCCGAAAGGGTTAATTGGCTGGCTATCCTTTGCTTCCATGGAAGCAACACAGGCGCTAATGAAGGATAAAGATGTTAATTTAATCCTTGCTACCGGCGGAGGCGGACTTGTTAAAGCCGCATACAGTTCCGGGAAACCGGCTTATGGCGTCGGACCGGGAAATGTGCCCGTTTATATTGAAAAAACAGCAAAAATAAAAAAAGCGGTATCCATGATTGTCGATAGCAAGACCTTTGATTACGGAACCATCTGTGCGACGGAACAGTCGATTGTTGTGGACCGGGAAATTGCCTCTGATGTGATTCGTGAGTTGAAACAGAACGGGGCCTATTTTTTAAATCCGGAAGAAAAGAAAAAAATGGAAAAGGTCATTTCTCCTGTACCAGGAAAGGTAAATCCTGCGATTGTCGGAAAAAGCCCTGCGACCATTGCCGAGCTTGCAGGAATCTCCATTGATGAAAACATTCGGCTTTTTGTTGCAGAAGAAACGGAGATTGGCAAGCAAGCCCCTTTCTCTTTAGAAAAGCTATCGCCGATCTTTGCTCTTTATCAGGCCGACCATACTGCCGATGCAAAAAGAATCTGCGGTCAGCTGCTCGATTTGGGCGGAAGAGGCCACAGCCTTTCGATTCACACGGAAAATGAGCGTGTAGCGAAGGAATTTTCTCTGGACATGCCAGTATCAAGAATTTTCGTCAACACGCTTTCAACCATGGGAGCAGTGGGAGGCACAACAGGCTTTGACCCATCCTTTACATTGGGCTGTGGATCGTTCGGAGGCAATATCACTTCAGACAATATTACAGCCAGGCATTTAATCAACATAAAAAGAATGGCTCAAGGAATTAAAGAAGTGTCAATTCCTAAAAAAGGAGAACAGGACCAAAGATCAGCACGAAATCAAGAGTCAGTAAAACAAAATTGGATTGTTGAAAAAGTAATGCAGGAAATGGGCTTAAATGGAAATTATCAGACCGCTGATATTGCCCGAATTGTCGTTCAAATAGTAGGGCAAATCCATAATGATCAAGGAGGAAGATAAAATGGGTCAAGAAGCATTAGGAATGATTGAAACGAAGGGTTTGGTAGCATCGATTGAAGCAGCGGATGCAATGGTGAAGGCGGCAAGTGTGAATCTTGTTGGAAAAGTTCATGTAGGTGGTGGAATCGTGACCGTGCTGGTTCGCGGCGATGTAGGTGCCGTAAAAGCAGCGACGGATGCCGGGGCAGTTGCGGCCAACCGGGTAGGTGAAATTTTGTCCGTCCATGTAATTCCAAGACCTCATAATGAGCTGGAGACTATTTTGCCGCAAATTCCTAAGGCTGTCCCATCAGAAAGTGAACCGGATTTATCGGCAATACGATAGGAAATCTACACTATTTGTGGTTTGCCAAAAGTGAGGTGAAAACAAGATGGAACATCCCATGCTTCAATCCATCGTTGAAGAGGTTCTTCACCAGTTGAATGAAAAACAGCCAACTTTGGAACAGCACCTGATCCCAATTGCTGTTTCAGCACGCCATGTGCATTTATCAGAAAAAGATCTGGCTGTATTGTTTGGAGCCTCTTATCAATTAAGGATAAAAAAACAGCTTTCACAGCCCAATCAGTTTGCGGCTGAAGAAAGGGTTATGATCGCGGGTCCAAAAGGTACGATTGAACGCGTTCGTGTCCTTGGCCCGGTTAGAAAACAAACGCAGGTCGAAGTCAGTATAACCGATGCGATGAAACTTGGACTTGACCCGCCAGTCCGGCAATCCGGTCACCTAAATGGCTCCAGTCCGGTGACCATCATAGGGCCGAATGGAAGCCTTTATTTACAGGATGGGCTTATCATTGCCCAAGCGCATATTCATACAAACCCTCAAGATGCGA
Organism: Neobacillus sp. Fa239; assembly: GCF_055395235.1. Lineage (NCBI taxonomy): Bacteria > Bacillati > Bacillota > Bacilli > Caryophanales > Bacillaceae > Neobacillus > Neobacillus sp. Fa239. Next base: position 1,742,494 of record NZ_AP041611.1, read on the forward strand.
AAAAGTTTGGAGTTGAAGATGGCGGTTATGTAACGGTGCGAGTGGATACTTTCCGTCCCATTACCTTTGAGCGGGTTTTAGTCCGGGTATCCCCTTCGTATATCACGGAAATGCATATTGATACGGATGAAGCCAATGCCGGATTGATCCAAACAGGCCAGCCCGGGAGGATCATGAATCGCCAGAAGCAACCACAGATGATCCAGGATTCCCCCAAGATAAAGGATTTGCCGGAGGGACGATCGAATCATCAGGTTTTTAATGGGAAAATACTTACCCATCATGAAGTCCAAAGATATACATCTAAAACCATTTATATTAAAAAAATGAGTATTGTTACCCCATTAGCAAGGGATACAGCCCGCGATACCGGAAAGAAAATTGTGATTATTGATTCTTAAGGTGGGATGGCATGCGACTCGGAATTGTGATTGGAAATATATGGGCAACGAGGAAGGAGGATGGCCTGACCGGCTTAAAACTCCTGGTGGTGCAACCGATTAAACCGGATGGGTCTTTCATTCAAACCCCGATTATTGCGGCAGATCGAATCGGTGCCGGCATGGGGGATCAGATCATATTTGCAGAAGGCAGCCCAGCGCGGGCGATTATGCCGGAATGTGCTTCTCCCCTTGATGCAGCGATTATCGGAATTGTAGATCAGACAGAAATTCGATAAAGAAGGTGAATGGAATGGCTAAAGCAATCGGAATGATTGAAACCTTCGGGTTAATCGCCTCGATTGAGGCCGCAGATGCCATGTTGAAAGCGGCCAATGTAAGGCTAGTTAAACAGGAAAAAGTAGATGGTGCCCTTGTTTCGATTTTGGTTGAAGGTGATGTTGGTGCGGTACAGGCTGCTGTTCAAGTGGGGAAAGAGGCTGCGGCTAGAGTGGGTGGTCTCCGGGCTGCACATGTCATCCCAAGGATCGATAGTGAAATCTATGGAATCATGAAAGAGTCCAAGTAAACGAAAGGAAATAAATGGGGCGAATCCTCAAAAAGGTTTTGCCTAATGTACGAAATAAGAATGGAAGGAGGAGAAACATGGTTTTTAAACGCCCAAAAATTGCTGTCATCGGGGCTGGCCATACGGGCGCAACAACTGCGTTAATGCTTGCGCAAAAAGAACTGGGGGATATCGTTCTAGTGGATATACCTGAACAGGAACAGCCAGTAAAAGGAAAAGCGCTTGATATTCTCGAAGCTGGGCCAGTTTTGCGTTTCAATGCAAAGGTTAAAGGGACTTCGGATTATGCCGATATCGAAAATGCGGATCTTATCATTATTACTGCCGGCATTCCACGAAAACCGGGCATGAGCCGGGCGGATCTCGTCTCAACCAATGCGGGCATCATTCACTCCATTTCTCTTAAAATCGCAAAATATGCGCCAAATAGTTTTATTCTTGTCTTAAGCAATCCGGTAGATGCGATGACCTATGTTTGCTATAAGGCAACAAATTTTCCAAGGAACCGGGTGATTGGTCAGTCAGGTGTTCTTGATACAGGAAGATTTAATACTTTTGTAGCAAAAGAGTTGGATATTTCGGTTGAGGATATCTCCGGATTTGTCCTGGGCGGCCATGGGGACGAAATGGTCCCGTTAATTCGTTTTTCTTATGCGGGAGGAATTCCGCTTGAAAAACTGATTCCAAAAGAGCGCCTAGACAAAATTGTAGAACGAACAAGGAACGGCGGGGGCGAGATTGTTTCTTTACTAGGAAATGGGAGTGCTTATTATGCCCCGTCCTCCTCTCTTGTCATCATGGCAGAAGCCATCATCCGTGACAAAAAGCGTATCCTTCCGGCAATTGCTTACTTGCAGGGGGAGTATGGCTATAAAGATTTATGTTTAGGAGTTCCGACAATCATTGGCGGAAACGGAATTCATAGTGTAATAGAGCTTCCTTTGGCTTTGGATGAAAAAGAGGCACTTGATAGATCTGCGAAATCAGTTCAAGCTATTTTACCATTTGTAGCGACTTGATTTTTTTCCTTATGTTAATTGATCTTATTTCAAAAGTTGCTAATAGTATTGGCAGCTTTTTTGTTTTGAATAATATTGGATAGTTGGCAAGGAGGGATCGTAAAAACTTGCAGGATTCTGCTAGAATTGAAAGGAGAAAAATAATACGAGACAGCAGGGGGTGGTATGAAGCTTCATTGTGCGATCTTAGACGATTATCAAAATGTTACGTTATCAATGGCGCACTGGTCCTTATTACCTATCTTTACATTCAATCTCCTTCACTTAAAACTCAAGTTTAAGTCTGGTAAGGAGATTCTACCAACTACTCCTCCATATGACTCATAAGACCTCATAATCCAAAGGACCGAATTTTTTCAAAGTGTGATTTAAATCACAAATTCTCCGTAATGGATTTCTTATAATAACATTTATGTTAAAAGATACAACTTGCAACAAAAAAGGAGAGTGTTTATTTTGCTTGATCAAAAAAGAATACAAATTGTGAAATCAACTGTTCCGGTATTGGAACAAAATGGTGAAAAAATTACAACCCGCTTTTATCAATTAATGTTTGGAGCCCATCCTGAACTCCTCAATATCTTTAATCATGCAAATCAAAAACAAGGCAGGCAGCAAAGGGCTCTTTCAAGCGCTGTTTATGAAGCTGCCAAACACATCGATGACTTATCTGTTATCCTTCCCGTTGTTAATCAAATTGCCCAAAAACACCGAAGTCTTGGGATTAAACCAGAGCATTATCCGATTGTTGGGAAATTCCTATTATTGGCTATTAAGGATGTACTGGGAGATGCAGCAACTGATGAAGTACTTGATGCTTGGAAGGAGGCGTATGGAGTCATTGCAGATGCTTTCATTAGTATTGAAGCGGAATTATACAATGAAGCCGCCAACCAGAAAGGAGGCTGGGATGGATTCCGCGAATTTATGGTTGACCACAAAGTGATCGAAAGCGATGTTATCACTTCATTTTATTTAAAACCTGTAGATCAAAAAGAAATTGCACCTTTCCAACCGGGACAATATATTAGCATTAAACTGGAGATCCAAGGCGAAACATTCACCCATATTCGTCAATATAGCCTTTCTGATGCCCCGGGTAAGGATTATTATCGCATTAGTGTGAAACGTGAAGCCGGGACACAGAATCCTGATGGCAAGGTATCCAATTACCTTCATGATTTTGTAAATGAAGAGGACGTTCTAAAAGTAAGTGCCCCCGCGGGAGATTTTATCGTTAATTTAGATAAGAAAACGCCAGTAGTCCTATTAAGTGGCGGTGTTGGTCTTACTCCAATGTTAAGTATGTTAAAAACTGTTGTTGAAGTACAGCCTGAAAGAAAAGTTACCTTTATTCATGCAGCTCAAAATGGCAGCGTGCATGCTTTTAGAGATGAAGTAGATATGATTGCGGAAAAGGAAAACGTAAATTCTTTTGTATTTTACGATGCACCAACAGATGATGACCGCCAAAATGACAGCTTTGACTTTGAAGGATATGTATCTAAAAAGTGGCTGAAGGACAACGTGGAAATTCAAGATGCAGACTTCTATTTCTGTGGTCCCACTCCATTCATGAAAGCCATCTACCATTCATTAAAAGAATTGGGTGTAGAAGAAGATAGAATCCATTTTGAATTCTTCGGACCAAAGGATAGCTTTGAAAAGGAAAGACTATTAGTGCAGGTTTAATCAAAAATGACTGGGTAGCTTTATCCACGAATAGATAGTTAAAACGAAAAAACACTCACAAATGTGTTAAATTTGTGAGTGTTTTTTGTGGAGAAATAGATAGTTTCGAATTTATAGCACCAAACTCGAATTATCTGATTTTACAATTATTTTTACACATATTATGATTGACCTGAGGAAGTTTTACATAGAGAAACTTAACATACGGGGGTGGAAGGAATGAAAATCGTAGTGGCGCCAGATTCGTTTAAAGGGTCCATTTCGGCCCGTGATTTGTGCCGTTCCATACGAAATGGGATTCTTTCCGTCGATCCATCAGTTGACGTCATTGAGCTGCCTTTGGCTGACGGCGGTGAGGGCACATTAGAGAATATGGTTTATGCAACAAATGGAAAAACATACGAATTCGGGGTAAGAGATCCTCTTGGGAGGCCAATCAAGGCTTGTTATGGAGTTTTGGGTGACGGTCTTACGGTTGTCATTGAAATGGCACAAGCATCCGGTCTTCCTTTACTTAAGGAAAATGAAAGAAATCCTCTCATTACAACCAGTTATGGTACAGGAGAGTTAATTCGCCAGGCTCTGGACTCAGGATATCGCCGCTTTATCATTGGACTGGGTGGCAGCGCCACGAACGATGGCGGTACTGGTATGTTAAAAGCATTTGGTGCTAAGTTTTACAATCATGAAGGGACATTGCTCCCCGAAGGCGGTGCATCATTGGAAGAACTTTCACTTATCGATATATCCGATATGGATCCAAGGTTAAGAGAGTCCCATTTTACCATTGCCAGTGACGTTATCAATCCATTATGCGGGCCGAACGGGGCATCAGCAGTTTTTGGGCCGCAAAAAGGAGCCACAAGGGAAATGGTTGAATGCTTGGACAAAGGGCTCTCCCGATTCGGGGAGATTTTCTTTCATCAATCGGGTGTCGATGTGCGGGACCTTCCAGGTAGCGGTGCAGCTGGCGGAATGGGTGCAGCGTTGATGTCATTCCTGCAAGCTGAATTTAAGCCTGGAATCGAGATTGTAATGGAAGCAATCGATTTTGACACTCATATTCAGCAAGCCGATCTAATCATTACCGGTGAAGGGAAACTGGACAATCAAACCCTATCAGGCAAGGTCATTGCCGGTGTTTGCGGAAAAGCATGTCTATATCAAATTCCTGTTATTGCTTTATGTGGAGGAATGGAACTATCGAGCGAACAGATGGATCAGATTGGCTTGAAAGCAGGTTTTTCCATCGTGCCCAAGCCATGCAGCCTTGAGCAAGCGATGGATCATGCAGCTATTTGGGTTCAAGACCGGGTAGAGCAAATCATGCGCTTAATAAAGATATGTCTTTAAAAATTGTCAAGGAATTAACGATATTAATAAATTCTTAAAGAATAACCCATAGGTTAATGAGAGAAAAACCGTTTATAAAAAATAAAGATAAAATGGATTACCAAATGTTTATTTGGTTATCCATTTTTATTTTTAAAAAGAATAGTAAAAATATAAACAATCCATTCTTTAGAATATTTAAAGTATGAATTTAGCATTATTATTAGGATGGTCAATATATCCCGTTTCATCGGAATGTCTAAATGGGCTATAATTAGGAAACAGTAAAGTTTTCCTAACAATTTTCTTTTATTTTTTCAGCTCTTTAATAGAAAAAATTGCAGGAAAAATGAGGAGTGGTGAGAATGGCACGTGTTTTATTTATTAACGGCGGGTCAGAAGGACATATCAATCCAACGATAGGAGTTGTGCAAGAGCTTATTTCGCGTGGAGAAGAGGTCGTGTACTTTACGATCGAAGCTTTTCGCGACCGCATTGAGAAGGCAGGAGCTACGGTTAGGACAATTGACGGTCAAAAATTTATACAAGCCTTTCTCTCAGGTGGAAGAAATTATTTACTCGAAAGAGTCAACGGTCTTTTACGAACTGCAGATATCGTGATACCAAGTGTATTGGAGCAGATCGAAGGAGAACATTTTGATTATATCATCTACGATTCCATGTTTGGTTGTGGAAATTTACTTGCCCAAATTCTTAAACTTCCGGCCATTAATTCTTGTACTTCTTTTGCGCAGACACAAGCATCATTTGAAAAAACATTGGAACAGCTTTCTAAAAACATTCCTGCAGAAATATACGATGAATTTCACCGTCTGACGGAAGTGGTGAAGGAAAAATATGATGTAGAGATTCATTCTCCTTACGAAGTTTTTTGTAATCCAGCACCACTTACAATCGTATATACAACCAAGGAGTTTCAACCTTTTAAAGAAGCATTCGATCATTCATACAAATTTGTAGGTCCATCGATTGCTTCACGTTTCGAGCAGGATCATTTTGATCTTGAAGATATCAAAGGAAAAAATCCTATTTACATTTCGCTCGGGACCGTTTTTAATCGTGCTGTTGATTTTTATAAGCTTTGTTTCGAAGCATTTGGAAATAGCGATCAAACGATGGTCATGTCGATTGGAAAACAAACTCAACTGATTGATTTGGGGGATATACCCGAAAACTTCATTGTGAAAAATTATGTTCCACAAACGGAGCTGCTGAAATACACGAAGTTATTTATTACTCATGGTGGAATGAACAGTACCCAAGAAGGTCTTTATAACGGGGTTCCGCTTATTGTCATTCCACAAAACGCGGATCAGCCAATCATTGCCAGACAGGTGGCCAATATCGGAGCCGGTATTCAATTACAAATGCAAAACTTAACTGCCAATAAACTGCGTGAAGCCGCAGATCAAGTATTAAACGACCCATCCGTCCATCAAGCTATTGCAAAAATACAGGAATCCTATCAAAAATCAGGTGGGTATCAGCAAGCTGTGGATGAGATTTTTACATTTAAATGTCAATATAATATATAAAACGGGGTCAGTCCCCCGTCGAATTAACGCTTTAATTTGGCGGGGGACTGACCCCTGTTTTAATTTTAATTCATACTTTACAGATAGGAATTATAAGTTTATAATGAAATTATTCAAATAATTTAAATGTAATCAGATCGGTTTAAAAGTTGTTGTTGTCAAAGGAAGTTTGTTATAAAACTGAAGGAGTGTTTCTGATGAGAAATAAGGATGAAAAAAAGCGTCAAAAACTAATCAATAAACTAATATTTTTGAATGTTTATAACAAAGAGGACCAACAGCTTTATGAGATGAAACTTTCGAAATTAGAATATGAATATAGGAGATACAAATTACAAAACCATCCGCATGGTGAGTTTGGTTCCATTCAATGGGTATAAAAGGATACGCTTGCAAGAATGCCATTACTGTAAAGAATAGATAGTTAAGTTAAAACGATAAAACACTCACAAATGTTGTGAAAACAGCATTCGTGAGTGTTTTTTTGTGGTGAAAAATCAATTATATTTTTAATTACTTTTTAATTTGAAAGTTAATCTTCCATTGTCCTTTTTGATTAAGAATGGCATCTGTATAAAATTCTACATTAGAAATGGCAGGTCTATATTGAGGCAAAGCTACCTTTACTGCACCTTGATATTTCTGATTGCTTAATTTTTTATGCCAAGTGTTATTTCCTTGAACGAGATGGTTTCCTATAGAGAAATCCGATTTTTTTAAAACACTTGTCCCATCTGCCTCCATCAGTTGTCCTGATTTTGATTGTACTGTATAAAACACTACCATTTCTTGGCCGTAGTTCTGTATGGCATAGTTATTAATAGTAAGTATTATGCCATGATCTTCTGCAGAACCGAGAAAATTTTCCGATTTAGCCATTGCACTTTGAGAAGTAACCAATCCAAAACCTACTAGTAGGAATAGTAATAAGATAAAACTACTAATACCATTTGTACATTTAGCGAAAAACTTCATTTGACCACCATCCTGAAATTTAAGTATTTGGGGATTAATGTATAATCCGGTGTTTCTTGGTTTTATGACCATCCTCATATATAAATTGCCTCCATTTTTAGTAAATATTCTTAAATCCAAAACGCTGTATAGAATAGAAAAATTTAAGGTACCCTCTTCCTCTTTTTTTGCATAATTAAGGAAGGTTTTACTCAATCTAGAAGTTGAGGTGGCTCCAAAAAAATTAGTTTTCTCATGCAGGGGGAACTTCAAAAACCTAATGAAAGAGGCCATTAGGGGAACAGATTGACCACCTTTGAAAACCCTTGAAATTATAGCATAGGAGGTCTTTTCTTGAGGCTTTACGGAAAAGAGATAGGCGTAGCTTTCTTGGCAATGATGTTAATTGTTGGCTGTCAAACAAAACAAGAGAATAAGCAAAAAACTAAAACTGCCAATAAACCTCCCGCCAAAGTTACAGTAGATACCGGCTTTCCAATTTGGGGATATAACGATCAACAAACCCGTCATGTCCCTTATAAAGAAATTACAAAAGACAATGTTAAGGATTTAGGAATTGTCTGGCAGTCAGATTTAGCTAATTGGGAAAACAAAGTTCCAAATGCCTCGGAGGATTACCCGGTTGTTAAAGATGGTGTCATGTATGTAACAACTTCCTTTAACCGAGTGTTTGCCATCAATGCCTCTAATGGAAAAAAGATTTGGGAGTGGATTCCGCCGAAAGATGTTCTAGACCATCTTGCTAAAGCGGACCTCAGCCTTTTAGAGGTTGTTGCCAGCCGAGGCGTAGCAGTTGCCGATGGGAATGTTTTTGTCCTTATGGCGGATAATCGTTTAGCCAAGCTTGATGCGAAATCCGGAAAATTAATTAAGATGATTAATTTTTGGGATACCATGAAAGGGGTTACACTTGAAAACAGGTATTATGAAACTTCGGCGCCTATGTACTACAAGGGCAACATCTATGTCGGGAGCAGCGGAGGCGATAATGGTATTCGCGGTTTCGTTATGGCCTTCAGAGCAAGCGATCTGAAGCCGGCCTGGAATCAACCATTCTGGACTGTTCCTGAAAAAGGAAAGGGCTGGGTGAAGGGTAAATATACCGGGGGCGGCGCCGTCTGGAATCCGATGTCTTTTGACCCGGAAACCGATATGATGTATTTCGGCGTAGGGAACCCGGCACCTGACTTTTTTATAAAAGCTCGCCCGGGTAAAAACCCTTATACTGATTCGGTCGTTGCGCTTGATAGTAAAACAGGTAAATTGATTTGGGCAAAATCAGAAGTTGAACATGATGAGTGGGATTACGATGCTGCCTCCACTCCGATGGTTCTAAATGCTACGGTTAGCGGCAATAAGAAAAAGGTCGTCGTTCATGGAGGCAAGAACGGAAAATGGTTTGCATGGGATGCGAAAACGGGGGAGACCATTTATGATGGGGTTCCATTTGTAAAAATCCAGCATACGCCACTGCCGACGGATACAAGTAAAGCGTTACCCCAATGGCCAGGGGTTGAAGGCGGGCAAAATTACGCACCAGAAACGTATGACCCTGAATCTAATTATGTCTTAATTCCGGGTATTAACATGCCCTCTTTAAATATTGCCGCAAAAAATGAACAAGAAGTTGACAAAAAAAATGGTTTATTTCCGGGAACGGAGATGTCACTTACCCCTAAAGGTGTTGAAATCTCCGGCACGATTACGGCCATCGATGTGAATACCGGTAAGAAAGCCTATCAGATCAAGACGAAGCAACCGATGCGCGGTGGTTTTACGAGTACGGCTTCAGGACTTGCCTTTTATGGGGCTTTGGACGGAAGTGTTAGCGCTATGGATATCAAAAGTGGAAAAGTGTTATGGAATATGAAGAGCGGTGGAGATCAGATCATGATGGCGCCAGCGATTTATATGGATAAAGGGAAACAATATGTTGCCTTCGTTACCGGTACGAAAATTGTTGCTTATGGGCTTGGCGGTAAAGAAAAGGTCATTCCTGAACAAAGTCAAGGTTCAGGGAAAACCGATGATGCGAATCATGGAAGCCACGGTAATAAAGAAAAACCGAGGAAGCAACCGGCTAGTATGAACGCCGAATCTATTTACAAAACGAGCTGTATTTCTTGCCATGGTGCAAATCTGGTAGGAGGGGCCGGTCCTAATCTCCAGCATGTCGGTTCATCCATGACAGAACAGGATATTGTTAATCAAATTATGAACGGTGGCGGGCGTATGCCGGGAGGTCTCGTTAACGCAGATCAAGCGAAAGCATTAGCAAAATGGCTGGCCGGTAAGAAGTAACAATATCGAATCACAAAGATAATTCTTTATGCAAAATATATAAAAAAACCTGAGTTCGACATCATCCGGACTCAGGTTTTTTTATTTAAGTTTAAAAGGGAATACCGCTACGTTCTTGTCCGTTTTTGCTAAATATTGCAAAACTCCGTAATATTTTTGGACAACTTCAAGTCGAAATTCTAGTTATTTTGGTTATTCCCCAAACATAAGATATTTTTGAAAGGGAAAATCAGACACTGAGATAAAGTCAAAATACACAGTGACATGAAAGGGGGGTAAAAACATGTGGGTGAAGCCTGAGTATAAAGTGATTAATACATCTTCTGAGGTAACGATGTATTCCTACATTGGCAAATAACATGACTCTGCTGTCTCTGGTACATGCTTAAATGGTTTTAAAAATCAACGAAGGATGTGCGGATGAGAATGAATCGTTATGTAAAATCATTGATAGGCGCGATTATTGGTTGTGCAACAGCTGGAGGGTGGCTGGTCGTCGACCTCCTGACTCCTGAACCAATCGGAGACTATATCCTATATCCCCTCATGGCTTTGGTCAATATTGTTATTGGGTGGCAAGTAGGAAGATTAATTAGTAAACAAAGGGATAATAGCAGGAAGGAAGTTGGAATCTCCCGTGAAAGGACTGAATCCAAATTAGAATTAGAGTCCTAGGAACAGCAGCAGGAGGGGGATTTCCTCAGTGGAATTGTGCTTGTTCAAACTGTCGCGGTGTCCGCGAAGGAAATGAAGCATTTATACCGCTATTACAATCCTCTCTTGCTGTAAGCTCCAATGATAAGGATTGGTACCTCATCAATGCTGGCCCGGATGTTCACAAGCAAATTGAATCATTTGCTTCGCTGCATCCGGGCCCTGGAATTAGAGAAACACCTCTAGCCGGTGTTATTCTTACCGATGCCGAGCTCGATCATACGATTGGGTTATTGTCATTGCGCGAGGGTTCTTCAATGACCATCTATGGCACTGGAACTGTAAAGACATGTCTGCAAACCGCTTTTCCCGTGTTCCCGATGCTCAAAAACTATTGCACTTGGGAATGGCAGCACCTTCACCCTGATTTCGTGCAGAGGATAGGGACATCAGGGGAAGCAACAATCCTCGTAGAGACGGTGCCGGTTTCAAGAAAACCGCCGCTTTATGCCTTGTCAAACAAGTTGGATGATCCCCTGGAAGATTTTTGGGAGGTTGGATTGGTTCTACGGAATGAAAGCACCGGCAGAAGTCTTGCCTACTTTCCTACATTAGTAAACATCACTCCAGAAATAGAAGCCTGTTTGCGGAAAGCTGATGTTTTGATGGTCGACGGAACTTTTTGGTCCGAAGAAGAACTGGTCAAGATGGGCGCAACTAAACGCAGCGCAAGTAACATGGGGCATATACCCATTAGTGGTGAATCGGGTATCGCGGAGATGTTAGCATCATTTCCAGCAGAACGAAAAATCATGATTCACATTAATAACAGCAACCCTATTCTGAAGAGGGATTCAATGGAAAGGTATATATTGGAACAAATGGGCTTAGAAATTGCCTTTGACGGTATGGAAGTGGAGGTGTAATCATCTTGAAGCAAGGTGAGGCAGTAAGTCAAGAAAAGGTAGAGGTAAAGCCTTGGACGAAGGAAGAATTTACAGAAAAATTAAGGGATGTAGGACGCTCTTTCTATCATGATAAACATCCTTTTCATCTAGCCATGCATCAAGGAAAATTAAGCAGGGAACAAATGCGCGGATGGGTGGCCAATCGGTACTACTATCAAAAATCAGTTCCGATTAAGGACGCAGCCATCTTGTCGAACCTGCCGTCAAGGGAACTGCGTCGTGAATGGATTAGGCGGATCACTGACCATGACGGTACTGATGGGGAGGAAGGCGGCATTGAAGCATGGCTGCGGCTGGGAGAAGCAGTCGGTTTGTCCAGAGAAGAAGTTCTGAGTGAGGAGCATGTTGTACCCGGCGTTCGTTTTTCTGTTGATGCCTATGTTAATTTTGCGCGGACAAAACCGTGGATTGAAGCGGTGGCTTCCTCTTTAACTGAATTATTTTCACCGGATCTCATCTCGAAGCGAATGAAATTCCTGGAACGATTATATCCGTGGATTGACAGGAGGGGTTTCGATTATTTCCAAAGTCGCTTGACACAAGCACCACTCGATTCGGATTGCGCCCTCAGATTGGTTTTAACGCATTGTCAAACGGTGGAAGAGCAACAGAGGGCCGTTGACGCACTAAAATTTAAATGTGATGTATTGTGGGTGCAGCTTGATGCTATTGAAAAAGCTTATCCCTCTATAACCTGAACGTGTGTTTAAATTAAAGGTTCTCTTATTATTCATTGTTGATTTTCGTGTAGGTAGGAGAATCCATAAGCGGAGAATTTCCGGCTAAAGTGGATAGAGAGGGCTTAAGAGGCAGATATAGGCGGAGATATTCCGATTAACTGCTCTAAATAAGACAAAATCCAATGGTTTTGATCATATAAACGGAAAAACTCCCTTTATTTTTAAGGAAATACAGGTATTTCCCGATTTAAACGGAATTTTACGGTTATTTTTCAAACACAGTGAAATCAACTTTTAAGGTAGAGCTAACTAAAAAGGAGAGAATGAATGATGGGTGGTGGAGCCAATTTTAACTGCTAGCTTTCCAAAACTTGCGGCAAAGGCCCGGCTAAAATTTGATAAGGTGAGAGAACAGCATCTCCTTTTGCTGCCGGAAAAGGTTGTGGTCCTAAATGAAACTGCAGCGTCGATCCTTACTCTTTGTGACGGGAGTCAATCGGTGAACCACATCACTGAAAAGATAAGGAACTCACTCGAGGCAGACACAGAAGGAAGCGCTCCAGATGCTCTGCCCGAATTGAAAGCGATGGCAGCAGACATTTCCGAGTTTCTTCGGGAAATGGAGGATCAAGGATGGGTGGTGATGCAACATCATGACTCAATCGATAACGAGGGATGTTAACCCCCCATATTCGCTCCTTGCTGAAATGACTCATCGCTGTCCTTTACATTGTCCTTATTGTTCAAATCCGTTAAAAATGTCATCACAGGAAATGGAACTTACAACCGAAGGCTGGTATCGTGTCCTAACGGAAGCTGCCGATTTGGGAATCGTAGAAGTCCATTTTTCAGGTGGTGAGCCACTCTTACGCGACGACTTGGAAGACCTGATTCGACATGCTCATTCATTAGAGATGTACACCAATCTCATTACAAGCGGAATAGGCTTAACAACGGAAAAGGCAGCACGACTGGGAGAAGCTGGTATTGAAAATGTGCAGGTAAGCTTCCAGGCGGCGGATCAAAAGCTTTCGGACCTTATTGGCGGATATAAAGCATTTGAGAAGAAACGGCAAGCAGCCGCGGCAGTCAAAAAAGCCGGATTGCATTTGTCGTTAAATGTAGTATTGCACCGGATGAATCTCGATTATTTACAAGAGATTATTAATCTAGCAGAGGAATGGGGAGCTGAACGGCTGGAGCTCGCGAACACCCAATATTATAATTGGGCATTGCTCAATCAGGCACAGTTATTACCCAGCTGGGATCAGGTCAAGCGCGCCAGTGAAATCTATGAATCTGCAAAAAAACGCCTTGAGAAAAAAATGGAAATGATTTGGGTTATTCCTGATTATTATGCGCCGGCACCTAAGCCTTGTATGGGGGGATGGGGGGAAATCGGTCTTACCATAGCACCGGATGGGACAGTCCTTCCTTGCCCAACCGCAGGGATGATTGAAGGATTACGTTTTGAAAATGTCCGTAAGGCATCTTTAAGACAGATTTGGTATGAATCGGATTCCTTTAATTGTTTCCGCGGTGATGCATGGCTGCCCGAACCCTGTCTTTCCTGTGAACAAAGACACCAAGATGGTGGAGGCTGCCGTTGTCAAGCTTATGCGTTAACCGGGGATGCTCATGCAACGGATCCAGTCTGCCAATGGGCCCCAAAACATCATTTGATTGAAAAAGCGATTAAGGATGCCAATCGCCAACCTTTGAAACAGGCAACATCCATTATCTATCGGAGATTTTCGACGGAAAAAACGTTTCAAAAATAAATAAATGTTAACTTGGTGCTAAAAGGGTCCTGTACATAACCTTTAGCACCTTTTTTCATTTGTTAGGCATTATGGTGACAAGCTTCCATAACATAAACCGATAAAGGATTGTGAATAAATGGAAGTTTAATTTGGAACTCTTTTAGTAAGGTTTTCTATTTGCTAATGTTGGTTAATACCATGCACCTCTATGAAAAATAGAAAAGAAGTGAAAAGAATGAAGTTTAAGATTGTTACTAAAGAGTATGAAAAAGCTGGAAAAATTCATCCGATGGCCAGAAAACTGATGCTGGTCAATGCCTTACGAAGTATTGGACAAGGTATGCTGGTTGTTGATCTATCACTATATCTCGATGCATTGGGATGGAGCACAGCCGCAATTGGAAGTGTGATTGCTGCCGGAGGTTTACTCGGAGTGGGACTAGCACCCGTAATCGGTATTTTTAGCGATCGTTTGGGGAGAAAACCCTTTATCCTATTTTCTGAGCTATTAACAGCAGGATGTGCGTTGATTGGGGTATTATCAACAGACACGATCTTGTTGTTTATCGCAATCACCCTATCTGGCTTTGGGAAGGCGGACGCTGGTTCTCCGAGTCCTTGTGCCCCCGCAGAGCAGGCCTGGCTGGCGGCCTTTATCCCAAAATCCGAGCGTGGAAAGGTTTATAGTCTGAATAATGCCCTTAGCTTTTTTGGAATGGGAACAGGTGCCGTGCTTGCCGGTACCACGGCCTTATGGAATCAAATCCTTCTTGGGGGATCTTCTTTTCGTCCTATTTTCTTATTTATCTTTGTTGTATCACTTGTTACCACGTCACTCATTTTAACTATTCACGGAGGGGAAGCTGAAAGACATAAAGCTACCCCAAAAGAGGATTCAGGGATCCTCTTACGTGAAGAAAATTCTGCGGTCTTGAAGCTGGCTGGTATCAATATTCTGAATGGGATTGCTATCGGACTTACGGGGCCGATGATGGCTTATTGGTTTTCGGCTAAATTTGGGGCAAGCATTACTCAAATCGGAAACACCTTGGCTGTCACTTTTTTCGCGACGGGTGCGACCTCGATTTTACAAGCAAGATTATCCCATAAACACGGGACAATCCGATCCATTGTGCTGGTTCGTTTCATAGCAAGTCTGCTTTTGATCTTGATGCCCTTACTATCCTCCTTTGCTCTTGTATCTGTTTTGTATATCATTCGAACGGCTTTAAACAGAGGTACACAGGGGGCACAGCAAGCCTTGAGTGTCAGTTTGACTCGAGATAGGCGCAGCGGTTTCGCTTCAAGTATCAACGTTTTTTCATTAAAATTGCCCACATCCATCGGACCGTATTTCACCGGCTATCTTTTTGGATTAGGTTCACTGTCCCTGCCTTTTTACATAGCTTCTGGCTTACAATTCAGTTTTGCTTATTTATATGGAAGAATCTTCAGCACCTATGAAATTCGTATGAAATCGCATGCTTCTACTGGGGGATGACCTTTCACATAAACTCTTGGACATTTGGAAAAGAAAATACTTCTATTCTCTTATAAAAATTGAATCTATTTCCATTTTCGTTATAATAAGAAATAGAAAGTTGTATCGTGCACACTAAATAATAAAAGTAATTACAGAAAAATAGGAGAGGATTGGAGTATGTGTGCATCCATGCAACTAAATGCAATTATTAATTATTTTTAAGGGGATAAAAACATGTCGAATACAATGACGAATCGTAAGATGGTAACAGTTGCTATGCTTGTTGCCATTCTTTTGGTTGCCATTGATGTCACTGTTGTCAGTACGGCGATGCCCAAGATTGTCAGTGATCTTAGTGGTTTGGAATTAATCAGCTGGGTCTTTGCGATCTATACTCTTACAACATCTGTAACAACACCGATTTACGGGAAATTAGCTGATTTATTTGGACGTAAGAAAATTTTTATGACTGGGGTCATTTTGTTTGTGCTCGGCTCCATGCTGTCTGGTGCCGCCCATACGATGACCCAATTAATTTGGTTCCGTGCTTTTCAAGGCATAGGGGCAGGAGCGGTCATGCCGTTAACCTTTACAATTATCGGTGATCTCTACCCAGGTGAGCAGCGG
Source organism: Neobacillus sp. Fa239 (assembly GCF_055395235.1). Lineage (NCBI taxonomy): Bacteria > Bacillati > Bacillota > Bacilli > Caryophanales > Bacillaceae > Neobacillus > Neobacillus sp. Fa239. The sequence goes on from NZ_AP041611.1 coordinate 1,758,513, forward strand.
GCAAAAATGCAAGGTGTGTTTAGTTCGATCTGGGGAATTGCAGGTCTTCTTGGCCCGTTAATTGGCGGCTTCTTTGTGGACCAAATCAGCTGGCGCTGGATTTTCTATATTAATTTGCCGGTTGGTATCATTTCAATCGTGTTAATCTCTATCTTTTTCCATGAGACAGTTGAATTGAAAAAGGACCGTAAAATTGACTACCTTGGAGCAATCACTTTTACAATAGGGATTTCAACTCTTTTATACGCTCTTCTAAATGCTGGTCCAGGTCAGAAATATGCTTGGAATTCAGCATCGATTTATATATTATTTGCTGTTGCGGTGGTCTTTATTGTCCTCTTTGGCTATATTGAAACAAAAGTAAAAGAACCGATGCTTCCTCCATCGTTATTTCGGATTCCAGTTATCTTGGTTTCCAATTTCATTGGAATTCTGTCGAGTTCTGTCCTCATTGGCGTGAATGTTTATTTACCAATGTGGATCCAAACCATTCTTGGCCACAGTGCAACGAGCTCTGGACTTACGCTAATGCCAATGTCGTTTGCATGGCCTTTGGGAGCGACATTTGCCGGACGTTATATGTATAAAATAGGTTCAAAGTTTACAGCCGTCCTTGGTTCCGTCTTTATTGCGCTCGGGGGAACATGGTTACTGGCCCTGGAACTCGGATCCCCTTATTGGTATTTTGTTGGAATTATGATCGTTATTGGTATTGGTATGGGTTACGCAACAACGCCAACGACTGTTCTTGTCCAATCGGCGGTTGGCTGGCAAATGCGCGGAGCGGCAACCGCTTCAAACACATTTACCCGTTCCATTGGTCAAACCGTTGGGATTACGGTATTTGGGACTATATTTAACAACTCGCGCATTAATTATGGAAAAGAACATTCGGGCGGTGCATGGAGCGGAGGCGGCAATATTAGTAATGTCTTAAGCTCAAATACCATCAGTAAGCTGCCAGCTAATGTTATTGAAATGATCCATAAGGCGCTCGCCCATGGGTTGCATCTCGTATTTATTCTTGTGTTTTTCCTCGGGATTGCAAACCTTCTTGTTTCTCTGTTCCTTCCGTCACACAAAAAGGTATTGGAGCAACAAAAGCAAGTCCAACACTAATGTCGAACTAAAAGTCGCCAAATCTTTGGCGGCTTTTTTTTATTTTGCCGGAAATCGCCTCTTTTTTAAACTTTTTACATAAGTATTAATATCATCCTTTTATTGGATTTCCATTGGATGAGTTACGTAAACAATGCGGGAATAGAAGGTGATAACAATAGAAGCGATCGTCCTGGCTGCTGGCTATTCCAGCCGAGCAAATGCATTTAAAATGACTTTACCACTGGGGCAAATGAGCATATTAGAGCAAACGATATCAAAATTTGAAGGACTATGCAGCAGGGTTATTGTCGTAGCTGGGTTTCAAGCGGACGTGATCGAGGCGGAACTTGAAAAAATTCTTCATAAAAAGGCATACTCTTTTAAGATAAAATTTGTTTTCAATGAAAACTTTCACCAGGGAATGTTCAGTTCCATTCAAAAGGGCTGTAGCGAAGTACATGCACCAACCTTCTTGTTCACACCCGGGGATTGTCCCCTTGTTAAAAAAGAAATCATTCAAATGCTAGCCGAACACGAAGGGAATGTCGTGATACCCAGCTTCCATTATAAAGGCGGTCATCCTATCAAATTATCAAACGTAGTGAAACAGAAAATTCTTGAGACCCGTCCAGAAAGTAATTTGCGTGAGGTTCTCACCTGTTTCGAAAAGAAATATGTGAATGTAGATGACCCGGGAGTCATAATGGATGTGGACACACCAGAGGATTACCAAATCGCGATTGAGTATGAAAATGCCTAATTTTAAAAATGAATCATAAATTAATATTTTCCTATATAAAATCGTAGGAAGAGGTATCGATGAAAAAAATGAGTCGAAGGGTGTTGTTGCAATGAATCTAAGAGACATTAGCATCTCTGTGCCCAAAAAAGACCATAGCGGCAAAGTATCGGGCCAGTTGGCCTATATTAGTGATGTGAAAGTTGAAAATATGGTGTATGGTGTTTTGGTTCGGTCGCCCATTGCTTATGGGAAAATCATATCCATTCAATTACCAGACCTTCCGGAGGGGTATGAAGCGGTTGGAGCAGAGCATATTCCCGGACCGAATTATGTCAAAATCATCAAAGAAGACCAGCCCATTTTTGCCAATGAATGGGTTCAATATATTGGTGAGCCGATTCTCATGCTTGTCGGAAAAGACCTGAATATCTTGTACGGTTTGGTAAATGAAGTGAAGATTGATTTGGAAGAACATCAGGGTATTTATACATTGGAAGAAGCGATCCAACAAAAATTGGCTTCCGGGTTAACTATGGCAAGCTACGAATTCGGCGAAAGCTTAGAGACCATTTCAGCAATCGAGCAGGGAGCACATCAGATTATCGAAGAGGAATATGATACGGGTTATCAAGAGCATGTCTACCTTGAGCCACAAGGAATGCTCGCCATTTATAAGGAGGATGAAATTGTCGTCCAGGGATCGATGCAATGTCTTTATTATATAAAAAATGCATTGCTTAGTGCTTTAGCATGTGGTGATGATGAAGTCAGAGTAGTGCAAAGTCCTACAGGCGGAGGGTTTGGCGGCAAAGAAGAATTTCCTTCGATGATGGCCTGTCACGTAGCCGTGGCTGCAAAAGCAGTCAAAAAATCGGTGATGCTTGTGTTCGACCGTTCTGAGGATATGGTGGTGACGACGAAAAGGCATCCAGCCAAACTCAAATATCGAACAGCCCTTGATCAAGAAGGAAATATTTTGAGCATGTGTGTGGACATTTATCTTGATGGCGGGGCGAATCTGGGGTTGAGCAATGTCGTGCTGCAGCGTGCCTTAATCAACAGTGCCGGAGTTTATAAAATCCCGCATTTTCATGCAAGAGGGTATGTTCTTAAAACGAACACCGTTCCAAACGGCGCCTTCAGAGGCTTTGGTGCTCCTCAAAGCTTTGCCGGAATCGAAAGTCATATGGGACATCTAAGTAAACGTGCTAACCTTGATCCGCTTGACTATAAAAGAAGATACCTCGTCAAACAAGGAGACTCCACCATCACCAAAGGAAAATTCCGAGACCCAATATTAATGGAAGAGATGATTGAGGATTTACTCAACACTTCCCAATACAAAAAGAAAAAAGAGGAGTTTCACCGTTTGAATCAACAAAACCAGCGTTATAAAAAAGGAATCGGAACTTCGCTGTTCCTCCACGGGTGTGGCTTTACAGGCAGCGGCGAAAGAGATCATATTAAAGCAACGGTCAAGTTGGTTAAATCAAAGGACGACCATGTCTCGCTAAAAATCTCCAATTCTGATATGGGACAAGGCATTTATACCACACTTAGTAAAATTGTTGCCAAAGAATTAGATCTCCCGTACGAAAAAGTTCTGTACCCAGATCCCGATACAAAAGAGGTTCCCGACTCCGGTCCAACCGTAGCGTCCAGGACGACGATGATTGTCGGAAAATTGCTTCAACGTGCCGCAAAAAAATTGAAGGATCAGTGGCAAACAGGTCAGGAACAGGAAGTATTGGAGCACTATGTTCACCGGGAAATGATTCCTTGGGATGAGCTGACCTTTACTGGAGATGCCTACCCGGCATATTCATGGGGTGTGAATATCGTTGAAGTAGAAGTGGATACGGTAACCGGAAATGTAAAGTTATCAAAAGTATACGGCAATTATGAAGTGGGAAAGGTCATCGATGACCGGATTATGAAAGGCCAAATTGATGGCGGTTTAGCTCAAGGGTTAGCGTACGGTTATCTGGAAAAGATGACGTCAAAACAAGGTAGAATCCAACAAAAAAGCATATCGGATTATGGACCGCCGACTTCATTAGACGTGGTTCCAATCGAAAGCAAGGTCTTTGATAACCCCTATGCGGATGGTCCATATGGAGCAAAGGGTGCAGGTGAATTGACGTTAATCGGCGGCGCCCCGGCCGTCCAGGCGGCGATCGAGGATGCAATGCAAACTTCTTATCAGCAAATTCCGATCACACCTGAAGTCATTATGGAAAGCCTTTGGAAGAAAGTTGGTGAAGAAGAATGATTACATTTACTCTGAACGGAAGAAAGGTAGAAACGGATGCCCCTGCCACAGAAAGATTACTTGATTTTATACGAGATGAGTTTCATTTAATCGGTACAAAGGAAGGCTGCGGTGAAGGGGAATGCGGAGCCTGCAGTGTTTTTGTAAATAACCTCCTGCAAAACAGCTGCCTGATACCGATTGGCTCGATTGAAGGAGCCGAAATTCAAACGATCGAAGGTCTCATGGAAACGGAACAATTTAAGATTTTAGATGAGAGCTATTCCACTGCCGGAGGGGTGCAATGCGGTTACTGCATTCCTGGGATGGTCATGGCAAGTGCTGCCTTATTATCGAAAAACCCTCATCCTTCGGAGGCTGAAATTCGTGAAGGGATTTCTGGAAATCTGTGCCGATGTACGGGTTACAATATGATCGTGGATGCGATAAATCATGCCGCAAAAATAGGGGATGGCTTATGGCAAAGAAAATAACCACCTACCGCTTCGAACGTTTGGACCAAACATTGGACCAAATGAACAAAGAAGACTGTGCCATCTTGGCCGGTGGCACCGATCTTATGGTTCTTCACAAAAGTCGAAGGGGAGTTCCTCCGAAAATTTCGAAACCGATTGTTTTTATTGATCATCTTTCTGAGCTAAAGCAGGTATATCAAAATCAGAACCATCTCCACATCGGTGCCTGCTGTACCTATAGCGAATTGCTTGAGAACCCGCACATTCCAAACCCATTAAAGAACGCAATCAAAACGATTGCCGCACCGGCTATTCGAAACAGAGGGACATTGGGAGGGAATATTTGCAATGCTTCTCCGGCTGGTGACACACTGCCATTATTATATGTATACAACGCGAAGCTATTGCTGCGCTCGGTTAAAGGTAATCGCATCGTTCCGATTAGTGATTTTATCCAAGGTCCACGAAGGGTCAGTCGGGTTCACAATGAAATTTTGGCTGAAATTATCTTGCCGTCTATATTGGAAGAAGGAACTAATGTCGTATTTGAAAAGGTCGGGAACCGCAACGCAGATGCCATTGCCAAAGTATCGTTTGCCGGCTATATCCGGATAAAGGATGCTCGAATCGAGGATGTTCGTTTTGCCTTCGGGGCGGTCGGACCTACGATGGTTCGGTCCATTGATATTGAGAAAAAGCTGCATGGAATGACTTTTCCCTTAACAGATGCTGACATCTCTCAGGTTGTGGGAGCCTTCGAAAAGATCATTCAACCAATCGACGACCAGCGCTCCACCGCTTTATACAGAAAAACAGTCGCCTTAAATCTTTTACGTTATTTTCTTAGCAGGAAGCAATATCAATAAGGTGGGAGCTAATTATGTTACTAATGGAAAAAGTGGCCATGCTGACGCGTCAAAACGAAACCTTTGCATTAGCCATGATTATTGAATCACAAGGCTCAACCCCCAGACATGTTGGAAAAATGATTGTATACCGTGATGGTACGATTGAAGGCACTGTCGGCGGGGGATTAGCGGAACACTATATCATCCAAGAGAGTGTAAAAGCACTTGAAAATGGTCAATCGAAAATCGTGGAATACAAATTGAATCGACATGCAAAAGATGGAATTCAAATGAGCTGTGGCGGAACACTCAGGGTATTTATTGAAGTTTATACAAGCAGGCCTGAACTTGTTCTGGCTGGAGCCGGTCATTTAGCCTATGCACTCTCAAAGCTTGCTGATTTCCTTGAATATCCCTATTGCATTGTCGATGACCGCGTTGGTTATAGTACGAAGGAACGCTTTCCTAAAGCGACGAACCTCTTCGTGAACGAGGATATTGGAGAGGCTCTGCTCCAAGCCAACTTAAACGAAAAATCATACGTGGTCATTGTGACAAAAGATGGGGATGATAAAGTATTAAAGACAGCCCTGCAATTTCCGATTGCCTATGTTGGCATGGTCGCCAGCAAGCGAAAGGTGATAACCATTTTTGAAAAATTAAAAAGTGAAGGCGTCACACAAGAACAGTTGGAGCAGGTTCATTCCCCAATCGGAATGGAAATTAGCGCTGAGACAACAAATGAAATTGCCGTCAGTATTATTGGGGAAATCATCAAAGTAAGCAGAGAAAACAAATCTATCAAAGTGAAACAGGTTAATAGATAAATAAATAGAAGAAGAAGGGAAGGGTATATCGTATCTCCTTCAGCAAAACAGGAGCTTGAGTTCAAGATTGGATCCGGCGAGAAGAAAAGAGAAAACCAACAAGGAGTGTATAAAAAAAGATGGAGTCCTTGCAGGCTCCATCTGCTCATGAAAGAAACAGCTTTTTTATCTCTCTATAATTTTCATAAGCAGTTTATCTGGACTAAGTGTGATCATCGGGATTAACTTCACTTCATCCCTGTTTTCAAATCTAAATTTTTGTCCGATTGTAGCTAAAATTAGGACAGCTTCCATTAAAGCAAAATGGTCCCCAATGCACCTACGACTTCCGCCCCCAAATGGAAAGTAAGCGAATTTAGGAATATCTATTGGAATTCCTTGCTCAAAGCGTTCAGGTGAAAATTCCAGTGGGTTCTTAAAATATTTCTCGCTTCTATGTATGATATATTGGGAATTGATAAATGCATCCCCTTTTTTAAATGCATATCCACCCAGCTCTACATCTTCTGCTGCTTGTCGTCCAATTTGATGAACAGGAGGGAAAATTCTCATAGATTCATGAAGCAATGCTTTAGTATAGGATAACTTTTGATAATCGGCTAGCGTTGGAGTCTTTCCTCTCAAAACTTCTTCTAACTCCCTATGAAACTTCTCTTCTATTTTCGGGTTCTGAGATAATAGATACCATGTCCATGACAATGCATTCGAAGTGGTTTCATGTCCTGCAAAGAAGATTGTCGTGACTTGTTCATAAATCTCCTTATCGGTCATACCTAAACCTGACTCCTCATCTTTTGCATGAAGAAGAACAGATAATAAATCAACATTTTCATCTAAATTCTGTGCTCTTTTCTGTTTAATGATTGGCTCGATAACCGATGCAATTTCTTTGATAATTTCAATCATCTGTTCCTTGATATTACCCACATCCGTTGTACCCCTAAATCCAATACTCGTCAGTTGTGAAAACGTGGAGAATGCTTTATCTACACGAGCAACTTTTTCCTTCTCAATGTGGGCGCCAAACATGGTTTGAGCAATCACATTTAATGTTAATTTCATCATATCTTTAGAAATATCACGTTTTTCAGCGGCATCATTTTTCCATTCATTTAATAAATCCAATGTATTTGCAATCATTGCTTCTGCATATACAGCTAATTTTTTCATAGTGAATGAAGGCTGGATAATTCTACGATCCCGTTTGTGTTTCGAACATTCGCTTGTAACAAGTCCTTCGCCTAACAATGGTTTGAAAAATTCGAAAGAAGCAGCTTTTTTAAATGATTTTTGTTTTGCTTGTAAAACATCCTCTACATACTCAGCATTTAAAATCAAATACCGATTTGTACCGTTTTCAAAAGGCATATTGACAAAATCATATTCTTTCTCGTACTTGTTAGCTAGGAGTTTTAATGTTTGGATTGCCTCTGTTTGATAATTTTGATATTCTTTTTTCTCTGCTGTAATGACTTTTGCTTTTGCTTGAACCTCCATATTCTCTCCCCCTGTCTTATTAGATTTCTTCGCCATCCAAATTAATTTGTTATAACGATGTAAATTATACTATATGTTTCGTATAAGGGATTAAATTCTATTGTAAATATTAAATCTTCACAAGTAGTTTGCAATGATTGCTGTAAAGGAAAATATGAGCTAGTATAAAAAAATAAACGAAAAATATTTAAGGAGATTAATATGAAGAAAACAGTAACAAGCTGCTTAGTAGCAACAAGCCTTTTGGTAGGTGGACTCGTTCCGCAAATACCATTTGGCAATGGTGATAATTCCATTTTGGGATCAACCGTTACCGAAGCAAGTACGATTATTACATACAAAACTACAGAAAATTTAAACATGCGTAAAGGTGCGGGTACAAGCTATGCTCGGATTTTAACCATTCCGAAGGGGAAAAGTGTAACGTACCTCTCAACAAGCGGTAGTTGGTATAAAGTAAAGTATAACAGCTACACAGGTTTTGTAAGTGCAACGTATCTGACAAAGGTTGGTACATCCACGACAACGGCTGCACAATCTTCAACCGTAACCTTAAATGTGCCATATATAAGTCAATTAACACCGACATATGCCCCATTCGGGTGTGAAGGGGCCAGTTTGTTAATGGCATTAAAGTATAAAGGCTATACAAAGGAAAGTTTAAAAAGTTTGCTAGATCAGATGCCTAAAACAAAAAACGATCCCTATATTGCCTTTGCCGGTACACCCTATAAAAATATAAACGGTGTATTTCAATCCATCTTCCCAAAACCGCTTGCAGCTTATGGTCAAAAGTTTAGTAGTAAAGTTGCTAATGTAACTGGGTATACCACCACCCAATTAAGGAAAGAGTTAGATAGAGGAAACCCGGTAGTCGTCTATGTCACACTAAAATTCGCAAAACCAGTTTGGGCAAAGTATTATATGGGAACTGCAGGAAATGTGAATATAGTAGACAATATGCACGTGATGACTTTGATTGGGTATAACAAGAAGACAGGCAGTTACTATGTTGCTGATCCAAACAGTACAAAAACAAACAATAAATATTGGGTGAGTAAAAGTGCTTTTGAAACATCGTATAACGCTTTAAAATATGCGGTGGTAGTAAGATAGAAAACGATTTCGGTCAGTTTGTAGCTTGATTGATGACTGATTTCTTATTTTCAAAGCGTAATCGGGCACTTAGAAGCTTGATAGATGCCCAGTCTCATTTTTTCGAACCGAATTCGGTCAAGTAGAAGCCCTCTAGAAGCCCGGTTCCATGTTTTCAAACCGAATTCGGTCAAGTAGAAGCCCTCTAGAAGCCCGGTTCCATGTTTTCAAACCGAATTCGGTCAAGTAGAAGCCATCTAGATGCCCGGTTCCATGTTTTCAAACCGAATTCGGTCAAGTAGAAGCCATCTAGATGCCCGGTATCATGTTTTCGAACCGAATTCGGTCAAGTAGAAGCCATCTAGATGCCTGGTATCATGTTTTCGAACCGAATTCGGTCAAGTAGAAGCCATCTAGATGCCTGGTTTTATGTTTTCAAACCGAATTCGGTCAAGTAGAAGCCATCTAGATGCCCGGTATCATGTTTTCGAACCGATTACGGTCACGTAGAAGCCATCTAGATGCCCGGTTTCATGTTATCGAACGGATTACGGTCAAGTAGAAGTCGTCTAGATGCCCGGTTTCATGTTATCGAACGGATTACAGTCACGTAGAAGCCATCTAGATGCCCGGTTTCACGTTTTCGAACCGATCTCGGTCATCTAGAAGCTTACTAGATGCCCAGTTCCATGTTTTCAAACTGATTTCGATCACTTCTCTGTTTGTCGCCAATAAGCTTTATAGGTGACACTTTTTTTCTTCATCCCCCGTTTTGTCGCCTAGAGCTAGGTTTGATGCTAGTAATAATTCAATTCCCTCTCTTACATTTCCCAAATCAATTTTTTTATATTGATATATTTTCAGATAACTGCAATAATTAAGAAAAATTAAAATTCATATTGTAGTAGAATTATTTCAGTATCTTTTTTTATGGAGGGATTGTTTTGTCAGATCGAAAATCGGCTCTCATCATTGGTGGAGGAATTGGCGGACTGGTGACTGCACTAAAGCTTCACCGGGCTGGCGTATCAGTGCGTGTTTTTGAAAGTGTGGAAACCATTAAAGCGCTTGGAGTGGGAATTAATTTACTCCCTCACGCCGTTAGGGTCTTAACGGAACTTGGATTGGCTGACGAGCTTGAAAAAACAGGACTGCAAACTGCTGAACTTATGTATGTGAACAAGTTTGGCCAGAAAATCTGGCAGGAACCAAGGGGAGTGGCTGCAGGATACCACTGGCCACAATATTCGATTCACCGCGGACGCCTGCAATTACTGCTATTAAAAGCTGTGATTGATGAATTAGGGGAGGATGCGATTTTAACAGGATATCATTTGCAATCGTTTGAAACCAGTAACGATAAGGTAACTGCCTGTTTCGTCAATCGCAAAACGGGTGAGGTGCTTGACTCTTACAATGCTGACATGATGGTTGCAGCGGATGGAATTCATTCAGTTGTCCGAAAGACGTTTTATCCCAATGAGGGATTGCCGAAATTCAGCGGCCGGATTTTATGGCGCGGGATTACGGAGGCTGATTCATTTTTGAGCGGGAAATCCATGATTATGGCTGGTTACCAGAATAAAAAATTTGTAGCCTATCCTGTTTGCCCGGAAACAGCTAATAATAGGGGACGTGCTCTCGTAAACTGGATTGCTGAATTGGCTGTTGAAGACGAAATGCCTTCTCGTGCTGACTGGAATAAGAAAATCGACAAAGAAAAATTTGCTCCTGCCTTTGCTAATTGGAATTTTAGCTGGCTGAATGTACCGAAGTTATTAGAGGAAACAGATGCTGTATATGAGTTTCCGATGGTCGACCGCGATCCACTGCCACGTTGGACCTTTGGTCGTGTCACCTTACTGGGAGATGCGGCACACCCGATGTATCCAATCGGTTCAAATGGTGCCTCACAAGCGATCCTCGACGCCGATGCTTTGGGAGAGGCTATATTAGCTCATCCGGATACCGAACAGGCATTGAAAGCATATGAAGAACAACGGTTGGAACCAACAGCCAACATTGTTTTAACGAATCGAAAAAATGGGCCAGAAGTGGTTATGCAAATTGTGGAAGAACGGGCGCCTAACGGTTTTGATCATTTAGATCATGTCATTTCCCGGCAGGAATTAGAGGATATCGCCAATCAATATAAGCAAATAGCTGGGTTCAACAAGGAACAATTGAACAAAAAAGCAGGAGTACGGTAATGGTAGAACATATTGTATTGCTGAAATTTTCCCCAAAGACAACGATCGAGCAAAAGGAAGAGTTGATTCGAAGGACTTTGCTATTAAAAGATGTGATTCCAGGGATTATTGATATACAGCAGGGAATCAACTTTTCCAACAGAAGCAAGGGTTATGAAATGGGGTTAACGGTCCGTTTTGAGGACAGTACATCTTTGAAAAACTATGGCCCGCACCCGGCACACCAGGAGGTATTTGCTTATTTGCAGGAGATCGGAATGGTAGAAAGTATTGTTGTAGACTTTAATCTTGAATAAAATTTCTATCATTCACTTTAGTGTTTTAGTAATTGCCTGACTATTTTTTCATTAATTAACCCTTTCAAAGTATTGTAATACCCGTAATAATATTGTAATATTATTGTTATATTAAAATATGAAACATACATATGGAAGAGTCTGTCGCTGAGGGATCATTATGCTCTTTGGACAGACTATTTTTGTTTCCACTATTGAGAACAGGGTGAGTTTTATGAGAAATTCGTTGGCAAAAGTGACAGATACAAAAGAATTTTCCATTTCTAAATCGGGAGTGAAATGGAAATGGATGATCTGCAGTTTTTTGACAATAGCGGTAGTATTGGCGGGTCTCTGCTATTATCAGTCTACCCGGTTTAATTCAGATATAACGATAAATGATATAAATGTCGGTAGATTAACAGCGGAACAAGCATTAACAAAGCTAAATTCAACTGTATTAAAAAACAATATCTTTGTCGGACAAAAGCTCATTTTAGATGGGAAAAATATTAAAAATGTATTTACTGATAAAGATTTATCTAATATTAGGACACTGCAGCATAAACAGTGGACGTTTTTCCCTACCTCAAGGGCAGGAAATTATTCCTTGACGCCAATCAACGATTCATCTCCATTCAAAGCATTGGAAGAACAATTAAAAGAAAAGCTCCTTAAGAAGAATCCGAAAAGCACCCCAAGATGCCATAGCCCATTTGGTCCAGGGTAAAGTCATGATCACGAAAAGTATTGCAGGAAACCAGTATGATGTAGCGAGTCTAGTCAAGCAATTTCAGAAACAAGAATATAAGAGTGAAATACATTTATACCCGGTTTATAAGAAACCAATCAATGAGAGCAGTCCGATTGTAAAAAAGGAAGAGGGAATGCTGCAAGAACTTGCAGCGCGGACCGTTGATTATAAGGTCCAGGACCAAGTTTATTCCTTAAGAGCTGACGAATTAATAAAAAATGCTTATTTATCAAAAGATATGCAGTATATTTTTGATACCGGGGGTATTAAAAATAAGATTGAACAAATTAATGAAAATCAATCGACATTAAATAAAAATTATCCGTTTACGACCCATTCTGGTTCGGTCATATCTGTCAAAGGGGTATCCTATGGATGGGCGCTTGATGTGGCAGCAGAATCTAATCGGATTAAGGATGCCTTTACGAAAGGAGAAGAATCGTTAACTGCCTCTACTATTTACGGCATCGGGTGGAATCATCATGGAATCGGCTATCTTAATACGACGAACAATGGCATCGGCGATACGTATGCGGAAGTGTCGATAAAGGAACAACGGATTTGGCTTTATAAAAATGGAAAATTGGTTGTAACAACTCCTGTGGTTACTGGCTGGCACGGTGTTAATCAAGACACCCATACAGGAGTATGGTATATCGAGTATAAACAATCACCATCCATCTTGAAGGGCAGTGAAGTAGGGAATCTGAATTATCACGTTAAGGTACAATATTGGGCCCCCTTCACGCTCAGTGGTTGTGGCTTCCATGATGCAAGTTGGCGCAGTAACTGGTCAAGCACCGCCTATCTAACACAGGGGTCTGGCGGTTGCGTTAACACCCCAAGCAGTGCAATGAAAACTGTGTATGACAATCTGAGTCAAAATGAACCGGTTGTCGTTTATTAAATTTCAGCATTGTTTATGTGAGTTTTATTGTGATTGATCAAAACTTTATCGAAACCAAAAAAATATAAATGCAGACTCAGGTGAAGATATCCAATTTCTTACTTGGGTCTTTCTTTTAATTTTACCGATTTTAGGAAAAAATTGATGGAACTCAAAAACTATATTTAAAGGTATAATAGATTTTGATTATTTCGAAGGTTCACTATGGGGGGATGCAGCCTGAAAACGAAACGAATTTCACTTCAAACCAAAATATTCGGGCTTACTCTATCATTAGGATTCTTGTTGGTTTTGCTTTTGACGGTATTTTTCAGCTATATGGAAAGTAAACAAATTGAGGAAAACAAAGGCCGGATGGCATTGGAAATCTCAAAAACGGTATCATTGATACCACCTATTATCGATTCCCTCCAAACTAAGAATCCATCCAAAACGATTCAGCCAATAGCCGAAAAGGTTCGCAAAGAAACGGGTGCTGAATTTGTCGTTGTGGGAAACAAGGAAGGAATACGATACTCACACCCTGTTCAATCGTTGATCGGGAAGAAAATGACAGGGGGAGATAACGAAAGGGCTATTTCCAAAGGTGAATTTTATGTTTCTCAGGCAAAGGGGACACTCGGCCCTTCGATCAGAGGAAAATCTCCCATTTTTAACAAAAAGGGAGAGATCATTGGAATTGTTTCGGTAGGTTTTCTCCTGGAAGACGTCCGCCATCAAATTATGGATAACCTCTACAAGGTCCTGCTTGTATCCTTCTTTGCGGTTTTCATCTCCCTCATTTGCAGCATTCTGCTGGGACGCAATATCCGCAAAGACACAATGGGGCTTGAACCCTATGAAATTGCCGCTCTTTATAAAGAAAAGAATGCGGTCATTCATGGGGTCAAAGAAGGGATTTTAGCTGTGAATAAAGATGGATTCATTACGACAATGAATCAGCCTGCGAAACGACTTTTAAATATAAAGGGATCTGTCCGTCATTTAAAGGTAGATGGCCTTTTTCCCTCCAAATATATAGATGAAGTCTTACAATCAGGAATTCCACATGTGGATAAAGAAACGGTTTGGAAGGACAAAACCGTTATTGTCAACTGCACCCCACTCTTCGACGGTACCGGTATAAGCGGAGTGGTTGCCTCTTTTCGTGATAAAACGGAAATTGAACAAATGGTCAACACCCTGTCAGAGGTAAAACGTTATTCCGATGACCTGCGTGCGCAAACGCATGAATTTACCAATAAACTATATGTGTTAATGGGCTTGCTTCAGCTTGGGGAATATGAGCAGGCGATCGAAATGATTGAAACGGAAACACAGGTTTTACACTTTCAAAATTCTGTTGTGTTTAAAAATATGAAAGATACAAAGGTCCAGGCGATCCTGTTAGGAAAATTGGGAAAAGCCTCCGAAAAGAAAATAAAGTTTGAAATTATACCAGAAAGCTATTTAGAGGCATTGCCTTCACATATTAAACTTTCATACTTAATTGTCATCCTTGGAAATTTAATCGATAATGCCTTTGAAGCGGTTTATGGGTTGGAATCTCCTGTCGTAAAGTTCTTTGCGACTGATATTGGCAGTGATATTATTTTTGAGATTTCCGACAATGGAAAAGGAATACAGGAGAATGAAATCCCACTTCTTTTTGAAAGGGGATATACATCGAAAAATGGAACGGAGCAGAGGGGATTTGGCCTGGCAAATGTGGAAGAATCAGTCCTAGAAATGAATGGGATGATGGAAGTGCAAAGTGACGAGAACAATGGCACAATCTTTACGGTGTATCTCCCTAAAGAAAACGAGAGGAGGCAATTACTTGGATAGGATTAGAACTTTAATTGCAGAAGATGATTTCCGTGTTGCTGATATCCATGAAAAATTTTTAAAAAAATTCAATGAGATCGAGGTGGTAGGGAAATCATTGAATGGAGAACAAACGCTTCAGATCCTACAGGAAAAAAAACCTGAGTTATTAATGTTGGATGTTTATATGCCTGACATGCTGGGTTCTGATTTGCTTCCCATCATTCGAGAGCGTTTCCCAAACGTAAGTATCATTATGATTACAGCAGCAACAGAAAAATTTTTCATTGAAAAAGCACTTGGATACGGTGTAGAGAACTATTTAATTAAACCGGTAAACAGGGAACGGTTTAACAAAGTCATGATGGATTATATAAAAAAACACTCCCTGTTATCTTCAAAACACGAGATTGATCAGGACTATGTTGACCTGCTTTTTGGAAATAAAAAGATAGAAAAAGCGGTAAAGGACATTGGGCTGCCGAAAGGAATTGATGATATTACCCTTGGAAAAGTGAAAAATGTCCTCCAGGTTAACAACCATGGACTTTCTGCTGAAGAAGTGGGAAATGAAATGGGGGCTTCCCGAATTACGGCACGGCGTTATTTGGAGTACTTATCTTCCATTCACGAAGCCAAAGCGGAATTAGTATATGGAATTGTCGGGAGGCCGGAACGAAAATATTATCCTATTTCATAAAAGGTTTATTAAGACCCATTTTTTATTTCTTCGGACGTACTGGTGCTTGTAATGGGACAGCAAATTCTGGAGGGCCTGTTAGGGGAACTAATGTAGATCCAACTGTAGTATATCCAACAGGAAAAACTCGCTCAGCTTTTAGAGCGCCACAACCAATTTGCAGAACACCACTATTGGTCATCCCACCAATTTTCAAAAAACCGATATCAAATGTTTGTTGAAGATATTCATCCATTTCAATCACCTCTTATTATTATATGATCAAGAGTTAGGTACAGTACTGATAAAAATAATGCCAAAGAGTTGAAATATTCACATAGTTAAATTGAACTTTTTTTGTGAACAAAATGTACAAAATTGATCTTTATTTACAAAAAGAACATTATTTTGCAAACGTTTTCACCCTGGAATATTTTGATTATTATTAATTTACAAACAAAAGGGGTGAAGATGTTGCTTACTATTTTAGGATTTTCATTGATTATTGTTTTCATGGTCTTAATTATGACCAAGCGCTTGTCTGCAATGATAGCTTTAATTGTAGTGCCGATTGTATTTGCTTTAATAGGCGGATTCGGAAAAGATATGGGGCCAATGGCGCTCGAAGGTATAAAAAGTGTGGCACCTACAGGAATCATGATCCTGTTTGCGATTCTCTTCTTCGGAATCATGATCGATGCCGGGGTATTTGATCCTATCATTTCTACCATTTTGAAGCTCGTAAAAGGGGATCCTGTAAAAATCGCGATTGGAACCGCCATTCTTGCATTATTAATCTCACTTGATGGTGATGGGACCACTACCTATATGATCACGATTTCTGCCATGCTTCCATTGTATAAACGGATTGGCATGAAACCATTAGTACTGGCTGGAATCGCCGTATCCGCTTCAGGTGTCATGAACCTTCTTCCATGGGGAGGCCCGACTGCCAGGGTCATGACTGCCTTACATCTTGAAATGGGAGATGTTTTTACACCGGTCATTCCTAGCATGATTGGTGGAGTGTTATTTGTCTTATTTATGGCTTACAGCCTTGGAAGAAAAGAGCGTAAGCGCATAGGCGTTTTGGAAATTGATGTTCAAACAATGGCCGAGATAGCAGCTACTACAGCGGATGTATACCTCAAACGTCCGAAGTTAATTGTAGTTAACTATTTATTAACAATTCTGCTCTTATTTGCCCTTATTAAGGAATTGCTGCCTACCACTGTCTTGTTTATGATTGGATTTGCCATTGCTATTACGATTAATTATCCAAATCTTAAAGAACAAAAAGAACGAATCATGCATTATGCCGATAATGCTTTATCGGTTGTGTCAATGGTATTTGCCGCTGGTATATTCACTGGTATCCTTACGGGGACCAAAATGGTCGATGCCATGGCCCATACAATGATTTCTCATATCCCGGCAACTTTTGGCTCCCATTTTGCCCTAATTACAGCGATTATTAGCGCGCCGTTTACCTTCTTTATGTCCAATGATGCTTTCTATTACGGAATTTTACCTTTACTTGCAAAAGCTGCCAGCGGGTTCGGTATAGACCCGGCATTGGTTGGCCGCGCGTCACTGATGGGATTACCGGTGCATTTATTAAGTCCTTTAGTACCTTCCACCTATTTATTAGTAGGAATGGTTGGAGAAGATTTCGGAGACTTGCAGCGCATGATTCTTAAATGGGCCTGCGGTTCAACTGTGATTATGATCGTCGTTTCCCTTGTTTTGTCCATTTTTCCAATCTAACTCATGGTTTAAATTAAAATTTATTTGCAATGAATCAGAAAGGATTAAAAAAAATAAAAATTCGAAATAAACTTTTTTAAAACTATGATATAATGAAATAAAAAAATCTACGGCAACGAAGCCCATTTCCTATTGGAAGTGGGTTTTCTTTTGTTAGGAGGTACTTTTGATGTCTGAAGAAAAACAACGTTTTATACAAGAATTTGTCCCCGGGAAGCAAGTTACCTTGAGCCATTTGATTGCCAATCCAGATGAAGTGCTCTTTGAAAAATTAGGAATACAAAGTGCGGGTTCGATTGGAATTTTAACCTTGACTCCCAGTGAAACTGTCATTATAGCAGGAGATTTAGCCACCAAGGCAGCCAATGTGACGATTGGTTTTCTGGATCGCTTCACGGGAAGCCTGGTCTTAGTTGGCAGTGTATCTGAAGTCGATATGGCGATGGGAAGAATCAATCAATTTTTATCAGAAACTCTTGGGTATACCCCTGCTGCTATTACGAAGTCATAGGAGGCGGAAACATGTTTACAACGTCTAATCGTGCGATGCTGATTGGGTCAGTAGGTGCAGGGAAATCAACTTTAACAAACGCTCTATTAGGACGAAAAGTGGATGCAGTGAAAACACAGACCCTTCATTATTATGACTGGATTGTGGATACACCTGGTGAATACGTAGAAAATCCTCTATTTTATAAATCGATTATGGTTACAGCCCTTGAAGTTACGCATGTATTGTTTATTCAGGATGCAACCAATCAAAGGGTAACTTTTCCTCCGGGCTTTTCTTCAGGGATCCCTAAATTGGCGATTGGGGTGGTAACGAAGGCAGATTCTGAGCAAGCAGATGTTGAAGCAGCCATCTCTAAATTAAAGAAATCAATGATTCAAGGACCAATCGTTGTATCATCAGCCTTTACACAACAAGGTATGGAAGAAATAAAGGGGTTTGTTTCGTGCAATTCTTATAAAGAAATGAAGGATTACTATGAAAAAGTGAAAAATTTGTGTCTTTTTTTTAAAGAAAGCCTTTTCAAATGACTGAAAATTTTGTAATATAATAATATAAAACAAATTCATAGGAATATAGGCAAAGGCGCCTATCCACATAGAAGGTCTATGTAGATTGGTGCCTTTTTTATCTGAAGGGGCATCAACAACATGATCGAAATAAACGAAGAAATTTCAAGTCTATGCAAAAAGTTTACTTCATTGTCAGAAAAAGATGTTGAGCTAATTGTTGAGAAAAGTAAATCACTGCAGATGATTGCAGATCTTGCCCAAGGGAATGTTTTTATCGATTGTGTCACCAATGATCCCGAAACAGCGATTGTGGTAGCGGAGGCAGTACCAACGACGGTTCCCTCGCTATACCGCTATCGGGTTGTTGGGAAAAAGATTTTATCAACCTATGAACCAGGGGTTTTTAAAGCGTATCGAACCGGAAAACCGGCATTAATGAATCGTGCGTTAACACATGAAGGGTTGCATGTTTGTCAAAATGTCACTCCTATTAAAAATGACGCCGGATTGACAATTGGACTATTAATCTTGGAAACTGACGTAACCCAGCAGGTCGAGCAGGAGCAGGAACTTGCCCTGTTATCAGAAACGACGGCGGAATTTGGCCGGACCTGGGATATCGCTTTAAAGGATCAAATGATTCCGGATTATCTTGAAGAGGCCCTAATCCTATTAGGGGAAGATGGTATCATACAGTATGCAAATAGCTTTGCAATGGGATTAATCAATAAATATAGCCTCATTAAGCCCAAGAAATTAACGAATCAAAACATCTTAACGGTTTTACCGTTTATCGATCAGACAGATTTTTCACATCGGGGGATTACACAACGCGAAGTGAGAAGCATGGATAAGGTTTTTATTCTCCGTTCAATTTGTTTACTAAATAAAAAGGCGGATTCGAAACGAATGCTCCTCTATATTCGTGATATTACAGATTTACGTGATAAGGAGCGACAGTTGATGGTGAATCAGGTTGTCATTAAGGAAATTCACCACCGAGTCAAAAATAATTTACAAACGGTGGCAAGCTTGCTCCGCATGCAAATGAGACGCGGTGTACCGGAGGAAACAAAACAATTATATCAAGAAAGCCTTAACCGAATCGCAAGTATTGCAGCTGTTCATGATGTCTTGTCAAGCAGCGGAATTGAAAAGGTAAATATGGTTGAGATCATTAAAAAAGTAACAACAGGTCAAGCTTTTTATCCATACCAGCCAAACTGTTCAGTCGCCATAAACCTATGTACAGAAGAGGAAATTGAGTTGGATTCGTCCAAAGCAGTTTCACTGGCCCTCATTGTAACGGAATTGATTCAAAACTGCATGAAGCATGCATTTATTGGGCGGTCCACCGGCAATGTCACGATTCATTTTAAGCGCAATGGGGAACTCATTGAACTTGGTGTGATCGATGATGGCAATGGGATTGACCCTGCTATCGAAACGGACCATTTAGGAATTGAGATTGTAAAAAATCTTACCAGCTACGATTTAAATGGGACTTTTGAGTTTCTGCAGCAAGGCGTTCAAGGGACAAAGGCATGGGTTACATTCCCTGATAGAGAGGATTGAATGGACATGAGCAAATATAGATTGATGGTAGTGGAAGATGAATCCATTTTACGCATGGACATTAAAGAAATGTTAATAGAAGCCGGCTACGAAGTCGTAGCCGAAGCAAATTCAGGTGATAAAGCCATTGAATTGGCCTCCGTTCACAAGCCGGACTTAATCGTCATGGATATCAAAATGCCGAAAATGAATGGAATTAAAGCAAGCCGGATCATTTATCAAGCATTCCAAATCCCGTCTATTCTCTTAACGGCATACAGTGAACGCGACTTAGTGGAAGAAGCGAAAAATGCCCATATCCTTGGCTATCTGGTTAAGCCAGTCTCAGAAAGGGACCTGATTCCGGCCGTCGAAATTGCCTTGGCGCAAGCGAAACGGTTGGAGACTTTGGCAATGGACATTAAAAAAATGGATGAAAAAATTCAGGACCAAAAGGTGATTCAACGGGCCAAAGGAATTTTAATGGAAGTCTACCAGGTAAGTGAAGAACAGGCCTTTAAAATGTTAAGGTCCCATAGTATGAACTATGGAAAAACAATGAAGGCAGTAGCAGATTCGATTCTTCTTCATCGAAAATTGGAATCCGATGTCACGGATGTTTAATTCAAATGCATACAATCAGGCAACGGCGCCTAAATATCGATCGATGATCGTTATTTAGGCGCCGTTTTCTGTGAGAGAAGGTGGAATTCTTGAAAAAAAATGAGCAAATCATTAGTGCCGGGATCGATATTGGGACCAGTACGACGAAGCTGATATTAAGCCGGTTTACACTTGTGAACACAGCCGGTACAACCCACGTACCTCGAATAGAAATTACGGATAAAGAAATCATTCACAAAAGTTCCATTTACCGGACACCTCTTTTAAACGATACATTAATAGATATGAAAGCGGTTCTTCGGCTTGTTGCACAGGAGTATCAAAAAGCTGGTGTTCGGTCGCAGGATATTCAAACAGGCGCCATTATCATAACAGGGGAGACAGCAACGAAACAGAATGCGGAAGAAATGCTTCATCTTTTATCAGAGGAAGCCGGAGAGTTCTTGGTAGCCACTGCCGGACCTGATTTAGAAGGAATCATCGCAGGAAAAGGCTCCGGTGCGTTTCAGCGTTCAAAGGAAACGGGAAAAACGATTGCCAATATCGATATTGGCGGCGGAACAGCGAATATTGCCGTCTATCAAGCTGGAATATTACGAGGAACTTGCACTCTTCATATTGGGGGACGCCTGATCGAATTTGAGCACGACAGGGTGAAAAATGTTTCCGCTCCTGTACGGGAATTATTGAAGGCTTTTGGGTTATCTGTTAAAGCTGGCGATATGGTATCGCTTGATTTCATAGGCCCTGTAACAAGGGCAATGGCAAGGATTTTGGTGCATATTTTACAACGTAAAATAACAGAAGAGGACGAAGTATTGCTGCTTGGACATCCGCCCGATTGGGAGGTTCCAATTGATCAAATCATGTTCTCCGGCGGAGTAAGTGAATGCATTTATGGGCATGAGCCATTATCAGGTTCTTACACAGATATAGGGGTCTATTTAGCAAAGGCTCTACAGGATAATCAGGAGCTACAAAGCTGGGAGTGGATTCCCCCGGTTGAAACAGTCAGGGCAACGGTACTTGGCGCAGGTACCCAAACCACCCATATCAGCGGGGCAACGATCCAGGTGGATGCCGCAAGATTGCCGTTGAAAAACCTTCCAGTCTATCAACTTGATATGAATCAAAATCTGGAGGATGGATCGAGCAAAGTGAAGAACGCAATCCAGCAGGCTATCCAAGTGTACGATCCGTCCCTTGAAGGAAAAAACTTTGCATTATATGTAACGGGACTTCCTTTTCTTCGATTCAGGGATGTTCAGCAACTAGGGAATTGGCTACTTGAGGCCTATAAACTCCAGCCAAACCAGTCGAACCCTATTGTTATTGTGCTTGAAGATGATTTGGCAAAGGTCCTCGGCCAAACGTTGCAAACATTACAGTCTGGCCGGGATGTAATCTGTATTGATCAAATCCTTGTTGAGCAAGGAGATTATTTAGATATCGGCAATAAGCTGCAATCAGAAGTAGTTCCCGTCGTCATTAAAACGCTAGCATTTCATTCATAGGAAGGAGGCATCAATTTATGATTATGAAGACTCGTTTGCTCGGTCAAGTTTATCAATTTTCTAACTTGACAGAGCTTTTTGCGAAAGCGAATGAGGAAAAATCCGGAGACCGTCTGGCTGGAATTGCAGCGGAATCCGTTCAGGAGCGCATTGCAGCCAAGCAGGTTTTGGCAAATATAACAGTCAGTGATATTCGAAATCATCCGCTTCTTCCTGCAGAGGAAGATGAAGTTTCAAGGATTATTGAGGAACAGGTAAATGAACCTGCCTATCGCAGAATTCAAAATTGGACCATTGCCGAACTTAGGGAATATATCCTTGATGATACGACAACAGGAGAGGATCTGTTCCGCTTAAGCCGCGGGCTTACAAGCGAAATGATTGCGGCAGTCACAAAACTGATGTCTAATTTGGATTTGATTCATGCCGCAAATAAATTAGAAATTATCACGAAATGCAATATCGCGATCGGCCATAAAGGCACACTCGCCTCCCGGCTGCAGCCCAACCACCCGACAGACAGTGTGGAAGGGATGCTTGCTTCATTAAAAGAGGGCCTTTCTTACGGAATTGGCGATGCAGTCATCGGGATTAATCCTGTTGATGATTCTGTTGAAAGTGTAAAACGCTTATTGCAGGCAACACATGATTTTATCGAAGATTGGAAGATTCCAACCCAAAACTGTGTGCTGGCGCATGTCACCACACAAATGAAGGCGATTGAGCAGGGAGCTCCGGCCGATATGATTTTTCAAAGTATTGCTGGAACGGAAGCAGCTAATAAATCGTTCGGGATTACCGCTTCGCTGTTGGATGAGGCAAATCAAATGATCCGTCAACTAGGAACTTCAGCAGGTCCGCAGCGTTTATATTTCGAAACAGGTCAAGGGTCGGAATTGTCTGCGGAAGCCCATTTTGGAATGGATCAAGTGACCTTGGAATCCAGGAATTACGGTTTTGCCAAACGGTATGATCCATATATTTTGAATACGGTTGTCGGGTTTATTGGACCAGAGTATTTATACGACAGCAAGCAGGTGGTTCGTGCCGGACTTGAGGACCATTTTATGGCCAAGATGCACGGAATCCCAATGGGCGTGGATATATGTTACACGAACCATATCCGTGCCGACCAAAATGACATAGAAAATTTAGGGGTGCTGCTTACGGCTGCAGGTGTTAATTTTGTCATAGCTGCACCAATGGGAGATGATTGCATGCTAAACTATCAATCTCTCAGCTATCATGATGTGGCTACATTACGCCAGACGCTGAATCGCCGTCCTGCACCATTGTTTGAAGCTTGGCTTGAGAATGTCGGGATTATGAAAGACGGCAAACTCACATCCCGTGCAGGGGATTTAACCCTTTTTCATAAGTAAGGAGGTGAGAGGATGGACACAGAATTAATCGAGTCGATAACCAGAATAATTGTAGAGAAAATGAGAAAATCACAAGATGAAAAAACGGCTAGCGTTTCATCCGATACAGGTGCCGGAATGGTAAAACTGTGGGACCACTTATCAACTGATAATAATTATAAGATTACTGACCCCGGTACACTGGAAACTGCGGAACCGGCCGCAGGTTCAGAAGGCTTGGTCAAGCTTTGGAATCATGTAGAAATCCGTGAAATTAACACGAAATGTTGTCAGGCGGCGGAGGATGCCATTCTTCCTGAGCTGCAAACGAATGTTGGCGTCGACTCCCCATGTAATCCGACAGTTTTGCAGGAGTCGATCGCAAAAACACCGGCAAGGATCGGAATTGGGCGCGCTGGGCTTCGCCCTAAAACAGAGACATGGCTTCGGTTCCGTCTGGACCATGGAGCAGCTGTGGATGCGGTGTATGGCAGTGTTCAACAGGAGCTGCTCGAATCTCTTAATCTCTTTTCCGTTAGTACAATGGTCGATCATAAAGAAGAATATATCCGCCGGCCAGACCTGGGAAGAAAACTATCGGAGGATGCGAAAAGGACGATCCGTGAAAAATGCCAATTTCAACCGAAGGTCCAAATTATTGCTTCCGACGGGCTAAGCTCTCAAGCAATCGAAAAGAACCTTGAGGATGTTTATCTATCGTTTTTGCAGTCGCTTGACCAATTAGGGATTGAGTATGGAACACCTTTTTATATTGAAAAAGGCAGAGTGGCTTCCATGGATGAAGTCGGAGAGGTGTTAGAGCCTGAAGTGGTCATTCTATTTATCGGTGAACGTCCGGGGCTAGTAAGCTCTGAATCTCTCAGTGCTTATCTCTGTTACATGCCAAGAAGAGGCACGATTGAAGCGGACCGAATGGTTATTTCCAACATTCATTCAGGCGGGATTCCGCCGGTGGAGGCGGGTGCCTATCTGGGAAGTGTTGTGCAAAAGATTTTAAAGTACCAGGCGAGCGGTGTCTCACTGGTTCGAAAAGAAAGTTAGGAGGGATGGAATCGATGAAGTTGCAACCGATAAAAGCAGAGGTTTTAGCTGTTCGGATCATCCCTAATGCCGATCTGGCACTTGCTCAGCCCTTTCAACTAAAACCGCATCAGCGAAGTTTGGCGATTCTCACTTGTACCATCGATGACGTGGGCTATACGGCAATGGATGAAGCGACGAAACGGGCAGATGTCGAAGTAGTGTATGCGAAGTCGTTTTATGCCGGGGCAAGTCATGCATCTGGTCCATTATCAGGAGAGTTTATTGGCATCATCGCCGGCCCTTTTCCGGATGAGGTGATTAGTGGAATCGAGGCTGCAAGACATGTCATTGAAAATGAAGCCTATTTCGAGGCTCTCAATCCTGAAGGAACCCATTCATTGTATGCTCATGTTGTTGCGAGGACGGGAAGTTATTTATCGAAGCTTGCCAATATTGACGAAGGTGCTCCTCTGGCATACCTGATTGCACCTCCATTAGAAGCGATGTATGGTCTTGATGCCGCTTTGAAAGCAGCAGATGTTCAATTAGCGGCTTTTTACGGCCCGCCTTCTGAAACAAACTTCGGCGGCGGACTTTTAACGGGAACCCAGTCAGCCTGCCGTGCTGCAGCTGACGCCTTTCGGCAAAGCATTATGGAGATTGCCCGCAACCCAATCGCGTATTAACCTAGAAAGGAGCAGATCAAATGCAACTTGATCAAGACCTACTCTCACTCCAGGAGATGAGAGAAGCTGTTAAAAAAGCAAAAGAAGCACAAACAAAATACAAAGAATTTTCACAAGAAGAGGTCGACCGGATTGTGGAGGCAGCTGCAAAAGCCGCCTTTGCAAGAAAAGACGAGCTCGCGAGGATGGCAGTGGAAGAAACAGGTATGGGGGTAGCCGAGCATAAGGCTATCAAAAACGAAGTAGCCTCGATGGGTGTGTGGCAATCGATTCGGGAGACAAAAACGGTCGGTGTGATCCGGGAGAACAAAAAGGATAAAGTAGTGGAGATTGCCAGTCCCTTCGGTGTGATTGCTGGGATTGTACCGACAACGAATCCGACATCAAGTGCTATTTTTAAAAGTTTAATTGCTTTAAAAACAAGAAATGCCATCGTCTTAAGCCCGCATCCATCTGCGAAAGGGTGCACGGTGGAGGCAGCGAGAATTTGCCTTGAGGCCGCAGTGAAAGCAGGTGCTCCCGAGGGAATCATTGGCTGGATTACAAGCCCGACAATGGATGCTACGCAAGGATTGATGAAGCATCGTGATGTCAACCTGATCCTGGCAACAGGAGGCGGTGCACTTGTAAAAGCCGCGTATTCTTCCGGAAAACCAGCCTATGGTGTAGGACCGGGTAACGTTCCATGTTATATCGAGAAAACAGCAGATATCAAAAAGGCTGTCAAGCGGATTGTTGACAGTAAAACATTTGATAATGGAACCATTTGTGCTACAGAACAAGCATTGGTGGTGGACCGCAGCATCCGGGAGGTGGCCATTCGCGAATTTAAGAACCATGGGGCTTATTTCTTAAATGATGAGGAAAAACAAAAAGTTGAAAAGGTGATTGTAACGGCACCTGGAAAGCTAAATCCAAAAATCGTCGGCAGATACGCATCTGTCATTGCAAAAATGGCTGGAATTGATGTTCCGGATGATACAACCATTTTGATCGCTGAAGAAGAAGAAGTGGGAAAAGGAGTTCCTTTTGCGATTGAAAAGCTTGCACCTATCTTTCCGTTTTATACAGTTGATGGGGAGAAACAAGCACATAACGTTTGTGACCTCCTTCTAGCACTGGGCGGGCGAGGCCATTCATTAGCAATTCATTCGACCGATGAACAGGTGATTCGAAGATTTTCGCTGCAAATGCCTGTATCAAGATTATTGGTCAACACGCCATCCTCAATCGGGGCTGTTGGCGGAACAACAGGGCTAAAACCATCTCTCACACTTGGTTGCGGATCATTTGGCGGAAACATTACGGGTGACAATATCAGCGCCGAACATTTAATCAATATTAAACGTCTTGCCTATGGCACAAAGGATATCGACGTTCCTAAATCGAAAATGACGGCAGTGGCGGAACGTGCATCCATTTCGGATCATCAAATCCAATCCGTCGTTGAAAAGGTCCTTGCAGGTGTAGGAAAAGGCACCCAATTAGATCAGAAATCGATTACCGAAATGGTAACCAAAGTATTGGCTCAAATGTAAAAAGATTCAAAACATAAACTACTACATTCAAATTTTAGGAGGAAAATAATATGTCAAGAGAACTTACTGCATTAGGAATGATTGAAACTAAAGGATTGGTTGCATCCGTTGAGGCTGCAGATGCAATGGTAAAGGCTGCAAATGTTCATTTGGTTGGGAAAGTTCATGTTGGCGGCGGTTTAGTAACGGTACTTGTACGCGGAGATGTAGGAGCTGTTAAAGCGGCAGTTGACGCAGGTGCTGCAGCAGCTGAACGTATTGGTGAACTATTATCGACACATGTGATTCCACGTCCTCATAACGAATTGGAGAGCATTTTACCAAAAATTCAGGGTGAGTAATGAAAGTAAGGGGGAAGGGGCATGAACTCCCACGTCATTCAAGCAATTGTTGAAAAGATTATAAAAGAAATGGAAAAAGCTGCAGAAACGCCTTCAATCCCGATTGGCGTTTCTGCCCGCCATGTTCATCTAAGCCAAGAGCATCTCGAGATTCTATTTGGAACAAATTATCAGTTGACAAAAAAATCGGATCTCTCCCAGCCTGGCCAATTTGCCGCAAACGAAACCGTAACCGTGGTTGGCCCTAAAGGAAGTCTTGAACGAGTTCGTATTCTCGGGCCCGTCCGAGGTGGAACGCAGATTGAAGTGAGTAAAACGGACTCTGTGAAATTGGGGTTAAATCCCCCTTTACGAGAATCGGGCAATATAAAAGGGTCATCGCCCGCAACGATTGTGGGTCCAAAGGGGAGTATTTATCTTACGGAGGGATTAATTATCGCTCAAAACCACATTCACATGGCGCCGAGTGATGCTGAGCAGTTTCAAGTTCAAAATGGACAATTTGTTCAGGTTAAGGTGCAAGGAAAGCGTCCGCTTTTATTTGACAAAGTGTTAATTCGGGTTTCACCCCGCTATCAATTGGAAATGCACATTGATACGGACGAAGCAAATGCTGCACTGTCTGTAACGGGAGATAAAGGAATCCTTTCTATTCCTAGTGAAAAAGGATGAGAATCAATCAAGGAGCACTAGAGAAAATTATTCATGAAGTGCTGGCCAGATTGCAGGAGAAGCCAAAACTTTTACTAGTAAATGATGGGACAAACAATCAAGTAAAGCTGGAGTACATTCTCTCAAAATTGCAAGTTCACTGGCAGGTTGAAGTGTATAACTCTCCTGATAGCATTCTGGAAGAACAATCTGACTTTGAGTATCTCGCTTTTTTGGATGTAAGCCAGGATATGCTGGCTCGGGGAGCGATGGGACTAACGGATACCCCCGGAAGTAAGCTCCTTGCAAAAGCCCTTCACAAGGGCTGCCCAGTTTTATTTGAACCCTCTGAAGATTTTGATTGGCTAGCAAAACAAGAAATCATGGAAGTTCCGGAACGAGTCAGGCGTTACCGTGCTCATTTCATACGGTACAAAAATCAATTGATGGAATTTGGGGTTTGGTTCGATCAGGTCGAGTCAATACGTCCTTCCGAGTTTCGTTACGACCGTAAAGTATTAACGGAAAAGGACATAGAGAGCCTAAACACAACGGAAATTCGTGTTTCTTCCAAAACCATTATTACTTCTTTGGCTAAAGATATCGCCAGAGATAGAGGAATCAAACTAAGAGTCGATTTTGAGGGGCAATCATAATGCAAATCGGTAGAGTGACGGGGAATGTATGGGCAACTCGAAAAGAAGACGGATTAACAGGACTTAAATTTTTATTTGTACAATTAGAGGACCCACAGGGATCGCCAAGCGAAACTTTTTTGATTGCAGCCGACCGTATTGGTTCGGGGATTGGTGATCGTGTCATAGTGACAAGTGGAAGTGCAGCACGTTTTATCTTTAAAAACGAGGATTTACCTATAGACGCAGTAATCATTGGCATCGTTGATTCTATAGACGTGGAAAGCAGGTGACATAAATGGGGAAAGCATTAGGAATGATTGAAACAAGAGGATTAATCGGATCCATTGAAGCAGCAGACGCAATGATCAAGTCAGCAGACGTATCATTAGTGAATCAGGAAAAAATTGACGGAGGATTAGTAACCGTCCTTGTTGAAGGTGATGTCGGAGCTGTGCAAGCTGCAGTGGAAGCTGGAAAATTAGCCGCACAGCGCGTCGGCCAATTGATTTCAGCTCACGTCATCCCTCGTCCTTTCGATGAGATAGATACCATCGTAAAAAAAAAAGTGACGTAGGACAAACAGCAGCAGTTTCCGAGTCCGAAGCTGGCCAAAAGCATGGAAAAATCGTGGACTCCGTTTTGCCGGTTGAGTCTTTAGGAAGTGAATCGGATATCCAATTAGACGGCAAAGAGCGAGGAATGACAGCTGCTAGCGATGGAACGGACACCGATGATTCATCCAATCAACAAGGGGAAAGTGAACGAGACAGGACAGAAGGAATCTTGAATAACTTGGTCGATCAAGCTTAAAAACAAACATCTCGAAACGAACTATATGGATAGGGATTTTTTTGAATAAAAATTGGTCAAATATAGGGGGGAAAGTTCTTGGCGTTCGGAATTATTTTACTTATTGTTACAATGGCAGTCATGGTTGGAATTTTTATGAAAGCGAATAAGGGAATCAAGACAGCACGTGCCAAAGGGGAGGCCGGAGACGATTTAAATTCTTTCGGGTATAAGCAAGAGCTGTTGCGCGATATGGGAGGCTTTTCAAACTTTGCCATTTCCTTTTCATGTATCTCTATCCTGACTGGGGGAGTCACGCTTTATGGTGTAGGCTTCACAAACGGCGGACCTGCGATTGTCGGAATTGGCTGGGTATTGGTAATTTTATTTTGTTTGTTTATGGCAGCTGCACTGGCGGAATTAACCTCCGCGATTCCTACTTCAGGCGGGGTGTACCACTGGGCGTCCATTCTTGGGAACCGCACCACCGGCTGGTATTCGGCCATTCTTAATACAATCGGCCAAGTCGCTACACTTGCCGGCATCGACTTCGGTTTGGCCGGATTTGCTTCCGCTTTGATTTGGACACATCCAACTACTACAGAAGTAAACCTTCTTTGTGCAGGGATTTTATTGAGTCATGCGCTTTTAAATCATTTCGGAATACATCTTGTTGCGAAGCTAAACGATATTTCTGCTGTTTATCATATGGTTGGTGTGGCTGTCATTGTGGGTGCATTGGCAATTTTCGCACCAAGTCATCATTCCATTTCTTATTTATTTGATACCACTTTTTCACCCCAAGCGAACAGTCTTCATATTCCATACGGTGTAGCGTTTTTATTCGGACTTCTTCAGGCGCAATGGACGATCACCGGATATGATGCCTCCGCCCACACCAGTGAGGAAACAATCGATCCGCGCGTTCGGGCTCCATGGGGTGTGTATTTGTCGGTAGTGTTTTCCGGAATCTTTGGATTCTTGCTCCTTGGAATGGTTACTCTTTCGATTACCAATCAGGCCGAGGTAGCTGCTGCTCCTAATGCATTTTTGACAGCAGTACAGCAGGGGCTCGGATCTAAATTCGGGTCGTTCCTTTCCTGGGGAGTGTCTGTTGCAATGTGGTTTTGCGGGCTTGCAGCAACCACATCTTCTTCAAGAATGATTTATGCTTTTTCGCGTGATAATGGACTTCCTTTTTCAGCATTATGGGGA
Source organism: Neobacillus sp. Fa239 (assembly GCF_055395235.1). Lineage (NCBI taxonomy): Bacteria > Bacillati > Bacillota > Bacilli > Caryophanales > Bacillaceae > Neobacillus > Neobacillus sp. Fa239. The sequence continues at coordinate 1,788,726 of NZ_AP041611.1, forward strand.
AAAGTATCAGCGAAGTTTCGAACACCTGCTCCGGCCATTTATTTAGCCGTTTTTGTAGCTCTGTTGTTAGGGATCCAGCCAGGCGTTTATGCAGCAGTTACCGCTATTTCCGTAATGGGTCTGCATACTTCTTACCTTATTCCAATTATTTATAAGCTTCGTGCCATTTCACGAGGCGTTTGGACAGATGCGGATAATGGACCATGGCATTTAGGGAAGTGGAGTGTTCCTGTCAACATTATCGCTTTATTATGGATCGTCTTTTTCGATGTATTATTCGTCCTTGCACCAAACGATGTTACATTTGGAAGCTATACGATGCACTATACAACAGGAAAAGCGTTTTTAGTGATTATGGTACTTGTGGTCATGCTGTATTATGGTTTCGCCAAACGTGCTTACAAGGGACCTCATTTAGGTTCATATGCTGAAGTCAACATCCGTCTCAATCGAAAAGGAGCTCAACCAGAAAGAGAAGAAGAAGTAGTATAGGAGAGGATCGTTATGGGATTCAAAAGAAGAAAAATTGCTGTAATCGGCGCCGGATTTACCGGTGCCACAACGGCTTTAATGCTGGCACAAAAGGAATTAGGGGATGTCGTTTTACTTGATATACCCAGTCAAACAAATCCAACAATGGGAAAAGCATTGGATCTTCTTGAAGCAGGCCCTGTCCAAAAATTCAATGTGAACATAACGGGAACATCTGATTACGCTGATATCAGCGATGCTGATTTGGTAATTATTACTGCAGGTGTAGCCAGAAAACCTGGTATGAGCCGTGACGATTTGGTATCGATTAATGCCGGCATTATCAAAGATGTCTCCGAAAACATACGGGAGTTTGCACCTAACAGTTTTGTGATTGTTCTAAGCAATCCAGTTGATGCCATGACGTACGTCTGCTTTAAAACGACCGGATTTCCTAAAAATCGTATTTTTGGCCAATCAGGTGTATTGGACACGTCACGCTTTAATACATTTGTTGCTCAAGAATTAAATGTTTCAGTGGAAGATGTAACCGGCTTTGTTTTGGGAGGTCATGGGGATGATATGGTTCCGTTAGTCCGCTATTCTTATGCTGGAGGAATCCCACTGGAAAAATTAATTCCTAAAGAACGATTGGATGCGATTGTGGAACGGACACGAAAAGGCGGAGGGGAGATTGTTAATCTGCTTGGCAATGGTAGTGCGTACTATGCTCCTGCCGCATCTATTGTTCAAATGGCTGAGGCTCTTCTAAAAGATAAGAAAAGAATTCTTCCTGCTGTAGCTTACTTAGAAGGAGAATACGGATATCAAAATCTTTATTTAGGTATCCCTACTGTGATAGGCGGGGAAGGGGTCGAAAAGATCATCGAAATTCCTCTAAGCGAACAGGAAAAGAAGGCCCTGGATCAATCAGCTGAGTCCGTATTAAATGTCATGCAGCTTCTCTCATAAGAATATAGTAGGGTTCTTCCTAAAGTTGTGAGTTAAAGTGTCTATACTCATATCTTACTGAGGAGCCCTATTTTTTTTCAAAGTGGAAAAATAGTGATCAAAAGCTGGAGGAAAAATAATGACTTCTTTATCATTAAAAAGACTTGTTATGGGTCGCCCATTAAAAACAAGTGAAGCAGATGCAGAAAAAATGCCGGTATGGAAAGCTCTGCCTATCTTATCTTCAGATGCTCTTTCTTCTGTGGCATATGGAACAGAAATGATTCTGCTGGAACTTGCTACTGTTGGTGCAGCGGCATTTTCTTTTTCTATCCCCATTGCAATTGCAATCATATTATTAATCTCGATCCTAATCATCAGTTACAGACAAGTCATCGATGCCTATCCTCAAGGCGGCGGAGCCTATATGGTAGCAAAAGAAAACTTAGGTATGAATTGGGGGCGTTTAACGGGAGTTTCCTTACTTATTGACTATACACTAACAGTAGCCGTATCTATTTCTGCCGGAGTGTTGGCAATTGTCTCTGCTTACCCGATGTTGTCACATTATACAGTACCTTTGTGTATAATCATGATTTGGTTTATGGTATGGATGAATTTAAGAGGAACATCCGAATCAGGGAATGTTTTTGCAATACCAACCTATCTATTTATTCTTTCCATGCTCATTTTAATAGTGAAAGGAATATTTGATTGGGTGACGGGAAATGTACATAATGCCCATCATTTTACGACTCCTGGTACATTTCCAAAAACATTAACATGGTTTGTTTTATTAAAGGCATTTTCATCAGGCTGTTCGGCTGTAACGGGAATTGAAGCCATTTCGGATTCTGTACCAAATTTCAGGAATCCGCCTGCAAAAAGTGCAAAAAATACATTGGTTTTATTAGGAATCCTATTGGCCATTATTTTTGGCGGAATCACTTTACTGGCAATGGTATATGGAATTAGACCCGATAATACAGGTACAAAATCCGTTTTATCAATGTTGGCGGAAAGCATTATTGGACATGGTCCATTCTATTATATTATTCAATTGGTAACCATGTTAATTTTAACGTTGGCAGCGAATACAAGTTTTAATGGATTCCCAATCTTGGCATCCATAATGGCACAAGATAGAAATTTACCTCGGATGTTTAGTCATAGAGGAGATCGTTTGGCATATCACTATGGGATTGTAACATTAGGTGTACTTGCAAGTATTCTATTAATTGCTTTCAAGGGACGTACTGAGGCGATTATCCCTTTATATGCCATCGGGGTATTTTCATCCTTTACCATTGCACAATCCGCATTGGTACTAAAATGGGTAAAAGAAAAATCCACTGGTTGGAAACGTAAATCATTCATTAATGGTTTGGGTGCTTTTGTAACATTTATAGTATTAGCCATTTTTAGTATTACAAAATTTTTGGATGGTGCATGGATTGTTATTTTACTTACACCAGCGTTGCTTTTCTTATTAACAAGAATAAGCAAGCACTATGAAAGTGTAGCGAAACAATTAAAAGTCGAATTAACGGAACCCATTCCCTATTTGGAAACTGTCATTATTGTTCCAGTTGCCGGTATTCATAAGGTTGTCTTATCAACTGTTGCCTATGCAAAAACTCTTTCTCCTAATGTCGTAGCTTTTTATGTTGCCTTTTCTCCGGAGGATGCAAAAAAAATGGAGGAAAAGTGGGAACAATGGAATCCTGATGTTCGATTAGTGGTAGTCGTCTCACGTTATCGAACATTAATAAAGCCGCTGATAGAATTTATTGGACGTGTCGAGTATCGTTACAATGAGAAAAAAATCACCGTGTTATTACCTGAATTTATCACGCACAAGTGGTGGCATCGTCTCTTACACAATCAATCTGCGTTTCGGATACGTACCATTCTTTTGAATAGAAAAGATGTTGTAGTATCGACTGTTCCGTTCCATTTAAATGATTGATGACCATACTGGGCTTAGGATCGAAGTTAAAAGAAGTTATAGAAAACAGCTATTATTCATATCTGAATAAAAATAACACAAAAATTAGAAGCAAAACTATAATTCTCTTTGAAATGATGATATTTATTCGTTAATTTTAATAAAGTTTTCAGCTGAGTACATTATTGTTAATTGGATTTCTTAAAATCATTCAAAAACGAATAATCATCATTCACTTTTGAATGATTTTTTGTCAACAAATGGTTAAATTAATCATATTTATCTGAATTTTTGCACTTCCGGGCATTGGCACAATTCTTGCATTCTATATTATTGAATCTTCTTGAACAATCAAGGTGTGGTTCAAGTATTTTGGAATATCTATTTGAAGATTAAGGAGAGATTTTTATGGGAAACGTGAACATTGCATTAGCGCAACTTGTTTGCACTGATGGGCAGGTCGATAAAAATTTGCAAGTAATGGATTCAGTAATAAAGGAATATGGAGCCTCACATGACATTATTGTGTTTCCTGAAACTTTTACAATGGGATTTCCATCCAGAGATATTGCCAGAAAGCTAGCAGAACCAATAAATGGACCGATTATGAAACATATCGAACGTCAAGCCCGAGAAGCTAATACTTCAATTGTTACTGGATTATATGAACGAGATGGTGAAAGCGTATACAACACTACGGTTCTAGTATCACCTGAAGGGCTGCAGCTTTCTTACAGAAAGACCCATTTATTTATGGAAGAAGCGGAAAAGGTTGAGACAGGCAATTGCTTTAGGGCCTGTAATTGGCGTGATACACGTGTTGGCCTGCTCATTTGCTACGACTGTGAGTTTCCTGAAACAGCCCGTGCAGTTGCTGGACTGGGTGCGGAATTAATTCTCTTAACGAATGGGAATATGGCGCCATATGGTCCGGTTCACCGTGTTGCCATTCAAGCAAGAGCACAAGAAAATCAAATCTTTGTAGCGATGGCAAATAGAGTAGGGGTTGGAGGAAAGTATAACTTTGTGGGAGAAAGTATAATCGTAAACCCATACGGTGAAATTGTTGTCGCAGCAGGAAATGAGGAAGAAGTTATCTCTTCAACGATTGATACAAGCTTGGTAGAAAAGAGTAGGAGAGACTATCATTATCTCAATGAACGACGTTTATTTAAAGTTGAATCTCGTGAAATTAGCCCAGGAGTATTTGAAAATAAATTTTAGAAAAAAGCCAATAGATTGTGACAATGAACATATTAGCTTCAAATTAAAAATAGGGAGGAAACGGATTGATGAGTAATAACAACACTGCAACTGAGAATAAAAATAATGTTTCTTTAGCTCGGAGTCTTACGTTACTTCCAGTTGTTCTATTTGGAATCGCTTATATGACTCCAACAGTTGTCTTTGGAACATATGGGGTGCTGGTTCAAACAACCAATGGTGTTGCAACATCTGCCTATATCGTGGCACTTGTCGCTATGCTATTTACAGCATATAGCTACGGCAGAATGGTAAAAGCCTATCCAACGGCCGGATCGGCATACACATACGCCCGTAAGTCATTTGGTTCACATCTGGGCTTTATGATCGGGTGGGCTGTTTTATTGGATTACTTTTTCTTGCCAATGGCAGCTTGTGTTGTTTCAGCAGCTTTCTTAGGCTCAGCCATACCAGGGGTTCCTGCCTGGGTTTGGGTGATTTCAATCGTTGCGATTTGCACCATCTTAAACATTATTGGAATTAAAGTTTCAACGAATGTAAACCTTTGGTTGATGATTTTTCAACTCGTAGTAATCGCAACTTTTATCATTCTTACAATTAAAGGAATTCTTTCTGGAATTGGAACCGGTAAACTTGTTTCCAGCTTGCCGCTTTTCAATGCACATAGTTCATTCTCCACAATTATGTCGGGGGCATCGATTGCCTGTTACTCTTTTCTGGGGTTTGATGCGATTTCAACACTTTCGGAAGAAACGATCAATCCAGCCCGTACGATTCCGAAGGCTACAATTTTAGCAACACTAGGATGTGGTTTGATATTTATTATTGTATCTTATGTCGGGCAATTGTATCATCCGAGTGTGACTTTCTCAAGTACAGACTCGGCAGGTGCTGAAATTGTTAAGTTTGTAGGGGGGAACATTCTATCAGCCATTTTTGTTGCCGGATTCGGTGTCGGTGCCATAACTTGCGGAATTTCTGCACAGGCAAGTGTATCCCGACTTCTGTATGCAATGGGCCGAGATGCTGTACTCCCAAAACGAGTTTTTGGACATCTGCATCAGAAGTTTAAAACCCCCGTGTGGAATATTGTCATTGTTGGTATCGTGTGTTTGGCAGCGCTAAAACTAAATATCGCTACTTCGACTTCATTTATTAACTTTGGTGCGTTTACCGCATTCACATTCGTTAATTTGTCCGTCATTGTCCATTACTTTATCCGTGGGAAGCAGCGAACAGTTAAAAATGTAATAATGCACTTGGTTATGCCATTGATTGGCGCCGGGTTTACAATCTGGCTATTTGTACATTTGGATAAAAATGCGCTTTGGCTAGGTTCCATATGGGCTGTCATAGGATTTATTTACTTGGTCTTTTTGACGAAAATGTTTAGTAAGAGACCGCCAGAATTAGATTTTGCATCTGGTGAAGAAGCGGTAAATATTTAAAATCAATTTCAAGAAAAAGGGAATTCCCCGAGCGGTGAAAACTGCTAGAGGGATATTCCCTTTTTTATGGTTTAATTGAAATCTGTTAGGTTTGTTCAAACCTAACTTTCATTTTTGCTTATTAATTTCCTAGGAGAACTCTACGACCATTTTGTAAATGGTTTTCCACTTCTTTTATAGCTGCCGCTTCGTTCCCATTTTCCAATTCGGATAAAATTCTTTCATGCTCCTCATACGAGTTCTTAAGCCGTTCAAAATTCTTTTTAATAATTTCTTTCCCATAAAAATTAAGCTTTTCTTCAATGTTACTAAATGCGTTGTACATTTCTTTGTTATCAATAAACTCCATTAACTTTAAATGGAAGATCGTATCAAATTCGATAAATAGGTTGGGATCTTTTAATTCTATTTGTTCATATTGTTGTTTTAAAATTTCCTTTAATTCTTCAATCTGAGATTTTTCGATTCTATTTGCTAGCTTCTTAATGGCAAATGTCTCTAATGAAGTTCTCATTTCATAAACATCATTGATTTGTTTTACGGAAATTTCACAAATATAAATTCCCTGTTTAGGGAGAATCCGAACAATTCCATCGTGTTCTAACCGCTGTAATGCGGAACGAATGGGAGTCCTGCTCATATTTAATTTTTCGCTAAGAACATTTTCAGAAATAAAATCCCCAGGCGTTAATTTCCCATTCATAATCTCATCTTTTATTGCTAGATAAGCTTGATCTTTAAGAAATCCATTTTTAAGCTGCAGATTGCTCATCTTATCTATCTCCTTAACTATCGTATAGGATATTCGAAGGTAAAAATAGTAATCTATTTACCACAGTATCCTTAGTATACTTGTTGTATACAACGAATGCAATTCTTTTATTACTATTAATTTACAAATTATGAAAATTTGTAAATAGGAAGAAAATCTATTAAAAACATTATTGACAAACAATTCTGAATCATCGTAATATAGGCTTATGACTTGTATACAACAGGAATACAAGAAAAACACAAGTTAAAACATCTTTTAAATCACTAAAAAGGAGATGCAAAAATGAGTGTGAAAACGAACTATCTGAAAGAAATGAGTTGGAAAGCATTTAAGGAAAGAAAGGAAAGCACAGATCTCGTCATTATTCCTTCCGGGGCTTTTGAAGTATACGGTCCCCATTTACCTCTTGGCTCTGATACGTTAGTCTCGGTTAAAGTGGCTGAACTGGTCGCAGAGAGAGTTGATGCGATAATTTCTCCCACTCTAGAAGTTGGCGATTCTGCCATGCTTGATATTTTTCCAGGAACAATCACCATTAAACCTGAAAGTTTTAAAGCTTACTTGATTGATATTGTAAATAGTTTGAAGAAATGGGGATTCAAAGACTTTTTATTCATAAATACGCATCTTGGTAATGTCCCTATCATTGGCTCAGTCGCTCATGAATTGCAACGAGATGAGGACATTCGCTGTGCTCAAATAGATTACTGGCGTTTTATTAAATCACTAGATAAAGGCATCATTGAAACAGGCGATTTAGCACATGCCCATGCAAGTGAAGCAGGTACATCCGTGTTAATGTATCTTTACCCAGATCTTGTCGATATGGAAAAAGCAATCCATGAACCGCCTAAATTTAGCAGCCAATTTTCTGATTTTATTCAATACACACATTATGATGAACACACAACCTCAGGTACGATTGGCAACGCTACCTTAGGAACCCCAGAAAAAGGAAAGGCTTTAGTTGATCGTTCCGTTGATCGGATTGTTCAATTTTTACAGCAAAATTGGGAAATAAGAGAAAAGGTTTCAATGGCTAGATAATTATAATAAATGGAGGAGAAAAAATGTTTCGAGTGAATCCTAGAGTACAAGGTGTCAGTCCAAAATTAATTGATTTATATCAGAAGGTAGATCCTTCCACCATCGGCCATATGACGGATTTTGGCTTTTTAAAAGGATTGCAGCCACTCTCTCGTCCCATACGATTTGTAGGTAATGCTGTGACAGTTCGGATTCCTCATATGGATTCTACGGCTGTACATAAAGCGTTAGACTTGGTAGAACCTGGTGATGTGGTAGTTGTAGATATGTCCGGCGACACACAACGTTCTTGTTGGGGCGGGATGGTCTCGTACGCTGCTAAAGCAAAAAACGTAGCCGGTGTCATTATTTCTGGCTGTATTAATGATGTACCAGAAATTCTGGAGTTAAATCTACCCATTTTCTCTTTGGGTATTAGCCCGTTAACAACAAGAATTCTTGGGATCGAAGGCGAAATCAATACAACCATTAGTGTATGCGGCGTAAGTATTAACCCTGGTGATTTAATTGTGGCCAGTGATGATGGAGTATTCGTAATCGACCCAAGAAATGCTGAAGAATATGGTAGAACGGCTATTGGAAAACAAGAAGCTGAGATCGAAACAAAACGACAAGTAGATGCAGGGGTGAGCCTTGCAGCACTAAGTGGAGCGGAAAAATTCTTTAGGTAAAATATTCGGGGGTGGGCTGATTGAAAAAAAGTAATGTTAGATGGCGAGTTATATTTTTAATCATGTTTCCGATGCAGTTAATTATGTCATTAGACCGAATTAATATCGGGGTAAGCGCACCCTTTATTCAAAAGGATTTTAATTTCAGTCTAGTAGAGATTTCTTTTATCCTATCAGCATTTGCATGGACTTATGCATTTTTTCAAATCCCCACTAGTATTTGGGTGCAGAAGATAGGCTCTCATAAAGCCATTGCGATTGCCGGTATTTTTTGGTCGCTGTTTACTCTAATAACCCCTTTAGGATCCAGTCTCGCTCTCATTATTGTATTCCGCTGCCTATTGGGTATAGCGCAAGCGGCAGATATTCCAGGCGGCATTAACGCCATCAATACATGGTTCCCTAAAAAGGAGAAAGCGTCAGCAAACTCCGTTTTTCTAAGCTCAGGGTATCTGGGGTCAGCCATAGGAACCATATTAACCGCTTGGATTGTTTCTCAATTTGGCTGGCGTTGGAGTTTTTATAGCTTTGGGATTATTGGCTTGGTTATTGCGTTGTACTGGTATAAAAATTTTCGTAATAGTCCTAAGGAACATAAATCAGTCAATCAAGCTGAGTTAGAATTCATTACAGAAAATCAAGAAGACAATAATGTAACCGTTGTCAAAACATCCTGGAAACAATGGAAAAAGTTTTTAGGAAAGTCCCAGTTCTGGGCACTCGGTATTCAATATTTTTGTTTGGTTCTCATCGAAAGCTTCTTTATTACTTTATTACCGACTTATCTTGTTCAAGCACGTCATTTATCCATTGTAAAAACAGGTATTTCTGCATCATTACCATGGTTATCATTGACTCTTATGGTCTTAGTGATGGGCGGTATCATGGATTTTGTTTACCGCAAAACAAAATCCCGGGTGATTTCACGCGTTCCTTTTGGTATCGCAGGATTTATTGTTAGTTCATCTTGTTTATGGCTTGCCACACAAACCAGTTCCACTACCAGCATGTCCATCCTCTTAATGATTTCAATGGCAGGGATTGGCATGATTCAAGTACCAAACTGGACAGCCGTTCAAGACATTGGCGGTAAACATAGTGCATCGTTATCAGGTTTTGTTAACTTCTGCGGGAATTTATCTACCGCAATTGGCACCATCTTAATTGTTCAATTAGTCAATCATTATGGAAATTGGACAATTGGTATTACTTCCTTAACCATTGTTGGAGCATTAGGAGCAGTCGCTTGGCTATTTGTAAAACCGAATAAACCGCTTCTTGAAGATGATCATATTGATGATATTGACACCGTAATCATAAACGCTGAAACTAGCAATCAATTAATCTAATCTATTGGAGGTAATTTTTAATGAAAGTCGCTGTTGCCCAATTGAAGTCTAGTATGGATAAAACCGCTAATTTACAGAAGGCGAAAGATTATATTAAAAAGGCGGCTGATCAAGGAGCAGATTTTGTTCTGCTGCCTGAAATGTACATGGCCTTTAACCCTGCTTCCTCGGGAATTCGGTATGCCGATATTGCCGAACCTCTAGACGGACCATTCGTTAGCGGTTTAGCAGAGTGCGCAAGGGAAAATCAAGTTTATGTTATTTGTGGAGTACATGAGTCAAAACCTGGTGAATACGCAAGGTGCTATAATACTACTGTGTTTCTTAACCGCTCTGGTGAATTATTGCAAGCCTATCACAAAACACATTTATATGATGCCTTCAATTATAAAGAATCAAATTCTATCATACCAGGTACGGAGGCACAAGAAGTTATTGAGACAGAGTTTGGTACAGTTGGCATGATGGTTTGTTATGAGATAAGGTTCCCGGAAATCAGCAGACAGTTAGCACTTAAAGGCGCGGATTTCTTCTTTATCCCTGCTGGCTGGGTAGCAGGAGCTATGAAGGAAGACCATTGGAAAACGCTTCTTCGTGCAAGAGCTATTGAGAATACGGTTTATATTTTTGCAGCAGACCAAGTAGATAATATTTTCTCCGGCCAAAGTATGATTATTGATCCGATGGGTGTAGTGAAAGCAAATGCGGGAGAAGAAGAAACTTTAATTATTTCAGAGATTGACCTTAAGCGAATTAACCGTGTACGAGAAAAGTTGCCAAGCGTGGCTGATCGCAGACCTGAATTTTATAAAACCATTTAATTAGGAAAAATTGCTTTCTTCAATAGGAATAAAGGTTTACGAAAAATATAGCGAAAGGAGGGCTGTTGCCCTTTTTTTTTTTGTCTTTTAAGATCTGAATAGAATGTGCTTTAACTTATATGAATATCACTGAATATACTTTTTATTTACATGGATTTTTATATAATAGCTATATTTTTATGAGATGTCATATTCATATAAGAACAGTAGCATCATGTATTTTTGTAAAATAATATTGACTTAAGATTCAGAATATTTATACTAATAAATAAGGAGACTGTATACAGAATACAGTATTCAAATAAGAAGTTTGGGTGGAAAAAAATGAGTAGAATCATAAAAAAAACCGACACACTTCAAGTTCAGGTCTACGAATATTTACGAAATAAGATTTTAACAGGAAGCATAGAACCTGGGCAAAGGATAATTGAAGAGAAAATTTCAGAAGAAACAGGGGTAAGCCGCAGCCCCATTCGGGAGGCGATCAGAAGATTAGAAACAGACGGTCTAGTAAAAGTCAATTCCTTCGCACAGGGGGGTGTGACGGTTTACAACCCAACTAAGGAAAATTTTAAGTATTTATATGAATGCCGATTAAGTGTGGAACCCTTAGCTGCAAGATGTGCAGCTGAACGCTGGACAGTTGAAAGGATAGAAAAATTAAAAACTTTATTGGAAGAGATGAAGCAGGAGAATGCAGATAATCAAAACATTAAAGTTCATGACATTAACTCAGCTTTTCATCAGGAGATTGTGGAAGCCAGCATGAATCCATACCTTATGAAAATCATGAGAGAGTTAAAAGGACTTATAGCGTTATATCGAAATGCCATTTTACGGAATAATCCGGAACGACCAGAAAGTGTCATTGAAGAGCATGAGGCCATTTATCATGCGATATTGGACCGAAACGGCGACCTTGCCCATGAATTAATGTGCAACCATATCCAGAAAGACTATTTTCTCAGTATAAAAAGCTATGAAAAAACAATCTAGAGGTGATCCTAATGAGTGATAAGCAAGTTCAAGGACCGTTGCAGGGACTAAAAATCCTCGAGCTCGGGACGCTTGTCGCAGCTCCCTTTGCTGCTAAGGTATTTGCCGAGTTTGGTGCAGAAGTAATTAAGGTAGAAACGCCGGAAAAAGGGGACCCTCTTCGCAGTTGGAGGGTTGTACATAATGGCACTTCCATATGGTGGTATGTTCAGGCACGAAATAAGAAATCGATTACGATTGATATGCGTACTTTAGAAGGACAAGAAATCATTCGCTCATTAGCAAAAGAAGTCGATGTGATTATCGAGAACTTCCGGCCAGGTACACTTGAGAATTGGGGATTGGGTTATGAGACGCTTCAGGCCTTGAATCCAGGCTTGATTATGACCCGTATTTCCGGATATGGACAAACAGGACCATACAGAGAGAAGCCTGGATTTGGGAGTGTGGCTGAAGCTATTGGGGGGCTTCGGAATTTAACCGGCTTTCCTGACAGGCCCCCTGTCCGTGCTGGAATAGCCATAGGGGATTTAGCAGCTGGACTATATGCCGTTATTGGTACAATGTTTGCGATTCATGCAAGAAACCAACACCCGGAGAAAAAAGGGCAGCTTGTTGACGTGGCTCTTTATGAATCCGTTTTCAGCTTGATGGAGGGAGCCCTCCCTGAATATGATTTAAAAGGGCTTGTCAGGCAACGAACTGGAAGTACTTTACCGGGAATAGCCCCTTCTAATACCTACTTATGTGCGGATGGAAAGTATATTGTCATAGGGGCAAACGGAGATAGTATTTTTAAAAGATTAATGCATGCCATTGGCAGGGATGATGTGGCCAATGATCTAAGATTTGAAAATAATCAAGGTCGGGCAGAGCACGTCCAATACATTGATGGAATTATCGAAAGTTGGACGAATCGCTATACGATGAAAGAGGTTTGGTCGAAATTAGATGAAGCATCTGTTCCAGTTGGTCCCATATACAGTATGGAAGAGATTGTTGAGGATGAACAATACAAAGCGCGTCAAATGCTAGAATCAGTAAATCTACCTGGCGGGGAAAAAGTCCTGGTGCCAGGGATTGTTCCAAAGTTATCGGCAACTCCTGGTCATCTGGATTGGATTGGTCCGGAGCTGGGGCAGCATAATGTTGAAATATTGGGAGATTTATTGGGATTAGAAAAAAAGAAAATGGCTGAACTGAAAGAAAAAGGGGTGATTTAAATGTCCCAGGTAACCATTATTGAAGTGGGTCCAAGAGATGGTTTACAAAATGAACAGCAATTTGTACCGACCGAAAAGAAAGTTGAGTTGATTCATAGACTTTGTGAATCAGGGATTAGAAGGGTGGAAGCAGTCTCATTTGTACATCCCCAAAAAGTACCGCAAATGGCAGATGCAGAACTTGTAATTAAGGCGCTGTTCCGAGTTGAAGGTGTTGCGTTTTGCGCACTCATCCCTAATGAAAAAGGCTTTGAACGTGCATTAGGTAATCAGGTCAAAGAAGTGAACTGGGTAACAAGCGCAAGTGAAACTTTTAACCGGAAGAATATTAATCAATCAATAGAGGAAAATTTTATAACCTTTCAACGGCTAGTTCCCCGAGCCAAACAGGCAGGAGTAAAACTTCGTTTTTCAGTAGCGATGAGTTTTGAATGTCCCTATGAAGGCAGCATAAAGCAAGACAACGTAAGGAACCTTGTCAACAGGGCCATTGAGGCTGGGGCTGATGAAGTGGGGATTGCGGACACAATTGGGGTTGCGGTTCCGGATCAGGTATACCAGCTTTGCAGCACCCTTGTTAAAGATACAGGAAGTTTTCCTTTAGCCGTTCACTTGCATGATACAAGAGGGTTGGCGTTAGCGAATACTTATGCGGCCCATATTGCGGGGATTCGAATCTTTGAATCATCGATTGGAGGTTTAGGCGGATGCCCTTTTGCTCCAGGTGCAGCCGGGAATGCAGCAACAGAAGATGTTGTCCACATGTTTGAAAAAATGAACATTGATACAGGGATTGACCTTTCAAAGCTTTTAGATGCTTCTGATTTTGCTGTTAATCTTTCTCAAAGAGAACCACTTGGGAGAATTCGCACCATTAAAGGTAGAGAAACATTGTTGTTAAAAAAATGAGTTATATAGTTAATTCACTTGAGCATAGGGGGTGAAAGAATCATAAGGAGTGTGACGTATTCTGAATGTGAGTTATATGTCAATTGAAACTGGCAATAACTGTTCTTTGTTCATCACCATGGGACGGCAGATTAGAAGTTTACGTTTTTTGTACCATGAAACATTTAAAATTTATTCCTTATTAAATAGGATGAACAACAAATCAACATTTAGGGGGAATTGTGATGGAAGTATCAATCGGAAATAAATTGAGCAGTCTTCAGATTGGGAATACCCATAAAAAGGCAATAGCCTTAATTGGAGTTGGTTTATTTTTTGAATTTTTCGAGCTGTTTTTAGCAGGGGTGTTATCTCCTGTATTGCAAGAAAAATTCCAAATTAGCGCAAATATAATGCCTCTTTTACTTGGATCGAGTTTCCTGGGCATGTTCTTCGGTGCGCTTTTTCTAAGTGGTTTGGCTGATAAATTGGGCCGAAAAAAAGTATTTATCCTCAATCTTTCCATTTATTCTATTGCTTCATTCCTAATTGCACTTAGCCCTAACGTGACGCTTATTATTTTGTTTAGATTTATTGCCGGGTTCGGACTCGGTTGCCAGCCAGCCCTTTGTGATACGTATTTAAGTGAAATTGTACCAGCTTCCAAACGAGGAAAATGTATTGCCTGGGCATACACATTGTCTTTTCTTGCAGTACCAGTTGAGGGGTTTTTAGCCCGTGGGATTGTACCGCTTTCACCTCTTGGAGTGGAGGGATGGAGATGGTTATTTATAATCGGTGCCATTGGAGCTGTCATCGTTTTTATTGGGGGCCGTAATTTGCCAGAATCACCCCTTTGGTTAGCATCAGTTGGACGTATGGAGGAAGCAGAAAAGATTTTTAAAAGATTTGCAGAAGGGTCTAATTACCAACAGAGCAAGGTTGATTTTTCAGCTTCCCATTTACAAAAGAAAAAAGAGCAGGAAAAACTCCCAGTTTCCACTATTTTTCAAAAGCCGTTTCTTAAAAGCACAGTAATGCTTTATATATTCCAAATTTTTCAGACGATTGGTTACTATGGGTTTGGCACCCTCGCTCCTATCGTTCTTGCAGCAAAGGGGTATACAGTTACGCACTCGCTTGAATATGTAGCCTTGTCCTTTATTGGCTATCCATTAGGTTCGCTGCTTTCAGTACCATTAGTGGAACGTATTGACCGTAAATGGCTGGTGGTTCTTGCCGCATTTGGTATGGCTGTATTCGGGCTTATGTTCGGTATGGCCGGTTCACCAACCCTTATTATTGTTGCTGGATTCCTCTATACGGTTGTCAGCAATATTTTTTCAAACGCCTATCATATTCTTCAGGTGGAGATCTTCCCAACTGCTATTCGTGCAACAGCCTCTGGTGGTGCCTACAGCATTAGCCGGATCATGAGCGGTTTAATGCCGTTTATCTTATTGCCAGTTTTACAACACAGTGGGGCAGGGGTAATGTTTAGTTTTGTTGCGGCTGCTATGTTTATTGTGATATTGGATGTGGCTTTACTTGCACCTAAAACTACTGGCAAGTCATTAGGAACGTGGGATAATTCCAATCAATTCACTTTGAAAAATGGGACAGAAGAAGCTCCTCATTTGTAAAATGAAATTTGATTATAACAAATAGAATAGAATTAAAGCCTTGTTTATTGTTCCAGTTAAATTCTTGTGATGCAAGGTCAGGATAGATACCGTATTAGTTGCTTCACAATATGAATCTATGATAACCTTGTTTAAACATGTTGCAGACGAATAGGCAACTATGTTTACACTTTTATTTTTAGCCAATGGAAAGATAGTAATGAAAATGGAATAGGAGGAATGGAAAATGGGTGTTACATTAACATCAAAGGAAGTCATTACTCAGATCCAGAAGTTGCACAACGAAGGTAAATCATTACGGAAAAAAGAGGTCAAACAACTTTATCCTGATTTAATGCGAAGTGCTTTGTATTACTATCCAAGTTGGCAACATGCACTAGAAGAAAGTAATGTAAGTTAATGAAGCAAATTTACATCAAGAATAATAAAACATGAATCTATGTAATCAAAAAGCCATCCAGATAGGATGGCTTTTTGAATGAGAAGCATTTTCTATGAACTGGATAAAGGATCATAATCTCCCGGTAATTGTTCCATTCATTGCGCCATTAAGTTGAAAAATAATTTATTTTTCCTTTACAATCGCGGCTGAAATCCAGCCTTCGATCCCGTTAATCGTTTGAACTTTTAGCCACTTAATGCCCTTGGTATCTACTTGTTCCTCATTCAAAAATTGCATGATTTCTCCATTTGTAATGGTGTATAGACGAGGTGCAGTCAGAGCGGGAGCTTCACGAATATTTCCGCCCTCTTCATAGATCTTATTTAAAATAAATTCTTTTTGATGAACGGAAACCCCGGATGCTTGTATGTGCACGTGATCTTGGTTTAGCCACCCCTCCGCATTCTTCCATTTTTGTGTATACCACTCATGTGGATTGTTCATGATTGCTGCAGTAAGCAACATCGCTAAAGCTGTAGCAGAATAGAAGGTCCATCTTTTAATCCTTTTCTTATTCCTTTTCTGTTTCATGAAAAGCTGAATCATTTTGTTGAAAAAACGATCGGCCAAGGCAAACATTCCTTCAATGACATCAATCCAAGCGGGGATACCTGTTTTTTCTGCGTTTCTCCGGCTCCTTTGCATGTTGAAAATGAGTGCCATGATTGGATAAGAAAGGTAATAAAGCATTTTTTTCAAAAAACGGCACAACAAGTTTAGAAAGAGAGGAACGATGTACAACAAAATCAGCCTTGCGAGCTGCAGGAGCACAAAGAGGACCAATAAAATACGCAACCATTCCGGCAGGACAGAAATTGGTGACCAGATCCAAAACAGCTGATTGATAATGGATTCCACAATCGCTAATCTCCTTTATTAAAATAGGATAGAAGTTCTCTCTTTGGACTATCAATTTGTTTTTTTCTATTTATTTTTTCCAAATCGACGGGGAGATAAGGGAATAGTTTCTTTAGCTTGGCTAATCTTTGTTCAGCCTCAAACTGGCCGATGGAATGATCATTGATTAAGTTTAATAGTTGTTTGTTTACCTCATTTTTGAAAGTTTGATTTTGGCTAAACTCCGATTCTACTAACCGGTGTGCCATTTCATTCTTTTCACCAAGTTTCCCTGCCGTGATAAAATCACCTGCTTCAAGGGCTTCTTTAATCGAGGCCGAAATCCGGCGGGCTTCCTCCAAGTCCAGAGCCTCTTGATAGGCAGATAATTCAGCGTTCCTGTCCAAATCGGCAATCGCCTCATCATGGCGTTGATCCCGAAACCCTTGCCGGATCAAAACCCGAACATTTCGGACAACAATTCCAGCCTCTCTTAACACCTTGACTAATGGTGAGCTTTGAAAAAATTCTTCAATATGCCGGGCAAATCTCAGCTCCTCTTCAATAGGAAAAAATCTTGCTTCCGACTCCACCCAAAAGGGCAGATTATTGTTAATAATGGTGCTAAATTCCCCAGCATTTTGCTGAACCAATCGTTCCGGATGTTCGACGGCGATATCAATAAATAAATTGACCGAAAACCTTCTTCCTCTTGTTGCTGAAGGGACCTCCTCATTGTAGGTGATGGTCTGTTGCTGCATATTGACGGTATAAACCTTTTTATATTTACCAATCCTCAACTCACTGCGAGTCAAACGCTCTCCATTTTTAACGGCATAGTATTCGTTTTGATTATTCACATAAACAAAGGCATAAGTCATAGACGACGCCGGCGGTTTCTCCAAAAAACTAAATTTCACATCTTTCACATCTTCAATAAAATGCATTAGGTTATTCCCTCCAGGTTCACTATTTTCATTGAGAGACTACTTACCCTTGTCTACATTCTATGCAGACAAACGGAAGAAAAGCCCCCATATCTTTGCAGAAATAGGGGGGGAGGGAGATGAAGTTGAATTCAGGAGTGGAAGAATATTGAAGCAAGAATTAATGGTACAATCATTCCCTCATCTGGGTTCTTGAGGTTTCGCTCATAACTGTTGGGGGGGGCAAGTTAAGCACCTGGTTTGAGAAATAAGCGGAGAAATCTCTCTTAATTTGGAAATAGCACTGAAAATAACAAAAATAGACGGAGAGATTCCGCCTATTGACTCGAAAAACATGAAAATGGGGGATTTACCTTTGCATAACCGGAATTCCTCCCCTTATTTACCCCGAAACGAGCTCCATTTTGCAAATAACCGAAAAACCTCCGCTTATTTTAAATATCACTGGTTACTCAATTAAGGATAAGACTACCGATGTTTTAAGCATTTAATGTTGAGGGTTTAACAGATGAAATGACTAAATATGAATGGGGGAGAGTCAAATTAAAAAAATCCTCATCGCCTATTGAAAAAAATGGTAATTCATGGTTTAATAAAATAAACTAATTAGTCAGTTTTATTAAGGAGGAATCGTTATGTATAGATGGGAATGCTTAGAAATCATTAAAATCAAGATTAAGGAAGCCGAATCTAAATCCGATAAATAAAAAAATCCAGCTAACATTGTTAGTAATTTTATTTAGATTGATTTTTTTATTTGAATGAAGAATATGTTATTTGAAAAATACGCTGCCATTTATGGCGGCTTTTTTCATGTTTATCGAACAGATCAGGTTCGTCGAAGACAGTTATTATGAAAATAATTTATGCATGAGTATAATGATGCACTTAAAAGGTAATAAAATGGGAGACAAAAAAGATCGATTACAATTTAGGGTAAAATATTTTCTAAAAATATTAGGGGTGTTCATTTGAAATTTCTTGTTATTGGAGCGATTATAATTGGTTCAATTGTGTTTTCCTTATTTCCCATTTTATCTGCGAATTTTTTTCAACCCACTTTAAAGGACAGCATTAAATTTAATATCTATTTTCTTCCTGTATCATTTTTAGGAAACATTGCCTTGGCCTGGGGTTTCATCCAAGGCAGTAGAGTATTTGGAAATACAGTAATGCTCGGGGGGATTCAAACAGGGATATATGCTGTACTCGTAACTATCTTATCTATTTTGGTTTTACATCAAAAAATTTCAGTCTATACATTCATCGGTCTCCTGCTCATTTCAATGGGTACGGTTTTTTTAAATAAATAATAGGGTTCGCCATCTAACGTATTTAATTTAAAACAAAGCCACCTTACCGGGTGGCATTATTTTTTCCTATCTGTCCAAGAAATCAATAGAGTTTTCACTTATAAAATTTTACATTACGTCTAAAGAAAAAAGTAAAAACTTTACATTTTGTCTAATGATTTGCTGTCCCCTTTATAGTAAGATAAAAATATTGCACCTAAGTCTTCAGAATATTTGTACTATTAACAAAATTCTATTAATGGAGGTAGAGGAAAGCATGAGTGATTTACAGGTTAGCACTAACACTAGCAGCCACCGCCTTGTTCGAAACCTGTCCGTTTGGGACGCGGTGATAATGTCTGCTGGTACAATGGGTCCTGCAGTGTCTATGTACTTCAATACTGGATATGCAGCTGGTTTTGCCGGGGCAGCGATGCCTATTAGCTTTTTGATTTCATTGATAGCCTGTTTAATTCTCGCAAATACCATCGGAGACTTTAGTAAACTTGCACCGAGCGCAGGCGCATTTTACACATTCTCGAGTAAGGGATTTGGACCACGCACTGGATTTATTACAGGTTGGCTGCTGTTTATTGGCTACAGCACGTTGGAACCTGCAGAAGAAGCCTTGTTTGGTATCACAGCTAGTACTCTACTAAAACAATATCTTCATATTAACATCTCATGGGTTATTATTGCTTTGGCAGCATGGTTGGTTGTTTTGGTTCTTTCCTGGGTGGGTGCAAAACAGTCACTAAAGCTAAGTCTAATCCTGTTCTTGGCAGAAGTCGGTGTACTTTTAGTTCTGTGCTTCATTATTCTTGCAAAGGGTGGATTTAACGGGGTTCACGCCAGTGTCTTTAATCCTTCGTTAAGCCCGACCGGTTTCTCAGGTATTGCTTTGGGTATGGTGTACGGAATCCTTTCCTTCGTTGGTTTTGAAGCCGCTACAACACTGGCAGAGGAAGTTCGCGAACCAGGTAAGAACGTGTACCGGGCTTTGATTGGATCCACGCTCTTAGTTGGGATTATCTATTGTTTCTCGACGTTTGCGGAAGTGAATGGATTTGGGTTGGGGAATATGAAGGCACTCGCTGCGGACACTTCACCATTTGTGACTTTAGCCTCCAAATTTGGTAACGGGACGTTGGTCGGTCTTGTTGCTCTTGCCGGCTTAAGCAGTATTCTCGCGGTAACCATCAATGTACACAATGCAGTCGCTCGCGTTATATATGTCGTGGGCCGCGAGAATATATTGCCTGCGTCCATTGGAAAAGTGCACAAAAAATATAAAACTCCAACAAACGCGATTATCATTCAATCTGTGGTTTCGATATTTCTCTTGCTTGTCATGGGATTGTCGGTCGGGCCTTCCAATACTTACGGGTACCTAGGTGCCTTGCTGACCCTGGGGATTATTCCAGTCTATATGCTGGCAGCCTTCGGGTACGTTCGCTACCAGTCAAAGCAAAAGGATGAAAAACGGCATCCATTCAAGCATATCATACTGCCTATCATCGCAGCATTGATTCTATTTATCCCACTTATCGGATCCATCTATCCAATACCTAGCGCACCTTACAATTGGTTTCCATACATCATTGTGGCGTACGTCATTGTAGGGGGCATTGTCATTCATAGGTTGGCACGTAATCCTGGGCGTCTTGAACAAATCGGTAAGATTCTAGCGGATGCAGAATAGGACGTGGGCTGATGAAACTAACAGAAGAAATCATTGTTCATATGTTAGATGCTGCGCTTTCGAAGGGGCGAGACTTAGGGATTCTGATCTCTGTGGCAGTCGTCGATGCGGGAGGGAATCTTTTGGGATTTCGTCGTCATGAAAATGCCGAGATTGTCAGTATTCGACTGGCTCAAGATAAAGCGTATACAGCGCTGGTAAACCGGCTAGCGACCGACAAATTAGGAGAACTATGCCGCCCTGGTGCCGAATTATATGGATTACAGTTCAATTTAGATGGACGAATGGTGATCTTTGGCGGGGGTGTTCCGATTTGGAATGCGTCGGGCGACTTAATTGGAGCGATTGGTGTCAGTGGGGGAACGACCAATGAAGACATTGAGTGTGCAGAACATGCAATCACTAAAGCTCTAGACTTGTAAATTTGATTCAAATTGGCGGAGCATACATTTAGATGGGAAATTGAGGTGAGTTGGTTTGGTAAAACGATACTACAGTTACATCGATGGTGAATGGGTTAACACAAAGGAAACTTTTTCAGTTGTTAATCCTGCAACAGGCGCGCTTGTCGCGGAAGTTTCGAAATGTGGGACAGAAGAACTTAACAAGGCGGTTCTTTCTGCAAAACGGGCTTTTCCTGCATGGGCAGAACTGGGACCAGCGGGGCGTGCAGCCTTGTTGACTAAATGGGCAGATATTATGGAAAAGCGTGCCGAAGAATTTGCAGAACTCGAAACGGCTCAAACTGGCAAGCCCATTATTATGACAGAGACATTTGATATTCCCTTTTCGATTGATAATCTGCGATTTTTTGCTTCAGCTGCCAGAGTGCTTCCGGGTATGGCGACAATGGAATATGTACCAGGCCATCAAAGCTCGATTCATAGAGAGCCGCTCGGTGTTATTGGTCTCATTTCCCCTTGGAATTATCCGATGAATATGGGGGTATGGAAACTTGGTCCGGCTCTAGCTGCCGGAAACACAGTGGTAATCAAACCGGCAACCATTACACCGCTTACCACCTTGGAGATGGCGCGGTGTGCGGAAGAGGCTGGCATTCCGGCAGGCGTGCTGAACGTTGTCACGGGGCCTGGACGAACAGTTGGAGAAGCGTTGGTTCGTCACCCGGATGTTCGGATGATTTCTCTGACCGGAGATACTGAAACGGGTAAGACCATCATGGCTCAGGCGGCCTCGACAGTGAAAAAGCTGCATTTAGAACTGGGGGGGAAAGCTCCTTTTGTTGTTTTCGCAGATGCCGATTTGGAGGCAGCCGTCCAGGGGGCTGCAATGGGTGGTTTTATTAATTCTGGGCAGGATTGTACCGCTGCTACCCGAATTTATGTAGAGGCCTCCATTTATGATGATTTTGTACAGAAACTCGTGGATAGGGTTGAACGTATTCGAGTGGGATTGCCGATGCAGCGTGAGACAGAAATGGGATCGCTGATTTCATTTGAACACCGTGACAAGGTGGAAGGATACGTTCAGCGTGCTGTCCAATCTGGAGCCAAAGTTGCAGCAGGTGGAAAGCGGCCGGAGGATCCAGATTTAGCAAACGGTGCCTATTTTCTTCCTACCGTCATTGTGGATGCCTTACAAGACTCGGAAATTGTTCAACAAGAGGTGTTTGGACCCGTTCTTGTGGTTCTGCCTTTTGAAACGGAAGAACTTGCTGTTGAGTTAGCCAATGATACCCCGTTCGGCTTAGCCGCTTCCGTGTGGACCAAGGACGTATTTAAAGCCAATCGGATGGCTTCGAAAATTCAAGCGGGAACCGTTTGGATTAATGACCATATCACGATTGTATCTGAAATGCCACACGGTGGGTATAAACAGAGCGGCTTTGGCAAAGACATGTCCGTGTATGCACTCGAAGATTATACACAAATCAAGCATGTGATGACTGAATTGAACGGAAAAGTTTATAAGGATTGGCATTACATGCGGTAATTAAATACAGTTTATAGATCCTCCTTGTAAGTTTGGAATCCTCCAAACATGCAAAGGAGGATATTTTTTATGTCTGATTAGAGTAAATACAAAGAATACACAGGAAAATGATCCTTGAAAAGGGAATATATTTATTTGTTCAAGAAGTAATTAGCTTAAGAAATGGGAGGGTTCCTTTGATAAAATTTTTTGAATATAACTGGCAAGTAAGAGATGAATGGTTGGACTGGTGCAATCAACTCCCAATTGAAGAATTGGTAAAAAATCGTAAAGGGGGAGTAGGAAGTATTTTATATACCATTTTCCATATTATTGATGTGGAATACAGTTGGCTTCGGGGGATTCAAGGCAAAGAAGATGTAGTCGTTAAATTTGCTGATTATAATACGCCTGAGAAAGTGAAATTACTATCAGAGCGATTTCGAAATGAAATTGCTGAATTCTTAAAAACGAATTTGGAAGAACGAAAAGAGAAACTTGTGAGTGTTCCTTGGGACGAAGAAAAATATACAGTGGATGAAATACTACACCATATCATAGCACATGAAATTCATCACATTGGTCAACTCTCAATTCGGGCGAGAGAATTAAAGCTAAACCCTATATCTGCTAATTTTATTCGAAGAGAGTTAAAATCGGTCCAATCGTATTGAATATATGAGGGCATATTCCTTTCATTGGTTATAATACATAGGGTAGAATTTTCCATATAAACTTGTTGTGAAGTCTTAATACATAGGAGGATCATCGTGAGTTGGCTCATGTCGATATTAGCCGTTATTGGAGGATTATTTATCGGTGCCCAAGCTGGAATCAATGGTAGTTTGGGAAAGAAAATAGGAGTAATAGAAGGCGCATTTGTTTCTTTTGCTATTGGTTCATTAGTGTTATTACTGTTTACCATTTTTTTTGGTAAGGGTAATTTGCTAGACATCTTCTCAGTTTCAAAATGGCAATTAACTGGAGGTTTATTAGGAGCTTTTTATGTGCTGGTCATGGTAATGGCTGTACCGAAAATTGGTGTGGCTACAACCATGGTGTCTGTGATTTTAGGTCAAGTTTTAATGAGTTTGGTTATTGATAATTTCGGCTTTTTTGGTGGAAAACAGATTCCTTTTGATTGGCATAGAGGTATTGCAGTTATTTTACTAGGAATATCGTTGTTTCTGTTTTACAAAAGATAGGGAGATTGGTATTTAAATTTTCGGTGCAGAGTTGCAGAACATGCAGCTCTGTTTTCTTTAACAGGATCGATTTTGTGGGTAACATTTATATGGATTCGAACCATATTCAGTCCTCCCCTTCCAATGCCTGTTTAGCGATATAGGAAAAATAATCTTCTGTACTTGCCCCGTCATTCATTTCTAAAAAGGATGATAATCCATTTTGGTTCATTACTTCTTCTAGCACTTTAATCAAACGTTCATTTACTTCATTTGATTCCTTTAGAGCATTTAATAATGGGTTTGACTTTTCTTGAAGGTCCCCGTCCTTATTTTCATGAAGATCCAAGGAATCTTCTCTCATAAAATCCATATCGCTAAAATTCTCTAAATTCATACTTACTCAAGCTCCTTCTTGGGATTATACCGTTCTTATTATCGCCTAAAAGTGGAAATATTAACGTAAATAAAAGTTAGTTTTTTTAGGTAGGGGATATTATTGAAAAAAATATCATTATATGAAAATATTTTAGATGGAGTTTAGCCTCTTGAATAAATAGCAGGATTGTCCTGCTATTTTTGCATGCTAATACTTCACCATTTTATTATTGCACCAATCCACCGACCATGATACGCTTGGGATTGTGTTATGGGGATGAGGGGGAAGAAAATTGAATACGAAAGCATTTTGTATCGCCTTTTTTACAGTATTGATTTGGGGGTCTTCTTTTACAGCGATTCGGGTTGGATTAATGGGTGGCTATTCGGCAGGGCATTTGATTCTTATTCGGTACTTGATTGCTTCTGCACTTTTTGTCATCTATGCTTGTTGGCCAGGTGTTCATTTCCGGCTCCCTAAATTGAAAGATCTTTTCAAAATAATCATACTTGGCTTGATTGGGATCAGCATCTATCATCTAGGGGTTACATTTGGTGAACGAACGGTTTCTGCTGGTACTGCTGGGATGCTGATTGGCTCAGGACCAATCTTTACCGCACTTCTTGCAGTCATTGTATTAAAAGAAAAGCTTGGGAAATGGGGATGGGCTGGATTAGCCATCGGCTTTGTTGGGATCTTCATTATTACCTTGGGTTCATCCAATCATTCTTTTACAATTTCTAAAGAGGCCATCTTTATACTCATCGCAGCGCTTGCGACATCTGTGATGTTTGTCTATCAAAAGTCTCTGTATAGCCTTTATACATCAATAGAATTAACTGCCTATTTCACATGGGCTGGAACCTTGTCATTTTTTATTTTTTTCCCAGGTCTCTTGCATGATATTCAGCACGCAACTATGGAGGCAAATTTATCTGCCGTCTATATCGGGATATTCCCAACGGCCATAGGATATGCTACATGGGCCATAGCGCTTGCTGCGGGAAAAGCCAGTTCTGTTTCAAGCATGCTGTATCTTGAACCGGTGGTTGCGATCATTGTCGCCTGGTTTTGGATTCATGAACTGCCAAACAATATATCGATCATCGGCGGTATCATAGCCATATTCGGTGTGCTTTTAGTAAATTTAAAAGGGAAAAACCAAGAAGAATTGTCTGAAAAAAGTACGACATCAAGTGCTATGTAATTCAAAGATTAAAGGTTCATCGGGTTTTGATTGGCGGAATCCTATTAACAGGTGTTTTCAATTATGTTCTGGGCATGTTGGAGAATGTATGGATCTATTTTGTTATCGTATTCATTACCGGTGTTATCCTCGCTCCGGTTAACGTAGCGCTTTCCGGCTGGTTGACGGAATTGGTGGATCCGAAGTTAATGGGAAGAGTGTCCGGTTGGATTGATCCGTTAATGAGTTTCTCACACTCTTTATCACTTGGAGTCATTGCGATTATTTTTCCAGCCTTTGTAACAGTGAATGCCATTTATTACGCAATCGGGGTTCTCATGATTGGGGTTGGCTGTTATTATCTTCTCGTGTTACCAAAGTTACTTAACGGGCAAAAAAAGGCATTGGAAAGCACTGCAATTTCTGCGATCAGTGTGAACAAGAATTAGATAGGGTTGGCTGCAAACGAAAAATGTAATGGAATTCCATGAAAATTTCCACTAATTAGAAGTGGGAATTTTTTTATTCTGTCCAATCGTTTCATTCCATCAATTTTCCACTTCATCATGAATATAATTTATTTATATAAGTTATGCAATTTATAACTTGTATAACTTGTTATGCTAAATTATAATTTTATTAAACTACCGTAAAAGGAAGGGGGAATTTATTAATGGGTTTACGTGTGGAGCAGCTATCGGAAACTCGTCAGATAATTCTTCAATACCTTAAAAATAACGGATCTGCAACGATAGCGGAAATTGCTTCGAAGTTAGAAATGACGCGCGAAGCAGTACGTCAGCAATTTTTGCAGCTTGAGCATGAAGGCTGGATTAAAGGAATTTTGAAAAGAGATTCAGGAAACAGTGGCGGACGTCCGTCCATGCACTACAGCTTAACATCAGAAGGTGAACACTTATTCCCAAAACATTATGACTCTCTCACTTTAGAAGTCATTGATACGGTTTCTCAACAGCTTGGGTTAGAGGCTTTGCAAAAAGTTCTTTCAAAAATGACTGAGGCGCGAGTTAGAGAGTGGGAACCTCGTCTTCAAGGGCTGGATCTAGCAGAGCGTGTAGAAGCATTGAAGGAAATTTATTTTAAGAATGACACTTTTATGGATGTTGAAAAATCTGGGGATCGCCTGAGCCTTGTTGAAAGGAACTGTCCTTTCCTTAATGTAGCCAAAGAACGTCCTGCTCTTTGTAGTGTGACCGTTTCTATGCTTACTCGTTTACTTGGGCATCGAGTGATTCGTGAAGAACGATTCCAAAATGGGGATGGACGGTGTGTCTTTCGAGTATTGATAGACGAGCCGATAGATAAAGACCATCCCTATTTCTCTCTAGAGCCTACATCTTAACCAACATTAATAGGGAAAAAGAGGAGGAAAAATAAATGGCAGTAGATGCTAAACAATTAATTACGAGAGAATTTCCGGAAGTAATGGAACAATACCATGAACTAAATAAAAAAACGAAACTAGGTCATCAATTTATGGAAGGCGTCAAGGACTTGATCGAATTATGCGGTGATGATCCAAACCGGGACGGCCTCGAAGAAACTCCTTACCGTGTCCTTAAAGCATTTCTCGAGTATACGGAAGGCTATCGGGAAGATCCTAAACTCCATCTTGAAAAAACGTTTGATGTAGAACATCAAGAGCTTGTCCTTGTTAAAAACATCGAATTTCACTCGGTTTGCGAACATCATTTCGCTCCCTTTTTTGGAGTTGCACATGTTGGATATATCCCAAATGAAAAAATTACTGGACTTTCAAAAATCGCCCGTATGGTTGAAGGATATGCAAAAAGATTTCAAGTTCAAGAGCGTCTCACATCTCAGATTGCAAACGCAATAGAAGAGATTCTTGAACCAAAAGGAACGATGGTTATTCTTGAAGCAAAACACATGTGTATGTGTGGAAGAGGAATCAAAAAAACTAGTGCTTCCACAACTACTTCTTCTGTCCGGGGTATTTTTGGCGATCATTCGGATGCACGAGCAGAATTTTTATCTTTGCTTCAAAGATAAGCACCGATTTTAAAACGATTTAAATAATTAAATTCGCTAAAAAGCCATGAGTAATCATGGCTTTTTAGCTATTCAAGTAAATCGTAATATCTATTTCATCCTAATCATCGACCCATTGAAGGGTCTGTCTTATGCTTTTATCAACGTCTGTTTACCCGCGTACGATCTCCGGCAATTTTCTTCCACTTTTCCTTTTCCGCTAACTGTGCTTTTTTATCTGCTTTTCGATCTAAATAAGCCAGCTCTTTTTGAAGCTTAATATAGTTATCAAATCTTCTCTGATCTAATAAACCGTCGTGGATCGCTTCTTTTACTGCACAGTTAGGTTCTTTATGATGGGTACAATCCCTAAATTGACACTGCAAAGCTAGCTCCTCGACATCCTGAAAACTTTGGCTGAAGCTATCATCGGCTTCCCAAAGCTGCAGCTCTCTCATCCCCGGGGTATCGATCAGAATTCCGCCGGTTGGCAAGACGATTAATTCCCGATGTGTGGTGGTATGGCGGCCGCGGTCATCTCCTTCACGGATCTCTTGCACAAGCTGTTTGTCTTCTCCTATTAAATAATTCGTTAAAGTCGACTTGCCTGCACCTGATGATCCTAATAGGGCCACCGTTTTTCCTCCTGAAACATATGGAGCAAGTTCATCCATTCCTCTGCCATCTACAGCACTTATGACATGAACCGGGATTCCAAAGGCAACCGACTCCACTTCTTGGATTTTATCCTCTAAATCCTCGCAAAGGTCTGCCTTACTTAAGATAATCACGGGATTGGACCCGCTTTCCCATGCCATGATCAAATAGCGTTCAATCCGTCTTACATTAAAATCACGATTTAATGCATTTACTAAAAACACTGTATCCACATTCGTTGCAACGATTTGTTCTTCCGTAACCAAACCAGCTTCTTTTCGAGAGAATTTACTGAAACGAGGGAGGATGGCATGGATTGATGCCTTCTCTTCATTCCATCTGGGGGAAATAACAACCCAATCCCCAACTGCCGGGAAATCCCCGCGACTACCTGCATCATAACGAAGCTTTCCCGTCACTTCTCCCAATAATTCTCCGTTTTCGGTTATAATTCGATACAATTTTTTATGTTCAAGAGTCACTCGACCCACTTCAAGACCTTGTTCTTTATAAGGCAAAAAGGATTCTTCGAACGATGATTTCCAACCAAATTGTCCTTTATTCAATGCTAATTCCTCCGTATTTAAGAATATTTTTCATGAAAAAGGGCCGTGTAAAACGGCCCCGGAATAAAACATGACAAAAAACCCATGAGCCAGTACACAGCCCATGGATTCTCAATGTGAAAGAAGGAAAAAAGTATACAAACAAACTGATCCTCATCGAATAAACCAATGAAAATTTATTGGAAAAAACCATCGGGCTGTGTACAATATTCAATTAAATTGAGTGATTGAATTAAAATCAACATTGTACATCCCCCGCTTTCCATAACTTTATAAGGTAGATTATAGAATACAATGAAATAAATGTAAATATTTTTTTGAAAAAATAGGCATAGAAGCTTATTTCCTTCATATTGACGCAAGTGGAATAATGTGGGAAAATTCAGAATAGTAGCATGTATCAAAAAATATATGCAACTTTATTATATAAGAAAGGGGGGAGCAAAATGGAAGAGAGAAATGAAAATGAACACAAATCGGAGTGGAGCAATTGGTATCTCTTATTGATTATTCCGTTTATTGCCACACTTTGGCCGCCTTTTTATTCTAATTCTACATCATCGTTTTTCGGCATCCCGTTTTTCTACACGTATCAGTTTGTTTGGGTTTTGATCAGCGCGATATTAACGGGCATTGTTTATTTTGGGACACGCAATAAATAAATATTATTATGGAGAGGGGTTCATGTATGAATTGGCCGGCACTTATTGTTTTTATCTTTTTCTTTGCGCTCGTGACCATTATGGGATTCTATGCAGCCCGGTGGCGTCGGGCCGACTTAAATCATCTCAATGAATGGGGACTTGGCGGGAGGCGTTTTGGAACGCTCATCACCTGGTTTCTGCTAGGAGGAGATCTTTATACAGCCTACACCTTCATTGCCGTTCCTGCACTCATGTACGGTAAAGGGGCCCTCGGGTTTTATTCCGTACCCTACACCATCATCATTTATCCGCTAGTTTTTGTTGTGATGCCGAGACTGTGGTCAGTGGCGAAAAAACACGGGTACATAACCATTTCAGACTTCATTAGGGATCGTTATGATAGCAGATCTCTTGCTCTGGCTGTAACTTTTACAGGCATCCTGGCGACCATGCCCTATATTGCTTTACAGCTCGTGGGGATGCAGACTGTTCTTGCGGCGATGGGCCTTACGGGGAACGGATTTAAGGGGGAAATACCTCTGATCATCGCGTTTGCCATCCTGGCTCTTTATACGTACACAAGCGGTCTTCGTGCGCCGGCTGTTATCGCGATTGTTAAAGACTTAATGATTTACATTACCGTCATTGCAGCAATCATCATTATTCCGATGAAACTCGGGGGCTTCGGCCATATTTTTAGCGCGGCAGCAGCGGCATTGCCTACACACACGCCACCGGGGAGCATCAACTTGGGCCCTGCAGCCTATATGCCGTATGCGACTCTTGCATTGGGCTCGGCACTCGCTTTATTTTTGTATCCACATTCACTTACCGGTGTGCTCAGTTCCAACAGCCGGAATGTTATTAAACGGAATGCAGCGCTCTTGCCGGCATATTCCTTCATTCTCGGCATTATCGCTCTTTTAGGCTTTATGGCCATTGCAGCTGGGATTCAAACAAAGACACCGAACAGTGCGGTACCTTTGCTCTTTTTAAAGATGTTTCCAGATTGGTTTTCCGGATTTGCTTTTGCCGCAATCGCCATAGGGGCTCTAGTACCGGCAGCGATCATGTCGATCGCCGCTTCGAATTTATTTACGCGAAATATATATCGTGAATACATCAATCCGAACTGTACGCCAAAACAAGAATCCAGCATGGCCAAATACGTATCGCTGATCGTGAAAGTGGGCGCGCTCTTCTTTATTATTTTTCTTCCAACCCAGTACGCGATTAACCTTCAGCTGCTCGGCGGTATCTGGATTCTGCAAACACTGCCAGCTGTTATTGTCGGGCTATACACCAGTTGGTTCCATCGTTCCGCCCTTCTTGTAGGCTGGGTGATCGGAATGGTCTCGGGTACTTATATGGCTACCGCTCAGGGATTCACATCTGTTTACCCGCTTCACATTGGCGGCACAGTTATTTCGGCATACGCGGCAGTTTACGCTCTTATTCTTAACTTTGCGGCTGCTATTGTCCTTACCCTCGTATTCCGCGCTTTTGGGGTAAAGAAGGGAGTGGACAAAACAAGTCCGCAGGATTACAATTTCACAACCACATCATTATAAGAATGCAGACTTCCACCATTAACATAGGGTGGAAGTTTTTTTATATCGCCTCAAAACATTGTTAAGAAATTCACAAAAGATTTATATTTTGTTGTTAAAAGCTAAGTTAAAGATTTTTAATAAATAGTATAATAAATATAAAGGAATCATTTTTTCAATTTTGGAAGGGGGATTAAGAAAATGGTTATAACAGTTGAAGAATTTTGTCTTAATTGTTATCAGGACACAATATTTACTTTCAATGGTGAGTGTTGGACTTGTGAATCTTGTAGAGGAACGGATACGAATAAGTATAATATTTTTGAAGACCCCTATATTGAAGAGTGGAGTGATATTGATTAGATTTGGGTTGGGCCGCAGTCAAATGCGGTCCTTTTTTTGTGGTCTTCATTTTGCTTTGGACCTTAATTTGTCAACAGTTCCGAAGAGTGGCTTCTTTATTAATCAAAAATTAATTAAAAAATTTTTTTGTTAAGGGAAAATTAATTTTGGGAGTTTAGAATACTCGTAATTGTAATCGTTTAGGAAAACGAAAAACAATTGTTTTTAATTGTTTAAAATGAAATGGTCCCTAATTCACATTGTTTATGACTTTGTAAATTTGAAGGATGAGAGGGTGATAATGTGTTAAATGATCGTGAACAAAAGATTTTATTTGTTCTTTATGAATTAAAATACAACTATGATCAGCCAATAAAATTTAGAAATCTGGGATTTGAAAATAACGGTCAAGCTACACATCATTTAATTAAGCTTCGTAGTCTTGAGTATATTGATTATAACGTTGATCAAGTATTTAATACGGTTGAAGGAAATTATGATAAATTTCAAATATGGTCTGGAGATATAGATTTACTTGATAAAGGGTATAAAGAAGTGCAAAAACTATTATAAAAGTTATGCATTTTATGCCCATAACCAACTAAATAGCACAGTCATACAAAAAAGCCCCTATTCAGTTGAGTAGGGGTTTACTATTTTTTTCGATATCTAATTGCCAACAATTTGCTGGTCGTCAGTAACTTTAGTAAGGAGATGGTCACTCATCCATGTGGACAAACAAGTTTTCAATTCCTCTGCAAGTGGTTCAGATAACAACGGTTTATAAATCTTAATCGGATTGGCGGCATCCATTTTGCCGGATAAGCTTTTTAATATATGGGTCATGTTTTTAATCACATGAAGCTCAGCCAAGCCTGCCACAGTTGGAAGGACTTGTTCGCTTGCTGCAAGCGGAACCTGACAATCCTTATCACCCGCGATAACCAGAACGGGGCAGGTGATCTGACGTAGGTCTTCGAGTACATCATATTGATAAAATTCCCGAAGCCATTTTGCGGGAAATTTCCTTCCGGCTAATCTGATAGTGTCAGAAGCGCTGTTCATTACTCTTTTATCAAATTTGAAGTTAAACTTTTTTGCCTTTTCGGTAGCTTTAAGCGTTCGAATAAGCCAACCCTTAAATCCTCCGAGATCATTAAGGGCATCTAACCCCTGCTGACGCTGCCAATTTATAATTTCCTGCATCCCCATGGCACCCCCGCATAATAGGACCACTCCAGCCGATTGCTCCTGAACATAAACAGCAGGCGTAAGCTGTGCCCCCTCGCTGTGGCCAAGGATTACGGTTTTACTTGCATTTACCTTCGGATGCTGCTTGAGAAAACGAAGTGCAGCGGTTGCATCGTCTGCCAAATCTAGGAATCCGCGAGTATAGGGATCACCTTCACTTTGATGGGTGCCTCGTTTGTCATAGCGCAGCGTCACAAAACCAAGACCTGTAAGAAAATCAGCCAAATCCTTATAAATTCCCATATTAAATTTGCCGCTGTTTCCATCACGATCACTGCCTCCACTGCCAGGTATGATCAGAACAGCGGGGTATTCCTCATCACCAGCAACGGGAATGGTTAATGTACCGGCTAATTTTACAATACTTTGAATGATTACATTCTCTTCTCTTATTTGGTAACTCATTTTCGAATCGCTCCTTTTCCCGCTTCGGGGATCATAATAGTCGCAACGGTCCTTTTTTTTCGATCCTTTTCAGGTGTATTTTGCATATATTTTTGATAGACTGCTCTAAGGCTTTGAACAAACTCGACAAACTCCTGGTCACTCAAATGAAGATCCACCTGTCTAAAGCTCATCCCGTCCTTAACCAAATCAATATTTTCCTGTTCTAAATAACTTCCGAAGCTGTTGATTAATCCATTCACAAACTGGATAAAGACTCCCAGCTTTTCTTCTTTTGAGCTTTCCATAAATTCCTTTGTGGTAATAGCGCTGTTGCTTGACAACGCATAGACCTTTTCAACCGCTCCACGTACTTGATTTTGTTCAACACTTTCAATAATTCCTCCATCGACAAGTTTATTTAAATGGCGATAAAGGGTCGCTTGAGGGACATTGGTTAAATATTTTCCCATTTCCTGTACGGTAAGCTTTCTGCCGCCAACCAAAACTTGAATTATGCTCATTCTAACTGGATGTAGGATTAAATTTGCTTTTTCGTTCATTAGAATCACCTTGTTGGTTTCATTATTATCATTTTCAATAATGATAATAATCCGTTTTTGAACTAATGTCAACCTTATTTGGAAAAAATTACTGGTTTTCATTGCGTCCATTATTAGTTCTTGTCGTCCACTTCCGATTTCACAGGGTTCCTTACTATGGTAGAATCAAAGATGGAAAATCATCGAGAAGGGGCATAAGGGAATGAAACTTAAAATAATTGTCATAATGCTTACAGTTTGCACCATGTGGATTTCAAGCGGGAACGGGCTTTCCGCGGCGGCGGCAACTGTGAACCCATGTACAACCGTAAAAGCGGGGACGAAACTGTGGCTGGGGAAGGATGAAGTGAAACCCTACCAGATTGCCAGAATGACGGTTTTAAAAAATACACTTCTTTATAAAGTAGATAAAAGTAAGATCAGAACTGCTAAACCTGACGAAAAATTTCGTGTCTATTCCATCCAGTCCGGCAGATTGGATTTGGGCAATGGCGTGTTTGCGACAAATAACCAAAACATAAAACTAGATATGGTAAGCTCGAAGCTGAAACAGTTGGCCATGTGTGTCCGGGATAAGAATCTTGAACAAGCGGCAGGTCAAATGCTGCTTGTAAAGGAATCAAGCCAGGATAAAACAAAAGCGACCCTTCAGCGATATATAAAGAAGAGCGGCAAATGGGTGAAGGTGTCCCAAGCGTTCGCTGCCGTTGTCGGTAAAAAAGGAGTAGGCAAAACAAGGGAAGGTGACAGTCTGACTCCAAAAGGAACATTCCTGCTCGGGAATGCATTTGGCTGGGGGACGAAGCCGTCAGGTATGACATATCCATTTCTTCATGCAGGAAAATATGATTACTGGATTGACTCGACCGCATCCAATGACTATAACAAATGGATTCATTATACCGGAAATCCCTATCAAAGATGGAAATCCTATGAACGTCTGACCCATCCGTTATATAAATATGCCGTCATCATTCGCTACAATGATGCACCGATCATAAACGGTGCGGGGAGTGCCATCTTTTTGCACATTAAAAACAGCAATACTCGTTACACGCTCGGCTGCGTGGCCATTCAGGAGAAAGATCTCCTAACCACACTCAAATGGCTGAATCCAAAAGCCAAGCCTATTATTAAGATTGAAGATTGATTACTATTTTTCAAAAATCCACCAATTCTATAAGGTGGATTTTTTTGTGTCAAAAGAAATGCTTTCATCAAGTTTTCACCAACATCTACTAAACTTTCAACATTAACATGCATCAATCGATTATCCAAAAATCACGAAACACATATTTTTCACATATTTTCAAGATAATTTCACGAAATTTCCTCTCTATACTTCTTAACATGAGCAACAAGATAAAAGTGGAAAAGAAGTTAGAGCCAAAGGCTCAAACCACAACTGTATGATAATCGATCAGAATGAAGGTTAAATAAACCGTAGGGAGTCCTTAAAATGGATAAAAAGAAATTTACCTCTTGGGGAGTGAGCTTTACCAGCCTTGCTCTCGTTGCAGGCATGGTATCATACCTAGGAGTAACAAACAAAGAAACGACAAACGCTTTAAGTCAATCAAAGCAAACGAAATCGGTTAGTCAAAACACCAAGCAACAATCAGCCAGTCAAAACAGCCAGAGCTCCTCTGGGAGCTCTTCCGATAATAATGGGGATTCCTCAACCATTGGCAATGACCAGTCATCAAATGATGATAGCTCTTCTTTCAGCTCTGGCGATGACCAGTCCAGTCAATCAACATTTGATGATGGAAGTTCAGGACAGAACGATACTCAATCTTCAGACGACGGCTTTGGTCAACATGGAGGATTTGACACAACGACAGGAGGGACCTGATGATGTATAACTTTCATTTCAATTCAATGAGTACGACGGTGCAAATATCGATAAACCAAGAACTGTTTGCAAATGATCTCATGCCCGTATACAAATGGTTCTCATCTGTTGAAGATACATGCAGCAGATTTAAAGAAGAAAGTGAATTATCCAGGTTAAATCAACAACTTCACAAAGAAGTGGAAGTTTCGAATCTATTATTTAATATCCTAAAAAACGCACTTAAATTTTATAAAGAAACAAATGGAGTATTTAATCCTGGTATATTGTCGGCCATAGAAAACAGTGGGTATATAAAATCGATTGAGTTTATTAAAGGGCGCGAATTGGGGGCTTCCTCCCTTTCAGCTCCGGAGGTTAGAAACATTCAACCTTATCAATTAAATGAGGAAAAACAGACAGTAATCCTAAATACTCGTATTGATTTAGGCGGGATTGCCAAGGGATGGGTCATTGACCGCGCTGCAGATGTATTATCTAAAATTGGATATGGTTTTATTAATGTCGGCGGCGATATTCGGATTTTTGGAAAGCTGCCAAGGCATTTAAATATTGGCATTGAAGATCCATTCGACCCGGCCAAAATGATCTCCTCTATCCAAGTTTCCGATGGCGCCGTTGCCACTTCCACCTCTATGAAAAGAAGATGGAAGGTTAATGGAAGAAATAAGCATCACCTTATTGATGCTGGAACAGGACTATCATCAGAGAGTAATATTATCTCTTCTACCGTAACGGCCCCAACGGCAACGGAAGCGGACGTATTAGCAAAAGTGATTCTTTTAATGGGAGAAGAGGGCGGAAAGTCTTGGATTTCCGGCAAGAAGAATAAAGCAGTCATCATCAATCAAGCGAAAGAAATTTGGATCGGAGGAGAATAAAATGGAGACATTTGAGTGGTACGCCATTCGGGCAACAGGCACGGTGGCTTATCTATTACTATATCTGGCAGTATTAACTGGACTTTTTTCTGCAGTACAGAAGAAAAGGAAAAAGAAAATAAACGGCATCATTCATCTTCATGAAGCCCTTTCAGATTGGTCATTAATCCTTACATGTGCACACTTAGGGGTATTGCTGATTGATTCTTATTTCCCGTTTAAACTATCAGAAGTGCTGATTCCATTTGCCAGCGGCTATGAAACCATTTCCATGGCAATGGGGACAATTGCCTTTTATTTCTTAATCATCACCATCATCACATCCAAATTCCGCAAGAAAATTGGTTATCAAAGATGGCGGAAATTGCATGCGCTGAATCCCATTCTCTATATCCTCGTCACGTTACACGGTATCATGAGCGGGTCGGACTTCCAAGGGACCATTTTGGCAGCCGTGAATGTAACACCAGTCATTATCATGGTCGGGATGTTGCTAACGACTAAGAAAAAGGTATCGGAAGCGCATTAAATACAATTTTTGAAATCATTTGAGTGCAGGAAAATATCCTGCACTCATTTTAATGGAATACCCTTAGTTCTTATTTTGATATATGTAAAATTTCATATACTGTAAGGGGAGTGGATGAGTCAATTTTTGGTTCTTCATGATAAAAACTAAATTGGCTATATCCCCATTTATCTGGATTATAAACTAATACATTTCCCAAACTTATTTCTGCATTTATCACATAGTGGTTAATAGAATTAAATGGAGTATGAATTAATGATTTGCCCTCCGGAATATTTCCGGCATATTCAACAAGAAATCTGCTTTTAATAAAATCTTTTTCTAAGTTAATAGATAAAGGAACACCAATGTTAATATGCTGCCATCCAAATGAATCTAAAATATTGTCGTAAAAACCTTCAAAGATAAACTTGTTCATTCCATGTGTATGATTCCAAATATATAACGGTGCGTAGGAATTGTATAAATTCCCATTTTTCTCAGCTTCAGTGATTAAATAGGCTTTAAAATTTAGCCCCGGAAAACCATTTGTTTTATGACCATTGTTTTGTACCCTTTTTCTAATAATCCCCATATCATAATCTTTTGGTAAAATGACCTTATATTGCATTCCAATCATGTAAATCTCCCGCTTTCTCTATTATATGAAACTAAATTAAGTCCGAATTAAAGCTATGTAAAATAGGAATAAATTATGCATGAAAAGCCCTGCTAACCCTAAAGAATTCCATAAAATTTTATCAAATGTTTTTCATGGCGAAAAATTTACCGTTATTTCTTTTTCACCAAACTCTGTTGCAGTATTGAAATTTTTTCTAAAATTATCCTGTAAACAAATTATATAATTAAATTTCAGGAGGAAATCAAATGTATATTCAATTAGCACGTCATGCAACACATATTATCTCTTATAAAGGGAAGAAATTATTGCTCGATCCAATGTTTAATAAAAAGGGAACTCTTACACCAGTTTTAAATGCACCCAATGAACATTTAAAAAATCCATTAACTGATCTCACGCTTGAAATAGATGATTTAATCAATGTAGATGCAATTATTGTGACTCATACTCATCGCGATCATTTTGATGATGAAGCAGTCTCAAGGCTTCCTAAAAGTTTACCATTATTTTGTCAACCAGAGGATGAAGGCATCATTATAGAGAAAGGATTTACAAATGTATTGCCAATTTTAGCGGAGTATGCTTGGGAAGGAATTCACTTTATTCGGACAAAAGGGGAGCATGGCAAGGGTGAACTGGCAAAAAAAATGGGACCTGTTTCAGGATTTCTACTCCATTCAGATGATGAGCCCAGCCTATATATAATTGGTGATAGTATTTGGTGTTCAGAGATTGAAAATGTTTTTCATAATTATTCTCCGGATGTAGCAATTGTGTTTGCAGGTAAGGCTCAGTTTTTGGAAGGGGAACCTATTACAATGGGTATTGAAGACATTCATCATATAGTGGCAGGATATCCAAAAACCAGTTTGGTTATTTCACATATGGAATCTTGGAATCACTGTGTTTTAACTCGTAAGGAAGTTAGGAATTATATTCAAAAAAATAAATTAGAAGATAGAGTTTGGGTACCTGAGAATGGGGAAATTATTAGATATAGTAAATTGCCAAGGTAAATAACGAGAAAACCTCTTTTCTAATTGTAAGAGGTTTTCCGTTTTTAAAAGTGAAATAGGTAAAATATAATATATTTATTATAGAATTATACCAATTGATAAATTTACTCGATAGTTTGCATATTTCAATTTTTCATCTAAAGTTTTGTTTAAGTCTTCTTGTGATGAAATACTTGCTTTAAGAATATAGCATCCTTCACCACTTACTCGATGAGCTTCTGTTATATCCGGGTTATTTTTTATATACCTTTGAAATTCAGCATGATTATTTGTTTTCATAAAGATTGTAATAAATGCTTGAATCAATTTACCTAATTTAAGTTCGTTTACAATGATTGTA
The DNA here is from genome assembly GCF_055395235.1 of Neobacillus sp. Fa239. Lineage (NCBI taxonomy): Bacteria > Bacillati > Bacillota > Bacilli > Caryophanales > Bacillaceae > Neobacillus > Neobacillus sp. Fa239. The sequence goes on from NZ_AP041611.1 coordinate 1,827,295, forward strand.
AATTTTTCAATAACCCCTTCCTCCTCCATTCTGCGAATTCGGTTCCCAACTGCTTGACCAGTCAAATGAATGGAATCTCCAATTTCTTTCCATTGAATACGAGAATTTTCCTTTAATAGTTTGATAATTTTATAGTCGATTTCATCCATTACCTGTTTTCCTTTCAATGGCTAAAATATGGTTCGTAAAACGCATAAGTGGAAATATTCACCTATTATGAATTTATTGTATAATACCTTTTTTATCTATGCACATCATTTAAAAGTAAGATGATAAATTTAAATTGTCTTAGAAAATAATAAAATCCATTTCTATCGAACAAGCACACAGACCATAGGTCGTCCCATTTCATACAATGCTATTAGCTTATTAGAAAAGAGGTACGATTTATGGAACAGTTTCACTTTCAAAGGGAAGGGTCTATGAGTGATGAAGGGACTTCTCGATATGGAGGGAAACCAAGAATTAAAATTGCTACAATCATTTCTGATCAGTCTGCCATAAAAGAGCCATTTAAACAATATCAAAATGCTCAAAGAGTATGGAAGGGAATTTCCTTTGAAAATATCGGACTGGCTAAAATAAGTACAAGTCTTAAGTCAACAAGCATTCGTCAAGAAGCACTCAGTAAAAATGCTTCTCTAAAATCGTTATATCAAAAGGCTGTAGAATATTTTTTGCAGCAAAATATAAAACCGGATGTCATCATCCTGTATTTACCCGGGGTAGGATTTAAGGGGACAGTAAATGGCCTATCCCTTGCGTATGATACCATTAAACCACCATATTTCATTGTATTCTCTGATGGTGCGGCAGACTATCCATGGGTAGTCGCTCATGAAATGGGACACATTTTATATTATTCAAATATTTTTGGTGATAAAAAAGATCCCAATCCATATGTTCTAGTAGACGCTCAAGGAGAACCGAAGCGAAATACAGAAGGGAACCTGCAGTATGATTTTGCTCATAATAACAATAAAAATAATGTTATGTATCCAAGGGCATCTAAATCATCTAAACCTCCTGAAGTAACATTCGAACAAATGGTTAAAGTTGGGAATAGCTATTTATTGAATAAACGAAAAAGGTATACCGGGTAATAACCGGCATATAACCCCCTACTCTTTTTAAAAAGGGGGTAACTTTGTTCTGCCTTTGAATTAGATTGCGACACTAATAAGAATCTTATAACAGGACTTATTAACTAAAAATGCTGATTCATGTAGATTTATGAAGAAAAAGCAGGATTTTTGAATTTAATAATGGAATATATATGACATAACGACGATTTGCCTATTAAAAAAGAATAATTGTATATTTCAAAAGGAAATTCAACAGCAGAAAGTAATAGATAAGAATAATTTTATTTATCCATTCCATTGAGGTATGAAAGAAGGTAAATAATATGAACGAACATTTTTTTGCTGACTATAAAAATTTTATTGTCGAACCAGTAGATAAAAAGCGAGTTGGTAAGGTAGTATTTGATCCGAAAAATTATGCGGGACATTATATCCTGACATTGTCCATCTTTGATTCTCGTTTATCGACATTAAGAGATGCCAGTAAATATGAAATCGATATTGAAAAAAGTATCAAAACGGTCCTGGACGATTTCAATCAAAAGCAGCGCGGGATCTACTACCTTCAAGTATTGGAATTAGATAAGTTTAAAAACTATTTTATATTGGCTCTTTCCTCTAAAATAAAATTTGAAACAGAGGAAGAAAACGCCCGTGTATCGTTTATCATTGATAGAATGCTAATGAATGCATTTTATGTTGGACAAAAATGGTTCAACCTTATTGGTGAACGAGGAAGACTCGAACGTAAGCTTTTTTGTTGTTCCTTTAAGGAATATGTAGTAAGAAAACAAGACCAGTCAAAAATGGACGAAAGACATGAAAATATCAGTGAAATGGTACCTAAAAATGGAGAGATTAAGCTGGTAAAGGCTCGTTAAAGATATTAATTATGATTAGAAGTCTTATCTTTCATAATTTTTTTGTTGCAAGCATGTCTCATATATGAGATATGTATTACTCTTCTTTAGTTCACTTTTTATTAAGGGGTGACAGTCTCGAATTCATTGCTGGTGTTCTAAAGCCGAGCGGATATATTCGATTATATGAAGAAGGCAAATGAGGATAGACAGAGGTTTTTTAAACGACAAGATTTTATGGAGTCTATATTGATGCAACAAGGTGAAAGCATTAATAGCTATTGGATTTTCTTTACTGTAAACCCGTTCGAAAAAGTGCACTTTTCCGAACGGGTATTTTTTATTCAAAAAAGGACTTTTTTGGCGTTCGTAAACTAGAAAAATAATTTATGAACGTTCTTGATTTTTATTATACGTTTACGAACTTAAATGCAGAGATAGACATTAGGATACATAGTGAATTTATAACTGATTTTTCTACTGGTAATGGAGATGAAATTGAAAGAACGGTTCGCATATAAAAATAATATGGGTGGCTCTTACAATATTATTAACAAAGAAAATTATCCATTTTTGAATTTATTATTCAAAATTGTATAAATATTGTTTTTAATCTGATAACATTGAGGAATAAAAGGAATTTGCTAAAAAATTATTCATAAATGAATAATTGCTAGCATTAAAAAGTATGTAAAGGAGGGGGATGTTGAGTGAATGAAAAAAAAGTTTGGAATGAAAATGAAGCGATTCTTCATTCATTGCAAGATGATATTTTAGTGACGAATATAGATGGAATTATTTTAAAAGTCAGTGAAGCAACAGAAGCTATTTATAATATGAATTCAAATGATATGGTTGGCCGTTCGGTTTATGACCTCGAAAAAGAAGGTGTTTTTACACCGATTTTGACACCGCTGGTTATTAAAGAAAAAAAGAAAATTACCCTTGTACAAACAACTTTTGAGGGAAAAAAATTACTTGTTACTGGAATTCCAGTATTTGACCAGGACCATAAGCTAATTCGTATTGTTAGTTATTCACATGATGTAACTGAGTTACTCAATATGAAAAAATACTTAACTGAAATTGAAGACGAAATGGTACGCGTGAAAAGTGAGCTTGAAAGGCTTAAAAACCTTCATTTTTATACTGACGGCATGATTGTAACATGTGAAAAAATGAAAAAGGTCATTCAGATTGCTTTACAAGTAGCTGAAATCGATGCAAATGTGCTGCTCCTTGGCGAATCAGGGGTGGGCAAATCCTATGTTGCTAAATTTATTCATAACAAAAGTTTCAGGAAGGAAGGTCCATTTATTGAAGTAAACTGTGGAGCGATTCCCGATACCCTTTTTGAAGCTGAGTTTTTTGGTTATGAATCTGGTTCTTTTACAGGTGCAAATACAAAAGGCAAAGTAGGTTTAGCAGAGCTCGCAGAAGGAGGAACCTTATTTTTAGATGAAATTGGTGAGTTGTCAATAGCCAATCAAGTAAAGATATTAAAGTTTATTCAGGAAAAGCAGTTTTATCGGGTTGGAGGAACAAAGCTTCGAACTGTTGATTTTCGAATTATTGCTGCGACGAATAAAGATTTGGAGAAGGCAATTGAAGAAAAAAGCTTTAGACAGGATCTGTTTTTTCGTTTAAATGTCGTACCCATCACAATCCCACCATTAAGGAAGCGGCCATCTGATATTATTCCATTGATAGACCACTTTTTAAAATATTTCTCAGAAAAATATGGCCGTGATCGAAACATTGATGAAGGGGTTATTCATTTGTTGTTAGCGCAAGAATGGAAGGGGAATGTTAGAGAGTTAATCAATTTAGTTGAACGACTTGTTGTTACTTCCTCGAAACATTTAATTGAAATAGAAGATCTGCCAGAAGAATATCGAAAGTCTTTCTCTTATGATTCATTCGCTGATGATGGAAATCGCCCATTGGTTGAGATTCTTGACAGCGTAGAAAAACAGGTTCTAATACATGCTAGAAACCGATACAAAACAACAATTCAAATGGCTAAAGCCTTAGGAATTAGTCAACCATCTGTGGTGAGAAAAATCAGAAAATATGAAATAGAATGAAAGTGGCATAGAACTTGCATGATATTAGTTAACAAGTGATAAATATGAGAAAAACTAAAAAGCGGTGGAGGGGTGTCTTTTGATGGTAACAATAGGGCCTGGACAATATTTACGAAGGCAGGGAGTTTTAAATGAAGCGGGAAATTACATGAGAAATTTCGGAAAAACTGCTGCTCTTATTGGGGGACATACTAGCTTAGAAATAGTAGAAGGTTTAATAAGACAGAGTTTAGCAGAGTACGAAATTTCTTTGGAGCACTCCCTATGGTATGGGGGTGAATCTTCTCAAACGAATATTAATAGACTAGTCGAAGAATTAACTTCACAAAACATCGATTTTGTAATAGGCGTTGGTGGAGGGAAAGCCATTGATGCGGTTAAAGCTGTTGCTTATCGGCTCAATAAACCTTTAGTGGCCATCCCAACAATCGCTGCGACTTGTGCAGCAGCTACACCTATATCAATACTATACACTGATGAAGGTGAATTTATAGGAATCGGACGAGAATCAAAAGCACCTGATTTGGTTTTAGTAGATACGACCGTCATTCTGAATGCGCCGGTTCGGTATTTGATTGCGGGTATTGGTGATACATTAGCAAAATGGTTTGAAACGAAGTCTTCTGTGGAAAAAGCTGTGCCGACGGCGATAAATCAGACGGCCATTGCAATAGCAAGTCAGTTGTACAAGACTTTACTCCATATAGGGAAAGAAGCTGTTCAATCCGTGGAAGAACAACGCTTAACTCGAGCATTAGAAGATGTTATAGATGCTGTTATTTTAGTGAGTGGAAGTGTCAGCGGTTATGGTGGTGACGATTGCCGAACTGCGGGTGCTCATGCTATATATTCAGGATTAACAATTTTTCCAGAGATTCATGGCACCTATCATGGCGAAATTGTTGCCTTTGGAATTTTAGCCCAATTGTGCATGGAAGGTGTAGGGAAAGAAAAACTGAATACTTTAATCAGTTATTACAAAGAAATCGGTCTTCCGTTTACATTAAAGCAAATGGGGATTGAGAGTTTAACGGATCATCAATGGAAAGAATTTGGAGAAATCAGCGTCACAATTGAAGACATGGCGAATATGCCATTTAAAGTCACTCCAGATATGGTGATAGAAGCTGTTCGCAGAGCCGATGAAATTGGAAATGGGAATTTATCCGCTTCTAAGCTGTATTAATGATAAAAAAATAAGGGGGAACTTATCAATGAGGAAATGGTTAGTGATTGTATGTTCGTTTATGTTGTTATTAGCATTGGCAGCTTGTGGAAAGGATACCGCCTCCAGTACAATTGATGGAAAGTCTTCAGAGCCGTTGAGAGTGACACTGCCTACCTGGACAGGCTATGGGCCGCTTTTTTTAGCAAAAGAAAAGGGCTTTTTCAAAAAAAATGGTGTAAATGTCGACCTGTCTATTGTTGAAGGATTAGCTGAACGCAAACAAGCATTAGCAAGTGGAAAAATTGATGGGATGGCAACCGCGTTAGATGTACAAGTGACGTTAGCTGCAGAGAATATCCCGGTGCAAGTTGTTTGGTTATTGGATGATTCCCACGGTGGAGATGGGATCCTTGTAAAGAAAGGAATTAATAGTGTTAAAGATTTAAAAGGTAAACAAATGGCATTTGAAGTGGGTTCTACAAGTGAAATGCTGGCGTTACAAGCGTTGAAACAAGGTGGATTAACAGAAAAAGACGTGACGGTCGTTCCAATGTCAGCCGGTGATGCCGGTGCAGCGTTTGCAGCTGGTAAAGTAGATGCAGCTGTTACATGGGAGCCTTGGTTAACTAAAGGTGCTCAAGGGAATGGTAGAATTTTACTAACAACGAAAGATTTACCTGGAATTATAGTCGATACAATCAGCTTTTCAAAAGACGTGATTAAAAACCGTCCAAAAGATGTGCAAGCATTTGTAAATGCAATGGGAGAAGCAATGGCTTATTGGAAAAAGTATCCTAAAGAATCAGACGAAATTATGGCCAAAGGGTTAAAGATTGATTTGAAAGAATTTGAAGGCACGGTACCTGGCTTGAAATTCTTTGGGAAAGAGGATAATACAAAATTATTCGGAACTGAAAGCAATAAAGGATCGATCTATCAATCAACGGATAATGCAATTAAGTTTTACAAAGAGCAAAGCTTAATTAATAAAGAACCTAACGTTAATGAATTAATTAATCCAAGTTTTCTAAAGAAATAAAGAGTATTTCGTTGTTTTGTGGTGACATTTATATAGTTGCCTGACTCATTCTGGTTATCTATTGCCGTGTGAGTTAGGCATTTTTTTCAAGAGATTTATAGAATAATGTGAAATTAGGTGATTATTAATGATAGCAAAGTTGTTTACTCCTAATAAAGAAATATCAAAATCGCTTTATTCATCCGCTGGCTTAATTACCTTTATTATTTTTCTATTGGTATGGTCTGTGCTGAGCTACGGAGGAATAGTTAATTCTTTATTTTTACCAACGCCGACCGATGTGCTGGCCACAGGTGCTGATTTGTTTATGCATGGAGGTATCCTTTCTGATATTGGCATAAGCTTTTCAAGGGTTCTAATTGGATTTCTAATAGCAGCAATAATTGGGATACCATTAGGAATTTTGATGGGATCATTGAAAATTATGGAAGGTGCCTTTGAACCCTTAATCGGTTTTATTCGCTATATGCCGGCTTCAGCATTTATACCATTGTTTATTTTATGGACTGGTCTTGGAGAAACAGAAAAAATGGGCGTAATATGCTTTGGAACCTTTTTTCAACTTACTCTTATGGTCATGGACGTTACAAAAAATGTTCAAAATGATTTAGTGGATGTTTCCTATACATTAGGAGCCAAGAAGGCTCAAGTTTTTACGAGGGTTATTCTACCTGCCTCTTTACCGGGAATAGTCGATACACTTCGGATTACGTTCGGATGGGCTTGGACGTATTTAGTAGTAGCGGAAATTGTGGGAGCATCCAGTGGTTTAGGGTATATGATTATGCAAGCTTCACGTTTCTTGCAGCCAGATAAAATTATTGTTGGAATTTTGATTATTGGTTTGCTTGGGCTTATGACAGATATTATCTTTAAAGTCATTTACCGTGCTTCATTTTCGTGGATGAGAAAGGATGGCTTATAAAATGGTGACACCAACAGTAAAAGAAGTTGAAAAAATTGTTAAACCGGCACCGAAAGTAATAGTAGCACCTCATATAAGAGAGCCGAAGTTAGAAATTAAAGAAGTAGGAAAAATATTTAAAACGAAACGAGGAGAAACGACAGCACTAGAAAAGACATCCTTTTCGATTGGCGAAGGGGAATTTGTGACAATATTAGGACCTTCAGGGTGTGGCAAATCAACCGTGTTGCGTATCGTGGCGGGGTTAGAAGAAGCAACCTCTGGCCAAGTTCTTCTTGATGGGCAAGAAATCAATGGTCCAGGGCCTGACCGTGGAATGGTCTTTCAATCTTATACACTTTATCCATGGCTAACTGTGAAGGACAATATTACGTTTGGTCTAAAGTTAAAAGGAGTTTCTCAAAAAGAACGGGGCGATGTTGCGAGGCATTACTTACAATTAATCGGTTTAGAAGGCTTTGAGAATCATTATCCAATTCAGCTGTCAGGCGGGATGAAACAACGTGTCGCGATTGCCCGTGCGTTGGCCAATAATCCGAAAATCTTATTAATGGATGAACCGTTTGGAGCATTAGATGCCCAAACAAGAAACATCATGCAAGAAGTACTACTAAAGGCATGGGAAGAGTCTAAAAAGACGATTTTATTTATTACCCATGACGTTGATGAATCCATCTTTTTAGCCGATTCGGTATATGTGATGACGGCGCGGCCAGGTCGACTAAAGAAAAAGGTTCCGATTGCTTTGGAGAGACCCAGAGATTTCAGTATCAAAGCTACAGTGGAATTTGCCGAATATAAAGAAGAATTATTGTCTCTTATTCGGGAAGAAAGCTTAAAATCCATTAAATAAAAAAATGCTTAATTAAAGAAAACATATTTGAGGGTGAAAAACAAAAATTGGGGGAATTTTTATGGAAAGAAAATGGGATCATCTTGTGAAAAATATGCCCAATAGGTTAGCGCCTAGTATGGCAAAGGATCATCCGAACCTGCCAGTTGTGAAAGAGGAAGGCTGTTATTACTACGGGGTAGATGGAAAGAGATATTTAGATTTTACGTCTGGAATTGCCGTCACAAACGTTGGGCACCGCCACCCAAAAATTGTTCAAGCGATTAAGGATGCGGCAGACGGTTTAATGCATGGCCCTTCTGGTGTCATCATGTATGAATCTATATTACGTTTAGCAGATGAATTGGCAGAAATTTTACCTGGAGACCTTGATTGCTTTTTCTTTGCTAACAGTGGAGCAGAAGCAATTGAAGGAGCTATTAAACTTGCAAAGTATGTAACCAAACGCCCTTATGTTGTTTCATTTACGGGTTGTTTTCACGGGCGTTCCTTAGGTGCGCTAAGTGTAACTACTTCTAAAAGCAAATACCGTAAATTTATCCAGCCATCAGGCCTTACATATCAGGTTCCTTATGCGAATGTGAAAGAATGCCCGCCAGGTGTAGACCCGGAAAGCTTTGTAATTGAAAAATTAGAAAAAGATTTCGCCTCTCTTTTTAGCCACCAAGTAACACCTGAGGAAGTAGCTTGTGTTATTTTGGAACCAGTTTTGGGAGAAGGGGGATATATTGTTCCGCCAAAATCTTGGTTGAAAAAAATCCGTGAAATTTGTAACCGCTATAACATTTTACTTATTTTTGATGAAGTTCAAACGGGATTTGGCCGGACAGGAGAATGGTTTGCCGCACAAACCTTTGATGTGATTCCGGACATTATGGCGATTGCAAAAGGAATTGCAAATGGCCTCCCGCTCAGCGCAACTGTGTCTTCTAGTGAATTAATGAAGCAGTGGCCCCTCGGTAGTCACGGTACAACATTTGGCGGTAATCCGATTGCTTGTTCGGTTGGATTAGCAGTGTTAGAAGTGATGAAAGAGGAAAACCTTCTTGAAAACTCGAAAACAATGGGCAATTATGCTGTTCAGCAACTTGAACGTATTAAAGATAGACATCCTGTTGTCGGCAGCATTCGTGCTGTCGGGTTAATGATTGGCATTGAAATCATTGATCCAAATACAAGGGAGCCTAACGGTAAGGGATTATTAAAAATTTTAGATTTAGCTCTTGAAAAAGGAGTATTATTCTACCTCTGTGGAAACCACAGCGAAGTTATAAGAATGATTCCACCATTAATCGTTACACGAGAACAAATTGATGAAGGATTACAAGTACTTGATGAGGCATTAACAGAGTATGAATCAACTTTGAAGAATCTTGTGCGAAATTAAATAATAGATTAGTAGAATTACTGCGGTTAAGAGTGTAAAGTAAACAGGGTAAAAGGGGGATTCCCTATTACCCTGTTTACCATTTTTAACAAGGTGACTCAAATTAAAAACAAATCATTATTGTTCTAATCCGTGTTTTCTCACGACTACTTCATTTTGAAGCATATCCCACATGCCTTTGTCTTCCATTCCTAATCTCCAAAGTGCTAAGCCCCTTATTCCGAGACGATAGGCAAGCTCAGCCTTCGCTTTGATACTAGCCCGATTTTCAAACCATACTTCATGTTTGACCCCTTTTTCGTCTGTATAGGCAAACATTGGGGTTTTCGTTTCTTCATCAAAGGTGATCTGTTTTTTATATTTAGCAGCGAGAGACATCGCTCGATCAAATGATGCATATGCGGCATGACCTGTTTCGAGATTAAAGTCAAAACCAAATACTGAAACAGCAGCAACAATTTTTTCTTTAGGCATAACGGTCATGGCATAACGCAGCACTTTCTCCATTCGGCCAATCGATACCACTGGACCTGGACCGCTACCCGGCCAGCCATGCTCATTATAAAGCATTATAACAAACTGATCCGTTGGTTTATGCACATTTGGATAATCAAATGGTTTGGCAAAAACGCTTGGATCACCAGGTCCTGTTTTAGATGGAACAGCCGTCGAGAAGAAATATCCTCTTTGATCAAAAACGCGCCCGATTACTTGATATAAGTGAGTTAATCGATTTCGATCCTCTTCCAAAACATCCTCGATATCAATATCAACGCCGTCTAATCCATATTTTTCTACCAATTTAACTAAATTTAGCGCAAAGGCATTCATATTCTGTTCAGACGAAACCAATTCATGAATGATCCGCTTTGCCTCTTCTACGCCTTCTGCGTATAAAAGGTTGTGAACGGTTGCTAACATTTTTATATTTTTTCTGTGACCGATCCGTACAAGCTCCCGAACTTCTTGATCCGTAAAATCCCCAAACTTATCAATTGTTGTTGGGTTGTCTTTACTTATTCTAAATAAGAATAATCCGATTTGTGAGTTACTCGCTGTGTTTGTCACAAAGGATTGATATGAACTAGGTAATGTTGGTCCTTCTGATAAGGTATAATAGCCTAATATTTCAATAATCGGATCTGATCCATCATAGGCTCTTAAAGTAGCCCCCGACTTAGGGATCCACCCCGGATTGCCATTGAATAAGGCAACTTTATACCAGTCTCCTTCCACACCGATAAGAGGTAATCTGGCGCCACGGTCCATTTGGGCAATGACACTAAAACTAGGACCTGGCCGCAGCCGGATGTTTGCATTATTTGCCTTCACAATCACTTCCGAATAGACCGGAATCCTAATTTTTTGTCCGACAGTAAGTTGGTGGCCTGCTAAGTTATTTAAGGCAATGATACTCTCAGCGGTTGTATGATATCTGCGAGCAATTTGATATAAGGAATCACCCGACTTAATGACATATTCTGTTTGTCTTACATCATTCCCCGATCCATTCAACCATTCAGTATTAGCTGGCACCACCAATTGCTGACCAATGTAAATCATATCGGAGCGCAATTGATTTTTTCTAATTAATTTTTCAATCGATACTCCAAATTTCGCAGCTATTGTATACAAGCTGTCATCTGATTGGACAATATAAAGTTCCCTTTCAGCATTAGCCGGCACGACCAATGGCTGACCAATATAAATTATATTTGAAGCTAGTTGGTTTTCATATTTTATTTGTTCAGCATTTGTTTTGAATTTTTTAGCAATGGTATACAGCGAATCTCCTTGCTGAACGATATAATTAATATTCCGATAATACATAAAAAAGATCATCCCCCTCATCAAAACATCTATATATATATGTGTCCAATGGAGTTTTTGACAGTAATTTTTAGAGTTACAGGTGACAGATGGAGCAGCCTTAATATTTTTGAAACAATGTTCTAAAAAGCGAACAATGAGCATTTCTTATAGTTGTGTCACATCATACATCCATATAAGGGGGGATTTCTTTTTGAAAATGAGAAGCTTCTTCAACTATTCCATTACGAAAGCTGCAATGATTGGTGTTTTGGTGATCGCTGCGATCTTTGGAGTTTCCAATGTTTGGGCACAGGACAATAATCCTACTGGCCCTCAAGGCTCTTCAGGAAATGCAGTGTCTGGGAGTACCGCAACGACTGACCTTAATTATGATGTGTTTATGAAATTAGACACCATCAAAGGGGATTCGAGAGCAAAAAATTATCCCGATTGGATTGTGCTTACCGGAGTTCAGTTTGATGCTTCTCAAGTGACAAGTACTGGAGGAAGCAGTGGTGCCGGTTCAGGAAAACCAAAGATGAATGAGTTTGTAGTCAAAAAAGGCCTTGATTCCTCTTCCATCCCTATATTCCAGAATATGCTGACAGGAAAACGTTTAAAAGAATGCACAATCGTGTTCGTATCAAGAGGTCAAACTCCCACTCCTATTCTCACAATTAAGTTAAGCAATGTGATGATTAGTGATTATAACTTCAACAATATACTCGAATCGTTCCAGTTGAATTTTACTAAGATTCAATCTACTTACACTGGAGGAAAGTCTCCGATTACCGGCGGTTTTGATTTCTTGCAAAATAAAACATTTTAAGATAATAAAGTGACGTTCTGCTTCGGGTTATTTTTTTGCTTTTTCCTCTATCTATTTTACTATTTTTGAAATAATTTTCATAAAATTCGGATAATAATATTGTTATGTTGGTAAAAACACAATAAAATATTACTATCGAAGACATAAAATATCGGGAGGGAAATTATAGAAAGAATAATAATATTACAAAATTTTAACAAAAAAACAGTCATAATTAAACAAAATTCATGGTAGTATTTAGATGGTAAGTATTCAAATGGAGGGAATTTTTCAATGTGGACTATCACTGTATATTCAAAGGAAAAAACCATTATTATGTATGAATTTAACACCGAAAAGGAAGCAAGAGAAGCTTTGAAGAATATTCAGGGTAGTAAAATTCTCTCAGAGATTGTGTACTATAATGATCCTTGTTTCGAATTAAAGGCAATCTAAACCACTATGCCTTGGATCAGAGTGACCAAATATTTATTACCAATGGGTTCTTAAAAATCATTATCAAAAAAGTAAGACAAAAGAGACAGGAGTTAAGATCTCCTGTCTTTTTAATTCTTTAGCTTGTTAGCTTTGTTAATTTCGATAATAATAGGATTACATACTAATAATGAAAGAGGAAGAGGGAACCAATGAAATTAAGAGTTTCAGCAGTTCAATATCATCTCCACACGATTCATTCTTTTAATGAGTTTGCCAACCAAGTAGAGCATTATATAAAAACAGCAGAAGAATTTGGATCGGATTTTATCATTTTTCCTGAATTTTTCACCACGCAGCTAATGTCTGTTGGCAATAATAAAGGTGAAGCATTAACCATCCAAGAATTACCTGATTTTACTGAACAATATCGTTCATTATTTATAAATTTAGCTAAACAATATAAAATGCACATTGTCGGTGGTACTCATGTGATCCGTAAAAATGACCGAATTTATAACGTTGCCCATTTGTTTTACCCGGATGGACGAGTAGGAGAACAGGCAAAACTTCACATTACTCCGACTGAAGTAAATGAGTGGAATATGAGTCCTGGAGAATCGTTTGAGATTTTTGAAACAAAAAAAGGAAAAATCGCCATGTTAACGTGTTATGACATCGAATTTCCAGAAATCGTCCGAATGGCTAAGGCGAAAGGGGCAGACATCATCTTCTGTCCATCATGCACGGACGATCGCCACGGCTTTCATCGGGTTCGCTATACAAGCCATGCAAGAGCCATTGAAAATCAAGTATATATCGTAACGACGGGTACGGTAGGTTCACTGCCAACCGTTGATTTCATGCGTGCAAATTTTGGCCAGGCAGCAATCATTACTCCGAATGACATTCCATTCCCACCTAAAGGAATCGCAGTAGAAGGGGAATTGAATCAAGATATGATTGTCACAGCTGATCTTGATTTAGAGTTATTATATCAAGTTCGTGAAAAGGGATCTGTTACCACATGGCGCGACCGCCGAACAGATCTATACCCGGATTGGGAAACATAGTAGAGATAGGAGGGGCATCGTGTATCGAAAAGAATTTTTCGTTTTCAACCAAGATCATCCTGTCCCAGTGGTAATCCGTAATTATGAGGAAAGGGACTTTCCTGATTTAATTCGTATTCAGCAGGAAAGTTTTCCTCCCCCATTTCCATCCGAATTATGGTGGAATGAAGAGCAGTTAACAAACCATGTGACGTTATTTCCCTCTGGAGCTTTGTGCATTGAAGTGAATGGAGAAATTGCTGGTTCAATGACAGGATTGCTCATTAACTTTGATCCCGACCACCCAGACCATTCCTGGGAAGAGATAACAGACAATGGCTATATTCGCAACCATAACCCAAATGGAAATACTTTGTACGTTGTCGATATCAGCGTGCGTCCTTCTTACCGAAAATTAGGCTTAGGCAAGTGGTTGATATTTTCGATGTATGATGTGGTTGTTCATCTGGGTTTGGAAAGATTGCTCGGTGGAGGCAGGATGCCGGGTTATTATAAACAAGCAAAGGAAATGTCACCTGAACAATATCTCGATGCAGTCGTAAAAGGAGAGCTAAAAGATCCCGTTATCACTTTCTTACTTCGATGCGGCCGTACACCTGTTAAAATAGTAAAAGATTATTTAGATGATGAAGAATCATGTAATTTCGGAACATTAATGAAATGGAAAAATCCGTTTCACAGTTAAAAGGAGATGATTAAATGGAATATAGTAGAATTACCAATATTGAAGATCCGTTATTCAAACAAATGCATCAATTAATGCAGGATGTATTCCCACAGGAGGAAGTTTTAGAATTCGGACTTTGGAAAGAACCTTTGGAGGATCCGGGAATTCGGGTTTTTGTTGCCGATCATGAAGGAAAAGTGGTCGGGGCGACCGAGTATCGTTATTATGAGGATTTTAATGTTGCGATGACTGACTTTACCATCATAGGAGAAGCCGGTTTGGGGATTGGACCATTTTTAGCACAAAAAAGATTAGTGGATTTGAATGAATTAGCGGCCGCTAATGGTAAGAAATTATCAGGTATGTTCGCGGAAATCTATGATCCCTATCGTGTCGAACATTATGAATTTGGCGGAGTGAAGCCAATGGATCCTTATGTCCGCCGGGAAGTGCTGGCTCACCTGGGCTACAAACGACTTGATTTTCCTTATGTTCATCCGTCCTGGAACAATGATGGGGAAGCTGTAACAGGTCTTGACCTTTGTTTCCTTCCAATGAATGGGGAAATCTTCGAGTTGGACACAGACTTAATTGTGAAGTTTTTAAAAAGGTATTATACGGTTTTACCGAATAAACCTGAGTCCTGGTTTTCGATGATTGAAAACCTAGAAGCAAAAGAAAAAGTGGCATTATTATATTTTTAATAACTGTGCCCTCACAAATCCTTTTTAAATGGTTCAGATAAAGGAGACCATCTCAAAAATCATTTAAATGGTTCTGAGAGGGTCTTTAAATCTATTTGCTTATATTTTCATTTAAAATGGGTGCCATATTAGGATTCTTATTATATCCAAGATTACCGCGTGTGAAGAAATTGAAGTTTAATTAATATGAATTTATGCTTTAATTGGCAGAGTCTCTTTATCAAAAGCTCGTGACTGTTTTACCTTTCTAAATTTTACATAGGAGACAATTCCCCAAGGGACCACATAGCTGCAAGCGACTGTAAAGAAAAGCATACTTAAGCTTGCCGGATCCATGTCCGAAATAAATTGCCTTAATACGATTCGAATTGCCACGACGGCAATCAAAGCGATAAAAAAGGATTTATTTTTTTGTGCATAAATCTGTCCATCTTGTCGAATTTCATAATTGGTCGTCATCATAAGCGGAACAGCAAGCAATACACCGATGAACGATGCAACGCCAATCTCCCATATTTTTAAATGTAAATGAAAACTCGAATGGGCGTAAATCCCTGGTACTAGATAGAGGATCGGAAGTACTATTTTGATCCCTGACCCTTGAATCGGACGAACCATCGCCCTGGTCCTTCTCCAAAATACCAAACCTACAATCACAAGAATGATTCCATACATTGGTAATGCGTTCACTTTTCATTCTCCTTTTTCATGAGCTTATTTTAATTTTATTTTGTTTTCTATCTTACACTCTGATTATATGGCGGCTTTAATGACGAATGTAGTCACCTTCGTCAACACTTTTATGTGACTTAAGTCATATTTTGGAATTTGGTATTGCTTTTTCCACAATTACTGATAAAAAGACCTGCTCAGCCTCAGAGCAGGTCTTTTTATCAGTAATTGATGAGTGTTAGGGGATATACTGTTCCGTAATCTTCGTGATGACGTTATTTTTTATCTCAATATGAAAAGGAATTTGGTGGTCACGATTTCTTTCTTTCAAAAATTTGAGAAATTGGGATCTTGTCACTTTTTCATTCCATTTGATCGCGTAGTCATTACGGGTTTGCAAGATATATTGAGCGTTCTTTGAGATGGTAAAAGTACGAATCTTTGGATTTACATTTCTGATCCAGTAGCCATCAGGGGCATGGTCCATATCTTTACTACACTTGCAATCTTTTAGAAACTCTCGATCGGCCGCCTTTCCAACATACCATTGGATGTAGTCGAATTTTCCAACCCATTTCCCGTTTTTTAATTTAAATGAGGTGATATAAGTGGTTGCTTTAATTACTTTAGCATGCTTGGAATTAGTAGTCTTTGCATAAGATTCCAAACTGGTAGTAGACAGAACTAATAGGAACATGATGATGGTAATTGGAAACAACCTTTTTAATAACTTCATATGGATCCCCCTTCTCTTTATAAAACCATAGAAATACTATAAACCCTGAAAAATAAAAAGGGTGTCGAATGAAAGGGAGGTTAAAAAATATCTTTTGCATCATGTATCTGGTCATTAAAGCTGTAAAAGAGTAAAGGAAGAGAATTTGCAAATATTTTAATAATCAATTAAAATATTAACAACAGCAACGTAGTGTTAACCGAGGATGGACCGATTTGTCATCTCTAAAAATGATTGAAGGAAATGTATCCGCTTTCGGAGGAATGCCGTTGATATAATTGGCGGCGAGGTCCGTTAAAGGTTAACCACCTTGGAATCTATCATTCTGATATTTTGGGATGATTGTTTTCTCAGGTGGTTTTTTATTGGAATATTGTTCAAGGAGGAGTTTAAATGGGAAAAACCTTACATCCAGGTCCGCAAAACATCTCAAAAGTCCCTGCGCCCAAACACTGGGTCAGTCCGATTCCTTTTGGACTGGGAAAAATAAAACCAAAGCATATTCGCGATACCATGAAGGTATTTTGGGAAAATAAAGATAATATCGGTTACGCTGCCAATATCCTATCAAAAGGGGTGTGTGACGGCTGCGCGCTTGGTGTATCAGGGATGCACGACCAAACCCTAAAGGGTCCGCATCTGTGTACAACCCGGTTAAATGTTCTAAGGCTCAATACAATGCCTGCCATAACCCCTGAAATCCTTCATGCCGATATCGAAGAATTAAGGGAATATGACAGTACGGAGCTCCGCAAGCTTGGAAGAATTCCGTACCCATTGATCCGTCGAAGCGGTGAACGGAAATTCTCCCGCATTACATGGGATGAAGCAATGAATTTGATTGCAGACAAAATGAAAAAACTGGACCCGAAGCAATATGCCTTTTATCTCACCTCCCGCGGGATTACTAATGAAAGCTATTATGTAGCGGAAAAAGTGGCTCGTTTTCTTGGCACCAATCATATTGATAACGCTTCCAGGATCTGTCATGCCCCGAGTAAAACGGCGTTAAAACGCTCCATTGGGGTTGGGGCTTCCACCTGCAATTATTTAGACTGGATTGGAACAGATGTATTATTGTTTTGGGGCAGTGTCGCTTCGAATTCATCACCTGTATCGACCAAATATATGTTGGAAGCAAAGAAAAAAGGAACGAAAATCATTGTCGTCAACCCATACCGGGAACCGGCGATGGATGAGTATTGGATTCCTTCGAACCCTGAATCTGCTTTATTCGGAACCAAAGTCGCCGATGATTTTTATCAAGTCAACATTGGCGGGGACATTGCGTTCATGCACGGAATCATCAAACATTGGTTTACTATGGAAGAAAACCAATTTGGTTCAGCGATTAACCATGAATTTGTAAAAGCCAATGTGAAGGGCTATGAGGAACTAAAGCAAAAAGTCGGGGAGCAATCATGGGAGCGGATTGTGGAATCCTCAGGTGTTGTGAAAGAACGAATTATTGAATTAGCCGAATTGCTGGCTTCCAGTAAAAATGCCGTCTATGCTTGGGCGCTCGGGCTTACGATGCATTCGTTTGCAACCGATAATATCTCCCAGGTGGCCAATCTGGCGCTTTTAAGGGGACATCTTGGAAGCAAATTTAACGGACTGATGCCATTTCGCGGACACTCCAGTGTTCAGGGAAGCAGCGAAATGGGGGCAGACCCATTCAGCCTGCCTGGCGGTGGCTGGGACCGTAACAATGTCGAGCGGATCGAACAG
Organism: Neobacillus sp. Fa239; assembly: GCF_055395235.1. Taxonomy (NCBI): domain Bacteria; kingdom Bacillati; phylum Bacillota; class Bacilli; order Caryophanales; family Bacillaceae; genus Neobacillus; species Neobacillus sp. Fa239. The sequence continues at coordinate 1,845,337 of NZ_AP041611.1, forward strand.
CTTTGGGGCTTTGAACTGCCTAAATGGCAGGGGGATATTGTCGGGGTGACATTGGAAAATATTGACCTTCCTGACAATCATGAGCGAAAAATCAAACTCTACTATTTATCGGGCGGAAACTTCCTGGAAACGATGCCGGATCCTGATTTTATTAAAGAAGCCTTATCTGAGCTGGAAGTTCGGGTTCATCAGGATATCATCTTAAACACTTCAACATTGGTTGATGCAAAAGAAGCAGTTATTGTGCTCCCGGCAAAAACACGGTATGAACAAGAAGACGGCGGGACCAGTACGTCAACAGAACGAATGGTTTATTTTTCGCCTGAGATTCCGGGTAATAAAAATAGAATAGAAGAAGCCAGGACAGAATGGAAGATTTATATCGATCTGGCGAAGCGCGTGAAACCAGAAAGTGCTTACATGGTTGATTTTGAAAACGGATTCAGTATCCGCGAAGAAATTGCTAAAGCAAATCCAGATTATAACGGCATCCAGCACTTGAAAAAGCAGGGGGATGTGTTCCAGTGGGGCGGCGCCTGGTTATGTGAAGACGGCGTCTGTCCGACGAAAGATGGGAAGGCGAGCTTAATTCCGGTCGATATTCCCAATTTAAATCGCAAGCCTGAACAATTTATCGTTACGACACGAAGAGGAAAGCAATTTAATTCCATGGTTTATAAAGAGGTGGATCCGCAAAACGGAGCAGGACGTTATGATGTCCTTATGAATGCACAGGATGCGGAGAGACTGAGTATTGTGGAAGGGGAAGGAATTGTGGTTTATAACGGGTTCGGTGTCTTCCAAGGCACAGCGAAATTCGTTGAAATTGCCCCGGGGAATATCGAAGTGCACTTCCCGGAAGGCAACTTTCTGCTGCCGCGCGGCCGTTACGAGAAATTTTCCGGCATTCCCGATTACAATATTACAGTCTATCTGGAAAAAGCAGAACGATACAATGCCCGGAAAGATACCGGTTACTTGGAAAAACAAATTCCTGATCTTGAAACGGAGATCGGATAAGCACAAAGCTTCTTAAAGGGAAGGAGTGAAAATAGGTGTGTAAGGAGATCATGGTTTCAGAAAACATTGTCAGGTTTATCGGCGAGGAATTTGTTGAGGAACAGGATGATATAGCCGTTGAATCAGCATTAACCATTATTTTAGATGGCACCGAGTTTGCCACAATGGTTTGCACCCCATCGGAACTGGAGGAATTGGTTGTTGGATTTTTAGCGTCAGAAGGTGTCATTCGAATCTATCAAGATATCAAATCCCTTCATATTGATGAGGACAGAGGCTTTGCCTACGTAGACCTGGTTAACCAAATGTCCGTCCAAAAAGAGTTTCATTCGAAGCGCTTTATTGGCTCCTGCTGTGGTAAAGGGCGCCAATTTTACTTTCACAACGATGTCAAAACAGCCAAGACTGTAAAGACAGGCTTAACGATTTCACCGAAGCAATGCCTTGGTTTAATGGCAAAACTACAGGAAGGTTCTACCCATTTTAGGCGGACAGGCGGCGTTCATAATGCGGCTTTGTGCACAACCGACGGAATTGTTTTATCCAGAATGGATATCGGCAGGCATAATGCTTTAGATAAACTTTATGGGTACTGCATAATGAACGGTCTTTCATTGAAAGATAAGCTGATAGCCTTTAGCGGAAGAATCTCCTCAGAGGTGCTGCTTAAGGCCGCCAAGATTGGAGTGGGCATTATTCTTTCGAAATCTGCCCCAACCAATCTGGCTCTCGGGTTGGCAAACGAACTCGGAATAACGGTAGTAGGATTTATCCGTGAAAACGGCCTAAATGTGTACACCCATCAGGAACGGATACACGGTATTGCCGCTAATTGTCATACTAATTAGGAGAAACGCTTGCGTTTCTCTTTTTATTTTCTGTTCTTCCAAAATGAGGATATCGTTTACAGATACATATTTTAAAAAACATACAAATCTTACACCGACGGAAGTTCGGATTGAAAGTTTTAGCGGCCATTTAAATCAATATTCAAATTAGAGTGTAGTAAATTACTGCACTTTTTTTATTGAAACATATGAACCATACGAAATATAGTAGAGAAAATAGGGGTTGATAAATTTCTAGAATAGCGAGAATATATTGATAGATTCAAATCTAAATTCCAACGAGGGGGAACTCAAATGGCCAATAGGATTGTGAACAGCAAACATAATGCATTAGATTTAGTATCAAAGGAAACAAAGTCCATTTTTGATGTTTTAAAAAGAGATTCGAAGGTGAAAGCAGGTCTTGATTTCCTTGAACAGGATAATGAAAACACCACTTTGGAACAAATAGCGATAACAGAAATATCTGCTCCAACCTTTAAAGAGCAGGAGCGTGGTCTGGATTATCAAAAGAGATTAATAGAATATGGACTAAAGAATGTTGTAGTAGACAAACAGGGCAATGTGTTCGGGATCCGGCCAGGGATAGGGGGAGGACCGAAGCTGGTCGTTTCTGCCCATCTGGATACGGTGTTTCCCGAAGGTACGGACGTAAAAGCGAAACAACGGGATGGAAGGATTTATGCCCCAGGAATTTCTGATGATGGAAGAGGGCTGGCCTCTGTTCTAACTCTATTAAGGACTTTTGAAAAAGCGGGTATCCAGACAACCGGAGATATTGTTTTTGGTGCAACGGTAGGAGAAGAAGGCTTAGGGGATTTAAATGGTGTCAAGGCACTTTTCGAAAACAACCGCGATATCGACGGTTTTATTTCAATCGAGCCTGGAGCACCTGACCGTATTACATACCTCGGAACGGGAAGCCGAAGGTACCATGTGACATTTACCGGACCGGGCGGACACAGTTTTACTGATTTTGGGAGGCCAAGTGCCATCCATGCATTGGGAAGAGCTATTTCCAGGATCAGTGATATCCAAACTCCGAAAGAGCCGAAAACGACATTTAATGTTGGCACCATACAGGGCGGAACTTCCATCAATACGATTTCAGCTCGTGCGGAAATGCTAATCGATATGCGCTCCAATTCTCCGGTTGCGTTAACGGAATTAGAAGATAAAGTGATGGAGATCATTCAAAATGCTGCGGAAGAAGAAAATAAACGATGGGAAACAAATGAAATGAAAGTGGAAATGAAACTCGTAGGCGACAGACCGGCTGGGTCACAGCCAGAAGACAGTATGATTGTGCAGGCCGCACTGGCCTCTTGTGCTGCACTTGGACTTGAGCCCAATTTGGATGAATCAAGCAGTACTGATTCAAATGTTCCCATCAGCCTGGGAATCCCGGCCGTTACCCTCGGAGGCGGCGGAGAGTTTGGCGGCTGCCATACACTTGATGAATTTTATAATCCAACTGATGCCTTTTATGGAGTTCAAACTATCTTTTTAACCATTCTTGGTTTGGTTGGGGTAGAAAATGTCAGTCAGCCACTTTTAACAAAATAATCCACTTTATGTAACATCAAAAACCGTCGATATTCTAACGGGAAATAAATGAAAGGCGCCCTATCCTAATTAGGGCGCCTTATTTTATACCTGTAGAGTAAGCTTATCTTTCAATAAAGGATAAAGGCTTACCGCCAGATGGATATTTAAAAATTGTTGGCTGTCCGATAGATCAGTGGAAAGAATTTCTTCAATCCTTTTTAAACGGTACATTAAGGTGTTGGTATGAACATGGATCGATTCAGCTGCTTCCTTCGCATTTTGATTGTTGTCAAGATACGCGAAAAGAGAAGGGAGAAGCTCCCCTTTCCTGGATTGGTCATATTCTAACAGGGGTCTTAGAACTTCCATAATAAAATCAATCAGTTCCTCCTCGGTATTTTGAAGGAGAAGCCTTTGGACACCGAGATCTTTATAACTGACTACCCGGTTTTCCCCGCCGTAACTTTGCAGGAATTGAAGACATTTTGCTGCTTCCTGCATTGATTTAGTAACCTTTAATAAACTTGAGTGGATTCGGCCAATTCCGATTGAAATACTGGTCCCCCAATTTTTCATCTGAATTTCCTGCTGGAACTTTGATACAAGCTCCTTTACCTGATGGTGTGCGTACGATGTTGAGACTTTTTGTTGAAAAGTAAGGAGTACAACGATTTGATCGTGATTCCGGACTGCCATTCCTTTTAAGAAATTTTTTAAAAACGCTCGATTGCACAATTGAACAAGATGCCGGATGATGCTGCTCCTTTTATGAGTATTGTCCATTTCGTCCAGATGGATCACGACAGCTAAATAATCCCCCATAGGGTCGAAATCCATTTGTTTTGCTTTTTGAAGAATGGTGCCATCTATTTTACCGGAAAAGAGAACATCAATTAGTTCCTCATTTAATTTTTCCTGTGCATCAAATATCGCTTGTTCTTTTACCAGCTCTAGTGAGATAACGGTACAGGCATGCTCTAAGGCGGCAAAATCTACATCGCGCATTTTTTCATTGGAAACGATAATTAGTGATCCATAAAGCGTTGGCTTAGCACCAATTGGAAGTACCGTAATACACTGATTTGCCTTTTTCATTTGAAAATTATGAAATGAACGTACGTTTGTGGGGGATTTAATTGATTCTTGTGCCATTTCCCTTATTATTAACAATTCCTCAATGGAAAGCGTGTTTTTATGAGCATTAGAAATCAATTCACCAAGATCGTCAAACAACAAAACAGTGTGTCCGGTTGTTTCGTTCAAATAGGTAATGATGGAATCAAGACCTTCCCCGTGTAATACAAGTTCAGCTAGTCTATTATGGATATCCACCGAGCGGGAAAGCATTTCATTTTGTTTTGTTATCGTATTATTTAAATATTCAAGCTGCCTCACCGTCTGTTCTTGCTCCCTGTAAAGATTCGCTTTCTCAAGAGCTACAGCTGCTTGATGGGCAATCGCTGTTAATAGATTAATATCTTCAGGGATAAAGTGGAGCGATGGATCAAAAGAATCGAGTGTAATTACTCCGATGCATTGTCCTTTTAACATAATCGGCGCGCAAATCGATGAATAAGGAAGCGTTGGAATCGATTGATCCATTAGTGAATAATTGGATGCTGAAAGAGTTGTCATAGCTTTTTCCACTTCCGTCCGGTTATGGAAAATCAAGCATTTCTGTGCGGTAAATGCTAGACCAGTCATGGATTCGCCTGGTTTTAACCTTACCCCAGTAATTTCTGATGTAAAGTTGCTGTCAGACTTTGGGATAAGGAGATCTAGTTTTGGGTCATAAATGAATAAAACACCGCCATGGGCCGCATCTATGACTGAAACTGTTTGCACCATAATCGAATCAATAATGGTATCGATATCCAGGGAAGAGTTTAATACATTGGAGACATGAATTAATGACTGCAGTTGACGATGGCTAAGAGTTTCCTTCATCATGCACCTCACAATCTAATTATTTTGGAATAATGTAAAAATTTATTTCTTTTGTCTATTGTAACAAACTATTCTGGTGGATGTGTGGTTTTTATAAGGAAATATGAGGTTAAGGGCATTTTGTTGTGATGTTTTTGTGTGTTTTCACAAATTGTTTATTGAAAACTTTGTAGAAAATGACATAACAAATATTCTGAAAAGTTTTATAATAAAAATAATTAATAAAGGACAAGCCCACAAAAATTAAATCTTAAACCGACTGTGGCGGAAAGGAGAAAACATTGATTAACGAAGAAAGATTATGGAATAGACTGCAGCTTCTAAGTGAAATTGGAAAAACAGAAACGGGGGGAGTCACCCGCTTATCCTTTACGGCTGAAGAACGAGCAGCAAAAGACCTAGTAGCTGCATTTATGAAAGAAGCAGGATTGCAAGTTCGGGAGGATGAGGTTGGAAACCTAATTGGCAGGAAGGAAGGATTAAATCCGGATGCACCTGTCGTATTAGTTGGTTCCCATGTAGATTCTGTTTTCAATGGCGGGAATTTTGATGGACCACTTGGTGTATTAGCAGCGGTTGATGCACTCCAAGTCATGAATGAACAGGGTATTGAAACAGAACATCCCCTTGAAGTAATCGCTTTTACGGATGAAGAGGGGGCAAGATTCAGTTTTGGTATGATTGGCAGCCGAGGAATCGCAGGCACTCTAACGCAGGAGGAATTGCTTAATAAGGATAAGCAGGGAATCACGGTTGCCGAGGCGTTCGTCGCGAACGGACTCCGGCCGGATGAAATAGGTAAAGCAAAGCGCTTGCCTGAGGATGTTAAAGCGTATATCGAACTTCATATTGAACAAGGGAAAGTACTTGAAGGTCAAAACCTCTCAGCCGGAATTGTTACTGGAATTGCCGGCCCGTTATGGCTCAAGTTCATTTTAGAAGGAGAAGTTGGACATGCAGGTACGACTCCGATGGCAATTAGGCATGATGCTTTGTCTGCGGCAGCAAGAGTGATGCTTGCGATTGAAGCTGAAGCGGCCAAGACTGGAACCACTGTTGGTACTGTAGGACAAGTTCAGGTGCTTCCGGGAGGAATCAACATCATCCCTGGACGGGTCGAATTTTCATTAGACCTTCGAGATATTAGTGAAGCGGTACGCGATGAGGTAGAGAAGAAGATTAGGGAACAGGCTGGACAGATTTGTGAGGCTCAAGGGGTTAAGTTAACGATTGAAGAACTGCAGCGGGTTGCACCGGCCCCTTGTTCTGAATTAGTAAAGAATGCGGAAAAGGACGCTTTTGAAAAATTAGGTCTTCAAACCACATATCTTCCAAGTGGTGCAGGACATGACGGGATGCAGTTGATCGATTTATGTCCAATGGGGATGTTATTCATCCGCTCAAAGAATGGAATCAGTCATGATCCGGCTGAATGGAGTTCGAAAAAAGACTGTACAGACGGAGCCAATGTTCTTTTTCATACGATATTAAATTTAGCAGTCCAAAAAGTGAATGTAGCATCAAATTAATAGGAGATGACAAACATGAGTGTCAGCACAATCGTTGATCTGAATCAATTAGCAGAAGAAACAAAAGCGCAAGTGATTTCCTGGAGAAGGCATTTGCATCAAAATCCTGAACTTTCTTTCCATGAAGAAAAGACAGCTCAATTTATATATGATACATTACAATCCTTTGGGAACTTGGAAATTTCCCGTCCGACAAAAACGAGTGTGATGGCCCGATTGATTGGCTCTAAGCCAGGAAAAACACTTGCCATTCGTGCAGATATGGATGCATTGCCAATCCAGGAAGAGAACACTTTCGAATTTGCCTCCCAAAACCCTGGTGTCATGCATGCTTGTGGCCACGACGGTCATACAGCCATGCTGCTTGGTACGGCAAAAATTCTTTCAGGTCTAAAGGAGCAGATGAAAGGAGAAGTTCGTTTCTTGTTCCAGCATGCAGAGGAGCTTTTCCCTGGTGGTGCAGAGGAAATGGTTCAAGCGGGAGTAATGGATGGGGTTGACCTTGTAATCGGAACACACCTTTGGTCACCGATTGAAAAAGGCAAAGTGGGCGTTGTTTACGGCTCGATGATGGCTGCTCCAGATACCTTCTGGATTACTGTTAATGGAAAAGGCGGGCACGCTGCACTTCCACACCAAACAGTCGATTCAATCGCTGTTGCAGCACAGGTTGTAACGAACCTTCAGCATATTGTATCAAGGAATACGGACCCATTGGATAGTTTAGTACTTTCTGTGACCCAATTTATTGGTGGAACAACGCACAATGTAATTCCTGGAGTTGTTAAAATTTGCGGTACAGTGCGAAGCTTTGATTCAACACTCCGTGAAACCATTCCAGGAAAAATGGAACGCGTCATTAAGGGAATCACCGAAGCACATGAAGCGACTTACGAGTTTAAATATGAATTTGGCTATCGTCCAGTGATCAATGATCACGAAGTGACAGCGGTCATTGAAGAAACGGTGCGGGAAGTATTTGGAGAAGAAGCACTTGATATGATGAGACCCAATATGGGTGGAGAGGATTTCTCTGCATTCATGGAAAAAGCTCCAGGCTGTTACTTCTATGTTGGAGCGGGAAATGAGGAGCAGGGGATCACTTATCCTCATCATCACGAACGCTTCACAATCGATGAGGATGCACTAGCGATCGGTGTAAAAACATTCCTTCATGCCACCTTTAAGTTTTTAGCTTAAGTGATCAACGGAACCTTCTAATATATAGAAATGCTGGAAGGTTCCGTATCATCATTACTACTTTTTAATCAATTAAATGGGGGGAGTATTTTATGAAAATACAGAACATTCTAGCAATATTACCTTTTATCGGTTTACTCGGAGGAATTTATTTTGTCAATCAAGTCACTCCCTACGTATTCGGGATGCCTTTTATCCTCTTTTACATTGTCTTGTGGGTAGTTCTTACTTCAGGAATTATGGCAATCATTTTCAAAATGGACCCAGCGAATAGGGAGGAGGAAATTTAATGAATACAGCATTAATTATCATTTTCGGATTTTTAGCATTGTCCATCTTCCTTGGTGTACAGGCACAAAAGGGCAAGGAAATGAGCCTTGAGCAATGGTCTATAGGGGGACGCGGCTTCGGAACGATCTTCGTATTTCTATTAATGGCGGGGGAAATTTATACAACCTTTACCTTCCTGGGTGGTAGCGGTTGGGCTTACGGTAAAGGCGGTCCTACTTTTTATATCTTAGGCTACGGCTGTTTAGCTTATATCATGTCTTATTGGTTACTTCCGGCTATTTGGAAATATGCAAAAGAAAAAAAATTAATGTCTCAACCCGATTTCTTTGTAAGTAAATATAAAAGCCCTGCTCTTGGTATTTTAGTATCTATTGTAGGTGTAGTAGCTCTTATCCCATATCTTGTCCTTCAAATTAAAGGTTTAGGAATTATCGTTTCAGAGGCATCTGGTGGTTCTATTTCATCCACTGCAGCGATCTGGATTGGCGTAATTTCCGTTACAGTTTACGTTATGATCTCAGGGATTCACGGCTCTGCTTGGACAGCTGTAATCAAAGATATCATGATTCTCGGTGTTGTTTTATTCTTGGGAATTTATTTACCATTCCATTATTATGGCGGCTTCCAGCCGATGTTTGAAGCAATTGAGGCAGCAAAACCCGGTTTCCTTGCTCTTCCTGCAACAGGATTAAGTCCATCTTGGTTCGTTTCGACGGTGCTCTTAACAGCGCTAGGTTTCTATATGTGGCCGCACACATTTGGGTCGATCTATTCTGCACAAAATTCAAAGGTTTTCCGCAAAAATGCCATTATCATGCCGCTTTATCAACTCGTGTTATTGTTTGTATTCTTTGTAGGTTTTGCGGCCATCCTTCAGGTTAAAGGTTTAGAGGGAGCAGACGGCGACCTTTCCTTATTAAAGCTATCCATGCAGACATTTGATCCATGGGTCGTCGGATTAATCGGAGCCGCTGGCCTATTAACCGCAATCGTTCCTGGTTCGATGATCATGATGGCAGCGTCTACTCTATTAGCGAAAAACGTTTATAAGGTTTTTGTACCAAAAGCTTCTGATAAACAAATTTCAAAACTTGCCAAGAATTTAGTACCAGTGGTTGCACTAATCGCATTATTCTTTACTTTTAAAGGTGGAGACACGCTGGTAACCTTGTTATTAATGGGTTATAGCCTTGTAACACAATTGTTCCCAGCATTGGTATTTAGCTTGTCTAAAAAGAACATTATTACAAAAGCAGGTGCTTTTGCAGGTATTACTATTGGAGTGTTAACGGTTGCCTATATTACAATAAGCGCATCTACTGTTGGGACACTCTTCCCTGCTCTTCCGCAATTTGTGAAAGACCTCAATGTGGGGGTTATCGCATTAGTCATCAATCTAGTTGTTACATTCGGTGTCAGCTTTGCTACGAAATCATTCAATGTCTCCCGCAACACTAATGAGCATGTAGCTTAATAAATTTGGATCAAAACAAAAAGGCGTCTCATAGCGCCTTTTTTTTGCCTTGTCTCGTGATTTTTTTCCACTTCTGAATAATCTATATTAAGTTACAAGTGCAAGAAATTCTTTTTCACGAAAGGGTGATAATGATGGGAAAAAACTCGAACAACAGCAATAAAAACTCTGGATCCTCGAAGAATAGCAATAGCAATAATAAGAACAATAGCAATAACAAAAACAATAGCAATAACAAAAACAATAGCAATAATAAAAACAACAATAAAAACAATAATTCGAAATCAAGTAACAATAATAAGAACAAATAAGGTGACCATGAATATTTTAATGAGAAGAGGAGATCTGTATAAAATCCTCTTTTTTCTTATTTATTTGGCATGTCATTCTTCTGAAACAACATCCCTCTTAAGTTGGATCTCTTTCACCTTCTGATACTGTTCCTCAGGCCACCATGCTCCGCAATCATCCGATACCACACAGGCAGCACATTTTTGTAAATCATAGACCATCATTCCGGTGATCGGCGGGGAATAAAGATGGAGAGTGACCAAATCGGACTGATTTGAAGCTTGCATTTTATGGATGATTTTTTTCGGTGCGTAATAAAATTTCCCTTTATGATGGAAATGATGAAATAATTCGGCAGGCAAGCCGTTTTCGTTTACCTCATAAACTGTATTTATTGAGGTACCAGAGAGGACTTGAATCCAGCCGTGGGAATTTCCATGGTCATGAGGGGCACACTCTAATTGGGACCAATTCATCACAAGCAGTTCAACTTCATCATTTTTATAGAGAAGTTTCCGGTTGTAAGGAATTCTCTTAGAGGGCTCCGGTAATTGGGCAAGGTCGTCAAGTGTAATATTCAATTGTAATAAAGCCTCTTTCAGATCGGTTTTAGATGGACTTTTTAATGAGTCAAAAACATTTTTTATCCTGGTTGTTAAAGTCACAAAGCTCTCCTCCTATAGATGTTTTTTCCTGAAGAAGCTGAACAACATAGGCACAAGCTGACCGTTAACAATAATCACCCCCAATATAATTATGATTCCTCCAGCAACACTTATGAAGAAAACTTTTTCATGTAAAAGCAAAACTGCCGCAATTAAAGTGGAGACAGGCTCCAAATAAAGGAACATTGAAACCTTTGATGCCTCTAAAACTTCGAGCGCCTTCCCCCAATACCAATAGGCGATTCCCGAAACAAATACCCCAAGAAACAATAAATGCGCCCACTCTGTTTGGCTAAGACGGGACAGGGATTCCCAACCTCTGTTGCGGATGATCAACGGGGTTGTAAGAATCAAGCCTATTAAACTCATATAAAACGTCACCAATAGAGGAGGATATGGAATTCTTAAGCTTTTTAACAGCACTGAATAAACAGCCCAATTCAAGGTGCTCAAAATCATGAGAAAAAAGCCAAAATTCATGTCCAATTGAAAGGATTGTCCACTTCTTGTGGTCGTAACGAGGAATACACCTGTTATCGCCAGCAGCATTCCTACAGCCCGCGATAACCTCATCTTTTCGTGTAAAAAGAGAATGGACAGGATGACCGTAAAGATGGGGGAAAGTGAAATGAGCCATCCAGCTGATGAAGCATGGATTGTTAATAAGGCTGTTGCCTGGAGCACTTGATGAACAAATACTCCTAGTATACCTAGAACGATTAAATGAGGGAGGTATTTAATAGAGACGAGCAGACGTTTACGCTGCATATGTAAAAGCAAAAGTAAAAATAAGGCTCCTATCCCAAACCGAATGACGAGTAACGAATAAGGGTCAAGCTTCCCTAGCACAGCTTTTGTTGATACAAACGACACTCCCCAAAAACTAATCGATATCGTTGCGTACAGCGAAGCCGTTAGCTTTGATCTGTATTCATTCATGGAAAAACATCCCTTTCAGCAAAAAATGGATATTCCATCTTATGCATGTCCAAAAAAAAGATGTTTGCGACTTTTTTGAATAAGTGGAAGGCGCTTGTGAAGGGGGGGAACATAGACTATCAAGCTGGTAATATGGTATGACCCTCCGTATGTCGGATAGGTCAATTAAAATAATTTATATTTTAAGCAACCGACATTCCTTTTCAATTTACTTTGCGTAGGTCTATTAAAGAGACTTCATGTATCTTGTATTATTAGAGTGTTTTTCAAAAAATAGGCAGCAGTTTTCTGCTATAAATTTCTTTTCATTATCCATGGTTGCCACGTGATAAGAGTTATAGAGGTATAAATTTTCTTTGATATCAGACTGAATATGTTGGAGGATAAAATCAGTATTTTTAGGTGGAACGACATGATCTTCCAGCGATTGAAAGGCTAATGTTGGAGAGATAACCCTCTGAAGTTTTCCTTGAGTTTGGCCCATTAAAGCTAACAATTGTTGTATCGCTTTTAAAGGAGTTTTGGTATAGGTTAATTCATAGATGTTTTTCGCTTTGATATCAGGAGATCCTTCCTCAATAAACCTTGGTTCCTGTGTATGTTTAAACCGTTCCATATCAGGAATAGTGGTCATGGCTGCATTTATGATGACAACACCTTGAATATCCTGGTATTTACTTGCCAGATTTAGAGTTAATGTACCACCCATGGATTGACCTATAACGAAGATCACGTCACGATGTTTCTGTAAAAAGTGATACCCATCCTCCAGGCTTTGAAACCAATCATGATAGGTGCACTTTTCCATGTCATGAAAATGAGTCCCGTGCCCTTTTAATCTAGGTGCGTAAACTGTGTACCCTTTAGCTGCAATATACTCACTTAAATATCGGACGCTTTGAGGAGTTCCTCCAAATCCGTGGGAAATCAAAATTCCAACTTGACTTCCTTTTATGAAAATTGGCTCAGCCCCCGTTAATACAGGAAATCTTTCCTCCATTAAAAATCCCTCCTATAGAAAATTCTAGACACCTTTTGGGTTGAGTGCCTTTGGATGACCAAACAGCAATTTATTAAACTAATCATATTATCAACTATTCCGATAAGTCAAGTTGGTTTTAAAAGATAAATTTAAAAATTTTCAAAAAATTAGTTGACAGTTTTACATTCTGAATTTATATTTGACTTTATAAGATTTAATACCAAGTAAACAGGTTGGATAAGTAAGAAAACTGCTGTTCGGTCCACCGAAGGCTCCTATCTCAAACAAATGAGATGATGGAGCCTTTTTTGTTAGACAGATGTCTGTGAAATCAGAGTCGTTTAACAGTTTTTGTTCCATTACCAAAAAAATACCTATTGGTTGTTAGGGCCAAATGAAAGGGGAATGTTAATTGGCGGCTGTTGATCAAGAAAAAATCGATTTTATTGTAAAGGCATTAAAGAACATCGAATATGGGACATTAGTGATTACCATCCATGATGGTCAACTAGTGCAAGTAGAGAGGACCGAAAAAAATAGGTTTGCTCCGAAAAAGAAAACAATTACATGATACAAGAATGACGAAAGAAGCGGGAAAGCCTAACTGATTAACGAGCAGAATACTGAAAAATGCCGATTGGTCCACCAAAGGCTCCTGTATAAAAACAGGAGCCTTTTATATTTTTGGAAAAAGAAAGGGTGTATCACTAAATGAGTAAAGTAACCATTATTTCTGGAAGTCCATCAGAACAAACAAGATTAAATGGGGTACTGGATTATGTTATCAAACACTTTGAAAAGGTGGCATTACTTCCTGAGGTAATAAATATCCGCAATCTTCCACCTGAGGATTTAATTCGGGTTAATTTTAACAGCCCTGTAATTAAAAAAGCCAATAATAAAGTGGAAGAATCAACTGTGATAGTGATTCTAACTCCAGTTTATAAAGCATCCTTTACGGGGATTTTAAAAACTTACTTGGATCTGCTTCCTCAAAATAGCTTTGAAAATAAAACCATTTTGCCGATTGCCATTGGTGGCACATTCGGCCATTTGTTAATGATTGATTATGGTCTAAAACCTGTGCTTTCTGCACTTGGTGCGACCCACATCTTAAAAGGTGCATTCGTTTTAGACAGCCAAGTAGAAAAGCTGGGTAACGATCGATACGAGCTGGATGTAGATGCAAAAAAGCGATTAGAAACATCATTGAAAGTTATTACTGAAAAGAATGTGAGCCGCACAATCCTATAAATCAAATGAAGGAGTGGAATCTCATGGGATTACGACTTAGCATATTGGATCAAAGTGTAATCGCTAATAATGAAACCGCCGTTAATGCGCTTAACCATACGATTAAATTGGCTCAAGAGGCTGAAAGTTTAGGGTATCATCGCTTCTGGGTTTCAGAGCATCATAATGCACCAAACCTTGCCGGGTCTTCTCCTGAGGTTTTAATTTCGCATCTACTCGGAAAAACAAACACGATCCGAATTGGCTCGGGAGGAGTAATGCTTCAGCACTATAGCCCTTATAAGGTTGCCGAAACATTCAATGTTTTAGCGTCTTTGGCTCCTGGAAGAGTTGACCTCGGGGTAGGGAAAGCACCAGGCGGGCTCCCGTTGTCGACAATGGCCCTTCAGGAAGGAGGAACGGAAAAGAAAAAAGAGTTATGGGAAAAACTGATCGATCTTAAAAGCTTTTTAACGGATACTCTTGAACCGCACCATCCTTTTTATGGACTGAGAGCTGAGCCTGTTCCAACCGTCCCTGCAGAGCTTTTCCTACTGGGGGCAAGTGCAGGAAGTGCAAAACTTGCCGGTGAGTTGGGTTACTCTTTTGTTTTTGCTCATTTCTTCAATAGCAATGAGTCGGTTCTTGATGAAGCGTTCGAAGTATTCAGCCGGCTGCAGCAACGCAAAAAGTCAGAGTCCATCTCCTTTACTCTTGCACTTTCTGTTATTGTTGCGGACACAGATGAGGAGGCAGAGCAGCTGGTTACCAATTCGAAAATTTATAAGGTTCATCTTGAAAGTGGAAGAAGTGTAACGGTAGCGAGCATAGAGCATGCAGAGCTGTTTGCAAAGCAGGCAAATGAAAGTTATCGAATTGAAATTCAAGAGGCAAACATTTTACACGGATCAAAAAAGACGATCAGAGAGAAATTGCTGCAAATTCAAAATATTTACGACCTTGATGAGGTGATTATTCTAACTCCTGTTCAAAATTTTAAAGATCGGCTAAAATCGTATGTTTTGTTAAGTGAAGCAATATCAGAAATATCTCTTCAAAATAACTAGATTACCAGAAACTAAAACTTAAATTAGGGAGGAATTTTAAAATGAAAAAAAAGGTTGGTCTTAGTCTTCTTCTTATATTTACTTTATTGGTTTTCAGTGGATGCAGTACATCCACCACCAATCAGGCTAGCTCTAATTCGTCAGAAAGTGCTCAACAAATTATCGTAGGAACAAGCCCCTCTTTTCCTCAAGTGACCTTTTTAGACCAGAATGGCAAATTGACGGGTTTTGATATCGAATTGGTCAAAGAGATAGATGATCGTCTTCCGGATTATAAGTTCACGTTCCAAACAATGGATTTTGCTAACTTACTTCTAAGTCTAACGACCAATAAGATTGATTTTGTATCGAATGAAATGGAGAAAAATGAAGAACGCTCACAGAAATACTTGTTTAATAAGGAGCCTTATGCCTTTTGGAAGACCTATATTATTGTTGCCAAAACGAATAATCATCCGATCCATTCCCTCGATGATTTAAAAGGTAAAAAAGTGTTAACCACAGCCACTACGGCGGAAGCGAATCTGCTGGAAAACTATAACAAAAGCCATAACAATTCCATCCAAATCGTGTACACCAATGGGGCATCCAATGATACGGTCAGCCAGATCACTTCAGGACGTGTCGATGCTACACTTGGCGCAGATTTTTCACTTTCCCTCATCGACCCTCAAGGTAAGCTGAAAATTGCAGGGGAACCACTGGCAAGTAACGGTGTCTATTTCGTCTTTCGAAAAAATGATCAAAAGGAACAAGTACTAGCGAATCAGATTGATCAGGCCTTAAAAAAAATAAAGGCCGATGGGACTCTTTCGAAACTAAGCAAGAAATGGCTCGGGCAGGATTATACGAACAATCTGGTGACAACTAAGTAACACTTAGAAATAGCCGAAAGGGAGAATAGAAATTGGGTAAAAAATTCGATATTACTTATGTTTTCATCCACATTCCCAAATTGATTACGTGTTTAAATACAACCCTGTTGATTGTTATTTTTTCTATCCTTATTGGATTCATCTTCGGCCTGGTTGCGGCCCTTCCGAGGATATACAAAATACCGGTTTTGAAGAGATTTTCAGTGGTATACATTTCATTTTTTCGAGGTACGCCCATTTTAATTCAGCTGTTTCTAATCTATTATGGTCTGCCTCAGCTTTTATTTTTGCTTCATATTAACGTCAATAAAACACCTATATTGGCGTTTGTCATTTTAACGTATGCCCTAAACAGCGGAGCCTTTCTTTCTGAAGCAATCCGTTCTGCCGTTCTCTCTGTTGATAGGGGCCAGGTTGAAGCGGCCTATTCGATTGGGAT
The DNA here is from genome assembly GCF_055395235.1 of Neobacillus sp. Fa239. Lineage (NCBI taxonomy): Bacteria > Bacillati > Bacillota > Bacilli > Caryophanales > Bacillaceae > Neobacillus > Neobacillus sp. Fa239. The sequence continues at coordinate 1,861,685 of NZ_AP041611.1, forward strand.
GACGGGGTATCAAGCATTTAGCAGGATTGTCATTCCCCAAGCATTTGCAATAGCGGTACCCGTATTTGCTAATCTCGTCATCGCCAATTTGAAGGACACTTCGTTGGCCTTTACCCTAGGTGTGATGGATTTAACCGGTAAAGCCCAAACGCTGGCTCAATTAACGCAGCACTTTATAGAAACCTATATGGCCCTCGCATTGATTTATTTAGCTATAAGTCTAGTATTGGAAAAATTATTTGTGAATCTTGAAAGGCGTCTGCTGAAATATGAATTCAAGGGTCAATTTTCTATGAGGCTAGTTGAAAAAAAACGATTGCTAGTCGATTTAATTCCATCGGGAATCAAGCTGCAGAAAGGAGGTTCCCGGTTATGAAACTCGATCCCGGTTTTATCCTGACAGCATTCTTTAGTATCTTGGCTGCACTTCCAGTAACCTTGGAAATAACAGCAGTTTCTGTATTAGCAGGCTTTATAGTCGGTACAATCGTGGTCTTTGTCCGATACTTTGAAGTTCCGATTTTGCAGTCGATTGCACATATTTATGTCGTGATTATTCGTGGAACTCCGATGATTACGCATCTATTATTAATCTATTTCGGGGTTTCCTCTTTAGTGGATGGTTTGGCGCCTTATTTTGGGTGGAACTTTACTTCTTCTGTGGTCCCGATGATCGACTTTGCTTACCTATCCTTTTCGATCACAGCAGGTGCCTATCTTTCTGAAGTGATTCGTTCCGGACTGTTAGCAGTGGATAAAGGGCAATTAGAGGCAGCTTATTCCATTGGAATGTCTACCTATCAGGCATTGCGGCGGATTGTTTTTCCACAAGCAATGGCCGCAAGTGTGCCAAACTTTTCAAACCTTTTAATCGGGATGCTCCATGGATCCACCTTGGTATTCGCCGTGTCAGTAGTAGACATTAATGCGAAAGCCCAAATCGTCGCGTCAAGCAATTGGAAATTCTTTGAATCTTATATTGCTGCAGCCGTTATCTATTGGGGATTAACGATTTTAATTGAGCGGGTGACAAGATTCATTGAATTACGCATCAATCGTTTTAATAGAGGAGGTGTCGCATGATTCAGTTGAGTAATATCTCAAAGTCTTTCGGGGAACATGAGGTTTTGCAAAATATAAGTTTAACTGTAAACAAAGGGGAAGTGGTCGTGATCCTAGGGCCAAGTGGTTCTGGGAAAACCACATTATTACGGTGTCTTAATTATTTAGAAAAGCCAAGGACTGGAAGCATTAGAATTGGAGAATTCATAATGGACTACGCGGATCCGAGTAAAAAGAATATTCATCAGCTTCGTAAAAAAACAGCGATGGTGTTTCAACATTATAATTTATTTAAGCATAAGACCGTTTTGGAAAATGTAATGGAAGGCCTTGTTATGGTTCATAAGCAGCCCAAATTAGAGGCACGGGCAAAAAGCATCGAGGTTTTGGAAAAGGTTGGACTGGGGGAGAAGCTTGAGTTCTATCCCAACCAATTATCTGGAGGACAGCAGCAAAGGGTCGGAATCGCAAGGTCTCTTGCCTTAAATCCGGAAGTCATCCTATTTGATGAACCGACTTCGGCGCTAGATCCTGAACTTGTGGGTGAGGTGCTCGAGGTAATCCGTGACCTCGCTAAGGAAGGGGTCACGATGATTGTCGTCACACATGAAATGAGCTTTGCCCGGGATGTTTCAAATCATGTGGTGTTTATGGAAAATGGTCTAATTGTGGAGGATGGTAATCCGCAAACCATTTTTGAATCACCAAAAGAAGAAAGAACAAGGCAGTTCTTAAAGCGAATGAGTAAGGATTTGGTTAAATAATACGCGGAACATTTCATTTTATAAAGGAGAGTTTTGGATGGCTAAGCAAAATCAATTGAAATTTGGCGCTATTATTCATGGAGTTGGTGGAAATATTGCTGGGTGGAGACATCCTGAAATTCAGGCGGATGCAAGTGTCAGTTTGGAATTTTACACCAATCAAGCTCACAAGGCGGAGGAAGGAAAATTCGATTTAGTCTTTATTGCGGATGGCTTGCATATTAACGAGAAATCGATCCCGCATTTTTTAAATCGTTTTGAACCCCTTACGATTTTGTCTGCTCTTGCTGCTGTTACCTCTAAGATAGGACTCGTGGGAACATTGTCCACATCCTATAGTGAACCGTTTAATGTCGCACGTCAATTTGCTTCGCTTGATCATATCAGCCAAGGCCGGGCTGGCTGGAATGTAGTGACCTCCCCATTAGAGAAAACGGCTTTAAACTATAGCAAAACGATTGAAGAACATCCTGATCATGCCAAAAGGTACCGAATTGCTTCCGAATATCTGGAGGTGGCAAAAGGACTATGGGATTCATGGGAGGATGACGCCTTCATACGGGATAAAGAAACAGGGGTATTCTTTGATCCAGATAAATTACATTCATTAGATCATAAGGGAGAATTTTTCTCGGTCCAAGGTCCACTTAATATCGGTCGATCAAAGCAAGGGCGTCCGGTTATTTTTCAAGCGGGTTCCTCTGAACCGGGAAAAAATCTAGCAGCCAAAGTAGCTGATGCCATCTTTACAGCCCATCCAACATTGGAATCGGCAAAAGAATTTTATCAGGATGTTAAAAAAAGGGCGAAAGCTTTCGGCCGGAATCCAGATGAACTCATTATCCTCCCTGGAATTTCACCTATTATCGGTATAACCGAAGAGGAGGCGGAAAAAAAATATCAGGAAATTGCTAATCTAGTTTCCATTGATAAAGCTCTTGATTACCTGGGCCGATATTTCGAACATCATGATTTCTCTCAATATCCTGTCGATGAATCGTTTCCTGAATTGGGGGACTTAGGTAAAAATAGCTTCCAAAGTCATACGAATCGTATTAAACAAGAAGCAAAGCAACAAAATTTAACGCTTCGTCAAGTTGCTTTAAGAGAGACAACACCGAGGACACCTTTCATTGGAACTCCTGAAATAATTGCTGATTTGATTCAGGAATGGTTTGAAGGTAAGGGGGCTGATGGATTCATTATCGGTTCTGTCGTTCCGAATGGATTGGATGATTTTGTAGACTATGTGGTGCCGATTCTTCAAAAACGAGGACTATTTAGAACAGAGTACGATGCTGAAACATTGCGCGGAAACCTGGGAATCCCTTTTCCAGAAAACCGCTATGCAAAAAAGGTATTAAAAAGATGATAAAACTTTATGTAAAAATATTTTGCTGTCTAGACAACTGGAGGCTCTCTATTTAAGGTGTCATTTACCTTTAATAGCGAGCTTTTTTAGTTAAAAGGAAATAGAAAACAATTGGGAGGATAAAAAGATGGGAAAAGAATTAACCGTTATCGTTTGGTCAAAACAAGGCTGTCACTATTGTGGAGAGGTTAAACAATATTTACAAGAACAAGGGATTAGATATACAACGATTGATGTGACCAATCATGATGAGCGAAGAGATATTTTAGAAATGAAGTATGGTGTAAGGCATGTTCCAGTCGTTGAAATTGGCCAGGGATCAATTTATGAAGGGGTAACAAAAGTAGGAATTGAACATCTTGAAAAAGTTCTTGAAAAATTAAAGTAGGGGAAGGTGTAGATAAAAGTGAAAAATCCAATCATCATTGAGGAAATAGATGAGAAAGAAAAAGAAGCGGTTCGCCGGTTATTAGTTGAGAGTTACAAACAATATGAGAATGAATTTGCTAATTCTCAAGATTGGGAGAATTATTTAACGAATATTAAGGCATCGGTCGATAACCCGGATGTAAAAAAAATCTTAATTGCAAAAGGTAATAAGCAAATACTCGGGACATTACAGCTGTTCGAGTCATCAGAAAAGGCCTATCAAAAACCTGAATTAGAAATTCATTCCCCCATTATTCGTCTATTGGCTGTACATCCCCAAGCAAGAGGACGAGGTATAGCGCAAGAATTAATAAAAGCGGGTATTCATTTTGCAAAGTCTCAAGGTGCAAAGAAATTATATTTGCACTCAAGTGATAAAATGCCAAAGGCGATCCGTTTATATGAATGGCTTGGTTTCAAACGAGATCCAACGAAAGAGTTTATGAATAATGATATTTTAGTAAAATGCTTTCGTTTAGATGTTAACAGCCTGTAAAACTTCGATTGGCTCAACCTAATCATCAGAGGAAATATCGCCTTGGTGGAAGCATCGCTTTGAAGGAAGGAGAAATCTATGAATCAGACGGAATTAGAAGCATATTTGATATCCATTCGCCGTCATTTACATCAATTCCCTGAATTATCAAAACAAGAATTTGAAACAACGAATTCAATTGAAAAATGGTTGCGGGAACTCGACATTTCCACACGGAAAACGAGCATGAAGACAGGTGTCTTTGCTGACATCAAAGGGGAAAAACCTGGTCCAATAATCGCTTTACGGGCAGATATTGATGCACTTCCAATCGAGGAAAAAACAGGCCTACCATATTCTTCAAAAATAAAAGGGGTCATGCATGCTTGCGGTCATGATTTTCATACAGCAGCTCTAATTGGAGCTGCATCCCTCTTGAAAGGTAAACAAACAGAACTAAACGGAACGGTCCGTCTGATCTTTCAACCAGCAGAGGAATCAGGAGGTGGTGCAAAACAAGTCATTGCGGATGGACAATTAGATGGTGTTGAGGCAATTATTGGGCTTCATAATAAACCTGAGCTGCCTGTTGGAACAATTGGCTTAAAAGAAGGGCAATTAATGGCAGCAGTGGATCGTTTTCATATCGTTCTTTACGGAAAAGGCAGCCATGCAGCCCTTCCGCAAAATGGAAAGGATCCGATCGTAGTGGCTGGTCATCTTATCACTGCTCTTCAGACTATTGTTAGCCGGACGGTATCTCCACTGAAATGTGCGGTTTTGAGTGTAACGAAAATAATAGGCGGCTGCACCTGGAACGTTATTCCTGGGGAGGTCACGCTTGAAGGTACAATTCGAACTTTCGATAATAAAATACGAGAAGACGTAAAAGGAAAGTTCTATACAATAGTCGAGGCTATTGCTACAGCTTTTTCACAAAAAGTAGAAATTGGCTGGTTTCCAGGTCCACCACCTCTTGCTAATCATCAGGCTGTTACAGAGATTGCTAGAAATGCCGCTAAACAACTGTCTTTAAATATTATTGATCCAGAAACATCAATGGCCGGAGAAGATTTCTCCTATTATCTTTATCATGTCCCAGGTACATTTGCTTTTTTTGGTACAAATGGCACCGAAGATTGGCATCATCCAGCATTTACCCTTGATGAATCAGCCATAATAAAAGCTTCCTATTTTTTATTTGAAAGTACAAGAGCATTATTAGATCGAAAGTTTGCATGATAAAAAAATCTAAAGAAGGGGTGATCTAAGTGGGGAGGCTTCGGAAAACAGTTGAATATAAGCGCCAAAAATTAATAGAAATACTGATTGCTTTTAACGTGTATAAAAAAGAAGATGAACACCTCTATCAGCTGACACTAACGGAACTAGAAAATGAATATAGAAAATTACAATCATTAAGCCATCCTCATAGTGAATTAGGGTCTATCCACTTGACAAGCAAAAAATCAAACAATAATTTTTGAACGCTCTGTAAATTTATGAATTGTTTTTCCTCTTGCTTTAATTGCCCGTCCAATTTATATTAAATTTTTTGCCTAATTAAAGTGTTAACTTAACCTATTGTCAAACGACGATAGGCTATTTTTTTGAAAGATTAATGATCAGTGTGCAAATAATGAAAAGATTATAATAAGTTAATAAAAATGGCCTTTTATTATTGTTAACAGTAAGCCAATGCAGATGGGCCATGGTTACACAGTATTGGGGCGATTGGGAAGGTCTTCCCGCACTTGAAGAAGAGGAACGATTTATTTTGGGGAGTGCAATTGTTTCACGCTAACGGAAAGATCAGGGAGGGAGTATGTTGTCACGCTTACAAGAAGCACAATTTGTATTGAATCATATTCAAAAGGCCTGGGAGCGAAATCAAAAGGCTGCTTTATTAATGATTAATGAGGTGCGAGGGTCGGCTTATCGTCAACCAGGAGCAAAAATGATGATGGCGGCAGATGGGGAGATGTTTGGCACGCTGAGCGGCGGTTGTTTAGAAAGCGATTTGTTTGAGTGGGTAAAAGCAGCAATCTCTGAAAATAGTCCACTTATCAAACAATATGATCTAAGTGAAAATGAACTATGGTCTTTAGGGATTGGCTGCAAAGGATCCTTGGAAATTATGATTATCCCGGTTGATCCAAACGACACATTTTGGAAAACAGCCATATGTCTGATACAAAAAAATCAACCGCTTTCGATGATTATAGAAATTCCAACTGGTGCTCGGATTCTCTTTGACCAGGAAGGAACTGGATGGGGGGATATGGAATTGGTACCGGAACATGTTCTAAAGTCATCTTTGGAAGGGACAGAACGAACACGCGCCCAAATTCTTACTGCCGAAAATCGCCGGTTTGTAGTGGATACAATGAAACCAAATGAACGGCTAATTATCGCAGGTGCAGGTCATGATGCGGTCCCGCTTGCTTCGGCCGCTCACAAAGTGGGATACGATGTAACCATTTTAGATCCTCGTACAGACTTTAATAATCCATTCCGGTTTCCAGACGTATCCCATTTGGTCGTTGAACCGGACCAAGCAGATCCCAGGTCAGTAAATGAATGCACGTGGGTTATTATGAATCATCAACAAAATCGCGATGAAGCGACATTAGCTTTGGCTTTAAAAAGCAACCCGCGTTTTATTGGTGTCTTAGGTCCTTTCTCCCGTACAGAGGAAATGCTTGAAAACATTGGTGCCACATTATCCAGTGGCCCCATTCATGCACCGATTGGATTGGATCTTGGTGCCGAAACGATTGAAGAAGTCGCGATAAGTATACTATCTGAACTGATGATGTTTCGAAGTGGAAGGAGTGGCAGACCACTTAAAGGACGCAAGAAAATCCATGCGTAAAGTCGGTGCCGTCATCCTTGCTGCAGGATTGTCAAAGCGTATGGGAGAACCTAAAATCCTCATAGATTTTCACGGGAAACCATTATTCTTATATGCTGTAGAATGTGCCCTTCATTCTGATTTATCTCCCATCTTTATTGTCGGAGGGGAACATACTTGGGCCATTCGGGAACACACGAAGGAACTTCCAATTGAGATCATATATAATCCGCATTACCAAGAGGGCATGGCCACTTCGTTAAAATTGGGGATTGAAGCAATGAAAAATCAGGTAGATGCTTTGATGGTATTTCTGGCCGATCAACCGTTTTTGCCTCCCATGTTGATAGAAAAGCTTCTGCAATCGTATTGGCTGAATCATGAAAAAGGAATTAGGATTGTACGTCCTAGGTTCAGGGGGGTGCCCGGTCACCCTGTTTTGCTAGATGCTGAAATTTTTTCGGAATTTCTCGACTTAACGGGAGATGAGGGAGGGCGTTCCATCATAAAAAAACACCCGCAGGAATTAATAGTGGTCGATGTTGAAAACGCCTTATGGGGTGTAGACCTCGACACCCCCGCTGATGTGAAAAAGTATAAAAATATTTATCCGATTTCTAATTGGAATAATTAACCGTTTAATTTTACTCGTTTTTTACTCTATTCTTCTTTAAGAATATTCGTGTTAAAACCTTTCAAATTTGGGATAGTTTCATGCTTAATGGTAAGGATAGAAAAAAACGCTTAAAGTGGGAAGATATGAATGAAAACAGTAGAGAGCCCTCAGAGGATTAAAGAGGTAGGACAGTTTTATGATCGAATTTCCTCTTCTCATTATGATTATTTACACTTCTGGATGAAAAACACCTTATTTCATTGGGATTTTTTCTTATCTTTAATTTTAACCATTTTACCTTGGGTTGTTTGGTGGAAACTAAGAAAAAAGGAAAGTTCCAGCCGGCTGATATTTGTAGGATTTTTTGTTTTAATTATTACTTCATGGATGGACTTTTGGGGAGTCATGCTTGGTTTGTGGTTCTATACAGGAAAAGTGATCCCGTCTATGCCCTCCTATGTTCCTTGGGATTTTTGCATTTTACCTGTCTTTATCATGCTCCTTATTCAATTCAAATCAAAGCTGTCTCCTTATCTTAAGGCGTTAATTTTTGCCGCAGGAAGTTCTTTTATTGGAGAACCACTATTTTTATGGCTCGGTTTTTATGTGATAAAAAAATGGAGTGTTTTTTATTCATTTCCTATTTTCTATTGCATCTATCTTGTTAGCCACAAATTAAGTAGAATGAAGAATTTTGCGGAAATTTAACATCCAAAAATGAAAGAATAATAGGGTCAGGCCAAGAGGCCTGGCGTTATTATTCTTTATTATGCATTAAACTTTTCTCTCTAGAAAAACTACAAGAGAGTCATGAGGGACGTAGTAGTATGATTGATGATGTACAGATAAACATTATTTTTCAAAGAGGTGAAAATCTTGATTTCAACACATCCTACAGATTACGATGTTCACCTTTTCCACGATGGGAGTTTATATGAGAGCTACAAAGTATTTGGTGCTCACCTTGATATCCATAAAGGTGTAAAGGGTACTCGTTTTTCGGTTTGGGCTCCCCATGCGAAGGAAGTTAAAGTAGTCGGAAATTTCAATAAATGGGATGGCGGCAATCATGGAATGACCAGACTGAATGATGAAGGAATTTGGACTTTATTTATTCCTGGTCTATCGGAAAATGAAATATACAAGTATCAAATGAAAACACCAACTGGCAAGACCATTCTAAAAGCAGACCCTTACGCATTTTATTCAGAGTTCAGGCCACACACGGCTTCTGTTATTTATAATATAGAAGGCTACGGATGGGAGGATCAAAAGTGGTTTAAAAATAAAAAGAAGAAAAGTATTTATGAAGAACCGCTTGCCATTTATGAAGTACATTTAGGTTCCTGGAAGAAAAAGGATAAGAATGCGTTTTATACATACAAAGAGCTGGCGGATGAGCTAATTCCCTACGTACTGGAGCACCATTTTACACACGTTGAGATTATGCCTCTTGTTGAACATCCATATGACCGCTCTTGGGGATATCAAGGAACAGGCTACTTTTCGCCGACAAGCCGATATGGTACACCGCACGATTTAATGTATTTTATCGATCATTGTCATCAAAGTGGTATTGGGGTTTTGCTTGATTGGGTTCCCGGGCATTTCTGCAAGGACGCCCACGGCTTGTACATGTTTGATGGACAGCCTGCCTATGAATATAAAGATGAGGACGTACGGGAAAATAAGGTATGGGGTACGGCGAATTTTGATTTAGGTAAGCCTGAAGTGAAAAGCTTTTTAATTTCGAACGCCTTATTCTGGATGAAATACTACCACATAGACGGATTTCGGGTGGATGCTGTTGCCAATATGCTGTATTGGGAGGCTGGGGGAACATTACAAGAGAATGAATATGCTGTCTCCTTCTTAAAAAAGCTGAATGAAGTTGTGTTTGAATTTGACTCAACCATCCTCATGATTGCGGAGGATTCGACTGATTGGCCGCTTGTTACAAGGCCGACATATGAAGGTGGTATTGGCTTTAACTATAAATGGAATATGGGTTGGATGAATGATATTTTGAAATATATGGAAGCTGAACCGCGGAACAGGAAGTTTTTGCATGAAAAAGTAACTTTTTCGTTACTGTATGCATATTCAGAAAACTTTGTTTTACCTTTATCCCATGATGAGGTTGTTCATGGAAAAAAATCACTATTAAATAAAATGCCCGGTGATTATTGGCGGAAATTTGCCCAGCTAAGGCTTTTACTAGGGTATTTCATGACACACCCCGGTAAAAAACTGCTGTTTATGGGCGGAGAGTTTGGACAGTTTGATGAATGGAAGGATTTAGAGGATTTAGATTGGGAATTGCACGATTTCGAGATGCACCGGTCCATCCATGAGTACTTTAAAGATCTGATGAAGCTGTACACGCGCTCGAAACCATTGTGGGAGCTTGATCATTCCTCTGAAGGCTTCGAATGGATTGATGCGGATAATAAGGAGCAAAGTATTTTCTCGTTTATAAGAAATGGGAAAAAAGAAGACAATACTCTTATTGTCGTGTGCAATTTTACAGAGGTGGTTTATAGCCACTACAAAGTGGGGGTTCCTTATTTCACACATTACAATGAAATATTAAATAGCGATTCCATTCAATATGGCGGCTCAGGCCAAGTGAATAAAAAGAAAATGAAAACAATTGAAAAGCCTTTACACAATCAGCCTTGTCATTTGGAAATGACCATTCCGCCTTTTGGAATCTCAATCTTACGTCCAGTGAAAACCAGAAAGGGGACTAAAAGCAATGGTACAGAAGAAAAAGTGCGTAGCCATGTTACTGGCAGGCGGACAAGGTAGCCGTCTAAGCTCACTGACGAAAAATATCGCCAAGCCGGCTGTTTCATTTGGCGGCAAATATCGAATCATCGATTTTCCCTTAAGTAATTGCACAAACTCTGGAATTGAAACAGTTGGTGTCTTAACGCAATATATGCCGCTAGTTTTGCATTCTTATATCGGGATCGGAAGCGCGTGGGATTTGGACCGGATAAACGGCGGTGTAACGGTATTACCTCCCTATGCAGAAATCACGGGCCTTAAATGGTATAAAGGGACGGCAAACGCCATTTATCAAAACTTAAATTATTTAAAGCAATACAATCCTGAATACGTTTTAATTCTTTCAGGTGACCATATTTATAAAATGGATTATTCTAAAATGCTTGATTTTCATATAGAAAAGGAAGCGGATGTTTCCATCTCCGTTATTGAAGTGCCGTGGGACGAAGCGAGCCGTTTTGGCATTATGAATGCGAATGAGGATTTAGAGATCATTGAATTTGAGGAAAAGCCGAAATCTCCCAAAAGCAATTTGGCCTCAATGGGAATTTACATCTTTAAATGGTCCGTCTTACGAGCGTTTTTGGAGATGGATGATAAAAATCCGGAGTCAAGCAATGATTTTGGCAAAGATATTATTCCGCTGTTACTGGAAGAAAAGAAGAAGGTCGTGGCTTATCCATTCAAGGGATACTGGAAGGATGTTGGGACAGTAGGCAGCTTGTGGGAAGCCAATATGGATTTATTAAAAGAAGAAACAGACTTAGATCTGTATGACCGAAATTGGCGGATTTACTCTGTCAATCCAAACCAGCCGCCTCAGTATATTGGTCCAACGGCTCAAATTGAGGAATCTTTGATTAACGAAGGCTGCATGGTGGAAGGCACCGTCCAGCATTCCGTATTATTTCAAGGCGTTACAGTAGAAGAAGGAAGTGTCATTCGTGATTCCGTGATCATGCCCAATGCCCGTGTTGGAAAAAATGCGGTGATCGAAAGAGCCATTGTTGCCCCAGGAGTAATCGTGGAGGAGCATGCCGTCATTCGTCCGTCAAAGAACGATGCTGTCATGCTGTTTGCCAATGAAGAGTAGAGAAAAAGGAGGGAGATACTATGCCGCGTTCCATGCTGGGAATTATCAATGCAACCAATGAGTTTGGCACGTTTAAAAATTTAACAGCCCATCGTTCTTTAGCATCACTTCCGTTTGCCGGCCGCTATCGGTTAATCGATTTCATGTTATCCAATATGGTGAATTCAGGGATTACCAATGTGGCGATTTTCACCGGACATGAGATTCGCTCCCTAACTGACCATTTAGGGTCAGGCAAGCAATGGGACTTGGACAGAAAGCGTGATGGGTTGTTTATTTTTGGACCTGAAGGTTATTCTACAAACGAAAGATTTGGTTCTTTTGCGCATTTCTCTAGAAATATAACCTATTTCAAACGAGCTAGGCAGCCATATGTGGTGATTACCAATTGCAATACGATCGGAACCATTGATTTCCGTACCATTTTGGATCATCACATTGAAACAGAGGCAGATATAACAGAAGTATTTCATAATGGGCAATCACTAAAAACGTACATTTTGAGTAAAAATTTATTGCTTTCTCTTTTTGAACAATACAGGAATCAAGGATATTACAGTATTATGGATGTAGTACATGATAAACGCCATACATTTAAAATTAATATGTATGAATGGACAGGCTATATTACGACCATTGACTCACTGAATAGCTATTATCAAAATAGCTTGGATACCCTTCAGCAATCGGTGTGGAAGCAAATCTTTACGGATGATAAACCCATTTTCACAAAGGTAAAGGATGAGCCACCAACACGATATAAGAAGGAGGCGAAGGTAACAAATTCAATGATTGCAAATGGCTGCACAATTGATGGAGAAGTTGAGAATTGCGTTATTTTTCGTGGAGTGAAAATTGGAAAAGGCTCAGTCATCCGGAACTCGATTATTATGCAAAGATGTAATATTGAAGAAAATTGTGTACTAGATGGGGTTATTATTGATAAATATGTCAAGATTGAAACGGGTGTCCAACTGAAAGGAACAGCCGAGGCACCATACTTAGTAGAAAAAGGGACTGTCCAAAAGGGGCGTTGAGAATACCGTGAAAGTTTTATTTGCCGTATCGGAGTGTGTCCCGTTTGTGAAAACTGGAGGCCTTGCGGATGTAGCGGGGGCACTTCCAAAAGCGTTAAAAAAATTGGATGCAGAAGTACGTGTGATTTTACCTAACTACAGTTTAATACCTGATAAGTATAAAAAATCATTTCAGTTTCAAAAATCAATAGATGTTCAAGTAGGATGGCGGAGTCAATACTGTGGCATCTTCACCTTCGTACATGATGGGATTACCTATTATTTCATTGATAACGAATATTATTTTTATCGAGATTCCTTATATGGTCATTATGATGATGGAGAACGCTTCTCCTTTTTCTCGAAAGCAGTGCTGGAGTGTATTCCTCATTTGGATTTTATTCCGGATATAATTCATTGCCATGACTGGCACTCCGGCATGGTAAATTTTTTATTAAATGCCCAGTATCGTCTAAATCCTCTCTATAGGGATATGAAAACCGTTTTTACGATTCACAATCTGCAATTCCAGGGGATTTTTCCGTATACGGTTATGAGTGAGCTGCTAGGATTGGAACATCAATATTTTAATCCGGAGCAGCTCGAGTTTTATGGGAATGTTAACTTTATGAAGGGCGGAATCGTTGCATCAGATATAGTAACGACTGTTAGCCCGACCTATAAAGAAGAGATTCAATATCCTTATTATGGTGAAAGGCTTGATGGATTCTTACGAAAGCACAACCATAAGCTTTTCGGCATTGTCAATGGAATCGACGATGCAGCTTACAATCCAAGAACAGACAGTGAAATAGCGGTTCCCTATGATCGCGATTCGAAAGAGGGGAAAGCGGAAAATAAAAAGGTTTTGCAGAAATATTTTGGGCTGCCGGAAAAAGCAGATACACCCATTATGGCTATGGTGACACGATTAACACAGCAAAAGGGTTTAGACCTGGTGACTCATGTATTTCATCAAATGATTCAAGAGGATGTACAATTTATCGTTCTTGGTTCTGGAGACCATCAGTATGAAACCTTCTTTACTCAAATGGAACATGAATATCCTGAAAAGGTAAAGATCTATTTAGGTTTTAATGAAGTGTTAGCACATCAAATTTATGCAGGGGCAGATTTATTTTTAATGCCTTCCCAGTTTGAGCCGTGTGGATTAGGGCAGCTGATCGCATTACAGTACGGTACGATCCCCGTTGTTAGAGAAACAGGTGGCTTGAATGATACCGTTCAATCGTACAATGAATCTTCCGGTCAGGGTAACGGTTTCTCCTTTAAGAATTTCAACGCCCATGACATGCTCCATACAGTAAGAAGAGCAATCAATTTATACCATCAAAATGAAACATGGAGCAGATTGGTTCAAAAAGCGATGAGCCAAGATTATAGCTGGCTGCAGTCCGCAAAGAAATATAATGAGATTTATGAAGACCTGCTGGAGGACTGAACAACTGTAACAAAAAACAATCCATCGAGGAATGGATTGTTTTTTATGTGCGCTTGGCAGCGTATCGCTCTAATGGGTGAAAGTCCCTAACATGCCGTTGTGGCGGAAATGTATAGCTGACAGGTAGTGCGAGTATCGTGAGATTTCGTGCGGAGGACTTGAAGGCAAAACTCGGAACAGGTGGCTGTAACCATGTTGGCTGGTAAGGTGGGATAACCTTGCATAAAATGGGGATGTCCAATACCACTCTGTATCTTATTAGTTATGAGGACTGGATTCGAGTGAAAGGCGATGAACGTGACCCAAGGAGATCTCATCATCTCCACCGTAGGTGGTAACTCTTTTTCAAAGCCGCGAAGGACAAGAAATGGATTATGGAAGGTGAGAAGTCAGAGCAGGGGATAGTAGTGAATAAACTTGTTGGAAACGCCACAAAGACAAGTGACTTATCACAAAGTTGATAAGGCGGGCACTGACTCAAAAGGCAGTGGACTGATGCGAAGCCCGTCTGTCCATCGAAGAAAAGCAATACGAACTTATTTACTCGTCATGTACTAAACAGAAGTCGATGAGGCAGAAAGCCGAAGAATCGAGACCGAAAGAAAGTAGGTTGTTTAGGGCGAAGTACTAATATCAAATATCAGCCATTGGTTTACCTATTCAGTTGATATTGTATTGGGAAAGGAATCGAATGCATGAATGAATCAATAGGAAAACGAAGCTTACGTGTAGTGGAGAATTCTAAAAAGAAACGCAAGTGGTACAGCCTAATGGATAAATTATGGAACTATCAAAACCTGGAACAAGCTTTCTATGACGTGAAGAAAAATCGCGGTTCACACGGAGTGGATAAAGTAACGATTAAAGATTATGAAATTGAATTGGAACACAACTTAAGAGTGCTCCAAGAATCTTTGCGTTTGAAAACATATCGTGCAAAACCAGTTAGAAGAGTTTTTATTCCAAAAGCTGATGGTACAAAACGTCCACTGGGAATTCCAACAGTAGAAGACCGAGTTCTCCAAGCTGCAACTAAAAGAATACTTGAACCAATCTTTGAACAGAAATTCTTAGACTGTAGTTTTGGATTTCGTCCGAACCGTAGTGCACATATGGCGATAGACAAAATCCGAAAGGATTTGATGGATGGGTACACCTTTGTAATTGATGCCGATATAAAGACTTATTTTGATTCAATTCCTCATGATAAGCTTATCGAATTAATCAAAGAAGAAGTTGTGGATAATAGAGTATTGGCGCTAATTTTGCAGTTCTTAAAATCGGGAATCCTTGAAAATGGTATTTTCTATGAGAGTGACAAGGGGAGTCCTCAGGGTGGCGTAATCAGTCCATTGTTAGCGAACATCTATTTGCATCCGCTCGATGAAATGATGATGGAAAGAGGTCACCGTATTACAAGGTACGCGGATGACTTCGTCATCTGTTGCAAATCCCGAAAGGGAGCAGAAAGAGTACTAAGAACGGTAGTGAAGCTCTTAGATGAAAAGTTAGGATTGAAAGTGCACCCAGACAAAACTAAGATTGTAGACAACTACGAAGAACCGTTTATCTTCTTAGGGTATGTTTTCAAAAGAGGATATTTCCATTCTCCATCAGACAAAGCAGTAAAGAAGTTTAAGAAAAGTATCAAAGATGTAACGAAAAGAAATCTAACAGTTAACCTGGAAGAATTCGTCAAGCATCGATTAAATCCCATTATTAGAGGATGGGGAAGATACTTTGGAATTGGCTTTTCAAAAAAACTATTTCAAAAATTGGATACATGGATTCGAAGAAGGCTAAGAATGATTCAGTTAAGAAGCTGGAGAAAAATAAGAAAGCTCCACAGGGAGCTTCGGAAAAGGAATTGGAAGGGTGAACTTCCGCATCTTTCAATGACTAGATGGAGGAATTCTAAGACTGAGCACGTTCATTTTGCGATTCCGAATGAAAGGTTTCGGGAAATTAAACTTGTTTTTCTTTTAGACATATACAACGAACTACATCCCCAAAGGGGATAAAGTGGAGGAGCCGTATGCGATGACCCGCACGTACGGATCTGTGAGAGGCGCATGAAATTTCTCATGCGCCTACTCTATTATCACATCATTAATTGTTTTATTTCTGGAGGTATCAACCGGTAGGAAATAATGAATATAAAGACTAATTAATTGAAAATATAAAAAGGTGTGGTTCCATTATGATAAAGGAATCAGAATGACAAAAAATTCATGGAGGACAATAATGTGAATAAGCAAAAAATTGGAATGATATTAACAGTTTTGCTTGTCGTTGGAACATTTTTGGGTGCATGTGGAAAAAATAATAATACTACTGGTGGAAATAAAGGAAATGGATTTTCCGTCGGTATGGTTACAGATGTAGGAGGTATTGATGACAAATCCTTTAATCAATCCTCCTGGGAAGGTCTTCAAGCTTTTGGGAAGGCTAACAACCTGCAAAAAGGAAAAGGGGGATATGATTACCTCCAATCCACATCTGATGCAGACTATACAACCAATTTAAATACCCTCTCCCGTCAAGGCTTTAACCTGGTATACGGTATTGGTTTCTTAATGCAAAACGCAGTCGATCAAATTGCGAAGCAGCAAAAGAATACAAAATTTGCAATTATAGACGCTGAAGTAAAGGAACCTAACGTGGCAAGCATTCTTTTTAAAGAGCAAGAAGCCGCTTTCCTTGCCGGAGTGGCAGCAGCCCTTACCACGAAGACTAATCATATCGGATTCATCGGCGGTATGCAAAGTCCCGTAATTGAACACTTTCAATCTGGATTTTTAGCCGGTGTAAAAGCAGTAAAACCTGCAGTAAAGGTTGATGTTCAGTACGCTGGGGCTTTTGACAAAGCCGAGGTCGGTCAAGCTATCGCTGACAAAATGTATTCTACTGGTGCAGATGTCGTCTTCCACGCAGCAGGAGCTACTGGGAATGGTTTATTCAAAGAAGCAGATGACTTAAAGAAAAAGGATCCAAGCCGTGAAATCTGGGCCATTGGCGTAGATCGTGATCAAACCGACATGGGTCCGGATGTCGTTCTTACGTCTGCTCTTAAACGTGTGGACGTAGCCGTAAAAGACGTTTCTCAAAAAACAAAAGATGGAAAATTCCCCGGAGGAAAGGATGTCCTTTACGGATTGAATGAGAACGGTGTAGGATTAGCTCCTATTAATGCGAAAGCTCCGAACAAGGATGCGATTGATAAAGCAGTTAAAGATTGGACAGATAAAATTAAGTCCGGGGCTGTAAAAGTTCCATCAACACTTGCTGAATTAAAAACCTTCAGCGCAAAATAATAAGGATAACTTAATAAACGCCAAGGGATGTGTAAAAATGGGTAAAAATAAGAAAAACCGATTAAAGAGCAATCAACCAAAATCAGATGCCGAGTTTGCAAAAGAAAATGGACTTGAAAAAATAGCAATAAGAGCTCAAAAAAATCAAAATAAGTGAACAAAAAGGGACAGGCTAACTGTCCCTTTACTATTAATGTTAAAAATTTCGGGAGGGAATCAAATGAAAATGTTTCAATTCCCTAGAGGTTTTTTATGGGGAGGGGCTACAGCAGCCAACCAAATGGAGGGCGGATATAATGAAGGGAATAAAGGTTTAAATATTGCTGATGTTCTTCCAGGAGGTAAAGAGCGGTATAATATATTACTGAATCCGGGCTTTGATTTTGAACTCCATCCAGATCAATACAGCTATCCCAACCATGAAGCGATTGACTTTTATCATCGGTATAAAGAAGATATTGCTTTGTTTGCGGAAATGGGTTTTAAAGTATTCCGGATGTCGATTGCATGGACGCGGATCTTTCCAAATGGCGATGAGCTGGAACCTAATGAAGAAGGGTTAGCTTTCTATGACCGTGTGTTTGATGAGCTGCACAAGTATGGCATCGAGCCGGTTGTGACCATTTCACACTATGAAATGCCATTAAACCTTGTGAAAGAATATGGTGGTTGGAGAAACCGTCAGGTAATAACGTTTTTTGAAAGATATGCAAATGTTATTTTCAACCGTTATAAAAATAAAGTAAAGACCTGGATGACTTTTAATGAAATTAATAGTAGCTTGGTGATGCCGATTCAAGGCCTGGGTTTTTCGATCCAAAAAGAAGAGGATAAATACCAACCTACTTTCCAGGCCTATCATCATCAATTTGTCGCCAGCGCCATGGCGGTCAAGGCGTGTCATGAGATCATCCCTAATTCAAAAATCGGCTGTATGATTCTCTATGCACCTGTCTATTCCTTTGATTGCCATCCGGAAAATGTCCTGCATTCTCTACAGGAGGAGCAGCTTTTCAATTACTTTTGCGGCGATGTGCAAGTACGAGGAGAGTATCCGGCATTCATCAATCGCTACTTTAAAGAGCATCATATCGAATTAGAGATTCAAGAAGGGGACTTAGAAATAATTAAAGAAGGCAAGGTTGATTATGTCGGTTTTAGTTATTATATGTCCCGCACCGAGAAGAAAGTAAAGTCTGATGCGGATGCTTCCCAAGGAAATATTATAGGAGGGGTAAAGAATCCTTTCTTAAAAGCAAGTGACTGGGGCTGGGAAATCGACCCGGTCGGGCTTAGGATTAGCTTGAACAAATTGTATGACCGCTACCAGATTCCCTTGTTTGTTGTCGAGAATGGCTTGGGTGCATATGACAAAGTGGAAGAAGACGGCTCTATCAATGATGATTATCGAATTGACTATCTTCGTGAACATGTGAAAGCCATGGGTGAAGCGATTGAAGATGGTGTTGAATTAATGGGCTATACTAGCTGGGGTTGCATTGATATGGTGAGCATGTCTTCAGGGGAGTTCTCGAAACGCTATGGCTTCATTTATGTGGATAAACATGACGATGGCAGCGGGACATTGGAACGCAAACGGAAAAAATCCTTCTTTTGGTATAAAGATGTTATTGCAACCAATGGGGATAACCTATAAAAGCCTAGCAAAAATCCCCTCGAAAAAAGGGGATTTTATCATTTTTTATTCATTTTTTGGGTAACTAATAGAAAAGCAGACCTGACCATTTCGATTTTCAACCTTAATAGAACCTTGATAAAAATTTATAATTTTATGTGAGATGCTTAAACCAAGCCCGAAATTGCCTTTATCACCTTTATAAAGAGATTTGAAAATTTGATTTAGATCTTTTTCAGAAATTAAAGGGCCATCATTCCTGATTTCAATCAACCAGGACCGACCGGCATCCTTTAAGGAAACGTGGATCCAATTCTTTGCATACCTAAGTTGGTTTTCTAAAATGTTTTCAATCGAAACTCTAATGCGGTCTGGGTTTCCTAACATAACGGCTGGTTTTGCTTCAATATTCAATTCCCAAGTTAATTTTGGATTCACTGCCTGAAAATTAGCCATCAGATAGGCTAATAGCTTATCGAGATAGACATCTTCTTTTTCTTTGTCATTACCTAAAACATAATCAAGTGTATTTAAATACAAAACTTGTTTGATCTTTTTCTCAAGCCGAATGGCCTCATTTTTAATAACCGTAGCAGAATCTTCGGCAGAATCTTCATACATTCCATCAATAATTGCTTGAGCATAGCTCATAATGACCATGACAGGTGTTTTTAAATCATGTGAAATGCTTTGCAGGAATTTTTTTTCTTCTTCATCTGCCATTTTTAAAGCTTCTTTCATTTCCTTCATCGCTTTCGCTAATCTTCCGATTTCATCCCTGCTAGTTAATTCAATTTCATGATCCCAATCTTTATTAGCGATTCGTTTTGTATAACCCTCCAACTGCTTTAAAGGTTTTGCAAGATTGTTAGCTATTACCTTTGACAGAGGTAAACTAAAGAGTATGACAAGGATTCCAATCAGAAAAATTTGAGGCAAATTCTGTCCATCATTGAGAGGCAGATAAGAAATTAAAAACATTTGATCTCTAATTTGGCTAATCTCTATCAAGTAAGCCTGATTATTAATGGTTTCCTTCAGACTTTGATGAGCGTTTGTTGTGATTAGATTACTCATCTTCATCATTAATGGTTGGTCGGGCTTCATTTTGTCTGCATCGTGTATGTCATTTTTACCCGGTTCGTGTTTGTCATCCGGAATCAAGCTGATTTGCTTATTCCTTTTATCAAAAAGAAAATGAAAGGTCCCTTGGTGATTAACAAATCCGATGATATCATGATTAAAATTGTTTCCTGTCAACGTTTGCAATACAAGCTGATGGGTAAGGTCTAACGAATGCAGTGCTTTATCCTCATCATTTCGATTAATAATAAATGCAAAAGCCAGAGAAACAACCAACACAATGGTGAAAATAATGACCGATATAATAAACCATATTCTTATCGTAAGCGATTTAAATTTCATCATTTTACAGCCAATTTATAGCCAAAACCGTAGACGGTTTCAAGATTCAATCTGGCTAATTTCTTCCTTAATCTTCTGATTGTATCATCGACAACACGATCCGAACCGAAATAATGTTCGTCCCAGACTTTTTCAAGAATTTGCTCTCTTGTCACCACGGTATTACTATTTTCAATAAAATAAAGCATGAGGGTAAATTCTTTATTGGTCAAGATAATCTCCTCGCCATTGTCAAAGATGGTTCGCTGTTTTCGGTCGACCACGTAGCCTTCTAATTGGAAATCGGCAGAACGCTCTTCTTTTTTGCTGTACATTCGCTCGATGATTTTATTCGTTCTGATTACTAACTCCCTTGGTAAAAACGGCTTTGATAAATAATCATCACTGCCCAATTCCAATCCCACCACACGGTCCAGTTCCTGATTCCTTGCCGACATAAAGATGACAGGCGTTTGGGGATTATACTCCTTTATTGCTTTAATGAGCTGGTACCCGTCTATATCCGGCAGCATGATATCTAAAATCCAAAGTTCGGGTAAGTCGTGAATTTTTTTTAGTGCAGAATCACCGTTTAAGAAGGATACTACCGTATATCCCTCTTTTTCCAAGTATTTTTTAAGTAAATGATTGAGATGTTCTTCATCCTCAACCAGATAGATTGTTGCCATTTGCACAACCTCCTTTTTTGTAAATCTCTATATGGAACCGATATATAAATTCTTTTTAATTAGAGTATAAAATGGAATTTCCGTGGAATTATCGTAGAATTATGTGAAAAATATGTGTTGATAGATCATTTTATTATAGCACCTTTTTTCATTCAAATTGAATGAACGAATCCAATGGTCCTAACCATAATGTTCAACTATTAGGGAATAATGAATGAAAAGGGGGAGGGTGCAAAATGAACAAAAAGCAAATTGGACAAGCCATGAAAGGTTTTTCTGTGTTAATCCTAATTGCAGGAGTTTTAATAATATTGTTCGGCGGATATGCGTTATTTACAACTTTAAATTTACAAGCGGGGAAGTCCGTTTCTTTCAAAACCGGGGAAAGACTCAATCGACAAGCGGGTACTTTTGCAGAAATTGTCGGGATCGCTTCGGCAGTCCTTTGGCTGGTTAGAATCGCCATGATAAAAATAAAAAAGGGAAATCCCTCAATAAAAGAATGGTTTCGTCAACTGTATTTGGTGTTGCAAAAGCATCATATCTTTTTGGCGATCATTACATTCCTCATTACCCTTATACACGGACTTTACTTCCTCCTATTTAGAAATGTGAAGACAGATATGGGACCCCATGGCGGTCATGATAATACCTTGAACTTTTACAGTGGGATTGCTTCCTTTTTGGCATTGGGTGTTCTAACTTTGTTAGGCTGGTATCATTACGCTAAGCGGAAAACCAAGCAAAACGTGCCAACGAAGAAGAAGCATAAGATTGCCGCCTTAGTTTTTGGAATCCTTGCACTCATTCATATCTACATCATTTAACGATGAGTTATGGAAATAAATGTGAAAGTACATCACATATTTTTCACATATTATTACGATAATTCCTCTGAATTTCCTCTCTATAATCAGGTTAAGATTTTAATTAGGAGGAAATGAACTTGAAAAAGAACTATACGAAAATTGTTCTGGATTTACTGATGGCCGTCACCTTCGTTTTGCTGATGAATCCAAGAGTATTAAACGGTCTGCCGTTTCATGAAATTGCTGGTTTAGTCATCGGCGTAGCTATTTTGACGCACATCGGGTTGAACTTTCGGTGGGTGATCAATACAACGAGAAAGATTTTTGATCCAAAACTTCCCAATAAAACACGCTTCAGTTATTTGCTCAACATATTGTTGTTAATTTCGATGGCTACCGTGATTATAACGGGAATTTTAATTTCGAGAGTCGTTTTACCTACCCTTGCAATTCAAGGAAACCACTCGATTCGTGGGATCCACAGTTTCTCTGCTGATGCCACACTTGCGTTAGTGGGTCTCCACATTGGGGTACACTGGCAATGGGTCATGACTATTTGTAAAAAAGCGTTTAAATCGAAAGAAGGAAAACTTAGGAAGGGTGTTATTGCATCCGTAGTCCTGTCGCTTGCTATTTTAGCTGGCGGAATACAATGGTTTTCTTCAACTTCTACTCCTAGCAAAGGAGATTTCAATCCAAAACAAATGCAGCAATTTGGACAGACATCTACTAATGGAATTACACCGACAACTCCAAATATACATCAAGGACCGCCTAACGGAGATTTTCGTGGTGGAAAAGGTGGACATGACGGTGGCGGCGGCAGCAGTCCATTTCTCGTAGTTCTAAATTATTTTGCGATATGGGCAGCCATCATCATTCCTACCTTTTATATAGAAAAGCGATTATTAAGGAAGAAACGAAATTCAAGAGAGGTTAATCCTAAAGTATCATGATAGCAATCTATTATAAACCGAAAGGAGTCTCTTAATATGGACAAAAAGAAATTTACTTCTTGGATCGTATGCTTGGCTAGTATTGCTTACATTGCAGGAATTATCTTTTACCTTGGAATTTCAAATAATGTTTCGACAGTCAAAACAAAGACCGTCGCTCAAACGCAGGTTACAACTCAAAGTTCAACAGAAGCACATTATAAACGAATTTTTATTTGACAAATTATAATTTAAATAATAATATTTTAATATAGTTCTTTAGTGCTTAAAAGCGTTTAAGCGTCTAAGTGTTTAAGTGATTAACGAACAAGAAGCAAATGAATAGAAGCTCAGCATTCTTAGTAGTACCTGATACACAGCAAATAGAGACTGGATGAATGGTGCAAATCCAGGTGTATTAGAATACGAATTACATATGCCGTTTTATGAGCTTGTTTTTTAAGTGGATGGGCAGCTATTGCCTGTCAAATAGGGTGGTACCGCGGAGAGCCTCTTCGTCCCTTTGTTTGGGATGAGTAGGCTCTTTTTACTTTATTTAAGGGGAGATATACAAATGAGTGAAGTCGTAACAGCAGCAAGAAAGATTCCAAGACATTTAACAAAATACGTGGTAGATCAACAATATGATAAATACTCTCCAATCGATCAAGCCGTATGGCGCTATGTAATGAGGCAAAATCACCACTTTCTGAAGGAATCAGCACATCCAGCTTACACGGGTGGTCTAAAATCTTCAGGAATCGCCATTGAGAAGATTCCGAATGTAAACCAAATGAATGAAGCACTCGAACCTTTCGGGTGGGGGGCTGCAAACATCGACGGTTTTATTCCTGGTGTTGTGTTCTTCGATTTCCAAGCACACGGCATATTGCCAATTGCGTCAGATATTCGAAAACTGGAAAACATTCAATACACACCTGCTCCGGATATCATCCATGAAGCTGCAGGTCATGCTCCGATACTGGCGGAAGAGAAATTTTCAGAGTATGTAAAGCTGTTTGGAAAAATTGGCTCCAAAGCAATTGCAACGAAAGAAGAGCATGAGCTGTTTGAAGCGGTTCGTACGTACTCGAATCTTTTAGAAAGCGGTTTGGCATCCGATGAAGAAATCCAGCAGGCCAAAGCCAATTTTGAAGAAAAACAAACAGCCGTAACGGAATTATCTGAAGCGGAGCAAATTTCACGGTTATACTGGTGGACGGTCGAATACGGGTTAATAGGAACCATTACGGACCCTAAAATCTATGGCGCAGGTTTATTGTCATCGGTTGCGGAAGGAAGGAATAGCTTATCCCGAGAGGTAGAAAAACTTCCTTTTGACCTGCAGCAGGTGATTAAAACGGGCTTTGACATCACAAAGCCTCAACCTCAACTATTTGTTTGTGAAAGCTTTGATCAATTGATTGATGCCGTAAATGAATTTGCTGGTACAATGGCGTTTACGGTTGGCGGAACAGAAAGCCTAGAGAAAGCTCTCCGCTCAAACCATACGGCAACTATTTGTTTTAGCTCCGGTCTGCAGCTGACAGGGACGTTGACCACGATTATGAAGGATTCAGATGGTGAAGCGATTTATATTAAAACGGAGGGTCCATCTGCATTAGCATATGAAGATCAAGAAATAAAAGGGCATGGGAAGGAAACACATTATGATGGGTTTGGCTCTCCCATTGGCAGGCTTAAAAATATGTCAGTACCTCTTGAAGATTTTACTGAAGAAGAGCTTCGCATGATAGATGTAGTGATAGGCAAAGAGAGTAAACTTTTGTTTGAAAGCGGGATACAAGTCAGTGGAATTCCAAATCAGTTCATCTGGGAAGACGGGAAGTTAATCCTCATTTCGTTTACGAATTGTACCGTTACCTTAAATGAAGAAACGTTATTCCACCCTTCTTGGGGATCATATGATATGGCTGTAGGGGAAAAAATAACGTCTATCTTTGCAGGAGCAGCCGATTCTGAAATGTTCTTTTCCGATTTAGAAGAAATCAAACAAACCCCGCTCGTTAAAAAAGAGTTATCACCACTTGAACAATTGTATGGCAAAGTAAGATGCTTACGTGAGAATGACCATAATCAATATAATTTAAAAGAAGAACTATTAGATGTAATAAAAGTTTTATCGGCTGAATTTCATGAGGATTGGTTATTAAGAATCGAAGTCCTTGAATTATTAATGAAAAATAATCTTTTATTAGAAAAGCAAGAGATTCTTAAGAATCAACTCGAAGAAATAAAGAAATTAAATGAGGAATACCCGGTATTAATTGAAAGAGGACTTATGCTGGCTTCAAACTAGGCAACAGGTTTTAGGTTGATAAATAAGGATCATTTACCATACAAACTGATAATAGTAAGAGACTTATACAGTTGTACCACCATCAATATTTAAAAAGATAGTGAGAGAGGAATGTTTTCTTATTCACTATCTTTTTTATATTGATTTCACAATGTATTTCTTTATAAGTAAAATGACAAATAAAATGAATGGAATGATAATTTGAATTGGTATATGGATAAAAAGTGGAACGATTTTTAAACCAATAAACAGGTGTTGGATAATGTTTTTAGATAATGTAAATGCAAATAAAAGGATTAGGATCGCTGATCCTATAATTTGCCGATTCGGCTTTGTCTTCGGAAACAAGTGTCTCAGAATCATGATCCCGCCGTACATAAAAATGGAAATTTTAATAAATCCACCGATCAGGTTGATGATCACAGCAAAAGTTTCAATGTGCGGGAGGAATTCTAAAACGCTGGTTAATTCCAAAGCCTTCACAAACGGAAAAACATACATGGTGACTGTTTCAGAATTTAACAAGCCCAGTATCATTTCACCAGCTAAGAGCAAGAGCACTCCTGTTGCACAAACAGAAATCCAACCGTATTTTCGCAAAGCTGTTTTATCTTTTGTAAACGGAAAGAGCATAGTAAATACAATGAGTTCGCCATACGGAAAAGTCAGTCCGGTAGGGAAAATGGAAGAGAGAATCTGCTTCCAGCTCGTCCGAAATATAGGTGTTAAATGGCTGAAATCAAAATAAGGTGAAAGGAATCCAAATAACATGAGAATTAAAATGAAAACGCCAGTAAAAGCACATAAAATCAGTGAACTTCTTGCTGTAGCCTCAATGCCTAGAAAACAACCATACGACACCACCAGAAGGAGGGTGAAAGCAATAATTCCAAAAGGGATATTGTCGAAAAGGACTTGAGCGACGAAAAAAGAGAAATCTTTTAGCACTCTCCCGGCAATATATAAAAAATAAAGACAATAAATAAATCCAAGTAGTTTGGACATCCATCTTCCAAATCCCAATTCAAACATTTGCACCAAATTACCCCATTTTCCTATCGTGTGAAGCGTGATATAGAAATAAAAAATCCCCACTCCAAAACCTAACGACAACAAGATGGAGATCCAAACATCTTGTTTCGTTTCAAAGTTCCATCCAACTACAATAGCGCTTCCCAGTAAGAAGTTGATCATTAAGGAACAAATTTCAATTGGTGATATTCTGACCATCATCCTACTCCATTCCTTTCCATACGCATCATCCATTTTATTGGGCTGAAATTTCACCTGTATCTATAAGATCAACCTTTACTTTAGTCCGAATCGGTACAGTTGAATAAACGGAATCCCATTTATTTTTAACCTGGTTCCAACGATTCAGTTGCTTTCGATACAAGGTTTCTCCAAATCCAGCTATATCGGTTTTTTTTTGTTGTGTTTTCACTATCAGTTGATTAATCTGTTTTTGAATTTTATTCTCTGTATCATGTTCTAATTGGGCAATCGCACGGACAGTAGAGGTGTCCATATTGCACGATACATCTCCTAATTTACCTTTTAAGTGAATCTGAAGAAGAAAGGATGGAGTTCCCTTCTTATCTTGTACATGAATATCTGGTTTGCTTTGAACGTCTTTCCATGTCACATATCCAGACTGTTTACTGCACTTCGTTACCAATTGTGTATCTGCTATTTTATTTCGGGCTAACGCATATATGGTGCTTTCCGATGAAGATAGCCAGTATGATAATCGGTGGTGATGAAAAACAGCTAATCCATCCATTTCTAATATTGCGTCTGGCGTCGCCTTTTCGATATTGCCTTTCATAATTCCCTTTGAGGCATTACCTTTTATGGTGAGATAAGGGATGGTTAGTTCCGTTCTGTTCTGCTTTAACATTCCCTCTGCTTTGTCAAAAGTCATATTCGTTAGATCCCCCCACGACTCTCGTTTTTGATTCAGTATTTCTTCAAATCTGCTTCCTGAAATTTTTTGAACAGGTGTAAAGATTTGAAGAAGTTTATCCGGTGTTACTCCCTTCGAAATAACTATCCTAAGATTGGAAGGATAACTTGATTCACGCATGAAGTAATGGGAAATGGAAGAAATTCCTTCGGATCTTGCTAATGATTCACCTATAATCGCAACTTCTGTATCATGTAAGAAAATGGACCGAGGGACCCTATTATGAATACGTTCAATGGCTTCAGGGATCGTTCGGCCTTGTACACTGTAGGTGTAAGCACCTTGTTCCATTGCTCCTTCTTTGCTGTTGGAGGCGGGATTAATAATTTGTAAGCTCGTTACGTATCCTTCCTTACTTTTATCAATTCCTATCGCGGAAATAATATATATTTTATTCAACATGTTGTCTTGAGCATTTTTGCCGACAACATTTGCGATGATGAGTCCGATTAATAGACAAAGAGTAATATTTGATTTCGAATGTTTACGCTTCATCTGTCTCTTCCACCGTTTCTTCCTTCATAAACTGGGATTCATCGTTTGTCATCTCAATCTGAGACAATTGAATCGCACTATCTTTAAGATCATGGGCTACAAGTGGAGCAAAAGGGGATAAATAGGGCACGCCAAAGCTCCTTAATGAACAGAGATGAAGCAACAATACAAGCGATAATAAGGCGATTCCGTAAAATCCGAGAGCCGCACCCCCACTAATAAAACTAAGAGAGATTACGCCTGCCGGTGGTCTCATCGCGCTAATTGGGACGACGCTGATAAATATATAAGCAACACTAGCTACAACTAAGCTGGCAGGTTCTACTAATTGAGATTCAATAGCAGATTGACCCAAGATTATTCCCCCGAAAATGGACACTGTAAGGGCAATATTTTGCTGCAACCGAGTCGAACTTTCGTTTATAGCCATAATCACAATGATCAAAATGGATATTTCAAACGAGGTTGGAAATGGCACTAATTCTCGTTGGGAAACAAACCCAACTAATAGTTTAACGGGTAGCAAGTTTGCATGGTAAGTTACAAACGCAACATACACCCCTGGAATATACAATGCTATAAAAAAGAGAAAACAACGAAGGAGTCGAGGATTTATAAGACCAGTTTTCCCTACATAATAATCCTCGGGTGTTTGGAAAAATTGAATGAGAACAGCAGGAGCGATTAGTACATATGGAGAACCGTCTACAAAAATCGCGATTTTTCCTTCCAGCATTTCAGCTGCTACCACGTCTGGTCTATCGGTATTGAGCATGAGTGGAAAAAAAGACTTGGATTCCTTCGTCAAAACCATTTCTATATAATTCGCCTCGAGCACTGCATCCAACTTCAGATTTTCAAGGCGTGCATAAATGGTTTCCAATATTTGCTTATCCACAATGTTTTCAATGTACATAACGGATATGTCTGTATTCGTGTGGGTTCCATATTGTTTGGTAGTTACTCTTATATTCGGATTTTTAATAATCTTTCGAACGAGAGAAATGTTTGTACTTCTACTCTCAGAGAAACCTAGATCAGGTCCTTTCGCAACCCGCTGTCCTTTCGGGCTTTCAATGCTTCTTATATTCCATTTCGTTGTATCGGTTGAGAGAAACGTATTTATTCCCTCCACCATGACAAGGGTCTTACCTGTCAACAACTCATTTGAAGCAAGCGAAAGATCTTTTATGCGGGAAATATTTTTCGCCTGAATAACGGCAGATTCTAAAAAAGAAAGGAGTTCCTCATCAGAGTGGAAACAAGGTGGTTTATGTGTTAATAAAGGTTCGATTACATAGCACTGGACAGCATTCGAATCTACAATTTGGTCGATAAACAACACTGCTGCTTTCTTACCAATACTAGTCAAAGTGATTTCTCGAATTTGAAAATCAGAACTATTCCCCAACAAAGTATTTATCGCTTCTATATTATGATGAAGAACACTTGATACCTCGTTGTTAATATTCATTAAATCCACCCGGGTTCAATAAGAGAATGATATCTTATTATCTGTTTATTGGTAAAAACGTATGCAAGTGGTAGTTAGCTATTAACTTTTAATTACTCGAATTAAAATGAAAAAAGATAAGATATTTATCAGAAAATTCGAATGTAAGCAGAGTCGCTTTAATATAGTAAAAGTAAATACGCTTTCGATGAGAAGGAGATGTACAACCTTATCCTTTTCTTCAAATCATAGTTTCTTAACTTATTGCTTCTAAGAAATGTGCCTAGCGCTTTATTTATATAAGGAGGGATTAGATGCTACATATTGTGGCCTGTATTAAGCAAGTACCTGACACCAAAATAATTAAGATGAATCCCAAAACCAACACGATGGACCGGAGGACGGCACCTGCCATATTAAATCCTTATGATACCCACGCAGTAGAAGAAGCCGTACGCCTTAAGAAAAGGTATGGTGGGATTGTATCCGTCTTATCGATGGGACCTCCGCCAGCCGTTACGGCGATTAAAAAATGTATTGAAATTGGTGCAGATGAAGGTTATTTAATCACTGACCGGAGATTTGCAGGAGCGGATACATTGGCAACCAGTTATGCCCTTACGAAAGCGCTTGAAAAAATTTCAAAAACCAATCCTGTTGATCTTGTCATCTGTGGGAAAATGACCATTGATGGCGATACGGGACAAGTCGGTCCAGGTATTGCCAGAAGACTTGATATACCACCGCTGACATCGGTTAATAAAGTAGAAGAAATTAATAAAGACGAGGGCTATGCGATTGTCCATCGCAAACTGGAAGATGGCTATGAAGTGATCAAATCGACTTTACCTTGTTTATTTTCAGTTGAAAAAACAATTAATGAAGTGCCATATTCATCCTTCCCCAACATGTTAAAAGCAGCGAGATACCAACCTGTTATCTGGTCAGTTGATGACTTGGAGGACGTAGATATTAAACAGCTTGGTTTGAAAGGTTCTCCAACCATTGTTTCGAAAGTATGGGCTCCGCCGCCGCCGGCAGGGGGGACAATGATTGAAGGCAATCCGCAGGAACAAGTCGGACAATTGCTTTCAGTGATACTGGAGAAGAAAGAATTGTTTGCGGTTAAGGAGGGGAAATGATGGATTTTAAAGATTATAAAGGTGTTTGGGTCTTTATTGAAGAAAAGGACGGGGAAATTGCTTCTGTTTCATTGGAGCTATTAGGAGCAGGGAAAAAACTTGCTGATAAACGAGGAGTGGAATTGGCAGGAATTTTAATCGGGGAAAATATTCAGCATTTAAGTAAAACTGTTTTTGAATACGGGGCAGATACCGTTTATATTTATGACCAGCCCATTTTTAAACATTACCGAACAGAATCCTTCATGAAGGCGCTTTTGGAGTGTTCCAATAAATATAAACCTGAAATTATCCTGTTCGGCGCGACCTCAACCGGAAAAGACCTCGCCAGCGCGGTTGCCACAGATTTGCCGACAGGCTTAACCGCCGATACGACCGAGTTGGATGTAGAAGAAGATACCGGTCTATTATTGGCAAGCCGCCCTGCATTTGGCGGCAATATTATGGCGACGATCCTTTGTAAAAAATATCGGCCGCAAATGGCAACGGTCCGTGCAAAAGTCATGAAGGCTCTGGCGCCACAACCAGGAAGAACAGGAAAGACAATTTCCGAAACAATTTCCTTAAAAGAAGAAGATATTCGAACAAAAGTATTGGAAATTGTGAAGGAAACCACAAAAAATGTCCGCATTGACGAAGCCGATATCATTGTTGCCGGCGGCAAAGGGTTAGGAAGTGCAGAGGGTTTTCAGTTAGTTCATCAATTGGCTGAAACACTTGGCGGTGCAGTTGGGGCGAGCAGAGATGTCGTGGAAGCAGGCTGGGTTGCCCATCCGCACCAAGTAGGTCAAACCGGTGTAACGGTTACGCCAAAGATTTACTTTGCCATAGGTATTTCTGGTGCGATTCAACATATTGTTGGGATGAAAAATTCCGGAATAATCATTGCGATTAATAAAGACCCGGAAGCCCCTATCTTCCAAACTTGTCACTATGGAATCGTTGGCGACGCCTTTGAGATTGTCCCATTATTAATTGAACAGTTTAAACAAGCTTTATCTAATGTGGAGGTAGAATATGCCAGAGAAGTTTGATTGTATCGTTGTCGGGGCAGGTCCAGCTGGAATCTCCTGTGCGTATGAATTAGCAAAGGGCGGCGCAAATGTATTGCTTATAGAAAGAGGAGAGTATCCAGGTTCAAAAAATGTTATGGGAGGTGTCCTTTATCGGAAAATGATGGAGGACATTATTCCAGATTTTTGGAAGGAAGCTCCGCTTGAGCGCCCCATCGTTGAACAACGGTTTGTGATGATGGATAAGGAGTCAGCAGTAACCTTTAGTTATAAAGGAATGGAGTGGGCCCAAGAGCCCTACAATAACTTTACTGTATTAAGAGCTAAGTTTGATCAGTGGTATGCCGAAAAAGCGGTTCAGCAAGGAGCGATATTAGTCTGCGAAACGGTTGTTTTAGAATGTATCGTGGAAGATGGGAAGGTTGTCGGTGTCCGTACAGACCGCCCGGACGGTGACATCTATGCAGATGTCGTTGTTTTAGCAGACGGTGTCAACTCGCTATTGGCTCAAAAGCTAGGGTTCCATAAAGAGTATAAACCGGATGAAGTTGCCCTAGCCACGATGGAAATTTTAAAGCTTGATAAAACGATCATCGAGGACCGTTTCAATTTAGAAGAGAATCAGGGCTGTACCCTTGAATTATTTGGCGATGCCACAAAGGGGATTCTCGGTACAGGGTTTCTTTATACCAATAAAGATACGCTAAGCATTGGTGTTGGGACACTTCTATCCGGGCTCATCAAACATAAAATTAAACCATATGAATTACTGGAATATGTGAAAAAACATCCGATGATCCGCCCTTACATTCAAGGCAGCGAGCCGCAAGAGTACCTAGCTCACTTGATTCCAGAGGGCGGCTATAAATCAATGGGGAAAATTGTCGGGGACGGTGTTATCGTGATTGGCGATGCCTCCCAACTAGTTAATGCGATTCATCGTGAGGGTTCCAATTTGGCAATGACTTCAGGCAGATTAGCAGCAGAAACGGTTCTTTTAGCAAAAGAAGCGGGAGATTTCTCTGTTGGAATGCTCGACCATTATCGCGTCAAGTTAATGGAAGGTTTCGTCGGCCAAGATATGAAAAAATATCAGAATTCCACCCATCATTTTAATAAATTTCCGCAATATTTTGATGCCTATATTCCAATGGTGAACAAAGCCGCAAGTCAAATGTTTACTGTAGATGGTGCATCCAAATGGGAGAAACAAAAGAAAATTTGGAACGGACTTGGTACAGCGAAAGAAAAAATGAAATTGGCTCGTGATGTATACCGAGCCTGGAAGGTGATGAAATAATGAGTGAACAGAAAAAATTTCAGTCCATCGAAGAAAAGCAATACCTTATTCGCTTTAACGCCGATACAAAATCACATCTTCACGTGAAAGATGAGGATATTTGTTTAACACAATGTCCTGATAAAATTTGTACGATCTTTTGCCCGGCCGAAATTTATAAATGGGAAGATATAAGAATGCATGTTGGTTACGAAGGCTGTCATGAATGCGGGAGCTGCCGTATCGGCTGCCCGCATCAAAATATCAAATGGGAATATCCGAAGGGCGGCCATGGAATTGTGTTCAGGTTAGGATAATATTTAGGGATTTTTATATACAAATAAAAGAACCCTCCATTTGGAAGGTTCTTTCTTCTATTTAACAAGTAGCAAAAACAATTTTTAATTTGACCTCTGTTCCAGCCAGTCACCAATGGTTGGATAGGTAACTTTTGATGCTTTAGAACCAAATGCCACTGAAACATGACCAGTTGGCAAGGAAATGTACGTTTTATCCTTGCTGGAAATGACGTTCATTAACGCTTCCACCTGATGAGGCTGAGCAATATGGTCTCTTGCAGCAGATAGGTTGAGAACATTGGCTGTGATATTACCTAAATTGACCTTTTGACCACGAATCTCCAATTCCCCTTTGATCAGTTTGTTTTGCTGGTAAAAGTCTCTGATCCATTGACGGAAGGCTTCACCAGGGAAGGGGATGCCGTCGCCCACCCATTTTTGCATGAGCTTCCAGCTTTTAATAAAATCTTCGTTGTTGGCCCGATCAACAAGACTCACATACGGACCATAAATGTTTGTCATTGGTTTTAACATTTTGTTGCCAAAATCAATCATTTCTGGAGGAATAATACCTAAGGTATCGACAACTTTATCAATGTCAAAATATTTTTCATCAACGAATTCACCATATAAGCCTATATTTTCAAAATCAAATGGGCTTGTCATAAATATGACGTTACGAATCGGTAATTCAGGATGCAAAGCAGTAAAAATGGAAGTCATCGTCCCGCCCATGCAGTAACCCAGAAGCGAAATTTCCTCCGCCTGTGATGTCCTCAATACTTTACGAACGGCACGTGGAATGTAGTCTGTAATGTAGTCATCCAGTTTCATATCTCTGTCTTCTTTACCGGGTGTACCCCAATCAAGAAGGTACACATCAAATCCCCGGTTGACCAAATATTCAACCAAACTGAATCCTTTCGTCAGATCAAGGATATACGGTTTATTAATTAAAGCATAAATCAGCAGAAGAGGAACTTTATGCTTATCAGGCTGATTAGAAATATACCTGAAAAGAATCGCTTTGTTTTTTGTCCAAATAACTTCTTTTGGTGTGGGTCCCACTTCGGGATCGGCGTCTTTCGTCAGCACTTCCGCTGCCCTTTTTATTTTCTGATAATAATTTTGGTATTGGTCCGGCATTGCTGGATAAATTTGTTTCCAATCTTCTAAAGTCGGGATTCTCATGGTTCTTCACACCTTTCACAGATATGTGAATCATATGGTGTTTCCTAACAATAGGGAAGGAACTCATTACATATACAGCCCGCCGTTAATATTTAACTGCTGGCCAGTGATATAATCTCCATCTTTACATAGGTAAATGACTCCTTTGGCGATTTCTTCGGGCTGTCCGAAACGACGCTGTGGAACTTTCGCCACGATCGACTCGCGGATATTTTCCGGAATGGCCTGAACCATCTCAGTGTCGATAAATCCCGGAGCAATCGCATTAACCGTTACACTGCTTTTGGCAAGTTCAAGCGCAAGAGATTTTGTATACCCGATCATTCCCGCTTTTGCTGCAGCATAATTAGTTTGCCCAAAACCGCCAGCCTGGCCGATGATAGACGAAATATTAATAATACGTCCCGCATCAGATTCAAGCAAATGTGGCAAAGCATGGGAGGTAGTATTGTATATGCTGTTTAAATTTACGTCAATAACGGTTCTCCAGTCTTCTTCACTGAGCTTTTTGAACGATCTGTCCCTAGTGATCCCTGCATTATTTACAAGGATATCCAATCGACCAAAATGTTCAACAGCTTCCTTTATTAATTTTTCGGCATCTGCTATTTTTGACACATCGGCCTGCACGGCGTACGCTTCACTACCGATTTCATTAATTTCTGCAATTACTTTTTCAGCCGTTTCTTTCCGGCTATTATAATTGATGACCACTTTTACGCCACTTTTTGCTAATTCTTTGGAAATCGATGCGCCGATCCCTCTGCTTCCGCCTGTCACTATCGCAACTTTATTATTTAAATCCGCCATGTAACCCAACTCCTTTATGGTAAGTAATCTTACAGGCCGTTTAAAAAATTTGGTTGCTCACCCATGTTATTTGCTAGTTTTTTTGCGTTTTGCCGGTTCCTTTTTCTTTGTCGCCACTTTGGTCATTGTTGCTTCTTTATTTTTTGCTCCACCATTATTCTTTGCCGTTACTTTTACAGCAACTGTTTCCTGGGTCTTTTCAGCATCTGCTGCAACTGGGGTTGCTGCCTTATCATTCTTTGCCGTCACTTTTACAGCAGCCGTTTCTTTGGCCTTTTCAGCTTCTGCTGACTCATCATTCATTACAACCGCTTTTACAGCAGTTGTTTCCTTGGTCTTATCAGTACCAGCTGCTTCTACAACGTCATCCGCAGCTTTTTTATTATTTGTATCCTTTAAAGAATTTAATTGTGTAAGGATTTGGTTAAGTTTAGAGTCTAAATTTTCCATTTCTTTTCTTAAATCGGCTATTTGAGATTGCACATCCTCATGGCTTTGTTGTTTTGCTCTTGTTTCTTCCAAAAGGTCTTCTAAGTTATCCACTTTTGAATCCACATTGACAATAAGGGATGAAATTTTTGCAAGGTCCTGACGAGTAGGGACATTCATTTGTCCCAAATACCGTTCAGTTGTTTCATTTAACATCTTTTGATAGAGGAGATTCATATCTAACATTTGCGCCATAGCCTGAGAAGGAAAGTTCTCTTTCATTTTTTCATCAAAAGAAGTGTTATACTGATTATAAATATTTTTCCACATTTCAAACATGTCAAAGTTTTGAGTCATTTTATTGCCTCCACAACATTTTTATTTTAAATAACATTTATCATGCCCGATTAATGTGAAATACCGTTAGAGTAATTATTGCAAAGAAAGGGAAAATTCTTTTACAATAAAAAATTGGTTGACTAATTATGCTTATAGGTGTAAATTACACATAAGGGCTTATCGTTATTATAGGATAACGATATATAAAAAGTCTAGCATAATCGCTGCATTCATCGTGAATGATAAACTTTATGAATTTTAAATAGGAGGTTTTTTAAATGACAGTAAACAATGAGTACCTTAACAATTTCGGTGAATCTCTAATGAACATGTGGTCAAACAATTTGGATAAGGTGTTCACTTCTCAAAAAGAAGTAGAAAATCTATTGCTTCAAGCATTTACGGGCCAAAAAGAATCATTAGAAAAAATTGTTGGCAACATCGAATCCATCCAAGCAGAACAGAAACAAGTAATTGCAGAAGTTCGTGAGTATGTGAATCAAAACATTCAAAAATTTTATGGCGATGATGCAAGTAAAACTTTTGAAAAGTGGAATGCACAGCTTGATGAAATGAACAGCCGTATTCAAAATTTAGCATCTCCTTCATTTAAAGAAAGCTTAGAAGTGTTAAATCAGTCACAAGAACAAATCCAACATTCAATTAAAAACAGCTTTGATCAGCAAAAAAAATATTATGAAGAGTCAATCAATCAATTTAAATCTGCACAAAAAGGTTTAATGGATCTTTTTGAAACCAATACAAAAGCAGCATTAAATATGTTTAAGTAGAACAGCGATTTTCGCTGTTCTTTTTTTATCAGCTTTTTTTGCATATACCCTTATTAAAAATGAAAGGATAACAATTGGAAAAGTAAATGATTTTAATAAGGAGAGACGCAAACAGTATGCAAACAGAAGTGGTAATCGCCAGTGCAGTAAGAACAGCAATCGGAAGCTTTTTAGGGGGGCTAAAAGGCGTCTCTGCAACTACATTAGGTGGAATTGTTATAAAAGAAGCGGTTGAAAAAGCTGGAATCGATGGATCTCAAATAGATGAAGTCATTATGGGGAATGTTTTACAGGCGGGACTTGGCCAAAATCCAGCAAGACAAGCTGCCCTTGCTGCCGGGCTCCCTCATGAGGTATCAGCTTTAACCATTAACAAGGTATGCGGATCAGGGCTTAGAGCGGTTCACCTTGCCGCACAAGCTATTCTAGCCGGAGACGCCGAAGTGGTCGTAGCCGGAGGGATGGAAAATATGAGCCAGGCCCCATTTGTGCTAAGAGGGGCGCGCGACGGATTTAAAATGGGAGATCAGAAATTGGTAGACAGTATGATTCATGATGGATTATGGTGTGCCTTTAATAACTATCATATGGGAGTAACAGCAGAAAATCTCAGTGCAAAATATGAAATTTCCCGTGAAGAACAAGATGAATTTTCCGCATGGAGTCAAGCGAAAGCTCAAGCTGCAATTGAATCGAATCGATTTGCTGATGAAATTGTCCCAGTAGAAGTACCTGGGCGTAAAGGGCAGGTTACCGTGTTTGCCCAAGATGAGTTTCCACGTGCCGGAACGACAGCAGAAGGTTTAGCCAAGCTTCGTCCGGCATTTAACAAAGAAGGATCGGTCACTGCCGGTAACGCTTCAGGAATAAACGATGGGGCTGCAGCACTAGTCGTGATGAGTCGTAAAAAAGCAGATGAATTAGGAATTAAGCCATTAGTAAGCATAAAAGCAAATGCAGGTGGCGGCGTCGACCCAAGCATTATGGGGATTGGTCCTGTTACAGCGGTTAAGAAGGTTTTAAAGAAAGCTGCCATGTCACTGCAAGAAATGGATTTAATTGAAGCCAACGAAGCTTTTGCCGCCCAAGCCCTAGCGGTAGACCGCGAACTTCATTTTGATAAAGAAAAACTAAATGTAAATGGCGGTGCGATTGCCCTCGGGCATCCCATAGGTGCTAGCGGGGCACGAATTTTAGTCACACTTATTCATGAAATGTTAAAACGGGATAGCAAAACGGGATTAGCCACACTTTGTATTGGCGGAGGCCAAGGGGTGGCAACGATTGTAGAACGGTAAAAAAAGAGGCGTATTCAATAACGGGTTCCGTTCCCTTTCACTATGTAAGTTAAAATGATTGCCAATTTGCATATGAAATTGACTCTCATTTTTTATTGGTGTAAAGCCATTTGGGTGGAATTTGCATATAAATTTATATAGGAAATGCACCTCAAATTGTAGGGGTACAATTGATGTTGTACCCTCACAATTTTACCCTCAATTTGATATACAATTTATCTTACAAAAAATGCTTAGAAACATAAGTAGTCTTATCCTTAATTGAGTAACCAGTGATATTTAAAATAAGCGGAGATTTTTCGGTTATTTGCAAAATGGAGCTCGTTTCGGGGTAAATAAGGGGATGATTTCCGGTTATGCCAAGGAAAATCCCCCATTTGCATGTTTTTCGAGTCGATAGGCGGAATCTCTCCGTCTATTTTAGCTATTTTCAGTGCTATTTACAAAATAAGAGAAATTTCTCCGCTTATTTATCAAACCGGGTGCTTACTTGCCCCCCAACCGATAAGAGCGGACCCTCACGGACTCCAGATGAGGGAATCAGCATCTTTTTATCGAGTAACATTCAGGTACCGGATATTAAAAATGGCTCAGTGAACTGAGCCATTTTATTTTTAATTGCAAAAACAGATACAAAAGGCATTACAAATTGGGCTACATTTTCAATTGCATTTTCGGGTTTTGCGACATGAAACGGAACCCGTTACGATTTCAATCGCCTCTTTTAATTTTTAGCTGAATATCATGATTATTTTAGTGATAATACCCATTTTGCCATTGCCGGAATATCTTCGTCTTTAACAAGGCCAGCTGGCATCCGACCGCCTTTTCCATTTTTCAGAATACCTTCTACATCCTTTTGAGTATACTTTTTGCTTAAATTCTTAAGAGTGGGACCCACCACACCTTGATACTGATCACCATGGCAGCTGACACAAGTTTGCTTATAGAAGGCTTTTGGATCAAAAGAGCTCGCCGCCTGATCCGTTGTGGCGGGTGTTCCTGTTTTATGCTCCTTTGCCTGATGACTGAAAAGGGCGTTGGCGCAAACTATGATGGCAACGAGCAGAATAATTGGAATCATAATAATTGGTTTTTCCATTTAAATCTCTCCTTTCTCCTATTATTCCTCGAATATTTGAGATTATTTCATGAATAAGTTACCCCTATCAGCATCACCTTAGAAATAAAGATATTTGAGAAGAAGGTGGAAGTATTGTCTTGTTCCAGTTATCGGACATTCACAATCATTTCTATATGCATGGTCTTTTTATTCCTATCATCCTGCAGTCAGTCCCAAAAGAATGAAATAGTCCCTAATATAATAAATGAAAAGAATTATGGAGTTGGAAAGCCATTACCCGATCATTTGGCTGATTTTCATCCTAGCACCTTAGAACTACCCATTCAAAGAGTAAAGGTCACTTATCCGAATAAAACACCTCGCGAAGTTTTAGGTTTTTACACAGAACAGGAAGGGGCTTATCCGGGGTCGCAACCTACCGTAGACACTCAGTCCCCCTATATCACCATTATTGCGCCATTTTGGTACAAGCTTGATGATAAGAAGCCGGGGAGTCTGTTAAATTCTGTTACAGCAGACCATAAAAGAAAGATTATTCAGAGTGCCCACCAAAAAAATATAAAGGTATATCTGGTCGTTCATAATCTCTTTTATGGAACCGTCGAGAAGGGGAAGCAGGTAGCGAGCGCTGTTCTGGATAACGATATAAACCGCAGCGTTTTTATACAGAACCTGCGAAATGAATTAAAGAAGTTCAGTTATGACGGGATTAATATTGATATGGAAAATTTGTATATGACTGATAAAAATTCCTTTAGTCTATTTATAAAAAATTTGTCTCATGCTTTGCATAATGATGGAAAAGCAGTGACAGTTTCCGTTCCGGCAAATACAGGTGATTCGCGTGCAAACCCCTGGTCGCCTTGGTTTGATTACGCGAAACTGGGTCAATATGCCGATAGGTTAGTGATTATGACCTATGATGAACATAACCCAAGAACCAAGCCAGGGACAACGGCATCGCTGGATTGGACAGAAGCAACGATTAAATATGCCTTGAATCATGGAGTCCGGCCATCAAAAATTTTACTTGGTATCGCCGGTTACGGATGGAACTGGGATACAACCGCAAACAAATCGATTTATAGCTCCTATGCTCTGTTAATGAGCCAGAAAGCAAAGTATAAAACACCTATTTCCTGGGACTCTGTTTCGCAAACACCTTATTTTAGCTATGTAGATGAAAATAAAGATGCCCATCAGGCTTGGTTTGAGAATAGTTACAGCCTTCGATTTAAACTGGATCTTGTGGAATTTTATAACTTACAAGGAATCGGGATTTGGCGGCTCGGCCTGGAAGACCCCATGTACTGGAAGGCCATACCGGAGAAAATAAGAGTAAAAAAATAAATAGGGGATAATGAAGGAGAGATTGAAGTTTATTCTTAGAGATAGGAGTAGCCTTATGGATCGCCTTTTAAATCAAAAATTAACCATTGTTTATTTCATTTCCATGGCAGTAATACTTACCATGGCATCTTTTAATATCTTTTATCGGTTGGGAGATTTCCCAATTTACAGCTGGGATGAAGCGAGACATGGCGTTAGCGCCTTCGAAATGATAAAAAATGGGAATTTTATAGTTAATACATATAGAGAAAAAAATGATTATTGGAATCTAAAGCCTCCACTTAGTTTTTGGACGATTATCCTCGGGTACAAACTGGCAGGTTTTAATGAGCTTGGATTGAGGATTTGCTCTGCCATTTTTTCAATGGGAACCATCACGATGGTGTCGGTTTTTTTATACAAAAAACATGGAAAGCTCGCTTCTCTTATTTCAACATTAGTTATGGCGACAAGTACTCAATTTTTAATCAATCATTCCTCAAGAACAGGAGATGCAGATGCCCTTTACGTCTTTCTTTTTACTTTCGCGTTATTGTCTTTATTATTATCGAATCAAAATTGCAAATGGTTATGTGGAACAGGAATTGGTTTTTCTCTCGCATTTTTAACCAAAAGCTGGCATGCCGGTATTATTGTGTTGATAACGACGTTTTTACTGATCTTGACTGGAAAATATAAAAATCACTCTTTCAAAAATTGGCTAATTGTATGTTTATCCATGAGTCTGCCCATTCTTGCCTGGGGAGCAATTCGATACCATTATGATAGTGTCATGTTTTTTAAGAACATGCTTTTTTATGATTTACTTGATAGATCTACTATGACCATTGAGCATCACACAGAGGGAAAATTTTATTATATAGAAGTGTTATACAAATTTTTTCGATTATGGATAGTTTTGCTGATTTTTCTGTTGGTTCTCAAAAAAGGCTCGTCGTTCAAAAGCATCCCGTCCGAAAAAAAGTATTTTTGGATTGGAGTTGGTTTATGGATTTTGCTACCATCCATCCTGTTTTCCTTCGCGCAAACAAGAATTAGATGGTATATCCTGCCGATCTATCCGGCTCTTTCCATCATGATAGGTGTACTTGCAAGTAGTTTTCTTCAAAATGGGAGGAGATTCACGAAGTTGATTCTTATAGCATCAATTTTGTCAGTAGCCGTCTATTATGAAATGCAAATTTTTACATATCTCAATAATCCCGTGACTAATCCAAAGCAAAGTCTTATAGAAGAAGTAAAAAATAACATGCAAGTTAAAGGAGCTCTTATCTATAAATACCAGCCCTTTGGCACTGTGGATTGGCTTCAAAGCGAGGTCCTGACCGCTGAGTTAGCAGGAAATTTACAGGTAAAAAATGGAGATTTTACAGAGTTTTTAAACCAAAAGAAGGCATTGCTAATGATTTCGAAAGAATGGTATAGTGAATCGCTGTTAAAGTCCAATCAATTAAAGATCCTTGCCTCCAATCAATGGGGCTATATTGTATATAAAAAGTGCAAATAACAATCCCATGTAGTATTTTTTATCCATTCATTTTCTTCCTTTCCTCATATATGATAGGGATATAGAGATTTGGATTTATTCAATAGGAGGAACAAAGTGAACACAGATCAAGCTTTTGACTTTTTAAAGGATGCAGGAGTCACTGAAGATATTAGTATTCAAACGGTCCGGCGATGGCTGAGGGAAAAGAAGATTACCTTCGAGGCAAGAGGGTCAAGGAAAACGGGATACATTCTCGAAGATACAAACGAAGCTCTGAACCTGTTAAAGGATGCAGGGGTCTCTGAGACGATTGGGATGCAAATTGTACAGCGCTACCTTCATGAAGGAAAAATTCATAAATTAGGGACTTCTGAATACATACCAAATGAAATAACCTCAAAGAGGTTTTTAAATCATACTCCAATTGACGCTGATAAAATTATCCGCCAATTAAAAGGAAAAATAAAAGCACAGGAAGAGCATCTAAAAGAGTTTGAAAAGCTTCATCAGACTTCCGTCAATACGTTAATACAGCAAAGAAATAAATTAAGGAACGAAATTGTCAGTTTAGAGAATGAAAAAAGTGAATTACAAAGAGAAAACAAGAAAATTCTTAAAGAAAATATTGATTTACGCAATGAATTATTAAAATTAAAAGACTTCGTTTCGAATGGAACGGAAAAAGAGGCGGACAAAACTGAAACTCCCCCTCCAGCACCAATTTCGAATAATTATCGTCAAAAATTAGGACTTCCAAAAACAGCAAGTTATAAAACTGTCTTAGCAGGATATAAACAATTATTGAAAATAACCCATCCTGACCACGGCGGGAGCCCGGCAGCATTTCATTACGTAAAAACAGACTTTGATTTTTTTAGAAATAGTTTCAAAGAGAAGTAGATTCATAAGAAACTAAATTGTAAAATTTGTAATATGAACAAGCCCTTCAACATAGGATACACGGATTAGTTTTTTAAATGTCGTGTTGGAGGGATTGGATTGCACAAAAAAGTGTTTATTCTGGTTGTTTTTGCTTTTTTGATGTTCTTTAGTTTTATCGTTGGGGTCCCCTCTGGTTTGGCTGCAACGGGAAACAAGTTAATTATTATCAACAAGGAAATCAACCGGCTTGCTTACTATGATAATGGCAAATTGCAAAAAGTATTTAAAGTTGGAACAGGGAAGAGCCGGACCTTGACACCCGAAGGCCGGTTTAAGATTGTGAATAAAATAGTCAATCGGCCTTATTACACAGGACACATTCCAGGTGGAGATCCTCGCAATCCGCTCGGGAACCGCTGGCTCGGTTTAAATGCACGCGGAACTTGGGGGACGACTTATGGTATCCATGGAAATAATAACCCAAGCTCCATTGGCGGGTATGTCAGCCACGGCTGTGTTCGGATGTATGATAATGAGGTAGAGTGGCTGTTTAATCAAGTTCCCATTAATACACCGGTTATCATTACCTATTCGGGAAAATCATTCAACTCGATTGCATCTGCTAATGGCTTTAAAGTAACTGGGGGAGCTGGAAATGCTTCCGTTCCGGTTAGCAGCAGTGGAGCCATTCTAAAAAAAGGAAGTCAGGGTTCTGCTGTAAGGACGCTTCAACAGAAACTGACCTCTCTTGGGTATTCGACGAAAGGGATTGATGGAGTCTTTGGCCCTAACACAGAAAAGGCTGTCCGTCTTTTTCAAAAAGCCCATCATCTACAAGTAGACGGTGTCGTTGGACCTAATACAAAAAAAGCACTGGGAATAAAATAGAAAAGGAAGAGGTTGACTCACTTTGAGTCAACCTCTTCCTTTTGATATGGTCCTTAAATGAAATGAATGTTCTATACCAATACTATTTTGTAGTATATTGGAAAAGAGAGAAGGTATGGAAATTTTTTGCCCGCAACTTATACTCCATTTGCAAAGGACGGGGAGGAGTTTTATTCATATGTGGCCTTTTGAAAACAAAAAAAAGGAAAAAGAAAAAGCTGAAAGGTCAAATGATATTTGCTTGCAAGAACCGAGGACAGAATTCGAAAAGGAAATCATGATAAATAAACTAAAAGACGTGCTAAACCAAACGTCTAAGGAAATTATCTTCTTATGTATTGGAACGGATCGTTCTACAGGAGATTCACTAGGACCAATGGTAGGGACAATGTTAAAAGACAAATATTTTCCATATCCTGTTTACGGAACATTGCATTCTCCTGTCCATGCGTTAAATATAACAAGGGTTTTGAAGGATATTCAAGATTCATTTGAAGACCCTTTTATTTTTGGAATTGATGCCTGTTTGGGTGATGAAAGGAACATTGGATCCATCTACTTATCGGAAGGATCATTTATTCCCGGCAAAGCACTCAATAAGAGGTTGCCTAGTGTGGGAGATTACCATATGAAAGCTATTGTTAATTACCTTGACCCCATTTCACCCGCTCAGTCATTAAATAACACTCGATTGTATACCGTTTTGTTAATGGCGGAGATCATGACAGGGATTATCATGAGCGGTGCATCAGCGGCCTGTGAAAATCACAAGTGAAAATTCCCCTTATGGGTATAAATTCCAAAAAAATTGTTGTTTTCAAAGAATTTAAGTTATAATGATTCCAATGTCTACCGAGTGGAAAGAGGAGAAAACATGGGGAATAACTGGACGGAAGAAAATCTCATCTCGATAAGAGAACGAGTATATCTTTACATTAAAGATTTAATATTAGAGGGTGAATTTAAAACGGGTGACCGGCTGGTGGAGAGGGAGCTTGCAGAAAGATTGAATATTAGCAGAACACCTATCCGTGAAGCTTTATTTCGATTAGAATCGCAAGGTTTTGTTAAAACCGTGCCGCGAAAGGGAGTTATTGTAGCTGATATTTCAGATAAGGAAATTATAGAAGTGTTTACGATTCTTTCATCCCTTGAAGTGTTGGCCGCTAAATTAGCAGTACAAAAGTTAGATGATGAAACAAAACGGAGATTTCAGGCATGCATTAAAAAAGTGGAAGACTGTTTAAGGGAACAAAATGAAGATGAATACGCTGAGCTACATACAGAACTAAATGGTCTCCTATACAGCTCCGCCAAGAATTCAAAGCTTTTTGAAATCCTGAGTGGATTATCCGATTATATTAGAGCCTTTGCAAAGACAGGATATAAAAAGTTGGGAAGAGCAGAGCAGTCGATGGAGGAGCATATCAAAATTATGGAGGCTATCATTAATCAAGAAAGTGATATGGCCGAATACCAAACGAAAATTCATATTGAAAATGCTCGAAAAGCGTATATTGAAGC
The DNA here is from genome assembly GCF_055395235.1 of Neobacillus sp. Fa239. Taxonomy (NCBI): domain Bacteria; kingdom Bacillati; phylum Bacillota; class Bacilli; order Caryophanales; family Bacillaceae; genus Neobacillus; species Neobacillus sp. Fa239. Next base: position 1,906,450 of record NZ_AP041611.1, read on the forward strand.
GGTTAATCATAGCAAAGGACAGAAAAAAGAGAAGTGATAACAAAATCAGGGTCAGATTCCTCCATACCACAAGTGAGGAGTCTGACCCTATTGTTTTATACGCCAATAACCAGTGATGAAGTTAAGTTTTTTAACACCTTTGCAACACTCATAGAAACGATTGGGCTTGATTTAGGATTTTGGATAAACGGGATATTTTGGACTGAAATTTCTACTTGGCCAAAAAAGCCCTTTGCCTTAATCGTATGTGTATTATTTTGAATCGTAGGATCAACATATACCTGAACCTTCGTTTTTTCGAAACCAACACCAGCAAGGCTGAGGGTAGCGGAAACATTGACGTTTTCCGGGAATAATTTCGCAGCTTCTCGTGCATTGCCGTCGAAGATACAAAATGGTTCTGCTAATGTTTTTAAATCTACTTTTTCCTCGGCAATTGTCCCATACCAGCTTCTTGTCGGCTTCCGGGTAATAAGCGTAATCTCTTCGATTTCCCCTAATACCCCAGCAGCAATTCTATCTAAACCGGCAATAGCGGCAGAGGGAATCAGGATTTGTTTATGCTGTTCTGTTGCGGTCTTATGTAGTTTTTCATAAAAATCATGATCTGCAAGGGCGCCAACCGAAAGGATCATCAAATTACTTCCGCTTGCTAGAGCTTTTTCACCATAGAGCTGAAGGGCATGATGTCCAGCCGCTTCGATAATGATATCTAAACCAAGATTAAAAAACACATTTTCCTCAGCTGTTACCGTAACTTCGTCCCCTGGAGACTCCTTTAAATTAAGTGGGTTTCTAACCAGAATAGCCGTTAATTCAATATCCCCGGCCTGTTTTGTTTGAATTAATTCCCCGATACTCTTTCCCAATGTGCCATATCCAATAATACCAGCTTTTAACATTAACAACTCACCTCATCATCTGTCTATTCAAATTGTATACAATATACGATTTGATTTTATTTTACTGAACAAATTATTCAAAGACAATATCAATATTTAGAATATAAAAAAATATCTAAATTTTTTAAAAATTCCTTTGCAAGTTAATCTATTTTCAGATATGATATTTTATAAGTTATACACAGTGAATATAGGAGGTGTTTATTTTCTAAAGCTATAAATGTTGGCAGGGGAAGTTGTTTTGAGCACAGAAAGTGGTTGGTTCACGAAAAAGAAAGCGTTTTACTAAAAGAATTAAGCAGGTGCATTTATTATTTTATTATGGTATACAATCCACAAAATACAAAACTAGCATTAGAACTCTTTTTTTCCTTATATTCCATTAAATGATTGTGAATGAGGAAATACATAGTCTTCTAGGATCAGTCATACAAAGGTTCCTTCATCCTCAATCCTTTTCAAAACATTTAGCATAAGTTGTCTAATTGAAAAGCGTTTTAGATTCTATTTAATGATGGAGGTAATATATGGGACTAACAGCAGCTCATTGGATGTATCTGATTGTCACTGTGAGTGTAATTATTATCATGCTTTTTAGAAAGGGGATTGTTTTACCTCTTATCATCGGGACTTTTTTAGTCGCCGCGGTTTACAAAGGAGGTATTATTGCAGGGTTTCAGGCAATCTTTAATGCCAACCTTGTTGCAGCCCAGCAGCTATTCAGTATTTTCCTAATTATATCAATCATGATTGGACTACTTAACTCTTTAAAGGATTTGGGCGCGGATCAAAGGATGGTTGTTCCGATCCAAAAAATCATGGTAAACGGGCATGTTTCGTATCTCGTTTTAATGGTCGCCACCTATGTGATTTCACTCTTTTTCTGGCCAACCCCGGCAGTTCCGTTAATTTGTGCTTTGTTAGTACCTGCTGCAGTGAGTGCAGGATTACCAGTAATGACTTCAGCAATGGTCATTGTCATTGCCGGCCAAGGTATGGCGCTTTCTTCTGACTATATTATGCAGGTTGCGCCAATGCTTAGTGCAAAAGCGGCTGGTATTGATAAATCCTTAGTTGCCGACAAGGCGATGATTTTATCTTTAATTGTTGGATTAAGTTCTTTGGCAATCGTGTACGTGACCCATCGAAAAGCGATCACCAAAAAATCGGGTACAGCTGAGACTACAATCTTTAATGTTGCCGATGAAATGGCTGCTACAGTAGCTGTTGAAGAAAGTCCAGTATTGGTCCAAAGAAAACAAACCTGGGGAAAAGCGTTTGCTGTCATTGTACCACTAGCGATGTTAGGTGTAATGATTTATATGTTCGGGACCAAAATTGGCGGACACACTGGATTTGAGGGAGGAGACGGCGCAGCTTTCATTGGCGGGGTTGCAACCATCCTATTAGTATTGGCTACTATTGCCTTTAATCGAATTCATGCACTTGAAAAAATAAGTGAACACATTACAGAAGGATTTGTCTTTTCATTCAGAGCAATGGGTCCAGTCATTCCAATTGCAGGATTCTTCTTTATGGGAACTGGTGACTATTCAGGACAAATTCTATCTCTTGCACCAACAGCTAAGGCACCGGCATTTTTATTCGACATCATCCAGGCAGGACAGGCTTATATTCCGCACAGCCCAATTTTTGCGGCAATCGGCATTTTACTCGTTGGTATCATCACAGGATTAGATGGTTCCGGTTTTGCAGGCCTTCCTTTAACAGGTGCTTTATCAGGAGCGTTAGGTCATAGCTCTCATCTTGATCCATCCGTTATGGCCGCAATTGGTCAGATGGGCTCGGTTTGGAGCGGTGGGGGAACACTTATTGCTTGGTCTTCTCTTTGTGCAGTAGCAGGCTTCCTGAATCTTTCACCATTAGAGCTGGCGAGAAAGAACTTCCTGCCCGTAATCATTGGACTGTTGCTAGCAACGGTTCTAGCCGTTATCATATGGTAGCTGCAAACATTTAATTATTAAATGGGGTTTCCTGACAGGGGGGTCGGGAAGCCCTATTTTTGCATATAATGGGAAAATCGAGGTGAGCAGGGATGAAAAAAAGTAAAATTGGTATCGTCGGTATTGGTAGATTAGGCACCGCCATGATGACGCATTGGAATAAAAAGAATAGAGAAATAGGGATATTCCATCCTTCCAAAACGAAGGCAGAACAATTTGCAGAACAATTTCCAAATACCTATCTTTTAACAGAAAAAGATTTGCTTGAATTAAATGTGTTAATCTTGGCTTTGCCCGCAATGAAGATCGTTCCCTTTATCTCCGATTTGAATATAAAATCACCTATGATCATTAATATGGCCACGACTCTTCAAACGAAAGAAGTTAGAGCTAAATTCCCTGAATTAAAGGTTTACGGGGTAAAGTTCATGGGGCACTGGAAAGACTTATTGGAACACGGCAACGGCCTATTTATCACAGAAACATCGCTTCCTGAGGAAATAGAAGAGATATATCAATCTCTTGGCCAGGTAAAAATAGAAAATGAAAATTGTTTAACAGAAATAAATAAATTAGCAACCTATTACGCAGTAAAAACGGCAATCGAAATCGAGAATGAATTTGCCAAAAGGGGATTTCCTTCCGAATATGTCAAAAGGGCTTTAACATCGTTAGCTCCAGAGATCATACGAGGGTATTGTGAAGGGAGCCTCGGGCACTTTGCGATGGAAATCGTGAAAGAAATTCAATATAAAGATGAAAAGGGTGTCAATCATGCAGATTGACACCCTTATTTTATGTTAATAATAATTGCAAAATAAATAAATAACCCATTACACATGCAATATAAAGGCCTGTGAAGGTTAGATTCCAGTTTGACACTTTATAGGAACTTTCCTTTACAATATTGGACATGAGACCTAAAGTCGCATTATACGGGCCTACCAGAAACGAGGAAACGGCTCCGGCGAGCATTGCGACAGTCAATATTTGAGGTGAAATACCGATCGTGTGCGGATTTAATCCTTCCGCCAATAGTGCAAGGGAAACAGCTGGATGAAGACCGAGAAAGGCAAAAGCCAACGGGATTAAAGGCAGTAAAATTAAGAAGGCCTCCACACCTGCCACATGAATAAACTTAATCACCCAACTGTACAACCATTCATTTGTATGGGAAACATTGATAGCAGATATAAAAAAACCTGCCGATAAATAAATGAAAAATTGATCCTTCATACTAATGGAGAAAGACTGAAAATGCTTTAATAACTGAACTCCAAATTCCTTCCCCTGTTTTAAGAAAAGAGACCATGCAAGCGCAAATGGGATAACCAATAAAGATACTAGAATTAAAAAAGGATACGGAACATTTTTTTCGACGATGGAAATCACGATATTGAAAATGATGATGGCCAGCAAAATTTGTAAGACTCGGCGTGAACGGTTATTCGGGCTGATTTCTGCCGTTGCCGCCGTTTCATCTGCAGCTATGCCCTTTCTCGGTTTGTTCATCACTTTTGATTTCCGTGCTCCAATATACCAATCCATTCCCATTCCTATAATGCTAAGTGGAATGACATAAGGAAGAATGGAAATCCACGATACGCCCGTCATGGTAATGACAATTCCTACAATAGGGGTAACGGGAGCCCATATAAGCGGCATCGCAAATCCGCGGGAGATTGCTCTGCTCATAAAACGCTCTTTGTTTTGTACTGTAAATAAGTCCATCGCCGGCCTGATGGAGTAGTAGGTCATTGGCAAGGTCGCAAGGTTCATAAATATACTAAAAAAATAGGAAATCGCAGAAGTGATGATATAAAGTTGACCGGAATTCTTAACATTTTTTTGTATAATCGTTTGAATCCCGCCGCTATAGCCGCCTAATTTTATCGGAATTCCTAAAATCGGGACTAAGGTAAACATGGTAAGCAAATCAAGCATTGGACCAAAGGAAAGAATGTATTGAGAATAAGAAGCATTGCTTTTCCAAAGTAACAGGAGTCCCAGAATTAAAAAACTGCTACCTAATATTCGAACAAATCGCTTTGCCAGGACCCATGTACATAGGACAATCAGAAGACTTAGTATGGATATAAGAACATTTAGATCAAGTTGAGGTAAAAGCACAGATAATAAATATAAAAAAATCACCAACAAAAACATACACCGGAGCATATCATCACCTAATTTCTTTATAATGGTATACCAAGTGAATGAATTTATAATAAACCAGTCACAAATTAGCCATAATTTAATAAAAATTTGGTATTTGGTATACAATTTGGTTGTATTATTTTCAACATCATAATAGAATAAAAGTAACAAATAACCCATTATTCAGGAGGAATGAAAAATGTTTAACTTCCTATTTGGTTCCAAACAAGCTGCTAAAAAAGCGGAGAAAAAATTAGCTTCATTAAGAAAAACACTTAAGTTTTAATCTTTCTATAAAAACCGTCCCTTTCAAGTGGCGGTTTTTTTCTGCACTGCTAAATTTGATTTCCGCTCCGGACGCTCGCTTTCCGCGGGGAGGTCCGGGAGCCTCCTCGGCGCATAAGGCGCCTGCGGGGTCTCCCGTAACCTCTTCATCCCGCAGGAGTCGAGCGTCCTCCGCTCCAATCAACAAATATTAAAAATCAACATTAGATTTTAACACAGCCATTTTTTAAAAAGGATAAATAAAATAAAAGCCGGAGAGATGTTTTCCCCCCGGATTTTTTATTTTCAAAACTTATACTGTTGCTTCAGCCTTAACAAGCTTGGAATTCACTGAATCTTCACTGTTCCCCGACGCCTTGACGATCTCCTGTAACTCCTCACGGGCAGCGTCAATCGTATCGAATTTTTCAAAGAACTTAACAGCAATATGATTTACATATTGTTTTCCTTCGTATTCTTCAAATAATTGGATTTTAATATTGTCATCAAGGACTTTGGCAATGGTATATGTAGCTTTTAATTTATCAAAAAAATAGAATTGATAGGATTCTACAGCCTCTAAACCCTCGTTTTCTAAAATCGTTTGGACCGTATCTTTATTCGTTAAGACTATAAATTTTCCCATTTCGAACACTCCTTTAATTAATTTATGACTACTACGTGCTATCCTAGACCAAGACCTAAAACTAAGATTTTAGCATCACCTCTGCGGAACATTGTATACCAAAACTTCTTAATTGTATTTTAAAGTAAAAAGTCTGATAATTCAATATTATATTCTAAATATTAGAAAAATTTAAACGTATGCATCTCGTTAAAGTAGTAAATAAAGCAGGTTTAGAAAAAAACTAGTTTACTTATTGGTTAAAATGATTGTATACTTTAAAAAAATCTTAATTTTCTGAACGGAAGGAAAGGGGATTTGGTATGCCAAAAGTTATTCTTCATGTTGATGAAACAATCGTGGAACAAGAGGTTAAGGACAATGCCAATTTAGTCGTACTTGCCGCTACTCGACAATTTCCTAAGTTAAAGTATGGCTGCGGAATGGGACGGTGTACAAAATGCACGTGTCAAGTGATTAACGGTGCAGAAACATTGGCGCCTCCAAATTGGAAGGAAGTCAAAATGCTGGGTGACAAAGTGAATGAAGGTTATCGATTAACCTGCCAATTAACGATCCAAGAGGATATTGAAATTTCACAGGAAAATATTTCTGTTCCAGTTCCTAAAAAGCAATCAACCGTGCAAACGTTATAGTTTTTAAAAGGTATACAAAATACAAAAAGATACAAGAGGTGAAGTTTTGTGGATTGTTATGATCTAACTCGGATGACGTGGAAGGAAGTGGAAGAATCGTTAACTACGGTTCAGCTTGCGATCATCCCAATTGGTGCCCATGAACAACATGGTCCGCATATGGTTGAAAGCTGCGATGCTGTATTGGCTGAAAAAATGGCTAAAAAGCTGGGAGAAAAATTATATCCATATGCATTGGTTACACCAACTGTAAATATGGGGGTTTCGCAGCACCATTTAAATTTTCCAGGTACGATTTCTTTGCAGCCTTCAACGCTGATTGCCATTCTTAAAGATATGATTGAATCATTGAAGCATCATGGTATAAAGAAGTTTTTATTTTTAAATTCACACGGCGGCAACCAATCTACCTTAAGCGTCGCAGCACTGACTTTAACAAAAGAATTAGAAGTAGAAGTTTATTATGCGAAAACGACCGCATCGGCGAAGGAATCTTTTAAGAAATATATCAAATCCTCTTTATACGGCCATAGCTGTGAACGGGAAGTTTCGGAAGCGCTTTATTTGGCACCAGAAATTGTCCGGATTGCTGACCTCGAAAAGGGGGATATCCAGGAAGAGGGAAGATGGAAGCAGCTTAGACCAGGCAAAGCCATCCAAGGGTTTTATTACTATGAAGAAATGACTCAAAATGGGTGTATCGGCGATGCCACCAAAGCAAGCCGAGAAATTGGCGAAAGTATTGTCGAGGAAGCACTGGAAAACCTGAGGGAAGAGATTAGCAAACTATTAAATTTAAAAATCAATAGTTTCAACTAGCTTGAGATCAGGGAATAGAAAACGTGATTTATAATCTTTAAAAAATTCTAAATATTTTGTTTACAAACAACATAAAGTAGGTTAATATATTTTTAAAGGTATACCAAACAGTTAAAAAAGAGTGTTGGCAAGCAACTTTCTTTTATTTTTTCAACAGTTTGGTATACAAAATATCAAATGCCAAGCATTAAGAAAACCTACATAAAACTAGAGGAGGACTATAAAATGGCAGAATTATTATCAAAAGATGAATTTCGTAAACAATTAGAGGAAGCAATTAAAGGGAACCATAGCCAAAAGGCTCCATTTACTCTAGCTTGGGCTGAAGGGAAGCTTGAAAGAAAACACTTTGCAAAATGGGCTGAAAACCATTACCACTATGTAGGACCTTTTGCAGACTACTTAGCGTATATTTACCACAACACTCCAACCGATCCAAAATTTGAATCTGCAAAGGATTTCACATTACAAAATATGTATGAAGAAGAAATCGCAGCAGATCGCCATACCGACTTACTAATTCGCTTTGCAGAAAGCTGCGGCACCACTCGTGAACGAGTGATGGACCCTGCTAACATGGCTCCAACGACTCTAGGTCTTCAAAGCTGGTGTTTTGCTGTTGCGGCTCGTGAAAATTTCGTCGTGGCAACGGCTGCATTAGTAGTTGGTTTGGAATCACAAGTTCCTGATATTTACCGGAAACAGACTCCTGCATTACGTCAACAATATGGATTTACAGATGAAGAAATTGAATTCTTTGATTTACACATCGTATCTGATGAAATCCACGGCGAACGCGGTTACAAAATCGTTCTTGACCATGCAGATACTCCTGAATTACAGCAGCGCTGCCTAGAAGTTGTCCGTACGGGAGCAAAAATGCGCCGCATGTATATGGACGGTCTATGGAGAGAATATCTTGAGCAGGATCTAGGAGCATTAGTTCAGTCTTAAGTATTGACTAAAAGTAACCAATTATATATTCCTGATTCAGAAGATTGAACTTCCTATAGAAAATCGACGCACGTTTCAGGCCGTCCTATAAATCTTGAAAATTCGAGGTTCTATGAGACGGCCGTTTTTTATTTAATAGAATGGTAGAAGGTGATAGTTTGCTAACGACTAAAGTTGAGACATTTAATAATTTAATTGATGGTGAGTGGCAGGAATCGGTAAGCAATAAACTGTTTTATAGTGTAAACCCTGCAAATACAGAAGATATTGTCGGGGCTTTCCAAGCTTCAAATGAACAGGATGTCAAATTAGCCATTGAAGCTGCCGTTAAAGCATTTCCAACCTGGGCCAATACAGCGCCATCTAAACGGGCCTCTATTTTAAATAAAGCGGCCGAGATTTTAGAACAAAATGCCAATCAATACGCTGAAGAATTAACAAGAGAAGAAGGAAAGCACGTAAACGATGCAAAGAATGAAGTGCTGCGCTCTGCTCAAACACTCCGTTATTACGCTGTGGAAGGACAGAGTATTTCAGGAGAGACGTTTCCAAATGATGATCCGAACATGAAGGTTTCGACGGAAAGAGAACCGCTTGGAGTGGTAAGTGTCATTACTCCGTGGAACTTTCCGATTTCGATTCCTGCGAGAAAGATTGCTCCCGCATTAATCACCGGTAACACGGTTGTTTTTAAGCCATCATCTGATACTCCGCTTATTGGATTGCGACTTGTGGAAGCATTGGTTCAAGCTGGTATACCAAAAGGTGTTATTAATTTTGTAACGGGAAAAGCTTCGGAAGTTGGGGATCTTTTGGTTACACATCCTGCTATTAAGGCAGTTACGTTCACTGGTTCGACGGCTGCAGGTGAAGATATTCATAAGAAATCTTCCTTTACAACCCGTACACAAATGGAGCTTGGCGGGAAAAACCCATTAATCGTCATGGAGGATGCTGACCTCAATTTGGCTGCTGAATTAACTGTAAACGGCGGATTTTCGCTAACAGGTCAGGCCTGTACCGGAACAAGCAGAGTCATTGTCATGAAAAATGTCAAGGATGAGTTTGTTCAAAAACTAATTGAAAAAACAAGTTCGCTTAAAATCGGCAATGGCTTTGAAGCGGGAGTCAAAATCGGGCCGCTTGCCAATGAAAAACAATTGAAAAATGTCTTGAAATATATTGAGTTTGGTAAAGAAGAAGGAGCGACATTAGCTTATGGAGGCGAACAGCTGACTGACGGGAAATTCCAACAGGGCTACTATGTTCAGCCGGCGATCTTTACCGATGTAAAACCTGATCATCGCATTGCAAAGGAAGAGATTTTTGGTCCCGTTGTGGCAGTGATCGAAGTAGAATCATACGAAGAGGCGATTAGGATTGCCAATGGGGTGGAGTATGGATTATCTGCTTCCATTGTGACAAATAACTTGAAGATTGCGGGTAAGTTTACGAAAGACATTCAGGCAGGGACGGTAAAGGTGAATCGGACTACGACTGGCAACTTAATCAATGCTCCTTTTGGCGGTCTGAAGAAATCCAGTACATCCACATTCCGTGAATCCGGCAGAGTTGGTTTGGAGTTCTTTACACAATTAAAAACAGTCTATATCGGCTATTAAAACAAGTAAATTTCCGAGGAGAGTCGCTATGAAACAAGCCCTTAAATTAGAATTAGAAGAAGCCAAATTAATGGTTGAAGCTGCAAAGAAAAAGTCAGAAGAGATTAATGTGCTAGAAACGATTGCTATTGTGGATGATGGCGGCAACCTGATTGCCCTTGAAAGAATGAATGGAGCACGCATTACCGGCCCTGAAATTTCAATTGCAAAAGCTTATACAGCTTCCGGCCATAAACGTTCCACACATTTATTTAACAAAGAGCCAAACGGCCCCGCGCTTCCAGGAAATGAAGCATTTGGGATCAATCAGATGCTTCCAGGCAAGTTTGCCATTTTTGTTGGAGGATTCCCAATCGTGGTGAATGGTGAAGTTGTAGGTGGAATAGGTGTAAGCGGCGGAAACGGTGAACAGGATACGGCAGTGGGCACAGCAGCACTAAAGGCTTTACAATCCTATTTGGCAAAAAGCGGACTAGAAGTGATTACCGAAGCGGATATTAAAAAATAAGCAAATAGGAAGACCTTATTCAAAATTTTTGATGGTCCAGAATAAGGTCTTTTTTTAGAATCCAAACCTTAAGATTTTAGAAAGGGGAGAATCACTTGAAGCCCTATATGGATTTAACAATTGGATTTGCCCGCACAGGTGTGACTGGTTATGGCGGGGGGCCATCTACCATTCCTCTGATTGAATACGAGGCCGTCCAAAAATATAAATGGATGACGGTAGAGGAATTCACAGAAATTTTAGCCCTTGCAAATACAATGCCAGGACCGATTGCAACGAAAATGGCGGCCTACATCGGCTTCAAAGTGAAGGGTAAATTAGGTGCTACAGTAGCGATTCTTGCCCATATTCTTCCATCGATTATTGCCATGATTGCTTTGTTAGGCGTCCTTTATTCGTTTCGTCATTCTCCCATTGTGGGTGGAATGGTAGAAGGTGTTACACCTGTGATCGGTTTTATGCTGGCGGAAATGGCCTATCGCTTTTTCCAAAATGGCCGCAAAGGACTAGGTATTTCAAAAATGCTCTCATTTTCAGTCATTTCTTTAGTCTTAATCCAATTTTTAAATGTGAATCCAGGAATATTGATCGCAATTTTTCTTATCTCGGCTTATTTTATTGCTGCTCGTAAACAAAAGTCATCACCAAACTCAGATGATAATGTGGTTCAAATAAAGGAGAAAAGTTCATGATTTATTGGCATATATTTTGGTCGTTTTTAGTTTCTAATTTATTGGGGTATGGCGGCGGCCCTGCGATCATCCCATTAATCCAAAATGATGTAGTGAATCATTATCATTGGATGACTTTATCTGAGTTCAGCAATGTCTTGGCCATAGCGAACGCCTTGCCGGGACCGATTGCAACGAAAATGGGCGGTTTTATTGGATATCAACTTGGGGGAGTTCTTGGGTCTATTATTGCCCTTGCAGCTACCATTCTGCCATCAGCTATTGCCGTTATTTTAATGTTTAAGTTTGTGAATTTATTTAAAGATTCACCAAAAGTGAAATTAATGACAAAGTCTGTTCAACCCATCATTGCTGTGTTGCTTGGCATTATGGCCTACCAATTCTTTTTAGATGCTTTTGAAAAAAGCGGAGCCATCCAACTCATTCTTTTGACTTTGCTAAGTTATCTCACCTTAAGTAAGTGGAAGGTTCATCCTTCTCTTGTCATCATTGGTGCGGTCGTTTATGGGGGCTTTTTTTTATCCTAAATCTATAATAGCGGGTGTAATAAATGGAAACGACATGGGAGGAAAAAAATCTATTATCAATCAGGGAACATGCTTATCTTTATTTAAAAAAGACGATTCTCGAAGGTGAATTTCAAGCGGGGGACCGCCTTATTGAACGAGAGCTTGCGGCAAAATTGAACATTAGCCGGACTCCTATCAGGGAAGCATTGTTCCGTTTGGAATCACAGGGATTTGTAAAAACCGTACCGCGGAAAGGTGTCGTGGTGACGAACATTTCGGAAAATGAGGTTATTGAGGTATTTACGATTCTCGCCTCTTTGGAGGTACTGGCGGTAAAATTAGCGGCCCAAAGAATGGATCAAGAAACCCAATTGGAGCTGGACCAAAAAATTCAAGAACTGAAGGAATTGGAAGAGCAGGCGGAAGAAAATTTCAATTTTGAACACATTCAAATGAATCGGCTGATTAATAAAGCATCTAAAAGCCCCAAGTTATTTGAAATACTTTCCGGCCTGATCGACTATATCCATATGGCTGCCAATATGGGATATGAAACTCCAGGAAGACGGAAAGTATCATTAAGAGAACATATTGATATCATGAAGGCATTAAGAGACAGAGATGCTGAAATTGCCGAGTATTTAATGAAGATCCATATTGAAAACTCCAAAAAGGCTTATATCACCTATATGGAGAGTTTAAAAGAGAAACAAAATAAAAGGAAGTATTAAGCAGGCCGCTATTTTTTAAGTAGCCTGTTTTATTCATTTTAAAACACTATAGGATCCTATATGTAAATTTAAAATATTTCAATATTTTAAATTTTACATATTGTTAGAAAATTAAATTTATGGTATATTGTATACCAAGAAGATAATGAAAAGGAGGAATTGACCAATGCCAAATATCAAATTTATAAATAGCAATAAAGAATTTACGGTTCCTGAGGATTCTAATATTTTGAGAATGTCCCTCCGATATGATGGTGAACTTCCGAACCGTTGTGGTGGAGGAATTTGCGGATCTTGTGTATGTAAAGTGGAAGAGGGAACAGAATATCTTGATAAAGTGAAAGTGCAGGAAAGAAGAAAATTAGGGGAGGAATGGCTTGAAAAGGGCTATCGTTTAGGCTGCCAGACATTTGTCACAAATGGGGATATCTCGGTTTCCTGGGACGATGAAGTGACAAAACAAGTGAAGATGAGAAAACCGGACAAAATTAAAACGGAAGTGGCTTCCACTACCTAGACCTTTTCCTTGAAATTAGTTGAATTATAACCATTTTTTAAAGGGGTGAGATTATGTGGGTCTGCACTACACATATGAAAGAAACATTGCCATTGTTAGAAGCTCCCCATGTTAGTAAAGCATCGTACCAAGTTAAGTGTTCACTATGCGATAATCATGCTTTTGCAAAAGTATATTACGCTCACCAAACATTCCAATTTACAAAAAAACCAAAAAATCAAGCTTCCGCACAACCATCCACTTCATAAAAAATGAAAATACAACAAAAAATAACCTTTATAGTGGAAAGTGCCTTTTCTTTCTGCTATAAAGGTTATTTTTGGTCGGGGGCCAGTCCCCCAGTACATTAATGCATTAAATTGTCGGGGGACTGACCCCCGAAATACTGCTCTTGACATTAAATAAACCATATGTGTAAAATACACATATAGATTGATTTGAGGTGATAATAAATATGGCAAACGACAACAATGATCAAAATTTGGCTCCATCTAAAAATTTTATTCTGCCATTTATTTTATTGCTGCTTAGCAAGATGTCCTTACATGGTTATGACCTTATTCAAAAGCTGCAAAATTTCGGCTTCCGAACACTTGATCAGGGGAATTTATATCGTCTATTAAGGAAATTGGAACAAGAAAATTTGGTGTGTTCTGAATGGGATGTAACAGGAAGTGGACCTGCTAAGAGAAAATACTCCATAACAGATGTTGGCATTAATTATTTAAAAATTCATGCGAATCAATTAGAGAGCTATCAAAGTATGTTAGAACAATTTTTTCATATGTATTCAAGTTTTCTTGAGCTCTACATTCCTACTTATAACAAGCAGGATTCCATAGAGAAATCTAGTATCAGTAAAGGGAGGAATAAAAATGAGTCAAAAGAAGAATGATCAAATTGGAAAAGAGTTTGTAGCAAGTTCATATGTTAACACATTATGGGATCAATTTGAAAATGCTGTACAGCTTTCCCGTCAATTCCTTGAGGAAGGAATTGAAGCGTCAGTAAAATCATTTGAGGATGCTGCAAAATTTAATTCTGAATACCGAAATAGTTTTTTATTCTATTTCGATGAAACGAAAAAAGCAAATGAAGCGATCATATCACAGCAAGAGAACTCATTTAAACTAGAGTTCTTGAAAAATAATGCATTCGTTAATCAATGGCAGGATCTAGTTAATCGTTGGGAAAAAATCATGATCACTCCAACTAAATCAACATTTGATTTATTGAACCGGTTAGAAAAAAAATCAGTTGAAAACAACAAAGTTTACTTTGAGCTTCTGCAAAAACAGAGACATGAAGGTTACAATGTTTTCGATGAATATTTTAAACTAGTAAGAAAAACACATGAAAGATTTGCTCTTGGTTTAGAAGATAGTGTGAAAGAATTAGTAACTTCTTCAAGTAAATAATCAAAAATCCCTTATCAAGAATAATACTTGATAAGGGATTTTTTTATTACTCCTATATTTATTTTATTTTGAACCTCTTGCTTGCACATGTAGTATATTATTAACAATTTCACTATAATAATATCAATATGACAATAGAGGTGGGTAAATGATAGAGGGGAAGATTATCAAGTTTTATCGTGAAAAGGCGGGTTTAACCCAGGGAGAACTTGTCGAAGGAATTTGTTCAGTTACCCATTTAAGCAAAATTGAAAGAGGAATTACGGAATATTCAGGGGAAATTACATACTTATTGTCCAATAAATTAAATATCGACCTCGAAGATGAAAAGGAGTGTTTTCATAAGCTTCAGTTGAAATTAAAACTTTGGCATGAGGCATTGGTCATGCAGCAAAACGAAGAATCAGAAAGATTAAAAAATGAAATTGAAAAGGAAAAGCTTATAAACCTGGAGGATTTTCACGTTTATTATCAATTACTTTCTGCCAGACATTTTTTATCTCATTTTAAATTGGACTTAGCATTGAATATCATCAAAAGCCTGCATAAAAATGAGGCATCTTTTTCTCCACAAGATCGCAATATGTTAAAGCATGTACAAGGTATCTATTATTTTCTCACTGGAAAATATCGCGATTGTATACAAATCTTAATATCGATTGATCAAAATCATTATAATCACTTCGAATATTATTACCATCTGGCCCTTGCCTACCATACGATTAATGCTAATATCATTTCTTATTATTATGCAGAGAAGGTTCTTGATTATTTTCAAAAAACCCTTAACATTAAGCGAATCATTGATACGGAAATGATGTTGTTGATCCAATTAAATGCCAAGGAACACCATGATATCAAAAAGACGAAAGTGCGTTACGAACAATTGATCCGTACCTGTGATACCATTAATGATGTGGAGCGCAAGTCGAAGCTTTATCATAATCTTGCATTTGATCTATATCGGAGAAAGGAATACGGTGAGGCTTCGAACTATTTCCAACAGGCCATGAAACTTGTTGATGAACGGATCCCTCATTATTTACTTAGTTTAGATGGTTTGATCAGTACGAGCTACAAAGGAAACTTACTTTCACACGAGGAATTATTGGAGCTGACCAATAAAGGCTTACATTTGGCCAAAGCCGCAAAATCAGATTTATGGATATCCTTTCAATTACACATCTACCAACTCAAGGATGAAGAAAAAAAGTACTATCAGTTTATTGCGGCAACAGTCCTTCCGCATTTAAAAAATACAGGATTCAAAAACCTACAAAAACACTTTGAAAAAAAACTCTTTCACTACTATCTCCAAAAAGGAGCAACAGAAAAAGCCTTAGAACTGGCTAATTCCTTTATTGAGTGATGGTGACAGACACCGTTCGTGGACATTTATGTGACTTTGTCCATATGGGGTGGACATTAATGCGATGGTATTTCTATTGCTTATAAAATATTCATTAGACATTAGGGATTTTTTCTCTAGTGTCTTTTTTTTAGTTTTGATAATGAAGGTTTTCGAACTGGGCATGATATGTATGAGCTTATTAAACATAGAAAGGAAAATTGTATGTCCATTTTAATAGGTATAATCGGAATTATTTTGCTACTTGTGGTCGCATGGATCATGTCAAATGATAAGAAGAACATTAACTATACTGCTACAGGGATTATGTTGGTTATTCAGTTAGCGTTAGCATGGTTTAACCTTAATACATCCATTGGTAAATTGATATTAAAGAAAGTAACTGATCTGTTTAATAAAATCCTCTCGTTTGGTAATGATGGGATCGCTTTTGTGTTTGGTGGATTAACAAAACAAGGGTTGTTCTTTATAAATGTATTGATGATGATTATTTTCGTGTCTGCGCTGCTAAGCATCTTAACGTATACGAGAATATTACCATTAGCGATTAAGTACATTGGTGGAGCCGTTGCTAAAATAACAGGTCTCCCCAAAGTTGAATCCTTTGTAGCAGTGAATTCCATGGTATTTGGCGATACAACGGCGATTCTTTCGGTTAAGACTTATATACACAAATTAAGTGCCAACCGCTTATTTGTCGTTTGTACCTCGTCGTTAGTAGCTGTCAGTTGTTCCATCTTGGGTGCCTATATGCAGATGATTCCACCAAGCTATGTTCTAGTAGCACTTCCAATCAATGTTTTCTCAGGCTTAATCCTTTCTTCCATTGTGTGCCCTGTAAAGGCTGAAGAGGATGAAGCAATTAATGTGAAAGAAATGATTCATGAGAGATCTTTGTTTGAAGCAATCGGTAATGGTGCATTAGATGGAGGAAGGGTCGCATTAATAGTTGCTGCTATGCTTATTACCTACATTGGGCTGTTGGCCATGATCAACTATGTCTTTGTTATCCTTTTCGGGATAAATTTTCAAGCAGTATTGGGGTATGTGTTTGCACCCATCGCTTACATAATGGGGATTCCCGCCCATGAAATCGTACAAGTTGGCTCCGTAATGGGAACGAAGGTTGCGGCAAATGAATTTGTTGCTATGCTTCAATTTCAAAAAATGATTCCACATATGTCTGCGAAGACCGTAGCCATTGTATCCAGTTTCTTAGTTTCATTTGCTAATTTCTCATCCATCGGGATCATTCTTGGCACTATTCAGGCTATTAATGGGGAGAAAGCAAGCATGATGGCTAAATTTGGTTTGAAAATTTTGGTAGTAGCTACGCTTGGCTCCGTCATGACAGGAACCATGGTCGGCTTGTTCAGTTAGACCAGCTGGTTGTGGAGTGCTTTAAAAACAATAATTTTAAAAAACTATTTGCTCCTTTTTGAAGGCAGGTAGTTTTTTTATTTAAAATGCAAAAATTTGGGGTAATTTTATAAAAGACAACTATGACTTTTGGCCTGTTCTCTAGTTCTAGCTCAAATAAAATAGTGAAAAATATCTTTTAATTGCAGAAAAGTAATCCTTTTTAGCTAGTTTTTACACGAATTTAGCCTCTCAATAACCCCAATTTACTTCTTCCTGTATTCCCTTTACTATTATTTTTGTAATCGATTTAATTTTCAAAAAATAATAATAAAAGGGGAGCAAATATGAAATTTAATAAGAAGAGTTTTGTGAAAAAAGCGACAGCTCTGACTTTAGGGGTAGGTTTGGTTTCTAGCAGTCTATCAAATACATATTTTTCACTGCCATCAAAAGTCGATGCTGCCACAAATTCAACAGCCGAACAGATCTTAGCTAAATTGACTCCTGAGCAAAGACAGGCTTTAAAACAGCTTTCCACCGACGATCAAACCGGGCTTTTTGTGGATTCTAAAGTCAATCTTGACAGTACTGAAAATGTTTCGGTAATTGTGGAATTTAAAAACAAACCTTCGAAGGTCGCTGTTCTGGAAGCAGCAGTAAAAGGCCAAAGTATATCCGATAGCAAGGCCAAAAGTAATGTTGATAATGATCATGCAACATTTAAGAATGATTTAGAAAACACGTTTAAAGATAAATCAGATGGATCCTACAAAGTGAAACGGGAATACAAAAATGCCTTCAATGGGGTAGCACTCGAAGTACCTGCAAATAAGCTGAAGGATTTAGTGAAATCGGACGCAGTCCAAGCAATTTATAGCGATTCAACCGTAACAGTAGAGCCCCCAACCAGTGAAGCGCAGCCTTCTACGGAAGCTCAAGGCCAAGGAATGGCAGCTGAGCGCTCCTACCTTAAAATTGATAAATTACATCAAGAAGGATACACAGGTAAAGGTATAAAAGTTGCGGTATTAGATACTGGTGTTGATTACAATCATCCGGATATCAAATCCGCTTATAAAGGTGGATACGATTTTATCGATAATGATAATGACCCGATGGAAACAACATACGCGGACTGGGTAAAAGCCGGGAAGCCGAACGGAGATCCATCAACTTACGAGACAGAACACGGAACTCATGTTTCCGGGATAATCGTCGGTCAAGGGAAAAATGATAGTCCATATGCAACAACTGGTATTGCACCAGATGCTGATTTATATGTGTATCGTGTGCTTGGTCCAGGGGGAAGCGGTGCTGATGATGGAATTATCGCGGGGATTGATAAAGCGGTAGCAGACGGTATGGACGTGATGAACCTTTCGTTAGGTGCTAACTACAATGACCCGCTATATCCTGATAGTATCGCAATTAACAATGCGGTGCTAAGCGGAGTTACGGCTGTAATCGCGGCAGGAAATGCTGGAAACGGTATGTATACAGTCGGTTCTCCCGGCGGGGCAGCTTTAGCCTTAACTGTAGGAGCCAGTGATGTTCCTACACAAATTCCAACGATGAAGGGGAATCTTGACACTGTAAAATCTGATATGCGCTTATTGGCAAAAGGTTGGAGTGATAACATTTCTTCTTTATTGGGAAATTCGTATACGATTGTTCCTATTGCAGGAAATGGTGCATCTTACAACTATAATAATTCTGACCCAAATTACTATAAGGGTAAAGTAGTACTTGTACAGCGCGGCTCAACAACCATTAATGATAAAATTTTACAAGCCAAGTTAAAAGGGGCTGCAGCGATTCTGATTTGGGACAACATAACGACTGAAGATTATATGCCGTTTTATTTAGGGGAAGGCTCAGATTTTATCCCATCGTTCAATTTAACAAATGCCGATGGACTTGCCCTTCAACAAAAAATTGCTGCTGGAAATACTCAGTTTTCTTTTAGCGAATTAGGTCAATTTTCAACAAAAGGAGATACACTGGCAGACTTCAGTTCTCGCGGGCCATCTCGTGTTACTTATGATATTAAACCGGAAGTTACAGCACCAGGAGTAAGTGTGTTATCGACTGTACCAGGGTTTATCCATAGTCCTAGCAATCCAGCAGACTATAAATATGCTTATGAGCGCATGTCCGGAACCTCTATGGCAACTCCTTTCACAACTGGCGTTGCTGCATTATTATTGCAGGCTCATCCTGGTTTACAGCCGGAAGATGTAAAATCTATCTTAATGAATACCGCAGATCCTTTAAGTCAGACATACAGTGTATTTGAGGAAGGAGCTGGTCGTGTAGACCCTTATAAAGCGATTCACTCGGATATGGAAATCAAAGTGAAGGAAACCACACCGACGATTATTAATGGCAGAGAAAAACAAATAAAAGAAGATACAGGGGCTCTAAGCTTCGGTAATGAGGTTTACAACAGTAAAAATATAAAAGATACTCGTTCTTTAACATTTGCAAACAATGGTTCTAAAGATAAGACATTTGATGTTAGCGTTAACTTCCAATCAAATTTAAGAGGCTCATTAGATGCTGCGAAAAATGGTGTAGAAGTAAATAACGACCAGTCATTTAAAGTGCCGGCAAATAGCAATGTAACGAGAACAGTAACCCTATCGATTCCAGCAACAGCGGAAAAAGGAATTTATGAGGGATATATTGTCTATACCAACCATGATAATCCAAATGAAACGTACCGAGTACCATTTGGCGTACACTTTGTAGAAGAAGGATTCCAGAGTTTCACTCTTGATCGTCAGTCGATGGCTTCCGATCGTAATAATATGAATAACGGATTTTTCTATCCATATGTATTTGCTGATTTTTCATTAAAATCCCATATGAGATACATTGATATAGTAGTTGCGGATGCAGCTACAGGTAAAGACTTAGGCTTTATTGGTCAATTTGATGGGATAGGACGCGATGAAGGTGTTCAATACGGGGTTGGAGCATTCGCAGGATATTATTACCCATTTACAAATGATGCAAATAATCCAATTAGCTCGAAAACGGTATTAGCATCAGAAGGACATTACAAGGTGAAGATGATTGGATATGATGATGCAGGTAAATCCTTTACTGTTTCTCAGGATTTGTTCGTTGATAACACCATGCCTGATCAATTTGATGTGCATGTGGATGGTGAAAAAGCAGGAAATCCTTTTGTGGAATATAAAGATGGTCAACAGACTGTTCCTTTTACAGCTTCAATAAATGACAAAATTGTCGATACTATGAAAGCAGCTGGCTTAAAGGCTGATCAATCGCAAAATATGATTGGCTATTACTTTAACAGTCCGTGGCTATCCGGACTACTCTCATTAGACGAAAATGGCAATGCCAAAGATGAAATTGCCACGGCACCCAATCTACCGGTGTTAAATTTCCGGTTCTCAGGGGCAGACCAAGCTACAAACGTCTATGGTTTTAAACAATATTTCTTTGTTAAAGAAGGTACACCGTATGTGTACGGTCAGCCAAATGTTGCGACAAGATTAAACCAAGTCAATGCTCATATTGGCGATATCATGACCATTACACTTACTGCCAATAATGTGAGCAAACTGAAACTTGCTGGTTACAGCTTCACGACAAACACTGCAGATACGAATATTACCAAAATTGCGCTAAATCCTGCTGCACAAAAACTTGGCGGACAACTAAATGTGACAACCACAAATCCAACAAGCACAACCGTCAAGTCTAATGTTAATGTAACATTTGATGGCTCATCAGAGGTAACAGGTGATTTCCCAATGGTGGATGTAACGATTAAAATTCCAAACATGAAAGATGTCAATCCTGCATCTAGCTTTAGATCAGTAGCTTCAACATTCACCAGTGTTGACGGTACCGTGACAAATCCATTTACTTATATAGCGCCTATTAATATACTTTCTAATTTCACTAGCGTGGAAGCCTATATTCAGGCTGAAGGACTTAATAATGCAGATGGGTACCTTGATTTTGCTAAAGACTATACGAAAGTTGGAGCAAAGGTAACAATTAAAGATAGTCAAGGAAAAACTTACACAGGGACAATGGATAAATATGGACAATATTATATAACTGGATTACCAGTTACACGTGATGATTTTACCGTTATCCAAAATATTCCTGGCCACTTCACAATGTATGATAAATTCAACAATACTTACAGTACAATGGATGGTGTTGACTACGGAATCTTTAAAAGATTAGGGACAGAAACAATGCTTGTAGCTGCCGCAGGAGACGTAAATAAAGATAATGTCATCGATATTAATGATGCACTATTAATCCAAAAATATTGGGGAACAAGTGAACGCTCAGTGGATATCAATTTTGATGGAAAAGTCGATGAGAAGGATTTTGGCTTTGTTGAGAAGAACTTCTTAATGCAAAATCCTACCGTGGCAAACGCTCCAAAAGCTGTAAAGCAAATCAAAGGCAAAACACTTGCAGATATAAAGAGCGAGTTGGGAATTCAGTAACTCTACCAAAAGCCTTTTAAAAAAGCTGACCTAATTGGTCAGCTTCAGATTGTAGACAAAAGGCATCCGAATGTGTCCATTCGGATGCCTTTTTGTTGGACTTTTGCTCGTAAGAGCAAAACTTAGACTTATCTTATTCATATATTTACCCCATTACCGGACTTTTCCATGTCCAGCTGGCCATCTTTTTCAAATTCATGGCAGCAAAAGTAAGCATCGCTTGCATAGACAATTTTTTTAGACCTCTTAAGGTTGTCCATCGCATTCCATGCTTTTCCTTAGCATCCGCAAAGACACGCTCAATCGTTTCTTTACGTCTTGCATATATAGTTTTATTTTCTTCTGTATGACGAAGATGGTCGGCTTCTTCTAAATAGTTTTCCCACACATGTCGTTGAATTAGTTTTTTATGTTCTTTACTCTGTGTACACTGTGATAATAATGGGCAATTTTTACACTCAATGGGGTTAGAGAAGTATTGTCGATAACCTTCCTTTGTCGTTGTTGCATATTTTAATATTTGTCCTTTCGGACAGATATAACAATCATAGTATTCATCATAAACATATTCATGCTTTCTTAAGAAGCCATCCTTCGTACGAGGGCGAGTGTAAGGTAATGCAGGCGTTATATCATTTTCAAATAAGTATTGGGCAATGGCAGGCGTTTTATATCCAGCATCAGCAGCAACAGCCTCAGGTTTCCCGTGTTTTTCAATGACCTTTTCTAGAAGTGGTTCAAAAATAACGCTATCGTGTATATTCCCTGGTGTAACAATCGTACCCAGAACAAAACCATTTCGATCAGCAGCTGTATGGAATGAGTAAGCAAACTGTTTAGTACGCTCGTCCTTTACGTAATAACCACTTTCTGGGTCCGTGGTGCTTTCTTTAATTTCTTTCTTTTCTTCCTTTTCAAATTTATCTGGAGGAAATGGCTTTTTCCCGTGATCTTCGCGGTCACTATTAATCTCCTCTTGTAATCGCGCTTCATATGCTTTAGTTTCTTTTCGAACGACTTTCTTCTCAATTTTACGCTTATTTGCACTTGCTTTAACATGTGTGGAATCAATAAAAACGTGATCACTGCTTATTAATTTTTTATCAGAAGCTTCCTTCAAAATACGATAGAAAATCTGCTCAAACAAATCAGTGTTCTTGAAACGTCTTTCGTAATTTTTACCGAAGGTTGAGAAATGTGGTACTTTATCATAAAATCCAAAGCCTAAAAACCAACGATAAGCAATATTTGTGTCGATTTCCTCTATAGTTTTACGCATAGAGCGAATACCGAAGGTATATTGGATAAACGCCATCTTAATCAATACTACAGGGTCAATACTCGGACGACCTCGATCAGATGAATACATATCTTGTACAAGTGAATAGATAAATGAGAAATCTATGGCAGCTTCTATTTTGCGAACCAAATGGTTCGCAGGTACAAGTTGTTCTAAAGCTATCATTTCTATTTGGTCACGATTCATCTGTGTATTTTTTGAAAGCATAGTATCCACCTCATTAAAATCTTCATATATCAATTATACAAAAAAGACTGCCGGCAGACCCGATTTTTCTCGGATTTGTCGACAGTCTGAAGCTGACCTAATTGGTCAGCTTTTTTATTACTTCATAAATGGAGAGGTTTCCTCATTTTTGACATTTTCTCCGTTCTGTTCTACAGTATTATAGGACTTATGGAAAGGAATGGAGAATCATGGATTATATTGAGAGAAATACCCAGTCGTATCACCGTGTGATTATATGTATGCTGCTTGGCAGTATCGTTACTTTTGCAGTGCTGTACGCCCCACAGCCTTTAATGAATGTTTTTTCAAAACAATACGGAGTATCCCCCGCTACTGCCAGTGCCTCAATTTCATTTCCTACCTTCGCACTTGCTGCAAGTTTATTATTTATTCCCTTTATCTCCAGACGGATCGGCCGGAAACGAATCATGGCGATTTCCTTGTTTGCAACGTCCATTCTGGCAATGCTATCTGCTTTTAGTGTTAACTTTGGAGTATTCTTGTTCATACGGTTACTCGAAGGTATCAGTGTGTCAGGCTTTCCGGCCATTGCGATTGCTTACTTAAATGAAGAACTATCACCACACAGCATCGGTGGTACAATGGGAGCGTATGTTGCCGGTACCGCAGTTGGAGGATTTGTCGGCCGTGTTGCGATTGGGCCATTAACCGACTGGTTTTCATGGCCGATTGCTTTTTTTATTTTGGGGCTGATTTGTTTTCTTTGCAGTTTGTATTTTTGGTTCTATTTGCCTCATTCACGGAATTTCCGAGCTGAAAAAATCCCTTTTACTCATTATTTGAAAGCTTTATCAGCAGGTTTCAAGAGCAAAAGTTTGTTTCCATTGTATTCCATGGGATTTTTGATAATGGGTTCGTATATCATGCTTTTTAACTATATTGGATATCCATTAACCGAGCCACCCTATAATTTAAGTCAAACAGTTCTAGGCTTTTTGTTTGTCGTCAACTTAATTGGCACCTGGAGTTCCACCATGTTTGGAAAACTGGCAGAACACCATACTCGCCAAAAGCTGATGGGAATCTCCTGTGCCATTTTTATTCTAGGTGCCTTGATAACGCTTATCCCAATTCTGGCGGTTAAAATTAGCGGGATCGCTGTTTTTGCATTTGGATTTTTCGCAGCCCATACCACGGCTAGCGGATGGACTGGAGTGGCTGCTCCTGCCAATCGGAAAGCAACCGCGTCGTCGCTGTATTTGTTGTTCTATTATTTAGGATCGAGTGTCCTGGGCTGGGCGGGAGGATTTATATTGTCAGATCTGCACTGGATCGGACTTGTCAGTGCTATTATTATTTTCATGAGCATTTGTTATGGGTTAACTTTTCTTACAACAGAAAGGGAACGGAAGGAGTCACTTTAAACTCACAATCCGTTCCGAAAAAGGAAATGCAATTCAGGAAAATTGATGGGCTTTTGTAAATAACAGTCCATGAGTTAAAATTCCTAAAATAATCGCTGTAATGGCTGCAGCCGATGTAAAAGAATACATGATCAATATTTGATATCTGACTGCTTCAATTGGATTAGCACCTGCGACAATCATCCCGGTCATCATACCTGGAAGTTGAACAAGGCCCACTGTTTTCATTCCATCGATGGTTGGCAGCATGGACGCTTTCACGGTGTTGCGCATGACATGCGAAATAGCCTGTTTGGAAGTGGCCCCCAATGCTAAATAAACATTAATTTCTTCTCTTCTTGTTTCGATTTCAGATTGTAAACGGTTAAGAAACAGCCCCGAGACCACCATGCCATTTCCGATAATCATCCCGCTGATTGGGATAATATATTGCGGGGTGGCTCCAATGATTTTCAGGCTAACTAATAATCCCATTGTGAGAATTTCAGTGGTGGTGATCGCAATTGCGATCCGCCAGCCAATTCCCGGCAGTCCTTTTCCTTTTTTTCGGGCATTAAGGGTAGCCACCGTGATCATGACAGTTATCATCAGGAGAATGAGCGGCCATGACTTAAGCCGAAAAATTGTATGGAGGACATAGCCGACAGCGATTAATTGAGCCGCAGCACGTACGGTTCCGATGAGAATATCTTTTTCAATTCCAAGCTTCTGCCAAATCGAAAGTAAAATGGCAAAAACGACAAAAATCAGCGTCAACAGTAAGGCAAATGTATTCATCAGTTAATAGGCTCCTTCTCAAAGGATGTCGAGATAAATTCTTGGGTAATCTTATTTTTGGGATGCTCAAAGACTTCAATAGTGGGTCCTTGTTCCACTATTTTCCCACCTGCGATTACATATGTATATTGTCCAACTTTTTTTGCTTGTTTCAAATTATGGGAGACCCAAAGAATTGTTTTTCCATTTTGGTGTAAATTTTGAATTAACTCTTCAATCTCTTCGGTGCTATTCGGATCCAGCGAGGCTGTTACTTCATCTAAGAGAAGGACATCAGGCTGATTAGCTAATGTCCGTGCTAAGGAAACCCTCTGTTTTTGTCCCCCTGAAAGGGAACGGGCTTCTTGGTTTTTTATTGATTTTGGCAGTGCTACCTGGTCTAATAATTCGTTCAAGTCAGCATCGCTTAAGCTTTTCTTTAACAGGCTTGGGCCGATTAATAGATTATCTTCTACTGTACCCGGTAACATCGTTGGCAATTGAAAAACCAAGCCAATTTTTCTTCGCAGTGTTAACACATCGATCTCACCATATGGAGTGCCATTGAAACGTAAAGTGCCGGAATCTGGCTCCATCATTCGATTAAGTAATGATAGAAAGGTGCTTTTTCCCGAGCCGGAAGGGCCAATAATCGTAATATATTCACCTTCGAATATTTTTGCTGATATTCCATCTAATATGGGCTGCCCCAATTTGTCCTTTTTTATCACATTTTCGATTGTAATAAGTGCTTCCATCCAAACCGCCTTCTTTCTACAACAAAGCTTGCAACACAAAGATATTATAATACCTCTTATTGTGAAAAAATAGAGCAAATCAAAATCCTTTAGTAATTCGCCGCATAAAAGCGACGGGGGACTGACCCCAGTCATTTATTTTATGAAAGCGCATACATTGATAGTGAAGGGGGTGAGTTTCTTGCAGCATCCATATAGTTATGATTATATTAAGTACTTAAATGATGAGGCGGCTCATGGGATGACGTATGATCAATGGAAGTTTAAAAGTTTGCATAAAGGAACTGTGAAGTGCAAGCAATGCGGGAATGAGAAGGATCCATTTGAGAAATGCCCGAAATGTAAGTTCTAAGCGCTAAAAAGAGCGCTTTTTCTTTTGTTTTCTTCTTTTATTTAAAACAATTTATAAGGATTTCTGTATAATTAATTCTATTAATATATCGAAATGGAAGTGTTCCAGTTGATAAATCAAGAGTTAACAGGAAAACGAGTCATTATCACAGGAGCAAATAGCGGAATAGGGCTGGAGGCGGCGAAAGTTTTGGCAGGAGAAGGAACTGAAGTGGTCTTAGCGGTTCGAAACGAACAAAAAGGCAGACTGGCAATGGAAGCCATACTAAAGGAGTATCCCAAAGCTGTTTTGAAAGTGATGCAACTTAATTTGTCAGACTTAACAAGCGTTAGGAATTTTGCTGAAAGCTATAGTAATCAATTTCATACATTAGATATTTTAATTAACAATGCTGGAGTCATGATACCACCATATTCAAAAACAAAAGATGGTTTTGAAATGCAATTCGGCACGAACCATTTAGGACATTTTGCATTAACCGGTCTTTTGATGCCATTGCTTAAAAAAACAGCAAATTCCCGTGTCGTAACAATTAGCAGTTTAGCCCATAGAAGAGCCACGATCTTTTTTGATAATTTGGATGGTTCAAAGGGCTATAAAGCAATGAAGTTTTATGGACAAAGTAAACTTGCCAATTTGTTATTCGCAAAAGAACTCGACAACCGTTTAAAACAACATGGCATTTCTACACTAAGTCTGGCCTGTCATCCGGGAATTTCTTCGACCAACCTGTTTAAGGTAAGAGAAAAAGATGCACCTTGGTACTTAAAGACATTAATGAACGTATTTTTGCAGCCTGCTGACAAAGGAGCGCTACCGACCATCCATGCTGCGACAGAAAATAGTTTAAGGGGAGGAGAGTATATTGGACCCGATGGAAGGGGAAATCGAAAGGGGAATCCTGCCATTGAAACTCCAGCATCTGGTGTCTATCATCCTGAAACAATGCAAAAGTTATGGGAGCTTTCAGAAAAATTAACAGGAGTTCGTTTTGAATTTGGCAGTAACTGAATGAAACAAAGGGAGTGACCGTATGTGGCCACTCCCTAATTTATGTCAATATCCCAGGTTTCGATTCACTAAGCCAAGCAAGGGTTGATGATTTGCATACCTCTTTAGGTTTTCGATAAAAAATTCGGTCACTCCGTCGATTGTGCTGGGTCCAGAGAGGTGGGAAGTGACATAAATATTCGGAATGGAGTAAAAAGGATGCTCCATAGCGAGCGGCTCTTTCTCAAATACGTCAAGAATGGATGCCTTTAGATGGCCTTCTTGCATGACTTCTACTAAATCATTTTCATCAATCAATGCACCACGTCCCACGTTGACAAGACAAGCATCTGCTTTCATGGCAGATAGGATTTTTCGATTAATGATATGATGAGTGTCGTTAGTTAAAGGAAGAGTTAGAACTAAATAATCAAGATCCTTAACAAAACCATTCCAATCATCAGGATAAAAGTGTGAATCTACTAAATGAGCGTGTTTTCCACCAGCACTTAATCCATGAACTTTCATATCAAAGGCGCGAGCTTTTCGTACAATTTCAACTCCAATTGATCCGAGGCCAGCAACTCCGATTACCTTACCTTCAAGCGATTCTGCTATAAATGAATCCCATTTCCGTTCAGATTGTGCTTTCATCATTCGGGGAACATCCTTCAATATGTACAACAGGTAAGTGAAAACATATTCTGAAATATATCCACCAAATTGATTAACAATTCGGGTGATGGAAATGTCGGACGGAATCAATGTGTCTGCCATAAGGTCATCCACTCCAGCACCCATCGATTGAAACCAGCGGACAGATCTGGAAATAGGTTTACTTAGAAGCTTGGTAGGGAACTTCCATCCCAATATGATCTCCGAATTTGGTATTAATAGTTCCGCTTCATCAGGAGTCGCTGCTGACCTTACGGATGAAAAACCGTATTCACGTATTTTACTAGCATACTCTTCTGCCTGCTGCGGGCTATAGACAAGTATGCTCAGCTGGCTATGGAACATCAAATCACTCCTTTTTTTGGGGTCAGTCCCCCGGTCGGTTAACGCGTTAACGGACCGGGGGACTGACCCCCCACATATCAGCTTTGGACGCAGATGGCGCTTAGTGTGCCGACGAGCAGTGATAAAAATGAGACATGTAACAGGACGGACCCTAATTGCAGATGGGTATAGATTAGAAGGGCGCCGCTCAAGCCTTGCAGGAGGATAAGTAGAAGACAAATGATACTAAAGCGATAGATGTCTGGTCGATGTGCACGGCTTTTTTTGGCCATCAGCATTAGGAATGTAAATAAAATGATTAAGCAAAGCGCAAATAATCTATGGATGACATCCACCCAATAAGCCTGACCAACCACAGCAAATTGTTCTGTTGGAATGGGGAAGCCACGGAAGTTTGCGCCTGATCCAGTTTTGGCAACATAGCCGCCAAAATAAAGTGCTGCGTATAAAAAGATAAAGGTAAACCAAGAAAAAGCTGTGAAAGAAGAGGGCATTTTATGCTCTCGTTGAATGTTCTTTTCTTGATGATAGATAACATAGGCGATATTAAATAGCGACGAAAAAGAAATAAGGGCAATGCCAAGATGTGCCGCCAAAAGCATCGGTGATAACTTAATCATTACCGTCAATGCACCAAGAGTTGATTCCCCTAAGATACCCAGGACAGCAAAACCAACGAGCCATTTGATCTTTTTCGTTTTATAACGAAACCAGGCTATGAAAGAAACAACGAATAATAAAATACTTGCTAAGCCAACAAAAATTCTATGTGTATATTCTATCACTGAATGATAGTCAGTAAAATTGGGAAACAAACTTCCATTACAAAGGGGATAACCGCTTCCGCATCCTTGAGCAGAATTGGTCATCGTATCTATAAAACCCATCACATTCACCAAAAAAATGGCTGCTGCGGCTATAAATGAAAGCCAAAAATAGCGCATAAACACACATCCTCTAATTAGATTCCTCACTATGTATGAGAACATCTATAAATAACAAACAAGCAATAAATGAAAAAAGACATAGAAGAAACTTCTCTTTGTACGATAACGCCGCCTGTACAAAGAGAAGTATAAATGAATCGTACCAATATTTCGTTTTGATTCAACTTCTATGATTATAAGGTTCCTACTGAACTTGTGAATTAAACGACATGATCCAAATTGAGCCAGCAATAATCGTTCCAACGAAGACAATCCCTAAAATTAACGCCATTACGTTGTATCTTGGACCTTCTCCATCGCGAATATGCATAAAGAATACTAATTGAAGAACAAATTGTAAAACGGCAGCGACTAAAATACTCACCATAAGTGCTGTTTTCGCCATTAAATGATCCAAAACAAGCACAAGAGGGATGACAGTCAAAACGATCGAAAGAATGAAACCAATAACATATGCTTTGATTGATCCATGATTTTCGTGTGTGTGTTCATGTGCTGACATGTTACATCACCCCCATCAAGTAAACAACTGTGAAGATGAAAATCCAAACAGCGTCTAAAAAGTGCCAATAAAGACTAATCATAGAAATTTTACGTTTTGTTACCGATGTAATTCCTTTTTTAGAAAGCTGAATAATTAAACCGATCATCCAACAAATACCGAAGGAAACGTGGACACCGTGAGTACCAACTAATGAGAAAAAGGATGTTAGAAATGCGCTCTTTTGAAGAGTAGCACCTTCATGTGCCATCTTGATAAACTCATTGATTTCTAGTCCAACGAATGCAGCACCTAAAGCAATCGTAATGATTAACCAGTTAATCAAAGCTTTCTTATTCCCTTTATGCATCGCTAAAACAGCTAAACCACTTGTAAATGAACTAGTTAATAGAATAAATGTTTCAATAACAAAACCAGGAACATTGAATTCCTTTGCTGTAAAACCGCCGTTCGTATGAGTATGCAAAACAGCATAAGCAGCAAAAAAGGTAGCAAATAAAAGACAGTCCGTTACAAGGAAAATCCAGAATCCTAATATTTTTAAGCCTTCTTGGTCAACATGACCATGATCATGTTCAGAAACATGAGCAGAAACGCTTTGTTGCATGTTTACAACCTCCTAATTTGCAGTTCGATGTGCTGAAAGGTTATCTCTAAATGCCTTTTCAGTTCGTTCGATCTCATCTACAGTAATGTAATAATCTAAGTCATATTGGAATGAACGTACGTATAAAGTGATGGCTACACCGATTAGACCGATAATTCCCATCCAAGTCCATTCAAACGTAAAGCCAAACCCGGCGATGAAGAAGAAAATTGACATGATGAAAGGAATCCCAGTATTTTTTGGCATATGAATCGGTTCATATTTTACCGGTTCAGGTTTATAGCCTTCTTTTTTCATATCTTCTTTTTGATACCACCAAGCGTCCTTGCCATTAACAGTTGGTAATACAGCGAAATTATAAACAGGAGGTGGGGAAGGGATAGACCATTCTAATGTACGGCCATTCCAAGCATCGCCAGTTACATCACGTTCACCTTGCTTAATACTATAAATAATTTGCCATGCTTGGAAGATGAAGCCGATACCCATCAAGAATGCACCAATACTAGAAATCATATTAAGTGGGGCCCAGCCCATATCCCAGCCTGCAGATTGATCGTAAATATAAATTCTTCTTGTCATTCCCATGAAACCAAGGGCATATTGAGGCATAAAGCATACATAGAAACCAATTTGCCACAACCAAAATGCCCATTTACCTAAACGATCATTTAATTTAAATCCGAACAGTTTTGGCCACCAGTAATATAAACCGGCAAGGTAACCGAACACAACACCGCCGATTAATACTTGGTGGAAGTGGGCGATTAGGAAATAACTGTTGTGATATTGATAGTCTGCTGGAGCCGCAGCAAGCATGACACCCGTTGCACCACCAACTAGGAAGGTTGGAACGAATGCATAGAACCAAAGCAATGGCTGTGTTACGGTAATTCGCCCGCGGAACATTGTAAACAGCCAGTTAAATATTTTAACACCAGTTGGTATCGCAATAATCATCGTACAGATGGCAAAAACAATATTTACATCAGCACCGGCACCCATTGTAAAGAAGTGGTGTACCCATGTGTAATAAGAAACTACTGCAATAGCAATCATTGAAAATACCATTGAATTGTAACCAAAGACACGTTTTTTAGAGAAGGTTGATACAATCTCAGAAAATACACCGAAAGCAGGTAATACAACAATGTATACTTCAGGGTGTCCCCACATCCAAATCAAGTTGACGTACATCATCGGGTTACCGCCAGCTGTCATGGTGAAGAAGTGGCCCCCCAGTAAACGGTCAATCGTCAGCATAATTAATGTAACAGTAAGAATAGGAAATGCTCCCAAGATTGCAATAGATGATGATAAAACAGACCATGTGAATAAAGGCATGTCTCTTAAACGCATGGAAGGTGTGCGCATTTTTAAAATAGTTACAACGAAGTTAAGTCCTGTTGCCAAACTTCCTATACCGGAAATCTGAATACCCCATATCCAGAAGTTTTGACCAGGTCCTGGACTAAATTGAGTTTCTGATAATGGAGGATAAGAAAGCCATCCTGCACTAGCAGAACCCCCGATAACAAAGGAAATATTAAAGAGCATCGCTCCGATAAAGAACAACCAAAAGCTGACTGCATTTAACATTGGATAAGCAACATCACGGGCACCGATTTGCAAAGGAACAACCATATTAAATAAGGCAAACATAAATGGCATTGCCATAAACAAAATCATGATTGTTCCATGTGTTGTGAAAATTTCATTATAGTGCTCAGACTGTAAAAAATGATTATTTGGAACAGCTAGTTGAATCCGCATTAAGATAGCATCGACTCCACCGCGGAATAGCATAAGCAAAGCAGAAAGAAGGTACATAATACCAATTTTTTTATGGTCTACCGTTGTAATCCATTCTCTCCATAACCAACCCCACTTTTTAAAATAGGTGAGGGAAAATAAAACAGCGACCATTACCAAAACAATGGAAACATCCGCCCCATAAATCATAGGATCGCCGGTAACGAAAAAATGCGATGTATTCATGGAAAATTTCCTCCAGATTTATTTTTTATTTACTCATATCCATTCCGGACATATCCATCCCGGACATTGACGAACCGTCACCCATATGATTCATATGATGATAATAGTTACCGCCGTTTTTATTCACAATATTTTCGAATAAACCTTTTGGATAAGATGAGAAGCTTAATTCTTTTTCAGTACTTGGTTTAGATAATTTTTCATATCCTGCATTTGTTAAAGCAGGAGCCGTTTTCTTCACGTTTGCTGCCCACTTATCAAAGTCAGCTTGAGCTACAGATTTCACTCTAAATTGCATATGAGCGAAGCCTTTACCGGTAAAGTTAGCTCCAGAGCCAAAATATTGTCCGACTTTATCTGCTTGAAGCCAGAGTCCCATAGACATACCAGGCATTGTATATTCCTGGCCACCTAATTGAGGCACCCAGAAAGAGTTCATCGGAGCATCAGACGTTAAAACGAATTGAACTGGAACACCAGCAGGAATTTCTGCATAATTGACTGTAGCAATTTTCTTATCTGGATAAGTGAACAACCATTTCCAATCCATCGAAGTAACCTGAACAGTAATCGGTTTAACATCTTTGACCGGAGGCTTTGTTAAAGCCAAGGTTGTCTTGGCAGTATAAACACCTAGAATTGCGACAATGACAATCGGAATTCCCCACCAAATGAATTCTAAGATTTTACTATCATCCCATTCTGGTTTATATGGGGCTGTATTGCCTGGTTTATCTCTATAACGAATAGCTATAAAGACGAAAATGCCTAAAACTGGAATGATGACGACGGCACATAAAATAACCGAAATGATAATAAGACGTAGTTCTTCGTGAGCGACTGGTCCTTTAGGGTCAAGAACGATATATTTACTCTTGTCACAACCGGCTAAAAGCACCATGCCCAATAAAGCTAAAAAGGAATATTTAGCATATTGGATCCATTTACTCAATGTAAGTTCCCCTTTCAATGAAAATAGTAAATTAGCATAAATACAGTAATAAAGGTACAAAGCTATTTTAATATAGCAGAAAGATGACAAATTTAGAATGAAAAATGATTTTTGTCACAAAATGTTCATTTTTTGTGTGATGTATTTCCTTTTCATTTTTAAATTGTTTATTTTTAGCATAATAAATGGTAGAGAATCTTGGTTTTTCCATTTATTCTCAAGTTAAATGCTTTAAATGTTCCTGATTAAATGTTAAGATAGGTTTCATAATAGGTTTGGATCTAGCATAAAGATAGATACCATTCAGTAAAAGTAAAAAGAGAGGTACAAAATGAATAGTATAATTCACAAAGGTCGAAATATCTTTAAGAACTATTTTGGCTTTTTCTTTGTGACTGTATTTTTCCTTTGGATGAAAACATATATTGCTCAAGCTACACAGTTTAAGTTGGGAATTTCGAGTCCCTACCAAGCGTTTCTGTTATTTATTAATCCATTGGGTTCATCCCTGCTATTTTTAGGGATTGCCTGCTTATTTAAAGGTCGTAAAAAGTATTTTTGGTTAATGGGGATCTATTTGTTTTTATCCATCCTTTTATATGGCAATATTTTATATTACCGTTTCTTTAATGATTTTCTTACAGTTCCTACATTAACTCAGACCCAAAATTTTGGTGAAGTGGGAAGCAGTGTTGTCTCACTATTAAAACCTTATGATTTTTTATTTTTTATGGATTTTGTTCTTTTGGCCTTATCTCTTATTTTCCGTCTATTTAAAATGGATGTTGAAAATAAGCCAACCGGAAGAATCTCTGCATTATTTTCTTTATCGATTGCTATTTTATGTACGAATATTGCTCTTGCAGAAATAGACCGTCCTGAATTATTAACAAGAGGGTTTGACCGGAATTACATTGTCAAATATTTAGGATTGTATGATTATGCTGTCTATGATGCATTTCAAAACACAAAAACATCTGCCCAACGGGTCTTGGCAGATAGTAATGATATTACAAAGGTCTTGAATTATACCAAATCCCATTATGCGGAACCAAATCCGGCATACTTTGGTGTCGGAAAGGGAATGAATGTTATTTATTATCATTTGGAGTCCTTTCAAAATTTCTTGATCCATTACAAATTACATGGTGAAGAAGTGACTCCATTTCTAAATTCCTTGACAAAAGATAAAAACACCATTTATTTTGACAATTTCTTTCATGAAACCGGACATGGTAAAACGTCTGATGCAGAATTTATGTTAGAAAATTCCCTATTTGGATTGCCTCAAGGCTCTGCTTATATGACCAAAAGTCTAAACACATACCAAGCAGCTCCGGCTATTTTTGACCAGCAAGGTTATACAACAGCCGTGTTTCATGGAAATACGGGGAGTTTTTGGAATCGTGATGATATTTATAAATCATTCGGCTTCGATAAATTTTTTGATGCGAGCTATTATAAAACCAACCCTGATGACATGGCTCAATATGGATTAATGGACAAACCATTTATTTCTCAATCGATGCCAATGCTGGAATCATTGCCGCAGCCATTTTATACGAAGCTCATAACCGTAACAAATCATTTTCCTTTTCCAATTGATCCAAAGGATGCAACGATTGCACCGGATAATACAGGTGTTCCATCCATTGACAGCTACTTCCAGACGGCGCGTTATGCGGATGAAGCATTAAGGCAATTCTTTGCTGACTTAAAAAAATCAGGCTTAGCGGATCATACGATTGTGATTATTTATGGCGACCATTACGGAATTTCGCAGGATAACGATAAAACGATGGAAAAAGTAATTGGAAAACCAGTAACTCCATTTGAAAGCACTGGATTACAACGTGTTCCTTTATTCATTCATGTTCCAGGAATAAAGGGCGGTGTTAACCACGAATATGGGGGGCAAATCGATGTTCTGCCGACACTGCTTCATTTAATGGGAATCGATTCAAAAGACTATGTACAATTCGGAACCGACCTGCTTTCAAAGCAGCATGATGATTTGATTCCTTTTCGAAATGGTGATTTTGTAAGTTCAACCATCACATCAAATCAAGGAACCTATTATGATTCAAAAACTGGCAAGGAACTGGCGAAGGATAAATTGCCGCTGGCAGAGAAAGACCAGTCCATCGTTGAACAAAAATTATCGCTATCAGATACAGTTGTGAATGAAGATTTACTACGTTTCTACAAACCAAAAGGGTTTGTCCCAGTGGACCGCAATAAATATAACTATATTAATCCTAATGCGAAATCCAATGCTGAATAATTCTAAATGATGATTCTACATTAAGGCCAGCCCCCTCATGAAAATTGAGGGGCTGGCCTTTTTTAGGACAAACAATGGAATTTCTTCACAGAAATTATTTTTTTATCATAAGATACCTTAAAAAACTGGAACGAACGGAGGTAATAGGGGTGCCATCAGTCATTAATTTAGGGATCATGAATATAAATTCTCCGCAGCCGAATGCCGCAATCTTTGTAGGGGAATCTGTTGTTACCGGGATGGATGGTAACAGGAAATATAATTTGGGTTTTGGTGGGCAATATGGTTTTTTAAATGTAATTGCCGGTAATATAAGCAATAATGTCGATGCTTTTGAAGTTGTTGACGGGGTTATTTTTGATCAAGATTTCAAACCGAATTTTGGGAATAATTTATAAAAAAAAACCCTATTTAAATTAAGGGCTCCTTGTTTCCATTTTCATTTTGGTGTTCTTCTTTTAAATTCTTTTCTATTGGTTTCTTCTTTTTGGTAGGACGCTCGTAATTTGTTAAAGAAGCGCTGGTGCGGGCAAAGTTGTTTCGATCCCCGTGGATGTTGCCCAGCCCTTGATTATGTTTTTTGCTGCTTTTAAAGTCTTCAATAAAATTGTTCCCAATGCTAAAGCATGAAGCACCTTCAATGCTCCCGATTTTAATCGTACCGATATGAAAGGTGGGCGAAAGAATCGGAGAAGTCATGAACTATGCCTCCTCTTCAACTTTATTTTTAAGCCACTTGTTTTCAATTACGCGATTTTCATTTCCGGACAAGCTTCCTACTACTTCATTTACGACACGTTCAGATTGAAATTTTTCTACATTATTTTTTTGGCCGATAAAAATTCCTGAAGTATTACCCATTTTTTTTATGGCTATATTTTCAAATGTGATATGAATCATCGTCCCATTTCCCCTTTCTTTCTATATTAGCCTATTCATGCAATGGGCGAATGACACAATTATTCTTATTCTGGTAGGCGTACGTCACAAACCCCATATTGAAACATAAATTACAATAGTGAGGCCAGTAAAAGCTTGGGCTGTTAATAAAAAAAGCGTGGTGAGTAAGTGATGTTGAAGTCTTCACAAATAAATTTTTTAGGGAATATTCATGTCCAGACCATGCAGAGGCAATGCGGCATCTTTATAGGGGAACGAAACAATGCCATCGGCTGGAGCGCCCACGGGAAAGAAAATATTGTAATTGGAAATGTAAGCGGGGAATCAAATCTTCTTTTTCATAATATTTCTATCTTAAATGACCCTGATTTAATTGATACACCAATCGATGATCGTGATATCAATATTTCTTTTGATATAGAAAACGATGAAGAGCACACGTCCACCCTTAATCTTGATAGCGTTAATGTTAATTCCATGCAGCAAAATAGCTCAGTCTTTGTTGGAAAAAGTCATGTAACAGGAATGGATGGAAATGAAAAAATTAATTATGCCCAAGGTGCGATCTTTGGAAACGAAAATCAGTTATCAAGCAATTATAATGTGAATTATGATCAAGATGTCATTGATGCCATCATTGAAGATCAGGATGTCAAAATTGCCAATATCCAAAAGGAATAAGCGTCGTTTAGAATTTATTGCGGAAACGAAAGCCACTTGAAGTTTTCTCCATATTTGTTTGGTCAGGTGATTCCGATTCTGACATGGCCTCATTTTTTGCATTTTCCTTGTTGATCTTTTGCATGAGTGGTTTGGCCATATCTTCTGTGGCATTGATATTATTCCCAATAATAAACTTACCGCTTAAATCGTCTATTTCTATATTGTCCAGCCGGAAGACAATGTTCTCTAAATGTTCGATTTGGACATGATCGATATGGATATTATTTCCTTCACGCAGGTTCTCTTTTTCGATTTCTTTTTTTTCGTTAACTTTTTGTTGCTGCTCCAGCAATTCAATAATACGGTCTAGCTTTGTAATGAGAAAAGGAGGTATTTTGATTTCTTTTTCTACTTGTTTTTTCTTCATAGAAAAAAACTTAAACATAATCACCCTCCTCAATTCGATTCTAGGAAAATTTTATGCGGGAAAATAATGAATAGTCTAAAATAAAGGAATAAAATGGCATCTTACGTTAACGCATTAAAGCGCCGGGGGACTGACCCCAATAAATTTGAATTTAGCCTGTGTTATTCTTTTGACACCAAACATATATATATTGTAAGCTTTTCGAATTTGTAAAAGAAATTTAATTTTAAGGGGGTGATCAGGACAGCAAAAATAAATGGAGTTCCCCAATAATGGAAGGTAACTTTGATTTCGGACTGTTTTAAACACATTCCAAATGGAAATTAAAGGAGCTGAATATAATGAGCGCTGTAACTGGTAAAGTGCTTGGCTGGTTAGGGATTGTTGCTGCAGTTGTTGGATTTTTCTTTGCCCCAATCTGGTTAGGTATTGTTGGTTTAGTATTGGGTTTAATTACTTTGGCAAGTCCAGAAAAGGTCTTGGCTTGGTTAGCCGTTGTGCTCGGTGCGATTGTTTTGATCGTGCAATTTTTTCAATAGCGTTTTTCACTCGTATTAACACTTCTACCTTATTCTTCTACAAATTTCTTCTTTCGGAATTGTCATTTAATCTTCCTGCTATATAAGGTGTTCGACAGCACACCTCATAAATTTCAGAAGCGTGCAAACTTGTTTGCACGCTTTTTCATTTGTTAAAATAAAAAAAGAAAAATGTGTAATTTTTATTAAAATTAACCATTTATTAAGCTTCTAACTTTATATTTTACTATATGCGAAAATATTGATATTGGAGGAG
The DNA here is from genome assembly GCF_055395235.1 of Neobacillus sp. Fa239. Taxonomy (NCBI): domain Bacteria; kingdom Bacillati; phylum Bacillota; class Bacilli; order Caryophanales; family Bacillaceae; genus Neobacillus; species Neobacillus sp. Fa239. The sequence continues at coordinate 1,944,885 of NZ_AP041611.1, forward strand.
GCAATTTTAAGGATCATGAAAAAACATATTGCAAAAAAGCTACTTTCAGCGGGGATTGCGGCCAATATTATACTTAATGGATTTGGCGGGATGAATTTTCAATTTCTTAAGCCCACGGTTGTTAATGCTGACACGCCTGTCTATACAACGATAGAAAACTTGAATGTTCGAATGGGACCATCCACAACCTATTCAATCATCGGAACATTGCCGAAAGGGGCAAAAATTAGCGTTACCGGCTTTCAAAGTGGATGGTATAAGGTAAATTATCATGGCAAAACAGGATTTGTCAGCGGGCAATATGTGAAATCAAATAATTCTTCAACAAAACTAAGCTATCAATATATGACAACTGAAAACTTAAATGTGCGTTCCGGAAGTTCAGTTAAATATAGTGTGCTCGGAGTATTAAAAGCAGGTACAACCCTTTCCGTTCAAAAGAAGCTCACAAACGGCTGGTACCAAATTAACTATCATGGCAAAACAGGTTTCGTTAGTGGTTCATATGTGGAAAAAATGAATAATGCTTCCACCTATATCATGAATGTACCAGTCGTTCGTCAGATGCCCCAGCTTCCAAACGGCTGTGAAGTGGTCAGCCTTACCATGGCCCTCAATTATAAAGGAATCAAAATAGATAAGATTACGGCAGCAAAAAAGATGCCTTATACCAATACCTTGGACGCAAATAAAGGATATATCGGTAATCCATTCAATTCTACAGGGAATACGATAAATCCGGTTGCGCTACAGAAGGAGGCGAAGGTATACCGCCCGCGCAGCGCTGATCTGACCGGTGCAAGCATTGCAACCATTGAAAAAGAAGTCAGAGCAGGTAATCCAGTTCTGGCTTGGTATACAATCGGGTATATTGAGCCAACCAATCATTATATTTATCGAAATGGTCATCGATACTGGTTCCCGGAACCCTTGCATTGTATTGTTGTGACAGGAGCAAGTAGCAGTTACTTCTATATAAATGATCCATTAAACGGTCATAAAAACTATCCTATTAAAAAATCTCGTTTTAATTTAATCTATACTGAAATGGGAAAACGGGCGTTAGTTGTCAGGTGAATATTGACGAAAATGAAATAATATGATATTTAAATAATGGTTAGCACTCTAATGTTAAGAGTGCTAACCATTTGATTTGAAATTGAAAGGAGACATCATAATGGAAACGAAACAGTTCCAGGCAGAATCAAAAAGATTATTAGACATGATGATTAACTCTATTTATACACATCGCGAGATATTTTTGCGTGAGTTAATATCCAATGCCAGCGATGCAATTGATAAGTTATATTACAGGGCATTAACAGATGATTCCTTAAGCTTTGACAAAGACAACTATTACATAAAAGTAGCAGTGGACAAGGATAACAGAACCTTAAAAATCGCTGACACCGGTATCGGCATGACAAAGGAAGAGCTTGAGACTAATCTTGGGACCATTGCGAAAAGCGGATCATTAGCCTTTAAAAAGGAAACTGAATTAAAGGATGGCTACGATATCATTGGTCAATTTGGAGTAGGCTTTTATTCTGCCTTTATGGTTGCGGACACATTGACCGTTATCAGTAAGCCATTAGGCAGTGATGAAGCCTATAAATGGGAATCGATGGGAGCAGAAGGCTACACGATTGTTCCATGTGAGAAGGATTCAGTTGGAACGGAAATTACGTTGAAAATTAAAGAAAATACCGAAGATGAAAACTATGATGAATACCTTGAAGAATACCGCTTAAAATCAATTATCAAAAAATACTCTGATTTCATTCGCTATCCAATCAAAATGGATGTAACCGAAAGCAAGCTTAAAGAAGGAAGCGAAAATGAATACGAGGAATATCTTGAGGAACAAACCATTAATAGCATGGTTCCGATTTGGCGTAAGAATAAAAATGAATTGACCGATGAAGATTATGTGAATTTTTATTCTGAAAAACATTATGGCTTTGATAAACCCATAAAATATGTCCATATCAAAGTAGATGGGGCGGTACGCTATAATGCGATTCTCTATATTCCTGAAAAAATTCCTTTTGATTATTACTCACCGGAATATGAAAAGGGCTTAGAGTTATATTCAAATGGCGTCTTAATCATGAATAAATGTTCCGACCTCCTTCCTGATTATTTTAGCTTTGTCAAAGGTATGGTTGATTCAGAGGATTTATCGCTAAATATTTCACGAGAAATTTTACAGCATGACCGCCAATTGAAGCTTATCGCGAAAAATATCAGCAAAAAAATCAAAACGGAATTGCAAAATGTGCTTAAAAATGAACGGGAAAAATATGAAGAATTCTATAAATCCTTTGGCCGTCAGTTGAAATACGGTGTATACAGCGACTTTGGCACACATAAGGAAGAATTACAGGACTTATTGATGTTCTATTCTTCCAAGGAGAAGAAGCTGGTCACTTTAGAAGAATATGTGTCGAGAATGCCGGAGGATCAAAAATATATTTACTATGCTTCAGGAGAAACGGTGGAAAGAATTGAAAAGCTGCCGCAAACCGAGTTAGTTGCGGATAAAGGCTATGAAATTTTCTTTTTCACAGAAGAGATCGATGAGTTTGCGATCAAAATGTTAATGAGCTATAAGGAGAAGGAATTCAAATCCGTTTCAAGCGGCGATTTAGGAATTGAAGAGGACCAGCAAGAGGCATCAGCATCTGAAGAAAATGACAATAAAGACCTCTTTGACTTTATGAAGGGCCAATTATCCGGAAAAGTGAAGGATGTTAGAGTTTCCAAGCGATTAAAGTCCCATCCTGTCTGTTTAACGACGGATGGCGAAGTTACGATCGAAATGGAAAAAATCCTAAAAGCAATGCCAGGCAACCAAAATATTAAGGCTGAAAAGGTATTAGAGATTAATGTTCACCATGAGGTTTTCCAATCATTAAAAGATGCCTTTGAAAAGGATAAGGGAAAATTATCACTATTTACTAACCTCTTGTATAATCAGGCTCTCCTGATCGAAGGATTGCCAATTCAAGATCCTGTAGAGTTTACAAACGATATTTGTAAAATTATGGTTTAAAGTGAATGGGGAAAAACAAATGACGGCACATGTTTGTGTCGTCATTTTAAATTGTCCGCGAAGCCTATTTAGCCTAATATAATTGATTAACATAAAAACCAGTCATGTCCGCTATGACTGGTTTTTATGTTAAATAAAATATCCGAAAACCGGTATTAGCAGCTCTCGGAATTTATGAGGTTTAAAGGAGGAAGTAGCCCATTAAAGATGGGGAAATTGTAATTTTTTTAATCAAAGCCAAACTTCCGGAAAAAAGTTTTTATTGGCTTTTTACAGCATATGAAGCAAATCTGATTTTGGTGCAAAAAATTTATTATAATATTTATCAATTAATTATGAATATTATTACTTTATCACGCTACCGATTTATCACTTTACCATACTAAAATATTGTTATATACTAGCATCGTAATCAAAGAACATGAGGTGACTTATGATGATTCCAATCAAAAAACATAAATTCGATCCTTATAAGCACCATCATCGACATTGTTAATCTAATTTGAAAATACTATTAAAATACATTAAATCTTAAACGAGAGGGTTTACAATCATGGAAACGAAAAAATGGGGATTATGGATTTTAACAACATTTGTTGTAGGGAATATGGTAGGAGGAGGTATCTTTATGCTGCCAAGTAATATGGCACAAGCAGCAAGCCCTTTTGGCTCCATGGCAGCATGGGGAATTACAGGACTGGGTGTCTTATTTATCGCACTTGTTTTTGGTAATTTAGCCATAAGAAAGCCGGAATTAAAAGCCGGCCCGCAAAGCTATGCCCAGGCGATGTTTTCATCGCCCAAAACAGGAAGAATTGCAGGATATAGCATGGCCTGGGGGTACTGGGCGGCAAACTGGGCGGCTACTGCCTCCGTTATCATCACATTTGCCGGTTATTTAACGACCTTTTTTCCGATCATGCAAAGTACAAAAATCATTTTTACAGCAGCAAGCTTTTCATTGGAAATGGGAAAAGCCATCACTTTTATTGTTTGTTCCATAATGTTATGGGGCATCCAAGCGATACTGGCAAGAAGCTTCAATGGCGGAGGAAAATTGAACTTAATCGCGACCATTGCTAAAGTAATTGGGTTTACCTTATTTATCGTGTTAACTTTATTTATTTTTGATGCGGCGAATCTTGGTAACGGTAAGGAATTTATTGATAAGACAGGAAAAGCTGTTTCGTTTGGCAGTCAAATTAATGCCGGAGCCATCCTTACTTTATGGGCCTTTATTGGGATTGAATCAGCTGTTATGTTATCAAACCGGGCAAAATCACAAAGGGATGTCAAAAGAGCAACGATTATCGGCCTTATTATTTCCTTGTTTATTTATATTGGAATTACCCTGTTAACGATGGGAGCATTGCCTGTAGAAGCGTTGAAAACTTCTCAGAAGCCATTAGTGGATGCCTTGCAACAGGTAGTTGGGTCCGGGGGTGTTTCCATTATGGCGCTGCTCGCTCTCATCTCCTTATTTGGTTCGACAGTAGGCTGGATTGTGGTTAGTACGGAGGTTCCTTATCAAGCTGCAAAGGATCAGTTATTCCCTGCATTTTTTGCGAAAACCAATCGCAAGGGGAGCCCAATCAATTCCTTAACATTGACCAATATTATGACGCAGGTATTTCTATTTTCAACGATTTCAGGCACTGTAACGGAGGCATATAACTTTGTCATTGTTGTTGCTACACTTGCCTACTTAATCCCATATTTGGTATCTGCCTTATATCAATTGAAGTTGATTGTTACCGGAGAAACCTATGACATCATTAAAGGATCTCGGATTAAAGATGGAATTATCACCGTTTTTGCATTGGGATATTCACTTTGGGTCATTAAGACTGGTACAGCTGATTTAAAAACCTTTTTCCTGGGGATTGGCTTGTTTGTCATCGGTCTTGTCATCTATCCAATTGTCATGAAAAAGCCTGCAGCTAAAGAGCTGAAAGAAACGAAAGCTGCATAAGTTTAATGAAATATACGAATAAGCACCCTGAGAGGGGTGTTTTTTTATGTTTTCCACATTAATGCCATATTTTTTTAGTTAATCTAATTGACAATCATTATCATTTAAAATAAAATTATAAACATGAAATGATATTGAAATTCATTATCAATTAATCTATCAGGAGGATCTTATGAGCAAAAAACTATTACTTACATTATCTATCCTTCTATTAATCATAGGATTTGGGGTACATAACCATGTGTATGCTGCAGGAAATTCCAATGAAGATGTTAAAAAGGCAGAGGCCTCGGTGGACAAGGCGATTGCTTTTGCTTCAAAAGGAAACCTCACTGAAGCAGAGAAGGCATATGATCAGTTCGATCAAACCTGGAGAGATATTGAAGATGGGGTCAAGGCTGATTCAGCCGCAGCATACCGGGATATCGAGTCTAATATGGGACAGGTTGTCTATGCGTTTACGTTAAAAAAACCCGATCAAGCGGTAAAGGCTCTTCAAGGCCTCAAAACAGTAAATGAAAAATTTGCTAATGGCGGATATCCAAAAGAAGCGTTTAAAAAGGAAGATCTTTCTTTAGATGATTTTATTCTTATTTTGCAAAACACAAAGAAGGAAATAACAGCACAAAATCAAGCTAAAAGCTTAAAAAACATTAAACATGCAAGCAGCAGCTGGTTAAGTGTTGAAGGGGTGGTTGTTGCCCAATCAGCACAGGTTTATAGTGATTCAGAAAGAGATTTGGTTACGATTCAAGCAATGCTTGCGGCTAACCCTCCTAATTATGAACAAGCAGCGAAAACGCTTGATAATATGATTAATTATCTTACTCCTTTAGCTTCCAAATCAGAATATACCTTTTGGGATGCAGCCATGATATTAATTCGGGAAGGATTAGAGGCTTTACTCGTTGTTATTGCCCTTATGTCATACATTAAAAAGTCTGGCGAGTCAAAAGGGAAAGGCTGGATTTGGAGCGGGATTTTAGCAGGACTAGGTGTGAGTATCATCTTAGCCCTTATCGTCAAATTTGTGATTTCCTCTGGTGCTTTTGGAAACAACAACTCGCTTATAGCGGGCTGGACAGGGGTTTTTGCAGCGGTAATGCTCCTGTATATGAGCTATTGGCTCCACAGCCAATCCAATATTGCCGATTGGAATCGCTACATCCGTGAGAAAAGCCAAACGGCGATCACGACAGGGAAACTTATTTCCTTAGGTTTACTTGCTTTCCTAGCCGTATTTCGTGAAGGAACGGAGACTGTATTGTTTTATATTGGGATGGCTAGCCAAATCAAGCTTCAGGCCTTATTGCTTGGTTTCCTAATCGGCGCAGGAATTCTTGGAGTTTTAGCCTACTTAATGGTGTTTGTCGGTCTCAAATTACCGCTACGTCCATTCTTTATGGTCTCAAGCATTATTGTATTTTATCTGTGTATCAAGTTTACAGGGATGGGCATCCACAGCTTGCAATTAGCTGGGTTTATTCCGACAACAAATGTGCAGAGTATCCCAAGTGTTGAGTTTTTTGCACTATACCCATCGTGGGAAAGTGTGGTTCCTCAAGTGATCCTTATTATTGCAGCTGCATTCATTATTGTCTTGAAGAAATATAAAGGAAAAAGTGTAGTAGCAGCAAATAATAATTAAAAAGAGAAAGCAGGGAATATTTCATGAAGAAGTTAACTTCAATGATCTTAGCCGTACTACTTGCAGCAGTATTCGTATTAGCAGGCTGCAGTTCAACCAGTAACAAGGTTTCAGATGGTGTAAATAAAATGTTGGATACAACATCACAATTATCGAAAGCCATTGAAAGCGGCGATCAAGCAACAGTACAAAAAGTTGGACCAACGCTGGAAGATCAATGGTCTTCATTTGAAGATGATGTGAAAAAGGACAATAAAGATTTATATGGAAAAGTCGAAAAGTATCTTGACCCAACCATTGCCGGCTCTAAAGCTGCTACACTTGATAAAGCAGCATTGAGCAAATTAAACAATCAACTAACCGCAGCACTAAAAGAACTCGCTAATAAAGTAAAATAATAATAAAAAGGCGAACAGTCTCCTGACTGTTCGCCTTTTTTGATGTTAATGTCCTGATTCAACAGAATCGACATGTTTGATATGTTTATGATTTAGCCCAATAAATACAACTGAAAGAAGGACAAACCCGGCGCCTACAATGAAAGGGGTACTTGGGTTATACCATTCAGCCAGCTTACCAGCAAAATAAGGAGCAATTGCCCCGCCAATAAAGCGAAGGAAGCTGTAGGCAGCAGATGCGGTAGATCTAGCAACCGGTGCAGAATTCATTACCGCTGTCGTAATAAGTGTATTATTATTCCCTAGCATGGCCCCTGCTAAAATAACGGCTGTAATAATTACCCATTGTGTGGAAGTCCAAATTCCCATAGCAAGAAGGAGTGCAGCAAATAGAGTTAACATGATACACATTGATTTAACTGTTCCAAAGTTTCTTTGAAGAATCGGTGCCATAAACACAGAAGTGATAGCCAATAAAATCCCCCATCCAAGGAATACAAAGCCGATTCCATGTTCATCAAGCCCCATAACAAACGGAGCGTACGCCAATAACGTAAAGAAACCAAAATTATATAAAGCTGCTCCAATTCCAAAAACTAATAATGCTCTATGTTTTAAGGCACGGAAAGGCTCTTTAATCGATTGTTTTGTTTGCGTAACATTTTGTTGTTTAGAATTTGGCATTAACGTGATAAGACCAATAAAAGCTACTACCATTAAGGAAGCGACTCCAAGGAACGGGCCTCTCCATGACATGCCGCCAAGCCATCCTCCTAAAAGGGGTCCGACGGATATTCCCATGCCGATAGCCGCTTCGTATAAAATAATCGCTTTTGCTGTGCCGCTTTTTGATAATGAAACAATAGCTGCTAAGGCAGTGGCAACAAAAAGGGCGTTTCCAAGGCCCCATCCGCCTCGTAATCCAACAAGTGCCCAGATATTATTAGAGGCACCTCCAAGAGCTGAAAAGACTGCGATGATAATAATCCCGCAAAGAAGTGTCCACTTAATACCCAGCCGTGAAGAAATCATTCCGGTAATGAGCATGGCTACGGCCATAACGGCATTATAGCTGGTGAAAAGCAGAGTGGTTTGACTAGGCGTCGCATGCAGCTGTTTAGAAATTGTAACGAGGATTGGGTCTACCAGGCCAAGCCCCATGAAAGCGATAATACAAGCAAAAAATACAGCCCAAACAGCGCGAGGCTGGCTTAATAAACTTGATTTGCTATTGGATGATGACACTATATCTTCAGACCCGGAGGCCATTGATTGTGGATTGGATGACATTCTTATAACTCCCCTTTGTTATATTATTCCCTTACCCTTTTAGTTTTTATCTTTTATTTTCGGTGAAATGAAGGCAAAATTATAAGAAGGATTTAAATGAATTTCTGATCACATCGCCGCGGCTGATAATCCCGACTAATACCCCATTCCGTTCCACCGGGACTTTTTTTATTTGTTTTTTTCCTAAAATCGCTGCGATGTTTTCCATTTCTTCATTCCATGAAACTTTATAGACTTTCTTTTTCGCGATTTCCATAACATTTAAACCAAGTAACCTTTGTTCTCTTTCTTCAAACTCCTCATTATCGCCTTTGATCACGAAAGCATAATAAAAAGAATCAACAATGCGATCCTCATGCTTGCCAATATAGCGCAAAATATCACCATCACTGATATAACCGACAATTTCATTTCGATTATTGACAACAGGCAGTCCGCTGATTCCATGTTCAATAAATTTTTCAATCACCACCCGTACCGTATCGTCTTCTTTAACCTTTTGTACATGGCCAACCATAATTTCATGCGCTTGCATAAAAATCCCCCATTTTAAAAAGTTGTATAATAAAAGTATATGTTTGTATTATACAACTATCTATTCCTATGTCAATAGTGTATTCCAATTGATGAGGAATAAAACAAGTCCTAATAGATATCTCTTTAAAAAAAATAACTATATGGTAACATGTTGATAAGAATGGATAAAATGAGGTGAAATGGATGAAGGAAAATGCCTTAGAAACCATTGATCTTGAATTAGCGGTTCTGCTTCGCCGCGTCACTTCAGCAAGCAGGAAAATCGGACATCTTGATCGATCAGCGTATCTATTATTATATCGCATTATTTCCCAAGGTCCGGCTGGAGTTAAAATACTTGCGGATGAGTTTCAACTGGATATATCAACCATCAGCAGACAAACAGCAGCTTTAGAGCAAAAGGGATATGTATATAGAATTCAAGATCCTCTTGATGGCAGGGCCTACACATTGCAAATTACAGAATTAGGAAAAAAAGAATTTGATGAACACCAGATGGCCCGTTGTGAGAGAATAGGGCAAGTCATAAAAGACTGGACCGATGAGGAAAGCCAACTTTTTGGACAACTATTACGAAAATACAACCAATCATCTGTAAGTAATTAATCAAGGAATTGGTGCCCGAACCCTCTCTAAAACAATGAGGATGACTCTCAGAGTCATCCTCATTGTTTTATCTTGAATGCACCATTGCAGCAAATTGATTGAGCGTTGTGGAATAAGAAATACGAACACGATGGATTAACAGCATTTCATCTGGAATACCCTTTTCAATAAATTGCCCAGGCTTTGTTGTTACCGCATATTGATAATATTTATTAGTTTCTGCCAGAACATTGTCATTAAAACGGCCTGATGGATAGGCAATGGCTATGACCGGTTTGCCTGTAATTTGTTCGATTTTTTCCTTGGATGCTTCCAGTTCGTAATAATAATCGGTTACCTTCGGAAGCTCTGCGTGAGTCATCGTATGATCTTGAATGGAAAAAATCCCAGAGTCCGACATTTCTTTTAAATCAGAACTCGAAAGGTGACTAGAGTTCTGATCAATTGAACCAGCGATGGCAAATTCTGTTGCAACAGGATGAAAATGGTCATCCTGCAAGTTTTGTAGAATCCGGAAGGCCTTTAAATTATTTTTCATGCCATCATCAAAGGTAACAAGAACAGGTTTGTTTACTTTATTGATTTCGCCAAAATGTTCAAAGGAAAGTAACGTATATCCATTTTCCTTCAAATAGCTCATTTGTGCTTCAAAATTGGCTGGTGTTACGAACAATTCTCTTAAACCTTTCCCGTGATAATCATCGATAGCATGATACATGAGAATGGGGACATGCTGTTGAAAGGTAAAGGTGGACTTGGCGAGAAGCTCTTCATTACCGTCAGCCTTTACACCATACGCTTCCACCTGATATTCGCCGCGTTTGTCTAAAAATTCGTTTAAATGAAATAAGAATGAAAAATCCGTCTGTATTTGGTCCGAAAAAAACTTCTTCATGCTTTCCGGTCCATCGGCAGTTCGCCAAATATGGTAATCTATTTTTGCATACGAATCCTCTCTATTAATTGTTGATAGAGTTAAACTAGTAGAATCATAATGAATAGGACTAATAGCTATTTCAGCCGTAGGGTGGAATAATAAATTTTTGGCGGTTTCTTTTACAGGTTTTTCATTTATTTCCGAAGAAGACCGTAAGCTGACTTCCTTAGAATGGATTGTTGGTTTCACATCTGAGCTCATTTTAGCACTCGCTTCCTTTAAACTGCAGCCAGAAAGCAAGGTCATGGAAAAAAGGGAGTATATAAGAAGTTTTTTCACGTTCATCCATCCTTGTTGTTGTTAAAAATAATCTCGATGAAAATCATATCACTAATAAAGATGGAAGGATACATTTTAATAGAAAAGACAGCTATTTTTAATAATAGACTGTCCTTTATCTATTAGGTTTATGTATTCAATATAATGCTATTTCTTTCCATTAATGGTACGATAAATTTGCGTATATAAACTGCCTTGAATAATATTTTCCAGAAAAAAATCACCGATTAATTTTAAATACTCCTCATCCTCAAAAAGCTTCTTGTTTTGTAACTCCATTTCTGCCAAACCTTCATAAGTGGTTAGAAGAGCATATGTATGATCCTTGCCTGAAACAGGGGTTAAAATTTCAACAGATTGGTTGTAATTCTCATTCCGAAACTTTTTAATTTCCTTCAAATTATCGATGGCTTCTTTAAATTTATCCTGTTTTACATCAAACGTCTGGTAAACATAAACCGTCATTTTTACACCTCCGGAAAAAATATAATCCCTATGGCTTCTTTTTCCCTAAAGGTTATCTAAATATTCCAGGTTTAAAATCACTAAAAAAACCGCTTACATTAAAAGTAGCGGTTTTTCATGATTTACTGCATTTCCTCCCAATCGGAATAGGAGCCGCTGCCTTGACAGCCTGGACATTCAAAAGAGTTGAAATAGGCGAATTCGTTATAGGGGTATACGGTATAGCCTCTGCCTTGGCAATCCGGACATTTCCCCTGGTCTTTCATATTGGAAATATGATTTTGCTGTCTGGTTTCTCTCCATTGATTATAAGAGTTCAGTAATCCCATTTCTATCACCTCGGCTTTTTCATAGTATTGAGTAAAAATGGAATTTTTATGCTAGTATTTTTTGATTCAATGCAGGGGATAAGATTTCGTGGATGAATCTTTTGTAGAGTATATTTCTATATATTATGCTGTCCTTTTCATGCTGGTGAAAAATAATCTGGGCATAAATAAAAAGCCGCGAAAGCACTTCGCGGTTTTTTAATTCAAATCATTCGTATTTAGTTCTAATTTTTTCATTCGATACTGCAGACTTTGGCGGCTTAAGCCAAGTAATTTTGCCGTTCGGGAGATATTGAAATCATTCTTTTTTAACACATGCTCGATATAGGACTTCTCAAATAACTCCATTTGTTCCTTCAGGGGAACGGATGTTTCATCGCTTTCGGAGATAAAGGTATCCACCATGGAAAGGGGAATCATTCTTTCTTTTAATTGCATTTTATTACGATATTGGTAAGGGAGATGCGAGTACCGAATGTACTCTTCATCCATCATGATATTCATGGCTGCTTCAATAATATGTTCCAACTCACGTACATTCCCATGCCAATCATACTCCAGGAAGGACTGTTTAACCTCTTCATGTAAACCCTGTACATTCATTTGAAAAAGCTCATTATATTTTTCAATAAAATGCTGCACCAAAAGAGGGATATCTTCTTTTCGTTCTCTTAAAGGCGGAAGGAAAATGGTTACAACTCCAAGGCGATAATAAAGGTCTTTGCGCAAATGGTTATTGGCGATCGCATCAATCGGATCCTCGTTAATATTGGCAATCACACGGACATCAACAGGGGTGTCCTTCGTATCACCAATCCGCCGAATGGTTTTTTCCTGAAGGACTCGCAGCAATTTTGCCTGAAGATTTAAATTCAATGAATTGATTTCATCCAGCAGCAATGTTCCGCCATTGGCCTGCTCGAATAATCCTGGTGAATCGATTGCCCCCGTAAAGGCCCCTCGTTTCGTACCAAAAAGAAGGCTTTCAATTAAATTATCTGGTAAGGCGGCACAATTCTGTGAAATAAAGGGACCTGCAAGTCTGCTGCTGCCGTTATGGATGCTTTGGGCAAAGAGTTCTTTCCCCGTCCCAGTATCTCCAACGATTAGGACATAGGAGGAGGTTCTAGTGGCGCGCTCAGCCCCTTTAATGACATCCTTAATGGCTGGACTGGTTCCAATGATGCTGTCAAACGTAAATCGCGGCGTGCCTTTGGCGTTTATGTTTCCCTTCATTAAACGCTCAAGTTTAGTGACATCATGTGCAATTTCCACCGCTCCCTGGATTTTTTGTTGATGATAAATCGGGATGGTATTGTTGATCGTTGTGATTTCACGGCCTTTGTTATTAAAATAGGTTTGTTTGACGTTATTGGTTTCTTTCCCGTTCTTTAAGGCCTTTACGAGAGTAGACGTTTGATTGTCTTTAAATCGAAATACATCTAATAAGTTCTTATTAATAACATCCTGGATATCCATTGACTCCATTTGCATCATTTTTTTGTTATAGATAATCGTTTTTCCGCTTTCATCTACCGCATGTACACCTACATCCACTTCATCTAAAATGCGCTGGTACATTTGATTGATAAATTGCAAATTTTGAATGCTTTTAATCGGTTTATCCATGATCCCCTATACCCCTTGTTCATATCAGTTACAAATCATTTTAACCTTAGAAAACTATTAATGCAAAATAATTTTGCGTTAGAGGTAGAAAAAAATAATTTTGCGCAAAATTGCATGGCGGATAAAAACCGAAAACCCTTACAAAAAGCAAAAAATATTTTGGCATGAAAATTGCATTAAAAATTGGTGGATTGAATATAAGGAGGAAATTACATGACTGCCACTTCAATGTCAAAAACAACAACCATTATTGAACAAACTCAAAAATACGGTGCGAATAATTACCATCCGCTGCCAATCGTTATTGCAAAAGCAGAAGGGGTGTGGGTAGAAAGCCCGGAAGGAAATCGTTATATGGATATGCTTAGTGCTTATTCAGCGGTTAACCAAGGCCACCGTCATCCGAAAATTATCCAAGCCTTAAAAGATCAAGCGGATAAAGTAACGTTAACATCACGCGCATTCCACAGTGATCAACTGGGTCCTTGGTATGAAAAAGTGAGCACATTAACCAATAAAGACATGGTCCTGCCAATGAATACGGGGGCAGAAGCCGTTGAGACAGCACTAAAAGCTGCCCGCCGTTGGGGTTATGATGTGAAAGGGATCGAAGCTGACCAAGCGGAAATCATTGCCTGTATCGGGAACTTCCATGGACGTACGATGGGGGCTGTTTCCTTATCGTCTGACCCGGAATATAAGCGTGGATTTGGACCAATGCTTCCCGGCATTAAATTAGTTCCTTACGGAGACCTTGAAGCATTAGAAGCGGCCATCACTCCAAATACGGCTGCGTTTTTAATCGAGCCGATTCAAGGGGAAGCAGGGATCATCATTCCGCCTAAAGGATTCCTAAAAGCAGCTTCCGAATTGTGTAAAGAAAACAATGTTCTATTTATTGCAGATGAAATTCAAGCAGGCTTGGCACGTACGGGCAAAATGTTCGCCTGCGATTGGGAAAATGTTATACCTGACATGTTGATTTTAGGAAAAGCACTTGGTGGAGGGGTATTCCCAATCTCTTGTGTAGTGGCAAATTCTGATATTTTAGGCGTATTTAATCCAGGCTCGCACGGTTCAACCTTTGGCGGAAATCCACTGGCATGCGCCGTATCTGTCGCAGCTTTAGAGGTTTTAGAAGAAGAGAAATTAGCAGAACGTTCTTTAGAATTAGGTGCCTATTTCCTTCAACAGTTAAAAACAATCGAAAATCCAATCGTAAAAGAAGTTAGAGGAAGAGGGCTGTTTATTGGGGTTGAATTAACAGAAGAAGCTCGGGCCTATTGCGAAAAATTAAAAGAAGAGGGCTTATTATGTAAGGAAACTCATGATACTGTAATTCGCTTTGCTCCTCCATTGATTATTTCAAAAGAGGAAATTGACTGGGCAATCGAAAAAATTATTAAAGTATTATCCTAAAACTACTACTAATATGAGGTGTCAACCATGACCGTTACGACAGTGCAAGAAAATATGGCAAAGGAACAAAAACAAGAAGAGGAATCCTTAAACTTATTTTACTCAACACAAACTGTGATCCAAAAAGCGCTGGCAAAATTGGGCTACAATCATGAAATGTATGAGTTATTAAAAGAACCTATCCGCTTGTTAACGGTTCGCATCCCTGTCAGAATGGATGACGGAACGGTACAGGTTTTCACAGGTTACCGCTCTCAGCATAATGATGCCGTGGGACCAACCAAAGGAGGAGTCCGTTTCCATCCTGAGGTAAATGAAGAAGAAGTAAAAGCTCTTTCCATTTGGATGAGCTTAAAATGCGGGATTACCAATCTTCCTTATGGCGGAGGAAAAGGCGGAATTATTTGCGACCCGAAGAAAATGTCCTTCAGAGAGCTGGAACGTTTAAGCCGCGGATATGTCCGTGCTATCAGCCAAGTCGTTGGACCAACTAAGGATATTCCGGCACCGGATGTCTATACGAACTCGCAAATCATGGCTTGGATGATGGATGAATACAGCCGTTTACGTGAATTTGATTCACCAGGATTTATCACAGGTAAGCCAATTGTGCTTGGCGGATCACAAGGACGTGAAACAGCAACGGCAAGCGGCGTAACGATGTGTATAAAAGAAGCTGTTAAGAAAAAGGGGATCGCATTACAGGGCGCACGTGTTGTTATTCAGGGCTTTGGTAATGCGGGGAGCTATCTTGCAAAGTTTATGCATGATGCAGGTGCGAAAGTGGTTGGTGTATCAGATGTTTATGGCGGCATATATGATCCAAATGGTCTGGACATTAATTACCTTTTAGATAGAAGAGATAGTTATGGAACATTCTCAAAACTATTTGATAATACTATTACAAATGAAGAAGTACTTGAATTAGAATGTGATATTCTTGTTCCTGCAGCTATTTCGAACCAAATTACCGCACATAATGCAGACAAGATAAAAGCTTCCATTATTGTTGAAGCAGCGAACGGACCAACAACTCTAGAGGCGACAAAAATTCTATCTGAACGCGATGTTCTCCTTGTTCCGGATATTCTTGCAAGCGCTGGCGGTGTAACGGTATCATATTTTGAATGGGTACAAAATAACCAAGGCTATTATTGGTCAGAAGCAGAAGTGGAGGAAAAACTCGAGAAAGTAATGGTTGAATCCTTCGAAAACATTTACCAAACTGCCCAAACCCATCATGTGGATATGCGCTTAGCCGCTTACATGGTAGGGATTAGAAAAGTAGCGGAAGCTTCTCGTTTCCGTGGATGGGTATAAAATATTTTTATTATAGTACAAAACGCTCTTCTCTTTTTTCGAGAAGGGCATTTTTTTTGCTTTAAAAGAGCAAAATATTTGGTGATTATGCAAAAAAAATTTGCATGAATGTTCGTAAAATGTTCATAAGTAGGCATTTTAAAGTTGGCATGGAACTTGCAATAATATTAATAGAAAATAGTGATAATTTCGAAAGAATTTATTTGTTGCAAATATGTCACAATTACATTATTCTTTCATAGGCGAGGATTCGGAGGGAATTCGTTTTACTGAAATAATTATCGCATTTTTCCAAAATAATGAAAGCGTGTTCACTAAAAGGGGATGAAAGGGGATATTCGATGAATTTACAACAGAACAACACACAAGAGTTACAAAGGACGATGAAGGCAAGGCACTTATTCATGATCTCGCTTGGAGGAGTAATCGGATCAGGACTTTTCTTGGGTTCAGGCTATACGATTTCGCATGCCGGACCGGCCGGTGCTGTCCTTTCTTATATCGTTGGCGGCTTTATCATGTTTTTGACCATGGTTTGTCTGGGTGAATTGTCTGTGGCCATGCCTGTATCAGGTTCATTTCAAACGTACACGACAAAATTTATTGGCCCTGGCACGGGTTTTGCTCTTGGCTGGCTATATTGGCTCGGATGGGCTGTTACAGTTGCTCTTGAGTTATTATCTGCGGGTAATCAGATGCAAAGATGGTTTCCACATTCACCGATTTGGATGTGGTGCCTGATTTTCGGAGCCGTTCTTTTCGCATTAAATGCACTCTCCGCAAAGGCCTTTGGGGAAACAGAATTCTGGTTTTCGAGCATTAAAATTTTTGCCATTATCGCGTTTATTGTCCTTGGTGCGGCGGCCATGTTTGGTGTCGTCCATATGAAAGGCGGACAGGCTGCACCGTTTTTCTCAAATTTCACTGCACATGGTCTCCTGCCGCATGGGTTCATTGCTTTAATCATGACCATGATTACCGTCAACTTTTCCTTCCAAGGAACAGAATTAATCGGGATTGCAGCGGGCGAGAGTGAAGAGCCTGAAAAAACCATTCCAAAATCCATTAGACAAACAGTTTGGCGTACACTTTTCTTCTTTGTCTTAGCCATTTTTGTTCTATCCAGTTTAATTCCGATGAAGAAAGCCGGCGTTATTGAAAGTCCGTTTGTTATGGTGTTTGATAGTATTGGGATTCCGTATGCAGCCGACATTATGAACTTTGTCATTTTAACGGCATTACTTTCTGTTGCAAACTCTGGCCTCTATGCTGCTACCCGTATGCTTTATGCGATGTCAAAGGAGAAGATGGCAAGTACAAAACTGACCAAATTATCCAAAAGAGGCGTTCCGCTAAATGCCCTATTTATTACGATGGCGATTGCCTTTTTATCTCTTTTATCCAGTGTTGTGGCAGCAAATACTGTATTTGTTTGGCTCATTTCCGTTGCAGGACTTGGGGCACAGGTGGGGTGGATTTCCATAACTGCTTCCCAGATTGCCTTCCGTAGAAAATTCATCCGTGAAGGTGGAAATATCGCCGATCTTAAATTTAAAACACCGCTTTTCCCATTCCTGCCGATTTTGGGTCTTACTTTAAACATCATCGTCCTATTAAGCCTAGCATTCGATCCAGAACAGCGAATTGCCCTGTATTGTGGTGTTCCATTTACGGTTGCTTGCTATTTAATTTATCATTTCAAAATTAAAAAGAATCGTGAGCAGGAGGACTTAGGGGAGCAAGAAATTCATTTACAATCCAATAAGAAAATGATTATATAGACGCTTGGTTTTCTTATAAATAAAATCATATCGCTTTATCAATAATAAGTCTGAGGTGATTTTATGGGAAAATGGAATGAACAGGCGGCAGCCAATAATAATTTACCATCAAAAACGATCCGCTCATCTGAAATGTTCCTAGGGGAAAAAGCAGAACACGAATTTTCCGAAGAACTCTCAGATGGCGGCGAACGAAACCAATACATTAAAAACCAGACTAAAAAATAAAGAACAGTGGCGATTCGTCACTGTTTTTTTTTCTTTGGAATACTTTACAAGTAAATATTACTGAGGTAGAATTTCTATATACCTAAAAAAACTAGGTAGGTGATAAGATGTTTAACCGCGAACTGGTAAAAGGCAGTACATCATTAATCCTGCTGCAGCTATTAAATGAAAGAGACATGTACGGCTATGAATTAGTGAAGGAACTCGAAAAACGAAGTGACAATGGCTTTAGTGTCAAAGAAGGAACCCTCTATCCAGCCTTACACAAACTAGAAAAACAAGAATACATTGATTGTTATTGGCGTGAGCAGGAAAAAGGTCCAGCCAGAAAGTATTACCGAATCACAGATGCCGGGAAGGAAGTATTAAGAGAAAAAACCCGGGAATGGCAGGACTTCGTTAAAGTTATGAACAAGGTAATGGGGAGAACCAATCATGGAACGGCAGAAGAATAGGTTCCTTGAGGAACTGTCGATCGGATTAGGAAACCACCAGGATAAAGAGAATATTCTTCGTGAGTATGAGAGCCATATCGATGAAATATTAATGGAATCCTATGATTGTACGCAGGATGAAGCCGTAATGGAACGAATCATCACACGGCTTGGGAGTCCACGAGAGATTGCCGCGATGTGGAAAGAAGAACTAGCAGTCACACCGAGCAATATGAAATGGCTATTTATCCTTATCAATATTCTCTTTTTCGGTGGTGGCAGCCTGCTGACATTGGCCCATAATCTATATCAATGGGAATGGCTATCGATGATATGGAGCCAATTGACCGCAATCCCAACTTTAATTGCCTTTATTTATTTGTTCTTTTGGGCATTGCTTGGCTATGAAATTGGCAAAGGGTTTGGGCATAGGGGGAGGCATTTATTAAAAAAGACATTTCTCCTATCCATTATTCCAAATCTAGTCTTAATGATTTTAACGGTTTTTGAAATTATTCCCCATTCATGGTTTGCTCCATTGTTAACAAAGACTTTCATTCTTGCTTGTATCTTTTTTACTATTATTCTTTATCCAGTTAGTTTGATTGGCTATCGCTGGGGAAAGAAAGCTTCGATATAAGCAGTTTTTTTTGCTTAATTACCTAGAAAAACTATGTATATAGAAATTCTTTATAAAAAGAGGGATGAATAATGGAAACGAAAATTAACAGATCAGATTGGTTGTTTTTAGTTTGTTGCTTATTACTTGGTATTTTGGCAGAAGAAGCCTTTTTTCATGGCGAAATCGGAATTTCGTATATTGTGTTTATCTTTTCCTTTTACACTGCATTTTTCATTAGATATCGCCGTTTTCCTTTTTCCCATCAACGCTTTGGATACCTTGTCCTCATTTGTATTTGGCTGCTTTCTGCTAATTATTACTTTCAAGATAATGAAGCTTTTAATGCATTGAATAGACTGGTTATTCCCGGGTTAGTCATTTTTCATCTTATCGTGGTAACAGGGCCGAAATTAATGGCATGGAATCAGCTCGCCTTTATTTTATATATTTTCTCACGCTTTTTGGAGGCGATAAAGTATAACGCCGCCTTTGCCGCCTTGTTTGGGAAAGGTTTAAAACAGGAGGGTAGTGAAAGCCAATTTTTAGTTTGGAAAAAAGTATTAATTGGGGTTTTGATTTCGATACCCGTCCTGATGGTTGTCCTATATTTATTAATGACAGCCGATTCCCAGTTTGAAAAGTTAGTGGGGGGGATCCCTCAATTTTTTAAAGCTGTTAAAGCGGAAATGATTATAAGGTTGATTGTGATTCTAATCTATACTTTTGGCTTCTTTGGTTTCTTGCAAGTTCTTTTCCATAAACAAATAAAAGTGATCAATCGTCCATCAAGTATCCAAATGTTTAAAGCGGATGCGGTAATCGCCATTACCGTTCTCGTTTTAATTAATATTGTCTACTTGTTATTTACAGTCGTCCAATTCAAATATTTTTTCAGCGGTACCCTTCAGGGGGAATTTACTTATGCAGAATACGCAAGGAAAGGGTTTTTTGAGCTTTTATTTGTCTCTTTAATCAATCTGTCTATTACGGTTACAGTCTTGTCGTATGTTGGTCAAGGAACAAGTGTTACAAAACGGTTGATTCAAATTTTACTAACTTTCCTTATTCTCGCGAGCTTTATTATGCTGGGCTCAGCTTTCCTCCGCTTAAGCCTTTATGAGGAAGCATATGGGTTCTCGTTTATTAGGGTGTTATCGCATTCGTTCATGATTTTTCTCGTCGTCATCTTAATCTACACGTTAATCAAAATTTGGATAGAAAAGCTGTCACTATTCCATTTCTATTTTATAACGGCCCTCATCTACTATACATCGATAAATATGATTAATTTGGATAGAATTGTTGTGAAGGAAAATATCGCCCGTTATGAACAGACTGGAAAAATTGATCTTCAATATATGAACGATTTATCCTCTACAGGCGTAATCGGATTAATTGAACTTTACCAGAAGGATAAAAATGTGCCGGGTTTGAAATCGATTTTAGTGCATCGTTTTTATGAAGCACCGGGCACCTATCATCCGTGGCAATCCTATAGTTTGAAAAAAGAACAAGTAAAGCAAAAGCTAAAAGAATTGGATCTAAGATAATGGTTATGAAAAGGCCTATTGATAAGGAATAGGTCTTTTTCTATTCTATACGGTAAAAATCTGTTTGACTTTATTTCTATCCCTTCAATATACTTGTATAGTCAATTTTAAGAAAACAGGGTGAATAGGATGGACTTTCAAATACAGTATTTATCATTTTTTGTGATTCAAGTCGAAGGCAAGGGAGAGCAGGCCGATAAACGATATAAACATTTTCAAACTATGAATGAAGCCGAGTATGAAGAGAGTCCATTAAAGGAATTTCTTGACGGGGAATTCGCGAAAATCGTTAAACGGAAGGTGGAGCGCCATCCGAAAACGGAAGAGGTCCCAACGAAAATCGGCTATTTTGTTGTTGAAGAAGGGCATGATATCACTTCAAATCCAAACTATAATCTATTTTCAAGAACTCGTTTTGCAGACTCTAAGGATGCATTTCAAGAAGAGGCTGAAAAATTTGTTAATACTTATTTAAATACAAGTGCCGTTCGGGGCGGGGTATTTTTGGTTGCCACTGCCAAGCTGGCACGCTATTTTGATGATCCCTTTGTGTTTATATTAAAATGCGATTTTGAACCAAAAGTGGCCTCGATTTCCGACGAGTCCACGTTGATTCGCCATGTAGAAATGGCGATTACCACGAAAAATATGAAATCGATCCAATATCCCTATATGCCGGAGGAAGGAATTCTCGAAGAGCAAGAACTGAAGATTAATCAGTCATCCCATGCCCGATACTTTGAGGATTTTTTAAAGTATGTGGAATATGCGCAATCGATGCCTGAAATTGTCAAAACGCAGGTTCTTGAAATGGTGAAAGGGCATATAGAGGAAGCTTTTGAGCCGGAGAGTGAGGAACGCGAACAGTTTGAAGGGGCGATGGAAATTTGGGCGGCTAGTGAAAAGCGAGAGCTTCAGGAACGGTTTGAAACCGAGCAGGTGATTGAAGCTGCCGCGCAAATTGTTGAGCACACGCCGGAACTCGAATTGAAAATGAAGCTGGACCACGTTTCCGTGAAAGGACTGCTGGCCGATTTTGGTGATACCATTCATTTGGCAAAGGTGAACGGGAAGTATCTATTAATGGTAGAAGCGGATTCGGTCGTTTTCGAAAAAGGCTTTTCGCCAATTGAGTTTTTACGCCCGGATGATCTCGAGAATGTAATTGAGAAAATCCGCAGGAAACAGAGATAATCTCAGTTTTAAAAATTCAATTAGGTTTCATAGGAACATACAAAGTTGAGAGTATCCTTAAAGATGCGTCTCGAGGACACTTGCGGTCAAAAAGCAGGGGAAGTGTCCTTAAAGAAGGCACTCGAGGATACTTGGGTTCAAAAAAGATAGGGAAGTGTCCTTGAAGAAGGCATTCGAGGATATTTGGGGTCAAAAAAGGAAGGGAAGTGTCCTTGAAGAAGGTGCTCGAGGACACTTGGGGTCAAAAAAGGAAGGGAAGTGTCCTTGAAGAAGGTGCTCGAGGACACTTGGGGTCAAAAAAGGAAGGGAAGTGTCCTTGAAGAAGGTGTTCGAGGTCACTTGCGGTCAAAAAGCAGGGAGAAGTGTCCTTGAAGAAGTTGCTTGAGGAAAACTTAGTAGAAAAAAACAGGGTCAAACGACCCTGCCACTTTAAAGTATGAAAAAATCAATCCCCGCTAAATAAATCAAATATCCCTTTCAAGGAACTGCCTTCATCCTTTGCTCCACCTCGTGACGGTGCTGCGGCAAATACGCGGCTGGCAAGACGGCTGAATGGCAGCGATTGAATCCAAACGGAGCCAGGGCCGCGAAGGGTGGCAAAGAATAAGCCCTCACCGCCAAACAGAGCCGTTTTAACTCCCTTAACCCATTCAATGTCATAGCTGACCCCACTGGTCATGGCTACTAAACAGCCAGTATCAACCCGTAAACTTTGACCTGGTAATAGTTCCTTACGAATAATCGTTCCACCTGCATGAATGAAACACATACCGTCTCCTTCTAGCTTTTGCATGATAAATCCTTCGCCGCCGAAAAATCCTACGCCCAATTTGCGTTGGAATTCAATCCCGACGGAAACCCCCTTTGCTGCTGCGAGAAACGCATCCTTTTGACAGATGATTTTGCCGCCATATTGGGTTAAGTCCATGGGAATGACCTTCCCGGGATAGGGGGCTGCAAAGGAAACCCGTTTCTTCCCTCTGCCTTGATTGGTGAAGGTGGTCATGAATAAGCTTTCCCCGGTAAGGACACGTCTGCCAGCACTGAAGAGCTTGCCCATAAGTCCGCTACCACCGCTACCGCTCCCATCACCGAAAATCGTTTCCATATGTATATCATCTTCCATCATCATGAAACCACCAGCTTCTGCGACCACCGTTTCCTGTGGGTCTAACTCTACTTCAACAAACTGCATGTCATCGCCATAAATCTTGAAATCGATCTCGTGGTTATTCATTTTCATCCCTCCGATTTTCCCTAATTCTCCCTTGCATGTTAATTTTAAAATATAAAGGGAAAAAGTTCCAATCATTTATTAAATAAAAAAGACGCCTGATATCAGGCGTCTTCTCGCGTATTGAGGCGAAGAACCACACTCCACATTGTGTGTTCCATTAAGGAATGTTCTTCGGCTTACACAACTCAGCTCATCGCTCAGTTATTGTAACACAATCTAATGATGAAAACAAACAAAATTTTTTTGAAAAAAGTATTGTTATATTTTATCTATTATTCTATATTCAAATAATCAGATATACAAAAATAAAAAGATAAGAAGGGTGTATATGTTTATTGACAAAAGATTCCATCCGTATTCTTTAAGAAGTGTACCGAAAGATCTCGTTTCAGGCTTGATTGTCGGTGTCATTGCAATACCTCTTGGTATGGCGTTCGCTATTGCTTCCGGGGTGAAACCGGAGTATGGAATCTATACAACGATTGTGGCAGGGACCCTTATATCATTATTAGGGGGCTCGAAATATCAAATTGGCGGTCCAACAGGCGCCTTTATTCCCATTTTGTTCGGGATTGTGATGACTTACGGTTATGAAAATCTACTAATAGCAGGGTTCTTAGCGGGAATCATGCTCTTGTTAATGGGGATGTTTAAGTTAGGTTCATTAATCAAGTATATTCCCAGACCTGTTACCATTGGATTTACAACAGGTATTGCGGTGACAATCTTTACAGGACAAATAGCCAGTTTTCTTGGATTATCAGGGATTAAGCGGCATGAGGAATTTATTCTTAACGTCAAGGAAATCTTTATTCATTTAGGTACAATTAATTTTTACAGTATGGTTACCGCACTTATTTGTTTAGTAATGATCATTTTAACTCCAAAAGTGGCACCGAAAATCCCCGGGCCATTAATTGGATTAGTGATTTCAACTATGGCCGCATCGCTATTTTATCCCGGACATGTCGCGACAATTGGAACCGCCTACGGTGAAATCTCAAGTAACCTGCCGTCTATGCACATTCCAAGCTTAAATACCCAAACGATTGTCAAATTGTTGAAACCCGCTTTCGTTATTGCGATGCTTGGAGGAATCGAATCATTGCTATCAGCAGTTGTGGCAGACGGAATGACCAATAGCCGGCATAACAGCAATAAGGAGCTCATTGGGCAGGGGATTGCGAACATGATTACACCGCTTTTTGGGGGGATTCCTGCAACAGGCGCATTGGCTCGAACTGCGACAAATATTAAGAATGGGGCAGTATCTCCGTTATCCGGGATTATACATGGAATAGTCGTTTTGCTTGTCCTAATGTTTTTTGCGCCAAAAGCTTCTTATATTCCACTCGCCAGTATGGCACCCATTTTAATGGTCGTTGCCTGGAACATGAGTGAAAGAAAAGTGTTTTCCCATATTTTAAAAACAAAATCTACAGACACCCTCGTTTTATTGGTGACTTTTTTATTAACGGTTTTTGTGAATTTAACAACTGCGGTAGAAGTGGGACTGGTGATGTCAGCGGTCATTTTCGTAAAACGAATGAGCGATGTGACCAGAACGGCCAAAGCATTGCCAAATCGACTCCATAAGAATGAAAAGGTCGAAACACAAATGGTGACGGACACCCATGATTGTCCGCAAATCAGTATTTTCAATGTAGAGGGACCTTTGTTTTTCGGAGCGGCACAAACCTTTGAAAAAACGATTATGTCTACCATCAATTACAGGCCAAAAATTTTATTATTACGAATGGGTAAAGTACCGTTTATGGATACAACAGGGGAAGCCATTTTAGCCAGTATTGTCCATCATTTTTCAAAAAGTGGTATAGTAATGGTATCAGGATTGAATGCTCAGCCGGAAGGGGTTCTGAAAAAGACCGGGTTATACCAAATCATCGGTGAGGAACATTTTTTTCAATCGACCGGAGAGGCGATTCAATTTGCTCTTGAACAGATAAACAAAAATAAATGCTTGGGATGTAAACATTTTGCGTTTAGAGAATGTACAAAATTATCTGCTTCTGGGGCTGTAGAAGGTAGGCAGACGTTAACAGCTACCTTCTAGAAAGGAGTGGAGGAATTGAATCTGGAAATGCAGCAATTTAAGGCGGAATTTTTCAAAGCGCTTGCGCATCCACTAAGAATCCGCATTTTAGAGCTTTTGTCTGAAGGAGATAAAAATGTGAACGAAATTCAAACCCTTGTTGGGAGCGAAGGCTCTGCCGTTTCACAACAGCTAACGATTTTACGAGCCAAAAATATTGTTTCCGGGACGAAGGAAGGAAATAAGGTAATCTATACCCTAAAAGACCCGTTGATTATTGAACTTTTAGCCGTGGCTCGTCAGATTTTCAATAATCATCTAGTCGATACCATTTCGATTTTTGATAAGTTTAAGGACAATGAGGAAGAAGGATCAACATTGCCGAAGAATTAATTTCTTCGGTTTTTTATTTTGTTCGAGAAATTTTTCGACAAATATAGACGGATTTATGAATTTCTCGAGTTGCCCTTTTATTTTTTCAAACCATGACCTTTTCACTTCGTTTCATCTATATAGAAGGTGAAAGGAGGTGATGACTTTGTTTCAGCAAAAGGAGCCCGCATTGTAGAACGAAATGTAACAGATTATGAGATTGTTTAAGATGTAGGGGGCCGGTTTCGAGTCGAAGCCGGTCTCTTTTTCAAACCTAGAATGAGAGGAGGTACTTAACATGGAACAACTCGTTCCAGTCATTAGCCAGGTTGGTTTCCCGATCGTTGTGACACTTTATTTGCTTTACCGTATTGAAGCAAAGCTGGATATGGTCGTTGAATCGATTCAAAAACTGCCAGAGCGAATGAGGGAAAGAACGTAGAATATTGTAGATTTATGTCGTCCTTTCGATTCTTGACATTCTACATTATAAATGTTAAATTTTAAACAGCCGTTGCACGAGATTAGATTTATGTAACAAGCTTGTTCAAAGTTTTTGCCGATGTTTGGATAAGAAAATGAAAGTAAAGCTATCACGTTGTAATTTGGTGAATTTTACACATGGCTTAGATTTAAGCCAATAGGAGGATTTTTTTACATGAAAAACGGTAAAGTAAAATGGTTCAATTCAGAAAAAGGTTTCGGATTCATCGAAGCTGAAGACGGAAACGACGTATTCGTTCATTATTCTGCAATCCAAACAGAAGGTTTCAAAACTTTAGAAGAAGGTCAAGAAGTTTCTTTCGAAGTAGTTGAAGGAGCTCGTGGACCACAAGCTGCTAACGTAACTAAGAAATAATTTGACAAAACCAATTATAACAGCCTGGTATTTTGCCAGGCTGTTTTTTATTGTCCTAAAATCTGATAGGTTCCTGTAATTTCTTGGATTTCCAAAGCCTTTAAGGATTTTATTTTGCTATAATAGTAGTATTGGAATTTTGATAATGGGGTGAAGCGGATGAAATTTATTCATACGGCCGATTGGCATTTAGGGAAATTGGTACATGGAATCTATATGACAGAAAACCAGCGGGAAGTACTTGAGCAATTTACGGCAGTTGTCGCAGAAGAACAGCCGGATGCAGTTGTGATTGCCGGCGATTTGTATGATCGCTCCGTACCGCCAACCGATGCGGTGGAATTGCTGGATGAAATACTATTTAAAATCAACGTTGAGCTTAAAACTCCTATCGTGGCGATTGCGGGAAACCATGATAGTGCCGAGCGGCTTTCGTTTGGCAGCTCCTGGTATAAGCACAGCCAATTCTATTTAACTGGTAAACTATCAAATCAATTTCAACCTGTTCAAATAAACGGCGTCAATTTCTATCTAGTTCCATATGCGGAGCCTGGTGTGGTCCGCCAGCTTTTAGAAGATGACACGATCCATTCCCATCAGGATGCAATGAAAGCACTAATCGGCAGAATGGAAGAAACATTAAATCCGAATGAGCCTAACGTTTTAGTAGGACATGCTTTTGTACTTGGCGGTCAGACCTCCGATTCTGAACGAGTTTTATCTGTCGGTGGTTCCGGATGTGTCGGAGCGGAGCTGTTTGAACCATTTTCCTATACCGCACTGGGCCATCTGCATAGTCCGGATGCCATTAATCATCCTAAAGTAAAATATTCCGGTTCATTATTAAAATATTCTTTTTCTGAAGCTAAGCAAAATAAGTCAATCTCCATCATTGAAATGGATGAGAAAGGCGGATTTACCCATCGCTATCGGTCGCTTACACCGACATATGATATGCGGGAGATTGAAGGCTATTTGGATGAGCTGCTGGACCCCCGCTTTTATGAAAAAGAACGGCTCCACGATTATTTAAAAATCACCTTGTTAGATGAAGGAGCCTTATTGGACCCGATCAACAAGCTCCGCCAAGTTTATCCCAATGTCCTTCACCTCGAGCGGAAAATGGATTTAATCGACTTGAAGAAAAAACAATCCTTCGATGCCGCTAGGAGCGATAAGAAATCCGAATTGGAGTTATTCGAACAATTTTATAATGAAATGACTTCTGCTGAATTTACGAATGACAAAAAAAACGTAATGACAGATGTAATCGATAAGGTGCTGAAGGAGGAGGGAGTAAAATGAAGCCGATAAAACTAACGATGCAAGCGTTTGGTCCATATGCAGGGGTCGAAACGATTGATTTTGCGAAGCTTGGCAACCGCACCATGTTTGTCATTTCTGGAAAAACAGGCGCAGGCAAAACGACGATTTTCGATGCCATCAGCTATGCGATTTATGGAAAAGCGAGCGGTGAGGACCGAAATGGGCCGGAGCTTCGCAGTCAGTTTGCCAAGGATGAGCTATTAACCGAGGTTTCACTCGACTTCTCCCTTCGAAACAAAATGTATTCTATCACCCGTTCACCGCAGCAGCAGAAAAAGAAGGAAAAAGGCGATGGGTTTACGCAAATTGGTGCAAAAGGGGAACTATATTTAATTGATGACACTGGCGAGAAAAAGCTGATTGCTTCAAAAGTCAGTGATGTGGATGAAAAAATTAAAGAAATTATGCTCATTGACAGCAACCAATTTCGGCAAATCTTAATGATTCCGCAGGGAGAATTTCGAAAGCTGTTGACGTCGGACAGCAAGGACAAAGAAGTCATTTTACAGCGGCTATTCCATACACAGATTTACAAACTGGTGGAAGAAAGGCTAAAGGTAGAAGCCTCAGAGCTGAAGAAATCTGTAGAAGACCAAGTTCAAGCAAGGAGTGAGGCGCTTCGCCGGATTCATGCGGTTTTGAATGAGGAGCTGCACAGTTTCCTTGATGCTGACAGTGTGAATGACACGATCATGATGCCATTGCTAGTGGAGGAAATTACTGGCATGGCAGAAAGACTTGCGGAGCTGGATCGAACCTTAAAAGAAAAAATTCTCGAGCAGGATAAGCTTAAAGCTCAAGTCTTTGAAGCGGAAGCGATCCTTAAACAGCTACAGACAAAAGAGCAATTAAAGCTGCAGAAAACACGTCTTGATGAACAAGCAGCTGTATTTTCTGAAAAAGAAATACAGGTTCAAAAAGCATTAAAAGCGGTGAATCTTGCCCACCAAGAGGACCTCTGCCACCGTTTGAAACGTGATTTGGATCAGGTTCAAGCAGCAGTTAATACGATAACAGCCGAACTAGAGAGCTTGGGACAGCAATCGGCACTTTGTGAACAACAGCTGAAGAAAGAGCTTGATAGTGAAGGCGAACGCCAGGCTGCTCTGGAGGCAGCAAATCGATTATCTTCTATAAAAGAGGATGTTTATGCGTTTGCTTTATTGGCGAAGGAGGCCGCGGAGCTTGAGAGTAATCTAAAGCAAGCGAATGACAACCATCATACTGCCGAAAAAAATCTGCAATCCTTGGAAGAACAAATGAAGGTTCTCCTTGAGAAAAAGGCAGAAATTGAAAGGGGCCAGCTTATTTTCTTGGAAAATAAGCAGAAGCTTAGCATGCTGGAGTTAGAGCTCGATCGTTTCGATAAATATGAAAAGACCAATCAACAATGGCAAAAAGCACGTCAGAACCTGACGGCCGTAAAGGGACAATATGATAACATTGTTTCAAGGTATTCGGATGCGAGAGAACTTGTGGAAGAGTTGGAGAATAAATGGCGTCATGGTCAAGCCGCATTGCTTGCAGCAAAGCTGCATTCAGGTGAAGCCTGTCCGGTTTGCGGTTCGGAGCATCATCCGGCACCAGCTCTTTTTTCGGAAGAAGAAATCCCTAATGAAAAGGACTTAAAGGCGGCAAAGGAACAGGTCGCATTGTTGGAACAAGAAAAGTCCAAGGCAGAGTTAAATTATTTTGAACATTTATCAGCCGAAAAAAGTCAGAGGGAAACAGTAGAGGGGATTTTTGCAGAAATGCGTGCACAGCGCGTCGATTTAACCGAAAATAATGTGCGGGATGTAAAATTGGGAATTGTTTCTGCCAAAAATCAACTTGTCAATCAGCAAAGACAACTGGACGAGCAGATTCAGCAGCTCGACAGCATCAAAATGAAAATAGAAAAACGAGAAGCCGATAAACTTTTACTACAAAATGCCATTCAGGACTTGACCGGTGAGGTGAGCAGTTTAACAGTCAAATTTACCGAAAAGAACACGAACCTAACGAGAATGATGAATCTGATCCCGGAGAATCTTCGTTCAGCACCGGAATATGAACGGGCCCTTGCTTCTGCCAAAAGTCTTTATGAAGGATTATTAAAAAGGCTAGAGGATGCAAAGCAGCGATTCCAAGCGGTTAAGGAAAAGCATGCTGCTGAAACCGCAAGATTGCAAGATGCCGAAAAGCGCTTTGCGGATAAAGGGAAAGAATTGGATATCGAGCGTGAAGTATTTAAGCAACAGCTTTCTGATCATGGATTTGAAAATTATGGGGATTATGCTTCCTCCAAACGATCGGAAAATGAAATCCAAGGACTGGATCAAGCAATTCGCGAATATCGCGAGGAATTAAGATCGGTTACGGACCGTTTGACTGAACTCACAGAGCTTTTAAAAGATGTGAAAGTACCGGATGTGGAAGGCATAAAAGAGTTGTTGGGGAACCTTGTTCAGGAAATTGAATCCTTAACGAATCAGCGCACCGATCTTTTCGTGAAGAAGCGGGATAATGAGGAAATCCATAACCGGGTGAATCATTTAAATGAACAAATGAAATTGTTAGAGGAAAGGTACAAGCTAATTGGCCATCTCTACGAAATTGCCAAGGGTCAAAATACGTATCGCGTTACCTTTGAGCGTTTCGTGCTGGCTGCCTTTTTAGATGATATTTTAAGAGAGGCCAATATTCGTTTGCGTCGGATGACGTCCGGTCGTTTCCATTTAAGTCGAAAAACAGACCGATCCAAAGGAAATGCTCAAAGCGGCTTGGAGCTGCTAGTGTTTGATCAATACACGGGTCAGGAGAGGCATGTGAAAACCTTATCGGGTGGTGAAAGCTTTAAGGCAGCCTTGTCATTGGCCTTAGGCCTTGCCGATGTCGTTCAAAACTATGCGGGCGGCGTTTCATTGGAAACGATGTTCATAGACGAAGGCTTTGGAACCCTCGACCCAGAATCACTCGATCAGGCTATTGAAGCGTTGATTGACATCCAAAACAGCGGACGATTAGTAGGAATCATCTCTCATGTACCAGAACTTAAAGAACGGATTGACGTAAGGCTGGAAGTATCCGCAGCACAAACTGGAAGTCGGACGGAGTTTGTGTTTTCGAATTAATTTTGTGATGGAGTGGATTTTCTATGGGAGAATCCACTTTTTGAAAATATTATTATAAAGTTATCAATGTGATAAAATGCATAGTCTTTATTTTGATAGGATGGTATAATAAGGGTTGTTTTAGTAGGGTTCAAAAATGTGATTTAAGCAATAAAAAGTGTAAGAAGAGGTGAAAAAAATGGATATCGGAATAATTATTATACTTGGATTATTTGGGGCGGCAATGGTCCTAACTTCTTATATGTTTAATAGAATGATGAAAGAATAGAAAAACGGCATCTTGGTGCCGTTTTTTTTCATAGGAGAGGAGCTTGGGCTTGCATAATGTATCGTTAAAAACGATTAATAAAAATAATTGGGAAGACGCGATTTGTTTATCCGTAACTGAGGAACAAAAGCCATTTATTGCTTCAAACCTTTATTCGATTGCAGGGGTTCAGTTTCTTGAAAACTTCTTTGCAAAAGGAATCTATCTTGATGAAAAAATGATAGAATTTACTATGTTTGGAATCGACTCTGAAGATCATAATTATTGGATTTATAGGCTAATGATCGATAAAGAATTTCAAGGTAACGGTCTTGGAATGCAGGCTATTAAATTAATAATTGAAGCTATAAAGAAAATGAATCATACAAATATTCCATTGATTATGATAGGTTATCATCCTGAAAATCCGGCAAAATTTGTTTATAAAAAAGCGGGTTTTATGGAAACTGAAATAGCCTCTTGGGGAGAGCAGCTCGCAAAGTTTTCTCTATAACCTTCACTTTACTTTTTAATCCTCCATATCATTAAATGAGAGAGTATAAACCCGATAAATGACCCAATTAATACGCAGTAGAAATTAAATAGGTTATACACCAAAAAGATAATAGTGTAAAATTCCATTATCCATTCACGATGAACTATAGTATTTATGATCATCAGAAACAAAAGGAAATAAATAATATAAAAACATGGGATGACGACGATATATCGCCATTTTTTCAAGTACTTTGTCGTCAGCCATACATATAGAGCGGTAAGGAAACAAAAGAGAATCAAGTCGATGATTTTAAAAAATTTAGGACCCCCAAAAAATAAGACAGTCCCACACAAAGTTCCTATTACTGAATATAGAAATGCAAAAAGCGATGCCTTTTTTATGTAATTCAACAAATCCACCTTCTGTTTAAATAGTATTGATTATATCTATGTTAAATTTTAGTGGAAATAGAACTGAATGAGTGGTTTGGTAGATTTACATGAACGAATCTGAGGAGTTTAAGAAAAGCTTATCCATAATTGAGTAACCAGTGCTATTTAAAATAAGCGGAGTTTTTTCGGTTATTTGTAAAATGCAGTTCGTTTCGGGGTAAATAACGGGAGGATTTCCGGTTATGCAAAGAAAAATCCCCCATTTTCATGTTTTTCGAGTCAATAGGCGGAATCTCTCCGTCTATTTTAGCTATTTTCAGTGCTATTTCCAAATTAAGAGAATTTTCACCGCTTATGTATCAAACCATGCTAATTCCCTTAACTGGGTCCGTTCTTTTACCAAAAATAGATATTAAAAATGGCTCAGTAGTGAGCCATATAATTTTTTATTACAAAAACAGATACAAAAGGCAGTACAAATTGGGCTACATTTTCAATTGCATTTTTGTGTTTTGTGACAGGAAACGGAACCCATTATGGATTTCCACTGATTTTTTCAACTACTTCAGTTCTTTTGCAAGAGCACGGCCAGCTTGCCTGCCGGTAAACAGGCAGCCTCCGACAAACGTACCCTCAAGTGAGCGGTAACCATGAACGCCGCCGCCGCCAAAACCGGAAACCTCTCCAGCCGCATAGAGACCAGGGACAGGCTGTCCGTTTGAACCGAGGACACGACCGGATAAATCTGTCTGCAAACCGCCAAGTGTTTTTCTACTTAAGATATTTAACCTAACCGCAATCAACGGCCCCATCTTCGGGTCAAGAATTTTGTGGGGAGAAGCTACTCTGATTAATTTGTCACCGAGGTAATTTCGCGCACCACGCAATGCCGTAATCTGCAAATCCTTTGTAAATTTGTTATCCATTTCACGGTCCCGTGCAAGAATTTGCCGCTCGATTTCTTCAAATTGGAGCAGGTTGTCACCAGTCAGCTTATTCATGCCGGAAACGAGTTCGCTCAAAGTTTCTGCGACCACAAAATCCTCTCCTTTGTCCATAAAGGCTTTAACAGGCGGGGTAGCCCCGGGGAGAACACGGGACAACACTTTTTTAATACTCTTCTCCGTTAAATCAGGATTTTGCTCAGACCCTGATAAGGCAAACTCTTTTTCAATTATTTTTTGAGTTAAAATGAACCAGGAATAATCGTAACCAGTTTTCATGATTGCTTCAAGTGTTCCTAACGTATCAAATCCTGGGAAATTAGGGGCCGGAAAACGTTTGCCGGTGGCGTCCAGCCAGATGGAGGAAGGGCCGGGCAGGATTCGAATCCCATGCATGGGCCAAACGGGATCCCAGTTTTTGATGCCTTCTGTATAATGCCACATCCGGTCTCGATTCACGATTCGACCGCCTGCTTTTTCCGTAATGGCAAGCATTCGGCCATCAACATGTTCGGGGACACCGGAAATCATCCGTTTGGGTGCATCACCAAGACGGGCTGGCCAATTATTCCGAATCAGTTCATGATTCCCGCCAATCCCGCCGCTTGTTACCAGGACAGCTTGTGAACGGAATTCAAAGCTACCCATCACTTCTCGGGAGCTGGCTTCGCCGCGGGCAGCATTGCTTGGCACGAGACAATCGCCCCGCACTCCGGTTACGGCTCCATTTTCCGTGATTAACTCATTGACTCGGTGCCGTGGCCGATAGTCGACAATCCCATTCGCCATCGCTTTCCGTACCTGCTCTTCAAAAGGTTTTACGAGACCTGGTCCTGTTCCCCAAACCACATGAAATCGGGGGACCGAGTTGCCATGACCTTCTGCAAGGTAACCACCTCGTTCAGCCCAGCCGACAACCGGAAAAAAGCGAACACCCATACCATATAACCATTCCCGTTTTTCGCCGGCGGCAAAGTCTACATAAGCCTCTGCCCATCTTTTGCCCCAATAATCTTCATCATCTTCCCGGTCAAAGCCCGCTGCACCTAACCAATCCTGCCAGGCAAGCTCACGGGAATCTTTTATTCCCATTCTGCGCTGTTCGGGTGAATCGACAAGAAATAACCCGCCAAATGACCACCATTCCTGACCGCCAAGTGATGCTTCAGGTTCTTGATCTACTAACAGCACCTTTTTCCTAGCATCTGCCAGCTCTGCAGTTGCCACAAGGCCTGCGAGGCCTGCCCCCACTACGATTACATCATAATCCATCATTTTTTCCTCCGGGCTTGAAATATCGTTGATTTATGTAGGTGTTACATGTATAAACTTGACTAGGTGATGATACATCCCTATATATAGAATATATCAGATAGTTTTTAAAATTTTCAAAAAAAGTAAAAAAAGGGGTAGAATTGATGCAATATACGATAATGGAAAAAGGGCCCTTCCAAGTTGTCGGGATTAAAAGAGAATTTTCATTTGAAAATGGAGAAAACCTTGTTGGGATTCCAAAGTTCTGGGATGAAGTAAATGCGAATGGAACCAGTGATTTATTATTTAAATTAAATGGTGGTAACATGAAAGGCATTTTAGGTATATGTTCTGTTATATGCGGAAGCCAGAGCATGGATTATTGGGTTGCAACTGAATACCATGGTGAAGTACCGGATGGATTAAATTACCTAGATATCCCTGCATCTAAATGGGCCGTTTTCGAGGTTCATGGACCGATGCCGGATGCTATGCAAAATGCGTGGAAACAGATTTTTACTGAATGGTTTCCGTCTAGTGGTTATGAGCATGCCGGTACACCGGAATTAGAAGTTTATCCGGAGGAAAATCCATACAATCAAGATTCCTATTCAGAAATTTGGATTCCAATTAAATAATTTATTGATTCTAGATAAAAAAGGAACTGAAAAATATTTTTCAGTTCCTTTTTGGAATTCAAACAGACATTTTTCTAAATCCAAATCTAGCTCATTTTTCACTAGTAAATGGCGCTTGCAAGTTAGTTGACTTCCATTGGCCGCTGGTTAAAATCTTTACATTAACATCCACGGATAAGGATGACGGCGTTAGTGGGATAAGTCCATCTTTCTCATACTTTTTCCAGACATCTACATGATTTCGATACAAAAATTGGGAGAATTGATACACATCAATTCTTTTTTTTAATCCATTTTCATAGGTTTTTTCAATTTCTTTTTTTATATTCTCATCAGCTAATGTTTCTAATTTTTTCACTGGCAAATATTTAACCAACTGGAAAATATCTCCTTCTAGGCTGATTTTCATTCGAAAATGTGGTTCACGATTCTTTATGTAAGATTGTATTTTGACTTTCGGTTTTTTCAATACAATTTCCGCAACAGGCTTACTATCGATTAGTAATTGAACGGGGGCTCGTCTCATTTTTTTATCAATCCATTTTAGGCCGGATAGATCT
Source organism: Neobacillus sp. Fa239 (assembly GCF_055395235.1). Taxonomy (NCBI): domain Bacteria; kingdom Bacillati; phylum Bacillota; class Bacilli; order Caryophanales; family Bacillaceae; genus Neobacillus; species Neobacillus sp. Fa239. The sequence goes on from NZ_AP041611.1 coordinate 1,980,072, forward strand.
CCTTCAGAAAAGTATCCTTTGTATTGCTTTGATGCCACGAAAGCAGAACCGCTATACTTTAGTAAAGGGAAATCCTTCTTGTCTGCTTTCCATTTTTTTTTGGCAATTGTTAAAAAAGGGATTTGTGTTGTCATTCCAGGCTCATATAAATTCGCTCGAAATTTAAAAAAACTCAACGGACTAAAAATGGCATAATTTTTTGTCATTTCATTTGGTATATCCATTACTGTATAAAGGGGGGAGATATTCAGGATAGTCCCGGTTGCGAGCACATCATGTATCGGATCCCTTGTTCCAAACACCCACATCCTATTTCTAAATTGAAAGAATCGGGCAAAAAATTCATCTATTTGTTGTATATCGCCTTTTTTTAAGACATTTTCAGAGAGTACAACAGTTTTAATATGCTCCCAAGATACCTGTTGTTGTACCGTTTTATAAAAATCGAAGGCTGTTTGATCTAAAATCTCCCCGGTTCCTTTTCCGATAAAAATGGGTTGTGGAGTACGATTTGCCGAACCTTCTTGTTTAGCGAAAGTCGAAAAATTGATGATCTGTGGGTAGATCACGTAACGATTGTCTTGAAAGTCAATTCCTAATGCATTAATGTACCATACATGCTCTACCTCTCTTGTATCCCAACACCCGCTTAACAGAAAAACGATTGCAAATACAATAAGAAGCCTTTTCTTAAATCGAATTTTTATCATCCTTCTTATTCATCCTTTTTTTCGTGCTATCGTTTGTATGAAGCTCTTTCGGCCTTTTTAGCATGTTTTTAAAACGAACTCGGAATGTGGCAGGTATAACACTTTGTGGTACCAAGGGAGAGTAGGGTGCCATAAACGGAACACCAAAAGACCTTAGGTTCACGATATGAATAAAAATAATAAAGACTGAAAATATCAGTCCTACTACTCCGAGAAGGGATGAGAAAATATAGACAATATATCGTAGGATACTTAATGTTCCAGTAAGTGATTGATTGATTAAGGTAAAGGTTGAAACGACAGAAATAGCCATCATGACAACGATCCCCGGGGAGGCGAACCCTGCACTGATGGCAGCTTGCCCAATGATTAAACCACCCACCACGGATAGCGTTTGACCAACTGTAGAAGGGATCCGAAGTCCAGCCTCTCTCAGTAACTCAAATAAAAAAAGCATGATAAACCCTTCTAAAGCCGCAGGCAATGGAACACCTTCTCTTGATAATGTCAGTGTTGCCAACAATGTGTAGGGTATTTGATCAGGATGAAAGGCCGCTAAGGAAATCCAAAACCCCGGAAGAAAGACCGCTACAAGTAAACTGAAAATTCTAAGAATTCTCGCAAAGCTTGCGAAAGGAGACATAGAATGTTGATCCTCTGCATTATTCACAAAGAATGGGAGGGTGACAGGCCCGATTGACGCAGTTGGAGAGCCTTCTACTAGAATAATGAAGCGGCCCATAAGCAAGCAATTTACAGCGTAATCTGGCCGTCCGGTATATTCTAATAATGGAAAAATACTGTAAGTTCGATTGGTAATAAGTTCTTCAATTTGCGTAGCAGAAACGACTGCATCAATAGTAATTTTATTTAATTGAGAGTGAACTTGTTCTAATAAATCCTCCGAAATCACATCGTTCAAATATAGGACAGCTACCCTCGTTTTACTCCTGGTTCCGATAACAAATTCATCATATGTCAAGGTACTAGTTTTTAATCGTTTCCGGATCAATCCGATATTTGTTCTTAGCTCTTCAACAAAACCATCCCTTCCTCCTTTCAAAGTAACCTCAGTACTAGGTTCTTCTACTGATCTTGCAGGAAAATGTGCGATTTTTATGGAATAAGCCAATTTAAATTCAGGGAGAAAAAAGAGAAATTCTCCTTCAAAGACCTTTTGGGCGATGTCCTCCTGTAATAAATCTGACTGTATGGGATTAATTGGGAAAACAACTTTTGCCTCCAATTCCGTTGCATCACCGGAAATTCCATTTTCAACTACCTCATGAAGATGAGGCAAGATCGTTCTTCGCAATTCTTTTATATCAATGAGACTCTGACAATACAATGACAAAAATGAGAAAGAATGGGATCCATGTGCAATTTGCTGTTTTTCAATGAAAACGTCCTTACATCCTTCAAACCATCCTTTTAATAAGGGCTCATCCCACATGAAATTGATCGTGTCTTGTGCAGTCTGTTTAATGCGCTTCATTCGTTTTTACTCCCTTCTTCTTATTCACAAACATGGAGAGCAAGGCTAAGAATAGAGTGAGAAAGAGAATTAAGACAAAAGAGTAGGGCATAAATAGGTGGGATAAAAACCAATAGTAAGTGGAATCGTTAATAGACCAAGTTGATAGAAAAGTGACCAATGCGAATAAAAAGAGCTGTAAACCATATTTTACTTTCTTATTTGTAATTTGAAGTAGATCAGGGATTAAAAAGGAAAGTAGTGACAATCGAATGAAAGCCCCGACAAACCACTGATAAACGGATAAAAAGTCGAGATGTTCAATATAACGTCCAATTGAAACAAGCCGCCACTCCTCAAAGGCAGGATATCGTTGTTTAGCTGCAACGAAAGGCCCAAACTCCGTAATCGCCCCGATTGTAGGTCCGAGAGTAAGCAGTAAAAAAACAATCCCAATCCAAATCAAAGTAATGAACTTTATTTTCGATTTTACATGTTGATGCAAATATAGAATAAATGCTAATTCGATATATGCTGATACAGGATATATCATGCCTTTTATGATTGGCGAAGGGCCATGTTCCAAATAAGGTTTTAAAAGTGCGAAGTCCTTATTTGGAAAATTTGCTGTCATGACAAAGAACCCTAAAACAATAACGATGGGCAAAAGGATACCTGTTGTTAACGCAATAGATTGTAATCCATGTTTTGCATTATAAAAACAAATAAGAGAAAATAAGGCACCTAGAACAAGTTTAGGTGTCATCGGAAGATAAAACGATAAAAAAGTTAATGTTTCTTTTAAAGTTACTACACTCAAGGAAAATAGGTATAGGAGGATAATAGTTATTAAAGGATAAGCAACAAATGGTCCGAAGTGCTGCCTTAACCAAAGAAACAATTGTTCTCCATTCATTCTTGTATGGATAAAATAGAGAATAGGAATCAAGAATAGATAAGCAGCGCCTGAAAACAAAATAGCAATCCAGGAATCACGGCCAGAAACGTCCAGTATCAAGGGGATAATAAGCACATGGTTAATAATGCCGGTGCTAGTTATTAGAATAGAAGACATTTGAAGCAAGCTGATGGTTTGTTTATTCATATGTAATCTCCTAGTCCCCGATCTTCTATACTTAGATAGTGTAACCAGTTGGGATATTTTTTATGGCATATTTATTCGGAAAATTAGAGTACTTTTCAAAGTATGATAAAAAAACGAGTGTGGATTAGAAAATAAGATGAAATCTTGGGTTTATTTGAAAAAATCCTAGTTTAAGAGCAGTTTTAACCCAAAACGGACTTTTACATGTTCGTTACTCAAGATTACAATTATTTCATAAATTAGCAATTTCATTGATCGGCTTAATCCTGAAGCAATTCAGGAGCGGAGGAACCAATCTTTTGGGGTTAATTCTGGAATCAGAAGGGATGAGAACTGCTCTTTCGCCATCCTACCCGTCAGCTAACTTCGTCGGCTAAAGCGAGGGAGGTCTAAGACCGCCTTATACAGGGGGCTTTTTTGTTTTTCAACAAATTAGCAGCCTGTGAAAATTGCAGGTCTTTTTATTATGCCAATTTCAAGAAAAAAAGGGGGGGATGAAATTGGTTGAAATCGTTTTACAGCTTGTGGTGATTGCGGTAATCCTGGCAGTGATCGTGTTTTGTTTATCATGGAAACTGTTTTTTAGAATTGGAAACAAAGTAAAGCAAACGAAAGAAAAAATCAAAGAAGAAATTAACAGGGGGAACGAGGAAGATGAAAATAACAAAATTTAAACTTGGAGCATTGATCTTTGCGTTGGTGCTTGTATTGGTATTAGTTGCAGGTTTTACAGGGATTTCATGGATTAGTGTTGGAAACGTAGGTATTGTCAAACATATAGACGGTGAAGTCACAGAACTTAACCAAGGGATTCATTGGGTTGGCTGGGGAGTTGCGGTTCAAGAATATCCTACTTATATGCAGTCGATGGTGCTTTCCAATAACCCAAAGGAAGGTGGGGCAGATAATCAACAATGGTCGGTGGGAACCAGTGATCAACAAGAACTTCCAGTCAATACGTCTTTAACATGGAAGATCAATATCAAAAATGCCACCGCATTGTATCAAACAGTCGGGGGGAAGGACATTCAATATATCTCCGATTCCATTGTGAAACCGACGATGAAAAATGTGGTCAATAAAATCACCCATATGTACACGTGGAATGACATAAAAGGTGCAGGGCAAGCGGAGGTTACAGCAAAAATCAATGAAGAGCTAGGGATTGAACTTGAGAAAATGGGCATTTCCATCGGAACATTCGGATTTACTCATGTAGGTTCACCACAAGGAATGGAGCAATCTCAGCAGGCCCTTGCTACTGCGGAGCTAAATGTTAAAAAAGCACAAGCCGAACAGGCAAAAGCGAAGATTGAGAATCAGACTAAAATCCTAAACGCACAAGCAGATGCACAAGCGGCAAAAATCAAAGCCGATGGTGAATCAGCAGCCAATAAAGCATTATCAAAATCTCTAACACCTGAACTGGTGGAATACAATAAAGTACTGAAATGGAACGGTGTGAATCCAACAACTGTTCTTGGAAATGGTACCAGCAACTTGATAACTGTAAAATAAAAATAGAAAAAATTTACTTGTTTGGTTATGTAATAACCTATTAATCTTTTATTGGTAGGGGTATTCGTAAAAAAACAGTATCCATAAGGGTACTGTTTGAAGCAATATAAAGGTCGTGGGAAAGAATGGTTAACCGATACACGTTACTTGAACGGCTTGTCCGGCTCTTAAGTTAAACGTTGCAATGCGGACGTTGAACTGATTTCCGCATCCGATTCTGATGGTAATGGGGCCTGATTCACAAGTGATATCTACAAATTGGCCCCTTTGCAAAATAATAGGAAAAGTAAAAAACGCAAATGCTCCGCATACAAAAGTGAACACTTGGTTATTGCTAATTTGCATTCTAGTATTTTTAGTAAGGGTTTCATTCATTTCATCTAGATTAAATATTCTTAAATTATCCATAAAAAGCTCCTTTCTTTAAAAGATATAATATTAAATGCTAGTTTTAGATAATTTGTTCGGGCATTTCCTTATCTCCAATAAAAAAAGGAATCGCGATTGCGATTCCTTAGATTTTTATTTATTTGCTGTGTTTATGACACTTAGCGAACTATTAAGGGCATTTTTGCATTTGCTCGCATCAGGGTTTCCAGAACGAACTGCTGCTAATACAACATCAATTGTTCCATCAATTTTAGTCCAAGTGGTGCCATCTATTTTTCTAAGCTTCGCTTCTGATGTGTCCCATTGATGTTCCAAATCGTCAGCACCTTTTTTCGCAGATGTAAAGTTATTTGAGTTTACTTGGTTTAACATATCACTTTCGACTTTGGCAAAACCTGTTAATTGCCCTTTTAATGATGTTTGTGATGAAGCGGTTTTATTATTTGCACTGTTTAAGACACTAAGTGAAGCATTAAGTGCAGTTTTGCTCTTGCTGGCATCAGGGTTTGATGAACGGGCAGATGCTAAGACAACGTCAATCGTTCCATCAATTTTAGTCCATGTGGTGCCGTCTATTTTTCTAAGCTTCGCTTCCGATGTGTCCCATTGATGTTCTAAATCATCAGCACCTTTTTTTGCTGAAGCAAAGTTATTTGAGTCTACATCTTTTAGCATATTATTTTCAATTTTAATAAAAGGTGTTAATTGTCCACCTAAGGTTGCTTGTGAAGAATTTTGCGCTGCTAGAGCATTACTGCGCCAAATATAACCGCCAATTCCGACAACTAAGAAAATACATAGTACTGCAATCGTTTGTGTCAATACATATCTCTTGTTACCGTTTGTTTCTGCATTTTCACTTTTTGCATTGATATCAATTTTTGAAACAGCTAGAAAAACAATAATCGCTAAAATGGCTATAAGAAAAATGACACTAGTAATGGTTGTCCCTAAGCCTAACCCGCCATTCACTTTTGGCTGAGATAGGTAATCTCCCAACGATGCTCCAAGCGGGCGAGTCAGAATATACGCAACCCAAAACGCTAAAACCGCATCAAGATTCAAAAATTTATGTGCCAAATATATACATGCGATGATGACAATAACAGCTACTCCTGTGTTTAGATAACCAAACCCGAGTTGTTCGGAATATAAATCGCCGACTGCTGTTCCAAGGGCAAAAGTGAAAAGAATGGTCAACCAATAGAAAACTTCTCTTTTTCTTGTAAAAATCGAGTGGATCGAAAGTGTTTTTTCACTGAGATACCAAAAAAGAAAAGTTAATCCTAGCAAAACGGAGAAAACAGCTGTACTAAGCTCAAGCGGTACACCCATTCCGTCTGTCAAATTATCAGTGACCAACGTTCCAAAAACGCTGATAAGAACAACTGTTGCCCAATAAATACCTGGAACATATTTCGTTGCTCTAAATTGAAGAAACAATGCGATGAAAAACGCAATTCCCATAATGATGGTTGTGTTCGTTAATCCAATTCCAAGGTTGAAATTTATGAAATCAGCAAATGTTTCACCGACCGTTGTGCATAACACTTTGATGATCCAGAAGTAAATAGTAACCTCTGGCACCTTACTTAATAACTGGCTGACAAGTGGTTTTTCAATATTTAAATTTTCTGCTGTAGCTGAATTTTTCATCAAAAAAATACCTCCAATATTTCTTTAAAACCAAAGTAATTATATAGGGAGGTTCTTAATTATTTACTTTTAATCTATTAATAATTTATTAAATATTTTTGGTTTTGAATGGTAAATGCCTTCATAAAATTTAATGGAGGTGTTTAAACTGGATAAGAAACAAAGTGAATTTGCATGTCTTGTTTGTAATGGCGTTAATTTTAGAAAAGGTTATTATGAAGCTGAATATGAAAGATATGATGAATATGTTCGCATGAATGAGGATCGAGAAGCAAAAATAAAATTCATATTGGAATCCGAAGAGCAAAACGAATTAGCTAAAATTCCTGTCCAATCAAAACACTTTTCCTATATATGTGAAGACTGTGGTTATATCATGAATTTTAATAAGGAGAAACAGGTGGAAAGTAAAAAACAAGAACGGCTAAGAAAGCAAAAGGAAAAAATGTATGATTGGACCAAATTTAAAAAATAAAACTTCAAACGTTTAGCACTCAAAAATGGGTGTTTTTCTTTTTGTGTAATAAAATTTACTTTGTATTTTTGATGATATTTCGAATTTTATCAGTATAGATTTTATCCAGGTTTTTCTTCGCATAATTAAAATTAGCCATACTCGCGGTTTTAGGAATGCCCATGTTTACCCAATTCTTATCAAGTTTTTCAATGATAAACCGTTCGTCCTCATCATTTTTTGCGCCGCCTAATTGGGTGATATCGATTTTGGATCCATCTTTTAATTCGATGATGTAATAGAAATTCCCTTTAGAGCGCCCGGTACCATAAACGCCAGTGTTGATATTAACAATATCTCTATAACTGAATTCTTTACCCAATGGTGCTGTAAATGAATAGTTAATAATCTTATTATTTGTAATAACAGTAACAGCTGTTAATATGTAGTAAAATAATCCAATATTCAGTATGACAAAAACTGTAATCATGAATCGTTTATTCCATTTAAAAATCCTCGAGATTATTTCCTTCATACCCCGGCTGGTGATATAAAAAAAGACAATGAACGCATAAATCTCATAAAGGATAATGAGATGTGAGGCAGGCCCTTTAAAAATCCACATCAAATAATTTCTCGGTACAAAAAGTTCTGCTTGAAGCAGATTAAACAATACAAATATAAGTATTGTAAAAATAACGATGCCTGCAATGGAGAAAACCTTCATAATAAATTTCATGTTAACAACTCCTCTATAGAGGTTTTATCATATATTTTTATAAATTTGAAGGACATATTTACTTTCAGTAGTCCATCACTCTCACCAAAACGTTGAATAATCTAGGATTAATAAAAATTTTTTACACCCGTATCTTTTTACCCCTCTCAAAACGTTTATTGGGTAGAGAGTGTTAAAGGAGTGAACCAAATGTCAAACCTACAGAAATCGGACATTAATGATTATAATCAGCTTGAAGAGGGGGGAGAGAGTTCTTATTGGAAGGAACATTATCCAAAGCTTCAGCGCTATTGTCATTTTCTTGCCCAAAACAAATGGGATGGGGACGATATCGCACAGGATGCCTATTTGAAAGCACGAAAATATGCCTCTAACCCGCAAAAGTTAACTACCGCTTTATTAAATAAAATTGCCTACAATCATTGGATCGACCTTATTCGAAAAAGAAAAAATGAAACGATTGAGGAAAATCCCGATATACATGTTAAAAACCAACCATATTCTGATGTAATCGAAACAGTCGATCTTCTAATAAATCGATTCACTCCAAAGCAAGCGGTGATCTTTTTGCTTAAGGAAGGGTTTCAATATCAGCTAAAGGAAATTGCCGAGATGATGGATACAACCGAAATCGCGGTAAAATCGAATCTTCATCGAATGAAACAACGCTTGGAAAAGACAAACGAAGACGTTTCTTTACAATCCTATTGGGATGAGAATGAGCGCGAGCAGTTTGCGGATCTTTTTACGGAGGCATTAAAGACAGGGGATCCGTCCATACTGATTCAAACCATTTCTTCAAGAAAAACGGAAACACCAAAACTTATGATGAAAACTCACTCTCCTTCAAGCACTCTCTGTATGGCTGCATAGCCAAAAAACGCTTTCAAGGAGGAGTTCCAAATGAGTACGATACCTTATGTAATTGAACATTCCAACCGTGGAGAACGGTCCTATGATATTTATTCCCGTTTATTAAAGGATCGAATTATCATCATTGGGGATGAAATTAACGACCATGTCGCAAACAGTGTTGTCGCCCAATTATTATTTTTAGCCGCCGATGCTCCGGATAAGGAAATTTCTCTTTATATTAACAGCCCGGGCGGTTCCACTTCAGCAGGATTTGCGATTTTTGATACGATGCAATACATTAAGCCGGAGGTGAGGACCATCTGCACAGGGATGGCTGCCTCATTTGGCGCCATGCTGCTTCTTGCCGGTACGAAAGGGAAACGGTATGCACTGCCGAATAGTGAAATCATGATTCACCAGCCGCTAGGCGGCGCCCGCGGCCAAGCAACGGAAATCGAAATTTCAGCACGTCGTATTTTAAAGTTAAGGGAGCATATAAATCAAATTATTTCCGAACGGACCGGTCAGTCAATTGAAAAGGTGGCAAAAGATACTGACCGCGATTATTTCATGAGTGCGGAAGAAGCAAAGGAATATGGGATTATTGATGAAATTTTGTATCCAAAATGAGGTTGAATGAATGCCCGGATTTAGGTTCCGGGCATTTTTTGTGCTTGGAAAGGGTCCCAAGCACCTTTTCTATTAAAAATGGATTTTATCCTTTGGTTCCTCAAGCTGCATCTTTTGGAGTTCCAACTTCATTTTTTCCGTTTCAATCAAGTAGTTTTCGTGTTTAAGCCTTTCAAGCTCCAATTCTTCTTTAATCATTTTGTGTTTCATTTTGGTTTGCTGCTGGAAATGCGAGGTAACGATTGCAACAATCGGAATCGAGAAAATCATAACGACTGTAACCAGACCTGTCATAAGGCTCCTCCTTAATTTTACTTTATAGATAAATAATAACACATAATATACAGAGAATTCCCTTTAAAAAAGGTTTTTTGCTAGTGGTGGAGAATATAATAAATGGTTAATTTTTAAGATTAATAAGGGGTTTATGGTTCATGATTCAATATCTCGATTTTCAAGATAGGAAAATAGTAAAAAGGTTATTTGCGCTGCAAAAAGCCTCTTATCTCATCGAAGCGGAGTTAATTCATTTTTATGATATCCCCCCTTTGAAGCAGTCTTATGAGGAGTTTGAAAGAAGTGGAGAAACGTTTATCGGATTTTTTGAAGGGGAAGAACTGGCTGGAGCTCTTTCCTATGAAATCTTTCATCAACAGCTAACCATTTGCAGAATGGTGGTCCATCCTCATTTTTTTCGGAAAGGGATTGCGAACAAATTATTAGCTTTTTTAGAAAATAATCATCCAACCATTCCTAGTTTTAAAGTTTCAACAGGCAGGGAAAATACTCCTGCTAAAAATTTATATTTGAAAAATGGCTATCAGCTAGTCGAGGAAATGGAAGTAATTCCTGGTCTATTCATCAGTCATTTTGAAAAAAGAAAGGGAGAAATATAATGACAGAAGCAACCCTACCTCACAAAAAACTCGCTGTTCATTGCTTTAATGCAGTCTGGGACTTGCTTGATTTAAAAGAAAGAACAGTGGATGAGAATGAGCAAATGATCCACTTAGCGCATACATCTTTTTGGCATTGGACACAGGTTGTCGACCACACACCGCAAAATTTATCAATTGGATATTGGCAATTATCTAGAGTATATGCGGTTGCCGAACTGGGGGAGAGAGCATTATATTTTGGTGAACGCTGTTTGGAAGTCAGCTTGAAGAATGAAATTGAACCATTTTATATTGGTTATGCTTATGAAGCTTTGTGTCGTGCTAATGCTCTTTTACAAAGAAATGAGTTAGCACAGGAACAATACAAACTCGCATTGGAATATGCACAAATGGTTAAGGTCGAGAAATCAAAAGAAAGTTTAATAAAAGATTTAGATTCGATTTCGCGTTTTTGATTAATAAATACTAAAAGTAGACCTTATATATATAGGAATATGTGTTTATATGTTCATGGATTCAAACGATGTTTATTTGTCCACTTAGTAGGGTCAATCCCTACTTCTTTTTATTTGTCATGACTCGAAAATAATGCTCGGTTGAGGTCTCCCCGATGTTGTGGTATGAGTTTTTCAAAATTAAATTTTACTAGAAGTATGGTGATTATATATGAAAAATGCATATTTCAAATATGTAGTAGCATTGCTCTTATTTGGTTCCAACGGAATTGTTGCAAGTTACATCAAATTGAGCAGTAATGAAATTGTTTATTTACGGACTTTGATTGGCAGCCTGTTTCTAATTTTCGTATTGGTACTGTCTAAGCAGAAAGTACAGTTTTGGAAAAATAAATTACACTTTCTGTATTTAGTGGTTTCCGGTGTGGCGATGGGTGCAAGCTGGATATTTTTATTTGAAGCTTATGAACAAGTCGGTGTCAGTATTGCCACGCTATGCTATTATTGCGCTCCCGTAATTGTCATGATCCTCTCACCACTTATATTTAAGGAAAAAATATCGAGCGCTAAACTACTTGGATTTCTTGCAGTAATCATTGGAATGCTTTGTGTAAACGGGGAAGCTTTTATACAGGGAAGAATCTCCTTGGGGTTGATTTTCGGAATATTATCGGCAATCATGTATGCCATTATGGTAGTGTTCAATAAAATGGCTGTGAGCATAACGGGACTTGAAAATGCCACATGCCAGTTAGTTATTAGCTTTATAACGGTTGCAGTTCTTATGGGCTTGAAGCAAGGATTTTTGGTTCATATTATGGCAGGAAATTTGATACCTATACTGATATTAGGCGTTGTAAATACAGGAATCGGCTGCTATTTCTATTTTTCTTCCATTGGTCGTCTGCCCGTTCAGACAGTATCGATTCTCGGATATTTAGATCCTTTCTCCGCATTAATTTTTTCAGCTGCCATTTTAGGTGAAAAGTTAAGTCTTATGCAAATAGCTGGGGCAGTGTTGATCTTAGGAGGTGCAGCATTTGGGGAATTGTTTCGGTCTAAAAATAAACTAAAGGAAGCAATCTGATTCAGTGGGCTTAGTAAGAATTATTTCTAGTGACACAGCGTGAAAATCCAAACAAACTATGGTATGTAAGGATCCATGGGGGAGTGGCTTTTACAAACATGGCATAGGACACAGGTAGAAGACCATACCCCTAAAAATCTATCAATCGGATAACTTCAGGCTTAATGAATGATTTCAAAAACCCTTCATATGAATTTAATAGCGAAAGTCTTTATCATGAAAGGAGCATCATGAATAAACCATACTTAATTACCAAGTCATTAACCCCCGAAAATCAGGAAACTCCCATCCAATTCATTACAGGTGATATTGTCAATAACAGCTTATTCTACCGAAGGAACCACTTTCCATATCCAAGTTTTCTGTCATCGTTTTATTTGCTTCCGATTGATGGCCGCGTTCATTCTTCAAAAGTGTTTACCTTGCAGGAGATTCTCGCTTTGCCTTCGAAAACGAATAAAGTTGTTTTGGAATGTGCCGGCAATAAAAGGGAGCATTTTGAACCGAAAGTATTTGGTGAGCAATGGGGAAAGGGTGCCATCAGTCAAGGAATCTGGAAGGGAGTATCGCTCGGGACATTGCTTCAGCAAACAGGGTATCTTGATTCTGCAAAAGAAATTGTCTTTGAAGGCTATGATTTTGGAGAAAGACCGGATACAAATCAAATCCACTATTTTTCTAGGAGTTTGCCATTGGAAAAAGCACTCCATCCCGATACCATCATTGCCTACGAATATAACCATCAACCAATTTCTTTTAAGCATGGATATCCTCTTAGATTAATCGTACCGGAATGGTATGCCATGGCTTCGGTAAAATGGCTTAAAAAAATAACGGTGATTGATCATGAGTTTAGGGGACCCTTTCAAGCTATTGATTATGTTTACTACCTAAATAATGAAAAAATCCCGGTGACAACAATCCACGTGAACTCTACGATTCAAAATCCAGTAGACAGACAGGTTGTAAACACAGGGTTTCATCAGCTAACAGGTATTGCCTGGACAGGTACAGGGAGAATCACCAGTGTCGAGGTGAGTCTGGATGGGGGAGTGACTTGGGCTTTAGCAAAACTAGATCCATCCCATGACCATTATGCCTGGGTAAAATGGGGCTATAATTGGTATGCCAATAATAAAGGAGAATACACCATTTTATCGAAAGCCACAGATTCTGAAGGTCATGTTCAGCCAAAGGATGCAAAGTGGAATCCGAAAGGTTACGGTTACAATGCAATGGATGTGATTCATTTAAAAGTAGAATAAAAAAAATGACCAGCTATGGTCATTTTTTTTATCCAAAAAACGTCTGCATGATCAACCAAACATTTAATCCTAATATCACGATGGCAAAAATGCTTGATAGAATCGTTGTGATCCTTTTATTCGTTAACACTCCCATGATCTCCCTCTTTTGTGTGAAGTAGATAAGGGCAATAATCGGAAACGGAAGTACGAGACTTAGGATGACTTGACTGATGACAAGGGTACGAGTCGGGTCAACGCCAATTGCAACGATAATGACTGTAGGTGCCATGGTAACCAGGCGGCGAATCCATAATGGAATCGTGAAGCCGACAAACCCCTGCATGATGACCTGCCCGGCCATCGTTCCAACGACAGAGCTTGATACACCAGAAGCGAGCAATGAGATTAAGAATACACTGGCTGCAGCAGATCCAAGCAGTGGAGTGAGTGTATGATAGGCAGAGGTCAAATCCGCGATATGACTGTTCCCGCTGTGGTTGAACACAGAGGCGGCCATGTACATCATCGCCAAGTTAACAAATCCTGCTAATATCATTGCAATCAGAATTTCTTTTGTGCTGAATTTTTGTATTTTAATTTTTTCCATATCATTCCTTGGAACAATTCGGTTTTGCGTCAAGCTAGAGTGCAAGTAAATGGCATGCGGCATAACAGTAGCACCGATCACACCGACCGCAAGCATAATGCTTTCGTTGCTTCCAAGCCAAGGCACCACACTGTGGTACGCAATCATTGAAAAGTCTGGTTTTGAAAGCAATGTTTCGACCAAATAGCATAAGCCAATCAAGACCGCGAATGCGGCAATAAATTTTTCCAGTGGACGGAAACCGTATTTCTCTAACATTAAAATCAAGTAGGTCACAATTCCGGTGATAATCGTGGCATATAGCATGGGAATGCCGGCCAGTAAATTAAGAGCAAGCGTCGCTCCTAAAAACTCTGCAAGGTCGGTTGCCATGGCCGCCAGCTCTGAAACAACCCACATAATGATGGTAAGCCATTTTGGCATATTAGCGCGGCAAATTTCCGGCAGGCTTTTTCCGGTTGCAATTCCAAGCTTTGCTGACATGTTTTGCAAAAGCATTGCCATCAAGTTGGCTAAAACGATCACCCAAAGCATGTTATACCCGAATCGGGCACCACTCTGAATGTTCGTGGCGAAATTTCCTGGATCTACATAAGCAATAGAGGCAATGAAAGCAGGGCCGAGAAACGGAAGCAGCGCCCGGATGCCTTTAACTTTACCATTTATGGCATCTCTTGCGGCTGAAACGGTCCGGTGTTCTGCAGCCTGGGTCCGTTCAATAGCTACTGTATTTGTTTGACCCATAAGACACCATCCTTTCGTTCGTTTTGTTTTTTCGTTATTGCAAGCTTTGTTCGTTCGTCAATAAATGTTTCCTTAGTGCAAAATTTATATATCATTATTATATAAAATTTTGAAAAATTTGTGTATCTATTTGCTTGAAATTTACAAATTAGGCGATTGGAATATATCTTAAAATGTTTGCTTGAACAATTTTGCCAATAAGGCTACAGTAAAATGGAAGAGTGATAAAGTAGGTGGCAAACTTGGAAAAGAGATATTTTACCATTGGCATGGCGGGGCATATTGATCATGGGAAAACGTCGCTAACAAAAGCGCTGACCAATGTGGATACCGATCGTTTAAAGGAAGAAAAAGAACGTCAAATCTCGATTGAACTCGGATTTGCACCATTATATGAAGATGATGAAATTCAAATCTCTGTCATAGATGTTCCTGGACATGAGCGGTTTATCAGGCAAATGATTGCCGGTGTTGCCGGGATTGACCTCGTCGTATTGGTCGTTGCGGCAGATGAAGGAGTCATGCCGCAAACGAAAGAGCATTTGGAAATTTTGAAATTTCTGGGGATCAATACCGGAATCATAGCGATCACAAAAATTGACCGGGTGGATGAAGAATTTATCGAGCTTGTTAAGGACGATATTTTAGAGGAATTGAAAGGAACTGTGTTTGAAGGCGCCCCGTTCGTTCTCGTTGACAGTCTTTCCAAAAAAGGAATTGAAGAAATAAGAGAGCTCATCATTCGGACATTGAAGGAAAAGGAAACGCGAGAGACACGAGGGGCTTTTCGGCTGCCGATTGACCAGGTGTTTACGGTAAAGGGCCAGGGGACGGTAGTTAGGGGAACGGTTTATGAAGGTACCGTCGAAGAGGGGCAATCGTTAACAATTATGCCAAAAGGCGTAGAAGTTCGCGCCAGGCAAATTCAGGTTCATCATCAGTCATCGCCGAAGGCATATGCGGGACAAAGGGCTGCGATTAATCTTTCCGGAGTGTCAAAGGATGAGTTAGAACGCGGGGATGTTTTGGTTTCATCCGAACATTTTATCGTCACAAAAACACTAGATGTCGCCATCAGGGTCACCCGAGACCTTGAGCATTTGGTAAAGCAGCGGATGCCGATTAAGCTGCATATTGGAACCGCTGAAGTAATGGGCAGGATTGTTTTCTTTGATCGCAATGAGTTAAAGGAAGAGAACGGTGAAATCCTCTGTCAGCTGAGGCTGGATGAAGAAATTTTGACAAAAAGAGGCGACCGTTTTATTATCCGCCGTCCCAGTCCGCAAGAAACCATTGGCGGAGGCTGGGTAATCGACCCACGTGGAAATAAATATAAATTTGGTCATCAAACCATTGAAGAGCTTGAGAAGAAAAAAGTGGGTACCCCGAAGGAACGGATTACTGCTGCACTTTTTGAAGCAAAAAGTCTGCCGTTTGAAGAGTTAATGAAACGAACTTCTTTAGATGAAGAGATGCTCTCCATACAGTTAAAAGCAAATGATTTTATCTTATATAATGGAAAGGATTATTCACTAAAATGGTTGATTGATTCCATTGAAGAGGATGTATATGATCGTTTGGAGGAATTTCATCAATCCCATCCCATGAAGCTAGGAATGAATAAGGCTGAGCTTTTACAGTCCATGCAAAAGAGGTTCTCAAAACCTCTTTTGGATTTTGTTCTCGAAAATGGGATTGCCAAAAGGATATTTACAAGGAAGGAACAGTATGTGTCCCTTTCAAGCTTTTCTCCCCATGTTCCAAAAAGCTGGCAAAAACGGACTGAGAACATGTTAGAAGTTATGAAGAAAGATGACCTTAAAGTCCACCATTTCAAAGATTATTATTTAGCTGCGGGAATTCCGGCAAATCTGGAAGCCGATATCCGGCGATTCTTAGAAGACCAAGGACAAATCATCTTTCTTGATGACCAATTTGCTTATCATGGTGAAGTATTTAATATGGCAGCTGAAAAGCTTCGCAGTGGAACAGGATCAGAGTTTGAAGTCGGGGATGCGAAAAATATTCTCGACCTTTCCCGAAAATACATGATTCCCTTCTTAGAAAAATTAGATGCCTTGGGATTGACAAAACGAGTAGAAAATAAGCGAGTTTGGATGCAAAAATAAAGAAGAGGCTTAGATGAGCCTAACGGGTTTCGTTTTCGGTCGCAAAACCCGGAAATGTAGCACAATTTGTACTGCCTTTTGTATCTCTTTTTGCAATTAAAAATAAAATGGCTCAGTTCATTACTGAGCCATTTTTAATATCCATTTTTGGCCGCCTGAATGCTACCAGATAAAAAGATGTTGATTCCCTCAACTGGGTCCGTGAGGGTCCACTCTTATCTGTTGGGGGGTGGTTAAGCAGCCGATCTGATAAATAGACGGAGAAATTCCTCTTAATTAGTAAAATGCACTGAAAATAGCTTAAATAGACGGAGAGATTCCGCCTATTGACTCGAAAAACATGAAAATGATGGATTTTTCTTTGCTTAACCGGAAATCCTCCCCTTATTTCCCCCGAAAAGAGCTTCATTCTGAATTTAACCGAAATATCTCCGCTTATTTTAAATATTACTGGTTACTCCATAAAGGATTAGACTACTTACTTACATTTTAATGTTAGTGATAGTGAACGGAACCCATTATGAGATAAGCCTTTTCTTTTTTTAAGACAAAAATTCTGTAGGATTTAACCCGAGTTCATGGCAAATATCTGCGACCATTTGTTTTTCGTATTGATCAAAGTTTCCATCCGCATACCCGATCGCAATGCAATAGCGGGCAATTAGCCTTGCCATCTCTGGTTTGGTTCTCATTTTCCCTAAAGCCCGGAACGCTTCAGCCCGCCCGACCACATGGTCATTTTCTATCTTCGAAGTAAACAGGTTGAATTTTTGCAGGACCTTTTGTGAATCAAAAACACGGAGTTCTTCACTCTGGTTGACAAATTCAATCATTTTTTGCCGTTCAGCCATATCTAAATGGCCGTCTGCCATCGATACCAAGGCACATGCTGCAACAACCGCATCCAGAACATCCTGGCTCTTATAGCGGGCAAAAAGCTCTTGTGCTCTTCGTTTTTGATTGTTCGCCCATTCTGCATAGTCTGTCTGCGAAGGGGACCAAGAACTGCCACAATTGTTGCAGGTGAATTTCAATTGATTCTTTCCAATAAAACCGCCCAGTAGACCGATTGGTCCAAGGATCAAGCCGCCGATCGCCGCTTTTCCAAGCCCAAAGCCTTTTTGTCCTGTTCGAACATTGGAGGAATGGCATCGCGGACAGATAATTTCCTCCCCGCCATATGTATGGTTGGCAATTGGTGCAGAAGGGTAGGCAGTTGACGGATATCCATAGGCAGGCTGCTGAAAGGCTGCTGCCTGCTGTTGATATGGAGTCACAGGCTGTTGTGTATATGGATGAAAACTATTTTGATTTTGCTGGTATGAATTGGGTTGATAAGTATTCTGCTGCATAGATGATATGGTTGGCGACGGTGCATCGTCGACCGAAACACCAAAATTCCGGCATAATGCCGCTAAGCCCCCTTGAAATCCACTGGCAATGGCGTTGAACTTCCATTCCCCATTATGGCGGTAAAGCTCAGCCGCTACAATAGCCGTTTCCACTGTAAAATCGCGGCCAAGATCAAACCGAATCAGCTCTTCATTCGTTTGTTCATTAAAAATTCGCACATAAGACTGGGAGATTTGTCCGAAATTTTGCCGTTTTACTTGGGCATCATGGATGGTAATGGTAAAGGCAATCCGATGAATATGTGCCGGCACTTTTTTTAAATCAATCTTGATTTGTTCATCATCCTGTACACCTGATCCAACCCGATTATCCCCGCTGTAAAGGATTGACCCATCCCCGCCTGATGGGTTGTTGTAAAAAACAAAATCCTGATCGCTTTGAACCTTGCCTGTTTGTCCCAAAAGGAAAGCAGAAGCGTCTAAATCAAATTGATTCCCGAGATTACTAATATTCCAGCCTAATCCGACGACAACATTTTGCAGACCAGGGTAGGATTTAGTTAAATCCACTTTTTGGCCCTTACTTAAGGTAACACCCACTTTTTTCACTCCTAACCAGTTTTCTTACTTCCATTATAAAACGATTATTGTTATAGAACGAAATTTCTAGAGAGATTTTTTTCCACTATTAAACAGTACGAGCAAGAGGAAGAAAGGTTTCATCCAGATGGTTGTTTTTTAAGGAAAAGTTAAGGAACTAACATAATAATAGGCTTATTCCAAAATAAAAGCATTAGAATACTGACAGGAAAAGGAGTAAGTAGAATGAAAAAATGGATTATTACGGTTATTGTGATTGTCGTAATAGGATTTGTTGGATATCAGTGGTATGGATCAAGAGCAAATGCAAGCTCCGGGAAATTTGCGACCGCTCAGATTCGTACTGCAATGGTTCAAAAAGGGAAATTAGAGGTTAAAGTTAGCGGGTCAGGAACTGTCCAGCCTGTTACGACGGAAGATATCACTTCCACGATCAACAATAATCAAATTGATGAAGTGTTAGTTACGGCCGGTGAGCAGGTTAAAAAAGGTCAGGACCTTATAACCTTTACAGATGGAAGCGATCCGATTACTGCACCTGCAAGTGGGGTTGTAACCACTTTGTCTGTTGCACCAGGTGAACGCGTCCAAATTGGACAAGCTGTAGCCCACTTAACGAACTACACCGATTTACAAACCGTCGTCCAAATTGATGAGCTTGATATTCCAAAAATAAAATTAGGACAGCCAGTGACAGTAAATGTGAATGCCTATCCAGATCAAACATTTACTGGTAAAGTTACAGCTATTGCTAACGAAGGAACATCGACAAATAGTGTTTCAACCTTTGATGTCACCGTTCACATTGATAAACCGACGAACTTGAAAGTTGGAATGAGTACAGAGGCAAGTATTTTAACAGCTAGCAAGAACAATGCGCTGTATGTACCTATAGATGCGGTTCGTACAAGAAATAATGAAAAATTTGTAATTTTAACATCAGCTGACTCTTCTAATCAAAATTCAGGTAACTCTTCTAATCAATATGGCGGAATGCAGCAGCAGGTCGTGAAAACAGGCTTAGCCAATGCAGATTACGTGGAAATAACTCAAGGTTTAACAGAAGGTGAAACTGTCCGGCTTCCACAGCTCGCTATCAGTAATTCTTCCACGAATGGGCAAATGATGAGGGGAGGATTTGGCGGATTTGGCGGATTTGGAGGCGGTGGTTATGGCGGCTCGGGCCGTTCTTTCCGAAATGGAGGTGGAAATGGCGGATCTGGCGGCGGCCAGTCATCTGGTGGAAGGAGCGGAAACTAATGTCAACACCCATAATTGAAATTCATAATATGATGAAAACATATAAGCTTGGCGGTGAAACCGTTCATGCCTTAAATAATGTATCACTTGAAATAAAAAAAGGTGAGTTTTTGGCGATAATCGGACCATCCGGTTCTGGCAAATCCACCTTGATGAATATGATTGGCTGTCTCGATCTCCCTGATAAGGGCACCTATCTGCTTGACGGGAAAGAGATTGGCAAAATGAATGATAATCAGTTAGCGGCCATTCGTAATGAAAAAATCGGGTTTATTTTTCAAAACTTTAATTTGCTGCCGAAATTAACAGCGGTAGAGAATGTGGAACTGCCGCTTTTATATCGAGGATTATCAGCAAAAGAACGCCGTGAAATGGCATTAGAAAGTTTAAAAAAGGTTAGTTTGCACGATAGGGCGGGTCATTTGCCTTCACAGTTGTCTGGGGGACAACAGCAGCGGGTAGCGATTGCAAGAGCCCTAGCCGGTAACCCAGCCATTCTTCTAGCGGATGAACCCACGGGTGCTTTAGATAGTAAGACTAGTAAAGAAATCCTTTATGTGATGAAAGAATTAAATGAATTGGGCCATACGATTATTTTGATAACCCATGATCTGGCGATCGCCAAGCAGGCAAATCGAATGGTCAGCATTCAGGATGGACAGCTTCAAGAAGATGGGGGTGAGCTCATTGGGCATCTTTCAATCTATTAAAATGGCTCTCCGCAGTATTAAAAGCAATAAGCTTCGCTCGGTGCTAACGATGCTGGGCATCATTATCGGGGTTTCTTCGGTTATTGTCCTCGTTGCGATGGCCCAAGGCTCAACGACAAATGTCACCAACCAAATTAATCAGTTAGGAACGAATCTCATCACTGTAAATACTTTTGGAACCGATTTGGCGTTAACCGATGATAAAATTTCGAAGCTTGGCAAATTAAATGGTGTCAAGGATTTTGCACCGGTTATTTCTGGGCGAGTGAGTGTTACAAAAGACCGAACAAACCAACAAGTATCCCTGACTGGTACGACTGCATCCTATGAAACGGTTCGTAATGCCCAGGTTAGTGAAGGACGTTTTATTAATGACCTTGATATCGAATACCGACAAAAAATTGCGGTGCTTGGTGCAACCACAGCGCAAACTTTTTTTGGGGCAGAGAACCCTGTTGGTCAGTACGTACAAATCGATGGAAATTCTTATAAGGTCGTTGGGGTACTAGCTTCGAAAGGAACCTCACTAGGCCAAAGCGGTGATGATGTCGTTATTGTACCGCTAAGCACCGGAGAACGATTAGTGAAACAAACCAATATTAATCAAGTCTATCTCCAAGGACAAAATGAACAGCAGGTAGATTTTGTCATGACCGAAGTAGAAATGGAAATGGCGTCTTTATTTCCAAATAAAAGTGATTCCTATACGGTTAGTAACGAGAAAGATCTAATGGACACGGCAAGCTCGGTAAGCAATACAATGACAATGATGTTAGGCGGAATAGCTAGTATCTCCTTACTTGTCGGCGGGATCGGCATTATGAATATCATGCTTGTTTCCGTTTCGGAGCGGACAAAAGAGATTGGAATACGCAAAGCCATCGGGGCCAAACGGCGGGATGTCCTCCTGCAATTCTTAATTGAGGCAGCTGTTTTAAGCTCATTAGGAGGGATTATTGGAATTCTTCTGGGGCTTAGCATCGGGAAAATTCTATCATCAACTCTGAGTATGACGATGACCTTTTCGTCGTCGGTTGTGTTCATGTCGTTTTTATTCTCCGTTGTCGTTGGTGTCGTTTTCGGGGTATTCCCAGCCAACAAGGCGTCTAAATTAAACCCTATTCAAGCCCTTCGCTATGAATAGCGGTTTGAAAACAAAGCGGTCGTATGTTGCGATCGCTTTGTTTGCTATATAATAGTGGTTAGTTATTTTGATATAAAGGGGCTCTTTAGATGCGTTTATTAGTTGTCGAAGACAATATACCATTACTGGAATCGATTGTGGAACTGTTATCAGATGAATTTGAAGTGGACCAGGCAGCAAACGGCGAGGACGGGTTATTTTTAGCGATGCAAAGGATTCATGATGTGATTGTTCTGGATGTCATGTTACCGGAAATCGATGGATTTGAAGTCCTTCAGGCAATAAGGAAGGATGGATTAAAAACTCCTGTCCTGTTTCTAACCGCACGAGATTCATTGGAGGACCGGGTAAAAGGGCTCGATAGCGGGGGCGACGATTATCTGGTAAAACCGTTTCAAGCAGCAGAATTGAAGGCGAGGATTCGAGCCTTACTTCGGCGGAGCGGCAGCTTAACAACGAATCAAACGATTCAATATCGCGGAATTGAATTACACGGTAAAGAACGGGACATTACAGTGGAGGGTGAAGCGGTTAAACTTACCTCTAAACAATATGAGTTATTGGAATACTTAATTCAAAATAAAGGAGCGATTTTAACAAAAGAACAAATATATGATCGTGTTTGGGGCTTTGATTCTGATACAACCATTGCCATTGTCGAAGTCTTTATGCACCATCTCCGCAAAAAGCTTGAACCATCCGGCTATCATGCAGATATCAAGACCATCCGCGGTGTCGGCTACATGCTGAATGAGGAATAGAGGAAAACAGAATGTTTCGGCAAACACATATTAGGCTAACTTTTATAAATTCATTGGTGTTTATTGTTTTGATTAGCATATTAGGAAGCATTATCTATTTTTACACGGAAAATAGGCTATATCAGGATGTTAATCAGTCACTTAAGGATTCGGTGAACCATTTTAAGCAGCTGCCTCAAGGAGGCCAAGGACCTGATATTGGTGCTCCCCGATTTTTGCGAAGGGACCCACGAATCATGACATTGGTATGGGATGAAAATAATAAGCTAGTGGCAGAAATGAGCCGTGAATCACAGCTCTTTCAAGATCATGAAAACGAGATTCGTCCGAAAAAGTTGGACAGTCTGCAAGATGTAACGTTCGAAAATTTCTCATTCCGTTATATTGCCATTCATGTAAATATTCCACAGCTTGGTAAAATCACCGTTCAAGTCATTCGAAATGTCAATTCCGAAAAAGAATTATTGAACCGTTTATTGATTATCATTGCAGTAGGCTGCGGGATTGGTGTTCTTTGTGCAATTGGGTTCGGCTATTTACTTGCTGGCAGAGCGCTTGTCCCGATCAAAAATGCTTGGCAAAAACAGCAGGAGTTTGTTTCTGATGCTTCTCATGAACTACGGACTCCCTTAGCGGTCATCCAGGCAAAAACGGATCTATTATTCCGTGCACCGTCTGCTACTATTCAGGAGAAGATTCTTGATGTTTCAGCGATTTCCACCGAATCAAGACGGCTATCGAAGCTGGTGGCTAATTTATTGACCTTGGCAAGGTCTGATTCTGACCAAATTGAAATGAAGAAGCAAATGTTTCAGCTGGATCAGCTTTTAAAGGAAATTCTTCTGCATTACGAAGAAATCATTTCTTATCAAGGAAAGTCCATTCATTTGGAAGTTCCCGATCCGGTGCAATTTTTTGCAGATAAAGAAAGAATTCATCAACTGATTATCATATTATTAGACAATGCCATGAAGTACACAAATGAAGGAGGGGAGATCTTGCTCTCCTGTCACCAAAGCCATTCATCGATTACCTTACGTGTGAAGGATAATGGCATAGGCATCCCGGAATCGGATATTCCAAAGATCTTTGACCGCTTTTACCAGAGTGATAAAGCGCGTTCTGCCGCTGAAGGGACTGGGCTTGGCTTATCCATCGCCAAATGGATTATTGACAAGCACCACGGGAAAACAAAGGTTCTTAGTACGCTTGGTAAAGGGACAACGATTGAAATTATTTTTCCAAGAGCTCAAAAAAATTGATTTCTTAAGAAAATCTTAAGGAACTCCTTACATAATACGATTATCAACTGTACAAGCATGAATTGTCTTATGGAAGGGAGTTTATTTAACATGAAGAAACTTAGAAGGGCACATTTATGGATTGGCTTAATAGCTTCAATTTTCATTTTCGCTGAGGCTTTAACGGGATTATTAATGAATGAGCCTTGGTTGGTCGGTCAATCACAAGCTAGTGTAGGACGAGCCAATTTCCAACCGGGGCAATTCTATCAAGGACAAAATGGGCAAGGGAATTCAGCTGGCTCAGGCCAAGCATCAGGTCAGTTCCAAGGTCAAGGAAGTAATGGGCAATTCCAAGGTCGTGGAAGTTTTCGTGGAAATGGAAATTTTAATGGTTTTAGAAGGAATGGGGGAGCCCAAGGAATCTTAGGAACCATCCGCAACCTTCATGAAGGAAGAATCGGCAATACCGATGTAAAATGGCTCCTTGATCTCGTTGCAATTGCAATGATGGCTTTAACCGGGACAGGGGTGTATTTATCCATCAATGTTCTTAGAGCGGAAAGAAAAAGAAAGAAGCATCATGGAGAAATTGATGTAAATTAAGAGAAAGGGCTGTCGATTAAATCGACAGCCCTTTCTTTAGAAGTCAGCCTTATTTATTTGGCCTATTTGGCTGCTAATAAAATGAATGAATTTTAAATAAACAGTCGCCATTTCTTCAGGGGAGTGCGGCATATCTGTTTCCAGCCAATGCTCAATAAGTCCAAAAATGGCGGATGTCCCAATCGCAGGCAAATATTCTTGAACAATGGAATCCAGTCCGTTATTACTGGTTTGCGGTTTGATTACTTTATTATAGAAATTCGCCTTAATCATTTCCTTCATTTTCTTAGGGAAAGCCGGGTCTCCATTTGGTCCTAATAAGACTTTAAAAAAACGACCGTTACCTTGCAGATATTGAAGAATTTGAATCAATACAGGGTATGGTTGTCTGTTGGTAATAGACTCAACGATTCCAAAAGGGTTTATTCGTCGAATGACCTCGCTAAATCCTTCAAGCAGTTCGTTCTGGATCTGCTCCATTAAGTCATATTTATCCCGAAAATGAAGATAAAAAGTGCCTCGATTTAATTCCGCTCTGGCTGTCAAATCGCGAATTGTAATACTTTCAAATCCTTTTTCCTCAATTAACTCAGCAAGCACATCTTTCAATAATTGGCGGGTGCGAGCTGCCATTTGCTGATGGACTTTCTCAGACATCGTTTCCATACTCCTTTTGTAGGATTGAACATTTTTCAATTTATTGTTGATTGTATTTCATGTAAATCCATTGTAATCTGAACACATAGGAACGGTCAACACGGTGTTCATTAAGTGAAATGAAGAGGAGGTTACATCATGAAACCGACCATTCAAGTCGAACAGGTCACGAAAAGCTTTGGAAAAAAGCCCGTATTAAAGGATATCAACCTTACTATTCCTAAAGGGCAATTATTTGGCTTAATTGGGCCGTCAGGGGCAGGGAAGACAACATTGGTCAAAATGATCGTAGGGATGGAGAAAGCGGATCGAGGTTCCATTCTTGTTTTGGAAAAACAAATGCCAAACCTCGCTTTATTGCAGGAAATTGGTTATATGGCGCAATCTGATGCCCTCTATGTAGAATTAACCGGGGAGGAGAATCTGAAATTCTTTGCCTCATTGTATAAACTGCCAAAGGCAGAACAGAAAATGCGAATGGCGTATGCAGCCGGGTTAGTCAACCTTACCGACGATCTCAAGAAACGAGTATCCACCTACTCAGGAGGAATGAAACGGCGGCTATCACTCGCCATTGCCTTAATACAGGATCCGAAAATCTTGATTTTGGATGAGCCTACTGTCGGAATTGATCCAGAATTAAAATTATCCATCTGGGCAGAGCTGCTACGGTTAAAAAATGAAGAGGAAAAAACGATTATTGTGACCACACATGTCATGGATGAGGCTGAAAAATGCGATGTAGTGGCGATGGTTCGCGATGGCCGTATTTTAGCTAACGGCACACCAAATGAATTAAAGGCTGTCTATGAAACGGACGATTTTGATGAGGTATTCTTACGGGCCGGGGTGAAAAAACCATGAGAATACTAGCCTTAATCAAACGAATTTGTCAGCAGATGTTCCGGGACAAGCGAACCTTGGCATTACTTTTTGTTGCGCCGCTAATCATTTTAACCCTGATGTACTTTTTATTTAATGGCAATACCGTTAATCCTACGTTAGGCGTAAGGAATATCGATCATCAAATTGTAAAAGGTTTAAAGGATTCAAAAATTAAAGTGAAGCAGTATGATAAAGTGTCCAGTAACACCGTTGTTAGTGATAATCTTGACGGCTTGCTTCAAATGGATAATGGCACCTATCAATTAACCTTAAAGAATGCGGACCCAGCAACTGCCAAAGCCCTCCAATTGAAGGTGAACCAGGCGGTTGCCACATTTGCCCAAGCGAACATGATGAAACAGCTGCTGGTACATGTGAGTCTTCCGAATAAAAGTATTGAAACAAAATATGTTTATGGGAACAAAGACACTGTCTATTTTGATGTCTTAAGTCCGATTTTAGTCGGATACTTTGTTTTCTTTTTCGTCTTTATTATTTCAGGGATCGGCTTATTGCGGGAGCGGACTACCGGGACGCTAGAGAGATTGTTGTCGACACCGATTCGCAGAGTTGAAATTGTAATCTCGTATTTGGTGGGTTACGGAATATTTGCGGTTCTTCAAACCCTAATCGTTGTTTTCTATGCGATTAAGGTCTTAGATATTGTCCTTGTAGGTTCGATTTGGAGTGTGGTCATCACTAATCTACTCCTGGCCTTAGTCGCACTTTCTTTAGGAATTTTATTATCAACCTTTGCCGCATCAGAATTTCAAATGATCCAATTTATCCCGATCGCGGTTATTCCGCAAGTCTTTTTTGCCGGTATCTTTCCGCTTGAAGGAATGGTCAATTGGCTGCAAGCCGTTGCAAAAATCATGCCGATGTATTACGCAGGTGACGCATTGAAAGGTGTCATGTACAAAGGGATGTCACTCGGGGATATTAGCGGTGATCTTTTAGCCTTAATCATCTTTGCTGTAATTTTTGTTGTTCTTAACATTTTTGCATTGAAAAAGTACAGGAAATTATAAAAGCGAAATTAAGGGTCAGACCATTGGTCTGACCCTTTGTTTATAATTATTCAACAATGACAGTCCCCTTAAACATCTCCATTCCGCAACTAAAGGTATATTCACCTGTTTTGGAAGGGGTAAATTGGAGATTCGTGGTCCCAACATTTAAATTGACATTATTAATATTAAATTCAGGCATTGTGAATGTAGATAAGCAGCTATTTTCGAGTGGATTCTCTATCGTCAATTTAACTGGAACGCCTTTTTTGACATGAATGATATTCGGGCTGTAACCGGATTGAGTCACCTGCATTTTTATGGTTGGAGCTGCCTGTGCCGTCACATCGACCTCCGTTTGAGTCGCTGTCTGACTTGTGGTAGCAGTAGTATTGTAAGTTGGTATTTTAACAAGGTCACTGCTATATAAAAATAAAAATAAGGCAATCAGAACTGCACCAGCTGATAATATGGCAAAAGGTGAAATTTTCAAGGTATCGATGGAAAACTTATCATTGGTTTCTACTATTATAAATAAAATGACGAGTCCGATAATGATTACTGATAATCCCAGTAAAATTCCTAACATGATTGACGGATTTTCAAATTTCATCATAACCCCAAGCATCGAACCCATTAACCCGCTCATGATACTGGAAAGGAGTCCATCGAGAATCGCCATGAGTCCGATTGGCTGCCCGGCTAGTAAGCCAATTATGAATCCAATGATGATACTAACTCCGCTGGAAAGAAACATGACACCGGAAAAGACGCCAAGAAGGTATCCGGACATGAGGCCAGCTACCATCGCAATGGCCATCGCAATTATCATTCCGGACATGCAGCTTAATTTCTGTTTTTCACGGTGAACAAGATAAATAGAATAGCCGGTCATAAGACTGACCATAACAGCCGAAAAAATTGATAGAATATTCA
The DNA here is from genome assembly GCF_055395235.1 of Neobacillus sp. Fa239. Lineage (NCBI taxonomy): Bacteria > Bacillati > Bacillota > Bacilli > Caryophanales > Bacillaceae > Neobacillus > Neobacillus sp. Fa239. Next base: position 2,007,933 of record NZ_AP041611.1, read on the forward strand.
TAGAAAAATCTCCTTAATTACAATATAAGAATATTATAAATGTAAAAATCGCCTGCCGATTTCGATTTTGGGAGAGTTTTATGAACATTACAAGTATCCTAGTCTTCTTTATCGAGTGTATTTTTAAAAATTCGCTTTAATGTTTCATTTTGCATTTTTATATAGTCGAGAAGAAATTTTTTCTCTTCATCTTCTTATTTTTTTATTCATCCTGTTCTTCTTTTTTCATGTTTTCACTCCGAAAAATATAATTAATTGCATTTTAACCGATAAGGAATTCAGTTTAAAGCAGTTTTCAGAAAAAAATTCCAACGCAGGAATTGACTTTTTCTGTCGAGAAACATATAATATCCTCAAATACATTTGAAACAATGACGGGGATTAGTAAAATGACAGCGTCTTACCTAGAGAGGAAACCGGTTGGTGCAAGGTTTCTTAGACCATCATTTGAACCTGCCTCCGAGTTCTGTATCGGATTCTTTTTGAAGATACAAGCGGATCGATTCCGTTATCATGGTGAGAGTTTAAAGCAATTGCTTTATTAATTTAGGGTGGTACCGCCAAGGCCTTGGTCCCTTTTTGGGATCAGGGCCTTTTTGTATTTTTGTTGATTGGAGCGGAGGGCACTCGACTCCTGCGGGATAGAGAGGTCACGGGAGACCCCGCAGGCGCCTAATGCGCCGAGGAGGCTCCCGGACCTCCCCGCGGAAAGCGAGTGCCTGGAGCGGAAATCAACAGGTAATATTTTTAAAAATAAGAGGTGTCAAAAATGGCAAAGGAATTTGTAAAAGATGTTACCGCCATGGACGAGGATTTCGCCCAGTGGTATACCGATGTTGTCACAAAAGCAGACTTAATTGATTATTCAAGCGTGCGCGGCTCGATGATTATTCGTCCGTATGGCTATGCTTTATGGGATAATATTAAAAATGAATTGGACAGACGAATCAAAGAAACAGGGCATGAAAATGTGTATATGCCATTGTTTATACCTGAAAGCCTGCTTCAAAAAGAAAAGGATCATGTCGAGGGCTTTGCTCCTGAAGTGGCATGGGTTACTCATGGCGGTTCTGAAGAGCTGACGGAAAGATTGGTGGTTAGACCAACATCTGAAGTGCTTTTCTGTGAGCATTACAGCAATATTATTCATTCCTATCGTGACCTTCCAAAGCTTTATAACCAGTGGGCAAATGTGGTCCGTTGGGAAAAAACGACCCGCCCATTCTTACGAACATTAGAATTTTTATGGCAGGAAGGACACACCGCCCATGCAACCGATGAGGATGCCATGGAAGAAACGATTAAAATGCTGAATGTCTACGCAGCGATTTGTGAAGAGATACTTGCAATACCAGTTGTTAAAGGGCAAAAAACCGAAAAGGAAAAATTCGCAGGAGCGAAAGCAACCTTTACGATTGAAAGCTTAATGCATGATGGAAAAGCGCTGCAGTCAGGTACATCTCACCACTTTGGCACCGGGTTTGCCGAAGCGTTCGGCATTCAATACACGGACAAAGAAGGAAAGCTGCAATATGTCCATCAGACATCATGGGGCTTCACAACTAGAATCATCGGCGCCTTAATCATGGTGCATGGAGATGACCGCGGTTTGGTAATTCCTCCAAAAGCGGCTCCAACTCAAGTGATGATTGTGCCAATCGCACAGCATAAAGAAGGCGTTCTTGATTTTGCCTATGATTTGAAAAAATCACTTTCGAATGTTGCACGTGTTGGTATTGATGGCAGCGACAAAAAGCCTGGCTGGAAATTCAATGAATATGAAATGAAGGGGATTCCAGTTCGTTTAGAGGTTGGACCAAAAGATATCGAGAACAAACAAGTTGTGTTAGTCCGTCGTGATACGTTGGAAAAAGTGGTTGTACCTATGGATCAGCTCGAAACAAAGCTTGTGGAATTACTTGATGATATCCAATCAAATTTATATAACAAAGCGTTGAATCACCGTGAAGACAGAACAACGGTTGCCGTGACTTTTGATGAATTTAAGGAAACATTGGAGTCAAAAGGCGGCTTCATTAAATCCATGTGGTGCGGCGATTTAGCCTGTGAGGAAAAAATTAAAGAGGAAACAAGCGCAACCTCCCGTTGTATTCCATTTGCACAGGAAAAAGTTGCTGATACTTGCGTTTGCTGCGGAAAACCAGCGGATAAGATGGTTTATTGGGCAAAAGCGTATTAAAAATCTTATTTTGAGGGGCTCTTCCATAAAAGGAGGGCTCTTTTTTATGGAATTTTGCGAAATTTGAACAAGACAATATATTTTATCGGCGAATCAAGAGTGTTTATCGGCGGATTATTGCTATTTATCGGCGAATCATTCATATTTATCAGCGAATCGTATTTGAAGAAGAAAGGACTTTCTCTTTTTTTGGAGAATTTCTAAATTATGGAGAGGAGATTAAAAAATGAAACCAATACTACTAGATTTTCCTGAAGAATTTCATACTGAAAGATTACTCATCCGGAAGCCTATGCCTGGTGATGGAAAAACCGTTTACAAAGCAATCCAGGCTTCAATAAATGAACTTAAACCTTGGATGCCTTGGGTACATAAGAACCAGACGGAAGAGGATACGGAAGTAAACATTCGCGAGGCCCATGCGAAATTTTTAACCCGTGAAGACCTAAGGCTTCACCTTTTTGATAAAAAAACAGGCGAATTTATCGGGGCGTCCGGTTTACACCGAATCAACTGGGATGTGCCTCGGTTTGAAATTGGCTATTGGATTGATACCCGCCACAGTGGAAAGGGGTATATTACCGAAGCAGTTGCAGGAATCACTCAATTTGCTTTTGAGAGCTTGAAGGCAAGGCGTGTGGACATCCACTGTGATTCAAAAAATATGAAAAGCCGGGCGATTCCGGAAAAATTGGGGTTTACTCTTGAAGGAATCTTAAAAAATGCCACCCTTTCTGGAGATGGAAAGGAAGTAAGAGATATGTGTGTTTTTTCAAAAATAGTTTAGTGGAGAGATTTAAGGGAGTTAATTTATGTCACTTTTAACTCATTTAAAGATTTTAGATTTTTCTACATTATTACCTGGTCCATTCGCTTCGTTGCTTTTAGCCGATTTAGGCGCAGAGGTAATTCATGTGAAAAAAAACGGATATGTTGATGAATTGGGAACTGATCAATACCTGAACCGCTCGAAAAAGTCGATTACACTGGATTTAAAAAAGGCGGAATCGATTGAGGCAGTCAAGCGAATAGTGAAAGAATATGATATCGTGTTAGAGCAATTTCGCCCCGGTGTCATGGACCGGCTGGGTTTAGGATATGAAGAGCTTAAAAAAGTTAATCCCCGCCTTATTTATTGCTCTATTACAGGATTTGGCCAGACTGGTCCTTACAAGGATCGTCCAGGACATGATATTAATTTTTTGGCATTGGCAGGTGTGTCAAGCTACTCCGGTACAAAGGCAGGGGGGCCGGCACAAAATGGAACGCAAATGGCTGATCTTGCGGGCGGTTCTCTGCATGCTGTCATTGGCATATTGTCTGCTGTGATTTACCGTGATCGAACAGGACAAGGGCAGGCGATCGTTATTAGCATGACGGATTGCAGCTTTTCCCTAAATGCATTATGGGCACCTGGTTATTTTAATGGCGGGGTAAATCCTGAACCGGAAGAAACGTTGTTGAATGGCAGGAGCTTTTATGGTTTTTATGAAACCAGTGATGGAAGGTATTTTTTGGTCGGAAGCCTGGAACCTCAATTCCGGAAGCAATTATGTGTGGCAATCGGAAGGGAAGACTTATATGAAATAAGCCTGAGTCATAAAGCAGAAGATATTGCTAGGTTTAAAGAGGCCGTTCGGTTTGCATTTTTCAGCAAAACATTTGATGAATGGAAGGCGGTGTTTGCTGATTTTGAAGCATGTGTCGAGCCGGTGCTCACGTTCGCTGAGGCATGTGAACATCCACAATTGAAAGAGCGGGGAATGGTGGTGGAAGTTCCGACAGTGGATGGAGGCTGTCAAAAACAAATCGCTTGTCCAATCAAAACCACGGTATTTTCACCTAGGTATAAGCATATTGGCTTGAAACCTGATGATAGCAATTCGGAAGTATTGCTTAAATAAAATTCCATTGCCAACAAAAGGGAAAAAAAGCGCGGACGGTTAAAGGAAAGCCGTTGCATTACCCTTAGAAAGAAAAAAAGAACATGAACGGTCAAAGGAAAGCCGTTGCATTACCCTTAGAAAGAAAAAAAGAGCATGAACGGTCAAAGGAAAGCCGTGGCATTACCCTTAGAAAGAAAAAAAGAACATGAACGGTCAAAGGAAAGCCGTTGCATTACCCTTAGAAAGAAAAAAAGAGCATGAACGGTCAAAGGAAAGTCCTTGCATTGCCCTTTGGAAGAAAAAAAGAGCATGAACGGTCAAAGGAAAGTCCTTGCATTGCCCTTTGGAAGAAAAAAAGAGCATGAACGGTCAAAGGAAAGCCGATGCATTGCCCTTAGAAAGAAAAAAAGAGCATGAACGGTCAAAGGAAAGCCGTTGCTTTGCCCATAGAAGGAAAAATAGATCACGGACGGTCAAAGGAAAGCCGTAGAATTGACCGTAATAGAGAAAAATAATCTCTTTTGGGTAAAGAAACCTTCCAAATACAAGCCCCGCAATGATGCCAATCAAAACGCGGGGCCACACTCACTTTTTCAAAAAACCTTCGTTAAATAATACTTCGTAATCGCCAAATATTCCCGGGAATAGGACTTAAAAATCGCTGATAAAGGTGTTTTTGCCGGAAGTCCTGCAACCTTCAGCTTCTCATCGCGCGCAATCATGAGCGATCGAAACATATGGAACGTATTCGTGACGATAATACCAGACTGTAAGCCGGAAGGTATGAGGTTTTTGGAAAAGCGGATATTTTCGTATGTATCTGTGGAACGCTTTTCTAAAATGATCCGCGATTCTTCAACTCCCTTAGCGACTAATCTTTTCTTGATGGCCTCTGCTTCCGAAATCGTTTCTCCCGGTCCCAATCCGCCAGACGCAATCGCTACCGTATACTTATTTTTCAATAAATAGGCCGCTGCCGCATCAATTCGCTCCTTTAATACCAACGAGGGGACGTCGCCCTTTACCCTCGCTCCAAGGACAATCAGATAATCCGCGTTGTTCGGGGCTTCTAATGAGCTGAATTGAGAGATTTTATATTGCAAAAAACCAACGTAAATTAAACCAACCACGAAAATAAAGCCTGCCCAAAAGTAAATCTTCTTTTTCATAAATTCCCCAATTCTATCAATTTTACAAAAAGGATATCAAATATTTCCATTTTTGAAAATAATTCGTGTGAAATTACAAAGAGGATTACTATATTAGATGAAAATGGATAAAATACCAACGAGTGAGGAGTGTTGCCGTTGAATAAAAATGTTATTCGATTGATTACGATTATTTCTGTAATCTTTTGCCTTCTCTGGCTGGGTGGACTTTTCTATGCTGTTGGCGAATATTATGCGGGAAAACCGGAAAAAATTCCGCCAGCTTCCCTATCGAAGAAAGCGGAAAATACAAAAGGGCTGACCATCGTTGCACTCGGTGATTCTTTAACAAGGGGTACAGGTGATGTGACGGGAAAGGGTTATGTTGGTGATTTACTGGATGAAATCAAGAAAAAAACAAAGCGCCAAGTTCAGCTTACCAATTTGGGAATCATGGGGCAAACATCTGATCAGCTTCGGCAACAAGTACAGCAAACAGAAGTAAAACGGCAAATTCAAAAAGCTGATATTGTTTTGCTGACAATTGGCGGAAATGATATGTTTCGCGGCGGGCAGGGATTGCTGGATTTTCAATCAAGTAATATTGCTTCGGTTGAAAAAAATTATTTGGCTAATTTAAAATTTATCTTTGGTCAAATACGCCAGGTAAATACCACTGCCAATGTATTTTTTGTTGGATTGTATAATCCATTTATCGATTTAGGACAAGGTAATCAAATGTCAAAGGCGATCCGGCATTGGAATTATGATAGTGCTGAAATTAGTGCCGCATTCCCAAAAATCGTTTTTGTTCCAACCTTTGACCTGTTTGAATTAAAGGTCAATGATTATCTGTATTCTGATAAGTTTCATCCAAATGAAAAAGGATACCGGTTGATCGCAGAACGTGTGGCCGCATTGCTCACCTGGTAAGGAGCGAATGGAATGGAAAAAGTAACTTTATCAGTACAAAATTTAAAAAAAGTAATTGGCAAAAGAGAAATTATCAAAGGGCTGACCTTTGAGCTAAAAGAAGGGGAAGTATTTGGTTTCTTAGGGCCCAATGGGGCAGGGAAAACCACGACGATTCGTATGTTGGTTGGGTTAATTAAACCGACATCAGGGACCGTTTCAATTTGCGGTTTCAATATCAGCCACCATTTTCAAGAAGCGATGAGAAATCTGGGCTGTATCGTAGAAAACCCGGAATTATATCCCTATTTATCCGGTCATGATAACCTCCTTCATTTTGCCCGAATGCTTGATGGAATTGGAGAAGACCGGATTACCGAAGTCACCCAACTTGTCGGCTTATCTGAACGGATCCATGATAAAGTGAAAACCTATTCACTAGGGATGAGGCAGCGGCTTGGAATTGCACAGGCTCTCTTAGGGAAACCGAAAGTCTTGATACTCGACGAGCCGACCAATGGTTTAGATCCTGCAGGAATAAGGGAGATGCGGCAATTCATCCGTTATCTTGCCACGGAAGAGGGCCTCAGCGTTCTCGTATCAAGCCACTTATTAAGTGAAATTCAATTATTATGCGACCGGGTTGCCATTATCTCCAAAGGGACCATTATTCGAATTGATACTGTTCATGATTTATTAGCCAACAGGGAAAGAGTTGTTTGGCATCTCGAACCATTGGAAAAAGGTAAACAAATTTTAAGTTCATTAACCGATTTAGAGGAAGAAGATGGGTTTATCCTGACTGAATATAAAGAACAAAAAGTACCCGAATGGAATAAACAGCTGGTTGAAGCAGGGATTCTCGTCATGGAAATGACCCGAAAGATGCCCGTTCTTGAAGATTTGTTCCTCGAATTAACCGGAGGTGATTCGATTGAATAAATTGGTCCAAAACGAAATGATGAAACTGATTGCCAAGAATAGACTTGTTGTCATCTCCATCATTATAACGGTGTTGGTCATTCTTTTTACATATGCCCAATACAAACAAGTTGAAACCAAACGGGCAAAATTGGGGACAAGTGACTGGCGAACGATTTTACAGCAGCAAATTGTCGATACCACGAACAGGTTAAGCAGCAGTGGAATGCCTCCGGAATGGAAAAAACAGCTACAGATCACATTGCAGCAGGAGCAATATTATCTTAATCATAATATAAACCCAACAGCACCTGGCGCTCCGACCTTTATCCGGATATTTTTGGAAAATTCCATCGATTTATTTATTCCCTTAATGGTCATGGTCATTGCCAGTGATCTTGTTTCGTCTGAGCACAGTCTTGGCTCGATTAAGCTTCTGTTAACCAGGCCGATAAAACGGTGGAAAATTCTTTTAAGTAAATATATTGCCCTTTGTCTGGCAGTATCCGTCATTATTGCTATTGCTGGTATTTTATCCTATTTAATATCCGGGCTCGTCTTTGGCTATAAAGGGTGGGGAACACCCATTTTAACGGGCTTTAGTGTGAATGAAACAGGTTTAAATACTTCTTCTGTTAAAATGCTCAAGCTATGGCAGTATTTGCTGATGGATTTTGGGCTTGTATGGTTTGTGGCCATTGTTGTCGGGACATTATCTTTTATGCTGTCGGTAATGATCCGCAGTACTGCTGCCGGAATGGGGGTCATGCTCGCAGCCCTCATATCCGGAGCCATTTTAAACAATATGGTATCCTCTTGGCAATCAGCAAAATACCTATTCATGGTAAATTTGTTATTAACTGATTATTTGCAGGGGATGGCACCGCCAATTGAAGGGATGACCATGTCGTTTTCAATGCTTGTACTCCTTATTTGGTGGGCTTGCGCATTGATTGCTGCCTTTATTGTTTTTACGAAAAAAGACGTCTTTTAACTCCAATTTTCTCGGTATTTCCCATCGATACTTTACCTCAAACCGGAAAAGATAATAACGTATCTTCTAAAAATTAAGGGGGTATGTGACGATGGGTTTTAAGAAAACAAAAATAGCGGTAGCATCATTAATGTTAGCTTCACTTGCAGCATGTTCAACGAATAAAACGAATAACAATCTTGATAATACTGCTGTCGGCCCACGGAATGTTTCAACGGGTGATTTGAATCATCCGCTTAATAACCGGAATGTTTCCACTGATTTAACAAGGGTTAATAATCCTACGGGAACATTTAATACAAGAAATGTATCTACCGGTGATTTAAATCCATGGAACAATAATGATTTAAATTCATGGAACAATAATAATAATGTAAATCCAATGAACAACAGTAATTTAAATCCAATGAACAATAATTTTGGCTGGAACAATGGTACCATGAAAAATGGTAACATGTTATCAACGACTGAAATTCAGCCATCTAGTAATGGGTTCATTACCATTGATCATAATTCCTTTAGTACTGACACACCAAGCCATATGTTCCCGCACAGTAAACAAATAAAGCAAGGGAACTTTTGGTATTACACGTTTGAGCCTTCAGGAGCCCAGCCTAAAACAGGGATGACGAATCAAGCAAGACCTGGAAATGTAACACCGCCGCAAGCGGTAACACCAGCAGCACCAACACCAACAGCACCAACACCAACAGCACCAACACCAACAGCACCAACAACACCAACAGCACCAAAAACAACCGCACCAGCAGCACCAAAAACCACTGCGCCAACAACACCGCAAGCAACAGCCGGAATTGGCACCGTGGCCATGCAGGTTATTGACTTGACGAATGCGGAGAGAAAGAAAAATGGGCTTCCTCCATTAAAAGCGGATGCATCATTAAGCAAGGTAGCCCAGACCAAATCAAACGATATGGAAGCAAAGCATTATTTCTCACATACCAGCCCAACATACGGGTCACCATTTGATATGATGAGGGACTTTGGGATCACGTATAGTTCTGCTGGTGAAAATATTGCAATGGGTCAAACCACTGCTCAGCAGGTAGTTACAGCCTGGATGAACAGTGAAGGCCACCGCAAAAACATTTTAAGTCCTAACTATACGAATATCGGTGTTGGTTTTACATCAAATGGAAATTACTGGTCACAAATGTTTATTGGTAAATGACGAAAATATAAGGGTCAGACCCCAAAGGGGTCTGATCTTTTTGCGCAGCCTCTTTTTTTGTTTATATTTGATTGAATATTAATAATTTTATAAAATAAAATTAAATACAATTTTGGAGGGGATTCTTAATGACTTTTTACTTTAAAAAAATTGATCATATCCAGCTTGCGGCACCAAAAGGATGTGAGGAATCTGCCCGTGAATTTTTCCAAGGTATTTTAGGATTAACTGAAGTCGAAAAGCCGGAAGAATTAAAAAAACGAGGCGGAGTTTGGTTTGAATTCGGGATGTATCAGGTACATATTGGGGTAGAAGAGCCTTTTTCTCCTGCGAAAAAAGCACATCCGGCCTTTGTAATCGAAAATCTTGAAGAATTGAAATCACATTTAAAAGAAAAAAATGTATCTTTTACTGAAGATGAAAATCTTCCCGGTGCTAATCGAATTCACCTTGAAGACCCTTTTGGAAATCGGCTGGAATTTCTGGAATGGATGTAAAACAGTGACAAAAAGTCCTTTTAAAGAGGGCTTTTTTTAATTGAAAATTTTTGTCGATATGGTAAATATTTTTAAAAAAATGGGGAATGATATATTCGTGCCAATAAGGACATTCAGTATTTTCTAAATGAAGGGAGTTATTTTGATGAAAATCACAATTAAAATGTTCACCTTGATAATGGGGTTCATTTTGGCTCTGCCTGGATTTGCATTTGCCCATGGTTTTATGCCAGACAATCACGGGGGATCGCATGAAAAACCATCGTGCTGCCAAGATGAGCATCGTGACCATATGGGTCACCATGATTGGCAGGCGAGAATGGCAGAAAAAGAGAAGAAAATTCTTGGATGGGTGGACCAATATTCTCCACAGCAAAAGGCCGAATGGACACGGGTCTTAGCGGAAAGAAAAGCTTTGGTGAACAAGTGGATGAGTCCGGAAAATGCCAAAAAACGTGAGCAATGGAAGAAAGAACATACGGCCAAAATGCAGGAATTAAAGAAGCAATTAGATGCAGGAAAAATCACCAAAGAGGAATTCATGAAAAAAGTACATGAAGGTAAACACTTTGGTGCATGGCATACCTTCCATGAATTGAAAAAAGCGGCGGAGGCAAAGGATCGAGTGAATGCCAAGAAGCACTTAGACCAGCTATTAATGCACTACAAAGAACAAAACAAAAAAATGAATGAAATGTTAAAATAACAAATAAAACCAAAAAACGAGGCCAAGACAGCCTCGTTTTTTATGTGCGCTTGGCAGCGCATCGCTCTAATGGGTGAAAGTCCCTAACATGCCGTTGTGGCGGAAATGTATAGCTGACAGGTAGTGCGAGTATCGTGAGATTTCGTGCGGAGGACTTGAAGGCAAAACTCGGAACAGGTGGCTGTAACCATGTTGGCTGGTAAGGTGGGATAACCTTGCATAAAATGGGGATGTCCAATACCACTCTGTATCTTATTAGTTATGAGGACTGGATTCGAGTGAAAGGCGATGAACGTGACCCAAGGAGATCTCATCATCTCCACCGTAGGTGGTAACTCTTTTTCAAAGCCGCGAAGGACAAGAAATGGATTATGGAAGGTGAGAAGTCAGAGCAGGGGATAGTAGTGAATAAACTTGTTGGAAACGCCACAAAGACAAGTGACTTATCACAAAGTTGATAAGGCGGGCACTGACTCAAAAGGCAGTGGACTGATGCGAAGCCCGTCTGTCCATCGAAGAAAAGCAATACGAACTTATTTACTCGTCATGTACTAAACAGAAGTCGATGAGGCAGAAAGCCGAAGAATCGAGACCGAAAGAAAGTAGGTTGTTTAGGGCGAAGTACTAATATCAAATATCAGCCATTGGTTTACCTATTCAGTTGATATTGTATTGGGAAAGGAATCGAATGCATGAATGAATCAATAGGAAAACGAAGCTTACGTGTAGTGGAGAATTCTAAAAAGAAACGCAAGTGGTACAGCCTAATGGATAAATTATGGAACTATCAAAACCTGGAACAAGCTTTCTATGACGTGAAGAAAAATCGCGGTTCACACGGAGTGGATAAAGTAACGATTAAAGATTATGAAATTGAATTGGAACACAACTTAAGAGTGCTCCAAGAATCTTTGCGTTTGAAAACATATCGTGCAAAACCAGTTAGAAGAGTTTTTATTCCAAAAGCTGATGGTACAAAACGTCCACTGGGAATTCCAACAGTAGAAGACCGAGTTCTCCAAGCTGCAACTAAAAGAATACTTGAACCAATCTTTGAACAGAAATTCTTAGACTGTAGTTTTGGATTTCGTCCGAACCGTAGTGCACATATGGCGATAGACAAAATCCGAAAGGATTTGATGGATGGGTACACCTTTGTAATTGATGCCGATATAAAGACTTATTTTGATTCAATTCCTCATGATAAGCTTATCGAATTAATCAAAGAAGAAGTTGTGGATAATAGAGTATTGGCGCTAATTTTGCAGTTCTTAAAATCGGGAATCCTTGAAAATGGTATTTTCTATGAGAGTGACAAGGGGAGTCCTCAGGGTGGCGTAATCAGTCCATTGTTAGCGAACATCTATTTGCATCCGCTCGATGAAATGATGATGGAAAGAGGTCACCGTATTACAAGGTACGCGGATGACTTCGTCATCTGTTGCAAATCCCGAAAGGGAGCAGAAAGAGTACTAAGAACGGTAGTGAAGCTCTTAGATGAAAAGTTAGGATTGAAAGTGCACCCAGACAAAACTAAGATTGTAGACAACTACGAAGAACCGTTTATCTTCTTAGGGTATGTTTTCAAAAGAGGATATTTCCATTCTCCATCAGACAAAGCAGTAAAGAAGTTTAAGAAAAGTATCAAAGATGTAACGAAAAGAAATCTAACAGTTAACCTGGAAGAATTCGTCAAGCATCGATTAAATCCCATTATTAGAGGATGGGGAAGATACTTTGGAATTGGCTTTTCAAAAAAACTATTTCAAAAATTGGATACATGGATTCGAAGAAGGCTAAGAATGATTCAGTTAAGAAGCTGGAGAAAAATAAGAAAGCTCCACAGGGAGCTTCGGAAAAGGAATTGGAAGGGTGAACTTCCGCATCTTTCAATGACTAGATGGAGGAATTCTAAGACTGAGCACGTTCATTTTGCGATTCCGAATGAAAGGTTTCGGGAAATTAAACTTGTTTTTCTTTTAGACATATACAACGAACTACATCCCCAAAGGGGATAAAGTGGAGGAGCCGTATGCGATGACCCGCACGTACGGATCTGTGAGAGGCGCATGAAATTTCTCATGCGCCTACTCTATTCTTCAATTTCATCTACACTGACAAGGATATGGTTTTTATAATAAACCATTAACTCTGTGGTTGCCTGTGCTGCTTTTTGAATGACGCGGAGATTACGGCAAAATAATGGAATTTCCATTTGACCATTATTAAAGATCATGTAGGTAAATTCGTCAGAAAAGGGCGAATCCTCATCACGTATCATCACAAATTTACCTTTAAAATAATCCAGGTTGCTTTTCTCCTCCTGTTCGGCTTCCTCGACTTCTTTAAGAAATTTCAAGTTAACATAACTTAAAAGCTCTTTTAAAAATAGAAGAAAAGCAAAGAATCCCACCACCATTAGAGTTACAAGATATTTGTCGGAAATTGAAGGAAAAGAAAGTCCGATGGTCCAGCATATAATTGCAATGATAATGTGAAAATACATCTAAACACCTTCTTTTATGTAATAGAACCAAGATGTATCTCTAGATGGAAGATTCAAAAAAAATTAATTATTCTATATTTTTAGAATACAACAAACCACCTGGATGGTAAATATTTAGTTTGTCGAAATAATTAAAATTTTTCTTTAAGAAACTCGCTTTTAAAAAATAAAATACAAGGGAACATTTAAAGTGAGGACATTTGTAGGAGGAATGAAAGATGGGCCGAAAATTGATGATGACAACACTTGCTTTAGGAGCAGCTTATTTACTGCGAAATAAAGACACCCGGGAAAAGCTGAAAAATCAATTCCAATCCTTTGCTGAAAAAACACGAAGATGAAAAAAATGCAAGATGAATGTAAATTCATCTTGCATTTCCATTTTGTAGGTTTATTTTTTCAAATCGATTTGTTCTTGTTTGGCTTCTTTAATATCTTCTTTTATATCTTCTTTAATACCGTCAGCAATTCCTTCTGTCGCTTTTTTAAATTCACGAATTGATTTACCAAAAGCACGTCCGATTTCAGGCAGTTTATTTGGCCCAAAGATGACTAAGGCAACAACTAGGATCAAAATCAACCCTGGTACGCCAATATTTGAAAGCATAGTCTCATCTCCTTGCGAAGATTAATTTTATTCAATCTTCATTATAACTTTTTATCCTTCATTGTACCAGTATAGTATAATTATTTATGTAAAGGTAGAAAGAATCATAAAAAAATATGGCTATTTTCGTAAACTTTGTTCCTATATTACTAAAGGCTCTGTTAAACTTGTTTGTTGATTTCGCTCCAATCAACTTCTCACAGAATCTATTTTAAAACTAACAATCTTTTAGAAAACAGCAAAAAAAAGCGCTAAGGCATTAATAAACCTCAGCGTTTTTATTACCATCATAAAAATCCTTAATGGCCCGATCGGTATAAACCCAGCCTTTCCAGCCAATGTGGATCGTGTCTTTCATAAAATAAGGATCATATTCATGGTTTGAGAAATCTGCAATCTGGAAGCCCTCAGCTTCAATCTGTTTCTTAATTCTCGTATAGTAGCCAGTGCGTCCCTTTTTTGGAAAGCCCATATAATCATAGTAGCGGCCATTTACAGGAACAGAAATAAATAACGGTTTCGCTCCTGCTTGTTTCAATACATCGAGGACTAACTGGAAATCCCCATATTCTTTTGACTTGGCGTAGGTTGCATTGATTTTACTATTTTTTAATGAAGGTAACATGCTTTTAAATTGATTGAATTGTGAATTTTCTACATAAAAATGATTATTCGTGACTCTTTTGGCTGCGTATGCATTAGCCTCTTTTTCTAATTGACTCCATGATTTGCCCTTTACAGCCGGGCTAACCTCGCGTTTACGAGGCTTGCTGCCCCACAACGTATAATAGAGGTCTTTTTTCTCTAATAATGACCGGTAGCCGAGAGCAAAAGGACGCAGAAGGGAAGCTTCACCTTTTGTCCATGAATCATTTGAGATTTCAGCTTTATAAAGGGTAGAAAGCATAAAATCGTTCTTTACCGATGAATAAGTTAAGAGTCGTTTTATCGCAAGTTTCTTTACATTGGGATTAATTTTATTGTTAAAAGCAAAATCATATCCCTGTAACGATGAATAATTCGGTACAAAATGGGACTCATCTGCACCACCTGGAGTGAACCATTGCGGTGATAGGACAAAAACTAGTTTCTTTCCCTTTAGTTGATCGATATGTTCCGAAAAATTAAGAAAATGGATCAAGGATTCAGAACCGCCGCGTCCAATAAGGAAGGGAGTAAACCCTGCCTTTGTTTCTTGAAAGTAATTGGACGGATGAAAACGGTCAAGTCGAGTTAGTTCAGATGAACCGTACATTGGTAAATACCGTTTGTCTTCCAGCATTTTTTGCTGCACATATTTACCCTGGAACATAAATGGGTCCATTGCCGTTGCAGCCTGTTGAACCCGATTTTTTGGAATCATGCTCTCAATCCATTTATTTGGAATGATTACCAAAATAAATAGGGCAATAAATGCTAGGATGAAGGGCATGAAAATTGGTTTTTTCATTTCATATCAGCCAACTGTACGGCGATGTGATTAGGAGTATCCCAGACATCGCGGTCAAATTCAGTAATGGGAACGGTAATTCCAAAGCGTTCTTCTACTTGTACAAGCAGCTCAACTGTGCCAAACGAATCTAAAAGACCGGAGTCAAATAAATTGACATCTGGATTTTCTTTAACCACATCGTCTTGACAAATTTCAGCTAATAGTTCAATTACTTCATTTTTAAATTCCATTATAATCGTACTCCTTTATAAATTAGATGGCCTGAGAAAATGTAGAACCCAAAGCACACAACATGAAAAGTAAGAAGAATACTGACAATTTGTGTGTATTTATTTTGCGGCCACCATTTGTGTTTTTTATTAAATTGCTCAAAAGTATTATAACCTACCATGACTAATGCATGATAAATACCATATAAAATATATTGGGGTTGTAGGCCATGCCAAAATCCCATTAAAACAAACAATAAGACATAACCCAGGTTTGAAACTGCATTTCGGTTTTTAATCCATTTTTTCTTTGTCATTAAAAATACAAAGCGCATGTAAACATAATCCCGAAACCAGAAGGAAAGGCTCATATGCCAGCGATTCCAGAAATCCTTCATATTTCGGCTGATAAATGGCAGGTTAAAGTTTTCCGGTGATTTAATACCCATGATATAACTGACCCCAATGGCGAAGCAGCTATAGCCGGCAAAATCGAAAAATAGATATAAACTATAGAGATACATATAGTAAAGTTCATTTTGAAAATGACTTGTGGCAATAAACCTTAAATTAACAATGTAATGGGTATTGATCCAATAACCAATTATATATTTGTATAAAAAACCTTGAAAAATCCTGTTTATTCCTTGATATAGTAAAAGCTTGTACTGATCCGCTTTTAGCTCATTTTGGATATCTTTATCAAAGCGGCGATAGCGGTCAATCGGACCGGATGATATCGTCGGAAAAAATACCATAAAATAAAGCAAACGCCCAACTGGGATATCCTGTTTAATTAATCCGTCTCTTGTTTCGATAATCAATTGCGTTCCTTTAAAAGTTAAATAAGAAATTCCTAGAAATCCAACCCAATTGACACTTGAAAAATAGGGCATGAGCTTTGAGATGAGTAAAGGAAGGATGGAAGCAAAAGCAGCTAGATAAAATACCCATCCTTCATTAGCTTTTTTTCGATAACGGATATAGCCTTTAATTAACAGAACCTGCCAAATGTTAAAAATAATTAAGGCAATGGCTTCAGTAAGGCTTGAAGAAAAGATGATAACAAGCGCTATAATCGTTACAAACATGTTATAGGTTAGAAATTTTTTCCCTCGCAGACCGAGAATAGCAGTTGGTGCTAAAAGAATCGCAAGAATAAAAAAGAATGTAAAATTACCGTAAGGTGTCATAGCATTACCTTTTCTCTAATTTTTTTTCGGTCCAGCTTTCCATTTGGTGTAATCGGAAGTTCTTCATGATAGGAGAACTTTCTAGGAATCATATAGGCTGGAAGCATCTCGCTAAGTTCTTTTTTAATGGCACCCGTAAGTTGATATTCTTTTTCAAATTCGTGCTGCGCTGGAACGATCGAAGCTGATAAATACTCGATTTTATCATTTTGATAAATCGGTACAACGGCAACCGTTTTAACATATTTCGATTTAGCAATATGGTGTTCAATTTCTTCAAGCTCCATCCGATAGCCGTGGAGCTTGATTTGGAAATCCATTCGTCCTTTGTAAAAGAGAAGATTTTTTTCCATATATCCAGCATCGCCTGTTCGGTAAGCCTGCTGGCCTTCATAGGAAAAGAACACTTTATCAGTTAAATCAGGTTGGCCTAAGTAACCAATACTAACACTTGGACCGACGATGATGATTTCTCCTTTTTCCCCATCAGGGACCTGCTGCCCATTTTCATCAATAATCACGATTTTCGTATCATTTTTTGGTTGTCCGACAGGTAGGGATGGGTATTCGTCTAGTAACTCTTTCGTTACTTCTACAAAGGTTACCGCAACGGTTGCTTCTGTTGGACCATAGGTATTGAAAATTTTCGCCTTTGGAAAACGCTCACTTAATTGGCGGCAAATGGCGACAGGAAGAATTTCTCCACAAAATAAGAAAACCGATAAATCAGGAAGTAATTCTTCATTAAAAGAAGGGTCCATTAAACACATCTGCACAAATGAAGGCGTTGATGTCCAAACCTCAGTATTCGAAATTTTTAATGCTTCAAATAACATCTTCGGTTTTGCAATCATTTCTTTTGAAATGGCAAAAAGGGTTCCACCGGTTGCCAACGCAGGATATAAATCCATTACAGATAGGTCAAAGGAAAAAGGCGCTTGGTTTAAAAAGCGAAGTCCGCCATCGATTGAGAAATCGTTCACCATCCAATTCACAAAGCTTTGTAAATTATTGGCCGATATTTGCACCCCTTTAGGGTTCCCCGTACTGCCGGATGTATAGATAATATAAAATGGTTCATCATCCTTCACCCATTTCGATGAGTCAATGCTTGGATTTGAATCCATTTGATCGAAAATCTCGTCCGGATTCACCACATTTACCAATGACCCTTCAAACATTAACGGAATGTCTGATACATTTATGACTAGTTCCGTTTGTGAGCTTTCGATGATTTTTAGGATTCTATCCATTGGAATAGAAGTATCTACAGGAATATAAGGATGACCGGCTTTAACACTCCCTAAGAAAGAGACAAGCATTTCAGGTTCCATATGTCCATAGACCAAGACTGGTGATTGCTCGCGTTGGTAATGCTTGTTTAAATAGGCTGCGATCCTCTCCGATTTTTGCCAAAGCTCACGATAGGTGAGCTCTTTATCGGAAGAGATAAAAGCCATTTTTTCTGGTTGTGTTTGTGCAAATTCCTTTATAGCCATTAACATCTTCATTAAGGGCACCTCCAAAATTAAAAATCATTATAAATATAGGTCCCAGCACTCGAATCGTTAAAGCCATACATAAAAAACAATAAAAACAGAATGATGAAATAGAATAAAAATCGGCTGGTCCCGCTGACTTTTTCATTGTAAAAAAATTCTTTAATTTTTTGTATCATGGTTAAAAACCCCACTTGTCATATATTTGATGAAATGACATTTTGAGAAGTCGCTATCAACATAAAAAACTGTTTCGTTTGATAGGACTTTATTATCATAATGCCCATAGAAATTTTCTGCATTAAAAAATAATGAGTAATAAATTAATTTTTATTAACTTAAATTCAACAAAAAGGAAAAAAGCCGACGCAGTATTTCCGCAGGCTTTTTTGAATAATTCGACCAAATACATAATGTTACATAACTAATTCGGATTGAACATAATGAAATAACAGCTTGGCCGTATTTTCAATGGACGATTCATGTGTTCGTTCAAATGCATGGGAAGAATCGATGCCCGGACCAATTAATCCGTGAACAATATCATGTCCTGAACGGATTGCGGCAGAAGCATCAGATCCATAATACGGGTAAATATCCAATTTGTATTGTATATTATTTTCTTCCGCTAAGCGAACTAATTTTTTGCGGAGCTCATAATGATAAGGACCACTTGCATCTTTTACACAAATCGAAACCGTGTATTCATCAGTCGACTGGCCGTCACCCATTGCCCCCATATCAACTGCTAAATATTCAACCGTTTCTACAGGAATATTGGAATTACCGCCATAGCCGATTTCTTCATTGTTCGAGATCAGGAAGTGGGTGGTATACGGTAAAACGATATTCTCCGTTTTAATTTGCTTAATTAGTTGAAGTAAAATGCCAACGCTCGCCTTGTCATCTAAATGGCGTGATTTAATAAAGCCGCTAGGGGTAATTTCCACACGCGGATCAAATGAAACGAAGTCGCCTACCTCGATACCAAGGGTGCGGATGTCTTCTGCATTATGTACTTTTTCATCAATTCTGACTTCCATATTTTCCTGATTACGCTCTAATTTTCCTGCATCCTTGTATACATGCACAGAAGTTTGATGCATGAGAATGGTTCCTGTAAATTTCTTTCCGCTGCTTGTTTCAATCTGGCAGTATTCACCTTCAATGGAGTTATATTTAAAGCCTCCGATTAAATCGAGCCGAAGTCTGCCATTTGCTTTAATTTCCTTTACCATCGCACCCAGGGTATCCACATGAGCCGTTAGAATGCGTTGCCGATTGGAATCCTTCCCGGGAAGAGTGGCAATGACTCCGCCTTTTCGATTTCTTTTTGTCTCTACATTTATTTCTGCTAAAAATTTTTCAACAAAAGAAATTACTTCATTGGTATTGCCTGATGGACTGGGGATCGATACAAGGTTTGATATTAATTCAATCGTTTCTTTCGTGCTTGGGTAATTCAAGGCAAATTCTCCCTTCATTCATATTCTTACCTATTATACAACTATTTGGAAAGTCTTTGTAAAAAAGATTGGTCAACTTTTTATTTCTATATGCATAGGTTAACTATGATAAAAAACATTATGCAAATGGATTAAATTGGATAAAAATGGTTATGAATGAAATAACGATATTTTAATAAACAGGGGGATGTTTTCATTAGTAATTTGCAGACTAATGGGGGGAGAAAGATGACCAGATTAGAATTATACCATGCTAAGCCGAAGCAATCACGATGGAAAAGTCTACTTTTATTCGTTCTATTGTGTATCTTTATTACGATAGGTTTCTTTATTTTTCGATATTATTATATGAGCTCCATTCGGATGGATCCTCCAAAAGAAGATTTAGGGAGAAAGGTTGTCATTCAATTGCCGAACGGACAAAAGATGTTTACGTACGAAAAAAAGATTGTTAAAAAGGATGGAAAAACCTATTATCAGGGAGATTTCAATACCATTGATTTAACGGGTGGTAAAATTGAATATAAAAATTGGAAATAGCAAAAGACAAGCGTAAATGCAGCTTGTCTTTTCTTATTTAAACCATCCTTTTTTCTTAAACCAAAGGGTCATCCATACAGCAATGATCAGCATGACAATAAGGGTTGCGAAATAACCGTATTTCCATGAGAGCTCGGGCATATTGTGAAAATTCATCCCATATACACCGACGATAAAGGTAAGTGGCATGAAAATGGTTGTAATCACGGTTAATACCTTCATCACATGGTTGGCTTCATGCGAGTTGATGGAAATATAGCTATCACGTATATCCGTTGTTAACTCCCGGTTCGCCTCAACCATTTCAGTCAATTTTAATAAATGATCATATATATCAGAGAAATAAGCAATTTTTCCTTCGATACTTTTTAAACGCTGCGAATTGATAATTCGGTATAAGAGGTCCCGCATTGGTGTAATCGTATGGCGCAGTGAAAGAAGATTATGTCTAGCCTCAAATAAATCCTCTAGCAGTGCTTCCATGGATCTGCCCTTTGAATTATCATCAATTTCATTTAAGGTATCTTCAATTTGATAGACAAGCGGGAAATAATTGTCCACCATTTTATCAAGTACATAATAGAGAACATGTGAAGGATCCCACTTCTTCATATCCTTTTCAAGGCTGAACCGCTTCCAGACCTCCTCAATTTCTGTTGATGGATGATGGTGGAACGTTACACAATAAGTTCGACTTAGAAAAAAGTCAATTTCCTCCCGTTTAAATGTTTGTGGGTTAATGGACTGGGTCACAAAAAAGGCATAGCCCTCATAATAATCGAGCTTTGGCCGCTGCAAAGTATGGATACAATCTTCAATGGCTAATGGATGAAATTGAAAGGGGTCTTTTAGAAGCTCCATTTCCTCTTGGGTGGGTTGATTTAAATCAATCCAAAACCAGCGGAAGTTTCCGTTAATCAGCTCTGAAACCTCCAAATCTTTTTTCAATTGATTATTTTGAGTAACTGCAATTGTTCGGATCATACAAACTCCTTATGTATGTAAATTTGAAACCATCATACCACACCCTTGAGCGGCTTTCACTTCTTGAATAGGTCTCATTGACTTTCGGAATAAAATCCCATCTAGATTGGAACGTTAAAAAGATTAGGAACTAATATTAACCTGTCCAGATGTTACAGTGAATAATGAAGGTGGTGGCGAAATTTTATGAGTTTGATTTCTGTTTTTGCCAGGACGGTCGGGGCGTTTATTGTCCTTTTTCTTCTTACAAAATTAATGGGGAAAAAACAAATTGGAGAATTGACTTTTTTTAATTACGTCACTGGAATTTCTATCGGTGCGATTGCGGGTGCCATCTCAGTCGACGCAAGCTTAAAGGTATCAGCAGGAATTCTTAGTTTATTAACCTGGTGCGCCTTAACCTTGTTAGTAGGGTTAATCGATTTGAAATCAAGGAAATTGCGAATGATGATTGAAGGTGAGCCGGTTATTGTGATCAAACAAGGGAAGGTGATGGAGCAGGCATTAAAAAAACAGCGATTAGATATGGATCATTTGCAGCTGCTTTTACGAAAAAAGGATGTCTTCACAATTTCCGATGTGGAGTATGCGATTTTCGAAACAAATGGTGAATTATCAGTCCTTTTAAAAGAAACAAAGCAACCGTTGAGACAAGAAAATGTTCCTCTGCCGAAAAAAAATCAGCCGAAAATCCAAATCCCTACTCAAATTATTGTCGATGGAAAAGTCATAGAGGAAAATTTACAAGCGTTAAATCTAAAGCGAGAATGGGTTGATCAACAATTAACCCAGTCTGGAACGGATTTATCAGAGGTCTTTTTTGCTGAGTTACAGAGGGATGGTTCATTATATATTGATAAACGGAAAGACCAGTTTCTTCATTAATAAAGAGACCCCACGTGGAGGTCTCTTTATACGTTTATACGGTTGCCCCAGATTCTTTATTTCTCAAGGCTTGAGGAATATAGACGCAGAATGGTTCGCTTTCCATGTAGTCTCCAGTTACGGCATAGGTTCTGGAGCGCGAGCCGCCGCAAACTTTATTGTATTCACATACCCCGCATTTTCCCTTGTAGTTGTCAGGCTGACGTAGTTCTTGAAATACTTTTGATTCCCGGTAGATTTCGGCGAGCGGGGTATCACGAATGTTGCCGGCTACGATTGGCAGCAATCCGCTCGGTACCACATCCCCAATGTGGGTAACAAAGGCAAATCCGTTCCCATCGTTTACCCCTTTTGGTGCGCGCTTTAAGCCATCATGCATGGAAGCAAAATCCGTTGTTATCGAATCTTCATAGCGAATTTCACCGCTGGCAATTTTTTGTTCCCGGGCTTTTTGCTGCAAGACAACGCGCCGATAATGCTGTGCAGCTGTTGTTTTAATATCATATGGAGCCGTTTTGCTTAGCTCATATAACCAACGGAAGACTTTTTCATGTTCAGCAGGGTTGATACAGGCATCCAGTTGTCCTCTTCCTGTTGGAACAAGCAGGAAAATGTACCACATTACAGCTTTTAGCTCGCCGACTAGCTTTGCCATCTCTTCAAGGTGATCGTAATTGTATCTGGAGATAACTGTATTGATTTGAAGCGGCATATTTAGCTCATTTAAATATTTTATTTTTTCAATTGTAAGCTCAAATGATCCAGGTGTTCCGCGAAAATAATCGTGGATCAGAGGGGTTGGGCCATCTAGGCTGAGGCCCCAGCGTGATAGTCCAACCGCTTTTGCCTGCTCCATCTTCTCTTTTGTTACATTAGCTGTTGCACTTGGTGTCATCGACACGCGCATACCTTTTTTGACGGCATAATCAGCAAGTTCAAATAAATCTTCTCTCATCATGCAATCCCCGCCAGTGAAAACAAGCATCGGATTATCCATTTCATAGATTTGGTCGATCAGGTTGATGCCTTCTTCATGTGATAATTCCCGTGGGTCTGGTGTAAGCTGAGCATCTGCCCGGCAGTGTACGCATTTTAATTGACAAGCACGCGTAACTTCCCAAATGACAATAAACGGATTTTTATCATAATCGATTACCTTTTTCATTCCATGTGGATGGCCTATCTTCTGTGGATGTCCAATTCCTTGCATTTTCATCACCAAAATTCATTTTTATTTTAAAACCATATTAATTGTTTCTATAGGTTCATTATAAAATTGAAAGCTGGGAGTACACCGCTGGTTTGTTACAATATTTCTACATTCCTTTCCGGGTGGATAAAAGTATATTAAGATTTTGTTACAGGAATATTACAAACTATCAAAAAAATAATAGTAAAATAGGCTTGCTGCCATGTTAGACAAGAGCTGGGGACTTTTCTATTCTTTGTAACATATAGCGCTTTCATTACCAGGTAAGGAAGCTGTTTCCTAGTCAACCACATTTTGCAGATGTTTTTTATGTAAACGCTCTTTTATGATGGGAGTAACCACAACCATGAAGGAGCTCGAATTAATGAAAAAACAAATACTTGCCGCTGTTGCCGCAGCAGGGTTCTTATTTTCCGGATTTGGAGGTTCAGCAAGTGCTGCAGGAACCAGCTATACGGTTCAAACAGGTGATACTCTTTGGAAAATCTCTCAAACGACGGGGGTGTCCGTTAGTAATTTAAGAGTTTGGAATAATATTACAAATGATATCATCTATGTAAATGAAAAACTATCATTAGTTGCACCAACCTCTCAAACATCTACCACCTATATTGTAAAATCTGGTGATACGCTATCCGCTATCGCTAAAGCAAATGGGACTACTGTAACGGCGCTGAAAATCCTTAACGGCCTAACCACTGATACGATTTTCGTAGGGCAAAAGCTCGTCGTTAGCGGTACAACAAATAATTCACCCCAATCGATTTCGAAGTCACAACTAGTTATAACAGAGGCGAAAAAATACATAGGGGTACCGTATGTTTGGGGGGGAAGCACCCCTCAGGGCTTTGATTGCAGCGGATTTACGAGCTATGTATTTAATAAGGTGGGAATTTCTATTCCAAGAACAACGGCGACTCAATGGTCTGCTTTGAAAAGTGTAAGTGCTCCAAATCCAGGGGATCTCGTGTTTTTTGCTACAATTTCCTCTAGTCCATCACATGTGGGAATTTATTTGGGCAATAACCAATTTATTCATGCCGGATCGAAAGGAATCACGATTAGTGATATGACTACCTCCTACTGGAAACCAATCTATTTGGGAGCAAAAACTGCATTTTAACATTCATTTAGAGGCTGTCTCAAAATTAGGGGCAGCCTCTTTGTCTATATTTACCTTATGTGTATAATAGTAATACACTACTAATCAGAAATGGATGTAATAATGGATGATGAAAAGGATTGTAAGTATAGGGATCATTATATTGATTATTGCCGTAGGCTTCCTTCAAAAGGACGAACTGATTCAGATTATTAAGGAAGGTGGGATTCTATCCGTCTTCATTAGCATGCTAATGGTTGCTATTTGTGTTTTTTTTCCGGTTGTTCCGTTTGCTGTTTTAGCAGGAGTGATAGGAGCGGTTTTTGGAACAAGGCAGGGAATGCTTGTATCCTTAACAGGAGCAATGATTGGAACCATGTTATTCTTTTTCTTGAGCAGGTATGGATTCCGGGATTTTGCACAGGCGAAACTTGTAAAATACCCAAAGCTGCAGGAATTCGAGCTGTTTCTTGAGCGAAATTCCTTTGTTGCGATTTTGTCATCAAGGCTGATCCCTGTCATTCCGGCCTTTGTTGTCAATCTTGTCTGTGGCTTAAGCAAGGTTAAATGGTTGACTTTTTTTATAGCATCTGCCATCGGTAAGATTCCGAACGTCCTTCTTTTATCTTATGTCGGAGCTTCCTTCAGCAGGAATAAACTGTTATCCGTAGGACTTTATGGTGCCTATATTCTGTTGCTTTTCCTCATTAATTTAGTGATTTTTAACCGCTCAAAATCAAAAATAATTAAATGACATTTTGCATCTTTTGTTTGTTCTCCTCTTCTAGAATGATAACATTTGCAAAAAAACTTTTTAGAATAAGCCACTTGGCAGGATACGTATAAATAAAATCCTCGATTACCTGAGAAGAATAGAGCAATAAATAGTCAATTTGACTTTTTTTCTGTTTTAAGTCATATAAAAGGGCATGAGGAATGGTATAAAAATCATGTAATTGCAGAGGATTCAGTTTTATGATTTCAATCTTATTTTTTTGAATATAGTTGATAATGGATTGTTCCTGCATTCGAGTGCTTTCTTCCTTTGTTTGATTATTGATACAAATACGTTCATTAATAAAATAAATTCCCTTCATCCAATAACACCCCTTTTCACTGCGTTGGTATTGTTATTGACAGGGATCTAGCAAAGTATACTTGGATCATGGTGAGGAGGAGAGCCTAAAAAAAATATCCAGCACCGGGCTGGATATCAAAACAAATATATATAAAAGGGGGGTGTGTAAGGTTCAAACTAGGAACCTAAATCTATCATAGCCAATAAATATGAACAAACTATGAATGAAACTTTAATAGTCTGTAAAATTGGTGACATTAACCATTAAATGATTTCCAAAACGGATAAATTCATATGATCCTGGGAAAAGTAAATAGGATTAAATTCCACATTTACTGGTGAAAAATATGAAAAATAATCAACAGGTTAAAAAGCGAATGATCAATAAAACTTTTTTGATTTGGAAGATGGCAATTGCATCGGCTATTTCATGGGAGATTGCAAAGTTGGCAGGATCGCATCACCCTTATCTAGCCCCTATTTCCGTAATTTTATGCTTACAAACGACCATCAATCGCTCGATACAGTTTTCTTACCATCGAATGGTCGGAACTGTAATTGGGATTTCTGTTACGGTTCTAGCAACGCCCTATTTACAAGTAAATGGCTGGACAATTGGGTTCATTATTTTAGTCGCAGCCT
The DNA here is from genome assembly GCF_055395235.1 of Neobacillus sp. Fa239. Taxonomy (NCBI): domain Bacteria; kingdom Bacillati; phylum Bacillota; class Bacilli; order Caryophanales; family Bacillaceae; genus Neobacillus; species Neobacillus sp. Fa239. The sequence continues at coordinate 2,033,763 of NZ_AP041611.1, forward strand.
TTCTATCAAAATGGTTGAAGAATGATGAAACAGCCCTCCACCAAGTGGCTCTAACCGTGTTACTCGTTTTTACAGTAGGTCAAAAATCTGGCAATTATCCTATCGATCGTTTTCGTGACACATTAATCGGGGCTATAGTTGCGGTTGTCATCCATATGATCGTCTACCCGCCAAATTTCACCCAAGAGGCAACAAAAAGCATTACGGATTTATCTGAGAATCTAACAACAACTCTTAAAAAAATATCTGATTGGGTGCGAACAGGCCTCGAAAAAGCGGAAGGCCATGATTTGCATATCGAAACAAAAGAATTGTTACAAGAGCTTCATCGAACAAAAAATATCATCCAAGACGCGAAAAGCAGCCTAAGATACAACCCCTTTGCGAAAAAAAGTGAAAAAGTGCTGCAGTTTCATCAACAAAGAATTTATGACTTAACCGAAGGATATTCCTATCTTGCTAATATTGTTGGGACATTACAAGCATGGGTGGCTGCAGGGACTATTACCTCGGATTTGCAATCTCTCTGGGCCGACCAATTCTTAAAACTGGCCCCATTCTTTCAGGCAAAAGAAATCCCGGCAGTCCAGAGTGAGGTGATGATGGTTCAACTTCCTAAAGAAATCCAACAAATGCAATATCAAGTTACTTTATATCATGAAACAAACGCATTAATTAAAAAATTATCAAAAAGCTAGTGAGGCGGAAGTATTTGATAGGGGCGCATCATTTCATAATCCTCGTGCTCAAGCATGTGACAATGCCAGACATATCGGCCCGTGTAGGGGAAGAACGGTATGATAATTCTGGTAATTTGCCCCGGAGGACACCTCACTGTATCCTTCCAACCGCGTTCCCCAGGTTCCGGATGTATTGGATATCCCGTATATCGTATTATTTTCGATTTTTTAAAGTGTTCCACATCATATGGTCGGCGTTCAAGAATTTGAAACTGGACAAGGTGAACATGGATCGGATGGTCATCGCCGTTTGTATTAACGAAATTCCAGATTTCACGTGAACCTGCAAAGGGATTTTCCGTAATTGGATCATCCCATTTTTTCTTATCGAGGAGAAACAGGGAGCGCCCAAAACGATCTTTTTCTTCACTTAATTCTAAAAACCTTTGCTTACTTGCTGTATGTTCCGGCAGGCGAAGAATGGTCCCCAAAAAATTTGGAATCACACTCGTATCCATGCTGGAAAGAGGTTTGGTTACGCGAAATTGCATAACCATTCCAGTTGTTTCAGGATCGACAGGATCACCAATCGGAAAATGTGTTGGTGCATCATTTTTCAAAAGAATCGTTTTGCCGGCATGTTTTGAAAAATCAACGATGAGATCTGCGCGTTCTGCCGGTGCTAACAGGATGGATGCTGCTTCCACAGGTTTCTCCAGTAAACCGCTGTCCGTTCCAATTTGATACATCACTTGTCCGGAATCCAATGTCAATCGAAAAAAACGGGCATTGCTTCCATTTAATATTCTGAAGCGGTATTTTCTTGGTTCGACCAACAAATGCGGCCATATCTTCCCATTGACGACAATCGTATCCCCGAAGAAGGAAGTGATAATGGAAGGGGTAATGCCAGCTTCATGACCTACAGGGTAGGAAAGAGAACCATCCAATTGAAAAGAGCGGTCCTGAATGAGTAAAGGAATTTCGAAGGGGCCGGCTGGAAGATTTAAAGAACGTTCATGATGATCGCGAATCAAATAAAATCCAGCCAATCCGGCATAAATATTCAATCTCGTCAGCCCGATTGCATGGTCATGATACCAAAGTGTCCGCGAGCTTTGCTGGTTCCCATATTCAACTATTTTTTTTTGAAAAAATGGGCCCGTTTTCTTAAACCGCTTCGTAAACCAGGCATCCGGATATCCGTCACTCGATGGCTCTGTCCTCCCGCCGTGAAGATGGACAACCGTTCTCACATCAGGCTTATTTATATCCGCGCCATGTACCGAATGATCAATCGAAAATAGATGTTTTTCCGGAAGATCATTTTTCCACTGAACAAAAACTCGTTCCCCCATCTCAGCTTCAATTGTTGGTCCAGGATAGCTGCCTTCATATCCCCATACAGTCGTTTCAGGCAATTCGCTATGCAAGGATTGCTTTACCTGCCTCATTTTTACTTCATAATAGGTGTATTCTCCTGACTGCCACTTTGGTTTTAATCGTGGTGGAATTGGGAGAAGGTCAATAAATTTTGAAAGTTTCATACCTACCGCTCCTAACAGACATCTTTTAAATAGCGTATGTTTCTTCTATGAAAAAAATTAACCATTCTAGGAATGGTTTAGCGGTGAATATAAATAGGGTAGGAATTTTTTGTGCGGAAAGAGGAGTAGCATGATGGATCTTTTTCCGATTTTTTGAATCCAGCTCTGCTTGTATAAACATGGCTCGATGATGCTACTAATCTTTCATTTCGCATTAAAGGGGGGAAGACTATGGAGGTAATTGGCAAAGGCATTATCCGAAAGGATGCACAGGAAAAAGTGACTGGCAGGGCGTTATACACCAATGATATCCAATCATCCAAAATCCTTTCCTGTCATAAGGTGATCAGCCCCTATGGCCATGCGCGAATTGTCTCGATTGATACGTCTGAAGCTTCAGCAGTGCTAGGGGTTAGAGCGATTGTATTAGGGGGGAGTCATCTCCCTTTAATCGGGGAAGCAGTTCGCGACCGCCCGCCAATTGCCTATGATCGGGTTCGTTATCACGGAGAACCGGTGGCACTGGTTGTTGCGGATACACCGGCACAGGCCAAAGAAGCGGCAGATTTAGTGAAGGTCCAATATGAATTGCTGTCTGTGGTGAATTCGCCCACGCAGGCGTTTCAAAAAAATGCACCGCTGATTCATGAACGTTTGGGTGAATACAAAAAGGACGAAGTTTCTTTCCCTGTGCCAGGAACCAATATTGCGACACACTATAAAATCCGCAAAGGAAATATGGATAAAGGCTGGTCCGAGGGGGAAATCACCGTAGAAGCAAGCTACAGCTTCTCTCCTTCGGACCATGCGGCAATGGAAACAAGATGTGCCATTGCCGAGATTTTACCAGATGGAATTATAAATATTACAACCTCTTCTCAAGCTCCGTATATGGCAAAAAGGCTCATTGCAGATTACTTTGATGAAGATATCGGGAAAATTGTTGTTCAAACCCCGTTCGTAGGAGGCGGTTACGGAGGAAAAGCTCCAGTCCAGCTAGAAGTGTTCGCATACCTTGCTTCAAAGGCAGTTGGCGGAAGGGCGGTTAAAGTCTTTAATACTCGGGAAGAGGATCTTATCACCTCCCCCTGTCATATCGGTTTAGATGCTAATGTTAAAATTGGCGCGGATCGAAAAGGAATGATTAAAGCGATGGAAATCCGCTATTTATGGGATGGGGGAGCTTATTCGGATAAAGCTGTGGATGTGTCAAGATCGGGTGCTGTCGACTGCACAGGCCCGTACAATGTTGAAAATGTTTGGTGTGACTCCTATTGTATGTATACCAATCATCCCTATGCCTCACCGTTTAGAGGCTTCAGCCATTCTGAACTTTCCTTTGCAATCGAAAGAACGATGGACCTTCTGGCGCAAAAATTAGCCATGGACCCGCTCCAATTAAGATATATCAACGCTATTAGACCAGGAAACACGACACCCACAAGAGTGCTGTTAAATAAAAGTAATCTCGGCGATTTACCGCAATGTATCGAGAAATTACGAGAAATTTTTAAATGGGATGGAAGGCAGGTTCAGGAAATCAATGAGCAGTTCGTCCGTGTAAAGGCGGTTGCCTGCAGCTGGAAAACATCAACGATTGATCCGAATGCTCCATCAGGGGCGATTATCTCGTTTAATCCAGATGGCAGTATTAATGTCATGTCAGGTGTAGTCGAAATTGGACAGGGAACAAAAACGATTCTTGCCCAAATTGCGGCTGAAAGATTGAAGATGGATGTGAATAAAGTCCATGTACGATTAGATGTGGATACGCAAACGATGCCGGAGCATTGGAAAACAGTCGCAAGCCGTGGAACGTTCATGGCGGGAAAAGCTGTTTTGCTGGCAGCAGAGGATGTAATCCGCCAATTGAAAGAAATTGCTTCAACGGTTTTACGGGCTCCAACGGAAGACCTCGAAATTGGAAATAGCCGCGTGTTTATAGGGGATAACCCCTCCATAGGCGTTGATTATAAAGATATCGGCTACGGCTATCAATATCCCAATGGGAATGCGATTGGCGGCCAAATAATTGGCGTAGGGAAATATATCATGCGACACCTGACCCGCATCGATCCCGAAACAGGCGAAGGGAAACCGGGTCCGGAATGGACGACTGCAGCCTACGGAATAGAAGTCGAATTTGACCGGCGCAATTACACGTATCGTGTCGTCAAGGCAGCGACTGTAGTGGATGCCGGAAAAGTAATGAACGAAAAAATGGCACTGGGCCAGATTATGGGTGCCATGAGTATGGGGATTGCCTTCGCCGGAAGAGAAACCTTTTATTTTGATGAGCTCGGCAGGGTGCTGAATCCACAGCTTCGGACATACCGGCCGCTGCGTTATGGAGAAAACCCTGAGTACTTAGTAGGGTTTGTGGAAACGCCACAGATGGACTCACCCTATGGAGCTCGCGGAATAGGTGAGTTTGGATTGATGGGCATGCCAGGGGTACTGGGAAATGCCCTGTCAATGGCGGCAGGAATTTCATTAAATCATTTACCTCTTATTCCAGAGCTAATCTGGAAGACAAAGGAGGGAAGCAGATAAATGGAATTTGATTATTTTAAACCTAAAACCTTAAAAGAAGCCCTTGATTTATATCAGTATTTGGATCAGCAAGGCACTCAGCCGATGTTTATATCTGGGGGAACGGAATTAATAACCCTCGGGAGAATTGATCTTGTCTATACAGAGGCAGTGATTGATTTGAAGGGGATTGCTGAATGTCAGGTGATGGAGTTTGACGGGGACTATTTGGTGTTGGGCAGCACGCTGACGCTGACGCAAATTGAGGAGGCTAACCCTTTTCCGTTGTTAAGTAAAACAGCAAGTGAAATAGCGGATCATACGGCACGGGTAAAAATCACATTGGGCGGAAATATTTGTGCGCAAATTTTTTACCGTGAAGCGGTACTTCCTTTTTTACTGGCTGACAGCCAGGTGGTCACAGTGGGTCCGGAAGGCGTAAAAGTATCGGCTATTCAAGATATTTTCAATGAGCAGCTTCAGTTGAAACAAGGAGAGTTTCTCGTTCAAGTAGCAACGGAACAAAGATACCTTTCGGCTCCATTTGTCAGCATAAAACGACGCCAGCAATGGGATACCGGCTATCCTTTAATTACCGTCGCCGCCTTGAAAATCAATAATGTTGTCAGGGTTGCAATAAGCGGACTGTGTCCGTTTCCGTTTCGGTCAAAAAAAATGGAGACCGGGTTGAATAGACAAGGGATTTCTATATCTGAAAGGGTAACCGGTGCTATGTCAGATTTACCTGAACCCATCCTCAATGATGTAGAGGGATCTTCCGAATACCGGCTATTTGTTTTAAAAAATTTATTGACTGAGATTTTGATAGAATTGGATGGAGTGAGGGGATGAAGCAATAGATTAACAGGAAAGGGGGAGCGGCAATTTTGAAAACCCATACGATTCAATTAAATATTAATGACGAGATTCATGAGGTGACGGTAAGATCTGCAGACACCTTATTACAAGTAATACGTTTAAAGATTGGATTAACAGGTGCTAAACCAGGCTGTTTAAACGGTGATTGCGGTGCCTGTACAATTAATGTTGACGGATGGCCGATGAAATCGTGTTTAATGCTTGCAGTAGAAGGAATCGGGAAAAAAATTACCACTATCGAGGGGTTAAGGGACACCCCGATTCAAAAAGCGTTCATAGAAAACTTTTCCTTTCAATGCGGCTATTGCACACCCGGATTCATTATGAACTGCCATTCGTTAATCCAACAGCATCCAGACGCAGATGACAAGACCATCAAAGAATGGCTAGAATCGAATATTTGCCGCTGCACCGGCTACGCAGAAATCGAAAAGGCTATCAAATCGGTTTTGAAGAAATAAAGAAGGGGTCAGTCCCCCGTCGCTTTAAAGCGACGGGGGACTGACCCCTATTTAACATCTTCTTTTTTCTTTTCGTAATGGAAATAGGTATCCAAGACTTTTCGGCCGATTGTTAAGTTGGCTTTATTTTCAGCTTTTCCTTGGTAGGCCCAAGGGACTAGTACGGCCATGGCGATTTTAGGATTTGAGCTTGGTGCATAGCTGACTAAGCTTAGGTTGATGACTGGAGGCGGTTCTTTTCCATACAAATTGCGGTTTGGTCCATCATAAAAAGCTTCAGCTGTACCGGTCTTTCCAGCGGGTGAATAAGGAACATCGTGATAATATTTATAAGCTGTACCACCAGGCTCCTGGAAAACCTTTCTAAACCCAATTTTCACCCGTCTTAGCCAGTCCGGTTTTACGTCAATCGTGTTAAGCACTTTTGGATGGATTTCTTGATATACGGATCCAATTCCTTTTATTCCATCCACCGGCTCACGAATTTCCTTAACCAGATGGGGCTGCATGCGAAACCCGCCGTTTGCAATCGTCGAAACATATTGGGCCATTTGCATCGGGGAATAGGTGTCATATTGACCGATGACAAGGTCAAGTAAAAATCCGGGCAATTTACTGGTTCCTTTTAATCCAACCTGTTCATTTGGAAGGTCTATGCCGGTGTGAGCTCCCAGTCCGAAGCCTGCAAAAGAATTTCGAATAATATCGAAGCTCTTGGATTTCAAATTCAATGGGTGATCATAAACATATTCACCACCGCCAATCCTGATGGCGGTGCGGAACATATAAACGTTTGATGATTTTTTAAGGGCATCAATTTCATTTAATGTTCCTAAATACATCCATGATTTCTTAAGCGGGGTGCTTTTAATCTTGATGCCCTCGTCATTTAAATACGTATTCGGCGTGATCGCCCCTGTTTTATAGCCAGTTAAGACGGTTGCCCCTTTAACAGCAGAACCCACATTATAGGTTGTTGTAAATGTCCCTAAAGCATCATCCATCATTTCCGCTCTGCCGGTTTTCTCATTTTTGACGATTCGTTTCCCAGCCATTGTCAATACTTCTCCGGTTTTCGGGTCCATTAGGACGACATAGGCTCTATCCAGGAAATGAGTACCGGGCAGTCTTTTTAATGACCAAAGCTCTTGTTCGATAATTTTTTCTACCTTCATTTGTAAACCCATATCAATGCTTAAAACAAGATCCTTTCCTCTTTTTCCGTCAGATAAAACCTCGGTATTCAAGACATTACCTGAGCTATCAGTCACATTTTTAATTTTTGATTTATACCCATGGAGAATATCTTCATATTGATATTCTAAGTAACTTTTTCCGACTCGGTCATTTCGGTTATAACCCCTTGATAAAAAATAGTAAAGCTGATCGGCCGGTAATCCCTCATCCGAGGTGGTTACCTTTCCTAATACGGATCTTAAAGTGTTATGAAAGTTATAAGATCTCTCCCAATCGGTCGTGGTATCAATACCAGGAAGGGATTGAAGATTTTCACTGACAACAGCAAATTCCTTGTCGGTTACATCCTCATTTTTCACGATTTGTGGGGTGAATTTGTAGGAATTGCTAATTTCACGGTAGATCGCAATGACATTAAGGTCATCAGCGGTCAATTTTTTTAAATCTCTTTCCGTAACACGCTCTAATTTTATTTGATATATATCCTTATCCAATAGTTTATTTGAAGCATAGAGCGCTTTTTCTTTCCTGGTAATTTTTGCATCAGCCTCCTGTGGATGCTTTAAAATCCAATAGTCCTTCTTATCTTTTTCTGTCACTTTATCCGTTTTTTTTACAATTAATTGAGCCAGTTTTTCCGACGTATTCAGCATCTCCTGCTGATTCGCACCTAAATTTGTATAAGTAATCGCTTTTTTCGGAACGTTATCAACAATAATTTTTTTATTTCGGTCAAGCATTTTCCCCCTTGGCACAGGGTTTTGGATGGTAATATCCCCATTTCTCGCTAAATCTCTTTTAAAATTTTCGCCATAGACAATTTGCACAAAACCTAAACGTAATATTAGTGCGGAAAACAATATAAAGATACTGAAAAAAATGATATTAAGGCGAAAGGGGAAATGCGATTTTTTTTTATTTTCCAATCGTTACACATCCTTCATCCATCAATCTGCGGTTATTATGCCCACATGAAAAAAATGGTATTAATCAAGCGGTTAAAAATATTGTCAATTTATGAATGACTGAATTTTTTCCAAATTATAAATATTTCCTTTATAATAAAAATGAAATGTATCCGTTTTCAAAATTGATACATTTTGTAGAGGAGAAATTATTTGGAGGGATATACATATGGAGCAAAAGGTCGTAGATCAGACCTTGCAAAAAACATTGGCTCAATTTAAAGCATTAGACGAGAAAATTTCACATTTTTCAAGTGTCAGCGGTTTAATTGACTGGGATCAAAAAGTAATGGCACCAAAAAAAGGGAGAAGAACTTTTGCTAAAGCAGCCGGTACCATTCGCACAGAGGTTTTTAAACTCTCCGTTTCTAAAGAGATGGGGGACCTGTTAGCGGTATTAACCTCTCCAGAAAACCATTCGCAACTTGATGATCGAACACAAGCGAAGCTTAGAGAATACAAGGCCTATTATCAAAAATCAAAAAGCATCCCGGCTGACATGTTTCAGGAGTATGCCGTTTTAACCGGCCAAGCCAACGATGCGTGGGAAGAGGCCAGAGAGACAGATAATTTTGAACACTTCCTCCCATACTTAGAAAAAATCATCGACTTTAAACGCAAATTTGCTGAAATTTTTGGCTATGAAGACCACCCATATGATGCGTTATTAGACGAATTCGAACCAGGTTTAACGGTTAAAACATTAGATCCCTTGTTTGCAAAATTAAGAGAAGCCAGTGTGAACCTATTGGTTCGAATCCAGGCGAATGGAAGGCCGACCCCTGTCGAAATTTTTGATCAATCCTATGAAGTTAACAAACAAAAGGAATTCAATCGCTATATTTTACCTGTCATCGGTTTTGACCTTGAAGCTGGCCGGTTGGATGAAACCGTCCATCCATTCGCACAGACCGTTAATACGGGTGATGTCCGGTTAACTACACGCTATTTGGAAGACAATGTTCGCTCAGCCATATTCGGTACCATACATGAAGCAGGCCATGGGATCTATGAGCAGCAGGTCAATCCGGAATTTGAGGAATCTGTCTTGCAAAGTGGCGCATCCTTTGGCATTCACGAATCACAGTCACGCTTTTTAGAAAATATGGTTGGCCGCAGCAAGGAATTTTGGGAATATTTTTATCAGGTGCTTCAAAGCACTTTTCCAGCGCAATTAGAGGATGTGACGGTAGAGGAGTTTCACCGGGCAGTAAACACAGTCCAGCCTTCCTTTATCCGAGTTGAAGCAGATGAATTAACCTATAACCTGCACATTATGATTCGTTATGAAATTGAAAAAGCGTTAATCGCAGGGGAAATTGAAGCGAAGGATCTTCCTGCCATTTGGAATGAAAAAATGCAGGACTACCTGGGAGTGACGCCAGGAACAGATACAGAAGGGGTCCTTCAGGATGTCCACTGGTCCTTTGGAGGCTTTGGCTATTTCCCATCCTATTCATTGGGAAATCTTTATGCAGCACAAATTCTGCGCACAATCCAAAAAGAAATGCCGGATTTTGAAAGCAGCATTCAAAATGGAAAATTCGATAAGATTCAAACATGGTTAAAAGAAAAAATTCATCAGTACGGAAAGCTGTATACACCGAATGAATTGATTGTCAAAGTAACTGGTGAGGAATTGAACGCTGATTATCTTGTGGAATATTTGGAAAAAAAATATACAGAGATTTACGGACTATAGTTTGTTAGGGAGGGGCGATGCCCTTCTCTTTTTTCATTTCCAATAAATATTTAATAAATAATTAATCATTCATTAATACAATGTTTATGGGGATTGTCTAATCTAAACCTGTATCATTATTGTCATGGTTTCCATTAATGGCCATCGCATTATTGTTGACTTTTTTAGTATAATAGGGTAGAAACAGTCAGGACGATTGGTTCTCATATTTCACATTATTTAATACTTTACGTTATGATAATTGTAGTTAAAAGAATTTTAATAGAGAAGGTGGTGTTTTGATGTCCATTCGCTTTAGGCTTTTAATCTCCTATCTCGCGATGATACTAGTGCCGATCTTCTTTATTGTGATTTCAGCTCTTTTAGTCGCGCTATTATTTAGAGGGGATTTTAATGAGCTGCGAAACATCTATATACCGCCTGAGCATCACCATCAGATTTCAGCCAAGGATCAACTTTTAGTTAATCTGCAGCGGCAATCACTGAAAAATTCAGGGGAATTTACGAATATCTCCTATCTAAATCAAATTGATAAGCAACTTGAAAAATCCGGCTCCGCTTTAGTGGTAAAAAGAAGCAACAAAGTCATTTACAAATCACATCAACTTAGCAGGCTCGATATAGAGGACCTTCCATTATTTGGTGAAATTGCAGAGGTTGACCCATTCGAGAGAGTTGATCACCGTTTTGTTTCGATCCAAAAAATTGATTTCTTTTTTCCGGATCAGACAGAAGGTTCGTTATATTTTGTCACGGATGCCAGCGGCTTAGCTAAATTTGTCCGTGCCTCCTATCCGCTGTTATTTATTGGTTTAATTGTTATCCTAATTGTGACAAACGGATTATTGACATATTTTGTTTCAAGAAGTATCATTCGGCCTATTCGAAACCTGCAAAGATCAGCCCGGCTGATGAAAGAGGGAAATTTGAATGTCCCGATAAAAGCTACATCAAAAGATGAGCTCGGGCAATTGGCACAAAGCTTCGATGAGATGAGGGAAAAATTAAAAGAATCGATTGAACAGCAGCTGGCCATGGAAGCTAATCGAAAAGAGCTCATTGCCAATATTTCACATGATTTAAAAACACCCATCACCACTATAAAAGGATATGTTGAAGGAATCCGCGATGGCGTGGCAAATAGTCAGGAAAAAATCGACCGGTATATTCAGACTATTTATTCTAAATCAAATGATTTGGACCATATGATTGATGAGCTATTTCTTTATTCCAAATTAGACTTGCAACGGCTTCCTTTTCATTTTGAAAAAATTCCCTTCGATGATTATTTGCGTGATTATGTCGAAGAGCTTCGTTTTGATGTAGAAGAAATGAATGTTGAAATACACTTAAATATTGAAAAAAATAGTGATTATTATATAATGGTTGACCGTGAACATCTGAAACGAGTGATCACCAATATCGTTGAAAATTCCATGAAATATATCGAAACTGACCATAAAATACTTGACTTTCATCTATCATCCGAAATTTCTGATATAATATTAAAAATAGAAGATAATGGACCCGGAATTGATGAAGCAAATCTGCCTAACATCTTTGAAAGGTTTTATCGGGCCGATTTAGCCAGAGGAACCGAAAAAGGCGGCAGCGGACTGGGTCTTTCCATAGCCAGAAGAATTATCGAAGAACACCATGGGTCTATTTGGGCAGAAAGTATAAAAGGTCAAGGTACATCGATCTTTATAAGGCTGAATAAGGCGGGTGGACAAGTTGAAACACATTCTAATCATTGAAGATGATAAAAGTATTGCTGAATTAGAGCGCGATTATTTAGAAATAGAAGGATATCGTGTCGATATCGCCCTTAATGGAAATGACGGCTTAAATAAAGCATTAAAGGAAGAAACAGATTTAGTTTTACTTGATTTAATGCTTCCAGGGATTGATGGTTTTCAAATTTGCAAAGCAATCAGAGTGGAAAAGGATATTCCCATTTTAATGGTTTCAGCCAAAAAAGAGGATATAGACAAAATCCGCGGGCTGGGGATCGGGGCGGATGATTATATTGTCAAGCCATTTAGCCCAAGCGAATTGGTTGCTCGGGTGAAAGCCCATATAGCCCGGTATGAACGATTAATTACAAAAGAAACCCAAACAGAATCAATTATGATTCGGGGCTTGAGGATTGATAAGTCATCAAGACAGGTATACGTGAATAACCACGAAGTGATCTTAACAGCGAAAGAGTTTGATGTATTAACCTTTTTAGCGATGCATCCAAACCATGTTTTCAGTAAGGAACAGTTATTTGAGCGGCTTTGGGGTTTTGATTCACTGGGCGAGATATCGACGGTTACCGTCCATATCCGGAAAATTCGCGAAAAGATCGAAACAGACCCCTCCAATCCTCAGTATATCGAAACCGTATGGGGAGCTGGATACCGATTTAAAGGGTAAAGTTTATCAATTACGAATGAGGAGTTAATAATGATATGAATTACAGACAAAAGGATAAAATGCTGCTACTTTCTGCCACATTTGGAGATGGACATAAGCAAGTGGCAAATGCAATCAGTGAAGCTGTTGAATTTACGCTTCCAAATATGGAGCCAATTATAATTGATATTATGGAGTGGTTACATCCTGTTCTTTATCCGGTAAGTAATTATTTTTATAAAAGAGTCATTAAAAAATTCCCTCAGGTGTATGGCTATCTTTATCAAAAAACACGGGAAAGAAATGCATTCTCCGCTAAATTAAATACACTTTTCTCAATGGGAATGCGCTCTATGCTTGAGATTCTGGAAGAGATAAATCCATCAGTTGTTGTCAGCACCTACCCGTTTGCAGCGGGAATTATGTCCAAATTAAAAGAACAGGGATTGATTGATATTCCAGTTGTGACCATCATTACGGATTATACAGATCATTCCTATTGGATTCATCCGTATACGGATCAATATGTCGTTGGCTCCAGACAGGTCCGTGACCGCTTAATTTCACTGGGTGTAGACAGCAGAAAGATTAAATGCACCGGAATTCCAATTCGACAAAAATTTGTTAAGAAACAACCGCGAAAATTGCTAGTGGAAAAATATGGCCTTAATTCTAATCAATTTACGATTTTGATCATGGGCGGCGGTGACGGATTTTTTGGAAAAGGAAAGTCAACTTTTCAGGCATTAGAAAATCTTTCTTGCTCTGTTCAGTTGATTGTTGTTTGCGGCCGCAACAAAAAATTACGGAAACAATTGGAGGAAGAGCTTAGAACATCCAAACATAATGTGCTTGTTCTGGGATTCTGTGAAAATATCCATGAATTAATGTCAGTAGCTGATTTTATGATTTCCAAACCAGGCGGTGTGACCACGTCAGAAGCAATTGCCATGGAGCTGCCGTTATTAATCTTTAATCCGCTGCCGGGACAAGAGGAGGATAATGCCAATTATTTAGTGAAAACAGGGATTGCCATCAGGGCGGAAGATGAGCAGGATTTACTTTTAAAAATCGATTCCATCCTGTATGATTCCTTTTCCTTACTATCGATGAGGCAAAAAACGAAGCAATTTCAAACGAAAACCTCCTCATTGGATGCACTTGCGGTGATTTTACGGGCGGCGAAAAGATATGAAAGACCAAACATTGCTTTGGCAAAATAATGAGCTTTTCAGATCGATGAAAGTAGTTAAGCAGGTGACGATTTAAATGGAAAGGGATTTGATTTTTGGAACTTTTCTATTCATTATTCTTTATACGATAATGCCATCTTTTATATATAGGGGCTTGGGATTGGGCGTCACCAAGAAATTGAAGGATTCAAGAAAAGTTGCCTTAACCTTTGATGATGGACCCAATCCGGTTTATACGCCGATCCTTCTGGATTTACTTAAAAAGTATGATGTCAAGGCCACCTTTTTTGTTCTTGGCTCCAAAGCGGAAAAATATCCGGAATTGATATTACGGATGCACCAGGAGGGGCATTTAATTGGTATTCATAATTATGCTCATCGGTCTAATTGGCTGATGCTTCCATGGACCGTCCACAGAAAATTGAACAAAAGTGCCTCGATTATTGAAGGAATCACGGGGGTAAGGCCGATCTATTACCGCCCGCCGTGGGGGCTTTTAAATCTGTTCGACTTATTCACCATTCACAGCTACAGAACGATTCTCTGGTCTGTTATGGCTGAGGATTGGCGCAGTTCAGGTGGCAGTGAAAAAGTAAAGCAAAAACTGCTGTCTGAGACAAAACAAGGAGATATTATCCTTTTGCACGATTGCGGAGAAACCTTCGGCGCTGACTCAGATGCCCCGATGAATACCATTACGGCCTTAAAGGACGTATTAGCGGAGTTAAAATTGCGAAAGCTTTCCTATGCAAGAGTCGATGAAATATAGCTTTATCGAATAGCCTAATTGAATAATCGCATATAAATTTGACAGCTGGGAATGAGTTCTGTAAAAATATTAATGGTAGTAAATTCTACCATTTTTTAGTTTGATAGGAAGGAAATCACATTTGAGACAAGTGTGATTGTACTGCGGTGGGAACATGAATAACTCTTTAGCATCTTGGAGCAAGGAAAAAAAGCATTTATTTTTAGCGGCTATTTTGCTTGCCATCTATGTTGCACCATTATTTATTTTAGGTGAAAACTCCCATATTCGTGTTCACGATAATCTGGATTCGAATGTTTCTTGGTATAAAGTATTGAAAAACAGCGGGGAATTATTTGGCTCAAATAATGCGATTATCCCACAAATCATCAATGGACTTCCGCGTAATGCGTTTGGAACGGAGTTCAGCGGGATTCAGTGGCTTAATAATGTGTTTTCCCCGATGCTGGCTTTTTCGATTGGCCAGTCGATCACAAGGATTTTTGCCTTTATTGGCATGTACCTGTTATTAAAAAAGCATTTTGTAACTTTAGAAGAGGCCTACCCAATCCGTGTATGGGTATCGTTGGCATTCGCGTTAACCCCATTTTGGCCGTCGGGCATGCTGAGTACATTAGGGATGCCGCTGGCGCTTTGGGCATTTATGAATATTCGAGAGGGGAACTATTCGTGGAAGGAATGGCTGACTCTTTTTCTGCTTCCCTTCTATTCCAGCTTTGTGCTAGGCTTCTTTTTCTTTTTAACAGCCATGGGCCTTCTTTGGTTCCGTGATTTACTGGTGAAGAAAAAAGCAAATTGGGTCTTTTTCGTCAGTATCGTTTTCATGACCATTCTTTATTTGGCGATTGAGTACCGTCTGGTCTATTCGCTTGTTTTTCCGGAAGCGCCGACGAACAGGAATGAATTTGATGAATCTACCAATAGCTTATGGACGACAATTAAATTAATTTTTACAAATTATTTTCTCGGTCATACCCATGTCTTGACATTACACTTGTATGTCATTGTCCCGCTATCCTTCCTCGTCATTTTGATTTTGTGGAATCGAAAGAAGGGGTGGGTTGAAAAACGGTATATCCAGCTGTTTCTCTTGAATTTTATCTTATCAGTCTGGTATGCCTTCTGGTTTTATAAAGGCTGGGAGCCATTGAAGCAGCGGTATTCCATATTAAACACTTTTAATTTTTCCCGATTTCATTTCTTACATCCGCTAATTATTTATTTAATGTTTGCCGTTGGAGCCTATCTTCTTTGGCGAATGGGCAAAGGATGGAAAACACTTGTCAAGGTTTGCCTTGTGGCTCAGTTGATCGTGTTATTCGCAGCAAATAATGAAATTATTTATCGAATTGCCGGAACTCCTTCGTTCAAGCAATTTTATGCGGTTGAGCAATTTAAAGAAATTGACCAGTATATCGGGAAACCCAAAGATAGCTATCGGGTGGTAAGCATCGGACTCCATCCGGCAATTGCCCAATATAACGGGTTCTATACTCTGGATACCTATAATAATTTCTATCCATTATCCTATAAACATGAATTTAGAAAGATCATTTCAAAGGAGTTGGACAAGAGTCCATTATTAAAGGATTATTTCGATACATGGGGCGGCAGATGCTATATCTTTGTAGCGGAATTAGGCAAGAAATATGATTTTGAAAAGAATTCCAAGGTGAAAATTCACCATTTGCAACTTAATACGAAGGTATTGAAACAAATGGGCGGGCAGTATATTTTTTCAGCCGTACCGATTTTAAATGCGAAGGAAAATCATTTAGTATTCAAAAAAGCGTTTGACCAAAAGGATTCTGCCTGGAGAATTTACCTTTATGAAGTACAATAATGCAATAAGAGGAGTTTTATGTTATGAATCAGCCAATTCTGACAATCGTAGTCCCTTGCTACAATGAAGAAGAGGTATTTATGGAGACTTCTTCCCAATTATCTTCTGTTCTGGAAGAATTAATGGAAGATGCGCTTATTGCTCGTGAAAGCAAACTATTATTTGTGGATGATGGAAGCAAGGACCGTACGTGGGAACTAATTGAGAGTGAAAGTGAACAAAATCCCTTTGTAAAAGGGGTTAAGCTTGCCCGAAATGTTGGTCATCAAAATGCCCTTATTGCAGGACTTGAAACGGCCTCCAATTATTCGGATTGTGTGATTTCCATCGATGCTGATTTACAGGACGATATTAAAGTCATCCATGAATTTGTTGAGAAATTTTGGGAAGGATACGATATTGTTTATGGTGTAAGGGACAGCCGGGATACGGATACCTATTTTAAACGTACTACTGCTGTGGGATTTTATCGGTTAATGGATAAAATCGGTATAAAACTTGTCCCAAATCATGCCGATTTTCGTTTGATGAGCAAGCGTGCCTTAGAGGAATTGTTCAAATATAAAGAAACGAATTTATTTCTTCGCGGTCTTGTCCCGCTTGTAGGATTTCAATCCACTCATGTTTACTATGACCGGAAAGAACGGTATGCCGGAGAATCGAAATACCCATTAAAGAAAATGCTTGCCTTTGCATTTGATGGTATCACATCGTTTAGTGTCGCTCCGATTCGGTTTGTCAGCTTTATTGGTTTCCTTTCGATGATTATTAGTGTGCTGGCTGGGGCATACGCAATTATTCAAGAAATCTTGGGTCACACTGTGTCCGGATGGGCCTCCATTGTGATTTCCATTTGGTTTGTTGGCGGATTGCAATTGTTAGGAATTGGAATGATTGGCGAATATATTGGTAAAATTTATCAAGAAGTCAAAAGACGCCCAAGATACGCAATTGAGAAAAACCTTTACAATATACAAGAAAAGGAACAGCAACAAAAACAGGCTGTTGCTCATTAGGAGTAAGTATGAGGCATTCATTTGTTCGTTTTATTTTGGTAGGGATTGTGAATACAATTGTTGGATTATCAGCAACGTATGTATTGTTGCATGCCTTTTCCCTTTCCTATTGGATATCAACATTTATTGGAAACTCGATTGGAGCTGTTGTCAGCTTTTTCTTAAATCGAAGCTTTACGTTTAAAAGTGAGCAGGCGGTTTCAAAGAGTGCCTTTCGTTTTGTGTTGGTGATTTTTTCCTGCTACTTTATTTCTTATGATGCAGCCAAAAATTTTGTTGTATGGGTGCTGAACAATCAGCATTTTATTTCCGTTTATTGGCAAACAGACCTTGCCGTTCTCGTCGGAACAGGGCTTTATACTGTATTAAACTATTTGGGGCAGAAGCTGTTTGTTTTTAAAAAGAAAGAAGTACCATTAAAACCGGGGATTGAATGAGGAGGTTCTTGAAAAAGAGCTTCTTTTTTCCATTTTCACTTGTTTATCGATTAAAAAGTATGTTAATTTTTGGATAGACTCACATGAAGGAGATTTGCGATGAATTTAAAGAATAATCTTGTTATTGCCTTTATTATCAGCCTTTTTAGTGTCATAGGTTTTGGAATCATTTCATTGTTGATTAGTGATAAGAAAATTAGTCAATTTGACGACACTATCATATCGGCCATTCAAGGACGGGAAAATCCAGCCTTAACAAGCGTGATGAAGTTCTTTACTTTGATAGGTTCAAGTTTATTTGTTATCATTATCAGTCTTTTAATTATGATTTATCTCTATATGGTGCTGCACCACCGTTTGGAATTAATCCTTTTTATTGCAGCAATTGCCGGGTCAGGTATTTTAAATGAAATTTTAAAACACCTTTTTCACCGGAATCGCCCCCACCTGCATCGTCTCATTGATGTAACGGGCTACAGCTTTCCAAGCGGGCATGCGATGAGTGCCTTTGCGGTATACGGAATATTAGCCTTTTTGCTATGGCGTCATATTTCGAGCAGGCTCGGCAGGGGATTGTTAATCCTCTTCAGTATTGTTATGATTTTAGCTATTGGGGTCAGCAGAATTTATTTAGGGGTTCATTATCCAAGTGATATAATTGGCGGTTATTTTGCCAGTGGCTTCTGGCTCGCTTGTGCCATTTGGGTTTTTCAATATTATAAAGAAAAACGTTATAATAAGAGAATTAATTACTGATGAAGGAGCCCCTGCCTTTTTAAAAAATTGGAGTGATACATATTATTAGATCTAGTATTCCTAATCTGTTTACGCTGTTAAATTTATTTTTTGGTTTTTTGTCTGTCATGTATTCGGCTGTCGGAGATTATAAAAACGCGGCCATCCTTATCTTAATTGGGATGATGCTCGATAGTATGGATGGCCGGGTTGCCAGGATGCTGCGTGTAGAAAGCGAGCTTGGGAAAGAACTGGATTCTCTAGCCGATATTGTTACGTTTGGGGTTGCTCCTGCGATGATGGCCTATTATTCTTATTTTTCTACGTTTGGCGTGCTTGGAATGGCTATTTCCGGACTATTCCCATTATTCGGTGCTTACCGCTTAGCTAGATTCAATATCAACGCCGTGAAATCTTCGTTACATTATTTTACCGGTGTTCCGATTACTGCAGGCGGGGGCTTGCTAACGCTGCTAACCCTTTTTCATGGGAAAATGCCTTCAATCATCCTGCCGATTGCCTTTTTTGTCATTTGTTTTTTAATGGTCAGTACCATTAAAATTCCAAGCTTAAAGGAAGTTCCACTTCCAAAATACGGAATCATAATCACATTATTTTTGGGCTATGCTATTTACATTGTTTTTCGAAAAGAACATCATCGATTTCCATATTTTATCTATGTGGCGATCCCGCTATATGTTGCGTTTATCGGCTACCAGCTGGTAAGGAGTAAGAAGAACAGCCTGAAAAAATAATTCACCTTGCACAGGAAGTTCCTAATCGGAGGATTTTATGTGAATGAATTAATTCATTTATTAAATCAATATGGATATATCATCCTGATCATCTCACTCATGCTTGAGCTGATCATTGTCCCAATCCCAAATGAAGCGTTAATGAGTTATGTAGGTGTCCTTTGTTACCAAGGAAAAATGAATCTTTATCTCTCTATCTTAAGTGCAGGATTTGGTGGGGTTTTAGGAGTTACGATTTCCTATTGGATTGGAAATAAACTAGGTGTGCCATTCTTCCGTAAGTATGGCCGTTATATCCATATGGGCCCGGAAAAACTGGAGAAGATGTCCGTATGGTACGGAAAGTATGGAAAGGTCTTGTTGATTTTTTCTTTTTTTATTCCGGGTGTCAGACATGTTGCCAGCATCATTTCCGGTGTGATAAAACTTCCTTTCCGTTCGTTTATGTTCTTTTCATATATAGGAGTTTTTCTTTGGGTAGGGACCTTTATTTCGTTAGGGAAAGTATTAGGCCCGCAATGGGATAAATACCAGGGAGAAATTAAAAAATGGCTTGTTTTAGCCAGTATCCTATTTGGCATTCTCGCGATCGGTTATTTTGTTTTCCGCTATAATAAAGTATTTATCAAAGAGGCATTCGTCCTCCTTTACGAGTCAGCTTTTAAAAGGTTTAGAAGTTTTCTGAAAATCAAGATCATGATCTTATTCATTTTTATTCTATTTGTTTCCTTCATTATTTTAACGGTTGGAATGACTCAGGATTTAGTGGCCAACGAATATGTGCATTTCAATTTAATTGTCAAAACCATTGTTCTCTCATTGTTTAATGCTCACTGGGTGCCGTTAATGAATGTGGTTCATTATCTTTCTAGTTGGAATTCATTCGCAGTGATGGCCGTTCTTACCATTGTTATCATTTTCTTCAATCGAACGAATGTAAGGCTTGAGCTATTATTTTTCGCAGCAACACTTGTCGGCAGCTATCCTTTTTCAATCGGAATCCACTGGATTTTTCAATTTATGTTGCCTGGAAGAGGGATTAGTGTGGATTTTCCAAATGAGCAAGCCATGCTCCTAATGGCTGTTTATGGATTTTTCTTTGTCATGCTTGTTCGGCATAGAAATAGTTTTCTTTTCACAACCATTATGCTTTTCGTGTTTCTGTTTATTTTGCTATCCTATTTTATTTCAGCCATTTTTGTTTCACACCTGAAACCGAATGATTTATTAGGGGGCTATGTTTTCAGCGCTGTTTGGGTAACAGGGATGACTTTTTCCTTAGAAACATTTCGGTTACTAAATTTACTTAAAAAAAGTGAAAAGGATAATAAATGATTTATAATGGGATAATGAAAGTGTGAATACATAGGAATAGGAGAACAGCTTAATGAAATGCAAAATTAATCGCAATGCCGCAAAGGCTTTAAAAAAAATGTTAGAAACAGAAGGGTCAGAAGGGAAGTTATTTCGTGTATATGTCACCCATATGCACGGGGAACATGCCCATTATGACCTCATGCTGGATACACCAACTGAACATGATGAAATCGTGAAAACGGATAAGGATATCGATTTCATCTTGGATAAACGGGAAGAGTATTTAGATGGGGTTTGGATTCAACTGTTCCATGTCCCTAAAGAGGAATGGGTGATTACCAATCCTGCCAAAGATGGAGACAGTCACCACCACCATCATTAATCTTTTGAAGAAACGCTTGGGCAAAAAGTTCCAAGCGTTTTATTTATGTAAAATCCTTGAAAATGTTCACGATTTTTTCATATAATTCAAGTATTGCTACATAAAGGAGATTATTATGATTCGAAGATTTTATTCTTACTATCTACCGCATAAGAAACTTTTTATTCTCGATTTTAGCAGCGCGGTCATAGTGGCTCTATTAGAATTAGCGTTTCCGCTTGCTGTCCAGTGGTTTATTGACAAATTACTACCAGGCGGGAATTGGAAGGCGATTGTGTCGGTAAGTGCTGCTTTATTGACCCTATATCTGGTAAGCACTTTTCTGCAATTTATAGTGAACTATTGGGGACATAAGCTTGGCATTAATATTGAAACCGATATGCGTCAGGAGCTTTTCGAGCATGTGCAAAAACAGTCATTCCGCTTTTTTGACAATACGAAAACGGGTCATATCATGAGCAGAATTTCCAACGATCTCTTTGATCTCGGTGAACTTGCCCACCATGGACCGGAGGATGCGTTTATCGCCATCATGACGTTTATTGGTGCATTTTGGATTATGCTGACCATCAATGCGAAGCTAGCCCTTGCGACGATTGTCATTATTCCATTTTTAATTTTACTAATTGTCATTTGCAATTTGAAAATGAACAAAGCATGGGATCAAATGTACAGCAATATTGCCGATGTGAACGCGCGGGTCGAAGACAGTGTTTCTGGCGTTCGTGTTGTCCAATCGTTTACAAATGAAGATTATGAGATTGCGAGATTTAAAACGAATAATAAACGATTCCGCAAAGCGAAGCTCGGCGGCTATAAGGTGATGTCGCTCAGTAATTCAGGGATTTATATGATGACCAGGATGATCACGTTGATCGTTTTAGTTTACGGAGCATGGTTAAGCTTCACGAAACAGCTTTCCTACGGGGAATTGGTCAGTTTTGTCTTGTATGTGAATGTTCTCTTTAAGCCGGTTGATAAAATCAGCGCCATTATGGAATTGTATCCAAAAGGGATGGCTGGATTTAAGCGGTTTATTGAGCTGATTGATACCGAACCTGAGATAAAGGATACCGCCAATGCAGTGGAAGTGGCCACATTAAAGGGAAATATTGTTTTTCATGATGTTTCGTTCAGCTATGATTCGAATAAATCAGTCCTTGAGGATATCGATTTGTCGATTCGAGCAGGTGAAACGGTTGCCTTTGTCGGACCTTCCGGAGCGGGGAAAACAACGATTTGTTCTTTAATCCCAAGATTTTATGATGTCGAAGAAGGCAGTATATCCATTGATGGTATCAATATCCGCAATATGACGAAACAATCGTTGCGTTCGAATATTGGAATTGTCCAGCAGGATGTCTTTCTCTTTACGGGAACACTAAGAGAAAATATTGCTTACGGCAAACAGGATGCTACCGATGAAGAAATCTTCGATGCCGCACGCCGGGCCCATTTGGAAAAGTTTATCGCATCACTCCCGGATGGCTATGAGACCCAAATTGGCGAAAGGGGATTAAAGCTCTCTGGCGGTCAAAAACAGCGGATTGCGATCGCCCGCATGTTTTTGAAAAACCCGCCAATTTTGATTTTGGATGAGGCTACTTCCGCGCTGGATACGGAAACGGAATTGGTCATTCAAGAAGCATTAACGGAGCTTGCCGTGAACAGGACCACCTTAATTATTGCCCACCGTCTAGCCACCATTCGAAATGCCGACCGCATTATCGTTGTCACTGAAGACGGAATTGCAGAAGAAGGCAGGCACGATGAACTGATCGAGCAGGGCGGAATTTTCGCCAATCTTCACCGGGTCCAGTTTCAACAATAGCTTGTGATACAAGAAGGAGTCCTAATTTTTTAATGGGGCTCTTTTTTTTGGCCGGGTAGATACTGATATAGAGAGAGGAGTTTGCGTGACCAAAAGCTTGTTTAGACGGCGATATCCGTGATGTAGAAGGAGTCTACGTGACGAAAACCTAGTATAGAAAGCAGAATCGGTCACGTAGAAGGGGTCTACGTGACGAAAAGCTGGTGCAGAAAGCAGAAACGGTCACGTAGAAGGGGTCTACGTGACGAAAAGCTAGTTCAAGAAGCTGGATCGGTCACGTAGAGGGGGTCTACGTGACGAAAAGCTAATACAAGAAGCTGGATCGGTCACGTAGAGGGGGTCTACGTGACGAAAACCTAGTATAGAAAGCAGAATCGGTCACGTAGAAGGGGTCTACGTGACGAAAAGCTGGTGCAGAAAGCAGAAACGGTCACGTAGAAGGGGTCTACGTGACAAAAGCTAGTTCAAGAAGCTGGATCGGTCACGTAGAGGGGGTCTACGTGACGAAAAGCTAATTCAAGAAGCTGGATCGGTCACGTAGAGGGGGTCTACGTGACGAAAAGCTAGTATAGAAAGCAGAATCGGTCACGTAGAAGTGGTCTACGTGACGAAAAGCTAATATAGAAAGCAGGATCGGTCACGTAGAGGGGGTCTACGTGACGAAAAGCTAGTATAGAAAGCAGAATCGGTCACGTAGAAGTGGTCTACGTGACGAAAAGCTAATATAGAAAGCAGAATCGGTCACGTAGAGGGGGTCTACGTGACGAAAAGCTAGTATAGAAAGCAGAAACGGTCACGTAGAAGGGGTCTACGTGACAAAAGCTAGTATAGAAAGCTGGATCGGTCACGTAGAAGGGGTCTACGTGACGAAAAGCTAGTATAGAAAGCAGGATCGGTCACGTAGAGAAGGGGTCTACGTGACGAAAAGCTAATATAGAAAGCAGAATCGGTCACGTAGAAGGGGTCTACGTGACGAAAAGCTGGTGCAGAAAGCAGAAACGTTCACGTAGAAGGGGTCTACGTGACGAAAAGCTAGTTCAAGAAGCTGGATCGGTCACGTAGAGGGGGTCTACGTGACGAAAAGCTGGAGCAGAAATAAGAATCGGTCACGAAGGAGGAACCTACGTGACCAAGAAAAGGTAATTAATGAATCTCAGGTCACTTAGGAACAGTAACCGTGATCGAAAACAGCTAATGAACCACATAAAATAACAAAAGTTACTCGTAATAATACCACCTGCCATAACTCATTACTTTAAAGTTTTTCTTTAATATACACCTAATCACCTTTTTACTCACCACACCTCGACACCATTCATAAATCAAGAATGTTGTCATTTTCATACCTGGGAAAAGCAATTTTAATTCTTCCACACTTCTTAATACAGCCGATTCAATCCCTTCTTCCGCGCCACAATTTCTACATACCAGCTTTCTTCCTCCTGTATAAAGCATAAAGGAGTAGCAAGTTGCGCATAATGTGCCTTTTTTCAACTGGAGGTATTTATATTCAGGGAGGATCGTATATCGCGATTTGGTTTTATGGTCTGATATTAATTGGTTTGCAAGATTCAAATCACGGTCAGTTAAATTTGACTTCTTCATGTTTAAGTTTTTCATCAATCGATTTAGCTGGTTTGAGAATATAAACGGCTTGTCGAGTGGGGCTTGGTATAAGGTAAACTCGGGGTTAACAAATGCCACTTGGCCTTCAACTTTAAGATTATATCCATGGTGTCGAAGGTATTGACGGAGAAGGGATTCAGTTCGTTGCAATTGGATATAAGGATTCTTTATTTCGTCGCCGGATTTGTTAGTAAATTTGTCGGGATGAAAACAATAATCGCCTTCATTATTTTTTATTTCGAAAAAATTTAGGGTATTTTGGATAATAATGGAGGAGTCAATTTGAAATTCAGAGTTGTTATGCTCGAGCAATAAGTCGTTTAAAATATAACAATTACATTGAAGCTTTTCAGTCAATTTGTCAAACTGCACTTCCCCTTCATAACCTTTTTCACGGTAATAAAAGTAGTTTTTTTCTTTTTCTACTAAATTCATTCGTGCATTTAACGATCTCATAATAGTTAAATCAGATGGGACTGGACGTGGCCTTATAACCATTTTTCACAACCTTTCTTTTTACTTAGCACTAATTCAATTTTATATAAAAGGCAGATCA
Organism: Neobacillus sp. Fa239; assembly: GCF_055395235.1. Taxonomy (NCBI): domain Bacteria; kingdom Bacillati; phylum Bacillota; class Bacilli; order Caryophanales; family Bacillaceae; genus Neobacillus; species Neobacillus sp. Fa239. The sequence continues at coordinate 2,058,586 of NZ_AP041611.1, forward strand.
AAATGTTTGAATTTTATGTTAACTTTTAACATGACTATAAAAATATTATGTAAACTAAAAATAAATCTCATTTTTTGATTAAGAATAATAAAAAATGATAATCTAATACGGTAAACAAAGAAGGGAGTACGGAACATACAATGGATCATTTTATACCTGAAATTAAATTAATTGCCTTAGATATGGACGGAACATTATTGAATGATAAAGGAGAGGTCTCAGAGGAAAACCGCCAAGCAATCAAAGAAGTAAAGGAGCAAGGAGTTTATGTGGTTTTAAGTACCGGCCGCTCTTTACGGACATGTGGCGAGCATGCGGATTCATTAGAGCTGACCTCCTATTTAGTTACCGTGAACGGCAGTGAAATTTGGGATGATAAGCGCGAGCTGGTAGAAAGAAACCTTGTAAAATCAGAACTCATCCAATGGATGTGGGACCTTTCTCAAAAACATAAAACCAAATTCTGGGCAATCAGTACCGAAAGTAACTGGTTTAATGAAATGCCCGAGGATATTCATGGACTTGAATGGCTGAAATTCGGATTCGACATAAAAGATGATGCGATTAGAGAAATCATTTTAAAAGAACTCCAATCAAAAGGCGAATTTGAACTCAGCAATTCAACTCTAAGAAACATAGAAGTGAATCCGCTTGGAATCAATAAAGCCAAAGGTCTGAAGCTTGTTTGTGAGCGGCTTGGAATTGAAATGGAAAATGTCATGGCCTGCGGTGACAGCCTTAATGATATGGCGATGATAAAGGAAGCAGGACTGGGTGTCGCGATGGGCAATGCCCAAGAAATAGTGAAAGAAGCAGCGGATTGGGTAACAGCTGAAAATAATGATAATGGCGTGGCAAAAGCAATTCGAAAATGGGTATTAAAAAATGTTTAAAAATATTTTTTCTGGGGAAAGATAATCAAGCAAGAATAAATTGCAATTTCATGTAATTGTTACATGCTAGGAGGCTACAAAAGAAATGGAACATGGTAAAGTAAAATGGTTTAACAGTGAAAAAGGCTTTGGATTTATTGAGCGTGAAGGCGGAGAAGATGTATTCGTTCACTTTTCGGCGATCCAGGGCGAAGGGTATAAAACATTAGATGAAGGCCAAGAGGTAACCTTTGAAATTGAAAATGGCCAACGTGGACCACAAGCAGTAAATGTCCAAAAATCATAAATATACCTAAAAATAAACCGACTCCAAAATTTGGAGTCGGTTTTTATTTAATGAGATAAAATGCTGAAAAAAGAGGCTGCCTCATAACAAAGGGTCAGACCCTTTTGAGACAGCCTCTCTGCTCTATAACAGAAAAGTAAAATGGTACTACTAGTATGGTGTATTTTAGTAAAAATTAAACACCCATTTTTCTGCGGGAATTGCTCACTTTTTTCGTCTGTTGGCTTTTTAGTTTCTTGGTTGATTGCTGATTAAAGTTGGAGTTTCCTGCTGCAGCTTGTTTTTTCTTGTTTTCGAGTTGCTGCTTCATGGCTTCCTGCAGGCTGATTTTCTTTTTCGCTTCTTCAGGCTGGTTTGATTCTGTCATCTGATTTTCCTCCTAGTTCTATAGTATCTACTATCATATATCGAATTCAGAGACAGAGTCAAAAAGATTTTGATCATTTAACTATTTTTTAAAAAGGTTTTCGCAAATTCTATATAAGAATCCTTCTCAAATGTTTGGTAGATGTTACTGGCCATTTTTACGGGATCGCCGAAAAAATAGCGTTCATAGAGTGACTGCCTTGTACCAAATGCACTCATACTAATATCCCACGCAAGCCGAAATAATCTGACCCGTTCATATCCGCTCACATTTGCACCTTGAAGGTATTGGTCAAGGTCCTCCTTAATTTCAGATTCAAAATCTTCTTCACCAGGGATTGTGACAAGGCCGCTTGCTCCGATGAGCTGAAGGATTTCACAAAGACGAGGGTATAATCGGCTATAGATCAGACAAGCTGCCCTCAAGTAATGAAAGTCTGGTGCCATCGTACCCCATTTATCGATCTCAGCATTGTTTTCAGAAGCTAAAAGCAAGGATTTTAATGTTTGCAGTCCGATAATGATTTCGCTGATTTTTTCTTGAATATGCAGGTATTCTCCTACATTGATGGCATTCACAAGCATTTGGGCGACACCCAAAATAAACTCTGTTTTCACAATTCTTCTGGCGGTGACCTGGTGGGCTGTTATAGGATAAAAACTGCTCTCAGCAAAAATTTTATAAGCGGCTTCCGGATTTTGATAGCAGAAAACTCGTTCCCACGGAACCAGCACATCATCAAAAACAACGACAGTATCGATTTCATCGAAGCGGGAGCCAAGCGGATGGTCAAATTCAGAATCCTTGTAGCTGAAAGATTCTCTGCAAATAAATCTTAACCCTTTTGTATTGCTTGGAATCGAAAACGCATAAGCAAAGTCTTTATTCATGGCAGCTGCCTGGGTAGGGAACACGAGAATTTCATCGGTAATGCCCCCCTGTGTTGCCAAAAGGCGGGCACCTTTTACGATGATGCCTTCCTCATTTGACTTAATTGTCTGTGCTGAAATAATTTTTGGTGTATCTTCAGAATAGTATTGGGAACGGTTCACTTGGGGGTTAATGAATGTATGGGTAAAGGATAGGTCAGATTCGCGTGCAAATTCATATAAATTCCTCATATTTTGATCAAAGCAATTATTTTTCACTGCAAAAATATCAGCCCCTGACGCAAAGGCCGTTACAGCAGTATTCATATAATCAGGTGAGCGACCCATCATTCCTGCACTCGTTTTGGCCCATTCCTGTATCATGATTCTTCGTAAAACAAGGTCTTCCTTCGTTTTCGGCATAAGAAAAGAGAGCCCAACGGAATCGCCAGTTGTCGGGGATTTGAACGTCATATGATTCGATTCAAGCTGAGTATCATATAATTTAGCCTGACTCTTTATGACGCCAGCAAATGCGGGATGTTCAGAAATATTTCCTTCGACCTGTTTACCGCCAATCCAAATCTCTGCTTTAAGCCTGTTTACTCTATTAATATATTCCTGTCCAGAAATTGCAGGCATGATTTTCACCGTCTTTTTTTCGTTTACTACAGTTTTATGCTTAGAGCATTTTATGGTTTGTACCATTGTCCATATCCGAGGTGGACAAAATTTTGTTGGTTGAGGAATAATGTCCATATTTTTTAATATTTTTAAAGAGCAGGCCCAAATTGATTAGTTATTTAAAATTATTATAATTTAGTATTGATTTTAAATAGTAAAATGATATAATTTGGGAATCAAATAGATTAAGAGGTGATCAAATGAGTAACCAAAAGAAACCATTAACAACCAGTACCGGAGCACCAGTGGGGGATAATCAAAATTCCATGACTGCCGGATCTCGTGGTCCTACACTTATCCAAGATGTCCATCTCCTTGAAAAATTGGCCCATTTTAATCGCGAGCGGGTACCTGAAAGGGTTGTTCATGCGAAGGGTACGGGGGCACATGGCTATTTTGAAGTCACCAATGATATGTCCAAATATACAAAAGCAAAGCTTTTTAATGGTAGCGGAAAACGAACCCCGATGTTCATTCGCTTCTCTACGGTTGCAGGTGAATTAGGCTCTGCCGATACCGTTCGCGATCCGCGCGGCTTTGCGGTGAAGTTTTATACGGAAGAAGGAAATTATGATTTAGTGGGGAATAATACACCCATTTTCTTTATTCGTGATGCTATTAAATTTCCTGATTTTATCCATACCCAAAAGCGTCATCCGCAAACCCATTTAAAAAACCCAACGGCCATTTGGGATTTCTGGTCGCACTCACCTGAATCTCTTCATCAAGTAACCTATTTAATGGGCGATCGTGGAATTCCAGCGACATTGCGTCATATGAACGGCTACGGCAGCCATACATTCAAATGGGTGAATGCAGAGGGTGAGGCAGTCTGGGTTAAATATCACTTTAAAACCGAACAAGGTGTCAAAAACATGAGCAATGAGGTTGCGGCAAAACTGGCGGGGGAAAATCCGGATTATCATACGGAAGATTTATTTAACGCGATTGAAAAGGGCGATTTCCCAGCATGGAAGCTTTATGTTCAAATCATGCCGTTTGAGGACGCCAATACGTATCGTTTTGATCCATTTGATGTGACCAAGGTGTGGTCCCATAAGGATTATCCGCTTGTCGAAGTCGGGCGTATGGTATTAAATCGCAATCCTGAAAATTATTTTGCTGAAGTGGAGCAGGCCACATTTTCACCTGGAACAATGGTGCCTGGTGTCGAGGCTTCGCCGGATAAAATGCTTCAAGGCCGCATTTTTGCCTATTCGGATGCCCATCGTTATCGGGTTGGTCCGAACCACAACCTGCTGCCAATCAATCGTCCTAAGGCAGAGGTAAACAATTACCAGCGGGACGGGGCCATGCGCTCTGACACCAATGGCGGAGGGTCCGTCTATTATGAGCCAAATAGCTTTGGGGGTCCAAAGGAAGCACCGGAAGTAAAACAAACAGCCTTTCAAGTATCAGGTGTTGCTGAGAGTACTTCTTATAATCATCATGATCATTACACACAAGCAGGTGACCTTTATCGGTTAATGGATAAAGAAGAGCAGGGCCGCCTTGTTGAAAATATCGTGGGGGCAATGAAGCCTGTTGAAAGTGAGACAATCAAGCTGCGTCAAATCGAGCATTTCTTAAAAGCCGATCAGGAGTTTGGCCAACGGGTTGCCAAGGGGCTGGGTTTAGCCATTCCTCAAGGAGTCAAGTAAATGGAAAGAGCCGTTCATTTTCCGTGAACGGCTCTTTTTATCGGTGTCAGAGACCCGGCATATGAAAATAAAAAGCATCCGAAAATAACGATCATACTTCCAACTAATTCAGCCCATGACAGCTTCTCACTTAAAATAAAGAAGGCAAGTATAGCTGTGAAAATAGGATTAAAGTTTAAAAACATACCAGAATGGGTTGCCCCCACTTTTTGAACCCCGGTATTCCATAAAACCATGCAAACAACTGTTGAAATAACACCGGTATAGAGAAGGGAGCTTAAAAAGGAATAATTGAAATTGGTTATTTGAAAACTCGGCAGGTTAAAGGGAAGCAGCGACAGCACCCCAAAGATCCCTGAGTAAAAAGTAGCCAGCATCGGCGACATTTTTTTCATAACCCATTTGCTGCAAACAGAATAAAGCCCCCATGAAATAACAGCCGCAATCATCCACAAATCACCCGTGTTAAAATTCAACTCCAGGATGTGACTCATTTCACCTTTAGAAAGGACAATTAATACGCCGATAAAGGAAACAAACATTGATGCGATTTGAAGCACTCTTAATTTTTCCTGCAGGATTAAGGTAGAAAAGATCGCAATGGAAATGGGATTTAAAGTCGAGATTAATCCGACATTGGTCGCCGTTGTTTTGGCCAAGGCTAAGAATTGAAAAATATTAAATAATATGACCCCCGTTAATCCCATTAAAAATAGTGGAAGGATCGTCTCTTTTTCCGGGAGCAGTTTCTTTTCCTTTTTTAAAACAAATGGCAGCAGGACAATCGTGGCAATTCCCCATCTTAATGTGGTAATCGTCATGGGAGAGGCATGACCTACCAAGAACTTCCCAAACACAAAATTACCGCCCCAGAGGAAGCTGGTTAGCAACAATAAAAAAACATATAAACCTGGCATGGAATGCCCTTCTTTCTGAATTGTATTAAAATATAGTATTATCTTAGCAGAAAAAAGGGATTTATAGTTTAATATTTTGTGTTATTGTAAATATAACGAATAATATTATGATTTTGGTGGTTTTTGAAAAATATTATTAATATTTTAATTAATAAAATGTGTTGGTTCAATTAATTATTCACCAATATAAATTCAGAAAAGAGGAACGTATGATGTTTGATTCATCGATTTTAAAAACATTGGATAATTTGGACCGGGCCATCTTGGATATCCTTCAAAATGAAGCCCAGGTCACGAATGCTGAGCTTGCGCGCCGTGTAAATCTTTCTCCGCCGGCAACCCATGCAAGGGTAAAACGATTGGAATCGGAAGGATTAATCAACAGACAAGTAGCTATTTTAAATCATCAGAAGCTTGGATTTGATTTGCTTTGTTTTATTTTTGTCAGTACAAATATACATCAAAAAGAACAGCTTGAAATTTTAGAAACGGCCATGAATAGGATGCCTGAAGTTATGGAGTGCCATTGTTTAACGGGTGAGTACGATTATTTATTAAAAGTCGCAAACCGAAATCGAGAAGAACTGGAGCAGTTTATTCGCAAGCTAAATTTGCTTCCAGGTGTGAATCGAATTCAGACAAGCTTATCATTAAGAGAGATTAAATATACAACCGCATTGCCGATTAATGAATGATAGAAGTGAATAAGAGCGGCCTTTATGGCCGAACAGGCACAAAAAACCACTTCTAGGGAAAATGTAAATTTTGTTAATCTTCGCCCAAAGACCAAAAACTCTTTTTTTATGCAGGATTTTCGGTGATAAATTCAGAATTATAAAAATAAGATGTTTGTAAAAGGGGGAGATCGCTTGGACATTCAAGTTGTAGAAAAAGAAGAATTAAGGGTTGTGGGCATTTCCTGGAATGGGACCTATTCACAAACAAGTACGATTCCGGAACTATTTGTAGAAATGAAACAGCGTCTTGAAGAGGTGGCAAATAAAACAGATGAACCTGTACTAATTGCTCCTTTTCACAGCAGAGAGACAGAATTCACCTATTTTGTAACGGCACCCGTAAAGAAGATTGAGAGTGTACCTGAGGGAATGGTTGGTTTTACGATTCCAGCAAAAAATTATGTTTTTGCCACTCATCGAGGAGGCCCGGAAGAGGTCGAAAATACATATCTGCAAATGATCAAATGGATGAAGGAGTACGGCTATGAACAAGATTTTCAAGCATTAAGCCTGGAGGTCTATAAGGAAGAAAGTAATCAGCAAAACTCCACAGGGAACCTCCATTATGAAATCTATTTACCCGTTAAAAAGTACGATTGGCGATAAATTCAAACGATTTTTGACAATTAACTCTGAAAATACTATTCACTAAATTTATATTGTAAAATTGAACTATGGAGGAGAACCTTTCCTCCATCCATTTTACTATTATTTTGTGAAAATATGAGCAAAATTTAAAGATAAATAAGGTGAATAGCATGGACAAAAAAAGAGTGGTCATCATTGGTGGGGGAATTGCCGGATTGTCGGCAGCCTATTATTTGCAAAAAAAGGGCCTCCCTATTGAAATCAAGTTAATTGAAGCAAGCCCGCGACTTGGCGGAGTTATTCAAACAATTAAAAAGGATGGCTTTGTAATTGAGAAGGGGCCGGATTCGATTGTCGCTACGAAAAAGTGCGGGCTAGAGTTGATTGAAGAGTTGGGATTGAAGAATCAGGTCATCTATAATCAGTCAGGGAAATCTTATATCCTGGCAAATGGTAAATTCCATTCGATGCCGGAAGGAGCCTATATGGGCATCCCGACCAGAGTGACGCCATTTGCAGTTTCCGGATTATTTACGTTGAAGGGAAAACTGCGAGCAGCGGCTGATTTTATTTTACCAAAAGGGAAGAAACAAACAGACCAATCATTAGGCTTCTTTTTTCGCAGAAGATTAGGGAAGGAAGTCGTTGAAAACCTTATTGAACCACTGCTTTCCGGCATCTACTCCGGAGATATTGATGATTTAAGCCTAATGGCTTTGTTTCCAAATTTTTATCATATGGAGCAAAACCATCGAAGTCTTGTCGCTGGGTTAAAACGTACCTTTCCAAAAAGACCAAAGCAGTCTAAAAAACATACAGCCAAAAAAGGGATGTTTCTCTCTCTGAAAGGTGGACTTGAAACGCTTGTAAAATCTTTGGAACAACGATTACTTGAAGGAACCGTTTTAAAAGAAACCGCTGTGGAAAGAATTGCTCGAACCGAAAATAGCTATTTGCTCCATTTATCCAATGGGGTGGTGGATAGGGCGGACAGTGTGATCATTGCCACCGATCATTTTCATGCCCAGCAAATGCTTCGAGATTATTCCTTTATGGGTGGCTATAAACAGATGCCTGCCAATTCAGTGGCAAATGTTGCGCTTGTCTTTCCTAAATCAGTTATCAAGCGGGATTTCGACGGATCGGGCTTCATTGTCTCGAGAAACAGCGAACATCGCATTACGGCCTGCACTTGGGTCCATAAAAAGTGGCCAGGGTCAACTCCTGAAGGGAAAATACTGCTCCGCTGCTTCCTTGGAAAACCAAACGACCAAGAGATCGTGGATTTATCAGACGAGGAAATCGTAAAGCTTGCTCTTAATGATTTAAATAAAACGATGAACATAACCGAAAAACCGGATGATTACGTTATTTCCAGATTTAAAAAGACCATGCCGCAATATTCAGTTGGTCATCTGGAAAGATTGGCCCGCGTCAACGCGGAGCTGGGCAGGGAGCTTCCCGGGGTATTCTTAGCAGGAGGATCCTATGAAGGAGTGGGAATCCCGGATTGTATCGAACAGGGAAAAAAGACAGCGGAAAAAGTCTCCGCTATTTATGGAGCTAATGAAAATAATTTGCAAGAAACATTATTCTGAAGTAAGATTAAATCAATAAAAATTTTAATAAAGGAGGCTGTTCCATTACAAAGGGTAAGATTCCCTTATGGGACATCCTCGCCTTCGGGGTCAGGTGAAATTCCTAACCGGCGGTGATGAAGCGAATAGCTTCTTAGTCCGTGACCCGGTTAACGTTAAGTTAAACGGTGGATCTGGTGAAACTCCAGGGCCGACAGTTAAAGTCTGGATGGGAGAAGGAAAAAATCAGGATTATTAAAGGGACAATTGTACCCATTTTTAAGCCTTTCTTTCCTATTGCCTTTAAAAGAGACCCTTAAGCGTTACTTGCTTAAGGGTTTTTTATTTTCAATTTTAAAGGAGAAAGACACTATGTTTACAGGAATTATTGAAGAAATAGGCAGAATCTCAACTATTCAACGGTCGGGGGAAACCTTTGTATTGACGATAGAGGCGGGAAAAATTCTTGAGGATGTACACCTTGGTGATAGCATCGCGGTAAATGGAGTATGTTTAACGGTTACTTCATTTTCGGGCAAAGGATTTACCGTCGATGTGATGCCTGAAACCGTAAAGGCAACAAGCCTGAATCATATTAACCGGGGTTCAAAGGTTAACCTGGAAAGGGCAATGGCTGCCGGCGGCCGATTTGGCGGGCATTTTGTTTCCGGTCATATCGATGGCACGGGTGTAATCAAAAGTAAAAAGCCGTTTGAAAATGCCATTTATTACGAAATTGAAGCGAATCAAGAAATGCTAAATTACGTAATCTTAAAGGGCTCCATTGCGGTAGATGGGACAAGTTTAACCGTTTTTGGCAAAACTGAGTCAAGTTTTACGATTTCCCTTATTCCCCATACATTATCAGAAACCATCCTGGGTTTGAAGGGACAGGGTGAAGTCGTCAATTTGGAATGTGATATGATTGGAAAATATGTCGGCCATTTTTTAACAGGTCTTAAAGGGAACCAAAAGGAAAAAGGAATTTCCCTTTCATTTTTAGAAGAAAACGGATTCGTATAAAACAAAGGAGTGAGAAGATTGTTTAATACCATTGAAGAGGCTATTCATGAATTAAAACAAGGGAATGTCGTCATCGTATGTGATGACGAGGATAGAGAAAATGAAGGTGATTTCATCGCCTTAGCAGAAAAAGCAACGCCAGATGTCATTAATTTGATGGCTACCCATGGAAGAGGGTTAATATGTGTTCCAATTGAAGAGGAGCTAGCTCAAAAACTGAATTTATGGCCAATGGTAGCGAAAAATACAGATGCCCATGGAACAGCTTTTACCGTCAGCATTGATCATAAATTTACATCAACAGGAATTTCGGCTTTCGAGCGTTCCGCAACCGTTTTAAGCATGCTCGATCCGGAAGCAAAACCAGACGATTTTAAAAGACCCGGGCATATTTTTCCTTTGATCGCTAAAAAAGGCGGTGTATTAAGGAGAACAGGCCATACGGAAGCGGCTGTCGATTTAGCCAATTTATGCGGGGCAAAGCCTGCTGGCGTGATTTGCGAAATTATGAATGAGGATGGGTCTATGGCACGAGTTCCTCAATTGCGGAAAATTGCTGATGAATTAAACCTGAAAATGATTACAATAAAAGACCTGATTGAATATCGCAATAAAAAGGACCGGCTGGTCAAACGGGAAGTGGAAATCACACTGCCTACAGAATTTGGCACTTTTAAAGCAATCGGGTATACAAATTTTGTAGACCAAAAAGAGCATGTCGCATTAGTGAAAGGGGAAATTGATCCCGAAAAACCAACTCTCGTCAGAGTACATTCGGAATGTTTAACGGGTGATGTTTTTGGCTCCTATCGCTGTGATTGCGGCCCGCAGCTTCATGCAGCCCTTAAGCAGATTGAGCAAGAGGGTAACGGAGTCCTATTATACATGCGCCAGGAAGGGCGGGGCATTGGCCTATTAAATAAACTAAGAGCCTACAAGCTCCAGGAAGAGGGTTACGATACAGTCGAAGCGAATGAGATGCTAGGCTTTGGTGCTGATTTAAGGGAATACGGGATCGGTGCTCAAATATTAAAGGATTTAGGCATTACGAAAATGAAGCTTCTAACGAATAATCCTCGAAAAATTAAGGGTTTAAAAGGCTATGACCTTGAGGTGGTGGAGCGGGTTCCGCTTCAAATGGAATTGAGAAGAGAGAATGAAAACTATTTAAAAACAAAACATGACAAGCTGGGACATCTTTTACATTATTAAACATAAATGGAGGATCAAATGATGGGACATATTTTTGAAGGCAATTTAGTTGGAACAGGGTTAAAAATAGGGATTGTAGTTGGGCGGTTTAATGAATTTATTACTGGTAAATTACTTAGCGGTGCCCAAGATGCCTTGAAGAGGCATGGGGTTGATGAAGCGGACGTTGATGTGGCTTGGGTACCAGGGGCATTTGAAATTCCGTTAGTTGCTCAAAAAATGGCGAAAAGTAAAAAGTATGACGCAGTTATTACTCTCGGGACTGTTATTCGGGGATCTACCCCTCATTTTGATTATGTTTGTAATGAGGCGGCGAAAGGCGTTTCCGCAACAGCCTTAAATAGTGGTATACCAGTCATTTTTGGGGTACTTACCACCGATTCCATTGAGCAGGCTATTGAACGGGCCGGAACAAAGGCTGGCAATAAAGGCTGGGATGCGGCGACGGCAGCAATCGAAATGGCTAATCTTTTCAGAAGTATCGAGCAATAAGATATGGATTTATGAAGCAAACCAATAGGCAAACTATTTTCTGTTTGCCTATTTCAATTATCAACTACTTTTTTTATAAATCTATACAAATAAAAAAATATATATAATAATAGAGATAACATAAAAAAATGAAAGAACAGGTGCTAAAATCTTGAAAGAGATTGTAGCTTAAAAGGGAAGTTGGTGTAATACCAACGCGGTCCCGCCACTGTAAATGGGAGCAACCTATAATATGTCACTGTCAAAATAGATGGGAAGACATAGGAAGCCATGACCATGAGCCAGGAAACCTGCCTGTTTTTAAACACCTGCAGCCTACGGGGATAGGAGAGTGTTAAGCATTTAAACGTAAGCATTGCGTTTTTTCTTAACATTACATAACACCCTCCTCCAATTTGGGGGATTTTTTTATGGGAAATTTTAAAAGGGGAGACAGACATGAAGAGCAGAAAATCAAATTTATGGATGGCAGCAATACTTTTGTTTGCATTATTAACAAGCGGATTCCAAATTCCAGCATTTGCAGCAATAGAGGGGCAACAAGGGACGGTTTCCGTTTTTGGAACCGATGAAGCAGCACCATTACTGCCTGAAAAGACCATTCAATTAGGAGATAAAGAAACCGCTACGGAAGCATTGGAAAGTGCAGTTGGGAAAGAAAATGTGGAATATTCTCATTCTACCTACGGTGATATGGTGACGGCGATCAGCGGATTAAAGGCAGAAGGAACCAATTATTGGGCTTTCTATGTGAATGGAGTAGCCGCACAAATGGGGGCCGATACATACATTGTCCAGAATGGTGACAAAATCAGTTTCCGTTATACGGACTGGACGAAGCCTCCGCAAAGCAGCGTGTCCATTAAAGTGGTAGATGATAAGCAAAACATAATGAATAATTTATCAGGGATTACCATTATTGGGCATCCTACCGCTTTGCAGCTTTTGCAGACTGCCCTTGGGCCTGATAAGGTAGGGTTAACAGATACCCAATACGGAAAAATGATAACTTCGATCAACGGAATGAAAGCAGAAGGCACCAATTATTGGGCATTTTATATTAATGGAAAAATGGCACCGGTTGGAGCAGACAGCTATCAGCTACAGTCGAATGATCAAATCAGTTTTCAGTTCGAATCCTGGCAGGCTCCCGGTGATAATGGAAATAATGGAGATAATGGAGATAATGGGAATGACAAGCCAGTCGTTCAACCAATTTCCAATGTGACAGTAAATAAAGCAATCAGCTCTGTCGATGGATACGTCATGAAAGAGAAAATAGGTGAATGGGAAGCTATTGCCTTGAAACAAACAGGCAGAAAGATTCCTGCCAGCTATCTGCAAAATGTGAAAAAGCAAATGATCCAGAATCAAGGTCAATTTCATAAAATCACCGATACGGAAAGATATGTTCTTGGAATTCTTGCAGCCGGTGGGGACCCCACGAATATTGAAGGTTATAATCTAGTGAAGGAAATATATAATGGAAACGTGACCAAACAAGGTTTAATCGGTGTTGCCTATGCGCTAATTGCGCTTGACAGCGCGCACTTTCAAATCCCGGCATCTGCTGTTTGGACGAGAGAAAAGCTGGAAAACTATTTGCTTGAAAAACAAAACAAAGACGGCGGCTGGGCCTGGGATGAAAGCAGCACAAGCGATATTGATACAACGGCGATGATCTTATCAGCATTTGCTCCATATAAAAACCAAGCGAACATGAAAGTAAAAATAGATAAAGCCGTTCAATATTTATCGAAGCAATACCTTGGCCATAAAATCAACAATAGTACGACTGCTTCCCAAGTAGTCATCGCCCTTTCAAGTTTGGGGATTAATGCCAGTGAAGGCTTATTTGCGGATAGCAAGTCAAACCTGCTCCAATATTTATTATCCTTCCAAAATAAAGACGGCGGATTTGGCTGGAAAAGCGGGGATTCAAGTGACCCGGTATCGTCTACTCAAGGGTTCCAGGCATTAGCAGCCTACCTGCTTTATACGAAAGGAAGCGGTTCATTGTATCAGTTGCCGCTCTTGAAACAGGCTCCGGTCAATGAGCAGGCGGCTCCAGCCACAAACATTAAAAATGGTCATTCTTTACCGGACACGGCAAGCAACGCAGAGAATCTTCTCCTTTTAGGGGCAGTGTTCATCCTGATCGGGATGGCAGCATTCTTTTTGTTTAATAGGAGGAAATCAGCTTGAGGCGATTTTTAACATTAATGATCACCATCCTGCTTTCGGTAAGTCTAGCGGGGTGTGGTGGTACATCAGCGAGTTCCACAGGCCAAGCCAAAAAGGATACAAAGCCCGTAGTGATAGCGGTCCAAAAGGATACTAGTAAAAGCCCGACCGTTCCTGTACAGCCAAAAGCAAAATCTACGGCAATTCCGGCTGTGAAAAAAGAAAGTACAAAAATCAATGAGCCAAAAAAAGCAGTTATAACCGAAAAGAAAACAAATACTGCTGAAAAACAAAAAACAGTAACAACAATAAAACCTGCAGTAAAACCTGCAGTAAAACCTGTAGTAAAACCTAATAGCCAGACATCCGGAGCAAAGCCCGTAACAAAAACACCTGTTCAGAAGCCGATTTCGACCGTTACCATTTCGATTGTAGGTCCGAAAGATCATCGAAATATTCTCGCTGCCGAAAAAGTAAGCTTTCAGGACGGAGATACAATTTATGATATTCTCATGCAAGCTGCCAAAAAACACGGGATCCAGGTTGATTCCCGTGGCAGCGGCGCAACCGCTTATGTAGAGGGAATCGATAATATTTATGAGTTTGACTACGGTGTCAAGAGCGGCTGGATTTTTAAGCAAAACGGTAGCAGTTTGACAAGAAGTGTCGGGGTTATGAAAGTCAAAGCAGGGGACAGTATTCAATGCCTATACACGGAATAAGCGATAGAAGCATGGGATTTCGTTTTGAACGGTTACACCCGCTGGTTACTTTTCTTTACTATGTGGGGAGTGTCGCCCTTATGATTCTTATGCTTCATCCGGTTTTCTTGGTTTCGGGGTTCGTCATGATATTGATGATGAACCTCCTCCACGATCGGTTTCAGGGACTTCGGCACTGGCTTGTTTTCATTTTTTCAACCTTTTTGCTAATGGTGATCCTGAATCCTCTTTTTAATGAGAGAGGGCGTCATGTTTTATTTGAAATCCACCAGCATCGCTTCACATTGGAAGCGATTACCTATGGAGGAATGAATGCAATGGCGATTATCGCCATTATTGTCCTCTTTATTTCCTATAACATTGTGATGACGCCAAATAAATTGTTATTTTTATTTACAAAATTTTTACCGCAGTTTGCCGTCCTCTTAATGCTGACGCTCCGGTTTATCCCGTTAATGAGACGAAGATTGGAGGAGATTTCAGTTATACAAAAAAGTAAGGGACTCTCGGTAACTCAGGGACAATGGAAATACCGGGCAAGAAACGCGATGCTTTTTGTCCAGGCACTATTAACTTATTCCCTGGAAGAAGCCATCCAAACGGCAGATTCCATGAAAGCGCGGGGGTACGGTTCCCATCAGCGCTCAAGCTATGAGCATTTTACTTTTCGAAGCGGCGATTTGCTGGCAGGTATCTATTTGCTGATTTTGTTTACGCTGATTATTTACGGGAGAGCTTTTGGCTTTGGATTTTTGCAAATTTATCCGGTCATGGAATCTTGGCATTTATCTGTGATGGATGTTCAAACACTTATCTTTTATTTATTATTTATAAGCTTTCCATTATTTGTTGAAGCAGGGGGGATGCTTAGATGGCGATTATTCAATTAAATGATGTTTCCTTTACCTACCCAGACTGTTCAGATCCAGCCATCAGGAATCTTTCCCTTGAAATAAAGAAGGGACAGTTTGTCGTCCTGTTCGGTGCATCCGGTTCAGGCAAAAGCACCCTTCTCCACTTATTAAAAAACGAGATTCGCCCGCACGGAAATCTGACAGGTGACATTTTGATAAAAGGGGAATCAAGTGGGATAGGATTTGTTTTTCAAGATCCGGAAAATCAAGTGGTTGCAGATGATGTGCTGCACGAAATGGTTTTTGGTCTCGAAAACATTGGTCTGTCTCCGAGTGAAATGAGAAGCCGGGTCGCGGAAATGGTTCATTTTTTTGGTGCAGAATCCTTGCTCCACAGAAAAACCCATGAGCTTTCCGGCGGGAGAAAGCAACAGATAAATTTAGCTTCTATCCTCTTGATGCAGCCGGATATATTGTTATTGGATGAACCAACCGCCCAATTGGACCCGGTTAGTTCAAGAGAATTTTTAGATATGCTGAAACGGCTGAACGAGGAATTTGGAATGACGATTATTTTGGCCGAGCACCGACTCGATGAAGTGTTTACCATGGCAGATCAAATTGTCATGATGGAAAAAGGACAGGTTCTTTTAAGCGGCGAACCTAGGAAAGTACTTGAAAAGGTTTGGAATTCTCCAAATCAAGCCTTTGTGCCAAGCATCCCGGCGCTATTTTTTAGTATGGGAGGCAACGGGGATGTTCCCTTAACCGTAAAAGAAGGAAGAAACTGGGTTCAGCAAGCGGCACCACAAATAGTTGAGAAAAATGTATCTTTGAATCCAAGAAATTGTGGTGAGGTATGGCTGAAGGCCAAGAAGGTACAATTTCGCTACGATAAGAAATCCGAATTCATCTTAAATGAGCTCGACCTTTCATTAAACAAAGGGGATTTTTACGCTTTGCTCGGCGGAAACGGGTCAGGAAAGTCCACTTTATTAAAAGTGCTGGCGGGGTTGGTGAAACCGGAAAGCGGCCGGATTTTTTATGAAAATAAACCTTTGAAAAAAATCAATCTCCCGAAAACAATCGGGTATTTGCCGCAAAATCCAAAGCTATTTTTCATTCAGGATACGGTAGGAAAAGAAATGGAAGTCATAATGGAGCAGTGGGGCATTCTTCGAGATGATAGAGTAAAACAGCTTTTGGTAGATTTGGGCATCGATCAATTGCTTGAAATCCATCCATATGATTTAAGCGGCGGGGAGCTTCAAAAGGCGGCGATGGCTTGTTTATTACTAAGAAAACCGGAAATTCTTCTTTTAGATGAACCGACAAAAGGGTTGGATCCCATTTCTAAAGAGAATCTCGCTAAAATTCTTGGCAAACTGAATGCTGAAGGAATCACCATTTTTATGTCTACTCATGACGTAGAATTTGCTGCCCAATATGCAACGACATGCGGCATGATGTTCCAGGGGAAGATTACAGCAGAAGGAGCACCAGAAAGCTTTTTCAAAGGCAATTTCTTTTATACAACCATGGTTCAGCGGCTTTTCCGGGAAACCTCCGTGATCACAAAAGAGGAGGCACTAGGAAGATGCGTTTTAATCGAGTCTTAATGAAAGTTATCTTATTTTTCCTTGTTGTTGGGGTATTATTGACCTCTTTTTGGTGGGAAGATCAATATTTACTCTTGAGCTTTGGAATGGTAATTTTGATATTTGGACTATTTTTGATTCGTTTTGAAGGAAGAAAGGTCGATCCACGAGAATTGGTCCTGCTTGCCGTTTTGGCGTCCATTGCCGCTGTTGGCCGGATTCCGTTTGCCAGTATTCCGAGCGTGCAGCCGACGACATTTGTCATCATGATGGCCGGTTTGGTATTCGGGGCTGAAAGCGGCTTTATTATTGGAGCTGTGGCGGCCCTTGCTTCCAATATGATCCTTGGTCAAGGTCCGTGGACACCGTGGCAAATGGCGGCATGGGGACTTGTTGGTTTTACAGCAGGGCTTTTAAAGAATACGAAACTGTTGCAGTGGAAGTGGGGAAGGCTTCTCTTCGGGTTGATCTGGGGCTTTTTATTTGGCTGGATTATGAACATCTGGGGCTTACTTTCCATGGTACAGTCGGGTACGCCGCTAAACATGAACACAATCGTTCCTTATTTTGCTGGAAGTGCCTTATTCGATTCCATGCATGCTGTTTCAAATGTTTTCTTTCTCCTGGTATTCGGTAATGCCTGGCTGAAAATATTGACTCGTTTTCAGAGGAAATATGGATTGTTGGAAAAATAAAACCTCCTGTTCAGCAAGAGCAGGAGGTTTTATTCATTATTATTGTCTAAAGTTTTTGAGCTTTTCGACGACTGCATTCACCGCTTGTCCAAAATTGTAAAGGGCTTGGTCCAGTCCTTTTTTCCAGACCGGTGCATTTTCCTGAATCGTTTTACTAAGTTTTGCCGCGTTTGCATTCAATTCCTGTTTCAATTTCTCTGCCTGCTGCTGCAAATTGATCTTTGATTGCTCTTTGCCGGCCATCTGGTCATTAACTGAGATTACATCAAAGTTTTGCTTAGGAACATAAGGTAGTGAGGACTTCATCATCTCTTTAAAAATCCGTGCCACAACGGATGAGCTTGGACTTGTCAAATAATGCTGCCGGTCAGTCTGATCAAAGCCGAGCCAAATCGCGCCGACCAGGTTAGGTGTATAACCAACCATCCACTGATCCTTCGTACCAGTCCCTCCAAACGGAAGCTGGGTAGACCCGGTTTTTCCGGCAATTTGAACTCCAGGTATATTTGCGCGTTTTCCTGTTCCGGACTCTACGACATTCAAAAGCATGGAGGTCATTTCATCCGTAACAGCTTTCGAAGTCACATTTGTTTTTTCCTGCTTATGTGCCACAATAATATTTCCTGTCGGTCCGACAATTTTGGTAATCAAATGACTGTCATAGCGAGATCCGCCATTTGCGAAGGTTGAAAACGCATCGGCCATTTGCACGGGGGAAACCCCTCTGCTCATTCCCCCCAGGGCAATCGCTAAATTTTTATCGGCATTTTCAACGGGAATGCCAAACCGATTTAGAGAATTTAACCCTTTATCAAGACCGATTTTATCAAGCAGCCAGACAGCAGGGACATTTAGCGATTCTTCCAGTGCCTTATACATTGGCACCTGTCCGCTGAAAGTCTTTGAAAAATTCTCCGGCTTGTAATTTCCGAATGACAGCGGCTTGTCGACTAATTCAGATGAGTAATGGTATCCATTTTCAAGGGCAGGGGTATAGACGACAAGTGGCTTGATCGAAGAACCAGGCTGTGCCTTTAACTGTGTCGCCCGGTTATAGCCGCGAAACGTATTCTCACCCCGTCCGCCGACAAGTGCGCGGACTCCTCCGGAAGCAGGGTCCATTAAAACCGAACCGCTTTGAGCCAATTTACCACCCATACTACTAGGAAACAGATAATCCATGTTGTAAACATTTTCTAAGCCGGCTTGCATGTTTTGGTCCATTTCCGTGTAAATCCGATAGCCTCGAGTAAGAATTTCATCCTGCGTTAATCCATAACGATAGATGGCCTCGTTCATGACAGCATCGACATAATATGGATATTTTCGATTGATATAGCTTCCGCCGCCATTATGAAGAACAATTTTTTCATTAATCGCCTCATTATATTGGGCGGAGGTAATCATATTCAGCTCTTTCATCTTGGCCAAAACAACATTTCTTCGTTTGATCGCCAAATCATAATTTTTATAAGGGTCAAGATAATCAGGTGCATGCAGTAATCCGGCTAAAAGGGCGGCCTCACTGATGGAAACATTTTTTATATCCGTATTAAAATATTTCTTTGAGGCGTTTCCAATTCCCCAGGCCCCGCTGCCAAAATAAACTTGATTTAAATACATCTGGAGAATTTGATCTTTTGTATAAACCTTCTCGATTTTCACAGCTAAAAATATTTCTTCCGCTTTCCGCTTAATGGTTTGCTCCGGTGAAAGTAATGCATTTTTCACCAGCTGCTGAGTTAGAGTACTCCCGCCCCCCGTTATTCGGCCAGCAAAGATATCACCAAAAAAGGCGCGGGCTATTCCTCTAATATCAAAGCCCCCGTGCTGATAAAAGCGTTCATCCTCAATGGCCACCACAGCATTCGGCACGTATTTCGGCAATTCGGCTATTTTTACACCTTTCGTTCGATTAGTGGAAACATAGGTGGCAATCTTACCGTTTTTGTCATAGACGACAGTAGGCTGGCTGAGTCCCTGCTGCAAGGATTGGACATTAGTGCGATAGGCAAGCCAGCCGAAATAAAGGATTGCCCCTAAAATAGTGACAAGAACCACTAATAAAATAATTTGTGTTAAATGTGCTTTTTTCCATAAATGTTTGAATTTTTCCCAATAGGGCTGCAATTTTTCCCAATAGGGCTGCAACTTTTCCATTATATCACCTAACTTTCATAAGGAATTTTTGCTTCATCCATTATAAGTTTTCTTGCAACAAAAGACCAATAAAAGCATTTTTGTGAAAAAAGATTCATTCCAATGATAATTGTGGACAATCCTTATTTGCCCAAGCATATGTTATAAAAAGCAATTATTTTATAGGAGGGGACAGGCGTATGATTAACTGGAAGGTCCGTTTGAAAAACAAGCATTGGGTTGTCTCATTTGTTTCTCATCTTTTGATTGTGGCCGAAATGGTGATAGCCGGATTGAATTCAATGGGGGTCGTTCATTTCCAATTAACCGGTGCCATGCAAAACTCGATTTTAACGTTCATAAATGCGGTGTTTGTTTTGCTTTCGTTGCTGGGAATTGTCCAGGATCCCACCACCAAAGGATATGGGGACAGTGATACAGCTTTAAAATACGAGGACCCAAAATAAATGGACAGCGAAAAGAAATATGTATTTACCCGAAAATATTTTATGAAGCCTGATACGGAGGATATCGGGATTGTATCCATTAACGAACCCTTTGTTATGAAGGATTTTTCAAAGCAGGATTGGACCTTCATTGAAAAAGTGTTTCCGGGCTTGATCGGAACCAGCCGTAAAAAAACATTGGATATGGGGACGACGAAACTTCACTTTGTACAAGACCCCCACAAGGATTTATCTGTGGAATTACATGCAAAATTAATTTTATTAATCGGCTAAGAGGCTCCTAAAAAGGGTCTCTTTCTATTTTTTTTGGAAAAGGCCAAAAATTCTTTACTTTCTCCCAACATATTGGTTTACTAAATAAGGAAACTATCGAAGTGAGGAATTTTATGAATCATATCAAAAATTACATCGGTCAATTCCATACAATTGTTTGGGTATTGTTAATCGGTACCGTTTTATCAAGAGGTGCCGCCTTTATGACACTCCCGTTCCTATCCATCTATTTATCAAGGCATTTGGACCTACCGCCGGTGATTATCGGATTAACGGTCGGGATGAGCCCGTTAATGGGGACAATCGGGGGCTTTATCGGCGGGCATTTATCGGACCGGTTTGGCCGCAAACGGGTCATGATGGTTGCAGTGTTCACTTTGGCGTTTGTTTATTATGGATTTACGATTGCCAACAGCCAAGGCTGGTTTATTCTCTTAAATGCCTTAAACGGTCTTTGCAATTCCTTCTTTGAACCAACCTCTCAGGCGCTGATGGCAGATGTAACGGATAAGAAAAATCGCATGAAAGCCTATTCGCTGCGCTATACGGCAATAAATGTTGGTGCTTCTGTCGGACCATTGGTTGGCGCATATTTAGCAACGACATCAGCCAAGCTTTCATTCGCAATTACTGGGTCTACCTATTTGCTTTATGCCATCATTTTATTGTACTTTATGCAAAAACTTGTGATCCCACAGCAGGAGCAGCGTAAAAAAACGGTGTCGTTCGGTGATGCATTTCGAATTGTTAAGACCGATAAAGCATTAAGATACTTAATTTTAGGCATTATCCTAGTCAACATGGGCTATGTTCAACTAGATTCGAATTTGCCACAGCACCTGCAAGCGACGATGAGTAATGGTGTTGTCATATTTTCTGTGTTACTTTCCATCAATGCGATTTCAGTGGTCATCCTGCAAATGCCAATCAGCCATTTTGCAGAAAAATATACGCCGATGCAAGTGATGGTATTGGGTGCAGTCTTAATGGCTGCAGGATTACTTTGTTTTAGTTTTGTAAATGGATGGACCATTGCAATATTTGCGATTATCCTTCTGACTTTAGGTGAAATTTTAATATTTCCTTCCAACAGTCTGATGATTGATACGCTTGCCCCTGACCATATGCGGGGTACCTATTTTGGAGCAGGGGGTTTTAGAAAAATTGGGAACTTTCTGGGACCCATTTTGGGCGGTTATCTTTTCAGTCATTTCCATGGACAAATCATGTTATGGATCATTAGTTTAGTGACACTTGGCAGTATTTTCTTTTTCACGAAGGGGAACAAAGTGTATGTAAAAGCGAGAGTACCGTCTGTTGAAAAATCACTATCATAAAGAAAAGTCAAAGGGGAGAATGCCATTAATTACTGGATGGATTCTCCTCTTTTTTCTTTTTCAAAAAGGAAAGCAAGATTTTTAATAAAAAGAAGAGGATAAAAAGTAAAACAATCACATATTCTGCTGGTTCCATGACCCGAAATGGGTTCAGTGCTTTCCAAAAAACAATTCTCGGTTCCGTGCCTAAAATTAAGTCGAGTGAAATAATTAACGTTAATAATAGAAAGGCCAATAAAAATGTAATTAGGAGTATTTTCATCCATTCACCTTCTAATGGAAATTAAGATTAGTGTTAGAATCCTTTTTATCATTTATTCACGGTTCGAATGACAGAAGTGGATAAGCCTATCTATTTTGGGGTAATCTACCAATCATGAGAGAAAGTTTACCTTCCCATTAAAGTGAGGCGATTCTTGTGTCGATTTTATCGAAAATGCTAAAAAATAAGCAAAAAAAACGACAAAATGATAATTATCGGCAAAAACAAGACCCATCTAAACCGGAAGATCTCCCTATAGAAAGTGATTACAAGGAGAATATTAGTCGAATTAAGGAAGAGTTCGGAAAAAGCACAGATATTGCGTTCCGTGAAATCGGTTTTTCAAAATGTAAAGGAACTGCCGTTTTTGTGGATGGATTAGCCGATAATCAGATGATCAGCGAGTTCTTCCTGGAAATGAATACGGAAGATGTAAAAATTGCGGAATTCGATTCCTTCGAGTGGATGGTCAGTATTGCAACTGGGCTAGGAAACCTCCAGGTTATTCTTGATTGGAATCAAATATATGATTCACTTTTATCAGGAAACACCATCATTTTTGTTGATGGATACAATAAAGCGATTAGTGTAGACACAAAGGGATATGAAAAGCGTGCGATTACTGAGCCTTCCACACAATTATCGATACGTGGTCCAAAGGATTCTTTCACGGAAACACTGCGAACTAACACTGCTTTATTACGCAGACGAATTAAAAGTCCAAATTTATGGCTGGAAACGATGAAAATTGGCACCGTTTCCCAGACAGATGTTGGAATCATGTACATTAAAGGGATTGCAAATGAAAAAATTATTCAGGAAGTCAGAGATCGCTTAAAAGGAATAAACATGGATTCCATTTTAGGCTCTGGATATATTGAACAATTAATTGAGGACCAAACGTGGACTACATTTCCGACCACCTATCATTCGGAAAGACCAGATACAGTGACAGGGCATTTGCTTGAGGGGAGAATTGCCATCATTGTCGATGGTACGCCTTTTGTGCTCACCGTTCCAGCTATTTTTATCCAATTTTTTCAGGCTGCTGATGATTATTATTCCCGGTTTGATATCTCGACAGGAATTCGCCTTTTAAGGATTTTAGCTTTTTTCCTGGCGTTGATTGCTCCGGCTGTGTATATATCGGCCACAACCTTTCATCAAGAAATGATCCCAACCCCAATGGCGATTGCCATTGCTGCGCAACGGGAAAATGTGCCATTCCCGGCATTTGTCGAGGCCATGGTTATGGAGGTTACCTTTGAAATTTTAAGGGAGGCCGGATTAAGGCTGCCGCGATCAGTAGGTCAAGCCGTTTCGATTGTTGGCGCATTGGTAATCGGGCAAGCTGTCGTTCAGGCAGGCATTATCTCGCCTATCATGGTTATTGTTGTTGCGATAACTGCGATTTCAAATTTTTCAACACCCGTTTTTGCGATGGCGATTTCTGCCAGGTTGATCCGTTTTGTTCTAATGGGGTTAGCGACTATGTTGGGTTTTTATGGTATCATGATCGGTCTTATGTTTATGGTCATCCATTTATGTTCACTAAGATCATTTGGGATTCCCTACATGATGCCGATTGCTCCATTTAATATACATAATCAACAGGATGTCTTTATTCGCTTTCCGGTATGGGCAATGAAAAATAGACCGAAGTTTATTAGTAAAGAAAACATGGTAAGAACGGGTGAAAATCAAAAACCCGAACCGCCTAAACCGGATGAACAACAACAATCCCCAAAAGGTGATCAAGGATGAAAAAATTATTTTTGGTTTTTTCACTTGTCATTACTTTCCTACCAGTCCTCAGCGCCTGCTGGAATCAGAAAGAGCTGACAGAATTGGCGTTTGTGATGGCGATGGGAATTGATAAAGGAGACGGGAATCGGTTTAAAGTTTCGTTCCAGCTTGTCAATCCTGGAAATGTTGCCACTGGACAATCTGGAGGCGGCATGGGGCTCCCCATTGCCGTGTATAGTGCATCAGGGGATACGTTAACGGAAGCTGCCAGAAATGCGACAAAGAAAGTTTCTCGGAGACTTTATTATGCTCATACCAATTTGGTTGTCGTAAGTGAGGAAATTGCCAAAAAGGAAATGCTCAATATTATGGACGCATTGGACCGGGACCCTGAATTTAGAACAACAGCTCAGATGGTCATTGCTCGAAATTCAACGGCCAAAGAATTTGTAAGTGCACTTACCATATTAGATAAAATTCCAGTCAACCATGTAACAAAAGAACTGGAATCGACGCAAAAAATGCTTGGAGAAAATATGCCCGTGACGATCGATGATTTTATTAGTGGTCTTGTAAGTAGTGGAAAGGCGCAGGTGGTAAATGGTTACAAAGTTGTCGGAAACCAGAAAATGGCAAGTATCGCTTCTAACCTGCAAAAAACCACATCTGAAGCCTATCTTTCTGCAAATGGCTTAGCGATATTTAGAATGGGTAAATTAATAGGCTGGATGAGTCATGAAAAAGCACGTGGAGTTGTTTGGATTTTAAACAAAGTAAGCAGTACCGATGTTAATGTTGATTGGAATGGAAAAAAAAACGCAATCAATATGGCGCCGATTCGCTCAAAAACGAAGATTTCGGCCAGGATAAATAATGGGAAGCCTATAATTGATGTCCTCATAAAAGACGAAGGCTGGATTAGTGAAGCGAATACCGCAGTAGATTTGACCGATCCAAATGTCATTGAAAAGATAGATAAACAGGTTGAAAAAGAAATAAAAAAACAGATTCTTCAATCTGTTAAAACTGCACAAAAAATGAAAATTGATGTTTTCGGATTCGGTGAATTCGTTCATCGCAAGGATCCAAAACTATGGAGGAAATTGAATAAGGACTGGGATAATCATTTTGCTAATTTAGCAGTGAACGTCAAGGTTGATTCCTATATCCGGCGGGAGGGTATACGAACAAAGCCATTTTGGGTGGACCTCAATAGATAATGACCCTCCATAATAGGGAAGTGTACAAATGGAAAATGCAAAAATAAAGGCATCACAATTGTTTGTTCTGATTGTTCTCTTTGAAATGGGCAGTGCGATCCTTGTTGGTCTTGGATCCGGCGCAAAGCAAGACGCATGGATCGCCATTTTATTAGGATTAATTGGAGGACTCGGTGTCTTTCTCGTTAACTACCAATTGTATAAATATTATCAGGATTTACCTTTGACCGGCTATCTGCAAGTGATTGTCGGAAAATGGGTTGGACGCTTTATTGGTATATTGTACATTACCTACTTTATGTATTGCGCTTCAAGAGTATTGCGCGATTTTGGCGAGTTATTAACAACAACGATCTATACAAATACACCGATGATTGTGATTAATTCTTTAATGATTGTGACAATCATTTATGCGATTCATAAGGGCTTTGAAGTGATTGCCCGGGTGGGAGAGATATTTTTTGGAGTAGTTTATTTCATGGCGATTGGAGGGATTCTTTTAATTACTGTTTCAGGCCTAATTCATTTAGAAAATCTTCGGCCTATACTGGAGAATGGCTGGAAGCCTGTAATAAAGACATTTTTGGGTGAAACCATAACCTTCCCATTTGGAGAAATGATTGTCTTTACAATGTTGTTACCATATTTAAATGACTCGAAAAAAGTGAAATATGTCTGTTTCGGCGGGATGATTTTAAGTGGGATCAATATTGCGATTACGGCGGTTGTTAATGTATCTGTCTTAGGAGCAGCCCTGTTTAGCAGAGCTAATTTTCCGCTGCTATCGACCATTTCCAGGATCCAATTGGCTGATTTTATCGAGCGTCTTGATGTCTTATTTATGCTTTATTTAGTCATAGGCGGCTTTTTTAAAATTTCCATCTTTTTTTATGCGGCCGTTGCGGGTACAGCGGATATTTTTCAGTTAAAAAGCCAACAGAAGCTTTCATTTCCAATCGGTTTCATCATCTTGTTTGCATCCGTGACGATTGCTTCCAATTATGCTGAACATATAAAAGAGGGGCTAATAATTGTGCCGATTTATTTGCATTGGCCATTTCAAATTATTATACCATTTAGCATGCTGATCATTGCTTTTTTTCGAAATCGGAAAAAGAAGACCAGCTAAAAAGAGGGTGTTCCTTAAGGTTAGGAATACTCTCTTTTTTAGCTGGCAAGTTCAATTAGTGGTCTATTGTCGTAAAGGTAATTGGATATGAACGGATGTACCTTCATTTATTTGACTATCAAAGTGGATTGTTCCTTTGTGTGCTTGGACAATTTTAAAGCTGACGGTCAAACCGAGACCCGTTCCTTTTTCTTTTGAAGAATAGAAGGGCTCGCCAATTTTCGCCAATCTTTCTTTTGAAATACCGCTCCCATTATCCTTAATCGTGATGGAAATTATTCCATTCTCAAATTTCTCTATATTAACCCAAACCATGCCGCCATTTTGTGAAGCTTCAATCGAGTTTTTTATTAAATTTATGAATAACTGCTTCAACTGATTGGGTTCACATTCGATTAATAAATCCTCATTTGGAAAAGAAGACTCAATTTGAACATTATAAAGACTTGCTTCTGTGCTTAATAAGGAGATGACATCAAATAAAATTTTTTGAATACCGAACGTCGTAAATTTTAGGGCCTGTGGTTTTGCTAAAAGCAGCAGCTCGCCAACAATATGGTTGATTCGATTTAGTTCATCGAGCATGATTTGATAATAAAACTGATGCTTTTCATCTTCCATTTGCAACAATTGGACGAACCCTTTTAGAGAGGTGAGCGGATTGCGAATTTCATGAGCCACACTAGCGGAGAGTTCACCAACGACGGAGAGCTTTTCCGTCCTTCTAAGCCGCTCTTGGCTTTCGGCCAGCTCTTTTACCATATTTTTCTTCTCGGTAATATCCCTGCCCATGATGACGAGACCCTCTCTAGTACCATCCTCGTTAAAAAGCGGAACTTTGATCGTGTCAAATGTTTTGGTTGTGCCATCGGGAACTGGCAACACTTCTTCGATGCGTGTAATTTCGCCATTTCTCCAGGTTTCTTCATCCGATATTTCACAATATCTTAGCGCATCTCCATAAAACTCGGTGTATTCAGCTAATTCGGAGTCCTTTTTCCCTCGATAGTCAACGTTTTCAAGTTGAAATAAACGTAATCCAAAATCATTGGCTTCAATCCATCTGCCTTCGCCGTCTTTAAAATTCACAAAATCCACCATTGAATTGATTAACGTCGAAAGTCGTTTTTCGTCCTCTTTGGATGCATGTAATTCCTCTTTTTTATTTAGGAAAAAATAAATCATGCCGCCCGTGATCAACAAATATAAAATCTCTTTTGCTCTTTCAAAAAAATATTCCAACGAAGCTGGTATAAAATGTTCTACTAAAAAATTAGTTCCATATATCCAAATAATACTGGCAATGAAATAATATAGGATTACAAGCTTAGGTTTCTTCATGTAATTCTCCAGTTCTTTCTAGGAAGTTGAGTGAAAAAATATTTCACTTTCTATAGTACTAAATTCTGCACACATTTGGAATGATTCAAAATTGGAAATTACGGAAAATGACAAAATTACAAAAGGGTACCATTTGGTATGGAAGCACTAAAAAAAGGGGGCTGCCCCCACATTACATCACTTCAAACACAATCGGTGATAGTTTGTGGGAACAGACCCTTTATTCTTTCCTATTACCTTATAAAATCCGGATTCCTTTTTAAATAGCCTTCCCAGGCCATTTTTGCTGCGAACATGTTCTCTTTTCTTGATGCATCAAGCCTTTTTATTGTATCGCCATAGCCAATTTCCATTTCACCTTTTTCAAATCCTTGAAAAATGGCATCAGCAAAGTCGTTCAATGGGGCTCCAAAGGTATGCAGACCAACGCCTCCTAAATCTGTATTAACCGCTGGCGGGAGGATTTCGACAACTTCGATGCTCGTATTCTCCAGCTGATTGCGTAAAGACACCGTAAAGGAATGGATTGCTGCTTTTGTTGCGCTGTAGACCGGCACCCAAATTCCCGGCATGATCGCCAAGCCGGATGAAACATTGATAATGGCTGCATCCTTTTGTTGTTGAAGATGGGGGATAAACAGCATGGACATGTGAATGGGACCCTCCACATTTATCGCGATTTCATTTTGATAATAGCTCCAATCCTGGTCAGCATTTAATAGATTCACTTTCTGCTGAATCCCGGCATTATTAACCAGGACATTTAATTGGGGGAATTCACCGGTTATCCACTCAAATAATGATTGGCGGTCATCCACCTTTGCAACATCGTAAACTCTCGTATGTATTTGTGGAAACTTCTTCTTCGCTTCGTTCAGTTTCTCCTCCCTGCGGCCCACAATAATCACTTCATTTCCTCTTTCTAAAAAGCGCTCTGCAAAGGCTAAACCAATCCCTGATGCGCCACCGGTAATGAGAACGGTATTCCCTGATAATTTCATCTTTTTTCCTCCTCCATCGAATTATTTGATATTATAAACATTAATCGGTAATCTAACTATATCTTATCAAATAGGAGTACTTAATTATGTATGAAGATTTCATCATAAGGGATGCTTTGTTTAGTGATTTACCTGCAATCGTCAGTATTTATAATTCCACGATTCCAAGCAGGATGGTGACGGCCGATACTGAACAGGTATCAGTGGAAAGCCGTGAAAAATGGTTCCATGAACATTCGCCTGCCACTAGACCATTATGGGTGGTCGAAAATCAAGGTGAAATTTGTGCCTGGGTCAGCTTTCAATCGTTTTATGGCAGACCTGCCTATAATGCGACGGCTGAAATCAGTATTTACCTTCATCCTGACTATCGCGGGAAAAAGCTGGGGGGATATTTGCTTCAAACAGCTATCAAAGCTTGTCCGAGCCTAAAGATTAAAACCTTATTAGGGTTTATTTTTGGTCATAATGAACCCAGCGTTAAGCTCTTCACAAAACAGGGTTTTGAAAAATGGGCTCATCTTCCAAATGTCGCCGAGTTAGATGGAATCGAGAGAGACTTACTGATCCTCGGAAAAAAAATAGTGTAAAAGGAGATTTATTAAATGAGTGTACATAAAGCGATTAGTGATCATGTAAATAAACAAAACAAGAAGATCAATGATTTTTTATCATTGGACAGACTTCGTGAGGAGTATATCGAAGAAGCTTTGGAATTATGCAGACAGGGAAAAGCCTTTACAGTGGAAAAAATTAATGACGTAACAAACCAAATTAACACATTAGCAAAACAGGGCATTATCCCGACTCGAAAAAATGTAACGGCCGAAATGGTAAGAGAGTATGCGATGAAAACGAAGTAATGAAGCACAAATGATGGAAGTCTTCTATTAGGTTTTTTAGGTTACTTATAAGTGAGTAAAAGAGCGGTATCGGTCACCTATGAAGGCTCTAGGTGACCGATACCCGATATAAAGGTTGGATTCGGTCATCTAAATTACTACCACAATATCCACTGGCATCTTTTTGAGGTACACGATCCGCACGAGCATCAATTTACTATCATACCCACAGCTTTTTCCACGACAATAATTTTAATAAAATCCATTCAAAACCGTAATAAAAAGTTCACAAGCATTCTAAAGAAAATGAGGTAAAATATTCTTGTAAAACAATTTGTGAAACATTGAGCAAATAAAATCAGAAAATGAGGCGAACATCGATGCATCTATCTGTAAGCGCGCTAATCATTCGATTTTTAATGGGAGGTTCAGCCGTCCTTGCCTGCACTTTAGTGGCCAGGAGGCTGGGGGAGAAAGCAGGAGGAATTTTTGCCGCATTTCCTGCCGTCTATCTGGCAGCACTGCTAACGATTGGACTTGATTTTCATGGAGGCGAGCTAGTCAATCATTCTATCATCATCTCAAAAGGCGCAATATTTGGAATGGCGATCAATATACTTGTTGCCATTATTGCCGGTTATCTTTTGCCTAAACTTGGTTGGAAACGTGGCATCATTCACTCTATGGCTTGTTGGTTTGTAGTATCGATTGTAGTCGTTTTTATAACATCACATTAGAAAAAAGGTGGACAACGTGAACAAAAAGGACTTATTCATACGATTTTTACTCGGTGGGACAGCCGTATCAATGAGTTATCTCATCACCATTATTTCTCCTTGGAAAATTCTTGCCGGAATCTTTGCTGCTTTTCCTGCGGTCATGCTGACAGCCGTCATTATGGTGGGAATTGCCGCTGGTACCAAGAAAGCAACGAACATTGCCAAAGGCTCTGTCTATGGAATGATGGGTGGCTTGGTTTGTGTAACAGCCGTCCTGCTGGTCCTGAAATCTACAAATAACTGGGCTTTCAGCATCATAATCGGCTTACTTGCATGGCTTGTCAGTTCGATTGCCATTTCAACACTAAGAGAACGTAAAATTCTTCGGGCAAAATTAAAAAATCCTTTGGTGTAAAAACACCGAAGGATTTTTTTATATAAAACTTGTTTAATCTGAAAGTTCAGAATAAAATTAAACCGAAATACCAATCGGTAGATATGTTATTTTCAAAAAGTATCTAGCATATTAATGGGTAATATGAATTTGTAGAATTTCCAATTTATTAAATAATGTATTAAAGAAGTGCCCACAAATTCCGGTAGGAAAAACCGGAAAGCCGGCAGACCGAAAAATTAAGCAGATCTAGAGGTGATGTTGAATTGTTCAAAGAGCATATCGGAAAACAATCAAATAAAGTGAAGAACATAGTCGAAAGAGGAGCTGTTAAGAAATTTGCTGAAGCAATCGGCGACCTCCATCCGATCTATATTGATGAAGAAGCCGGAAAAAAATCGCGTTACCAAAATAATATTGCACCGCCCACTTTTCCAATAGTCTTCGATTTTGGTGTGATCGAGGGATTTACTCTACCCATTAAAGGCTTAATTCATGGAGAGCAGTCTTATCATTATGAACGGCCTATATTAGTGGGCGAAGAGGTCTATTGCTACACCGTCATTAAGAATTATCTTGAGAAAAGCGGGATGGGCTTCCTTATAGTGGAAAACAACGGCGAGGACAGGTCAGGGAACGTAATCTTTCGTTCAAAAATGACGGTCATTATCACGGAGGCGGTTAGGAAGGTGCTGAACAATTGAAAACACTTGATCAATTGCAAATAGGCGAATCTTTAGAGGAAGTTCAACTACCGCCTGTATCAAGGCTTGATTTAATCAAATATGCGGGTGCAAGCGGCGATTTTAACCCAATCCATACGATTGATGAGGAAGCCAAAAATGCAGGACTCCCTGGGATTATTGCCCATGGGATGTGGACCATGGGAAATCTTGCGAAGCTTTTTACTGCCCATTATGAAGAAGGCTTTATACAGGATTACTCGATTCGCTTTAAAGGCATGGTTTTTTTAAATGATGTCATTACCTTTAAGGCAATACTGTCCGATCAAAAAGAAAACAATCTATATTTAAACGTGCAGGCCGTGAACCAGGATGGAAAGGAAGTATTGAAGGGCGAAGCTGTTTTTCAGCAATATTAATTGAGGGCCCGGCAGTTGCCTTGTTTATTCATATGGGAGAGGTGTGTTCGTAGAATTTTAGATTCGCCGATAAATTAGCTAGATTCGCTGATAAATCTGTAAAATTCGCCGATAAACTCGCTAGACTCGCTGATAAATCCAAAGAATTCGCCGATAAAAGCTTTCGAATTTCAGATACTTACCTTTTATTTGCGTATTCAGGATGCTTATTTGCGAATCTGACACTTATATTTGCGAATTGAGGATGTTTATTTGCGAATCCGGCACATTTATTTGCGAATTGTAAATTTATGAATTTTTGCAGAATGGAGTGGTCTTGAATATGGTTAAAATTGTACCACTAGAACTCGAGACTCAATTTGCAGAAGGTACAGTAAACTCCTTTTTAGTAATAGGGGAGTCCGTTACATTAATTGATACAGGTGACCCGGGAGTTAAGTCTTTTCAAACGTTGAAATCCTTGCTGCACCACCAGGGCTTTACTTTGAAAGACCTCGATCATATCGTCCTTACGCATGTGCATCTCGACCATGCAGGCGGTGTCCGTTTAATTCAGGAAGAGACGGATGTACCAGTCTATGTCCATGAGAAAGCAAGAGGTCCTTTTAATAGTGGACCACAAGATTTTCAACAAATTGAGGATTTCTATAAACAATTTTTGGATCAGTGCGGGGCCGACTATCGAAGACATATTATATGGCAGGAATTTAAGGAAGAAAAGTGGAGCAACATTAACTATGTGAAGGAGGGAGAGACGATCCCGCTTGGCGGAACCCCTTTTGAGGTAGTCTTTGTCCCTGGACATAGCGGCTGCGATATGCTGCTGTGGGATCCGCAATCGGGGGATACCTTTGCTGGTGACCATCTTCTCAAGGCTTTTTCTGTCAATGCATTTATCGAACCACCGATTAATGGGGAGAAGGAACGGTCGAGTCCGCTTTTACAGTACCGAAAATCGCTTGAAAAAATCAGCCGTTTGCCATTAAAAACGATATATCCAGGGCATGGGGAACCCTTTCACAATCATTTAGCAATCATTGAAACAAGAAGACAAGAACAGGAGAAACGCTGCGAAACCATTTTGGAAATTCTCCTTGATGGTGAAAAGACGGTATTTGAGCTTTGCACAAAAATCTATCCTCAATTAAGGGAACGAACCGTTTTTCTTGGCCTTTCGCAAATACAGGGGCATTTGGAATTGCTTGAATCTAGAAATCAAGTCCATTCAAAGCTAGAAGGGCGCTTAAGAAAATATTATGTAATCCAATAGAAAGACCAGCAGGCCGGTTGATAGTCTGCTGGTTTTTTATATAAATTTTTTGAATACTGCTTCAGAATCATATATAATTTGCATTAGGGTCATTTCCCATGGTTGGGCAATACCGTATATTTTATTTAATTAAGGAGTAATCAAATGGAAAAAGTACTTATATTCGGTCATAAAAATCCTGATACCGATACAATTTGTTCTGCGCTTGCATATGCTGATTTGAAAAAGCAATTAGGAATGGATGTTGAGCCAGTTCGCTTAGGTGAAGTAAATGGCGAGACACAATATGCCTTAAATTATTTCAAAGCAGAAGCTCCGCGTTTGGTGGAAGCTGTTTCAGCAGAAGCGAAATCTGTCATCCTTGTGGACCACAATGAGCGCCAGCAAAGTGCAAATGACATTGCCGATGTTCGTGTTTTAGAGGTTATTGACCATCACCGCATCGCAAATTTTGAAACAAGTGACCCATTATATTACCGTTGTGAGCCTGTTGGTTGTACGGCAACCATTTTAAACAAAATGTATAAAGAAAATGGGAAACAAATCAGTAAGGAAATTGCGGGCCTTATGCTTTCTGCCATCATTTCTGACTCCCTATTATTCAAATCACCAACCTGCACAGACCAAGACGTTGCTGCTGCACATGAATTGGCAGAAATTGCTGGTGTTGACGCAAATACATATGGTTTAGAAATGTTAAAAGCCGGTGCTGATTTAAGTGATAAAACTGTTCCACAGCTTTTATCGCTGGATGCCAAAGGATTTGAAATGGGCGGCAGCAAAGTAGAAATCGCCCAAGTAAATGCGGTTGATACGGATGAGGTTCTTTCCCGAAAAGAGGAATTAGAAGCTGAGATTTCAAAAATCATTGCCGAAAAGAACCTTGATCTATTCTTATTCGTTGTTACTGATATTTTAACAAATGATTCTGTCGGTTTAGCATTAGGAAGTAAAGCGACTGCAGTAGAAAAAGCTTATAATGTTACACTCTCTGCTAACACAGCCGTCTTAAAAGGCGTAGTTTCTCGTAAAAAGCAGATTGTTCCAGTTTTAACCGATATTTTTAATAAAGGTATTTAATTCAAAAACCCATCATTCAGGATTGCATGATGGGTTTTATTTTGTAAATGAAAAAATTATTCCTGCTGTTTTTTATTCTCTTCTTTTTTATTTTTCATCAAGAAGAAGGTCATTTGCTGGTCTGATCCAGTTAGCAGTTTATGAAGATAGGATGAAGTTGCTTTATAGCCATTTTCAATTTTTTCAGCTAAATGATTGGTTCGCTCAAAAAGAATCGAACGGAATTCATGCAATTGCCGTGAAATTTTTTCTATAATTGCTTCATGGGAATCTAATCGGCTTAAAACACTCTTCTGAATTTCCTCCTGCTTCGAAATATGGATAGCCATTTGCTTTTGCAGATCCAATTGTTCTTCCAATTGTAGTGTAAACTGTTGATGAATGGTATCGTTCTTTTTGATAATCTCTTGATTGGAGTCGAGCACACTGTTAATTTGATTCATTAAATCCTGTTTTACTGTTCCTTCCGTTTTCAACATTGTCTGCTTTAAAAATTCCCTTAATTCGCTGTTAGCTTTTTGTTGTTCTTCCATTAATTCTGAAAATGAATTCCTTCTTAAAAGCTGCTGATTTGGTTCCTGAAGATTTTCTTTATTCCTAAAAACCTCGGGATTTTTAATGAATAAACCCATTTTTAATGCTCCTTTATCAATATTAATTGTGATATCTTATGCCCGAGGGATGGGTTACGGACGCATTTAAGGGAGCCCAAAATTACATGTAACAAAATTGAAACTATTAAACATAAAATATAGAAAACGTCACTTTTAAAGGGGACAGAAAATGTCTATTTTCAGTTTTTTCGACAATAAATGTGCGATTTGTAAAAGAAAGGTGAAGCCGCTGCGCAAATACCTGAATGACAAGGGGGAGACGGTCAAAGTCTGCATTCCTTGTTCCGAGTATGCTGAAAGACGGGCTTATCAAAAAAAATAGAAATGAAAAAAGCCAGGTTCCTAAAAGAAGGAATCCTGGCTTTTTGTAAGCACATAAAAATGAACGGGTATCTCTGAATTCGAATTCTTTAAAAACCCATTCACCTGCCAGCCCTGCTGAAAAGCCTGACTAAAGGCATCTCTTGTTTTCAAACGCCAATCAGTGCCGACCGCTAAATTGGTATTTCTGATTGTTCGGAAATCCTTAGGTATGGCTACATAGGCCACATCACTATTAGCAGGTAACGACCGTACCGCTTTAGGGAAGGGGAGACCTTCCTCATTCATTGCCCACTGAATCAGCGATTGTTCCATTGCATCATCCAGTTTGCCCACCTTTTCCAGCGGGTTCACGTCACCGATATGCCATTCCACTAGAAAGCGGTCTGATGGAATCCCGCTATTCAGAATGTCTTCCATTTCACCGTAACAATTTGTGATATAGGTCGAACATACTCCGCCGAGCTTGGCGATATTTAAATACCCATTAATGCTTTCTAATGGATCGTATGTCCAGGTAATCAGCGAATATCCAAGCTTCTCGGCTTCCTCACGCTGCTTATTCTTTAATTTCTCACCAATTCCTTGATTGCGAAAATTAGAATCAGTCCCTAATGTGTGCGAGCAAAGATAAACGGATTTCCCGTTGAAACCGGGAAAGCTGTATTGAAATCCTACCAGTTGGTCCCTGTAAAAGGCGCCCAACACCAAACCGCCGTTTTTCACGGCCGTAATGGTTTGGTGGGTGGGGATGGAGTCTGACTCCCCCCAAATTTTAGATTCCAGCTTTCTCACTTCTTCCAGCTCGTCAATCCGATACAGGGAACGAATCTCAATTTCCTCACTTCTTGTCATGATTAATTCCCCCTTAAAAATAAACCTTATTCCCGGCTGAAATCAGCTTCCTGCAATGGAACCATTTTCGTCTTCTTGACAAATTTATAACCTAAATACCCTAAGAGAAATAATGGAAGACCAATGTAGGAAACCAAAATGCCGTACCAGTCAATCTTTGACCCGATAAATGCTCCATAATTAGTACCCAATGTAGCTACTAAACATAGTACTGTTGCCAAAATGGGACCGAATGGATACCATTTGGCGACATATGGCAGGTCGTTCAAATTTTTACCTTGTTCCTTGTATGCTTTTCTGAAACGCAGGTGAGTAACAGAAATACTTAACCAGGAAAGGTATCCTGCTAAGCCGGCTGCATTCAATAACCAATTATACACGGTTCCGTCTCCGAAAAGGGAAGTAAGGAAGCAAAGCATACCAATTAGGGTCGTTGCATAAATCGCATTAACCGGAACGCCACCTTTATTTACTTTTTTCAAGAATGATGGGGCTTTTCCTTCTTCCGCTAAGGTCCAAAGGACACGTGACCCAACATATAAAGATGAATTTCCCGCTGATAGAACAGAGGTTAGAATAACCGCATTCATGGCAGCCGCCGCGAAGGCAAGCCCTGCATGTTTAAACACTAATGTGAACGGACTCACAGCAATATTCGTTAAATCAGAGCTTAATAGATTTGGATCTTTATAGCTGATTAAACAGCCGATCACGAAAATCGCTAATACATAGAATAAAAGAATGCGCCAAAAGATCTGCTTGATCGCACGAGGCATATCCTTGCTTGGATTTTCGCTTTCTCCTGCGGCAACCCCGACCATTTCTGTTCCTTGGAAGGCAAAACCGACAACCATAAAGACACTAAAGATCGATAAAATACCGCCATGGAATGGTGCATCCCCTTTCGTGAGGTTACTAAATCCACCGGCATGACCGCTCATGATTCCAAAGATCATGAGTAAGCCAACAGCAATAAACACAATAATCGTGAACACCTTGATAATGGAGAACCAAAATTCCGCTTCCCCATAACCTTTAACCGATAAAATATTTAATAGGAAAATAATGACGAGAAAGCTTGCACTCCACAGGATTCCCGGCACATGCGGCAGCCAGTATTTCATGATCAGGGAGGAGGCGGATAATTCAAGTGCGAGGATGATCGCATTGTTATACCAATAGTTCCAGCCGACAGCAAAACCTAATGCCGGGTCGACAAATCTGGATGTATATGTACTAAAGGAGCCAGTGATTGGAATAAGGGCCGACATTTCCGCTAAACTAGCCATTAAGAAATAAACCATGATTCCTGCAATTAAGTAAGCGGCAATCGCACCGCCCGGACCGGCATCATGGATCGTCGTGCCGCTAGCTAAAAAGAGTCCCGTGCCAATCGTTCCGCCAATGGCAATCATCGTTAAATGGCGCGTTTTCAATTTTCGTTCCAAATGCTCCTGATGAAGGGGTTGTCCAGAGGATTGATATTTTTTCGCTGTATTTTGCATAAAACACCTCTTTTAATTTATTGGTCTGAAGCATGTAAAATTGTTTGAGTTAATATTTTTGCTCCATAGATAAGGGCATCTACCTTAAACTTCATGTGTGGATGGTGAAGACCTGGTGATAGATCACAGCCTAACCCAATCATCGTAGCCGCAATCTGAGGATTTCTGGTTGTATAATAGTGAAAATCCTCACCACCATGGGAAATACAGGTTGGAACCACATTTTCTTCTCCAAGAATGGAGGCAATTGCACTTTTTGCTAAGTTGATTGCCTTCTCATTTACAGAGGCGGCAGGAACAGATTCTACGACAGACATTGAGATTGTTGTCCCTGTTTGTCCCATAATTTGCTTAATAAGAACCTCTGTTTCCTGTTTGAGCTCGCTCATGACTTCATTTTTTTGTGCCCTTACATCCAAGGTAAAAACAGCTGTTTCCGGGATAACATTGGAAGCCTCATTTTCGGTATGAAGCTTGGTCATTTTGATGGAGTAGGGGACGGATGTGTCGAGCTGGATCTGCTTTAATTTTTGAATGAGTATGGCAGCTGCCTCAAGAACATTGATGCCATCCTCCGGTCGAGATGCATGCGCCTGCAAGCCTTTTATGGTCCCGCTAAAGGTTGCCGCCGCTCCGTGGATAATGACAGGTGAAGCTTTTAAGTATGGAACTTCAGAATTTGGACGAACATGAACACCGAATAAATAATGGACATTTTCCAGAGCGCCATCTTGCATCATTTGAAGGGCACCTTCCCCTTTTTCTTCAGCAGGTTGAAAAATAAAGCGGAGCGTGTGTTTCGGTTGAATCCCGCTTGCATGAATGGCTAGAGCCGCAAATAATACCATCGTACTATGGGCATCGTGACCACAGGAATGATTGGGTTTAATGACACCGTCAACCTCTTGTACAAGAGCATCCAGGTCAGCTCTTAACGCAACTACTTGATTTGATTCACCCGGAATTTCTGCGACGATTCCATAATGACCGGAAAACGTCTTATATTTGATACCAGCATTTTGGAGGCATTGGCAAATATAGGTGGATGTATGTTTTTCTTCCCAGCTTGGTTCGGCTAATGCATGGAGCTCATCATAGGTTTTTAAAAGTAAATCCTGATAGAAGTCAATAAATGGAATCGTTTTCATTTTTGCTTCACCTCCTTTAAATATTATTCAATAAAAACGTTGAAGCTGGAATAGAGTCTTTCCAGTTTTTCTTGATGTGACTGAATCCTTTTTTGGTCCTTTTGATGGATCCCCTCAATAATTAAATCTAAAAGACTTATGACAGATGCAATCGAGTTCATGCCCGTTTCCGCATTTTCTTCAGTAGTCAGGACAATATCAGCAATTCGGCCGACAGGTGATAAAAGGCGGTCGGTTACGGAAATTAAGCCAATATTATGCTGGCGGGCACACTCCGCTATTTTAATGGTTTCATTTGAATAGCGAGGAAACGAGAATACGACGACCACCGATTGATTGGTAAGATTGCAGAATTTTTCAAAGAAATCTCCAGCCGGAGAACAAAGACTGACATTTTCTCTGATCGTGCTTAGCATATACGAAAACCAATAGGCGGCGGCGTGTGAAAGGTAATGCCCGGAAATTAAGACTTGATCTGCCTTGATTAAGGCATCAACGGCTTTCCAGATTTCTTGAACATTCCCCGGGTTTAGGAGATGCCTTAAAATATGAACCTCATTTTCAATTACTTTTGTAAAAGGGTCCTTCATTTGCTGAATGTCAGTGGATGAAGCCTGATCTGTCTGATGCTGCATGAGCAGCTGCTTTTGAATTTTTGTCTGCATTTCACTGAACCCTTCAAAACCTAATGCATAGGAGAGCCGAATAACGGTTGTTTCACTAACATCTGATAGGCGGCCAATTTGATAAGCTGTTTTAAAAGCCGATTCATCCAGGTTATCAATCAAATAATTGGCGACTTTTTTTTGACCTGCTGATAAATAGGGGAATTTTTCTTTGACCATCAATTGAAAAGACTGCTCCATTCCCTCATCCTTTCGTACTTTAGTTAAGTAATGAATTAGTGAAGTAAATACTTCAAAAAATCTTCATGATGCATGAAATCCTTTAATGATTTTACCTTAGCATAAAAAGAAACAGAAATGAATCATTATTTTAAGTTTTTAGACTTTTTAGATAAAATTTCAATTCATGTAATAAATGTAGTAAGATGTTTCTGGGCATGTCTAAAAGAAAGGAGAAGACAATAAAATGAATCGATGCGGCTGGGTGAATCAAGATCCACTATATATTCATTACCACGATCAGGAATGGGGGGTACCCGTTTATGATGACCGTTTGCTTTTTGAGTACTTAAATCTGGAAGGGGCACAGGCCGGGCTTAGCTGGTATACAATCCTAAAAAAACGGGAGAATTACCGCAGTGCCTTTGATAACTTTGATCCTGAAAAAATTATCCGGTACGATGAAAAGAAAATCGAAGAGCTATTACATAATGAAGGAATTGTCCGGAATAAATTAAAAATCAACGCCGTGGTGACAAATGCCCACGCGTTTCTGAAAGTTCAGGAGGAATTTGGTTCCTTTAGTCAGTATATTTGGTCCTTTGTGGGTGGAAAGCCGATCCAGAATCATTTCCATGAATTAAAGGATGTTCCGGCAACATCGGAAATAAGTGATCAATTAAGTAAGGATTTAAAAAAGCGCGGCTTTAAATTTGTCGGTTCCACGATTTGTTATGCATTTATGGAGGCCGTCGGCATGGTGAATGATCATATCGTCACATGCTTTTGCTACCAAAAAACGGAATCAGAAATTGA
This sequence comes from Neobacillus sp. Fa239, assembly GCF_055395235.1. Taxonomy (NCBI): domain Bacteria; kingdom Bacillati; phylum Bacillota; class Bacilli; order Caryophanales; family Bacillaceae; genus Neobacillus; species Neobacillus sp. Fa239. The sequence goes on from NZ_AP041611.1 coordinate 2,098,371, forward strand.
TGTGTTAAAGGAGAATAATGATTTTTTATAACTGTTGATTGGAGCGGAGGGCGCTCGACTCCTGCGGGATATAGAGGTCACGGGAGACCCCGCAGGCGCCTAAAGCGCCGAGGAGGCTCCCGGACCTCCCCGCGGAAAGCGAGCGCCCGCAGCGTAAATCAACAACCTAGTTTAATAGAAATAAAAAGGCCCATCACTTAAAAAGTGATGGGTTTATTTACGATTGCAAATCTATGACTCTAAAAATCATTAATTTATTGATTTTTCCAGCAGAAAATCTCCAATTGGTAAGGTAATAATCTTTCCACCAATTTGTACATGAACAGTATCGTTAAAAATGGCTTTTACGATTCCTTTTAAGGAGATGGTTGAATTTACATCAATTTTTTTTGAATCAGAATTGGTTGCCAAATTATTCACACCTTCCAAAGTAGTATGGTGATATTATAAAGGATGGGTAACAGTTAAAGCTAGGCAAAAGTATTGTAATAATTAATTTTATGAAGAAAATTTAGGAAAGGTGCCTAAATTAAAAAAATAAGCCGATTATTAGACGAAAAAGTAGTTCAAGTATGAACCGAAGGCCCTAGTCATGTCAATGGAAAAACATGAACATTAGTTCCAATTTTAGTACCTATGGTATGATAAGAGCGAGATACGATCCAACAACATAATTTAAAGGCATCGAGTAAATGGAGAGAGGAAGTTTTTTCTGTGGAAATCGAACAAATCCTTAACATGAAAGAGTTAAAAATGCTTAAGGTTGAGCTGACAAGGTTCATGATGGCATATAAGTTTGCGTTAGATGAAATGAATACAAAGATTAATATTTTAAAAGATGAGTTTAATTTTATTCATGACTATAATCCCATCGAGCATGTGAAATCACGGATTAAAGCACCTGAGAGTATTTTGAAGAAGGTGTATCGGAAAGGGTGCGACTTTTCATTAGAAGCGATCAAAGAAAATATTAAGGATATTGCAGGAATTCGCATCACCTGCTCGTTCCGTTCAGATATTTATGAAATCAGTAAAATGATTGCGAGCCAAAAGGATATTAAAGTCATCGAATATAAAGATTATATCGAAAATCCAAAACCAAATGGTTATCAAAGCTTGCATATGATTTTAGAAATTCCTATTTTTATGTCTGACCACGAGGAATTAACCTATGTGGAAGTGCAAATTCGGACCATTGCGATGGATTTTTGGGCAAGCCTTGAGCATAAAATTTTCTATAAATACAATAAGGAAATTCCATCCCATATGTCAGCCGAATTAAAAGAAACAGCGTCAATGGCAGCCCATTTAGACAGGAAGATGGAACGACTTCATCAGGAAATCTCTGCCCTCAAACTAGCGGAGGAAGCAAAACAAGAGATCAGTCTCAACCTGCCACTGCTTGAATCATTCATGGAAAAAAGTTTTGGCATAACAAGCAAATAACCAAAAGGGTCTGACATGAAACTGAAGTCAGACCCTTTGTGTTGAGTTCATTCGCGTTACCATACCCTGGTATGTTATAATCGATTGATAAAGGGGAGGCGATGGAATGTCTTTTGAACATGAGAACATGAAGGATTTAGACGAGGAGACCTGCTGTGACGCGGAAGGAAGCCACCGAAAAAGCCACCATTCAGATAAAACCAAAAGTAACCTGATCACAAGATTAAACCGCATCGAAGGTCAAATCCGGGGGATTAAAGGGCTTATTGAAAAAGATACATATTGTGATGATGTGATCACGCAAATCTCGGCTACGCAATCGGCGCTAAATAGCGTGGCTAAAATCCTTCTAGAGGGCCATCTGAAAAGCTGTGTAGTCGAAAGAATCCAAGAAGGTGATTTTGAGGTACTCGACGAGGTTTTAGTAACAATCCAAAAATTAATGAAAAAATGAGATAAGGCTAGTAATATGAACCATTTTTGTTATAATGGGAATGGTAATTGAAATGAATACAGTGAAATGTAGGGGGACCGGTATAGCCGGTTGAGAGTTTGTCCGCAAAAGACAATGACCCTTAGAACCTGATCTGGTTGATACCGGCGGAGGGAACATATTCTTAAACAATTAATTGTTTGTTGATATGCACTCATGGTTCGAGCCTGAGTGCTTATTTGTTGTTGTCAAAGTTTTGTTCTATAATGCAATCAACCAGATTCTAATTCAATTTCAATTGAAAAATACATATGGGGGATTTAAAAATGAAGAAGTGGTTTTTCGTTTTACTTACCGTTTTTTTAATTGCTGGCTGCAGCAATAATAAAGGAACAAATCAAGCTAAGGATAGCAATAAATTGAAAAAGATTACGGTTGTCCTTGATTGGACACCTAACACCAATCATACCGGTCTATATGTGGCAAAAGCAAAGGGTTATTTTAAAGATCAAGGGTTGGATGTGGATATTATTCAACCGGGAAAAACCGGCGCAGACCAGCTCGTGGCCTCCGGAAAAGCGGATTTTGGTGTCGGATATCAAGAGGCGATTACTGAAGCACGTATTCAAGGTGTACCGCTCGTTTCGATTGCTGCTGTCATTCAGCATAATACTTCCGGATTTGCTTCACCTGTTGCTAAAAATATTAAAACACCGAAGGATTTCGCAGGTAAAACCTATGGCGGCTGGGGCTCACCAATTGAAAAATCGGTTATCACTTCGTTAATGAATAAAGTACATGCCGATGCAAACAAGGTAAAGATTGTCAATATCGGTGATACGGACTTCTTTACAGCCGTTAAAAGAGACGTCGACTTTGCCTGGATTTATTACGGCTGGGATGGGGTTGAAGCAGGTTTACGAAATCAAAAAATTAACATGGTTTACTTAACGGATTATTCGAAGAAGCTTGATTATTACACACCTGTCTTAGAAACAAGTGAAAAAATGATCGCACAAAACCCTGACACGGTAAAGGCTTTCTTAAAAGCAGCTTCTGAAGGCTATAATTATGCGATCAAAAATCCGGACCAAGCAGCAGATATTCTCATCAAAGCAGCGCCGGATTTAGATCCAAAGCTTGTAAAAGCCAGCCAAAAGTGGTTATCACCTAAATATCAGGACGACGCAAAACAATGGGGAATTCAAAAGGAAAGTGTTTGGAATAATTATGCCACTTGGATGTATGACAACAAACTTTTAGATAAAAAGCTCGATGCCAATAAAGCATTTACGAATGAGTATTTACCAAAATAGGAGGAGAATTATGATGGCTAATTCATTGGTTAGTATTCAAATATTGCCGAAAACGAAAAATGGCGAGGATGTCATTCCATACGTCGATGAAGCGATTCGCATCATTCATGAATCGGGGGTAAAATATGAAGTCCATCCATTAGAAACGACCATGGAGGGCGAACTGCAGCAGTTATTTGTGGTCATTGCAAAAATGAATGAACGGATGATTGAAATCGGCAGCAAAAATGTTATTTCACAAGTGAAAATCCTGTATCAGCCGGAAGGTATTACGATGAACCAATTAACGGAGAAATATAGATAATGAAGAAACAAATTGCTAAAGGGTGGAGACCAATCGCGGTTCTCCTCCTTTTGTTCGTGATTTGGGAAATCGTTGTGAGGCTTGGACATATTGAGGAATGGCTATTGCCGGCCCCGACGAAGATTTTTAGGGAGGCTTTCACCGATTGGCCCAACTTTTATCCAAATTTGATCTCGTCAATCAATATTTCCCTACTTGGTTTTGTGATTGGTGCTGTCATTGGCTTGGTGGTTGCTGTCCTGCTCTACTTGATCCCGTTCTTAAGAGATTCTTTTTATCCATTGCTGATTTTATCGCAAAATATACCGATTATTGTTCTGGCACCGCTGTTGGTTATTTGGTTTGGCTTTGGCTTATTGCCGAAAATGATTGTCATCACTTTAGTCTGCTTTTTTCCAATCACGGTTGCAGCGCTGGACGGGTTTAAACAGACTCCGGCTGAATTAAAGCATTATATGAGGATGGCAGGGGCTTCAAAGCAGCAGCTGTTTTGGAAATTGGAGTTTCCTTTTGCGCTGCCGTCGATTTTTTCAGGCTTAAAAATCTCGGCTACCTACAGTATTATGGGGGCTGTGATTTCAGAATGGCTGGGAGCGAAGGAAGGAATCGGTGTTTACATGACGCTTGCATCGTCATCCTTTCGTACGGACCGCGTGTTTGTCGCCATTTTTGCGATCATGCTGTTAAGCCTGTTATTCTTTTTGGTGATTATTCTGATTGAGCGGCGGGTTGTCCGCTGGCATGTGAAGGAGAATGAAGGAAAGTGAATCATCTCATTGTGAAGGATGTCTCGAAACGTTTCGGTCCAAATGAAGTCCTTAAGGAAATGAATTTCTCCATCGAAAAAGATGAATTTGTTTCCATCATTGGGCCATCTGGAAGCGGTAAAAGTACCATTTTTAACACAATTGGCGGAATTCTTTCCCCTGACAACGGAGAGATCATCCTCGAAAATAAAGTCATTAATGGAAAACGAGGCTTTATCAGCTATATGCCCCAGACACCATCACTTTTTCCGTGGAGAACCATCCTGGAGAATGTCTTGCTTGGCCAGGAACTTAAGGGGAAAAAAGAAAAGGAAAAGGCAAGGGGAATGCTTGAAGTCGCAGGTCTGGCTGATTACGAAAAAGCCTATCCTCATGAATTATCAGGGGGAATGAAACAGCGTGCTGCTTTTATCCGAGCTCTGTTAAGCCCGCAACCGGTGATTTGTCTTGACGAACCCTTTTCGGCTTTGGATGAACTGACCCGTTTGGAGATGCAGAAATGGCTTTTAACCGTGTGGGAGGCTCATAAACGGACGGTTCTCTTTATCACCCATAATATTGAAGAGGCGTTATTTTTATCAGACCGGATAATTGTTCTTTCAGCAAAACCGGCAAAAGTGGCCGGAGAGTTTACGATCCCGTTTCCACGGCCAAGAAAGGAAAGGATTTTACTGGATGATGAGTTTCTGGAGTGGAAACGACGTGTGCATTATGCATTGGTTGGATCCGGGGAGATAAAAGAATGAAAATGATTGATGCCCATATTCATTTGGACCACTATAGAGACGAAGAAATCGAAAAGATCCTGATGACTTCTCCTCAAGTAGAGGGGCTCGTTTCCGTTTCATTTGATCTTGAATCGTCAAAAAGGAATCTTTTATTATCAAAAAAGTATTCTTTGGTGAAGCCAGCGTTTGGATATCATCCAGAGCAGCGATTACCCTCCGAAGCAGAACGACAAAAGCTGTTTAAATGGCTGGAAGAACACCGATTTGAAATGGTTGCCATTGGAGAGGTAGGACTCCCTTATTACAGTAGACTGGAAGGGAAGGTCTCAAATCGGGATTTTGGTGCCTATCTTGATTTGTTGGCGTCTTTTATCCAATTGGCAAAAAGATGGGAGCTTCCAATTGTCCTTCATGCAGTTTATGACGATGCCCCGTCTGTATGTGATCTTTTAGAAAAGCACTCCATCACAAAGGCTCATTTTCACTGGTTTAAGGGCGATGACAGAACGATCACAAGAATGATCGAAAACGGCTATTATGTTTCCATAACACCTGATGTTGTATATGAAGAAGAAATTCAATGTTTAGTGAAGAGATACCCAATTAATAAGTTGATGATTGAAACGGATGGACCGTGGCCGTTTGAAGGGCCGTTTCTTGGGCAAATGACACATCCAAAGATGATGGAGTATTCCATAGAGCGAATATCACTAATCAAGAATATGGCTCAGGAGGAAATAGCGCAGATTTTGCTGGAAAATACGAAATCATTTTATCAAATTTAAAGAGGCTGCGTGACAGCCTCTTTTGTTATTTATACGGTTTAACGTTCAGCATGGTTTGCAGACTGACAATTTCAAATCCTCTTTGCTTTAAGCCTTCGATAATCTGAGGCAATGCTTTTGCCGTTTCTGTTTTATCTTCGTTAGAATGCATGAGAATGATATCGCCGTATCGGATGTTTTTCAAAACATTGTTTACGATATTGCTGCTTTCTTTTTGCGACCAATCGAGCGTATCGATGGACCATAATATCTCCTTGTAGCCATTTTGAACGCCAGTGGAGATCACGGTATCATTCACCGCACCATATGGTGGCCGTAACAAGGCTGGCTCCACGCCAACTACATCCTGAAAGGCTTTTTCGGTTTTGGCCAAATCAGCCTCGATTTGAGAAGCTGTCTCTTTGCTTAAGTCGTGATGATAATAGCTGTGACTTAAAACAAGATTCCCCTGATTATATGCGTTCTTCACAACCTCCGGATATTTTCTAACTTTCTCACCGATAAAAAAGAAATTACCTTGCACCTGATATTTAGCAAGAGTATCAATGATGACCGGTGTATTAATTAGATCGGGACCATCATCAAACGTCAGCGCTACCATTTTACGATTCGGTCCATTTAGGAAAATTTGGTTGGGATGCTGTTTCATTACCGTAACCATCTCATTGCGCCAGGCCTGCATATTTTCCCAAGCCGTTGCCGATAAAGTGTTCGAATTCCCTTTAATCGGTAAAATATAGGGCGGCAAGGCCTTCACTATATTTGCATCGCTGGGACTGTAAACGGATATATGGTCCACGGTACCGGTAGATTTAGGGATAATAAATCGAAGTTCAAATTGAATATTGAGCTTATACCCATAGATTTGGTCGTATTGATTCGACCGGATGTAGGTGGGAGCACCAAGTTCTTTTTTTATTTGCTGATAAGTGATTTTGTTTAAATTTTTAGCATAGGAGCGAACATCCACTAATTGTTTTTTTGCATTGTAGCCAAATACCGTTCCTTTGGCCGGGTAATTTGCGTAATAGAGGTTTTGGACTTGATCGGTTCTTGAAGCCGGCCCCCAATCCCGCTCTACATCTGTAATGGAATTTTTATGTGCGGCGAATTTGCTTGAAGCCACGTTTCCTGAATAGGCGAGATCTTTTATTTGTTTAAGAGATGAAGTTTGTTCGGGAGTGTGGTTAACCGGACTGATTTGCCCTGTATCCTTTTGTTTTTCATGATGTACAGATATCGGTTTTGAAGCATGAAATGGAGTACATGCAGAGAGTGTCAACACAGAAGATATCAAAATGGAAAAATACCCTAAATGGTTCCTCATAAGTCCTCCCCTACATTATTTTTCATATATTTTGTTTTCATCTTGGATTTTCCACTATTTTAGTAAAAATAGCAAATTTTTATTATAGCGATATTTTTGGAAAATAACTTCTTTTCATTGTGTTAGCGCATTAACCGTTTAAAGTAGCTAATGATGGTGCATCGTTGCGCAAAAAAATCTCCTTAAAGAAGTTATATAGAAAATAATTTTTTCATATCGTTAAAAGTATTTATTTTGAGAATCAAGGAGGGATACGAGTAAATTGTTTTTATTTTCATCACACATATAAGCACTTAGAAAAATGTAAAGTAACTCTTACTGTAACCGACAACAAAGGGGCACGGAATATCACGACTCGGTGGATCGTCATCAAGTAAACATTTTTTGGAGGTAGAATCAGCTTATGATTCTACCTTTCTTAAAAAAGTTTTTCCATGCATAAAAAATAGAGAGGAATTAATTCAAAAAAAGTCGAATAATATAATTTAAATATTCTGAATATTAGAGGTGAGGGAGGATGAAAACGGCCAGAAGATTTTTTATATGGTTGATCGCTTTGCTCATTCTTTCAATAAGCGTTTATGTGTATTTTGGCTTTAATGGAACACCATGGGGTAAATATCAGCAGGCAGCCAGCATGCAGGCTTATTTATCTAAGAAATATCATGCGTCATTTATTATAAAATCCACCGATTATAATTATTTAGACGAAAGCTACCAGGCATACGCTTATCCCACGGAACATACAGACGTCTTATTCATGGTGCAAGAAGACGGGGATACGAAAGCAGGATATTCAGATACATATCCAAAAGTGATCTGGGATACCGTTTATTCCAGCACAATAAAAGAAAAAATAACCAGCATTTTCCCGAGCTTAAATAAATCAACATTCAATACTGAGCAAGTTGTCGAGCGCGGAGAATACAATGGTCCACATACCCCAACATATGAACAAGTCCACGCTTCACCACTTTCATGCTCAGTCACCATAAACATAAGAAAAGACTGGAAAAGAATGAACGAAAAACTCGAAATGAGTCATATCCAACAACTAAAACAATATCTACAAACCATCCATTTGCCAGTCCTCATAGAAATCCGCTACTACCCAAAAGAAATTCACACAAACGAAAAAGTCTACTACCTCACCGAAGATGGACAAATCGTGACACGGTGACACGGTGACATTCACAGTGACAGGCACCGTTCGTGGACATCTCCTCCTCTTTTGTCCGTGTGGGGTGGACAGTTTGTTTTCATAAAGGAATGGCTTGGATAGACGGGCTGTTCTTTTTTTGTTCTTCTGTGAACGTGTTATAATTTAGGATACTTACATAAGAGAAGGGTGTGTAGTGATGGGGATTCAACGAACGGCATTGGAGGAGGCAGGATTGATTCAGTATATTCCTCCAAGGGGAGAGTTTGAAACATTTCGCGATGTGGACCATTATAAGGATAAGTTAAAGGAATGGGGACTTTCTGCCTCTAAGGAAGCCAAAAAGGAGTTTTGGTACAAGGACCGTAACTACCAGCTTACTGTCATGATTAAAGGTTTTGAAACCTATGGCCGGGCTGCCGACTTAAATACCATTGTTATCGAGTTTCCAGATGGAAACTTAAGCTGTATTCATCCGGCTTATTTAAAGGAAATGCAGCAGGCGAGCTTTGGAAAAGAAAGTATGGTGAGGTTGGAGGAAAAGGAGCAAGAGTCCTTGGAAGTACCTGTTCAAGTAGAAGAAGTCCCTGAATCCACTGCGGAACAATCAAAACAAGAAGCAGAGCCGGTTGCCAAAAAGGAACCACAACCGAAGAAACCCAAGAAGGAAAAAGCAGTGAAAATCGATCTTCCACCGGACAAGGTCCATTTTACAGCTCAAGTTAAACAATTTGCGATGACCTACAATGCCTTTACTGAAGAAAATGATGAGGTCGTCATCCTGGAAAAGGTGAGGATTGAACAAGACCCGCCGCTAGAATTAGGACTTGCCTGGTGCAGCCACAGCAAAACGCTCAAAAAATTTGAGTTGGCAGCAGGGGATCTGCTTGAATTTGATGGAAAAGCAACAGCCAAAAAATTGTCAAAAGGGAAGGACGTCTCTGAAGAATTTTTGATAGATGAAGCAGTCCTGTATAAAATAAATAATCCTTCGAAGATCGTTAAAAAATAAGAGAAAGAGGCTTCTGTGCAGGAAGCCTCTTTCTTTAGTTCTAAATAGAATTTGAGGATGCTGAATCTATTTTTTCCGGAACACGAAGCAGGACCATTCCACCGATAGCAAATAAAATAATTAAACTAAACACACCAATTCGCGTATTGCCGGTTAAATACCCAATTCCACCCACTAACGATGGCCCAAGAATCGCTGCAAATTTATAAAAAATATTATAGAAACCAAAGAACTCGTTGGCATTTTCCTTCGGTACAAGCCTGGCAAAGTAGGAACGGCTCAATGCCTGAATGCCCCCTTGTGATGAAGCGACCAGCATCGCAAGAATCCAGAAATCCAAAGTCGATTTCATAAAATAGGCATAGGAACAGATGACAATATAGACAATTATGCCAACAAGCAGCATTCTTTTTCCGTGAAATTTCTCTGCCAATTTTCCATATAACATCGAAAAGGGACAGGCAACAACCTGTGTAGCAAAAAGAATAATTAAAAGATTATTCGAACTGATTCCTAAATCGGTACCATACACGGTTGACATGGTGATAATGGTATCCACACCATCAATATAAAAGAAATAGGCGATGAGAAATAGAAATAATGCACGATAGGTTTTGATATGTTTAAAGGTTTCAACCATCCGTTTAAAACTGTTTGAAATTGGTTTTGGTACGCGTTCCACATAATAAACCTGTTCTACATTTTTCAGCATTGGAATGGTGAACAAACCCCACCACAATGCGGTGATGGCAAAAGCAATCTGGCTGGCCGTTGTAACTGACAAGGGAAGAACATGTTTGGAGGATAAAATGACAATCGCAATACAAATAATGAAGGGAATCGTACTGCCGATGTAACCCATCGCAAAGCCTCTGGCTGAGATCCGGTTCATTCGTTCCTCCGAGCTGACATCGACCAGGAAGGCATCGTAGAAAATATTGGCTCCGGCAAAACCAACCACAGTCAACATATAACAAATTAATAAAGTGAGCCATTGGTTATTGGGAATCACGGCCAGTATGAATGTGAACACAATTCCGAGCAAAAAGAAAAAGGTAAATAATCGTTTCTTTAAACCCTTATAATCGCCAATCGTTCCTAAAACAGGGGCACAAATCGAGACAAGCAGGGTAGCAAAAGAATTGGCAAACCCCCAATAGGCGGTTGAATCGTGAGGGGAAAGACCAGCATGATTAGCGGCAGCTTTAAAATATAATGGAAAAATGGCAGTGGTAATCAAGAGGGAATAGGCAGAATTGGCCCAATCGTAAAAGACCCAGCTTTTTTCTTGCTTTGACAAACGATTCATTCATTTTCCTCCTTTTTAAGAAAGTCCAGCATCTCCACAACCACTCTTCCATCTGTATGACCCAAATCAACTCCCAACAGCCTTGCAAAAGTCGGTCCTTCGTCAACAAGATGGATGGAAGGGATGGAACCGGGGCGAATTCCTTTACCAGCAGCCATCAAAATCGTGGAATAGCCATCCTTTTCAGGTGAATATCCATGGGTGGCAAGAGTATATTTTTTATCACTCCTGACGTCTTCTGGAGTAACCATTTTCCGGTATTCCCCATGATAATCCTCTAGAAAATAATATCCTTCCATAGCCTCAATCATGAAAGCGCAGGATGGGTCCGCCCCTTTTTCACCTGCCTGTTCACCAGTCAGGACCCGTTCAATACCTGACCCAGGATCCTCGAGCAACGAATCCAACAACAGGCGAACGGCAGTTAAGGTTTCAGAATCATGTTTGTCTTTTACATAAATATATGCGGAGCCGTCACAACTTTTACAATAGGCCTTCCAATTATTTAATCGTCCATTTGAATTGGTTGATATAAATCCATGTTGATGGAGCAGCACATTTAAATGAAGGGCTCGACTTTCATTTAAGGCACTATGGTCTCCCAAAATAACCACAGTAGAGCGGTCTTCTAAACCACAATCCTTTACAGCCTTCAATATTTCCCCTAAACGGTCATTATGCCGATTGATGGCTTCGGTCGCTTCTAAGGATGAAAATCCATGGTAATGCCGCTGTGTGTCTAAATCGGTGAAATGAACCATTAATAAATTGGGCTGCTTCGTTTTAATCGTATATACAGTGGAAGCAAGAACAAAGTCATCCAATTCCGGCTGATTCAGCCCCTGCCGGATCTGTCCAAACCGCTTATTAAGATCCCATTGAAAAAGGGGGCTGCCGCTTAATAAGGAAGTGAGAATTTGATTTTTCCACGGCCGGTTCGCCCAAATTTCCGGCATATTATAGTCGATATTCGCCTTGCCGGTAACAGGCCATAATAATGCCGCTGTCGTCATGTTTGCTTTTTTCACTTCATCATATAGAGTTGTCCCGCGGATGGAATCGCGGTACCAATGCCAATCAGGGGAGAGTCTGCCGGGTTGAAAAAGCGTGTTATTTATGACACCGTGGCGATTCGGATAATTCCCGGTCACAATGGTAGCATGGCAGGGATAGGTAATGGACGGATAAATCGTCTCAACTTTTTCGACAATGGCCCCTTGCTGTAAAACCGTCTGGAAGTGGGGCATAGTGAGTAATAATGGCAAGTCGAGTGCAGATAAGCAATCAAATGAGATGATGATCAAATGGTCGGTTAAACGATTCATGTAAGCACCTCCAATTTCATTGTACTATAGGTAAAAAGAAATGGGTTGGTAAATTGATGGAATTTTATGAAAGTTTATCCCATGCAATTAATTTTGAAAAAATTTGCTATTATCTCGTTTAGCTGTTATGATGGAAAAGAATTATTTTTGTTCGGTTTGTCAGGAAAGAATAAGTTTGATACTTTTCGTCTGAAAATAACTTTGAGCAAGGATAGTAATACAATGTGTGCATCGCACACAAGGAGGATTCCAAATGGAACAAGGTAAAGTTAAATGGTTTAATGCAGAAAAAGGCTTCGGATTCATCGAGCGCGAAGGTGGAGACGATGTATTCGTACATTTTTCAGCAATCCAAACTGAAGGTTTCAAGACTTTAGACGAAGGTCAAACTGTTACTTTCGATATCGAACAAGGTCAACGTGGACCACAAGCAACTAACGTTCGTAAAGCTTAATTTTCATAATATAAAAAAAAGGCTGTCATGACAGCCTTTTTTTATTTGTAAAATGCTTTTTCAATATTATATTTTGCCTGTAGTTTATTGATGATATAGGTTTCGTAAATCTCTCTTTCCATCGGATCTTCAACAATGCTGACTGCGATTTTATATACCTCATCACGATGTGCTTTGATAGGTGATACGGTATCCTCAAAATGTCTTTTCACTCTTGGCCGTAATTTCCTTGCTTTTCCAACGAAGAGCAATTCGTCATTTTTATTGTAAAATAATATTATTCCACCCTTATCCCGTGGAATACGGTTATAATCGGTAAATCCATAGGCACTGCTAAGCGGGGCTTCAACTGGCTGACCTAGTTCCTTGTTTTTCGTCAGAACAACATCTGCTTGTGGTATTTCGATTTTAATCATGAATTATAGCTCCTTTATTATTGATTCATTCATTTTACCATGAATGAAGGAAACAAAAAAACAAGCCCATAAGTAAGGACTCGTTCTTCCATTATACCTTAGTCTACTTCTTTTGCCAGACTTGGTTTAAATAATTTTACGCCTACAAACACGTTTCCTAGCTCGTCATCACCTTTAGCGAAAGTTTGGTTGGCTGCGTCAAGTGATGGGGCAGCTTTTTTCAACTCATCTCCTTTTGCTTGGTAAGAATCCGCAAGGTCTTTAATCGCTGTTTCCAATGAAGACTTTTGGTCTTTTAGTGTAGCCGGGATTTGTACGTTTTTAAGATAGTTGGCAACAGCCTCTGCTGAATCGCTTGCTTTTTGCTTCATTGCTGCATCTGGCTTATCGGCAGCTTCGTACGCATTTAGATCGGCGTCTTTAGCATTGATTTCATTTGTAAAGCCCATATAGAACTTAACCATTTCTTTTTTCACATTTGTTGTGGAAGAAGTTTGCGCAGTATCGGATGATTTTTTGTTTGAATCTGCGCTATTGCTGGAACAGGCAGCCAAACCAATGGCCATCGTTGCTGCGGATGCTAGTAAAAAAACTTTTTTCATCGTATTTCCTCATTTCTTTTGAAAATTAACTTGCTTTAATTGTCTTTCTTGTTAATTAAAGTAATATCACATCAGTCGGATTATAACATGAAAATTTTCTCAAAATAGTTTTTTAGAATATTTAAATTCCTCTATAAGTGTTTTCTTGATAAGGAATCTAAATCAATTACTTTTCATTTTGGCTGGGATATAATAGTAAGGTATTCCATTTTTCAGAAGAAACAGGGGGTAAAGTGATGAGTTCACATTTTACAATTAATGGATCATGGCAAGGTGATCGGAATGGGACGGGACATATTCAATCACCGGGAGGATTAGATATTACCGTTTCGGTACCAAAAGAATTTGATGGTCCAGGGATCGGGTCAAGTCCTGAAGAATTACTCATTTCTTCATCAAATAATTGTTACATGATTACCTTGGCAGCCATGCTTAGTAACCGAAAAATAGAAGTTGAAAAACTAGAAGTGGAATCAGAAGGCATAGTAGACAGTGTCGATGGAAAATTAAAATTCAAACAAATCATCCACAGACCAGTATTCTACACAGGAACCACTGCTGAAGTAACAGAAGAAAAACTAAAAGAACTTGCCATACGAGCAGAAAAAGCATGCTTCATCTCACAAACACTAAATTGCAGCATCCAATTTTCAGTCGAACCAAAAGTGGTAAAATAATGGTGTATATGGTGCCTGTCACCACAAAAGGACATTCACCATGTTTTGTCCGTGTGGAGTGGACAGTAATGCCCTGTTATTTGAGAGTGTAAATAAAAAGGGACGATACCAGTTTAGGTATTGCGTCCCTTTTTGGTTTAAATTTAATTTGTGGGTTGTTATTGAGCGGTGTATCCGCCATCAACGAGAAGGCTTGTGCCGGTAACGAAGCTGGCATCGTCAGAGGCGAGGAATACGACGGCTTTTGCAATTTCTTCTGGTTTACCTAAACGGCCAATTGGATGAAGCGAAACTAAGTAGTTTTTCATTGTCTCATCCAGCTGTTCTAATAACGGTGTTTCAATATACCCTGGGCACACGGCATTCACGCGGATATGATCTTTTGCATATTCAATAGCCAGTGTCCTCGTAAGGTTGACAACGGCACCCTTTGATGCAGAGTATGGAGCGGTTTGTGCTTGTCCGACATGACCTAAAATAGAGGCCGTGTTAACAATGCTTCCTCCGCCATTTTTTTGCATTGCTTTAATCGAATGTTTTGCAGCAAGGAAAACTCCATCCAAATTAACCGCAATGACTTTTCTCCATTCTTCAAAAGGAAGCTCCGCTGCTGGACTTAAAGAACCAATCCCGGCATTATTAAATAAAATATCCAGTTTGCCAAACTCAGAAACAGCACGCTCTACCATTTGTTCAACCTGATCTTCATTTGTGACATCTACATGTATGTATACAGCTTGCTGCTCTTCCTGATTCAGTTCCTGTACCAATTTATTGCCTAATTCATCATTTAAATCAGCAATAACGGCTTTGGCACCTTCCTTTACCATTTCTCTGACTGTGTATTCTCCAATTCCTCTGGCTCCCCCGGTAACAACGGCAACTTTTCCTTTTAGCCTCATTTCCCAATCCCCTTTTTTTAAATTAGATGACGAAATTTTATTGTTATTTCAGAAAAGTATTTCTTTTCTGAATTATTCATTCCATTATATTCCTTTATCTGTTTAATTTCAAACAAGAAAGGAATGGAATTAATCGTATTTTGAGATATACAGATTTAGATATTAATAATATGATGAAAGGAGTATTGGGAAATTTCGAAATTAAGTTTTTAATAAACAAAGGGGAGATTTTTTTGCAAAAAAGGGAAGGGACTTTTTTAAGTTCTGATGGTCTTGAATTGTATTATCGAGTTTTTACACCAACAGTAGATCCTAAAGCCGCAATCATTGTCGTACATGGTCATGGGGACCATAGCGGTGGCCTGCAAAAGGTTTGCGAGCGTCTAGTTGGACGGGAATACATAGTATATGCCTTTGACCTCAGAGGACACGGCAAAAGCCCGGGGGTACGGGGATTTATTCGGAAATGGGAAGAATTCAGAGGAGACCTGCACGAATTTCGCAAGCTTGTTAGTAATGAGCAGCCCGGGCTGCCATTAATAATGGTCGGGCATAGCCTTGGGGGCGTAATTTGCCTGGACTATTCTTTATTTCACGGAGAAGATTTGAAGGCTCTTGTTGCGATTTCACCTGCCATTTCATATGAACTTACTATTTCAGAGAAAATCCTCGTCTCGTTGATGGGTAAAATCAAACCGGATTTCAAAGTAGATAAACCAGGAAGTTTAGAATTATTGACACGGGATCCAGAAATGATTGAGCAGCTCTCAGCTGATCCACTTAGACACAATATCGTTACCCCTGGCTTGGGAAAAGGACTTTACGAATCTCTAAAACGCATTATGAACGAAGCGCAGTCACTTAAGGCCCCTTTATTGCTGCTGTATGGAAATGATGATAAAATTACCCCGCCTGTAAAACTTCGGGAATTTTTTGATATCGTGGGGGCCAATGATAAACAAAAGTTTGAATATGATTCGGTCAGACACCGCCCATTTGATGATGTGGGTCGGGAAGTGTTTTACTATGATCTGATTACTTGGTTAGATCAGAGATTCATTGCGTTAGAGAGTAAAGTTGGTATATAAAAATAGGACTTTTGGGTGAAAAATAGGAGTTTTGTAAGGAATCTGGATTTTTCTGGTTATAAAATGGCAGGACAAAGTCCATAATGGAAAAAGTCTAAAATTATAACTAGAAAGAGGATTTCAATGAATATTTGGTTTAATCGCTGGTTTACGACGGTTTCACATTACATCGATTTAATACGTGATAACCCTGACCAGAGGAAGTTTATTATTTACGGGACAAATCCAAACAAGGATGCCCTATACCTGCAAAATTGCGATTTTGCCTATTTGGAGCCAGAGATTTCTGGTGATGCGTATATTGAGTTTTGCTTGGATTTTTGCAAGAAACACAAAATTGATATTTTTATTCCAAGGAAGGAAAATGTATTAATTTCAAAAAGGTTGGCCCTTTTTGAGCAGTTAGGAGTAAAAGTATTAGTCAGCCCTGATTCTGCGTTAATGGAAATGATGGATGATAAGGCTGAAACCTATCAAGCTATTTTGAAAAAGGAAAAAGAAGGAGCGGCACTTTGTCGTATCCCTGATTTTTATGTGGTCAACAATGTCACTGATTTTAAATCGGCGTATGAAAGATTATCTGAAAAAGGACATAATGTTTGCTTTAAACCAGTGATTGGCGAAGGGGCAAGCGGATTTCGGGTTATTAAGAAAGAAAATGACTCGATTAAACAATTGCTTTCAATTGGAGGAGGCTTTCGCATTCCGTACCAATATGCTTGTGACATATTAAACCAGCAGGAGACTTTTCCCGACTTAATGGTAATGGAGTATTTAGAGGGTCCTGAATTTAGTATTGATTGTGTAGCGTCTGCAGAGAAAATGTATGCTGCCATCCCGCGAAGGAAAGGGTCGGGCAGAGTGAGAGAGTTAATCGATCATCACGAGCTCATTCAGATGGCCCATCATTTTCATCAAGCGTTCCATCTACCATATGTATTTAATATCCAAGTGAAATATAGTTCCGGCGGCATTCCAAAGCTGCTCGAAATCAATCCGAGAATGAGCGGAGGCTTGCATTATAGCTGCCTCTCCGGCATCAACATTCCATATTTGGCCATTAAAATCCTGCTTGGCGAAGAGATTCACCAAACCATGGAACCAAAATTCGGAATCCGCGCCAGCTACATCGAAAAAGAAATGATCCTCAACGACTTGGTGACAACGACCTTGGTGACAGGCACCACAAAAAGACAAAACAGCTAATTTGTCCTCCTGAGGAGGACGCTAGATCCTGCTGCAAGCTACAGCAGGATTTTTTATGGTTATTTTTTGGTGTCCTCTGGAGGTGGACAAAATAGGTTGTTTTGTCCACGAACGGTGCCTGTCACCGAATTTTGATATATAATGAGGGAAAGAGTTTGTGAGCGAGAAGATGGATTGGTTGAGGGGGCATTGTTTATGGAAGGGATGTGGCTGATTGCGGATCGGGATTTGAATGAGCGGGAGGGGTTGAAGTGGCTGTTGAAGACGTCTTCGATTCCGGTGACTAATATTTTATTGGCTTCGAATTATCAGGAGTTTGTGGTTTTGTTTGAGCGGAAAACGCCTGATGTTGTTCTGATGGAGCTGGATATGATTGGGAAAGAGGATTGGACATCATTCCGTGAGTTAATGCGAATATATGATCCGGTATTACTGCTGACCAGTGCGGAAGCAACCTTTGAAAAGGCCCGGCTGGCTATTGATATGCAGGCATTGGATTTGATGATTAAGCCGTTTTCGTCGACCAAGGTTAAATCTGCCTACCAAAAAGCTTCACGAAATCTCGATAAAAAGTATCATGCCAATGGGGCTCTTCACCCTAACTCCTATAAAGATTTAAGCTATGAAGCCTTATTTATCCCTCAGCCTTCTATAACTGAAGACTACCATATGGCGGCATTCAAGACGGAAAATGTGGAAACAATCGGGACACTGCAATCCTTCTTGTCAGAATATCCATTTAAAGACATGCATGGTGTATTCGCACTTAGTGATATGGTTGTCTTGCTATTTCAAGAATCATGCATGAATATGACCGAACAGTGCCAAAAAGTGATGAGAAGGTGGGAAGAGGAATTCTCAGAACCCCTTGCCATCGTGGTGTACAAAGGGAATACTCCCAACATGAGGTTGAACCAAAAATATCTGCAAACGCAGAAAATGCTCGAATTCACCTATTATAAAGGGTACAAGCAAGTAGTCGAGTTTGACTATTCACCAGATTGGGCTCATATCGACCCATTCCTTGATCCCCCTGAGCAGCGGGCCTGGATTGATATGCTGACAAATTTCGATTTGGAAAAAATAAAAAAATGGCTTTATGATGAATTCCTTCATCTCCAAGATCCTTTTCCAGATCCAGGTTTAGTAAGAATCAGATTGACCAGTATTCTTGCTCAAATTCGAAGGTATATGAAGACCTTTAACCTGGACGAACAGCCACAATATGAGCGGGAATACCGGTATATTTTTAACTCGATTTTGTATGATACAGTCCTGTATCGGACAGTTCAAAGTCTGATCCTGTTTATTCAAAAAATCTTCATTGGCGCTGAAGTGAGCTCGAGAAATTACAAAGTGGACCCAGTTGAACGAGGAATCGGCTACATGGAGGCGAATTTTTCCAACTGTAATCTGAAGCTCGAAGATGTCGCGCAATTTGTGGACCGAAACCCGTCCTACTTTAGCCATTTATTGATTTCGAAAACAGGAAAAGGGTTTACAGAAAGCTTAGCCGGCATTAGGATGAATGAAGCAAAACGTCTGCTGATTGAAACAAGAAAGCCAGTAAAGGAAATTTCACTTTTGGTAGGCTATCACAATACGAATTATTTTAGCCGGATGTTTAAAGAAACAATTGGTACATCACCAAGAGATTTTCGGATGAAAAAGACTCAGTATGAAAACTGAGTCTTTTTTTAGATGGAAAAACTAATTAAATTATATGTCTCTAAAAATTTTATAGTTTTGGACATACCTATTTTATATAAAAGCTTTTATTTTCAATGAATATTATATGTTTTCTGTCTTTTCACTCGTATTTTTCAGAAGATTATCTTTTTATAATAAAGTTAGATTTCAACATTAAGGGAGTGAAACAAATGGAAACGAACACAACTCAAAAAAGAGTGATTAAAAATTATAAAGGCACTGAATTACATGCAAAGGGCTGGATTCAAGAGGCAGCACTGCGCATGCTGATGAACAATCTGGATCAAGAGGTTGCGGAAAGACCGGAAGACTTGGTGGTTTATGGCGGAATCGGAAAAGCAGCGCGAAACTGGGAGTCTTATGATGCTATTGTGAAAACGCTTTTAGAATTAGAAGAGGATGAAACGCTCCTCATCCAATCAGGTAAGCCAGTGGTGGTTTGGAAATCTCATAAAGATGCACCGCGCGTCTTACTGGCAAACTCAAATCTAGTTCCTGCCTGGGCAAACTGGGAGCACTTCCATGAGCTTGATAAAAAAGGCCTGATGATGTATGGGCAAATGACAGCGGGCAGCTGGATCTATATCGGCAGCCAAGGGATTGTCCAAGGAACCTATGAAACGTTCGCAGAGCTTGCAAGACAGGAGTATGGCGGCACATTAAAACATACCATTACATTAACGGCAGGACTTGGCGGCATGGGCGGCGCTCAGCCACTAGCCGTTACGATGAATGATGGCGTTTGTATTGCGATTGAAGTGGACGAATGGAGAATCGACCGCCGAATCGAAACTAAATACCTTGATGTAAAAACAAAGGATCTCGATGAAGCGTTAAAATTGGCTCATGAAGCTAAGGCAGCCGGAAAGGCCTTGTCTATCGGTCTCCTAGGTAATGCAGCAGAAATTTTACCATTAATGATTGAAAAAGGCTTTAACCCGGATGTGTTGACAGACCAAACTTCGGCACATGATCCATTGAATGGCTATGTTCCGGTTGGTTTCAGCCTGGAAGAAGCTGCAAAACTAAGAAATGAAGACCCTGCACACTATGTGAAGCTGTCAAAACAAAGCATGGCCTTCCATGTAAAAGCGATGTTAACGATGCAGCAAAAAGGCGCTGTTACGTTTGACTACGGTAACAACATTCGCCAGGTGGCAAAAGATGAAGGCGTGGAAAATGCCTTTGATTTCCCTGGCTTCGTTCCAGCCTACATTCGTCCATTATTCTGCGAAGGTAAAGGACCGTTCCGATGGGCAGCCCTTTCAGGAGATCCGGAAGATATTCGTAAAATTGATGAAGCACTGCTTCGCGAATTTAAAGACGATGAGCACCTTTGCAAATGGGTAAGAATGGCTCAAGAAAGAATCGCTTTCCAAGGACTTCCTGCCCGCATTTGCTGGTTGGGCTACGGAGATCGTGCCCGCTTCGGAAAAATCATCAACGACATGGTTGCTTCCGGTGAAGTGTCTGCACCAATTGTGATTGGCCGTGACCACTTGGATGCCGGTTCTGTTGCTTCGCCAAACCGTGAAACAGAAAGCATGAAGGACGGCAGTGATGCAGTTTCTGACTGGCCGATCTTAAATGCGATGATTAATGCAGTCGGCGGCGCAAGCTGGATTTCCTTACACCATGGCGGCGGCGTTGGAATGGGCTATTCTCAACACTCTGGTATGGTCATTGTGGCAGATGGTACGAAGGATGCGGAGGTACGCTTGCAGCGTGTATTAACAACTGATCCTGGAATGGGTGTTGTCCGTCATGCCGATGCAGGCTATGAACTCGCGATTAAAACGGCAAAAGAAAAAGGCATTAAAATGCCGATGTTATAAGAAAAGCGGAAGCGCCTGTTTAGCGACGTATGGACTGGAGCGAGTCGACTGAGATAAAGGAAACACGAAGAGCGTTAGCGATTCGATGTTGACTTATCGTAAGGAGGCGAGTGAAGTCCACTAGTCGCTGGGCGCTGTAGCTAGACAATTCTAAAAGTCGAAGAGAGGAATGAAAACGAATGAGCAAAGCGCTTTTTATCAGAAATGCCGCTCAGCTCGTTACTTTGCAGGGGAGCTCGAATGCTCCCCTTGTTAAGGACGCGATGTCTGAGCTTCACATAATTGAAAATGGCAGTGTTTGGATTGAGGATGGTGTGATTCAAGCTGTTGGTAAGGATGAGGAGTTGGCGGCTAAGTACGGAGCCCGTTTGGGTGAAGCAGAAATAGTTGACGCGACAGGAAAGCTTGTAACGCCAGGGCTCGTTGACCCCCATACCCATCTTGTTTTTGCCGGAAGCCGTGAAAATGAATTTAATATGCGTCTCCAAGGTGCGACCTATATGGACATCATGAATGCCGGCGGCGGAATTCATGCTACAACAAGAGCGACGCAGGCTGCGAGCCATGCACAACTTTTTGCCGAGAGCTATGAACGCTTAAACCAATTCCTGCGTCACGGGGTTACAACGGTTGAGGCAAAAAGCGGCTACGGAATGGAATGGGCCACGGAGTTGAAGCAGCTGGAAGTGGCAAAAGAGCTAAACGAAAAGCATGTAATTGATGTTGTGCCAACCTTCATGGGTGCGCATGCGGTTCCGAAAGAATACAAGGAAAATCCCGACGAATTTATCCGGCTGCTGATAGAGGAAATGATCCCAAAGGTGGCAGAGCTTGGTCTTGCTGAATTCAACGATGTTTTCTGTGAGCATGGCGTGTTCACACCAGAGCAATCCCGAAGAATTTTAGAAGCAGGCAAGCGTCATGGATTATTGGCAAAAATTCATGCCGATGAAATTGAGCCATATGAAGGGGCAGAGCTTGCAGCTGAAGTCGGAGCGGTTTCAGCCGACCATTTATTAAAGGCATCCGAAAAAGGCATGAAGGCCATGGCGGAAAAGGGCGTAGTCGGTGTATTGCTTCCGGGTACCGCGTACTTTTTAATGGCAGAGTCTGCTAACGGAAGAAAAATGATCGATATAGGTGTGCCGGTTGCCCTGTCAACTGACTGTAATCCAGGTTCATCCCCAACGGTTTCATTGCCATTCATTATGAGCCTTGGCTGTATGAAAATGGGGATGACACCGGCTGAGGTCATCACGGCAGCTACGATTAATGCAGCGCATGCGATTAATCGCGCGGGTGAGATTGGCAGCTTGGAAGTCGGCAAAAAAGGCGATGTAACGATCTTTAATGTGGCGAACTATATGAAGCTACAGTACTCCTATGGGGTTAACCACGTCGACACCGTTGTGAAAAATGGTGCCGTAGTGGTCAAGGGAGGTCGCTTGCGTGAAGAGCTTTCTTTTTCCAAAAATTAATCCTCCAAGTTTTACATGGGTAAGACCGGAGGGGAGAGCGCCTGAGAAGGTTCATGAGTGGATTCAGCCATTGACGTCAGAGGCCGATCCGGAAAAAAGTAAGGAAGCAGAAATCGTTGTAGTCGGTGTGCCTTTGTCGCGTTCTTCGATCAGTGCATCGGGTGCATCAGAATTTCCGGATGCCTTCAGGCGCGCATGGAAAGGCTTTACCACGTATAATCTTGACGAAGATATCGATTTAGCGGAAATGACAGCACTTGATGTCGGCGACGTACCGATGCATGTAACGGATATTCGCCGCTGCCATGATCAAATTATCGAGGCTTCAGCCACACTTCACAGCCATTTTGTAAATTCGAAGGTTTGTGCAATTGGCGGGGATCATTCGATTACAGCGATGATGGTGAAGGGTTTGCATAAGGCGAAACCGGCCGAGCGGATTGGGATTTTGCAGTTTGATACCCATTTTGATTTGCGGGATATGAGCGATAACGGTCCTTCCAATGGAACGCCGATGCGGAATTTGATCGAGAGCGGTGTTGTCGAAGGACGCAATATGTACAACATTGGGCTTCATGGTTTTTTTAATACAAAGGATTTGAAAGAATATGCCGATGCGCATGGTGTAAATTATATTACCCTTCGCAATGCCAGGAAAAAGGGATTTGAAGAAACGGTATTGGCATGCTTGGAGGAGCTTTCTGAAAAGGTAGATACCATTTATGTAACGGTCGATATGGATTGCCTTGATATTGCCTATGCACCGGGCGTGCCGGCTTCGACCCCGGGTGGGATGACAACATCGGAATTGCTTGAGGGTGTCCTGGCAGCCGGACGTCACCCAAAAGTAAAAGCCATGGACATCGTCTGCCTCGACCCACTAAAAGACACCCAAGTCCAGCCAACCGTCAAAATGGGGACCCACGTATTCTTGTCCTTCTTAACTGGTGTCATGATGCGGTGACAGGCACCGTAAAAAGACAAAACCGTAAAAATGTCCACCCCAGGTGGACATTTTTTATGTGCGCTTGGCAGCGCATCGCTCTAATGGGTGAAAGTCCCTAACATGCCGTTGTGGCGGAAATGTATAGCTGACAGGTAGTGCGAGTATCGTGAGATTTCGTGCGGAGGACTTGAAGGCAAAACTCGGAACAGGTGGCTGTAACCATGTTGGCTGGTAAGGTGGGATAACCTTGCATAAAATGGGGATGTCCAATACCACTCTGTATCTTATTAGTTATGAGGACTGGATTCGAGTGAAAGGCGATGAACGTGACCCAAGGAGATCTCATCATCTCCACCGTAGGTGGTAACTCTTTTTCAAAGCCGCGAAGGACAAGAAATGGATTATGGAAGGTGAGAAGTCAGAGCAGGGGATAGTAGTGAATAAACTTGTTGGAAACGCCACAAAGACAAGTGACTTATCACAAAGTTGATAAGGCGGGCACTGACTCAAAAGGCAGTGGACTGATGCGAAGCCCGTCTGTCCATCGAAGAAAAGCAATACGAACTTATTTACTCGTCATGTACTAAACAGAAGTCGATGAGGCAGAAAGCCGAAGAATCGAGACCGAAAGAAAGTAGGTTGTTTAGGGCGAAGTACTAATATCAAATATCAGCCATTGGTTTACCTATTCAGTTGATATTGTATTGGGAAAGGAATCGAATGCATGAATGAATCAATAGGAAAACGAAGCTTACGTGTAGTGGAGAATTCTAAAAAGAAACGCAAGTGGTACAGCCTAATGGATAAATTATGGAACTATCAAAACCTGGAACAAGCTTTCTATGACGTGAAGAAAAATCGCGGTTCACACGGAGTGGATAAAGTAACGATTAAAGATTATGAAATTGAATTGGAACACAACTTAAGAGTGCTCCAAGAATCTTTGCGTTTGAAAACATATCGTGCAAAACCAGTTAGAAGAGTTTTTATTCCAAAAGCTGATGGTACAAAACGTCCACTGGGAATTCCAACAGTAGAAGACCGAGTTCTCCAAGCTGCAACTAAAAGAATACTTGAACCAATCTTTGAACAGAAATTCTTAGACTGTAGTTTTGGATTTCGTCCGAACCGTAGTGCACATATGGCGATAGACAAAATCCGAAAGGATTTGATGGATGGGTACACCTTTGTAATTGATGCCGATATAAAGACTTATTTTGATTCAATTCCTCATGATAAGCTTATCGAATTAATCAAAGAAGAAGTTGTGGATAATAGAGTATTGGCGCTAATTTTGCAGTTCTTAAAATCGGGAATCCTTGAAAATGGTATTTTCTATGAGAGTGACAAGGGGAGTCCTCAGGGTGGCGTAATCAGTCCATTGTTAGCGAACATCTATTTGCATCCGCTCGATGAAATGATGATGGAAAGAGGTCACCGTATTACAAGGTACGCGGATGACTTCGTCATCTGTTGCAAATCCCGAAAGGGAGCAGAAAGAGTACTAAGAACGGTAGTGAAGCTCTTAGATGAAAAGTTAGGATTGAAAGTGCACCCAGACAAAACTAAGATTGTAGACAACTACGAAGAACCGTTTATCTTCTTAGGGTATGTTTTCAAAAGAGGATATTTCCATTCTCCATCAGACAAAGCAGTAAAGAAGTTTAAGAAAAGTATCAAAGATGTAACGAAAAGAAATCTAACAGTTAACCTGGAAGAATTCGTCAAGCATCGATTAAATCCCATTATTAGAGGATGGGGAAGATACTTTGGAATTGGCTTTTCAAAAAAACTATTTCAAAAATTGGATACATGGATTCGAAGAAGGCTAAGAATGATTCAGTTAAGAAGCTGGAGAAAAATAAGAAAGCTCCACAGGGAGCTTCGGAAAAGGAATTGGAAGGGTGAACTTCCGCATCTTTCAATGACTAGATGGAGGAATTCTAAGACTGAGCACGTTCATTTTGCGATTCCGAATGAAAGGTTTCGGGAAATTAAACTTGTTTTTCTTTTAGACATATACAACGAACTACATCCCCAAAGGGGATAAAGTGGAGGAGCCGTATGCGATGACCCGCACGTACGGATCTGTGAGAGGCGCATGAAATTTCTCATGCGCCTACTCTATTTTCTTCTGTTAGAGTGGCTCCTTTGAATCCTTCCAAAAAGTTACACTTGAAGTAATTCTTAATAAAGAAAAATATATCCTCTCAAATGAATGAGTGTTTGTCCACACGATGAAATTACTATTTTCATATAATATATGAATTCGTTATTAACGAAGAATTCTGCTGTCATAAAGGAGAGTGTGGCGTCACCAGAGTTGAAAATTAGGAATATCTTATACAGGTCTCCCTTTGGTACAGCTAATGGAAGGAGGGGATTTTATGGCTGCTATTCAAAAGAGTGTAGACTCCTCAAGCCTTGCTGAAGTAATTGACCGCATATTGGATAAAGGGGTTGTAATCGACTTATGGCTGCGTGTTTCATTAGTAGGGATCGAGTTGCTTACGATTGATGGTCGAATTGTTATTGCCAGCGTTGATACGTGGTTAAAATATGCAAAGGCGGTAGGACTTCTAAATAATCAATCTCAAAGTGCTGGGGAGGAAGTCGGTGTCGAGGCTGCACTATAAATAGTTTGTAAGTGGGAGCTAAGGATCGTCATAAGCCTTGGCTCATTTTTTTGAAATTATCTTATGAAAGTAGGAGGAATGATATTGAATCATTCAATGAAAGAAGAGGAGTCCGGTGGATTTGTGAAAACTGCTTTTTTCGATGACATTATCGCAAGAGCGATTAAATACATGAAAGCAGGATATCCAGTCCATTTTGTTGGACCATCGGGAGTAGGAAAAACGAGTTTGGCTTACTTTATTGCCAGCCAATTAAACAGGCCCATTACCATCATCCGGGGACATCATGAATTGTCAAATAAGGATCTGTTAGGTCAATATTATGGAATTACCAAAAAAGAAGTGGTTGATAATTATATTCATTCCGTTTATAAACTGAGCCAAGAAATCAAACCGCTTTGGATCAATGGCCAGCTTGTAGAGGCAGTAAAAAATGGACATGTCGTGATTTACGATGAGTTTTCACGTTCCCTTCCTGAAACGAATAATATATTTCTAGCCCTTTTGGAAGAAAAAGTTCTCCCTATATATGGGAAAGGGAAGGAATCAGCTATAAAAAGCCATCCTGATTTCTCCATTATCTTTACAAGTAATCCGGATGAATATGCTGGAACCTTTCACACCCAAAACGCACTGATGGATCGATTGATCACCATCAGCTTAGATATTTGTGACAATCAAACAGAGATGGAAATCCTTCAAAAGAAAATAGGTTTAAACAAACAGGACGCCCAAATAATAGTGACGCTCGTTTCAAGGTTACGATCTTTTTCGAATGGGAATGGTCCAAGTTTACGGTCATCCTTAATGGTTGGGACAATTGCCAAAATTGCAGATATCCCCGTCCAGCCGGAAAATAAAGCCTTTCAAGACCTTTGCTTGGATTTGTTATCAAGAGCAGTTAAACAAGGGAATCCCGATCTTGGACGTGATGCAGTTCGAGACTTAATTATCAAGGAATTGCTGAGAAAGGAAGAACAGCTATGACATCAAAAAATGGTGTGTATGTATTCTGTGCTATTCAAGAAAAAAAACCCATACAATTTGGAACTGTCCTCTTAAATGGACAAGAAAACGAGGTATATACGATACACCACCAAGATGTAGCAATGGTAGCAGCAAGGGTGGATGATGAGGTTTTACCGGTAAGGAATAATTTATTGGCCCATCAATCGACCATCTCAAACGTGATGAAGCAATATACGATAATCCCTATGAGCTTTGGAAATGTGTTTCATTCAGAGGAGGATGTCATTCTTATTACGAAACATTTGTATGAAGAACTTGATAAATTATTTTCCGAATTAGAAAACAAGATCGAGGTGGGCTTAAAGGTCCAAGCAAAAAAAGATTGGATTGAGCAGGAAATGAAAAAGGATCCATTACTAAATGAATGGAAAAACGCAAAGAAGGATCTTGCAGCTCCGGGCTCTTTTTATGAACAGATTGAAATAGGGGAACATGCTCAAAATTTTGTTATGCTTCTCGAAAATAGAGTGGAGAAAGAGATATACGAACCATTATTAGAGCTTGCAGCAGCAGGGAAACTCAATCGTACAATACCAGGAAAAATCCTTTTGAATTCCGCTTTTTTAGTGGAAAAAGATCAGGAAGAATCCTTTGATCAGAAGGTGAATGAATTATATGAAGTCTGGCAGGATAAAGTGGATTTTAAATATTCAGGTCCATGGCCAGCCTATAATTTTGTCAATATTCGTTTAAGGATTGAGGGAAAGTCATGATTCATAAATTGTTTACCTTGCCATTCCGTTCGTTAATCAAACTTGGGGAAAAAATCCAGGAAGAGGTTGACCAGGAGCTTTACAATATTCCGTACTTGCAACAACAGCTTGTCGAATTGCATATGATGTTTGAAATGGAGGAAATGGACGAAGAAACATATATTGCGAAAGAAGAAGAACTCCTTAATAGATATAAAATAGCCAAAGAACGTGAAAAGAATCAGATTGATAGTGAATAGTTTGGAGGAGGAAGTATGACAAACATAAAGCTTGAAATGGATTTTCTATATATATACGGTTTCATTTTAGCAGAGGAACTTCAAAAGTCAGAGGTTCCTTCTATTTTGGGAATCGATCAACGAATGATCGCGGTTAAATTGTATAAAGATGTTGCCGCGATTATGACCCTGGTGGATTCTAATAATTATTCACAACAGCATATAAACCTTCAATTAAAAGATGCAGAATGGCTAAAAGAAAAAGCATTTCATCATCATGAAGTTATCTCAAATATTTCCCAGCATTTTACGATCATTCCGATGTCCTTTTGTACCATTTATCAAAATGAGATGAATTTTGAAAGCTTAGTAGCCAATCGGTATGAAAGAATTCATCAAAGATTATTAGCGCTTAAGGATAAGCAAGAATGGAATGTAAAAATGTTTTGTCACAAAAGTAAAGCGTTGGCTTACGTAATGGAGAAAAATGCAGCAGTTTTAGAGTTAAAAGAAAAACTGGCATTTATGCCAAAAGGGAAACAGTTTTTAATGAAAAAGAAGCTGGAAAGTCTGATTGCGGATCAATTTGAAATCGAACAATCGAAATGGTGCCGCCAGATAAATGATCAGGTAACATCCTTCGTTTCCGAAACAAATTTACGGAGGAATTGGGGAAAAGAGGTAACGGAGAGAAAAGATGACATGATTATCAATTGTGATTACTTAATAGAGGCAAGGAATATCGATTCGTTTTTAGAAAAAATGAAAGAAGTTGAACAGGGGTTCGAGGAAATGGGATGTATGATCCAAATAACGGGACCGTGGCCGCCTTATCATTTTTCAAAAATGGAGTCTTCGTAATGGAACAATTTCATCCATTTGAAAATAAAGAAATGACCCTATTAGATCTTTTGGATGGAATTATTGATACCGGTGTTGTGGTTACAGGGGAAATCGTCATATCGATTGCCAATATTGACCTCATATTGGTGGACCTACAGCTGCTTATTTCATCCATTGAAACTGCCTTTGGAACAAACAACCGCAAATTTGCTAGGGAGGCAATCGCAGGTGGAACGAATATTACTGGACTCAAATAAAGTGGAGCAGGGGTTAGCAAAGTTAGTCTTAACGATCATCGAGCTTCTGCGCCAGTTAATGGAAAGACAGGCAATGCGAAGAGTTGAGAATGATTCGCTTACTGACGATCAATTAGAGGAACTGGGTTTAACATTAATGAGGCTGGAAGAAAAAATGGAAGAATTAAAAAGGGTTTTTGGCTTAGAAAAGGAAGATTTGAATATTGAACTGGGGCCGCTTGGAAAATTGCTGTAAAGAATCGCGGAGGTGAGATTTAATGCCCATTCAAAATGGACCCCAAACAACCAATTTACTCGAAGTTTTAGAAAAAATTCTCGATAAGGGAGTGGTGATCGCAGGGGATATTAAAATATCGTTGGCAGATGTAGACCTGCTGACAATAAAAATCAGGCTCCTCGTAGCTTCTGTGGATAAGGCACGGGAAATTGGAATGGATTGGTGGGAAAGAGACCCGTACTACTCTTCGAAGGGTAGAATCGCAGAACAAGAACATCATCTATTAATTGAAAGAATAAATAAGCTTGAGCAGCTGGTGGACGCGAAGGCGCTGCCACGAAACGATGAAGAAAAAGTTTTTCCATCTGTTAATGAGGAAGCAGCATTTCCTTTGGAAATTGAAGAAAAAAATGAAACGAAAAAATATTTAGGCAAACAATATAAAGGAGATATTTAAACTATTTTTTACGAATTAAAAACCTTGATTTCTCAAGGTTTTTAATTTGGGTGATTTTCAATTAGTACTTTTTCCTTTTTTTCTCCGACTTGTCATTCGGTTGCATTAATTTTATTAATTGTTCATTTTGTTCTAAAACGGCCATAAGATTTTTATTCATTTTTGAAATCTCATCCATCAGTTTCTCCATTTGTTCAAATATTGCTGTTATTTCTTTGTTATTCTGGTTATCGTTTGTCGTTGCTTCGTCCTGAGCGGGAGCTTTATTAACATTCCCCAATTCTTTAACTGAGTTCAAAAGGGAATTATCTGTTAGAAGATTGGTTGCCATTCTCATAATCGAGCTCATATCAATCGTATTTTCATTTTTTGTTAGATTGTTAGCGAGATTCATAATAGCTTCCTTATTTAACTCATTACTGATTGAAGAAGCGTTATTCTCATTTTTGGGTTCATCCATTATTTAGCCCACCTTTACATACTTAATTTTAAATCCATACCTTATGATATTAATTTACAGCCGAATGTGTATTGAATTCTTGAATATCTTTTTTGAAAAACCCTAGAAGGCTATTTTAATATTCAAATAACCTTCTAGAGTCATTGAATGGTACTGCATTTTTTTCTAGATGAAACAAGTGCAGAGCCTTTGGCGCAAAAAGGGATTAGCTGCAGCCCAATGTTGCACAAATAGCAGCTAAAATTGGAGCTTGGTCAACATTTAGCAAGCTTGCAAGCAGCAATGCAACCAATAAGACTACTACAACAAGGAAAGTCGCAAGAGAAAAAGTCAATTCACTACCCCCTTTCCTTTTTCAAAATTAATATAAGGGGCCCTTACAAAGCTTAGTATATGTGGAATTGGTGGACAGGCTTAAACGGATATCACGATAATAGAAAAATGGGACAGCCTATTTTAAAGTGAGGTTTGAAGCAAAAAAAATGACCACACCAGGTGGCCATATTTTTGTTTATACACTTTTATTGGTTACATTTGGAACCATTGGTTTAACGGTTGGAAGATTTGCAATGAATACGCCAAGTAGGACTAAAATGCCACCTAAAATTTGCATGGGAAGTATTCGGTCACCCAAAATAAAATGGGAAGCGATAATGGCAACGAAGGGCTGGATATTCATGAACATAGATGCTGTTCCCGCTCCGGCTTCCGAAACGCCGCTATTCCACCAAAAACCAGCGATGCCTTGTGCAAGAATACCGGCGCAAATTAATAGGATCCACATGGATGGTGAATGGCTGATGACTGACCCGCTCACAAGATTCTCCACACCTGCAGCCGGAATCATCAGGACACTTCCCAATACAGTTGCGTAAACCGTAATCACGTAAGAATTCAATGTTTTAGACAAACGTCGAATATATAAAAGACTAATAGACAAACAAAGCATAGCGACGACAATATTTAAATCTCCAAACGAAACCCCCATTGAGCCAGAAGCAACGCCAATGATCGAAAAAACGCCTATTAAACTAATAATGGCACCTAACGATTTTTTTACAGTTAACTTCACTTTAAAAATAGCTCGTTCCAATAAAATCGTCGCAATGGGTGATAAAGCAAGGATTAAAGAAGCGTTCGCAGGTGTAGTATGGTGAAGTCCTGTAAAATAAAAAGTTTGGTTCAAAAGCGTACCAAAAATGCCGACCCCGATTAAATACTTCCATTCTTGTGACGTAAGCCTTCTAACACCCCTTCGGCAAAGGGCAACAATGATGAGAAACAGAGAAGTAAAACAAATCCGAACCGTTGATAAAAA
Source organism: Neobacillus sp. Fa239 (assembly GCF_055395235.1). Taxonomy (NCBI): domain Bacteria; kingdom Bacillati; phylum Bacillota; class Bacilli; order Caryophanales; family Bacillaceae; genus Neobacillus; species Neobacillus sp. Fa239. Next base: position 2,129,744 of record NZ_AP041611.1, read on the forward strand.
AACAGGTGAGAAGCCATGCAGCAGGTAAGCACTAACCGGATAATTACATCCCCATAAAATAGAAACCAAAAATAAACTGATTAATGCTTTATTTTTACGCATCGACATGATGTTAAACACATACCTTTCCAATATGAGCAAATTAAAAACCGATTATAATTATAGCACCGTGTTTCGTGTAACGAAATACCTTTTTTTGTGACATTTTTGGTGACAGGCACCGCAAAAAGACAAAACACGCATAATGTCCACCTCAGGCGGACATTATGCGTGTTTGTGAGAATCTGTATGATTTCTGAAAGGCTAGCTTTGAAATCTCAAATTATAAATGGCTTGATAATTAGGTCTTGTTACTTGTCGCATTAAATATGCAGATTGCCTCGGATTCGGTTTTCTTTTTTTATTAAGAAAGTCAATAAACGCTTTGGCATTTCGGATGCCGATTCCGTGACCAAAAAATCGATCATCGCCAAAATAAATAACATTTTCAGCGCGCCAATGCGGCAGTCTGGGATCAAAATCAGGGTTATTAAAATGCAGAACATCCCCTATTATAAAATCATCTCCGTCTTTTGGAAGGACGGAGAGGTCCTCATCAAATTGCCAATCATATAAATATAGCCTTTGAAAATAGGTATCAAATAATTCTGGACCAATGGAATAAACGGTTGCGATATATAAGCAAATAGCAATGGCCGTCGAACATTCAAATGCATATTTTGGCCCATTTCTAAGAATATCCAAAATGGCAGTGGAGGGACTAATATTATCTTTTATTAGAAACCCGCCATTCGCTAAACGATCCCAATACTTTCGATTGCAGATTGCATAATAATAGGTTGTAAACTTTGCACCGCTTTTGTTCAGAGCCTGGGCTGCCTTTAAGGTGTTGATGCGAAATAATAGTTCAAATTTTAGATAATCAACCGTTAAATATTCATAAACAACATCATATGCTGCCATTTGTTTTAAAATAATCCTCTGTACCGGATCAGTAATATAATGAAACAACTCCTGAGGCTTCTTAACCTCACCGCCAACTTTTATCATGAAAAGTCCCCCAAACCAATCAATCCCTTCCTAAATAAATATGAATTTATGACCAGAAAGGTGACAAGTGCAGAGGCAACAGTGAAACCATCTCGAAAGGAATAACATAGGATTATATATGGGCTTTTGAAAGCAAAAAGACGGAGTGGAATGTATGAGTAAACGAAAGGAATTTATCAAGAACGACGGAAATGCTTTTCCAGGAAAAACCTACGCGGAAGAACTGCTGATTCCCATTTTTAATGACCAAAGGGACTTCCTATTTCATGCGATGTTTGATATTCACCGGGCCCATACCATCATGCTCGCTGAACAGCAAATATTGAAAAAAGACGAAGCAAAAAGGATCCTCTCGGGCATTAATAAAGTGGCAGAAACGGATCCGGCAGCGCTTTCCTATCAACCGCAGTTTGAGGATTTATTCTTTATGATGGAGGCAAAAATTTCAGAGGAAATGGGCGAGGAATTGGCCGGGAAAATCCACATCGGCCGCAGCCGCAATGATATGGGTGTCGCGATGTATCGCATGATTCTTAGGGGCCACCTTTTAGAAATGATCCATCAAGGGTACCAATTATCTGAAGTGTTATTAGAGCAATCCGAGCTTCATAAAGAAACCATTTTAACAGGATATACCCATACCCAACCGGCCCAGCCGACGACTGTCGGGCATTATTTTTTGGCCATCTATGATGTTATGAAGCGGGACATAGGACGTTTATGGTCAGCCTATAAAAGGGTTAACCAATCTCCGCTTGGTGCCGCAGCCTTCACGACTACCGGGTTCCCGATTAACCGCATGCGGACGTGTGAATTATTAGGATTTGATAAAATAATCGAAAACTCATATGACGCTGTTGCAGGAGCCGATTATTTAACAGAAACGGCAACGGCGATTATGACTTGCATGGTGAATACAGGCAGGTGGATTCAGGATTTTCTCCAGCACGTGACCCGGGAATTTGCGACCTTTCATGTCGCTGACCCTTATGTCCAAGTAAGCAGCATTATGCCGCAAAAAAGGAATCCGGTATCGATTGAGCATTCACGGGCCATTGCCTCGAGCGCTTACAGCGACGCATTAGCAGCCATGCAAATGATCCACAACACACCGTTTGGCGATATCGTTGATACAGAAGACGATCTTCAGCCGCACTTATACAGGGCATTTAACAAGGCAAACCGCGTTTTAAAGCTGATGTATGCCGTCATTGCCACACTCGAAATAAATAAAGAACATGCAAAGAAAATGGCAGCAAAATCATGTATTACGATAACAGAATTAGCAGATACGCTTGTACGGGATTACCAACTTCCATTTCGGAAAGCACATACGATCGCTAGTTTCATCGCTAAAACAACAGCCAAGCAGGAAAAAGAACTTTATGACTGGGACGTTGATGAAATTAATATGATGATAAAAGGTTATGCCGATGTCACTCTAACGGATGAGGTTTGGAACAAAATCATTTCCCCTGCTTACTTTATTGAAATTAGATCAATCCAAGGGGGTCCAAGTCCTAAGGAAGTTCAAAGGATGATCGAAACAAGAAAACAGCAGCTTGTCATTGAAAAGAAAAACTATGAAAAAATAATGGAAGAATTGAAGTTTAAAAAGAAGCAATTGCTTGGATATGCATTTGAAGAGGCTTGAACGAAAAAAAGAAAAGCCGGAACTCCGACTTTTCCTAACGTCCCTGCAAAAGCGAGACACGATATGGATGTAATTCACTATTCATGACCCCATTGGAAACGGCGGGGTCATTTTTCATGATTTTTTGTGCGGAATCCCATGAATCTGCCGCAATCACACAGATTCCAAAGGCGGCGTCCAAACAAGGTCCTGCCATAATAAGCTGTTCTTTTTCTAAAAGATCTTTCAAATAATCAAAATGCTGGTCCATGATCTCAGATTCTTCTTGAGTCATGGTATCCATAAAATTTTCCCGGGTTGGTCTGATTAGATAAACAAACTCTTTCAACATCATTTCTCCTTTTAATAAATTAGGCCTTACTTTTTATTAGCAACGCTTTATCTTGCTTAATGGATTTTAGATACATGAGCAAGAAAACCAATGCGCTGATGCCCCTTAAAACGGAATTTAACTCCATTGATTTTTGGATGCCGGTTGCATCTAATAGCCAGATGCCAATTTGCGGCGAGATAAAGGCCACAAAGGATAAAAGGACATTATAGGTGGTAATGCAATAGGTTCTGGTCTCCTTTGGAGATTGCTCCAGGAGTAAATTGAAAAGGAGGAGCAATGTTCCGGATACAAAAAATCCTGAAAGCATTTGAATAATAGTTAAATAGATTAGATTTGTTGACAGGACTGTTAAAAATGGAGCTAGTGCCATTCCAAGTGCAACCCAAACCAACATTAAAGTGTTTGATTTTTGGTCGGCCCATTTTTTCCATAATGGGAAGGTGAAAATTTGGACTAACTGATTCCCGACTGAAAAGAGGCTGATCCACAAAATCGTGGCATGTGCATATTTTACATTATAAATATTAAAAATTCCCCAAGACATCTGCCATGTGAAATTAAAACATAGGGCCGCAATAAGGAACCATTTGTACCCATGATCTTTAAAGATGGTCCAATTCATCAAAGAATTTTTGTTTTGCAAATTCGACTTGGGTTGACTTTTTTCCCGGTGTTTCATTAAGAAATAAACTTCTCCTAAGCCAAAAAGGAAAGTGGCAAAAAATAACCACTGATAGGCCGAAACGTTATAGGTCTGTTTTTTCATGATTATTCCGATAATGAGGGTTGAAATCATGCCAACAACGGTTAACAATCGATTGCGGTCACTGAAAAATGTTCCACGCCGTTCTTCTTTAATCATGCCGCTAATCAGCGTTTGCCAGCCGATGTTTGATACGGTGCCGGGAATATTCATTAAGGCAATGATGATTAAAAAAGTCCACGCCTGGTATGAAGTAGAAAGGTAAACCACACCTATTAATAACAAAAACATCAATCGAGCCCATAAAACAGAAACGGCCACCGTTTTCTTCTGCTGCTCTAACCGGTTGAACATCATCGCAGTTGGAATCGTCATGATCAAAGCAACCAAAGGCGGAAGGGAACTGATCAGGCCTACCTGATAATTCGATGCATTCAAAATAGAAATCGCAAAAATCGGATAAAAATTCCCCGCAAGATTCACAGCAATAGTCGAAACCATCCCATGATAAATACTAATCTTCTCATTAAACGTTCGCATAAGCCTCCACCAAACCCACTATAAATATCTAAAAATATTATACAACCAAACCACAGCCAAAACTACAGCCATCTACAAAAGCTTTTTTTGGTGACAGGCACCACAAAAGGACAAACTTCCCCGTTTGTCCGTGCAGGATGGACACTTCCCCTTTTATTGTAAATTAGGAGAATTATTGTGATTATTTATTTCTTTACTTAATTAGTTTATAGGGGTATGATGAAGCTAATTTGATATGTGTTATCTACTAGGGGTGCCTGCTTAGCGGGCTGAGAGAAAATGGCGACATTTTTAACCCTTCGGACCTGATCTGGATTATACCAGCGTAGGAAAGTAGCAAGCGAATTTTTGTGTTGCTCACGTGCCAGCCGGGTCCTGTTATGGATCTGGCTTTTTATTTGTAAAAATTGGCGGCCCGAACTTCCTAAAGGAAAAACAACCTTATCAATTTCAATATAAATTAGGAGGAAAACAAACATGGAAAAAACATCTATTATTGCTGCGTTACAAAAAGTGAGGGAGGTAAACCCGCTTGTACATAATATCACCAATGTGGTTGTGACAAATTTTACGGCAAATGGACTCTTGGCACTTGGCGCATCGCCCGTTATGGCCTATGCAGCCGAAGAGGTCGCGGATATGGCGAAAATTTCGAGTTCACTCGTTTTAAATATTGGGACATTGAATCCTCAGAATGTTGAGTCGATGATCATTGCTGGTAAATCTGCCAATGAACATAGTGTCCCTGTCATTTTTGACCCAGTTGGAGCAGGGGCTACTCCTTACCGGACGGAAACCGCACAAAAAATCATGAAAGAGCTGAACGTTTCAATCATACGAGGAAACGCAGCTGAGATTGCCAATGTGGCCGGTGAAAACTGGGAAATCAAGGGTGTTGATGCGGGGGCCGTTAAAGGAAATATCGTAGACTTGGCGAAAACGGCTGCTTCCAAAATGAATACGGTTGTCGTCATCACTGGCAAAGAGGATGTCGTAACGGATGGGATTACCACCTATGTTGTTGCCAATGGACATCCAATTCTAACAAAGGTGACAGGCACCGGCTGCTTATTAACCTCTGTGATCGGCGCATTTGCCGGTGTGGAAAAAGATTTACTAACGGCAGCTGTCGCAGCATTAACCTATTACGGAATTGCGGCTGAAAAAGCTGCGGCAAAAACGGTTGAACAAGGACCAGGCAGCTTCCAAATCGAGTTTTTAAACCAATTGGCACAGGTTTCAAACGAAGATATCGTACAATCAAGTTCTATTAGAAAACTCTAGGGAGGAAACCATCATGAAAAAAGCCTTAACGATTGCCGGATCCGACTCCGGAGGCGGCGCAGGAATCCAAGCAGACCTTAAGACCTTTCAAGAATTAGAAGTCTTTGGAATGTCAGCGTTGACCGCCATTACGGCCCAAAACACACTTGGAGTTCAGGCGGTTTACCCGATGACTGCGGAAGCTGTTGCCAAACAAATTCAATCGATCGGAGAAGATATCGGTGCGGATGCCATTAAAACCGGTATGCTCTTTAATGCGGAAATTATTGAAGCTGTTTCAGAAAAACTTCAGCAGTATCAATGGGAAAATGTCGTCGTTGACCCTGTCATGATCGCTAAAGGAGGCGCATCCTTACTGCAGCTGGAGGCCATTTCTGCTATGAAGCGCTATCTGCTGCCACTTTCAAAGGTCATTACTCCGAACATTCCTGAGGCAGAGGAATTAACGGGAATGACGATTCAAACGGACGATCAAAAGAAAGAGGCGGCAAGGCGACTTTGGGATTACGGCGTAAAAAATATCGTCATCAAAGGCGGTCATGATGAAGATCAGACTGAATCTACGGATCTATTATTTGATGGGACGGAATTTTATACCTTTAAGAGCAAACGAATCGACACAAAGAACACGCATGGAACCGGGTGTACTTTTTCGGCCGTCATCACAGCGGAGCTGGCAAAAGGGGCATCAGTCTATGAGGCCGTTTGCAAAGCAAAGGATTTTATCCAAGCGGCCATCGAACAACAAATCAATATTGGTCATGGCCATGGGCCGACCAATCATTGGGCCTATCGAAATACAAGAAAGGAGTCCGACACATCATGCTACTAACCACTGAACAAGCATTGCGGCAGGCTTTAAAAGTCTACTTTATTATGGGCAGCCCCAACTGTCTGAAGGATCCGAAAGAAGTATTAAAAGAGGCAATTGAAGGGGGCATTACTCTTTTTCAATTTCGTGAAAAAGGTGCCGATGCCTTAACGGGAACAGCCAAACTAGCCCTGGCTAAAGAACTTCAAAGGATTTGCAAGGATCACAATATCCCGTTCATTGTCAATGATGATATTGAGCTTGCGATGGCCCTTAATGCGGATGGTGTTCATATTGGCCAAGAGGACGAACCAGTGAAAACGGTCAGAGAAAGAATTGGTTGCGATAAAATCCTTGGCGTTTCCGTCCATACGCCAGAAGAAGCAACAGCTGCAATGGAAGAGGGCGCAGATTATTTTGGTATTGGACCCATTTTTCCAACGAAAACAAAAGAGGATGCAAAGGAATCTAGTGGCACTGACCTCATTGAAACATTACGGAAAAAAGGAATAGATTTTCCAATCGTTGGCATTGGAGGAATAACGATTGAAAACGCTGCTTTAGTCGTACAGGCGGGTGCAGATGGTGTTTCCATCATTACGGCAATCAGCCACGCTACATCACCCGCTGAAGCTGCCAAAGCATTAAAAGACAATGTTGGCAAATTCGCTTAAAGTGGGGTGAAGTAATGATTTCTGAGGACCTGTTTGAAAAAATATCAATCGAGGTAGAGGCTAGGAAATCGGAATTAATCCATCTTTTAACAAGACTGGTTGCTTTTCCGACCGTTAGTCCTCCTGCCCGAAATACGAATGAAGTACAGGATTTTATTCAAGGGTATTTGGAAGGATTGGGGTTTGAAACGGACAAATGGGATGTTTACCCTGGTGACCCTAATGTGGTCGGTAATTTACAGGGAGAAACACCAGGACAATACAACAGCTTGATCATTAATGGACATATCGATGTTGCCGAAGTCGGTGACGATCAAGAGTGGGACAATTCCCCATTTTCTGCAACCATTCAAGGTCCCTATATTTATGGCCGCGGTGTTGCCGATATGAAGGGCGGCATCGCCGCCTCACTCATTGCTATTAAACTCTTAAAAGAACTTGGCATCACGTTAAACGGCGATCTTCAGTTTCAATCCGTCATCGGAGAAGAAGCAGGGGAAGCGGGTACACTCGCTTGTACGGAAAGAGGATATACTGGAGATTTTGCGGTCGTTGTCGATACAAGTGACTTGCAGATCCAAGGGCAGGGTGGCGTCATAACCGGTTGGATTACGGTACAAAGCAAAGAAACATACCATGATGGTCTCCGCAGAAAAATGATTCATGCCGGCGGTGGTATGAATGGAGCGAGCGCCATCGAAAAAATGATGAAAATCGTCACAGGCCTTCAAGAACTTGAACGCCACTGGGCCGTGACGAAAACTTATGAGGGTTTTCCTCCCGGCTCAAATACCATTAATCCTGCTGTTATTGAAGGCGGCAGGCATGCAGCGTTTGTAGCAGATCGTTGTGCGCTGTGGGTAACCGTTCATTTCTATCCAAATGAAGATTATCAAGAGATTATTCAAGAAATTGAAAATCATATTGGTGCAGTCGCAGCGGCAGATCCATGGCTAAGGGAGAACCCTCCGCAATTTGTTTGGGGAGGCAAATCCATGATTGTCGACCGTGGGGAAATTTTTCCTTCGTTAGAAATTGACCCTGATCAGGCTGGAACTCAGGCATTGGTCCATTCGTATCAAAAAATGCTAAGGCAATCCGCCTCTGTCGGAATGTCCACAACTGTTACAGATGCAGGCTGGCTGGGGCGGGCAGGGATCCCAACGGTTATTTTTGGACCAGGTAAATTAGAGGATGCCCATGCGGTGAATGAAAAGGTTGAGATCGGTCAATTGCTCGATTTTACAAAAGTACTTGCCGCCTTTATCGCTGAATGGTGCAACACCAGAAAGGAAGCGCATCAATGAAGTTCTCTCAAACTCTTTTGGAAAAAGTTTCAGAAATATGGGAAAAAACCCACCAGCATCCATTTGTGACGGGATTGGGCAAAGGGGATTTACCCGTTGAATCGTTTATCCGTTATATGAAGCAGGACTATGTATTTCTAATTGATTATTCCAAGCTGTTTGCCTTCGGAGCCGTGAAGGCCAGAGATCTTGAGACGATGGGAAAATTCGCAGGCCTTTTAAATGAAACACTGCATGGCGAAATGGATTTGCACCGTCAATATGCGGAGCGGTTTGGCATTACCCTTCAGCAGCTGGAAGAAGAGGAGCCTGCTCCTATCAACTTAGCTTATACGCGTTACATGTTAAATGTTGCGCAGAATGGTTCATTGGAAGAACTAATCTCTGCCCTCCTTCCTTGCATGTGGAGCTATTGGGAGATTGGAAAAATGCTCGCCAAAACCTATCCAGGCTCAGGCGAACACCCGCTATATGGCGAGTGGATTACCATGTATTCATCCGATGAATTTGGAACATTGGCAGCTTGGTTAATTGATTTATTAAACGAATTGACCGAAGGGAAACCCGATCGGGACCTGGCGATCCTGGAGGAACATTTCCTGACAACCTCCCGCTTTGAGTACATGTTCTGGGATATGGTATACAAAGGGGGCGAGTGGCCTGTCTAACTCATCGATGTTATCTGTGAAAGACATATCATATGTATTCCCAAGTGAGAACGGTTCGAAATCAATTTTTCAAAAGGTTTCCTTGGAAGTAAAAGCAGGAGAATTTGTTTCCATCATCGGGGCAAGCGGATCGGGGAAGAGCACCCTTTTTAAGCTGATTACCGGATTGCTTGAGCAAGATGAGGGACAAATTTGGATTGAGGGGAAGGAGTCCAAGGACCGATTAGGTAAAGTAGGCTATATGCCGCAAAAGGATCTTCTTTTACCATGGAGAACCATCATGGAAAATATCCTCCTCCCTGTAGAGCTATCGAAAGAAAACAAGCTTGAGAAAATGGCAGAAGTGAGGGAATGGTTAGAACGGTTTGGTCTATCAGAATATGAAAAAGCCTATCCCCATGAATTGTCAGGTGGAATGAGGCAGCGCGCTGCTTTTTTACGTACGATCATGACGAATAAGGATCTTTTATTATTAGATGAGCCTTTTGGAGCTCTGGACTCCCTGACAAAACGGAACATGCACGGCTGGTTATTAGAATTATGGGGAATTTTACAAAAGACGGTTATGTTCATTACCCATGACCTGGAGGAAGCCATTTTGTTAAGCGACCGGATTTACCTTCTGCCGAAGACAAGCGGCGGGAAGATAAAGGAAGTCATAATCCATTTGCCACGACCAAGAAGTATGGAACAGATTTATCAATCAGATTTTATCGATTTGAGAAAAGAATTGGAGCTGCTGATTCGCCATGAAAGCTAGATGGAAAAAATGGATAGAAGAATATGGCATGTTTTTATTAGTGATTGTGGTGATCACCAGCAGCTGGCAATGGGTGGTAGCGCATGGGAAAATACCTGCTTTCATATTGCCGGCTCCCACTTCTATATGGAAATCGTTGGTAGATAACAGAGAGATATTGTTGGAAGAACATTTGCCTGCAACATTAAATGAAGTCTTGATCGGTTTTGGCCTGTCCATGATCGGCGGCACATTATTGGGTGTAAGCATGCATTTTTTCAAAAGGTTGGAGAAGATTCTTTATCCGTTTCTAGTTATCTCGCAAACGGTTCCGTTAATTGCCATTTCACCAATTTTTATTATGTGGTTCGGTTATTCGATATGGAGTAAAATTGCCGTTACCATCTTAACAGCTTTCTTTCCAATTGTGGTAAGCACCTATGACGGTTTGAAGGTCGGGGCGAATGAATACCGCGAATTGCTGCTGACAATGGGAGCCGGCAGATGGGAGATTTTTAAAAAAATCGAGATCCCTATGGCATTGCCCTCGATTTTTTCCGGCTTGAAGTTGTCCGCTGTGTACTGTGTAGTCGGTGCAACGATCGGGGAATGGCTCGGCGCCAGTGTTGGCTTGGGCTATTTCAGCCGGCGAATGTCAGGAAATATGCAGGCAGATGCCGTATTTGCCGCGATATTTCTCCTATCATTATTAGGAATTATCCTCTTTTTATTAATAGGATTTTTAGAAAAATTAGTATTGAAAAAAAGATTAAGATAAAGGAAGTCATTTCAATGAAAAAAAGTTTATTAATTATGTTAAGTCTGGTCGTTGTCCTGTTGAGCGCTTGCAGCACTGGGAATAGCAGTAATGCTTCTGACAAAAAACTTCAAAAAGTAAGCTTAATGCTGGATTGGTATCCAAACGCCGTCCATTCGTTTTTATACGTCGCACAAGAAAAAGGCTACTTCAAAGAAAACGGTCTCGATGTCGATATTAAGATGCCTGCCGATACGAACGATCCTCTTAAACTCGTGGCAGCCAACCAAGTCGATATGGCGATCAGCTATCAGCCGCAGGTTCTCATCGCCCGCGGCGAAAATATTCCCGTTCAATCCTTTGGAGCGATTGTCCGCCATCCGCTCAATACATTGATGGTTCCTGCAGCAGGGCCGATAAAATCACCAAAGGATTTAGCAGGAAAAACCGTAGGTTATCCATCGATTCCATTAGATGAAGCGATTATTCAAACGATGGTGAAAACTGATGGAGGTAACCCGCAAGGACCGAAAATGGTCGATGTTGGCTGGGACCTCATTCCCGCCATGGCAACGAAAAAGACCGATGCCCTAATCGGCGGTTATATAAACCATGAGAAATTATTGTTAGATAAAGAGGGGCACCCCATGAGAACATTCAATCCTGCAGATTTTGGAGTGCCAGATTATTATGAATTAGTTTTTACTGCCAGTGATAAGGAATTAAAAGAAAAGCCTGAGATGTTTAAAAAGTTTATGGCCGCGGTAAGGAAGGGGCAGCAATTTGTTCAGGAGCACCCAGCGGAAGGTCTTTCGATCTTAATGCAGCATGAAGACAAAACGTCTCCATTAGATAAAGGGGTGGAAACGAAAAGCTTACAGATTCTTCTGCCGTTAATGGATGGAAAAAATGTAACATTCGGTCATCAGGACTTGGCGGTCTGGTCCAATGTTGCAAAATGGTTATATGACAATAAGGTGGTAAAAAACCCGCTTAATGCTAAGCAGGCATTTGTGAATTTCTAAAAGCAGTATGATTTATCCTTCATAGAGTCTATGAAGGATTTTTTTTAGTTTCATAGGGAGGGCTTAGTGCCAATCACAACAGTGGCATCCAAATCTTCGTCGTTTACCACTATAGGCATTAGCCCGTTTTGAGCAAAAATCTCAACGGTCTGCCGTGCCTGCTTTTCACTTGTTTCGACTAGAAGATGACCGCCTGGTGCAAGCCAAAAGGGGGCAGCAGCGGCCACCTGTCGCTGGACGTCAAGCCCATCCGAGCCGCCATCAAGTGCTACTCGAGCCTCATGAATTCGGGCTTCCGCGGGTAAAAGTCCGATCACCTCGGTAGGTACGTAAGGGGCGTTTGCGACAAGGACATTGACGTTTCCTTTTAAACTCGCTGGCAAAGGCTCATAGAGGTTCCCTTCATACACATGTCCACCAACGGATGTGATGTTTCTCCGGGCGCACTTCACCGCTGCCGGGTCGATATCAACGGCGAATAACTTGATATCTTCCTGAACTTCAGCCAAGACAAAACCTAAAGCGCCCGTACCGCAGCACAAGTCAAGCACCACGTCTCCTGGCATCAGGAGGGTGGCGGCCTGAAGGGCTAAAAACTCAGATCGACGGCGGGGGACAAAGACACCCGGGTCCACCGCTATTCGTATGCCGCAGAACTCTTTCCAGCCTATGATGTGTTCCAGGGGCAAACCGGACATTCTCCTTTCCAGCATGGAGTCAAGCTCTTCCTGGCTTTTTGCCGAGGAAAGGAGCATTCGTGTTTCATCCTCGGCAAAAACACATCCCGCTTGCCGCAGCTTATTGGCAATCATTTTATAAAGAAAGGGATCCGCATGTCTAAAATTAATGGGTGTTTCTTTAAAGCTCATTAGTTTCCCTCATTTCCTTTGAGTCGGAATATTATTAATATTAACACAATAATTCCATTACGTAGCTTTAACAAATTGTAAAAATGAGGGGATTATTCTGGATGAATATAAATAATTTGTCCTTTTGTGCATGTGAGAGTGGGCAATTATTTAGAAAATATACTAAACTAATGCTATGCCTGTTGGTTTGTTGCAAAGTAGATACGGCATAGTTTATGAATGTAAGCGCAAACAATTTATTTCCGAAGATTTCTCGGGAAAGCGCAAAAACAGACATTTCCCGCATTACTTTGTCATAAAATGCAAATTAGTGTTGAATTGAAAGGAGAAAACAATGATTATTTATAAGACAAAAAATGTCACCGTTTTTCAAAGTGCGATGTTTCAATTAAATTCAACGGTTATCAGTACCCATGATATGGTTCTTGTCGTCGATCCTGGCTATTTCCCCCATGAAATCGATGAAATTCGTCTCCATGTGGATAATATCAAAGGGGAAAGGCCCGTCTATCTCTTTTTTACCCATTCAGATTATGACCACATTGTTGGCTACCCTAACTTCCCTGGTGCAAAAACAATTGCGAGCAGGGAGTTTGTAGAAAGTCCGCTTAGGGAAAAGCAAATCGAAGATCTGATCAAATATGATGATGATTTTTATATTTCCCGCCCATACCCGGTTGAATATCCTACTATTGACCACGCGATTGAAAAGGATGGTCAGCAATTAATGATAGGGGATACGCAGCTTTCATTTTATCATGCAATAGGTCACAATAATGACGGTTTATTCGTTGTTGTGGAGTCATTAAACCTGCTAATTGCCGGCGATTACCTTTCAGATATTGAATTTCCATTTGTGTATCATAGCTATCGGGAATACGATAAAACCTTGATGACCGTTCAGAGGCTGCTCAGTGAGAATCATCATTTAGTGGTCATAACCGGCCATGGCAGTGTAGCAGCAGAAGTGAGTGAAATCCAAAAACGTTTGAATGATTCAAAGGAATATTTGGCGCTTGTGAAAAATGAACAAAATGGGGAAGCATTTACTGGGTTTTTGCATGAAAAGAACTACCGTTTTCTAACCAATTTGAAAAAAAGACATCAGGATAATCTAGCAGTTTGGAAAGAGCAGAAGGGGAATGAATCATGAGCAAACAAGTAATCGTTTATACGACGAAGGATTGCATCGAGTGCACAATGGTCAAAAAAGTCCTTACAGAGGAAGGGATTCCATTTGAGACAAGAGATGTATCGATCAATCCTGAATATCAAAAGGAAGTGGAACAGTTTGGATTTATGGGAGTGCCTGTCACTGTCGTGGAAAAGCATGTAGTTAAGGGATTTACAAACGAATTAAAGGAACTGATCGAAATTGCCAAAAAATAAATGGCCAGCTAAAAAGAACTAGGTTGCACTAGTTCTTTTTAGTTTCATCAGAGGCAAAATCGAGTGTCCGCCACAGGAGGACACATTAGGCCGTTTTGTCCACGAACGGTGCCTGTCACCGATATCACCGCAATTGCTGATTCCCATGAAATACTTTAAGTATGTATTCGGCGTCTGGGACGTTTAGTTTTTGGTATCCGAGTAGAAATTCTTTGTTGTTGTATGGTATTTCTTTGAATTCGATATTGGTGGTGCCGGTGGGACTGATGGTTAAAATGGCGTAGGGGGCGGCCGGTTTGAATTGGCAGCCCAGTGCACCTGGATTTAGATAGAGCCGTTCTTTTGTTTTAAAATGGTGGATGACGTGATGGTGTCCAAAACATACGATGTCATAATTGCTGGTTTTATAGAATTCATCGAGCTTCGCTTCCGTCGGTTCTTTATCAACGGCTAAAAATTGATCATCCTTGATTAAATGGTAATGGACAAAATGAAGCCGCATTCCATTAAAGCTTTTTGTTAATGAGATAGGAAGGCCAGATAAAAAGGGGATAAATTTCCGGTCCAATTTTGCGGCAATCCATTTATGATGTTCTCGTTCCGCACCCCTGCTGTATGGTTCTTCTCCTCTGATCACATCCAAAATCGCTTCATCATGATTTCCCATCACGAATGAAATATCGTCTCTCTTAACGAGCAGCTCTAAAACTTCATTCGTTTCATACCCAATTCCCACCAAATCACCTAAACAAAAAATATGGTTGATTCCATTGTTCTGATCGATATCCTCCAAAACGGCTTTCAAAGCAGAGGAATTTCCATGAATATCTGTGATAATTGCAATCTTTTTCTCCATTACGGTACTCTCCATTTTCTGGGATATGCTTAGTTTAACAACTTAGAAAAATTAAATTCGTGATGATGACGAATGAAAATACTTCTATTCCTTCCAAGGAACAGGTAATATGGTAAAGGAACCACTGGTTATTTTTTTAAGGAGTCTATTTTATGAAGCAAACTTTTAGTTTAAAAGAAAAGACGAAGCAAATCTTTATCTTGTTAATTCCGATCTTAATTACACAGCTTGGTATGTTTTCGATGGTGTTTTTCAATACAATCATGTCAGGGAAATACAATTCCTCGGACCTTGCCGGCGTGGCGATCGGCTCTTCCATTTGGAGTCCGATATTTACCGGAATCAGCAGCATTCTCCTTGCCGTCTCACCGATTGCCGCCCAGCGGATTGGTCAGAAGAAAAACGATGAAGTAACCTCCGTTGTAAAGCATGGACTTTATCTTTCCCTCATCATTTGTATTTTAGTGATCATACTTGGAGCCTTTATCCTTCATCCGATTTTGGATAAAATGAATCTGCCAACAAGAGTGGAGAAAACAGCCTTTAACTATTTGGCAGGGCTCGCTTACGGAATTTTACCCTTGTTTTTGTTTAATGTTTTAAGATCGTTTATTTATGCATTAGGAAAAACACGCATTGTCATGGTGATTTTATTATTGGCACTGCCTGTCAATTTCTTTTTAAATTATGTCCTGATTTTTGGCAATTGGGGTTTTCCGGAACTTGGTGGTGCCGGGGCAGGGTATGCAACGTCGTTTACCTATTGGGTGATTCTGGCCATGACCGTTTATATTGTCAAAAAACAGGATCCATTTTCATCCTACCCGGTCTTTGCAAATTTGAAAGAATTTTCGCTGAAAAAATGCCAGGAAATTTTAAAAATCGGTGTGCCAATGGGACTCTCCACCTTTTTTGAAACAAGTATGTTTGCCGTCGTCACAATCCTCCTCAGTAAGTTCAATGTCACGACTATCGCCGCTTATCAATCTGCTCTGAATATCGTTTCGTTTTTATATATGATTCCAATTAGTATTTCGATGGCGCAGACAGTTTTAGTCGGCTTTGAGGTAGGGGCGCGGCGATATCGCGATGCCCGAACATACAGCTGGTTAGGGATTTTCCTTGCAATTTTGATTGCAATCGTCACAGGCGTTTTAGTTGTTACGTTCCGTTATCGTGTGGCCGGCTTTTATTCCAATGAGTCTGCTGTGATTGAATTGACCGCAAATTTCTTAATCTATGCTCTGTTCTTTCAAATTTGTGATGCCACCCAGGCAACGGCACAGGCTGCGCTCCGAGGATATAAAGATGTGAACCTTGCCTTTATCATGACCTTGATTGCCTATTGGCTGATTTGTTTACCGGTTGGCTATCTATTGGCCCATTATACAAGCATGGGCGCTACGGGATATTGGATTGGCTTGACAGTAGGCCTGTTGGCAGCCGGCATCGCCTTATCCATCCGCTTAATTTATATACAAAAGCGAAAATTTGCCCCCGTACAAATAAAAGAAGTCGTGTAATGAGGCTGAGAAAGCCTCATTTTTTTATGAAAAAAAGGAAGGATTTCCGCGATATATCTAGAATTTGTAAAGAAAATTCAAATGTTTATGACAGGAAAAGCCATTATTGGGGGAATCAAAATGCGATTAGCCAATAAATCCTTAGAAGAATTAGAAGACCTTGAAGAGGAATTGAACGAGCAGGAGGCTGAACTCGGGATTTCAAACCATTATCAAAGAATCGAACTCTATGAAGAAATTCATCGAAAATGGAGGAAACTCGTTAGTCAGAATCAAGATGAATATAGTAGAAATTCGCTTGAATATGTCACCAAAAAGCTTGTCTACAATCTGATTCATTATGGTACCTATTCAAAAATGGTCTATCAAAAGGATGATTATGCCGCGATCCATTGTTTGGAAAAAGCCTTGAAATATGATCCTGGCAATCCGATTGCAGCCTACCGGCTTGGTTTTTTGTCTTATAAGTATAATGACTACACAAAAGCATTGCAGTATTTTCAAATTTCGCTTGAAAACCAGCAGTATTATCAGCATACACCCTACCTTTTAAACAACCAGCAGCAGGTGAATGCCCATTTATATTTGACTAATAGTGCTTTATATATTGCAACAGATTCCTATGAACAAATGAATAAATTGCTTCACAACCAACATCTGCAAGTCCCAAATCAAGATTTTTCTCCACTTTTTAAAAGCCTCTTAGAAAATGAACAATATTTGCGGAAGAATGCTTTTTATAAAGTAAGTGAATTCGGCACTTCCACCTGCTCCAAGCAAGAATGTGAAAACCTGACCTCCAACCCGCCTTTTAACACGTTGATTCTGTATTTTAATGACCGGAATATTATCGCCGTTTATGAGGATGGGGAAGTCATTCTGTCTCATGATGAAGGAATTATGCTTAAGTATTTTTTGTTAAAAAGCCATGAGGAAGCACCCGCAACAAGAATCGCTTTTTCCATTGTTGAAAACATCAAGCCGAACACTTTTATTCAGTCTTTTAACAGGTTAAAGAAAAAGCTTTTAGCGAAAGGATTTCCGCCTTTCCTGCATTCAAAAAATTTTCAAAATGAACCCGCCTGCTATTTTGATATGTCTGTCCTTTTTTATATTATGTATCGAGTGGACGATGAAATTGATTAACGCGGACATTTATCAGGGTCTGCCCCCTCATGAGCAGACCCCCAAACGATGAATTTAATGGTTTTCAGGCAGCTCGTCTTCAATACCGGGGTTAAAGCCAAATGGTCCTCTCGGAAAATGCTCGACTCGGAAGATGGCCACGATTGCTTCAATTCTAATCGCGATATTCAGTGGGAATCCTCTGCCCCTAGTGTGCAAAATAAGAAAATCACCGCCAATCTCTTCAATCCTGCCAGTGAATGTACCTTGAACCGTAATAATCTCAACTTCTTTACTTAAATGTTCATGGGCAACATGATGAAAAACTTTCTCTGTCATTTTCTCATCCTCCTTTACCCTTACAGTAAATGCGATAATTTTGAAAATGTCATGGGTGTTCAGAAAATTTTTGGTCTCGTGCCTAGTGCAAAATAATGATAAATTAATGGAAGAATTGAAAAGAATGGGTTGTGAACGATGAAGACACGAAAACTATTTGAAATTTTATGGGTATCGACCAAACTGGGCCTGACTTCATTTGGCGGTCCGATTGCTCATTTAG
Source organism: Neobacillus sp. Fa239 (assembly GCF_055395235.1). Classification (NCBI taxonomy): domain Bacteria; kingdom Bacillati; phylum Bacillota; class Bacilli; order Caryophanales; family Bacillaceae; genus Neobacillus; species Neobacillus sp. Fa239. Next base: position 2,147,614 of record NZ_AP041611.1, read on the forward strand.
GGTATTTTCACGAAGAATATGTAAGAAAAAGAAAATGGTTGGATGAACGCAGCTACTTGGACCTCGTGGCCCTTTGCCAATTCTTGCCCGGACCAGCAAGCAGCCAGGTAGGGATTGGAATTGGGGTGATCCGTGCCGGTGTATTGGGTGGAATTGCCGCCTTTTTAGGTTTTACGCTTCCTTCGGTTATTGTTTTGATCTTATTTGCGTTATTAGTAAAAGGCTCCGCTTTGATTGATTCAGGATGGATTCATGGGTTAAAAATCGTGGCTGTCGTCGTTGTTGCCCAAGCCATTATCGGCATGGCCCGGACACTGACACCGGATTTAAAAAGAAAAGGCCTGGCTTTGTTCGCCTTAGTGGTGAGTCTCCTATGGCATTCGCCATTGTCGCAAGTATCGATTATTCTTTTCTCAGCCCTGATTGGTTTTCTCCTTTTTAAGCATACAGAGATATCTGTCGATAAGGATATCAGCGTTCCAATATCGCGGCGATTTGCCTGGATTTGTTTAATTCTATTCTGCGGATTGCTCTTATTCCTGCCCGTTCTGAGGGAATTGACTTCTTCTAGAACAGTGGCGCTATTCGACAGCTTTTATCGATCCGGTTCCCTTGTTTTTGGCGGTGGGCATGTAGTGCTGCCGCTCCTCGAACACGAATTTGTGCCACAGGGATGGATATCGAAGGATAGCTTTTTAGCAGGGTATGGGGCAGCACAAGCTGTTCCTGGGCCGCTTTTTACCTTTGCCGCTTATTTAGGAGCAGTTATGAACGGCTGGAAGGGAGGGCTTTTAGCTACAGCGGCCATCTTTTTACCCGCTTTTTTATTGATTATGGGGACACTGCCATTCTGGGGAGCGCTTCGCGGAATTCCAAAGCTGAAGGGGGCAATGCAAGCAGCGAACGGTGCGGTTGTAGGGATTTTGATCGCGGCTTTCTACACACCAATCTGGACGAGCTCCATTTTATCTTCTAAGGATTTTGCATTGGGCGCCATTCTGTTTAGTTTAATCGCTTTTCTAAAAATGCCGCCGTGGGTCATTGTGCTGGCAGGCGCTGTAGGCGGATATGTATTTCGTTTAATTTAACCAGAAAAAGCTTACTTAAGCTTTTTCTGGTTTTTTTTATCTGGATTAGAAAAAAACGAGGAAGTGTATGATAAAACAGGCAAAAGCCCAGAGAACTCTTTTAGTCCTCTGGGCTTTTATAAATTCGTTGCTTTTTTCGCTCTCATTTTGAAGAAAAAACGAAGGAGAGGCGGAACGGCAAAATAGATAAAAAAGAGCCGGAATAGCTGGTAACCGGTGACCATCGATAAGTTGGCCTTCACCTCATGAGCGAGTATCCCCATTTGATCCATTCCACCGGGTGCGAGACTTAACAAGCTTGTGGATGGGGTGATATGGTTTTGATAAACCAACACCATGCTTAAGCCAAACGAACCTAAAATCATCACAAGACCGCTTAAAAGCGCCAGGCTGATTATTTTTGCTTTTTGCTGCAGCTTTTCAGGTTTTAAGAGCAAGCCAATATAGCCGCCAATCATAAATTGCGAAATATTTAAAATCGATGAGGGCAGGAGCGGACCGTGAAAGCCTGAGATATTCATGACGGCAGTTCCTAAAATCGGTCCCAGCAAAAAGGGGGTTGGAAATTTTAATTTTTTTGCCAGAAAAGCCGAAACGATACCAATTAGTGCAAATAACAGGATGTTTGGAAAAAGCGGTTCTGCCGATTGGACTGTCGTCAAAACCAAGTCAGCTCCCTGTTGATTTTTAAAAAACGGTCCAAAAATAAGAAAGGGAACGAAGAAAATGATCATCATCAACCTTGCTACTTGAAGGAAGGTGACAGTCGTGATATCGATTCCTTTTAACTCTTCCGCAAAGATAATCATCTGCGAAAGCCCTCCGGGAATGCTTCCGGTCAGCACAGTCGGGTAGTCAACCCCGGTAATCTTGGAAACGAAAAAGGCGATCCCGGCGCAAAAAATAACGAGCAGAACCGTCATAAGAATCATGGATGGCAGCTTTTCAGCTATCTGAATTAGAGCGTTTTTTGTAAAGGATAAACCAATGGAATACCCGACAATAATTAAACCGGTATTTCGAATGTAAGTGGGCCAGTAATACGGAATCTTGCTAAATCTGGCCCCGATTAATACAGCGACCATCGGCCCGAGCAACCAAGGAATCGGCGTATGTAGAAGGTTAAAGAGGAGACCGCCAACGATAGCTGTAAATACCGTCACCGTAAACCGCAGGATTTTGTCATCAGCTTTAAATGTGTATTTTTTCAAAAGAAACCCTTCTGTCTAAGATAAATTTGCTTGGTTTATCATAGCATATCTTATTTATTGATACTAATTGTAAAGCTTATCGCAATGTGGAAAATTTTCCTCATCCAAAATCCATGAAAGTACCAGCATAGTGTGTAAAAACTGGTTGCAGCAGTCTCGATTGATCGAGGCTGTTTTTTCATGTGTTCCACCAATTTAAAAATTTTTTAAATTTTGTATTTTTTTATTTACATAAATCCTATGGGTATGGTAGGATTAATTCCAACGATAACTCAATACTTATCAAGAGAGGCGGAGGGACTGGCCCGTAGATGCCCGGCAACCTGCGAAGCAAGGTGCTAAATCCAGCAAAATGATGATCATTTTGAGAGATAAGGTGTTAAACACTAGTGAGATGCCTTTCCTATTCGGAAGGGCTTTTTTAATGGACGAGAGGGGGTTTGTAGCATGAGTGCTGCAATCACGTATCAAAATTGGAGTCAAATATCCGATAATTTCCAATTTGAAGATAAAACCAAGGGGGCACGTGCTGTTTTAGAATGGGCATACAATTCCTATCCGGAAGACCAAATCGTCTATGCCTCCAGTTTCGGAGCGGAAGCGATTGTATTAATTGACTTGATTCAGCAAATCAAGTCGGATGCTCATATTGTTTTTCTAGATACAGGCTTACACTTTCCAGAAACGTATGAGGTCATTGACAAAATCGAAGCCCGGTTCCCAACTTTAAAAATCGAGCGCAAGCAGCCAAAATTAAGTCTCGATGAACAATCTGCACAGTTTGGATCCGCATTATGGAAAAGAGATCCCAACCAGTGTTGTAACATTCGCAAGGTCATTCCTCTAAGAGAAACGTTAACGGCAAAACAAGCCTGGATTTCGGGTCTTCGAAGAGAACAGTCACCAACAAGAGCCAACACAGAATTCATCAATAAAGATGAAAAATTCCAGAACATTAAAATTTGTCCGTTGATTCATTGGTCATGGGATGATGTGTGGGCCTATATAAAGGAAAAAGATCTCCCATATAACACCCTGCATGATCACAACTACCCAAGCATCGGCTGTATTCCTTGTACGCAGCCAGTGGGAGTTGACGGGGACTCACGTGCCGGGCGCTGGGCCGGGATTGGCAAGACAGAGTGTGGTTTACACACGGATAAGTAAAGATGCCATTCGCTAATAGAATGAGGGAATTCGCTAATAGAATGCAAGAATTCGCTAATAGATGGCTTTGAATCGCTAATAGAAACGTAGAATTCGCTAATAAAGCTTTCATACGCAAATAAACCGGTTGGATTCGCAAATAAATGGCTTTAATTCGTAAATATACTGCTTCAATCCGCAAATAAAAGCATTATTTTTATAAAAATCAGTTGCGAAAGCATCTAATTATAATAAGAAAGGTATGATTCACTTGTCATTTTTACCAAAACCTCATGGAGGCAAACTAATCCAGGCCTATGATCCCAATTATGATATCAGCCAAATTGAAAAAGCGATCGACATCGACGCGATAGCCTTAAGTGATCTTGAGTTAATCGGGATCGGGCTATTTAGTCCATTAACCGGGTTTCTCGGAAAGAAAGATTATGAATCAGTTGTTGAGAAGATGCGGCTTGCGGACCAAACCATCTGGTCCATTCCTGTCACACTTCCGGTATCCAAAGAAACGGCGGCGACACTTAAAGTCGGCGAAGAAATCAAGTTAGTTTTTAACCAAGAAGTCTATGGAGTTATCAAAGTATCTGAATGGTATGAGCCGAATTTAGATAAAGAGGCAGTCGAGGTATATAAGACACTAGAAGTTGCGCATCCAGGAGTAAAACGTTTATATGAACGAGGCCCTGTTTATGTAGCGGGGGATGTGACGCTCATTAAAAAACCGGAAAAAGGTGTCTTCAGCGATGTATGGTACGAACCGAAGGAAACAAGGGCATTATTTGAAGCGAAGGGATGGAAGACAGTAGTCGGCTTCCAAACGAGAAATCCCATCCACCGCGCCCATGAGTATATCCAAAAAGCGGCATTAGAAACAGTCGATGGTCTTTTCGTTAATCCGTTAGTAGGGGAAACAAAGTCTGATGACATTCCTGCCGACGTCCGCTTAAGAAGCTACCGTGTCCTTCTGGAAAACTATTACCCTGCCGAGCGTGTCCAACTTGGAGTACATCCGGCGGCAATGCGATATGCCGGTCCTAGAGAGGCCATTTTCCATGCGATCGCCCGCAAAAATTTTGGCTGCACCCATTTTATCGTCGGCCGCGATCATGCCGGTGTCGGTAATTATTACGGTACCTATGATGCACAGCGCATTTTCAGCCAATTTCCTGAAGGCGAGCTTGGGATTAAGCCATTGTTCTTTGAACATAGCTTCTATTGTAATAAATGTGAAGGAATGGCATCCGATAAAACTTGCCCGCATAGCAACGAGGACCGCGTCATCCTTTCAGGAACAAAAGTAAGGGAAATGCTTCGCTCTGGTACCCTTCCACCGTCCACCTTCAGTCGGAAAGAGGTTGTGGAAGTACTGATCGAAGGAATGAAAGAAGAGGCGAAGGTTTAAGGAGGAGAAACCATGACGAAAGCAACGAATATCACCTGGCATGCTTCAACCGTGACAAAAAGTGACCGCCGCGTACAAAATGGTCACGGAAGCTGTGTATTATGGTTTACCGGTCTTTCAGGCTCCGGAAAATCAACGATTGCCAATGCCGTATCAAGTGAATTATACCGCCAGGGAATTAATGAATATGTCCTGGATGGGGATAATATTCGGCACGGTCTTAACCGGGATCTTGGATTTTCAGATCATGACCGGACGGAAAATATCAGAAGAATTGGCGAAGTGGCAAAATTGTTTGTCGATAGCGGAGCAATCGTGACAACCGCCTTCATTTCTCCGTTCCGATCCGACCGGGATCAAGTCAGGGCTCTTTTTGAAGAAGAGGAATTTATTGAAGTCTTTGTTGACTGCCCAATAGAAGAATGTGAACGACGCGATCCGAAGCAGCTGTATGTGAAGGCGCGCCGCGGTGAAATAAAGGATTTTACCGGGATTGATTCCCCTTATGAGGCACCGGAACATCCAGAAATTACGCTCCGGTCCGACCAATTTAAAGTAGAAGAAGCAGTAGAACAAATTTTTGCATACCTAAGGGAGAAGCATATTCTTTAGTGGTGAAGGGATGGGGAAGCCATGGTTGGCAAGGTTTTTATAGTAGGTGCGGGTCCGGGAGATCCTGATTTAATTACGGTAAAAGGATTGCGCTGCCTCGAGCAAGCCGATGTCATCCTCTATGACCGGCTCGTCAATCCTGAACTGCTAAAGCATGCAAAAAGAGATGCGCAGCTTGTCTATTGCGGAAAGCTGCCGCATTACCATACAATGAAACAGGAAACAATCAATCATTTTCTTGTGAAATACGCTAAAAGAGGTCACCAGGTGGTCCGCCTAAAGGGTGGCGATCCTTTTGTTTTCGGACGCGGGGGAGAGGAGGCAGAGGAATGTGCGAAGCATGACGTTCCCTTTGAAATCGTCCCAGGCATTACGGCAGGAATTGCGGCATCAGCCTATGCCGGAATTCCCGTTACCCATCGTTCATTAAGTAAAAGCTTTGCCTTTATTACCGGTCACCAGGCAGGAGATGTGGCCGCTGAGCACCAGTGGTCTCATCTCGCAAATGGCGTTGATACGATTTGTGTATACATGGGAGTTTCACAGCTTCCAACCATAATAAAAAATTTAATCCAGAATGGTAAATCGCCCAAGACTCCCATCGCGCTTATTCATTGGGGGACATTAAGCGATCAGCAAACCGTCACCGGAACGCTTGAAACAATAGAAGAACGGGTAAAAAAAGCCGAAATTTCCAATCCAAGCATGATCGTGATTGGTGAGGTGGTCAGACTACACGAAAAACTGAACTGGTATCAGGAAGAGATTGTGGCAAATTTACCGGTGCACTATTAAAAAATTGTCATGCACACATGCTGAAAGGAGCACATCATATGAAAGCAATCCTCTATATTGGTCATGGTACCCGCTCAAAAAAAGGAGCCGAAGAAGCGAAGACTTTTATAAAAAAGGTGATGGACCGAATCGATGCTCCGATTCAGGAAATCAGTTTCCTTGAGCTGGCTGAGCCAAGTATTGAGGAGGGCTTTACAAGATGTGTCGAAAGAGGTGCAACGGAAATCACTGTTGTCCCGCTTTTTCTTTTGGCAATGGGGCATATCAAAAGAGATATCCCAAATGTCTTGTCTGCACTAAAAGAGCAATTTCCGCTTATTCAAGTGAATGTAAGGGAACCATTTGGCGTCCGGGAGGAAATACTCGATGCCGTGTCTGAGCTGATTAGGGATACTGCCGGGAATGTAGTACAGGAAGACAGTTTATTGATTGTAGGGGTTGGCAGCAGCGACCCTGAAATACATGTCAATTTTCGAGAAATTTCTGATGGTCTTAAGGAACGGCTTGGAATAAACCTTGCAACTGTCTGTTATTTAGCCGCCACCGAGCCGAAGCTTAATGCAGGTTTAGAATTGATGACAGAAAAAACCACAGGCACACTTATCGTGGTTCCATATTTATTATTTACTGGTCAACTAACCGCAATCATTGGCCGAACGGTCCAAAATCGGCAAAAGCAGGGACAGCGGATCCTTCATACCGGTCCATTGAGCGGGCATCGAGTAATAGAGGAGATTGTCATCGACCGGGCGAGGCAATAGATTTTCTCGCGTAACTAGCGAGAAGTTAGCGGTCGATAGCAGATTGCTAGCACTTGCTAGTGATTAGCGAGACTATTTTTGCCCAAATAAAATCTTTGAAAAAATTATTCTATTAAAAAAGAGGTGGTACCATTGCAACTTCAGGTGATCAACAGTATGTTTAATCCGGAGCAGTCGGAGCTCCTTAACCGCCTTCTCTCGACATTGACAGATACACAAAAAGCTTGGTTGAGCGGGTACCTCGCCGCATCTGTAACACCAGCAGCTTCCATTTTTGGAGCCCCTGGAGCACAGTCGGCAGGTCTTTCAGCTCAAAATTCACTTTTAAAAGAAGTGACCATTCTTTACGGCTCACAGTCGGGAAATGCGCGTGGAATTGCCAAAAATGCTGGTAAAACATTTGAAGGGAAAGGATTTCAAGTCACTGTATCGGCAATGAGCGATTTTAAACCAAACAATTTAAAGAAGGTCAAAAACCTTCTCATTATTGTTAGCACCCATGGTGAAGGGGACCCGCCGGATAATGCCATCGCATTCCACGAATTTCTTCATAGTAAACGGGCGCCAAAGCTTGAGGAGCTTCATTTTTCTGTGTTAGCCCTTGGCGACAGCTCATACGAGTTTTTCTGCCAAACGGGAAAAGAATTCGATACCAGACTCGAGGAATTAGGAGGGACACGGCTGTATCCACGCTTTGACTGCGATGTTGACTTTGATGAGCCGGCAGCAGATTGGCTGGAAGGAGTCCTTGCCAGTATCGGAGAAAACTCTGGTGTCAGTGCCGCTCCATCTTCTGCAGGTGTACAGCAAGCAGTGGCATCAGCCTATTCCCGAACCAATCCATTTCGCGCCGAAGTTCTCGAAAATATCAATTTGAACGGACGCGGGTCCAATAAAGAAACACGCCACCTTGAATTATCTCTTGAGGGGTCCGGCCTTAGCTTTGAACCTGGCGACAGCCTTGGAATCTATCCGGAAAATGACCCAGCCCTTGTCAATCTTCTTTTGGAGGAATTGAAATGGAATCCGGAAGAACCGGTGACCGTTAAACAGGGAGATATTCGTCTGCTAAAAGATGCGCTTCTCACATACTATGAAATTACGGTACTTACAAAACCACTGCTGGAAAAAGTGGCAAACTTATTACCGAATGAAACCTTACAGGAGCTCCTATCGCCTGGAAACGGAGAAAAATTAAAAGAATACCTTCACGGACGCGACCTGCTTGATCTGGTTCGTGATTTTGGCCAATGGGGTGAATCGGCCCAGGAATTTGTCTCGGTCCTTCGGAAAATCCCGGCCCGCCTTTATTCGATTGCCAGCAGCTTAGCAGCAAATCCTGATGAAGTGCATTTAACAATCGGAGCCGTTCGTTATGAGGCGCATGAGCGGGCTCGTAACGGCGTCTGTTCCATTCTCACAGCGGAACGCCTTCAGGCGGGAGACACACTGCCTGTATTTATCCAGCATAACGAAAACTTTAAGCTGCAAACGAACCCTGAAACACCGATTATTATGATTGGACCGGGGACTGGCGTGGCACCTTTCCGCTCCTTCTTACAAGAACGAGAAGAACAGGGAGCGGAAGGAAAATCTTGGTTGTTCTTTGGCGATCAGCATTTCGTGACTGATTTCCTTTACCAAACAGAAATGCAGAAATGGTTAAAAGACGGTGTTTTAACAAAGATGGATGTCGCCTTTTCACGTGATACAAAACAAAAAGTTTATGTTCAGCATCGCATGCTAGAACATAGTAAAGAATTGTTCTCGTGGCTTGAAGAGGGAGCAGCCGTATACATTTGCGGCGATGAAAAGCACATGGCCCATGATGTACATCAAACACTCATTGATATCATCGCAAAAGAAGGCAGCTTAAGCCTTGAAAAAGCAGAAGAATATTTGGCCGATATGCAGCAGCAAAAACGTTATCAGCGTGATGTATACTGAGAGGAGTTTTTTCAAAATGGTGAACCATAATTTAAAAGCACCGGACGGCAAACCAAGCGATGTAGAGCGAATTAAAGTCGAAAGCGACTTTTTGCGCGGTACGTTGAAGGAAGTCATGCTAGATCCAATTAGCGCCGGCATTCCAGATGATGATAACCGATTGATGAAGCATCATGGCAGTTACCTGCAGGATGACCGGGATCTTCGTAATGAGCGCCAAAAACAAAAGCTGGAGCCTGCTTATCAGTTTATGCTCCGTGTTCGCGCACCGGGCGGAGTAGTGACCCCGGACCAATGGCTGGTTTTGGATACACTGGCCGATAAGAACGCCAATGGCACAATTAAACTCACCACCCGTCAATCGTTTCAATTTCATGGGATTTTAAAGTGGAATATGAAAGATACGATTCAGGAAATTCATAAATCCCTGTTGTCCACGCTCGCAGCCTGCGGAGACGTGAACCGGAACGTGATGTGTAATCCCAATCCCTATCAATCTGAAATTCATGGGGAAGTCTATGAATATGCCAAGTTTTTGAGCGAGTATTTACTGCCTCGTACAAGAGCGTATCATGAAATTTGGCTTGATGAAGAAAGGGTAGCGGGGACACCAGAAATCGAAGAGGAACCTATCTATGGGCCGACTTATTTACCGCGAAAGTTTAAAATCGGCATTGCTGTTCCGCCATCAAATGATATTGATGTTTTTTCACAGGACCTTGGTCTGATTGCGATTGTGGAGGAAGGGAAGCTGATCGGTTTTAACGTGGCAATCGGTGGCGGAATGGGCAGTTCGCACGGTGACAAAGCAACCTATCCTCAGGTAGCGAAGGTGATTGGCTTTTGTACCCCGGAGCAGATTGTTGAAGTAGCTGAAAAAACGATTACCATTCAGCGTGACTACGGAAACCGTTCCGTCCGCAAGAATGCTCGTTTTAAATACACGGTTGACCGCTTAGGTTTGGAAGCAGTCAAGGAAGAGTTGGAGAATCGCCTTGGCTGGAAGCTGGAGGAAGCGAAGCCTTATCATTTCGACCATAACGGCGACCGTTACGGCTGGGTAAAGGGAGTCGGCGGAAAATGGCACTGTACGCTGTTTGTTGAAAATGGCAGAGTGGCCGATTTTGCAGACTACAAACTAAAGACCGGCTTGAAGGAAATTGCTAAAATCCATAGTGGTGATTTCCGCCTGACACCGAATCAAAACCTGGTGATCGCCAATGTGTCCAGCCAGAAAAAGAAAAAGATTAATGAGCTGATGGAGCAATTCGGATTATCAGATGGCAAGCATCATTCAGCCCTTCGTCGCAATTCCATGGCATGTGTGGCACTGCCGACCTGCGGTTTGGCGATGGCCGAAAGTGAACGATATCTACCAGGTCTGATCGACAAAATCGAAGAAATTGTGAATGAAAACGGTCTTCGCGATGAAGAAATTACCCTCCGCATGACCGGCTGCCCGAATGGCTGCGCTCGTCCGGCCCTTGCCGAAATTGCCTTAATCGGTAAGGCCGTCGGAAAATATAATTTGTATCTTGGGGCCGCCTTTGATGGCAGCAGACTGAATAAAATGTACCGTGAAAACATCGGCGAAGCGGAGATTTTAAGCGAACTCCGAAGCCTGCTTTCCCGTTATGCAAAAGAGCGCGAAGAGGGCGAGCACTTTGGCGACTTTGTCATCCGTGCCGAAATCATCCAAGCTACAACAGATGGAACGAATTTTCATGATTAAAAAAAGCTCCAAATCGTTGCGATTTGGAGCTTTTTTCTATTTTGGATGGGGTGTTACTCGCGGATATGTTGCATTTACTCTCGGTTAGGATGCGTATACTCTCGGATAAGCCCCTATTACTCTCGCATAGCTGCCTCACGCAATAATAGGATATATACAGAAGATAGCTTGCTTGCTATAATTTTCCTATATCGAATGGAGGAGGCTCAACCTAATGAAAACCTACCAATCAAGATCAGAAGTACCTGAACAGGAAAAATGGCGGATCGAAGATATTTATCCAACCTTCGAAAATTGGGAAGAGGACTACCAATTTATCGAAGGGATGGTCGACAAATTAAAGCAATTTGACGGCGCCATTCACGATGGAGCATCCCTCTACCAGTACCTGTCCCAAAAGGAAGAAGTATCAAGTAAATTCAATCTCGTTTATGTTTATGGAATGCTGCAGGCCGATTTAGACACAAGGGATACTGAGGCACAGTCTATTGTCGACCGGGCCAAACAGCTCGCGGTCAAGCTTAGTGCGGCCAGCTCCTTTTTTATGCCTTACTTATTGAGTTTAGAGGAAACGACCTTAAAGGCGTACATCGAACAAGAGCCGCAACTGGAATACTTTGAAAAAGACCTATTCGAATCATTCCGTTACAAAGCACATGTTTTAAGCAAGGAAAAAGAAGAAATTTTATCGCAATTAGGGGAAGCGCTTTCCTCTCCAAGTCACACTTATAACATGCTCAATAACGCCGATATTAAATTCGGTGAGGTGACGACCGATGAAGGAGAAAAAGTGGAATTAACACGCGGGATGTATTCCAAACTGATTGAAGATGAGGACCGGAATAAGCGCAGGGAAGCCTACAATGCCTATTATCAGCCATATCTTCAATTGAAAAATTCGATTGCTTCCACACTTGCCGCCAACGTTAAAAACAACGTGACGCTCGCACGGCTCAGGAATTATCCTACCGCGTTGGAAAAAGGGCTGTTCGGGGATATGGTGCCAAAAGAGGTCTATGAAAATTTAATTGAGGCAACGGTCGCCAATATTGAACCGCTTCATCGTTACACCGCATTAAGAAAAGAGAAGTTGAAGCTCGAGGAGCTCCGCCAATATGATTTAAATGCACCGTTGGTGGATGGTGTTAAATTCGATATTTCCTATGACGAAGCTTATGATACTATATTAAAAGCATTAGCACCGCTTGGTGAAGAATATGTCCAAACCCTTAAATCCTTTAAGGATGCTCGTTATATCGATGTAAGAGAAACGGCAGGCAAGCGTTCCGGCGCCTACAACTTAGGTGTTTATGGAGTCCACCCGTTTGTATTGTTGAATCAGCATGATGACCTGGACAGTATGTTCACGATGATTCATGAATTTGGCCATGCGATGCATTCCTATTATTCCAGTTCCCATCAGCCGAGAATCTCGGCCGGATATAGCATTTTTGTGGCAGAAGTGGCTTCCACGGTAAACGAGGTTCTGTTGATTCATTATTTACTGAACAAAGAAACGAATCCGGAAATCCGAAAATATTTACTCAATCATTTTATTGAACAATTTAGAGGAACCTTCTTCACACAGGTCATGTTTGCCGAATTTGAAAAAATCACGCATGAACTGGCGGAAAACGGCAAGCCGTTAACGGTCGAAGTATTTAATCAAACGTACGAAGCTCTTTTTAAGAAATATAACGGTCCTGAATTGGTTTTTGATGAAGAAGTCAAATACGGCTGGTCAAGGATCCCGCATTTCTACCGCCCATTCTATGTGTATAAATACGCAACCGGATTCGCCTCGGCCATTCATATTGCGGAAAAACTTTTAGGAGGCGAACAAGCGGCATTAACCGCTTATTTGGAATTCCTCAAGAGCGGAAGCTCCGATTATCCGCTCGAGCTCTTAAAGAAAACCGGTGTAGATTTAACCACACCAGAGCCAATCGATCATGCCTTAAAACGTTTTGACCAGTTAGTACATGAATTTGGAGAGCTATAAGGTTGTCCCAAAAGGGTCTGACCCCAATCAACAATCTATTGATTCTGTTGAGGGGGTCAGACCCTTTGTTTTGGGACAACCTTATTTTTTTACGAAAAATGGAATAAGTAATATCTTTACAGTGGGAAAATTACTTACTATTATTAAATAGGTTAACTTAGAATCCATTCGTAAAGTTGGGGGAATCGTTTTGAAAAAAAGTAGTTTCATAGCATCATTGTCCATTGCATTTTCTCTCGTGTTTTCAGGCTGTGCGTCTGCAAATACGTCAACGCCGAAACCTGTAAGCCAAAAATCACCGGCTGTAGTAAAAAGCACTACCTATAATAAGACATCTATACCTTCCAACTTAGTTTCGGCAACCGTGTCAAGAGTCGTTGACGGTGACACGATCCATGTCAAATATAAAGGCAAGGATGAGACGGTCCGGATGTTATTGATTGACACACCGGAGGATGTCGACCCCTATAAACCAGTGGAGCCATTTGGTTTAATGGCCGCTAGTTACGCAAAAAGTGTTCTTCCTGCCGGGAAGCATATTTATATGCAGCTTGGTAAAAAAGGATATGAACGGGATAAATATCACCGCTTATTAGCGTATATCTATCTAACTCCATCAGACATGTATAACAAGGACGTTGTAAAAAAAGGGTATGCACGTGTTGCCTATATTTATAAACCTAACACAGATCACCTTTCTGAATTACAAAGTGCCCAAAGCTACGCTAAATCGAAAAAACTGGGCATTTGGAGCCTTTCTGGTTACGTTACATCCAGCGGCTACAGTCTTTCCGAATCATGTTCCTATGCAAAAAGTCATGGATACTCAACAAAAGGCTGCGGAACAGCAAGCACTACAAGTTCAAAAGGATCAATATCAACGTCTTCAACTGGGCTGAATGTAAAGCATGGACAGGAAGCTTCTGTCACGATTAAAACAAAGCCTGGCGCAAGAGGTACAATCGAAGTCGACTACAGTTCAGGACCAAGCAAAGCATCCGGATTGACTCCAAAAACAGCGGACAAGAGCGGCAATATCACCTGGTCCTGGCGAGTAGGCACAAGTACAAAGCCAGGCAAATACGCTGTCATTATTCGAGTAAATGGTTCAACAATAAAGAAAACACTGACGGTTCTTTAAAACGAAATGACGAGGAAAAGCCAGGCAGAAGCCTGGCTATTTTTATTGGGGTTCTTCAAATTTAGGGTGAATAGTTATGATAAAATGGAATTTGCAATGTATTACTGTTTTTGGAGGTTGCTGATGATCGAAAGAAAAAGGGCACTCTGGCTATCCTTGATTGTGTCGCAAGGAGTATTTTTTGCCCTGATGCCCATTTGGAAAAACTTATTCAATTATTTACATCCCATCGTGATCTTCGTGGTATGGATTTGTCTGACCCTGTTTATTTTATTTTTAGGGCTTCTGATGACGAAGAATACCCTTACCATCACTAAATCCATTTTTTCCATGCTTTTAACCATTTTTACCATATGCCTCGTCGTTCTATTGTTTTTAAGACCGTTGAATCAAAATTATAATACGTTTAATTTGGTACCCTTTAAAACGATCACAAGCTATTTAAGCGGAAACTTTTCCTTTTACATCGCCTTTTATAATTTGGCTGCAAATATCTTCTTGTTTGTTCCCTATGGTATTTTTGCTTTGATGATGAGGAAAAATCGAATTTCCAAAATCAAAAAATATGGTCTACCAATTGTAGTCATAATGTTCATTGAAATCCTGCAATTTATCACCAAAAGAGGAAGCATGGACATCGATGATTTAATTTTAAATGTCCTCGGAATTTATTTAGGCTATTTATTGACCCCTTTGATTAAAAAGGTATTCATGATTCGTTCTATTAATCGTGATTTATATGACTCCAATACTTGCAAGTTCGCACATTTAGACTTTTATAAAATGAACAAAAATTAACATGAAAAAGGAAAGGCCGATCATACTTGCCACCCAAAACCATGCCAATTCCATATTACCAGAATCCATAGCTATATAGATTGCGGTGGGAATGGTTTGGGTTTTCCCTGGAATGTTTCCGGCGAACATTAAAGTGGCGCCAAATTCACCAAGTGCCCTGGCAAAACTCAATATCGCACCCGATAGGATGGATCGGAGGGCAAGAGGGATCGAAATATGGATGAATAGTTTCCATTCATTTGCTCCGTCTACACGCGCTGCATGTTCGATGTCCTCATCAATCGCTTCAAATCCGGTCTTTGCCGATTGATACATAAGTGGAAAGGCAACAACCGTTGAGGCAATACAGGCGGCCCACCATGTAAACATAACAGGCTGTTTAAAGAGAAACTCGATTAATTGTCCAACAGGGCTATTCCTGCCAAAGATCATGATAAGTAAGAACCCGACGACAGTTGGGGGCAATACCAATGGAAGAAGGAAAGCCGTTTCAACGAAGGCTTTCCCTTTGAACTTCCTATTAGCCATGAACTTCCCAAAAAAAGACCCGAAAATGAAGCATAATATTCCAGCGAAAACCGCTATTTCAAGGGAGAGTCTGACAGGAGACCAAAAATTTGTATCCATTTTAATTAATGCAGTCCTTTAAAGCCAAATTTCTCTAATGTTTGCAAAGATGATTTACTTTGCAGGTATTGATAGAATAATTGGGCTTCTTTCAAATGAGTGCTGTTTTTAATCACACCGACCGGATAAATAATCGGAGCATGTGAATTTTCGCTAGCCGTTGCAACAATCCGAACCTTTGAAGAAGTCAATGCATCCGTTTTATAAACAATCCCTGCGTCCACATTACCAGTTTCTACGTAAGTAAGTACCTGCCGGACATCCTTGCCAAAAACTACCTTTCCTTTAACAGGATTCCAAATATGTAACTTGGTTAAGGTTTCCTCCGCGTATTTCCCTGCTGGAACAGTTTCAGGTGTCCCCAAAGAAATTTTTCCCGCTTTCGTTAAGTCCTGGAATGTATTAATTCCCATATTCGAATCCTTTGGCACCACTAACACAAGGTCATTTCCAACCAGATTGGTTCCGTTGGACTTCGCAATTTGGCCATCCTGGACTAATTTATCAAATTTGTCGGTTGCAGCAGAAAAGAATAAGTCGACGGGGGCTCCTTGTGAAATTTGCTGCTGCAGGGCACCGGAAGCGCCAAAGTTATAATTAATTTTTACATTTGGGTGGTCCTTCTCAAAGGAACCTTTGATTTCATTTAATGCATCCTGTAAGCTTGCTGCAGCCGAAACGGTTAATTCTACTTTCTTTTCCGAACCAGATTTATTGGTGGAGCAACCTGCAAGAATAAGTAAAATGATTGAGAAAAATAACAGATAGCTTTTTTTCATCCTTTCAAATCCTTTCTAACCAATTATAATTATATATAACTAATTATAATTAGTTATAACTAAATTGAATATAAGAAACATCACATTTTATTAGAAATATACTTTTTCCAAATCAGTAAGTTAAAATAGAAACTGGAGGGATGCATATGCCAAAAGAGCAATCCTACACAATTGAAGAGGTCTCACAGCTTTTAAAAGTATCGAAATTAACTTTATACGATCTCGTCAAAAAAGGAGAGCTTCCTGTTTTCCGTGTTGGCAGACAAATGAGAATCGATGCAAATGACCTTGACCATTATATTAAGAATCAAAAATCGAATCCAAGTCCAAAACCTGCAGTAACCGCCCAAACAAATGTTTCGAAGGAAACTGGAAACATCGTTATAAGCGGACAAGACCTTGTCCTCGATATTTTAGGTAAGTATATCGAGAAAAATTCACCATACAAAGCGTTAAGATCTTATACAGGCAGTTTAAATAGCCTCATCTCCATGTACAATGGAAATTGTGACATTGTCAGTCTGCATATGTTTGATGGCGATACCGGTGAATATAATCTTCCTTACATAAAAAAAATTTTAGTAGGTTATTCGTATATCTTACTTAACCTTGTTTCAAGGAAAGCGGGTTTTTATGTCAAAAAGGGAAACCCGCTTTCCCTTAAAAAATGGACTGATTTAAATCAGGAAAAAATAAGAATGGTAAACAGGGAGAAAGGGTCAGGGGCGCGAATCCTTTTGGATGAACAGCTTAGACTCCACAAGATTCCTGCGAGAAGCATTAAGGGATATGACCATGAAGAAACGAACCATTTAAGTGTGGCTTCAGCGATTTCTTCTGGGGCCGCCGATGTAGGTGTGGGAATTGAAAAAGGAGCAAAAATCGTCGGCATCGATTTTGTCCCGTTAATGACGGAACGGTATGACCTCGTCATGTTGAAAACACCCGAAACTGAACGGCTCATTAACACAGTCAAGGACATATTAACTTCCCATCAATTTCAGTCAGAAGTGAACGCCTTGGGGGATTATGATATATCTCAGACAGGTAAAATTATTTATGAGACAGAATAAATAGATTTTAGGTGATGACAGGGTGTCATCGCCTTTTTAAGTTACTTCAGAAAAAATGACAACTTTCTACCGAATTATAGCTTTAACGCATTAAAACGAGTTAGTAATCCGACAATTTCCTCCATGTGAATCCCCATTTTCTTCTTTAAATTTATCTATATCTACAAACAAAGTAGGAATCCAACACGAACGTTAAACAAACTTTTCATTCTACTCCAACTAATATGGTAGGGGAGGTTTAAATATCACTATTAGAAAGGTGGTTATCTTAGTTTTTCACTATTACGAATAAAGGAGAGCTTTCCGAATGAAAAGAATGGTAACAAGCTTTATGATCATTTTTGCTGTCATCTTATCCGCCATCCCGGCTGCCAATGCGGCAACTAATGCGAAACCCATATCATTAACAGTCGTGATGAAGGGCAATCAAGTTCCCAATGATTTTGCTACATATGTATCCAAAAATGGCGGGAAAGTAACGAAACAGCTTTCGCAAATTGGTACTGTTCAGGTTAATGGGCCAGCAAGCATGATTCCGATTCTTCAAAATTATTCAGAAGTAAGATCGGTCGGTCCATCGATGCAAATGACGCTCCCTGTATCGAAAACAGTGGTTGATCCAGTAGATACTTCTACATTGGCCACAGCTTTAAATCAGCAGAATCTTAATTTCTATCAAAAGTATCAAAATATTTTACCCTATGAAGCAAGAAGCATCCTATCCTTAACCCATCCAGATCCTATTAAACCGCCGAATCATGACCCTGGCCCGGTGGAACCGGATTTATTTAATGCGTTCCAATGGGATATCAAGAGAGTTACACATAATGGGGACAGTTTTAAAATGAATAAAGGAAATCATCAAGTTGTTGTTGGGATCATTGATACAGGAGTAGATGTAACACATCCAGATTTAGCAGCTAATTTTATGGGCGGCAAAAATTTTGTTCCTGCCTATGATGGCGGAATTGAACAAAATGACCCAACAGAAACAGGAGCTCCCGATGATTTTAAAGACCGTGATGGCCATGGAACCCATGTGGCTGGAACGATTGCCGGCAATGGAAGAATTCTTGGGGTTGCACCTGAGACAGGTTATAAAGTCTACCGGGTTTTTGGAGCACATGGCAGTGCAAGCACGTCCACTGTGGCAAGTGCCATTATAGCAGCTGCAGACGACGGAGTAGATGTTATATCGATGAGTCTTGGCGGCTATTCTGTGTTCGGGCAAATTTTTTACACAGACCCCACAACAGGGAAGAAATATAATCTAGGAAACGAAGTGGCTGATTTCCAAATTTATAAAAGAGCTGTAAAATACGCTGTTGACCATGGAGTAACCGTCGTGGCTGCGGCAGGAAATGATGGTTTAGATGAGACTAATAAAGCAGATGTAACAAGGTTTTTGAATACGGAATATGCGAAGGACGGCTATCAATTCGTTGGGGCCGGTTTTGAAGCTCCAGGGGGCCTGCCTGGTGTGATTACCGTATCAGCTACGGGCCCACAAGATATGATTGCTGCTTATTCGAACTACGGAGTCGGCTATGTTGACGTAGCGGCACCGGGTGGAGACTTCCAGTGTGAACCCTATGGCGATTGGTATGAGGATATGAATTTTAGTGCCTATTTAGATCATGGGTATGCCTTTATGGCAGGAACCTCAATGGCCACGCCAAAGGTATCCGCAGTTGCAGCACTGCTCATTGCCCAAAATGGAAAAATAGGTCCACAGAAAATTGCCCAAATGATTTCAAATAGCGCACAGGATATTGGAAAGCAAAGCAAGGATGAACTATATGGCAGCGGCATGGTTCAGGCACCGTATATCCCTGAAACTCTGCCAAAAGAATTGGATTGGCACAAGGAACTGGGCGGGGTTCATCCGGAGATTGGGAGCCAGGTTCATCAAACAAAAGACGGGGGCTATATTTCAATCGGAAGCACTCAAACCTATAACCATCTCCGCAATGATTCAGATATCTTCGTCGTAAAAACAGGCCGAGATGGAAGGACGGAATGGCGCCGAAATTTAGGCAGTGATAAACGGGAGATGGGAAATGGTATCATCCAAACAAAAGAAGGCGGCTATTTGGTCATTGGTGATTCGGGTATGAATGATACTGTTGGTTATACAGATGTTTATGTCAGCAAACTTTCCGCAGATGGTTCTCTTCTGTGGGAAAAAACGTATGGGGACAAAGGGGTCTACGAAAATGGAAGTACGGTGGCAGAAACCGCAGATGGCGGATATGTAATCACAGCAAATAAAATAGCAGAAGGAAGCAATAGTCAGATTGATCTGCTCAAAATAGACAATCAAGGGAAGAAAATTTGGGAGAAATTATATTCAGGGCAGGCCGGTCTTTTTTCAAAAATGATAAAATCTACCTCTGACGGAGGCTTTATCATTGCAGGAGCAGCAAATTCTGAAGATTTAAATCGATACTATGACTTCTATCTATTAAAAATGAAAGCAAATGGAGACGTGCAATGGGAAAAGTCATTTGGGAACAGCAATCGAATCCGCGATGAATTCGAAGATCTTGTTGAAACACCTAACGGGGACTTTATGCTTGTTGGGAATAGTGAAACCAGCGAATATCTTCACCCAACAGACGCATATCCTACCATAAAGGATGACATTTATTATTCCTTGATAGGAAAAGATGGAACGATCAAGTGGGAACGGACATTAAAAGAAGACGGTATCAGCCAAATGGTGAAGTCTCTTGTCAAAACTTCTGATGGGAATTATCTTGCTGTCGGTAACAAAGATACCGATTCAATGATGACAAATCTTCTGTTGGTTAAGTTTACGCCTAGCGGTACTATTCTTTGGGAAAAGACCTATGGCGGCGATGGGCCTGATGGAGGTTATTCTGTAGAAAATACAAAGGACGGTGGTTATGTCGTCCTTGGTTTTACAGGATCCTATGCAGTTGGTGGTAAATACGATTTTGATATGTATCTTTTAAAATTTAATAATTTAATAGATAAGTAATTTTTTTTACAAAGGGTTTAAATGGCTTTAGAGAGAACGTATGCGATGACACTTTTGTCATCGCTTTTTTAATTTTAAAAAATAAAGGAATGCTCTGAGAAGAATAGAATAAAAAAGATAAAAGAAAAATGGAGGAGGATTATCATTTGGCAGCACCTATTATATTAATCCCGGGTTTACAAGGAACCAAGCTGGTCAATTCGAACACACTCAATTTTGATACCATCTGGTCCGCCGTCCAAAGTAAATATGAAACCATCTATGATCTCCAATTAAAACAGGATAGCCGTTTTGAAGTGCAACCAAGGTCAATTATTGAGCGTAGTGATGTCGAAGATGTGGCATATCGGGATGTGATCCATGTTCTTGAAAACAAGACGCAGTCCGATGTCTATATTTTTGGTTACGATTGGAGGAAATCAACTACAGAAACAGCCATTCACTTAGCTGATTATGTGGAATACCTCAAGGAAAAGCTTCAAGTAAAGAAGTTTAACTTTATTGCCCATAGCCTTGGTGTTATGGTTTTTAATTGCTATTTGAAAAATTTACAACGGAATTACGATACAGTGGAACATGCTATATTAGCCGCAGGACCCTTTAAAGGTACGGTTAGAGCCTTGATTGCGCTTGCAGCAGGAGAAGGAGGAATCAAGTTTCCATTGTTCAATTCCAATGATGAATTCAGGAAGATTGCTCGTACCTTTCCTTCAGTGTTTGAGCTTTGTCCAACATATACGGAAGCAGTTAAATTTGAAAACGGAACTGGTTTTGATTTGTTTAATCCAGACCATTGGCAATCCAATATTGGCGATGATGACATGGGAATGTTTATGACTCGATTCAATCAGATGAAAAAATTCTGGGATCCGCATAATCCAGACATGCTAAATTTACAGGATCTTCCTGATGTGTTGAAGCAAAGGATTCTAGTTCTTGCGGGGGAGGGAGAGTCCACGAAAAGAACGGTGATTGTTCAGGCGCAAAGCCCGGATGGCAGGGCAAAAAATTTCTTTCAATTTGATTCTCCCCATTCTGATGGTGATGGTGATGGGGTAGTCCCTCTGGAGAGCTCAGCTGTTTATAAGGATGACCTTTTAACATTGGCCGTAAAGAAAAAGTGGACGGATTTAAGCCTGCACGCGCTTTTCTTGAATGATGGCAGAGTACAGACTTTGATCACCAGGTTTTTATTAGATAAAACAGCAGTAAACAGCAATGGTGCCCCATGGTGGACTGTTCTTGACGGTTCCGTTCGACAAATACAATAATGCGGGGTCAACATTTTTCTCTTTTATGATAGGTTACGATAAAATGTGTGGTATGAGATAAAAAATTTAACGGGGGTAAGAAAATGTACAGCTTTAAGAATGACTACAGTGAAGGGGCACATCCAAGAATTCTGAATGCTTTAGTAGAATCCAATTTTGAGCAGGAGGAGGGGTATGGAGAAGATCGATATTCCCGAAAAACTGCAGAACTTTTAAAGGAAAAAATGGGACGGAATGATCTTGATATTCACCTGGTTTCAGGAGGGACACAGACGAATCTGATTGCCATATCGGCCTTCTTGCGGCCGCATGAAGCAGCAATGGCTGCGAGCACCGGGCATATTCTCGGGCATGAAACAGGGGCAATCGAAGCCACAGGCCATAAGGTCCTTTCGATTGAAGCTGAAGCAGGGAAACTAACGCCGTCCCTTGTGGAAGCCGTTCTCCAGGCACATCCGGATGAACACATGGTAAAGCCCAAGCTAGTATACATATCTAATTCTACAGAAATCGGTTCGATTTACACGAAAAACGATTTAGTGCAATTGAGAGATTTCTGCGACAAACACAGTCTCATTTTGTTCATGGATGGAGCGAGATTGGGGTCTGCCTTATGTTCTGCCGAAAATGACCTACAGTTGAGCGATCTGCCTGAGCTGGTTGATGCTTTTTATATTGGCGGCACGAAGAACGGAGCCCTAATCGGGGAAGCATTGGTGATTTGCCGGGAATCACTGAAGGAGGATTTCCGTTATCATTTGAAGCAAAAAGGAGCGCTGCTTGCAAAAGGGCGACTTTTGGGCATCCAGTTCCTTGAACTTTTCCGCGATAATCTTTACTTTGATTTAGCTTTACATGCGAATAAAATGGCTGATACGCTTCGCAATGAAATGAACAAAGCAAATATTAAGTTTTTGAATGAATCACCTTCCAATCAAATTTTTCCGATCTTGCCGAATGAGGTCATTGCGGAACTACAGCAAAAGTTTGCTTTTCATATTTGGGAAAAGGTCGATTCAGACCACTCGGCCATTCGGCTCGTTACCTCGTGGGCAACGAAAGAAGACGCGGTACATGCGTTTATTGAGGAATTGAAAAAGGCGGTATTATAGCTGCATTTGGGGTAGGAGGCTTTAAAAGTGGAAATTGGAATAAGCACATTTGTAGAAACGACACCGGACGTTCAAACCGGTGAAGTCATCAGTCATGCCCAGCGGATTCGCGAAGTGGTGGAGGAAATTGTCCTTGCCGACCAGGTCGGGTTGGATGTGTTTGGTGTCGGCGAGCATCATCGGAAGGATTATGGTTCCTCTTCTCCAGCCGTTGTCTTGGCTGCGGCCGCCACACAAACGAAAAGAATTAGATTGACAAGTGCGGTTACAGTTCTGTCTTCCGCCGATCCTGTACGCGTGTTCCAAGATTTTGCGACGCTTGATGCCATCTCGAATGGACGGGCAGAGATTATGGCAGGACGGGGTTCTTTTATCGAATCCTTTCCGCTGTTTGGCTATGATTTAAAAGATTATGACGAACTGTTTGAAGAAAAACTGGAGCTCTTGCTGAAAATACGCGATTCTGAAAAAGTTTCCTGGAAAGGTGGGCACCGCCCGGCCATCCACAATCTTGGAATCTATCCAAGACCGGTGCAGAATCCATTGCCAGTCTGGATCGGCAGCGGCGGGAATACGGAATCCGTCATTCGAGCCGGTGTGCTGGGACTCCCCCTTGTTTTAGCTATTATTGGAGGAAGTCCGGTGCAGTTTGCACCACTTGTCCAATATTATCAGAGAGCGGCAGCTAGGGCAGGCCATGATATCACTAAACTGACGGTAGCTTCGCATTCCCATGGTTTCGTTGCCGAGGAAACGGAGACGGCAGCCAACAAATTCTTCCCGTCTACCCAGCAAGCCATGAACGTGCTTGGACGAGAACGTGGCTGGGGACGGTATGACAGGTCCAGCTTTGATCACGCAAGAAGCTTTGAGGGGGCACTATATGTAGGCGACCCAGAAACCGTTGCGAAAAAAATTATTCATCTCCGGAAGCATGTTGGAATTACAAGATTCTTTCTCCACGTTCCAGTCGGAACCATGCCTCATGATGAGGTAATGAGAGCGATTGAGCTGTTGGGAAAAGAGGTTGCTCCGATGGTACGGGAAGAAGTCGCCAAATGGGAAAAGACGGCTGAATAAGTAGATTTTATGGTGGATTATTTTTAAAGGGTGGCTGAAAAGCCACTTTTTTTATTGTTGACATTGATAATCATTATCATTTATTATTATGTATAGATAATGATAATCATTATCAATTAATACATAGATATGAAAACTAAAAAGTTTTCTTATATAAATCATATCAACACTTTAACAAAACTACATAAAACAAATGGAGGTTTACTCGTGAAAGTAAAAAACAAAAGGATATTCGCAGCATTATTGTCATCTTCTCTCTTAATTCCTACCCTTGCAGGATGCACTTCGAATACTGAAAAAACAACTACAACATCGAAACAAGCTGTTTCCGCTCCAAAAGGGAATCATGATATAAAAACATCTGCCGCTCAGTTAAAAAATTCATTACATTCTTTGAATGAAGCAATCTCTAATAAAAACTCTGAAAATATCAAAAAACTAGGAAATAATTTAAATGATCAATGGCTATCTTCCGAAGATCATATTCGCGAAGCCTATCCGCTGCTATACACAGAGATAGAAAAATATTTATTGCCATTATATGGCGGTGCTAATTCTGAAAATCCAGACCTATCAACATTAAAAGAGTTAGCAAGTTCACTAGATAAATCTTTAACCAAATTAGAAAACGCAAAAGAATCAGAAGAAGCAAGTTCAGCTTCCTTAAATCAAGTTGTCAGCCAATATAGCCAATATGTACAGGATGAAACTACTAAACTCGTAAGCTCCACTCAGGCTTTTACAAGTGCTGTGAAAGCAAAGGATATCCAAAAAGCAAAAGAACTTTATGTTGAGTCACGGACTCATTATGAGCGCATTGAACCAATTGCAGAAAGCTTTGGGGATCTAGACCCTAAAATTGACGCTCGTGAAGGGGATGTGGATA
The DNA here is from genome assembly GCF_055395235.1 of Neobacillus sp. Fa239. NCBI lineage: Bacteria > Bacillati > Bacillota > Bacilli > Caryophanales > Bacillaceae > Neobacillus > Neobacillus sp. Fa239. The sequence continues at coordinate 2,172,099 of NZ_AP041611.1, forward strand.
CCAAAGAATGGGGAGGATTCCATCGAATCGAAAAGGCATTATGGGGAAATGAACCTCTCGCAAAAATGACAGGAGTTGCTGACCAATTAAATAAAGATGTACTGCTCCTACAAGATAAAGTAAAAACATTAAAACTTAAGCCTACTGAAGTAGTAGCAGGTTCCATCGAATTAATAAATGAGGCATCCATATCAAAAATCACTGGTGAAGAAGAACGGTATTCCCATGTTGATTTGATGGATTTAGGAGCAAATGTTGAAGGTTCATTTGCTATTTACAAAGCTATTCTTCCTATTCTTACAGAAAAAGATAAAGCCCTTGTAACCAAATTGGATGGCCAATTTAATCAACTGACAACAGCATTAAATTCATATAAGAAGAATGGTCAATATGTTTTATATACAGATCTAACAAAAGACCAGGTTCGAGATTTAAGCCAGAAATTAGGAGCTTTATCTGAATTAATGGCACAGACAGCTAAGATATTGCAGTAAGAAGGAGAAGATAGAATGATGACTACGGAAAAAATCTCAAACACTTATTCCAGACGTGATATTCTTAAAATGTCAGCTATTGCTGGTGTAGGTGTTGCTTTGGGAGCAAGTGGTTTTGGGGCAGTTAAAACAATTTCAGAGACCTCAAGTAAAGATCATCATAAAACGAATAATGAGCTGATACCTTTTTATGGAGAACATCAAACCGGGATCGAAACACCACAGCAGGATTATCTTTATATAGCTGCATTTAATTTAGTAACGGAACAAAAACAAGAAATAATAAAGCTTTTTAAAGAATGGACTACCCTTAGTTCGATTTTATGTAAAGGGGGAGTTAGAACGGAGGGATCTACAAATGATTTTCTTCCTCCTGTCGATACTGGTGAATCAGAGGGTTTACCTTCCTCTCATTTAACCATAACATTTGGGTTAGGTTCTACCTTCTTTACAAAAAATGGAATGGATCACTTTGGAATTTCTTATAAAAAACCAAAGCATTTAAAAAATATCCCATCTATGCCTCGTGATGCTATTCAGGAACCTTTTATAGGTGGGGATGTGTGCATTCAGGTGTGTGCAGATAACCAGCAAGTTGCCTTTCATGCACTTCGGAATTTAATGAAAGCTTCTAATGGGTTAGCGGAAATGGCTTGGCTTCAATCAGGATTTTTGAATAAGGCAGATGGGAAAACGCCAAGAAATTTATTTGGTTTTAAAGATGGGACAGCAAATCCTTTAAGCAGTGATAAAAAATCTTTAAACAATATTGTATGGGCAGACCATGATGAGCCTGATTGGATGATTGGCGGGACGTATATGGCTTTCAGAAAAATTCACATGACCATTGAGGTTTGGGATCGAACATCCCTCAAGAGCCAAGAAGACACATTTGGAAGAAAAAAATTCAGTGGAGCTGCCTACGGAAAGGTAAAGGAGCATGATTCAGTTGATTTGAATCAATTACCGCCTAACTCGCATGTTAGGGTTGCGCGACAATCAGGTCAGCAAATATTCAGACGCGGTTATTCTTATACAGATGGAATGGATCAGACGACTGGGAATGTTAATGCTGGGTTAGTATTTATAAGCTTTCAAAAAAATCCTGAAGTTCAGCTATTCCCGATGTTAAAAAAGCTGTCACAAGTTGATGCGTTAAACGAATATACAGAACATATTGGAAGTGCCATGTTTGCAATTCCGAGGGGGATTCGAAAAGGTGAGTATCTTGCCATGAATCTATTAGAAAGTTAATGGGGATTTTTTTATGATATACCAAGTACCCAATCGGTAGACTTATTGTAGCTGTCAACCGATTGGGTACAGTTTTTATTAGAGCAAACCAAGCCGTTGCAAACCGTAACGCACTCCATCTTCTTCAGCAGAAAGAGTGACCATATTGGCCGCTTGCTTTACTTCTTCATGGGCAGAGCCCATCGCTACTCCCATTCCGACCAAGGAAAGCATTTCAATATCATTTAATCCATCGCCAAAGGCTACCGCTTCATCGGGGGCAATACCGAGTCTCTCTAACAGTTTCGTGATTCCTACTGCTTTATTGGAATTAGACAAATTCACATCGCAGGTTTTTGCGCCTGAGGTCCATCTTCGGAAATCCAATTCCGGAACCTCCGTTTGATAGGATACTTCATCCTCCAAATCACAATGGAGGAATAATTGATAGATATCCTGGTCCATCCAAAATTTTGGCGGGGCAAGCTCAGGCTTCCACGAGTCGTGATGGAATGCTTCGACTACAAACGGATGAGTTAAATCAGTTGCTTTAAAGCTCGTACCGCCTAAAAAGGTCAGTGGATGCTGATGATCTTGAGACAACAGATGAACTTTTTGTAAAACATTTTTGTCAATGGAATTCTTGTATAATTCATGGCCGGCATGATAAACATATGAACCATTAAAAAAGACCATAGAGGTTACCCCGGTTTCTTGAATAATCGACTCTGAAAAATAGGGAGGTCTCCCCGTAGCAATGACGACTTGCATTTTTTTATCACGCAGCTGTTGAATGGCATCTATGGTAGCAGGGCTTATTGTTTTTCCATGCGGGAGGATTGTTCCATCAATATCTAAGATGACAATCTTGTAATTCATAAAACACACTCCTAACATAACTATAAAATTAAATTCTACAAGAAACCTTCCAAAAAAGAAAGGAAAAAACCATTATTGTTATCGGATTTTAATAGTAGAATATAAGAAAGCGAATACCAGAAAGGAAGGAAACAGAAGGATGGAAAAAATTTATCTTGATTACAACGCCAGCACACCATTAGCTCCCGAGGTAGTGGAAGTCATGAAGCCACTTCTAAGTGATTTTTACGGAAACCCCTCAGCCTTACATTGGGCTGGAAAACCGGTTAAAGAGATATTACATCATGCGAGGAAACAGGTGGCAGATTTAGTCGGCTGTTCCGCAAAAGAATTAATTTTTACCAGCGGCGGAAGTGAAGCAAACAACCTTGCCTTAAAAGGGTTTTATTTTAAAAATCAAAAAAAAGGCAACCATATCATTACTTCTAAAATTGAGCACCCTGCGATTGTGAATCCTTGCAAGTTTCTCGAACAAATAGGGGCTAAGGTTACATACGTGGGTGTGGATCAGTATGGAAAAGTGTCGCTTCAGGAAATCATGGATGCCATCACAAATGAAACGATCCTGATTACAATCATGCACTCCAATAATGAGGTAGGGACCCTGCAGCCGATAAAGGAGATTGGGAATCTAGCAAACAAGTATGGAATTGCCTTTCATACTGATGCATCTCAATCTGTTGGAAAAGTCCCTGTCAATGTGAAGGAATTGAAAGTGGATATGCTCACGATTGCGGGCCATAAGCTTTATGCTCCAAAAGGAATTGGAGCCCTCTATATAAGAGAAGGAATCGAGATTGAACCGCTTATTCATGGGGCGGGACATGAATGGGGACTTCGTGCTGGGACGGAAAATACCTTATTGGCAGCAGGTTTAGGCAAAGCCTGTGAAATCGCACAAAGGCAGATAGGAAATAATAAGCTAAAGGAATTGACCGATTATTTTTGGATGCGATTAAAGGATGAGTTTGGAGAAAAGGTTGTATTAAATGGCCATCCAAGTGAGCGGCTGCCGAATACCCTTAATGTTAGTTTTGTAGGAAAAATTGGTCATGAGTTGCTTTCGGCCATCCCGCAGCTGGCCGCTTCGACGGGATCAGCATGTCACGCCGGGATGGTAGAATTGTCCCCAGTCTTAAAGGAGATGGGTGTTTCGGAAGATGTTGGAATGGGGGCAATCCGATTTAGTTTGGGCAGGAGTACAACACAGAAAGACATCGACCAGGTGATTGGTTGGTTTAAAAAAATAATGTAAAGATTTCTTAGGAGAAGTCCCCATAATCTAAGTCTAAAGACTTAAATTAAAATCAATCTCAAGCGTAATTTTGAAAAAATTTGAAATCATGTAAAATGAGAGGTAATCAAGGGAGAAAAGAAATATTCACAATTGCTTGGGTGGGAAATGAAGGGGGAAAATTAAAAATGAAAAAAATTGGTTTGATTTTGGTAGGTATTATTGCGGCCATTGTATTGCTAAACACGATTGGTCCCATGATCGCCTTGCTATTTAGTCTAGTCGTTTTATTCTTTATCTTTAAACAATTTTTAAAGACAGATTCATTAGTCTGGAAAATTGCCTTAGTAATCTTGGGCGTCATCTTTCTTTCAGCTACCATCCACCATTTGCCAGCCGTAATTGGCTTGGGTGCAGCCTATGTCCTGTACCTTGTTTATAAACAGTGGCAGAGAAACAAAAGGCAGTCATAGAAACCACGATTGGTTAGAGTTCCTATTTCTATTTTATGCATTAATTTCCTCGTTTTTGGAAATATTTATGTTACAAGAGTATGTATGGGAGTGGAGCGATGGCGATGGTAGAACATTTCCCCAAAATAACATCTGCTGAAATTTCGATGTTATGGAGTACATTCATCGGTGATACTATGGCTATTTGTGTTCTAAAACATTTTTTACAAACAACTGAAGATCCCGATGTTAAACCAATACTAGAACTGGCTTTAAGTTTTTCCCAAGACCATATCCAACAGATATCTGGGTTATTTGAAAAAGAGGGGATTCCTCTTCCTAATGGATTTGGAGATCAGGACGTTAACTTGCAAGCAAGAAAGCTTTTTTCAGATGTAACGTACATGCGTTACTTGCATCATATGGGCAGAACGGGATTAAATTCATATAGTCTGGCAAAATCAGTTTCATCCCGTAAAGATGTTCGAGCCCTGTTTAAGCAGTTTTATGATCATTCTGAAATGCTTTTTGACCGAAATGTCGAACTGATGCAGGAGAAAGGGGTATTTATTCGGTCTCCATATATTTCATATCCTGACAAGGTTGAATTTGTGACAGAGAAATCCTTTTTAGGTGGGCTATTAGGCCACCGCCGGCCACTGCTGGGAGTGGAAATTGCCCATGTAGGAATTAACATAGAGGTGGCAAATGTTGGAAAGACGATGCTGTTAGGTTTTAGTCAAGTCGCTCAGTCCAAAAAAATAAGTGACTACTTCAAAGATGGATACGAGATTGGGAAGAAAATGGTGGAAGATTTTATGATTAAATTAAAAGAAGATGATAATTCTTATCCATCTACTTGGGATTCAACAATCACAAATAGTACGGAGGCACCATTTTCGGATAAATTGATGTTATTTCATACGAATGCTCAGAGCGCCATTGGAATTGGGGATTTTGGTCTGGCGGTTGCCGCATCACTTCGAAAAGATTTAACTCTCGCCTATGAAGGCTACATTCTTAAGATCGGTGCGTATGCGGAGGAAGGGGCGAAGCTCTTAATTGAACATGGCTGGTTCGAAAAACCTCCTCAATCAATCGACAGAGAGTCCTTGAGAAATCAAAATAAATGAGAAAATGGCGCGGAGGACCCGGGCCATTTTTGATTAAAGATAACTACATACTTCTTACTGAATGACTTCTTCAATGTATATATTTTAAGAAAATTCTTAACAATCAAGATATCCTCCTGTATAATAATTTTCATTACTTAATAGGAAGGACACTGAAAATGAACGCAAACCTTAAAACGCAATTCGATCAATTTCAAAACCGCAACCAAAATCGCGGGCGGTTATTGGTTAATTGTCCTGACCAGCCGGGCATCGTGGCAGCCATATCCCAATTTTTATTTTCTTTTGATGCCAATATCATAGAGTCAAGTCAGTATTCAACCAATCCAGAGGGTGGGACTTTTTTCATTCGGATTGAGTTCGAATGTATCCATTTAAATGAAAAGGTAAATGAAATGGAGAAGCAGTTTACAGAAATTGCGGCCAAATTCTCAATGGAATGGGCGCTAACTCCCGTATATAAAATGAAAAAAGTAGCGATTTTTGTATCAAAGGAATTGCACTGCCTGCTGGAGCTTTTATGGGAGTGGCAAAGCGGCGATTTGATGACGGATATTGCCCTTGTGATTAGTAATCACGAAGAGGCGAGGGAAGTTGTCGAGTCTCTAAAAATTCCATTCTATTATATTCCGGCAAATAAAGAAATCCGCGAGCAGGTAGAAACAGAGCAGCTGAAGCTCTTAAAAGAATACAATGTTGATTTCATCGTTTTGGCTCGTTACATGCAAATTTTAACACCGAACTTTGTGGCGGCTAATCCTAGAAAAATTATCAATATTCACCATTCCTTCCTACCAGCCTTTATTGGGGCAAGACCTTATGAAAGGGCATATGAACGCGGTGTAAAATTAATTGGTGCAACATCTCATTATGTTACAAATGACCTGGATGAGGGACCAATTATTGAACAGGACATTGCTCGTGTCGACCACCGGGCAAATGTGGAAAAACTGAAAAAAATCGGCCGTTCCGTCGAACGAAGCGTTTTAGCACGTGCCGTAAAATGGCATCTCGAAGACAGGATTATTGTTCATCAAAACAAAACGATCGTTTTCTAAAAAAAAAATCCCCTGGCAGGGGATTTCATTTTATGGTTCTTATTCTTTCTCTGTAATGACCCATCCATCAGGCCTTTTTACTATATTAAATATTTCCTCATCAAATTTTTTTCTTAGGATTTTGTATTCTTCATTTTCAATTTTAACCTTTGTTATTTGGATTTTTCTAAGTGTAATTTCTGGCTTCTCGACTTCAAACAACAAATGATCAATCAAAAAATAGGTTCTTTGACGTTTCACCATCCAATTCCCCCTTTTTATTTTTTACGTTTTCATGAATTGAAAATGAAAATCTATAATACTTATGTTGATTTTATGTAGAGATAAGTAAATCCTACAACTAATTGATGAAAATTTCTAGAGTTAAATAGAATAAAAAAGGTGGTTATAGCTATGTCAATTTATCCATTTCAAGTTCAAACGATTGATGGGGAGGAATTATCCCTGGAACAATATGAAGGGAAGGTTCTCCTGATTGTGAACACCGCAAGCAAGTGTGGCTTTACGCCTCAATATAAGGAACTGCAGGAACTATATGAGACATATAGGGAGCGCGGATTCATGGTGCTTGGATTTCCGTGCAATCAATTTATGAATCAAGAACCGGGAGATGAAAGGGAGATTAAGGATTTTTGTGAATTAAATTACGGTGTGACCTTTCCGATGTTTGCCAAAGTAGATGTAAACGGAGGAAATGCCGATCCATTATTTGTTTATTTAAAGAAAGAAACACCCGGAATATTAGGTTCAAATTCAGTCAAATGGAATTTCACCAAATTTCTAGTGGATTCAAAGGGGAAGGTCGTAAAACGGTACAGCCCCGCAACAAAGCCGAGTGAGATTGTGAAAGATATTGAGGAGTTGCTTTAAGATGAATGACGGGCAGTTTGCCCGTCATTTTATATGGATGAATTCGTTTGAATTTTGTAAATCAACTCAATCGTTGTCATCAGTCATATTCTCTTTAAGATTAGTAATGGCGTCAGCAGTGGCGTCAACTGCATTCATGGCCGCGTTTTCGGTTGCTTCTAAAGCACTATGTACACCATGAAAAGCAGCGCCTGCTGTATCTTTTACACTTTCTGAAATATTATTGTTATCACGGCGATTTGTCATCGTAACTCACCTCCTGTTAAGGAATAGATTTTGTCATTTTTTAAGGAATTATTCGGAAAAAGTGAAAGATGTTGCTAATCTACTGTATGTAAGGATGGAAGAATTTTTCAACGAATTAATAATTGGAATATTCAAAATAATATAGTATAATAATTAAAAAAATAGTAGAGAAGGAGACGAGTTGAGAATGACGAGCTTGAGCACAGAGAAAAAGGGTTATTTTGGGGAGTTTGGAGGAAGTTTTGTTCCTGAAGAGCTTCAGACAGTATTGAATTATTTGGAAGAACAATTTTTACAATATATAGACGATCCTGAATTCCAGGACGAATTCAACTATTATCTCAAGCAATATATTGGACGGGAGAACCCGCTCACTTTTGCTGAAAATTTAACGCGGAATATTGGCGGGGCAAAAATCTACTTGAAACGGGAAGATTTAAACCACACGGGCGCCCATAAAATCAACAATGCCATCGGTCAAATTCTTTTAGCGAAAAGGATGGGAGCAAAAAGGATCATTGCTGAAACTGGTGCCGGGCAGCATGGGGTAGCGACAGCGACGGCCTGTGCCATGTTCGATATGGAATGTATCATTTACATGGGGAAGGTTGACACGGAACGACAGGCACTAAACGTTTTCCGGATGGAATTGTTGGGAGCAAAAGTGGTTCCCGTGGAAAAAGGCCAGGGCCGGCTGAAGGATGCCGTTGACGCAGCTTTGGAAGATTTGGTCCAAAACTATCAAAATACGTTTTATTTGCTAGGTTCTGCAGTCGGGCCACATCCTTTTCCAACGATGGTCAAGCATTTCCAGTCGGTCATCAGCGAAGAGTCAAAACGTCAAATTCTTGAACAGGAAGGAAAGCTGCCAACTGCAGTCATAGCCTGTGCAGGTGGTGGCAGCAATGCCATCGGTGCTTTTGCCCATTATATCGAAGAAAAAGAGGTGCGCCTTATCGGGGTTGAGCCACAGGAAGCCCCTACGTTAACAGAAGGCGTACCGGCCGTCATTCATGGATTCAAATGTCTCACCTTGCTTGATGAGGAAGGGCAGCCAAAACCAACCTATTCAATTGCAGCAGGACTTGATTATCCAGGTGTTGGCCCGGAACATAGCCACCTAAGAGTCAGCGGCAGAGCTGAATATGTGACCGCGACCGGACAGGAAGCGCTGGAGGCATTCTTGCTTTTATCTAAAACAGAAGGGATCATCCCAGCCTTAGAAAGTTCCCATGCCGTGGCCCATGCAGTCAAATTGGCAAAAGATCTATCCAAGGATGCTGTTCTGATTGTTAATTTATCAGGTCGTGGGGATAAAGATGTCGAACAAGTCTTTAAAATGTTAAAAAAATAACTAAATTTTCCTGAATTTAAACGTAAGAGGCTGTCTCGAAACAAAGGGTCAGACCCCTAAAACATATAATATATGGCTAAACTTCGCTTAAAATGCGACGATTATATTAAGTGTTTAACAGGGGGCAGACATTTTGTAACAGCCTCTTTTTATTTATGTTAAATAGAAGCGTTTCACTTCATAACTGGAACAGTGTAAGGTAAAATAAGGACTTAGAAAATCAACTCGGTCTATCTGGGATTGATTTTTCATAAATGTGTAGGTAGTTTATACCCAACAAAGGAGAGTCCTTTATGAAATGGAATCGAATATTAAAAGTTGCGGCAATGGCGGTACTGCTGCTATCAGTAGTTTTAGCTAGAAATACGGGGATAGCCATGGCCTCTGGTAATGATAATAGCAGCTACAATGAAAAGTATGGTGCACCGGTTGTGGTGTACGGGGAGCAGCTATCCGCTGCACAAAAAGATGAAGTCCGAAAGCTTTTAGATGTCACAGATCCAAGCCAGGTAAGAGAGATTACGGCAACAGGAGCAGATCTTGTGACGTACATCAAAGGGGACCCTCATTCCAATATGTATTCCTCTGCTAAAATTACCAGGAATGATTCAGGTTCAGGGATTGTGGTCAATATCGTCACTCCCGACAATATTACAGAGGTAACGAAGGATATGTATGCGAATGCCTTGTTGACAGCGGGTGTTAAAGATGCCGAAGTGGACGTCGCCTCACCGATCAAAGTCAGCGGACATTCCGCCTTGGTCGGGATTTATAAAGCGTATGATACAGGATCGGGTACTGCGCTGAATAAGGACCGTACAGAAGTGGCCAGTGAAGAATTGGGCGTGGCAACGGGTTTAGCAAAAAAAGAAGGATTAGATTCGGATAAAGTCAGCCAGCTGTTAACGGAGATTAAACAAGAAATTGCCGCGCAGCATCCGGCAACAAAAGAAGACATCGCCAACATTATCGATGACAAGTTAAAATCTTTGAACATCACCTTAAGTCCGGAGGATCGCCAGCTGTTAATTAATCTATTTGACAAAATGCGTAAATTGAATATCAATTTTGATAATGTCCAATCCCAGCTTAGTAATCTTTCACAGGGTATTAAGCAAGAGATTGAAAAAGTGGTAAACGACAAAGGCTTTTGGCAACAGGTAGCGGATTTCTTTCAAAAATTAATTGATGCGATAAAGAGTCTTTTTTCTTAACCAAATAAAACAGGAAAACGGGAGGTGAGTGACACCTCCCGTTTTCATTTACGCGCGCTGAATCCCCGATGTAGAAAACTCTTTAATTAATTTCTGTAAATGTTTATGTCCTTCTCTTAATTTTACTGTCTCATTAATAATATGTTGAAATCCTTGCAAATCTTGATCCGTAGCATATAATAAGGATTTCGGCAAGCCCTCGGCAATTTGTTGCAGGGTAAAATCTTTTGTCACGGACAACGACCACCTTTCACATTATTGGTTTGTCTCCTTTAATATTTTGGGAAAAGGGTGGCTTTTTCCTGCTAACACCTTAAAAAACTTATCTACAATTATCATCAGATTATTATAGGAACAGTCATCATCTATTCTGTATATACACATTACGACAGCAACTGCTTGGAATTTTGGTGGCTTGTAGAAAAATAGGGCTGCCTCCAAAAATGGAGCAGCCCTCTAGTATATTTATAACGTCTGTTCAAGCTCATACCAATAATAACAAATGGTTTCCATTCCTTTGTCGAAATTTTCCAGATGAAAATGTTCATTCGGAGCATGGAAATTTTCGTCTGGCAACCCAAATCCCATTAACACAATGGGCACATGGAAAATTTGATCAAATGTCGACACAATTGGAATCGAGCCGCCGCCGCGTGTATAAGAAGTAGGAACTTTATAAACTTTTTCATAAGCTCTTCCAGCAGCTTGGATAGCCGGATGGTCAAAAGGAGTAACGAATGGGGCCCCTTTATCAAATAGGGAAACATTGACTGTTACGCCATGTGGTATATGGGATTGAATGTGTTTGACCAGGAGATCGACAATCACATCTGGATCTTGATTTGGGACAAGACGGCAGGTGATTTTGGCATGTGCTTCCGATGGGATGACTGTTTTAATCCCTTCTCCTTGAAACCCTCCAAAAATTCCGTTCACTTCCAGTGTTGGACGCACCCATGTTCTTTCTAATGTCGTAAACCCTTCTTCGCCAAACATTTCCGGAACACCTAACTGTTCAATAAAAGATTGCTCGGTAATGCCAAGTGATGCAAAAGCGGCTTTTTCAGCAGGTGTTATATCGGCTACTTGATTGTAAAATCCATCAACTGTGATCTGTCCCTTTTGATTGTGAAAAGAATTGAGAATTTCTACTAATGCATGGATCGGATTTTGAACGGCACCACCATATAATCCAGAATGGAGATCCCCTTTTGGACCCAATACATCTATTTGTAGGCCGCAAAGACCTCTCAATCCATAGATAATTGTTGGCCTGCCAGGCTCCATCATGCTTGTATCGGAAATGACGACACAATCAGAAGACAATAATTTTTTATGTTCCTTAACAAATAGAGGGAGGTTAGGGCTGCCAACTTCTTCTTCTCCTTCAATCAAGAATTTCACATTAATTGGCAGCGTCCCTGTAGTTTTAAGGATTGCCTGTAACGCTTTGAAGTGCATAAACACTTGACCTTTGTCGTCACTTGCGCCGCGAGCATAGAGCTTATTATCCCGAATTTCGGGCTGAAAAGGCGGGCTGTCCCATAAATGAAGAGGGTCCACGGGCTGGACATCATAGTGTCCATAAATCAGAACCGTTGGTTTGCCTTTCGCCTTTAACCATTCTCCATAAACAACGGGATGTCCCTTCGTTTGGTAAACATTTATATGTTCCATTCCGATTTCTTGAAGCGCGTTAGCTACCCATTTGGCTGCATTTTGAATATCCTTTTTATGCTCTGAAAGGGAGCTGATGCTCGGAATGGCCAAGAATTCCTTTAATTCAGCTAAATGCTTAGCTCTGTTTTCTGAAAGATATGTAATGATCGATTGATTCAATGAAAGAAGCCTCCTTAAGGAAAAAGTGTTCTGTAACTATTTCTTCTTTAAAAGAGCTTTTTCCTGCTTTGTCACATTGGGAAATTGGTCACAGAACTTTCGCTAATTCTAAAAAGAACATTTTGTGAACTCGCTTTTTTTAATTACAAAATCTATTAAAATGCAGAAGAAGAGATTAAGATTTAGGTAGAAAAAAGATGGGGTACTTGAAAACTACTGTTAGCGCTTACTTATTGGCTTCAATACGATAGTAAACTTTAATAAGATAGGAGATTATAATATGTCAAATTTACGGGAAGAAGCATTAAAAATGCACAAGGACCATCAGGGGAAGGTGGGAATCTTTTCGAAGGTTTCGGTCCAAAATGCCAAGGATTTAAGCTTGGCCTATTCACCTGGTGTGGCAGAGCCCTGCTTGGACATTCATGCGGATGAAAGCACAGTCTATGATTATACCTCAAAGGGAAACCTGGTTGCGGTTGTTTCGAATGGAACGGCCGTCCTTGGACTTGGAAATATTGGACCAAAAGCAGCGATGCCGGTTATGGAGGGAAAGGCTGTATTATTCAAATCGTTTGCTGATGTGGATGCCTTTCCAATTTGCTTAGCAACCACTGATACGGACCAAATTGTCGAGACTGTTAAGCTGCTGGAGCCTACCTTTGGCGGGGTGAATTTGGAAGATATTGCTGCACCGCAATGCTTTGAAATTGAGTCACGTCTCCGCGAAGTTTGTGAGATCCCCATTTTTCATGATGACCAGCATGGTACCGCAATCGTTACAGCAGCCGGGTTAATCAATGCGTTAAAATTGGCAGATAAAAAGATTGAGGATATCAAGGTTGCTGTTAATGGGGCAGGGGCAGCAGGTGTAGCCATTGTGAAGCTATTATTACACATGGGAGTCAAAGATGTTATTTTATGTGATACAAGAGGTATTATTTACGAAGGCCGGCCAAGCGGAATGAACCCGTTTAAAGATGAAATGGCACGGATGACCAATCGTGAACAAAAACAGGGGACATTAGCGGATGCCCTTGTGGGAGCTGATGTGTTTGTTGGTGTATCAGCGGCCGGCGCGGTTACGAAGGAAATGGTTCGTTCCATGAATCGGGATCCGATTATTTTTGCGATGGCCAACCCGGTCCCTGAAATTATGCCGGAAGAAGCAAAAGAAGCGGGAGCCCTTGTCGTAGGGACAGGTCGGTCTGATTTTCCAAACCAAGTCAATAATGTGCTTGCGTTCCCAGGCATATTCCGTGGTGCATTGGATGTCCGTGCAAAGGAAATTAATGAAGAGATGAAGCTTGCAGCGGTATACGCGATTGCCGGTTTAATTACGGACCCAGAGCTTCATGCCGATTATGTTATTCCGGATCCATTTGATTCTCGGGTTGCCAGAGAAGTTGCAACTGCTGTAGCCTTTGCTGCAATGGAAACAGAGGTTGCCGGGCGAATCATCAATGTTGAGGAAATCAAGAAACGCTTATTAACATTGGCATAAGGTTAAAATAGGACTATCTCAGAATGAGATAGTCTTTCAAATTTTGGAAGTTGGGAAAAGCTTTCTTTTTCTAGTATAATAAATAGATGGAAAAATGTTTTAATAGAATATAGGCCTTTAGTAGTGCGTACATCATCAGCTCCTGCGCCTTCTAGGGTTTTGTCATCGGAGGGGATGGAGTTGGCAATTGCGCTGACGATGTTTGTTTTGGGAATGTTATTAGGTTTTGTCGGGGCTGGGGGCTCCGGCTTTATTATTGCGATATTAACGGTTGTTTTTGGGGTTCAGATTCATATGGCGTTAGGTACCTCACTGGCAGCGATGGTGTTTACCACCATGTCAGGTGCCTACAGCCATTTCCGCCAAGGCAATATTGCGGTGAAAACGGGCCTAATCGTAGGCGGATTTGGTGCGATTGCTTCCTATTTTGGTTCAAAGCTGGCCGGCTTGATTCCCGTGCATTCTTTGCACTGGCTGACAGCAGGAATGCTATTTCTCTCAGCGGTTTTATTGCTTGTCCGTTTATTTATTGTTCAAAAACTAAATGCGAATCACAAAAAAGAGTCTTCCAATCATCTTCATCTCGTAAAGAAAGCAGCACTCGTCGGGATTGTGACTGGATTATTATCTGGTTCATTTGGGATAGGTGCGGCACCATTTATTCAAATCGGGCTGCTTGTCATCATGGGTCTTTCCATCAAACAATCGGTCGGCACAACGATGCTAGTGATTTTGCCTATCGCATTAGCAGGGGGATTAGGCTACTATTTCCAGGGATTTTTAAATTTTCCACTGTTAATTGAAGTGGTGGCAGGAACCATAATTGGTTCCTATGTGGGTGCGAAGTTTACAACCCTTGCACCACAGCCGCTTTTAAAAAGTGCCATGGTCATTACACCGATTATGGCGGGTGCGATTTTGCTAATAAGTTAATAGCTGCTTCGAAGACTGTAAAGCATATAAAATGAAAGCTTTGCAGCCTTTTTGCGTTTATGCCAAAAGATGGAGGGAATATGAAAAAGGGAAGCTGGAGTTTACAGTCGGTTATTATTGTATTTGTGTGTATGGTGGTCGCTTTTTCACTTTTGATAACGGATTGGCTAATCAGTTCAAGGGTCGCTTCGGGAACGGAAGCAAGTCAGGCAGAAAAAGCAAGAAATGTGGCGCGAATGGTGGCACATGACCCGCTTGTAATTGATGCGATGAGTGGAAAACGGGATGAAAAGGATATTCAAACGTTTGCCAATGAAATGAGGAAATACACGGATGTTTACTTTATCGTCGTAATGGACATGAAGGGGATGCGCAAATCCCACCCTGATCCTAAAATGGTAGGAAAACGTTTCAAAGGGGGGGATGAAGGACCGGTCCTAAAAGGAAAAGAGTACGAAGATATTTCTAAAGGCTCGCTTGGACCGTCACTTCGATCGTTTACGCCAATAAAGGATAAAACTGGAAAACAAATCGGAGCAGTTGCAGTTGGAATTTCCTTAAATAATGTGGAAAAGGCAGTCAATAAAAGTCGGACCGGGATTTTCATTGGAACGATGATCGGGATCCTCATCGGAGTAATCGGGGCGGTCATTTTAGCGCGGTATATTAAAAGGATTCTATTAGGGCTTGAGCCGTTTGCGATTGCGAAATTATTAGAAGAGAGAAGCGCGATGCTGCAATCGGTACGAGAAGGAATTGTAGCGGTTGATCAAGAAGCAAAAATAACACTCGTCAATCGGGCTGCATTAAAGCTGTTTGAAAAAGCAGGACTGTTCGAAAATCCGATTGGGAAAAAAATTGATGAATATATGCCTTCAACTCGACTAAATGACCTGCTAAAATCAGGCAATGCCGAACTGGATGAAGAGCAAAACCTGAATGGGATGATGATTTTAACCAATCGGGTACCGGTGATCGTTGGGAATAACGTAGTGGGAGCGATCGCTACCTTCCGTGATAAAACAGAAATGAAGCTGCTCGCAGAACAATTGACCGGCGTTCGGAACTATGCAGATGCACTGCGTGCCCAGGCCCATGAGTTTATGAATAAGCTCCATGTTATTCAAGGAATGGTCCATATGGGTTACTATGATAAGGTTGTTCATTTTATTAATGAAACGGTAGACCATCGAAAAAGTGAAATTGGCTTCGTAACCAAGAAAATTAAGGACCCTGTGTTGGCTGGGTTTTTGATTGGGAAGCTTAGTTATGCCCGGGAATCCGGGGTAGAATTATCTGTTTCCTGTGATCATCCCCTCCCTTCACCGGCGGATTCGGATATCACGCATGAGCTGATTACCATTGTTGGAAATTTAATCGATAATGCTATCCATGCTGTCCATGATTGTGCAGTGAAAAAAATAGCGGTGGATTTTGATTACGCCGATGATATTTTAACAATCGAAGTAAAAGATACTGGTACAGGGATAAGTGAAGAAGTGCAGAACCAAATTTTTAATAAGGGATTCTCCACAAATGGCGAAAATCGGGGGTTTGGACTGTATCTGGTCTCGCAGGCCATTAGTTTGTTGGAAGGGGAGTTAATTCTTTCATCCAAGCTGGGTAAAGGTACGGTTTTCGCTGTCTATATACCATATAAACCGGAGGGGGAGTAAAATGATCCGTGTGATGATTGTAGAAGATGATCCAATGGTAGCGGAATTTAATAAACGCTACCTGGAGCAAGTGCAGGGCTTTTCCTTGATAGCAACGGCGTCCTCCGTGGATGAGGGAATTAAGCTGATTGAAAAAATGGACATTGATCTCATCTTGCTTGATATATTTATGCCCGGAAAACAAGGACTTGAGCTGTTAACCTACCTCCGTGAAAATGAAAAAGAGACAGATGTGATTATTATTTCAGCCGCTTCCGATATGGAACGGATCAAAAAAGCCCTGAGGTATGGTGCGGTTGATTATTTGATAAAACCATTTGAATTTGAACGCTTTAATCTCGCATTATCTGCTTATAAGGAAAAAACTAAGTTTATTCAAACCCAGCATGTCATTAGCCAGGCTGTGCTGGATCAGCAGCTTTTGCATCGGGAGGAAAAGCCGCTGATAGAAGAACTTCCAAAGGGGTTAACCAAAGATACCTTAAAACAAATATGGGAAGCGATTCAAGAGCTGAAAAATGTTCCATTCTCGACAGAGGAAGTCGTCAAGCTTGTCGGAATTTCTCGGGTATCTGTCCGAAAGTATTTAAATTTTTTAAAGGAAATCGGCATATTAGAGGTAAAGGTCATTTACGGGTCAGTTGGTAGACCCGTGTACCAGCATGAATTTAATCGCTTTAAGGAACATCATATTAAAAACTTTCTGTAAGAAGAATCATAACAGGCACCATCTAAATTTGGATGGTGCCTGTCACGTTTACATATGTATGGGATGCAGCGACTCTTGAATATTACATTTTTGGATAAAAGCTTCGGTGTATTCTGTGGAAGTGATTAATAAATTTGGATAAAGCCCTTTTAAAGCATGAACCAATTGTTTGCCGAAGCCCTGATTCCGGTGTGAAGGGTTGATGGCAATATGCTGCAATTGGACTTGGTTATTGGCGACAAGGACACCAATCAATCCAATGATACCTTCCTCTTCCTTCCATAGAAAGAGCTTGCGGTCCTTCTCCGTTTCATATTCATTCATGGTTAGCCGAAGTTTTTTCAGATCCCGTTCGCTTGGAAAAAAAGATAAAAGACCCATTGCTATTTTTTCATAACTTTTTTTATACCTTATTAACAAATTCATCCCTCGCTTGTTACGAATCTTGTCACTTATCATATGTATTTATCTTTTTTTTTAGAATTATAGCATAATATTTTGTTGATTTTGTAATAAGAATGTTACATTTCAATATCAGATCACTTACAAGAGTATTCGATAAGTCATATACTGGCCACATTTTGGAAGTTACTGGTCACTATTTGGAAGTTACTGGCCAAATTGGATTTTCCATCTATGTTTGGATATAAAAAAAACAGAAATTTAGACAAAATATTATCTTATTGGGAAGGCTTTTTTATTACTATGTAGAAGTAGTAAATAGAGTATATCATAAAGGAAGTGGACCATGAGGAAATATCGATGGATCAGATGGCGTAAAGTAATCCTCTGGGTCGCAGCTCTTGCCATTATTGGTATTGTATTGCTGACAGGAGGGCAGTCAGTTTGGAATGTAGCCGATACCGTTTTTTATTACGCGCTCCAGCTGCTCTTTGCCATGTTTGCTATGATTATCCAGTTTGTTGCCCTATTTTGGTTTCTTGCCAGGGGACGAACCTACTGGATTTTGCCCGGTGAAACGGGCTCGACTTGGGACGATTATCGGGGGAACCCGGAGATTGTCGATAATGCCAAGCGAATCGTCACCCTTTTAAAGGGCGTCAAAGAATTTAAGGAAATGGGGGGCGAAGCGATCCGCGGATTATTACTTTGTGGACCCCCAGGTACAGGAAAGTCATACCTTGCCCAGGTTATCGCCAATGAAGCACAGGTTCCGTTTGCTTATGCGTCGGCACCAAGCTTTCAAAATATGTTCTTTGGTGTCGGAAACCTGAAGGTCATGGGACTTTACAAAAAGGCCCGAAAGCTCGCGAAAGTTTATGGGGCCTGCATCATTTTTATTGATGAAATCGATGCCATCGGAATGAGCCGTTCTGGCGGAAACGGAGGCGGAGGCCTTGGTGCCTTAATGGGCATGGGCGGATCCGGCCTTCTGAACGAGCTTCTTTTACAAATGGATCCTCCTAACATGGATCAAAACGGGTTTGCCAAGCTCCTTCGTTCTCTTGGACTGCGGAAAAAGAAGGCAGAACGTTTGGCCGTTCTGACGATTGGAGCAACAAACCTGCCGGATACATTGGACCAAGCGCTGCTTCGTCCTGGCCGATTTGACCGGAAGCTCTGGGTTGATTCGCCAGACTATGATGGCCGAATCGATGTGTTCCAATATTATCTTGAGAAGGTAAAAAGGGATCCAAGCCTGACTCCAGAGCGTGCGGCACTCGACACGATCGGCTACAGTCCGGCGCAAATCAAACACATCGTCAATGAATCGGTTGTCATCGCCCATCAACGGGGTGCTGCCGTTTCGAATTATGAGGACTTCCGGGCAGCGATGGAAACCTATGAATGGGGCCTGAAGCAGCCGCTTCGTTCGATGAGTGACGATGAAAAACGGAATGTTGCTTACCATGAAGCAGGACATGCGGTCGCGCAGTTCTTATTAAAACCGCATGAACGAGTGTGGAAGGTGACCATCATCCGCCGCGGCGGTGCCCTTGGGCTCGCTGCAACCAAACCGACCCATGAGCGCTATAACCGAAGCGATAGTGAGATCTTAGCCGAGATTCAGGTATGTCTTGCTGCCAGGGCGGTGGAAGAGGAATTCCTAGGAAAAAAATTGAACGGGGTCACGTCAGACCTGCAGCAGGCCACGGAGCTTGCCGGTGCTTACCTTGGAGCTGTCGGGATGGGGGAAGAATTGTTTAGCTGGCTTGCCATCGGTTCTCCGGCAGAAGGACTTAAAGCGCTTCGTCCAAATATCAATGAGCTTCTGAACGATGAAATGAACAAAGTAAAGAAGCTGGTGAAGGAACATAGCCCATTTGTTCATGCTATTGCAGCAGAGCTGCTCAAGCGGGGCGACCTGACAGGCGAGGAAATTGAGCAGATATATGTCGAGCTTTATGGCAAGACACGCCCGATAATGATCGAAAAGGACCTTTTTGCTTCACTGGCAGAAGTCGCGGTTACAGTGAATCAGGAATAGGTGGATGGACTAAATATTCGATGAAAAAAGACATCATCCTTATATGGATGGTGTCTTTTTTTTTAATAAGATTAAAGTGTTTTCGGCAGGTTCGTCACTTCATGGGCCACCCTTATTCCCGATTGGACGGCACCTTCGATCCACCCGGGGATCGTCGACGTATGTTCACCGGCAAAATGGACCCTGCCTTCCGGAGTGGGGATATAAGGAAATAATTCTGTTTCCTGACCCGGTTTATACATGGAGAAAGCTCCTCCGGAATAGCGGTATTGGGACCAGCTATGAGAGGCACCTGTTAGGAACTCATCATAAATTTGCTCACCATGGACAGCGGCCATGTTATCTAGGGCATTTCGAACCCGGTCTTCTTCCGGCAGGTTATCCCATGACAATGTATCATCCTCCCACGTATAACTCGCCAAAACAATTCCAGAACCCGTTGAACCAATGAGGTGGCTGGGGTAGTAAGCAAATCTAATCGGTAAATCGGTCATCAATTTACCGCCGCGAATTCCTTCTTTTTCCCAAAAACGATGTTTAAACTGAAGGCCGATTTTTGTAGCGGCGACATAGTGAAGCTCGCGGATGGCTTTCTTTTTATAATGGGAAAATAAAGTTAATGGTTCGATCTCGATGAATTTGAGCATGGAAAAAGGAACGGTAATAATGGTCAGATCACCTGTTACGACTAGTGGTCTTTGGCTTAGGATATGTCTGGAATGAATCGTCGCTTGCTGATCTTTCTGGACGATTTTCGTCATTTGATAGCCGAAATAGAGGTTCGGCTTTAATTCCGGAACAAAAGCATCCGGCAATTTGTCATTTCCGCCTTCTACTTCATAAAAATGAATGTCTGGACTAAAAAGCGGGATTAGTTCCCTTAGAATAGAAGGAAAAGAAAGCTCCGGAAATCCCTCCAGCCCCAGTAATACCTCAATGGACTCAATCGCACCCTGAGATAAACTCATCCCAATCGGATTGTAGCGTAAAAAAACGCTCATTGGGTATTTATCAAAGTCTTTTACGATGGTACTCCAATTTCGATAAGGATCTTGATTGATAAAATCAGTAATTGGTTTAATGGCTAATGTGAGAAGCTCAATTGCTGTTTTTCCCTTTTCATGGGGGAGAACGGGGTAGTTTAACATATCAGGATTCCGCTGATAAATGGAGAGGTTTGTTTTTACCCCATTTGCATAAATGAGATCGTTTGGAGTGGTAATCACAAAGGGAGATGCCTTTAGACCGAATTTTTTAATGTATTCCAATGTTAAAAAATGATTATTCGGAATCCGCATGGCACCGGCATCGAGGTACAGACCGTCCAAAAAGGGTGCACGCATCGTAAAAATACGGCCGCCGACTCTTTGGGTTGCTTCCAAAATGGTTACATCATGCCCTGCAGCCTTCAAGAGGGATGCCGCAACTAATCCTGACATACCGGCTCCGACGATAATAATCTTTTTGGGAATCTGAGTTTTGCCAAGTCCATTTCGAATGGTCAACAGCATTTGTTCATTTGTTAACTGAGGAGATCTATAAAAGGACATACTCATTCTCCTTTCAGGTGTAACATACAGAAAACGAGCGCGCCTTTTTCGGCGGCCCGTTTCCTGTGGTGTTTAAGTCTTACTTTTCTTTTGTAGCGAGTCCAATAATCATCACTATGAGCGTAAGCAGCTGAATCATAACCTCAAGGTTAATCCTCATTCTCCTCCTAACCTAAGTGAGTTTCATTCCTCCGGGCTCACAAAGAAGAAGCAAAGACTTACGTTTCCCTATAATAAAGATATTCTGTTAGACAAAGAGTATGACAAGTAGTTTATATATTGGATTATGAATGAATTTATTGACCTTATGAGGTTCTTGGTGACCGGAATCGGTTAGGAGGAAGGCGGGCGGTCATCTAGAGGGGCTCTACTTGACCGAAATCGGTTAGGAGGAAGGCGGGCGGTCATCTAGAGGGGCTCTACTTGACCGAAATCGGTTAGGAGGAAGGCGGGCGGTCATCTAGAGGGGCTCTACTTGTCTGAAATCGGTTAGGAGGAAGGAACTGGGGCATCTAGAGAGGTTCTCTACGTGCCCGAAATCAGTTAGGAGGAAGCCTCACGGTAATCTAGAGAGGCTCTACGTGACCGAAATCGGTTAGGGGGAAGGCGGGCGGTAATCTAGGGAGGTGCTATGTGACCGAAATCGGTTAGGAGGTAGGGACTGGGTCATCTAGGGAGGTGCTACGTGCCCGAAATCGGTTAGGAGGGAGGCGGACGGTCATCTAGAGAGGCTCTACGTGCCCGAAATCGGTTAGGGGGAAGGCGGGCGGTAATCTAGGGAGGTGCTACGTGACCGAAATCGGTTAGGAGGAAGGGACTGGGTCATCTAGGGAGGTGCTACGTGACCGAAATCGGTTAGGAGGGAGGCGGACGGTCATCTAGAGAGGCTCTACGTGCCCGAAATCGGTTAGGGGGAAGTCTCACGGTAATCTAGAAAGGTTCTACGTGCCAAAAATCAGTTAGGAGGAAGTCTCACGGTAATCTAGAAAGGTTCTACGTGCCCGAAATCGTCCAGCAGGAATGACCACGGTCATCTAATGAGCTCCGACATGACCAAAATCAAATAGAAATTCCAAACCTGTTCTAGCTGACCCATCGCCATCAAGAATAATCCAAATTGATTCTAAATATAATGGATGGGGTAGCACGACTCAACTTGATTCATCAATTCCGGGTGGAGGAATGTACATGACGGCTTTAGGAATTGAACCGTATTTGCATGTTCGCTTTGCGAAAAATCCAGTCTATGACCCGATTGGTCATAAGTTAAGCTTTCTCGCAGACTATACTGGTTTGCCGCAGATTTGGGAACTGAATAGGGGGGAAGGGCATGAAGGATGGCCGGTCCAAACCACCTTTACAAACGATAGAATTACCTTTATTACCTATGTAAATGGGACATCGAATATAATTTTTGGTATGGATGCAGGAGGAAATGAAAATCAGCAGTTGTTTCTACTTAAGGCGGATGACAAGATTATTGACATGACAAACTCACCAGATCATATCCACCGGTACGGCGGAAGCTCACCAGATGGAAAATGGATTGTCTGGTCGAGCAATCGCCGGAATCCTGCTTTCTTTGATATTTACCTTCAAAATTTGGAAACGTTGACGATTCGGCTATTGTTTGCTGGTGATGGAAGTTTTTCATCCGTTGGGTGGACCCCTGATGGAAAATCAATTTTAATACAAAAAATAACCTCCCCTCTTGATAACGATTTGGGCATCCTCGAAATTTCAACTGGCACTATGAATTGGATTACTGAACATACTGGAGAAGCAGGATTTCGAGATGCCCACTTTAGCATGGATGGAGACTATATTTATCTCTTATCGAATAAAAACAGAGAATTCTATGGGCTTGCCTTAATCAATATTAAAACCAAGGCATTCGAGTGGCTGGAGCTTGGATACTGGGATTTTGAGGATCTGGCGATGAATCGTGATAAAAATTTATTAGCCTATTCGATCAATGAGGGAGGCATATCAAAGGGGGTTCTACTAGACATCCATCGAAGCTCTCTATATACGTGGAATACACCAATGGGTGTGATCTCCAATCTGAAATTTTCCCCGGACAGCCAAAAACTTGCCTATGAATTTAAGGGACCGGCCTATCCTTCTGATATATGGGAGCTTGACCTAAAGACCATACAGGCGGTGAGGCTTACGTATGTGTCGCGCTCACCGGTGCTGGAAAAGAAATTAGTTGAACCAGCTCTTATAACCTATCGATCCTTTGATAGTCTCCCAATTTCAGCATTTTTTTCGAAGCCGAAAGATTCCACTGAAAAAATTCCAGTTGTGATCTATATTCATGGCGGACCAGAGAGTCAAACCCGTGCAGTCTACAACCCAATTCAGCAATATTTACTAAACCATGGGTTTGCCGTTTGTTCTCCCAATATCCGCGGTAGTACTGGTTATGGAAAAACGTTTACCCACTTGGATGATGTTCGAAAAAGAATGGACGCTGTGAAGGATCTGGTTTTTTTAGTTGAATGGCTCAAGGCAAATGAAAATATTGATTCGAAACGAATCGGGATTATGGGGGGAAGCTATGGAGGGTTTATGGTTCTTGCCGCCATCAGTCACTACCCCCATTTATGGTCGGCGGGCGTTGATTTGGTTGGTATGTCGAGCCTTAGGACATTTCTTCAAACGACAAGCCCATGGCGAAAGAAGCTTAGAGAGAATGAATATGGCTCAATAGAAAGGGATGGGGAATTCTTTGATCAAATCGATCCATTGAATTTTTCTGACCGAATTTCTTCACCATTGTTAGTGATTCATGGGGAGAGCGACCCTCGTGTATCTATAAAGGAATCTGAACAAATCGTTGACAAACTAAAGAAACGAAATCACCCTGTTGACTTTATTCGATTTAAAGACGAAGGTCATACCCTTGAAAAACAAAAAAATAAACTCATTGCCTACAAGTCAATCGTGAATTTCTTTGACCGGTATATGGGTAAAGAATAGGGCTTGCTCCCAAATGGAGCAGCCCTTCAGATTGTAGACAAAAGGCATCCGAATGTGTCCATTCGGATGCCTTTTTGTTGGACTTTTGCTCGTAAGAGCAAAACTTAGACTTATCTTATTCATATATTTACCCCATTACCGGACTTTTCCATGTCCAGCTGGCCATCTTTTTCAAATTCATGGCAGCAAAAGTAAGCATCGCTTGCATAGACAATTTTTTTAGACCTCTTAAGGTTGTCCATCGCATTCCATGCTTTTCCTTAGCATCCGCAAAGACACGCTCAATCGTTTCTTTACGTCTTGCATATATAGTTTTATTTTCTTCTGTATGACGAAGATGGTCGGCTTCTTCTAAATAGTTTTCCCACACATGTCGTTGAATTAGTTTTTTATGTTCTTTACTCTGTGTACACTGTGATAATAATGGGCAATTTTTACACTCAATGGGGTTAGAGAAGTATTGTCGATAACCTTCCTTTGTCGTTGTTGCATATTTTAATATTTGTCCTTTCGGACAGATATAACAATCATAGTATTCATCATAAACATATTCATGCTTTCTTAAGAAGCCATCCTTCGTACGAGGGCGAGTGTAAGGTAATGCAGGCGTTATATCATTTTCAAATAAGTATTGGGCAATGGCAGGCGTTTTATATCCAGCATCAGCAGCAACAGCCTCAGGTTTCCCGTGTTTTTCAATGACCTTTTCTAGAAGTGGTTCAAAAATAACGCTATCGTGTATATTCCCTGGTGTAACAATCGTACCCAGAACAAAACCATTTCGATCAGCAGCTGTATGGAATGAGTAAGCAAACTGTTTAGTACGCTCGTCCTTTACGTAATAACCACTTTCTGGGTCCGTGGTGCTTTCTTTAATTTCTTTCTTTTCTTCCTTTTCAAATTTATCTGGAGGAAATGGCTTTTTCCCGTGATCTTCGCGGTCACTATTAATCTCCTCTTGTAATCGCGCTTCATATGCTTTAGTTTCTTTTCGAACGACTTTCTTCTCAATTTTACGCTTATTTGCACTTGCTTTAACATGTGTGGAATCAATAAAAACGTGATCACTGCTTATTAATTTTTTATCAGAAGCTTCCTTCAAAATACGATAGAAAATCTGCTCAAACAAATCAGTGTTCTTGAAACGTCTTTCGTAATTTTTACCGAAGGTTGAGAAATGTGGTACTTTATCATAAAATCCAAAGCCTAAAAACCAACGATAAGCAATATTTGTGTCGATTTCCTCTATAGTTTTACGCATAGAGCGAATACCGAAGGTATATTGGATAAACGCCATCTTAATCAATACTACAGGGTCAATACTCGGACGACCTCGATCAGATGAATACATATCTTGTACAAGTGAATAGATAAATGAGAAATCTATGGCAGCTTCTATTTTGCGAACCAAATGGTTCGCAGGTACAAGTTGTTCTAAAGCTATCATTTCTATTTGGTCACGATTCATCTGTGTATTTTTTGAAAGCATAGTATCCACCTCATTAAAATCTTCATATATCAATTATACAAAAAAGACTGCCGGCAGACCCGATTTTTCTCGGATTTGTCGACAGTCTGTAGGGCTTGCTCCCAAATGGAGCAGCCCTTTTATGTTTAAACTTTTAAGATCCGTCTTAAGGATGAAGTTGCTCCCCAGATTCCGATGAAAACGCCAAAAATAAGAAGAATCGAAATGCAGATTGGAATAAGCGGGAGAGGGGACAGCAGCTGGATAAAGGAAATATCAATAAATTTATTAAAATACATGTAAATAAAATAATACCCGACCGCGACAAGCAAGCTTGCCATCATTGCCCCTAAAAGTCCGATGAACGAACCTTCTATAAAAAAAGGAATGCGTATAAAATGGTTTGTCGCTCCGATCAATTTTCGAAGCTGAATTTCTTCTTTCCTGGCCAAAACGGTTATTTTTATCGTGTTTGTGATTGAATGAACTGCAGTAAAAGTAAGGAATACAATAAAAAGGGCCCCGGCAAATCGAGCGATCTTTGTTGACGTCACTAAGGAGCCTACCACGTTTTTCGCATAGGCCACTTTATCTATAAAGACAAGCTTTTCTATTTTTTTGGCTACCCCAACTACATCATTAGGCTGCTCTGTTTTAATCACCAATTCATCATTTAACGGATTTTCGTTTTTTAAAGTTTGAAAGGCAGCACCTTCATCACCCAAGTTTTTCATAAAGCTCTGCAGACCTTCTGTTTTTGATATGAACTTTACAGAAGAAACATGGTTATACGATTGAATGGTACTGATTAGAAATTTTTGCTCATCGGTATTGGTATTTTTAAGATAAGCGTGTATTTCCACATTTTGCTCTACTTTTGTTGTCATATGGTTTAAATTTATCAATACCAGGAATGTAACCCCAACGAGAAAAATCATCATCGATAAAGAACTAACCGATGCAACGGTCATCCAGCCATTCCTTTTAAAATTATTCATTCCTTCTCTTACATGCCGATTCAAGTAGGTTTTCTTTTTCAACTTGTTCGCACCTTCCTTGCAAGATCACGAAGAATACTTCCATTTTCGATTAAAATCACTCGTTTCGTGGTATGCTCAAAAAACTCTTTATTATGAGTCGTCATCAGAATGGTGGTACCCAGTTTATTGATTTCTTCAAAAACACTCATAATCTCCCAAGCTGTTTTACTATCTAAATTTCCAGTAGGTTCATCCGCAATGATTATTTTTGGCCGGTTTACAATGGCTCTTGCAATCGCGGCACGCTGTTGTTCTCCTCCAGATAATTCCTTTGGAAAATCATTTGCTTTCGCTTCAAGACCAACCATTTTCAGAGCATGATACACATTATCACGGATGAGTTTCATCGGTACCCCAATCGTTTCTTGAGCAAAAGCAACATTTTCATAAACCGTCATTTTGGATATCAAACGGAAGTCTTGAAAAACCATCCCGATCGATCTCCTTAATTGAGGAATTCTCTTATCTTTTAAAGTTGAGACCTTTATACCGTTAATAAAGAGTTCGCCGCTCGTTAGTTTTTCTTCTCTTGTGATCAGTTTATTGAGGGTGGATTTACCTGCGCCGCTCTCACCAATCATCAAGACAAATTCTCCTTTGGAAATCGTGAGGTTAATCCTTTTTAGAGCATGTACGCCATTTGGATACACTTTGGATACTTCTTCAAACTGAATCAAATCGCTCGGACCCTCCTTTCAAAAACGCTGAATTTATACATCCAATTTCCATAAATCATATTGATAGATAATCCTAAGTAATTTAGATGCATAGTCAGGATCAGTCGCATAGCCTGCATCATATAGGCCATTGGCATAATCAACAATATTGGTAACATTCTTCAAATATTGTTGATACCTTGGGGTTAATAATAGATTTGCATGAGCCAGCATACTATCATAATACGTATTATATTTGGCAAATTGGGCCGTTGTCACGATCTTTTCGCCATTTACATATTCGGTGGTTTCCATACTGACCGAACCTGCGGTGCCCGTTCCTTTTACACCAAATAAATTTTTTGCCTGATAAGCGAGGCCGGATAACCCATTATACCTGCCCGAGCTTTCCAAGATGATTTGGCCGAGTGTAATAGAGGCAGGAACTCCCTTATCGTGCTCCAGCTTTTGGGCATCAGGGACAAAAGGGGCGAGAATGGAATCTATCATTTTTGCATTATTCGGATGATTACCGTTGTTATTATTGATCAAATTAAGAATGGCATCCCCATTTTTCTGTAACAATTCAAGGGCAATGGTTTTTCCCTGTTCTTCTTTTTCTAACTGTTTTTTCTTCTCCTCCAAGAGGGCAGACAATGTTTCTTTTTCCTTTTTGTTGTTTTCCAAACTTGCTTTTATCGCTTCAAGGTTTGCTTTTTCATTAAACGTTTCATCTTGTAATTTCAGGACATTTTCTTTAATGTCAGCTACTTTGTTCTGATCTGCGATGTACTTTTCAATGAATCTCTTATCTTCCTTCATGATTTTATCATAAGCAAAGAAATGGTCGATAAATTCTCCAAAACTATTAACTGATAAGATGACATTTAAAAATGACATTTGACCATCTGTTCGATAATAAGCCGCCACTCGGGACTTGAATTCTTCTTTTCTAGTTTCTAGTAAACTGGTGATTCTCATTTCTTCCAGGTTTAAACTATTCATTTTCGCTTGAATATCGTTTAATTCATTTTCTTTTTGTTGGATATTTGCAGCGGATTCTGTGATTTGTTTATCTAATTCGGCTATTTTTTTCGCCGTCGCTTGAATTTCATCCTGAACTAGGAGCTTTTGCTGTTTAACGTTCGATAAATCGGTTTCTAGTTGTTGTTGTTGTGTAGTGACTGGGAGATTTGATTGAACGTTTTCCGCATGGGTCACTATAGGAGCTGTCATGATTGTAAGGAAACAGGCAGGTACCAAATATACCTTTTTATCCATATTGGTCAAATCCTATCTTTTTTAGATTCTAATAAATTCTAAAAATGGTCCAGGATTTAAATTATTTTTACTATGTGTACCTTTAAATCCCTCCGATTTTGATATTAACAGAACTAGGAATAAAATACCATGTCCATTTTGTAACGCTTTTAGCAGTATTTTGTGTCATGAAAAAAAGCAGGGGTAATAATCATGTACCTCTGCTTGAATTTAATATTGGAATTATGATGTGCCGCAGTCAAAGGAGAGCGCTTGCATTGCCCGTGGAGTCGAAAAAAGAGTGGCTGCGGTCAAAGGAGAACGGCTGCATTGCCCGTGGAGGAGAAAAAAGAGCTTCCACGGTTAAAGGAAAGCGGGTGCATTGCCCGCGGATGAGAAAAAAGAGTGGCCGCGGTCAAAGGAGAGCACTTGCATTGCCCGTGGAGCAGAAAAAAGAGCTTCCACGGTCAAAGGAAAGCTGGTGCATTGCCCGTGGAAGAGAAAAAAGAACGGCCGCGGTTAAAGGAAAGCAGCTGCATTGCCCATGAAGTTGAAAAAAGAACGATCACGGTAAAAGGTGAGCGGCTGCATTGCCCGTGGAGCAGAAAAAAGAGCTTCCACGGTCAAAGGAATGAGCTTGCTACAATTAAAAAGCTTGTCCGTAAATAACTCATTTAAACATTAATATAAATAAGGGAATGAAGCACCGGTTGGGTTCCATGATGGAATCCCGTATTGATTTTGGCCGATCATAGGATGCTGGGGTGAAGGCACAATTTGATGGTGATGGGCAGGGTACGGAACAGTTGTATGGATAGGTGTGGAATTCTGATAATGTTGTGCTTTACAGGAACCAGCTAGTGAAGGATGTGGACCAGTTATAATAGTATGAGTCAATTTTGACACCTCCTTCACCATATTATTTTTATCATATGTGGTACAGCGAAATTCGTTACATGAATTCTTTAAATAAAGATAGCCCCAACAATATACAAAACGATGGCAATTACCCCGCCAATCGAAGCGATCTTCAATTTAAAGCGGGCATAATCGACGAGCGGCATATCCAGAATTGTGGCGGTGGTAATTGTCGTATCGCCTAGCGGGGAACATAATGCACCAAATGCACCGCTGGCAAAGACAGCGCCTACAGTTAACGGGATCGAAGCACCGGTTGAAACGGCCAATGACATTCCCAAGGGCATGAACAATCCCCAAGTTCCCCAAGAAGAACCAATAAAATAGCCGATAAGGGAACCGAGCACAAAGATGGTAACCGGGGTCAAGAAAGCCGGCAAGACCGATCCCAAGGTGGAACTGATAAACTTTGAAAAACCAAGATCCTCTGCCGATAGAGTTAAGGACCAAATGAGGACCAGCAGCGAAATGGCCTCCATCATTTGGTTTCCGCCATCAAAAAAATGGTAAAGAATTTCATCCAATTTCTGCTTTCTGATAATGTAAAAAACAAATGACAAAACCAACGTAATAAAAACCGCCAATAACATAACAAAGGTGGCATCTGCCATGGAAAACGCCTCAAAAATGGTGTGTGCCCCTTTAGATGTGCCATTTTGCCATAATAGAAATAAGGATAATCCCAGGAGCAAGAAGACAGGGAAGATCAAATTCCAGGGTTGGGCTTTGACTAAGGACAATTCCTTTTGAATTCCAGCCCGGTGAAATTCATTCACTTCCGAATCTAATGGCTTTTGCTCGTTTTTTTGAAGGGGAGATTTTTTTCTACCGGTCCAAAAGGTTTGGACAATCCCAATCAATAACATCACAATCGCAAAAAAATTAAACAATATACTAAGTAAAAAAACATGATAGGCCGACATCCCTAAATGGAGCTTCCGAATGCTGCCCTCCACTAACGAGACCATAAAGCCGACAAAGGCAGTCGCGACCGGTAGAAGGACGATGACCGATTCTGTTGATACATCCATGGTGAGACCAACCTTTTGCTTTGGCAGGTCCATTTTTTTTATCAGTGATTTTACGATGGGACCAATCATCATGATTCGAAACATCGGCATCATGAAAGTAAAGGGGAGGGTGAGCCAAATAAGCCCGAGCAGTCCACGCTCCGTCTGAATCCTGTTCCCAACCCATTCCGAAAAGCCTTTGATCCCTCCTGAAATGTTCATCATCCCCACCAGTCCGCCAAATAAATAAAGAAACCCGATAATTTTCATATTGTTTCCATTGGAAAGGGTAGTCACGATGTAGGATACCAATTGATAGGCCCCGCCAATTACATTCACTTTGAAAAGCAAGGAACCTACCAGCAAACCCAGAACAAGACCTGGCAAGATGTTTTTTAGCCAGATGGACATCGAAATCACAATAATAAATGGTAACAAAGAAAGCCAGGTATGCTGCAAAGTTTTTTCCCCCTAAAACTCTAAAATCTTTTTCATATTATGACCCAAATTCCAGTATTTAATGGAAAGTATCGAAAAACTGGCCTAAAGTAATGGTTTGCAACTAATTCATTCACCCAATCGAAATGTCGATTCCAAAATATACTATTTTAGACAACTTATGATTTCAAAAATGAACAGAGGGATGGTTTAAATGAGAAAACCGAAGAGATCCCGTTGGAAATTGGACAGGCGGAATTCTTCATGTGTGATAGGACCGTTAAACCAGAAGCAACGACGGAACCAAGCATTTTTTATTCGTCATATAGAAGCACTTCTTCAAAAGAAAAGAGGAATTGGCGTTACTCAACATTGCAACGGTGATGAGGAGTTGTATCAAAATAAAATAGGGAATTTTTCAAAAGCCTTGCCTCATAATCAACTTGGTGAGGTATCGCTGACTTCATATAAAGCTTTACTGAGAGCTCTTGCTTCCGGAAAACCGGAAGATTTTGAAACCATCCCGTTAGGGGGGACAGTAAAGCTGTCAAATCCACAGGGGGCATACGCCTACGATTTCGTTGGTCCAGATAGTCACCAGCTCAGTCTTGAAGCTCCGCCAAGATTTAGCAGTTCTTGGGAAGCTGGTGAAATGGCAGAATTATATTGGCGGGCACTTACAAGGGATATTCCCTTTACGGAATATGATATGAATGCAAGGATCTTAGAAGCTGTTTCCGATCTGAACAATTTTTCCGATTTTCGGGGCCCGAAAGATCATGGCAATGTGACAACAAAAACCTTATTTAGAGGAAATACACCAGGCGATTTAACAGGTCCTTTTGTCTCGCAATTTCTCTGGAAGGATGTCAGGCAGGGGATTAAAACAGTAAATCAGCAATATTTGACGCCTATGGCAGGTTCGGACTTTCTCACATCATATGATGAGTGGCTCAAAATTCAAAATGGACAGCCCCCAACATTATCCATACAATTCGATTCCACACCAAGGTATATCCGCAATGGCCGAGATCTCAGTGAATGGGTTCATCAGGACTATACCTTTCAAGCTTTTCTTAATGCCGCTTTAATCTTAATGAGTTTTGGACCTGCGGCTCTTGATCCGGCCAATCCATATTTACATTCGAATACCCAGAGCAGTTTTGTCACCTTTGGTCAAGTGCATATTTTGGATTTTGTTGCAAAAGCAACAAGACAAGCTTTAGAAGCAGCATGGTTTCAAAAATGGCTGGTCCATCGCCGACTTCGCCCAGAGGAATTTGGCGGCTTTGTGCACAACCATTTAACAGGTAAGGCATCCTATCCAATTAACCCGGAACTACTCCATTCAAAGGCAGTTGAACAGGTTGAAAAACAATTTGGCTCTTACTTATTGCCAATGGCCTATCCGGAAGGCTGTCCAACCCATCCTTCCTATCCAGCTGGACATGCATGTCTCGTGGGAGCAGGAGCTACCATTCTGAAAGCCTTCTTTAAGGAATCATTTGAAATTCCCCAACCTGTTGTTGCCAATGCTGATGGCACTTCACTACTTCCTTATACAGGTCCATCCCTTACTATCGGGGGGGAATTAAACAAACTCGCAGCCAATATTTGCCATGCTCGTGACACGGCGGGAGTACATTGGCGATCGGACGGGGATGCCGGGCTTAAATTAGGTGAGCAGGTCGCAATCGGAATACTTCAGAGCTACCGGAGAACCTACAATGAACCATTTGAAGGATTTTCACTTACCAAATTTGATGGTACCGTTATAACAATCTAAGAGAAGAAAAGGTTGTAGAGTTATCGTTCCCAATTTTGTCTATTCCTTTATAGAAGAATGAAAATAGCTACCGAAGTAAAAAATAATAACTCAGGTAGGACAAAAAATGGGGGGATTTGATTGCCAAAAGTAGAAGTTTCATGCGCCATATCTAATTGTTCGTTTTATGGAGAAGGAAATGTTTGTAATGCGGAGAAAATTATGGTTGAAGTTGATAGCCATTCCAGATATGATACAGAAATGTCTTCTGAATTAGGTGAAAAGAATCATAAAGATACCGCGGTCAATTCAGCCGAAACGTGTTGCAAAACATTTAAACCCAAAAGCTAATCATGGTTAGTCCCAAAGGATTAGTCGGTAAAAGCACGGACTCGCTAAAAGTATGACCAATCAAATATTGTGAAAAGCATTCATAGGCAGTTCCATGAATGCTTTTTGTATAGTGATTTTCCATAATAATATTATGTAAACTAAGTTTTTTTGATGGACAAAAAAATTCGGTGCACATTCTCCACCCCCCTGCATATATTAGCTTCTGTGTGAGAAATTCATTAGGGGGCAAAAAAAAATGAACACCAATCAATCCATTACCATTAAGAAAAACGATTATAAAGAAGGAGTCAGCGGCTATAAGGTCATTGAATTCAACGTATCCGATCCAAGCGAAAATTTATTTGCCGTTGTCACTCCAATAAAAAAACAATAATCGAATGATAAGCTAACAAGTAAAAACTATCTTTTTTGTAAACCTACATAGAAGGATGGTTCCATTGTTTTTTAAACAAAAATATTGCTTGTTATAACCATGAAAAAACACCTTCCAAATGAGGAAGGTGTTCGTTTTTTAATGTGGAATTACAACCCATGCATCTGGTAAATAACGCATACCTACAGAAGTGTGGGTAGCTGGCTGCAGCTGAAGCGCTCCATCCTTTATCATGGTTGTAGAACCTCCGCCATCCATTGCTATGGCGTTGGTTACGTTATATTTCTCAAATAACTGGGCCAAATCGGACATTGTGGCACCACGATGCGTTTTATTCCAATAAAAACGGCCATCTGTGATAATCATGACGATGCTTCCGTTTTTTTCTTGACCGATGGCGGTTCTTGGAGCCCATCCCCAGGCAGCGTCAATGTTGGATGATACCCGGTTTTCTCCATTTACAATCAATTGCGGACCAAAACTTACCGCATCGCGAACACCCATATTCAACAGCTGGTTCACGGAATAACTCCCGGTGATAAACTGACCATCCTTTAAAAACGCAGCCACAAGCTGCGGCACTCTGTAGCTATGTGGAATAGAAATAACCTTGCCATTGCTTATTTCAATACCTATTGGCTGAGCACCAGATCCATCTCCTCGTGGATCGTAAAATCCCCCGCCATTAATCCCTGCGACCCCATTATTTTGTTTAATTAAATCTGATAATGGCTGCCCTTGGCTGGAATACCGCGTTCCTACAAGGTGAACAGTTGTTGGGTCAGGAATCACCATTACTTTGGCTGTAAAATTATCTGTATTAATCGTGTCCACACGAATCGTTTCTTTAGAGCCAGTAGCAGCATGATTCTCTTTCTTTTTTACAGGAATTATTGCCGTTTTCATAGTCGGAGGGTGTAACATGGCTTGATACAATTCATTAATTTCCGACTGTGGAAGTAAAAAACCCAAGTATTTCATATACTGTGGATGCTGTGATGAAATAATGGTACCAACGATCATTCTTCGAAGTTGGTGTCCTTGATTTGTTCCATATAAAAATCCACTTCCAGCTAGGAAGAGAACCAAGATCATAATCGCAAAAACACGCCAAACGAGACTTTTTTTTAATTTGAGTTGATGGCGTGGAATATAGGTTGTTTTCGTCGTGTTGAGTTCCATACCATCTCACCTCTTCGGTTAAATTGTGATTGTTGAAATACTCAGTTCAACGTTTTCCATTATACGTTATCCAACTAATCGTTTTAAGCCCCATTTTATATCCTAAAATGGAATGATGTAACAATTGTTGTGAACCCTTCAGCTTTGAGCTTGGAACTTGACTAGGATAAAAGTTTTGGTTATTCTAATTATTCCCATGTAACCATAATTGAATAGTGAGGTGACTTATAATAGGATGAGTGCCAAAGATCAAGTGTCTGTTCGTGACCATAAAGATTATCAAGCAGAAGTGGAGCGTCTTGAGTTTACAAAGGAATACATAAAAACCGTTTTGGAGATTTCGAAAGGGAATAAAGAGTTTTTTGTGGAAAATATGAAGCAAGCGTTTGCAAACCTGGACGATAAAGATAGCAGCGCAAGCTACACGGATCTCCTTGCGAATGCCAGCTTTCTTGAATTAGCTCAAAGTGAACTGAAAAGATTAGCAAGCGTGATTGGCAAACCTTATTTTTCAAGGATCGATTTTAAAAACGATAACAGTAATAAGGAAGAAATTTTGTACATAGGCAAGGTATCCTTGTTTGA
The DNA here is from genome assembly GCF_055395235.1 of Neobacillus sp. Fa239. NCBI lineage: Bacteria > Bacillati > Bacillota > Bacilli > Caryophanales > Bacillaceae > Neobacillus > Neobacillus sp. Fa239. The sequence continues at coordinate 2,206,960 of NZ_AP041611.1, forward strand.
CCGTGTGTCACAACAGCCGATCATTGTGGATTGGAGATCCCCAATTGCCAACGTTTATTATGATGGCCGGCTTGGAGAGGTATCCTATGACGCATATGGCGAGACACAAACTGGTTTCTTATCCTTGAAAAGGCAGTATGAAATCATTGATGGATTATTAAAAGAAATCAGAGACATCGATTTGACCACTCACGACGAGCTGCTGCAGAAATCATTGGCAGGGAAAGCGGACAATCGCTTAACAGAAATCGTGGCAACCATTCAAAATGAGCAAAATGAAGTAATCCGGGCATCACTCAAACACCCTATTGTCGTTCAAGGGGCCGCGGGAAGCGGAAAGACAACAATCGCACTCCATAGAATATCCTACTTTCTTTATTCCTTTGGTTATCAATTTCCTCCAGAAAAATTAATGATTCTCGCACCTAACCGGCTTTTTATTGATTATATATCTGCCGTCTTACCTGAACTCGGCGTGAACAAAATTAATCAAACGACCTTTATTGATTTTATGCGAAGCTGCTTAGGGCAGAAAATCAAACTATTTGCTCCTAATACGAAACTGATGAAACTGCTTGAAGGGAACGGATCATCCAAGACCATTCAATGGGTTTCGGGCTTTAAAGGTTCACTTGAATTTAAGGAATTAATCTACAGTTATATAAAGGAAATAGAATTAAAGCTCGCTCCTGAAGAGGATTTTATTGTTGAAAAATCGATTCTCCTAAAGGGAAAAAAGCTCAATCGGCTATTTTTAAAAGAATATACGTACTTACCAATCTATAAAAGGATTGGAAAAATTAAATCCTTATTAGATGAGAATCTAAAGAAGAAAAAGTCACTCATGCTCGCAAAACTTACCACCAAATATGATGATGCGTTAGATAAGACTCTTTATAGCAGGAGGATGGAATCAGGAAAAAGAAAAAATCGCATCGTTGACCTCATGGATATGAAAAAACAAAGAATGGCCAAGGTTGAGAAGGAATCGAAGACAGCGGTAAAAAAATATATGGAATCGTTTGTCATGGAAGATGTGTTTACCTTGTATAAGGAACTGATGTCCTCGCCTGAAAAGATAAAAGAGCATTCCAATTCTCTATCCGATCGGGAATGTAAGGTCCTAAGCAATTTTTGTCAGCGGATTTTTTCCAGAGGGGCTTATGAGCTTGAGGATTTGGCTCCGTTATTTTATATGAAGGCAAAATTAGAGGGCATCGATGAAAAATATAAAATGCGCAGTATTTTCATTGATGAGGCGCAGGATTACAGCTATTTTCAATTTTCCGCCTTAAAAGAAGGATTCGAAACCGATTTATTTACCATCGTGGGAGATTTAGCACAAGGGATTCATTCCTATCGCGGCTTGAACAGCTGGGAGCCTGTATTGAATGAGATTTTCCCTAATGCGAATTATCAAGCCTTGCAAAAAAGCTACCGAACGACCGTTGAAATTATGAACTTGGCCAATGAGATTCTGAAACTAATCGACGAAGACTTGCCAAAGGTTCAGCCCGTCATTCGCCATGGACAAAAACCATGGTTTAAAACGATAGACCCTGCAAATTCGGAACAAGTGAAGCTGCAGCTGGAACAAGATATTGTCTCACTTAAAGAGGAGGAGCTTAATTCCATTGCAATCATTGGCCGAACGGACAGCGAATGTCAGCGAATCCATCAAATCTTTGAAGGTAGTCATCTTTCGATTCAATTATTAGAAGAGAAAGAGGATATGAAGAAGGGGCATGTGGTGATTTTGCCTTCCTATTTATCGAAAGGGCTGGAGTTTGATGCCGTTTTGATTGTATGCATAGAACAACCATACAGGGAAGTGGATCTGGACATCAAATTACTCTACGTGGCCATGACGAGACCGATGCATCGTTTGTATTTATACGGAAAAGACCGTTCAGACTTTTTATTAAATAGTGCGGATTCGTTGGATTACGATTCTCTGGATGCTTGTGAATCCGAATAAATATGGTATAGGCGGGATTTTGTTGTAGAAAACTATCGAGGATAAGCAATGGATACAGGTTTATTTTTCCATAGTTGAGAGGAAAGAATTCATGCAGCGAATTGATGTGAAGGAAAAAAATGTAAACTCCGCCTTGTTCCAGTTTATTTTTCCGTTTTCTTTTCAAGAGGGGAGCGAACAAAACATATTCCCCTATTTGCGGAGTCATCAATTTAAGCACTTCCAATTAGATGAATTCAACAATGAATCGAAGTATTATGGCGATTTTCGTGTTTCCCACCGTGATATGGAAGCTTTTTTTCTCCCATTTACCAATAAAATTCTTTTTCCAATATCTGAACAGCAAAAAGGTATTCAAAGGTATTCCAAACCTCTTGAATTCAACGGGTATTTAATAACGGATCTTGTGAGGATTCCTTTTCAGATCCACTCTATTGACGTCACCCTATGTCCATATGAACTTGGTTTTATAACAATTCGGACAGAAGTGAATGATTCAACGGGACTGTCGCTGTCCCGTGCATTAGAGTTTGCAGCTCGATTTCGAGTACTTGAACCTCGGTCGGATAGGGATCTTAACACACAAATTGAATGTGAAGGAAACGTATTTCATCAACTCGATCGTTTTGTATTTGAATATTTGTTTGAGGGATTGACAGCATTCTTTGACAAAAAAACAAGCAGAAAATCTTATTTCGGTACTTTTCCATTCTTTGAAGATGAAAGAATGTATGCGTATGGTTTGATCTCGGTGCAAGAAACGGATGCCATCCATTTAGTGGATGTTTATCGTTCGATCAGCCTATGCGGGTTAGACCAGGATGGAGAGCCGTTTATTAGTGCCAATAACCTTCCTTATATTCGCGAATATTTAAAAACCCACTCCTATCAACGCTGGGCGCCCAATACGTATTTTACAATGGAAGAACACAGTTTAATTTGTCTAACGAACGAAAACCGAAACAGCGTTACTCAACTGGTTAGTCAAGTATATGGTGAATATTACTATGCTTTATTGTTAAATCTTTTTCATAAAATTGTATTATTAAAGATTGGGCATGCCTTTGCTGAAATTCATATTGAACGAGACGCGAATAAAATGGAAAAATTGATTTATTCGATTAATTCCTTTACAGCGAATTTTTTCTTTACAGAACTAGCCGCACAGTCACAAGGAAGGGAAATCTTTTTTTACTTAAGGGAAACTTTCAACATCGAATTGCTATATAAGGATGCGAAAGAAACGCTCTATAGCCTGTTTAAATACCAGGAAAATGCCAATTCCAAAAAAGACAGTCTGCTGCTTTTAATCTTAACCCTCTATTCTGTCATGGGACAAATGATGGGAATGAGTTTTGTTATTCCGGATTTTATCGGAAAAATTAAATGGAATCACTTGTTGCATTATAATCCAATTGAATTCCTGGGGCTATTTGTGGGAGCCAGCGGGATCTTAGTTTCGATTTATTTAGGCATTCACAGTCTTCATCAATGGTCCGTGGACCGAAAAAACAGGGAGAAGTGGGTAGAGCAAACCGTTTTATCGTCAATTAAAGAAAAGAGAGGAACGAAAAAGGAAGTCTAACTCGAAAAGGTTCTTATATAAAGAACCTTTTCGAGTTTCTATCCTTAAAGTAACGGTTAATCTGTTACTACATGTTGTGTCTTTTGAAGCGAATCTTTTTGGCTCTGTTTTTTTCTGCCATAAAAGATGACAAGAATGGCCCCGACCGCAGTTAAAATGGCTGCCGCCATAAAGGCATCATTCATTCCAGAGACAAATGCATGCTGACTGATCAATCCATTCATCATGGAGAGGGCGGCCTGTTTTGAACCAGAAACTCCCATGCCGTGAGCTTGAAATCCTTGTTGTATCTTCGTCAAAAATTGACCGGACGGTGAAGTTGGTGTCACTTGCCATGAAAGCACAGCAGCGGCAATTTTTGACTGGGTGGTCATGTAAGTCGTAAGAATGGCTGTTCCCAATGAGGACGCAACCTGCCGAACGGTGTTGTTCATCGCCGTACCCTGACTCGTCAATTCAAACGGTATGGCATTCATACCGGCTGTCATGAGAGGCATCATAGCCATAGACACTCCTGCACTCCGTAAAATGTATAACCACTGGATTGTGTTTGAACTTGTATCTACCCCCAAATTCGTAAATCCCAGCGTGGCGAGTGTAACGATTACTAGTCCGGTAATACCTAGCGGGCGTGCTCCAATGCGGTCGAATAGTCGTCCGCTGATCGGCATGATAACAGCTGAAGCCAGTGCAGCAGGTGTCATGAAAAGGCCTGTACGTACAGCTGAAAATCCCCGGATATCTTGAAGATAAAGTGGAAGGAAGAAAACACCCACAAACATGGATATCATCACAATTGAAACAATGACAAGACTCATGTTAAACTGATACGATTTGAATACCTGCAATTTGATCATTGGATGCTTTACTTTAAGTTCAACAATCACCAATATGATTAAACAAAGTATACCTACAGAAAGAAAAGACACAACCTCAGTTGAACTCCATCCCTTAGAAGATACTTCGTTAAATCCATACAATAAACTTCCAAAGCCGATAACTGAGAAGATAAAGCCCCAAAAATCAAAATTACCTTTCGCCTCATGTGGAAATTCGTGCATCATAAGGGCACCGAGTATTACTGCTACAATCCCGATTGGGACATTGATGTAAAAAATATACCGCCATGACCAATAATCTACTAAATATCCACTTAGTGCAGGGCCGAATGCGGGAGCCGCCATCATGGCAATTCCGAATATTCCCATCACTGTCCCGCGTCGTTCCGGCGGGTAGATACGGAAAATCATCGACATAGCAACTGGCTGCATCAAGGCGCCGCCAACCGCTTGAACGATTCGAAACAGGATGATGGAATCCAGATTCCATGCAAGCCCGCATAAGGCGGAACCAATGGTGAAGGTGGTTAAGGCAAACAGAAAGAGCTTTTTCGCTCCAAATTTATCCGTCAACCATCCAGAAATAGGAATTAACATACCAAGTACGAGCATGTATCCTGTCACAACCCATTGAATTTCATCCGTACTTGCGTTCAAAGCAGTTTCCATTTTGGGGATCGCTACATTGACGACACTCGTGTCCAAAATCGCCATAAACACACCAAGAATAAGGATGGTCATCTGCAGGGCAGGGTTCTTAATCCGATCGATTTCATACAAGGAGCCAGCCGATTGTTCTACATGTTTTTTTACTGTGTCTGTATCTCTTTCCGTGTCTAGAACAGACTGGTTCAAGCTTTCTTTCGATTGATCGGCAGCATGGTCCTTTTTCAAAACAGGATCAGGTATGGCTGAATCTTCAAGCATTTCTTCCTTATGACTTGATACATCTTGAGAAAGATCCGTCTGAACCTTCGTTTCGCTTATCGTCGGATTCTCCAAATCTTCTTGATTCATTTTTTTCGCTTTTTTTTGTGTCATCAACCTTAAATTGATGAATAGCAACAGCAAAATGCTTAAAATAATATAAATCATGATCAATATTGACATCGTATCACCTACCTGTGAATTCTAACGGTTACGTTCATACCAGGAACGATTTTAACACCTTTAGAATCATCTATGGATATTTTGACAGGAACGACTTGGGTAACTTTTGTATAGTTACCTGTAGTATTTGAACTTGGTAATAAAGAAAACGTTCCAGCTGTTGCTAAGCCGAGTTGTTGGACAGTTCCTTTTAACGTGTCATTTGGGAACGCATCCACATAGATATCAACATCCTGACCAACTGCGATATCATCAATTTTCGTTTCGTCAATATTCGCTGTTACCCATAATTTGTTTAAATCATATGCTTGTGCAAGGGGGGTGCCAGCCGCAACAAAGGAATCTTCAACTGCATTATTTTGGACAATCGTTCCATTCGTTGGAAGAGTCACATTCATATTCACAGGTTTTCCATTGATGTCTGTTGTTGCGATGGTTCCAACTGTAGAATTTTTCGAAAAGGTAGATCCCACATTGCCTTTCCAATCGGTTAATTTCCCGTTTGCCGGAGCGGCAATGGTAACTTGTTGTCCTGCAATTTGGGCATTATCAGTGGTTAGATAATTCACATTTTGATTATAATAGGCATAAGCTCCAAAACCTCCACCGACTAAAATAAGTAAAATAATAATGTTCAATAAAAGTAAACGTTTCGTGCTCATGAACCTTTTCCTCCTCTAATAAGTATTGATAAAAATAACTTTTTGCATACTTAAAGTTGTGAACCCTCCTCGTTTATACCATAAGTATATTTTTTAAACTCGTTGTATAGTATTTTATAGTCATTTTTAATGATTATTCAAGAAGAAAGCATCAATATTTATTTTGTGGTGGATGGTCTATACAGGAACTTGAATAATATGGAATATACTAATCTTTCATAGGAGGATGTGAAAAGATTTTGTTTGACATTTCAAACGAAAGTGTTAACATTATCCATGAAAGTTTATCATTACAATTACATATTTGAAGCAAATCCGCTAGAGGTGCCTTTTTAAAGGGCTGAGATTGAAGTGTTACTTCGGGACTCTATGAACCTGATCTGGGTAATACCAGCGTAGGGAAGTGGAAACGTGAATATTTGGAGAATACATATTTCTTATTCAAATTTTCAACCACTTTCTTATGAAAAGAAAGTGGTTTTTTGTTTTTCACTTTCAATCATCGATAAGCGGAAACGGCGAACTAGGGGGCGGATATGATAACTAGTATAAAAGATAAAGAGTTACATATTATTTCTAATGGCAAAATGCCGATTGAGCAGTTACGTGACATTGTCATCGATATTCACCCCTATATCACAGCGATTCACTTGCGGGAAAAACAAAAAACAGCACGGGAGCTTTTTCAAGCAGTCCAGCTTTTCACTAATGCGAACATACCATTATCGAAGATTATGGTGAATGATCGTGTGGATGTTGCCTTCGTTACCGGGATAAGGGGAGTTCAATTAGCCTTTCATAGTTTAGAAGCACACATGGTAAAAAAACATTTTTCCAAGCTTACGGTAGGGAGTTCTATTCACTCATACGGGGAAGCACAAAAAGCACGGGAGAACGGTGTTGATTATGTGCTTTACGGCCATGTCTTTCCTTCGCAATCAAAACCAGGAAAGGCCCCAAAAGGTCTAGAGGAATTATCAAGGATCGCGAAACTGGATATTCCGGTTATTGCCATTGGCGGCATAACACCTGAGAATGCTAGCCAGGTACTACATGCTGGTGCTAAAGGAATCGCTGTCATGTCAGGAGTTATAGAAGCGCAGGACCCATTATCGGCTGTAAGGTCTTACTATAATGAACTAAAATATGGAGATGGTTTAAGTGAGAAATTCTTATGATGTTGCCATCATTGGAGGAGGAGTTAACGGGTCCTCGATTGCCTACCAGTTATCGAAGGTAGGGAAAAAAGTGATTTTGATTGAAAAGGGATCTGTCGCTTCGCAAGCTTCCAGTGCAGCGGCAGGAATGCTTGCCGCACAGGCGGAGATTGAACAAGACGGTCCACTGTTCCAGCTGGCATTAAAAAGTCAAGCGATGTTTCCTGAGCTCTCAAGTGAATTATTTGAACATACTGGAATCGATATCGAATTTGTTCAAAAAGGGATGTTAAAGATTGCCGAAAATGAAGAACAAGCAAAAGAATTAGAAAGACAAGCTACCTTTCAAAGGAAGTGGGAGCCCCAAATAAAATGGCTGGATTCCAAGGGAATTCGAGAAATGGAGCCGGCTCTCTCCCCAAGTGTGGCGGGAGGGATGTATATCCCCAATGATGGACATGTTCAACCAGCAAAATTAACACAAGCGTTTGCATGTGCTGCTGTCCATTTTGGAGCGGAAATCCGTGAACATACAGAGGTCCTTTCTTTTATTTTTGAAAACGGTCAGGTTAAAGGGGTTAAGACAGAATGTGGCAACATACATAGTGAACAGGTTGTCATTGCCACAGGAGCTTGGGCAGCGAAATTAATCCGTGAATCCGGGATGGACATTCCGATCTACCCTGTTAAAGGAGAATGTTTTTCCGTTCGGACTGAAAAGCCAATTATTACCTCCACCATTTTTTCCGATAAACGTTGTTACTTAGTCCCAAAACGAAATGGTGAAATTTATATTGGAGCCACGATGATTGAAAATACATTTGATCACAAGGTAACCCCAGGGGGAATTGCTGCATTAATCGAGAGAGCAACTAAGATTGTACCTCAAATAAAGGATGCAGCTTGGGAGCGCGTATGGAGTGGAGTTAGACCACAAACAGGCGATGGGATTCCTTACATTGGTGCTCATCCGAGCTGGAGGGGATTGTTCGTTGCGGCAGGCCATTTTCGAAACGGAATTTTATTAAGCCCGATTACGGGTAAGCTCTTCGCTGAGCTAGTACTAGGGAGATTCGGTGATGAAACACTTCTCTCCGCTTTTCAGCTGGCAAGACATAAAGAAACGGTTCGTTAGGGGGTAAAGCATGAAAGTATTGTTAAATGGGGAAAGAGTACAGTTGCCAGAACATGTCGTATTGGTTTCGGATTTACTTAAACATTATGAAATTCACGAAAAGGTTGTTGTAGTGGAAGTAAACGGTGAAATTTTAAATAAATTAGCACACCAAAGTACTAGATTATCAGATAAAGATAAAATCGAAATCGTTCATTTTGTAGGAGGCGGATGATATGTTAAAAATTGGTTCATTATCTTTTCAATCTCGTTTGTTGCTTGGAACGGGCAAGTATCCGAGCTATGAAATCCAAAAAGAAGCAGTGGCAGTTTCCGAGGCAGAAATCCTCACCTTTGCAGTAAGACGAATGAATATTTTTGAAGCCAGCCAGCCGAATTTTTTAGAGCAGCTGGATCCCACTCAATATACATTACTTCCTAACACAGCTGGAGCAAAAACGGCAGCAGAAGCGGTTCGAATCGCAAAATTAGCGAAAGCATCGGGCCTATGCGATATGATTAAAGTGGAAGTCATCGGTTGTGATAAAACCTTGCTTCCAGATCCGATTGAAACTCTAAAGGCCACAGAAGAATTAGTGAAGGAAGGATTTATTGTCCTTCCCTATACATCAGACGATGTTGTTTTAGCGAGAAAGCTTCAAGAAGCTGGCTGTCATGCCATCATGCCAGGCGCCTCGCCAATTGGGTCTGGCCAAGGGATCATCAATCCCGTGAACCTTAGCTTTATTATCGAACAGGCCGTCGTACCTGTTATTGTGGACGCAGGTATCGGTTCACCGGCTGATGCAGCTTTGGCAATGGAATTAGGAGCCGATGGAGTGTTATTAAATACGGCTGTGTCCGCGGCAAAAGATCCGGTCAAAATGGCAAAAGCCATGAAATTGGCGATTGAGGCTGGTCGGCTTGGCTTTGAAGCAGGCCGAATAGAGAAGAAGAGATATGCGACTGCGAGCAGTCCAAAGGAAGGAATGAGTATCGGGTGAGTAATCGGTACTCAAGACAAGAACTGTTTTCACCAATTGGAAAAGCTGGGCAGGAGCGGATTTCCAGTAAACATGTCCTCATCATCGGAGCCGGGGCACTCGGCTCAGGCAGTGCCGAGGCACTTGTCCGCGCTGGAATTGGTAAACTAACGATTGTGGATCGTGATTATGTAGAATGGTCCAATTTGCAGCGGCAGCAGTTATATTCGGAGGAAGATGCGAAAAATCGAATTCCAAAAGTTATCGCGGCGAAAAACCGCTTAACAGCCATTAATTCTTCTGTTCTGATTGAGGCCATTATTGCAGATGCCTCCGTTGCTGAGCTGGAGGACTGGGCCCAAAATGTTGATCTTATCATCGATGCCACGGATAATTTTGAAACAAGAATGATCATTAATGATGTATCACAAAAGTACGGTGTCCCGTGGATCTATGGAGCCTGCGTTGGGAGTTACGGAATAACCTACACGATTATTCCTGAAAAAACGCCATGCCTTACATGTTTATTAGAATCTGTGCCGCTGGGAGGATTGACTTGTGATACAGCTGGAATTATAAGTCCAGCTGTTAATATGGTTGTTTCGTATCAAATCAGTGAAGCATTGAAAATTTTGGTCGGAGATTGGGATTCCTTGCGAAACAAACTTGTTTCATTTGATCTATGGAAAAATCAATTTAGTGCCATACAGGCAGATAAATTGAAAAACAAGGAGTGTCCTTCTTGCGGAGAAAATCGATCCTATCCTTATTTATCATTTGAAACTCAAACAAAAACAGCTGTTCTTTGCGGTAGGGACTCTGTTCAAATTCGACCTTCGATTCCAACCGTTCGTGATTTGGAAGCATTAGAGAAACTATTGGCAAAACTTGGGGGAGAGATACAGCGAAATCCTTACCTTTTATCTTATACGCTGAATCCTCATAGATTAGTTGTTTTTAAGGACGGCAGGGTTTTAGTCCACGGAACGAAGGATATTTCTGAGGCAAAGGCATTGTATCATCGTTATTTGGGGTAATTAGATGGATGGTATTATCTTTTCAAATCTGTAATCTAATAGGTCACGACGTAGGAGGAGTCTACGTGCTCAAAAGGTGGATCAACAAGAAGAAACGGTCACGTAGGAGGAGTCTACGTGCCCAAAAGTAAGTTCAAGAAGAAGAAACGGTCACGTAGGAGGGGTCTACGTGCCCAAAAGCAGGATAAAAAGAAGAAACGGTCACGTAGGAGGAGTCTACGTGCCCAAAAGCAGGATCAAGAAGAAGAAACGGTCACGTAGGAGAAGTCTACGTGACCAAAAGTAAGTTCAAGAAGAAGAAACGGTCACGTAGGAGGAGTCTACGTGCCCAAAAGCAGGATCAAGAAGAAGAAACGGTCACGTAGGAGGAGTCTACGTGCCCAAAAGCAGGATCAAGAAGAAGAAACGGTCACGTAGGAGGAGTCTACGTGCCCAAAAGCAGGATCAAGAAGAAGAAATGGTCACGTAGGAGGGGTCTACGTGACCAAAAGTAGGATCAAGAAGAAGAAACGGTCACGTAGGAGAAGTCTACGTGACCAAAAGTAAGTTCAAGAAGAAGAAACGGTCACGTAGGAGGAGTCTACGTGCCCAAAAGCAGGATCAAGAAGAAGAAACGGTCACGTAGGAGGAGTCTACGTGCCCATAAGCAGGATCAAGAAGAGGAAATGGTCGACCGGCTTCATCTATTCGGACCGTTTCAACAATTTAAATAAAATTAATGTAAAAAACAGCCTGTCACTAAAGCCAGGCTGTTCAAACGTTTAGTTCAAATATTTATAATAATCCTGTGAATGGTAGCTTCTAAATCCACATGATTCGTAGAGTCCTAGTGCACGGGCATTTTTGGCTTCTACTTCTAGAAAAACAGAATAACCTTTCTCGACCTCCATTTTGACCACTCTTGATAAAGCCTTTCTGCCAATCCCTTTTCCCTGGAGTTTAGGAAAAACAGCAAATCCGTAAATCCATGCTTCGCCATCAGCTTCGGAAACGCGCATTTTCCCGGCCGTTTTACCTTCCGCTTCAATGATGAGATTTTGATCACCATGGTTCTCCTTGATCCTCTGATTGAAGTCACGAGCATCTTTTTCAGAAAAACCAAAGGACAAAACTTCAAGCTGTATTTCTGCTTCCCAATCTTCAGGCGAAACAGACGGTCTGACGGTTACAGCAGGATCGTCGGAAAGAACTGCTTTCTGCCATTTCATTTGATATTCCGCCACCGCAAAGGTGCATGGTAGGTTTTTTAAAAACTCCTTGGCTGTTTGTGAATCGGTTGGTGCATTTAACAAGATGGTCTCAAAACCTTGTTTCTTCGCCTCCTTAATTCCCATTTCAAATAGCTTTGAAAAAATCCCACTTCTACGGTATTTAGGATGCACCATCCCGCAAAGCTCTACTTTATTACCAAAACCATAAATCCCCAGAAAACCGACAAGCTTGCCGTTTTCATAATGGAAGAAGTCTTCCTTCCTTTTTCCCGACCGGTTATGGAGCATATCAAAATTCAGCTTTAGCTGAAATCTTCCGTCTTTCTCGCACGCTTCTTGAAGTGCAATAATTTCATCCAATTGTTCTTGTGTTAACATTTTTTCACCCCTGATTAAAAGTTCTATTCAAAACATGGGAACTCCTTCTTTTTTTGACAATTAAAGCAGAATGGGGGATATGGACGTCAATATTGTTATGTACATTTACAGAGGAATGGCCCTAGTCCAATGATCGGTAAAAGGACTAAGGCCATTAGTAATTTTTCTTCCTATGTTTACCTGCATGAATCAATCTGATTCGGTGTAAGCTTCCGTTGTTGTGTCTCTGCACTCCCAGCACTCGGCACGATTCCTTTCCATAATTGAAAGTTCTTCTCCGCATGAAATGCAAATATCCATTAGCATTACTCCTTTCAAGGGAAGATATTATACATATATATGCGGAATTTATTTTAAAAATGAATAGTTTAATGGCCCATTTCTAAAAACTTCTTTCACAGATTTGTGATAATTATCACAGATACAAATATAGAGTCTCTGATAAAATACTATGTGTGAAAGATTTCACATTTTAAATTCGGAGACATCAAAATGTCAATTATATATATTTGGAAGTTTTATTAATGATAGATTTAATTGAGAACCATATGGAAATTTTTGCGGCTTGTATCGCTATTTGTATAACGATTGGTTTCTTAGCTTTAGATAAGATGGTATTACCGCTGATGACAAAGGGAATGGAAATGGCTTTATCCAATGCTTACTATCCATTCGTTCGTAAAAATGCAAAGAAGGTTGTTCCTATTAATCAACTTGAAATGAATAACAAAATGGAATCACCTATTAATGCACCTGTTTATTACGGTACTTTGAAACTTAAAGTATGGCATGAAGGGCAAATGTAAATGAGAAAAGTTAAGCGAATGAATGAGAGATACTGAATTCATTCGCTTAACTTTTTTATATGTCCCTTAAAGTGGCGCAGACATGAATGCAAATGATGATGATTGTATATTTTTCCATATTTTTCACGATAATAGAGAGGATTTTCGGTACAAACCAACGAAATGATAAAAGTGACAATTTTTATATAAAATAGGAGGCAAACATGGGAAGATTAGTACATTTCGAAGTGCATGTGGATGATATGGAGCGGGCAAAGAAGTTTTATGGTGAGGTATTCGGATGGACATTTCAGGATTGGAGCGATTATGCTGGAATGCCTTACTTTGGGGCCGTGACTGGGGATGAAAATGAACCAGGAATCAATGGTGCCTTAATGCAGCGTCAAAGTGCTCCGCCACAAGCAAACCAAGGATTAAATGGATTTGCTTGTACAATGGGAGTGGAAAATTACGACGGAACGGAAGCGAAAATTTTGGAACTTGGCGGCAAGGTTGCATTGCCGAAATATGCGCTGCCTGGAATGGCGTGGCAAGGATACTATATCGATACCGAAGGAAATATATTTGGCATTCATCAGCCAGATGCGAATGCAAAATAGGTGAAGAAAAGCATGGAAACTTAAATCACAGGCAGAATGTCTGTGATTTTTTTATTTTGAAAGGAAAGAAATGGTTAAAAAACGGACTAATGTTTTAGAAGCTTCTTAAACATGGCAATCCCTAACAACAGGATGGGGAGGACAATCTGAAAAGGAATGTTTACGTAAAAAGGGACTATTTTCAGCCCAATCTCAAGATGTCTTGTAAAATTGGGTGCCATATAGATCGACAACGCAAGCATGATCAAGCCCATTGGAATGGCTAGCTTGTTGGGTGTCTTCATTTTAAATAAATCGCCGATCCCAAGGACAGCACAATACAAGTAAATGGTCAGTTTGAAAAAGCCGAATATGACGGCAAAAACGACGACAAATGCATCCAACCGGGTAATGAAATTTGCGATATTAATGAGTGAGACGGATGTGAGAACAGGAAACGTCGAGCGTTCAACGATATTGGCCCCTAATGATGCAACATGAAGGGCTGCAGAAAGGGCCAACTGGAGTCCGCTGATCACAATAGCGATAAGTCCTGCCTTTTTCACGTGCCGAGTCTCGCTTAGAAGCGGGAAAATCATCGTAAAGGCAATCGTTTCACCAAATGGAAACGTTAGAACAGTAGGAAATAATGTTTTTAGAACAGGGCCAAACCCTTCTCCGAGCACGGGTTTCAAATTATGTAGATGAAAAATTTTACTAAATGTCTCAAACAACATTAAAAGAATGATGATGACGAAAATCGTAAAACAACAAATGATCGCTAAACGTCCGAAGGCTTTTAATCCCTGATGGACGGCATAGATGGAAATGAGGGCCATAAGCAGGCCAGCCGTGAATAGGGATGTTTCATTGTAGGCAACGATAATCAGCATCTCGGTAAAATCACGCATCACTCTGGCTGCTATATAAAGAAAGTATAAACAGTAAAGAAACCCAATGATCCAGCCAATGGGTTTCCCAACAATCCGCTGTGCGGCACTGGTAAGGGGGAGGGTGGGATATTGCTGGTACAAAAAAACATAAAGAAGAAACAGGCCGCAGCCTAAAACAGTGCCAATCAGCAGCACAATCCAGGCATCACGACCGGCATCTTTTGCTACATCGAGCAAGAGTGCACTGCCCAATTCAAACAAGACTATCAGGCAAAAAAATTGTAAAGTGTTAATTTTGTTCATGCGCACACCACCTTCCTTATTTTTCTTCTCTCAAAACAGAATTCGACCGCATGCCGGTTCCATTTATCGATAAGGCAACATGTACATGTACACGGGCTTTGGGTAATATTTGGGTTCTCCAATCCTTTGCATACTTTTTCCATTGTCTAGGATCGTTTTCATACAGGGTTCGGCCGACAGCAAACACATCACTATTGTATTTTTGGCTGATGGCAAACATCTCTTCTATATCCTTTTGCAGTGACTTCGAGGCTTTTTTTTCATACATTTTAATGGTGGCCATTTTGGTAAAATCCTGTTCGCACACCACTTCATCAATCACACCGGCTCCCTTTACTTCAAAAGTTATATCTGGTGTGTGATTTTTGAATTTCACCTTTGTTTTCATGCGGGCCTTACTGAGTGCCACGGATACATACTGATCTTTTCCACAAGAAACACTGATATTCGATCCCTTCAGACGATTATTGACCAATAAAAGGGCTCGTGCCTCTTTCCCCTCTACCCAATGGACCAGTCTTCCTTTGTGAAACAAGGCCATACCGTTTATGATCGGAACGGTAGGATGGGTTTGCTCCAAGTGCGTCATCTGATCCATATTCTTTGCGTCCGTGGGAAGATCGACACCGCTGATGGCCATATCGACTCCAGGATTTTCGACAATTTGCAGCGCCTCATTCACACTTGAATTGGCATTTTCCCCAAGTAATTTTTCTGTATTTTGCATTTTATTATTAATATCAAAACTCGGTATTTTGCTGGAGGGGGTAAGGGCATTTAAAACCGACTCCGCAGAATAATGCCGTGCAATGACTATCGGCGTCCCTACCCGGACCTTGGAGTCCCGTTCAAATACATCAAATACCTTTAATAGATTTTCCTTTGCTACCTTTTCACTTACGACTAGCATGATGATGTGACCATAGTAGCCCTCTCTTGTAATTTTCTTCGTATTATTTCTTGCCGCCTCAGACAACGTTTTTCCTTCCGACGTATAGTTAATCACCGGAAGTCCTTGACCAGCCCCCGAAGTACTAGAGGAGGAAGAAATTTGATTCGGGAGCATGCATTGAAAGGTAACCCGATATTTGTTACCTGCTTTATCAATCCCCATCCCGACGATAAACGTAACCCGATTGATTTCTGTGTAGCCATTGCAGCCTGAAAGAAAGAACATAAGGCATAAACAAATACTCCAAACTTTAAGTTTCATTTTGATCACCGTCCAACCGTTGCAGATTGGTTTCCTTAGCTGTTGCAGGCCGCTTGAACATAAAGGTCAAAGGAAAACGGAAGACGGCGTCTTTTTGTTCTTCAGCCACAAACGGGGCTATGGGCGTTAAGTAAGCCACTCCAAACGAGCTCAATTTGCAAAGGTGAAGTCCGACCGCAAATAAACCGATAAGGATTCCGTATAACCCGATGTAAGCGGCCATAATCATCATAATGAAGCGAAGAATCCTTGCTGTGATCGCAATGTTATAGTTTGGAACAGCGAAGCTTGCAATCGCTGTAGTGGAGACAACAATAATCGTGGAGGCAGATACAAATCCAGCCTGAACGGCAGCTTCCCCAAGGATAAGAGCCCCGACAATCGAGGCGGCCTGTCCGACAGCGCGGGGCATCCGAATACCAGCCTCACGTAAAAGTTCAAATGCCAGTTCCATGATCATCACTTCAATTATAAGCGGGAACGGAACCCCTTCCCGTTGTGCGGCAATACTGAATACCAATACCGTTGGAATCATTCCTTGATGATGAGTCGTCGCCGCAATGTAGAGGGAGGGTACGAGCAAGGATACAAAAAAAGCACAAATGCGCAGCATCCGAATTAAAGATCCAATGTCATAGCGCTGATAATAATCTTCAGGTGATTGAAAAAACTGCATAAATACAGTAGGTACAATCAAGGCAAAGGGGGTTCCATTGATCAGAATCGCCACTCTGCCCTCCAATAAGTTGGCCGTTACTACATCTGGCCGATCCGTATTGAGGATGGTCGGAAAGATGGTAAATTTGCTGTCTTGAATAAAGGATTCAATGTATCCAGATTCTAATACACTGTCGATTTTTATTGTCGACAGCCTTTGCTTCACTTCTTTAAGAGTATCTGGTCTTACAATTCCTTCTATATACATAATGACGACATCTGTTTGAGTCACTTTTCCAAGCTTAAGCGCATCCACACGCAAGCTTGAATTTCTGACCCGATTACGAACTAAAGAAATATTGGTTCGAATCAATTCGGTAAAACTGTCTTTCGGACCCCTGATGAGAACCTGTGTCGTTGATTCCTCTACAGAACGGCCATCTACATGATCGCAGCCGGCAATTAATGCCTCTTTGCATTGGTTTAACAAGATAACGGATCTGCCGGAGGCAACGGCTGCAATCACATCATACCAATCAGTCGTAGATGTTAATAAACTAACCGCAAGGGTATGATTTTTTAATTTATACAAAACCTTGTCGGCCTCTACAGGATGGTTGTTTGGATCAAATCCAAGAGCCATCAACGGATAGATAATGTCATCATTGATCGTTTTTGGGTCCGTCATGCTGCCAAGATGAACCACTGCTATTCCAAAGTCCAATTCACGGATAATTAGATCGATACATTCACCAAACTCTTTTTTCACTGACTCTAAGTTCGTATGTAAATCTTCGGAAATCATGATGGGTGCCGGTTTGTTTTCTTCAGGTTGATCCAGGCTGCTTTTTTTATAAAAGGAAAAATTCATGGTCGTCACCTTGATGTCATGTCATATAAAAATGTCATTTTATATATTTTCTTCCATTTCACGTGATTCAATTCCAGCAACTTTAAAGACGAGTAGGAAGTAGAAAAATGAGAAGGAGAAAAGTCAATAGGGGAAATGTCGGAAATTTCTTCATTAAAACTTTACGTTTTATTTATTTAAACTTAATTCACTGCCTATAGTTGCTTAATAATGGTCATGTATCCTATTAATATACCAATGATCAGGAGGACGAATAATGGAAATGATCAAGATCTTAGCAGCAATCGCTATAGGTTTGTACGCACTTATTACCTTATATGTGAACTTTAATACGGTCTATTATTTAATTTTAAGTCTATTTGGATTTGGCAAGGCCAAACGCGATTACCCATTAACTGAAGACGAAACAAGGTTTCTCATTTTAGTGGCTGCACACAATGAGGAGCAGGTGATTGGTTCGACCATTCAAAATCTTAAAGAAATTCGTTACCGAAAAGATCTTTATGATATTTATATTGTGAATGATAACAGTACTGACCGGACTGGAGAAATTTGTGAAGAGCTCGGAATGAACCATATCGACACCATCCATAAAATGTTTCCAAGGGAAGGAGTAGGGAAACCGGCGGGATTACAATACGCACTCCGTTATTTAGGTTTTAGCAGACTTCCTGAAAAATATGATTGTTTACTCATTTTAGATGCTGATAATCATGTCGATTCCGATATTTTAAAAGAATTAAATTCCCAGTATATCGCAAAAGGAAAGCCTGAAGCGATCCAAGCCTATTTAGATTCAAAAAATTCTACAACGTCGCTGTCTTTGGGCTACGCCACCAGCTACTATTTGTCTAACCGCTTCTTTCAGTTGGCAAAATATCGGGTTGGTTTAACCAATTCGATAGGGGGAACTGGATTCATCGTTCGCTTGGATTATTTAATGAAGCATGGGGGATTTCGCTTTGAATCCCTCACAGAAGATGTAGAGCTGGAAATGGAGATCGTTAAAGACAATGGCCGTGTACTATGGAATCATTTCGTGCGGATTTATGATGAGAAACCGGATAATTTAAAAATGAGTATTAAACAACGAACAAGATGGTCACAAGGACATTGGTTCGTTGCTTTTACGAATTACAAACCATTGCTTAAAAAAATGTTTACGGAAAAAGGAAAGTTTAAGATTCTTGATCAATTAATTTATCTATTTGGAATGACCCGTGCCATTCAAATGGTATTAGCTTTTGCCGGAATAATCGTCACCATTGGCTACCACACAGCTACAGGCCATATTCAGGCTGATACTCATTTATGGTCTAAATTTATTAATGTGATTCTTGGTTCCAGCATTTTGACTCTTGTATTGTTTACCTATCAGTTTTTAATTTGTATGCCTTACGCGGTTAAAACAGACAGCAAGCATAAATTCAACCTAATTTCCATGATTTTTTCCATTTTTTATTTTGGCTACACGTATATTTATGCCCAGTTTCTCGGATTAATCAAATGGCGTCAACAGCATACATGGGTAAAAACAACCCATTCCAAAACCATTGTCCATCACAAAAAAATAAAGGGATAATCCTTCCTTTGAATTTTACCGTTGAGAAAATATTTCTCAACGTTTTTTTTTATTAGGCTGTGTTTATTGGTAAATATTGATTTTTTATCTTTGCTAATTTGAGTGGAAATCAACTGGCACGATTAACACAGCCCTTTTTTTAATAAAACGGAAAAAGTGATGGTACGAATGGAACCAACTGGTCTAAGTACGGCGTACAATACACTGAGTAATAAAAGGAGGAGGTGCACCGTGACGGAATACCAATGGAACTTGAAAACGACGGATGAAAAATTAATAAAACGCCTTGAGCAGACGAAAAGCGAATTTGGCACCACCAATCATGGTTTGGTGGAAATCCTGTTGGATCTGCATCAACGCGAAAAAATAAAAGCGGGAGATCTCAAGAACATTCATCAGGCTACCTTAAAGGTGATTAGTGGGGATTTCCTGGCGTTGGATGATTTTACACGTGGTATGCAAAAAGTGTTTCTCGCGATGGTCGAAAAACTGGGAGTCCGAGAGTCGCAGGCTATCAAGGAAGCCGAAGTCTTAAAAAAACAGGTCAGCAGTTTAGTCGATAACCACACCGCTGAAATTATCAAAGTCAAGGAAGAAAAAGCAGCGGTCGAGCAGATGATGGAAATACTGCATCTAGAACATGAACGACTCTTAAAAGAAACACAGTTCTTCATTGCTAAAGAAGAGAGCCTAAAAGAAAAAATCTGTGAACAGGAGGAAGAATTAAGACAAAGGAATGATCGAATCCTTGAACTCGAAGCGGACATGGAGCCGATTGCCAAATTAAACGAGCAGCTGCAAAAGGACCTTGAACTGAAAAAAGAGGAATTGGTTAATGAACAATCGAACCATACTCATGCCATCGAGGACCTAAAGCTCAAACACGAAAAAGACGTCGAAGACAATATTAAAATGGCTAAGGAAACAGTCCAGAACGAATATGAAACGAAGATAGAAGCACTTCAAAATGAGTATGAAACGAAGATAGAAGCACTTCAAAATGAGTATGAAACGAAGATTGAAACGATCCAAAAGGAAAATGAAACGAAGATAGAAACAATTCAAAAGGAAAATGAAACGAAGATAGAAACGCTCCAAAAGGAAAATGAAATGATCCAAAATGAATGTCAAACGAAGATAGAAACAATCCAAAAGGAATGTGAAACGAAGATAGAAACGCTCCAAAAGGAAAATGAAGCGATCCAAAATGAATTTGAAACGCTTCAAAAGGAATATGAAAAGAAAATAGAAAAACACAAAAAAGTATTTGATTTGAAGATAGATTCCCTTCGTGAAACATGGATCACGATTTCGAAGAAAAAGGACTGGGAAGCAAGAGAAGATGAACGGAAGGCGAAAAAACAGATTGAGGAAATTCGGAAGGAATCCATGAAGGAACAAGAACGCCTAAATTTAGAAATCGAAAAACTACAGCATAAACTGAATGAAGCCCTCGAATTCGGAAGGGAGCTGCAGGTTGAATTAGAGGAAAATAAAGCAGGAAAAGTAGAATAAAAGCGCCGGCAAGGCGCTTTTTCTTTCTGTTTTATCCCATTTCTTTCAGGCGCCTTGGTGAACATAGGGTTGCGCCAATTTTCTCATTCAGCTGCTAGATTTTTTCTATCAACAGCTCTTGGCGGTTGTTCCATCCAACCTTTTTCAATGAAAATTTTTGCTGCATTCTCGACAAATTGGGAGATTTTCATTAACGATTTCGTATACATTAGCCCAATATCATGCCTCCCGTTTACAGCTGCTGAATTCCCAAACGCTCTTATCTTCATAGAAAACATATCCATTTTGTGGAATAGCATTAACTTGTCCGAAAAAGGAGAAAAAGTAGATGTTGTCACAAGATCGTCCAAAAAAGAGAGAGTAGGCAAATTTTCATCATGCAGCTTTTGCATATAGTCTTCAATATTTGTGGTGGTCGTTTCCCTGCCCCACTCAAACAACTTCCGAATCTTTTCATCTTTAACAACTTGTGCAAATGCCATAATGAGTGCTTTACTCGTAACGTTATTTTCAATATTATCGTAAAGATGACAAATTTCTAAAGCATGCAAAGAACGCACATGTCCGAAGAAACCATTTAAAAAGTCCTTATGAACAAACTCCACCTTTTCAGGTATTGGAATTAATGGAGGTTTATTGTTCAGCCCCTTATTCATTTCTATTTCATTGATTTGCTCCATTAAATCCATTGTGGCTTCCATGCAATACCGAAAAAATTCTTTAACGTCCTTTCTAAAAACAAGTGGTATAGCAATGCTATAGATACTCATTCCAGCTTTTGCTACGTATTTCAAATAATGAACATAGTATTCATCTTGAAATAAACGGGGAGCACCAAGGTTTACGTCTTCTTCTCCAAATCCTTTAGGAATGGGGAAGTTCTCCTTTTCGAAAATACTCTTAGTTGTTTCCATGAATTCTAGGCTTAATTTTAATGCGTTTTCTAATAGAGTTCTTATATCCTCATCATCAACATGATGAAGGTAATAACTTAATATGCATTTTGACATGCTGTTTCCCATATAGGTCGCCCAAAGTTTACCCATTTCGGCAGAAGTTAATTGTTCGCTAGTCTCTTCTTTGTATGAATTTAATTTAATCGGCTTAATCGTTTTCATGGTTATTCCCTTCTTTCACACTTTTGTTTAGTGTCCCCTTTTTTTGGAATCATACTCAATTTATGAGATTCAAAAGATAATTTGGTATTAATTATAAAAATCAACACATACTTCTCTTATATTCAATTTCTAGGAAACAATATAAGGGAGTAAATCTATGCATTGGTATGAAAAATTAAATCAGTATTTTCCGGTTGAAGAAATGAAATCCAAAGAACATATGGAAACACTCCTAAAAGAGCGTTCTAACATATATCATAAGGATGAGGGGCCCAATCATGTCCTTATGTATGCGGAATTTGATACATTTATCTTTATTGATTACCTGTTCGTTTCGAAAAATGCCCGAGGTCAGGGGCTTGGTCATAAACTGATGGAAAAAATGAAACGCAAAGGAAAACCAATCCTCCTGGAAGTAGAACCAGTTAACTATCAAGACAGTGATACCGAGAAAAGGCTGCATTATTATAAACGGGAAGGGTTCGAGCACGCCCACTCCATTGGTTATCGAAGACGTTCGCTGGCGACAAATGAGGTGAATGATTTAGAAATACTCTATTGGTCACCGTCCAATGAGTCTGAAGAAATGATTTTTGAAGCGATGAAAAAAACCTATGATATGATTCACACTTATAAGGATGAACACTTCTATGGAGAATCCTATCAGCCCGTTCATGAAGTATTAACCTTTCATAAAAAGCCTTTAAATGAAAATATATTGGATAATCTATAAAAAAGTAATTTTGAGCCTGGTAGGGAATACTAGGCTTTTACTTATATATTGATATGATACGACAACTCTGGAGACCCTGATATATTTTATTAAATCTCGAAAGTGCATTTATTTTCATGCATAAAAGGTGAGTACGGATGAAATATCAAAGTGAAGTAATTAACCATTTAAAGCAACAATTTCAGGAAACAAGAGATTTCATTGTTCATTCATTTGAATATTACAATCAGGAAATTTATTTGGTATACCTTCAAAATTTGTGTGATGCGGAAAAAATAAAAAGTGACATTATCCAGCCATTAATGATGTGCGAAAAAGAAAGTAAATTTAAATTACATCTGTTATCGTTAACCTCCAGTAAAGAAATTCAGCATCATGAAGACCTTGAAGGGTTATTAATCGAAGGAAATGTTCTCATTTTTATGTCAAAATCTATTTACTCCTATAAAGTGACCCAGGTAGTAAATAACAAACCTGAAGAAGCAAGCGTCGAAATGTCTGTACAGGGTCCCCAGAAAGCATTTACTCAGGATTTAGATACGAATATTTCTCTAGTCCGAAATAGATACCCATCTAACAAGTTAAAGGTAGAATATCAAGTCGTTGGGAGCATCTCCAAGACGAAAATCGCCTTGATTTATGACGTAGATTATGCCGACCTGAAAGTTTTAGACCAATTAAAGGGTCTTCTGAATAAAGTGGATAAGGATGTAATACAAGCGGCGGGGGAATTAGATAATGCACTTATGAAAGGAAAATTCCGCTTATTCCCAGCTTTGATGATTACGGAAAGACCAGATCGGATTGCACTGAATCTTTCCCAAGGCAAAATTGTCATTTTAATCAATGGCACACCATTCACTCTCAGTCTTCCAGCTGTTTTCTTTGACTTTATGTCTTCCATGGATGATTTATATCATGCCTACTGGGTAAAGAAGCTCATGTTAATCGTTAGATATGTGGCTCTTCTTATCACGCTGATTTTACCTGCCTTATATGTTGCACTTACATCTTTTAATCCTGAAATATTAAGATCACAACTTACCTTAACGATGGCAGGAAGTAGGGCTGGAGTACCATATCCATCTTTTTATGAGGTTATCTTTATGATGTTAGCGGTCGAAATGCTCATTGAAGCAAGTATTAGACTTCCGAAGGCGATAGGGCCGACAGCCACAACAGTAGGTGGTCTTATTCTAGGGCAAGCTGCCCAACAGGCAGAACTTGTGAGCTCCATTATGATTATTGTTACTGCATTTGTAGCGATTGCCAACTTTACGATTCCCATTAATGCCATGAGTTTTGCTATTCGATGTGTAAGGTACCCATTACTTTTATTAGCATCCTTTTTTGGAATAGTTGGTTTGGTAGCAGGAATAATTGTAACAATATGTGTTTTAGTTGATATGCGAAGTTTTGGCACACCTTTTTTAGCTATCAAATGGGGGACTTCAAAAAAAATAGAAGCGATAAACGAGAATTCGAAGGAGGGGCATCATTAGTTGGTACGCCATTTCTATTATATTGTTCTATTAACCATGATGTTGAACATCATCCTAAACGTACCATCTATCTTGATCCAAGACCGCTTTCACGGTGCAATTATGTCCATGTTGATAAGCGTCTTGCTAGGTGGAATTTTTATATACCTGTTTACAATAGCAATGAGCAGGTTCCCTAATAGAGGGCTGCCTGAAATTTTCCATGACAAGCTTCCAGCTTTTATTCGAATCCCGTATCTAGCCTTTTTAGGTATCATGTGGATGGCATCTGGTGCATTTGCCTTAATTGCATATAGTTATGTGATAAAACTTTATCTTAGCCCTGATATGAATTTGAAAGTCATCTTGTGTTTTCTTCTCATGGTGATTATTTTTGGTGCTTCTAAAAAGACAGATTCCATCCTTTATTTAATCGAAATCATTGTTTTAGTTACTGCTCCATTAGTCGCCTTCATTTTATTTAAATCGTTAACAAGTAAGTATTTTTATACTGTCCACATTTTAAGGATGCTTCATTATGTATGGCAATTCCCTAGTTATAGTTCGATCTCTGCTGCTACATATGTGTTTATCGGTTATATAAATTTGGCTATCATTAATCGTTATATTGATTCTAAAAAGGCTATTAAGTTTCTTTGGGCGCTTCCTTTAATTGGATTTTTTGTTTTTTGTTCTTCCTTTTTTATTCCAATTGCATTTTTAGGGATTAACGGAGTAAGTGAAGTTGTATTTCCTTGGATATTCATATCGGATTCCTTGAGGATGGAATTTGGTTTCATTGAAAGGGTTCTTTTTTTGATTCTATGCTTGTACCTTTTATTGATTCTCCTGTTTGGAATCGTAACTTGGCATATTGGACTAAAACTTATAGAAGGAATGTTTATTAATAAAAATATCTTGAAACCGAACAAAAAGAAAAGAAGCAAGCTTTTTAGCTTTACATTCTTGACATTTGTGGGAATCCTTACCGAGATCCTCCAATCTGTAACAAATCAAAGGGAATTTTTTGATGTTGTAAGAATATGGCTAAACATTCGCTTTCCTGCTGAATTAATGTTAGTAGCCTTCGTTTTTTTCCTATCTAGGAGGCAAAAAACATGAAGTATTATTTGATCATCATTTTTATCCTATCCGCATTTATCTTAACTGGCTGCCAGTATAATGATTTGGACAAACGTTTCTTTGTAGTGGCAATTGGAATCGATAAGTCTAAAAATGAAAAAAATCCATACCGTGTTTTGGTGAAATTAACAATCCCCTCCGCCCAGGTCCAACCTGGGAAATCGGATTTTCAAATTATTTCTCAAGATGCAAATTCTATCCCTGAAGCCCTTAGAGTTATCCAGTCATTAGTTGATAAAAAATTAGATTTCGGTCATTGCAGGGTGCTAGTTTTAAACGAGAATCTTCTACATCAAGATCAACTAGAACTAATGAAGTGGTTTGTTAAACGTCCTGATATACAAGGAATATCGTATGTCGCAGTTGGAAAGCCGTCAGCTAAAGAAGTATTATCCTGGAAAGTGAAATCAGAGAGATTGCCTGCTAATGCTCTTGTGTTAGCTTTTAATGAAATTACAAATAACTCCCCGTATGTTATGTCTGAAATTCTAAATGATTACTACATGAGATTAAGAGAGGATGGAATAGATCCTTACCTACCGATTATAGAACCAATAAAAGGTTCTTATCGAATTAATACTTCTGTATTGTTTAAGGGAAGAGAAGTAAAAGCTGAGTTAAATCGAGATGAAACTCGTGTTTTAAACGAACTTTTAAATCCTGAAAAAACAACATTAATAGATGTTGGGAAAGGAGAAAATCAATTTTTTGTCGATGCTGAACACACTAAGACTGATATGGATATAGTTGTACCGAAAAAAGGCAAGCCTTATGTGGATGTCAATATAAAGATACAAGGGTTTGTTGAAGAGTCAGATAAGAACCTGTTTCAAATGAAAAAAATAAAAGAGTATGAAAAAAAAGCATCGACATTAATTAATTTAAGAATTAAGAATTTCCTTGAACATCTTCAAAAATTAGGGGTAGATCCACTTGGTTTAGGTTTAAAGTACCAGGTGAAAAATGGAAATTCAAAGGATGCAGTGAATAAATGGAAGGTCATATACCCTAACCTTGAATTTCATGTAAATTCAAAAGTGAAATTAAAAGGCACAGGGGCTATGTATTAAAATAGAGTGGTTGAGTGTTGTTTCAGATATGTTATAATCTCGGTGAAAATGCGTGGTAAATACGTTTAAAAAGGGAAGCAGCATGCTGCTTCCCTTTTTAAACGTCCTATAGAGGAAAGAATATAGGAATACCCCTAGGCAGAACCAGCAGTGGCACATTCTTTTTATACAAAACCGATACCAAGTCCTGAACAAGCACCACCAAAACCAAAACCGCCACAGCCGCCACAGCCACCACAGCCGCCACAGCCACCACAAGCGCCAGCAAGTAAACCTAATCCTAAACCTAAACCTAATCCACCTAATCCGCCGAAGCATCCCCCACATCGGAATCCTCCACAACCAAATCCACCGCAACGCCGTGAATCTTCTAGAAATTGGTGAGGACCTATTGGAATAACCTCTCCAACTTGGTAATTATCCAAGCCCAACATCTGTAATCCATTTGGAAAATTTTGCACATTTATCCCCCCCATAGAATATATAAAATATGTTAAAACAGATATTTGAACAGAGAGTGTCATTAAGATAATTTTTAGTTCTGTTAGATAAACCATCAAATACCTCAGGTACTCTCTTCAACAAAGTATGATTCAAAGTAGGTCACTGTTACTGATTTAGATGCCTATTTCAAAGCCACTGTATGCCTATTTTCTACGGGAAACTTAGAGTTGTTTTAAACTGGAACAGGGGTATGAACATCAATATTCTGTAAAAATTGCCGTTTTTTTCGATAGCGTTTCAATGATTTCTGCGCATTTTCATCCGCCAATATGCCTTTAATTTTGCCATCCAATGAAAAAACTATTTTTTATATCTTAAACGCTAATTGATGAAACTCCGGAACGGTTACAAACTGATAATTTTTTTCCTGCAAATAGTGAATGATTTGAGTCAAAGATCCAACAGTTTGATCTCGAGGTCCACTGCCGTGTTGATCCCCATCATGCATGACAATAAGACTATGACTTTGTAATCCATTAAAGATATGCTGCATTACGGCACTAGCTGATTTCTCACGCCAATCCTGACTATCTACATTCCACAGTACAGAAGTCATCCTCATTTTTTTAATAACAATTTCATTATCATTATTAATTGCACTATAGGGAGGCCGAAAAAGATATGGAGCTTTTCCTATTAACTTTTTTATCAGAGAATTGGTTGATTTAATTTCACGCCGCAATTCACCTTTGGAAAGCGTCGTAATATTAGGATGATTCCAAGTATGATTTCCGATTACATGTCCTTCTGCGTGTATGCGTTGTACTAGATCAGGGAATTTTTTAGCTTCTGAACCAGTGACAAAGAATGTAGCAGGGACATTGTATTGTTTTAGAATATCCAAAATATAAACGGTAAAAGGCGATGGTCCGTCATCAAAGGTCAATGCAACATAATTAGTCATTTTGTACACCCTTTCTTATCATAACAAGATACAATGAATAGCGATTCGAAAGCATTTTTTCTTCCCTTTCGAAATGGCTATTACAGTATATGGGGGTTGTATCAAAACGGACCAATTGAAGGCGATGTATTTCCTTTAAAGATAGCTTAATACACATTTGATTTGGAAAGCGTAATTACAATATTTGAAATGTCTCATATTTCAACAAATGTTTTTTCCGCTATTATTTTTATGTTAGTTCAATCCTATATTTTTTGATTTTTTTATAGAGTGTGGCACGAGACATTCCTAATTCTTTTGCAGTAATACTTTTATTTCCATATGTGCGTTTGAGAGCCAGAAGAATGCTCTCTTTTTCAAGCCGTTCTTTCTCAAGTGAAAGTGTTAACGGTGCGGTAATAATTTCTTGATGACCCTCTTGGAATTGAGGCAAAAGTTTAGAAATCTCGCCATCTTCAATTTCTTCTTGGTCATTTAAGACTACCAATCTTTCTATTACATTATGCAATTCTCGAACATTACCGGGCCAGTCGTACTGAGAAAATCGTCTATACGTTTCATTTTGTAATTTTGGAATCGATTTTCGATATTTATAAGAAAGTTCTTTTAAAAAAATATTAACTAAATAAGGAATATCATCTAATCGTTCACGTAGTGGAGGAATTTGAATGGTGATAACGTTTAAGCGATAAAATAAGTCTGACCGAAATCTTCCCTCTAAAACCATTTGATTTAGAGTACGATTCGTCGCGGCGATTATTCGTACATCCAACTTTTTCGGGGTTCTCCCGCCGATTCGATAAATTTCTTTTTCTTGTAATGCTCTTAGGAGTTTTACCTGCATATCCAAAGGAAGTTCACCGACTTCATCTAAGAATAATGTTCCCCCATTGGCTAACTCCATTTTTCCCGGTTTGCCCCCTTTTGCTGCTCCTGTATAGGCTCCATCCTCATAACCGAATAGTTCACTTTCAAATAAAGCATGAGGAATGGCCCCGCAATTTATAGCGATAAAAGGTTTATCTTTACGTAAGCTATCTTCATGGATTGCCTGTGCAAATAATTCCTTCCCCACACCGCTTTCTCCATTAAGCAAAACAGTAGCGTCAGTTTTAGAGACTTTTTTTGCATCATAAATATTTTGTTGAATGACCTGATTATTTCCTTTGATTTTGTCAAAGGGATTTTCAAGTTTGGAGTGGTTAATTTGTTGTTTAAGTTGTTGGAGTTCTTTTGTTGTCGATGAAAGTTTTTCGTTTAATTTAATTGTAGTAGTAATATCCTTTTCAATTGAAAAGCTGCCAATTAGTTCATTTTTTTCATTATAAATAGGAGCAGATTGGATTAATACATGCATATCAGGTCTGGGGATGTGATACATATTTTCGACTGGCTGCTTGGTATAAAGGACCTGAAGATTGATAATGTCATCTTGATGAAAGAATTTGCGGATATTTTTCCCAATAATTTCGCTTTTTTTTATATTATAGGTCTTTTCGGCGGCCTCATTCCAATAGATGATATCACCTTTTGTATTAATGATCGAAATGGCCCCATCTATTTTGGATAACAAGGTATTTAGAGTATGAACGGCAAAAGAGTCTGCGGGTTTCATAGAATTCCTCCAAAATATATAAAGTAAGTGTTTAACATTTAAACACTAGGTATACAGTTTTGTTTACTAAAGGATACAGTATTTGAGATTCCTTGTAAATGAAACATCAAGAAAATTAGAAATTACCTGATTCTTGTGATTGGCATAGTTCTTGCAATATAAGAGGTAACGGTTATCAAAAGGAGAGAAACATATGAATATAAAAGAATTAGTCAAAGTATCCGAGTACAAACACGAACCATTTACCGATTTTACACTTGAGGAAAATAAAAGAGATTTTGAAAAAGCGTTAGAAACTGTACAAGCGGAGCTTGGAAAAGAGTACCCGCTTGTCATTGGTGAAGAATTTATTACTACGGAAGAACAAATTGTCTCCATTAATCCAGCGAATAAGGAAGAAATTATTGGGCGAGTTTCAAAAGCAAATAAAGAATTAGCTGAAAAAGCGATGCAGGCTGCACGATCTGCCTTTAACTCATGGAAAGAAGAAGATCCCGATGTGCGCGCCAACATCTTATTCCATGCAGCAGATATCATCCGCCGCCGTAAACATGAGTTTTCAGGGTATCTAGTTAAAGAAGCTGGAAAGCCGTGGAAAGAAGCGGATGCCGATACAGCAGAGGCTATAGATTTTCTTGAGTTCTACGCACGGCAAATGCTGAAGTTAAAAGCCGGAGTGCCAGTACAAAGCCGTAAAGGAGAAGTTAACAGCTTTCATTATATCCCACTTGGTGTTGGAATCATTATTTCACCATTTAACTTTCCATTAGCTATTATGGCTGGTACAGCTGCGGCAGCGATTGTTGCAGGAAACACCGTTCTTCTAAAGCCAGCAAATAATACCCCAATAGTGGCAGCGAAATTTGTGGAAGTAATGAAAGAAGCAGGTCTACCTCAAGGTGTGCTTAACTTTATTCCGGGAAGTGGCGCAGAAGTCGGCGATTATCTAGTGGATCATCCTAAAACACGTTTTGTCTCATTTACTGGTTCCCGCGAGGTTGGCTGCCGTATATATGAGCGTGCTGCTAAGGTACAGCCTGGCCAAATTTGGTTAAAGCGAGTCATTGCTGAAATGGGCGGAAAGGACACCGTCGTAGTAGATAAGGATGCAGATTTAGATTTAGCTGCATCTTCGATTGTTTATTCAGCATTCGGCTTTTCAGGGCAAAAATGTTCAGCCGGTTCCCGTGCAGTCGTACACCAGGATGTATATGAGGAAGTACTTGAAAAAGCTGTAGAATTAACGAAGACGTTAAAAATAGGGAATCCAGAGGATATCCAAACATACATGGGACCGGTTATTGATCAAGCTTCTTATAACAAAATTAGAAAATATATCGAAATTGGAAAAGAAGAAGGACGGTTAGTAACGGGTGGAGAAGGAGATGACTCCATAGGGTACTTTATACAACCCACCATCTTTGCAGATGTAGACGAAAAAGCACGCCTCATGCAAGAAGAAATCTTTGGACCTGTTTTAGCCTTCTGTAAAGCACGAGATTTTAACCATATGATGGAAATCGCAAATAACACAGATTATGGCTTAACTGGTGCGTTAATTTCGAACAATGATGACCATATCGAGCGGGCAAAGAAAGAATTCCATGTGGGGAATCTTTATTTCAACCGGGGTTGTACAGGAGCGATCGTGGGATACCAGCCGTTTGGCGGCTTTAACATGTCTGGTACTGATTCGAAAGCAGGGGGACCAGATTATCTGATTCTGCACATGCAAGCAAAAACAACGAGCGAAGTACTATAAGAAGCGGTGTGGCAACGTTTTTACGTTGCCCTTGATAAATTAGGAAAACTCAAACAGAGCCTATCATCTAGGGGGAGAATTTATGTTAGCAGAGGTTTCAAAAAATATATTTCTATACGCTTCCCAAAATAAAGGGTTAAATAAGGCAGCTAAAAAGTGGGGACTTCGATTTGGGGCTTCACAGGTAGTGGCGGGAGATTCCATTGATAGCGCGATTAAAAAGGTACAAGAATTAAATAATAAAGGCTTGGTTTGTACGCTGGACCATTTAGGGGAATTCGTCTTTAGCAAAGAAGAAGCGGCAGAGGCGGTCGATTATAATGTCAGAACATTAGAAGCGATTGCCAAAGCCGGAGTAAACAGTAGTTTATCCGTTAAAATGACCCAGCTGGGGCTCGATATTGACCGGGATTTTTGTGTGAGGAATATGCGCCGAATTCTTGAGACTGCCAAGAAACACAATAATTTCGTCCGCATCGATATGGAAGATCACGAACATTGTCAAATGACGTTAGATATCCTAAGAGAACTGCGGCAAACTTATGATAATGTAGGAACGGTGATTCAAGCCTACTTATTCCGCGCTGAACAAGACATAAAGGATTTAAAAGGGATATCCCTTCGGTTAGTGAAAGGTGCTTACAAGGAATCTCCTGAAGTTGCTTTTCAGGAGAAAGAGGAAGTGGATAAAAATTATCTACGAATTATCGAAGAGCATTTGCTGAGCGGAAGCTATACCGCGATTGCTTCCCATGATCATCGTATCATTGCGAGCGTAAAAGAGTTCGTCCAAAAACATGATATTCCCCGTGACCAATTTGAATTTCAGATGTTATATGGTTTTAGAACAGACATGCAACAGAGCTTGGTTAAGGAAGGGTACAAAATGCGCGTTTACGTGCCTTTCGGTAATGATTGGTTCGGATATTTTATGCGCCGGTTGGCAGAAAGACCTCAAAATGTAGCATTTGCTCTTAGAGGACTCTTTTCCAAGTGAAGGATGGAGCAATTATAAAGAAATGTAGGGTTTGGAAAGGAAATATCGCAATCTATTTCATAAGTCTAAAAAAATCTTTTAAATGTGGAGGAAATTTTCATGTGGATCATCACTGTCCATTCCGAGGACAACATCAAAATGTTTGAATTTGAAACTGAAAAAGGAGCAAAGCTAACTTTTGAAAGAATGCAAGGCTGTAAGATTCTTTCCCACGTGATTTATTACAATGATGATTTTTTGAGTTAAATCTTCACTCCATTTTGGTTTAAGGAAAAAAGAAGAAGGTATCATGCATGTAAGACCACTTTGCTTCTTTAGAAGAATGATCAAAATGAAAAGTTAAATAATTATTTGGTACATGTCCAGTCACTTTCAGTTTTTGGACATACCTTATTTGTACAACCAAAACTTTTTTCCTCTTAAGGCATTTGCTGATTGCAAATGCTTCTTTATTTTTATGGTTATGAGAATTTTTATAAAACGGATTTATGAGAAATCATTATGCCATATTGGCTGAGGCATGGATTGTTGAGGGAGGTGAACGGGTTTGAAATAAGAAATTTGTAAACAGGAAATTTGAATTTTAATCCTTTCAGCGTTTCCTTCTTATAAAAATAGACTAGTTGAAGAAAGATTAATCTGCAGGTATTATTTCTACCGTTTAATAAGTACATAGTTACAAATTAAACCGCATAAATTGTATGGTTACATAACTTATCCAATAAGGAAATACCTAATAGTGTATTTTAGGGGGAATCAAGATGGAGGAACAAAGAATTAGCTATGGACTGCTAGTACGACCAAGAGGCTTGGATGAAACAAACTCACCATATGAATGGTATAAAAAGATGCGAAACAACACTCCGGTATCGTTTGATCCTGTTCGGAATTGCTGGGATGTATTTGGTTATGAGGATGTCCAAATGGTTTTACAAAATTACAAGCAATTCAGTTCAAAAAGAAATGGGCTTTTTCCAACCTTACTGGATTTGGATCCTCCAACCCATCGCAGATACCGCAATATTGTCAGCAAGGCATTTACACCAAAAGCCATACAAGAGCTTGCACCGAGAATTACGGCGATTACACATGAATTATTGGCCTCGGTAAGAGGAAAACGCGAGATTGATATTGTCACGGATATCGCTTATCCACTACCTGTAATCGTGATTGCCGAAATGCTAGGTGTACCGAGCGAGGACCGCGACATGTTTAAAGAATGGTCTGATATCATCGTAACTGGTACACAAACCCAATCTGCTGAGGAGATGAACCAGCTCATTGTCGAACATGGCAAAGCACTCTTAGACCTGAAAACATACTTTAAACATATAGTTGAAAAAAGGCGATTTGACTCTACCAACGATATCATCTCGACTTTAATCGCGGCTGAAGTGGATGGAGAGAAATTATCGATGGAAGAATTATTAAACTTTTGCTTCCTTCTTCTTGTCGCAGGGAATGAAACAACTACAAATTTAATAACGAATACCATGCTTACTTTGTTTGAGCATCCGGATATCCTAAACCAATTATATAAAGACCATTTTCTTATTCCGGCAGTCATTGAAGAATCCCTTCGCTTTCAGCCTCCCGTTCACGGCATGAATCGCTTCGTTACGGAAGATATGGAATTTAAAGGGATGAACTTGAAAAAAGGGCAGGAAGTCATGGCCTGGATTGGTTCGGCAAATCGAGACGAAACCGTTTTTGCAAACCCGGACGTTTTTGAACTCCATCGGACACCAAACAATTATCTCTCTTTTGGAGCGGGAGTACACTTTTGTCTCGGATCGCAGCTGGCAAAATTAGAAGCGAATATATGCATGAGCGAGATGCTGAAGGTACTGCCAGCAATGAAATTGGATTCAACCAAACCTCTTCGTTTGATACCTAGTACATTTGTGTATGGATATAAAGAGCTTCCTGTTTTTGTAGGATAAAAGAAGATTTAATAAAAGTGCCCCAAAAGCAGCTTTTTTGGGGTACTTTTTTTAGTGAAAAAAAAGAAGTTAAAATAAGTTTTATTTGTAACATAATTGTCATATATTCATAGTAACTTAGAGCTCTAAGGCAAGAATCAATTTTTGTGACCTTAAAATTTCATATTTTGCTTGCGGATCCGGTAAGGCAATGTTTAAATACCCTACAAACTGACCCATATTCTTTGCAAACTGATGCTTTAACAACTTGTGAGGAGGGAATTTTATGTTGAAAAAGGGGATTGCTGAATTTATTGGTACTTTTGTGCTGGTCTTATTCGGAACGGGAACGCTTGTTTTAGGCGGCGGAGTCAATGGAATTGGCACTTTTGGAATTGGTCTGGCCTTCGGTTTATCGCTGCTCGTTATGGCCTACAGTATCGGATCCATTTCAGGGGCCCATTTAAACCCGGCTGTATCGATTGCCATGTATGTAAACAAAAGAATAACTGGCAGTGAGCTTGTTGGTTATGTTGTCGCACAAGTTTTAGGTGCTTTTTTAGGAACGGCTATTTTAGATGCTTTCTTAAAATTATCAAAGATGTCAACAGCAAATGTTGGTCAAAATACCTTTACCCATCTTGGAACATCGGGTGCTTTATTAGTGGAATTTATTTTATCATTCGTCTTTATTCTAGTGATTATGATGGTAACGGGTAAAAGAGGGAACGCAGCTTTCTCCGGACTTGTCATTGGTTTTACCTTGCTGTTAGTTCACTTATTAGGAATTCCATTGACAGGATCTGGGGTTAACCCTGCACGCAGCTTGGCACCAGCTGTATTTGCTGGCGGGGATGCTCTTTCTCAATATTGGGTATATCTTGTTGCCCCAATTGTAGGCGGTATCGTTGCAGCGATTGTTGCAAAATATGTGTTAGATTCCGAAGATTAAGTTGAAAGTCGCTGCTTTGTGGATTTGACAGGCAAATAACAGAATGACTGTTTATTTTAGGGAGCAAAATCGTATTGATTTTGTTCCCTTTCTAGTTATTGTCATTCCATCCCAGTTCGGAAGGGCAATAGGAGCTGCTCTTATTTACCCTGAAATGGTTTTTCGTGTCTGCTCGGTCAATAGGAGCCGCTCTTATTAACCTAGAAGTGGTTTTTCGTGCCTGTTCGGTCAATAGGAGCCGCTCTTTTTTACCTTGAAGTGGTTTTTCGTGCCTGCTCGGTCAATAGGAGCGGTCCTTAATTACCTTGAAGTGGTTTTTCGTGCCTGCTCGGTCAATAGGAGCCACTTTTATTTACCTTGAAGGATTTTAACGTGTCTGTTCGGGCAATATGAGCTGCTCTTAAGTACCTTGGGCCCGCGCATTGCCATCATTTGAATTACATCCTTATTTACTCATTTTTATAGAAAAAAACACCATTACCTGGCGAAGGAGGGGAAGGGGTGAAAACAGAATATATCCGCCTTATTCAAAAGCTTTCCGACCCAAGCCTGGAAGGGCGTGTTCCTGGCACAAAAGGCCATGATACTGCAAAAAATCTTATTTTAGAACAGTTTAAGAGATTGTCCTTAACCCCTTTATTTGATACGGAATGGGAACAATCCTACACGGCTTTCAATGGACAGATTGGCCAAAACCTCTTAGCCTGTAGAAAGGGGATTGAAGATAAATGGCTGCTTTTGGGCGCGCATTATGATCATGTAAGGGGCTGCCCAGGTGCAAATGATAATGCAGCGGCGATTGGGATTTTATTATCAGTCATTGATTCATTGAAATCTGCCAAATTAAATATTACGATTGTATTAGCGTTCTTTGATATGGAAGAGCAACGATACTTCATGACCAATAGCATGGGAAGTATTCAATTTTATCATCAGTCTCTAAGACAATTGGACTACGATCAATTTCTTGGCACGTTGATCTTAGACTTATGCGGTCATAATGTTCCTGTAAAAGGACGTGAAAATGCTTTGTTAGCGGTCGGAGCTAATTCATCTCCACTGCTTTCAAAATCGATGGAAAGGGCTCAAGGCAATATAAAGGATCTCCAAGTCTATCGGTTAAAAAGCCGAGAATTTTATTATTTATCCGATCATTACATCTTTGATATCAACAAAAACCCGAACTTATTTATTACTTGTGGTCATGACCCCCGCATGCATACCCCGAAAGATACCTTTGAAAACCTTAATTTAAAGAAAATCGAAGCGGTCACTGACCTTGTAAAACAGACGGTTCTGAATATCAACTCGGATTTTGAGGGAAACAGCTATCCTCCATTTAATCGTGAAGCGGAAGCCGCTGAGCTGGGACGCTTTTTAGAAGTGGAACTAGGTCCTCATCATAATCTTGATCTCATCTGTCAAGTGCTATTGAAAGAATTAAAGAAAGGTCAACCGACCGATCTTGGGAGAATCAGATATATGATGAAGGCTTTGCGGATTCTTTAATAATGTTAAGCCGCAGTTGAGTTGCTTCATATTTGCAGGTTATGAATATTAGAAGTTAGGAGATTGAAAAATGAATCGATTGGCTGGCAGGCTAGGGAATGCGAGGACCATTGAGGAAGTCATTTGGCAATTGGACGAAATTATTGCGATGAGCATCCAAACGAAAAGCAAACTAGGATATTTTACCTCTCTTTATCGGATGGTAACCGTAAGAGTGAAAGAAGGAATTATAAATAATCAATTTGAAAACGGCGCCAGAATGGAACAGTTGGATGTATGTTTTGCCAATTTTTATTTGAATGCGCTAAACGACCATTTCAATGAAAAACCAACAAGCCTTAGCTGGGACGTCGCCTTTCGCTGTACGAGAAAACGAAGACCCATTGTTCTCCAGCATTTACTGCTCGGCATGAATGCCCATATCAATCTCGATTTAGGGGTTGCTGCGGCAATGACCTGCGAAAACTCCGATATATTATCCCTTCATGATGATTTCATGAAAATAAATGACATATTGGCATCGCTCGTGGATGAGGTAAGAAGTGAGCTGGATCAGATTTCGCCATGGATTGGTTTTTTAGACCGGATTGATTGGAAGGCATCTAAAGCGATGATTAACTTTAGTATGGAGAAAGCTCGCGATTATGCATGGAATTTTGCGCAGACACTTGCGGCAGCCGCTAAAACGGAGTGGGATGAGCTAATCAAGGTTCGAAATCATGAGATTGCCGGGATCGGAAACATGGTCGCACAACCAGAAGACTGGATACTAAGGACGGGGCTATGGGTGATTCGGCTTCGAGAATCAAATAATATTAAACGAAATTTGGAGCTCTTGAACCATTATAAATTTGAAACTCAACCAGAAGGGGGGATTTCTTTATTATAGAGATAGAAGAGAGGAACGATTTCATTAAAAGAAGAAGCTCAATCATAAGCTTCTTCTTTTTCAAATTCTATTTTGATCCGCTTAATAAATAAGAAACAAATCAAACCCGAGGCAAAGACAATCAGTTCTAATAAAACCATACTTTTTATGATTCCCACTTGATATAAAGCAGGGAAACAATCTATGAGAGCATGTATGCCGATGGCCAAAAAGAGATACTTAAGTTTGTTTCTTTTAACACCTAACAGTACAACTAAACTTAAAAATAGGTGAATGCAGAATGCAGGAATTCTTTCGAATGATGATAGAAGGTAAAATCCAATTCCATGATTGATGATTTGGTCTTTTATCGCATGAAGCTGATCGGCTGGTAATTTCGCACCAAGCTGGCTGTCAAACATTCCGGTATTGATAAGTGTTGCCATGATAAACGAATTAAGGGCCATAAGCACACAGACCAGAATGACTTCGATACCGCCATGTCCTAAACCGTATGACAAACCATCCTTATAACTATGTCTTTTTCTTAGTAATAGTTTAAAAGCTAAATAGCGGCCAACTTCTTCAAAAATACCTGCTGCCAATCCCCCATATAAGGCAAAGATATAGGGATTGGAGGTCCATTTTAATGATATTCCATCAGGATTCAGCATGACAAAATGAAGGACTTTTTCTAAAATTTGAGAAAAAACCACAAAGGTTAAAATCCCCACGCCAATGGCCTTCCATGAAACCAACTGTTTTTTTCTCAAATATAGATAAACGGCAACCGGTAAGACAATTCCAAACAATAATTGAATCCCCATTCCGATAAAACTCATTTGACTAACCAATCTGATTCCCCCTCCAAGATTATCAAATTATTATTTTTTCTTTGGTATGATAATAGTACTGTTCGTTTTTCGAATTCTATCCTTTATTATCATTTTTGATAATATTCGGTCAAAAAAATAAAAAACTTATTATTATCACTTTTGATAATAATAAGTTTTTTCCAATAAGTCAACTAAAATGGAAAAATTTTTAAATAAACTGATGCACCTAATCTAAAAATCATCATCTCCAAAGGTTAGAGTAAAAACATATTTAAGTGAAGAGGGAATTAGACCATGCTCGCATTATTTAAAAATCAAAAACTTTGTCATAGCAAAAGATTATAACCCAAAATATGCTTTCCTTATTTCTTTGAATTGTTTTTCATTAATCTCTTCCTTTTTCACTTTTCCGTTCACACTTTCGGTAAACGAAGTCTCTGTTAATGTTATGTTTCCATTGTCTGTTAATCTAGTGATTAATGGCTTTTTATTAAATGACGATTCTGGATGCTCAATGATGACTTTCTGTACTTCATTTAATTTACTTATATCGTGAATTCCTTCCTTAGAATTAAATGCGTAGCCTATTCTCCAATCTTCATCTTTTTTCATTAATTTCATATAGAAAACGTAATCACCATGTTCACTTTCTACACGATCAACTCGAAATTCCCCATTGTTAGATACCACTGTCTGCCCGTTTAACGGTACAGGAACTAACGGTAAATTCCCTCCAAAACCAGTGTCAACCAGATAAAGCTGCCCATTATGATTAATAAGATTAGCCACATGGGTTTTCCCCATCGTATTCCACTGTTGTTTCAATTGGTCATATACCACTCCACGGACTAAGGTTGTGTTAAAGTTATTTTCAATCAAAAATAGATGGAGGATTGAGTTTAGTTCATAACAAAGTCCGCCTTCGTTTTTTTCGAGTATTTTCCTCATTAAATTTTCTTTCGTAATTTCAGTTGTTCGATCTTCTATAATACACAAATTCTCAAACGGAATTACCTTCGCTGTCTTTTCAAGCACCTTATCTAAATTTTCAAATGTAATGACTTCATGATGTGGGATCCCAATTCTATTACGAAATAGTATGTTTAAGTTATTCATTAATCGCACCCCTTAAATGATTGTGAAACAAGAGCAAACTTTTATCTTGTTAGTAAACCTCTAATTCAATTGGTATAGGTGTTTCAATTAATGATACTCTTTATTGAAATCGCCTGCATCCTTTTGTGAGATGAAATGTACCTTCTCTTTAGGGCTGTAGTTAATATTTCCTTCCCAGAAAATCTTTTAGGTAATAAAATCAAAGATGGTACAATGTAATGGAAATGATTGTAAAGGAAGTGCAAAACAATGGATTTTGAAATGGTGATGCAGGAATTGGAAGCGCTTGGCAAGGAACGAATGAAAAAGACTTATCTAAGCAATGGGGCACATGAACCGCTTTTTGGTGTGGCTACAGGCGCAATGAAGCCACTCGCAAAGAAAATCAAGAACAACCAGCCTCTAGCCGAGAAGCTTTACGCCACCGGAAACTACGATGCCATGTATTTTGCCGGCATTATTGCGGACCCAAAGATCATGACGGAGGCGGATTTTGAGCGTTGGATCGATGCGGCGTATTTTTATATGCTGTCTGATTATGTAGTTGCCGTCACTCTGGCTGAAACTGATATTGCGCAAGAGGTTGCAGATAAATGGATCGCAAGTGGGGAAGAACTGAAAATGTCGGCAGGATGGAGCTGCTACTGCTGGCTTTTGGGGAATCGCAAGGACAGCGAATTTAGCGAAACCAAGATTGCCAGTATGCTTGATCAGGCAGAAAAAACGATTCATAATTCTCCGGATCGAACAAAATCTGCTATGAATAATTTTATATTCACAGTCGGGATTCACTATTTGCCGCTTCACGAAAAGGCGGTTGAAACTGCAAAGGCAGTAGGGCCAGTCGAAATAAGAAGGGACCAGAAAAAAAGCAGCATTCTCCTTGCTTCCGAAAATATCCAAAAGGAAATAGATCGAGGGAGACTTGGTTTTAAACGGAAATATGTAAGGTGTTAGAGTCGATTGTGGTGTGATGAAATACTTCGTAGTATAAAAATACTACACATAAATGCCTAATTTGGAGTATT
Source organism: Neobacillus sp. Fa239 (assembly GCF_055395235.1). Lineage (NCBI taxonomy): Bacteria > Bacillati > Bacillota > Bacilli > Caryophanales > Bacillaceae > Neobacillus > Neobacillus sp. Fa239. The sequence goes on from NZ_AP041611.1 coordinate 2,246,990, forward strand.
TTTGGGGGATTGATGGCATACATTGGACATGGGTTGAAATTTTAAGAAGAAAAAGGCGGTGTCCCATGAATCAACGTTTGCAATTATTAAAATTACCACACGGAGGATTACGAAACGCATTGAACACACTTTGTATGAAAGCAAGTTCCATGGATGTAAACGATGCACAAGCGATTAAAGGGTTTATCGAAGAGGTAGAACTTGTTACTCACATGCTCAAATTCCACTCTCATACAGAAGACAATTTTCTTCATCCTTTATACGTTAAAGCTTGTCCAGCTGTTGCAGAAAAATTAGAATCTGATCACCTTCGATTAGATCATACAATAGAAGAAATTAGGGCATTCGCCGTTAAGGCATTCGAATGCGAAGATCCTTCAGTATTTTGGGATAATCTAACACAAAAGCTCCATCAATATACAGCAGATTATTTTCAACACATTCTAGTGGAAGAAGTGCAAGCGGTGCCTGCATTATGGGAAATTATGACGGATGAACAATTGCTCGCCATTCATCAAGAAGCGGGAAAAGACGAAGACCCCGCATCTATGCTCACGTTTTTGCGATATACTTTGCCTTACTTGAATCCACCAGAACGAAAAATGATTTTAGAAATGGTAAAACAATTCGCACCTGAATCGGGATGGAACTCTGTTCTTGCTGAATAAAGAAAAATTAGCATATCAAATGGGATATCAATTTAGATTATCCACTCCAAGGTAGTATAAAAGTTGGAAAAAGGTTAAGAGGTAATTGCACTCAAGATGATCGTCACTAAGGCGGTCATTTTTCTTTTTTTACTAGTTTTATTTTATTGGTCGGGATAGTTTTGCTACACAAAATTGTCGGAAAATTTGGCTTGTGGTTCATTACCTTTCCTCAATAGATAAATCTAACCTTGCAACACCAATTGCAAAGTGGTCCCATGACTCTCCAAGTGGAACACCCCGCAATCGTTAGATTCAACTAATGTGACGGGGTGTTTTTTATGTCCAAGCCTTTTTTAAAAGCTCTACACCTAATTGTATTTCCTCACATGTAAGATTACTGAATCCGAGCTTAATCATTGCTTCATCAGAATGATTTTGTATGAAATAGATGGAGGTAGGGTACACTTTAACCCCAAAAAAGGAAGCACGTTCGATTAACCATTCTTCTGAACGTTTTATATGAACCTTCACTAAAAGGTACAAACCAGACTGTTCGCCAATAATGGATATATGTTTGTTGAAGTGTTTTTTTAATTCTGAAACTAAGCACTGCATTTTTCGTTTATACACAAGTCGCATCCGTTTAATATGGCGATTCCATTCCCCTTCTTCCATAAATTTAGCCATTGTTAGCTGGCTAAGAAGGGAAGCAGTATTCTCGAAATGAAGAAATTGATGTTTATAACGATTTAAAAGTAACGGTGGTAGCACCATATTTAAACTGCTCGTAGATTTGTTTGTATTTGGGAGAGTCATCTTTAAAAGCAAAAATGGTATTTTCAATTACAATACACCTTTGACATGTTCTTTTTTTATAATTGTACCTTTTTATATGTCAGTTTGCATTATAAAATAATGATATCGCTAATTAAGGAGGAGAATATCGTGTATATTCCTAAACATTTTAAACTAGAGGACGAAGAAATGATTTATGATTTTATCGAAAAATACGGCTTTGCCACTTTATTTTCTCAGCATAATGGAGAACCATACGCAACCCATCTTCCTCTTACTTTAAATAAAAGTGAGAGTGCCTTATATGGTCATTTTGCTCGCCAAAATGAACAGTGGCAGGATATTGAAAACCAACAAGTTCTTGTTGTTTTCCAAGGTCCTCACTGTTATATTTCACCTTCTTGGTACGAAACAATGAAGGCAGTACCTACTTGGAATTATGTATCTATTCAAATCTATGGAAAGATGGAGATAGTGGAGGATCCAAAAGTAATATTTGATTCTTTAAATGACTTGGTAAAAAAATATGAAAGACCAGATAGCTTATACAATTTAAATGATGTAGATTCCCAATATATCGAAGGAATGAGCAAAGGGATTGTAGCCTTCAAAATTAACATCTCAAAAATTGAAGCAAAAGCTAAATTAAGTCAAAATCATCCCGTGGAACGACAAGAGTTAATTATTAAGCAACTAGAAAACACTTCCCAACTAGATAACTTACAAGTGGCATCTCTAATGAAGAAAAATCTACAAAAATAAAAATTATTTAATGCTGTTTTGTTGAACCGACTAGAACTGGCTGCTAATAACGACAGCCTCCTTACAAAAAAGGTCAACCAGAAAAATGGCTGACCTTATCATACAAATGTTTAAAATTCATAGCATATTTAAAAGCGTTTTTCATTAAAAAATCCTGTATCCAAAGAAAATTAATTTTTTGGTACAGGACTGTTATTTGCTTTTCGGACGATAGCGATGAAAGCCCTAGAAATAAGAAAAGTTATACTTAAAGTCCAAAAGCTAGTAAAGGAAGTCCAACCCTTTTTAAATTTAAGTAAAGACGTTTTCTTTTCTAACAAATGCTCTGTTACAGCCATCGGAATACTAAAATAGAATGTTTTAAAAAATATACCTAAAATATTGGATTTCTTAGTAACTTGGTTATAGTAAACACACGTAATAGGATAAAGTAAATAATCAAAAATAAAGCTAAAATCAAATGATTTGAATAATTTTATTGGATATTTAATGTATCCTTTTTTCACAACTAAATTATCTAAAATGGAAGATAAAAAACCTTTAAAAAGAAAGACAAGTAACCAATCTTTTGTGGGTGGTTTTCTAATCAAATTTACGAATGAGATGATTCCAAAAATTAATAAAGCCCTTAATATATTTTTCTCTAATGTGTGTTTCATAACTTCACCTCAATAAGAAGGGGAAAAGAGAATAGTAAGAAATTTCCATCTTTATGTCATACAAGAACTGATCGTCGAGAAGACAATCATGAATCTATTTTATTCCCATTCCGTTGCATGCGATATTTGTACTTCTTAATTCGTTGTTTCATGATGTATATGCACCTATTTTTGTTGGTTTTATTAATTTCATAACTCCTCCTAAAAGGAAAAAGTTTTTTATAGTATTTACTCTGGGTTGTAAAAAATTCTACGTATAATATAGAGCACTTTCTTATGGTGCAAACGATAGCAGTTTAGTTTAACAATAATAGGGAATTTTATATTTTGGGTGATGTTTTTGGATCGATTACACTATGAAATGTATAAAGGATTAAATTTAATCAATCAAGGTTATGAAATAAGGTTAAAAATATGGCAGGAAGAGGTACTGTTTTCTTGGCGTTGGTGGTTTGGAATTGGTTTATCGTTATTAAGTTGGATCATTTGGTTCTTAATAAGGAGACGCAATAGTTCTGATCGACTTTTTTATTCAGGCTTGTTTATTATGTTGGTTTCCGTTAGCTTTGACGCAATCGGTATGCAATTAAAAGCATGGCATTACATATATCCGATTTTTCCAGCCGTCCCTGCTTATTTACCATTTGATCTCTGTCTCATGCCTGTTTCGATCATGAGTTTAATTCAAGTAAAACCAAATATTAAACCTGCCTATAAAGCAGTATTTTTTGCTTTTTTTGCAGCCTTTGTATCTGAACCTTTTTTTCGTTTCATGGGTATTTATGATCCACTTTTTTGGAAATATTACTACTCGTTTCCGATTTATATTGTGATTTATTTAGTGGCTGACAAGCTGACCAAAAGAAATGATTTTACTCCTTTAAGTTAGATAGATCGTTGGTATTAAAGGAACAATTTGAATCAGGAAACAAAAAGGGTTGGGGATAATAAATACGTATTCTCCTGATGTGAAAAAAAACAGAAAAGAGCATCATTTGGATGCTCTTTTCCATATTCATCTATTTTCTTCTTCATATGCAAGGAAGAGCCGATGAGGAAAATTATTATAACTAATTAGGAATTTAACGAGAATTCTTGTGGTGGTTCACCGTTTAGATTTAAGATACGGACCGTTTCGGGCTGTATTTCAAGAAATACGTAGTTGGGATCGTTTGGACCATCAAACCATTTATTAAATGATTCCTCCCAGAATTTATCTTTCAAAGATTGTGTATTATTAATAGAGGAAGTACCTAAAATTTCAATAAAGGCATCGTGTTGTCCTTTATCTTCATATCCAAGCAATACGGATACATAGGAATTTTTTTTTATTTCGTCAATCTTTTCCGTGTCCTTTTTCGTTGGTGTATATAATGTCAGGTCCTCATTGTAAAATGTCATATAACGTGAATGAGGTTTATTATTTTCAACGGATGCTAGGGTACCTGTCCTGTGATTAGAGATGATGTTAACAACCTTTTCTTTTAAATCTTGATTGATCATTGATTTTCCTCCCATGGATTAGCTTCTTTTTAATTTTCACTTAAACATGACAAATAAACTGTAAAAAAATTACAATTTTTACATACTTCGAATAACTTCAGGGATGTAACAAATCCTAATGGATAAAAGGAGGTGCTTATATTGTCAAATCAGCAACGTACTAATGCCGAGAAACAAAGAGGGCAGTCCGGAAATCAACCGGGTTCAGGATCGAAATACCATGAGGATCATGCAGGAAAGGTTACCGGTTACGGACAACCTGATCCAAACACGGAGAGAACTACTGATATAGCAGATACGTCTTCAATATAATTGATTATCGTATAAATTTTCGTCCTAAAAGATTCCCTATAAGAAAAATGGTTACCATTAAAATGCTTAGGGGAATACTTTTGAATAGTAAATGATCGTCTATGACGCCTAATTCAAACAAGCGGTAATAGGTTAGAAGAGAATAAGGAATGACAATGAATAACGCTGTTATGATACCAGGTGTATAACTGCGAAAGATGATCGTTTGACCAATATGAGAAAATGATTGTATAAAAAATACATTTAATATAGCAGTAAATAGAAAAAAGTTTGCCCTGGATGGCAAAGGGTAGGCTGCCATAAATGCACTAAATGATATAAAAAGCAAAATCCATGCCATACTAATAGAAAGTTGGGCTGATTTCGCACCCAACTTTTTTTTGATGGTTAACGTCAGTTTAACAAGGAAAGCTTCCCGGACCTTATTTTTGAATTTTGTCATAAAACTCTCAACAGTTATAATCTCCTCTAAGGCATGGAACATAAAAGTGACAGGGAACAACCAAATAATTGTTTCAAGATTAAAAAGTTTATGTACTGTCTCTAGCATAATTAGCCTCCTCATGGGGATACCTAAGCATGTCTAATTAATATATTCTTATGCCATGGAACGAATTTAAGAATTAGGACACTGATTATATAAGGTGATTTTATGAAGATTTTCTTCGTTCTAACTAGCCTTGTGCTTCCTGTAATTATGTTCTTTTTACAGAAATTTCGAATAAAATTCCGTATGATTTTTAATTTAGGTGCCGTTGTATCAGCAATTATATTTGGAGATATTGCTTCTGTGTCTGTTTATGAAATCATTAAAGATCATACTGTGTTTATGACAAATATCCATTCCATTTTCCTAAATCCATTTTTCTTATTAACCGGTGGATATTTAGGTATTTATATCATTTATCGACTGATAATAATAACCATCGATGAGGCATGAATGCGCTCCTCGTTTCATTTGGAAAATTATGGTAGCCTTGTTGGTATTAGTGTACTAGCTTCAACATAAATTGGTGAGGAAACTGCTTTATCAAAATTAAAGGACGACTAGGGTCTAATCATTCTTCAAAATGTTAAAAAGCCATGCATTTGCATGGCTTTCAGACTGTCGACAAATCCGAGAAAAATCGGGTCTGCCGGCAGTCTTTTTTGTATAATTGATATATGAAGATTTTAATGAGGTGGATACTATGCTTTCAAAAAATACACAGATGAATCGTGACCAAATAGAAATGATAGCTTTAGAACAACTTGTACCTGCGAACCATTTGGTTCGCAAAATAGAAGCTGCCATAGATTTCTCATTTATCTATTCACTTGTACAAGATATGTATTCATCTGATCGAGGTCGTCCGAGTATTGACCCTGTAGTATTGATTAAGATGGCGTTTATCCAATATACCTTCGGTATTCGCTCTATGCGTAAAACTATAGAGGAAATCGACACAAATATTGCTTATCGTTGGTTTTTAGGCTTTGGATTTTATGATAAAGTACCACATTTCTCAACCTTCGGTAAAAATTACGAAAGACGTTTCAAGAACACTGATTTGTTTGAGCAGATTTTCTATCGTATTTTGAAGGAAGCTTCTGATAAAAAATTAATAAGCAGTGATCACGTTTTTATTGATTCCACACATGTTAAAGCAAGTGCAAATAAGCGTAAAATTGAGAAGAAAGTCGTTCGAAAAGAAACCAAAGCATATGAAGCGCGATTACAAGAGGAGATTAATAGTGACCGCGAAGATCACGGGAAAAAGCCATTTCCTCCAGATAAATTTGAAAAGGAAGAAAAGAAAGAAATTAAAGAAAGCACCACGGACCCAGAAAGTGGTTATTACGTAAAGGACGAGCGTACTAAACAGTTTGCTTACTCATTCCATACAGCTGCTGATCGAAATGGTTTTGTTCTGGGTACGATTGTTACACCAGGGAATATACACGATAGCGTTATTTTTGAACCACTTCTAGAAAAGGTCATTGAAAAACACGGGAAACCTGAGGCTGTTGCTGCTGATGCTGGATATAAAACGCCTGCCATTGCCCAATACTTATTTGAAAATGATATAACGCCTGCATTACCTTACACTCGCCCTCGTACGAAGGATGGCTTCTTAAGAAAGCATGAATATGTTTATGATGAATACTATGATTGTTATATCTGTCCGAAAGGACAAATATTAAAATATGCAACAACGACAAAGGAGGGTTATCGACAATACTTCTCTAACCCCATTGAGTGTAAAAATTGCCCATTATTATCACAGTGTACACAGAGTAAAGAACATAAAAAACTAATTCAACGACATGTGTGGGAAAACTATTTAGAAGAAGCCGACCATCTTCGTCATACAGAAGAAAATAAAACTATATATGCAAGACGTAAAGAAACGATTGAGCGTGTCTTTGCGGATGCTAAGGAAAAGCATGGAATGCGATGGACAACCTTAAGAGGTCTAAAAAAATTGTCTATGCAAGCGATGCTTACTTTTGCTGCCATGAATTTGAAAAAGATGGCCAGCTGGACATGGAAAAGTCCGGTAATGGGGTAAATATATGAATAAGATAAGTCTAAGTTTTGCTCTTACGAGCAAAAGTCCAACAAAAAGGCATCCGAATGGACACATTCGGATGCCTTTTGTCTACAATCTGAAAGCCATGCATTTGCATGGCTTTTAATGTTCCTCAACCGAATGATTACATAAATAAAATTAATTCCCAAGTCCATTCCAATAAAAATCAACAATTTGTTTTGTCATTTCATCTAATGATGGAATGATAGGTTTTTGGCCAGCATCCTTATAATTTCCTATTGTTAGCAAAGCTACAAAAGCATGAGCACCTAATTGCGGATGTCCCTGTCGAATCTCACCTTTTTCCATTGCAGTTGTTAAAGCGTGCTCTATTACTTCATACATTTTATCTTCAGCTTCCTTCATTTGCTGTAATTGATCAATCGAAAGGGAAGTTTTTGCTTCTTTCATAAACCCATTTATATCAATATCGACAGTTGCTTGTAAATGCGCCTTGGCGAATTCAAGTAATCGGTCTTTGAGCGGTTTGTCTGTAGAAAGAATGTCAAAAATTCGCTTCTTAATTCGAAGCATCATTTGGACCATTGCATCGGTAAAAAGGTCTGCTTTCGTTTTGTAATAATAATACACGGTTGCCTTTGTAACACTACATTCTTTTGCAACGTCGTCCATGGAAACTACTTGATAGCCTTTATCCAGAAACAGTTGAGTAGCTACTTCTAAAATTACAGTTTTTGTAGGCTTATTCTGATGATCTTGACGTGGTCTCCCGAGTGGTCGAATTTCCCGTTGCATGTCATTCTCTCCTAACTACCTAATATCAAAAATATTATAACATATTTTAAAATTACACTTGAGTAATTAACCTACCAGTATATATAATTAATTATAAATTAAATAAAGGTAAAGGTGGGTTTATATGGAAAAAAGTCCTTTACATTCATGGGGGAAAATTGTTGGAGGTCCAAAGACGCGCTGGATTACTCTGGTCATTTGGGTCCTTCTAACGGTGGTGTTATCTTACACCTGGCCAGCTATTAACACAGTCGAGGATGATTCAGCAGCAGACCTTCCCGATTCAGCAATGTCACAACAAGCTGAGAAACTAATTAAAAAGGAATTTCCAAACGATTCGGGTAACCCCGTCCTAATGGTTTGGCACAATGATAACAAGCTAGATCATCAGGATTTTACAGCAATCCAAGGTGTCTATAAGCAGCTAAAAGAAAACCCATTATCCAAACAATTGACTTTACCTCTTCTTGATACGATTCCGGAACAGGCACTTGCGCAAAGCGTATCAAAAGATGGTACCACGCTGATTACTCCTGTATTTTTTGATGAAAATGCCGGAATAGAAATTCTCCAAAACAATATGGATGAGCTAAAGAAAAAAGTTAATAGCACGATGGACGAAGATCCATTTAATCGAAAAGTATCAGATTCCGGTTTACATGTTCGTTTATCTGGGCCTGTTGGGATTCAAACAGACGCTGTTAGTTTGTTCAGTCAAGCAGATGTTAAATTATTGGTTGCAACTGTACTTCTGGTATTAGTCCTATTGATTCTTCTTTATCAATCACCCCTATTGGCAATTTTACCTTTGATTGTCGTGGGATTTGCTTACGGGATTATCAGTCCAGCACTTGGCTTTTTGGCTGATCATCGGTGGATTACCGCGGATGCCCAAGGCGTTTCCATTATGACGGTCCTATTGTTCGGAGCGGGAACGGATTACTGTTTATTCCTCATCTCCAGATATAGAGAATTTTTGCTTTATGAGGAAAATAAGTTTAAAGCCTTACGACTTGGGATTAAAGAATCAGGCGGGGCTATTTCAATGAGTGCTCTTACTGTGGTAATTGGGTTAGGGACATTATTACTTGCTCATTTCGGTTCTTTTCACCGTTTTGCTGTTCCATTTAGTCTGGCAGTTCTCCTAATGGGGATTGCAGCTTTAACACTTCTTCCTGCTTTGCTTGCTATTTTTGGAAGAGTGGCATTTTTTCCGTTTATTCCAAGAACAAAGGAAATGACAGAAAATCTAGCTAAAAAGAAAGGAAAATCGATAAAACTAAGAAGAACGCAAGGATTCTTTAGTAAGAAGCTTGGCGGGCTAGTGACTAGACGACCGTGGACTGTTATTATTACAACACTTGTATTACTGGGAGGATTGGCTTCAGTTGTTCCTCGGATTCAATATACGTACGATTTATTGGAGTCTTTTCCTAAAGATATGCCTTCACGGGAAGGGTTTGATTTAATCTCTGGTCATTTTTCTCCCGGTGAATTGGCACCTGTACAAATTGTTGTCGATACAACGGGAAAAGGAATACCTTTAAAAGAGAAATTGGAACAACTTTCTTTTGTAGCGGATGTAACCCAGCCGATGGAAGGAAAATATAATCATCAATTTCAATTGTACGAAGTATCCTTGGCTGAGAATCCGTTTTCCAGTGAAGCACTGAGCCAGATTCCGAAGCTCAGAAGTAATCTAAAGAAAATGCTAGCTAACGCAGATATCCATGATACTGAAAAGCATTTTTGGATTGGCGGTGAGACTGCTGCATTATATGATACAAAAATAACCACAGAACGGGATGAATCTATTATTATCCCTGTTATGATTTGTATTATCTCTTTATTGTTACTGCTATACTTACGCTCAATCATTGCCATGATTTATTTGATTTTAACTGTGGTTTTATCCTTTTTTTCTGCACTAGGTGCGGGCTGGCTTATCCTTCACTTTGGGTTGGGAGCTTCTGCTATTTCAGGAGCAATTCCTTTATATGCCTTTGTATTCCTTGTTGCATTGGGTGAAGATTATAATATTTTTATGGTATCGGAAATATGGAAGAATAAGCGGACTAAATCACATCTTGATGCGGTATCTAGTGGTGTGGTCAAAACAGGAAGTGTTATTACATCGGCAGGTCTTATCTTAGCGGGAACATTTGCTGTGTTAGCTACTTTACCAATTCAAGTTTTGGTGCAATTTGGTATTGTTACAGCAGTAGGCGTGCTATTAGATACATTTTTTGTTCGTCCACTTCTTGTGCCCGCGATTACTACCGTTCTTGGGCGATTCGCATTCTGGCCAGGTGAACTTTGGAAGAATAAAAACTATGAAACAAATGACCTTGTAACCAATTTACCTGAATAAATAGGTAACACATATTAACCCGAGGAAGACCACTTACCTGCACCTCCCACTTTTGACGCAGAAGTGACGGATTCTATTAATTCTCCGTTTTCGGAGAAGCAAATCATGTTCTATGTGGGATTTTTATTTACTACCGCCATGATTTATTATGGTACGGGATGGGGATCCTCTCCCAGAAAAGATTTAAGTCCTAAATATATGTCAGCCATTGCAGACGACGCAAAAATTGGTAAAGAGTGGATGGATTTAATGATAGATAATCAATGGCTTGAAGAGCCGCCTATGGCAGAAGATCGTCAAAAATTATCCATGTCAAAAAAGTGAAGTTTATTTGCTTCACTTTTTTCTTTTTAAGTGAAAGATTTCCTTTAAGAAGGATTACTTCCACCAACCCTAGAATATTAATACCCAGTGAATCCATGTCGAGAACGAAAAGGGTGTGTAAGTATTGCCTGAGCAACAAATAAATAAGAAATTGAGTGCTGACTGCGAGAAATGTTTTGGTTTATGCTGTGTAGCTTTATCATTTACTGCATCTTGTGATTTTGCCTTTGATAAAAAAGAAGGGACTCCTTGCCGGAATCTGCAATCAGATTATCGCTGCGGGATCCATAAAAATCTTAGAATAAATGGCTTTCAAGGATGCACAGTATATGAATGCTTTGGAGCTGGCCAAAAGGTTTCTCAAGTAACTTATAATGGATCTGATTGGCGGAATAATGAAGCAACAGCAGATGAAATGTTTGCGGTATTTCCGATTATGCAACAACTTCATGAAATGCTTTATTATTTGAATGAGGCTCTTAGTTATGATGCTGCTAGGTCTATTTATAAGGAATTAGAGCAAGCAATGAAAGAAACAGAACAGCTCACGTATTTAACCCCAGATGCCCTCCTAGCCATTTATGTACCCAGCCATCGGGAAAAGGTTAACGAATTACTTTTAAAAACAAGTGAACTTGTCCGGTCAAAGGTAAAGAGTAACCATCACCATGGAAGGAAACGAACAAAAATGAAGGGTCGCGACCTAATCGGTGCGAATCTAAGAGGAGCGAACCTCAGGGGAGTTAATTTAAGAGGAGCACTCCTTATTGCTTCTGATCTTCGGGGAGCAGACATGAGATCAACAGATCTTATTGGTGCTGATTTGAGAGACGCTGATTTAACAGGTGCTAATTTAGAAGGAAGCATTTTTCTTACCCAGGTACAAGTGAATTCGGCTAAAGGGGATAGGAATACAATATTGCCTTCATCATTAAGAGTTCCTGAACATTGGCTTTTGATATGAAATTGACACTCATTTTTTATTGGTGTGTAGCCATTTAAGTGGAAATTACATAGGGAAATGCACCCCAAATTGTGGGGGTACAATGACTGTTGTACCCTACAATTTTACCCTCAATTTGATAGACAATTTATCTTACAAAAAATGCTTTGAAACATTAGAAGTCTTTTCCATTATTGAGTAACCGGTGATATTTAAAATAAACGGAGATATTTCGGTTAAATTCAGAATGGAGCTCTTTTCGGGGGAAATAAGGGGATGATTTCCGGTTATGCAAAGAAAAATCCCTCATTTTCATGTTTTTTGAGTCAATAGGCGGAATCTCTCCGTCTATTTAAGCAATTTTCAGTGCTATTTCCAAATTAAGAGAAATTTCTCCGCTTATTTTCAAACCTGATGGCTTTGATAGATGAATATTTTTTATCGCCACTAACACAAAACGATTATTCTGTAGGGTGTGGTTTGGGCCGGGATACTTTTCGTGGCAGGTCCATAGATAACGATGAGATCACGGTTCGCTGGATTCCTTGAAAAGAGCTGCCCATTGGTTAATCTTAGTTGAGTATAGGGGGAAATATTTAATCGTAATTGCCCATCACTACTCACCAACTCACTATTAAAATAATCTACTTTTACATTCTGTTTTGGGCTTTTGTTTACCATGACAAGCGCTTGATATTGTGGAGGGTAAATAAGCGGAGCAGGTGCATTCCCGTCATAATATCCAGTCACTTGATCTCCTACTGCCACCAATAGATGATCGACAAAGTAAGTGGTGGGGGACACTACGAAATTCACGATTGCTCCCGTTCCGTTTTCTACAGTAAATAATTTTTTACAGCCATCTTCTTCACCATGTTGACCAATAAGATCAGTAATCCTGGTGACGGTACCTTGAAACGAAAAAAATTTTGTCATCCTTATCCCTCCAATGCTATTACCTTTAGATTTAAAGGAATCCGCATTTGGTCATTACTTTGTCTACCATATGTAGGTCAATGCCTATATGACTGTGTAGGTGCCTATATAGGTTTAGAAAATGTTCTGAATCGGAATGTAAAGGGGCTAAATTGCGAATAAATTAATGAAATACATAACAAAAGATTAAAGCAGAGGGGAGTCCCCTCTGCTTTTGAACATTATTTAAAAGTACACACTGTGATATTAATTGAAACGCCGTTAGATCTAGGTTGGAATATGGATTCATTACTATAAATAAATCCTTACTTATAAACTTTTATCGGAAGATTTGTTAACGACTGTCCTGTAGCAGAAGCCGTCAAATTTTCTTCTAATTCAAACCCATTCACTGGTTCAATATGCGCAAACTTTTGTAAGAAAGTCTCTAAGGCAATTTTCATTTCTAAGCGTGCAAGAGGGGCACCCAAACAGAAATGTGGGCCACTTCCGAATGTCAAATGCTTTTTATTGTTTGGACGATGAATGTCTAGTGAGAAAGGATTATCAAACATATCCGCATCCAAATTGCATGCACTCATCCAGGCGATCACTACATCTCCTTTTTTTAACTCAATGCCTAATAAATTATTGTCTTGTTTAACCGTACGTTCTCTCCTTGTCATATGAAACCGATATCGGAGCATTTCTTCAACAGCGTTTGGCACTAATTCTAAATTATTTCTAAGCTCCCTATATAATGACTGATCATCATATAGCAATGAATAAAAAGTATTGGCAATCGCATGGCTGGTGGTTTCGACACCTGCCCCTAAAAGTAGCATTGTGACCTGAACAATCTCTTCATCCGAAAACTTTTCACCATCTACTTCAGCTTGGATTAAGTCAGAGATGATGTCTTCTGAGAGATTAGAGCGTTTTTGAACGACAATAGGAAAGAGATATTGGAAATATTCTTTTGCAGCATTTAGTTTTTCAAGCTCAATGTCTTCCAATGTTGCCTTATTGTAAGGTTGGAAAAGTATATCAACCCATTTTTTGAACTGAAACCGATCTTGTATCGGCACCCCAAATAAATCGGCTATAACGAGGCTAGGCAATGGAGCAGCCAATGCTTGAACAATATCAAGAGTAGTGTTTTCATGTAACTCTCCTACAAGTTCGGAAGCAAGCTGTTGAATACGAGGTTCCCAGTTCTTCAAACTGCGTGGAGTGAAAGCGGACGCTAACAAGGAGCGGCTCTTTCTATGTAAGGGAGGATCGATATTTATTATGTTGGTAAGAGAGTGCTTTTCTAGATTGCCTTTAGCTCCAACAAAAAGAGTGGTTCGAGATCCTTCACTTGAAAAGTATTCATAGTTGCTTAACACTAGTTTAACATCTTCATATTTAAATACATTCCAAGTATCCGTTTTTTCATGATAATAAACAGGATGATGGTGAAGCATTTCTTTATACCAATCAATAGGAAAAAATTCTTCTGCACGAGATTGGAAATTTGGAATTTCATTAATGGCAATAACTTCTTTATACATATGTTTCCTCCTTGTCGGTACCTTTAATATTTGAACATGCTTTTACAAAGGATGCTTATTATTTTATATTCTTAATTTTACTGAGTTAAAAATATATTCATATTTATTTTTAAAAAGAACATAATGTTCGTTTTGAAATTCAAATATTGGTAAATAATATGCTGTATTTGGGAGGTGGGAATATGGCAAATAATGATTTTAAAGTGGCTAATTTATCAGATGAACAGATGCATAAGCTCATACAGTTTGAAAATCAATTAGGTGTTACATTGATTGCTTATGAGCATACCGTATCGCAAATAGGTGATCCAGCAGCTTCACCTAAGCATGATTAATCGGATATAAAGGAATGAACGTGAATGATAGAAAGGTTTAAAAATGAAACTGTCATTATTACTGGTGGATCTAATGGAATTGGTGAAGGAATTTCGAAAGCGTTTGGAAATTATGAGGCCAATATTTGTATCGCAGATGTAGATGAAAAAAAGGGAAGTGATGTTTTAAATCAAATCAAAGAAGTCAACCAAAATGTATTTTTCTATAAGACTGATCTAAGAAATGAAGAAGATATTTTTCATTTAATGAAAAAAGTGAAAGAGCAGTTTGGAAAGGTAGATATTTTAATAAACAATGCTGGAGTTTCTAGATTCAAACCATTAGTTGAATTAACGACTAATGAATGGGATGATGTAATCAATACGAATTTAAGAGGCACTTTTATCGCTTCAAGAGAGGCTTCTAAAATGATGCCTCGAGGTGGTAGGATTATTAATATGGCATCAACTAGAGCGATTATGTCTGAACCTAATTCTGAAGCTTATGCTGCTTCAAAGGGTGGAATTGTGGCTTTAACTCATTCATTAGCAGCATCACTACAATCAAAAGGAATCACAGTAAATTGTATTAGTCCTGGCTGGATTCAAAATGTAAATTATAATGAATTAAGTGAGAAGGACCATCTTCAACATTGGTCAAATCGAGTTGGCACTCCTGATGATATTGCTTTGGCATGCTTATATCTTGCAGATCCAAAAAATAATTTTATTAATGGACAAAACATCATTGTTGATGGTGGAATGACACGTAAAATGATATATGAGGAATAAAAAAGTTTTAGAAAATAAAAATGAAAGCAGCTAGAATGATAATCCAGCTGCTTTTTCATGTTCGAATAACCCCCGATTATTTGATAAATGCAGATATTAATACAAGACCGTTTTTTGATGTAACGGAAAGTGGGTTTTAGAATTATCAGATAATATTATGGTTTTCTTTAGCTGAATTGTTTTATAATTAAAAGAGTATCAATAATGAATGGAAGAGGATGTAGAAAAATGCTAAAAAAGTTAAGATGGTTTCTATACTTTGTTGTAGTTGTTTTGGTTGGTTTTAACATTTGGCAATACTTTCAGCAAAAGACCGCCGCCTGGAATGATCCCACCCTTAATAAATTTAAAAAAGACCTTGGCATTTCAGAAGTTTCACTTAAAAATCCTCCTAGTTTTACTCTTACAGACCAACACGGGAAGGTAGTTTCTTTATCTGATTTTAAAAATAAAAAACTAGTTATCCAACCAATCGATCCCAAATGTACTGATGTATGCCCGATTATTTCTCAAGAGTTAATCGATGCGGACCAACAATTAGGAGCTAGTGGGAAAGATGTAGTTTACATCGGTTTGAATGTAAACGAATACCACAAAAGCGTAAGCGATGTAAAAGCTTTTTCAGACCAGGAAGGTCTATCCCACCTCAAAAACTGGTATTTCCTCACTGGTTCGGTTGATACTCTTAAAAAGATTTGGAAAGATTATGGGATTACAGTAGTACCAAGTAAAACAACAGATGTAATACATACATCTGAAATGCTTTTTGTGAATAGCAGTGGGAAAGAAATGTATGATGGGAACCCTCAAGATGATGGGTCTACAATCAAAGAATGGTCAAATGCGATTAGTTATCTTGTGAAAAAGATGCCCTGATATAATTTTTACTTCTATAGAGCGACATAATACCCTAAAAACCAAGATTCGTTCCTTTTCCATTGAGACGAATCTTTTTCGTTTGCTTGAAAATATAAAGGGCACAATTCCTTCAATAACTAATATAAAAAAATTCATTTTGTATTAATGAACTATAAAATATTACTATCAGCTTCTATTCTTCAGGGGTCTAGAGGCAGTAAACAAGTTAAATGATGATTTTAAAAAAATTCCTTTTTTTAAGTATGATAAATTGGGCAGGAGTTTAAATTGTATGTAAAACTCCTGCCCTATCCTCTGCTTAGATTTTGTTTTTGAAGTGCTTAGGAGTAGTACCGGTGAACTTTTTAAATACTTTTATGAAATAACTTTGGTCATTAAAATTAAGTAAAGAGCAAATTTCTGGAAGCGTGTGTGTTGAATTTTTTAATAACTTCTTACTTTCCTCGACTTTCTCTCTTTGAATATAATCTCCCAGGGGGATTCCCAATTCATTTTTAAATAAACGTGATAGGTAAGCGGGATTAAGATGGACCAATTTCGCAAGATCCGCAATTGTAATTTTTTCATAAATATGGTTAAAGATAAAATCCTGACAAATTAATACGGGGTTGGAATATTGATGATGTTTGCGTTGACGTACTCGGTCGCAAAACTCAATAAACGCCTTAGAGGATAAATGATTTATTTCGCCAACTGATGTGGCGTCTTCTATTTTTTGAATGTATAAATCACTCATGGTATAAGCCAATTCTGGTTGTAACCCTCCGTCTATGGCAGCCCGTGTAAAAAGCGCAATACCGCAAATACCTAAATTTTTTTCGTTCCTTAATTGACTTTTCTTTGATAAGACCCCAATTCCCTCCGGAGGATTTAAGGTGGCATATTCGGATAATACTTCTAAGCGTCCTTCTCTAATGGCTTGAAGAACATGTTTCTCAAATGCAGGATCGTGATGAAGAGAGATATTTTGGCGGTTGATACTTAAATTGGCATCAACAGTCTTTTGAACATCGAAATTATTCTGGACAAGGACATTTTTTTGTATAACTTCCCCGACATCTAATTTCTGCTGAAATATCATGTAATAAATTAATAAACCGGTATGCATAAATTTTAGTGGACTCATAGTCGGTAACTGTTGGTAGTAAGAGATTAAATCGTTTTTATACATATTACTAATGTTATTATCGTTCAAGATGCCTGTTATGAGATCATCGGAAATCTCTTTATACAGACAAGGTCCTGCAATTAGAGAGGCAGTTGGCAGATTGATAATAAGGTAATTTTCTAAATAGTTAGTTGTCCTTATTACAGGAAAATCGGAGGGAGCGTCTGTAAATATAAGTTGTTTCAACTGTTGTTTTTTATCCGGAATAATTGGATTTTGAATAGGGGACTTTGGAAATTCAATAACTATTTCATCATTTTTATTGAAAAAGGTAACAGGAACTTTACAAGATTCAAATACAAGTCTGCAAATATAGTCCAAGTTTTCGATTTTCATCATAATCCCCTTAGTTTTTAAAGTAAAAGTACAAATAGTTCGATTTTTGTGCAAATCATAACATAAAAACGGTTTCAAAAGCAATATAATATTCTCAACTCGAGTGATTAGAAGATCAAGGAAATTACATTAAGTCTTTTAATGGTCTTATCAAATTAAAAGATTTTAAAATTGGGAGAAAGATATGTTAAACATTACAAAATTACAGTGTGAAAATAAATCGAATCCATTAACGATCGATACGAAAACACCAAGATTCAGCTGGCAGCTACAGTCTGACAGATTGAATGTTTATCAGACTGCAAACTTGAAGGGAGGAAAGTTGTGGCGGAAGTTGAAGTTCCAGTCAATGTAACTGCCCAGTTAAAGATAGGAAAAGAAGAAAAAACAGTAGGAAGCGGGAAATATCTGATTTGTTCAGAAAAGTAAGGGAAGCATAAGCATGTATTTCAGCAAGGAATGATAAAAAGCGCCCTATATAATTTTAAGTCGATAGGTTAAAACTATCGACTTTTTTTACGGGCAAATTTGGTAATTTGTCATTAGGAAGGATTGATTTTCAAAATCCAAGTTATCCATGTTCGAAACAAATAACATAATTTAAAAAATAAAGAAGTACAAATAGTTCGATATTTATACAAATCGTAATATAAAAGCGGTTTCAAAAACAATACAATAATCTCAACTCGAGTGAAACAAGTAATAAAGGAGAGAAATATTTTGCAAAGAAACATTCAAGAAATCATTTCGCAAATGACGCTAGAAGAGAAAGCTAGTTTATGTTCAGGTGCTAGTTTCTGGCGAACAAAAGGGATTGAAAGACTAGGTATCCCATCAATTGTTTTGACAGATGGTCCCCACGGGCTGAGGAAGCAAAAAGATGGCGCAGATCATTTAGGACTCAATGAAAGTGTGCCAGCCACCTGTTTTCCATCCGCTTCCGGATTAGCCTGTTCATGGGATAGAAACCTGATCGAGAAGGTTGGGATTGCATTAGGGGAAGAGTGTCAGGCGGAGGATGTGGCCATCCTACTCGGACCAGGTGCCAACATTAAACGGTCCCCGTTATGCGGCAGGAACTTCGAATATTTTTCAGAGGATCCTTATTTATCTTCTGAACTAGCTGCCAGCCACATTAATGGTGTACAAAGTCAAGGCGTGGGAACTTCTCTGAAGCACTTTGCCGCCAACAATCAGGAGCATCGCCGGATGTCTGTTGATGCTGTCGTAGATGAACGAACGCTAAGAGAAATTTATTTGGCAAGTTTTGAAGGGGCTGTCAAGAAAGCGCAACCATGGACCGTTATGAGTGCTTATAACAAGGTAAATGGCGAATATGCGTCGGAAAATGAATACTTGCTAACCAACATTTTAAAAGAAGAATGGGGACTTGAAGGGTTCGTCGTTTCTGACTGGGGAGCGGTAAATGAGCGGGTAAGCGGTTTATCCTCCGGGCTTGACCTTGAAATGCCGCCAACAGGTGGTTTGAGTGACCAGAAAATTGTAGAAGCGGTGAAGAATGGAGAGCTTTCGGAGGAAAAGTTAAATCAAGCTGTAGAAAGAATGTTATCGGTAATATTTAAAGCAGTCGAACATAAAAAAGAAAACGCCGTTTATGATAAACAATCCCACCATCAGCTGGCAAGGGTAGTAGCAAGTGAATGCATGGTTCTCTTGAAAAATGAAGATGGTATTCTTCCACTTAAAAAAGAAGGTACTATTGCTGTGATTGGAACACTCGCCAAAACGCCACGATATCAAGGCGGTGGGAGCTCTCACATAAATCCTACTAAGCTTGATAATATTTTTGAAGAGATTGAGAAAATAGCCGGTAATGAGGCAAAGGTAATATACGCACAGGGATACGAGCTTCAAAACGATGAAGTGAATAATCAACTCATGCAAGAAGCACGGGAAGCTGCCCGAAATTCTTCTATTACCGTTTTATTTGTCGGATTACCGGACCGGTACGAGTCTGAAGGATATGACCGAGAGCATTTGCGGATACCTGAAAATCAACAGAGATTAATTGAGGCAGTGGCGGAAGAGCAAAAGAATTTGGTCGTTGTCCTTAGTAATGGCGCACCAATTGAAATGCCATGGATTGATCGCGCGAAAGGATTACTGGAAGGTTATTTAGGAGGGCAGGCATTAGGAGGAGCCATTGCAGATATATTATTTGGACATACAAATCCATCGGGCAAATTAGCGGAAACCTTCCCGGTACGTTTACAGGATAACCCTTCCTATTTGAACTTCCCAGGGGAAGCCGACAAAGTGGAATATAAAGAAGGCTTGTTTGTTGGTTATCGCTATTATGACGCTAAAGAAATACAACCTTTATTTTCATTCGGTTATGGATTAAGTTATACAAATTTTGAATACAACAGCCTTTCGTTAAGTAAGAAAGAAATGAAAGATACAGAAACAGTAACCGTTACGGTCAATGTGAAAAATACAGGTCAGTATCCGGGAAAAGAAATTGTTCAGCTGTATGTAAGAGATGTGGATTCCTTAGTTGTTAGACCCGCAAAAGAATTAAAAGGATTTGATAAGGTATCACTTCAACCAGGTGAAGAAAAGACGGTTTCTTTTGTGTTAGATAAAAGAGCGTTTGCTTATTACAATGTTTCGTTAAAGGACTGGCATGTAGAAAGCGGGGATTTCGAAATTCTTATTGGAAAATCTTCACAAGAGATTGTTTTCAAAGATAAGATTCACGTAGAGTCTACTGTTCAAGTTAAAAAGAGATTTACCCAAAATACACCGTTGGGGGATATGATGGAGGATCTGACCGCAGGACCTATCGTCATGGAATTTCTTGCAAAGTTAAGTGAAAACTTCCCTCAGCCGGAAGGAGAACATTCTGAAATGGTCGATGCAATGGCGAAATATATGCCACTACGCGCATTCGTTTCTTTCAGCAATGGAGCCTTTACTTATGAAATGTTAAATGGATTGCTATTCCACTTAAACAAAGCTACCGAAAGTGAGCATTTAGCTATAAAGGAGAATAAATAGAAAGAAATAGATATAGGCAGAGGTGAAGTAAGAAGAACTCATCTTCACCTCCCCATAAACAGTTCTTTTTTATAAATAAAATGAAAGCGTTACATTATAAGGAGGAGAGAAAAATGGAGGCAAATATAACAAATCAAGCTAATGTGGAGTTGAGTAATAATATTAACACTCAAAATGAGGATAGAAAACTTAAGTTTCGTGAAAAAGCAGCTGTAACCATCGGTGGAATGACAGGAACAGCCCACTTTCAAATGATTTCCATGTTTTTGCTTTTCTTTTATACTGATGTAATGAAAATTAGCCCTGCTTATGTTGCTGGATTGTTTTTAGTAGCCCGGATATTTGACGCCATTTTAGCACCCGTTTTTGGGGTATTCGTCGATAAAATAACAACTCCTTGGGGGAAGTACAGGCCATACAGCGTGATTATAGGTGTACCAACAGCAATTTTCGGATGGCTAACCTTTACTAATTTCCATTTTGGTCACAATGCACAGTATATATATGCAACCTTAACTTATCTTATTTACAGTATTTGTATGGCAATTGCCCAAGCACCAGGGGCTGCCCTCACTCCTGCCATCACTAAGAGAGTAGACGATAGAGTATCAATTGGTTTCTATAGTTATATTTTTGTCATGATCGGGGCTATGGTAGTAGTAATTGGTGGACAACCTTTGGTTAAAGTTCTGGGTGGCGGTAATGATACCAAAGGTTTCACACTACTTATGGGAATATTTGCAATAGTCACTATAGTTACTTCGATATTTTCTTTTCTTAACATAAAGGAAAGATATGTTGTGCAGCCTAGCAAGGAAGATAAGAAGACCTCATTAAAAGAAATGTTTGCAGCAGTATTTACTAATAAGTCAGCAATTATTGTATATGTTTATATATTCGCTAACAATTTAGCTAACGGCATTCGCTCTGGTATTATGATTTATTATTTTCAATATTATTTCCATAATGTAGGTTTAATGGCGACAGTTGGTATCGTTGGTTTGCTTCCGACCTTTATTGGAGCCATGTTAAGTTCAAAGATTACGAAACGTATCGGCATTAAAACGAATGTTCTTATATCAGCGATCGTGAATGTGGTTTCAATGGCAGCAGTTATTGTCCTTCCTGGTACCTCTACAGGTGCTACAATTTTCTTAGTTATTAGTGTAATTGCAAGTTTATTCAGCGGATTTGCTAGTCCAGCCCAGAGCGCTATGATGCCGGCTGCGATGGATTATACGGAGTGGAAGACTGGAATCAATGTAAATGCTTTTATGGGATCTTTCCTTGGATTTTTACAAACTTTTGCAACCGCATTATCAGGTTCAATAGCTGCAGGCGCCTTAGCCTTTGTTGGGTACGTACCAGGAGCAAACCAAAGCAGCGAGACCATCTTGGGTATTAAAATCCTAATGGGTATTTTGCCAGCCATCATAATCGTTTTTACAGCCAGTGTAGCATGGTTTGACCTTACCGAGGATAAGCAAGCTCAAATTGCCAAAGATCTTGCTGAACGAAAAAAGAATGCATGATTTAGCAAGTAATTAACATCACAGTATTAAGCTGTGGTGTTTATTTTTTGATGTTGGTTTAAAAATACTATTTTTGTTCGAATATTACCATAAATGCGTTTTCAAATTTATTATAATGATTTCGAAGAAAAATATAGGACTCGTGAAGCCGCTTAATTTGATTCCTGGTCTATTGTGTGAATAAACAATGAAAGGGTGATTCTTTGATCGCAAGAGATGAAATGGATGAACAAGATTTGAGCAATCCGGTTAAGCATCAAAACTTGCTTCTTGCAGGATTATTTATTGCTATGTTATTTGGGGCGTTAGACGGGACCATTGTGGGAACCGCCATGCCACGTATTGTTGGGGAATTAGGAGGACTCGGATTAATGGCTTGGTTAACTACTTCCTATATGTTAACCTCGACTGTTATTGTCCCAATTGCGGGTAAATTATCAGATTTACTAGGCAGAAAAGTAATTTATGTTACAGGTCTGGTAGTATTTATCGTTGGTTCTGCCCTTTGCGGAATGGCTCAGGGAATGAACGAACTGATTATCTTTCGTGCCTTTCAGGGGATTGGCGGCGGAATTATGATGCCGATGGCTTTTATTATTGTTGGTGATATGTTTCAAGGGGCACAAAGAGCGAAGTGGCAGGGGATTTTCGGTTCCCTTTTTGGGGTCGCAAGTATTATTGGTCCCCAAGCAGGTGGCTGGATTGTCGATTCACTGAACTGGAGATGGGTTTTTTATATTAATCTTCCTGTAGGGGTTTTGGCAACTATATTAATTGCGGCTGGTTTGCCTAGACATCGCAAGGTAGGAGAGGTGATTTTTGATATTCCTGGGATTATTACCATGGTGATAGGTGTTGTGGGTCTTCTTCTTGCCCTAACTTTTGGAGGGAAGGATTATGCTTGGCTATCATGGCAAATCATCGGGCTTTTCACTTTTTCCATTCTTGCTCTTATAGCCTTTGTTTGGATTGAAGGCAAAGCAAGAGAGCCAATTCTCCCAATCAGCTTGTTTAAAAATAAAATTTTTACGGTAACCAACGGAATCGGTTTTTTGATGAGTGTAGGGATGTTTGGTGCCATGATGTTTGTTCCTTTATTTATGCAAGGAATTGTTGGGGTCAGTGCATCCGCGTCAGGAACGATCATGATGCCGATGACCATTGCCATGATTGTCACTAGCGTTATTATCGGATTGTTTATACACAAAACTGGGGTGCGTTTACAGATGGGTTCTGGGTTGTTACTTATGGCAATCGGGTTTATTTTTCTTGCTATGATGGACATTCATACAACGAAACTAGCCGCCTCCCTGTACACTTTAATCATTGGGATTGGTATGGGGCTTATCATGCCAAGTTTAACAATTGTATTAC
Organism: Neobacillus sp. Fa239; assembly: GCF_055395235.1. Lineage (NCBI taxonomy): Bacteria > Bacillati > Bacillota > Bacilli > Caryophanales > Bacillaceae > Neobacillus > Neobacillus sp. Fa239. The sequence goes on from NZ_AP041611.1 coordinate 2,270,525, forward strand.
AAGAAAGTTTTCCGGCTTCAGAACTTGGGATTGTCACATCGTCCAGCACATTTTTTAGGCAAATTGGCGGAACATTTGGGATGACCATTTTAGGCGCGGTCATGAATCAGAGGTCTGGTCAATATTTAATTCATCACCTTGTTCCTGTTTTGGATCAATTGCCAAAGCAAGCAGACCCATTAAAGATTCAAATTATTTCTCAAATAAATAAGGATCCGCAACAGCTTTTTTCAGCACTGCTTAGTCCGGAAGCTTTAGCCAAATTACCAAATATCATGATAGGGAAAATAGTCCCTATCATGAAGGCATCGCTTGTTGATTCTCTCCATTTGGTATTTATTTGCAGTATAGGGTTTGTTTTATTGGGATTATTTCTGGTGCCATATATGGGGAAAATTAAAATCTCTGTACAGGGAAAATCAAAAAATAAAGCCACGCAATTTCATTAGAAAAAATCTTAACAAGTTTATAAGTAGAGTTGAAACAAGAGTATCGTATATTCAATTTTATAGTAGGAAAAATTTTTTAGTAGAGATATTCATATAGTACTATTTTTGTACAAATCACAATATAAAAACGTTTCCACGTTTAATAATATTATTGCTAAAGCTGTTATATAAAGGAGTGGAGGCATGAGAATAGAAAAAGTAATTTTAAATACTAATAAGGTAGTAACGATGACTGCCTATTTATTGGACAGTTCAACGGAGTTTAATAATATTTCTACCCGCCCTGCTGTGTTGATTTTTCCAGGTGGTGGGTATTACAGTACCTCTGACAGAGAAGCAGAACCTATAGCCATGGCATTTCTGGCTGAAGGTTATAATGCCTTTGTTCTTCGATATTCTGTTGGAAAAGAATCAACTTTTACAATAGCAATATCCGATGCGGAAGAGGCGATTACGATGATCCGAGAAAATACGGAGAGTTGGAACACAGCTCCTAATAAAATTGCAGTAATTGGATTTTCCGCCGGCGGGCATCTGGCAGCCGCATTAGGTACGATGGGGAAAAACAGACCAAACGCATTAATACTCGGGTACCCATGCATCCTGTCATCGATAGGGGATGTTTTGGCTTTCCCAGTACCCTCACTTGAAAAAGAGGTGGATTATCAAACACCGCCGGCATTTCTATTCTCTACATTTGAAGATAGCCTTGTTCCGATTGAAAATACACTTTGCTTCATGATGGCTTTAAATAGAAACAAGATACCGTTTGAATCGCATATTTTCCAAAAAGGAACACATGGACTTTCGTTAGCTAAACCTCTATCATCATCCGGATTGAAATCTTTTGTGGATAAGGACTTTGCCCAATGGTTTGATTTAAGTATTTCATGGTTACAAAAGGTACTTGGGGATTTTCCTGCGGACAAGGAGAGTCTAATCTCTGATGCAAAGGATGTAAAGGAGTATTCGACCGACGTTACCATTGGCTCAATATTGGAACAAACTGATTGCCGAGAAATATTAATTGAATATTTACCCTCGTTTGCACAGAGTGAGATGGCAGCCGGTGCAAAAACTTATTCTATGAAGGTCATTAATCAGTATTTGCCTGAACCTCTTTCAGAAGATCAAATGAAGGAATTGGACATGCGCTTAAGAGCCATTCCTTTTAATCGCTAATCGAAAGGCACTAGAAAAAAATCAAATCATTAAAACTGGGGTGTTATTGTATGATTTTAAAGGATCTTCGTATCGAATATCGGGAAAATCCGATTGGACTGGATGTAAAAAAACCTAGATTTTCTTGGAAAATAGCATCGGAAGAACAGAAGGTTTTACAGACTGCATACCAAATTATTGTAGAAAAAGAGGGTACCATTGTTTGGGATTCAGGGAAAAGGGAAAGCAGCTCTTCAGTGTTAGTCGAATACGAGGGGATGGAACTTGATGCTTGCTCTTTGTACGGGGTTCAGGTAAAGGCATGGGATAATAAAGGGAATCAGGCAATAGTAAAAGGATACTTTGAAACAGGTTTATTAAAGGGAACAAATTTCTGTGCAGAATTTATTACACATGATTTTCCAGAGGAAGAAACAGCCTGTCCAGTTTTTGTTAAAGAGTTTCAAGTTGATAAAGAGATTAAAAATGTGAGAGTTTACGCTACCGCATTAGGTGTTTATGAACTCAAAATTAATGGAGAAAAAGTGGGGGATACCTTTTTTGCTCCTGGCTGGACTAACTATAAAAAACGACTCCAGTATCAAACCTATCAGGCGGATGATATGCTTCAAAAGCAAAATAAGATCGAAATAACAGTTGGAAACGGTTGGTATAAAGGGAATTTTGGCTTTGCTATGACACCAAATATTTATGGCGACAGGGTGGCTGCCATAGCTGAGATTCATATTACTTATTCTGATGGAAAAAAAGAAATCATTAAAACCGATGAAAGCTGGAAGGTGACAACCGGAAAGATTCGTAGCAGTGAAATTTATATGGGAGAAACCATCGATTCTTGTTTCAAAGGGGAAGAGTTGCGAAACGTAGTGGGCTTCTCCTTCAATAAGAACCTAATCGTAGGGCAGGAAAGTGAATCAGTAAGGATTACCGAAAAAATCTCCGCCAAAGAGTTTATTGTAACTCCAAAGGGTGAGAAGGTAATTGACTTTGGACAAAACCTAACAGGATTTGTAGAGGTTAAGGTAAAGGGAGAGCCGGGACAGGAAATTACCATCCGACATGCGGAAGTATTGGATAAAGAGGGGAATTTTTATCCTGACACCCTTCGTCAGGCAATATCCCATGATGTTTATATTTGCAATGGAGAAGAGCAAACCTTTCTGCCGCACTTCACTTTCCATGGCTTCCGTTATATTTGCATTGAGGGACTTGATGATATTGAACTCGAAAATTTTACTGCCTGCGTACTCCATACAGAGATGGAGGAAACTGGAACATTTACATGTTCCAATCCGCTAGTAAACCAACTACAAAGCAATATCCAATGGGGGCAGAGAGGCAATTTCCTGGATATTCCTACAGACTGTCCGCAAAGGGATGAAAGACTTGGTTGGACAGGTGATGCTCAGGTGTTCGCAGGAACTGCTGCCTATAATCGGAATGTAGCTTTGTTCTTTTCTAAATGGCTGCATGATTTGGCGTCGGAACAGACGGCTGAATTTGGCGTTCCTCATGTTATTCCGAATATTTTAGGACAACAGGAAGGTGCGGCTGCCTGGAGCGATGCCGCAGTCATTATTCCTTGGGTCATTTATCAGACATATGGAGATAAGAGGATATTAGAAGAACAATATGAAAGCATGAAGGGCTGGGTTGATTTTATCAAATCACGCTGCAGTAAAAATGGACTATGGCAGACCGGCTTTCAGTATGGAGACTGGCTTGCATTAGACAAAGAAGAAAGTGCAGACAGGACAGGAGCTACTGATAAATACTTAGTCGCAAATGCCTACTATGCATATTCAACCGATATCGTAAGAAAAACGGCAAGACTTCTCAATTATACAGAAGATGCCGAAAAGTACGATGAACTATATGGAAAAATTAAAAAGGCATTTAATGAAGAATATATTACTTCTACTGGAAGAATGGTGAGTGAAACACAGACAGGTTGCATATTAGCACTTTATTTTGACTTGGCAGAAGAAAAATATCGCGATAGAATTCTAAAATCCTTGGCAACCAATATTGCAAACCATAAAAACCACCTTTCTACTGGCTTTGTTGGAACTCCGTACTTATGCCATACTTTGACGGAAAATAATCTTCATGATCTAGCGGGAATCCTGTTCTTAAGAGAGGATTATCCATCGTGGCTTTATTCTGTGAAAAAAGGGGCGACAACGATTTGGGAGCGCTGGAATTCGATTTTACCAAATGGAGATTTTGATACCTCCGGAATGAATTCCTTAAACCACTATGCTTACGGTTCAATTGGCGATTGGATGTACCGAAAACTTGCCGGTATCAACCAATTGGAACCAGGTTACAAGAGAATCCTGATAAAGCCGCAGTTTATTAAAGGAATCACTTCAGTGGAAGCAACATTTAATTCTGTTTACGGCGAAATAAAAAGTGCTTGGGTCTGCCAGGATAAATGGATCAAGGTAAAAGTGGAGATTCCAGCAAATACAACGGCAGTGATATACCTTCCAGAGAAAGAAGAACCAATTGAATTAGGTTCCGGAACCTATCAATATGAATATGAAACAGAAACGAATTTGGAAAAAGAACGGTTTACTTTTGATTCGACTCTGAAGGAAATTCTTGACGAGCCACGCGCAGTACAAATTTTAAAACAATATGCGCCGGATTTAATGGATAATCCGATGATCCAGTTCGCTTATCAGATGTCAATTAATGAAATATTAGCCAATGCACCAGATGAAACGGAACAATTGTTTAAAATTGTGATTGATTCTCTTAACCAAAGCCAGAATGAACTTTTGACGAAATAAAAACATATTCAAAATGAACTTTGATTGTTGATCGATAGGTTATAAACCTATCGATTTTTTGTGTGGAAAAGCATTTTTCTCAACCTCTATATATAGATTTAGATAATGTACAAAAACTTCTATTTTTGTACAAATAGCAATATAAAAATACTTTCCACTTTATTAAAATTACATCAAAACTCTTGTTTTGTTATACGTAATGCGTGAATTTGAACAAGCCTTTTATATGGAGAAATTAAGGAGTGAAAAGGTTGAAACATAAAAAAACTATTTTTTTAACAGGTGCATCAGGCAATATGGGGCATGAAGGCTTTAAGCAGTTACTTAATAGAAGGGACCGTTTTAATATTGTGGCTTTAGTCCTGCCGACAGAAAGAGATAAGAATATCATGTCCATTTATGAAAAAGAGCCAGGTGTGAAAATAATATGGGGTGATTTAACGAATTATGAAGATGTATTAAAGTGCGTAGAAGGAGCGGATTACGTCCTCCATGTAGGTGGGATGGTATCCCCTGCAGCTGATTACCTACCTTCCTTGACTACCAACGTGAATTTAGGGGCAATCAGAAATATTATCAAGGCGATAAAAGCTCAACCAAATCGAGATGAAATGAAACTGGTTTACATCGGAACAGTAGCCCAGACAGGTGATCGCAATCCGCCGATTCACTGGGGAAGAACCGGTGATCCTATAAAGATCAGTATCTATGATAATTATGCGATCACGAAGACAATTGCCGAGCGCGAAGTAATCGAATCTGGTTTGAAATATTGGGTGTCCTTAAGGCAAACCGGTGTTTTATATCCGAGTATTCTGGATAATCTGGACCCGATTATGTTTTTCCCAGCCCAATGGAATTATGATGTGGAAGCAAAAGTGAATCCTTTTTTTGCCCAAGTTTGGGATCCGCTTCACGATCCAGATGAGGCAAATTTCTATGGTGAAAATATTATTCTAGATATAAAAAAATAATAGATTTCAGATATCGGGATTTAATAAAAAAAAAGAACGTATAAAAAGAGGAGAATCAAAATGAATACTCTCAGTACGGAACAGCTGAATGAATTATTTATTAATGCACAAGAAAAAGATGTAAGTAAAGATTTTATTATGCTATTAGCTGAAGAAATAAATAAACGAGTTATCGATAAATTGCTGAACTTGTAGTTTCATTAATTCGGATAAACTTACATGTGAAGCTACTGAAGGGTAGCTTTTTTCTATGCACATATCAAAGCAGGTTAGCTGAAGAAGGAATTTTCACATTTTTACTTGAATATATCTAGGAAATGAATACGATTGGGGGCTTTTTATGGCATTAGTTTCAATTTATACTGTGGGTAGACTAAACCATTCCTATGACCACCCTGCCTCTCGTGAATTTTTTCAAGTGGGAAATGAAGTATATCGTCAGGCAACTAAATCAGGACTTATCGAGGCGTTTTCACCTGAAGGAGTCCCTTTCCCTGAAGAAACGGTAAAAGGAAAGGGTTCTCCTATTCTTACATTAACAGTATGGAGAAGCCTTCAATCCTTATATCGCTTTACCTATTCTGGACAGCATATGCAAGCATTAAGAGATAGAAGCAAATGGATTGAGCCCTATCCAGATAACCACCTTTCCTATGTAGTTTGGTGGTCAGAAAAGGTGAAGGATGTCTCATGGGAGGAGGCATTCAAGAGATACAACCACTATATTCAGCGTGGTCCGACTCCTTTTGCATTTGATTTTAAGCATGCATTTGATGAAAAAGGGGAAACGTTCTTGATTAAGTAGCTGTGTAATCAAGAAGCCCGTAAAAAGGGCTTCTTTTCTCAATCTATATTATTATTATTTTTACGGGGTGGGAGTGGGAGGTTCCCTTTCCAGAACTTTGCAAGATCGATCACTCTGACTATCCAGTCTTGTTCCTCCTCTTGTTTGATCCGGAGTTCATTGAGTGATGCTTTGACAGCATTAAGCTCCTTATAAATACTTTCATTCTCCAGTTTTAATTTTTGATCTTCCGCTTTCTGTATTTTTTGCAGTCCCTCGAGTGATGCTTTGACAACATCTAGCTCCTTAAAAATACTTTCATTCTCCAGTTTTAATTTTTGATCTTCCGCTTTCTGTATTTTTTGCAGTCCAGCGAATGATGCTTCGACAGCTTCCAGCTCCTTATAAATATTTTCATTCTCCTGTTTTAATTTTAGTTCTTCCGCTTCTTGTATTTTTTGCAGTCCAGCGAGTGAAGCTTTGACAGCATCCAGCTCCATAAAAATACTTTCATTTTCCTGTTTTAATTTTTGATCTTCTGCCGCCTGTATTTTTTGGAGTCCAACGAGTGAAGCTTTGACCGCATTCAGCTCCTTATAGATACTTTCATTTTCCTGTTTTAATTTTTGATCTTCTGCCGCCCGTATTTTTTGGAGTCCAGCGAGTGATGCTTTGGCAGCATCCAGCTCCTTATAAATGCTTTCATTCACCTGTTTTAATTTTAGTTCTTCCGATTCCCGTATTTTTTGCAGTTCAGTGAGTGATGCTTTGACAGCTTCCAGCTCCTTAAAAATACTTTCATTCTCCTGTTTTAATTTTAGTTCTTCTGCTTCCTGCATTTTTTGCAGTCCCTCGAGTGATGCTTTGACTGCTTCCAGCTCCTTATAATTACTTTCGATCTCCTGTTTTACTTTTTTTATTTCTTCGGCATTTACTATTTTGTTGTTGGCTAAGTCAGCCTTACCCCTATATTTATTAGATTTTTCGGTAATTTTTGCAGCGGCAGGGGGCTGATCTGTGACATCCAAAGGGTTTAATGGGGTCTCAAAATGAGTTCCTTTTGATTTCTCATCGATGTTGCTTAAGTCCATTTATGTGTCCTCCTGTTGAGTAAAATGAAATGATATAGTATATGGACACCGGAAAGAAACGGTGTAAACAAAAAGGACCGGGCAGTTTGCCCGGTTTTTCTATGTTTTTATTGTGAACATTAGATTTATTCAGTATATTTAATATAATATCAAAGGAGCGAGGAAGGTAAAATGAATCAATCCTATTTTTATTTAAAACTAGAAACACATCAATTACATATGTCTTATAAAAATGAAAAACGTCGCGTTCGTGTTTTATTGCCGAAAAATTATGATAAAGATGAGTCTAAAAATTATCCAGTTGTCTATATGCATGATGGACAAAATGTTTTCTACAGTAGTGAATCTTATAGCGGGTATTCATGGAAGGTTATTCCGGCCATTAAACAAAATCCCGATTTACCGAAGATGATTGTGGTTGGGATCGATAACGCTGGACAAGAACGAATTAATGAATATACGCCTTGGAAAATTACTGAAAGTCCACTTCCTGAAGATATTGAGCTAGGCGGAAGAGGCGTGGAATATGCTGAGTTTGTCATGACAGTCGTGAAGCCGTTTATCGATATGCATTACAGAACGAAATCGGATAAATATCATACCGCGATGATTGGCAGTTCACTTGGAGGAAATATATCGGCTTTTATGGGTATTGAATATAGAGATCAAATTGGTGGTTTAGGCATTTTTTCTTTAGCGAATTGGATTACTAATAAAGCCTTTGATAGTTATATTGATAGAGAAGAATTGGATCCTGAACAACGCGTGTACATTCAAGTTGGGACTCAGGAGGGCGATGATGCCGATCGACAATTGATGTATGGTAATATGAAGCAGGCCTATATCGATTGCTCTCTGAAGTATTATAAACAACTGCTAAAAGGCTCTGTTCCAATTGATAGCATTCGTTTAAATATTTTTGCGGATGAAGAACATAATGAAAAAGCATGGGCCAAACACCTGCCAGAATGTTTACGTTTCTTAAGTGAGAAGTGGTCTTGAATGAACTGAATAATTATATTTGCCTGAATTAGATTACTTTTTTTGAATATTTTTGAAAATTTAGATTGATTTTATATTAAAATAATTATATTGTGAAAATAATGAATTTTATGATTCTAAGAAAGGAGCATTTTTTATGAATTATATTTTGATATCACCATATTATCCAGTTAATTTTCAGCCATTTGCTATTCGTTTAAAAGAAGCAGGTGTCAATGTTTTAGGAATTGGCGAAGAACCATATGACCAATTAGGTTCCGAATTACAAAACGCTTTAACAGAATATTATCGTGTGAATAATTTAGAGGATATAGATGAAGTGAAACGGGCTGTTGCATTTTTATTTTATAAACACGGTCCCATTGACCGCATTGAATCCAATAACGAATACTGGTTAGAACTTGATGCCGAGTTGCGTGAGCAATTTAACGTGTACGGCAATAAACCGAATGACTTGAAAAAAGTTAAGTATAAATCGGAAATGAAGAAGCTGTTTAAAGTAGCAGGAGTGCCTGTTGTAGAAGGAAGAATTGTTAAAACGAAAAAGGAGTTATCGAAAGCCATTGATGAATTAGGACTGCCAGTTATCGCTAAACCGGATAATGGAGTTGGATCAGCTGCAACTTTTAAATTAAGTTCAGAAGAGGCTGTACGTCATTTTGAAGAAGAATGGGGAGAAGCACAAGTGTACTTCTTAGAACCATATGTCGAAGGAGGCGTGCTTTGTACATTTGATGGTTTAGTGGACCAGAAAGGGAACATTGTTTTCCAAACAAGCTTTACCTATAATGTGCCAACTCTGGAACTCGTTAAGGGTCAGTTGGATTTAGCTTATGTGATTCAAAAAGAAATGGATCCAAAGCTCGAAACTTATGGAAAGGCGATTGTGAAAGCTTTTGGCATGAAAGAACGCTTTTTCCATATTGAGTTTTTTAAATTAGAAAATGGAGATTATGTTGCCCTTGAATATAATAACCGCTTGGCTGGCGGCTATACGATTGATATGTACAATTTCGCGTACTCCATTGATTTATTTGCTCAATATGCTTCTCTTGTGACGGGAGGAGAATTTAAGGAGTCCGATGCCAAAAACCAGTTTTGTGTCGGTATAACACAGCGTGATGCGTATGAGTATAAACATGATACACAGGCTATTAATGAACAATTTGGCAACCGTGTAAAGTTTGAACAGCGCATGCCAGAAGCGTTTGCGGAACTTCAGGGAAATCAATTTTATGCGATTAATGCAGATACGCAGGAAGAAGTCGACGACATTATCCGTTTTGTACATGAACGAAAAAATTGCAGCATTGTAAACGTATAGGGATAGGAGATTTTTATATGCAAATAGAACATTTACACCATTGGAGTGGCGAATTAGGACGTGAAATGCCGTTAAACAGATATGGTCACAGTGGCATGCCAATCCTCGTTTTTCCTTCATCTGGAGGGACGCATGTTGAATACTATAATTTTGGAATGATTGATGCGTGTCATGACTTTATTGAATCCGGAAAAGTTCAGTTTTTTACATTGGCTAGTATTGATAGCGAAAGTTGGCTGCACGACTCAAAACCGGCGCATGACCGTGCATTAGCCCACGCGGCATATGACCGTTATGTGATTTCAGAAGCTATTCCATTTATTAAACATAAAACAGGCTGGTTTGACCCCATGATGACTACGGGATGTAGTATGGGGGCCTATCATGCGTTGAACTTTTTCTTGAGACATCCCGATGTCTTCCAAAAAACCGTTGCACTTAGCGGTATTTACGATGCGCGTTACTTTTTTGGGGATTACGGAAATGATCCGCTTGTATACGAAAATTCACCGAGTGATTATATATGGAATCAAAATAACGGCTGGTTTATTGATCGATATCGTTCAGCAGATATCATTATTTGTACCGGGCGGGGTGATTGGGAACAGGATGGGCTGCCTTCATACTTTACATTAAAAAAAGCCTTTAAAGAAAAACAAATTCCAGCATTGTTTGATGAGTGGGGCGAAGATGTAGTCCATGATTGGGTTTGGTGGCGCCGCCAAATGCCGTATTATTTAGGAAAATTATTTTAATAAAATGTCAAAAAACATCAGTACGGTTGAGTACTGGTGTTTTTTTGATAGAAAATTTTTGTGTTTCTAATATATTACTTTAATTTGGAAACGATATAAATGACGTTAGGGGGTATATGTATGGAGTCGTTTATTAAGAATTTGGATTTAGGCGCAAAGGGACTTTGGCTGCCTGTTTCATTGGGAATAATATTATTATTGTACGCTCTTCTCATGCCTAAGAAGGAGATAAGTTGGAGAGAACTTTATATTACAATTGGGGTTGTTGGGTTTTTAACTTGGGTTGCTGATAGCATATTTGCCAAATATTTAAATTTGGTAAATTTGGGTAATCCTAAAATTGTAGGATTAGGTGAATTTGTAACCTACAACTTTGTTCCCTCATCACTTTCAGTTATTTATTTAAACTATTTAACTAGAGCAAATAAATGGAAATTGGCAGTTTTATTTACGATTATTTCTTTTTTAATTGAATGGTCAGTGGTAAAGGTAGGGTATATGAAACTTACTCATTGGAATCATCTGTTTAGCATACCTATATTCTTTTTTATATATAGTTTTATCCTACCTTTACATTTTAGGATAATAAAATGTAATAAATAATAAATTTTTTATAAAGAAAATTATCATATGATAATGGGGTAGTATGATGAAAAAACTTCTTAAGACGAAGCCTTTAAAAAAAGCTATTCAGGAATTAGAGTCCACTGGCGTTCTGACCCCAAATGTTCAAGATAAGGAACTCGGACAGGATCTATCCGTGAATGAAGAGGTTTTGAAACAAGTTTTTGATAATTGTTCCGATATTGTCTTTCGCCCCATTCTCGTAAATAGACACACTAAAATGCTTCTGATTTATATAGATGGATTAGTGGATACGAAAATGGTAGACCAGGTTATGTTGAAACCGATGATTTTCGAAGGAATGCCTGATGGGTTAGAGAATGTGGGCTCAATAGGAGAAATCATCCAAGAGAAGCTTATTGCTTTTTCTCAAGTAAAGACGGTTTCTAAGGTTCGTGAGGTTATAGATGGAGTATTAAAAGCCAATATTGTCGTTCTAACTGAGGGGGAGAGTCAAGCTCTGGTTTCTGATTTAAAAGGGTATGACAAACGTAATATTGAAGAGCCTACTGCCGAACTCTCTGTTCGCGGCCCTCGGGACGGGTTTACGGAAACGATTAGAGTCAATACAACCCTTATTCGTCGAAGAATTCGGAGCCCAAAACTAAAAATGGAATCCTATTCGATAGGGGATTTAACACAGACCGATGTGGTGATTACCTACATTGAGGGGATTTCTCCCAATTCTGTATTGGAAGAAGTTCGCCAAAGAGTGCAGCGAATTCAAATAGATGGGGTTTTAGAGTCCGCTTTCATCGAAGAGTTTATCGAGGATCTTCCTTTTTCTCCCTTTCCGCAAATTCAGAATACCGAACGGCCAGATGTTGTGTGTGCAAGCTTATTAGAAGGGAAAGTCGCCATTTTGGTAGATAATACCCCATTCGTTCTGATTGTACCCATGACCTTTTGGGCAGGAATACAGGCAGCGGAAGATTATTATGAACGATCCATCTACACCACTTTTATTCGATGGATCCGGTTTGTATTAATAAATATCTCATTACTTCTCCCATCTTTATATGTTGCGATTACAACCTATCATCCACAATTGATCCCGACAAGTCTGCTTATTAGTATTGCAGCGGCACGGGAAGGAGTTCCTTTCCCGGCGGCCGTGGAAGCACTGATGATGGAGTTTTTGTTTGAAGGTTTGCGGGAAGCGGGTATTCGTTTGCCAAAAACCGTAGGATCTGCGGTCAGTATCGTCGGAGCGCTTGTGATTGGACAAGCTGCTGTTCAGGCAGGCATTATATCAGCACCCATGGTCATTGTTGTTGCGACCACCGGTATTGCATCGTTTTCTTTTCCACGATACGACTTGGGAACAGCTTATCGGATGCTGCGTTTTCCTATGCTGCTATTGGCGGGAATGTTGGGGCTATATGGGATTGCTTTTGGGGTCCTTGCGATTATGATACATCTTACCAATATACGTTCTTTTGGTACTCCTTATCTAAGTCCAGTTGCTCCTCAGATTCCTCGTGGATTGAAAGACGTATTGATCCGAACACCTCGGTGGAACATGACGCATCGTCCCATGCTGATATCGGAAAAAGAGAATATGCGTATTCCAGATGGCCAACAACCAGGCCCGATAAAAGAGGGCCAGAAGGAATGAGTTCGTTCAAGGTATTTTGTATGATGATGGTTATTTCTTTATTTTTTTTAGCAGGCTGCTGGGATCGAACGGAGTTAAATGATCTAGCGATAGAGTTGGGCTGGGGACTTGATCAAGCGAAGAATAACAAGATTGAAATCAGTGCTCAATTTATCATCCCTTCGAAAATTGGATTGGTGCAGAGTGGAAGAAGCGGAGGAGGAAAAACGGTTTTTATAGAATCTGGAACTGGAAGGGACACACTTGAGGCTGTACAAAAGATGCAGACAAAATTATCAAGAGAAGTTTTTCGAGGGCACCGGCGTGTGATTGTGATTGGAGAACAATTGGCTAAACGCGGCCTTGCTCCTGTATTGGATACCTATAGCCGTGATCCTGATATTCGATTACGTGCAGATGCACTCATAGTGAAGGGGAGTACGGCGAAACAGTTTTTGGAAGCATCCTACCCTTTAGAAGATATTCCGGCACTTGGGGCACTGAAAGAACATGTACAAATGGGTGGATTGGGAGACACGTCTTTATTAAATTTTCTTATTGCCAGCACGAGTGATGGAATCACGCCAATCTTACCCGTTATTGAACTAAATCATCCTTCTAATAAACAAAAACAAACGGGGATCAAAGGATTCCAAATTGTAGGTGGGGCGGTTTTTAACAAAGACCTTAAATTGGTTGGTTTTTTAAATAAAGAGGAAGGACAGACCTATCTTTGGCTTATTAATCATTTAAGCAAACAGACGATTACGGAAACTTTGCCTCAAGGTTATGGAACGGCCAGTTTCTATATGACGAAAATTGACAGCAAAATCATCCCCATTATTCAAGGCCAAACCATCAAATGTAACATTATTCTATCTGGAGAGGGTGTTATCCGAGAGAATAATACGAATTTAGATCTTACTCAAGCAAAAAATCTTACTCTTTTAGAACATGGTTTGGAAAGAAGGGCTGAAAAACAAGCTCTTCAAACCATTGAAAAGGCTCAAAAACAATATGGAACCGATTTCATTGGCGTGGGTGAAGCCATCCATCAAAAATATCCATCACAATGGAAACTATTAAAGAAAAATTGGGGCAAGCAGTTCCAAACGGTAGAGGTCTCAGTCCATGCCAATCTGAACATTCAGCGAGTGGGCTTAACTGGACCATCGTTGCAGTTAAAGCAAGATGAAATAAAACCATAAGGAGATCGTAAGAGTTGGTAAAATCAATGAAAATCTCTGGCTCACAAATCTTTTGGATGATATTTACATTTGAAGTGGGAAATTCACTTCTTCTGACCCTATCATCGACGATCCGTGACGCAAAACAAGATGCATGGATCTCAATCGTGATTGCAGGGCTTGTTGGCATTGCCATCACTTTTCTGTCAACCACACTTAGTTCGCATTATCCGAACCAAACCTTGATTGAGTTTAGTCAAACCATTCTCGGGAAATGGCTTGGAAAGCTGATGATGATCCCTTATTTACTTCTATGGTATTCGGTGATTGGGCTTATCCTCCGTGAATTTGGTGATTTCATTATTACTGCGTTGTTTCATAAGACTCCTTTGTGGGTTATTGTATTTACAACCATGCTGCTGCTTATTTTTATCACCTATCAAGGTGGGATAGAAGGGATTGGGCGCTTAAGTGAAATCGTTGGTCCAATGGTTCTTTTGATGATTACTGTCTTAATCATTTTAGACCTTGGCAATCTGAATTGGCATTATATACTCCCTATTTATCAAGATACTGGATGGCTTCCAATCCTAAAAGGCTCCTATGTCCCCATGGCCTCCTTTTTCGGGGAGTCTGTCATGATGACCATGTTAGTCTTCTTTATGGAGAAACCAAACCAAGCATCATCACGAGCGATGTGGGGATTAGGAGTTGCCGTGTTTATGGTATGCATCGGAACACTTGCCGTTATTCTCACATTCGGGCCGGTTTTGCCTTCAAGGCTTTTGTATTCCTTCTATAATATGAGCCGGTACATATCTGTAATGGAATTCATTCAAAATGTAGATATCCTGATTGTCATTATTTGGTTTTTCAGTATCTTTATTAAACTGACTTTATATATGTTTATCGCTTGTTATGGAACGGCACAATGGTTTCACCTGAAGGATTGGCGAAAAGTAGTTTGGTTTCTTGCTCCTATTTCGTTTGTTTTTGCTGTATCGATTAAGAATATCCAGATATTTGGCCAGTATTTTGACAAGTTTTACATGCTTCCATTTGTTTTTCCCATTAACATGATTGGCATTCCCTTGCTATTGTTGGTTGTAGGCAGGATTCGTAGAAAATTTGCATCATCCTAATAACATCAATGGGGTTTGTATTCTTACCAAACGAGACCCAATAAATGGTATATTCTTTCTCCAATCTCTCATACTAAGCAGTAAGAAAACACAACTAGAAAAAGGGTGGACCTATGGGCTTTTTTGATGATCGGCTGAGAGGCAGGAAGGCTTTTTCTACAAAGGAACAGGCTGATAACCTGTTGAAAGAAACGATTTCCTCCTCTCTTTCTATAAACTTACACCATTTGTCCATGCTGTTTCATGGAATTCCAGAATTAATTACACGGACGTTTAAACTGAAGAACGGGCAGGAAGTAGCTCTTGTGTATATGGAAGGGCTCGTAGATAAAAATGCCATTAATACGGATATTCTTCGCCCTCTTTTGTTTCAGGAATGGAATGAGAAAGAATTTTTGGAGTCTTCCATATCGATTGGCCAAATCAAAAAGGTGGGAAAATGGTCGGAGATTGAGCAGGCTCTTCTAAATGGGAAAAGTATTCTGATTATTGATGGTCAGCTATCCGTATTAGAGATTGGTACACCAGGATGGCCGCAGCGGGGGATTCAGGAGCCAAGTATCGAAACATCGTTAAAAGGTTCGCACCAAGGGTTTACGGAAACAGCCAGCCAAAATATAGCGCTGATCCGACGTTATATTAGCACCCGTGAATTAAAAATTAAAGAATGTACCGTTGGAGAACGCTCGAAAACCAAACTTTCCATTCTTTATCTGGAAGATGTAGCGAATGAAGAGGTTATCAGTGAAATAGAGTATCGAATTAAATCTCTCAAAGTGGATACCATCATCAACACTGGTGAGTTAGCAGAACTCATTGAAGATAACTCCTTTACACCTTTTCCCCAGCTCTGTATAACGGAACGGCCGGATACTGCTGCTTTTCAGCTCCTTAAGGGACGAGTCGCTGTTGTTATAGACCGTTCCCCGGGAGTGCTGATTGGACCAATGACCTTTACCGCTTATTTTCAAACGATTGATGATTACAATATAAGATGGATCCTTTCTTCTTTTATTCGCTTTCTTCGTTTTATAGCATTTTTTATTGCGCTTTTTGCCCCGTCTCTTTATATTGCCATGATTTCTTTTCATTATGAAATCATTCCCCTTAAATTGCTACTGACAATTGGGGCATCACGGGAAAAAGTTACGTTCCCTCCCATAATAGAAGCAATGCTAATGGAGCTGGTGCTGGAAATGCTTCGGGAAGCAGGGGTTCGACTTCCTGCTCCTATTGGACAAACCATAGGAGTTGTAGGCGGGATTGTCATTGGTCAGGCAGCGGTTCAGGCCGGGCTGGTGAGTAATGTCATGGTCATTGTCGTATCGATAACAGCGATCGCTTCGTTTATTCTTCCAGACTTAGAGATGTCGGGGGGGATTCGAATCATTCGTTTCCCCATGATGATCCTTTCCGCTTTATTCGGCATGATTGGGATTGTTATTGGAATGATGGTTGTGATTATCCACTTGCTTTCTTTAGAATCTCTCGGTGTTCCTTATAGCAGCCCCATTTCACCGTTAAGAATTTCAGATATGAGGGATACGTTTGTTCGTTTGCCCCAATGGATATTGAGCAAACGGCCGTTATCAATTGCACCCCTGCAATTGAAACGCCATGGCAGCATGGGTGAAAGTGGGGAGGAGGAGTGAATAAATACGGAAAGACTGAAATCTCCTTACGGCAATATATTCTGACTATTTGCGGGGTTCAAGTCGGGTTTGGTTTACTTACCCTTCCACGGGAATTGGAACAGGCTGCAGGTACGGATGGGTGGATCTCCCTTCTTATCGGGTGGGCAATAACCACTTTGGTAAGTGTATGTGTTGTAAAGATTATGAGCAAGCATCCGGGGGATACCTTGATGGACGTGTTAACACGCTATATGGGAAAGTGGATCGGAAATGCAGGAATGGCCATCTGGATTCTATATTCTTTACTTGCGTTTCTAGCGTTGACTTTTTCAGTCGTACTTGTTATTCGAACGTGGATTCTACCCAAAACTCCTGGTTATGCCATCGTGCTATTGTTAATTATTCCAACGTATATGTTGATTCGTGGCGGGGTGCGGATTATTAGCCGATATACCGTTTTTGTTTTTTTCTTTACGCTTTGGATGCCGTTTTTGCTATTAATGCCCCTTAAAGATGCTCATTGGGTTTATCTCCTTCCCATTATAAAAGAAGGGTGGATGCCGGTTTTTTTTGCAGCGAAAACAACAGTCCTCGCTTTTCTTGGATTTGAATTCGCGTTTATTCTTTATCCCTATCTTAATCAGAAACAATCTGCAGTGAAAGGAATCGTCATCGCCAATCTCATTACGTTGGTATTTTATCTTCAAATTACGTTAACTTGTTTTGTTTATTTTAGCCCGGATGAAATATCGGAATTTGTTTGGCCAATCCTTACCCTTGTGAAACCGATTCAATTTGCGGTTCTTGAGCGGTTTGAAATTGTTTTTCTGTCTTTCTATCTTTTTATTTTTTCAGATTCTGCTATTCCTTACGCTTTTTCTGTAACGGATGGGATCAGTCGATTATGTAAGAAAAAAGATTGGAAGGTACCTCTTTATATTTTGCTCGCAGCACTTGTTATCGTTTCGTTTTTCTATAGACCTACTATTGAAGATACGGACTTGTTGAGGGAATGGTGGGGCGTAGTCAGTTATTTTGTCGTCTATGCTTTTCCAGTTGTATTCCTTTTGTACATTACGGGTTATACACGTTGGCAGAGGAGGAAGA
The DNA here is from genome assembly GCF_055395235.1 of Neobacillus sp. Fa239. Taxonomy (NCBI): domain Bacteria; kingdom Bacillati; phylum Bacillota; class Bacilli; order Caryophanales; family Bacillaceae; genus Neobacillus; species Neobacillus sp. Fa239. Next base: position 2,288,175 of record NZ_AP041611.1, read on the forward strand.
GATAGATGAAACGGTGTGCTGCATTCAGCCTGTCTTGTTTTTTGTTACTCATCATGACAGGCTGTTGGGACAAGCTTGAACTGGAGAAGCAATCGATATCATTAACCTACGGCTTTGACATAGATAAAGATGGTCAATTGATAGTTTACCAATTAAATCCGATTTTTAATAGTAGTGTAAGTAAAACATATGAAGTTTATCGTGTAAAAGCGGAGACCGCAAGACAGGCAAGAGAAGTGTTCGCCAGCTCAAGCAACGGTATCGGTACTTATGGAAAAGTACAAGTACTCTTATTTAGCGAGAAGATGTTAAAAAGAGGAGGGGCTATGCCTTATCTTGATGTGGCGTATCGTAACCCCAAAAATACGGGGAATATGCGTGTGGTCGCTGTTAAGGGATCGGTTTCTTCGATTCTAAACAGTGAATATAAAGATAAGCCAATGCTTCCCGAATATTTGAACAATGTAATCGATGTAAACCAACAATACAACAATGCAGTTTTTACTACCTTTCAGGAATTTCATAGGCAATCCTTTGATAAGGGAATCACGCCGGCAATCTCTGAAATCAAAAAGGGAGAAAAAGACATTGTGGTTACCGGCTCCACGCTCTTAACGAATCAGGGTGTCTATAAGATGTCGTTAGACCGAAAGGAAAGTGCACTGCTGCTTTTGTTGCAGAAGAATGCAAAGCCACCGGTTTCCCTTACCATACGCATGCCTTCCCTGCCATTTATAATCGAAGGTTCACCTAAAAACATAAAGGGTAAAAATTTTGTAACCATAAATGTTATGAGTTATGGCCGTCATTTATCAACACGTTATGATAGAAATCATTTTGCCTTTGATGTCAAGATGAAGCTCAACGTTTCGATTCAGGAGCGTACGTTTAATATGAATTCGAAAAAATATAAAGAAAAATTAACCGCTATCCTTACCAAACAACTTAACAGGGACCTAAATGGTCTAGTCAAAAAGATTCAGAAGCAACAGCTGGATCCGTTTGGATATGGCGAATATGCACGTGCCTTTCAATATCAACATTGGAAAAGAGTTAAGAATTGGCCAATTGAGTTTTCGAAGGCGACCGTCACAATAAAACCAACTTTGAGAATTTTGGACCATGGTACAATCGAATGAAAAATTGTTGAAATCCGCTGCCTTGCTTCCTTACGGCCTTTACTCGGTATTCAATCGTGGAAAGGCCGTTATACAATATATATTGTAAATCATTCTGATTGATCAATTTTTCCTTTTTTATTTTGGTAAGTCATTCACTTCATAAGCAACCTGTACCCCAGATTCAATTGCGCCTTGCATCCACCCGCGAGTAAGGGTCGTATGTTCACCAGCAAAATGTACTCTTCCCTCTGGTATAGCAATATAGGGCTGAAAATCTACCTCTTGTCCCGGCTCAAAAAATGGTAAAGCTCCACAAGAATAAGGATTCTGATTCCAGCTAACGGAAGCTCCTGTAACAAATTCAGAATAGACTTGATGTCCATAAATTTCTGCTAAGTCCCTTAAAGCATATTGAATACGATCTTTTTCAGATAAATTGTCCCATAATAACGCTTCATCAGCCCATGTATAACTTGCTAAACACACCGCAGGTCCTGTTGTGCCAATCCCATAACTTGGGTAGAATGTAAATCGAATTGGCATATCAGTTATGGACCTACCACCATATTGCCCTTCTCTTTCCCAAAATCTGCTTTTAAACTCGATTGCTGTTTTTGTTGCGGCTATATAGTTGAGTTCACGAATTGCTTTTCGTTTAATGTAGGAAAAAGAATGAAAAGGTTCGACTTTCACAAATCGTAAAGCTGAAAAAGGTATCGTTGTGATTGCAAGGTCACCTGTTATGGTAGAAGGTTTTGAGGTTTGTCCATGAATAGAATGGATGGTTACGCTGTTGTGGTGTTGGACAATTTTTGTCATTTTCTGATGAAACCAAATGTTCTCTTTTAATTGTGGTAAAAATGCGTGTGGTAATCGATCCATACCACCCGTTATCTCATAGAAACGGGTGGTTGATGTAAAGAAAACTGCTTCCCGTAAGGTTTCAACAAAGGAAATCCCCATAAATCCTTCCATATCTAGGAGTACATCGATCATGTCGATTGCACCGGGTGAAAGGTAAGATTGTAAGATGAAACCTAATGAGTATTTTCTAAATTGTCTTACTATAATTGGCCAATTTCTTGATGGATCTTGTTTAATAAAATTAATAAAAGGTTGTATTATTGTAAGGAGCATTTCTTCGGATGTCTTTCCTCTTTCATTCAGAGCAACTGGATATTTTAAAATACTTGGATCATGTTCAAACATGTTAAGATGTGTTTTAACACCATTTGCATAAAGTATGTCTACCGGAGTACGGTTAATAAATAGGTTTGTGGATAACCTGAATTTTTTAATATACTCCATGGTTAATAAATGTGTATCAGGAATACGCATTGGCCCTGCATTGAAATATAACCCATTACTAAAAGGGGAGCGCAAGGTGTAAACACGTCCTCCTATCCTATCATTACCTTCAATGATGGTAATTTTATGTCCAGTCTCTTTTAATAAAGATGCAGCAACTAACCCTGCCAATCCCGCACCAACAATAACAATGTGTTTGGGAGTATTTGATTTTTTGAGACCATTTTTAATAATCATAATCATTTGTTCAGTTGTTAAGCGATTATTCACGTTCCTAGGCATTCCCTTCGCTCCTCTGCATATGGGGTCATTCCATTATATTCACCTACAAAGATGCCTATGTGTTCTTCATTTATATAGATATAAAAGTAAATAGTTTAATAGTTCAAAGGACATACTAAGGTCATCATAATTCCGAATAATAATAAAAGAAACTCATCATAAAAAGCCTTCCCTCATCCGGAGGAAGGCTTTAATTCTTCATCTTAAATAACAAAAAAGCATTATGATCTGGCACTACGTATTAATTTTTTTAAAGGCTTTCTCCGTTTTAATTTTTTAATAGATTTTCTTGTAGCAAGAGCAAGAGGAGTTCTTCTTCTCTTCCTTGATTTCACCTTTGCCTTTTCAGCCGAAATTAAGTAATCCAAAATATCTTGCGCAGCATGTGGATTAATAAACTTTCTTTGGGATTCCATGATTAATTTCAACTTTTCTCCATCATTTATCAATAACTGATCGATAATCGTTTTAAGATTTTCGTTGTCTTGACAATAAACACCCAATAGATGTTTTTCTGCAAATAACGGATTGTCTTTTTCTTGTCCTGGAAGTGCTCCTGTAATAATCATTGGTAAATTTGTGGCTACGGCTTCGAACATGACATTTGGGCTCCCTCTCATGATGCCTATATCGGCAGCAAGCATGAGATCCTGAATGTTCTTGGTAAACCCTAAAACGTCTACACGTTTGTCAAAGCGAGGTTTAAGGGAGTTTTCTAACTCCGCTTTTAAAGTTTCATTTCTTCCCGCAATGATTGTCACTGTGCAGTTAAAGTGATTCAGAAGGTTTTCCGCAATCGTATTCATATCCCCAACACCTTCGCCGCCACTCATGATTAAAAAGTTAAGGGCAGCTTTCATGTCAATTGGTTTTCTTTGCGACCTTAGAAATCGCGCTCGAACAGGGAAGCCCACTACATGAATTCTTTCTTTAGGCACGCCATATTGTAGGCATTTTCCTTTTGATTCCTTAGTCGGACATAAAATAAAGTCAGCTCTGGGATCACACCACAATGGATAAATATTAACCAAATCCGCAATAAGAGTGCCAAAAGGGATTTGAATTCTTTCTTTTCTTAAAATGTTAATAACTGAACCGTTAAAGTTTGGGTGAATCGACAAGATTACATCTGGTTTTATTTCCTCCAATAAAACCATAAAATCATCTTTAATCAGACTTTCTACGCCTTTGTCTATCGCATAAGAATTGATTGCAGAAACATGCCATATGGCATTCCATAATTGAGCAGAATATCTTGTAATTGGACCATACGATTTACCAATATTTAAAAGTGCAGATCCTCCTAATGAGAAACCATCCACAACATGTATTTGTGTTTGCTCATTTTCAGTGATTTTTTCTTGTAATGATTCAGCAATGCTTTTATGCCCGTGACCTGTGTAATCAGAAGAAATGATTAGGATTTTTTTGTTCACAGTACCCATTTTTCCTCCACAAACAGAAGATTTGTATTTACCACTCATTATAATAATTTAGCCATTTTGGTTTTATAAATTCTTCCTGTGGAGTAGGAACATTTGACAATTCATTTTCTAAAAACGTAAAAAGCCTTTTACAGGTTAAAAGACGGTCTATTTTCTGATTCTCTAATGCTTTTGGTTGTGTACTTTTTAAGCAACCACTCATAAATGATTGATTTAAAAATGAAACAGGTCATTATTATTTTGCTTGATAATGCAATAAAATATAGTAAGGAAAAAATTGATGTATTTATTGAAGTAGCGGAAATATTGAAGATTAATCTTTAGAGGTGAACTATGGAATCTGAGAGCCAATCGAAAAAACGATTTTTCGGGTTAAGTTCGGTGATTTTTGTCCTCGGAATGGTAAGTCTAATGACGGATCTTTCTAGTCAGATGATTGTTCCTATCCTTCCATTATATTTAACATCTGTATTACATGTACAAGTCGGAACTGTAGGTATAATCGAAGGCATTGCTGAAAGCTCGGCAAGTGTTTTAAAGTTTTTCTCAGGGTGGATGTCGGATCGATTTGGCAAACGAAAATGGTTAATGGTCGGAGGTTATGGACTATCCAATTTGATTAAACCTTTTTTCGCATTATCATCAACTTGGGGGCAAGTACTCTTTATTCGCTTTGCAGACCGTTTGGGTAAAGGGATTCGTACATCCCCCCGTGATGCCATCCTTGCCGACACCACTACAAAAGAAGAACGTGGAAAAGCATTCGGATTTAGAAGGTCAATGGACACATTGGGTGCAGCACTAGGACCTTTTGTCGCTTACTTGATACTAAATCTATGGAATAGGGGATATCAGGCTGTATTTTGGTTCTCGGCTATCCCTGGATTAATTGCAACGTTGCTCTTGATCTTCTCTCTAAAAGATAAAAGGAACCCAACAAAACCGCATAGTAAAGTAAAATCATTGCCCAAGATTAGCTTTAAGGGGCTTGGTTCACGTTTTTTCTGGTTCACACTTATTACAACGCTCTTCACGGTAGGGAACTTCTCTGATGCATTCCTAATTTTACGAGCGAAAGACGTTGGTATGGCTCCCGAATATATACCACTGACTTATTTTGCATATAACATCGTTACAAGTATCTTCTCAACTCCATTCGGTATGATTTCTGACCGTATTGGTCGCAGACCCGTTTTAATCACAGGATATGTGATTTTTGCACTCATTTACCTCGGCTTTGGACTGGTACATACTGTTCTTGGAATATGGATTTTATTCATTTTTTATGGATTGTACTACGCTACGACAGAAGGTATTCAAAAGTCTTATGTGGCAGATATGGTACCAGAAGGCGTGCGAGGTACGGCAATGGGAACATTTAATGCATTAACGGGTATAGCTGCATTGCCTGCAAGTGTATTGGCAGGTTTTTTATGGCAATCATTTGGTTCTTTTACAGCATTTGGTGTAAGTAGTTTACTAGCAATTATTTCAGCATTGCTTATGTTCATTCTTCGTATATAACTGGGGCAAAAAGGAATAGTCCTTAATTTGGGACTATTCCTTTTTTGGTGCATCAAAACCCTGCACATAATAAATGATGATTCTGTCGAAAGTAATAATTAATTGTTTATTTGGTAAAGCCTAAAAGTGAGACAAAACATAAATAAGACCATTATCGTCATCTGTGAGGCACTAATAGGTCAAGTTATTATCATCACTCACATAAATAAATATTTTCTTTTTAGGCGGGATAAAAAATGGAACAGCATATAGATTATCTTATTGGACATTTTGGTTACTTCGGTATCGTAATTGTACTAATTGGAGGAATTGTTGGCCTTCCAATACCTGACGAGGTTCTTCTAACCTATGTTGGTTTTAAAGTGTTTCAAGGTACATTAACATACATACCTTCTTTATTTAGTGCTTTTGTGGGGGCAGTCGGAGGAATTTCTCTTAGCTATTTTATAGGTTATAAATTTGGATTGCCTTTAATAAAAAAGTTTGGTCCAAAAATTCATATCACTGAAAAAAAAATCAATCGAATCCAAAAACTATTCTTTAAAATAGGACCTGCTCTTATATTTGTTGGCTTTTTTATTCCTGGGGTTCGCCATCTTACTGCCTATGTAGCTGCAATAAATAGTTTTCCTTTTAGAAAATTTGCCTCTTTTGCTTATCCAGGTGCCTTTCTTTGGAGTTTTACTTTTGTCACTTTAGGAAGAAAATTGGGGGAAGATTGGGGTATAGTTGATTTATATGTGTCAAAATACAGTATGCATTTAATTGTGTTTATAATTATCCTCTCAAGCATCCTTTATCTATTTTGGAGGAAAAGAAATCAAGTAAGAAAAGCGTCATAATGATTCCTTTTATAACAAGAAAGAAAACCGTTACAACAATACAAAGTCTAAGGAATTTTATTGAAGTAACTGGCTGGAACAAGTACAACAAAAACCATCCTACATGGAATGGTTTTTATTTTTATCGGAATTTGGTGATGTACTTGATTGTGTTAAAATGCGGTCGATCCCTTTTTTAGTAAGGGGCATCAATGTAATAAAAAAAGCCACATATCAATACCAAAACCAGTTATAAAGGATGTGACCAAACCCAAGAATTCAGGTCTTTTTCTTTTTAATAACGAATTACAAAAAATCAGCATTAAGGCAATTATGATTTCCCAACTACCTACCGTAAGACCAACTTTTATAGATAGGCCCACCAGGAGTGCATCAAAAGGAGATGTCCCAAGGTTTGATTTTATCGTGCAAGAAATTCCAAGGGTTAATATAAGAATTCCTAATCCATATAATAGATATTTCGTTTTACACTGTCTGTTCATCATTATTGTATAATTTTTTTATCATTAAAATATGGGGAATCCCATCTTCCATAAACACGTTGGAAGAAGTATGATAGCCCAGTTTCTTATAAAAACCCTCTGCCTGTGTTTGACCGTGCAATTTAACCTGAGAAACTCCTTGTTCTTCAGCCATTTCTTCCAAAGCTTTAATTATTACTTTCCCAATACCCAATTTACGGTAGGGCTCTAATATACAAATTCTCTCCAACTTACCAAAGTGATCAACAACTCTTAATCTGCCCGTCCCTACAGGATGGTCATTGTAATAGATTAGTAAATGTTCACATTGCCCATTAAGTGTGTCAAATTCATCAAATTCATCTTTTAATAGTACCCCTTGTTCCTCAACAAATACTTCTTTTCTAATATGAAATGCTTTTTTTAATTCATGATCTTCAGTTATTCTTCGTGTTTCCATTTTCCTCTTTCCTTTCTGGATTTATTTAATTAAGTTAATAACTTTTAACAGTATAAAATAAAAATTGTTGCAAATGCAACAAAAACAATATAATATTTGTTAAAGAATGATATATAAAATAATTTAGTGGGGTTTTGCAAATATGATTGAAATTCTACGCGAAATTGGAATGATAGCGAGGGCATTAGATTCTATAAGCAATATTGAATTTAAAGAATATGACCTAACAAAAGGGCAGTATTTATACCTTGTTCGAATATGTGAAAACCCAGGAATCATTCAGGAAAAGTTAGCAGAAATGATCAAAGTAGATCGAACAACAGCAGCTCGTGCGATAAAAAAACTTGAAATGAACGCCTTTATTGAAAAGAAAGATGATGAGCATAACCAAAAAATTAAAAAACTTTTTCCAACGGAGAAAGGGAAAAAAGTTTATCCCTTCATAAGAAGAGAGAATGATTATTCCAATATGGTCGCATTAGCTGGATTTTCCGAACGGGAAGTAGAAACTATGTTTGATCTTCTACAAAGAGTTAGAAAAAATATTGAAATAGACTGGGAATTTGTAAAAAAGGGAAACAAGAGAAATTATTGATTATAAAAAGGAGCGATATATTTAATGACGATAAATATAAAAAAATGTACCCTTGAAGATTCACGCAAACTTCAAGAAATTAGTTATGAAACATTTAATGAGACATTTAAGCATCAGAATTCACCAGAAAATATGAATGCCTATTTGGAAAGGGCATTTAACTTGGAACAGTTAGAAAAAGAAATATCCAATATTTCTTCGCAATTCTTTTTTGTTTATTTTAATCATGAAGTTGCAGGATATTTAAAGGTCAATACCAATGGGGCGCAGTCTGAAGAAATGGGGGATGTATCACTTGAAATCGAGAGGATCTATATAGGGAATAAATTTCAAAAACAGGGGCTTGGTAAATATCTGCTCAATAAAGCGATAGAAATTGCGATGGAACGTAATAAAAAGCAAATCTGGCTGGGTGTATGGGAAAAAAATGAAAATGCTATAGCTTTTTATAAGAAACTGGGGTTTGTTCAAACAGGATCCCACTCGTTTTATATGGGGGATGAAGAGCAAACGGACTTTATTATGATAAAATCACTACTTTAATTAAGCTAAAAAGGTTAAAAGACATCGTGAATACTCCATTCTAAAAAGGATATTCCCTTAAAGTTGAATAGGATGCTATACTTTCACAACAAATGGACTGTTTCGGCAGTCCATTTTCATTATCATTATTCATCTAAATGTAATGGTCACGAGTATTAGCCTGCCAATAATAGTGTCGTTTTAAACAAACAGGTTTCCCATCTTGTAAGCTTTATACTCTCTGTACCAAACTCACCAAATAGCTCATCAAAGTTTATTTTTTTAAAACGTTTATAATCAGTAATACTCTTCAATAATTTGTCTTTGCGAATGTACTTGTAAAATATCTGATATTCCTCTTGCAAGGTTTTATACAGCCAAATTTGCTTCATGGAATTGCTTACACTCAACGACTGAGTGTGCTTCTCATCAATAAATTTTTTATATTTTTTCTTCACACAGGAATTCAAGGATGAAATTTGTATGCATTGCTGCTTGATACGAAAGTATATATCAATAAAATCAAGATTTTGCTTTTCTTTTTGTTTAAGAACGTATGGGGTACCTTGTTCTGTTAATCGTTCTAACTCTTCCGTTGTAAAAAATATGGCAGCTTCTCTTTTCGTAGCACTTGTACAATCTGAAGCGTGAAATAAATTAAATATTCCATTCATGGATCCAAACGTATTTCGGACAGTCCCTTCCTTTGCTTTCTCAGGTCTGAAGTTTCCCTTTAATTTTTTCACAATCAGCTCGGAAACAGATTTGTACGGTGATTTTGGTGTACCTTGAACCAGCACACATAAACTTTCCCCTAAATTATAGAATTCAGCTTCTAGTTCGTGCCACCACTCTTTGTTACCTTCCTTCCAATATAAATCCCGGCAAAGCTCCGGCGTAACAGTCACATATTTGCAAGTAAGGATCTTAAGACCTTTTTTCTGCAAAAATGATAAAATCCCTTGTTCTAGATTTAAGTACACAGCATCCGGTTTACAAATGACGAACCCTAAATTCTCCCAATTCATTTTATGTCTCCTTTGTCCCATTTTTAATAATATATGGTAAAGAAGGAAACTTGCTTGTACCAACTTGCTCTTGATTGTCCCATATTCTTTTTGTGCAAACAGGGCAGGATTGTTCAAAACAAAAAAAGGACAGTTCCGATAAATAATCGGTAACTGTCCTTTTCCCTAATTTAATTATACCATTTTTAACAACCCATTTTTAGTCTGTTTTTTTTTTATTAAATTGTTAGGATTAATCATGTGAAGTTGCTTCTTCAATGAACCATTTAAAAGTAATTAGTTGATCAGAAAAAAATGTTTGTCAATGATTCGACTTGGAATGGAGCGATAAAGGGGAGGGTAAGAAATGAAACCATATGTCCTTGAGTTTCGGGAGATCGATAAAACGAAACAAATGCTAGTCGGTGGCAAAGGGATGAATTTAGGGGAATGTTCGAGGATGGAAGGAATTCTTGTACCAGAGGGATTTTGTGTTACCACTGAGGCATATAAAAGAGTCATTGGAAAAAATGAGGAGTTTCATCAATTGCTGGATCAACTCGCAATTCTAAAAGTGGACGAACGAGAAAGTATTCGTGTACTTAGCAAGAAGATTCGTGATCTGATTGAGGAGATCGAGATCAAAAAGGGGATCGAAGAAGAGATCAATCGGTATCTCTTAACTTTTGGCTTCGAGCAGGCCTATGCTATTCGTTCAAGTGCTACAGCCGAGGATCTTCCATATGCCTCCTTTGCTGGTCAACATGATACCTATCTAAACATCAAAGGAAAAGAGGCCATTTTACAACATATTAGGAAATGCTGGGCTTCACTATTTACTGATCGGGCTGTAATTTATCGAATTCAAAACGGATTTGATCACCTTAATGTCTATCTGTCTGTGGTTATTCAAAGGATGATTTTTCCACAAGCTTCCGGAATACTATTTACAGCGGATCCAGTTACCTCAAACCGCAAAGTGCTGTCGATCGATGCTAGCTTTGGACTGGGGGAGTCACTTGTCTCTGGCTTAGTGTCTGCGGACAATTATAAAGTGCGGGAAGGCAGGATTGTGGAGAAGACGATTTCTACCAAAAAGCTGGCGATATATGCACGTAAGGAAGGCGGAACAGAGGAAAAGAAAATTGCGCCGGATCAGCAGAATCGATCGACCTTATCAGAAGCGCAAGTGTTAGAGCTTGAAAGGATTGGCAGGAAACTTGAGGCGTATTTTGGCTGTCCGCAAGATATCGAATGGTGTTTGGTTGATGATGATACATTTTATATCGTCCAAAGTCGGCCAATCACGACGCTTTTCCCCATACCTGAAGCCAATGATGAAGAAAATCATGTTTACGTATCTGTCGGTCACCAACAAATGATGACCGACCCCATGAAACCTTTGGGATTGTCTTTTCACCTGTTAATAACTCCTGCACCTATGCGTAAAGCTGGTGGAAGATTGTTTGTGGATGTCACACCTCATCTGGCTTCACCGGTTAGCAGAGACATGTTATTAAGTGCCATGGGACAACACGACCCGCTTATGAAAGACGCACTTACGACTGTTGTAGAGCGAGAAGATTTTAAAAATAAGTTCCCAAATGATCAAAAAGCACCGAGTCCCAGAAGAAACAATACAGATATTCCGGAAGAAATCGAAAACAATCCGACCATTGTTCATGAGTTGATTAAACGCAGTCAAACATCGATAGAAGAGGTAAAACAAAACATTAAAACGAAATCTGGATCGGAACTATTTGATTTTATTTTGGAAGATATCAAAGAGTTAAAGAAGATTTTATTTGACCCACAAAGTACAGCTGTTTTTATGACTGCTATAAATGCTTCACATTGGATCAATGAAAAAATGATGGAATGGTTAGGTGAAAAAAACGTAGCAGACATACTTTCTCAATCTGTCCCAAACAATATTACTTCGGAAATGGGTCTAGCATTATTGGATGTCGCAGATGTGATTCGTCCATATCCAGAAGTAATTAATTATTTACAACATGTAAAAGATGATAACTTCTTGGAAGAACTGGTTCAGTTTAATGGCGGACAGGAAGCACGGGACGCTATCTATTCTTATCTCAACAAATATGGAATGCGGTGCAGCGGAGAAATCGATCTTACGAAAACTCGTTGGAGTGAAAAACCAACTACACTGATCCCCATGATTCTCATTAACATCAAAAACTTTGAGCCTAATGCTGGCAAGCGGAAATTTGAGCAGGGGAAAGAGGAGGCTTTGAAAAAAGAACAAGAGTTATTAGTTCGATTGAAGCAATTGCCGGATGGTGAACAAAAGGCCAAAGAGACAAAACGAATGATCGATCGTATCCGGAATTTCATCGGTTATCGTGAATATCCAAAATACGGCATGGTTAATCGCTACTTCGTATATAAGCAGGCTTTCCTAAAAGAAGCCGAACAACTCGTACAAGCGGGCGTTCTTCCTGAAAAGGAAGATATATATTATCTCACTTTTGAAGAACTTCACGAAGTGGTACGTACAAACAAACTGGATTACCAGATCATCAGCCAACGAAAAGACGAGTACAACTTATATGAAAAACTAACTCCCCCACGTGTGATCACCTCTGATGGTGAAATCATTGCGGGTGAGTACAAACGAGAAAATCTCCCAGCCGATGCGATTGCAGGGCTGCCTGTTTCTTCCGGAGTGATAGAGGGACGCGCTCGTGTCATCTTAAATATGGAAGAGGCTGAACTAGAAGATGGCGATATATTAGTCACTTCCTTTACAGACCCGAGTTGGACACCATTGTTTGTATCCATAAAAGGCCTCGTCACCGAAGTGGGTGGATTAATGACCCATGGAGCCGTTATCGCACGTGAATATGGATTACCAGCAGTTGTAGGAGTGGAAAATGCAACCAAACGGATAAAAGACGGGCAACGAATTCGCGTCCATGGAACAGAGGGGTATATCGAAATAGTGTAATGGCTGAATACCATACATGTTATATTGAAATTCTTTTCTTTTTATTTGGTATATATCTTTTTAGGCTTTCTGAATAAAAAAATCTTCCGTACAAACACTATGCTGTATACTACCAGTTTCGGAGGGTTTCGCATGGTAAATATTTGGGAAACTGTCATGGATGCAATGAAATCACTGACAGATCAAGACGAAGACCAACCACTTCATGTTGGAGAAGTGATGTCTTGCTGGATTTACTTAGCAGGACTTGAATTGGCTAAAACAACTGTTCAAGCAGGTATAAATACTACAACAGATGACGATCTAAAAACCATACTTGAAGAAGATATGAAATTAGGAACCAGTCAAAGAAGAAGACTGCATGATTTCATGATTAAGGAAGGAATTCCGCTGCCTCCTGCTCCTGAAGATATGCCAAAAACAGACCCAAATAGTATCCCTCTTGGAGCGAAATTAACGGATGATGTGATAGCAAACGAATTATCATTAAAAATCGTAAGTTTAATTGTACGTGCAGCCGGTGCTGCCTCTGAATCGATTCGCACAGATGTTGGTTTATTATTTATTCAGTTTCAAACAGAAAAATTTGCCTTCGCAGCTCGATTAAAACAATTAATGCGTAAACGCGGATGGATTAAAGTACCGCCATTTTACATTCCACCTGGTTCCCAACAGCCATTAAAATAAGGAAACGTATATAGCTACATGTCTCAAGAGCTTATAAATAAGTCCGATTCTTCAATACGAAGGTCGGCTTTTTTAATTGCACCAATGATTTATATGTGTTTACTCAATAAACCAATAAATAGGCGGAAATTTTTCGGTTAGATTGCAGAATAGCGCTCGGTTCGAGGTTTTAAGCGGAGGTTTTCCGATTAAGCAAAGAAAAATTATCCATTTTCACGTTTTTTGAGTCAATAGTCGGAATCTTTCCGTCTATTTAAGCAATTTTTAGTGCTATTTCCTAATTAAAAGAAATTTCTCCTCTTATTTTTTCAAACTCGCTTTAGAGTCAAAGAACTTGTACAACTTATAGGTGCTAAAATGGATTTCACTCATACTTTATGTTAAACTCCACTATATATTATTTCATTATTGCAAATTATCAAAAAATAGGGAGATTAGATGATGAATGCTGGATTTACTAAGGTTCAGGACGTTATAAAAAATTATAAGGCAGCTGTTTTTGAACAGGATGTTGAGAAGTTTGTTTCAGCCTACGCAACGAACATTCAAGTTTATGATTGTTGGGAAGACTGGGAGTGTAAAGGGATTTCGAAGTGGAAGGCAGCTGTGAATGGTTGGTTTAACGGCTTGAAAGAGGAAGGTGTTCAACTCAAAGTAGAATGGAATGATTTAGTTGTTGAAGAAAATGGGGGACTTGCCTTCATACATAGTAATGTGTCTTTCATAGCTTACAATGGGGCTGGAGAGAAACTACGCCAGATGACTAATAGATTTACATTTGGATTAAAAGTCGAAAATAATTCGTGGAAAATCATACATGAACATTCATCGTTACCAATCAGTATGGAAACGGGAAAAGGCATTTTTAAGGAATAACCAGAACTAACTAAAATAAAACGTAATAAGGCGGTTACAGGTCTGTAACTGCCTTCGTCATATACTTACCATGATTTAGGAGTGATAAGCATGGAGAAGAACCACTATGTTTTCGTTTATGGCACATTAAAAACAGGAGAGCCCAATCACTATTTACTAAAGGATGCCGTCAATATTTCCAGGCAGTGCTGGACAAATGGCAAGCTTTACGATTCATTTTGCGGCTACCCATTTTTAGCCCCATCTAATGATGGCAGTGTATACGGCGAACTATATCTGGTGAATGATTCCGAGCTTTCAGATCTCGACCGATTGGAGGGGTACGAGAAGAATGGAAAAAACAATCTTTACAATCGAGTGGAACAGACCGTTCATATAGGCAATAGAAGCATTCAAGCATTCGTTTATGTCCATCCGAATAAAAACGATATGAGAAGGTTGAAGGATATCCCGGATGAAGATTGGTGTGTCTATTGTTATTTTAATCAAACAAAAGCCCTTTAGGAGGAATGGATCATCGTGTGTATATTTTAATGGGTATTCAATTTGTAATACCACTTATAAAAGGTCCATGCTAAATTAATGGATCAACCTTCTCTTGAAGTTAGCTTTTTTGGAAATCTTAGTTCGAGAATATGTAGATTCCTGAAAAACTCAACTTTGTTGTAATTTATGGGGATGTCCTACCCATACACCATAGTGAAAGAGCCCTTTCCCTTCTTAATTCTTCAACATATGTTGTAAGGAATAAGTAAAAAAGGAGGGTTTTATAATGTTTGGATATGGTTTTGGTGGTTGTGGATGCGGCGGCTTTGGCTATGGCGGCGGTTTTGGCGGAGGCAATGTTTTTGTTTTAATCGTCGTATTGTTTATCTTATTAATCATCGTTGGCTCATCATTCGTTTATTAGAGCCATAAGAAAAAGCCCTTTTAAAGGGCTTTTTATTTTGTTTGAGATTACGCTTCTTAAGATCTATCTATATGCTCACAAAGGATAAAGATGTATATCGGCTACACTCTAGGGTATGCATCTAGCTAGGTTAAATAATCAAAAGAATAAGCCCGATTTTTCAGGAATTTTTATTAATTATTCAATTAAATACCCATTTTTAGGAGAACAAGCTGATAGGTGAATGACTACGGAATATGCTGATGTGAGATGAAGAAGTAAAGGAGTGCTTTTATGTATCCTAGTCATATCCCTCAGCATGGTTACTATCCATATAGCCAAGAAGATTATTTATATTTCACTCCGTACCAAGCGGAGGATTATTACCCTGAATTTATTGATGAGAGACTACATGGAGGACCGCCTCCGTTTGCCCCACCTGGCCATGGACCAGGCGCCGGACCGCCTTCGTTTGCACCACCTGGCCATGGGCCAAGTGCTGGACCGCCGACATCACCACCGCCGTCTTTTGTTCCTACACAAACACAACAAGCAGGGGTACAGCCATTTGCAGTAGATCCGGGTAGTATTAGAAGATGTTTATTCAGATATACGTATATTTGGCTAAGAGGTTTTCAGCAATTTTGGTTTTATCCAACCCATGTTGGTCGAAACTCTGTGTCAGGATGGCGTTGGACTGGATTTAGATGGGTTTATATGGGTATAAGCTTAAGACAGATTCAATCATTTACTTGTGTTTAATAAAGCTAATGGTTTGGGAATGAATGAATTCATAAATCAGTTGGCTGAAAAAGTTACAAAAGCCAAAAGGAATAATTCCTAAAAATGTGAGTGATTTATTCTCGGTCATTCAGGATTCGGTTTAGGTCACTAAGAAAGGTTCTACGTGCCCGAAAAAGGAATCAGGCTAAGCAACCAGTCACCTAGAAAGGTTCTACGTTCCTGAAAAAACAACTAGACAAAGCAACAGGTCACCAAGAAAGGTTCTACGTGCCTGAAAAAGCAACCAGACAAAGCAACCGGTCACCTAGAAAGGTTCTACGTGCCCGAAAAAGGAATCAGGCAAAGCAATCGGTCACCTAGAAAGGTTCTACGTGCCCGAAAAACCAAACAGACAAAGCAACCGGTCACCTAGAAAGGTCTACGTGCCCGAAAAAGGAATCAGGCAAAGTAACCAGTCACCTAGAAAGGTCCTACGTGCCCGAAAAAGCAAACAGACAAAGCAACCGGTCACCTAGAAAGGTTCTACGTGCCCGAAAAAGGAATCAGGCAAAGCAATCGGTCACCTAGAAAGGTTCTACTTGCCCGAAAAAGAAATCAGGCAAAGCAACCAGTCACCTAGAAAGGTTCTACGTTCCTGAAAAAACAACTAGACAAAGCAACAGGTCACCAAGAAAGGTTCTACGTGCCCGAAAAAGCAACCAGACAAAGCAACCAGTCACCTAGAAAGAATCTACGTGCCCGAAAAAGAAATCAGGCAAAGCAATCGGTCACCTAGAAGGGTTCTACGTGCCCGAAAAAGGAATCAGGTAAAGTAAACGGTCACCTAGAAAGGTTCTACGTGCCCGAAAAAGCAACCAGACAAAGCAACCGGTCACCTAGAAAGGTTCTACGTGCCCGAAAAAGCAACCAGACAAAGCAACCGGTCACCTAGAAAGGTTCTACGTGCCCGAAAAAGAAATCAGGCAAAGCAACCCAGTCACCTAGAAAGGTCCTACGTGCCACAAATAGCAATTAGGCAAAGCAAAGTAACAAAATTAATGTTTACTTGGATAAAGTGGACGTTAAACATACGGAAGACAAGTATATACCTTTTGTATAAAAGTTAAGTAAAAAAGTCATTTGGAAAAAATGGCTTTTTTTTCTATACATTTTAATAAAAAACAATTAAAATATAAACTACATAGTCAGTTTTTTAAAATATGTGTTTCATAATTCCAATTTGTTTTTTTAAAACGCAGGGACTTGACAAAGATTCCCTTACATCGGTCAATAATTTTCTATTAAGAAAGGTGATAATGTGATTGGGGTCAAACTTTTCTCATACTATTTAGCTGCAATTTTACCTACAATAATAACTTTTTTCATATTAATATGGTTTTTTCCCTATACAGGTCTTGGGAGGATTGTAGCTCTTCCAATGATATTTTTAGTAAATTCTGTGATTCTCATAATTGGATTTATTTCTACTCGTAATTTAAAAGCTGCTCCTCTTACTATGGCCTGGATAGGGATCATTCTTTTAACGTTAGTAATTGCTATCGTTTTTTATCCGCAAGAGTCAGGTCCATCCGTTATCAAACAAATGATTGAAAAAATTAGAAATCACTAGCCTATATAACTTAATTTTCGTCTCCGATCTTTCGCCAATTTAAATATTGTCGGTCTGATTCACCAGTCATAAAAATTTCATCACTGCGGCATATTATGTTTATCAACAATATTTTAATGAATTGAGGTTTTTGAAAATGGATGAATTGCGAAATACTACTCAAGTTGAGGAAGTAAATCAACGCCTTAAAGAAATTCCCAAAGAAGCCGAAGCAAGAAATATTGAAAATCAGCCTCAAACCGGTAAAAACGAGAAAGCCATCGAGCCATTTTAATCCGAAGACCAGCAACACAAAGGAACTTGCTGACCACAAATTTCATAAGCAAAAAACAGGGCATGGAAATTTCCGATGCCCTTTTTTATGTGATAATGAAGATAAAAACAAAAATCTGTCCTTATTTTAAGGGGATTTTTATGTGAAAGAGAATTTAAGTTCAAAATGTAATTTCTTGTTCATGTTCCATTCACATAGCGATTATAAACTAAAGATGTTAAAACGAGTGTGGGGGAATGAAGATGAACATTGCATGGAAAGAAATGAAAAAAAATAAATCCAGATTTTTAATTTTAGGATCAATTGTTTTTCTCATTAGTTTATTAACGTTTATTATTTCCGGCTTGGCAAATGGATTATCAAAAGAAAGTGCAGGATTAATAAAAGATTTGCCTGACGGGCAATTTTATATGACGAAAGAGGCAGCTAAAACCTACAGCTTGTCAAGAATCGATAACAGTCTCCAGAAAGAAATTTTAAACAAACAAAAAGATGCTGCTGCATTTTCCATTCAAATGGGATTTTTAAATAATTCTGATGGTAAGCAACAAAGCGTTGCTTTTGTGGCATCGACCGATTCAAAGTTATTTAAAAACGTAAAAAAAGGGGAAATCATACTGGACCGTTCGATGAAAGATGCTGGTATAAAGGTTGGAGATGCATTAACCACAAATCAATATAATGGCAAGTTTATTGTTAAAGGCTTTGTAGAGCACAGCAAATTCAGCCATGCTCCAGTCGCCTATGTCAGTATGAAGGACTACAAAGAAATTTACAGGCTTAATGAAATGCAATTGATTTTCATCCCTGGAGGGAATTCAACACAAACATTCGCAGGGATGGATTCCTTTTCGAAGGATCAGTTTCTTAATACAATTTCGAGTTATCAAGCAGAGCAAATGTCCCTAAATATGATTATTTGGTTTTTAGTTGTCATTAGCGGAATGCTGTTTGCAATCTTTTTCTACATGATGAATGTTCAAAAAATGGGTTTATATGGTATTCTTAAGGCGCTTGGAGTTAAGACCAGTACCTTGTTTAAAATGATGTGGACGCAGATGATTTGGATTACGGTGATTGCTCTTAGCATTTCTATTGCACTTAGTCAGGCTTTTAATCGGATTGCACCTAAAGGTATGCCTTTTAGCTTAACCCCTGAAACAACCGTACAATTGTCATTTGTTTTCCTTATGATTGGATTTGTCGGAGCTACTCTTTCAGGTATCCAAATCAAAAAAGTCGAACCATTACACGCAATTCAACAAGGAGAGGTTTAAGATGGAAATATTTACAATAGATGAAGTGAGAAAAACTTTTACAAACGGTGAAGTGAAAGAGGAAATCCTAAAAGGGGTTAATCTTTCGCTTAGTGAAGGTGAGATTACAGCATTAGTTGGTGCTTCAGGCTCCGGTAAAAGTACCCTCCTTACGATAGCAGCCGGACTCCAGTCCACTACAGATGGGCAAGTCCGATTCGAAGGGAAAAATATAACGGCGATGAAATCAGAACAAGTCCGAAAAATACGGGCGACTCAATTTGGTTTTATCTTCCAATTCGCACATCTCGTTCCTTTCCTGACAGTAGAAGAGCAGCTGATGCTGATGTTGGATGTAGCTGAATCGAAAATAAAGAAACGTGAACAAAAAAATGAAATTGATAAAATCTTGAAATGGGTTGAAATGAATCATCGGAAGAATGCCTATCCTGCCTCATTATCCGGCGGTGAAAAGCAGCGGGTTGCGATCGCCCGTGCCATTATCCATAAACCAAAAGTTCTTTTTGCAGATGAACCAACTGCAAGTTTGGATTCAAAACGATCGAAAGATGTGATGACGTTAATCCGAGATTTAACGAAAACACTAAACATTGCTACATTAATGGTGACACATGACGAAGAAATGCTTGCATTTGCTGATCATATCATTAAAATGAGTGACGGACAGATAGTGCAAAAAGTATAGGAGAAAAATAGATGACCAATATTTTAATTGTGGATGACGATGTTAATATAATAAAGCTTGTGAATATTCACCTATCTGAACAGGGCTTCCATGTATTCCAAGCAAAAGACGGTATGGAAGCATTAGAAATATTGAAAAAGGCTGCCTGTGATTTAGCCGTAGTGGATGTGATGATGCCATTTATCGATGGATACACTCTTACGAAACAGATTCGAACACTGTATGATATTCCAGTGCTCCTTTTAACAGCCAAAAGTGAAATTGAGGATAAGGAGCAAGGATACCAAGCGGGAACGGATGATTATCTCACCAAGCCATTTGAACCCAAAGAATTAATCTTCCGAATCAAAGCATTGCTGCGACGATATGATCACCAGACGGATGAATCCATACTGAAAATTGGGAATACCGCTATTAACAAAAAGAGCTATGAAGTTCGGGTAGGCAACCGCACATTGCTCTTGCCGTTAAAAGAATTCGAGCTATTATCTTATCTCATGTTGAATCCTAAACAAGTGTTTTCCAGGGAACATTTAATTGAACAAATTTGGGGTTTGGATTATGAAGGTGATGCAAGAACGGTAGATGTTCATATCAAAAGATTAAGGGACCGTTTTAATAAAATGACAGATGATTTTCAAATCAAAACAGTACGTGGGGTGGGATATTTATTGGAGTCCCAACGCTTATGAAAACACTTTATGTGAAATTTATTGTCATAACCATTGGAATGATGTTTATTAGCTTTATCTTAGCCTTTGTCATTTCAAATTTCTATTATCAACAAAAGTTAAAACCTTATAATGACAATAAAAATACAAAAGTCGCGTTGGATATTGCTGAATTTGTCGAGGGTCACCCTAAAACAAATTTAACACAGTATTTGGATAGCATTTCTAAAGTTGGCTATCAAATGTGTCTGGTAGAAACCAACCGAAACAAAACCTATTTTGGTAGGCCTTTTCGGGATCAAAGTCTTTCTGTTTCAACTGAAAAGGAAGTATTAAATGGTCAGATTTTTCATGGTATGCTTCATTTTCCACAAGGGACTTTTGTTACAGGCTTTTTTGCCAATGAACTTAAAAATACGATTGGGGTACCATTGAAGTACAATGGAAAAACCTTTGCTCTTTTTATCAGACCAGACATCCAATTCCTTTTCAATGAGATGCACATTTTATTCGGCTGGATTCTGGGAATCGCCATTACGTTGACCATTGTTATGGTTGTGATTAATACAAAGTATCTAGTAAAACCGATTTCAAACCTTACAAAAGCGACAAAATCGCTGGCAAATGGAGATTTTAATGTCAAAATGAATGTGTCCCGTCATGATGAGATTGGAGAACTTTCCAACAGTTTTTTGCGGATGGCGAGAAGATTGGAACAAATAGATGACATGAGAAAGGAATTTATTTCGAATATTTCCCACGATATACAGTCACCTCTGTCTAATATAAAAGGATATACAACCCTGTTAAATACTGAATCTTTAAGCAAAGAAGAAAGAAGCCAATATGTATCAATCATTAACGGTGAAATCAGCAGGCTTTCGACCTTAACAAAACAATTGCTGCTCCTGTCCTCATTAGACCGAAATGAGGATATTATGAAGAAAAAAACCTATAATCTCGGAAAACAATTGAAGGAATTGGTTCGAAATTATCAATGGGCTATAAGTGAAAAGGAGATTATGCTTAGCTACTCCTTGCCGGATATAGAGATAGACGGCGATCCATCCTTGCTTAATACGGTTTGGGATAACCTCCTTGCCAATGCTATAAAATACAACAAACCAAATGGAACAATTGAGATATCGATCGATCAGAAGGAAGAATCAGTCATCGTAGCTTTTGAAGATACAGGAATCGGCATGAATGATCATGAATTAGGTCAAATATTTGAACGTTTTTATAGGGCAGACAAGGCACGTACCCGAACGGTCGAGGGAACCGGGCTGGGGCTATCAATCGTCAAGACCATTATCGATTTGCATAACGGCAGCATCCATGTAAGAAGTAAAGAAAATGAAGGGACCACTTTTATGGTGGAATTGCCGATCTTTTGACTTGTTGACTGACTAACAGGCAGGGAGTTAGTTCAGTACATGTCTTCACAAAGTAGAAAAAGTTGATCTTCCAAATGAGGAAAATCAACTTTTTTATTACTCGACTTGCGTCTGATTTGGAATCTGCACTCTAAATGTACTTAATCTAATTATAAAACTCTACAATAGCCTTACCACGCGATTTTATTACATGATTTATGCTGTGCTTTTTGTATTGGTTCATGGACCGTTATGTTTCCCCATTTGCATTTTATGCTGCATTTCCATCTTATAATTACCGTTCATCATATAGCCTCCATGCCGGTATCCATTATGATGATGACCCACAAGAAGTCCGATGAACAGTCCCAAAAGAAAGACAATCAAATATTTAAATAATTTGTATACTTTTTTCTTTTTGCGTTGAATATATTCTTGCTTCAATTCTTCCTTTAATTCCTTTTTCATTTGGGCTTTAAAATCTGGTTCTGGATTTCTGGCTAGTTCTGGAGAGGTTTCTGGGGTGGTTTCCGGTTGAAGTTCATTGTTTTCATCCATGTTTTTCGCCTCCTTTTTATCTCGACTTTGAGAAATTATATGCAGGGAGTGGACGGAAAAAAGATGAACAATTTATTAAATTTTTTGGTCTGAATTTATTTGGTCTTGTTGAAATGATTGGATATGCTGATGCCATGTTCAAAAGGGGTATTATAATATAGTTATGTAAACTAAATAACTTCAGGATGATTTATAATTTCAAAATAATGGATATATTTAAGGGGCCGTTTGTCCTTTTTGGCCCAACATAAAATTCCCTCAATGATATACAGTATGCTGTTTCTCATACTGTCTTCACGGAAGGAATCATATCCTATACAGGATATTTTGGATCATTTTATGTTAGTGGACTTTTTTAAGAGTTTAACTTTAATAAGAACTGCATCTCCACCAATCCCTGCAATGATCCCAACCAACACTTTTTCTATTGATGAAATTGGAGCTAAATAAAGCATGAGGAGAAGCGATGAAATTGCACCGAGAAGCATTTCTTCAAGAAAGCCTAGATAAATGAACTTTTTTGTTTTTCGAGGCATGATGATTTTCCCATTTTTCCGAACATGACCAAGAAGCCCAACCGTCCCACCAATTACTACTGAGAAAAAAATGTCCTTTAACATAGTTTCTCACCCCCTTAAGCCTGACTTTTTGACCTAAGGTTAATTCTTGGTGTATTACCATTATACTAAACTTGTAAAAATTACAAAATGAGTAAAAATTACTGAATTTTCCAAAAATAGCACAAAAATAGGTGGTTAATAGATTTTGTTCTTTAACTTGTTCACTTACATATAAATAAAAGGGAAATATGGCAAATACAAGATCATTGAAATAATAGCTAGGTTGGAAAGAGAGGGATTGATCACGAATAACTATAATCATTTTAAAGTTAAATCCAGCAAGCTTCTTTCACATAAATCAGTCTGGATATTTTTCCTTTCCCTTTTTTTTATCATTATGGTTATCCCAAGTATTATTGTTTATTGGACTGGGCATGTTGCTCACTATCATGATTTATTTAACCAATCAAATCAAAAGCAAAACTCCACTACTTTTCAAAATGGATTAGAGTCTGTTCTAAAGCAATCGGTAACCATTGGCTGGGTTTCTGCAAATAATCAAAGTCTTCCAGAATTAACTGGTTATAAGAATCTAAAAGTTGTGTCACCAGCATTAGCAACGATCGACAATCAATATAACCTACAAGTTATTTCCAACTCTACTGTAACGAACTCCATTCAAGCACAAGGAAAAATGGTTTGGGCTCGAATCATTATGAACACTGATACAAAAACGAAAGTGCATGCATTCCTGATAAATCAGAAGAAAGTTCTGGATTTGATTAAAAAAATTCACCAAGTAGCTCTTATTCATAATTGGTATGGGGTCAATATAGATATAGAAAACGTAAGTAAAGAAGATCGTGAAGCATTCTCCCAATTTATTAAAAATTTATCGGCTGAACTAAACAAAACTTCTATTATTCTTTCGATTGATCTACCTCCGGATCCAAATGGAAAAAATAATAATCAATCACCATTTGATCACACTGTAATCGGTAAATATTGTAATTATATTATATTTATGGGGTATGATCAGCACTGGTCCAGTGATCCCGTCCCTGGTCCAGTTACATCCTTACCATGGTTAAACCAGAATTTACAGGAATTTATCCAAACAGGAATTCCTTCTGAAAAACTAATTTTAGGACTACCTACGTATACAAGAATATGGGAACAAAATCAGCAAGGCAGTATTGTAAAGGATCCTGCTGAACCTATTCAATATGTTGAAAGTTTAGCAGAACAAAATCACAGAAATTTAACTTGGGATTCGACTTTAGGAGAGTATTATATTTCTTATTTTGCGAATAACCTCCATTATAAAATTTGGTTACCGACAGTAAAATCATTTAACATTTATTTGAATTTGATTAGCCAATATCACCTTGGAGGGTCTGCTGTATGGAATTTAAATTTTATTAATACAGATTATTGGAATCGAATATATAATAAATAGAGTAGAAAAAGATAAAGAATAAGGATTGTTCCTATCAGCAACTGCAGAATAAAAAATCAAATGGCATTATAAATCAATTCAACAATATACTGATTTTACAATACCTAAAGATAGGGATGTTAGGATGAATCCAAGAAAAATGGCATTATGTTTATTATTGCTCTTGATCATGGCCGCTTTTTTTACCAGTATATCTATACCGGAGAGTACAGTAAGTTCACAAGTAGCAGCAGTCAACAGAAAAGAAGCAGATTACAGTTTGCCAAAAATACAGCATCGAAAATTGGTAACGAGCCCTGCTCGGCAGTTCCAAAATATTGTTTTTTATAAGGGAAATACCCGCCTTAAAGAGGTGGCTCTTACATTCGACGATGGGCCGGATAATTACTATACACCTAAGATTTTGGACATCTTACATGCGAATGGAGTACCAGGAACATTTTTTATAGTAGGAAAACAGGCCAAACGGTTTCCGGAAATGGTAAAGCGTATTGTGGATGATCACAATGCTGTTGGGAATCACTCATGGGATCACCCGGAATTTTGGAAACTTTCAAACGAACAAATTACACAAGAAATTGTTGCTACACAAAATGAAATTCAGCAGATTACGGGCCGTCGAACTACTTTGTTCCGCCCGCCTTACGGAAGATTAGCCCCAGCCGAATTGGGCATAATCCACAATCTTGGGTATAGCATAATTGACTGGTCCGTTGACACATTAGATTGGAAAGGTAATTCAGCGACCGTCATCCTCCAAACTGTAAAGAAGGAGGTTTCACCAGGTGGGATTATTCTCGAACATAGTTTTGGTGGTCGTCCGGGAGAACTGAATGGAACACTAAACGCATTGCCGAAAATTATTAATAGTTTGCAGCAACAAGGGTACAAGTTTGTTACAGTACCAACACTATTAGGCCAAAAAATTAAAACCTAAACAGGGGCAAGAGATATTAATGGGATCGCAGCAGCGAATCCCATTTTTTGTTATTGAACCATAGGTTCATGGTCATCTTTTATTAATATTTCATGAAGAAATATGGAAGATTTATTTTTTATGATAATCTATTAAAGAAAAAAGGATGTGACTAACATTGAGAGTTCTAAAATTCTCTTTATTGACTATATTGACGGCAATTTATACATGGATATCAAGTTCTCTTCTAATCTTTCACGGACCGTTTCCGAATCTGAGAAACTATGTGATTGGGGCGATTTCCACCACCATGCATGAGCAATATTTGGGACCGCTCTCACTGTGGACTGTGAAATTAAATAATTCAACACCAAGTATGTTCACCCAACTGCCAACAGATTCCGGAAGCTCTTCTTTATTAAGAGGCGGGTTTCAGAATGTGAGTGATTCCTCGATTGAGGTGGAAAATTACAAAGACTCTACTTTTTCCGCTAAAATCATGCTGGTCCATGACCCTAAACGAATCAATCTCCAGGTCACAAAATATAAAGGGCATGTAGGCGAAACCGTGAGTGAAATGGTGAATGATGCTGGTGCGGTTGCCGGTATCAACGGAGGAGCCTTTCAAGATGTTGCTTACCAGGGGACGGGAGGCATCCCGCTAGGAACCACGATCCATAAAGGGCAATTTATCACTAAAACAAGCAGCAGGAAGAACCCCATCGTAGGTTTTACAAAAAACGGAGTGCTGGTTGTAGGAGCCTATTCGCCTGAAGAATTGATGAATATGCATGTGACTGAAGCGTTAACTTTCGGACCTGTATTAGTTAAAAATGGTCAAGGTGTCGTGAAAGGAGACGGTGGATGGGGGTATGCCCCTCGGACGGCTATCGGCCAGAGAGAAGACGGAACGGTCATCATGATTGTGACCGACGGAAGACTTGTGCACGGGATGAACAATCTGGGCGCTTCCTTAAATGACCTGATGAATTTAATGCTTAAATACGGAGCCGTCAATGCGGCGAACTTAGACGGAGGTTCTAGCTCCACGATGGTAAAAGACGGTGTACTTGTGAATCAGCCGACAGACGTGCTGGGGGAACGGAAAATTGCATCCAGCTTTGTCGTCATGCCGGAACACTAGGAGGAAGAAATGAAATATTTTTTACTAGCCTTGTTATTGATTACAGGGGCGGAATTCGGTGTTTTATATCATTACAATAGTATTCTAGAAAATAAAAACACATCAGCGCAAAACGCTCCAGAAACGAAAAACGTAAAGATGACGCTTGCTGCAAATGAAAAAGCTAAGCTCATCTCGATTTCCGACAATCATCAATTAGCTGCATATGTGAATGAAAATAACGAACTGCATGTGATGAATATGACAACACATGAAAATGTCTATTCAACAGCAGATGAATATCAAATCGTCTATTTAAAATGGATTGGGAACGATTCCCTTTTTATTGGAGATAAATCAGGAGAAAATTCCCTTACGCTCAAAACATATACTATTGGTTCCCAACCTGAAAGGACAATCATGACCTTTAGCCCTGTAACCAATACCAGCACATTTAAATCGATTGTCTACAGTCCTTATACGAACGATGTTTATACACTAATCGGCAATGATCATATTACGAGAATGTATCATTTTGATACAAATGGAACGTTTACCCTCGTCCCGCTGAATCAAAATTATATCGAAAGACCGATGATGCTCTCGACTGTCAACCAGTTGTTCTACTGCAACGAAAACCATACGATATGGAAAAGGGAAAACATGATGGACACTATGGTGAAGTCCAACAGTGTACCGCTTGCCGTTTATGACGATTCGTTTTACTACGGAGAATTGAATGGTGAGGGAAAGGTGATCGACGTTTACGTAATGAATAAAGGGAAAGAAAGGAAAGTTAACACTTTGACCCACCCGGAGGATCCTGACAAAGTCGCGATTACCAAGGATGGAAACGTTCTTTTGGTCAACAGCCACATGTATTATAACTCGACCAAAAAGAAAACCTATTCTTTGCCGGAGAACGAAGTGATGAAGGTGGAAAACAATACCCTGTTTGCCATCGCTGATAACAAAACCTATTTGGTACAGCCATAAATGAGAGGATAGGTTTTTATAACTGGTCATATTACACAATGTAATTAAAAAGGATGCTATTTTTCTAACGGGATAAATGTAAGTTAAAATGAGTGCCAATTTGTATATGAAATTGACACTCATTTTTTATTGGTGTAAAGCCATTTGGGTGGAATAGGGAAATACACCCCCAATTGTAGGGGTACAATGGCTGTTATACCCCACAAATTTAACCTCAATTTGATTGACAATTTACCTTATAAAAATGCTTAGAAACATAAGTATTCTTATCTTTAATTGAGTAACCAGTGATATTTTAAGCGGAGATTTTTCAGTTATTTGCAAAATGGAGCTCGTTTCGGGGTAAATAAACGGAGGATTTCCGGTTATGCAACGGAAAATCCCCCATTTTCATGTTTTTCGAGTCAATAGGCGGAATCTCTCCGTCTATTTTTGCTATTTTAAGTGCTATTTCCAAATTAAGAGAGGTTTCTCCGCTTATTTATCAAACCAGGGGCTTATAAATCCACCATTACTTAATCCTCTTTCTCAAATTAATACCTCAATGTTACCTTTCCACATTTTCATAACCTTTAAAAATCATTCCTCTTATTTCTTTAAAAACCTCTATGAAGGGTGACAGCCACTCTTTTTTGTCATTAATCAATTAACTTTAATGTGAACTTCGATACACTTACAATATGTTATATATTGCGAATATACATTCTGAGTGATAGTTAAAATAAAATGTATATGGTTATACAAGAAGAGGAGATGTTTCGTTTGATTGGATTTATAGGATTAGGAATCATGGGCAGCGGAATGGCTGGGAACTTGCTTAAAAGCGGCCAGGAGTTAGTTATTTATAACCGAACAAAACAAAAAGCGGATCACCTCCTTCAACAAGGGGCTAAATGGGCAGATTCACCAAAGGAAGTGGCTGCTCAGTCAAAAATAATCTTTACGATGCTCGCAACTCCAAAAGCCGTCGAAGAAGTAGCTTTAGGTGAAAATGGTTTTTTGGATCAATTGACAGAAGGCAGTCTTTGGGTTGACTGCAGTACTGTTGATCCCGGGTTTACACAAAAAATGGCGTTAGAGGCGGAAAAACGTCATATACGCTTTTTGGATGCACCTGTGTCAGGAACAAGGGGTCCAGCTGAAAAAGGAGAATTGGTTTTCTTTGTTGGCGGGAATCAGGAAGATCTAAACGAAGTAATGCCCATATTGGAAGCGATGGGGAAACAAGTCCTATATCAGGGGGAAACAGGGAAGGGGACATCCATTAAGCTAGTGATTAATTTGATGCTAGCTCAATCAATGTTAGCCTTCGCAGAAGCAGTGAATCTCGGGGAGGCACTTGGGTTAGCAAAAGAAACCGTTGTAGAAACACTTCTAAACTTACCTGTAACAGCTCCTGCATTGAAGGGGAAGAAGGATAAAATTCTTCAGAACGACTACGCTGCTGATTTCCCGTTAAAGTTGATGCAAAAAGATTTACAGCTTGTATCCCAAACAGCATATGAACAAAACATGCCATTACTGAGTGCCAATGTCGCAAAGGAAATTTATGCGATAGCTAAACAACAAGGATTAGCCGAACATGACTTCTCGGCCATTTTTCAGTTTTTAGCAAAAAAATAAAATTTAAAGGGTGAATGAAGATTACGGTCATTTATTAATGAAAAGGAAATGCATATAAATCAGCAAATATTTATCGTAGTATATCTCATAAAAAGAGCATTGGATTCGGCAATCTATGCTCTTTTTTACTTTATTCATTAACCTGAATATAGTCTTATTTGTTTTTGTATATGTGTGTTGAAAGAATTATCTTAACAAATAATACAAAAACTATATTGGTATTATAAATTTTGTGGACAGGTGATTTTATGAATCGTGGTACTATTACGTTTTTATTCTGTTTTCTCTTTTGTTTGGCTTCTCTCTTTGGATGTACGTCTGAACAGAAAAAGGAATCAATGTCACTGAAAAGTGGGAACGATGTCGAACTCGGATTATCAAAAGCACAGCATAGGCAGCAGGCGCAAAGCCTTTCCAATCAATTTCCAGGCGTAGTGATCTATAAGGGGAATCCTAAGCAGAAACGAGTGGCGCTCACATTTGATGATGGACCAGATCGTTACTATACGCCAAGGATTTTAGACATATTGCGTGCAAAGGGAGTACCAGGAACTTTTTTTATGCTAGGAAAGAAAGTCAAACTTTATCCAGATATGGCGAGACGTATCGTTAGCGAAGGGCATGCGATTGGGAATCACTCTTGGGATCATCCGAAACTATATACACTTTCCAACGAAAAGATGACGAAAGAAATTGTTTCAACAGCTCACCAGATTCAGCGTATTACGGGAAAGCAAAGCAACTTGTTTCGACCACCTTATGGAAAGGTGAGTGCCGAAGATGTAATACTGATCCACGAGCTTGGGTATCGTATCATTGACTGGTCCGTAGACACATTTGATTTTAAAGGAACATCGGCTCCAGCTATTCTACAACATGTAATGAAGGACATTTCGCCGGGGGGAATCATTCTTCAACACTGCGCTGCAGTGCGTTCAGGAGAACTGGATGGGACATTGAAAGCTCTGCCTCAAATCATTGATCAGTTGAGAGCAAAAGGCTACGAGTTTGTGACAATACCAACACTACTTAGTAATTAACCATTTATTTCTAAGAAAAATTTTGTAATCCAAACGGAAGGTGGAGCTCACCTTCCGTTTTTTAAATTTTGAATAATGATTAATGCTTTTTTTGGCTAAAAAGCTAATATTATCAAAATTCATAAATCTATCATATTTTACCAAAATTCTATTTTTTTCTGCTGTTTTCGACTGATTTTACGCCAAAAAACATGTTATTTCAAAAAAACTGAAATATTATACTAATAAAATAAATTTTGTCAATATTTCTTTCCACTATTTAGAATTAACCCTATTGAGAAAGGTAAATGAGAATGCAAGCGCTTTATTCACTGAGGTTGCAAGAATAATCATAAACGATATAATGAGGTCGAAGTCAAATAAATGGAATTTTATGAGACTTTACTAGTATTTAGGGACTAGGATATCGTTTTTTGTGATGGATTACAGATGAGAGGTTTATTTCCAATAGTGGTCAAATGATTCAAGGCAGAGAATCACTTGGGGCAAATAAGGAGGTGAGGCGGATGTGAAGGAAAAACTAAAAAACCCATAGACGGATAAGTCCTGGCAGACGTCGTCCATGGGTTCTCGCTAGTTGGGTATACCAACTATGTTAGTATACCCTTTATTTTAAAAAAAGCAATCATGAAAAATTTAAAGGAGGGCTAACAATGACAATCAAATCCACTTATTTGATAAACGGAAAAACCATTCTCTTATATGGGGTTTATTATGAACATGGAGAATTCTATACGTTCGTCATCGAAGGAGACGACAGCTTTCTAGTCGCGATGTCGCCTGAAAAGCTGATCGATGAATCATTAAAACAATACGGTTCTAATCTAAAAGGTGCACTCGACAGTTCCAAAGATCTTCTTGGGGATAACCGGAAGATGTATCCGATTAAAATGAATGGTGAATTGGATATTTGGCTGTTTCCGACGAAGTCCTATAAGAAGAAGGATTGTGTCTGGTTTGTACTGAACCATATTCGCGAAACCCTGCCAAAGGGCTTAAAAAGAACACTCATAACCTTAAGCAATGGCCACACCTTTGAATTGGAAATGAAGGAATCAGCCTTTCGGGAAAAACGACGGACGGCTGAGGGTTTAAGAGACAAAATCACAACGAATATAAAATACCCGAACAGCTTAATGGTGGAACGAAAAAAAGGGATCACCATTGTGGAAGTAAAGGGAGAGTATAAATTTAAAGGAAAACGCAAGGAAAGCCATCACAAAATCGGTCAGAATTAACAATCGAGCAGGAGCGAAAAAGGCATGCTGCCTATCAAAGGAAAGCACCTAAGACACAAATGTTTCGTTTTTTTTTTAATATTTTGCAGCTAGCATGTCCTTTTTCCATCTAGATTTCTATTTATATAGTGAAAGCAGTGAGACGATCGATTGATCAATCAGTAAAACAGTCATTCGTCGAGCAGCAAGCGTAAAAGGAGGATAAGCATATGAGCAAATTACTTATTAATGAGAACCCATTGATGGTGAGTCCGACACTCGCAGCAAGGCTTGGTTTAAATGAGGCAATCATTTTGCAGCAAATTCATTATTGGGTTTCGAAAAGCAATCATTTGATTGAAGGTCGAAAGTGGATTTTCAACACCTATAAGGATTGGAAGAAGCAATTCACGTTCTGGTCAGAGAGTACCATCAAGCGGGCTATTCATTCCCTCGAGAAACAAGGATATTTAATTTCGGGAAATTGGAATTCGACGAAAATGGATAAAACGAAATGGTATACGATTGACTACCAACAAATAGAAGAATTGGAGTCTATTCAACTTGAATCCTCCGAGACTCAAGATGAGTCATCGATGGATGTAGATGAGACGGTGGAGGAAGCAAGTCTGAACCAAGCAATAACAGAGAGTACTTCAGAGAATACAACAGAGAATCAACCCCTTTATGTCGAGATCATCACCCACCTTAATCAAGCAACCTTTGCATCCTACAAACCGACAACACGAAAAACAAAGGACCTGATCCAAGCGAGATGGCGTGAGGGCTTTACCGTTGAAGATTTTAAGAAAGTGATCGATAAAAAGGCTTCCGAATGGCTGTCAGACCCGCGTATGAGCAAATTCTTAAGACCGGAAACGTTATTTGGTCCAAAGTTTGAATCCTATCTGAACCAGAAAACAAGCGGGAAACCAATTCTGGAGGAGGATTTTGATCTAAATGACTAAGCGCGAAACGTTTGAATTGCTGAAAAAAATCAAAGTTTTCTATGACCAGTTTATCGTTGATCAAGAAAAATTAAACCTTTGGCATGAAGTGTTAAAGGATTTTTCGATAGAAGAGATTCAGGAAAATCTGTTTGCTTATGTAACAGGAAGTTCCTTTCCACCAAAAGTGGCCGACCTGATCCAAAAATCCGAATCTAAGCAGGTGGTACCGTCCCCGAATGAAACAAAGGGGATCTTTACAGCAAGACTCGTCCCGGCCAGACCGGAAGTTGTGCAGCGAGAACTGGCGAAGATGAGAGACCTATTAGGGATTATGAGGGGGTGAGAAGCATGGAGGAGCTTGGCCCATTTAATAAGGAGGCCGAAGAAGTACTGATCGGCTCGTTCTTTCTTGAGGGAGGATTGGTTAAGGAGTGTACCATTAAGCCGGAACAGATCTACTCTTGGCATTTACGGAAGCTTTATACCGCGATCCGCCGCCTTGACGAGAAAGGAATGCCTATCGACATCATCACGCTTATGGATGAAATCGGAATCGAAAATCTTAAGGAGTTGGGCGGAGTTAGTTATATTAGCCAATTGGCAGGCAATGTACCAACGACGGCCCATTTTTCTTTCTATGAAAAACTCGTCAAGGAGTACCACCAAAAAAGAAAAGCGATTGAGGTCGCTGGTAAAATCATGGAGAATGCCTACGAAGATGAAATCAGTAAAACATTAAGTAACGGAATCTTAGACCTGATGGCGATTGAGGACGAACAAACGGGTGAAGACCAAAGTGACATTCTAACATCCCTCGAGACTTTGTTCCACGATTGCGAAAAGGAACACAGTGAACTTGCCGGTATTCCTTCCGGCTTTACCAGCTTGGATCGAATGACAGGCGGTTTCCAGGAATCCGATTTGGTGATTATTGGTGCCAGGCCAGGTGTGGGGAAGACCGCCTTTGCTCTCAATATCGCCCTAAATGCGGCCAAACACGATATCAGCCTGATTTTTTCATTGGAAATGTCGAAAAAACAGCTTGTGAAACGGCTGGTAGGGTCAACAGGAAAAATTAATAGTTTGAAAATGAAGAATCCAAAAAAAGAATTTGAAGAGGAAGATTGGGAGCAGTTAACCAAAACAATCGGAAAGCTATCCAAGGTGAATTTACATATTTTTGACCGGGCCGGAATGGATGTCCCGTACATTTGGTCCAATGTTCGAAAACTAAGGAGAGAGTATGGTGAACCGTTTCGCATGCTCGTCGTTATTGACTACTTGCAGCTAATCGAGGGCAACATGAAAAACAAACAAAACCGTCAGGCGGAAATCAGTGAAATCAGCCGTGCCCTAAAAACGATGGCCCGGGAATTAAATGTGGTCGTCATTGCTCTATCTCAACTAAGCCGCGGGGTTGAAAGCCGACAGGACAAGCGTCCGATCCTCTCCGATTTGCGAGAAAGCGGACAAATCGAGCAGGATGCCGACATGATTGCCTTTTTGTATCGCGATGATTACTACACAAGAGATTGCAAGCAAAGGGATAGAGTGGAAGTGATTCTTGCCAAGCACCGAAACGGACCGACCGGAACGATTGAGCTCGGATTTAACAAGGAATATGGGAGTTTCCTAAGTTTGGAGTCGGAGGGAGTGGTAATGGATGCTTAAAAAAATCATAGGAGGAGCCATGATTACAGCGGCAGCCGCTTTAGCCCTGCCATTTTCACCAATCTATAAGCAAGATACAGATGCCATTCCATCCGTTCAGGTTCCGGCATCGCTCGTTGAAACGATTGATGGGGATACGATTAAAGTGAGAATAAACGGTCATGTAGAAACCGTTCGGTACTTACTTGTTGATACCCCTGAATCGAAAAAGCCAGGAATGTGTGTCCAGCCCTATGCAGAAGAAGCTTTTCATAGAAATGATGAGTTGGTGAAAGAGGGCCCTTTAACCTTGGAGTTTGAAGAGGGGAACACCAGGGATTCCTATGGCCGTCTATTAGCCTATGTGTTTGTCAATGGTGATTCGGTTCAAGAAAAGCTGCTGAAGGAAGGGTTCGCCCGGGTGGCCTACATAATGCGGCCAACTTATAAATATCTTAATCTATATCGGGAAGATGAATATTCGGCTAAATGTTGAGGACAAAAAAAGTTGTGACATAACAAAAAAAGTCGTGTCATAACAAAAAAAGTTGTGACACAACAAAAAAAGTCGTATCATAATCACTTTTCTGGCGCATATTAAAAGTAATAGCTTAATAGCCAAGGAGAGTGGTTTTTTCATATGGCAAAACACAGGTATGATTGGGATGAGAAAAAAATCCAAAAGTATTTAAAAGAAGGAAGAGGAAAAGGAGAACTTTCGGATTATAAGCCATGGCTCACCATTCATGATGTTTCTTCGAAAGGACGGGATACACAGGGAGTTGGCTGGAAAACCAATCGGATTCACCAATTCTTGTCTGATATGGAGAAAAACTACTGTTTTTATTTAGAGTGGGCGGACGATGTGGTCGATATACGTGAACAGTTTCCAATCAGTCGTGATGAAACGTTACGAATTGCAGAAAAGAAAGGGATTAAACATTCAATCGATCAAAAAAGTAAAACTCCACTTATGATGACCACAGACTTTCTTGTCACAATTGAACAAAATGGAATGAGGTCGGAAATCGCCAGAACTGTTAAACCGTCATCTGAACTTGAAAAGCCAAGAGTGATTGAAAAGTTTGAAATTGAACGTACATTCTGGCAAGAGCACGGAGTGAGCTGGGGGATTGTGACAGAGAAGGAATTGTCCAAAGCATTTGCATTTAATATGGCATGGATACATTCGGCATACTGGTTAAACGACTTTCATGTATTAAAAAACATCGATGTTCCTTTAGCCATACAAATGTTAAAAAATCAATTAAATGGAACGGATGAACCAGTTCAATTGATTTTAGATAAATGTGACCGCGAAATAGGGAACGGCTCCAGAATTTCTCTTCTGTTGTTTAGACATTTGATTGCAAAAAAAGAAGTTAGAATTAACATGGAAGAACGCTTTGATGTCATGAAGTCGGCAGCTGAAGTCATCATTAAAATCAAGGACGAGAATAAAAGGAATCGGCGAATAGGATGAATATTGCAATTAAAGACGTTATTGTTTTTAAAAGGGAAGATGGTGCCGAGGTTCCTGAAAGAATTTTATGGTTTGATGAAATCATCGCCTTTACTATTGACCTTTTTGATAAAAAAGCACTTCCACGTATGTGGAAGATGAAAGATTTAATGGAAGAACTGGAGAACAAAACAGCGATCAAATCAAGCCATGACCCTTTTTTTAGCGCGGTTGATGAGTCCAAACTTTCCTCTAAAAAAAAGGAGCTCCGCGAAAAAGCATGGGAACTCATAAGTAAAATTGCAGGACCGGATAAGGAGCCAGATATATATTTTGAACGTGGGCGAGGACAAATAATCAAAGAATTGCAAGATCAAAAAATTTCGCATACCTATGTTTATAAACAGCTTCGAAAATTTTGGCAAAGAGGAAAAGTAAAAAATGCTTTGTTGCCGGATTATCAAGACTCAGGAGGGAAGGGGAAATCCAAGACATTAGGTGAGAAAAAAATCGGCAGACCAAGAAAGGACAGACACGTTATTGGTGATGGAGTCAATGTAGATGAAGAAACACTGAAAATATTTCGAACGGCTATAAAGAAGTATGATTTGAATGAAAAAGAAATGCCGCTCACCACTGTTTATGAATTAATGATCAAGGACTTCTACACTGAGGACTATCAATTTGAAGGGAGGGAAAAGAAAATTATTTCGATTCCTTCCGAAGAAAGACCAACCATCCGCCAATTTAAATATTGGCTTCAGAAAGAAACTAACATCGTGGATCGTACGGTCAAAAGAAAAGGAAGAAGGAAATTTGATTTACAGCACCGTGCCGTTTTGGGTTCCTCGACCAAAGAAGTGTTTGGACCTGGTTCAAGGTTTCATATTGACGCCACAGTTGGTGACGTATACCTGGTTTCACGATTTAACAAAAATTGGATTATCGGTCGACCTGTCATTTATGCGGTAATTGATGTTTTCAGCCGTATGATCGCGGGAATTTATGTTGGACTTGAAGGACCTTCTTGGATTGGTATGATGATGGCGCTTTTGAATACAGGGAGTGATAAAGTAAAATTCTGCAAAGAATATGGAATCCATATTCAACCAGAAGAATGGGAATGTCAGCATCTCCCAGAAGTGCTATTAGGAGACCATGGTGAAGCAGAAAGTACCATGATTGATACATTAATGAACAATTTTCATGTCAAAGTGGAGCACCCCCCTGCATTCCGCGCAGATTGGAAGGGGATTGTGGAACAACATTTCCGTACGACGAACTTAAAGGTGAAACCATTCTTACCAGGATTTATCGATAAAGACTTCAGGGTGAGGGGGGGGAAGGATTACCGTTTGGATGCGAAATTAAACATCTATCAATTCACGCAAATCATTATCAAGTGTGCACTATATCATAACAATTACCACTGGCTAAAGCATTATGAACCAGACGTAACGATGATTAAAGCGGAAGTTCCGCTATATCCAAGAGAACTTTGGAATTGGGGAATGAAAAGACGTATGGGTGCACTTCGATGGTATCCTGAAGACATCTTGAAATTAAATTTAATGCCAACAGGTAAAGCAACAGTTACTTACAGGGGCATCAAATTCAAAAATATGTATTATGGTTGTGACTTAGCATTAAAGGAAATGTGGTTTGAAAAAGCGAGAAATGGAACTTGGAAGGTGGATATTTCCTATGATCCAAGAAACATGAACTTCATCTATATCCCAAGCGAGGATGGTATGAGTTTTGAACCATGTGATTTGCTTGAGTCACAAGACCGGTACCTCGACAAAACAAGCGATGAGATCGAATACCTTCTTGGACATGAAGAATTGGAAAAAAAGCTTGCAGCAGAAACCACTTCGCTTCAAGGAAAAATCGATTTAATCACGGAAATCGAAAATATTGTGAATGAAGCCGAGGCTGAATGGAAGGAAAGTCATGACCCTACCTTAAGCAAGCAGGAAAGAATTAATGGCATCCGACCAAACAGGGAAATTGATAAAATGGCAAATCAGAAAACTGAAGCGTTTGAATTGGGTAAAAAGGAATCCCAGCCTGAGGAAAACAGTAGCAAGCCAAAGGTCGTTCCAATAAGGGAAGAGCTGGATGAGGATGACGAATTTCTAGATGACATTGACTTGCTGCTTAAAAAGCAGGAGGAAAATTTCACAAAGGAGAGCGATAAATGAATAATGTAAAACACTATGATGCCATTTATATTGAACAAGTGATTCCGGACTATGTCGGCAACCCCTTAATTGAAGCACTGCCGCCGATTTACTCGCGAGCGGAAGCGATGGAAAAGCTGACCTACTACCCGGATTATAATCCGGGTGAAAGGGAATTAGAAGCCCATTATCGTTTGCATTGTATTCAGAGATTACTTAGATACTTTCAGCCGATTGAAAAGCATCTTGAAATAGAAGCGAAATTCTCAAGAACTGTTCGACAGGGTTATATTAGCCGAAACCCCTTTCGTCCAGAGTTCGCCATTGATTTAAAAGAAGGTCATGACATCATTAAAAATAATGAGTATTTGCTTGATCATAAAAGTACCGTAAGCAAAAGCGCTTCCGGACTCTCTATTATCGGTGTATCCGGAATCGGGAAAACGACGGCAATTAAACACACGTTACGCATGTATCCGCAAGTCATTGTTCATAAAAAATACAAGGGCAAACGGTTTCCGTTCCATCAAATCACCTATTTGCGGGTAGAATGCCCTCATGACGGGACATCAATAAAAGGGGTTTGTATCAAATTTTTTAACGCAGTCGATGAAATTATGGGATCCAATTACAGTAAAAAGTTTGGGGATACTCATAATTCCGAAAACAAGATGGTGGCTCAAATGGCACAAGTCGCAAGAAGTTATTGTATCGGCGCATTGATTATCGATGAAATACAGAATTTGACCACAGCAAAGGGAGTAAATTCCAATCGGATGATCAACTTTTTCGTCAGCCTGTATAACGAGGTGGGAATTCCCATCATTTTGATTGGAACGCCGACAGCACTTACCGTTCTCCAAACAAAGTTTCGTGAGGCAAGAAGGGGAACGGGTGATCAAGGAACGGTTGAATGGGACCGAATGAAAAAAGACAAACGATGGGAGCTTTTGTTAAAGGGCATGTTTCAATACAACTGGA
Source organism: Neobacillus sp. Fa239 (assembly GCF_055395235.1). NCBI lineage: Bacteria > Bacillati > Bacillota > Bacilli > Caryophanales > Bacillaceae > Neobacillus > Neobacillus sp. Fa239. Next base: position 2,326,519 of record NZ_AP041611.1, read on the forward strand.
CCCGTAAAAACCTGGAATTCACCGAGGAGCTTAGCGACGTTCTTTATGATGAAAGTCAGGGGATTGTAGACATCGCTGTGAAACTTTTCGTGATGGCTCAAGTCAAAGCCATTACGTCCAAGAAAGAGCAAGTAACTGCAAGTTTAATCCGAAAAGTTGCCAAAACGGACCTTTCTCTCGTCCAACCGATGATTAAGGCACTGAGGTCAGGCTCTTATAAGAGGTTTGCCAAATATGAAGATCTACGACCGGTCAATATCCAAGCTTATATTGAAGAAGCGATTGCAAATGCCGAGATGGAAGAGCAGATGAGGCTCCATGAACAAGCAGATAAACAGATAGAAAAAGAACAAATAAGAAGTGTAACGGAAACATTGGTTCTAAGTCTGCTTGATTTGCAATTTATCAAACCGAGCTTAGCCAAATTTTGTGCAGGAGAAGCCGTCAAAAATTTAGGGTCCGATGCCGAACTATCCGATTTGAAGCGAGAAGCCGTCGCACTCGCATTGGCATCTAACCAGCAGCCGGAACAAAAAAAGAACCCTGCCGCAAAGAAAAAAGAAAAAGAATACAGCGCGGATGATATGCGCTTATTGGTGAAAAACGGGAAGGAATCGGGGCTAAACGCGTATGAATCGTTAAAAGGAGAAGCGATCATCTGTCATCCAGCTTTAGAATTCACCATGTAAAGGAAGATGCGTTTGCTTTTCAACTTTCCAACCCCCTATCCAGATGAATTGCTGTACAGCGTCATTGCCAGGTACCATATCCGTTCCGGTAACAAATCATTCGAACAAACGAAAAAAGAGGTTTTTGGCAACCAGGAAGCAAGAGCGGTACACGACCTGCCAACCCATATTCACGCCTTTGTTCAAAATCTTCCGCCCCAATGGGACATGACAGCGGATGATTGGATCCATCAACACACCATGTATCCTTATTATGCTCCGTTTCTACCAAAAGAAAGGGCGGAAAGACTTTTTCAGACCATGCTGGAATACCAGGAACAGCAGCATAATATTATCGGACATAACGGTCATTTCATTTTGCGCCCCGGTTTTCTTCGCTTTTGCCCGTTGTGTCACGAAGAAAACGAGGCAAAGTACGGTGAAACCTATTGGAAAAGGACCCACCAAGCGCCGGGTGTTTTCGTGTGTCCGAAACATCGCATTCCATTGCTCGACAGCACCGTTCACATCCAAGGAAAAAGCCGGGAGTTTATCGCCGCTGATCAAAAGAATTGTCCGGATCATTTCCAAGAACGATTCCCTGCCAAGATTCATGAAGTGTTAGTTCACTTGGCAGAACAAATTGATACATTCCTTCAACAACGGCTGGAACCAAAGCCCGATACATGGTTTGAAACGGCATATCTTTATTTGCTCAGCCAGCAAAAGTTGGTCAAAACCGATCATCGTTTGAACTTGTATGAACTAACGAAGAAGCTAAAAGCCTTTTATGGTGAGGATCTGTTGGAAACGTTAGAGTCAAACTTTGCCTACATTCCAAACAGTAATCATTACTGGCTTTCCGCCATGTTAAAAAAGACAATGAATTGCCATCACCCGGTCCGGCATTTGCTTCTCATTCATTTTTTAGGGTTTACACTCAAAAGGTTTTTGGATTTGGACATCCCAGAAGTGTTTAACCAGCCTTTCGGAAATGGACCGTGGATGTGTTTGAATCCGGTTTGTGAATTTTACCGGAAGCCCGTCATTCATGCGGTTCAGATAGGAAAATGCCAAACAACTGACCGACCACTCGGCGTATTTGAATGCACTTGCGGCTTTACGTACAACCGAAGAGGTCCCGATATCAGCGAATCGGATCACGATCAATACACACGGGTGATCGCCTATGGTCCAGTTTGGGAGAATGCGCTGAAGGAAAAGGTTCACCATCAAAACCTAAAACAGCTTTCTACCATGTTTGGCGTGTCTGCTGAGACCATTGACAAAAAATTGGCGGAATTCGGCATGAACAGGGGGAAAAAACAAAGCTATATTAATAGGAAGAAACCGGTCAAAGTCTCGGATTGGAAAAAGAAAGATTCCGAACTTCTTGAAAAAGCAATGGAAGCGGCATGCCGCCAGTTTATGTTCAGCGATACCCGACCGGTGAAACTTTCGCTTTCCACCCTCGGTGATTTGATTGGAGAACGGCATCATTTGCTAAATAATTTAAATCGGCTGCCGAAAACGAAAGAGTATACCTTGGTATTGAAGGATAATACAATAAGTTATCAACTGAAATGCCTTCACTGGGCGGTTCATTATTTAACCTCACATGGTCATGTGCTGACAAGGACGGCAATAAGGTCCTTGTCAAAGTGCGCTGATTTCAGCGAGGAAATGAAAAAGGAGATGGAACAACTACTTGACCATTGAATGAAAACGGTCGTTAATGGTGCTACAAAAGAAGTATGTTGATTTTTTGAATAAAAAAGACAGTCAGAATAAATCTGGCTGTCTTCAAAAAATTTAATTTTCTGTTGTTCAACTAACGCTACCTGTTAGTTGAAGAAGGTACTCGTATATAGTTTTCATACTACACGGACTTGGAGAAAATCAAATCCATTGATTTTTTTTGCTTTAAATGCTTTTTTAACATCTTCTGATACAAAGACTGAGAACTTACTTTCCTTTAAACGAAAGATATGTAAATTCTTTATAGGATCTTTATTTAAGCCATACTTTATTACGTTTAATATTTTTTTATCATCTAAATTAAAATAACTATAAACAGATGAATCTAGGTTAAGAGCTTCAACTTGTCCAATTATATTGATTACACTGTAGCCTTTTATTTCACTCTTATCAGCTAGGCTTTTTATTTTTATAGGTAAGTATTGAACATTATTAACATCCATTTCGTCTAAAATCTTTCTGCAACGATTAGAAACTATTAACCAGCCTATGTCTGTTGCCAAGTAGTCGTTTGGAATGCTACCTTCTAATGGATTATAATAAAACGTTAAATCCCCACACCACTCATCAAATAATTTACCGTCGTAAATGGCATATTCATCTATGCCATACTTCTCAGGGAAACCTTCTTCTACATAACACACCATATCTTCTTTTTTAGTTCCATTATAATCCATCATTAATTTATAATACTTCATTAGAATTCCACCACCAAACATACTCTTGTATTTCTTAATAAAACTAAACTCTTCGTTTTAGAACAAAGAAAAGAGCCGCACCAGCAGTCCCATCTTTCACTAAAGCACCTAATTAATTGAACAAACACGTTACTTTTTCATCAGTCTTTTTGGAGAAATTATATAAATCCCCATCATCAAAACCTGTTGCAAATACAACTTCTTTAGGGAATCTTGAAGGGTAAGAAAGCAAATATGTATTTGCAAAAGTGATGGTTGATGAAATCGTTAGAAATAATCCTAAATAAAACTTATCTGCCCAAAAATCATACAAATCATTATATAGGGTTATATTTGGGTATCTACCTTCAGGGAAATAATCATTATTACTTGCCCAATCCTCATCATCAACTTCCCATTCCGATGAACCTGTAATATAAAGTTGAATACCTTCTTCACTTTCAAAAAGACCAAAATTAAAGGCAAGAATATCATCTTGTACTTTCTCTTGTTCAAATAATTCGTTAAGCCAATCCTCAAATTGTTTATAGCTATCAGTTAATTGGTTTCTATAATCATTTAAATCTGCTGTATTATCAATACTTTTTGCATACTTTTCAATTATGTTATACCCGTTATTTAAAGTTGGCATTTCTTTAATTAACGATTGTAACAGTTCATCTACTTTTTCAATATCCGACATATCGCACCCACTTGTCCTTATAATGTTTTAACTATGTTTCTTTGATTCTACAAAATATAACGTTTTTCCTTCTTCAGCTAAACTGCCCACTTAGTTGAAGAACATCGTTACACAATCTTATCTTTATTTTACCATGGATAACTTGTTTGTAGGATTTTTCATTATCCTGCGCGGGTCAGGTCGAGGAAGCTGCTTTGCCTGGGCAGCCATCAAGTGGAATAGGGCGTTTTTTATTTGAAAAATAAGACTGATTCACCATTAGGCGGAATAAATTTGTATGGAATTTAATAAATGACAAAAAACAGCATATGAGAAAGCACAATGAAAATGGTAATCTTCGATGGAAAGGAGAAAGAAGATGCTGTTTAATTTTCCTGCCCCTTATCCGGACGAGCTGTTATACAGTGTCATCGCCCGGTACCATGTTCGTTCTGGTAACAAATCATTTTTCCAAACCGCAGCTGATGTTTTTAATAATGGAGAAACACATATCTCTTATGACCTGCCAACGAATATGAATATCTTCATCGACAATCTTCCACCACAATGGGACATGACAGCAGATGATTGGATTTACCATCATACACTGTACCCTTTTTATGCTCCGTTTACGCCGATTGAAAGAGCAAAAAGGCTGTATCATACGATGTTGGAATACAAGGAAAGTCAACATGCTTTGGTTAGTGCAACAAATGGTTTTATATTATTACCCAAATTCCTACGTTATTGCCCTTTGTGCAAGGAAGAAAGCATGAATCAAAACGGAGAAACCTACTGGAAAAGGACCCATCAAGCGCCTGGAGTATTGGTTTGCCCTTGGCACCATATTAAATTATTGGACAGCACCATCTCGACGGAAGGAAGAAGCCGGCACCTTTTTCATGCCGATGAAGAAAATTGTCCATCACATGCACAAGAACGTTTTCCGGAGGACATCCACCCCTTGATGGTTAAACTTGCTAAACAAATTGAAAGGATCATTCGATCCAAATTAGAACCAAAGCCAAAAGAATGGTTTGAGACGGCATATTTTTATTTGCTTAGCGAAAAAAATTTGGTCACCTTAAATAACCAGGTGAATTTGAGTGAACTATCGAAACGGATGAATCATTTTTACTCAAACGAAGTGTTGGGTCTTTTAGAATGCGAAATCCATTACCGGGCGAAAAAATCCTTTTGGTTATCTCATCTATTAAAGAAATCATTGAGTGGGAATCATCCAGTCCGACATTTGCTCCTCATTCATTTTTTAGGATATTCATTTGAAAGGTTTTTAACTGTTGAAATCCCCGAACAGTTTAATCAACCGTTTGGTGACGGACCGTGGTTATGCTTTAATCCGGTTTGCGAGTTTTATCAGCAGGCTGTCATTCAAGAGTTTCGGAAAGTTCAAAACGCAGCTAGAAGTAGAATTTATGGTCAATTTGAATGTACGTGTGGTTTTATTTACAATCGAAGGGGTCCCGATGTATCTGAAGCGGATCGCTTTCGATATACAAGTATCATCGCATACGGGCATGTGTGGGAAAATGAATTAAAAGAGAAGGCTAAACATATGAGTCTAACCCGACTTTCCGAGAAATTTGGCGTATCACCTACCTTTATTAAAAAAAAGTTAAATGAATTCGGATTAACCTGGACGAAGGGGCTTCAGCAAGGGCGTAAAAAGAAGCGTGTCATCGTGAAAGATTGGGAAAAGAAAGATGAAGAAATTTTGGAAAAAATAAAGAGGGTGGCGCTTGATCTTTCTACCTTCAGCGATACAAGACCCGTGAGGATCTATCGGGAAACCCTTTGTGATGCAATTGGAGAAAAACGTCTTTTTCGAAATCATTTACATCTGCTTCCGAAAACCAAAGAATATATTCAAACCTTGGTCGACGATAAAAGAAGTTACAATATTAAATGCGTCCGATGGGCAGCTCAATATTTAAAATCACACGGGCATGTTGTGACAAAAGCAGCTATAAGGTCATTATCGATGTGCAAGGATTATAGTGAGGAAATGCAACGTGAAATTGAATGGCTAATGGAAAAAGAATAGGAAACTCATTTTGAAGCGTCCTATTCTTATAGGATGCTTTTCTTATCTCGTATGTTTTCCCGTTTATTCGAGAAAACGAATTTCATCTAGATGATCACTGCAGGAGTGAAACAAAGGCTTCATGCCGCCGACCGGAGATAAAATCTTCAGCTTTTTTCCAAAAAGAAAAATAGGGGTGCTACAATGAAAATAGAGATGGAAAAAAGTGTAACAAAGGAGGGTGGGATAAATGAAGTACAGCGACTATTTAGCATTGAAGAAAATGGTATGGGAGGATGAAACAACGACGAATTATGTAGCTGAGTTTTTAAATGTTCCTCCTATTGTAGCCCGTTGCTTAGTCAAGGACTGGAAGGAACAACAAGAAAAGATGGAGGAATTGGAACGCTTGGTTGAAAGGGAACGTAATGCACAAGAATGGCTTGTTAATCGAATTGCAAAGGCAGAGAAGGAAATTGATTATTTTAAGGATGTTATTACTGACGCTGTATCCAGTGGTGAAGCACAAGGAGAAAACATGCTTTTAGAACCTTGGAATTCATTAAAAGATGTGGCTGATAAATTCACAAAGTCAAAATAAGTTGTTGCACCCTACGAACATATGACGTACTAAGGAGGATTGTGAAAATGAGGGAATATAAGCAAAAAGAAGTGGTAAAAAAGACATCAATGAAACCAACCACGATTTCTATTATGAAGTGTCTACATCGAAACACCATCGAACCTTAGGAGGATACGGAATGAACGAGATCATGGTTAAAATGAATCAAACGTTTTTTTATGATGGCTCGAAGTGTGAACACAAATCCTGTTAAGAAAGACGGCATTTTGGTTTGTTGCAGGAAATGCAAACACGTTGAAATGATTCAAGCTGAAAAATGGAGGTAGGAAAATGTTGTATTTTAGTTGAAGAAAGGGCACTTCTTGATGAATATAGCGACATAAAAGGAGGAATAGAAATGACATATGATTCTAAGGAAAAATTAGAAAGAAAAATCAATCGTATTAAAGAAAAAATTGAATCTTTAAAACAAGAACATGGTAATAAACCAAGCATTACTCATACTTATCATGGTGGATGGAGTTTAGGGTATTGGGAAGGTAGAATATCTGTACTGGAAGAGATTTTTGATGAATTAGAGAAATGAACAAATACGTACCTAAAGCGAAATAAAAAACAAAGCAGTTGATATGATCAGCTGCTTTTTCTATGGCTAACGGATTGTCAGACTAGTAACGAATTCGATTCCGAATGGGTGTAGTGCTCCTTTCGTCGCCGGGTTCACCGACCGCGTAACCGGATTGCCTAATTATTTTGATGGGTGAAAAAGAAATTTAAACTGCGAAAACGTCATACTGATTTATTCTTGTTTTGTTTATTTAATTGTTTCCAACCCTTAACCGAGAATGCACAACACAAAATAAAAAATAATAAAAATCCGAACCACTCTTTAAACTTTTCAGGGATGCGGTTAAGGAAAGGGACGGAAAAGTGGAAATGATTATTTAAATAATTCCCAATAAAATTCAGAATATAAAATAGTGTAGACAAGATTATAGCTTCAATGATAAATACTTTAAGCTTAAATTTACCTCTTCCTCTTGCAAAATGATTTATTAATGCCAAAGTAATACCAGCAACGAATATCTCCAAGCCAATCACTCCAAAAATATCGATAATAAGATAAATTCTTCAAGGGAAAGGAAATTCCTTCTTCCACTAAACTGCTCGTTTGTTTAAGAACAATCTTTCACAACCTCCTATCCATTTTAACACGGATTTTTAAATTTAGGATTTATCACTTCCTTGAGGCGAGGCTTAATGTCGCAGGTCGGGGCAGCCACCAGTTGTTAGACAGTACCATTGTTTTTCCCGGACCGGAGTATCCGGTGGGCGGCGCATTATCTACGGTCACATGGGAATTTAGTGACAATTGAGAATGGATACCTTTCCGAATATTTGGTATAATTAAAATAAGAACGAACATTCGGAAAGGTATTTCATGTTAGATCGATCCGTTATTCAAGTAACGGTTGCGGTGGCGGTCATAATTTATTGTTGAACTAATGCAGCAGGATAGTGCAATAAGGAACTCGAAATTATAATTAATTACAACTTATTAAAGGTGGTATTGAATGAAACTTCCTAACGGTGTAACTGGTTTTTATGAAAAGCCAAATCAACCTCCGAAAATTGATGAAAAACAATTTAAACAGTTATGTTTTAACATCATTAAAAATAATGGAGGAAAGGTTTTAGAATTTAAAGTACCACAAGATGCAACTAATTTTTTTGATGTAGAAGTTAATGTTTTTAACAAACATCTTCATATTCTGATGAATGCCCATTATCCGTTTTTAGCTTTTGCTTCGGAAGTAAATATCGGAGAAGTTATTTTTATAAATGAAGCCCAATTATATAAACAATTTAGTTCATTTTATTATGTTTTGGAAACTAAGGAACTGAACGAACCGATATCAACCGAACAAAATGAATTGAACAGTGCGGAATTGAAGCAAATAGCGTATTGGAAACCAGAAAGAATTGGAGATGTAATCTTTAATCAATGGGATTAGCTATGTCTCTTAATCAACAAACGGGGGCTTGAGCGAAGGAACGTTTTCCGGCAAGGATCGCTGCGGCGGTCATATTTTCTTGTTGAGAAAAGGCATTTCAATTTGAACAGCAGGTTTACAATTTTAAGAAGTACGAACAATTTTTCAAATTTTTGTTCAATTCGGGTTCGTAAAGAGCATAACCCTTATTTGTTCGAGTAATAAGGAACCTCATGGTGCGGGAAGAGGAAATCCTCCGTTCCGCTCACCATTTCTCATCGTTTGTAAATAATTTCCTTTATCTGAGGAAAAGCTATCGGTGAAAAGGAGGTGGATAGATGGATCAGCTGCCGGCGAAGCGGAACTTGATAAAACATCGGTTCAACCGAAAAAGGGCGTTTATGATAAAATAGAGATAAATACCTTTGGAGGTGACTCGATTGAAATGGGAAGAGGTGTGCCATGCGTTCCCGGAACAGTGGGTGTTGATTGAAGCTGTACAAGCTTATACGAATGAGAAAAGGGAACGTATTTTAGAAGAAGTGACTCCCTTAAAGAAATTTTCTACTTCTCCAGATGCCATGAAGGCTTATCAGGAACTACATCGTGGAAATCCTATTCGTGAACTATATGTTCTTCATACGAATCGTAGGAACCCGAATATTATGGAGAAAAAATGGGCAGGCGTGAGGCGATAGTGTACCGGCATTAAGCCTTTTTGAACCAAAAATCGAAATGAAAAACCAAAGCAGTTGATACGATCAACTGCTTTTTCTATTGCTAACGGATTGTCAAACTAGTAACGAATTCGGTTCCGAATGGGTGTAGTGCACCTTTCGTCACCGGGATCGCGGACCGCGTAACCGGATTGCCTAAATATTTTGATGGGTCTTTCTTCCACTATCGCACCCGTTAGCCTAAGTGTAGTAATTCACATTCACACACAATCATAGCGTTAACACGAAAATTGAATTTTTTCGATTTCTTTCCTCGTTTTTAAAAATGGGTTTAGATAAAGTAGGTGATTAAAGGAAAAAATAGGACCCTGAAATAGTTCTAATTCTCCTGTTTCGCTAACAAAATAAGATTTAATTTTAATTAATTTTTTCCCTTTATAAAAGGTGTGTACTTCGATTAAACCTCCCATAATCTTTGCAATAATCTTAATAAGGTCTTCAATTCTTTGTTCTTTGTCACCGTGTCCATCTAAATGAAAATGATAATTTGCAAAATCCACTATTGATTCGCTTTCACCGAAATCTATGGAAAGGCTAAACTTTCCATTTTCCTTGTGTGGTAAAAAGGCACTTATACACTCTTTACCCTTTTCTACTGTGAATTCGATTTTTGCATTTTCCTTATCAAGTAAACAAGGTTTCATATCCTCTAATAAAGCAAATAATTCTTTAATAAAAAGTTTACCAACATCTGTTGAAATATCCTCAATATCAATATTTCCAAAGTAGACCATTTCTTCACCTCTTAGCTAGGTGTACTTTATTAATAAATTCGGCAATCCTAGACTAAAATCCTTCTTAAGCTAACCTGTTATCGTTAGTTGAAGAAATCGTTTCACAATCTTATCTTTATTTTAACAAGGATTATTAAATGTAGGATAGTTCACTTCCCTAAGGCGAGGCATTATGGCGCAGGTCGGGGAGCTGTCATCATGTTACATGACAGCGGTATATACTGTATAGTGGTCGGTTTAATTTTCCTCTCCCTTATCCGGACGAGCTGTTATCATGTTCGTTCCGGCAACCCATGAAATCAAGTTGGTAGACAGCACCATTCCAATAGGCGGACCGAGCCGGACGTTTTTTTCGGCTGATCTGAAAAATTCGGCATCTTTCGAGAGTCCGTGATTACAGTGAAATCCTAATGGAAAAAGAATATTAAACTCATTTTGAAGCGTCCTATTCTTATAGGATGTTTTTCTTATCTATCGATATAGACAAGATCTATTGCGGCAGTTTATCATTAAATAGGAAACAAGATTTGTATATTTTCCCGTTTATTCGAGAAAACTAATTTCATATAGATAATACCTGCGGGAGTGAAGAGAAGAAACCAAACGATTTAGGAGAATCAACAGATGCAAAGCTAATGGATCGGGATGGATTGTACGATTTAATTCAAATGTAAACGGCGGACCGGACGATCCCTTGTTCAACTAACGAGTCAGTTTAGCTCAAGAAGGAGTCAGCCATCAAATTGTAGAAATATAGATAAGATGATGTCGACAAGGAGATTATGGTGATGTTCCAAGAAAATGATGTAATAAAGGCAAAGAGGAAACTATCTAATAATGTGGATGCTGGTACATTGGGTACAATATTAATAGCCTATAATACAATTGATTACGAAGTTGAATTTATAAGCATTGATGGGAATACATTAGACATTTTAACCGTCCATTAGGATGATATGGAGTCAATAAAGTAACGATTTGTTCAATTTTCAACCATAGCAGTAGCATCTTTTCTTATTCAAGTAACGGGTGCTTTAGCTTCACAACAATTGGCAACGAAGGGAAAAATTTTTATGGTAGTGTTTGGTGGGTTCATTCTCTTTTTAATAGGTATTGTTTCTTTTATATCACTATTGGTTTATGGTTATAAAGAATATAAGGCAGATGAGTCTAATACATCAAAAAAAGCGGTCTTTTTAGTTTTAGGTATACTTGATACCTTTTTCGGTACAGGTGGTGAATTAACAGGACTTGCTTTAATATTATCACTTGCAGCTATCCTTATTGGTCTTGTGATTATGGGTGTATTTCATTAATACATTAATGTGAAAGTTTGTGAAATATTGTTCTTAAAGTAACGGAGGCTTGAGTGTAAGGTCGTTTTCCGGCAAGGATCGCTGCGGCGGTCATATTTTTTGTTGAGCTAACGGTAGCAGTATAGTTCAAGAAGGTTATTGATGTGGTCAAAGAGAATATCCTATACAATCGGAACTTTTAGAAACGAGGAAATAAAAAAATGGATATGTATGAGGAGTCTTATTTACTTTACCAAAAAGGATTGGAGCACTTCGAAAAAGGCGAATATCAATTTTCATTAGACTGTTTTATGAAGTCTAATGAGCTGAATGAACATTCAAGAACAAATGCCAGAATTTATGAATGTCTTATCAAATTAGGTAGAACTGCTGATGCGAAGCCGTATATAGAGATAGCGTATAAGGAAAACCCTAACCACGATAAAGTAACATTGCAGTATGCAGAAACATTAATACTTGAAGGAAGAAACAGTGAAGCAAGCGATATTCTAGTAAAGTTACTTCAACGTAATTCAACCTACAATCCTGCAAAAAAGTTACTTGAACGATTAAATAATGGACTGTTTTAATCTAATTCTTGTTAAGTTAACTGGGTTTTCGTTAAACAAGGATTGCAGCGGCATCCCTCTTTTCTTATTCGACTAATGGGTGTAGTTTAGGTGAGGAATATAACCGAAGAAAAAAGCACCCTTTTTACAAAGGATGCCTGCATTTATCCATTTCATTTGGTTTTAACCTTCTGCTTTTGAAATGAATCGCTCGCCATGGTTTGTAACCGCCATTCGTAAACGTAATGGTCACTAAATCATTAGGAGGATTGTGCGCACCTTCAAATGTCGTTACTTGCCGTAACATCAAAGAAGAAGCTTCCTTGTTCCAGTTTCTTAATCCGGAGAATCTGTTGGCAGTAAAACTGCTTTGGTTCGCCGAAATGTTTCTCGATTTCTTTGTCAATTAAAGGAAATAGTAAATTCAGGATCAGGTCATCGCGTATGTAAATGTCATTGATGCTCGCTGTTTCAGCTTTGACCGGCGAATAGGATAAGAGAAAGAAGCAAGCAATCAAAATGGAAAGACTTTTTTTCATGAGGAACCTCGATCATCGTTTTCTCTTAGTTTACCCCAAAATTCAGGGCAAACCGGGAAAACTTTTTTTAATTAGGTGCGGTTGTGCCATCAATACATCGACGAATAAATCCGGAACGAGTGGTATTTTCAATTAAATTGTTGAATGAAATATTTTGGCTCTGCTAAAGAATAACGTTGATATTGGATACTTTTCCGAATTTTTGGTATAATTAAAATAAGAACGAACATTCGGGAAGGTATTTCATGTTAGATCGATCCGTTATTCAAGTAATGGTTGCGGCGGCGATCATTACTCTTGTTGTACTAACGAAGCAGGTTTATAAAAAAAAGAAATTATCAAAATTTGATGAGTATTGGAGAATGAATTATGTTTGAGAGCTATGAAGCATTGCCAGATTATATGGACGTTAATACTCTGAAAAGTACGTTTAAACAGTTCTTATATTTAGTTCATACATCTCCTAATTTAGACGTTATCGATGCACTCGAAGGGCTTCTTCAATTAGCAGAAAGACAATGGCATACTTACGAGAGATTAGAAGAACAACTTAGAAAGGAAATCGACAATTGGACTTTAAGCGTTTGGGATACAAGTGACATTAACGTTGTGGAACTTATTACGTGTATTGTTGGACCTTTAGGCTTAAAAGACACCTTTGATAAAATAACGGAATCCTTGAATCAAGAGCTTTCTCCTGACGCACGAAAAGAAATTGTACAATGTATAGCAGAAATTAAAGATGGAATTAATGACCCTTATATAAGTTTGAAAGATACCGGAAAAGAACCCAAATCTAATTAGCCATCTTGACCTATCGAGTGCTTGAGTGAAAAATCAATTTCTGGCAATGATCGCTGCGGCGGTCTTTATTCTTCTTGAAGTAACGAGCAGGTTTGTTCAAGAAGGCATTAGATTATGAGGAGGAATATTTCTGAAAAAGTTTCGTGGGAAAAAGAGATATTTTCATAATATATGGCGGCAAGTAAATAATATTAATTTGGAACTTGATAATGAATCCTGGTTTGAGTTTTATCATATACACCTTGACTGGGCGGGTGTTGGAAATGGAAGTGTTCATTTAAGAAGAGAGCATATAAAAGCATATTTAGCTTTATATAAAAGAGTATTAAATGAGCTAAATATGTTTGAAAAGCCTTTTCAATCTTGGATTTTATTGGATGAAAAAGATTCAGGTCAAGATGCAGTATATATTCATACTCCAAACCCAAGTAGAGATAATTTTCCTCTAAAGGTGGAAGAATTAAACTGGAATTGTAACATCCCTACTTTCTTCAGTGATCTAATAGAATTAAAGGAATTTAATGTGGCTCACTGTAAGTCAGAATCTAAAGGTTGGTATGCTATCCAATCCAAATTTCAGGAAAATAGTTTGTGATTACTTATTCAACTATCGGGTGCTTGAGTGAAAGCTCGATTTCCGGCAAGGATCGCTGTGGCGGTCTTTTATTTGTGTTTAAAAGGTGGGAAGCGATAAGGGAATTTTCACCTTCAATGAATATAGAACATTAGTATTTACATGACATCGTACAAGGAATCTCACAATGGGTAAGTTGACCGCGCGACCTTTTCCGGTATCAAATATGGATCTTGAAGAACCACTACGATTCTATGAGAATTACAGCTCAGAATGAGAAACGTTCTCAAAACATGATCCAACTTTTTTTGTCACATGATGAGAACCATTCTCATAACATGATCCAACTTTATTTTTAGGCAAAACAAAACCCGCACCGGAAGAATGCGGGTTTGCGAGCGTTTTATGTTCCATCTTTTTTTGTCATGAACAACTTGTGTTGAGGACAAAAAAAGATGGAACATAACAAAAAAAGTTGGAGCATAACAAAAAAAGTTGTGTCATAAAAAATGTACGCCTGTCTAAATGGCGGCATTTTTTATTTACCCTACATTATCCTATTAATAGGGTTCCCAAGTGTATTGTTTTTATACGAGGGGGTCTAAATAATTTCAATGACCAGGTGAATTGTCACGGTTTAAATGGGTTAAAGCTTTAATGAACCGTAGGATTCAGTTGATTCACCACCATTTGATCTTGTCGTCAAACTCTTATGAAGGAGAAAGACGAGAGATTTGTTCCGATACAACTTAATTTCCTAAAACAAAAAATGATAAAGGGCTAGGATTAAATACTTTTTAAAGAAAAGGAAAGAAAAGAGAAAGGGGGTAGTACCTTTGCCAAGTCCGGAGATTATGGATATCAGAGTGGAAATTGGATTAGGGTTAGTTCCACTTGCAGAACGGTATAACGAATATTTAAAAAAAGAAATAGTTGTTCTTAGAAAGGAATTGAAAGAAAAATTAGGGATCGATTTACCGGCAGTAATTTTCGAAGATAATCCTGATCTTTGTCCATATTCTAAATGGATTATAAAAATTAATGACAGGATTGTATTTTCAGATGTTTTAAGGACAACAATTGATGACAACTATCCAAGTGATTTAATTGGCAGCTTAAAAGAATCGCTTGGTACATATTTAAATTAAAAAAGGTGGGGATCCACCTTTTTTAAAATTCCTTTTTAATAGGCAATAATTCAGGATATTTATTGAATACGTCTGTTACCTTTTCTCTTATTTTCATATAATCTTGGAGCTCCGTTAGATCTTGACCGCTTTTGCTGATTTCAGGCTCTAAAGTGACGAGGCAGGAGCTTTTCATCTTAAATTCTTTATGATACGATATTTTATGGCTTGGCGATATTGCAGGAAGAATACACTTTGATTCAAAAAGGATAACAGGCGCAAAGTTGAAATTTCAGAACTTGCCAACTTCTTTTTCCGACAAAAAGGGGTTGGTTTTATTATAACATTGCTTGCTCTATCCATTCTAAAATTCGTTTTACCAAGCATTGTGTTTTCTTATCTTTTCAAAAAGGCAAATTTACTTGCTAAACAAAAGAGTAACACGGATTCAAAAGCATTTATTTACCTTGGATTTTTTATTGGCTTTTTGGTGATCGGCGGTTCTATCGACGAAACCATTAATAATTTAATCCAGGTAACTGAATCAATGATTTGCAAAAATTTTCATTAGTAACATCTAAGTTGGCGTGTTCTTAAAGGAACATCGAAACAAATGTAAAATCAGGATCAAGTGTTGGATCTTATGCGCCAATGGTAATCGGTGAATAACCGGCAACTCTTGGTTATCGCCAAGTCTTTTTATTATTTTTATTATTGTTTAAAAATCCTTCCAAGACATCCTCGAAAAATGTAAATCTAATTTACCCCTATCGATGAAAAACAACCTTCATATATTGATGAACCAGGGAGGAGTAATTCATCCTGATGTTCGAACCGCATTTGAGAATGATTCTCAAAATATGTTCCAACTTTTTTTGTCACACGATGAGAACGATTCTCAAAACATGATTCAACTTTATTTTGGAACAAAAGAAAATCCGCACCGGAAGAATGCGGGTTGGCGAGCGTTTTATGTTCCATCTTTTTTTGTCTTGAACACTAAACGCAGTCTATTAAATATTTGGGGCCGCCCAAGCTATGTAACGCATAGAGGATTTAATGGGTGTGTGTCATCTTCAGATAGTAGCGATGATCTTTAAAGAAAGGATATATCTATACTTTCTAATCCCTCTTATAACCAAGGGGAAGTTTTCCTGTAACAATAGTAGCTTTGCTCTTGCTGTTGCAAATTGCAAATTCCCGCAAATTACAGATTACAAAATATAGTGTATAATTATCTTGTTTATGTGTTGGGAAAGAGGGATATTAATAACAAAAATTATATTGTTGTTATCTTTGCCCGTTTCTACATTTTTAAAGGGAGCTATGTGTAATTGGAAAAGAGTAAATCTGAAATTCTTAGTTGGATAAAATCTATTGGAATAGCAGTGATTATTGCAATCATTATAAGGACTTTTCTTTTTACTAATTATGTGGTTGATGGTCCATCAATGATGCCTACCTTACAGAACAACAACCGATTAATCGTGAACAAGCTTGTTTATGAACTTGGTCAACCCCATTATGGTGATATAATCATATTTCACGCAACAGCTAAAAAAGATTTCGTTAAACGTGTAATTGGACTTCCTGGTGATACGATTGAATATAAAAATGATCAATTATACCGTAATGGTAAAAAAGTGGCAGAGCCATACTTGAATGTTTATAAAAAACAGCTAACATCTGGAGAGTTTACAAATGACTTTTCGCTTATTAAATTAACTGGAAAGTTAAAAGTGCCTAAAGGAAAGTTATGGGTTATGGGAGATAATAGACCAATTAGTGAGGACAGTAGGATGATTGGTTTTATTGATGAGAATAAAGTAGTAGGAAAAGTTAGCTTTAGATATTATCCTTTCTCAGAGATTACATATTTTAAATAAAAAGATCTGACCAATTATTAGGGTAGCGAAGCAAGGATTCCTTTCTATGGTTAATGATCGCCTTTTTTCTCAAAACACTTATTTCATTAGTAGTTATATTTGGAACTAAAACATTAACGCTTTAAAACATTGTTATTAATACCATAAAATGGTATTATGGAAATGGAATAAACTTTACGTTTTTTCCCCCTATGAGTTTAGTTTAGACCGCTAAACTTACCTTTTACCCTTGATGCGATTATCAAGGGTATTTTTTTTGTAAAGAAATTTGAGGAGCCTTCTAATGGATTGAGAAGGGTTTTCCTCATTCAAATAATACGTAAGGTAGCAGGTTAGCTTAAGAAGGAGAATAAAAAATCATAACGAATTAATAAGTATTATTAAATGACAGTATTAAAAAAATGATTATCAAAATGGGAGGTAACTATGTCACCACTTACACACTGGGTTGGAATGATGTGGATGATTTTAGGATTGTTTTTGATAATAGGAGGGTGGATCACTCTAGTTATTATGTGGAAGAAATCAGATAAAGAATAGTTTACCCTTGAAGAAGGAAATGGTACTTAAACATACGCGTGCCTGAGCTAAACAAAGAGTCGCAGCTGGGGCTTTTTTTTGTTTCGCTAACTGGTCAGGTTAGAAAAGGAAAAGATTACGCAATTTAACCAACTGTTCATTAGTGATCTCTTTTTTGCATTTCCTGAAAATAAAAAGCTAGGATAATAAGCAAATCCTAGCTTTAGGAAGCCGTTTCTTAATTAAACCTCCGATACTTCGGTAAAGACAGCAATTAAAACTTTGGCAATGTCATCTCCAATATTTTTAACGTAGTGAGGGACACTTGCACACCAGCTGAACGTATCTCCTTGCTCTAAAATATAGGAGTCTTCTCCTTGTTCTGCGAGAATTTTCCCCTTAAGGACTAAGTGGCATTCTTCTCCTTCATGTGCATTTTTTCCTCCAGTAGAAGCTCCTGGGGGGAATTCCACTAATCTGACGCTTAATCCTCCTCGTGATGCTAAGTGCTCCACTTTTAATTTAAACTCGTTAGAAGTCGTTATTTCTCGTTCGTCTTTTCGGATTACTGTCATATGTTCATCCTTTTCTAAAAGTAGATAGGGTAAAGGAACCTTTAAAAAAGCTGCGATCGTTTGTAATGTACTTATGGATGGAGAAGTGTTGTTGTTTTCAACGTTGCTTATAAATCCCTTCGAAAGTCCAGTTTCCTCACACATTTGCGCAATCGTTATTTTTTTCCTATTTCTAATGGCACGTATTTTAGAACCGATATCCATATTTATCACCTCAAAAAAGTTTACTAATAGTGAATATAATTTCATATTAACAAAAAACTAATTGACATTCCATATTCATTTTTAGTATTCTTTAAGAGAACTAAGATTCATATAAGTGAACTTTTTGAAAGAAAAACATATTGTTATTTATTTTTTGTTTTTAAAATCAGAGTAAATACAAGGAGGTTTATTACTAATGGAAACTGAAATGATTTATGAACTTCGCCGTCCTAAGAATATTATTCCAGGGAAAAAGTATCCTGCGTTGTTTGTCATGCATGGTATTGGAAGCAATGAACATAACATGCTTTCACTAGTAAGTGGTCTAGAGGAGTCCTTCTTTATTTTTAGTGTAAGGGGACATTTGACCCAAGGACCGGGATTTGCCTACTTTACAATCCAAGGCTATGGAAAACCACATCGTGAAGTATTTGACGACGGAATTAAAAAGCTCACTAACTTTATTGATTATGCATCAATTCATTATGAAATAGACCCAGAGCAATTATACTTGTTGGGCTTTAGCCAAGGAGCCATTGTTTCCATGACTTTAGCTCTCACTCTTGGAAAGATTAAGGGTGTAGTGGCTCTCAGTGGTTATATTCCTCAATTTGTAAAGGAAGAATACACGATAAACCCAAGCAATCGTTTATCCGTGTTTGTATCACATGGTGAATATGATCAGGTTCTCCCATATGATTGGGGCAGAGAAAATGTAGAATATTTCAATAAGCTTGGGGTTCCCGTTACTTTTAAATCTTACCCGGAGGGGCATACTGTATCCGAAAAAAATCTTCAGGATTTTCAATCTTGGATCTTAAGTGATTTACAAAGATAAAAATACAAACAAATTAGGGAGGGAAATGAAAGATGATTCCATCATTTTTTATTGCTCACGGTTCGCCATTACTTGCGATTGAAAATAACGATTATACAAAATTTTTAAATCAACTAGGTCAAAACCTTCCTCGCCCAAAAGCTGTTGTTTTGTTTTCAGCCCATTGGGAATCCAATGTTCAACAGGTAAGCCATGTTGATCAGTATCGTACGATTTATGATTTCGGCGGATTTGATCCGCACCTTTACACAATCCAATATCCTGCTCGTGGGAATCACGACATTGCAAAAGAAATAGAAGACCTATTCATTAAAAATGGTATTCCTTTTGAAAATGACACGACTCGTGGACTAGATCACGGAGCTTGGGTAGTACTGCGTATGCTTTATCCGAATGCAGATATTCCGGTAATTGCCATGTCAGTGAATCCGAATCTAACTCCTGATGAGCAATATAACATCGGAAAATCTCTATCAGATTTAAGAGAAAAGGATATTTTAATTATCGCAAGCGGGGGAACCGTTCATAATTTAAGAGCCTTAAAGTGGGCTGACAATGGAGAAGTTGATTCATGGGCGCTTGAATTTGATAATTGGTTAGCACAAAAACTTGAAAATTGGGATTTAGAATCTCTATTTAATTATCATTCGCTTGCTCCTAATGCATCACTTGCGGTACCTTCATACGGGAATGAGCATTTTATTCCAATCTTTTATGCAATGGGTGCTGCTGACAACGATCCAAAGGCGACTTTACTTCATCGTAGTTTTCGATATGGAAACCTTAGTCATAGTGTTTGGCAATTTGGATAATATCCATGAATTTATTAAAAATGGAGTATGGGAGCATGAATCTAAATCTTATTGCAAACGAAATCTATCATCATCAAAAAAGTGCTATTGAAATGGAGCAAATCTCTGTACGCTACCCTACTATTACTATTGAGGATGCTTATAAAATTCAAGAAATCAACATCGAAAAGGACTTACAAACTGGTGACCAGTTTGTTGGCTGGAAAATGGGCCTGACAAGTTTGGCGAAGCAACAATCAGTTGGAGTAAATCAACCCATCTACGGAAGATTGCTTAAGTCAATGGACATGTCCAATAACGAACTTTCTTTGGAAGGTTTGATTCATCCGCGAGTTGAACCGGAGTTTGCTTTCGTAATTAATAAAAAACTTGAAGGAAATAACGTCACCGAGCAAGATGTTTGGCAGGCTACAGAAGGCATTATGCTGGCATTAGAGGTCATTGATAGTCGTTATAAAGATTTTTTATTTAACCTGAAAGATGTGGTTGCTGATAATGCTTCCAGTGCAAGGTTTTTGATTTCAGAACAAATGTACAAACCCGGACAGTTTCAATGGGAAAAAGCCAATGTTCGAATGAAGTTGAATGGTAAAGTAATTCAAGAAGGAAAAGGTTCGGCTGTTATGGGAAATCCTGTTTGTTCGGTGGTTGAATTAGTTAAAATGTTACATTCCTCTGGGCTTTGTATTGAAGATGGGATGATTGTGTTGACCGGCGGAATAACAGAAGCCATTCATGTTTTTAGTGGGGATTCTATTGAGGTTGAATTTGATGAGTTGAGTAAAATTAATCTAATAGTCAGCAAATAATTAGGAGGTTTAAAATGCCAATTGTTCAGGTACACTTGCTTGAGGGTAGATCGAAAGAATTAAAACAGCAATTGATTTCAGAGATTACGGCAGCAGTTAGTAAGACATTAGGTAATTCACCTGAATCAATCCGAGTATTATTACATGATGTGCCACAAGAAAATTGGGGAGTCGCTGGTATGCCAATAAGTAACAGACAAAATAATTGAGTATCATAATATATTTTACTAATATATCTCGAATTAGTAATAATCAATTCTGAGATTTATAAACAAAAAAATTGTAAGTTAAAAGGAAAGATGATAACGGTATCTACATTGGAGATAGTAACTATAATTATTAATTTGGTGGGGAAGGCTTTCGAGCTTTCTCTTTTTATATGTCCTTATTGGGTAGCCATTCCCATATGGAAACCAAAAATCTATTGTCGGGAGACTCAAAATCAAAGGAGTGTACAGATCGTTGTATCTAATCCACCGGGATATTTGATATGCCATTTCAAAGAAGTGATTCGTCTCGATTTTCTTTCTCAATATTGCACCGAATACAGATACCTACAGCACTAATGCCAAGATTCAAGGCACATCTGTTATTCAAACAAAATTAGTAAAGTTGCAGGTGACAGGAAAAATTTTCCATTAATTCAGAGGAGCTTAATTGCTACTCTTTTTTACTTCTCTTAAGATTTTATTAAGAAATACCAAAATGATAGTCGTAAAGATAGTGGTCATTATTCCTCCACCAATGACTATGGATACAATAGTCTTTCTGACCTTATTGGGTGTTGTGAAATTCATGTGAATTCTCCTTTTTATTGCGGTGTCCTCGATAGTTTGTCCCATTTCGACTCGATTAACAAGTATAACCCATAATCGATTGTTATTGAATAAGAAGTAATAATTAAAATAATAAAAAGCTTGGCAACTAAGTATTTTGCCAAGCTTTTTTTTTCAAAAAATCATTGGGACCCTTATAAGATTAGGGAAAACGTTAATACATTAAGATGATGTTTAAATCCATTTTTTTTTCTTAAAGTAAAACACCATGATCAAGATTAAAACAATCATAATCCCCCATACGTAGGCGTATCCAAAACTCCAATTATATTCGGGAATCCCTTTTAAATTCATCCCATAAAGACCAACCACAAAAGACAATGGCAGAAATAAAGTGCTCCATATTGTCAAAGTCTTCATAATTTCATTCATCCTGTCAGCTTTCATTGAAATTTGCATATCGAGAAGACCTGTCAGTGCATCCCGAAACATATCAATGGAATCGATTACCCTCGAGATATGGTCAAACACATCTACGAAATATACATCCGCTTCGGGTTTAGTATAGGGAAAGTGTTGATGGCTAATATTGCCTAACACCGTTCGCTCATCAACAAAAATCTTTCTTAGTGTATGAGTAGACCTTTTGAGTCGAAAAACCTCCTGTGCAATGGACGTATATGGATTTATATGGATCAATTCTTCCCATTCTTCAATCTTATCGTCTAAATGATCTACTACCATCGCATATTCATCTACACATTGATCCATGATATGGTATAAGATTTGAGCGGGAAACTCCATTTTCCCCTCAATCGTTTTAAATTGCTCGTACAATCTCTCCAATACAGGAATATCGTGTTTATAAATCGTTACAACATAATTGGAGCCCACCACCAGGCCGATTTCAATAGGATTGTGATGATCGTCTATTGCAAAAAAGGAGATGAAAATATGATCCGGGTACCGATCCATTTTAGGACGCTGATTTAACTTGATGCCATCTTCTACGACTAGTGTATGACAATTAAGTAAATCATGAAGAACATATTTAACCTCATTCGGTTTTGGATCGTAAAGACGAATCCAGACAACCTCGTGCTCACTTGGTTTTCGAATTTTCTCCGTAGTGGTTTTTTTAGAAATTTGATCATACACTAGCATTTTAAATCTCCTCTCATAAAAAATCGATATCCTCATTATAATTGATTATAAAGCTCGTTGAAACATTGCATAGTAGTTACCACAGTTGAAACCAAGATGATCCACGTCTTAGTCCACCTAGCATTTAATTTAAGGAATTAAGAATGAAAAAGATAATTCAATTAAGTACTTTTTGTGGTGTGACTTTAGTTTTAGCTAATCTCGCATTAGACACTTTAATAAAAGGGGATTAGAAGATGTAATATTAACAGGAGTTGTTTTAATGACAATCCACGCAACAATCGTTCCTGAGACTTCGGTTTCACTATGGATTAACAGATAGGGTGGACTTTTCTTTTTTAGTGGGTTCATTGTGGGAGGCATTGAAGCATATTTGAAAAGAGAGAATTGCCGTTTTATAAGGATTTGCAAAATTTAATATGGATTTTTGGAGAGAGAACTATGTTTTGAGAATGGGGGGGCTATAGAATCGAAGAAAAAAACTTGCTTATCTTAATTATTAATTGTTTTAATTGCTTTTCTAATTTCCACAATTAACTATAGAACGGCATATAAAGGGTTAAGAAGATAGTTTAGATTTTCGGTGTCAAAAAACTTCATAAACCAGAAAAATGGCGTACCAAAACTGTTGTCAATTTACACGCCATTTTCCTTGCCATTTATATGATATGTACCTCAAAACTCAACCCTTTAGATTTTTCCACTACGTTCCTTTAAAAAATGTTTTTCAATTTTCCTTTTTACTCTCATTAACGCATTATCAATTGATTTTATATGGGTATTTAATATTTCAGACATTTCAACATATGTCAATCCTTCTAGGTATAAAGAGAGGACATTCTTTTCTAAATCGCTAAGTAACGTAGATAGCCTATCATCCAATTCATTTTTTGATTCCTTTTGTATCGTAATAACAGCCGGATCTTCCGAAAACGTTCCTGGTAAAATGTCCAATAGCCTAACCTTACTTTCATCCTCATACGCAGGTTTATCTAAAGAAATATACGAATTTAATGGACCGTGTTTCTTTCTATTTGAAGTCTTAATCGCAGTTATTATTTGTCGATTTACACAAAGATCAACAAATGAAATAAAAGAAAGCATCCTTTCGATATTGTAGTCTCTAATGGCTTTATATAATCCGATCATACCCTCTTGGAAAATATCTTCTTTGTCTCCACCTATTAAAAAATATTTAGTCGTCTTTGAGCGGACAAAGTTTTTATATTTATTAATTATATATTCAACGTGCTCGATTTCCCCGTTATGTATTTTTTCTATTAAAAGTTCATCCTCTAAAGTATCGATGTTATGATTTTCGTTGTTTGGTATAGTTGTAGCCATTAGCTCTCCCTCATTTTTCAACCTTCTATAGTAAAAGCGTTTACATATATTTTAACTTATTATTGGAAATTATTTAATTGCAATAGTTCGACTAATAACAACAAAAATTCCCAAAAGGTTGAATAATGTGTCAAATCGAGTCTGATGGTCAAAAATACAATGTAAGTCATATCACATTTAATGAATTGTAGTAATCATGGCAAACAAAGCCGTTTACAAAGTTCTAACAGCGATTACTATTTGAACCCAATTCCACTATCGAAAGCGACTTAACTGCAATTAAAATGCCATACATAACTAAATTCCCTTTCAATAAAAAAAAGCTCCTATTTGGAGCGTTTAACAATGTATTATTTATGGCGAAGGCCATTAATCAATAAACATCCTACAAATATTACTATAGATAAAATAAACGCTGCAAATAGCGAATTTAATAACGTTATCATCATCTGGAACACTCCCTTTCAATATATTCTTGATTCAATTCCCATGCGTTTTTATTTAAAAATTACTCACCAAAATCGAAGCGGTGATTCCTTCATTTTCAGTAAATTCCAACTCTACCTGCAGGTGGTTGGGATGGAAGTTGTGGTAGTCGCGCAAGTAGACCGCGACCGCATCAATGACATCCTGTTCATTATATCTTCTGATTCTTCCGCGTACATTAGCTGTCGCGGAAAACCCTATGGATGGATTAAACACTAAATCAACATCAATTTCCTCGGCATTGGTATACTCCCTAGTAGCTGTAAAAACACAGACACTATCGACAAGATCTTGTTCATTCAATACTAATTTCATAATTTACCTCCTAGTAACGCCTTCTTGAGAAAATCCCTTTGATAATCCGCACTACAATCAGAATCAAAATAAGGTCGAAAAGAAAACCGAACATCGAGAATCCGTTGGAATGTCCAAAATAAAGTCCGCCAAATGGGTGTAACATACTGCCTAAAAACGTTCCTGCCCCAAAAGCTGCGGCATGACTCCAAAAGCTGCCGCTTCTTAAAGAAGAACCGGTATAAGACGTAGCCCTGGTCCTAGCCCTAGACACACTGCTTGATGGCGATTTGTATCCGGAGTAGTAAGTGCTGCCCGAATGTGAACCGACTAAGGAACTATGGCTGAAGGAGCTATGGCTGAACGAGCTATGTCCCCCGTTGAACCCTCTTGCTTCGGTCGTACTCGGAACCACGAGGGTAAACAGTAAAACAAACGCAATGATTAATTTTTTCATCTATAATTCTCCTTGTTTTTAATAAAGTTGAAACCTTTTTAAGTGTTTTTCCTCCATTTTTTTCTCAATATTATCTAATCCCACAAGGCTTTTGATGATTTCCTTTTTATTATTCAAAACTAATTGCTTAATGCTTATAATCCGTCTTCTCATGCTGACTGACACCTCTATTTGCTTTATGTCCATTAATTTACTCCCTATATCTGAAAAAACTGTGACTAAAAACAGAAAAATAAATAAAAGTAAACAAAAGAAATCATTAAAAAATTCAAAATGGGGGAGGGAATGGAGCCGCTTTTTCGGCTTTCTGCGTGACTTGAACCGTGTGTTTCTTTGGTGCGACTACATTTTCCTCAATGGTGCAGGCAGCAAGGAGCATAATGGCGGAGACTCGGATAGCCTTAATAGATAGCCGGCTCATAAATAAAACAGGGAATGAGGATGATCCTCATTCCCTGTTTTGTGTTTCCATTATTTGCAGTAATTTGTAATGTCAAATATTTAATGAATTCTGTTAAGAATTAGATTTGTCTTTCGAAGACTTTGCCCACGAAATAGATAGCCATAGTGATATAATGAAGGATAGTATCCCCGCAATTATTTTACTATACCGTTTATTCTGGTCTATAAATAATTCATATATACTATAGATATAACCTGAACAAATTATGATAAAATCAAAAATCTTCATTTTTTACTCCTTTACTTGTTGAAAGGTTTCGATTAAAATTTTCTTTTTTATGGCTATCTCAAGAAGTTTTCTTTTGTCAAGTTGTTACTGCCACTATCTATGTATTCTAAGAAATTTCAGAGAAAAGTAAATCCTTCTATTTTCCTTTAGCCTTTATACCTATCTATGCTTCTTGAATTAATGAATGGAATAACTGAAATAGTGAAGTCAAAGACTTTGTGTAAAAAGTGTGGACCAGAGGATATATGAAGTAAGAACTCTAGTAGAACAGAAACAGTACCGTTAAGAGATATACAGTTTCAGAAGAAGATTTTGTATTTTATTGAGGAATCAGCCATATTGGTATAAAAAATAAAAAGCTCTCGAATCTATGATTCTGGAGCCTTTTATTTAAATATATTATTTTGCTAATTCAAAGTTTGCCATGATTTCTTTCAAAAGGTGCTCTGCTCCTTCACGGCTAAGAATTAATTTTCCACCCGCAAGCTTATGGTTATCGTCAGAAACATCACCGGTAATGGCACAAGTCATATTTGGTTTATATTTTTTTAAGATAATACGGTCTTCATCTACATAAATTTCGAGTGCATCTTTCTCAGCGATATCAAGTGTACGTCTTAATTCGATCGGAATAACCACGCGTCCTAATTCATCAACTTTACGAACAATACCAGTAGATTTCATTTCTTTAAGCCTCTCTCTGTTTATGATCTATTTCTATTTTGAAATTCGCTATTATTCGACAAATTCCCTACTTATTCACGATACCATCCGTTCCCATATCCGTCAATTATTATAAATTTAAAATTAGATTAGAATTTGATTAAAAAAATATATTTCATTCCTAAGTCAGTAAGGGAGTGTGAAGGTTTGTACTTAAACGAAGGAGGTTAGCACAATAAGAAATTCTTTAATTAATACTCTTTTTTTCGTCAAAAAATTCTATTGATATTTTCTTACCCAATCTTCCTCCTAAATGGTAGAATAGTATATTGGAAGTACATTTAAAAGAGGGAAAATAGGGGGATAAAAGGATGAAAAAAACAATACTCGCAGTCGGCGCATCGGTACTGATGCTTTCTGCATGCTCTCCTGTCAAAGGGCTCAATTTGAACAATATGTTGTTAAGCGGAACGAACATCAAGTCGGAACAAAGTTATCTTACGGTAAAACTTCATCTCAACTATAACAGCAAGACGATCAAAGACAAACAATACATAACGTTTTTGAATCTTTTGAATAATCTGAAATTTGAAGTCCAAACCAAGATGCAAAATACAAAGACGGCGTCACTCGGCGGATTTATCCAAGTTAAGCAGGGGAAAATCCCGTTCCAGCTTTATTCTGATTCCAAAGGAATGGTTCTGCTCATCGATAATGCATCAAAAGCCATTCGCATTCCTGTACAAGACGATACAGTAGCAAATGAGCAGATGGTTCAAACGATTCAATCCAAGCTTTTGCCAGCAGTCGTCAATGATCTGCCGAATCCTAACCACATTCATGTGTACCCAAATGTTCAGTATAAAGTACATGGGGAAAAAATTTCTGGTCACAAAATCCACGCCGAAGTGTATGCGAACGAGGTACCGAATCTATTCATGTCTTTCCTAGATCACTTATCGCGCGACCAGAAGGGGCTTGCCGAGACGGCTGCTTTAATAAATGAAATCAGTAAAGCCGAAGGCGCGCCGATGGGGATGACGGCAGCAGAGTTAAAAGATTCGATTCTTCAGTTCAAAGAACAGGTGAAGGAAATGATTCCGGATCTGAAGGCATCCGGCGCACTTGATCACCGGAATTTCCTGAAAACCGACATTTTAGTCGACAAATCGATGCACGAACGGAAAGCGGAGACCGTGATTGCGTTGAATCATCTGCCAGATGACACCGATGGATTAAAAGGAATCACGCTGAACATGACACAAGAAAGATGGAACCTGAACAAAAAGGTAACGGCTCAAAAAATCAACCGAAAAAAATTCCTGAGTCCGGATGCTTCCGAGAAAGAGTTTTTATCGACATTGGACAAAAAACACAGCGTCCTTTACAAGGTGCTTCAATCGTTGAATTAGGAAAAAAGGCGGGAGATTGCTCCCGCCTTTTTTCTAAGACTCAAGCTGTATGCCTTTTAGACCACTGAGTACAGATCCAGGAAGGATAGGTATTTTTTTCTGTATAATCATTTTTTTTCGACTCCGCTTTGCATTGTATGGGACCCGCCCGCACAAACTATATAGACAGAATACTAGGGAAGGTTTGTCGCAGATGCAGAAAGTAAAAATGTTTTTCAAAACTTTGATTCAAGGCTTTTTTCATCACAATATTATGTATTTAGGTTCCATCATTGCATATTTTGGATTTGCTTCGACTATTCCTCTAACGTTGCTGTTGATTTTTTTTGCATCTTTATTTATTGACGGTACAGCTGTTGAGCAGTTTCTCGATCAGCTGTTTCAATCATTTATCCCTTCCATGCCTAAAGGTGAATCATTTGTTACGACCACCATCGATCATCTAACTCAATTCCGTACTGCGGTGGGGATAATGGGCATTGGTGGACTGCTGTTGGCATCTATTGGCGGTTTCCTGTCTTTGCAAACAACGCTCGACAAGATTTGTGAAGTTCGTAAACACCGTTCCTTTATTAAGCAGTACGTGATGGGGTTCGTGATGTTGGGTTTTTTGCTTCTATTAATTCTTTTGTCATCTCTTCTAACGGCGGTTTCACCCAAAGTCGCCATGAGTATCGCAAAATTTAATGGATTCGAATGGGTTCACATTGTTCACACCATGTCAGGGACGTTCTTCTTGGTCTTCATGTTCGTAACCTGCTTTCTCTGCTATCGGGTTCTTCCTTCGGCAGCCCTCTCGGTGAAAGCTTTGCTGACAGGAGCGATTGTGACCACAATAGGTGTTTACGTTGCACGCCAGTTGTTCGTTATTTATACCCATCATTTAGGGAATTACGAATTGATATATGGGACACTAACGTTTACAACACTGGTCACGTTTTGGATCTATATTGTGAGCGTCCTCTTTTTGTTTGGCATGGAGTTATGTGTCACGGTTGACCGTGTTCGTGGGTTACACCCATTACATAAGGATTATCAACCACAATAAAGCATAATCCTTTAGGGAGAATAGTTGAACCAATTTTTAGGATAAATTAGGCTAACTAGAGTTTGGGTTCAGGAAGGATTACTGCGGTAATCCTTTTTTGTTGTTGAGCTAACGCATTACGGTTGTTAAAGAAGGAATATAAGTGGATTGGTAGAATAAGTAAATTAGATATAAATCCTAACATCTAAATATTACTAAGAGGAGAATGTCTATGGGAACTAACGAAGTAAAAAGTTTAAACTAAAATAAGCGCGGGGGGTTAAAAAATATGAAACAATTGGGGACGCTATACTTTTTCTGTGGAAAAATGGGAGCTGGAAAATCAACTAAATCAAAACAACTCGCGATAGATAAACATGCGGTACTGTTGTCTGAGGATGAATGGCTTTCATCTCTTTACCCCAATCAGATTGCAACATTTGAGGACTATCTAAAATTCTCAGCGCAGCTCAAGCCGTTGGTGAAAAAGCATGTCCAAAACATATTAAGTGTCGGTACAAATGTAGTGCTGGATTTTCCAGCTAACACTCAAAAACTGCGAAATTGGTTTTTGGATTTGGCGTCAGAGGTCAATGCAAGCCATCAACTAATTTTCCTTAATCTAAAGAACGAACAATGCTTACGTCAAATTGCCCAAAGGCGTAAAGAACAACCCGAAAGGGCCGCTTTTGACACGGAAGAGGTGTTTATTCATGTTACTAGTTTTTTTGAACCACCAGAGGCATCTGAGGGTTTAAATATTTTAGAGTTTAGCGAAAAAGAATAACAAGGTTTTTAGAGGAAAATTATCTTGTCATATTACAAATTATTAGCAATGAAACAAGAATCTTGATTTAGGCTAATTCTTTTTAATCAACATTCCATAAAACCTCAACATGAAATAGGCTCCTTATTTAGTAACAGGTACCTAAGAGGATTCATAATTTGTTGAAGAGAGTACACAAGATTATCTAATGTTTTGACACATAACTGACAATTTATTGTTTTATTCTCTTTAGGTTGAATCTGTTTAAAATAAAGGGGAGGTAAAAATGCAAAATTTTCAAAATATCCTTCAAGTGTTGGGAATCGATCCTTTTCAAGTTGGTGTGCTTGCTCCAATCAATCCACAGAGCCTGGATCCGCGCCTGCATGGCGGGATGCATTGTGGAGGTGCGCGCTGCGGGGGTTTTCATTGCGGGGGTTTCCATTGCGGGGGTTTTCATTGCGGAGGTTTCCATTGCGGGGGTTTTCACTGCGGTGGCTTTCGTTGCGGCGGTTTTAGCTGTTTTAACTGTGTCGGCATTGTTGTTATTTAAAAATTTCCGGAGAAAATTTACGAAAAGAAAATGCCCCTGCAGATACTTTGCAGGGGCATGGCTTTATAGTTTATTATATTAGAGAAAAAATTGTACATAAACTGACAATTCGCTAGTAGTACTTTTAGGTGTTGCTCGTTGTCGTTGCCGAAGGTTTTATTATCTGACCGACTGCGCCCTGAGTCCATGCCGTTCAGTTGCTTCCGTCAGTCCTCCGTCAGTGAAACGGGCGCACCTCGACGGGCGCCCGACACGCGACTGCAGCCTTGCGCCCCCACGCCAACGCTTCATCCAAGTCAGAGGCTTCCAGCACCCAAAAACCGCCCACGTGCTCCTTGGTCTCCAGGTACGGCCCGTCGGTGATGAGCACCTCACCATCGGGCTGCACCCGTAGCGACTTCGCACTGCTTGCCGGGTGCAGGCCGCCAACGAAAATCCTGACACCAGCAGCGATCATCTCGTCGTTAAGCGCGTCGATATCGCGGGACATCGCTTCGTCCTCTGCGACGGACGGGTCGTAGTCGTCGGGATGGTGAATAGCAACCAAATACTTAGTCATGACTTCTCCTCCTCCTCCTCGTATTTTAATTTAAAAGCAATTACTCCTATACTAGTTATACCATATATACCCAAAATTACCAGTTTCCTTTTTATAAACAACCAACATTCGTTTCAATATATTGAGGTAAAAAAAATTGATAGATAAGGGAAAATGTAACTTGGATGATACTTATAAAATGACGGCGAAAAAAGACGGGAATGTTACTATTTTGAGATAAACTCACTTTAAAAAAGATGTTTTGTCCTTAATCGAGTGACCAGCAAAAGAAAATAAGCGGAGATTTTTCGGTTAGATGCAGGATGGAACTTGTTTCGGGGTATATAAGGGGAAGTTTTCCGATTATGAAAAGCAAGATGGCCATATTTTCACGTTTTTCAAGTCAATAGGCGGAATCTCTCCGTCTATTTAAGCCATTTTTAATAATAATTACTACTTAAGCGAAATTTTTCCATCTATTTATCAGTTCGGATGCTTAATCTAATCCTCCAACCGATAAGTGCGGAGGCTTAGGCTTTCGGACTTTCATACTCTTCCTTCCATTATTTGCTTTCGATAATGGACGACTGTTAGTAATTTATAACCCCTTATCTTTGGGGGTTAATCATAGGATCCTCCGTAAATTTACCATAACATTTTTCCAGCGCCGCTTCAATTGTGTCGGGTGTAGGCAGTCCTTTTCTCATTATTGATGTTTAACTAGAGTACTAGAAGACGGAAAAACTAGATAAGATACCAATTTTAATATTAAAATCTTATTTTAATGGGGTGTTTGGGGAGATGCAATATTGTCACTCTTTTTTTGTTATCAAATGAATCATAAAAATGATTTTTAAAGAGTTAGACAAGCGTATAAGAGATCCTATTTATCTTGAATACATCATTATATCAAAGAAAGGAGTGATAATTTGACATACGAACAATATTTGCGGAATCGTGAAAATCGATTAAGAGACCGTAACCAAGGAAATTGTAATTGCAATCCCCCTGAGTTGTTTATCTGTTCTTGCAGCAGTTCGAGCATTAGAGTGATCTATCGAACTGAACAACAAAATGTATTCGCTGCTGACTTATATTTAGATTGCTCAGGTGCCTGTTATGGGAGAGACCAAGAAATCATTAAAGAATGGAGACTTAATCGTATTTCAGGAAATGTTGCAATCCAGGGTCCTAATTATCATGAGACTGTTACAGTAGTTGGAACAGGCGAGTTTACGCTCACTCTAAATGCCTTATTTCGCTGTAGATATTTTGAAAATGTTAATGCATTTGAAGACTGTCCACGTACCTTAACTAGCGGAC
Source organism: Neobacillus sp. Fa239 (assembly GCF_055395235.1). Lineage (NCBI taxonomy): Bacteria > Bacillati > Bacillota > Bacilli > Caryophanales > Bacillaceae > Neobacillus > Neobacillus sp. Fa239. The sequence continues at coordinate 2,358,441 of NZ_AP041611.1, forward strand.
TATTTAGATTATAATTTCAAAAATAGGAAAGTAAGTAATCTATTTTTGAAAGAACTGGAGGTGGGGAAGTTGACAATTAAAATACTACCATCAAAGAGTGCAGAAGCAAACGAATTGTTTAAAATTCAAAAAGAAGCGTTTTATTCAGATTTAATCAAATATAAAGATTACCATACAAACCCAGCTGCCGAATCTTTGGAACACTTTCTTTTTAAAATGCAAACCTCTTTGCATTATTCCATTTACGTTAATGACAGGCTGGCAGGTGGAATATGTCTTATAAAACAAACAAAAGATCATTTTTATTTGTATCGATTTTTTCTCGGATCCGTATTTCAAAATAAAGGATACGGATCCAAGATCATAAAGCAGTTAGAGAATCAATTCCCACAAGTTAATAAGTGGTCACTTGATACACCAAAAGACAACAGAAGGAACCGTCATTTTTACGCGAAAATGGGATATAAAAAAACAGGAGAACGACGAATAAACGAATTTTTAACTCTTATAGTTTATGAAAAAATTTGCAGTCTTGATATGTAAAAAGGGCGAATAAGGAGGATAAAAAATACGAAAAAACAGGGAAAGCCATTGACTCTCCCTTTAACATTCATTTGATCCTTCATCCCAGTCGGGATCCGAGTCTATTATTAAACTGAAATACTTTCTTTAATTTCGATTGAGCTATTCATGAACATTTCCATGTCGTCTTTTGTATTTGAAATGCCGCCTACACCAAAATTCTCAATTAAGAAGTTCGTTACGTTTGGTGATAAGAAAGCTGGTAATGTTGGTCCAATGTGAATATTTTTCACACCTAAGTAAAGTAAAGATAAGAAAACGATAACCGCTTTTTGCTCATACCATGCGATATTGTAAGATAACGGTAATTCATTTACACTTTCTAATCCGAATGCCTCTTTCAGCTTCAATGCCGTCATGACAAGAGAGTAAGAATCGTTACATTGACCAGCATCAAGTACCCGTGGAATTCCGTTGATATCACCTAAATCTAGCTTATTGTATCGATATTTTGCACAACCGGCTGTTAAAATGATTGTATCTTTTGGAAGCTCTTCGGCAAACTCTTTATAATAAGTTCTGATCTTATGGCGACCATCACAGCCAGCCATTACAAAGAATCGTTTAATATCACCGTTTTTCACAGCTTCAACCACTTGATCAGCTACTTGAGCCACTTGATTATGCGCAAATCCTCCAATAATTTCACCTTTTTCAATTTCTACAGGTGGTTGGCATTTCTTTGCATGCTCAATCATAACGGAGAAATCTTTTGTACCATCTTCATTTTTAGGAATATAGGTTACACCTTCAACAGCTGTGGCACCAGTGGTATACATTCTTTCTTTATAAGATTCCTTTGGTGGTACAATACAGTTTGTTGTCATTAAAATCGGACCGTTAAAGCTCTCGAATTCACGAGTTTGTTCCCACCATGCATTTCCGTAGTTACCGACAAAGTGATCATATTTTTTGAATGCTGGGTAATAGTGCGCTGGCAGCATTTCACTATGTGTATACACATCTACTCCCGTGCCTTCTGTTTGTTTTAATAACTCTTCCATATCTTTCAGGTCATGACCGCTAACTAAAATCCCCGGATTTTGACGGACACCAATGTTTACTTTCGTCATTTCAGGATGACCATATGTGGATGTATTCGCTGTATCTAGAAGTTCCATGGCATGAACGCCGTATTTTCCACATTCCATTGATAGTTCAATCAATTGTTCCATACTTACGGAATCATCTGTGATCTTGGCAAGTGCTTTTTGCATAAACGCATTTAGCTCTTCATTTTCATAGCTAAGATTTGCCGCATGCTCTAAATAGGCAGCCATTCCTTTCAAACCGTAGGTCACTAACTCTCTTAATGAACGAATATCTTCATCTCTAGTAGCTAAAATACTAACTTCCCCAGAAGCAGATTTCATTTCAAGCTGATGATTTGTTTCACCATACCAAGTGACAAAATCGCTATTATTGTCAAAAGTGTATCCTGCATGATTGATTGCCGCTTTAATTTCTTCCCGGAGCTTTAATCCTTCTCTTACTGTATTAAAAAATTCATTTTTATCCCAGTTTGCATTGGTAATCGTCATAAAAAGACCATTGATGACGAACTCATCTGTTTTCTTTTGATTAATTCCGATTTCACGAGCCATTGTATTCACAATCGCTATTCCCTTAATTGTGTAAATCAATAAATCTTGCATATTTGCTAAATCATCTTTTTTTCCACATACTCCAACTACTGTACAACCTGTTCCTTTTGCGGTTTCTTGGCATTGAAAACAAAACATACTCATTTTTAAATTCCTCCAGTGATTGATTTTCGATTTTTAATCTTTCTTGTTTCGTGTTAATGATTAAATAAGGATCATAGGTGATTAACAATATAATCAACTTCTATAGTTTGTTATTATAATTTCATTCATTTAATCTTTGGAGTTCTTTATGAATATGTTCACAAACAAGACAAAAAGATTTGAACTCTTCGTGACAAAATGATGAGGATATAAATGAGTAGATAAAACAAGCAACTGAATCCTTATAGAAGTAACGAGGGTTTTAGTAAAGAAGGGAGAAGGGAAATTGGTAAGCACACATTCGAAATTGGGTTTTGTGTTGGAATGCCATTTTTCAGGAAAAGAGGGGAAATCGTGGTTATAATACATACCTATTACAAACGCAACCATAGCCATGGCTGAACATAGACGGGAAAGATGTGGAAGATTATACTATAGATAAGAAAAAAGAAAGAGGATCCCGCATGAAAATGAAAAAAGTTATATTGCCCCATGGATTCAACTTATTCATTCACCCGAAATGCTCGGTATTCATCGATACGGACAATCCGGACGATTATCTGTTGATGGATTGGGACGGGGATGCAGTTTGCATGATTTTTGTTAGCCAGGAGAGAATTGAAATCAAAAACAGCCGGTACGACCTTCATCATACCATAAACTTCATTTCAAGAAGCGTCACCTTTCATTTGCGACCGGATGATGAGGAAGTTCAGACCCATTAAAAAAGCAGGGATTCTTTACCTGCTTTTTTATTCTTCCACAATAAGCTACGATGAGCCCGTATAACATTGTCGAAAGTAAGGACTTTTCATCTAACTTTCATTTCTCATTCGAAACTAACCATATTTTCTTACCATTTGATTGGGCAATAATTGTCCCATTTAGATCAGTTCTATAAATAGGGACTTTTAAATATTTTAACCGATTGATCACCTCTGCAGAAGGATAATTCTTTGGACCGGCTGTACTAATGACAGCAACTTGTGGCTTGACCGCTTTCAGGAAAGGAAGCGTATTGCCTGTTCTCCCTCCATGGTGTGAGAGTTTAATTACATCCGCTCGAAGGTTTATTCCCCTATCCATCATTTCAGCTTCACTTTGCTCCCCCGAGTCGCCCATAAGAAGAAAGCGATTCTTTTTATAAATCACCTGTATAACGTTTGAATATTCATTTATACTTTCATAAGTTACAGGTGTTGGAGCAATAAACTTAAAGATAAGATTTTTTTCCAATTCAATAGCCTCATCCAATTGTGGCCTCAATACAAAAATACCATGATCAAATATAGCTTTTTGTAAGCGTATTACTTCAGGTGATGTTTGATCTCTATCTGCCATATAAAACCGATCTACTTTGAAAGTTTGGAGAATGTCAGGCATGGCACCAATATGGTCTCCGTGTGGGTGAGTAACAATGACTAAATCTAAGGTTTTAACGCCTTGAGTTTTTAAGTAAGAAATAACTTTTTGTTTAGTTTTATAAGGACCTGAATCAATTAGAATGTTTTTCCCTTCTGGGGACTGAATCAAAATAGCATCTCCCTGACCGACGTCAATAAAATTCATTTTTAAAATGTTATTGTTTGAATGAGAAATCTCAGCATTTACCGGAAGTGAAAAACTCATAATGAGAAAGCAAGTAATGGTGATGGCGATTATTTTCATTTTAGCGAACAAGTGATTTCACCTCTGAAAAAGGAATGGCAGTCATCTAATCGTATTTAATAACTATATTTTCCTAAAGCCGAATATTTATTTTTCGAATTCAGTTCTATTGAAGAAAAGACCTTCCGTAAGTTATACAATAATCCTTCATCAATTAAATGGCAGGATCGTTTAAGTACATTTCTTCACAAAGTTATTTTAGCTATTCAAATGTTTTCTATTTTACCTGCTTATTGAAGATTAGATTTTTTGGGGAACGAATGGTAACCGTACCTTGACGGGGGTTAATAGACCTATATGCATGTTGTAATATTAGTGGCATCGAATTGGAATAATAAGCATGGTAAAGGGGGTGAAAAGGTTGGAAAAATTAAAAAAGAACTTGGAACGGAAAAACACGATCATCATCGTCGTAGATCTGCAAAACGATTATTGCCATCCCGGTGGAGCGATTGCCAAAAGTGGAAGCGACGTTAGCGCGGTCAAAAAAATGATACCGAGCTTACGCAGCTTGTTGGATGCGGCAAGAGAACACTCTGTTCCAATCATTTTTCTGCAAACGAATCATGAGAAGGCAACTGATTCCGAGGTTTGGCTTTCTCGCTTTCCGGATGGTGTCAACCCGATTTGCAAGACGGGGAGCTGGGGAGCGGAATTTTACGAAGTTGCACCCCAGCCGAATGACATTATAGTGAAGAAGCATCGTTACAGCGGGTTCGTTCATACTAGGCTGGAGTCCATATTGCGAACTCTTAAAATCGAAACCTTGATTATAACAGGCGTCAGCACGAATCTTTGTGTGGAATCAACCGCCAGAGACGGGTTTATGCTGGATTATCGAATCGTGCTCATAAAAGATGCCTGCGCGGCTTTTTCGCAGGAAGAACACGATATGACCTTAAAAACCGTGGACACTTATTTTGGAATGGTGGCAGATACGGAACAGGTTGTTTCCTTTTGGCGGAAGCACGCGACCCAATCTCTCCAGTTTTTGACCTAAACGGTTGATGGACAAAAAACAACCATACTTATTTAGACATTCCCCAACAATAAAAACAGTGGTAGCCTAGGATGAGAAAATGAAGGTGTTCGCCATCCAGTTGACCAAAATATAGGAATTAACGGTTGAATTATTCCTTCATTTTCTCTAATAAGTTTAATTTTCTTGCCACCCATGGGGTCGTGCTTGTTTGGATAACCAATGTCACCAAAATAGCGACAAACGTAATAGCGGATAATAATTTGATTTCAGTAATTCCAGAGCTTGCTAACATCCCCACAAGTGCCGCTGGGATCACACCCGTTTCCCTTGTCCAAAAGAAAAATGCAATTTCCTCCCTTTTCCATTTTGCCTTACGATCAGGGAGAAGACTTGTTAAAACCGTTACCGGTCTTGCAATAAACATAAACGCAGCAACAACAATAAGCGCCAGCAAACCATATTCGTGCAACACCGCGAAGTTAACTTGGCTTCCTAAGAGGATAAAGATGGACATCCCTAGTTTTAAGCCGATAGGATCAATGAACTGATGCATGGCATTTTCCTGTTCAGGGAGAATGGTCAATCGGAAGGACGAAGCATTTCCAATGACTAAACCGGCAACAAAAACACTCATAAATCCCGATGCCTCGATATATTCAGCGCCAAGATAAGCAGCTAATACGGTCAAAATAACCACCATGGGAGTGAATTCCCGCAAAAGCCCTCGATCATTTTCGGAAATAAGAAAGGCGGCAATGAAACCAACAATAGCTCCCACGATGATTCCTCCAATAGCAAGGCGGAAGAAATCAAGTCCAATATGGAAGGGATTTATAGCTTCATTCGAAGTCACAACTGCCAACACAACCGTTGTCATGATTGCCCCTGTCGCATCGGTAAAAGCAGATTCACTGATTACAGTTTGCGCCACTTTATGTCTTACAGGGAATCGTTGGAATATAGGTACAAGTGCCGCAGGATCGGTAGAAGCAAGGATGGCTCCTAGTAAAAGTGCAATTAGAAAGTGAATATGGAAGACCCAGGAGGCAACTATCGCCACAATGAGAGCAGTAATGAGAACACCTGTTGTTGAGAGTAAAGCCACTGTTATCCATACTTGTTTTAATACTTTTAAACTGGTTACCGTTCCACCGTGGAAGATGATAAAGCTTGCACCGAACAGTAGAATAAGTTGATTCACAGTTGAATTTGCTTGGATTTCAAATGTATGCAGACCAGAAGGACCAAAGATCATGCCGATGAGAATATATAAAGCAACTTCTGGCAATCCAAATTTCCGCGCAATTTTCCCTGCTAATGTTCCTAGAAGAAAAATGATGAGAAAGACGGTTAAATAATGTTGTGCAAGTAAAACAGTTTCAGAATGCATGTATTCACCTCTTACTATTTTATTTTTCCCAAAAAAAGACAAAAAGAGCCTGTTGTTGACAGACTCCTCCTAATAGACAAACGTATAAAATTACTGACAATTAATTATACCATGGAAGTATGATGAGCACTATAGTATGCAATGCTTACTGTTGGTATTATAGGGATTTAGACCAATATTAACACAATGAAAAAACATTCACAAAAGAGAACGTATTGAAAACACCTACACTTTACCAAATAAAGCTAAGTAAAGGTATATTCCAATAAGAATTATAAATAAGATGAAAATCAAAATATATGAATAATTCTTAGGTGAACCTCTTTTTTGGTTATTCAATGTTCTATCACCTCTTAATTAGTTATTTGTACATTATATGAAAATATCTAGAAGGTAGTGTGGACAAACATATAAACAATTGAAATTTAATAGGGGTCTATTTGTATCGATTTTTAGGAGATCTTATTTTTTTGCTCTAATGATGGGAGCAATAGAAAGAGCTGAAATTGTTAAAAACTCGGCATGAGTGAATAACTTTGTTGGAGCAGGACAAATACATTTCCCATACACTGTTTGTTAAAGTATGTTAACGTTTGAAAGGCAGGGGGAAATATGCCGGAGTTACCAACAATCAGCTTGGGTTCTACTAGCGAATACGTAAGATTGCTGCAAATGAGTCTAAATGGATTAGCACTTAACTATAACAACTTTGCAATTGACGGTACGTATGATGAAAAGACAATGGCAGTGGTTAAAGAGTTTCAGGATCGATTTCAAATGGAAAGTAACGGCATTGTGGAGGCTCATACTTGGAGTTTACTAATCGAGCAGGTCAAGCTTGTCCAAAAGCAATTAAACATAAATGGATATAATGTCGGTTACCCCGATGGATGGTTTATGTCTTCGACAACAAACGCCGTTCAAAGATTTCAGCAAAGAAATGGTTTGGAACCGTTAGGAATTTTCAATCCACGAACACGAAGGAAATTATTTAATCCCCATCCACAGGATAATATTGATCAGCGCCCAAGTTCCAATGATGTAAATTCACTCCATCCGTACGTTGCGATGCTTGCACGAAGATTTCTTGAATTGACCATAGCACAAGGATTAGATGTTCGGATTACAACTGCATTCAGAAGCTGGGATGAATCAGACAGATTATTTAACCAAGGGAGAACAACCCCAGGACAGATTGTTTCAAATGCCAGGGGTGGGGACTCCTATCACAACTGGGGATTAGCCTTTGATGCTGCAACGATTGAAAATGGTCAGGTATCAAATGATTTACAGAAATATTTTAGAATGGGGCAGTTGGGAGAGCAGTTAGGTCTTAAATGGGGGGGGACATTTAAAAGTATAGTTGATTATCCGCATTTTCAATATACATTTGGGTTAAACACATGGGATCTTCTGAATGGTGTGACACCGCCTAAATAAGCTAACTTAAATAACAAGAAAAACTCCGGATTAAATCGACGGAGTTTTTCTCATTTTTAAGTTCTTTAAAGCTCTGGCCTTTTATTGGTTAAACGTAAGAGCGGTATTGCGATTATGATACCAATGACGGCAGCTGCCAATCCTAAAGCAAGCGGACCAGGTAACCCCCAATGTCCATGCTTCCCAAGTTGCCAGGGAGTGATGATGATTGCGGCAATCCCGCTCATTATTAATGCTACAACGTTTATGCCAAGACGACCTTCCCGACCCGGCACACGGTACTTCGATTTGCTTGTCCAATCACGTGAAATTAGACCTTTAGCCTTCCGAATATAAGCGTATATATGGACTGCTAGCAACGGCAACCATAATGTCACACTAACGACATGAATTTTATGAAACAATCTCTCATGGGCATGTCCACCCAACACGAGTCCGAATCCGCTAATAAACACCAAAATGGTCACTACAACGAGGAACGGTGCTAAAATTCGAAGTAATAAATTAGGCGGACCTGCCATGACAAATTCAGGAGATTTTGAATAGTAACGGAAAAATCGGTATCCGGTACTACACATCTTGATGACTAAAGGTCCAGCTAATAGGACTCCAACAAAAATATGTTCAGATCGAAATGCATCTAAGTTCGCAGTAATGACAAGTTCCGCTAGGATCAGTACAAAAAGGACAGTGCCGGCAATTGCGGTCATCCGTTTGTTTCTTTCAATTGTAAACCGTTTATTTGGAATTTCTTTATTTGCAGACCGTTCATCCTCTGCATAGAACTCTCTTCTATTCAGCATATACATCTCCCTCTTTCTTCAATTGTAAAGCATCTAGGGCTTTATTTTTGTCTTTCTAACAAAAATGGTTCTCCCTCAGTTTATTAAAATGCTTCCAAATGTAAATGAAAGAAATTATTATATATGTAAAAATGTTCTATTAATTGGAAGTTTTTTGCTTCAATTTTCAGCAAATTAAAAATTTATTAATTCTACTGTTTACCGAAATTGAAAGAATGAAACCGCTTTGTTCTGAAACCCAAATCTATTTCATTAATTAATGGTTAAAAACATTAATTTTCGAATAAAAGAACAAACCGAATACTTTCTCTATTGTATCTATTGGTAGAGATGGCGAGTATAATACTTGTAATAAGGGGGAGATTTTATGATATTAGAAGCGGCTATGCTTCAGGTTAAGCAAGGAAAAGAGGAGGAATATGAAGAAGCATTTCGTAAAGCTTCACCAATCATTTCCTCAATAAAAGGTTACATATCGCACGAATTACAGCGTTGTATTGATGATAAGGGGAAATATCTACTACTGGTGAAGTGGGAATCATTAGAGGACCATACAGTTGGATTTAGAGAATCAATAGAGTATCAAGAATGGAAAAAGTTATTACATCATTTCTATGACCCATTTCCAATCGTTGAACATTTTGAGAATGTTCGTCTTTAATCTGTGTTCTTATACGAACAGAGGGAAGAGATAAAGATCAGGCTGCCATTTTTGGTGGCTTTTTTGTTTTTGTCCTAAGATTGCAGGTTGCTTGAATAACAAAAATGAATGTTGTGTAATGGTTTTTGGCCATTTCTTTATTTTGAAACAAGTGACTAAATATTGGACATATAGGCAAATCATGTAGTATTTTTATTTTGTGTCACGAAATTATTTGGGAGGGATAAACATGGAATACCGTCGTTTAGGAAAAACAGGACTAAAAGTGAGTGAAATAAGTTTGGGCAGCTGGCTTACATATGGTGGGTATGTAGAGGAACAAAATGCAACAGCTTCTATCGATAAGGCCTATGACCTTGGAATCAACTTTTTTGATACTGCCAATGTGTATATGCGCGGGGAAGCAGAAATTGTAGTCGGAAAAGCCCTAAAGAAGTACGTACGTGATTCCTATGTTTTAGCCACAAAGGTATTCTGGCCAATGGGTGATGGGCCGAACGATCGTGGGTTATCCCGAAAACATGTAATGGAACAATGTCATGCGAGTCTAAAACGCTTGAACACCGATTATGTGGATATTTATTATTGTCATCGTTTTGACCAGGAAACGCCGCTCGATGAAACATTGCGGGCCTTAGATGATCTTGTACGCCAAGGAAAAGTATTATATATCGGAGTAAGTGAATGGACAGCTGAACAAATTACAGAAGCGGTTCATCTTGCAGACAAGAAGCTCCTTGACCGAATTGTGGTGAATCAGCCACAATACAGCATGCTTCAACGGTATATTGAAAAGGAGGTCATCCCAGTAAGTGAAAAGCATGGCATTGGCCAAGTCGTTTGGTCTCCTCTTGCCCAGGGTGTTTTAACTGGTAAATATCAGAAGGGTTCTCAGGCACCAGCAGGAAGCCGTGCATCACAAGAAAAATACAGTAATCTGTTCGGATTACTAACTGAGGAGAATCTCGATAAAGTAGAACTTCTCAAAGAGGTCGCCAAAGACAATGACATGTCACTTGTCACACTGGCACTATCGTGGATTTTACGACAACCAAATGTCGCCAGTGCTCTTGTAGGAGCAAGCCGTCCTGAGCAATTGGAGGAAAATGTAAAAGCATCAGGCGTAAAATTAAATGATGAAACTCTCGCTCGTATTGAGGACATTTTAAGATAAGGCACTCGAACGCCTTGAGTCCAAGCATGCCAGAGTTCACCATGATGAAGAGATTTATGACATCATCTGTATCTATTAATACAAGGAGCCTTGAAAGGCTTCTTTTTTTTGAGCTGGCAATGCGATTAGGATCTATCTCCTACATAAAAAAGCCCTCGAAATGTCTCTCGAGGGCATCAATAAGGACCTTTACATCTATGAAGATAGCTTATTAAATGCAATAAAACATTGAAAAGACAATGCTTCAAAAATTTGTCAAAAAGGTTTGAACTATGTGTGAATTGTTAAACAAACTCAATTCAAGACTAGATATTCGAATTATAATAACAGTGTAATCAAGTTATTAAACAAACATTTATTAATAAAGGGGTCTTTAAAATGTTCAACAAATTTTTAAGAAAAAACAAAATTGCTGCTTACATCCTCACTGTCATCCGTTTATATCTAGGGTATGAGTTTTTAATGGCCGGATTCGAGAAAATCTCTGGCGGGAAATTCGATGCTACCGGATTTTTAACAGGTGTAACTATGCATCCAGTTGTAGGACCAGATAAAGCCGTTGTTTATCCAACTTATGTTGCGTTTCTGAAACACTTTGCATTGCCAAACGCTCACTTGTTTAACGTATTAGTTCCATGGGGCGAATTTCTTGTAGGTTTAGGATTAATTCTTGGATGCTTAACTACAGTGGCAGCGTTCTTCGGACTTGTCATGAACTTCTCTTACGTTTTTGCAGGAACAGTTTCTACTAACCCATTAGACATTTTGCTTGGCGTCATCCTTCTAGCTGCTGGTTTCAATGCAGCACGTATCGGTTTAGACCGCTGGGTAATCCCATTCATTCATAAATTTGGAGCAAAAGAAAATAACCAAGTTCATCCTGTTAAACACAGCGCTTAAATAATAACAATTGAACTTGGTTTAATGAACCCACAGGCTAACAAAATTTAAAAAGCAAATGATAGGATGCAAGGCATAAATGTAACAAAACTTTCACAAGGAGTATTCATGTAAATATAGAATTACTCTGTATAATCCGAAAGGTTGTGAATATATGAAAAGTCCAATGTCAGCCGTATTTGCATATGAAGAGGATGGAATTTATTTTAGGGTTTATAATGTGAGACACAGGATTAAGGTATATGCTCGAATGGGTAAACAAACCGTTATTGAACAAGGCAGTACACCAAATGAAGCTGCTGAGAAAGCAAAGAGAAGATTAATAGCAAAGCAACTATAAAGTAAGTATTACATGCTGCAAGTTTATCTTGCAGCTTTTTGTTTTTGCCCTAGGGATCTTGTCCAGAGGGCTGCTATTATATTAAACCAACGGGTGCGATTCTCGAAGAAGAATAGCTTTTATCTGACCCGAGCAGTTTTACGACTTAAACTCTCTCATTTATCTGTCCTTTATAAAAAATAAATAACTGTCACTTTAAGAGAGGACAGTTTGTTTATATAATCATACCAAAGAAAAAAAGGAGAGAAGAATTATGGAGGTCACACCAATAGTATTAATAGGAGAAAGAGTAAAGATACAACCTATGGAAGATTATCACGTACAGGAGTTATTTGATGCGGGAAACAATCCAGATATATGGGCATACATGCCAATGAATGTTCAATCGATTGAAGAGATGAAGGATCTTGTGAATAGAGCACTTCAAGCAAGAAAGCAAGGAAGCGAATTTCCTTTTGTTATCATCGATCAGGATTCGGGCAAAATGGTGGGGAGTACCCGTTTTCTTAATATATCCATTCCAAACCGTAACTTGGAAATTGGTTGGACATGGCTGTCTCCAACTGTTTGGCGAACTAGAATAAATACAGAATGTAAGTATCTTCTTTTAAAACACTGTTTTGAGACACTTGGGGCAATTCGTGTTCAGTTGAAAACAGATAGTCGAAATATGCGGTCTCAGCAGGCAATTGAACGGCTGGGTGCAGTAAAAGAAGGAGTGCTTCGGAATCATATGGTTATGCCTGACGGTTATTTAAGAGACTCTGTGTTTTACAGTGTAATCGACCAAGAATGGGTGCTAGTGAAGGACAAATTGGAGAGTATGCTACGATAATCCCGTAGTTTCGAAGTTTGATTATTTAATTAAAGGATAGTTTTCGTTAAACAATCGGGTTGCTGCGGCAGCCCGTTTTTCTTATTCAGCTAAAGATGCCACTTTTAGGAGAAGAAGGAATAATTAAACCATTATTGAATATGAACAAACAGGGAGTTTAAAAAAGGAAGGCTGTGAGGATTGGATGTTTGATGAAAAAAAAGAGAGTTCAATTGTAGGAACAGTCTTAGCGGTTAGTTTAAGTAAGATGCATACCTTTAGTAAAGAAAATCAAGAGATTATAAAATTAGTGAAGGGTTTAGGGGTCGAAGGGGATGCACACTTTGGTTCAACGGTTAAACATCGCTCGAAAGTGGCACAAAATCCAAACCAACCGAACCTAAGACAAGTGCATTTAATTCACAATGAGTTATTCGAAGAGTTAGCAGACCGTTTTAATATTAAACCTGGACAAATGGGTGAAAATGTTACAACTGTCGGAATAAATCTTCTTGAATTGCCTACTGATACGATATTATCTATTGGTGAGTCTGCAATTATTAAAGTAACAGGCTTACGGAATCCTTGTGCTCAAATTGATCATTATAAACCGGGTCTTTTAAAGGCTGTTTTGGATAAGGATTCAGACGGAAATCTGATAAGAAAAGCAGGAATAATGGGAGTTATATTGCAGAGTGGTGAAGTGAAACCAGGTGATACCATCCGTGTTAAATTACCGCAAAGACCATTTAAAAAGCTTGACCGTGTTTAACTAGCTGGGTGCTTATTTCCACCTTATTGAAATTAAACTTGCTTGTGAATAAGTGAGGCTCTTTCGTGGAAAAAAGGGGGTGCTGCGACTAACGGGTTCCGTTTCATGTCCCTGGTTTGATAAATAAACGGAGAGATTTCTCTTAATTTGGAAATAGCACTGAAATTAGCTAAAATAGACGGATAGATTCCGCCTATTGACTCGAAAAACATGAAAATGGAAGATTTTCCTTTGCATAACCGGAATTCCTCCCTTTATTTACCCCGAAACGAGCTCCATTTTTCAAATAACCGAAAAATCTCCGTTTATTTTAAATATCACTGGTTAGAAAATTAAAGATAAGACTACTTGTGTTTCTAAGCATTTTTTGTAAGATAAATCGAATATCAAATTTTGGGCGTACAATACCCATTGTACCCATACAATTTGGGGTACATTTCCTTTTCATATTCAGCTAAAGAAGTTTAGTTCAACAAAAAAATGAGAATTTGATTAGATTGGAATGATTCGCCAATCTATGGTAATAATAATGCTAAAAAATATTTTTTTAGATAGAGGAATTAGTTATGGTGTTCTTTTTTATTTCCATTGTCCTTTTCAATTCCATCGTTTATAAAATGCAAAAAAATCTTACCAAAAATCAAATTGTTCATATTTGGGAATTTTCAATGATTTTCGAAATTATATTTGATATTTTTATCGATGAAAAAACAAGTGGGTACTGGTATTTTTGGAGAGGAATTGACTGGACAAATATATTGGTCTATACGGTACTCATTCCACCTGTTTGTGTGATGTTTTTGAACTGGTTTCCCTTTAATCAGTCTTGGATCAAGAGAATTGGTTATATTGCTTTTTGGGTGATTATTATTTCAGTTTATGAGCTACTATCATTGCAACAACCATGGGGATACTTTCATTACGGTTGGTGGAAACTTATTTATTCAGTCATACTCGACCCTATTTTACTTTTACTTTTATTGTTGTATTACAAATCGGTTGGTAAAATTGAAAATGAATTAATGCGGTGTTGATCCAAAGAAGATTAACACCTTATTTTTTGATTAATGTGCTGTAAAACAACCGAGTGGATGCGGCAGCCTTTTTTTATTTAACAAACGGTTAATCGAAAACAGAAAACATGATATTCATATTCATTAAAAAGCATGAAAAAAGCCACCCTGGATGAATGGCTTCTTTAAGTTTATTTAAATCCTAAAACCGGGTGGGGGACATAAGGCTCTTCCAAAAAGGATACTTCTTCGGCGGTTAAGGTAATCGATAATGCCGCAATCGCATCTTCAAGATGATGCATTTTTGTTGCTCCCACAATCGGGGCAGTAACCGTTTCTTTTTGCAGTACCCAGGCAAGCGCTATTTGTGCCCTTGGTACGCCACGCTTTTCTGCCAACTCTGCCACTCGTTCCACTACTTTACGGTCTGCTTCCGCTGTAGCCGCATAAAGGTATTTGCCAAATTCGTCCGTTTCCGAGCGGTAAGTAGATTCATCCCAATTACGTGTCAATTTTCCTCTTGCCATCGGACTCCATGGGATGACGCCGATTTTTTCCTCTTTGCATAAAGGCAGCATTTCACGTTCTTCTTCACGATACAAAAGGTTTAGGTGGTTTTGCATGGAGACGAACCTTGTCCAGCCGTTCTTTTCTGCGGTATGTAAGGCTTTAAGAAACTGCCAGGAATACATAGACGATGCCCCGATATAACGAGCCTTTCCTGCCTTTACCACATCATGAAGAGCTTCCATTGTTTCTTCAATGGGTGTCTGATAATCCCATCGATGAATCTGGTAGAGATCAACATAATCGGTTCCAAGCCTTCTTAAACTATTATCAATTTCAGCCATAATCGCTTTTCGTGAGAGACCTGCTCCATTTGGCCCTTGATGCATGCGGCCATGAACCTTTGTTGCGATGACGATTTCATCCCTGTTGGCAAAATCTTTTAACGCCCGGCCGACAATGTCCTCACTCGTTCCATCTGAATAGACATTCGCTGTATCAAAAAAGTTAATCCCATACTCTAATGCTTTTTTGATCACTGGACGGCTATCCTCTTCACTTAATACCCATTGATGATTACCTCGTTCCGGAACGCCGAAGCTCATACAGCCTAAGCAAAGGCGGGAAACATCCATTCCAGTATTACCTAACTTTACATATTCCATGTTGATCCCTCACTTCTCATTAACCATTTTATTTATTACCAATATTTCGAGATTAAACTCCAATTCCCTTTTTAACAAACCATCTATTTTTAAAAATTTTATTTAAAATCACTATCTAATTTTCCATCGGAAATGAAAACCAAACAGATTAAATACTTTTCTTCATGCCACATTTACGACATTCACGAATAAATATGAAGTTTTTAACTGAACTATTAAATAAAGTGTGTCCACAATTATCACAACGGCCACTGAATTCATCAGGATATTCTTTGTAGTCATAAATAATGCTGGTATCAAAACCCTTTAATTCTTTTTTATCATCATTCTCAAACATAGTTCATCACCTCGAAATTATTTGACTAATATAGTTTAACAAATAAGAAAGATTTTACGAATTTTTTTAGTAAAAACAATCCAGTAAGAAAAACGGAACTTTAAAATCCATCCTCTATTCAACTAAAACCTGCTTTCCTGTAAAAAGGATTTTTGCAAAATCTATTGAAGGGAAAAAACAACTTGCTTGGACTTAACTTTTTTCCATATTAAATCACCAATAAATATTATTTTCATATAGTGCAATTACGCTAGCAATTAATATGATTTTTCATATCTTATAGTAAGTCCTAATAGAAAGGAGGGGACTCTATAGTGGGATTAAATTATGAACAAGCTCGTCACTTAAAAGGGGAATTGGTTCGTTTTAAAAAAGAGAACGGAGAATGGTCAGTAGGCATAGTGGAAGAAGTAAGAGAAGATGGATTGGAAATTATCGAATTAAATCCTTCTTCTAATAAAAATGATGGTTATGGATTTGGTTTTTTTGGACCATTCTGCTTCATTCCATTTTGCTTTTGTTTTCCATTCTTTTGGTGGTAATTTCTAATGTGGATCAACGATTGTTCTAAGCCCATCAAATCGAATGGAAAAAGAAGCGGAATTAATCTACCTGGTTCTCCTCAGGAGGAGCTTACCCAAAATAACTAAAAGAATCGCAGACCATTTTGCAAAATCGGAATGGTCTTTTTTCATTGATATATTATGTAAAAAATTTCATTGTTGATTTTCGTGTTAGGTATGCGGCGACCTTCTTTTTAATGGAACTAAAAAGGTAGATTAATAAAAGAATGCCTACGGCTTCATCTTACGAAAACAAGGCATTCTTATTTTAAGAATGAAATAATGAATTTTTTAACCATTAATCCAATGATCACGCCTGGTATAACAAATATCATTGGTTAAAAGACAGGTCCAAACAATACACCAAAAATTTTAAGATCAGTAGAATAAATCAAACCAAACGTGACAAAATAGGCTGCAAATACAAAGGGGAGAAATAAAAACGGAGAATTTTCTCACCTTCATTGGCATCCTTTACAGCATCCCACATTGAAAAAAAATAAAGACATGGATAAAACATGATCCACTTGAAATCGATTTGATCAATAGAAGTATCAGTATTACCATGAAGGCTTGAAATGATGGCTTCATTAAAATTTGATTGGATATTAACAATAAATTCAAGGAAAATAAACAATATACCTTTAACATATTTTTGATTTAATAGTTGACCAAAGCCAGGCAAAGCAATGGACCATAATATTTTTTCAATCGCATTCTTATTCAATCATAATCCCTATTTCCTTTTGGTTTTAGCTATTTCAATTTCATCAATTGATGCTGGGGGTTTTTCCATCCAACCATGCTCAATCAAAATGTTCGCTCCATCTTCCGCATATTGAACAGCTTCAAGAAGTATTCGTATAAATTTTGAACCCAGGTCACGTCTAGCAACTGTTCCTATTGCAGTTCCATAATAGCCAAGGGACATACCTGTAAGCATAGTTGTTTGGAACATCATTAACATATCTGA
Source organism: Neobacillus sp. Fa239 (assembly GCF_055395235.1). Taxonomy (NCBI): domain Bacteria; kingdom Bacillati; phylum Bacillota; class Bacilli; order Caryophanales; family Bacillaceae; genus Neobacillus; species Neobacillus sp. Fa239. Next base: position 2,375,773 of record NZ_AP041611.1, read on the forward strand.
AAATGGTGGAGTCGTAGATGTAAGAACTTCTGAATCATATGTAGGAGGTTCAGATATATTTTCTTCAGATAATAATGTGCCATAATCTCCACCACTTTACTAGCCATATGTGCTCCTTTAACCAGATAATTTTTACCTTGGTTTTAATAATGATAACCATTTCTAATAATAGCATCTTATTTTTTATGAGAAGATAACCGGTTGGTAGAGTGGAAAAGGGGTTGCTTGTAGCAATCTCTTTTTTATTGCACTAAAGGATACAGGATAAGATAATCAACAATTTTCATTGATTTGTTGAATATTCAACGAATTGCGTGAATTTAACCATTGAAAATATGAGGGGCTTTTTTATAATGATATACAGATGTTGATTAATCAATCCATATTGATTTTTAACAGGCATCATGTTCAGCAACCTTTTGGAAGATTAGAAGCAAATGAAATTCAAACAGGAGGCAAATGTATGAATCGAGTTGAAATGAGCGAAAAAAAATACAAACAACTTTTTGGAAATGGAGTACCTGCTGCATATACTACTGACCCTGAATTCCAAGAAATTTTAACACGCTTCATTTTTGGGGAGGTTTTCTATCAAGGTAATTTGGATGACAAACAACGTGAACTTATCACGCTGGTTGTTCTTACTACCAACCAGACGTTACCTCAGCTTAAAGCACATGTAGGTGCCGCACTGAACGTTGGGCTGACACCTGTAGAAATCAAAGAGGCCGTTTACCAGTGCGCCCCGTATATTGGATTTCCCAAAACATTAAACGCCATTAATGAAGTCAATGAGGTTTTCAAAGCAAAGAATATCGCTTTGCCAATTGAAAGCCAAAAGACTGTAGATGAAGTTAATCGTTTTGAAAAAGGACTAGCTGCTCAAGTAGAGATTTTTGGTGATTTTATTGCAAAAATGCGTGAGGCTGCCCCTGCAAATCAAAAGCATATGCAGGATTATCTTTCCTCCTTTTGCTTTGGAGACTTTTACACCCGCGCGGGACTTGATTTGAAAACACGGGAGTTGTTAACACTCTGTATTATTAGTACGCTTGGCGGCTGTGAAAGCCAGGTAAAGTCACATGTGCAAGGTAACAAAAATGTAGGCAATGACAAGGAAACATTGATCACCGCCATTACTCACTGCCTGCCATATATGGGATTTCCGAGAACACTTAACGCAATAGCTTGCGTTAATGAAATGATTCCTGAAAATTAAAATAAAGGTTATTTGAGGAGATAAAAATGCCGTTATTTCCCAGCGACGAAAAAAACAAAAAATATAACAACGCAAAGGAGACAACAACATGTTTAACGAAACTTACAAATTATCAAATGGTGTAGAAATTCCAAAATTGGGTCTTGGAACCTGGCTGCTTGACGATGCACAGGCAGAACAGGCAGTGCGTGATGCGGTATCTATCGGATATCGCCATATCGATACTGCTCAGGCTTATATGAATGAAACTGGTGTAGGCGAAGGAATCCGTACCTGCGGTGTCGCAAGGGAAGAACTTTTCATCACGACAAAGGTTGTTGCAGAAGCAAAGAACTATGATGCCGTTACGCAGTCCATTGATGAGTCTTTAGCAAAATTGGGACTGGATTATATTGATCTTCTGATTATCCACAGCCCGCAGCCTTGGATGGAGTTCCGTGAGGAGAACCGGTACTTCGAGGAAAATAAAGAAGTATGGAAATCTTTGGAGGATGCTTATAAGGCAGGCAAGGTAAAGGCAATCGGTCTTTCTAATTTTCTTCAGGATGACGTAGAGAGTATTCTAGCAAGCTGTGAGATCAAGCCTATGGTAAATCAGATATTGGCACATGTGAGCAATACTCCTTTGGAACTAATCGAATTCTGCCAGAAGAATGACATCCTGGTAGAGGCATATTCACCATTTGCACATGGTGCAGTTCTCGATCATTTAGTGGTTAGGGTTATAGCTGATAAGTATGGAGTATCTGTTGCTCAGCTTTGCCTACGTTATGATATCCAGCTTGGTCTTGTAGTCATTCCTAAGACCGCAAATCCAGATCATATGAGAAACAATGCGGATCTAGATTTTGCTATCAGCGATGCAGATATGGAGACTTTGAAGAATGTGGAGCACATCCAGAATTATGGTGAGCATAGCTTCTTCCCGGTATTTGGCGGGAAATTAAAATAAAAGTTTTGGAACCACGACAAATGAAGTTTTGAGCGTAATATCGATATTCAGATAATGAGTGTATTTGTGCCTTCCACCCTGAAATTAGAAATACATCAAGAATAAAAAGGTTATTGAAAAGCTGCCTTTTTTATTAAAATTTAATACCCTTCTAATCGTAACTTCATCTTTAGACTGGATAATCAATATTAAAAACAGATAGGAAGGGATCTATGTCTAAAGATAATAAAAAAGGTTGGTTTTTTCTTTTTGCTGTAGCCGTTGCCGTCGTGATTTTTATTGGATTTTCAACTTACATAAACCACTCAACGCTGGATGAAAACTTGAACCAGGCGGTGAAAGATAAGGGAACAAACATGATCTCGTATCGCCTATATTCAAAAACCAAATCAATCCTTGGAGCAGATTCGATTTACCTCGTTAAAGGGGCAAACGGAAAACAGTATCAAATCGAAGTGGACCATAATCATTTGGTCGTTTCCACCATTCAAGTAAATTAGGGAACAAATACAATTTCACGAAACAATGCCTTTTTGATGCGGATGAAAATCGCCTAACTGGCTAAATTTGTAATGAAATTCAAAAAAATCCAATCTCTTTTTCAATAAGAAACGAGTTTGGATTTTTTTATGTTTGTAGAATTTCATATACGTAAATTTATCTGATTCTTTCTTTGCATTTACCTGCATTTTATATTGCCACCCAACGGTTTCATATGGATGACATTAAAAAACTTCACATAGGTAAACATAAAACAGAATTATTAAATAAATTCCTATTTACTGGCGAAATTTTAAATGGATTTTGGGAAATGGTTTTTATATTATTTGTCTTAAGAATTATTTATGATACTTCTCTACACATTTATAAAAGCTTAAATCTGATGATAGCCTTATTAGCAGTCATGATTGTTGGGCAATTTGCTGTCAGCACTAAAATTATCAGTTCTGGTGGATTGATCGTAGGAGGTTTTGCCCAATTGTGTGTTTACTTAGTACTGGTAAAAGGTTTTTTACCGCTGGCATCCACTATGAGATGGATATTAATACCAATAGCTTGGTTTTTTGGATACACAGGTTTGATAGCGGTCTTTCTTGTTTTCTTTATTTGGGGTGCTAGCCTAAAGCCATTTGGAGTACCTTATTTCGCTCCACTTATTCCATTTAGACCACACGAATGGAAGGATACGTTTTGGAGAGGTAAATTGAAACAAATCATTAATTCGGAACACAAATATCGGAGGAAGAGATAGGGAAGATCAAATGTAAAATATTCTCTAAAAGGAGGAGTTTATATGCCAAGAAAGGCTTTTAGTGCATCTGGAGCGGTTGCAGTTGGTCCTTACTCGCATGCCATTGAAGCAGGTGATTTAGTATTTTTATCCGGGCAAACCCCAGTAGACTCACAGACTGGAAAGCTTGTAGAAGGTGATATTGTGGAACAGACAAATCAATGTTTTATGAATCTTTTCAATGTATTGGAGGCAGCAGGTTTAACTCCAGATCATGTTGAAAAAGTGAATGTATTCTTAACGGATATGAATAATTTCACAGCAATGAATGAAGTTTATTCAAAACAATTTTCTGAGCCATATCCTGCTCGTACAACACTTGGTGTATCATCCCTTCCTCTAGGTGCACAGATTGAGATAGAAATGATAGCCAGAAGATGAATATTGAGGAGCTTGTAGGAAGTGTCCTTAAAAAGGCTGTCTTTTGACAAACGTGTTCCGTTTCATATCACAAACATTATAAAGTATTATCCTTAATTGTGTACCCTTGTGATATGTAAAATAAGAGGAGATTTTTCGGTTATTTGCAAAATGGAGCTCGTTTCCGGGTAAATAAGGGGAGGATTTCCGGTTATGCAAAGGAAAATCCCCCATTTTCATGCTTTTCGAGTCAATAGGGGGAATCTCTCCGTCTATTTTCGCTATTTTCAGTTCAATTTCCAAATTAAGAGAAAATTCTCCGCTAATTTAACTTACTCCCAACCGATAAGAGAGGACCCAGAAAAGGGAATCAGCATTTTTTTATCAGGTAGCCATTCAGGCAACCAAAAATGGCTCAGTGAACTGAGCTATTTTATTTTTATTGCAAAAACAGATACAAAAGGCAGTGCAAATGGGCTACATTCGGGTTTCGCGACAGGACACTGAACCCGTTATCTTTTGACAGCTCTTTTTAGTTGGTTATTTCCTCCTTCTTTTGAAAAATAAATAAATGATCCCGAATAATAAAATGACTCCGATAACATACAGCAATAAATGGATCATCATATATTTCTGATGATCAATTTCCCCGCTGCCCGCATATTTGCCGTTAAATGTAGCTTTAATAAATGATTCCTTACCTTCTTTAATGGCAATTGCTTCTTTTACTGATACACTTCTGATTTCATAGTATTCCGTTCCTTTAGGAAACTGATTTGAAAAATTCCCACTATAAGTGCCTTCCAGGTCTGAATACTTCGTTACCTCCCCAATTTTCTTACCGATTTTATTGGGTTCTATATGGGTTTCTGAAACAACATAGACATTCCCATCGTAGACAACAAAAGGGTAGGCCCAACTTGCATAAGTTGTATTAGTAAGAAAATAACAGCTAGTTAGAAAAACGAATAATAGACTTATAATCTTTCTCAACTTCATCCCCCCTGTAAAATGAGACGGACTCCAATGCAAAATCGTTTCAAATCAAAATGGCAATGATGATGAGAGCAAGGCAGAAGGGGAAGGATAAGCCCTTTTTACAGTGAAATCAGGCAGACATATTTTCTTTTTGTTTCTTATAATGGAAAAACGGAAGCAGCAGGATAAAAAATAAAAGCAGTGCGACTCCTTCCTGTGAAAAGATATACCATGGATAGGGTCCCAAAAAATCCAAAGCTGAGCCATGCAATGGTTTGTGCGACAAAAACATGTAATTCCCGTTCGTAAGCTTATTTACCAATGCCTTTATCAAGAAGCTTATTCTGCCAAGGGATACGAGAAAAGACATCCAAATGCCTTTAACGATTGCGATAGCCGCCTTAAGTGTGGTATTCATAACCCATGTAACCGATTATTTCACGTTCCATAGCACCGATAACATTCAGCATCTGAGTGTATCCTTCGTGTGGGCGCTTTATGCGATTCTCTCTGTGGTGTTCGGCCGCGTACGGAAACATGTGGTCTTGCAGCGATTTGGGATCATTTTTATCTTTGTCTCGCTTGGCAAAGTATTATTGGTGGATTTTCTTGCGGTATCGATTTTCATCCGTGCCATCCTTTTCTTAGGATTAGGGGTATTGGGACTGTTGATGTCGAGAATGTTTTATAGCAAGAAGGAGAAGCAAGATTCATAAAATAATAGTCCATAAAATACCTTTAACTTTTGAATGCAATCACTTTATTTTCACCTAATGCATTAGAAATAATTGCTATTTTATTTGTATGGTAAAAGTATCGTTATTAAACATTCTTTATTAGTGTAGGCATTCTATGTGTATTAAAGGATTGCTTTTTTTGTATAAACTGTGCAATACTTAATATAAATTAATGTAATCTCATAAAAATAATTCTTATCCAGAGAGGTGGAGGGACTGGCCCTGTGAAACCTCAGCAACCCCTGATTTTTTCAGGAAGGTGCTAATTCCAACAGAGGTAAAATACTCTGTTAGATAAGAGGTCAATATATTAATGCAAAGGCCTCTTTTATTAAGGGGCTTTTTTTGTTCCCTAAATATATGTCAGGCTCATTGAATGGAACTGAAACATCTGTTAAGGAAGAAGGGAAGTATGAGCATGGAAGAAAGCAATGATTTGAAAGTGCCATCAGCCTACGAGAAAATATTACAAGAATCTAAGCTATTTGGCTTCCAGCAGTCATGTGATAGAAAAACTGGTTTTTTGCTCAAGGGATTGGCAGCTTCAAAAACAAAAGGAACCTTCTTAGAGTTAGGAACGGGTGCTGGGGCATCTGCTTCATGGATTATAGAGGGAATGGATGAAGATAGTACACTTACAACAGTGGATATAGATGGTAGTGTGCAATCAATAGCAAAGAAGTATTTGGGCGATGACAGAAGAGTTTCGTTCCGTTGTGAGGATGGGGCGGTTTTTATTCAAAACATGTCAGAGCGGTTTGATTTTATCTTTGCGGATACGTGGCCGGGAAAATTCGAGTTATTGGACAAAACATTAGATCATTTAAACGTAGGAGGTTTTTATGTTATTAAAGATTTGCTTCCGGATTCAAAATTGCCGGAGTTATATAGAATCAAAGCGCCAAAACTTGTTCAGACTCTACGGAATAGAGCAGATTTAGTCATAACCGAAGTCGATTGGTCTACTGGGCTGTTATTGGCAATCAAGACCAATGTATAATTTTGAAAAAAAACTGTTACTTTTCCATTTATCTAGGTAGTACCGCCTTAAGCTTTAACACAATTGAATATTTAGCCATACTGCACTTCCAATGGTTAGCTGTGTCTAACAATTGGAGGTGCAGTTCATTTTGAATGTCTTTTTATCTACCCATCTTAGTTGGGTATTTGGTAGTAAGTCTAATGCAAAAATGCAATCTTTGCATCAGATTCGATGGTTATTGGGTAGCTCCAATTTCTAGTATATGCACATCGACTTTCAGACGAATTGGCACTTCAGGATACTTCTGACGCCATTTATCAGCCTCCCAATCTCGTCTTTGACTTCTAACAAAATCCCCAATTTGGAGGGGATCAATCTGTAGTTTTTGAAATGTATGTAATAAAGATTTTCCTGTACTAGTAATTTGCTGCTCGAAGCTTTTCTCGAGATACAATCGATTTTTTTCTGTTAGGTTAAAACCTGAGTATTCTGTAACGATTCCATCCATTGTCAAATTGATTGTTATCTCAGGTTTTTTTGTACTGCCGCTAATTTCATAGCGAACTTTCGAACCTTGGTTTCTCACGGCTGCGTATGAATGATTCTCCATTTTTACTTGATAGACACCCTTATTGGCATTACCAACCATCAATCGAAAGATCGGCATTTGTTTCAAAGGGAGTGTTGCTACAAAGTGGTCTTTTCTAAATAAAGCTAAACCAGAAATTTTTATACGCTCCATATTTTTTTTATTTTCTTTATACGTTTTAAAGAGTGGCATATACGGATCCATTCCTTCTCCCAGCATAGCATATTCAAACTGATGCAGGTGGGTTTCGGGAAGGAAGCCGCCTTGTATGTTACCATTGATCATCTGATTTAAAAAGATTCCTTTTTCCTCGTTCGAGCTGAAATCTGATTCCAGTAAATCTTTTGCCTGCCCGTCCACGATCGCTAAATAGATTTTACGTGACATCTTAGGATCTCGTAGAATCGTATCCATGCTTCTCATTAAACCATCCTTAGCCAAATCTTTACTACAAAGAACAACTGATATTTTTGCGTTGGAAATAGGTTTGTTATTCTCTGTTTGCAACACCTGGCTAGAGTTTTTCAATGTGTAGTCCGAAAATGTATATGTCGTGTTCAAGACAGATTGATTAGACTGAAAAATAGGAACAGCTATTGTATATTGGAGTTTATTGTTTTGGGTTTTATCAATTCCCATTACTATAGGCATTGCAATTTGATCGACAATCTCTGCTTGCGTACAAGCAGATAATGTAAGGAACGGAGCCAGCAAGAAGATGATTATCCGTTTCATGTTAGGCTTCTTACTTCCTTTCTTAAAATATGCAAAATATATAACAAAGGAATATAAATATACACTAGGTACAATCCAGCCGTTGACACGAAAGAAGATACAGCATCGATATTTCGTTGATCTGGCATAAGACAAATAATAATAAAGATTACGAGCAAAAACACGGGGATAACTACATATTGTTTTACTGTAAACAATAGCTTTGTTGCGCGGCTAGCAGCCCAAAGCGATAAACTTAAAATAGGAAACACCCGTAATAGTTGAAATGATATCCCAATAAATTCAAAGCGTTCAACCGCAGACAGTTGAACAAATCGAAAGAATGCCAAAGTAGGCCAAAATTCTTTGACTATCTGTTTTTGGGTACAAAAAGCCAATGTAAGAATAACTGTAATCAGATAAAGTATAGTTGTTGCTAGATTGGCAAGATATACCCATTTTTTTGATTTACTTGGTGTTTTTATAAAAGGGTAGCACATCAGTAAAATTTCCACACCGAGATAAGAAAATGCCATGTGCTTTGTTGATTTAACAATGTCTATGATTGAGTGTTGGAGAATGGGTGTTAAATTGCTAAAATGCAAATCCTTTATAAATAATGCATAAATAGAAAATAAAATATAATTAAGAAGGCTAAAAAAGCAAATCCCTACAATAACTCGAAACCCTCCTGAAACGATATAATAGGCGAGAACAAGCAGAACTAACCCCACTACCCAAGTTTTTAACTCGGGAAACACCCATACCTGGACAAGCTCAATAAAGGTTCTTAAAACTGTACTACCAAGTAAGAGCAAATATACAATGAAAAAAATACTCAGTAGCCCTCCAATCCATTTGCCTAGAAGTTTTCGGTGAATATAGACAAGATCACCTTGGTGGGTATCGAGAATTTGATATATCATCCAAATGATAATATGGAAGCTAATCCCGGTTATTAACACAGTAATCCAAGCATCCTGCCCGACTATTTGGACAAGCCCTCTTTGAAACGAGAGATAACCCAGTCCAAACTGAACACTGTGAATAATAAAAAATGCTAGAAAAGGCGACACCAAAAATCGCTCGTTTATCTGTACACTCATAGTTTATGAACCCTAAATGTGCTAAGCCTGTTATTCATCGATATCAATCCTTACTTTATCTTTCTTTGCTTTTGCATTTTTTCCATCAAACGCCCTAGGATTCTTAGTTCGAAAGAAGCCTGGGCGAAAAGAAAAGTGGGAGAAGGGAGCTCTCACCAGAGAATCTTCAAAGTCCGTTGTACGAAGTGGATAAAAGGGAACCAAATAAGGTATACCAAGTGATTTCAACCGTAACAAATGACAAAGGATAAACATTCCGCAAATTAATATCCCCAAAATTCCCCATTCTTGTGCGGCGATGATAAAGAAAAAACGCAGGACCCGAATGGTATTGCTCATTCGATAAAGAGGGGTGGTAAATGAAGCTAAAGCTGATACAGCCACCAAAATCAGCAAGATATTGCTAGATAGAGACGCTTCGACAGCGGCAGTACCAAGCACAATGCCTCCAACGGTACCGATTGTGCTTCCTCCTCTTTTAGGTAATCGTATGCTGGATTCACGTAATAACTCAATGGATATTTCCATAACAATCACTTCAACAAAAGGTGAAAAAGGGATATTTACCCTTGATGAGATGATTGTTTTCAGTAAATTATTGGGAATAATTTGAGAATGGTGTGTCAATATCGCAACGTATAAGGAAGTTGCTACAATGGAAAACATTACGCCAAATATGCGTATTAACCTTAAAAACGAAGCGATATTCCAAGGTAGATAGTAATCTTCATATGCCACAAAAAAACCCGCTAGAGGTGCTGGACCGAGAATTGCATTTGGAGATCCATCAACAAGTACGGCAACTTGCCCATATCCGAGTAAGGAAGCAACACGATCCGGCCGCTCAGTTTCAACTAATTGAGGAAACAGAGATTTCGAGTTATCCTCAATCATTTGAATTAACATAGTACTATCCATAATAAAATCAAATTCAATGTCCATTAACCTTTGGGTCATGGTATTTACGTATTCTTCGTTTGTAATACCATCGATATAGCAAATCATTACTCTTACTTTCGAGAGCTCACTAATAATAATTTCCTTAAATCTAAGGTTGGGAGTGGGTAATCGTTTACGAAGTAGATTCATATTACGGTCAAGTAATTCGACAAAAGCTTCTTTTGGTCCCACAACACTAAATTCGACCTCTGGTGAATTTATTTGACGTCCTTCAAAAAAGGATGCCTGAACTAGGAGGCATTCATGCTCGCTAAACTGAATCAGTATGTTTCCGCGTAAGATTTTCTCTTCTATTTCTTTCCAGTCACAGGAGATCTTTTTATCAGTGATTGGTATCTGTTCGTATAACTTGCTCAAAGAAGTAACAGATTCGCTATTCAGATAAGGAAGGATGTCCCGATGCAAGACTTCAGGGTCAATTAATGATCTATAATAACAAATAGTATAAGGCTGAGGTTTATTTTCTTGATGGTAATGAAGAAAGTCTGCCGATTTCTTTAACTCCTGTAATTTAACTGAGATGGTCATCGCTTGTTGCTCACTCTTTTTTCCAAACCATTCGTTTCTCAATATTCTCACCTGATACCCCGTATTTTGTTTAGTAGTATGCTAAAAAGGCAAACCTATTCATACCTCTTAATACAGAGAACGAATAAATTGGAATGCCGTATGATTCGAAAATTTCACGTACGGTTACCTATCTGTATTAATAAAACACAATTCGAATACTAGATAAAAAAACAACCCAATAACCATAAATTGGGCTGTTTTTTTTGTTGACACAAAATATATCCTAATGTTAGGATAAAATAGTCCTAAGATTAGGATATATAATATTAGGATAAATTATATTAGGGTAAAGGGAGAGAAATATAAATGACTGTTTTATCAATTATTCTCCAAGTTCTATTAGGATTAGGATTCCTAATGTTTGGATTTATGAAGTTCGGTTCAAAGCAAATGGTTGAAGGATTTACACATTATGGGTATCCAGGATGGTTTAGAGTATTTACAGGATTAGTGGAACTTATTTCGGCTGCTTTAGTTATTGCAGGTATTTGGAATGAAACATTGGCTGCTTGGGGTGGATTATTAATAGCTGTAACTATGATTGGGGCTATTTTTACTCATATCAAAATTAAAGATTCAGTCAAAAATATGATGATGCCAATCATTTTATTAATATTAGGATTAATTGTATTACTAATAAATTTTGGTTCTTTGCTTTAATCCTATTAACATAAATGGGGAATAATATGAAAATCCAAATTGTTAAACCACAGGAACGAGTGTTTGGTGAGCTTGATGGTGGTAAAATAACAAAGCAAACACCTATTTGCTTTTCTGGTGAAGGTTCCTTCAGAGAAAGTTAAAACAGTTACCATTCAGCCTATAGGTGAAGAACTTCGGATGCTGATAATAGAGATTCCATCTGAAATTGATTATCCTTTATAGAGAAAACCAAAATTACCTTAATGTTTAAAGGAGGTTTGCTGATGGAAGAACAAAGTAATCTGGATTTGAGATTGTTTCGTGTTTGGATGAATGCTTCCAGAGCTGTTGTCGTAAATATTCAGAAGGACATTGAAAGTCATAAAATTAATAATGAAAATTTTATGATTCTTGAATTTCTTTATAGTAAAGGTCCTCATCCTGTCCAAAAAATTAGTGAGAAATTCTCTATTCCCAGTGGAAGTATTACGTATGTCGTAGATAAGTTAGAAAAGAAAGGTCTTGTAGAAAGACAACCAAACCCAAATGATAGAAGGGCTTCTAATGTCGTACTGACAGAAGAAGGAAGAGCATTATTTGACGAGATTTTTCCCAAACACATTGCAACCATTTCTCAAAATTTATCATTTATCTCGAATGATGAAAAAGAACAGCTAATTGATTTATTAAAGAGAATTGGAATGGGTGCACAAAATTTGGAAAAATAAATTTAAAAAACTAAATTGGAGGAAAAAACAATGACAAATGAAAAATTAAATGTAGGTATTATTTTAGGTAGTACAAGACAGGGACGAGTTAGCCCACAAGTGGGAGAATGGGTTAAAGGAATTGCTGACAAACGTGGAGATGCAAACTATGAAATTGTAGATATTGCTGATTATCAATTACCTTTTTTAGGAACAACAGATGGGACTGAACCAGGAATTGCAGCTTGGAATGAAAAACTTAACAACTTGGATGGATTCGTATTTATCGTTCAGGAATATAATCACAGTATAACAGGAGCCTTAAAAAATGCACTTGATTTCGCTCGTGAAGCCTGGAATAACAAAGCAGCAGGTATCGTTAGTTATGGTTCAACTGGCGGTGCCCGTGCAGCTGAACATTTACGAGGAATAATGGGAGAGCTAATGATTGCAGATGTTCGCGTTCACCCTACACTGTCCTTATTTACCGATTTTGAAAACTTTACTACATTCAAGCCAGCTGAATTACACCTTAATAATGTAAATACAATGCTTGACCAAGTTGTTGCTTGGAGTGGTGCATTAAAAACTTTAAGAAAATAATCAAATATATTTTGATCTGAAATTCGAATATCATATCCCATAGACTAATCGGACATGAGGCGCATCACAAAGGACAATTGTGGCTTTACGCACGTATGAATGATATTGAGCCAACATTCTATGTAGATTTGACTGTGTAAATAGCTAAAACAGAAGCGATGCTTTATAAGGCATCGTTTTTCTAATATTAGAATTCATCACTAGAGGTATAGTATGAAGTTATATAGACTAAAAAAGCGGTTTAATGGATATAAAAAAGGAACACAGTTTTACTTGATTAGTGAATCAGAATTTATAGGGGTTAAAGAGTTTGTATTAAGAACAAAAGATTTAACGAATAGGGTATCGATCAATGAAAGAGAACTTCTTAATAATTTTACTTTCATAAAAGAAATCTTTTAACAAATTAATGACCCCTATTGACAACATTTTTTGTTGAATTAGAAGGTTTAAATAAAAATATGAAACCTTTAAGTATGGTGGGAAGGAATTATTATTTTAGTACCGGGGAGTTTTAAAATGGATATTCAACATCTTAAATATTTTGTAGAAGTTGCCAAACAAAAGAATTTTACGAAGGCATCTGAGAGCCTGCATGTATCTCAGCCTTCCATCAGTAAGATGATAAAAAGCCTGGAAGTGGAGCTTCAAGTGGAGTTGCTAGATCGTACGGAAAGAAAAGTGGAGATGACAGATGCGGGGAAGATTGTTTATGATCAAGCATTGAAAATTTTGCAAATGATAGAAGATATCCATTCTTCTTTAAACGAAGTCGTTCATGTAAAAAAGGGAACCATCAAAATGGGATTAATGCCAACTTTGGGAGTGATGTTATTTCCGAACGTGCTTGCCGGTTTTAAAAAGACTTATCCGCAAATTGATATGCAAATGGTCGAATTTAGCGGGAAACAATTAGAACGAAAGGTAGTACAAGGGGAAGTGGATGTGGGTATTACTGTATTACCAGTTGACTCTGAAATGTTTGGATCCATCCCCTTATTAAAAGAAGAGCTGGTTATCATGGTTGATAGGGATCATTGGCTGTCGGAAAGAAGATCAGTATTTTTATCCGATTTAAAGGAAGAAGCCTTTATTCTTTTTTCCGAGGAATATGTTCTGCATGATGTGGTAATGAAGGCCTGTTTGCAATCGGGATTTGAACCTAATATAGTCTACAAAAGTTCCTTATGGGATATCGTTGGAGAGATGGTATCGGCACAATTTGGGATATCTATCGTTCCTGAGTCGGTAGCAAACCGATTTAAGGATCAGGTTTCTATAGTTGCTATTACTTCACCTCAGGTTGATTGGGAATTGGCATTGATTTATAAAAAGAATAAGTATCTTTCCTATGCAGTTCGGGAGTTCATTACTTATATTCAGGAAGGAAAACCCTAACTATAACTTCATAGAATAGTTTTGATGACTTTTATGTATTTTACGAATCGTAATTCTCCAAGTAGAATGATCCTATGTTACATATTGTTCTATTTCGGAGGTGTCGCTCTTGAAAAAGGGCTTAATGATTTTATGGCAAATTGGGGTTATTATTGTGTTTACCTGGATTGGTAAATATATTGTCTCCCTTCTTCATGTACCTATTCCAGGAAGTATTATTGGGATGATTTTATTATTCTTCGGTCTTCATTCTGGCTTGATTAAATTAGATTGGGTGCAAGCGGGGGCTACGCTTATTATTTCCGAAATGATGTTATTTTTCATACCGGCAGTCGTTGGATTTATGCAATATTCATGGATATTTGGCATCAAAGGACTAAGTATTTTATTCATTGTTGTTAGTGGTACAGCACTTATGATGATAGCAACAGGTGTCATCTCCGAAAGGATCCTAGAAAGAAAAGGCGGTGAAGCAAGGAGATGGTTACCAAGATTGTTTATGTAATGATTACTGTCCTTTTTTATTTTTTTGCGAAAAAGGTCAATAAGAAAAAGCCAGGATTGTTATTTTCACCAATCATTCTCACTCCTGTTATGCTCATTGTTCTCCTTTTGATAATGGATATACCATACAAAGAATATGCAAATGGCACTTTTCCACTAAATGAATTGTTAGATGTTGTAACCGTTGCATTAGCCATTCCATTGTATCGAAACTGGTCGTTTCTGGCGAAAAATTGGCGCGTGATTGTATGTAGTCTTGCCGCCGGCTCCTTGATTGCTGTTGTTTCGGGCATTTTATGTACATACCTGCTTGCAATGGGGAAGGATTATATGCTCAGTATTATTCCTCGCATTGTCACCATTCCAATTGCTGTCAGTTTGTCTGAATCCATTGGAGGAACTCCTGCCATAACGGTTCTTTTTAGTATGTTGACATGCTTTGTCGGTGTCTTCATAGGACCAGCTATAATGAAGCACTTTTCCATTAAGCATCCATTGTCCATCGGCATGATGTATGGTTTGGGTGCACAGGCACTTGGGACAGCAAAAGCGTTTCAAATCGGGGAAAAAGAGGGAACAACCTCCAGTGTATCCTACATTCTGACTGCCATCTTTACAGTCATCTGGGCATTAATCCTAACACCTTTTATCCATACTTTGAACGTGTAGGAAAATGGGTGCCACACCCTGTATAAAAGGACGCTTATGTTCAATAACGGGGTGGAGGCGATCCCGTTTTTTTTTGAACGTACAAAAAGCAACCCAGATGAAAAAGGACCGCACATTTTAGAGTTATTTAAAATGTGTGGTCCTTTTATTATCGTTAAACTAACAAATTCATTACTGAATTTCTGAGACTGCTACAATTGCTTTTCCAAGGTTGGCTCCTTTGAAAAGACTTAGAAAAGCTTCAATTGTATTGTCAAAACCTTCTGTAATGGTTTCTTCATACTTTAAATTGCCGTCTTTCAGCCAACCTGCCAATGCTTGGATTCCTTCACCAAAGCGTGATGAATAATTGCCAACAGTAAAGCCTTGCATTAATGAGCTCGTTTTAATCAGATAGGTCTGAACGCGCGGTCCGATATCCTCAGTTTCGTTATTATAGGAGGAAATGGCACCACATACCGGAATTCGAGCAAAGTTATTTAATAAAGGATAGACTGCGTCTGTCACTTTTCCTCCGACATTCTCAAAGTAAACATCAATTCCATTCGGACACACTTCTCTAAGGGCCTCACCTACATCTTGAGTTTTATAATTAATGGCTGCATCAAACCCGAGTTCTTCCACCAAGTACTTGACCTTATCAATTGAACCGGCAATTCCTACCACTCGGCAGCCTTTAAGCTTGGCAATTTGACCGACTATTGATCCGACTGCACCGGCAGCACCAGATACGACAACCGTTTCGCCTGTCTTTGGTTTACCAATGTCGATTAAACCGAAATATGCTGTAAGTCCCGTCATTCCGAGCACACTTAAATAGGAAGAAGCAGGTGCAATGGTTGAATCTATTTTTCGAACGGATGTTTCTTTTGCAATGGAATATTCTTCCCATCCTAAAGAACCTAAAACAAGATCGCCCTTTTTAAAGAGGTCTGATTGAGACTCTTCAACCTGGCCAATTACACCACTTGAAATAACCTCATTTAATTGGAAGGGTGGAATGTAGGACTTCGTATCGTTCATACGCCCCCGCAAATAAGGGTCAACTGAAATATAAACGGTACGGATTAGTAATTCACCTTGTCCTGGTTGGGGAATTTCAGTTTCTCTTATTTCAAAATTCTCATGTGTTGGCATACCTGTTGGTCTAGTTTTTAATAGTATTTGTTTTGGCACTGTATGAGACTCCTTTTTCCCTAAATTTGAAACATATTAACTATATATTAATCACTTGATGAATCAAAAAGAATTGCTCGTGTCTTTAGTTTTTGTGTTTTTACCGGGTTCATACTGCACTTTGGACTAATCCTCATTTTTTGGTGAATTTTCATTGAAAGGATATAAGAATGGGTGTTTCATAATGGAAGAACTTGCTTTAAAAGAAGATTCATTAAAAACGGGTCATAACTGGAATATTTATCCAGATTATGACCCACTTTTCTATATCGATTACATTTATAACGCTTTCTCCAAATCGTTGTGACCATGTCTCTTTTCAAGAGTCGTTTCGTTGATCTTTTCCGCCTCTTTCAAATATTCATTAACCCAGCCACTTCGCGTACCCCAAGCGTAAAATCCAAGTGATGTCAAAACAACTATTACCATGTCAAGTCCGTACGGGATCACATTATGTCCGCCAAACTTATCGCTGCCGAAGTAAGCGATAATGGAATAAAAGACCAAATAGACAACGAACCATAGACCGCCTTTTATTTCCTGACGAAGGTTTTTGTTTTTTCCCTGGAAGTAGAAGTAAACAGGCAGACCTACTAACATGATTAAGATAACTTCGCCATTAATCGGCCAGCTTGACCAGTAAAGTATCAATGTCGATACAACAAAAGCAACGGGTGCGATAATGTTCAATCCTTTAATTTTCAAAGGCCTATTAAGGTGTGATGCAGTTCGGCGAAGTGACATGACAGAGATTGGTGCAACAATGAACGTGATTACTGTCGCGGTAGAGATAATATCAGCCAAGGAACCCCAACCACGGAATATAAATGCGAAAATAAGGGCTAGAACCAAGTTAAGCCATAGTGCCGGACGAGGCGCTCCATATTTCGGGTGCAAGCGTCCGAAAACCTTTGGAAACGTATGATTTTGTTCCATACCATACACGATTCGAGCTGTCGTTGCCGTATATGCCATACCGGTTCCCGATGGGGACACAAACGCATCTGCAAAAAGCACAATAGCGAGCCAATTCAAACCTAAGATCAAAGCCAGGTCAGCAAACGGCGATTTCAAATCAATGCCAGCCCATCCCTTTGTTAGTAAATTGGCTGGTACAGAACCAATAAATGCGAATTGTAAAAACAGATAAATAATACCAGCAAGAAGAATCGAGCCAAAAATAGAAATCGGAACGGTACGATTCGGGTTTTTCACTTCCCCGGCCAGGTTAATCGTACTCTGGAAACCTAGGAACGCAAAAACAATACCGGAACTAGCTACAGCGGTTAATACGCTGGAAAAACCATTAGGCATAAATCCGCCATATTGTGTGAAATTCCCCGGATGATAGCCAGAGGTTAACAGACCAATAATGGTCAAAGCAGGAATTAAAAATTTAAAGATCGTAATGATTGTGTTGGATTTTGCAAATAATTCTACTGTCCAATAGTTAAACAAAAAGTAAATGCCCACAAGAAGAGCTGTGAAGAGCAGACCAAGCGCACTCAATTGGCCGTTAACGACCAGGTCTTTGGTCCATGCTGCCCAGGCCCATGGCCATGAAGACATATACTGGACAGATGCCTCCGCCTCAATGGCGACAACGGATGCAAAGGCCATCCAGCTGGACCAACTGGACAAGAATCCTAAAAACGATCCATGGGAATATTGCGAAAAGCGAACCATACCTCCGGATTCCGGAAACATTGCCCCTAATTCGGCATAGGTAAATCCGATAATCATAATTGCTGCCATACCAATAAGCCAAGCAAGAAGGGCAGCAGGACCTGCAATCTTTGCTGCTTTCCAGGCCCCAAACAACCAGCCGGATCCGATTATCGAACCCAGACCAATCATGGTCAGTGCGAATGGTCCAATTGTTCTGTGATTTTTCTGCATATATATCCTCCTAAATAAAATATGTAACCGCCTTTAATTATAAAAAAATTATTCAAAATATTCTACAAAAATATAATATTCTATTAAAATAATACTATATTACTATTCATTCTGTTTTTGTATCAAATGAATAATTTACTAAATGATAAAAATTGATGTTTAAAGTAGTGGACAAGCGTATATGACATCCTTTTTATCTTGAATACAATATTATATCAAGTAGAATGGGGTGATAATTTGACATACGAACAATATTTGCGGAATCGAGAAAATCGATTAAGAAACGGTAATAAAGGGGATTGTAATTGTGACTGTAATGGAGTAGGTGAAGAAAATAGTTGTTGTTCCGGCTCTCGCCTAAGACCCCCAGGAATTAAAAATACAGGGACTTCGGGTGTATACTTTGCTGATGCTGATTTAGAATGCGGAGTTTTGTGTTCAGGTAGTGATTCGGATACTATATATGAATGGTCATTAACTCCAGTTCCCCCAATTTCGGAAAATCCGCCAAAAATCGTAGGAAATTCACGTAAAGTTGGTGACGACCGAGTAGAAGTAGCCGGAACTGGTACATTTGATTTACATGTAAGAGTAACGTTCCGTTGTAATGCTTTAGTGGGAACTAAAAGCTGTATCAGAGAAGCTACGGTAAGATTTACTCAGTAAAACAGGTAAGAGATTAACAGATTGTACTTAGGTGTGTCATCCCTGCCTCTTAGTGCACAGGTTGAAATCGAGATGATAGCTAGAAGATAAATTTCAAGTAAAAAGGGCTCTATCAATATAGCTAGAGCCCCATAAAATCTTTCCTTCTCGCAACACTAATCCATCATGGTCCAAACGATCCCCAAAATAGTGATGAGGCATGCAGCCACTTTCGGAATGGTAATTTTCTCTTTAAAATAAATTCGGGCTAAAAAGAGAACAAAAAGCGGGGAAGTATAAGCCAAAGCTACAACCAATGTCCCATCAGCCCCTTTCAATGCCGTTAAAAGACACATCCATTGGATAATCGATAGAACCCCACGTAATCCTAAAGATACGTTTAATTTTGGAAACCAAATTTTCGGGCGATAAAGGATATAAATAAGAAAGCTAATTCCAGTAGCGCGCATGAGGTAAAGAGTGGGAGCATTGGTCCACTCATGGATGAGCAGCTGCTGCGTTGGTACCATGCTAATGCCAATCATGACGGAAGCTAGAATCCCAAGCATGTTACCTGCTTTTTTTAACTCTATTAAAGGAGCCAAAGGATTGCGGCCTTTTAAGTTTAAAAAATAGATGCCAAGTACTATAAATAATACCGAAATGAGCGTTTTTGTATGAAACCCATTGATAAAGATATTGGGTAGAAAGGTAAAGAGAGGTGTGAGTGAAGAATAAACTGCGAGTCTAGAAACCTCAATTTGCTCCATAGATTTAAAAAACAGGATATTAGATACGGTATCAAAAAGGATAATCATTACTAACAAGCAAACCGAAGCCATGTTCACCTGAAATGAAAAAAGCCACGGCATTGAAAAGGCAAGAAGAATACTTACGGGAATGAAAGAAGTTACTATAAAACTATGGCTATTCTTCATTTCTATCATAATTTTTTTTGCATACAAAGTAACGGCAGCGTTAAAAAATGAACTCATTAAGGCAAGCAAAAACATATAGTCTCCTCCTATTTTGCGTTTCGTCTATCGTCTATGTAAAATATAAGGGAACAAGGTATATTTTGTCATTGTATGAAATAACAAAATATTTTTCGTGTCGTTAGTCACCGTAACTAAATAGTAGTAGGAGAGTTTATGGAAATTTTGGATCTCATGCAAATCCCCATCTTTGAAGGGGCAAGCATTATAGCAGGCAAAAGAGGGTGCCATCGCACTGTTCACACAGTGACCATGATGGATGCTCCAGATATTATCGATTTTGTAAAACCGCATGAATTATTAGTAACCACCGCTTTCTGGTTTAAAGAAAATCCTGAAGACCTAGTGCCGCTTATTAAGGACATGGCGAGGAATGGATGTGCTGGTTTAGGGATTAAAACCAAACGTTATTTACTGGAAATTCCCGATTCAGTCATTCGGATGGCTGACGAGTTAGCATTTCCTATTATTGATATCCCGTTAACACACTCACTGGGGGATATTGTCAATCAAACATTGCCTTTTATTTTAATGAAAAGACCTGGTAATCTGCTTCATCTATTGCAATTAAGAAGTGAAAAAAATAAATTTTTTGCACATGTTTTGGAAGGGACCTACTCTACTAAACAAGAAATTTTAGCTCAAGGGGTGGCCTATGGTTTAGTGAAATCCCCATATTATCTAATGGTTGTGGGAAAGCCCGATGGGGATGCTCCACTCGATAATCATAGGAAAGATGCCATTCTTGAACTAATTGAAGTGGAGTTAGTGAATCAAATGAATAAAAATATCTTTTTTATGAAAGAAGATTTATTCCTTTTTCTTTTCCCAATCTTCTCCTTGAGCAAAACAATAGAAGGGCAAATAGCTAATTGGCTGCAAAAACTGCAGGATTTGATTGATGATACTTTTGACATTCCCTTTTCCTTTGGTATGGGAAATTATGTAGAACATGTTTTAGACGTAAAAACTAGTTTTTGGCAAGCAAAGAATGAATTGGATATGGGCTATCGTTTAGGGAAGAGGAAATTTATCCAGCATTCGAGAAGCCAATCGGTAGGCGAGCTTCTGAGCTTAATACCTACCCCAAATTTGCAGGAATTCTATGTGAAAACATTGAAGGAGCTTGCACAACCATTGGACCAAGATAAGATCAGCTTACTGGATACACTAAACCTTTATTTCAAAAATAACGGCAATATTGGCGAAACAGCCAAGCAACTTTTTGTTCATCGGAATACAGTAATTTATCGATTACAAAAATGTGAAGAACTATTAGGTGAAAATTTGAAGGATCCTGAAGTGGCATTTAAATTAAACCTTGCACTACTCATTCATACCCTCATTTGAAACAGCTTCATGAAAAAATAAGCCTAATCCTAATTAAATATGGAAGGATTAGGCTTTTTATTTTCATTGGTGAAAAAGGTCAAAATTGAAATTTTTCCTCTATGAATAGGTCTTAAATTTCAAAGATAATTGTTTGTGATGTCCTTACACAGCGAGCTGTAAGTGCGCCTAAGACTTTGCAAGGGAAAGTAACCTTCACTGTAAGTGCAAAGGTGCCTGAGCCAACAACTGTCAATGAGTTATTACCAACTTTATGAAGAGGTAGAATTGGTCGTGCATCTCCTGATAAACGTTCAAAGGTCCAATCATACTCAATATCATTGTCAGATCCAGAACAGAAAATCGTAGCACACTGTAGGTCAGCATCCGCAAAGAATACATTATCTGATCTTCTTTTAATTCCTTCATCTCTTAGGTGTGATCCTTCACAACAAGCTGCTGCAGATTCAAGTGCATTATCACAATCGCATCCACTCATGTTACTTAAGCGGTTTTGACGATTTCGTAAATAATTTTCGTATGTCAAAAAAATCCCTCCTTTCTGAGATTCTGATATATTTTATTACTAGATAATAGATTTGATTGCCCTTTCGACCACTTTCTAAAAAAAAATATTTTTGCAGACCTAATTCATAGATAAAAAATTTGCGAACATCTTGACCTAGTTCTTGATGATTGAGGTGCGATTATATTGACTAAACCTACTGATAGTGAAAAAACGATAGAGTAATAGAAAAGGAGAAAACGAGTGCCTGCTTCCTCCATATAATTCATAAAAACCGCACGTATGAACCAGCGATGTGTGTGTTGCTCCGTATGAATAGGGCATCAATGATTGAATTTTAGATTCCTTAAAATGCGGGTTCCTGAAAAAATATCAATTCCAATCTATATATTCAATGATAATGCACAGAGCTTCCTCATAACTGCTTGAAGATTTAACCCTTTTCCACATTTCGTGAGCCTGATCAGCCTGACCAGCCCTTATTAGTGCCAACCCTGTTCTGCCTACAATTGAAAAAATGTCTCCACTTTTCATGTACCGGGGCGTTTGTTTTATAAGCGAATTCACTAAAGCGTATTCTGTTTGAATTAAATTAAATGAAAATAAGCCGAGGACTAGTCCTCGACTGTTATGTTTCTTCTTAACTATCTATCTTTTTTTATGTTTCTATCTTTTTTCTCAAATGACTCTTTTTCAATACCAGGTAATAATTGTGTATGTTCCTTTTGAACCGCTTGAAGCGCGTTAGTATTTAATCCAAGTTCTTTTAAAATTGTCGGAGCGATTTGGGTTGTTAGGACCGAATCAGTGTTTTTCATTCCTTTTTCCATTCCAGGGATTGATACCAATAAAGCAACATTCGTATCATCTTTGCTGAAACCACCGTGTTCGGCAATCTTCTTGCCTGGTTTCGTGTAGATAACACCATCTTTAGGACGAATCACAATATCAGGTACTCTGGAATCTTTAGCAGGGTTATTAAATAACCATTTTGACCGGGTTGTCACATAGGAAGTGACTTCCTTAATGTTCGCTTGTTTCTTATTCTTATTGATCTGAGCTACTACTTCAGCCGTTTTCGATTGATCAGTTAGCCAGATCATTGCAATGTCGTCAGTAGTCATTTGCGCAATCAGATTGGACGGAACACCAGCAGTGATCAACTTTTCATCTGTTATGTTCAATTTAGCTGAATCCATAGGAGCTTGTCCGTGCTTAGCCGTCAGGATGATCATGGTTGAATCGTACAGGTTCTTTTTCTTCAACTCATTGACGATTTTGCCAATCGATTCATCGGTATGCTTCATCACCTCAGCAAGACCTGCACTGAATGTTCCTTTTCCATCTTTATAACCATTTCCAGGAAGTTTTTGCGCCACGCTGACTTCTTGGAAGTTCATGCCGAACAGGGCAGGGACCGGAGCTTTTTTTGTTCCGCTATGATCTTTTCCATCGATTTCATTCTCAATCGCTTTTACTTTTAAATCATCATTTGCTTCCGTTGTTTTGATACTCTTCGTTGCATCACCGTTGGCTGCGATTTCAGGTGTATATAAATCTTCAACACCTTTTCCGGACGGACCATTCAATAAATCATATGCCAAATGCTTATCCGCCCACGCAGTGTGCATTCCAGCCTTCTTGACCACTTCAAAAATGGTATTTACCCTTACGTAATTGTGCGGATATACCGGTTTTTTTGTCTTAGGGTCACGCGGGAGCATGGTTGGGTCGATGCCGCCTCCGCCGTCAATTTTGTTCAGATCCTTATCGATTGTCTCGTCATACAGGACGTTCGTTCCCGGCTTGTCGCCCATTTTCCAGCCGCTAGGGGGCAAAAGTTTTCTGTCATAGCTGTTGTCATAAAATACGCCGGTTGAGTTCGGTGAACCGCCGGTTACCATGGACAGTAGCCCTGGGAATGAGTCAGACGGCTTTGAAGTCGATGCATTGGAATACGTGATTCCATGATTGCTTAATGTAGCCATATAGGAATGCGAATTGTTTTTTATGTAGTTCGTAAGGTCAGCCGCATGCATGCCGTCAACACTGATTAATAATACATGTTTTATTTTGTTATACTGGTGACCGGCGCTTTTGACGGTGCTATGAACGGTAGATTTTGGTGTTGCCGCAAAACTAGGCGTTGCAAAAAGGCTACTCAATGCAACGATACTAGCAGCAAGTCCAAGTGCGGCTTTCCTCGATTTCATTTTCTTCCATTTTTTCATCATTTTCTTCAACTCCTCAAAATGTTTAATAAGTTCTATAAAAGAATAAAATTTGGTTGTTAAGTGTGAGTTAATATATTGTTAAGCAAAAGTTAAATGAAAGTATCAGTTCTGTTTCAGCCACAATTTTTTAAGGAATTAGACTCCAAAGCCTTGTTTTTAGTTCGTAATAATAAAATTGAAGAACGTTTGCAGATATTTCAGGTATGTGTTTAATAGTTGTGAATGTAGTCGTTAATCCGGCATTAGTAGTGCATTCCAAAGTGTAGGTTTTTGTAAACAAGTGAAATGTTAATAATCGGTACTTCAACAAATTGTGAAGTTTTTCACTTAAACAAACGGGGGCTTTAGCGAAAGATGTTAGTAGAGATCTGGCTGCCATTTTCGGCGGTTTTTCTTATGGAGTAACGTAAGCAGGTTAGTTTAACAATTTACCTATTTTCGCACTGTAAAAAAACAATGGGTGGCGATTCCATTGTTTTTTACACACGGCTAAAGAAATAATTTTATTGACATTTACAAAAAACAAATGATAAAATGATAAATTTGTTATTTGAGTTTTATATGGTATACTTAAGATGTTTTATATTTGGAGGTGGTTAGTTGTTTCAAGTTGGTGATTATATTGTTTATCCTATGCAGGGAGCAGGAGTTATTGAAGCAATAGAAATAAAGGAAATTCAAGGTGAGAAACATCAGTATTATATAATAAATATGCTAATGAATAAAATGCAAGTTATGATTCCTATTGCAAAAGTACACAAATCAGGGATTCGCTTAGTTTCCGATATGACTACACTTGAAAACGTATTGAACATTTTCCATCATGGTCTAACCGATACAACCCTTTCAATGAAAGAAAGATACAAGGTTAATACCGCAAAACTTAGAACAGGCAATATCCAAGAGGAAGCTGAAGTTGTAAGGGATTTAATGCGGATAAACAAAAATAAATCACTTAATTCAAGTGAAAAGCAGATGCTGGAAAGCGCACGAAAGATGTTTATTAGTGAACTTGGTTTAATTAGAGGTATCACTGAAAATCAGGCATTAGATTTATTAAGCAACAAGGTAGGATAATTAATTTATTTAACTTTCACGCGGTAACTGTGAAAAATATCATAACCACTCAAATCATAATTATTCATATCCTCTTAATTTCTAACATCATTAGAAAGTATTAATTTTTCCTTTTAAATTCTATTTTTACTGGATACGTAAAAAATCGCTAATTTTATTTAAAAATTTTATCAACTGGTGCGGTCATACAACTTTTGAATTAATGTGGGGTCACTTAAAGACAACCCTTTTGTTTTAAAAGGGGTTTTTTCTTATGTTTTAAATATTGTTCTCATAGGAATTTATATTGAAAAAATGTTCCATGAAAAGAGGGAGAATAAATGTATGAGGCAAAAGGTTTTCAAAGTACAGACTTCGAAGAACTTATTCGAGTAGTTAATGATTTTGTTGGCTCATTAGAGGAAGGAAAGCTGATAGATGTTAAATACAATTCTGTTCCTCTTGCTGTAAGCACCCATACAGAGTATGGGGTTTATCCAGATACAAAATATACTGCAATGATTATATTTAAAAAATAGTAAGCTCAAAACAGTTTTGTGCTGGATTTTTGGTTTTCTTGCAATATCTTACAAAAAATGCTATTCTTAAAAAGAATTATTTTTGTTCGGTGTAAAGGATTTGTATGAGTTTGAACTTTTCGTCTTGATGATCACTGAGAGCAAGGATAGTATTACATTGTGTGTGTTTACACACTAGGAGGCAACAAACATGGAAAAAGGTAAAGTAAAATGGTTTAATGGCGAAAAAGGCTTCGGATTCATCGAACGTGAAGGTGGAGAAGATGTATTCGTTCATTTCTCAGCGATTCAAGGCGAAGGGTACAAAACATTAGAAGAAGGTCAAGAAGTGACTTTTGACGTTGAAAAAGGTCAACGTGGACCTCAAGCAGCTAACGTACACAAAGCTTAATTATAGAATCCTTTAAACAGGCTCTTATATAGAGTCTGTTTTTTATGTGCGCTTGGCAGCGCATCGCTCTAATGGGTGAAAGTCCCTAACATGCCGTTGTGGCGGAAATGTATAGCTGACAGGTAGTGCGAGTATCGTGAGATTTCGTGCGGAGGACTTGAAGGCAAAACTCGGAACAGGTGGCTGTAACCATGTTGGCTGGTAAGGTGGGATAACCTTGCATAAAATGGGGATGTCCAATACCACTCTGTATCTTATTAGTTATGAGGACTGGATTCGAGTGAAAGGCGATGAACGTGACCCAAGGAGATCTCATCATCTCCACCGTAGGTGGTAACTCTTTTTCAAAGCCGCGAAGGACAAGAAATGGATTATGGAAGGTGAGAAGTCAGAGCAGGGGATAGTAGTGAATAAACTTGTTGGAAACGCCACAAAGACAAGTGACTTATCACAAAGTTGATAAGGCGGGCACTGACTCAAAAGGCAGTGGACTGATGCGAAGCCCGTCTGTCCATCGAAGAAAAGCAATACGAACTTATTTACTCGTCATGTACTAAACAGAAGTCGATGAGGCAGAAAGCCGAAGAATCGAGACCGAAAGAAAGTAGGTTGTTTAGGGCGAAGTACTAATATCAAATATCAGCCATTGGTTTACCTATTCAGTTGATATTGTATTGGGAAAGGAATCGAATGCATGAATGAATCAATAGGAAAACGAAGCTTACGTGTAGTGGAGAATTCTAAAAAGAAACGCAAGTGGTACAGCCTAATGGATAAATTATGGAACTATCAAAACCTGGAACAAGCTTTCTATGACGTGAAGAAAAATCGCGGTTCACACGGAGTGGATAAAGTAACGATTAAAGATTATGAAATTGAATTGGAACACAACTTAAGAGTGCTCCAAGAATCTTTGCGTTTGAAAACATATCGTGCAAAACCAGTTAGAAGAGTTTTTATTCCAAAAGCTGATGGTACAAAACGTCCACTGGGAATTCCAACAGTAGAAGACCGAGTTCTCCAAGCTGCAACTAAAAGAATACTTGAACCAATCTTTGAACAGAAATTCTTAGACTGTAGTTTTGGATTTCGTCCGAACCGTAGTGCACATATGGCGATAGACAAAATCCGAAAGGATTTGATGGATGGGTACACCTTTGTAATTGATGCCGATATAAAGACTTATTTTGATTCAATTCCTCATGATAAGCTTATCGAATTAATCAAAGAAGAAGTTGTGGATAATAGAGTATTGGCGCTAATTTTGCAGTTCTTAAAATCGGGAATCCTTGAAAATGGTATTTTCTATGAGAGTGACAAGGGGAGTCCTCAGGGTGGCGTAATCAGTCCATTGTTAGCGAACATCTATTTGCATCCGCTCGATGAAATGATGATGGAAAGAGGTCACCGTATTACAAGGTACGCGGATGACTTCGTCATCTGTTGCAAATCCCGAAAGGGAGCAGAAAGAGTACTAAGAACGGTAGTGAAGCTCTTAGATGAAAAGTTAGGATTGAAAGTGCACCCAGACAAAACTAAGATTGTAGACAACTACGAAGAACCGTTTATCTTCTTAGGGTATGTTTTCAAAAGAGGATATTTCCATTCTCCATCAGACAAAGCAGTAAAGAAGTTTAAGAAAAGTATCAAAGATGTAACGAAAAGAAATCTAACAGTTAACCTGGAAGAATTCGTCAAGCATCGATTAAATCCCATTATTAGAGGATGGGGAAGATACTTTGGAATTGGCTTTTCAAAAAAACTATTTCAAAAATTGGATACATGGATTCGAAGAAGGCTAAGAATGATTCAGTTAAGAAGCTGGAGAAAAATAAGAAAGCTCCACAGGGAGCTTCGGAAAAGGAATTGGAAGGGTGAACTTCCGCATCTTTCAATGACTAGATGGAGGAATTCTAAGACTGAGCACGTTCATTTTGCGATTCCGAATGAAAGGTTTCGGGAAATTAAACTTGTTTTTCTTTTAGACATATACAACGAACTACATCCCCAAAGGGGATAAAGTGGAGGAGCCGTATGCGATGACCCGCACGTACGGATCTGTGAGAGGCGCATGAAATTTCTCATGCGCCTACTCTATTTTTTTCTTAAAAAACAAAAAACCCCACTCGCGAATGAGTGGGGAACATGAAAACAGTAAATCAAATGGTAAACTAAGTGTAGCATACAATAAGGGAATCACCTAATTCGTTTAAATTTAGTGTGGCTGGAAAGCAGCTCTTTTTCATTTGAAATGAGAAAAAACTACCCAATAATATATGGATGTTTTTTTCTTAGTTGAGTACAATCCTTGAAAATGGAATTTGAAAGTAATAGGTATCGCAAAAAAAATAAAGGCACATTTGATGCCTTAAAAATTCATAACTGGTTGGCAATTAATATATGACACTCTATTCTATGGGATATAGCAAGTAATTCCTGGGCATTAGTCTTGTAGCTATAAAAAAGAAACAAGGCATGTATATGGAGGGCTAACCTTGCTCTTAATTATTATTTTATTCCATATATTGTAAAAAATCTTTCCCTTGCTAATCAAGACCTTTTGACAAATGTGCATTACGAAATAAATATGCACTAAAGGAGAAGTCCTTGTTCCACTAAAGGGTGCAAGAGTGAAATAAAGCAACGCAATCGCGTTGCTCATTTTTTTTGTTAAAAATACTTCCTATATAGTTCCTGCCTGATACTCCCGCTTAGCTGAGCATATATCCGGGTCGTTTCACTTTTTTCATGTCCTAATAAGCTTTGAATTACATCAAGCGGAGCCCCATTGTTCAAAAGGTGAGTTGCATAGCTGTGACGGAGTTGGTGCGGATGAATGTCCTTGTTGATGTCGGCACGGCTAGAAATCCGCTTAATAATGTACCGCATCTGGGCAATGCTCATTCGATGAGGAACGCGTACCGTTACAAAAATTGCAGGATCCCGGTCAACACGATTATCCAGGTATCGCTTTAACCAGATTTCGCAACGGATATTAAAATAGACCTCCCGTTCCTTATCACCTTTACCTCTTATAACCGCGGAACGGTTGGACCAATTAATTCTGTTTCGATCTAAGGTGACAATCTCTCCTATTCGGCATCCGGTGGAGAACATGAATTCAAAGAGAGCCTTTTCCATTGGGTTGCATCAGGCTTCACGTAGGTGTTCAATTTCCATTTCGTTCAAAAATTTAGGGATACGTTTTCCAGCTTTAGGCTCTTTTATTTTAGCTGCAGGGTTCTTAGGGATATGCCCTTCTTCATGTGACCATCGAAACAATGATTTGATAAACCGATCGCGATGAGCCAAACTAGCGGGCTTGAGGCTATCGCTTGATTTTGCTAAGTAAGCTTTTAATTGGTCTGTCGTGACCATATCGAGTTGAACATCTTTAAAATAACGTAATAGTAAAACGGATTGTAGTTTGTATGCTTTTAATGTTTGCGGCGAAAAACCTTCTATTCGTTTATCTGCTTCATACTTTTCCCATGCTTTAGACAATAACAATTTCATCTCTCCCGGAAATTTTTTTTACAGGAATTATTGACCTAAATGATGAAATGGCTCTGTTAAGTTATTTTGGAGGAATGAGATTTTAGATAAATTTATAACCGAAATATCTCGGGAAGGGTTTGATATTATATTCCCTTGATTGTTCAAAGTGGGACATAAACAACTACCACAATGATCTAGCCTCCACTTTGGATTTCCCCAACTATTACGGAAAGAATTTGGATGCTTTTAATGACTGTTTACCCGATATGGTACCGAATGAAATAGGGATTGTCTTGATATTTAAAAACTATAATTTATTTGCCATAAAGGAACCTGAAGCCGCTTATCATATTTTAGACATTGTTCAAATCAACTCGTGGAGATTTCTAATTGAAGGCATTAAACTACTTGCATTTGTTCAATCAAATGATGCAACAATTGATTTCCCAGATTTAGGTTGAATGTATGCCGAATGGAATAATGAAGAATGGTTGAATAAAGATAGAGGTTTGTAATCTTATTTGACTAAGGGTGGCTGGAGCGAAAGAACGTTTTCCGGCAATGATCGCTGCGGCGGTCATATTTTATTGTTGAGCTAACGGGCAGTTTAATTGACTACTGGTGTGGCAAAAGTCAGATAAAAAAGCGCTTAAATGGTAACGGGTTTTGTTTTTAAGTACAAGTTTATAAAAAACATGAAAAAGGACATCAATTCGCGTATGAATTGGATGTCCTTTTTTTATTGTCAAATTTTAGAGCCGGTTCTGTTAAATACCCAAATAGGGGATTTTCGACCGTTTCGATGGATATCCATACGACCCTTTCATTGCCCATCGACTGGATCGGCGGAATCATCATTCCGACCGCGGCTTGAATTGGAAAATTGTTTTAATAAAAAAGCCCTGGATCAGGGTTTTTTATATGCCTTTGTCGAATGTTACTTTTAAATTTTTTGTCGAAAAAATTCCGAATATTTTGTCTTGAAAACGGATTCACCAAGCGTTATGATTGAGACAAGCCATAATATTAAAAATTTTTAGACTATATAAAAATTATTTTGCAGATAGGAGGAAGAATCATGGAAAATGTGAAACTAGACCGTGATTTTTTGCATAGCATTATGGAATGCATCGCCGAACAATTCGGCGAGAAATGTGAAGTCGTACTCCACGATTGGACAAAAGGATATGAAAGCACCATCGTGGCGATCGAAAATGGTCAGATCACCGGAAGAAGAGTCGGGGATTCCGGAACCAACCTGGGACTTGAAGTGATGAGGGGCACAACCGGAAACGGAAACCGCTATAACTACATCACCCAGACCAAAGACGGGAAAATCCTCCGGTCTTCCACGGTTTATCTGAAGGATGAGTCAGGGAAAAATATCGGTGCCCTTTGCATGAACCTGGATATTTCGGATTTATTAATGGCGGAGAAAACACTTCGGACCATCACTATGCATTCGTTCGAACAGGAAGTAAAAGAAGTCTTTGTGAATGACGTCAATGAACTGCTCGATTACCTGTTGCAGGAATGCCAGCAGGAAATCAACAAGCCTGTCTCCCACATGACAAAGGAAGAAAAGACAAGAGCCATTCAATTCCTCGATCAGAAGGGTGCGTTCCTGGTGAAAAAAGCAGGAGACCGGGTATGTCAGTTTTTTGATATCAGCAAATTTACGCTTTATCAGATCTTGGATGAGGTTCGTGCGGTGAAAAATTAAGGAGGATAGAAACATGATTCAAAACTTGGATACACCTGCTGCGATTGTCGATTTGGACATCGTGGAAAAAAATATCAACAACATGGCGGATATCGTCAAAAAAGCGGGTTTGAAACACCGCCCGCATATTAAAACCCATAAATCCGTCTTCCTTGCCAACATGCAGAAAGCAGCGGGTACAAAGGGGATTACCTGTGCGAAGCTTGGGGAAGCCGAGATATTTGCTGCCGAAGGATTCGACGACATCTTACTGGCGTTTCCAGTGATCGGAGAAAAGAATTTAGGTCGCTTTGAAGCCCTTATGAAGAAAATCGACATTAAAACGGTCGCAGACAGCCGCGAAGTGGCAGAAGGATTGTCCACTGTGGGAGAGAAAATTGGCAAAAAAGTGCAGGTTTACATTGAAGTCGATGGAGGTATCGGACGCTGCGGACGTCAACCCGGCGAGGATACGGTTTTATTTGCCAAGTCCATCGCAGATCTTCCTGGCATCGATATCATGGGAATCCTTTCCTACGCCGGTCAGATTTACGGCTTGAATGATCAAGAAAGGATCCGGGAGATGGCAGAGGAAGAGGCGAATACACTAGCGGGCACCGCCAATGCACTCCGCGAAGCAGGATTTGAGATCCGCGAAGTGAGCGGAGGGTCTTCCATTTCTTCTAAATTTGCCGGCAACATGCATGGCATAACAGAAGTGCGGGCAGGCAATTACATCTTCCATGACCAGGCACAGCTGGCGACAGGGTTAGCCAATGTCGATGAATGCGCGCTTCGTGTCATTGTGACCGTTGTAAGCGCTGCCGCTCCGGGGCGTGCCGTTATTGATGCAGGGTCGAAAACCCTCACGTCCGATACCGCCTCTTTTGCGACCGGACACGGATATGTGGTGGAACATCCGGAAATCGAAATTTACAAATTAAATGAAGAGCACGGGTATCTTAGATTTCCTGAATCCCTGAAGCTTTCCATCGGTCAGAAATTGACGGTGATTCCGAACCATTCGTGCATGATTCCAAATCTTTGTGATGAACTAATCGCCGTTCGAGGTGAAGAAGTGGTAACCACTTTCCCTGTCAGTGCACGGGGGAAGAATAAATAAACGTACATAAGAGAGGGGTAATATTAATGAGGAAAATCAAAAAGTTAGGCGGTATTATCGTTGCTGGATTATTAGCGGTTTCTTTATCAGCCTGCGCAGCGACCGGAGGAGATAACGCTGCATCCAGCACAACTACCTCTGCAAGTGCAAGCAGCAAGACGGTAAGTGATACAGGCACGCTACAAAAAGTGTTGAAGAACCATCATTTGACCGTTGGGGTTATTCTTTCATTCCCGCCATTTGGTACGAAAGATACCTCCGGTAACCCAGAAGGATATGATGTGGACATGGCAAAAGCAGTTGCTACATCACTAGGTCTGGATCCAGCTAAGGATTTGACATTGGTGGATGTGACGGCGGATGCCCGTATTCCAAGTTTGGAAACAGGAAAAGTGGATCTTGTTATCGGAAACTTCACCCGTACGCTTGAGCGCGCCCAGAAGATTGATTTTACCAATCCGTATATCGTAGCAGGTGAGCGTTTGATTGTGAAAAAAGGAAGTTCGGTCAAAGGCGTCGCGGATATGAATAACAAAAAGCTAGCGGTTGTCAAAGGTTCGACCAATGCTGATATCGTCAAAAAAGCTTCTCCAAAGGCTCAGACGGTTTTCTTCTCTACTTCTGCTGAGGCAATCACAGCTGTCAAGAATGGACAAGCTGATGCATTCATGGAAGATTCCAACTTCCTTGCTTTCCAAGCAAAACAAAATACTGACTTACAAGTGGTCGGTGATTCGGCAACGAGTCTTGAATACAACGCATTCGGTGTGAAAAAAGGCGATCAGGACTGGTTAAATTACCTGAACTTGTTCCTTTTCCAAATCAATAATGACGGAACGAATAAAGATCTATATAAAAAGTGGTTTGGAACCGAAATGCCATATAGCTTGAACCCTCAATATTAATGATAGGCGGTTCCTGTCAGGGTTACTGACAGGAACCTTTTAAAAGGGGCGATGAACATGTTTTTTGACTGGGGAACGGCTATCAGGCAATTGCCTGATTTATTAAGAGCCACTTGGACTACCTGCTGGATTACACTCGTTTCGTTTCTTCTTGCCATGGCACTCGGAAGCTTGCTTGCGATTATTCGCCATCAGAAATACCCGATTCTGTATCCTCTTGCGACGATTTATGTGGAAGTCATGCGGAATACACCCATATTGGTTCAAATTTTCTTGATTTATTTTGGATTGCCGCAATTTCATATTTATCTTCCGGCTCTCCTTGCCGGAATACTCGCATTAATGTTGAACAATGCTGCGTACATATCGGAAATTATCCGTTCGGGGATTCGGGCGGTTGTGAAAGGGCAATGGGAAGCGGCAGAGACGATCGGTTTGACGAAATTCCAGATCCTTCGTTTGGTGATTATGCCGCAAGCGATCAGGAATGTATTTCCGGCTCTATCGAACCAATTCATTATGGTCCTTTTCGGCACAAGTTTGCTCTCTGTGCTGGATGTCCGGGAATTGACACAGGTTTCTTCTATTTTTAACTCAGAAAACGCAAGGGTGATGGAAACGGACACCTTTGTTATTATCATCTACTACGTCGTAGCAATCATTTCGATTCTAATTTTAAAATGGGTAAACCGGCGGTTTTTCCCGAATGTGAACAGGAGGTAGGGTCGCATGGATTTCAGTACTGTATGGCAATATCGACTCCTCTTTTGGCAAGGAACCGTCGTAACCATAGAAATTTCTATAATGGCGATTCTGGCAGGCACCATCATCGGATTGATTGTCGGGATGATCCAACACAGTAAATACCTTTGGTTAAAAGCTCCGTTCAAGGTGTACATTGAAATTTTTCGGGGCTCACCACTTTTGATGCAGCTGTTTTTTGCTTACTTTGTTCCTGCCTATCTTGGCTTCAACATTTCTGCCTTTCAAGCCGTCTTTTGGGTTTTTGCTCTTAATTCAGGAGCCTTCATTGCGGAAATCGTTCGTTCCGGACTTGAAGCTGTGTCGAAAGGTCAGTATGAGGCAGCAGAATCATTGGGGCTTTCGTATGGAGTCATCATGCGAAAAGTGATTCTTCCTCAGGCGATGAAAGTGTCCCTCCCTCCGCTCGTCGGATTCCTAATCGGGATGATTAAAGACACCTCGCTTGCCATGATCATCGGATATGTGGAGCTATTAAAACAAGGGCAGGTGGTTGGGAACATTAATTCTTCCCATATCACGGAAGCGTACCTTGCGGTTGCAGCAATTTACTTTATTATTTGTTACCCGCTTTCGTTGTTCGTTGGCTGGATGGAAAGGAGAGCACAGGCATGATTGAATTAAAAAACATCAAGAAGTCATACGGGAAGCATGTCGTACTAGAAGATGTATCGCTTGAAGTAAAAGTAGGGCAAGTGGTGGTCATTATTGGTCCTTCCGGTTCCGGTAAGAGCACACTGCTCCGTTGCATCAATAAACTGGAGAAAATTGATTCTGGCGAGATCTCGATTGATGGGGAAGTGATGCAGGAGAAGAAATCATCTGTCCGTGAAATGCGAAAGAAGGTCGGGATGGTATTCCAATCCTTCAACCTATTCCCTCATCTTTCGGTAAAGGATAATATCACTCTTGGTCCGATGCATGCGCTTAGCGTATCTGGATCCGATGCCGATAAGACCGTTGATGAACTTCTGGCAAAAGTAGGTCTTTCGGATAAGAAAGCAGCTTTCCCGACTCAGCTATCGGGAGGTCAGCAGCAGCGAATCGCGATTGCAAGGGCTCTTGCCATGAAGCCGAAAGCCATGCTGTTTGATGAACCGACTTCCGCCCTTGATCCTGAGCTTGTCGGAGAAGTGTTGAATGTCATGAAGCAGCTTGCCAAGGAAGGGATGACAATGGTTGTCGTCACGCACGAAATGAATTTCGCCCGTGAAGTGGCGGACCGGGTGATTGTCATGGCAGACGGCGGCATCATCGAAGAAGGGTCGCCGAATGAGATTTTCTCTGCTCCAAAGGAAGAAAGAACGAAGCAGTTTCTTCGTTCCGTATTAGAAAAATAGATTAATAGAAAAATAAAAGGAGAGATTTAATATGAAAAAAGAAATCAAAACCACTTTAGCCCCAATGCCGGTGGCATCTTATTCACAAGGAATTAAAGTAGGAAACACGGTTTATGTGGCAGGTCAGGGTCCGCTAAATGTTCAGACAGGCACGGTTCCGGAAGGACCAGCTGCCCAAACAAGACAAGTCTTGACCAATATCCAAACCATTTTGGAAGCTGGCGGAGCGTCGATGAAAGACGTCGTAAAAGTAACTGCCCATCTTCAGGATTTAGCTGATTTCGAAGAATACAACAAAGTGTACCAGGAATTTTTCCCGGCTCCTCATCCGGTTCGAACAACCGTTCAAAGCGGTCTTGCCAACATCCTGGTTGAAATTGATGTCATCGCAGAAATTGAGGGATAAAGATGGGCATAGATGTCGTCACATTTGGGGAAACGATGGTTCTCTTCGTTCCCCAGTCTAACGGACCGCTCCGATTCGTTTCTTCTTTTCAGAAAACGATCGGAGGCGCCGAATCAAATGTTGCCGTTGCGCTATCGCGATTAGGGCATGAAGTCGTCTGGTTTAGCCGTCTCGGAAATGACGAATTTGGAAGGTTTGTCCGAAACACCATCCGCGGAGAAGGGGTTGACACATCAAACGTTGTGTTTGACACCGAACGTCCAACGGCTGTCTTCTTTAAAGAAAGACGTCCGGGCGGTGATCCGAATGTTTATTATTATCGAAAGCACTCTGCAGCAAGCGCCTTATCTCCTGGTGACATAGATGAACGATTGATTGCACGTGCGAAATATCTACATATCACTGGGATTACCGCCGCCATCAGCGAATCTGCGAGAGAAGCGGTGCATACCGCAATTACGATTGCACGAGAGAATCATGTCAAAGTGGTGTTTGACCCGAATATCCGCCTGAAACTTTGGAGCAAAGAAGAGGCGAAAGAAGAACTGCTGCGTATCGCCCTTCGGTCCGACATCGTTCTTCCGGGACTGGATGAAGGGGAGATTTTAACCGGTGAAACGAGACCGGAGGAAATCGCATCGATGCTGCTTCAGGGGAATTGCGAAACGGTTGTCGTGAAACTAGGAGAAAAAGGCGCTTACGTCCGGACGAAAAACTTGTCGGAATACGTCCCAGGAGTCGAAGTCAAGACCATTGTCGATACCGTAGGGGCTGGAGATGGATTCGCCGCAGGGTTCCTGTCCGGACAGCTTCGGGGATGGAACGTAACAAAATCCGTGCAACTAGCAAATCAGGTTGGTGCCTTTGCCCTCAGTACGGAAGGCGATTTCGAAGGCTATCCGTACGCAGAAGATTTATTCCAAAAAGAAAATCAAGTGACACGTTAAGGAGGTGCACATATGTTTCCTAAAGCAAAAAAGCTCGAAACCTTAGCCCGAGGAGGCGTGATTGCCGTAATCCGGCGTGTAAGTGCGGATCAGGCAGAGAAAATCGCCGATGCGCTTGTATCAGGAGGTGTTACGGCACTGGAAGTAACGGTGGATTCACCGGATGCTTACCAAGTGATCAAAACGTTATCCAATCGCTACGGCGAAGAGGCGCTCGTCGGCGCCGGAACGGTACTGGACGGCTATGCGGCTTATCAAGCCATTCATTCCGGAGCGGAGTTTATCTTCAGCCCGAGCTTTCATGCGGATGTCGTGAAAACGGCGCTTCGTTACGGCAAAATCGCCATCCCTGGTGTCATGACACCGACAGAAGCACTGACGGCGCTGGAACACGGCGCGGATGCGGTGAAAATATTCCCAGCAGGAACGCTTGGTGCCCAATTCTTAAAG
This sequence comes from Neobacillus sp. Fa239, assembly GCF_055395235.1. Classification (NCBI taxonomy): domain Bacteria; kingdom Bacillati; phylum Bacillota; class Bacilli; order Caryophanales; family Bacillaceae; genus Neobacillus; species Neobacillus sp. Fa239. The sequence goes on from NZ_AP041611.1 coordinate 2,412,677, forward strand.
GACCTGAAAGCTCCTTGCCCGCAGGTTCCAATGATTCCGACCGGCGGGGTGAATCTAGAAAACATCGATTCTTTCATTCGAGCCGGAGCGATTGCGGCAGGCGTCGGCGGGAGTCTGATGAACGGGGATGTGGAGACGATCCAAAAAAGAGCGGCTCTATTTGTCGAAGCCGTTCAAAAAGCAAGGAATTAAACGATTTATAGTGAACGTATATATGGTCAACTATTCCAATAAAAAGGCAGGCGATACATAAAATGAAGCGATTCCCATTCAATGTTTTATCCAAAAAGAAAGTGTTCTCCCTTATTCTAGCGGGCGGTTTAACCGCTTCCCTTGCTGCATGCGGAGGGGCACCGACCAGTTCGAATGCTGGTTCTGACACCAAAACTCCAACCAAAACATCGGAACTGGATTGGAACAAAACAAGCGACCCGTCTCTAAAGGGTCAGACCGTCACGATTCTTTGGGTGAACACACCAGGACCGGATAGTTCGAAGACACAATTGCTACAACAATTCACGAAAGAAACAGGGATCAAGGTCGTGGAACAGGGCGTCGATTACAACTCCTTGTATTCTAAAATCACGACCGCTGCGATGGCGGGTGATTCGGATGTCGACCTGTTCGATATGGATACCATCTGGTCAGGTCAATTCTATAAAGCGAAGATTACCGAAGATTTAACCAATGTCGTTCCAAAGGATTTCCAAAATCTGTACACAGATTCGGCTTTAACATCTAATGTCTATCAAGGTCATCTGATGGCGTTGCCGCAATATTCTTCGACGACACACTTATACTTCAATAAAGATATGCTGGCAAAAGCGGGAATTTCAGCGCCGCCTAAAACGTGGGATGAGTTTTCACAAGATGCCAAAAAATTAAAAGCAAAAGGAATCACCGCATTCGGCGGAGCATGGAAACAGGCGGAAAACTTGAGCATCAGCTTCATCATGTTCGATACCGCTTTCGGAGGCAAGCTCCTAGACGACAAAGGTCAGCCGACATTTAATGATGAGACAGGTGTAAAAGCGCTTCAATACATGGTGGATCTATACAAAAACGGATATGTGGCACCGGGAAGCGTCCAATGGTCCGGTTCCGATGAGAAAACCGCGTTTGCAGCGGGACAATTTGCGATGACGGCGAGCTTCGAAGGACTTTATCCGATGCTGAACGACCCGACGAAGTCAAAAGTGGTGAATCAGACAGATGTGGCTTTAATCCCTGGTAATGGAAACGGTGTGGTTTCCACTTCTGTAACCGGTACGGAAGGACTTGGGATTTCTACGCACAGCAAACACAAGGAAGCAGCTCTTGCGTTAATCAAATGGATGGAAGGCAAACAGTATCAGTTGAAAGAATATACAGGCAACGGAGACTTCCCAGCCACGAAAGAGCTTTATAACAGCCCGGATTTCCAAGCGGCTGATACCACCAAAATGGCGACGAAATTAGCTGAACAGTACAAATACGCTGTCAACCGACCAAGCGTACCAGGATACGTCGAATGGGCAGATACGTTAGCCGCTGAATTGCATAAAGCCTTGCTTGGTCAAGAAACGCCGAAGCAAGCTTTAGACACAGCTGCACAGAAGATGAAAGACGTTATGGCAAACAATTAATTCATCAGGCGGGGGGTTCATTTTTGAACCGTCCCGCCTTTTTTAAGGAGGAATACAATGTTCAGAAACATTTCGAAAGCAAAAAAGCGTGACTGGTTGTTTGCCCTGCTGCTCATTCTTCCGGCAGCGGTCATTCTTTGCAAGATTTTTATTTATCCCATCTATGAGACCATCATCTGGAGTTTTTATCACTACAACCTGATGGATGGAAGCGATACAAAATACATAGGGATAAAAAATTATACGGATATTTTTCATGACTCCGATTTTTGGCTTGCCTTCAGGCGGACCTGGCTCTTCACCCTGGTTTCCGTTGTGGTTGAACTGGTTCTGGGATTCTTCTGTGCGCTTCTATTGAACCAAAGATTCAAGGGGCAAATGTTCTTCCGCGCCCTCATTATTATCCCGTGGGCACTTTTGACGCTCGTCAATGGTCTTTTGTGGGATTGGATTTATCAGCCCGGTTACGGAGCATTCAGTGTGATTTTGCATGACCTCCACATTTTAGGACCGAACCAAAACCCTGTGTGGCTTGCCACAAGCGACAATGTGATCTTCTTTGCGATTATTGCGGATATATGGAAAATGACGCCGTTTATGACGCTCATGCTCTTGGCAGGATTTCAATCCATCCCAGACACACTGTATGAGGCAGCGATGCTCGACGGAGCGGGGTTCTGGAAAAAAATCCGCTATGTGACGATTCCGCAGCTCATGCCGACGATCTTAATTGCGACGATCCTTCGTCTCGTTGGGGCTTTCAAAGTGTATGACGTCCTTACCGTATTCACGGGCGATGCGACGACTTCCGTCTCTTACCTGACGTTCAATCTAGGGTTCCGATATTTTTACCTCGGCAAGGCTTCGGCGATGGCGTTGATCCAAACCTTCTTCGTCCTCTTACTCGCCGTTATGTATATTGTGCTCTTGAAGCGCAATACAGAAAAACAATAGAGGGGTGAAGTTATGAATAGATGGTTTAAAGTAAAAAACAATAATTTGATTCCTCCATTTTACTTATGGCTCGGTCTGTTTCTTTTTGCTTGTTTCACCTTGATTCCCTTCCTATATCTTTTTTCATCGTCCCTGTCTGAAACAAGGGATTTGATCAGCGGGAATCTGCTTCCGAGTCATGTGACGTGGAGCAATTTTGAGTCCTTGTTCCGGAACGGCTCCGGGGATTTTGTTCCGGCACTAAGAAATAGTGTGTTTGTCGGCGTCATGACCGCCATTTTCACTCTTGTGATTTCGATTTTAGCTTCCTATGCCTTTGCGAGGATCAATTTCCCTTTTCGAATGACGGCACTTTTTGTCATCTTAATTATGCAGATCATGCCTGCGATGAGCATCATCGTACCCGTTTACATGATGATGCGCAACGGAATTGATCTCGGATTTTTTACCACACCGCCGCTTCTCGATACGCCGTGGGCACTGATTGTTATTTACACAACAATTTCTCTCCCCTTTGCGATATGGCTCTTAACAGGATTTTTTCAAGCGATTCCAAAAGAGCTGGAGGAATCGGCATTAGTGGATGGGTGCAATAAATTTCAGACCATGTTTAAGGTGATACTTCCTCTCGCGATGCCGGGGATTGCCGCAACCGGCATCTTTGTCCTCTTAAATGCGTGGGACGAATTTACCTTCGCGAGTGCGTTGACGGCGACGCCGGCAGCGAAGACGCTGCCGGTCATTATCCGCGAATTCATCGGCAAAAACAGTCTGGACTGGGGTCCGATGACAGCGGGAGGATTCATTGCCTCTCTCGCACCCGTCATTATTTCCCTCTTCTTTTACCGGCATATTGTCGGCGGACTAACAGCAGGAGGGGTGAAAGAATAATGCGTTATATCATGGGAGTAGACGGGGGAGGAACAAAGACACTCACCGTCATTGTCGATGAACACGGAAGATTCATCTCATCCGGAAAATCTCAGGGAAGCAATCATCAATCCGTCGGGATCGATACGGCGATAGAGCGGATAAGGGAGTCCACAACGGAAGCGCTTTTAAAAGCAGGGCTCACGCCTTCCACGATCAGTTATTGTCAATTCGGACTTGCCGGAGCGGACAGGGATATTGATTTTTCCATCCTTCGACCAGCACTTGAAGCGTTATCCTTTAAACAATGGGACTTGGTGTGCGATACGTATGAAGGACTTCGTGCTGGAACCAAAGACAATGTCGGGGTCGTTCTCATCTGTGGGACTGGAACCAATGCGGTCGGACGGAATTGTTCCGGCGAAACGGTCCAGGTCGGCGGAATCGGCGGGTATCTATACGGGGATGCGGCAGGAGGGAGCTTTCTTGCGATGGAAGCTTTCCGCGCCGCCGTCCGTTCTTGGGACGGAAGGGTCGAGGAATCCATATTGCCGCAAGCAATCGCAGACTATTTTAAAAAGTCTTCCTTTGAAGTGCTGGTGAATGACTTCCTGGACCGCGACGTGAGAAAAGTGCCGAACGATCTTTCGGTTGTCCTTCATGAGTCGGCAGAAAAAGGGGACAAAGTTTCGATTGATATCCTTCGAAAATGCGGACGTGAGCTTGGACTCTCGGCATGTGCGGTTGTCCGGAGACTAGGCGATTTTCCGGAAAAAATTCCGGTCGTTGCGGTCGGTTCGGTTTTTCAAATAGGAAAAAGCGAACATTTGCTCGCATCGCTAAACGCATGCATGAAAGAGGAGTTCCCGGGAATGGTTCTCACCATTCCGGAAATAGAGCCTGTTTTCGGAAGTGTCATGCTCGGGTTGGATGCGCTGGGTATCCCCGTGACAGACGAAATGGAAGACCATTTTAAAGAAAAAGGAGAGGGTATAAGATGAACGGTTTAAAAATGGCAGTCATCGGCGGAGGTTCTTCTTACACACCGGAATTGGTGGAAGGAATCATCAAACGGCACTATGAATTTCCGGTAAAAGAGCTCTACCTTGCGGATATTGAAGAAGGTCGGACCAAACTGGAGATCAACGGAGCGTTGGCAAAAAGAATGGTCGAAAAAGCCAATCTGCCGATTTCGATTGTGACGACCCTTGACAGACGGGAAGCGATCAAAGGTGCCGATTTCGTTTCGACGCAGCTTCGTGTCGGCATGCTCGACGCCCGTTCAAGGGATGAGAGAATTCCCTTAAAATATGGTTTGATCGGACAGGAAACAACCGGTGCCGGGGGATTTGCCAAGGCGCTTCGGACGATTCCAGTTATCTTGGGAATCTGCCGCGACATGGAAGAATTGGCACCGAATGCTTTTTTGATTAACTTCACGAATCCGGCGGGACTCGTGACGGAAGCCGTTCTAAAGCACAGCACCATTAAAACGGTCGGTTTGTGTAATCTACCGATCGGGAACCGGATGAAGTTTGCGAACATGCTGGAAGTCGACGTGAGCCGGATTGAAGTGGAAATGGTCGGGATCAACCACCTGACGTGGACGACCCGAGTATGGCTGGACGGACAAGATGTGACACAAAAGGTGACGGATACAGTCATCGAAAGCAAAGGGCAATCCGTGAAGAATATCCCGAACTTCCCTTGGGACGGTGAATTTGTCCGCTCGCTCGGCGCGCTTCCTTGTGATTATCACCGTTATTTTTATCTTCGTGACCAAATGCTAGAAGACCAGCTGAAAAAACTGGCGGAAGGCAGAACGCGGGCGGATGAGGTGAAAAAGGTCGAAGCGGAATTGTTCGAGCTTTACAAGGATGTGAACCTGTCCGTCAAACCGAAGCAATTGGAGCAGCGGGGCGGCGCCTATTACTCGGAAGCAGCATTAAACTTGATGAGCTCCATCTACAATAATAAGCGGGATATCCAGACGATCAATGTGAGAAACAACGGGGTAATTTCGTGCCTTCCAGACGATGCGAGTGTCGAAGTCAACTGTGTGATTGGTTCAGAAGGCGGAGTTCCGGTGCAACTTTCGACCAACATTTCTCCGCAAATCAGAGGACTTCTTCAAGCCGTCAAAGCGTATGAGGAACTGGCGGTGGAAGCGGCGGTAACGGGAAGTTATTCCGCAGCACTTCAGGCGCTTGTGGTTCATCCGTTGGTCGGGTCGGCAACCATCGCGAAGAAGGTGCTGGATGAACTATTGTCTGCCAATGCCGCCTACCTTCCTCAATTTCAAACCACGGAGGCGGCGAAATGTTAGACCTCCTCATTCAAAACGGGAAAATCGTCGATGGAACCGGGAACTCCTGGTTTTACGGGGATGTGGCGGTTAAGGACGGCGTGATCGTTCAGGTCGGGAAAGTAAATCAGGAAGCACGAACGGTGGTGGATGCGAAGCGTCAGGTCGTCTCCCCCGGATTCATTGACGGGCACTGCCATTCGGATTTAATGATTCTGAAACATCCGGAGAGCGAAATCAAGCTGCAGCAGGGCGTAACAACAGAGGTCGTTGGAAACTGCGGCATCGCACCTGCTCCGGTTTTTCAAAAAACAAGCGGGCTTCTTCATGATTATGTCCAGCCGATATTAGGGAAATTCGAATCCCGCTTCAACTGGAAAACAGTTGGCGAATATTTGGATTTTGTTCAAGGCGCTTCCCCGTCCGGGAATATCGCGACCTATGTGGCGCACGGGGCGCTTCGGATTGCGGTGATGGGGTTTGAAAACCGTCCGGCGACCAAGCAGGAATTACAGCTCATGAAAGACCTGCTCGAAGAAGGGCTGAGGGCAGGAGCGATCGGATTATCGCTCGGTTTGATGTATGTTCCCGGGAGTTACTCCACAAAAGAAGAAATCGCGGAACTTTGCAGCGTCCTTCCGAAATATGATGGTTTACTTTCCGCACACGTGCGCGGGGAAGGGAAAAGCCTCATCCCTTCCTTAAAAGAAGTCATCTGGATTGCGGAGAAAAGCGGGGTTCCTTTTCAGGCAAGCCATTTGAAATCTGCCGGGAAACGGTACTGGGGGCAGGTCGAACAGGCGATGGAAATGATCGAGGATTCGAGAGCGAAGGGTCACGACATTACCGCTGATGTCTATCCATATACGGCGGGTTCCACATCCTTAACAACCGTCCTTCCTCCGTGGGTGCTGGAAGGCGGAATTGGCGCGACGCTTGAGCGGCTGAGAGAACCTTCTATTCGAAAGAGAGTCATCGAAGAACTCGGGGAAGAACAGGACACGTGGGATAACCTGGTTTGTTCAACAGGCTGGCAGGCGGTCATAATTTCCGCACTTGTGACCGAAAAGAACAAACACCTGGAAGCAAAAAGCATTCTGGAGATCAGCGAAATGAGAGGAATTGACCCAAGAGAATGCGCGCTTGACTTATTGCTGGAAGAAGACGGAAAGATTAGCATCGTCTATTTTCATATGGCGGATCGGGATGTGGAGAAAGTCATCCAATGGGACCATTCCCTATTTGTCTCCGACAGTCTTACGTGCGAAACAGGAAAACCTCATCCCCGGCTTTTCGGAACATTCCCGAGGGTTTTCTCGACTTATGTGCGGGAAAAGCGTTTGATCTCCCTGGAAGAGGCGGTCCGAAAAATGACCTCGTTTCCGGCAAGACGCTTTAAACTGGATAAGCGCGGACTGCTTCTTCCGGGATACAAGGCGGATCTTGTGGTTTTTAATCCGGACTCCATTTATGATACCGCGACCTATCAGGACCCGATGCAATACCCGGACGGGATCAACCACGTTTTCGTGAACGGGGAGAAAACCATCCAGTCTAAAACACATACCCATGCATGCAGGGGTGAAATGATCCGTGGATTGAAAAAATCGACTTTTTAAAGTCGATTTTTTTATGTTTTGTCAATTACCGCCTAATTTCATAAAACCTCTTCACTTCAACAATAACCCAAGATTGTGAAGTGTTGTATTTAAACGGGTGCTTATGTTGAACAATCGGGTTGCTGCGGCAATCTTTTTTTCGTTCTTCAACTAAAGGATCAGGTTAATTGAAGAAGAAAATGGTAAATAGAGAAATTAAAACTAAATTGATATATCATATATGGTATATAAACAAGAAAGCATAAAAGGGGAAAGAAAATGAAAAAGGTCATTTTTTTCAGCACTGCAATAGTAGTTGCATTATTTTTTATTAGTTTGAGATACTTCTTTCATACTATTAATGATTCTCAATTTCAAACTAGTATGATGGTATCATTAATTGTGTTTTTAATTTTAAGACGTGTTCTCAAAGTAAGTTATTTTAGATAAATTTGAACACTATGAAAGAGGGCTTTAGTTTCACAACAAATGGGCTGTTTCGGCAGCCCTTTTTCAATATCGTTATTAAGCTAAAGGAGCAGGTTAGCTTAACAAGGAGTTGCGGCAGCAACTCCTTGTTATTTTGGTGCTAAAAAGCAAAATTCCCCCAAGTTAATTAGCGCAGCGGATAGTTGCAATATTCCTAGTGAACCACCCTGAACTTTGTGCTGGCGGTGTGACCTTTGCATGTCACGGTGACAGGAACAGAACCAATCGTCGTGTTTCCGCCCACATGCCACGACCAAGATACATACCCTTTAGAATTAGAGCGCTTAGGTCCCAAACCCTTCGCTTTGCTTAGACCACTTTTGTAATGAACGGCTATGTACGCGGTTGAATTCGGCGAAACTTTTGCTGTTAACGTCTCCATACTGTTTCTAGCAGCCGGATTTTTAATGCTGATAATTTGGACATACGTCTGATGCGTCGCTGCCGAAACTTCCAAGTTCGGGACGCTGATTCCTGTTATCAAGGAAATCGACAATAACAGGGCACTTACCCACTTTTTCATTTTATTTCCTCCCTTTTATTTCATACAGATTCTATTATATCAACGGCAACAGAATTGCGTCTATCAAGAGTTCACAGAGAGGTGCCGGACAAAATTCTTTTTGCAGCAATACCTTCTGAAGGAGAGAAATTAGAGGAAGTTGATGTTTAAGGCTAGAGAGATATACAATCAATTATGGTTTTTAACTAACTGGGCTAGAGTCTAAAAACATACATAGGTTTGGGGGAAATCTCATCATTGAGATTTCCCTTACTGCCCTTTTATATTATATTTTTTCATAAGCTCTTTTGCATGATCTTTTCCTTTGTCTGTTAGATAAACAGATTTTGAACGCTTGCTGCTTCGAATGAAATCATCTTCAGATAATTCGTTAAGGGAGTCAAAAGGGTAACCTTCCCAACTCCTTAGAACTTCTTCAAAACCCAAATCCTCTTTAAACGATGTTAGATACAATAATAATAGCGTTAGTTCATCAATCTGATCTTTCATTTAGCTTGACTCCTTAATGTTTGCGACGAAAAACCTTCAATTCGTTTATCAGCTTCATACATTTCTCACGCTTTAGATTATAACAAGTTTCATCTCTTCTAATAATTTCCTTTTACAGAAATTATTGACCTGATTGACGAAATTGAAACGGCAGTTCTTATTAAGCTAAAGGGCAGGATAGTTCAAGAAGGAAAATTTTCTCTATATTACTTTCAATTAGAGGAAAAAAGGTGGGATTTGTCGTATAAGTATTGGGTTATAAAAATATTTGGGAGTTGTTATTATTGGCAAATGGTGTTGAAGATTTTTATTGTGACGAAGTTTTAAGTGGTAAGACAGCAGTGGAGAAAGTGTTGGAAACTGAGAATACTCTAGCCTTTTATCATACCCGTCCTTTTTATGATGTACATATCGTGGTAATCCCCAAAAAACACATTACTTCACTTATCGATGTGAAACCAGAAGATAAAGATGTGATGAACGATTTATTTTCAGTTATTCAGAAAGTATCAAAACACATAAACGACAAGTACGGTGCCTGTACTGTATCAACTAATTTAGGTGAGTATCAGAGCAATAAGCATATGCATTGGCATGTTCATTATGGGCATCGTATAAAATATTTAGATGGTACTTGGTGCTAAAAATGCATTTTTCACTAAACGGGTACTTATGTATGATGGGATGGCTGCGGCGATCCCATTTTCTTATTGTGCTAAAGAGGCAGTTTAGTTTAACAAGGAATTCAAGGCTTTAACATTGAATTCCATAAGTACATATAAAAAGTGGGTGGAAATATTGAATAAAATTTATATAATATCTGGACCAGCTGGAGTTGGAAAATCCACAACTTCAATGAGACTTGCTGAACAGTATGACCATAGTGCTTATATTGAAGGTGATTTAATCAATCATATGGTTATTGGTGGATACCTTCCACCGTGGGAAAGTGAAGAATTACTATCACTAATTTGGGAAAATATAGCTGACTTAAGTATCAATTTTGTTGAAGCAATTAAGAATGTAATCATTGATTATGTTGCTTTTCCAGAAGAAGTAGAAAAATTTTCTCAAAAGATTTATGTAAAGACAAAGAACGTAGAAATTATATATGTTGTTTTATGGGTGGATAGTGATGAACTGTTGAGAAGAGATGCTTTAAGGATTAAAGAAAATCAGATGGGAGTAAGATGTTTAGAATTAGTGAATGAATTTGAAAGTAAAGGGATAGATAAACGCTTTTTCTATAATACCACCAATTTACAGCCAGAGGATTTAGATGAAATCCTTCTGAATATAAGAGAAAATTCTTCATTCAAATATTGATATCTTCTTTAACTCCCATGAAAATAAATTCTGACTTTCAAGGAAAATGGCAATACTAAAGAAGACGCAGCTCAATCGTTTTAAAAAAAGGGAGAGCGCCTGAGTTTTGGTAATGGTTATATGTTAGATTGGATCAGGAAACTTCAGGTTCTTTTACTGATACTGTATAACCTAGACTTTCAAGTCTTCGCATAGAGTGACGAACAATAGATTGCTGTCTTTGAATATCAAAATAATCTTCTCCTAAGTCAACATACATTTCTTTCCGAGTTAAAAGATAGTAGGAGATTCTTAACATGGCATGGGCAACGACTATGGCTGCTTTTTTACTTCCCTTTCGTGCAGCCGTTCGTCTATACATATGACCAAGATAATTTTTAGATCCTCTGACGGATTGGGCTGCTTCAGTTAAAGCAGATTTTAAATATTTGTTTCCCTTTTTAGATTTAGATGACTTTCTTTTTCCAGCGCTCTCATTATGTCCAGGTACTAGTCCTGCCCACGAACATAAATGGGCTGCGCTTGGAAACTGATTTTTGATGTCGGGTCCAATTTCAGCTAAAATTTGTTCAGCCATACGAGTGGCAATCCCAGGAATCGAATCTAATCGTTCAATATCTTCCTGAAATGATTTGACTCTTTCGGAAACTTCCTGATCAAGCATATCAATTTGTTCGGTTAGAAAATCTATGTGTGTAAGAATCGTTCGAATCATCATACGTTGATGAGGACGAATATAACCTTTAAGAGCGAGTTCGAGATCGTCTTTCTTTTTCTTTAAGGTTCGTCGAGCAAGACTAGCTAGTTTAACAGGATCATCTTCACCATTTCCTATGGCTCGAAGCATATCTTTAGAGGAAACACCCATGATTTCAGATACCACAGAAGCAAGTTTAATATTAGCACCCTCTAGAACCTTCTGAATTCTATTATGCTGTCTAGCACGTTCTTCAATAATACTCCGACGATACCGAACCAATTCTCGTAGCTCTCGCTGATTTCGATCTGGAATGAAGCTAGCTTTAAGTAATCCGTGACGAAGAAGCTTGGCAATCCATTCAGCGTCTTTTACATCTGTTTTACGTCCCGGAACTGCCTTCATATGTTGTGCATTCACAACTAAAAACACAATGTCTTCGGCTTCAAGAATATTAACAATCGGTTTCCAAAAAACACCTGTGCTTTCCATCGCCACATGAGTACACTCATGTTCTTTAATCCAATCAATCATTTTTAATAGAAAAACAGTTTTGGTTGAAAATGTTTGAATCTCCTTTCCATCTGGTGTGATAATACATGCAGTAATACTATCTTTATGGACATCCATACCGCATGCACGTTCAATGATAACTTCCATTGAGAACATCCTTTCTACGGCAAATTTAAATGGAGGCTGGTGCAATAACCAGAATAGGATTAATCTCCCATAAGTGCTTCCCGTAAGGGAGCGACAGTCTGTGATGCACCGTGGTCGTTGGAGTCAGACTAACGGATGGGCTCTAATGGCACCATAGCTTATCGACCTTCTTCTCCCAGCCGTAGTTGCAGTATTGACGGTTATAGTGCATTTTCATTCGCTGTGGTGCAGCGCGTTTTTTGCGCTGCATGGTTGGCTAACGGGTGCAATAGTTAAAGAAAAGACCGCTGCGGTAGTTCCATTATCTTCTTGTGCTAGCGTGGCAGTTTAGCTGAACAGGCAATCGAAGGAGGAGTATTTTTGGAATTTTTTACTGAGAGATTAACAATTAGGACGTATCGGAGTGACGACATACAAGATGTATTCCATATTTACAATAATGAGGATACATGTAGATATCTCTTGCATGATAAATGGACATATGAAAATATGCAGGAAAAATTCAATAAAAAGTTAGAAAATAGTATACTCACAAAAGATACACCTTTAAGTTTGGCAGTAGTAAACCATACTCAAGTAATAGGTGATTTATCTGCGCGGTACACAGATATGAAAGATACTGTTGAAATTGGCTATAGCTTTTCTGACAAAGTTTCAGGAAGGGGTTACGCTTCAGAAGCAGTGAGTGGTTTAGTTAGGAAGTTATTTGATGAGTTTTATGTGCATCGTATACAAGCCAACCTTGATGCAAGAAATAAATCATCACAAAAATTATGTGAACGTATAGGTATGAGAAAAGAAGCCCATTTCATTCAGGATTTTTGGAATAAGGGTGAATGGACAGATAGCATTATATATGGAATGTTGCTTTCGGACTTAGACTAAAGCTGCATTACTTTGGAAGGAACCCTCCATGATTGTTGGCGTAGTTAAATAGCTATAAATGAATAGTCGAAGCTAAAGCAACAGAAAGTAGATAGATTGGTTTTTGAACATTATTGCCAGTGACATACAAAGAAAGAATAATCTCATTAACAGAGAGTTTTAAGTACACCAAGAGATTGTGCAGTAATATACTCAAACTAACGGGTGCAAAACTTGAAGTTCAAGCTGCCATTTTGGTGGCTATTTTTTATCGTACTAACGAAGCAGGTGTGCGGCCGAGCCTAGGTCGTATCATATAACGGGTGGGATTCCCGTCGAGTAAGAACTAGCCATTCGCTCGTAGCGAGTCTTGGAGGGCTAAAGGTAACTTTAGTCTTTAAGCGTAGACAGTTAGGTGATGGGCCGAAAGCCAATTGGTTGAAGGGATTGAGCTCCATAATGTTAGTAAAACGAGAGGGCTGATGTTTTACCTGCAACAGAAAGCTACATTTTATCCATCGTATAAGGCAAGATGGATAAAACCTCTCTGGAGTCAGAGACCTTGGCACGTTACACATTGATATGATACGGCAACTCGGGAGACCCTATTGGTCTTTTCTTAATGGAAGAGTATGGTGTACAAGCGATAACAAGCAAGGAAGCCAAATGCCGAATAGGGAGTCGGATAGCAGCGTAGTACCAATGAAGTTGGGTAATGCCGATGGAGGAAAGGCTAGCTACCAGTTATCAACCTTAATAGGGACACATTTACTATACTCTGAGGTAGGAATAATGATGGAAACAAAACTATTAAGGATAGCAGAAATGTGAATGGTAACTAGGAGGAGCCGTGTGCATTAATAGTGCAAGCACGGTTCTGGGAGGGGGTGGAGTACAATCTACCGAAAGGTAGAAAGTCTCCATTCTACTCGACTATTTGAAGAAGGACTATTGATTCTATCTACCGCATATTAATTAATTGGTAGGTGATAAAGTTGAAATCGTTTATCATAGGGGCTCTTGTTTTTATAATTATAGATATAGTTATGTGTTTAGTTACGCACACACCGTTTACTGTTACAGGCATTATAGTTGAATATTTAATACTGAACCTTGTAGCTATTATTTTTATTACATTATTTCTTGCGATTTCACGAATAATCCAGAGTTTCCGAAACAGAAAATCTGGATGAGAGGCAACATGTTTTTTATTAAACAAACGGGTGCTTGAGTAAAAGATCATATTCCGGCTGGTAACACTAAATGATCGCTGCGGCGGTCTTTTATTTCTTCTTCAACAAACGTGTCAGGTTACTTTAATAAAAAGTTTAGATTATGATATTGTGAATTTAGACCAATGAAAGGAGGTTTCTAATGAACACTCGAAACATTATAGAAGAAGATTATTATAAAGTAATTGATGTTTTGAATGATTGGTGGGGTGGACGACAGATGACACATTTGTTGCCTCGACTGTTTTTCGAACATTTCCAATCAACAAGTTTTATAGCCGAAGATAATGAAGCTTTATCCGCTTTTCTAATTGGATTCGTGTCGCAAACACATTCAAATGAAGCCTACATACATTTCGTGGGTGTTAATCCCAAACTTAGGAAGAACGGTTTAGCAAGAGAACTTTATGAATTGTTTTTTACTAAGGTTCGTAACTTAGGTTGTAATACTGTTCGGTGCATTACTTCTCCAGTCAACGAAGGTTCTATTTCATTCCATAAATCAATGGGTTTTTCTGTATCCTTAAGTACCAATTACGTAGGTTTGGGACAAGACCGTATTTTATTCTCTAAAAATATTACTTCTTAATGATGTTTAAACATTATCCTTCTTAAAGTAACGGGGGCTTGAGTTTAAGAAGCATGGTTGCTGCGGAAGCCCTCTTTCTTATTCGACTAACGAAACAGTTTACTTGAATGAGCACAATAAAATTATAAAATTAACAATTATGCCATCGCAGACTCTCTTATAATAGAACAATTGAAACATAGTAAGAGTAACTTAAATTTAAAACAGGTATTTTTCCCCATTTATTGTTTCGCCAATTGGTTGGATAATTGCTTCTGTATTCCCGTTTAACCAAATAAATCCAATAGGGAGAAAAGCATGGGAGCAGCACTTAAAATTGTAAGCGATAACGAATTGATAAAAGCCTATATGAAAGCAATCGGAAGCAAAAACATCGATCGGGATTTTATTGAACTACTAAAGCAAGAGTTAATAAAAAGGAACCTAATAGTAAAAAAAGCAAGTAACTAAATGGTAAGTTTTTTCCGTGGTATTTGTCACAGGCTGTCTAGAGACAATCTGATGAAATAAGCAAGGAAAAAGTGATTGGATGTGTTATCGTGAAAAAATTCCCTGTAATTTTTCAAGAAAAAGATTATATAATGATTTATCAATAAGCATCTGGTTATTGTGAGATCGTCGAATAGGGAAAACCCAATCATAAAATAATACTGGTGCATTTTTCTGAGTTGAAGCTTAAAGGATATGACCGTCTGAGTGGCGGTCATTTTTTAATGAGAAGATTTATTACCAATGATTAAATTATATTTGCTTATTTTTTAGGCAGCAGTTGTTGAACGAAAGGTAGGAGGTTACTGTAACGACAAAATGAAAATCCATCTATCTTTATGTGGGAGTTACCTAAAAGAAATCCTCAGGCAGGAGGATACCTGAGGTAAGGAAGAGATAAGGCAAGGAATCGCATGGAGGACGAATCAAAATGTGCTTATTTCCCTGCACTTAGGTTTAGTTTTCACTTTAATCATCATATTCATTCCAATTATTGTAAGGTGAAATAGGACTGTTATGTGTAATAAAGTAAGGACTATTCAACTAACAAGGGATTATATTAAAGGTCTAGCTGCCATTTTTGGCTGCTTTCTTTTTGTGCTAACGGATTAGGTTACTTGAAGAATGAAATGATAAATTTGTTATTGAATTAATAATAATGAAAGATATATGGGTTAAGGAGTTTTATCTAAATGCAGAATGTACGGAATTTAATCAAAAAAAAGAAACCAGGCGTTCATGAATCGGATATAAAGCTTGCAGAGGAAAAGTTAGGTTTGATTTTTCCAGAACAGTACAAGGAACTTTTGAAGTTAATAAATAATGCGGAGATTGTTGAACGGATTCTCTCTGCTATTCAAATATACGGTAAAGATCTCGAGCAAGCTATAGAAAAAGGTTTTGAGTAATGGATAAGAGGAGGCAAATCAATTGAAAAGAGAAAAGCGGATCGCATTATTTAAACCCAATGGCAAAGCGGTTAAAATGTTTACTACATTAGCAGAGGCAACGAAGTTTTGTGTTGATCAAGGGATCTGTAATGGTGGTTGGGTGAAAAGGAGTTTAGAAAGTGGAGAGAGGTTTTATCAACCAAACGGCAATGATTCAATTTCACACAACGGATATAGAGGTTATGGAATGTATGTTAAATGGGTAATGGCAAAGATCAAGGAGAATGAGATCGAGTAAGGTTTTGAATGAGAGGTTCCAATTGGAGCCTTTTTTTAACAGATAAGAAACGCATCTGGCTACTGTGAGATTGTCGAAGATGGAGAACCTAACCATTATGTTATGCTGGTTCATTTTTCTGAATTGAAGCTAAAAGGAGCATGATCGTCGTATGGCGGTCTTTTTTTATTGTAAAGTGGCAGGTTAGCTAAAGAGTGATTCTTCCACAAAAAAGGACATTCTACATTGGTTATAGAAAATTAACTGTTAGTCGTTTAATTTACGGAGGTATTATGAACAAAAGAAAAATTTCTGAAGAAGAACAAGCAATTCTTATTAAAAACCTTGAACAAAAGTGGGATATAGAGATGGGAAAGCATTATTGGTATCCACTATACAAATGTAAGCGAGAAGATGTTGCCGCTTTTAAAGAGTTAGATATTGAAGAAAAGAAAGATGAAATAAAGGTACAAATTATTATAGACAGTATTTTGGAACTTGGGGATTTGGCAATTTATGATATGAACGAATTTGAAAACTCTATCTACGAAATTGATACCGTATCTCTCGAACCCTTTTACTCAGCGGACGGATACGGGGAGAAAATTTGGTTTAGCGAGAAGATGAATTGGGTGATTTACGCTTCTCACGAAGGTTCTATTACTTTTGGCGGTAAAGCATTCATAAAAAAAATTAAAGAAAAGTGGGAGGACTGGCAGTCTGATATATATTAATATGAATCAATAGCCTTCATGAGAAAATAAGTTTGTGAAGGAATGTTCTTAAACAAACGGGTGCAATAGTTAAAGATGATGATCGCTGCAGCGGTCTTTTTCTTGTTGAACTATCTGGCAGGATAGTTTAAGAACAGCATGATAGTATATTGATATATTGATTAAAAAAAGGATGGTAGACATGGATAATGAGTTATTTAGAAAGGCATTAGAGAAGATAGATAAACAAAATCTTAATAACGTTGGCTTTAATTCCATAACAAAGAAATTTTTTCAGGATTATCAGATTCCCGAAGATGTAATTTCTTTTTTCAAAGACTTTTCATTTACAGAAAATGTACAATTTAAACATGTTTATTTTGATATAGTAAATGAAATGCCTGATAACAATTTATACGAGGAACACAATCGATGCATTGATAATGGTTTGTTTATTATTGGTTCCGGTCTAAATGGGGACCCCATTGTACTTGATTTAAATACAAAACAAATTGGCTATGTTTTTCATGATGAATTATGGGAAGATGAAGAAATCAATCCAAGGGAAATATATATTAGTTTAGAATGTTCATTACCAGAATTTTATTATAACTCGGTCACGATAGATGATTATCCAGTTGATGGGTACGCAGCTGAACGCTATATGGGTTTGATTGATTAAAAAATCTTATTGAAGTAACGGGTGCTTGAGTGAAAGATGGGATCGCTGCGGGCGGTCCTGTTTTTGTTGAAATAACGTAGGTAGAAAAGTTGAATAAGGTTTTACGTTAAAATAGGTTTTAAAGGTGGGTAGCGAGTTAGTGAAGATAATATTTGAGTTAATACGAATAGCTTTTATTTTGGTGGTTTTTGTATTTTTTGAATTATTCTTAGGGAGTTTTTTACATTTTATTTACTCAAAATTAGCTGTTAACATTGATTATGGAAATGGATATGGATTGATGGTTCAAGTAGCTATACTAATTTTATTTTTTGTATTATATAAAAACGAATTGCAATTTAGTGGTTGGGGATGGTCTACGTGGTTTATTGGGAAAAGTAGAAAAAAACTCTCAAAAAAAGTATCAAAATTACTTATTTTCACATCAATAGTGTTATTGATATTACCCCCGATATCAAGCCTCTTCTTCCACTAACGGGGTGCTATACTACAAGAAGGATTTTCACAAACATTAGCCGGCTCATAAATATAACAGGGAATGAGGATCACCTCATTCCCTGTTTTGTGGTTCCATTAATTACTTTTACATTGCTTGTAATATAATTGTATAATTTGGTATTTAAAATAATTAGTATGAGTGCTAATAACTAGTGGATATCTACTTTATCTATAATTAGTTTAGTTATATTTATATTACTCGCTCTACCGACAGTGGGAAAACGATAGAATAAGAGAAAATGAGAACAGGAGAAAAAGAGAAAACTAGAAAAGCATGCTACTTCATCTAAAACCATGATAAGCAATCAGGGCTGCGACTGAAGCTTTTTTTGTAGCTCAATTTTAGCTCACTTGGTAAAATTGAAGATAATAGAAAATGCAAGCGACATACCTCATGTGGTTAGAGCCTAATTTTATAATTTCAGCAAGAACCCGCAGGAAAGGACCTGCGGGTTTTTGTGTTTCAATAACTTATCAAATGTGAATTTTTACCTAAAATACATCAAGGAAATGACTGAAAGCCTGAAAACGGACGATAAGGTTTTCTTCTAAAAATAGCCCCACTGGAAATTTTGAACAGGCAGTCACCGTTCTCGATCCTGAATGGATTTTGTTCTTACCATCGAATTACGGCTTCAGTATGTATTGGGCGTATACGGCTGTGGTCGAACACAACAAACTATTCGATAAACAACAATCGAACTTTTTGAAAGCCCTGTACCAATCCCCCATATTCCCTTTGCATTTGAAAGAGGAGGAAAACCAAATGCGTATTGTCTCAACGTTTAACCATAACGTATATTTGGAAAAAGCAATTGTGATTATAGAGAAATTAGGTATCCCAAAAGATCAGATATTTGCTGTACCAATCAATAAAGACAAGGAGAGTGCTTTTGTTTCGTTAGATTCGATGCATCACGCTGATGGAAGATCCTTTCTTGACATTCCCTCGCTAGTGGCAGCATTTTTCTGTGCTTTAGGAACCATTTACGGGTTCGTGTTATACTGTGGACCTGTATTATGGGGACTCATTGGATTTTTCGGGGGATTGATTCTGGGAATCGTGATAAAGATTATTTCCATAAAGCGTTCTTCACAAAAGATAAAAAAACATTCAAAGACAGAAGTTGTGCTGATGATTGATAGCGAAAAAGAACTGGCGAACAAAATAGAGCAGATTCTTTGGCAAAATCAAGCGTTTGGAGTATCAAAAGTGGAATCTAATTAAAGCATTACAGGTAATTTGTCAAGGTCGATAGGACATTGGATGAAGATTACAATAATTGAAGCCTAAAAAGACTGACTCATTAAAAGTGGTTCTTTTCTGCTAATGTAATATGTTTAGGGAGTTTTTTTAACATAACTTCAAGATTGTGAGGCATTGTAATTAAAGAAACGGGTGCGTTACTGAAACAAGGAATAAACTAGAAAGAGCCTAAATTATGCATGTTTTTATGCACTACATGTATATTTAGGCTCATTTTATATTCATAAAACATACTGCCTTTTTATTTGCCAAAAACAGTTTGACTTCGTTTATAAAGGAATCATGTTCGTAGAGGCTCCATGTCAAAGGACATTAGTTTTAATCTAATTTCCATTTAAGTGTGTCACTTAAATGAGCAAAAACTGTGTCATTTAACTAGACGGTCACAATTGTCCAAGCACTCTTTTAAATCCTGAATATATTATGGTACATGCTTTGAAAGTGAGGTGATTAAATGCTAGATAGTAGAAATAATCCCGGTTGGGCGGATATGAGTGGAGCAACTCAACCGAATGATGAAGGAGTTGGCTCAGGCTCTCACTCAAAAGACCGAAATTTTGAAATTGTAGATTACCAAGCTACACAACCACGGGATAACACGAATGATGCCGAACCCCAACCTATCCCCCACAGTCCAAATCTTCTAACACTTGCAACACTCATTGTAACTATTCCGAACAGCTTTCATAAAAGAAACAATAGAGTTGAATTGATTGCCACCGTAGGTGTAGAAGGTATAACAGAAACATCGCAATTAAAATTTCGTATTTTCCGCGATGGTTCACAAATTTTTGAAGCACAGGCGGGAGTTGAATCAGATCCTGCATCAGAATTATTTTATATAGAAACATTCCAAGCAATCGATACAAATGTAAGATCTGGATCTCATACGTACGTGCTGACAGTTGAAAATGCGACATCATGTGCGGAAGCAGCTGTAGTTGGACCTATCTCGTTTAGTGCGTTAGCAATTGAAGGGAAATCTAATAAATCCAACGACTTCTGGTTTTCCTATTAAACCAGTAAAATTTGTTGGACAGGCAGCCATTAAATTATTGATTGGTTTTTATTTTTCTTAAATGTTGCGACGATACTGAAATAAACAAGAAATATAAAAAGTAGAGTCAATAATTCGTTCACAATTAAACAGAGGATGCCTTGCCCCTTCTTGAAGACTGGCTGCCACAAAAGGCAGCCTTTTGTTATTGAGCCAACGTGGAGGTTACTTGAAGAAGGAAAATGTTTTCTCAATGTCGAATTTACGATGAAATGGAACAGGAGTGAGGAAATGTTTAGCTTTAAAAAGAAAGCAAAAAAATTCTACATACCAGGTGACAAGATTAAACGATTAATTCACTCTGAGGAGGGTTGCATTGCTTCTGATAGAATAACGGTTGATGGCTGCAAAGTTGGATTTATGTATAGAGAAGAACCATACCAAAACGGAAATCCTGATAGTGGTTGGAGATTTCTTGCTGGTGATGAGAGTGAAGAATATATGGATAACTCTAAGAACCATTCCGTTTATCAAGTTAATACAATATGTAATTACGATAACGAAATAATTCGGTTTCTTAGTTCCCCTCCAGGTACGGCATATATTCGAGATGAAGAGGGTAAATTCGTCCTTGATGAAGAGTGGGAACAACCAGAAGATTAAAATGCAGTTCTTCAACGGATGCAATAGTTGAAGAATATCAATAAAAAAATTCTATAAAATTTTTAGAATGAGTGGCTAAAATGTCACTCTTTTTTTTATAAGAATTTGTCGATAATTTTCTAAATAATTCCATTTGTAATACAGTAAAATTTACCTATAAAGGTAAAAAGGGGGGGAGATTATATGTCCGATGAACTACAATTAGAAGCACCAAAGAAAAAGAAAAAAGGGTTATTTATTTCTATTGGAGTTATTCTGGTTTTAGTAATTGGTGGTTCAGCCTATGGGTATCATTATTATAATGTCCAAGTTGAAAAACAAGCAGAAATTCATGCTGCAAAAGTAAAAGCCGAAAAGGAAAAACAAGCTGAAATACAATATTTAAAAAAATTAAAAGACGTTGTATTGGATATAACGTATGCAAATGCGAAAGCCAAAGATTTGATTGATAAATATCAGCAGGTTTGGCATGACGCAATTTGGGATCATACATACACTTCAGATGATGGTCAAATTCAAATTGTAAGTGACTTTAATCAAGCTATCAGTCTCCAACAAAATGCATTTGATCAAGCAGGAACAGTTTCTGAATTACAAAAAGAAATGTCAACTATAGATAATCTTATGAATCAGTTAAAAGAACCTCCATCTAAATATAAGGAACTTTATAGTGAAACAGTTGATTTATATTCTACTCTAACTAATTATGAAAAGATGTCTGAAAGTCCGTCTGGTTCTCTAAATTCCTATAGCAACGATACAGATAACATGGGAAATGAATTTTCCAAGAAACTAAGTTCAATTAATATTCAATTGCCAAATTAAATTCTTTCCTAGGGGTGTCTAATTGAGGTCACTCTTTTTTCTTTTCTTATTCAACTAACGGTGCAGGTTAGTTGAATAAGCATAATTATAAAAAAGGGACAGTACCTATTTTTTAAGGTACTGTCCCTTTTACTAATTTATTTTTTTAACCCAGCAGCAAAGAAGGGACCATTAACTGAAATAGTCGATAGAATACGAGCCATTTCTTGAGGAGATTCTTTCCTATCACTTTCCAACCATCGTTGAATCACTCCTATATGTGCAGATGCAATGTAAGAAGCTAAATATTGTCCTGGAACAAGCAAATTCTCTTTCTTAAAAAGAGCATCTGGGTTATTCCCAGATATTATTTTCCAAATAAAATCTTTCAACCTTGTTTGGAATGATAAATCTCCTTTTGGACCTAACACAGCTTTCATAAAACCACTATTTTCATTTAGATATTCAAAAATTGAAACTAAAAAGGGAACTGGTATTAAAGTCGGTGAATTGGTTTCAAGTTCGGCAATAACTCCTGGTATGCCCTGTTTGGCAATTCGGTACATCTCAAGCATAATTTCGTTTTCACATTTAGTAATTAAATCAAATTTGTCTTGATAGTGTGCATAAAATGTTCCTCGATTAATCCTTGCTCTGGTTGTTATGTCTTTTACTGTAATTGCCTCGAAACCTTTTTCATCGATTAATTCTACGAGGGCATCTCGGATGGATTCTTTTGTCCGAATGACCCGTAAATCCGTATTATTTTCACGCAATGTACTTCCTCCCTAACTTTTATCCAACACATTTATAAAAAGTGTTCCGTAACCAACACATCCGACATTTTTGATTATTGAGGAGAAAAGAATTCAATTATAAAATTAGGAATGTAATAAACAACAGGTTGTTCATTATTATAACAAAAAAAGGGGAGGAATAAATTATGTTCAAAAACAAACTGTTTTTAGTTTCACCAATCATTGCATTGGCAGTGATTTTTATATTCTCACTTACATTATTTCCATCGGTCCAGCCACAACCAAAAAATTTGCCTATTGCCATTGTTAACGAAGATCAAGGAGTTCAGATTCCTAATCAACAAAAAATGAATATGGGTCAAACAATTGTTGAAATGATGAAAAAAAAATCCAAAACAAATACAGGTGAAGACCCTGCTGTAAAATGGGTTGAAATAAAAACTTCAGAGGAAGCACAAAAAGGAATGGATAATCAAAAATATTATGCTGCATTAGTCATTCCGAATGATTTTAGTGCTAAGCAGGCATCATTAAGGACACCAGCACCTGCTTCACCAGAAGTTCAAATTTATATCAATCAGGGAATGAATACAGCAGCCTCAACGATGGCAGGACAGATATTGAATGGACTTGTTGACAATATGAATAATAATGTTCGTACCCAACTCCTTCAAGGATTTGAAAAACAAGGAGCAACATTAACAGCGAAGCAAGCTGCAAGCCTAGCAACTCCTATTACAAAAAAAGTCACAAATGTTAATGAAATTGGTACTAATAGTGCAAGCGGAAATTCTCCTGTTTCTTTATTTCAGCCATTATGGATTGGAAGCTTGGCAGGTGCTGCTATTATCTTTATAGCAGTTAGTAAATTAGCAATTACAAATCGTAAAGAGAACCTTCTTGCAAAGATAGGACAAATTTTAATAGGTGCAGTTGTTTCACTTGTTATTGGATTTGGATTAACTTGGCTTGCAAGTGATATGGTAGAACTTCACATTCCACAGTTTACAGACACAGCTTTATTCCTTTCGATTACTGCCTTTAGCTTTTTCATAATGATTTCAGCTGTACTTTCGTGGTTAGGAATCAAAAGTATCGCTCTTTTTGCCTTATTGTTATTCTTTGGAGCACCATTGCTTTCAATGGCTCCAGAAATGATGTCACCGTTTTACCGAGATTGGATTTATTCTTGGTTACCAATGAAATTTATGATTCAAGGTTTGCGTGAGTTGCTTTTCTTCGGTAAAGGCTTGACCTGGAGTTCTCCTGTGTCTTCTCTTGTATGGATTGGGGTAGTAAGTTTCGTAATCATACTTGCTTCTGCTTTAAAACTTAATTCAATAAAAAACAAGACACAAAACACAAAATTAGAGGGTTAACAATAAGTAAGTCGTTTCCTATGGGAAACGGCTAATTTTATTAAAAAGTTTGTGAACAAACGCACTTAAAGTAAAGGGTAGCTATAGCTTCACAACAAATGGGCTGTTTCGGCAGTCCATTTTTATGTGCGCTTGGCAGCGCATCGCTCTAATGGGTGAAAGTCCCTAACATGCCGTTGTGGCGGAAATGTATAGCTGACAGGTAGTGCGAGTATCGTGAGATTTCGTGCGGAGGACTTGAAGGCAAAACTCGGAACAGGTGGCTGTAACCATGTTGGCTGGTAAGGTGGGATAACCTTGCATAAAATGGGGATGTCCAATACCACTCTGTATCTTATTAGTTATGAGGACTGGATTCGAGTGAAAGGCGATGAACGTGACCCAAGGAGATCTCATCATCTCCACCGTAGGTGGTAACTCTTTTTCAAAGCCGCGAAGGACAAGAAATGGATTATGGAAGGTGAGAAGTCAGAGCAGGGGATAGTAGTGAATAAACTTGTTGGAAACGCCACAAAGACAAGTGACTTATCACAAAGTTGATAAGGCGGGCACTGACTCAAAAGGCAGTGGACTGATGCGAAGCCCGTCTGTCCATCGAAGAAAAGCAATACGAACTTATTTACTCGTCATGTACTAAACAGAAGTCGATGAGGCAGAAAGCCGAAGAATCGAGACCGAAAGAAAGTAGGTTGTTTAGGGCGAAGTACTAATATCAAATATCAGCCATTGGTTTACCTATTCAGTTGATATTGTATTGGGAAAGGAATCGAATGCATGAATGAATCAATAGGAAAACGAAGCTTACGTGTAGTGGAGAATTCTAAAAAGAAACGCAAGTGGTACAGCCTAATGGATAAATTATGGAACTATCAAAACCTGGAACAAGCTTTCTATGACGTGAAGAAAAATCGCGGTTCACACGGAGTGGATAAAGTAACGATTAAAGATTATGAAATTGAATTGGAACACAACTTAAGAGTGCTCCAAGAATCTTTGCGTTTGAAAACATATCGTGCAAAACCAGTTAGAAGAGTTTTTATTCCAAAAGCTGATGGTACAAAACGTCCACTGGGAATTCCAACAGTAGAAGACCGAGTTCTCCAAGCTGCAACTAAAAGAATACTTGAACCAATCTTTGAACAGAAATTCTTAGACTGTAGTTTTGGATTTCGTCCGAACCGTAGTGCACATATGGCGATAGACAAAATCCGAAAGGATTTGATGGATGGGTACACCTTTGTAATTGATGCCGATATAAAGACTTATTTTGATTCAATTCCTCATGATAAGCTTATCGAATTAATCAAAGAAGAAGTTGTGGATAATAGAGTATTGGCGCTAATTTTGCAGTTCTTAAAATCGGGAATCCTTGAAAATGGTATTTTCTATGAGAGTGACAAGGGGAGTCCTCAGGGTGGCGTAATCAGTCCATTGTTAGCGAACATCTATTTGCATCCGCTCGATGAAATGATGATGGAAAGAGGTCACCGTATTACAAGGTACGCGGATGACTTCGTCATCTGTTGCAAATCCCGAAAGGGAGCAGAAAGAGTACTAAGAACGGTAGTGAAGCTCTTAGATGAAAAGTTAGGATTGAAAGTGCACCCAGACAAAACTAAGATTGTAGACAACTACGAAGAACCGTTTATCTTCTTAGGGTATGTTTTCAAAAGAGGATATTTCCATTCTCCATCAGACAAAGCAGTAAAGAAGTTTAAGAAAAGTATCAAAGATGTAACGAAAAGAAATCTAACAGTTAACCTGGAAGAATTCGTCAAGCATCGATTAAATCCCATTATTAGAGGATGGGGAAGATACTTTGGAATTGGCTTTTCAAAAAAACTATTTCAAAAATTGGATACATGGATTCGAAGAAGGCTAAGAATGATTCAGTTAAGAAGCTGGAGAAAAATAAGAAAGCTCCACAGGGAGCTTCGGAAAAGGAATTGGAAGGGTGAACTTCCGCATCTTTCAATGACTAGATGGAGGAATTCTAAGACTGAGCACGTTCATTTTGCGATTCCGAATGAAAGGTTTCGGGAAATTAAACTTGTTTTTCTTTTAGACATATACAACGAACTACATCCCCAAAGGGGATAAAGTGGAGGAGCCGTATGCGATGACCCGCACGTACGGATCTGTGAGAGGCGCATGAAATTTCTCATGCGCCTACTCTATTGTCGTTATTGAACTGATATGAACGAAACTGTCAACCCACCACACCCAAATGTTTTTAATGGTGTTTTATTCAGTATGAATAGAGTTATTCCTTGTTCAACTTATAGACCAATAATCCTTTCGGATTTAGCTTGTCAAGGGCGCACTTTCCCTTGATAAGCTAAATCCGAAATGGATACAATGCAGAAAGTTGAACAGGATAACCTTAAAAACTTGGCACGAAGGCAAAAACGCTGACGGTGGTATACAAACTGATATGCGTGGGTTGGGTACCACATTTCACTCCATCCGTCACGGAGCTGCCTCGGACTAAAGGCGCACGTTCAGCTCTAGACCTAGTGCATAATTCAACATGAGGGTTTTCTCCTTCACGGGGATTTGCCTTCGAGCCAAATCTTCAATTTCCAACCAAAAAGTTATTACTTCTTAAAAAAACTCCATTTATTTATAACTTTCAATCTACCTAAGCAACATTCAATTTACTTTCTTGTTTATCTTCAATACAACAAGCGATAGCCCAGATAAAGCCAAGTAATTCTCTAGCAACGGCTACAACAGCTACTTTTCCACCTTTTCCTTTAGCAGAGATACGATGATATTTCATATGAAGACGGTGTTGAGCTTTCCAAGCTATACGTTTTGCCTCTGGGTCTTGACATTCTTGGCGTTTTAGCAATTCACCTTTAAGAGATGGTCGATGACGATAAGACCAACAAATTTCTACTATGGACCGTCGAATTTGTGAGTTTCCTGTTTTAGTAATCGAACCTTGCCAACGACTTGATCCACTAGAGTATTCTTTAGGAACAAGTCCAGCATAGGACATCAATTGTCTTGGGTTAGAAAAACGAGAAAAATGTCCAATTTCAGCTACCAAAGTAACGGCAGTAACCTCTGCGACACCTCTTAAAGTTTGAAGTGCTTGAATTACAGGAGCATGTTCACTTTGTAGGGCTTCTTCATGGATTTGTGCTTCGATCCGATTCATACGATCTTCAACTTCATAAATTGCATGAAGATATTCTTGAAACACAACACGTTGTGAAGCTCTATCAAATGTTAATCGTTTTAACCATTCACGATGCTTTACAGACCAATTTCGAACTCCTTGCGGAGGTCGTATTTCATTGCGAAGTAAGAAGTGAATTAGTCTCTGGCGAGAACTTTGTAAATCTTCACGAGCATCATGTCGAGCACGAATTAAGTCTCTCAATGCTTCATGATCTTCATCTGGAACCCATACAGAAGTAAGCTCTCCAGCACGTAGTAGTTGAGCTAATCTAATAGAATCTCTTTTATCTGTCTTCACACGATCGCCAGATCGTTTAGGGATAAGGGAGGGTGCCACAACCAAACAATCAATTTCCATTGAAAGAAGTAATCGGTAAATTCCATACCCACTAGAACCTGCCTCATAACATACTAATAGGTTTTCAGGGTCTCCTAACTTTTTCATTAGTTTGCGAATGTCTTCTGGTTTATTTTGAATAGTTCCATGAAATCTTGGTTCACCACGCCCAGGATCAGCAATAGCAACAGCAATTGTATCTTTAGATACGTCTAAACCAACAAATTTTTGTATATCCTTTATATTATACGGCTCCTTTTCGTGTGTAGCTCTACACTTGGTTTATTTTTGGGTAGTAACATTATGACCAAGTGCAACCTACGTTAAGCGATGGGAGTCGTTTCGTTCATTATGACTAAAGGGGCAGTTTAGTAGAACAATCGTAATTAGTTTTTGTTTATAGTCGGGACAGTTTGTTGAAGAGTTAAAGTGCCTTTGGCGGATAATTAGCAATAGGAAGTAACCGCATTTTTTAAATAAAATTAGTCGATAATATAATGTCTGAAAATTTATTGTAATAGGATGTTTTAAATGTACATTATTGTACGCATGTTGTTATGGATTCTTGCGGCATGGTGTTGGGGAGATTGGCGGAACTGGAAGAATTATCAGTCCACCTTTCTTTTTATCATTCTACTGGACCTTTTATATAACTTTCTTACATATAATTATCCGTTGTGGGTATATGACCCAACCAATATTATTCCAAATCATACTTTGAATAATCTGCTTGTATCGTTTATCTCTTATCCATCCGTAGTGTTTATATATTTAGGTCGGTATCCAACTGGATGGGTAAAACAGGTTGCCTGGATCATTTTCTGGGTTACTCTTTTGTCAATCGTCGAGTTAGTAAACTACAAAATGGGTTTAATGAGTTATCATAATGGTTGGAATTTCGGATGGTCTGTGATTTTTTATCTTGTTCAATTGCCTTTTATACGGCTCCATTACAAAAAGCCATTATTAG
This sequence comes from Neobacillus sp. Fa239, assembly GCF_055395235.1. Classification (NCBI taxonomy): domain Bacteria; kingdom Bacillati; phylum Bacillota; class Bacilli; order Caryophanales; family Bacillaceae; genus Neobacillus; species Neobacillus sp. Fa239. The sequence continues at coordinate 2,440,811 of NZ_AP041611.1, forward strand.
CCTATGGGCTATCTGTACTGATCATTGTAGGACTATTATTACTCTTTAAAGTCCCTGTCAGCAAAATGAAATAAAACTAGCCTTTTTGGATGGGCTTCAATTCAAGATGGGATTGATGAGGCGAACACCATTTATTTTACTAACGGATAGCAAGAGTTAAAGATGGGGACTGCTAGGGCGATCCCTTTTCTTGTTGTGCTAACTTGCAGATTAGTTGAACAAGACCTTGATTCATTAATGTCGCATTAGAACAATATAGTGAATTAATTTAGTGAGGGAAATTTACAAAAAGGTGTTCGGGAACTAAAAAAAAGCGCCTGAATGACGCTTTAAGGAAATGTAAATGTCCTACCAAGGTTACATGCGAAGTCCTTTTTCGGGATAAAAGGAGTACTCTCCAATTTATGAAAAGGAATTTGAAATAAGAACTACCATTTATGGATTTTTAAATTAATATAAAACCACCCTATAAAGGATGGTTCTGGAAAATGGACTAGTTTTTTTCATAAAATATCATATTCTGATCGCTATAAAATATTTCTGGGATGGTTCATCATATTTAAGAATACTGTTATAATTTTTTACTGATTGTACTGAGGTTCTTCACCTTGAATTTCTTGAAGACGAGGTTCAAGGCTCTCAAGTACGGATTTTGTTTGTTGTGCGGCTTGTTGATAAAGCTGTTTTGCATTCTGGTTGTCAGTTGCTAATGCAAAGGTTTCAAAGCTTGCCTGTGCACTTTTTAAACTTGCTAAAGCGGTTTGAACTTGTTTTCCTACTGTCATTTTAAAGACCTCTTTCGTTTGATTATTGAAAATCTACTCAGCTCGGTTTGTTGCGCTATTGTTGGCAACATTAGCACCTGCGCTCATCGTGTTACCCGCTGCACCTCCAGCAATGGCACCAGCAACTGTGCCAACTGGTCCCACAACTGAACCCACTGCTGCACCCGCAATAGCACCGGCACTAGTTCCTACAGCTTCACCAGCGTTGTTATCATCACGATTGCGTTCATTATTGTCAGTCATCCATCTCACTCCCTATTTTTGTAATGGGAAGCCCTAATTCATTGACAGCACATTCCCAGAAAATATTTTGCCCAACCGAGGACGATTTACGCAGATAGTTAAAATGAAGTTGTCCACCAAAAGAATATTAAAAGTATGTGAAAAGAAACCACAATTAATAGGTGGTGAATAGAAAATACAAAGGATGGTGCTTGATTTGAAGAACAGAGCTGTCATCGAGGTAGCTTTTTTTGTTTAACTAACGGTAGCAGGATAGTTGAAGAAGGATTATGGCTGTGCCATACAAAATTGTTATTTGAAAAAGAGTTTTGGAGGTAATTAAGTACTATTATAAATAAATGGAATGGGGACGAATACGAAAATGAATAAAGTGCTGGAGAAAAGTGTGTTAAAAACTGTAACAAATGCATATGGACTTAATTTGAGTCTACTGACTCATGTTAGTAGTGTTGTAAATCATGTGTATCAATACCCAGCACAAAATGGGCATCCTTCACGGATAGTACGTTTAACACATCAGAATTGGCGTAATGAAAAAGAGTCATTTGCAGAGCTGCACTTCATGAAATATCTATTCGATAACGGCGTTTCCGTTCCTGAAATCTTTCCATCAAAATCAGGGGAATTGGTAGAAAATGTAACAGGTGGTTATCACGCCTCACTGTTTTCCGAGGCACCTGGGCGAATTCCAACTGAAGAAGACTGGAACCAAAAAATGATTGTGAATTGGGGACGCATCGTTGGACAAATGCACTTACTTACCAAGTCCTATGTCCCTTTGCACGATGTGAAGCGTCGTGATTGGAAACAAGAATCGTGGATGGATATAATGAAACACTTACCATTTGAAGAAACTATCGTTCTTCAAAAAGCGAATGGGTTGTTAAACTGGTTAGAGACTCTTCCAAAAGATGTAAAAAACTATGGTCTTGTCCACTGTGACCTTCATGCACACAATATGTTCGTCACAAAAGACGGCGAAATTACGGCATTTGATTTCGATGATAGTTGTTATCATTGGTTTGCTTTCGACATCGCCATTATCATTTATTCGGTGATTGTTAGATACAACCGACAAACCCAAAGGATCCACACACTCGAAAATCACTTGGCATGGTTCCTCGACTCGTTTCTAAAAGGTTATCAAGAGATGAATGCCATCGAACCTTGGTGGTTAAAAGTCATACCGGAATTTTTACAGTATATACGAGTACTCTACTACAACGTATTTCACCAACGTCATGACTGGAAAGTTTTAGATGGCGAACTGAAGTTGAGATGGCTACGAATGAAAGCAGAGATAGAAGCAGATGAACCTTTGACAAATTATTCATTTTGAGCCTTATTAAACTATCGGCTTGCAAGAGTACAGATCAGGCTGTCATTTTAGGCATCGCCTTTTTCTTCTTTAACTAAAGGGGCAGAATAGTTTAACAAGAATTTTGCAATAGGAGTAGAAGAATATGAGGAAATATGAGGTAAAGTATATAAATAATCTGTTGGATTTTGATTTGAATAGTTTAGTAAAGCAAAGCAAAGAAGAGGGTTTTCGTTTTGTAGAAAGATTAGTAAATGATTATAAAAATGGCTGTAATACCTTCAACCATTTTGGAGAAGGTTTATTTGGCGTGTTTAATGAAGAATGTGTACTTGTTGCTATTGGTGGATTAAATAAAGACCCGTTTTCAAATGACCAATATATTGGTAGGCTGAGAAGGGTTTATGTCAGTAAAGAGTATAGGAGAAAAGGTATAGGAAGCATTTTGGTAAAAAAGATAATTGACGAAGCAAAAAGTTATTATAAAATTTTGGTGCTTCATACAGATACCGAACAGGCTGATAAATTTTATACTTCTATTGGATTTTCAAAGAAAAATCTTTATCCAAATTCAAGTCATTTTATTGAGTTTAAAACCTAAAGTGTTATTAAACAAACGGGTAGCTTATGCTAAAGATGGGATGGGTGCGGCGATCCCGTTTTCTTATTGTGCTAACGAGCAGTTTAGTGGAAGAATGCTTTTTTTAAAAATTAAAATGCCCGACCGATTGGGAAGGGCATTTTTAGTTATTTTTCTTTTGCTATTTCTTTTCTATTAGGTGCGAGTGGAGGTTGTTCTAACCATTTATTTTGCACCATAAGATTAAACCACTTTTTAGTAAGCATAAGATTTTGTAGAATGGTGCCTTCGTAAGTAGATACTAGGTCTGTTCGCATTGCAGATGCTAAACCTGTCCCGTGATACGCTTGTGCAGCTTGGAATAAGAAACCGGTATGATACAACATTAACTTATCGGAAAAAGGAGAGGCTGTTGAAGTTGTAACTTCAGTTTCCCACGACTTAGGAACTGGTAAATTATCCGTCTGCATAATTTTTGAAAAATCTTTTATTTGTTGATTAGCTATTTTTTCAGCATGCTCTAAAAATTTTCTAACTTCTTTTGTTTGAGTGACTTGACTGAATGCAATTGCAAGAGTTTTTGCCATTATACTTTTTTTTAGATTCAAAGAAATACTTATGATTTCTGTCCCGGTTAACGTTCTACCCTCTCCGAAAAATCCATCTGCGAAATCTTTGCTAGAAATGTATTCAGGGTTTTCAGCAGGATAAAATAAAGGGTCTCTCTGAAAACTTCCTTTTTCAAGCAATAAATCAATTGTTTGATGATACATCCTTTTCCCATCGTTATCGCACGAGTCGTAAAAAAACCTTAAGTCCTCTCTGACAGAAACAGCTAATGAAGTGGAGTGTCCTAGCAAACCGTGTAAAGTCATAATATGTAAATAATTTAAGCAAAAGATGTCAGTGAACAATCTTTCTGTACCTTTATTAAGATCAGATTCAGTAAATCCAATCGGAACTGGAAATCCCTCATTCTCCATAAAAGTTATGATTTGATTCTTTTGTTTTTCAAACGTCTTGATAGCATCCTCAAAAATGGCTTTTATTGACTCGTCTTCAATAATAGAAATCATATATCTATTTACAATATCAACTGCTGTTCCATTTACATACTCTCCCCACAAAGTTCCTATTTCGGAAGATGTGAGTTTTAATTTATCCTTTTCCATCATGTCACCTCTTGGTTATTATTTACCAATTCACCAAGAGATATGAATTTCTGATTTATAAAAAGATGACCAGTTTTAGGATTAGATATAAAGCTTAATTTGGAATAATTAACCGATTTTTCACTTGCGATTTTTCCAAGAAGAATTTTACTTTACGTTAAAATTAATTTAAAGATTGTGAAGAATTACACTTAAACAAATGGGTAGCGTTAGTAAAATAGAGTCAATTGTACAAGCGGCTGAAAATGAAATTAATGCTAAGAATACAAAAGTTTGAATATATTTATAGGGATTTTTACTGGGGAGGAATCTTAATGGATAAGGTCTTTCACCTAAATGTATTAATGAATATCTGTACTAGTTTTTTTAAAAATGGTTTTTGGGTAGTTGGTTTCTTTTTTCTCTTAAATAGACTAATTCCTGAAAGCAGCTTAATCAGGAAAGGTACAATTTGGATAATGAGTATAGTTTTGGTCATTTTTTTTATTGATTCACTTTATGTAAGTCTTTAAATCTTCTTTAGCTAACGAGGGCTTGTGTTGAAGAACGGGATCGCTACGGCAATCCCTTTTTTTATTGGACTAACGGTAGCAGGTTAGTTGAAAAAGAAATTAAATGAAAATTTTGGTTTTCGACAAATAAATCGAGCATTTTAAGGGGAAATATGGTATTTCTTATTTGACTGATAATTCTTAAAATTTGTGTAAGTGGATGGGATTCAACTTTAAAATATTGGTTGAGGGGAGGTAAGTTTGAATAGAAAATCCAACTCAAATGAACCTTGACTAATATGATTATCTATTAAAGGGATTAAAATTGGAGGGAATAGAAAATGGATGTAAGGACACTTTTGTTACAGCAATGGGCAAGCTGCTTAGATCAAGAAGACTGGTTTCCACCACTTGAAAAAGTGCTAGAGGATATCACTTTTGAACAGGCAATTTGGAAACCAGTTGAGGGGGCACATTCCATTTGGGAATTAGTTTGTCATTTGCTTTTCTTTGAAAAAAGAATTCTGTTACGATTTCTTGGTGAAACAACAAATGAACCACAGGCAGAAAATAATGACGCTACATATCGATTACCAACTGAGACGTCTCAAAATTGGCAGAAAACAAAACAAGAATACTTTTATGTTCATCGTGAACTAGAAAAAATACTAGCAACATCAGAACTAGAAGATTTGTATAGAGAAATCCCTGAAGACAATCCATTAATGATTGAACTAAAGAGTTTAGCAATGCACGACGCCTATCATATTGGGCAAATTGTATTCCTTAGTAAAATGCAAGGAGCTTGGGCAGCGAAACTCAGCTTTTAAAAAATCTTCATTAGCTTTACAGTTATTCCATTATAGGGGGCTTTAATGGGATAAGAACTGGAACGTCCAAATCGGACGTTCCCATATTTTATACCTGAAAAACAACAATACTATTTAACAAAGCCAAAATTTAAAAATTACTTTTTCAAAAATAAGTTTGTGAAACATTGTACTTATGCTAACGGGTGCTTTACTACAAGAAGAATTTTCGCAAAATCTTAGTCGGCTCATAATTAAAACAGGGAATGAGAATCACCTCATTCCCTGTTTTGTGTTTCAATTAATTGCTTTTACATTGCTTGTACTAAAATTGTATAATTTGGTATTTAAAATAAATTGTATGAGTGCTAATGACTATTGAATACCTACTTTTTCTATAATTGGTTTAGTTATATTTATATTACTCGCTCAACTGATAGTGAAAAAACGATAGAGTAAGAGAAAAAGAGAAAACGCATGTCTACTAACCAAACAGTGCAGGCTTTAAGGGTGGCAAAAGTAGAGATTGCTTTTATTGGAGAAAGCCCCGGTAGCTCTCTATACGAATTATGGTTTGTATTCTCTTGATTTATTCCAGATGCACGAAGTGAAGCAAAACGATAGAGCTTATCTCTCCTGAAGTACCGGCTCCGCCTACGCCGCATACTGTGATGACCACCTTTGTCATCCGACCTAATTCCATTATATTTGCAAGCACTTACAAAAGTAGAGGTATTTACTCATGATGGTCGATGCAAAAAAAAATGCCCTCGAAAGGATCGAGGGCTCAAAAAATATGTTAAAAGGGGGGGATGAAAAAGAAATTCATGCTTGTACTTTAACAGAGTAAACTTAATAAATTATTAATTTTTGGCATCGAACTCCCTAACCTATTCGATTAAGTGTTCATCTCCAACGGTGGCATCTTTTTGAGTACTGCCAAGTAGGGAATTTAAATAAGCTCCCATTTAAATTTCTTCCTTAGTGAATAGGGGCTTGGTTAAATGTGAGGGTCCGAAATGGAAAAAACTTGGTGACCGCTGCGGAGGTCTTTATCCTTATTAAAGTAATGAAGCAGGTTACTTCAAGAAGAGATTCAATAAAAGAAGGAAAAAAATAGGGTATGTGCCGAATGTTTAGATTAGATTTTTAAGCGGCAATCTTTGAAAGGGGAGAATTTATTGACTATTGTTATTGCAGTAATTTGTGGCATTTTAGGTATTATCGGTTTCATTGCATGTAATGCCTTTTTTCATTACAGTGAAAAGTCCGAAAAGGGATTAACAAAGAAAAACGGATATAAATAATTGAAGATTCTTGTTCAACTTAAGGGGACTTATGTTAAAGATGGGGATGGCTTCGGCTATCCTCTTCTCTTATTGTACTAACGAAAAAGAATAGTTGAATAATGGTGAATGGTTCAGTCGGTTTGATTAGGCGATATGTGATCTATACCCCGTCTTCACTTTTTGTGTTTGCGATAAATCTTTTAAAATTTCTTCATTAACTTCTTCTTTAAAATCAGAAGGAAATTCTAGGATGAGACCTTTTTGATTAGCAACTGAAATAATTAAACCTAATTCATAATACATTTTTTTGGTAAGTATTCCTTTTTCAATATTATTCTTAATTTCGTTATAAAAACTAATGAGAACCTCAACTGGTAGTTTTTCATATAAATCCATTCTCTTCTCTCCTTTAAAGTTATAATGAAAACCTTTTCTTAAATATAGCATATTTCGGCAAAATTCGAACAATTAATTGTGTAAAAAGGTCGGTACAAATTTGGTTTCATAATAGATTGCACTTTTGGGTCCTGCCATAGGAAACGGAACTAGTAATTAAAAAGAACCTTTTTATTCTATTGGGTTGCATTAGTTCAAGAATGTTTGGCTGCTTCGGCAGCCTTTTTGCTTGTTCCGCTAAAGGGGCAGTTTACTTGAAGAAGGCATTTAACAATTCTAATAAAAAAAAGACTAGCTTGTGGTATTTTAAGTTAGTCTTTATATTACCCTGAACCTAATCAGAACTTAACTCATCGGGACCATGATGATGGTGAAGTGGATGGGGAGGGTGATGTCCATGATCAGGACTTGATTCATCAACATCTGGACCAGGATCTTTTCCCAATGCCCTTACAAGCAGATTCGCCCTAGGAGTTCCCAGTCCTGTCACAAAGTCATATCCAGGTGTACAACAAAAAGAACCGGCGCAGCCAACGGTGATGTCGTTGTAATTTCTGGCATACTGCGGTTTCTTTGCCAGATTGTAGAGTTCTTGATGTCCATCGGTCAGGGGCACATTCCGAATCTGATCGGCTAATGCGATAATGCCTGCCCAGCAAGGAGTTCCCACGCTTGTTCCGCCTGCGACGACCCATCCGGTAGACCCATCAGGTATCGGAGTACTACTGAAAACGGATACACCTGTTGCGAGGTCTCCAACAAAGGAAACATCAGGAGTGCCTCTTTTCCCGCCGCTCACAAACCCAATCTGGTAGTTAGGTTTAGGTACGAAGAGACTTGGACCACCCCCTGAGCCATTCCAGCCCGTTTCAGCAATTCGGCTCCCATTCTGGCGTAGCAATAAAGTTGTTCCACCAACGGATACGACAAACGGGGAAGCTGATGGATAGGTAACCTTACCTCCGATATCTCCAGATGCGGCTAAATAGACGGTACCTGATTTTTGAAAAAAGTGATCAAACATTTGCTCGAACGATGAGTCGGGAAGACCCCAGCTCATCGAGACTACTTGGACGTCCAAATTATTGTTCGCGAAATTAACAGCGCTAAACAGGTCTCCAGGAGCCGAAGATACGGCAACAACGAGGTGGATGGTGGCATCTGGCGCAAGTGCGTGGACCCACTGCGTGTCAATGGCGGTCTCAAGTGTCCAATCTGGAACCACTTGACTTGGCTGTCCATCTGGATAATAGATATTCAGTTTTGCCGGGGGCAAGCCAAACTGTTGGCTAAAGACTTGCAGGTCGTTTTCGACCGTGGGGCTACCAAATCCTACTATAATGGCGATGTTCTGGTTCTTACCGGTGATTCCTGACCTAATCAACGGCTCAATCTCATAAGCACGACGAATCTGCTGAGGGGAATAACCGGCGGGCTTGGACGATGTCGAACCCGGTTTAATCCTGTTAGGGGGTTTAGCGACACCAGGAAACTGATTCGGTATATTCTGTGGATCAAAATTATTCAAATTTAACATTCCTCATTTCAAAAGAATAGATTTTTTTAATATAAAATACTATCTTAAAATAGGAATGAAACGGCTTGTACACAGGAGGGAACAAAATGTGCTAGAGTTTATATGAATAAGTTAATAGTTGAATTTTTTCTAAAGTGAAGTTCGCAGTTGAAATGGTTGGAAATGTGCTTAAACGAATTATCTTAATAACCTTTGGTTAGAAGTTTGTGAAATATTGTTCTTAAAGTAACGGGGTGCGAGAATTAAAGAAAGAGCAATGCTTTTTAATGCATTGCCTTTATGAGTTCAATTTAAAAATACTTGCAATAAAGTTCTCGCCTTAAACTCCCACTTAACTGTGCATATATCCTTGTAGTCTCACTTTTCTCATGACCTAATAAGCTCTGGATCACTTCAAGAGGAGCACCATTATTCAGCATATGAGTGGCATAACTGTGCCTTAGCTGGTGCGGATGAATCGATTTATTGATCCGTGCCCGATTCGAAATTCGTTTGATGATATATCTCATCTGGGCAATACTCATTCGATGAGGATACCGTTCTGTGACAAAAATGGCTGCATCGCCATCCTGGCGTTGATCAAGGTATCGTTTAAGCCAAATTTCGCAGCGGATGTTAAAATACACTTCCCTTTCCTTATCCCCTTTTCCTCTCACAATAGCAGAACGATTAGACCAATTAATTCTACTCTTCTCTACGGAAACAAATTCTCCTATACGGCACCCAGTGGAAAACATGAATTCAAACAAAGCCTTCTCCAATGGGCTGGTGCAGGCTTCACGTAAATGTTCAATTTCAAATTCTGTTAGAAACTTTGGAATTCGTTTCCCTGCTTTAGGTTCCTTTATTTTGGCGGCGGGATTTTTTGAAATATGACCCTCCTCATGTGACCAACGAAATAATGATTTCATAAAACGTATTCGGTGAGCCAAACTTGAAGGTTTTAAGGTTTCGCTTGACTTTGCAAGGTATTCTTTAAGTTGAGCTGTAGTTATAGTATTAAGTTTAACATCCTTAAAATATCTAATAAGTAATGTGGCTTGGAGTTTATATGCTTTTAATGTTTGTGGCGAAAATCCTTCAATTCGTTTATCCGATTCATATGTTTCCCATGCCTTTGACAATAACAAAATACATCTCTCCCTAAATTTTCTTTTTTAGAGGAATTATTGACTTCATTCTCGAAATTGAAACGGGAGATTCTATTCAACTATCGAAACAGGTTAGTGGAACAAGAACATGATAAAATATAGCTAAAATGTTATATGAAGGATGTTGAAAATGGATATAGGATTATTTAGAAAAGCATTAGAGAAAATTGATAAACATACTCTAATGAAGGTTGAATTTAGTACAAGTACAATTAAATTTTTTGAGGATTATCAAATTCCCGAAGATATAATTTCTTTTTTAAAAGAGTTTTCTTTTAGAGAAAACATAAAGTTTAGGCATGTTTATTTTAATATTGTAAATGAAATGCCTGAAGAAAATTTATACGAAGAACACAAACGCTGTATTGATAATGGTTTGTTTATTATTGGTTATGGACTTAATGGAGACCCTATTGTAATCGATTTAAACACTAAAAAGATAGGTTATATTTTTCATGACGAATTATGGGAGGATGAAGATGTAAATCCGAGAGAAATTTATATTAGCCTCGAATGTTCTATTCCTCAATTTTATTATAATTCTGTTACCATTGTTGATTATCCAGTTGATGGTTATGAAGCCGAAAATTTTATGGAAAATGAAAGTTAAATGATATTTCCTTATTCAATAAACGGGTAGCTTTAGTTAAACAAAAAAGACCAGAATGATGGTCAAGGGAGAATAAAAATGGTTCATTTTAATATCGGAGATATGATTTTCCAATTAATTTACATCCTTATTCTTATTATCTTGGCAGTGTTTGTTGTACGGTTTCTATACAGATGGAATAAGAAAAAGAGGCGATAGTTCTTATCGCTTCTTCAACTAAAGGATGCAGTTTAGTGGAACAAGGGAGATGGAATTTTGTTTTTCTTTGCCCTATGAAGTGCAGCAAATGAAAAAGCTAGGAATCGTTCCTAGCATCCAGTTTCTGAAATATTATTTTTTGCTCCTTTCTTTTGCAAGCGAGTCACGGTCACTTGCTGTTGGAGGTTGCTCTAACCATCCATTTTTTATCATTAGGTTTGCACCGTCTTCTGCAAATTGTAAAAGTTCTAAAATTAGTCGTATGTAATGAGCACCTAAATCTCTTCTTGAATTGACACTCAAAGCGGAACCATAAAATGAAAGGGATAATTGTGTAGACAATAGAATTTGGTACATCATATATTTATCTGAAAAGGTCATAGAAGTAGAGCTCGTGATCATCGATTGCCAAGAAACAGGCGAATTTAATTTATCTTCTTTAAATACCGATTCAAATATTTTTATGTGTTTATTGGCAATGTCAAGTCCCCTCATGAAATATTGACGAACCTCTTTGGATTGGGCTACTTGGATGAATCCCACTTTTAAAGCAGCATGTAAATGCATTTTTAGCATGTTGAAAGTAATATCTCCTATTTCGATAGCATTCAGAGGGCGACGATCTCCCAACCATCCCGTTAAAAAACTTTGGTGCTTTACAAAATCGATTGATTCGGGTGGTGAAATAACAGGAGGTCGTACAAAAAGTCCTTTCGAAAGCATTAAATCAATGGATTGTTCAAAAAGATCCATCGTTTCGGACATACAGGTTATGTAATATTTCCGTAAGTCAGAACGAATCGAAGTACCAACAGACAAAGAATATCCAGTCATACCTTGCAAAGTCATGATATAAATATAATTTAGGTAGAACAGGTCTTGAAAAAGACGAGGTGCCTGAATGTTTACGTCATCTTTTTCTGTAAACCCATGTGGGATAGGATAATTTTCATTTACCATGAATTCTGTAATTTTTTGGACATGCTTTTGGGATAATCTAAGGGCAGTTTGGTAGATTGATTTGACATCGTGATCTTCAATATGCTCCAGTGCATAACGAAAAAAACAAATGGACATGGTATCAAAAATGTATTGAGTCCAAAGGCTTGCCATTTCTGGAGCAGTTAATCGAATCGGGTTATTTGTCTCCAAGATTTTCCCTCCAATAAACGAACTTGTACATTGTTTTTATTGTTTTCTCAGAGGTGGAAAATATGTAAAAAATTAGAAATCTCTTAAATCAAAAGATTTTACTGATGAGAAACAAGGTGTAGTTTTGATAAAAATAGTATTTATTGAAGTTTTTTTACAAATAAAATTTAACATGGTTCGATGCGGGTGGTTCAGTAATTCCGATTATTATCGGGATACATTTATAGCTTAACTAGTGTGATTCTTTAAGATGTAGTTTGCCTTTTTCTAATCTCACAAAAAAATTGTGAAATAGTGCACTTAAAGAACGGGGGCTTTACTTTAACAACAAACAGGCTGTTTCGGCAGTCTTTTTTCATTCCCGTTACTCAACTAACTGGCAGATTAACTTAAGAAGGAAATAACTACTTTATGTTGAAATTATCCCTTAAATTAAAAAGTTTATTAAAAATATACCCCTCACTAATGAGGGGTATATCTTATTTATCTTGTGCAAGTTCTTTTCTATTGGGAGCAAGTGGTGGCTGTTCTAACCATTTGTTTTCCACCATAATATCGAACCAATTTTTTGTCAATGCTAATGTTTTTAGAATTGTCTTTTCATAAACGACAGCTAGGTCTGTTCGCATGGCTCCTGCTAGACCTGTACCGTAATATACTTGTGCAGTTTGACCCAAGAAACCCATATGATACAACATTAATTTATCTGAAAAAGGAGAGTCCTGTGACGTTGTAACCTCTGATTCCCACGACATTGGAACGGGCAAATTATCCTTGTGCAAAATACTTGCAAGGGCTTGTATGTTTTCATCTGCCTTTTTTCCTATTTCCTCAAAAAACGTTCTTATTTCTTCCGATTCAGCGACTTGACTGAACCCGATTGAAAGAGTTTTTGCCATAATGCTTTTTTTAATGTTAAGAGAAATACTGATTATTTCTGTAGCAGATAAAAGTCTCCCTTTTCCGAAGAATCCATCAGAAAAATCTTTGGTGGAAATATATTCAGGGTTCTCTTTAGGATAGAAATAGGGATCTCGTTGGAATTTTCCTTTTTTAAGCAATAACTCAATGGTTAAATCGTACATCCTTTTTGCATCATTATCACATGAATTGTAAAATTCCCGTAGGTCCTTTCTGACAGAAACACTTAAAGCAGTGGTATGACCCAACAAACCATGTATCGTCATTATATGTAAATAATTTAAGCAGAATGTGTCAGAAAACAATCTATCTGCACTCTTATTAAGATCGGACTCAGTAAATCCATTCGGAACTGGAAAACCATCTTTCTCAATGAAGGAAACAAGCTGCTTCTTTTGCTTTTCCCATGTCTCAATGGCAATTTCAAAAACATTTTTCACCTCTTCGTCTTCCAAAATAGAAATCATATATTTATTTACTATCTCGGTCATCGTTCCGTTTATATACTCCCCCCATAGTGTTCCAATTTCGGACGACGTAAGTTTTAAATTATCATTTTCCATTTGTTCTCACCTCTTTCGTATTTTTTACTGACTCAGAAATAGTTATGCGTTTCCTTGGACTTAAACCTCTTAGTTGATAATAGTTGAGCAGTTTCTTGTTGAACTAACGGGTGCTTATTTGAAAGATGGGATCGCTGCGGGAGATCCTGTTTTGTTGAACAAACGGTTGCAGTTTAGCACAATAAAGAGAATCGGTAGGAATATAAACATATTTAAGGGAGAATCATAAAAATATCTTTAAAAATGGAGTGATTTTCTAAATGAGTTCTCCTGAAAGTGTTAAACTTACTTCGTCAGAAATGGCTTCCTTGTGGAGTGAATACATCAGTCACACTCATAATAGTTGTGTTTTGCAATACTTTGTTGCAAAAGCAGAAGATATTGAAGTAATAGATGTTTTGAAAAAGACCTTTCAAATTGTAGAAAATCTTAAGGACAATACTAAGCAGATATTACAATCAGAAAATATTCCAATTCCAATAGGGTTTGGCAGTCAGGATGTTGATATTAATGCCCCGCGGCTATTTTCAGATTCCTTTTTTTTAAGTACATAAAAAATTATCAAGAATAATGGTAGTAACTTATGGTTTAATGTATACGTTGTCTACTCGTAAAGATATTAGAGAACATTTTAAGAAATACTTATCAGAAGCAACCATAGTTTTTGATGTTGTTAGTGATGTATTATTGGATAAAGGGTTATATACAAGACCCCCATTCATTGAACCGCCAAAGAAAACGGACTTTATTGAAAATAAAGATTATCTAAATGGGAAAGATTTGTTCGGAAACCAAAGATATTTAAATGCAGTTGAAATATCTCATTTATATGGAAATATTGAAGCGAATGTAATAGGCAATGCGTTAACCAAAGGTTTCGCACAATCAGCAGATTTTAAAGAAGTTCGTGAATTCATGCAAAAAGCAGCAGATTTATCTAAAAAAATTATTAATGAACGTACTCAATTTTTACAGGCAGTGACCTTCCTGCCCCTATGCCATCAGAACAACAAGTTTTCAGTTCGACGCAATCTCCGTTTTCGGATAAATTGATGATGTATCAAATTACTATTTTAACGGCTGCTGGACTTTCTGATTATGCTACATCATTAGCTACTAGTCAAAGGAATGATTTAAAAACGCATTACTTGGATTTGTTAGTTGATACAGCAAAATTGGCAAAAAAATCCGAATCTCTAATGATTGAAAATAGATGGAAAGAACAGCCACCTCAACAAGATAAAATCAAATATTAAAGATTAACTACCAGTCTTATCACTTTAAACTGTTACTATCTGTATAGCAGACAGTTTTTATTTTTAGTTGCCGTTTACTTCATTTAGTTGGAGAGCACAAAACAAGACTTTGTGAAATTTAGAACTGAACCTAATTGGGTGCTATTGTTAAGGATGATGATCGCTGCGGCGGTCTTTTTGTGCGACGGGCAGTCGCATAGAGTGTTAACTCAGTTAACACTCTTCTTTTCATTATCTGAAAGAGACGTCATCTCGGTGAAACGACTTGGAGAGGATAATGAAAATGAATCCCAGATGGTGAAAATCCATACCCGAGGAGACTGACCTAGCTCGGGAAGCTTAATCTAGGGCAACACCGTGAGGTGTTGTCTGAAGGAGATGCGGTAAATCGAGAGAACCGTAAGCGAATAGGTAGACCCTAATGCAATAAGTGTGAAGCACGGCGGCGAGATAAGTTGGCGACTTTTCGAAAAGTAAGGAAGCCCTCTCAAAAAGGCATTTCCTTTAGAAGTCAGAACGAGGAAATGTGACTTATAGCGTGATGGTGCAGGGTATGCTTAGAAGGGAAATGCGATGACCCCGTGAGAACTCCACCCTACCGAACAGGCAGGGTTCTAGTCTATAAGGGTAACCCGAAGTGACGAAGAATGGGTGGAGTAGTCAGACATTCTCATAGTACGGAAGTAACTTGATGACCATAACATCAAGTGAACGGAAGGGGAATGACCTATGGCTCCAAGTCATGAACAAGATGTAATGTTAACAATCATGTTACTGCGGTAAAACCGTTTGAATGTACATCAAGGAAAGGCGTGGAATACGCAATGAATCAAGAGTGGAAATTTAAGCTACACAGTGTTTATGGACAAATATTATTCGACCGAAGACTAACCCAATGCTTTGAACAAGTGAAAGCTAATAAGGGTGCAGGCGGTATCGATGGAGAAACAATAGAAAGTTATGAAGCTAATTTAAATGAAAACATCATGGCACTTTTAGACAGATTAAAGGCAAAGACCTATCAAGCTCAGCCAGTAAGGAGAGTTTACATTCCCAAGAAGAATGGGAAGAAACGACCACTTGGAATACCAACAATTGAAGATCGCATTGTACAACAAAGTGTAGTGAACGTACTTCAGCCCAAATTTGAAGATAATCTATTTCATAGTTGGTCAGTAGGTTACAGACCGAATCGTGGAGTTCAAAGAGCTTTACAAATAATTCTGTGGAATATTGAGCAAGGCTACAATCATATCTACGATTGTGATATAAAAGGATTCTTTGACAATATCCCTCATAAGAAACTAATCGAAGTTCTTAAGAAATATGTTTCGGACCGTACGGTCCTAGGGTTGGTTGAACAATGGCTGAAGGCTGGACACATGGAAGAAGGCAAACTAATCCACTCGGATTATGGAACCCCTCAAGGTGGTGTAATTTCACCACTTTTAGCAAATGTGTATTTAAATGAACTTGACTGGGAATGGGACTTGAACAACATTCGTTTTGTCCGCTATGCGGATGATTTTCTCCTCTTTGCAAAATCGAAAGATAGCATCGAGAGTGCAGCTTCTATAACTAGGGATAAGTTGAAAGAACTTGGACTTGAGATATCTAAAGAAAAGACTAAAATCGTCAACTTTAAGAAGGATGATTTTGATTTTCTAGGTTTCACGTTCCATCACTGGAGAAAAGGTAAGAAAGATAACAAGCTAGAATTTCATGTAACTCCAAAGGAAGAATCCGTCAAAGATTTTCGGTCGAAAATAAAGGACAAGACCCGTAAAACGCTTACGCTGAGTAAGGAAGAGTGGATTGAGCGAGTGAACCCAATTATCAGAGGGAAGGTCAACTATTACCTAACTATAGTTAATGCTATAAAAGATAATATTAGTCGAGGGATTCCAAACCACTGTATTACAAGGTGGGTTCGAAGAACCCTGAAATCTTTAGATGGATACATAAGGAAAAGACTAAGAGTAGCTTTTATTCATAGACATCCTTCCCAAAGAAAAGGGATGAAGATGCAAAGTATTTGGAATAATGCCTTCTTTCTTAACATCAATCTGATTCCAACTTATTGGCTCTATTTAAATAAAGCATATGGATACACAAAGGAACAATACCTAAGTGATATGTCCAGAAAAGTTAAAAGAGACATTCAGAATCGAATCAAACGAGCAAAAGCAAAAGGTGAGGAGTATTTCACACCTCACCGTGTCCAAAAGATGCAAAATGCCTGGAATGCATCCTCTTGATTAAATTGTAACATTTGGTAAGCCGTATGCCTTAATAGGGCACGTACGGTTTGATAAGGGGGAAGCCTTGAGAAAGGTTTCCCTACTTTATGTGCGACGGGCAGTCGCATAGAGTGTTAACTCAGTTAACACTCTTCTTTTCATTATCTGAAAGAGACGTCATCTCGGTGAAACGACTTGGAGAGGATAATGAAAATGAATCCCAGATGGTGAAAATCCATACCCGAGGAGACTGACCTAGCTCGGGAAGCTTAATCTAGGGCAACACCGTGAGGTGTTGTCTGAAGGAGATGCGGTAAATCGAGAGAACCGTAAGCGAATAGGTAGACCCTAATGCAATAAGTGTGAAGCACGGCGGCGAGATAAGTTGGCGACTTTTCGAAAAGTAAGGAAGCCCTCTCAAAAAGGCATTTCCTTTAGAAGTCAGAACGAGGAAATGTGACTTATAGCGTGATGGTGCAGGGTATGCTTAGAAGGGAAATGCGATGACCCCGTGAGAACTCCACCCTACCGAACAGGCAGGGTTCTAGTCTATAAGGGTAACCCGAAGTGACGAAGAATGGGTGGAGTAGTCAGACATTCTCATAGTACGGAAGTAACTTGATGACCATAACATCAAGTGAACGGAAGGGGAATGACCTATGGCTCCAAGTCATGAACAAGATGTAATGTTAACAATCATGTTACTGCGGTAAAACCGTTTGAATGTACATCAAGGAAAGGCGTGGAATACGCAATGAATCAAGAGTGGAAATTTAAGCTACACAGTGTTTATGGACAAATATTATTCGACCGAAGACTAACCCAATGCTTTGAACAAGTGAAAGCTAATAAGGGTGCAGGCGGTATCGATGGAGAAACAATAGAAAGTTATGAAGCTAATTTAAATGAAAACATCATGGCACTTTTAGACAGATTAAAGGCAAAGACCTATCAAGCTCAGCCAGTAAGGAGAGTTTACATTCCCAAGAAGAATGGGAAGAAACGACCACTTGGAATACCAACAATTGAAGATCGCATTGTACAACAAAGTGTAGTGAACGTACTTCAGCCCAAATTTGAAGATAATCTATTTCATAGTTGGTCAGTAGGTTACAGACCGAATCGTGGAGTTCAAAGAGCTTTACAAATAATTCTGTGGAATATTGAGCAAGGCTACAATCATATCTACGATTGTGATATAAAAGGATTCTTTGACAATATCCCTCATAAGAAACTAATCGAAGTTCTTAAGAAATATGTTTCGGACCGTACGGTCCTAGGGTTGGTTGAACAATGGCTGAAGGCTGGACACATGGAAGAAGGCAAACTAATCCACTCGGATTATGGAACCCCTCAAGGTGGTGTAATTTCACCACTTTTAGCAAATGTGTATTTAAATGAACTTGACTGGGAATGGGACTTGAACAACATTCGTTTTGTCCGCTATGCGGATGATTTTCTCCTCTTTGCAAAATCGAAAGATAGCATCGAGAGTGCAGCTTCTATAACTAGGGATAAGTTGAAAGAACTTGGACTTGAGATATCTAAAGAAAAGACTAAAATCGTCAACTTTAAGAAGGATGATTTTGATTTTCTAGGTTTCACGTTCCATCACTGGAGAAAAGGTAAGAAAGATAACAAGCTAGAATTTCATGTAACTCCAAAGGAAGAATCCGTCAAAGATTTTCGGTCGAAAATAAAGGACAAGACCCGTAAAACGCTTACGCTGAGTAAGGAAGAGTGGATTGAGCGAGTGAACCCAATTATCAGAGGGAAGGTCAACTATTACCTAACTATAGTTAATGCTATAAAAGATAATATTAGTCGAGGGATTCCAAACCACTGTATTACAAGGTGGGTTCGAAGAACCCTGAAATCTTTAGATGGATACATAAGGAAAAGACTAAGAGTAGCTTTTATTCATAGACATCCTTCCCAAAGAAAAGGGATGAAGATGCAAAGTATTTGGAATAATGCCTTCTTTCTTAACATCAATCTGATTCCAACTTATTGGCTCTATTTAAATAAAGCATATGGATACACAAAGGAACAATACCTAAGTGATATGTCCAGAAAAGTTAAAAGAGACATTCAGAATCGAATCAAACGAGCAAAAGCAAAAGGTGAGGAGTATTTCACACCTCACCGTGTCCAAAAGATGCAAAATGGCTGGAATGCATCCTCTTGATTAAATTGTAACATTTGGTAAGCCGTATGCCTTAATAGGGCACGTACGGTTTGATAAGGGGGAAGCCTTGAGAAAGGTTTCCCTACTTTATTTGTTGAACTAACGGAGCAGGTTAGTGAAAGAAGGAAATATCTAAAAAATGAAGAATTATTCAAATTACAATTGCTTTTACTCTTCCACAAATAAGGATTTAGAGGAGATAAATTAATGCCAAACAGTAAAGTTCAATCACCTTATTTCTCGCTGGAAAAACTTTCTGAAGGTGTATATGCTGCGATTGCTCGAAAAGGCGAAGGTGCAATGGGGAATTCAGGATTTATTGATATTGGAAATGAAGTGGTAGTTTTTGATACCTTTACCACCCCCAATGCTGCTAGAGAATTACGAAAAGTAGCAGAAGACATTACACAAAAAGAAATTAAATTTGTTTTTAACAGCCATTATCACGGAGATCACACTTTTGGAAATCAAATTTTTGAAGACGTAACAATCATCTCAACTCTAAAAACAAGGCATTTGCACGAACATAAAAATGTTATTCTTGATCCACAAAAAGAGATGGAAGAAATGAAGCAGTATCTGAAACAATTGGAGGAGAGACTAGCGATTGAGAGCAATCCAGTTTTGCAAACAAGCATCGAAAATCAATTAAAGGAAATGTTAAAAGTCTACGAGTCAATTCCTGAACTTCGTATTGTACTTCCTAATTTGACTTTTGAAAATAAGTTTGTTATTCACGGTAATACTCGAAATGTCGAGTTTTATTGTTTTGGGGGAGGACATACTTCTAGTGACGCATTTCTATATTTACCTGAAGAGAAAATTGCTTTTATGGGTGACATCGTATTAGAAAATCTACATCCTCCCATTTATGATTCTCAAGAATTTATTAAAAACTTAATGAAAGTTTCCGAGTTGGACATTCTTAGAATTGTTCCAGGTCACGGTGAGATCGTAACAAAAGGTCAAATAGATGTAATGTTAAACTACTTGTATCACCTTAATGCAAAAGTAATGTCTGCTTTAGAAAAAGATCAACCATTGGAACAACTTTTATCCGAAGATACACCTAAAGAATATTCCAATTGGACAGGGATTGATGGATATAATAGTAATTTAAAAACTGTGTATAATGAGCGTAAAAATTAATTAATAAATATATCGAGCATAGTACACTATTATATAAAGATTGTGAAGCGTTGTACTTACACTAACGGGGGCTTTAGCTTAACAACAAATGGGCTGTTTCGGCAGTCTTTTTTCATTCCCGTTACTCAACTAACTGGGCAGATTAGTTGAACAGTGGTTCTGATATACAAGGTTACATCGGGGAACAATAATCTCTAACATCTGCTGGAAAAAGGGGATTATTGATGAAAAAATTAATGTTATTTACCTTACTTGCATTTATAATTTTGAATCTCTCTCCAATTTATACTCACGCTGAAAAATATTTAAATAAAGACCCAATGAAAATTGCCA
The DNA here is from genome assembly GCF_055395235.1 of Neobacillus sp. Fa239. Classification (NCBI taxonomy): domain Bacteria; kingdom Bacillati; phylum Bacillota; class Bacilli; order Caryophanales; family Bacillaceae; genus Neobacillus; species Neobacillus sp. Fa239. The sequence continues at coordinate 2,461,192 of NZ_AP041611.1, forward strand.
AAGAATTTGTACCGTCAAATTCATTGTTGGTAAGTCCTGAAGAGCCTGTGCCAACTAAGCCTATTCAATTTTATGACTTTAACAAAGATGGACAGAAAGAAATCATTATTACTTTTAAAGTAAGAGCAAAAAAACAACCTTCCCCTTCACAGTTCGGAGCAATAGTATTAAGAAAAGAAAATGAAGTATGGAAAAAAGTTTGGGAGACAAAGACACAGGGAGTAGGGCTACAGTATTCGGGGTTTGCCGATATTACTGGAGATGGCACTAAAGAGTATCTGTTCGGAGTAACAATGGGTGCAGCAGCAGGGAACAAGCTTGAGATTTTTAAATGGGGTAATAATTCTTTAGCAAAGATAGCAAATGTCCATTATCATAAGATGGAACTGCTTAACAATAAAAGCGTTGGAATAGCTGTTTGGCAATGGTTTATTGCAGAAACCTATTTGGTGGATGTTCTTAAATGGGATGGTCAAAACTTAACTCCTGATGAAAAATTATTTTCAAAATATTACCCAGTTATTGAAAAATTCCACAAAGATAAAATATCAAAAATGGATGCGTGGTATTACTGGTATACTCTTGCGGATGCTCAAATTAAAGCAAATTTATTTGATAAGGCGACTAAATCAATTCAAAAAGGAACCACTTTAGCAAACAATTTTCATTACCTGGTGATGTAGAATATTTTAATCAATTATTCAATCAATTAATCGACAAGATGGAGAAAAAGAAAAAATTGCGTAATGAGGTGCATTTCTGAAATAAACGGAAATGCTTTTTCAAATTGAAGATTGTGAAGGATTGTACTTACGCTAACGGGTGCGATTGTTCACTAAGAGCAGTCGCCTTTCTTGTTCCGCTAACGTGGCAGTTTAGTTTAATAAAGCATCATGTTAAAAAAAGTGTTTTGTATTGCGTAAAATAAGGTGCATGAAATTAGGACCATTTATATAAAAGTGATTTTTTGTTATTCCATGGGGGAAAATACCTTTTAAAAAGGGGATTGGTTTTTAGGAGGTTGAGGTATTGTCACTAGCGATTTGCGTGCTCATTACATGGTTTGTGATTATTGTACTTACACATATTCCGAAAAAATTATCCGAACTTGATATGCTATTCCTTTATTTTGTTAACACCATTTTTGACCTCAGTATATTTACGGTGCTTCATGTCAATCTTAAATGGATTGTGGTGAATCGTTCCTTTGAGGACGGAATAGCTGATTTAATAAGCCGTTTATTTATGATTCCGCTTGTATTTGTGATTACATCCAATATTCTTTTATATAATTGGAAATTTTTGAAATGGGTGATTGTCGCCCTCATTATTTTAAGTTTTATCCCGTTGCAGCTATTGCTAAAGAAGTTGGGAATGATCGCGACTCCTCATATGAATATGGCATATAGTTTGTTAATGTTTAGCAGTTATGCTGTTTTTTCGAGATTTATGGCATGGGTGATAGTCCGTGAGGGTCGAAAAGAAGGGAAGAATATATGAATATTTATGATAACCATTTCAACTCAAATGAATGGTTTATTATTATTGGACTGTGCATTGGAACGAGCGTAACGTTTCTTTTGCCAAAAAGATTCCCTAGAAAAACGGCGATTGTATTTTTTACTTGTGGCATATACAGCGGATTCTTCTTTGACCATTCTCTCAGTGTGGAACCTGTTAATTTATATGATGTAAATGACAATTCTTCTTATCAATTTATGGATTTCCTCTCTTACGTTTCGTATGGTCCGTTCAGTTACTTGTTTTTTTATTTCTATGACCGCTTTAGACCTAAATCGAATCCTATTTACATTCTTATTTGTTCTTTAATAAGCCTTGGAATGGAATGGTTGGCTACTTATGTTGGTGTCTTTCATTACAGGGAAGGATACAACCTGTCTTATTCATTACTTATATACTTGTTAGTTCAAAGCTGTTGGCTTCTAATATATCGTCGATACCATGGATCTATTTACAATTAAAATCCAATTCCTAATTAATTAGGTATTCCAGTATTGTGTATTCGAGATGATTTTTTTTAACTATTAACAAAATAAACACAATCAGTCTATAACGGGTTCAAAAGTTGAATTACTAACTGCGATTTTCGATGCTTTTCTTATTGAAGTAACGGGTAGCTATACTACAAGAAGGATTTTCACAAACATTAGCCGGCTCATAAATAAAACAGGGAATGAGGATCACCTCATTCCTTGTTTTGTGGTTCCATTAATTACTTTTACATTGCTTGTAATATAATTGTATAATTTGGTATTTAAAATAATTAGTATGAGTGCTAATAACTAGTGGATATCTACTTTATCTATAATTAGTTTAGTTATATTTATATTACTCGCTCTACTGATAGTGAAAAAACGATAGAGTAATAGAAAAGGAGAAAACGAGTGCCTGCTTCCTCCATATAATTCATAAAAACCCCACGTATGAACCAGCGATGTGTGTGTTGCTCCGTATGAATAGGGCATCAATGATTGAATTTTAGGTTCCTTAAAATGCGGGTTCCGGATATCAATTCCAATCTATATATTCAATGATAATGCACAGAGCTTCCTCATAACTGCTTGAAGATTTAACCCTTTTCCACATTTCGTGAGCCTGATCAGCCTGACCAGCCCTTATTAGTGCCAACCCTGTTCTGCCTACAATTGAAAAAATGTCTCCACTTTTCATGTACCGGGGCGTTTGTTTTATAAGCGAATTCACTAAAGCGAATTCTGTTTGAATTAAATTAAATGAAAATAAGCCGAGGACTAGTCCTCGACTGTTCCGTTTCTTCTTTACTATCTATCTTTTTTTATGTTTCTATCTTTTTTTTCAAATGACTCTTTTTCAATACCAGGTAATAATTGTGTATGTTCCTTTTGAACCGCTTGAAGCGCGTTAGTATTTAATCCAAGTTCTTTTAAAATTGTCGGAGCGATTTGGGTTGTTAGGACCGAATCAGTATTTTTCATTCCTTTTTCCATTCCAGGGATTGATACCAATAAAGCAACATTCGTATCATCTTTGCTGAAACCACCGTGTTCGGCAATCTTCTTGCCTGGTTTCGTGTAGATAACACCATCTTTAGGACGAATCACAATATCAGGTACTCTGGAATCTTTAGCAGGGTTATTAAATAACCATTTTGACCGGGTTGTCACATAGGAAGTGACTTCCTTAATGTTCGCTTGTTTCTTATTCTTATTGATCTGAGCTACTACTTCAGCCGTTTTCGATTGATCAGTTAGCCAGATCATTGCAATGTCGTCAGTAGTCATTTGCGCAATCAGATTGGACGGAACACCAGCAGTGATCAACTTTTCATCTGTTATGTTCAATTTAGCTGAATCCATAGGAGCTTGTCCGTGCTTAGCCGTCAGGATGATCATGGTTGAATCGTACAGGTTCTTTTTCTTCAACTCATTGACAATTTTGCCAATCGATTCATCGGTATGCTTCATCACCTCAGCAAGACCTGCACTGAATGTTCCTTTTCCATCTTTATAACCATTTCCAGGAAGTTTTTGCGCCACGCTGACTTCTTGGAAGTTCATGCCGAACAGGGCAGGGACCGGAGCTTTTTTTGTTCCGCTATGATCTTTTCCATCGATTTCATTCTCAATCGCTTTTACTTTTAAATCATCATTTGCTTCCGTTGTTTTGATACTCTTCGTTGCATCACCGTTGGCTGCGATTTCAGGTGTATATAAATCTTCAACACCTTTTCCGGACGGACCATTCAATAAATCATATGCCAAATGCTTATCCGCCCACGCAGTGTGCATTCCAGCCTTCTTGACCACTTCAAAAATGGTATTTACCCTTACGTAATTGTGCGGATATACCGGTTTTTTTGTCTTAGGGTCACGTGGGAGCATGGTTGGGTCGATGCCGCCTCCGCCGTCAATTTTGTTCAGATCCTTATCGATTGTCTCGTCATACAGGACGTTCGTTCCCGGCTTGTCGCCCATTTTCCAGCCGCTAGGGGGCAAAAGTTTTCTGTCATAGCTGTTGTCATAAAATACGCCGGTTGAGTTCGGTGAACCGCCGGTTACCATGGACAGTAGCCCTGGGAATGAGTCAGACGGCTTTGAAGTCGATGCATTGGAATACGTGATTCCATGATTGCTTAATGTAGCCATATAGGAATGCGAATTGTTTTTTATGTAGTTCGTAAGGTCAGCCGCATGCATGCCGTCAACACTGATTAATAATACATGTTTTATTTTGTTATACTGGTGACCGGCGCTTTTGACGGTGCTATGAACGGTAGATTTTGGTGTTGCCGCAAAACTAGGCGTTGCAAAAAGGCTACTCAATGCAACGATACTAGCAGCAAGTCCAAGTGCGGCTTTCCTCGATTTCATTTTCTTCCATTTTTTCATCATTTTCTTCAACTCCTCAAAATGTTTAATAAGTTCTATAAAAGAATAAAATTTGGTTGTTAAGTGTGAGTTAATATATTGTTAAGCAAAAGTTAAATGAAAGTATCAGTTCTGTTTCAGCCACAATTTTTTAAGGAATTAGACTCCAAAGCCTTGTTTTTAGTTCGTAATAATAAAATTGAAGAACGTTTGCAGATATTTCAGGTACGTGTTTAATAGTTGTGAATGTAGTCGTTAATCCGGCATTAGTAGTGCATTCCAAAGTGTAGGTTTTTGTAAACAAGTGAAATGTTAATAATCGGTACTTCAACAAATTGTGAAGTTTTTCACTTAAACAAACGGGGGCTTTACTTTAACAACAACTGACTGTTTCGGCAGTCCTTTTTCAATAACGTTATTAAGCTAAAGTTGCAGGTTACTTGAAGAAGGAAAAATACCCTATTTAGTTGAAATAAAGGGTCAGGTTTATAAAAAAGGGAATTATCAAAATTTGATATGTATAGGAGAATGAATTATGTTTGAGAGCTATGAAGCATTGCCAGATTATATGGACGTTAATACTCTGAAAAGTACGTTTAGACAGTTCTTATATTTAGTTCATACATCTCCTAATTTAGACGTTATCGATGCACTTGAAGGGCTTCTTCAATTAGCAGAAAGACAATGGCATACTTACGAGAAATTAGAAGAACAACTTAGAAAGGAAATTGACAATTGGACTTTAAGCGTTTGGGATACAAGTAACATTAACGTTGTGGAACTTATTACGTGTATTGTTGGACCTTTAGGCTTAAAGGAATCCTTGAATCAAGACCTTTCTCCTGACGCACGAAAAGAAATTGTTCAATGTATAGCAGAAATTAAAGATGAAATTAATGACCCTTTTATAAGTTTGAAAGATACGAGAAAAGAACCCAAATCTAATTAGACATCTTAAACTAACGGGGGCTTGAGTAAAAAAAAATAAGGCTGATTGAAGAATTATAAAAAGAGGTGAGGAAATGAATTATTTCGGCTTTGAATTAAGATTTGGACTGTTGAAAAATACAAATCAAGATCTATCTCTTATCAATTTAAGAATACCAGATATCATCTTGAAATTTTTGTATGAACATCAATCCGATTTAAATATAAATATAGAAAAGCTGACACAATTTGAATCGCAAGAAATACGTTACTTCTACAACGAAGAAGTAAAAGAATTGCGGGAGTTTGCTAATGCAGTATTAGTAACATTAGAGAATAATTATGATAGTCCAATCTTTCAAGAATATTGCAGAAGACATCATTTAACAGAGACGGATTTCTCTCAAGAGGATTTAAGTGAAGTGTTCAATCATCTTATTTATCTATGCAATGTAGTTCTTAATGGACAAAAAATATTATACGTTTCTTCCGGCTATGATGATTCTGCAATGGTTGAAGGGTGAACATCAACGTGTGCAGTCTTATTCAGCTAACGGGTGCATTAGTTAAAGATGGAGATCGCTGCGGCGATCTTTTTGTGCGACGGGCAGTCGCATAGAGTGTTAACTCAGTTAACACTCTTCTTTTCATTATCTGAAAGAGACGTCATCTCGGTGAAACGACTTGGAGAGGATAATGAAAATGAATCCCAGATGGTGAAAATCCATACCCGAGGAGACTGACCTAGCTCGGGAAGCTTAATCTAGGGCAACACCGTGAGGTGTTGTCTGAAGGAGATGCGGTAAATCGAGAGAACCGTAAGCGAATAGGTAGACCCTAATGCAATAAGTGTGAAGCACGGCGGCGAGATAAGTTGGCGACTTTTCGAAAAGTAAGGAAGCCCTCTCAAAAAGGCATTTCCTTTAGAAGTCAGAACGAGGAAATGTGACTTATAGCGTGATGGTGCAGGGTATGCTTAGAAGGGAAATGCGATGACCCCGTGAGAACTCCACCCTACCGAACAGGCAGGGTTCTAGTCTATAAGGGTAACCCGAAGTGACGAAGAATGGGTGGAGTAGTCAGACATTCTCATAGTACGGAAGTAACTTGATGACCATAACATCAAGTGAACGGAAGGGGAATGACCTATGGCTCCAAGTCATGAACAAGATGTAATGTTAACAATCATGTTACTGCGGTAAAACCGTTTGAATGTACATCAAGGAAAGGCGTGGAATACGCAATGAATCAAGAGTGGAAATTTAAGCTACACAGTGTTTATGGACAAATATTATTCGACCGAAGACTAACCCAATGCTTTGAACAAGTGAAAGCTAATAAGGGTGCAGGCGGTATCGATGGAGAAACAATAGAAAGTTATGAAGCTAATTTAAATGAAAACATCATGGCACTTTTAGACAGATTAAAGGCAAAGACCTATCAAGCTCAGCCAGTAAGGAGAGTTTACATTCCCAAGAAGAATGGGAAGAAACGACCACTTGGAATACCAACAATTGAAGATCGCATTGTACAACAAAGTGTAGTGAACGTACTTCAGCCCAAATTTGAAGATAATCTATTTCATAGTTGGTCAGTAGGTTACAGACCGAATCGTGGAGTTCAAAGAGCTTTACAAATAATTCTGTGGAATATTGAGCAAGACTACAATCATATCTACGATTGTGATATAAAAGGATTCTTTGACAATATCCCTCATAAGAAACTAATCGAAGTTCTTAAGAAATATGTTTCGGACCGTACGGTCCTAGGGTTGGTTGAACAATGGCTGAAGGCTGGACACATGGAAGAAGGCAAACTAATCCACTCGGATTATGGAACCCCTCAAGGTGGTGTAATTTCACCACTTTTAGCAAATGTGTATTTAAATGAACTTGACTGGGAATGGGACTTGAACAACATTCGTTTTGTCCGCTATGCGGATGATTTTCTCCTCTTTGCAAAATCGAAAGATAGCATCGAGAGTGCAGCTTCTATAACTAGGGATAAGTTGAAAGAACTTGGACTTGAGATATCTAAAGAAAAGACTAAAATCGTCAACTTTAAGAAGGATGATTTTGATTTTCTAGGTTTCACGTTCCATCACTGGAGAAAAGGTAAGAAAGATAACAAGCTAGAATTTCATGTAACTCCAAAGGAAGAATCCGTCAAAGATTTTCGGTCGAAAATAAAGGACAAGACCCGTAAAACGCTTACGCTGAGTAAGGAAGAGTGGATTGAGCGAGTGAACCCAATTATCAGAGGGAAGGTCAACTATTACCTAACTATAGTTAATGCTATAAAAGATAATATTAGTCGAGGGATTCCAAACCACTGTATTACAAGGTGGGTTCGAAGAACCCTGAAATCTTTAGATGGATACATAAGGAAAAGACTAAGAGTAGCTTTTATTCATAGACATCCTTCCCAAAGAAAAGGGATGAAGATGCAAAGTATTTGGAATAATGCCTTCTTTCTTAACATCAATCTGATTCCAACTTATTGGCTATATTTAAATAAAGCATATGGATACACAAAGGAACAATACCTAAGTGATATGTCCAGAAAAGTTAAAAGAGACATTCAGAATCGAATCAAACGAGCAAAAGCAAAAGGTGAGGAGTATTTCACACCTCACCGTGTCCAAAAGATGCAAAATGGCTGGAATGCATCCTCTTGATTAAATTGTAACATTTGGTAAGCCGTATGCCTTAATAGGGCACGTACGGTTTGATAAGGGGGAAGCCTTGAGAAAGGTTTCCCTACTTTATGCTTGTTGAGCTAACGAAGCAGAATAGTTGAACAAGGAAAAACAAGATTTATATTGAATTTTAGAAGAAAAGACCAATGTAATAGGTGAATAAAAATGAAAATAATAGTAGTCAAGTATATTAAAGAATTAGAAGATGGTTATATTGTAAAGTTTAATTCGCCATATGGCAGTGCCGAAGGAAAATGGGTTGGAACTAAACCAATATTGAATTTCGAATATTTTATAGAGATTGATATTCCAGGAATTCTGGAATGGGGAAAGCAAATTATTGATATTGATGAAGAAATTAGCCAAATAACAAGTGATGATAATCATATTTATTTATCAGGAGTATTGGAATCGGTTGAATCTGATGGATTTTCAGTCCTGAGAATGGGAAGTAACATAGTCATTTTCGAATTAACTGGAAACAATTATCCTATTGGTTCATATGTAAAAATTGCAACAGAACAAATTTCGTTGTTTGATACCAAGATATAGATACTTCTTATTAAGCTATTCGAGTGCTTGTGGTTAAGAACGGGAACGCTGCGGCAATCCCTTTTTTATTGGACTAAATGGCAGGTTAATTTAATAGGAAGATATCGTTAATGAAAACAAAAAGAAAAGGAGCATCTATTAATCATAATTAGATGCCCTTTTATTACCTGTTGGAAATCATTAATATTTCAAACTGACACACTTGCAAAAAATTCATTATGGATTGCTGCAACAGCTCTTTTTTCATCATGAGCCTTCACGCCAAATACTAAACTTATCTGAGATGGTCCTTGATTCATATGTATCATTTCAATATTAATTCTTTTTTTTTCAAGAGCCCTCGTTGCTCTGGCAATGCTGTCGACATTATGATGCTTTTTTCCTCCGATAAGCATAATTAAAGCAAGATTACGTTCAATAGTCACTTTATCTGCCGAAAGTTCCGTACTAATACGTTGTATTAGTTCACTTTCTATTATCTGATCTAATTGATTTTCATGTAAAACAAGATGAAGAGCATCAACCCCCGTCGGTATATGCCTATAATAAAGTTGAAAATCTTCAAGGATCTGAAGCAGCTTTCTTCCAAACCCAACTTCTTTATTCATTCTATACTTGTTGACATAAATACTACAAAAATTATTTTCACTGGAGATTTCGACTACTGGTTCAGTTTTATTATCATAAGTATTAGTCATTTTAGTACCTGAGACTGCAGGTTGAGTTGTATTTTTTAAGTTTGTTTTTACTAACGTATTTGATGCTAATGAACTCTCTCTAAAGTTTACACCCTTCATCTCATCGTCCCCTAATAGTCATTAACTTTTTATTATTTCCTCGTTTATATTACAAACACAAAAAAACCTCTTCTATAATAAATAAGAAGAGGTCATAACTATTGCATTCCTCCCCTTATCTTCCAGAAATAATTCTGTAGAAATTGGCACCTTTTCAAGTAAAACTTGAAGGTTGCTGGGCTTCATAGGGTCTGTCCCTCCGCCACTCTGGATAAGAGTTTTTAATATTCGGACTTTAATTATTTATAATAATATATCAGAAGGATAATTATTCGTCAATCCTAAAACTAGTACATTGGTAAGAAATCATTTGATAAAATGCGTATTGCCCTTGTTAAACTAAAGGGGGCATTCCTTTAACAAGGGATGCTTAATTTTTTATTCGAGTAAAGGGGCAGGATAACACAAAAAAGATTAAAGGAATCAGTTCAATAGTTCTGCTTGATTTGAATTTGAATATTATTAAAGATACGTTAATTACATTCTTTCTAGTGATCATATCAAGCGATTATATAACAGGGGGAAAAATTTATATGGATAATGTATTAAAAGTATCATCAAAGTCAAATCCGAATTTAGTTGCAGGTGCAATTGTAGGTGTATTAAGTGAAAGAGGAAATTCAGAGATTCAAGTGATTGGAGCTGGTGCTTTAAATCAAGCGATTAAAGCCATTGCGATTGCAAGAGGATTCGTAGCTCCTAGCGGTGTTAATCTGGTTTTTGTTCCTGCATTTACAGATGTTTTAATCAATAATGAAAATAAAACAGCAATCAAATTAATTGTAGGTCCTAGGAAAAAAAGATAGATCTGCGTTGAGAAGATCAATAAAAGAATTAAATAAAAAAAAAAACATTCACCTAATAATATATTAGCTTGTTGTTCTAACGGGTGCTTGTGCGGCCGAGCATAGGTCGTATCATATAACGGGTGGGATTCCCGCCGAGTAAGAACTAGCCATTCGCTCGTAGCGAGTCTTGGAGGGCTAAAGGTAACTTTAGTCTTTAAGCGTAGACAGTTAGGTGGAGCAGCCGTCAAGGCTGAGAATCTTATGGAGTGAAAGTCTCCTGTCATCAATTGACCGATTCGGATGACTAGCATATCCAATGCGTGGGGAGGTAACGAACTACGTTCTGCTTGGAAGTAAAAGTCACGGCGGCCTATTCTACACAGAGAGAAAAAGGTCGGAACAGTCTGTGTGGCGAGCAAACACAGAGGCCAGAAGGATTTAACGAATACTGCAATCCCGAAATCTACGCCCCTCTAAGAAACTGTTCGAGGGATGTTTTGCATAGCCTCGACCTTTGCCTAACGGGGGAAGACCGATGTCTTACGGGAAGAAACGGTCAAATGCACCGTAAGAGCAGCCGGGGTATGGGTTCTGGCATCTGTGGAAAGATTCTCAGAGATAACGACGGGAAGGTCCTACTTCAAATTGGGAAGGTACTAACCAATAAAGACCTATCATATAAGAGGCTAATAGAAAATGGTAGGATGATTTAGGACTGGCGCATGAGGTCGTAGTAGCGATGAGGGAAGGGTAATGCCTTCTTAAGTGTAAGAAAATTGCACTTCCATCAAGGTAACACCTATGTTGGAGCGAAGGACCTCTGGGCACTTGGGCAGTCAGAACTTCAAAGACACTGAGCTTTTATTATTTGTTCATAGACTAGCATACAAGTAAACCAATAGTTGATGGGGGAATATGTGTACCAACATTTAACCCTGCGGTTATTTGGGAAGGCGAGTATGTGATGCAGTCCAAGGTCAGAACCGGACTCGGGAAATCCGACCGTCCGGGATCGTAGGGGGGCTACAAGAAACGTGAATCTATAAATATTGATTGCGCGCGCTTGTTTTCTACCCGACAGCGGGCCGAAAGCCAAATGGTTGAAGGGATTGAGCTCCATAATGTTAGTAAATCGAGAGGGCTGATGCCTTAAGCACAGCAGAAAGCTACATTTTATCGTTCGTTAGAGGCGAGAAGGATAAAACCTCTCTGGAGTCAGAGACCTTGGCACGTTATACATTGATATGATACGGCAACTCGGGAGACCCTACCGGTCTTTTCTTTTTTTTTAGAAGAGTATGGTCAACAAGCGATAATAAGCAAGGAAACCAAATGCCGATGTAGGGAGTCGGATAGCAGCGTAGTACCAATGAAGTTGGGTAATGCCGATGGAGGAAAGGCTAGCTACCAGTTATCACCCTTACTAGGGACACATTTACTACACACAGAGGTAGGTATAATAAATGGAAACAAAACTCCTAAGGATAGCAGAATTAGCAAAATCTGATTCTAAAATGAAATCTTCATCTCTTGCACATCTATTAAATAAGGAAGCATTGGTTCAATGTCACCTTGAACTACCCAATAAGAAGGCAACAGGTATTAACGGTACAACCAAAGAGCAATACGGTGAAAGTTTAGAAGAAAATATAGAGGATTTAGTAAGTAGGCTTAAAAGCAAAAGCTATCGTCCTGTTCCAGTAAGGAGAATGTATATTCCAAAGCTCAATCCAAACAAGAAAAGACCATTGGGAATACCGGAACATGAAGATAAAATTGTTCAAAGAGGCATTACAAAGATACTAAATACAATTTATGAAAATGACTTTCTAGACTGTTCCTTTGGATTCCGCCCAAATCGTAACTGCCATGATGCTTTGAAAATACTGAACTTCTATATTGAAAAGAGGTCAGTAAATTATGTGGTAGATGTAGATATTAAAGGATTCTTCGATAACGTTGACCACATATGGATGATGGAGTTCTTAAAACTGCGAATCGCTGATCCGACCTTACTGAGAATAATTAGTAGGTTTCTTAAAGGTGGATACATGGAGGAAGGTAAGAAATATCAAACAGATAATGGCACACCGCAAGGTGGAGTAATATCTCCGATATTAGCCAATGTATACCTCCACTACGTTCTCGACCTGTGGTTTGAGAAAAGGGTCAGGAAACAGTGCAAGGGACAAGCATACATAGTACGATATGCAGATGACTTTGTTTGTTGTTTCCAATCTAAAAGTGAAGCCCAGCAATTCTTCCAATCTCTAAAGTTGAGATTAAAGAAATTTAATTTAGAAATAGCTGAGGATAAAACCAAAATTATTCCCTTCGGGCGGTTTGCGGAGCAAAATGCAAATCAACAAGGGAGAAATAAACCAGCAACCTTTGATTTTCTTGGGTTTACTCACTATTGTGGGAAAAGTAAACAAGGGAAATTTCGTGTGAAACGGAAATCAAGCAGAAAGAAAGTACAAGCTAAACTAAAAGAGACGAAAGAATGGCTGAAGAGTAATAGAAGTAAAGATATTCATTTGATTATGGATAGATTTAAACGCTCACTTATAGGTTATTACAACTATTATTGCATTACTGATAATACCCAAAATGTTAACAACTTCAAAGATAAAATCGAAAAGTTATTGTTTAAATGGCTCAATAGAAGAAGCCAAAGGAAATCCTTTAAATGGGATAAATTCAGTCTATTTCTTAATAAATATCCACTTCCATCACCAAGATTAAAAGTGAATATATACGATTTAAGAAAAGAGATTAGCTACATTCTGTAAATGATAACTAGGAGGAGCCGTGTGCGTTAATAGCGCAAGCACGGTTCTGTGAGGGGGGTGGAATCCAATCTACCGTAAGGTAGAAAGGCTCCCTTCTACTCGACTAACGAAAGATCGGGGCTGCCATTTTTGGCGGCTTTTCTTGTTGAGCTAACTGGGCAGGTTAGTGAAAGATAGGATTAAACCGACAAAATGGTGCACATAATGTCGGACGGATACATTCAACTCCTGTTATTCTATTGATGAAAGGAGGTCAAATAATGGATTTGTTTAAGCGTATGAATGATGCAATGAGGTATATCGAGGATAACCTCACTCACGAAATAGACTTCAAAGTGGCGGCAAGAATTGCCAATTGTTCAGAATATCATTTTAAAAGAATGTTTTCTTTTCTTGCAGGTATTACATTATCAGAATACACTCGCCGTAGACGACTTAGCTTGGCAGCGTTTGAGCTTACAAATAGTAATATAAAAGTAATTGATGTTGCGATTAAATATGGATACAGCTCACCAGACTCGTTTACTAGAGCTTTTCAAAATTTACATGGTGTAACACCATCAGAAGCCAGATACAATGGACAGCAATTAAAAGCCTATCCAAAAATGACCTTTCAATTATCAATTAGAGGAGGATATGAAATGAATTACCGAATCGAACAAAAAGAGGCATTTAACATAGTTGGTATCATGAAAAGAGTTCCAATTATTTTTGAAGGAGAAAATCCGGAAATTACAGCAATATGGAAATCTTTTACTATAGGAAAAATAGATCATTTAAAAAAACTCTCTAATATTGAACCTAAAGGAATAATTCAAGCATCTACAAACTTTTCTGAAGGACGCATGGAAGAAAAAGGAGAGCTTGATCAGTATATAGGAGTAGCAACAACACAAGAATGCCCTGAAAACTTTTCAAAACTCGAAGTTCCTGCCTTAACATGGGCAATATTTGAATCGACTGGAACTTTTCCTAGTACGCTACAGGAAACTTGGGGAAGGATTTATTCAGAGTGGTTTCCATCTTTCAATTATCAGGTAACAGAAGGACCTGAAATTTTGTCGATTAAAACCAAAGATTTAACTTCACCATCTGTGAAAAGTGAAATTTGGATTCCAGTTTTGAAAAAATAATTTTAAATTTAGATCACTGAGCTGTTTTGGACAGCTCTTTTTTTATTATTAAGAGAAGGGTTGATTGTGAAGGATTACACTTAAACAAACAGGGGCTATAGCTCAACAAGAACTGTCATTTTTAACTGAGTCTTTTGCTGCGCAGTACAACGATACTATGAATGAAAGAAAATATAAGATGACTGTTTAATGGTTTAGATGTACGTTGTAGTTGGCTTCTTTGTTTAGTATTAATTTTGGCAACGGTCACTGAGCGGTAGTCTTTTGAGCGGTTTGGTATTTTTGATTAGCAGAGAAAAGTTGTTATACCCTACTCGAAATATGGAGCTTGACTTCAACTATGGTTTAAGTCCTATAATGAACCTGACGCATCGTTTCAGAGGATTTGAGGGGTTATATAGAATGCTGATGATTCTGTCGTTAAGTTATTATGTGTATGTATCCAAATAAAACAACGAAAAGGAGCTCACTAACTATGAAAGCACTTGTCACTGGCGCAAATAAAGGAATCGGTTTCGAAATCGCTCGAAGTCTTGGAAAGCGTGGCTATGACATTCTCGTTGGGGCGCGTGATGAAGCCCGCGGGCAGGCAGCAGTCGAAAAACTTTCCGCAGAAGACATATCAGCAACGTTCATCAAGATTAATTTGAATGATTTAGACAGCTTGCACGAAGCGGCTAAAATGGTTACCACGCTCGATATTTTGGTCAATAATGCTGGAATTCCTGATAGTGTCAAGCCTGGGCGCGCGGCGCTCGACCTTGCAAAGCATACCATTGACTATACAACTGAGGATCTACGCACGACGATGGAAACGAATTTTCTCGGCACCCATGAACTCATGAAAAATCTGCTGTCATCTCTAACAGACAACGCGAAAATCGTCAACATCACCGTCCCGATTTCGCCGACCGACTTTTGGCACCCGCTCGCTTACATTACGAGCAAAGCAGCACTCAATGTGATGACACTGACCTATGCTTACGAGTTCGAAAAAATGGGCAGCCATCGCCAGATTTTCGGCATCATGCCTGGCGCTGTCGCAACCGACTTGAACGGCATGGAAGCTGGTGCGCACGGCGGATTCGTCAAGTCTCCCGAAGCCGCTGGGCAGATGAGTACCGACATTATCCTGTCTGATAAGAATCAAAATGGACAAATTATTCAGTACGATGGTAAGATTGTTACAGATTATGAGATTCAGCTGAGAGGCTAGAAACATCAATGCTCTGTCATTGAACGACTTTGACCGTTCACTTAGGGTACCCTTCCTCGGGTGCCCTAAAAATTTCGCCTCATAGCCGTTATGGTGAACCGTACCATAAGTAAATTAGGTTTTTTAAGTACAGCATCTACTCCTGTATAGTGGGAGAGGTGCTGTTTCTTGTGTTACAGGTTAGATGTTAGGCGCTCACGAGAAAGCTGGTTTGATGTCGGAATGAAACTGGCATTTTTATAGGTTTTACCGAAATTAACAAAACAGCAAATCATTATTGGACTTGCAATTAAACTTTCATTTGCAAAGCGAAAACGTAATCGAAATGTGGATAAAAGCGGTGAACAGTCTGAAATTGTCCTGATGGTTAATTGCCACAATTACCAAATGGATAAAGTAAAAAAATCTGTGGGATAATGATGCATTGGGAATGACTACTTTTGAAAAGTAAAACTGCATTTCGATTATAAGTTTGACATTTAGTTTAGCTAATTCAAAAACATAAGGTTTGTGAAAAATTACACTTATGCTAACGGGTACAAGAGTGAAAAAAAAGCAACGCAAATTGCGTTGCTCATTTTTTTGTTAAAAATACTTCCTATATAATTCCTGCCTGATGCTCCCGCTTAGCTGGGCATATATTCGGGTCGTTTCGCTTTTTTCATGCCCTAATAAGCTTTGAATAACATCAAGCGGAGCTCCATTGTTCAAAAGGTGAGTTGCATAGCTGTGACGGAGTTGGTGCGGATGAATGTCCTTGTTGATGTCGGCACGGCTAGAAATCTGCTTAATAATGTACCGCATCTGGGCAATGCTCATTCGATGAGGAACGCGTACCGTTACAAAAATCGCAGGATCCCTGTCAACACGATTATCCAAGTATCGCTTTAACCAGATTTCGCAACGGATATTAAAATAGACCTCCCGTTCCTTATCACCTTTACCTTTTATAACCGCGGAACGGTTGGACCAATTAATTCTGTTCTGATCTTAGGTGACAATCTCTCCTATTCGGCATCCGGTGGAGAACATGAATTCAAAGAGAGCCTTTTCCATTGGGCTGCAGCAGGCTTCACGTAGGTGTTTAATTTCCATTTCGTTCAAAAATTTAGGGATTCGTTTCCCAGCTTTAGGCTCTTTTATTTTAGCTGCAGGGTTTTTAGGGATATGTCCTTCTTTATGTGACCACCGAAACAGTGATTTCATGAACCGAATTCGATGAGCCAAACTGGCGGGCTTAAGGCTATCGCTTGCTTTTGCTAAGTAAGCTTTTAATTGGTCTGTCGTGACCATATCGAGTTGAACATCTTTAAAATAACGTATTAGTAAAACGGATTGTAGTTTGTATGCTTTTAATGTTTGCGGCGAAAAACCTTCAATTCGTTTATCAGCTTCATACGTTTCCCATGCTTTAGACAATAACAATTTCATCTCTCCCAGAAATTTCTTTTTTACAGGAATTATTGACCTGAATGACGAAATTGAAACAGCAGTTGTTATTATGCTAAAGAAGCAGTTTATAACAAGAAGCACTAATCATTAACATCGCAATTTCCTCGATTTAATACAAATTTGTTATATCCTTAAAAATGTCCTCATACATTGCACAAGAGAAACCAATTTGGGGGGGAGTATTTTTGAGCACTGTCCTTTTCATCGTTGTTTTTATTTCGTCTGTTGCTTATATTTTGGGTGGAATGATTGTTTTAATTAAAAAGAAATGGTCTCAGACAAGTGTTCTAGCTATCACTGCCATGAGTGCCGGTTTGTTGTTGTCGATCGCTATCCTCGATTTAATTCCCGATACTCAAGAAGAATTAAACAATAGCAGTCTTTTTATCATGCTGGGTCTGATTCTTATGTATCTTGTCTCCTACTTCTCAAAGGCATCGAAAAAAGGGGAAGTAGAAAGCAAATTAAATGGGAATTCAATGCTAGGCATTTCTTTGGGGATGTCCCTTCATAATTTATTTGAGGGTTTATCGATTGGCGTCAGTTATGCTATCAGTGTGGATTTAGGAATCATGGTTTCCTTTGCGCTAATTCTGCATAAAATTCCCGAAGGAATATCCTACGCTACCTCGGTGTTTGCCATGACTCAAAATCGAAAAAAAACAGTTATGAACCTATTATTTCAAGGTCTATTAATGTGGCTGGGTGTTGGAATATCCATAGCGTTATCTTATTTCACAGAAATCGATGAAAAATTTATTGCCATCCCAATAGCCATGATTGCAGGTATATTCATTTACCTTGGTGGAACAGCGTTGTTGCCGGTTGCAAATAAACTTTCCAACAGAAATATTCCCATCTCATTTATCGGTGGAGTAATCATCTACTTTGTATTTCATACAATCTCTGAGTTTTTAGGATAAGTTTTTGTTTGGGGGTCTCTATGCCCCCTTTTCTTATATACGGAAATTTAAAATAGAAGAAAATCAGTTTAAAAATATTTATTATTAAGTTTAAATTTGGCACAAAGACATTTGCTTATTCTTTATAGGATGGTTGCCCCTTCAGGTCGCAATCCTGTTTATCGTATCACTTGTAAATTCCAACTCGAAAAAAAGAATACAAAAATAATTAAAGGGACTAAAAGGAGCTGTTCATCAGTTCCTTTTTTGTGATGTAATGGAGCTGAATTCCTTTAAAGCGTAAGAAGCAAGTTGGACCCGATTTTCAAGATTTAGCTTTTGTAAAAGATTTTTAATATGATTTTTTACCGTATTTTCGGCAATAAACAATTGTTCCGCCAATTGTTTATTTGTTAATCCTTTCGAAACTAAAACAAGGATTTCTTTTTCTCTGGGAGTGATAGAACATGAAGAAGGACTATCCTGTATGTCTCGCTCTCGAAATTGGTAAAGGAGCTTTCCTGCAAGAGATTTCACAGCGGAATTCGAACCCTCGGCGATGGAGTGAAGGTAACTCAGCCAATCATCCGGATCCATCGTTTTTAGCAAATAGCCCTGTGCCCCATATTGAATGGCTGTAAACAAATCTTCTACACTATCCGAGACACTTAATATTATGACTTTTATAAAAGGATTTTTTTCTTTTATGATTTTTGTAGCTTCTAATCCATTTAATCGAGGCATATTTATATCGATTAGTAAAATATCTGGAAGTAATTCCCCGCTCAATTGAATAGCTTCTTCACCATTAGTTGCGTTGCCTACAATCAAAAAGTATGGATCATCCACCAGCATGTCCATTATTGCCTGACGAGCATGGGGATGATCGTCTGCAATTAAAACCCGATAACTTGACAAGGTTATTCCTTCTTTCCTTTTATGATGATTTCTGTGCCAATCTCCATCCCGGAGTTAATTTCCAGTTCTCCTTTTATTTTTCGGGCTCTTTCTTCTAACATTGCCAGTCCATACTTGTGGATCGGGATTTCAGCTGTTGAAAAACCTTTCCCATTGTCTTCAATCTTTAGTTCCCATTGGTTTTTCATAGTATGAAGATGAAAGAAGACACTATCTGCATCAGCATGTTTTCGTATATTAGCAAAAGCTTCCTGGACAATACCAAATAGCTGAACTTCCTCTATAGGACCGAAATAGCTTTCTGTTAATTGGATGGAGGTTTTCACATCGACTCCTGAAACTGCACTCCAATCATCTATCCAGCTTTCAATTCTTTTAGAAAAAGAAGATTTTTCAGAGGGGTTTATTCTTAAGTTAAAAATAGCTTGTCTTAGATTAGAGTCAATGGAATTAACGAGCCCTTGTGCCTCATTTAATTTCTCTTTTTTAAGATGAACTTTTAACAGGAATAAGGTTTGCGCGATGTTATCATGCAATTCTTTTGCAAGTCTTTCCCGTTCCTCATATATAGCACGTAGTTCTCTTTCGGATGAAATTCGTTTGTTTTTTTCTTCAATGGTGCGAAACATCCAGGTAGAAAAGACATAGGAAACGAAAAAGGTTAAAATCGTTATGAAATAATTTCCTTCTTCCATTGAAAATTCTTGAAGCAATGAACTACTGTGACGCAAAAATTCTAAACCGCCTATCAAAATAGTAGGGATTAAAATCGTACTCAGTTTCAAAAAACGGTAAGGCATCTTGGCTTTCTCCTTGTTCTCTCATTTCATATATCTTGCCTTTAATGTATCATAAATTATTTTTACCTGCTAAGACCTGATTGGGTTATTTTAAGCCGGGCAATTGCAAATAATAAATTTCATAAATCTGTCACTTTTTTATCTTTAAACTAGCCCTTCTGAGTCATTTAAAAAAAGATAACATAGCAGTAAAGTAAAGGTTATTACGTTCCCTAAAGGGAATAATTCTTTAAAACTTTAAGAGAAAGAGTTGTTCTATGTTTAAAATTTTAAGAATGATCCATCTTACCGCCGGAGTAATCGGTTCTTTATTGGTATTACTAATGGCGATAACAGGATTATTACTCAATCATCGGTCGCTGATTGGATACTCTTCCGACAGCACAATGAATTTGCAAGAATTCATTTTTGCTCTCCACTCCGGAAATGTTGGAACTACGTCGATAATATGGCTTACTGATTTAGGAGCCATTTGTATGATCGTTCTAAGCATTACGGGGATTTGGATGTGGGGCAACTTAATTTTTAGTAGAAAAAGGAGAAAGAAACAATGATGAAAAAAATGATCGCTATTATATTCGGAGCTCTCTTGGCAACAAGTCTGGTTGGTTGTGGAACAACCTCTGAAAATAAAAGTGCCTCAAAACCGAAACAGGAAAATTCAATGAAAGGTATGAAAATGGGGGATTCGTCTTTGAAAAAAGCTTTTCAGGATGAATTGAATGGATTTATAACGATTGAAGGCGATGTTAAAAAAGGAGACTTTCAATCAGCTTCTACATTAGCTGGTAGCCTGCATGATGAATTCCATGCCGCCATACTTCCTCCTCTAAAGCAGATGAAAGGAACCGCCTATGCCGAAAATATTCACGGAAAATACGATGAATTGCAAGATGCGGTTACGAGTAAAGATAAAACAAAAATTGCAGAACTTATTAAAGTGAACCGCGATAATCTTAATACGGTTGCGAAAATCCTGGGTGTTTCATTAAAATAATAGTAGACCAATAACCCCATTTCGTTGATGAAAGGGGTTATTTTTTCATTGAAAGGAAGGATTGTTTTGAAGATATATATGTTCATTCTAATTATGATTTCTACTCTTTTTCTCTCTTCATGTGGAGGAGCCATTAACCGGCGCTGGCGATGCTTTTAGGGGGCCATCGTCTTTTCCTTATTAATAGGGAGAAAGATTGTGGAAAATTACACTTAAAGTAACTGGGGCGATTCTTAAATAACTAAGGATCGCTTTTTCCTTATTGAAGTAACTGGAGTTTAGTTTAAGAAGAATTTTTTTCAATAGTATAGAATAAATATAGCGAAAAGAGGTGTAAAGTTATGCTGGAACTAATAAGTAATGTGTTAGAAGATATGGATAAGCAACTCCACCGCATCATTAAGATTTTGAATTATCTCGATGACAAAATGATTTGGAAAAGAATGAAGGTATCCACAAACAGTGTCGGGAATCTTTGCTTACATTTAGCAGGAAACGAATATCAAAATTTCGCAAGTGCAATCGGTAATAAACCGTTTATTAGAAGACGCTCTCAAGGGGAATTTAATACCGAAGGCGGTATGACCAGAGATGAATTGATAAATCTACTTTTGAGGACACGGGCTGAATCAACTTTTATATTATCAAATTTGTCAGAATCTGATTTAAAAAGGGAAGTAATAATACGATATGATCTTAATGATTGGAATAGGATGCATCGAGTTAACGCCTCGGAAGATGAAACCTATGATGTAAGAGTAATAAGTCGTCTGCTTATTCAGGTCGGGGCACACTACGGTTATCACGCAGGGCAAATTGTACTACTCTCAAAATTAATGATAGATATTGATGAAAACATAACTGACCAGTACCATTGATCGACATAGTAATTTTTATATAACTTTTTTCAATTTACAATACTAATATTTTGAATTTTCTACTTTAACTACCATGGAAGAACGATTTAAAATTCCATTCTTTGTGGTGCAGCCTGCTACATGGTTGGCTAACGAGGAAGTTTAGTTGAATAAAAAGGGAAACCTGGGAGTGGTATTGAATTATTAGCTGAGGTGGAAATATGAAGCAAAAAATCGCTATTATTTCAGATGTACATGGAAATAAAGAAGCATTACAAGCAGTTTTAAATGATATTATCTCCCGTGGGATTGATACTATTTTTAATTTGGGTGACAGTTTGTACGGACCAATCGATCCAGCTGGAACAGTTAAATTATTAATGCAACATAAAATAAATAATATTATGGGAAACTGCGATAGGATGCTCTTCGAACCAACAGATAATCCAAGTCCAACCATTAATTTTGTTAAAGATAACCTATCGATTGATCATTTAAATTGGTTAAAGGAACACCCAGCTAGTGTAGTTTTTGATGATATATTCTTTTGTCATGGTACACCCAAATCTGACGAAGTTTATCTTCTTGAGGAAATGACGAAAGAAGGTGGGAATTGAAAAGTTTAAAAGAAATTGAAATGATTCTTAAAGATGTTACACAAAACGTAATATTTTGCGGTCACAGTCATGTGCCCAGAATTGTATATCTTCCAAACGGAAAAATAGTTGTTAACCCTGGCAGTGTTGGTCTTCCAGCGTATTATGATGAGTTACCTATACCCCACAAAATGGAGTATTATACACCTCATGCAAAATATACAATATTGCAAAAAACAGCTAAGAATTGGTTAATAAAACAGATCAATGTGACCTATGACTGGGAAAAAGCTGCAAACTATGCAATTAATCATGGACGCGAAGATTGGGCGAAATCATTACTTAGTGGAATGGCTTAAAAAGGACCTTTTTTTGTTCTGAAAGGAATTTGTTGATAGCTCAAAAAGAAGATTGTGAAAAGTTGTACTTAAAGTAACGGGTGCTTGAGTATAAGAAAGAAGGGGAGGTGTTGCGTGGCATTTCCTTTTCTATTTCAATATACTCAAATTGTGAATGCTTTGTTTTTTCTGGGCATGAAGATAACAAATGATTTAAACAGGTTCCATCTAGTTGTATAAAAGTTTTGTACTTGGAGAACCAAAAAAAAAGCTTTATAACTTCCAAGGAGGAACGTTAATCTCATTTTTTTGCTTCTCATAATTTTGCATTCTCGAATATGAGTTAGCTAATTTAGACACAATGAATCCTTGTGGACTCGAGGTTTTTTCAAGACCTTTTATTTCTTGAATTCTAATTTGTGCAAACATTTTTGCTACCTGAGCTAAATTTTCAATAGTATCCATTAATTCGGGGTTATCATTGTAATTACATTTAGCTATGGAGTAAATATAATCAAGCTTATTCTCAATTAATTTAAGTATTTCGATATCAAACTTATCATTTTGCATTAGTTTTCACTCCCCATTAATAATGCGTATGGAATAATGGATAATAAAGAACGTAAAAATAAAAAAACTTAATCTAATGGTGAACAGTACGAATAAAATGTGTATTAAAAGACGAGTAATTGTGTAGAGGTAGAGGAATTTCTAGGAAAGCTCTTTTTTTATGTGAAAGTAAGATTGTGAAAAAATATACTTAAAGTAACGGATTGCTTTACTATCACAACAAACGGACTGTTTCTGCAGTCCTTTTTTATTGCAGTTATTTAATTAAAGGACACTTTTATGTAATAAGTTTTGGGGAATTTTTCATGAAGAATACTTTTTCAGTTAATGATAAGATTCTCTGTATAGAGGGGTGTAATGTTTTGGGAAAACAAAAATGTGAAAATTGTAAGAATCAATTTACATGGAAAGAAATTCAAAATGCTTCTGGATGGGGAAATAAGAAATTAGCTTGTAAAAATTGTGGTTTGGAACACCAGATTACTCTTCAATCAAGGTTATTACCAAGTATGATAATTCCAGTATTATTTTTCTTTTACTTATTTCTCAGTAATGTTCCTTATGCTTTACGTCAAACGTATCTTGGATTGGCTTTTTTATTAATCTTTATTAATGGGTTGATTTTTCCTTACTATGCAAAATATAAAGCATTTCAAAAGCAGTAAATGGAGGAAACGGGTTTGATTGGGAATCTTATATTTGCGATTCTAATAGGAATCCTTGGTTTATCTTTTTTGTATCTCTCGTATCGATATACAGCAGAAGAACATGAGAAGAGTCGAAAAAGTTTAGAAAAATTGAGAAAATCACAGATGAGGGATTTCGATTTGTCAGAAGAACGATTAGGTGTAAGTATGCCTTATTGGTATAATAAGATTCTTTTCTTCCTAGCTGGCATTATGATACTTTGCATTGATTTCTTTATTTTTTATAGTGGTGTATTTAATCTTTTTAGACCTTAAGGCTGATTGGAAAACAAAGTATAAAAATGTCATTGTTATTCAACAAACGGGTGCTTATGTTCATTAACGGGGTTGATGCGGCGAACGAATTATTATTTATATAAATACATAGGGAATGATTTTAATGATGAAAAAGAATAGGACATATTCGCCTAAAGTGTTTGAAGAAAAACCGACCAAGGGTGAAAAATCTCGTTGGTTTATTTATAACTTGCTTTCCAGTTGTTTAGGAGTTGGTTGTGCAATCCCGTTACTTTTCTCTTTAACAGTAATAGGACTTGTGTTTTGGCTAATATAAAGGGCTGGTGAAGGGAAGTTTGTGAAATATTGTTCTTAAACTAAAGGGTGCTTGAGTGAAAAATCAATTTCCGGCAAGGATCGCTGCGGCGGTCAATTTTCTTCTTGTGCTAACGGCAGGTTAGTTGAAGAAGGAAAAACGTTATATTTTGTAGAATCAAAGAAAAATGGTTAAAAACATTATAAGGACAAGTGGGTGCGATATGTCGGATATTGAAAAAGTAGATGAACTGTTACAATCGTTAATTAAAGAAATGCCAACTTTAAATAATGGGTATAAAATAATTGAAAAGTATGCCAAAAGTATAGATAATACAGCAGATTTAAGTGATTTTAGAAATCAATTAACTGATAGCTATAAACAATTTGAGGATTGGCTTAACGAATTATTTGAACAAGAGAAAGTACAAGATGATATTCTTGCCTTTAATTTTGGTCTTTTTGAAAGTGAAGAAGGTATTCAACTTTATATTACAGGTTCATCGGAATGGGAAGTTGATGATGAGGATTGGGCAAGTAATAATGATTATTTCCCTGAAGGTAGATACCCAAATATAACCCTATATAATGATTTGTATAATTTTTGGGAAGATAAGTTTTATTTAGGATTATTTCTAACGATTTCATCAACAATCACTTTTGCGAATACTTATTTGCTTTCTTACCCTGCAAGATTACCTAAAGAAGTTGTATTTGCAACAGGATTTGATGATGGGGATTTATATAATTTCTCCAAAAAGACTGTTGAAAAAGTAACGTGTTTGTTCAATTAATTAGGTGCAAGAGTTGAAGATGGGATTGCTGCGGCGGTCACGTTTTCTTATTGCAGTAACGAAGCAGGTTAGTTGAATAAGGAAATATTTGGATTAAGATAGATATAAGTAGAAAAGGTAATAACAAGGGGAATTTTTTGAGAAAAATATTGGGGATGTAGATTTTTTTAAACAAGTAAAAAGACTTTGCAAAAAAAACAATATTTCCCCTCAGAACCTAAATTTGAAATCATCGAGAACGTAATGGTTATTAGCATTTACTTCAGTAAAATAAGGTATATTATATTTGTTGAATAGATTCTCTTTAAAGACAGGAAAAGTAGGTGAACAAAGTGGGAAAATATCAATTGGATTACAAAGGTCAGGTAGCTGTGACAAAGTTTCATGAAAAACAGACGCCTGCCAAATTTGATAAAAAGCAGCATCTTGAAAAAATACGTTCGGAGTATTTGAAAAAGAAGCAAAAACAAACAGATAAATAATATGAATGAAAACATAGGAAGACTAAAATCTCCCTATGTTTTTCTTATTCGAAGTTCTTTTTTTCAATTGATGATAGAGTTTATTATTCCCAATTTTTCATATTCTTCTTTTACAAAGCATTTCTTTTGTATGGTTTCCAATCCTTTTTTTAAAAGAAAAAGAAATAACTAATGATTATTAAAGTAACGGGGTGCTTTACTACAAGAAGAATTTTCGTAAAATCTTAGCCGGCTCATAATTAAAACAGGGAATGAGGATCACCTCATTCCCTGTTTTGTGTTCCATTAATTATTTTTAGATTGCTTGTACTATAATTGTATAATTTGGTATTTAAAATAATTAGTATGATTGCTAATGACTTGTAGATATCTACTTTTTCTATAATTGGTTTAGTTATATTTATATTACCCGACCAACTGACATAGTAAAAACGATAGAAAAGAGAATAAGAGAAAAAGAGGACATAAGAAAACGAGGGAAATCTTGCTGATTTTGCGCTGTATGAATGGCTAACGGGGGCAAGATATTAGGTGACTTATCACTTTAATATGTTTTACGACTTGTAAAAAAGTCAATACCTTATAAGGTACTGACTTTTTAACATTCATTATGTATTAACATTTATTTAAAAAATTATTTTCCAGATACTGCGTCTTTAAGAGCTTTACCAGCCTTAAAAGCAGGAACTCTTCCGGCTTCTATCTGAATTTCTTCACCAGTTTGTGGATTTCGACCCGTACGAGCAGCACGTTCACGAACCTCAAAGTTTCCGAAGCCAATCAATTGAACCTTATCACCATTTTTTAATGCTTCCAAAACGGTATCAAAAACTGCATCTACAGCTTTGGATGCTTCCTTCTGTGTGAGATCAGCTGATTGAGCTACCTTGTTAACTAATTCTGATTTATTCATTTTTTAACACTCCTAAAAAAACTTTACACCCTCTTGGGCTGTATCTCTGTTTTACCATAGCATACTTATGTTCACAACTCTAAACCATCCTCTAACATTAATTTAGAGTTGAAAGACCGATAATTTTGATGAATCGGTCTTTTTTTTATATTATACAGTGAAATAAATTGCTAAAACTAATTTATTTTTGAAAGTTATTTTATTCAAAATCCATTAACTATGGGAATGGTAAGATGTGGTGAGAAAAAAGAAAAAGTTGTAAATTATATTCTCAAATTAGCGAACATAATAGAGAGTTTAAATCAAGTATTAATTTATATAGAACAAGATGACCTCGAGTTTTCATTTAAAAAAAGTATTCGATGAAAGACCTAAAAGAATGGTCTTCATTTTTTATCGAATACTACACTCAACAAGGTTAAGGAAAACAGTGTGGTTACGAAGGGTTTGAAGGGACTCTGAAAGTGTTGGAAGCTAGAAGAAAGATAGAAGGAGAAATTTTGGATATGTTAGAAATAAAAAAGGAAAAAATCAATAATTCACAATTTGAAACTGACAAATTTAAATCATTGATAATGGAAAAGGTAATTTTATTTTATGTGATATAAATAATGTAATATTTGATTCGACTAACTGCGATTCTTGAATTAAAGAGGAATCGCTTTTTCCATGTTGTAATAACGAGTAGTTTGTTGAAGACAGTTTATTTCGATTGTCTAGAGAAACTAAATATGTCGTTTGGGTAAATTTGTCCAAGAAAGCTAGTATATCCTGAATATATTGATAGTACAAGCTATAAAGGCAGGTGATAGGATAATTGTTAGATAGTAGAAGAGACCCTGGTTGGGCAGATCAAAGGAATTGTAATTGCGTCTGTAATAAAGTAGGTGAAGAGAATAGTTGTTGTTCTGGCTCTCGCCTAAGACCCCCAGGAATTAAAAGTACAAGCATTTCTGGTGTATACTTTGCTGATGCTGATTTAGAATGCGGATTTTTGTGTTCTGGTAGTGATTCGGATATTATATATGAATGGTCATTAACTCCTATTCCTCCGATTTCGGGAAATCCGCCAAGAATAGTAGGAAATTCACGTAAAGTTGGTAACGACCGAGTAGAAGTAGCTGGAACTGGTACATTTGATTTACATGTAAGAGTAACGTTCCGTTGTAAAGCAGTATTGGAAACTAGAAGCTGTATCAGAGAAGCTACGGTAAGATTTACCCAGTAAAACAGGTAAGAGATTAATGGAGTGTACTTTGAGTGTGGAGAGGGGTCAGATCCTTCTGGGACATCCCTTTTTGCATGTTGATTTTAAAGTGGAAAACGGCTTTTCATCTTTTTCCTCCTTCAGTTGTATTCATATATATAAAAATGCAAACGTACCTGCTGAAATACATTTTTACGAACGGGTGCTTGAGCTCAAGATTGATCGCTGCGGCGATCTTTTTTTCTTTTCATTATCTGAAAGAGACGTCATCTCGGTGAAACGACTTGGAGAGGATAATGAAAATGAATCCCAGATGGTGAAAATCCATACCCGAGGAGACTGACCTAGCTCGGGAAGCTTAATCTAGGGCAACACCGTGAGGTGTTGTCTGAAGGAGATGCGGTAAATCGAGAGAACCGTAAGCGAATAGGTAGACCCTAATGCAATAAGTGTGAAGCACGGCGGCGAGATAAGTTGGCGACTTTTCGAAAAGTAAGGAAGCCCTCTCAAAAAGGCATTTCCTTTAGAAGTCAGAACGAGGAAATGTGACTTATAGCGTGATGGTGCAGGGTATGCTTAGAAGGGAAATGCGATGACCCCGTGAGAACTCCACCCTACCGAACAGGCAGGGTTCTAGTCTATAAGGGTAACCCGAAGTGACGAAGAATGGGTGGAGTAGTCAGACATTCTCATAGTACGGAAGTAACTTGATGACCATAACATCAAGTGAACGGAAGGGGAATGACCTATGGCTCCAAGTCATGAACAAGATGTAATGTTAACAATCATGTTACTGCGGTAAAACCGTTTGAATGTACATCAAGGAAAGGCGTGGAATACGCAATGAATCAAGAGTGGAAATTTAAGCTACACAGTGTTTATGGACAAATATTATTCGACCGAAGACTAACCCAATGCTTTGAACAAGTGAAAGCTAATAAGGGTGCAGGCGGTATCGATGGAGAAACAATAGAAAGTTATGAAGCTAATTTAAATGAAAACATCATGGCACTTTTAGACAGATTAAAGGCAAAGACCTATCAAGCTCAGCCAGTAAGGAGAGTTTACATTCCCAAGAAGAATGGGAAGAAACGACCACTTGGAATACCAACAATTGAAGATCGCATTGTACAACAAAGTGTAGTGAACGTACTTCAGCCCAAATTTGAAGATAATCTATTTCATAGTTGGTCAGTAGGTTACAGACCGAATCGTGGAGTTCAAAGAGCTTTACAAATAATTCTGTGGAATATTGAGCAAGGCTACAATCATATCTACGATTGTGATATAAAAGGATTCTTTGACAATATCCCTCATAAGAAACTAATCGAAGTTCTTAAGAAATATGTTTCGGACCGTACGGTCCTAGGGTTGGTTGAACAATGGCTGAAGGCTGGACACATGGAAGAAGGCAAACTAATCCACTCGGATTATGGAACCCCTCAAGGTGGTGTAATTTCACCACTTTTAGCAAATGTGTATTTAAATGAACTTGACTGGGAATGGGACTTGAACAACATTCGTTTTGTCCGCTATGCGGATGATTTTCTCCTCTTTGCAAAATCGAAAGATAGCATCGAGAGTGCAGCTTCTATAACTAGGGATAAGTTGAAAGAACTTGGACTTGAGATATCTAAAGAAAAGACTAAAATCGTCAACTTTAAGAAGGATGATTTTGATTTTCTAGGTTTCACGTTCCATCACTGGAGAAAAGGTAAGAAAGATAACAAGCTAGAATTTCATGTAACTCCAAAGGAAGAATCCGTCAAAGATTTTCGGTCGAAAATAAAGGACAAGACCCGTAAAACGCTTACGCTGAGTAAGGAAGAGTGGATTGAGCGAGTGAACCCAATTATCAGAGGGAAGGTCAACTATTACCTAACTATAGTTAATGCTATAAAAGATAATATTAGTCGAGGGATTCCAAACCACTGTATTACAAGGTGGGTTCGAAGAAACCTGAAATCTTTAGATGGATACATAATGAAAAGACTAAGAGTAGCTTTTATTCATAGACATCCTTCCCAAAGAAAAGGGATGAAGATGCAAAGTATTTGGAATAATGCCTTCTTTCTTAACATCAATCTGATTCCAACTTATTGGCTCTATTTAAATAAAGCATATGGATACACAAAGGAACAATACCTAAGTGATATGTCCAGAAAAGTTAAAAGAGACATTCAGAATCGAATCAAACGAGCAAAAGCAAAAGGTGATATTTCACACCTCACCGTGTCCAAAAGATGCAAAATGCCTGGAATGCATCCTCTTGATTAAATTGTAACATTTGGTAAGCCGTATGCCTTAATAGGGCACGTACGGTTTGATAAGGGGGAAGCCTTGAGAAAGGTTTCCCTACTTTATTTCTTATTCGACTAACGGAGCAGGATAGTTACAGAAGCGTAAATTAATATCTCCAAAGAATCATGCGTAGGGTCAAGAAAATGTAGCAACAAATCTTACCATTGCTTAGGATCATCTTAAAACCGAAGAAGAAAACAGGGTAGCGCACAGACTTGTGGATATGTATTGGAGAATCTAAAGAGATTTTTGGAGAAAACCAAAAAAAGAAGTTTAAATCGATTTGAACAAAGCATTTTTATATAATATAGGATAGGCTAAGGTGCCTATCCCATTGTCAAATTGCAAATATCAAAATAGTTTTGTTTTTAATTCCACGTCAATATTCCCTTTAGTTGCTTTAGAATATGGACAAACATTATGTGCTTGCTCAACCAATTCTTTTGCTTCTTCCAAAGAAATGCCGTTTATAGCTACATTTAACACTACCCCTAGCTTAAATCCCCCATCCAGATCTTTTCCAATCGATACTTCTGCGGTAACTTTAGATATAATACGTTTCCTTGATTGTCTCGCTACTAAATTTAAGGCACTATCAAAACAAGCAGCATATCCAGCGGCAAATAATTGTTCAGGATTTGTTGCATTTTCCTTTTCTTGCCCACCAAGAGATTTAGGCATTGATAGAGCTAAATCCAGAGTACCATCACTACTTTTTACTTTCCCTATTCTGCCACCTTCTGCAGTAGCTTTTGCTGTATACATTGCTTCCATTTTAAAATCTCCCCTTTATATTTTATAAAATTAAATTGTGCACAATGTAATAACGCAAATTCATCTTACCTCTACTCTATAAAGAAGTCAACAATTAAATTGTAGAAAATTTAATTGTTGACAATTTAATTGTGTTTTAAAAAGACGGATTTGTGTATTATAATGATAGGTAAGCAAAAAGAAAGGGAAATAGAAATGAATAATGAAAAATTAAAGCTCGAGAACCAAATTTGTTTTAAGTTTTACACTGTAGAACGAGAGATCACAAAATTATATAGAAATTTACTGGAAGAGCTAGATGTCACATATCCTCAATACCTTGTATTGTTGGTACTATGGGAGAAAAATTCCGTTACGGTAAAGGAATTAGGTAAAAGATTATTTTTAGATTCAGGAACCTTGACTCCAATGCTGAAGCGAATGGAGGGGAATCATCTCATTGAACGCCGGCGATCTTTAGAGGATGAAAGAAGTGTCATCATTTCGCTAACAAAAAAGGGTGAGGGACTGCAAAACAAAGCAGAATGTATTCCCACAAGGTTATTAGAAACCATGTCGATGGATAGGGGTCAATTGAAAAATTTAGAACAAACTTTATCTGTCTTTTTAAATCGAATTCAGCAAACGAATCATTAACTCTAAGTAGTTCAATAAAATCCCCGTGATTGGGTATTTTTTTCTTTTCCTATTAACTGGGATGAGTTAAAAAGCAAGGCAGTTGCAACCTTTTTTTTCTAAAATTAAATGGGTTCATTGGCATTTGTTGCCCAACTCATCCGAGTTGGGCTTTTTCAATTTCCTTTACTTTTTCACAGATGTCGTCTCCATTCGCGATCACCTTCTCGAGCTCTGCACCAAATCGCATTTTTCTTTTTATTTTCCTAAATGTTTTCTCCACGTACAATATTGTGAAGAATTACACTTAAAGTAACGGGGCGCAAGAGTTCAAGATGGATCGCTGCGGCAGTCTTTTTTGCTTGTTATGTTAACGGTTGCAGTTTAGTGGAAGAAGGACAATATAGATTTAGTACAGGTATTTTCTTAGATGAAATTGTTAGCATTCAATATATTATTGTAAAAAATTAAAGGCAAAAAGCTTGGGGAATTTCCCAAGCTTTTTTGTGAGGAGATTTCTCCTTATATCAGCTATGTTTATGACAAACATGAACATATCAGAAAGTTCCTCTTAATAGTAAGGTGCCATCATTAAGTAAACGATAACGCCGGTTATACTTACATACAGCCAGATTGGCATTGCCCAGCGGACAATTTTTTTGTGTTTTGTAATTTGCATCGTCCATCCCCATACCAGAGCAAAAAGAGCAATCGGCACGATGATGGCAGCTAAAAAGCTGTGTGTAATGAGAATGATGAAATAAATCGTTCTAATGGCACCATGCCCCCCATATCTTGCTGTTTCAGGAGATATATAATGGAAGGTCAAGTATGAAATTAAAAATAAAAAAGTGGAAGAAAAAGCTGCCAGAATAAAGCCTTTATGCACATTTACATTTTTTTTCATTATTGCAATGAAAGCAGCGACTAAAAAAATGAATGTAAAGCTGTTAAAGATGGCATTCAGCCGGGGTAAAATATTTACATCCCAGGTTACTTTTCCTTTATAACCTATGTTCGTAAAGAACAGCGCCAGAATTATAATATTGGCAATGATGGAAATGGAAATAATTAGCACAGCAAAGTTTTTATTGCTTTTCTGAATGTACTGTTGATTATTCGTTTGTGTCATGGGAATCAATACCTCATTATTTTTTGTATGTAAAAACCTATATGAATTGCTTCATTCATATGTGCATTATAGTATATTAATAAATCACTGTCATTTCTTCGAGGAAAAATTCACTAATTTGTCAATCTTTTTTAGAAACTTTAATCTACTGAACCATTCTCTCCCCATTCCATCCAATGCACATCTGTGCCACTGCAATAGATTAACAAATTAAAGTTCAAAATGATTAAGTTGAAAAAGAAGAAGGGATGATTGACGGAAACTACCATGGAAGAACGGGTTAAAATTCCATCCTCTGTGGTGAAGCTGTGCTTCATGGATGGCTAACGGGGGCATGAGTTTAATATGGGACCGCTGTGGCGATCCTTTTTTCTTGTTCCGCTAACGGAGCAGGATAGTACAATAAGGATTAACTATCCTGTTGTTGAATCGATAATGGAGCAGTCAAAAAGTAAAAAGGATGGTTAGAGGTATGGTAAAAAAAACCTGATGAAGTTCATTTTATGTGTTATGGATTTCAAACACCTAAGCATGTCAATGTAGTAGAAGAATTTTTTCAAATTCTGAAAGAAACTGATGAAACATATTTGCCTAAAAAAATAAGCATTTGTGGTTCGGATAAAACTCTATACTCAGTTGAAAATGCAAAAAAATTATGGATAAAATCAAGAGAAGAAATGTCATTTTATAATATTGATTTACATCATCCTAAATATACTGGTTCAATTGAATGGGGGCTAAGAAATGATACTGCAATTTCACTTTGGATAAAAACAGATTTTATAACCAAAAAAAACGGAACAAGAAAATTTTTAGAATTGGTACAAAAGTTATTTCTTTGGTCAAATAGCGTATTTGGATTTGCTTGTCATATCTCAAAACTTTGTGGTGCACCTGGTCCAGGGCTTACTTATAAGACCTGCCTTGGTGATATAGGTTGGATGACATTATTTGGTCTACCCTATGTTAAAATGTTTGGTATAGAAGTTATTGAAACTGCTCCGTGTAAAGTTGAAGAATTTGCTGAAAATTATTTTATGCTTTTAACATCAGACGAACATGTAAGAAAGTCTCCAGAAATATTAGAAATTCAGGAAAAAGTTAAGATGCATTTAGGTGAAGATGCCTTTGATCGAAAAGACCCCCAAAAAAGAATCCTTACTATGGAAGATTTAATTGCAGGAAAGAATGTTCCAAGTACGGAAGGTTATCGCTCACCAGATTTGTCAGAGCATCTGACAGTTTCAGAGGTGAAAAGTGATGAAGGTCTTATAGCAATAGTTAATGAAGATGGTACCATAATCACACATAAAATAAATCCAGAAAAGTAATCTTCTTCACTAGCGGGGTAAGATTGTGAAGGATTACACTTAAACAAACGGGGTGCAATAGTTTAAGATCCAGCTGCCATATCATTGGTGGCTTTTTGCTATTGAACTAAAGATGCAGGATAGTTCAATAAGGATTTAGAATATAAACTGTATTGTACCTAATAAGGGGGATGGTTTTGGTGGGGCTTAAGGAGTTAATTCATTTCCTTAATAAATTAGAAGACAGCAATATATTTTATAAACTAAATAAAGTTAGAAATGAAGCCATTATGGTTGAAATTACTGTACCAGGGCAACGTTGGGAAGTTGAGTTTATGGATGATGGTACAATAGAAATTGAAAAGTTCATAAGTGATGGCGACTTTTATGATGTTAAAGAAATAGAGACACTATTTAAAGATTTCAGTGATTAGTTCAAAATTTTTTTAAGTTAACGGGTGCTTATGTTTAAGATGGGGTTGCTGCGACGGTCCCATTTTTATTGTGTTAATTGGGCAGAAATGGATAGGAAGTAATTATAAATTGTTTTAGCTTACTGTATAAAGCAGAAGGCTTTTTTAATCACATATTGTTAGAAAAGTTAGGGAATATTGTACAAAAAAGGATTGTTTGGTTAGATGGAGGTTTATTTATGGAGGAAGGCAATCATGTACAACTTACATCAGGAGAGATAACAGCTCTTTGGACATCCTATATTAATGATACTGCCATTGCTTGTCAGTTTAAATACTTTTTAACCATAGTTGAGGATGAAGAGATTAAGGCATTAGTCAAACATGCTTTTGAAATTGCTCAAGGAAATCTTAAAACACTAACTGAGATTTTCAACAAAGAAAAGTACCCAATACCTTATGGATTTAAACTTATTGAGGATGTAAATGTAAATGCTCCTAGTTTGTATTCAGACACATATTTTTTGAATTACCTCCATCAAGCATCACAAATTGCTCTGCAAGGATACAGTATCCATCTGTCAGTATCAGTTAGGGCAGATGTTTACAGTCATTTTAGTGAGTGTATTTCACAATTAATAAATTTTCTTAGGGAAGTAAAAGAGCTTTTATTATCTAAAGGTCTTTATATCAGGTCTCCTTATTTACCTATACCAGATGATATTGATTTTGTTAAAAAACAAAGTTTCCTTAAAGGCTTTTTTGGGGAAAAGAGACCATTAATAGGAACAGAAATATCAAACCTCTATGTTAATTTTCAAAGAAATGCTTTTGGAGTTGCAACCTTAATAGGATTTAGTCAAGTTGCACAGTCAAAAGAGGTAGCTAAGTTTTTATTTAGAGGTGTAGAAATTGCAAAAAAGCATTGTGATGTTTTTGGATCTATACTGAGAAAGGATTACCTTCCAGTACCTATGTCATGGGATTCAGATGTAACAGAGTCTACAGCTTATACTTTTTCAGATAAACTTATGATGTACTATACTACATCCCATATTGCCCTAAGTATTGGATTTTATGGTACAAGTATGGCGGTGAGTCCTAGAAGGGATTTAGGTCTGCATTATATAGGGCTTACTGCTGAAATAGCTTTGTATGCTGATGATGGGGCTAATATAATGATTAAAAATGGATGGCTAGAACAGCCTCCTATGGCTCCTGATAGGGATGAATTAATAAAAAAATAGAAACAATTATAATCCATATTCAAGTCCTTCTGCATAAAAACAGGAAGGGCTTATTTTATTACATTAGGACTTAAGCAACTTTCTTCCAGATATTTTGTGAAGAATTTCACTTAAACTCCCATGAAAATAAATTCTGACTTTCTAGGAAAATGGCAATACTAAAGAAGACGCAGCTCATTCGTTTTTTAAAAAAAGGGAGAGCGCCTGATTTTTGGTAATGGTTATATGTTGGATTGGATCAGGAAACTTCAGGTTCTTTTATTGATACTGTATAACCTAGACTTTCAAGTCTTCGCATGGAGTGACGAACAATAGATTGCTGTTTTTGTTTATCAAAATAATCTTCTCCTAAGTCAACATACATTTCTTTCCGAGTTAAAAGATAGTAGGAGATTCTTAACATAGCATGGGCAACGACTATGGCTGCTTTTTTGCTTCCCTTTCGTGCAGCCGTTCGTCTATACATATGACCAAGATAATTTTTAGATCCTCTGACGGATTGGGCTGCTTCAGTTAAAGCTGATTTTAAATATTTGTTTCCTTTTTTGGATTTCGCTGATTTTCTTTTTCCAGCGCTCTCATTATGTCCAGGTACTAGTCCTGCCCACGAACATAAATGAGCTGCGCTTGGAAACTGATTTTTGACGTCGGGTCCAATTTCAGCTAAGATTTGCTCAGCCATACGAGTGGCAATCCCAGGAATTGAATCTAATCGTTCAATATCTTCCTGAAATGATTTGACTCTTTCGGAAACTTCCTGATCAAGCAAATCAATTTGTTCGGTTAGAAAATCTATGTGTGTAAGAATCGTTCGAATCATCATTCGTTGATGAGGACGGACATAGCCTTTAAGAGCGAGTTCAAGATCGTCTTTCTTTTTCTTTAAGGTTCGTCGAGCAAGACTAGCTAGTTTAACAGGATCATCTTCACCATTTCCAATGGCTCGAAGCATATCTTTAGAGGAAACACCCATAATTTCAGATACCACAGAAGCAAGTTTAATATTAGCACCCTCTAGAACCTTCTGAATTCTATTATGTTGTCTAGCACGTTCTTCGATAATACTCCGACGATACCGAACCAATTCTCGTAGCTCTCGCTGATTTCGATCTGGAATGAAGCTAGCTTTAAGTAATCCGTGACGAAGAAGCTTGGCAATCCATTCAGCGTCTTTTACATCTGTTTTACGTCCTGGAACTGCCTTCATATGTTGTGCATTCACAACTAAAAACACAATGTCTTCGGCTTCAAGAATATTAACAATCGGTTTCCAAAAAACACCTGTGCTTTCCATTGCCACATGAGTACATCCATGTTCTTTAATCCAATCAATCATTTTTAATAGAAAAACAGTTTTGGTTGAAAATGTTTGAATCTCCTTTCCTTTTGGTGTGATAATACATGCAGTAATACTATCTTTATGGACATCCATACCGCATGCACGTTCAATGATGACTTCCATTGAGAACATCCTTTCTACGGCAAATATAAATGGAGGCTGGTGCAATAACCAGAACAGGATTAATCTCCCATAAGTGCTTCCCGTAAGGGAGCGACAGTCTGTGATGCACCGTGGTCGTTGGAGTCAGACTAACGGATGGGCTCTAATGGCACCATAGCTTATCGACCTTCTTCTCCCAGCCGTAGTTGCAGTATTGACGGTTATAGTTCATTTTCATTCGCTGTGGTGCAGCGCGTTTTTTGCGCTGCATGGTTGGCTAATGGGGGCATTACTGAAAAAAAGGTAATGCTTTTTCTTATTGAAGTAACGTGCAGATTAGTTCAACAAGACTAAAGTCGTTTTTGACTCTTATCGTGTATTTAAATTAAGGCAAAAAGAGGCAGTCTACCTGCCCCTTTTTATTCATGAAATTTAGTTTTAAAAAACCAGTTGTGAAAAGCTTGTGTTAAGTAATCAGTTATCCAAATTGTTATAAAACTCCAATACCAAGTCCATTTTTTATATTTAATTAATTTTGTATATTTCACTGCAATTATTTCAAAGATGACTATTACAGAAGTACTAATACAGTAATGAAGGGTTTTTATAAGGTTAGATTTATTTTTTGGATAGTACAAACTAAATAAGGCGCACAGTCCAGGATATATAAAGTATTCAAATGAAAAAGAAGCTTTATTTGCTTTTTTGAAAAAGAAGCGAAATGGATAGGAAATTAAGTTTTTTTCTACAACTAGTAATCCAAAAATCCATGTTAGTGCTTGTTTAAATAAAAATACGACTAGTGATTCACGAATTTTATTTTTTGGTGTTAATTTTATTAATAATAATGACACAATTATGCAGGATGAAATTTCGATCGTTTTCTCTGCTTTGTATTTCATTAATTATCCTCCTTTATTAAATAGTCTTTTACTTCTTGAATTGATTAATGCAATTCTAATTTGAGGATAAAATTATCATTCGACCAATGCAGGAATAACATAAAGTGTATATATTCACAATACAATACGATGATTTTAAGCAATAAAAGTCTGTTGCTTATTTAAGTAACGGGGGCTTATGTTGAAGATGGTTACTGCGGCAGCCTTTTTTTTGTGCTAACGTTCTGGATAGTTGAACAAGACAAGAGTGAACCATTAATACATTCAAAAAATGAGGGATAAAATATAGAAATGGAAATTCAAAGTTGTTAGGGGTAAATTATAGTGACATTTCTCATAATTTCAGTTATTGTGTTTAATCTTATTGCAATATTTATACCAAAACTCTTATCTGGTATTGAAATTCTAACCACCACCTTGTTTTCCACAGTTTTACAAATGACAGCAGATATCCTTTTTAGCTTAAATTATGACTTGTATGGGTATTTTAACAAAGGTCCTGAGTTGAAAACTTTTATTTTCGTCTTTGGTATTTATCCAGCCGTTAGTATAGTATTTTTAAATATGTTTCCTTTCAAAAAGAAGATGTTTAGTAAGGTTATTTATATTTCTTGTTGGTCAATCTTTGCTAATATATACGAATTACTATTCCGATGGAGTGGAACCTTCTACTATAGCGGTTGGAAATTTTGGCATTCAATTATAGCTTACCCTGTACTTTTTATAATTTTAATTTGCTTTTATAAATACGTTCATTATCTTTCAAGAAAGAATCAAAAATAAATATTGTGAACTAATTCACTTAAAGTAACGGGTGCAAGAGTTAAATATGGGACCGCTGCGGCGATCCTTTTTTCTTGTTCCGCTAACGAAGCAGGATAGATGAATAAGTGATAATAAAAAAGCTAAGCCTGAGGAATGATAAAAAAAACATTCCGGAGGAAGTTGGTTGAGATGAATAAAAAGAAAGCATTTTCGTTATCTATGATAATCATTCCATGGCTTTCTGTTCTGTTTATGGATAAAAAATCACTTGTAAGGTATTTACCCGTAGCAAGTTTTATTAACTTATTTTTAAGTGTCTTTAGTGTCATCGGAAATAAGAGAAGATGGTGGATAAATAAAAATCCACTTTCCCCTGGTAATGTAGATTTCTCATACATATTAGGACCATATTTTGTAGCAACGCTATGGATTTTTAAACTAGCTTACGGTAATTTCCCAAAATACCTCGTTACCAATGCCATTGCGAATATTTTTAATGCTTTTATACTTGGTTCTATGTGGGAAAAATTTGATATATTTAAATTTAAAAAAATAAATCATACCATTTGGTATTTTATTTGTGTATTATTATCAATTTTTATCTATGGCTATCAATACATTGTGGAAAAAATAATTACAAATGAAAATAAGATAAAATCAGTGTAAATTGTTTTTCTACTTAGTTGTTCAAAGCAGTATTGTTAAATGTATTCTTTATTCAATTAACGGGTGCAAGAGTGTAATAAAGCAACGCTGTCGCTAAAAATACTTCCTATATAATTCAAGCCTGATGCTTCCACTCAGTTGGGCATATATCCGGGTCGTTTCGCTTTTTTCATGCCCTAATAAGCTTTGAATAACATCAAGCGGTGCTCCATTATTCAAAAGATGAGTTGCATAGCTGTGACGAAGTTGGTGCGGATGAATGTCCTTGTTAATGCCAGCGCGGTTGGAAATCCGCTTAATAATGTACCGCATCTGGGCAATGCTCATTCGATGGGGATCGCGTTCCGTGACAAAAATAGCAGGATCCTGGTCTACACGATTATCCAGGTACCTTTTTAACCAGATTTCGCAGCGGATATTAAAGTAGACTTCCCGCTCCTTATCACCTTTACCTCTTATAACGACTGAACGGTTAGACCAATTAATTCTGTTTCTATCTAAGGTGACAATCTCCCCGAATCGGCATCCGGTGGAGAACATAAATTTAAACAGTGCATTTTCAATTGGGTTACTGCAGGCTTCCCGTAAATGCTCGATTTCCATTTCGGTCAAAAATTTGGGGATTCGTTTTCCAGCTTTAGGCTCTTTTATTTTAGCTGCGGGGTTTTTGGGAATATGTCCTTCTTCATGTGACCATCGAAACAATGATTTCATAAAACGAATCCGATGAGCTAAACTGGCAGGTTTAAGGCTTTCACTTGATTTGGCTAAGTATGCTTTTAATTGATCCGTAGTGATTGTATCAAGTTGAACATCTTTAATAAAGCGTATAAGTAAGGCGGATTGTAGTTCTGATAGGCTTTTAATGTTTGCGGCGAAAATCCTTCAATTCGTTTATCAGCTTCATATCTTTCCCATGCTTTAGATAATAACAATTTCATCTCTCCCGTAAATTTCTTTTTTACAGGAATTGTTGATCTGAATGACGGAATTAAAACAGCAGTTGTTATTATGCTAAAGGGGCAGTATCGTGAAAAAAGAAGCTGCCACGCTGGCAGCCTAATAAAGTTATATTTCACCTATAGTATTCTTAATACCCCTTCGGTATATTACATACTTTTACTATTTGGTTGCTGTATAGATACTTGTTTTGGTCGTTCTGGATATGGTCTCTTTCCCTCATCGTCAGGACCAGTCAGGTCATTTCTTTCATCTAAGACTTTCCCCGTATACTCAACAGGATTTCTATTTTCCATTATTTTCACCTCAATAAATAGGATGGATTAAATACAAAAATCAATAACAGGTAATTTCTTCATAAAAAAGAACCTATATCATTCGACTATTTATACTTAATGGCATATAAGGAGGGGTCAATAAAGAAAGATCGCCTTTTCCTTATTCAAGTAAAGAGCAGTTTAGTTGTATAAGATTTCCCTTATTTAATGTAAGAAAATATTATAAAATTAAATGAAAGAAGCAGTGTATCTTAGGGGGATATAATAAGTGGGGATAATGATTTTGAAATCTGTTAGTTTAATATTACTTATTATTTTTGGTGCTTTGTCTATTTATGAAGGCATAAAAACTTATAAACACTTCAATCAAGTTTTTAAAGAGTCAAAGGTTAATAAAGTGTTAAAGGCGGATTATTATTTGAAAGCTAAAAAAATGTATTTGTATTATGCCATTACTATTTTAATTGGATTTATATATGGAATCTTAAAAAAATATTAGAACACTATTCAACTAACGGGTGCTTGTGCGGCCGAGCATAGGTCGTATCATATAACGGGTGGGATTCCCGTCGAGTAAGAACTAGCCATTCGCTCGTAGCGAGTCTTGGAGGGCTAAAGGTAACTTTAGTCTTTAAGCGTAGACAGTTAGGTGGAGCAGCCGTCAAGGCTGAGAATCTTATGGAGTGAAAGTCTCCTGTCATCAATTGACCGATTCGGATGACTAGCATATCCAATGCGTGGGGAGGTAACGAACTACGTTCTGCTTGGAAGTAAAAGTCACGGCGGCCTATTCTACACAGAGAGAAAAAGGTCGGAACAGTCTGTGTGGCGAGCAAACACAGAGGCCAGAAGGATTTAACGAATACTGCAATCCCGAAATCTACGCCCCTCTAAGAAACTGTTCGAGGGATGTTTTGCATAGCGTCGACCTTTGCCTAACGGGGGAAGACCGATGTCTTACGGGAAGAAACGGTCAAATGCACCGTAAGAGCAGCCGGGGTATGGGTTCTGGCATCTGTGGAAAGATTCTCAGAGATAACGACGGGAAGGTCCTACTTCAAATTGGGAAGGTACTAACCAATAAAGACCTATCATATAAGAGGCTAATAGAAAATGGTAGGATGATTTAGGACTGGCGCATGAGGTCGTAGTAGCGATGAGGGAAGGGTAATGCCTTCTTAAGTGTAAGAAAATTGCACTTCCATCAAGGTAACACCTATGTTGGAGCGAAGGACCTCTGGGCACTTGGGCAGTCAGAACTTCAAAGACACTGAGCTTTTATTATTTGTTCATAGACTAGCATACAAGTAAACCAATAGTTGATGGGGGAATATGTGTACCAACATTTAACCCTGCGGTTATTTGGGAAGGCGAGTATGTGATGCAGTCCAAGGTCAGAACCGGACTCGGGAAATCCGACCGTCCGGGATCGTAGGGGGGCTACAAGAAACGTGAATCTATAAATATTGATTGCGCGCGCTTGTTTTCTACCCGACAGCGGGCCGAAAGCCAAATGGTTGAAGGGATTGAGCTCCATAATGTTAGTAAATCGAGAGGGCTGATGCCTTAAGCACAGCAGAAAGCTACATTTTATCGTTCGTTAGGGACGAGAAGGATAAAACCTCTCTGGAGTCAGAGACCTTGGCACGTTATACATTGATATGATACGGCAACTCGGGAGACCCTACCGGTCTTTTCTTTTTTTTTTTTTTAGAAGAGTATGGTCAACAAGCGATAATAAGCAAGGAAACCAAATGCCGATGTAGGGAGTCGGATAGCAGAGTAGTACCAATGAAGTTGGGTAATGCCGATGGAGGAAAGGCTAGCTACCAGTTATCACCCTTACTAGGGACACATTTACTACACATAGAGGTAGGTATAATAAATGGAAACAAAACTACTAAGGATAGCAGAATTAGCAAAATCTGATTCTAAAATGAAATTTTCATCTCTTGCACATCTATTAAATAAGGAAGCATTGGTTCAATGTCACCTCGAACTACCCAATAAGAAGGCAACAGGTATTAACGGTACAACCAAAGAGCAATACGGTGAAAGCTTAGAAGAAAATATAGAGGATTTAGTAAGTAGGCTTAAAAGCAAAAGCTATCGTCCTGTTCCAGTAAGGAGAATGTATATTCCAAAGCTCAATTCAAACAAGAAAAGACCATTGGGAATACCGGAACATGAAGATAAAATTGTTCAAAGAGGCATTACAAAGATACTAAATACAATTTATGAAAATGACTTTCTAGACTGTTCCTTTGGATTCCGCCCAAATCGTAACTGCCATGATGCTTTGAAAATACTGAACTTCTATATTGAAAAGAGGTCAGTAAATTATGTAGTAGATGTAGATATTAAAGGATTCTTCGATAACGTTGACCACATATGGATGATGGAGTTCTTAAAACTGCGAATCACTGATCCGACCTTACTGAGAATAATTGGTAGGTTTCTTAAAGGTGGATACATGGAGGAAG
Source organism: Neobacillus sp. Fa239 (assembly GCF_055395235.1). Classification (NCBI taxonomy): domain Bacteria; kingdom Bacillati; phylum Bacillota; class Bacilli; order Caryophanales; family Bacillaceae; genus Neobacillus; species Neobacillus sp. Fa239. Next base: position 2,503,813 of record NZ_AP041611.1, read on the forward strand.
GTAAGAAATATCAAACAGATAATGGCACACCGCAAGGTGGAGTAATATCTCCGATATTAGCCAATGTATACCTCCACTACGTTCTCGACCTGTGGTTTGAGAAAAGGGTCAGGAGACAGTGCAAGGGACAAGCATACATAGTACGATATGCAGATGACTTTGTTTGTTGTTTCCAATCTAAAAGTGAAGCCCAGCAATTCTTCCAATCTCTAAAGTTGAGATTAAAGAAATTTAATTTAGAAATAGCTGAGGATAAAACCAAAATTATTCCCTTCGGGCGGTTTGCGGAGCAAAATGCAAATCAACAAGGGAGAAATAAACCAGCAACCTTTGATTTTCTTGGGTTTACTCACTATTGTGGGAAAAGTAAACAAGGGAAATTTCGTGTGAAACGGAAATCAAGCAGAAAGAAAGTACAAGCTAAACTAAAAGAGACGAAAGAATGGCTGAAGAGTAATAGAAGTAAAGATATTCATTTGATTATGGATAGATTTAAACGCTCACTTATAGGTTATTACAACTATTATTGCATTACTGATAATACCCAAAATGTTAACAACTTCAAAGATAAAATCGAAAAGTTTAAATGGCTCAATAGAAGAAGCCAAAGGAAATCCTTTAAATGGGATAAATTCAGTCTATTTCTTAATAAATATCCACTTCCATCACCAAGATTAAAAGTGAATATATACGATTTAAGAAAAGAGATTAGCTACATTCTGTAAATGATAACTAGGAGGAGCCGTGTGCGTTAATAGCGCAAGCACGGTTCTGTGAGGGGGGTGGAATCCAATCTACCGTAAGGTAGAAAGGCTCCCTTCTACTCGACGTGTTTAAGATCGAGATTGCTGCGGCAATCTCTTTTTCTTTTTGGACTAACGAGTGCAGTTTAGCCCAATTAAGATTAAGAAGGAAATTTAATATAAAAAGTTGAATATTATTATTTTGACTTATTTATGGTGGAAAGAGGCTAAAAATGCGAAATAAAGAATTGAAATACTTAAAATACCGAAGTGGGGACAATATTTACGCCAGCAGTGGCGTGAATGTTTTGCAAGTCATCTTTCAAATGAAGAACAAAAATCGATTTATATGGACTCGTTACTGTGGCACCTATGTAGTTGGGAAAAGGTAAAATGCCTTGAAAAGGACAAAGCAATAAAAGCTTTTGAAAATCAATTGAAGAAAAAATGTACTATATTTTATCAATATACCGATGAAGCTTATTTAGTTGAAAATGCTAAAACCCTTACAATTTAAGATTTACCATATCAGGATAATCACATGGATTATAGTGATATTTATATTATGGATTGGAATAATAAATGGACGTTTATTATGACCCATGAACCAGATTTTGGACCATATTTTGTAAAGAAAGCCTAGACAGAACATTATGTAATATATTTCACTTAATGTAGTAACGGGTGAGAGAATTAAAGAAAGAGCAATGCTTTTTAATGCATTGCCTTTATGAGTTCAATTTAAAAATACTTGCAATAAAGTTCTCGCCTTAAACTCCCACTTAACTGTGCATATATCCTTGTAGTCTCACTTTTCTCATGACCTATTAAGCTCTGGATCACTTCAAGAGGTGCACCATTATTTAGCATATGAGTGGCATAACTGTGCCTTAGCTGGTGCGGATGAATCGATTTATTGATCCGTGCCCGATTCGAAATTCGTTTGATGATATATCTCATCTGGGCAATACTCATTCGATGAGGATACCGTTCTGTAACAAAAATGGCTGCATCGCCATCCTGGCGTTGATCAAGGTATCGTTTAAGCCAAATTTCGCAGCGGATGTTAAAATACACTTCCCTTTCCTTATCCCCTTTTCTTCTCACAATAGCAGAACGGTAAGACCAATTAATTCTACTCTTCTCTAAGGAAACAATTTCTCCTATACGGCACCCAGTGGAAAACATGAATTCAAACAAAGCCTTCTCCAATGGGCTGGTGCAGGCTTCACGTAAATGTTCAATTTCAAATTCTGTTAGAAACTTTGGAATTCGTTTCCCTGCTTTAGGTTCCTTTATTTTGGCGGCGGGATTTTTTGAAATATGACCCTCCTCATGTGACCAACGAAATAATGATTTCATAAAACGTATTCGGTGAGCCACACTTGAAGGTTTTAAGGTTTCGCTTGACTTTGCAAGGTATTCTTTAAGTTGAGCTGTAGTTATAGTATTAAGTTTAACATCCTTAAAATATCTAATAAGTAATGTGGCTTGGAGTTTATATGCTTTTAATGTTTGTGGCGAAAATCCTTCAATTTGTTTATCCGATTCATATGTTTCCCATGCCTTTGACAATAACAAAATACATCTCTCCCTAAATTTTCTTTTTTACAGGAATTATTGACTTCATTCTCGAAATTGAAACGGGAGATTCTATTCAACTATCGTGGCAGAATAGTTGAAGAAGGATTATATACATAGCTTAGAGAATACAAAAATTGTTATTTGTAATTACGATTTTTATGGAGGAGTTAATAAATGAGCAGAGAAATTGCTAGTGCAATCCCGATGTTAGCAGTGAATGATGCTAAAAATGCAATAGAGTTTTATAAAAATGTCTTTCGTGCCGTGGAAGTAACTAGAATGGTCAATAGCGATGGGAAAGTTGAGCATTCAGAAATTAAAGTTGGAAATGCACGCATTATGATAGCGGATGAATTTCTTGGACACAACAAAGCGGCAAAATCGCTTGGCGGTACACCTGTAATCATTTATTTATATGTTGATAATGTAGATGATGTTGTTGAAAAAGCAGTGAGTTCAGGTTCTACTGCCTTAAGGACGATTCAGGACTTACCACATGGAGACCGTGTAGGAAAAATTGAAGATCCATTCGGGCATGTTTGGATGGTTGCTACGCCAATAAAGTAAAATGGAATGTTTACTTTGTGTAGAAATACACTTAAATAAACGGGCAGTTATGCGACACATCCAGCATGTGCCTGATAGGTAGAGCGACGGTATACATCTGTGGGGGGGAGTAAAATGACAGGGAACCTGTTCCGTGTGCTGTTCATCGTGGTGATGATTGCCGTTATCGTGAGTGTCGATGTACTGTTCTTAAGACATCATTTCACTGCACGGTTAATTGTCAACATCGGTATAGTCGTGGTGTTTGTCATCGTCTATTTCATCTCTTTCAAGAAATCGTAAGCAAAGCGCGGTAGAATGAGCATCCCTGTCGGATGTCTTCATCGAATGCCCCCAATAGGACGTCTAAAGTTTATGAGAAATTTTAGTAGATCTCGCCTGATTGCTATAGCACATTCGGGGGCAATAGCTACAATAAAGCTGTCATTACCAGCAGCTTTTTTTGTTGTGCTAACGGGGCAGGTTAGTGGAATAAAGATAAATCCAAACATCAAATTCCAAAAATTTCAAAATCACTCATAAATTGGGGAGCTTAGGAAGATAATATAACCAAAATATTTTGGGGGACTTGCTATGGAAGAAGAAAAAAATGATATTAAAATTAATTTAACTTCAGCTGAAATCGCATCGCTCTGGAGTACGTATATGAGCGATAGTGCGGCTGTTTGCATTTTCGAACATTTTCTTGAAACTATTGAGGATAGCGATGCTAGAGGAGAGATTGAATTTGCAATAAATATTTCAAGAAGACATATTGATAAAATTAGAGGAATTTTCTCATTAGAGAATTATTTCGTCCCAATCGGTTTCAGTATAGAACAGGATGTAATTAAAAAAACACCTCGCCTTTTTTCGGATATTTTTTATCTATACTTTTTACTAAATATGGGGGCAGGGGGCTTGGCAAACTACGGAATGGCTTTACAATTAAGTACACGGAAAGATACCGTAGATTTTTTCAGCAAGGCAATTTATGAATCAGTTGAATTGAAACAAAGAGTTACTAATGTAATGCTAAATAAAGGTATATATATTAAACCACCATATTTAGATTATGAAAATGAAAAACCAATGTTTGTTGAAAAAGAGAGTTTTTTAAGAGGTTGGTTTGGGGAAAGAAGAACATTAACGTCCCAAGAAGTTTCTCATTTATATTTAAATTTGTATAATAATCAACTAGGAATGACTATTTTAATCGGTTTCAGTCAAGTTGCTCATACACCTGAAATAAGAAACTATTTTATTAAGGGACAGGAAATAGCGAGAAAATTTATTAATATTTTAAACAATGTTCTTACAGAAAGTAGTATCCCTGCTCCTAAGGCTTGGGGTACAGAAGTAACAAAATCTACATCGCCGCCATACTCCGAAAAATTAATGATGTTCTTAGTAGGAGCAATATCTGCCATTGGCATTGCTAATTATGGGGGTTCTATGTCATTGACTTTAAGACACGATCTTCCGTTAAAATATGCTAAGATGCTTGCTGAGTCCGGCTCCTATGCAGAAGATGGTGCGAGTATTATGATAAATAACGGTTGGTTTGAACGACCTCCTCAAAGTATTAATAGAAGAAAATTAAACAATACTCAATAAAAAAGTTATCTTGTTCAACTAACGGGTGCTTGAGTTTATGAAGGAATACTGTGGCGATCCTTTTTTCTTCTTCAACTAAATGGCAGGAGTTGAAGAAAATCTTTTGACCAAAAGGACATTCCTGGTAGTACAGAAATGCCCTTTTTACTGTTTTGTTAGAATTTAAAGTCTAGAATCATCTTACTGGTTTCACCTGTAAACTTATAGTTATAAGACCCTATCAAGCTTTCTAATTCACCGGTAGCTTTGATGATTGTTGCTGGAGAATCTAGATTTCCTTTATCAAATATCCCTTGCTCTAAAGCGGTAAATGTTCCATGTTTTCCCTTGTAAGTTCCTTCAAAATGCAGAAATCCGGAAATTTTAGAAGTGGCTAAGTGACCATCATCTATAGTAGAGTCTATATAAAATAATAAATATTCAACAAAAGCTTTTCCTGTTAATTCACCATTAATATCATATTCTACATGGGCAATATTAATAGGGAATTCCTTTCTAGTGTCGTCTACTGGCTTTTCATCCCATTTGCTTACTGAAAATGTTACCTCCATGGTAAATCTCTCCCTACATTATTAAATAGTAATTCACCTCCAGTATAATATCCAAAAAGTACCATTATCAATAATAGAATAGGGTTGGTTTTATTAATTTTTCTTTACTAACTTTGTGAAATGCTACACTTAAAGTAACAGGTGCTATAGTTTCATAACAAATGGGCTGTTTTCGGCAGTCGTTTTTCATTGCCGTTATTGAACTATATGGGCAGGTTAGCTGAAGAAGGAATTTCCACATTTTTACTTGAATATATCTTAGGAAAAGACTATAGATGGAGGGCTATTTATGGCATTAGTTTCAATCTATACTGTTGGTAGGCTAAACCACCCCTATGACCACCCTGCCTCTCGTGAATTTTTTCAAGTGGGAAATGAAGTTTATCGTCAAGCAACTAAATCAGGACTTATAGAGACCTTTTCACCTGAAGGAGTCCCTTTCCCTGAAGAAACAATAAAAGGAAAGGGTTCTCCTATTCTTACACTAACTGTATGGAGAAGCCTTCAATCCTTATATCGCTTTACTTATTCAGGAAAGCATATGCAAGCATTACGAGATAGAAGCAGATGGATAGAACCTTATCCAGATAAACACCTATCTTATGTAGTTTGGTGGACAGAAATGGTGAGGGATGTCTCATGGGGGGAGGCATTCAGGAGATACAACCATTATATTAAGCATGGTCCGACTCCTTTTGCATTTGATTTTAAGCATGCATTTGATGAAAAAGGGGAGACGTTCTTGATTAATACTAATGGTGACATTAAAGAATAATGCACCTTCTTGTGACGTTTTTAGCTATTTTGGGGGGATTTGTGAAATATTACACTTAAACTCGGGTGCATTACTGGAACAACGGTAATGCTTTTTTCTTATTCAAGTAAACCAGCTAATAGTTTGTCAATATTTTTCAATAAAAATTTTAAAAATCACATGATATACTAAAAATGTGCATGCCAAATAACCTTCCGTTAATTACGCTATTGGAAGGTTTTGTGCTTTTTTGTTTAATTTAGGTTCTACGCTATATCTTGGAAAGTCGTTTTTTTTTTAAAAAGGGCAAATATCCAATGTAATAGCTTATTTACACAAGCTATTACAGCTACTTTAAATGGTTTTCCTTCTTCACGTTTCTTGTCGTAATACTCTCGCATTCTTTTGTTACGAGGGATAACTTCATCCGTTGTTTTCTTTTTACGACAATCACGAATGGCACAACGAACAGCCATGTATAAGGCATGTCTAAGTCGACTGGAACCTCTTTTAGTGAATCGGTTTTTAGTGGCGGAAAACTTACCAGATTCAAAGACACTAGGGTCGACTCCAGCGAATGCTACAAGCTTTTTATAATCATTAAATCGATCTATCTCCCCAATTTCTGAAATGATCGTTGCAGCGATTTTTTCTCCGATACCAGGGATAGATTTGATAATATTATATTCTTCAATTTCTTTAGCGAGGGCATCTATCTCCGACTCCAACTTTGATAGGTGCTCTTTGTATTGAAGAATCATATTAATGTACATACCGAGGCTTAAAATATGACTTTGATAAATTGCCTTTTCAAATGGATTTCGATCTGCCGCAGCTTTCAGTTTAATTGCTTTTTCTGTTGCCCACCTAATTGATCGGCTTTACATAATTCAAATATCTTGTCTCTAATTGTTCCCTCACTCGCTTTAATAATGTCCTCGGAAGAGGGGAATTCTGAAAGTGTTAAGAGCGACACTACCGAATATAAATCCCCAAAAACTCCTTTATATTCAGGAAACACTTGTTCAAGCACTGCCTGGAATTGTAGCTTTGTTTGGATCATCACACCTGTTATATTTTCATGTTGTCTAGTAAGATTACGAAGATTTAATAATTGGACACCACGCTTTTTATAAGGCTCTAACTCTTCTTTATAAAACAATTCACAAAGAAGATAGGCATCTATGGCATCTGTCTTTACTTTTCTTAAACTTGAACCCCTTGCTTTGTATGAAATCAATGGATTGATAATAATCAATAAATATCCTCGTTCTTCCAAGTAATGAACAACAGGAGTTTGATAATGCCCTGTAGCTTCTAGAATTACTGAGGGTTTCTTACCAGACTCATTTTTCACATCCTCCAGAACGTTACAAGATAACTAAGCCCCTCAACAGTATGAGATACTTTAAAACTCTTTCGGTATGGTTTGCCTTTATCTAAAAACGCTTGAACTTGACTTTCCCCTTTTGAAATATCCAGACCAACGACTGGATTCATTCTAAATCCTCCTCCTAAACTAGTAATTTGCCAGTACCCCTAATTCCTCCATGCAGTGTCACAGCTTCGCTTGTTTTACGAGATCTAAGTCCCAACCAGCCTCAATCATGTTTCTACAAGTAGGGGGCGAACGGTTTAGTTGACGGGGTCGAAGCCCCACGGGCAGTTACGTTATACCCTGGCTACTGATATAATAAGACCAAAATAAAAAAGGTCAACCAGAAATATTTAGCATTCTGGCTAACCTTATAATACGAACGGGGCAGGTTAGCGTAATAAGGGCATAACCAAAAAGGAAGAATAATTCTGAGGTGAATTATGAAACGGTTATGTTTTTTAGTAATATTTATTTCATTTTTTTCGTTGAAAATAGTTAAAGTACAGGCAGAATCGAAATATCTGTATAACGAAAACAACTCAATTGACATTACTACAATGGAATATAGTTCAAAAAAAATACCATCGAAATTTAATGGATTTAGGATACTTCATTTGTCAGATTTGCATAGTAAGGCATTTGGAGAAAATCAAAAGGTTATATTCCGAAAAATGGAATTGTTAAAAGTAGATTTAATCGTATTTACTGGAGATTTAGTTGACCAAAAGAATTATGACGAAGGAACAAGTATATCGTTAATGAAGCAGATAAATAAAATTGCACCAGTTTATTTTGTGACTGGAAATCACGAGTGGTGGTCAAGAAAATTTAACTCCCTTGAAAAGAACTTAACCACACTTGGCGTTAAGGTGTTACGAAATAGCTGGGAAAAGGTTCATATTGGTGATGATAATATTTATATAATTGGCATAGATGACCCAGCTATAAATAACGGTGATGAGAGTAAACTGGTTAGAACTGAATTAAAAGGAGCATTAAATAGTATTGAAAATCAAGGAGGCTTTAAGATACTGTTATCTCATCGACCTGAACTGTTTCCGATATATACACAATATAATTTTGATTTAATTTTTTCTGGACACGCCCACGGTGGTCAAATTAGGTTACCCTTAGTTGGAGGTTTAATCGCTCCCAATCAAGGATATTTTCCTAAGTATTCTTCAGGTAAGTACAAAAAAAGAAATTCAACAATGGTTGTTAACAGAGGGCTAGGAAATAGCATATTTCCTCAGAGGCTATTCAATCATCCTGAGATTATTGTTTTAAAACTATCTAATAGGGATAAATAAAAGGAGGTCAAAGCAAAAGATTGTGAAAAAATATACTTAAACTAACGGGTGCTTTTGCTGAACAAGGAGTTGCAGCGGCAATCCATTTTTTTGTTGTGCTAACGGGTGAGTTTACTTCAATAAGGGCAGGATAATGATTTTTATTTTTAGTCATTCAATTATTTTATTAATGATTAAAAAATGGGGAAATTATTAATAGGTGATTGAGATGAAAACTAAAAAGCAATCCTATATTCCAGTTATTTGGAAGTTCTGGTTTTGTCACGCATTCGCATTTTTATGGTTCCTTTTTTCTGTATATTTTTCTATTCCTTGGATTAAAGATTTAGAACATATCATTGGAATAGTTCCTTCGATTTTAATAATAGCTGCGATTGCCTATTTTCCTGGATATTTAAACGCATTTATGGTGATTAGTCTTTTCTTTGATAAGCAACCAGAATTTAAGGTACACAATCCAACAGATCCCCTTTCCATTTTTATTTCCTGTAAAAATGAGGAAAAGGGCATTGCCGATACTATTCGTTATATTGCCCAGCAAGATTATACAGGTAAAATGAACATTATTGTAATCGATAATGCATCGACGGATGAAACTGGCAGCATGGCACTGAAAGCAGGTCAGGAATATCATTTAGACTTAAAGGTCATTCATGAAGAAAAGCCTGGTAAAAATTTTGCTCTTAATCGGGCATTAGCCATGGCTGATACCCCCTTGATTATTACTCTTGATGCCGATACGCTTTTAACGAAATCAGCAGTTCGGTTCCTAGTGTGTAGATTATTATCGGCACCAAAAGATCTTTGTGCTGTTGCAGGCTCTGTACTTGTTAGAAATAGTCGCAAAAATTTTTGGACTAAGATTCAGGAATGGGATTATTTTTTAGGTATTGCTTCAATTAAAAGACTTCAAGGATTTTATCAAGGAACATTAGTTGCTCAAGGAGCATTCAGTTTATATAAAAGGGAAGCACTTGAAGAACTCGGGGGATGGGATGATGCTATTGGGGAAGATATAGTGCTAACCTGGAAAATGTTACAAACGAATTGTAAAGTATATTTCGAGCCTCTTGCAGTTGCATTTACCGATGTTCCTGAAACGTTAGTCCATTTCGCAAGACAAAGAAGTAGATGGGCAAGAGGAATGATTGAAGCGTTGAAAAAAGTAAAACCTTGGAATCAACCAGCCATTTTCACAAAGTACCTTACAGGAACAAATCTTATTTTTCCTTACTTAGATTTTGTATACAGCTTTGTTTGGATTCCTGGGTTGATACTGGCTTTCTTTGGCTATTATTATATCGTTGGGGCGACGATTCTTTTTGTTTTACCATTAGCTTTATTAACCAATTATGCAATGTACCATTTTCAGCGAAAAGTATTTCAAAGGTTAGATCTTAAGATCAGAAAAAATATATTTGGCTTTTTTGCATACGTATTGACTTATCAATTGTTTATGTCCCCCATATCGGTTTGGGGATATGCTCAGGAATTTCTACATTTAAAAAGAGTTTGGAAATAGGTCAATTTATTACCACAGGAAGTTTCAAACATGTTTTATCGGCTACCATACAAGTCGTATTGGTTCATATTTGATTGGTACTAGTGGAGATTTAAATTTTTGCCTTACTTTAAGAAGGGGATAGCTATGGCGATTGCTTTTTCTTATTCGGTATAGATCCAACTAGTTTCACTCTATAGGATGATTATTGTTTATTTCTCACTGTAAAGAAAGTTTGTGAAGAAATATACTTAAACTAATGGGTGCTTGAGTTCAAAAGTGTGTTATATGTAGGAGAGTGTACAATATAGGGAAGGAAAAATTTAAAGGTAAGCACAATAAAGTGCTTACCTAATAAACCTCATCTAAAAAAATGATTCTATGCTTTAACTCTTTATTCGAATCTAAAAGACCTATTACAATTTGATTATCTTCTGTTATTGTAGTGTATCTGAAATTTTCAACCCCATTAATTAGGAGAGGTGTTTCTTGTTTTGCTTCCATCTTAGCAAAGACATCTACTGTGTATTCAAGTGGAAGATAATCATCCAATCCTTCTTCTGGTCGACCGACCAATTTAAATAGGAAATCTTTGATCGCATATTGCTCAATCATCGATAAATTTTTCTTGAATTTTAGCTTATTTACGAAGACAGTTTCCACTTAATCACTCCTCAAATAGTAATTAAAGTTTATACTATAAAACACCTAACTTCAACGGGATTACTATGACATAATATTTACAATTTGGTTTGGTGCTAATTTTTAATTATGTATTCACTGCGTCACTCATTTTTCCTTATTTGGCAAACGTGCTGGAAAGGACACACATCAAATTATTAATTCTATTTTTAGAGCTGGGTGACTTTATCCTTGTTCTGCAAACAGTTGCTTTACTACAAGAAGGTTTTTCGCTAAATCTTAGCCTGCTCTCAAAAATAAAACAGTGAATGAGGATTATCCTCATCACTGTTTTGTGTTTCCATTAATTGATTTTACTTTCCTAGTACTATAATGGTTTAATTTGGTATTTAAAATAAATAGTATGAGTGCTACTGACTAGTGTATATCTACATTTTACTATAAAAAGTCCTAATATGGTTTGGTTATATTTATATGACAGTACCAACTGACAGTGGTAAAACGATAGAATAAGAGAAAAAGAGAAAAGAAGAAATCAAGGATACGCATGGGGATTCTAATTCTGTGAGCAAAAAAACAGGATAAGCCACTATGGGACCGGGATGAGCGGAATACATACCTCCTAGGAACATCTACTTGAGAAAGTCCCTTTGATAATCCGTATAACGATTAGAATCAAAATAAGGTCGAAGAGAAGCCACTTTAGTTGAAATACAAATTATATTGATGATTGTATTATTTCAGGTGTTGCTCCATATCAAAATTGGTTAACAAAAAGTGATGATTAAACAACCACCACTTTTTGTTATATGTAGTAAGAGCAAATTATTTACCTGATACAGCATCCTTTAATTGTTTTCCAGGTTTAAATGCAGGTACTTTTCCAGCTTCGATTTCAATTTCTTCTCCAGTTTGAGGGTTACGTCCCTTACGAGCAGCACGCTCACGAACCTCAAAGTTACCAAAACCAATCAATTGAACTTTATCTCCATTTTTTAATGCTTCTAAAATAGAATTAAAAATCGCGTCTACAGCTTTAGCTGCATCATTCTGTACGCCCCATAAGGGTTCAATGTATTTTAAGGAGTGTTATCAATGAATAAAACAGATCTTGTGAATCTAGTGGCTCGAACTTCAGAACTTACTCATCAAAAAAATTTTATTAAAAGCCAAAAGAGAATAAACATAACCTTGTTCAACTATCCTGAAAAAAAAGTAATGGGGAAGGGGCATTTTGGCAATACGAAACTAAACCCTATAAGATCCATTTTTTTTAAAAGATCTGGGTCTCGAATTTTACCTATATTTTTTGGACCATAATTACGCTATTGCTTCAACAGTTACTTTACAACCAAGAGTCTCTAATCGTTTGATAGATTGCTTAATTACGATTTCTTTCTTTCGTCGGTCAAAGTAATCTGCGCCCAACTCAATATAGGGTACTCTTCTGTTTAACATGTGATATGCAATTGTTAATATGGTATGTCCAACCGTGACTGCTGCGCGTTTTTTACCAACTCGTGCTGCCAAACGGTGGTATTGGGAAGAAAGATATGTGTTTTTTGTTCTGGCTGCCGAATGTGCTGCTTCAATAAGTGCTGCTCGTAGTTTTTTATTACCTTTTCTGGTTTTTTTCCGGACTTATTTTTCCAGCACTTTCATTGTTACCTGGAACCATACCAGCCCATGAACATAAATGAGGACCCGAAGGAAACTGGTTTGAAATATCTATGCCAATTCCGATTTCAGCCAAAAGTTGTTCGGCGTGACTTCTGCCAATTCCAGGGATAGAATCGAGCAATTCAATATCTTCTTCATAAGGCTGCATGCGTTGCTGGACTTCTTCACTTAACATTTCAATCTGTTGGTCCATAAAATCAATGTGTGAAAGTTGAGTTTTTAACATCATCTTTTGATGGGGTCCGACGGATCCTATTAACGCTCGTTCTAAATCATCCTTTTTTTTCTTCAAACTTCTTTTAGCCAGACCTGATAATGTTACTGGATCATTTACACCATTAATAATCGCTTCAATCATTGCTCGACCTGAGACACCCATAATGTCAGTCGCAACTGAAGAAAGTTTAATGTTAGCACCCTCGAGCACCTTTTGGATTCTACTAATCTCCCTTGCTCTTTCTTCAATGAGACTAGGCGGTATCGAACTAACTCACGCAGTTCTCTTTGCTCCCGATTCGGGATATAACTGTGTTGAAGAAGACCGTGGCGAAGCAATTTGGCAATCCATTCTGCATCTTTTACATCTGTTTTACGTCCGGGAACAGCCTTGATGTGTGCAGCATTTACAACCATCGGTTGTATTTCTTCTAGTTCTAGTAGATTGTAAATTGGTTTCCAATAAACACCTGTACTTTCCATGGCAACATGAGTACATCGCTTATTTTTAATCCAATCAACCAATTGGAAAAGGTCACTTGTCATAGTATCAAATGTTTCGATTTCTTTTCCTTTTGGAGTAATCGCGCAAGCGGTAATACTCTTTTTGTGAACATCAAGTCCACAGCAGCGATTAAATACAACATCCATTTTAAAAACCCTTCCTAGGCTGAAGTAAAATAAGGCTGGTGCAACAACCATATAAGATTAATCTATCCTGCGTGCTTCTCATTAGAGAGCAACAATTTGTGGTGCACCTGGTCGTAGTGAATCAGTCTACCATGCGGGCTCAAAAGCACCATAGTTGAACGACCTTCCTTCGCCAGCCGTATTTACATGATTGACCAGGGGAGAGGGGACTAGACTAGTATTAAAACATTTTCATTCATTTGATGGTGCGGCGAAAGCGGCATGAGTGTCTACCATGGAAGAACGATAAGGGTTTATCGTAGGAGGTTAAAAATTCATAGTAATCTTTATTTTCAGTAAATTTATTATTGACAACTTGAGTTTATAAATATATCATCGTAATTAATTAAATATCATAAGCAAAGAATGGAAATAGTAAAAGGATTTATAAACTTGTTAGAGAGCCGATGGCTGGTGAGAATCGGTAGTTGTAACCTTTGAACTCATCCAAGAGCTACTCCTTGAACATAATCAGTAGGGGATGTCGGTTTTCTACCGTTATGAAGATAGGTGGTGATTGCCACCGAAAATGAGTGAGTTAATATTATTAATATTAATTAATTAGAGTGGTACCGCGAGCAATGCCTCGTCTCTATATTTAAAGAGACGGGGCTTTTTTTATTTTTAAACAAAGTAACAATTATATATGAGAAGGTAGGAGTCAGTATGAAAAATATCGATAAATATTCAAGAGGTTACTTTATGCCCCCAGTGCAAAGCTTGAAATGGACAGAGAAGGAGTATATTACAGAAGCTCCTACCTGGTGTAGTGTGGATCTTCGCGATGGAAACCAGGCTCTGGTCGTCCCGATGAGTCTTGAGGAAAAGTTAGAATATTTTCAGTTGCTTTTACAAGTTGGTTTCAAGGAAATTGAAGTAGGTTTTCCTGCTGCTTCGGAAACGGAATTTGCTTTTTTACGGAAATTAATTGAAGAAAATTTGATTCCGGATGATGTGACCATTCAAGTTTTGACACAGTCAAGAGAACATATTATCAAAAAAACATTTCAAGCGTTACACGGGGCAAATAAAGCTGTGGTGCACTTGTACAATTCCACATCTTTGGCACAGCGTGAGCAAGTATTTAAAAAATCTAAGGAAGAAATTATCTATATTGCTGTAACTGGAGCAAAAATGCTTAAGAAATATGCTGCTGAAACCGAAGGAAATTTTCAATTTCAGTATTCTCCTGAAAGCTTCACAGGTACAGAAGTGGAGTTTGCGCTTGAAATTTGCAAAAAGGTACTTGATATTTGGCAGCCAACCGCTGATAACAAGGTAATTATCAACCTACCAGCTACTGTATCAATGTCCATGCCTCACGTTTACGCAAGTCAAATTGAGTATATGAGTGACAATCTAAGCTATCGAGATAATGTAATCCTATCACTTCATCCACACAATGACAGAGGAACTGGAGTAGCAGATGCCGAGCTAGGAATGCTTGCCGGAGCTCAAAGAGTCGAAGGAACATTGTTTGGAAATGGAGAAAGAACAGGGAACGTGGACATTGTAACGCTTGCATTAAACATGTTTTCACATGGGGTAGATCCAAATTTGAATCTTGAGAATATCCCTACCATTATTTCCAAATATGAAAAATTAACAAGAATGAAGGTTCACGAAAGACATCCATATGGCGGTGAACTGGTCTTTACTGCATTTTCAGGTTCCCATCAAGATGCCATTGCCAAAGGGATGATATGGCGCGAGGAAAAAGAACGTCAATATTGGACTGTACCTTATCTATTAATTGATCCTATGGATATTGGAAGAGAATACGAAGGAGATATCATCCGAATTAACAGTCAATCCGGTAAAGGAGGAATAGGTTATATTCTTCAGCAAAAGTATGGAATTGATCTACCTCCCGAAATGCGTGAGAGCTTTGGATATAGTGTAAAAAATGTTTCAGATCAAAGGCAAAAGGAACTTATGCCGAATGAAATCTATGACATTTTTATCAACGAATATGTGAATATTAACAGCCCTGTTGAATTTATCCGTTACAACTACACTCAAAATGGACATTACAAAACAATTGTATCGATCCGGATGACTAATGAAGAACATGAATTGTCTGGTGTGGGAAATGGAAGACTGGATGCTATCAGCAATGCTCTTCAAACCAAACTGGGTATCGACTATACAGATTTGGTCTATAAGCAGCATGCGTTAGAAATAGGCTCAGGATCTAAAGCTGTTTCTTATGTTGGAATTACCGCAAAGAATGGTGCTGTCTATTGGGGCTGCGGAATTGACACTGATATTATGACCTCCTCAATAAAAGCTCTGTTTAGTGCAGTTAACAACATGATATCAGTTAAAGATAGTGAAACGTTAAAACGACCGGGGTACTTGAGCACAAGATGATCGTCGCTACGGCGGTCATTTTCTTTTTAAGCTAAAGAGTTTAGAAAATAGCTTAAAAAGATTAAATACAGATTATTTATACTTACTCCATTGGAAAGGGAATATTCCTATTGAAGAGACTATTGAAGCCCTAGAGAAAGTAAAAAGTTAGAGAAAAATTAAGTCATGGGGTGTTCTAATTTAGATGTTGATGACTTAGAAAAAGTAATGAAATTACCTGATGGAATAAAATGTGAAGCAAATCAAGTACGTTATAATTTGGGAGATCGAGGGATTGAATTCGATTTAATACCTATGATGAACAAACTTGAAATGCCGTTAATCGCCTATGCCCCAGTTGCTAGGGGTGTTAGCCTTGGTACTAATCTAACTAAACAAAAAATTTTTAGAGGAAATTGCTGAAAAACATCATTCAGATAGTTTTCAAATTTTATTAGCATGGTGTATTCGAAATGGTCAAACAATTGCTATACCACAATCTAGTAATACCGCTCATGTAATAGATAATGTCAAAGCAGCCGAGATTCAATTAACACAGCAAGATTTGGAGCAAATAGACTCAATCTTTCCAAAACCTAGCACGAAACAGCCACATGCTTTATGGTAAGATCTATCATGTGATGCTAAATTAGGGCTTTTCAATGCGATGGTAAATGAATTAACTATTTTCAGACGGAGGTGTGCAAAATGAATCAAGGGAAACGACTGAATACCAATGTACCAGGAAACTTTTATGTTACTTCAACGTGCATCAATTGCGATCAATGCCGTCAAATTGCACCTCATACTTTTTCTGAAGTTGCGAATTTATCAGCCGTGACAAATCAACCGAATGAATACCGTGAAGTTATTAAAGCTTTTTATGCTCTTATTTCCTGCCCTACTGGCGCAATTGGAAGTGAACAAAAGGACGGGCTCTCCGCAGCTATGCAGGACTTCCTTTACCTGTTATCGACAACATGTTTTATTGTGGATTTACTTCTCGACACTCTTGGGGGGCGAGTAGTTATCTGATTCTCCATCCAGAAGGGAACTGGCTAATTGATTTCTCCACGCTGGTCACCTCAGTTGGTTAAACGGATCGAGGAAATGGGGGGAATTAAATATATCTTCTTGACTCATCAGGATGATGTTGCTGATGCAAACAAATACGCTAAAAGATTTCAAGCTGAGCGATTTATTCACGCCTTAGAAAAAGAGTCCCAACCTGGTGCCGAACATGTGATACAAGGTATGGATTCATTCAGGTGATCATTTAGCCTGGGATCATGAACTAAATGGTTTATCCTCACATAGGGATGTCTGCCGGTTTTCATGGAAAACACAAACCGAATCTATGGAGAGGTTAGCTAAGGAAAAGTTCGAATGGTTACTCCCTGGGCATGGGAACCGTGTATTCCTTTCTCAGTTAGAAATGAAAAACGCCATGGTGAAGTTGATAGAACAAATGAAATCTTAAAATCTCCTATACACCTTTTTAATTGGTTAAAGGATGGAATACCTAAAGCGCCACATATAATGGCAGTAGAACTGTAGGATTTTGTTAAAGAGGATTGTATAGGTTACTTATTAGTAAATTGCGAAGGATTTCACTTAAGTTAACGGGGGCTTGAGTGAAAGATCGATTTCCGGCAATGATCGCTGCGGCGGTCTTTTTGTGCGACGGGCAGTCGCATAGAGTGTTAACTCAGTTAACACTCTTCTTTTCATTATCTGAAAGAGACGTCATCTCGGTGAAACGACTTGGAGAGGATAATGAAAATGAATCCCAGATGGTGAAAATCCATACCCGAGGAGACTGACCTAGCTCGGGAAGCTTAATCTAGGGCAACACCGTGAGGTGTTGTCTGAAGGAGATGCGGTAAATCGAGAGAACCGTAAGCGAATAGGTAGACCCTAATGCAATAAGTGTGAAGCACGGCGGCGAGATAAGTTGGCGACTTTTCGAAAAGTAAGGAAGCCCTCTCAAAAAGGCATTTCCTTTAGAAGTCAGAACGAGGAAATGTGACTTATAGCGTGATGGTGCAGGGTATGCTTAGAAGGGAAATGCGATGACCCCGTGAGAACTCCACCCTACCGAACAGGCAGGGTTCTAGTCTATAAGGGTAACCCGAAGTGACGAAGAATGGGTGGAGTAGTCAGACATTCTCATAGTACGGAAGTAACTTGATGACCATAACATCAAGTGAACGGAAGGGGAATGACCTATGGCTCCAAGTCATGAACAAGATGTAATGTTAACAATCATGTTACTGCGGTAAAACCGTTTGAATGTACATCAAGGAAAGGCGTGGAATACGCAATGAATCAAGAGTGGAAATTTAAGCTACACAGTGTTTATGGACAAATATTATTCGACCGAAGACTAACCCAATGCTTTGAACAAGTGAAAGCTAATAAGGGTGCAGGCGGTATCGATGGAGAAACAATAGAAAGTTATGAAGCTAATTTAAATGAAAACATCATGGCACTTTTAGACAGATTAAAGGCAAAGACCTATCAAGCTCAGCCAGTAAGGAGAGTTTACATTCCCAAGAAGAATGGGAAGAAACGACCACTTGGAATACCAACAATTGAAGATCGCATTGTACAACAAAGTGTAGTGAACGTACTTCAGCCCAAATTTGAAGATAATCTATTTCATAGTTGGTCAGTAGGTTACAGACCGAATCGTGGAGTTCAAAGAGCTTTACAAATAATTCTGTGGAATATTGAGCAAGGCTACAATCATATCTACGATTGTGATATAAAAGGATTCTTTGACAATATCCCTCATAAGAAACTAATCGAAGTTCTTAAGAAATATGTTTCGGACCGTACGGTCCTAGGGTTGGTTGAACAATGGCTGAAGGCTGGACACATGGAAGAAGGCAAACTAATCCACTCGGATTATGGAACCCCTCAAGGTGGTGTAATTTCACCACTTTTAGCAAATGTGTATTTAAATGAACTTGACTGGGAATGGGACTTGAACAACATTCGTTTTGTCCGCTATGCGGATGATTTTCTCCTCTTTGCAAAATCGAAAGATAGCATCGAGAGTGCAGCTTCTATAACTAGGGATAAGTTGAAAGAACTTGGACTTGAGATATCTAAAGAAAAGACTAAAATCGTCAACTTTAAGAAGGATGATTTTGATTTTCTAGGTTTCACGTTCCATCACTGGAGAAAAGGTAAGAAAGATAACAAGCTAGAATTTCATGTAACTCCAAAGGAAGAATCCGTCAAAGATTTTCGGTCGAAAATAAAGGACAAGACCCGTAAAACGCTTACGCTGAGTAAGGAAGAGTGGATTGAGCGAGTGAACCCAATTATCAGAGGGAAGGTCAACTATTACCTAACTATAGTTAATGCTATAAAAGATAATATTAGTCGAGGGATTCCAAACCACTGTATTACAAGGTGGGTTCGAAGAACCCTGAAATCTTTAGATGGATACATAAGGAAAAGACTAAGAGTAGCTTTTATTCATAGACATCCTTCCCAAAGAAAAGGGATGAAGATGCAAAGTATTTGGAATAATGCCTTCTTTCTTAACATCAATCTGATTCCAACTTATTGGCTCTATTTAAATAAAGCATATGGATACACAA
This sequence comes from Neobacillus sp. Fa239, assembly GCF_055395235.1. Taxonomy (NCBI): domain Bacteria; kingdom Bacillati; phylum Bacillota; class Bacilli; order Caryophanales; family Bacillaceae; genus Neobacillus; species Neobacillus sp. Fa239. The sequence continues at coordinate 2,522,991 of NZ_AP041611.1, forward strand.
AGGAACAATACCTAAGTGATATGTCCAGAAAAGTTAAAAGAGACATTCAGAATCGAATCAAACGAGCAAAAGCAAAAGGTGAGGAGTATTTCACACCTCACCGTGTCCAAAAGATGCAAAATGCCTGGAATGCATCCTCTTGATTAAATTGTAACATTTGGTAAGCCGTATGCCTTAATAGGGCACGTACGGTTTGATAAGGGGGAAGCCTTGAGAAAGGTTTCCCTACTTTATTGCTTGTTGTGCTAACGGGGATAGTACAATAAGGATTAACTATCCTGTTGTTGAATCGATAATGGGGCAGTCAAAAAGTAAAAAGGATGGATAGAGGTATGGTAAAGAAAAAACCTGATGAAGTTCATTTTATGTGTTATGGATTTCAAACACCTAAGCATGTCAATGTAGTAGAAGAATTTTTTCAAATTCTGAAAGAAACTGATGAATCATATTTGCCTAAAAAAATAAGCACTTGTGGTTCGGATAAAACTCTTTACTCAGTTGAAAATGCAAAAAAATTATGGATAAAATCAAGAGAAGAAATGTCATTTTATAATATTGATTTACATCATCCTAAATATACAGGTTCAATTGAATGGGGGCTAAGAAATGATACTGCAATTTCACTTTGGATAAAAACAGATTTTATAACCAAAAAAAACGGAACAAGAAAATTTTTAGAATTGGTACAAAAGTTATTTCTTTGGTCAAATAGCGTATTTGGATTTGCATGTCATATCTCAAAACTTTGTGGTGCACCTGGTCCAGGGCTTACTTATAAAACCTGTCTTGGTGATATAGGTTGGATGACATTATTTGGTCTACCCTATGTTACAATGTTTGGTAGAGAAGTTATTGAAACTGCTCCATGTAAAGTTGAAGAATTTGCTGAAAATTATTTTATGCTTTTAACATCAGACGAACCTGTAAGAAAGTCTCCAGAAATATTAGAAATTCAGGAAAAAGTTAAGATGCATTTAGGTGAAGATGCCTTTGATCGAAAAGACCAGCAAAAAAGAATCCTTACTATGGAGGATTTAATTGCAGGAAAGAATATTCCAAGTACGGAAGGTTATCGCTCACCAGATTTGTCAGAGTATCTGACAGTTTCAGAGGTGAAAAGTGATGAAGGTCTTATAGCAATAGTTAATGAAGATGGTACCATAATCACACATAAAATAAATCCAGAAAAGTAATCTTCTTCACTAGCGAGGTAAGATTGTAAAGGATTACACTTAAACAAACAGGGGCTTTACTACAAGAAGATTTTTCAAAAATATTAGCCGTTTCATAAATAAAACAGGGAATGAGGATCATCTCATTCCCTGTTTTGTGTTTCCATTAATTGCTTTTCATCGCTAGTGCTTTAGTTGTATAATTTGGTATTTAAAATAAAGTATGAGTGCTAATGACTAGTGATTATCTGCTTTTTTCTATAATTGGTTTAGTTGTATTTATATAACGGTTTCAACTGGCAGTAGAAAAACAATAGCTATTGGCACACAATATAATTTTCATTTTCACCTTAAATAGTGGGTTTAAAAATTGTCAGAACAACAAAGTAAATACGGTTTTAGATTATGGTGCTTAAAAATGAAATAACGACCAAGATTATCTGGTCGTATACCTTAATTATTTATTTTGTTCGTTCAAAAACTCTCTTACTTGCTCTGGAGATTTTTCGTTAGCACTATGTAAATGGGCAAGCTTTTCTCCGTTTAAGGTCCGTCTCATCAGATGAAATATAAGAAAAAAATAAAAACCATCAAAAATCGACGGTTTTAGACTCGTTTTGCTCCAATATATAAAGGATGCCAATATGAATTATTTGTGGTTGTGATCATTACTCCTTTAGATGAAGAAGCCATAACCATCTGCCCGTTTCCTATATACATCGCAACATGTGTTGGAGCACTTACTTTGGTTGGAGCAAAGAACATTAAATCACCTGGTTGTAATGAAGATACTCGGTATCCATTTCCATAAAACATTTGAGCTGCTGTGCGATTCAAAGTTCTTCCTGCAACAGCATATGAATATTTAACAAGACCTGAACAATCGAAACCACTTGGTGTTATTCCACCATAACGATAAGGTACTCCCATATTAGCTTTTGCTATTTGAATTGCTTTTGTGTGATAATCAATAGTTGCTGCTTCCGCTTTACCACCGGTGCTGGCAAACAAAGAGCCACAATATCCTAGAATGACAATTACTAGGATGAATTTCTTCAACATGATTGTTTCCTCCTGGTGATTTGATAGGTCTAATATACTAAAAGAATGTAAAGGACACTTAAAGGGAATATTACGATTGCGTTACAAATAATATTCTAGAAAAATTTATGATTCATATTAATTGTAAATTGTTCTTACATAAACAAAGCCTAATAATCCAAACAGTTTGTGAAAAGCTGTACTTAAACAAACTAGGGCTTATGTTAAGGATGGGATTGCTGCAGCGGTCCCGTTTTCTTATTGTACTCCCATGAAAATAAAAACTGAAAAAATGCATACAAAAATAGACCCAGAAAAACACTTTTTTAAAAGAAGGCTGAGCCTCTTGAAAAATCATCATAAGGTTGATAAACGAATGTGAATCGGAAACCCTTTCTACATTACTAAAATCAAGGATCAGCTGGCGCAACGATCAGAAAAGGATTAATCTTAAATGAGTGATACCCCTTAAGGGCGCGACAGTCGGTGGTACACCGTGATCGTTGGAGTCAGACTAACGGATGGGCTCGAGGCACCTCGGGCTCGTTTTTTTGTGTGGCTAGAGGCGATTGTAGCGAAACAAGAATGGGTTTTATCGAAGAACGGTCCGTCGCTTCGTCTTAGATAGGCTGCTGTCGAAGCGCACAGGTTCGCTTCGGACTGAAGCGGGTGTGAACGCAAGCCTGGCAAGGAGTTTGGATGAAACATCGTGCTATAGCACGGTGGTTTTTTATGATTGCGACACTTATTGCAGCAATAATGGCAGCGCCATTGGCGACCGGGGAGAGTCATTGGGCTTATAAGGTTGAATGAGCGAGCACGGACGGATGAACGAAAATTTTTAATAAAAATTTGGATTAATTTTCATATCTCGGTCACAGTTTGTTCAAATTGCATGTCTATATTGAACTTGTGAAACCTAATTTATTAATTACGGAGGTTCTTTTATGAAAGTTAAATCTAGTTTAATCGCACCTATAGTAGCAGCAGCTGTATTAGTACCAACTGTTGGTACGGCAATGACCAATCATACAACCAATTCGTCTACAAAAACATCCGTATCTGTTCGAAAAGAGGATCAAAAAGAAAGACACCATGAATGGGGAAAAGGCGAAAAGCAGAAAGAACTCACGAACATTATCAATCAATACGCGACACCTCAATTAAAGAATCAATTAACAAAAGATCTTTCAACCCGCGAAAGCTTAATGAAGCAATTAAGACAAACACCTGGTTTTCAAAAGAAAGAGGGTCAAGAGAAAGCACAACGACAAGCCACTTACCAAGCTCATAAAAAAGAAATTGATGCTATCGAACAACAGGTGAAAGATGGAAAATTAACAAAACAACAAGCACATCAAAAATTAGACGTAATATTCGGCAAAATAGAAGGTAAAGACCATGAAAGTGACAAAGGAAAAGAGCAAGGAAGACGGGCAATTTATAAACAATTAAAAGCTGCCATTCAAAAGAAAGACAAAACAACCATTAATTCTGTCTTACAAAAAATCGATAAAGAATTACAAACTGCTAATCAGCAATTACAAAAGCAAATCAAAGCTAATAAATAATGACTGATTTACATCAAAAAGACTCCATTTTAAGTAAAGATGGAGTCTTTTTAACATAGTCATCCGAATAGTTGCTAATAATCCACTTCCTTCCCGATATTCAATTAAAACACCATTTTTAGGAAAATAAGAAGGGCTTTTTTCATTTATGAGAGACGCTTTTTTTTGCCCCTTGTTTTTGAGTTCGCTCGGCGATTTAGCTTCATCCATAAAAAACACCCCAGTCGGGGTGTTTTGTCGTTTCTAAGATAAAGGCAACTGCGGCAATAATGGCGGAACTATTGGGAGTCTTTTGCCATGGTAGAACAGGATTCTCGTCCTTATAGGGTAGCATCAGGAAAATGCGGATTTACAACGGTAAGCATTTTGATACAAGTCTTATGAGACATTATGAATGTCTAATTTAAAGGAGATTGATTATGTATCAATAGGCTTTACTTCATTGAGATTGTGAAGGTTTCTACTTAAACTAACGGGCAGCATTCCTGTAATGAAGAAATATGAGGTTTGAATATAAAAAAGCCCCTTGGTAAGATATGAGTGTCCAAAGCTTGGCGGCAAAAAGGACACAAACATAATACCAGGAGGCTATTTAAATGAATTATAACCAAAATGAAAAGATTGCTCAAATTACTTCTCAAACATTAATTATAGGTGTCGATATTGCTAAATACAAGCATGTGGCAAGAGCTCAAGACTTTAGAGGTTTAGAATTTTCAGCACCGTTTTACTTTGAAAATACAAAATCTAGCTTTAATAACTTTTTAAAGTGGATTAAAACGTTAATGATCCAAAACAAAATGGAAAAAGTGATCGTAGGAATGGAGCCGACAGGTCATTATTGGCTTAATTTAGCTCACTTCCTTAAGGAACAAACAATCAAGTTTGTAGTCGTAAATCCGATGCACGTAAAGAAAAGCAAGGAGTTAGATGATAACTCTCCAACTAAAAATGATGTTAAGAATGCAAGAGTTATTGCACAATTGGTCAAAGACGGGAGATATGCTGAACCTAATATTCCACAAGGAGTATATGCAGAACTTCGAGTGGCTCGAAAAATTCGTGATCTCTTATCAGTTGATCTTCAAGCAGTTCAAGGACAAATCCATAATTGGATAGACCGCTACTTTCCAGAATTCCTTACGGTATTTAAAGATTGGGAGGGTAAGGCTGCAATTCAACTATTAAAACTTAATTTATTGCCACATGAATTAGTGAATCTCTCAGAACAAGATATACTTCAACACCTTCGAAAAACTGTTAAACGTGCAGTGGGACTCAGTAAAATAAAAGAACTAAAGCAAGTGGCAGTGGATTCAATTGGCATTCGTGAAGGTTCGGATATGGCTAAATTAGAGCTAAGCACGTTAATAGACAAATATGAACTTATAAAGGAAAAGTTCGAAGAACTGGAGTCTAACATAGATAGACGCTCAGGATGGCTCTTGATGGAATGTTAAGGAGTATCTCCTTTTCACTTTCATTCCATCTTATTTTTTGAATTTGAAGTCAATATGCTTCGTTCACCCATAAACTGTATGAGGGGTGATGAATGTGTTTCAACCGAATCAAATGGAAAAAGCCACATATCATCAACAATATTTTCGTCCATCTTGCTTGCCAGCTTTAAATTTAAGATTTGACACTTCGGAGTTCTATTCACTTTTTTCTGAAAAACCACATGATCAAATCAAATTACCTTCTGAATTGACTATAACCCCTGAAGAAACTCTTCTTAACTATTTTAGCGTCTTACGTGAAGCTGAAAATTTGGGTGGGAGAAGTTGCGGAACTGTTGGTCAGGCACGTACTCCATTTCCAATTGCTTATAATTTTTTGTCCGAAGAGTACCAAAGAAAACTAACTTATGAAAACTATTTTCATTCGTTTGCTGGTGTAGGGCATACGAGTTTGATAAAGTTTTGTAGAGTGCCAGATATAAAACATGGCATTAGGTTTTTTTATGAAATCGAAACGATTGAAGGGTCTTTGGACAAAAGAGCAGAGTATTTTGGGTATTATTACGGATTTATCCAGCTTGTTAATGAAAAAGATGGGTATCGAATTTCTGACTTGACTCAAGATGCCGAGGACTTCCTGTGTGCACCATATCATGGTTGGAGTCATTGGGGAGAAGATGTTGTAGAAGTGAAATACGGAAGTTGGTGCAAGTTGATTCAAAAAAGATACCCGACAGTGAAAAATGGTTTTGTAAAAAATATATATTTTCGGGGCAATGATGGAGCGGATTATTGCTTGATTTTTTTCACATTAACGAATGGAACTGATGTAGAAATTGCTCAATTTCGAAATGTAGGAAATGGCAAGTGGAAACTGATAAAAATGAAACCCGAGGAAGAATGTTTAACGGAAAAAAGGCAGTGATAAGCCTGTTGAAAATGGTACGCGGATTCCTAATGCTTTCGGAGCACATAACTGCGTTTCTGTAATAAGCAGGAACGCTTTTTTGTATTGTGAAAGGGGAGCGATAACTTCAACCTTTACCTATCTGTATTCACAACAAATGGACTGTTTTCGGCAGTCTTTTTTTGATTATGGTTGTATATATCTAGCGATTAGTAAAAAAAACTTCCCTATTTTTTCATCGTCACGGTAAAATAGCTATACAGTTATTTCCAGATTGGGGTGTTTATCGTGGTTCAATTATGGCGGGCATTTGGACATTTGGTTCCTCTATTCTTAATCATCGTTTTAGGGGTTTGTATTATTACTTATGTTGTTAACAGAAAGAGAAACTTAGATTTCAAAAGAGTATCTGTTAATCTTCTGTTTGGTTTTAGTGTAATTGGAATATTATTAGTAACTGTATATCCCGAAGTTTTTGGTCAAAGAATGCCAAGAGTTGTCAACCTAGTACCTTTTGTTGGCATGTACAATATGTTGTTTCATTCTGTTGATATTACAGTTCCTATTCGTAATTTGGGGCTTAATATTTTGCTATTTGTGCCTTTTGGATTTTTTCTAACTTTGAAAACAGCTTCTTTTCAAAAGAAGCTTAATCTATTTGTAATACTACCAGGATTTCTATTTTCTTTGTTTATTGAAACGGTGCAGTTTGCTATTCCTATGGGGCGTTCTTCAGATATAAATGATGTAATATTAAATACTATTGGAACATTTTTAGGGTACATAATTTGGATTCTTCTCAATTCTAAATCGACAAGTATTTCATTATCTAAAGAAACATCGAATGAAAATTTTTAATACAATCTCCTTGCACAAACAGTGCTTTACTTTCACATCAAATGGACTGTTTCTGCAGTCCTTTTTTATTATCCTTCTTCTGCTAAATGACAGTTTAGTGGAAGAAGCGACTATATTATAATGGAGTTACAAATTTAAAATTGGGGGAGAAAAATGAATCATTTTGGTTCTGAATTACGGTTTGGTTTAGTTAAGAATACAAATCAAGATACATCTTTTATCTATGTAGTAATCCCAGATGTTATCTTAAAATTTTTGATTCAATATCAGTCTGAATTAAACATACGCCTTGATAAAATTACACAATTTGAACCAGAAGAAATGCGATACCTTTATACTGAAGAAGTTGAAGAAATGCGGAGCATGGCATCTGAGGTATTAGAATCATTAGAAAATATAAATAAAAGTCGAATATTTCAGGAATATAGGGATAAGCATCATTTATCCGAGATTAATTTCTCGCAAGAGGACGTAAGTGAAGTATTTAATCATCTTATTCATATTTGCAATGTGGTTCTTAATGGACAAAAAATATTATTTGTTTCGTCAAGGTTTGATGATTCAGCAATGATTGAAGGGTAACATCACAGGTGACTTGTTAAGCTAACAGGGCAGGTTAGTGAAAGAAGGAATTATCTGAAAAATGAAGAATTATTCAAATTATAATTGCTTTTAATCTTCTACAAATAAAATTTAGAGGAGATAAGTTAATGCAAAACAGTAAAATTCAATCACCTTATTTCTCGCTGGAAAAACTTTCCGAAGGTGTATATGCTGCGATTGCCCGAAAAGGCGAAGGTGCAATGGGGAATTCTGGATTTATTGATATTGGAAATGAAGTGGTAGTTTTTGATACCTTTACAACCCCCAATGCCGCTAGAGAACTACGAAAAGCAGCAGAAGACATTACACAAAAAGAAATTAAATTTGTTTTTAACAGCCATTATCACGGAGATCACACTTTTGGAAATCAAATTTTCGAAGACGCAACTATCATCTCAACTCTAAAAACAAGACATTTGCACGAACATAAAAATGTTATTCTTGATCCACAAAAAGAGATGGCAGAAATGAAGCAATATCTAAAAAAGTTGGAGGAGAGGCTGGAGATTGAGAGCAACCCAGTTTTACAAATAAGCATCGAAAATCAAGTAAAGGAGATGTCAAAGGTCTACGATTCAATTCCTGAACTTCGTATCGTACTTCCTAATTTGACTTTTGAAAATAAGTTTGTTATTCACGGTAATACTCGAAATGTCGAGTGTTATTGTTTTGGGGGAGGACATACTCCTAGTGATGCATTTCTATATTTACCTGAAGAAAAAATTGCCTTTATGGGTGACATCGTATTAGAAAATCTACATCCTCCCATTTATGATTCTCAAGAATTTATTAATAACTTAATGAAAGTTTCCGAGATGGACATTCTTAGAATTGTTCCAGGTCACGGTGAGATCGTAACAAAAGGTCAAATAGATGTAATGTTAAACTACTTGTATCACCTTAATGCAAAAGTAATGTCTGCTTTAGAAAAAGATCAACCATTGGAACAACTTTTATCGGAAGATACACCAATAGAATATTCCAATTGGACAGGGATTGATGGATATAATAGGAATTTAAAAACTGTGTATAATGAGCATAAATAATTAATAAATATATCGAGCATAGTATCCTTTTATATAAAGATTGTGAAGGAGTGCACTTACACTGACGGGTAGCGATTGTTCAATACGAGCAGTCGCTTTTCCTTGTTCCGCTAAAGTGGTTATTTAGAAAGAGATAGTTATCCAAACGTTGGTACCTGGAATATCCATTATTATCAGAAATATACTTTAAAAATAGAAATTATTATTATTTAAAACATATTTAGGAGGGGTGGAAGAATGAAACTCAATCACCTTAATCTAACTGTTAATAATGTCTCAGCTGCTCGAAATTTTTTAGAGAAATATTTTGGTTTAACGTGTGGAGCAAGCCGAGGGAACGGATTTGCTTTAATGTTTGATGACGATGGTTTCGTCTTAACATTAATGAGGGGGAGCGAAGTTCATTATCCCAATACGTTTCACATTGGATTCCCGCAGGAAAGTAAAGAAGAAGTGGACAAAATAAATCATCGTTTAAAAGAGGATGGATTTGATGTACAGCCTCCGAAACAGTTACATAGTTATACATTTTATGTTGAGGCTCCTGGAGGGTTTACAATCGAAGTGCCTTATCATTAGAAAGGTATTTATCATAAAAATGAAGGAGACACAGAAACCATTGGGCAGCTGTGTCTTATTGAAGAAACAGGCGATTTGTTTAATAACAAATACTGGAAATCCCCCTATTCATTCACATTAAATCCATTTATTTGAGGTTCCAGCCTGCCTCTCTCGGTGTCCGGAAAAAGGTTACCTGTGTCGCAATGTACTCATTCTCCGGTCCGATTAAAAACATGATCACGGCATTGCCAGGCTGAATAGCGGAAGGGGATACTTCAGCACTCCCACCGTTCGGAGACACTTTCGTATAGTCGGCAAAACGGATAGTGACGGTTTCATTAGTCGCTTTCATGACTTGTGATTCTGTACTATACGGATCGACTACCACTTTTTTAATCACCATTTCCTTCCCGTTTGCTGACTCCACGATTCCGTCAAATCCCGGCGCTGGTGCAAAATCCGTCATGTGACCTGTTTTTGCTTCCACAAACAACCCTTCTCCGATAAAGAGATCCAAACTTCCGTCATCGCTTGCCCAGTGGTCTTTTGAGACCATTTTCCCTTTTGGCAGCGGTATTTTTTCCTCATTTTTTCGGATGATTTTGTTGTCCTGTCCTGCTTCTGATACGTTTGTCAGGACGACATACGGATTTCCTTCTGTCTGGATCGTATCAATGGTTCCGTTCAGTCCTGGAGTAAAATGGGCGATTCCGTTCGCGACCGGGGAAGTAGAAGGTGGAGAAACAGTGTTCTTTTCTTCAGTTCCGTGCGGCATTAAACTAATCACAAGCGCGGCTGCAACAATTCCGACGGCACCGATTAGTCTTCCTCTCTTTTTCAACCGTGGTTTCGTCTGGTTTATTTCTCGCTCGATGATTTCCCATATTTCCCTCTGTTTTTCCGGTTCCATTTTCATATTCGTTTCTGATAACTTCGAAATGATTTCTTTTTCATTCATTTATTCCACCTCCTCATAATTAAGCAACTTTCGTAATTTGGTTAGTGCCTGATGGGTCCTTTTCCGGACCTTTTCTTCCGTCCATCCCACTATTTCTGCCGTTTCTTTTATCGTAAAATGTTCGACATGGCGCAAAACAATGATTCGTCTGTCGGTTTCTTTAAGCCTTAACAGGGCTCGTTCCAAGTCAATGAATTCGGACGCATAGGCGAATTCGTTGGTTGGATCCGGCTCACGATAATTTACCAGGTATTTTCTTTCGGTTCGTTTTTTTCGGAATACGTCGAACTGGTAGTTTCTTGCCAGACTGAAAAGCCATGTTTTTGTGTTTGCTTCTTTTCTGAAACGGGACCAGCCATGAAATACCCGGATGAATACCTCTTGGACCACATCATAGGCGTCCGAATCGTTTCCTGTCATCATCCTGGCAAACCGGTAAAGATCTTGAGAATACAATTGATACAGTTCTTTGATTTCTTCCTGTACGCTCCGCTGTTCGCTCATGTATTTCAATCACCCCTTTTCCTTTTATTTCATTAGACGTACGAAACTCAGTTATGTCCTAAAAAATTTTTTAAAAATTCAACCAAACAAAAGGCAGATGACACGCCATCTGCCAAAACGGGTTATTTTCTTTTTCGGTTTCCTTAATTAGTAAATCTAAATTTTATTAATTTAAAAGACTGTTACAATTATCTAGCAAGATTGGTGAATCATTTATGTTAACTATAAGGAAAAGTGCAATTCTTGTTCCACTAACGAGTGCAGGTTAATAAAAGAAGGATATTACAAATAGTTAGTAGAATAAAGCTACTGTTAAGTAAAAATCCGACTTTTTTGTGCAGGCAATGTCGGACAAAATGCTTTCTTTTTTATTAGATTAGATGTTGGAAGGAGTTACAACTTTGGATTGGCTAAAGAGAATGAATAATACGTTGGATTATATTGAAGAAAACCTCGATGGTGAAATAGATTATAAAAAGATAGCACAAGTAGCCCTATTTTCGGAGTACCACTTTTCGAGGATGTTTTCAGCGATAACAGGAATTTCACTTTCAGAATATATAAGACGGAGGAGATTAACACTTGCTGCTTTCGAACTTCAAAAAAGTGACATTCGTATTCTTGACCTAGCTCTCAAGTATGGATATGAGTCTGCCGATTCATTTTCACGTACATTTCAAAAGACACTCGGATTAAAGCCATCAGAGGCTCGCAAGAATGGGACACAACTTAAAGCTTATCCTAAAATAACCTTCCAAATTTCTATAAAAGGAGATACTGAAGTGGACTATAAAATTGTGACTCTTGATTTTGAGTTAAGAATTGTTGGGAAAGGCAAGCCAGTAAAAACAAGCAAGGCATTTCAAAGCATACCTAAACTTCGGAGTGCCGCTAGAAAGGAAGGACTTATCCAAAAATTAATTGATATGTCTTGGGAAAATCCAAAGTGCACACTTGAAAGCCTATTAGGTGTTTGTGGAGAAGAAGCTGCGATTACTGATGAAGAATTTACTTACTTTATGGGTGTTCGTTATGATGGAGATGTTCCGAGTGATATGGAGTGTATAACCATAAATCACAACACTTGGGCTGTTATTCCTAATATAGTTGAAGCCTGGAAACGCCTATATTCTGAATGGCTTCCTACATCTGGGTATGAGCTTGCTGATATTCCGTGTATTGAGTGCTATTACCCACCAAAACATAACCCTAGACACGAACTTTGGGTTCCAGTCAATTCTAAATAATTATATATTCAAACTACATTAATTGAACTATTAGAGTTAGATTGTGAAATAATACACTTAAACAAACGGGTGCTTATGCTAAAGATGGGGATGGCTGCGGCGATCCTGTTTTTTAGTGTGCTAATTGGCAGTTTACTTCAATAAGCACAAAAGAATTGCATTACATAACGACTATATGACGTATGAATTATTCGGTTCTGCTGAAAAATATAGTGAAGGACGTGAGGTGACGTGTGGTTCTTAATATTAACCATTATTGTACTTAATGCCGTGTTCTGGTTAATGCCTAAGAAGTTGACTAAAATTGAGATATTCTCAACCTGTATGTTTGCATGTGTTTTTGAGCTGATAGTGAACATCTACTTGGACCTAAAACTCGATTGGTATGGCTACTTCCAGAAAGGTGCTCAATGGGGATCTTTGATTGTCATATTTGGCATTTATCCTGCTGCGAACGCTATTTTTCTGAATTACTATCAGTTCATGAAGAATGTTGCACAGAAATTTTGGTACAACATAGGGTGCTCGGTTTTCGCCGTAGTTTACGAGTGGTTAGCGGTTTTATCAGGATATTTCTATCGTCACCAATGGAAACTTTGGTATTCTGCGATTGCTTATCCAATCATATATCTGATACTGTTGGCTGTTTTGAAGTTGGTTCGAAAGCTGATTTACAGTCAGTACGAGTGTATTTCTCAATAAGCGCGTATGGGTTTGGCTATAAGATTGTGAAGAATTGTACTTAAACTATCGGGTGCAAGAGTTGAGGATGGGGTTGCGGAAGAGATCCCTTTTTTGTTGATCCAACTAACGTAAGCAGGATGGGTGAATAAGGACTATAAAACCGATGAATAGGAAAATCTAATAAATATTATTTTATTCTTTAGGATTGAAAAATTTATGATGCGATTCGTATTCATAGCTTTAATTTGGATAATAGCCTTTTTTATAAGTGACTGGAGAAATTGGAGAAAGTACCACTCCACAATATTATTCATGATTGCAGGCAATTTTATGGTTGGTCTTATAACCTATAAGAACACGTTATGGGATTTAACCTCTGAATTAGGAGCACATTCATTAAATGACTTTTTGATTGCAATCTTGTTTTTTCCACCAACAATGCTTATTTATTTTAAGCAATTTCCAATAAATAAAGGTGTTATTCGAAAAGTATTTTATATAATTTTATGGGCACTTTTATATACTCTTATTGAGATAGTTGAATATTTTTTGGACAATATCAACTATTATCATGGTTGGAATATATGGAAATCATTGTTGTTAAATCTTGGAATGTTTTCAGTTTTGACTGTACATTATACAAAACCAATTTTAGCCTATGTTCTTTTCTTTATTGAGGTTATATTGTTGATTTTATTTTGCGGTATTCCAATCAGAGAATTTAAATGATGTTGAACGGGTGGCAATAACTCTAACAATAGGCTAATGCCATTTTCTTATTCAAGTAAAGGGTCAGTGCAGATTGTGAAGTGATTTACTTAAAGTAACGGAGGGCTTTTGCGGAAGATCTGGCTGCCATTTTCGGCAGCTTTTCTTATAGAAGTAACGATGCAGGTTAGTGCAAGAAGGAAAATCGTATATATTTCTTAATTGGCATCTGTTCCCCTAACTCATTCATGAATTTTTAATATTCATATTATATTAAAATGTAATCGCTTTTGTTTATAATTGTAGTTGGGTCGGATAGCAAAGGTGGCTATCAGGGTATCTAGCGTAGGTAGGGCTGATACAAACGAGAAGGGCAATAGTTAATTCTGGAAAGGGTAATCGCGGACGGGGAGATATTACGGAACAATGAGGGAATTGGATGCAGTCCACCATATTATACTTTTTTTACATGTGAGGTTCACTAGAAGTGACTCAAACTCGTTATCACCCTGAATAGAAAGTTTGAAAAACCAATTTCCTTTTTTATAGAAATCATATATATGACTTTTAACTTTTAGAAGGAGTGAGCTTTATGAGTCAGGAGAATAACAAATTAGAGCGGAAATTACAGTCTCGTCACTTGTCAATGATAGCCATTGGTGGCGCTATTGGTACTGGCTTATTTTTAGCAAGTGGTGGGAATATCGTAAAAATTGGACCAGGTGGTGCACTGTTAGGTTATCTTATTGTTGGAATAATGATTTACTTCATTATGACAGGTTTAGGGGAAATGGCTACATTTATGCCTGTTGCGGGCTCATTCGAGGCGTATGGTACACGATTTGTCGACCCTGCTTTTGGATATGCTGTTGGTTGGAATTATTGGTTAACATGGGCATTAACTATTCCTGCTGAATTAACTGCCGGTGCGCTATATATGGGATATTGGTTTCCACATGTTCCCGCATGGATTTGGAGTGCATCATTCTTACTTGTATTATTCCTACTAAATATTATTAGTGTTAAAGGTTATGGCGAGGCTGAATTCTGGTTTGCAGGAATCAAGGTTATCACCGTTATTGTCTTTATTGTTACTGGCGTATTAATGATTTATGGTGTTTTCACTGGAAAAGCAACCGGTTTCTCTATATTCAATACTGGTGGATCACCATTTCATGGTAAAGTATCCGACTGGTTTCTTGCTTTATTAATCGTAGGATTTGCTTTTCAAGGAACAGAATTGGTTGGAATTGCTGCCGGAGAGAGTGCCGATCCAGAAAAAAATGTCCCGAAAGCGATTAAAAGTGTTTTCTGGCGCATCCTACTTTTCTATGTTTTTGCCATATTTATCATAGGCATGTTGGTTCCATACACTGATAAGCATTTATTAAATGCTGGTGGGAATGTTGCATATAGCCCGTTCACAATTTTGTTCGAAAGAGCCGGTTTGGCATCAGCCGCCGCAATTATAAATGCGGTTATGCTTACTGCTGTCTTATCAGCAGGGAACTCATCCATTTATGCTTCATCTCGTATGTTATGGGCACTTGCTAAATCAGGAAAGGCGCCTAAGGTTTTTGCAAAAGTTGCAAAGAATGGGGTTCCCCTCAATGCAGTCTATTTAACGACAATCGTCGGTGTTATTTCATTCATGTCTTACTTTAAGAGCACAAACCAACTATTTAATGACTTATTGTACGTTACGAGTTCAACAGGATTTATCAACTGGCTGTGTATTTCCATCAGTCAATACCGTTTCAGAAAAGCGATGAATGCGCAAGGGAGAGATGTAAGCGAATTGGCTTATCATTCAAAGTTCTTCCCATTCGGTTCGATTTTCGCCTTTGTTGTTTGTCTAGTTATTTTGATCATGTGTGACTGGGGTGACACACAATGGGATACTTTGTTATCGAGTTACATTGGATTCCCTATTTTTGTAGCATTATGGATGGGATATAAAATTAAATACAAAACTAAGATTATTCCTTTAAAGGAAATTGATTTAAGGAAGCAATCTCACGATCATGGTATAATTGAACAAGAAATAATCTGAAAAACTTAGCAAAGAATAAATAATCTTTTTCAGTTAAACGAATGCTTTATTTCACAACAAAAGGACTGTTTCGACAGCCCTTTTTCATTTTCCTGATGATTGCATTGAATCATGCAGTAAACTAATTATGTAAATCAGGTGTTGGTGACACGCAATTACATCCTTTTAAAACGGGGCATCTTCTTAACATTGATAAGTCAATTAATTAATCGTTATGAATATTATTTAGAGTAAAAGAGCTTTACTTCAATAGAAGTAAGGTTTTTCTTGTTTAACGAAAAGGAGTCATTATTAGGAATGGTTAACTATTAATTAGTTTGTGAATAATTACACTTAAGTAACGAGATGCGTTACTTTAAGAACGGTAATGCTTTTCTTGTCTTCAAGTAGCGCAGCATTATAGTTCAATGATTTTTTAATTCATATCCATGTTATTGGTAAAGGATTAAAAATGGAATCTTAACAGTTCAATATCCACTTGGTAAGTATGGACTTTAATTAACGAATATTTTGCCCAGGGTAATCACAATACTCAATAATGGTACCTTCTGTATCAGCCGGATTTAAATAAATTAATCTTCTTCCGTGTTTATTAATCCTCAAAGTATTTTCTAAAATACGAATATCTTGCTTTTTCAGTTCATCTAAAGCCACATCTAAATTTTCGACTCGATACGCAATATGATGTACACCTTTCCCTTTTTGTTGTATAAATCGTGCAATGGGAGATGTAATATTATTTGTTGGCGCGAGCAATTCAATCCTGCCTCCATTGATATCGATAATGGCTACTTCACTTTCCACACCTATGACATCACTCTTGTAACAGTCAATTAATATACCACCTAACACATTTATATAAAAATTAATACTGTCATCTAAATTGCGAACAGCAATACCTATATGATCTATTTTCTTATCCGCTTTAATCATTCCTTCCTTTAATCAACATACACATTATGTTTTTATTTCTTTACATAGTTACTTGAGTGTAACAATAATATATTTTGCCGATTCGATAAGATCGCCATTCGAGAAAAATATAGGTGGAGCCCAACATTTCAGGGATGTTTATACTGAGTGTACCTAAATCTCACTCCCCCTAAAATAACCCTTTTTTAAGTGTTGTTCCCGGAGATGGAAGGGGTTTGTGCTGTAACTACCTTTTGATAAAAAAATAAAGACCAAGATATACAAAAAAGAAAACAGAAAGAACCACTATAGAATTTTCTTCATTGAGGATCTCCTTATATCAATTTATATTTTTTCAATGGTAAATTCAATTTATTGTTTAAGTGAATAAATTGTGGGAGATTCATACATACTGTCATGCTTTGATTCCTTTCTAAATTTTTTATTAAATTGTAAGACTTTTGTAAGGTTTGGGTTCTTATAATGTAAGTTTTGGTTTTTATGATTAAATCAATTCAAATTTCAAAGGAGAGAAGAAAATGAAAGGTTTTAAAGTATGGGTTATGATGGTGGCATTTGTAGGTATGTTGGCATTAACGGCATGTGGGAATAGTAATTTAAATGATTCAAAATCCACAAGTATGAAACAGGGAGAAATGAATGGAAACAAAAATAATATGGGTAAAGATGAGAAGATGAAAAATCAAAATGGAATGAGTAATAAACAAGATATGAAAGATCAAAATGGAATGAGCAATAAACAAGATATGAAGAATCAAAATGGAATGACCAATAAACAAGATACGAATGGTAAAAATGATATGAGCAATAAAGACAATATGAATAAAAGTAAATAATGCCCGAGATAAAAAATGATAAATAAAGTAAAGTTGCAGCTTATTTCTTTTTTATTGGAAGTGATAAACTAAGGGTAAATATGATTCGAGGGATGTATAGGTGTGGAAAAAAGAATTTTACTAGTTGATGATGAGCCTTCCATTTTGGATGTTTGTACACGTTATTTAGAGCGCGAGGGCTATCATGTTTTGACGGGAACAAACGGAGATGAAGCAATTAAGCTTTGGCAGGAAAATGATTTTACCATCATCATTTTAGATTTAATGATGCCTATTATCGATGGATGGAAAGTATGTGAGACCATTCGGGAAACGGATGATATTCCGATTATTTTTTTGACTGCAAAAGGCGAGGAATATGATCGCCTGATAGGGCTTACCATTGGGGCTAATGATTATATAACGAAACCATTTAATCCAAGAGAACTAGTCTTAAGAGTGAATAGTATTTGCCGTTTATTGGATTATCAAAAAAAATCCAAGGTCACTGAATCTGACCAAACTCAAATCATTAAAGCCCCTCCATTCACAATAAATGTAGCAAATCGGGAAGTATTTCTAAATGAAAAATTAATTGATCTGACGATGAAGGAGTTTGATTTACTCTTTTTGCTTACATCTCATCCGAAACAGGTTTTTTCCCGTTCACAGCTTCTTTATCAGGTCTGGCAAACTGAATTTGATGATGATACCACGACTGTTACCGTTCATATACGAAGATTACGGGAGAAAATTGAAGAAAATCCTTCTAAGCCAAAATATATTCAAACTGTTTGGGGAATTGGCTATAAATTTGTGTCAAGTGAAAGCCAATGAAGATTAAATGGATCTTCTTAATTGCCAATAGTGTTAGTATTTTTATCATGTTTACATTCTTATTTTTAAGCTATGTATATATGGTGTTACCTACTAAAGTGATTATTTTGCTTTCACTGATTACTATTTTTTCTTCTGTTATCTCAAGCATTATCCATTATCTATTAACAAAGCCGGTAGAAAGTTCCATTCAACTTCTTGCGAAACAAGCGCAACAAATTGCCTTAAGAAAATTTGAAGGCTTTCTTCCTGAAGTAGGTCCAACAGAAATTAAGGAACTTACAAAACAATTTAATGATATGAACACTCAGCTGAATCATGCATTTAGTCAAATTAACAAAGCGGAAGTCTCGCGAAGAGAATTAGTGGCGAATATTTCTCATGATTTGCGAACGCCCATGGCATCAATAAAGGTGTTCGTATCAGCCATAGAGGACGGAGTGGTCGAGGATGATGCAACCTTTAAACGTTACCTAAAAACCATTTCACTGGAAACAGAAAGAATGAATCAACTGATTCAACAGCTCTTTCAGCTATCCCTGCTAGATTCAGGGGCTATAAAGCTTAAGAAAGAAAAGACAAATATAGACGAATTGTTACTTTATGTATTAAAGCACGAAGAAATCCATTTAGAAAAGAAGAATATTGAGGTTAAAATTGACTTGCCTGACCAAATTCCAGCTATTTATGTCGATGTGCTTTATTTTCAAAAATTATTATTTAACCTGTTAGATAATGCCATCCGATTTTCTAAAGCAAATGGGACGATTAGGATAAAAGTGACTCTCCTTCCAGACGAAAAACTCGGAATTTCGATTCGTGATTTTGGAGAGGGAATCCCTAATAATGAGCTTCCTCATATATTCGAAAGAACATATCGGGTTGAAAAGTCACGAAACCTTCAGTTTGGAGGAGCAGGGCTGGGGCTTGCGATAGCTAAGACGATAGCAGAAAGTCATGACGGAACAATAAACGTTTCGAGCGAGGTGGGAGAAGGGAGCACCTTTACTATCATCATACCTATACTTAAAAGCATGGAAGGTGAAGAGGATGAATTATAAACTCTTTTTCCAAAGAAATTTAAACTTTGGAAAAAGACTGATTCGACTGTATCATGTAAATGCCATGCTATTTCTAGTGTAAGTGTAACGGGTTTTATGTTATTTTTCACTTCATTTCGTGCTTTATTTCCGTCGTTCAGAGTATGGATAAAAGATATTCATGTTTGGATGGGAGTGGCATTTTGCCTGCCTGTGCTGATTTATTTCCTAAATGAAACAGCATTTAAAGACCCTTCAAAAAATTATAAGGTACACAGTAGTAATAAATTTTTATTATAAAAATGAATGATATAGTTTCATATATTGGTGTTGATCCCATGCAAAGAGAAAAATTTATAGAAAATTTAAGAGGATGGTACTAATGAAAAAAAAATGGCTTCCTCATGGGAAATGGACGAAATATTATGTATGGCTTCACAATTACTCCATTGTATCGTTTTTGGCTCTCATGTTAACAGGACTTGTTCTTGATATCCCAATTTTCCATGTTAGGCTGATACGGTATTTATCCTTCATTTATGATGTGCATATTTTCCTTGGTATTGTGTTCTTTCTGTCGTTATTTTCTCCTATTGTGAAGAAGTTGCCAAAGGTGAACCGTATTCGAAAAGTCGATTGGTTTATGCCGATCTTTTTTGGTATGGCGATTGTTTTAACAGGATTTTCTTTGTGGAAGGTCGATTGGTTTCCCGCAAGTATAAGAGAGGCAGCTTTCCCTTGGCATGGGAATTTGTCTTATCTATTAGGAGTTTGGTTTATCTTGCATGGTATTTTTAAAGCAACCGGGACCCATTATCCCCAAACACTCGTGACGAAAAAAATGGATTCAGAACGTCGACAATTTCTGCGCTGGGGAATTTCAGGATTAGTGATTGGTGCAATTGCAATAACTCCGTTTTCTAAGCTTTTCACTACGCGGGGTAAAGTATTAACAGATTCGAAACCGGGTATACATGAGTTTCCAGAATATTTTACTGTAACGGACAACTATCCAAAAGTCTTGCTCGATAAGTACCGATTGATGGTTGATGGTCTAGTTACTACTAAAAAATCCATTACCATGGAACAATTGACATCTTTGCCTGTCACAAAACAGATCAAAAATTTCCAATGCGTAACGGGATGGACGGTAGCTGATGTGGAATGGGAAGGGATTCACATCCGCGAGCTTGTTTCATTGGTAAAACCAACTTCAGAGGCTTCATTCATTACCTTCTATTCTGCCGACGGTGTCTATACAGAAAGCTTGTCCTTAAAAGAAGCTTTGGAATCCGATGTTCTTCTTGCTTATAAGATGGACCGACAGCCACTTCGAGTCGAACAAGGTTTTCCGCTTCGATTAGTGGTGCCAAGAATGTATGGGTACAAATCCATCAAATGGGTAAATCGCGTTGAATTTGCATCCACTCGTATTCAGGGATACTGGGAACAACGAGGCTATCCGGCTGAGGCAACGTTTTGATTCAGTATAGGATTTTGGGTTCTAGTGCAAAAACTCCTCGATAAGAATATAGAGTGTCATTCCCTTTGGAGTCAACAGCTCGATACAGGTAAATCCACTATCCCTATGACTACTTACCAAAAATAACACTCAAACAATATTTCCAAAGAAAAGAGTACCTTTCACAGGTTTTTTCAGTAAAGGGTCAGATTGTTGAGTAACGATTTCAATAAAATTGGATATTTACTTTGAAATAAAGAGTAGAGTTTGTGAATTTATACTAACGGCAGCAGTTTAGTTTAATAATAAAAAATATTAGTCCTCAGGCAGGAGGATACCTGAGGTATAGAAAGGATTGGGCAAGGAATAGCATAGAGGACGATTCAAAAGGTGCTTGTTTCCTTGCCCTTAACTTAAGTCTTCGCTGGAATCAATATATTTATTCCAAAAAATGTAAATTATAATTGACCTATAATGTGTAATAAATGATGTACTTTTCAAATAAAGGAGCTTATGTTTTTGATGGAAGCTACAGTCTTTTTTCATATTTAAGTAACAATCAGTTTAGTTGAACAAGAAATAGAAAAATATGGTTGACCAATTTAATAATACATAATAAAATTAAGAAAATTGCAAAATTTCGAAACACAGTGACTGGGAGTATTAAGGAATATTTATTGTTTAGAGAGCTGTCGGCTGGTGAAAGACAGTCAATAAGGTCCCCAACTCGCCCACGAGTGGTAAGGCTGATATGTAAGTCTTAACGGTTGACATCCGTAATCAGTTATAAAGTGGATTTGTTGTAATAGCAAATCAACAAGAGTGGTACCACGAAGGTAAAGCCTATCGTCTCTTATGAGATGGTAGGCTTTTTATTTTAAACAATTGGTGAGGCGAGGAGGAGTATATTATGGGAACAGTTTATTCATCAATACTTCCAAAACATGAAGAATTTATAAGAAAACAACGGATTTTTTTCGTTGGTTCAGCACCACTATCAACAGGCGGACATGTTAATATTTCCCCTAAAGGTCATGATGTACTAAGGATATTTTCAGCAAATGAGGTCGCTTATTTAGATTTAACTGGTAGTGGCAATGAAACAAGTGCCCATTTATTAAATAACGGTAGAATTACATTTATGTTCTTAGCTTTTGAAGGTCCCCCGATGATTTTACGTCTATACGGAAGAGGTAAGGTAGTATTACCAGACTCACCAGAATGGGATGACATGGCTAAGCACTTTGATATCCTACCTGGTTCTCGTCAAATAATTCATGCAAAGATTGAAACGGTAAAAACGTCATGTGGTTTTAGTGTTCCATTTTATTCATACAATGGAGAACGAGATACTCTTCAACAGTGGGCTACCAATAAAAGCGAACAAGACTTAGAAGAATATCGTAAAAAGAAAAATTCTATTAGTATGGATGGAATAGTTACACCAATTGGGGAAAAGTTTATCTAGCTTAATAACGTTAAATAGTAATAGTCCTTGTTGAGCTAACAGGTGCGTTAGGTGAACAAAATAAATTAAAAAAAGTCGATTCCTAGAAGTGGAAATCGGCTTTTTTTATAGTTAAAAAATTCCTTAGAGTTGTAAATTCGCATTATCCTGACTCTACCCCTATAAAAGGATGGGGTTACGAAGTCAAGCTCCCTGAGGGCTTGGCTTTTCAAGGTGTTATTTTAACCGACCAAGTGAAATGTTTAGATTGGCAAGCTCGTAATCTCCGAGTAAGAGGACAGGCTCATGAAGAAATTGGGGACGATTGTTTAGCTAAAATACATACCTTTTTGTAAATTATGAGAAAACATTTAAAAACAAATCCGGACTTATCTATGAAATAAAGAGATAAGTCGGGATTTTTATGATGAAAACTTAATATGCTAAAACGTTTTTATTAATGCTGTGGATTCATTGGTGAATAAGAAGTTACTGGTTGTATAAATGGTTGTTGTACTCCAACTTGAGGTTGCCAAGGTTGGTGTTGAGTCCCTAATTGGGACACACGTTGAACTTCTTGGCTTAATTGGGTACATAATAGGCTAAGATGTTGAATTTGCTGAACAGCAGAAGCTTCACGCTGAGCCTTTGTTCTGAGCTTTGCATTTGTTGTAAGGCGCTTTGGATTTGAGAAATGACTTGTTGATTGTACATGAGTGATCACTCCTTAGTAAGTTTAAATCAAGAGTTTTATGTGTAGAACTAAAAATAATATGTTCAATGGTTAAAGGTTATCTTTTACCAAAAAAGTTAAATTTTTAGTCGCACATAATTTAAATGAATTTGCTCATGATATTAGTATCGGGTACGTAACGGTTGAGCCAAGATTTATATATGCTCTTTTGGGGTGTATATAGGTCGGCCAAAGATTGTATACAGGTCATCTAATCATGGTTTGTGTATAGTCGGAGGGAAGATTCTATATGGTAAAGAAAGGTTTTATTGTAGTCGTACCTCTAGAAGGTATTATTACAATTGGGTCCCAATTTATCATATAGGGTCGAGCGAAGATCGTACTGAGTGCCGTAGACTAAGTTGAGTATATGACTCAATGAGGTTAACGTTCTTATATAGCCGAGAGGTTATATATGGGTGTACAGGTATTTTGTACGGTCGAACGAACCATTATTATGAGTGGTAAACTGTTTATTTATGGTCGAAAGATCATAAATAGGTAATCAGCTATTCATGATAGTGCAAGGTAGACCGTTACGTGCTCGTACCAGATAAACATATGTAAATAATGGAGTCACCCTTAAGGGTGACTTCAGACTGTCGACAAATCCGAGAAAAATCGGGTCTGCCGGCAGTCTTTTTTGTATAATTGATATATGAAGATTTTAATGAGGTGGATACTATGCTTTCAAAAAATACACAGATGAATCGTGACCAAATAGAAATGATAGCTTTAGAACAACTTGTACCTGCGAACCATTTGGTTCGCAAAATAGAAGCTGCCATAGATTTCTCATTTATCTATTCACTTGTACAAGATATGTATTCATCTGATCGAGGTCGTCCGAGTATTGACCCTGTAGTATTGATTAAGATGGCGTTTATCCAATATACCTTCGGTATTCGCTCTATGCGTAAAACTATAGAGGAAATCGACACAAATATTGCTTATCGTTGGTTTTTAGGCTTTGGATTTTATGATAAAGTACCACATTTCTCAACCTTCGGTAAAAATTACGAAAGACGTTTCAAGAACACTGATTTGTTTGAGCAGATTTTCTATCGTATTTTGAAGGAAGCTTCTGATAAAAAATTAATAAGCAGTGATCACGTTTTTATTGATTCCACACATGTTAAAGCAAGTGCAAATAAGCGTAAAATTGAGAAGAAAGTCGTTCGAAAAGAAACCAAAGCATATGAAGCGCGATTACAAGAGGAGATTAATAGTGACCGCGAAGATCACGGGAAAAAGCCATTTCCTCCAGATAAATTTGAAAAGGAAGAAAAGAAAGAAATTAAAGAAAGCACCACGGACCCAGAAAGTGGTTATTACGTAAAGGACGAGCGTACTAAACAGTTTGCTTACTCATTCCATACAGCTGCTGATCGAAATGGTTTTGTTCTGGGTACGATTGTTACACCAGGGAATATACACGATAGCGTTATTTTTGAACCAATTCTAGAAAAGGTCATTGAAAAACACGGGAAACCTGAGGCTGTTGCTGCTGATGCTGGATATAAAACGCCTGCCATTGCCCAATACTTATTTGAAAATGATATAACGCCTGCATTACCTTACACTCGCCCTCGTACGAAGGATGGCTTCTTAAGAAAGCATGAATATGTTTATGATGAATACTATGATTGTTATATCTGTCCGAAAGGACAAATATTAAAATATGCAACAACGACAAAGGAAGGTTATCGACAATACTTCTCTAACCCCATTGAGTGTAAAAATTGCCCATTATTATCACAGTGTACACAGAGTAAAGAACATAAAAAACTAATTCAACGACATGTGTGGGAAAACTATTTAGAAGAAGCCGACCATCTTCGTCATACAGAAGAAAATAAAACTATATATGCAAGACGTAAAGAAACGATTGAGCGTGTCTTTGCGGATGCTAAGGAAAAGCATGGAATGCGATGGACAACCTTAAGAGGTCTAAAAAAATTGTCTATGCAAGCGATGCTTACTTTTGCTGCCATGAATTTGAAAAAGATGGCCAGCTGGACATGGAAAAGTCCGGTAATGGGGTAAATATATGAATAAGATAAGTCTAAGTTTTGCTCTTACGAGCAAAAGTCCAACAAAAAGGCATCCGAATGGACACATTCGGATGCCTTTTGTCTACAATCTGGAGTCACCCTTAAGGGTGACTTTTATTTATGTAACATAATTGATGTTTTGTTACCTTGGGGGGAATTCAGATATTTTGTTTTATTGAGCTAAATGGCAGCATTCCTGTAATGAAGAAATATGAGGTTTGATTATAAAAAAGCCCCTTGGTAAGATATGAGTGTCCAAAGCTTGGCGGCAAAAAGGACACAAATACAACCAGGAGGCTATTTAAATGAATTATAACCAAAATGAAAAGATTGCTCAAATTACTTCTCAAACATTAATTATAGGTGTTGATATTGCCAAATACAAGCATGTGGCAAGAGCACAGGACTTTAGAGGTTTAGAAATTTCGGCACCATTATACTTTGAAAATACAAATTCTAACTTTAACTGTTTCATAGAGTGGATTAAAACTTTAATGGGTCAAAACAAAATGGAAAAAGTGATTGTAGGAATGGAGCCGACAGGTCATTATTGGCTGAATTTAGCTCACTTCCTTAAGGATCGTCATATTAAGTTTGTGGTCGTAAATCCTATGCATGTAAAGAAGAGTAAAGAGCTGGATGATAATTCTCCAACTAAAAATGATGTAATGGATGCAAGAGTTATTGCACAGTTGGTCAAAGACGGGAGATATGCTGAACCGAATATTCCACAAGGAGTTTATGCAGAACTTCGAGTGGCTCGAAAAATACGTGATCTCTTATCTGTTAATCTTCAGGCAGTTCAGGGGCAAATCCATAATTGGATAGACCGCTACTTTCCAGAATTCCTAACGGTATTTAAAGATTGGGAAGGTAAGTCGGCGATACAATTATTAAAACTAAATTTATTGCCACATGAGTTAGTGAATCTTTCGGAACAAGAAATATTAGTACATCTTCGGAAAGCTGTTAAACGTGCAGTAGGACTCAATAAAATAAAGGAGCTAAAGCAGGTGGCAATGCCTTTGGTCGCTAAAAATAAAGCTTTTAAAGAATTACATGAGTATTTTACAAAACGCCCAAATAATCCATTAAAAAAGATGCAATCGTTGATTGCAATATGTAACAAGCTTATACGAATTCTGTTTACCATCGGTAAAAAGCAGTGTGAATTTAGTGAAGAACGTATGTTAAGGGACATTCCTCATATGGCGGAATTACAGATAGCAGCTTAAATTTCTTTTAGTGAAATTCATTAAATAGTAGTTTTATTGTTTTAGACATTTGAAGCACAGATTAGTCAGTAAATCAACTAAAATACGGGCAAGGACCCTGTCTGGCAGCATGACTGACATCCACCTCATGGAAAGGCTGGATGAAGGAATTTTGGAGCTTAGACTCTGTGAGAAATGGGAGGGTTGACCTCCATGAGAAATGTGGAGATCTACGTGCGACCATACTTTATCTAGTTATCCAACTTTTGGATAAGGTTGGTTTGGTTAACTATAAGTTTTTTTTCACTTTGTTCCCAAAATTATCCTTTAGTACACTATAATTCCAATGTTCAATTGGACTTTAAAACAAACTACTACGAAATTTGGAGAAAACAAGAGAAATCGTGAGATTTTCCTTTCTATATAGAGGGAGTTTAGTTGAAAAAGAAAAACAGATGTCTCGAAAATGAAACATCTGAAATGGAACAACTATTAATACATGATATTGGTATCATAGGTTTATAAATAAAAACTATTTAAAACATACGAAATATTTCTAGTGGAATTTCTATTCCTTATAACATCTAATAATATCGGAACTTCCAATAACACCTATAGGTTTAAAATTATCTTCAACCACCAATAGATAGTTAAGACCTAATTTATTCATAATTTGACTTGCTTCACTAAGTGTTGCTTTTGAAGATACATGCCCAATTTTCGTTGGGAGAATACCAGTTAAAATATAACTTCCATGTTTGTGTTGGAGTTCCTCCAGTACCTGGGCTCTAGAAATGCTCCCCAATAAATTGCCTTCCATGTCACGAACGGTCGCAAACCATTCCTCACTATTTTCAAAATTTTTATAAGCTTCGTCCAAAGTCATTGTATCACGTAGACAAAGTGTTTCTGGGTGAATGGCTTCTTCTACCAAAAATGAAGAAAGACGGTCTGATGCACGTTTGCGAATAATATCAATTCCTCTTTTCGCTAATTTCATTGTATAAATACTTTCTCGGTTTATTTTCGTAGAAACCGATGTTGCAATAACAGTTGCAAGCATTAATGGTAAAATAAGCTGATAATTTCCTGTCATTTCAAATAACATAATCATGGCTGTAATCGGGGCGTGGGCGGACCCTGCAAAAACAGTAGACATACCTACCGCAGCAAACACGCCATCACTAATTTGAATATTTGGGAATATCACTTTAAATACAATCCCAACAGCACCACCAAGCATGGCACCCTGATACAACCCAGGGGCAAAGACACCTCCTGAACCTCCCGAAGCAATGGTAATTGATGTCATTAATAATTTTAGTATCAGTAAAATAAGAAGCATCCCCAAATTGAAATGAGCCAACAAGGCTTTTTCTACAGTAGGATAGCCAACTCCAAGCACTTGTGGGAAAAAGTATCCGACAGCCCCAATAAAAACACCCCCAATTGCTGGTTTAAGCCATTCGGGTAGGGTCTTTATTTTATCCCATAAGTTTTCGAAAAAAAGAAGCACCCTGCTATAGGCAACTCCATATAAACCACCTATAATGCCAAGAATAGCAAATAAAAATAATATGGGAACACCTGATACATGGTAATGAGGAACAGGAAAGGAAGCCATATTTCCAAAATAAATACGTCCAATTGCGGCAGATAGAACGGATGAGATTACAATTGCACTGACATTAGCGATAGCAAAATTACCCAATATGACTTCAAACGCAAAAAGTGCTCC
Source organism: Neobacillus sp. Fa239 (assembly GCF_055395235.1). Classification (NCBI taxonomy): domain Bacteria; kingdom Bacillati; phylum Bacillota; class Bacilli; order Caryophanales; family Bacillaceae; genus Neobacillus; species Neobacillus sp. Fa239. The sequence continues at coordinate 2,550,637 of NZ_AP041611.1, forward strand.
ACCGATAGGTGCGTTAAATGTAGCTGCTATTCCTGCTGCAGCCCCGCATGCGACCAAAGTTTTTAAATAATGATCCCTTATTCGTAGGAGCCGTCCAAATGTTGAGCCCCAAGCAGCTCCAATTTGAACAATTGGACCTTCTCTACCTACGGAACCTCCAGAGCCAATACAAATTGCGGATGCAAGAGCTTTAAAAACAACGATTCGTGGACGGATTACTCCTTTATTTTCAGTTACAGCATACATTACTTCTGGTACTCCATGACCCTTAGCCTCCCTCGCAAAAAAATGTACCAGCAACCCTACCATTAATCCACCGAAAATTGGTACAAATAGCGTTCTAATTCCGTGAAAAGAAGCAAGTTCTGTCTGATTATGTTGGAAAAATAAAAAAGTAAATTCATTGATTAGAAAGCGGAAACCAACAGCCCCGTAACCTCCCCCAATCCCAATAACTGCGGCATAAATAAGCAGTGTTGTTTGCTCGGAAAAGTTTTTACTAATCCGACGGTCAAGTAACGACATTTTTTAATACCCCCAAAATTCAAAAAATTAAATAAGTTATTCTATATTATTTAATCATTTAAAAAAATATTTTTGGTGAATTGGAATTGAGCAATTTTTTTATCAGAAATATCTATGTGACCTTATAATACGAACATGTGCAAGCTTTTTAAGATCCGGCTGCCATTTTGGCGGATATTCTTGCCAAAATCACTTGGCAGTTTGAGAATTAGACATGCCTTCTGTAAAATGCTATCTTTTCATTGAGGGGTGGTAGTATTGTCTCGCATAAGATTTGTTGAGCCACTTGTGATGATAGCTACACTCATACGGTGGTTTGTTTTAGCTACATTTACTGGAGCTATTGTGGGTACAGGAACAAGTCTATTTTTAAAGGGGCTATATTTTTCAACAGATAAAGCCTGGCAGTTGCCGTTGTGGATACATATGATTCTTTTGCCTATTGGCGGGATTTTGAATGGTCTCATTTTGTATTATGGCTATAGAAATGGATCTAAGGATAAAAAAGATTCTGTCATTGCAGCGGTTCATGAACAATCCGGTATAATGCCCTATAAGACTATCGCTATTAAACCAATTGCGGCAATTATTACACTTGCTTCAGGGGGATCTGCAGGTAAAGAAGGTCCTTGTTCTCATATTGGGGGAACACTGGCTTCTTGTTTTGGACGTTTAATCCGCTTAAATCCTGAACTCCAAAAACGTCTTGTTGCATGCGGAGTTAGCGCTGGATTTGCAAGTGTATTTGGGACGCCGATTGCAGGAGCGATTTATGGAATAGAAGTTTTAGCTATTGGACGAATTCGGCATGATTTTATATTTCCTGCAATTATTGCGGGAGTGACTTCATTTAAAGTAAGTAAATTATGGGGAATTACGTATGCTTATTATCCGATAAATATTTCCTATCCGTTTTCAGAAGGCTTATTTTTAAAAATTGTTGTAATTGGAATTATCTGTGGTCTTATTTCGTGGTTATTTATTGAATTATTTGAGGGAGTTCGCAGGCTTTTCAGTTCTATTCAGCAAAGATTTCATATATGGTCGCCAATGATGCCATTCTTAGGTGGACTCATTTTATCTATTCTTATTATGATAATACCAACGGATTATTTTAGTTTGAGCTTGCCAATTATGGACCGAGCCTTAAGCGGTGAAAGAATGTCTTATCTAGGATGGTTTTGGAAAACCCTGGTTGTTTCGATTACATTAGGTTCTGGCTTTTACGGAGGAATTGTTACGCCACAATTTGTGATTGGAGCACTAGCTGGGAATGTATTAGCAAATATTTTAGGTATCAATCCTGCTTTAGGGGCTGCAGTTGGTATGGTTTCTGTGGTTGCTGCGGCATCTAATACTCCAATCGCGGCAGTTTTTATGGGTTACGAGTTATTCGGCAGTTTAACAGGAATATATGTAGTAGGTGCCTGCATTACAGCATATATAACCATTGGACATAGAAGTGTATATCCTGACCAATTGGTAGCCTTTCCTAAATCATTGTGGATGAAACTGGTGCCTGGTATTGCTTTAGAGAAGGAAAAAATTCATGTATCTTACGGACTTTTAAAAAGGATTACCCGATGGCAATATCAGCAAAAAAGATTAAAGGTTCTTTTTAAACGTCCAAAAAAGTTATAAAAGATATTTAAGTGATGTTATACAACACACTGCAATTTAGGTATGTGTATGGTTAAGGGTGCGTTTGCGTACCGTCGCCAAATGTAAACAATTATTTTTTTATTATTGGAAAGACCTATATGTGAAAAATTTCATTTAAAATCCCATCTTCTGTGGGGCAACTCTGCTACTTGGATGGCTACCGGGAGCGTTTCTACATTAAGTAGAGACGCTTTTTCTTATTGAAGAAACGGATTAGTGGGATAAGAGGATGATAATTCATCTCTCGTTTGAACCAATTATTAATCCATTTGGAGAATTTAAATGGCAAAAGCACCATATAAAATTATGAAAGGAGGAGAGTTGCGGATTATGAACAAATATTTTCGTGGAGCTGCGAGTATGGTATATATGATGACCAATAATGAGATAATGAATCAAATCATTGCCTTTTACAGGGATATGAATGGAATGCTCACTTTTATCGGATTATACCCAACTTATGGAAAAGGTACTGGAACAAAGGAAGTTTCCACTGCAACAGTAAACGATGGTGTCGATCCCCTTACTTCACAAGGTGCCCTAACTTTGTCCCGTAATGGACGTTTCCTACTTGCAGTTAACGCAGGAAGCCATAGTATTAGCAGTTTCTTCATAACCGAAAACGGAACACCTGTCCTCGTGGATGTGAAGCCATCTGGAGGTGCTCAGCCCAACAGTGTTGATGTGTTTGGTAACCTTGTCTATGTATCCAATGTAGGGAATCCCGCAAACAATTTTACTTCCAATATCACAGGTTTTCACATTGATGATAATGGTCGCCTTACTCCTTTTCCCGGCTCCACCCACTCCCTCAGCACTTTCAATGCTCAACCGGGGCAGGTTCTTTTTACTCCTAATGGTAGTAAAATCCTTATAACCGAACTAACCTCAAACCATCTCAGTGTATTCCATGTTAATAAAAATGGTATGGTTACAGGACCAATTGTTAATAATTCTTATGGTAAAGGACCATTAGGCACTTATTTTTTATCTTCTGGAATCCTATTAGTTACAGAAGCAGATTCAAATGCGCTGTCATCTTATTTATTGAGCGATGATGGGATTCTTCATGTGATCAGCGGCTCTGTACCAAACGGATATAAAACTGCATGCTGGGTTGTACCAACAAAGGATGAACGTTTTGCATTTATTACCAACACTTTAAGTGGCACCATATCCACCTACCGAATCGAGCGCAATGGAGCGCTGTCGGTGGTAAGGCATATTACGAGTACACCCGCAGGTACAGCACCTGGTCTGCCGATGGATGTCGGAGTGAGTAAAGATGGACGGCATTTTTACACCCTTAACGGAAATCAGGGGACAGTATCAGTATTTAATATAGAAGATGATGGTAGTCTGGTTAGAGTGCAGGTTGCTGCCTGGACTAATATTCCTTATCTTGGTTCACAAGGGTTGGCTGTTCTTTAATTCTATCCATCACTATATTGAGTGAATAGACGAGGTACTAATAACAAGGCTGCCGACATACTGGTGGCTTTTTTAATAAAAAAACATAATTACCAACAAGATGTGAAGAAATCTACTTACACTAAAGGGTGCGTTAGTTTAATAAATAAGCAAGAAAACCATCTTATCTAAGGTGGTTTTTTACCTTGTGGTTATTTAATTTGAAGGATTAAAACAAAAAGGTAATTTAAGTTCTGTATCAGGAGCTAGCCTTTTTTAGTTTTTATATTTCGACATTTTTCTGCATTTCAAGAAGTGTAACAAAATATATAAGAGATTAGAATCATAAAAAGTTTGTTGATTTTATTGACTTTTCCAGTCATTACTTTTGCTAGTGAGTATATTAATTTTTGTTAAGTTGGGAATTTGTCAAATCTTGACCTTTTTTTTAGCTTTAATAACTTTCGCATTATTTGTAAAATATAAAAAAGCTAAAAAACATTCATAGGAATAACTATATGAAATTGAATTATTAGTGAAATGGAATGAATGAAAAGTTAGAATTATTAGAATTATAAGAGGGGAAAGAACAAAATGTACAAGTATACAATCTATGTAACGCATAAAGGTAAAGTTTATCAAACCAACGTAATAGCTACCAAAAACCAAACAGAAGAAGAAGTTTATCGTATAGCAAAAGAACAAGTTCTTAAACAATGGGAAAATTAAATAAGGGATCCTGGGATCAAAAGGATTTCAAATGAAACTTCCACTTGAAGAAATAGATTTTGGATAGCTTCCTTTACTTAAATATCCCGTAGCCAATAGCGGCTTTGGAGGATTTTATGAAGAACACTAATTATTTATAAATTATAATAAGAGGAGGAGTTGTTGAGTTTATGAAGAATACTAATTACCTTACTATAGAGGAGTTGGAAAGACGTATAGCTCATTTTGAGGATCGTCTTACAGATTTTATTATTACCGAGGAACAAAGAGAGTTAATAAAAGAAAGCTTAAGGGAACTAAAGAACACTAAAGAGCGCAAGGTTTCCTAAATTTTTTAAATAAAATAATACATATAAATTAAAGAGCATTATCTGTGGAAACATATATAGATTTTTATTCATTTTTCCACCATTTGGAGAGAAAAATGTATAAAGTGTTCTTATTAAGCTAACAGGGTCTTTACTACAAAAAAGATTTTCGCAAATCTTAGCCGGCTCATAAAAAAACAGGGAATGAGGATCACCTCATTCCCTGTTTAGTGTTTCAATTAATTGCTTTTACATTGCTGGTACTAAAATTGTATGAGTGCTAATGACTATTGAATACCTACTTTTTCTATAATTGGTTTAGTTATATTTACTCACGCAACTTGTAGAGAACTCAGGGATAACTAATAAAAATTTTTCCTTTCGTTGATTTACTTTGGAAAAATTCTCAATACAATACCCTTGAGGTGAGGGGAAAACATGCCATCAATCATTATAAGGATTAACCCAATGCTTTAGATAACACTATTGATTCGCATTAGTTATCTCCTATTGATACCGCTAAAGCTAAATCTTTTCTTATCATGTCATCAATTCCCCCATAAATTAATTCCATCCTTGATATTCTGCTCAATTTCTTCAATTTGTTTTAATTGCTTGCTAATTGTATTCCATATCTCGCTGGTAAGATGTCTTATAATGAATTGGTGAATTATCTAAGAATTAGCTGCAAATGTCCATCCTCCACCAATGCTAGATAAACATACTACGATTGCTACGATTAATTTCTTTTTCATTTGTCTTTCCTCCTATTAGGATGTGATATCAACCGATTAACCAATATTTGCCGAATAATTTCAAACTTCTTATGACTAAAAATATAAAAATTTACTGTCATTTGGATTGGCTAAAAATGGTAATATTAATTAGGGAGGATTGGTAAAAATGGGATTTTATCATCGAAATCGGAGTTATAAAAAGAAAACCAATAATTATGTTCAACCATCAAGAAAATTACAAATGTATTGTCCCGAACATGGTGAGCTGGTTGGTTACAGTAATTCATACGATTCGGCAGTATATGAATCTTTTAATATGGAAAAAAATAGAGTCGAATTGAATTGTAATAAATGCTTAGAAGAGAAAATCAAACCTGCACAGGAAATTTATTATTCAAAATATAATGAAGCAAACAATCAGGCTTATAATAAATATGGAAAAACAGGAAAATTTTGTGAGAAAATTAATCTCATTTGTTATAACCTTGGTATTTGGGGATATATATTTTTCTTGTTTTTATGGGGCTGGCTCGAAGCATTAGTGCCAAGTGGAATCATAATTGTTGTTGGTTATTTGGTTGGAAATAAAGGTGATTCATTAAAAAAACAATATATTGATCATAGAACAGAATTAACAAAAGATTTAAATTATGTACAAAGTGCAGAAGAGATTGTAAATAATGAATCATCAATCGTTTCAAGTTGGAGAATGGAACAAGCACGAATAAAAAAAAAAAATTGAGCTATTCATTTGAAGAAATTGATAAAATGCCAGGAGTACAATTTGAAAATTTCGTACAAAATTTACTTGAAAAAAGCGGTTATGACAATGTTCAAACCACCAAGGCTTCTGGTGATGAATGCGTAGACATAACTGCAAAGAAAAACGGTAAAAAAATAGCGATACAATGTAAGAGGTACAAAGCCAAAATTTCAAATAAAGCAGTCCAGGAAGTTTTTTCTGGAAAGTTTGTTTATAAATGTGATGAAGCATATGTAATTACAAATTCATATTTTACCGAAAACGCTATAGTGTTAGCTAAAAGGCATAATGTGAAATTGATTGATTGAGACCAACTATTTGATATGTTGGAAGAAGTCAGCGAAAGCATGCAGCAAGGCAACAAGGAATATCAAGCTGAATTTTAATTTGATACGATTTAAAAACCTTTTTATAAAATGAAAGAACCACCAGCCAATCCGGCTGGTGGTTCTGTTGATTATGATTTCATATTAATTTTAAGTTCCTCTGGGTCATGTTCATCAATCACAAATGATAAATAATCATTTTCAAATTCAATCAAATATTCAACTTCTGTTGTAGCAGTTGTACAATCATTTGGCTCAAGACGAATTTGAATGTAATTATTTATTTGAAGAAATGCGCCATCAACAAATTCAGTATGACAAATATGTTCCGCACCAAAAGAAATCTTTTGTCCCATTACCAAGCATTTTATTTTTTTCGGCTGGTTTATAAGAGTTCCAGTAAAAAGGTTCCACTTTCTTTTTGAAATCACCACCCATAACTCTTCACAGCCATATCCTCCTTCCAATGAATCGGTTACAAAATTCAATTTGACCTGATCACCTTTTTTTAATTCGCGGATCACCAACTCACTGGGAACAAAAGTGGTGTTGGGCTTTTTTTCCTTCAATTTAACAACATTCACTAGTTTGAAGCTCAATTTTATCCCTCCAGTAGTCAAATGGAACTGTTAATAAAATTTTCGCTTCATTATAAACAATGAATTCCAATTTTCAATGGAGAAACTAGAAATTTTAAAAAATTTCCATTTGTGAATTTACAGGATGTTACAAGTGATTAAGTGTTCTAGTTGAACAGGCTTTGGATAAAAGAATAGAACGCACTCGAACTAAACAAAAAACAGCAACGGTTTCAACAATCGGTAGCAGGTTACTTGAGGAAGGATTTATAATTATCGGCATTGAATATTACGATTGTTATCGTCAAATGAGGTGATTTGGTGACACAAGAACGCAAAGAAATAATAACTTTGAGGATAAATCAAGACAAGGAAGATGAAAGTCTTATTATTGTAAGTTTATTTAGGAACAAAGAGATTGGAATTGCTGTGTCGGAGTTACAAAATGGAGACACAGAAATATGGTTAAATTTAGATTATGCTAAAAAAATTTCTCAGGCTTTGAATCAAGCAATAAAGCAAATTGAAGAGAATTATTAAGGTTTCCTAATTCCGCTAACAGGGCCGATTCATGAAGAGCAAGCTGCCAAAAACGGCAGCCATTCATATTGAAGTTAAATGATTAGGAGCATCGCGCTTGCTGAAGGATAAAGAGGAAGTGAGAGAATTGATGCAAAAACAGGACAAATGATTGCCCTGTTTTTGGAAGATAACGATTTTGATTAGCGCAGCGGTGGGTTTCAATATTTCTAGTGAACCACCCTGAACTTTGTGGTGGCGGTGTGACCTTTGCATATCACGGTGACAGGAACAGTACCGATCGTCGTGTTTCTGCCCACATGCCACGACCAAGAGACATACCCTTTAGAATTAGAGCGCTTGGGTCCTAAACCCTTCGCTTTGCTTAGACCACTTTTGTAATGAACGGCTATGTACGCGGTTGAATTCGGCGAAACTTTTGCTGTTAACGTCTCCGTACTGTTTCTTGCAGCCGGGTTTTTAATTTGGACATACGTCTGATGCGTCGCTGCCGAAACTTCTAAGTTCGGGCCGCTGATTTCTGTTATCAAGGAAATCGACAATAAGAGGGCACTTACCCACTTTTTCATTTTATTTCCTCCCTTTTATTCATACAGATTCTATTATATCAACGGTAACAGAATTGCGTCTATCAAGAGTACTAAGAAGCTAAAATCATTGTATTAGTTAGAACGTTCTTCATTGATTTTACACTCCTTCATTTATATGGTGTTAAATAGCACAAATTAAAAATTAGCCGTGATACCAACCAGTTTTGCAGTTAATCGTGACAAGCTCAAACCATTTGCCTTTTCCATTTTGCTGTACATACATCGTGTAAAAGCCTGGATGTCCATGAGTGCTGGAGCCAGCCAATTTCACTAATTTTATCTTATCGTGTTTTGTAACATAATGATTGGCATAAACACTTTTAATCACAGCAGATTCTACTCCGGGTGCCCAATTATATGGACTGGTAAACTTTAGGTCGTCCGTTTTGACATAAGCAAATTTGCCGTTGTATTTTATTTTGGAGAAGCCATATTGCTGATAAGAATACCAGTTTCCTTGATCCTTACCAACGGGAACACCACCATATATGTACACGGTTGTACCCGTTTTAATTTTCCCCAATGTTTTATACGATGAGCCTGGAGAGGATTTAACATAAAGAGTTTTTGCTGCGTAGGCTTTGTCATAGCTTGCGGCTTGAGCTTCAGTCGAGTTAAATGCTAAGAATAGTGTGAGCAAACAAACACTTACAAAAAGCGAAGTTATTTTTTTCATTTTTGATACTCCTTATCTATTAAATTATGAAAAATATTCCATTTCAGTATATCATAAGTAACGCCGACTCATGGGATATTTTTCTTATCTCATTTATCATGAAAAAATTTAACCATTAATAAGAGTTGGATATGTTTCTGGAAATTTCGATTTCTTATTAAAAGATGATTAGAAACACTTTTAAATTATCATATTCGCTGTTAAATCATATTGACTTTGTATTTTAACAATGATATTATTAATTTCAGAATATTTGGTTTGCTGATTTGTCATTCCCATAAGGTAGCCCCTTATGATAGCGATGGCGGATTCCCAGTAATTTATTTGGGGATTTGCCATCGCTTTTTGTTTTTTCTTACTAGGATGTGGTTTTTTCAATATTGGGCTTTTAACGTTGCCGATTGATAAAATTCCTTACTAGCATGTTTGTAAGCTCTTTAAATTATTATTAATACCATTAGGAGGAGAAAGTCAAATGGACCAAAATAACTATTATTCTATTGTGTGTGTAGGCCACGCTCGGCTTCCGGAAGGTGTTCCAGGGAAAGAAATGATTGGTGTTATATCTATCGGATTAGAGATTGACCCTTCAGGTGAAATCATTGATGCATCAAGCACTCTTGTAACAGAGAAAGGGAGAGAATTCATTGCTTCATTATTAATAGGTCACAATATTTTAAATGACGGGATAGATGCTCCTATATTAAGTATTGAACGTCGATACTTTGCTACTGGGAAAAAGTCTATAATTTCGGCTGTCCGCGATGCATATAAAAGGTTTCAAGAATATAGGTTATCAATTTCCGAAAGCTCAACTTCACTTAATGAAACCTCAAATTTAAAAGTGATGAAGAAATAAAGTAAGTTTATTGTTGATAATTTTAGTGCGATTTCAAGACTGATAGCGGTATATTTCCATTAAAATATAGGAATAAAGAACACTTATACAGATATTAATGATCTGGTACAGAGTTATTGAGAGGTACTAAGTTTATACAATGATCAAAATTCTTTAGAGAGATGAGAGGAGTAAAAAGTATGAAAGTAGAAAAACATAGCATTGACTTTATTCCTGAAAATGAGCGGTATGGAAATCCTAAAAGTTTATTTACTATTTGGTTTAGCCAAAATATGCAAATTGTTTCCCTAGTAGTAGGAGCATTAGCAGTGGTTTTGGGATTAAATCTATTTTGGAGCATAGTAGCAATTGTTATCGGCAACCTAATTGGCGCGGTTTTTATGGCTTATCATTCTGCACAAGGTCCCCAATTGGGTATTCCCCAAATGATCCAAAGTCGTGCCCAATTTGGTGTAATAGGAGCTATTCTCCCTCTCGTCCTAGTGCTGATTATGTACATTGGGTTTTCTTCAACTGGAGCAGTGCTTAATGCTCAAGCCGTTACACACATTTTACCCATGCCATTATCACTCGCAATTGTGATTAGCAATTGTATCGCCTTTGTGATTGCTCTTTATGGATATAAACTGATTCATGCTATAAATCGGTATCTTTCGATTGTCTTTACTGTTGTGTTTTTTGTAGTTACATGCTTAGCATTGAAAATGCATATGCCAGCTCATAGTTGGTCACTTGGTCATTTTAATGCTGCAAATTTTCTATTAGTAGTCAGCATAATGGCAACATGGCAGCTTACTTATGCTCCATATGTTGCTGATTATTCCCGTTATTTACCAAAAGACACACCCGTCGGAAAGACATTTTTTTATACTTATGCTGGGACTGTAATTAGTAGTATTTGGATGATGTCCCTTGGAGCGTTATTGGCAGTTTTAATTCCAAACTTTTCGGATGAACCAACGAAAGGACTTTCGATGGTTGTCGGTTCCCATTTCTCAATTGTAATTAATGTGATAATCATTCTTGGTACTATTTCTGCTACTCCGATCGGTTTCTATGGAGCTTTCATGTCTCTAATAAGTACGTTGGAGCCCTTTACTAAACTTCGCGGAACACCAAAAGTTCGATTTTGGCTGATGCTATGTGTAGTAGTTGTTTGTACAGCAATTCCAATCTGGGCACAAAGCAATTTTTTGCATAACTTTTCAAATTTCTTGACTCTACTAATGTATTTTATGGTGCCGTGGACAGCAATTAATCTAATAGACTTTTATTTCTTGCGTAAAAGTGAATACGACGTTAAAGATATATTTGACGTCAACGGTCAGTACGGCAGATTTAATTGGATTGCAATCACTTCTTATATTGTCGGTTCTCTTGTGGAAGTACCGTTCGCCAACACTTCAATTTTTGTAGGACCGATTGCTAAGGCAATGGGCGGAGCGGATGTGGCTTGGATTGTGGGTTTAATAATCTCATCGATTCTTTACTACTATCCAATGAAACGTTTGTTGAAAAACCAAAAAGATATCGTTCATCAAATTGGATCAGAAATAGGACAATAAAAAGAGGGAAATTGTTCTTTACTAGAGATTTGAATACGGAAGGAGTACTTATGAAAACGGAAACAATGCAAACACTAAGTGACCTTGTTAACCACGTGAAATATGATGTGGTCAAATGGAGACGTTTTCTTCATCAAAATCCAGAGTTATCTTTCCATGAAGAAAAAACGTCTAAGTTCGTTTATGATACACTTCAGTCGTTCGGTGGATTAGAGGTTTCTCGACCAACCAAAACTAGTGTAATGGCTCGTCTGATTGGGAAACGACCTGGGAAAATCTTGGCCATCCGGGCTGATATGGATGCACTGCCTATCCAAGAAGAAAATACGTTTGAATTTGTTTCGAAAATCCCTGGTATTATGCATGCCTGTGGACATGATGGGCATACGGCCATATTATTAGGAACTGCGAAAATTCTTGCAAGTCTATCAGAGCGAATCATGGGTGAGGTACGTTTTCTGTTCCAACATGCCGAGGAATCACATCCGGGAGGTGCCCAGGAGATGGTAACTACAGGAGTAATGGAGGGTGTAGATTACATCATCGGACTTCACCTTTTACCTCAACTTGAGGTCGGTAAAATTGGAATCATTTATGGTCCTATGACAGCTTCATCGGATAATTTTATATGCACTATCCATGGCAAAGGCGGGCATGCAGCGTTACCTCATCAGACTATTGATAGCATTGCCATTGCCACACAAGTTGTTTCAAACATACAGCACATTATCTCAAGGGGGACTGACCCTCTTGAAAACGCTGTTATTTCAGTTACTCAGATTAATGGAGGCACAAATCTCAATGTACTACCCAAATCAGTTCAGATAGGTGGTTCAATACGATTATTAAATCCTGATTTACGTAAAGTTATGAAGGTAAAATTGGAAAAATTGATTAAAGGTATCACGGAAGCACACGGTGCAACATATGAGTTTAAATATATTTTTGGATATGCCCCTGTTGTTAACGACGAACATGTAACGAAAGTAATTGAGGAAACAATATGTGAAGTGTTTGGTCATGAAGCCCTTGAGCATAGAAGGCCGATTATGGCTAGTGATGACTTCTCTGCTTTTCAACAAAAAACACCGGGAACGTACTTCTGGGTGGGTGCGGGAAATGAAAAGAAAGGAATAGTCAATCCACTCCATCATCCTCAGTTTACAATTGATGAGGATGCATTAGAAAAAGGGGTTGAAATGTTCATTCATACCGCATTTAAATTACTTGAACATTAATAGTCTTCTTCGGACCAATTGGAAGGTGTTATGCTACACACGAAAAGGACAAACGGGTCTCGTTAATTCAACAAGCTAAAGGCAGCAATTATGAACAATATCTTGATCTTCAGCAATCGGTCGCTATTGTTAGGATCGAAGGTAGAAAATGATCAAACTTTTTTATAAAACCGAAACTTAAATATGCTTAAGAAGAATCCATTTTGATCAATCTTTTTTTCAAAATGGATTTTTCTTATTTACCGTAAAATACGGGTTTGTGTGGGTATATTTGATCAAACTTTATTTCAAAGCAACATTTGAGGAAAATAATATAATCTATCTAAAATAAACGGTTCTGGTGCGAAAATAAAATAAAAAAGAATAAAACGTATCTATTCCTAACGGACTCGTCCCTTATGCTGCAAGTCTGAACAATTGATGTATGAATTCTTTCTGATTTTGGACAGACTGATCCCGTAAATCAATCTGTTCTTTTTTTATCATATGCATAGCTTCTATTCCTGAAAGAATGGACGTAGCTGTCTCAAAAGATTTAAACCCTAACATAGAACTGACTCGTTTTTTAAGGAACCGATGATCCTGTTCTACGATGTTGTTTAGGTATTTTATTCGCCTTATTTGGATGCCTTCTAGTATCTGTTTTTCTTCTTTTAACTCCTGAATGGCTACAGGATAGGCTGGGTTTTTTCTACCGTTATGACACGCGGTCTTGAAACATGCGAAAAATTCAAGGCTTTCTTAAGAAAGCGCTTGGCTACTTGTTTATCTCTTGATTCACTTAGATAAAAATCAAGAGTGTTTCCTTCGGAATCTACTGCACGATACAAGTACATCCATTGTCTTTTACCTTGATATAGGTCTCATCTACTCGCCAAGAATCGTTTGTTTTCTTAAGGTGAAAGCGAACTCTCTTATCTAATTCAGGTCCATATTGATGGACCCAACGTATGATCGTGGTGTGAGCCATGGATAAGCCACATTCCTCCATCATTTCGACTAAATCACGAAAACTGAGGCCATATCGAAGGTACCATCTAACCGTTAACAAAATAATGTCAGGCTGATAATGTTTCCATTTGAATTCTACTAGCTTTTTCATACTGATACACATCCTTTATTAGATTAATAGTGTCAGTATATCCAAGTTTAAGAAATTACTTACGGATCATTGTTTTTGCACCAGAGCCCTTATTATTGTATTTTTCGTGTATTTTGAATTTTCCTTAGGGACTTTTTTACGATTTATTTACTCAAATTTAGGTAACATCGAAAATATCGATAAATATGGCTGGATGGTGCAATTAGCGATTCTAATTTTATTTTTTGTTCTATATTTTAATCATTTGCAGTTTACTATGTGATGGTCTACTTGGTTTATTGGGAAAAGTCGAAAAAAACTCCAAAAAAAAGTATCAAAAATACTTATAATCATTTCAATAATATTATTGGTACTACCTCCGATACTAAGTCTCTTCCTTCATAACGGGTAGCAATAGTGTAATAAAGCAACGCGATTGCGTTGCTTATTTTAATGTTAAAAATATTTCCTATATAATTCCTGCCTGATACTCCCGCTTAGCTGGGCATATATCCGGGTCGTTTCACTTTTTTCATGACCTAATAAGCTTTGAATAACATCATGAGGAGCTCCATTATTCAATAGGTGGGTAGCATAGCTGTGCCTAAGTTGGTGTGGATGAATATCTTTGCTGATGCTGGCGCGATTGGAAATGCGTTTAATAATGTAACGCATCTGGGCGATGCTCATTCGATGGGGATCACGTTCAGTGACAAAAATAGCAGGATCCCGGTCTAAACGATTATCCAGATATCGTTTTAACCAAATTTCACTGCGGATATTAAAATAGACTTCACGTTCCTTATCGCCTTTACATCTTATGACGGCGGAACGGTTTGACCAATTAATCCTGTTTCTATCTAAGGAAACAATTTCTCCTATTCGGCATCCGGTGGAAAACATAAATTCAAACAAAGCTTTTTCCATAGGGCTGTAACAGGCTTCACGTAAATGTTCAATTTCCATTTCGTTCAAAAATTTAGGGATTCGTTTTCCGGTTTTAGGCTCTTTTATTTTAGCAGCAGGATTTTTCGGGATATGTCCTTCTTCATGAGACCATCGAAATAATGATTTCATAAAACGAATTCGATGAGCCAAACTAGCAGGCTTGAGGCTTTCACTTGATTTTGCTAAATAAGCTTTTAATTGATCCGTAGTGATCGTATCAAGTTGAACATCATTAAAAAAGCGTATAAGTAAGCTGGACTGTAGTTTATATGCTTTTAATTTTTGCGGAGAAAAACCTTCAATACGTTTATCAGATTCATACGTGTCCCAAACTTGAGATAAGAACAAGTTCATCTCTCCCAAAAAATTCTTTTTTTCAGGAATTATTGACCTGTTTCACGAAATTGAAACGGTGGTTCTTATTCAGCTAAAGGACAGTTTAATGGAATAAGGAGTTTTACCATAACTAGCTTAATAACATGAAGGATTATCATATGGGGAATATAAATTTATTCCTTTTTTGAAGTATTTTAGCAGTATAATAGTATTGGTATTTCTACAAATGTTTACAAAAAGGGGACAATTTATGAAGAAATTAACCTACTTATTTATGGCGTTTTTATTAGTTTTCCTTTCAGCTTGTTCATCAAATGAAGCAACTAGCAAAGAGGAAAATGCCAAAAAAATAAAACTCAAGAAGTAAGCAACAAGAAAGCAGCCACTGTTGAAAGCAAAAAAAGTACACCTGACGATGAAGCGGAAAAGACGACTAGTGAAAGCGTAGTCAGTCCGAGCGTTCCTGCCACTAGTACACCAACGATAACAAGTGTTAATGGTGACTTTGACTACAGTAAATATACACTAATTGTAGTAGATGGCGGAGATTACACTAAAAAATAATTAGAAATAGTTTTCTTAATGGAATTTTCTTAGGAGTTTATTCAGCGATTGTAATGTATTATGAGCTTCGAATTACATTTATTCAGTCCCTATTTGTAATAATTGCTTCAATATTTGGATATGGAACTACAGCTTCAATTTATCGTACAAGGAAAGTATTTGGAAGGAAAGAGAGTAGATACAGTATGAAACTAAGAAATGGTGAGCATATCGTTTACAAAAATAAAGTTCATGAAGGTTATTATTCTTTTGAAAAAGGATTTGTAATTCGTTCATATGATGCTACATCTACACAATCTACCGTAAGGTAGAGAGGTTCTCTTCTACTCTACTAGTTTAGAGGAGATGTTCTCTCCCGATCCAGAGAATAAAATTAGAAGAAAACAAAAGAAAATCGTTGATAGCTTGTCTGTTCAAAATGAAAAATAATAACAAAAATTGTAAAAGGAGGAAGAGAAGTGGACGACATCCCCAAAAAGTAGGTGCAGTCTGCTCTGATGAAGTCCTTTCTACTGCAAATGATGAATATGAAACCTAGCAATCCTCCCACAAGGACGTCAAAATACCCAATTAGAAAAAATTATGAAAACACAGTTTCATCAAACCCCTCCTTATTTTTGATGCAAAATAATCCGTTGAAAGGAATTAAATTCCATTTAAAAGACTGCGAATTTTGCGCTTTTTTTAAAAATGAATTCCATGAATTTTCAGTATAATTAAAGAGAAGGGGGAATCTCATGATACAACTGGCGGATGTACTTTTATCACTCGTCAATCCATTATTTAAGACAGTGATCGTCGGAAGAGAACATTTGTCGATTACGGAACCAAGCATCATCATTCCCAATCACACATCCTTGGTAGATGCCGTCATTCTTCTCCAAAATCTGCCGAAGGACGATGTGTATTTCGTCTCGAATACCGACATAGCAAAAAAATATACACGGATATTTAAGGGCAGAAATATCATCACTGTAGACCCATTAAATCCTTATGCCGTCAGGGATATGGTGAAAATGCTGAAAAACGGGAAATCCCTCGTCATTTTCCCGGAAGGCAGAATCACCCTCACCGGAGGATTAATGAAAATCTATCAAGGTGTTGGCTACATCGCCATCAAAACAGGAGCGAAATTGATTCCTGTCACAATTGATGGACTCGACCGAAGTGAATTTTCCTATTTAAACCATTTAAACAAAACCGTTCCTTTCCCCAAAGTAAAACTTTTGATCGACCAACCATTCACCATACCGAAAATGGAAAATATCCCGATAAAAAAACAAAAAGAAAAGGCGACAGACGCCATTTTGCATGTTCTGCAGAATGGTCGCTTCCAGATTCAGCAAAAGAACAACATCAACTTATTCAATGAATTGCTGACGGCTACTAAGAAACATGGATCTACACTTAGGATATCGGAAGATCTAAGCGGCGTCGCAACCTATAAAAATTTGCTTTTAAACACGTATGTCCTGAGTGAAAAGCTCGTGAAACTAGTAGATAAGGACCGCCGGGTCGGCTTGCTCATGCCGAATTCGAACGCTCACGTCGTCCTCCTTTTCTCTTTATTCCGGATAGGGAAAACACCCGCCATCCTTAATTTCAGCGCAGGCAGTCAGACTCTCCTCACCTGCTGTGAAACAGCAGATATTAAAACGGTGATTACCTCAAAGATGTTCATCGAAAAAGGAGGGTTCGAACCATTGGTTAATGCGTTGAAAAAGAAAAAGGTACGGATTCTCTTTTTAGATAAAAAAGAAGAGACCATCGTCACGGAATGGAATCCAGAAACCGATACCGAATCGCTCTTTCGCATAAGTTTCAGTGATAAGAAGGCAGGGTTCACGGCGTATTTTCAAAAAAAGAAATCCACCTATCAAGAGAATGAACTCATCCTCTTTACCTCAGGAAGCGAATCGGCGCCCAAGGGTGTCGTCTTAACACATGAAAATATTTACTCCAATATCTATCAGGCAAGAAGCATCATTGATTTTACCTCAAAAGATAAAATCATGAATGCGTTGCCCATGTTTCATTCCTTCGGTCTGACAGCTGGAACCTTATTACCGTTATTGCTCGGCGTGCAAACGTTCTTATATCCAAGCCCTTTGCACTATCGAGTCATTCCGGAAATCGCCTATGACCGAAATGCAACCATCCTTTTTGGGACATCGACATTCCTGTCTGGGTACGGAAGATTTGCCCATCCATATGACTTTTTTTCGATCCGTTATGTGTTCGCAGGAGCAGAGCGGCTAAAACCTGAGGTGAGCGACCTATGGTTTCAAAAATTCGGCATCCGGATTTTTGAAGGGTACGGGATTACAGAAACTTCGCCGATTTTATCGCTTAATACGCCTCTTGCCTACAAAAAAACCACCGTCGGTCGCTTTCTCCCTGGGATTGAGTACAAAATCACGTCAGTCGAGGGCATCGAGAACGGCGGAAATCTTTTTGTGAAGGGTCCGAATGTCATGAAAGGGTATTTGCTGCACCAGACAGGGTTCGCAGCATGCGGAGAATGGTATGATACAGGAGATGTGGTAGAGGTAGACGAGGACGGATTTATCAAAATTGTATCCCGTTTGAAGCGATTTGCGAAAATCGGCGGCGAGATGATCAGTCTGAATTTGGTGGAACAAATAGCCAGCGAATGTTTCATACACGAAGGATTTTCTGCCGTCTCTCTTCAAGACGGGCGAAAAGGCGAAAAAATTCTCTTATACACGACGAAAAATGCACAAGAAAAAGAAACACTGCGACATTTTATTCAAGAAAAAGGGTATTCGCCACTTATGGTGCCAAGCCAGCTCCTTTTCATAAAAGACCTGCCGCTGCTTGGAAGCGGCAAGACGGATTATGTCCGTTTAAAACAATTCGCAGAAATAGGGAGGAATAGTCAATGAGAAAACCGTTTCGGTCGCTTTTGCTTACTCAATTTTTATCTGCCTTTACCGATGGCGCCGCGATTTTGGTCATTGCCTTCATGTTGAAAAACAGTCTAAAAAC
The DNA here is from genome assembly GCF_055395235.1 of Neobacillus sp. Fa239. Taxonomy (NCBI): domain Bacteria; kingdom Bacillati; phylum Bacillota; class Bacilli; order Caryophanales; family Bacillaceae; genus Neobacillus; species Neobacillus sp. Fa239. The sequence goes on from NZ_AP041611.1 coordinate 2,569,081, forward strand.
CCATGACGACAACAATCCATATATATTTCTCGTCGAAACGTTCTTTCTATTTGCTTATATTTTGTTCGCGCCATTTGTCGGAACATTTGCCGACAGAAACGAAAAGTCAAGAGTCCTCTTTGTTGGGAATACCGTGAAAGCGCTTGGAATTCTGCTTCTTATCATGAAAGTGGACCCTGCTTTTTGCTACGGAATCATTGGGATAGGAGCCGCCATTTATGGTCCGGCAAAATACGGAATATTAAAAGAATTAACCACGACCGAGGACGAACTCCTGGACGCCAATGGAAAAATCGAGAGTACAACCATTCTAGCAATTATTTTGGGAACCTTGGCGGGAGGCATTTTGTCCGCTCACACCACCCTTGGGGAAATGTGCTGTCTTGCCATTTATATTTTATCGATTCTCCTTGCCTTAAAAATTCCGGCGAAAGAAGGAAACAAAGAACTAGAATACCGAAAAGAAGCGTTCCTGTTCTTTCGGGATGTGAGGGAAGCCTTCCGGCATTTCCGTATGAAATTTTCCTTAATCGGGAGCGGCTCCTTTTGGATGATAAGTGTCGTCATTAAAAACGGGCTTCTTTTATGGATCCCCGTACATCTTGGGATTAAGAGCGGTCTCCCGTTTACTGCCATCATAGGAATGACCGCCATTGGGATTGTCATCGGTGCTCTATTAGCCAAAAAGTTTACCAGCATCCAGACGTTTTACCGAGCGAACCGCTATGGTTGGCTGGTCGCTGTATTTGCCATTCTGTTCCCATTTGTTGCCGGAGGGCTCATCGCTCTTGTTATTACTTACCTTCTCCTTCTATGTCTTGGTGTATTTGCCGGGATGTATGTCATTCCGCTTAACGCCACCTTGCAGGAAGAGGGGCACCAGGTGCTTGGAGTTGGTAAAACCATCGCTGTTCAAAACTTTATTGACAACACCTTCATGCTGTTTGGAACCTACAGCGTCTATTTGTTGAATGCTCACTTTGGATTTTCCGTCATGGCATCGCTTGTTACATTTGGGTTTGTTTATTTACTCATTGTACTTTATTTAGGAGCATTATCAAAAAAACGGAGAAACAAATTGTAAGTGCCTTTTTTCGCTAGAGGTTTCTTGTTGAACGAGGGCTTATGTTAAAGATGGGATTGCTTCGGCGCTCCCTTTTGTTATTGAACTAAAGGAGCAGGTTACTTGAAGAAGGAAATCAAAATTATTAGAATTTTTGGCACTTCTAAATAATATTCCAAAGCAAAATAATTTAATATATAATATGGCTATCTCTATTTTAAGGGGCTATTTATGGAACTAATTACAGGCAAGGTCTTATTAATTTCTCTGTTCATATTGATAATTACAATGATTGAAACATTAGCTTATTCAACTAGAATTTCAGGATCACGAGTAAAATTAATTGCAACAGCATTATCCTTGTTTAGTACACTGGTGATTGTTTCAAGGTTTTCTACGATGATTCAACAACCTTTGACAGCTAAACTGATTGCAGAGGCACCAGATATAAACAAATTACACTACATTGAGGAACAATATAGAATTTTAATCGGTGTTACTTCAATTGGCGTTTTGTTCGCCATTCTGTTGTTCCCGAGCTTCATTAATATCTTTTCAAGAGCCATCATTCAACTTTCAAATCAAAGTGGCTCAATAATTGCACTGTTTGCTAATCAATTCAATCGAAATGGTATAAGAAAACTTTTTATGTGTTTTAGGCTACCTAGATTTACATATCTAAAGGGAATTACCTGGAAGACTATTCCGAAAAGACTCTTCGTTATTAATGTTATCATTTCAGCTGTTTTTACCATTGGTGTATTATCCTCAATATATGCATCTATGTTAGTGCCTAAAGATTATTCTCAGGCTGCATCAATGTCTTCTGGGATTATAAATGGCATAGCAACAATTTTATTATCATTGTTTATTGACCCGAAGGCTTCTGTATTAGCTGATAGAGTAATGAAAAAACAAACTAATTATATATATTTAAAAAGTTATTCTTTGACAATGATTAGTTCTAAATTTTTGGGTACTGTTTTGGCTCAATTACTATTTATTCCTGCCGCGTATTATGTAGCTTGGTTTGCTAAGTTTATTTAATGGGTTATTGCTAAATTTACTTGGGCTAGAGTAAAACTAGGAGTTGCTTCGGCAACTCTTTTTGTTGGTGTGCCAGGCATGGCAACTATCTAGGTGGTGAAAGTCCACTGTGGGGGTACACATCGACCAACCACTAAGGAAGCGCAAGGTACTTACCGTGAGGTAAGGGCTGAAGGAAGCGTGGAATAAAATCTTGGCTCGACGAACAGAAATCTGATACTAAGGCTTTATAAAGGGAAGAGGCTCCCAAACAAGTCAAAGTCCAAAAGATGTGCGTAACTTTTTAGAGTAAATCAGGCGAGTAAAAGAGTAAAGATAGTTGTCTTACCCTGGGAGGTCTTTTGGATGTACGGAAGTACAGTCGAAAATGGTTAATCGCAAGAAGTCAGCAGAAGCCATTGTAGTGAAAGTTAGTTCATGAAGGGCTGAACAATTTATAGTGTTTCAACACCAAGGATGCGTAAGTGACGTACTCCGAATGTAATAATGGTGAAAGTATGAGCGTATCTCAAAAGCTAACCAAAATGGAGCTATCACTTACTACGTGAGAGGGAAGGAGAAACGAGTGTGGAACTTTTAGAACAGATTCTAAGTAATCAAAATATGAATGAAGCCTACTTGCGTGTATATAAAAATAAAGGTGCTAGTGGGGTCGATGGAATAACGGTCGATGAACTGAAACAATATCTGAGGGAGAATAAAGATGAGCTGCGTCAGCGCATCAGAACAAGAAAATACCAACCACAAGCTGCCTTAAGAGTGGAGATCCCAAAAGTAAATGGAAAGATGCGCAAATTGGGAATACCAACAGTAGTGGATAGGGTAGTTCAACAAGCCATTCATCAAGTACTCAGTCCAATATTCGAAAAGCAGTTCAGCGAATTCAGTTACGGCTTTAGACCGAAAAGAAGCTGTGATATGGCAATTATTAAAAGCTTGGAATTTCTGAATGATGGATACGATTGGGTTGTGGATATTGACCTTGAAAGATTTTTCGATACAGTCCATCACGATAAACTCATGCGAATCATTTCTAATACCATAGATGATGGAGATGTCATTTTCCTAATAAGGAAATATCTTGTCAGTGGAGTTATGGTGAATGGAAAATATGAAGAAACACCAATTGGAACTCCGCAAGGAGGAAACCTAAGCCCACTGCTGAGTAATATTATGTTGAACGAACTGGATAAGGAACTAGTAAGTAGAGGACTCCAATTCGTGAGATACGCTGATGACACCCTCATCTTCGTAAAGAGTGAGAAAGCAGCGAATAGAGTGATGGAAACAATCGTGAGATTTATAGAAAATAAATTAGGGTTAATAGTCAATGTAGAAAAGAGTAAAATCTCCCGTCCAAAAGATTTGAAATTCTTAGGATTCGGATATTATTACGATTCTAAGAATGAGAAATACCAAGTAAAGCCCCATCTCACGTCAATACAAAAATTTCAACGAAAGCTTCGGAAATTAACAAAGCGAAATTGGAATGTTCCGCTAGACTACCGAATCTTAAAACTAAAACAAGTCACAATTGGGTGGGTTAATTACTTTAGAATCTCGAATATGAAAAAAGCGATGACTGAGATAGATAAGAAGCTTCGCTCCAGAATTAGAGTTATCATCTGGAAGCAATGGAAGGTATCAAAGAAACGAATCAAATCGCTTGTTCAACTGGGGATCCCAGAGGAAGAGGCGAAATGATTAACTTTCTGTCGGAAAGGTTATCGGTACATCGGACTATCGAAGGTTGTTCAGAGAGCAATCTCAAACAAAAGACTAAAGCAGAGGGGACTTCCCTCTGCTTTAGAACATTATCTAAAAGTACACACTGTAATATAAATTGAACCGCCGTATACGGAACCGTACCTACGGTGGTGTGAGAGGGGCGAAAATAATCAACTTATTTTCCCTCTACTCGATTGTCAACTAAAGGGATGAATTGACATCCTTTTTTTCTAAGATTGTGAAATATTACACTTAAAGTAACGGATGCAAGAGTTGAAGAACAGGGCTGTCGTTCAAGTATTCCTGGCAATTTCGCTGCTAGGGATGTTCGGGATAAACACCTGCGCCAGATTGTGACGGCAGCAGGGGATGGATCTATTGACTCTCAAGGCGCCCAGAACTATATCGAATCTCTGCATAATGTTTCGTTTCATTGATTTTTCCATTGATTTTCATGAAACTTTAATTGATTTTCGTGATAATATAATACTGTAACAGTGATATGATGATAGGGTTGGAAAAAGTTGAAAAATATAGATGCTGTGAAATGTATTGCAGTCGGGATGTTTGCTTTGAGTTTGGTATTGGTAGCGGTAAGTTTTTGGATGATGTTCCTATATGGACTACATTCCTATTTTTTCTATAAGAGATTTTGATTTGTTCGATATTCAATCAAAAAAAGCCGTAACAATGTGTTAAAAAGTTCTCTTTTGAGGTACCCGCATAGCAAAAAGCAATTATAAAAAACAGTTATAAAAGCAGTGTGTTTCTCATATGAAATCACACTGCTTTTTGCACGTTTTAACAAGATCATTTTTAAAGTCTTTATACTATCTTCTTTAACTAAACCAGCTAATAGTTTGTCAATATTTTTCAATGAAAATCTTAAAAAACACATGATATACTAAAAATGTGCATGCCAAATAACCTTCCTTTAATTTCACTATTGGAAGGTTTTGTGCTATTTAGTTTAATTTAGGTTCTACGCTATATCTTGGAAAGTCGTTTTGTTTTTTAAAAGGGCAAATATCCAATGCAAGAGCTTATTTACACATGCTATTACAGCTACTTTAAAGGGCTTTCCTTCTCCACGTTTCTTGTCGTAAAACTCTCGCATTTTCTTGTTGCGAGGGATGATTTCATCCGTTGTTTTCTTTTTACGGCAATCACGAATCGCACAACGAACAGCCATATATAAGGCGTGTCTAAGTCTACTTGAACCTCTTTTCGTGATTCGATTTTTTGTGGCAGAAAATTTACCAGATTCAAAGACACTAGGGTCCACTCCTGCGAATGCTACAAGCTTTTTAGGATCATTAAATCGATCTATCTCCCCAATTTCTGAAATAATCGTTGCCGCGATTTTTTCTCCGATACCTGGGATAGATTTGATAATATTATATTCTTCAATTTCTTTAGCGAGGGCATCTATCTCCGACTCCAACTTTGATAGGTGCTCTTTGTATTGAAGAATCATATTAATGTACATACCGAGGCTTAAAATATGACTTTGATAAATTGCCTTTTCAAATGGATTTCGATCTGCCGCAGCTTTCAGTTTAATTGCTTTTTCTGTTGCCCACCTAATTGATCGGCTTTTACATAATTCAAATATCTTGTCTCTAATTGTTCCCTCACTCGCTTTAATAATGTCCTCGGAAGAGGGGAATTCTGAAAGCGTTAAGAGTGATACCACAGAATATAAATCGCCAAAAACTCCTTTATATTCTGGAAACACTTGTTCAAGAATAGCCTGAAATTGAAGCTTCGTTTGTATAGTGACTCCAGTAATATTTTCATGTTGTCTAGTAAGATTACGAAGATTTAATAATTGGACACCACGCTTTTTATAAGGCTCTAACTCTTCTTTATAAAACAATTCACAAAGAAGATAGGCATCTATCTTTACTTTTCTTAAACTTGAACCCCCTTGCTTTGTATGAAATCAATGGATTGATAATAATCAATAAATATCCTCGTTCTTCCAAGTAATGAACAACAGGAGTTTGATAATGCCCTGTAGCTTCTAGAATTACTGAGGGTTTCTTACCAGACTCATTTTTCACATCCTCCAGAAACGTTACAAGATAACTAAGCCCCTCAACAGTATGGGATACTTTAAAACTCTTTCGGTATGGTTTGCCTTTATCTAAAAACGCTTGAACTTGACTTTCCCCTTTTGAAATATCCAGACCAACGACTGGATTCATTCTAAATCCTCCTCCTAAACTAGTAATTTGCCAGTACCCCTAATTCCTCCATGCAGTGTCACAGCTTCGCTTGTTATACGAGATCTAAGTCCCAACCAGCCTCAATCATGTTTCTACAAGTAGGGGGCGAACGGTTTAGTTGACGGGGTCGAAGCCCCACGGGCAGTTACGTTCTACCCTGGCTACTGATATAATAGGACCAAAATAAATAAGGTCAACCAGAAATATTTAGCATTCTGGCTAACCTTATAATACGAACGTGGCAGGTTAGTTCAATAAGAGCCCGCTACAATAGCCAGCTTTTTGTATGAAATAAAAGGTTAGTACAATTAGAAAAAATAAAAAAGACTAGCCTTTTGATTTTTAAGCTAGTCTTTATTTTACCCTGATTTTCAAAATGTTGGTGAACCTAATCAGAACTTGAATCATCATGGTCAGGATGATGGTGATGAGGATGATGATGGTGATGTCCATGATCTGAGCTCGATTCATCATCAACTGTGTCAGGGTCTCTACCCAATGCTCTAACAAGTAGATTTGCCCGAGGAGTTCCCAGTCCTGTCACAAAGTCATATCCAGGTGTACAGCAGAAAGAGCCTGCGCAGCCAACGGTGATGTCGTTGTAATTTCTGGCGTACTGTGATCCCTTTGCCAGATCGTAGAGCTCTTGATGCCCATCCGTTAAGGGCACATTCCGAATCTGATTGGCTAATGCGATGATGGCTGCCCAGCAAGGAGTTCCCAAGCTTGTGCCGCCAAAAACGAACCATCCGGTTGATCCAGAATCGATTGGTGTGCTGGTGAAAATGGAGACACCTGTGGAACCGTCTCCAAGAAAGGACACATCTGGAGCAGCTCTTTTTCCACCGGATTGGATGCCGAATGGAATCTGGTAGTCTGGTTCAGGTTCGAAGAGGCTTGGTCCCCCTCCGGAGCCCACCCAGCCGGTTTCGGCAATTCTGCTCCCATTCTGGCGTAGCAACAGCGTAGTCCCTCCAACGGACACCACAAACGGGGAAACCGATGGATAGTGATTTTGTCCGCCGACGTCCCCAGATCCGGCTAAATAGACTTTACCGGGATGTTGGAAAAGGTGATCAAACGCGCTCTCGAACGATGCCTCAGGAAAAATCCAACTCATCGAGACTGCTTGGACATCCAAAGTATTCGCGAAGTCAACAGCCCCAAACAGGTCAACAGCAAATGCAGTTTTTGCAACAACGAGGTGGATGGTGGCATCCGGTGCAAGGGCGTGGACCCATTGTGTGTCGATGGCTGTTTCGATTGTCCATTCAGATTCGAAGTGATCTGGCTGCCCTTGAGGAAAATAGATGTTCAACTTTGCAGGTGGTAAGCCAAACTGTCTGCTGAAGACTTGCAAATCATGTTCAACCGTGGGGCTGCCGTGTGCAACCACAATCGCGACGTTCTGATTCTTCCCGGTAATGCCTGACCTAATCAACGGCTCAATCTCATAAGCGCGCCGAATCTGCTGGGGAGAATAACCGGAGGGAGTAAACGATGCCGAACCAGGTTTCATATGGTGAGGCGGTCTAGCGACATCAGGAAACTGATTCGCTATATTTTGTAAATCAAAACTACTCAAAAAAACATTCCTCATTTCAAAAGAATAGATTTAGTAGTTTAATATATTCTTCTAAAAGAGGTCGGACACGGCTTGTACATATAAAGAAAAAAATGTACTAGAGTCTACCAAAATCTTAATAGAAATTGAATTATGTCCTTGTTGAACTAACGGGGGCTATAGTTTCACAACAAATGGACTGTTTCGGCAGTCTTTTTTATTATCGTTCTTCAACTAAATGGGCAGCATTCCTGTATTGAAGAAATATGAGGTTTGAATATAAAAAAGCCCCTTGGTAAGATATGAGTGTCCAAAGCTTGGCGGCAAAAAGGACACAAGCAAATTACCAGGAGGCTATTTAAATGAATTATAACCAAAATGAAAAGATTGCTCAAATTACTTCTCAAACATTAATTATAGGTGTTGATATTGCTAAATACAAGCATGTGGCTTTGAACAAATGGTAGCAATAAAGGGAATAGGAAAAGACACAGTTGCCGGATTCTTTTCAGAGGTAGGAGATCTAAGTCACTACTCCCACCCACGGCAGATTATCAAATTAGCTGGGCTTAGTCTTAAGGAAAATACATCTGGAAAGCACAAAGGACAAACCAAAATTACCAAGAGAGGAAGGAAGACTTTAAGAGCACTCCTCGTTCGGGTGGCGATGCCTTTGGTCGCTAAAAATAAAGCTTTTAAAGCATTACATGAGTATTTTACAAAACGCCCAAATAATCCATTAAAAAAGATGCAATCGCTGATTGCAATATGTAACAAGCTTATAAGAATTCTGTTTACCATCGGTAAAAAGCAGTGTGAATTTAGTGAAGAGCGTATGTTAAGGGACATTCCTCATATGGCGGAATTACAGATAGCAGCTTAATTTCTTTTAGTGAAATTCATTAGGTAGTAGTTTTATTGTTTTAGACATTTGAAGCACGGATTAGTCAGTAAATCAACTAAAATACGGGCAAAGACCCTGTCGGGCAGCATGACTGACATCCACCTCATGGAAAGGTTGGACGAAGGAATTTTGGAGCAAAGACTCTGTGAGATTTGGGAGGGTTGACCTCCATGAGAAATGTGGAGATCCACCAGTGCGACCATACTTTAACTAGTTATCCAACTTTTGGATAAGGTTGGTTTGGTTAACTATTAGTTTCTTTTTCACTTTGCCCCCAAAATTATCCTTTAGTACACTATAATTCCAATATTCAAATGGATTTTAAAACAAACTACTACGAAATTAGGAGAAAACAAGAGAAATCGTGAGATTTTCCTTTCTATATAGATGGAGTTTAGTTAAATAAGGAATTATTTAAATATCAATTCTATACTATATATTTAGAAGAATTTATTTCTACTTTGTATATTAGGGATGAGGGAAGGGATTGAAAAACAATTTAATAAATTATGTCGTATTAGTGATATTTGTAGCAGTCGCTTACTATAAAGATTCAACTTTTATTGAAGTAGTGGCAAGTTTTTTCGGACTAGTCTGTGTTTACCTAGCAGCAAAAGAAAACATATGGAACTATCCAATTGGTATTGTAAACATTATTTTATTATTACGGATTTTCTACATTGCAAAACTTTATGCAGATATGATGCTTCAAGGAATGTTTCTCGTGTTAAGTCTATATGGATGGGTGTTTTGGTTACGTAATCGCGGAGAGAAGGCAGTTTGTCAAACGACAAAACTCACATTAGACGGTTGGATTTTAATAATTTATATAACACCCATTTTATCTTACGGTTGGGGTTACCTATTAACTAAATTTACTGATGCGAGTTCACCTTTTCTAGATTCATTTATTGCAACTACCAGCTTGGTTGCACAAGTACTGTTTTCTACTAAAAAATTCGAGAACTGGTATTTTTGGATTTTAGTGGATATTTTATCAGTTGGTCTGTATGCATACAAGGGTCTTTATACGATTAGCTTTACATATTCTGTATTTTTAATTATTTGTATCGTAGGTGTATTTGAATGGAGGAAACAATATTGATAAAAATGATTGGAGACTTACTAATCAAGAAAAATATCTTTTTGGTAAAACTCTTACCCTGAAGAAATTTACTCCCACAAAAACAGACCACGAACACTGTGAGTTTTGTAGTCAAAAGATTATGGATAAAAACCATCCAGATATATTAACGAAGCTTCTACGACAAATGATAAGTATTTTTGGGTATGTTCTGATTGTTACAATGATTTTAAAGAGATGTTCAAGTGGAAATAAAAAATGATGAGGTAATAATATTCCATTCAACTTACTTAAACTGGGTAATAATGTAAAAAGGCTGTAGAAGTTAATGAATTGGCTTCAAAAATCTTACAAGCAAAAGAAGAAAAGAGATACATGAGATTTTACATCAAATAATAGATGGAACATGGAACATGGAACATTGTTTTATTTTTAGATTGTGAAAAAATATAAGCAATGTAGCGTGGGGGCTTTAGTTTAACAACAAATGTGACTGTTTCGGCAGTCTTTTTTCAATTGTTATTCAACTACAGGTTAATTCAAGAAGGTTTATAATTATAATTAAGTATTGTTATTTCATTCGGAATTTATTAGGAGGTTTTCCCTTTGTAAAAACAAACATTTCATTTGTTATATTTGCCATATTTATAACAGTTTTAAATCAGTTTATTTCTCCGATGTGCTTCGATGTGAAACCCAGTAATGCATTCACTGTCTTAGCTCTTTTTTTTATTTAATGAATGTCTCTGTTTTGTTAAAGATTAGTAAATACGCTCACAATATTCACTTATTTTTCAATGATTATGTTGTGAAATATTTGGGAAACTATCTATTGTAAAATAAATTTGGAGGCTTCCATGGTCACATTTCTATATTTTTTTATCATGTTATTAATTTTCGGACTGATCTTTATCATTGATATGTTTGTCTACCAGTCAACGTTTATGGGCGAAATTATTCATTTATTAAAAACATCTGTCGATTCAGGAAAATGGATTGTCTTACTGATGTGGCTTAGCGGACTTTCCATGAGTATTCTGGCAGATGTTCGTCTTAAAAAAAATCGGTCAGCGAGTGGAACCAAATGACAAATGAACCAAAAGAAAACCTGTCATTGTGGCAATTATTTATTTTAATTGTCAATTTTGAACTGGGCAGTGCCATGGTTTTAAGCTTAGGAAATGAAGCGAAGCAGGATGCCTGGTTAGCCATTCTTATTGGAACGATTTATGGAGTAGGGATTGTGTGGGCATATTCCTTTCTTTTAAGCAGAGTGCCTGGAAAAAATCTTTATGAAATTATAGAAACAGCAGGGGGTAAAATGTTTTCCAACATTCTTACCATCGCCTATGTTATGTACTTTTTTTATTTATCATCCCGCGTTCTTCGGGACTTCGGGGAAGTAATCACAACCGTTATCCTGCCAAACACGCCGCTCGAAATGATTTCCTGGACGTTTATGATTTTAATTATCTATATTATTTACCTTGGTTTGGAAAACTTAGGACGGCTGAATGAATTGTTTACACCATATATGATTCTGTTCATATTTTTCATTACGATTCTTCTTATGATCAGTGGAGAATTCACGCTGAAAAATTTGCAATTCCCCTTTAAAGATGGGATTACACCAGTTGCCAAAGCCATTTTCCCTCAATTAATGACATTTCCATTTGGAAACATGATTGTTTTTACCATTATTATGGCATACACAAGTAAATTTAAGTATGTCGGGAAAGTGGGGATGGCGGCTGTTGGAATTTCTGGTTTATTACTAAGTTTTTCAGCCATTTTGCAACTTGGTGCACTCGGATTGGATGCAAAGATGAGGGCGAATTTCCCCCTTTTAAGTGCCGTAAGAAATGTTTCAATTGGAAATCTTATCGAACGGTTGGAATCCATTGTCGTATTCATCTTGATGATTGGCATAATTGGAAAAGTAAGCATGTATTTCTTTGTGGGGCTTAAGGGGATTGAACATGTATTTTGCATTCCCTACCGTTCTCTTGTATTCCCGATGGGGATGCTGGTTGCTATTTTCTCTATCCTTTCTTCGAAGAATTTCCCTGAACTGACTAAAGAGGGAATTCAAATTCATTCCATTTTTTTCGATCTTCCTTTTCAAATCGGGATCCCTTCCTTGATTTTTGTCCTTGTTTTATGGAAACAAAGAAAAAAAATTGTTCAAGGGGAGGGCGGCTCATGAAGGAATCAATCTCCTTATGGCAATTATTCGTATTGATTATTAATTTTGAATTTGGTAGTGCCGTTATTGTCGGGTTGGGAAACGAAGCCAAACAAGATGCCTGGTTAGCCATTTTGATTGCAACTTTTTATGGAATCTTACTTGTTTGGGGGTATACTGTCCTACTGTACAAGGGTAGCGGGAGAAATTTATTTGAAATTATAGAGATGACGATCGGAAAAATGTTTTCGTCGTTCCTGTCTATTGCATATGTAGTTTATTTTTTTTATTTAGCCTCTCGTGTGCTTCGCGATTTTGGCGAACTCATGACGGCTGCGATTTTGCCGAACACGCCGCTTGAGATCATTTCTTGTACATTAATGCTTTTGATTTCGTATATCATGTATCTGGGTTTGGAGAATTTAGCTCGATTAACAGAACTTTTTACACCTTTTATCATCTTGTTTATTGGGGTCATTTGGTTCCTTCTCATTATCGGAGGTGTATTTACATTCAAAAATTTGCAGATTCCTTTACAAGACGGAGTTACACCGATCGTGAGAGCAATATTTCCCTCTTTAATGGGCTTTCCATTTGGAGAAATGATCGTGTTTTTGGTCGTCATGGCATACACAAGTAAATGGAAATATGCGGGGAAAGTAAGTATGGCAGCAGTAGGAATTTCAGGGTTTATTCTAACGATTGCGACAATCTTACAAATTGGTTCACTTGGTGCTGATGAAAGAATAAGATCCAACTTTCCTCTTTTAAGTGCGCTAAGGAATGTCTCTATTGCTAATTTTATTGAAAGATTGGAAGCCATCGTTGTATTTCTATTAATGATGGGCATTATTGTAAAAGTAACGCTCTATTTTTTTTCTGGTTTGAAAGGGATTGAACACATATTTCATATTCCCTTTCGCCCGCTAGTTTTCCCAATGGGCATACTAATTGCTATTTCTTCCGTTCTGATTACGGAAAATTTTGCTGAACACATCGAAGAAGGAGTAAAGTTTGTTCCATTTTATTTGCACATTCCATTTCAAATTGGATTTCCTGCTATCATCCTTCTTCTGCTTGTATGGAAACAAAGAAAATCATCGATTCAGGGAGGAGGATAAAGATGCGGGTATCTCGAAAATTGTTTTCTCCAAAAAAGGAATTTACTCATCATGATGAAACAACAAGTCCGGAAATCGTCCCTGATGGTGAGAGCAAAACGCTATCTAGGAATTTGGAGCAGAATCAAATGGAATTGGAACGAATTTTCGGAAAAACCGTGGATCTTGTATTAAAGTCTATTCATATCGGGGATCAAAAAGGAATGATTTGTTATCTTCAAAGCATGACAGATGCAAAAATCATCACTGAAACAATCATGCAGCCACTGAATAGTGCATTAATTCACGAACGAAAAATTTTAACCAAAAATGGATTCGATGTTTTTTCCAAAGACGTTTTTAGCGGAGCTGTATATTCTTTTACGGACACTTTTCATCAAATCGCAATCCATATTCTTTCCGGTTATGCTGTTTTAATCGTCGAAGGAGTGCCAGAAGCGTTAGCGATTCATATCGAAGGAATCGAAAACAGATCGATCAGTGAATCAAGCACTCAGACCATTTCAGAGGTCCAAAAGATTCATTCATTGAATCCATCAGCACCAATATAAGTTTAATAAGAAGAAGAGTTAAAAATCCGAATCTTCGGTTCGAGGGATTTTCGATTGGAAAAGATACCCAAACTCCTGTTGCGATTGGCTATATGGAAGGGGTAGCCAATGAAAAAATCGTCCAGGAAGTAAGAAACAGGCTTTCCCGTATTAATATTAATGCTATTTTTGATTCCGGCAATATTGAGGAACTCATTGGTGATAAAACATACACTCCCTTTCCCCTTGTGTATAATACAGAAAGACCCGACACGATTGCTTCTCAGTTAACTGCCGGGAAAATTGCCATTTTTGTTAATGGAAGTCCGTTTGTCCTATCAGTTCCCGTCGTTCTGACGAACTTTTTCTCTGTATCGGAGGATTATTTCCAACCTTTTCTGATGAGTTCGTTTGTTCGGTTGGTTCGTTATGTTTCTTTTTTGATTTCTCTTCTTTTTCCAGCTATTTTTGTTTCACTTATTACCTATCATTTTGAATTAATTCCAACCCCGTTGCTTGTCAGTATCGCTTCACAACGGGAAAATGTTCCTTTTCCAGCCATCGTTGAATTGATGCTAATGGATTTAACATTTGAAATCTTACGGGAAGCTGGAACGAGGATGCCGAGAGCCGTTGGGCAAACAGTTTCAATTGTGGGAGCACTCGTCATTGGTCAGGCAGCAGTTGAAGCAGGGATTATTTCGAACACGATGGTCATTGTTGTCGCCATTACCGCCATTGCAGGTTTTGTTTCTCCTATTTATAGTTTTGCTAATTCAACACGGTTGTTGCGATTTCTGTTAACGATTTTAGGAGGGATATTTGGTTTATATGGAGTGTTTCTAGGCTTGTGTGCCATCTTTGCTCATCTTGTCAGTCTCCGGTCTTTCGGTGTTCCTTATTTAGCGCCAATGGCTCCATTTATTGTGGAAGATCAAAAAGACGTGCTTATAAGACTTCCGTTGTTTCAGATGAAAAGGCGTCCTAAATTTATGAATACGGAGGCCCCATTAAATCAGTTAGATAGCATTTCGCCTTCTCCTCCGAAAAAAAGGGGAACACCATGAAAAAATGTCTTTTGTTCGTGTGTTGTTTTGTTCTTCTTTTTTTGTTGGTTGGATGCTGGGATTCTAAAGAGTTGAATCAAGTTGCGATTATTACAGGGATGGCAATTGATAAAGGAGAAAAAAAGAAGTACAGATTGACGGTCGAAAAATTAAATACGATAGAGTTAAATCCAAACCAGGCATCAGGAAACACGCCAACTGTAGTCCATAGCCTTGAAGGTGATTCGATCCCTGAAATTGCCCAAAGAATGAATATAGGATTGTCAAAAAAAATGGTCTTATCTCATATGAGAATAGCGATTATTAGCGAAAAGATTGCCAAAAAAGGGATAATGGATTTTTTTGATTATCTGGAACGATACAATGAAATTCGGGAAGACTTTAATGTCGTTGTCGCAAAAGGTGTACCTGCTTCTGACATTTTAAAAGTGTCTTATCCAATCCAAAAAGCTTCCACTCTAAAATTGCACATGCAATTAGGAAATGCGGTTAATCAGTGGGGGTCTGATCCAGATGTCCGTAAAAAAGATATTATCGATTCTTGGACATCAGAAGGTCGCCAGCCAGTCGCAGCAGTCGTCACGATTAAAGGGACTCCCAAAAAGGGGAACAGCGTCGATAATATGAAACAACTTACCCCACCTGCATTGGTCGAAGTTGTCGGAATGGGTGTGTTTAAAAATCAGAAATTAATCGGCTATCTTTCCGTTTATCATACGAGAAATTACTTATGGACTCAAAATAAGCTGAAAAAAACGGAACTTGCTATCCCCTGTGAAAAAAACAAATATTTAAACGTACGTGTTTTTCGAACCAATTCAAAAGTAAAGGCAAGTGTTCAACGTCAAGTACCTCATTTTACAATCAACATAAATGCTGAATCGCAATTAACTGGAACCCAGTGTAATGTAGCTTTGGACAAAACGAAAACCTATCAAGAACTGGAGAAAAAAACAGAACAGTATATCGAACAAATCGTTTCGAGTACGATCAAAAGAGTCCAAACAACCTATAAAGTTGATATATTTGGGTTTGGTGATGAAATGAAACATGGAGATTACCAATATTTCAAAAAAGTAAAAGGAAACTGGGATCAAGAATTTGCAAGGGCAACTATTGATGTAAAAGCAAGTGTCACATTACGTCGTTCAGGCATTCGGACAAAAAGTTTCCTATCTGAGATCAAATAACATCTTTCTATGAATGCAAGAATCCGGGAGTATGCAATTCTCAAAAAGGAGGACACAGATAAAACCTCTACTTAATCCTTAGCTTTGCTTCTACTTTGGAGCAAGGCATTTTGCTTATTAAGTGACAATTACAATTCTTTAAAAAAATTTGATTTAATAAGTTGAGCCTATTTCTTAACGAACCAATCAAACAAGCAGAATATACATATTCATATCAGAAGAACTTTAATTAAAAGATTTAAACTGTAATTTTTCCCTTTCCAAATAATTCATTTAGATAGTGAATTATTTCACTTGAAATAATTGGGTGCTTTCATAGAGGAATTGGATGGCTACTGTGATTCCCATTTTTTTATTATTGAGCTAAACTTTCAATAGTGAAGCATCATACTTTATCTATCTCATTTTAATCTTAAGTCCTGCAATTTTTTTATACTTATCTAAATTTCCTAAAACAAGAGTGAAATGTATTTTATATGTATTTGGTTGGATTGTTGCACTTGTTGTAATCGAATTGATTGGGTTAAAATTTTTTCACTCAATTAAACATTATCATGGTTGGAACATTTTGTGGTCTTTA
Organism: Neobacillus sp. Fa239; assembly: GCF_055395235.1. Lineage (NCBI taxonomy): Bacteria > Bacillati > Bacillota > Bacilli > Caryophanales > Bacillaceae > Neobacillus > Neobacillus sp. Fa239. The sequence continues at coordinate 2,585,375 of NZ_AP041611.1, forward strand.
TTATTTGATGCAGTGATGTTCCCAATGTTACGTCTACACTTTGTTAATTACAAATTAGCTTTACTGCTTAGTATTCCATGTACCCTTTTCTTATTGATTTGGTTTAATTACATATGAAAAAAAAAAGATATTGAACTACCATGGAATAACGATTAAAATTCCATTTTCTGTGGTGAGGCTCTGCTTCATCGATGGCTGAAGGGTGCTTGAGTAAAAGATCATATTCCGGCTGGTAACACTAAATGATGGCTGCGGCGGTCCCGTTTTCTTATTGCAGTAACGAAGCAGGGTACTTGAAGAAGGGTTTAATATGAATATTGGAGAATAAAATCCTATAAAGGGAAAAACGGGGGTAGAACTTTGGATTATAAGAATGGACTTGTAGGGGTAGTCAAAGAAATCCGTCGGTTTCCTGTAAAATCAATTTTAGGAGAGTCTTTATCAGCAGTTTCAATTGATAATCGAGGTCTCTTGGGAGACCGTCTGTGGGCTATAAAAACCATAAAAGGAAAGTTTGGTAGTGGTAAGACAACACGCCGCTTCCAACTGATAGACGGGTTATTTAATTTTAGAGCAAGATATGAGGGTACTACTCCAATTGTAACTATGCCTGATGGAACTGATTATCGGTGTGAAAATAATGCTGTAAACGAGGCATTGACTGATTGGCTCGGGTTTCAAGTAACTTTGACACTTGAAGAGTCAATATCTCATTTTGACGAGGGTCCAATAAGTATCATTACGACCTCTGCGTTACATATGTTGAGTCAGGAAATAGGAGAGCCAGTAGACCCTCGTCGTTTTCGAGCAAACGTTTTAATCGATACAGAATCAACGGGATATCTCGAAGATGATTTGTTGAACCGACTAATCAATGTCGGACCTAGGGTTGTCCTGAGAGTTGTTGCTCCACTCCAAAGGTGTGTAATGGTGAATAATCCACAAGAGGAATTAAGACAGGATGTTCGGGTTCTCCGAAACTTGGTTAATAATCATAGTGGTACTTTTGGAGTATGGGCTAAGGTTGAACGTATAGGTGAGGTGAATGTTGGAGATGAGATAACCTTACAATAAGTTAATCGTTTTCCAACTAACGGAGTGCGATGCTTACATAAGGCATCGCATTTTTTTGGCCTGATTAACGAAACAGATTGTGCGGCAGCCATTTTTCTTGTTCTGCTAACGGTAGCAGGTTACTTTAATAAGATCCAGTTTGTAAATAAGTGATTTAACATAAAAACGACATTCATGGTAGAACGTCGTTTACTGTCAAAGGACCGGCAAAAATACCGGACTGGATTAAATCTACTAATCAAAAAAGGACCCAGCCCTGGCAACATAGGACAAGATCTTTTTAATTATAAGGAAACTTCTACTTTTTCATTCAACGCAGGAAGCTCTTTTACAAGCTTACGTTTTCCTTGCTAATCCTCACTACATGCTTTAGCAAACTTAAACTATTTCTTTTTAAAAAATTACCCTTCCATTGTTTTGACCGTTCGGTTTCCAGCGCAATCTTCTGCTTCTATGGTGATATTCTTCTGATATTTCATTTGATAAGAATAAATGGTATCTTGATCTTCCAAATCCATAAATGATGGAACAACTCTCTTATGGTTAATCTTCAATTCTTTTAACGATAAATCCCGAATGGTAAATAATACATATTTTATGCCGTTTTTAATATAATACTCATCTTGGACTACAGGGGGCTTTGGCTCGTATAGGATAACCGCATCTTTCACGGTTTTTAAGTGGTTCGCACCGTAACCTGTTAACCGGATGTTGTTCATCCCATATATAAGAGGAATCAACAATTGATTCGAAATAGTAAACGTTTTCATTTCCTTGTTATTTATTTTAACAGTCAATTTCTCAAGGTTTTCTGTTTTCAGATTTAGTACTTGAAATTTATTTCTTGAAAAAGTTTTATATTGGTCTAATTCCAAATAGGGTTTATTCATATATTTTGCGAAGGCAGAATTTATGTCGATGGCTTCATAATTCATTTTCTTAAGGGTTAATAAATCACAGTCTTTACTCAGTTCTTTTTTAATGTTATCCTTTTTTACACCATCTTTCATCATATCCGCAACAATTCCAGTCACAAATGCTGTTGACATACTCGTCCCTTTACCCAAAACTTTAGGAATATCATCGGCAGGAGCGTATACAGCGATTTTACTTCCATAATTTGAAAAGCTTGCAATCCTTTTCGTTTTTGTATCATAAGCACCAACCGCAATCACACCATTTTGGTCCGCAGGAAAATCAACCTTATTTTTTCCTTCATTTCCTGCTGCAGCGACAAATACCACCCCTTTTGCTTCTCCAACTTTTATCATCAAAGATGTAAAAAAATCCATTGGGGTATAGGAAAAACTCATGTTAATTACATCTGCACCTTTTACGATACTGTAAAGAATAGCCAGTCCCATGAAGGGGTGATTGATTGTATTCCTGTCGGATACCACTTTTACAGGAAGAATTTCGTTATCTGGTGACATTTGAGAAATGATTTCTGCCATTTCTGTCCCATGCCCGTATTTGTCTTTCGGTTTTTGAAAGGGATTAATAAAATTAAATCCATTTAAAACATGAGCCTTTTTTATGCTTTTTGTTTGACTTATTCCTGAATCAAGTACAGCAATGATTGTTTTTTTTGAACGGAAATCATGGAACATGAAAAACAAGACAAAAACTAAAAATAGCGAAATTATAAGAAAAATGAACTGCTTTTTCAATATTATCACCTCGTATATCAAGAAGTCGTTATTTTCAGAATTCTACAATAATATCAACAAATCCTTTTTTAAAAATAATATTTTTACAAAAAAGCAGGCAATCAGCAAAATTCCTACTTTCACCGTAAAGCTTGCCTGCATCAAGTCGGCATGAATTTAAACCACTATAAAAATAAACCTACCGTTTTTAATTTATAAGTTTTTTCGGATTTGAAATAAGGAATTGCACCATTAAAACCAATCAATACTGCAAAATTTTGATTAGTTCTCGCTGATCGCACAATTGAGCCAATAAAAAAAGCCTTTAATAGGCTCTTTTTTATGGTTTCAACAAAATCGACAAGATGCGGCCTTGCAATGTGGCGTTTGTTTTAGACTTCACCAAGTGGCTGACCTCTTGGCAAAAATTGCTGAGAAGTTCTTCCCCAATGTTTGAATGGGTGATTTCTCTCCCGCGAAAACGGACGCTCACCTTTACATGATACCCTTTTGTTAAGAAGCCAATCGCGCTTTTAACTTTTGTTTGAAAGTCATTTTCGTCAATCGTGATGGACATGCGTATTTCTTTTGTTTCGATGGTTACCTGATTCTGTTTATTCTGCTTTTCTTTTTTTTGTAATTCATATCTGTATTTTCCACCATCTAAAATCTTGCATACCGGTGGATCTGCCTCACTGATTTGGACAAGGTCCAATCCCATTTCCATTGCCATCTTAAGCGCCTGAACTGTCGGTAACACTTGTTGACCGTTTTCCGATACAAGCCTTACCACATTGGATTGAATCGATTCGTTCATAATAATTTTTTTAATAAATCAATACCTCCTTATTTGAGTTGCAACTAAATCGCAACTGGTACAATGGTGCTTTCTTATTACAAATTATGTTAAAAAACGAAGGTTGGAAAGGCTATTTAACTAATTCGCACACCATATCATCGAAACTTATTGGAATGGATCTGCAAAAGACAAACACGTAGCTGTATATGGCAATTAAAAAATGATGTTTATGAAGGATGTTTTTTGAATGTAACAAAGCCGAAATATGCAAGGAAATTAATAAAAACTTGTATATTTTCGGCTTATTGATAATTATTTAAACAAGATGAAGTTATTGGCGGGCAGCGTTTTCGTAAAAGAAGTTTAATAAACTCTTGAAATATTAAATCTGATAGACTAGTATAATAATATCTCATAAATTAAATACTAATTTGTTAACAATTAGTTAAGATGCCTTAGGGCTTAATAGGGAATCTGGTGCAATACCAGAACTGTCCCCGCAACTGTGAGTGTGGACGAAATAGACAAACCACTGAAACGTATATATAGACGATACGGGAAGGGTCTAAAGTAGGAAGATACACAAGTCAGGAGACCTGTCTTAGCTGTTAAAGTTTCTAATTTCTTCGGGGGTTGAGAAGATGGAACGTTTGGACAAAAATGATTATTTATTAACATTCTTTGTGCTTACGTTTTATCCGTTCAACTCATGTTGAACGGATTTTTGCGTTATGATGATTCAAAATCATTTTTTATGATCCAAGTATTGCTTTAGAGGAAACAAGCCTTTTTAACAATTAAATAGATTAGGATAGGTGCACATTAAAAATTTGTGCTTAATAGGGAAGTACGGTATAAATCCGTCACGGTACCCGCCACTGTATGGGGAGTTCGTTGCAGATGTCACTGAAGGAATTCGGGAAGACGCAATGGAATGATGAACCTAAGTCAGGAGACCTGCCTTTACCTAAGAGCTTCAATCAACCTACGGGAACATAGGTAGAAGTGCTGAACATACATCGCATTTTTTTGTGTATATATTCTGCACCCCTATGTCCATAGGGGTGCTTTTTTGCGTAAAAAACGAAAAGGAGTGTGTGACATGACTACTTGGAATTTACAAGGGACGAAACACCATGTATTCATTTGCAACGGCAGCAGCTGTATGAGAAAAGGGGGGGAGGAAGCAACACAAGCCATTCGGAATGAAATTGCTAATTTAGATTTAGATTCACTTATTCATACAACAAGAACACGATGCAATGGAAGATGTAAGGATGCACCCGTTGCCATCGTCTATCCATCAGGGACTTGGTATAAAAACGTAAGCCCAGAAGTGGGAACTACAATTGTAAGGCGTCATCTGGCGGAAGGTCATTGCCTTCAAGAGCATGCGATCTATCACTATTCCGAACAAGGATTCATACAGCCAGAAGGGTCGGAATGCATCGAAGGAATACAAAAGGCTGTTAAAGAAAAGGTTTAACAGCCGATAGTATCTGGATTTTGGAAATTTTGGAAGGTGGCGTAATAGGATGAAAGGCAAATTATTCGTTATTGGTTTTGGCCCTGGTGATGAAAAACATATCTCTGGACGGGCAAAAGAAGCCATCCAAGAAAGTGATATTATCATCGGCTACAAAACATACGTTGATCTAATCAAGGGATTAATAGCTGGAAAGCAAATCATCAGCACAGGAATGACAGAAGAAGTGAGCCGGGCCCAGGAGGCTGTGAAACAAGCCGAGCACGGTTACAGGGTAGCCGTCATTTCGAGCGGTGATGCCGGAGTATATGGAATGGCAGGACTGGTTTATGAAGTGCTAATCGAAAAAGGCTGGAAAAAAAACTCAGGGGTAGAAGTGGAGGTGGTCCCTGGCATTTCCGCCATCAACTCCTGTGCTGCTTTATTAGGCGCACCGGTCATGCATGATGCCTGTACGATCAGCTTAAGTGATCATTTGACACCTTGGAGCTTGATCGAGAAAAGAATCGAAGCGGCCGCTCAAGCTGATTTCGTGGTTGCCTTATACAATCCAAAAAGCGGGAGAAGAACACGGCAGATTATGGAAGCTCAAAAAATTCTCTTAAAATATCGCTCGCCAGACACTCCTGTAGGATTGGTAAAAAGTGCTTACCGTGATAGTCAAAAGATCGTTTTAACCAATTTACAAGAGATGCTCGAACATGAAATTGGCATGTTAACTACCGTTTTAATTGGCAACTCTTCAACATTTTTCTACGAAGGATTGATCATTACTCCGCGCGGTTATCAGCGGAAGTATACATTAAATCAGGCAATACAGCCGTTGAAACCGCATCAGCGTCTGCAAAAGGAAGCCGAACCATGGGCACTGGAGCAAACGGAAGATGCAACACCGGTGAACAAGAAACAAGTCACCCCAACCCCAATGAAAGAGTCGCCAAGAGAACTGGCTGAGGAAGCCTTGCAAATGATCCTTGGTGAGAACGATGAACGAGCTCAAGGTTTATTGGTGAAGCAAGACTTTCAATCTATTTTTGAGGTAGCGGTCAGCTCTGGTGTCGCCAATAAAAAATTTACCGCGAATCAGATGGTCATTCTTTCCAAAATTGTCGGAGAAGAAGGTGTCATGGAGTACACACAAGACCATTTTATGAAGCTGCAAATTTTAACCTCTAATCCTGATGTGATTGTTGAAAAACTAACGGCGGCAAACTTTTTGATTGCTCCTGTCGGTGACGTATTAACCGTAAAAGCCTGTGATTTTTGTGACGGTGAAAAGAAGGATTCCATCCCTTATGCCGATGAGCTGCAGGAAAGGCTTGGCGGCATGGAACTCCCAAAAGAATTAAAACTTGGCGTGAATGGCTGCGGAATGGCCTGTTATGGAGCCGTAAAAGAGGATATTGGCATTGTCTACCGCAAAGGAGCGTTTGATTTATTTCTAGGGGCAAAGACAGCTGGAAGAACGGCACATCCCGGCCAAATCGCAGCGGAAGGAATCCATCCGGACCAAATTGTCGAGGTCATAGAGGGGATTGTTCAAGAGTACAAACAAAAGGCTTATCCGAATGAACGTTTCTATAAATTTTTTAAACGGGTCAAAGCGGTGCAAGGTTTTGTGTACCAGGATATTACACCAAACCTTAAAATCGAAGCGGCTGTTTGCGGGGAGTAAAGGGAAGAAGTCTAGTGGCCAATTATCAGGGAATGCATTTACAAACAAAGAGGAGGAAATAGTTTGAAAGCAATTTTATTTGTGGGGCATGGGAGCAAAGATCAAGAGGGAAATCAGCAGGTTCGCGAGTTCATCGGTGAGATGAGTGGGAATTGGGACGATTCTATACTGGTGAAGACGTGCTTTTTAGAATTTGAACGACCAACAGTGACTCAAGGCATCGACCTATGTGTGGAGAAAGGGGCCGACCATATTGTCGTAATTCCAATCATGCTCTTACAGGCAGGGCACTCTAAAATTCATATTCCAGCAGCCATTGATGAGGCAAAGAAGCAATATCCACTTGTTCAATTTACTTATGGCCGGCCAATTGGTGTACATGAGGAAACCTTTGAAATTTTAAAAACGAGATTAATGGAAATTGGCGAGAATTGGGAGGCATCAGACGACGAAACGGCGATCCTTTTGTTAGGACGGGGCGGAAGCGATCCGGATGCGAATAGTGATTTATATAAAATTGCTAGATTACTATGGGAAAAAACAAACTATAAAATCGTCGAACCTGCTTTTATGGGGGTGACCAATCCTCTTGTGAACGAAGGGATTGAGCGCTGTATAAAGCTAGGAGCAAAAAAAGTGGTCATCCTGCCTTACTTTCTATTCACAGGAATCTTGATAAAACGGTTAGAAGATATGATGGTTCCTATTCAAAATCAATACTCCGCGATTGAATTTCAATTGGCAGACTATTTTGGTTATCATCCAAAATTACAGACTATTTTAATAGAACGAGTGGAAGAAGCCCTTCGTGATGAGGTGAAGATGAACTGCGATACCTGCCAATACCGTCTCAATGTGATGCAACATATCGATCATCATCACCACCATGACCATGACCATCATGACCATGACCATCATGACCATGACCATCACCATGATCATGAACATGCCGTGCAAAAGGCAGGGGAAAGAGGATGATTTTCGTATTAGCCGGTACAAGTGATGCACGAGCCCTTGCTTTAGAAATAAAAAAGGAAGGATTCGCTCTCCTGGCCTCCGTTGTCACAGAAAATGCAGCGTTTGAACTGACGGAGTCAGGAATACCTGTTCAAGTAGGGAGATTAACGGATGAAGACATGGTGGAATTGATTGACACAAAAGGGATTCAAGCGGTTGTCGATGCGAGTCATCCTTTTGCGGAAGAAGCTTCGAAAAACGCAATCAAGGCAGCGCAAACGGCGGGAATTCCCTATATCCGGTATGAACGGGAGTCTCAAACTTTCCAATATGACAACATGACAGTCGTCGAAAGCTACGAGGAAGCAGCGGAGCTTGCATTGGCCAAAAAAGGCGTGGTGATGCTGACGACAGGAAGCAAGACGCTTCAAATTTTCACTGAAAAACTATTAGATAATCCGAGCATCCGCTTGATCGCCCGGATGCTGCCTCGGGTGGATAATATGGAAAAATGTGAGCAGCTAGGTCTGCCGCAGAAAAATATTATTGCGATCCAGGGACCATTTTCAAAAGAGTTCGACAAAGCCCTTTATAAGCAATATGGTGTGACCTTAATGGTGACTAAAGAGAGCGGGAAAGTCGGATCGGTTGATCAAAAGGTGGAAGCCGCCAAGGAACTGGGGATTGATGTCGTCATAATTGGCCGACCGAAATTAAATTATGGAACCGTCTATGCTCATTTTGTCGATGTCATCGAGGAATTACATAAAAAGGTCGGTTCCAGACAAACGGCCAAAACAGACCAATCATTTTAATACAGGAGTGAGAGAATTGGATTTTAGAACTGAATTTAAACCTTTAACGGTTCAACCGGAACAAATTGAAGGAAGAAGCTTTGAAATGATTAATGAAGAAATTGGAGAGCACTCGTTTACCGAAGAACAGTATCCGATTGTCCAGCGGATCATCCATGCATCCGCGGACTTTGAACTCGGGAAGAGCGTCCTCTTTCATCCTGACGCCATACAGTCCGGCATACGCGCGATACGGAGCGGGAAAAAAGTGGTGGCCGATGTTCAGATGATTCAAAGTGGTGCTAATAAAGCACGAATTGAAAAGTACGGCGGAGAAATCAAGGTCTATATTTCTGACCCGGATGTTATGCAAGAAGCCAAACGGTTAAATACCACACGAGCCATTATTTCGATGCGAAAAGCGATCAAAGAAGCGGACGGCGGCATCTATGCCATCGGGAATGCCCCAACCGCCTTACTCGAACTGATCCGCCTAATTAAAGAAGGCGAAGCGAAACCAGGTCTTGTCATTGGTCTGCCAGTTGGGTTTGTTTCCGCCGCTGAGTCAAAAGAAGAATTAGCCAAGCTCGATATCCCCTTCATCACCAATATTGGCAGAAAAGGCGGCAGCACCGTGACCGTTGCAGCATTAAATGCCATTTCCATAATGGCCGACCGGGCATAACCTATGCAAGAGGTACCAAAAGGAAAGCTGAGGGAAGGATATACGACAGGGGCCTGTGCAACCGCTACAACAAAAGCGGCACTAACGGCCTTAATAACTGGTGAACCGCAAACAGAATCTACGATTTATTTGCCCATTAAAAGGTTCGCTACGTTTCAGATCGAAAACTGTGATTATACAGAACAAACGGCCAGCGCCAGTACGATTAAAGACGCGGGGGATGACCCGGATGCCACCCATCGGGCTTTAATCGTTTCCACCGTGTCATGGGTTGATGAACCAGGTATCATCCTTGATGGGGGAGTAGGGGTCGGCCGCGTCACAAAGGACGGATTGCCCGTTCCTGTCGGCGAGGCCGCGATTAACCCTGTTCCACGCAAGATGATCCGTGAGACGGCAGAAGGGGTTTTAAAAGAATTTGGGATTACGAGAGGAATTAAGATCGTCATTTCGGTTCCAGAGGGTGAAGAAATAGCCAAAAAAACACTCAATGGACGCTTGGGTATCATTGGCGGAATTTCTATTCTCGGGACCCGTGGGATTGTCGTTCCATTTTCCACAGCCGCTTATAAAGCCAGTATCATCCAGGCGATCAGTGTTGCCCGGGCCAGTGGCTGCGAACACGTTGTGATCACAACAGGCGGACGAAGTGAGAAAAATGCCATGAAGCAATTCCCTGAACTGACTGAGGATGCTTTTATCGAAATGGGTGACTTTATCGGATTTACCCTTAAACAATGCAAGAAGCAAGGGGTAAAAAGAGTTTCGATGGTTGGCATGATGGGGAAATTCTCAAAGGTGGCAATGGGGATTATGATGGTCCACTCGAAAAGCTCCCCAGTAGATTTTGACTTTTTGGCTGAGGTGGCAAGCCGTTCCGGTGCTGATGCCGCACTAGTCGAAGAAATTCGAACGGCCAATACGGCATCACAGGTTGGAGATATGATGACAGTACAGGGCCATCTTTCCTTTTTCGAACGGCTAAGCGACCATTGCTGTCTTGCTGCGTTAAAGGAAGTTGATGGCGGCATCGATATAGATACGACCCTTTATACGATGAAGGGAGAATTGTTAGGAAAGGCGGTGCGAAAGAATGGCATCGATTAAAATGATTGGCATTGGGGACGAAGGCAAAGCCAGCCTGCTCCCGATGTACGAAAAGTGGATTAATGAAAGTGAAATATTAGTAGGAGGAAAGAGACATCTTTCCTTTTTTCCAGAATTCACTGGCGAAAAAATCGCGATTGAGGGCGGACTTTCTCAACTGGTGGAACGTTTGCAGTCGGAGACGAGAAACGCAGTGATTCTAGGTTCCGGAGACCCGTTGTTCTACGGAATTGGAAGCTATTTATCTTCTAAAATCGATTTGAACATTTATCCTTATTTAAGTTCGATTCAGCTTGCTTTTGCCAGAATGAAAGAAAGATGGCAGGATGCCTATTTCACCAGCGTTCACGGCAGGAGTATAAAAGGGCTGGCACAGCGAGTGGATGGAAAAAAAACGGTCGCAATCTTAACTGATACGGAAAATTCACCAAATAACATCGCTCAGTATTTGCTTTCCTTTGGCATGACTGAATATGAGGCGTTTGTGGGAGAGAACCTTGGCAGTGACAAAGAACAATGCCGCAAGTTTACCCTCGAGGAAATGAAGGATGCTGAGTTTTCACCCCTCAATGTGGTGATCCTCAAGAAAAACGGGGAAAGCCCACAGTGGTCGGTTGGCATTGACGATGAGGAGTTTTATCAGCGAAAACCAGATAAAGGTTTGATCACCAAGAAGGAAATCCGTACCTTAAGCATAAGTGCTCTAAAATTAAAGGAAGACAGCACGGTTTGGGATATTGGGACATGCACAGGTTCTGTTGCGATTGAGGCAGCGAAAATCGCCAGAGAAGGACAAGTGTTTGCCATCGAAAAGAATGAGGGCGACCTGGAAAACTGTAAGCAAAATTTAGCCAAGTTCCGTGTGGATGCAACACTCATTCATGGGAAAGCCCCAGAGGGATTAGATACCTTCCCAGATCCAGATGCTATCTTTATTGGCGGGACTGCAGGCGGAATGGAAGACATTTTAAATATTTGCTGCAGCCGATTGAAGGCTGGCGGCCGCATCGTTTTAAATGCTGTCACGATTGAAAATCTTTCAGAAGCAATGCTGTCATTTAAAGGGCAGGGTTATGAGACGAATATTACTCTAGCCCAAATATCCAGAAGCAAACCTATTTTGAATCTGACAAGGTTTGATGCATTAAATCCGATTTACATAATAGAAGCGTGGCGTAAGGAAGGGGAATAAAGATGATAGGAACATTATACGGCCTAGGGGTTGGACCGGGGGATCCGGAACTCATTACCGTTAAGGCGTTTCGTAAATTAAAGGAATCACCAGTGATTGCCTATCCGAAAAAACAAAAGGGCAGCAAAAGCTATGCCCATCGAATCATAGATGTCTATTTTCAACCGAACGAAAAAGAAATGCTGGGACTTGTCTTTCCAATGACAAAGGATCCAGACACCTTGGAAAGAAAATGGACGGAAACCGTGGAAAATGTGTGGGCAAAGCTGCAAGAGGGGAAGGATGTCGCTTTTGTAACGGAAGGGGATCCTCTTTTATATAGCACGTTTATTCATATGATGCGTTTGATGCAGGAAAAATATCCGCAGGTTCCGATTGAAGTCGTTCCGGGAATTTCGTCCATCAATGGAGCGGCTTCTAGGCTGGCAATTCCATTGGCTGATGGGGATGAGCATGTGGCGATTGTTCCAGCACGGGATGACTATGAAACCATGAAAAAAGTTATTCAAGACAATGATTGTGTCATTTTTATAAAAGTAGCGAAAGTTATTGATTTAATGCTTGAAGTTTTACGTGATTTAGACTTACTTGACAAGGCTTCAGTCGTTACAAAGGTCACATCGGATGAGGAGATTATTTGGCGGGCAGATGAGCTCGAAGGAGCGGAACTTGAATATTTAACATTAATGGTGGTGAGAAAATGAAGCTTTATATCATTGGTGCCGGGCCAGGCGATCCTGATTTAATCACGGTAAAAGGTCTTCAGCATCTTCAGGAGGCTGATGTCGTTCTTTATGCGGATTCGCTTGTAAACGAGGACTTAATTGCGAAAGCAAAACCTTCTGCCGAAATATTGAAAACCGCCGGAATGCATTTAGAAGAAATGGTTGACGTCATGACTTACCGAATCCTGCAAGGGAAAAAGGTCGTTCGTGTCCATACGGGCGATCCGGCTGTCTATGGGGCGATTATGGAACAAATCGTCTTGCTAAAGAAGAAAGGAATCGAAGTAGAGATTGTTCCGGGGGTGAGCTCAGTGTTTGCTGCCGCCGCAGCCGCGCAAGCCGAACTGACGATTCCTGATTTAACACAAACCGTCATCCTGACAAGAGCCGAAGGCAGGACACCTGTACCAGAATTTGAAAAGCTTGCGGATTTAGCAAAACATCATTGTACGATTGCTCTTTTCTTAAGTGCCACTTTAACGAAGAAGCTTGTGAAGGAATTGACCGGGGCTGGCTGGAGTATGGATACCCCTGTTGCGGTCGTTTATAAAGCGTCGTGGCCGGATCAAAAGATTGTCCGGACGACTCTGGAACGGTTGGATGAAGATATGCGGGTGAATGGGATTCGTAAACAGGCGATGATCTTAGCCGGCTGGGCGCTAGATGAAAACATTCACGAACAAGATTATCGTTCCAAGCTATATGACAAAACGTTTACACATGGATTCCGCCGGGGGGTGGAATCGTAATGATCGAGCTTCAAGAGGCGCAAAAGGCGGTCATTCAGCAGAAGGGTGACTATGCCGTTGTTGCGATCACAAAGCATGGGGTGGAGCTGGCCCGCAAGCTGGGACATTCGTTTCAAAATTCCGATGTGTATTATATGCAGAAGTTTGAAAAAGGAGACGAGCGGGCGATGGGCATCCAATTATTCACCGGTAGTGTGCGCCTTCTTCTGCCCTCTCTTTTCGAAGCCTATAAGGGTCTGGTCATCATCATATCCCTTGGAGCCGTGGTCCGAATGATTGCGCCTATTTTAAAGGATAAAAAAACAGATCCTGCCGTTGTCGTTATTGACGATAAGGGCGAACATGTGATCAGCGTGCTGTCAGGCCATCTCGGCGGTGCCAATGAACTAACGAAAGAAGTAGCAGCCGCCCTACAGGCACGTCCCATTATTACCACAGCTTCAGATGTACAGGAAACGATTGCGGTTGATTTGTTCGGTAAACGGTTTGGCTGGAATTGGGACTCGGCTGAAAAGCTGACGCCCGTTAGCGCTTCGGTTGTGAACGAAGAAAAAATCGCCGTGGTTCAAGAGTCAGGCGAAAAAGACTGGTGGCCATATAGCCGCCCGCTCCCTGGGAATATTCAACCGTATTCATCGATCCAAGAAGCGATGGCACAAAAACCGGATGCTGCCCTAGTAGTAACCCATCGGAAATTATCCGAAGACGAAATGGAGATTTTACAAAATGGTGTTTTATATCGACCAAAGGTGATTGTCCTTGGAATGGGCTGCAACCGCGGGACCACTGCAGCGGAAATCGAAGCAGTGATCGACGAAACGCTTGAGGAATTACGATTTTCGAAAAAAAGTGTCAAAGCAATTTGCACGATTGATCTAAAAAAGGATGAAGCGGGACTGCTCGAAGTGGCGAATAAAAACCGTTGGGAGTTTATCTATTACACACCGGCTGAATTGAATGCCATTGAAATTCAGAACCCTTCTGAAACGGTCTTTAAATATACCGGTGCCTACGGCGTCAGTGAGCCAGCTGCCTTATTGTACAGCACAGCGAAACATCTAACGTTGATGAAGAAGAAATCAGGTAATGTCACCATATCAGTAGCGGTGATCCCTATTGAGGAAGGAGAGAAATAGAATGTCTACTCGCAGGATTGTGATTGCAGGGACAGGCAGTGGTGTCGGAAAAACGACGCTGACAATTGGGCTGATGTCTGCTTTAAGGAAAAAAGGTTATACCGTCCAGGGCTTTAAATGCGGTCCAGATTATATCGACCCGACCTATCATACGGCCGTCACGGGAAGACCGTCAAGAAACCTTGACAGCTGGATGCTCAACCATGAGATGGTCAAAGAGATTGTCAACCGTGCAAGTGAAGGAGCGGATATTTCCGTCATCGAAGGAGTCATGGGATTCTTTGATGGAAAAAATCCGATAAACAATACGGGCTCCACTGCCGAAATCAGTCTCATCACCGAAAGTCCAGTCATTTTGGTCGTGAATTGTGCCAGCATGGCCCGGAGTGCAGCGGCTATTGTGAAGGGATTTCAAACGTTTCTGGAGGAAGCCAATATTGTCGGGGTGATCGCCAATCAGGTGGGCAGCGAAGGACATTTTAAAATTGTCCAAACCGCGATAGAGCAGGAATGCGGAATTCCCGTCCTTGGGTATTTGAAAAGAAACGAGGAACTTTCGATTCCGGAACGGCATTTAGGGTTGATTCCCTCCGTTGAACGAGGAGAATTGAATCCATTTTTTGAGCAGCTTGGTGATTTAGTGCTTGAAACCGTCGATGTAGATTCTTTATATGACTTGGCCAAAGCTCCCCTCTTAAAGATAAAAGAATTCCAGTTTAAGAGAGCGAAGCAGGCAAATGTAAAAATTGCAGTCGCACGAGATGCCGCTTTTAATTTTTACTATCAGGAAAACCTCGACATGTTAGCAGCCGCGGGAGCTGAGCTGATCGAGTTCTCTCCATTAAAAGGTGAATGCCTGCCGGAACAGGTGGATGGCTTGTATATCGGCGGCGGTTTCCCAGAGGAATTTGCCGAGGAGCTGGCATTAAAGACAGAAGTAAATACCTCGATTCGAACGGCTATTGAAAAAGGTCTGCCAACCTTGGCGGAATGCGGCGGGTTTATGTATTTAACCGAATCGTTGGAAACAACCGATGAAACGAGTTACAAAATGGTCGGGATGATCCCTGGTAAGGTGAAAATGCAAACGAAGCTAGCGGCTTTGGGATACCGTGAAATCACTTCAGAAGGAGAAAATTTCTTGTTGGCGGGAAATCTGATAGCAAGAGGCCATGAATTTCACTATTCTACTTTTCATCCGAGAACGGATGTTGAACCGGCCTACCAAACGAAAGGAATGCGTGGGTTTAAGAAGGAGGGCTATCGGAAAGGTAATTTAATTGCAGGGTATACCCATTTTCATTTTGGCTCATGCCCAGAGCTTGTTGAAAATTGGGTAAAGAAATGTAAGGAGTTCAAAGAAAATGGCTAAAGCTCTTCCACTTATGTTTCAAGGTACCAATTCGGATGTCGGCAAAAGTGTTGTCGTGACCGCCTTTTGCCGGATTTTCGCCCAAGACGGATATAAAACGGTTCCGTTTAAATCACAAAATATGGCGTTAAATTCCTACATCACAGTGGATGGAAAAGAAATCGGCAGAGCACAGGGAGTTCAGGCCGAAGCCGCAGGGATTCAGGCAACCACCGATATGAACCCGATTTTACTAAAGCCGAACAGGGATAACCAATCCCAAATTGTCGTCCATGGTAAACCATATAAAAATATGGAAGCAGGAAGGTACCGCCGGGAATTCTATCAAACGGGATTGGAGCTTATTCAACAATCCCTATCCACCCTGTCCCAAAATTATGAACGAATTGTCATTGAAGGGGCAGGCAGTCCTGCCGAGATTAATCTGAATGATCGGGAAATGGTCAATATGCGGGTCGCCAAAATGGCGGATGCCCCTGTGATCTTAATTGGGGATATCGAAAAAGGCGGAGTGTTTGCCAGTTTAGTAGGAACCCTTCAGCTGATGGAACCAGAAGACCGCGATCGAGTGATTGGCGTAATCATCAATAAATTCCGTGGCGATCTCCGCCTGCTAGAATCCGGCTTAACGTGGTTTGAGGAGTATACAGGAAAACCCATTCTCGGCGTGATTCCTTACTTGGAGAATCTAAATATTGATGCCGAGGATTCCGTGATTTTAAATCAATATACATCCACTCAAAATACTGAAAAAGAATTGGATATCGCGGTGATCCAGTATCCGAAAATCTCCAATTTCACTGATGTCGACCCGTTTTTTGTCGAGCCGGATTGTCATGTCCGTTTTATAACGAGAGCGGATCAATTACACCATCCAGATTTAGTCATTCTCCCGGGCAGCAAGAATACAATGGAAGATTTGCTATTTTTACGAAAGAGCGGCATCGCCCAAAAAATAGCTGAATTACACAAAAAGAAACACTCAATTCTTTTCGGGATCTGCGGCGGCTATCAAATGCTCGGTGATAAAATTGAGGATCCGTTTTCGATCGAGTCTCTCCATCAAGAAATGGAAGGCCTTCAGTTACTACCAATTGGAACGACCATTACGAAAGAAAAGACGACGATTCTATCAAATGGGAAGTTGCATCTTTTTGGAAAAAACTTTCATGTGACAGGTTACGAGATTCATATGGGTGAAACCGTGGCGACAGGAGCGTCCAAGGGAGTTATTTTTACAAATGAAAAATGGGATGGCTGTCAATCCCCAGACGAAACCATCATTGGTACTTATTTTCATGGGATATTCCATAATGATGAATTTCGTGAGGAATTGCTTAATCAACTCCGCTGTAAAAAAGGATTGGAACCCATTCACAAGCGCCCATCTTTTAACCAATTGCGGGAAGAAGCGTTTGAAAGGCTGGCAGAACATGTTAGGGGACACGTTAAACTGGATGTCATTGAAAATTTAATGAAGGATTACCAAAAAAGGGGGATCACCCAATGAACAGCGTAAAAACAGCAATCCAGCCTCTTGATAGAGAAATGGGACAGCAAGTTCGTGCGTATATCGATACATTAACCAAACCTCCGGGCAGTTTGGGCAGATTAGAGGAATTAGCCATTCATCTGTCGGAAATGACATCTGAAGCTTTCCCGGTCGTGTCACCGCCCGGTGTGATCGTTTTTGCCGCTGATCATGGTGTAGTCGAAGAAGGGGTGTCCGCTTTCCCGCAGGAAGTAACCGTGCAAATGGTCATGAACTTTTTAAACAGCGGTGCAGCCATCAATGTTTTTAGCCGGCAAATCGGAGCCATGTTTGAAGTGGTTGATATCGGTGTGGCAGCAGATATTGAGGCTGAAGGGTTTGTGAATCGGAAAATTCGCTATGGAACCAACAATTTTTGCCAGAAGGATGCAATGACAAGAGAAGAAGCCGAACAGGCCATTGCTGTTGGCTATGAACGAGCGGAACAGATGATTCAACAGGGAATCAAATGTTTAATTGTTAGTGAAATGGGGATCGGCAATACGACGCCAAGCAGTGCGATCGCAGCATTAGTAAGCGGACAGGACATCGGTACTCTTGTCGGCCGAGGAACAGGGATTGCACAAGAAAAAATTCGTCATAAACAAGAGGTCATTACACGGGCACTAAAGGAGAGAAACCCTGACCGGAATGATCCAATCGATATCATAACTAAAATTGGCGGTTTGGAAATTGCCGGGATGGCAGGTGCCATGCTCTCTGCCGCTCAGAACCGAATCCCGATATTAGTAGATGGATTTATTTGCACGATCGCAGCTCTTTTGGCAAGGGAAATATGTGAGGCAGCAGCGGAGTATATGATTGTCGGCCATCGTTCCGTCGAGCCTGGACATGAAATAGCGCTGAAATTATTAGGCAAGAAGCCACTACTTGATTTAGATTTTCGGCTAGGCGAAGGAAGCGGGGCAGCAGTTGCCTATCCTATCTTACAATCAGCGGCCTTAATGCTGAAAGAAATGGACACCTTTGCATCCGCTGGAATCTCAAATGAGTAACGTAGGAAAGGAGCGAGAAGATGACAAATGGAAAAGTGTATCTTGTTGGTGCTGGACCGGGAGATCCTAGGCTGATTACGGTTTATGGGATGGAGTGTATCCAGCAGGCGGACGTGATTTTATATGACCGCTTAGTAAATGAGGAACTGCTGAAATATGCAAAGCCGGAGGCAGAGCTTATTTTTTGCGGAAAACTGCCAGGAAGACATCAGATCATTCAAGATCAAATTCACCAGCTGTTAATTGAAAAAGCCAGTCAGGGCAAGACGGTTACCAGATTAAAAGGAGGCGATCCCTGTATTTTCGGCCGTGTCGGTGAAGAAGCGGAAATTCTCGCGGAACATGGGATCCGCTATGAAATGGTGCCTGGTATTACATCTGGTATTGCAGCGCCTGCTTATGCCGGAATCCCTGTGACCCACCGCGATTATGCTTCCTCCTTCGCAATCGTCACTGGCCACAGCCGAACGGAAAAGGATGAGGATCAATTAAATTGGCCAGCCCTCGCTCAAGGAATCGATACGATTGCCTTTTATATGGGAATTGGGAATTTACCCTATATTGTTTCGAGATTAATCGAAAACGGAAAAAGCCCTGATACGAAAGCCGCCATTATCCAATGGGGGACGACAACCAAGCAGAAGACGGTGACCGGAAGTTTAAAGGATATCGAAGCCCGGGCCCTTGAAGCCAGGATTACTCATCCGGCGATTGTTCTTGTGGGCGATGTGGTCGGCCTGCGCGAGAAATTACGGTGGTTTCAAGAAGCAGAAGAAAAGCAAGTAGTAGGAATCGGGAAGGACTAAGATGTCGATTATAGCGGTAATCAAAAATCGAAGAGAAATTTGTTTATCCGTTACCCCGTCCAGAAGTATTAAAAAAGGAGAAAGTGCCGGTTCGGGCATCCTTTAAAGAAAAAACAGTCTGGCTATAACGAGGAGTGTATCATATGGTAAATGTAACAGAAAACAAAGCAAAGCGCGGTCTTACATTAGTTTATACCGGTGATGGAAAAGGGAAAACGACGGCGGCCCTTGGACTTGCTGTCCGTGCCGCCGGACGAGGGAAACGGGTGCTCATGATTCAATTTATCAAATCGCCTGATCGAACGTATGGGGAAAAAATTACGTTCGAGAAATTGGGGATTGAAATGGTACAGACAGGAGTCGGCTTTACCTGGACGAAAACACCGGATGAACATCGGGAAGCCCTTAAAGCAGCTTGGGCGTTTACTAAAGAAAAAGTACAGTTTGGCGGCTATGATGTTGTCATTTTAGATGAACTAAATAATGCGCTCGCGATTGATAAATTCCCGATAGATGATGTCCTTCCGTTAACAGAAGTACTAGAGTTGATTCAGCAGCGCCCTAAGGGGATGCATCTGGTGATTACCGGACGGTCAGCCAAAGAGGAAATCATCGATTGCGCGGATTTAGTAACCGAAATGAAGCCCGTTAAGCATTATTATAATGAAGGAATTCCTGCCGTAAAGGGAATTGAGTTTTAATGGTCTACATTGAAAAATTTGGACATGGCGGCGATTTACTGACGGCCCGACAGTTATTTGGTAAAGATTCTGCTCATCTGTTAGATTTCAGTGCGAATATTAATCCACTCGGTCCTCCACCTAATCTAATCGAGTTGATAAAGGAGCAGCTAGAGTCGATTGTCCATTATCCCGATCCCGTCCATCGTGTTCTCAAACAAAAGCTGGCGGAGAAGCACTCCGTTTCACCAGAACAGATTTTAATTGGAAATGGGGCAGCAGAGTGTATCGCCCTTGCGGTTTTAGGATTACAGCCTGAAACGGTGGGAGTCATCTATCCATGCTTTTCGGAATACGAACAGCTTGCTAAAGCTTATGGGGCAAACATCGAACCATTGTTTGGCAGAGAAGAAAATGATTTTAAGCCGGATCGATTGGAAATTCTTCAATTAATAGCGAATACCGATCTTGTATTTGTTGGACATCCCAACAATCCCACTGGTGTCACCTATTCGAAGGAAGAACTTGTCGAGATGGCAGAACAGGCAGAGAAGACAAATACATATTTGATCATAGACGAGGCATTTATTGATTTTCTCTCGATCGAAACACGAATTACGCTGCTGGAGGATTTGCAACGTTGGAAACAGGTAATCCTAGTTCGCTCGATGACAAAGTTTTATGCGATCCCTGGTCTCCGGCTGGGGTATATGGTGGCCGATCCAACTCTGATTTTAAACCTGCAGACGAAACAAGTAACTTGGAGTGTCAACCAAATGGCCCTATTGGCTGGTGAAGCGGTCCTGAACGAAAAGGTATACGAGGAAGCAACGATTACCCTGATTCAGGAGCAAAGAAGCTATGTCAAACAAGCCATTGAAAAGAATTTAGGGTGGAGGATTTTTCCAGGACAAGCGAATTTTCTGTTAGTTAGGATATCAGCTGACATCACGGCGGCCGAATTACAGTGGCGCATGGGTCATAAAGGAATCTTAATACGCTCCTGTGCCATGTACCCGGGGCTAACGGATCAGGATTTTCGGATTGCGATTCGAACCGAAGAAGAAAATCAATGCTTGATTCAAGCCTTAATTGAAGTAAGCAAAGAGTGGACCCCATTATGATCTAAGCTATGGTGATGGAGTGGAATGACCAAACAAAGTTGTTTACGATATCCAATTAGTGATTAGAGAGAGGAGAGAAAGGTGCAGCCATTTCGAAAGCAGAATCAGTATACATCGAGAATATGGCCGGAAATAACGATAGTGAAAAAAGAGGACCATCTCTTATTTCACTCTCCACGGAGATTGGCTGCCTTCAGTAGTGCCGTTCATGGCGGGGGCTTCCAACGGGTCAGCCATTTTGTCAATTGGCAGGTCCCATTGGATTATGCCTCCAATGACCCCATTCTACTAATGAAACAAAAAATCATCGAATGGGAATACCCGTTGGAACAGACCGCAGGCTTACAAACAGCGGCTAAAATTCATTGTGCCTCTATCCAAGAAGAATATGGTGATGAGTTTCGGATTATCTGCTGTGTCACCGCAGGTGTAGGAAATCGAGAAAGGGCAGGAAGAAAGCGAAAGGCCTATTCAGCGTACCAATGCGGAACGATTAATACCTTTCTGTTTATTGATGGCCGTTTGACAGAGGCTGCGATGATTAACGGAATTATCACCGCAACGGAGGCAAAGGCCGCAGCGATGCAAGATTTAACAATAAAAGTGGATTCTGGAGAGTTTGCGACAGGAACGACCACGGATTCGGTTGTCTTGGCTGCCAGTCAAGCAGACTATCTTCCAACCCATCTTTTCGCCGGTACCGCCACCACGATTGGGAATACGATTGGCTGCCTTGTTTATGAGGCCACATATGAAGCAGTAAGGAATCAGGAGGGCTGAGAATTCGATGTTAGTTCATGCCATTTATATTGTAATTGCTTATCTTATTGATCGAATCATCGGTGACCCCCGTAAGCTGCCACATCCGGTGGTGATCATCGGGAAGTCTATTAGTCTTTTGGAAAAAACGATTCGTTCTTTCATCGTAAAGGAAAGGTATTTGAAACTGACAGGACTCTTATTCCCCATTCTGATTGCTGGGGGCAGCTATTTAATCGTTTCGTTGCTGCTTTACGGTCTCAATCAGCTGAATCATGTACTTGCTGTCTTTGCGGAAATCTGGTTCATTTCAACGACCATCGCGACAAAAGGATTGGCTGATGCAGGGCTAGAAGTATTCCGTCACTTGAAAAATCAGGATGTAAAGGCTGCGCGAAAAAGTTTGGGAATGATTGTCGGAAGAGATACGGAAAACCTTGAAGAAAGTGAAATTTCGCGGGGGGCTGTAGAAACTGTTGCGGAAAACATTGTCGATGCCATCATTTCACCATTATGCTTTGCCCTGATTGGTGGTGCCCCGCTTGCAATGTTGTACCGGGCGGTAAATACGTTAGATTCGATGGTTGGATATAAAAATGAAAAATATCAAAACTTAGGCTGGGCATCGGCCCGACTAGATGATCTATTAAACTATCTGCCTGCCAGGTTAACGGTCGGAATGATATTGATTGCTTGTTCAATCAAACATCTCGATGTGCAAGGCGCTTGGAAAATGATGAAACGCGATGCCAAACTTCATCCGAGTCCCAATAGCGGTTACCCGGAGGCGACAATCGCAGGGGCGCTGCAGGTACAACTTGGAGGAACGAATTATTATTTCGGTAAGGCCTCTGAACGGGCAAAGATGGGTGAACCATTACGGAAGATCGAAGCAGATGATATTTTGTTTACCGTAACGGTTATGAAAACAACCTCCATTATCTGTGTCGTGTTATTTATGGTCCTTTCGATCGTAGTGGAGCTGGGCATGAAGTAGGAGGATAGGAGCCTGAACAATGAAACTAGGAAAAGGAAGCTGCAATGGCACATTTGGAGAATTGGTCCAAGGAATCATGGCAGAGCGCCCGTTTTTAATCACTTTGCCCATCCGTAGTTTACGAAGTGAGGCTAGATTTGTTCCAGACACAGCCGTTTCCCGGATAAGGGTCGTAAATTCCAAAACGAAAGCGAAAAAAGCGGGGGAATTGTTACTCCAACTTTTTGGGATCAGAGGAGGCGGGTATCTCGAAATACACTCCAATATCCCAGAAGGCAAGGGGATGGCCAGCAGTTCGGCGGATATTGTTGCTGCATTAAGAGCAATTGCTGACAGCTATAGTCTTCCGCTCACAAATGAAATGATCTCGATGATTGCCGCAAATGTGGAACCTACCGATGGAGTAATGTATGAGGAAGTCGTGGGTTATGACTATATTCACGGTCAGCTGATTGAAAGCTTTGGGGTCTTACCCTCATTCATCCTTGTTGGTTTCGACCTTGGGGGAATGATCAACACAATTGAATTTAATGAAGTTCCCAAAGAGTACAGTCAGAACGATCAACAAGAATTTATGAAAGCTTTTGAACTTGTTAAAAAAGGGTTTAAGGAAAAAAATTTAACATTGATTGGGGAGGCAGCAACCCTCAGTGCACGGGTGAATCAAAAAATATTGTCAAAGCCTGCTTTTCCGCTATTAGATCAGCTGGCCCATCGCTATCAGGGAGGAATCGTTGTCGCCCACAGTGGAACGGTCGCGGGTATTTTACTAGATGGAAATCTTCCAAACAGTGAATTGGTGGTTTCACACATAATAAGGGAAATGTCACTTGCTTACAAGGGTGTTCCGATAAATTTATTTCATTATGAAAGTAAGGAATAGAAAATGATTTGAAAGATTCACAAAGATTGATTTCAAAAGGGGGGTTAGCTTACGACATATGCAGAGGGATTAGCGATGGGCTGGGTAAGTTTTTATAAGAAAAATGATGTCAGGGATATCTTGCAGATTCCTCCTCATATTGATCCAGTCGCCTTAATTTCGATTGGATACACCAATGAATATCCATCCTCCCCCATTCTAGAGCAAGCGAATTGGGAGAAAAGAAGAACACTTCGGAATCTAATATTTTTTGAGGAATGGGGAAATCAGGAAAAAGTCGACAGAAGATAAAAATTTTAAAGCTAGAGGAATTAAGGGAAAGTTCCTGCCAAAGATGTTGAAAAAACGATGAATCCCTTGATTGATTTTTTATGGTGGAACTGTTTATAAAGGGGAGGAATTTTTAAATGGAAACTGTATCACTTTTTTTCCTTGTTTTTGTATTGGGGCTTCGACATGGGTTGGATGCGGATCATCTTGCCTTTATTGATGGACAAACCCGTTATAATTGGCGAATGGACAGTTCGTTTGCACGTTGGGTGGGTACATTATTCTCATTGGGTCACGGAGGGATGGTAGCTGTAACAGCTGGTATTTTAGGAATGGTTATAGATAATTTTTCATTTCCAGCTTTTTTTGACAATATTGCATCATGGGTTTCGATTATTTCTTTATTCCTTATTGGTACGTTAAATACATATAATCTGTTACGCACTAGAAACAATCACGAAGAGTTTCAACTGAGCGGACTAAAGGGAAAGTTTATTCCAAAAATTGCAAAGGGAACAACAAATCCTTTTCTAATTATTTTAGTTGGGGCTTTGTTTGCCTTGGCAGCCGAGACGGTAAGTCAAACCGCTGTCTGGTCTTTGGCGGCAGGAAATGCAGGTAAATATACTCCTTTAATTTTAGGGCTAGTTTTTATGTTTGGCATGATGATTACAGATACAATTGATTCGTTGATTGTCTATAAGATGGTGAACCAGTCAAGTAAAATCGGTCAAGCTGCATCAAGACTAATGGGTTGGGTGATTGTCGTCTTGGCATACGGAGTTTCCTTCTATCTGGCATTTACTTTCTTTAACCCTTGGGCAGAACTAGATTTCGAAATCGTGGGAGTCATTCTTTTCATTTTCTTAGTCGCTTCATTTATCTTTATAAGTTTTTACTCTAAGAGACAAAATTACGAAATAGATACAACGAATTAACTAAAAAAGCTCTGACAATTTTATAGTGTCAGAGCTCTCTTATCCTCTATAATCGTCCAGGTAAAATATGATACTACAATCTTTTTTTGCTTTTATAGTTCCACAATCAATATATGAGAATTAGACAAGTATTTCCAACCATATAATATTGTGAACGGTTCCATCACTTTATGTAAGGAGGGAGTCTATGTTAACCGCATCTCATTGGATTTTTTTGATTGTGGTAATTTTGGTTATTATAGGGATGGCAATGCGGAGAGGTGTCATACCGCTTTGTATTTTGGGTACCTTTCTTATGGGCTGGGTGTTCACTGGAGATTTCGTAAAAGGAATTCAGGTTGTGTATAACGCCAATTTATCAAGTGCGCAAGAATTGTTAGGGATTATCATTATTATCGGACTCATGATTGCATTGCTGAAACTGCTTGAACAAATTGGAGCCGACCAGCTCTTGTTAAAACCATTTCGACATTTATTTAAAGGCCCAGGAAGTGCCTTTTGGGGAACGGGTTTGATAAAAGGGATCATCTCAGCTTTTGTCTGGCCAACACCAGCCACCATGATGGTTGGACCCATGATGATTCCCATTGCTCTACGTACTGGATTGCCGATCATTGGTGTCGCCATGACGATGAACCTTTTCGGACACGGAATCGCGTTATCAGGAGATTTCATCATTCAAGGTGCTCCGAAGCTCACAAGCTCCGCAGCTGGAGTGGGGATTATGGATCTGATTAAAGCAAGTATCCCTTTGGTAATCGTTACTGGATTAGTTAGTCTTATTCTTTCTTATTGGTTTTTACGGCGAGATATGAAGAGCGGATTGATAGTAAATGATCAATTAGTGGAAGAAAAAATTCAGACCGAGTTTAGTTTTGCCTCTAAGTTTGCGGCTATTGTCGTTCCTCTTGCTTTCCTTATTTCCATTATTCTAACCATTACCTTATCCCTTAAGGGAGGAGATGCAACTGCCCTCATTGGTGGGGTAAGCTTACTCCTCTTCACCATTATTGCCCTCATCGAACATGGTAGAAAAGCCTATGTAGTCGTAATGAAGAATATCCAGGAAGGTTTCATTTTCTCCATCAAAATTTTCGCTCCTGTTATTCCTATAGCTGGATTTTTCTTTATGGGATCACCTGATGTTTCACCACAGATTCTAGGGAAAGGTGCCCCAGGTTATTTGTTTGATCTTGGAAATGCACTAGCACACCATGTTCCTTTATCAGCTATCCCTGTTGCCATTATTGTTGTTTTAGTAGGAATTATTGCTGGCCTTGATGGATCAGGATTCTCTGGTCTCGTTTTGGTAGGGACTTTAGCTCAAGCACTCGGCCATCCTATCGGAGCGAATGTTGCCGTACTGGCTGCATTGGGTCAAATGGGCTCTGTTTGGAGCGGTGGTGGAACTCTTGTTCCGTGGGGAGTTCTGGATATTGCCGGTGTAACGGGAGTTGATCCAGAGGCACTGACGAGGCGGAATTTCCTCCCTGTTATCATTGGTTTAGCTGCTGCAACGATTGTGGCAATTATCATGATGTAAGGATGAAATGAAGAGACCCAAAAGGTCAGTACAAAAATAAGTACCCATTGCTGAAGTGGGCTCTACGCAATTTATATATCCATTAGTAGTACCAATTGGTACAATGCTACAGATGTTCGTGCATCTGTAGCTCTTTCTTTTTTTGTCCTGAAAAGACCTCCCCGCGGAAATGATGCTCTTTTCTTTCTAATATAATGTTATTTTTGGAGTGAATTTAATGACCGAAATTGATGCGAAATACTGGTTTTTATCACAAAACTCCCCATCAAAAGAACACGGTAGCCGAAAAAGGCTGCTATTATTGTTGATTTTTCCCTTTTGACTTCCAGCAAAAAAAACAGAATGATACACAAACGACAAATGATTTTCTAATGTTAAGGAAAGATAACGTTATTGAATTGTTTGTTAAAATTCAATGAAATCGACAAAGATTTTACAATCCCTAATTTATAATGAAGTTCAGCAAATCTAATGTTAGGAAAGATTTTCCGAAATTGTTAACGGAAGTTATATTGAAAGGTGGGATTCCATGACAGAAAATGTATCCTTTGGGTCTCTCGTGATTGTGATAATTGCAGCTTTATTAACACCGATTCTTCTCCAAAAACTTCGACTTAAAATGATTCCAGTCGTGGTTGCTGAAATACTCGTTGGACTTGTCATTGGAAAGAGCGGGTTTAATTGGATCCATCCAGGTTCTTTAATTTCAACATTGTCCAGTTTAGGTTTAATTTTTCTTATGTTTCTTAGTGGCGTTGAAATTGACTTTACCGTTTTTACAAATACAAAGAGAAGTCAATTACCAAACGGACGATTAGAACCCAACAGAGTTTTGATTTCTAGCCTAATTTTTGGGCTGATTCTTATTTTTTCTTACATATTGTCATGGGCGTTATATCTAGGACATTTTACAGGTGACGTATTTTTTATGACGCTTGTCATTTCAACCATCTCGCTAGGGGTTGTAATGCCGACGCTAAAGGAATCACGAATTGTAAAAACGAGTATTGGTCAGATTATCTTGTTAATTACCGTCATATCTGATTTATTGACGATGATTTTACTAGCCGTATTGGTTTCCCTTAAAAAAGGTGGAGGAAATCTATGGTTAATCATCATTTTGTTTGCTGCAGGGCTTGTCCTATATTTAATAGGTCGTTTTTTTAGGAATCGTACTTTTTTTGAAAGCTTGACAACAAGTACCATTCAAATCGGAACTCGGAGTGTGTTTGCCTTAATCATTTTATTGGTTGGTCTTTCTCAGCAAATTGGGGTACAAAATATTTTGGGGGCCTTTATAGCAGGGGTTTTGGTATCATTATTAGCTCCAAACAAAGAACTTGTTAGGCAGTTAGATTCATTTGGTTATGGTTTTTTAATTCCAATCTTTTTTGTCATGGTAGGGGTTGATCTTAATATTTGGCCACTGCTTACAAATAAAAGTGTTTTAATTTTAATACCGTTATTACTTGTAAGCCTCCTGTTATCCAAATTAATCCCTATTCTCGTTTTAAAGAAGTGGTATGATTGGCCAACTGTTTTAGGTTCGGGATTTTTAATTACTTCCACTTTATCTCTAGTTGTAGCAGCAGCAAAAGTTGGAGAACAAATTCATATTATCACTTCCCAAATGTCTTCAGCCCTCATTTTATTGGCGATTGTCACATGTTTAATTACTCCAGCCCTTTTTAAACGGATTTTTCCTTTCCATAAGGTGACGATTTCGAAAAAGAAGGTTGTCTTTTTAGGGGCTAATTCACTCACGATTCCACTCGCCAGTGAACTTGACTTTAATCGTTTTGATGTCATCGTTTATCATCAAAATAATGAAGAAATGAGCGATCATTCGCATGTGAATTTTGAATTAAGAAAGATAACAGAGTACTCTTTAAAATCCCTGAATGAACAAGATCTCTTTGCCTCAGATATATTAGTAGCAGCTACGGCGAATGAAAAAGATAATGTTAAAATTGCTGAAATGGCAGGGAATCAAGATGTGAAGCATATTGTAGCTCGTGTGGAAACACCTAAATATAGTGAATTTTTAAGAGAAAGAGGAATCCATGTTGTTTCTTCATTCTTTTCTACAAAAGCAATGATGCGTGCCATGATTGAATCTCCAGATGTAGCGATGTTGTTTACGACAGAAGAAAAAGGCCTGTACCAAATTGAATTCAATAATTCAAAATACCATCATGAAATGTTACGTACTCTTCCGATTTTGGGAGACGCGATTGTCGTTCGGATTATTCGAGGTCAAGAGTCGATTGTGCCGCATGGAAATACCCAATTATTCCTTGGTGATCACCTTATTGTGACAGGTAGTGCATCTTCCGTACAAAAATTAAGAGAAGAACTTAACGTAGACAAGGGTTTATATTAATGAAAAGAAAGCCTAATTTCTCACTCAACATCGAGAAATTGGGCTTTTTTTTACCTGCAATAATGCAACTAGTTTATAATAGAATGTATCCGAAAAGGGATTAGGGATCAATGCATGAAACTATGAAGATTTAAGTAGGTGAGTACAATCGATGCTATTGAAACACGGGTGAGAGGTTTTATTGGAGATATTCAACACCCTAAACAAAAAAAGAAAATACATATGAACGATTTAGAATTTCAGTTGCGAAAGCTAATGGATGATTATTTTGAAATGGACGGTTATTCGTTGTTTTATCGTGCGATAGAAACTTTGCAAGCTGAAGGAATACTTATTCCTATTCAAAATAATCAATACAATGGTAAAACACCAGCACTTCCATTATATTGCTGGGTAAATGCAAAAGGTCAAGCAGCCAAATGGGATCGTCTTGAGATGATGAAAATAATGGATCGGTTTGATTTTTCCTACTACGAACGGCATCCCGAATGGCAAACGAAAGACGAGTGGAAGCGAATCCAGAATGTTTATACGTTTCTAAAGTCCAGTCAGGAACGGGAAATCGTGTCATTAGAAGAAAGAAGCCTAGAGCTCTTTGGTCACGAAAAATTCTTAATGGATAGTGATAGCTTTCCTGATGGAAAAGGCTTTTTAGCTAGAATTGGAATATCTGAAGACCAACTTAAAATGGTGAACTATGGGGAGCCTTTTGTATTTTGGATGAAACAAGGGAAAGAAATGAAAGATATTCAGAGAGTACTAATCGTTGAAAATCTATCTTTCTTTCATACTTCCATTAAATTATTGGAAGCGAATAAACTCGATTATGCACCTGAACTAATCATTTATGGTGAAGGGACCAAAATTGAACGGAGCTTTGCCTTTTTCTTTCGAATGTTTCCCAAAACCTCCTATCTTTTCTACTACGCAGGAGATCTTGATGCTGCAGTATACGGGATCCTTATTCGGCTGATCGAAAAATACCCGGATTGCTGTATTCAGCCTGCCTTGAAAATTTATCGCAAAATGCTTGAATGTATAGAGAAAAGGAATGACCAGAAAATCGGTCAAACCCAAAACCTTAAATACCGGGATCCATTTTTTCAATGGTTTACAGAAGAGGAACAAGAGCTATTAATGCAATTATGGAAGGAAAATAAGCGGATTCCACAAGAAGTACTAACAATCGAAACATGGAGGAGATGGATGTGAACGAATCATGGGAAGGTTTCGGCAAGCGTTTGCAACGATTGAATCCACTTTTCGAGCTTGGTAGAGGAATGGAAGTAGGCGAGTTGAAGCCTCATATCCAAACGATTCTCATGCAAGTGCTCCTTACCATCTTTTATCGAGAATTAAATGATGATGATCATCGGCGGAAATCAGATATCAAGTTTATGGTAGAGGATTCCATAAAGCAAATGAAGCTTTTAGCAGACGAAAAACAAATTGATCGGATTACAAGCGGTCTTTTATTTCAGGGAAAAGAAGAGTATAGTAAACCGTTTGAAGCCTTATATTACGATGAAATAAGACAATCCTGGGAAACGCAAACATTTCGATATGTCACGATGGATGAAATCTATACGAATCTAGAGCTTGGCGGAACCATTGTTTATAAACTCACAGATGTTTCTCAAGAAATGATTTTTATGAGCAGGGAAATGGCGGAGGAATTCTCCATAACGATAGAGCAACTCTATAGTATGCAGCTGATTAAAAACGGTAATTTTAGAAAAGCTACTCGTAACCTCGATCACCTCATTTCACGCGTAAACCGCTTAATGGCTAAAGAATTCACTTTCCAAAAGGAAATGATGAATAATCCCAAAATCTTATTAATGGAAGAAGAATGGCAAAGGGCCGACAATCGTGTTGAAATTGAAAAGCAATTTGAAGAAGAAAAAAATCACTTCCGGACCATTACTAGGATGATAGAAAAAACGAAACGTAGAAACGAAGAGGATGACTTTATTCAGAAAGAATTGATTCTACTACAAGAAAAAATTGGACATACAAGGCAGCTGCATGACCGTTTTGCCAAACTAGTCATTCAGAATATCTCCTATGAGATGAAATTAAAAGCAGAAAATCCTTCCTTGTTTTGGGAAACAAGCCTGGTTTCCTTTCGAGAACATATTTATGAAAATAGGCTCTTGAAGGAAGGAGTTCAAAGTTTCGAGGCGATCGAAAGAGTCCTTTCTCCCTTATTTTCACCGAAGAATGAATTTATCTTGCCGCTTGATTGGATTTGGGGAGAACAAGAATTTGATGAAAAACAACGAACGGATGTTGTCATCGAAGAGGAGGCAGAAGTAAGCATTACTCGTCTGCGAGTGACGGACTGGGGGTCTGTTATTAAGGCATGGAGTTATGTTTTTCAACATTTACAAACATACGGAGAGTTTTCATTATCTGATTTATCAACACTGCCATTGGAAGTGCAGGATTTATGGTTTGAAGAATCTGAAACGATTGATTTATGGATGATGCTTGATAAAAAACCGCTAAGGGTTCAAGTGATGCATCGGAAGGAAGAAACATTAAGTGATGAGAGGGAAATTCTTCTTTATAAACTAATGCAGGAATACCCACAACTTCAAGTGTTTGAAGGGTTGAAGATCTATACCATGTTCGATCATCGAGCAGAGCCATTCCTATGGTATCAAACGAAAATTACACCCTTTAAGATATGTGTCCAGGAGGAATAAAGGATGAATGCAGAATCAATCAAAAAAGCTTCAGCTGTCTATTTTACTTTATTAAAAGATAAAGTCATTGACGAAAACAGCGAGCACTTTCAAACGTACTTTGTTCCGGAAGTAAGACAGACCGTTCTCTTATTAGCAGATGAATCAGGTACATATATCATTGAATCGCCTAAACGGATCCACTTAATTGTCCAGCCCACCGGATCCGTCTTTGCGACGAATTTTTCACATTTGAAAGAGAAGCACAAGCAAGTTGAAACGAAAAAACACTTTCATCTTATTAGCGTTGTCATTATGTCTTTCTTAGCAGACATTGACCGCAACCAGGCTGCAAAAATCCGCACGAAGCGGGAAGGAATTAGCTACTACGCATTAGAGCGTCAAGTCAACGACCTCATGATGAATTGGGATCGTATTCTAAAAGAAAAACCTACATTCGGAGAAGAAGAACGAATCGATATGAAGGAAGTTGTGACAACATGGAAATACATGGAGGTCGACACGGATGATTATGGTGTTAAAAAAATTAATAGACGAACCAGAATTGGTTTAATCGCCAGCGCTATGCGCCTATTAGAGACGGAGGGGCTGATCGTCATTCTGGATCGAGATGATATTCCAAAGGTGATACCTAGGAATGAGCTTTTTGAGCGTATTGAATACCTTTATCACGATTATGACCGATATGAATTACTTAAAAAATTAATGACGACAGAGGAGAATCAGCATGCCGAAAATCCATCGTATTAGAATTGTTGGCCTGAAGTATGATGGCATGCAAAAGCAATACAAAGACACCACTTTTAACTTCCATAATGAAAAGACATCAACAAATGGTCTCATTGCGATGATGAATGGCGGAGGGAAAGGTGTATTCTTGCAAACCATTTTCCAAATCCTTAAACCTGGCACCTCATGGGGTAAACAAAACAATCGTTATTATCAGCAGTTCTTTTTTAATAATAAAGAGCAATTTATTCCGTATACCTTTCATGTTCTCATTCAATGGGAATTGGATGGTTCTGACCGCAGGCATCTGGTAACGGGAGGAATGTTTTCAGCCGAACAGCGGATTTCGATGAGTGAAGAAAGTGGAATGGAAAACAAAACGTTAGAACAAGAAGCGAAGATCCTCCCTATTATTACCTTTTATACTAGAGAATTTGAACGAAAAGAAGAGGTATCGCTGGAGCATATTCCACTCTATGAAAATGATGAGGTTGCTGACACGGAAAGCTTGAAGGACTATTTAAAATGGAATGGATATGACGTATACCGTGATACGAAAAGGCACTATCGCATTCTTGATACATATGGAATTAACCGTAAAGACTGGGATATTATGAAGGACATTAATAAGGATGAAGGCGGCGTTGGGAAATTCTTTGAGGGAGCGGAGGATGATCATTCTCTATTCCAAAAACGGATCATTCCTACTGTTAGCCAAGTCTTGCATCGGACGGATCATCAAAAGAACGATCTTGTGGAGATTTTCAAGAGTCAGGCAAGTATTGCGAAGGATTTGCCTGTTCTCTTAAAAAGAGAGCAAGCCCATAAGGAATTTTTAGAAGACATTGTCCCTTTTGAAGAGAATCTAGCAAAAGGTGTAAAGCATAAAGAAATTGTTAATGACAGTATAAAGATAGGAAGACAACTCCTTGGAGCTTTAGAGCATTTGAAGCAATTGGAAGTGGAATTGCGGCTTACTTTCGAAAAAGACATTGAAAAATTAACGATCACGCAAGCGGATTTACGCTTTCAAAAAGACAACTTAGACTACGCCAAGGCTCATAGAGAGGTACTAAATTGGGAGAAGAAATTAGTTGAAGAAAGGAATAAGCATGCATCCTTTCAAGCAATCGTCCAGGAGAAACAAGAAAGAAAAGAGAAGCTAGCTTTTCAGGCTTTATTGAAAGAGTGGTATGAAAACGAACAAAGGATTCGCGCTCTTGCACAGCAAATCGCGACATTAGAACAAAATAGCGGCTTAGAGCAAGTGAATCAAAGAATGGATGAGATCAAAAAAGAAGCTAAAAGGCAATGGGAGCATTCCTATCTATGCATACAAGAAGCTGTAAAGCAGTATTTGGGATATCAAATGTTTTTAAAGAAAAAAGGAAACGAACTGTCGCAACTGGATAAACAAAAAACAAAAGAAATAGCTCAGCTTAGTACTGAAATTGATTTTTTATATACACAAAACCATACATTTGAGTCGAAGGAAGAAGCACTCATCAAAGAGTTTGGCGACCGCATTACCTATGACTTAAAGGGCTTTACCCAGTTTCTTTCTAAACAAATGGATGACAAAAAGGCTTTGGTAGAAGATCTACAAGCAAAAGAGAAAGAATCTAGTGGACGGCAAAATCAACTTGCTACTTCACATGGTACGCTCAGTCAATCGATTCAGTTTTCAGAAGAAAAATGTGAAGAGTTAAAGGCTGCAATGGAAGAGCAAAAGCCAAAAGAAACAAAACTATTAGATAAGCTCCATGGGATATTAGCTGATGTCACTGTACCGTTCACACATGCGCTTCTATCGAAATATGTCTTACAGATTGAAGAGATCTTAGTAAAAAATAGAGAACAAGGTGAACAAATTAAAAAAGACCTTTGGGTCATACAACTGGATCATTCCTTAAATGATGAGCCCTTCTGGATTCCTAATAAAGATGTGAAAGAATTAAAAGAATGGATCGATGAAAAGACGGGCATTGATGTGTTTTATGGAACTCAATTTCTCCAATCCTTACGTGCAGAGGAAATGGCGACCCATCTTAAGGCAAATCCACTTCTTCCATATGGGGTGGTCGTAAGTGGGCAGCAATGGCAAAAAATTAATCAGCAGGTTCTTTCAGGAAGAATGTTTAAAAGTCCTGTTCCGATTTTCATCCGTAAGGAAATGAACAGCGAAAATCAATCGCAGAGCTTTGTGATCATTGGCGGAACGGAGAAAGAACTATTAAGGGATAAAAATCTATTTACTAACTGGAAAATAAAGATTGCTAAGCAAATAGAAGAAAAGAAAGATACTCTTATTGAAATGGATAAAACAGAAACTTCCTTACGCCTTATTTTAAAAGAAATGGATCGATTGATATCAAGTGAGCTTTGTATGGATCTCGAGAAAGCTTTGATTCTGGAAGAGAACTCTCTTCTTTCTAAGAAAACCGAATTACAAGAAATCACCACACAACAGGAAAAAGAGAAAGAATGGCAGCTTCAGCTTAAAGAGCAGCGGCAAAAGGCCATTCGAAAAATAGAAAAGCTTAAAAGAGATGTGGAAACCTTAGAGGATTTTGATCAAGGAAAAACACTTCATCTAGAGAATAAACGGGTGAAACTTGAAAAAGAGAAACAAAAGGAAGCCCTGATCAATAAACAGGTCGAAATCGATAAAGAACACAAAAATATAGTTGAACGACAAAACCAATGGAATCAAACCTATTTAGAATGGAAGCTTTCAAACGAACAAAATATTAAGGAGATCGCCGTCTTTATTGAAACAGCGGCATTTCCTACTGATGCAAAAGCAGAGAACTGTGATGAAGTCCCACGTTTATCACCACATTTATTAGAAGAGATAAATGGGAGCATCATAGAGTTAGTACAGCTTCAAAAATCAAAAGAAGAACAGGCTAGAGAATTACTGGTTATTCAAGCAAGAATAGAAACAGAACAAATACAGCAAAAGAAATTAGAGAAAAAACTTAATACGCATAACCACGAATGGAATAAAGCTCCTGAACCGGATGAACCCATTAGTATATTGGAAAATATGCTGCAAACCGCACAGAAGGAAGCAAAAGCCGCGGAAAAAGAAGAACGGGAACAAGGAACGGCTGTAACCGTGGCAGAAACGTCCCTAAAGCATGCGAACGCACAACGTGACAAGTCAGGTAAAAAAGCTGCAAAGCATGAAAAACAACCTGAAGAATGGGAAGACCTTGACTTAGAAGTAAAGGAAGTCGAAATAAAAGACCAAACGAAAAAAACGTTAGAGGAAGTAAAGCAGACGGAAAAGCGCCAAAAAGAATCAGAAGCGAACATTGCGAGTTTCGAAGGGGATTTGTTAACACTATCCGTGATCCTGAAGGAGGAAGCGGCCGCATTTACGGATACGGATGTTGAAAAAATTAAGAGTCAAGGAAAAGCCTGTATTTTATCCTGGTGTGAAGAGCATCAAGCCATACAGGAAGAGGGTCAAGAGAAACAGGCAAAAATCGAACAATCCTTGCGTAATTTAAAGCTAACAGTTGAAGGAAAAGAGTGGGAGATTCGTTTTAAAAATGAAGTATTAACCACATTAGATCATATGGATACGAGGCATTATTCGCATATTCAAAGCATCGTTCAAAATATGAAGCGTTTTTCTCAAAGTGGATTGGAACAATTAGAACGTGACAAGGAAAGGGCAGAAAGGGCTCAAAATTTCTGGGCAAGCCGTGCCAGCATGAAGGTCATGAGCATTTCAGAGGCGATTCGTTCCATGATTGCCAAAATGAAGCTGAAAAATGAACGAGGAACCTTTCCACTCGTCCAGCTAAAAGAAGACATTTTGCCTAAAAAGGCTGAAGATATCGAGCCATTGCTGAAGCAGCATTTTGTCGCTGCCATTAACAAAATTACCAAACAATTTGATGTGATTGATAGTAATAATCAAGCTGTAGACCAAGAAATAAAACAACTCATTAGTGATGAGCAAATTTTGTTTGTATCACTACGAAATCGGTATCCTGAGCTGCTCGTTTATAATATGCGAACGGATAATGCCTTTATGTACGGGAAACCGCAAAGAGAGCATTATTCAACCTGGCAGACTATTAATCAAGGTTCAAAGACGAAATCCGATGGCAGTGGAGGTCAAAAGCTATCAGCCAGAATGGTCATGATGATGATGTTATTATCAGTTAAAAACGAAACCGATCAAAGCTGGGTTCCTTTAGTTTGTGATAATCCATTCGGACAAGCTGCGTCGGCACATGTCCTTGACCCAATTTTCTCAGTTGCCGAAAAACTGAAGTTCCAATTCATCGTCGTCACTCCGCCCGAACTAGTGAAAACGGAAATCAGCCAAAGATTTGATGCCTATTATAAATTGGACTTCATTCGCGAAAATGGAAAAGAAATTGTTTCGGACACCATTGTTCCAGCCTTTCGAATTTACCAGAGAGCTGAAGCAGCTCAATAAGAAAAACAAGGCGATGTTTGTATTATGGATGGAAACATCATTAACGCTAACGAACTAATGGACTTAGATCCCAGTGATTACTACCGAAATGGATTTGTCCTTTTTTGATATTTCAGAAGGAGTTTTTGTCAAAATGGGTTTGCAGAAAATTACAACGGAACTACCAAGTCCAGATGTTCTAGCCAATCAATTTTTTGTTCCGTCAACTGTCGATGTTGAGGATATTCCTGAAATAGTAGATAAGGCAATCCATGAAGCATTAATAAACCCCATGAAGTTTATAAGTGGGCTACCTATTTATAAAACCAAAACTGGTAATACATCAGCGTTCGTTGCAGGGTTTATCTTAGGGAATTTAATATAGGTGGAAAGATTGATTGTTTAATATAAAAAAGGAAATTTGTAAAACAGATACCTAAAGGAATGTGGGCTTTACTTCAATAGGGAGTAAAGCTTTTTCTAATTCAAGTAACGGGGCAGCAGTTTAAGAAGAAGGAGTAAAGAATTTTAAATGAAAAAATTTGGAATAATATTTTGTAATGACAATTTTGAAGGTGAGAACAATACCCCATTAAGGAGAGTATTAGTATGAAGTCATTACAGGACCCTAAAGAGATAGAAAAAGTAGGTAAATTTTACGAAATGAATACCAAAGCGAATCAAGACTATATAGCGTTTTGGAAGGTGCACACATTGTTGCATTGGGACTTTTGGGTAGGCTTACTATTCATAATAGCTCCGGTTATTTTTTGGATTCAATTTAGAAAAAAAGAAAGTTCGAATAGGCTCTTATTTGTGGGATTTTTTGTAATTATCATTACTTCATACTTTGATTTTTTGGGAGTTCAATTTGGTAAGTGGTATTACACAGGTAAGGTATTTCCAACTATCCCTTCCTATTTCCCCTGGGATTTCACCATTTTCCCTATTTTTGTTATGACCTTAATTCAGTTTAAACCATCCATATCACCTATCATTAAGGCCTTGTTCTTCGCAGGTTTCAGTGCCTTTGTTGGTGAACCTTTATTTCTTTGGTTAGGTTTTTATGTTATGAATGATTGGCATATTTATTATTCCTTTCCTATTTACTTTGTTATTTACTTAATAGCTCATAAAATGAGTACCGTAAATAATTTTGTACCGATAAAATAAAAAAACTACACTTAAATTAACGGTGGGGTTAGTGAAACATGACATTATTTCCATATCATAAAATTCGAAAACAAGAAGTCATTATAAAAACCCTGATTTTCTCCGATAGGCAGAAAAATCAGGGTTTTTATTTCAAAAAAATTTATTGAAAGTAAGATCAGTCCAGAAGAAGCTCTTCTCTATGATTTTTATCTAAATTTTTTCACTTATATTCATCCTTCTCTTCAATTTTTCTTCAGTAGATGAACCCTCAACAGGAGTAAAAATGCTGCACCAAAAATCTGTATTACCATGAACTTGTAAAGAAGATAAATTAAATAGCATTTTTCCTGCCTTGGAATGCCTAAATTCAATTAAAACTTCGGGTGCCATATTTACCTGATTTTCTTGCCATAAAGACTCAAACTCTGGATTAAGATTCGTCATTTCTTCGAGAAATTGAGTGTACCATTCATCCCCCATATATTGTCCATAATAAACCCGAAAGATGGATAGAAAACCTTTTACAAAATGCTCCCAATTGACAGCTAAAGACCTCAATTCTTTCCTCGTAAACACTAAGCGGATTAAGTTTCTCTGTTCAATGGGAATTTGTTCAAAATCTAAAAATACATAGGCTGCAGCAGAATTCCAACCGACGATTTGGAAATGTCGGTCAGTGATCAGAGAAGGGCAATATTTTAATTCTGTTAAAATTTTTTCTAAAGAAGGGGAAATTTTTGTTTGTAAAACTTCTTGTTTATACACATTTGTGTTTACTTCTAATGCTAAATCGTATAGATACTTTCGTTCATCGTTATTTAATTGTAGAGCAGTTGCTATTGAATCTAGTACAGAAGAAGAAACCTTAATATCTCGCCCTTGTTCCAGCCATGTGTACCAGGTAGTGCTCACTCCCGCTAACTGGGCGACTTCCTCTCTCCTTAATCCTGGTGTTCTCCTCCTAGCTCCTGTTGGAAATCCTAGTGATTGAGGTTGAATATTCGCACGTTTAGACTTTAAAAAAGTGGAAAGGGCTTCTAATCTAGTTTTACTATTCATGTTACGTTACTCCTGTCACAAAGTGTTAATCATATTACTAATTATACTAGGATAAACAACAACTTGTAATAGGATACGTATTGTGTGAAAATATGGATAATCTTTTACTAGGGGGGCATAAATATGGAACGAGTTGTGATTACAGGTATGGGAGTTGTCTCGCCTTTAGGAAACAACGTTGAAACATATTGGAGGAATTTAACCGAAGGCAGGTCTGGAATTTCTTCCATTCATACATTTGACGTAAGTAAACATAAAACCAAAATTGCTGGATTAGTAAAGGACTTTAATGCTGAAGATATACTTGGTCAGAAGGAAGCTAGGCGTATGGACAGATTTTGTCAATTCGCTCTCGTTGCAGCTGAACAAGCATGGAGCGATTCCAATCTGAACATTAAGGAAATAGATTTAGAGCGTCTTAGTGTATATGTTGGATCGGGAATTGGTGGAATTGAGACTTTGATGCAAAATATTGATGTACTTCGAGAAAGAGGACCACAAAGGGTAAGTCCAACCATGGTGCCTTCGATGATAGCAAATGCAGCTTCAGCACAAATAAGTATCAAATGGGGGGCATTGGGACCTTCTATGGCACCTGTTTCCGCTTGTGCAATTGGAAATACAGCTATTGGAGAGGCATTCAGAATTATTCGGTATGGTACGGCTGATGTAGCATTTGCTGGAGGGGCTGAGGCAGCCATAACAGAATTGTCTTTAGCCAGTTTTGGGAACGCAAAAGCGTTGTCTTCGAGGAATGATGAACCAAATGCTGCTAGTCGTCCTTTTGATGCAAATAGAGATGGATTTGTAATGTCTGAAGGTGCAGGAATTTTAATACTGGAATCTTTAACACATGCTTTACTTAGAAATGCACGAATTTATGCTGAAGTAATTGGATACGGTGCTAGTTCTGATGCCTATCACATGGTTTCTCCACATCCAGAAGGTAAAGGAGCCTATCTTGCCATGAAAATGGCTTTAAAAGATGCGTCCATTTCTACTGATGAAGTAGATGTAATCAGTGCCCATGCAACAAGTACAGAGTTAGGTGACATATCTGAAACAAATGCTATAAAAAAATTGTTTGGCGAACAAGCATACAAGATACCCGTTACGGCTAATAAGTCGATGACAGGTCATTTATTAGGAGCAGCTGGTGGAGTTGAAGCAATTGCATTAGCAAAAAGTCTCCAAGAGGGCATCATTCCGCCTACTATCAACTTAGAACAGCCTGATCCATTATGTGATTTAGATTATGTACCAAACGTAGCCCGACAAACAAATCTCAAAATAGGGATCTCCAATTCATTTGGGTTTGGCGGGCATAATGCAGTAATTGCATTGAAAAAGTATTCATTGTGAAAATAGTTTTATTAAAGAGAGAAAAGAAATGTACTTACTATCGGATTCCTTCTCTTCAATAAGAATAAAATCAAGGACCTTATTTTTGTGGTCCTTGATTTATATTTAAATATCAACAATATGGACTTTATGCGAAGCTGTTTAAATCTCTTGCTGCTTCAAAAGCTCGGAAGCAGGGATATCCAGGACGGTAGAGAACTTTAAGAGTGTTTGATCACTTGGAATTTGTTCCCCGGATTCATAATCTTCAATCGTTTGTGTTCCTATCCTCATTTTAAGTGCCAGTTCTTCTTGGGTCAGTTTCCGAAATTCACGAGCTGTCTTAATGGTTTGGCCAATGGAATTCATACGATTCACCTCTCTGATAATGATAGTTTCCCTCTATACAAGTATATCATGATTGGCACTTTCATATTTAATTACTTTTTGAACATTCTGCAAAATAATGCAAAAGAGACATTCCGACCTAGAACGTGATTACTGTATTTTTTCAATATAAAATTGGATGGAATATTGTGCGCTTCGAAAAATACAAACATATGTTATTTAACTAAAATGTCAGGTTTGTTAAATAAAAAATCAAATAATATCCAATAATGCATTATAATGGATGTTATGGAGGAGATGAAGGATGCAAGAAGATTTGAATAAAGCAATCTTATTAGAACTTAAAAAAATAAATCAAAAATTAGATGAATTAAATGAGGAGCCCCAAGGCTTATCTAAATCTATGAAGATTATTGCATTATTTATTGGATTCACAGTAATTGGACCATGTGTAGCAATATTATTTTCAAAGTTATTTGAATAACTATGGCTATTATTCTTCAAGAACCAAGAATACCTTTTCGTTATACAACGATCTGGTGCTAGAGTTTAACAAATGGGTGCTACGGCTATATTCTAAATCTTATTTAGTCTAATTAGACCTTTGTAAACAAAGAAAGAAGGTTTTTATATGAAATCTATATTATTAATCGGACAATCAAATATGGCAGGCAGAGGATTTATTGAGGATGTATCTCCGATTTATAATGAGCACATAAATATGTTGCGAAACGGTAGATGGCAAATGATGGCAGAACCACTTAATTTTGATCGTCACGTATCTGGTGTTGGTCCGGCTGCCTCTTTTGCTCAGGCTTGGACAGAGGATCATCCGGGTGAGTCCATTGGGGTCATACCATGTGCCGAGGGAGGGAGCTCTATTGATGATTGGGCAATTGATGGACTATTAACAAGACATGCGATTTCTGAAGCAAAATTTGCTATGGAAACAAGTGAAATAGTGGGAATTCTGTGGCATCAAGGAGAAAGCGACAGTTACGGAGAACGTTATAAGACGTATGAAGATAAGTTACTTTTATTATTAAAACACATGAGAGAAGAATTGAATGCACCAGATATCCCGATTATTATCGGTGAGTTGGGACATTATCTTGGAGAGGTTGGATTTGGAAAAAGCGCTGTAGAATATAAACAAATAAACCAGATATTATCTAAAATTGCTCATACCGAAAAAAATTGCTATTTTGTAACATCAAAAGGCTTAACTGCAAATCCAGATGGCATACATATTGATGCTATATCCCAGAGGAAATTTGGATTAAGATACTATGAAGCTTTTTCAAAACAAAAGCATGTTTTAGATATTTTAGACATAGAGCATGAATGGATTGAAAAGGTAGCAAAACGTGAACTAACTAAAAATGAACGTATATTTGTTCAAAGTACGAAGTTTGCTTTAGGACAATTGAGTTTTGGGGAGTTTTCAATTAATATCTCCAATATTAATGAAAGTAAGTAAAGCAAAATTGTTAAACAATCGGGCGCTTTTAATGAAATTTCAAGGTTCTTTTAAAAATAGTTAATAATTTATTCATATTTGATGGTTATAGTAGGACTATAAAATATTGAATAGGGAGTAGTGATTACGATGGATTTTAAGAATGATTTTTCAAATGAAAATTCATCATCTAAACCAGATTGGACCGAGGAACTACAAAACAGTATGAATCAAACCTTAAATGAGGAAAACACGTATCGATATAAAAATGTGGAACCAAAGAGAAGTGGGAAAAAGGTTTTTAAAGGAATTGTTTCAACGGTAGCAGCTGGTGTTGTTGGTTCTGTTTTAACCTTAACCGTTCTTCCATATACCAGTGCTTTCAAAAACCTAAATAACAATACAGCAAATTCACAATCAGCAGCCGATGTAGCTCCGGTTAATCAAGTAGCAGCTAGTCCGGCAGTTACAAGCAATTCAGGATCGATTGCCAATACGGTTGCAAGAGTTTCAAAATCAATTGTCGGCATTGAAAACTATCAACAGCAAGATAATAGTAATGATTCTTTTGGTAATAGTAATGACCCTTTTGGTAATAGTAATGATCCCTTTGGTAATAGTGATGGTAATAGTGGGGATGGCAGCTTTGGTGATTTTGGAAATTCTAATGGATCCAGTGATTCAAGTGGAACAATCGACAATTCCCAACCTACTGATACCGGCTCAGGAATTATCTTTAAAAAGGCTGGTAATTACGCCTATATTGTAACGAATAACCATGTTGTTGAAGGTGCATCTAAAATAAATATCTCACTATATAATGGAACAAAGACTAAAGCAACATTAGTGGGAACCGATGCTTTAACAGATCTTGCCGTTTTAAAAATCGATTCAAAATATGTAACCGACACCGCTCAATTTGGGGATTCTTCAACCCTCCGCCCTGGTGACCAAGTGTATGCGATTGGGAATCCGCTCGGACTTGATTTATCAAGAACAGTCACATCCGGAATTGTAAGTGCGATGAATCGAACCATTTCCGAATCGACATCTGCAGGCGATTGGGATACAAATGTTATCCAGACGGATGCTGCGATTAACCCTGGGAATAGTGGAGGTGCCTTAATCAGCTCTCAAGGCTTGGTAATGGGTATTAATAGTGCAAAAATTTCAGAAACTGGTGTAGAAGGAATAGGTTTCGCGATTCCAAGCGATGACGCCATTCCAATCATTAACCAATTAATTAAAAATGGTAAAATTGATCGCCCATATCTTGGCGTAGGGTTGGTAGATTTAAGCCAGATTCCGCAATATTATTGGCAGAACCTTCCTTCCAATGTTACCCAAGGCGTTATGATTGCCAATATCGACTCCCATTCAGCTGCAGCCAGCAGTGGATTACAACCAAAAGACGTCATTGTTTCAATGAATGGAACACCAATTACTAGTTCAACAAAATTAAGGGAATATTTATATACAAAGGCCAAAATCGGCGATAACGTGAATATTGGCTTATACCGGAATGGCAGTCTTAAGCATATTTCAGTAAAACTTACAGCTAAATAAGAGTACCAAAATAGTAAAAAGAAGAGGATGTCCCAAAAGTATAACTTTTAGAGGGCATCCTCTTTTAATTTATATTATTTTGCTAATTCAAAGCTTGCCATCATTTCTTTCAAAAGTTTGGATATTGAAGAATCGTAGTAAAAATCTTTAAATGTGAAAAACTACAAAGCAACTCTTTTTGCAGAGTTGGCTGGATAATTCACGGAAAAATCTATGGTTTATTGATGTTTCTGCTTTCGGCGATATTGGCATATCGAGAAAACTAATAACTAAAAATGCTAATATTAATAACTTGATTTTCAATACTTATCAGCTCCTTTATTTATTGTCCCCAAATTACCT
This sequence comes from Neobacillus sp. Fa239, assembly GCF_055395235.1. NCBI lineage: Bacteria > Bacillati > Bacillota > Bacilli > Caryophanales > Bacillaceae > Neobacillus > Neobacillus sp. Fa239. The sequence continues at coordinate 2,628,856 of NZ_AP041611.1, forward strand.
TTCAAGTATGTTTTATGTATTAGTAACGGGAATGCTAAGTAAGAGGAGTGCATGTAAGATTAAAAAAGATATTTAAAATTAGCGGATAATTTTCGGTTAAACTGCAGAATAGAGCTCGGATCGGGGTATATAAGCGGAGGTTTTCCGATTAAGCAAAGAAAAATCACCCATTTTTCATGTTTTTTGAGTCAATAGTCGGAATCTCTCCGTCTATTTTAGCTATTTTCATTGCAATTTCCTAGGTAAGAGAAATTTCTCCGCTTATTTTCCTCATAAGTAAAACCGTTACCATTTTTCGCAGGCAGATTTCTTTAGGAGCAGTTATTTACAGAGGTAACTAACAGCAATACCAAATCACAATGATTTTGACATATATACACGCCTATAACCATCCTCTATTCGACGCTCCACTTCCATAAATCCCAATTTGGGATAGTACATAAGATTTTCCGTCATTAACTCGTTAGTGTATAGGCTTACTTCCTGAAGATGTGCCTCTTCAGCAAAAGTTATAGCAAATTCAATCAATTTACGTCCAATTCCCTGTCCTTGGAAACTAGGATGAACGGCTACATTTTCTATCAACAAAAAAGTTTCTTTCGGAATCAGTACAATAAAACCTAGTAATTGTTCATTCTCAGTGATTACATAGACAAGATTTTTCGAAATGAGTTCCATATAGTCTGCCAGCATGGGAGCTGGCTTTTTCCCGATTCGATCGATGTATATGCTATATGCCGCATTCACACATTCACATATAGACTGCTGTTGGTGCTGCTCAGCAAGTTTAATATTCATAGTTATCTACTCTCCATTTCTAAATACAGCCTTATGCATGTAAGTTTATCGACAGGCAGCTTGAATGCGTCTTAACCTGAATGAGAAAGTCCTCCACCCAGCCGATTCCAATTCAAAAATTTACTCAGTATGTAGGAATAGATGATCGTAAAAGCAATCCCACTAATAATCGAGGTGAAACCGTAAACGGTCAGGCCAATCAATAAGATCAACAGATTAATGCATCTGATCGCAACAGCGATATCTATTTTTTTATTTTTAACATGTAAAATCAGGGCAATGACATCGAACCCGACCGTCGATGCATTGGCCGCCAAACATAAGTAATACCCTATAGCCAATAAGAAAGAGGCGATCAGAACAACAAGAACAACGTTTAAATGGATACTGATCCTGATTGCGTAAAAAAAGTTAAAAAAGATCATATAACAACAGCTGCTTAAAATAGATTTAAGGAAATTATCCTTCCCAAGGAAAATCAAACAGAATAGTAGTAACAGGAAAGTTACCATATTTGCAAGCAGGGCGATATTTCCTCCCGTCATAGCATGTAAAATTAAGGCTGCACTGGTAACGCCACCATTAATGATTTTATACGGAACAATCAGATAAGCATAAGAAACAGTAATGAAGATATTTCCTATTATGATTTTTAATATATCCTTCAATGGACACTTCCTTTCCAAGGCCAGTCGAAAGCCCTCGACCTTCCTCAACTTCTAGCTGTAGGCACTGTTCTCCTTTATCTATTATTTCTACATACGAGGAACAAATCCTTTGACAAACCTTTTTTAAGTCCTGATTAATCCTGAATTCTTGTAATTCAGAATATTATAATATATTATGTACAATAAATTGATTAATAGACTCGATACGTTTATAACATTGGTCATTTCTGCATTCTCATAATGCAAAATTGCACTATACAATGTAATCTTGCATTATACAGTGACAAACTAAGCGACATGTACATTTAGGAATGCAATTCTGAATCTTCTTAATTTTAGTTTAATAGTATTGATGCAATATTGCATTATCTAAGTTCTTTTTTACTGCAATATTGCCTTAAGAATGGTGCAACTAAATATTGGCACAGTTCTTGCAATAATAAAAATGAAGACGCTTACAATGGAGGTTAATGACATGAAACGGTTTGAAAATAAAAAAGTATTGATCACTGGTGCTGGTAGCGGCATTGGAAAAAGAACAGCCATTGCTTTTGCTAAGGAAGGAGCGAAGATCTATCTTAATGACCTTCCCAACCAAGAAAATGTTTATCTAGTAAAAGAAGAATTGCTAAACCTTGGAGTTCAGGCTGAACTTAAACTTGGGAATATTTCGGATCCGGAACAGGTTAGAGAAATGTTTAGCAGCATAGAAAATCTTGATATTTTAGTAAACAACGCGGGATATCTGCAGGAAGTACCTGCGATTGAGTTAACGGATAACGATTGGGATAACATGATCAAGGTGCATTTATACGGGACATTCTATTGCTGCAGAGAAGCTGGAAGACATATGCTCAATCAAGGTTCAGGAAGAATTATTAATATATCTTCTGACCTTGGACAATTAGGATGTGAACAGTTGGTCCATTATAGTGCGGCTAAAGGTGGAATTATTTCTTTAACGAAAGCGCTCGCAAGGGAATGGGGGCCAAAAGGTGTTCATGTAAACTCCATTGCTCCAGGAGGAACTCTCACTCCTTTAGTAGAAAGGTTAGGGCCAGATTATGTGATAGAAGAGGCAGCCAAGTATCCGCTAAAAAGACTGGCCGATCCTAGTGAAATAGCGAATGTTATTCTTTTTCTAGCTTCAGAGGAAGCAAGCTTTATGACAGGACAAATTGTCGGAGTGAACGGGGGAGGGGTTATGAACGGCTAATATCATAGTGGACATTAAAACATCGCTTAAAATCATGATAGATAAATCAAGGATGAGAAAGGGGTAAAGGTATGGGATTTTCTAAATTTATCGGGTATGACCGACACGGTACGATTAAAGAATTGCCGACAACCTTGAATAAAGGCCGGCTCAATACGTTTGAAGTGGTCATGGCGGCACTCGGCTTTAATGCACCAGCATGGGTGGCTGCATCGTCGATGTCAATTCTTTATTCTATCTCGGGGAAAGCTTCACCTCTAGCCATTTTGATTGCTTATTTTTTTCCGATGCTAGTTATTGCTTTAACGATGGTCTATCTCACTCGGCAAGCACCCTCTGCGGCAGGAGTGTTTACCTTCTCTGAGAAGTTTATTCATCCACATGCTGCAACGGTGTTAGGCTGGTCCTATGTCATCTGTTGTGCAACTGTGACGCCAATGACCGCCCTTATCGGTACGGAGTATATTCAAGCCTTGATTCCAGGGCTGCATGGAGAACTTGCCGCAAAACTGATCGGCACCGTATTAATTCTATTATTCTTGGTGGTATGTCTGAGGGGAATCGATATCACCGCTAAAGTCGCTGGTACATTCTTGATATTTGAAATCCTTGTTGTTGCCGGACTTGGATTATGCGGAATTATTCATCCACAAGTACATGATCTATCTTTTTCTTCGCTTTATTCTGTTAAAGAAGCAGGGGGCTGGTCTGTTATGGGACCTGCGGTTTTATTTGGAGTTTGGATGCTCGCAAACTTTGACTCTGCCATTAATTTAATTGAAGAAGCGAAGGTTCCTGTCAGAACAATACAGCGCTCTCTTATATTAGTCGTAACCTCTGCCTTTATCATCTACAGTATCGCGGCCATTGGGTGGCAATACGCTGTTCCTGTGAAAAAATTATCTTCCATCGTTGAAAGCGGGAATGGTGGTCCTATTGCGGCTGTTGCGCATGTATACTTACCGCCTGCACTCAGCTGGATTGCCTTGTTTGTTGTTATTACTTCCGCGTGTGCAGGATTGCAAATTTCATTAACTTCCGGTTCTCGTGCTGCTTACCGGATGAGTATTGAAGGGCATTTGCCAAAGGTGCTTAGTTCGATTAATAAACGTAAGGTACCATGGTTCGTCAATCTCATTATTTGTTCGTATGCCACTGTTTTAATTTGGATCAAGCCGCTTGCTCAACTGCAATGGTATTATGATGTGATCACCATCACGTTAGTATTCTCTTATATTGCAATATTAGTATCTTTTATTAGGGCAATGTTTATGCAGAAGAGCAAAGGGGTAGCTACAATTGCCTCCATACTTCCTGTTTTCGCCATTGGGGTCTTAGGGTACATCGGTTATACAGCAGGAGCTGTGCCAGTTAGTCCTGAAGATTTATATAATGCTTGGTATTTAGGAGCAGGGATTATTATTACAGGTATTGGCTGGGTCCTATATGGGAAGAGAAATCGGAAAAAAGCGACGATCAATTTGGAGATTTCCGAACAAGCCAAATAAAAGGTTCATTATTAGAAGGTGGCTCTGCCCAGGGCCATTTTTCTAGGATTCAATAATGCAAAAACACATTGGGGGATGTTTGCTTGCATTTTATATCCTATTACTCGGAGGTGACCTATGATCAAAACGGAGCAATTGCCAGAAACGTTAGCTTGGTTTCTATTAGATGCGAACCCTAACCCTGTAATCGTATGGAATCAATTAGGAGAGATCGTTTACTCCAATCAAACCGCTCAAAACAACTTCTCTCTTGAAGAGTCGAAAAAATTATTCCCGAATGGCCAAGAAATGCGATCTTCTATTTCGATTAGGGAGCAGATCTTCCAATGCCGGTACACAAGTCTTGAATCTTATTGGATTTGCTATTTAGAAGAAACGACAGAAGTGGAAAATTTAAAAGAAAAAAATAAGGATCTGGAGATTATCTTTGAATCCTCTTATGATGAGATCTTTGTGACAGATGGTCACGGGATTGTCCTTCGAGTCAATCCTGCTGGAGAAAAACAATACGGTCTCACAGAAGGGCAAATGGTTGGCAGGAAGGCCCAGGATTTAAGTGTAGATGGTTATTTTTCGCCTTCATTAACCCCTAGCATTATCAAACATAAGAAGCGTATGTCAACGGTCCAAAAAACAAAAGATAATCGGATTTTGTACGTGACGGGGAATCCCGTATTAGATCAGGAAGACCATTTAATTCGAATCATTTTTAACTGTAGAGACCTTACGGATATGAAACAAATGGAAAGAAGATTAGAAGATACAGAGAACCTTCTATCAACCTATCGCACGGAATTAGTGGAAATGTCAAAAGGCTTGGATGTTCCAATGGTAGTAGAATCTGCGCTCATGCAAGGAGTCATTGAAGTAGTAAGTAAGGTGGCACCGGTGGATTCTACCATCTTAATTACTGGGGAATCGGGAGTGGGAAAATCAAACATTGCGAAGCAAATTCATGAATGGAGTCTCAGAAAAAAAGGGCCGTTTATTCAAGTGAACTGCGGAGTGATTCCTGAAACCCTTTTTGAATCAGAATTATTCGGGTACGAGTCGGGTGCATTTACTGGAGCACGGAAGGATGGAAAAAAGGGTCTGGTAGAGCTTGCTGAGGGAGGGACACTATTTCTGGATGAAATCGGTGAACTTCCTTTACAGATACAAGTTAAGCTGCTTGAGCTGATTCAGGAACATCAATACCGAAGTGTCGGCAGTAACAAAATTCGAAAGTCCAATATCCGAATTGTCGCTGCCACCAATAAGGATCTAAAAAAACTTTTATCGGAGGGGTTGTTTCGGGAGGATTTGTATTTCCGTCTGAATGTCATACCTATTCACATTCCTCCCCTAAGGCACCGGACAGAAGATATTCCTAAATTAATAGATAGTTCGTTAAACAAATTTAATGAGAAGTATGGACTTATGAAGCATCTTGAAGCAGAGGTCCGACAGAAGCTTTTAGCCTTTCATTGGCCTGGCAACATTAGAGAACTTGAAAATTTATTGGAACGACTGGTGCTTACATCAAAAAGGACCGGAATTGGTCTTCATGACCTCCCAGAAACAATGAATACGGAGAAACCGAAATCGGCTATTACTGTCCATCGAATCATCCCGCTAAAAAATGCGGTTGAATTTGTAGAGGCAGAACTGCTCCGAAGGGCATACAAGGAATATGGTTCAACCTATCGAATGGCGGAGATTTTATGTGTCAATCAATCTACAATTGTCCGCAAGGTAGGGAAATATGAAAAATGGATCAAAGGAGGTTTTCTTGAATGATGACCACATTTAAATGGCCAAACGGAAAAAAAGCTGCCGTCACACTGAGCTTTGATGTAGATGCAGAGTCAGGCTGGATCCTTGATAAGGAAAATCATAAACGGTTATCGTTGCTGTCTTCTGGAGCCTATGGGCGTAGGGTTGGGGTGGACAGAATTCTCCGGCTTCTCGACAAACACGAGTTAAAAGCGCAGTTTTTTATCCCAGGTTATACGGCAGAAATTGATGAAGAATTAGTGAAGAAAATCCATGGACAAGGACATGATATTGGCTGTCATGGGTATCTCCATGAAAGGACAGATACACTCTCCTATGAAGAAGAGGATCAAATATTAGCAAAGTCAAAAGAAATATTAGCTAAAATAACGGGTCAAACCCCTGTAGGATTTCGGGCTCCATTATGGGAAGTGACCAAACAGACGCTGGCTCTTTTAGAGAAGCATGAGTTTGTTTTTGATAGCAGTCTTATGGGCAACGATGTCCCTTATGTCGTGCCAGCAGACAAAGGAAAGCTTTTAGAACTTCCTGTCACTTGGCTTTTAGATGATTGGGAGCAATTTGCCTATTCTGCGGTACCACAATCTGGTTTCGCCATTGAGGATCCAGAAAAGGTTCTTCGGATGTGGAAGGCGGAATTTAGTGCGATGTATGAGGAAGGACGTTATTTTCTTCTTACCATGCATCCTGAGATTATCGGAAGGGCTTCCAGAATGAAAATGCTGGATGATTTGATTACATTCATCAAGTCCCATTCAGATATTTGGTATTGTACGCCAAAGGATCTTTATGAGGCTTGGAGCAATGGAGAACTTGTATTAGATGAATATCCATATTAGAAATGAGGGGAAGTAAATGACAGAAAAATTTGAGTTGCCAAACCCAGCCACCATGCCAAGGTTTGCAGGTATCCGTACATTTATGAGATTGCCATACCAACAGGAAATATCGAATAAAGATTTTGTCATCCTCGGAGCACCATTCGATACATCAGCCACTTACCGAAGCGGGGCACGTTTTGGACCGGAAGCCATTCGCCGAAGTTCCGTGTTGCTGCGTCCCGCTAACGTGTACCACCAGATTCGCCCCAGCGATTATTTGGATGGTGTCGACGGTGGTGACATCATGGTCATTCCTGGAAATACAGGGTTAAGTCATCAGAATATTACCTCCCATGTGAAAGAATGGGTTGCAAATGGGACGGTTCCTATTGTTCTTGGCGGAGATCATTCCATTTCGCTGGCAGAATTGAGAGCGGTTGCAAGTGTACATGGCCCCTTGTCACTGGTTCATTTTGACGCACATGGTGACACATGGGATGAATACTGGGGAGAAAAATATACGCACGGAACCCCATTCCGCAGGGCATTAGAAGAAGGAATCATTGATCCTTCCCGTTCCATTCAAATCGGCATGAGAGGAACCGTATATGATCCGAACGATATCAATGAAGCTAGGGAACTCGGATTTGAGGTGATAACCGCCGATGAGATGCGGATCATCGGGTTGGATGAAACGATGAAACGAGCCAGACAGAGAGTGGGACAAAACAAAGTTTTCCTCACTTTTGATATTGATTTTCTCGATCCCGTTTATGCGCCTGGAACGGGTACCCCGGAAATTGCCGGGTTCACTAGTGCCGAAGCGCAACACCTCCTCCGGCAGTTAAAGGGGTTAAATTTTGTTGGATTTGATTTGGTAGAGGTTCTTCCAGCACTAGACCCGACTGAAGTCACCGCATTGACAGGTGCCACGATTGTTTTTGAATTTTTAAGTTTACTAGCTGATGCAAAAAGAGGCCAAACAGTTAAGGAGGACTTTTCATGAGTGTTCTAGTAACTGGGGGGATGGGTTTTTTAGGTTCAACCCTTGTCCGGATGCTGCGGGAGCAGGGAGAAACCGTTGTCAGTTTCGATAGGAGGGCTCTCGATCATAATCCGGATTCCAATCTCATCTATGTTCAAGGTGATCTTTTAGATTTACCGCTCTTGATTGAGACCATTAAAAAACATAATGTAACAGGAATCATCCATACGGCCGCAATCTCACATCCTTATTTTTCACGTGAGATTCCTTACCAAACCGTTATGACGAACGCACTTGGAACCACAAATGTCTTCGAGGCCGCCCGTTTAAACGGGGTCAAGCGAATTGTCAATCTCAGCTCTGAGTGTGCCTATGGAAATAATCAGGAGCAAGGGACGATTAATGAAGATGCCCCGTTGAATCCGACCACCCCATATGGAGCCACAAAGGTGTTTACGGAAAAATTAGGACGGGTTTATTCAGAGTTGTATGGAATGGAAATTCCGTCATTGCGGCCCGGTTGGATTTATGGTCCCGGTCAATTTATGCAATGCTATATGAAGACATTAGTTCGGAATGCGATTGATCACGTTCCTACCATTGAAGAACAAGGGATTGATTACCGGTTCCAGTATGTTCATGTGACAGATGTAGCTGCCGCCTCGATTCTGGCTTTGACCGTTCCGGCATCTAATCTTCGACATGGAGTTTATAATATTACAGCGGGAACACAAATTTCTTATGCAGAATTGGTAGATTATTTGAAAGAACTATTTCCTGATGCAGACATCCAAATTGGCGATGGAACCATTGATGTCCTTGACCAGAATGCTAAATTTGATATCTCAAGAGCCAAAGAAGATTTGGGGTATCACCCAAAGGTTCAACTTAAGGACGGAATGACTGCTTATGCAAAGTGGCTGCAGAATCATCCTTTCTAACTTTAAACTCGGTGGCAGCGTTAGAATCCTTTTTTCATAAAAATAATGAACAATTTTAATGGAATTGTTCATTAATTAACAAATTTTAATCATTTAACAATTGTAAGTCTCACTTTTATTTTTATACTTAAAATTGACGATTAAAAATATTTGGAAAGTGAGTGACTTGCAAATGGAATATACGAAACTTGGAAATACAGGATTGGATGTATCCAGACTTTGCCTTGGCTGTATGGGTTTTGGAGAAAAGGAACGTTGGATGCATCCGTGGGTAATAGATGAAGAAAACAGTCGTACAGTTATGAAAAAAGCTCTTGAGTTAGGGTTCAATTTTTTTGATACTGCGAACACTTACTCCGATGGAACGAGTGAAGAATTTCTCGGACGTGCCCTTAAAGATTTTGCCAATCGAGATGAAATTGTCATTGCAACGAAGGTTTATTTTCCATTGGGAAAAGACTTAAACAGCAAAGGCCCGAACAGTATAGGATTATCACGAAAACATATTATGAGAGAAATTGATCAGAGTCTGAAACGTCTTGGGACTGATTATGTGGACCTGTACCAAATTCATCGCTGGGATTACAATACACCAATTGAAGAGACGATGGAAGCCCTCCATGATTTAGTAAAGGCTGGTAAAGTAAGATACATAGGTGCTTCTGCTATGTACGCATGGCAGTTTTTGAAGGCGAACCATGTGGCTGAGAAAAATGGGTGGACCAGATTTGTTTCGATGCAAAATCACCTTAACCTCATTTACCGTGAGGAGGAACGGGAGATGCTGCCGCTATGTAAGGAAGAAAAAATCGGCGTGATCCCATATAGTCCTCTTGCGTCAGGCAGACTAACTCGTGATTGGTCGGAAGACACTCTTCGTTCTGAAACAGATCAAACACAGAAATCAAAATACGGTGCCACTGAAAATAACGACCGTCTTGTTGTGGAACGAGTTGCGGAGTTGGCGGAAAAACATGGTGTGGCAAGATCTCAAATTGCTCTTGCTTGGTTACTTCAGAAAGAACCAGTCACAGCTCCTATTATTGGTGCTACAAAAATTTCTCACCTTGAAGATTCCGTGGGTGCTCTATCGGTAAAGTTAACCACTAAAGAAGTTGCGTACTTGGAAGAGCCTTATGTTCCACATCCTGTGGTTGGAGCTTTAGCTTCTAAGTAATATTGTTTCAGTAATAGCTTTTTTGAAAGCAAAACCCTGATTTCCTTATTGATCATTCAGACAAAACCTAAATCGATAAATAAGAGAAGCTTTTGAAGTCTCCTATTTTGTGATTTAGGTTTTTTCATTAAAAACCTCAATATAGTCATTTTTTTAGGAGGAATCACTCAATGCTTATTATAGATTCCTCTCTAACAAAATTCCCACCTGTTCTGCCATGACTTGAGGTGGATAAGGCATTCCATTCGTGATCCACCATTCTACGACCCCAACATATGAAGTGACAATAAATTGAAGAAGAACATCTTCATTTAATTCATGATTCTTTCCTTGTGATGTATCGACTTCATCCTTGAATTCTTCGATTAAAAACTCATGGAACTTCCTACGAAAGGAAGGAGCCCCTTTACTTGCTAACATCGTTGAAAAGAATAAATAATGACTTTTAAGGTATTCAAACCAAGGCAAATTTGCGTCTGTATATTCTACTGAGGAGGTTGCTTCACAGATTTCCCCCATTTCGTCAATATGCTCCTCAATGAGTCTATCCAATAGATCAAACTTATCCATGTAATGAAGATAGATGGTTCCTCGGCTAACATTGGCCGTATCGGAAATATCCTGTATCGTAATGTCATCAAAACTTTTTTCTGACATCAGTTCAATCAAGGCTTTTTTTAGCGGGGAGCTTTTATTACCGGGGCTGATTTCCTAATTGACGGTGGAGCGACAGCTTCTTATTTCTACGGACCACTAAAACCAGCAAATCTCTAACTTCAAAAATGCTTGAGAGGCTGATGTAGTCTCTGCTATGAACGATTCCTAGGCCATCTTTAATATCCATTTTTGGTTGCCTGAATGCTTCCCTTATTTGGATCCGTGTAGTTCCGCTCTTATCTGTTTTGGGAGGCTGGTTAAGCACCCGATCTGATAAATAGAAGGAGAAATTTCTCTTAATTTGTAAAATGCACTGAAAATAGCTTTAATAGACGGAGAGATTCCGCCTATTAACTCGAAAAACATGAAAATGGGAGATTTTTCTTCGCATAACCGGAAATCCTCCCTTTATTTCTCCCGAAAAGAACTCCATTCTGAAATTAACCGAAAAATCTCCGCTAATTTTAAATAACTCTCCATTTTTGTTTTTATATTTGTATGCAAAAAAACCTAAATGAATCTATCATTTATCTTTACTGAATAGAAAAAGTGAAGACAATAGAATGATTTTTAACATTACCTATCTAAAATAAATCGTAAAGCAGCATCAACATGAATTGTTGTCGTATCAAAAATTGGCCGATCGACATGCTCATGCTTCAGAATCATGGCAAGCTCAGTGCACCCCAGAATGACACCTTCAATTCCATGTCGCTTGTTGCGTTCGATAATATTCAAGAGAACTTCCCGAGAGGAATCGATAATTCGACCAAGACACAATTCCTCGTATATGATCCGGTTCACACTTAAAATATCGCTCGTCTCAGGCACAATGACGTCCAGTCCTAATGCTGAGAGGCGATCTGTCAGGAATGGTTGTTCCATCGTGTAGCGAGTACCGAGAAAAAGAACACGAGAAATTCCCGATTCGAGTACTGCTTTTGCTGTAGCATCCCCGATGTGAAGGAGTGGAATGGAAACAGCAGGTATAATCGAATCTGCTACCTTGTGCATCGTATTCGCAGCGATTACGATACATTCTGCCCCACCTTGTTCAAGCTTACGGGCAATCTCTGCATAGATTTCACCAGCTTTTTCCCAATCACCTGCTCGTTGTAAAGTTTCAATTTCTGCGAAATCCACGCTCCACAGCAAGATTTTTGCTGAATGAAGCCCACCAAGATCCGATTGAATGCCATGATTAAGGGCTGTATAGTAATGAAGGGTCGACTCCCAGCTAGTTCCCCCGATAATACCAATCGTTTTCAATTTTTTTCCTCCTCATGGGAAAGTACTTCTTTCTGAACTTTTTAATAAACATACGTCCATATTTAATTCGATATATTTCATACAATTCCCTGCAAAATAAAGGGAAATTCAAAAGGAATGAAAAAGGAATACATAAATCGTCCTTATAAAAGTTTCCTAAACTTAAGGGTTCAAGAGATTAAGATAAAGCTGCCATCTTGGCAGCTTTATTTTATTGACTTAACGGATCGTAGATCGTCTATTAGTTTCTAAGATTTTGTAATTCTATCCATTTCTTATTTTTTTAACAAATAATGTTGATTTTAAATTTTATAAATATTATGATTTAAGTAATAATTCGGAACAGCAATTCCGAAAAACGGAACAACGAAAGGTGGGAAGAACATGATAGATATTCGACAATTATGGAGTAAAAACGGAGTCTTTTATTCCATTGATGAGCAAGCAGCTCCAACGGGAATAAAAGCGCGTATTACGGTTCCATCTCATCAAACAAGCTGGGAGACTGCTGCTATGGTGGAGATAGCCGGAAGAATTGGCTTGCATTTAGCAGAGCTCCCTCATCCGATTTTTGACCATCTGTTTATCGTTGATCAATTAGATCCTGCGCCTGCCGGAGGAACTACAAACCTTCATGTCGTGATTGGTTTTGAAAGCGGATACTTAACTCAAGTTCTCGGGAAAAGGTCAGAGGCGCTTCTAGCCGTCCGAAATGAACATATAGGGGAGTCAGGAATTTTATATGTTAGTCACGACGAAGATCAGACTTTGCTTGTCATTACTGGTACTTCTCCGGAAATGACATTGCACGCTGCGAGATCCCTAGTAACCAATCATTTTATGGAGGCTTACAAAGAAGGAGAGTCTTTTCTATTTATTTCGAAAGAAACAAATGTTTTACGACAATCTTCTTTACAGCAAAGTGTGAAACAACTTGAGACCTATTCGCTACATACGCTTTTTACAACGGAAGGGCTTTATCAGCAGAAAGAAGGAGAAATACTTCCTACCCTTGATGTTTTATTAAAAATAAATAGCTCTTCATTAGATCTAACGATTGCTAATGTTGAACTGGCAGCAAGACTGGCTTTGTCAGCGGGATATGTATGTTTTCCGATGACAAGTTGTACGGGTGAGGAAAATGGCGGACGATTCTTCATTTCTTGTGAAACGACAGACGAGGCCAGTCATCAAACCAAATGGGAACTTGCCGAATTGGCAGGCACTCCGGCACTTCGTATACGTGCCCATGCCGACAAAATCGTTCCAGCGACCCGGGAATTGATTCATGAATGGTTTCCATCAACTAGTGGAGAACAAGATACATGGACACAGCGATTTACGGCCCTTAAAAGTTTGAATAAAGACATCAGCTCCAGGGCTCAGCTGGGGATGCAAGCTTATGCTGAATTAAAATTCAGAAAAGTCAATCGGTTCAATATCCCAGAGAATTTGGCCTATCCTTCTGAGCTGTGGAATCGGTATTTAACAGAAAAGGGAAGCGGGTCTCCTTCCGTTACTTTATCCGTTACAGAAGATCAGCCCATTTGGACCGCCCAATGGGAGGATTCCGGGGAATTGGCGGATATGGCAGCCTATTTGTTGGAAACCCTTGGACAGCTTGATCAAGAAGACAAGCAGCTTTCTATTGAAATCACGACAACCGTAAGTCGAGAAAGTTTCCATACGTGGAGTCATAAGTTAAAGACCAACCTGAACGACCGTTTGGGAATGGAAGCAGAGTTTATTTTTCGGGATGCCAATAAATCCGGCTTGCATTGGGCGATAGAGGAGGTATTACCTAAGCTCAAACAAGAAAAGGAGATTCATAGTATTGAAATCCAAGCCAGGGCCTTTCAGCCGGGGAAAAAGCATCTTGATCTTGTTCACCGATTTTTACAAGAGCTGTATCCGTTTGATGCGATTTTGTCAGCGGAATTGTCTTTGCCGTTAGACAGAATTCAGCTGCAATTGAACGATGAGCATTCTGCGCCAATGTTTCAAGTGGTTGCTAGAGACAAGCAGGGCCGGGAACTGATTTCGCCCTGCTGGGAAGGATGGGCCCGGAGCTGCCCTTATATGCTAAATCAGCCTGAACGTGGAAATGTGATGGTTCCTTTTGCCGGATGCCGGATCTATTCAAAAGGAGAAAACAAGGTATTTGCGAGTCAATCTTTCCAAACAAACCAATATCGTTTCTGGATCTGGTACCAGGAGTTTGTGCTTCCGCAGTTGGTCAAGCAAATTAAAGAGCAGGAAGGTGTTCCGAAATTTTCGCGCCTTGAGTGCCACGTCGAAATGGATGCCGTAGATGTAAGGCTTCCGCACCTTGAAGAAGTAAGCTCGGTTTTGGAAGCCTTGCATGAAGACATTTATTTCTTTACCCTCCATGCACTGCATGACCATGGGAGACGGGTTGGAGATTCAGGCTGGGATGCGCCAGGGGGCATTTTACCCTTCATGCATGAAAAAATCGGCGGGGAGCCGAAAGCGGAAATTGCTTTATACGCCATGCCAACGGAGTCAAAGGCAGAGCTGGTTTATGAAAATGAAGAACAAATGGTCATCCATCCGTTTCCTAAAGGACTCATGAACCAGGGAAGAATAACGGCAGTAACGAAGTCTGGGGGGGAATTGTCCTTTTACTTTAGCGGATTACCCGATGCTGAGTTGGAAAAATCGTGCGGAGAGTGGCTGGCGAACACATCGCCGGGCCTCCAAAAGCCTCCGAGTACGAAAGAGAGCATGAACGAAAAGTCACTCGACTCCGATGTGTTCGTGAATGAAGATGTTGAAAAATGGCTGGAGGCACGGAAATCGAGGCTGCCTGGACAAGCGGTCCCGATTGATTTTTCCTTTAATGGGCAATGGATTTGGCTTGTTGAGCTGTTTGCGAAGGGGAGAACAGGGGAAACGATCTCCTCCTTCCAAAAGCACAGTCTGTACAAACCGACCTTTTTCCTTAATGCCAGACACCATGCCAATGAGGTGTCTGGCACCAATGCCGCCCTTCAATTCATTGAGCAGCTCTCAGACGATAAAGAGCTATTAAACCGCATCAACCTTGTTGTGGTACCGCTTGAAAATGTCGATGGAGCCGCCCTGCACTCGCGAATGGCAGCCGAGCATCCTTATTGGAAGCTGCATGCCGCCCGCTATAATGCGTGCGGGTTGGAGTATGCGAAGTATCGCTTCCAGCCGGATGCCCCGTTTGGCGAAGCAAGGGTTTATCCGATGGTGTGGCAGCGTTGGATGCCGGATGTTGTGCTCGACGACCACGGGATTCCATCCCATGAATGGATTCAACCTTTCAGCGGTTATAATAGTCCGCCAAGATTTCCGGTCTCCTATTGGATTCCAATCAGTCGGATGTATACGATTTGGCGTGAATTAACGGACTTTTCCCCTCAGCAGCGTGAGGCACATGCTTCTCTTCGTTCATTCGTAACGAAAAGACTGGATGAAGACCACACCGTGGCCGAAGACAATGCCATGTGGGTAAGCACGTACAGGCGTTGGGGGAACGATTTCGATGCTGTCCATTTTCCAGTGGAATTATCAAATGGAAGTATTGCGTATACACGAGAAAGCAGTTCAAATCAGGGATCATATGATTTCATTGAACGATTCAGTCAGTGGGTAACCGCGGATTTAATGACGGAAGTGAATGACGAAACGGTATATGACAAAGAATTGGCTGCATGCAAGCATGCTCACCATATAGTTCATCAAGCAATCCTTGATTGGATGAACGAACGAGAGGTGAATGTTCGGCTCAGGAGGGAGCCATTGGAAAATGGAACAATCCGAATCGGACTTGAACGATCTCGCCCGCTTTAAAAATTAAGTTTTATCAACAAGAAAAAATCATGCAGAGGAGATGGGAAGATGGTTTTAATTGGAGTTGTTATCGTTATTATTGGTTTTATTATTCGTTTAAATCCCTTATTGGTTGTGACAGTGGCGGGCCTTGTTACAGGGCTTGTTGCCCATCAGTCCCTTTATTCCATTATCACTGAGTTTGGTTCAGCGTTTGCGACCAACCGATATATGGCTGTCTTTATTGTGACGCTACCGGTTATCGGGCTGCTGGAACGTTATGGTTTACGTGATCAGGCGGAACATATTGTTGCCAAAATAAAAGCAGCAACTACAGGACGCATTTTGACGATTTACTTTATTATTCGTGAAGTGGCTGCAGCATTTGGTCTTACTTCGATTGGCGGTCATGCCCAAATGGTTCGTCCGCTTGTTGCGCCAATGGCAGAAGGTGCCGCCGAGGCTAAATATGGAGAGGTTCCTGACGAAGTTAGGGACAAAATTCGCGCTCAATCTGCTGCAGCAGACAATATTGGAGTCTTTTTCGGGGAAGACGTGTTTGTCGCGGTCGGCTCGATTTTATTAATGCAAGGATTCTTTGAACAAAACCATATTCATTCCGATCCATTGAAGATGGCCTTATGGGCGATTCCAACCGCGATTGCCGTATTAATCGTCCATGCCATTCGGTTATATCTATTTGATCGCTCACTCGATCGCACTCTTGGCAAGAATTTAGGCAAAAATACTTCGAAGAAAAAGGGGGCGTAATCCATGTTTATTTCTCTTGAAGATGTTTATATTTTTCTAGGAATCCTCACGATGGCAGGAAGTATTTATACCTTTTTGGACCGCAAAAATTCACGTCGTTTCACATCAGGACTTTTCTATGGACTATTTGGGGTAACCCTTGCATTTGGCAAAGTCATTCCACCGTTTTACATGGGGCTTCTGGCCATTGTTCTTGTTGTCATTGCGGGCTTCGGCGGGTTAAAGCTTGGCAGTTACGGTGAGGCGAGTGTGGAAGAAAGACAGACTAACCGTAAACGCTTAGGCAATAAGCTCCTTATTCCTGCGCTATTAATTCCGATTGTCACAGTGGCGGGATCATTAGGGTTAAAAGGAGTCAAAATCGGCGGCACCTTTGTGCTTGATCAAACGAGTCTGACCCTTGTATCGTTAGGAGTTGCCGGCTTCATTGCGCTGATTGTCGGCTTGTTGATAACAAAAAGCAAGCCTCAAACGGCTGTTAAGGAATCCAGGAGATTGATGGAGTCGATTGGCTGGGCTGCTTTGCTTCCGCAATTGCTGGCGACGTTAGGAACGGTGTTTACATCGGCTGGTGTTGGAACAGTGGTTTCAAAATTGGTAGGCAATGTGATTCCAACCCATTCTCTTTTCTGGGTCGTATTTGCCTACTGTATAGGAATGGCCTTGTTTACCATGATTATGGGAAATGCCTTTGCTGCCTTCCCGGTCATGACAGCAGGTATTGCGGTACCTCTCATCATCCAACAGTTTGGCGTAAGCGCCAACCATGTGGCAGCAATCGGCATGTTTGCCGGTTATTGTGGAACGTTGATGACACCTATGGCTGCAAACTTTAATATTGTTCCGGCCGCGTTGCTGGATTTAAAGGATAAATATCAAGTCATTAAGGTGCAAGTTCCAACTGCCCTGATTATTTTAGGTGTTAATGTTCTGTTTATGTATTTATTCTCGCTATAATAAGATTGATTAAATGAGGAGTACGGGATGCAAAACAAAAATATAACAGTTGTGAAATCGATGGATGTGTTGAATCTTTTTTTACATCATTCGGAACTGTCATTAAATGAAATGGTGGACCTTTTGGGGGTGCCGAAAACCTCTGTCCATCGAATGGTCGGATCGTTCGAAACGATGGGATTTTTGCAAAAAAACAATCAGGGCAAATATTTGCTTGGGCTGCCATTTTTACAGTTTGGTCAATTAGTTGCCGATCGGCTGGATATCAGGCAGCTCGCCTTGCCGGTCATGCGGGAACTTAGGGATACGGCAAAAGAGGCCGTTAACCTGATTATCAAGGATGGCCATGATGCCATCTATATAGAAAAAGTGGACACGCCGCATCCAGTCCGGCTTTATACAAAGGTTGGTCGAAGAGCCCCGTTGTATGCAGGGGCTTGTTCGAGAATTATCCTTGCCTTTTTACCAGAAGAGGAACAGGAACACTATTTACAGGAAACGGAACTGGCCCCCATCGGTAATGGGACGATTACGAATAAAGAGCGAATGAAACAGGTTTTGGCAGAAGCAAGAGAATCTGGGTATACCATCAGTTATTCGGAATTGGAAAATGATACGGTTTCCATTGCGGCACCGATTTTTGACCATACCGGCATTCTTGCTGCCGGACTCAGCCTTGCCGGTCCTGACTCACGCTTTGGGGAGGCCCGGCATCTGGAATTGATTGACTTAATCAAGAATGCTGCAGGGGAAATATCTTCCCGTTTGGGTTACCAGGAAGTGCAATCAAGATAGAAAGAGGGAGAAGAATGAAAAA
Source organism: Neobacillus sp. Fa239 (assembly GCF_055395235.1). NCBI lineage: Bacteria > Bacillati > Bacillota > Bacilli > Caryophanales > Bacillaceae > Neobacillus > Neobacillus sp. Fa239. The sequence continues at coordinate 2,647,036 of NZ_AP041611.1, forward strand.
GGTATTAGTTACCGGCTTTGATCCGTTTGGTGGTGACACTGTCAATCCAGCGTTGGAAGCTGTGAAAGAATTGGCAGGAATCGTTTCGGAAAAATATGAAATACAGGTTCGCGAAATCCCTACGGTTTTCTTTAAATCGCTTGATCATTTAAGAGAGGCCATCGCTGAAACCAAGCCTGACATCGTCATTTGTGTCGGGCAGGCGGGTGGACGTTCCGATATTACCGTCGAACGGGTGGCGATCAATGTTGATGATGCCCGTATTCAGGACAATGATGGCAACCAGCCCCTTGGTACGGCGATTGTGGAGAGCGGCCCCGTCGGATATTGGTCTACTTTACCGATCAAAGCCATGGTGAAAGAGATGCAGGATAAAGGGATTCCTGCTTCCGTATCGCAAACAGCTGGAACGTTTGTGTGCAATCACTTGTTTTACGGGTTAATGCATCAGCTTGCATTATTAGATGATCCTATTATTGGAGGATTCATTCATATTCCGTTTCTTCCTGAACAGGCAGTGAAATATCCGGGTCAGCCAAGTACGGCGTTAGAAACGATTGTAAATGGTTTAAAGGTAGCAATCGAGACAGCTGTTACTTTTGAAAAAGACATCGTTGCTCTTGGCGGTCAAATCAGCTAATAATGGAGGGGGAGTAGAACTCTCCTCTTTTTTTCAATCATTCGATATCACAGGACGAAGGAGGGGAATTGTATGCCTTTCAACCCATTTTGTCCCCTTGGAGATTCAGGAATTGTCGTTACTCTCGGCGATGGCATTGACAGTAGGACACATGAAAAAGTAATGGCATTATCAGGTTATTTAGAGGAACATCCTTTTGATGGGATGGTTGAAATTGTCCCCGGCTTTACGACGGTGGCCGTTTTTTATGACCCCATCCGTTTGTTTCACTTGGGGGTCTCGTTTCCATATGAATGGGTCCTTGGCAAAATGAAGGAGATTCTCTCGCAATTTGCGGGCAGGAAGGCAGGAGAAGCGAGAAGGGTGGAGATTCCGGTTTGTTATGGTGGAGATTTCGGCCCGGATTTGGTGGAAGTCGCCAAACAGAATGGTCTAACACCGGACGAAGTGATTCGGATTCATTCCGAGGCTGAATACCTTGTCTATATGATCGGCTTTGCTCCCGGTTTCCCTTATTTAGGAGGTATGGACAAACGGATCCGTACACCCCGACGTCAATCGCCACGCTTAGTTATTCCTTATGGGAGTGTCGGAATTGGCGGGGAACAAACGGGGATTTATCCTATTGAAAGTCCTGGCGGCTGGCAGCTGATCGGGAGAACCCCGTTGGCCTTATTTCAGCCAGATGAAAATCCGCCAAGCTTACTACGCGCCGGAGACATAGTTCGTTTCAGGCCGGTTACACGGGAAGAATACGTTGCATTGGGAGGGGCAGATTCATGAGTGTGGAAGTACTTCAATCAGGACTATGCACGACCGTACAAGATATAGGGAGATTCGGTCATCAACAGCATGGTGTCATCGTGAGCGGTGCGATGGACACACTCGCACTAAGGCTTGCTAACCGACTTGTCGGTAATCCTGAGAACGATGCTGCCCTGGAAATCACTCTTCTTGGACCAAAGTTAAAGTTTTATGAAGACAAGCTGATTGCCATATGCGGAGGGGTATTCGCCCCAATGATTGATGGAAATCCGGTCCCATCCTGGCGTCCCGTCTGGGTGAGAGGAGGAAGTGTCCTCGAGTTTGGTCAAGCGAAAAAAGGCTGTCGTGCCTATATTAGCTTTGCAGGCGGTATTGATGTGCCCCAAATCCTTGGAAGCAGGAGCACGTATTTACGGGCAGAAATTGGCGGGTATAAAGGACGTCCACTAAAAAAAGGCGATCACCTGCAAATGAACCAGCCTAATGACAAGAGCATGCATCTTATTGGGCAGCTGAAAAATAAACGTGATGCGAGGCAGTTTGTGGCTGCAGACTGGTACATTGGTGAAACCATGCTTCCTTCTTATGAAAAAACAACCGTTCGTGTCATTCGAGGACCACAGTTCGATCAATTCTCACATGAAAGCAGACGCGCCATATTTGAACAAGAATTCCAAATTACTCCGCAATCTGACCGAATGGGCTACAGGTTATCCGGGCTCAGGCTGGAATTGGAGCAGCCGCTCGAACTCCTTTCTGAGGCTGTAACGGCAGGAACGATTCAGGTCCCGTCTGATGGTCAGCCAATCATCCTCATGGCAGACAGGCAAACCACGGGAGGTTATCCAAAGATCGGTTTCGTTGCATCTGTTGATTTACCGATTTTAGCTCAAGCTAAACCTGGAACAACCATCAGTTTTAAGGAAATTTCTTTGAAGAAAGCACAGCAAGAGATGATGAAACTAGAGGGAATGATCAAAACGTTCTCCCGTGGAATCGATTTGATCACCCGCAATGCGACTCGCTCGTGAATAGGAGACGCTTTTTGTATTTTAACGTAGGCTTGGCAATTTATTTACCGTATCAAGGCAGGGGGAAATGAAGATGTTTGTTGATTTAAATTGTGATTTGGGTGAAAGTTTTGGTACATATCAAAAAGGAAATGACAAGGAAATTTTAAATTATGTCACGTCTGCCAACATTGCTTGCGGTTTTCATGCCGGAGACCCGTCAACGATGAGAGAGACAGTTAAGATGGCATTGGAAAAAGGCGTTGCGCTTGGTGCTCATCCCGGATTGCCGGATTTAATAGGTTTTGGCCGCAGGAACATGGCTATTTCTCCACAGGAAGCTTATGATATCGTTCTCTACCAAATCGGAGCTCTCCATGCTTTTGCCCATGCAGAAGGGGGAAGCTTACGGCATGTCAAACCGCATGGGGCATTGTACAATATGGCAGCCAAAAATCCGGAGCTCGCGTTGGCGATTGCTGAAGCTGTTTTCAAGGCAGATCCAGGTTTAATCTTGTTTGGCCTTGCAGGCAGTGAGCTTGTTAAAGCCGGAGAAAAACTGGGACTGCACACCGCCCATGAAGTATTTGCAGATAGGACATACCAACCAGATGGGACATTGACGCCGAGAAGTCAAGCCAATTCCTTACTGACCAATGACGAAGAGTCTGTTGGGCAGGTCATCCGTATGGTAAAAGAAGGCGTCGTCCGCTCCGTGCAAGGGGATGACGTCAAAGTACAAGCAGATACGATTTGCATCCATGGGGATGGACTGCACGCCCTTGAATTTGCCCGCAAAATTCGTTCAGCATTCGGATTAGAGGGTATTGAAGTTCGTGCGCGGCTATACTAAATGTATGTCGAAGGTTAATAGATTAATAAGCAGCCTATGATTCGATTCATGGGTGGTTGATTGGGGTGTTAATCCTTCTTGGATTAACACCCTTTATTACTAAGATCCATATCTTCCATCAAGGGCAGAATAGCTTAATAAGGCAATAAAAAACAATTTGTTTTAACCTCAATGAGATAAAGCTGCTGATACAAATGCCAGAAGTATTAAGTGCTAGCCTTAGAGTAAAACCAAACACTAAATAAGCGCACGATAAAGAATGAAATAAATATTGTAATCCAACTGATATACCATTCCCAATGTATGTATTTAATGAGCTCAGTGTTTTTTTCCACCATTAATTCACCGATCGTTAACACCGTGCTGGAACATTATAGCGGCTAATATTCCTTTGCGCCGATCTTTGCGTGGAATAAAACCAATAAAACCGAATATCCACATTCCTGCAAGAATCATATACTCCTTTAGCATCTTTCAGAACTTCCCCTTTTAAGTATTATTTACTACCAATAATAGTATTTTGCCATCAAAGTTCATTTTTAATTGTATTCAGACATATTTTGTTACCTACTAGGAACAAAATATATATATAAATGTTATTATGATGAGATTTCGGGAAAAGTATGATGGTACTATTTATGAAATTATATGGGGGCTTATTGGGTTGTTAATAGGATTTGCTTTAGGTTTTGTCTTTGAATTAATCATTAATAGAAAGAAACTATATAGAAAAATAAAAAATAAAGCTTCAACAGAGGTATTTCTAATGATTAAATGTTTTGAAAGTCAATCTGAAACAGTTGAAAAAGAATTATACGAACATTTTGCATTAGGAGTCGCAAAATTAAACCAAAGCTAAAATGACCAAAAATAAGAAAGAAGTTTTACCAAGAATCTTCCTGTATCATAGGGAGATTCTTTTTTAATTCCTTAGTATAGTTGATAAAGATTATGATAAAATACTAGAAAATACAAGGTGGGTGAAGAAGGTTTGAAATTAATTGTTTACAAGAAAGACATTGAGTATTTTCTAAATATCTTCTTAGATCTAGCAGATTATGATTATCAAGGGAATAAACTATATTTTGTTTTTCAAGATCATATCCGAAATGGGAAATGGACATTAATGTTTTATAAAGAGGAAAAAAAGTGGACGATTCACGGTAAAGGGCCAGATTATTGTGACGAAAAAGAAGTGGAATTACCAAAAAAAGAACTAATTCAATTTATATTTAAAAACAGAAAGTATATTAACAACGAATTAAGAAGTAAAAAGCCAGTATTAACAACATAACGAAAAAACCGAGAGCTTGGAATGGTCCAGGCTCTTTATAATTGTATCGGAGCATTAATTATTATTTAAGCAGGATTTAGAATAAAAAATGAAATAAATTAAGGTTGGAATCGAAATGGCTCCATCCTTTTTTGTGTTATGTAAAGAGTTTGTGAAGGAATGTACTGATATCAACGAAACAGTCAATGCTTCCTACCCAAATTGATCTTGGGTCTGGTTTTTGGGCAACTCTAAGATTAAAAATCCATCCCTGCCTTTCTCTTTGAAATCTTGAGGAACTTTAAAAAACACTTATTGAAGGATACAGTATGTAAAATAAAAAAGGTTATTGACAAAAAAATTCACAAGCATTATGATTATCTCAGATTCAAGATAATTCAATTCGAGATTTTTAAAGAGGTGAACTACATGGAGAGGAAATGCAATAATCTATGTTTTCTGGTAATAATGCAAACATCTAAAGCCATTCATGAGACAATTAGGTTCTGATGAAGCCGAGACATTGGTGCAGCTTTTGAAGAAAGTAAGGAATAAAGGTTAAGATTGCATTTTTTTGAAATAATATCTCGAATTCGAGATAAAATATAATTTAGGAGGACTTTAAGATGATAAATATTGGTTTATTCATAATACGTTTGGTAATTGGAGTATTATTTATTGGGCACGGTGCGCAAAAATTGTTTGGTTGGTTCGGTGGCTACGGATTAAAAGGAACGGGTGGATGGTTAGAATCCATCGGCATGAAGCCTGGAGTAACAATGGCTCTATTTGCAGGATTAGCTGAACTAATTGGAGGAATATTGTTTGCCTTAGGACTATTAACTCCACTAGCGGGTATTATGATTGCTGGAACTATGGTAATGGCTATTGTTAAAGTACATGCTCCAAACGGATTGTGGGCAACAGCTAATGGGTATGAATATAATCTAACATTGATTGCAGTGGCTATTGGTATAGCTTTAATTGGTCCAGGTCAATATGCTTTAGATGCATTTTTATTCTAAAATATCTGGAATTAAGGATTCTTAAATTAAAAGTAATTTCGTTGGTTTTAATTAATGGACTATGAAAAAAATAAAGTATTACGTTTATTTAAATAACTGGATTTTAAATTATAAAGGAGTGTTTAAAATGAGTAGGAGAATAATGGGTATTCACCACATAACAGCAATCGTAGGAAATCCTCAAGAAAATGTCGATTTTTATGCAGGCGTTTTGGGATTACGTTTGGTCAAGAAAACAGTCAATTTTGATGATCCAGGTACCTATCACCTTTATTTCGGTAATGAAGGCGGAAAACCAGGAACCATTATTACATTCTTTCCATGGGCAGGGGCTCGTCAAGGAATTATTGGAGACGGTCAAGTAGGCGTTACTTCTTATGTAGTTCCTATGGGTGCCATGGAATTTTGGGAAAAGAGACTTGAAAAGTTCAAGGTTTCATATTCAAGAGTGGAGCGTTTTGGAGAGCAATATTTGGAATTTGATGATCCACACGGTCTTCACTTGGAAATAGTGGAAAGAGAAGAAGGAGAAGTCAATACTTGGACTTTTGGTGATGTTACACCGGATGTCGCTATTAAAGGTTTTGGCGGAGCTACTCTATTATCAGCACAGCCAAACAAAACAGGTGAATTATTAGAAAAAGTAATGGGACTAGAATTAGTTGGCAAAGAAGGAGATTTCGCTCGTTATCGTTCTACTGCTGATATTGGTAATATTATTGACCTAAAATTGACTCCAATTGGGCGCGGGCAAATGGGTGTTGGAACTGTCCACCACATCGCATGGAGAGCATTTGATGATCAAGATCAATTAGATTGGCAAAGCTACGTTGCATCCAAAGGATATGGAGTAACTCCTGTTAAGGATAGAAACTACTTCAATGCCATTTACTTCAGAGAACATGGAGAAATACTGTTTGAAATTGCAACAGATCCTCCAGGATTTGCTCATGATGAATCACAAGAGACAATGGGTGAAAAATTAATGCTGCCAGCACAGTATGAACCTCATAGGGCAAAAATTGAAGCAAAATTATTGCCGTTTGTAGTAAGAGAATTAGATTGACAAGAAAGACCTAAATAGTTCCACATCACATTTTGTGAATTGGAGGGTTAAAAATGCAAAGAACAGCTGGAATTCATCATATCTCAGCAATGGTAAACGATGCTCAACGAAATATAGACTTTTATGCAGGAGTATTGGGTTTAAGGCTTGTTAAAAAAACCATCAATTTTGACCGACCAGAAGTGTACCATCTTTATTTTGGGAATGAAACGGGGTAACCAGGTACTGTGATTACATTTTTTCCATGGGCTAATCAGTTAAAAGGTCGAATTGGAACAGGTCAGGTAGGTGTGACCAGTTATGTTATACCGAAGGGCTCAGTTCCATTTTGGGAAAATCGGTTACGAAAATTTGGAGTGGAGTATACTTCCTCCACTCGATTTGGTGAGAAATATTTGAAGTTTACCGACCCTGATGGACTTCACCTTGAACTGACAGAACGAGAGGAAGGTCCATTGAACACTTGGAACTTTGGCGAAATTCAGGCTGAAAATGCAATTAAAGGATTTGGCGGTGCCATTCTTTTTTCGGCACAGCCTCATAAAACTACGGATGTTCTAGAAAGCGTTTTGGGGTTGGAATGCATTGGTCAAGATCATGAATTTCTAAGATTTAAATCTGAAGGAAATGTTGGAAACACCGTTGATATTCACTTAAATCCTTCAGTCCGAGGTCTGATGGGAGCAGGAACAGTTCACCATATAGCATGGAGAGCGAAGGATGAAGAAGAACATAAAAGGTGGAGAACACTTCTCTTGGAAAAAGAATATTACCCGACTGAGATTCTTGACCGAAACTATTTCAAAGCCCTTTATTTTCATGAACCTGGGGGTATCCTCTTTGAAATAGCAACCGACCCACCAGGTTTTGCAGTGGATGAACCAGTCGATGAACTTGGAAAAAAACTTATGCTGCCGTCTTGGTTAGAGTCACAAAGAGAAGATTTAGAAGAAAAGTTACCTCCTGTGGAGGTTCGTGTTCTGGAGGGAGATAAATAATGAAACATATATTTAATAAGGGTCAAGACCCAACAAAACCAACACTATTATTGCTTCATGGTACCGGTGGTAATGAATTAGATTTGTTGCCCCTTGCAGGCAGAATTGATGATGAGGCATCCGTATTAAGCGTTCGAGGGAATGTTTTAGAAAATGGAATGCCTCGTTTCTTCCGCAGATTGGCTGAAGGAGTATTTGATGTGGAGGACCTCGTTTTCCGAACAAAAGAATTAAATGAGTTTCTAGATGAAGCAGCAGGAAAGTATGGTTTCGACCGAGATAATATAATCGCTATTGGATACTCAAATGGAGCGAATATAGCAGCGAGTTTATTATTTCACTATCAAAATGCATTAATGGGTGCGATTCTTCATCATCCAATGGTACCGAGAAAAGGAATGGATCTACCCGATTTATCTAGTAAGTCAGTGTTTATTGCAGCTGGGACAAATGATCCAATCTGTTCTCCAATGGAATCTGCTGAATTAGAATCTTTATTAAAAAATGCTAATGCGAAAGTTGAACTTCATTGGGAGAATAGGGGTCATCAATTAACCATGGAAGAAGTTGAAGCTGCTGCAAAGTGGTATAAAGAACTTTATAAGTAACATGGGGGTAAAATCGTACTGTTACAGTTGCAGTATGGGGTAAAAAAGCGAATCAATAAATGTTCAAAGAGCTAATCGAAATGTCGATTAGTTTTTTTGTTTTGGTTTTTATATTTTATTCCATATTGGGAAACTTAATCTCTGAACGATAGATTTAATATAAAAATACTATTAAAGGGGTGTTTATATGTTTAAAGATAATAAAAAAATGGCATTTGCTTTAGGAATGCTAATTATTCCATGGCTAACTGTACCTTTTCTTGGAAAAAAATCATTTTTCAGATTTTTGCCTGTGGCGAGTTTTACCAATTTATTCATAAGTATGTTCAGTGTCATTGCTAATAAGAGAAAATGGTGGGTAAATAAAAATCCTATATCTCCCGGTTTGGTTGATTTTACATATATATTGGGTCCTTTTTTTGTTGCTACACTATGGATATTTAAACTTACATACGGCAATTTTTTTAAATATTTTATAACAAATGCAGTATTGGATGTTATCTGTGCTTATCCTTTTGCTGAAATATGGGAACGAGTAGGAGTTTTTAAATTAAAAAAATTAAGTCATACGTTGTGGTATGTGTTTTGTATTTCTTTAGCAGTTATTATATATGGGTTTCAGAAAATAGTGGAAAAATCGATAAGGGAACCGAACAGTCCTGAATCTAAATTGTAAGGAAAGCATCACATTTACCGATATCAAAGGCTAGTGGAAGACCATCCTAATATCAAAATTAAGGTTGGAATCGAATTGGCTCCATCCTTTTTTGTGTTTTGTAAAGAGCTTGTGAAGGAATGTACTTTAAACTAACTGTTTAGTTTAAGTGCCTTTTGGAACTGCCACGCAAACATGGCAGAAGCACCAATGTCTCTCCTATATATCTGATAAAGAATTTGTAAATTTCAACCGAATTTCTTTTAAAAACATATCAGCTGCAGCAGAAAAAACCTGATGCTTCTTCCAAACAATATTTAAGCCAGATTCAAGTCTTGGCTCTAGCGGTTTAAAACAAAGATTACTATCGCTAGTCGTATTCACTAGTTTATCAAGGGTTATTGCATAACCGATACCCTCTTCAACCATGATAGCAGCATTATATACAAGGTTGTATGTAGTCACGACGTTTAATTTATCAAAGTCTTCACCAAACCAATCTGCAAATTCATTTTTTGAAAATGTCTGCTTCATAGCCTGTCGTGAACAGATCAGCGGAACATTTAATAAATCCACTGCCTGAATGGTATCTTTGAAAGCAAGAGGACTATCTTTTCTCATCACAACACCCCAAACATCTTTGCCAGGGATATCGATATAATTGTATTTTGATAAATCAGCCGGTTGAATTAAAATACCAAAGTCAAGCAATCCTTTGTCAAGCCGTTCAGTCACATCGTCTTCGTTTCCGCTGTAGAGGTGATACCGGATATTTGGATAACTTAACTGTAAATCTTTTGCTACCCGTGCAATCTGTTTCATGGCGTCTGTTTCCCCACCCCCTATGTAAACATCACCACTTATCGTTTCTTCCATGGAACTAAATTCCGACTCTAGTTTATCGACCATATCAACGATTTCTTCTGCTCTCTTTCGCAGGAGCATTCCTTCATCTGTAAGATTGATACTGTGACTACTGCGAATAAATAGTTTTTTCCCTAATTCTTGTTCAAGGTCTTTTAATTGTCTTGACAAGGTTGGTTGTGTCACATGCAAAACATCAGCAGCAGCCGTCATGCTTCCTTCTCTCGCAACTGTAAGAAAATATCGTAAAACTCTTAATTCCACATGCGACTCCTCCTTTATAATGTTTTAGTATAAATGTTTATGATATGCATTTCAAACATATCATGATATGAGATATAAGTAATAGGATATATACAAAAAGCAAGCTAAAATAAATAACGAAGGATGAAAACAACAGTAAGAAAGGATGTTATCTCCTGACCTACGAAGACGTTGAGATCCGTCAGCCCAGTCCTAGCGAAATTTTTCTTTCGTGGGTAATTTATTCAGATAGGAGTTGTTTTTTTGACTAAACGAAATAATTTGTTGATTTTTATATTAACCATAGGAGTTTTTGGTATCTTAAATACCGAAATGGGGGTTATTGGATTATTGCCTTCCATTGCGGAACACTTTAAGGTCAGCATTTCAACAGCAGGATTGACGGTTAGCTTTTTTGCTCTTGCTATCGCTATATCTGGACCAACGATGCCGTTATTATTTTCCGGGGTAAATCGTAAGAAGGTTATGGTACTTGTATTAGGAGTTTTCGTTTTGGGTAACATGGTATCCATCTTTATATCTAACTTTACCATTCTATTAATTGCTCGTATTGTTCTAGGTCTCTTTCATCCCATTTATTGTTCTATGGCATTTTCAGTTGCCGCTTCCTCAGTAAGTAAAGAAGAAGCTCCCAAGGCTGTTTCTAAAGTATTTATAGGAGTATCTGCTGGTATGGTAGCCGGGATACCAATCGCAAGTTTTATTGCTAGTGCTGTTTCATATGATATGGCGATGGCATTCTTTGTCATTGTTAATGCTGTTATGTTCCTTGCGACATTGATTTTTGTACCATCAATGCCTGTTGAAGAAAAACAATCGTATGGTGAACAACTTTCTGTATTAAAAAAGCCTATTATATGGGTGTCCATCGTGACGGTCATTTTATTAAACGCATCTGTATTTGGGGTTTATAGTTATATTGCTGATTATCTGGAAAATGTTACAAATATGTCGCCTAATTTCATAAGTTTAACATTATTCATCTTCGGTGGAGCCAACATAATTGGAAACATCGTCACAGGAAAGTTGCTTACAAGTAGTGCCGCCAAATCTGTAGTATTTTTTCCTTTGTTAATGAGTGCTGTTTACATCATTTTATTCTTCACAGGAGAGTTTGCCGTACCTATGGCAATGATAACTTTCATTTGGGGAATATTAGCTGGGGGAATAATGGCAAATATTAATCAATATTTGATTACGTCTTCAGCTCCCGAAGCTCCTGATTTTGCCAATGGCTTATTTATATCAGCCTGTAACGTAGGAACAACAGTGGGAGCAGCTGTAGGCGGGTTATTTATATCACAAATGGGCACACAATATGTTATATTGGTGGGAATCCTATCATTATTGCTAAGCTTGGTAACTATTTTACTAAGAAACTATATGCTTATTCCTACAAAACAACATTCTAAATCAGCTGTTGTCCAAGATTAGTAGTCTTAAAATTTTCAGGTGAGGAGTGGAAAAATTGAATAAAGTAAAAATTGCTGGAAGGAAAGTTTTTCCTATAGGCTTAGGCACTTGGAATATGGGAGACAAAGCAGATAAATTTGAGCAAGAAATAGAAGCAATAAGAGTTGGTCTTGATCATGGCGTTCAAGTTATTGATACTGCTGAAATGTATGGAAATGGAAATGCAGAAAGATTAGTTGAACATGCTATTAAGCCTTATAACCGTGAAGAATTATTTCTCATTTCAAAAGTTCTTCCTTCAAATGCCTCAAAAAAGCAATTACCGATTAGTTTAGAAAATAGCTTAAAAAGATTAAATACAGATTATTTAGATCAATACTTACTCCATTGGAAAGGGAATATTCCTTTTGAAGAAACGATTGAAGCCTTGGAGAAAGTAAAAAGTCAGGGGAAAATTAAGTCATGGGGTGTTTCTAATATAGATGTTGATGACTTAGAAAAAATAATGAAATTACCTGATGGAATAAAATGTACATCCAATCAAGTACGTTATAATTTGGGAGATCGAGGGATTGAATTCGATTTAGTACCTATGATGAACAAATTAGAAATGCCATTAATCGCCTATGCCCCAGTTGCAAGGGGTGATAGCTTTGGTACGAATCTAACGAAACAAAAAGTTTTAAAGGAAATGGCTGAAAAACATCATTCAGATAGTTTTCAAATTTTATTAGCATGGTGTATTCGAAATGGTCAAACAATTGCTATACCCCAATCCAGTAATACTGCCCATGTGAAAGGTAATGTGAAAGCAGCTGAGATTCAATTAACGCAGCAAGATTTGGAGCAAATAGACTCAATCTACCCAAAACCTAGCATGAAACAGCCTCTTGCATTATGGTAAGATCCTTCATGTGGTGCCCATTTGGGTTTTTCTATACGAGGACTACGAATATAGCTATTTTCGGACGGAGGCGTGCAAAATGAATCAAGGGAAACGACTGAATACCAATGTACCAGGAAACTTTTATGTCACTTCAGAATGCATCAATTGCGATCAATGTCGTCAAATTGCACCACATACTTTTTCTGAAGTTGCTAACTTTTCCGCCGTGACAAATCAACCGAATGAAAATCCTGAAGTCATTAAAGCTTTTTATGCGCTTATATCCTGTCCTACTGGCGCAATTGGAAGTGAGCAAAAGGATGGACTCTCGACAGCTATACAGGACTTTCCTTTGCCTATTATCGACAACATTTTTTATTGTGGATTTACTTCACGACACTCTTGGGGGGCGAGTAGTTATTTAATTCTCCATCCAGAAGGGAACTGGCTAATTGATTCTCCACGCTGGTCACCTCAGTTGGTTAAACGGTTCGAGGAAATGGGGGGAATTAAATATATCTTCCTGACTCATCAAGATGATGTTGGGGATGCAAACAAATACGCTAAAAAATTTCAAGCTGAGCGATTTATTCATGCACTAGAAAAAGAGTCCCAACCTGATGCAGAACATGTGATACAAGGTATGGATTCAATAGAATGGCATCCGGATTATAAGTTTATAATGGTTCCTGGTCACACAAAAGGACATATGGTTTTGCTTTATCGCAATAAATATCTATTTTCAGGTGATCATTTAGCCTGGGATCATGAACTAAATGGTTTATCCGCACATAGGGATGTCTGCTGGTTTTCATGGAAAACACAAACCGAATCTATGGAGAGGTTAGCTAAGGAAAAGTTCGAATGGATACTCCCTGGGCATGGGAACCGTGTTTTCCTTTCTCAGTTAGAAATGAAAAACGCCATGGTGAAGTTGATAGAACAAATGAAATCATAATATGAATACTAGTGTGTCAATCCACCAAACTCTGAATGAAAGGTGGATTTTTTTATGTCTACAACAAGGAAAAAACAAAGGAAAGGTACAAGAAGTGCCCAGAGCATTAAATGTTTTAAACATACGGAACAAAAGATGGCATTGTTTGAAATGTTTGAACGATTTATTGAAGAATCCTGATTAGTTGTATAGGGATATTATTTCCAAAACAAGAAGGAAAGATTATATAAATATTGAATTTATTTAGGGGTGAGTTATCACTGCATCTCTATATCAGGAGGTTGTTAGTATGTCGAGAGAATTATGGTTGAACCTGCCAGTGCGAGAACCAGAACGATCAATGGCGTTTTATACGCAGCTCGGTTTTCGGTTGAATGAGCGGTATGTGAGTCAAGACGGATCATTCAGCTTGATAGTCGGCGACAATCAGGTTGTTTTGATGCTCTTCCCGGAATCCGCGTTCCGCGGTTTTACTGGTAATGCGGTTGCGGATTCGTGGCAAGGTACTGAAGTGTTATTCTCGCTGGGGGCGAACTCCAGGGATGAAGTGGATGAGCTCGCCTTGAAAGCCGAACGTGCAGGCGGCACTGTATTCAGCAAGCCTGGAGAAAAGGGTGGATGGATGTACGGTTGCGGTTTTGCGGATCCGGACGGTCATCGGTGGAACGCTTTGTATATGGATATGAGCAAAATGCCGAAAAGCTAAAAACCCGACTCGCCATACAACGCTTCATCACAGAGAATTTTCGACATGATATTCTGAAAATGGAAAGTCACCTGTTATAAAATAGGAGGGGTTTGATGGTCAGATTTTTAGTTCTATATAACGAACCAGTAGATATTGAAGCATTTGAGCGACACTACCGCGAGGTGCATATTCCCTTAGCAAAAAAACTTCCTGGTCTTCGACGATATTCGAGAAGCCGCCATTCAGTTCCAGTTAGAGGCGGCGATCCATATTATCTTGTGGCTGAGCTTGAATGGGACAGCATGGAAGATATCAAAAAAGCCTTTCAGTCAGAAGAGGGTCGAGCCACTGCCGAAGATATGGCTAACCTAGAACAACTGAGTCCAGGCGTGCACAGTATGATCTACGAACTTGAAGAGATGTAGTAAAATTTCTAACTGCTGCGATACCGGGAACCATTATCAGTAGAATGTTAGGAGGCACGATGCCTGAGCTTCGTTTCGGTCACCCTTCTGGCACCTTAAAAGTAGGGGCAGTTGCTGAAAAGAATGATAAAGGGTGGGTTGTGAAGAAAGTGACCCTGAGTAGAAGTGCTCGAAGATTAATGGAAGGCTCCGTTCTAATACCTAAAACAACTGAAGAATAAAATGAAGAGCAAATTATAAAAGGGGTGCCAATATCGCAGCCCTTCGTTATGACCGAAATGGCTTTACGTCATCGTCGATAGATAAAATGGAAACTGCATCATTTTTACCGTTAGCATTTGAAATGCAACGTTCGATGTTTAAGGATCAATAGCGCCATCCTTTTGGTTGGCGTTTTTTTATATGGCAAATTATTTAATTTACCGCATAAAATTTATCGGGAGGCGATATTTCTTGAAAATTAATGATTATAACCGTAAACATTCAAAAAAGACTTTATGGGACGAAGAGTTAGATAGCGAAGTGTCACTCATTGACAAGCTTTACGCAGCAAACGTAAATAATCTTACACCATATTTCGATCCGAATTTTTCACAAAATAATGAAGATAAAAAGTATAAATGCAATCGTTGCGGTAATATATACATGGATAATGAAAACGAAATATATAAAGGTAATTTGTATTGCAGGACGTGCGAAGAAGATTTACAATACGACGGGTAATTGGCTTCGTCGTATTTTTTTTGTATACATGCGGAACGTTTGTTCGTATATAATAAGTATGAGGTGATTAAAATGGCGATTCGTGACCGTGGTAAAAAGAAGTGGCAGTTCGCCTTTGGAATGCCAGAACTAATAAAGGCGCAGCGTGATGTATGGAAAGATGACGAGCGGATTAAAAAGCCGATCATCGACCCTTACGAAATGGACGAATTCGACCAACGAATAGGCTATGTGATGGAATATAATCTGGCAGTTAAGATTACGGTATGGCTCGATGGATTTACAGATGAAATCACTGGGAGTATTCATTACGTGGACCCTATTTCGCACCAGCTTCGTATTGAAGTAAAGCCTGGTGAATTTCAGCGGGTTAAAATGGAGGATGTGGTTGGTGTTACGGTAATAGATTAAGAGACGGTAAACAATTTTAATAGGAGAATGAATTTTCCTCTTTTGCTATCCACAATATTCTGATAGAATCACATGAACAGGAGGTGTTTCTAATGTCCGTAAATTTATCAGACCTTTTAGGTTTAATGTATGATAACCTAATGGAAGCGCAAGTTGATAAAAGTCCAAGTGAAGTGGTCGTTTCCGATAACCACAAAACATTTTTCATAGTTGAACGAGATGTTTTCGAAAATCAACTACAACCATTGGGTTATGAAATAGTTGTAGCGGATGGGGAGTAAATAACTCTCCATTTTTTTGTTTTTATATTTTTATGTCACTGATACTTTGTTCAATTCCTCATATGCAAAGAAGATACGTTTTAACCAAAATCCTCAATTAGCGAATGAAGATCGCCGATTATCCTCCTCAATGTTCAGGATAATGGCGATTTTTTTTTGATCTTGTTCCTGTATTTGATTTTCTGCCCCACTAGCCCTTCAGATCTATGTTCCTATTATCAATCCCGTCCTATTTTACGTTGTTGATTGCGAAATTTAATCGGGGATACGCCCACAGAAGAAAGAAAAAATTTACTGAAATGGGAAGAGGAAGAGAAATCGAGCTTTGTTGCGATTTCTTCCATCGTCAAATCGGTATTCAGTAATAACTGTTTTGCCGAACGTATTTTCACCCTAGAAACTCCCGGGGAGAAATTCCATATAATTGCTTAAAAGAATGACTGAGATAAGAACGGTGTACGCCCAATTTTTGGGCCAAGCCATTGATCTGAAATTTTTCGTTGGCATGCGTTTCCAGTTGAAAGGCCACTTCGTTAGCCAAGACTTCGACTATGATTGGGCGGACGAAAGTATTCATTTGCAATACGGTCATAAATGGCTGCTGCATCGCTTGCAAGGGGATATAGATGCACTGGAGGATTTGAAGGAAGATACACTTGCAAAGTGGGACGAATGGATTCGGGTCAAACACACGGAATGGGACTATGAACCTTTTAAAAGTAGAATGAGAGAGAAAATAGAGGAAATGGAGGACAAACTCCATGTCTGAGTTTAAAGTAAAGGTTAAGTCCTTCGACCAAACATTCACAGTCAATCCTAATGAAATCATTCTAGATGCAGCAATCCGCCAGGGGAATCAATATCCCTTATTCCTGCCGCAATGGAACTTACAGGACTTGTAGGTTCGAAATCAAAGAAGGGATGGTACAGGCAATGAATGTGGAAGAGTACTTGATTTCCCCAAATGAGCTTGAATTAAATAAAAGACTGTTATGTATGAGTTTATGCAAAAGCGATGTCATCATGGAGAAAGGATCCCCACGAAGACGGAAAACGATCAAAAGCTCTTAATTGATAACGTTTTTCTTGACTGGGAATGATAAACTGAGATAATAATTGAACTAAAAGCTCTTATTCTTAATTATTATTGATAGTAAAAATAGGGCTGCCAATATCGCAGCCCTTAAGTTTTTCCTTCACTATTTGGAGATCATGGAATCCAAGTATTGGATCGTCGCTTCTTTGTTACCAGAAATGGAATTTTCTCTTTGTTGATCTTTGAAAAGCTTTTCCTCAGCTTTTTTGAATATTTCATCTTCTCTATCTTTAGGGATGACCACCACTCCATCTGCGTCTCCGACAATGATGTCACCAGGGTTTACGGAAACGCCCCCGCAAGATATAGGGACATTTAGTTCACCAACACTTGCTTTACCACTTGCCGCAACCGTTGTCCCTTTACAAAATACAGGAAATCCCAGTTCTTTTATTCCTTTTACATCACGTATGACACCATCTACGACAATTCCACCCAGTTCCAACGTTTTGGCCATGCCCACGACAAAATCGCCCGCAATCGCTCTGTATTCGTCGCCCTTCGCATCGATGACGAGAATATCTCCAGGTTTAGCCGTTCGAATCGCTTTCAGTACAGCTAAATTATCACCTACCGGCATTTTTACCGTAAAGGCTCTTCCGCTTACTACATATTCTTCTTGGAGAGGCTTGATACTAGGATGCAGGTTATTCAATCCATCTAGAGCATCAGAAATACAGGTGGTAGGAATAGCACGAAAAAGTTCAACGATTTGATTCATGGAATTAAACTCCTTTTCAATAGAATCGATTATAACTACACTATACGGGATAAATGAACCTTGATAAAATTCTAAATTGCTATATTTAGCCATAACAAAACACTATATCATATTGGAAACTAGATGTAATTTGAAGTCTGGTATAATATGAAGTATTTGAAAAAATTGTTTGCCATACAATTATGATATTGTATGGTTTTCTTTTGCGTGTTAAGATGTTTGAAAACTATGAAGATTATATGAATTAGAATGAGTTTTCTAGACCCCAATCTTATATATTTTATTCATACAACATATACACTGTCAGAAGGAGGACAAAATATGAACAATCCTGTAATCATTGTTGGTGCGGGTTTAAGTGGCCTACGTGCTGCATCACTACTTACTGAACAAGGCATTAAATGTAGGGTTTTAGAGGCTAGAGATCGGATCGGTGGCAGGGTTTTGAGTACTTCTGATCCTAGCAGACCTGACCTAGGCCAATTTGACCTTGGGCCGACGTGGTTTTGGCCACAGTCAGAATACCATATTGCTAACCTTGTTCAAGAACTAAATTTAGAAACTTTTGAACAATATAAGGAAGGCGAAATACTTATAGAACGATTCCAAATCAAGCCACCAGAGCGCTGTGTGATGCAAGAAAACTCTGACGAAAAATGGCTCCGATTGACTGGAGGAGTGCAGTCTCTTATCGATGCTTTAGCAGAGACGATTCCCTCAGAAATAGTTGAACTAGAAACGCGCGTAAAGAAAATTCAGCTGAATGAAGCGGGTGATATCACGGTTGAAGCAGAACTTTCTGATGGAAAGAGAAAAGAAATTCCTGCAGATGCTGTTATTTTGGCATTGCCACCTCGTCTTGTGGCGCATCACATTGAATTTTCGCCTTCACTCCCTCCAAATCTTATGTCTGACATGATAAAAAAACCCACCTGGATGGCGGGGCAGGCCAAGGTAGTTGCAGTCTACGACCGTCCCTTCTGGAGGGAATTAGGACTTTCTGGATATGTATTGAGTGCCGTTGGTCCATTAGAAGAAATATATGATGCCTCTCCTAATAAAGGCTCTGGTGCATTATTTGGTTTCTTCGGAATGCCTCCAGAAGCACGTAAAAAATTGGGTCAAGATAAAATTTTAGAATTGGTTGTTGACCAGTTAGGTAAGCTCTTTGGAAGTGAAGCTAAAAACGTAAAGGCTATTTTTTATAAAGATTGGTCCAGCGATTCTAAAACGGCTGTTGAGGAAGACTCCAGTCCTCTTAAAAATTACCAGAGTTATGGTCAACCACCAGTAGAAGGTGTATGGGAAAAGAAAATTATGTTTGCCGGCACAGAGACGAATTCACAATATAGTGGACATCTGGAAGGTGCACTTCAGTCAGCTGAACAGGCAGTTTTTAAAATCATTCATTTAAATAACAACCCTTTATGACAGGCAGTTACACAAGCAAACCCCCTTCAACCTATCTGAAGGGGGTTATACATTCAAAAGGATGGTTATGAATCTTCTTTTTTTATCATTCTTGTCTTTTTTAAGTTAAAATACCTTTATTTTAAATGAAATGGGATAATTATTTTTTCTGCCCCTTCCTTTTGCAAATCCTGAGAATCATATTTAAAAGTTTGGTTGTCCATCGAATCCACTTCTGGATTCTTAAGAAAAAAGGAACAGATGAAACACAAAACGGCTGCAATACCGATTGTGGCAAATAAGGTTGAAGGACTTACAAAACTGAGCAAAGTTAAGAATACTGTACCGCCGATATTACCATATGAACCAACCATACCCGATACTTGACCTGTAATTCTTTTCTTCACTAATGGGACCATGGCATAAACAGCACCACATCCTGCATTAACAAAGGCTGCGCAAGTAATTGTCACAGCAATGGCTAGCCACATAGACCAATTCGAATTGATCCGTGACATAGCAAGAAAACCAAGAGCTACTCCTGCCATGACCCAAATCAATGTTTTCTTTCTGCCAAATTTGTCGCTATACCAGCCACCACCAGGGCGGAAAAGAAAGTTAAAGAGGGCGAAGCTGCTGCCGACAAGACCTGCTTCTCGTATTCCAAGTTTAAATGTATTCCCAAAGAACTGCGGCAGCATGGATACTACCGCCAGTTCTGCCCCGAATGTTACGAAATAAGCAAAATCAAGAATTGCTACTTGTTTAAAAGAGTATTTTTCATCCTCGGTAATTGTATTTCGTAAATGCACTTTGTTCACAGAATGAATAATAGATATTTGATATAGATAGAGAAATGCTAGCACAATGAAAATGGAAAATCCAACCCACTTGTTGAATAGATGTAATTGGGCATAAAGTTTCCAATTCATGAACCCTAGGACGACGTACATTGGAAAATTCATTACGATCTGGAGAATGAGATCTGGGTAGCTAGAAACTTCCATAGCACCACTTTTTTTAGGTAGCTTATAACTAACTCCATCAGGTGTATCTTGTACCAATCGATAAAATAGGAAACCATAGATCAAAGAAATAAGACCCGTAATTCCAATAGCATAACGCCAGCCATTTTCCATCCCAAATTGAAGGGCAAGTGTCGGAAGAACTACTGCAGAAGCAGCCGAGCCGAAATTTCCCCAGCCTCCATAAATTCCTTCAGCCGCACCTACATGTTTAGGGGGATACCATTCTGAAACGATTCGGATTCCCACGACAAAACCTGCTCCTATGAGAGCCAAAAATAATCTCGAAATCAATAGTTGCCCATAATTGCTAGACAATGCGAAGGTGAAACAAGGGATGCTCATGCAGATTAATAGAATAGAATAAATTTTCCTTGCCCCATACTTATCAACAAGCATCCCAATTACAACACGCCCTGGAATAGCTAATGCAAGATTGGCGATTAGTAAAGTATCTAACTGCTCTTTCGACAGATGAAAAGCCTTGACCAATGCCGTGTTAAAAGGTGCCATATTAAACCACACTGTGAATGTAATAAAAAAAGCCAGGGTTGTTAAAAGTAAAACTTTCGTACGTCCTTTAAAATTATGGTTCTCCACGCAAGTTCCTCCCTTTTCCATGTCACTTTTTTGTATTGAGTAAACTACTATAGGTACAAAATATCGCGATACGATATTTTCATTTTTTACTATAAAGAAATTTGTTAATATGTCACCTTTTGTGTTAGGTTTCCTAACGTAATTTTTAATAAATAGTTTCAAGTAAAGTAAATGGGTGGAGAAAGGAAGGAAGAAAAAATAAAACGGATTAGGCGCTTTAATTTTCTTTAAAGAACCCAATCCGTTTTATTTCTTTAAATTCCATGTTAATTAATCTTACATCATTATAGATTCCGGCATTTACAATCTCATACAATAAAGACCAAATAAGAAGGGGCTGAACCAGTAATGAAAAAAAAGCTTGTATTAGTGGGAAATGGTATGGCAGGGGTCAATTGTATTGAGCACATATTGAAACTCAAAGAAAAATCATTTGATATCACAATCTTTGGTACAGAACCCTATCCCAATTACAATCGGATTCAACTGTCCAATGTTCTGGGAGGCGAAGTAAAATTTGATGACATCGTCTTAAATGATTGGGAGTGGTATAGGAAAAACAATATACAATTGCATACAGGTCACACTGTTGTGGAAATTGATTACGAAAAGCACCTCGTCATTACTGATGGAGGAATAATCGAAAGCTATGATGAACTCATTTTAGCCACAGGATCGAATCCTTTTATTCTTCCAATTCAAGGTGCTAATTTATCGAATGTTATATCGTATCGAGATATAAAAGATTGCGAGAAGATGATTGAAGCAGCCAAAACGTATAAGAAAGCAGCTGTGATTGGTGGAGGATTACTGGGGCTGGAGGCAGCCCGCGGTTTGTTGAATTTAGGAATGGATGTGTCGGTCATTCATGTGAACGATAACTTAATGGAACGTCAGCTGGACCCGACAGCGAGTAAACTATTGCAAGCGGAATTAGAATCGCAGGGGATGAAATTTCTCCTCAACAAGCAGACCGTGGAATTAATTGGTAAAGAGAAAGTGGAAGGGTTACGTTTTAAGGATGGTAGTGTACTAGAGGCAGACCTGGTGGTGATGGCTGTTGGCATCAGACCTAATGTTTCCTTGGCTAAAGTGTCAGGCATTCTGGTGAATCGTGGAATCGTGGTAAACGATTATTTAGAGACATCCATTCCAAACATTTATGCTGTGGGAGAATGCGCAGAGCACCGCGGAACCGTATATGGTTTAGTTGCTCCTCTTTATGAACAGGGGGCGATACTGGCTAAACATCTTTCCAACGTAGAAACAAATCTATATGAAGGATCAGTAGTCTCAACAAAACTAAAGGTTTCAGGTGTAGACGTCTTTTCTGCAGGTGAATTTATGGATCAACCCCACACAAAAGCTTTGCGCTCTCAAGATGATTTTCGTGGTGTGTACAAAAAGGTTCTCATTAAAGATGAAAAGGTTGTCGGTGCCATTCTTTATGGGGAAACCAAAGAGGGTGGGCGTCTATTTCAAATGATTCGAAATGGGGTTCATGAGAGTGAGCTAAAATCCCTATTTTGCAACGAAACAAGTAATGAAGTAAGTTCAAATATTACTCAGGTGACTGCCATGTCAGATGATGAACTCATTTGTGGCTGTAATGGAGTTTCAAAAGGAACCATTGTCCACGCCATTAAAGAGCTCGGGATGGACTCCGTAGATTCGATAAAGGGATGTACGGGCGCCTCACGATCGTGCGGTGGATGTAAGCCGCTAGTCCAGGATTTGTTGCAATGTACACTCGGAGAAGGGTTTAAAAGGGTGGAGAACGAGCCCATCTGCTCTTGTACGACATTGAGCCGTGACGAGGTAGTGGAGGCTATTCGTTCAATGAAACTGTCTTCGACTAAAGAAGTAATGCATGTACTGAATTGGAATCAAAAGGAAGGTTGTTCAAAATGCCGTCCGGCTCTTAATTACTACTTAGGTATGGTTTATCCGACCGAGTATCAGGATGAACGGAAATCCCGATTTGTGAATGAGAGGTTACATGCCAACATTCAAAAGGACGGTACCTATTCTGTTGTCCCAAGGATTTATGGAGGTGTCACCAATCCTGAACAATTACGGAAAGTAGCAGATGTGGCGGACAAATATCAAATTCCTTTGGTCAAAATTACAGGAGGTCAGCGTCTAGATTTGCTAGGTGTGAAAAAGGAGGATCTTCCAAACGTATGGGCGGATTTGGATATGCCATCTGGTTATGCATACGGAAAAGCGTTGCGGACGGTTAAAACTTGTGTCGGTGAAACGTTCTGCCGATTTGGAACTCAGGACTCCATCCAAATGGGGATAGAGATGGAGAAACGCTTTGAACGCTTGTGGACGCCCCATAAAGTGAAAATGGCGGTATCCGCTTGTCCTCGTAATTGTGCAGAATCCGGGATTAAAGATATCGGGGTTGTTGGTGTGGATGGAGGATGGGAGCTCTATGTAGGTGGAAACGGAGGAGTCCAGTTGCGCGCGGGAGATCTGTTTATAAAGGTTAAAACGAAAGAAGAAGTAATGGAATGGTCAGCTGCTTTCATTCAGTATTACCGTGAAACCGCAAAATATTTAGAACGGACCTCACACTGGGTTGAACGGGTTGGCTTAAAGAATATACAGGAAGCACTTAGTGAAGATGCAACCCGGTCTGCTTTAATAGAACGCTTGGATCAAGCATTAGCATCCATCAAGGATCCATGGAAAGAAGCGATTGAAGAGCAATCCGTTCGTCAAATGTTTGAAAAGGTCCATTTTTAATAGATGAAAGGAGGAAACATGTTCATGAGAGCTTTAACAGAGATGAAAATTGGAAATATTAACGAATTTAAAGAAAATGTTGGGAAACTTGTGGAAATTAAAGATCGTTCTATTGCCGTTTTCCATCTAACAAATGGTATCTTTCATGCTGTTGAAAACCGTTGTCCACACAAAGGAGGACCTTTAGTAGAAGGGATTGTGTCTGGTGAATATGTCTTTTGTCCGTTGCATGATTGGAAAATTGATTTAAAGGATGGGTATGTACAAGCCCCTGACCATGGTTGTGTAAGGAAGTATGATGTGTCCATCAAGGGAGACGAAGTATACATCACACTATAAGAGGGGGAGAGGAAAATGTCGAACTTTTTGGAGGGATTCCGGGAGCGAGAATATCCTCGTTATAGGAAAAACCATTACGAGACACAATGCCCTTTTTGCAGTATGCAATGCAAAATAAATCTTGATGAGGAAAGGTCAGATCAGACAACAAAATACAAGGCTACACCACTGAAAAGTGATCCAGTTTCCGAAGGTAGACTATGTCCAAAGGGCATTTACTCCCATTCTCATGCGGTTAGTCCTGCTCGTTTACAAACCCCTTTGTTAAAAGAGGATCAGTCCTTTACCCCTATCTCATGGGAAAAAGCTTATGAATGGATTTATGAAAAGATTACTTCCCTTCAAAAGAATTACGGGAAAAATGCGATGAGTGTCTATGGGAGCGGGGCATTAACCAATGAAAAAGCGTATCTGCTTGGAAAATTTGCCCGTGTTGCTTTAGGTACTAAATATATTGATTATAATGGACGTTTTTGTATGTCTTCTGCTGCTAGTGCAGCCAATCAAGCATTCGGTATGGACAGAGGGTTTACCAATCCCTTAAGTGAAATTCCAGATGCTGAGTGTATCATTTTAGCCGGCTCTAACGTCGCCGAATGCCAGCCAACCATGATGCCCTATTTCCGCAGAGCAAAAGCAAATGGAGGAAAAATTATTGTCATTGACCCAAGGGAAACGCCCACTTCAAAAATAGCAGACCTACATCTAAAGGTAAAGCCAGGTGCGGATGCCGCACTTGTAAATGGGCTGCTAAAAGTTATCGTCGATGAGGACTACGTCAATCATTCCTTTATACAGGGTTCCGTAGAAGGAGCAGCCGAGCTTCTTGCGTTTGCTCGTGCAATAGAATTGACCAAAGTAGAGCGAATGACAGGGATAACAAAAGAAATGATTGTGGAGGCGGCTCGTTTATATGGCAAAGCGAAGACAGGGTTCATCTTTACTGCCAGAGGGGTCGAACAACATGCGAGAGGTGTTCAAATCGTCCGCAATTTTATTAACCTTGTGCTCTTGACGGGGAAAATTGGAAAAAATGGATGTGGATTTGGAACGATTACGGGACAGGGAAATGGTCAAGGAGGCAGGGAGCACGGGCAAAAAGCGGATCAGTTAGCAGGATACAGATCAATAGAAAATCCAGAGCATCGAATGCACATGGCTAAAGTCTGGGGAGTTGATGAAGCTTCAATCCCTGAAAAAGGGGTGTCAGCTTATGAAATGTTTGAAAAAATGAATCAAAAGGAAATACGTGGACTACTGGTGCTGGGGTCAAATCCTGCAGTATCTAGTCCAAATACAAATTTCGTAAAGACTGCACTAAAAAAACTCGATTTTTTGATTGTGATTGACACGCTTATGTCTGAAACAGCATCACTTGCGGATTTGATTCTTCCTGGTTCCACTTATTTAGAGGACGAAGGGACAATGACGAATTTAGAAGGAAGGGTTATTTTGCGCCGCGCCGTAAGGAAACTGCCTGGTGATGCCAAATTAGACTGGAAAATACTATGTGAGATTTCTTCTCTTCTTGGGAAAAAACCATATTTCACCTATCAGAATGCAAAACAAATATTTGAGGAGCTTCGTTTAGCAAGTAAAGGGGGTATTGCTGACTACTCTGGTATTTCTTATAAAAGAATTGAGGCAGAGAAAGGTGTATTCTCTCCTTGTCCAAGTGAATCTCATCCTGGTACACCGCGTTTGTTTAATGATGGTATTTTTAATCATAAAGGTGGTAAAGCACGTGTGCTACCGATTAAGCATCAATTCCCTCTGGAGAAAACGGATGATGAGTTCCCGTTGACTCTAACGACGGGACGGATTTTGCTTCAATACCAGACAGGGGTGCAGACAAGATCAACGCCTGAATTAAATAAGGAATCCAGACCGTATATAGAGATCCACCCTGTAACGGCAACTAACCTTGGGTTGACAGATAAGTGTGATGCATGCGTACAATCTCGACGAGGTGAGATAGTTCTGCCGGTTAAATTTTCAAAAGGTATCCGTGAAGATACTGTGTTCATACCTTTTCACTGGGAAGGGTTTGAGTGTATTAACCAGTTGACTTTACCAGAACTTGATCCGCAATCTTTTATGCCAGAATTCAAAGCATGTGCGGTAAAAGTAACAAAACTTGAGATGCAAAAACCTATTGATTGTTCTTTAAGTTTGGCAGGTCAATTAGAGAAGAGTGAGGTGCTCGCTTAATGGAACGTTCTGGAAAGGTGTTTTTTGTAGGGGCAGGTCCTGGTGATCCAAAATTAATCACAATAAAGGGAATGGAAATGTTGAAGGCTGCGGATGTCGTTGTCTATGACAGATTGGTCAATCCGGAATTACTTCATTATGCATCTAAAGATGCTGAACTAATTGATTGTGGCAAGGAGAAAGGCAATCATACGATCCCACAAGAACAAATCAATCAACTTCTTATTGATTACGCGATGAGAGGTAAGACTGTTGTCCGATTGAAGGGTGGGGACCCAAGTATTTTTGGGCGTGTCGGAGAGGAAGCAGAGAGGTGTGCGGTAAATCAAATACCATTTGAAATCATACCTGGTATCACATCTGGTATTGGAGCACCCATATATGCAGGTATTCCTTTAACACATCGTGATTGTTCCTCATCAGTTGCTTTTATAACTGGACACCGTCGTGCAGACCAAATCATGAAGGAGAATGAATGGGTTCATCTAGCTAAGGGTGTTGATACGATTGTTTTTTATATGGGGATGACGAATCTCCCTTATATTCAGGAACAACTCATCTCCAACGGTCGAGACAGAAGGACACCGGTTGCCTTAATCCGTTACGGTACAATTGAAAAGCAAGAGGTACTAACTGGAGAGTTATGGAACATTGTTATAGAGGCTGCAAAGGCTTCATTCCAACCACCAGTCATTATTGTCGTTGGAGAGGTAGTGAGACTTCGAGATAAATTGAAATGGTTTATTTCCGAGAATAAAAAGAGGAATGAGGACTATTCCTTTATCACAAAAAAGCAAGAGGTACTTTGACTGTAAAAACGAGGTGGTTGTAGATTATAGTATTCAACTTTTCTAATCGTATCATGTTCTAAAAATGTTTACATCAAAAAAAATGGGATTCAAAAGTAACTGCACAATAAATATTAGAACGATTTGTTCAACCTGAAAAAAAATCAAAATGACTTATTCATCTGCTGAATAGGTCATTATCTTTTTCTAAAGGATTTTCATTAGGATATGTCAAAGTTGAATATTAATAAAATTTTCACCTTACTATTAAAGAAATTTAAAAATAGGATGTTATATTAGGGACTGTGAGACAAAATGAGGGGAAAATAATGAAAAAAATTATTTCAACCAAATTTAATGATAAAATCGTGTTACTTTTCATATTAATTATAGATTATGAATGGATAATGTAAATTATAAAGTCATACTTTTGTTTCAGGTTTCCATCACCAGATTGTCTCGGATATATGCAGTGACAAGGCTCTGTCAAGATGAGTAAACTATTGAGCCATCATATCGATACTTGAGAGGGGGTTGAGCCATTCTATGGATAGTCGAAGTTCATTTGAACCGGAGCCAGAACCAGCTAGTCTATTGGTCGTTGGATCAAAAATAAAAACCATATTAGAGAGTGGCTACAGCTCCTCTTCTACGGGATAAAGTTGGATCTGACTGCCTAAAACCAAGGAGGTAGTCAAAATGTCAAAAATGTCGTTATTTATTAAAAAACCGCAAAGTAAGGAAGCAGCCCAAATTCAGGGATTTGATATTGAGTTAAATCAGGAAAATACTCACCGAATTGATCGACTAGTGGATAGTTATGAGAAGAGCATTCTAACCAACTTAGATGAAACATACCAAAGAAAAACAAGCTGGTCTGATCGTTTGGCAGATCGAATCGCTGCCTTCGGCGGCAGCTGGAAATTTATTATTTATTTTGCAACCTTCTTATTTGTTTGGATAATATGGAACACGTTGTCATTTACGCAATTCCACTTTGATAAACCGCCCTTTATTTTACTGAATCTGTGCCTATCCTTTATTGCAGCCTTCCAAGCTCCTGTGATTATGATGAGCCAAAACCGACAGGCAGCAAAGGATAAGCACGAGTCAATCATTGACTTCGCCATTAACTATAAAGCGGAGCAGGAGATTGACGATATGCAAAAACACCTCCACCGAATGGAAGACGAACTGAAGGAAATTAAGAAGCTGTTATTAGATTCTAAACAAACGAATGAAAGAACAAGATAAATGACCCTTAGGATGGTCCTCTAGGGGTCATTTTAGTTTTCTCGAAAGGGGCCGAATAACCAAGAAGCCTAAATTTGACATAATAAGAAGGGTTTCTCTAGATACTATCGAGAAATTATGCTATATAATTAATAAAGGAATAAAAATAGGAGAGAACTATAAATGATTTCACGAAGACTGAATAAGATTCAATCCAGCTTCGTCTTGCTTGTGCCTTTCTTTGTATTAGTTGTATTATTCACTTTCTGTTATTGGAACAATGATCTTCCTTATTTTCAACGGGATCCATTTGTAAAAGTTAAAAAATACGCTCCGCTTATTCATAATGAATTAGCAAAATACCATCTTGAAAAATACACCCCAGTTCTCATTGCATTAATGCAGCAAGAAAGTCATGGTAAAGGCGGAGACCCCATGCAATCATCAGAATCGATAGGATTACCTCCGAATTCGATTACTTCTCCAAATGAAAGTATTCAAATAGGAGTAAAACATTTTCGAAAAATCCTTGCTTACGGTCAGGAAAAACAGGTAGATTTCGCGACCATTATTCAAGCTTATAATATGGGTATGGGTTACATTAATTATGTAGCAAAACATGGAGGAAAACATAGAGAAGAATTAGCGAAAGATTTTTCCCTATTACAAGTTCAAAAGCACCCTAAGATTTATGCTTGCAAAAAACATCTTTTTAAATCGCGGTATCCATATTGTTATGGTGACTACTCTTATAGTGAAAAGGTGACTAAGAATTTATATTCATTGACTGCTAGTACTAAATAAGATGTAAAAAGAGCCGGAAATTATATTATTCGGCTCTTTTTATGTATTTTTTTATTGGTAGTAGTCTGCTGTCAAGGTTATTAGGTTCATCGCCGATTTATTAAGTCATTTAAATAAAGCGCAGAACCATCCGCGCTTTATGTGTATTTTTTATTTCTTAACAATCCATATATATGATTATCTACAACACCAAGTGATTTGATTTTATTTTGGACATTAGTGAATAAAATAACAAATTTATTTCCTGTTAAGTTAAAGCTATTTAAAGTATTCCATCCTGGAAGCACACCATGGTCGGAGTAACTACCTGGGTTATGATACATTCCGAAGCCATAATCGTGTCGGACAGGGGTAAATATTTTAGTTAATGAATGGCTTGATAATAATTTTCCATTATAAAGTCCTTTGTCAAACAAATACATATCATAGGCTGTTGTATAAATATCTCCACAGCCAAACAATTGAGACATATCAGGTAAGGTGGGTATTACCAATTTATGATGTTTCAGTTTGTATCCTGTTGATGGTTGTGGTTCTTCGTTGAAAGCATCGCCAAATCCAGAATGATACATCTTTAATGGTGAAAAGATATGTTGTTGAACATAGGATTGAAGAGTGCTGTGAGTTACCTTTTCTAGAATATAAGCAAGAATGGCATAGTTTGAATCGCTATAAAGCCAACCGGTACCTGGAGCAAACCGCAAATGTCCTTTTTCTATCTTTTTCATTAGCTCATCATGAGATATGGCTTTAGCAGTTTCTGAGTGTTCTGGAATACCTGATGTATGAGTTAATAAGTGATACAGTTTGATTTGATTTCCATATGGAAAGTCAGGGATATATTTAGAAACTGGGTCATTGATATTTAGCAACCCTTTTTCTTGAAGTTGCATAATAGAAGTAGAAACAAATATCTTTGAAATAGAGGCAATATAGTATACGGTATTAGCACTATTTTGAATATTTTTTTCGAAATTGGCTTCACCGTATCCTTTATCAAGGATTACTTTGTTGTTTTTAATCACTAAAGCTGTACCATTGAAATGTAGATTATTCAAATAACGATCAATCGCAGCATCATTTGAGACATCCTGATGCATATCAGATGTTTTTTTAACATTTGAAAATCCCTTTGGAACTCCTTTAGAAACGGCATGTGCTGTTGATATATGAGCAGATGGTTTTTTTGACTCAAAAATATGATGTATTGCCCAAAATACAAAGATAATCACTAACGTCACTACAACTAGACCAACTTTAGCCTCTTTTTTTAATTTTCTTTTTCGTCTTACTGAATCTGAACGTAATTCATTCATGCAGCTCACCTTTCCATTTAATATGGAGTAATTTCATTAATGTGCAATATTGATAAAATAAAGGCATGTTACCATACTTATGAAAACTACTAATATGTTCTATGATTATTAATAAAATCCTGTAAAGGTTATTTTTGCATTACTTTCTTGGAAATCACAACGGAGTCTCCACTAGGCTCCATCATAATATAAATTTCTGAAAAAATATCCAGGAGAGGTTGGCTAATAATGTGCATGAAAAACTAATGGAATTTCAATGACTCCGTCCAGCTTATGGTATATAGGTGGATGAAATTTTATATAAGTAATTTCAAAATCTACTTCAAGCCTTTCTCCTTACTTAGTTTAAATGTTTATTGTTCGTTATTAAAATTAAATTTTCATAAAAAGCACAAAATTTTCTAGAAGAGTTTATATGAACATTGAATTCTTGTTTAAAACAAGGACCGATTTTACGGTCAAGCCAATTTTTAAAGCTGCGGGTACTCCAAAAGAGAACGGCTTAGAATAACCCACGGCTTTTTATATTAAAGATGATACATACTTAATTATTAAAATACTGTTGAGTTTTCAAGGAGGTAAAACATGGATTACATTTCACCGAAAGAAGCGGTGTTTAACGTCAAACGGGGGACTAGAGAATCAATAGCGGCTGGTCGTCGTCATACCATTGGGCTTAAATCGGACGGAACGGTGACGGCTGTGGGTGATAATAAATTTGGACAATGTAATGTAAGCGGTTGGCTCGATATTATGGCGGTCGCTGCTGCTAATGTTCATATGGCGACGAACACGGGTAATGCTCATACAATCGGTCTTAAATCTGATGGTACTGTGGCGGCTGTGGGTTGGAATAAACATGGCCAATGCGATGTAAACGACTGGCGCGATATTGTAGCGGTTGCGGCGGGTTGGCGTCATACCATTGGGCTTAAATCGGATAGTTCGGTGGTAGCCGTGGGACGAAATAATGAAGGTGAATGCAATGTAAGCGGCTGGCATGATATTGCGGCGGTTGCGGCGGG
This sequence comes from Neobacillus sp. Fa239, assembly GCF_055395235.1. NCBI lineage: Bacteria > Bacillati > Bacillota > Bacilli > Caryophanales > Bacillaceae > Neobacillus > Neobacillus sp. Fa239. The sequence goes on from NZ_AP041611.1 coordinate 2,678,164, forward strand.
TGACTGGCATTCTATCGGTCTTAAATTGGACGGAACGGTGACGGCTGTGGGTAATAATAGGTATCGCCAAAGCAATGTAAGCGACTGGCGCGGCATAGTGGCGGTTGCAGCGGGTTATCTTCATACTGTTGGGCTTAAATCGGACGGCACTGTGGTTGCTGTTGGTCAAAATAAGGTAGGACAATGCGATGTGAGCGGCTGGAGCGATATTGTGGCGATAGCGGTGGGTAGTAGTCATACGATCGGACTTAAATCGGACGGTACTGTGGCGGCTGTGGGATGGAATGAGTATGGTCAATGCGATGTAAGTGACTGGTGCAATATTGTAGCAGTTGCGGCGGGTTGCACTCATACCATCGGACTTAAATCTGACGGCACGATGATTGCAGTGGGTGATAATGAATATGGACAATGCGATGTAAGCAGCTGGCGCGGTATCCAACTACCTAGCCCTTCCTAGTTTCCAAGGGCAAGGAATTGGACGTGAAAATGGAATTGTCCGCTCTTATCGGTTGGCGGATCAGGTTAAGAAACCGATCAGATAAGGATTAGGTTAGAAACCGATCAGATAAATAAACGGAAAAATTTCGCTTAATTAGAAATTATCATTAAAAATAGCTTAAATAGACGGAGTGATTCCGTCTATTTACTCGAAAAACGTGAAAATGGGGCCATTTTTCTATGCATAATCGGAAAACCTTCTCTTATATACCCCGAAACGAGATCCATTTTGCATTTAACCGAAAAATGTCCGCTTATTTTACTTTTGCTGGTTACTTAACTAAGGACAAGAATACTTATTAAAAAGGAAGTGAGATGAAAACCATTGCGGTATGGGTTCATTAGGGGAAACGATACGCCTATTTTCAAATGGTTAAATTCATGTTATGATTGTGTTGCTGTAAAAATAAAACGTAATGAGGTGAGGACAATGTTAACAAAAAAATATACGTCTTATCCTCATATTGCTGCTTTTTAGTTATTTTTTTACGAAAACATTAGGCTCTGAGGGTAGGTTTCACTCTCAGGGCTTTTTATATTTAGGCAGAAGGAACTTTTAAGCTTTCTTTGCCGATCTATGACAGCCACTTACGGAGTGGCTGTTATTTTTTTAGGAAAAAAAGAGGCAACAATAGTGGTTTTATTTTGAAATTGGTTAGGATTTAATCGTACGTCTTACAAATTGATCTGAACTCAATTAGGGGGAATATGTATTGAACTGGAATTACTTAGAAGAAAATTTCAAGCAGTGCCGCTTGATGTTTGGGCAGGCTCATACCTGGAGATTAGGGGTCCATCCATTTCGACGATACCTTGTTCCAAAGGATAAGGGACCCCCTTCTTGAGATATCGTTACCCGTCATTCACCGCATTTCAAATATGAAAGGATGATGTTTTATTAAAAGACTCGCTCAATATTTTCGCTCATTACAATCCGGACAATCATCTTACAGTATGATTTATGAAGACCCAATCTATTGGAATAATGATGTTGCCTTTTTACTTGAACGGACACATAAACTCACTCAAGATAAGCCATGTATCACCATAAAAATACCGTTTGACCGTCTCGGCTTAGATGAAAATATGAATCAAGTTGTTCTCTCAGATTTTGCATTAAGAGAATGGGTTGATCATATTGAGGCATTAAATGAATTGATTTATAACCGGTCACGTTCTGATAAAGAAAATGGTGCTTTTTATTGTTTTCGTCCAACCAATGTGGTGTTGCAACGTAATGCATCCTTTGTCGAAGTCACCTCGAAAAAATGGTATCTTTGCTTAATGATTACAGTTCAACTTCCATTCAAGAATAATGATAAAGCTATGCGCATGCTCTGCAAAATGCTTCCCAAAAAAGTGGAGGAGTTAATTGCCAAGTTTGATCTCACCAGATTAAATGCTGCCTATGAATTGGTAAAAAGACAAAATATGATTCGCGAATGGCTGAAATCAAGTGGTTATTGTGCGTTTATTGCGAATGGCACCATTTTGCCAAGAAATAAAGACAACAGCGGGCCACTAAAGGATGCCTTGCCTTTTACATCCCCGGAAGATGTAGAAGTTGAAATTTGTGGTGTACGAGGAATGGGAATAAAACATGGTGTGACGGTCATCACCGGCGGTGGTTATTCGGGTAAAAGCACAATGCTGGATGCACTAAATGCGGGGATTTACAATCACATCATAGGAGACGGACGAGAATTTGTGATTACAGATCAAAGTGCAATGGAAATATCTGCAGAAGAAGGCCGTTCCATAAAAAATATCAATATTACGCCTTTCATAAAATGGATACCCAATCGTTCGGCTGAACAGTTTTCAACTGACTACGCCTCAGGTTCCACATCTCAAGCCGCAAATATTATGGAGGCAATCAACTATGGGTGTAAGCTTCTTCTAATTGATGAAGACAGAAGTGCGACCAATTTTATGATTCAAGACATCAAAATGCGTTCATTAATCAAGCATGAACCCATTACCCCTTTTACGGAACGTGTCAGGGAGCTTTATGAGGCTGTTGGCGTATCTTCCGTTCTTGTTATTGGAGGGAGCGGTGAATTTTTATCCGTTGCCGATCAAGTCATCCTGATGGACAATTTTGTGCCAAAAAACGTAACCCAGGAAGCAAAAAATTTATGTGAACACGACAAACAACAAGAACGTATCCCCCTTACAAAATGGGAGATAGATAGAAAAATAACAACCGATCACTTTTCGAGCTATCCACAGGGCAGTGGTACAGAAAAGCTGATGGTTTCAACCATGGGATACATGATGATTGGTGATGAACAAATTGATATCAGAGGGCTTTACAATATCACATCACACGCCCAGCTTGCAGCTATTGCCTTTTTAATTCGAAAAATCGCTATAAGTAATCAGGATCGCCACATCTTTCTTCATGAAAAGATCAAAAAAGCTCTCGAAGAAATGGAGAGAGAAGGAGTGGATGTTGTATTTTCTTCCTTTTTTCCTGGTTTCGAAAGATGGCTTGAATTACCTAGAATTAATGAAGTATTATCTGTCATAAACCGAATGAAACACTTGAACTTTATTCAATTTGAGCACCCTGAACAAGCACGGAGTAATCTGTCATAATGACGCTGCATTATTACTGGTGGATCAAATGGAATTGGTGAAGGAATTTCGAAAGCGTTTGGAAATTAGGTGCACTCTCGGATACGAGAAGTGCACCTGTCATTTTACTCATTAATTACAAATTGTATAACTAAAAAAAGAGAGAAAATAGAAAAGGATTCTTCTAGTGTATTGACAAAGTTCCTACCTGTAATTAAAATAGTTACATGTAATAGCAATTGTTACATCTATACGAATGATATAGGAGGACTATAAATGAAAATCGGTATTATTGGTGCCAGTGGTAAGGCAGGAAGCCTTATTTTAAAAGAAGCTGTAGAAAGAGGTCATGAAGTTACTGCAATTGTCAGAGATGCATCAAAGGTTCAAAATGAACAAGTTGCTGTTCTGGAAAAAAATATTTTTGATTTAAATTCAGAAGATATAAAATATTTTGATGTAGTAGTAAATGCATTTAATGCACGAGGACAAGAACATCAGCATGTAGAAGCTGGCAAAGTATTAATCGAAGCACTTAAAGGTGCTCCACAGACAAGATTAATCGTTGTTGGCGGAGCAGGAAGCTTATTTGTAGATGAGGCAAAAACTGTGCGATTACTAGAGACTCCAGATTTCCCTGCAGCCTATTTTCCTACTGCTTCAAACATGATGAAAAACCTTAAAGAGCTACAAGACACAAAAGGAATTCAATGGACTTATATTAGCCCAGCAGCGTTCTTTAATCCAGAAGGTAAACGAACAGGTTCTTACCAAAAGGGGAAAGACCAATTAATCCTTAATTCGAAAAGTGAAAGCTATATCAGCTATGCCGATTACGCAATCGCTGTTTTAGATGAAATCGAAAATCCACAACATAAAAATGAACGTTTTTCAGTCGTTGGGGAAGCGGAATAATTTTACAGATTTGTACCCATTAATAAGATAGGCAGCCTGTTTCGACAGGCTGCCTATCATATTTACTCAACAAGATTCATCTAACTTTGGTGCTAAATCAATAATAGGTACTCTCAGCGAAACCACACTTCTTGCATTCCCTCATACCCGAGGTTTCCAAGAATATATGTTTACAATGATACTGGATGTATTGGATGATCTCTTGCAAATGATGGATCTTTTGCTGGAGAATTTCTACTTCTTCCTTTAAATTCTTTATCTCGTTGTGGCTGAAATTATCGATAAATGTTTGATCCATCGTGGACAAATTCCTCTGCTTTTTTCTTCATGCCCTCCTCGATGTCTAATTCATCACTCAATGTTTCTCCATTCGCCATCCCCCGAATGTCATGAGAAATTCTCATCGAACAAAATTTCGGACCACACATGGAGCAAAAATGAGCTGTTTTTGCCCCTTCTGCTGGAAGGGTTTCATCATGGTATTCCCTTGCCCGTTCCGGATCCAATGATAGATTAAATTGGTCTTCCCATCTGAATTCGAAGCGTGCTTTTGATAACGCATTATCTCTAATTTGAGCACCTGGGTGACCTTTAGCCAAATCAGCAGCATGGGCGGCAATTTTATAGGCAATTACACCATCACGGACATCGTCTTTATTTGGTAAGCCTAGGTGTTCTTTTGGTGTTACGTAGCAAAGCATAGCTGTTCCAAACCACCCGATCATTGCAGCGCCAATAGCAGATGTAATATGGTCATATCCTGGAGCAATATCTGTAGTTAAAGGTCCTAAAGTATAAAAAGGAGCTTCTTTACAAATTTCCATTTGCTTATCCACGTTTTCTTTAATCATGTGCATCGGTACATGACCTGGACCTTCTATCATCACTTGAACATCATGCTCCCAGGCAATTTTTGTTAATTCGCCTAGGGTTTCGAGCTCAGCAAATTGTGCTTCATCATTGGCATCGGCAATGCTGCCTGGACGTAATCCATCGCCAAGCGAAACGGAAATATCATATTGTTTCAGAATTTCACAAATTTCTTCAAAATGAGTATAGAGGAAATTTTCTTGATGATGAGCTAAACACCACTGAGCCATAATAGAACCGCCACGGGATACAATCCCTGTTGTCCTTTTAGCTGTTAAAGGGATATACCGTAATAACACACCAGCGTGAATAGTAAAGTAATCGACGCCTTGTTCCGCTTGTTCAATTAATGTATCACGATAAACTTCCCATGTTAGATTCTCGGCAATTCCGTTCACTTTTTCAAGAGCTTGATAAATTGGTACTGTTCCAACTGGAACAGGGGAGTTTCTAACAATCCATTCCCTAGTCGTATGAATATTTTTCCCTGTTGATAGATCCATAATGTTATCGGCACCCCATCGAGTCGCCCATGTCATTTTTTCAACTTCTTGTTCAATGGAAGATGTGACAGCAGAATTACCAATGTTCGCATTGATTTTCACATGAAAATTACGTCCGATAATCATGGGTTCGCTCTCAGGATGATTAATATTGGACGGTATAATCGCTCTTCCACGAGCAACTTCGTCACGAACAAAGGCTGGATCTACATTTTCACGAATTGCTATGAACTCCATTTCAGGAGTAATGATCCCTTTTTTAGCGTAATGCATTTGTGTGACATTTTGCCCTTCTTTTGCACGAAGAGTCGTTTTGTCACTAGAAGGAAACCATTCAAGATTGGCACGCTCATCACCTTCAAGGTATCCATTATCTATAGGTTTTATTTCTCTTCCTTCATACACCTCAACATCATTACGTTCGAGAATCCATTTCTTGCGTAAAGCAGGAAGCCCTTTTCTAACATCTATATTGTAATTCGAGTCTGTGTATGGTCCACTCGTATCGTAAACACGAATAGGGGCATTTTCTTCCTCCCCAAAGGAAGTAACTGTTCTGCTTAACTCAATTTCTCTCATTGGGACTTTAATATCTGGTCTTGAGCCCTCGACATAGACTTTTTTACTTCCGGTAAATTGCGATTTCAACTCAATGTTTACATGTGCTTGTTTTTGCATGTAACTTCCTCCTAAAAATAGATTAATTTTGCGATCTAGAAGTTACAGCATAGTTCATTACCAGTAACCTTTAGGGTCAATCAAGTAATAAAAGACAATAAAAAAAGGTTCTGTTTGCACAGAACCTGATTAATCGTCAAAAAGTAGTGGCGCGTACCCAATAAAACGATGACGCCTCGAAACTACTTCCCTACGCTGGTATAATCCAGATCAGGTTCAAAGGGTCAAAGAATTTTACGCATTCTTTTCTCAGTCCGAGCCATCGGACCCCCCCAGTAGAGCTTGTGGAACTATTTATGAAACTTTAAGGTTGATAATAACATAGTGTCCAATATTTTGAAAGAGATAAATTTAAAATAGGTTTTTAATCCTAAGAAATTTCCTTAAAAATGGAAACAGTTCACACACAAAACATAGGAAGAAACATCCAGTTATTGACAGTATGTATGTAATTGAAGAGCAAAGTTGCCAAATCGGCAGCTTTTATTTTTGTACTAGTGTTCAGATTTATGGGGCGGATAGGTATGTCGTTAAATACCACAATACTAAGATGATATAAATAACGAAGGGCAATCAAAAATTTTCTAAATTTAATAAATTTATATTATCCATTTTCTATCTTTAAAGGTAATTCTCTTGAGTAAAATGTTTACGTTACGCACTAAAGAAAACGATGGGGGTATTCAACAATGTTGTACAAAGTAGCTTTGGCGGTACATATTTTAGGAGCGATAGCCATGTTTGTTTCAGTAGGCTATACTGTGGAAAACCAGGATTAATATGCTTCGTTGCAATGAGACAAAACAGTTACAAGCTTTAGCAAAAAAGGGAGTAAAGTTGGATGAATTTCTACCCATTACAGTGTTGTTTGTTTTAATACCAGGATTGTACTTGGTAATCACTACTTGGGGATGGAAGGTAGCATGGATAAATGTAACATTGGGAGTGCTAGTTCTGATGTGTGTCGCTGGTCCGCTAATTAACTTGAAAAGGTTAAAAAGAATTTCAGCAGCAGCAAACGAAGAGAGTTCAATGGTTCCTTCAGCACAATTGAAAGCAATTGTTAAAGATACAGTGAGTACATAACATTAAATGCTGTACTAGATTATCTCCTTGCATTCCCTATCGCAAAATTTTCCGCTAAAGTTGGAGTATTCGAGTTCAAGAAAATGCGACCAAAACATTTTTACATATTGTCAGTTGTAACAGCAATCGTTATTTATATTTATCAATTATTAGTGGAACGAACTATTGTAAAAGAGGTAAAGAAATATTAATGTTGTTTGTACCCCTCAAAAAGTTAGAAGTTAAGTGGTTATTTCATTTATAGAACGCTTTTCTTGTTAAACTTTCTGGTGCTTGAGTGAAAGATCGATTTACGACAATGATCGCTGCGGTGGTCATTGTGGGATGGAAAGCATTTGAAGGTGGATAAATCTCGATGGGATGGCAGTGATGTCTTTTATTTAGAAGATAATCCTAGTCATTGTTACTGAGTAGGGAAAAAGAGATACTCGATAATGGAAAGTTCACTAATTACGATTGTAAGCCAATTTTGAGAATTTGGTTTTACCACTGTATAAAAACCGTATAAAAACGCCGTAGAATGTTTGAGTTTTCTTCAACGTGCGATTGTTCAATAGGAGCAATCGCTTTTCTTGTTCCACTAACGGTTGCAGTTTTGTGGAAGAAAACAAAACGTTTAAATGCGTGTTTGAAGAATAAGGCGAACTAAAAAAGCAAGGACTAATTCCCAAGCTTTTGGTTTATCTTATTAATTTTACGAATGATTGAAATAGCAAATATAAAAAGAGAGCCAGTGAAAATAGTTGTAAGCAATCCAGCTCCAATACCCATCTTTATAATTGTATCGAGCTTCTTTCTGGTAGATGAAAACATTTATATTACCCCTTTTTATGTTGGTATTAAAGATTTTTACCAATTAAGGATTAATTATGTAAGCGAGATATTATCTCAAGCATTTTACCACTTTAGTACTAAAAACGGATTAATTTCAAACTTCTATCTGAATGTGGAGCAAATGAAAAGGGGCTTGTTAAACTACCATGGAAGAACGATTTAAAATTCCATCCTTTGTGGTGAAGCTGTGCTTCATGGATGGCTAACGGGCAGGTTTGTTCAAGAAGAAGAGATAAACCTTATTAGCCAAACTGGAATAGATATCCTTTTCTAGGGAATCATAAATAGAATGAAATTGAAAGGGTGTTACGATGGAGCAACAAGTAAATCTAACCTCTTCAGAAATAGGCACATTATGGTTTTCCTATATGGAAACCACCATGCAAATTGGTTTATTCAGGCACATATCCGCACATATAGAGGATGCAACAATCAGCCAATTGGTTAAAGAAGAGCTCCTATTTATGGAAGAATTCGTTCAGCAGATTTCCTCGATCATGAAAATGGAAAGAATGAAAGAACCAGTCGGTTTCACGGAAAATGATGTGAATGTACAGGCACCGAAACTCCTGACCGACGGGCTTGTCCTATATTATCTGCAAATAGCATCGAAAGCTGCCATGACTAAAGATGTATCTTTGTTGGCACTATCTTCTCGGAAGGATGTAAAGAACCTGCATATTGGACACCTGGATCAAGCAAAACAATCGTACATAAAGGTGGAAGATTTATTAATGGAGCGAGGGGAGTATATCCGACCGCCCATTATTCCCGTCCCTGAACGTAATGAATTCGTGACGACCAACCACTATTTAGGGGGAATGCCGATTTTCGGCGAAAAACGCCCGTTGAATGTCATGGAGGTATCCCATCTGTTTTTCAATATCAAGGTGAATACAATTGGGATGATGATTTGCACCGCTTTTACCCAAGTGGCGAACGATAAAGAAGTGAAAAAACATTTTGAAGAGGGAAGCCAATTATCTAAGGAAATCATAGAGGACTTGACCAATTCCCTTTTGGAATCAGATGTTGTGGTGCCGGAAGCTTGGGATGTATTCGTAACGGATTCGACGGAAGCGCCCTATTCTGATAAGCTGATGCTTACCTTTATCGATCAGCTTGCCGCCTTTGGTTTCGGGCTGTACGCCCTATCCGCAACAGCAAGCCTCCGGACCGATATACAAGTGAAATATGCGAACATTACGAAAAAAGTGGGGAATTATATGAAGGACGGAGCAGAATTAATGATTAAAAATAGATGGCTCGAACAGCCTCCAACCTATCCAGACCGAAAAAAATTAGCAGATAAATGACCTCTTGTGGAAAAACTCAGGAATCTGCGAAGTAGAACTTTCATGTTCCATAGATGGTCCTAAACATCCCATCTTAATAGATGAATAACCACAAAATTAAATATTTGGATGGGTGCTGACGATGCTTTTAGGGGGTATCGCCTTTTCCATATTAATATGGAGAGAGATTGTGAAAAATTACATTTAAAGTAACCGGTGCAAGAGTTCAAGAATGGGTTGCTGCGGCAGCCCTTTTCCTTGTTCCACTAAAGTAAGTAGGTTAGTTTAATTAGAAAATTATAATATGATTAGATTGGAATTATTCACTATTAATAGGAAAAAATAAGTAAGATAAATAAAATGTTCTTATTATATAGGGTGAAATTAGATAATGGTGTTATTGGTTATTTCTGTTTTAGCTGTTAATTCAGTTGTTTATATGATGGCTAAACAACTTACTAAAAATCAAATAGTTCACATTTGGGCATTTACATTGTTAGGAACAATTTGAACGTGGATTGTATGGGTAAAAATTGTTGATAAAAAGCGAACTCTTTTGATTTTAATCTACGGTTAAATTTTTGGGATTTTTTCACTTATATTCGATATGATTGGAACTAATCATGGGGCATGGGCTTATCCAATTCGCCTGTATTGGGCATTTATCCCGCCTTTAGTACCATTTGATTTAAGTTATTTACCAGTAATTTTTATGCTGGTCTATCAAAAATACGGGCATAAATGGTTCAACTTCGTATTAGCCAATATTCTTATTTCCGCTTTAATATCTTTCGTAGTAGAACCGCTATTTCATTGGATGGGAATTTATGTTTTATACAAGTGGAAATATTTTTATTCTTTTCCGATTTACATTTTGTTGGCATGTTTTGTTAAAGTTTTAATTGAATTAATAAATAAAAAGCTATATTAATGTGAATAGGGGTAATACTTCATCATGGGTAATACAATATTCTAATTCACCGAATTATTAGTTTGTGAAGGACTGTACTTAAAGTAACGGGGGCGTTAGTTGAACTACCAGAACACATATTTTAATTATACAAAAGAGAATATTCTCCGGTATGTGATACAATTATAAAGAATAAAATTACGTACTAATATGGAGGAGCCTGTCACCATGGGATTATTATGCCTATTTGGTAACAAGCTCCTTTTGTGTTTTCGAGACAAATGAATAATTTTTTACTCATGTTTAATTGAATTTTTATTTACTATCTAACAAGCTATGTCCTGAAAAAACACATATTCTCTGTGATTTTTAAAATATATAAATATAAGGGGGAAAGCTTTATGAATACAAGTGAAGAAAAAAAGAAAATAAAACATAAAAAATTAACTGTAAGAAATGTTGTCAAAAGGTCTTTTTTTATTACAATTGGTGCCAGTATTATGGCTTACGGGTTAGAAGCTGTTTTAATTCCGAATAATATAATTGACGGTGGAGTGACGGGCTTATCTATGATTTTAAGTCACGTAACTTCAATTAACCTTAGTATATTTTTAGTCATTTTAAACTTACCTTTCTTCTTCTTAGGTTATAAGCAAATCGGTAAAACATTTGCTTTTAGTATGCTCTATGGAATCATAGCTCTTTCTGTGATTACTTCATTCATGCATCATATAGACCCAATGGTACATGATCAGCTTCTGTCAGTTGTTTTTGGCGGTGTCATATGTGGAATTGGGGTAGGTTTAGCAATCAGAAATGGAGGAGTTTTAGATGGTACTGAAACATTATCTATTTTAATTGAAAAAAGGGTGCCATTTTCAGTCGGGGAGATCATCATGGCTGTGAATGTGATTATCTTCTCATTGGCTGCCTTTGTATTTTCTATAGAAAATGCTTTGTTTTCAATGCTTACCTATTTTATTGCGTTTAAAACCATTGATATTGTGGTAAAAGGATTAGGTGATATGAAATGCAAATATATCATTAGTGATAACACCGATGAGATAGCAGATGCCATTACAGAACGATTAGGGCGTGGCGTCACTTTTCTCCATGGAGAAGGTTCTTACAGCGGTGAAGATAAACGTGTTATTCTATGTGCTTTTACAAGGCTAGAGGATACAAAGCTAAAAGATATTATTAAGGAGATAGATCCTGAAGCATTTACCATTACTTCAGATGTTTCTGCAGTTTATGGTGGTCGGTTTAAGAAAAAGGACATTCATTAATCCATAATCGAATAGGTAGTGGATATAAAAATTACATAGCTGCTGCTTCAAACGTACAATGTGTTTTTTTGTCTTTGACATATGTAATATCGCTAAAATGTTACTCAAGGCACAACATTGTGAAAAGATGTACTTAAACAAACGGGTGCTTATATTTAAGACGGGATGGCTATGGCTATTCCTATTTTTCTGTTCTTCAACTGTTTAAAAATAATAAATAAAATGGAATCATTTACATTTTGGGGTATTTTGATAAAGTTTGAGTAAAAAACCAAAAAACCTCCACGGAGGTAAATACCATGTCGGCTTTTGAATATGTAATTGAGAGATTTGTTGATATTATTACTTGGATGTTCAAGGCAAACAAAAATAGAAATGAAAAGCTCAAAAAAAAGCCAAGAAACAGTAAAAAAAATTAAACTTTTTAGAACAGAAATGGTTAGCAAATGAAAATTTAATTTTTCAAGATGAGAGTCGCCATTTTTCTTATTTCAAAATCAAGATTGTGAAATGTTGTACTTAAACAATAGGGGTGTATTAGTAAAAAAATAACAAGAGGTGATCTAATAATGAATATTCAAGTCAAACTAAAAGATATAATTGATGAAATGGAAATACAGTTGGAAGAGTCACGGTCTTTACTAAATATTAGAACGGGTGAAATAGTGATAGTAACATCTGATGACTTGAGAGCTGCTGAAGACGAAAAACCATTTGATCATTTACCTGAATGGGAACAAGAAAATAGAATGATTGCCATAGATGTGGTTGAAAACTTTGAAAATTATATTGAGTTACCTACTCAATATGAAGTGGATGAATACGAAATAATGGAGAATTTTTGCTTAACAGTAAGGGATCAACGGAAGCAGGAATCCTTATTAAGGGCAATTAAAGGAAAGGGTGCCTTTAGAAGGTTTAAGGGCAAAATAATAGATTTTGAAATTGAAGATCAGTGGTATTCATACCGTGACGAGTGTTTCAAACAAATTGCAATTGAATGGTGTCAGGAAAATAAAATAAGTTTTATTGAATAGAATAAAAGGGTCAAGTAATGAACTAAGGGTAATTACCTTCCTTATTAAAGTAAAGAAGCAGTTAATTTCAGAAAACAAGTTTATTTAAGCCGTTATGATCTCTGAAAGAAAGGTGAGAAAAATAAAGTTATTATTTATATGTAGTCGTAACAGGTGGAGAAGTTTAACCGCCGAGAAAATTTTCCACGAAGTAGGCGGACATCAAGTTCGGTCTGCTGGTACAGAGAACAATGCCCGCATTAAAGTAAATAGTGGTCATATCGGTTAGGCGGATTTAATATTTGTTATGGAAAAGAAACACATCAGAAGACTGCGAGAAAAATTTGGAAGAATGTTAAAAGAAAATAAGAAAGTCATTTGTTTAGATTTAGATATTCCTGATGAATATACGTTTATGGATGAAGAACTTATAGAGATTTTGAGGTCAAGAGTTTCAGAGCATATCGAGCTTTCATAATTGGTTGCTGCGGTAGCTCTTTTTTTATTGAGCTAAAGGTGCAGGATGATTGAATAAGATAAGTGAATATAACCATATAGAAAATGTACTTTTAAGGTGTGGAATATTTTTGAATAAATATAGTTCTGTTAAAGAATTGATTGATGAATGGGACCCAATTGGCTTACTTTTCAAATGGTCAAGATATTGCATTTGCAAGTGACTTCCCAAACCTTGATGACACTGATTTCTATACAAGATTCTACTCAAAAATGGTGGATAAGAAAAAAGTTAATAGCATACACGGAACACTTCATCTTGAGGATTTAGCAAAGGAAAGTTTCCCAAACAGAAGAGAGACAGACGCTGGGAAGTATTTTAGACATTCATAAATTTTAATAAGTTAACGGGTAGCTTGAGTGAAGGAGGTAAATAGATGGTGTCTCATCCTTATACGCAATTTAAAAATACTACATTATGGAACTTGATTAGTAAGATAATTGATGACCTTGTTGAGAATGATGATATTGAAGAAAAAACACAGAGAGAATATATCGTTGGATATATAATAAGTAAGTTAATTGAATCAAGTGAGGGAAAAGAATAATAAATCCTTATATAGCTATGGGTAGCGATTGTTCAGTTAGAGCAGTCGCTTTTCTTGTTCCGCTAACGGGCAGTTTGAATAAAGATAATGGTAAAATGATGTAACAAGAGGCAAAATAAAGGTAATACATTTTAATATGTTAAGGTGAAAGCAGGTGATGGCGATATGTCAGAAGATGAATTATTCTCAAATAAGGCATCTAATGTTTATGAAATATATTCAAAAATACTCGATTTATTGAAAGAAATAGGACCTTTTGAAATTGAGTTTAAAAAGACTTCTATACACCTTTTGAATAAATCTTCCTTTGGAGGAGTTCATCCAAAAAAGAAATGGTTAGATTTTAATTTAGTAACAAAACATCAAATTGAACACGAGAAGATTACTAAAATTGAACAAGTTTCCAAAAACAGATTTCACAATAACTTTAGATTTAATAGTGTAGACGAACTAAATCAAGAGTTTTTAGTTCTTTTAAAAGAATCATATCAATTGATGAGTTAGTTAGATAAAGGATATTTATTGCCAATGAACAGCATTTTCTTAGGAATTATATCTGGTCTAATATTTGGATTATTATCTGTACTAATAATGCTCCAGATGAAATTTGAAGATAAACGTATTGCTATTATTGGTTCATTTATTACTCGTTTTACGATTGGTTTCTTAATATCAGTAACTGTTCTTCCTATGTATGGTTGGACAGGAGACCTTTAAATTAAAATGTTTCCTTTCTTCTGACAGACTTATTAAAATTTCGAAAACAATCAATTCAATCATCTTTTCGTATAGAAAAACTTATTAAGAAACATGCACTAGAAAAAATATAAAACATATATAGGTGATATCCCGTTTGAAGGTTTGAGGAGGATATTATGAAACCTATGTTACCTAGTGAAAAATCTTTCGGTAATTTAGAACTAGTTTATGCATTTTATGGGGCTATGCCTACAGGTGTTACTGTTTCAGAAACCGGTCGTATTTTCATTTGCTTTCCGAAATGGGGAGACGATGTTAAATTTACGGTGGGGGAAATTGTTGAGGATAAATTGCAGCCTTATCCTAATTTACAAACCAATTTGGTTAATCCCCAGAATATCACAATGACTTTCATCAGTGTCCAAAGTGTAGTTGCTGATGGAAGGGGAACACTTTGGATATTAGATACAGCGGCACCCAATTTTTCTGAACCTATTAAAGGGGGGGCAAAATTAGTCGCTGTTGATTTAGAAACCAATACAATAAGAAATGTATATACCTTTACAGAAGATGTTGTCCTGCCTACAACATATCTGAATGATGTGCGTTTTGATTTTCGTGTAGGAAAAGCTGGTTATGCCTATATAACGGATTCTTCTTCAAGTGGACCAGGAGCTATTATCGTCGTAGATTTATCAAATGGAAACGCGTTTAGACGGTTAAATGGGGCAAATTCAACTTCACCCGATCCCTATTTTTTACCGAAAGTAGAAGGTCAAATTTTAATGAATCGAAACAAAGACGGTTCAACTTCTCCATTTAGATTGGCGTCTGATAGTCTTGCGATTTCTCCCGATGGAAAGATATTATTTTTTGCTCCACTAACCAGTCGTCATTTGTTCTCAATCTCCACAGAAGCCCTGAGAGACAGAACGATACCGGACATGGATTTACCTTATCATGTGGAGTATTGGGGAGAAAAAGGTGCGTCTGATGGAATGATCACCGATGCAAAGGGAACTGTTTATGCTGGAGATTATGAAAACAACAGTATCCGTAAGATATTGTCCAATGGCATAATGGAAACTATCGCACATGATCCGAGGATTTTGTGGCCGGATACTTTTTCAATTGGTCCTGATCAATATTTGTATGTCATTGTGAACCAATTACATCGACAGCCTAGATTTCATTATGGAAAAGACTTACGACAGAAACCTTATAGTTTACTTCGCATCAAAATTGATGAATTTCCTGCTCCGACCTTTTCATAATAAAAATAGTCAAATAATTGTTTTCATTATATAGTGTAAAACAAACACGAGTAAGCAAGAGGTATTAACTTTATTTACTTCTGCCCTGTGCCAAATAAACTCAAACTGGTTTAATGGGAACAGTTTATTTGGTGAGTGTTAAACTGTTCCTGGAATTTTTTTATAATGTCGGTAAATTCAATGCTGTATTGATATTATTTAAATCCAAACTGATCTGTTCGTTTGTATCCCAAGCATGGTACCATCCTTTTTCTACCATATATGCGGATACTTGTTCATGCATATCAAGAGCTTCTACTAAATGGCGAGTGAGCATTTCTTCATTCAGCACAAAAACACTATTTCAGCAATATGTACTTGCTGGATAATTGATAATAACACGAGTTAAAACCCTTTGAGTCTCAAGGGGTTTTGTGTACTTCTTAAAATCGCAGTTATGGTGAAGTTTCACTAAGATAATTCTCGTCGATCAACGGAACTTGGAGGTTCCTCAAACCATCCATTGGCAATCAGGATATTTGCGCAGTCTTCCGCAAGCTTGACATCCCTTGCGATGGCAGACGAATATTTGAGCCCGAGGTCGCGCCTCATGGCGCCGGATAAGGCGGTTCCATAATAAGCCATCGCAGCTTGAATTAAAAATGCGCAATGGAAAATCATCAACTTATCCGAAAATGGCGCAATCTGAGAATCTGTAACATAGGTGTCCCATGTTATCGCAGAACTGATGAAGTCTTCATGAAGGATGGTAGTAAAAATTTCAATATGTTCAGCTGCCACTTGTACCACTTCCTCCATGAACCGGCGAACCTCTTTTATTTTGGCGGTTTGGCCGAAACCGAGAGCCAAGGATTTAGTCAAGATGGTTTTCTGCAAATTAAAATAAAGACTAGAGATTTCTATTGTATTCAATGGGCGTTGGTGCCCGAACCAGCCGGCTAAAAAGTTTTGTTTTTCCGCGAATTCGATTTTTTCCGGAAGCGCTATAGTGGGGGGACGTTCCATGAAGCCTTTCGATTGCAGCATGCCCAACGTAGTTTCGTACAATTCAAAAGATTCCTTGTATGTTTCGAAATAGAATTGACGAACGTCCCGCCTACGGGAAGCGGTGATTCCAAGTGAATAAGCGGTCAATCCGTGTATCGACATTTGGTGCAAATAGAACAGCCAGAGTTCATCTGAAAACAATCGCGGTGCGTTTAAATGGACATCTTCCTCTGTAAATCCTTGGGGAATCGGAAAATGTTCCTGATTGAAAATGACGGTAATTTTTTGAACAATGTTCTCTGCTATATTCAAAGCATTGCAAAAAACAGCGTTAATTTCTGGATCTTGAATAGTTTGCAATGCATATTTGTTTACACATAGAGCCATCGTGTTATTCATATAGGGAGCCCATAAATTCGATACATCGAGTGCAACTATTTTTTTCTCCATTGCAATCCTCCATAATTTTTAAAATCTAATTCATGCTAATAACCAACGAGTTTTACAGAAATGTACTTAATTGTTAGGCTTCTATTTTTTATTGGTTTTTATGTATTTTAGTCACAAAGTTTGCATCTAACCAAAGTCAGTCGCCATGGTGTTTCTCCGCTGGCACATCATTTTCTTCCGGAGGCAACATCTTAGGTAATAGAACTAAATCAAGGAAATAAATTTGTAAGAAGGTAATTCAACTTTTTTCAAATGAAAAAAAGATAGTGAAGAAATGTACTGATATGAACGAAACTGTATAGAAATACTTTAATATCAGAATTGAGGAAAGGGGATAGATTAAGATCAAACCTCGTGCCTTAAAAGAGGGTGGGTGATCGGGAAGCGATTAGATCATGCGTTCATCAACTGGACCACCAAACAAAGAGCAGATGATACAGGGAAAATTACACCCATTAGGCATAGTGCATTTGGCATAAGTTGCATCCATAAAGCTATTTCTGGCGTTAGTCCATTTTGAACTCCTGATAAATCAATAAAGACGTCGGTAATTTGATGATTGGAACAATAATTCAAAAACTATTTCTTCAATAAAACTAATCCTTGAAATAATCATGTCAGATATGGAAAACCGTTACAATTTTAAAAGGTTAGAATATTAAGGCGATATACACAAAAGAAAATGTAGCAGAAAATCTTCCTTAGACAGCTACCCCTAAAAAAATAGGCGTTAAGAAGAGTATTTTACTACAATGTGAAGTACGGCTTCTCTATCTGCGGTATTTAGATAAGAATGCTTGCTGGCAGCCTCAAACTTAATGGAATCAAATTGATTAAGATCATAGACCCTCTCTTCTAATTGAAAGTTTATTGTTCCGCTCATAACCGTAACGAACTCCATAGCACCTTCATGATGTGGATCGGGAGAATAGGAAGCATTAGGCTGAAGAAAGGCACGATAAATTTCCACTGTGGGGCCATTTGTACTGCGAAACACTGTTTCTATTCTCCACTTTTTTTCAGGACCGTAAATCGTAAATCCCGTTCCCCAGCGGGAAAGTTCAATCTGGTCATCCATTACTAGTATTCTTGATAATGGAATGGACAGTCCCTCCGTTATTTTCCAGACTACCCCTAATGAAGGGTTTGTTTCTCCTCTTTCAATCTTGCCTAAAGTTAGCTTGCTCACGCCAGTTTTCTCGGCGAGTTCATCCAAGCTCAATTTTTGCTGGCTTCGGATTTTTCGGAGCATCCCTCCCATTTGAAGAATTAACTTTTTAGTTTGTTCATCCTCTAACCCCTTCATGGTGGGCCCCTCCTAAATTAGTTTCCTATACTTTTGAATACAAATAGTATATCATAATATACTGTGAGTTTTGAAATTATGGAGGGGTGGATTTGATTTGTGGAAGAAGAATATAGTTGAATTTCCTCGTTTAATAACGATTGGAAGTATTTCAAATGGATTTGTCGGGTGGTTATTTGGGGCAACTGGCCCATTACTAATTGTTTTACAAGCGGCTGCCAAGGGACACCTCCCGGCTTCAGCTGTAACGTCTTGGATTTTTGCGATTTACGGGGTTGGAGGATTGTTAACCCTCATTCTCTCTTTTTATTTCCGTCAGCCAATTGGCTATGCTTTCTCAATACCTGGCGCCATTCTTGTGGGAGCTACTTTAGCTCATCATTCATTTAGTCAAGTAATTGGTGCCTATCTGATTACTGGAGTGGTTATTTTTATATTAGGATTATCCGGCATGATTGATAAATTAATGAAAGTACTTCCTATGCCGGTCATGATGGGAATGGTTTCAGGTGTTCTTCTCCCTTTTGGAACAGCCATGTTTCAATCTGTCCTTGGAAATCCTTTATTAAATGGGATTCCATTGTTAGTATTTCTGATTCTTTCCTATTTTACAAGTTTGTCTAAAAAATTCCCTCCTATATTAGGAGCGATCCTTGCTGCGGTTGTTTTATTAGAAGTGTTACCGGGAATGCATGTTCAAGGTATCACATTTTCAATAGCTGTTCCCCATTTCGTTCTTCCGTCCTTTCAATTTTCCGTTATGGGAGAACTTGTTCTGCCGTTAGTGTTAACCGTCATAGCTATCCAAAATGCCCAAGGTATAGCGGTGCTCGAAAGTGAGGGCTATTTTCCTCCTATTAACTCTATGACAAGTTGGAGCGGGATTGGGTCCATTCTGAGTTCATTTTTAGGTGGACATTCGGCATGCATTGCCGGTCCAATGACAGCACTTTTAGCAAGTAAAGAATCGGGTACAAAAGGAAGCCGATATACAGCAGCGATTGTGTTGGGGGTATTGTCTTGCTTAGTGGCTGTTTTTGCCCCGATGGCGGCTTCGGTGCCTTATCGGATTCCCTCGTCATTGATTCAGATGCTTGGGGGTCTGGCTATGATTAATGTGTTAATTGACTCATTAAAGATGAGTTTTTCAGGGCGTTTTAAAACTGGTGCATTATTTTCATTTTTAATTACGATCTCTGGGATATCCATTTTTCATATTGGGGCACCTTTTTGGGGATTAGTAGGGGGAACCCTTGCTACCTTTTTCCTGGACCGGGCTGATCTAAAAGCCCCTAAACCTGAACAAGAGAAGGATGAGAAGTCCAGATATGGAAAAACGAAACGAGTTGGGGAATTTGACCATATGGATCAGGTAGTGGTTAGCGCTGATAATCAAAGCAATTCTTTTCCCGGTATGAAATGATACCAGAAAAGTGCAGACGAAGTTCGCAAATCACTTATCTAAAGGAATCTGACATTTGACAATCACGATGAACTCTTTATAGATGAAGAATATAGGAAGGTCAATCAGTATAAAAGTAACCGGGAAATTATAATTATGAAACATTACACTTAAACTATCGGGGGAGTTAGTGTACCTAGATAAATAAAAAAATCGATTCTTAGAACCGTACAGGAAACGGCTTTTTTAGGTTTGAATTTGCTTAGCATAAGGAAATCAAGGTTTCTCCTTCCAAATAATGTATAAGCGTATAATATCCGCGTTTAGTCGGCAGGACCCCTTTACTAGTAAATATTGATTATAAATGAAAAAAAGAACTGTAGTTTTCTATTAAGCCGTTCTCTTTTGAGGTACCCGCATAGCAAAAAGCAAATATAAAAACAGTTATAAAAGCAGTGTGTTTCTCATATGAAATCACACTGTTTTTTGCATGTTTTCAGGAAAATTATGTCTAAAGTATTTATACTAGCTTCTTTAATTAACGAGCAGGATAGTTTAAGAACATACACATAATCGATGAGAATACGGAGAATATATACCTAGTCCTTACAGATTTTAACTATGGAAAAAGGTGGTTTCAAAATTGCAGAAAAACCAACGGCTAACTTCGTCAGAAATCTCAAACATTTGGATTCATTATATTAATGAAACAATGTCTTTATGTGTAAATAAATATATGTTAAATATTATTAAAGATAAAGAAATACAAAACATTTATAAAACTGCTGTAAAAATGGGGCAAAATCATATAGCAATTTTAAAAGATTTTTTCAACAAAGAAACCTTTCCAATTCCAGAAGGTTTTTCTGAATCAGATGTTAACTTAGAGGCACCGTCTTTATTTACGGATAAATACGGTTTATTTTATATAATGTCAATGACAATGCAGGGTTTGCAACAATATGGACTAGCTATAAGTTTATGTCTTCGTAAAGACTTACGGAACTTTTATTACCAATGTAATCAAGATTCAATGAACCTATATGATATGACTATGGATGTATTTGTTTCCAAAAACAATTTTGAAGTGCCACCGTTTTATTCCACACCAGATAAAGTAGAATTTATTAATGAACTCAGTTATGTTACTGATGTGTTTGGAAAACGAAGAACAATGAACACAATTGAGGCTGGAAACGTTTACTATAATCTCGAAAAAAGTAAAATAATGAAGTCTTTTATTCTTGCTGGTCAACAGGTATGTAAGGACAAAGAAGTTTTGAACTTTTTTGAAAAATTAATTGATGCTTTAAATGACCATATTGGGACCTTCACAAATTTATTAATTAACGAAGACCTTACCACTGGAAATACATTGGACACTGAGGTTACTGATTCAACTATTTCACCGTTTTCTGATAGGTTATTTATGTTTCACGCAGGTTTATTTATTGCTTCAGCAATATCGTATTATAGTGCTGCTGCTACTACGAATATGAGGGCAGATATTACTTTTGATTGTGAAAAATCAATAGCGAGAGATTTGTTGGTTTACGGTCGTTTCGGTAAATTAATGATAAAGAAAGGTTGGATTGAAAAGCCACCGTATGCTAATGACAGAAGTATTCCTGATTGAACAACTTCGAATTACAAAAGAATTTTGAAAAGGAATAAAACAATGTGGCTAATAGTAAAGAAGCGTTGTTATGGAGTATTGCACTCCCAGGATTCGGTCAATTTATTAATGGTAAACCAATAAAAGGTAATGTGTTTGTGTTTTTAGAATTTCTCATTAATGTTCAAGGTAATTTTAACACAATAAGTATTTCAAGTTTTCAGGGAGACATAAAAAAAGCGATTGAACAAGCTGATTATCAATGGCTTATGTATTCTACAAAAGTACAATTATTTGGAATATTGTTGGGGAATGTGTGGTTTCCTATGTTATGTGTGATTCCTGGGGTTCTTATAGGGTTACTGCTAAAAAGATTATTAAGAAGTGGATTCTATTTCCGTAAAGAGGATTAAAAATGAACATTTATCAGTGTTCCTTGATTTTCTTCAAAATAAATAATAATATTCTCTTCTATTCCCAGAAAGTAAGTTTGTGAAAAATTCCACTTAAACTAATTGGTGCTTGAGTTCAAGAAGGATTGCAGTTGCAATCCTTTTTTGTTATTCAGCTAACGATGCAGGATAGTTGAAGAAGGATTATGGCTGTGCCATACAAAATTGTTATTTGAAAAAGAGTTTTGGAGGTAATTAAGTACTATTATAAATAAATGGAATGGGGCGAATATGAAAATGAATAAAGTGCAGGATAAAAGTGTGTTAAAAACTGTAACAAATTGATAATAGAAAAAAATTTAGATAAGTAACCATTAGGTTTGGAAAAAGAACAATGCGGTTAATGAAATGTGATAATTCATAAGGTTTGATAAAGATAAGTTGCCATCATCCAATAAATCATGATTTCTAGAATATGCAAATATTTCTTTTTTTTACAAATAGAAATATGGAAATCACATTCAACACAAGATAAAAGACTAATATCATTCAAGCAAACCCCTTTAAGCTTCGCTTATTTCTTCCATTTCATCATCAACTATAAAGAACCTTAAGCAATGACCCAATGATAGCTATCAGTTATATTTATCTTGTACAAAAAAAGTACATTTATTAAGGTTGATCAGGAAGACCACCTTATACCGTTGACTCAGACAGAGATATTATTCAATTAATGGGGGCGATTCTTCAGTAAGAAGGATCGTTTTTCTTATTCAAGTAACGGAGGCAGGATTGTTTAAGAACTTAAAAGAATATGTAAAGTAGCGGTAAATTAAATATATAAGAGGTGTATGAGATGTTTATAAAACAGCCATTTGACGAATTTTTAGGTTTGAAATACAAAAAGCTTGATGATAATAATTTGCAAATTATATTGCCAGTTCAGGACCTATTCATTAATAGTGCAGGGGTTATACATGGTGGTATCATTTCTTCATTGGCTGATGTAGCCGTATCAAACTTGTTACCAGCAAATGAAGATGGTATACAACAAGCTGTAACCGTTGATTTAAATGTTTCTTTTTTGAAACCCGCTACTGGTACATACTTGATGGCAAATGCCAAAATTGAAAAACAGGGCAAAACTTTAATTCATACGGAGTGTTCGATTTATAACGATAAACAAGAAATTGTAGCTAAATCTAAAGCAATCCTATTTCGCACAAACCTAAAGTAAGCCCACAAGAATCCCAAGAGGGCTTTTATCGTTTCGAGGATAAATACACCCGCTAAACATTAAAAAGAGCAGGACAGGGGCTATTTCTGCTAACGGGTGCTTGAGTTGGAGATCACAGCTGCCAATTTTGGCGGCTTTCTTCTGGTGCTAACTGGCAGGTTGGTTGAAGACGGAATTGCAAATAGGCAGAATCCACTTTGAATAAAAAAGTCATTTCATAAGAGGTAATGTCAAAGATTGTCACAATTAGCTTCTCCTTGAATAGAATAAATTAGGACACGTCCTTGATTAAAAAATTAGGAGAAGAACAATATGTCAGAAATTAGAGTCACTAATACAAATGATAGCGGTTCAGGTTCACTTCGTAATGCTGTTGATACAGCAAATCCAGGTGACGATATTCTCATTGCTGTTTCTGGTACCATAACTTTAATCAATCCGATCGATATTAATAAAACAATAAGTATATTTGGACGACCTGGTCTGACAATCACAATCAGCGGTAGTACTACACGTATCTTTAATATTAGCGGAGCAAATACAACAGTAAGAATCGTTCGCCTAACCTTGGAAAATGGTAATGATATCACAGGTGCAGGTGGAGGGGCGATCCTTAATAATGGTGCCAGATTGGGTGTGGTAAATTGTACGTTCTTAAACAACAAATCTTCTACTACCGGCGGGGCTATAGCAAATCAAAATTCTGGTAGAGTTAATATTCTTAGGAGTTCGTTCACTGGCAACACCGCTACTTCTGGCGGTGCTTTAAGTAATTCTTTTCCACTTGCTACTAGAGTGGATATTTCAGAAAGTAGGTTCAGTAACAACATTGCTACGTCTGGTAATGGTGGAGCTATCGTAAATGATGGGAGACTTACTATTATACAGACAACGCTTGATAGAAACAGTGCTCCGAATGGAGTTGGTGGGGCTATTGCAAGTGATGGGACAGCTACCATTCTAAGAACATTGATCGAATTCAACACCGCTACGAGTGGCGGGGGTATAGCGAATACACCTCCAGGTACCTTTACAATTATACAAAGTATTATCAGAAGAAACAGTCTTCCAGAGACAATTGGTGTATCCCCAATTGTTAATAAATCAAGTTCAGATCATTCCCGTCTTCACCAACGTCAACATCATGATGAAAGTGTTCACGAGAGCAGTAGTTGAAATTTGAACATATAAGGAAAGACCGTTCTAACGTTTTAGAGCGGTCTTTTTGGACAAGGTTTAACCTTCTAAAAGGTCAGATTTCCCATGTATGAACTCTTTAGCATGAAGTTCTTTTTTTCTTACTACAAAAAAGTTTGTGAAATATTGTACTTAAACAAACGGGTGCGATACTTCAATAACGAAGGTCGCTTTTGTCTTCTTCAAGTAACGTGGGCAGGTTTGTGCAATAACGAGTATAATCTTTTATATTCAATGTTTGATAGTAAATGAAAAGATACTTATTGAAGGATGGGGGGATAAAGTGTTCACAAAAGAAAATGATATTCATTCGTTAAAAGAGAATCTTCAAAAGAACTCTGATATTTTGGTTAAAAATATACAAGAAACGATTCGACCTTTCCTTTATGATGTTTTCTATTGACAGAGAAGCAAATGAAGTTTTTTATGAAGGGAACGATAACAGTATTTTTGCTGGTAATTACGAATTGCTTGGAGATATAGAATACTACAACCTTTCTGATGACGAATCAGACGAGTTCTGGGAGTTTTACGAACAGAATGATGAAGAAATAACCAAAGCTGAAACACAAGCTGTTATGGAATTGTTTGTTACCTGTTGGAGTAAGGCAAACGGACAAACCGTTAAGTTACCTGCCTATTTTGGTTTCCACGATGACGTTAAATCCTTTGACTTACATAAAAATAAATGGGTTTTTGATGAGGAAAAGTGGTCCGAATAAGCTTTAAAAGATGCCCCTCCTTATTGAACTAACGGGTCAGTTTTGCGCAACAATGTTGTCCTAAAAAAAATTCAGATTTCCACTTGTACCTTACGTAACATAATGATTTATAATGAACGTAACAGCAGGATGAAACGCGGGCCAACGGCAAAAAAAATCGAACAAATTAAATTTGAAATCGGAGGAGAAATGGACATGAGAAAACTCGTATTGTTCATGCATGTGTCGCTGGACGGGTATGCGTCGGATTCGAACGGAGGACTCGGGTGGATTCCGTACAATGAGGAATTTGAGAAATATGCTGAGGAGGTCGTAGCCGAAGTCGGAGCTCCCGTTTACGGACGGACGACGTATCGCATGATGGAGAGTTACTGGCCAACAGTGCTGGACGATCCGAATGCGTCGAGGCACGAAATAGAGCATGCCAAATGGCTGCAGGATGTTAAGAAGATCGTCATTTCCGGCACGATGGACAAGGTGGAATGGAACAATACGATGCTGATCAAGGACAATATCGCAGAGGAAATTAAGGTACTCAAAGAGCAGCCCGGCAAAAATCTCGTTATCTTCGGCAGCCCGGGAGCGGCGAAGACGCTGCTTAAGCTCGGCCTGATCGACGAATTCCTGCTTACAATTTGTCCAGTCGTCCTGGGCGGTGGAAAATCGGTATTCGAGGGCGACGGCGAGAAAATCAGGCTTAAGCTGCTGTCCAGCCGAACGTTCAAGTCGGGCATTATAGCGGCCCGCTATGAGTTGGAGAAATAGTCGTACAAGGTGTTCTGCTAACGGAGAATGATTGCTTAATAAACCGCCCTTAACGGGGCGGTTATTGTTTTGGCTGAAAATCAACATTAAGAATTAACATAGCCTTGTAAAATAATGGTTGTGGTCCGTGTCGGTCCGCTCTTATCGGTGGGAGGCAGTTTAAGCACCGGGTTTGACAAATAAGCGGAGAAATCTCTCTTAATTTGGAAATAGCACTGAAAATAGCATAAATAGACGGAGAGATTCCGCCTATTGACTCAAAAAACATGAAAATGGGGGATTTTACTTTGCATAACCGGAAATCCTCCCTTTATTTCCCCCGAAAAGAGCTCCATTCTGAATTTAACCGAAATATCTCCGCTAATTTTAAATATCACGGGTTACTCAATAATGGATAAGACTGCTGTAGCAGCCTTGTTTTCTTAATCCACATAAGGGTCAGATAACTATAAAGGTAATAAGGAAAAGGAGCTCATCATAATTTTAATTAAGGTTTTCCGTATTAATGGTAAGTACAATAAATGAAAAAGAGGTGAGTTATGGGCTCATATAATCTCTTGAAAGATCTAGTTATGCGAGGGAAAAACCGTAAAAAGAAAGAAAATATCATTCAAATTGACAATCCAAATAAAATTGTTGAAAGTTGTTACGTAGAAATCGGAGGTATAGAACAATGGATAACGATACGAGGTGAGGATTATAATAATCCAATCCTGTTATTTGTTCACGGGGGGCCCGGTAGTACCTATTCCATTTTCAACCCTTTGTTGCGTTCGTGGGAGAAATTCTTTACAGTTGTACAGTGGGATCAACGAGGTGCTGGAAAGACTTTTCGGAAAAATGGTAAAGAAGCTTGTGGAGAAATCACATTCGAAAGACTTACTCAAGATGGGATTGAAGTGACAGAATACTTGTGTAAAATAGTAGGTCAACCAAAGGTGATCTTGATTGGAAGCTCTGTTGGTAGTTTGATTGGTTTAAAGATGGCAAAACAAAGACCAGACCTTTTTTGGGCATATGTAAGCACTGACCAGAATGCCCCAGATCTTAAAGGTCGTTTACATATATTAACACTGGATGCCCTTAAAAAAGGGGGGGTCTCAAAAGGTATTAAATTGGTTGAAAAGATGGGATCAAATCCTTCTGATTGGACCCGAAAAGATTATGAAAAAAGGAACCGGTTTCTGGTCAAAGCTATTAGAGGTGTTCCTAATATGATTACGGATTTAATATTGCCATCATTAGTTTCTTCCCCTGACCATAAAGTACATGATATAGTTGATTATTTAAAAGGTATGTCATTTTCCCTTGATCACCTTTACAAAGATTTAGTTCCCTTTGACTTTAATAAAATAGGAAAAAGTTTTGAATTACCAATCTTTATTTTTCAAGGAGATACAGATATTATAACTCCAATCGAATTAGCAAAAGACTATTTTGATGAAATATCAGCACCTTACAAGGAATTTGTTACAATCAAAAATGCAGGTCATTTAGCCTGTTTTGCTCAACCTAATCAGTTTCTTGGAGAACTTACTGAAAGGGTGCTTCCACTAATATCACCTAAATATTAATTATTAATGGGTATCAGAAATTCGGAAATTGGAAAAGCAGCCAATTTACCATCATCTAAAGAAGAGTCTATATAAAATAAAAAATATTCAACGTAAGCTTTTCCTGTTCATTCACCCTCCAGATCATATTTTTTTTGCCAATAACAAAAACAATGCAGCTTTTTTGAGCTGCATTGTTTGGATTTATCCCTATTTACCCGGTCCATTCGGACTAGTATTCCCAGGTTTGTTTGTATTTGTATTTGTATTTGTATTTTGTGTCGGTGCCGGCGTAGGCGTAGGCGCCGGTGTTGGATTGGCAGGAACAGTAGAATTTGTACTAGGATTTGTATTTCCAGGTACATTCCCATTCGAATTTGTCGTTCCAGAACCATTGGTTGTATTTACATTCGTATTTGAATTATCTATTTGATTCGTATTATTATTGGCATTTGAATTATCATTTTGACCTGTATTGCCAGAGCCGTTGACATTCGTTTTTGCATTCGAGTTGCCGCTCCCAGAACCGCTCGAATCTCCTTGAGAAATTTGCGGCGTTTTCGGAACGACCGCTGATTCACCGCCATCCACATACCATTCATTTCCCGTTTGATAGACGTCATCCGGTTTCGTAAATTTTGATGTATCTGTTCCGAAATTCTCCATCATATCTTTAAACATAAGCTGGGCGATTTTCGTTTCACTTTCATCCAGATAATTCCCCGGACCATTCTCTGGATAACCGGTCCAGACCGCCATTGTATACTGCGGGGTAAACCCAGCAAACCAGCTATCATTGGTCGCACCGTATGGATAGCCGTAACGTGCCATTGTGCTGGCATCAAAATTGGTTGTTCCCGTTTTTCCAGCCACATCCAGCCACGGGACATTTGCCGTCATACCTGTCCCGGAATGGACGACTGAACGCATCATATCGGTCATCAAATAGGCGGTGTATTCATGCATCACCTGTTTGGACTGCGGGTTAAAGTTAACCGATTCGCCGTCCGGATAAACCACTTTGTCGACAAACGTCGGCTGGTTATAAATTCCGCTATTTCCAAAAGCACTATAGGCTCCTGCCATCTCAAGCGGATTCACCGTGTTGCTTCCAATCGCATAGGATTCATAGACCTGATTTTGCGGGAACGTGATGCCGAGTTTTTCGGCAAAGTCCTGTGCACGATCCAACCCTACACTTCTTAGCGTGAGAAGGGCAGGGATATTATAGGACTCCTGGAGTGCCGTTCGAATCGATAGCCATCCGTGAGATGCGTGATCCCAGTTTTGAATCGTTTGCCCATTGGAATAGGTTGTCGGCACGTCATTCAGTTGGTGACCAGTTGACCATTTCAGGTTTTCAATCGCCGGACCATAATCAAAAATCGGCTTAAACGTGGAACCCGGCTGACGTTTAAGACTAATTGCCAAATTGTTACCCATAAAGGTTGTCTTGTATTGATTTCGTCCGCTGCCGATTGCCCGAACCTCCCCGGTATGTGTATCCAGGAACACAAAGGCTCCCTGGAATCTCGCGTTCGGGTAAGCAATCACCTGATTTGTGTTCATCATTTTGTCTGCGTATTCTTGCGCTTTTGGATCCAGTGTCGTATAGATCGATAATCCGGACGTACCAAGGTCCAAATTGGGAAGCTTTGATTCCACTTCTTTTGCCGCCGCATCTAAAAAGCTTTGAAAAGGCATCGAATGTTTGGTTTGCGATACGAGTCCTTTTGTCACAGAGACGTTCATCGCAACCTGCATTTGCTGTTTTGTAATGTAGCCCTGTTTATACATGCGATTCAAAACCGTATTTCGGCGTTCGGTGGCTGCTTTTACGTTTCCTGATTGGGTCGGGTCGAACCGGCTCGGTCCTTGCGGAAGCCCGGCAAGCATCGCCATTTCAGGAAGCGTCAATTGACTTAGGTGATCCGCATCCACCCCGTAATAGTTTTGGGCGGCAGCCGCCACACCATAGGCTCCATTGCCAAGATAGATTTTATTTAAGTACATCGTTAAAATCTGTTGTTTGGAAAACTTTTTTTCCATTTCATCGGCGAGATACCATTCCTGCACTTTTCGATTGATGGTTTTCTGAGAAGTCAACAAGGTGTTTTTCACGAGCTGCTGGGTAATCGTGCTTCCGCCCTCGGAGCCGAATCCCCCGGTTATATTGGCGAACGCGGCTTCTATCGTATGCCGGATGTCCACCCCGCCGTGTTGATAAAAGTTGGCATCTTCTGTGGCTATAAAAGCATTTTCCAATTGTTTAGGAAGCTGACTGTACGTAATATCAGTACGGATCTGTTCCCCGTATTCATAGATTAATTTTCCGTTTTTATCATAAAATTTCACTGGAAGCGGATTTGCCAGTTTGGCAGGGTCGATGGGAGGTGCGTCCTTGACCATGGCGGCAAATGTGACGGAACCGGCTCCTACCGAAATGACCAAAAGCAGCAGGCAAGCCATTAAAATCATTTTTAAAGGATTTTTATTTTTTTGTTCCTTTCTTTTTTCTGATTGCTTTCGTTCTTGCCTTGAATCGAATTTTTCTGCCATTTTTTCACTCTCCTACCATGCTAACGATGCATCGAGATATTTTATTAAGATACTATTCTATCACTATGTCTTTTTCTTGGCTAATAAAAAATAGCATCCAAAACGGTCGCTCCTCTAATTACCATTTCCTCTTAGTGTTTCGTTCAATTTTTCAGATAGTGCAAGAAATTACGGTTTATCAACGTTTTACCACTAGGCGAATATCTTCTTTTCTTTTCACTGATAGTCCAATGGATGACGGCGTTTCCATCTTAATCAATGGGAGAAAGCAATTTTCATTTTTTTTCTTATATTTATTAATCTATTCCTTATTCGATAATAATTTGTTCATATTTATCCTTTAGCATTGGGGAAGTAATAGACAAAAGTAGGAGTGAAGAAATGAAAAAATGGGTTCTAGCAGGATGTATGATCAGCGCGTTCGCGTTATCTGCATGCAGTAATACGAGTAATAGCGTGGTCATGAAATCCAGTGCAGGAAATATTTCTCAGGATGAATTATATCAAGCAATGAAAACAAAATACGGAGCGCAGACTCTCCAGGAGCTTGCTGTAGAAAAAGTGCTGTCAAGTGAATATAAGGTTTCCAAATCAGACATCGATGCTCAAGTGAAAAAAGCAAAGGATCAGCTAGGAGACCAATTTCTTTCTAGTCTCCAGCAATATGGATACCAAGATGAAAATGACTTTCGAAATGCGACAGAACTCAATCTTCTAGAGCAAAAAGCTGTGTTTAAAACGATTAAAGTGACCGACAAAGAACTTCAGGCTGCATATGCTGCCTATAAACCCGATATTCAAGCTCGTCATATCCTAGTAAACGATGAAAAGACTGCCAATGAAATTGAGGCAAAATTGAAGGCGGGTACGAAGTTCGAAGATTTGGCAAAACAATATTCGCAAGATACAGGAAGCGCATCAAAAGGCGGCGATCTTGGTTGGTTCGGAACAGGCGTGATGGACCCGGACTTTGAAAAAGCTGCATTTGCCCTAAAATTAAATCAAATAAGTGCCCCGGTAAAAACGCAATATGGATATCATATCATCCAAGTCACTGGCATTAAACCAAAAGAATCATTCAATAAAATGAAAAGCACGCTCACTGACCAAGTGAAACAATCGAAAGTAACAAGTGACATGATGCAGAAAGTGTTAACAGCTGAGTTTAAAAAAGCAAAGGTGACCATTTCCGATAAAGACCTGAAAAAAGCCTCGGATTTCTCTGCTTTAACAAGTCAATGATAAAAAGCCCTGCAAAAACCTTTGCGGGGCTTCGTAAAAAAAGGGGAGTTACAAGTTTGATCACTTCTGAATGAATTGATCCAATGCCTAGGAAATTCCACTAAGAAGGTCTTGAAGAAATACCAGGTGTCGGAGAAAAACGGCAGGAATAATCCTGTCATCAAAAAAAAGAAACACCTATATTAGGTTTTTCTACGTCGTATCCTATGAAGCTCTTCCAATTTTTTAGAGATGGCCTTTGCCATTTCTTCCGTTACTTTGGGAAGGTAAGATTTTAAATACTTATTAACAATCTCTCCCATTGCACCTCCAGCAGTAATCTCAAGAGAAAATGTCATCCTCGTCTTATTTTGATCTATTTTTTCTGCAAAGAAATATCCTTCGCCTGAAAAATTATCATTTACCCCTTTTAAATTAAAAGTAACCTTTGTCGGTGCAATCCATTCCTTTATAGTTACCATCAGGCTAATCTTTTTCTTTATGAATCCGATGATACTATAAAATTCCCACGTAGATTGACGGTTTGTAAATTTACGATGTTGAATATATCCAGGAATAAGCGGCGCCCAGTTATCCATATCCTTAACAAAATTCCAAACCTCATTGATTGGTAAATTTACCTCAACTTGATACATCCCGCTTGGCATTCATTTTCCTTCTTTCCATTTCAATTATAAGACCTTCATATATTTATATGTTAGATGGTTATAAAGGGAAAGTGAGGGATTAATTAACATTTGAACTCGTTTTTTCAAAGCCTATCAACTTCATAAAGAATTGATAATGGGGGAGCGGAATAGTTCAGTAATTTGCCGTCCTGAATATAAATATTTATGGGTGAGGCGATGTTTTTTGGGAGAACATGAGACGGAAATAGAGGAGCCGATCAAATTATGTCTTACGCGGCATTTAAAATCCGTATTTACGCTTTCTTATTAGATTATCTAGTAATCGTTATATATGGTATTTTTATTGGTTGCATTTCTTTTGCATTTCGACCAATTTTAAACCCCTTATTTACAAGTTCCCCAGAAAAAGCTGAATTAACAGGTTTTTTTATGTTGACGTTGCCAGTTTCTCTTTATTTCATTTTATGTGAGTCCTCTAAATGGCAGGGAACATGGGGAAAGCGAAAAATGGGTATCCGTGTTGTAGACGGTGTTAGTCAGCGAATTGGAATCGGCCGCTCAGTTATTCGAACAGCTATCAAGTTTCTTCCTTGGGAGGCTGCTCACTTCGGTATATGGAGATTAATGCTTCCAACGGACGTTTCTGAGTTTACTGTTTATATGATTCTATATGCTGCCAATCTTGTCATATTATTATATCTAATCATTCCACTCACAAATAAAAAAAGGAAAAATATTTATGACTGGATAGCAGGAACAGAAGTAGTGCGCTGACTATAATAAGGTGCTTATTTAGGTAACGCGGACAAGAGTCCTATCCATTTCAATGGATAGGACTCTTGTCCGCCTTCTTGAATGGACAACTATCTTTTATCCTTTTGTGAATTATTGCTCGCTGTGTCACAAGAATACAAGCAGGAAGGACAACATGTCTATATAATATAGTATTTAAAAGAAAGGAGATGCATGTGATTGCTTGATAGTAAAAAAATGTCTGATTCAAAAAATTGTCCACGTTGCGATAAGGATCCATGTTGTTGTCCCATTGAAAATACGAATAAGAATACTTTTAACCCAACAATTAACGTCAATCCCGTAATTAACATTTCACCTACACCAGTTAACGGTGAACAGGGATTGCTTACAGAATTTGATGGAAGTGTATTACCGGGAACTGATTTCGTTAATATACCTATTGGATTGTCACCTATTACTATAGGGACAGCCACTTTGCATATAGATGATCCGAGTGATCGCGTCTTGTTACATGCAACTATTCAATCCATAAATCCTAATGATTTTACTTTATTTATACAATATTCTATCTTCCGCAATGGAACTGAAATATTTAGCACGATCGATAATATCCCTCCATTAGTAGAATTTATTTCAGCTACAACAACTGGTTTTTCATTTTTAGATAAGACACCTTTAGCTGAGGCCTCTCCCTCAGGGGTAGTCCTATATGAACTCAAAACGAGTAACTTACGAAGTGATGTATCTTTCTTTGTCGGCGGTACCATGGATACAAATTTTATCATTTTTACTGCTTCTAAAATCAAAGCCAACAATCCAACCAACCCATAACTTGTTTGTTCTATCGTTTAAGTGAATTAAAAAGGCGATTGCTACGTTGCAGTCGCTTTTTACGATTTCAATACCCTACTCGGTGGTTGTTATTCAATATATTCAACAAAAGGGGGCGTTTCTTCAAAAAGGAGAAACGCTGTTTTATGTTGAATAGTAAAAGAATCCAGAGCAAAAGATTATTAAGATGGGGGTCTCAATAAATGAAACTTGTTACATGGATTGCAGCAATGCGATTCAGGGATAAAATTGAAGAAATACTCCCTTATATAGCTGATATTTTAGTCATTCCAGAGTGTGAAGCTCCAGAAAAATGGGGCAAAAGTAAAAATCTACAATCTATCAATCAGTTTCAATGGTTTGGAGATAATTTAAATAAAGGAATTGGAATAATTACATTAAACAATAAGTTTCAAATTGATATTCATCCCTCTTACAACAAGGATTTCCGTTATATAATTCCTTTGGTAGTCTCAGGTGATCAAAATTTCATATTGTTTGCAATTTGGGCACAAAATACAAAAAAACAATATTATAGTTACATAGGTCAAATTTATTTAGCGTTAAATTACTATAAATGTTTGCTTAATGCCCCCTGTATTATCGCAGGTGATTGGAACAGTAATAAGATATTTGATTGTATCAAAAGAGTTGGGACACATTCAGAAGTTGTGGAGTTGCTTAAAAGCTTTGGTATAGTGAGTGCTTACCATACCTATTTTAATGAAGAACATGGCGAAGAAACTAAACCAACACACTATTTTAGAAAGGACAAAGA
Source organism: Neobacillus sp. Fa239 (assembly GCF_055395235.1). Taxonomy (NCBI): domain Bacteria; kingdom Bacillati; phylum Bacillota; class Bacilli; order Caryophanales; family Bacillaceae; genus Neobacillus; species Neobacillus sp. Fa239. The sequence goes on from NZ_AP041611.1 coordinate 2,712,099, forward strand.
TATGCCATTTCACATTGATTATGTTTTTGCATCCGAGACTATCCTAAAACAATTAAGCATTATTGAGGTAGGGTCCTTCGAAGAATGGATTAAGTTAAGTGACCATACTCCAATATACATGGAAATTCTGTAATTATTTTTAATGCAGCAGCTTACTTTGTTCAAAAACACAGTAAGAAACAGGCAATCTATTCTACTGCTCTATTTTCTTTTTTATTAGGAATGATATCTGATATTACATTTAACTTAAAGTACGACTTAAATGGATACTTTGAAAAAGGTCTTCAATTGACTAAAGGAGATGTTGTTTAATGGAAAAAGTTACACCATTCTTAATGTTTCAAGATGGTAAAGCAGAAGAAGCGATGAATCATTACATTTCATTCATTGACGATTCAGAAATTACAAGTATTGTTCGTTATGGAGCGAATGAAGCTGGAGACGAAGGAACTGTTATGCAGGCTACTTTTTCCTTAAAAGGGCAAGAATTTATGTGCATTGACAGTAATGTGAAGCATCAATTTTCCTTTACTCCTTCATTTTCAATTTTTGTTACTTGTGAAACTGAAGGAGAAATTAACAACCTTTATCAGAAACTTATCCAGGGTGGACAAGCACTTATGCCAATTGGGAATTATGGTTTTAGTCAGAGGTTTGGCTGGCTAAATGATCGGTTTGGAGTATCGTGGCAACTAAATCTTCCTTCTTGAAAGTCTTAAGTGTTTTCATTAAATATAAAACTACGGGATTATCCTTAAGAAGGCTTATGTAGTAATGGTCTACCCCAAAAATGGCCTGTTTGTTTCTGTAATGCTTACTAAATAAAAATGGATAATGTAAAGCATTGAACTTATTTGGGGTAGTGCCAGGAAACTGCATTCCTTGACGCTCCCCCATGGCCATCAAGTCAAGACAATTCATTACCCCCAATACGAAAAAGTGCCATAATTTCATGGAGATTATGGCATTTTTTAGGTGCATTTAAATTTCAAATGCAAAAAAAAGAGGTGTGTAGTAGAATAGATGGTACTGGAGGGGGATTGATGGAAGAATATATACATGTGGAAAACGAAAAAAAAGTGAAATTGAAATTTGGAATTTTAAAAAAAGACATTGTATTTACCATATCACTCTTGTTAGCAATCGTAAGCTGTTTATTCCATACACCAAAACTAGAATATATAAATTTTAAAGTATTAGTCAGTTTATTTAATCTTTTGCTCGTAGTTAAGGCTTTGGAAGATCTTAAACTATTGGATAAGTTTGCCATTGCTATACTGAGTAAATGTCATAATAGTAAAAGTGTTTCAACAATCTTAATTTTATTATGCTTTTTTAGTTCCATGCTTGTAACGAATGATGTGGCATTACTAACATTTGTACCATTAACACTTATAATTAGTAAGATTATACAAACTTCTATGTTAGATACTATTATACTAGAGACAATTGCGGCTAACATCGGAAGCAGCCTAACTCCAATGGGAAATCCTCAAAATCTTTTCATATTTACTAACTACGGAATAAAGCCTATACAATTTTTTACAACAATTCTTCTATTAGTGGTTCTTGGAATTGTTCTGTTATTCTTTCTTAATCAAAGGTTGAATAGTAAAACATTGGAAATGGAACTTCCGTATATTCCGATAAAAAATAAAAAAAAGGCAACAGTATGGGGAATACTATTTGGCATCATATCTGCATCCATACTAGGGGTTTTAAGCTACAAACTTGCGTTCATCATCGCAATGGGAACCGCATGTATACTTGATATAAAATTATTGAAGAAAATTGATTATTTATTGCTTATTACTTTTATATGTTTTTTTATATTTATAGGAAACATATCGGAATTAAAGGTAGTACACACTTTTGCCAGCGAAAATCTCAAAAGTCCCACATCAATCTTTTTCAGTTCCATAATTTTAAGCCAACTGATAAGCAATGTACCAGCTGCGATCTTTTTATCAAAATTCTCCGTAAATTGGCAGCCTTTATTAGTAGGTGTGAATTTAGGTGGACTTGGTACGATTGTTGCTTCCCTCGCAAGTGTAATTTCATTTAAACTTTTTATTAAGAGAGATCCACAAAAAAGTAAGATGTACCTTATAAGGTTTAGCTTTTATAACTTTTCGATTTTAGCTCTTTTAACTCTTGTTTATTATTTTACGATGAAATATCAAAATTTCTTTTAATACAAAGTAATAGGTTTAATTAACTTTGGGTCCTACCAATATAAAAAACCCAATTTCTCAAATTTTAATACTGAGAAATTGGGTTTTTTATTTTAGGTTTTGTGCATTTATATATTTTATAAATATTAAATGGGGAGTCTAATTTCAATGACAGTACCTTTATTTATTTCACTATCCACACTTATTTCACCTGAGTGGTTTTCGATGATTTTCTTACTTACCATAAAACCTAAGCCCGTTCCTTTTTCTTTTGTTGAATAAAAAGGTTCTCCTAATCTCGATAGGACTTCTTTAGGTATCCCGCAACCCTGGTCAGTAAGCCGAATCAACACCCTTGATTTATGTTCACTTTTGACTTCGATCGTAATTCTTCCACCATTTGGCATGGATTCAATGGAATTTTTAATGAAATTGATAAACACTTGCTTTAATTGGTTTTCGTCACAGTAAATATGAGTAATGCCCGGGTTAAATTCTGTCGCAAATTGAATATTGTTCATGATTGCTTGTGAATCTAAAAGGGTCATAACTTGAGATAATAAAACCCGAATATCTTTTTTATCATATTTGATTGATTGAGGTTTCGCGAGAATTAATAACTCACTCAAAATAAGTTCAATTCGTTCTACTTCGGAAGAGATGATTTCATAATATTGGCTTTTACAATTTGAATCTGCTTGCATTAATTGACTAAATCCTTTTATAGCGGTCATCGGATTTCGAATCTCATGAGCAATCCCGGCAGCCAATTGTCCGGCTACAGCTAATTTTTCGGAATTCTGTAGATATTGTTGTGCCTTTTTCCATTCCGTAATATCCCTAAAGGTAATCGACCAACCGTTCATATTACCATTGTTATCATGAATAGGAGAAACGGTTACCGATACATTTACCAAATTCCCATTTTTATTTTTTCGAGCCGTTTCTAAACCGATAATGGATTGTCCATTTTTTACTTGTTCATACAGTTGATTCGCTTCATTTAAATTTTCATCAGGAATGTAGGGGACATGTTGTAAGTTAAGTCCTAAGACTTCCTCCTTAGACCAGCCAAACACCTTTTCAAAGGTTTTATTTACTTTTAGTGCGCGACCTTCGTGATTATAAATCACAATCGCATCAACATTATTTTCAATAAACATTTCCAATTGTGATGTTTTTACTTTCAGTTCATCTTCAATTCGCTTTCTCCTAGAACTATCCCGGCATATACCTGTTAATCCAATAATAGCACCGCTGCTATCCCGAATAGGGGATAGCGTTGCTTCCACATCAAGCAATTGACCATCCTTTTTTTGTCGAATGGTTTCAAAACCACTTATGGTTTCACCCATTTTTATGTTTTGATGAATTTGAGCCATCGAATCTCTGAGGAATTCAGGAATAATCGGTAATTTTTCTCCCTTTACATCTTTTTCCGACCACCCAAACATTCTTTCAAAGCTTGGGTTCACTTCTAAGACTGTATCTTCCATATCAATGACCCACATGGCATCGGCATTATTTTTAATAAAAGATTCTAATCTTTCTTTTACCTTCCTTATTTCTTCCATTGCCTGTTTACGCTCGGTTATTACACGCGCGACACCAATAAAGTTTTGTATATTTCCCATTTCATCTCGAATCGCTTTAACATTGGTTTCAAACCAAACATAATGACCATCCTTATGTTTTACACGACACTCAAAGCTATCCTCTTCTAAATTCTGAAAAAAGTTTAAATGTGCTAGTTTTACATAGTCTTCACGATAGAATGTTTCATATGATAAAGTACCAATTATTTCATCCGGCGTATATCCCAGTAATTTATGGACAGATGGAGTTATATACTCCACACGTCCTTCAGGAGATGAAATCGTTATAATATCCTGAGCATTTTCAGCTATTAATTTTAATAAATCATAATTAATCGGTAATATATCATCATTCTGTTTAGGTTTAGTGCCAATTTGATCGTTTACCATACATGATCTCCCTAATTTTTCTGTTTTAAATAATATAATTATACATATCCTACTTTTTTCCTTTATTTTTTATTTTACAATTTGGTTTCAGAGGAAAAAGTGATAAAAATAGGTCACTAAACGAAATTGTGCAGTACATAGAAACAACTCCAATTAAACATTTCACAGATTCCAGCACGTATAAAAAATACGCGCAAAGAATTGATTCTTTAAGGCATTTCCGGAATCCTGCAGCCCATGGTAAAAAGCTTACAATAGAAGAAAACATTAATGTGAAAAATTTCTTGTTTAATAGTGGTATTTTGAATTGTTTATCATCGGACAAAAAAGAAATGTTCAAGGAATAGGAAATTTCCTTTATATTTAATTTACACAATTATAGGTTAGAGTCGTGGAAAATCGAAATAATCATCAAAAGTCCTCTCAACTTATTTTGAGAGGGTTTTCATTATTACTTTTCATTTCTAATTTAGTTTTTAAAAACTCAAATAAGGTTGACATGTCGTCAAGGGAATGGTGAAATCCATTCCCCTTTTTGTGCGACGGGCAATCGCATCGTTTCTCGTGCCATCAGTTATTATTGGTATCAGAAAGACATTCAAACAAATTCACTCTTAACAAACAAACCATTCATAGAAATTCCAATCTAACAGCTTTCCGTACTTCATTCTTATAATTATTTAAAAATGTTAAAAGTATCAGTAATATGTACTTATTGCAATACCAATTACCATATTCGCCACCTGGAAGCTCCGGATTTATAAATAAATATGATAACCTACATAAAAAAGATATACGACTAAAACTGTGAAAAATGCTTGTTCAATTGCACCGCCAGTACGAATTCCACCAGGTATACCTATATGGATTTTTAAAGGCCATAAAAACTTAATTCCTTGTTTTGTGAGCATATCAAGGACCATATGACTGAACATTCCAAGCAAGATACCGAATTCAATTTCTTTAGGCCAGGAAGTCTGCTGAAATAAGAAGAATGCTAAAACTAAAAACAAAAGACTATGAGTAAAGGAACGATGACCGAATACAGAGCTGACTATATTATCAATCAACGGTATCTTTCGGCCAATCGATGAACCGGTATGGTCGATATCCGGTATTAAAGCACCTAGAGCTAAACTACCAAAAAAAAGAGCTTCATGGCTAACGGCTCCTCCCAAGTTTAAATATAGAGCGCCAGCTGCTAAACCCCCAACAATATGTGTTTTACCTTCCATGTTTCTCTCCTATTCTTTGCTTTCCATTTCTAACGTATAATGTTATTTAATCCTATCATTTTATATGTTTTGTAACCATAGATACTCATCATATATCTTAACGTCAGATTCTTTAAATATAAAAAACCGGTTATTCCTTCTTATCGTTGGAAAAACCGGCTTCTTCTTTTTTCGTAAATAAAGTTGGTACTACCTTTATAAAATTGCAGGAGCTTCCATACCCATTTGGCTCCATTCTTCTTTAGCAGGACCATATACACCAGGAACGATTACGTCTGCTTGGCGCATAAGGATGGTCATTTGTCCGCGATGATGGATTTGATGATTTATTAGTATAGAAAGGCTAAATCCTTTTGCCCATTCGAATTGTCCAAACATGTTACAAGATTCCGTTAGGGTTTCATCTGTCCATTGTGTTTTAATAGCTTTGATTAAAGATTGGCTAGCTTGGCGGTAAGTATCTGCGATTTCGTTTGCTGTAGTAGGAACGGTAGCATGATGAGATGGTGCATCAAAGGTTAAACCTGTTTGTCCCATAATACCCTGAAGGGCAGTGACAATGTGCCAAGCAATACCACCTAGGGTACGATCATTAGGTTTAACGGATTGCTTCAAAGATTCATCGGTTAAAGCGTCAAGCATTTTTTGCGTTGAAGAGCTTTCGAACTCCCAAGCCTTGACAAACCCATCAATAGTTAAAAACATGAATAGTTCCTCCTATTAAAATATTTACACTATTATAGTCTATAATACATTTCTATAATTTTCCACATAAATTTTTATCGGTTCTATAAGAAAGAGGAGAGTTTGTCTGTAGCTGATATCGTAGGTTTCTGTCAGAAAAAGCTGGCTAAATACAAAGTCCCCAAGTAGGTTGAGTTTTTAAGGGAACTTCCAAAAAAAGGAAAAAGTTCTTTATATTTCTATAACCCAAAAACATAAACAAGCAAATGGATTTTATCTCGCACTGTAACAACGACGATCGGGCATCATCGATTTGTGAAATAATTTTATTAAAAACAGCGGATTCCAACAGACGGAATCTGCTGCTTTTTTATGCAAATATGAGTATGATATGCAAATTTTCATAAAATGAGAGACTTTTTTTAAAAAAGAAGTCTCTAAAACCTTGTTTATTTTCGTTTATAGCTTAATTTGTGTAAAAAAATAGTTGGTACAAAAATTGCAACTATTTAAAATATTGAAATATTAAACTAAAATATTAGGGGGGCTTATTAACGATTTAAGAGTTTAAGATTTAAAATAACAAAATGCAATCGCTTTCAATTGATAATGCGGACTAAAAAGGAGAATTGATAAATGGAGAATGTCACTCTTAAACGGTCACTAGGATTATGGGCAATTGTTTTTCTTGGATTAGGTTATATGACTCCAACTATTGTATTTGATACATTTGGGATTGTGTCTAATGAAACAAATGGAGTAGTACCGCTTGCGTACCTGACTGCTCTCGCTGTTATGTTGTTTACCGCGATAAGTTATGGAAAGATGGTATCGGTATTCCCAAGCGCTGGATCAGCTTATACATATACAAGGGAGACCATGAACTCTCATCTTGGTTTCTTAGTCGGTTGGGCAGCATTGCTTGATTATATCCTTCTGCCAATGGTGAATGCACTGATTATTCGTATTTACATGCAATCCATTTTTCCAGAGGTTCCTGCTTGGATTTGGGTGGTCGTTTATGTTGCCATCGTTACTGGAATTAATGTATGGAGTATGGGGAAAACCTCCAGTTTGAATTCCTTGCTTGTTGTGTTTGAATTTGTTTTAATCGCGGCATTTATTGTTCTTGCTTTTGTTCAATTTTCACATGGAATGGGGCAGGGAACAATTTTAACAACTAAACCTCTTTATCATTCAAATGTCCATCTTGGAGCTGTGTTAACAGGCGCTACCGTAGTTTGTTTTTCCTTTATCGGATTTGATGCCGTGACCATGTACGCTGAGGAAGCAATTGATAAAAAAACCATGCCGAAAGCGATCATGTTAACCGTTTTTATCGGCGGGGCCATCTTTTTCGTTGGTGGTTATTTTGCACAGTCTTTATTCCCTACTGTTGAGCATTTCAAAAACACCGACGATACATTGCCGGAAATCGGATTGTATGTTGGAGGGACACTCTTTAAATTGGTTTTTCTTGCAGGTGCTTTTGCTGCTACCGTGGCTTCCGGTCTCGCCTCACATGCTAGTGTATCGCGGTTATTATATGTAATGGGAAGAAATGAGGTGCTCCCAAGGAAGCTGTTCGGTTATGTACATCCAAAATTTAGGACACCTGCTTTTAATGTCATCTTGGTCGGTATCATTTCATTGCTTGCTATATCTTTTAGCTTAGAATTAATATCTTCCTTTATTAACTTTGGGGCATTGATTGCTTTTACTTTCGTAAATTTATCGGTAATCGCTTACTTCGTGTTTCACAAAAAAAGATACAAAACAGCAAAAGATATTTTTTCTTTCCTGATTATGCCACTTATTGGGGCAGGCTCAACAGGGATTTTGTGGTCCAATTTGCAATCAGACGCACTCATAGGTGGACTATCTTGGTCGGCAATCGGGATTATCTATCTGCTGTTTCAAACCAAATTCTTTAAGGTCAAGGTTGCCGATTTTGAATTTGAAGAAGCGGAAAGCACTACTTCAATATAATATTTTCAAAACGCGTCCTACGGCATATAGGATGCGTTTTTTTATGAAGGAATTTCCCTCTTTTTCAAAGTGGTAAATTCTATGCAAAAACGAATAACCACATTCATTTCTTCATATTGACCTATTTCATTTTCTCTTACCTATCTTTAAAAAGCCTAAAAAATCAACCTTTTTCAATGTTGGCACGAAAATTGCTTTTAGAATTAATAACAATAAAAAATGAGGTGTTAACATGGCAATGGAATCTTTAAGAATCGAAGAGAATGAAGCATTAATAAAAGAAAGAGACAATTCGCTCCTTGAGTTTCAAGGAACATTAAAAGAAGCAGTTAGTATCTTAAACTATCCTTCTCGAGTAATTGAATTCTTAAAGACGCCAATGAGATTTTTAGAAGTAAGTATCCCACTACGAATGGATAATGGGGAAATACAGATTTTTCAAGCATATCTGGCACAGCATAATGATGCGCCAGGACCGACAAAAGGGGGTGTTCCAATGGACTGACGACGAGAGAGGCAATATCCATTCTTGATGAGCGCAAGATTCTCGTTGTGCCAGAAATCCTCGCCAATTCCGGCGGCGTGATTGTCTCCTATTTTGAATGGTGTCAGAACAATCAAGGGTACTATTGGAAAGAGGAAGAAGTCGAAAGCAGGCTTAAGAAAAAATGACGGAGAGCTTCTTAAACGACTACAACACTTCTAAAAGCTATGGCCGGGAAATGTTCGTGAATTGCAAAATATTATTGAAAGATTAGTAGTATCTGCCGATGAACAGGCGATAGATGCTGAGTTTGTTAGTCAGTTCTTATCGCTTGGCTACGAATATAAAAAAATGAAGCCGATTATTACAAGAGTTATACCATTACAAGAGGCAATTGATGATGTCGAAGAACAGTTGATTATACAAGCTATGAAACAATACAAGACGACAACTAAAGCTGCAAAAGCTTTAGAAATCAGCCTATCATCCGTAAGCAGAAAGTATCAGAAGATTTTAAGTGAGAAAAATATGAATATGGAGACACTATCTACTTAAGCTGGTTCGAAAATCCTTTTATGCATACTACAACCTTTGGGGGCAATCCACTTGCCTGTGCGGCCGCAATTGCCACAATTGGAATTTTAATAGAAGAAAAATTACCGGAAAGAGCTGCTGAAGTAGGAGAGTATTTCCTTGAAGAGCTCAAAAAAAGCTGCTAAAGGCCATGAAGATAAAGTGCAAGAAATTCGTGGAAAAGGGTTGATGATAGGAATCGAATTCCATAAGGATGAAATCGGCTATGAGGTTTCGAAAGGAATGTTTGATAATGGCATTTTTGTTGCCGGAACATTGATCAACTCGAAAACAATTAGAATCGAGCCGGCATTAACAATTGGCTATAATGAGGTTGATCAAGTGGTCAGAACCTTTAAACAAGTACTATCTGGTGGAAGAATAATATATTAAAAGGTATGAATGCAATAGAAGGGGAGCAGATAAAGTGGAAATGGAAAAGAAATTTGTTAAGCTCCAAACATCAATACCCGGTCCAAAATCCAAGGAACTATTGCAACGGAGAAACAAATATGTTCCAAAAGCAATCAGTAATAATATTCAATCCTTCGTGAAAAAAGCACAAGGTGCACTCGTCGAAGATGTTGACGGGAATAAGTATATCGATTTTGCAGGGGCAATCGGTACACTTAACGTGGGACATTCCCATCCAAGGGTTGTTTGGGCCTTGCAGGAGCAGGTAAGCCAATTCATTCATACAGGCTTTAATGTGATGATGTACGAATCGTATATTCAGCTAGCTGAGAGGCTTTGCAGGATCGCTCCCGGAGATTTTGAAAAACAGGCTGCTTTTTTTAACAGTGGTGCTGAAGCTGTTGAAAATGCAGTGAAAATAGCAAGGAAGTATACAAAGCGCCAAGGAATCATCTCTTTTACACGTGGATTCCATGGCCGTACGTTAATGACGATGACGATGACAAGTAAGGTAAAGCCTTATAAATTTGGATTTGGACCGTTTGCCCCAGAGGTCTATAAAGCGCCTTACCCGTATGTTTATCGCCGTCCAGACGGAATGAATGAAGAGCAATACAGTGCCATGATGATTGATCAATTCGAGCAGTTTTTAATCAATGAAGTGGCGCCGGAAACGATCGCTGCCGTGGTTTTGGAGCCTGTTCAAGGGGAGGGCGGATTTATTGTTCCAGATTTAGCTTTTATTAAACGAGTGAGAGAGATTTGCAATCAATACGGAATGCTGTTTGTGGCAGATGAAATTCAAACTGGCTTTGCCCGTACAGGAAAATACTTTGCCATCGAACATTTTGGGGTTGTCCCTGATTTAATTACCATTTCAAAATCTATGGGAGCCGGCGTTCCAATCAGCGGTGTGATTGGACGGGCAGAAATAATGGATTCGGCGGAGGTTGGAGAGATTGGAGGTACTTATTCCGGTAGTCCGCTTGGCTGCCGAGCTGCTTTGACGGTTCTCGACATTATTGAGAGCGAAAATCTTAATGAAAGAGCAGAAATATTAGGAATTCGTGTGATAGAAAAGATGCAGCTTTTAGCTGACCGGTTTGATTGTATCGGAGATGTCCGTGGTCTTGGTGCAATGTGCGCGATGGAAATTGTGAAAGACAAAAAGGATAAAACTCCTGATAAAGCGACGGTTGGAAAAATTGTAAAAGCGGCAGGAGAGCGCGGCCTTCTTTTATTGAGCGCAGGGATCTTCAGTAACGTCATCCGAATCCTTATGCCTTTAACGATTACGGATGACCAGCTTGTAGAAGGTTTGCAAATTCTAGAGGAAGCCATAAAAGCAGTAGTGGAAGGTAATCCGGCTGCTTCCTTGGGGAGGTAATAGTGTGAAAAAACTGGAGCAGCAATATCGAGTTTATCCAATGAACTTAGATGGGAAATGGGTTGGTAGTGATTACGAGGAAATAACTGAAATAATCAACCCAGCTACAAGGGAATTAGTAGGAGCCATTCCAATTGGCGGAACGGTTGAAGCAAACCTAGCGGTCGATGCAGCTTATACCTCATTTAAGAAATGGTCGAAAATAACAGCGGATGAACGCTATCAGCTTTTAATGAAATGGTTCTATTTAATAGAAGAAAATAAACATGAAATTGCTAGAATCATGACAATTGAACAAGGGAAACCCTTAAAAGAGGCATTGGGAGAAGTAGTGTATGCCAATGGGTTCATCTCTTGGTATGCGGAAGAAGGGAAAAGAGTATACGGAGAAACCATCCCGACGTCCCATCCAAATAAACGGATTTTGGTAAGAAAAGAACCAGTTGGTGTGATTGCGGCCATCACCCCGTGGAATTTCCCGGCTGCTATGATTACCAGAAAAGTCGCCCCTGCCCTAGCTGCAGGATGTACCGCCGTTGTAAAACCAGCTAACCAGACACCGCTAACAGCACTAAAATTGGCAGAGCTTGCCCATGAAGCCGGTATCCCAAGCGGTGTGTTAAATGTAGTGACTGGAAAATCTTCAGAAATCGGAGAGGCCTGGCTAAAAGATCCACGAGTAACGAAAATTACTTTTACTGGTTCAACAGAGGTAGGGAAGAAATTGATGAGAGGGGCAGCCGAAACCGTCAAAAAGGTATCACTGGAGCTTGGCGGGAATGCTCCGTTTATTGTCATGGATGATGCCAATTTATCAAAAGCAGCCGCCGGACTTGTTCAATCAAAATTCCGAAATGCCGGTCAAACTTGTATTTGTACCAATCGAGTTTATGTACAAGAAAGTGTTGCTGAGCAATTTATTCAACTTTTTCAAGAAGAATTGGCAAAACTTATGGTGGGTAATGGTCTTGACGAGAACGTTGATATTGGACCGTTAATAGATCAGGCTGCATTAGTCAAGGTGGAATCACTTCTGGAGGATGCATTGCAAAAAGGTGGAAAGATCTCATATAGCGGTTCTAAACCAATCGAAGCAATTGGAAAGAGGCAGGGAGGATGATTAATTCGATTTTTTTCGATGTAGACGGGGTTCTGTTAAGTTAGAAACATTATTTTGATGCTTCTGCCCTGACGGTATGGGAATTGTTAATCAGTGAAAATTATTTAGGAATGTCACCGGATCAATTTAAAACCAACTAAACTGAAGAAGAAATAAAGGCCATTAGGTTGATATTTACAGGAGGGCATTGAAAAACCTTCAGTTTTTCAGTGCCCTCGACATTACCCTCGACTTTATTTAGTATAATTTATTAAGTTACTGTTTCGTTGATTTTGCCTGTAAATCAAGATTATTCAAGGCATGAACACTTTGTTGAGAGGATTCTTTTTTCGGTATCGCATCATTATACGGCATACTGCTATAACCGTAGCTGCGATGAATCATCATATACAGTAAACCAGCACCAACCACTACGACTCCCGAAACAAGCACGATATAGTTATCATACCAATGCGCGTCTGGCGTTCTTGGCCAACACATGTCGATCATTGCGATGATTCCGTAGACAAGCGCACCAATATTGACAGGCAGTCCCCACTTGCCCAATTGGTATTTACCGCGTGGCTTCCAGCCTTTTAGTCTGGCACGAAGTGCAGCAAGGACAACCATTTGGAATCCAACATAAATGCCAAACGACGCAAAACTGACTATCTTTGTGAGGGCATCTGTAGACACTTTTGAACCAAGAACAATGATGGCCGGAACAATGGCTGAAAGCAGTAACGAATATGGCGGGATGTGGCGCGCAGCCGAAAACTTCTTTAACAATCGGCTTCCTATAATCATGTCATCACGTCCATACGAATATGCAAGGCGGCTGGCTGCTGCCTGTAAGCTTATTGTACATGAAAGGAAAGAAATCAATACAATACCCATTACGATTTTCGCACCAACAGGACCAAATGCCGCGTTTAATAATGTATCAACAGGCGTTACGTCTTTACCAGAGATCACTGAAGGGATATCAGCAACGGAAAGTACTAAGGCAAGGCAAACAAAAATGGCTGCAGCACCGCCAATATAAATCGTCCTCCTCATCGCTTTAGGGATCAGTGAACCTGGATTAGGTACTTCTTCCGCAACATCACCACAAGCTTCGAACCCAAAATATAGGAAAGTCCCAATTAAACCGGCCGCAGCAAAGGCATATAAGTAGCTATGGCTGCCTTGTGCACCAAAAGAATTAAAGAGCACACCAAGACCGTGATGCCTTTGTGTGAGAAGGAGCCAAGAGCCAACTGCAAGCGCACCGATAATCTCGGCAGTAAAACCAATGACTGCTGCAGCTGAGAGAGCCTTTGTGCCAAGAAAGTTGATGATCGTCGATAGTACCAGAATGAGTATTGCACAAATAATCGTCGAGTCCACTGATACTTGAAAACCCAAAATCTGTGCCAGAAAAGGTCCGGCTCCATACACAACACTGGCAATTGTTACAAACAAAGCAATTAAATAAACCCAGCCAGTCATCCACGCATACTTCCGCCCCCATAATCTTCGGGCCCAAGGATAAATTCCTCCTGCAACAGGGAATTGTGCAACAATCTCACTAAAGACAAGTGCAACTAGTAATTGTCCGAGACCAGTGATGATAAGGCTCCAAATCATGGGTGGACCGCCTGATGCAAGCGCGTAGGCAAATACTGTGTACACACCTACGACTGGGGAAAGGTAAGTAAACCCGAGCGAAAAGTTTGCCCATGGGCTCATGTCGCGGCGAAATTCAGATTCATAACCAAGCGCTGCCAGGTGTGCAGCATCACTATCATGATGTTCTGACGCAGATCCGTCTGTTTGTTTGTTCGAATTTTCTTGCATTTTTTCAACCTCCTTAAAAAAATGGTAGTTTTTAATCTTATATGCAATTGTTGTGCCAATTCGAAATTATAGTAATATTCAGTAAATTAAACTTAGAAAGAAATATTATTCTCCTATTTGCATTCAATTTTGCATATTTTATTCAACTGTGAATAAATTTTAGGAATTAGTGACTTTTTGTTCAGCCGCGTACTGAGAACAGGAAAATCATATAAGCAATCTCATTTCGGATAAGGAAGACCCGGGCGACGGTACTGGCGGCTTTTTGTAAACGTAAAATAATGCGCATGTTCTTGTCAAATTTCGGTCCTAATAAAAAAATCTACTATCCTATAAAAATGTATTTTAATGCGTGAATTAGTTTATCAAACCATGTTTAAATCTTGAGAGAATGAGGGAGCATTGAAGTTCTAATTAATTATAGAAAAAAAATGCAGCCAGTTCCTTGTGCAAATGGCTGCATTTTAAAATGGATCGTTGTATGCATTAATTTAATTGAGCAGACTTTTCCTTTGCAAAAGGCCACGCTGGAAGTGCTTTGTCCAAAGGCTTATCCGTACGGTAGCCTAACGTATATTCACCTTGCATTATTGTATGAATCTCCCTTGTCCCTTCATAGATAACAGGGGCTTTTGAATTTCGTAAATATCTCTCCACGGGATATTCATTGGAATAACCGTATGCCCCATGGATTTGAACAGCATCATTGGCAGCTTCAAAAGCGGCATCGCAAGCAATCCATTTGGCCATGGAGGTTTCACGTGTGTTCCGTTTTCCTTGATTTTTCAACCAGCCAGCTTTATAAACTAGCAATTTAGAAATCTCTAGATTGGAGCTCATTTTTGCAATCATTTGTTGAACAAGCTGGTGTTTTCCAATTTCTTTTCCAAATGTTTTACGCTCATGGCAATATTTTAGGCTTGCCTCCAGGCATGCTTCGATTAAACCAACAGCACCGGCGGCTACGGTGAACCGGCCATTATCTAATGCAGCCATTGCAATTTTGAAGCCATCTCCTTCTTCACCAAGTCTGTTAGCCACTGGCACTTTTACATCTGATAAAAAGACTTCACCCGTATTACCTGCACGAATTCCCAGTTTACCCTTGAATCCCCTTGTTTCTACACCTGTAAATGTACGCTCCACGATAAATGCTGTTATCCCTTTATGCGCCAAATCGTGATCTGTTTTTGCAAAAATAAGGAAGTTATCCGCATAATCACAGAGTGAAATCCATACTTTGGATCCATTAAGAATATAAAAATCTCCGTCTCTTCGGGCTGTCGAATTCATTGCGACAACATCACTGCCGGCATTCGGCTCTGTTAAGCCAAATGCGCCAATTTTTTCACCTTTTGCTTGTGGAACCAGATATTTTTGCTTTTGCTCTTCGTTGCCCCATTGCAGCAAGGTCATGCTGTTTAGTCCGGTATGAACGGATACAGCTGTCCGGAATGCGGTATCTCCCCGTTCCAATTCTTCACAAACAATGGCCAGGGTATTGTAATCCATTCCGATGCCGCCATACTCTTCCGGAATACAAACCCCCATTAAATTTAAATCTGCCAATCGTTTCATGATTCCTTTTTCAAAATGTTGGTTGGCATCCCATTCCTGTATGTAAGGCATGATTTCCTTGTCGACAAAACTGCGGACCATCTTCTTAACCATTTGTTGTTCTTCACTGAGTGAAAAATTCATCATTTTTTATTCCTCCTATGATCTCCATTTTTTCCATTTCTTTAATCTGATCTTTTGTGTATCCTACTTTTGATAAAATTTCCTCTGTATGCTCGTTGTAAAGGGGGGGATGTCTTCTCATCTCTACCGGAGTACGGGATAGCTTTAAAGGACTTCCTACCAAATTAATTTTGCCGGCGGTAGGATGGGACATCTCAATTAACATATTTCTGGCTTGAACCTGAGGATCTTTAAATAGCTCCTCCATATTGTTGATTGGTCCATTTGGAATTCCCGCTGATAGCATTAATTCTTGCCAATATTGTGCAGGTCTCACTTTCAGTTTCTCACTGATGATTTGAATCAGTTCCTCACGATGTTCTACACGCTTCGGATTCGTTTTAAATTTCTCATTACTTGCTAATTCCGGCATCCCAAGAATGTGGACAAACTTTTCAAACTGCCCGTCATTTCCTACAGCGACCACCATTTCCTGATCAAGTGTTGGGAAGACCTGATAGGGTACGATATTAGGATGCTGATTTCCAAACCGCCTTGGTGTTTTACCTGAAATCAGATAATTGCTGGCTACATTCACCAAAGCAGAAATTTGCGAATCAAATAGTGAGATATCGATTTCCTGCCCTTGGTCCGAATCCCTTCGTTCATTTAGTGCCGCAAGGATCCCGATTGTCGTGTATAAACCAGTAAGTACATCTGCAATCGCAACACCGACTTTTTGGGGCCCGGAATCAGGGTCCCCAGTTATGCTCATTAACCCGCTCATTGCCTGGATGATATAATCGTAGCCCGCTTGGTCTTTATAAGGCCCGTTATTGCCAAAACCTGTTATGGAGGCAAGGATTATTTGTGGGTTAATTTCTCTCATTACTTCATAACCCAATCCCATTTTGTCTATTGTTCCAGTCTTAAAATTTTGCACAACCACATCAGAATAGGCGACCAGCTTTTTAAAAACTTCTTTCCCCGCTGCTGTTTTTAAATTTAAACTGACTGCCTGCTTGTTTCGGTTCGCACAAAGATAATAGGCGCTTTCCCCACCCGTGTTGGGAGGCCCCCAGGCACGGGTATCATCTTGATTGAATGTCCCCTCCACCTTGATTACCTCGGCACCTAAATCACCTAAAATCATGGTGCAAAAGGGTCCTGCTAAAACCCTTGTCAGATCTAGTATTCTGACACCTGCTAAGGCACCGGCCATTACTGTTCTCCTCCTTTTGAAATCAAAAAAAGCCAGTTTAAACCCCAAAAAGGTAGTTTAAACTGGCTTTTGTTCGTGTTTATTCTTCTGCTAAGAAGATCGGACGAATTTAGGCAGTTTTTATTTTATATTAGGATCATTAAATCATTTGTTCAGAATGAAAGAGAGGGTAACTCTTTTCCCGTGAACTATCTTAATGTTCACACAATTAAATCTATTTGTCAATAAATAATTTGAAAAGGATTTTAAAGAGAGTATTTTCATCCTAGTCGGATCGAAAAAACTTTGCCAAATGCCGAGGTAATCACCGATTTTTCCGGTTATAAAACAAATAATGCGAGATTCAATTAAATACAAAGATAGAGAAGATACACGATGTATCTGATAGGGTTACTTTTGAAACTACACGTGGTAAAATAAAAGCAATAATGGGAATCAACTGTGCGGGATTGCATAGCGACCTGGAGCTACGGTATGGCGTATTCCAGTACAGGTGAAATGAATAGAATAAGCACAAGTCATTTACATAATTTTTTTTAAGAGGTGTAGTTTCATATGTTTAATGAAAAAACTCTTTTTATTGCCGGACACGCACGTTTACCCCAAGGAATGGCAGCCAAAAGTGTCTATGATACATTGACGATTACCGCAGAAATAGATAGAAAATATGGGGTTATAATAGAAGCATCTTGTACATTGGCTACAGAACATGGACGTAATTTCATAGGACAACTATTGAAGGGAATTAGTTTAAAGGACGGAGTGGATGAAGCAATCGACGGAATCCAAACTTATTATTGTGGTAAGGGAACAAATGCGCTGGTAGCAGCATTAAAAGATATGGCTCTCCATTATGAACAACTGAAATCCAGTGAAAAGTAACAATTCCAGGATTGCTAAAGCTTTTTTCTCGACTTTGCGAAAGGCTTTTGCCTGAGATCACTTGGTCAAATTATATCATAGCTACTTTATGAGCTGTTCAAACTCGGGCAGCTTCTTTTTTATGTTCGGCAAAAAGACGGTCTGTCGAAAGTATTCCATATCGTTAAATTCCTAATCGTTTATAAACTTCTTCACTAAAAATCACTAGGTTGCTGCGACCCTCGACCTTCATCGACTTCCAGGAATAAGCACCGTTCTCCTTTATACATTATATATTTCAGATCTCCAGTGTTTTAGCTCGTCTTTTCCACCGTTTTCATCCTGTTCTTACGTCCTATAACTCTAGTATTTCTACATAGAGAAACAAATCCTTTGGAGATGAAAGAGCCAAACTAACCTCGCTTTACTTCACTTACAAAAAATTTGAAATTAGCAACAATAATTTTGCTCTAATTCTATATTAGGTTGAATACAAATGTTTGTAAGATGTTAGGTCTTCATTCCAAACATTTGTAAACATTCACCTGCAGTAAGTTGATTGCCACAAATGTGGCAGGGGATATCTGAATAGACCTGAAGTACAGTAAATCAATTTGCACTTCATGAAAATGAATTAGAAAGGAGTACGTAGTATTGCAAAAACAATCGCCGTTGCAACTGTTAAGACCTGTCGTGGACAGTTTAGCAGCAATACTAGGTCCAAACTATGAATTTGTGATACATGACTATACAGATCCTGCGCATTCACTCGTTCACCTGGCAGGAAACCTTACTAAAAGAACGGTGGGTGCTCCCTTGACTGGACGGTTGTTGAAAGTCTATCGCGAATATGGCGATAGCGTTCAAGATATCCTCAACGTCAAGGTGACGGGGCCAAACGGCCAACTGATTCGGTCATCTAGCATTTTTATCCGAAATTCAAAGGGGAAAGTGATTGGGAGTCTCGGAGTCAATATTGATCTCACTGATTTTGAAGCGGCAAAACGTTTGATCAATGGACTTCACTTTAGTGAAAACATGAGTGATAACGATTCGGTTAAAGATGACATTCAGTTTCCATCTACGTTCAAAGAGGTGATCGATGAGGTACTCAATGAGGAGATACAAAACCAAAGCCGGCTTCTCGACAAAGACCAACGAATGGAACTTGTCCGCGAATTGGACGCAAAAGGGGTATTTTTGATGAAAGGAGCAGTCGATGAGGTAGCGGCCCGTCTACAGGTGTCCAAGTTTAGTATCTACAAGTACTTAAAGGAACTTCGGGTGGAAGATGAAGTTCCAATAGTCTAGAAGAATTTTACTAGACTATAGATTGGTTAAGTCAAGATGTAATTACAAAGTTTAGAAAAAGAGAGGATGCTTGCCGTGAGTCGCAATACGGAAGCTCAAATACAAAACTGTTGTAAAGCCATGGTCGAAAATGATATTGACCTGCTCATCGCCACCACGTTGGAAAGTATTCAGTACTTGACAGGGTACACCAGCATCAGTCATCAAATTTTACGTGGGACACAGGTTTACGCGGTTGTGAACCAAGAAGGACGTGTGGGATTGATTGCAGGGAGGGCGGAGTTACCCTCAGCTATAGAAGGAGGCTTTCCACCTTCATTATTCTTTGGTTATGGAAACTTTCAATTTGTATTTAGTAGATTAAATTCCAATTCACACGCCATAAAGGAACGTTATGATCAATCTCAGGCAACACCTTTAGAGGCATTGAATAGGGCTTTCCTGGAGTTAGCCCCATCTGCTCGAAGAATAGCCGTTGAAGAAGACGGCATAAACGTGGACTGTTGGTTGCAGTTCCAGGAGCAGTTCAACATTTCTGAGGTCATTCGCGGAGCGGGCTTGCTGAAACAAAGTCGCTCGCTAAAGGAAGCACAAGAAGTGGAATGTTTGCAACGAGCTGCGGAAATTGCGCGCGATGGTATCGAAGAAGTATGTCAACGATTTGAAATTGGCATGACAGAAAGGGAGTTGGCCCAGACCTACGAGCAGTATGTTGTGTCACAAGGAGCATCACCTTTTTTTACGGTTATTTCAAGCGGTGAGCGCTCAGCGTATGCGGATACACCTGTTACCGAACGAATGATTAATGATGGAGATATCATCCGATTTGATCTTGGGTGTGTGTATAAAGGGTATCGCTCGGATATAGCGAGAACAGCAGTAGTGGGGACCCCGTCGGAAAAGGTATCGAGATATTATTCAGCGATATATAAAGGGCTGATGGATGTGATAGCGGCCGTCCGTCCGGGAGTTTCTGTGGAAACGCTTTTTGACATCGCGGTAAACAGTGTCCGCGCGGCGGGCATTCCACATTATCAAAGACATCATGTAGGGCACGCAATAGGAATGGAGGTTTACGAAAGCCCGACGGTTGCGCCAGGGGTCAAGCAAGTGTTAGAGGCTGGAATGACGTTTTGCCTAGAGACACCGTATTACGAGTTAGGATGGGGCGGAGTGCAAGTAGAAGACACACTGGTTGTGACGGAAGACGGATGCCGCCTATTCATAGAGTCGCCAAAAGAGCTTTACGTGCTTGGGAGTAAAAAGCGATGAGCGAACATAAAGAATTGTTTTGCATTCGCTGCGGGCGTGAACCGAAGGCCGATTGGGCTTTCGGCGCTTGTCCTCATTGTCTTGAAGAAGGAGTGACTTCCAACTACACGACGACAGTAGATGTCCAAAAAAAGGCTCTCAATGCGGGGGTACAAGGAGATACTCTTCGTAAACCGAATGAACCGGGAATCTGGTCTTACCGCTACCTCTACCCGGTAAAACAAGAGACCGTTCCCGTGTCTCTAAACGAAGGGAACACACCGCTTGTCCGGTTGGAGCGAATTGGACAACAACTTGGTATGGTCAACCTATACGCGAAAGATGAGTCCCGCAATCCCACATGGTCTCATAAAGATCGGCTCTGTAGTGTTGGAGTCACAAAAGCGAAAGAGATGGGGGCAAATGTGATCACCGTCTCCTCCACAGGAAACCACGGAGCTTCTACTGCGGCCTATGCGGCACGCGCAGGGTTGCCATGTATCGCCTTTACGACGACATCCGTCCCGCAAACGATGAAAACCTTAATGCAATCGTACGGGGCGTTGCTAGTAGCAACACCTACGCCACGAGATCGCTGGACGTTGATGGAACATGGGGTACGAAACCTAGGATGGTACCCGATGAGTGGTTTTGTCTATCCCCCGATCGGAAGTAATCCATACGCTCTGGACGGTTATAAAAGCATAGCGGTTGAGATTATCGAGGACTTGAAGGAAGTTCCTGATAAGATTCTGGTACCCACCGCATATGCAGATGCTTTGCTTGGAATTTGGAAGGGATTTCTCAATCTAAAGCAGTTAAACTTGATTGACAAGCTGCCGAAATTGATTGCCATCGAGCCTTTTGGCGCCCTAGCCAAAACAGTGGAACTGCAGCGTAGGGTGCCGCTCGAAGTGCCAAGTGGTCCATCTGTGGCCTTCTCTGTTGCAACGCCTGTTGGCACCTATCAAGGATTAAAAACGTTATACGTTTCGGGAGGCAGCGGTTTTACAGTATCGGACGAGGAAACGCTCGCCATGCAGCAACGGTTGGCAAAAGAAGAAGGTTTGTTTGCTGAAGCATCGTCTGCAATGGCAGTAGCGGCCGTTGAAGGTTTACTTCTTGATGGTCGTATAAACAGGAACGATACCGTTGTTGTTTTACTGACTTCATCAGGGCTTAAGGATCCTGGTACTGCGGCAAAATACTTGCCGCCTGTGCCATTGGTGCAACCGAATGTAGAGGATTTAACACGAGTTATGTATGAGACGTATTCGTTTGAAATGGGAGTACAAATGTGACCCAGAGGCCTTTAAACGGAACCTTAATGGAAACGGTCATTCGTAACATTTGTTTGGCAAGTGCGAGCACAAGCTGGTAAGGACTTAGAGAGTTTTTCAAAAAACAAAGGGGGAAATGGTATGAAAAGAATGATGGTTAGTATTTTTGCATGTTTATTGTTAATCGGTCTTTCAGCATGTGGTAATTCTACATCAAATAACGCCAGTAAAAAATCCCTTAACCAATTAGAAGAAGCAAAGCAAAACGGTGTGTTGACGATAGGATCAGATGGTCAAGGGGCACCGTTTACGTATATTGATAATGGAGTATGGAAGGGGATGGATATTGAAATATTTAATAAGATTGCCGCAGATCTTGGAATTAAGAAAGTAGAATGGAAACAAATTGATTTTGATAAACTTTTTGTCGAATTAAATAAAGGTAGCATCAATATTGCGGCTGAAGGAATTTATGTTAATCCTGATAGAAAAAAAGTTATCAATTTCAGTAATGTCTGGTTTAAAGAAGGAGAATCATTAGTTGTGAGCAACGATTCTTCCATTAAATCTCTTTCAGATTTAAAAAATAAATCGGTTGCTGTTCAAAAGGGCGGAATATTTGTTGCGACTGCCAACCAGTGGGCACAAGAAGGTAAGATTGGTAAAGTGGTTGTATTCACTTCAACCAATGACATGCTTTTAGCCGTTAATACAGGTAAGGTCGATGCAACATTATTGGATGGATTTATTGGATCTTACACATTGCATCAGAGTGCAAACTTGTCATTAAAATTAGCCCCTGATTATCAATCAAAAGATGTTGGAATGATTGCTGTTGCAGGGCCAAAAAGTTCTGATACTTCACTCCTGGATGCCATTAATCAAGAAATGAAAAAATTAAAGGATAATGGTTTTATCGCACAGGTATTTGATAAATATGGGATTGATAAGACTTTTATGGTTCCTACTGGGGAAGATCAAATGACAAATATTAAATAAGGGTGATATAGTTGAATGTTTTAAAAGCATTGAATTTTCCAAAGGCAGTTCATGACCTGGTACCAAATATGCTTCATGGGTTGTGGGTTGTTTTTGAGGTTACTATATTTGCCTTTTTAATTGCTCTAATTATAGGAATCTTAATTGCCATGGGGCGTTTAAGCAAGTTTAAATGGCTGCGATTTGTCTTGGTTGTATTACTTGAACTAATTAGAGGGACACCTCTATTAGTTCAACTTATTTTTATTTATTATGTTGTGCCATTGTTAATCATGATTGGCGTCCAATTTTTTATACCTGAATTTCGAATGGAGCTCAATCCTGTATTGGCAGGCATTATCGGTTTAGCACTTAACTATAGTGTATATTTGTCCGAGGTCGTTCGTGCAGGTGTCCTTGCCATTGATCAGGGGCAAAAAGAAGCAGCTTTATCACTAGGATTTACGACAAAACAAGCATACTACCAAGTTGTATTGCCCCAAGCATTAAGAGCTGCCATTCCAGTGTTTGGGAACTATTTGGTCATGATGATAAAAGATACATCCTTGTTATCATTAATTACCGTTAGCGAAATCACTCTTCGGGCTGAAACATATGCGTCACAGAGCTTTTTGACAATAGAATCATATTCAATCCTTGCTTTAACTTATTTTATTATTAGTTTTCCTCTTGCAAAATTAGTAAGAATGATAGAGAAAAGGATGTCATTTGAATGAATGATTATATTGTCCAGGTCAAGAATCTCCGTAAATCATTTAAAAATAAAGAAATACTAAAGGGAATAGATCTTTTTATAAAAAAAGGAGAAAAGGTAGTCATTATCGGACCTTCTGGGACAGGTAAATCAACCCTATTGAAATGCTTAAATTATTTGGAAGAGCCAAGCAGCGGTGAAATCATTTTAGATGGAGAAAAGTTTGTTGACCCCATTCTTAAAAGGAACGAAAAGCATATTGCGAAAATAAGAGCAGATATTGGAATGGTATTTCAACAATTTAATTTGTTTTCCTTTAAAAATGTTTTAGAAAATGTAATGTTCGCACAGCTTAAAATTAGAAAAAAATCCAAAAAGGAAGCACATGAACAAGCCGTTTATTACCTAAATAAAGTTGGAATGGGAGAGCACCTCTATAAATACCCCCATCAACTTTCTGGTGGAGAAAAACAACGAGTAGCCATTGCCAGAGCTTTAGCGATGAATCCTAAAGTAATGCTTTTTGATGAAGCAACATCCGCATTAGATCCCGAATTAGTTGGAGAGGTTTTAAAGGTTATCAAGGGTCTAGCCGAAGAAGGCATGACAATGGTGCTAGTTACCCATGAAATGAAGTTTGCAGAGGAAGCGGCCGATCGGATTATCTTTATGGATGGAGGAGTAATCATCGAGGAAGGAGAAGCGAGAAACTTTTTCAAAAACCCAAAAAAGGATCGGACGAAGGAATTTATTAGCCGAGTACTCTATCCGGAACGCGAATGACTATATGTGGCGGTGAAATTTAAAGTCTATATAACTTTAAAAACAAAGGTTTCAAAACTATCAGGAGCTATTACAATAAATTCTAGTATGTTAACAAAAGCTGCTGCCTATTTTGGCTGCAGCTTTTGTTTTTTCTCAGCCATTGTTGTAATCATCTATGGGGTTTGCTTTCTTTTTGTATTCTGAAAATTGTTTATAAATGGTAAAATCAATTTAAAACCGAATGAGGTGGGGTATGAAACAATTATTATTGAGTTTATTAAATAGAAAATTCCCGAATTAAGGTGGCTAGATTCTCATTCCACTAACGGAGTGCGAGAGTTAATGATAAAGCTGTCATTGTGCTTTCCTAATGGAGCAGAATAGGTGAACAAGGATGGGGGAAACTGGTATAGAAATTATCTTTTTAAAGGTGACTATAAAGTGAAACAATTAATCAGTAAAGAAGAGATTATTAACTCTGATAAGTTTTTTCAAAGAATCCATCGAGTAGAAGTGGATTATATAAACTACTGGAATGGACATACGTTATGGCACCGGGAGTTTTGGCTTTCAGCAGCCTTATCAATAAATTCCTTGGATTGTATGGATTTTACTTCGTAAACGTGGAAGTGAAGCAAGATTACTTTTAGCTGGAAGTTTTGGGTTAATTGTTGCTTCTTGGTTTGATTTTTTGGGATTGATATTTGGGCTTTGGCATTATTCTGGGAGAGTATTGCCTACCATTCCAACGTTTCTACCTTGGGATTTTACTTTAATACCTGTCACTCTTATGCTTTGGTTACAATTTAAACCAACTTTTAATCCCTTTTTTAAGGCGGTAATTTATTCCGCATTGACTTCATTTTTAGGCGAACCTTTATTTGAATGGATTGGATTTTATTCCACTGTTAAATGGAGTGTTTTTTATTCCTTTCCAATTTATATTATTATTTATTTAATTGCTTTGGAATTAGTAAGGCGAAATCGTTTGATCCTTTGTAAGTAAAGTAAAAATTAAATGAATTGAAATGAAAGAAGTGAAGGTTTTGATTAAATATAAATGTCTCCATCATGTAAGTCTTACTGTCACAAATTTGAAAAGAGCAAAAGATTTCTATACGAATACTTTATGTTTAAAAGAGATACCTCGTCCTGATTTTGATTTTGCGGGTGCCTGGTATGAAATAGAGGGGAAGCAAATCCACTTAATAGTTGAACCATCTTCACAGACCATTCGGCAGGATAAAAGCTTATCCAGTAGAGAAGGTCACTTTGCCCTTAGAGTCGAGAACTACTATGACACTCTTAAATGGTTAAAACAAAATGAAGTTGAAATCATTGAAAAACCGTACGGAAAAAGTGGATTCGCACAAATTTTCTGTGCAGACCCAGATGGTAATTTGATTGAACTAAATGTTGACCAGAAAGATTTATAAATAAAAAGATAAATGGCTTCCTATACTGGAGTCTTTTCTTATTGAAGTAACGGCAAGTTAGTTAAGTGTATTTCTCCACAAAGTTAAAGAAAAGCCGTTTTTTAACTATCAGGAAATGTGATGTTAGAAAAGAACATTTTTTGTTCACGAATTTAATACAATGATGATAAAAAGCATGGATGTGAGAATTTTGAAAAAAAGAAGACGCAATACTCAAGCTTTCACGTTTATGGCTTGGACATCATTCGTTTTGGCTTTATCATTTATTATCGTTGGAATTTATAACGCTGGCTGGCAATTGGTTGAAAAGGGTTATTATGCAGGGTCTATGCTTTGGGCGATTTCTGCTGCGTTCGTTTTGGCGAAAGTCATCCGGGACAATGAGGAAGACCGTGAGGTGGAACTTCAGGAAAAATTCGACCAAGCAAAAAAAACGGAAGACAAAGAGTAACGCATTCTTTCGAGCGTAATCCCGGATATAAAACCTACGAAAAAAATTCATCACTAAAAAGACCAGTACATTAGGCTTACGGGTTCTGATAAGGGTAGCAATAAGGTGATTTACACTAAGTTTCTAGCGTGAATTCTTATACGGATTCACGTCCCGGAATAATTTAAAGAATAGATTAGCATATGAATGGAAAAGTATAGCAACTTAGATATACCAGGGTTATTTTTTATTACTCTTTGAATACGCTTGTTTGTTTTTCGGACGATAGTACAATCCCTTTTAAAAGACGGTAAAAATCTTCTTCTTCAAAGTTAGGTGCTTACCCTAAACAACCAGCTGCAGTATTACTACGGCTTTAAGTATCAGAAATAAAGTTCTTGAAAGAACGATATGATCATAAAGAGGAAGGTGAGAAAAATAAAGTTATTATTTATTTGTAGTCGCAACAAGTGGAGAAGTTTAACTGCAGAGAAAATTTTCCACGAAGTGAACGGACATCAAGTTCGATCGGCGGGGACAGAGCAAAATGCCCGCGTTAAAGTAACTAGCGGACATATAGGTTGGGCGGATATAATTTTTGTCATGGAAAAAAAACACATCAGAAGACTGCGAGAAAAATATGGACCAATGCTAAATGGAGCTAAGAAAGTCATTTGTTTAGACATTCCTGATGACTATACATTTATGGATGAAGAACTTATAGAGATTTTGAGATCAAGAGTTTCAGAACATATCTAAATATCATCGGCAAAAAAACAACTGAATATGGATTAAGAAGAATAAATGGGTGATTTTTTTCCAAAATGCAAAAAGTACAGAGGTGTGATCCTTTGTACTTTTGTTTTTGAAACAAATTTTTATTTGATCGTCAATATGTACCCAGCCTTTGTAGTCGATTCGCAGTTAAAATCTTAATATATTTACACAAGAAAACGCACTGTGATTTGTTCGAAATGGGTTCCGTATTCAGGTATTGTACGAATAAAAAAGAGGGTCAAAACTTCTGTCAGTTACAGTGCCGTTTTGAGTACTAATTTTATTGAACTTTATAAGCTGGTCGATAAATGCTGCAGATACCGCATCTAGGATCAAGGATGTCCGCACTTATCGGTTGCGGAATCATGTTAAGCATCCGAGCTGATAAATAGGCGGAAAAATTTCGCTTAATTTGTAATTATCATAAAAAAAAGCTTAAATAGACGGAGAGATTCCGCCTATTGACTCAAAAAATTCGAAAATGAGGGATTTTGCTTTGCATAATCAGAAAAGCTCCCCCTATGTACCCCGAAACGAGCTCCATTCTGCAATTAACCGAAGAATCTCCGCTAATTTTACTTTTTTAAACCGATGCCAATACGACTATTATTTCGGAAAAAGCACCTCAAAACGGAACCCTTTAGATTTGTTCGCTTGAAGCGTTTTTTATGTTTATCGAATTGTTTAATTGATTGTTTCGAAGGTTTTATGTGATTTTATGTTAAAAAAACGGAACGAAATTGATGTCCAAAGCTCTTTCTTAAATTACAATGTTTTAACTTGCTCAATTTTTAAGCCGAAAATTTGAGGAGGTTCAATTTTGTTTATTTGCAAATAAGTAGAGATTTGTCCACGATGATGGATTTCATGTTCTGGAATGGCCATAAGTATTCTCCAAACACTAACTTCATGACCATGAAGGGTTAAAACTTTATTTGTCAATATATCGTTGGCAACTTTTAATAGACCCTCTGTTAGTTCTTTCTGACTTGCCTCTATATAATTTGAAATATCCTCAAGAGAAGTTCCTTTACCAGGATCATGTCCTGTGTACGTCCACGAACCATGTTCAAATAAACCTAGAAACATTAGTCGAGATGATGCGATATGCCGCAATAAATCTCCTGTAGAAAATTTTTCTTCAGAAGGTTTCCAATCTAGGAGTTCATTAGGTATTGCTTTCACATATTGCATCGTCCGTTTATGAATCCCATCTAAATATTTTATATATTCCTTCATATCATGAATCATGTTTCCACTCTCCAATTTTTTAGAATTTTATTACTTTATATTCTTAATTCAATGGTAATAATCCTTTAACGACACCATTAACGTTCCACGAACATGGCAGTTTATTTCAACATGAAGGAGTAATACAAACCCTTATAGAATTAGTGTTTATCGAGTTAAATTGGAGGGGGGATCATATGGAGATTGATAAAATATATGGTGATTTACCGATATTAGAAACTGAACGTCTTGTCCTTAGAAAAGTTACTTTAGATGATGCTGAAGATATGTTTTCATATGGGTCAAATGAAGAAGTATCTAAGTATGTTACTTGGAATACACATAAAACATTATCCGACACAAAAGAATTTATTGGCTTTGTCTTACACAAATATGAAATCAGTCAAGTGGCTCCTTGGGGAATCGAATACAAAGAAAATGGAAAACTCATAGGGACTATCGACTTTGTTTGGTGGCAACCAAATCACAAAATTGCTGAAATCGGCTATGTTATTTCTCAAGACTATTGGGGAATGGGCTTAACTACTGAGGCAGCAAAAGAAGTAATTAAATTCGGTTTTGAAAAAATGAATTTAGTTCGTATTCAAGCAAGGTGTTTTTTAGAAAATATCGGTTCAGCACGAGTGATGGAAAAAACGGGAATGTCATTTGAAGGGATCATTAGAAAAGGGATGTTTGTAAAGGGAAAACATCAAGATTTAAAAATGTATTCTATTTTAAAAGAAGAGTTTTAATTGTAGAAAGCTGGTCCGTTTCTATTGTCTATTTTCGAAGAACACAACGGAGAGCCATTCGTTGATATGTTTGCAGTCGGAAATGCTCTGTATGTCATCGACGATAAAAATTCATATCCCGCTATATTGGAGCCAACCGGCAGGTTCAGTTAGGAGTTTCCATTTTAAACTTCAGCAACCAAAATAAAAATTGCAATCAAGTGTAAATTATGAAGTGATTTCTTGTAACGATCCGCTATATTTTTTAATGACTTATTAGAAGGTGGAAAAATGTCTTTCAAATGGACAAAGGAAGTTGAACAAACGTCTTATTTTGCAAATAGTTTTGAACTTGAAGAAGGGGATTGGATATTGATAATTGGGTTGCATCTTGGATATATTTAAATACTATAAATAATTTAGGGAACGAACAATTTGACAATTTCAATAAAGTCTACAATCTCCTAGAAAAAATCTTATGCCATTGCTTGGCTGGACAAATTAGCAAATGTTCAAAGGGTCCTTACTGAAGAGGAACTAATGGATATTACCCATTGGATATTAACCAATCATCAGTTGGAAAGAGAACAAAATACAGGATGGCTGGACGATGTTTACAAAAGATTCCAAAAATCCTCTAAATGGTATCTAGAATAGCCAGGGTCCCCTTTGGTACTTGTAAGTTTGTATGGTGACAAAGATTCAGTTGAATTTCAATTATCAGTAGAAGCCTGGAAAAAGCACTTTCAAAGTAAAGGGGGTACACCCGAGGAAATCAGTGAATTCCTGGAGAGTTTTTATAAAATTCCTATTGTGTCGGAAGAAAGGATTAATGAATTATTGAATGAGGCAGGTTTTCAACATGTTACACGTTTCTTCAAAACTTATAATTTCGGCGGTTGGTTTGCTACCTTAAAATGAAAACTTAAAAAAGTAAGTTGGATTAAAGGAACGTTTAAAATGCGAAATTCAAGGGCTTTCTTAAACAAACTGATGCAAGAGTTGAAGTTCCAGCTGCCTATTTGGCGGCTTTTCTTATGTAACGGGGCAGTTTAGTTCGAGAAGCAATAAGATTTTTTAACTATAATTTGGGATACATTAAAAAGAATAGAATAATTAGGTAAGGAGGAATATACATATGGCTTCAAAGAGACACAAAGTTTTTAATATATTTGTAATACTGATACCTTGGTTATCGTTATTATTTATAGGTAGGCGTAGTATCAAACGTTATTTTTTAGCGAGTGTTTTTATAGGCATTTTTGAAAGTATTAATCATTTGTATGGACGTAAGAAGAAGTGGTGGAGGTTTTACGATAAGCCACAATCATTTATTAGGGATGAACTTCCTTTTGATATTGGACCTTACATTCCTATCTCTATGTGGTTCCTTAAATTTTCGTATGGAAACTTTAAAAAATTTGCATTGATTAATGTGATTGCTGACGGATTATTTGTTTTTTGTATAATACCTATTCTTAAGGTATTTAAAATTGTTCGATTAAATCGTTTAAACTATTTTCAATTCTTTATTTTTATACACTATAAAGCGTATATATTGTATGGAGTGCAGTATTTGTTTGAAAAAGTGAAAAGATATAACAGCTATAATTTTTTTCAGTCTATATTCAAATAGCTGGGTGCATGAGTGGGGTGCTGCGGCAATCCCATTTCTTATTCAACAAACGGGGCAGTTTACTTGAAGAAGGATAATCCAATTGCTAGGTTGAATTATACAAAGAAATCAGTTATTACGTTGGTAGCAAACAGGGAGGTGCTAATAATGAGCTACGAGATTATTAAAGCGAGTTTGGATCATTCGGAAGCACTTACGAACGAACCTAATGCAATTCTACATTTATGACTTTTCAGAGTTTATTGATTAAAATTGGCTTGATTTAAAAGGGGAGATTATAATAAAACTTGTTTTTGTATTCTTAATGTGCATTTTTTTCTATATTTTCTTGAATATCATTAACAATATTTTCAATCAGATCGTTCCTTTAAGCCCAGCAGCTGATGTAATGAGTATGTGGATTATATTCATAATAGCAATTCCTTTATCAGCCTACTCTGCTGATAAAGTTATAAAAACTATCAAGAATTCTTAGTTTTTAAAAATAATTTTTCGCTGTTGGATTGTTCAATTTAGTACAGTCCTTTTTTAACATAAAAATTTTGTGAAGAATTACAATTTAAGTAACGGAGTGCTTTTGTACATCAATTAGTGGTCGTTACGGCGACTTTTTTTCTTGTTCCATTTTGTATCGAAAAAATTATATGGAACAAAGATAATTTTAATGCGTATGTATTTGTAAAGTGTTGAAAAACTGGGAGTTTTATTGTTTCAATTTTTTCTGATCGTAGGGATAGTGGGTATTATTATTTCAGGTATTTTTATCGGGGCTTGGGTAGATGGAGACCGACAAGTAGCAAATTTTAATACAGAGACTTCTGAAGACAGAAGTTTTAGAACAAGGATTGCATTAATATCTGGTCTCATCGGCATAATTGCTTTTGTAATTTCAGGGCTAATATATTTTATCTAATAAAAAATTAATTCATAGTGCTTTGCTTCGCCAAGAGTAAAGCCTTTTTCTTGTTCCACTAACGGGCAGGAGTTCAATAACGCAGTAATTAAAGAAGATTTTTGATACACTTGTAAAAAACCTATATGAAGAGAGGATTTATATGAGTACACTCAAAAAGCATAGGTCTAATAAAATAAAATTGATTTTACGAGGACTATTAGTCATTATTGGGGGCTTTATAGCTGCATATGGATTAGAATCAGTATTAATCCCAAACAACGTATCAGATGGAGGAGTTACTGGTTTAAGTATTGTTGGTTCCGAACTATTCGGACTACCATTAGGAGTTCTGATTGCTATTTTAAATATCCCATTTATCTGGTTAGGTTATCAACAAATCGGAAAAAGTTTTGCTTTTTTTTCGATTATCGGAATTGTTTCACTATCTATTGGTACGATTGTGTTTCACCATACACCAGCTATTATTGAAGGGGATACTTTGTTAATCACCGTTGTAGGTGGTATTATCCTCGGATTCGGAATGGGTTTAGCCTTACGTAATGGCGGTGCGTTAGATGGAATCGATATGCTTGCTGTATTACTATCTCGAAAATTACCGTTTGGGACAAGTGACTTCATTCTTTTCTTAAATGTTTTTGTATTTATTGTGGTTTCAACCGTATTTGGATTACAAGGAGCAATCCTATCGGCAATTGCTTACTATATAGCTTCAAAGGTGATTCATATAGTAGAAGAAGGCTTGAGCGGCTCTAAAACCTTTAAAATAATTACAACTCAACCTGGATTAATAGTGGAGACTATACGTGACCGTCTAGGACGAAGTGCAACATTCAACGAGGTTTATGGCGGCTTTTCTCACGAAAAGTTTATTGAAATTACCTGTGTCATTAACCGCTTAGAAGAAACTAAACTAAAAGAAATTATTAACGAAATAGATCCAAAATCTTTCGTAACAGTATATGATATGGCAGAAGTTAAGGGAGGTAATTTCAGAAAGAATAACATTCATTAGATAGAACTTTGTGAACCATTACACTTAAAGTAAACTGGGCGTTTTAGTTCAACAAGGAATAGAAAAATCAAGTAATAAAAACCCCGCCCATTAGAGAAGTAAAATCATTCTTAATGCCCATGGCTGGATGCTTAACAAAAATTGTCCAATCCCAGAGTAGCATTTTGTGCAAGGAATTAAGTAAATATTTTTTTACGAAAGGTGGCTGAAATGCTCCTCTTTTTTTATGTTTAAACACATTTATCGAGAAAAAGAAATTATGTCGAAATTTGAAGATAAAAAAATTATAATGTATGCGTTTTCAGTTGATATAATTTAAAAAAATATTTGAAATATTTTATCTCTTGAGATTAATTCGAATTATTGTTGGTATCCATAACAAAATACAGCAGGAGGAGTAAGTCATGTGTCATAAAAATGAAAAAACACAAGATGGAGGTAAAAAGAGAAATCAAGTTAATATAGAAAATGTTCAATTAGTGATCGATGTTCCACAAAAAGTAAAAGATACCTTTCAGGATGCTGTTGAACGAAATGGAAAGTCAATGGCAGAAGTGCTTAAATTGTATATGCAAAAATACATATGGAAACAAAGCGAATTACAAAGAAATAGACAAAAACGACGTGAAAATATTGGTTAAAGGAGTGGCTAAATGCTGCTCCTTTTTTATGTGATATTTCTCCTCACAAGAGATTGTGAAGGATTTTACTTAAAGTATAAGATTCAGCTGTTTTTTCAAGACAAAGCACCGCAAAAAGCGGTGCGAAATGTTATGTTTTTTACTTTACATTTTTTTGTTGTAGTTTGGTGTATAGTGCATTTATGTGATGACTTTTAATCTCTTTTTTGACATTAAAAATGGAAAGTTCATTTTAATAGTAGTAACCGCAAATAAAATGGAAAAGAGTTAATGGGCAATGATACTAAATTCCAAGATTTCGCCGTTTTCCGTTCGAAGGGAATGTTTTCCCAACAGGGAGGGCAATAGAGATGAATTTAAAACAGATGATTTATTCAACTGGATCAAATGATTCTCTTCCTTTTTATAAAGGGAAATTTCCAGATCCCGGGTAGGGCAATCCCACTGTGTTGGAAACACAATAATTTGAAGGGTATAACGATTTTCGAAATCAACCCGCAAAGCTGCTAAATTTTGATTTTCCTCGATCTGTTTAATGACATCAGCTGGCAATGTGATAATCTTCTTTTGATGCAGGCAAAATTCAGTTTTCAACATAAACGGCACCCCTTTCGTGAAATAGTTTTAATTTTCAAAATAATTAACCATGTATTTATTTTATCGTCTTAAAAAATGGTTGTAAAAGATTGATTTTCGACAAAAAGTTCCAAAGCTAAAGAACGAAGATTTAAAATGAAAATAGATGTAACG
This sequence comes from Neobacillus sp. Fa239, assembly GCF_055395235.1. Taxonomy (NCBI): domain Bacteria; kingdom Bacillati; phylum Bacillota; class Bacilli; order Caryophanales; family Bacillaceae; genus Neobacillus; species Neobacillus sp. Fa239. The sequence goes on from NZ_AP041611.1 coordinate 2,745,587, forward strand.
GGTACGATTGTTCTACAAGGGCAATCGCTTTTCTTGTTCCGCTAACGTGAGAGGTTACTTGAAGAAAATGTGGTATTTTATAAATAACTGAAGAAAGGAGACTAGATATGGAGGATAAAGAGAAAATCTACTACGAACGAGGTACGGAAGAACTAAGTTTGAAAAATATCATTTGCCATAAACTTGTTCAAGAGTTTAACAATTGTCCAATCGAAGATTCAGAAAGAAAAGATGAAATTATAAGGGAATTATTCGGAAGTGTCGGAGTAAATCCGAGTATTGAGCATAATTTCCACTTTGACTTAGGATACAACATCCACATTGGAGACAACTTCTATGCTGGATATAACTGTACAATATTAGATATGGCAGAAGTAAGGATTGGTGACAACTGTATGATTGGTCCTAATGTTGGACTATACACCGCCGGTCATTCAATTGAACCTAAAGATAGAAACAAGAGTGGTTATGCGATTCCAATAACAATAGGAAATGATGTGTGGATTGGTGGCAGTTGTGTTATCCTACCTGGAATTGCTATTGGTAATAATTCAATTATTGCTGCTGGTTCTGTTGTTACGAAAGATGTACCTACTAATTCCATAGTGGCGGGAAATCCAGCGAAGATATTGAAAAGTATATAAAGTTCTATTTTTACAAGAAAGATTGTGAGATCTGGCTTCCATTTTTGGCGGCTTTCTTCTTTTGCTAACGGAGGTTTTTTGATGAAGGATATTTTCCTGATTTAAGCGAATTAGAATTTCAAACAAACCTTACACGAACACTGGTATTGAAAATAACAGGAACATAGGAGGTATGAGATATGAAGATCAATAGGATAGATCATGTGAGTATAAACGTAAATGATCTTTCAGAGGCTAAAGCGTTTTTTCTTGATTTAGGCCTTGAAGTGAAAGCGGAATGGGAAATGGATGGAGAACAATTGGACAGAATCGTCGGGCTAAATGATGTTAAAACGGCATGTGTAGGATTGGGGATGCCAGATGGTCAGGCCTGGATAGAGCTAGTCAAATTTTATACGCCGGCAGATGAAAAAGATATTCAGCAACCTTTTGCAAATACGCTGGGTATCCGACATATTTGTTTTGCTGTTGAAGATCTTGAAGCTATTGTTGCAAAATTGAAAAAGAAGGGCACGGAAATCTTTAGTGAGATAGAGCAATATGAAGAAAGTTATAAGTTATGCTACGTTCGTGGTCCAGAGGGAATTATTTTAGAGTTGGCGGAGAAAATCAGATAAATATTGAATCGGACTTTATATAATCTTCAACTTTAAAGATTTCTTGTTAAACTATTGCGGGCATGAATTTAACAAGGCTTTGCTGCGGCAGCCTTCTTTTTTATTCGAAAAAATTACAGCTTTTATTTTCATTGTTCTTGCATCATTTTATCTTTGCTGAAAATAATAAGTTCGGGGTGATAAAATGGCAACTGCTAAAATCGGGGACAATATTTTATTTAAGCGTGAAGGGAAAAGTTATAATGGAAGTGTTACGGTTGTGAGAGAAAATTCTGTTATTGTTGAATACGGATACAATGAAGAAAAAAACGTACCTCTAACAACAATAGTCAATCATAAAAATTATAAGATTGCTGATTCTTAAAGACATTTTTTTATGAGATAAGTTGTTAAAGGATATGAGATACAAACAAAATGATTAAACAAAATGGGCGAACCAAATAGACCGCCTTGTTTCCTATCACAAACATTAAAAATGGTAGTTAAAATGAGTGTCAATTTGCATATGAAGTTGACACTCATTTTTTATTGCCATTTGAGTGGAAATTACATAAAAATTTGGATAGGGAGATGCACCCCAACAATTTTACCCACAATTTATAAGACAATTTATCTTAAAATGCTTAGAGTAACCAGTGATATTTAAAATAAACGGAGATTTTTCGGTTAAATCCAGAATGGAGCTCTTTTCGGGAGAAATAAGGGAAGGATTTCCGGTTATGCAAAGAAATATCTCCCATTTTCACCTTTTTCGAGTCAATAGGCGGAATCTCTCCGTCTATTTAAGGTATTTTCAGTGCAATTTCCTGATTAAGAGTGATTTCTCCGCTTATTTATCAAACCTGGTGCTCACCCCAGCGCCCCAACCGATAAAGAGCGGACCTTCACGGACCCAGATGACTATAGGGGGGCCATAGTTCAATAAGTCTTCTAGCTGGTAGTTCCGTGGAAGAAGGGAAATGTTACTCAATGCTATATTTCCATGTTAATAGTAAAACACATGCCCATTTGTTCGTTATTCTTTTACGCCATCTGGATAATTTCTAACATAATGTTTGTCACCAAGATGCTTAAAATCCTCAATGGTTTTTTCTAATTCAGTGATAAGAATTCGCTTTATATCACGCATACTTCTGTAAAAACTATGTTCCCGTTCCCCGTTGGGTTTTATCCCAGCTAGTGAGTTTAAAGATACGATCCGTCGATGCTCATCCGTTAATTTATCAATAGCCTCCAGTACATGCTGCGTATATTTTACTATTTCTTTGTGTTCCGTTTGTTCTGACAACTCTTGAATTTGTTTTTCCACTTCATGCCACCCCATTTAGTATCTTAGTGTTACTAGTATCTTTCCCAAAATGTTCTTAAAGCTAAGTTGGGATTTTTCTCCTATTTATAATACGTAAAGGGCAACTATTTTTAAGCGCTTAGGGATAATGTGGATATAATAAAAGCATAAAATTCCTGATTTAAATACTTATACGTTTTTTGGAATAGCGGGTAGATCTCTTCCGCCTGATGGAAGGTTAGCAACCAATCCTTTTTCTTGAATTTTTTCAATTTACATGACGATAATGATACAGTGCTAGAAACTTGCAAAGGTGGGCTATAAATGAAATATGTTCAAATGAGAGATGAAAAAATTCCTCCGATTGCACTTGGGACTTGGTCCTGGGGAAATGGAGTCAATGGGGGAGATGCCGTTTTTGGCAACAATCTAACCGATCATGACCTACAGCCTGTTTTTGAGTCGGCCATGAATGCCGGATTTAATTTGTGGGATACGGCTGCCGTTTATGGGATGGGCGCTTCCGAAACCATTTTGGGGAATTTTATTAAAGAGAGAAATCATGTGCACCTTTCAACAAAATTCACCCCGCGCGGTGAACAGCCGGAAAATGCGGTGGAAGAAATGCTCAATCAAAGTCTGCACCGGCTCAGCGTTGACCATGTGGACATTTATTGGATCCACAATCCGAAAGATGTGGAAAGATGGACCGCCAAACTGATTCCGTTGATGAAAAGCGGTAAAGTAAAACACGCTGGTGTATCCAATCATAATTTAGAGGAAATAAAGCTGGCCGCTTCCATTCTTGAAAGGGAAGGACTGCAACTTTCTGCCGTGCAAAATCACTACAGTTTGCTCTACCGCTCTTCAGAAGAGGCCGGGATTATTGAATGGTGTAATCAAAATAAAATCGTGTTCTTTTCCTATATGGTATTGGAACAAGGGGAGCTGACGAGCAGCTATAGTTCCCAAAATCCATTTAAGGCCGGGACAAGACGCGGAGAAGCTTTTAATCCGGAGGTACTGCATAAGCTGGCCAATTTAATCGAAATGATGGAGAATGTGGGGAACAAGCATGGTGTGGATGTTGCACAAATAGCGATCGCCTGGGCCATCGCGAAAGGAACCGTTCCGATTATCGGTGTAACAAAGTCGAAACATATCGATGGTGCCGTATCCGCAACCGAGATCGTATTATCGGCACAAGAAATCAGCAGCCTGGAAAAAGCTGCAAAGGAAACGGAAGTTGTCATAAAAGGTGCATGGGAAAAGAGCATGCATTAATTAACCAGGAAAAAGTAAAAATTTCAAAGATACATAAATATTGGGTTCAAATATTATGAATTCAAGATTTTATCCCCTCTATATTGTGCTTTTAACAAAGCTATAATAAAATAAAATTTAGCAATTAAGCGGAGGGGCAATAATGGAGATAACAGAACACCTATTTTTTAATCTCTCCCTTTTAATGATGATTTTGTTTATTGCATTAATATGGTGTGGGACGAAATATAATTTTAAAATACCTAAATGGTTCTTTTTTTTATGGTGTACAATCTTAATATGGTCTTGTATACAATTCTCCTATCGTCCAGTACCATCAATTTTTATAGACCTAAGAGCAGTTCCAGTGATTATTGGAGGTCTTTATTTAGGAATTGGTCCGTTGTTGTCACTTATGTTAGTTTTGATTCGAGCATTTTATGGAATCGATAAATTCTTTATATTAAATGTAGCACTTTACTTACCTTTATCCATTTTACTGTATAAAGTAAATCTTATATTTTGGAAACAACATCCTTTACGCCGTATTTATATTTCAGTAACTTTAGGGATCATCGTGAGTATTCTACACATTTTACCTTTGCAGTTTATGAATTTCAAAATTTACAAATTTGATGCTTTTTTTGCATATTTAGTGGTTCCATCATTAGGTATTGCAATGATCTCCATAACAATTGAATTTATAAACAACAATATTCATATGAGGAAAAAACTAGTCAAGTCAGAAAAACTTCAAGCTGTTGAACAAATGGGAGCCGCTATATCTCATGAGATTCGTAATCCATTAACAGCAGCTAGGGGATTTGTCCAATTACTGAAAGAGGACCCTCAATCGATAAAACAAGAAGAGTATTTATCCTTTATCTTGCAGGAGCTAGATTCTGCTGAAAAGGTAATTAATGATTATTTAACATTCTCAAAACCTTCATTGGAAAAGGTTGAAAAAATTAATGTTCAGAAAGAGCTCAATCATGTTGTAAACATTCTCTTGCCAACTGCTAACCAGCATTCTGTTGAAATTATCACCAATATTCAATTGTTAGGTTCTATTGTAGGGGATAAACAAAAATTTCATCAGTGTTTTTTTAATGTGTTCAAGAATGGAATTGAATCGATGCCCCGTGGTGGTCAATTGTCTATTGATGCAAAAAGCAACGGTAAGGAGGTTTCGATTTTAATAAAAGATAATGGGATAGGAATGTCAAAAGAACAATTGGACAGACTTGGTGAACCTTATTATTCAACAAAAGGTTCAAAGGGTACGGGTCTTGGAATGATGGTTGTTTATAGCATTGTAAGGGCTATGGGTGGAAAAATACGTGTAGAGAGTGAAGAAAGTATTGGGACAACTTTTCGTTTTAGTTTTCCAATCACTTCAGAATAAATATTTTATATTCGAAGAGTTAAGCCGTATTTCACTTACTAGGGCGTTACTTTAAGATGACGTTATATGGAAATCAGAAAAAACCGATTGTTATTTAATCGGTTTTTTCTAATGCTTTCGCATATAAATTCGAAAACATTTTAACAGTTATTACCTAGTTATGAACTTTTTCTAGTGCTAGTTTTATACACTAATATTTTTACATATTTGTGAGCTTATGCTTGCTGCACTAAATGTCAATTTCATCTTAAAAAATTTTTTAAAAATTCTTTTGCAAGTTCTTTTCCTTGAATTATCGTCATCATAAATTTCATCCTCAACTTTCACTATCTAACTAGATCGCTAGAGTTAAATGAAAAGAGAGTATCAGTCAACATACAGCACCTCATGGGTGTTGATTTTTTTTTAGAAATTTTCAACGGATAGGAACTTTTACTTCTTTTTCCCATAACATGGCGAAAGAAGGAGAGTGGAAGTAATGAATTGGCTCGTAATCCTTGCATTTGCCATGTCTTCAAGTATAGATAACTTGGGTGTGGGTATTTCATATGGAATCCGAGATATTCGAATTGGTGTTCGGGCGAATTTAATTATCGCTGTTATCTGTTTTTTCTTTAGTGAAGCAGGTATTTTATGTGGTAAATGGTTATCTTCAGTGATTCCCGGAGTTTTTCCAATCTTTTTTGGTGCTTTTCTGTTAATCATTATTGGGATTCGAATAATTGTACTAGCGACCCCAAATAGAAATAGTGTCAAAACAGTAAAAAGCGGTCTAGAAGGGAGAAAAAACATAGGTACCATTTTGAAAAACCCTGAACAGGCAGATATGGACCAATCAGGAGAAATCGGATTTAAGGAAGCATGTTTACTTGGCATAGCTCTTTCTGCAAATGCAATTACGAACGGTTTAACTGCGGGGTTGTTTGGTTTATCCCCCTTAGCTATATCTTTGACAGCAGCCGTTGGAAGCTTCGTAATGGTTTGGTTAGGGGTTGTTCTAGGACGCAGAGTTGCTAATATTCGAATTGGTTCCTTTACGTTAGGTCAATTTGGAACGATCATCAGTGGTATTATTTTGTTGTTGATTGCCTGTGAAAGTATTTTTTTTAGATGAATATACTATTGACATGTATTGTCAATGCGGAGAGATCTATAGCTACTTTGGGTTATCAAAACGATGGGGGGATGCCTTTTGACAATTGAAGAATTATTTGCGAGTATTTTAACGTTTGTTTGTTTTTTGTTCCTCAAATACATTATTTTTAATAAGCAATGGAAACAGTCAAAGGTTTCTCCATCAAAATGGTTTCTCTCCATTATAATTACCTGGTTTTTCATCGGATTAACGACATCCCAACATGATTTTATACTGACCGGAACTTTGGGAGGAATCATGTTATATTTAATTCAAAATGGAGGTCTTTTTTAGACTTTAACAAGAATTTTTCTAAGAAAAAAAGTAGAATAGACTAAGCGTATGGTCGTATAGATACGCCCAATAATAACAGGATAGATAGTGGTTTATTAACAACTGATAAAACTGCAGAATATTTAAGTATATCTGTTGATCAGCTTAATTCAATTATTAAAAACGAAGACTTAGAAAGAAGAAGCTCATCAATTTATAATACCTATGAATTTATACCATACATTACAATTAATGGAGAAAAATATTTTAATAAAGTTCAAATAGACAAATGGATAGACTATAATTCGACAATTTGGTATGAAATAAAATAATTGGAAATTTTGTTCGAAAAACGGCTCTTGAAATTAAGAAGGTTGGCTGCTTCGGTAGCCTTTTCTTATTCGACTAAATGAGTGAAAATAAACATTAAACAGCCTTTGTATAAAGGCTGTTTATGTTAAATCACTATTCCAGTTAGTTCTATCATTTTCTCTCAATCCTAGTACTCTATCACAAATTCAATCTTACCTTTATCTAAATTTTGAATGTTAAACAACTGTTCATACAATCCTTTTTTGTTCATTAACTCTTCGTGAGTTCCTTGCTCGACTATTTCTCCATCTTTTATAAAGATAATTTGATCTACACTTGTAATAGTCGATAAGCGATGAGCAATAATAATGGTTGTTCTGTTTTTTGCCAATTTTTCAAGTGACTCTTGTATTAGTGCTTCTGATTCCAAATCCAATGCTGATGTTGCTTCATCAAGGATCAATATTTTCGGGTTCTTAAGAAAAACTCTTGCAATCGCAATTCTTTGTTTTTGCCCTCCTGATAATTTGACCCCTTTTTCACCGATTTCTGTGTCATATCCATTTGGAAGATTGAGAATAAAATCATGGGCGTTAGCAGCCAATGCAGACTTAATCAAATCTTCCTCAGATGCAGAAGGATTACCTAATAAAATATTTTCTCGGATAGTGCCACTGAATAAAATATTATCTTGTAACACCATACCTATGTGACTTCTTAGACTTTGTTGAGTAAAGTCATTTATATTTATATCATCAATAGTCATACTACCTTTATCAATATTGTAAAAACGAGGAATTAGACTTATAAGAGAGGATTTTCCTCCTCCACTCATTCCAACCAATGCAACAGTTCGGCCAGAAGGGATAGTTAAATTTATGTCTCTTAAAATATAATCCGAATTTTTATCATATCTAAACCAAACATTTTTAAATTCAATGTCACCATTAACTTTTGTCAGTTCCTTAGCAGATGGTTGGTCCAAGACATCATAAGGTTGATTCCATAACTCCAACACCCGATCTAAAGAAGCTGTAGCCTGGGTTAGGAGGGTAGATGAATTGACTAACCTGCGTAGAGGACTATAAATATTATTTAAATAGCCAAAGAAGGCTACAAATGTACCTAAAGTAAGTTCTCCCGTAATAACCTTATATCCCCCATAGGCAATGACAAGGAGAGGAGCAATATCAGTTAATGTATTAATAATTGCATTCGTTAAAGCGTTCCACTGGGTTACAGCCAACGCCTTGTTAAGGAAATTTTGGTTTCTCTTATCGAATTGGTTCTGATCATATTCTTCTAGTGTAAAACTTTTTACCACTGGTATCCCTGCAACCCGTTCGTGAAGATAAGACTGCACATCTGCAAGAGATTGGGAACGTTGTTTTGTTAATAATTTTAGACGTTTATATAAGGTCCTTACAGAAATAGCATAGAAGGGAAGAATAGCGATTGCCATGAAAGTTAATTTTACATTCATTGTAAACATAAAACCCAAAGCAATCGTTAAGGTGAACATGTCTAACCAAATATTCATCATACCTGTTTCTACTAGGTTTTTTGTTTGCTCTACATCGTTCATGACACGGGAGATGATTTCTCCAGTTTTATTGTTTTGATAAAAACGAAGGGACAATTTTTGTAAATGTCCATAGAGTCGGTCACGAATATCATAAAGAATCCTACTTGTAATTTCTTGAGCAAAATATTGACGATAATATTCAACTGGAAAACGAATGATTATAAATAAAACTGATGCCATTGAAATAACATAGGTAAGGTGTAGTATTTTCTGACTCAAGGATATTTTTGCTAAAAGTATCGAATCCACTGAATACTTCATAATTAAAGGCAAAGTTAAGGGAATCCCAAACTTTATAATTCCGATAACCAATGTAATAACAACGAGCTTCCAATATGGTTTTACGAACTTACTGTATAATTTTATACTATTCATTTTTCACTCCCCAAAATAAGAAACAATATTATAAAAACTTCTTAAGTGCTATTTTTATATTTTCAACCGTTTCCTGGTCAGACTGCTTTCTAATGCCTTCCACTACACAGTCTTCTAAGTAATCCTCTAAAATAACTCTTCCAACATTATTAACGGCTGATTTAACGGCACTAACTTGTAATAATAATTCGTCACAACTTCGACCTTCCTCGGCCATTTTCTTGATCCCACGGATGTGACCTTCTATCTTTGAAAGTCGGCTAATTACTTCTGGTAATTTATGAGAACTCAAATAAAACACCTCTTTAAATTTCCTATCCCCCTGGAGGGGATGGAGGAATCATAACTCGCTAACAATTAGATTGTCAATTAAAACACATTTATCAAATTGACAACATGTGCATATGGGCATATTGATTTAGTGATGATATATTAATGCATGGGGAGAAGTCATTCACCAAACAAAATCATTAAAAAATGGGCTAAAATACCTCGAGAATGAGATTAGTATAAATGTTATAATATGAATCGGCTGTTTTTACAGATTAAAAGATGGTAAGGGGATGCACGTAGTTGAAGTTTTCAATAAATACTGCATGGTTTCGAGCTTTTGATTATAGTAGTTTGTTTATTATTATTGGTGTAATTCTAGGAATTTATCTTATACGAATGTTTCTTTTGAGGAGTGCAAGGAAATTTCCGAAATACTTTGACGCGTTGAAGAGTATGGTGAATTGGTTCACATTCTATGGAGCTCTCATCTTTTTACTTATGTACTTTTCTAATGCAAAATGGATGTTTGCAAAAATCATAAAAATTGGAACTGTTGATGTTACTCTTTTTCTTATCATTGTTGCCATCCTGATTATTTCCTTAGCGATCCGGTTGTCAAAATTATTAACGAATTTGATATTACCTGGAATATATCACAGGTACAACCTCGATAAAGGTACGCGATTTACTTTTGACCGAATTGTCCATTATTCGATTATGATTATTGCCATTATAATGAGTTTAAACACTGTTGGAATTAATCTTAGTGCCTTAACGGTATTTGCAGGAATTCTCAGCGTCGGTATCGGATTCGGACTTCAAAATATTGCCTCTAATTTCATTTCAGGGATTATTTTACTTTTTGAAAGACCAATTAAAGTCGGGGACCGCGTTGTTATTGAGAATATTACTGGTGATGTTGAAAAAATTAATATGAGAGCAACCATTATCAAAACAGGACTGAATGAACATATTATTGTACCAAACTCCTATTTTTTACAACAAAAAGTCATCAACCGGTCATTTGGTGACCCGAGAATGTGCCTTGTCATTCCTATTGGCGTTGCTCATGGTTCAGATGTGGAAAAAGTACGTGACCTCCTAATCGAAGCAGCGATGGAAGAACATCTCGTTTCCCCAGTTGTTCTAGTAACACCGGAACCATCTGTAAGTTTTGTTGGTTTTGGAAATTTTTCACTGGATTTTGAATTGAATGTCTGGATACAGGATCCAAATAAATTAGGTTCGATAAAAAGTAATCTCAACTTTCGAATTAATAGGATTTTTACCGAGAATCACATTCATATACCTTATCCACAAATGGATTTGCATATTAGAAATATGGAGGAAAGAGTTAAGGAATTAACGCGTTAAAACAAAGCAACTAAAGCGAACGTAGTGCGATTCTTGAATAATCAGGGATCGCTTTTTTTATGTGATAAATTTTTCTATTCTAATATCTAAAACTCGATCCGCCTCTTATGTGTTCCAAAATACACTCTGAATTTGCCTATCCGCATTTATCATATAATATTTTAGAATCTGGACGAATACCCAAGAATTTATCCCCAATATGCATATGCTTAATGTAAATTAAATGAGGGGGATGAACGTGATTCTTAATTATAATGCTTATAGTCCAACATATGAGAGGATTGGTCCAGGGCATGGGCACGGTCATGGTCCAGGGCATGGTCATGGTCCAGGACATGGTTTTGGTGGTCCAGGTATAGGTGCACCAGGTTCTGGAGTTGGTTTTGCTCCAGGTCTTGGTTTTGGCGGACCAGGCTCTGGCGCTGGTTTTGGTCCAGGTCTTGGTTATGGAGGTCCAGGTATAGGCGCACCTGGCTCTGGCGTTGGTTTTGCTCCAGGTCTTGGTTTAGGTGGACCAGGCTCTGGACTTGGTTATTATCCAGGTCTTGGTTTAGGTGGACCAGGCATTGGCGGATACCCCTACCCTTACCCTTACCCTTACCCATACTCCTATCCTTATCCTTACCCATACCCTTATCCATCGTACTAGTACCAGTAATAAAAAACTTTAGAGCTTTGCCTACTTGCGTTTCTACAATAAGTAGAAACGCTTGTTATTTTTAACACCTCCTCTTAAACTACCAGTTTATCAAAATCTAAAAAATTATTAGCAAATTTAGACAAACAGAAAAGAAAAATATATACTTAATATCAGGAAAAAGCATGAAAAGAGGAGAAATAATGGATATAAAACGTCAAAATGTCGATTTTGGTAATTCAATTTTTCAAACCCTTGTGGATGGTTACTATTTTGAGATTCCCACAAATGTAGTAGAAATAACGAAGGAAAAAGCAGACGGCCACTTTCCGTCTACTTTTAATGACCCACAATTCCTTCTTCAAAATATGCTCATCTCAACCACAATAGACGGTGTAGAGAAATATTATCTGGTGGGGGATTCAGCGGAAAAACAAGTGTTAGGAAACATTCATATCAACAAGCTCCATGATAAAACAGAATCTATGATTCCTTATGTGATGTTCCTGGCTTCCGTTGCTTATTACAATGTATTAAAAGGAAACAGCAAAGAAGATAATCGAGTGGTCATTCATTATTTTTCAACCATGCTTCCAATTTGGCTGCTAAAGAAAACGAATAAGTTCAGTGATATGCAAAATAAAATGGCCAGTCGATTTGAAGGAGAGCATCACGTAACGATTTTAACACCAGGATTAGAGAGAGTCATTACCATACACGTGGAAACAAGCAAATGCCGAATCGAAAGCGAAGTTGCTCGTTGGGCAATTAAAAAAGATTTTGATTTGCAAGATCGTGAGGAGGCAAATTCATTTAAAAACGAGGAGACCCTAATTGTGGATTTAGGGGGAGGGACCATTGATCTTGCCTTGCTCCAAGCAGGACTTCAAGCTCCTAAGAGCAGGGATTCATTGAACTGCTTCACTGACATTTCGTACTTAAAACATATCGAAAAACTGAGAAATGAAAAATTACTAGAGTACTTTGATGATGTTCGCTCTTTAGAAGTATTCATTATCAAAACAATCGATAAAACAAAAATGGAGCAACGGGATGGAAATAGCGGGAAAAAAGTGGATCTTACCGAGCAAATCCATGAGTCATTAAAGGAATATACACAAATTTTATTAACGAAAATTGAAAACATATTCCCATCCCCTAAAGATAAGGTCTATAAATATGTTTATATTGGTGGAATAGCCGGAATCCTAAAACGATTCATCGAAGAGTCGATTGATACCAGGTATGGCGTCGAAATTAGAGAGCAAAATCATTTATTCTTACCTGATTCAAGAAAGTTAAATTTATATGGTCTAGAAATTTTAAGCAGACATGAAACAAACGTAGTTTTCGCATAAGAAGGGGAGAATAACATATGAGCAACAAAGATGATCTTCTTGGACAAAAATCCGCTTTCGAATTGAACAATATGTATTCCCATTTGGGTGCACAAATGTTTGCACCATTTTACGCTCTTTCAAATATTTTTTTATCTGCTGCAAATCTCCAAACGGATGGATTAAGAGGAATCAATATGAAAGCAGAAAGTAAAGACGAAGGGGAAGCGTTGACTTTAAAATCTTCGAAAATCTCTCCAAAGGTGTATTCATTTCTTGAGAAAAAAGCACAGGAGAATGAACTGGAGGAGTATTTAACGAAGCTAGTTGAGCAGGATTTAGATCAATGGGAAAAGGGCAAGACAAATTCCTTAATCGATACACTTCGTGAAGAGTTTTTAGGTAAGATCAACTTACTAAAACAAGAATTTGCCTCCCGTCTTGATGATAATCTTCTTGGAACGGGGTCCGTTCAAGCAAACGAGTTACGGGATTTTGTCACGAAACTCGGTGAGCAAAAATTAGATAAGGATCAATTCCAAACGTTGTTAAAGTCCCTTAAAAGCGAGTTATTAAGTGAGATTAACTTACTAAAAAATGAACTTACTATTCGACCAGTTGAATCTGCTAATCCAATTAACAAAGAGCCTGCCATGGAAGATGCTAAGGAAGTTGACGATTTGAAAGAAGGGCAATTACTCGAAAGCGAACAAGTTTCAGGGTCCATTAAAGAAGCGATCGATATCGATTTTTAAATGAAAAAGTAGCGGGTGGATGTTCCGCTACTTTTTTCTGTAATTCTCTTGCTCTACTATCTTAGATATTGGAAGGATTTAAAATGGAGAATTATATTTTTTTAGACCATTAATTTAGTTAAACAAAAAATTCCCTTCTAATATGCCAGTTTTAATCTTCACGAGGAAAACAGATAAGGTGGATCAGAGCAGGTTAACACCAGCCTCCATCATCACAATCCGTATATTTGGGATCTGAATCATCGGTTACGGTGATATGCTGATATATTTTCTGCTGATTTGCTTCAAAATGATGTTCTAATTCATATTGTATATTTTCGGGAAGCTGTATTTTTCCAATAGGGGTATCCTCTAAAAATAACTCCATTTCTCCATTTCTGATTTTGCCTATTACTCGGTCTGTCACGTCAACTTTTTGTTGTTTCAATGTCATATTTGTTCCACCTCTTAAATCATTTTATGTTTAGAATCCAACATTTTAAAAATGGATACGCGAAATAAAATAAAAAATTCCCATGATGTACGATGGACATTTGTTGCAATCACTGTGTAATGGCCAGCCCTTTTATTTTATATCCGCTTTGGGTTTTTTAATCCTTAGGTACCTTTTATCATTCATAAACAAGCTCCAAAAGTAAACAAAGCCCGGAAACAAAATGGCGAATCCGACAATGTAGGTGATGAAAACCGCCCGAAAAGAATTCGGGTCTGTAAAAGCTGAATGAATGGTTATGTCTGGATAGACTATATAAGGCAAATGGGCACGTCCGTAAACGTAGCTTGCTGTCATATATTGAAGTGTAACTGCAATAACAGAGAGACGCGGTACCCCTCTATATCCAGGTTTAAAGGAAGGAAGGATTAAACCAAGACCTCCAACAAGAAAAAGGAATAAGGATAAAAGCAACATGGGCAAATTTTGCATCATTTTATCATAAATCCAGTTGCTTTCATTTTTTAATGTAAGCATGATTAAAAAGGCTGTTATTAGAGAAACAGGTCCCATAATAAGAGCATCTCGGCGATAGGTGTCGTAGGCTTCTTTTTCATTCGAAGCCTTGGAGTAATCCGCCAATAACAACGATGAAAGAAAAAGCGTACTGGAAATGGCAAATGCCATAAAGGCATATTCGTTTAAGCTTGAAAATAGCCTGGACAGATTTAGCTGCTGGCCGCCATTTGAAAAATCAACAAAATTCCCATGGGTGATGGGCAGAACACTGATAAGCATGCCCGGAATTAAAATTCCGCATAACCCGGAAATATACGTGAGCGGCTTTTTATATTCTTCGGCAATATGGGAAAAAACCAGGAACGCACTTCTGACTGTCAATAGAAGCAAAATAATGCTCCCGGGAATCAACAAAATGGTGCCAAGTGTATAGGCGGCTTTAGGAAATAAGCTGTAAATAGCGACAACTAAGGCTACGATAAAGGTGTTTGTAACCTCCCATGTAGGGGAAAGGTAGCGATTTGCTATATTTGTCGCTTTTGTTTTTGTTTTATTGATGTAGATCATCGACCAAAATCCGGCACCAAAGTCCATTGTAGCCATAATGGAATAAATAAAGACAAAACCCCATAAGATCGTTATCGCCAGGTAAACATCCATCTATTTTCCTCCTAAAGTATTGGAGCCTGAAAATGAAACATTTTTTTGCTCTGTACGATTGATATCTTCAAGGACTGTATTCCTTTTAAAATAATATAAAAGAACTAAGACAGCAGAGATCGCTAACACCATATAGATAGCAACAAACAAAATAAATAGAATACCTAAATTTCCGGCCGTTGTTACTGAGTCAGCTGTGGAAAGCTTATGATAAATCGTCCAGGGCTGTCTTCCGGTACAGGCAAAAATCCAGCCAAACTCAATGCCCAAAATGGAAAGTGGACCACAGGCAACATAAATCCACAACAGCCAATTTGGAAAGAGTTCCTTTTTTAATATTTTGTTCCAAAAAAAGCCGATTGCTGCAATTAAAAGCAGTAACATGCCAATTCCCACCATGGCATTAAAGAGGGTATGGATGAATAAGGGTGGCCAATATTTTTTGGGAAAATCATTCAGACCTTTCACAACCGTATCAAAACGATTTCCAGCCAGAAAACTTAGCCCCCATGGCAATTCAATTCCCCATTTTACCGATTCCGTTTTTGCGTCCGTGTATCCTCCAATCGTTAAAGGCGCGTAGGATTGAGTCTTAAACAAGCCTTCCGCTCCGGCTAATTTTTCCGGCTGATATTTATAGAGGGATTGAGCTGTTTCATGTCCGCTTAAAGCGGTGAATAGGGAGAATAGCCCGCCTACAATAAGTCCGACCATGAGCGCTTTTTGGTGGAATTGGTATACTCTTGTTCCATATTCGCTTTTGAGCATCTTAAAGGCCGCCACCATCGCTACAATAAACCCTCCAACAATATAAGCAGAGACAGCAACGTGTAAAGCGTTAATGCCAAAGCTGGGATTAAAAAAAGCTGCCCAAGGATTGACGTTAATAATTTTGCCATTTTTAATGTCAAATCCGGCAGGGGTCCCCTCAAAGGCATGTACATTTGTGATTAAAACAGCTGATGCTAAACCGCCTATTGCCACGAATAAAAGACTTACATTCCTGAACCATGGTGAAATTCTGTCTGCAGCGTAAACATATATAGACATAAATAAGGCCTCTAAAAAAAATGCATATATTTCAATTTGGAAAGGTAATGCCATAACGGTTCCAATGACTTTCATAAAACCGGGCCACAATAAGGTGATCTGCACACCTGCAATGGTTCCGGTGGGAATACTAACCCCTAATATAATCGCAAATGCCTTTGTCCATCTTTTGGCCATAATGGCATAATCCTTATTGTTCGTTCTTTGATAAAGCAATTCAGCCGTCAAGATCATCATGGGTAAACCGACACCAATTGTGGCAAAAATGATATGGAATGCCATAGTGGTCCCAAATAAAGACCTTGCAATAATTAAGTGATCCAAGTAATTTCCTCCTATGAGTTGATAAAGAACTAAATGGCGAGTTCACTTAATATTGTTTTAATAAGCAACAAAAAGTATGCAGCAATTTCCAATAAATCCATTTATATACAAGCCAGTTTGGTGATTCGGATATTGTCTTTATTGATTACCTTTTCGTTTCGAAAAATGCCCGTGGACAGGGGCTTGGTCATAAACTGATGGAAAAAATGAAACGTAAAGGAAAACCAATAATCCTTTAAGTGTAACCAGTGAACTATAAAGACAGTGATACCGAAAAAAGGCTGCATTATGATAAAAGGGAAGGGTTCGAGCACGCCCATTCTATTGGATATAGAAGACGTTCGTTGGCGACAAATGAGGTGAATCCTATGGAAATTCTCTAGTGGGCACCGTACAATGAGTCTGAAGAAATGATTTTTGAAGCTATGGTGA
This sequence comes from Neobacillus sp. Fa239, assembly GCF_055395235.1. Lineage (NCBI taxonomy): Bacteria > Bacillati > Bacillota > Bacilli > Caryophanales > Bacillaceae > Neobacillus > Neobacillus sp. Fa239. Next base: position 2,762,278 of record NZ_AP041611.1, read on the forward strand.
TATGGTTCACACTTATAAGGATGCACACTTCTATGGAGAAACCTATAGTAATAAAAATTTTTCAAGTACCATTCGGCTCCATCACAATAGCATCAGAGATACTTACAGATAACCATGATTTTCGAAGGGTTTTTATCTTAGACAATTAAAGGCGTGTTGTGGCTGCGTGGATACCGTGCAGATCATCTACATGTTTGAGATCCTAAAGATCATTTGATCTTTTGTCTAACAAAAAGACCCTGAAGAAGTGAGAAATTATCAAAGTCTTAAAAAATAGCAGATAACCAAAAAAGTAAACAAGCTAAAAGGGATACCAATTCATACGCGAATTAATATCCCTTTTAGCTTGTTATTTGATGTTTCCTACCTCAAAACTGACCCCGATAGTGGTTTCCTCATCTCTTGATAGTTATAAATTAGTTATGAACTTTTTCTAGTGCAAGTTTTATTCCAAAACCTATTAGTATAGTACCTGTGATTCCTTCCATCATCTTTTTCGTTTTTGGTCTTTTCATGAAAGCACTAATACGGTTAATTAAGGAAACATAAAGTAAAAACCAAACAGCCGTCATGACAATATACGTGATCCCCATTACTAAAAACGGATAAAATGTATGATTCCCAGGTTCCACGAACTGAGGCAAAAAGGTTAAGAAAAAGACAGCAACTTTGGGATTGAGTAAATTGGTAAGGAATCCTTGTTTAAAACAAGATGTGCTTTTAAGCTGTTTTTTTGTGTTCACCTCAACACTTGCTGCTATTTCATCCCTCTTCTTTAAAGACCATAAAGCTTTAACACCCAAATAAAGTAAGTAAACAGCACCCACGTATTTGAAAGTAGAAAACAATAAGGCTGATTTCATAATGATTGCTGAAAGTCCTAATGCTGCAGCAGAAGTATGGATACAAAGGGCACAACAAGTCCCAAAAGCTGTTTTAAGACCTCCAAATTTCCCAACCGAGATCGTATTTTTTGTCACAATAGCCGTATCGGGCCCCGGTAAAATAATTAAAAAAACACATAACATGACAAACGCATAAAAGTTAACCAAATTAACATCTCCGTTCCAATCATTATATTGTAAGAATTCTTACAATAATTATATAGCAGTTCTGAATTTGTTTGAATCTTAAATTTTTTCGATTAATTCCTTGTTGGACGAACTGGAGGGTATTCAATAAGGAGTTGAATCGATTATTTTTAACTAAATTCTTTCAATCTATTGTTTGGTGTATGTGGTTGCCCAACGGACATCATTACCATATTCTTCATTCACAAACTTGTGACAAGGTTCCTCGTTACAAATATAAATACCTGTTATAATTACCATTGTGAAATAATTCACAAAAACAACAACATCGTGCAACAAAATAAAAAAACCAAATCATGGCCACTTTAACAGGCCGTAACTATAGGTAGGTGGATTCCAGTAATGTTTACTATTAAAAACGAAATCAAATATTTTTGGCATGAATTCATTAGATTATGTAGTAATTTTAGGTGATTCCTTTCTTCTTGCAACTGCCGCATACGATACGTGGGCAAAAAGAAAAACAAAAAGAAAAACAACAACAACAACAACAACAACAACAACAAGCTTTCTATCCAAATATAGAGAATAATCCATATACGATCATACACTCACATCATGTTGTTAACTCAGCATGCGTGAGTGTTTTTTTTTGGAGATAAATTACCAAGGATTATCACCAGTCATAAAACCTTCACATTTTTATAAAAACCATACCGTCCTTTTACGCCATTTATCTCTATATCAATAATGAAGAAATTTTTAGCAGAAGAAAGGACAGTGGTTGATCGTGGCAAAATATCGAATGGTGCGGACTGAATTTTGGAAGAATCCGATTGTGATGGAGGAAATGAGCCCAGAGGACAAATACTTTTACCTATATTTGCTTACAAACCCGCAAACGACACAAATTGGCATCTATAAAATAACGAAAAAACAAATGGCTTTTGATTTAGGTTATTCAATTGAGAGTGTTCAATCCATCATGGAACGCTTCATCCAACATCACAAATTGATTCGTTACAATCCTGAAACAAGAGAACTGGCGATTAAGAACTGGGGGAAAGATAACCTGCTTAAAGGCGGGAAACCGGTTATCGATTGTATTTCTTCCGAATTAATAGAGGTCGAGGATCTCTCGCTGATCCGTTACGTCGGGGATTCCATTCTCAAACAGGACATTCGCAGCCTTTATGAATCTTTTTATCAACAAGAAGAGATGATTCTCGGTGAGGAAGAGGAAGAGGAAAATGATCCCTATTTTATGGAATCAGACGAACTGAACGATCTGCCCCTACAGCCTCAAACTAACCTTGAGCAAAAAGAACAAAATGCTTTCAATCCTGACATAGTAAGTCATTTTACAGATGATGTGAAAGAAATTATGGAGTTTTGGGACGCCAATGGATTTGGTTTTACGAACGTGAATGCGAAACAGCAGCTGTTATCCTGGTTAGATGATTCGTCCTTTTTACAGCCGAAAGAAGTGATTTTAAAGGCCATGAAGATCGCATGTGCCAATAACAAGCGGACGCTTCACTATTTAGTGGGGATTCTAAAAAACTGGGAAAATCAATCTTTACTTTCCGTAGAAGAAATTGATACATATGGTGATTTCCATAAGCCTGTCCATAAGTCAAGGCCATTTACCGATACGCCTCCTGCTGGAAGAGAGATCCGAACTGAATTTATACTCGATCTAACGGCAGGTGAAAAGGAATGAGTATCGCTGAAAAAACGTTCTTAGGAACGTTGATGAAAGAGGATTATTTACTGAAGGATACCGTGGTACAGCCTGAACAGCTTGAAGGGACCCGGCATCAAGAATTAATGCGAAGAATGGTGGAGTTCAAGCGTGCGGGCAAGAATATTGATTTGATCAGCTTGACCACCTTACCCGACCTTGAATCCTTCGGAGGAATGTCTTACCTTTCGGAGCTATTATCGTATGCAGATGTGGAGAAATTTGATAGGACAGAAAAGCTTATCCTTGAACTGTGGAAGGAGCGGAAAAAGAGAAATATCTTGACGTTAGCTGCCATGAATGATTGTGGGATTACGAAAGTCATTGCCGAATTGGATCACATAAACCAAGTGAAGATGGAGGATCACACCTCCATTGAACAGGCAATGGCCAATATCTATGAGGCACCATGGGAGGATCCAGCAGCCTCGAATAGTGCGCCAACCGGGTTCCAAAAGCTCGATAATATGACGGGAGGCTTTCATGGCGGGGAAGTGACGATCCTGGCAGCAAGACCATCAATGGGTAAAACCGATGTGATGCTTCATTTTGCCAAAATAACCGGTTGGGCAGGGTTTCTGCCCCTCGTATTTTCCTTGGAAATGCCTGAAAAGCTGATTTCGTCCCGATTAATCGCTTCGACTGGGGACTTTAACCGCTCCAGAATGCGGAATCCGAAAAGTATGCTAAATCAGAATCAAAAGAATAAATGGTCGGATGTGATTGGGGATCTGACGGAAACCCATATGCAAATTTTTGATGGAGCCGGGCAAACGATTGCCGAAATGAGAGCGAAAACAAGGAAGATGATGCATCAATTTCCTTACAAGAAACCGATTATTTTTATTGATTACTTAACCTTAATTCATTCCAGTCAGAATTATGGCGGGAATTCTCATCAACAAGTGACGGAAATATCCAAATCCCTGAAATCGATGGCGAAGGATTTTGATTGTCCCATCATTTGTTTGGCGCAACTGAATCGATCGGTGGAATCAAGAGCCGATAAACGGCCGATGATGGCGGATATTCGAGAATCGGGCAGTGTGGAACAGGATGCCGATGTCATTTTGTTCTTGTATCGTGATCGGTATTATAACAAGAGCTCCGATGATGATTCTCTTGAAATCATAGTCTCGAAAAACCGGAATGGTTCTGTCGGATTCCTCCAGGTAAATTACAACGCGCATACTGGAAGAATAGAAGAGCGAAACGGACAAAGTCCTTGTACGGATGAATAAAGAAACGAATAACGAGGTGTTAGCACATGCTTGTGAAAGATCTGTACGAGGATTGTTTCCTTTTTGAAGAATCCACTTTGGCCCATTACATCCATCATTTATTAGCGGAGAAGAAAATTTCATTAGAGGACGACGCAGCCAATATAGACTTAGACCAAGCCAATCATCAGAAAGTAGCGGAAATGATTAAAAACAATCCATTAGGTATTCATAAGGTAGGCATCTACTCCTTAAAGGTGAATCAAAAGGCTTTTGTCTTTATCTATGCCAGCAGTCAGGAAGCGGCCATCCAATTCTATACCCATACATTTCATAAGCCCCCATTGAACTGCCACGAATATCCGCTAGATTGGGAGCTTACTAGAGGAAATGGTACGATTTCATTTCGTGATATGAAGAAGGAATTCGAGAGCTTCCCGGCGATAGCGGGATGGTTTATGAGAAGATGAACCTTAAAGGGAAACCAATGGATTACTGGTTTCCCTTTTTATTTAAACAAATAGCCATTCAAACAAGAGATGGAAAAATATCATTGGTCCTAAGTTGAATCTTTTCTTTCCTGTAAAATTTCCTGAATGATTTCGATATGTACGGAAGCCCAAGATTTTTCGTGAAAGTGAAGGATTACACTTGCGGTCAGTATGGTTATATAAATGAAAACAAAAAACACCCAAAGCCAGCTTCCATCTTTGAAAAGAAAATCCTGTAATTGTTTAGAAAATAAGAGTAAGAGCCATGGACCTGAGGATACGAGCAGTGGTATAATTCCTGATCCATTGTTTTCTTTAATCATGCAAAGATAGATTTTTTTAAGTGTGTCACTATCAATGGAATGATAAAATTTTAGAATTTCTTCCATTTCTTTCAATGCTTTTACAGAATGAAACGATTGCTCATTCCTTGACGCCTTTTTTAATTTTAAATAGATTTTATGAGCATCGCCACGTAATGAAAACATCTTTTCCTCCGAAAATAGAACTCATTACTAGAAGACTTTGCAAAAACCCCTTCATCTATTCATGGATTGGCCTATGCATGTCCAGTTAAGCGTCATTTTCACTTGATCCATCCCACCATCATTTACGTCTTTCTTTACACGTTGCCGCCGACTATTTACTTTTTATTTACAATTTTATCTCATATTTTTATAAGTTAACAAATTGGTTAAAATTGGGTAAATTCGAGAAATATCGACACACATTCAAAACGAGTTTTTTTATAATGAAAAAGCTTAAAGAAATTTTGGATAGAGGTGTTGAAAATGGGAACCGTGCTTCGAAATGCAGTCCAGTTAAAAAGGCAAACTTTAATAAATAAACTCATCAAAGTCGGCATTTATAAAAAAAATAACAAACATCTTTATGAATTAACTTTGAGCGATCTTGAAAAGGAGTATGAATTTATGAATCGTCTTGATCCTAATCTAAACGGAAAAGATTAAAATGAACCACTTATTTTGGAAAACTATATCAATCTATATTTTTAGAACATTTGTATGGAATGAGGAAAATGCAAATGTAAGAGCAAACAATTTAGCCTTTATATTCTAAATTGTTGAAGTCAGAAATTCATTGTAAAATCAAGAAAGAAATATATAAATTTCCAATCGAACCTAGTATAAGTGAGAAAACAATTGGAAAATGGATGAAAGTAAGGGATAACCGCCATAAAATGATTCCTCGGAAAACGAAAATAGGTTAAAAAGAGTACAACAGCTAGCTAAAGAACATTCGCTTACCGTGACCCAAGTAGTGTTGGGCTATCTATTATCGCAACCATTTTCGACAATTCCGATTGTCGGATGCTATACGAATGCACAATTGAATAATTGCTTACTAGCGGAAAATGTCCAATTCACAGAAGAACAAATTGAATATTTAGAGAAGGGTATTCCATTGTATTAAATTTTATTATGGTGCCTGTCACCGCCCTGTTCCTGTCGAATCTCATTCGACAGGAACAGGGCGGTGACAGGCACTTTTTTATTATGCAAATGAGTCTGCCCTATGGTGAAATTGAAAAAAGACGACTCCACATTCAAAAATTTGAACAAGAGTCGTCTTTTTTTATGGGACTGGCTAATGAAGAAGAAATAACGTCAGTTGTTCGGCGGCCTCCATTTTGACAGGGGGCTTTTTTATGCTTAAAAAATGCTTTTGTCCACACATCACAGCATTATAAAAATTTAATTTAGAAACGGTTGATCTTTAAGGGTTTAATCATCGATCTGAGGCAGACGATGTAAAAAACATCTCTCTCTCAAATCAAAAAAAAGGCAAGGGTGGAGTGTTCACAGTCTGTATAATTTAGGTATTTTAGGTAATTATACCATTGTTCTTATTTAAATAAATTGTCTTCAGGAGGGAATAAAGCACAAAGTGGTACAGTTCACCATCAGAATTCACTTCATATTGATTTTTCACAGTGTAAGGAGGGTATTTTCGTGAGTCGTTTTTTAAAGGCAACAGGTTCTGTTTTGTTGGCAAGTATGGTTATGGTTGGCTGTCAAACCAATAATAAACAGAACACTGCAAATAACGAGGTAAAAACAAAGAAATCCAACCAGGCAAATCAAGTAAAGGAAACAGGATTCCCAAATTGGGGTTATGACCTTCAACATACCCGACATGTGCCCTATAAAGAGATTACAAAAAGCAATGTAAAGAATTTGGGGATTGTTTGGCAGCAGGATATCATGGAATGGAATAAAGATGTTCCAAATTTACAAGAAGATTTCCCTGTCGTGCAAAACGGGGTCTTATATGTGACTAGTTCAAAAAATCATGTGTTTGCCATCAAAGCCGATAGCGGGAAGAAACTTTGGGATTGGACACCCCCTAAGGATGTACTTGATCATCTTAATAGTCTGCCATGGCAGTCCAACGTAGCAAGTAGAGGTGTCGCTGTGGCCAATGGAAATGTATATGTCTTAATGATAGACGACCGATTGGCCAAACTTGACGCGAAAACGGGAAAACTGATAAAAATGGTCAACTTTTGGGATTATGTTCCTTCCATAAAATTAGAAAACCGATACTATGAATCTTCGGCTCCAATGTATTATGATGGTAACATTTACGTTGGAAGCAGTGGTGGAGATAATGGTACACGAGGCTTCGTCATGGCGTTTAATGCAGATAGCCTCGAGCCACTTTGGAAAGAACCGTTTTGGACCATTCCTGAAAGAGGAAAGGGCTGGGTGAAGGGTAAATATACAGGTGGAGGCTCGGTATGGACACCGATGTCGTTCGATCCAGATACGGATATGATGTATTTTGCAGTGGGTAATCCAGCTCCTGACTTTAACGATGATGATCGAAAAGGGAAAAATCCCTATACCGATTCCATTGTTGCTTTGGATAGTAAAACGGGGAAATTGAAGTGGGCATCTTCAGAAGTTAATCACGATGTTTGGGATTATGACGCTGCCGCTACACCGATGGTTCTCCATACCGAGGTCGGCGGGAAAAAGCAGAAAATTGTAGTTGAGGGTGGAAAGAATGGGAAATGGTATGCATGGGATGCAAAAACTGGAAAAACCATTTATGATGGGGTACCGTTTGTAAAAATTCAACATTCAATACCACCGAAGGATAAGAATAAAGTTAAGCTTCAATGGCCGGGTACACCAGGTGGAGAAAGCTATGCCCCAGAGACTTATGATCCGGAAACCAACTATGTACTTATTCCGGGTATTAATAGTCCGAATTTAATGTTAGCAGCAAAAGACCGTAATGAGATTGCGAAAGATAACAATACCTTTCCTGGTACGAAGATACTTCCTTTACCAGCAAATATACATCCTTCTGGTAACATTACAGCTATTGACGTTAATACAGGGAAAAAAGTTTATCAATTCAACACCGACGATCCAATGTATGGTGGATTGACAAGTACTGCTTCAGGACTTGCTTTTTACGGGGAAGCGGACGGAACGGTGAATGCTCTTGATATTAGAAATGGAAAAGTATTATGGAGCATGAAAAGCGGAGGAAAACAAATCAAAATGGCTCCTTCCATTTATATGGTTGACGGCAAACAATTTGTCGCGGTGATTACAGGGGGAACAAGGGTTGTAGTTTATGGACTCGGCGGTAAGGAAAAGATCGCAGCCCCTAATGAAAATGCTAACTTACAAGGGCAAGCCGACGTGGTTGTTGACCCGCAAAAGATATACAAAGGAAGTTGTGTTTCTTGTCACGGGGATAATCTTCAAGGTGCAACGGCTCCAAATCTTCAACATATAGGTAAAACGATGTCCAAAGCAGAAATATTGAATCAAATCTTAAACGGCGGCGATCGTATGCCAGCCGGCCTAGTAAAAGGTGCAGATGCAGAAGCACTAGCGGAATGGTTATCCAAAAAGAAATAAAATGTTCGTGAGGATGTTTCCGCAACAGAGGCCCGTATTCTCTAAGCAATCCGAGTCCGATTTTGTCATTCGGACTCAGATTGTTTTAAGACATATAAATGAAAAATAAGGATGGTGGTAAAATGAGGATTTTGTCAAACTATACCATGCGATTCATCGGTGTCGCCTTATTCAGTTGCTTGCTCTTTTTCTTTGCTTCCCTTACTTTGGTCAGTGCTGAATCCCAAACAAATCAGGGCTTAGGTTCAATCGAAGATAACGGTATCAAGCTAACGATCAATGGATATTCCATCGTAAACCACGGTCAAAACATTAGGCTGCATTATACGATCCATTCCAATTCGAATATTCAAGTTAATCCTCATGCCACGAGCCTAATGGAAAGTCCGCATATTTGGATTGGACATACGTTAGTTCGTGAGAATTCCGATTCGTATAAGGAAGTAAGCAAAAACGAGTATAAAGGAACGATAGAAGCACAACTAAATCATTACAGACCCGAAAGTCCTAATATAACCTTTATTACACATGGGATATTGAATCAAAAGGGCCAATGGACAATTAGATTTATCCTTAATAACGCTGAAAATTAAAAAAACCTGAGTCCAACAACATTTGGACTCAGGTTTTGTTTATTCGATTCTTTTCAAATAACCCATTTGAAAAGAATCGATGTCGCGAGACTAATCCAAATGAGCAGGATGATAATCGCCGCTGTCCAATTTTTCCGCAGCCTTTTAGGGGCTTGGCTTGCTGATACCCGACATTCTTGCAATACATGATTCGGTATTAAAGAGAACGCTCCCCAAATACCCAAGGGAAGCAAAATGACTTCGTCCAAATAACCCAATACGGGAATCACATCTGGAATAAAATCGATCGGGCTTAATGCATAGGCGACGATTACGAGTGATAATGCTTTAGCATACCATGGTGTTTTCGGATGACGGTATGCAAGATACAAAATATAGATATATTGTTTTAGATTTTGTATGAATTCCTTCCATTTGTTTGGTAGCTTAATCATGTCGTTTCCTTCCCTCACTTTTTAATCAAGCAGTCTATCAACTTTTAGATTATTTTGCTTCAACATCACGATTTTAATCCGCGATTTGTTTTTCTAAAGGTTTTTTTCGAAATTTATATTCTCTGGACTACATTTCCACTTTTGAACTCCATCCCACCATAATTTGCGTCTTTCTTTACACTTTGCCGCCGACTATTTACTTTTTATTTACACTTTTTTCTCATATTTTTTTAAAGTTAACAAATTGGTTAAAATTGGTTAAATTCGAGAAATTTCAAGAGTAATTTCTCTTGAACGCATCTTAAACCTCCAGTATCGGGATTTATCGCCTACTATACACCATTCCATCAATGACCATTAAGGTTCTACCATCTTCCGTAAATCCACTATGACGGTTCAGATATTCCACAGGAATAACTTCCCCTGTTTTTTCATCGTAAAAAACCGTAAAGGCATCATCGGTCAAATAATCTCCATTTAAAATTGATCAACGTCTGGTATGGACTCACGATAATTAATATTGTAATCAATTTCAAACTTTCCTTCTTCATAGCTACAAAAAGACAATGTTAACACTCCATTCTTCTTTTCTTCGTATTTTTTTACATGTTTTTAGGAGTTATACAAAACTTAATGTGGGATTATAAGGGTGATTGATGAAAAACAATAAGGATGTAATTGGATTTATTTATGTATTAGGCACGCCGTTAGCGTTCATCCTAAGCCAGGACCAATGAAACTTGATCATTTAATGATGGCTGATGGCATGACTTCCAATCAATCTTGAGTTGAGATTTAAATTTGAGAGTAAAGACACTTTATCCTAGAGCATGTGCACACTATCCAAGAGAAATGAAGTTAGCAGAGAATACTGTATTTCACAAAGGGGGATAAGGATGAAGATTTTGGTCGGTGTCATCATGGGGAGCAAATCCGATTGGGAAACGATGAAGCACACTTGCGAAATTTTGGATCAGCTCGAAATTGCTTATGAAAAGAAAGTTGTTTCTGCCCACCGTACACCAGATTTGATGTTTAAATACGCAGAAGATGCAAGAGATAGAGGTATAAAAGTAATAATTGCGGGTGCAGGCGGCGCAGCACACCTTCCAGGAATGGTCGCGGCGAAGACCACTCTGCCGGTGATTGGCGTTCCTGTTCAATCAAGGGCGTTAAATGGATTGGACTCCTTGTTATCCATTGTCCAAATGCCAGGCGGGGTACCTGTAGCAACGGTTGCGATTGGGAATGCTGGAGCCACAAATGCTGGGCTTATGGCAGCGCAAATTTTAGCAGTTGAAGATATGGAACTTGCAAAAAAGCTAGAAAAAAGACGTGAGGCCATTAGAACAGAAGTCCTTGAAAGTAGTGAAGAGCTTGAATAACAAGATTATGCTCCAAACCATAACACAGAACCGCATTACGGAGAAAACGGAAATTCAGGACCAATTTGGATGACAACAGTGATGGAAAAGATCGGAGGATAAAAATATGATTGATCGCTATACTAGGCCGGAAATGGGTTCCATCTGGACCGAGCAGAATCGCTTTAATGCTTGGCTGGAGGTTGAAATCCTTGCCTGTGAAGCATGGGCGGAATTAGGGGAAATCCCGAAGGAGGATGTCAAAAAGCTGCGGGAAAATGCCTCCTTTAATATTCACCGGATTAAAGAGATTGAAGAAGAAACGAGACATGATGTTGTCGCCTTTACCCGTGCTGTTTCCGAAACGTTGGGAGAAGAGCGCAAATGGGTCCATTACGGCTTGACGTCAACAGATGTTGTTGATACCGCTCTGTCTTATGTATTAGTGCAGGCAAATGCCATTTTGCTGAAAGACATCGAAAACTTCATTGAGATTTTGAAAAATAAAGCGATGGAACATAAATCTACGGTGATGATGGGTCGCACACACGGTGTTCATGCCGAGCCGACAACCTTCGGGCTGAAACTAGCCCTTTGGCATGAGGAAATGAAACGGAACCTGGAGCAGTTCAAACAGGCAGCGGATGGCGTCCGGGTTGGGAAAATATCCGGTGCTGTCGGCACCTATGCCAATATAGACCCGTTTGTGGAGCAGTATGTCTGTGAAAAGCTTGGACTTGAGCGGGCGCCGATTTCCACCCAAACATTGCAGCGTGACCGCCATGCTCATTATATGGCTACTCTTGCTTTGATTGCGACTTCGATCGAAAAATTTGCCGTTGAGGTTCGCGGTCTGCAAAAAAGTGAAACACGCGAAGTGGAGGAATTTTTTGCAAAAGGGCAAAAGGGCTCTTCCGCCATGCCGCATAAACGAAACCCGATTGGATCAGAGAACATGACAGGAATGGCCCGAGTGTTAGCGGCTACATGCTGACTGCTTATGAAAATGTGCCGCTTTGGCATGAGCGAGATATCTCACATTCATCTGCTGAGCGGGTTATCCTGCCGGATGCTACGATTGCCCTAAACTACATGCTTAACCGCTTTGGCAACATTATTAAAAACTTGACGGTGTATCCGGAAAACATGAAGCGTAACATGGACCGCACGCTTGGTTTGATTTATTCGCAGCGCGTTCTTCTTGCCCTGATTGATAAGGGGCTGTCACGCGAAGAAGCGTATGATACAGTGCAGCCAAAGGCGATGGAGGCTTGGGAAAAACAGGTACCATTCCGCAGTTTGATTGAGGCTGAGGATAAAATCACATCATTGCTTACACCGAAAGAAATCGCCGATTGTTTTGATTATAACTACCATCTCAAACATGTAGATATGATTTTTGAGCGGTTAGGTTTGAAGGGGTAAGGAGAAATTATTTTGATTTTAGCCAGTGGTCATTATAAACTATGTCAAAAAGCACACATATTTTGTGTGCTTTTGGCAAAAAATTGAATGCCGTGTACGGTATCATCATTATTTTTAACATTTACGGGACAACAGGTTTGATTGTCCTTCTTTCTAATTTTCGTAGATGGTTCATTTTAAGTACAATTTGGTTGGATATGCCCCACTGAAACAGGCAATACAACGATTGCTAGTATCCGCAAGATTTACATCCACTGCTTTTAATAATCCATCAATACTTAAAAAGGCTAATGAATCCGCCCCAATTACCTGCCCCATTGCCCGTTCATGTTCATGCTTGTTGGCGAACAGCTCGTCTTTTGTAGGCATATCAATGCCATAAAAGCAAGGATTTTTAACCATTGGAGAACTAATTCTAACGTGCACCTCTTTAGCACCTGCCTGTCTGATCAAATCAACAATGCGCCGGCTTGTTGTTCCGCGGACAATTGAATCATCAACCAAAACCACCCTTTTTCCCTCGAGCACTTCTTGCACAGCACTTAATTTGAGGCGAACAGCTAAATCCCGCAATTCTTGGGTTGGTTCAATAAAGGATCTTCCGGCATAAGGATTTTTGATAATCCCCATTTCATAAGGAATTCCCGATTGCTGGGAGTACCCGAGAGCAGCAGGAACACTTGATTCAGGGACGGCTACCACCACATCCGCATCAATCGGATGTTCTTCGGCAAGAATTTGCCCTAATTCTTTGCGTAAGGCTAAAACGCTTCTCCCTTGGATCACACTATCAGGACGGGCGAAATATACAAATTCAAAAGAACAAAGCGAAACCTCGCCCATTTCAGCAAACCTTCCCGTTTTAACACCATTTTCATCAACCAGAAGCCACTCACCAGGCTCAACATCTCTCCAGAACTTGGCATTGACAGCATTTAAAGCACAAGTTTCCGAGGAGGCGACAATCGATTCGCCAATTTTGCCAAGGCTGAGCGGACGTAAACCATTACGGTCCAATCCGACTAACATTTGCTTTTGGGTCATGATTAGAACGGCAAAGGGGCCATCAAGCCGTTTAAGAACCTCGGGACCCGCTTCGGAAAAGTATTTTTTGCTGGATCTAGCGATTAAGTGGGCAATGATTTCCGTATCGGTGGTTGTTTGAAAGATAGCCCCCTGCTGCTGAAGTACTTTTTGCTCAATCCTTGCGTTCACAAGGTTCCCATTATGGGCGACAGCTAAATCACCTTCGCTGTACTTAAAAACAAGTGGTTGGGCATTCTGTAGCAGGCTTGCACCGGAAGTGGAATAACGAACATGGCCAATCGCCATATGGCCAATCAGTCCATCGAGAGTATTCCGGGAAAAAACTTGGTTTACTAACCCCATTCCCCGGTGATGTCGAAACGACTTTCCATCGCTGACTACGATTCCAGCACTTTCCTGTCCACGGTGCTGGAGGGCATGAAGCCCATAATAAGTTAAATCTGCTGCTTTCGGGTGGTTGAATATGCCAAAGACCCCACATTTTTCTCTCATTTCAGAATCCATTTTTCCATCTCCCAGTCATTTTTCATCTTTTATTTTTGGGCGATAGTTAAATTCCTATCCTATTAAATTTTCTAATCTGAAAAAATTACGAAGGTTTTGGAATTTTAAAAAGTAAAAAGGTAGAACAGAGGTTAACATAATTGAAGAGTTTCTCTAAGGAGGAGGGCTACATGAAAGTTATTAAACCCGGTTCGACCATTGGTATCCTGGGAGGTGGGCAGCTAGGAAGAATGATTGCGATTGCCGGAAGAAATATGGGGTATCGGTTCATTACTTTGGATCCGACAACTGATTCACCATGCGGACAAGCCGCCGACCGCCAAATTATCGCTTCCTACTCAGACCTCGATGCTGCAAAGGAATTGGCCAATTCATCCGATGTCATTACATATGAGTTTGAGAATGTCGATGCGCATGTAGCAGCGGTTTTGCAAGATACAGCGTTTGTGCCGCAAGGAAGTGAACTTCTAAAAACCACCCAAAACCGAGTCCGTGAAAAGTCTACGTTGCAGTCCCATGGGCTGCCTGTGGCTCCATTTCTGGTCATCGAAACAGAAAATGATATAGGCACTGCTGCCCAACGATTCGGCTTTCCATTTGTCATGAAAACGGCAGAAGGCGGCTATGACGGAAAAGGCCAATGGGTGATAAGAAGTCATGATGAAATTTCAAGTGCAGTAGAGACCTGGAAAAAAGCAGACAAGGACATGATCATTGAAAAATTTATTCCCTTTAGCAAGGAAATGTCCGTAATCGTAGCAAGAAATATACAAGGGGAGGCAAAAACATTCCCTCCTGCAGAAAATATTCATATCAATAATATTCTTCACCAGTCGATTGTCCCGGCGAGGATAACGGCAGAGCAAAAGCGTGAAGCGGAAGCCCTTGCGATAAAAATAGCAGAATCTTTACAAGTCGTAGGCTTGATTGCCATTGAGATGTTTCTTACGGAAGAGGGAGAAATTCTGGTCAATGAATTGGCACCGAGACCCCATAATTCCGGACATTACTCCATGGATGCCTGCATCACTTCCCAATTTGAGCAGCATATTCGGGCCATTTGCGGATTGCCGCTTGGGGATACATCCCTTTTAAGCCCGATTATAATGGTTAATATTTTAGGCCAGCATTTAAGCAAAGTGGTAGATAAAATCGAAAAGCTTCCTCCAACAACCAAATTGCATTTGTATGGAAAAAAAGAGGCAAAAGAAAATAGGAAAATGGGCCATATTAATTTTTTAGGTTCCACAATCGATGATTTAGTTAAACAAATCCAAGATCTTCAGATTTGGAATTGAAATTGGAAAGGAGAGAAAAAAGTGGAAAAATTAGAACAGCTTTACGAAGGTAAAGCTAAAAAAGTATTCAAAACATCCGATCCGGAAAAATACTGGATTGAGTATAAAGATGATGCCACGGCCTTTAATGGGGAGAAAAAAGGAACAATAGAGGGAAAAGGAACAATGAATAACGAAATCAGTTCCATTTTCCTTGGCTTGCTTACGGAGAAAGGAATGGAAAATCATTTTATCGAAAAAATTTCAGCCAGAGAGCAGCTGGTTCAAAAAGTCGTGATTATTCCGATTGAAGTTGTCGTCCGTAACATTGCGGCAGGTTCGCTTGCTAAACGATTGGGATGGGAGGAGGGAAATGAACTTCCGAAAGCCATAGTGGAATTCTACTATAAAAATGATGAGCTGAACGACCCTTTTATTAACAATGACCATGTTTCTGTTCTAGGCCTTGCTTCAGGATCGGAATTAACGGAAATTCGTAATCAGGCACTCCAAATCAATGAAATCCTAAAAGCTTTTCTAGTAAATAAAGAAATCATTTTGGTTGATTTTAAACTGGAATTTGGCAGGACTTCAACAGGAAAAATCATTTTAGCTGATGAAATCTCACCGGATACCTGCCGATTTTGGGATGCAAATACGAAAGAGAAGCTGGATAAAGACCGCTTCCGAAGAGACATGGGACATGTCGAAGAAGCCTATCAAGAAATTTTACAAAGAATTGGAGGCAGTTTAGGTGTATAAGGCAACGGTGTATGTAACATTACGGGAAAGTGTGTTGGATCCACAAGGGAATGCAGTTCAACAATCTCTGCATTCCCTTGGTTATGGGGAAGTGGGGGATGTTCGGATAGGCAAGTATATGGAACTGGAAATCAATAATGAGGACCAACAGATGGCTGAACAACGAGTCAAGGACATGTGCGAGAAACTGCTGGCAAACACGGTAATTGAAGATTATCGATTTGAGGTAGCAAAAGTATGACGAGAAGGGAGTGCTAAAAGTTGAATTTTGCTGTTCTGGTATTTCCTGGTTCGAACTGTGATGTTGATATGTATAAGGCTGTTTTAGATACGATTGAACAATCTGTTGAATACGTGTGGCATTTGGAATCAGACCTTTCAAAATACGATGCCATCCTAGTGCCGGGCGGTTTTTCTTACGGCGATTATTTGCGTCCGGGGGCTGTGGCCAGTCTTTCTCCTGTCATGGAGGAAGTGAAAATGGCAGCGGAGGAGGGCAAGTTAGTTTTGGGCGTATGCAACGGATTTCAAATTCTAACGGAAGCAGGCTTACTTCCAGGGGCGCTGCGAAGAAATCAGCGGTTAAAGTTCCATTGTGAAACAATCAGTTTAAAAGTGGAAAACAACCAAACCCCTTTTACATTAGAGTATCGGGAAGGCGAAAAAATCCGTATCCCAATCGCCCATGGAGACGGGAACTATTATTGTGATGAAGAAACATTGAACCGGCTGGAAAAAAATAATCAGATTGTTTTTAGATATGAGGGTACCAATCCAAATGGTTCGATTGCTGAAATTGCCGGAGTGATCAATGAAAGAGGAAATGTTTTAGGATTAATGCCCCATCCTGAGCGCGCCGTCCACAAATGGCTTGGAACAGATGATGGCAAACGGATGTTTTCATCTATTTTAAGTTATTGGAGGAAACAAAATGGAACAGCATAGAGAGCCGACTCCTGAGCAAATTTCAGAACAAAGAATTTATCGGGAAATGGGATTGACCGAAGAGGAATTTGAAAAAGTAGTGCAAATCCTTGGCCGAAAACCAAATTATACGGAAACTGGCATCTTTAGTGTGATGTGGTCCGAGCATTGCAGCTATAAAAATTCCAAGGTGGTATTAAAGAGATTTCCCACCACAGGCCCTCATGTTCTGCAAGGCCCCGGAGAAGGAGCCGGTATTGTGGATATAGGGGACAATCAAGCAGTCGTTTTTAAAATCGAAAGCCACAATCATCCATCTGCCATCGAGCCTTATCAAGGAGCGGCGACTGGTGTTGGAGGAATTATTCGTGATGTTTTCTCTATGGGTGCCCGCCCCATTGCTCTACTAAATTCATTGCGTTTTGGGGAACTAGATAATCCGAAAACCAAATATCTATTTGAAAATGTGGTCGCAGGAATCGCCGGATATGGTAATTGCATGGGAATTCCTACTGTTGGGGGAGAGGTTTATTTTGATGCCTCCTATGAAGGAAATCCGCTCGTTAATGCCATGTGTGTGGGTTTAATCAATCATGATGAAATTCAAAAAGGCTTGGCGAAGGGTATCGATAATCCTGTCATTTATGTCGGAGCTGCTACAGGAAGAGATGGTATCCACGGGGCAACATTTGCCTCAGAAGAATTAAGTGAGAATTCAGAAGCTAAACGACCAGCGGTCCAAGTGGGCGATCCATTTATGGAAAAATTGCTGCTCGAGGCAACGTTAGAACTCATTGCATCAGGTCATGTGGTTGGCATACAGGATATGGGCGCGGCAGGCTTGACAAGCTCAAGCTCGGAAATGGCCAGTAAAGCAGGAAATGGGATTGAGTTGAATCTCGACCTTGTTCCGCAGCGTGAAAAGGGCATGAGTGCATATGAAATGATGCTTTCGGAATCGCAAGAACGGATGCTGGTTGTGGCGAAGAAGGGAAAAGAGAAGGAAGTAGAAAAGATTTTTGATAAATGGGGTCTTCATTCTGCTGTCATAGGAAAAGTGACAAATGATAACATGCTCCGCTTGCTTCACATGGGTGAAGTCGTGGTGGATATTCCCGCAGACAAACTGGCGGAGGATGCACCGGTCTATTGTAAGCCATCAAAAGAAGCGGCCTATTATGAAAAATTTTCTTCGGTGGACCATGTAGCGGCAATTGAAGAACCAAATGATTATAATTTTGTTCTCCGGCAGCTTTTGGCATCCCCTACAATCGCGAGCAAGGAATGGATCTATCAGCAGTATGACTATATGGTCAGAACCAATACCGCCGTTATACCGGGGTCTGATGCTGCCGTTGTCGCCATCCGCGGGACCCGGAAGGCATTGGCGATGACGACAGATTGTAACGGGAGGTATGTCTATCTCGATCCGTATGCAGGAGGAGCCATCGCGGTCGCCGAAGCAGCAAGAAATGTGGTTTGTTCAGGGGCAGAGCCTTTGGCGATTACCGACAATTTAAACTTTGGCAGCCCGGAGAAACCGGAAATCTTCTGGCAATTTGAAAAGGCCGCAGACGGAATCAGCGAAGCGTGCAGACAGCTGAATACCCCGGTCATTGGAGGGAATGTAAGCCTTTATAATGAAACAAAAGGGGAAGCGATTTTTCCAACGCCAACGATTGGAATGGTCGGGCTAATTAAAGATGTCGATCATATCACCACTCAAGAATTTAAAAAAGAGGGGGATTCGATTTTCTTAATAGGTGAAACAAAAGCTGAAATAGGAGGTTCTGAGTATCAAAAATTAAGGACAGGGAAGACGGAAGGCCGTCCACCGGAAATCAATCTTGAATTGGAGAAGAAGGTTCAGGCTTTTACACTTAGAGTGATTCAAGAAGGGTTTGTACAATCTGCACATGACACAGCAGAAGGGGGGCTCGCTGTGGCTATTGCCGAAAGCTGTATCTGCGGGAATCTGGGAGCAGAAATTCAAGTAACAGATGAACATCGAACGGATTTTAGCTTGTTCAGTGAATCCCAATCTCGCATTGTTCTTTCTATTTCACCTGAACACGCTGGAAAAATAAGTGAGATAGCCAAAGAAATGAATGTTCCAATAAGAGAAATCGGGATAGTAAAAGGAACAGATTTAACCATTCATCATAATGGTACAAGAGTAATCTCACAGTCGATATACGACTTAGAAAGGTTTTGGCGGAAGGCCATTCCGGAGATTATGGCCGGAGCTTTGAAGAACGTCAATATGCAAGAAATATCAGCAAGTTTACCGTAAAGGAGTGGGGCGAATGAGCGATTCATACCGCGAGGCTGGCGTCGATATAGACGCGGGAAATGAAGCCGTTGAACGAATGAAAAAACATGTAAAAAGGACCTTCCGTCCTGAAGTTTTATCCGGATTAGGAGGATTTGGAGCGCTTTTTAAGCCAAATTTAAAGGAATTACAGGAGCCGGTTTTTGTTTCTGGTACGGATGGGGTCGGTACAAAATTAAAAATTGCCTTTGCGATGGATAAGCACGATACCATTGGAATCGACGCTGTTGCCATGTGTGTGAATGATGTCATCGTCCAAGGGGCCGAGCCCCTTTTTTTTCTAGACTACATTGCCTGCGGGAAGATTATCCCTGAAAAAATTGAAGCGATTGTAAATGGGATAGCCGAAGGCTGCGTACAAGCAGGTTGTGCACTTATTGGCGGTGAAACCGCTGAAATGCCTGGGATGTATCAGGACGGCGAGTATGATATTGCAGGATTTACCGTGGGAATGGTCGATCAAAATCAACTGATTGATGGAACTGAAATTAGCGAAGGGCATGAGCTGATTGGCATTGCTTCAAGCGGTGTACATAGTAATGGGTTTTCACTTGTTCGAAAGGTTTTATTGGAGGATGCCAGGTTTTCATTAGAGGATTATGTGGAAGAATTGGGGTTTACTTTAGGAGAAGTATTACTGCAGCCAACCAAGATTTATGTGAAATCCGTCCTCTCCATTTTGAAGGAATTTCCTGTTTATGGGATAGTACATATAACTGGTGGAGGGTTTTACGATAACATTCCGCGAATCCTTCCTGAAGGCCACCAGGTTGAAATAAAGGATGGGTCATGGGAAGTGCCGAAGATTTTTTCGATGATCCAACAAGCGGGTAAAATTTCGGATTTTGATATGTTTCGGACATTTAACATGGGAATTGGCATGATTTTATTCGTGGATTCTTCAGATGTCGGGGCCATTTTATCGCACCTGCAATCATTGGGTGAAAATGCTTTTCATATTGGAACAGTAAAAAAAGGTGTGGAAAATGTAGTTTTCAAGAAGGAATTACGATGAAAATTGCCGTTTTTGCATCAGGAACCGGTACAAATTTTGCTGCAATCCTAAAATCAATGGAATCAAAAAAATTGATTAACGTTGAAATCGTTCTATTAGTCAGTGATAATCCCGAAGCTCTGGCAGTCCGGAGAGCAAAGGATGTACAAATTCCGACCTTTACCTTTAAAGTGAAGGATTATCCCAATAAACAAGCCTATGAAGAAGAGGTTTTAGAAAAATTAAGACAAAGGGATGTAGATTTCATCGTATTGGCTGGGTATATGAGACTCCTGGGTCATGTACTGTTGCATGCTTACGAAGGAAAAATCATTAACGTTCACCCATCCTTGCTGCCCGCATTTAAAGGAAAAGATGCGATTGGCCAAGCCTTCGACTATGGGGTAAAGGTCACCGGGGTAACCGTTCATTATGTGGATGAGGGCATGGATACCGGTCCAATCATTGCCCAGCAGGCTATCAGGATTGATGCAGAAGATACGAGACAATCACTAATGAAAAAGATTCAAGAGATTGAGCACAAATTATTGCCAGAAGTAATCCAAAGTCTTGCCAATAAGGAGGAATTCAAATGAGAAGGGCGCTTATTAGTGTTTCGGATAAATCCGGAATTTTGGAATTTGCGAAGGAACTTGAAAATCTTGGGGTTGAAATTATCTCTACAGGCGGGACGGCAAAATTACTAAAAGAAAATGATGTGTTGGTAACAGGAATATCTGAGGTTACGGGTTTTCCGGAAATATTGGATGGGCGGGTAAAAACCCTTCATCCGAATATTCATAGTGGCCTCTTGGCGATTCGGGACAAGGATGAACACATGAAACAAATCGAAGAATTGGGAATTCAGCCGATTGATTTGGTGGTTGTAAATCTGTATCCATTTAAAGAAACAATCTCGAAACCCGATGTATCCTACGAGGAAGCGATTGAAAACATTGATATCGGAGGCCCGACGATGCTGCGTTCTGCCGCCAAAAATCATGAATTTGTAACAGTCGTTGTGGATGCATCAGATTACCCTCTTGTTCTCGAGGAAATGAAAAATGGGGATGTAACGATTGAAACAAAAAGGCGGCTCGCAGCGAAGGTGTTTCGCCATACAGCCGCCTATGATGCTTTGATTTCTGAATATTTATCGAAACAAGCCGGGGATGAATGGCCTGAGCAATATACGGTTACATACGAAAAGGCGCAAGATTTACGATATGGGGAAAACCCTCACCAAAAAGCGGCCTTTTACCGAAAACCGTTGGGACAGGCTGGGACCGTGTCAACTGCAGAACAATTGCATGGAAAGGAATTGTCCTACAATAACATTAATGATGCCGATGCAGCGTTACGTATGGTAAGGGAATTTGATCAACCCGCAGTTGTCGCAGTAAAGCATACCAACCCATGCGGGGTCGGGATTGGAAATTCCATCTTCGATGCCTACCAAAAGGCATATGAATCCGATCCGGTATCAATTTTTGGAGGAATCATCGCAGCAAATAGGCCTATCGATAGGACAACGGCAGAAAAAATGAAGGAAATATTCCTTGAAATCATCATGGCACCTGATTTTGACACGGAAGCACTGGATTTGTTAAAACAAAAGAAAAACCTTCGTTTACTCAAACTGGGAAACCTTCAACAAAAAGCAGAACCAGAAAAGTTTCTTTCCTCTGTTTCCGGTGGAGTGCTAATTCAGGACGAAGATGTAAAACAAATCAGTGCTGATGACCTTCAGGTTGTAACGAAAAGAAAGCCGACAAAAGAAGAGGTGGAACAGCTTCTCTTTGCCTGGAAAGTAGTCAAACATGTAAAGTCTAATGCGATTGTGTTGACAAAGGATTTTCAAACGATCGGTGTCGGAGCGGGGCAGATGAATCGAATTGGTTCTGCAAGAATTGCCATAGAACAAGCTGGAGACAAAGCAAACGGGTCCTTTCTTGCTTCAGATGCATTCTTCCCAATGTCTGACACAGTTGAGGAAGCAGCTCGTGCAGGAATTACCGCAATCATTCAGCCAGGTGGTTCGATTCGAGATGAAGAATCGATTGAGGCCGCGGATAAGCATGGAATTGCCATGGTCTTTACAGGGGTAAGGCATTTTAAACACTAGGAGGTCAAAGTGAAATGAAAGTTTTGGTTGTAGGTGGAGGCGGCCGTGAACATGCGATTGTTTGGAAATTTTCTCAAAGTCCCAAAATAAACCGAATTTATTGTGCTCCAGGGAATCCAGGGATTGCAAAATTGGCGGAGTGTGTGCCTATTTCTGTCTCCAATAGTAAGGAGTTGGCCGATTTTGTCAAGCAGGAGAAAATTGACCTGACCTTTGTGGGCCCCGAGGAACCGCTTTTGAATGGGATTGTCGATTATTTTAAACAGGAAGGTTTAGCGGTATATGGACCATTAAAGGAAGCCGCTATGATTGAAGGAAGTAAAGCCTTTGCTAAGGAATTGATGGAGAAATACGGTATTCCTACAGCTAAATATGCTTCTTTTACTAGCTATGAGTCTGCACTCGCCTATGTACGTAAGGAAGGAGCACCCATCGTCATAAAGGCGGACGGATTGGCTGCTGGTAAAGGGGTGGTTGTGGCAGTAAACCTGGAAGAAGCGGAAGAAGCACTCCAAAATATGATGGTAGAAACCTCATTTGGCTCTGCAGGAGCTAGGGTGGTCGTGGAGGAGTATTTAGAAGGCGAAGAAATGACGTTGCTCGCATTTGTCCATGGTACAACAGTAAAACCCATGGTCCCTGCACAGGATCATAAGCCTGTCTTTGATGGAGACAAGGGACCAAACACAGGGGGGATGGGTACCTATGCTCCTTTGCCTCAGATTGATTATTCTGTGGAGAATCGGATTATCCAAGAAATAATCAAACCTACTGCAAAAGCCATGGCTGCAGAAGGACATCCTTTTGAAGGGGTGCTGTATACAGGTCTTATGTTGACAAATAATGGGCCGAAAGTGATTGAATATAATGCCCGCTTTGGGGATCCGGAAACGCAGGTTGTTCTTCCCCTTTTAGAGACGGACTTGCTTGAAATAGTAATAGCAAGCATTTCAGGAGAATTAGAAAATGTAGAGTTGAAATGGAAAGACCAATCAGCTGTATGCGTCATATTGGCGTCTGCCGGTTATCCAGGCCCATACGAAAAAGGCAGAGTTATAAACGGGTTGGATCAAGTAACCCCTGGTACAATGGTATATCATGCCGGAACCACTCAAAAGGATGGCAAAATCCATACAAATGGGGGACGAGTTCTTGGAATAACAGCAATCGCAGATAATGCACAACAAGCTAGAGGATTGGCGTATCAGGCTGTAAAGAAGATATCTTTTGAAGGCGCACATTATCGTACAGATATAGGATCAAAAGCTCTTTTGAAACCTATATGATTAATTTGAAACGATTGCCACAGCTGAACTGATCAAGCTTGAAGACGAAGGGTTTGAGTCATTCCGACTGCACGGGCAGCAAAGCTGACAATGGATCGCGAAGGGATTCGTAGATTAGCTGCAGAAACTCTAAATGTTCCAACAGCTAACTATCAATTTGCAAATACATACGAAGAATTTATATCCTCTGCGAAAGAAATTGGTTTTCCTTGTGTTGTGAAGCCCCTAATGAGCTCGTCTGGAAAAGGCCAAAGAGTTTGTCCTTGAGAGCAGTCCCTTTTTTAAAAGATAAGAAAGTAAAAGTAAGAGGGAAGTTAGTTCTTTCAATAAAGTAAGTTCGATGAATGTAAATAGCCAGCCTTTTAACTCTTTTCAAGAAACTTTTTGTTAACTCGTTTCCCTTGGGAGGATAGAACTGAAAAAAGTTATTTTATATAATTTTAAAAAGACTTTATCTTATTTTTATTACTTACCGTTTGTAAAAGGAAATGTTTGTTTTTGGGGATACAAACACCTAATTTATTAAAAGTTCAAAGAGAATTTACACTAAAATCCGAAATATTATTATATTTTAATAATAAATATATGTTTTTTTATGTTGTGAAAAGTAAAACTATCCTTTATACTAATAAAAAAATTACTTTTCTATATGTAACTGGCGCACATGGAGTACCATGAGGGAGCATATAGAGTTAAACGTCGTACGCCTGGGCAAACACTTGATCAGTGAATCGAGTGTTTTTTTATTTTCCTAAGGAGAGGTGCAGGTAGGGATGAGTAATTTGCAAAGAAAAATGGGAACATTTGCTTTAACAATGACTGGTATTGGTTCGATTATCGGGTCAGGTTGGTTGTTCGGAGCATGGAAAGCTGCCCAGATTGCTGGGCCAGCGGCAATTTTTTCTTGGATTATTGGAATGATTGTTATTTTATTTATTGCACTTTCTTATGCAGAACTTGGTGCCATGTTTCCGGAAGCTGGTGGGATGGTTAAGTATCCTCAATATTCACATGGTTCTTTTATTGGATTTCTAGCTGCATGGGCGAACTGGATTTCAATCGCTTCGACGATTACGGTAGAAGCCATTGCCTCGGTCCAATATATGAGTACGTGGCCTTGGAAGTGGGCTGATTGGACGCATTCTTTCGTTCATCAAAATATCTTAACGACCAAAGGCGTATTCGTCGCTGCTTTGCTGTTATTGGTCTATTTCTTCGTTAACTATTGGACTGTCAATCTATTTGCTAAGGCAAATTCATTTATAACTGTTTTGAAATTAATTGTTCCAGGTGTAGTGGTGGGAGCGTTATTTTTTGCTGGATTCCATGGGGAAAACTTTACAAGTTCTCAAGGAATGGCACCATATGGCGGGGCCGGCATGTTAACAGCCGTTGCGACTTCTGGAATCGTGTTTGCTTTTAACGGATTTCAAAGTCCCGTTAACATGGCAGGGGAAGCGAAATCACCGAATAAGTCGATTCCCATTGCTGTGATTGGGTCTATTTTAATCGCTGGTTTTGTGTATATTATTTTACAAGTTGTATTTATCGGTGCAGTTGATCCATCTATGATTGTGAACGGATGGAGCCAGCTGAATTTTAATTCACCTTTTGCTGATCTGGCACTAGTTCTTGGTCTTAACTGGTTATCAATTGTATTATATGCTGATGCATTTATATCACCGTCAGGGACAGGGTCAACATATACTGCTACAACTTCGCGGATGATTTATGGTATGCAAAAAAATGGATACCTGCCGAAAATCTTTGGGACTTTGCATCCACTATATGGTGTTCCGCGGCCAGCAATGTTATTGAACTTAGGTGTTTGTTATATCTTTTTATTTTTATTCCGCGGGTGGGGTGTACTGGCTGAAATCATTTCAGTGGCTACTCTTATTTCGTACATTATGGGTCCCGTTGCATTGACCACTTTAAGACGTACAGCTGCTCATTTTAACCGGCCATTTCGCTTAAAAGGCGCTTCCGTTATTGCACCTTTGGGATTTGTTTTTGCATCGCTTACTTTATACTGGGCCCGCTGGCCGCTAACCGGAGAAGTGGTGTTCATCATGGCCATTGGACTTCCAATTTACTTATATTACCAGGCGAAAAATAAATGGATTGGATTCAAAAAACAATTTATTTCAGGTGTTTGGATGCTTCTTTACTTAGGCTGTATGATTCTGATCTCGTATATTGGAAGTGAGAAATTCGGCGGGAAAAATATTCTTCCATTCGGCTGGGATATGCTGGTCATCGCTTGTCTTGCACTTTGCTTCTATTTTTGGGGAGTGAAAAGCGGGATTAAAACAGAATTTATGGATGAGGCGGAAGAAATCAATAAAGAAGTAGCGTAGCGAAAGAAAACATGGTTGTTTATGACCATGTTTTTTTGCGTTATTGTGAAATCACTTTTTTAAAAGCATCCTAAAAATCTCCCTATCCACGTTTTACAGAATCACCTTCACCTATAAAGGTTGGAATTAGATGATTTCTTCGAGATCAGGAAATTTTTTCCTTTTACTATTCTTGTAACGTGATGCAAGAGAGTAACAAATTCCACTGAGTTAAAATTTCTTTAGGGTGCTTTAAATCAACTTTATTGTTGCTAATAATTTTTATATACTAAAACTCGTGGATAAGACATAAATACTAGTGATTATACCAGAAATATATTGGTGACTTTTCAATATGAAAATTGTAATAAATCTGGTTTAATCCATGAGATTAGGTCAAGTTATTTACTTTGGATTAATTGTCCGAATGGGGACAGAAGTCTATGCAACGCATAACATTTCAGGTAATTTAACTACATTTGCTTCAACCATAGGGGGTGGGTTTGCAGTGGCAGCGAGCACTCTTATTGGTCAAGCAATTGGAGAGGGAAAGGGAGAGGATGTGAAGGAATATCGAAAATGGAGTTATATTCAATCGGCCATTTCGATGACTTTTATAACAGCATTATTGGCCGTTTTAAGCCCATTTGTTGGCCTATTCTTTACTCATAATCAGACTGTCCTTCATTTATTAATGATCATCTTATTTATTGATACGATTTCTCAACCATTCCTAGCATCCGTTACCATTGATACTTCAGTTGTCCAAGCTGGCGGAAACAGTAGATTTCCCATGATGGTCACAACGATTGGAATATGGGTAGTTAGAACTTTAGGAGTTTATATATTTGCATGGAAGCTTGGTTTTGGATTGCCAGCAGTATGGACTTCAATAGTAGTCGATAATGCTCTTCGTGCAGGGATATTTGCATGGTACCGACAAAAGAAGCATGTAATAAGAGATTTAAAATGGTAGTAGAATAAGCTGTGATGAATATGGTACATGGGTTAGGGAGGTTTGTGGATATTGATTGAAGCTTTGCTTAAAGTTTTCAATTTTCCCATGAAAGGGTTCCATAATGAAGGTGTTTACCTAAACCTTTACAGAATTGTAGTAGGGAGGGGATTAAGCTGATTTAAATAAAATGAAAGTGTCAGAAAAAAATAAAGGAATTTATTTCATTAAAGGAGAAAGAATACAGCTAAAACAATTGATTTAACAAATAGATGATATGGTACTAATCATGACATTTCAGTTCCAAAATTCTTTTACCAAACAACAGCTTTTAAAAATTTTTGGCGTCTCATTATCTTAAGTATACTTTGGCTTTGAGACGGATTTATTTATGTCTACATAAAATATATTATGTAAACTAAAAAATAAAAAAATAGAACCATTCCTGATCCTATTTTCATCATACTTACATTAATCCTTCGGCATATCCATCCGATCCACAGCAATTTTTAAATCATCATTCTTTATATGTGTATAGATCATCGTCGTTTGAATCGATGAATGACCTAATTGTCTGCGCAATTTCGGTACATCATTAATTTCCGAATGGTATCTCGTTGCAAAGGAGTGCCTTAATTTATGTACGGAAAGTGCCGGCTTTCCAAAGGCTGCAGCATATTTTTCAACTAATTTTTCTACCGACCTTGCAGTAAGTCTTCTTGTTTTTCCTTTAGGTCCCATTGGAGCAGAAACAAACAACGCCTTATTATTTTTATCAACCTGGTATTTAGTCACTCTAACAGATAGGTATTCTTGTAAATCAGCCATCGCCACTTGGCTGAAATAAACGAACTGTTCTTTGTTTCCTTTGCGAATCACCCTGGCACAGTACTTGCTGAAGTCAATATCATCAAGATCTAAACCGACCAGTTCAGAAAGGCGGAGACCAGATCCTAATATCAGTGATATAATTGCCGTATCCCGCTGCTGGTTCAGTTTATAAAAGTTATAGATTTTTTTATTTTCCTTATTTAGCTCCCCGAAATCATGAGCGATAAATAACCGAAATTGCTCATATTCATCTCCGAGTAAAATTTTTCCTTCCATTTTATTTGCTTTTGTTTCCATTGTTTCTTTTACCTCATTGAATTCGATTTTCGCCATGACATTTCGATTAATATATGGCTTTAAATCAGGCGTTTCCGCAATATTTTGCAGGTAATTAAACAGGGACTTTAAAGCAGATAATTTCCGATTGACCGTTAATTCTTTGTTATTTAATTGATAATGCAGATAGTTTAAAAATCCTTCAACCTCGAGAACAGTCATTTGCTGCAAACGTTCGAGCGGAATATCTTTAACGTTACCGGACCATAAAAGTTCATTGATCATCCAATTAAAAAAGATCTTATAATCATGACAATAGTTAAACAAGGAAGCGGTGGAAAGTTTTCTTAGTTTATGATTTATGTATTCTTCAACATACCAAGGCAATTCATTGAGTAAAGCTTGAAGCTTATTAAAATTTTGCTGTTTATTTGGGTTTACCATAAATTCACCTCACTTCTATATTTTACCTCAAGTACATTACTTCGTCAAATTTATATTTTACGTAATAATTAATTTGATAAAGCATTACCATTTCCTTTAGCTAAATGTCCATTGACACAAATAAAAGTAAGCTTGGAAATTGTAATAATATAACAATAATAATTCTCTCCTACATGCTAACTTTGCCTATCGACCTCCACTCGATAAATCGTGTTTAAACCCTGTAGTGTCTCAATAATACCCATATAATCAAATGCATTCGATGCATTAACTTTAAATATATATTTTACTTTATTTTCAAAATGATTAATCTCCATATTCACTGTTTCCACTTCAATATTCTTTTCTAATAAGAGCTTATTAATATTAAATAAGTTCTCCATATCTTTGTCGACTTCTATAGAAATAAGAAATCGCTTTTGATGTTTTGCTTTCTTCTTGAATTTGATCTCAATTTTTTCCTCAAGTTTATCTAGGAATAACAATGTTGTAATTATTATTACAGTAGCCAAAAATGATTCAAAATACATTCCTACTCCAACCACTAAACCCAAGCAAGCCACTGTCCAAATACTTGCTGCAGTAGTTAAACCCTTTACTGACTGTTACTCCACCGTAAATTATGATCGAACCTGCACCTAAACAGCCTATACCTGAAATTACATAACTTGGTATTCTGGATGGATCATAACGGGTTACTTGTGGATGAATAGTCAAATATGATTCAAATCCATATAAAGATAAGAGCATTAATAAACAAGAACCAACCCCCACGAGTATATGAGTTCTTAAACCAGCAGGATGGTTCTTTATTTCCCTTTCAAACCCAATTATCCCACTTAAAAAAACAATTAAGGATAACCGAATTATTATTATCATGATTTCATTGTTTAGGATATTTTGCATGCTTTCACCTGCCTCATATCTCCATGTACATTCGCCCACAACAAAAGGGATAACTCTATATATTTATCATTAAGCTACCCAAGCATCCAGTGCCCGAAAATGATGGAACCTTAACTCTTTTATTTCATATTTTATTCTAAAATCCTATTCGCTTTATATTGTTCTAAAAATCTAGTGTTTTCATTAATGTGGTTTTCATGAATATCACACTTGATATTTGCATGATAAGCTATATCCTCACAACATTGTTTTTTCATAATTTTATTTCTCCTTATTTAGTTAAAGCCCCCTTTCGTATCATAAGTTCAGCCAGATATTTCTGGTTGAACATTTTTTATATCGTTTTGTTTAACAAGCTCCATCTAGTTCGCTGCACATTTTTCTCGAATTATGCACATTGAATTGTTTTAATATTCAATTTCTTTCAGTTGTGATAAAATGGTAAATATCATCAAAGGGAAGTGTTTTTTTTGATTAACAATATTTTTGTCCCCGTGATAACTGCATTCCTTGGTGCAATGGTCGTCTGGATTTCGGTTGCGATCGTGAAAAAGAAAAATCGTCCTTAATTTGATGTCCCAATTCATTGCGATTTTGCACTTCGAAGGTACTGAATTTCTCCCTTGTAGAAGGTAGAGGCGAAACATGTGGTATAATATGGATGTTCAATTAACAGGCAGATATGCGACACATCCAGCATTTGCCTGATAGGTAGAGCGACGGTATACATCTGTGAGGGGGAGTATAATGACAGGGAACCTGTTTCGTGTGATGTTCATCGTGGTGATGATTGCCGTTATCGTGAGTGTCGATGTACTGTTCTTAAGACATCACTTCACGGCTCGGCTTATCGTCAACATCGGTATAGTCGTGGTGTTTGCCATCGTCTATTTCATCTTTTTCAAGAAATCGTAAACAAAGGGCGGCAGAATGCGCATCCCTGTCGGACGATCTTCATCGAATGCCACTCAATAGGACGTCCAAAGTTTATGAGAAATTTTAGTAGATCTCGCCTGATTGCTATTGCACATTCGGGGGCGTTAGTACCATATCCAGACTTGACCAAAAATATCCTCCATTCATCCATTCCCCTGTCTGTTTATTCTTCTCGGTCAAGGTTTGTATGTTTATGTAAAAAAGCTTTCAATCCATTGTGAACAGTCAGAGAATGTTACGATTGCATCCGTGTTATTATCTTCAAGGATAATCATTGCTAAGTAAAATAATACAGTCAACCAATCCAATATCTACACCTCTTTTGATCTAATTTGATAGCAAACTTTAATATATCATCACCAAGAGGGATATACCTGATCCTTTAATAACAAAAGGTTACAGTTTGTGGGAGTCAGCTCCTTAAGAATAGGAGCCCTCAGTTATTTTTAAACACCACTCCAATAAAACGGACTATTCAGTTTATATTATAAACACTGTTTAACTTTTCTGCCACGTTAGAGTTCAATAAGAAAAAGAGTCGCCACAGCAACCCTTTGTTTAACAATAGCACCCAGTTAATGAAATAACTACAAACTCTCTGGCAAGTGAAGTTTATACATTTCTAATGCATTTGTATTTTCTTCTAGAACAGCCACAATTTTGGGATGGGGCTTAGCATAGATAACTGGATAATCCTTTTCATCAAGTTCTTCATTAATGGGAAAAGCTAATTTTTCTTCTTCAATTGAAAATTGGGCATCAATTCCCTCTTTATTTCCACGAGCATCAACCCTAATCCATTTATTAAGTGATTTAAGGAAGATAGCATTTAAAGCGTGAATACAATACCCTTTTTCTGGAGTATCAAATAACATCAATCTTTGATAACAAAAACCTGTTGGTATTCCCTGTGAACGCAATAAAGAAGCTAATAGGTGTGATTTTGCATAGCAAATTCCCTCTTTAAAGTCTAATACATCCGAAGCATTGCAAGTAACTCGCTGTGATTGAATATCCCAAGAATGAGAAATTTCATCACGAACAAATTCAAAAGCTATTCTTGCTTTTTCAATTTCCGTTTGAGATGGATTAAAAAGTTCATCAGCTTTCTTTTTTATAATTGGATTAGAATAATTAACTTCGGTTGATTCGAGTAAATAGTCATCTAGTTTTTCCGACTCACAAAACAAAATAAACCCTTCTCCCCTCTAAAATACATAAATATGTATATATAAACATTACTATACAATTTTTATAAGTTGGATTAAAGGCTTTCTTCTTGTGCTAACCTGCTTCGTTAGTGTAATTTGAAAATGAAATTTCTGCATTAAGCCCAACTTAAGTGAAGCCGCTTTAAAATAAACAACTCTTCCAAATTCTTTTTTACCCGTCAGATGGGATTTCAATGTAAAATAATAATGTAAGTGCCAATTTGTTCTAAGGTTATGAACAATAATTATATAACCATAACTGGGAGGATATTCATGGAATATCATATCAACGGAAGTACCATGCAATCTTTAAAAATCCAACTTAAACGAGACGAATCAATTTACAGCGAAGCAGGCTCTCTTCTCTCGATGTCACCAACGGTTGAACTAGAAACCAATTTTACAGGCGGTATTGGCGGGGTATTTAAACGTGTCATCACAGGAAACACAGCCGTGTTAAACCATTTTAAAGCAGCTTTTGGGGATGGTCATGTTTCATTCAGCACACGGATGCCAGGCCACATTGTACCGTTACAAATGGACCGTTATAATTCCGTGCATGTCCAGCGACACAGCTTTTTATGTGCCGAAGAATCTGTATCTCTTAATGTCGTGGGAAATATGGGTTTAACAGGATTTTTTGGCGGCAACGGACTGATATACAACAAGTTGGAGGGAAATGGATTGGCGTTCATTTCCGTTGACGGGGAAGTCAATGAAATGTATCTAGATGCAGGTGAAACAATCCTAGTACATCCGGGACATCTCGCTGCTTATGATTCACGAGTATCCTTTGAGGTGCAACGACTAAAAGGTTTTAAAAACATGTTCCTTGGCGGGGACGGTATATTTTTGGTAAAGCTAACAGGAGCAGGAACAGTTTGGTTGCATACATTGAGTTTGCATGGACTTGCAGAAGTCTTGATGCCGTATCTCTCTTCCAGAAAGTAAATCTGTTGTGGCTTATTTTATTAATGAGTCAGTTAGATTTTCTCAAATTTATAATGTAAATGACATCCTTAATTGCATGATATTAGCTTATCATACACAAAAACTCGCATGAGCGAGTTTTTTAATTTTTGTTTATCTGATCTTCAGTAGTCCTTATTTCACTAACGCTATCCGTTACTTTTAAGTGAAACATTCCACAATCTTTTTTGGAAATTTACCTAAAAAAGCTGAATTAATGAATAGAAAAATAAAAGGACTCCCTTTTTGAAAGTCTAAATGCATGTACCTCTTTGTATTAATCTAATCTTCTTTGTTCGCATCACCGTCATTAGCTTCATCGTCTCCTTCGCCGAGATTGTTACCCATCACTGCACCTGTAATTGCTCCTACTACAGTACCAATTGGACCGTAAGCAAGACCCACGGTAGCGCCAGAGACAGCACCGACAACAGTACCTACAGCCTCACCAGCATCGTTATCGACTCGATTGCGTTCGTTTTTATCAGCCATTCATTTCACTCCTTATTAAAAAATGGGCAGTGCTTTTCCAGTACAATCCCTTAATATATTTTGTCCTCGAAAGACAGAATTACACGATGAATAATTTACGCCCATAAAGATCCTAACCGTCAAGACAATAACCAAAATGCCACCAATTTTGCAACTATTGCTACCTGTTAGATGAGTAATAAATTTAATCTTCAACCACTTCAAATAAATCCGTATGAATATTAACAAAATAAGTTTCTAACAAATCCTCTAATTTTATAATTATTCCTTCTTGAACTATCCTTCCACGTTAGTTCAAGAAGGAGGAATAAAGTATCGATAGGACGATTATTCTTTGGAATGGTATTCTGGATGACCATGACGACCGCAGCCGAAGAGGTAACATGCCGTTTTAATTGAGGTCTCAAATGCCATTGCCGGTAGCTGTTCGGGAGGAAAGTTCGCGAGTACCTCTTCGAAAGCAAGCTTTTCGGAATTCAAATTGTCAATAAACCACTGGCGGTCTTCTTCGTCCCATTCTTCATCCTCTTCACGGACAGCTTCTTCTTCCAGTCGCTCCGTCAATTCTTGAATCACTTCTTCCAGGATTTCACGTCCACGGTCGGGATTGCCTACTTTTACTAAGCCATAGGCGAAACGGTAAAGCCAATCTTGAGACTTCGCATAGATATGCCAAGCTTTCTCAAACCATTGGACCGCCTCATGATAACAGCCCTTCTCGAGGTAAAGGTCCGCGACATCAGCTTCCCCGGTAAACTCCTCGTCCTCCCCTGAAAAGCTGTCGAGCAGATGTTTCGCTTTTTCCACACTGCCGAGTTCGATGAGGCATTTGATGTGGGAATACAAACTAAAGTCAGATAGTTCCGACCCGAGGAGGAAAAAGTTTGCCGCCTCTTCGATGTTTCCAAGGTGATAATGGGCAACCCCGAGATTGTGAGAGGTTATTTTGGTCGGCTGAAGGGCCATCGCCTTCTCAAGCGCATCCCTTGCCTCTTCCCACTTTTTGAGGCGGAGGCATACTTCACCCAAAAGGCTGTAGGGAAAGTGGGAGTCGGGATTCATGCCTACGGTTTCTTCCAGAATGTCGAGGGCAGCCTGATAATCGTCTTCCTCATGTGTAAGGATCCACCCCAGATTGTTGAGAGACTGGATGTCCCGTCCTGTGCGAACTGCTTCCCGGAATATATCTAGGGCTTCTTCATATCTGTTCTCTTCCAAGAGTTCAATTGCTTTTTGATTAAGGTTCAATTTCTTCGCCTGCCTATAGGTAATAAAAAGTATCTTTTGTTGAAGAAACAAACAGCCAGCTACAGGACGGGTCCTCCGCCCCAGATTATTTTAGGATACTGATTCCCTTTTCAAAGAAACGAACTTGACGTTTCCAGCTACAATTCCACCTAATATTAATGCACCCCCGAGCCACTGGGACAAGCTAACGTGTTCTCCTATGACTAGCGATGATAAAATTAATGCAACGGGAAGTTCAGAGGCTGTTAAAATGGTTCCAAGCCCAGGCCCGATATGCGGCATTCCAATTGAAAATAAAAGCGGGGGCAGGGCGACACCTAATAATCCAAGATACAGACCGAACGGTGCTATTCCCATAAAAACAGGTAAATTCAATAACTCAGTTGGCGGAAACAGGATCAAAACAGTAAGCAAACCGCCAGTGGTAAAAAGAGCACTTTTTTGCACAGGTGGTGTATCTTTTTCCACCGTACTGCTAAGAAAGATGAAAGTGGAATAGGTCAAAGCTGAAAGTATTCCCCAAACTGTCCCTTGCCATGTAAATTCACTGCCACCTTCTGAATTAATGCCCGCTGCAAGAATTGAACCAATGACCAGAATTCCAATCGAAACGACCTTCCCCATTCTCGGTGTTTTTTTATAAAATAACCACTCGAAAAAAGTACCGATCCAGACAAATTGAAATAAAAAGATGATCGCTAGTGATGCGTGAAGTGTTTGCAGTGAATGATAATAAAAAACTCCTGTTAATCCGAGTGGAATTCCTGATATAAGTAATTTTCCT
This sequence comes from Neobacillus sp. Fa239, assembly GCF_055395235.1. Taxonomy (NCBI): domain Bacteria; kingdom Bacillati; phylum Bacillota; class Bacilli; order Caryophanales; family Bacillaceae; genus Neobacillus; species Neobacillus sp. Fa239. The sequence continues at coordinate 2,797,124 of NZ_AP041611.1, forward strand.
ATTTTTGAAAAAGAAAGTTTTTTCTTTTTCGAAAATAGAGCTACCACCCAGATCATTAAAGTCCCTAGTATGAATTGACTTCCTGTTACTTCTGCTACGGTAAAACCAGCGGAATATGCGAGCTTTACAAAAGTAGATAGGGCTCCATAACAGCATCCCCCTATAAAAACAAGAAGTGCGTATTGCCAAGTTTTCATTCCTACTACTCCTTTCATTCTATAAAAATTCTTGATAGATAAACTAATTCGTTTTTGAGTGAACTGACCCATTTCAACATAAAAAAAGCCACACAGCTAAATAAAAGCTGTGTGGCGAAAATAGAAATAATTCTAGAAAAGTCCACAAACAAATAGTTTTATTATTCAATATTACATTCGTAACTTTAAAACAAATAATAATCGATGTCAATAAAAAATGAAGTTTAAAGACTAATGAAGCAGTGTAGGTGTAGCTTATGACTTTCAAATCTGCATTTTTTACATTTTGCGCCTCACCAGTGACCGTTACCAATTATTTCTCCTTAATTTAAAAACAAATAACGATAAAATTTGTTAATAATTATCATAAGCCTTTTTCAACAATCTGGCCCGATTGTTGAAAAAAAAGCTAATGACGATTGTTCAACTAAACTGCCATTTACTTCAATAAGAAAAGTTCCTAATTTAAAAGCTCGATCCTTAAGGAAAGCACCCTTTTGTTTAAGTAAAACACTTCACATTTTTTCAATAGTTTGAGGAGTTTCTCTATTTAAAAAGAGTCTCGTATGGATATATTTAATTATAATAAAATTCAGAAAATATTAATGAAATATTAAGGAAAAACCTATATAAACTTCATCGAAAGCGACTTATAATGAACATATTCGTACTTAATAAAGGAGGATTGCTAAATGAAAAAATCAAAAATTTTAACAGGTTTAACGGCATTAGCTGTCCCATTCTGTATGGCTGCTGCACCTGCATTCGCTGCCTCACCAAACCATTGCACAAACATCTACGTTTCCGTACACGGAGATAATGCCAAAGGTAATGGTTCGCATGCCCATCCTTACAAAACGATTCAACAAGCAATTGATAAGGCTAAAGATGGGTCTACTGTTATTGTTGAGCCTGGGACGTACAGAGAACGTCTTACCATTTCAAAAAGCATTACGGTAAAATCCGATCCTTCTATCCATAATGGAGTTAAAAAGACGATTATTGATGCTGTTGACCCTTCTACTATGGAAGTAAATGATTTTACGGTTGGTAACGGTGTTCAATTTGTACAAGGATCTTCCGGCTCTAAATTTATTGGTTTAACCGTAGAAAATGCCAGCCACGCAGGTATTTTGGCTATGGGTCCCCTTTCACATTTAACTTTTGATAATGTTCGTGTTATTCATAATGCATACGGCGACCACTTTAACACTGATTGGGAAGCTCTTCATCTTGTCGGTGTAACCGACTCTGTAGTAAAGAACAGTGTGGTTAAGGACAATGGAGATGGTGGTATCTACTTAACGGATGAAACCGGTCCGAACCACAACAATAAAATTATCAATAATGATGTTGAAAATAATCTTGTTGACTGTGGCATCACCCTTGCTTCTCATGGGTTTGTTCCTAATGGCTTAAGCGGCCAAGGGGTTTATGATAATTTGGTCAAAGGTAACAAATCTATTGGAAACGGAGCTGCTGGAGTGGTTCTTGCTACACCATTTGGTAAGGTAGCTGACAACATTGTGGTCAATAACTATATCGCAAAAAATGAAATGGGCGGGGTTGTCTTACATTCACATTCACCGGCTTCCGATGTCCATGGCAACCAAATTATTGGAAACTACATATTCGCCAATAAACCTGATGGTGAAGTAACTGGAGGAAAATCTGTCGGTATTTCTATTGGCGGAGAAGAGAATCCTGTGAAAGATACACTGATTTCGAAAAACACTTTCAATAAACAGGATGTTGGAGTTTATATAGGTTTGGGAACCGGTACTGAAATTCTAAAAAATACGTTTATTAAAGTCGGTGTGGATGTTTATCAACAATAATAACGGAACCTAAGGAACGCCCTTTCACGATATACGTGGAAGGGCATTATTTTTAAAATTGTTATTTACTGTTTAGAATCGTTTAAGACCTCCAAAATTTCACATTACATATTGTGCTAAACTGCTTCTTTGTTGAATAAGAAAAAGGGATTGCCGCAGCAATCCAGTATAAAATAAAGTCACTTCGAGTTTAACAAGAGTAATTACTTTTTTCTTCTAAGTAACCAATTGTTGTATTGAAATTTAGTTCGTTACTTAAATAAAAAAGGCTGCCGAGATTGGCAGCTGGCTCTTCAACTCTTATTTCTAAGAGGCGAATAATTAAGCTTCGTGATGAACATTCTTTTTATTTCAATATTTCTTGATTATCGTAATCCCTTAACGCCCAAGTTAAAATATCATTTGCATAAAGTCCTACATCGTCTGGTGAAATTTCAACAAATTTACCATCAATAAATGCAGCCCAATGGATGTTTTCTGTAGGTTTTTCAACCAATCCATTGATTCCTGTAATCATACCGTTTGTTTCCGACACATCAAAGTTGTTTTTGGTTATGTCGTAAATAGTGTCTCCCTCTTCAAATGTTATATTTTTCTTTACTATAACTTTACTGTTTTGATCCATAATCTGAATAATGCCATTTACCTCAACTGCATATGCCGGATTTGCAAGCCATAAAGCAAACAAAAAGGGGAGTGCAAAAGCAAGTTTGTACATATATTCCCTCCTCAATTTTTCTTATTTTTTCCTAATGTCATTTAATTATGAGTGTTGTTTTCATATAAAAAACACCTAACAAGTTGTTAGGTGTAATTTCAAATATAAATAGAATTAACTAAAAAAGAGTGACCATTTTCAGCCACTCTTAACTGATCCTTTAAATTTAACTATTACTACGAACAATTTTCACAGTAGTAAATTCCATCTACTTTATCCTTCCTTAATTCCTCATATAGGAACAACTGGCTACAGCATCCGCACTTAATCAACTCATCAGCACAATCTTCGCATGCTTTCCACTCATAGCCTGTATCTACGATGTTATTTTTTTCGAAATAGTCATTACAAAAGTCACATCGTACATTCTTATCCCCCATAATATACCTCCCCTTTTATTAATTGGATTCAAGTATTATTTACCTTGATGACACGTTCCACAATAAATTTTCCCGTAAGCTTCGTAAGTTTCACTGTCTCTCAAATTTTTGTTCACATTCATTACATTTAAATGAATCTCGATTATTATCATCATAAAAAGATGAAGAATTACCCGTTTTGCAGTCGCCCATGTTGTCACTCTCCCGGATATATATACCGTATATTTTTATGAGCGACTATAATACAAAATGTCTAAAAACATAAAAGTTACCTCACAGAATTATTCAAGTTCAAATCGTCGGGATCCTTTCCGGGCGGGTCGAGGATCGTATCAGCTTTTGCTTGATCGGCGGAACACTGATAATTTCTTGATAGATCACCTAAGTGCTTATGTCCGAATAATATAGGGTCCATTTCTCATCCGAATAAATTTTCCTGGAACCCGTGCGGTTGTCACCACTGTTTCGGTGGTCACATGAAGAAGGACATATCCCTAAAAACCCTGCAGCTAAAATAAAAGAGCCTAAAGCTTGGAAACGAATCCCTAAATTTTTGAACGAAATGCAAATTGAACACCTACGTGAAGCCTGCTGCAGCCCAATGGAAAAGGCTCTCTTTGAATTCATGTTCTCCACCGGATGCCGAATAGGAGAGATTGTCACCTTAGATCGAAACAGAATTAATTGGTCCAACCGTTCCGTAGTTATAAGAGGTAAAGGTGATAAGGAACGGGAGGTCTATTTTAATATCCGTTGCGAAATCTGGTAAAAGTGATACTTGGATAATTGTGTTGACAGGGATCCTGCAATTTTTGTAACGGTACGCGTTCCTCATCGAATGAGCATTGCCCAGATGCGGTACATTATTAAGCAGATTTCTAGCCGTGCCGACATCAACAAGGACATTCATCCGCACCAACTCCGTCACAGCTATGCAACGCACCTTTTGAACAATTGAGCTCCGCTTGATGTTATTCAAAGCTTATTAGGGCATGAAAAAAGCGAAACGACCCGGATATATGCCCAGTTAAGCGGGAGCATCAGGCAGGAATATATAGGAAGTATTTTTAACAAAAAAATGAGCAACGCGATTGCGTTGCTTTTTTACACTCTTGCTACCCGTTTGCTGAATAAGGAAAAATTCCGTTGCCCGCACTTCTTACTTTACACAACTATCCATACTCTGTCCCTACCGCCTGATTATCACTTTTTTCCCCTTTATGTACATCCAGGCTTTTTGGGCTGTATATGTCTAATGGCTCCGGGTCAGTATCTTTGGGCATAATACAGTTTATATATTAGAGAGGGGGATAGTATGAGGCTAAGAAATGGAGATTTTTATACAAATGTTTTTACCAATAAGTTGTATAAGTTAAATGAAGATAATGATAGCAGCTGGTACTTGAGTTTGCGTGATGAAGAAGGTTATCATGAAACAGAAAAGATATCAGGGCGTGATATGATTAGATTGGTAGAAGGCAGTTATAAAAAAAGCTAATAAAAAGCTTCCCCATTCCTGTCATAGTACCTGTAAACAGAAAAAAGAATTAAATTAAGAGAATATGTACAGAGAGAATACTCAGTTTATTTACATGGAATAGTTAAGTATGCAACCGAATAATCGAAAAAGTTGACAAATGATTTATGCGATTAAACTAAGGCTCTTTCAATTAATAAAACTTACTATTCAAAGATAATTAGGAGAATTTTTGATTATGTGATACACTTTGTTTACCATTTGATTTACTTGTTTACATGTACCCTACTCATTCGTGAGTGGGGTTCCTTGTTATAAATGAAAAAATAAAAAACAGACTCTATGAAGAGCCTGCTTATTTTGTACTTATTATTAAGCTTTACGCACGTTAGCCGCTTGAGCTCCGCGTTGACCTTGCTCAACGTCAAAAGTAACTGTTTGACCTTCTTCTAAAGATTTGAAACCTTCACCTTGGATCGCTGAGAAATGAACGAATACGTCTTCTCCGCCTTCACGCTCGATGAATCCAAAACCTTTTTCTGCGTTAAACCATTTTACTTTACCTTGTTCCATTTTGTTTCCTCCTGCTGTGTGCTTTCCACACAATGTGTTACTATCCTTGCACTCAGTGATCATCAAGACGAAAAGTAAATCTTATACTATCCTTTACACCGAACAAAAATAATTCTTCTAAAGAATAACATTTTATAAAAGTATTTGCAAGAAAACATTAACACAACCATTTTTGCCACTCTCAAATTTCACACCTGGTTTTATATTTTTATGTTGTTCTTATTAAAGTAAAGCCCCCGTTACTTTAAGTGTAATTCTTCACAAAATTGAGGCCTCACTCACTTCAACTGTCCTTCAACCCCTACCGCTGAACCGTTTGATCGCTTCCTCGGTCACCGGCTCAAAGAGGTTAACGAGGTTGCCGTCGGGATCACGGAACAACACAGCACGGTTCCCCCATGGCATCGTAGTCGGTTCCTTTACCCACTCGTCTATAAACGGCTTCAAGCGCTCGTATTCGGCATCGACATTGTGGACGCGGAACTCGATGATGACAGTGTGATTGTTGGCCGCCATTGCACAACCAGTGCCGAACAGTGGCACCGTCTGCGAATGGCCGATTGCCAGGGTGCACGATGGCAGAACGAGTTCGGCAAAGACAGGCGCGGGGCGTTCCGCCGAAACACCCATGATTTTTTCATAGAACTTGACAAGACGATCCAAGTCGTCAGTAATGATACGTACAGAAGCAAAATTCACGAGATACATCCTTCCTTTAATAAATGATACAATATCGTATCATATCATTTTGGGCCAGAACCAGTGAAGTTTCCGTAAAGGCCCGATTTAATCAGAATCTTAACTAATTGGTTCTACGACCGTCTTTCCATGCATGACTGCTGTCAATTGGTCCATAGTGAAATAAATTAATTCCTGTTGAAGTTGATTGGCGGTTCCTCCAACCGATGCAAGACATAGTTCGCATTTATCTCTCACCCCTTAATGCTTACTTACTACGATTATAAAATAACGCTACTGACAACAGTATGTCAGTAGCGTTTTAACATTTTTTGGACTTCCTCACGAATCCGATTTATAAATGATTCTGGCTCTAATACAATCACACCAGCTCCCCAGCCAAGCACCCATTGCAACAACTCGTCTAGTTGACGAACGCGTAAGACAACATGCAATCCATCTTGATGCTCTTCCATATCCTCTACGTAATGATAGTTCGATTCCTTCACCTTATCCGCGATGTCATAGTTAAATCGAAGACGAACTTGCATGTGTCGATCATCCGGAGGGGTATACTCCCTTAAGTTAAAATGCTTCGGTAGTTCGAATCGTTCTCCCAGATCAATAAGTTCCGTCATTCGGGACAAACGGAAATGGCGATTGTTTTGGCGCAGATCACACCGAGCCACGAGCATCCATGATCCTTGAACGAGCACCAATCCATATGGAGCAACGGTGCGAACACTAATGCGATTCCCCTCGGAATCTGCAATTCTTTTAGCATAATGAAAGCGGATCTTTCGTTCGTCTAATATCGCTCGACGAATCTTTTCTAGATATTCTTTTTCTCTTGACTGATTGACCTGTTTATCAGAAATGAGCAACCGCATAGCCTTGCGTACACGATATGTTTCATTAATAACGCTCTCCGGTAGAATGGCCTCAATTTTGCCGCGAGCAGCTTGAGACCTGACACGATAATCATCATCAAATTGTTGTTCGATAAATTCCGTTCCAATCAACAAGCTCACGGCTTCTGGTACCGTGAAACTGATCGGAGGCAGGAAATATCCTTCCATCAGGGAATATCCTGTCCCAGGGGCACCTATGATCGGCACGCCCGCTTCACTCAACGCCTGGATGTCGCGGTAGATAGTCCGCACGCTAGTTTCAAATAGGGTCGCCAAATCATCGGCTCGTACAACTTCTTTACGTTGTAGCTCAAGCACTATGGCTAACATACGGTCTGTTTTGTTCATTGGTTGCCCCCCTGAATGTTTATTACAAAATAATATACCACATCTTAATGAGAAGATGATTTAGTGACTCCCGTTAACTGTCCCGAATGTTGAATATAAGTTAAACAACGTACTTCAACTAAACTGCACTCGTTAGTGGAACAAGAAAAGAGCCGCAGCTGTTAGGAGGTCGGCTCTTAAAAATCTTAAAAAGACAAATTATCCTCCATCTTATTTCTCCACTCCTGTTCCTCCAAATCCTTTACTAACTGCGTGATATCTTGGTTACTATTTGCCACCACTTTTTCTAGATCTGCGTGATAAGCCATCTCCTTTTTAATTTGCTTCCAGAATAGATACGCAACCATTTCAGGCTTCCTACCTACCAGTTGAAATGAAACACTCCTGGCTCCTCGATTGCCGCTGGCGATGTAATGGATGTCGATGATTATGTTCATGAATTTACAACCCTTTGATTTAAAACCATTATAGCTAGTTAAAAAAACCGCCTTTCGACGGTTCTTATTGAAGTAAAGCTATCCTTTTGTTTAAAAACAATTTTCCACACTCTTACCTTTACCATCCCATTCCAAATACAATTATTGTTTCAAACGGACACTATATAATCTCATTGCCTCAAGACTGCCTTCCATTTCAAAGATTCCATTTTCAATCATATTCTTCAACCGAAAGTTTATGAAAGTATCACTTATATATTGGTCTAAATGTATATGGCCAAGGACATCTCCAATTAATCTTAATGATTTAAAAAATTCTTGTGTTTTACGTTTACCATGGAGCTTTTTCGCTCTATTTATAATAAGCTCGTCAAAATAATCTTCAGGAACACTTTGTACTGTTCCGTCATTCCAAATTCTTAAAGTTTCTTTATTTTCAGTGAGAGAAAGCCATTCCTTCTCATATTGTTCCCGTTCATGTTGGGTTAGAGGGGATTGGTCCTGTCGTAGTTTTTCGTAAATCTTTTGGAGCTTTTCCGGGGCTATTTCACCTGTGTGTGAAATTGAGTATTTCCGTTTGCCTATATTAAAAAGTTCATTAAATCCCTTTGTTGTGTTCATAATTAAAATATCATTATTTTTTTCCTTTAAAAGTTCTATGACAAAACGGAGTCCCGTCTGCTCCTCAGCATTTTCAGCAGCCCACAAATAAATAGGAATATCTTCTTTAATAGACATAATTCGATTAACCGTTCTTTTGAAATTTTCCTTGAATTCATCAAACTCTCCATCCTCATCAGCCAAGTTATTTTGCATCCAATTATACCTGGACTGTTTTCCAACTTCTTCATTAAACTTCCAGATAGGACCGATAGAGAACATTTCTCGAACACAAATGACCTTTTCATCATTATAATCAGCACCCATTTCCTTGAGTGCTTGTCTAAAACATCCCGCAGCAGAATCTCCGAACAGAATATGAACAACCTTGATGGGTCCTTCTATTGTATTTTGCTGCTGTTCCTCCATCCCGAAAACCGCTTTGTATGCTCTTTTCATATCTTTAATAAACTGCTCCTCAGAATACACCTGCTCGTTAAAAAAATGTATTCTTTTTAAAATATGGCTAAGAAGTAACCTTGCATCTCTCTCTCGTAATTCCTTGACGATCTTATTTATTTTCTCTATTTTTTCTAAGTCCATAAAAGAGTCCCCCAAAGGTATAATTCCTTACCTCAATATAAGATCATAAAATGCATCTGACTTTAACAACATTTTTAAATTGTTTTGGGTATATAAAACCTCACCATCTACTATTGTGCAGGTCTTGTTCAACATAAGCCCCCGTTTGTTGAATAAGTGTTAGGATGTTGTTTTATTCCATATCTTTAACGCAGCTGGGTAGCATTTTACGATTGGTATTTCTTCCTCAAACCATTTAATAAATACCTTTTGTATTCCCACTGCTAATTCATCTACTGAATTAATTTCACTCAAAAGTCGTACAATATCTCTAATTTCTGGGTCATATTCATCATCTGGACATCCCATACCAAGTAAACCTATTGGGTCCCATTCATCAATCGTTTTTTTAACAGAATTATATTTATTCATAAATATTCCCCACCTTTTTTTACGAAAATTAGGATTCACTTTTGTAGCCAATCGAAATAAACTAAATTCTCTTACACACAGGTATTAAAAATCTTTAACATCTCATTTAAGTAGTTGTTAATTTAGCATAGATGATAAAAAAAAGGGTCATTTCTCCCATGATTACAAGGTTTGAAACTTCTACTATCAAATTAATAATAAAAAGGGTTGCTAAAATCCCTATAAATAACCCTAAATGATAATATTTCAAACGGTCTTGTTTAAACCTGTATTGATGAAAAACAATAGTAGTTGTAATGAAATAGAGTAGTACGGAACCGAATATAAAATATAAGTTAAATGAATAATGAACCTCATTTAGAAACAAAAGCTTGATGGAAGCAGCAATCATGCTCAAAGACATTAATATGAAAAGATGACCATAAATTATGGTTTGACCGGGTGTTTGGATCGATTTATCAACTTTCTTTTCCACATTTTCGAAATACTGCCACCACATCGAAATAATTAGGATAAATGATATTATCGAAAATGAGATTGAATCCCAATCCCCTTTTTGTGGCTGTAGCACGGAAAGGGTGCTGATGACGGATTCTCCAAAAAGGATTAATGTCAATGAAGCAAAACGTTCTAATAAATGAACAGTATTGGACGAAGCTTTCACCAAATACTTACGTCCGAAAAACGGCACAATAATATCAACAAAAATTCCTGCATACAATACGCTATATCGAATCCATGAATCAAATAAGATAGAGAAACATGATATGATGATTCCAATCCAAAAACGCGTTCCTAAAAATTGAGCTACCTTTTTCCTATCCCCTTCTTCTAAACTTCGAACAACCAGATATTGGATCGCTGTAAGTGCTCTTAATCCCAAATAGCCAATAAGAAAAGGAAGATAATACTGATCAAAGTCAACCGATAAGCTGGATGTCATAATAAGGACAAACGACATCTGAAAAATCGTAAAGATCCGTTGATGTAAAAAATCTTGCCCAAACCGATTAATAAACAACGTTTGTCCTACCCAAGACCACCATATTGGGATAAATATTAAAACAAACTTCAAAAAATATACTGGATGAATTTCTCCCTTTTCAACATGAAGTAATACACGAGTCGCTGTCGAAGCAGCTGCCGCAAATAACAAATCATAAAAGAGTTCTAACCATGTAACTTTCTTTTCATCCATTATCATCACTCCTTCGAACTCTAATAGCTTATAGTAAAATAAAGTGATTTTTAGACTTTCTAATAGAAACAAATGATTATTCGGCTTTATGTACATTTTTGAGCAAAGTACCGATGAAGCAGGAATTTGAAGTTAAGCCAGTAAGATTATTAGGACTCAAATAATCCTGTTAACCGACCTTAACAAATAGTCGAACTAGAAAAAAGGATTGCATCTCAGCAATCCTTTTTTTACTAACGCTACCCAAAAACCGGCATACATTCTAGCTGATGTAGAAGGAGAAAAAAACGGTACTACTCCAATCTCATTGTTTTGAAAATATCAAATTCCTAGCGATATTCTGCATATCGCTAGAATGAATGACTAACTAATTATAAGTTTTCAATTTTTTCTATATCTTTTTCAGATAATACGAAATCGAAAAGATCTATATTAGATGCTTGATTTTCACGGTTGTGAGATTTAGGAATAACGATCACACCGCGTTGGATTTGGTATTTTAATAAGACTTGTGCACCAGATTTTTTATAGGCTTTACCGATCTCATCCAAAACTTCTTTTTGATGGGCTTCAGCTTTCATAGGTCCCCATGCAACAGGTGTAATGCCCTCGTCTTTTAATACGGCAAGGAGATCTTTGTTAGGTTCTTTTAAGTTAACTTGTATTTGGTTAACAGCTGGCTTCACTTTAGCGAATTCTTTCAATTCATCTAGATGATTTTTTCCAAAGTTTGAAACGCCGATTGCTTTTAGTTTGCCCGCTTCATAATATTCTTCAAAGACTTCCCAAGTGTTTTTAAGTTGTACTTTGTCTTCGATAGGGAAGTGAATAAGAAGCAGGTCGAGAAAGTCTGTTTGGAAGTTTTTTAGACTGTTATCGATAGCTGCTCGAGTAGCTACCTTTGAAGAAGTATATTCTTCGTTGCCTGGAACTTTTGTCGTAATGAATAACTCTTCTCGAGGCACTGTGCTTTCTGCTAAAACTCTTCCGACAAGTTCTTCGTTTCGATAAATGATGGTAGCGTCTATTGAACGGTAACCCAATTCAAGTGCTGATACGAGTTCAGGAATTTCATTTGTTAACGCCCCGTTATACTCGTTATTTTCTTTTCCATAAGTATTTGTACCTGTACCTACAATTGGCATTTTTAACCCATTATTAAGTGTTATGTATTCCATATTTTTTATCACTCCCTCTGTATACTCTAATTACTTTTAAATTTATTAGCTGTAATCAGCGTAATTACATCATGGTATATTTGTCAATGGTAAAAGAGGCAAACTTCAACAAAAATTAAGGAAGGATATCCCACTTGTTTAAGTTTATCAAATTACCTTAAAGAACTTTAAAATAACACTCTCTGGCAATCTTGTAGCATAGCACACAAAAATTCAGTTCATCATCCATTTATATTTTTCACTATATGTTTCAAAAGTCGGAATAGTACGGAAATAATAGCCGCTAGAGTCAACAAACTTACCAGCCTTTACGTCATCTACATACTCTTCTGGAACTGCACGTATCCCGTTGTTTTCAATATAAATTGTGTCGCCATCTTCTAATTGAATTGCGTATCTAGCTGAGAGTTCACACTTACCATCTGGACGAATAATTTGGCTATCTACACCTCCTGGCAAAACCTTTCCTTTGAAGCCCTTCCCAATTACTTCACCGGATAAAATAGGGATTAATTGGCGTCTACCCACGAGACCATCTTCACCTACAACAATAGGTTTATTTACGACAATTTTAATGCTAAAAACTTCTTCTAATCCTAAATGTTTGATATCAACATCTTTCATCGAATTACCCTCCCCTAAACTTTAATTATCTATCGAGAAAAAGATCCATATTGTGTATGTTTATCAAAGTCTCCTTTTAGCATATTATATTACTGCTTGACTACCGAATCCATTCAATAAAAAGCGCATTATTAGATTTCCAAATTTCTTATAACAGTTTGACAATATGTTCGGTGCTTTTTTGTGCAACAAAAAAAGAGAGCATTTCATGCTCCCTCTCAAACAAAGTTTAAAGGTACTTCAGATGAACTCTCTTTCCATCCTCAATCACCGTCTCCATATGATCAGTTCATCCCCTATGCTGTTCATAAAGAATAAGGGGTAATTAAGTATGTAGTACGTAATCAGTTATTTCCCTTATTATTCTCTATTATGTTTTTTATCATCTCTTCCACAAGGGTTGGGACTACCGTAAAGGCATTTTTTATATGCAGTCGTTCGGTCCGTTTGTGGGCATCTCTTCCAAATGGCCCCACATTTAAAACTGGTGCTTGGAGCTGTGCCATAGTATCAAATGGTATCCAATAGCTGCCCCAGACAGGTGTGTTTTCTTTAAATATGGTCCATCCTTCTCCGGTATCTTGGTAATTAACATAACTTAAATCGCTAATACCATTAAAATAGTGGACTTGTTTGACCGGCATGCCAAATTTTTCAAAGCCCTGTTTTTTCACAAATTCCACACATTGTTTAACTAAAGCGTCATCTGAAGAATTAACCGGTGGGTAATATGGTGGCGCAAACAGTAAAATAATGGCTGGTGTCAGCTCCTGGCATTGAATCATCAAAGTATCTGCAATCCGAAAAGATTTTTCTCGGTCATCCCATTTAGGATTCGAGTGGACAGATGCTACCATCTCATGAACATATTCTGCTCCAAATTTTTTAATCGCGTGTGTGTGCAAATCCTGATACTGAAGGACACGCACTTCTCTAACCGGTTCCACTCCTTGTTTCAGGCAGACTTTTTTATATGCTTGATTACAGGCAGAAGCAGCCTCAAAGGCAATCTTTTCAAAGATATCCATTATTTCACCAGCATTTTGTTTCATTAAAAATACGTTATATAAAGCAGCCGCGCGATAGGGAGTCTGAACAGAATACTCCTGTCTTAAGTCCTTTTGCTGAAGTGTGACAGGCAACGGGGTTTTTTCTCCCATTACCTCCTCTTGCAGGTAAAAACTCCATTCCATTCTCTGTGTTAAAAAGGAGGCAATATATGGCGCGGTGATGCCGATAAGCGGTTCGCCGACATGGGTTTCCTTTCCGTAAAAAAGAGCAGAGGGCATAATCTTGCCTATCGAACCGGAATAGACATAATAATTGGTGTCTCCGGGCTCTTGCGAAAAAACCGGTTCTCCATTTAAGAAAAGCTTAAAGGTTAGATTGTACTCGTTCTTAATTTCTAATAACTTTGGGACTGCAGCCCTCATTCCTGATGAATTGACTTCTTCATCAGGAACAGTCAGCAAAAGCAGGTTAATCGGCCATTGTTCTACTATGGCTTTTTCAATTAAACTCATATGCATAACAAGCCCCATCTTCATATCCATTGTTCCCCGGCCAAATAGGTATTCACCGGAAATTAAATCCTGACGGGCATCCTTAGGCAATTCTTCGAGTCTTTCATAAAATATTTTCGTCAATTCCTCCGGCTGATAAGCATATTCCTCCAGGTCGCCATATTCTTCTGTATTTACCGTATCAAAATGGCTGATTAAGACTATGGTGTCTACGGCATCAGGATGTTTATATAAGGCGGTTAAAAATCTTCGGCCTTGATCCGCATCATATAATTGAACGTACTCTGAATTCATCTGAAAATATGACAAATCCAGCAGCTTTTCTCGAATTTTTACAGGGAATTCCCGTTCTCCGTCCGTTAACGTCATACTTTTCCAACTGACTACCTCACACAATAACGCGCGCAATGCCTCAGGAGTTCCCCATTTGAGCTTTTCCATAAACATATAACTCCTTCAATTCACAAAATAACGGAAGCCATTTCGACTGGTACCTGATACCCTATATGTCCGTTTCTGTTCGAATATTTATTGTTTTCCTATTTTTAAAATAATAAAATGAATAGCAAACTATTAAAAATCCGATTCCAATGAGCAGCCCTACTAATTGGGTTGGGTCAAAGGCTTGGAATATTAATAATGATACGCAAGAAACCATGCAAACAATTGGAATGATTGGGTAGAAAGGAACTTTATACTTTAAGTCCTTAATTTTCCCGCCAGATTGCAAGTATTTACGACGGAACATGAACTGGGATAAAGCGATTCCAATCCAGGAAATGGTTACAGAAATACCAGCGATCGCCATTAATAATACAAATACGGTATCTGCGGAAATAACGCTTGTTAATAGGGATAATAATGAGAAAATCATGGTAAACACTAGAGCAGCAAATGGAACTTTGAGATTCGTTAACTTTCCGAACAGCCTTGGTGCCATTCCTTCATTCGCCATCGACCATAATAAGCGTGTGGAAGCATAAATACAAGAGTTTCCTACAGATAAAATAGCGGTTAAAATGACAAAATTCATAATATCCGGCGCATATGGAATACCCGCCAAATCCATAAGAGTGACGAAAGGACTTTCCAATAGCCCTAGTTCTTTTGATGGAAAAACAGCAGATAAAATAAGAATAGAGCAGATATAAAATAGGATAATTCTAAATAATACATTTCGAATTGCCCTTGGTATATTCTTTTGCGGTTCTTCACTTTCTCCTGCGGCAATACCAATTAATTCAGAACCTTGATAGGAAAAGATTACATTCATCATGGTTACAAAGAGGATCGATATTCCTCCGGGAAACAATTTCCCAGGCTCTAAATTTTTTAAAAACGGCACTGGTCTGCCATGCAATGGAATGATGCCAAAAATAGCTCCCAGACCAATGATGATGAAAAAAATAACCGCTACGACTTTTATTCCAGAAAACCAATATTCGGCCTCCGCAAATCCTCTAGTCGTGAGGGCGTTGAGAAGGAATAATAATAGAATAAAGACCGCACACCAAATCCAGACAGAAACATGCGGGAACCACCGCTTCATCAAGATTCCCGCCGCAGTAAATTCGACTCCTGCCGTTGTTGCCGAACCAATGAAATACATCCATCCCAATGAAAACCCGGCAGAAGGACTGATATATTTGCTTGCATAGGTTTGAAAGGAACCGGTAACCGGCATATAAACAGCAAGTTCCCCTAAGCAAACCATGACAAGGTATAAAATGATCCCGCCAAATAAATACCCGATTAACGAGCCTCCAGCTCCCGTCTGGTGAATCGTATAACCGGCATTTAAAAACAAACCCGTTCCAATGACTCCTCCTAATGAAAGCATAAATAGATGCCGACGTTTCATTGACCGCTTTAACTGGTTTTCCTGAGCCCCTTGTTCTGCCATGTGTTTTACACCCCTTTTTAATTTAGCGATTCAAAGTTAAAAAATAACCTAAATAGTTTTTCCCTAAATATTGGTCGTGTTTTTCATAGAGGCTTACACAAGTTGGTTGATTTTATATATGATTTTTCCATTAAAAACGTAAGGATAAACAGCTTAAGCCGCCGTCTAATTTTTGGAACTCTGACATTTCAAGCTCAATAATTTGGAAACCTGCTTCTTTTACAGCCTGAATTGTTTTTGGAAATCCTGCCGGGATGATAACAAAGTCATTTACGCGAATACAATTTGCCGAGTATTCCTCTTCAGGCGGAACAATAATTTTTTTATAGGAATAAAAGTCTGGATGATCAATAAATTCACCAGCTACCACAATGGTTTGATTTCCTAGATAAGCAATGCCTGTTTTTAAGTGAAAGAATTTATCTAACTTCAAAATAGTCGCATGATAGTTTTCTGATTCTAAAATGGCTTTTAATTGTTGCGCTCCTTCCAGGTTTGTTCGTGCAGAAAGACCTATATAAAAATGATCTTCAATTTGTAAAATATCGCCGCCATCAAGTGTTCCTGGTGATTGGATATAGTAAATGTTTTCGTAAAACGATTTAATGACAGGTGCCATTTCATGGATTTCCCCATTCCGGGTAGATGCTCCAGGATTGGAGATTACGGCAAATTCTGGTGTTAGGACCGCTGTGTCCTCAACAAATGTCGAATCTGGAAACTCCTTACTGCTTGGCAGGACAGTTACCTCAACCCCGCAGGTTTTCAAGGCTTCAATATAAGTTTTGTGCTGTTTAAGAGCTTTATCTAAAATGGGCGTACCCAAGTTAGACGTGGTTAAACCATTTATATACGTTTCGCCAGGCAACTTAACAATCGTGTTTTTGAACATAGTTATATCTCCTCCAATTTTTAGATTCGGACAACAGGGCATGTAAGGCAAGTTGGTCCACCTGTACCTAAATATGAAATCTCATTTCCCTCATATTCGTAAACAGTGGCTCCTGCTTGGAGCAATTTTTCTTTTGTGTAAGGGTTTTTAGTAACCATTACGCAAACACGCGGTTCTAATGCAAGGATATTACACCCGAGTTTTTCGTATTCGTCATCGGGAACCTCAATCATCTCAATTCCGCGCTTTATTAATAATTGCCTTAAGAAAACAGGCATCAGTTTTGAATAAACAACGGCAAGATCAGCATCAACTAAACTAATAATCGACATAAGGTGGAGACATTCCTCTTCATCTCGGTAATGTGGAAGCGGTACAACAATCAATTCATCCACAAAATCCTTCGTCAGTCCTTTTATTTGCCGAATCGCCTCATCATTTGTGCGGTAACCACGTCCAACAAGTAAAATACGGTCATCAAGCCATACTAGATCCCCCCCATCAGCTCTCGCCTCCCCTGTCAATTCACCCAATATCGGAATCTCTTTTTCTAGTAAAAATCCCCTATATACTTCTGCTTCGGGCTCGCGTAATTTTTTTCCCGACTTTAAAATAATGGCCCCTTTCGGCGTGAATTTAACGGGATCATGTGCATAGAGAGAATCTAAACCAACGCTTTCGGCAGCAGGTAAAAATTCAATCTTATTGACGTGTTGTTTGATGAGGGAAAGGAATTTTTCGTACTCTTGTTGTGCGAGACTAAAATTGGGTTCATGGATGTAGTTATATCTCTTCCAGTGTTGACTAAGGTGTTCCTGGTTAACAAAGGCATCGTTCGGGTGTTTTAAAATCACTGTATCGAGCTTTTTATACATGGATGAGAGCAAGTGAATCATCTCCTTTTCCGCATAGTGGAATTGATTTCCTATAGGAGGAAACGTTATAATAAAAATATTAAATCAGCAGAATTTACCTGTCAATATATTTTGAATTTACTGATAAAATTAAATTTTATAGAATGGAGTGGTTGATTTTGCAAACGATTGACCGGGCAATGCAAGTAATCCAAGTTCTAGCTAAAAATGCTGAAAAGAAAGGGATATCTATTACCGATTTATCCAAGGAATGCGATTTACCTGCCAGTACCATGCATCGACTATTACAATCCATGAAGAAGCACGGGCTAATTCAACAGGATCCTGAGTTGAAATTGTATTCCATGGGGAATGCGTGGCTGGAATATGGTTTGCAAATGTATGATACCTTTGATTTTGTGGGAATGATCCGGCCTGAAATGGAGAGATTAATGCATGAAGTGGAGGAAAGCATTTATTTTAGTAAACCAATTGGGTTAGAATCACTAGTCATGGAGAGAATTGACTGCCCCAATAATCCAATCCGCATCTATGATCAGCTTGGAATGCGAATCCCGATGAATATCGGTGCAGCCAATAAAGTTATGCTAGCTCATCTGTCCCACAGTGATGCCGCAAAGATTATCCAATCATTGGTACCTCAAGAGGAAACTCCAGGCTTTTCAGATGAATTGATGAAGATTCGGAGTAAAGGATTTGGCGAGAGTCACGGGGAGAAAACACCTGGTACTTCATCTGTCGCCGCCCCTATATTTAATCGCATGAATGAACCTATCGGAGCAATAAGTATTGGTTATGTAAACTTTAATTTAACGGAAGAAAGGCAAAACTTTTTAATTGAAAAAGTGATCGAATATGGTAAACGTATTTCCCATAAACTTGGGGGAAAATAATAAAACGTAAAAAGAAGACATCGGGTTTTCATTCACCAGAAAACTCGATGTCTTCTTTTTTGTTTGTTAGAATTGTTTTGACTTTTATAATTTTAGAGCGAATTTAAAACCAATTTGTTGAAGCTACAGCCTCGATATTGCCAAAAGAAGTATAAATAAAATGGCGTTAATCCTTATTGGATCAATGCTCCAGTTTGTTTAAATCAATAAAGTTATTATTAAGCAAATTGTAAGTGACGAAAGTCCTCTCCTTCTATAAAACAATCAATATTAGAATTACTTTTTATACAGCACTTTCTTTAAGCTCTGCGGCTTCTTTATTAACCCGCATTTCCTCATTCAGTTTACAGGCTTCTTGCAAATATTCTGTTTCGAACCCGCTTTTAAATCCCCACACATAAAATCCAAGTGATAGACATGTAATCAGAAACATATCCCAGCCATATGGGATGATATTTTTCCCACCGAACTTATCACTTCCTAAATAGGAAACACACATCATACATAGTAGATAAACAATCATCCAAAGACCTGCCATAAAATTCTTTCGGAAGCCTTTCCACTTCATTTTTACTTGATAGTAAAAGTAAATAGGAAACCCTAACATAATAAAAAATAAAACCTGTCCGGTTAACGGCCATCGAGCCCAATATAAAGTTAACGATGCAAAGACAAACCCACATGGCGCAATAATCCTGAGGCCTTTTACCTTAATAGGCCGATACAAAAGCTTTCCTGTCCGTCTTAATGTCATGACGGTTACTGGACCCGTAATATAGGAAATGAGAGTAGCAACTGAAATCACCTCAGCTAATTTTCCCCATCCTCTAAATAAAAACAAAAATAGAAATGATACTGCCAGGTTTAAGAACATTGCTGGACGTGGTATTCCATATAGTGGATGAACTTTCCCTAATACTTCCGGTAAATATTCATTCTTTTGCATACCATATATCATTCGAGCAGTTGTAGCGGTATAAGTTATGGCAGTTCCGGAAGGAGAAACAAAAGCATCGGAATATAATATGATGACAAGCCAGTTTAGGTTTAGAGCAATAGCTAAATCAGCAAAAGGGGAATTGAAATCTAGCTGATGCCATCCATGTACTAATAATGCAGGATCCACAGATCCAATAAAAGCAACCTGTAAGAGAACGTAGATTACTGCAGCAAGGATTACAGATCCAATTACCGCAATAGGGATCGAACGGCCAGGATTCTTTGCCTCACCTGCCATATTAATCGGACTTTGGAAACCGTTAAATGCGAAGATAATTCCGGATGTTGCTACGGCAGTAAATACACTAGCCAAACCATGGGTTTCTGTGCCCGGGTTGTACGTAAAATTCCCGCCATGAAAACCTGCAAATAGAAGTGAGCCAATCGTCAGCCCTGGGATAATGATTTTAAATACCGTGATAAGAGAGTTCGTTTTTGCAAATAAACTAACAGTCCAGTAATTGATGAAAAAATAAATAAGCAGTAATACGGAGGCAATCATTAAGCCATTTAGGGTGAGGCTGCCGTTTGACACCAGATGATGTGTCCACTTTGCCCATTGCCAGGGCCATGAACTCATATATTGAACAGAAGCAACAGCCTCAACTGGAATGACAGAAACAATCGCAATCCAATTTGACCAGGCAGCAAGAAATCCGATAAAAGAGCCATGGGAGTACTGTGTATATTTAACCATTCCCCCAGCTTCGGGAAACATGGAGCCAAGTTCACAATATGAGAATGCTATTAATAAAATGACCATCATACCGATTATCCAGGAGAATATAGCAGCCGGACCGGCAATTTGAGCAGCTCTCCATGCCCCAAATAGCCAACCTGATCCAATAATAGAACCCAATCCCGTCATCGTTAAGGCAAAAGTACCCATTCTTCTGTGTAAATTACTTTTCATTCATTCGACCTCTTTCTAAGATTTTTTAAAAAATACATAATTCCCATTCTTGGGCTATATGCTTTAATAACTTCACACCTGTCAGACTATTGCCGTATTCATCAATAGCCGGACCATATATGCCGATTCCACAACCGTCTTGAAACGGCCAATCACTTTTTACACTTGGCGGAACTAAAGATAATATTCCACCGGATACGCCGCTTTTTGCTGGCAGCCCGACAAAAGCTGCGATTTTACCAGATGCGTTGTACATTCCGCAAGTAAGCATTAAGGCTTTGGTAAGCCTTGCCACCTCTTTAGGAAAAATCTGAATGTTTTTAATCGGATGAAAGCCGTCGTGTGCAAGAATCAATCCAATTAAAGCAATATCTTCTACAGAAACTTTCAGTGAACAAAGCTTAAGGTAAACCTCTAGCGTGTCTTCCACCTCAGCTTCTAAAAAACCTGTCTCTTTTAAATAGTAGGCTAAAGCTCTATTGCGATGGGCTGTTTGCCATTCTGACTGGAAAACTGCTTCATTTCCAATTGGATATTTATCTATCATTCTTTCAATTAGTTTGTACACAACTTCCAATTTATCTTTTGTTGAATCCCCCGGAAGTAGTGAAGCGATTGTAATTGCTCCAGCATTAATCATGGGGTTAAACGGTTTTCCAGGCTTATGCATTTCTAAACGAATAATAGAGTTAAAAGGATCCCCTGTTGGTTCAACATCGACCCGATCTAACACATAAGAAATACCACGAGTTATACAAGCAGCAATGAAGCTGATTACTTTAGAGATGCTTTGTAAAGTAAAGGTAGATTGCCAATCACCTGACTTTAATGTTTGTCCAGTGGATCCTACTATACAAATACCAAGCAGTGATACATCTACCTTTCCTAAAGCTGGAATATAGCTTGCACATTGTCCTTCCGAGGCAAACGTACGAAAATGTTTCACCCATTCATCTAAATGATCCTTCCTTTGCTCTTTAACCCCTTGTATCATTTCCATTTCTTGAATCACTCTGTTCTTCTCCTCCCTACCTGTTTCTATCATGACGGAACTACATTAGAAAGCGCTTTCTACTTTTTCACTTCATAAATATAATTGATTCTATAAACTCGACTACAAAAGTTAACAGAAAACTACAAAAAGTTTTTTATTTTTTTTAATGAATTAAACATGCCATCTTATTGTGTTTAGACGAATCTAACGGTATACTGATTTTCAGAAAAATTAGGAAGTGACAAACTTGTATTTCAGGACTATCTTAAAAAAAGACTTTTTCATTATGATTTTGATGATGATCACCGTTCCACTTGCAGGTGAATTGAATTTTTATCCAATTAATGCAAGCTTTCGAATCAGTTTCGGAGTTCCGGTATTCTTATTCTTCTTGTTATTGTTTCATAAAATCCCGACTATCTTACCAGGGTTTTTAACCGCTTTAAATATAGTAGGATTACGTATCCTGCTAGAATTTATAACGGAAGAACATTTTCAATTGGCCGCCTCTTTCAAATCCAATTTTTCTAGCTTCTTCTTTTACTTGGCTTATGCTTGTTTCTTTTCTTTAACAAAAGTCAACCGGTTTTATAATCGGCTTATTTTAATCGGTTTTATTGGCATTTTAATCGAACTAGTCTCTGATATGATAGAATTAACCGTGCAATATTACGTATTAGGAACTACTATTACGTTACCAGCATTAAGCGAAATCCTAATTATGGCGATTTCACACAGTTTTATTGTTCTAAGCTTTTTCACGATCATGCAATTGTATGAAGCAAAAGCAAAAGAAAAGCACATTAGAAAACAAAATGAACACATGCTCCTTCTCATTTCCAACCTATATGAAGAATCCGTCCATCTGAAAAAAACGTTACTGAACGCTGAAAACATTACAAAAAAGTCATTTGATCTA
This sequence comes from Neobacillus sp. Fa239, assembly GCF_055395235.1. Taxonomy (NCBI): domain Bacteria; kingdom Bacillati; phylum Bacillota; class Bacilli; order Caryophanales; family Bacillaceae; genus Neobacillus; species Neobacillus sp. Fa239. The sequence continues at coordinate 2,819,206 of NZ_AP041611.1, forward strand.
TACACAAGAGTCATCGATTTAAAAAATGAAAAGACACTTGCTGATTATGGCGAAGAAATTGCCAGACAAGCATTAAAAATAGCTGGTGAAGTCCATGAGATAAAAAAAGACAACCAACGCATTTTTGCAGGACTTTCAAAACTCATTTCCGATGAAAGCTTGGCAGATTATATGGACATCCATGAACTTGTTTCCATAATCAAACGAACAAATGAAAAATATGCAGTTTTACTTGGAAAGAAGATTCAAATTGTATATTCAATTCAAGACGATCATCCGTTTTACCATGTTTTTACCCTTCTATCGATCATCAATAATATCGTTGCAAACGCAGTAGAAGCAATCATTGATGAGGGGACCGTTACAATTGATATCAAAAGAGATCTAGATTTCATTGAATTCAGGATTGAAGATAACGGTCCCGGTATTGCACCCAAGCGTAAAAATGCCATTTTCAAGCCCGGTTTTACGTCTAAATTTGATCATTCTGGAAATCCATCTACTGGTATGGGATTATCCTTTGTAAAAGATATGGTCGAACAGCTTGAAGGGACTATTACAGTAGAGGATCCGCTAGAAGGAACTGGTTTGGTTTTCATGATTCAATTGCCAGTTGATCGCTTAATCAAGAAAGGGTGATTTGATGCTTTTTTATATAATAGACGATGATGAAGCAGTTCGTTCGATATTGGCACAAATCATCGAGGACGAAGATTTAGGAGAAGTAGCAGGGGAAGCAGAAGATGGCTCATTTGTAGATGGAAACATGTTGAACTTGCTCCAAATCGATATTTTATTAATCGATTTGTTAATGCCAATTCGGGACGGACTTGAAACTATCCGTCAAATTAAGCCGGTTTTCAAAGGAAAAATCATTATGATCTCCCAAGTAGAGTCAAAAGAGCTGATTGCCGAAGCCTATTCGGTTGGCAGTGAATTTTATATTACCAAACCGGTTAACAAAATCGAGGTATTGGCTATTGTTCAAAAAGTCATTGAACTAATCCGTCTGGAAAAATCGATAAAGGATATACACAATTCGCTAAATGCCGTGCTAAAATTCGAGCGACCGGCTGATAAACAAAATGTTGTTAATCAAAAAAGCATAAGAAATTCCGGCCAATTTCTATTATCTGAACTAGGGATCGCGGGAGAGAATGGCAGTAAGGATTTACTGGATATTCTGGAGTATTTATATCAAAATAAACAAACGTACACGTTAAATAATGGCATTCCAATCCTCAAAGAAATTTTTGTATCTTTGGCTAAAAAAAGGCTCGGAACTTCCGCATCAGAGGGCGAGTTAAAAAAAGAGATAAAAGCGACGGAACAACGGGTGCGCCGAGCTATTTATCAATCATTGAATCATTTAGCTTCCCTCGGTCTTGCAGATTTTTCGAATTGGAAGTTTGAAAATTACGCCTCAAAGTTTTTTGACTTTACAACCGTAAGGATCAAAATGACGGAATTAAAGAATGGCTCAATATTGACAACCTCTCTTCCACGGATCAATACGAAAAAATTCATCCAAGTTCTCTATTTTGAAGCCCAACGAGTACATTCAGAATCTCAATAATGAATATACATTCAGAAAAACTTCACTAAACTCGATTTAAGTGAAGTTTTTCGAAATGGAGTACCCGAAACACTCCATTTCTCAGCTAATCGCCCTTCTGATTCAATGTTTACATCAAAAGAGATTTTATTTCTTTTAACATGAGATCTGATTTTACTTTTCATAGACTTTACCACATATACGATGATGCTATTTGTTTGTAGATCATAGCTTTTCAAACACACCATCTTTCCCCTTGCTTGTCAGCCATATTACAGCCTCCAATTCATCTTCATTTAAAAATCCGCGCAGTTTTTTTGTTTTTCCTCTTATCATGGCAGCTCCTGCAAATTTCATCTGTCCATTTGCCGAAATCAAATTCTGCATAAGAAAACTGGATCCTGGCTGCAGCTTCCTATCTAATTTAATAAGTGAAACAGGAGGCAAAATTCTTGACGACCGAATTATAAATTGAATTTAATGTCAAAAAGGATGCCTTTGATTCGCCTTGATACAGTACCTTTTTTTATTTTCCTCAAAGAAGAAATAATTCTTTGAGGTTTTTTTGGATACTAGTTACGATTTTATCATGTCAAAATTTAATTCTCTATCCGAAAAGAGCCTTTATAAAAAAAGCTACCGTGAATAGGTAGCTTTTTATGTTAAACATTATAATTAGAATGCCCAGTTACCTTTACGCATAATTGGTTCTACTGTGCCATCTTCTTTAATTCCATCAATATTAAGTTCAGCTGATCCAATCATGAAATCAACATGAGTTAAACTTTGGTTAATACCTAATTTTGCTTGCTCTTCAGAAGGTAGCTTTTCTCCGTCCTTCATATTGTTTGGATATGCTTTACCAAGTGCTAAATGGCAAGAGGCATTTTCATCATATAAAGTGTTAAAGAAAATTAAACCTGTGTTTGAAATAGGTGAATCATGAGGCACTAACGCTACTTCACCTAAACGACGAGCACCCTCATCAGTATCTAGTAAATGTTGTAATGTATCGTAGCCTTTTTCCGCTGTGAAATCAATTACTTTACCATCTTTAAATGTTAAAGAGAAATTTTCAATTAGGTTTCCACCGTAATTTAAAGGAAGTGTAGCTGTAACAGTACCATTTACACCATGGCTATGAGGCATAGAGAATACTTCTTCAGTTGGAATATTTGGATTAAACCATTTTCCGTCCTCACTATTTGCTCCACCACCTTTCCAGACATGATTCTTAACTAAATCTAGTTTTAAATCAGTACCTGGTGCTGTGTAGTGTACTGTTTTATAACGTTTGTCGTTTAATTGAACAACTTTTTCTTGTAAGAAATCATTATGTTTTACCCAAGCTTCAACTGGATTTTCATTATCAACACGACAAATTTTGAAAACAGATTCCCAAAGTAATTCCAACGCTTTATCAGTCGTTTCATTTGGATAAACTTTTTCTGCCCATTCTATACATGGAATTGCAACGATAGACCAACGAATTCGATCAGCCATCATATATTCACGATACTTATGTAATGCATTGTTAGCTGTTTTGTTAAAAGTCGCAATACGTTTAGGGTCGATTCCTTTTAATAATTCAGGATTCGGTGAAATCACCGAAAGAACTGCCCCACCTTTTTCAGCTAAATCTTCCATTGCAGTTACTTTCCAAGCTGGAAATTCTCCAAAAACTTCATCTGGAGCTAATTCATATTTTGTACGAGTAACTATATCGTCATTCCAATCGATGTTTACATGCTTAGCCCCCGCTTCATATGCATATTTAACAACTTTACGAACATACTCTGCAGCAATAATTGGTGCATTTATTTGTAATGTTTGTCCTGGAACGATATTCACTCCACTTTTAACAGCAAGTTCAGCATATTTCTCTAATAAGTGTTCGAATTGAGACATTTAAATCCCTCCATTTTAACGATTTTTGCAGAACAATCATCTGAATTATAATATAAATAATTGAAAATTGACACAAAAGTAGACTGACTATTCTTTTTTTATGAAACAATGTTTTATTTATCAGCCGGATAAGATTTTGCGAAAATCCTTCTTGAAGTATAGCCTCCGTTACTATAAGTGTAATGTTTCACAATTCTGTCCGAATAAAAGACACTGCGTTGAATGTAATATACCAAAAAAATAGCCGTTGGTACGCCTTACATTACTCTGGTAACGGCTTCCCACTTTCGAGTGCCAAAAACTGTTCCTTTTCCTCTTCAAATAGAAAATCCATTTTTTTACTTCGAACCCACTCAAACAATTTCTTGATAGCTTCTTTATCTCCTCTATATTGGTTAAGGAACTCCAAACCCTCAATAAGTTCTGATTTTGGAAGTTGTCCCACCTTGCGCTCCTTTGCTAGTATAGCCTTGACTCGTTGTATCACTGGAACAATTGCTTCCTCATTCCCGTGCTTCTTAATTGCTTCCATTGCCGACCATTTAACAATTGGAGACCTGTCTGAAATGGCTTTAAGAAAATAAGATTGATATGGTGCTCCTCCAAGTTTGCTGAGCAACCCTAACACTTGTGCTTTGGACTCCCCTTTTAGTTGCTCAAACACTTTAGTCAATAGTGGTAGCGACCGCATGGTACCCACCCCATACAATGACCCAAATGAATATTTTAGATCATATTCATCTTTGGTTCTTTCCAATATGTCAAGAAGCAAATCTTCGGCTTCAGGATTCTTACATTTTCTCAAAGAAGTGATGGCTCCATGACGCACCATGGAACGCCTGTCATTTAGATAAGGCATAATTGGCTCTATATTCTGGAATTCGAATTGGTTTTCAATCCCCTGAAAAAGGAAGTACAATACATATGGATCGCTTTCTTTCTGTAATCTTTTAAGAAATATTTCAACAATATGCCGATCCCTGGTATTAGTGCCAATATGCTTTAAAATGAAGTAGACAGCTTTTTTTTGTTCCTTGTCTTTCGCAGAGGTAAGTAGCTGTTCAAGTTTCGGCACAAGTGACAGATCCACCAATTGCTTTGCCTCTTGATGAGCATCCCAAGAAACTTTCCCGCTGCTTGTCTTTACCTGTCGATCACCGAATTGGGTTTTAATGATTTGTACGTTTTCGGTTTTCTCGGTCATACGTTGAATTAAATCCTTCAAGTCAAAATCGCTCAATAATACTCCTCCAAGTTAAAAAAGATTTGATTTTATCGGTCACACATCAAAAAAAACTAATAAAGGCAGATATTTCTTCGGCAGTTAGGTTCGTATTATTAACCGTAAATAGTTCTTCCTGGTGATTTCCCCTGGAGAGGAATTTAATTAACTCGGCTCAAGAACTGAATTTACATCTTTCCAGTCATAAACAGCCAAGCCTAATTCTTTCCCTTGGATTTCCGTTGTGGTCATTTCGTAAAATTCCGCACCCATTTTTTCATAAAAGAATTTTGATTTATTGTCATCTAATACTTCAACAAATATCCTATGATAACCAAGCTCTTTTAGCTTTGTGAACACTTTTTCGACTAGTTTTTTTCCTATTCCTTGACCTTGGTATTCTTTACGGATATAGATAGCAGTCAAGTCTCCTGAATTCTCAAATTGATTTGTTTCCCTTTTTCCTCCGACAGCAACTCCAACGATTTCTCCATCTTCAGTTTCTGCTACATAAACGTAATTATCAGCATTTGAAATGTTAGTAGTCCATTGGGGTATTCTTTTTTCATAAGTCATTCTTTCTAAAAATGTGTCAGGAATAATGTTTTTATATGTGGATTTCCAACTATCAACATATGCTTTTGAAATTCCTTCAGCATCTGACAACTTTGCTTCTCTGATAATCATACTTACTAAGCCTCCCTATTTAAAATATAAAAAGCCTATCGCCTCTAAAGAGACGATAGGCTTAACCTAACGTGGTACCACTCTTCTTTGGTTTGTAAATCAAACAAACCTTCTCATTGCTTTTTAACGGATTTTAAACCGTTTAGACCTACATTTCAGTCTAACCACTCTTAGGCGAGTTGGGGAAATTCATTGACTGCCTTTCAGCAGGATGGCAGCTCTCTGGACAATAAACATTCCTTAATACTCCTAATCAATGTGTTTGAATATGGAAACTTTTTACTTAAGATACCAAATTCTTAATATTTCGTCAATATTCTTTTTAAACATAACTGCCCATTTAGTTCAAGAAGAAAAAGAGTCGCCGCAGCAACCCTTTGTTTAACAAAAGCTACCCGGTAGCTGAATAAGAATACCTTATATCTTTTTAACATCTTCCCATATTTTTTGTGCAATAGGTAAACACTCTTCTTTAGTGAAACTCCAGTCAAAAGCTTTCGTGAAGATTACACCAATCCCTTCTGCAAGAGTATTTAAAGAGTGAACTTTACTTAGTAAAGCAACAATCCTTCCTATCTCCATTTAATATTCATCATTGGGGGCTGATGGTAGTAAACCAATCGGATCTCAATCATTCACAATCTTTTTAACTAATTTAATTAATTCATTGTATTTCTCTTTTAGTTCTTTATTTGACAATAAGAACCTATCCTTTGAAACAATTATTCCATCTTTCACTAAACGCTGCCACGTTAGCGTAATAAGAAACGGATCGCTGCAGCCATCCCATTATTGAACATAAGCTACCCGTTACTTTAAGTACAACTCCCCAAATAATTACTAGGAGTTATAATATCTTTCTCAATACAATCAAAATGCAAACTATTAAAATTTTTAATTTCTTGAAGTGCTATTTCTTTGTTACTTTTTTCTTTAAACCATTTTACGGCATACTTTAAAAAGCGATTATTAATATCTGTAATAGCTTCGGCATTATTACTTCCGTCATTTTGTATCCACCAAATATCATTTCTTGTTTTTTCACCAGGAAGTGTGCTATCAATATCTCTTGTAAAATCTAATTGGTCATAACTACATGTTAACTGAGCCCGTCTTTGTCATTGCCATTCTTTAGGATACCAAATTCCATTTTCATCTTTTTTGATATTTTCGATTTCAGGAAAGAAGGTATAACAAATTCCTAAATAGACAACTAGTGATGACGGAGACCATCCAGATACAAATGAGTGATGTGCACCTACTGCTCTAATGTTAAAGACCCAAATGCATTCATCGTGCCATCCCCAGGCGGTTCTGCCCTTAATTTCAGAGAAGCCATTTTCTTTTAGAGTAGGGTTTATGATTTTTCGAATTACCTTATTTACTTCTCCAGAACTTGTCATTATAATCTCCACCTTACGATTTATGAGGTTTATGTTGTAGTGTATTGGTCTATATTTGTTCAATGTTTATATCGTATATATTCTGTAGTGATATTACGAACTCAACTCCTTCTTCAATAAACCTGCTACCGTTACTTCAATAAGATAAAAAACAAAAAGGATTATACTCCAAAATGTATCATGTATTTCTTTTCTTCTTTAGCCTGTATTATTTTTGAAGCTAACTCATTAAGTTCGGCAGATTTTTTATACATTGTTGAAGATGTAACCACATCATAGAACATTGATAAAGATTCAGGCATTACTATCAGCCTCCTGATTCATATGATAAAGGTTATTACCCCCCAACTTCCCCGTTAGTGCACACAGCAAAAAAGACCGCCGCGGCGACCCATTTTGAACTCTTGCACTCGTTAGTTTCAATAACTCTATTTGTGAGGTAATGGTTTTTCAGAACGGTTAGGACAGTATTCGCAATCAGGGTCACTACATTTGGATTCAGTCCAATCATTACATTTAGGACTAAAATAAGCATCAAAATCTTCATGGTAAACTAAATTTATCTGGCATTTAGAACAAAATTGTTTTTGGTCAATATGCCCATAAAATTCAAAGCCATCAATTATTACTTTGTCATCATCTTTTACTTCTATTTTCATAAATAGCCCCCGTGAAATTAATTAACGCATCCGATAGGTGAATAATTTTTTCTCAGTTTGTATTCAAGAATTGTTCTTAATCGTTTCTTCTACATAAGTTTGTAAATTAGTATATGGGGAGTTTCCTTCTAGGAATTGAAATACTTCAGATAAGGGTGAAATAACAATATCCCTCTTCTGGGAATAAAGAACACTTTGATTTTCTCTGCTTTCTAATCCAGCAACATTAACAGAATATTCTTTTACTGAATCCATATCGTACCAGTTAAAGTCCCGGTTTATTTTACGTTTAATCACTTCCCCAATGTATGCACCAATTCGACGCACGAAATTATCTTGGTGCTCATTCAGAAGCTTAGTATTCATTAATCTTTTTGAGTACATATCAATAAATCGTATGCTGCCAATAGTGAAATCTAAATTTTCTTTCGTAAGGTTCTCCTTATCCCAAGGATCATCTGATACATCCTGATACATTAATTTCGCTATACCTTTTAAATTATCTTTTCTTAATGAGGGATTTCTATTAAATATCAATGGAGCAAAGTTTACATAAATAGAACTCAAAAAGGCACCTATAATAATACTTATATAATTGAATTTACCATATTTCTCATTTAAGGAACCTTTCTCTAACTCTAAGATGAATGTAAAGAAAGCGATGATTAAAATTAAAACAGTTCTGGTGAATTTAAATTTATACTTTCGAGGCTTCCCAAGTAATTTGTTATCAAATAATTTGTGATGAAAATTGGTTTTTTTTATGACCCAATCAAAGATGCCATAAAAAATAGCAAATATTATAGAAAACGCAAGAAATTTCATTTTTTCATACCTCATCTCAAGATAGCTTTTCATTGTTATAAACATGCGTATTCTACTATACTCATCATTTTTTGCAAACGGAAATTTAATCCTTTATTTCATACTCCTTGTTGAACTAACGTCCCTCGTTAGCACAACAGCAATAAAGTAGGGAAACCTTTCTCAAGGCTTCCCCCTTATCAAACCGTACGTGCCCTATTAAGGCATACGGCTTACCAAATGTTACAATTTAATCAAGAGGATGCATTCCAGGCATTTTGCATCTTTTGGACACGGTGAGGTGTGAAATACTCCTCACCTTTTGCTTTTGCTCGTTTGATTCGATTCTGAATGTCTCTTTTAACTTTTCTGGACATATCACTTAGGTATTGTTCCTTTGTGTATCCATATGCTTTATTTAAATAGAGCCAATAAGTTGGAATCAGATTGATGTTAAGAAAGAAGGCATTATTCCAAATACTTTGCATCTTCATCCCTTTTCTTTGGGAAGGATGTCTATGAATAAAAGCTACTCTTAGTCTTTTCCTTATGTATCCATCTAAAGATTTCAGGGTTCTTCGAACCCACCTTGTAATACAGTGGTTTGGAATCCCTCGACTAATATTATCTTTTATAGCATTAACTATAGTTAGGTAATAGTTGACCTTCCCTCTGATAATTGGGTTCACTCGCTCAATCCACTCTTCCTTACTCAGCGTAAGCGTTTTACGGGTCTTGTCCTTTATTTTCGACCGAAAATCTTTGACGGATTCTTCCTTTGGAGTTACATGAAATTCTAGCTTGTTATCTTTCTTACCTTTTCTCCAGTGATGGAACGTGAAACCTAGAAAATCAAAATCATCCTTCTTAAAGTTGACGATTTTAGTCTTTTCTTTAGATATCTCAAGTCCAAGTTCTTTCAACTTATCCCTAGTTATAGAAGCTGCACTCTCGATGCTATCTTTCGATTTTGCAAAGAGGAGAAAATCATCCGCATAGCGGACAAAACGAATGTTGTTCAAGTCCCATTCCCAGTCAAGTTCATTTAAATACACATTTGCTAAAAGTGGTGAAATTACACCACCTTGAGGGGTTCCATAATCCGAGTGGATTAGTTTGCCTTCTTCCATGTGTCCAGCCTTCAGCCATTGTTCAACCAACCCTAGGACCGTACGGTCCGAAACATATTTCTTAAGAACTTCGATTAGTTTCTTATGAGGGATATTGTCAAAGAATCCTTTTATATCACAATCGTAGATATGATTGTAGCCTTGCTCAATATTCCACAGAATTATTTGTAAAGCTCTTTGAACTCCACGATTCGGTCTGTAACCTACTGACCAACTATGAAATAGATTATCTTCAAATTTGGGCTGAAGTACGTTCACTACACTTTGTTGTACAATGCGATCTTCAATTGTTGGTATTCCAAGTGGTCGTTTCTTCCCATTCTTCTTGGGAATGTAAACTCTCCTTACTGGCTGAGCTTGATAGGTCTTTGCCTTTAATCTGTCTAAAAGTGCCATGATGTTTTCATTTAAATTAGCTTCATAACTTTCTATTGTTTCTCCATCGATACCGCCTGCACCCTTATTAGCTTTCACTTGTTTAAAGCATTGGGTTAGTCTTCGGTCGAATAATATTTGTCCATAAACACTGTGTAGCTTAAATTTCCACTCTTGATTCATTGCGTATTCCACGCCTTTCCTTGATGTACATTCAAACGGTTTTACCGCAGTAACATGATTGTTAACATTACATCTTGTTCATGACTTGGAGCCATAGGTCATTCCCCTTCCGTTCACTTGATGTTATGGTCATCAAGTTACTTCCGTACTATGAGAATGTCTGACTACTCCACCCATTCTTCGTCACTTCGGGTTACCCTTATAGACTAGAACCCTGCCTGTTCGGTAGGGTGGAGTTCTCACGGGGTCATCGCATTTCCCTTCTAAGCATACCCTGCACCATCACGCTATAAGTCACATTTCCTCGTTCTGACTTCTAAAGGAAATGCCTTTTTGAGAGGGCTTCCTTACTTTTCGAAAAGTCGCCAACTTATCTCGCCGCCGTGCTTCACACTTATTGCATTAGGGTCTACCTATTCGCTTACGGTTCTCTCGATTTACCGCATCTCCTTCAGACAACACCTCACGGTGTTGCCCTAGATTAAGCTTCCCGAGCTAGGTCAGTCTCCTCGGGTATGGATTTTCACCATCTGGGATTCATTTTCATTATCCTCTCCAAGTCGTTTCACCGAGATGACGTCTCTTTCAGATAATGAAAAGAAGAGTGTTAACTGAGTTAACACTCTATGCGACTGCCCGTCGCACAAAAAGACCGCCGCAGCGATCCATCTTGTACTCTTGCATCCGTTAGTTTAAGTACATAATTCACAATTTTGCTAATCTTTTTTTGAGATATTATCTAAGAATGAGCTTTTTTTCTGAATAACAAACCAATTTATAATAACCTAATAAGAAAAGCAAAAGTATCGGGTCACTAATTGCGTCATACCATAGTTTCCACCATCCCAAATGGAAGTAACCCCATGGTTTAGGAAGTAATGCGATACGTTCATAAATTAAACACCATATTACCCAAAAGATAATGTAAAAAATTTGTTTTATTATTTTAGTTCTAAACGGAAACCAATTTAAAAACATAATATTAACTGGTGGAATTAACACAAGATGGAAAGGTAACGCAATCCAATCTATATCTTTTGTAAAATACCAGTAACCATGATATTTAAAATCAGCAAAAACATCAAAGGTTTGTCGAAATGCAATAGTACACACCCAAATGTGAATTATTTGGTTTAGATTTAGTCGTTTATTGTATTTAAATACAATGAAATTAAATATGATTGCTGCTATAATTAGCCCTATCATCACATTTTCCTTTTTTAAAGTTAGTTATACCCTGCAAAAAAGTATTTAATCCAAACTCAAGATAATCAAAAGTATATTTTAATGAAAAATAAAATTGGGATTCCCTAGTTTTATTTCAAAAATGTTTATTGAACTAAACTGACTGTTACTTCAATAAGAAAAGCTGCCGAGAATGGTAGCTAGGTCTCCTTCAATTTCCTGATAATTCCCTTTTCTATTGACAAAGCACTTCGATTGTAAACCCTCCAGGTGCCTCAACATAAAATGTATAACTATGTAACTGTTGAGGAGGCTGTATATCAAATCCATCCTCTTTCAAACGTTGATTTATTTTGTCCACTTTTTCTTTACTTTCCTGTTGAAATCCAATATGAAACGTTTTTGGATAATGAACTTCGCTCCCCCTCATTAAAGTTAAGACGAAACCATCGTCATCAAACATTACAGCAAATCCGTTCCCACGGCTTGCTCCACAACTTAGACCGAAATATTTCTCTAAAAAATTCCGAGCAGCTAAGACATCAGTAACAGTAAGATTAAGGTGATTGAGTTTCATTCTTCCACCCTTTCTTAATTTGTTTTAAATAATAAATCCTACTTTTAAATTATATTTATGATAATAATGGATATACCTGTCTACCAACATTAGGATAACTATCTCTTCTTTAACTTACCTGCATCGGTAGTCGAACAGGAAAAAGGCGATGCATCCTTAATGCATCGCCACCAACAGCTTTTGTTAACAAATTATTTACTTGGAAAATATCTTTATGAAAAAACATACCGCACCTACAAGTCCAAAACTAGTAGTAACAAAAAATAGCAGCCAAGTATTTCTTAGCTGTACATTTATCGATTAGGTCCCTTGTTATGCTTACCGACATTATCATTTGGTGAGTCACCGGTTCCATTCTTGCTCTTGCTATTAGGCGTTCCATAAATTTGATTATCCTTTGTTACTTTTGCTCCGGTTAAAAAATCATCTTTTGTTTCCATTCTGATCATCTCCTTTGGTTAATCTCTCATATTATTTATGGAGAGGATAGGAATTATACAAGGATGTGGGTGTTACATTCATTTAATTTTTTTAGAATAAATACTATAATACTTCACAGACTATCTTTAGGACTTGTAGCTCAGGGTAGGGCTGCTAGAACATAGCTACGTTATCATTTGTGCATTTTATGGGTTCAAATCCCATCAAGTCCTATAACAAAGAATGTAGAGAGGCATTAACCCTCTCTTTTTTTGGTTATATACTTTTGGAACGTCATCTTCAAGTAACCACTTTAGTTGAAGAACAAAAAGATGAGATCCGCGCAGCATTCCCATCTTTAACATAAGCACCACTTTAGTTAATATATTATCCTCAAAAAATTCAATTGCAATCTTGTAAATTTCATTAGGTTTTTCCACAACAGCCATTCGGGGAAGTTGGAAAAGATGATATGACGGAAATCGTAAAGAGAATGGTAATGCCACTATCAGTGAGTAGGGGTTATTGCATTTCTTAGGAAAAAAGTTAATTTTATCCTTTTAATGATGTTTGACCCTGACAGAACTTGTCTGAATTTATATACATATTAGTAATAGCTTGAATAAATAGTTGCTTCCTATTTATTAAGATAGAGCAAGATGGGAGGATAAAATGCTTGCCTTCAATTATAAATATAGGAGTTCTTTATGTAAACTCACCCCAACCCAATGCAGCAGTCAATGTTGGTGAAACTGTTATTAATGGAATGGACGCCAACAGAAAGTATAATCTAAACATTGGTGGGAGTTATGGTATTAATAATGTAATTACAAATAATCCAAGCACTATCAATGATAACAATGAAACAATCGATGGGCAGATCTTTGACCAAGACTTCAAACCAATCATTGGTAGCGGAGGAAATGTATAAAATGAGATGATTTACTTTATACCATAATAAATTGAACTTTGCCCCTCTATAGCCGAGGGGTTTTTATTTTGTAAATTTCGTTGACACCACTTTAGTTAAATCTTTTTCAACTAAAGCCCCCGTTAGCCAACCATGCAGCGCAAAAAACGCGCTGCACCACAGCGAATGAAAATGAACTATAACCGTCAATACTGCAACTACGGCTGGGAGAAGAAGGTCGATAAGCTATGGTGCCATTAGAGCCCATCCGTTAGTCTGACTCCAACGACCACGGTGCATCACAGACTGTCGCTCCCTTACGGGAAGCACTTATGGGAGATTAATCCTGTTCTGGTTATTGCACCAGCCTCCATTTATATTTGCCGTAGAAAGGATGTTCTCAATGGAAGTCATCATTGAACGTGCATGCGGTATGGATGTCCATAAAGATAGTATTACTGCATGTATTATCACACCAAAAGGAAAGGAGATTCAAACATTTTCAACCAAAACTGTTTTTCTATTAAAAATGATTGATTGGATTAAAGAACATGGATGTACTCATGTGGCAATGGAAAGCACAGGTGTTTTTTGGAAACCGATTGTTAATATTCTTGAAGCCGAAGACATTGTGTTTTTAGTTGTGAATGCACAACATATGAAGGCAGTTCCAGGACGTAAAACAGATGTAAAAGACGCTGAATGGATTGCCAAGCTTCTTCGTCACGGATTACTTAAAGCTAGCTTCATTCCAGATCGAAATCAGCGAGAGCTACGAGAATTGGTTCGGTATCGTCGGAGTATTATCGAAGAACGTGCTAGACAACATAATAGAATTCAGAAGGTTCTAGAGGGTGCTAATATTAAACTTGCTTCTGTGGTATCTGAAATTATGGGTGTTTCCTCTAAAGATATGCTTCGAGCCATTGGAAATGGTGAAGATGATCCTGTTAAACTAGCTAGTCTTGCTCGACGAACCTTAAAGAAAAAGAAAGACGATCTTGAACTCGCTCTTAAAGGCTATGTCCGTCCTCATCAACGAATGATGATTCGAACGATTCTTACACACATAGATTTTCTAACCGAACAAATTGATTTGCTTGATCAGGAAGTTTCCGAAAGAGTCAAATCATTTCAGGAAGATATTGAACGATTAGATTCAATTCCTGGGATTGCCACTCGTATGGCTGAGCAAATCTTAGCTGAAATTGGACCCGACGTCAAAAATCAGTTTCCAAGCGCAGCTCATTTATGTTCGTGGGCAGGACTAGTACCTGGACATAATGAGAGCGCTGGAAAAAGAAAATCAGCGAAATCCAAAAAAGGAAACAAATATTTAAAATCAGCTTTAACTGAAGCAGCCCAATCCGTCAGAGGATCTAAAAATTATCTTGGTCATATGTATAGACGAACGGCTGCACGAAAGGGAAGCAAAAAAGCAGCCATAGTCGTTGCCCATGCTATGTTAAGAATCTCCTACTATCTTTTAACTCGGAAAGAAATGTATGTTGACTTAGGAGAAGATTATTTTGATAAACAAAAACAGCAATCTATTGTTCGTCACTCCATGCGAAGACTTGAAAGTCTAGGTTATACAGTATCAATAAAAGAACCTGAAGTTTCCTGATCCAATCCAACATATAACCATTACCAAAAATCAGGCGCTCTCCCTTTTTTTAAAAAACGAATGAGCTGCGTCTTCTTTAGTATTGCCATTTTCCTAGAAAGTCAGAATTTATTTTCATGGGAGTTCAATAAGTATTCTCCCTTTATAAGGAGCCGTTAATGTTGAGAACTTTGTTTTAACATCTCAATAAATTTTGAAAGCGCGCTTGTCATTAGACTATCCTCGTGTCGAATGAAAAAGGTTTTGGCAGTGCAGTATTGTTCTGGAATTTCGAAAGAACGTACTAACCCTTTTATTTCAAGTGATAGAATCGAAGACTTTGGCACTAAAGAGGCTCCAAGTCCAGAAATCACACCTTGAATAATAGCATCGGGATGATTGAATTCTAAATATCGAATTTTACCAATCCCTATTGTTTTCAACCAAGTTTCAAGTTGGTCTCGATGTGGACAACCTTTTGTATTCATGAGAAAAGGTTGATGACATACTTCTTCAATATTTTTCATCTCTGGAGCACTGATTAATACGAGTTGTTCTTCAAATACAAGCTCCTGCACGATGCTTTCCTCATTCAGTTCCGATTTTACTAATGCACCATGAAGTTGAAAATGACGAATCTTTTCCACCAATTCAGCTGAATAATCTGTCATTAACGATAACTCTACTTTTGGATAGAGTTTAAAGTAATTAGCTAGTATGGAAGGAAGATACATTGCAGAGGCGGTATGAGTGGCTCCAAGCATGAGACGACCAATGGGTTCTGTTGAATCATTTAGAGCTTTATGTGCCTCTTCAAGTAAATGGATAATTTGCTCCGCATAACTCAATAATTTCTCACCTGCAGGCGTTAATAACATCCCTCGTTGGCGATAAAAAAGTTGCGTATTCAACTCCGCTTCTAATTGCTGCACCCTTGCAGTAACGTTAGACTGTACATAGCCGAGTTTTTGAGCGGCTTTTGTAATACTACCCTCACTTGCAACAGCCAGGAAAATTCGTAACTCATTGATGTCCATTTCTGACCCCTCACATTATTATCATTAAAAACGAATCTATATATCATTTATCTTCATTTTACATGATGATTGTCGGAGTGTACAATTTTCGTAGGAACACCAAAAGGAAACATTTTGGCTCATCTGCCCTACCAAGTTATCAAGGAATTTTTTAGGAGGTAAAATATGCTTAATCATTCAAACATTGAAATTGGAGAAAAATTTCTGGCTGCGTACAATGCTCACAATTGGGAAGGAATTCGAAAGTTATTTCATCCATCTGTTAAATGGACCCTACCAGGCAACGGAGCAATTTCGGGGACGGCTGAAGGAATAGATGCTGTTATCAATCGAGTCAAGTCAATTGTAGATGGAAAAGTGTGTACAGAACTTCATGGAATACTTGTGGGTCAATTTGGGCTGACCTTATCACTGCACAATTCAGCTGTCTCAGACGATGGTCGTGTCCTAGAAGAAGAATTAGCGACGGTGCTAACCATTGAATCTGAACTTATTACTAAAATAGATACTTACCTTTCTGACGTGGCTGGTATGGAACAATATTTTTCAAAATAGAATATTGAAGTGTTATCAAATAAATAAAACAGATCTTTGAGTCAAGTGGCTTAAGTTTCGGAAATTACAAAGAGAGATGCCGGCAATTCTGTTGATGCAGTTTTAAATTATATTTCGAAAGCATTAAAAAATGATGTTAGATTTCAATTAATTGGATTCGACAACTTTGAGGTTCGTAACGTGCTGCTCGTAAGGAACGTAACCCATAAACTGGAGAAGAATCGACATCCAATGCGGAAAAGTACCGGCATTTAAGGACAGTAGCTTTAAATAACTTACTTTTACTACATGACAAAAAAGTGATGATATTAATACATCACTTTTTTTTTGGTCGCTGAAAACAGCGTTACGGTAACTCTACTTTAGCGACTCCATAAGCTCGTTCAAACGGTCCCAAGTTTCGGTGATGCCCTGCAGCATGCCCATGTCCATGACATTCTTAAGGGACACTGCGGACACATATTCAGCACGGTTTATCAACTTCGTCTTTCCACCCAAATCGATGAATTCCAATGTGATCTCGGTGGACGGCATGGAGTCATTTATATTGCCTTCGGTATCCGAAAAGTAATCAGTGTAGGCAATCTTCTCCGGCTCGATAATCTCCTTATAAACCCCTTTGCCCCAGGATTCCATACCAAAAAATTGACCCTGATTCTGATCTACGCACTTCATACAGTAATGCCAAACACCCCCCGGGCGGAAATCGACGGTGCAGACCGGAATCTCCCAGCCCCTCGGTCCCCACCAGTGTTTTAGGTGCTCTGGCTCTTTAAACATCTTGAATAAGAGATCGCGAGGAGCATCGAAAATGCGCTCCAGTACTAGTACCCGATCGTTCTCTACTCTCGATACCATTGCGTTGTGTGACATCGAAATTCCTCCTTGAACATGAAATGATTTTATGATTTTTCATTGTTCTGCAATTCCTTCAAATAATCATCTAGATAGTCGAATCTTTCTTGCATCACGCGCCGGAAGGACTGTATCCAAGAATCCAGCGCTTCGAAGGGCTCTGGACGGAGCCTGTAGATGCGGCGCAAAAAAAGCTGCCGAAGCAGCCACATTTTCTTAAACTCAAGCCCCCTTTCGAATCAGTTATTTCCTTATAGTTGGGTTCTATTTAAATTATCGATGGGCATAGTAAAAATGAGGTGAATAATGAAAATCCCCTAAATTTTCACAAGTTATTCTTTAAGCCGATACGTTCACGAATGACATTCGTTTTATGATAAGTATTAAAACAGGTGCTTTCGTCTAAATGAAGACTGCACCTGTTTTCATTAGGATGGATTTTTATCGGCTACTATTTGTTTAGATAATCTTTTATCTATAACTCCAACAAGGAAAATAAGAAATAATGCTAAACAAATATAGTAAATTTGGTCCCACCACACGAGACTATGAAGAATTCCAATCTTTTCAAGAACTTGATTCACAGTATAAATAAATAAACCTGTTAAAATATATTTGATCCATTTCGGTTTCCAATTGATTTTAATCATAAGACAATAAAAAAGACTTGCGCATAAATAGTAAATTGCTGAGAATGCAATGGAATCTTTCCCTACATTCCTAAACCATCTAGGGCGATAAAATCTATTCAAGAAAAAGAGCATCGGAAGAATATGGGCACTGGCAGATATGGAACCCGTGATTAAATAGAGCATCAAATTGTGTTTGAATCCCCTTGAAGGGTGTAAAATCCATTTATAGAAAATCTTAGCTAAAGCAAAATATAAAGGGAGACCCAATCCCGTATATGCTAATTTCCACCAGTGCTGTGTATAGATATGAAGCTTTAAAAATAACCATTCAATCCCTACAAAGAATCCAGAAAAAAAGATGATCCAAAGCCAATTTAAGTGGAAAGTTGCTATCAAGGTTGCTGTGACCGGTAAAGATAATGCGTTTGAGAAAAACGCTCCCAATTCACTGTCATAAAATGAATTACGCTTGATAATATTGGGGTTATAATCATAGCTTCCTAAGAAATTAAATATAGTGGTCTCGATGATATAACCAAATCCAACCATTGTTAAATAAAGAAACAGGGATTGAGTGTTTCTTTTTTTTAATAAAATAAAACAAAACAGTATCGTGCTTGAAATGAGTAATGCAAAAAACCAATAACTATTATGCACACGGTTCACTCCGGTACTAAAAGAATTCCTAAAGTTTATCCTCTTAATTTTTTTATTATTAGAGATTCTCTAATTTCTATACTTCATATTGATTAATTACGGTGAAACGTATCATAAATACCGTACATTAAAAATCATTTTTGTTTGCGGTACCTCGTAAAAAGGTGGCTTCCCCATCCCCATCTTAAGAGACGAAGTCAATGTTACCGTAGGGCAAAAATAAAGGATTAAACGAAGATATCATTATTCGATTTGTTTCCGCTGCATACGTTGAACTGGTGGAATGGTGGCTTAAAGAAGGAAAACCTTATCCGCCACGCGTTATGGCAGAGCAAATCGGAGAATAAGTAGAGAGAATTTTATAATTACTAAAAAATATTAAAGCGCGGAAGTTCAACAACCAGGTATGAACCTGGCTGTTTTGTTCGCAGCATTAAATAATAAACTTTGTTCAAATCATTCAATATATTGGGTACTTAATTGATTTAGTATTTACACAGTTTTAGAAATGCCTTTAATTTAGTTTGATGACACCAGACAAATATAAAAAAACGATTTTACTAACAAAGAAAGAATACTTTTTTCTTGATATTGTGAAGAAATACACTTAAACTAAACTGCTTACTTTAGTTGAATAAGTAAAAAAAGACCGCCGCAACGATCATTTAGTGTTTACAAGCGGGAATTGATTCCAAACTTATTTTAAATCATAAGTGAATTTGACCTTGTTCTGTACCCCAAAATCCAGTTTGTACATTTAAAATTAAATTTTTACTTTTGGCAACTTCTGCTGGCACATCAAAAAATATTCTGCCAGACTTTTGAATACCAGGGTTTAAGCCATCAAACAAAAATTGACCATCAATCGTTATTAATTCAGATAGAGAATATTTTTTATCTCCTAGATGCACCTCAAAAAAGGAAGAATCTGTAGTAATCGCTTCATTCCCAACATTTTTTAAAGATACATAAACAATTAAGAATGTACCGTCAGCAGTGTATCTTGAAAATCCATCCGAAATTGATTTTTGTGAACTAACTTTATTCACTCTAAAAAGAACATTCCCAACTCTTAATACTTGTTTTATACCAATTTCTTTAACTCGCTTAGGAGTGGGAGCATTTTTTGTTTGTTTTGCAAAAGTAGTATTCGATACTGTTTCAATGGAATTTGTAATATTATTAAATTGCTCATGATTCATTTTAAAACCAACATAAACACCTAAAATTACAACAATTAAAACAATCGAAGGATTTAGTTTCATTATTCTTTTTCCTCCATGGGATAGGTACAATTTCCTTATTTAAAAAGTAGAAAAAATATAGATTCCTTGAGGTTGAAATTTAGTAATGATCAGGAAATTTAGACCATATCAAATATTTTCGATTATTATAAAAGGTAAAAAGTAAAATTCATTCCTAATTAGAATTTTATTATAAATCATGTAAAATAATGAATATTGACAATCCTTTTTGCAATTTAAAAAACCATTTAGAAATATACAATTTATAAAATAAGTAGTGCACTCAGTTAGAGTGCACCTTTTTTATGTATAGCCATATCCCCATTAAGTTGTGAAGATTAAATATCCATATAAAAAAAGAGCGACCATTTTCAGCCACTCTTAACTGATCCTTTAAATTTAACTATTACTACGAACAATTTTCACAGTAGTAAATTCCATCTACTTTATCCTTCCTTAATTCCTCATATAGGAACAACTGGCTACAGCATCCGCACTTAATCAATTCATCAGCACAATCTTCGCATGCTTTCCACTCATAGCCTGTATCTACGATGTTATTTTTTTCGAAATAGTCATTACAAAAGTCACATCGTACATTCTTATCCCCCATAAAATACCTCCCCTTTTATTAATTGGATTCAAGTATTACTTACCTTGATAACACGTTCCACAATAAATTTTCCCGTAAGCTTCGTAAGTTTCTCTGTCTCTCAATCTTCTAAAACAGCGTTTAGTTCTTCCCTAATATGTAGATGTTCAAAAGGAAAAAAGCCCTCCGATTTCGGGGGCTTTGAAGAATGGAGCAAACGAAGGCAGGTTCATTTTTTACAGGTCGAGTGAACAGCCCAAACGTACTAAATTGCTTTAATTATTTCCGGCATTCGGCTGATCAATTACATCGGGGTCAATAAAATTCGTACTGTTCAAAGCGGTGTTTGTCATAACTCCAATCCCTGCGTTAAAAGCACCAGATCCAGCAAACGCCTTCGAATGATCCTTAGGTGATATAATAGCGCTATCACCGAATTTGACAATAGCATTTGTAGTAATGTTATGAATTTGTAGGGGTCCACAAATAGTTACAGGCATTAGAAACAACCTTCCCATATAAAATTTTTTCAATAACCAATGCTTTGTTCCCTGTCTCTGTTCTTCTTTTGGATACGACTAAAAAACGAGAGATATGAAACCGAATGGAGAAGGGGTGCATGGCACTTTATAATTATAGTCCCGAAATTGGCTGATCAATTAAGTTGGTGTCAATGAAATTTGTACTGTTCACAGCCACATTTGTCATAACCCAAACCGCTGTGTTAAATGCTCCAGCTCCAGCAGGTGTCTTAGATGCAACTTTTGGTGAGATAATAAGGCTATCACCAAATTCGACCACACCACTTGCACTGATGGTGGTAATTTGTATCGGTCCAAAAATATTTGCAGGCATTGATAGGTATCCTTTCATTTCAGTTTATTTCAATCTATGCTTTTATCCCTGTCCTTGTTCTTCTTCCTTAGAGGTACTGCCCAAAAACAAGAGATACCTCGGAACATAATAAACCTAATTGACATACATTAGAGTAATAATTGGTAAAGGAAGTTGACTAAAATGGGATTTGACCGAGGTAAAATTGAAATAGAGGAAATTACAGGAGGAGTCGTTAATTTTGACGGTGCAGTAATTATTTCTCCCAAAGGTGCTTCAAAATCTGCTCTTGGTGCAGGTTCCGAAAACACTGCCTTTTTTACTTTTACTTTTACTGGTGCAAATATAACGAATACGTTTGATGTTGATTTCCTTGATCAACCAGTAAGTGGCAATATCTAAAATAAGCGAAAAAAAGGATAGCACAATAATCAAAGCCGGAACCTGTTAGTGAGCAGGAATTCGGCTTTGTTGTGTAAAAATGAATTAGTGTTAACTTCACATTTTGTTACCTTTACATAAATCAAAAATTTCCAGTGAATTTTATTGGGAATTTGATGAGTCAATGCGAAGAGGGTCTTTTAATAAAGTACCTTTAATCCTATCAGTTATATAACTCCGAATTAAGGGTATAACAATAGTTGTTGCGTCCCAATGTATACTACACATAGGGAATATTAAACTTATTCATCAGGCACTTCTACAAATTATGAACATGTATGAACATGATATAAACTACCCTTTATTGCAGCAATTTCTCTTATTTCCTTTTTGTAAATGGACTTTCAGTTGAGAGTTAATATCATTGATAATAATTATTGTTAAGAAAATGCCTGGATTTATGCATTTAAATCTTATTTTTATTGATTTTTAACTTGATTATCATTCTCAATTAATGGTATTTTTTTATTATAATTGAGAATAAGATTATCATATTTCCATCAACTATGATAAAGTATTAACTAAGAAGCATTTAAGGCAATTTAAATTAAACGTAATTGGAAGTGAAAAAATGGATCAACACCTGCATCACATAGAAGAACATTTTTCAGGATCTGACTTCATTCGAGATGTTGTCATTGGTATGTCAGACGGATTAACCGTACCTTTTGCATTAGCTGCTGGTTTGTCCGGTGCTGTTGATACAACAACATTAATTCTCACTGCCGGAGGCGCTGAAATTGCAGCAGGGTCAATTGCAATGGGACTTGGTGGATATTTGGCAGGAAAAACAGATGCGGAACATTACGAATCTGAACTTGCCCGTGAACAGCGAGAAGTAATAGAACTACCAGAGCGTGAAGAAGAGGAAGTCGCGGAAATTTTCAGGGAATATGGGCTTGAAGAAGAGCAAATCAAATCTATTACTGAAACCATGAAAAAGAACCCTGAAAAATGGGTGGATTTTATGATGAAATTTGAATTGGGGCTAGAAAAGCCAGAGCCCACAAGAGCGAGAAACAGTGCGATTACCATTGCTATTTCTTATATTGTAGGAGGGTTAATCCCTTTGTTTCCGTATTTTATTTTTCATAAGCCTGCAACAGCATTAATGGTTTCTGTAATTGTCACACTTATTGCCTTACTTATTTTTGGATATGTAAAAGGAAGGTTTACAGGTACTTATCCGATGAAGAGCGCTTTTCAAACTATGATTACTGGAGGGCTTGCTGCAGCAGTTGCATTCGGTCTAGCAAGAATTCTCACCTGAAGGTTGAATTTTCGTAAGTGGTAAACGCTAAATACATCTATCCGCTGCCGAATGATGGGGTCATTTTGCCTGAGGGAATGGAATAGTGAATAATTACACTTAAAAGTCTCCTTTTAGCATATTATATTACTGATTGACTACCGTATCCATTCCATAAAAAGCGCCTTTTTGGATTTTCAGATTTCTTATAACAGTTTGACAAATCCATTTCTCTAATTCTATCGTTTTTCCTTTGGCGGTAGAGTGAGTAAATACAATTAAACATAACAAGGAATGAAGTTCAACCACATTTCCTGTCATATTTATCAGCCTATGGGACTTTTTGTTATTTCCACATGATTAGTCAAGTATACTTAACTATACACAAAGATCACTACTTACAGTACGACATAATCGCATCTACTTAGTTAAATTACAATACGAATAACGTTACAAAATTCCTCCAAAATATGTGAATAAGACGTTTTTGTTTCTTCCTAGGGTAAAAATAAGACCTAGATTTTAACTCTAGGTCCTTTATCTTTATTTACTTTTTTCTAATTCCTCAATTTAAGTAACTTCAATACTTAGATAAAGAAATCAATCCAGATTTTCAATGTTGTAATAGTAATTAGCAAAGCGAGAGCCCATTGCAAAACTTTAGTATTTATGTTTTTACTTAATGCAACTCCAATGGGTGAAGCAATCAGACTAACAATTACCATAAGGATCGCAGGTAAATAGTCCACTTGACCTGTTGAGACCTTCCCTATTACTCCCCCGATGGATGAAATGAACGTAATGGCTAAAGATGTAGCAATTGTTACTCGTGTTGGAATTTTCAACACGACTAACATAATAGGAACCAAAATAAACGAGCCCCCCGCTCCAACTATTCCCGAGATAAGTCCGATTAAAAAAGTGAGGCTAGTTGCTATTCCCTTATCAAAATTCCCAGTCCATTGGTTTTCTATTTCCTTTTTAGGAATCAACATTAATATTCCAGCCAGTAACCCTATTGAGCCATATATAGCCGTTATGCTTTTTTCCGAAAAGAATTGAGAACTATATCCTCCAATCAAACTCCCCACTAAAATACTGGCACCCATGAAAAGAATCAAATGCTTATTTAAATATCCACCTTTTCGGTATGCCCATACACCCCCAAGTGTACTAAAAAGGACTTGGACTGCCACAATACCAGTAACCTCATGTGCCGTGAAGCCTCCAAGTCCCAATAGATGGGGGATAAATAGGAGTAGAGGAAAGTTTATAATCGCTCCACCAATTCCTAGCATTCCTGAAATAAGTGAACCTATAAAGCCGATCAATAGGATGGTGATAATGAAACTAATCTCCATCTCCCCTGCTCCCTTCGCAGTTTATTCGGTTTTATCCTTTTTTTATAAAGAATTTCAAAACACCGTTATCTTCAACAACCTCTAACAATTCATGTCCGCTCGACTTTGCCCAAGCACTCATATCATTTCTAGCTCCTTTATCAGTAGCTTGAACTTCTAAGATTTGTCCCTTCTCCATTTCGCCCATTGCTTTTTTGTCTTAACAATCGGCATTGGACAAGCCAATCCCTTTGCATCTAATACTTTTGTAGCTTCCATTTTTGTAATCCTCCTGTTGCTTGAAATTTATCGAACTGCACAGCGGTTTGGCCCAATTTCCATTTCGCGTTGTTGTTCTAGATCGGGGGCTATTTTACCCATGTTTGTTTGACGGATCTCTTGATATGAATTTGGTTGTGGTGGTAAATTTTCTGTTACGAGTTTTCTAAACTCTTTTTCATCTGCGATGTTCAATCCATGATTTTTAGCAAACAACTTTCCTAATTTTTCTGATACACTACCGTCCGCATTTAATTCTTCGATCATCATGAAGTGGGCAGGAAGCACAATGAGTTCCTCAGATAATTCTCTGTATCGTTTATAAAGGCTTTCCCTTAAATCCCCTACCCAATCTTCTGCCATTCCGGCTAGGTCTGGTCTTCCGATTGAATCGATAAAGAGGATGTCCCCAGAAAGCAAATATTTTTCATCGACAACAAATGAAGTCGAACCAATCGTGTGACCTGGAGAATATAAAGCATGTATGTTGATTTTCGTGTCACCAATCAATACATCATTCCCGCCCACTAAAGGTTGATATTCAAATGTAACCTCTTCTGCATCCTTTGGAGGCAACCAGTAAGCAGCACTGGTTTTTTCAGCGATCATACGTCCACCAGAAATGTGATCAGCATGCAAGTGAGTATCGAAGACATGAGTGATTTTTGCCCCAATACTTTCAGCAAAATCAAGATACATAACAGTCATTCGTGTAGCATCGATAATAGCAGCCTCTTTTTTTGACACTACCATATAAGAAAGACATCCTTTTCCAATGCGAACGAACTGATAAATTTCACCTCCATCTGTTAAATCTCCAATTTTAACAGGCTCTAAATGTTCACTCCATGCCTTCATTCCACCTTTAAGGTATGAAACGGCTAAATCTTGTTCTGAAAGCATTTCAGCAATCATAATCGAGGACCCTTCTTTTGCACAAACCACTAATACCTCTTTATCAGAAGGAAGTTTATCCATGATTTCTTCCACTCCATCAAGTAGTTCAAAGTATGGTACATTTAAATACTCAAAGTTTTCTCCTTCCATTTTCCAATCTTTAAAGTCATTTTCATTTCGAACATCAAGGATAAATAATGGTTCTTTATCGAAAACTTTCTTCGTGACTTCTTGTGGTGTCATAGCATTCATTGTCATATTGAAGTTACCCCCCATGGTATATTTTTAAGTAAAAAAATATTAAAATTTATTCGTTATGAAGGCTGTTTGTTTTTCCATTCCATTCACTCATTCCAGGTACAACATTCATCACTTTATTAAAACCATTTTTAGCTAACTTTTGTGCGGCAAAATCACTACGGTTACCAGTACGGCATATCACATAGGTCTCTGTATCTTTGTTTAAATCATTAAGATGATGATCTAATTCACCTAAAGGGATTGATAGTGCATTTGGAATGTGATGAAAAGCGTATTCTGCTTCTTCCCTTACATCGAGAACTACAAACGGTTCATTGGAATTCATTTTTTGTTCAAGCTGTTCATTGGAAATAACATTAGGGTGTTTTCTTTCCATCGCTTCTTCCTCAGACGATTTTCTTAAATAGTGTTTTAATACTTCTCCTTCTTCGATTGTTCCTAAGTAATGATGTCCTGAACTTTGAGCCCACGCCTTTATATCTGCTTTTGAACCCTTATCAGTCGCTAAAACCTCTAATACTTGACCAGCTTCGATATTATTCAATGCCTTCTTCGTTTTAACAATTGGCATTGGACACGCTAAACCTTTTGCGTCTAAAGTCATATCAGTTCTAATCATTTTTTATCCTCCGTTTTATACCTCTAGGGGTATATTATTTTGTAAGAAAATGGATTAAATAAACAGATTAACATTTCCCTCTTCAGCATCTGCCAAATAAGCTGCGACACCAGCGTAATCGATTCCATCCATTAATTCTTCTTCTTGTAACCCCAACAGGTCCATAGTCATTGTGCAAGCAACTAATTTAACATCCTGTTCTTGTGCCATTTCAATCAATTGTGGAAGCGTCATTGCATTGTGCTTTTTAATCACATGCTTAATCATTTTAGGGCCCATACCTGCAAAGTTCATTTTGGAAATGCCCATTTTATCTGCACCTTTAGGCATCATCTTACCGAACATTTTTTCAAGAAAACCTTTTTTCACGTATACTTCTCCATTTTTTCTTAAGGCATTTAATCCCCAAAATGTATGAAAAATAGTTACTTCGTGATCATACGCAGCTGCCCCGTTTGCAATAATATAAGCTGCCATCGCTTTATCATAATCACCACTAAATAATACAATGGTGGTCTTTTTCTTTTGTTCTGCCATATTTCATTCTCCCTTCAAAATACCCCATTGGGTATATAATCGATTAAAAAAATATACTTTGGGGAAGTTCAATTGTCTTAATTACCCCATGGGGTATATTACTATACAAAATATATGTCCGTCAACCCAACTTATTTGGGAATAACAGACATTTATTATCTACTCTTGATCAACAACTCAACGGCCTCTCGAACAAGTTGTTCAGTTGTTTCTCCTTTTTCAATATTTTCTCTCACGCAGTGTTCAAGATTTCTACTTACAATCACGCCAATTGAGCGATCTATTGCATTTCGAGCGGCAGATAATTGAGTAACGATTTGACTACAATCTTTCCCTTGCTCCATCATGCTTAATACACCTTTTATTTGCCCCTCGATTCGTTTTAAACGATTCTTGACATCTTTATCGTATTCCAAGATTCTCACCCCTATAGATTATTTAGCTTCATGTGTGCGTCGTGGTTTGATTATATACCAGTGGGGGTATAATTTCAACTTTTCATGTATATTGGTATAAACTGAGCCAATAGAAAATGTCCTATTGGCTCAGTTATTTATTATTGATTCGCTTTTTTTACCCATTCCGCAACTGTAACAGTACGCTTTGCTTGATGTTTTACAGCGGCTTGAACATCTTCAATCATTTTTCCGTCTTGACCAACGGTAACACTTGTTCCATATGGGTTGCCCCCAGCTCCGAATGTAACCGGGTCAGTATATCCCGGAGCTGCTACAATTGCCCCCCAGTGATACATTGTGGTATATAGTGATAAAATGGTTTGTTCTTGACCTCCATGAGGGTTTTGCGCAGAAGTCATCGCACTTACTACCTTATTTACAAGTTTTCCGTTAAACCAAAGACCCCCGGTTGTATCTAAGAACTGCTTCATTTGTGCTGGCATATTTCCAAATCGAGTTGGAACGCTGAAAATAATCGCATCTGCCCATTCCAGATCATCTAATTTTACCTCTGGAACATCTTTTGTAGCTTCAACATGGCCTTTCCAAACTGGATTTCCTTCAATGACGGATTGTGGAGCAAGTTCAGGTACTTTTAAAATTCTAACTTCAGCACCAGCTTCTTTTGCCCCTTCTTCTGCCCATTTCGATAATTGATAGTTCGTTCCACCCATGCTGTAATAGATCACGGCTAATTTTACATTTGACATTGTTTCATTCTCCTTTTCAGATGAAGTTCCAAATAACTTGGATAAAAAACTCATATTTACACCTTCTTTATGATTTACTTATTCTTCATTTTTTAATTAAAAATTTTGATGCACTTCCGTCCTTTTATTCTTTGATGAATTCCTTTGTACTTCTCACAGTATCAATAGGGCGTACTAATTTTTCTATTTCTGCACGTTTAGGCTCTAAGAATGGAGGTAAAGATAATTTTTCCCCAAGTGTCTCATATGGTTCATCTCCCATAAAACCAGGACCATCTGTAGCAAACTCAAATAAAATTTGCGGTGCCACTCTTGCGTATAAGGACTCAAAAAAGTGACGATTTACATAACCGGATGTATGGAATCCATAACTGCTCATTCGTTCAATCCATTCTTCTAAAACAGAGCGATCCTCTACACGGAAAGCCGCATGGTGAACCGTCCCAAAACCTTGTCTCGCTTCTGGAAGAATGGCGTTATGTTCTACAATGACCGAGGCACCATTCCCGCCTTCCCCCACTTCAAATAAATGAAATGAGCCTTCCTGAGCAGTCTCTTTAAATAATAGAACTTTTTCCATCATTTCTTTAAAGTAATCAAAGTTCGCAATTCGAATAAATACAGGTCCTAAACCAGTAATCGCATATTCCAATGGGATTGGACCCTTTTGCCAAGGCGTACCAGATTCCACCCCTTTGTTGAATTCATCAGAAATCAATTGATATTGCTGATCATCAAAATCTACGAAAGAGAGAGTTTTCTTACCAAACTGCTCTTGGATGCCAGTATGTTTCACTTCTAATCGGTCAAAACGCTTGACCCAATACGTTAGTGCTTTATCACTTGGTACACGGAACGATGTCTTTGAAATTTCGTTTGTACCATGTACTCCTTTCGGAATGCCAGGGAAATCAAAGAAAGTCATGTCTGTTCCTGCGCTGCCTTTATCATCAGCAAAGAATAAATGATAGGTTTGAATATCATCTTGATTGACCGTTTTTTTCACTAACCGCATACCTAAAACATACGTGAAAAATTCATAATTCTTTTCTGCACTACTTGTTATAGCTGTTACATGGTGGATTCCTTTTAAATGGTTCATCATATATTCCTCCAAGATTTAATTTAAGAACAATGGTCGTAATTTTTCTTCAATCTCTTTTCGTTTTGGTTCCAAAAATGGTGGAAGTGACAGTTTTTCCCCCATTGTTTCCATTGGTTCATCTGTTGCAAATCCTGGTGTATCTGTAGATAATTCAAATAAAATACCATTAGGTTCCCTGAAATATAATGCCTTAAAGTAAAACCGTTCCACTTTCCCAGAATTCGGTAACCTGTATTCTTTCAAACGCTCTGCCCATTGGTCATATTCTTCCTCATTCGGAACACGGAAGGCAACATGGTGAACACCTCCGCGGCCTAAACGGACTCTTGGTAAATCGGTTCTGGTTTCAATATGAACTTCTGCACCACTGCCGCCTTCTCCGGTTGCATAAATCAAAATATCTGGATATTCTCCTTCAAGTGATGGATAAGAACCGGCAAATCGAAAACCCATAACTTCTGTTAAAACACCGATCGTTGGTTCTGCAATGGCGACTGTGAGGGTTACAGGTCCTAAACCAATAATGGCATGTTCCAGTGGGATGTCATTATTTTTCCAAGGGATTCCAGCTCTCACACCTTTTTCACCGTTATCGGCTACCAGTATTAAGCGAGTCCCCTCGAAATCTCTGAAAGCCAATGAATCACGATTTGCTCGTTTTTGAATCTCATCATGTTCAACCCCAAATTGTGAAAAACGTTCTTTCCAAAATAACAATGAATCCGAATTACTAACTCTAAGAGATACAGTTGAAATATCTGATGTTCCCCTGTATGTTTGCGCAAGATGAGGAATGTCAAAGAACGTAACCTCAGTTCCAGGGGTTCCTTCCGCATCGGCATAGAAAAGATGATAGGATTCTGTATTATCTTGGTTGACTGTTTTCTTAACCAATCTCATCCCTAAAATTTTTGTATAAAATTCATAATTTTTTTCCGCTTTCCCTGTAAATATTGATACATGATGTAGTCCTAAGAGTTCCATCTCCTAATCACTCCTGTCATATTCTTTCATAGCATTTAGCGCAATTGAATGACTATTTTAGAATAAAAGTGAATCTAACGCATATTGACCGGGACCCACCAAAGCGATACCAACAGCAACAGCAAGTATAGTTAGGTTATATTCATATCCATTTGATGTTGCCCACAATCCGTTTGGACCATGTACTTTTACGATAGCCATTAACATTGTCCCTGCAATCAAAATTCCTGCAAGTGGAGTTAAGAGTCCTAATGTAAACAAAATTCCGCCAATAAATTCTGCTAATCCTGCGAAAAGAGCCATCGTTACTCCTGGTTTCATGCCAATGGATTCAAACCATCCACCGGTTCCTTTCAATCCATGGCCACCGAACCAGCCAAATAATTTTTGAGCACCGTGACTCACAAATAATAAACCAATGACTAAACGAATGATTAATAACCCAATATTTATCATCTTAAAATCCTCCTAATTTTTATTTATCTCGATTTCGAGATAATATAGTAAAAAAAATGAAAGTTTACACTTTATTCCTAACTTTTTTCAAAAGCTGCACTAATGTCTCTGCCTCAACAGAATCTAATGATTCAAACATTTGATGAACAAATTCATGATATTTCGGCATGATTTCGTTCATCAATCCATTTCCGTCAGCCGTTAATGTCACATGGATCATCCGGCGGTCATCTGGGCAGGCATTTCGACTTAATAAACCTCTTTGTTCTAACTTATCTATCACATAGGTCATCGAACCGCTTGAGACCAATATGCTGTTTCCAATTTGTTGAATGGTTTGCTTTCCTTTCTGATAAAGGACCTCTAAAACAGAAAATTCTGTAATACCAAGCTTACTTTTTGCCATTTCTTCTTTTATTCGATCATGAATGGCTTTTGATGTTTGCATTAATATCAGAAAGGGCAATTTTGAACATTTCCTCTCCATTTCGTACACCCCCCTTGAAAATCTCGAATTTAATTATCTTGAATCTGAGATAATCATAATACGTGTAAATTTTTTTGTCAATAACCTTTTTTAGTTTAAGGTAGATTTAATTTTTTGTTTTTTTCTTATTATGATGCCAATGTTTCCAAATAAAATAAATTCATGCTACGACATAATCAATGTGTTTAAGTAGAGACTAAAGGAAGGCGAAGGGATTTGTTTATCCCCTATTATTTTCGTCTTTACAATGGAATGTCTTTAAAAATCGATGAGGTGAAGAGTAATGAAAACAATCTTTGGTTTAATTGTTTTCAGCATAGTTTCGTTTTCTCTGTTGGTTTGGCTTTTAGTTTTAGGTTTCCAAACTGAATCACTGGTTAATGTGTTCACGTTAGGCGGCACATTCGGTCACTGGGCTGCATATGACATCTTCTTAACATTCGGTATTCTGTTGATGCTCCTGTTGCCATTTATCGTCTTTGCATCCACTATCTTCAGAATACATTTATAGGGGAAAATTAAAATAAGCACCAAGGAAAATTAACATAAGTGGTGCCGTTGGCGAGGGTCCTGAAAAAGTTTCTTAAATTTAGGTTGTGTGTCTAAAATTGGCTGTTTAATCAACAGAGTTTATGTACCTAGACTAAATATAAAAAGGTATAATTTCTCATCGTTATGAGGATTATACCTTCTTTGCTGTATAAATATTGTATTTCTCTTTTAATATTAATAGGATGGAACTTATTTCGTCGCACATCATCCACTTATTCCATATCAGTCCAAAAAAAATCATGATTGATACAAAAAGATTCACTGACATACCTTAAGGATTACCAAACTATTCATTCATCATTTTATGGAACATTATATAAGAAACGATCATAGACGCCGCAAACATTCCTAATATTATCATCAGACCATAGTCCATTTTTACACCCCCGGCCAACTAATTTGGGACATCCTTTATAGGGAAAGATTGTTATTCCAACCAAGTATTTTTGCTTTAATTACCCTTTAATTATATAAGATTACGAAAAAATATAACCATCCACTTTCCAACTCTTTTTACCATCCATTTATCATTCAAAATAAAAGGAATCATGATATAGATCATGATTCCTAAGATAAATAAATATATCAGGTATTAAGGAAATCCAGTGCTTCCGAAAACCTTTTAATTCCTTCATGTATTGTTTCTTCATCTTCCCTTGCAAAAGTAAAACGAGCAAATCCCTGTTTTGACCCCATCGTGGAACCCGGTACATATATAACCCCTCTTTTAATGGACTCTTCCAGCAATTGAACCTCATTAAAGTCTCTTTTAATCTTGCACCAAATATGAATTCCTCCTTGAGGAATTTGAAACTCAACTTGATTCTTCAAATAATACCTTAGACTCCTAACAATTTGATCCCTTCGCTTTTCTAATTCTTTGACAAGTCCTGTGATATGTGAATGGAAATTTTTTGATTCCAAAAAATCATTTGCCATCCATTGGGTAAAACTTCCATGTCCAAAATCAATTTGTTGTTTTGCATCTGATAATCGCTCGATAACAGGCTTGGGACCAATAATCCATCCAATCCTTAACCCAGAAGCTGCAATTTTCGATAAAGAACTAATATATAGGACATTTCCATGGACATCCATTGATTTTAGGGTGGAAACGTCTTCACCAGTAAATGAGGTCAAACTATAGGGATCGTCTTCTACAACAGGAATTCCATGTTCGGAAGATATATTCAATACTTCCTTCCGTTGCTCTTCTGACATCAATGCCCCTGTTGGATTCTGAAAAGCAGGATTTAAAAATATCATTCTAATCCGATGCTTTTTATGTAATGCCAATAATTCATATGGGTTAATTCTGTCTTTATCCACTGAAAGAAAAAATGTTTTTAATCCGGCTGTTTTAAATATGGGAAGGTTGTAATGATAAGATGGGTCTTCTAAGACTACTGCATCCCCTGGTTTTAATAGGCATTGCACCACTAAGTGCAATGCCTGTTGCGCGCCAGAAGTAACTAATATCGAAGAAGGGTTTGTTTCAATTCTTCGATACTGTTTAACATGCTTAGTTATGGTCTCTCTCAGTATTTCGTTACCCTGTGGATGGTCATAGCCTAAACTTCCGATAAACGACCTGGTGGCTGTAATTTCTCTTAAGATTTTCATCGGGAAAAGATCCTCCGACAATTCTCCACTGGCTAAATTGATTAGTTTATGCTCTGTCGCTTCTTTTCGTATACGTTGTGTAACAGGTAAGTTAGGCAAAAACGATCCAGCCTCGATATATCTATTCCAGCTGGGAATACGTTTCTTAGTAATCCCCCATATATCTTTGCTGATGGTTGTCCCGCTTCCTCTAGTTCTTTGAATGAGCCCATTTGATTCCAATTCGTCATATGCGGTAACCACAGTACTTCTGTTTATATTAAGCTCATTGGCTAGAGATCTTTCAGATGGAAGTGGTTTATCCGGAGGAAATGTCCCATCTGCAATTCCATTTTCTATAAATTCAGCGATTTGTTTATATATTGCTTTTTTTGACTTGCGGTCAGGTTTCCAGTCCATACACTACAGCCCTTATATAGTGGATTTAATTCAAAATGACAATAAAATGAAGTTTCAAAAAAATAACCTATCGTCGGTATGACCATAGGTTTAGTTATGATAACAATAGCTAGCTAAAAAACTTTATATATATTGCTAGAGCAATAAAAGCTAATGGGATTACTATAGCATAAATTAAAGTTAAATTTATTGTGTTCTTTTTTGTAGAGCTTCTATAGTTTTCGTCAGCTTTCCTTGTTGCTAATAGTGTTCCCAAAAGTGCTAAGATTAAAATAATGATTACCAAAGCAATCATAACATTCATTTTTTCTACACCTCTTTATAAACATTAAGATTTTTAATAAAATTTAAAAGCCCAATGCAAGATGTCGCGAAAAGTACCTTCCATCAAACAATTGTAGACTAAAGATATGCAAAAATAACCATCCATTTTCCTTTTAATTTTACCATCCACTTTATTCGGCCTCCATTCCAACCTAGTGAAAGCAGAAGGGGCGGTAGTGATATTTGCGGAATATAACGGATTTAAAATCATTATTCCTGTTTGTCGTTAAACCTAATTAAATAATGTCCATTTAGATTAATTGAATATGGGATGAATTCGCCGGCAATTATCAAGATGAAAAGCCAGAAATTTGTGGCCATTCCCCCCAAAAAGTAGAAAAGTAAAAAAACTGGAGTCGTTTCTATCGAAATGGCTCCAGTTTTTTTAGTTTCATACTTTATATATTTCACTAAGACCCTATCACACTATTAAAAAAAGACAGACCCGACATGGGTCTATCTCTTCGACTTTATCAAACTAGAAAGTATGAGCAAGATCTTTAGCACGGGCAATAGCATTTTCTTTTATTTCCTGTGCTTTATCTGGCATTGCATTATGTCCTTCTACAAATAGCCCTTCAAAAGTCGGAATTCCAAAGAAACTCATCATTACATTTAAATAACGATGTCCCATTTCCATTTGAGCTGCAGGACCTTCAGAATAAACTCCACCGCGTGCTTGAATGTGCAATGCTTTTTTATCAGTTAGTAGTCCAATAGGTCCGTTTTCAGTATATTTGAATGTTTTCCCCGCCACTGAAACCGAATCAAGATAAGCCTTCATAACAGGAGGGAATGAAAAATTCCAAAATGGTGTAACAAAAACATATTTATCTGCGCCCACAAATTGGTCACTTAACTCGCCTAAACGGCTAACTTTTGCTTTTTCTACATCATTAAGTGTATCAAATGCCTGTCCTGATTGGAGCTTCCCCCATCCGCTAAATACATCGGCATCTATATGTGGGATGTTTTCTTTAAACAAGTCTATATGAACTATTTCATCGTTTGGATTAACTTCCTTATAAGTATCAATAAATGCTTTCCCAACCGCCATACTATACGATTGTGTTTCATTGAGTGGGTGTGCTGTAATGTACAATACTTTTGTCATTTCTTTTCACCATTCCTTTTGTTATTTGAACATTTTATTTTGAATTAAAAATAAAGGAAATAACAATTCTCAATTTCCGTTATTTTTAATTCGAGATAATCTTATTAAATAATTTACTGAATGTCAAAAAATTTGTTCGCGTTTTATTTTTTGCATATAAATCACTCCCAAATTTTATTAACAAAGCAAAAGCCCAGCAAATCCAAAGGAAATAAACATCTTGCTTTTCCTATGGAAAGGCTGGGCTATCTTTTTTAATATACTATTATTTCATTACTAACCAACTATATGATCATTAGCTAAGGATCCGTTATATATAGAGTAATGATATTAGCCCTCTTTATTGATAACTGAAATGCATAATGATCATAACGAGAATGTCATTTACCCCCAAAAAGTATCGCCATATAATTACCTTTGCATTATGAATAGTCTTAATTATACCAATTTTATTTCCAAATAATTCTAATATAATTTATATAGATGTTTTGTCAACCTTAGAATTTGAAGTATAAATGGGGTTTACAATTTTATTAATAATTTATCTATTGGTTACTTTATTATACAAAATTTCCTAGCAAAACAATTCTTTAAACTCTTTATCCATCAGTGTATTTGAGATATAATAATTAATATACAATTAAAATATTGTTACTTTTAGTATACAATTCCATAACTGGGAGGTGGTAATTTTGATAGAAAATGAATCAAAGGATAAAGTATGTTCAAAAGTCGAAGAATCGTACAATATTATCGGGAAAAAATGGATGGGTTTGATTATCCATACTCTAACGGAAGAACCAAAACGGTTTAGTGAAATCCATGCTTATATTCCTGATTTAAGTAAGAGAATGC
Source organism: Neobacillus sp. Fa239 (assembly GCF_055395235.1). NCBI lineage: Bacteria > Bacillati > Bacillota > Bacilli > Caryophanales > Bacillaceae > Neobacillus > Neobacillus sp. Fa239. The sequence goes on from NZ_AP041611.1 coordinate 2,854,926, forward strand.
TTAACGAACGAATAAAGGAACTTGAGGATTGCGGAATCGTCTTAAGAAATGTTATTACAGATCGCCCGGTGCGGACAGAGTATTCACTCACAAAAAAAGGTACGGAATTAGGTAGAGCTTTAAAGACAGTCGAGGATTGGGCCAACAAATGGCTATAAAGTGAAACGTCAATTCGTGTGAAAACTTCCTGACGAACCCTACGTAATTTAGATAACCTCTCCATTTTTGGAGAGGTTATTTCATACTATTTGCCCCTTGGTACGGCGAAATAAGGATTATTCCTTTTCTTCCGTTCAATCTATTTCGAAAATTTCTTAAATGCCAAAACTGCATTATGTCCGCCAAAACCAAAACCATTAGATATAGGATATTTTATTGGCATGTTAACTGCATGGTTTGGAACATAAATCGTCGCTCCTCTTTCCTTCGCATGTACATATTCTTCCAGGAATAAAACACCCGCTCCTTCAGACATGACAAAGCCATCAATTTTTAGACTTTGTTGGTTTAAGACAAACTTGCTTTGCAGACCCCTCTGTCCTTGATAGGGCTTATATACTTATAAATAAATTCCAACCATCTAATTCGATGCTTTATTAAACAACCTGAAGAGTAACATCAATATTCCCTCTAGTTGCTTTTGAGTATGGACAGAATTCATGGGCCTTATGTACAAGCTCTTCTAACTTTTCCTTTTCCACTCCAGTCCCTTTTACTTGCAGCGTTACGGCAATTTTGAATCCTTGATCAGACTCATCTTTTAAGAAATCTACATTTGCCGTTACTTGAGATTCGAATTTGACATGTTCCTGCCTTGCGATATGTTGTAACGCTCCATCAAAACAAGCGGAATAACCGCAAGCGAACAATTGTTCCGGATTCGTGGCATTTGGAAACTCTTTCGCTCTTGGGGATCCTGGCATTGCTAAATCGAGTTTTAACTTTCCATCAGAAGATTCAACTCTGCCTTGTCTACCTCCGGCAGCGGTTGCAGATGATGTGAATAATGGTTGTGTAGTCATTAATTTTCTCCTTTTTTGAGGATTATATCTTGCCCTAATGTTCACAAAGAGAGAGCTTACTATCCTTTACTCAAACCTATTCATTTTGAAAAGCTAATCAGAAATTTCCGGTTAGCTTTTCTTTTTGATCAGTATTTTATTGATTCTCTTTTTTCACCTATAAAATACCCAATTTAATACAACTCCTATTTTCCCAATCATTTTCTTTAATTATTCATAATAAAGCCGATCTATTTCTCTTTTTGATTCTCTTTAAAAAAACAGTTGATTAACATTAATATTTTTATTAAATTATAGTTTTCGATACCATTGTGCTGCTGCTTCTACCTCTTCGACCGTTAACTGATGGCCTTTATTCTCCCAATGGAGTTCAACCTTTGCGTTAGCATGCTCAAGTAACGATTGTAGTTCAGCTGATTCCAGTGGAGAGCAGATTGGGTCATTTGTTCCAGCTGCAATAAATACTGACTTCCCTGATAAATCCGGAAGATCAATACCTTTTCGCGGCACCATTGGATGATGAAGAATGGCCCCCTTCAATGCATTTTGAAAGTGGAATAATAAACTGGCCGCAATATTGATGTGATTAACTTCAAATTAATTCAATTTCTCTTAATTCAAATATCTCAATTTCGAGATATATTATTAAAAAAATTTATTCCATTACGACTTTACTATGAAGGATTACTTAAACTACGGTATTTACCCTAAAATTGTAAGTGCCTTAGAAAAAAATAATTTTCTATGTGAATAGCAATTTTACATTACCTCAAATTCGATAATCTTGGATTTGAGGTAATTTTATTATGATTTATTTAAACCATTTGTCAACAATCTTTTTTTAAATGCAAAGAAATATTTTAAGTTACAGCTCCATCATAAGGTTTATTAGGCAATTTATTAATATCATAATGAATTCTTTATTAAAGCTATCTAGAGCAAGGACTAGTTAGCACAATTTTTGCATGATATTAAAAAGCAATGGGCTGTGAAGTGTTAATTGGATATAGTTTTCCATTTAAGGCAAATGAAATTTTACCCGTTTCTTCGGAAACCACTAGTGCAAGTGCATCGCTGCGTTCCGATACTCCAAGGGCAGCTCTGTGCCGTGTCCCAAGTTTTTTTCCCTCGATATTCAATGTTGTTAAAGGAAGGACATTGGATGCAGAAACTACTTCATTTCCCCGAATTAAAACCGCCCCATCATGCAACGGGTTCCCCGGGTAAAAAATAGATTCCAATAATTTAGCCGTTACTATTGCTCCTATTGTTGTTCCTTTTTGAATAATAGGCTCCACCGAATCACGACGTTCAACTACAATTAGGGCTCCATGTCTATGTTTCGAGAGCTGCTGAACAGTGGTGGATAAATCTTCATAAGTATCAGTAAAAGATGATAAATAACAATTTAAATAAAATGAAGCAGCCATCAATTCAATTTCAATTAATTGTTCTTTAACATCCTCTAGACTACCCAATACACAATAATTGTCATTTCCAAGTAACTCTAAATTAGATTGGAGCAGAAGAATCAGGTTATGAATACCATCATCTATATGCTTTTTCATAGGTGAAAAATCACAATTTATACTGTCCATGTAAGAATCCCTCCATTCACCTTTAATCCTGTTAACTTCATTAAAATTTACTATAGATAGTATTAGTCATTAGTTTTGATAATATAAAACGGTAAATTAAATAATCGAAATAATCACCAAAAAATTTATTGATTGATTTATTTACCTCCATTAACTATAATAAAATTGTAACTAAGTTACTTTTAGTATACACATTACTTTTTCATATAAATTATTTTATAAAACACAATAAAGTGAGGTAATTAAAATGAACTTAATAGAGTCTAAAGTTATCCAAACAAAATTAGAAAAAGAAATATTCATAGATCAAAGTTCAAACCTAGAGCTTAAAAGTATTGATTATCCTGAAACGGCCTCTCACTATAATGAATTTTTGGTTGGCTTAGAATTGATTCGTATAAGGGATAATAAGCTTTATGGTACTAAAAAAACATACTTTGGTTTAAGAATTACAGAAGAAATGAATTCTATAATCATATCTGAACCTATTATACAAAATATTTTTGCACTTAAGAACGAGCAGGAAAAACAAGCAGTGATAGAATTAATTAATTATGTACTAACTGAATCCCCTAATTTTAAGCAATTGGTGATGACAATGATCAATAATCTCAAACAGGAAGATGTAGTTTGTGAAAAGGATATAAAAGAATTAAAGGCAAAACAGGCGTTATTAGAAAGTCTATTAAATGTCAGGTTTGAAGATGTAATCTTTGAAATACAACAGAAAATTACAGCTTAATTTGGTTTATGTATGATATTTTTATTAAATCGAATTCATTTACATTAGTTCAGGGAAAAGCCTGGAAATGAATCAACCTCTTTTCCCCTTTTCATCTAACCTTCTATTTCTTCCTCAAAAATCTTTCAATAAAAATGCAGACAAAGTAAAAACCCCTTTCCCATTTTTATAAAGGGGTATTTTTATAAAATATATATCTTAAAAAGTGATCAAATAGGTTCTTTTTATCCTACGCTTCGCTTTTTAATGACAATTTCCTTATCTTTATTTAAGGTGATGACTATCTCAGCCATAGCAATAAATAGTCCATTATCAACAACACCCGGGATCAGATTAAGCTCTCTCTCTAGATCTCTAGGAAAGGTAATATTTGAGAAGCTACAGTCAAAAATATAGTTACCGTTATCTGTTCGAGTAGGAATCCCATTTTTTTGCCGTAATTGTGGACTGCCTCCAAGGTCAAGGATATATTTCCTTGTCATTTCAAATCCAAAAGGCACCACTTCCACTGGGAGTGGGAAAGATCCCAATTTATCCACATTTTTGTGTGGGTCTGCAACAACTATAAAAGTTTTTGCTGCTTTCGCAATTATTTTCTCTCTTAAAAGGGCACCGCCTCCACCTTTAATGAGATCTAAATCTCGATTAACTTCATCAGCACCATCAATTGCCACATCAATTTGATTGATTTCATTAAATGAAACGAGTGGGATCCCTACTTCTCTTGCCAATTTTTCAGTTTGTTTGGAAGTAGGGATTCCTTTAACAGAAAGTCCTTGTTGAACTAATTCCCCAAGCTTAGTAATGGTATAAAATACAGTAGACCCCGTTCCGAGTCCAACTACCATTCCTTCTTTTACATATTCTACAGCTTTTTCTCCAACTTCTTTTTTTTCATTCAAGGCTTTTTGCTCCTTTCAATTAAAGACCTGGAGATATATCATTTTTTTATTTCACCATTGTTTCTTAATTTGTTCCTGTGCGATTCGAAATATTTGTCCTTCGGGTGTATCCTTTTTAACAATTACATTTGTTTGATAATATTTACCTTTGTAGTTAAGCTTCACAGTCACTTCGATCATATATGTCACTCCTTTACATTTAATGGAGAAAAAAGAAATCAAAAAATATAACTTATTATTACTAGGTTATTTTATGTAACCATTTCCTCTCCTGAATTAATTCCCGTCAAGTAAAATATCTCGAATCAAAGATATTTTACATATTTATTTTTATTCAATAGAGAAATGCAGCCTGTGTTAAATAGTTTCCTTTCAATTGAGTTTTCTTATACCATCTAAGTATTAAACGCAAGCTTCAAGATAAAAATAAGTGAAGAAATTATAAAGGAGATACCATAAAGTTGAACACAGAATTCTTAGATTTACTGGCTCATAAATATGATAGTGAAGAAAAAGTGGTAACTGAGATTATTAATCTTGAAGCCACTCTCAACCTGCCAAAGGGGACAGAGCATTTTGTCAGTGACTTACACGGGGAGTATCAGGCTTTTCAACATGTGTTAAGAAATGGTTCGGGTAGAGTAAAAGAGAAAATGAGAGACCTATTTCAAGATGAACTTTCTGATACAGAACTTAATGAATTTGCGACATTAGTTTATTATCCTGAAGAAAAATTAAAGTTAATTAGAGAAAAGTGTGGCAATAAACAAGAATTACATCAATGGTACACAGAAATCATTGACCGTATGATAAAACTAATTTCATATTCCTCTTCTAAATATACACGCTCAAAATTACATAAAGCATTGCCTCAACAGTTTGTTTATATAATAGAAGAGCTACTATACAAAACGGATGAATCCACAAATAAGAAACCATATTATTCAAAAATAGTCCAGCAAATTATTTCTCTTGGTCAGGCAGATAAGCTCATTACAGGTCTGGCTTATACGACTCAGAGATTGGTAGTTGACCATCTTCATGTCGTAGGAGATATTTATGATCGCGGACCTGAACCTGATAAAATTATGGATACACTCATTGATTATCATTCTGTTGATATTCAATGGGGAAATCATGATGTTCTATGGATTGGTGCCTTTGCTGGATCAAAGGTTTGTCTAGCTAATATTATTCGTATTTGTGCCAGGTACGACAATTTAAGTATTATTGAAGATGTGTATGGAATCAATCTTATACCACTTCTTAATCTTGCGGAAAAGAACTATGACGACAATCCAGCATTTAGACCCAAGAGCCTTTCAGATAAAAAAAAGTCTGATCAAGAACTATTACAAATTACAAAAATGCACCAAGCAATAGCAATGATCCAGTTTAAGCTTGAAATGCCAATCATAAAGAGACGCCCGTATTTTAATATGTCAGAAAGGCTTTTGCTTGAAATAATTGATTATGACAAAAATGAAATAACAATGAATGGGAAAACGTACCAACTGAAAAATACTTGCTTTTCAACCATTAATCCAGATCATCCTGGTGAATTATTAGAGGAAGAAGAGCAAGTTATGGACAGACTATTGTTTTTTGTCCAGCATTCGGAAAAGTTGGCCAGACATATGAATTTTCTTATGAAGAAAGGTAGTCTTTATTTGAAATATAATGGGAACTTATTAATACATGGCTGCATACCAATTGATGAAAACGGAAATATGGAAAAAATGGTAATTGAAAATAATACCTATGCAGGTCGTGATTTACTTGATATTTTTGAACATTATTTACGACATGCCTTTGCACATCCTGAAGAGACAGATGATCTTGCAACAGATATGGTCTGGTATTTATGGACAGGAGAATATTCATCATTATTTGGGAAAAGAGCCATGACGACCTTTGAAAGGTATTTCATTAAGGACAAAGAAACCCATGAGGAGATTAAGAACCCATACTTCCATTTACGTGAAAAAGAGGAAATCTGCCGTAAGATTTTAGCAGAATTTAATCTTAATCCTAATGAAGGTCATATCATAAATGGCCACACACCCGTTAGAGAAATTAAAGGAGAGAATCCAATTAAAGCAAACGGAAAGATGATTGTCATAGATGGAGGATTTTCCAAGGCTTATCAATCAAAAACTGGTATTGCTGGATACACTTTAATCTATAATTCCTGCGGTATGCAACTTGTCGCCCATGAAAAATTTAATTCAAAAAAAGATGTTCTACTAAAAGGGTCGGATGTTTTATCAGTAAAGAGATTGGTGGAAAAAGAACTTGAAAGAAAAAAAGTTCTAGAAACGAATGAGGGAGAGCGATTATTACAGGAAATATTTGTTTTAAAAAGTCTGTTGGAATATCGCTATATGAGTTTAGACCAATCATTACAAACGAAAAGCTAATCGGAAATTTCCGATTAGCTTTTCTTATTGATCAGAAAATTACTGATTCGCTTTTTTTACCCATTCCGCAACTGTAATTGTACATTTAGCTTGATGTTTAGTTCAATAAACATGTAGTAAAGATTGTTTTTTATGATGCTATTATTTAGAAATGCGTTTTAATAATTCAGCTTTTTCAGCTTCATAACCGGGTTTACCAAGCAATGCGAACATATTCTTTTTATATGCTTCCACTCCTGGTTGATCAAATGGATTTACACCCATTAATAATCCGCTAATTCCGCACGCCTTCTCGAAGAAGTACACCATTTCACCAAAGGTAAATTCGTTTAATTGGTCCAGTTCCACAGAAAGGTTTGGAACTCCTCCATCCACATGGGCTAAAACGGTGCCTTGGGAGGCATTCTTATTGACATAGTCCATTGTTTTCCCTGCTAAATAATTTAATCCGTCTAAGTTTGATGCCTCTTCTTCAATTGTGATATCAAGTTTAGGCTCTTTTACTGATACCATTGTTTCAATTAAATCGCGACGGCCTTCCTGTACATATTGGCCCATTGAATGAAGGTCCGTAGTAAAATCAACTGAAGCTGGAAAAAGCCCCTTTTGATCCTTCCCCTCACTTTCCCCAAATAACTGCTTCCACCATTCTGAAACATAATGAAGTGAAGGTTCAAAGTTTACGAGAAGTTCAATGGATTTCCCTTTTCGGTAAAGAGCATTCCTTACGGCAGCATATTGATAACTCTGGTTTGTGGCCATGTCTGGATTATTATATTTGTCTGCCGCAGCCGCAGCTCCTTCCATCATTTTATCTATATTGATACCTGCTACCGCAATTGGTAATAGGCCAACAGCCGTTAATACAGAGTATCTTCCCCCAACATCATCTGGAATGACAAAAGTTTCATAACCTTCTTCATCAGCAAGTGTTTTTAACGCACCCTTTTTACGATCAGTTGTAGCATAAATACGTTTTCTCGCTTCTTCTTTTCCATATTTTTTCTCCAAATAGTCCCGGAAGATGCGAAAAGCAATTGCTGGCTCTGTTGTTGTACCTGATTTTGAGATCACGTTTACAGAAATATCTTTGTCTTTTATCACATCAAGCAAATGGGAAATGTATGTTGCACTGATATTTTGACCGGCAAAATAAACTTGTGTTGTATTGCCCATTTGGTTATGAAAGGTATGAGAAAGTGCTTCAATAGCTGCTCTTGCACCAAGATATGATCCCCCAATCCCGATAACGATTAGGGCATCGGAATTACTGCGAATTCTCTCAGCAGCAGCTTTAATTCTTCCAAATTCTTCTTTATCATATTCACTTGGCAAGTTGACCCAACCAAGATAGTCTGATCCAGGACCTTTCTTCTCGTGAAGCATATTGTGAGCGGTTTTCACAAATTCGCTGAGGTTATCCACCTCACTTTGTTGCATAAATGATAGTGCGTTTGAGTAATCAAAAGAAATCGACATGTAATTGTTCTCCTCTTTTTTTGTTTTACTTATGATGTGTCAGATAAGGGCGTTAGAACATCCATGCTAATAACCACAGAATAAAATCTAACACCCTGGATACCTTTTTCTAATTTTTACAATGCATTCTTCCAGTCAGCTGCAAATTTTTCTATTCCTTGATCCGTTAGTGGATGTTTAGACAATTGCTCAATTACTTTAAATGGAATGGTGGCTATATGAGCTCCAGCCATAGCTACACGGGTCACATGGTCTGGATGACGAACAGATGCTGCAATAATTTGTGAGTTTAAATTTTGGATACGAAACAATTCAGCAATTCGTGAAACGAGTTGAACACCATCTTCATTAATATCATCTAACCGGCCCAAGAATGGAGAAACATATGTTGCTCCAGCTCGTGCAGCCAGTAGGGCCTGGTTTACTGAAAAAATAAGGGTAACGTTTGTTTTAACTCCTTTTTTAGTGAGGTATCGGCAGGCCTCTAATCCATCCAGGTTCATTGGAAGTTTAATGGTGATATTCTTATCGCCGCCGTTTATTTTTATGAGTTCATTTGCTTCAGCGATCATTTGCTCAGCTGTTAGAGCGTTAGGAGTCACTTCCGCTGATACAGACTCAACATCAGGAACCGCATTGAGAATTTCTGCAATCCGGTCTTCGAATTTTACACCCTCTTTTGCTACTAATGAAGGGTTAGTGGTAACTCCTGATAATACTCCGATTTTATACGCTTTTTTAATTTCATCTAAATTTGCTGTATCAATAAAAAATTTCATGATGTCTTCCTCCAATTATTGTTAAGAAAATTTATTAGTTATTTATTTTTTCAACAGCATGTCCGCCAAATTCATTTCTTAATGCGGCTACAACCTTACCTGTAAAAGTATCGTTTTCTAGAGACCGGTAACGCATCAATAACGACATGGCAATAACAGGAGTAGCCGTTTGAAGATCTAATGCTGCTTCGAGAGTCCATTTTCCCTCACCTGAAGAATTCATGATTCCTTTAATTTGTTCTAAATTGGGATCCTTAGAGAAGGCATTTTCTGTTAATTCCATTAACCATGAGCGAATGACGGAACCGTTATTCCAAACCTTTGCTACCTTTTCGAAATCGTAATTAAATTCACTTTTCTCTAGTACTTCAAATCCTTCACCTATCGCAGCCATCATTCCATATTCTATTCCATTATGAACCATCTTTAGGAAGTGACCGCTTCCTGGTTTGCCTGCATATAAGAACCCATTTTCTATTGCAGTATCTCGAAAAATCGGTTCCACAACTTCCCACGCTTCCGGATCACCGCCAATCATATAACAGGCTCCATTACGAGCCCCTTCCATTCCACCTGAAGTACCTGCATCCATAAAGCTGACACCTAGTTCTTTTAATTCATTATATCGACGAATAGATTCTTTATAATGAGAATTACCAGCTTCAATAACAATATCCCCTTCTTCTAGAAACGGTCGAATATCACTAATAACCGAATCAACTACAGAGTGTGGAACCATAATCCAAAGAACTCTTGGTCGATCCAATGATTGAACAAGTTCCTTATAACTAGATACACCTATAGCTCCATATCTTTTTATTTCTTCCACCGCACTCGGATTTACATCGAATGCTACTACTTCATGATGGTGATCCATTAAATTTTGTCCTAAATTTAAACCCATTTTCCCTAATCCAATTAAGCCAACCTTCATTCTATTTCCCTCCAATGATTATAACTATTTTTTATTTTGCAAAGTCCTATCTTAAGATTACTTCAAAAGATTTCTTGCCATATGAGCAACATTTTCAGTTGTAAATCCAAATTGTTTCATTACAGCAGCACCATCTCCTGAAGCACCAAATGTTTCAATAGATAATACCTTTCCTTCAAATCCAACAAATTGTTCCCACCCTAGTGAGATTCCCATTTCGATAGCCAAACGTTTTAAATTGGAAGAAGGCAAAACAGATTCTTGATATTCTTTAGGTTGCAGTCTAAACAATTCCCAACTTGGCATGGCGACGATCCGAACAGATATATTTTCTTTTTCCAACTCTGATTTTGCATTTACAGCCAAAGAGACCTCGGAGCCAGTAGCAATTAATATTAGGTTTGGATTAGAAGTTGTTTCGGACAAAACATAAGCACCCTTGGAAAGATTATTCAAATTTGCTTCTGTCTCGTTATACACTGGCAGGTTTTGGCGACTTAAAATCAATGCAACCGGGCCTTTTGTTTGCTGAAGAGCATAAGCCCAGGCACTTGCCGTTTCATTTGCATCCGTTGGTCTAATGACAGTTAGTCCAGGAATCGAGCGAAGAGCAGCTAAGTGTTCCACTGGCTCATGGGTAGGACCATCTTCTCCCACAGCTATGGAGTCATGTGTAAATACATAGGTTACAGGAAGCTTTGATAAAGCAGCCAATCGGATAGACGGACGAAGATAATCATTAAAGACAAAGAATGTACTAACAAACGGCTTCACTCCGCCATGATATGCCATACCATTAGCTGCTGCGCCCATTGCATGTTCACGTACACCGAAGTAAACATTTCGTGCACTGTAGGATTCAACTGCGTAAATTTGTTCCCCTTTAATTTCGGTCATGGTAGAATGTGAAAGGTCTGCACTGCCACCGAAAATATCTGGAACTGTTTTAACAAAATGGTTAATGGCTTCTCCACTGGCCACACGGGTGGAAACATTTTTTCCAGTTTCAAACGTTAGGATATCTTTTGCATCAATGAGAACTTTTCCTTCAATAGCTTTGGTTAATTGCTCTGCCAATTCTGGATAGGCTTGCTTATATGATTGGAATAGGTTAATCCAGTTTTGTTCAGTATCTATTCCCTTATGCTTTAATTGTTCAAAGTGAGCTTTTACTTCTTCTGGAACATAGAAATCTTCTTCGTAAAGCCAGTTATAAGCTTGTTTCGTTATTTTTCCTTCGTCTGCCCCGAGAGGTGCACCATGTGCTTTATTTGTACCTGCTACCTTCGGACTTCCATATCCGATAATCGTTCTGATTTCAATGATGCTTGGTTGGTCAGTACTTTGTTTTGCTAATTCAATTGCTTTTGAAATTGCGTTAAGATCATTACCATCTTCCACCCTTAAATAGTGCCAATGAGCCGATTCTGCTCTTTTCTCGATATTTTCGGAAAAAGATACATTTAATTCGCCATCAAGAGAAATATCATTTGAGTCATATAACACAATTAATTTACCAAGTTTCATATGGCCAGCCATTGACATTGCTTCATAAGAAATACCTTCCATTAAGTCACCATCGCCTACTAAAGCATAGGTATAGTGATCAATAATAGCATGTCCTTCTTTATTAAACTTTGCGGCCAAATGAGCTTCAGCCATAGCCATACCAACTGCGTTTGCAATTCCCTGCCCCAATGGACCTGTTGTTGCTTCTACGCCAGGCGTATGACCAAATTCGGGGTGCCCCGGTGTTCTGCTATTTAATTTTCTGAAATTCTTTAAATCATCAATGGTGACATTGTAACCAGCTAAATGAAGAATACTGTATAACAAACTTGACCCATGTCCCGCCGATAAAACGAATCGATCACGGTTGAACCACTTAGGATTTTCAGGATTGTGATTCAAATGATTAGCCCATAATGCATATGCCATTGGGGCAGCCCCCATTGGGAGACCTGGATGTCCCGAATTCGCTGCGTTGATAGCATCAATAGATAAAGTCCGAATGGTATTAACTGCAAGATTATCAATGTTTTGTATCATAGTCATATTCCTCCTGGAAAACCCTTATTTCTGAAGTGTCTTCTCTTTACTTTCATGAATTTCTTTATCAAGCCACCATTTGAATCCATTTTCAGATAATAATAAGTCTGCTGCTTCTGGACCATTGGAACCAGAACGATATTCATGAAGAGGCAATAGATTTTCTTCAAATGCATTAAGAATAGGCTGTACCCATTCCCATGACAATTCAACCTCTTTCCAATGTGCAAAGAATGTAGATTCTCCAATTAAAGCATCATAAATTAGCCCTTCATATGCCTCAGGCACTCTTAATCCTGAATTTTCACAAGAAAAATTAATCCTTACCGGTTCGATTTCCCCGTTTTTCAACGGGTTTTTGCTGTTTAATTGTAAGGAGACATTTTCATCTGGGCTAATTTCAATGATTAATAAATTAGGCTCTACCTTATGCTCAGTGTTTTTATATTGCAGTTTTAAGGTATTTTTAAATTCAATGACAATACGAGTGGATTTTTCCTTCATTCTTTTTCCGGTCCGAATATAGAATGGAACACCTGTCCAAAACGGATTATCAATCCATAAACGTGCAGCCACAAATGTATCTGTTTGTGAAGAAGGATTTACCCCAGGCTCATCTTTATAACTGGCAAGTGATTGACCATCAATCTCTCCCGAAATGTACTGACCACGAACAATATCGGTTTTTACATCTTCTTTTTTTACTGGACGAAGAGCTTCCATAACCTTCCGCTTCTCATTTCGAATTTCACATGCGTTAATCTTTCGAGGCAGATGCATAGCTGTCATCATTAACATTTGCAACATATGGTTTTGTACCATATCACGGATAGCCCCTGCATGATCATAGTATCCAGCTCTTTTCTCGACCCCAACTGTTTCACTCGCCGTAATTTGAACATTGGCGATATGTTCTTTATTCCAGATTGACTGCAGTACAGGGTTCGCAAATTCTAGAGCTTCAAGGTTTTGTACCATTGGCTTGCCCAAGTAATGGTCTATTCGATAAATTTCCTCTTCATCAAATGCACAGCTTAGTTTTTCATTTAGTTCACGCGCCGATTGCAGATCATGACCAAATGGTTTTTCGATCATCAATCGTTTCCATCCCTTTGTCTGCCCAAGACCACTATCTTTGATGTTTAATGCAATAATGTCAAAAAATTCTGGAGCAACGGAAAGATAAAACATTCGATTTTCCTTAATCCGCAGTTCCTCTTCTCTTTGTTCAACCAATTTCAATAATTTTTGATAATCTTCTGTATTGTTAACATCTAACCGACTATAGCGAAATGCGTCTAAAAACCCTCCCATTTCTGTTGCATCATGTTCTAACCGGCGTGAAAAGGTTAATATCGATTCTTTTACTTTTTCTTGAAAATCAATTTGAGATAGTTCCCCTCTTCCGAGTCCGATAATGGATATGGGTTGGGGCAATTTTTGATCTAAAAATAAGTTGTATAAAGCAGGGAATATTTTTCTTTTAGCTAAATCCCCAGTTGCTCCAAACAAAACAAATGTCATTGATTCCAATTTCTAGCCCTCCTTTAAATGAAAACGAAGATAACTCTATTTAGAATTTTTAGAAACGGTTGAGTTAATGTAATAGCAAAATTAAGACATTTAAAAAGAACCTATAATTTCACCATTGTTTCTTAATTTGTTCCTCGGCAATACGCAAAATTTGTTGTTCAGGTGTACTCTTTTTGACAATTACATTTGTTCGATAATTTTTACCTTTGTAATTAAGAGTCACAGTCACTTCAACCATATGTTTCACTCCTTTTAATTTTTTAATGTAGAAAAAATAAATAACAAAACTTTTCATCACTAGGTTACTAAAGATAACTTGAGTTACTTTACGTAACCCATAATACTCCCTGATTTTATCGTCGTCAAGTCAAATATCTCGGATTAAAGATATTTGACTTGAAAGGGGAAATAGTATGAACAAGGATAGATAAATCGTTTTGCTGTTATTTGCCACTGCCCCGTTCAACAACAAAAAATGACCGTTACATAGACGGCCATGCCACTTTTATGAATTTTAGTGAAATTCAATGGGTCCTGCCAACATTTATATGTAAAATATTAGCAGGACCCTTAAAGCTGTTTACGCATGCTTTGAAATCAATTCAGTTAAAACGGATCTTGGTTGAAATCCAACCATTTGGTCTACAGCTTCTCCGTCTTTGAAAAGAATCAATGTTGGAATGCTCATAACACCAAACTCTCTTGTAGTTTCCGGGTTTTCATCTACATTAAGCTTGATAATTTTAACTTGCTCTCCCATTTCACTATCGATTTCCTCCAACATAGGTGCAATCATTTTACAAGGACCGCACCAAGGAGCCCAAAAATCTGCTAACACTAATCCTTCTTTAATTTCAGATGTAAATGATTGATCTGTAACGTGTAAAATAGCCATTATGAAACCCTCCAATATAATTAATTTATAAACACTTTTAAGACTCCAATTTTGTCCAAGCTTGCTTTTGTGCCGCAAAATCTTGGTTGACTACCTTTTTATTATTTAAGAAACGTGATAATCCAAATGTAATAATACTTGCAAACACAATACTTAACGCACTGAACCATGTAATGGAAGACAATGATAGTTGCCCCACAATGATTCCACCAAAACCTGCACCAGCCGCAAAGCCAAATTGCATCATTGATTGGTTTAGACCTAGCAACACATCTGAGGATTCGGGTGATAGTGTTGCTAAATTATATTGCTGAGTTGCCCCTGATGACCAGCCTGCAAATGACCAGACGGTCAAGATAACAAATACAGCAATAATGGAATGTGATAGGAATGAAAGCACGACTAAAGATGTTAGGTTTATAAGGAACCCTATTTTTAATGTAAAAATGACGCCTCTCTTATCTGCACTTAATCCACCTAGTTTAGAACCAAATAAGCTTGCAACTCCAAGAACAAGTAAAGTAATGCTTACAAGAGAATCACTCATACCTACATTTTTTACAAGGAATGGAGATAAATAAGTAAAAAGAATTCCGTACCCTGTCATTAAAAAGAAGGTGATTGATAATGCTAAAGCTATTTTTGGTTTCTTGAACATAGCAATTTGTCTCGTTAAAGGGATTGAAGCATCACCATTCATTTTTGGTATTGTATTTAAAACAATAAAAATGACAAGTAAAGCTAATATAGCGGTACCGATAAATACAAATTTCCAGCCATACGTAGATGTAATAAAACGTCCAATAGGAACGCCAATGATTAATGATGCGGTAAATCCCATAACAACTGTTGCAATTGAACTGGCCTTTTTATTTGCAGGTGAAATCTTTGCTGCGATCTTTAAAATTGTCACGACTGCTACACCTGTACTTAATGCCATAATAATTCGGGCAATTATAAATAATCCATACCCTGGAACAATTACTGAAAGTAAATTTCCTACTATAAAAACAAATAACGCATAGATCAGTAATTTACGTCTTTCCATTTTAGCCGTTAATACCAGTAATATAGGTGTACCGATGGCATAGGCTAATGAAAAGACCGTAATTAATTGACCAGCCGCTCCAATTGACACTCCTAGAGCCTCTGACATTTTATCCAAAATACCTGAGATAATGGGTTGTGAAGTACCGACTAAAAAACTTATCAGTGCTAAAATATAAATCTTTGCTGTATTTGACAAGTGAAAATTCCTCCTCCATATCATTTTTAAATTTCTATATTTCTATAAACACTGAAATAATGTTCAAAATAGAAGAAGCTATATAAGCTTCATGCTATTCTAGTGCTTTATATTAATGTATTTTGCTTTTTCCATATTTCTATAAATACTGAAATATAGACTAAAATTATTCCGCTTTTACTTTAAAGTAAAGCGGGAGCGTATTTTGCTAAAACTTCTCGTTGTAAACTGTAATATCTGAAGGTTCCCTCTCTGCGAACTGCTAATAATCCGCAATCGAGTAATGGTTTTAAATGATGCGTCAATGTTGAATTATTAGGGACTTTTAATTGATTTGTCATTTCCAGGCAAGCTAACTCTGATTGTTGAGCAAGTAATTTTACAATTTGTAAACGAGTCGATTCACCTAGTGCCTTATAGACTTTTACTGCAATTTCATCATTCACCACTAAAACCTCCATTCAGCAATTGTTATTTCAGTATTTCTGGAAATATTATATTTAATTAGGAGTATTCTGTCAAGACTAGACTGAATTTATCCCATGTAAAGGATTTCCTTAGGCTTTTTCTATTCTTAAATTAATGTATAAAGATGCTTTTTAACATCATATTCTTCCAGTTCTTCACCACTTTTTAAACGATGAATAAAATCAGGATTAGCAATGAATGGACGTCCGAAAGCCGCGACATCAATTGTTCCTTCTTCAATCGCATGATTTGCCATTTCTGGATTTAAATCACCTACCCCAATAATGACACCATCCCAGTATTTTCTGACTAATTGATGCATCGTTTTTCCATCTGCAAGCACTCGATCAAATTGCATAGTCGATGGGTGAATCATGGTTGCACCCGCTTCCTTAAATGCCTCAACGAAAGTGCGAATGGCCATTTCTGGATCATCCCACATGTAATTTGGTATATCTCCTTTAAAAGCAGAGAATCGGATCATTGTTCGTTCTGTACCGATTGCGTCGATAACGGCTTTAATAACTTCCTTCATGAATGTTAACCTTTGAGCAAGGTCACCACCATATTCGTCTGTACGATGATTGGTTATATCTGAATTAAATTGGTCAATCAGGTATCCATGAGCACCGTGAATTTCCACACCGTCAAAACCTGCGGCTATTGCATTTTTCGCAGCTTGCGCATATTGATTGATTACTTCCTTAATATCTTCAATGGTCATTTCTTCCGGAACATCATATGGCTTACGGAAACGAGAGACAAGGCCTTCAGCTGGAATCGCTGATGGTGCTTGAGGAGGCAGATTTCCAGCAAGCTCATGATGAGTTAAACGACCAACATGCCAAATTTGAGCGATCATTGTTCCTCCCTCTTTATGCACAGCATCAGTTACGTTTTTCCATCCCTGAATTTGTTCGTCTGAATAAATGCCTGGAACTCCTGGATTGCCTTTTCCACGAGGACTAATGACTGTTCCTTCTGAAATGATTAATCCAACTCCATCGGCCGCACGTTTTCGGTAATATTCAATAATATCCACCCCTACGACGCCCGTTTGATCATCTGCAAAGGATCTGGTTAACGGTGCCATTGCGATACGAGATCGTAAATTCCAAGCTCCGATTTTTATCGGTTCAAACAATTTACTTTCTAAACCATTTGTTAAATTTCCCCAAGTATTTGTTTCTTTGATAATTGTACCCATATTTTCTCCTCCGTTCATTTACTTATTCTATATTTCTGTAAATACTGAAATTAAAATGAAAATGATTCCGCTTTAACATATAAGGTAAAGCGGAATAGTATTGTGCAAGGATTTCTCACTTATTTCAGTATTTCTAGAAATATTGTATTTAATAAGAGATATTCTGTCAAGAGGACTTTCTCATTTTTTTAATTCAAAGGCTGTATTCTTAATTTTTAAAAAAGTGTCACGAAAACACCTTTTTATTAGGATGTATGATTTCATTAAGTTCAGTCCAGTCTACTATTCTGGGTAATTCCAAATGCCGATTATACGATTGATCCTTTATATACACCTTTAACGACTCATTCAAAAGTGTATTTAAAACTTCAGGTTTATCATCAAAGTAATAATCAAGTTTTAATTCTTTTATGATGTTTACTTTTTCGCTGTCTTGCATCCCATAAAAAAATCGCTCATCTTGAACAGGAAAACCTCTTTCTTTTAACCATTCCTTCGTACGTTCTCCATGTTCTTTCGGTCTTGACGTGATATAGTAAATTTCATGACCTTGTTTTTCTAGTTCCTGTAGGGTTTCAACCGCATTCGGAAAAGGTGGACAATTGCTATAATAGACCTCTTCTAACGACCGATTCCACATTTCTTTCCCTTGTTCGTCCGTTAGACCAAATGATTCGTGTATTTCAACTCTGTTTAAGCCGTGGAACACATCAAGCGGTACATTTTGTTTCAACTTTTGATTGTATAAATTAAAAGCATGTTCCCTAAGATTTATTAACGTATCGTCAATATCAAAACCGAATTTCATCCATTTATCCCTCATTTATAAATTGGGTACCCAACAAATTTAAAATCCTTCCCTATTTTAATAATGGAAGTGTCCTTTAGCTCGACCGCATCTCGCATTTTGTCTATGCCTTCCCCCTCAAGGAAAGTGGGCGCAAGTCTGCCTCCAACTAATTTAGGAGCAAAATAAAGAATAACCTTATCAATTAATTTATTTTCAAGAAATGAGGCGTTAATCGAACCTCCTCCTTCAATTAATAAAGAAGAGACAAGATTTTCACCCAATATTTTTACAACTTCTTTAGGATCCACATATCCTTCGATAGGGAAAATCTTTATTCCCAAAGATATTAATTGCTTCCACTTTTCCCTGTCATAGTTCATGGTCGTGAAGATCCATGTATCAGCTTTTTTATCCTGAACAACCTTTGAATCTAAAGGTATTTTTAAAGTGGAATCCATAATAACACGGATCGGATTCCGTCCATTAGGAATGCGCGTGGTTAATTCAGGATTATCTTTCAATACCGTATTAACTCCCACTAAAATGGCCATATTTTCATTTCTTAGATGGTGGACATCTAGTCTGGCGTCTTCTGATGTGATCCATTTACTGTCAGAGGAGTGTGTGGCAATTTTACCGTCCAGGGAAGTTCCTGATTTTAGTGTTACAAAAGGCTTTTTCTCTACAATAAATTTGTTAAACACTTCATTCATTTTTTGGGATTCTTCTTGACGGACACCAATCACAACTTCAATTCCAGCATCCTTTAATATTTTCACTCCATTACCTGAAACAACAGGGTTTGGATCAAGCGTTGCAATAACCACTTTCTTAATACCCGCTTCGACAATGGCGACAGCACAAGGCCCCGTCCTCCCATAATGGGAACAAGGTTCTAAGGTCACATAGATGGTTCCGCCTCTTGCCTTTTCACCTGCCATCCGAAGAGCGTGAATCTCGGCATGGGGCTCCCCTGCTTTTAAGTGTGCCCCCATCCCAACCACTCGGTTATCATTCACAATGACAGACCCAACCAATGGATTGGGATCTGTCTGCCCTTTCATCGCTTTTGCATTATGTAAAGCCAAATCCATATAGAATTCATGATTAGTCATTAGGGCAAGTCCCCTCATCTCTTATATGACCAGAACGATTGATTTTTGTCTCTAAATACTTTTCGTTGTATTCGGATATATCTCCCCATAAAGGCTCCCTGCCCGAAACAGGCAAGCCAGAGTTCTTAAGTGCATCCAATTTTTTAGGATTATTGGTGATTAAGGTAACGGGCTTTGACCTTAATGCTTTAAGCACTTGAATCGCATCACTATAGTTTCTTGTGTCATCGACAAAACCTAATGCTTGATTCGCTTCCACAGTATCGTATTCATTTTCTTGAAGAATATAAGCCATCGCTTTACTAAATAACCCAATACCACGTCCTTCGTGGTTGGCTAAATAAAATAAAGCTCCATTTCCATGTTCAACAATCATTTTCATAGATTTTTTTAATTGATAACCACAATCACATCGTTTGCTGCCAAAAATATCGCCGGTATGACAAATGGAATGCATTCTAATGATTGCATCGTCGGCATATTCAAAATCCCCATAGGTTAACACGCTTGATTGTTGAAATTCAGCTAAATTAACAGACGACAATTTATCAATGATCCGTTCAAAGTCTTCGGTTACTTCGTTACAATTTAACCAGCAATACCATTTAAATACAACGGTTTCCCCATACAAATTAACAGGGAGTCTAATCGGTCCAACTAAATAGATGGCCCCTTTTTCTGTTTTAATCAATTGAATTTTATCTTCTAACACGGTAAGAACTTTAGAGTCCAATTTGGTTTGTTTCATCATTAGTCCTCCTTTTTTGTTATTTTGTTTCAAAGCTAGCTGATTGAAACAAAGTTTCTTCACACAATTAATCTTTCATCCATGGACATATCCATAATGAATATTTTACGGCATTTATTGACAAAACAATATAAGTAGACTAATACCCGTGAAGGAGTGGAAAGTATATGCCACATTGGCATCCGCGCCGTACGCAAATCGAGCAAAAGATGTTGCCTGACGAATTTTCTGTAAATCCCCTCTTCGCTCGAAAAGGAGAACAAACCGTTCCGCGTTTTCGTATGCGTGATCAAGGCATGTTACCTGAGACCGCGTATCAAATTGTCCATGATGAAATCGCACTGGATGGCAATGCCCGTCTCAACCTTGCCACTTTCGTTACCACCTGGATGGAGCCATCTGCAGAGCGTTTATATGCCGAATCCGTCGACAAGAACATGATTGATAAGGACGAATATCCGCAAACGGCGGCGATAGAGGAACGCTGTGTTCGGATAATGGCTGATCTTTGGAATTCACCTGATCCTTATAATACCATAGGTGTATCAACAACGGGATCTTCGGAAGCATGTATGCTCGGAGGTCTTGCATTAAAGCGGCGCTGGCAAACCGCGCGAAAGAGCCAAGGGAAGCCGATTGACCGGCCAAATATCGTATTTAGTTCCGCCGTTCAGGTCGTTTGGGAAAAATTCGCGAACTATTGGGAAGTTGAACCCCGATATGTGAAAATTACCCCAGATCATCCTTACCTAGATCCCGAGGGTGTACTCGCAGCCGTAGACGAGAATACAATCGGTGTGGTGCCGATTCTTGGGGAGACCTATAAAGGTCTTTATGAACCGATTGAGGCCATTTCGAAAGCCTTGGACGACCTACAGACCAGAACGGGTCTCGATATTCCGATTCATGTAGATGCTGCTTCAGGAGGATTTATCGCCCCTTTCCTTCAACCAGACTTAGTCTGGGATTTCCGGCTGCCAAGGGTGAAATCCATCAATGTTTCCGGACATAAATATGGATTGGTTTACCCGGGACTAGGCTGGATCATTTGGCGTGAAGCGAAAGATCTTCCGGAGGAACTCATCTTTCGGGTATCCTATTTAGGCGGGAACATGCCGACGATTGCCCTTAATTTCTCACGCCCCGGCGCACAAGTCCTTATGCAATACTATAACTTTCTGCGTTTAGGGAAAGAAGGATATTATGAGGTGCAAAAAGCTTCTCAAGAAGTGGCGCATTTCCTCAGCAATGAAATTTCTGAGATGGGACCTTTTGAACTTTTTTCAGACGGCTCGGATATTCCGGTATTTGCATGGCGAATGAAAGATGGATACACAACAAATTGGAATCTCTATGACTTGTCTCGACAATTGCGCACATTCGGATGGCAGGTGCCTGCCTATCCTTTACCCCCTGACATGGAAGAAGTAACGATTATGCGTATTGTAGTTCGAAATGGATTTTCCATGGACCTGGCTCACTTGTTCTTGATGAACTTCAAACAGGCTGTCTCCTATCTGGATTCCTTGGATGGGCCAATCCCACATGACACAAAGAAAGACAATGGATTTCACCATTAATCTCAAGGCTTTCAAGAAAAAAAGCTCTAAAAGTAGCCTTAATGGATTACTTTTAGAGCTTACCAACATGAGTGATTCGTTTTTCCTTAGTGTTTTTCATCCAGCTCTATAAAATACTGATCCTTACGATAAGACACGGCATCCATGGTTGCAATCAGATTTTCCCCATGGTATATGTCGATTCGATAGAATCCCGTACGAAAGTTTCGTCTTACTTCGGTTGCACGTGCCACTATTCTGTCTCCCGGTTTAGCCGCTTCGATAAACTGAATGGTTGTCGAGAGTCCTACCGAGGTTTTCCCGTATGCATTACAAGCTACCGAAAAAGCATGATCGGCTAATGCATAAATAATTGCTCCGTGAACCGTACCAAATGTATTAACCATATGGTTTTGCACTTCTAGCATGGCTTCTGCGAAACCCGCTTCAAATTTTGTTAATTGAATCCCTAACGACTGAGCATACGGGTCATTCTTTACTTGTTGATAAATTTGTTCGTGATGTTTTTCATAGATCTGATACTCATCAATTTTCTTCTTCATTATACCTACCCCTTTGATGTATTGAATGTTTACGATGTGATTAAAAAACGATTTGAACCAATATCATGTAGACAATTGTTCCCCCTGCTATTGAGAGAAGCATCTTCCTCTTCCAAAAATGAAGCATGGCAACGACCCCAACCCCTATCATTTCAGGGACACCATGACTTCCAGTAAGGAAACTCACATCCTTAAAACAATAAATGACCAAAAGCCCAATTACTGCTGATGGCAGAACTTTACCGAGATACTGAATATAATCCGGTGTAGGTTTACCTGATGGAAAAACAATAAATGGTAGAAACCTTGTAAACATTGTACCTAAAACAACCATCGCAATCATAATAATCTGCTGCGTTACATTCATGGTCATATCGCGTTAACCTCCACCCTCTCCAATGGCTTTCTAAGGATGGTGAGTAAGCCAATGATTGCAAACATGGCTGGGAGAATAAAATGGTTTCCCCCAAAAATAATGAGACTAACAGTAGAAAGCCCAAGACCGGTGAGAGCACTATGGTGCTTTTTCTCTTTCATCCACTGTTCAATGAAAATTACTACAAAGAGTGCCGTCATGACAAAATCGAGCCCCTCTGTATTGAATTTTAAAAGAGAACCAAAAATTCCGCCAATCGTTGCTCCTAAAACCCAATAGGTATGATTAAGCATGGTAACAAAGAACATAAACCAGCCCTTATCAACATCCTTCGGAACAGCAACCGTACAATTGATTGAAAAGGATTCATCGCACAGCCCATAAATCATGTAGAGCTTCTTCTTCCCTACTCCCCTATACTTCTCCAGCATGGAAATGCCGTAAAATAAATGCCGTGCATTTACCATTAATGTTAGGAAAAGGGCGTTGATCGGATTGAACGAGGCAAGCAATAAATGGGCTGCAACAAACTCCATTGATCCTGCAAATATCGTGAGGCTCATCATCATAGGGTAAATCGCACGGAAGCCCAATGAATTCATAAAGATTCCATATGCGATTCCCAAGAATAAAAATCCGGCAAAAATGGGGACTGTATACGGAAAAGCCGCTCGAAAAGCAATCCATTTTTTATCTTCTTTTTTCAAATGAATCACATCCTGATTTGACTAAATTTATTTAAATTTAACATACAGAATCCATACAAAAAACAAGATAATTGTATGGATTACAATTTTCTATAAATAAAAAAATACCCCCATTTTTTTAAAACAGGGGTTACGAATAGGTAATTTTATAAATCTACCTTTGCAAATCAATCTACTTTTTTTAATTCCATACAATAAATGATATGATTGTATGGAATATGATGTATGAGGTGCAGTATGCCAGTAAATTCATTTGAAAATTTTCCAATGTCTTGGAAACCTGATAAAAATGCATTAAAGCGTCCTAAATTTAAATCTCTTGCCTCCTTACTTGAACAGGATATTATGAAAGGCTTTATAGCACCTGGGACAAAGCTGCCTCCACAACGAGAATTGGCCGATTTCCTTGACTTAAATTTCACCACGATTACCCGCGCATACAAAATATGCGAGGTAAAGGGATTGATTTATGCCGTCACCGGAAGCGGGACCTTTGTAGCCCCTAATGCCGCTCGTTCCGTAACGATTTCCACGGATAAAACGGCAAACCTCATTGACCTTGGATTCGCGGCATCGTTTGAGCAGACCAATGGAATGGTAAAAGAAGTATTTCAAAAGGTTGTGAACAAAAGCTATTTGGAGCAGTTGCTGAATTACCACGATCCCACTGGTATCCCACATCAAAAAGCGGCAGCCCTAAACTGGATGGAATCTTTCGGTATTCATACTGACCAAGAGCACATAGCGATTGCTTCCGGTGCCCAAAATGCGTTAGCTCTTGCCCTGTCAGCTTTGTTTGAGCCTGGAAATCGAATGGCAACCGATTTATACACCTATTCAAACTTTATCGAGCTGGCAAAAATGTACCATATTCAATTAGTCCCCATTCCCGGAGACCAGTTTGGGATGTCTCAAGAAGAACTGGATAAGCAGTGCAGCCAAATCAATATTCACGGTATTTTCCTCATGCCCTCTTGCTGCAATCCGACTACCGTTATGATGCCAGATTTTCGAAAGCGCGAAGTAGCCTCGGTCATCATTAAGCATCGTTTAATTTTGATTGAGGATGATATTCATGCATTTCTAACGGCCGGTATTGTCGAAGATTACCAGCAGCCGATGTTCCATTTGCTTCCAGAACAGAGCGTCTATATTTGTGGCACCTCAAAGTCAATATGCTCAGGATTAAGAGTTGCCTATATGGTCTTTGGAGATGCATTTCGTGAAAAAATTTTGCAGGCTATTTTTAACATCAATGTAAAAACTTCTTCTCTGGATGCGGAAGTCATTACAGAGCTGATCTTATCAGGTAAGGCACATGAAATTGTTTCTCAAAAGAAGCAGCTTGCCCTGTCAGCAAATGAAATTTATTCAGAGTATTTTCCTTTACCACAGAATACCTGCCATCCTTTAAGTTTTTATCGTTGGCTCCCCATCCAGGGGCAACACGATGGGTTACGGTTGGAAATGGATTTGAACAAACATGGTATACGAGTTTTTCATTCTGATCGTTTTTTAAGCGGGCCGACTACCCCTGAAAAGTATTTGCGTATTGCACTAGCTTCTACAAAGTCATTAGACGAGTTAAAATTGGGATTAAAAATATTAAAACAGTATCTGAACGAGTGGTTTGATAATTAAGCGGAGAAAATTCTCTTATTTTGAAAATAGCACTGAATATAGCGAAATTAGACGGAGAGATTCCGTCTATTGACTTGAAAAACACGAAATTGGGGGATTTTTCTTTGCATAACCGGAAATCCTCCCGCTATTTACCCCGATACGAGCTCCATTCTGAATTTAACCGGAAAGTCTCCGCTTATATCCCCCGAACCGAGCTCTATCCCAGCTCCACCCATCCCTCCCCATAGATTTCGAATAAAGGAAAATAGTAGGATTTACTTTCCACTTTCATTCTCTTAAAAATAAAGAATAGAAGATTTTGAATGGCAGTGTCGATTATTGATAATGAAATAAACAATAATCTGTTTTAAAATGTTAATAAAAGGCAATGAAATATGATCTGTAGACAAGGAGAAAACAAATGATCTGGTTAATTATTTCCATTTTACTTGCTGCGTCTGTCGCTTGGTTAGCTTATGCTGTAAAAAAGGAAAAGATGAAACAAAAAGAAATGAGAATCGACCATTACCAAGAGTTTGAAGCGCTGAAAGAAATCCAAAAAGCTTCTATGGAAACAGCAGCAACTAGATTCGATGAGAAGGTTATGTTTTTGACCGAATCATACCAAAGTGAAATAGAAAAACTGATGATTGAAAATGAAGATATTCGGAAGAATTATCGAAACCAAGAGGAAATCATAACCCATCAAATACTAGAAAATTTCAAATCAGATTTAATTCGAAAAAGAATCATTCCACCAGATGAAATGATTATTATTCCGAACATTTTAATTCCCGAGATAAACGGGAATACTCGACAGATTGATCACCTTGTCCTTTTATCAACTGGAATATATGTGATAGAAACTAAACCATGGAGAGGTCACATAGTACTCGGATTAACAGGAATAGGCAGCCACAAGTTTTCTTTTTTAGCAGATTTAGTAGACATTGAAAAAGACGAAACGCTGATATTCGATAAAGATGAGTCGGGAGCATTAATAGTCAATACTTATGAAAACCCAATCAGGCAAGTTCAAGAGACTGCCGTCATCCTATCAGATTATTTACAAAGTCAAGATATCCAAACATGGATAAACACCCTGCTATTCTTTAATGATGATGAAAAAGTGGTTCACGATTGGTCGGAAAACAGCATCGTAAAACGGCTGACGAATAAAGAGCAGTTACAACAGTTTTTTATCAATGAGCTTACTTCCAAAAATAGAATATATGGAGCTTTTCAGCTTCAAAATATTAAGCATCTTATCGAAAACGCTAATTATATTTAAGTACCATGGGGACGGTTTTGCTGGACTTGTATGCCATCAGAACAGTCCCCACGGATTTTATTTTAAATGAAAAGAAGAGCCATCAATCATTTCCACATCATCCCTCGTTTTAATCTCGTCCATTAAATGAATAAGGGCTTCATCTTTTCTTTTTGCCTCAATCATGCAGTCAATTTGCTTAACGCTGCCTTTAATTACATTTAGAAACTGAAAAAACATTTTCACATCAACAAAATCAGCATGATGGCGAAATGCCTGTTGGCTTTTTGGACTGGAAATATGCATTTTCACAGGAAGTGGAGAATGCTTCCACGTTTGGATGACTCGGTTCCAATGAACTTCCCAATCAGCATTTCGATGGTGAGCAAGGTGATGATGATAATCGAATACAAGAGGAATATCGAGTTTTTCACATAAGTAAAGAGTATCCTCTAGCGTAAAGGAAGTATCATCATTTTCAAGCATCATCATTTTTTGAATCGATCTCGGGACGACCATCCAATTTTCTATAAAACGTTCAAGCGATTCATCTGTCTCCTTATAATTACCTCCCACATGCATGACACAACGGTGAGTAGGGTCAATTCCCATCCCTTTTATTAATAAATAATGCATCTTCAACGTTTGGATGGAATTTATTAAAATCTCTTTCTTCATGGAATTAATGAGAACAAAATGATCCGCATGAAAATCAATTCTTATTTCGTGATCATTGGCAAAATCACCAATCTCGCGCAGCAGTTTATTCAGTGGTTTCAGATAATTCCAATCAGAAAGTTCTTCATGGTTGGCAAGAGGGATGAGACGAGAAGATAAACGATAAAAATGGATATCGGATGCTGCATTATGCTTTAAAATTCGTAGCGTATGTTCTAAGTTCGATAGCGAAATCCGCTCCAATTTTCGAATAGCAGCTTCCCTATCACCAATTTTCTGGAATTGTGTAAATGTCATGGTTTGTGAGGGAGAAGCGTTTTTTAATTCCATGCTCATTGCAACATAACCGAGACGGACAATCGTCATTTTCACACCCCACATAATACAGTAATTAATAATTTATTTATGAAAGTAGTGGCCAGAATGAGCAAATTTAATGCATCGAAATTAAGTACTAGGTTTTTTCCATCTACAACTGAATGGATGCCTGCGGATGGTCGAAAATATACTTTGACACATTCTGATGTTACTGGGGAATTATTTTTAAGCATTGGTAATCATTATGACATTCCTGCTATAAACCTAAAAATCCGAGATGAGGTTTTAGCAAAATGGACCTCTCAAAATGGGAAGTGTATAGTTCAAGGCAAAGTCTATGTAAGTGGAGGAGAATTCGATGAACGCTCCTCTATTCAACGCTTTATGATTTTTCAAAGAGAAATGAAGCTTGCCTTAACTGCCATATTTTACGGTGATCGCAGATTTTTCGGCTTTTATCCACGACTGCTGGATTCCCCCATCTTTATTTATTTCGAATCAATCTTTCCACAAACTAATCAAGTTCTTTACTATGGTACCCCACGACAATATTTAGATTCCATCTTTTCACAAGACTTTAAATAAGTAATAGATTCAGACCAAATAACAGTTTCATAGTAAGTAATTGGGTGAGGCACAAATCTACTGTTGGTGAATTTAAACCATATGAAAGTGGAACAAAATGTAGAAATTGATGTTATTTTACTACCCGCAGCATATTCGTTAAATCGTCTAGTGATTCAAGGTTTAAATCAAAATTATCTTTTGGGTTTGGTTTTTGAGCGTATTCACGTGGTAGATAGGCAGTACGGAATCCATGAGAAAATGCAGCACGTAAATCCCAGGGATGTGTAGAAATATAAAGTGCTTTTGATGGGTCAATTTCGAGTCCTTCAATAGCGACCTTATAGGCAACCGGATGTGGCTTGTAAGTGTGAGCGAACTGACTTGAAAATAATGCATGCCAACGTAATTCACCGCGAGTACATGCTTCAATGATTTGAATAAAACCTGAATTAGTGAGTCCCGTCGTTGTAATGAAAGAGCTCAGATCATGGAGTTGTCGGGATGCTTCTGGCCATGGGACAAAGCGCCTCCCTACAGTAGCTAGATATTCAAAATCAACATGATTGAGAACAATCTCTCGCTTCTCAAGAATGGACGCAAGCTGATATCGGCGAATATCATCTTCAATCACCCAAGGTTGTGTTCCATTGTTAATAGCTTGTATGAAAGAATTCTGTCCCTCCATCCACTCAGCAGCTATTTTTTGAGACGTTTTTTCATCAATCCCATAATTACTCAATACCTCTTGAGTATCCCGTTTAATGGTACCAGTACTGTCGAGAAGCGTTCCAACGATATCAAATACTACAGTTTTTATATCCTTTAAAATGTTTTCTTGATTTTGATTGCTTTCCATTAAAAAAACCTACCATTTAAGAATTTAGAATATAAGGTATTATACACAAACCTTATAGTATCTAAACGCCAAGCTATGCACAGTGTAAAAAACAGCAGTTATATTCTCATTCACTTTACATTGTTCAACGAGATGATTATTTGTTAAAATATGAAAATACGAAGATTTGTTATGAGGTGAAAATATGTTTTGGACTCCATTATTTGAAAACGATGTACCAACAATACTCTCCCAGTCTTAACGGAGAGAATAATTAAAGAATAGTATTTCTCTCCGTTAGGGCATAACAAGGAAAAAATACGGAGGGTACAAATATGAAAAATACAATAATCGGTTCTTTATTGTTAATAATAGCATCAAGTATTTGGGGAGGTACGTATGTTGTCGTAAAAGTAGTTGTGGCAGTCATACCACCATTAGAACTTGTATGGATGCGTTATCTTATCGCACTGGTTGCGTTAGTAATCATTGGATTGGTTACTAAACAAAAATGGAAGATTAAAAAGAAACATATAGGGTTAATAACTGTAATTTCGATTGTAGGATATGTCATTTCCATTGTTACTCAAGAAACAGGTACCATGCTTTCTAGTGCCCAAATGGGAGCTATTATCACTGCTACAACACCTGCATTTATGGTTGTGTTTGCTAGTTTAATTCTTAAAGAACGATTAACTTTTAAGAAGGCTATTTCTGTCAGCTTAGCTACTATTGGGGTCATTATCATCGTTGGAATTGATGATATTAACATGTCTAGTATGCTAGGAGGCATCTCGCTTATTATTGCTGCATTAACATGGGCATTAATGTCCGTTCTTATTAAATGCTTGCCTAGTGATTATTCACAGATTGTGGTAAATACTTATGCTACTTTAATTGCTTTTGTTGTTTTAACTCCTTTTGTTATCAAAAGATTACCTAAATTAAACCTGAGTGAATTAACAAACCCTTCTATATGGGGAGGGTTGCTATATTTAGGGATAGTATCAACAGCTGTTGCATTTCTATTGTGGAATCGTGGATTACAAATGCTAAATGCCTCTGGTGGTGGAGTTTTCTTCTTTTTCCAGCCTGTTGTTGGAACATTATTAGGTTGGTTGATTTTAGGGGAAACTATTAGTATTACCTTTTGGCTTGGTTCTTTCTTAATTCTTTTAGGAGTACTAATTGTTATAAGAGATAGACAAGAAGAACAGATTCATAATCTGACTCAATCAAATCTCAACAATATGTAAAAGGTAAAAGAATACTCAAAATATGGAGGAATTGTGTTGGCAACTTTTGACGATTTTCAAAAAATAGATATGCGTGTCGGAGAAATTATTAGAGCAGAAGAATTCCCTAAAGCAAGAAAACCAGCATATAAATTATGGGTTGATTTTGGAGAAGAAATAGGAATTAAACAAAGTAATGCTCAAATAACGGATTGTTATAGTTTGGATGAACTAGTTGGTAAGCAAGTAGTAGGAGTAGTTAATTTCCCTCCAATGAAAGTTGCTGATTTTAGATCAGAAGTTTTGGTGATGGGTACTTATTCAGAACAAGGTGTTGTATTAATAGAGCCTCAACAAAGGGTAAAAAAAGGCGACCGAATAGGATAGGTTCAAAGAACACAAATGATACATTTCATTTGTGTTCTTTTTTAATTTTCTTCTAAACTGTCCCGTTAATACAATAACCATAGCTTGAATCAAGGCTACTTGCACATATAACTAAAGTTGTTTCCGTTTCCATTTTTATATGTCTCAAACACACTCTCACATACTGGATATGGGATTTTCCCAAGCTTTTTTTATTTACTGTTAATAAACTAATTTGCCATTATAGGGAAGCAGAAAAAGTTCATCTTAAACAAAGGTTTAATCCCCTATTTCTGTTTTCATGTAATCTAGTTAAAAGCTGCCGGCCTTGTAAACTTGTAATCGGTTCTGAAGAAACTATAAATCGGTTCAGTAGAATTAGAATGAACAACAAACGCGGCCGATTCGGATTTTTCAATATTTATTGTTAAGGTTACATGATCATCATTCGGCTCATTAGGGTCATAAATTTTTATGGACAGATTGTTTTCATTCCATTCATATCCATATGCAAGCACTTGATGATTTTTTCTAATCTGAAAAGGATTAAAAGATTTTACTCGGACTAACCCAAGCGGTGAAAGCTTTCCGTTATCGAGATCATTTTTTATTTTCGGCCATTCCTTGTTCATCATTCTCCAAGTTCTTCCGTGTGGTGCAGCTCCTATTTTACTAGCTGTTGTTTCACGATCGGGGAGGACAGGGTTCATCAAAACCATATATTTAATAAGACCTAAGGGCAAATGAAAGCTTTCAATCTGCCGATGAACAATATATTCAAACAAAGGGCCGGAGGAAGGCGCAGTCGGATTAGACGGAATCGGCATGTTTGCTTCAAAATAATCCATGACAGCATAAATCATACCGCCGCAAAGGCCATACGCTGCATCCCCGATTGTCATCTGCTTGCCTAAAACATCGATTTTTTTTAATGGAGCATGTGGAAAGCTGTTTCCAAATTTAAAACCTGACGAGCTGGGCAGAAATCCTGTTAAGGTTAACATCGTAACTTCCCCCTCCTTCTACATGTAAAATGTTCGAAAATGATATTGACTGCTATTGGGAATACTTAATTGTCACTTTCGATTTTATAAGGCTCAGTTAAAGAAGTATATTGAGTTTTTGAGTAAAAAAGACAGCCTGAATAATAATTGGTGTATAATAGTGGGAAAATTGTATTTTAACGGGGTGGTAATGAAAATGAAGATTTTGTTTGATGAGACTTACACTTCAAATGAAGGAAAGCGAACAAGCAGGAATATTTGGTATGGAGATGCTGATTTAACGGTTGATGGTAAATTTGGAAAAACCATTAATCTTAATGAAGATTTTATGCATCATTTATGTGAAATAATAAAAAATGACTTATCTAAAAATGCAGCAAATAAGCCTACTGAAACGAACTGGTATATTTATGGCAGAGGTGTAACTCAGGACACTATTGGAGACAATAGCCGTCCGACAATTATGGTTCGTGAGAGGTCTGACGAGTTTATAACTAATTTTAATATCAGTGACCACGATTTTGCTGTAAATATTGATGCTATTCTGTTGTTTAAGACGGATTTTGAAAAACGTTTAGCTAATAAATGAGGAGTAATATAAGCATTTTCAAATTATTTGAGGGGATGATTTCATCATGAATTCATCCTCCTCTTCAGCTCCAAGACAAAATAACCCGCTGCGGAGGCGGGTTCAAGGTGTGCCGTGCTATATTGAACATGCTGAACAGCAATTATCGTTTATGACCTCGTTGCCCGGAGTCAACTCAAACTGAAATCTAGAATCCATCCATCCGTATGGATGGATGGATTTTTTATGAATCTTTTTCACTCTCGCTATCTTCTTTAATTTCACGCATTTACAAAATACGACAAATTTCATATTTTACAATCTAGTAGAATAGTAGTATTATTAACAATAATTTGGAAGCATATGAAATTTTCGGTTCCAAAACCATGGTTTAAAGTAAGTGGATGTTGATAGCCGAATCATCAGGTTATGGGAGGAAAGCTTTATGGGAAGTACAGCAAAAGTATCAGTTGAAGAAATGAACAGTCATCGGGGAACATCAACGGAATGGTATAAAAACTGGAAGTTTCTCACACCAATTATCATCGTTATTATTGCACTCATATGTGGCTTTATCAGCCATTATCAGGCAAACCACTTTCATGCCAATATAATGATTAATGAAGTAAAAGTCAGTGGACTCACATCTGAGGAAGCACTTAAAAAATTAAAAACAACCGAATTAACAAACGAAGTCTTTGTCGGTCAACAGCAAATTTTAGATGGAAAAGATACAAAGATGGGATTTACCGATAAAGATCTGCCAGGTGTGACTAAAATACTAAGAGACCAGCGGACGTTTTTTCCTTCTTCAAAAACAAAAAATTATTCATTAAAGCCAAATAAACAGGATCCATATCGAAGCGAAGAAATGAAAAAACAGCTGGAAGAAAAACTAGTATCGATGAATAAAAGTTTAACAGCACCTAAAGATGCAACGGTAAATTTGAAAGATGGTAAAATTATCGTCACAAAAAGTTTGAATGGGAAGCAGTATGATGTTGCCAGTCTAGTAAAGGACTATGAAAAACATGAAAATATCAGCGAAATCCGGCTTAAACCTGTTTACATACTGCCAATCAAAGAAGACAGTAAGATTGTAAAAAAGGAACAGAAAAAGCTGCAAGAACTTCTTGAGCAGACTGTGGATTACAAGGTACAGGATAAAGTTCACACCTTAAACGCCAGTGAATTAATTAAAAACGCCTCTATTTCAAGAGACTTAAAAGTAGCCATTGATCCAAGCGGTATTAACAAGAAAATTTCAGAAATAAATAGTTCTCAATCCACATTAGATAAAAGTTTTACATTCAAAACCCATTCAGGTTCGGTCATATCGGTAAAAGGGCAAGGCTATGGTTGGGCATTGGATGTGAACAGAGAGACAGCTCGGATTCAGGCTGCCTTTGAAAAAGGCCAAAAATCGATTTCTGCTTCTAATACTTACGGACATGGCTGGAAAAATGAAGGTTATGGCTATGATACAACAGCAAACAATGGCATTGGCGATACTTATGCCGAGGTATCTCTTGCAGAGCAGCGTATTTGGATTTACAAAAACGGGAAATTAGTCGTTACAACAAATGTTGTAACCGGCACACATATCACTGGTCAAGATACATCAAAAGGTGTGTGGTATATCCTCTTTAAAAGGTCACCAGCCATTCTAACGGGCAGAGAACTTGGAGGTAAACTGAGTTATTCTTCCAAAGTTAATTTTTGGGCTCCTTTTACGAATGATGGGCAAGGGTTTCACGATGCAAGCTGGCGGAAAAACTGGGCAAGCAATGCCTACCTTGCAGATGGATCGCATGGCTGCGTCAATACTCCGTCAAGTGTAATGAAAACCGTGTATGCGAATCTCAGTATATACGAGCCGGTTGTCATTTACTAAGAAATGGTCGTATATAAAAGATTAAAATCAGGAAATTTTTAATGATTTCCTGATTTTTTCATTATTATTAACTTCAACATTCCGTATAGCCTACGAATTCAGTTTTTTTGGCAATCTTCCAGGTAATCGTACTGGATAATGGGTCCAAGATGACTGAACTTCCCCGTTGCCTCCTCTAACAGCTGATGTTCCAACCCTTCTATGGTTGTTCCCTCTGTCTTTCTTTTTGTCGCGACAATGCTAGGAGAACTCTTAGTAGAAAAATAAAGGAGAACAAATTCGCTACAAAACGATATCTGTTCTCCTTTATTATTTATATTTTTAGATACTGGGTTTCTTTACTGAATGCTGGTCATTGGATAGGCGGATCCGAAGCGTGCCTTTTCGTACTAATACAAAATAGGAAAGGAACGCCAAAAAACTTGAGCAAAAGATGATAACGCCCATAGGAACGCCAGTATACGCCCCTGCTATTCCCACAAGTGGAGCTGTTACTGAGCCAAGTACAAATGGCAATAAACCTAATAAGGCAGAGGCACTACCCGCAATATGTCCTTGCGTTTCAATCGCTAAAGCAAAAGACGTAGTCCCAATCATACTGATAGAACCGATGAAAAAGAATATCGAAATTGCGACGGCGAAAAGTGGAGCTTTTAAAACAAGAGCAATTAATAAAATTGCACCCGCTATGGTAGAGATAACTAACCCAATCTTTAAGAAGGTCCGCTCTGAAACGATGTCAGCCAAGCGACCAACCAACTGACTGCCAATAATTAATGCTAATCCATTTGTTCCAAATAAAAAACTAAATTGTTGTGGCGTGACTTCGTAAATATTCTGATAGACAAACGGAATACCAGATACATAGGCAAAGATTGCTGCAGTAGTAAATCCTTGAGTCAGTGCGTATCCCATGAACGTTCGATCTCTAAATAAAGAACCAAAGTTGTTCATAATTTGTGGTAAATTGCTTGGAACACGGTTTTCTGTTGGCAGAGTTTCTTCTAATTTTAAAGCTACCGTGAAGAACAACACTGCACCTAAACAAGCCAACGCAATAAAAACTCCATGCCAATTGGTAAAAGCAAGAATCCCTCCTCCGGCTATCGGTGCAACAATCGGCCCAAGGTTACCAACTAACACCATCATCGTAAAGAACTTGGTCAGTTCTCTTCCACTAAAAAGATCTCGAACAATCGCTTTAGAAATCACAAGCCCACCGGCAGCAGCAAAGCCCTGGACTAATCGAGCGATGATAAGGAAATAGATATTTGGCGCCAACGCACATGTTATAGAAGCAAGTAAGTACAAAATAACAAAGATGAGTAAGGGTTGTCGGCGGCCTCTCACATCACTTAAAGGACCTATGACCAATTGTCCTAATCCCAGGCCTAATAAACAGGATGTTAAGCTGATTTGAACGAGTGAAGCCGTAGTATGAAAATCATTTACGATCGTCGGAAAAGAAGGTAAATACGTATCGATTGTAAAAGGTCCTAATAGTCCAAGTGATCCAAGGAGTAATGCAAGCTGTATTCGTTTTTTTCCACTAAGTTTATTCAATATCCATCGCCTTTCTATAAGTAAAGAATTTCCTTGTTGCATTTATTTCGATATCCTAAATAACATTAAAGTTTATTATAACCTGAGCCTTGCTTAAGGGTAAACAATTAAATTATATGGAAACGATTTCAATTTTCGAGCTTAGGTGAAATAGAAACAGGGGATTCTTCTTCTGCACTGTCTCCCCTTTTTTTAAAAAACCGATAGCATTCTACTTCTTTAGCGTAAACAATTTTTCTTCAATAAGAATAGAAACAAGGACCTCAAAATAAGGTCCTTCAGATTGTAGACAAAAGGCATCCGAATGTGTCCATTCGGATGCCTTTTTGTTGGACTTTTGCTCGTAAGAGCAAAACTTAGACTTATCTTATTCATATATTTACCCCATTACCGGACTTTTCCATGTCCAGCTGGCCATCTTTTTCAAATTCATGGAAGCAAAAGTAAGCATCGCTTGCATAGACAATTTTTTTAGACCTCTTAAGGTTGTCCATCGCATTCCATGCTTTTCCTTAGCATCCGCAAAGACACGCTCAATCGTTTCTTTACGTCTTGCATATATAGTTTTATTTTCTTCTGTATGACGAAGATGGTCGGCTTCTTCTAAATAGTTTTCCCACACATGTCGTTGAATTAGTTTTTTATGTTCTTTACTCTGTGTACACTGTGATAATAATGGGCAATTTTTACACTCAATGGGGTTAGAGAAGTATTGTCGATAACCTTCCTTTGTCGTTGTTGCATATTTTAATATTTGTCCTTTCGGACAGATATAACAATCATAGTATTCATCATAAACATATTCATGCTTTCTTAAGAAGCCATCCTTCGTACGAGGGCGAGTGTAAGGTAATGCAGGCGTTATATCATTTTCAAATAAGTATTGGGCAATGGCAGGCGTTTTATATCCAGCATCAGCAGCAACAGCCTCAGGTTTCCCGTGTTTTTCAATGACCTTTTCTAGAAGTGGTTCAAAAATAACGCTATCGTGTATATTCCCTGGTGTAACAATCGTACCCAGAACAAAACCATTTCGATCAGCAGCTGTATGGAATGAGTAAGCAAACTGTTTAGTACGCTCGTCCTTTACGTAATAACCACTTTCTGGGTCCGTGGTGCTTTCTTTAATTTCTTTCTTTTCTTCCTTTTCTTCCTTTTCAAATTTATCTGGAGGAAATGGCTTTTTCCCGTGATCTTCGCGGTCACTATTAATCTCCTCTTGTAATCGCGCTTCATATGCTTTGGTTTCTTTTCGAACGACTTTCTTCTCAATTTTACGCTTATTTGCACTTGCTTTAACATGTGTGGAATCAATAAAAACGTGATCACTGCTTATTAATTTTTTATCAGAAGCTTCCTTCAAAATACGATAGAAAATCTGCTCAAACAAATCAGTGTTCTTGAAACGTCTTTCGTAATTTTTACCGAAGGTTGAGAAATGTGGTACTTTATCATAAAATCCAAAGCCTAAAAACCAACGATAAGCAATATTTGTGTCGATTTCCTCTATAGTTTTACGCATAGAGCGAATACCGAAGGTATATTGGATAAACGCCATCTTAATCAATACTACAGGGTCAATACTCGGACGACCTCGATCAGATGAATACATATCTTGTACAAGTGAATAGATAAATGAGAAATCTATGGCAGCTTCTATTTTGCGAACCAAATGGTTCGCAGGTACAAGTTGTTCTAAAGCTATCATTTCTATTTGGTCACGATTCATCTGTGTATTTTTTGAAAGCATAGTATCCACCTCATTAAAATCTTCATATATCAATTATACAAAAAAGACTGCCGGCAGACCCGATTTTTCTCGGATTTGTCGACAGTCTGAAGGACCTCAAAATAAGGTCCTTGTTTCATTTTTGACTTTTGATTATCAACAATATTATTTAACATAGCCTTTTAAAAAAAGAAACAATCTATACGAAAAGAGCCTTAATAAAAAAGGATTGTTATAATTTTAATTAATATCAATATTAGGCATAAAGAAGTTTTTTGGACAATCTTCCAGTCGGTCGTACTGGTTAATTGGTCCGAGGTGACTGAACTTCCCCGTTGCCTCCTCTAACAGCCGTTTGGCATGTAAATCTGCTCCGGCAGGAAGAATGTCCAACTGACGATGCCCCATATTCCCATAGCTGTAGACAAGCAGAAAATCGCTCGCCTCCCAAATTTCAAATCGAAACATCTGCCAGTGATGTGGTGCATTAAGATAGTACCCTGATTGGAATATTTTCTCTCCCAAGCGATGGTAGGCAAACTCTGCTCTCGCCCCGCTGTATGATTTCCCGGCCTCTAAAACGAATGGATGATCTTTGGTATATAAATGTTCCAACCCTTCTAAGGTTGTTACCTCTGTCTTGCTTTTTGTCGCGACAATAATAGGAGAACTCCTATTTACTCCTGACTCAAAGTAATCAATGATGTCGCAATCATTCCATTGAACATGGAGATTTGCTTGTTTCAGCGAATTTGCCCACTTTCCGACATCTGCCGGGTTTACGGCTTGCTCACAAGAGAGATAGGTTCCATCCTTGGTTAACAAATCATCCACTATTTGTAAACATAAACTCTTTTCAAACGTTGGGCTATTCTTCAAGTAATCTGGCAGTGACCAATACTTCTGGATGTAAACAGGTCCGATAATCTCATGAAAGCTTCGCACAGATATAATGAGATCAAAAGAATTCAGCAAAAAATGTTCTCTTAGATCCAAAAAATCAATTTGATAAAAGTGAACATTAGTCAGTCCCAGCTGCTTTGCCAACTGTTTGGCACAACGGATTCCGTTCTCCGACTGATCGATTCCAACGATCTCCGCCTCCGGAAAACAAAAAGCATACCAGCATGCCAATAAGCCATTATCACATCCGATTTCCAAAATTCGCTTTGGTTTTAGTTGTTTTTGCTTATGGATCGAGCCGAGGAAAGACTTGTGAAATGACATCGTCCAAGATTCCACTGCCAAACTGAAGGGCAGTGTGCCATTCTTCACCTCATAAAGATTCCCCTGTTTTTGACGGGATATAAGCGGTTTAAGTTCCTCTGCTAAAACTAAATCAACGGCAGTAACATGCTTCCAAAAGTCCGACTTTGATTTCCATTCTTTGATACCCAGTGTCTTATAATAGGCAGAAATACTTGGTTTTCTTTGTTTGGTTTCGATTGGCATGCTTTATCTCCAATTTTTGTTAAAATTTATTACTACATATTAGGACTTGGTCTTAAGTTTTATTATAACCCTCATTTATTCATTTTTCAAAAAATTTCTCCTAATTTACGTTGTGAAAAATAAAAACCCTCTTATCGTACTGATAAGAGGAATTCCTAGTTAGAAGTTTCTAATTTCATCTACTGTTTTTCGATTTAACCGTTTGATGACTTCATTGAGACACCCTTTTAACCATACTGTACCAAGTTGTATCGCCATGCTCCGATTTTGATATCCCCTTGTTCACATAGCCATATTTTTCATAGAAGCCAATTACGTCTTCTTTACAAGTCAGTGTGATGGTCTCACGTTTATTTGTTTTCGCTGCTTCTTCCATATGTGAAAGCAACGCAGCTGCCACACCTCGTGTTTGAAAATGAGGGGTAACCGCTATTCCAAGGATGCTTTGATGTCCGCCTGTTAATGGATTAGCCTTGATTTCCCGGAATAGGTCATCAGTAATAAAGGGTGTTTCGATAACGGGTCCATTTACAAAACCCACAATTCCCCCTTTCATTTCAGCGACAAAGAAACTATCTGGAATGACACGAATGCGCTTATTAAGCGTTTCTTTCGTGGCAGCCTCACCCTCCGGAAAACATAGGCTTTCAATGATCGCAATCTCAGATAAATCTTCCATTTTTGCATTGCGGATGATCAGCATGTTCAAATTGCCTCCAGCATTTAAATAATTTCTTTTGTGTCCTTTTGTAAGGGTCATTTCGAAAAAACCTGATTAATGGATAAATTGACATATTAATATTTTACTCTATAAACCTACTATAATGGGTTTTTGTTCGTAACAAAAGATTAATATTCCATTTCTCAATAAAATCTATTATGTAAGAAATGGAAAAGTGTAACGTTCCATTCCTAATAACTAGGATGAACCTTACACTTATTTAAACATCTTATTGGACTCTCTCACACTGTCCTATCCAAAAATAGTTACCTTTATGTCCCCAGCATAGAGTAACATTCAATTTTATCTATATCAAAGTGATAGGTGCCTTTAAGGTTATCCTTATATATCATGTTGTGGAAAAATCTAGATAATATTTTGATGAATAAACTCTAAAAAATCAGAAACTGTCTTTTTATTAAACCGTTGATTTTTATTAACAACCCATAAATTCCTTGTTAAATGGACGCCCTCAATAATGACTTGTCGTAAATCTCCTTGTTCCAATTCTCTCCCTACAGTCAACTTTGAAAGAATACTAATTCCTAGACCTGCCTCTACAGCACTTTTTATTGCTTGGGTACTGCCAATCTCCATATAACTTTCAATTTTGTCTAATACTCCGTACTCTCTTAACATATTTTCTACAATAAGCCTTGTCCCTGAAGTAGCTTCTCTCCAGATCATTCTTTCATTTGCCAATCGGTCAATCGTAATTCTTTCCTCCCAGTCATGATCGGGTGAACAAACTAAAATGAGTTCATCCTTTGCAAATTTTTTGATAATAAAATCCGTATTCTCAACAAGGCCCTCAACTAAAGCTAAATCTATAACATCTTTGGATAAATCCTCCAATACACCTGGTGTATTTTTAATCGTTAATGTCACCTTTAGTTCGGGTATTTGTTTTTTAAATCTCCCCAACAATTGAGGCAGCAAATATTCACCGATTGTAAAGGTAGCACCTACTCGGAGACTCGCATTAAACTTGCCTATCGCCTGCTGAATGACTTCCTGTGATCGGTTAAAGTCATGGACAATTGATTTTGCAAAAGGATATAACATTCTTCCGGTTTCCGTTATTTTCATTGTCCCTTCACTTCGATCAAACAACAATGTACCATATAAATTTTCCAATTGGTTAATTTGTCTTGTTACAGCTGGCTGAGATACAAAGCTCAATCTGGCTGCTTGGCTTATACTCCCTTCATCTACTACTAAACAAAACATTTTCAGATTTTCTATGTTCAAAGAAATAACCTCCATCACAAATACCCAATCTCGTAACATGATCTCTATCATATAGACTTTTTAGTTACGGATAATAATTCTTATGTATAACAAATTGTTATACCCTATCATTTTGTTGCAATTTACTCTTGCTATCATATTTGTTATCGTAATATATGCATTACCTGCAATGATGAAGGTTTTTTTTTGCATGGAATTTTATTTTTCATTTTATTTTTTTATGGAGATGATTTTTTATGGAGTCTTCTGCACCAACTACCGAAGAAAAATCAATTGCCCATTGGTATGTTGTAGCCACTGTTTGTATTGGTGCGTTTATGGCAGCATTAGACGCAAGTATCATTAATGTTGCACTTCCAAATTTGCAGCAACAGTTTCACACTAGTATGAATGATATCGAATGGGTAAGTTTGTCCTATCTGTTATCGTTAGCTTCTTTAATATTAATTTTCGGAAAAATTGCTGATATGATTGGTCGTCGCTGGCTTTATATAATCGGGTTTGCTCTTTTCTCGCTGAGCTCCTTGCTTTGTGGGCTTGCACCATCTCTCTTTATGTTAATCGTTTTCCGCGTACTACAGGGAATAGGTGCCTCATTGCTCCAGGCAAATAGCGTGTCAATTATAACATCTACGACACCAAAGAAGGACCTTGGAAAAGCGATAGGTTTTCAAGCAAGTGCTCAAGGCATAGGTTTAAGTTTGGGTCCAGTTGTAGGGGGCATGATACTTTCATTTATAAGCTGGAAATGGCTGTTCTTTATCAACCTCCCTGTAGGTGTTTTTGGTACGATTCTAGGAATCATCTTTTTACCAAAAGATTCAAAAGAGATCAGTGGAACAAAATTTGACTATATGGGTGCGTTTTTTTTAATTCCCTCATTAATTTCGATTATTTATATTCTAAATATGGGTTTAAAACAAGGCTGGACATCGCACTTAATGATTGGTTGCTACGGGATTGCACTTGTGTATACCTTTTTATTTTTCCATACCGAAAGCAAACGTTCTAATCCATTGGTCGATTTAAGCCTTTTTAAAAACTCACATTTTACCTTTGGGAATATAACGGGTATTCTGTCCTTTATGATTATGTATGCTGTTCTATTATTAACACCCTATTATTTAGATCAGGTAAAGCATTTGCCCATTTTCCAGGCTAGTTTTTTAATTACCGTTATTCCTATCGGAATGACGATTTCAACACCGATTTCTGGGATCATGACCGACCGTCTCGGACCGGCGGTTCCCTCGCTTTTGGGTCTGTCGATGACTACCATTGGCTCTTTCATGTTAACTTTTATCGATTTAACTGGAACCTACCTCATCATTTGCATCGGACTCTTCTTAGTTGGTTTAGGGGTTGGTATGTTTACCCCTCCGAATAATAGCAGCATCATGGGCAATGTCCCTAAACATGTATTAGGAATTGCTGGAGGGATTTTAAATATGTCAAGGACATTGGGCATGGGTTTAGGGATTACGCTTGGTGGATTCATTTATCAATTCTTTTTAAAAACATATGAACCATCAAGCCCCAGCCATTTACTTTTAACCTTTCGGACATCGTATTTTGTTATAGCTGTTTGGTCATTCGTCACGCTTCTTTTTACGTTTAAAAATAATAAAAAGAAGCTAAGACATAACGACAAGTACCATTCAAATGAAGTTGGGGTTTAAGGATTTCAAGGCCAGTCCATTTAGTGGCTGCCTTCATTTATGTTTTCCATAAGAACATAAAATAGTTACATTTTCTCTTTTCTTAATTCTAATTTGTCAAAAAAAAGCAGTAAAATAATAGGGTTCTGAATTGCTGATATTTTTAGATGAACATTTATCTAATTATCATAAAAGAAATTACAGATGTTGAAGGGATGTCTAAATATAATGTATAAGGATTTATTTAACCTTTTTGGCTATGAGGTTCAAACACATGCAGTGATCTCGATTCTTGCTATCGCCCTGGGATTTGGTGTTGGCCTGGCTTTAACACGAAAAACAATTTATTACAAACACTTACAGGATTTTCTTATTTACGG
This sequence comes from Neobacillus sp. Fa239, assembly GCF_055395235.1. NCBI lineage: Bacteria > Bacillati > Bacillota > Bacilli > Caryophanales > Bacillaceae > Neobacillus > Neobacillus sp. Fa239. The sequence goes on from NZ_AP041611.1 coordinate 2,897,170, forward strand.
TGTGTTCGGTGCCATTATTGGTGCTCGGATTTGGCATGTCTTTGTGTTTCAATGGCCGACATATTCGAAACACCCACTTCAAATATTTGAGATATGGAAAGGCGGTATTTCAGTTGAAGGGGCGATTGCAGGAGGGATTGTTACATTATTTATTTACTCACGTTATCATAAAATAAGTTTTTTGGAATTTGCCGATTATCTTTCACCGGCTATGATTTTGGCCCAAGGTATTGGACGAATTGCTTGTTTTATGAACGGAGACGCATTTGGAAGTCCCACAGGAGGGAATTTTGGGATTGTGTATCCAAAAGGTTCTTATGCCTACGATTACTATGGCAGTAAACCATTGTGGCCGGCTGAAGTTTGGGAAAGCCAAGGAGATATGATTCTTTTCTGTATCTTATTTATGATTCTTATATTTGCTGGTCACCGGCTAGTTAAAGGGTGGATTCTCTCATTTTACGTTTTCCTTTATTTCCTTGAACGATTTATCTTAGAGTATTTTCGAGGAGACTCCCCTCGCTATCACCATTTTACTGGTGGACAATGGTCTGCTATGGCCATTATTATAATCGATCTTGGATTTATGGTTTATTTAATAATGCGGGACAGAAAAAATAAAATGAAAGAAGAAACTTTGAATTAAAAACACAGAGTGAACCTTTTTATATATGTTATTTTGAAACATAAGAATTCTTATACTTAAATGAGTAACCAGTGATATGTAAAATAAGCGGAGAATTTCCTGTTAGACTGCAGAATAGAGCTATGTTCGGGGTATATAAGCGGAGGCTTTCCGATTAAGCAAAGCAAAATTACCCATTTTTAACGTTTTTCGAGTTAATAGTCGGAATCTTTCCGTCTATTTAGGCTATTTTTAGTGCTATTTCTTAATTAAGAGAAAGTTCTCCGCTTATTTATCAAATCAAAACGTCAACCAGTGCCTTGTAATGATTTTCAGACAGATTATGGGAGAAAATTAACTTTCGCTTGGACTAGTTTAGTATTGTATTGAATTTATATAGATTCGAACCCCATTACTTGAATAAGTCCACTTATATTTCCCCCCATTTCCGTTGCTTAACTTATTAAGCTAGATTAGTAACCAAAATAAAAAACGCCCATTACTGGACGTTAACAGGCTTTTCTTTTCGAAAACCTCCATTTTTTTAAGTACATTCTTATCTTTTTTTCAAAAATTGCTACTTAAATCGGATTGAAGGTTTAGACATTGCGCACTATACTACTACTCTTTAGAAAATATCCTCATATGCCTGCTCAAGGATTTGGCGATAATCATCTGCGCCAATCTTCCTTATGTTACTCGGTGTAGAATTGTTTTGTACTGATAACTCCACGATTCGGTCAAAGTCCTCTTTCCTGACTCCTGGCAAATCTCTTAATTTAGGTATCTCCAGGTTCGTTGTGAATTGGCGGATCCCGGTAATGAGTTTTTCAACGGCCACTTCATCTGAATCTAATTCAGTAGCAAATTTCATATAGCGAGCTAAATCCGCATGAATACCTTTCTCTTCTTCCGCATTAAATTTCAACACAAAAGGTAAAAATACAGCGTTTGCCACTCCATGAGGTGTATCGTAAAGACCTCCAAGCGCCTCGGCTAAACAATGCACAGCTGCAACGTCAGCAGAACCAAAACATAATCCTGCAAGAAGGCTGGCTTCCAGCATCTTGTAGCGGGCCAACTGGTTTTTTCCATCCTTAAAGGCAGTTGGCAAGGAAGAAACGATTTGAGTCATGGCTCTTGCACCGAATGCCTGGGAGATTGGATTGGTTACTTTACAGGTATAACCTTCAATCGCATGAACGAGCGCATCTACACCGGTTGCGGCTGTAACAGATTTCGGAACAGTGAACGTTAATTTAGGATCCAGAACGGCCATCGTTGGTCGTAATGATGCAGATTTTAGAGTCAGCTTTCGGTGCGTTGCGGCCTCGGTAATAACAGAAGAACGGGTCACTTCGGAACCAGTACCTGCAGTAGTCGGGACACAAATAATGGGAGCGATATTAGCATATTTCAGGCTTCCTTCTACATACTCCCTAGGAGTACCACCATTCGGGCCAAGAAGCGCAATCGCTTTTCCGGTATCCATCGCGCTTCCACCGCCAATTGCCACAACCGCCTCTAGGTTCTCCTCCTTAAATAACTTTGCACCAGCCAGGCATTCCGTATCTCTTGGATTTTGGGAGACGGAGTCGAATAAAATAACTAGATATCCTGTTTGCTCTAGTATATCTTGAATAGGTCTGACCAATCCGGCTTTCACGATCCCTGGGTCACTGACTAAAAGTATAGATGACCCTATATCAAGGGACTTCAATAGCTCTGGTAATTGTTCTGATTTCCCTAGTCCCATCTCAATTCTTGTATGACAGTAATAACTATAACTCTCCATTTCTAGTGCTCCTCCATATTTAAACCATCGGGACGTTTCTGCTGGCTTTTTATACGCCATTAGAACCGGACGGTTTTGGCTTTTTTTATTTCACCTTTTCCAACTCAATGACTTTTTTTAAATAATCATATTCCTTTTGTCCAAGAATATCGATTTCATTGTTCGTGGCAACTAGGATTTGTTCCCTGCATTTAGAGATTCTTTGAATCATCGGGTGGATGGTTAAACTTGAGAGATTGACAAAGTCATATAGATCATTTAAGCAGACAGGTAATTTATAGCCTTTATTACTACTCGCTATGAGTAAACCACTATCACGGAGTTTCGAAACAATGTTTGAACGAAAATAATGTTGATTGATTTTAATCGCTCGAAGTTCATTCAGATTATCCAATATTTCTTGGGTGAACACATATTCCAGTGGATTTTCTTTTAAATTAAACAGCAGGAATTTGAGAAAATCAATACGAACCTTTTCATCCTCTTCTTCACTATTCCGAAGTCTCTCAATATATTTATACGTCAAATTAACAGATTGCTTAATGATTAACTCATCATACTTAGAATCTGGACTTTCTGGTTTGTATTCATATAGATAATTTTTGTAATCTCGAGGTAAAAGATTGATAGCGGATATTTTATGTCTTATGGTCTTTACATTGGAACGGTATTGGGTATTGGGAGAATGTTGATGATAACCTCTAGCAAGAAACTCGCCAATCATTCCCGCCAATTGAAGAAGATGATCTGATTGGCTGTCATTGAATCCCAATGTGGCATAATTAAATAAGTCAGGAATCGTCCTCTGCTGGATATAACTCTTAAATTCTCGCAAGAAAAGCTTGGATTCTTGTTCGTCTGTGACTAAATCCAGCTGTTCGAACGATCGATTTAAGTCATCGTAAATCAATCGATTCACATATTTCATAAACGGCGTTTTATGCATGATGCCGCTATCATCTCTTATTTTTCGTTTATCGAATGTATAGGCATAAATACTAAAAGGTAACTCCTTTGCCTCGTTTAGGAATCGTACGCTTTGTTGGTGGTCCTGGAATAAGTTTTCTTCTCCGATTTGTTGTCTAATTCTTTCTAGCTCTTGCTCTAAGTACTCTTTGTTTGACTCTTTCACAATAAGGAACACGACGATGAAATGTGTTGAAACACCACTATTTTCAAAATCAAATCGATAATCCCCATTTTCGTCTATAAAGGCATATTGAATCTCGTCCATAAATACACCCCGCCTAGTAGTTAGAAATTGTTATTTTACTATTTCTACAAATTTTTAGATAACCCTCTAAAAATTCCACTTTTTGTTGATTAGGTCTATTAAAACAAAATGGGCCACCCAAAATAGGTGACCCTTAAATAGCCATTCTTGTTCTGAAATTTGTTTCATTCATTCTTCAATCATAAAGTTTCATAAATGTGGATGCCACTCTACAAGGCTTTACTTCTATTTTCTGCCATACATTTCCTACAACATATGGTTCAACCTTCAGCCAATGATCCAGTTCTTCTCTTGTTGCATATTCCACTACCATCATTGAGCCTATCATTTTTCCTTCATGATCAAGTATAGCTGCACCATACAAATGCTGTCCTTCTTTAAATCTTCTTTCAACTGATTTTAAATGTTCTTCCCTTGCCATTAATCTTCTATCCATTGCTTGTTCATCAGTGCCATCATATGCCGTAACTATGTATTGCATTTATCTATATCTCCTTTTTCAAATTTGTTCATTTTGACTATTCTTAAAGCTTAATAATTTGTAGGGGATGGGTGGAATCATCGAGATCCCCTATTTCCGCAAAGAACCGGCAATTCTTATCCCTTCCATCCCCTTTAATGGTATAACAAGACCAGCTTTTCGTTATGTTTGAATTCGCTTAGCGTACAAAATTTCTGAAATGTTGGCGATACCCCTACTTCTGCCTTAACGGAAACAGCCCATTCATTTCGTTAGGACCAATCAACGCCACTCCAAGAGGTTTGCAACTTTCTCAATAGAACAATTTGGCCGAGATGATACGTATCGTGCATCATGATATTGCTGAGTAAACGCTCAATAGAGGAACTGTTAGCTGCATACGGAGCTGTTAACTTTTCATCGTCAAGGTCCGCAATAACCGTTTTTAATTTATTCATAACTTCATAAAGGCGCTGCACGGTCTGGGCCCACCCAATTTCGTCTTCTGGATCCCCCGAATTTCCAAAGGTTTCATCATTGTCTTCTGCTTTATGCGGATTCTCTGTGCCCTTAATTCGATGGATCACGTCTTCATTCCAAAATATCAAGTGATTGACAATCTGCCAAATAGAATTGCTGATTCCCGAACTTGTCCATGCTGCCTCAGCTGCGATGACTCCATCAAGCGCCTGATCCATGGATGCAAACCATTCATTCTTATAGCAATGTATGTCGAGTTGTTCTAAAAACATTTTGGCTACAACTTGCATAAAACCAATCTCCTCACTGTTTAGCGTAATCTATCAAAAGTAAAAAAATACAACAAAACCAAGTTCACTATAACTTATTCGAACAATCCAGTTTAAATTCCTTCTTCATGTACCTGACTACAATTGCTTTTATTTCAAACAACTCTAACTATTTTTTAAAAATAAGTAAGAAAATTTTTGGTCCCAGAACCACTTTGTCGAATAGAGAGCCTGGTCTACTGAAATTGTCGATGATTTATAGAATAATAGATTGGAAGATAATGCTAAAATATTAAACAGATAAGAAATATGGAGGGATTCATTTTGCGGAGAAAATGGATTAGTCTTTTTGTCATGGCATTTCTTCTGGTGTTTTGTTTTAGTATAGTTGTACCCCAAGGGTCCGCGTCCGCGGCGATGATAAGCAAGTTAATGATCATTAACAAGGAAAACAACCGGCTTGCTTACTATGCGAATGGCAAATTGATGAAACAATTTCCAGTAGGGACAGGGAAAAGCCGGACATTAACACCCGAAGGCACGTTTAAAATTGTCACTAAAATTGTCAATCGCCCCTATTATACAGGACATATTCCGGGAGGAGACCCTCGTAATCCGCTTGGCAATAGATGGCTAGGATTGAATGCACGTGGAACATGGGGAGACACTTACGGCATCCATGGTAACAACAATCCGAGCTCTATTGGCCACTATGTCAGTCACGGTTGTGTGCGTATGTATAATAGTGACGTGCAATGGCTGTACAACCAGGTTGCGATCAATACCCCTGTGATTATTACGTATTCGGCAAAATCCTTTGATGCGATTGCTGCGGCCAATGGGTATAAAGTTACCGGAGGATCTGAAGTGCCTGTTCCTATTAGTACAAGTGGGGCAATTCTTAAACTAGGAAGCAAGGGGCCTTCTGTAACTGTGCTACAGAGAAAACTTACATCGCTTGGATACAATACAAAAGGAATTGATGGCATATTTGGGGTAAACACAAAAAATGCCGTCCGGCAATTCCAAAAAGCTCATCATTTGCAAGTAGATGGTATAGTAGGCCAGGCGACGAAAAAAGCACTGGGGATATAACGTGTGTAAGGCCCTATTATTGTCGAATTTTAATAGATTAAAATAGTGCAGCTGTTTTATTTCGCGGTACCTGCCCCTAGTAACTCGGGAGGCAGGTACCCCTTTTTTATTTTGGTGACGATTAATTTGATTTTGAAAATACAGTTATTCGTGAAGAAAATGAAGTCTCTTTTTCACTGTTTCGATTGATAAAATTCTATCTATGGCTAACTAAATGATTATTCGTTTCCTTTTCAGGAATGATTATGTACTTAAAATTAGGTGGTAAACTGTTATTTATGACCTGTATAAAAAATTCAATTGCTTCTTCAGATTCAAAAAGGATATCACCGATGATCTTATTTTCAATTTCTAGTTCTTTTCCTTCTGCGTTTAATATTTTTACCTTAAATTTCATCATTTCACTTCCTCATGGTTGACTACAATTTATTAACTTGATTTTACTACAGTCCTTACTATATTAAGATATTGATATGAAAGTGTTATAAAAGTGTTGTGAAGTTGTTATGAAAGTGTTATGAAGTTGTTATGAAAAGTGAGGGTTCAATCATATTAATGAAAGGAGAAAGGAATTTTTACTCTGGGTTATTGTATTGTTATTTATTTGAGGAAGAAACTTCATATTTTAAAAATAAAATTCCCTATGCTATAAAATGGAAAAGGTACGCTAATGAAGGCGGTAACCGGAAAAAGCGGTAAGTACGATCTGAAAGAAAGGGCTCTCGTTCCTTTCTATTAGCCCTTGATTCGTCTGTTTATACAGTTTTTTGTAATGTTTTAGGGGGTTTTGTCAGATGTATTCCAATTATTTAAAATTTTTTGCATAATAATAGTTGAGGACTACAATTTATCGGATTAAACAGTTAAAGTGAATCAGGGGAATGTATAATGGATATCGAGATGGAGGAACTAGAGGACCGGATCAATCAGATGAGAAAGACGTTGATCCTAATTGCGGGGAATACTGGATTAAATAGCAATGACACCCTTTGTTACAGTCAGAAATTGGACGAGCTCATCACGATGTATCAAAAAAGTAAAAATCAGCAACATACAGAAGTTTGATTAAAAGTCCTGTATTCTCACCACTGAATACGGGAATTTTTTTTAATTTTCTTTTGATGGTTACATTGAAATAGTTCCAAGATGGTATCAAACTGTCCTTTATTACGTTACATGTTACGTAAAATGAATAAAATCCTCCATAGCTTTTTGATCGACGATCTGTTCAAAGTCGCATGGTTGCTCTAATGTAATCCCCCTGTTCCTTGCAACTGAAATCAGTAAACCTAATTCATAATACATATTTTTCGTTAATAATCCTTTTTCAATGTTTTTCATCATTTCATCATAAAAAGCAATTAAAAAATCAGTAGGTAACTTTTCATAAAAATCCATATTTACATCTCCCATTCTTAAAAAATATAGGAAAACCTATTGGACAAACAAGAATCACCTTCCTCCATTATAAATTAGGGATTGTAAAATGTTTGTCGATTTAACTGAATATTTACAATAATCCAACATTTTTTATCCTTTTTTTGTTCTAAGAATTAGCTTAGCGCACATTTTCGGATTTTTCCAAGGGGTCCAAACACCTTAATACTTGAAATATACGCTAAGCAATTTTCAACATCAAAAAAGCCGATATTTCTTATGCTAAGAAAATCGACTTTAAATAATGCTGATATTGATCATCGAAAAAGAACCGATAAAGGGACCTTTTCCGGCTCCATCCATCTTATTATTAGTAGATGAATGCTGTACCAACGATGATAAGAAGGATGAACAATACTACGATTAACGCAAAACTACTTCCTACTCCGCCCATTTATCACACCTCCAGCCTTAATCATACTTTCCGCTAGGACGTGAATTGGTTTATTAAAAAACAAAAGCAGTACCAACAATAATTAAAAGGATAAATAATACGACGATTAAAACAAATGTACTGCCTCCGCCGAAACCACCACCGTAGCCATAACCGCCGCAGCCTCCGAATCCGTATCCAAACATACTTATCACCACCTGTTAGATTGTGTGATATAAATCACTCACTATGTATCATATTTCATAAGACAAGAATTGCTTGGACAAACATCATATTGATATTGCAAAATAGACAACATGCCTATAAATGCAAAGAAACGTCTGCTTTAAAAGGCAAACGTTCTTTAAATAAAAGAGGTAATCTATATGTCTGGTTAGCTGATGGTGTACTAATAATTTATGTACAAGATCATGAAATGGAATGGACAAGCGCTGATTTTTTTACGAATTAATTCTTGGTCTTTAACTTGATCTTACTTCAGAAATAAACCACTCAAAAATATCAAGAAATTCTTTCAAATTGTTTTTTTGCACAGAGTTGATATAGAAATCTTCGGTAGTTTTGTAATGGATTCTGTTGGAATTGGAACATCTAGAATCGAGTTGATCTTTTGAAGTAATTCAATTATTCTTTTATGTTCTGAATCAAAAGGAAAAAGAAATTGGAAGATTAAACGGATTGCTATTTTTTATGGGCTAATTGGAAAAAAAGAAAAAGTCGAACGTAGACCTACTCGATCGAAATGGAGTAGGTCCTTTATTGATCCCATACTTCAGCAAAGAAACCGGCAACCGTATCCCTTCCACCACCTTTAATGGTATAACAACACCAACGTTTCGTTATAAATTTCGCTCATAGATTTTCAAATTAGCATAAACCGCCTCTAACAATGGAACAGCAATATTCTTCCTCCTAGCGATGTCCAGCAAATAACCATGCAAATGGTCTGCTTCTACCGGAAGCAATTTTTCCATATCCCGCTGCATCGAAGATTTCATAGAAAAGCCTAATTTGTCAAATTGCTTCATCAGCTGTGACTGGATTTCAGCAGGAAGCGGGGCATCCGCACTTTTCATCACAGCAACAATCTCATTTAACAGCTTCGAAACAACATTCCTTCCACTAGGATCCTCTCGAATCGGGCCAATTGGCGATCTCATTAACGTTGTAATTCCCGACATAGTGGAAATAAACAGGTACTTATTCCATAAATCCTGAGTAATATGATGACTTAATCGATAACCGGTATTCGTTCCAGTGAAGGCATCTTCCAATTTTAAAATACGCTCCGTCCTTTCGCCTGTCTGTTCGCCAAACACCAAATCATGTGAAGGACTTGTTTGAATAATCCTTCCTTCTCTGTCAAGTGTTGTTTCGATAAAACAAAGCCCTCCAAGCACACGGTCCGAGCCAAATTCCTCTGCCAGTATGTTAAAATGCAATATGCCGTTTAACAATGGCAGGATTGTAGTTTCCTGACTGACATAGGGCCGAATACTTTCAATGGCACCCTCCAAATGATAGGCTTTTGTTGACAAAATGATGAAATGAAATGGCTCTGCTTCGTCCCCCGATAACATCGTTTTTGGAGTAAGAACGGCGTTTCCATGAACACTGTCAATGACAAGTCCCGTCTTTTCTAATTGCTGCTTTCGTCCTTCTCTAACCAAAAAAGTGACATCTACTCCTTTTTCAAGTAAACGGCCGCCAAAATATCCACCGACGGCTCCTGCACCGACGACTAAAATTCTCATTCTTCATTCCCCCTATGTATCAGCAACATATCTCAATGAATCCTACTTATATCATAATCCCTCTTCAACAAAACTGCTCAATTATTGCTTTTCTGCCCACTGCATGAATGAAACGATGTCATCTCCAATTTTATAAGGTGAGCCGTTAATTCGTTTAATTTGGTCAGCAAGCCGCTGTTTATTAGTCTGATTTGGTTTATTCAGGTACACGAGCGCGTCCAGTCCACCTTGTCCCTCTTCACCTAGCTTGGTTAGCCACGGTTGAATTTCATATAGTAGCTCTTTGTCGGAAATGGTCGGTGGCAACATGCTGGGTAGTTTCTCGAGTGTACTCAATTCGTTTTTTAATGTTTTTTCCGCTGCTTGTTTTTGTGAATTTGTCGACGCATTTTGGTAGGCCGCTACCATTGATTTTATTGGTGAATAGCCAGTGGTATTTAAGATACTCGCCGTATTAAATTCAGCAAATGTCTTAAATAAGGATGGATCCGTGATTCCTGGCATATTCTTAACGGCGTTCTCCCATGAAGTTCTTGAGTGATAACCATAAGGATTTTGTAAATAGTCCGAGATCGTCTCGAGCGCAAGTTTTGAAGCACTTGGCTGTATCATCGGATTACTCATATATCCGGTTATATTTTTTGTGAGTGAGGCACTTCTTCCTTCTAGCGGCCCCATCAACAACTGAGGCTTATGTTTTTGAACATACGTATAATCATTGACAGGATAATTGTCCCATAAGATCGGTTTGCGTCCTAGCAACTTTGTAATCGTTTGAGCTTGTGTGCTTGTAATACTTTGATTTAACACCCAATTACCTGTCCATATGACCTTGATGTTGCGGTTCAAAATAGATCGAAGCGTCCTCCAATATGGCCCATCCGTCAATCCATAATAAGAAGTAGGGGCAAACCATAACTGGAAACTTGGATCTTTTGCTTTTTCATCTGATAAGACTTGATTCGCTACTTGCATTTGCGCTTTCGGATAGTCTAAACTGTAAGCTTTTCGATCAGCTGACTTTAAACTCGTTACGATATCGTCAAAAGATAGCATAAATGTATGAACACCAATTGACCGCAGTTGATCAATCTTTGCTTCTAATGCTTTTCGATCAGACTGAGAACTATAGGTGATAGACTTGTTAACCGCGTTTGTTGAAGTTCCGGTCATACCCGGTGATATCGAATAAATAAAATTAACGTGCTCTTTTTTAGCGCCTGTAACTAATATTTTCATTTGCGACAGTTTGGCTGACGGATAATTTGAGCGCTAATTCAAGCGTTGATAGGGGTCGTCTTTTGGTGCGTACACATACGTGTTTAACTTTTCTTTCTCCATAAAAGTAAACATATTGAGACGCTGTGTGTTACTCCATGGAGTTCCATAAAAACCCTCGATGACTCCTCGAATAGGGACTTGAAGTGAAGAGCTAGGTGGCTGTGATGACACGGCATTCGGATCGAAAACAGAAATATGATCCACTTTGCTAGAATCTGTATTAATAATGAATTCAAGCTGGAAAGTGTCATTCACTTGATAAATTTCATTCACTTGTTTCGATGTCGGCTTCGTGGTGGATTTCGGATTACCAAACACGCCTTTTACATCAGAAAGTGTCAAACTTTGAACTAGTTTACTGTAAGATCGCACATCAAAAATCAACTCGTGTTGGTTAAACCCAAAAGCAGCTTGTTTTGAATTGTAGGTGGCATAAGTCCCTTTACCCGCAACAACCTGATTAGTTGGTTTGCCCCAATCATGTTGGACATCGGTCATGGTTGACTTCCCAGCAGTAAAAGGGGAATTATCGACTTTTCCTGATTTCGCAAGGGACATTAAGTTGAGCAGAATGCTCTTTGAATCTGTTTTACTATTTATACTGGTATTAGCACCGCTGGTTGTATCCTCATATTTGGAAGAAATCTCCCCTCGGCTACTTTGATCTGTCTTCGGAGTAGGCCCGGAACGATTCAAAGTACTTGAACATGCACTCAACATCAACAATAAAATTACGCTAATAGTCATTCGGTTGATCAGCTTCATAATATATCCTCCTTACTCATTTGTAATTATTCCTAAAAGGAGATTGCTACTTTTTAATTCTTCCAACATTTGAGTTTGATTGGCAAAAGCAACACAGGTATCGATTTGAAGTCATTGAATCACTCAGATCCTGTTTTTTTCCTTATGTTATTCGTGAAACGTATAAAAGAGCAGCTTTTAATACTGCTCTTTCACTAGACTTATATTATCTGGTTACTGTAAAAAGTTCTTCAAAACGTTCTACTGCAGCTTCTGCCACTTTAACGTCGTCAGGAACGGTGCTACCACTAACTCCTACAGCACCAATTACTTTACCCTCTTTTACAAGTGGAATTCCGCCTCCAAAGACAACAATCCGTCCATCATTTGTGGTGTTCAACCCATAGAGTGATGCATTTGGTACGGTGGCCTTTTCTAAATTTGATGTTGGCATCTTTAAGGCAACTGAAGTCCACGCCTTATTCTTAGAAATTTCGATACTCGCGAGCCAAGCATCATCCATCCGATGGGTAGCAATAAGGTTACCACCTTCATCTACGATTGTGATGACCATCGAAACTCCTAGTCGATTGGCCTCCTGTTCAGCCCCATCTATTATTTTTTTTGCCAGATCTAAAGTTATTAAACTCATTTTTAATCTCTCCTTCTTGCTAGTTTGTATTTTCTATGTAGCTTTACTGAATTATCAGTTTTTATTTTATAACTGTCGTTTATTTATAGCAACTGCAAAATAAAAAGTGAATCTATTATCCTATATGGGCGGTCTCCATTGCATGGAAAAGTTAATGGAGTGAAAAGGGAGCAAAATGATTAAATGAATAGACGTGTTTAAGGAAAGAGGGTTCTATCCGTATTGTTGGGAACATTCTCATTTCAAGCGGAAGAGGCGGAATATGAACATAACTTGTTGTTTTTTAATGCTTTATTATATAGATAAAGGCAAGCCAGTAATTGGCTTGCCTTCTTTCATGTAACTCAAACCAATTTACTAAAGGAAACCCGCCAAACCTTGTTGAGGAATGATCACTTACACCGATGATAATTCTGTATCTGAAATAGGTACAACCTTTTTCATGCATGTTTCTGGAATTTCAAACAGTTGTGGATGGAAGAGGGCAGCTAGTAACTCAATCCCGTCTACCAAAGTGGTACTTGGCCTTGTAAAGTAATCTGCATCGGCAAGATAGACTGCTTTGTTTTTTACTGCAGTCAATTCACTCCACCCCGGTTTACTTGTTAGCTGAGCGATTTCCTGTATAGATCGTTCCACCTGAAAACCACAAGGTGCGATCACTAATACTTCTGGATCATATTGTTGTACTTTTTCCCAAGGAGTTATTACAGAGTAACCTGCAGGATTGGACAACATATCTACTCCACCCGCCAAAGAGATTTGGTCAGGAATCCAATGTCCACAATTATAAATGGGATCTAACCATTCCATAACCATCACTCTTTTTGGTTCTGCTTGATGTTCACGAAGTTTGTCAGTAATTGCACGTACTCTCTTTTGTAAGGAAGCTAAGTAATCAAGACCAATCTTTTCTTCTCCTAGCTCCTTTGCAATGGTTAGTGCATTCTGATATACATCCCGTAGCCTTCGCGGTATTAATGGTACCACTTTTGGTTGCTTTTTAAGGGAACCAATGGCTCTTTGAACAACAGAGGTGCTAATTTGACATACATCACATACATCTTGAGTAAACACAAGATCAGGTGCTATATCTGATAATAATTCCATATCCACATAATATAAACTTTTTCCCATATTTGATGATTCTGTTACAAAAGTTTCAATTTCTGTACTTGAAAGATTACGCCCCTCGAGATGGGTGCGAACAACTTTTGGTTTATCCGATGGACATTCAAATGTGACTCCATTCAGATATCTTTCTAGTCCCATTTCATAGATCATATTGGTAGCGGCGGGTAAAAACGAGCATACCTTCATTTAGATTGCCTCCTCAAGTTAAAGTCTAGTAATATTTCATTTTCAATTTTTATCCAATCAAACGTTTCTTCAGCAATTGATTTCTTAGCTAATATTTAAACGAGTAGAGTTATAAATATGAAGATTTTTACTATTTTATGTTCATTCCAAATGCACTGATTTTTCAACTAACATGCGAGTAGAATTAAGTCTAAAATCCCCCTCACTCGAGTGAATACTCATACGGAGATGTCCACTATATGGATCGGGATATATTTGGATTGGCATACCAAAAAGATCCTGTACCATTTGCTCATTAAATATCTCGTGTGTCGGGCCTTGATGAAGGATTCGTCCCTTGTTTAACATAATCAAATGACTGCAAAATCTTGCCGCAAGTTCTATGTTATGAAGAACTACAATGACAAGGTATTTTTGAGATGACAAATTCTTTAGCTGCTGCAAAATATCCATCTGATAGTACAGATCAAGACTCGCAATAGGTTCATCCAACAATAGGATGTGACTCTCTTGAACCAGACAGCGAGCAATGGCTGCCCGCTGTTGTTCACCTCCCGATAACTGAACCATTGGGGTATCCCTGTAAGGGACCAGATTCAGCCGATGTAACCCCTCTTCAATTTTCTCCCGGCATGCCTTCGTCAATGCCCCGGATTGAGTGCGAAATACAAACCGACCCATAGCCACAAATTCAGATACAGTATAGGGAATTTGATCGTTCATATGCTGAGGTAAATAAGCAATCTGCCTGGCACGCCAATTCGTCCGTTTCTTATGTAAAAGATGGTCATTGACACGAATTTCACCTTTCGTAGGCTTTAAAATTCCCGCCAATAAGCGTAATAGAGTTGATTTTCCCGCCCCGTTAGGTCCAACTAAGCCAATGAGTTTTCCTCCTTGCCAGGTCCCATGAATCTCTCGAAGCAGGGATCCGTATCCGAGATTTGAAACCTGAATGATTGGCTCTGACATGTGGCATGCTTCTTCTACTTCAGGCCTGGTTATTACCGAAGAACTTCTCATGTTGTTACCCCTCCTCTCGATAGATACCTCGATCTTGTTTTCGTAATAAATAAAGAAAAAAAGGAGCCCCTAAACAAGCAGTAACGATTCCTACATTTAATTCAACTGGTTCAAAAACCATACGGGCGATCACATCACATAAACAAAGAATGGATGCTCCCCCAAGAGCAGATGCAGGAATAAGAAATTGATGGCGGGGACCAACCACCATGCGAAGCAAGTGAGGAACAATCAGCCCTATAAATCCAATGACACCACTTACACTTACACAAGCTCCAACAACCAATGCCGATATGATGAAAAGAAATCGCTTTGTTCTTTGTAAAGGCACTCCTACTCCTTCAGCCTGTTCTTCCCCAATGGAAATAATGTCGAGTGAAGGGGCTTGTATGGTATAAAGCCCTAATCCAAGAAGAACAACAATAGATACGATGCCAACTGACGGCCAAGTGATACCATCCAAACCGCCAATGAGCCAAAACAGCATTTCATGCATTGTTTCAAGTTGCGCCAAGGATAAAAGCAAGGTCACGATGGCACTGCAAAACGAGCTAATGGCTACCCCTGCTAAAAGTAAGGAATAAATGGCTGTTCTTCCTTTATAAGTTGATAATTGATAAATAACGAAAACAACTATTATTCCGCTTGTAAATGCACCAAGGGGCGTGCTCCATTGACTTAATTGAGAAAGACCAGATTGAATCACGATAACCGCTCCAAGGGAAGCACCGCTGGATACCCCAATGATAGCAGGGTCAGCCATTGGATTACGGAAAAGAGCCTGCATAACAGCTCCTGTACCCCCTAACCCTGCGCCAATCATTACAGCAGCTAACCATCTCGGCAAACGTACGGCCCCAACTACCACTGCATCGGTTGTACGCATGCCATGGAAATACCCCCATGCTTCACCAATGAGATGCTGAACCGGTATGGACACTGGACCGATGGAAATTTCAAGAGCGGATACCATAATAAAGAATATTCCAATGGCTACAAAAATAGGTATGATCCGGTTTCCAATCACTGCAACTTCACATCAGGATTTAACACATGTGCAACATCAGAAACCCCATTGACTATATATTGAGATACAGATGATAAATCGGCCCCATTTATAGCAAAAACCTGTTTATTCTTAACTGCATTGACATTTTGTAACGCAGAATCACTCAAAACCTTCTTTACAAACCCTTTTTCACTGTCTGCAACAATCATCACATCAGGATTTAATTTGACAATTTCTTCTTCAGAAATTTTTTGCCATCCGTTTAAGCCTTTGGCTGCATTGATTCCTCCGGCCATTTCAATCATTTGGTTAACAGTTGTATTGTCCCCAGCCGCATAACCATAGGAACTGTAGTCTAATACCGTCAATTTCTTTTTGTCCTTAACAGCATTTGAAATAGTATTGATCTTCGATTCCATTGACTGTACCAACTGATTGGATTTTCCCCTCTCCCCTACTAATTGGCCGACCACTTCGATACTTTTTTCAACGGAACTAATAGAAGTAAAATCGGTAAACTCATAGACGGGAATGCCCGCTTGTTTAATTTGATTAACTATTCCTTGGTTTGTATAAGATGCTAATAATACAAGGTCAGGTTTAGCCGCAATGATTGTCTCTGCATTGGCATTTTGAATTTGCGGAATTCCCTTAACAAAATTTATGACATTGGAATATTGTGGATCACTTGAATAGGTTGTCACCATAGCCAACTTGCTTTTTGGTATCATGCCTGCAAGGATTTCATCAGTACCTTCTGTCACGGATACGATATGTTGTGGCTGTTTTTGAATTGTGACTTTATTTCCAGCCTCATCTGTGACCGTTAAAGGGAATGCTGATGTTTTTTCCTTTGGCTGACTTTGGGAAGTTACATTCGCACTATTTGGAGACGCAGCAGTCTGTTGATTTCCACAAGCCGCTAAAAAAACTGTCGGGACAATAATAGAAATCAGAGTAAAAAGTGTTTGCTTTTTCATTTTAAGATGGCTCCTTTTCATTAAATAAAAATTTATTTTTCAATTCATATCCAACCTAATCTCTTTTGTCAGGGCTCTTGAATACTTCCGTGCTGTTGCTATATTCGATATCCTTTATGTTCTCTCTGGCGTTAACAGCCCGGGCCATGACAAACAGCAAGTCAGATAACCTGTTTAAATATTTTAAAGCTGGTAAATGAATTCCCTCCTGGCGCATACAAGCTACAGTACATCGTTCTGCCCGTCGGACAATTGTACAGGCGACTTGAAGTTGCGCTGAATGACGGCTTCCGCCACGCAAAATAAATTTAGTGATTTGATCTGCTTCCTCCTTATAGGAATCAATCAAGGGTTCAAGCACTCCAGCAGCATTTTCCGGTGTACGGTAGGTGTAATCTGCATCAGGAGCAGCAGCTAAATCTGCGCCGACATTCCAAAGCATTTGTTGGACAGATAAGAGATGTTCCCGAATATCCTCATACCTTTTTTCAAGTTCACTTATAATAAGCCCGATATAAGCGCCTGCTTCATCAACGGTTCCATAGGCCTCTATCCGAATATCATCTTTAAAACGGCGGGCTTTACCAATAATGGAGGTTTTACCTTTATCTCCTCCGCGTGTGTAAATTTTCATACATCCTTCTCCTCTTCCCCCCATATATTTTGAAAGATGAGCTCTTTCAAATTTAATCTTTTTCCCCATCCGACCCTTTCCAATATCGGGATATCCGGAAAATGGGAGGTATAACCGATAGTAAGCAATGCGACTGGATCAATCGAATCTGGGATTCCTAAAATCTTGCGAACATCTTCCTTCTGATAGATGCTAATCCACCCCATCGCAATCCCTTCTACCCGAGCTGCTAACCACATATTTTCAATAGCACAGGCTGTTGACATCAAGTCCGTTTCCGGAATGGTATTCCTCCCCAAAACATGCGGGCCTCCTCTTCCCGAATGATTCGTTACGCATATAGTCATCGGCGCCTGTAATAGTCCTTCCAGCTTCAACCGCAAATAATGGTCTTGTTTCATATCAGTATATTTTACCGAAGCCCGAATCCTTTCTTTCTCAACTGCACGATATAATTCATTTAAAATGTTTTGATCTGATATAACGATAAAATTCCAAGGCTGCATAAAACCGACGGATGGAGCTAAATGAGCAGCTTGAATAATGCGTCCCAGAGCTTCCTTTGAAATGGGGTCAGGCAAGTAAGAACGAATATCCCTGCGGGCCGCCAATGCTTTATAGACTGCCTTCTGTTCGGCAGGAGAAAAATCAAGTTTAGATGGCCCAAGAGTGTCTTCACCATCATAATCCATGAAAGCATCCTCTTTTAATTCCGTACGATGTGGGTTACTCACTTTCGCATCATCAAAGGTAGATGTCTCCGCCATAATTCGGCACGCTTGCTGCAAAGTGGGCAGTATTAGCAGCGCTCCCGACCCCTCACCTAAGCGAAGCTGCCATTGTACCATTGGTTCTAATTGCAATGCTTTTAATACATAGGTATGTGCCTGTTCCAATGAACAATGGGAGGCAATCAAATAATTTTTAATATCCTTATTGAAACGGGAGGCCCATAACGCTGCGATACCTGTCATGAATCCATCTAGTACAACTGGAATGGACCGGCTGGAAGCGGCAATCATGGCTCCTGCCATTGCCCCGATTTCAAATCCGCCAACGGCAGCTAGGATATCCCATGGATCATCCTTGCAAATACAGTGTTTAGTCAACGCTGTTTCAATAACCTGTATCTTATGCTGATGCTGCCTATCACTAATGCCCGTCCCCTTTCCTACGACTTGCTTCACAGGTAAATCTAAAAGAACAGCAGCCATTGCTGCAGCGGAGGTTGTATTTCCAATCCCCATCTCTCCAAAAATCAACAGTTCCTTCCCTTCATCAATAAGTTGATCAGCTATTTCCATACCAACAGACACACACTCTACTGCGTGCTCCCGAGACATGGCATAGTCTTGCACAAAATTCCGGGTACCTAGGGAAATTTTACGAACCACCGCTTTTGGGTGCCTCACTTTTGAATTTATTCCAACGTCAACGACTTGTAGGTCAATCCTGCTATGTCTTGCCAAAACACTGCTCACTGCACCTCCCATGCACATATTTACCGTCATTTCTTCCGTAACATGAGAATCATAAGCTGATACCCCTTCTTCATTGACACCATGGTCAGCAGCAAAAATAACACAGCCGGCATTATCTATTGAAGGAATAATGTTTCCAGTAATTCCAGCGAGCTGAATGATGGCTTGTTCTAAGATTCCAAGGCTTCCTTTTGGTTTTGTTAAATCATCTAAGCGAAACTCTGCTCTCTGCATCGCTTTGCTATTCAACGGACGGATTGCAGCTGCACGATTATAAATAATATCTGTCAAAACCATCTTCCTTTCTTTTAATCTAGCAACGACCCCTTACAAAAAAAGAAAAAACTCTGCCTTATTCGGCAGAGTTTATGTTGAAATATGTATATATGATTCACGTACAGGAATCCTCATATATAATTCTTCAACCTACCTCTCCTCGAAGGTATATTGTGCTATTTTTCACAGGCAGGTCTCCTGACTTACAGCGAGCACCGAAGCCTTCCCACAAATTGTTTTGCAGTGGCTGAACGGTTCGAATAATGCTGATTACAGTGGCGGGACCGTACCGGACTTTAACCGGTTTCCCTATTATCTTCGAATTGAAGCACCTGAGAAAATTTCTTATTTAATTGGACAATTTAATATTAAATATGCTCGTAAATTTTGTCAATTAACTTTTATCATTCATCTCCATTCGAACTTCCAAAAAAGGGCTAAAAGTTGTAAGTTTTGTACACTACGAAACTATTGGTTTTTTTCTTTGCCACTTAAACCGTCCCATTTCCAGTAACTGATGCATGTCAATAGTTCTTAAACTTTTAAGTGAAAATAGCCTAAAAAAGAGAGCCCGTAGGCTCTTTGGAAACATGTTTAAATCATTTGTCTAAAAGAATCTGCGTCTTCTTCTTTCAATTTCGATTTCGATACGTCTTCTTCTCTCTATCTCGATTTCGATTTCAATACGTCTTCTTCTTTCTATCTCGATTTCGATTTCAATAGGGAGAAACCTTCTTCTAAAGCCGCCAGGGAAAAAAAACATGTGTAATTCATCCTCCTTTCGTTTCAGTAGTCTAGACAAAGGGAAAGTTTACTCAGCCTGCACTTAATCCCGAAAAAAAATTTACTAGATCGTAAACGAAGTACCAACAATGATTAGTAGAATGAACAATACTACGATTAACGTAAAAGACATACTCAATCCATCAAGCATGTATATCACCTCCAGTACCTATTGGGTTATCTGAAGAAAGAATACTTTCCTCTATTTAATATATTTCTTAGGACAAGTTTGGATTGGACAATAATCATCATATTTCGACGAAATCCGTAATTTGCTTAACCCTAAAAATAAAAAAGCGTCTGCAATTCATGCAAACGCCTCGTAGAGGTAACTAATCTAAGATGATTTTCTCAGAACCAGTCTCTACTATGAGACCAATACTAGTCCCTAGTTAGAGACTAGTGATAATATTTCCTGCAATATATGCAAAACAACTAAAGAAAGATTTAATGAAATATACTTTCAACATCTATTGCAAGGGAGATTTATTTTTAAAACATCTATTGTTTTCCTATCAAAACCAGTTACACCTGCAATAGCAGTTTGAGTCCATCCTTTATGGCGAATATGTGACTTAGCCCTATCCAAATTAAAAAGCCTGGCAGGTAATGCTAGACGAGATTACATCGACATTTACTAAGATATAGATTTAAAAGCGTATCGATTTAATAGCGTATCGATTTAATAGCGTATCGATTTGATACAGCCGCTTTCCTATAAAACATCACAAGTGTTACTCCAAAGAAAGCCCCTTTTGGCGGCACTCCTAGAAGTAAAATAAGTTACGCAATGGCTCACATTAAACAAAAACACCCTAACATTTAAGAGTGCTGTCCATTTTCAAAAGTTAAAGGTGCCCAAAAATTGGCTCTTGGGCACCTTTTCCTAAGATTGATCAATCATGTTTTTTCGCATAGTCAAAATCAAATTCGCATTCTTCTAGTTTCACTACCTTTGTTTTCTTTATGAACTTAAAGCCAAACCATAAGCAAAAGAATAGAGGAATGCCAAGATAGGCGGCAATTACTCCGCCCCAATCAATTTTGTTTGAAAGGAACGCCTGGTAGTCTTGACCTAAAGTGACGAGTAAACCAACAGAAAGCGCAAATATTGGTCCAAATGGATACCATTTTGCCCGATAAGGCAGCTTATCAAGTGAATAACCTTGAGCCACAAATGCTTTACGGAACCGATAGTGGCTCGCTGAAATTCCAAGCCAGAAAATAAATCCTGTAATGCCGACTGCATTCATTAACCATACATACACAACGCCATCACCGAAGATGGAAGATAAAAAGGCAAACATGCCAATGATCGTCGTTAAAATAATGGCTGCAAAAGGAACACCACGCTTATTAAGTTTAGCAAATATCCTCGGCGCCTGTCCTTCTTTTGCCATGGCATATAACATCCGCGTTGAAGCATATACGCTTGAATTACCTGCCGATAAAATGGCTGTTAAAATGACAGCATTCATAAGTCCCGCTGCAAAGGCAAGCCCTGCCTTTTTAAATACAAGAGTAAATGGACTAACCATGATATCATTACTTAACAAACTTGGGTTGTTGTAGGGGATAATGAGCCCTATGACAAAGATTGCCAATACGTAAAAGATGAGAATTCTCCAGAAAATACTTTTAACTGCCTTCGGGATCGTTTTAGCAGGGTTTTCGCTTTCGCCTGCAGCAACCCCGACAATTTCTGTACCTTGAAAAGAGAAACCAGCAGCCAGGAAAATCGCAAAAGTGCCAAGTATACCTCCACTAAAAGGTGCTTTTCCCACTGTGAAGTTTTTAAATCCGATTGCTTGTCCGCCCATAATTCCAACAATCATTAGCAGCCCTATGACAATAAAGATAACAATTGCCACAACTTTGATAATGGAAAACCAATATTCCCCTTCACCATATCCCTTAACGGATAAATAGTTTAATAGAAAAATTAGTGCTAAAAATCCGAAACTCCAAAGCATCGATGGACTATCCGGAAACCAGAATTTCATTACCATCGTTGAAGCAGTTAATTCTACCGCTATGGTCATAGCCCAACTAAACCAATAAGTCCATCCAAGAGCAAAACCAAAGGCCGGATCAATAAATTTGGTCCCGTATGTGCTGAACGCACCGCTTGTCGGCATAAAGGCAGATAGTTCCCCTAAGCTTGTCATGACAAAGTACACCATTGCCCCGATAAAAATATAAGCAAACAATGCCCCTCCCGGCCCAGCTTGGGAAATAGCCGCACCGCTTCCAAGGAACAATCCCGTCCCGATTGCCCCTCCAATCGAGATCATCGTTAAATGCCGGGATTTCAATGCCCGTTGTAGCTTTTTTTCTTCTTGAACCAATTCCTCTGTAAAGTCTAATTCTTGTTGAACTGAATTCATTCTCCATTCATCCTCCCTTTGTTAATTTGTTCCTTTTTATGAAAGCACTTACAAAATTTTCTATAACATATTTAGGAAGATCAATATTTTAGGCAGTTAATTTTATTAACCTAAATAACTCCATAGGCGCCCCTCGGTTGATATGCAATTTTTGCACCAAATTAAAGTTAATAAGAATGTCTACTGGTATTGATTAACAATTATTGCTCTAATAATAGAAACCTCTTTTTTAATTTTATTACAAAACTTAATATTCGTTTCTTCAGATAAATTCTCCCTCATAATAATCAATGTATCACCTTTTTCGAAAAATAAAGGCTCATCTTCACCTATTTCAACTCTTACCATTCCTTCAACACAATAAAAAACCTCTGCCGTTCCTGTTGCATCCAACATTAAATCTTGAATATCCTTATTAAACTGAATGAAGGAAAGCCCTCCATCCCAACCCTCTGATAACATTAAATTAAAATCTTTAACTATCCCTTTACTTCTTGTTGTCCATCCACCATCAAAGCGATCTTGCTCAAAAGGCTTCAAAACCACCGAATGTTTTCCTTCATGCTCAAGGTACATTTCACCATTAATTATCATTATTACTCTTTGGACACCTGGTAGATGCGTAAATAGGGATTCTTGAACTTCGACATCAGCAGTACTAATGCGCCATTGGAAATTCCGTTTACTATAATCCGCATCTTCAGGATATATGGCCAGTTGCCTTGTTTTTCCACCGGACCAAAAATTCATAGCTTGTTCCTTTTTTTTTACAAATTTTATTGAATAAGTCATATTTCCACTCCACATATCTATCCAATTAATTATTACCTTCCAAAACAACTTGGGTCAGACATCGCACCTTTAACAAAGGGAGCTGTTGAGCTCCCTTGTAAGGTCACGAGTTGAGAAGCATTTCTGATAAAAAGTGCTTTACTCATTAGTTTCAAACCTTTTCGGTTTGTTCTTAATCTTGCTTTAACATTGGCATTTTGATGCCTTTTTCTCTCGCTGTTTTAATCGCTATTTCATAACCGGCGTCAGCATGGCGGACAACACCCATACCAGGGTCAGTTGTTAATACGCGCTCTAAACGTGCTTCTGCTTCTTTCGTACCATCGGCAACGATAACCATACCAGAGTGCTGGGAATATCCCATACCTACGCCGCCGCCATGGTGTAAAGAAATCCAGCTTGCGCCCCCAACAGCGTTAATCATCGCATTTAGGATGGGCCAGTCAGATATTGCATCACTGCCGTCTTTCATGCTTTCTGTTTCACGATTTGGAGAAGCAACAGAACCAGCATCTAAGTGGTCACGACCGATAACGATGGGAGCTGAAACTTCACCCGACGCAACCATGTCATTAATGATTTTACCAAAGCGTGCTCTTTCACCGTATCCAAGCCAGCAAATACGTGCAGGAAGCCCTTGGAACGCGATTTTTTCTTGAGCCATACGAACCCATTTACAAAGATGCTCATCATCTTTATATACACGAAGTAATGCATCGTCAATTTTTCTGATATCTTCTGGATCGCCAGATAATGCTGCCCAGCGGAAAGGTCCTTTTCCTTCGCAGAACAATGGACGGATGTAGGCTGGAACGAATCCAGGGAAATCGAATGCATTTTCAACACCTTCGTCTTTTGCCACCTGACGAATGTTGTTACCATAGTCAAATGTAACGGCGCCTTTTTGCTGCAGCGTTAACATGGCTTTTACATGTGTCGCCATACTTTGCTTCGAAAGCTTCACATAATGAGTTGGATCTTCTTTTCTTAATTTATCTGCCTCTTCTAACGAATAGCCAATCGGTACATACCCATTGAGCGGATCATGGGCAGAAGTTTGGTCTGTTAACACATCTGGATTAAAGCCTTTTTCAATCATTTGTGGTAAAATTTCTGCTGCATTTCCGAGTAAACCAATCGAAAGCGCTTTGCCTTCCTTCTTCGCTTCAAACGCTAATTTTAACGCTTCATCAAGTTCTTTTGTTTTTACATCCAAGTATCTTGTTTCAATACGGCGGTCAATTCTCCATTCATCTACATCAATTGCAATACATACACCGTCGTTCATCGTAACTGCAAGCGGTTGAGCGCCGCCCATGCCGCCCAGACCGGCCGTTAACGTGATTGTGTGTTTCAATGAACCGCCAAATTCCTGGCGCGCAAGCTCAGCAAATGTTTCATAAGTTCCTTGAACAATCCCTTGGCTTCCGATATAAATCCAGCTGCCAGCCGTCATTTGGCCATACATAATAAGGCCTTTTTTATCAAGCTCATGGAAGTGCTCCCAGTTTGCCCAGGCAGGTACAAGGTTAGAGTTGGCCAGTAAAACGCGCGGTGCACCTTTATGTGATTTCCAAACAACTATAGGTTTACCTGATTGGATTAATAGAGTCTCGTCTTCTTCTAATTCTAATAGCGTTTTCACAATTGCATCGAAGGATTCCCAGTTACGGGCCGCTTTCCCTATTCCGCCATATACAACAAGATCTTCCGGTCTCTCCGCTACTTCTTGATCAAGATTGTTTAACAGCATGCGCAATGCTGCTTCTTGAATCCAGCCCTTTGCATGTAATTCAGTGCCTTTATAATTTTTAATAACTCTTTTTTCAGATGTTTTCGTTTCCATTTTTCCACTCCCTTTTGTTTAACCATGGCTTAATTATAAAAATTAAATCTTATGAAAAATACGAATTTAAAATTCGAAAACATATAATATTTTTAAAAATTATGAGTGTTTATATAAAAACCTATAAAAAAATAGTAATATTTTTAGATATGGTCAATATTTTTATAATTCCTTAGAAAAATGCCGTTTTTTCACAGCGCCAATTTCCAGTGAAATAAAAAGTTTTGCTAGATATATAAAAATGCAGGTTCTTTTTCTTCTACTAGGGTTAATAGACGTATTTTGATATCTTCTGCATTTACATTTTTTAGGAAACGCCTGTTTCCATTGCAGCCTTATTCTTAGTTATCATTAAACCCAGCCACGAAAATGGGATGCTTCTGCCATTTTTCTTATTCCAACCATATATGCAGCCAAGCGCATGTTTACATGGTATTGTTTGGCCGTAGAGAAAACCCTTTCAAAGGAGTCGACAATTTTATCACGTAACTTTTGGGCTACTTCTTCTTCTGACCAATAAAAACCTTGGTTATTTTGTACCCATTCAAAATATGAAACAGTTACACCTCCGGAGCTTGCAAGTACGTCCGGTACAAGTAATATGTTACGATTTGTTAATATGTGTGTAGCTTCAAGTGTTGTTGGTCCATTCGCGGCTTCAACAATTATTTTAGCTTTAATCTCATTTGCATTTTCACGGGTAATTTGATTAGAAATCGCGGCCGGAACAAGAATTTCACATTCCTTTTCAAGTAACTCTTGATTGGTAATAACATTTGTAAATAAATTTGTTACTGCACCAAAACTATCGCGACGATCAAGCAGATAATCAATATCAAGCCCTTCCGGATCATAAAGCGCACCGTATGCATCCGAAATACCAATCACTATTGCCCCTGCATCTTTCATAAATTTTGCCAAAAAACTTCCTGCATTCCCAAACCCTTGGATAATAACGCGTGCACCCTTTATTGCAATTCCCCTTCGTTTTGCTGCCTCTTCGATGCAAATTGTCACTCCAGTAGCCGTTGCCGTTTCACGTCCGTGAGAACCTCCAAGAACGATTGGCTTTCCTGTAATAAACCCTGGGGAATCAAATTCTTGAATACGGCTATACTCATCCACCATCCATGCCATAATTTGCGGATTTGTATATACATCTGGTGCAGGAATATCTTTCGTTGGCCCGACTATTTGACTAATAGCACGAACATATCCTCGACTTAAACGTTCTAATTCAAGTAATGACATTTTACGAGGGTCACATACAACCCCACCTTTCCCGCCACCGTATGGAAGATCAAAAATACCGCATTTTAAACTCATCCACATGGACAATGCTTTTACTTCTTCTTCATTTACTTCTGGATGAAAACGTATTCCCCCTTTTGTCGGACCAACAGCGTCGTTATGTTGAGAACGGTAACCAATAAATATTTTAGTAGAGCCGTCATCCATTCGGACAGGGATACGGACCGTGAAAATTCTAAGCGGTTCTTTTAATAACTCATACATTGCATCGTTATACCCTAGTTTTCCAACTGCTTCTTTTATAATAGATTGGGTTGAAGTTAATAAATCTAATGGTTCACTTTGCATGCCATCCTGGTTTTGAACTCGTTCGCTTTTTATATCAACTGCCATTTTCATTCTTTCCGCCTCTCAATATAAACTATTTATAGTACAAATAACCTATAATTGTTTTAACGCCAATCCGAATTCTGCTTGTATGAAGATAAGACAAAAATTTAACTGATTTTTCTAATAACCGATAAACGAATGGAGAGATTTTTTTGCTGTTTATCTTTTAATAAAAGCGTTTGTTTCTGTAAATCTATTAGACATACGCGGCCATTGCATGTTAGTAATGAACCATTCTCATAGTAAGTAATTGTAATATATCCATTTTTTGTTAACTCTTTTAAAAACATCTGTTAAACCCTTCTCCCAAACTTTATCTCTTCAAGGCTTTTATCCAATTTTCTAAAATTGAATCATCTAGATCGTATAGGTACTGTAATTTGCAGTATTAAGTAAATAGTCACCGGAGCAAACAATGCTCCGGAATGACGTATACTGAATTTGAACAGGAGGCCAGCTTAGTAACCACTATTGCTATTCCCTTCCTCCGTCTTTATTTGCAATTGGGATAATTTTAAGTGAAGTTGGTCTGAAAACAACCCCATCACCATGTTTTCTGTTCGGAAATTTCTTCTTTTCTGACATGTAAGCTTTTATCCACAAATGATTTCCAGTCGATTTGATATAACCAGCTTGCTGCTGCCTCAATATCTTTTGAGAACACACGATCCTGCGTAATGCTTGGGATAAGCATTCTTGCTTCCGTATATAAAGCTTTTGTCAATGAAGCCATCTTATCGGTTCCTCGGTATTCAACCGCCTGCATCGCACAAATCATCTCAATAGCCAGAACTCTTCTTGTATTTTGAATAATAGTATGTGCGTGTCTTGAAGCGATCGTTCCCATACTCACATGATCTTCTTGGTTCGCCGAGGATGGAATTGAATCTACACTTGCCGGGTGTGCCAAAGTTTTGTTTTCTGATACAAGAGATGCGGCCACATATTGCATGATCATAGCCCCTGATTGCAAGCCTTGCTCAGGGCTTAAAAATGGCGGTAAATCATTTAGCTGTGGATTGATTAACCGTTCAATCCTTCTTTCAGATATATTAGCCATTTCCGCAACTGCAATTTTCATAAAATCCATTGCAAAAGCAATTGGCTGGCCATGGAAGTTTCCGCCAGAGATTACCTTCTCTCCATTGTCAAAAATTAATGGATTATCCGTTGCAGCATTCATCTCAATTTCTAATTTTTCTTTTACATAATCGAGTGTTTGCCATGTTGCACCATGAACTTGCGGAATGCACCGAAGTGAGTAAGCATCTTGTACTCTTAATTCACCCTGCTTCGTCGTTAAAAGACTATCGCTTAAGTAACCGCGGATTCGCTCTGCTGTATCTATTTGCTGTTTGTACCCACGTGCAATATGAACTTCTTCAGCAAAGGCATCAATAATTCCATTTAGCCCTTCAATGGTCATAGAGGATATTAACTCACTTTGGTACGCAAGTTGTTCTGCCTCCAAATAGCCTACCACTCCCATTGCTGTCATTGCTTGAGTTCCATTAATTAGAGCAAGTCCTTCTTTTGCCTGAAGCGTAACTGGAAAGATTCCTTCTTGTTGAAATGCTTCAAGTGAGCTCACTCGATTTCCCTTATAGAATACTTCTCCTTCTCCGATTAACACCAATGCCAAATGTGAAAGCGGTGCTAAGTCTCCACTTGCCCCAAGAGAACCTTGTTGGGGAATCACAGGGATAATATCCTTGTTTACTAAATCTAATAACCTTTCAATCACAAGAGGTCTAATTCCAGAATAGCCTTTTAAAAGTGCATTAGCGCGAAGGAGAACCATTGCTTTTGCGACAACTTCAGGAAATGGTTCACCCACTCCACATGCATGCGAACGAATTAAATTAAGCTGAAGTTCTTCAACATGATCTTTATTAATTAAGACATCGCTAAACTTTCCAAACCCTGTTGTAATTCCATAGACGACTTTTGATTCTAAAACAATTCTTTCTACGGCCTCCCTGCTCTTTCTGGCAGCCTCCATACTGTTTTCTGAAGCGCTTACCTTCTGCTTACCTTTTAAAACGTCCTTCATTTGTTTTAATGTTAAACTTTGACCTGTTAATTCAATCATTTCTTACACCCCTTATCATATTTTTACAACCAAAAGGGGGCTGTATTGATAGACGTATCCCGTCTTCAATACAGCCCCCTGTTTAACTAATAACTATAGGCTTTTAATTATTTAAATGTGGTTAATTCCCAAACCAATCGCTTCATGTTCAAGCCCACGAACCGGTGCTCCAATTGTTCCATACACAGCAACAGCAATCCATTCGCCTTCTGCCTTGTTTTCAAACGGCTGGCCTCGAAGTATTGCAAACCGTAGCCCTGCTGTTCTCAGCATACCGCCAAGCTCTACTTGACCACGTGTCACTCCATGAAGCGCTTCAATAATCGCATGATACAGCGCATGCATTTCACGATAAAGTTGAGGGTCGACTATTTCTTGCCTTTTCGCTGACGTCTCAATGGCTGCTACTATTTTTTGCAACTCCATTGATCCGACTTTTCCTTTTCCATAGCGCCAATTCATATGCGCTAACTTACTTGCTAATGTGGCCTCTTCCTCTTCATCTGCAAACGCGTACATGATTGCCTGATGCCCGATTCTTCTGTCGAACTCCTTAGTCATGCCGTTACCTCTTTTTTAATTTTCTAAATCAACTAATAACTTGCTCTCATTTTAAACGTATTCATATTGTTTAGTCAATATATTTTTTTCATATAATTTATTTATATATTCTGCCAAAAAATAATCCTTGTTCTACTTTCAGAGGAAAAGTTGCCGAATATCTTTTAAATGACTATTTTTAACACCGTTCCTTCTTCCGAACGGTGTTTATTCTATTTAGGCATCAAAAATAAACAGGTCATTGTTATTTAACATTTAAAGGGTTTAATTTTAGAGGATTGTTTAAACGCATAATCTAAAAACATTTGATAAAGGATAAAATGAATGAGACATCCGTAATCATTATCACAGAACAAAGGACCTGGTGATCAAGATACCACGATTTATTGCCCTTCCAGAAGGGATGCTGTTAGACCTATAGTAACAATTGCCAGACAAGAACAAAGGAATCTCTCTAGCCCCAATAAAGCAAAACCTGCCACTACAATAAGACCGTCAATCAAAATAATTAAAAATGCAATATTTAAGGAAGTTCCCTTTGAAATTGCTTTGGCAAGCAAATCAGTTCCCCCAGTGCTCGTCTGATATCGAAGCATAAGTGCTACTCCTGTTCCAATTAATACTCCTCCTATCAAAGCGCCAGCTATGATGGAAACTGAAAATTTTGTACTAAGAGGAGATAATAAATCAATGAACAATGATGAAACCAATAACCCCTGTAAGCTGCTAAAAAAATAGCCTCTTTCATTCCTTGAGGCAACTATGCAAATAGGAAGACTCAATATTACCATGGTCATTCCTGTCTGAAATTCAAAGTAATAATGAAGAATCAAGGCTATACCAATTATTCCTCCGTCTATCAAATGATTTGGTACTAAAAATCCATTTATACCAATCCCTAGTAATAAACTCCCAACGAGGGTAGCAACTAATTTTTTAAAAATGATCTATCACCTTATTCTGGATTTTTAATTTATAATATGCTGCCATTAATAAATTAAGAAATATCTAATCAAAGGCGATAAAATTAAGTTCCTCAAATATCCAAAAATCCTACTGGCATACACTGCGTTGACCAAGGAGAATGAAATGGTTCTCCCTTTTCCTAAAACTAAAATGGGGAGTGTCAACATCCTCATGACACACCCCTTTTAACAAAAAATGTTCTAGCCTCCCCAACCTTAAGGAGAGGTATTTGGCTAATATCCTCATTTACTTATGGTACGGTTCACCGTTACAATTCTAAATGAGGTTTTTAGGTGTTACACGACATCCAATCTTTCCTTACAGGTGTACACATTTAATGTCTCATTTCTGACAAAGCCAATGGTGGTAATGCCCAGCTGTTCCGCTAGCTGTAGCGCAAGTTCAGTTGGGGCTGATTTTGACAAGACCATCTCACAGCCAATTTTTGCTACTTTTAATATGATTTCTGATGAAATGCGTCCACTAAACACAAGCAATTTGTTTTGAAGTGAAATATTTTTTTTTAAACAGTGCCCGTAAATTTTATCCAATGCATTGTGACGTCCGATATCCATCCTGTTTATAATCATTTTATCGACCTTACATAATGATGCATTATGTACCCCACCGGTACTTTTGAAAATAATGGATGATTGTTGCATCTCATTCATTAGTTTAAAACATTCATCTGAGGATATTCTCATGCTGAAAGAATCCATTTTCTTGGCATTTATGGCGTCATTTACAAAAACAAATCCCTGTCGACTCATTCCACAGCATGAGGTTACATAGCGTTTATTATGGAAGTTTTGATAATAAGGATTGATATGATTGGTTGTCACATGAACAAATCCATTTTTTTCTTCAATCCACATATCTTCAATATCCTCATATTTTCGGATGATTCCCTCAGAGGCCAAAAATCCTACAACTAAATCTTCAATATATTCAGGTGTACAGACGAGTGTAACAAATTCTTCCCCATTAATTTTGATTGTTACTGGATATTCCGTTACGACGCTGTCTTCAATATGTTCGAAAATTCCTTTTTTAAGCCGAAGAATCTCCCGTTTAACCTCAATTGGTTTCAAAGTTATCTCACCTGCTGTAAACAGATTGGATGATCTTAAACAAAATATTCAGGTTTCAAAATTGTGCCATTTGCGGTCTTCTCTACAGCTTTCACAAACATGGAGGATGACCGATACAATGGTTTCCTCATTACTATTATCCATTTCTTCTTTTGAACCACATATTTCACAAATTTTCATTGCCACACCTCCCATTAATGAGCAATTTCAAATCCAGTATCAATAATTGCTTGTTCAAAATCTTGTGAAGACGCCATCCGTTCATCATAAGTAAAGACCGCTTGACTCTTTGAGAATATGACTTCGGCCCTACTTAGACCCCATACATGTTCTAAGGCTTGTAACACTTTATCTGCATCCTGCTGACTTACCATATTTCTCACTGTAACAACACCCGTTGCCAAGCTGATAATCATCCTTCCTTTATGGATTTTCCCGTCTATTACGCAAAAATACTTCGCCCATTCCATCCATAAAATCGACCATGGTTGTCATGGCTGCCCGTATTTCCGGGCTCCAAAGTCTTTTTCTTAATTTCCAAAGGCTTTGCTTTTCGCCTTTTTGACCAGTATTAGAAAGACGTTTTAAACCTTGCCCAAGTCCATCCATTATCGTTGTTAGCTGTCCGGGCTGTAAGGAACCTAAAAACGAAAAAGCACTCATTCCATTTTTTATAACATTATGCATGGTTGGCTGGTTAACCTGTTGAATAGCGATAGCGCCAATATCCACTCTATTCTCGATCATGGAACTAACGGCTTCCAAAACTTTCGTCTCGTGGAGCGCCTTTATGATGCTAATAACTTCTAAAATGGCTTCCTTATTAGCAGCCAACTCCTGAATGATCTCAGAAACGGCCTGTGATTGTTCCATTTCTTGATTAGGTAACGCTTTCCTAATTTGCTTGATTGCCTTCGCCATATTCGTCTCCCCTTAATTGAATGAGTTCTGGGATTGGAGTGTAATCAGGACGTTTCCACTTATCTTCCACCTTCACACTTAATTGTGGAACCCTATTTCCATATCGATGATTATGTCTAGGTAACGGGGGTTCCCCTTTTGTTTCCAGTAATTCCATTTTCACACCAGCCTCCTTATACGCCGGAGTATGGGTAACCATATCGTGGTAACTACTTGTTAAACGATTCACTGCCTCGATTTCTTCTCTTGTATTCATCGTTAAATAAAGTTCTTTTCCTTTTACTCGATCCGTGACAATGACCCTTACTTCAACATATCCATAGGGAGAAGTAAGCCCAACCAAAGAGCCGTCCTCCAAGTTCCTTTCATGGGCAAGCTCAGGTGAAACTTCTAACCAAGGATGCGGAACCTTGTGAATTAAACCTTCAGATTGATACGTCATGTTTCCTTCATGGAAATGCTCTAATAAACGGCCATTATTCAAGTGTAAATCATATTCTTCACCTGCAACAAAAGGCGGTGTCCAATCAACTGGCACCAATCTGGCTTTGCCTTCAGGTAATGCGAATCGTTCAGTATATAAAAGCGGCGTATCTTTCCCATTTTTCGATACAGGCCATACCTGACTATTCCATCCTTCCAGACGTTCATAGCTTACACCTGCAAATAATGGAGCAAGACCTGCAGCCTCCTCCATAATTTCGCTTGGATGTTGATAATTCCAATTGGCTCCCAAACGATTGGCGACTTCCTGTATAATTTCCCAATCAGGCTTCGATTCTCCCAGTGGCTCAAACACTTTATGGAAACGCTGAATCCTTCGTTCGGTATTGGTAAACGTGCCATCCTTTTCAAGGCTTGGTGCAGCAGGCAGAACGACATCAGCAAACTGTGCTGTCCTGCTAAAGAAAATATCCTGAACGACAAAAAACTCCAACCGTTCAAATCCCGCTTCCACATGATTTGAATTTGCATCGACAAGAGCCATATCTTCACCAAACAGATAAAGGGCCTTCAACTTTCCTTTGTCCATTCCTTCAACCATATGGTGGTTGTCCATGCCTGGCTCTTCCGGTAGTTTCACGCCCCATGCTCTTTCATACCGCTCTCGCACTTGTGAATCCTGGACTGGCTCATAGCCGGGCATCCAGGCTGGCATGGTTCCAAAATCGCAAGCTCCTTGAACATTGTTATGTCCTCTGAGTGGATAGGCACCGGTACCAGGGCGGCCGAAATTACCCGTTATTAAAAGAAGATTACAAATAGCCGTACTAGCATCTGTTGCCCCCTTATGTTGAGTGATCCCCATTGCCCATAAAACACAAACTGATTTGGCGGAATGAATCATCGTCGCAAGCCTTACCAATTCTTCCTCTGTAAGGCCTGTTTTTTCTGCTGCGTATTCTAGAGTGAATTTCTCAAGAGAGGCTACGTATTTTTCAAAATTATTTACACGATTTTTCAAAAAATCTTTGTCCTCCCACCCTTGGTCAAGAATGTATTTCGTAACCGCAGACAGCCATATTAAATCCGTGCTAGGTTTTGGGTGAATAAAAAAATCAGCCCGTTGTGCCATTTCGTTTTCTCTTAGGTCTGCTACAATTAATTTTTGTCCATGTAGTTTATGGGCCCGCTTGATACGGGTTGCTAATACCGGATGCGATTCTGCAGGATTTGCCCCGATAATGATGATTAGTTCAGATGCCATGATGTCCTTAATCGTCCCAGAATCCCCTCCTAAACCGACCGTTCTCATCAAACCTGCTGAAGCGGGGGATTGGCAATATCTCGAACAATTATCAACATTGTTTGTGCCCATGACAGCTCGGGCTAATTTTTGGAACAAATAGTTTTCCTCATTAGAGCATTTAGATGACGCAATATATCCAATTGAGTCTGGTCCATATTTTCTTTTGATATGTCCAAGCTTTTCACCGATGAGATCGAGTGCTTCTTCCCAAGTGGATTCAACAAACTCATTTCCTTTTCGAATTAATGGCTTTGTTAATCGCTCTTCGCTATTGACGAAATCCCAACCCCATTTCCCTTTTACACAGGTGGAAACTCCATTAACCGGTGCTTCTGCATCTGTTTGGATTTTCAATATTTCACGGTCTTTTGTCCAAACCTCAAAGCTGCAGCCGACACCGCAATAGGTACAAACGGTTTTCGTGCGTTTAATCCTGGCTTTTCTCATGGATGCTTCTACTTCGGAAATGGCAAAAATCTCTTTATAACCTGGCTCAATCTCTTTTGTTAAATCAATCATCGGCCCTAAAATTTTAGGAGGAATCCCTGTCAAAAAGCCTGCGTTCCCCAACATCGATTTTTCCATGAGTGCATTACATGGACATACGCTGACACAATGTCCGCATGAAACACAGGATGATTGATCAATTGGTACATCATTATCCCAAATGACACGTGGTGCCTCTCTACTCCAATCAATGGTTAGGGTTTCATTTACTTGCAAGTCCTGACAAGCTTCCACACATCTGCCACACAATATGCATTGATCTGGCTCATATCGGTAAAATGGATGTGAATTATCAGGTGGGTATGGTTTTGCTTGGAACGGGTATTGCTGATGTTCGATTCCCATGATTTCCACTGTATTATGGATCGTGCAGTTCCCGTTATTGTTATCACAAACCGTACAATAAAGTTCATGGTTCTTTAAAATGCGGTCCATGGCCTCATTTTGTGCACGTTTAACTGATTGTGAAAGGCTGTCAATTTTCATTCCTTCCACCACTCTTGTCGCACAGGAACGAACCATTTCACCGCCTACATTTACATAGCAAGTGTCACATGTTTGAATCGTTCCTAAGCTCGAGTGATAGCAAATGCCAGGTATAAAAACATCTTTTTCCCTAGCGACATCTAATATCGTTTGATCCTGTTTCGCTTCGTACTCTTTTCCATTCATCTCCACTAAAAAGGTTGACTCCTCCACGATGTTTCCTCCATTTATCCGGTTATTAGCTACAGTTCCTCACTTTTTCTTCTCGATTCATCCTTTTATGCAGCCCTTATATGCTATGGGTTTGAAATTTATTTTCTTCCTTCCACTTGGGTTCATGTGATAATGTTTACTATTATGGGAATTTTATTAATGACTGATAGATTTTTGGAATTTAGTTAGGGCGAAAAGAAAGAGAGGGATTTTTTTGGAAAAAGAAAGCCTATTTCAATATGTCCAGAGCATGATCACTTCATCAACACACCGACCAAAGTATATGTCTATTTCTTCTGTAAAAGTGGCTGATTTATTAGGAATTCCTGTTTCAGATGTTGAAAACGGTTTACATGAGCTTGTCATGGAAGGTCGTTTGCAGACTTCAAAACTAGACCAGCCCCCCACCTGTGAAATTTATTTATTACCATCAAGATCAACAATTTAGGAACCATTTTAATAAAGGTAAAATCACAAAAAGGCGCCTTGCTCCCGACGTGTTAAAGTCTTAATGCACTGGGGGACAGGCGCCTTTACCCTTGTTTTCTTTACTATCGGTTTTTTCAAATATAAATACTGATACAGCCATATTCTCATCAATCTCATTCGCTATCAGCGGCGGCTGCATCTTCCCTGCACTCTTAAAAAGGGTTATAAAACACAGGTACGTTTAAGTATCCATCTTCTAGGTAAAAAATCCCTTGGGGAGTCAGTCTTTGAAAATTTAAATTAATTATTTTTGCAATATGGAAAATGTATAATTTCCAATTTTTGTATAATAAAACATGTAGAATGTGAAAACTAATATACGAGCAAGGCAATTATTCACATCTTAGAAACACCCTCCATAATATGCCTTGCTCCAATATTTTTCTGAATTAATTTACAAAAATAAAAGGCTCAATAGAACACCGCCTCACCTTCAATGACCTTCCTATTACATTCTCATTCGCAAACGAATTTTTAGCTGAGTATTGGAATTTTAAATAATGACTCAAGTGATGATTATTTATCACTTGGGTCATTTCTTCCCGTCGCATTGTGCCATAACAAAACGGATATTTTTTTAAACGGTCTTTGATTTCAAACCCGTCACCACAGGTTGGATAAAAAATATACCATGCTTCGAGGCGACAGGATGTTGTTAGAGAACTTCTTCGGTACGTCCCTTTCGCTGCAGCAATATATTCTCTTTTATCTTCCTTTCCCCAGATCTTTCTTACAAAATCAATAAACCACTCATCTTCATTTT
The DNA here is from genome assembly GCF_055395235.1 of Neobacillus sp. Fa239. Taxonomy (NCBI): domain Bacteria; kingdom Bacillati; phylum Bacillota; class Bacilli; order Caryophanales; family Bacillaceae; genus Neobacillus; species Neobacillus sp. Fa239. The sequence continues at coordinate 2,933,401 of NZ_AP041611.1, forward strand.
GTTCCCAGGCTACTCAAATTTCCTCTATTTGCTTCCCTTTAAGACCCTGTAACCTTGAAGTGAGGTTTTTTTATACACCAAATTTCTTCATCACAAGCACCCTTATTTTCTCCCCCTTGTTGTTAGGCCTAATTTTTATAATGCCTTTCCAAACGACGAAACAAACATATAAATATATGAAGGCCCTAGAATTGAAATGGAAAGAAGGAACATGAATGCCAAGCGGGATGTATCAAGTTGAGGTAAATGTACCAATCAATGAGGTTTGGAATTTTGTTAAGGATATGGATAACTGGGCGCCGCTTATTCCTGGATATATTCAACATCGTAAATTTACAAACCGTCAGTCTACGTGGGAATTTTATAGTATCATCGGATTAATAAAGAAAAAGATTAGCCTGATGGTAACTATAAAGGAATGGATGGCACCGACAAAGGTTAGTTTTAATTTAAAAGGGGTAAATGAGAATTTTTCAGGCAAAGGATCTTTCCTTGCAGAAGGAATAGATCAAAATAAGACAAGGATGACATTTTCTCTTGAAATTACTGCTGGAGGTGCAATAGGAGGAATGGTTAATAAGTTTTTAAAATCTTACCTTCCCAAAGTAACGGAAGAAATGGCAATGGCTATCTCTACAAAATTGGAAGAGCTTCATAAGGCACGACGTAGAACAACCTGATATAGGTGTTTCTTTTTTTGATGACAGGATTATTCATGCCGTTTTTCTCCGACACCTGGCATTTCTTCAATACTTTCTTAGTAGAATTTCCTAGTCATTGGACAAATTCATTCAGAAGAGATCAAACTTTTAACTCCCCTTTTTTTCTTTAACAAAGTTGCCAAGCAAAAAGAAGACGAAACTATACAATATATAGTTTTCGTCTTCTTTTTAATGAGACATCTGTCATCATTTTCACAGAACAAAGGACCTGGTGATCAAATACCACGATCTATTGCCCTTCCAGGAGGGATGTTGTTAGACCTATAGTAACAATTGCCAGACAAGAACAAAGGAATCTCTCTAGCCCCAATAAAGCAAAACCTGCTACTACAATAAGACCGTCAATCAAAATAATTAAAAATGCAATATTTAACGAAGTTCCCTTTGAAATTGCTTTGGCAAGCAAATCAGTTCCCCCAGTGCTCGTCTGATATCGAAGCATAAGTGCTACTCCTGTTCCAATTAATACTCCTCCTATCAAAGCGCCAGCTATGATGGAAACTGAAAATTTTGTACTAAGAGGAGATAGTAAATCAATGAACAATGAAGAAACCAATAACCCCTGTAAGCTGCTAAAAAAATAGCCTCTTTCATTCCTTGAGGCAACTATGCAAATAGGAAGACTCAATATTACCATGGTCATTCCTGTCTGAAATTCAAAGTAATAATGAAGAATCAGGGCTATACCAATTATTCCTCCGTCTATCAAATGATTTGGTACTAAAAATCCATTTATACCGATTCCTAGTAATAAGCTTCCAACGAGGGTAGCGACTAATTTTTTAAAAATGATCTATCACCTTATTCTGTATTTTTAATTTATAATATGTTGCCATTAATAAATTAAGAAATATCTAATCACAGGCGATAAAATTAAGTTCCTCAAATATCCAGAAATCCTGCTGTTATACACAGCGCTCCCACATCAGCGATTAATCCTCAAAACGATTTTAACTGACTTTGATTTTCTAACTGAGCCATTTGAAAGGTTAGATCAAGAAATAGCCCAACGAGTAAACTCTTATGAAGAAGATATTGAAAGACTAGATTCGATTCTGTAACAGCCAGAAGAATAATTACTGCAAGTGGAAAAATATATTTCTTTATATAACATAGTTTTATAGTACAATAATTATGAAATTTTAATAGGAAGGAAACAACTAATATGACATATAAAATGATTGTCCTGGACTTAGATGATACATTGCTGCGTGATGATTTGACCATCTCCCCGCGGACAAAGCAATCTTTAATGGAAGCGCAGGAAGCGGGTGTAAAAGTAGTGCTGGCATCTGGACGGCCAACAAGCGCAATGCTGCCCATTGCCGAAGAGCTGCGTTTAAAAGAATACGGCAGCTTTATTCTTTCATTTAACGGAGGAAAAATCATTAATTGCCAAACAGGTGATGAATGGTTCAGTTCTACATTGCCTATTGAGGTCGTTCATCAATTATACCAAATCAGCCGACGTGAAAATGTATGGATTCATACGTATGTCGGTGAGAAGATTGTTACCGAAGAATCAAATCAGTATACAGATATTGAAGGTGAACTGACTAAAATTCCAATAAAAGTGGTCGACAGTTTTATCGATGCCGTGACAGAGCCTGTTGTTAAGATATTAATGCTTAAAGAACCCGGGATTCTTGCCGAAGTGGAAAAGAAGTTGCAGAAGGAATTTGCAGGAATCTTAAGTATTATGCGGTCAAAACCGTTCTTTCTGGAGTTTACTGAAACAGGTGTAACAAAAGGGACAAGCCTAAACAGCCTCATTCAACAGCTTGGCATTACCCGAGATGAGGTCATTGCGATAGGCGACAGCAATAATGATCTATCAATGATCCAATTTGCCGGCCTTGGAGTTGCGATTGGCAATGCGTCTGAAGCGATAAAAGCGCAGGCTGATTTTATAACTGATACCAATATGAAAGACGGCGTTGCTAAAGTTGTTGAAGAGTTTATCTTAAAAGCAGACCTAGTTAGAATTTAATAAAGGAGTCAGGGACTCACGGAGCTCGAATTCGTTCTTTGTTTGTTGTCGAAGATGAATATATTTATCCATCGTTTGTTCTTTCAAGAAGAGATATTGTTGAGAAGTTATCTAAACCGTGGTAAATTATTCCGAATTTAATTTTTGGGAAATTAGGGAGCAAATTATCTCCCTTTTTTTAACTATTTTACCATATACTTATAATTATTTCGATTGATAAAATTCTACCTATTACTAACTAAATGATTGTTAGTATCCTATTCAAGAGTGATTTTGTACACAAAATTTGATGGTAAATAAGTGATTGTAAAATGTTTGTCGTTTTAAGGGGCCAAACACCTAAATGCTTGAAATATACCTAAGCAAATTTCAACATCAAAAAAGCCGATTTTTCCTATGCTAGGAAAATCGGCTTTAAATAATGCTGATAATGATAATCGAAAAAAACTGATAAAGGGGCTTTTTCCTGCTCCACCCATCTTATTATTAGTAGAACATAAATGATGTACCAACGATGATAAGAAGGATGAACAATACTACGATTAACGCAAAACTACTTCTTACTCCGTCCATTTATCACACCTCCAGCCTTCATCATTCTTTCCGCTAGAACGTGTATTGGTTTATTAAAAAACAAAAGCAGTACCAACAATAATTAAAAGGATAAATAATACGACGATTAAAACAAATGTACTGCCTCCGCCGAAACCACCACCGTAGCCATAACCGCCGCAGCCTCCGAATCCGTATCCAAACATACATATCACCACCTGTTAGATTGTGTGAAATAAATCACTCACTATGTATCATATTTCATAAGACAAGAATTGCTTGGACAAACATCATATTGATATTGCAAAATAGACGACATGCCTATAAATGCAAAGAAACGTCTGCTTTATAGGCAAACGTTCTTTAAATAAAAGAGGTAATGTATATGTCTGGCTAGCTGGTGGTGTACTAATAATTTATGTACAAGATCATGAAATGGAATGGACAAGGGCTGATTTTTTACGAATTAATTCTTGACCTGTTCTAAAAAATTCTCCAAATAAGGCTTAACCGATATGAGGTTTCGCAGGTGGTGGCTTTGCCTTAATCGTTGTCTTGTTTATCCTTTTAATTATTGTAGGAACTGCTTTTATTGGTGGCTGTGGTTTTGTTTAATAAATAACCTATTCCTTAATGAAAGGAGAATTTATTATGAATGGGTACGGTGGTGGATTCGGTGGTTGTGGTTGCCCAGGATATGGCTTCGGAGGTGGCTTTTGCGGAGGCAATCCATTCGTTTTAATCGTAGTATTATTTATCCTGTTAATTATCGTTGGAGTAACCTGTTTTTACTAATTCAAATTCTCGAAAAAAGTCTTAACAAAAAGGCTTTTTTCTTTTTGTATAATGAGTTTTTTGGATCTTTTGAAAACTCGGAAAATTAAATTGATGGCTATTTTTTATGGGCTATTTTGGTAGAAAAAAGGAAAAAGTCGAACGCAGACCTACTCGAAAGAAATTGATTAGGTCCTATATTGAGAATATCTGACTGAGCCCTATCCAAATAAAAAAGCCTAACAGGTAATGCTAGGCGGGATTAAATCGACATTAACTAAGATATAGATTTGATAGCGTGGCAATTTTATACAGCCTCTTTCCTATTAAACAGCAAAAGTGATACTCCGAGGAAAAAAACCAAACCGCAACTTGAATAATGCATGGATGGTCAGAATAACCGATTAATGCGTGTAAAGTACCTCCGACTAGACTGTGGTGATTTAGTACGTTTTGTAAATTTTACACATAGAATACAGGTTTCAACCAACGAACCTCAATGGCGGATTTTGAAACAATGGGCACGGTCTTAGAGAACACTCAGAAGTTTTGCTTAAAATTCGTAGCAAAATAATTAAGTGAAAGAATAATTAATCTAAAAGAATTACATTTGAGCAATCGGAGAAAAATTTTCGAGTACGAAGAAGCAGCAGTTTTTTGAAGTTTTTGTAACAATAGTACGACATTCATATGAAAATTTCCTGCTTATGATGGCTTTTTATGCCATTAGAACTGACTCCACGGTCTAATTTGATTTTCAAATCCCCTGATACACCTTTTGATTAAAAAATAGATTTTAAGGTAATATGAATTATATAAAACTTTTTTGAGGGATTTAAAGTGGATTTTAATCAACTATTAAGCGAATTAGAACTTTTGAAAAAAGAAAATAAATATTTAAAACAGCTTCTATCGAATATAATGCATCAAAGAGAAGAAACAGTAGAAATCAGGAGAAAAATGGTTACTAGTAAATCGTTACCAGATGAAAAAATCGCTCTTTTTAAAACTCTATTCAAAGGGAGAGAAGATGTATTTGCTTACCGATGGGAGTCAAGAGATGGAAAGAGAGGTTATACACCAGCATGTGAGTTAGAATGGCAAAAGCCAATTTGTCAGAAACCAATGATTAAATGTTCCGATTGTAGGCATCGTAAACTAACTCCTCTTACAAATAAAGTACTCTATAAACATCTAAGTGGGGAAAAAACAGTTGGTTTATACCCTCTTCTTCAAGATGAGACTTGTTTCTTCCTTGCTTTTGATTTTGATAAGCAAAACTGGAAAGAAGATGTTTTGGCATTTATAGGTGAATGTAAGAATGTAAATATACCTGTTTACATTGAGCGGTCAAGTTCTGGTAATGGTGCACATATATGGATTTTCTTTTCTGAGAAAATCTCAGCAGCTCTCGCAAGAAAACTTGGTATGTTTCTTTTAACAAAGACTCTTGAGAAACGCTATCAAATTGGAATGGACTCCTTTGACAGAATGTTTCCAAATCAAGATACTTTACCTAAAGGAGGATTTGGGAACCTCATTGCCTTACCTCTACAGCTTCAAGCAAAAAACAACGGTAATAGTGTTTTTGTAGATGAAAATTTCCTACCGTTTGAAGATCAGTGGTTGTACTTGTCATCAATTGAAAAAATAAATCAACACGATGTTTTATCAGTAATAAAAAAAATGAATCAATCCCAAGTGAAAGAAACTAATACCAAAGCAATTCCAAAGAAAATTAAAGTTATTATTAAGAATGGTCTTTTTATTAAAAAGGAAGGAATCCCATCTTCTATTTATTCTAAAATGATATCACTAGCTACATTTAATAATCCAGAATTCTATAAAGCACAATCCAGAAGATTATCAACTTATGGATTGCCAAAGGTTATTAGTTGTTTTGAAGAAGATTCAGAACATCTGATTCTTCCGCGTGGCTGTTTTGAAGCCTTAGAAAGTATTTTTAATGAAAATTCGATAGAGATGGAACTAGACAATCAACAATATGAAGGTGAAACCATTAAATTAGATTTTAATGGTCAATTAACATCTCAACAAGAAGAAGCTGTAATAAACTTATTAGGTCATGAAAATGGGACATTAGTAGCTTCTACTGGATTTGGTAAAACGGTTACAGCAGCCGCAATTATGGCTAAAAGAAAAACAAATACATTGATTATTGTTAATAGGACTCAACTTTTACAACAATGGGTTGAAAGTCTATCTGTTTTTCTAAATCGATCTTCACAAGAAATTGGACAAATCGGTGGCGGCAAAAAGAAAGTAACCGGATATATTGATGTAGCAACCATACAAAGTCTTAATTCTAAAGGTGAAATAAAATCACTTATTACCCAATATGGTCAAATTATTGTTGATGAATGTCATCATATTTCCGCTTTTAGTTTTGAAAAAGTATTAAAACATATTCGGGCTAAATATGTGCACGGTCTTACAGCTACACCTATTCGTAAAGATGGTCTTCAGCCAATTATCTTTATGCAATGCGGGCCTATACGTTATAAAACGGATTCAAAAAAACAAGCTAAAATTCGACCATTTGTCCATAAACTAATAAAGAGAAATACCAATTTCCAGTCAAGTACAACTAATATTCAAGAAATATACCAATTAATTTCAATTAGTGAAAAAAGGAATCAATTAATCTTTGATGATGTATTAAGTGAATTAGAGAAAGGCCGCTCCCCCATTATTCTTACTGAAAGAGTAGAACATCTCGAAAATCTTCGAAAGCTTTTTAAAGGATTTGCTAAAAACATTATTGTCTTAACAGGTAACATGAGTAAAAAGGATCGGAAAACTGAAATAGAACGTCTTCAAAAAATACCCGTAAACGAAGAACGACTAGTGATTGCAACAGGAAAATACATTGGTGAAGGATTTGATGATCCACGACTTGATACATTATTTTTAACAATGCCAATTTCCTGGAAAGGAACTCTACAACAATATGTTGGACGTTTACACAGGATTCATTTAAACAAAGAGGAAGTTAGAGTGTTTGATTATGTAGATGAACACGTCCCATTATTAACCAGTATGTTTGAAAAACGTCTTAATGGTTATAAATTGATGGGATATATTCTTGACGGAAAAGAAAGTAGTATTGTCAGTGAACAAATGAAATTTTTTTAAGTGCATTTCTAATAAAATCCTAAAAAAGAGACCATCCCTCTAAAGTGGTCTCTTTAAATTATTAATGTTATTGTTCGGTTAATCGAAAAATTTCAGTTGCAACAATAGAAATCCTTTTATTAAGCGCCTCTATTTAATAATCAACATATCTCGGGACTTTGCATGATTGATTGCGTAATTGTTGGATATTCATCTTTTTTCTTCTAGTAGTAGGTAGTTGAATAGTTTTTAAATACTTTATTAACAAAGCCTTCAAATTATCCTTTATCATGTTTTCTACCTTTGAATTTCTCCAACTATCCAACTAGGTATAACAAAATGAGACAAAAAGAACTACTATGAAGAGATTGAACGTGTCAAAATAAAAGCGTAAAAGCCTCTTAAAAAATTTAAGTGGCTTTCACGCTTTTATTTTGTATTATAATCAAATAGTACTTCTCCTGTATTATTAAAGTGATTCTTTGCTAATTTTGAGGCCTCAGACATAACAGTTGTACTAATAAAATATTCTCCACATTGAACACATTTAAAAGCAGGGACATTTATGATTGTAAATTCTTTGTTGTCATAAGACTCTTCAATACTCGTTGTGTCATTAACAGCTTCTCCACCACAGTCGGCACATTCAATAGATTCATACGGATAATTTTTAACTACATTATCTTTACTTCCCGCCAAAGTTGAATCTACTCCCATCATATTCCCTCCCCCATTGAATTCTAATAGTATATAAATGATATCCTTTTCATAAATTAATTGTCAATAGAAGGGATTTTTTAAATAATATATACATTTAACTTCAATTTATTCGTATGTAGGTAAAACAGTAACGGCTATTACCGGAGGTAAATTCGATGATTTTATAAATCTGATTGCTAGCTTTTTCTCCTCCCCTTTGTAAAACCCCTGTATGGTATATTGAAGATATTTATTGCTTATCCCATTATTCTCTCTTTTAAATGTAACTTTAGCTTTTAAAACTGATTCAACAGAACAAATAACATGATTTATTTCTTTAGCCAGTTCTTCTATGTCAGAAGGAAAACCACGGTCAATTAAAACTTCGGATTTTTTCCTAAGAATATGACCATGTACCAGAATAATATGATTTACTTCACAATATTTGTAATCTCTCTTTGTTAAATTATTTAACTCATCTAGAACCAAATGTTTTTGCTCTATTGTAAAAGTATCCTTAATATCAAATCCTTTTTCAAAAATGTCTTCATCCCAAGATTCTTCTCTCCCTCTTTTTCTTGCCTCTTTCACATTTTCGTCACTTAACACTATTATTCCATCATCTACATTTATAATAAATTTTACCGTTTTATCTAATTCAGTTTTAAAATCCTTACGCAACTCCTTACCCAACACGGTTCACCCCCGTAACGCTAAAAACAACTTTTTTACAGAAATTTTTATATTCTACACACTTAAACTGTTCAATTCTCTTAGACATCCGGGATCTGTTTGTTAAGATTTGATCCAAATACTGAGTAAACTCCGATTCTCCCGAATATGACAAGCAAAGGTACTCCTTAGCCCTAGTCATCCCTATATACAGCAAGGACACTTCTCTTTCCTTATCCTCTTCCAATGGAAATGGCATCGAATCGACATTGACAATAAATACTGCACGAAAGTCCAACCCTTTGCTGCTATCGATGGTACTGATTTTAATCTTTCCATCCTATTAAAATTAATCAAAATTATGCTACACAAACTGAGGGAAAGTCTTATTTTGATGGCGGTTTACCGCAATACAAATAGGGTGGTCAATTTTAGGTGGAATCGTAATAATTTTCACTTTTGGAATTTGTTACCCTTGGGCAATTACTATGATTTTAGGATGGAAAACAAGACATACTGTAATAAATGGCAAAAGATTAAAATTTACTGGATCAGCATTAGGATTGTTTGGAAACTGGATAAAATGGTGGTTATTGTGCATTATAACTCTAGGAATCTATAGTTTCTGGTTGTTCATTGCAATGGAAAAGTGGAAAGTTAAACATACTGTATTTGCCGATTAAGTAGGTGAAAGCCCTCCTATAATGGAAGGCTTTTTTAATCCGCCTTAAGAGAGAATTATCAAATCTAATGAAAGTGTTAGAACAATCATACTACTTTAAACTAAAAAACAGAATCTAATGATTTTGGGTTTTTTTAGCCTTCCTTTCAAAATGATAATGGAGTCGATATTCACATATTTCCTTAGTCCAGATAAAGACCATCTCTTCATCTTCTTTCTTTACATCAAAGTTTAAAATGAATTCAACAATCTCATAGGAATCAATCCTTTTGAATTCTTATTCGTGATCAAGGTATTTCATAATTCTGATTCTCCGGGAAGTTTTCAAAGGATGCAGTAATTCTCCGAAATGCAAATTTTAGTATAAAAAGGCGGGATTTCACCGCCTTTTTAAATTTCATCACTATCTAGTAAGGTCCTTATTTCAAAATTTCATTATTAGAAAATGTTTTGGTTCTTCCAAGTGTATCCAGGTGTAATATTTCTTTTAGTTTTTGGAGAAGTCTTTCTTCTTCTCTACTCTCAGTTGTTTTCATTCTTATGAATGGTATATTGTACTTCTGTAAAATACTATCTTTCATTTTATCGCGCTTTTTTTGGACTGGATCATTTGCATGGTATGCATGTCCATCAACCTCAACAACTAAAATAGGCATCTTATCGAGCTTATTAAAAATAACAAAATCAGTATGAGTTAAGATATTCATCGCATATCTACTTTCGTCGACAGTCAGTTCTGTTGTGTCTTTAATCAACATCCTTAATGGCTGATGTAGCACCCAGTCGAGGCTTTGAAACTCTGGAAAGCTTAAAACCTTTTCAATAACGGCGTTCATTAGATTCTCTGATTTATATTTTGAAACCTTTTTACTCCTTTTCATTACTTCTAATAATTTTTCTGAGTAACTATTGTAAAGAAGGTCAAATACAGAATAGATTTGGCTTTCAATGATATCAAAATTATTATATTGAATATATCTAATTAAATCCCCTATATTAGTTCCTTTCCATTGCTCACTACCTTCGGATACAACAACAATCAACTTATCTACAGCTCGTGAAACAGCAACATTAATCAAATTCGGATCGTCAACAAAATCATTAACTGTAATTTCATTTTGCAACCGTAGTAAGGATGATTACATCTCTTTCCCGACCTTGGAATTTATGAACAGTATCTACATCAATATTTTGATTTCCTATTTCTTTTTTAAGTGAATTAGCTTGTAACCGATATGGAGAAATAACCCCAACCGATTGTTTTTTATTATTAAATTCAGGAATGATTTCCTTAATAACAATATCAATTTGTCTTTGGTTTAACTTCCCTCTTGCATGATTTCCTTTAGCGGTTTTATACAAAACCAAAGGTTTATCATTTTCATGTTCATTTGTTAGAACAATTAATTCATCATTATAATATTTCTGATTACAAAATCCGATAATTTTGGGATGACAGCGATAATGCTCTCTCAATAGGGTTTTAGGTATATTTTCGTACAAACTTAGGAAAGAAGATAATAAACTTTGATTGGCATAATTGTATGGATCATCCAACTTATAAGATTCAAAAATTCTATCCGCTAATTTCTTCATTTCAACCGGTACAACGTTTGGAAGCTGTTTAGTATCACCCACAATGACGGCATTTTTTGCACAGGATAGTGCTAAGGCTCCTGTAACGACGTCCACCTGGGAAGCCTCATCAATAATTACATAATCGAATAGATAATTTTTTACCGCACAATTACGCAAAGAATGAGTTGTACTTAAGATTACTGGATATTCCTTTATAAATGAATTGAAGTCCTTTTCTTTCCAGAGAGCATCACTTGTAAAAGATGGCCTATATCCACTTTTATACCTTTCGGCCAATTTCGCCTTAAATAATTCCATAGATTCATGACTGAATTTTTCCAATTCCATTTCGAAGTTATAATTTTCGATCATTTTTGAAAAGGAATCAATTTGAAGGTGTATTTCATGAATTTTTTTTTCATAATACGATTTTTGTAAAAAAGTAATAACAATTTCAGGTGGATATCTATAAAATTTCAAATTATAAATTCCGCGAAAAAACAAATTATAAACCTTTTCTCTAAATGTCATTTTACCTTTATTTATATTTTGTTTGTATTCAACCAGAATTTTCAAAATCTTATCTGCGTTAAATTTTAAAAGGGATCCTAATTTGATGTTCTTTAAATTTGAATCATCCAAATATTTTTTGAAATACTCAAACTCTGTTTCAAGATAAGTTTTTTCCTGCTTTAAAGCAGCCCGTTTATTTTGATTTTCAAGCATTTCATCTAACTTTTTTTGCGCTGTCTTTAAACCTTCCTTTTTTTCATGAAACTCTGAATGTGTAATGATCCAATCATTCATTTCAGGATATGTATTTTTCTGATCTGTAAAAAATCTTTCTTTGTTATCCTTATTGCCTAAATAAGCAGCAATAAAATCCACATTATATTTATGGAGCTTTTCAAGAATATTAGCTGTTGCAGAGTTATTATTGGAGACAACTGCAACGGATTTGTCGTTTATTATTGCATTTGCAATGATATTTAAAATAGTTTGGGTCTTTCCGGTGCCAGGAGGTCCTTCAATTACACTTATCTGGTTCGTTAGTGCTTTTTCTGTTGCCGATTTTTGACTAATATTAAATCCAAACGGGAAGATAGCTTGTTCAAATTTATTTTTTTCATTTATAGGTTTTCTCTCCAAATATGAAGATAGTGCACTTCTTGGACTTATCATTATTAGAGTATTATACTGCTTCCTCAAAAAGCTAATACCCTCTTCAAGCTTTATACTAACATGATTCGCAATTGTTTTTAAATATTCGAATGTATTATTTGCAGTTTGATTATTTAAGCATGTTTCTTCAATTAGAATACATGTTCGTTTGAAAACCTTTTTATACCCGGATTTAAATACAAGTTTTACATATTCACCAAAATCAAGAATTTTAATAATGCCTGTTATTGGTTGATTATTCTCATAAATCACGTTGGTTTCATGATCTATTATTTTAGGATCTTTAAGCCAAATAACGTTTTCATTATTGTACTGGTATACTTTCGTGTTATTCAGGTATTTAACTTGCCATTTACCATTTCTATATTGAAAAAAGTCAATTTGCTCAGTCTTATCTTCTCGTTTTACTAATATAAGGTTTTGATCTATATTCACTGTCAAGTTCCACCTCTTGTTAAACTCCCTGTTCAATAAAGATAATAACTTTAACATTATAGTCCTTTAGTCCTGTGATTGTTATCCTAAATATAAATAATACCATATTGATGAAAAATAGGTTTAGAGTTTTCCAGATATACTAACTAAATGGAAATTGATCCAGAAATTACGTTATAATTGAATTATACTGCATAAATAAGGAAGTGCATAAATTGTCTAATTATACGGTTAATAATAGTACTGTTGAATCGATTATTAGTTGGATTAAGAATAAAATGATAGCCATTCCAGAAATTCAAAGACCCTTTGTTTGGGATGCAACAAAAGTAAGGGATTTAATGGATTCACTTTATAAAAATTATCCTGTAGGATATATCATTACATGGCAAAATCCTGATACAAAACTTAAAGATGGTTCTATCTCAATGGGAAAGAAAATCCTGATAGATGGACAACAACGAATCACAGCTTTAACTGCTGCCATAACAGGCCTGGAAGTTGTAGACTCCAATTATAAAAAGAAGAAAATCCGTATAGCTTTCAATCCTATTGAAGAAAAGTTTGAAGTAAGCAACCCTGCTATTCTTAAAAACGTTAAATGGATCCCAGATATTGCTGACATTTTTTCACCTGAATTCAATTCTTTCAGTTATATAAATGACTACTGTTCGATAAATTCTGAAATGGGACATAATGAAATGAATCGAGTTCTCCAAAAATTGATCCAAATAAAGTACAGTAGTATCGGGATGATTGAACTATCCCATACCCTTGATATTGAAACAGTAACAGAAATATTTATTAGAATAAACTCTGCTGGCGTTGTCCTAAGCCAAGCAGATTTTGCAATGTCCAAGATAACTGTTAATGAATCTTATCAAGGACCTAAAATTAGAAAAACCATAGATTATTTCTGTCACTTGATTAAAAATCCAGCTGATTATTCAAATATAGAAAATAATGATGGAGAATTTGCATCAACACATAATTTTCAAAAAATAAAATGGGTTAAAGATTACCACTCTTCCATTTATGAACCAAGCTATTCTGATTTATTAAGGGTTGCTTTTACATATAAATTTTTAAGAGGAAAAATTTCAAATTTGGTCAGTTTGCTTTCTGGGCGTGATTTTGAAACAAGAGAATATAAGGAAGAAATAATTGAATCCTCATTTCAAAATTTAAATGCTGGCGTTCTTGAGTTTATTAATGAAACAAATTTTAAACGCTTTGTGATGATTGTTAAGTCTGCAGGAATTATTACACCAAAGCTTATACGCTCCAAAAATGCATTAAACTTTGCATATACACTCTTTCTTTTACTAAGAGCAAAAAATATTGATGGAAATGAAATTAATCAAATTGTTCGAAAGTGGCTCGTATTGTCGGTCCTCACAGAAAGGTATTCTGGATCACCTGAAACTATGTTTGAGTTTGATATTCGGAGATTTAATATTACCGATAAACCTTTCAATTATCTGAAGAGTGTAGAGGCTGGCGAGCTTTCCGAAGCTTATTGGAACAATATTTTAGTCACAAACTTAGACACTTCTGTGACAAGTAGTCCTTATTTCAATTTATTTATCATGGCACAAATCTATGATAAAGATAATGCCTTTTTATCGAAATCAATTACTGTTAGCAACTTAATTGAAGAACGTGGAGATGTTCATCATATTTTCCCTAAAAAATATCTTCAGAAGAATGGAATTAATAATCGAGGGAAATATAACCAAATTGCTAACTATGTTTACACCGAACAAATAGTTAACCTCTCAATAAAGGATAAAGCTCCTTCAGATTATATGGGAATAGTAAACAGACAGTGCAATGGCGGAGAAATCAGGATAGGAGAAATTACAAGTGAAGATGAATTAAAATTAAACATGATGATGAACTGTGTTCCTTCAACTTTATTTAATTTAGACCGAACCAACTACGAGGAATTTTTAGTTGAACGGAGAAATCTTATGGCAAATAAGATTCAACGGTTTTATGAGAAGTTATGATTCTTTGTATCCCTTTTATCATGTAGTTAGATAAGAAAAAGAGCTGCTTAAGCTCTCAGATTGTAGACAAAAGGCATCCGAATGTGTCCATTCGGATGCCTTTTTGTTGGACTTTTGCTCGTAAGAGCAAAACTTAGACTTATCTTATTCATATATTTACCCCATTACCGGACTTTTCCATGTCCAGCTGGCCATCTTTTTCAAATTCATGGAAGCAAAAGTAAGCATCGCTTGCATAGACAATTTTTTTAGACCTCTTAAGGTTGTCCATCGCATTCCATGCTTTTCCTTAGCATCCGCAAAGACACGCTCAATCGTTTCTTTACGTCTTGCATATATAGTTTTATTTTCTTCTGTATGACGAAGATGGTCGGCTTCTTCTAAATAGTTTTCCCACACATGTCGTTGAATTAGTTTTTTATGTTCTTTACTCTGTGTACACTGTGATAATAATGGGCAATTTTTACACTCAATGGGGTTAGAGAAGTATTGTCGATAACCTTCCTTTGTCGTTGTTGCATATTTTAATATTTGTCCTTTCGGACAGATATAACAATCATAGTATTCATCATAAACATATTCATGCTTTCTTAAGAAGCCATCCTTCGTACGAGGGCGAGTGTAAGGTAATGCAGGCGTTATATCATTTTCAAATAAGTATTGGGCAATGGCAGGCGTTTTATATCCAGCATCAGCAGCAACAGCCTCAGGTTTCCCGTGTTTTTCAATGACCTTTTCTAGAAGTGGTTCAAAAATAACGCTATCGTGTATATTCCCTGGTGTAACAATCGTACCCAGAACAAAACCATTTCGATCAGCAGCTGTATGGAATGAGTAAGCAAACTGTTTAGTACGCTCGTCCTTTACGTAATAACCACTTTCTGGGTCCGTGGTGCTTTCTTTAATTTCTTTCTTTTCTTCCTTTTCTTCCTTTTCAAATTTATCTGGAGGAAATGGCTTTTTCCCGTGATCTTCGCGGTCACTATTAATCTCCTCTTGTAATCGCGCTTCATATGCTTTGGTTTCTTTTCGAACGACTTTCTTCTCAATTTTACGCTTATTTGCACTTGCTTTAACATGTGTGGAATCAATAAAAACGTGATCACTGCTTATTAATTTTTTATCAGAAGCTTCCTTCAAAATACGATAGAAAATCTGCTCAAACAAATCAGTGTTCTTGAAACGTCTTTCGTAATTTTTACCGAAGGTTGAGAAATGTGGTACTTTATCATAAAATCCAAAGCCTAAAAACCAACGATAAGCAATATTTGTGTCGATTTCCTCTATAGTTTTACGCATAGAGCGAATACCGAAGGTATATTGGATAAACGCCATCTTAATCAATACTACAGGGTCAATACTCGGACGACCTCGATCAGATGAATACATATCTTGTACAAGTGAATAGATAAATGAGAAATCTATGGCAGCTTCTATTTTGCGAACCAAATGGTTCGCAGGTACAAGTTGTTCTAAAGCTATCATTTCTATTTGGTCACGATTCATCTGTGTATTTTTTGAAAGCATAGTATCCACCTCATTAAAATCTTCATATATCAATTATACAAAAAAGACTGCCGGCAGACCCGATTTTTCTCGGATTTGTCGACAGTCTGACCAGTGCCTTATTCTTAGGCACTGGTTTTAAGTTATATTACTCATTGCATTAACTAAAATATTCTCCGAGATTTCCAAGAATTTCTACTTGTATCCATTTAAATAAGCGATACGAACTCATCTTATACATAACTGGTCACAATATTTTTACTCGTTATTTTATGGGAGATTTACTTTGCCCAAATGTTTCCAGCACCCCTACATATTCCTTTTTTTGTGGGTATTTATAGGTTTTTAGTTTGCTTGTTTTCTTCCCTAGATCGACAATGGATTCAGCAAATTTCACAGCTGCTGTTACTCCGTCAATAACGGGTACACCTAATTCTTTTTCAAGGCTGTCAGCAAATTCCGCCATCCCTGCACAGCCAAGTAAAATTGCCTCGGCCTTATCCTCCTCCACCGCTCTTTTTCCTTCCTGTCTTAGCGTTTCAATGCCACCTTCAGGATCTCTTTCAAAATCAAGGACAGCTAAAGGGGTACATCTAATGTTTAGGATCTTTTTGCTCATCCCATAGGAATCAACGAGGTCTTCTAACATCGTTTTAATTCTTGGTAACACAGTGACAACAGAAAATCTCGCTGCAAGCATGGATGCTAAATAAACCGATGATTCTGCAATCCCTAAAACTGGTTTGTCAGTCACTTCTCTTGCAGCCTGTAAACCAGGGTCTCCCCAGCATGCAATAACAAATGCATCTACCCCTTCTTCCTCTCCCTTTTTGACCTCTTCAAGCACACCAGGGATGCTTAAGTACTCATCATAGAAAGATTCAATGGAGGCTGGGCCCATTTTTGGGCTTACAGCAAGGATTTCTGTATCTGGACGTGCAGCAGATAGGGCTGCATGTTCAATTCCTTTTGTCATTTCCCAAGTTGTATTCGGATTGATTACTTTAATTTTCATTTCATGTTTCCTCCCTATCAATTTCTTAAATTTCGTTTTATTCTACTGTTACTCCCTCTTCAACCAATGTTGATACAGACTGGCTTTGAGTTGGCCTCATCAAGAAATAATAGGAAAACCCACCTACGATGATCCCTAAAAACCAGTTATAGGTATAGAGAAACTGTAGTGCAGGAACCACAAGTCCAATCAAGGCAACAATTACCCCTAATGCCATCGCGACATATGCCCGCGGGTTCCAGCCATTTCTAAACATATATTCTCCTTCTTTTACAAAGAAACTGTTTAAATCATATCTTTTGTTTTTTATTAAATAGTAATCTACGATCATAATTCCTGCCACTGGTCCCAAAGCTCCTCCAATAGCTCCCGCAATATTAAAAACTAAGCCCGAATTATTGAACCAAAGCCATGGTGCAAAAAATACGCCAATGACAATTGAAATCATACCTGCTTTAACAAAATTGAGTTTACTAGGAAGTAAATTGATTAAATCGTATGCCGGAGATACAACGTTTGCAACAACATTGACTGAGAGAGTGGCAATTAATAGGGCAAATGCCCCCAAAATGACTACAACCGGTTGATCTTTAAATTGAAGTAGGAGTTGTACCGGATCGGTAATTGGTTTACCAAAAGCAATAACGGTTCCCACGGTAATCATGATGCTCATTAAACCAAAAAACGTCATCATCACTGGTAATCCCACAGCCTGACCGATTGCTTGGTCCTTATGACTTTTGGCAAAACGTGTGAGGTCAGGGATGTTTAAAACTAATGTAGCAAACGCTCCAATCATTCCCGTAACACCTATGAAAAAGCTGTTCCAAAATGTCCCGCCTGATAGTTTTGCCGGTATGGAGAAAATGGGCCCTATACCATGTGCCACCTTGATAGACCAAAACACCAATCCTAAAGCTAACACGATTACTAAAGGACCAGCCCACATTTCAAAATTCCTGACCCGCTCCATTCCATGCGAAATGACCCAGGCGTGCAGCAGCCAGAAAATAGCAAATCCTATCCAATCATTTAGTCCCATTCCCAAAAACGTGTGAGCACCAAGAGCAGTCCAGCTAGGATAAATTACACTAATGATCGCACCAACTGCTTTACTACCCGCATACGTCTGCACCGAAAACCAAAAAATGGCTATAAAAGCACGAAGCAAAACAGGGACATGTGCCCCTTTTGGACCAAACGATGCCCTGATCAATACAGGGAATGGCACACCATATTTGGTTCCAGCAGCACTGTTAAACCAAAGTCCAAGAATTAGGCATACATTGGAAAGGACAACAGCAGCTAGTGCTTGCCAGGTACTCATTCCAATTGCAATCAAGCCTCCTGCAAGCTCATAGGAAACAATATTGTGAATCATCCCCATCCAGACCATCGTATAAGATGGCCAGCCCCAATTCCTCTTTTCCTTGGGTACCGGTGCAAGGTCTTCATTAAATAATGAAGAATCCGGGTTACTAATCGTAATATCTTTAGAATCCAAATAGACCACTTCTCCTTTATTTTAAATTTGGTGTCAATTTTGGTGACAGGCACCATCCGTGGACAATTTGCTTATATTGTCTTTTTGCAGTGGACATAAGGAGATTGTTTTAAGATACTAAATATTCTGTAAAGACAAAACGGGTGAATCCTTTGTCTGGCAGTAAAAGATGACTGCCAGACAAGAATTTTATATATGTTTTAAAAGGGTTTCATAGAGCAGGGTTGTTCCTGCAGCGATGTCATCTAATTCTGCCCATTCTTTCGGGCTATGGCTAATTCCATCTCTGCATCGGACAAACACCATCCCCATTTCTGTTATTTCTCCGAGAAACATGGCATCGTGCCCTGCTCCGCTCACCATCAAAGGAGCATCCAGTCCTAAGTCCTTGCTCGTACCCAGTAATGATTGGATAAGATTGTCTGAACATTTTAGCGGAGCTGCAGCCATATTTTTTTCTATGGCAACTTCCAAACCTCTGGTGTTGCATACTTGCTCAATCTTCGCCTCTATTTGTTGAATAATACGGTTTCGTCGATTTAGGTCAATATCCCGAATATCCAGTGAAAATTCTACCGCTTCAGGAATTATATTGGTTCCTCCTGGAAATGCGGCAATCCTTCCGACCGTCCCGACAGTAGGGGCCTCTGGCCCAACCATGCAAAGTTTTTCTACTTCTTGAATGATTTCCGCGGCACCTACCAATGGATCTCTTCGGAGGTTCATCGGGACGGTTCCGGCATGACCAGGCTCTCCTGTTAATGTGACATTGAACCAGGCGGGACCGGCTATCCCGTTGACAATTCCAACCGGATAATCGTTCTTTTCCAAAAAAGGCCCTTGCTCAATATGCAGTTCAAAATAACACTTGATTTCACCCTTTTTGCGGATGGACTGTTCAATGGAATTGGGATTGATACCAAAGCCAAAGGATTGAAGAGCGTCAAATCTGGTAATGTTCTCATCATCTATGATATTTAAATCCTCTAACGTTATTTTCCCAATCATCCCCCTGCTTCCAAAGAGTCCATCATTAAATCGGGAGCCTTCCTCTTCACAAAACGCTACCACTTCGATCGGATGTTCATGGTTAAGCTTCGATTCGGAAATGGCATGAACCACCTCGATTCCTGCCAAAACCCCGATTACACCATCAAATTTTCCGCCATTTTTTACGGAATCAATATGGGATCCAATCATCACAACCGGTAAGTTAGGGTTTTTCCCTTCTTTTCTACCAATTAAATTCCCAAAGTGGTCATGGGAGACGGTAAGACCGGCCTCCTCCATCCACTTGGAAACGAGAATATGAGCCTCCCGGTCTTCCTTGCTTAAAGCTACACGCTGTACCCCATTGTGTTCGGTTTTTCCAATCTCCCCTAATTCCATTACACGCTGATAAAGTCTTTCACCATTAATCTTGGAAACTGTTTGCATGCTCCCCCTCCTTCCACTCTTTATATATTGGGTTTACAGAATATTTTTTCTAATTTGATCTGTTTTTTCAGAGTCGATGGTCTCCTTATCCGTGATCACGACGCCATATTCCTCTAAAGCTTTATTTCTTGTAATATATCCGTCCAAATAGTCGGACAGGACTTTTTCCGGGTCTCTTTCTAAGGGATTTCCATAGCCTCCGCCACAAGGTCCGACAAATTGGACTTTGCTTCCAGATTTCACTTGTTTGTTCGGAAGCTTGGAAGGAACTTTCACCGGTTGATCTTTTCCGGCCTCTTGGATAGAAAGACTACCAACTGCTCCATTTTCTCCTCCGTCAAATCCCCATGGGGCATATTTATATCCGTCTGCTTCAACGGAAAAACCGCCATCCTCCAAAAATGCCACTTCCCGGATCGAACCGATTCCTCCCCGCCATTTGCCAGGAGCACATTCATAATCTCTCAGTTCATAACGATTGATTCTTAACGGGTAGTGCGATTCAATATCCTCAATCGGGTTATTTCTTGTATTGGCATATAAAGTATCGACGGCATCCATTCCATCTTTTCCAAACCGTCCGCCGTAACTTCCCTCCATGATATCCATATGGACCCAGTAATTCCCCTCTTTATTTTTGCCACTAAAGGCAATGACCTGAAGGTTTCCGACACCGGCGCTCACCTGATGGGGCACAACCTGTGCAAGTGCCTTCATCAATGTGTCCGCAACAATATTTCCGCCATTAAATCGTGCAATCGTTGGTGCCGGGAAAATAGGATTACACAAGGTTCCTTTCGGTGCAATGATTTTTACCGGGCGATTTAAACCGGAGTTTTGCGGGAAATTCCCGTAAATAGTCGAATCCAATAATACTGATCTTAAGGTTAAATACACGGCAATATCAACGGTTCCCACTAACGGCAAATTGATCGGCCTGTCCGGCACTTGCGGAGAAGTTCCTGTTAAATCAACCGTAATATTGCTGCCCTCAACCTTTACGGTTACTTTAATGGTTAAGTCCTTTTTCGTTGGATCATCGCTGTCTAAATAACCGTCCAGATGGCCCTCAGCCGTATATTCTCCATCAGGGAGCTTAAGAATGGCATCGCGCATCATTTTTTCCGAATAGTTCATCAGCTCTTCACTTGCGGCCCCGACAGTTTCAAGTCCATATTTTTCAATGATTTCAATATATCTTTGCGCACCAATTTTTGCTGCCGCAATTTGCGCTTCCATATCCCCGACGACCATTTTCGGAGCACGGATATTATCCCGCAACAGATCCCAGATATATTTGTTTTTTACTCCTTTTTCATATACCTTTATTGCTTTAAATTGCAGTCCTTCCGCATAGGCATCTACCGCATCGACAATTCCGCAGCTGCCCGGTGTAGAAGCCCCGATATCCAAATGATGTGCGGTTGTTACGGAAAAACCAATCAGTTCATTTTTATAAAATACCGGAATACAAAATCCTACATCGGGTCCATGCGAGGCTCCGTGGTAAGGAGAGTTATGCATGATGACATCCCCTGGATGAAAAGTATCATTGCGCTCCTCCATGATTTGGCGGATCCCTGCAACATATCCGGGAATCGGACCGGATTGAAGTGGTGTACTATGGGAGGACTCGCATAACTGCTGCCCTTTAATGTCCACAAGCGCACAACCGAAATCCTCTGATTCTCGAATAATACTGGAATAGGACATTCTCGCCAATTTGTGCCCCATTTCAATCGCTACGTTTTCTAATGCCCCCAGAACAACCTGAACCGTAATGGGGTCAATTTTGTTTACTTTCGTTTTCACTTGTGTCATGGATTATACACCTACCTTAATGATCATATTTCCGTATTCTTCGATAAAAGCCATACAATTTGGAGGGATCACGGTTGTTGTGTCTTTTTGCAATACAATACAAGGTCCATAAAATTCTGTTTCAACAGGAATCTTTTCTCTTTGATAAAACTTTGTTTCTACCTTTTCAAGATTTCCATTGATATTAAAAATGGTTTCTCCTGTTTTCAATAACGCATCTTCCAGGCTGTAGCTGTGATGAATGACCTGCTTTTCAATTTTTGGCATTAGCCCTAAACCGGTAACACGAATATTGACAAATTCAATTGGGCTTTCAGTAAAGCTGTGACCGTATTCAGCGCGATGACTTTCATGGAAATTATTGAATGCTTCAACAATTGTTTCTTCATCGAGTACACCGCTTGGCAAATCAATCCGCAGTTCATATCCCTGGCCAGCATAGCGGCAATCTGCACTTCTTGCCACTTGAATATCCTGTTCAGAAATCCCGTCATCCATTAATTGCTGAATCAGCTTTTCTTCCAAAGCTTTAAAATCTTCATTCAAGCTGAGGAAATCCAGATCCGTACTTAGCATAAATTCCGTTTTAATCACGTCATATTTTAAGTCAGTTGTTAGTAGGCCTGTTGCACAATTAATACCAGGATACAGAGGAATAATCACTTCCGGAATATTTAAGATCTGCGCAACATCTACGGCATGGAGCGGGCCCGCACCACCGAAGGCCACCAGTGAGAATTCCCTTGGGTCTTCCCCTTTTTGAATCGTTTTTTCACGAATCGCATTCGCCATATTGTTATTCATAATTTGCAGGATACCCTCTGCTGTTCTTTCCCTGCTTAGATCTAATTTTTCAGCCAATTCATCAATGACCTTATAGGCGGCATTCGGATAAATTTTCATTTCTCCGCCCAGGAAGTTCTCTTCATCGATTCTTCCGAGAACCACATTGGCATCACTGACCGTCGGTTTCAAACCGCCATGACCGTAGCAAGCAGGTCCCGGGCGTGACCCGGCACTTCTCGGCCCTACTTTGAATGCTCCTCCCTCATCAATGTGCGCAATACTTCCCCCGCCGGCCCCAATGGTATGAATATCAATCATCGGTACCATTACAGGGTATCCGGCAATCCATGTATCGCGGGTGGACGATTCACTATAGCCGCTATCCGTGATAATGCCAATATCGGCACTTGTTCCTCCTACATCAAACGTAATTAACTTTTCACGATTCGTTAATTCTCCGGCCCAAGCTCCGCCAAGAATCCCTGCAGCAGGACCTGACAGCAATGTATTAACTGGTTTTTCAGATACCGTCTGAGGAGTGGCGACTCCTCCATTTGAACACATAATATGTAGTTCCGCTGAAATCCCTGAATCTTTTAAACGCTGCTCGAGATTTTGAATATAGTGCTTTACCTTTGGGCCGACAAACCCATTGAGTGAGGCAGTTGTAAACCGCTCAAATTCACGGAACTGCGGAGAAACATCAGAAGAAATCGTGACAAAAGCCTCTGGGTATTCTTCCGCTATAATTTCTTTTACCCGTTGTTCATGCTGAGGGTTAATATAGGAAAATAAAAAGTTAACGATGATGGAGTCAACGCCGCTTTCCTTTAAGGTAGCTACAGCTCCACGAACTTCGTTTTCCTCCAATGCAGTAATCACCTGAGCCTTTGCCGGACCCATTCTTTCCTTAACAGCCAGACGATTTCTCCGCTGTACCAATGGGCGGTCCTGCCAAGGAATCTCTTGCATGATGGAATAGTTTTGCGGACGTTGATGTCTTCCAATATGGATGATATCCCGATATCCTTCCGTCGTGATCATGCCGGTTTTGGCCCCATCGTTTTCAAGTATGGCATTAGTAGCAATAGTCGTTCCGTGAAAAACATGATCGATTTCATCCAGGGCAATATTTTGACGTTCACAAAGTTCAAGTATTCCTTGAACCACACCAGTAGACGGATCTTCCAACGTTGTCGGGACTTTATGAATCGCTGTGAATCGTCTTTCCGTGTCATTAAAAATTACATCTGTAAATGTTCCTCCGACATCGACTCCAAATAGTTTCATGTAATCTACCTCCAAATAAATTGTTTCAATCATTATTAATGCAAGATTAATGCCAAAATAAAAAAAGCGAAAAATTCGCTTTTTTTCATCAAAACGTTCGGTAAAAATTGCAGAAATGCAACGAGTTAATATTTTATTATTAAAAATATTCAGATAAATTGGCGAAAAATACAACATTGCATCTTTACACATGAAATTGCAATTTTGCAATGTTAATTCCGTACTTTTGCACTTTTCTCGTGATGGTAGAGGCATCGACGCCAAGTTTTTGGCTTGCTTCCTTCATTGTCGCACAGGTTTCTAAAACTTGGATCAGAAGCTGCTTTTCAAATTGTTCTACTTCTTGTTTTAGGTTTAAATGGGGGTGAAAGCGTTTTTTCATTTGCGGCTTTGTGTTTATAAATTTTTCCGGAAGATGATGAATTCCAATTTGTGAAGCAGGGACTGTCAGAATCAGTCTTTCAATGGTGTTTTGCAGTTCCCGCACATTTCCCTTCCACTCATAATCGATAAAAAGCTGAATGACTTCAGGGTCAAATGATTTATATTGTTTATATTTATGACTATATTTTTCAGTAAAATAATTTATTAATGATGGAATATCTTCTTTTCTTTCAGCCAACGACGGGATGGTGATGGGGATTACATATAAGCGATAATATAAATCTTCCCGAAAGCTCCCATCGTTTACCATGTCCTCCAAATTCCGATTTGTCGCAGCAATAAAGCGAACATCGACCTGTACGGGTGTAATGCTTCCAAGAGGGGTAAATTGTTTTTCCTGAAGGAGTTGAAGTAGTTTTGCTTGTAAATTTAATGGTAATTCGCCAATTTCATCCAAAAATAATGTGCCTTTGTTGGCGGCCAGAGCAAGCCCCTTTTTCCCTTCTTTATTCCCGCCTGTAAACGTCCCTTTTGAATATCCGAATAGTTCTGATTCCATAATACTTTCCGGAATGGCGCCACAATTAACCTTAATAAATGGTTCATCTTTTCGATTACTCAATTTATGAATCGTCCTGGCAAGTACTTCTTTCCCCACACCTGTTTCACCATGCAGGAAAATGGTAGCATCGACATCCGCCACTCTGCTTGCCAAATGATATACCTCTTCCATCGCTTTTGAACGATATACCATTTCCTGATCGTTTTTCTGAAGAATTCTAATTTCTTTTTGATAGAAATCTAGTAACCCCTTCGTATCTTCCAATTTTTTTTGCAGAATTGAGATTTCCGTTACATCTTTCGAAATATTAATGACTTTATATAATGACCCATCATCATGAAAAATCGGATGGCCGTCGACCATCAATCGACGTCCCGACTTGGTTATTTGATTCATCGTCACTTTTTGCTTTTTCTCCAGTACATCCTTGGTGGAAGAAGAACTAACGACCCCGCTTTTTTCCATCTCGGATACGGACTTCCCGATAAATTCATGCTCCTTTACACCCATAATTCGCTCACAGGCATTATTTACTCTTAAAATAATCCCATTTGCATCCGTTATGGTCACCAATTCTCCACTTAAATTCATGACGGCTTCCAGTTCTTGTTTTAACTCGATTACTCTTGGCGAAGTGTTTAAAAAGTTTTGGATGACGCCTTCAGGAATAAATATGATTGCACCAAGTTTTCCTGGTTGGAGAGCCATATGAATGACATACATTTCCTCCTCCAATTTATATTGGGCAAGTTCAAATTTCCCTTCCTTAATCACTTTAATGATGGAGCTTCCTGGTAATACTTCTTGAATAGGCTTTCGATTCGATTGACTAAGGCTTAGTAGATTTTCGCCGATTTGGTTCACAGTAACAATTTCACCTTTAAAATTTACAATTAACAAACCAAAAGGGAGATTCTTCCCTATCTCTTGAAAATCCAACAAAACAGCCCCTCCTTTTCGACTTCTAATGAAAATTTGGATTAAAACCAAGCTTAACTAGTTTGATTGTTTTTTCACATAAAACAACAAGTGAAATCTATATGATGGCAATATTGAAGGAATTAGAAGAGTGTCCCTACATTATCAAGTGTTTAGGATTTGATTTGGATGATGAGCAGTGTTTGTATAGGTGTCCAATGCCTATTGCAGATTACAATCTATATTAATACATACAAACTTTTAATTACAAAATTACTCTTGAAGTGAGATTAAAAATTTTCCTTATACCTTGTTACATGGCGTCATTTAAAAGGGCAGTACGAAATTTTTAGTTTCCTTCCTTTTGCTTGTCGTTTGACGAATTAATAATTTATGAGGCAAAACGATCTGTTTTTGTTTCAAATCTTTTTTTTCAATCATGGCTAACAGCATTTTCATAGCTTGACTTCCTATTTGATCTTTCGGTTGATATACTGTTGTCAATTCAGGCTCAACTAGTGTAGCTAGTGAAATATCATCAAATCCTATGATAGAAATGTCATCCGGAATATTTAGACCTTTACTTTTGCAGGCCTTTATAGCCCCTACTGCCATTTCATCATTAGCAGCAAAAATAGCAGTTGGTCTCTCTTTGTTAGCTAGGAACTTCATCATAATGTCATACCCAGACTTGACGGAAAAGTCGCCTTCTTGTATATAAAAATCCATAACGGGAAGGTCTCGAAGCAGCAAAGCCTGACGGTAACCTTTAACCCGATCTCGGCTTAATATGACTTCCAGAGGACCTGTAATTAATCCAATTCGTTTGTGGCCCTGTTCAATTAGATATTCAGTTGCTTCACGAGCTGCTGAAACGTTGTCTATGGATACGGTAGGAATTTGATAGTCCTCAATGTACTCACAGGCTAATACAACAGGTAACCCCTGACTTAACTTATAAATCTCATTCTTAGGCATTCTTGCAGTAGCCAAAATGATTCCATCAACAAATCTCTGTTTGACTAACTTTACAAACTCTTCTTCTCGACCGTAATCGTTACACGTATCACATAAAAGTATATGATATCCTTTTTTAATTGCCTCGTCCCGAAACCCTTTGACTATTTCCGCAAAGAATGGATTTGCAATGTTTGGTAATATAACGGCGATCGTTTCTGATGAATTTTTGCGTAAATTTGTTGCAAGTCTATTAGGTTTGTAATCTAATTCATTAATTATTTCTAATACTTTTTTTCTAGTGTCATTAGAGACATTTTTATTATTAGATAAAACTCTTGATCAGTTGCTGTTGAAACATTGGCTAGCTTTGCAACATCGTTTATTTTCACCATGCCACCTTTTCCTTTTACAATTTTTATATATAAAAAAGCACTTTATCATAAATATAAAACCAAAACATAAATGCGTTAGGCGCCCTTTTCCCAAGGCATGTTACGATTTAAGCCCTTTCTCAACTTCCGGACTTTGAGAAGAAACGGCATGTTCCCTTTATCTAGTTTCTAGGGAACACGTCGTGTAAAGCTAAAGTCACCTGTACGATTTCTTAAACAACTTTGATATTTTAACCTGCGTAATCTAGTCAATATGTACCACCTATACTCCATTACTCCTGGCTACATCGAAAATACACTACTAATTTTAAAAGTTTTATTGTAATAAGCTACATAAGAAAATATAGTAAGTCCCACCCAATACCGCCGATAATCCAGTATTCACCAATTCTACTACCAATTGAGATATGAAATCCCTATTCATAATATGTTCTTTTCGTTTGTGCCTATTGCTCCAAAACCTATCCCTTTACAGAACCATTCGTAAGTCCTTGAACAATGTATTTTTGAAACCCAAATGCAATAAGAATTGGGGGAATTGCTGCAATAATGCCACCTGCAGCCATCATTCCATAATCCACACTGAATTGAGTTGAAAATTCACCGATGGCCAGTGCAATGGTTTTTGAGTTATTGTCATTTATAAACACCATGGCAAAAAGAAACTCATTCCATATCGTTAAGAAGCTTAAAATTCCTGTTGACACAAGTCCTGGAAGAGAAACAGGGAGGACCACCCTAAATAGTGCCCCGATCCGCGAACATCCATCGATCCGTGCCGATTCCTCCATCTCTTTTGAAATGCTGTTAAAAAATCCACTCATAATCCAAATTACGTAAGTCACAGTAATGGAACAATAGATCAATATTAAATTGATATAAGAATTGGTCATATTTAATTGTTTGACTAAAATATATAGCGGAATAACAATTGCAATTGGTGGAAGCATTTGTAATGCAATTGACAAAAGCAATAATTGATTTTTAAACCTGAAACGAAGTCTGGCATGTGCGTACGCTGCAAGTGTCCCGAAGAATAAGCATATTAAGGTAACAGAAGCTGAAATCACCAGACTATTCACAATGGATTGTCGAAACATTTGTGCAGGGGCATCGAGGGACACTCCTCGAAATGAGATAGATTTTCCAAAAAGAATAGATTTATAACGGTCTATGGTTGGATGAGTTGGGAGCCAATGCATCGCATTCGATACCAATTCATCATTATTTGTAATACTAGAAATAAACAACCATGCCAACGGCAAAATAGTTTGTAAAACGATCGCTATGACGATTACATAAAACCCGGTTTTTATTAATATTTTTTTCATACTGTACCCCCTAGAGTGAGGAATCATCCGTGCGCAATATTCTAATATATACGAGGGATATCACCAATATCAATGCTGCTACAAGAAATGAGATCGCAGAACCCATACCGAAGTCTAAATTACTAAAAGTTTTAAAGTAGGTTAAAAACGAGACTACCATTGTTCCGTCTGCAGGTCCTCCTTTGGTCATGATATAAATAATATCGAATACTCCAAAACACTGCATCGTGCGCAGCACTAGAATGACCAACAAAATAGGCTTTAGCATAGGAAGTGTTATATGCAAAAATCCTTTCCACCTATTCGCACCATCGATTCGGGCTGCTTCATACAACTCATTTGGAATCGTTTGCATACCAGCCAAAAACAACATGACGTAGAAAGGTATGATCTTCCAAGTATCAGCAAGGATTACCATGTTTAATGCTAAAAATGGCGTGCTTAACCAATGAATATTTTCTTTAATGATCCCCAATTGCATCAGTAAATGATTTAGCGCACCAAAATCGGAATTATATATCCACTGCCACATAACACCATTCACAATATTTGGTATAGCCCAAGGTAAAAGGATTAAAGCACGAACAAATTTTCTCCCAATAAATTCTTTGTTCAAAACGATCGCAATTGCCAGACCCAATATCGTTTGAACGGACAACGATATCACAACGAAGTATATTGTTCTTCCGAGAGAATTCCAAAATTCCGAAGTGGATAAAATAGTAATATAGTTTTTAAAACCCACAAACGTTGAAATTGGATTGAGTAGTGTTTTCGCATGCAAACTTAGCCAAAATGAATATAGAACTGGATAGATTGTCAAGCCAAATATCAATATCAAGCTTGGTATTACTAAAAGCCATGCCAAACCACTTTCACTGTGTTTAAAAAACTTCCTTCGCGATCTTTTTTTCGCTACGGAATCTAATGTTTGTTCCACTCCTAATGTCGATTCCCCATCCATTTTTGTTCACCTTCCAAACATTATTTCTTGCTATTCAAAGGGGGAAGCCCCCCTTCGTTACTTAATATTTTTGGAATCGATTTCTTTTTTTGCATCATCTAAAGCTTGTTTTGGTGTTTTATCACCAATTAAAGCGGATGTCAGTGCAACTTGTAAAATATGGGACCAATCTGAGTATGCAGCTATATTTGGTCGGCTCATGGCATAATCAAATTGCTTTGTCATTAACCCTAATTGAGGATACTTTGCCTCTAAGGAAGGATTATTTACCATGTCCTTCCAAACAGGTAAACTACCAATATAGTCATTTACAACAATATCACTTCTCTTTTGGTTCATAAAATCAATGAACTTCCAAGCCCATTCTTTATTTTTGGAGGTTTTGGCGATGCCGACTGCTCCTCCACCTGTTACAGTTGAACTTTGTGACAAGCCAGGTTCACCTGGAACCAACGCAAGTTTAATGTCTGGATTGTTTTTTAAAGCGTTAACACCAAAGGACCAGTTAACCATAAATGGAATTCCACCAGATGCGAAAGTATTTAGTACAGTCCCATCGTTTAGAGTGGTAGATGAAGGATCGGTTAAATTCTTATCTTTAATCATGCTCACCATAAACTCCAGAGCCTTAAGGCCGCCACCTTGATTGAAAACCCAATTGCCCTTGGAGTCTTGAAATTTCCCGTGGAAAGCGTTGAGGAAATTGGTGTAATCACATATTAACCCTTCTGCTTGAGACCAGCCCCAAACAATCCCATATTTAGCGATTCCTTTGTCTTTCATCGTTTTGGCCATGCTAATTAACTCATCCCATGTCTTAGGTGGAGCGTCATATCCGGCTTGTTTTAACATTTTTTCATTGTAATACAAAAATTTCCC
Source organism: Neobacillus sp. Fa239 (assembly GCF_055395235.1). NCBI lineage: Bacteria > Bacillati > Bacillota > Bacilli > Caryophanales > Bacillaceae > Neobacillus > Neobacillus sp. Fa239. The sequence continues at coordinate 2,963,583 of NZ_AP041611.1, forward strand.
TTCATTACTAACTGGAAATGCATATAATTGGCCATCCAGCACACGCTGATTATAAGAAATTGGAACAAGTTGATTCTTAGTATCAGCAGTTGCATATTTTGTCAGTGGCTCCAGAAAGCCCGATTTTGCAAATTCGCTGGTCCAAACAGTATCGACTTCGACTAAATCAACATCTGAACTGCCGCTGGCAAGACTGGTTACGATTTTGTCATGCATATTATTATAATCCGTAGTAATGTAATCAACTTTTACACCATATTTCTTTTCAAATTCCGCACCCACTTTTTGGAGATAGGATGCAAACGTCGTATCGATAATCGCCGTAATTTTTTGTGGTTTGGCATTATTAGAAGTTGTTCCGTTGTCGGCAGATGAATTAACGGAACTATTGGAAGAACAAGCAGTAACTAGTATCATCGATAATATTAAAGATATTGGCAGATAAAATTTGTTTTTTATCCAATTCATATGAACTCACTCTCCTAGTAAAATACTGCATTGGAAATCTTTAAATGATAGAGATACGGTTTCCTGCTTGATGTGATTGGGCTGCGTATTGATTAATTTGAGTCAGTGCAACGACATCTGTTTTCATTATGGATGGAGTGATCCCCTCTTGAATTTGTGCAACCCATTGTTCCATAGGGCTTGGCAATTTATGAGGAAGTATCTTTGGTACGATCCAACCGTCTTCCTTAAACTGACTGCTCTTAACTCTAATCTGCCCATCCTCTATCAATAACGAACCCTTTGTTCCGTGTATTTCCAGGAAAAATGGACTGTACCCTGTGACAAAGCTGGTCTCAAGAATGCCCATCGCTCCAGAAAGATATTCTACAATGGCAACCGCATTCGTATCCACTTCATATCCAAGGAATGGCTGCAATCTAGCAGAAACAGCTTCAGCTGGACCAGCAAGTCGATTTGTTAAATAGATTGGATGTGCACCTAAATCGATAAATGCTCCGCCTCCGCAAGGTTCCGGTTCAAAGAAGGTTTCTGGCAACCACCCGTGTGGATGACCGGCAAATGGAATCGCACCATCATGTGCCACACGACAACGAATCAGACTGAGTTCACCAAGAATACCGCGATCGACCATATCTTGGGCATAAAGATAATAAGGTTCAACCAGTCTCGGCAGTGAAACCATCAGATTTACATTGGCGGCTTCTACGTATTTATAAATCTCATTACAATCTTCTACCGTAAAGGCCAGTACTTTTTCGGTAAAGATGTGCTTTCCGTGTTTTGCTGCTTCAATGATAACCTCCTTATGAAGATTAGTAGGAGTGGTAACAATCACCGCATCAATTTCAGGATTGGATAACACCTTTTGAAGATCTGCTTCAAAAGGAACTCCGAGCTCCGCAGACCATGCATTTCCCCTTTCAGGAACTTCATCCCATACAGTCTTAATCGAAAGATTGGGATTTTCACTCGCCTCTTGTGCATAATCCTTTCCATGCACATGCCAATTACTAAGTAAAGCAACAGAAATCATATATGTTCTCCCTTCACATGTTACATCCTAAAGTGCCAAATTACTGAATGTTCTCCAATCTGAACAGTTCTTTTGCCTTTGACGAAAGCTGTTCATATGTATCTTTAGGAATATTTATGAGAGGACTTTGGTGATCACGCACATACCATGGACGATTATAAATTAAAGCGATATTAGGGCGTGGTGTGTCGGCATTATTCGGTGTGCCGCGGTGCCACATCCTAAGATCCCGGATTAACAAAGAGCCAGCAGGTATGAGAACTCTATTAGATGGCAGGTACTCTGCAAGTTCTTGAATGCGTTTGGGATGGTTTAGTTTTTCTGGAATCCGATGCGATCCCCCTGGCCAAATTTCCATCGGCCCATTTTCTTCTGTTACATCTACAAGAGGTATATTTAAAACAAGAGCAGCTGGTGGTAATGTCAAGTCCGATTCAGGAAAAAGAGGCTGATCATCAGAATGAACATTTTGGTAATCTGATCCTGGCAGTGGCGTATCTGATGCAAAATAGCGAATGGTATATTCTTTTCCTAATAATTGATCCATGATTGGTAAGACGAATGGGCTTGTAATAATTTGAGGATCAATAAATGGCTCAATAAATGGCAGATGCATCATGTATCGATTTTTTCCCCTTGGTGTTTCTTCATTTACAGGTCTTGCTTCAGCTTTAAGACGATTCAAGTTTGATTCAAGTATCGAAAAAAATGTCGTTTGCAGTTCTGAAATTAAGTTTTTTGGCAATGCACCTTCGAATACAACATATCCATTGACCTGAATCTGGTCTACAGCTTCCTGTAAAGTTTCCGGCGTTAATGATTGGCTCTCCAATTCTTGTTTGCTAAGTTGCATTTGTTTCCTCTCCTTATACATCAAATTATTTTTTTGAAATCGCTTACACACTTATCATTCTTAATGTACCGATATTCTTTTAACTTCAGTTCCTGAAAATACGTTTTCAACCATGGTGTTATAAACTGTCTTTTTAGTAATTTAAAACATCTGCTTTAGTCAGATAATCTCCTGAAATTTAGAGATTTCTTGATTAACCTATCTTTTTGAATTTGGTTCTGTTTAATCTTGTGCTTCAAAATCACTATATGTTTCATTAGCTTTTTCCCTGCAATCTAGGCACTCCGCCCGGTTTTTTTCCCAAGAAACTAGTTCTTTTCCACAAGCTATACAGCAATCCAAAATAATAACATCTCCTTTCATAACTTAATATTCGAAGTGTAATCGTTTTCAAAATTGTTGTCTAACTCGCTTCAGACAAGATTTCGGCCATTTTAGACCCTGATTTTTTCCACTAAAACAAACATTTAGTCTAATTAGACATAATTTTCATACTTTTGAAAAAACAAAAATGAGACCCAGTAAAATCGGGCCTCACAAAGCTTTATTTTTTTGTAATTCTACTAATTTATTTTTCGATACTTTTGCTGTTTTTTTAAGGAATTCTCGCCAGGATATTGCTCCAAGTGAAGAAATATAAAATTTCCCCATTTTTTCACTCCTATATGAAAATTACTGTTGAATCTTTGTTTACTATTGTCACTTTATAGTGATTTGATTAGATTGGATACGATTTGTTTTAACCAATTTTTCAGCCCATTCTACTACATCACGAGAATCTGTTATTAAAACTTCTTGATTGTTTCTCCCTATAAATTCAATTCTTACATTCCCATTTGGTAGAATGGATTTATTTGTCCCACCTAAGAACTTTTCATTTTCAAAATAACTTGGTAATTCCCACCTGCTCCGTTTCTCATTTTTTCTTGTCAGCACTAGAGAGTCATTAAAGTGAAATGTACCAGCATTTTTTCCCAAATAAAGTCGATTACTATTTAAATATTTATCTTTTTTTACGACATGAGGATGATACTCCAGATATTGAGGAATCATTACATCTGGATCATTTAAATCGACAATTTTGTCAACTTCAAGAAAACCAAAAATGATATGAAGATTAGGAGCATTTTGTATATACTTAAATTTACCATCTTTTTTATCAATCTTTTTAAACCAACCGTAGAATAAAAATATATCCCCCGGTCCTACGTTATTATTTCTTAAAACTTTTTCTGGAATATCAGCTTGCCCGAATGCCGGATTCCATTCTTTATGACGATTTTGAATTGAGTCGAATTTTAAATCTGGATCTAGGTGGCAATCAGAGTCATAATGTTTAATTCCTACCTCTTGCATCACTTTATCAAGCTTAGTATTTTGATCAAAGAATATGTCCTTATAACGAATACCTGACCCTTCCCCAGGAATAGGTAACGAAATAAGCCGGTCTTCATAAACGAAACTAGGCTTTCCGCCTGCAGAAGAGTCAAATCCCTTTCTACTTAGGATAACTTTTTTGGTCATATTCATTTTCCTCCTTTATAAGCTTAGTCACAGATTTTACTTAAGAAAAAACTTCTGCAAAAAATACCAAATTCCTTTTTAGTTTGGAAAAAGAAAAGAAAAGCAAACTTTCATAATAAAATTGAAATAACCATGGGAATACCCCATGGCATCAATCCAACTCTCCATTCATCTCAAACCGCATACTCCAAAGTGAAAACTCCTTTGAAAAAGTGGATACACATACCTCCACATCATTTTGATACTGTTTCAAGGCTGATAGCTGACTCCGTATCGTTGAGCCTTGAAAAACAGAAAGCATGATTTTATGGGAGCCTTCTATTTGCCGCGCTATTTTGTACAATTCCTGCAACTCTTCTGGATTGATATCATCATATAATTCTATAAAGTTCTCCTTCGGATTCCTGAAAAATTGATTGGCCAATGAGAGGAGATTTTTATCTTTTAATACGTACATTCCAATCATCACCAATGCATCTTCAAGCATATTTTCTAGAGTTGGAATCCAGATAATATTAGGCTGCTTATTATGATTCTCATTGAAGACATCGGTTGGAGTTAAGACCCATGCCGGTCGGTCATTTTCTGAAAGATAAAGAGAATGGGTAATATTGATGATGCCACCGTCATAAGAATGCTTTTGTCCAATGAGAATTTGTGCAGTAAAAGTCGCCATTTCTACATTCCTCCATTATTTGATAGTTTTAAAGAGTTTACATGCTTTTGAATGTTTGCGATATAGTCCTCACTTAAGAAACCACTTGCACCGCATAGAATTTCCTCTTCATACCATCCAGGTGGAGCAATTTCTAGCTTTTTGTTTGTGACCACAAAGGTTAATGCCGACACGTTCTTTCCGTTTATTTGGATGGTGACAAAGGTAGGACGATAGGCTTTGGGTGCACCTTCACGGGCGTAAAGGTATTCTCTTAAATCCTTCGTGGGAATTTCATAGACTTTTCCTTCTACTCTTCCACCTGCCTCCACGATGTCAGCACGCCCCATACCGTAATAGGAGGATTTACGGGTGAAGCGAAGAGAATAGTTGTTTAGTATTCCTACACCTGCCAGGTTCTGAAAATAATGCTCCACACCATCCTCTTTAAAGCGTTTGTCATCCATGCAGCTGCCGTAAGCAAAATACAATAAGTTTTGTGTCTTGCCAGGAAGCCCTCTCAGTTTCCAGTCACCTGAAGTAATCTGCTTTTTTAACATGGTTTCATTCTGTTTGGCAATTAGATAGATAAAAGCTTCTGCTGAACCAGTATCATGGAAAATGATTTGTTTTTTACGATTATACAAATTGTTGTTTCCATCAGGTTTGTATCCTTCTAATTCGTCCAATCTATCAAGCTGGTAATCATTGACTATATATATTTCACCGTACACCTTACCAGTGCTTGATTCTTTTACGGCTGGATATCCTAAACCGGTATCATAAAGATGACCATTGGTCCATGCCTGCTCTGCCACAAGCCTAGCATCCTCCAGCAAATAATGATTACCTTCATTCTTTCTTAACGTTCCATAAACAAAAACGTAATGATTCATGCGTATCACTCCATTCGATTTGATTAACTTCATCATAAACATTCGCACTGACAATCACTGACATTTTCCTTAAAAAACAAAAAAGGCTAAAAAGCACTCAGCTTTTAGCCTAATTCAAATAGATAGTCAGCATATTGACGGTTATAAAGTAGACAAAATGAAGTTGAATTCGGGAGACTTGTTCCTTGAAAACCATACCCAATGGGAGCCAGCTTTTCCCGGCGGAACCGGCTTGTAAATTGCTGCAATTTATCTTTTTGTTTTTTCTGATGGTCGTAAATCTCTCGGTATACGGCAAAATATAGGTCGGCAATGCTGCAATTCAGACCCATTCTAGCCATCAAAAATAAGGCATCCACTTCCCTTTTGGAAAACTCGATTTCTTTTCCAAAAATAAAGAATTTTTGCTGCACCAGATCTAAATATAGATCATAATCATTGGGACGGTTTCCAAGCCGAAAACTGGCTTCAGTCACTTTTCTTGAAAATGTTTGCTCCATTCGATCGAAAGAGGTAAAAATAAGGAGTGGCTCTTCTAACGTTTCTTCCGCTTCGAAATCTTCTTCAAAATTATAAATGCCAGACAGTTCAATTTCCTCCAGCATATGTAACGCTGTAGAATCAATTGAATTCCTTAATTCTTTCAAGTATCTTTCTGCTTCGTTAAGACGAAGGACTGAGTCGTAGTGCCGAAGAATATATCCTAGGCATCGATCTTTTATGTACGTTTCTGCATTTTCTGCTTCAATGATTTCTCGAAACAATTTTAATGCATGATTCTTTTTCTTCATTAATAAAAGGGTTACGGCTTTTCGGTACTGAAGCAAAGGATTGAGTACGACTACTTTTTCAAGCTCTTCAAGCCGCTCTAAAGCCAAATGCTTTAAATGGTAGGCTGTTTTCTCATCCAGTACTAGTTTGTCGGCTATTTTGTATATTCGATCTAACATTTCAGGGTTGGGATTATGAGTATATTCCATCATCAATTGCTCGTACTCTTTCTCAAGCTTGTTTTTTTCCAAGTTCCTCTTCCTTTCATGTCAAAACCAATTTCTAACCAATATTCTTGAACCAGAATGAAAAATCCTTTATTAAAAAAAAGGTTCTGTTAAATTATAATGTTGATTTTATTTAAATTTACATTGTTACAATCCTGAAACGTTTTGTAATAATATTTCGTTATTTTTCCCCCTTCACTTAATAATGGAAAAAGTATTTGAATGGATAATATTAACACAGTCTATCAAATTTGCTTTATATCAATTGAATGGAGAACCCTTTTATCCATGCCAAATCTTGGTTCGCAAAAATAAATATTACATTTGATATCCTAATAGTAGAACAACCGAGTGAAATACTAGGAGGTACTAAAACATGAAAAAATTAAACAAACTAAATAAACTTAAAAAATTTGTTATCGCGGCAGGAGTTATCTTATCCATGTCAGCCTTCACTTTAAATAGTAAATCTGAAGCGGCTACTTTTACTCACACGGTTTCACCTGGCCAAAACTATTATAAGATTGCATCAGGATTCGGAGTTCCCTTAAATAGCTTAGAAGCAGCTAATCATTGGAAAACTATATATCCAGGAGAAAATATTGTCATCCCGAACTCTCCAATTACAGGATCAGATAAAGCACTAGTGGCACGACTTGTTCATGCAGAGGCAGTGGGAGAACCATACGCTGGGAAAGTCGCAGTGGCATCCGTAGTGTTGAACCGTTTGCTAAGCCCTAAATTCCCTAAAACAGTGCCTGGAGTCATCTATCAAATTTCTGGTGGGCATTATGCATTCACACCTGTAGAAAACGGACAAATTAATCAACCAGCGGATTCAGATTCGATAAGAGCCGTTAATGAAGCAGTAGCTTTAATGGGTAGAGGAAATGGTTCATTATTTTTCTATAATCCTTCAACTTCAACAAGTTTTTGGAATTCATCACGTCATGTTACAACGATTATTGGACATCATGTATTTTCTAAATAATATCTAAAAAGTGGGCACTAATCTTAGCAGATTGGTGCCTTTTTAATCTGATTAAAAGACATACTATTTCGTAATTTTTAATGAATTTTTTTAAACAGAATCTTCAGTGGAAATTCAAATGTTTAAATAAAGCTCATTTCTCCCCAATTACCCAAATCTTTTACTAAGGATTGAAGCAGCTGCAAGCCTTTTTCAAAATCATTCAGATTAGCAACTTCCACTGGTGAGTGGGAATACCGGCGGGCAAATGTGATGGCACCAGAGCGAATTCCTTCCCGTTCAAGGTGAACGGCTGATATATCAGTTGTTGCACCTGTCATAACAGCGAGCTGATAAGGGATATCCAGTTTCTTAGCATGAGAGATCATTAATTTTTTCATTTGCGGTGACATGATATTTCCACGTACGGAACCGCCAGATAAAGCAGGAATAACGGGTCCTTTTCCGATGCCAACTGGGTATCCACTTCCAAGACTATCCGGTGTATCGGCACAAGGAATTGTATCCAAAACAAGTGCATAATCTGGATTAATTTTATAGGTGGCCACTTTTGCCCCGCGCAATCCTACCTCTTCTTGTACAGCAACAACACCCACTAAAGTCCCGCTAAATTCACGATTTGTCAGTGCTTTAAAAAGTTCTAGTAATAGTACACAACAACTACGGTTGTCGATTGCTTTACCGCAAATCAAATCTTTGTTCGTAAATTGCTCAATTTCACTTATATAAGTGATGGGGTCGCCAATCTGGATCCCCATATTCAAAACTTCGTCTTTAGAACTTGCTCCCACATCCACATATAATTCATAAATACCTGGTGCCTTTTTCCGTTCCTCTTCGGTTTGTAAATGCCCTGCCTTGACGCCGACAACACCGAAGTGTCCGTTCACACTTATTTTCCGTCCCACTAGAAGTGTTTCAAGCACTCCACCGGTACGCTCGATTCTTATGAAACCTCGATCATCAATATCACGGACCACACAACCAATTTCATCAGAATGGGTTGAAACCATAAGCGTTGGTCCAGGCTGATTCCCGTGTAAATAAGCATAAAGATTCCCCATATGATCAACTTCTACCTGATCAGCGAGAGATGTAAACAGCTCAAATAGGGATTTGACTACATTCATTTCTTGGCCAGGTGTTCCTTGTAAACTAGCTAGATGCTTCAATTCTTCCAAAAATGTTTCTTTAAACAAATGAGGAATCCTCCTAAGGATTTTTTAGAAAAGATAGAAAAATCAAAATATACTATTCTATTTTTACATAGGTTACGATTGTAGACAAGTAAGTAAGCCTTGTTTTGGTTAGAATCCTCGATTCGGACATGACATTTCTATTCTGTTAAGCTATTATAAATAAGGCAAAAAAAATAGCTTTTAAACTATCAAATAGAAGGTGTCATCGTTGTCAGCAAATCCTCAATACTTAGCGAAAGCGAAAGTTCAGGAACCGCTATTTCGTCGCGCGGTTTTTACCTTTAGCGGATCGCATTTTTTAAATGATCTGGTCACCACAGGGATGGTTCCGGCTTTAGTGGTATTATACAAACACGGGTTTCATCTTAATTATACCCAATCCACTTTAGTGGTTTTACTTTCTTATTTAACATCGTCTGTTTCACAGCCGCTATTTGGAATGTTTGCGGATCGGAAACCCCGGATTTGGCTTTATCCAGCTGGGGTGTTTTGCTCCATCATGGGGCTTGCTTTAACCGGGCTGGCACCATCGCTTGGATGGCTTCTCCTGTTTATTTCCATTTCTGGGCTGGGTTCTGGTGCCTTTCACCCGGAAGCCTCCAGAGGGACGCATCTTGCGTCAGGTTCTAAAAAAGGACTTGCCCAGGCCATTTTTCAAGTAGGCGGCAATTCTGGACAGGCCTTTGGTCCCTTATTGGTTTCCCTTTATATCACGCATTCAGGGATACGCGGACTTTTATGGCTCATTCCCGTTGCCTTTTTATCCCTTGTCCTAACGGGGCAAATCCTGCCATGGTTACGGCAAAAATTAGAGTCCGCTAACCTGAATAGAAAAAAGGTATTGAAAGGAACCAACAATATCCTCGGGGCCAGTCTGCTCTCTTGTGTGATCATCTTAAGGTCGTGGTGCCAAATTGGAGTGGTGATCTTTTTACCTTTTTATTTGCACAATCTGTCCGTTCAACAGTCGGAAATCCTTAGTTTTGTCTTTGTTGGGGCGGGTGCACTCGGAACCTTCTTTGGCGGGCTTTGGTCAGACAAAATCGGTATGAAACGTTTACTTGTCTTTTCTATGCTGATTGCGACTCCGTTTGCGCTGATTTTTCCTTATGTACATGGGGTATGGGCCGTTATTGACTTGCTCTTTTTTGGGTTTAGTGTCCTGTCCTCCTTCTCGGTCAGCGTCGTCTATATGCAGCACATGCTCCCTGAGAATATTGGGATGGCATCAGGATTGTCCATCGGGTTCGGTGTAGGGGCTGGTGGAATTGGCTCTGTCTTCATGGGAGGCATCTCGGACATTTTTGGTGTTGCGACCGTCTTTACTATTCTTTCACTCCTTCCGCTCGCAGGCTCCCTTTTTGCTGCCTATTTGCCGAGCGATCGGATGGAAAAACAGCAAGCATAAGACATGGCAGCTCCATTGGATTAATAGTAAAAAACAGCCTGGCTGCATCCAGGCTGTTTTTTTAGCTTATTGAAGACTACTAGGTTCGAACGTGATGGCCCATCCGATGGACCAGTTCCAAAAACAGCAGCTTTATCTCCTACTTTCAATTTGCTCTGACGTACAGCATGAAGAGCTACAGCTGATGGTTCAACAAGTGCCCCCTGCTCATAGGACACCGCTTCTGGAATGTTATGAAGCATGGCTTCTGGAATCACGGCGTACTCTGAGAAACAGCCGCCCCCATAAATTTCAAAAAACATCTCTTCCACATAGTCTGGAGAGATTTTTTTTTGAAATGAAACACTACAAAATATGCTAACTTGCTTTTTGGTATGAAACCGACTTGCTCTTTGCTTCGGCTCAATTACAGGCTACATACCGCCAAGCATTTGCCAATGCCTGAAGAATGATCAAACTGATGAAAGCACCCCAAGCACCCGTCTTTCCAAAATGAAATACTTGAGTGAACAAAATCGATTCACCAAATTATATTCTGTGAATATCGTAAAAACAAATTGCGTATTTATTAGGCTTCTTTTGAGGTGGCGATGATGATGAAATTCCATGTAGTCCAAAGAGGTGACACTCTTTGGAGTATCTCCCAGAAATACGGAACCACGATTAGCCAAATTGTAACAGTCAATGGTTTGGAAGATCCAAACCGATTGGTTTTAGGCGAAGCATTAATCATCCCAGCTCCCTATCAACAGTATGTAGTTCGTAGTGGAGACACCCTATGGTTAATCGCCAGCCGTTTTGGTGTAACCGTACAGGATATTATCCATGCAAACCCGCTAACCGACCCATCCAGACTTTATATCGGTCAAATTCTGACCATTCCTGTGATCTACCACATTGTTCAACCCGGAGAAACCTTATCCATCATTGCCAATCGCTATGGTGTAATCGTTGCAGCGATTGTCCAGGCCAACCAAATTCAAAATCCTGCGTTGATTCATGTTGGACAAAGACTGAGGATCCCCGAAACCGTCAAAACACCAATGGAAGTAAATGCCTACTTAACTGATATGGGTCAAAAAGGAGTCAATCTGATAGCTCCGCTCGTACCATATTTTACCTATATCAGCCCATTCAGTCATAGTGTTACAGAAACGGGAGGAATTGCTCCATTAGATGATGCCTCCATCCTTACAGTTGCTCGGGCAGGAAACGTTTCACCATTACTGGTCATTACGAATTACGTCGGTACTAAGTTTGATTCTGATCGAGCCGCTCTGATTTTAAGAAACCCAGATATTCAAAATACCCTTATTACCAATTTATTAACCATGTTAAAACAAAAAGGGTATTATGGCGTAAATATTGATTTTGAATATGTGTACCCTGAGGACAAGGAAAACTACAATAATTTTTTAAGAAAAGTGGTTGAACGTTTGCGCCCGGAAGGATTCCCTGTTTCAACGGCCCTTGCACCAAAAATCAGAGCCGACCAATCAGGGTTATTATACTCCGCACATGACTATGCTGCGCATGGGGAAATTGTGGATTTTGTGGTCATTATGACCTATGATTGGGGTTGGATTGGCGGGAAACCAATGGCCGTTGCTCCTATTCCTGATGTTAGAAAGGTACTTGATTACGCGGTTACAGTGATTCCTCGAAATAAAATTATGATGGGTGTGCCATTGTACGGATATGATTGGAAAATCCCTTGGGTTTATGGTACGTATGCAAAACTTCTTGGTCCTCGAGAAGCTGTGACCCAGGCAGGAAAATATGGCGTTGCGATTAGCTATGACCCTAGCTCTCAAGCCCCCTTCTACCATTACACAGATGAATCCGGTAAACAGCATGAAGTATGGTTTGAGGATGCCCGAAGTATCCAAGCAAAATATGACACGGCCAAGGAATACAATCTTCTTGGTGTAAGCTATTGGGTCCTTGGACCGGCATTTCAGCAAAACTGGACGGTACTCAACGCCAATTTCAATGTTATTAAAAAATCATAAGGGCCATGGGGGACGGTTCTTGTCGACTTATTAAAAAAGGAAGCCGCAGCCTGCTATGCATGTATTCTTGGTAAGCTCGGCATCACTACAGAATAAAAAATTCCAAACCCCCGGTAATCTGGGGTCATCAAAGAGAAAACGGATACGGAACACAAACAGATTGTTTTTATAAAAAATGGCATGTGAAGAGGTCTTCCTGCCCACATGCCATATTTAAGCATTACCCATTACCCTAAGATTTTGTTAAACCACGGGCTTGCTGTTTCTTTTAAGACTTCATTTAGTTTTTGAATATTGTTTTTGCCAGTGTCTTGCAACCAGGCGCGTCCTGCCTGTTCGCCATTTTCAGCAAAAGGAGCTACTCCATTTTTCCATGTTGCCCGGCCGCAGAGGACGCCATTGAAGGTAGAACCGGATTTCTTGGCGAACTTCAAGGTCTGTTGGAATAATTCTGCACTTACCCCGGCACTTAGGAAAATAAATGGTAAATCAGTCGCTTCACTTTGCTCCTTAAAATACGCTGCCGCTACATCCTGGCTATAGGCTATCTCACCTTGTGAAAATCCCTCCACAAAGTTCATATCCACTGGAACTTCAACCTTTAAAACATCCACTTTATACTTTGGTTTGGAGAATTCTCTCATTGCTTCGATAACCTTATGAGGCTTTACTTTTGCATACTCCAAGCTTTTCACATCATCATTTCCGGCATCGTAAGAAACAATTTCCAAGAAAAATGGAATGTCTTCTGCTGCACACTCTGACCCGACCCGTTCCATATAAACATACTTAAAGTCATTTATAATTTTATCTTCATCCACATCATAATACAGCAAAAATTTAACGGCATCTGCTCCGGCTTCCTTCAGACGGCTGACAGACCACTTTGGCAATAAATCTGGCAAACGGCCCACAGCTTTCGCATCATATCCGGTTTTTTCATAGGCCACCAATAATCCCGCATCCAAATGGCGGACTCTTGCTGCTGGCAGACCATATTCCGGATCTAATAGAATCGATGTTGCATAGGGTGTCAACTCTTCTGAAACCAATTCTTTAAAGCGGATAATTCCCTCATCACCAACAGAATTTGACTTTCCTGCCGCAATCATTTTTTTTAACGAACCACGTTGATCAATGGCCAGAGCTCCGATAATTCCATTCTCGTCAGATAAACGCTTAAGAGCCGCCAATTTATTTTGCGTTAATTCTACCATCTACTTTTCACCTCTATTAATCTACTTTCGTAACCTTTATTAATTCAAAAAAAGCATCAAATTTTGCGAGATCAATATAACCGGTTCCTGCTTCTACTGCATTGAGCATTCCTGTTGTCATCGCTGTTTTTAAAATGTCCGTAACGGGTTGCTCACGTTTCAGGGCAACTGCTAAACCGGCAACAGTGGCATCACCAGAGCCGACAGGGTTTACAACATCGATCCTAGGGATGGTAACCAGATAACAATCGTTACCATGCTTGACAAAAGCACCTTCTCCCCCCATCGAAACGACAATCCATTCAATCCCCTGAAACAAATCATTATTTAATAAATGCTTCAAACTGCTTAGGCTATCCCCCACTTTTATTCCTAGAAGCTGAGACAACTCATCAATATTAGGCTTAATCGCAAAAGGTTTTATTTTATGGAACAGAACCTGTCTCAATGATTCTCCAGAGGTATCTACAATCACGGGAATCCCCTTCTCCCGTCCCATTTCAACCATTTGACGGTAAAATCCAGGCTCAAGCCCTTTTGGTAAACTACCCGAAATCGTCACAACTGAAGCTTTTGAAAGTTGTTCCCGATATTTTTCTAAAAAGGCTCTCCCTTCCTCAAATGATAAGGTTGGCCCGGATTCTAAGATTTCCGTTTGTTTACCATCATGGAGAATCGCAATGCAGTTTCTTGATTCTTGATTTATTTTAAAAAAGTCATTGTTAATCTCACTTTGCTTTAATTCATAAACAATGTAATCTCCAATGGTTCCGCCAAGTACACCAGTCGCGAAAACTTCTTCGTCCATCAGTTTAATGACCCTGGCTACATTTAACCCTTTTCCGCCGGCTGTTTTACGGGGCATTTCGACACGATTCACATTATCCAGCCTAAAATTTGGAATCGGATAGGAAATATCGACGGATGGATTCATCGTAACGGTTAAAATCATCATTCTCTCCCTTTCTCAATGGCGTCATTCGCTTGAAATCGACAAACACCATTGAGATACGTGGCTGTTAAACCAAGATCTGGTGTCAATACGATAAAATCAGCATCATAACCGGTCGCAATCATACCGCATTCCGCATCCATTCCGATACTTTTTGCTGGTGCTGTACTTGCCATATAGATGGCTTCTTCCGGGGTGGCAATCCCCCAATCGACTGCATTTTTGACAGCCTCTTTTAATTGCAAAATACTGCCCGCTAAGCTTCCACTTTCAAGTCGAGCTGCCCCGTTTTTTACTTCGACGGGAAATTCTCCAAGTTGATAGTGCCCTTCCGGCATGCCGCCAGCCATCATGCAGTCGGTCACCATGACCGTTTCCTTCCTACCGCGGGCATTCATTAAAATGTTAGCGGCAGCAGGATCAACATGGTGCCCATCACAAATAATTTCCGCAAACACTCCTGGCAGATTCATTGCGGCGCCCACCATGCCTGGTTCACGGTGATGCAGTCCCCTCATCCCATTGAACGTATGCACAAAAATCGAAGCACCTTTCTCCACTGCATATTTTGCTTCAGCATATGTCGCATTACTATGGGCGAGTGCGACCGTTACCTGGCTGTTAACAGCATGCTCAACAAATTCAGCCGCTCCGTCTCTTTCAGGAGCAAGGGCAATCTTTTTTATAAAATGATTAGAATTCTTTTGCCACATTTCCAGTAGTTCGATAGATGGATCACGGAAATACTTTTTGCTCTGGGCCCCTTTATGTTTTTCGGTAAAAAATGGCCCCTCCAAAAAGATGCCTTTTATTTTTGCCCCCTGGACCTTTTTATAGTTTTCACCAATCAACTCCACCACTTCATTCAACAATTCAGGCGAAGAGGTCAGTGTAGTAGGCAAAAACGAGGTTACACCACACGAAAGCAGCCCTTCAGATATTGCCTTCAACCCCTCAAAGTCATTGTCCATAATATCGTGATTTTTAAAGCCGTGAATATGGGTGTCGACTAAACCGGGGGCAATCCATTTTCCCGCGTAATTGATAACATCGGCGGTATCAAATGGCAAACTTAGGTAAAAGGAGCCAAATTTTCCGTCCTTTATTTCTAAATAACCTGGGCCTGCCACTCCATCTTCAAGAAAAAACCTGTCTGCAAACACAAATTGTTGTTCCATACCTGCACCTCTGTTTAGGAAGGGAGTGGCCAGCACCATCCCTTTACTTATATTCGTGGATTGTTACACCTTTAACGACCCGATTGACCGTACCACTTGGCGATGGGGTATCTGGTGTATTGCCGACTTTAATGGAGGAAAGTAAAGCTATCGTTTGTCCGACCATTATATATGGCATGGAAAGATAGGCATCTGGAACAGTGCTGGCATCACTTTCGAATAAGAACGTGTTACCAGCATAATTCATATCCCCTTCCACTGCGATTGCGCATATGGAACTTGCGATTTGATCTTGCTTCAATTCAGTTAATATATCCCAATCATATTGGCGTGTGTATGGTTGATTCGAAACAAATACTAAAACAACTGCCTTCTCATTCACAAATGATTTAGGACCATGGCGGAATCCGAGTGATGAATCAAATGAAGTAGCAATTTTACCGGCAGTTAATTCTAAAATTTTCAATTGTGCCTCTCTTGCTAATCCCTCAAAGCCCCCCGACCCAAGATAAATTATTCGTTCAAAATCAGAAGAAATCACCTTTTCAATATCAACTTCTCTACTAATAACGCTTTCCCCCATACGGCGGATTGTTTCGACAATGTTCCATTTTTCATCCATTGATAGCGTATCAAAAATGAGCAGTGCCGTTAGGGTCATACAGGTATAGCTTCCTGTCATCGCAAACCCTTGATCATTAGACTTCTCAGGCATCAATAATAAGAGATTCCTTTCATCTCTTTTTGCCCGTTGTGCCAATTGCCCATCCCTAGAGCAGGTGATGGTGATTTGGTATAGATCAGTTACTACTTGCTCCGCGAGCTCGACTGCCGCAACACTTTCAGGGCTGTTGCCGCTTCTTGCAAAAGAGATTAGTAATGTCGGGATGTCTGCTTTTAAAAATTGATACGGATTTGATACAATCGTTGTTGTTGGAACACTCATCAAGTCCCACTGCTTCTCATCTATTTTTCCCTTTAAATACGGGGTCACCGTGTCACCGACATATGCGGAAGTTCCTGCTCCTGTAAAAATAACCCGAATGTGATTATACTTATCTGATAAACTTTTCAAAAATGCTTCTATGATATTTCGCTTCTCCACATATAATGATAATGTTTCAGCCCATAACTCTGGCTGTTGTTTGATTTCTGCCGTTGTTACGGCTGCCCCTAAATGCATTAATTTTTCGGGACTTAATGTGTACATATCTGACACCTCTCTAATTTGATTGAATCTCTTCCAACACCCTTAATCCAGCTCCAATAACGCCGTTATTCTGCTTAATTGTACTAATTGAAATGTGGTTTAAGAGATGCTGTTGTTCTGGGATTTGGCATAATTTGAGTTTTTCTTTAATGATTTTCAGCAAAAAAGGATTGTTGGTGATGACACTTCCGCCGAACACTAATTTATGCGGGTCTAGCAAGCAACAAATGGAATAAAGGCCCTGTACCCAGTTGTCCGTTACCTCATCGATGATCGCTTGAAACTGGCGTGCCCCGTCTTGATAGCGTTCAAACACGTCCTTAGTCGAAAGATTAGTCTCCTGCAACTCCTTTTGTGCCCTTTTTTCAATCGCCGGGCCGGCAGATAGTCTTTCAAGCCGATCTACCCTTTTGCTTGTTTTTGAAAATATTGGAAGAAGGCCGACCTCTCCAGCAAAGCCCGCCCCGCTAAAAAAGGATCCATTATGAATAACCGCGCAGGAGATTCCAGTACTAATCGTCATATATACGAACGTTTCATTGTTTTTCATTTCTGCTGCCTTCCATTCGGCAAATGCTGCCGTGTAAACATCGTTGTCTACCCTAATTTTTTCAAGACCAAATTGGTCACCAAGTCTTGAAGCAACAGGAAACTCCGCCCATGGTAAATTATTTTGGAAAATCGCAATTCCTTTTTCACGGTCAACCTTGCCTGGAGCACCGACACCTATACCTTCCATATCTTCAATTGAGTAAGAAGTGTCTTGAAAGAGTTGTTCTACCGCTTCAACCACCTTAGCAAACATCTTTTCCCTATCTGTAGGGTCGCTCTTTACTTCAGAGCGCTTCAGCAATTCCCCTGCTTCCGATATAATTCCTGCTGCAATCTTTGTCCCGCCGATATCAATGCCAATTGCCTTTTTCATATAGCACCCCTGCATTTGAAATTACATTTTTCAAACTTTCCTTCTGCCCCAACAGATGAAAAACATTACATGCGATCGTTTCCAGCCGCATGTAATATTTATTTCCCACCTGTTACTGCTATCCCCTCAATAAATTGCTTTTGCAGGAAGATAAACAGAATCAGCATTGGCAAGATTGCTAAGAATGAGCCTGCCATTAGAATCGGATAGTTAGTCGAATATTGCCCTTGAAGTGATGATAAACCGACAGATAGGGTCATTGTTTCCGGAGAACTATTTACAATCATTGGCCACATCAATTCATTCCAGCTCCAAAGGGTTGTAAAAATCCCCAAGGCAATTAAACCAGGTTTCGCCAAAGGAAGCATGACCTTCCAATAAATTTGAAAGTGGTTGCAGCCATCAAGCCTAGCAGCTTCCTCTAATTCCTTTGGAAGCCCCATAAAGAATTGCCGTAAGAGGAACGTACCAAAGGCACTAAATAAACCTGGGACAATCACCGCTTGTAATGAATTCAACCAGCCCAATTTCACCATAATCATAAACTGCGGCAGTAAAAAAACTTGCCCTGGCACCATTAGAACTGATAACGCCAATAAAAACAGGAAGTTTTTCCCTGGAAATTCAATCCGTGCAAAGGCATAGGCCGCCAACGAACATAAAAATAGCTGGCCTACCGTCTTGATCACCGTTATGATGACGGTATTCCACGTAAATTTGAAAAAAGGCAACAGTCCAAATACATCTTTATAGTTCCCCCATTGGAAATCTTTTGGGATCAGCACGGGTGGGACATGAATGGACTCATTATATGTTTTTAGCGAGGTGAGAATCATCCAGACAAAAGGCAATAACATGGCTAGCGAGCCCATAATCAAGATAAAATGGATAAGAAATGTTTTACTTATAACAAACCGTCTTGTTTTTTCCAACGGTGACACATCCTTTTAATCATAATGTACCCACTTTTTCTGTAAGACCATTTGAATCGCGGTAATAATCAGAATCACAACTAACAAAAGCACAGCAATGGCTGCAGCATAGCCCTTATCATTTAATACAAAGGCATGCTGATAGAATAAATACACAATCGACTCTGTGCTTTCCAAAGCTGTACTACCCTTGCCAATCATCATGAAAATCAAGTCAAACACTTGGAATGCCCCGATAAGAGACATGATTGACACAAAGAAAATAACGGGAGAAAGTAATGGCAGTGTGATTTTAAAGAACACCCTTATGGGGCCGGCACCGTCGATTTCAGCCGCTTCATAATACATTTTCGGAATCCCCTGCAACCCCGAGAGAAAGATAACCATGTTATAACCAATTCCACTCCAAATCGCGACAACAATCAAAGAATAGATGGCGATTTTGGGATCTGTAACCCATTGCGGCCCCTTGATTCCAACCAGCGATAATAGATAATTGATCAATCCGTAATCAGCATTATAAAGCCACTTCCACACCATCGCGATTGCAGCCGGCATGGTGATTACCGGTAAAAAGTACAATGTTCGATAAACGGATTTCCCTTTAATTTTTTGGTTTAAAAGAACCGCTATAACAATAGAAAGGAAAATTCCAACTGGCACAGTAAAAATTATATAAATAGCCGTATTTTTAAAAGATTGTAAGAGGTCTGCATCTCCAAACATCCGTTTATAATTTGCCAACCCTGTCCAATGGTACTGCCCGAAGTCGCCCCATACGGTAAAACTATAGTAAATGGTCTGGATAATGGGCCATAGATAAAAAATGAATAACCCCAACATAGTAGGAGCAATCATCAGATAGGCCCAAAGATAATCGGATCGTTTCCTTGTCTTTGCCAAGGTAGTGATCTTTAACTTTTTCGTTGCTCTCACTTCAGTCTGAAGAGGAATTTCTTTCAACGTATTCCCTCCCTTTAAGGAAATAGAAGAGAAGAAGTACATTCTTCTCTTCTGTTTTTCTATTGCTGAGATAATGCCGTATTTGCTTGCTTCGTTAACTCTTTTGTTGCGTCCTCGACACTTTCTTCCCCGCCCCAAGCCTTTTTCAGGATATCTGTCTCGTATTGCCAAATTTCCTGTGTATTCTTCACATTTGGCAGAGGAATAGCATATTTCGTACTATCAATAAATACTGGAAGGTTTAAATTTGGAAATGATTTTTCCCAAAGAGCTTGCGAACCGTTATAAGCTGGGATTACTGTGCCCGTTTTTGCGTATACATCTGCCGCATCTTTAGATCCTAGGAACTGAACAAATTTCCATGCCGCATCTTGATGTTTGCTATTAGCTGCAATCGCATTAGATAAACCGTGAATAGAAACCGCACGTGTTTTTCCTTTTGGAAGAACAGCAACGTTTATATCCGTATTTTTCCCGTATACCGGTACCATCCAGGAACCATCCAACATCATCGCAATTTTTCCTGAAGCGAATAAATCAGATGGTGCAGTTTCTGTCATTTGCGCTTGTGTTGGTGACAAACCTTCTTTAATGAAGCTAGTATAGAATTTTAGTGCTTCAACAGTTGCGGGCTCGTCAAACATGGCAGTCTTGCCATCACTAGAAAGGACATGTCCGCCATTTTGCCAAATGAAATTATAATATCCTTCTTGGTTGGCAATTGTCGAAGCAAAACCCCAAATCCCTTTATTTTTATTAGTAAGCTTTTGAGCAACTTCCTTTAATTTATTCCAGTCCCAAGTATCATCCGGATACTTCACACCCGCAGCATCAAAAATCTTTTTGTTATACCACAATCCGATAGTATCGAAATCTTTTGGAATTCCGTAAAGCTTTCCGTCAACCGTATAAAGATCAATTAATGATTTCGGATAATTATCTAAGCTATAGTTATCTTTTTTAGCTAAGTCGCTTAATGGAAGAATGACCTTTCCTTCGGCATACTTGGTAACGTTCGCGCCATTCATCCATAGAACGTCAGGTAAGGCACCGCCAGTTGCAGCTGTTTCAAGTTTTTGGAAGTATTGTCCATAAGGCGTAAGTTCAGGTTTTACTGTGATGTTTGGATATTTTTTGTTAAATTCTTTAATAATCTCATTAATGGCAGGGACTTGATTCTTATCCCAAAATCCATAAGTAATTTCTACTTTTCCATCTTTTGCATCACCAGAAGTGGAATTGCTGCTGCAACCAGCTAAGCCAAGCAACCCTAGAACTACAGTTAATACCACTATTAGCCACTTTTTCATCATATTCTCTCTCCCCTTATTTAAGTTTTAATAGATTACAAATCACTTTTTAAAACGTAAGAGCTTTTTCTTAGATGAATAATAAGAGACTTCTATACCATGTATCAGATAACGTTCACCACCTCCAATAATAACGTTTTCCCATCGTTCATACATTGACATATATTATTGATACACGCCTGATAAACCAGTGTGTGAACAATCTTTTCTTAAGCTTTGCTTTTTTCTCGCAAACTTTGATAATACTCATCAATATTAATAGATTGGCCTTTGTTTAGCCTCGAATCCTCGGCAGCAAATGCCATCAGATGGCTCCTTACAGAAGCAGAAGCGGAGGATACACTCTTTCCGTTATTTCCAAATTGAATTTCGCGGAGGAAGGTTCTGATGATGCCATTATCGCCGCCACTGTGTCCGCCAACAGGGTTATCTAACTTGATAACGGTTTCATGTCTGGTCAGAAAGTCAAAAACGGAAAAACTATTTTCATCCATTTTCCCTCGGATTTCTCCCTTTGTACCCATGATTTGGACAATCCTTGTTTGTTCTCTTGTGAAACCGCACATACTAAATGTTGCAGTTGCTCCATCTTCAAATTCCATGTTAACCACCTGATGATCCACAACGTTATTATCTGAATGGTAAACACATTTTCCATAAGGTGTTTCTTTTAATGCTTTAATAATGCCCTCATTTGTATAATCCTCTGTAAATTTCTTCGCCCAGCCTCTTCCTTCGCCAAGATAATAACGGCCTGCGTGGAACGGACATTCAAGTTCTGCGGGACAGCCATCCAAACACCTATGAGGCGCACCCGCCGGGGCATTTACCTCTTTAAAGTGCATTAGCGAACCAAAGGAGCTAATGTTTTTACACTCTTTTCCCATAACAAACGAAATAATATCCATGTCATGACAGGATTTCTGCAGAATCATTGGACTTGACTTTTCTTTGTTGCTCCAATTACCTCGGACAAAGCTATGGGACATATGCATGGCTTCTACATTTTCATTTAGTTGCAGTGATACAATCTCTCCAATATCTCCATTATCAATTACCTTTTTAATTGATGACCAAAAGTCGGTATACCTTAACACATGGCAAATAGTTAGCTGCCGATTATACTTTCTTGCAACCTGTTCCATCTCAATACATTCTAACGGATCCGGAGACATAGGTTTTTCCAACAGCACATGATAACCTAATTCCAATGCTCTCATTGTGGGTTTAAAATGATTTCTGTCCAAAGTACAAATAATGGCTATATCAGCAACTTTGTGATTAAGTTTCAGAACCTCTTCCCATGATTCATAGCAATTTTCATCAGGAATCCCATGTGCTTTTTGTAAGTTCGTTCTTTTTTCAACTCCCGGTTCCGCAACCCCGACAATCTTTAATTCATTAGGATATGCCAAGGCATAGGGCGCATAGGCTCTTGCACCTCTGTCACCTGCCCCGATTATAATGGCTGTCATTGTTTTCACCACAATCTCCCCTTTTAATTCTTCAATTTATATAATTTTTCCTTTCGGAAAATTTTCCATCATTTATCCAAACGTTTTCCAAACATTGATTAAAAAAGAACCAGTCAGGTTCGTTTTAAAGATGATGATTCCCGAATGATTAATTCAAACGGTAAAATAAGCTTTACTGGAAGGGTAATTTTTTCTTCCACCATATCCATAATTGTTTTTGCTGCCATTTTTCCCATTTCGTATTTAGGAATTTCAACCGATGATAGGGGTGGTGACGAATACTTACTCATCTCGATATTGTCGACTCCAAAGAAGGCAATATCCCCAGGGATGCTGAGCTCATTTTCAATCACAGCTCTCATGGCAGCGATGGCCATCATGTCGCTGGCGCAAACCATGGCTGTTGGCAAATTTCCACGGTCACTTTTAATGAGCCGATTCATGGCTTCATAGCTATTTTCCATTTTCCACTTCGTATTAATAACCCAATCAGAACAGATAGAAAGACCTGCTTCTTCCATTGCCGATTGATAGCCTTTAAAACGATTTTCTGCATGTAAATCTTCATAGGTTTTATGAATGCCTCCACCAATGAATCCTATTTCCTTATGTCCTTGGGTGATTAAATGGCGAACGACCATCTTTATTGCCGCCTCGCGGTTGTAATCAACAACGGCCATATTTTTATCGGTATAGAAAAAATCCACTCCTACCAGAGGCACTGTTTGCTGGATATAGTTGATGATACTATCATCAATTTTGTCAATTAGAATCAGTCCTTCGATGCCTAAATCATGGATTGCATTTAAAAGAAGCGACTCATTTTCAAGCTCGTCTTTGGTAATGGTAATTAAGGTATAACCGTGACTTGTAAGGGTGTCACGAATACCTGTATAAATTTGGGCAAAATATGGGTTAATCTCAGCTTGTGTTGGATTGGCCACCCAGCCAATTTTCATTGTTCTTGTATTCGTTTTTGTTTGTTTGTTATTCACCAAATTTCGTGCATGCTGGTTTGGTACATATCCCAATTCCTTGACAGCTTGCCATATTTTATTCCTAGTTTCCTGATTTACATTTCGTGTTTGGTCATTTTGAATGACCCGCGAAACAGTCGAGATGGAAACGCCTACATATTCGGCAATATCCTTTAATCTTACCACTAACAATACACCTCAGAATTCAAACATAGCACAATTACTACTATAATTATTTTAACTATAGCATTAGCAATAATTTTCTGTCAACATAACGTTTTCCTTACTTTCATCCATTTTCCAATTGTTTTCTCACTTATACTAGGTTCGATTGGAAGCCAGTTAGCATAAACCTGTGCTGTATCAATCATATTGACCCCTTGTTCAAAATATGTATCCATTAAGTGATTGTTATTTTGCCCAAATAAAAACGAAACCAGTGCCTTATTTTTAGGCACTGTTTTTAAGTTTTATTACTCAAACCACGATCCAATAATGGGATATCGAAAAGGACGATCATGAAGTGCCTTAACAATTCCAACGATCGGAGCAATTAAAGCAATTAGTCCAAAAATAATGAGGAATGGAATCCCGATTAATATGAAAGAAAAAATTGCAGACACAGAAATTAAAACCCAGATAACAAAATGAAAAATTATAGCCTGTAACGATAAGCTTTTAATTTCCCATTCTGAACTAATGAAATAAGTGATAATGGGAACGAGTATAGGTGCAAACCAAGTACTTGCATGAATCAGTATTTTAAGTCCCTTATTTTCCATGTGAAATTCACTCCCTTTTAACATGATCATGTTCGACTGGAGCCCGGATGAGGAAAATCAATAAATAAAAATGTGTTTCGGAATAACCTTCTTATTAAATAAATGCCACACGATATTCAAATATGAAACACAGTTTGCTGAAAATATTTGTATTAACCTCCATTTATTCTATCCAATAACGTCCCCTTATGATTTCATTCATTTCCTCAAATCCTGATTTTTTATAAATTTTTTATTGGTCTAGGATTGTCCGCATATAAGTTACTCGAGCTACTAGTAAAAAGTATTGGTATTAGATGTAATTATTGGGTTTAGATTAGCTTCAGACTCCTATTTTGTAACATTATTGTAATAAAAGGAATGTCAGTGTAGAAAGGTATCCTTCAAGGCTTTTGGAATTCATTATGATTTAAAAAAGGTAAATTTTTTGATTATTTAGTTAATAACGAAATGTTATTGTAATAAAATTGCCGTTTATGTAAACAAAGTAACATCCCTCTGTTATTTGCCTATCAGGAATCCATGTTACGATTAGGAAAAATTAGCGCAAAAAACATGGGGGGTAAAAAGAATGCTAAACAAAATTAAAATACTTTTAGCAGCTGCTGTACTCTCAACTACAATAAGTGCTAATGTACAAGCTGCAACAATCCAAAATGGAAACACCCAATCAACCGATAATAATACTTCTATAGATAACATCCAAAAGGTAAATGATACGGTAGACCTTATTCACCCTGGAGATCAATTAACGATTGCACCTGAAAAAAAGTATACGGTTAAACAAGGCGATACATTATTTCATATTGCTACTGAAAATCATATTAACATTAATAAAATCAAGGAATGGAACCAAACGATTTCTGATTTCATTCATCCTAATGATGTCTTAAATACGATAAATAATCCGGTAACAGATAAGCCTGCTCCTCAAGATCAACATGCAGCTGATGTAAAAGCTGCATCAACCAATAGTTCCAGCCCTAAAGAAATAACCGTGAAAGCTACCGCTTATACCGCTTCCTGTGAGGGATGCTCTGGCATTACAAAAACTGGCGTTAATCTTAAAGCAAATCCAGATGCAAAAGTTATCGCTGTTGACCCAAAAGTTATTCCTCTTGGCAGTAAGGTTTATGTGGAAGGCGTAGGTGAAGCAATCGCCGCAGATACTGGCAGCGCGATTAATGGAAATAGAATTGATGTCTTCGTTCCTTCCGAACAAGACGCAATCAACTTTGGAGTAAAAAACCTAAAGGTAACCATATTAAATTAACCAAATTAGGAATTCAAATAACAAAAACACTGCATCCCCTATCGATTTCTTGGGGTTGCAGTGTTTTTTATTTATTTCTTCCATAATGAACCAAGTTTTTTCATGTCCTAGGTATCAGAAACTAATAGTAAACATTTGTAGTTGGTGACCTTCACTCAACCATAATAGACTGAAGTCTCAACTCGTCATATTGGTAACACTGGAAGCAAACAACTAAAGATTATCCAGCTGATTTAGGAAATATTATTACTTGTCGCTTCAAAACGAATAAAAACATGAGATGGTGAGTAGTCGCGGTTCCTTAACAGGAGCTGAGGAAAGTCCAGGCTCGCACAGAGCTGAGATGCCTGTAGTGTTCGTGCCATTCGCAAGGATGGGCAGTTGATCCATAGTATTAACTGACGGCGGCGAAATCATGCTAAGTCCTTCGGGATATGCTGAGAATAGCCTGAAAGTGCCACAGTGACGGAGCTTTTCTGGAAACGGAAAAGGTGGAACGGGTAAACCCCACGAGCGAGCAACCCAAATTTAGGTAGGGGCATCATCCTGCGGGAAATGAACCTAACGGATGAATCGGCCATCGGTCGATAGATAGATGACTACAACTTCTAGTACAAGGCTTGCAGCCGATAGTAGTACAGAAGCACAAAACCTGGCTTACAGCCATTTCACGAGCTGATTTTATCGTTATTGGAGCAGAGCACTATGTTCGAAGGGTGGACCCAGTGGTTGATTTTTTATTCCTATAACCCGATGGTCTCAGTTTCAATCCCTTCTCATGTACATAATTCTTTGTATTTATTGAAAAATAATAAAGGAAACCAGAGATTACCTTGGTTTCCTTTTACTCATGAGTTTAATTGATTATTAAAATAAATTATGACAATACTGCCTACCCTCATCCCTGACTCTCCAAAAACTGCGTCTCATACAGCTCCCTGTACAACGAACTCGTCTCCAAAAGTGAATGGTGGGTACCAACCGCATGAATTCTCCCTTTTTCCATGACCACAATTTTATCCGCCTTAAGGATGGTAGATAGTCTATGAGCGATGACGAGGGCTGTTCTTCCCTCGAACAAGACAGCAAGAGCATCCTGAATCTTCCGCTCGATCACCGTATCCAAGGCACTGGTGGCCTCGTCAAGTAGAACAATTTTAAGGCCTTGCAGTAAAACTCGTGCTATCGCCAGTCTCTGGCGTTCTCCCCCTGACAAACGATAGCCGCGTTCACCTACTACCGTATTATAGCTCTCTGGCAAATCCGCAATCATATCATGAATTTGCGCTGCTTGACATGCTTTCTCTATCTCTTCCATCGTGGCATCATCCTTGGCTATTCGAAGATTGTTTAGCACAGTATCATGGAAAAAAAACGAATCCTGTGGAACAAGTCCCATTTGTGAACGCAGTGAAGTTAACGTCAACGTTTGAATGTCCATCCCATCCAAAAACAAATGCCCGCTTTCCGGGTCGGCAAATCGCGGAATCAGATTCAGCAATGTTGTTTTTCCGGCCCCGCTTGGACCGACCAAGGCAACCGTCTCACCAGGATTCATGATCAGGTTTATCTCTTCCAAAGCCCATTTCGTCTCATTCAGTGGAATTCTATTTTTTTCATTTAATTTAGATTGATAGGAAAAAGAAACATTCTCCAAGCGAATTTGCCCCTGTACACTGTTCGCAGGTATGGTCTTAGGGCCGTCCTGGACTTCAGGCTCCATATCCAAAATGCTGAATATTCTTCGAAAAAGGGCAATCGAGGAAAGAATGCTCACATGGAGCTGGGCGAGTTGGATGAGTGGTCCGTATAGACGTGACAGCAGGGTTGTAAAGGCAACGATGACACCAAGTCCCATTTGCTGGTGCAATACAAGCCAGCCACCGTATCCCCATAAAAGTGCGGGACCAACGGAAGAAAACATGCTCAGCCACATGAACAGCCAACGGCCAACAAGAGTCTGCCGGATTTGCAAATCCCGTAGGGCACGGTTTGACTCTGAAAATTGTTTTTCTTCCGCAGCTTGCCTGTTAAAAATGCGAATTAATAAAGCCCCGCTGACGCCAAGGGTTTCACTCAATTGGACGGTCATTCTGGATAACAGATCTTGATTTTCCGCTTGCAATTTTTGTCTAGTCTTTCCTACTCGTTGTGTAGGAAAAACAAAACCAGGCACGACAATGATCGCGAGGATGGCAAGACGCCAGTTCATGCTAAACATTAAAATCAAGGTGGCGATAATGTTCAAGAGGTTGCTGACAAAACCTACAAGGGTATTGGTGACCACATTTTGGATGGCGGTCACATCATTCGTCACATGTGACACCAAATCCCCTGCTTGCCTTGACGCAAAAAAACTGACCGTTTGCTTCTGCAAATGCTGAAAGATGGACATCCGGTAATCGGCCATCACGCTTTGGGCAATCTTATTGCTAAGCCATGTCTGCAGTACGCCAATTAAACCATTAAGCAAGGCAACCAGTATGAGGGCAACCGTATACCACACAATGACGGTCATATGATTTTTATTGATGCCCTCATCAATGATCTTTTGGGTCATCCAAGCAGGCAGAACCCCGCCAATGGAGGTGGTCAAAATCACAACGGTCACGATAATGGAGTGCGGCCAGTAAGGTAAAAACGCTTTTAGCGCTCGCTTTAAAATGGGCCAGTCCATATGCTCATTCTTCGCAAGCTCCCTCATCTTCCACCGGTTTCCTCCACCACCCATACCTCGAAATTCTTGCATACTCATTTCTATCAATCCTCACTCTTCCAATGTGTGACCAGGACGGATTCTATAGCTGCTAGTATAAAAAAGAATGCTCCCTTCCTTGGATTTATCTATCCACATTTGTTTATTGTCTTTGTATCATCATACCATATCCTTTTTCATACCTAATAAAATAACGGGTGTCAATTCATGCACATTGACACTCGTTTTAATTACATGATTAATAGTTTATTAATCTGTGAATTTGTTTCCTTCCGGGTATATCCTACCTTTACTTTCTTGTTTAGCATAATTGAATAAACATTAACAGCGAAAATTACTATCCAATTAAAAGGAAAGTAACTTTCGCATAACTCTAAAGGTATATTCATATAATTAAAGTATATAAAAAAGGTAGTGTATAAGTTCATCTATGTTGATTGGCCAAATATCCCAAATTTCAATTGGAAAAGCAATTTTGAATACCTCCTTTTTTATTATTTTCATATTTTCTAATGAGGAGTTGAGCCAATGAATAACTTTTTACCTGTAAATGGATGGCTGCATTATACGGTTCGAGATCAATCCGCAGATACCATGAATAGGCTCCCAGGTGAAAAACGAATTGATTTGAGTTACCAAAATGCCGTCCAAGAAGATCTTGGGCAAGGATTCAAACGCTATTCGTGGAAACCAGGAGTCCGGATTACGAGCCGCGAATATGTTGAGTTTCGATTAGAAGCACAGCTTGAGGAAAAAGTTATTAGTGCAGGATACTTAACTGATCAAATGGAAAACATCTATACATTACAAACGGGTCCTATACACCCTAATGTCATGATTGTTACGCTTCATAATGTCGCAACCGTAGATTCAGAAGTATACCTTTGGCTAGTGGTTAAAGAATAGAATATTTTATTATACTTGTTCAAAGGGTGGTTAACGAATTTCTCCCTGAATAAACAACAGCCAATCAAATAAGACGCGATAAAGCGTCTTATTTGATATATAGTTTGATAAATTGTACAAACAGTGTAAAAGAATGCTCGGATATAACGGTTCGGTTTTCTTATGGGATTCGACTCCAGCTTTTTCTAGATGATAAGTTGTTTGCATCCTCCAAACAATTTGCTAATTCAAAATAAGAATACCCGTTTTTCCATTGTTTCTCAGGGTCTTTAAGGAATTCTCGCCATGATATTGCTCCAAGTGAAGGAATTTAGAATTTCCCAATCCCCAATCCACGCCTCGCTTCTTGGCCAAGGAGCTTTAAAATCTGATCAAGGGTTGCTGATTTAATATTCATACTCTTCTCAAGTGTGGATTTTTTCACTTCATCATTTCTGTTTAAGACTTTTAAAATATAATCCTGTCGAAAATTAATTTTTTCAAGAAACGTGAAATACAAAACATAATATATGCTGCGTTATAACAAAAAATAGCTCAGATTAATCCGAGCCTTCCTTTTGCCATTTTTTTTTGGTAATATCTAACATTGGTTTTACAAAGTGACATATCCCTACAGACTTTTCACCATGAAGTGTCATTTATTGACCAATTTCAAAATTTTTAGATAATTTTGAAATAATTTGAAATATAAATGCCATGCTTGTTAACAAATTAACATTCTCCTGTTATTCGTTTCAAAGGATCTCTTTGATATTATAAAAAAAATTAGTATACAGGCATGGAGGATTAAACATGTTTACCAAAGTTAAAACAATGATGAAAATTATTATTGTACTCTCAGCCATTTTAATAAGTGCTAATGCAAAAGCTGCAACGAATCATGTGAAAAATGGAAATACTATTTGGAAAATAGCACAAGTACATAATACAACGGTAGAAATAATCAATGATTGGAATCATCTACATACAGACCTCATTCGCCCTGTGCAAGTTCTAATGGTTTCGCCGAAAATCTCTAATCCTGTTCAAAAAGTTGACACATTATGGGCCATAGTGAGAACAAACCACTTACATGATTCACAGCTTATGGAACGTAACGCTCTAACTTCTGGCCTCATCCAACCTGGTTTAAATCTTGTAATGCCTAATCGTTCTACCAATACATATGATGCAGTATTAGAAAAACCTAGCATGCTAGCTAACCGTACCCCTTCCCAGCCAAAGGTTTTAGTAGCACCTATACATAAGAAAAGAGTATACCGAGTAGCAACCGCTTCCGCAACGGTTCCAAGTTCAGGAAATGTCATTACTGTAACTGCCACAGCGTATACACCTACATGTGCTGGATGTTCCGGTATAACGGCTACAGGAATTAACGTTAATGCCCATCCAAATGTAAGGGTCATTGCCGTTGATCCATCTGTGATCCCCCTTGGCAGTAAAGTTTATATAGAGGGTCTTGGCGTCTATATCGCTGGAGATACTGGCGGAGCGATTAAAGGGAATCGAATTGATGTTATGATGGCTTCCGTACGATCTGCCCTTCATTTTGGGAGGAAACAATTAAAGCTTACCATCTTATAATTGGGTATATTCTACAAAAATGGCAAAACCTTTTCTTTCTAAGAGTTGACTTGTTAAAACTTCTTTGAATTTTTATGCTGAAGGCATAAGAAAAAAACCGATTAAATATCTTAACGGGTTCCGTTTCCTAACACACACATTAAAGATGGAAGTTAAAATGAGTGCCAATTTGCATATGAAGTTGACATTCATTTTTTATTGGTGTAAAACCATTTGGGTGGAAATTGCATAAAAATTTGTATAGGGAAATGCACCTCAATTTGAAAGACAATCTATCTTACAAAAAATACTTATAAACTTAAGCAGTCTTATCCTTTATTGAATAACCGAAGATTTTTAATATAAGCGGAGATTTTCCGGTTAATTTCAGAATGGAGCTCTTTTCGGGGGAAATAAGGGGAGGATTTCCGGTTATGCAAAGAAAAATCCCCCATTTTCATGTTTTTCGAATCAATAGGCGGAATCTCTAGTCAAGTCCTGGTTATTGTGTAAAATCCAAACACCATTAATCTTAGCGAGTGATACATCACCTCTTCTCATCATCAAACTACCTATACTTTTCGGCATCATCAAACCTTTTATAAATTGTTTTTTTGAGAAATAAAAATCTTCTTCCATTTTTTCATCTCCTTAATAGTCATAGTTATGTTAATTACGACAAAATTCATTCATTTATTTATTTTTATCGTTCCATTACTTCAATTACTTCAACAAGAAAAGCCGCCATTATATTGGGAGCCTTAATCTTCCACATAAGCACCCCGTTAGCCAACCATGCAGCGCAAAAAACGCACTGCACCACAGCGAATGAAAATGCACTATAACCGTCAATACTGCAACTACGGCTGGGAGAAGAAGGTCGATAAGCTATGGTGCCATTAGAGCCCATCCGTTAGTCTGACTCCAACGACCACGGTGCATCACAGACTGTCGCTCCCTTACGGGAAGCACTTATGGGAGATTAATCCTATTCTGGTTATTGCACCAGCCTCCATTTAAATTTGCCGTAGAAAGGATGTTCTCAATGGAAGTTATCATTGAACGTGCATGCGGTATGGATGTCCATAAAGATAGTATTACTGCATGTATTATCACACCAGATGGAAAGGAGATTCAAACATTTTCAACCAAAACTGTTTTTCTATTAAAAATGATTGATTGGATTAAAGAACATGAGTGTACTCATGTGGCGATGGAAAGCACAGGTGTTTTTTGGAAACCGATTGTTAATATTCTTGAAGCCGAAGACATTGTGTTTTTAGTTGTGAATGCACAACATATGAAGGCAGTTCCGGGACGTAAAACAGATGTAAAAGACGCTGAATGGATTGCCAAGCTTCTTCGTCACGGATTACTTAAAGCTAGCTTCATTCCAGATCGAAATCAGCGAGAGCTACGAGAATTGGTTCGGTATCGTCGGAGTATTATTGAAGAACGTGCTAGACAGCATAATAGAATTCAGAAGGTTCTAGAGGGTGCTAATATTAAACTTGCTTCTGTGGTATCTGAAATCATGGGTGTTTCCTCTAAAGATATGCTTCGAGCCATAGGAAATGGTGAAGATGATCCTGTTAAACTAGCTAGTCTTGCTCGACGAACCTTAAAGAAAAAGAAAGACGATCTCGAACTCGCTCTTAAAGGTTATATTCGTCCTCATCAACGTATGATGATTCGAACGATTCTTACACACATAGATTTTCTAACCGAACAAATTGATATGCTTGATCAGGAAGTTTCCGAAAGAGTCAAATCATTTCAGGAAGATATTGAACGATTAGATTCGATTCCTGGGATTGCCACTCGTATGGCTGAACAAATTTTAGCTGAAATTGGACCCGACATCAAAAATCAGTTTCCAAGCGCAGCCCATTTATGTTCGTGGGCAGGACTAGTACCTGGACATAATGAGAGCGCTGGAAAAAGAAAGTCATCTAAATCTAAAAAGGGAAACAAATATTTAAAATCTGCTTTAACTGAAGCAGCCCAATCCGTCAGAGGATCTAAAAATTATCTTGGTCATATGTATAGACGAACGGCTGCACGAAAGGGAAGTAAAAAAGCAGCCATAGTCGTTGCCCATGCCATGTTAAGAATCTCCTACTATCTTTTAACTCGGAAAGAAATGTATGTTGACTTAGGAGAAGATTATTTTGATATTCAAAGACAGCAATCTATTGTTCGTCACTCTATGCGAAGACTTGAAAGTCTAGGTTATACAGTATCAGTAAAAGAACCTGAAGTTTCCTGATCCAATCTAACATATAACCATTACCAAAACTCAGGCGCTCTCCCTTTTTTTAAAACGATTGAGCTGCGTCTTCTTTAGTATTGCCATTTTCCTTGAAAGTCAGAATTTATTTTCATGGGAGCTTTATAAGGATTTATTATTCTTTTCCCTCACTGGATTCAATTAACTTAGTTATTATATATCCAACGATATATTCTCTCTGAGTTTTTTCTTCAATATCATCATTCTCAACTAGGTCATCAATTATCTTATTAATCAAGTTCCATAATGGAGTATTTTCAAATTGCGTATAAAGATGAGACACCGACACCTATTTACCTCCTTCACTCAAGCACCCGTTAATTTTAGTACAATGTTTCACAAACCTACTCAATTACCACTTATTTATTACATGAATGCTGCCCCTTTGCTGTTTATATTTCTGTGGAATAAAATCCAATTATAAATAACATCACTACGTCTACAGTATTTTATTTTTAAATAACAAGTCTCAAATTGGAGATTCCTCATAATATAAAGTACTATTAAATTAATATTGTTTTTATCATGTTGCTTCCAAGTGGCTCGTTTGTTGGTAAAAACCCATCATACAGTTTTGTGAAATTTAGATCAGAGGAAGAATTAAGAGGAATTAAAATTATTATTCCTACAGAACTATTAGAAGGAGGATATTATGAGTGAAAATATTAAAACTTATGAAGCTGAAGGTATCAAAATATATTGGAAACCCAATATTTGCAAACATGCAGCAGAATGTGTAAAGGGATTGCCAAGTGTATTCAATACCCAGAAAAGCCCTTGGGTATCACCACAGAATGCAACAGCTGAAAAAATCATGGAAGTGATTGATCGTTGTCCAAGCAGAGCACTTACTTATGAGCAAAAATAAACAGAACTAAAAAAGTTAGGAGAATGAGGAAATGACTGAAATTAAAATGGGCAAGAATGAATTCTATATTGAGGAATCTAATGAAATTATTGCAAAAATTCAATTTATCCCAAGCGGAAAAGATGTAAATGGAAGAAATTTAATTATTGTAAACCATACAGTTGTATACGAGGGACATAATGGTCGTGGATTAGGCAAAGAATTAGTAAACAAGATAGCTGAATATGCAAGAGATGAAAACTTATATATTATTCCTGTATGTCCTTACGCAAAAAGTGTTCTTGAAAGTAAGGAAGAGTATCAAGGTGTACTAGCAAATTGATGCCATTTTATTATATATGCGTTGAATCAGCTACACTTAACTGGACAAAAAAATAAGGTCAAGTAGACTAATCACTAAATCAGGGCATACTGCTAGCCAAAACACATCTTTTACACTGCCATTTGCTATGCTTTTGTAATTTATACCTTCCAATTATTCATAACTCGTAATAAGTCCAGTAGGTAAACTGGATTTTTTTTCGTCGCAATTATGTCAAATACGACATTCATAAACAACCCCTTATTTAACTAACCTGCCGCTTTAGTTCAACAAGAAAGAGCTGCCACTATGACAGCTCAGACCATAAACTCAAGCACTCTTTTATTGAAGAATATGATTTGTTCCCCTTGTCATCTCTATTTACTAACTTTACTGTTAAATGTTCAGGTTGGTATAGGTAACTGAATTTGAGGAAAAAGTTTATTCATAAGTTCTTCAAGCTTTCCTAATAAATTAGTAAATTAAGTATTAAATAATGTTCCATTTAGTGCTTCAATATACCTTTTAGCTGACCTTTGAACCATCAAATCTGCATCTTCTCTAATAATCAGATTAAATGCGTCATATAATCGATTAAATGTAAAATCATTTACCCTATCTGCAATTCTTTCAACTGTTACGCTGGGCAGAGGTATGAAGTTAGGATAACTATACATAAAACTCACCCACTTACGATCAGCCGCCACGCGTACTATATCTCCACTCAATAAAATTCCATTTTGACTGATTCCATTTTCCCACTCTAAAACAGTACCGCCTTTATAATGTCCTCCAATTCTTTGAAGGATAAGACCTTCCTGCAATTCTAGAGATTCTCCAGACCAAAAAATGATTTTCTCGCTGGTTCTAGTCACCCATTCTTTATCATCTTCGTGTATGTAAATTGGAGCATCGAATGTTTCAGCCCATTCTACTTGACTAGAGTAATAATGGGGATGTGATAAAGCAATAGCATCAATTCCGCCTAATTTATTAATATGTGAAATGGTTGATTGATCAATATATGTAATACAATCCCACAATAAGTTGTAATTTTTATGTTGTACAAGATAAGCTGTCTGTCCGATTCCAAAACTTGGATTAGTCTTTATGCTATGTAATCCTTCTTCCTGGAGCTTAATGATATTTCTATATGTACCCACCTCTATCAGCTTTTCTAACGTGGTCCACACCTGACCTTTGGAACTAACAAATTGTCTTTCTTCCTCGCAAATCAAACATTGTTTTGGTGCTTCAATTGAACTCTCATACTGAACTCCACAAGTTTCACAAATAAAGTTTTTCAAAAAATATCTCTCCTTTACTTATTCACTTCCTATTTCCTCTCTTTTAAAATTCACCTAATAATCCAATAATCCTTCTTCAAGTAAACTGCTCGTTAGTACAAGAAGAAAGTTGCCAATTATGGCAGCATGATATTAAACTATTGCTCCCGTTGTGCAAAAATTCACAATATTTTTGGAATAAGAAAAAGATATTAACCGTTTTTTATTTTGCTGTTAATGTCAGTAATTTTTATGGATAAGGTATTTTTTTATGTTGCGACATTTTATAAGCATAAAAAGTGAAGCTGAAAAACAACTTCACTTTTTTGTCATCGCTAATTTTTTTCGATCTTCTGCCAACGGAGGTTCTCAAGCCATCCATTAACAATCATGTTTTCTCCTCCACTTATTTATTAACTTTATAACAGTGATTATAATCTGATAAATACTTGTCCATATTAGTTTTACAGTTTTTAAAAATTATGGAGGTTACATAGCATCCAAATGAAGAACGTAAGACTTATTATGGTACTTGTGATTTTTGTTTTTGTATTACCTTCCCTCATCATTCTTTCTCAAAAATATCAAATTAAAGTATCAAACAGCCAAACTGGATGGGTGATTAATGTTGATACAAAACAAGCGAAGATGAACTCTCAGGATAAAACCCCCAAACGAATTACTATCACTAAGAAAATAAAAGCTATCGTAGGAGTCAATAGTTTAAATGTTCGGGAACAACCCAGTTTATCTAGCTCAGTTGTAGGAAAAGTAAATGCTGGAACAAAAATAACCATCAATGCAGAACGGTCTGGATGGGCAAAAATTGAAACTTCCTCAGGTGCGATGGGGTGGGTTAACACAAATTACATTTATAAGGAAACAGCTAACAACAATAAAACACAACCTGTTAGTGGGAACACAACATCAAAAAAGTCTATTCAAAATAATTTAGAGTCCCTTAAAGGAAAAACCATTGTGCTGGATCCAGGTCATGGAGGGAATGATGATGGGGCAACAAGCATTGTTGGAACATATGAAAAAACATTAACCCTAGCTACAGCTCAAGTTGTTGAACAAAAGCTTGAAAAAGCAGGAGCCGATGTGATTATGACTCGGACAAACGATACTTATATTACCTTAGAACAACGGGCAGAAATCTCAAATAAAAACCATTCGGATGCTTTCATAAGTTTTCATTACAATTGTTATAATGACCCATCCATAAATGGGTTGACTGATTTTTATTATCAAAAATCAAAAGATTCCGCTTTAGCCACTGATATTTTAAATGAGGTTGTTAAAACAACGGGAGAAAACAATGATGGAACAAGATTCGATGATTTGGACGTTTTACGAAACAATTCACAACCATGTACACTGATTGAACTTGGCTACCTTTCAAATAAACAAGATGATTCGATTGTAGAAACCTCTGCTTACCGTGACAAAGTGGCTCAAGGAGTTTACCTGGGATTGCTCAATTATTTTTCATCTCAAAAAAAAGAAACGTAAAAAAGATCAAAGACACGAAAATAGAATTAGTGTCTTTGATCTTTTTCTCTTAAGTCAAAATGATTTTGGATTCATCCAGTATAAATTTTTTGCCTCTTTTTCTATATCATCCAAATTTGGAATATATTTGATTCCAGTAACTAGTGTTAATAAAATTTAGATTCCATACTGCGGATCCACCAAGGTGGAATTGTGAAATCAAATTCAGATAAATGTTAAATGATTTTACAGTAGGTACCCAAATTTTATATTGTAGGTTATTTACATAATAAGAAGTATAATACTCTCCTAAAGTAGAATCCCATGATAGATTTCTATGATTTTGTTCCACTAAACTTTGGACATACTGAATAGATTCAGCAGGATCCTTTACAATGCTTCCTCGCTGATTTTGTTCCCATATTCTCGTATACGCTGGAAGTCCTAATATTATTTTTTCAGGAGAAATTCCTGTTTGTATAAATTCTTGTAAATTCTGTTTTAACCATGATAATGATGTTACAGGGCCAGGAATAGGATCTGTGGACCAGTGTTGATCGTATCCCATAAAAACAACATAATTACAATACTTTCCAAGTATCTCGTGATCAAATGGTGATTTGTTATTGTTTTTTCCACTGGGATCTGGAGGAAGGTCAATGGAAAGAACAATTGAAGTATTATTTAACTCATTTGATAAATTTTTAATAAATTGTGAAAAGGCCTCACGATCTCCACTACTCACATTTTCTATATCTATGTTAATCCCATTCCAATCATTCTTAAGTGCAGATTGGTAAATTTGTTTAATCAATTCCTGAACTTTATATTGATTAGTAAGGAAAGCATGGACATTGTTTTCTGTATCAGTGTTTATTATGATCCGTGCCCAGACCGCTTTCTTTTGTGCTTGTATGGTGTTTGTTTCATTAGAAATGGAAGTAACTTGTAAAGAAAATTGGTCATCGATAGTTGCTAAGACTGGAGTCACAACTTTTAAGTTTTTATAATCAGTTAAGTGTTGAAGATTTTGACTATCTCCTGAGATCCAGCCAATTGTTAAAGAAGATTTTTGTATAGACTCTTGCCCTTTTTGAGATTTTGAGGAAATTTGCTTTTGAGTCGATGCGTTTAATGTCTCCTTAAAACGTTCACCATACCCTGAACTATAAACTATAATAGTGGGGATGATCATTACAATAAAAAAAAGTGAAGAAAGGAATAAAATCCAGAATGACCTATGAAATCGAAGTTTGCTAGAAATATTGTACTTATTAATGTTTCCCTTCCCCCTTTTTCTTTTTCAATATCAGTAATCTTGTAATCGGATTCGATACTTTTAAAACTAAGATTGGTGAAATTGCCTGCATTTAATGTATATGAACATCAGCAGAGGCAAGAACACCAAAACTATTAATTTTCGTCATTCACATCCAACAAAATAGATATAATTACAAATAAAAAAACGTACCAAAAGGCACGTTAAATATTCCCATCAAATTATCCTTATCCACATTCGCTGCAATAACCATATATCTCAAATTTATGACCTGTAATCTTAAAATCCCCAAACATATCTTGTAATATCTGCATTGGGCACATATCCAATTGGATCGTTTTTTTACACTTTGTACAAATCACGTGATGATGATGATGATCTTCTGATGAACAAGAAAAACGATACTGTCTTTCTCCCAGAAACTCCGTTGCTTCTAGTATCCCTAATTCCTCAAGAAGTGAGAGATTTCGGTATACTGTATCAAAGCTAAGACCAGGATAACTATCTTCCATAAAATTCATGACTTCCTTCGCAGGCATGTATCGTTTTTCATTAAAAAATATCTCTAAGATTTTTTCTCTTTTACCTGTATATTTATATCCGTGGTCCTTTAACAGTCTTAAAGCACTATCCACATCCATGAATACGTCCTCCTTACTGAATGCCTAAAGCCTTACCAACTTGATCTAATTGATCATTCATCCACTGCAAATAATTTTTACCCTTGGGCTCTGTTTCAGTTACTTTTACAACTGGAACTCCAGAGGATTTGGCCATTTTTACAAGATTGTCAACTGTCGGACTAGAGTTTTGTATATTGTTAACGAATAGTTTGATATTTTTACCTTTTATATCATTTTGTAATTGACCAACATCTGAAGCGGAAGGCTCAGTGCCGTTATCGATTGCTTTAGAAAACTTCTGATCATTTACTTCCAAATTAAGTGCATTTGCCATGTAATCAAAAACGGGCTCTGAAACATCAATCTTTACTCCAGTAGTTTGTTTCAGTTTTTGGACTTTTTGTCGAAATGGTGCTAACGAATCAATAAATGATTGAGCATTTTTTTGATACGTTTTAGCCTGACTTGGGTCTATCTTTGCCAGATCATTTGCTAGTTTCTTCGCAAGTTTCGGCATTGTATCTGGATTGTACCAGATATGTTCATTATCCCCTTCTTTTTTCCCCATCACATCATCTGCGACTTTGGTGATGGTTTTCGATTTTGAAGAGGAATCAGCATTGATGAG
Organism: Neobacillus sp. Fa239; assembly: GCF_055395235.1. NCBI lineage: Bacteria > Bacillati > Bacillota > Bacilli > Caryophanales > Bacillaceae > Neobacillus > Neobacillus sp. Fa239. Next base: position 3,002,771 of record NZ_AP041611.1, read on the forward strand.
CTTATCCATCCAGCTGTCATATCCGATACCGTTATACACAATCATTTGGGCATTACTAACCGTTCTTGCCGCATCAGGAGTGGGTTCATAGTCATGTGGGTCCGTATTAGGATTGTCTAAAATGGTGGTAACCTCAACATGATCACCACCCACAGATTTTGCAACCTCTCCATAGAAATTCTCTGCTGCAACGATTTTAATTTTCCCAGATGAATTAACTGCGTTTGACGAGTACGAAGAAGTGCCACAGGCACTTAATAGAAATATCAAAGATACGGTTGCCGCAAGACCAGTAATCTTTGAAAATTTGCTTAATTTTATCATATTTTAAGATTCCCCTTAGTACACAGATTTAAGTTTTACTATACAGTAGTAGCTTCTTTAGGTTTCGTTCGCTCATGAAGGGATCTCCATCCAAGGGACATAAAATACAATAAACCCTCAATTGCTGTGATTAAAAAGCTAATTGGCAAGTTAGAATAGTAGCCAACAATCAAACCAACCCAAACTCCAATCAAAGCTATTAACGAGGAAATCAATATCATTCGGCCAATGGAATGAGTTAGGTTACGAGCAGCTGCTGCTGGAGTGGTCATTAGGGTGAAGACCAGTAAAGCACCCACCATTTGCGAAGCTTCTGTGGTTGCGACTGCAAGTAAAAGCAAAAAGCTGATGGAAATAAAACGTATTGGCAAGCCAGCTGCTTGAGCACCCACAGGGTCAAATGAATCAAAATTTAGAATCTTATACCCCAGTGTTAGTAAAAGAATAACGAAAACTGATAGAAGTGAAATTTGCCATACGGCAGTTGAACTTATGCCAAGTATATTTCCAAAAAGAAGTGAAGTCATCGAGTTTGCGTTTTTGGTTGAAAGAGACAAAAACAATAATCCTAGTCCTAAGAACACACTTAAAACCACGCTAATGGATACCTCACGTCTAAAGATCTTCACACCCATCTGACCAATTGCCAGTGCACTTGCAACTGTAAAAAGAAGAAACCCATTTAAGGGGCTAAATCCCATATATACAGCAAAGGCAGAGCCAGAGAATCCAATATGTGAAAATGTATGGGCAATAAATGAGCTATTTCTAGCAATCACGTATACTCCTATTATTCCACACATGATAGAAACAATCGTTCCTGCAATAAAAGCATGTTGCATAAAATCAAATTGAAAAATAAAAAACACCACCTAATCCGCCATCGAATGGATACAAATCGATTTGGCGGTTTCTTTTGTATTTGCAAATGAGACTAGCAAACTAGAACCTGCATGTATAACCTCTACTGGCATCCCATAGAGTTTAGATAAAACAGAGGACTGCATGATTTCATCAACTGTTCCGATAGCATAAGAGCCTTTGGTCATATACAGGATTTTATCCGCATACCTCGAAATCAAGTTAACATCATGACTGATAAATAAAACTGTTATCCCACGTTCACGGCGAATTTGATCCACTACCGATGCAATTGCTTCTTGGGCACCTGGGTCTAAATTTGAAGTAGGCTCGTCAAGTAACAATATTTGCGGGTTTCTCACCAATGCTTGAGCTAAGAAAAGACGTTGGCGTTGCCCGCCTGATAACTTCCCAATTGGTTTTTCTGCAAAATCCATAGCATTAGTCAATTCCAAAGCCTCTTCAACGGTTTTTCTATCTTGGCGAGATAGCCATGGTCTAAATTTATGATGGAGCCCTAAACTGACAAAATTCCGAGCTGACAACGGTGTTTCAGGATCAATTTGTCTGGATTGTGGTACATAGCCAAGAGCAGAAGCATTTGCGATTTCAACTATACCTTCTTGCGGTTTAAACATTTTAAGTAAAACTCTCATAAGCGTAGTTTTCCCTGAACCGTTTGGGCCAATAATTCCTAAAAATTCACCAGATTCAACTGAGAAATTTAGGCTCCGTAACACCCATTTCCCATCAAAAGATACATTTACATTTTTAAGGGTGACTGCTTCAGTCAAATCTACACATCCTTTAAACTAATAATTAAATCGGCATTATTCCTATTTATAAATAGTAACGATTTCGATTTAATATGTCAATTATTTCTCTTTGTAGTATTAAATCAAATGAAAATATTAAAAAGAAAAAGCCAGATAAGAAGAACCTTCTTCTATCTTGGCTTTTTAGTGTAATTTATTAGCTTATAACTACTTTAGTGTTGTATTCTATATTATCATAAATCCATTTTGCATCAGGAATAGCTAGTCGTACACATCCATGTGATGCCTTATGCCCTAGCTTCAATGCCTCACTCTGAATCACATTTCCCTTCTTATCCGTTGCAACCGAATGAAATAAAAACTCCCCATGATTTTTCCACGAAACCCAGTATTTAGCCCCCTCTTTTTCACTGGGATTATAAAAACTTGTCCCCCTTTCCCTCTGGATATTGAAGGTTCCTTCAGGGGTAAATGTGTCGGGACTTGTATCTAGCCCAGTTGAGCATATCATTGTATAGATAATCTTATTTCCGTTCATAATGTAAACCTTTTGTTTTTCTTTAGAAACTTTGATCCAAATGGGAGCGTTTGGAACTAATTCAGGATAGGTCCCTCCAGTAGGCTTTAACCAATTAACAGGTTTAGCCTTATTCTCACTTTTTATCTGATGTTTGTTAGTATGTGTTGGAAAGTAAGAGTTATAAAATCCAAATAGTAAAATGAAACTTCCTAATAAAAGCCCCAAACCTATTTCGAATAATCGAGGAATTTTTTTCATCCTCATCCCTTCTCTCTACTTTAATTAATCATACAAATAAATTTTAAAATATATCTCTATCATAAAACAGGGACTTTTTAACAATTTTTGCACACCAAACCCTGAATTTCTATAATATTCAGAAGGTCTTTCCTGTTCCAAAAATTACTTAAAATTGTCTAAATATTATTTTTTTTGTTAAAATAGGGGGAATTCAAAATTAAACATAAAATATTTTCTTACTAAAATGAGGAGGCTTTTTTAATGAGTACAATCGAAAAAACAATTGATCGTATAAAAACGGAAGGTTTTTCTTCAATAGATGTACAAAAAGCCATATCGAAAATGAGAGAAGAATCTACGAATGAAGTGTCGAAAACAGGTAGTTTGGATAAATATCTTTACTCGTTCTGGGATGAAGAATAGTTCATTAATCAAATTTCGAAAAAATACATAGAATATAGCAGGAAACCAAATCGTGTCTTTTTTCTTTGGTATTAATATTGATACTCTATCTTTTTTTTGGGTATTTACAATGTTTAGTTGAACAAGTTCTTCTCCTTTATTATTGGTTCAATTAAAATGGGGATTGCCGCAGCAATCCCTTCTTAAACATGAGCCCCAGATAGTTTAAAATAAGCGTAAAAGCTTTCTCAAAATACATCCCTCCATATCGAACATTTAGGTGTTAAAAATAACACAAGTTTTATTTTCAGCTACAGAAACAAATCAATTCATTTCTCCTTTTATAATGGCAGCTCGGTCCTCCATTTGCGGAGGTTCTTCAAACCAACCGTGTTTAATCTTAATTTCAATCCCTTCTTGTCCGTAGAAAAATATATCTTTAGCGATTAATGCATTTTTCATGATGATATCGTTTCTCATAGCAAAAAATGCCCCGAAACTATTTCCGACAATACAGAAGCCATTAAGAAGGTATACACAATGCATCATGAGTTTTTCAGAAAATGGTGCAATTGTTGAAGTCGTTACCGTACTTCCAGATGTAGCAGAGAAATGAACATTGCTTTCTAATAGAATTTGTTCAAATGTTTGGATTTGTTTCTTACAAAGGTCTATTCCTTTTACAAAGAATGCTTTTACTTCTTTGGTCTTTGCACATTGGGCAAAACCAATAAGCAATTGCATACCAATATTATTTGATTCAATAGCATGATGAAGAATGCCAAGTTCAAGATCATTTAAAGCCCTTTTGTCAACAAATGGATTAAACCCACCCATATAATTTTTATTTTCAATAAATTCAGTTGTTTTTGGCATGGTCACTTTTGGCGGAAGGGAGAGGATCCCCTTTTCAAGCAGGTACAGTGTAGCTAATTTATAAATTTTGTGGGTGACAGCCGTTAACCCCTCATAAATCGTCATTACTTGGTCGTTATAAGCCATGTTCATATTCATGGTGTACATACCCATACTCACTTCTTTTAAAATACGAAGAAACATGATGTCAAATCCATTGTCCCATAAAGCAGGTGCCTCTAAATTCACGTCTTCTTTTGTAAATCCAACAGGTTTTACAATTCCTTGTTCTTTAAACAACTGTTCCATTTGTAAAACATAATAATTTAATTCCTGCCATAGACCTCCTAAAAGGTTTTTGCCTTGCTGTTCATCTGATTTTTCGATAAAGTATTCCAATATTCTCATAATCATTGTTTTTTCCATGTATGTAAGCCAAAGTGTACCGACCTCTGATGCACTTAAAGGATTGGTTAGAGCCAATACAATTACCCCCATGTGATTTAGCTTTTTGTTTGTATTCTTATATTTCTCGACCAATTTACTAAATATGTTTTAAAAATGTAAATAAATAGGAATTTAAAACAAAAGAACAAAAAAAGCATTGACGACCTTTAAACGCCAATGCCAAAACCCTTTAAGTATACGTTAGGTGTGATAGGACAATTTTTAATTTTGATGTTTTTGTTTTTGTGCTTAACTGCTCGTTAGCACAAGAAGGAAAAAGAACCGCCGCAGGGTTTTGTTCTTTAACTATTACCCGCCCCGTTACTTGAAGAAGAGAATCTTTTATCTCAGTTCTTTATAATCATCGTTTATAATACGGAACACACTTTTCTAAAAGTAATTGAAATCCGTAAATTATGAATGAAAAACCGAAATATGTTAAGAAAATATGTATACTTTTCCAATTAACTAACTTATATACCTTTAATTTTTGAAATACATAATTAAGAGGAAATGCAAGAAGCATATCCATTAAAAAATTTATTGCAACATATCGCTGAAATTTTCCAAATGTTAAATGAAAAATCCACAGTGTTCCTGCGAAGAAGGAACCGAATACATAACATAAATCAGTAAGGATTAATGTTGTCTTGTTCCCCTTAACTATCCAAAATTTATATGGGATTGATAAAGCGCATACACTTAAAACAAGTACGGATGTAAAGGTTGTAACAGGTAAATATTTACAAAATGACTTTTTAGGTAAAAAAATTAGTGAAGCCCCTGATATTAAAACTAATCCTATCCGAATTATTGCAGGAACCATTTTTATACCCCCCTCCTCAAAATATTATTTGTAATACATATTAATTTATCCAATTAGATACTTTAAATTTTTTTACTCGAACCCATTATGGCTTCAATAAGTGCAGTTTCCGCTTGAACTAACCTGACCAGTTAGCGGAACAAGAAAAGATGACCGCCACAACTATCCTTGCCGGAATCCGATTTATCACTCAAGCATCCGGTTTTTTTAAGTCAAATTTTTCACAAACCATAAAGATACTCTATATAAATACCTATATTTTATATAGAATTTTTCCAAATATTTTTAATGCAAAATGGAATTAGAGAGATAAAATACTTATTCATTTTTTAGTTGGAGGTTCTAATATTAGCTTGTTTAGTTATAAGTATAGAATTATTCAAGTTCCTCTGAAGAAGGTGGCTCAAAGATTGGTATCCACTCTTTAAGTTTAGTTTCAGGTATTAAAAAAGTCCCATCTGGATTCTGTTTATTTCTAGTTTTTAGACGTTCAAACAATAACTCTTCAGGTACATCAACAAAATGAATTTTAAATTGAGCTCCTAATTCCTTTGCTCGAGAACGGAACTCGTCTCGTTGACTTCGAACCCAACATCCAAAATCTAGGATAACATCAATGTTTAGAACTAAAATTCTAGCTGCAAGGTCCCACATAAGAGATTCCACAGTATCATGTCTAGCATCATGCTTCGCTTCATCTGATTCCGTCATGTTCTCCCCATAATCATGACCGAATAAACGGATGTGCCATTCCTCAGGAGTAAGACGCACTGCTGAATATTTCTTTTCAAGTTTACGTGCAGGTATCTCCAATCTTTCAAAAAGACAAACTTTTCTTTAAAGTTATATGCCTAAATTAAATAGCTCATCTAAACATCTTCTTAAATAAACCTGCTTCGTTACTTTAATTATTGTTAATTCCATAGGGATAGGTATTTTTTAATATTTCATTTTGTCTAATTTTACAGAATTTTCCCTCTTTATTAAGTATTTTTTAACGATTAGATGATAAACTAATGATCATAATTTAATATCAAGAAAGGTGACAGACCTCATGAGAAAACGAATTATAAACTTTAATAAACTAGTGTTGGATAATAAAAAGGAAATCATCAAAGACCTTGATCTAGTAGATAAAATTGAGAAAAAAATCGAGGAAAAACACTTTAAGCGAATACGACTATCTTAGAGCAACTACATCCTGTTACTCTCTTTTTGTTCTCTGATTATTTTCCGTTGGAGAGAAACTGTCCGGGAAACTAAATAGTTGAAAAATCATCCAATAGGCACCAAGTCATGATACGACTCCGTGCCTTGAATCTTTTAGGAGTGGCCACAAATGGAATCCAAAAAGACGTGTGAATTGCATTTTTTTAGCCCAAAACCGAACCCGTTACCATTTTCAGCCACTCTAAACTTATCCTTTAATTTATCTATTACTACGGACAATTTTCACAGTAGTAAATTCCATCTACTTTATCCTTCCTTAATTCCTCATATAGGAACAACTGGCTACAGCATTCGCACTTAATCAACTCATCAGCACAACCTTCGCATGCTTTCCACTCATAGCCTGTATCTACGATGTTATTTTCTTCGAAATAGTCATTACAAAAGTCACATCGTACATTCTTATCCCCCATAAATTACCTCCCCTTTTATTAAGTGGATTCAAGTATTACTTACCTTTAGTTATGAAACACAAATTGGAGAAATTTGAATTAGCTAAATAAAATATATAAATAAAAGGCAAATAAATTCAAAGTCTTTTTCAGCATCTCCGCAAATATTGTCGAACTATTTCGGTTTTCATTTTGTTCAATATAGTGAACGTTTGTGTTACAATTATTTCAACTTATTAACAATATTTAGAAAAAGGCAAACCCTTCGAAAGATTGGGACGCAAAGCTACGGGTCTAAAGTTATTCATAGCAATGACGGCTGAGCTACCTAAAATAGTAATATTTTAGGAGGTTAATGTAATGACTGCTGCAACAGTTTATGAAAAAGAACTAGACAAAGAATGGGTTGACCTTATTATTAAGGCTCGAAATTTAGGAATTTCTATTGATGAAATTAAAGAATTTCTAAAAAAACAATCTTGACCTTTATTTGGTCTATTTTTTTTCTTCGCCATTTATTTCAAAAAATTATTAGGTATTTTTAACCACTCATTTATTTACATGATGAAAATTCTATTCTAAAATTAAGTCAAGTGTTCTTAATCAAGTACAAATACAACTATAAAAAGAAGGTATTTTATGATATTTCCTTTAATAGAAAAAGCAAATAATATTTAGGACTTTCTCTATGATGATAAAAATAGTTAACAGTAGGCATTTACTAATAATAAGGACTCATATACTAATTATTTGAATTTTAAATTTATGGTACAAGCAGAGTAAAAGCAATTATGGGATATACAGAACAGGGAATGAGGTTAATCTTCATTCCCTGTTCTTATTTATAAAACATAGAATTACAAACAATACTTCACCGTATTAATTTACCTGACGATAGTAACCAGCAAACTCTAACGCTTGATTAACACTGCAGCAATAAAAAACAGTCAACAATCAGTTCATTTTTATTCATTTTCTGTAACAATCTTTTCCCTTTTTCTGCATTTCGACATCCAATTCCATGCTTGTATTTGGCAATATCAACACTTATAATCAATGTTTGAGAAGCTATTTGAGCAATCTTTTCATTGGTAATAATTCATTTAAATAGCCTCCTGGTAGTATTTGTGTCCTTTTTGCCGCCAAGCTTTGGACACTCATTTCTTACCTAGGTGCTTTGTTATATCCAAACCTCATATTTCTTCATTACAGAAATGCTGCCTGTTCAAAAAGAAAGCCCCTCTAAATCCAGAGGGGCTTTTCATTTATTTAATATTTGTTTTATTGGATATAAAATCGAAAAAGGCATGTACAATTTCAATTGATTGAAAAGCAACAAGAGAAAAGGCTGTCATACTAAAGAATATTATAGGAATAATACGTACCCACATTTTCATTGCCTCCTTTAAGAGCTTTTAGCTAATATACCAGGATTTTATGAAAAATAGATTAAAGATAAATAAATAAATTCTAATAACAATCATTGTTGCTCCAAAATTGTAATGAATTTGTTAAGGGATGTACTTATACTAATCTGCCACGTTACTTCAATAAGAAAAATGACCGCCGCAGCGATCATTGCCGGAAAACGTTCTTTCACTCAAGCACCCGTTAGTTTAACAAGCACCTTCCAAATTTAAAAACCCCCGCAATATGATGAATTCGTTTATTTTTTTGAGAATTAATTTGATAATACAAACAAAGATAACTTTATACTCATACTATAAAAATAAAGATCTTTGAAAGTGGTGTTAGAATGACTCAACATATTACAACTGGTCCAGATCCTGGACATCCTGGTTCTTGTAAAGCAAAATATAATCGCCATACCTATTCTAGCTATTTTCCCCAAACCCACACTTCCAATCACAATCCCAATCATATAAGTCCTTATATTAATCAACCAATTATTGGTTATGGTCATTATGGGAATCCATACTGGGGACCACATGGACCTTACTTTCCTTTTTTGTATTAAAATTTAAAGAGTTTGTTGGTATTACCCCATATTAAAGCAATACCCATAGTACACTTAATGCAGCTTTTTTATTTTATCAATTCAACTAATAGTTTAACAAAAACCGCTACCAAAATGTAAATCGGAAAAGAATATATTTATTTCCATTCGTACAAAACATAAATTCCCAAAAGGTGGAATAGCGGTTCAATTAGGAATGATATAACGGCGGAAGTAGAGAAAATTGCTATAAGAAAGCTGATCCATTTTCCACCATATCTTTGGTATACCAAAATAAAAATTACTGGTAAGTAAGTCAAATCAAATGGCACTAAAGGGGGAATAAAAGCCCAGTACAAGCGAATCGGATATGCCCATGCGCATGATTAGTTCCAACCATATCAAATATAAGCGAAATGAATTCAAAAATTAAACCGTAGTTTAAAATCAAATGAGTCCGCCTTTTATCAACGTTCTTTATCCATACAATCCACTTAATTAATTGTTGTCAGCAATAACATCAACCATTGCCAGGTTAAAAACGAATGATTAGCCCAATATTCATGAAATGTCTTTAAAAAGTACATCTTTAAAAAGTACTTTACCAGTCATCGGTACGAACCATTCCCTTATTTATCATTCCTGTTATTATTCCAACTTCAATGCATCTGTTTTAAACGCATTTTAAGGCGTTCTATTCAGCCGCCAAATGCGCTCGGTCAATTGATTTTGGAGGTTGCTCCATCCAGCCATGTTCGATCAAAATTTGGGCACCCTCTTCGACAAATGAGAAAACATTCCACATATTTCTGCTATACATAAAGGCAATATCTTTTCTGCCATTGACGGCGATGGAGTTAGCAAATGATCTGATCTTCATCGAAAACATATCCACCTTGTGATATAACATTAATTTGTCAGAAAAGGGTGAAATAAGCGAGTCTGTAACCAAATGATCTAAACGTATTGGGGCCGGCAAATTATCAACGGATAGTTTCTCACCGAATTGCTTAATGGATCTTTCAGTGATATCCAATCCTCTATTAAACAATTGCTTTACCTTGTTATTTCTTACTACTTGGTGGAAGCCCATCAATAAAGCTTTGCTTGTAGTGTTATTCTCAACGTTGTCATAAAGATGGGTGACTTCCAATCCATGCAGCGGACGGACATCCCCCATGAAACCCTTTAAAAAAGTTTGTTTTTCGATAAAATCCACTTTTTCCGGTACGGGCAGGATGGGAGGTTTTAAAATAAAGCCCTTGCTGATTAAAACAAGATTAAGCTGCTCTAAAAATTTAGAGGTAGCTGTGGTACATTCATAAAAAAATTCCATGACATCTTGTTTCATAATCAATGGAACAGCAACGGCATATAGGCTCAGTCCTGCCTTGGCAGCGTACTTCAAGTAATGGACATAAAATTCATCTTCATATAAACGGGGGGACTCCAGATTCACGTCCTTATCTGTAAAACCGACAGGGATAGGGAAATTCTGTGCATTGAAAATCCGTTCCGTCTCTTTCATAAACTCGGTCGCTAATTTCAATCCATTCTCAAGCAGCGTTTTAATATCCGAATCCTCAACATGTTTCAGATAATAATTCAAAATCCGTTTGGACATGCTGTTCCCCATATAAGTAGCCCAAAGTTTCGCCATTTCTACAGATGATAATGGTGCACCGGAGCTAAGTTTGTCTGAGCTTAATTTGATTGGTTTAAGTGTCGTATCCATGACTAGATCTCCTTCCATCTAGGAATCAGCTTAGCTTAGTATTTTTCCTCTTTTGGCTTTTTATTCCGATTACCAAGGCGATTCAATGCTTCAAAAAACAAATCTCTTTTCTTCAATCCTCTACTAACAAATCCATAAAAGCTTTATCCATATTCTTTAAATCTGCACTTTCACATACACATCATTCAGTGCTCATCATGCAAACGCTCCATAAAGATCCTCCAAAATGTTTTATTTAATCCTTCTTAAGTATTCTTTAGGAGGAAGATTTCTCCTGGTGATTTCATTACTCACAAATCCGACGAAGTCATTTCCTAGCTGCTGCTCAATAGCTTTTCGATAAATCGCCAATAACAATTCATCTTCTACATAAAACCATGCATTATACATTTCACTTCACTTCTTTCTACAAAAAAGTGCGTTTTTTCTTTAACATCTGACCATGCAAGATTCCTGTCTTTCGATGACTTTATTACGGTACTACATCCTTATATTTTTCTTATTTCCAGGGAACATTATTCAGAAACTGAATTAAGGTGTCCAAATGTTCTTCCTGTCTCTTCTTCAAGTAATCTGCTCCGTTACTTCAATAAAGAAAGAAATGATCGCCGCAGCGATCATTAGGTTACTTCCCCGTCGAACACGATTTTTAACTCAAGCTACCCTTTAGCATAAGTGTATTGATTCACAATCTATAAAGAAGATTGCTATGGATTCTTCTCTAACAATATTCCCAGCCGATAATAATGCACTTTATCTTGTGACATAGTGGCTACCTTTTTTCTATTCCTTTTGACTATTCAAACCTTCCAAGGGATAATAAGGAATCAGTTGTAAAAAATCTCAGGTGATAAAAATGAAGCTTAACAACGAGACTTCAAGTCTTCTCAGTTACAATATACAAGCCTTGAATACGATGTTGGGGAAAAGTTCTATTTTCAAATAAGACCGCCATGTATTAAAATAGTTTCAACTTGATCAATTGGCAGTTTACGGAATAATGATAGGTATGCTGTGTACCCTGCTGTCGGCAAAGCAGCTGCATCTTCAAAAGTTACGTTGTATGGAATTCGAGAAAAAGTATGTGCCGTGGTAACAGTATATTCTGCATAGCCACCCTTCTTTGTAAGGTCTCCATGATAGACTACTCGATCTCCTTTTTTCCACTGAGTGACCCCTTCACCAATCTCCGACACTATACCTGCTAGGTCTAAACCCAGAATATGAGGATAAGACCATTGGGATTTTCCACCATTGGCTGTTTTATAATCAACAGGATTTACCCCAACAGCATATACCTCAACTAATCTCTCCTAGACCGGGATTTGGTGTTTCGACTTCTTCTACCTTCATGTCTTTCCATTGACCTTTTTCACGCAATAGCAATGCTTTCATTTATTTCATCCTTTTCATATAATCTTAATAAGTTTAAGAACAAAGTTTATAATATATACAGCTTCTGATGGAAACAAGAAAATTGATTAGTTGACCTTAACATAATTTTGTGTTAATTTGTATATGCAAATGATTAAAAGGATTTGATTAAATGAATGAAGAAGAACAGGTATTAATTCATTGTCTTTACTTTACAGCCAGCCGGTTTGCTCGTAACATTACAAAATTAGCCGAAAAAACATTTGATTTTGGTGACCTTGCTCCTTCATATCTTTACATGATAATGATTGTGAAGTTCCATCCAGAAATCACACAGAAGGAACTATGTCACAAGTTATCCATTGCGCCTTCGACCAGTACGAGGTTTATTGATAAACTTGAAAAATTAAAATTAGTCACAAGAAAAATGAATGGAAAACAAACGTTTATCTCACTAACTGAAGAAGGAGAAAAAATGTACCATCAATTTCGGGTTTCTTTAAAAGAATTGTTTACCAGTTATTCCAGTGTCTTAGGACACGATTTCAGTAAAGATTTAAGTAAAATGCTTCACGAAGCGAGCAATAAACTAGAAAGAGAACAATAATTTTTTTACCATTTCATTTGCATATACAAATAAATTAGGAGGCAGTTATGATGTCAGAAAAGATTTTGCTAATTATCGGTGCAGGACCAGGGATTAGCTTAAATACAGCAAGAAAATTCGGAAAAGAAGGCTTTAAAGTTGCCTTGATTTCCCGCAGTATGGAGGCATTAAAGAAATATGAATATGAACTTAAAAATGATGGGATCGAAGCAAAAGGATTTCCAGGGGATGTCTCTTCATTAGCAACTTTAGAAACAGCCATTGAATCGGTAAATAAGACTTTTGGAAAAATTGATGTACTTTTATACAATGCTGCTTCAGGAAGACCAGGCAAACCAACAACATTAAGTGCTGAGCAATTAGTAGAAGATTTTAAAATCAGTGTAGCTGGAGCTCTTACTAGTGTAAAAGAAGTAATTCCCTATATGCAAAATGGAACCATTTTGTTAACAGGTGGCGGATTAGCTCTTCACCCATATGCTGACTATGCTTCATTAGCAATTGGAAAAGCAGGTATTCGCAATTTAGCATACAGCTTGCATCAAGAATTGAGCCCTAAAGGAATTTATGTTGGAACATTAACTATTAAAGGGTTTGTGCAAGAAGGAACATATTTCTCAGCTGAAAATATTGCTAATACATTTTATAGCATGTATGAAAATCATACGGAAACAGAAATTATCTTTGAAGAAAAGTAAAATTTTTTAAAACTACATTTGTATGTACAAATATTTATTTTCAATGAAAGCTACAATAATTGAAATCAAAACTATAAAAGAAAATTTACAAAAGGAGACTTACTAATGAAAACTCTTGTAATTATCACCCACCCTAATTTGGAACAATCTCGGATTAACCGCACTTGGATGCAGGAATTGAAAAAACACGAAGAAATTACGATTCATACGCTTTATCAAGCGTATCCGGACGGGAAAATAAACGTAGCACACGAACAAAGCCTATTAGAATCACATGACCGTATTATTCTTCAATTTCCATTTTACTGGTACAGTACGCCTTCTTTGTTAAAACAATGGCAGGATGAAGTGCTTTCTTACGGCTGGGCATATGGTGAAGGCGGCAATAAGCTTCACGGGAAAGAACTAGGTCTTGCAATTTCAACCTTTGGACCGGAAGATTCTTATCAGTCTACTGGCTATAATCATTTTACCATGGAGACCTTAACAACTCCTTTACAGCAAACTAGCAACCTCATTGGCACGAAGTTTTTACCCTTGTTTGTGCTGAATGGTGTTATGCATGTTACAGATAAACAACTTGAAGAAAATGCAAAAGCATATGTTAATTACGTTTTTCAGCCATCAAAGGTAGAAGCATGATTTAAACACACACCACGGAATAACGCTTTATCCCCAACTGTCGGACGTTAATCGCAAGTTGAAATGAATAAAGGTATTTCTTCCACAGAAATACCTTTCGATGTTTTTTATTTGCGTGTACAAACAATTGAAAGGTGATCAAAATGAAAACATTAGTTATTGTAGCCCATCCAAACTTGGAACAATCGAAGGTAAATAGAACATGGATGAACCGTCTTCAACAAGAAGAAAATGTTACGGTCCACAATCTATATGCACATTACCCAACATTTGAGATTGATGTGGAAAAAGAGCAGCAGCTTCTAATGGAGCATGATCGTATCGTTTTGCAATTCCCATTCTACTGGTACAGTTCACCCGCTTTATTAAAACAATGGCAGGATTTGGTTCTTACTTACGGTTGGGCATATGGGTCCGAAGGAACGAAATTGAGTGGAAAAGACTTTATGTTAGCCATTTCAACAGGCGGACCAGAAGAAGCCTATCAAGCTGGAGGATACAATCACTTCAGCATGAGCGAATTAACCAAACCATTCCAAGCAACCGCTAACTTGACCGGCATGAGGTTCTTGCCTACTTTTACGAAGCAGGGAGTACGCCTTTTAACGAACGAACAAGTCCTCGAAAGTGCGGAAGAGCTGGTACATCATCTAAAAAAATAACTAGAAAAGAGGTCTTGAAGCGGTAAATTTTTTGTTAACTGCAAAGAAACAAAACCTACTGAAGCTGCAAATGACCAGGATTCTGCCCGAAAATTATGGGATATCAGTATGAGCTTAATCAAGCCTAGAATCCTTATTTTAAGGGAATCAATGGATGGGGATGGTACCATCCCACAACGACTAAAAATGATGAAACACCAAGAAATCAATGTTCTACAACACATTCGTGATACTGAAGAAAACTTAATAAAAATTCAACAAAAAATTGCAAGACTTGAACGTGAGATGAAAAAATATTGAAAAAAGACCAACGTCAACACGTTTGGTCTTTTTTCAATATTTTGTAGATCTCTCTTTTAATACAACTAATTTTTAAAAAGTAAAAACAAGTAACGGTAGGCCTATAAAAACATCCTACTTAATCCATCTGAACCGTTTGTGGATAAGGATATGCCACAACAACCCACGCTGTTCAATTAACCTCCCTCCCAGTTAATTCAATAAGAAAAGGCATTACCGTTGTTCCAGAAATGCACCCTTTAGTTTAAGTGTGTTTATTCACAAACTATCCTTCTTTCAAACAGTTCTTTTTTAACGCAGTTTTGCCATTTCCACCCATAGAAAAGAGCTTTCCATAATTTAAAGGAAAGTCAGTTTGCTGTTCGTTACATAAAAAGAAGCTACTCCGAAAAGAGTAGCTTCTTTTAAAAGTTTAGCACTATTAGAATAAATTACGGTTTAACCAATACCTTAAGTGCTTCTACTTTACAATTTTCATTCCACATCGTTAGACTAAATCAAATCGTATCAGGACCCCATACTGATCATACCCCTTTTTTAGAGTAATAGTATCAGTATCTTCAAGCTTTAGAGTTTAATTGCGATTGTTTTGATTTTTTTGTATTAGTAGCCATTTTTTTCCCCTGTTTTTATATTCAGTTTCCTTTTATACTAGAATGAGCTTAACAATGAGGTAAACTGTATGGAATATACTAAAAATTTGCTCTTACAAGTAATGATTATTTTGATTCCTGTCTTTTTTTATTCAATGTATTTAACCAATCGTCATCAATTCATCGAAACGAAGCGTCAAAAATTAATTTTCAGTTTCTTATCAATGATTACGTTAGTATTGTGCATGTCCTTCCCAATCTATTCGGATGTAAACGACCGAAATGATCTACGGTTTGTAGCTCTCATGATAGGTATATTTTATGGAAGTGGATACGCAACAGGTATTGTTCTCACGATCATTTTATTGTTGTATCGTTGGTACTTTGGAGGGACTGGTTTTTATTCAACGGTATACGAAATCTTGTTCCTCTTACCCATGTTTTTTTTAGCATATCCACGTTTCGTCCAGCAGGATCGAGCAGGTCGAATGAAACTAACTTGGAAGATAACATTGGGAATTTCCTTGATCTTCATCCCCGAAGATTTGCAAGAGAAGGAATTTTTTAGCGCACTTCAGGAAGATATAATGATATGTGTCGCCACCATTGTAACGATCTTTTTGATTGAAACCTTAAGGGAAAATTCCAAGTTACACATGGAAGCTCAACAGGCGGAAAAATATAAGATACTCGGAGAATTGGCGAGTTCCTTTGCTCATGAAATTCGAAATCCTATGCAGACCAATCGAGGATTTCTCCAGTTACTTCTACAATCGCCAATTTCAGAGACGTATAAAGGGTATGTTCAAATTTGTATAGAAGAAGTGGATCGGGCGAATGACGTCATTACCGAATATCTTTCGCTAGCCAAGCCAGAAGCGGATATGAAAGAGTCCGTCGATGTTTGCGAAACAATACAAACGGTCGTCAATATTCTCTACTCCTATGCTTTAGAACGAAAAGTAAGAATAGACGTCCGATTTCCGGAGCAAGAGTGTGTGATATTGGGTCATCCCCAAAAAGTGAAACAAGCCTTCCTCAATATCATCAAAAATGGCATCGAAGCGATACATCAAGGTGGTGCGGTTACCATTCTTCTGAAACAGGAATCACAGCATTTGGTGATCCAAATCCAAGATGACGGAGTGGGGATGAATGAAGACGAAGTGAAACGTCTTGGACAACCATTTTATTCTCTGAAAGAAAAAGGAACTGGCATAGGACTCATGGTGAGCTATCGCATTATCGACTCGCTTCATGGAAAAATCATCGTCCAAAGCCAAAAAGGAAAAGGAACCACGTTTACCATTCGGTTCCCTCTCCATAATTGTAAAAATACGCCATTAATTGACAAACATGAGCGTTAGCTAAAAAAAAGTATATGAACCGAAAGGTGTTTAAGGGTATTGGAAAGTAGATAACCGTACTGAGACAGTTGAAGTGCTTGAAAGTGGAAATTATCAACTTCAAGAGTTATATGTAAAGGGAAAGATCTAATAGAAGTAAGTATTTTTGAAGACTTTATCATCGATTTAAAGAACATAATTCTATAATACAAATTCTAACCATCTATTTAGCGTGTCATATCCAAACATGCGAGGCATTCCAATCCCTTGTCTTTCAAAGTATGAAACAAGTTTTCAATCTCGTTTTTCAGATTGGGGTAGAGTCAGGAAAATGCGGATTTACAACGCTAAGGAAGTTTCAACCTAAAAAAAGCCGATTTCCAATTAGAAATCGACTTTTTTATTTACGCTTCTTTCACTAAAGCACCCAGTTACTTTAATAAGGGATGTTATTTACTATGTATTTCTTTCCACCTGCCCCTTTATTTTAATAAAAAAAGCTACCTTATTTACAGTTGGTTTACTGCAAAACGGTAACCTTACCCATTATTTATTTTACTTTTAAAATCATTTAGTTTTTTATATTTTTTATCATAAATTTGTCGTTGCAAAAGATTATCCAGCCAATATTCCGCTCGATCCTGATCCCCACTTTTTATAAAGGTTTCTATCGCTTTCTTGAAATTGGGATGATAATTAAAATTTTCTTTTACAACTAATTCAAACGCCTTGTTATAACAATCCGAAGCCATTCCATAATCTTTTATTTTTGAATATAGAATACCTAAATAAATCAAACCACTTGATATTTCTCTGTTATTGAATGGTTGGTTAACAGCCATATTCATTATCTGTATCGCTTTATTTCTTTGAAACCAATTGTCATATTTACTAGCTTTATAAACAAAGTCTTCATACTTTATTTCTCTTCTGAACATCGAAAAAATTCCCACGGATTTCTCCTTTCTGTATTTCAATGAGGTCAATATCTATTTTCTAGGTCAGCAACTTCTTTATTAAACATAAGCACTCCTTTAATATAATAGGTAAATCCTAAAAATTTAATTTAAGCTGAGCAGTATTAGTCCGATTCCAAGCAAAAGCCATAGTAACCTTACAAACCAAGTCGGCATAAATCTTAAAAAACCCGCAAAAAGAAGGGCAACAATAAGTCCAATGATACATCCTAAAGGTGTATCACCCAGAGGAGTAGCCATGGCTAAGTCTTCCTTGTTTTTTTCTTTTGTGTATATTCCCTTTAAGATTAGAAGTAATCCTATTATAATGAGCCCAATTTTCATTCCCCAGGGGCGATAAGCCATTAAGAAACCTAATGCTATAATACCCAGGGCAATCCATACTGGAATTACATGATTCTTAATAAGTTTAAGCCAATTCATAAATCCTCCTGATACGGACCATTTTCATCGAGACAAGTATTCCTAATAGCTTAATAATAATGATTCAAAATATAAATGTCATTAGGTAACTTTAACCTGAGTTATACTTAAATTAAACTTCCCGTTAGCGGAACAAGGAAAGCGCCTGCCCGTATTTGACAATCGCACCCGTTACTTCAACAAGGATGAGTTATTGTTTCAAATATTTGAACCACACCAAGGGCAATAAGAAATGCCGATACTTGAAGTGCCACCATCATGAATTATCAAACCGTATTCATTATCCTTTTCATCAAAAATGATTATCTTGTCTGGACATTTAAAGGGATTCTTATGTATATCACACTCGAAATTGGCATGATAAGCCATAACCTCACAACAATGTTTTTTCATAATTTCATTTCTCCTTATTTAGTTCAAGCACCCGTTAGCTTAAGTATATTTCTTCACAATCTAATTTTGGGGTACGGAAACGATTCTGGGAATGAGGGGCCACTATGGAACTATCTTTTAAACAATTTTGATAAGTATTCGAGACGCTTTAATGCCTTGAAAATCAATAAATTCGCTACCTTCTCAATAGGATGTACCCTATTGAGAAAAAAATAGACTGATCGGTTTTTACCGTTTCAGTCCATACATAATTATCTTTACTCCCGAGGCGAAAGCCTTTTTATTTATTGTTTGGATACTGTCTGGCTTTTTCTATTTGCTCCTTTGTTACCTGGTTGCCCAGTGCTTTATCTTGAGCCAGTATGTTGCCTGGTTTTCCGATTGTTTGATCCCGAAAAAAAACACGCGCCAATTCATGGGCAAGATCTAAGTTGTGAGAAAGATCCGGATTGTCGAAAACTTGCTTCCCCACAAAGATCACCGGTGTGTCTGCCTTCACCAGAGAAGGAGGAGTGTCAGCACGGGAGACTCCGACTGATGGGTTCAAGAATACTACAACGATGTTTTGCGCCCCTGCCTGGAGTTTTTTTGCAAAATCGGTTGCTACAGCCGGATCAACTCCGCGGAGGCCGAATCGTACTTTAGGTCCTTCAATAACATCGGGTTTGAAAAGTGCGAGTGAGAGTCCAACTTTTTCAATCCAGATTTTATCGGCCTCTTCTAGCTGTTTCGTGATAATTTCTTGGCCTGTTTTACTCTCCCAGACGCTCCCTTTTACAATGTGAGTTGTTATATTGATTAGTTCATTTGGTTCCATTCTAATTTTCCCTCCTCTCATTTAATAGATAATAGAGTACATTCTATGTAAATAAATGTTTTTTGGTTTGTATGCTTGTCTAATAAAATTTAATAATGTATATCCTATACTTGCGAGGTTTATATAACCTATCATTTTCTGAATTTTCTTTAACTAAACTACACTCGTTAGTCGAATAAGAAAAAGTCGCTTGAATTGGCAGTTGTTCTTCAGCTCTTGCCCCCCCCCGTTAGTGCAATAAGGACGTAATTCAATTCCATTTTCAAATAAGCTCTAGCACATTTTGTTCCACCCTGTGTACAAGCCGTTTCATTCTTCTTTTAAGATAGTATTTTATACTATAAAATCTATTCTATTGAAATGAGGAATGTTATTTTTGAGTAGTTTTGATCCACAGAATATACCGAATCAGTTTCCTGGAGTCGCTAAACCCCCTAATAGGATTAAACCGGGGTCAACATCCTCATCGCCTATCGGTTATTCCCCTCAGCAGATTCGGCGCGCTTATGAGATTGAGCCGTTGATTAGGTCAGGCATCACCGGGAAGAATCAGAACATCGCAATTGTGGTTGCACACGGCAGCCCCACGGTTGAACATGATTTGCAAGTCTTCAGCCAACAGTTTGGCTTGCCCCCAGCGAAACTGAACATCTATTTTCCAGATGGACAGTCAGGTCAAGTGGTTCCAGAATGGACACTTGAGACCGCCATTGACACGCAGTGGGTCCACGCACTTGCGCCGGATGCCACCATCCACCTCGTTGTCGCCGTATCTGCGGCTCCTGGAGACCTGTTTAATGCTGTTGAATTCGCGAATACTTTGGGCGTCCAAGTGGTCTCGATGAGCTGGTCTTTACCTGAAGCCTCTTTCGAGCAAGCGTTTGACCACTTTTTCCAACACCCCGGTACGGTCTATTTAGCCGCATCTGGGGACACTGGAGGTCAGACTTTCTATCCGTCGGTTTCCCCGTTCGTCGTATCCGTTGGTGGAACGACTCTACAGCTACGCCAGAATGGCAGCCGAATCGCAGAAACGGGCTGGAATGGCTCGGGGGGGCGGTCCAAGTCTCTTCGTACCTATACCTAACTACCAGAGTGGGTTTGTGAGCGGCGGGAAAAGAGGCACTCCTGATGTTTCCTTTGTTGCAGACATTGCAACAGGTTTATCCGTTTTCAGTAGTACTCCTATACCTGATGGATCTACCGGATGGATTATTGTTGGCGGTACTAGCGTGGGAACTCCTTGCTGGGCAGCGATTATTGGTCTAGCCGATCAGATTCGTAAGGTGCCCCTGACAGATGGACACCAAGAGCTCTACAATCTAGCAAAGGGCTCGCAGTACGCCAGAAATTACAACGACATCACCGTTGGCTGCGCCAGTTCTTTTTGTTGTACACCTGGATATGACTTTGTGACAGGACTGGGAACTCCTAGGGCGAATCTGCTTGTAAGGGCATTGGGAAAAGATCCTGGTCCAGATGATGATAAATCAAGTCCTGATCATGGACATCACCTTCCCCATCCACTTCACCATCATCATGGTCCCGATGAGTTAAGTTCTGATTAGGTTCAGGGTAATATAAAAGACTAGCTTAAAATACCACAAGCTAGTCTTTTTTCTTATTAGAATTGTTAAATGCCTTCTTCAAGTAAACTGCCACGTTAGCTCAACAAGAAAAAGGACCGCCGTAGCGACCATTACCGGAAATCGCTCTTTCACTCAAGCCCCCGTTTACTTTAAGAGAAATATTTCACAAGTATTTATTTTAGTATTCCATCTGCCGCAGCAGTCCTTTGTTTTACTATTGCCCCGTTAATTTAATAAGAGAAGTTACACAATAGAACCATAAGAAGCAATAAAGTGGAATAATAAAATGGATGAAAAAGTTGCTTTAGATTTTGGTCTTGATAAAGCCATTATTAAATCGATAAACTATGTCAAGTCCCTTGTTTTATGAAAAAATTAAACCAATTGGAGATATAGTTACTTTAAGAGTTTAGGAGTGGTTGTTGTTGGAATAGGATTTAAATATAATTCGTCGAAACTAAGGTTTATTCGAAATATGAGTGAAGAATTAGATGATTTAAGACGTATAATGAATGAACAAGAAAAAAGATAGAGGAATTAAAATCTGATAAAAAAGATAGATCTTAAAAGCCCTCACTTGTAGGACTTATTTTTATCATCCTTTTTAATTAATGATGTTTTATCGATGATGCAAGTGTTGTATATAACCGTTATGGGTTAAGAACATTTAGAAAATAATTTTACTAGTAAAAAACACTTTTATATAAAATATTAATAGCATTAGCGGATGCAAAAGTATTATTCTTGAATAATATATATTACATCTTAAAAAGGAGGTGATAGAATGGTTAAAGCAATTACAACTGGTGTATTTCATGTGCCCGTTGATAACCAAGTGCCAGATAACAACACTATGATCAACATCTATTTCAAAAATCCGAGTTCAAAATCGCTTACTGCGAATTTCCTAGTGGAATTTTCCTCTCCTGGGGTAGCTCCTGGCGTTCAAAACCCGGAAATTTCGTCTCCACCTAATGGTTTCTGGACAGTAACAATTCTCCCACACCATACCCTCGTCATCGTAGTCACCGGTCCCGCTTCTCCTGCCGCTTTCGGAACATGGCGTTTTTCATTTTGGGGCGATATTGACCGCAACGAAATGAAAAACAAACTTAGCGTTGAAGTAATTGCTGGGACAATATTTGGTTCTGGACCAGATTTGGCTTTTGACGATGCAGGGGCGACTTTCCCTCATGCGTTGTTTGTTGATGCAGACATTGAAGTAACCGGTCCAGCAGTCCCAGTCCCAACAGGGGGTATCATTTCGGTCTAACAATCCAAACGGCGGCAAAAGATGCCGCCGTTTCAAAGTCTAGTACATATGAAATTGGAATAAAAGGAACGTCTCTCGATTATATTGTGCTTAATAAAGTAAATGCCCACGATAGTTTAAGTACAATTCTTCACAATCTACTTAGTTAATCCAAACAAAAACGGCGAGCCTATTTTAAGCATCGCACCATTATAGATTTAGAGTATTTGTGTTCATTTTTTTACTATGTAATGTAATTCAACAAATTGATTCAAGGTTCTAGTTCCTTTTAGATGTAGGTCTAGCTGATAATCACCAACTTTAAATAAAGGGATTCCTTCTCCGATGATTGATGGAGCAATTGTCAAAATCAGTTCATCGACTAATTTTTCTTTTAAAAACGTATGTAATAAGTCTCCACCACCAACTATCCAAATATTTTTTCCTTCTTCTTTTTTTAAGTTATTAGTAAAGTTAAGAATGTCTTCATTCACAAATTTAACATCATTTGTATCTTCTAATTGAGACCTAGAAAAAACGAAACAATCTTTATTTTTATATGGGAATTGACCTTTTTCGTGTTTCATTATCCAATCATATGTTCTTTTGCCAATTAGGATTGTGTCAATCGTTTCAAAAAATTCCGAGTAGCCATTATCCCCTTCACCCTCAACCTTAAATAACCAATCTAATGAGTCTTCTTTTGTTGCAATATACCCATCCAGACTTTGTGCAATAAACAATACTATATTTCGTTGATTCTTCATAACACGCCTCCCTATTTACGATTCTTATAAAATATACATCCCTTTTTATTTTAACAAAAATACACTTATTGAACTGCCACTTTAGTTCAACAAGCAAAAATGACCGCCGCAGCGATCATTGCCGTAAAACATCTTTCACTCAAGCACCCCGTTAGCCATCCATGAAGCAGAGCTTCACCACAGAAAATGGAATTTTAATCGTTCTTCCATGGTAGTTGAATAAGAGGTGGACTTTATCGTGTTTCTTCTACATATCATTTTCTTTTATTAGTTATACGTAAGAGTGGTCTAGCGACGATGACCGCAATTACGGCAGCCATAATTCCTAAAACAAGAGGAGGTATTCCATGTTCTGGCTCCCCTCGATACAACGGAGTCAGGATGTTAGCGACAATCCCACTCACTATTAATGCTGCAACGTTAATACTAAATCGCCCTTGGCGACCTGGTACTCGGTATTTAGATTTTCCGATCCAATCATTTGCAATTAGACCAGAAGCCTTACGAATATAGGCGTAAATATGGACAGTCAATAACGGCAACCATAAAGCTACACTAACAGCATGGATTTTAAGAAACAATCCCTCATGGGCATGTCCACCTACTAAAAGTCCAAACCCGCTAATCATTACCAAAACGGTAATGAAAACAAGGAACGGGGCTAAAAGTCGAAGTAATATATTTGGTGGACCTGCTTTTACAAAATCAGGGGATTTTGTATAGTAACGAAAAAATCGGTAACCGGTACTACACATTTTGACAACAAGGGGTCCAGCTATTAGGATACCGACAAAAATATGGTAAGAAATCAGTTCAACTAGGTTCGCCGTAATGACAAGCTCCGCTATGATGAGAACAAAAAGCACAGTAGCTGAAGTTGCCGTCAGCCGTTTGTTTCGTTCAATCGGAAAACGTTCATTCTCATCAGCATTGATTTCTTTTCGATTAAACATTCACTTCCCCTTCTTTCTTCACTTGCATCCTAAAAAGTGCGTTTGTCTAAATAAACCTTGTTTATTAATCAATGTTTCTTTAAGAAGTTTAGCATTTCATTGAAAGCGTTTTGGGATGATTTTTCATTAAATTTTGTAGAGTATGGGTCACTAAATCCGTGTTGTCCAAAACATTTATATATCTCTATATTCTTTTTATCTAAATTTGAAATTAACTCATCCACACTAAAGGATTGTTCCTCTTGAGGAAAGAATAAAATTGTATGACATAGTGGTACTATTTGCGTGAAATTCCTAATTCTCGAACCATAGTATCCCACAATCCCATCAAGGCACTCTTCCTCACTACACAACCAAGCAACAGTTGCCCCAACACTAAATCCAATAATATATATTTTTTGGTATTTATTTTTAACACCTAATAATAAATTCTTTATTTTATGTACAGCATCAGAGAACCCTACATTCTCCATAAAATTAAGATAGGCAATCTCCTCTTCAGAATAATCAAATAGTTGTTCTCGTTCTAATAAGTTCGGACAGATAACATCAAAATCCTGTTTTGATAATAAATCACAAAAACTCTTTATATGTTGATTAATACCATAGACTTCGTGTATCACAATAATCAAATTACCTGATTTTTTCAGTATCTGAAGCATTTTATCCTCCCCTTAAAAGTGATTCTACAACTATATAAATAATAGAAATTATATCATTTCTTATTAAACTATACTCCCTCTATATAGAAAGGAAAATCTCACGATTTCTCTTGTTTTCTCCATATTTCGTAGTAGTTTGTTTTAAAATCCATTTGAATAATGGAATTAAAGTGTTCTAAAGGATAATTTTGGGGGCAAAGTGAAAAAGAAACTTATAGTTAACCAAACCAACCTTATCCAAAAGTTGGATAACTAGCTAAAGTATGGTCGCACTGGTAGATCTCCACATTTCTCATGGAGGTCAACCCCCCCATATCTCACAGAGTCTTTGCTCCAAAATTCCTTCGTCCAACCTTTCCATGAGGTGGATGTCAGTCATGCTGCCCGACAGGGTCCTTGCCCGTATTTTAGTTGATTTACTGACTAATAAGTGCTTCAAATGTCTAAAAAAATAAAACTACTACCTAATGAATTTCACTAAAAGAAATTTAAGCTGCTATCTGTAATTCCGCCATATGAGGAATGTCCCTTAACATACGTTCTTCACTAAATTCACACTGCTTTTTACCGATGGTTAACAGAATTCGTATAAGCTTGTTACATACTGCAATCAGGGATTGCATCTTTTTTAATGGATTATTTGGGCGTTTTGTAAAATACTCATGTAATGCTTTAAAAGCCTTATTTTTAGCGACCAAAGGCATTGCCACTCGAAAGAGGAGTGCTCTTAAAGTCTTCCTTCCTCTCTTGGTAATTTTGGTTTGTCCTTTGTGCTTTCCTGATGTATTTTCTTAAGACTAAGCCCAGCTAGTTTGATAATCTGTCTTGGGTGGGAATAGAAACTTAGATCTCCTACCTCTGAAAAAAAAACCTGCAACCGTGTCTTTCCCTATTCCCTTATAGCCAACATTTGTTCAACACCTGGAATCTGTTCAAGAAGTTGATCTATGTTAGATTCTAGTTCTTCGAACTTTTGATTTATTAGTTCATATTTGTCTATTAAAGTGCGAAGCTCTAACTTAGCCAAATCAGAACCTTCCCGAATGCCAATTGAGGCAACTGCAACTTTCTTTAGTTCTTTTATTTTACTGAGTCCAACTGCACGTTTAACAGCTTTTCTAAGATGCACTAGTATCTCTTGTTCTGAGAGATCTACTAATTCATGTGGCAATAAATTAGTTTTAATAATTGTATAGCAGATTTACCCTCCCAATCTTTAAAGACCGTAAGGAACTCTGGAAAGTATAGGTCTATCCATTTATGGACTTGCCCTTGAACTGCTTGAAGATCAACAGATAGGAGATCACGTATTTTTCTAGCCACACGAAGTTCTCCATAAACTCCTTGCGGTATGTTCGGTTCAGCATATCTCCCGTCTTTGACCAACTGTGCGATAACTCTTGCATCCTTTACATCATTTTTAGTTGGAGAATTATCATCTAACTCTTTACTTTTCTTTACATGCATAGGATTTACAACTACAAACTTAATCTTTTGTTCCTTTAGGAAGTGAGCTAAATTAAGCCAATAATGACCCGTCGGCTCCATTCCTACGATCACTTTTTCCATTTTGTTTTGATCCATCAACTTTTTAAGCCACTCTATGAAACAGTTAAAGCTAGAATTTGTATTTTCAAAATAAAAGGGTGCCGAAAATTCTATACCTCTAAAGTCTTGTGCTCTTGCCACATGCTTGTATTTAGCAATATCAACACCTATAATTAATGTTTGAGAAGTAATTTGAGCAATCTTTTCATTTTGGTTATAATTCATTTAAATAGCCTCCTGGTATTTATGTTTGTGTCCTTTTTGCCGCCAAGCTTTGGACAATCATATCTTACCAAGGGGCTTTTTTATTTTCAAACCTCATATTTCTTCATTACAGGAATGCTGCCAGTTACTTTAATAAGAAATTTTACATTATAGATGAATTTTTCTAAATTAAAAAATGAACCGTACCAAGAGGACAGTTCATTTAAGAGCTATTACTTCACTTTCTTTAGAGGAGAAATGACATTATTATAAAAAAATCTTTCCCATTTAGCTAACAAACCGTTCCCATTTTCACCACGTTGAATTTCGATTTCGTAGTTTTTATGAAATTCTGCTATTCGTTTATTATGCTCTTTATGCCATTGATGGAGAGCTGCATGTTTCATTTTTATTCCTCCTTTAATTAATAACAAAATCATATCACTAGGAGTTTTAGTTACAAAGTATTTTTATCCCACAAGTTTTGACATTAAGAAATCAAATTGATGGAGAAAATTATTAATCCAAAATGGGCATTGGAGATAATGTCATCTTACATTTCTATGGTGCTTATTCAAGTAAATGCTTACGTTAGTACAATAAAAAAGGGATCGCCGTAGCCATCCGAATCTTTAACTCTTGCACCCATTTAGTTTAAGTTAAATTATTCACAAATTAACTATTCTAGTCACACAACTGCAAAACTACTCATTTACGTAAGTGCTTATAAATAATGTGATAAAAAATAATCCAAATTGAGTGAACCAAAAGGTAAATCATAAATGAAATTCCAATCCAATAGCCATTATTGTAGTGAAATAGCCCTGCTAAAACCCCCAGCCATTCGAAAAACGATGAAGCCAACGACCAGAATAAAATATATGTGGGAATAAAATTTGTTTTGATTTTAATGAAATCATAAATGTAAAAAAATAAATAACTAAATGGACCGTACATCAATAAAGTGGGAACATCTGTAAGGTCAAAATCAGATGTATTTCCAGTATCATATAAGCTCTTGGGGATTGTGCCTATGTAATGGTCGGCTAATGTGCCGAAGGTTAAACCACATAAAAAGAATAGAATCGTGATTTTTCTTGGGAAACGGGAAGGAAGTTTAATCATAAAAAAGATTCCTAGGAACAATCCAATAATACCAAACCATTCATTAGCGTTGAATCGATTATCGTAAACGATTGTAGCCATCATGTATGTTCCTCTTCCTGGTTATAATCAAACCTTTTGTACCACTTCAACAACCCCCATGAAATTAAGATTAAACACAGATATGCCATTCCAATTGAGATCCATACGTACAAAAGTTGATACTTGATAATTTTAAAATGGTCGAGTGCCCAATCGTATGTAGTGAGCCCAATCCAAATGGCAATGGATAAGGTCCACCTTGGTTTTTTTTCTTCTGAAGGCTGTAAAGCATTAAAAATCATTAAGATAAGAAGTGGAGCCGTAACCAAATGATATATCGTGTATGCCCATAAGTTTACACCGAGCTTTGGAAAGGTGATAATGTTAAAATTCAACTTTAAAGTTGTAAATGAAGTTGATGTAAGGCATAGGAGAACACCGTATAAAAAGACAAAATCGAGTATTGACAGTCTTTTTGGTATAATCGAAAATAAAATGATTGTTACCCAAGCAATAAAAGCACATATGAGCAATTGCATATTCTATCGATCACCCCAAAATTGCCCTTGCAATTAAATTTTTTTACTTCATCTAACTTATTTGTATTCTGTTGTAAATTCATCTGTTTGCTATGGTTATCATGCTAGTGTTTTTATAAATGACTTACAAAGACTTACTGATGAAAGTGCGGACTGGGTTTAACTGGTCATTGGAGAATAATACCGTAGGAACTATGTGTAACTAGAGTCAACAAACATTCTTCCACTATTCTTCTCCGTTACTTGAAGAATAAAAATTACTTTTCTCGTTATTTTAGCAAAGTACCCAAAGTAAGATTTTATAGAACTGACTTATTTAAGAACCGAAAAAGGAATGTCAAAAATTAAAAACAAACCCACAACTATAGGGACGGTAAGTATCCACGCTAAAATTGGTTTTTTGTAATGTATCAATAACATGGAAAGCATCATTACATTTAAAAGCACAATCCCACCAGAAGTTCCAACCATTATGATGAGTCATAACACCTGTGAAAATGGCAACTAATTCTGAAATAGCATATATTCCTGACCATAAAACAAAAGAAAATATTTGCTGGCTTTTTTTGGATGTCATGTTTCCAAGAAATACGGCAATGGTCGTAGGATACTGTACCACCATTTTTAATAATATAATGATCGTATGATTTTTCATTCCGAGCCATTCATCGATTTTTCCAACAGGATGAAACATCCACATTGAATGGTTAAATAACAAAAACTGAGAAAGAAAATCGCCAATAATAAAATACAAAAGTGTCGGGTAATACTTATTAAAGTCTTTTCAATTACCGAATTTCCAACCTATGTATATATAAATTATAGCCAAGATAGAATTCATTAATTTTCCTCTGAAATAATTTCTAATATCTTGTATTTGAATTAGTTTCTACTCGCTTTATTAAGATATACAAATTTTTTACTTTGCAATATTCCTTATTAAACTAACCTCCTTCGTTAGCACAAGAAGAATAGGGGCTGCCGCAGCGATCCCCTTATTACACTCAAGCACCCCATTAGTTTAAGAACAATATTTCACAAACTTCCCTTCACCATCCCTTTATAGTAGCCAAAACACAAGTCCTATTACTGTTAAAGAGAAAAGTAACGGGATTGCACAACCAACTCCTAAACAACTGGAAAGCAAGTTATAAATAAACCAACGAAATTTTTCACCCTTGGTCGGTTTTTCTTCAAACACTTTAGGCGAATATGTCCTATTCTTTTTCATCATTAAAATCATTCCCTGTGTATTTATATAAATACTAATTCGTTCGCCGCAGAAACCCCGTTAATGAACATAAGCATCCGTTAGCTTAACAAGTACCTTCTGGAAACATTCGTCAAAGTTGCACACTATTTTCTATAACAAAGTGAACTAAACAAACTACAAATACATATAGATGCCTATAGAGTTTTTAATGACTATGTACTTGTTCGATGCGGCGGTCGTGTCAATGCTGAACTTTTAAAAAAAACAACTTCTCTATCTTTCCTGAACAGGTAACAAACATTTCCGCAAGCTTATGCTGCGAGGGAGGTAAGTAATTTGTCGTTTAAACCACATCCCAATAATACTGCTATTGTAATCACAGACCCACAAAATGATTTTATGAGTCCTGGGGGAAGAGGCTATCATCTGACTAAAGGAACTATTGAACGAAACAATACCATACAAAAACTTGAACTATTAATGAGAACTGCCATCAATAAGGGATACCAACTTTTCATATCGCCCCATTATTTATACCCTCATGATTATGGCTGGCAATTTAAAGGAAATGAACAAAAGATGCTATTAGGTCTTAGAATGTATCAAGTGGCAAATGCGTACACACCACCGTCATTTGGAGCTGATTTTGTTCATTCTTTCAAACCTTATATTTTTGATAGAAGAACCGTCATTGCAACTCCTCACAAGGTTGCCAGCCCACAAACAAATGACTTGGAATATCAGTTACGACAACATAGAAAAGAGAAGATAATTATTGCAGGGGTGCTTTCCAACGTTTGTGTAGAGTCCCATATGAGGCATCTAATCGAAACTGGTTTTGAAACAGCTGTTGTATACGATGCCACCGCAACAATTAGTGAAGAGGATTTTCAAGCTGCCGTTACCAATTATAAAGCATTTGCCAGTGCTACTTGGACGACACAGGAGGCTATTTCAAACTTATAAATCATTCCCCAATGGTAATTTCCTATACAACTTGTCTGAACTGTCCCCAAGTGGTTACTTGGTCAGAATAAGAGCTTGGAATAACGGATGAATTTAGATAGCACACCCCCCTCCAATCTGTTCGGAGGGGGCTATTCTTGCTTGGCACAAACATAAAAGAGCCATTTCCATTCTTCAACTAAACTTCCCCGTTAGTCACTCATGAAGCGCAAAAATCAGCGCTGCACCACAAAGAATGAAAATAGTTAAGAAGTGTCAATACTGATACTGACCTTAATCCAGTCAACCCGTATTCATAGCCTTTTTCATTAAGCCCCTTTTTTTAAAAACGATTGAGGAGGGTCTTCTTAAGTATTGTCATTTTTGTATTCTTGTACAAACTTATTTTCATGGTAGTTCAACAAGGTATAGTTTTATTCTTCCTCCATTCATAATGCTGAGACATCTTTCCAGCCATAAGCAACATCATCTACTACCATTCCTCCAAACTCACTCTTCCTACGAAGATATTCCTTTCCACCCATACGTTCATAGAAACCAAGCCCAGTTTTATTTTGTTCCATTACCCATACCATCATAGAAGCAATGCCCTTTTCTTTAAAATGCTTAGCAATAGCTGAAACCAGTTGTCTTCCTACACCTAATCCCCTACATTCCTGCAATAGATAAAGGGAGTATAATTCTCCATTAAAATTTTCGTCATCAATGCTTTTGCCTGATGCAAAACCTATAATTTTTCCTGTATCATTAATTGCAATATAGATAAAGGGTTCATTTTCATTATTTAAAAAGTGAAGCCACCTTTGTTCTGCCTCTTTATACGATAATCTGTCCAAATAATCGTCTGGTACTAAACCGTGATAAGTAGTCCTCCAAGCATCAACATAAACTCTTGCTACGGCTTTTATATCTTCTTCACTTGCTTTTCTAATCTTCAAACTAATCACCTCTAATAATACATAATGAGATTATTTTAACATTCTTATTGAACTAAACTGCTACCGTTAGCTGAACAAGAAAAGCGAATGTCCTTATTGAACAATCGCATTTATTGAAATATTGTTTAGTTTTTACAAAGGTTCAAATGATTTTGACTTACTAATTCTATAAGCTATTAAATAGATAATAACATAAATTGGAAAGGAATATAAAACACTCCATTTTACAGTTGTATAAAATCCAATCCATTCAAATAAAGGTTCACCTATGAATGAAGTCAATGCGGAATAAATTACAGCTTTAAAAAAGGGATTTAGAGTTGGTTTAAATTGTAGCCAAAGCATAAGAGTTACAGGAATTAAAGTAAAATCCCAAGGAAAAAACGTTGGAATGGTAGGCAATACTCTCCCAGAATAATGCCAGAACCCAAAAATAAGTCCCAAAAAATCAAGCCAAGAAGCTACATTTAGTCCAAAACTTCCTGCTAGAAGCAATCTTGCCTCACTTCCGCGTTTTCGCAGTATTATCCATACGAGCCAAGGAATGATTGATAATGCTATTGAGAGCCAAAATTCCCAGTGCCATAACGTATGTTCTTTCCAATAGTTTACATAATCAATTTCTACTTGATGAATTCTTTGAAAAAACTTATCAGAATTTATGATTTCTTCTTTTCTAATCAATGGTTTCATTTTTAAAATCACCTTACAAAAATATATAACTCCAGTATTCCCCATCCTTGTTCAACTAACCTGCTCCCTTTAGCTCAATAAAAAAGGAGCTGCCGCAGCAACCCTTTGTTCAACTCTTGCCCGCTACTTAGACCGTCATGCTCCTTTTAGATAAAATTCGGTAAAATGCCAAAGTATAACTTTCGATTTGGTTTCCCTCTTCTAATATCCCGCCATAACCTGAATAACCCACCCTTGTTAACAAACTTTTTCTTTAATACATTGATTTATAGCCTTTCTAAATCCCCAAAAAATATCAATCAACATTTCAAAATTTACAGCGATTTCTTTCATATCCCAATATCTTTCATTTTTTCTATGGTAATAAAA
This sequence comes from Neobacillus sp. Fa239, assembly GCF_055395235.1. Taxonomy (NCBI): domain Bacteria; kingdom Bacillati; phylum Bacillota; class Bacilli; order Caryophanales; family Bacillaceae; genus Neobacillus; species Neobacillus sp. Fa239. The sequence continues at coordinate 3,035,007 of NZ_AP041611.1, forward strand.
CTTTCCATTTTGAAATTTCATGATCGTTAGTGTCCCTTTCGGATATTCGGTTCCTATGGTAAGATAAAACTTTTCTCCATCCCACTTGGCGAACTTTTCAAAGTTCACCAGAAGTTCTACTGCCTCCCATTCATTTGTAATCAAGGTCGTTTCCCCCTTCCTTTTATGTGTAAGATTTAGCTGTCGATTGTGTCTCTAATTCACTTCATTCAATCAGATTACTGTGTCTTGATTATAGGAAGATGCCGTTTACATTTCAATAAAGTTGGTAAAAAGACTAACATGGTTTCCCTTTTCGTTTTTTTTATTGAGAGTAGGATCTTTATTTGTTAATGATAACGACTATAATCTCTTAATTAGTTATGATTATGTATTAAATGAGGGTTCCAACTCATCAGGGTACGTTGATTTTGTTTCCATGTTCGTCCATCTCCTGGCAATAGGCGATATAGCATGAGGGTTGATTTCAAAGATAAGATGACCGCGGGTAGATCGTTTAGTTGGAGGCACTTATTACCCTCTTATTAAACTAAAGCCCCCATTACTTTAAGTACAATATTTCAACAAACTTTCACATTAAGTATTAATGAAATGCCCCCATAATCACAAGACCAATAAGGATAGCTGCAAGTGATAATAATAAGGCAAAGCCAACTAATTCACCACCAGAGCCAAAAAATATATCAAGTATCCCTAATACTCCAAAAAGCACTTTTTTCGATGTTTTAGATTCAACTGCCTTAAATTCCTTATATCCATAAACCAATAGTAATATAAAAGAAACAATACCTATTAAAAAGAGAATGGCCCCACCGAACATTACCATAATATTTTCTCCTTAGTTGACTTTTCTTGTGAAGGGAAAGCTATCAATTAAATGATTTATCTAATATATAAGTATTATTTATCAGACTGCCTTTTAAAGAATAAATAACACAATGAATAAATTACCAAATATATTAAGAATCCACCTATTGAATTGTCGCTAAAAAAATTGTGAATGCCATTTGCACGAAGTATAGCACGAATAACAACGGTAAGAATTACAGTAATAAATAAAGAAATGGCTAATTTTCTTGTGGTCATAAAGTTTTACTCCATTTTTTTTAAATATTTGTCAAAGCTAACTTTTTCTTTGTTATGAACAAGAGTATTGTAAAATACCCATCAATTTTATAATACGGAAATTATTTCATTCTCTTTGTTGAACTAAACTACCCATTTGGTACAATAAGAAAAGCTGCCACAATGACAGCTTAATCTACAACTCTTGCCCACATTACTTTAAGTACAATTATTCACAAACTTGCAAAAAACTTCCTTCATTCGTGAAAACCAACAAGGTTCCTTAAGGAAACAGGCGTTTCTACAATTGCAGAAACAAACCTGTTTCACAGAAATTTCTGTTCCTTTTTATTTAAACGGCAAGTTTATTAGCAGATTTTAATAAGGTTAGTGGTGGTACGGATAGTGATGGTACGGATAGTGGTGGTGATGGTAGTACGGGTAGTGGTGGTGATGGTAGTACGGGTAGTGGTGATGATGGTAGTATGGGTAGTGTGGGTGCGGATAGCCTGGAGCTCCAAAACCAAGTCCTGGTGCAACACCAAAACCTGATCCTGGTCCACCTAAACCAACCCTCTCATTATATGCATAAATCATACAAGCAGTCATCCTCCTCATTTCATTTTACATTAGAGCATATGCATATTTGGGTAAAAGCTCTTGGGTATTTGTCTTGAATTTTAGAATTAAAGGGGCAAATGCCTTATCCAACAGATAAACTGTAGGTGGGCTACTAGGCATTCAACCAATCCAAGCTTTGACCCTGAGCATAAACTGGTTATATGTCTAATTTTAATAAGGAGTGAACCTCAAATTATGGTATATATACGACAAAATCCAAACTATGCCCAGAGTCCCTGGGGTCTTGAAATTTGTATCTTTCGTTTCACGTATTTGTGGCTTAGAAACGGAGACAATTTCCGGTTTTTTTGACGACTGTCGGGCATCAAAGAGCTTATGGCTATAGGCTTTTCGGCGGAAGATGGAATCAATATTCGGTTGCTTTAAGAGATATTGTTAACTTCCATTGTTCTCCTCCAACTCCAACTCTATATTAAAACACTGCTCCTGACCTTCGTAATCGTATCGTTCAGTCTTACTTTAAATCGTATGGGCTTTCGCATAATCAGAGATCGTTTTTTTTGAATCTAATACTGTGTTCAATACGCTACCTGCGTGTTCCCTTCCATCATGTATTGAACTAATCATATCGGTTAGCGTTCTTTATACTGAAATTAAAATAAATTCCAAAATTAAAAATTCAATTTTGTTATTATTCTAGGGGTAGTTAAAGTAATCCTTCTTAAAGTAAACTGCTCCGTTTATGCCATAAGAAAATGACCGCCGCAGCGATCATTGCCGGAATCCAATATGTAACTCAAGCCCCCCTTTCCATTTACCCTTATTAAACAGGGTGTTAAATGCTTTTGCTGTATTCATAAAGAAAATGTCATTTTTTTTATCTTTTAAAAGGTCCACAACAAATCGAAGTCCCGTCTGCTCTTCAGCATTTTCAGCAGCCCACATATAAATAGGAATATCTTCTTTAATAAACATAATTTGATTAACAGCTCTATTGAAGTTTTCCTTGTATTCATCGAACTCTCCATATTCATCAGACAAGTTATCTTGCATCCATTGATACCTGGCCTGTTTTCCAACTTCTTCATTAAATCTCCAGATAGGACCGGTAGAGAACATTTCTCGAACACTTATTACCCTTTCGTCTTTATACACTCCAAGTTGCTTTAATACTTGTCTAAAACATCCCGCAGCGATCATTGCCTGAAAACGACCTTTCACTCTTGCCCCAGTTAATGGAACAAAATAATTTCCTTACCTTGAATTTCAGTAGAATTCTCGAATGGCTCCTTTATTCTACAAAAATTTCCGTTTGTTGAGTAAAAAAAACCATCTCCTAAACTAACGTTGGTATAAAAAGAAAATGGGAATGCCTCAGCAATCCCATTTTTAACAAAATCCCCCTGTAGCGTAAGTATTCACAATCTTGCTTTTATAAAAAAATGGATGCCATAACAACAACTAAAATTAACTACTTTAGTTGAATTAGGACAGGACTGGATAAAAGCCTATTCAATGTTCAATAATTGTCATTACATTTTAGGGGCTTCCATTCCTATTATAGCCCATTCCTCTTTAGATGGACCATAAAGACCAGGGACTGTTAAACCCGCTTGACGCATAAGAATTGTCATTTGTCCTCGATGGTGAATTTGATGTTGAATTAAAAAAAATAAAATCTCTCCCTTTGACATTTTATGCCCAAACATATCCTGTACTTCTCTAAGACTGTTGTCAGTCCATTGATTTTTTAATGCTTTAACCAAACCATTACTAGCTTGTTGATAGCTGTCAGAGATGAACTTTGCTGAAGTTGGAACTGGGTAATCTTGATTAGGAGAATCAAAAGAAATGTCTGTTCGAGATATCAAAACGCCAATTGCTGTTACCGTATGCCAAGCGATTCGACCTAACGTCCAATTTTGAGGTGTTACTTCTTGACGTAATGATTCATCAGTAAGTTGATTAAGGATTTTCTGAGTAGCGTTTGCTTCATACTTCCATAATTTAAAGAAACCATCTAATGTTTGAAACATATTTAGCCTCCTCACTTAAATACTTCTCAAATATATTCCACAAATCCCGAAATTTGCCCCATTGTAAAAAAAATAATAATTTAATTCTAGCTAACTACATACCTCTTATTGAATAAACCTGCCCCGAAAGTTTAAGTATAAAATATCATAAACTTCTTTTGAAAAAAGAAAGGTTACTATATCTTGAAAATCACCTTCTTATGTAAGGAAAAAATAAATTGCCGGAAGCGTCCCTTGCTGATGGGTATTTAAAAAGGAATTCCAGAAAGTCGTTCATAAAAAACTTTCTCGAATTCCTTATATTAGGATTTAATTAGCTCCCCCTTCTGCCATTCATTTAGCTTAATTCCTTAAAATACCCAATCATAAATTCCCGAAAATCTCGAACGACCTTTGAAGTAAACCTCTCCGTTTTCCATGCCATCCCTATCGTTCTTGTACAGACAGGCTGTTCAATGTGCAAGGGAACAATTTTTTCATAGTGTGAATAACGGAGGGTATGCTCGGTTAAAAAGGATATACCCAATCCCTCCTCTACATAGTTATGAATGGATCCCGGTTCTTCGAGTTCAAAAGCGATTTTCGGTGTGAATCCTGCTTGTTCACAAAAACCATCTGTTAGCATTCTGAAAGGATTTGTCGGCTCTCTGTTAATAAATTGTTCATCTGCCACTTCCTTTAACTGAATGCTATCTCTCCTAGCCAAATGATGGGTATCTGGGACTACGATGAATACTTCATCCTCCATAAGATTAATCCAACTGATTCCTTCTTTCTCAATAGGAAAGTAAGTAACACATAAATCGATTTCCCCTTTTTCCAATTGTTCCACAAGTCGCAAAGGAGAAGAATGCATACTTACTTGAAAATTGACGGATGGATAGGTCTTACGAAATTGACTAAAAATATTCGGCAATAATGGTATATGCATGACCGAAAGTGAAATTTGATTCCTGCTCTCTCCTGCGAGTTCCGCCATCTCAAGCTTGGCAGATTCTAATTCAGAAAAAGCCCGATCCACTCCTTTTAATAAAATTTTCCCAAATTGATTTAGTTTAATATTCCTTCCCTCTCGATCAAAAAGAGAAAAACCCAGCTCTTCCTCTAAACGAGAAATGGTTTGGCTCAGTGATGGTTGTGCAATCGTAAGCTCTTTGGCAGCCCTTGTCATATGTTCAAGATTGGCAACGGTTTGAAAATACTTTAATTGTAAGAAATCCATTTGTCCACCTCTATTGATAGTCCTTAACCTATAAGCAAATAGTAATATATATATTAGTCGTTATCAATTATTTGGAGTATGATTATGGATATAAATTATTTTGGAAGTCGAAATAAATTCTAAATAAAATGAAAGGTGTTTATATGGAGAATTGGAAAAGAAATTTATTTGTTTGTTGGTTCGGTTCATTTGTGACGGCCGCTGGGATGAGTCAAATATCCCCCATGCTTCCTTTGTATATTGATCAGCTAGGATTACACGCAACTTCAGATATTGAAAAATGGTCTGGATTGATTTTTGGTTCCACCTTTTTAATCTCAGCCATTGTTTCGCCTATATGGGGAAGACTTGCAGATAAAAAGGGCAGAAAACTCATGTTACTCCGTGCAAGCCTTGGAATGGCCATTGTCGTTTTTATGATGGCATTTGTACAAAACGTTTATGAATTGCTCGCATTACGGATGTTAATGGGTGCCGTTTCCGGTTACATTTCTGCTTCGGTTACATTAGTTGCTACACAAACACCGAGGAAAAATTCAGGCTGGGCACTCGGTACACTTTCAACAGGCTCCGTCAGTGGCGGACTTCTAGGTCCTTTAATGGGAGGGTTTATTACAGAATTCTCAGGAATTCGAAGCTGTTTTGTTGTAACAAGTGTGTTATTGTTAATCGCCTTCTTTGCCGTTCTATTTTTGATAAAAGAAGAATTTACACCTGTTCATAAAACACCGTTAGCCTTTAGCCAAGTTTGGAAGCTCGTTCCTGATACGAGATTGCTACTTTCATTGTTTGCTAGCACATTTATTTTGCAAATTGCCAATATGTCCATTCAGCCATTAATTACTGTTTATGTAAAAGAATTATCACCACATGCAACCCATTTATCGATGATAGCGGGAATGGTAGTGGCTGCTGCCGGTTTAGCGAATGTAATCGCTGCTCCACGATTAGGTAAGCTTGCTGACCGGATTGGTTCAAGAAAAATTTTGATCGGAGCACTTATTGCTGCAGGAATTATCTTTATTCCACAAGCATTTGTAAAAACACCATGGGAACTCATGGGACTGCGCTTCTGTCTTGGACTTGCGACAGCTGGATTATTGCCATCAATTAACAACCTTGTCCGAAAAAGTGCACCAGATGAAATTGTTGGTCGTATTTTCGGGTATAATCAATCTGCACAGTACATTGGTACTCTTGGAGGATCTGTATTAGGCGGACAAATGGCAGCATTCTTTGGCATTCATTATGTGTTCTTCACTACAAGTGCTTTATTACTGCTAAATGCATTATGGGTTTACAGCATTAATCATATAGGAATTAGAAGAAGGACCATGTCACATAGTCATTAAGAAGCACACTGAGATTTCAGTGTGTTTCTTCTTTTTGTTCTTTTTTAAAATTGGAGAATTACTGATTTCTAATGTTCTTTCTTTAATATACAATTCATAAGAAATTGTGCCTCCAACGATCAAAATCGGACCAAATATTAGTATTATTGCCCAAGAAGGGCAACTCAATTTGGCTCGTTTTTTAATACGTTTAAAAACGAAAAAAAACCCCGCTGGTTTTTAGCGGGATTTATTATTTAGTATAATAATTCGAAATATTCACTTCATTTCTCCACCACCGCTTACAGGTAAATAGCTTCCTGTAATGTAGGCACTATCCTCACTTGCATAAAAAGCTATTGCTTTTTTTCTCCTTTGATTTAGTGAGATTTATATGGAATTATTTGTTATTTAGTTTCTGTATTATAAATTTCATGAATAAGTTCTTTTGTCCTTTCCCATCCAAGACAAGGATCTGTAATTGATTTACCAAATACTACTGGTTCGTCTTGACGTCCTTCTTCAAGATAAGATTCAATCATAAATCCACGAACATATTGCTTAATTTTTTCATTCCATTCACGATTAATCAAAGTTTGACGAACGATTCGAATTTGTTCTAAATATTGTTTACCAGAGTTATCATGATTCGTATCAATTAAGATAAAAGGATTTTTAAGATGCATTTTTTCGTAGATTTTAATTGCGTCTAGTAAATTATCTGTATAGTAATTCGGTATATTTTTTCCGTTTTCATTTAACCCTCCACGTAAAATTGCATGAGCTAGAGGGTTACCATCAGTTTCTACTTCAGCGTGATTAAATAGAAAATTTTGTGCATTTTGTGCAGCATAGATACCATTAAACATTACGTTCAAATTACCTGAAGTTGGATTTTTCATGCCTGTTGGTACATCAATACCACTTGCAACAAATCGATGTTGTTGATCTTCTACACTTCGTGCCCCAACTGCGATGTAGCTTACAAAATCATCAATCAAAGGAAGATTTTCCGGATATAGCATTTCATCTGCTGTTGTCAAACCAGTCTCAGTAATCACTTTATAATGTAATTCACGAACTGCCTTGATACCGTTAATCAAGTTAGGTTTACCTTGTGAATCTGGCTGATGAATTAAGCCTTTATATCCATCACCATTGGTACGAGGTTTAGCCGTATATACCCTCATTACAATAAAAATCTTATCCTTAACTTCCTCTTGTAATTTTGCTAAGCGACGAGCATATTCAAGAACAGCTTCCTCATTATCAGATGAACAAGGACCAATTACCAAAAGCAAGCGATCATCTTCCCCATTAATAATTGCTTTAAGTTCATAATCACGTTCTTCTTTAAGTTTTAACGCTTCTCCTGATAATTTGCAAAGCTCTTTAATTTCATTAATATTGATTTTAGGGCTTATTTCTCTAAATGTCATAATGGTAAAACTCCTTTTTTATTTATACGCCTCAAAAAGTTTTTATAATATTTAACTAGACATTATACAGGGTATCTACGACCTTGACAATTTTTAAACTTCTTCACCCCTTAATTTTATTGCCGCAAAAAACTAATTTCCTCCCGACTCCATCATTCTCCTGAATTCCCAGTTTCCTCCATTATATAACAGCATAGAAAAACGCTCACGGGGGAACCAGGAGCGCTTTGCAAAGAAGTGATTGAAACCTATGAGTTAGAATGGATAATTGTATATTATAAAATGGTGCCAGATGCATTTAACCCGATTAATCATGCTCAGGTGAAGCAGCTGGATCCCCTATTTGTGAAAGGGTATCCTCATAAGCAATCAATGTTACACCCAATTGATTTTCAAACTGTTTGAGCTGCTGCATCTGTTCATCTGATAAATTAGCCACTTTAAAATCATTTTTTGCCATATTCCCACCTCCCATTTACAGCATATTATTTACCATTTAAGCACAAACTTATTATGTGTAATTTTTGGAAGTCCTTTTGTGATTGGAACAACAAGTATTTCCTCGTTTTCTTCTGTTCTCTTTTTCTCTTTTTCTCTTATTCTCTTTTCTATCGTTTTTCCTATATCAGTTGCACACGTAATGTAAATATAACTAAACTAATTTTAGTAACCATCTTCCTTAGTAAAACACAACGTTTCTTCCTGATCACACATAAATACGATCATATCAGCAGAATAGAAAAATCTTTTTTAAGCTAAAAGCTAGATATTATTAAGAAGTTCTGCCAAGCTTATATAATATGTATACATTAAAGAAAATAAGTAATCGTTTATTATTTAATTATTTTGGATTCTAGAAAGGGTGAGAAGTATGAGGGAAAGTCTTTTTACTATTGGGGAAAAAGTAAAAATTAAAGCCTCCGGTGAATCAGTAACAATCTATAAATGTCAGTATGTTAAAAACATGAAAAGGTACTCTTACATTGTTAATGAATATCTAAATACCTTTTTCTTTGAAGAAGAATTAATTAAAGAATAATAACAATTAATCGTCATTAACTTACAGTAAAGATAAATTTCCTATTTACCGCCTTTAAATTGACTCCAATTAGTCTCAAAAATACATATAAAAAAAATAATGAGAAGTTATCCCTCGATTTAAACAAATAAAATTTAAAAAGAGGGATCCTCCTACTAGATATATTATAATTAGGAAATTTCGTAATTGTATGTTGCACTAATTTTACTATTTATAGAGTTACTCTAGTCATAACAAATGCCAAGTACTCTATGGTTTTTCTATTTCCAAACATTCCAAACAAACAGTGATCCCCATCCCTTTCGTAATAAAACAAAAACTCCTTCCTACAATAGAAAAAGAGTTCAAAAAAACATATATTTTATTACAGCTTAGATTTCTATCTTCTTAAGTAAGTTCGTTAGATAGGGTTTACTTCTTCATGAAAACATCAAAACTATTTTTATCCGGTCGGGAGCTTTATTTTATCCATGATGGTTGAAATATAATGTCTGACTACTCCATAGGTGTTTCTTTGCTGGTAAGAGATTTTATTTTTGATTATCCTACCTGCAAACTGCTTTAATCCTTCCGTTTCCCGTTCGTAATTACTGGATTCAGGGTCCATTAGTTCGTTCGCGTAAATTCTGTTTCCATCCATAATGCTGCGAATCGAGCAGGCCAACTCATCGCTTGGGCTGTCCTTTAATAAAAAACCTCTTACATCTGCTTTTAGTGCACGCTCAAAATAACCTGCCCTTGCGAAGGTTGTTAAAATGATTACTTTGCCTTCAAATAGATGTAAAGCTTCAGCCACCTCAAGTCCGCTCTTTTCAGGCATCTCTATATCCATAATACAAATATCGGGCTTCAATCGACGAACAAGAGTAAGGGCCTCCTCTCCATTACTGGCTTTCCCGACCACTTCCATATCCTCTTCCAAATTAAGGAGGGAACCAATTGCCTCTAACAACATTCCCTGATCCTCGGCAATGACAATTCGAATCATCCTATTTGTCTCCTTATCTGTCAGCTGTTTTTCAAGCAGAAACTCCCCTTAAAATAAGAGGAGTCATCCATAAATGGTAGGTTATAGTTCCGGTTTTACTTGAACAGAAACACTGCTTTTTGCTAAACCTTTGATCGCTTTAAAGCTCACAAAGTTCTTGCTTTCCTCATCCCAAAGGCGGAAGCGGAGTGATTTCAAACTTGTAGAAAGGGTGATTGTTGGTACGTTTTGTAAAGGAAGTGTATGATTGTGTGCCTCCTCCAATTTATAGTTTGGAACCCTTGGACTTAAATGGTGAACATGATGGTAGCCAATATTCCCGGTAAGAAATTGAATAAATTTAGGAAGCTTATAAAAAGAACTTCCCTCCACTGCTGCTTTTACATATTCCCAGTCATGATTTCCTTCAAAATAAGAATCTTCAAAAGTGTGCTGTACATAAAACAACCAAATGCCCGCTGAACCTGATAGCATAAAAATCGTTCCTTGTACTAAAAGAAACGCCTGCCATCCGACTGCCCAGCAGAGGAATCCTGCTAAAGCAACAATCAATATATTCGTCAAATAGGTGTTCATACGTTCCTTTTTTCTTGCACCTTTTCGGTTAAATCTATTTTTAAGCAGGAAAACATAAATTGGACCTAATCCAAACATAACAAAAGGATTGCGATAGAAACGATAGGCTATACGTAGTCTAAGTGGTGCTGTCACATATTCATCCACTGTAAGTGTCCAAATATCTCCTGTTCCCCGCTTATCTAAGTTACCACTTGTAGCGTGATGTACAGCATGCTCATATCCCCATTGATCAAACGGGAAAATGGTTAAAACCCCCATAACGGTCCCAACTATTCGATTGGCACGGCGGCTTTTAAAGAAGGAATGGTGGGTACAATCATGAAAAATAATGAAGATCCTAGTCAAAAACCCAGCTGCTATCACAGAAGGAACGAATGATAGCCAATAAGAAACAGATAAACTTTTGTAAGCAAGATACCATAAGAGTAAAAATGGCACGACCGTGTTGATGAGCTGCCACACGCTTTCCTTCGTCGTTGATTTTTCATAAGGAGCAACTTGTTTTTTTAAATTCGTTGTATTTTTTAAGGTCATTTTATTCAAATTCCCTTCCTGTATATTGTTGAATTTTATTATAGTGGAATAAAAATCACCTTGTAAGTAACAGGTGTCAGGGTTAGAGTATGATAAATGTCATATACAAGTTGGTCCAAAGAAATAATCCGTAAACTTCAAGCCAATTCTATATGTTACTTTTTAAAATTTGAAAAAAAGAAAATTTGTCTGGCACTATTCAATTACTATGAACCATATTCAGATCATGCATATGATTTTTCTTGGAGAGACTTTCCAATTTAGCTTATGGTGAAGTATAGAACTTCAATTTTTCTCAAAAGACTTGTGTGGTAATAAATGGACGAAAAAAAGAGCAGTTAATAACTACTAACTACTCTTCTATCAGGGTTCCTTATTCTTTATGCTAATGATCTAGTTAGTTGTTGGTCTCTTCCTTGGGTTAAACCAATCCTTCAACTTGTTTTTCAAGTAATCCTCTAAAAAAATACGTTTTTTTCTTTTATTATCACGGTTTTTCATGGGAAATCATCACCCCAATTTACTGAATAGAGTGGTACCCTTAATATACCTCAGAAAAAGACTCGAAAGAATTTCCCTGTAGACAATACAGACGAACTTATTTAACTGCTTCTTTTAATTCCTTGCCAGGTTTAAAAGCTGGAACCTTAGAAGCAGGAATCTGAATTTCTTCCCCTGTTTGTGGGTTACGGCCTGTGCGAGCAGCGCGCTCACGTACTTCGAATGTCCCGAATCCAATTAACTGGATTTTCTCTTCCTTAGCAAGTGCACTAGAGATGGTTTCAATCAACGCATCCACAGCTTTTGCGGCATCATTCTTGGTTAACTCCGCTTGAGTCGCAACCGTATTTACTAATTCTGTTTTATTCATATTCAAACACCTCGTCTTTTTTTAATGGCTATTATGTAGAGATTAAAGCATATCATATATGTTATAAATTTCCTAAAAATCTTTCTCATAATAAAAATTGATTTCATTTGCCTTTTTCTAATGGCAAAATTTTTATAAACACAACCTTAAGATAGTTACCTTCTGGGAATTCTTTTAATGATTTAAAATCATTTGGAAGGGAGAATTCATCAACTAGTTGATATGTTCTGTTTATTTCTTTAAATGCCTGATCAATAAAACTTTTAAATTTAATCATATTAAAAGAGCTTGAATTAGTGGACGCTACAAGGATTCCCTGATCTTTTGTAATAGCAATGGCTTCCTTTAAAAGATTTTTGTAGTCCTTTTCCACACTAAATACCATCTTTTTTGACCTTGCGAAGCTTGGGGGATCGAGGATGATCATATCAAACCTTAGTTGTTTTTTTACCGCATATTTAAAGTAATTGAATACATCTTCAACAATGATATCCTGTGATTCAATATCTATACCGTTCAAACGAAACTGCTCAATGGTCTTGCTTAAACTTCTATTTGCTACATCCACACTTGTCGTTTTAATTGAGCCTCCTAAGGCAGCAACCACTGAAAAAGCTCCTGTGTAGGAAAAGGTGTTCAGTACATTCATTCCGTCCGCATAAGCATCCCGAATTTTTCTTCTTACATCTCTTTGATCTAAAAATACACCCACCATTGCACTTTCATTTAAGTAAACAGCAAAGTTTACTCCATTTTCTTTCACGATAATCGGAAATGTTCCTCTTTCTCCTGTTACAAAATCATCCTCTTCAATATATTTTCCGCTGACATCAAATCTTTTCTTATGATAAATGGCTTTATACTTAGTCAATTCTTTTAGCGCATTTATTATATAATCCCGAAAGTGGTAAATTCCTTTGCTGTACCAGTTGATTAAATAGTAGCCATCAAAATATTCAATGGTCAATCCGCCCAAACCATCGCCTTCGCCATTCACTATTCTGAAGGCATTAGTATCTGTGCTATTATAAAACGGCTTTCTATACTTGATTGCATCCCTTATTTTGTTCCGAAAAAACCTTTGGTCGATTTGTTCATTCTCGCTTCTGCTAAGAACCCATCCATAACCTTTATTTTGTTTGCCAAAATAGCCTTTTGCTATGAATTTATTTTTTTCATCAACAAGCCGGATTATGGTTCCTTCTTCGGCAGCTTCGTTCAAGTTAAGTATTGCTTCCTTTGATATGAGCGGATAACCGCTTTTATATTTATTTACAAACTTGCCCTTTACCTCAAAAGTGACTTCTTTTTTCATCTTGTTATCCTATCAAAAATTATTTTATCGCCTTTTAACAGCTGCTAATATAGCTAAAATTGCGAATTGAGTAAGGCCACATTTAGTTTATATTTATCCCTTTTTTAATGGTATAGACAATTTTCGGATCATTTATCCAATAAATTACACTTCTTAAAAATTTATCTAGAACCGAAATGAACTAAGTGAATTTTAAACAGTCATAGTCAATAACTGGCCTTTTACCCAACATTCAAACTGAAATGCTCCAGTGGATATTATTTTCTTCGAAAATTTGTTATAATGAAGTGTTATTACCATTATTGAGGAGGAACGTTATTTTTATGTCAGTAGAAGTTGGCAGCAAGGTACAAGGTAAAGTAACAGGCATCACTAATTTTGGAGCATTCGTAGAATTACCGGATGGATCAACAGGTCTTGTTCATATCAGTGAGGTTGCAGATAGCTATGTAAAAGATGTGAATGACCATCTCAAAGTGGGCGACCAGGTTGAAGTAAAAGTGATTAGTACGAAAGACGGAAAAACTTCTTTGTCCATCAAAAAAGCGATAGATAAACCCGAAGGACAAAATCCTTCTTATACAAAACGCCCACCGCGCCCAGGAAGATCTGATAATCGTTCCAAAGATTTTCGTCCAAAAGGCAATTTTAAGCCAAAGGAAAGTTTTGAAGATAAAATGGCTCGTTTTTTAAAGACGAGTGAAGAGAATTTATCTACCCTAAAAAAGCACACTGGAGCAAAACAGGGCGGTAGAGGCGGAAGACGAGGATAACTTGTTGCGATTTTTAATGCTTCATTATATAGATAAAGGCAAGCCTGTAATTGGCTTGCCTTCTTATTTGAAACTCAATCTGAGTTTGAGAAAGAATCCAAAAACTTGCACAGCAAGGGTTTTTCTGTTCTATCTGTTATAATTGTTGATCTTTCCTTACAATCTTTTTATTAGCCCAGTGTAGCGAGCCTGCTTCACTGTGAGGATGACAATTGGAAGAGAACTTTTTATATTCCTCTTCCAATTCTGTTAATGAAAATTTCAAAAGCTCCTCTTATCTCGTAAATACGCCAAAGGTTAGCAGGATATTGATTAATGCTTTCCGTCTCTGTTCCACAGCGTTCCGAAGTATTTTACTCAAACAACCAGCCTCCCATTTTAGTTTGCGAGGAATAGTGAAGATGAAAACTATTTGGCAATCCAATCGTCGAGATTAAAGTCCTGTTTAGCAAATCCACCTTCAACTAAAAACTTTTTTGTACTATTTAATAGTTTTAGTCCTTCATTAGATAACCCTTCAGATTTTAAATTACTAAGCGGTAACGAATCTTTCATGACATCGATTGGGTAACCCACCTCTTGAGATTGAAATTGATAAAAACTGTCGGGCCTTTTTAAAATATCCTGTAATGATTGTTGGCGGGCTTCATTCCATATTTTTGGTAAGTCTAGATACTTAGCTAAAAAATCTACCGATATGACGGTAACACTGCTTCCGAGTAAGTTTGGATGATCTTTAGCCTCATCGATCACAGGATATCCTTTTGACTTCATCAGTGGCCCGGAGTTTGTCGGAAATGCATAGGCGGCAATATCATTCCTGTCTAATGCAGCTTCTGCATCACTAGAGGCCATATTGACAATCTTTACGTCCTTATCTAAGCCTTTTTCTTTAAGTAAACCGACAAGGAACCGATACATATAGGATCCCAACTGTGTGGCTACTGTCTTTCCCTTTAATTGTTCAATTGATTTTACTCCATTTTTTGGAGTAATTAACCAGACGTTATTGTTAATGGACGTTTGACTAATTAGCTTTGTTTTCAGTCCATTTGCTTTTCCTACTATGGCTGGAGTATCTCCTAAAATACCAATATCTAAATCTCCTGCCGCAATGGCCTCATTTAATGGAGGTCCATTTGGAAAGGCATGAAACTCATAATTTTCTATCCCGATCTTTTTCAATTTTTCCTGGATAATTTTATTGTGAATCATCCATCCTTCCACACCGGTGGGAATATTATCTTTAGATGCTCCAACGTAGCCAATCCTTAATGTTTTGGGCGGAGAGCTTGCACTTTGTTTGCCTGCTGTTGCTGCGTTTGAGTTGGTATTGCTAGAGCACCCCGCAGTGATGATCAAAAAGATAGATGTTAGGAATACAGCCATTCCTTTTAAGATTAATTTTTTCCGCAAATTCATGAATAATCCTCCTGCTTTACTTTAATGTCCTGGCATTTTACTCATTAAATGAAACATTTTATATGAAGCATCGGATGAAGCACTTGAAACCCTTCCTTTCCCCCAGCCAAGCTCTCTACGATAACTGCCCAGAAGCCCTCTTTGAACTATCTCATCCTCATTTATGGTTACTTCCTCCACATGAGGAGATACATACATCGCATCTACCGGGCAGTAGACTTCACACATAAAACAGGTTTGGCAGTCATCCTTCCGAGCAATAACAGGGACTTTCCCCTTCTCTCCGTCAAATACTCCAGTTGGGCACACTGACACACATAAACCACAACTTATACATTTCGACTCACTAATCAATTCAATCATCTTTATACTCCTTTCGCTTGATGCAAGTGTTTGTCCGGATTGACCCAGATATCATCTAGTCCACCTGTTAAAATTCTGTAGTGATAATCAGGATTTTGTTCCATATAATCTAAGCGTTTATGCATCCCTCGTGTCTCTTTCCTCTCTAGAGCAGAAGAATACATCCAACGTGCCGTGGCAGTCATTGCAGCAGTTTCCCTTGCCCTAACGATGTTGGCTTCAGTTGCCAAAACTCCCAGCCTAATTTCCTCCCAGATTTCATCAAGACGCTTTAGTGATGATTGTAATATTTTTTCGTGTCTAAAAAGATTAATTTCAGTCGGCGTCACTTCTGAAAGCACGCTTTCTGTAATCTCCTGCAAAACGGATTGTTTTTTATCATTTTTGTTTAACCGGGGATCGATCGCCGTGCTGGAAATCCCTTTTACATTACGTTTTGTTGAATGTGCTCCAAGTTGAAGTGCATATTCCCCAGCTGCCTCGCCAGCCCAAGAACCTGAAGACATAGCCCAGGCCGCATTATGACTGCCACCACCGGTAAATCCGCCACAAATAAATTCCCTTGTTGCCGCATCGCCTGCTGCATAAAGGCCTGGCACACGCGTTTCGCAATTCTCATTAATAAGATGAATACCACCTGTTCCGCGAACCGTTCCTTCCAATCTCAAGGTAACCGGGAATCGCTCGGTAAAGGGATTGATCCCCAACCGGTCAAAGGGAAGGAAAAAGTTCGGCTGTGCTTTGCGCATCCATTTCTGCATGTCCTCATCCGCTTTATCCAGTCTTGCATAAACCGGCTGGGACTGCAGGGTCTTGGCTATCACCGATCGGCCTCTTTGTGAGCCTGCCCCTTCAATAATCGAACCGTCTTCATAATAAAAGGAAGCCCATGTGTAAAAGGCCGTTTTAGTGACCGATGAAAATGCAGGCGCAATGGCATAAGCGTTTGAAAATTCCATGCCGGACAAATGAGCACCCGCTTCAGCGGCCAGTAAATAGCCATCACCCGTTAGGACGTTGGTACCCAATGCTTTGCTTAGGAAGGCACATCCCCCTGAAGCAATTACGACGGCTCCGGACCTGACTGACCAACGTTCTCCCGTTGTACTAAAAACTCCTGATGCCCCACCAACGCCATTTGCATCGACAAGGAGCTCGAGCGCCGGGCTATGGTCCCAAATCGTCACGCCTGCTTTCTTCACTTGTTTTCGCATTAACCGCATATATTCAGGTCCCTGCAAACTCCTGCGATGCTTATTTCCGTTATCGCCGATAGGAAACGGATACCCCCATGCATCCAGTTGATTCATGTTGTTATAGGTCCTATTCAACACATTTTTCATCCATTTCCGATCAGCTAAATACCCTCCCAGTGCTTCCCTGCTTTTCATCGCAGCCTCTTGCTCCTCCGGGGTTGGATTGACATACCAAACTCCTGTTCCTGACGGGGCTGTCGCGCCACTTGTTCCACAATATCCCTTATCAACAAGAATGACTTTTGCGCCCTTTGAAGCTGCAATTATAGCTGCCCAAGTCCCTGCTGGGCCTCCCCCAATCACTAATACATCGGTCTCCGCTTCCCGTACATCCTGCTGGTGCTTATTTAAAAATTGGTTCATTACTACTCCCTCCTTCTACCTCTGAAAAAATTAGATCGTACGAACTTTAGGAAGTGACTCATGCAACTCTTGCACCCCCATAACACGATCCAGGATCAACCTCTCAAAATGAACAAACTTGCTATCCTTTATCCGGGGACGATCCAGGGTAATGGCAACATCCATGGATACCCTTCCCTCTTCTATCAAAATGACCCTGTCTGCTAACGAAACGGCCTCACTAACATCATGTGTAACCAGGATCGTCGTGAATTTTTGCTCCAGCCACAATTTTTCCATCAATTGTTGCATTTCAATTCTTGTGAGTGCATCTAAGGCGCCGAGTGGTTCATCCAATAGCAGCAGGCGTGGTTCCCCTGCTAGGGCACGGGCCAATGCGACGCGCTGCCGTTGGCCGCCAGAAAGAACAATTGGCCAATCGCCGGCGCGGTCTCCCAGGCCAACTAATGCCAAAGCGGATCGGGCTTCTTCTATAGATCGGTTTTTAGTACCAATTTGAACATTATTAAGCACCTTTTTCCAAGGGAGTAAGCGGGCATCCTGGAACATCACTCTGGAATCCGTACGATTCCGTTTCACGGGTTCTTGATCCGCCAGAACGACGCCATTACTAACCGTTTCAAGCCCTGAAATCAACCGAAGCAATGTGCTTTTCCCGCATCCGCTCCTACCCACAATAGCGATAAACTCACCTGGTTGAATCGAAAGATTCACCTCCTTCAATACCTTTTTTTCGCCAAATGACTTCTCCACCCGTGTCAGCTCCAGTTTTAACCCAGCCTGATTGCCTGCCATTCTTGTTCACTCCCATTCATAAAAATTGAAATGTTAGCTCTTTTGTACATTGCTATAATTGGGATGCCACTGGAGCCATTGCTTCTCCAAGAACTTGGCAATCAAATCGGATAGTTTTCCAAGTAGTGCATAGAGTAAAATGCTAACGACCACCACATCCATATGCATGAACTCCCTTGCATTCATTGCCATGTAGCCAATACCAGAATCTGCTGATATTGTTTCGGCCACAATCAGAGATAACCACATAATTCCTAATGCATACCGAAGGCCCACTAATATGGACGGTAACGCACCAGGAAGAATAACCTGCTTAACGACGTTGAATCGATTGAGCCCATATACTTTCGCCATTTCGATTAGTCCCTTATCCACCGATCGTATTCCATGAAAAGTATTTAAATAAATCGGAAAAGCAACACCAAGTGCAACTAAAAACAATTTGGAAGCTTCCCCGATTCCAAACCACAAAATCACGATGGGAATCAGGGCAAGGTGAGGAATCGTCCTTACCATTTGGATTGAACTATCCAACAGGATCTCTGAAGTTTTTGATAATCCGTTCATCATTCCAACGGCAAAACCGATGCTACCGCCAATGGCAAATCCAATAATGGCCCTTTTTGCACTGATCCCAATGTTTTCCCATAAAACACCTTCTTTGCTTAATTGATAAAATGACTTCAATACCTGAAGGGGAGTAGGTAAAATATTTTGGCCAATTAAACCATTCTGCCCAAATGCTTGCCACAACACAAGGATGATAATGGGGGCACACCAAGATAACCACCTTTGACCAACGAATCGCTTCAACAAAATCAGCTCCTTTTTTGTAATTTGAATTAAAGAAAAAAGAGACTTCTCGATGGAGCCAAAAAGGCGAGAGAAGTCTCTATTCGTATAGACGACTTTTATTGCAATAAAAAAGGAAACACAAATTTATCTGTGTTTCCAGTTGTCTGGTTAACCATTTATTTGATTGTATTTTTTAATTCCAACTAAACTTATGTGATTACTTAATAGGATTTTACCTACCTAAGACAAATTAGTCAAGTAATATTTTTTGAAATTTTAGAACACTCCTCATATAGTTGCGTTCAAGGGAACAATTAAAATTTTGAAGCATCAGCTTTTAGCTTCTATAAATTTGATAAATTTAGTAAGTTGATTGATTAACCCCCCATTTCCAAAGCGAATAAATTTTTGTTCTTCAGCCTTTAAGCCTGCTTCTCTAACAAACTTTAAAAATGATAAAATATACATTCTTCGAAAGATTACTTCGTTTATTCCATATTCATAAAACCATTGATCAATCGTATTATAAACACCCCGATTTACACTAAATTGCTCATTGCACCAGTAAAAAAAATGCAAATCAGGCAAATTTAGATAAGTATTCCGCATTAAAGAATCTCTTTTTTCCCCATTTATATTCTTTGGGCAGAATTCGATTCGTGCCATAAATAATCCCCTCTCCTTATTTTTGGTACCAATCTCTTTTTTGATTTAGTGTAAAATCTAAACACATCAATCAATCTAAGCCAAATCATGGATCTCTTCTATTGACTCTGAGTATTGTCAACAAAAAAGACTCCTAGAACCTCACATAGTGAGAGTCAGGAGCCTTCGGTAGTCCAATCAGCCAGATTTTTTAGTTCATTTAAGACAAGCATGCGATACTTTATATTCAAACTTATCCAACTTGTTTACTTGGAATTAAACTTATTAACTACAATATAAATTCTGTGGAAGATGTTGTCAATGCAATTTTTTAAAAAAATAGTTTTTTTAAAAAAACCAACTTGAAACATTGGAATAGTTAAGTATATGATTACATTAGTCATAATTGCTGATTGGTCAACCAAAAGCACCTAACCTCTAATTTTTATTATTTTTAAGGGATAGGTGCTTTTTTTGTATAAAAAATTAAATCCTCAAACTTCTCTTTCATCCATTAAACTCTTATGTATCCAAATAGCTGCCGCAGAACCGTCTCCCATCGCTATTGTCACTTGTTCAGAATGAGCAACCACATCACCTGCTGCCCATACGTTAGGTATATTGGTCATTTTGGTTCGCGAGTTGACTACAATATGCTGATTTTCAAGAAGTTCTACCCCTAATTGCTTCGCAAGGTTCGACTTCACATCATTCCCTCCGAATGCAATAAAGCCGCGTTCACCCATAATTTTCTTTCCACTTTGCAGGATAAACCCTTGTAGATAAGAATTTTCTGCCATGACCTTTTGGATGGTCTCTTCAACATAATGAATCCGATGAACCTTAAGTTCGTTTAATAGGTTTTCTGATATCTCCTTCTGTTCATGATTGATATAGATAAGATCTTGTGTCCAGTAAGAAAGGGTTAGGGCCATCTTAGCTCCTACATTTCCCGCGCCAATCACAATCGTCCTTTTATTCTTCACTTCATAGCCATCACAATCTGGACAAACATAAACGCTCATACCTAGACATTGTAGAAGCTCAGGAAATGCAGGTATCCTGTCCATTACACCGGTAGCCAATAACAAACGCTTTGATACATATTGGGAACTGTTTTTTACCGTGAGCTGAAATCCCTTTCCAATCTTTTCAGCACTGTCAACAACTTCGGATTTAAACTCTACTCCAAGCTTTTCTGCTTGCCTTTTTCCAATCTGACGAAGTTCTTCCCCACTAATACCATTTGGCCAACCTAATATATTATGATAACTCTTACATAATGTAGATCGCCCATGATTTGAATCCATGACAAGAACTTTATGTTTATATCTGCCCAATTGGATAGCTGCTTGAAGACCAGCAATACCGCCACCTACAATAATACAATCATAATTCACAGGTAGATCCCCTTTCTTTGACCCTTTACATTGAAAGGATTTTCAACCTTAATTTCCACTTTTTATCTTATAGTAAAGTGCATTGCCTATTTTTTCGCTATCTTTCTTTCTATAAAGTGTCCTGAATGATTTAAAAATACAACTAACAATGACAATGTTTAAAATATGAAATAAAGCCTGCATTTAGAGTATGTGTTTTTTCTTCCAATATTACAGTACCGCGATGTATAATATTGGTAGGATTTTGTCGAACTTTAAATAGAAATGGAGGTAATTGTATTCAATCAAATTATTAACCATATGAATTCCAAAAAAGCCGGAATAGGCTTGATCGCATTTTAAATGGAAGTTTTGCTTACCAAGAAATAGACAGCATACCAGCCAGGGATCTTACCTTTAACAATGGAAATTTTGTAAAATGCTGTGCCTTATTTGTTGATAGTAGGAACTCTTCCAAAAATAAAAAAACAACATCTATCTTGACAAACTTTGACAAGATTTTTAAGAGGGATTTATGACAACCAATAACGAAGGAAAAAATTACAATGGACTTGATAATGAAGAAGTCTTACAGACATTAGAAAGAATCAATTTTTGGATACATAATTGTGATACCAAAATATCTTTTGCTTTAGCTTTTGCAGGGGTTATAGTAGCAGGATTTTTCTCGAGTAGTATAATTACTAATTCACTTACCAAATTAGTGAAAAATACAATAAAAATTCATACCCTAACCAGGTGGTGGGAAATTACAGGGTTACTTACTTCAATATTAGTCCTAATCATTTTTTTAATTTGTATGATTACTGCAATAGTATATCTTTTTATGGGACTAAAGGGTTCAATAGATACTTCTCTTTATAAGGAAAAGGAGCTATCAACCGATTCATTATTATATTATGGCTCAATAGCAAATCAAACATTTCAATCATATAAACATAAGGCAATTACAAATACGGGTGGTCAAATATACAATGATTATTTATCACAAGTTTATATAAATTCAAAGCTTTGTAAGAAAAAATTTCTTTTTTTAAATAAAGGGGTTAAATATTTAATTTCCTCAATCGGCTTATTTGTATTATTAAATATCCTTTTTTTGTTTATCAAATAAGCTTGCGCTGTTTTACGATTCTAAAGGCAAAAAGGAAATATCAACAATAAAAGCAGCCGTTTTCGGCTGCTCTCCTTAGAATGCTTTTTTATTTAATTTTAACAAACCTCCCATGAATCCTTTCTTATCCTTAAGGTTTACAGGCTTGTTCACATCCACTATTTCAAATTCTACATTATTATAAGATTCTTCAAGTTTCCCCTGTTCATTTAATTTTGCTGCGTCCAAATTATCGTTGCTTATAGATTCCTTTACTACATTTAACTCTTCAAGCATACCTTTTAAAAAATAAAATTCATGCATGTCATTTATATTTTCTACTCCTCTTTGTTTTACAAAATGGATCCTTTCATCCATACAATTAATGATATGTTCTAACCGATTAATAACAATACTCATACTCATCACCCCACTAATCATGATAATGAGATTATTCTATATTTATAAAGATAAATCCTTTGATTTAAATTGTCTTTTATTGTCTAATAAAAAATTTTCCTCTTTTAAAAGCAAAAATCTGTTTTCTTGGAGGGGCATTTTTATTGTCTTAAAGCTGTCGAAATAAAAAAAGGAATTCACTGATCATCTCACGAAACTAATACCTATAACGAAAGGAGGATCTTATGAAACCACCTGTAGCAAAACGAATCCCCCATCCCCATAAATTGCATGGTGATGTCCGCAAAGACGACTATTATTGGCTGAAGGATCGCACCAATCCGGAGGTCATTCATTATCTAGAGGAAGAAAATCGTTATTACGATGAAGTCATGCGCCCATTGGAGGAACAAACCGAACTAATTTATCAGAGCATGGTTGACCGTGTTCCCGATTCTGAGGTGAAAGTGCCGGTGCAGCATGGACCATTTTTCTACTATTCCCTTTTGGACAAAAACAAGCAATATCCAATCTATGCACGTAAGCAGGCTTCAAACCGCGAGCTTCTGCCAAAAGCGACGGAGGAAGTGGTACTTGATCTGAACAATTTGGCCGTAGAGGGTGAATATTTAAGCGTAACAGAGCAGCGTATAAGTACCGATCATAACCGTCTCGCTTATTTGGAGAATCGGGATGGCACGGACCGATATACCATTTATGTAAAGGACCTGAAGACGGGTGAACTGCTGCCCGACCAAATTCCGGATGTCTTTTTATATGGCAGTATGGAATGGAGCCGGTGCGGTGAATATATTTTTTACATTACCGTTGATGAGAATCAACGTCCATACCGATTGTGGAGACACCGTTTGGGCAGTGACGTGGGTCGTGATGAACTGATCTTTGAAGAAAAAGACATTACGTTTACATTAGGTGTAGAGAAATCGCAAAGCGGGAAATTTATTTTTGTACAGTCAGAGTCGAAAACGACGAGTGAGATTCGCCTGCTAGATGCAGATTCCCCGTTATCCCCTTTGCAGCTACTGGATGTACGGCGTGACGGGATAGAATATGATGTCGAGCATTGGGGAGATGACCTGCTCATCCTGACAAATGAAGGGGCACCCAACTTTCAGTTGCTCCGTTGTCCTCTCGATAACCTTAATTCGCGTGTGAAAGTCGTTGAATATAGGGAGAATCGCTATCTTCAAGCCATGTACCCGTTTCGAGATACGTTACTTATCTTTGGCAGGGAGAACGGGTTGACGCAAATCTGGGTATTGCAAGGCGGTAAGTTGGAGCGAATTGAATGGGATGAGCCCCTCTATTCAGTGGCGATTTTATCCGATCAAAGCTATGAGTCAGCGGAGGTTTTAATTCAATATGAATCCTTGCTCACTCCCAAAACAACTTACACGCTGAATCCGCATTCCTTCGAGAAGCATCGTTTGCAAATTGCTCCAGTCAGCGGGGAATATGACCCTTCCCTCTTTCGTCAAGAGCAATTGTGGGCAGTAGCTGAGGATGGAGTCAAAGTGCCAATGACCGTCGTCTATCGGGAAGGAGCGCTCAAGAATGGGCCTGCGCCGTTGATTCTGCATGGGTATGGATCGTATGGAGCAAACAGCGATCCTCATTTTGACCCGTATCGTCTGCCGCTCTTGGAGAAAGGAATTGTATTTGTCACGGCGCAAGTGCGTGGCGGTTCCGAAATGGGACGGAGTTGGTATGAAGACGGAAAAATGCGGAATAAACGAAACACATTCACAGATTTTATAGCTGCAGCGAAATATCTTATTGAGCAAGTCTACACTACCTCAAGTAAAATGGCGGCCCGCGGAGGAAGTGCGGGAGGCTTGCTCGTGGGCGCAGTAGCCAACATGGCCGGTGAGCTATTTCAGGTCATCGTTCCGGCAGTACCGTTCGTCGATGTAGTCACGACGATGCTCGATGCCACGATTCCCCTTACCACCCTCGAATGGGACGAATGGGGAAATCCTCAAGATCGAGAAGACTATTTCTATATGAAGTCATATAGCCCATACGACAATGTAGAAACGAAAGACTATCCGCATCTGTATGTCACAACCGGTCTGAACGATCCGCGGGTTGCTTATTGGGAACCGGCCAAGTGGGTTGCGAACTTAAGAGCCGTAAAAACCGATGACCACATCCTTGTGCTTAAAACGAACATGGGTGCCGGCCACTTCGGCGCATCGGGCCGTTTCAACCACTTAAAGGAAGCCGCTGCCTGCTATGCATTCATTCTTGATAAGCTAGGTATCACTACAGAATAAAAAATTCAAACCCCCGGTAATCGGGGGTTTTTAGGTTGTCGAGAAACCCGCTAACATCCAAATCGTACGGTGTGTAAAAATTCAATAACGTCTGTACTCCCCTCCCCTAAAATCTTGTTCTTGCCTTAACTTCCTCCTCAAAAGGCCGATTACACTTTACCCAAATAGCTTCTTGTAATATTGGGAATCACTATTTTCCCATTATGGCTATATTTTTCAAATAAATTCGATAATGCTGTAATAAAGGGATTATACTCCTTATCAGTCTTTTTAGGGGAATAGGAAGCGGATAAGTATCTACCCAAGAATCCAGTTAAATTATATGGCAAGTCATTGCGAAAGTACTTAAGATCATACTTTCCATCTTTAAAAAATTGCTGAAATGCAATCGGAGTTTCCTCTATCCCGCCGCTAAAACCTTTAAAATTGAGGCAATACTTTTGGCAAACATCAGCACTTTCCTTGTTTAAATCGCTTGACCCATCCCGGCTATTCCATATAAGGGCAACTTTAGCATCCTTTTTCAAAATCCGTTGACATTCCAATCTAAACTGCTCCATGTCAAACCAATGAAATGCTTGTGCGACTGTTATCAAATCTAGACTATGATCCTGTATCGTTGTGTTTTCAGCCGTGGCCTTAACCGAAATAAATCGAGAATCATGCTTCAAAGTTTGTTCCGCTACTGCTCTCATATCATCATTTGGCTCCACTCCGATTAGAGTAAAACCCCTTTCAAGAAGCTGCCTGCTTAATATTCCAGTTCCCGAGCCAATATCCGCAATCATACAATCCTTATTTAAATCAGCTTCAGAAATTAAATATTCAATATATTCAAGGGGGTAGCTGGGACGATATTTTTCATATATCTCAGCCTTGTCTGTGAATTTATCTGTTGATTTCATCAAGCCACCTTCTCTCCCTGTTTCCAAATGGATTACTTACCCTATTTTACCATCTATTCTCAGAGCTTATTAATGATTTAAAAATACTTTCTTCTTATTCCTATCCGTGATAGACTTCTTTTAAAAAAAAGGATTTTTTGATAAATGAAAAAACATATTTCATATAGTGAAGAAATTGTACCTTTATACTTCCCAATGGAGAACTGGGAGATGGTCCCCGGACCAAGTGGAGAAAACAATACAACCCTATTTATTCATGCAAACAATGAGAAATACGTTCTGAGAATTTACGAAACCCATCAAGATGAAGACAAGGTAAACTATGAACATGCTGTCTTACTAGCTTTAATCGAACGGCCCCTTT
This sequence comes from Neobacillus sp. Fa239, assembly GCF_055395235.1. Taxonomy (NCBI): domain Bacteria; kingdom Bacillati; phylum Bacillota; class Bacilli; order Caryophanales; family Bacillaceae; genus Neobacillus; species Neobacillus sp. Fa239. The sequence goes on from NZ_AP041611.1 coordinate 3,060,878, forward strand.
CCTTTTCCACTCCAGTACCAATGAGTACAAAAGATGGGCTAACCATTGTCAAAACTCAATCAGGATTTCTTGCAGGTTTGTTTCGATTTATCGATGGGAGGAATCCTGCCCTAGCGGACTTCAATCAAATCTATTCCTTTGGTCAGGCGGTAGGGCAACTTACTGCAGAACTTGCCGAGGTCCGTGTAAATCAACTGCCCGTATATAGTCCCTATTATGATATGGATCATACACATCCAAAATGTTCTTTGAATCAAATGAAAGATTTTTCCCTCCATCCACCAGAGGATTTTGTGGAGTTAACTCAAGAATTATCCATTATCTACAAACAACTAGTTTCATTTCAAGACAGTGTTCCCTTATTAAAAAGGCTTCCTCACCAGCTCGTACATGGAGATTTAAATGCTTCCAACATTCTTACGAGTCAGGACGGTAAGATTTCCGCCATACTTGATTTTGAATTTGTTACACATGATTTAAGAGTGATGGAGGTTGCGGTTGCTGTTTCCGATTTTATTGTTGATGAAGAGAATGAGTCCATTATTTTAAAAAAAATTACTGCGTTCCTAACGGGATATGCCAGCAGGATTCAGCTGACAGAAGGAGAAATTCATGCCCTTCCTCTTCTGATCCAGCTACGAAGTTTAGATGTGTTTATCCATTTTCTCGGCCGTTATTGGGATGGGGTTGACGCTATTGAAACGGCTAAGAAGTATATACGTAAGGCTGTACAAAGAATATTATGGATTTTTATACATCAAGATCAGTTCATCAAATTCTGTGAAAATAGTTAAGATTTTAACCAAATGGGTCTTCTTTTCTGCCACACATTGAAAATCCTTAGTTTTATTATCCATAATCAACCTGCTAAAGGACTGTCGACGCCCCCAAAAGGGATGTATCTTTTTCTGATTTTTCAAAACATTAGGACGAAATTCTTGCGTAACACGATAGTTTCCTTTACTATTAAGATTATAAATTTAATTATTTTAATATAAGAAGGTTTACGAACTTTAAAAAAAGGAAGCGAATATCATTGAATTACTCATTTGCATCTCACACCGAAAACTTTGAATCTTCTGCTGTCAGAGATATTCTTAAGGTAACACAGCAGGGGCATGTTATTTCATTTGCAGGAGGATTACCTGCAGAAGATATTTTCCCGATTGAGGATGTAAAAATTGCCTATGAAAAGGTTTTTGCATCAGGAAATTCATCATTGCAATACGGCTTAACTGAAGGGTTTATCCCACTGCGTGAAGCCATTCAGGCTAGAATGAGTCTGAAGGGGATTTCATCCAATCTTGATAACATATTATTGACAACTGGATCGCAACAGGTGATTGATCTGTTTTCACGGATCATGCTTTCAACAGGAGATGTAGTGTTAACAGAAGATCCAACCTATCTGGCAGCCTTACAGGTTTTCCGTTCCTATGGGGCAAAGGTAGTGGCAGTTAGCAGTGATGAACATGGGATGGACCCAGAGGATTTAAAACAAAAGATTGTTAACTTCAAGCCGAAATTCATTTATGTTATTCCGACTTTTGCCAATCCTGATGGAAAGGTGTGGAGTTATGAAAGACGGCAAGCATTGTTGGATTTGTGTTATGAACATCATGTCCTGGTGCTAGAGGATGACCCATACGGAGATATCCAATTTCACCCGGAGGAGCATTACCAACCCATTGCTTCCTTAGATAAGCAAAATAGCCATGTCATTTATACAAGTACTTTTTCAAAGTCAGTGGTTCCAGCTTTAAGAACCGGTTGGGTCACAGGACCTCTTGAAGTTATTCAAATGATGGGTAAAGTAAAGCAAATGAATGATTTACATTCAAGCAGCATCGATCAGCAGGCGCTTTACTATTTGCTCCGGGATTTTAATCTAAATGCCCATATCGAAAAAATCAGAAGTGAATATTATTTACGAATGTCAATTATGCGGGATTATCTGAACAAACTAGAGCCTGGATTGTTTACGTGGAGGGAGCCGAAAGGCGGTATGTTCATGTGGTTAGAGGGAGCTCACCAGTTGAACACAACTGAATTACTTCATAAAGCAGTAGAAAAAGGTGTTGCCTTTGTTCCTGGAGCACCTTTCTATGTCAATCAGCCAAAACATAACACGTTCCGTTTAAACTTTAGCCACTCTGCACCTGATAAGTTAAAGCTTGGCATGGATCGCTTAGTTGATGTTCTGTTAAATCCAGTAATTGTATAAATCAATCAAGGCGTATGAGCACTTCATACGCCTTTTATTTTGTTGTTTTTCTTTTTCTTGAGGCTTTGTTAAATTTTAATGTTGATAATTGGGTTAAAATTGAAGGAAACCTAATAGTATACCTCCTCGGAAGCATGTGTCGAACAGTTTTTTTTATCCCAGGAAGATTAGCCACTTCATGAAATCTAGGCCTCCAAGTACTAGAAACCATTCCCCTACCTTTTACTGTTGTTGGATGAAGACCCTTTTCATTCAACATAAAATCAGCCACCGAAGAAACACCCCAAGTGTCATTTGCTCCCTTGATAAGTCCTTTTCTAGATAATCCAGTAGCTATTTAGAGTGTATCTCATATTCTTCAATAATACGGGGTGCTAAACCATCTGACTGTTTAGACCACATAAACCGCTTAAACATCTCACACATTGTAGAGCTTTCAGTCACCGTTCTAGTTGTTCAACTCTGATATGTTTTCTTGCACTTTTACGCATATAAAAAACCTCCAAATATAATAATTTGAAGGCTCTGAACACACACAGTTTCATACTTCCGTACTCACATAGTATCGTTAAAATGAACAAAAGACTGTGGAGGTAAGAAATTATGTAAATGATTGAAAATCCTATTTTGACGGGACTGCCTAGGAATCGAACCTAGCAGAGACGACACTCGCCTCTCAAGCAAGTTTTTTAAGACTGGACTTGTCTATGATGAATTTATTCGAGTTTTTTAGACAGGTTAATCACCGTCAAATCAACTTAAAATGAGTTTTAGGAAGGTATGGGACACTAGCATTTTCTAAATAAATCATTAGTTTTAATGTCATATCCATTAGTAAAATTATATCTTACACTTTATCTTCAAGAAAATATATTACTTCTGTTCTAAAATACGGATAAATTCCCTCATATAATCAGGAAGATCCGGCGGACGGCGGCTAGATACGAGGTGACCATCTGTGACTACAGGCTCATCAAACCAAATTGCTCCTGCATTTTCCATATCATCGCGTATTCCAGGTGTACTTGTGACCTTTTTTCCATTAAGAATCTTTGCAGAAATGAGCACCCAACCAGCATGACAAATTTGGCCAATTACTTTTTCCCTTGCATTCATTTCTTGAATCAAGGAAAGTACTTCTTGAAAACGGCGGATTTTATCCGGAGCCCATCCTCCTGGTACTAAAATAGCATCATACTCGTCAGCTTTAACATCGCCATAAGCGTATTCTGATTGGGCAGGTACTCCATATTTCCCCTTATATACTTCGCCGGCCTTTTCTCCTGCAATATGAACGATAGCTCCTTCCTCACGAAGTCTGTGAAACGGATACCAAAACTCTAAGTCTTCAAAATCTTGATGCACGAGGCCGATAACTTTCTTTCCTTGTAATCGCATGTAATCAATTTCCCTTCTGAATTAATTAGAATTAATAATCTGATAATGCTTACTCACTATAAATTATGGATTGTAATGTATTATTTACATTTCTTCCCGTAATAGTAGAAAAAATATAGCAGATACTCTGTAAAACTAAATTTTTTGAAGAATATTTTCTTATTGGCAATACATGTTAACCCTATATATCCGGTAACGGTAAAAGCGGTGATCGAACGAATCAAGTATGTAAAACTATCAATTCACAACCCACATCAATGGCAAATTCTCTAAATCCCATATTTCCTTGTGCTCTATTAAGTTGATCCCCTTTTCATTCCAACGTTCCTCGATTGCTGGACCTGCCGCCAAACCTTCCAAGCAATCAGAATGATACGGACATCTTCCTTCATAATCGTCATCAGGATGGCGTTTCACAAGTATATGACCCATTTCAGGATGTGACCATCCTTGCAGCTGTTTTCCCTGAACAACCGCACCTGCTCCAACCAGGAATATATCTTTTTATAGGACGCAAACTTTCCAATTGAATTAAAAATTATGAAATCCTTATATCAGATAAGTCAATTTCTTCTTCTTCTTCCTCATTTGAATTTTCTTCTTCGTCATCTATGGGTTCCTTTTTCCACAAAAACAACATTACTCCCGTAAAAAGAGAACCAATTAATAAAGCAATAATAAATAGTAATGGATGATTCATTGCAGGAACGATAAACATTCCTCCTGACGGCACCGGCGAACCAACCCCCCACATCATCGAAAATCCTCCGCCAACAGCTGCACCTAATGTACACGAAGCAACAACACGTAATAAATCAACAGCAGCAATTGGAATGACACCTTCCGTGATCATGCAGATGCCCATAGGAAATGCAATTTTAATATTATCCTCTTCTTTTTTCGTATATTTCTTCATTCGAAAAGCTTTAGACAAAATCCACGAGATTGTAACACCGAACGGAGGAACCATGGATGCTAGTATTTTTACTGCTTCTGGTTCTTTAATTCCTTGAAGTAATAAACCATCTGCAAATATTGACGCCACTTTGTTTACTGGCCCACCGAAGTCAAAAGCAGCCATTCCACCTAAAATTGCTCCAAAGATGAATCTCATAGATCCTTGCATACTTTTTAAGAAAGAAGTCAACCAATCAGTTGCCCAAACAATCGGACGTCCTATGACAAAAAACATTAACAAACCAACAACCAAACTAGAAATTAACGGGATTATCATCATGGGCATTAAACCTTGAGCCCATTTTGACACCTTCAAATTATTTTTGAGAAATGCAACACAGTATCCTACTACAAAACCACCCAACATACCGCCAAGAAAACCTGCGCCTATAGCATTTGCAATTAAACCCATTAAAAGGCCCGGTGCGATACCTGGACGGTCAGCAATTGAGTAAGCAATCGCTGCAGAAATGACAGGTGCTAACAAGCCCATTCCTAAAACGCCAAGGGAAAGGATTGCAGACGGTATTGAAAAACTTTGTTGATAGTTTTGAATAATCGATCCGCCTGTTAAATTTCCGATTGCAATCAACAGTCCTGAAGCAACAACTAAAGGTAACATATATGAAATAGCAGTTAATGCATGTTTTTTAACTTGCAACTGTTTTAACATAATAGCCTCCTCTACTTGTTATCATTTAGCTCCATTTCAATTTTCTTAAATAACTGTTTCGGTGCTTTAATGGCAATATTGGTTGGGATTTCCACAATTCTTTTTCCTTTAAATCTATCCATACCGCTTACCTTAATATCTGCAGCAATAATAACTAAATCTGCTTCGTCAATTTCTTGCTTCTTTAGTTTATTATCTATTCCAACTGTTCCTTGTGTTTCAATACGCACGGTATGTCCTAGTTCTCGCCCTGCCCTGATTAACTTTTCTTTTGCAATATAAGTATGGGCAATACCTGACGTACAAGCTGCAATTCCAACAATATTCATAATAAATTCCTCCTAATCATTATTTTTTGACAATAGATCAATAACTTCTTGTCTCGTTTTGACCGTTTGAAAGCTCTGAAGGATTTCATCATCCGCTAATAAAGTGGCTACCTTTTGCAGTAATCTAATATGCACCGTAGTTGAATCAGAAGTTTTCACAGCAAATAAGAAAATAAATTCAATCGGATTACCATCCATGGATTCCCATTCCACAGGTTGTTTCGTTCGACCAAAGGCCAAAGAAGTTTTGGTAACGCTTTCTGATTTTCCGTGTGGAATGGCTATTCCTTTTTCAAGCCCTGTCACCCCTTCATCCTCACGGTACAGGACGTCCTTAATAAAGCGTTCTTCATTATCAATACAATGATGCATATATAATAAATGCGTTAATTCCTTAATTACTCCCAATTTGGTAGTGGACTGCAAGTTTAAATCAATTAAATCCACAGTAATTATTTTGTTAATGTCTAATTCCTTCAATTTAATATCCATTGTCAAATCTCACTTTCAAAATCGTTTCTGTTTTTTGTTTCTTATAGAACTCACCAATAAACCTATCAATTTTCTGCTTATCTTCATCATTTAAAATGGGACTAACTAAAATCGTTGGTTTATCAATTAAGCTATGGGTCTTCACAGTTGATATTATAAGTTCAATATCATCATAATCACTTTTTTTGATTCGATGCTGAGCAACAATTCTTTTTATTTCAATGTTTGGGTACATTTTTTTGATTTTTTCGCTCAATAAATGGGAAGTTCCTATTCCGCTTGTGCACTCAATTAAAATAGGAATCTTATTTGAAAGTCGATCTTCAATTGAAATTTGGAAGTACAAGGTGATATATCCAATTTCTTCATCAGTTAAACTTTTTACAAATTCCCACTTATTATTTACCTCATAGATACATTGTTTAACCATGTTAAAAGTATCACGAAAATTAGTTTGTATAGATTCTAAAATAGGATTCACCATATAAATATCGTGGTCCAAGCGGTAAACCATAGAGTATAGATGTATTGTTAATTGATCCTTTAATAATTCTTCTTCTTCTAGATTATACCCGATTTTTTCAGATACTTTCTTTACCAAATGATTTGAGAGTAATTTCACTTTCTTGTTCAAAATATCTTCTGTAACATGATCTAGCAGAAATCTAGAATTTAGCTTATAAGCGTTTAAAATATAGTACAGCTTATTAAATTCATAATCTTCCAATCTAACTGAGTAAAATAACTCCACTTTTCTTACCAAATCAAATGTAATTAGATATGTATTAGATTCCTTATCCCAGGATTCAAATGACTCTTCTCTATAATTATTTTGAGAATAATTAATGTGTTTCTCAATAATCGAAAGAAGGCTGCAAAATAAAGTTAAATAGAAGGGCTGGTCTAAAAGGATTTCATGTTCTTCCTGTATTTCATGAAGAAACTTTTTGATTTCATATTGCCTTTTATAATTATTTCTTACTTCTTCAATAAATTTTGGGATATGATATTGGCTAAATGAATCGCCTGATTGTTTCAGAAAACTTTCTATGATAACTGACATTAACCTATTTATTGAAAGCTGATGTCCATCAATAAACGTCCCATCATTAAATCTTAATAATCTTAGTTTATATGGTCTTATTTTTTCCTCAATAAATTTGAAATCGTTAATGATAGAACTTTGGCTTACAAAATATCTTTCTGATAACTTCTGGATAGAAGTCTTCTTAGGAGCAATAGCTAGAAGAAACAGTAATAAATTCAGACGCCTTTCTTTAGGACTGCTAATAATTGACTCTTCTTCATTTCCAAAGTCCTCATTTTGTATAAGTAAGTATCCTAAGTTTTCTTTCTTTGTGAGTGTGTAGTGTTTCAAATTATAAGTTATTGTTTGCATATCCCGATAAATCGTCTTCGTGGAAACAGACAATTGGGCAGATAAATCTGAAGCCGTAACATAATCACTGTTTTCTAGCAATATTTTAAGAATTTTGTTTTGGCGCTCGCTCAAGTCATTAGTCATTGGCATTCTACCAATCACCTCTTTTCTATATATACTAATAATATCGATATGAAAGTGTATAAACAATTACAATTTTCAATTTATTTCCTTGTCCTTATTAAAGGGGGGCCCATCCTGGTAGCTACCCCCTGTTTTAAAAGTCTTCTAATGGTAACCTATCAATTGCTTCTTGTTATGGATCAATTTCAAAAGCTTTTCCTAATTCACTCTCATCTAAAATGGAACAGGCCAAACAATGAAGTAGCGTCGGGAAAAGCCTGATTTTCAACGCTATCCCATTTTCCTGATCTTACACCAAATTACTTGGATGAAATTTTTCCCAACTGAAGAAATTCTACTGGTGCTTCTACTAATAATCCAGCTGTAAAGGTATCACCTAATCCGATAGCACTTGAGGTTTCTCCATTATAGGCTGGGACAATGGTTATATCCTTCCGCTCCTTAGTTAATTCACGAAGCTTTTCACCCCTTGGATGAAAACTAGAATTAGAAGATAATTGATGAATCATCTCCTGATTACAAACTTCCCCCTTTACTGCACGGGCAAATGCAAATTTATTACCATTTTCGAGCGAATTATTCCAAAAAGTTGTATCATATTGGTTCGATTGGATTAATGAAAATTGCTTTGTATGCAGAATGAAATGAGCCACACCAAAATTTTGACAAGCCCCCTCCATAAATTTCAATAAATCACTATCTTTACAACTCAATAGAGATTCCTCTAATCCCATTAATTCTTGAAATTCATCTTCATTTAGCCCTAAACTATCCACATATCTTCCAAGTTTGTGAATAATTTTCCACTGTTCATCAAGAGACCAGATTGAGGCTAGTTCGAGGTGGACTTTTGGTTTTTCTCTCCCTAAGGATTCAAGAATTTTAATAGAATCCCTTAAAAAAAGGTCAATTTCTTCACTTCGATCAAAAGCATTAAATCCTGATATCAGAAGCCATCCAACCCGATTCCTGCTAATTTCTTCAACAAACCTTGTTGCAATCATATCGGAAGAGAATTCATCACTTTTTCGAAAAATAATTCGATTGGTTGAATAACCTACATCATATTCTAAAATATAATGTTTTGGAACCTCACCCTCCTTATCTGAAAGAAGGACCAGCCCTACATGTTTTGAAACAACAGTTTCTAGCTCCTCAGATAGTATCGGAATATTGACTAAGGCATGATATCCCGCACAACTTGCAGCACAACCAGCTTGCAGGCCTGTTCCACCTATAGCTTTTTTCCACTTTAGCATTTTTTCCAAGCGTTTTAGAATGTCAAGATTTGCAACGATATACTCAGCCCCGCTGCCTTTTTGGACATTTAAGTCTACGGCTGTGCAAAATTCTTCCCAAGTATGTATGACAGACTTTGGCGCACCTCCTGTATTCTTCTTTATCTCTTGATAAAACTCCTGATTCAGTCTTGACATTAAGTCAATATTGGCTGTAAATCCACATGCAATGGTTGTCATCCTTTGATTGCTCCTCCCATGATTCCTTTTGTAAGTCTCTTCTCAAAAATCAAAACAAGCAATATTAAAGGAAGTGTAACAAGGATGGAGGTAGCAGCTGTATCTCCCCAAGGAACAAAAAACATTTGCGGCATCATTGCAATTCCTACTGGGATGGTTTGAGCACTAATACTATTTGTAAATGTAATGGCAAATAAAAATTCATTCCAAGATGAAATAAACACTAATAATCCTGCAGTAACCAGCCCGGGTGCCATTAAAGGCAGACATACCTGCCAATATGTACGGAAGTACCCACAACCATCCATATAGGCAGCTTCTTCTATTTCAGTAGGTATATTTCGAAAGAATCCGAATAGTAACAAAACACTTAATGGAAGACCAAATAACATATATGACAAAATTAATCCCATATAGGTGTTATATAATCCTAATTGTTTTATCAGATTATAAAGAGGCGTAATTACGGAAATTTGCGGAAACATTGAGGTCGAGAGAAACAATAATAATATAATCCCTTTACCTTTTACCGGAAGTCTAGCTAGAGAGTAGGCAGCCAAACTTCCAAGAAACAAACAAAGTAAAGTCACACAAATGGCAATGACAGTGCTATTCAAAATATAACGATAAAATTGAGTATTTTGAAAAATATTTTGATAATGTATCCAGGTTACTTTACTTGGCAAAATTGGAGGTAATGATGATAAATCCCTATCTAACTTTAGTGAAGTAAGAATTTGCCATATAAAAGGAGCAATTTGAAGCATGACAATAAGTAAGGCAAATATATAAACAGGAGATCTTTTGATTGCCCTTATCATTTTATTTTCCTCCTTGAATTTTTTCTGAAGATTTATTCATCGCAATCAAAAGCACCAGTGCTAAAATTAGTACAGAAACGGCCATCAAGGTTGACATTGCAGCTCCATTGCTTACTGAACCGGCTGAGAAGGTAGTCTTATAAGCATAAGAAGAAAGAACTTCCGTTGAATTAGCTGGCCCCCCTCCGGTTAATACATATATTAGGTCAAAGACACGGAATGCATCCAATGCCCTTAACAATATCGCAATCATAATAGAAGGAATTGATAGTGGAAAGGTAATATACAAGAATTGCTTCCATTTATTTGCCCCATCAATGTTTGCTGCTTCATATAGGCTTGACGGAATCCCCTGTAAGCCGGCAAGTATAATTAATGCCATAAATGGCGTTGTTTTCCAAACATCTGAAAAAATTGCCGCAAACATGGCGGTTTTAGTTTGCCCAAGCCAATTGATATTTGTTTGAACAATTCCCAATTTCACTAGCAGAAAATTCAAAATCCCATAATCTGCATTAAAAATCCACTCCCACATCTGTGCCGATATTACTGTGGGAATTGCCCAAGGAATTAAGACACATGCTCTTACCCAACCTCTTCCGATGAACTTCTTATTAAGCACTAAAGCAATGAAGAGACCTACGAGTGTCTCCGCCAAAACAGAAATGACTGTAAACTCCCACGTATTTTTATAAGCAACTCTAAACCAGATATCACTTAATAGATTTTTGTAATTTGCCAATCCAATAAAGTTCGCCCCAGGCTTTGTTAAGGAGACATCAAAAAAGCTTAGATAAATAGTTTTAATCAAGGGATATAACCCGACTATTCCTAGAATTAATAGAGATGGTAATAAAAATAAATAACCGATAATCATGGGTTTATGGTGTAATTTCTTTACATTCGTTTGCTTAGCTAGAAAAAGGTTCGCATCATTGCTACTAATGATTTGCTCCTCTACTTTTTCCAAACTTGTTCACCTCTTATATGTGGAGACACAAACGATACATTGTTTGTGCCTCCAGTTAAATTTATTGTTTAGTAATCTGTTTCACTTGGGTATCTATCTGTTTAGTCGCATCTTGAGGTGAAATACTACCGGAAAGCACACCAGAAATATTTGATTGAAGAACAAGTGATAGTTTTGGATAATCTGGACTGACAGGACGCGCTATAGTCCCCTGGAATACTTGATCCAAACTTGTTAAGAATGGATCTTTCTTTTGAAGATCAGTATTTTTTAGTACACTAGGTCTTGTCGGACTGAAGCCAAGCTGTTCGGCAAAGTATAGCTGGCTTTCTTCACTTGATAAAAACTGTGCAAATTTAGTTGCTGCTGCTTTGTTTTTGGACTGTTTTGAAACCATGAATTGATAGCCGCCCATTGTAGAAGAGCTACTTTTACCATCAAATGAAGGAAGCGGAGCAACTCCTACCTTACCGGCAACTTTTGATTGGCTTGGGTCTTGTGCAACATTCCAAACATATGACCAATTTCGAAGAAAAATAGCATTTCCATCCGTAAAGACAGTTCGGCTCGGTTCTTCGTCAAAAGTTAATACAGAAGTTGGTGAGACTTTCTCAGCTGTTAGACTCTTCATAAAATTTAAAGTCTTCTCAAATTGTGGAGTATTTACATTTGAGTTTCCATTTTTATCTAAAATAGATCCGCCTGCACTTCCCAAAAATTCAACAAAGTCACATACAAGGACTTCTGCCTGTTTGCCCTGCCAAACAAAATCTTGAAGTTGAGGGTTGTTTTCTTTGCTTTTGATTTCTGCTGCTTCTTTTTTTAACTCATCCCATGTTTTTGGCACAGGGAGATTGTATTTGTCTAATAAATCTTTTCGGAAATAGAGCATCCCACCATCTACATACCATGGCATAGCTGCTAAATGTCCGTTATAAGTAAGCGCTTTAATTACACCTGAATAATATTCGTTTTTATTTACATAATTGTCCATCGGTTCTGTCCATCCCGCTGCTGCGAATTCAGGAACCCAAACGACATCACCTGTAAATACATCGATATTACTTTGTCCTGATTGGAAAGATGTAACAAGATATTGGTGTATTTCCGTACTTTTTGCTGGTGCCGGCATCTGTGTTAAATTAACTTTAATATTAGGGTTCTGTGCCTCAAACTTTTTAATCAAGGGTGTCCATGAATCAACACCAAATGTCTTAATAGCAGCAAAATTTATTGTTGTTACATTACTACTACTCTTACTATCTTTCGTGCTACTAGTGGATGATTGATTGGATGAACATGCAGTTAGCATCACCATCATACATACTATGAAAAGAATGTAATACTTTTTCATATTTCCCCCTCCATCAAAATTAAAATAAGTTTTCATTACTCCATTGAATACGCTTTCATATCGTTGAAATGTTCTTCTCATTACTTTTATTACCAAAGTAATATACTGATTTATAGCTTCAAGTTATACCCATCCTTTTTATAAAGAGGAGAAATGAACCATCTTATCAATGGAAGAATTAAAGAGTAGTTCTCCCTCCTCTTTAGCAAAACCTTACTTGTTTTGTTAACGAACAATTCTAGGGTCTGTAAAGATATCTGATGCATCATCACTGTTCGAAGAAAACTCTGAAACAATCGCTCCTTCTTCACCGGCCTGAAACCAATGCTTTGTATTTTCAGGTATGGTGTATTGTTCGCCTTCACGCAGAATCACTTCATGAAAAGCAGTATAATAGTTTTGATCCTTTGCCGGAGGAGAAACTTGGGGATTTCTTTTGGCTTCTCCTTCAACGTATAAATAAACAGTCCCTTTCCGGCAGCGGAACGTTTCCAGCTTCCCCTGACTTCCGTCATCCCGAGGTGGATGCCGATGCTCCGGACATGTTTGATGAGGGAACAGGACCAATTCCTTTGAACAATATCGTTCATTATTTACGTAGGTGAACAGTTGTAAGCCAATGGTTTCCAAATCATTTAGACCAAAATCTGCGATTTCAACCATTTTCTTTTCTGCTTCTCTCAAAACTATACCGGCATCTGAAAGTATGTTTGCAACGATAGACTGATAATTTTTCAATTGAGGCATAGGCATATAAAGTAATTCCTTTCCTTTACAATTGATTATTAACATTTTTGCTTATTGATGGATTTCTATAGGTGTGTTTTTTTTAGAGGTAACTTAACATATTGTAAGTAGGTCGTGTGATGATAAAAAGGAATATTAGAAGTTTAATTAATATAAACTGTTTGCAGTGACTTTCTCTGTTTGTTTACTAGTAGTTGTTTGTTTATATAAACTTGCTTTTCCTACCGAATTAAAAAGGTTCATTTTATTGTTTATCACTTTTCGAGCTTCCTCAATACAATCAGGATAAATGACATTTGGATCCCAATATTCGGTAGTACTTAGAATTTCACGGGCTTTATTAAAATAGGCATATTTCATATCACTTGATATGTTTATTTTACAAACGCCCAACTTTACCGATTGAGTAATTTCACTATCCGGGTTTGAAGAGCCGCCATGTAGAACTAATGGTATGTTGACAAGCTCATTGATCTCCTTCAGAATGTCCATTTGCAACTGCGGTTTTATATTTTTTGGATAAATTCCGTGAGCTGTACCAATTGCCACCGCCAATGTATCAACACCTGTTCGTTCAACAAAATCCTTTGCTTCATCAGGGTTGGTATATGTAACCTTTGTCACTCCTCCTTCGACCGAGTTTCCAGTACTCCCAATCGTTCCTAACTCGCCTTCTATCGAAATGCCTACTGCATGGGCTATTTCAGCTGCCTTCTTCGTCACTGCTACATTTTCTTCATAAGGGAGCAACGAACCGTCAATCATTACTGAAGTAAAACCGCAGCGGATGGCCCTTAGAATTTCCTCAATTGAGCCACCATGATCCAAATGAATCACAAAAGGTACAGGACTCTCATATACACGATGCTTTACATAAGAGAAAAATTCGTCAGTTAAGAACTCCAATTCTGAAGGATGGATTGCAATAATTGCGGGAGAATTAGCATTTTCTGCCTCTTCGACCACTGCCCGTAAAAATGAACTATCAGCAACATTAAATGCTCCTACCGCAAAATCATTTTTCTTCGCAACAGTCAGTAATTCTTTCATAGTCAGTAACATGAGAATACGCTCCTTTTTAATTAAAATAAAAATGTTAATTCTATGGAGTATACGCTTTCCTAATAGTCAAAGAATAATAGTCATATTGTTTATAATTCCCGATAAATTGTTTTCGTGAAAGGGTATTCAGAAGCCATAACATAAACTCTATTATTTAGAATATTTTAAGAATCTTGTTTTGGCGCCCATTCCGGTCATTTTTCGATATCAGTGTTTTTGGCATTTTTACTATTCACCTCTTTTCTATAACTTAATAATAGCGACATGAAAACGCCTACACCATTACAATTTTCATTTAATTTCCATGTCCTTATTAAAGGGGGCCACAAATAAAGTATTCCCTTCTATGTTGTCGAGTTAGGATTCCATGGTCAGTACTATACTGCTATTTGTTTTATAAGTCTTTGTTGTATCGATATGCAGTAACATTATTCCTACAATGTAAAAAGACCAAGCATTTGCTTGGCCATTTTGTATAAGTAATCCTTTACGTTATTAATTTGGCGGGACTGCCAAGGAATCGAATCTACCAGAGACGACACGCGCCTCTCAAGCAGTTTTGAAAACTGGACGTACCTTTACGATTTTATTCCCTTTTGCTAGAACAGTTTAATCCCTTTCAAACTCGAATTCGAATTAGTACTATTAAGAAAGTGTCACCTGAATAGCCAATTCCCTTGTCGGTGCGATTGCAATCGCCTGAACATATTTTTTGTTCGTATCCACTTTCACGGCGTGTTGGATTTTTACAAGCTAATTAGGAAGGTTAAGGAATGCTCCCTCGGGTGTACGGGAAATTGAGGTATCCTGATTTTGTAAGGTTCCCTTTATCAAATGACATTTGCTTGGTTCGATAAAAGGTAAATAAAAAAGAGCCAACTTTTCATCATCCTATTTCAAATTAGGTAATCTCATAATAGTATGCTACACTGAGTTTACCATTTGATTTATCGTTACATGTACCCTGCTCATTCGTGAGTGGGGTTTTTACTTTAAAAAATAAATAACAGACTCTTAATAAAGGGTCTGTTATTTATTCGATCTTCTTATCATTAAGCTTTGTGAACGTTTGAAGCTTGTGGTCCACGTTGACCTTTCTCTACGTCAAAAGTATAGATGAAAGTTTATTCAGTATATTATTTAATACAAAGCCATCCAAGAAGGGATGTTTAAGGAGATGCTGATTTTCGAACACATGGCACATCCTAAATTGGGATAACCCTTAAACCTATATTTGCTGTATTAATGACTTACTTGCCCGGAAAACAGGAACTTTGCCGGCTTGAATGATTAATTCTTCCCCCGTTTTTGGGTCAATACGAGTTCGAGCTTCACGTTGACAGACTTCAAATTTACCAAACCCTAAAAGTGCAAAAGAATCTCCGCTAACAAGTGATTGTGTAATTATATCGAATACAGCCTCTACAGCTGATTCTGCATCTTTCCTAGATAGATCTGACTTCGTTGATACTGCATTTATTAATTTTGTTTTGTTCAAAAATTACCCCTCCAATTTGTCAAAAACTTGCTTTCCTGACAAAAGTATTAAATGCTTAAAATAAAGAGCAATACACCCCTTACTTAATCAAGAACCAATATATTGAAAAAAAGTGAGACGCAGATCCGGCAATCACAAAAACGTGCCATATAGCATGGTGATATTTAAAACCTCTCCAAACATAAAAAATGGATCCTAACGTATAAAATACACCACCTACTACTAAAAGGATTATTCCATTTATGTTTACAGCCTGTGTAATTTGATCCCAGACTCCTACAATTAGCCATCCCATGATTACATATAGCAAGGTGGAAGTTAACAAATACTTCTTTACAAAAAAGCACTTAAAAACTGTACCAATTACCGCTATTCCCCAAATAACCCCAAATAATGTCCATCCTTCCCATCCTTTTACGACAATGAGCAAATATGGCGTATACGTTCCTGCTATAAAAAAGTATATAGCTGAATGATCAAGAATCTCAAAAATATCTTTTGCTTTACCAGGTGGGAGTGCATGGACAAATGTAGAACAAATATATAGAAGTAGCATGGTTGTTCCAAAAGTCGTAAAACTAATTACTTGCCATATGTTTCCGTGAATAGATGAAAAGGTAATTAAAAGTACCAATGCCCCAATACTCAACAAGGCTGCTATCCCATGGGTGATGGAATTAGCGATTTCTTCTCCCTTAGAAAATACATGAGTGTTTGCCAAATGCTCAGTCCTCCCAACAAAATCAAGCTTTTGACGATTTTAAGATCATAAGCAAACACCTCCACCTGTTGTTTAAAATCGTTTTGAAAAATCAACCATAGGATTAACCAGAAGTTTTTCCATTATAAATTAACCATTATATGCCTAAAACAATGAAAGCCCTGCCTCTCTTTCATCCTTACGGCTCCTTGACCTTGCCAGTGTGAATCAGGATTGTAAACTCAAAAAATTACTTTAATAAACTCATTCGAAAAATATCGATTTGTGCGGAGAAAATAAGAAACAATCGATTATGAGGAGATAAAGAGGTGCATTAAAAATATGAGTTGAAAGAACCGGATAATGATGGAAAAACTTAAGAAAATAATCATTCAATATTCTTTACCTTTTTAAGGATACCACACTCTGTCTTATTTATCAAAATAATTATAATATCATTAGTCTTTGTTTTATGTCAATGATTTTTTCCCAATATGCTTCACTCACCTTTTTTGATTAACATAAGTTGCACAAAAATCTCTGAATTTTTGAATAAACATAACCTTCAACACTGACTGATTTCGCTTCATGGTTTGAAATTTCAATCTCAATTGCCCTTGAAGTAAAATAAAAAACCTCTTCCATAATAATCATTACGAAGGAGGTTGAACTGTTTTATGTATCAGTCTAAAACGGTTTTCTTTAACAGCCTAACACCGTCTTTCGTCAGAATGATCGAAATCCTTAATAAGTACAAACATTATTAGGTTCTAATTAAATAAGGTAATTTGGCGGGACTGTCTGGGAATCGAACCCAGCTACTATGTCCTAATTGGTATCAATTCATATAGCGATATTCTCTCAGACTATTCAAAATAGAGATTTCCTGTAATAATTTCTCTCCAACATTCGTTTCTCTAACCTTTTTTCTCTTTAACTCTTCATCCACCACTCTTTTAATTGATAAAACGTCTGTCCCTTTAAGTAAAACATCTTCTTTTGAATTAAAATGCTTATGTGCGACCAGTTGCATACCAAAGGAATTATATAGTAACGTATATCCTGCTATACCTGTTGTTGATTGGTAAGCTTTGGAGAAACCTCCATCGATTACGATCATCTTACCATTTGCTTTAATTGGATTTTCTCCCTCTATTTCTTTAACTGGTGTATGCCCATTGATAATGTGTCCGTTATCAGGATTTAGATCAAATTCTGTTAGGATTTTCCTGCAAATTTCTTCATTCTCCCGTAGATAGTAGTATGGGTTCTTTCTCTCCTTATGGGATGCCTTGTCCTTAATAAAGTACCTCTCAAAAGTGGTCATTTCTCTTTTTCCAAAGAGTGATGAATATTCTCCTGTCCATAAATACCAGACCATATCAGTAGCAAGATCATCTGTCACATCAGGGTGTGCAAAAGCATGCAGTAAATACCGTTCAAAAACATCAAGTAATTCACGACCTGAATAGGTATTATTTTCAATAACCATTTTTTCCATATTCCCTTCTTCATCTAAAGGAATACAACCATGTATTAATAGGTTCCCATTATATTTTAAATAAAGACTCCCTTTCTTCATAAGGAAATTCATATGTCTGGCCAGTTTTTCTGAATGCTGGACTGAAAATAATAATCTTTCCATTACCTGCTTTTCTTCTTTTAATAATTGTTCAGGCTGCTCAGGATTTACCGTTGCAAAGCAGGGATTTTCTAGTGGATAGGTTTTCCCACAAATCGTTATTTCGTTTTCGTCATAATCGATTTTCTCCAGCAAAAGCCTCTCTGACATATTAAAATACGGGCGTCTCTTTATAATAGGAATTTCGAGTTTGAACTGAATAATCGCAATGGCTTGATGAATTTTTGTTATTTGTAATGTTTCATGATCAGATAGTTTCTTATCTGAATGTACCTTAGGTCTGAATGCTGGATTGTCTTCATAGTATTTCTCCGCAAGATTCAGCAAAGGTCTAAGATTGATTCCATAAACATCTTCAATGATATCCAGATTGTCATATCTTGCGCAGATACGAATGATATTAGCGAGACAAACCATTGAACCAGCAAAAGCACCTATCCATAGTACATCATGGTTTCCCCACTGAATATCAACGGAATGATAATTGATCAGAGTATCGATGATTTTATCAGGTTCCGGTCCACGATCATAAATATCCCCCACTACATGAAGATGATCAACAACCAATCTTTGAGTGGTATAGGCAAGCCCTGTAATAAGTTTATCAGCCTGACCTAAGGAGATGATTTGCTCGACAATTTCTTTATAATATTGCTCCTTATTTGCAGATTGATTCGTTTTATATAGCAACTCCTCTATAATAAACACAAATTGACTAGGTAATGCTTTTCGTAATTTCGAACGAGTATATTTCGAGGATGCATGAGAAATAAGCCTAATCATCCGCTCGATGATTACGATATACCATTGGTTTAATTCTTGTTCATTGCTAAAATGACTTTTCATTAATTTTAATTTTTCTTCAGGATAATAAACTAATGTCGAAAAATCATTTATTTCTTTTTCAAATAAAACATCTTGAAACAAGTCTCTGATTCTCTTTTTTACATTCCCTGAACCATTTCTTAACACATGTTGAAAAGCTTGATACTCCCCATGTAAATCACTGACAAAATGTTCTGTTCCCTTTGGTAGATTAAGAATCGCTTCCAGATTAATAATTTCAGTTATCACTTTTTCTTCACAATCATATTTTTGGAAAAGTAAATCTAAATATGTTGAGTTCAAATTTATGTATCCCCTTTCAAAATTCACCATTTATTTACTACCTTGTAGATTGAGTATAATTTTATATTATCTAAAAACTTAATTAAAAGTTATTTTACTATTTAGAATCCCTCTGTCAACTAGTTAAACTATCTGTGACACACACTCCACGTGCGCAGAGTGTATGTGGCAACACATGAGATGTTAGTGAGCTTAATTAATGTATAAAATATTGTATATAATCTCCTTATTTATAATTGATGCATTTTGCACTAAAGCACCTGTTTACTTTAAGTTAAACATTTCACAAACTTATTGATTGTTAAAAAGAATAGGGCGGAGCCAGTTGGGTTTCCGCCATGCTTTCCTCTCCATTTTCTAAAAATAATTACCTACTGCAGTTTGTTATAAGTTAGATGCAGAACACTTTAAGATTCCAACGGAAAATGGATTTAAAATGACGGTTTTAAAATCAACCAAAAGTTTTTGCAAGCCAAGCATGAGCCATATCAAACCATGCTGAAACCTCTTTATTAATAAATTCTGAAGAGCCCGCTGTTAAATCTGTTGCGAGTGAAAGTCCATGCGATCCTTTTGCGAACAAATGAAATTTAACATTTCTACCATGTTCAAGCATAGCTTGAACATATTTCATTGAACTTGAAGCTGGGACAAGTTCATCGGTCGCAGTTGTCCATACAAATGAAGAATACTTAACTAGACTATTGAAAAAATATACAGGTGTTAGGATATTTGAATCAGTTCTGGGTTTCTTTTTGCTGCCCTCTCTAATCTTTCCTGGTTTCGGCTTAACCTTTTTTGGCATAACTTTTGTTTGCATAAAATTAACCTCCAATAAATAATTATTTGGAGGTTAAAAGAAACGTTCTCGCGTGGGAATTGAACCCACCTATCCTGGCACGCAGGTCACTATCAGTTTTGAAGACTGTGGATATAAATTTATATGAAATTAACTTTCTTATGACTGGCCAAATCCCCATTAGCCTTTCTAAAGAAGCAGGTAGAGCAAACTTTATCATGCTCCCAGCTAAACTCCATACGAGTGTGAAATCACTTGATTTTAAAGCGATCGACGGGATTCGTTGTGATTTTATTACTAATCTAATAAAACCATATATTCTTGCTAAAATCATGGCTATGGCCGCCCCAGTTAATCCTAATCCAGAAAATGAGCCAATCCCAAAAATTAAAATGTAATCTAGGATTACATGGACAACATTCATTTCCATTCCAACCTTTAAAGGTGTCCTGGTATCCCCTATTGCACGGAAAGAGGCCGATTGAGCTGTAAATAAGGCGATGAATGGTGTTAGACCTAGAATAACTTTAAAATAGATGGCAGCTGTCTCTTTTAATTTTTCATTTGCACCAGTCCAATCTAACAAAGTTTGAGCAAAAACTACAGAAATTACGGAGAAAAGCAATCCAATAAGAACTGAAATAAAAAGGCCATGAAAAATAACGGACTTGCTTCTCTCCTGATCCTTTCCACCAAAAGCCCTTGATAAAAATACGGATAGTGAGGCAGAAACGGTAGTAAAAACCCCAATATACGTCATACTGTAGATATTGGTTACACCTACTGAATTAATGGCCAAAAGACCTAACTTTGCTATGAAAAAGGAGTCAATAACTCCGAGTATACTTTGAAGATATGATTCCCCAATAGCTGGTAGAGCAATATCAAAAACCTTTTTGGCTTTGCTTGGAAATTGCACGGTAAATCTCCTTGTCCATGTTAATGGTTGTGTACATGCTCGGTTGTTGAACAAACTACTGATTCATCATGAGGATGTTCCTCGTTTTCCATTTGGATTGTAGCGTGACCAATTCCTATATGCTGTAATTTATGTTCAACTTCCCTTAAGATGACTTGGCTATCTTGGAACGTGATTTGGTTATTTAACACAACGTGGCATGATAAGGCATTTTTACCGCTGGTAATGCTCCAAACATGTAGATCGTGAACATTTAAGACCCCTTTAACGGAACGTATTTTTTCAATAACTTCTTCCAAAGAGACTCCATTTGGTGTTCCTTCCATTAAAATGCCAACCGTTTGCTTTACAATTTTCCATGCACCAAAAGCAATTAAGAAAGCGATGAGTACACTAAGGATAGGGTCAACAATATCCCAACCAGTAAATAAAATGATGATTCCGCCGACAATAACTCCAGCAGAAGCTATAGCGTCCCCAATCATATGAAGTACAGCACTTTTAACGTTAATATTGTCTTCCTTACTTAATCCAAGACCTAAATAGAGGTTCATGATTAAGCCAACAGAGGCACTAATGAACATCCATGTACTTCCTACTGGTTGTGGATTTTTAAGACGGTCGATTGCTTCGTAAAGAATTACCACAGCAATAACGATTAACGTCATCGCATTAATAAACGCAGCCAATATTCCTGAACGATGATACCCGAAAGTGTATTTCTCGGATGCTGGTTTTTGGGATTGATGCATGGCAAACCAAGATAATCCTATGGCTGCGATGTCTGTAAGAACGTGCCCTGCATCTGAAAGTAGTGCTAAACTGTGCGAAATAAATCCGCCAATTAATTCAACTACAAGAATGATTAAAGTTAGAAAAAAAGCTAATTTCATTTTTCCAATGGGAGCATGAGAATGAAAAACATCCCCATGGTCGTGATCATGACCATGACTGTGATTATGATTATGTGACATGTTAAACTCTCCTTTTAACAAAAACCTTAATCGTGACAAGCATGATCAATTGCTTGTTGTAAAAGGTTAATGATATGCTGGTCGTCATTTGAATAAAAAACTGTTGTTCCTTCCCTTCTAAACTTTACAAGGCGAAGATTCTTTAAAAAGCTTAGTTGATGGGAAACGGTTGATTGATGAAGTTCCAAAACCTCAGCAATTTCATTTACTGAGCATTCCTTTTGAGAAAGTAAATTTAAAATTTTAATTCTTGTGTTATCTGATAATGCTTTAAAGGTTTGAGATACAATAAATAGTGTTTCTTCGTTTAAAGATTTAATTTTTCCCTCTTCTTCCTGCTTCATTTAATTCCCTTCCTTAAGAAAAATACTATTAACGAATATGTTAATTTTAATATATGACCATATGCGCATATTGTCAATAAATGGCCATTAAAAAACCCCCTAAACACATTTGTTTGATAAGGGGGTGGTAAATAAAATTACATTTAGTAAAACTTATTGTTTCTTTTGAGCTTCTTTATTCACCATATCAATAAGGTCCTGATAAGTACTTCCCTTAAATGGTTTACCATTTACAAAGAATGTCGGTGTCCCTGTGATTCCTAATTGATTAACGTAAGAAGTGTCCTTATCTAAAGCACTTTGATATTTTTTTGTTTTAAATGCTTGGGCCACTTTCTTACTATCTGTTTGGCTAACTACTTTGTTTAATGTCTTTTCCAGAAAACTTGCCGAATAAAAATCTTTTTTTTCATATTTAGAATCTGCTGGTTGTTCAGAATACAATTGGTCATGAAACTTCCAAAATACGTTATTACCTAATTCATGATATACCGTCTCTGCAAAAAGAGCAGACCTTGTTGAATCAGTATTAATAAATGGGTCATTCATGAAATAATAGATGACCTTTCCAGTCTTGATAAGATCCTTATTAATAGCTGGAAATACAGTATCATTAAAATTTTTGCAGATTGGGCATTTGTAATCACCAAACTCTACCATTTTTACGGGGGCATTTTTTTGGCCCAAGTATGGCTGATTTTGAAAATCGAACGTAGCATCAGAAGTGCTTGAAGCATTTGTTTTTTGGAAATTGCTAAACATGATAATCGATATGAAACAAATAATCGTTAGTCCGAAAACTCCGAAAAAGAACAGCCGGGCAGATGAATTGCCCGTTTTGGATTTTTTCTTTTTAGCCATCTATTCACCTCATTCAACTTTACTTTAATTATGTAATGCCTTTACAGTTCCCTTGGTCTTTGATAATAGCGAATCGATTGAGATCAAACGGCTTCCATTCAAAACAAGGTAAAGGGCGATCATCATTAATGACAGTTCTAGTTCATAACCAGGCATCTTCCCGTTCCCTGTAAGACCAGCTGGTAATTTTACAAATAAAATAGCTCCAGCCATTATGAATACATTAAAGGCTGCAATGATTCTGGTACCCAGTCCTAAAATAATCGAGATCCCCCCCACTAATTCAATGGTTGCAACTACATAAGCCATGAAACTAGGAATCCCCATACTATGGAACCAAACTCCAATATTATCAATACCCCCTTGGAATTTCGATAAACCATGAACAAAGAATGTAATACCTAACACTACCCTCAATAATAATGAACCAATTTCTTGGCTGTTTCTCATATTCATTCTCCTTTCATCACCAAAACACTACTAACTGTAGTGTAAAAATTAATAAAAAAAATCTAGATATGGGATTTCTAGTATTTTTTATTAATTTAATATAGAGCATTAGATTTTGACTTGGACTAATTATTCAATTACACTACACATTGTAGTGACTAGTTTTTTATCCGTCAAGTAAAACACTAAAACTCGGGAAGGAAGTCCTAATCTTGTATTATTTTTTTATAACTATAGTAATTTTTATTGATCAACTATCAAAATATTGGATTCGTACTCATTTAAAAGTAGGAAGTTCTATTGAAATCTGGAAAGGTGTTTTAAATCTTAGCCACATTGAAAATAGTGGAGCAGCATTTAGTTCCTTTCAGGGGTATGGACGCTTCTTTGTTCCTGTTGCACTATTAATTGTTATAATAATGCTTAAATATCGCAGCGAGGTTAAAAATAGGAGACTTTTAGTGGATTTAGGTACTGGTTTTTTAATTGGAGGCGGAATCGGAAATGCTTTAGATCGCATATTATATAATCAGGTTACGGATTTCATATCCTTTCATTCCAATCATGGGGTCCTAAACTTCGCAGATTATTTCATTCAATATGGGATGATTATTTTATTAATTGACTTGATATTTAACCATTTATTAAACAGAAAAGCTTATAAGAAATCTTAGCGGGTTGTCTTTTATTCGACATCCCGCCTTTCTATATTCACCTTCATCTATTCGTTACACAATCATCATTAAAATGATCAACAGAATCATGACATTAACTGAAATAATAATCGATTTTGTTTTTAATTGAAATGGTAAAGTATAATATGGTTCAATCAGATGCTTAAGCCTGTAATCAATTGTTCCATCAGCAAAAGGAACCATTAGTGAATGAGTTTTAGTTTCTAAGTGAGTCTTTACTAACTTTAATAAGGCACTGCCTAAGCCCAGTTCAGTGCCCATAAGCTTAATTGCATACTCATCCGCAACTAATTCAATCATAATTTTATAGTTTTTATACGCCCATTTGGTAAGCGGGATATACCACATGACTTCAGAGATTGTCTTTAAAAGAAAGATTTTTAAGGTATGATGAAATTTTTGGTGGGCGGATTCATGCTGTATGACAGCCTCTAGCTCCACTCTGTCTAACATCTCTATTAAAGTGGTAGATAGAAGGATGCATGGATTTCGGAGCCCAAAAGTAAGAGCTACCAGTTCATTACTATTAATGACGACAATTTCCTTTCTGTTCTTCTTGTATCTTTGATTTAGTTCATTGGTTTTTTCCCAATTGGTTAAGCGTACAATTTTTTTCTTCAATCTGATGTTGTTTGATACTTGCTGTACGATTTTTTTACCCAAAACGAAGATTGTGAAGACCACATAGGTATTTACAGCTAATAAAACACCGTAATATTCAACTGTACCCTGTTGAAAGATCCTAATACAAAACTGAAAGATATTATCATAAAATGATGGACCCAAAAAAACATTTGCCAGATATAACCCCATCTGTACACATATAATCACACCACAACAAAGACCAATACCAAAGACAAAGAACGATTTATCTCTCCACATCATTGCTTACTGCCCTTTTTTAATTGTTTAAGTTTTTGCTCAAGTTTATTAAGTAAATTTTGATCCACCTCTTCCAATGAATCAAGCATGTGATTGACGACCATCCCTCCAAACTCATCTAAAAGGTTTTCAGTAAGTTTCTTTGATTGTTCATCAATAAATTCCAATTTTGTCTTAATTGGCTTGTACAGTGATGTTCTTCCTTCTATTCTCTTTTCAAGGATATTTTTTTCTACCAATCGATTCATTACAGTCATAACCGTATTAAAATTAATTGTTCTTTCTTTTTCGATGAACTGTTGAACCTCTTTGATACTTTTTTCCTTCCCATTCCACAAAATTTCCATAATTTTTGCTTCTAACGGACCAAAAAAGCGGTCCAAACCAACTTTATCGTAACGGAAGTTATTTACACTCATATTTTTCGCCTCCATTACATATTGTAGTGCAAAATGTAATGACTTAAAATAGGTGTATAACAAATTTATTATATTTTTAAACACATTTTGGTATAAGACTTTTATAAGTTTTTTATGCTAAGTACCCTGCTCATTTTTGATTAGGGTTTAATTGTTTTTCTTATAAAAAAATAACAGACTCTAAAAAAGAGTCTGTCCATGTTTGGCAATATAATTTTGCCATACGTACGTTAACTGCTTGTGCCTCCACGTTGACCTTGCTCAACATCAAAAGTCACGTCTTGATCTTCTTCTAATGTTTTGTCCCCTTCGCCATGGAAAGCTTAGAAATGAACGAATACGTTTTTTATCAAACAACATTTATCCTGCAGTCTTCATTCCCGAAAACTGACTGTTATACAAGTCTGCATAAAATCCGCCTTTTTCAAGCAATTCCAGATGATTTCCTTTTTCTATTACGCTGCCATTATTCATAACCAAGATAATGTCCGCATCCCGAATCGTGGATAAACGGTGGGCAATGATAAAGCTTGTGCGTCCCTGCATCAAATGGTTCATAGCTTGCTGAATATGGACCTCGGTCCTTGTATCAACACTGCTCGTTGCCTCATCAAGAATCAGAATGGCCGGATCCGCCAATATCGCACGAGCAATCGTTAATAATTGCTTTTGTCCCTGAGAAATATTGGAGGCTTCTTCATTTAGAATCGTATTATAGCCTTCCGGCAGCGTCCGGATAAAATGGTCCGCAAAGGCAGCCTCGGACGCAGCAATGATTTCTGCTTCCGTTGCCCCTTCTCTCCCATAGGCAATATTATCACGTATGGTACTGTTAAAAAGCCACGTATCCTGAAGCACCATACCGAACATACCTCGCAATTGGTCTCGTTTTAAATCACGAATATCAATTCCATCGATTAAAATACGGCCGGCGTTAATTTCATAAAAACGCATTAATAAATTAATTAACGTGGTTTTCCCAGCGCCGGTAGGTCCGACAATAGCAACGGTCTGACCCGGTTTTACATCGATGTTCAGATCTTCCATTAACAGTTCATTTTCCTTATAGCCAAACGAAACATGATCAAAGCATACTTCACCTTTTGGCGCCTTAAGCTCTTTTGGATGAATCGCTTCCGGTACTTCCTCTAATTCATCTAAAATCTCAAATACCCGTTCGGCACTGGCGATTGTAGACTGAATAACGTTTGCGATCATCGCAGTTTGCGTGATCGGCTGGGAAAATTGTCTTGAATATTGAATAAAGGCTTGGATATCGCCAATTTCTATGGCCTTCTTCGTGACCAATATACCTCCAGCAACGGATACGAGGACATAGCCAATATTACTCACAAAAGACATTAATGGCATAATCATCCCGGAAACGAATTGAGCTTTCCAGCCTGATTGATAAAGCGTTTCATTGATTTCATCAAATTTCTCAAGTGATTCTTTCTCACGGCCAAACACTTTCACGACCTTATGTCCTGTATACATTTCTTCCACATGCCCATTCAGTCTGCCCAATGCAGCTTGTTGTCCTTTAAAAAACTTTTGTGATTTTTTTGCAATGCCGGCAGTAGCCGCAAAGCTTACTGGCAGTGTCACGACCACAATCAAGGTCATTAATGGGCTGATTGACAGCATCATAACAATGATTCCAATAATGGTAACCACCGATGTAATCAGCTGTGTTAAACTTTGCTGCAGGGTTGAGGATATGTTATCGACGTCATTGACGGCCCGGCTAAGGATTTCACCATGTGTCCTGGAATCAAAATACTTCAGCGGTAACCGATTAAGCTTTTCTTCTACTTCTTTGCGAAGATTATAAACGGTTTTTTGTGCGACCCCCGCCATGATATATTGCTGGAGATAAGCAAAAACAGCACTCAAAATATATAATCCGATTAAAAGCAGAATGATGTTACCGATGTAATGAAAATCAATTTTTGCCCCCGGCACCCCGCGCAGCTTCAATATTATTCCTTCAAAAAGCTTTGTTGTGGCTTTCCCCATGATTTTCGGGCTGACAATCGAAAAGATTGTACTGATGATCGCCGTTATCAAAACCGCTAAAAGGTTGAATTTATGAGGTTTTAAATAACTGATCAATCTTTTTAAGGTCCCTTTAAAATCCTTCGCTTTTTGGACAGGCATCATACCTCCGCGAAAACCGAATCCCCCGCCGACTGGTCCACTTGGCCTTTGGTTGCTGGTCTCTTTGCTCATGCAATTTCCTCCTCAGAAAGCTGTGACATGACAATTTCGCGGTAAACCGCACTAGTTTCTAAAAGCTCCCGATGCTTTCCGATTCCAGCAATTTCTCCGTTGTCTAAGACGATAATCTGATCGGCATCCATAATCGTACTTACCCGCTGGGCAACGATTAGGACAGTCGATTCAACGGTTTCATTCTTTAATGCTGCCCGTAGCTTTGCATCTGTTTTAAAATCCAAAGCGGAAAAGCTGTCATCAAATATATAAATCTCTGGTTTTCTTACAAGGGCTCTCGCGATCGATAACCGCTGCTTTTGACCACCTGAAACGTTCGTTCCCCCCTGGGCAATAACCGCATTGTATCCATCCGGCATGTTGGTAATAAACTCCGAAGCCTGAGCAATTTCGGCTGCATGCGAGACTTCTTCATCTGTTGCATTTTCTTTTCCAAAACGGATATTTTCAGAAATGGTTCCGGTAAACAGTACAGCCATTTGTGGGACAAAGCCTATTTTTTCTCGTAAATTTTCCTGTGTCATCTCCCGAACATCGACACCGTCTACGAGGATGCTTCCGTCGTTTACATCATAAAAACGCGGGATTAAATTGATCAGTGTTGATTTTCCAGAACCGGTACCGCCAATAATAGCCGTCACTTCTCCCGGCTTTGCCGAAAAAGAAATATTCGAAATCGCAGGCATTTCCGCTCCAGGATAGCTAAATGAAACATGCTGAAATTCAACCAACCCTCGTTTTGCTTCAGTTGTCTTGATATTTGCCGGGTCTTTAATATCTGCTGATATTTCTAAAACTTCGTTAATTCTAACCGCAGATACGGACGCTCTTGGGACCATGACAAACATCATCGATAGCATGATGAAAGAGAACATAATTTGCATGGCGTATTGGATAAAGGCCATCATATCTCCGACTTGCATATGACCATTGCTGATACGGATCCCTCCGAACCAAACGATTGCAACACTTGTGAGGTTTAAGACGACCATCATGATCGGCATCATCCACGCCATGATTTTATTGACTTTAATGGCGGTTTCGGTTAAATCTAGATTCGCCGTATCAAAGCGTTTTTTCTCATGCTCCACCCGGTTAAATGAACGAATTACCCGAATACCCGTTAAATTTTCACGTAAAACCCGGTTCAGCGTATCGAGTTTTACCTGCATGGCTTTAAATAACGGAATTCCCTTTCTGGCAATAATCACGATCGCCAGAACGAGTATCGGCAGTGAAACAGCAAGGACCAGCGTTAATTTTGCATCCTTTGATAACGCCATGATGATTCCGCCGATACACATCATCGGTGCCATTACCATCATCCGCAGCATCATGACCAATACCTGCTGTACCTGGGTGATATCATTTGTCGTACGTGTTATGAGCGATGCTGTTCCGATTTTATCAAACTCCTGCAGCGAAAAATCGCCTACATGGGAAAATAATCTTCTGCGTAGATTTTTTCCAAAGCCTGATGCCGCTTTGGCTGCGAAAAAGCTGGCTGAAACTGAACAAACCATGCCGCTAGCGGCAACAAGCAGCATATATCCGCCAATTTTCCAGATATAATGAGTATCGCCGGTTACAACTCCTTTATCGACAATATCGGACATTAATGTTGGTAAATAAAGCTCTGATAATGACTGCAAAAGAATAAGGCCTAAAACTAAGAATATGAATAGACCAAATGGTTTTAAAAATTTAGTTAATTTGAGCAAACAGGTTCATCTCCATTCTATGGGCGACTTTGGTGATTGAAGTAATCACTGACCTTCATTAATAATTCAGCGAGCTGCTCACTTTCTTCCTCTCCAAGAAAGTCAATGAGCCCGTTAAATCTTTTGTAAAATGCGTTTCTTGCTTGTGTGGTTGCTTCCATTCCTTTTTGGGTAAGTTTAATTTTTACGGCCCGCCGATCCTCTGGATCGAAGGTTCGCTCGACCAATCCCTCCTTTTCAAGAGTATTGATGATTTGGGTGACAGTTGGAGGGGTAACCTGTAATTTCTGACTTATTTCAGATACCTTCATATCATCCTTGTTTTCTTTTAATCCCTGCTCAATAGCCGCAAGAACCTTGAATTCACTTGGATTATGTCCAGCAATCTTTTTCTCATGCCATCCTTTTTTTCTAAATTGCATAAAGGCTTTTAATAATTTTTGAGCTGTGGGGCTTTGTAGATCCGCCATCCTTTACACCTCCTATATTTGTTTCTAATACTAATAGTTAGGTAACTAATCTATTTGTATACCTAAGTATATTCCGTTAGAAGTCCGACGTCAATTTTTTTCAATAGAAAAAAACACAGAACCTCCTGTGCTTTAAGATATAAATATGAAAACGATTCCTTTTAAGAAAAAAAGGCCCCTATTTCTAGGAGACCTGTTAACTATTATACATTTGAAGCGTCTGGAGCATCCACTTTCCAAATCGTTGTGACTTTGCCATTTTCCCCTTCATCTAAGATAAAGGAGCCATTTGAATAACGGTCACTAAAGCGAAGATCCTCCACTTTGCACGTTTCAGTGAAGCCTTTTTCCGTCTGCAGGAAAATAGTGTCTTGCTCATTGGCGTTTACAAAGCCAACCACACGGTGTGGATTTGATTTTAATTCTCGTAAAATCACCACACCGCGTTTCGCCCGGGTGGCTTTATCAAATTCTTTTAGTTTCATCCTTTTGATCGAACCGCGCTGCGTCACTACCACGATGGTTTCAACGCTATCCTGCATCAGAATTTTTCCGCCGACGACATGGTCGCCGTCTTTTAAATTGATTCCTTTGACACCGGCAGCCCGCACACCAACAATGCTAATCTCTTCTTCTGCGAACCAAAGGGCATATCCAAATTGCGTAATGAGGAATACATCCTTTGTGCCGTCCGTTAAATGAACATCAATGACTTGATCATCATCCTTCAGATTAATGCCTACCAATGGCTTCGAGTAACGCTGCGCCTTGTAGGCTTTCAGTTCCGTTTTCTTTACCAGGCCGTTTTTGGTGATAAAGACTAAGAAGGCATTCGCTTCAAAATCCTTAATTGGAATGGCTTGAATGATTTCCTCATCCCGCTCGATCGGGATGATATTCGCCACATGCTGGCCAAGATCCTTCCACCTGATATCCGGCAGCTCGTGAACAGGGCAGAACAAGTAATTCCCTTTGTTGGTGAATAACAATAATACATCTTTTGTGTTCATATCAAATTGTGCAAGTAAGCGGTCTGAATCCTTCATTGCCAAATCCTGACCGTTTGATGCAGCAAAAGAGCGCTGGCTTGTCCGTTTGATATAGCCTTGTTTGGTTACGGTCACAATGACATCTTCACTAGCCACTACGACTTCAAGATTAATTTTTAATTCTTCAATTTCGGCCTCGATTTTGGAGCGGCGCTCATCTGCAAAGCGTTTTTTCACGTCTCTCAGTTCTTTCTTAATAACCGATAAGAGTTTTTTCTCACTCGCTAAAATCGCAGTCCATTCTTCAATCTTGGCCGCTAATTCTTGTGCCTCGATTTGAAGGGCAGTAATGTCTGTATTCGTTAAACGGTAGAGCTGTAAGGAAACAATCGCTTCAGACTGTGCTTCCGTAAACCCATATTTTGCGATTAAATTATCCTTGGCATCGCGTTTATCTTTGGAAGCGCGGATCGTCGCAATGACCTCGTCGAGGATGGATAGTGCTTTCATTAATCCTTCGACAATATGCTGGCGTTCCTTCGCTTTATTGAGCTCAAATTGCGTTCGTCTTGTGACGACTTCCTTTTGATGCCCGATATAAGCATCTAATAAATCACGAAGTCCCATTAATTTTGGCCGCTTATTGTGAATGGCGACCATATTAAAATTATAGGGAACTTGAAGGTCACTATTTTTATATAAAAATGTTAATACGCCTTCTGCATCTGCTTCTTTCTTTAATTCAATGACAATGCGAAGGCCAGTGCGGTCGGTTTCGTCACGAACCTCTGAAATACCTTCCACTTTACGGTCAAGCCTTAGCTCATCGATTTTTTTAACAAGGTTCGCTTTATTGACTTCAAAGGGAATCTCCGTCACAACAATTTGCTGCTTGCCGCCGCGGATCTCTTCAATTTCTGCTTTTCCGCGGATAATGATTTTTCCTTTACCAGTTTCATAGGCTTTTTTAATGCCGTCAAGCCCTTGAATGATCCCGCCGGTAGGGAAATCAGGTCCTTTGACGACGTTCATTAATTCATCAACAGAAGCATCCGGCTGATCCATTCTCATGATGACGCCATCAATGACCTCACCTAGATGGTGCGGGGGAATTTCTGTTGCATAACCCGCAGAAATACCGGTTGAGCCATTGACCAGCAGGTTCGGAAACATCGCCGGTAAAACAGTTGGTTCTTTTGAAGTGTCATCAAAGTTTGGGATAAATTCAACGGTTTGTTTTTCAATATCGCGCAAAAGTTCTGCCGAAATGGCTGACAATCGTGCTTCTGTATAACGCATCGCGGCAGGAGGGTCACCGTCGACACTCCCATTATTTCCATGCATTTCAACCAGGACATTTCTGACCTTCCAATCCTGGCTCATCCGTACCATCGCTTCATAAACAGATGTATCACCGTGTGGATGGTAGTTACCGATTACATTCCCGACGGTTTTCGCAGATTTACGGAATCCTTTATCATGGGTGTTGCCTTCCACATGCATCGCATAAAGAATTCTTCGCTGTACCGGTTTTAAACCATCTCGTGCATCCGGCAGGGCACGTTCTTGAATAATGTACTTACTATAGCGGCCAAAACGGTCACCAAGTACATCCTCTAAAGGTAAGTCACGGAATTTTTCATTAGTGCTCATTCTTCAGAATCCTCCTCCGTGACCATGATATTTTCATTTTCCAGGATTGTGTCCTGCTCATCCAGAGTAAAGGCGACATTGCTTTCAATCCATTTTCGGCGCGGTTCCACTTTGTCGCCCATAAGCGTGGTCACACGTCGCTCGGCCCGGGCCGCGTCATCGATCTTCACGCGGATCAATGTTCTTGTCTCTGGATCCATCGTTGTCTCCCAGAGCTGGTCGGCATTCATTTCACCAAGACCTTTATAGCGCTGAATCATATAGCCCCGGCCGACTTTTTTTATTGCCGTTTGAAGCTCATCCTCATTCCACGCATATTCAATGACCTCTTTTTTCCCCGTCCCTCTACTTACTTTATATAAAGGCGGAAGGGCAATAAACACCTTACCCGCTTCAAGCAGCGGCTTCATATAGCGGTAAAAGAAGGTTAGCAGCAATACTTGGATATGGGCACCATCTGTATCCGCATCCGTCATAATCACAATTTTATCATAGTTAATATCTTCCACATTAAAATCAGCCCCAACCCCGCCGCCAATCGCATGGATGATCGTGTTGATTTCTTCGTTTTTAAAAATATCAGCCAGCTTTGCCTTTTCGGTATTGATGACTTTACCTCTAAGCGGCAGGACCGCTTGGAAGCGGCGGTCACGACCTTGTTTGGCAGAGCCGCCTGCAGAATCACCCTCAACAAGATAAAGTTCATTTTTTTGCGGGTTCCGTGATTGGGCAGGTGTCAGTTTTCCGGAAAGAACGGCCTCTGAGCGCTTTTTCTTTTTCCCGCTTCTTGCGTCTTCACGGGCTTTTCGTGCCGCTTCCCGAGCTTGATAGGCTTTAATTGATTTCTTAATTAGCAATGAGCTGATGTCAGGGTTCTCTTCGAGGAAATACGAAAGGTGCTCAGAGACTACACTGTCTACGGCCGACCTTGCTTCACTTGTACCTAATTTTCCTTTTGTCTGTCCTTCAAATTGCAGCAGCTCTTCAGGAATTCTTACGGATATAATCGCTGATAGTCCTTCACGGATATCCGATCCATCAAGATTTTTATCTTTTTCTTTTAATAGCGAGATTTTTCGCGCATAGTCGTTAAAGACTCTTGTCATCGCCGTTTTCGATCCGGCTTCATGGGTACCGCCGTCTTTTGTCCTCACGTTATTTACGAAAGAAAGGACATTTTCGGAATAGCCATCGTTAAATTGAAAGGCAAATTCTACTTCAATCCCATTTTGAGAACCATCAAAGCTGACAACCGGATGGAGAACATCCTTCTCTTCGTTTAAATATTCAACAAAGGCTTCAATTCCATTTTCATAATGAAAGACTTCATTAAGATCATGACGGTCATCGTAGATTTCAATTTTAAGCCCTTTTAAGAGAAAGGCTGATTCTCGTAACCTTTCACATAAGGTTTCAAAATTATAAGTGGTGGTAGAAAAAATGACAGGATCCGGTTTAAAGTGGATTGTGGTTCCTGTCTGGTTGGTTTTACCGATTTTTTCAAGAGTTGTCACAGGCTTGCCGCCATTTTCAAAACGCTGTTCGTAAACAAACCCATCACGTTTAATCGTAACAATCAGCCATTCCGAGAGCGCATTTACAACTGAGGCGCCGACTCCATGTAAACCACCGCTTGTTTTATAACCACCCTGGCCAAATTTTCCTCCTGCATGTAGGACAGTGAGAATGATTTCAGGTGTTGGCTTCCCCATTTTGTGCATGCCGGTGGGCATCCCGCGTCCTTTATCAACAACGCTGATTGAGTTGTCTTTGTGTATTTTAACAATGATATGGTCACCAAAACCGCCGAGTGCTTCATCGACGGAATTATCCACTATTTCATACACCAGATGGTGAAGACCGCGTGCATCAGTGCTGCCAATGTACATGCCTGGCCGTTTCCTAACAGCTTCAAGGCCTTCGAGCACCTGTATGGCATCATCGTTGTATTCAATTGCTTGCTGATTTCTTGCCACTAAAATACCCCTTTCATCCCTTACAAAAAGAAAACATTCTTTTGATTGATTCTATAATTGGTTATTACATCATTTGTTAAGAGATTCGATAATCCTCTAAAAAATATTTAGAACCTATGTTTGCCGTCTTTTATTTTAACACATGTTCTTGCGGCGTCTATGCTTAATTGTAGCGATTTATTTCGATTTGGCAAATACGTTTATTGAAACATCATCATTTTGTAATATAAAATTCCCTCATTTCTTCGGGATAGGAAAATAAAAAAACTGCCAATATTTAGCAGTTTTTTCTCCTTTTTTATTTTGTCAGGGCATGGTCGACTTTGATACAACGGTCCATAATTACCGTATAACCCTTATTTTTTAGATATTCATAGGCTTCTTCATTATAAAGGCCCTGTTGTGCCCAAAAGATATCTGCATCGATTTCAACAAATTCCCTGGCTACATCAAATAATTCCTCTGAGCGCCGAAAGACGTTCACGATGTCAACATGTCCTTCAATGTCTTTGAGGGAGGCGACTGCCTTGACACCTAAAGCTTCCTCAATGGTTGGATTTACCGGAATAATTTCATAACCTGCCTTTTTCATCGCCTCAGAAACCATGTAAGAGGTCCGGTCCGGTTTATTGCTTAAACCGACAACGGCAATTCTTTTTGCCTTTTTTAAAATAGCCCCTATTTCAGCGAGGCTTGGATTTTCAAATGTCATAAAATCACTCCCTTTTGCTTATATTTATATTTTACCTGTTTTTCCATGGAATACAAAATAAGCGGCTGCTACTCTTTTACACTACAACGGAGCGTGATATGACATCGGCCGTCACCTTTGGCACAAAAAGCCGGAAACGTGCCCCCTCTCCCGTATTTTCAACCTCTACCGTTCCATTCATATTCTCAAGAATCATTCTGGCCATATAAAGGCCTAGACCTGTACCATGAGGCTTCGTTGTGAAATAAGGGTCAAACACCTTAGGGAGAATAGCCGGCTCGATTTCACCGGCATTATCGGTGAATTCAGCCGCTAAATATTCTTCTGTTTCCTTTATTTTAACTAGAATCGTTCGATTTTTTATATCATTTGATACAAAGGCATCTCGAGAATTGGTAAGAATATTAAGGGCAGCCTGACTGTATTCATTTTGGAACCCGTAGGCTTTTTGTTGCCCTCTGTATTCAAATTCCACATGAATATCATGGTTTTTTAGACTATAAGAGAAAATGGACAAGGCGTCCTCAATGGCTTCTGCAACGGAAAAAGAGCTCTTTACTTTATTAGGCCGATAAAATTTTCGGAAATCATTAATCGTCCGTGACATATGTTTTATTTGATTCATGCTTTCTTTTGTAAAGCGGTCAATATATTGGGCATCGATTTCCCCAAATTCCATGGCTTCACTTACATCCTGAATTAAAAGCGAAAGGCTATTCAGCGGCGACCGCCATTGATGACCGATACTTGCCATCATCTCCCCCATAGCTGCCATTCTTGATTGCTGGATCAAAATATGATCTTTTTGCCGATTTTTAGCTACTTCCTCTTGAATTCGTTTTTCAAGCTTTTCCGTGAGGTTCCGGTATCCTTCTTCGCTTACTCTTTGATTTGTCATTCGCTCTCAACCCTTAAAAATATATTTTAAGTTTAAAAAATTCCTAAATATCAGATGTAACTTAGCCACTTTCTTTTGCTTCATGGAAATATGCAATAAAACCGACCACTCGTTATTGTCGAATCGGCCGGCTCACATTCGTATATATTTGTTTAATTAAATTATATTTGGCTATAACAATCGTATCAATCGATTAACAAATGATTTGAAAATTCTCCATATTTTTGTAATAAATTAGCCTTTAATTGTTCTTACTTTTGACTAAAAAAAACCGGCAAGGCCGGTTTCGCATTTCCTTATTTTTTTGTCAAAGCTTTATTGGAATTTAAGTCTAAGGCAGCAAATGCTTTCTGATCTCCAAATAATCTCGCCCACGTGCCTACCCCTGCTAATTGATAGGTTTCTGCCAGGTTTTTCCGTTTGGTTAATGACAGTTGGTCTTCTATCCAGATTTTATACGTGGCCTTTTGCTTTTTATCAACGTATTGGGCAAAATGCTGACCGGTTTTTGGATCATAGACTGGTTTTACTTTTTTCTCTTTCAACCATTCATTCACTTTGTCCATGGAAAGTGCCTTCGCCGAAACCTCTAATGAACCAGCCTTATTTACTTGCTCCTTCCAGAGCCTAGAATACAATGGCACGCCCAGGATGAGATGATTATGTGGAACTTCCTTCAGTAATTTTTGAAGATTGGTCTCCACCCACGGCAAACTGGCTACACTGCCAGACCCAGAATCAGGGCCCCAATGTTCATCATAGGCCATGACCATCAGGTAGTCGGTAATCTTAGCCAGATCATTTCTTTGATAAAAGGATGACCAATTGTTGCCTTCACCGAATGAGAACGTGATGTCCATGGAAACCACTAACCCCGCCTGATGGAAGTAAGGAGTCGCTTCCCTTAATAATTGAGTCACAAGCGCGCCATCCCCAGGTTCTACATTTTCGATATCAAAATTAATCCCCTGTAATTGATACATTTTACTATAAAGTAATAATTGACGAATGATTTTTTGACGAGATTGATAGTCTTTTAATGCTTCATGGGTTAGTTCAGGGTTAAAGGCGTTAGAAAACAATCCCCAAACCTGATAGCCTTTTGATTTAGCCCATTTACTATAATCTAATGAAGCCAGGTTGCTGATGGTTCCATCATTCCCTGCAAGGGTAAACCATGTAGGTGAAACAACATTAATACCGGCCATTTTTTTTATTTTTGAAGTGTCTGGATTATGGTTATATACGGTTTCCCATGTTAACTGGATGGGTCCGTTTAATTTTTTTATAGGAGCTGGTTTGCTCACATGGCTAATCTTGATCGTTTCGGTCTCTTGTTTTTGAACATATTCTTTTTTGATATAACCGCTAATCCCGTTCATTTTACGAACAAGGTAAAATTCTGCTTTCTCTCCTTCAATCCATACAGGCTCGCTTTTCTTCATTTCTGCTGTATATGGTGATTGCCATGATGGTTTTGTACGCAATCTCAGCTTTTCCTGATTAACATCATTTGAGGTTAGTTTACCGGCCACAAGCTTTTCGCCGTTCTTTTGAATCCAGATGGCGCCGCTTTGTGCTAACCTTTTATATTGGATCGGATAATAGGAAAGAATAGGGTCAAGTGCGACATACATTTCTCCATTTTCTGATTTAAATGGTGTGATATGCAGATTTACTGGTTTTTGGTTCACAAAATAGGTTAACGAATCGGTTGGCATTTGTACGACTTTATCGGCTGTAGTGATGATAATCGAGTGTGATTTTTCATCGTAAATAATGCCTTTGTCGATATTTTTTTGTAAAAAGGATACCGGAACAAACAAGGTATTACCTTCGAATATCGCGTTACCCGCCTGATGTCCGTTAAAAAGGATTGGATTTTTCCCTTGAAAATAGTTTTTTTGCTCGTTGGATGCAAATGGATATAAAAATATGAGAATCGAAGAAACAATCAAGATGACAGCTCCTGCTATCCCGCCAACGATCCACTTAGTTGATAGTTTTTGATTATTTTGGTATTCAATTCGTGCCATGTTTCTGTTTTCCCCCTTACGTCTGGAAAGGTCTCTCTTTTTTCTATTAAACAAAAGCAATGATGGTGTTTTCTAAAATCCGTGATAAAATATAAGAACTGGATCTTTAATTAGAAGGAGATATTGTAATGATTCAAATTATTTTTTGTGTGATTGCCGCCTACTTGCTTGGCTCAATCCCATCTGGACTCATCATCGGTAAATTATTTTATAAAACGGATATCCGCCAGCATGGGAGCGGAAATTTAGGCGGAACCAATACCTTTCGGACCTTGGGCGTCAAAGCCGGATTAACCGTTACACTTATGGATATTCTTAAAGGTACATTAGCTGCTTCTTTGCCACATCTTATTCATCTCGATTTACATCCATTATTGGTTGGGGTTTTCGCCATTCTTGGACATACCTATCCCATCTTTGCCGGATTCCGCGGTGGAAAAGCGGTTGCTACCTCTGGAGGCGTATTATTGGCCTATGCACCAATCCTGTTTTTAACTGTCTTGGTTATCTTTTTTATCAGTCTGTACATTACGAAATATGTCTCCCTCTCCTCCATGATTGCTGGCATTTGTGCCATCCTTTATGCAATCATTTTAAGAGGTAGTGACATTCCGTTAATCATTGTTGTCGCATTAATAGCTTCCTTTGTTATATACAGACATCGAGCGAATATTAAACGAATTATCAACAAAACTGAACCGAAAATTAAATGGTTATAAAAGCGAGAGTGAAATACTCTCGTTTTTTTATTTAAACACATGGAGATTGTACCATAAATAAGTGACTATGTTGGAAAGGAAAATCTCCCAATATTTTTTTTGCCCATCAACTTAACGTTTCGGATGGAATATTACGTTTTTCTTTCAATTCTGTGACAGATGATGGCATAAAATCTTCATAAAACCTTCATATAGCCATCAAGAGAATAGTAATTATAGGAGTAAAATAGAAGCAAAGACAACAAGTTTTAAATGGAGGAGATTTTATGCAAAGTCTCAAGGCTCTCTATCATTTTTCTACCACTGTTTCTGATAGCACAGATGTGAATGAATTTATTATCGAATTTTCCAGCGATGACTGCGTGAAAAACAATCCGGTGATCATAACAAAGAATTTTGATGAATTTCTTGATTTTCTTGAGCAAATCGAAGATTAACAAAGAAAAGCGGGGCAGCCTACAAGCTGCTCCGCTTTTCTATTTGGATTAATCGGAAACGATTGTTCCCGCGTTCATCTCTCGCATAATCAAGCTTTGTGTGATCGAAATAATGAAAATCCTTTTCATGGATAATGATGATGACTCCATCAAACTCGAAGGTGAGGTCCCCTTGTATTTTCCGCTCTTCCAGAGACAGATTTAACGTGGGTTCCCCTCAGCCGATTCCCATACTTAACCGCAGATAAAGCACCTCATCAGGTACTTGTCTTTCCGCTTCAATGGTTTTTAATAAATATTGTTTTGCACTTTCTGATATGGCAAACATTTCCCCAGCTCCTAATTTTTTATATCAATAATTTAGAAATAATCGTAAAATATACATAAATATCATATAGCATTGGTTTAGTTTGTAAACGATTTTGCTTATCACTTAATAATTGAGGAGAAATTATGAAGAAAAAAGCCATCATAACATCCATTTTTATCATCATTGTTTGTAGTTTTCTTGCTATCGCCCTTTTTATGCAACAGCAGAAAAATCAAGTTGCAAGCTCAAAGGTCCAACCAAAAGCACAAGTAAAAGTCGTGGAACCGAAACCTCTTAGTTTGCGAAAGGAGACTGTAATTAATAAAAAACTCCAGGAGAAAATAACGATTGGAGCAATTGGGGATATCCTCGTGCATGAAGCGGTTTATAAGGACGCGTTCGATGGACATCACTATAATTTTGACCCGATGTTTGCAAATGTAAAAAGTCTCTTGCAAAAACCAGATGTATTAACAGCCAATCAAGAAAGCACGTTAGGCGGAATCGAGCTGGGACTTTCCACTTATCCGACCTTCAATAGCCCCCATGAGGTGGCTAATGCTCTGGTACATACAGGTGTTGATATTGTGTCAACGGCTAATAACCATTCATTAGACAAGGGTGAAAAAGGAATCGATTCCGAAATGCATTATTTGAATAGCATTGGTTTGCCGCATGTCGGCAGCTTCATGAATGAACAGGATCGCGAAAAATTACGAATCCTCGACAAAAATGGGATTAAAATTGCCTTTCTTGCCTATTCCTATGGAACAAATGGAATCCCAATTCCAGATCACAAGGATTTCTTGGTCAATCTAATTAATCGCAATATTATGCATAAAGAAATCCAGCGGGCTAAAAAAGCAGCAGATGTGGTCGTGATGAGCATCCACTGGGGCATTGAATACCAGAGGGTCCCGAACGAGGAGCAAAAAGAGTTAGCCAGCTTTCTTGCGAATGAAGGGGTAGATGTGATTTTTGGTTCACACCCGCATGTATTGCAGCCAATGGACTGGATTACCCGAAAGGACGGTAAAAAAACCTTTGTGATTTACTCGTTAGGAAATTTTCTTTCTGGCCAAGACGGTGAATATAAGACGATCGGCGGAATGGCAACCATTGATATCACCAAAAATGTTTCCGAAAACGGAAATAACATTATCCTATCGAATCCGGTATTTTATCCTACCTTTGTGTCTAGTCATGATTCTAAACATTTCAGGGTTGTCCCTTTAGAAAAAGCTGGAACATTCGGCTTAGCTAATGCAAAAGTGAAATATCAAGAAATTCAAAAGCATATGAAGCAATGGCTCCATTAATATGGATGCCCCAAGAGGGTCTATTCGGTGGAATCAACTGACTTTTGACGAATTTTCTCAATTTATGTAGTATAATAATATTATCAAGTATTAGAAAGGTGTTACATATGAACATTCAAATTAATAGCGAGGCTGCTGCATGGTATAAGCGGGAACTCGATTTATCAACTGGTGATTTTGTTCGCTTTTATGTCCGCTATGGTGGATGCAGTACCGTCCAAAGTGGTTTTTCCCTGGGCGTTTCCAATGAGGAGCCAGTAGATATGGCCGTTAAAACGGAAAATGACGGTATTACCTTTTATATTGAAGAAAAAGATGTTTGGTATTTTGATGATCATGATCTAGTAATTGACTTTCAAGCCGAACACGGTGAACCAGCCTTTCATTATAAAAAACAATAGCATTATTTTGATTTTGACGCTTCTCGCGTCTTTTTTTTTCAATCCAATCATATTAATATAAGCTTAGGTGATTTCCTTATGGAAGTAGATTTTCAATCATCTTATTTGCAGCGTTTAAAAAAACGCATATATATTTTTATTTTGCCATTAGTCATTATTGCCTTAATGCTAAGCTGGTTTTTGGATGGGATGCATGAAAAACATGATTTTGTTGTTCATACCATTTTCCCGCTGTTAAATATCTGGTTTTTGATTGTATTGATTTTGCTTATCATTAAAGAGGACTTATTACGAGCTATTGAATTGATTTCCTTTGTCCTCTTATCGATCATTTTATTAAGCTGGTTTGCCGACCTGGTATGGCTGAATTCGAGCACAACCTTTATGAGTGGCGGGGGATTGGGAAATTTTTCAAATTGGACCCCTTTATTTTTTATTTATCTTTTTTTAATTTTTAATCGAAAAAAAGCGCTTATTATTTCCATATCTTTGTATCTTCTTTCTGTTATCATTGGAATCGCAGCTTATCCTGGAAATAACGTGGATAAACTCCAAGCTCTAAATACGCTCGCACAGTTTTATGCATCAACAGCTGCCTATATTTTAGCCTTATATTTTCTGCAACATTTAAAGGAAGCCTATATTCAACAGGAAACCATGAATCAGGCGGCCAATACAGACTTTTTAACAGGCTTGCCAAATCGAAGAATGCTTGAAAAAATGGTCGATGACAACCGTTTGGCACCTCTCCCAACCTTTTCTGTGATCCTGTTTGATATCGATTTGTTTAAAGAAATCAATGATACATTTGGTCATGATATTGGTGATTTTGTTCTAAAGGAATTTACCGATCTAGTAAGAAAAAATACGAGGGAAACAGATTTGTTTGGCCGCTGGGGCGGAGAAGAGTTTTTAATTATTGCCACTCATCAGACCCTCGAACAAGCTATGGCTTTGGCCGAAAGGTTAAAGAGTGTATTTTCAACCCATACCTTTTTTGAAGTTACCACAGTGACCGCAAGCTTTGGCGTAGCGGAATGGCAGCCTGGAGAATCAAAAGAAGAACTATTAAAACGCGCCGATATCGCCTTATATCGAGCCAAGGAAAAAGGCAGAAATCTGGTTCAAGCTGCAGAATAGCAAGCGACTGTTTCAATTGGGTCAGACCCCCACTCAATCTATAGCCAATTTATGCTGTGGGGTCTGACCCTTTGTTATGAGACCTATTTTGGTCGTCCCAAATATGTTCAAGAAGGCCTTCCTTCCGTAAAATTTCCTTCTGCCTGCCGCCTATAAGGTCAAAATGGGAATATCCATCCCGGCGATGATGAATCCAGTCTCGTTTTAAACCGTATTTCTTTCCCCATTCCGCCAATTTATTCAGGTCATGACAGCCAACCTTGGTGACCGTTTTCGAATCCGGAAAACGGTCATCAAGCCAATAATGGGTCAAAAAGGCAATTTCGCCCTCATCAATTTTTCTTTTCCATTCTTTCACTTCCTGCCTTTTAAGTCCAAACGCCAACGTAGGTCACCTCGAGTGTAAAGAGTTATTTCTTCTTGATTTCCTCATATTTTAAATGCCAATCCGGGAAAGCCTTCCGAAATGCTGCCGGTTTAAAATCATCTTTCCTTACAATGATATGAGTCGTTTTTCCTTCAACACAAATTTCATCATTTCCGTTGATTACGGTATAACCATAAATGGATTTGATACCATCATTGTATTCAACCCACGTTTTAACGAATCCTTTATCTCCATACCTTAATGGTTTTTTATAGGTGGCTTGAACATCGTATACAGGGGCAAAATAACCAGCCTCCTCCATTGATACATAACTATAACCGATGTCCTCAATCAGACCTGTCCGCCCCAATTCAAAAAACTTTAAATAATTGGCGTGGTAAATAACCCCCATCATATCTGTATCGGCATAATAAAGCTGAATCTCCCTTGTTGAAACAAAATAATTATCCACAATAACCATCCTTTTTTTCTAGATAGAAAGCTTCTCCAAGGCCCTTTTGACGTCCTCAGCCTCAATATAAACCGCTTTTTCCGTTAATTCTTCATCAGATACATGATTCATCAGTCTCATCG
This sequence comes from Neobacillus sp. Fa239, assembly GCF_055395235.1. NCBI lineage: Bacteria > Bacillati > Bacillota > Bacilli > Caryophanales > Bacillaceae > Neobacillus > Neobacillus sp. Fa239. Next base: position 3,104,196 of record NZ_AP041611.1, read on the forward strand.
CTTGGGCTTGTATCATTTCATCAACTAAATTTGTAGCAAATCGCCCATTTCCATTTACCGGATTTGATTCAATCGTTTTCTTTACTAAAGCTTTTGCGTCTTGAGTCATTTCATATAGGAAGTGTTCGGCATATGCTTCCATAATCGCAAGGAGCTCCTCTACTGAATAATCCGGAAACGGAAAAAATTTCTTAAATCGTGAACGCAGTCCCGGATTGCTCTCGAGCAGATGGTCCATTTCATTTGGGTACCCTGCGAGAATGATGACAAGATTTTCGTTTTGAATGGTCATTTCCTCCACAAGTGTATCGATGACTTCTTTTCCATAATCAGCGCTCGTTTTACTTAGCAAGGAATAGGCTTCATCAATGAATAAAACTCCGCCAAGTGCTTCGCGAATCTTTTTCTTCGTCTTAGAAGCTGTTTGCCCTACATAGCCTGCCACAAAATCAGCCCGGCTTGCCACGATTAAATGCCCTCGTTTTAAAATGCCGCATTCCCTTAGCAGCTCGGCATATATTTTTGCCACCGTTGTTTTCCCGGTTCCAGGGTTCCCCGTAAACACCGAATGAAGTTGAATCGGGACGACCGGCAGCTCTTTTTCTCGGCGAAATTGCTGCATTTTCACAAAGGAAATAAGCATATTGACTTCTTTTTTTATAGAATCGAGCCCAATTAAGCGTTCTAATTTTTCCGAAGCGGATTCACTTACTTCTGTTTTTTCTAAAATAAAGTCTTCCTTATTTAATAATGTTAATTGAAAAAGATCCTGCTCCTCTATCGGCAGCACCGATCCTTTTTTAAAAATGGCATCTAAAACGATATTCCTTACCGTTCTAGCATTCCCGAATGTATCATCCACCCGTTCCTTCTCAAGGCGGTGTGTCAATTCGATTTTCGCTTGATCCGTTACGATGTAATCATTGTCAGCCGCAATTTGTTCTGCTATTTCGATTAATTCCTCATTAGAATAATTCGGCAAGTGAATCAAGTTAGACTGGGGAAAACGGCTCCGTAATCCCGGATTGGCATCTAAAAAGGAGCGCATTTCCTCAGGATATCCAGCTAAAATAACAGCGAATTTTCCACCGTATTCCTTTCCCGTCATGAGTGAAACCAGCGTATCAATCACGGTCTGCCCATAATCGTTCCCAGTCTGCCCTTCTCGCTTCAGACTGTAGGCCTCATCAATAAACAAGACACCGCCGATGGAGCGTTCGACTACAGCCCGGACATTTTCTTCGGTTTGCCCAACAAATGCCCCTACTAATTGTGACCTGTCTGCCTCAATGACATCCTCCCTTGGAAGCACACCAAGTTCGAAATAGATTTTAGCCAAAAGTCGAGCTAAAGTGGTTTTTCCAGTTCCCGGATTTCCTGTTAAAACCATATTCAGACTTAGCTCGTCTTTAATCTGAAAGCCCAATTCCTTTCGGTGTTTTTGATATTTTAAAAATCGGTAAAAAAGATTCACCCGATTTTTCACCATTTCCAAGCCAATCATATCATGAAGCTGCTCCAAGGCATTTTGGTCGGATTTTGCTGCGGTATCTTCCACTTTAAACAGAGCTGCCCACGCTTGTTTCATTTCTCCTATACGAGAAAGATGGATTTTTAAGTCATCAAAATAGGTAGAAGTATGAAAAACACCCGTAATCGATTGATCATACTCGATGGCTGCTTTTAATAGATTTCGGGATTCCTCGATCACCTCAGCCAGCAAATGGTAAAGTGTGCTATATTTTTGCTGAATCTCCGTGTTGTTCAAACGGGAGGATAGATCCACGTTTTCTTTTAGACGAAAAAATTCTTCTTCCGTCTCGGTTAAAAATTCCTGGCAAATTTGTATGTATTCTTCGGCAATTTTCTTTTTAGCCGTACGGTTATCCGTTTCACGAATGGAAGGAAACGTAAGCCGGTCAAGTAAATTTTCATTCTTCTTCCATTCAGATTGAATGAAAAATTCTTTCGCCCTGACATTGCCTGGATCCAATTTAAGCGCATTCTCCATCCAAACAGCGGCAAGAGAATCATGGCTATTTTGCTGTACGCGTGAAAGAGCTGCAATGGATAACAGCTTTGATTGGATGAGAATATTTGGTTCATGTCGAATATCATCAATTAATTGACTTTCATCGGTTATAAAGCCTTTTTCCTTAAATTCATCTTCCCATTTTTTTAGCTGGGCCGGCTGATGCTTGTACATAATATCACTTCTTCATAAAAATTTCCCTTCTATCTTATCATACCTTCCTGCCAGACACTAAAATTAACCCTGCAAAAATAAAGGACCTGTCAATTTAGACAGGCCCCGTATTATTTAAAGTTCGTCTTGAATTTCGGATTTAAAGGATTGAATGCTTTCTTCACGACGTTGATTTTTCGCTTCAATTTGCTGGCGCTGTGTTTCGCTGTCAGTAAATTCGAGTGATGCTTTTGCTTGATGAATATTTTCTTCGGTATTAGAGATCATTTCTTGCAATTTTTCTACATTATCACTACGATCATCTGGATTCGGTTTAGTATTATAGTCCATCTTGCAAATTCCTCCTTGAAATTGTTCATGGTACAGATATAGTTTGTAACGAACCGAAAAAAATATCACAAAAAAATTTTTAATAAAAACAAAAAGAGGATGATTCTTAGCCATCCTCTAAATTCAAGTTTATTCACCTTTAGTTTGGATTACTTGTGCATGTTTACCTGATGTATCCTGCATTTTTTTCCCTTTGTTTCCTCCAAAGGCACGAGGTTGCGTGCCAATATGATTCGGATTAAAGTGTTCAGGTTTTCCATTTCCATTCGTCATTTTATATCCCTCCTCTGTTACATTTTAACCAGATAGGAGGATTTCAATGAATGGTAATCAATGAGAGATTACTCAGCTTTTCCTAAGCGTTTTTGTTCTAATCGTTGTTCGATTTTCTCCATTGCAGCATGATCTTTCATTAATTGATTTTTATTTTCAGAAACAAGTTCTGCAAAAGAACGTTTTCGTGGTTTTCTCATTACAATCACCTTCCTTACAACCAATTCTAACAGTTATTATGTCCTGAAACGATTTCAATTATTACAACTTTTTGAAAATTATATTCTTTTTTATTGATTTAAAGCGCAAAATAATTAAAGCCATTGGATTTCTTCCAATGGCTTTTTGATTACTTAAGGCCCTTTGTAAATTGTCTCATTGAGTCTAGATTCATTGCACCAGTAAATTTATTTTCAATGATTCCCTGACTATTGATGAAATAAGTCGTTGGAATAGATAAGATTTGGTAGGTTTCATTTACCTTGTCATTCGTATCGAGCAGGATTGGAAAAGTGATTCCATTTTTATTCACAAAGCCTTTGACATCTAATTGCGGATCAATATTGACGGCAAGCAGGGTCAGGTTTTTATCTTTCTGCTTATAAAATTTTTCCATTTCAGGCATTTCCGCTTTACATGGCGGGCACCAGGTTGCCCAAAAGTTTAACATGACCTTTTTTCCTTTTAAGTCTGACAGTTTAACTGTTTCACCTGTTAGTGTTTTTAATTCAAAATCAGGAGCCTTCTCACCAACTTTTAATCCTTCCGAAGTAACTGCCTGACTTGCATCTGTATTTGTGATTCCGGGTTCTGTTTTTTTATCCATTGCCTGAACAATCGCAACTGTAAGCAAGGTTATAAGTACGACTGCCGCAATCACCTTTTTTACCATATTCCCGAACCCTCCTTCATGAATGTTATGCTATTTAGATTTTACACTATTAACGAAGTTGAAATAAAGCTTGCCTATGCCAAACTTGTGAACATTTTAATAACATTTTTTCTGAAAATTGAAAAAAAGCAAGCATAACTGCTTGCTTTAACGTTGTTGTTTGATTGCTTCGATCACTTTTTCGACGATACGATTTATATCTTGATCTGTTATCGCCCCTTGACTGACTGTGCCTTTTCTCATGGCATGAATGCCATCAGGCGTTTCAATTCCACGAGGAGAATTTCCTTTGATCCCCATTTTGGTTTTGATCTCAACCAGCCGTTCAACATTTCGGGTGGAAAGCTCGCGATCCCCATTGATTTGTTTGGCAATCCAGTTGATTTTAGCAGTAAATTCCAACGATTCCATTAAATAATAGGCATGTTCAAGGCTGTTTCCCCAGGTCAATGCACCATGATTTTCTAATAATACACCTTGATGGTTATGGACATAATTTTTAACGGCGTTCGGTACTTCCTCTGTCGAAGGTGTCCCGTATTCAGCAACAGGTATCGTCCCAAGGAAAACGACGGATTCGGGCATGATTGCTTGATCCAATGGGATACCGGCAATCGCAAACGCCGTTGCATAGGGTGGATGAACATGGACAACCGCTTGAACATCCGGCCGCTCCTGGTAAACGAGAAGGTGCATTTTCATTTCCGAGGTTGGTTTGTAATTACCTTCCATGACATTTCCTTGCCCATCTACTTTCAAAATCATTTCTGGGGTCATAAACCCTTTGCTCACACCAGTCGGGGTAATAAGAAATTCGTTTTTATTGATTCGAACTGAAATATTGCCATCATTGGCGGCGACAAAGCCTTTATCGTAAGTTCGTTTGCCAATTTCACAAATTTGCTTTTTTAAATCCGTTACCATACACAACCTACTTTCATACGATCATTGAAAAAGTTTTGGCAGCTGTTCTTGATAGTTTCCAGTTAGTATGCCCTTTTCGGTAATGATCGCTGTAATAAGTTCATTCGGTGTAACATCAAAGGCCGGATTGAATACTTTTACGCCTTCAGGTGCTGTCCTTTTTCCAAACCCTTCGGTGATCTCTGCAGCCTCTCGCTCTTCAATAGGAATGTCTGCCCCTGTTTTTGTTTCTAAATCAATCGTGGATATTGGAGCAGCAACATAAAAAGGTATATTATGTGCTTTTGCGAGGAGCGCAACACCGTAGGTACCGATTTTATTCGCTACGTCGCCATTGGCGGCCACTCGGTCACATCCCACGATGACAGCTTGAACCCATCCTTTTTGCATGACCATTGCTGCCATATTATCGGTGATAAGTGTAACATCAATTCCCGCCTGCATAAGCTCCCATGCCGTCAAACGAGCACCCTGCAGGAGCGGCCGCGTTTCATCGGCAAATACTTTAATATCCCATCCTTTTTCTTTCGCCAAATAAAGCGGTGCTAAGGCAGTTCCATATCGTGCTGTTGCAATTCCGCCAGCATTACAATGGGTTAAGATTCCCATCCCATCTTTTAAAAGTGTTAAAGAATGCTCACCAATGGTGCGGCAAACTTCTTCATCTTCATGACGAATTTGGTGGGCTTCTTGTTCAAGGGCTTTTTTAATTTCAGCTACCTGCTGGTTTTTTTCTTTTTGAACTCGTTCATTCATCCGCTTTAGCGCCCAAAATAGGTTAACGGCGGTCGGTCTTGAGGTGGCAAGGTAGTTGGATTGCTTTTTAAAAGCAACATAAAAATCTTCGAATGATTGTTCAGGCGCGTCCTTTATTCCAAGTAATAAGCCATATGCTGCAGCAATTCCTATGGCAGGAGCCCCGCGAACCTTTAATTGTTTGATCGCATCCCAGGCATCCTCGATTTTTGTGATTTCAAGAAATTCGGTTATATTAGGTATCTTGGTTTGATCTAATATTTTTAAAACTCCGTTATCATAGGAAACGGATTGTAAAAAGTCATTTGACACGCTGTCATCTCCTCTAGCTATGTATGGTCTACCATAGTTATTTTAACAATTGGCAGGATATATGCAATAATTTTAGGGTATTTATCTATGGAATAAAGTTCTACGTGCCCGAACCGTCTTGCCTATAAGGAAAAAGGGCGCGTAGAACGGGTCTACGTGACCGAATCGTCTCTCCGACCAAAGAAACGGTTACATAGAAAGAGTCTACGTTCCCGAAATGTTTGGCTGACCAAGAAAGCAGTCACGTAGAAAGGGTCTACGTGACCATAATGCCTTGCCGAACAAGAAAACGGCCACGTAGAACGGGTCTACGTGACCGCAACGGCTCGCCAACCTAGAAATCGGGCACGTATAAATCTCCTATTTGAACAAATTCACTTCTCACATATAAACTTAACTTATTAACTCCTTTTTTTGCCTCAATAGCTCCTTAAATTCCTGATCCAATTCCGCATATTTCGCATCTTTTTGGTCAAGTAGAGATAATTCGCCAAGTACCATTGCAAGTCTATTTTCAAGAACCATTAGGGCCTCTTTCTTGCTCGTTTTATCGGTTTTATCCCTGCTCTGATTGACATATTCCTCCGGACTCATTTCCACTCGTTTTATGGTTTGATTTTTAAAAACTAGTAACCGGTCACAAAGTTTATTTAAGAAATAAAAGTCATGGGAAACCGTTATAATGGTTCCAGTAAACTCGCTCAATGTTTTTTCTAATTGCTCTCTGCTCGGCAAATCAAGGTGATTGGTCGGTTCATCTAAAATAAGAACTTCATAATCCTTCATTAACATGTCAACTAGCTTTACTCTTGTCCTTTCACCTAAGCTAAGGAACCCAATCGGCATTGAAATCTTATCCTCCTTCAAGCCAAGATTGGCTAACAAGGTTCGCGCACGGAAAAGGTCAGTCCTCTCACTTAATCCTAACGCATCAATCGCAGATTTTTCCTCTGGCAGATCATGAACATCCTGACTGAGGTAGGCAATCTTTAATGAATCACTTTTCCACAACTCTCCATTTGATTGAGCCTCTTCTCCAAGAATCATTCGAATTAACGTCGTTTTACCGCAGCCATTTTCTCCAAGCAAACCGATTCGTTCACCATGATTAATATAGAAATGAGAATCCTTAAGAAGGCTCCTGCTCTCGAATGATTTAGTAAGATTTTTCGCTTCGATTAAACGTTTTCCTCTTTTCCCCGAAGAATCAAATTGAAAATTTATCTGCACATCCTCTAATGGTTTCTCGACCTGATGTTTGTCTAACTCGGCATGGAGCCGTTTCATTTTTGACTTCACTTGTTTATCAACCTTTTTCGCTTTCACTCTGTGAAATTCTTTAAAGCCAATTTGCCTTCTTTCCGATGGAGATCCACCTTTGGTTGAATCCCGATGTGCCTTTTCGGACCAATTTTTAAGCTGTTCGACTTGCTGCTCGATTCTTTCCTTTTTTCGCTGTTGAACCGTATATTGATGAAGCTGATTCTCCACACGAAGCTGCTTTTCTTTCTGATACTCACTATAATTACCGTGATAAAAATGAATTTTGCCATTCTCCAATTCAAATATTCGGGTAGCCGTTTGATCTAAGAAATATCGGTCATGTGAGATGATCAGCACTGGTCCATGAAAATTTTTCAGTTCAGCAATTAGCCAGTTGATTCCTTGAAAATCCAAATGATTGGTCGGTTCATCAAGGATTAAGAAATCAGGCTTTGTCGACCAAACCATCGAAAGCGCCAGCTTCAGCTTTTCACCTCCGCTTAAATGCCTCAAACGCTCATCTTCCCATTCATTTACCTTTTTTAAACCAAGCTCACTCGTATATTGTAAAATTTCTTTCTCGTGAACTTTTATTTGACCTACCTGGTAATCAATCGATTGCGTCAAATAACCAATTTTCAAGTCTTTTGACTTTTCGATTACTCCTTTATCAGGTTTTATTTTTCCAAAAAGAATATTCGCAAGCGTTGTCTTACCTGTACCGTTATAACCAACTAAACCAATCCGTTCACCATTTTTTATATCAAAGTTAACATTTTCGAATATTTTTCTTAATTCAAAGCTTTTTTCCAAGCCAGTAACTTTTAAAATGAACATAAAAAAACTCCCTTCAATGAACCTGAAGAGAGTTATGTCATCATAATCGTGCCAAAAAAGGTCAGCAAATAAACCTTATGGTAAAAAACGATTAGGACATAAAAAAGGACAGACTAATCCCATTCTTCAGGTTCAACATTTTTTCGTTATTCGAATCAATGCGCTGAAAAATAAGATTAAAACTTCATTCCTCTTTTACCATTCCTTTTCGTTTGATGCTTCTATTTTATGGGATTAAATTTAACTTTGTCAATGATTTCCTATAAATCACATTTTGGATATGCTTCAGACTATGCAGAGCTCTTCCATTTCCCGTACTAAATCTTTTTGCTCGTATTCGGTCAAAGCAGCCACGTTGCATTGCCCGTTGAAGCTCATTTTACAGGCTTATGGTCAAAGCAGCCACGTTGCATTACCCGTTGAAGCTCATTTTACAGGCTTACGGTCAAAGCAGCCACGTTGCATTGCCCGTTTAAACTCTTTTTACAGGCTTACGGTCAAAGCAGCCACGTTGCATTGCCCGTTTAAACTCTTTTTACAGGCTTACGGTCAAAGCAGCCACGTTGCATTACCCGTTGAAGCTCATTTTACAGGCTTACGGTCAAAGCAGCCCTCCTCTAATACCTGTGGAAGCTCTTTCAACTGGCCGCCGGGCAATGCGACTTCATTATTTTAACCGGATGTGCACTTTATATAACAAAAACACCATGCAAATAATGCATGGTGTCTTTCTCTGGATTAAGCTTCTTGTAATTTTTCACGAAGAACCATTTGCAGGATTCCGCCGTGACGGTAGTAGTCGATTTCAACTTCAGAGTCGAAACGAACAACGACTTCGAATTCTTTTTTGTTTCCAGCTTCGTCTGTAGCTGTAACTTTTAGAAGATCACGTGGTTTTACGTTTTCGTCTACTTGAACTTCGAATGTTTCTTTACCAGTTAAGCCAAGTGTTTCAGAGTTTTCGCCATCTTTAAATTGAAGTGGAAGAACACCCATTAACACAAGGTTTGAACGGTGAATACGCTCAAAGCTTTCGGCAAGTACGGTTTTGATGCCTAAAAGGTTTGTACCTTTCGCAGCCCAGTCACGTGAAGAGCCCATTCCGTAATCCTTACCGGCAAGAACCATCAAGCCTGTGCCGTTTTCTTTGTACTTCATGCAAGCATCATAAATAGAAGTAACTTCGCCTGTTGGCCAGTAAGTAGTGAAGCCACCTTCTGTGCCAGGTGCGATTTGGTTACGGATCCGGATGTTTGCGAATGTTCCACGCATCATGACTTCGTGGTTACCGCGGCGGGAGCCGTAAGAGTTAAAGTCACGAGGCTGAACGCCTTTTTCTAATAGATACTTACCAGCTGGAGTATTTTTACCAATGGCTCCTGCAGGTGAAATATGGTCAGTAGTCACAGAGTCACCGAATTTACCAACGATGCGAAGTCCAGATAATGGCTCAACCTTGCCTGGTTCTTTTGATAAACCTTCAAAGAATGGCGGGTTCGCAATGTAAGTGGATTCTTCATCCCAAGTATATAGCGGCTCATTGCTTGTTTTGATTGCGTTCCAACGCTCGTTGTCGCCGAACACATTAGCATATTCACTGCGGAATAATTCTGGTGTAACCGTACGTTTCACAACATCATTTACTTCTGCAGTGGATGGCCAGATATCCTTAAAGAATACATCATTGCCATCTTTATCTTTTCCGATTGCTTCATTAGCAAAATCAATGTTCACAGTACCTGCAAGGGCATAAGCCACGACAAGTGGTGGTGAAGCAAGATAGTTTGCTTTGACAAGCGGATGGATACGTCCTTCAAAGTTACGGTTACCAGAAAGTACTGATGTAACTAATAGGTCGTTTTCTGCGATTGTTTTTTCGATTTCTTCTTTTAATGGACCGGAGTTTCCGATACAAGTCGTACAGCCGTAACCAACAAGGTTGAAGCCGATTTGTTCTAAGTATGGAAGCAAGCCGGAATCACGAAGGTATCCAGTAACAACTTTAGATCCTGGTGCCAAAGAAGTTTTAACAAACTTAGGTACTTCCATTCCTAATTCCACTGCTTTTTTCGCTACTAAACCTGCGCCAACTAAAACATATGGGTTAGAAGTGTTGGTACAGCTAGTGATAGAAGCAATAGCAACAGCACCTGTTTTAATAGTTGTTTCGTCACCATTATTAAATTTAACTGGAGCGGATTTTTCAAGTTCATCAGCCTGTAAGCCGAACCCTTGGTTTCCTTGTGGTGCAGATACTGCTTTGACAAATTCCTGTTTCATTTTTGAAAGTGGAATCAAATCCTGTGGACGCTTAGGACCAGAAAGATTTGCTTCAATCGCAGTAAGGTCAATTTCAATTACATCTGTATAAACAGGCTCAACAGATGGATCAAAGAAAAGTCCGTTTGCCTTGCAGTATTGTTCAACGACGTTCACTTGTTCTTCTTCGCGGCCAGTTAGGCGCATGTAGTCAAGTGATTCCCCATCGATTGGGAAGAAACCGCAAGTCGCACCATATTCAGGAGCCATGTTTGCAATGGTTGCACGGTCTGCAAGTGGAAGAGTTGAAACACCAGGTCCGAAATATTCAACAAATTTTCCAACTACACCGTGTTTACGAAGTACTTGTGTAACTTTTAACGCAAGGTCTGTCGCTGTAGCACCGTTTGGAAGCTCGCCAACTAATTTAACCCCCACTACCTCTGGAACTGGGAAGTATGAAGGCTGACCAAGCATTCCAGCTTCCGCTTCAATACCGCCAACGCCCCATCCAAGAACGCCAAGTCCATTAATCATCGTAGTGTGAGAGTCAGTTCCTACTAATGTATCAGGGTATGCTTCTAATTCACCGTCCGCATTTTTCCCAACATGAACAACATCGGCCAAATATTCAAGGTTAACTTGGTGAACGATACCAGTTGCTGGTGGAACCGCACGATAGTTGTTAAATGATTTTTGAGCCCAGCTAAGGAACTGATAGCGCTCAGCATTACGTTCAAATTCAAAATCCATGTTAATCTTTAATGCGTCATCACTGCCATAGGCATCAACCTGTACGGAGTGGTCGATAACAAGATCCACTGTTTTTTCAGGATTGATTTTGTCTGGGTCGCCGCCAAGGTCTGCCATTGCTTTTCTTAAGGAAGCAAGGTCTACGACTGCTGGGACCCCCGTGAAGTCTTGAAGGATAACACGAGCTGGCTTAAATGGAACATCCACTTCCTTCAGTTCATCTGTTCCCCATTTTGCTAAGTTTTCAACATGCTCTTTCGTAATAACACGGCCATCGTATTGGCGAAGTACAGATTCAAGTAAAACTTTCACGGAATAAGGCAATTTGGATACTTTCCCAATGCCTGCCTCTTCAAGTGCACTTAAACGAAAATACTGGTAGCTTTTACCGTTTGCTTCAAAAGAAGCATGTGCGTTAAATACGTCATTTTTTACCATGTGTAAAATACCCCCTTAATCGAAATCCCAAATTCAGCGAAAAGTCCAAAAGTTTGAATTTTCCCATCCAACCCTACTTTTCTCACAATTTCAATTTTAATACAACCATTTTCATAAGTAAATAACAAGAAAGTTATTGCGGTTGATAAGTTTTTCTTATATTTTTTACTATTTAAGTTCAAAATATTTTGAAAATCTTGATAAAACTCCACTGCGTTTTTTGGGGAGTTTTATTTTATAACCACTATTATTATGTCAAAAAAACTTTTCGTTGTCATGTTTTCCGGCTTACAGGAAATATTAACTTTATTAGGAGGTGAATGGAATGGCCAAACGAAAATCAACTCATGTCATACCTGGCGCCAATGCTGCTAAATCCCAGGGCCTCGGCGGCGGATTTAGTGAAGAAATTGCAAATGAACCAATGACAGAAAAAGAAAGAATGAATAATAAGAAACGGAAGAAAAATCAGTAAAAGCAGGAGATTTACCCCTGCTTTTTCTATTCCGTTTGATTTACTTCTGTCACCATATTTTGAAGATCCTGCTGGAATCGTTCCAGTTGCGTGCGCTGATGCTCTGAAGCGACTTCTAAGGCGTTTTCGATTTGCTGATACGCTTCGTTGACCTCATCTTTTAAATGTTTAAGCTGATGGCCGTAACTGGCGCTATCATTTACAATATCATAAAAAAGCCCTTGGGCATTTTCATATCCTTGCTGTGCTGCTTGGAATGCTTGCTGTTTATTCTTATGGTAAGGATTTTTTTGCATGAATAGTCTCACTCCTTCATTTTGTATACCGTTAAATTGCACAGAACACGAAAAAATATTCAGCATAAAAAGTCGCCGGCACTGCATCCTAACTAATGAGGAGGGATGAAAATGGTCAACAAAAATGATGGTAAAGATATGCGTAAAAATGCCACGAAGCAATCTGGTCAGCCGGAACCGATGAGCGGCTCCCATAAAGTAAAAAATCGCAACCATACCCGGGCAAAACATAATTCGCATCATGATATGTAAACTGGAATTCGGGTCATTCTTTCGGATTGGATGATGATTCAGTGGGATTTTGAAATAATTCCTCGAATCATAATGATAATTCCGCAGGATTTTGAAATAATTCCGCAAATTTGGATAGTAATTCCGCGGGTTTCGCAAATAATTCCGCAGATTAAGGGATATAAACATAAAAAAAAGCCCCTCTTCTATTAAGAGGGGTCAACTTTTATCAATGCCTCCATTAACTGAACTTCTTCTTCGGGAGTGACCGTCCTTAGGTCAAGGATGAATTCGTCCTTTTGAATCCGCCCGACCACTGCAGGCTTTGCTTCGATTCGCAGCTTTTTAGCAAGCTGTTCAGCTGTTAAACAACGGTGCCTTAATGAAATGACCATTGTTGGGAGCTCCACATCCGGCATCGTTCCTCCGCCAACCTGACTGGTTCCAGGAAAAATTTTTGCAGAAAATTTGCTTGTCTCCCTAAGAAGTCGGGAAACAAAATTCTTTGCCCGTTCGTCTAATTGAGTATCAGAAACTAAAAGATCTCGAATGGCAGGAATACCTTGAAGTCCATTTTCTCCTCGAACATAATCAATCAACGTACCCTCCAGTGCCGCAAGAGTCATTTTATCGACCCGCACCACCCTGGCTAGCTGGTGCCTTTTCAACTGGTCAATGATCGCTTTTTTGCCGGCAATAATTCCGGCTTGCGGCCCGCCGAGAAGCTTGTCTCCACTAAAGCTAACTAGATCAGCACCCCTTTCGATGACTTCTTTTACAACGGGTTCTTCACCAATTCCATGGCTCCGGAAATCGAAAAGTGCTCCGCTTCCCAGGTCTTCATAATAAATAACTTGATCAAGTTTTCTGGTTAATGCAACTAGGTCCTCTGTTTCGACTGATTTAGTAAACCCTATCACTTTAAAATTGCTTGTGTGAACTTTCATCATAATGGCGGTTTCGGGCGTTACGGCATTCTCATAATCATGAAGATGAGTCTTGTTCGTTGTGCCGACCTCCACAAGTTTCGCTCCACTCTCTTCCATTATCGATGAAATCCGAAACGATCCACCGATTTCAACTAGCTGCCCTCGTGAGACAATGACTTCTTTATTTTCAGCGAGCGTTCGCAAAACAAGATAGACTGCCGCAGCATTATTATTGACGACCATCGCCGCTTCTGCACCGGTGATTTCCTGTAAAAGGGCTTCAACATGACTGTGTCTGGACCCCCGTTCTCCTTCTTCCAGTCTATACTCTAAATTAGAGTAGTACCGGACCGTTTCGACCACATGCTTTATCGCGCTGTCACTTAATCTTGCTCTTCCGAGATTTGTATGTAAAATGGTACCTGTTGCGTTGATGACTTGTTTTAAGGTATATGAAAATTGCTTTTCAATTTTTCCTGAAAGCATCGTAAAGATATCTTCAATAAACTCTGTTGTGCCGGGTCTGGCACCTGGCCAGGTGTCTTGTTTAATTTTCTCCCTAATCTGTTCTAGGACGTCTTTTAATGATTTTGTTACTTGAAGAGAGTCTATATGATTCTTTTCAAGCAGAGTGAGAAACTGTTCATGTTTTTGCAACTCATGGACAGCAGGAATGGCGCGCAAATTGTCTTTCACATAAAAAACTCCTTCATTCTTACTACTTAATACCTATTATAACATGTTTCACATTTCACGTTGAGGTGAATAAAATGAACCGTGCAAGGGGGAATTGACATGAACCGAAAAAAGGATGAGGAGTCGTCCGTTGATGTGAATCAAGTGGATAAATGGTTGGAGAACTATTTCCTTGATCCGCTTACATCGTATTGCGATGTAACACAATTTCGAATAGATCTATATGAAACGGAAAAGGACTGGATTGTTGAAGCCGTGCTAGAAGATTACCATTCAGCGGATATTACCGTGAAAGCTGAGGACAAAAAGCTGATTATTACTGCCCAAAAACAGCTGAGGAATGTACCCTGCCAAAAAAGAGTTCGAACGATTGACTTCCCCTTTTCAATTATTAGACAAAAAATAACAGCTTTTTTTTCAAATGGAATTGTAGAGGTATTTATTTCTAAAACAGATAAAGGCTTAGGTAAAAATCGCTTTATTACTCTGCCCTAGAAGAGTGGTTGATTTCCGCTCCGGGCGCTCGCTTTCCGCGGGGAGGTCCGGGAGCCTCCTCAGCGCTTTAGGCGCCTGCGGGGTCTCCCGTGACCTCTTCATCCCGCAGGAGTCGAGCGCCCTCCGCTCCTATCAACAGTTGTGAAAAATCAGCATTCGCCTTCTTTTTTAATATCAGTTTACATAATATTAATACGGTAAATAAAAAAAGAGGGTTTTCAATCCTCTTTTTTAAAGCGCTTCCATTTGTTTGATTACTTCATCTGTATCTGGAAAAAGACCGGTTTCATCTTTGGAGTAGATTTTTTGCCCATTTACGGTTACTTCAAAAACACCGCCGGATGCAGGGATTAGCTCCATTTTGGTTATATAGCGATTAAAATGTGTAAATAGCTCTTCCGCGAAACTCGCGGCTTTTGGTGCATAGTTTCATTGCATGCAAAATTCAACGATTACCTGGTAATTTTTCATTTTGACCCTCCTATTTTGTTACATCAAGATAGTAAAAATATTCTACCCCATCATATAAACTACCGCAAATATTTAGCTCGATTCATGTGCATTTTTTTTAAAAGAGTTATACTATAAAAGTGGAGGTGGACATGATGAGTGATCAAGAGAAAATTCGCCTGACTTCTTTATCAACAAAAGCTGGTTGAGGCTGTAAAATCGGTCCTGAGGACCTGGCGCAAGTTTTGCGTCATTTACCAAAACAAGACCCTGTTCCCGAATTGCTGGTGGGACATGAAACATCAGATGATGCGGGCGTGTATCGCTTAACAGATAGTATTGCCCTTATTCAAACAATAGATTATTTTACGCCGATCGTGGATGACCCGTATATGTTTGGACAAATTGCTGCGGCCAATGCCCTTAGCGATGTTTATGCCATGGGTGGTGAGCCAAAAACTGCTCTGAATATTGTCGGCTACCCGATCAAGAAGCTGGGACCTGATATGCTCTCTGATATTTTACGCGGCGCTGCAGATAAGGTTAAAGAAGCAGGTGCCTTAACAGTAGGAGGACATTCCATAGATGATCAAGAGCCAAAATTTGGTCTTTCCGTTACAGGAATCGTTCATCCGGATAAAGTGTGGAGAAATGTTGGAGCCGAACCTGGTGATGTACTTGTCATAACAAAACCGATTGGTGTCGGAATTCTAACTACCGGGATCAAAAGAAGTGCCGTATCCCCTCTGCAAGAGCAAACTGTGACCGAAACGATGGCCATGCTGAATAAAACAGCGGCTAAAGTTTTAACAGAGTTTCATCCTCATGCTGTCACAGATATAACCGGATTTGGCTTGCTGGGCCATGGCAGTGAAATGGCTCGCGGCAGCGAGGTTAGTTTCGAAATTTCCTTCTCTCAAGTCCCGATTTTGGAAGGAGCAGTGGAATTAGCCAGAGATGGAATCGTTCCAGGTGGTTCGAAATCGAATCATAAATGGTTGAGTGATGATGTTGAATATCAGGAGATTCTGCCTGAAGAACAGCTCGTCCTATGTGATGCCATTACTTCCGGCGGGCTTTTCGTATCCATGAGCGAGGAAGAAGCCATAACCTACATAGAAAAACTTCATGCACAGGGGTTATCCATTGCTTCCATCATCGGCCGTGTCAAAGAGAAAAAAGAGAAACTAATTTATGTGAAAAAATAACAGCGAAGCATCGTAATGCTTCGCTGTTTTTTGCTTATGAAATTTTTAAAATTTGCTGACGTAATTTTTCTAACATATCTGTCGTCATTTTTGCTAAATCGTAATCGTATTTAAAGCCCCATTCTTCTTTTGCCGCTGTTGCATCTATGGAGTTTGGCCAGCTTTCAGCAATTTCTTGGCGAACAGGGTCCACATCATAGCTCATTTTAAAATTCGGGATATGTTTGGCAATTTCTCGAGCAATTTGATCAGGCTCAAAGCTCATTGCCGTAATGTTGAAAGCATTCCGGTGAATCAATTTGCTTGCGTCTGCTTCCATTAAATCGATGATGGCATTAAGAGCATCCGGCATATACATCATATCCATGTAAGTGCCTTTACCAATATAAGAAGTATATCGGCCATTTTTAACGGCTTCATAGTAAATTTCAACGGCATAGTCTGTGGTTCCGCCGCCTGGTAAGGTCACATAGGAAATTAACCCTGGGAATCTTACTCCGCGTGTATCAACACCAAACTTGTGGAAATAGTAATCAGCTAATAATTCCCCGGCTACTTTGTTTACCCCGTACATGGTTGTTGGGCGCATAATCGTATCCTGTGGTGTTTGATCCTTTGGTGTAGTTGGTCCAAAGGCACCAATCGAGCTAGGCGTGAAAAATTGGCCATTGACTTCTCTAGCCGTTTCCAGCGCATTTAATAGACCGCCCATATTTAAATTCCAGGCAAAAACAGGTTTTGCTTCAGCTGTAGCGGATAACAGAGCAGCTAAATGCATCACGGTATCTACTTTATATTTTTTGGCGATTTCAACCATTCTTTTGCCATCGGTTACATCCAATAGTTCAAATGGTCCGCTTTCGACCGCAGCACCTGATGTCTTTTTAATATCGGTTGCGATGACATTATCAGTACCATAAGTTTCTCTTAACTTCATCGTAAGCTCTGAACCAATTTGCCCTAAGGCACCTGTGATTAAAATGCGTTTCATTTCTTCTCCGTCCTCTTCATGTTTGTAGATTTTATATGTTATGAAATAATTCCCATTTCCTTACCGACTTTTTCATAAATGGCAATGGCTTGATCAAGCATTTCCTTTGTATGGGCAGCTGTTGGCATATTCCGTACTCGGCCAGTACCTTTTGGAACGGTTGGGAATACAATTGCTTTCGCATAAACTCCCTCTTCATTTAAGCGTTTACTAAATTGTTGAGCGGTCGTTTCTTCCCCAATGATACAAGGCGTAATCGGTGTTTCACTGTTTCCAATATTGAAACCTAATTCCTTTAATCCTTTTTTCAAATAGTTGCCGTTTTCCCAAAGCTTTTGGTTAAGTTCTGTGCTTTCCATCAAAATTTCAATGGACTTCTTACTTGCCGCCACATCAGCAGGAGTTAAGGATGTTGAAAATAAGAACGGACGGCTGCGGACCTTCAACCAATCAATCAGATTTTTCCTTCCTGCAACATAGCCGCCGACAACGCCGATTGCCTTTGAAAGTGTTCCAATTTGGAAATCAATTTTATCGGAAAGTCCGAAATGTTTAACGGTTCCGGCACCATCACCTAGAACGCCTGAGCCATGCGCATCGTCGACATATGTAATCAAATCAAATTCTTCGGCGATTTTGACGATTTCAGGTAACAGCGCAACGTCTCCATCCATGGAAAATACACCGTCTGTAATAACCATGATTTTATTGTAAAGTCCTGATTCCTTTGCTTCCTTTGCTTTTGCCCGTAAATCTTCCATATCAGAATGGTTGACACGGATAATTTTTGCTTTTGATAAACGGCAGCCATCAATAATAGAAGCATGGTTTAATTCATCCGATAAGATCGCATCGTTTTTATCCATAACAGCTGAAATCGCCGCCATGTTACAATTGAAACCGGATTGGTAGGCAATGGCCGCTTCAGTATGTTTAAATTCTGCCAGCTTTTCTTCTAATTCGACATGGAGCTTTAAAGTACCGTTAATGGTCCGAACTGCCCCTGCCCCCACGCCATATTGTTCAATCGCTTCGCTTGCTGCTTTTTTCAAGCGTTCATCGGTTGCGAGACCCAAATAATTGTTTGAAGAAAGGTTCACTAATTGCTTGCCGTTGATCGTAATCATTGGACCATTCGGGCTTTCTAACGGATCTATCACATTATAAAGGCCTTTTCCTTTTAAATCTTCAAGGTTTTCATGTAAAAATTGCTCCAAAATATGACTGGACATTTCGAGTCCCCCTTCATTCATCATGTCGTTATCCGGAATACAACTGTCCGTCGTATATGGACATTATTTCAGCTGATTAACGCTGATATAAAAGCATTCCCGTTTAATACTTTAACATATTTTTTTGGATTTGTTCATATCTAGAGGACAAATTTTAAAAATATTTTTATACTTATTTTTTAGAATGTCCAATGCCTTATAGGATCTTTTAATGTTAATTTTTCAAAAAATGGATTAACTTTCTTCCGGATAGAAAAAAGGTATAATGAATAAATAATCCCAGTCCCTTTCGAAAGGATGTCTTACATGTCTTTTGTCTATTCCTTAATTTATACAGTCCTTATTGGCGGTGTGTTTGTCTACCTGTTTATATTTGTATATGATTTGCTTTTTGGTGAAAAACATGAAAAACAAACAAGAAAGATTCACAAATATTTTCGTCATGATCCTATTAAAAAAATTGATCTCTTGGAGCATGTACCGAGGAAATTTACCATGTACCAAGTGGTAACCGATAAAGGAACGCAAAAAATTAAATTAAAGCCTGGCTACAAAGTGGTAAGAATGGTGAATAAGAAGAACCAAAAAGGATGACTCCCTAAGGGTCATCCTTTCTTGTTTATATATTTACTTTCCTTAATCTCGCTGCATTGTTATTAAGTATGTTAAGCGAGTGCTTGTATTCTGTCTCTAAACGGTCAATAATTTCCGACGCGGATTCAATTCGGTCGATGGCTCCGACGCCATGACCGGCGGACCAGATATCCCGCCAAACTTTTGTATTTGTTTCTTGTTGCAGATCATTGAAGTCCACTTGAGTTTTTTTCGCCAATAGGTCCGGGTCAAGACCCGCTTTCTTTATGCTCGGAATCAGCATATTGGCTTTTACCCCAGAAAAGGCATCCGTTAAAATGATATCCTCCTGTGTGGATTCAACAAGCATTTGCCTGTACTCATCTTGAGCCATACTTTCAGTCGCCACAATAAACCTTGTGCCGATATAAGCAAGATCTGCGCCTGCAGCCTGTGCGGCCAGGATTCCTTTTCCTGTTGAAATGGCACCAGCGAGGACCACAATTCCATCCCAAAATGACCGCACCATATCAATAAACGCAAAGCCATTGATTTGTCCTGCATGACCGCCTGCCCCACTGGCCACTAAAATAAGTCCATCGACACCTGCTTCCACAGCTTTTCGCGCAAATTTTACATCACTAACATCCGAGAAAACCAGCCCGCCGTATTCATGAACAATCTCCACGACTCGTTTTGGACTGCCTAATGACGTGATCACGAGCTGAGGTTTGTGCTTGGTAATTAATTGAAGTTCATCCTGCAGACGGCTGTAGGAGCTATGCACCACCATATTCATCGCCCAAGGAGCAATTTTTCGATTTGGATTCTTTCCTTTTTCGGCCGCCAATTCTTTGTTCAGCTCTCCCATCCATTGATCGAGCACTTCGATGGGTCTAGCATTTGGCGCAGGAAAAGATCCGATGACCCCGTTTAAACAGCAATTTTTCACTAATTCCGGACCAGAGACTAAAAACATTGGTGCTGAGATGACGGGTAATCGTAGTTGACTCCACCAGGCTTCAGGAATTGAATTCATCATTTTTCTTCACTCCCAAATTTGGAATTTTCAGAATAAAATCACTTTATAATATCGTACAAGAAACTGAATGATTATTCAATCATGGTTTCATCGTGCCATGACAATCTTTAAATCGCTTTCAAGAAACGAACAATGAAAGTCAAAATTAATTAAATATTCGTTTTTAACAAAAAAAGAATTGATTTTCCTCCAATTCAGTCGTTATAATGTGAATAAATTAATAAGGTTTCACTCATATAATCGCAGGAATATGGCCTGCAAGTTTCTACCAGATTGCCGTTAACAATCTGACTATGAGTGGGTAATAAGAATGACTCTATATATTTAAGTTAATTCTTCTTATTCCTTTCGGACAAAAAGCCCAAAGGCCATTACCTCACTCAAAAGTTTGATGTGGGCTATGGCGTTTGGGCTTTTATTTTTTTCAAGGGGGAATATTGAAATGAAATTACTACAAGAAAAGATTATCGCTGACGGAAAAGTCATTTCAGACCAAATTTTAAAAGTGGATTCTTTTTTGAACCATCAAGTGGACCCGGCCTTAATGCTTGAAATCGGGAAAGAATTTGCCGCCCGTTTTGCGGAAGCTGGAATTACCAAAATCGTAACCATCGAATCCTCAGGAATTGCTCCTGCTGTTATGGCTGGTTTACAAATGAATGTCCCAGTCATTTTTGCTAGAAAGCGAAAATCATTAACATTGGTTGATGATTTATTAACGGCAAGTGTTCATTCCTTTACAAAAAAAGAAACAAATGAAATTTCCATTTCTAATAAATATGTAAACGAACATGATCGTGTTTTAATCATTGACGACTTTCTTGCTAACGGTCAAGCGGCAATTGCGTTAGTAGAATTGGTACATCAAGCTAATGCGGAGGTTGCTGGTATTGGCATCGTCATCGAAAAGTCGTTTCAGCCTGGAGGCAAGCAATTGAGAAATCTTGGATACAGAGTGGAGTCACTGGCAAGGATTGCTTCACTGTCAAATGGAATGGTGTCATTTATCAATGAAAAAACGGAGGAGTTAGTCTAATGAAACAAAATCCTTTTAAAATTGCTTCTCTTGGTATTCAGCATGTGCTAGCCATGTATGCGGGAGCTGTGATTGTCCCTCTCATCATTGGCGGGGCTCTTCACTTTTCCGGTCAGCAATTAACCTATTTAGTATCCCTCGATATTCTTACGAGTGGAATTGCGACACTCTTGCAAGTCTGGCAAAATCGCTATTTTGGAATCGGCCTTCCGATCGTCCTTGGATGTACCTTTACAGCCGTCGGCCCCATCATTGCCATTGGCGGCCAGTATGGACTTTCTACGATCTATGGGTCCATTCTGATTTCCGGACTTATCGTTATTCTAATTGCAAAATTTTTCGGTAAACTTATTCAATTCTTTCCCCCAGTAGTCACTGGATCCGTTGTGACGATTATTGGATTAACCCTCATTCCCGTTGCCATGAACAATGTCGCTGGTGGACAAGGAAGTCCTGACTTTGGATCCGTATCCAATATCTCGCTTGCCTTTGGAACCTTGCTTTTTATTATTATCCTTTACCGGTTCTCAAAAGGATTTGTACGCTCCATTTCTATTTTACTTGGTTTAATAGCTGGAACAATTGCAGCAGCTTTGATGGGAAAAGTGAATTTTTCCGCAGTTGGTCAAGCTTCCTGGTTTCATATGGTCAACCCCTTACATTTTGCCACACCGTCATTTGAGCTTGCTCCAATCATTACGATGACGCTTGTCGCCATTGTCAGCCTTGTTGAATCAACGGGAGTCTATTTTGCTCTTAGTGATATCACAGGAAGAAAACTGACACAAGATGATTTAGTAAAAGGATATCGTGCAGAAGGCTTAGCCAGCATTCTTGGAGCGTTGTTTAATTCTTTTCCCTATACAACCTACTCTCAAAATGTTGGACTTGTACATTTCTCCGGTGTGAAAAGTAAAAATGTAATCTATACAATGGGCGGGATCCTTATTTTCCTTGGTTTTGTACCGAAAATTGCCGCTATGACAACGGTAATCCCAACATCTGTTCTTGGCGGAGCGATGATTGCCATGTTTGGAATGGTTATTTCAGCTGGGATTAAAATGCTAAGTAAAGTTGATTTTGCCTCTCAGGAAAATTTATTAATCATTGCCTGTTCTATCGCGATGGGATTAGGTGTAACCACTGTGCCTAACCTTTTTGCCCATCTGCCCGAAAGCATTAAAATTCTTACCAACAGCGGAATTGTCTCCGGAAGTCTAACGGCGATTATCCTAAATATTGTCCTTAATATATTAACGCCTACGAAACAAAATCAAGTTTCAAAGAGTAATAGGCAAAGTGCAGTATAGAGAATTACTAGATTAATATCATGAATTTACGCTACACAGCGAATACCCTTTAGACCGCTTATTAAACAGCGGTCTATTTCTTTTTTCCAAAGGAAAAGAAGATTTTTTAAAAATTTTTTAAAAATAGACTGATTGTCCAAACACTTTTTTATTACCGACATATCTTGTAATTGTAAATAATAATTAAACAACTCAAAGGAGTGTCGGTTAATGGCAAACAATAATAATAACAACAATAATAAATCTAGCAGCTCTTGCAGCAATAGATGCAGCGGGTGTTCTTGCAGACAACTCAAAAAAATTCAAACAGGTACAGTTCTAGATGTATTTCTAAAAGGTGGCACAGTTCTTGAAGATGTAACATTCGTTAACTTCAACAAAAAAACTTGCTGTGCTTACTTCTGTGATTCAGAAACTGAACCAGGATCCGTAATTGTTGTAAGTTGCAAAAACATCCAAGCTATCCGCTTTGAAGCAGCAAATAACTAAAATATTACGGGGGATTCTACTATAAGTAGAGTCCTTTTTTCATAGAAAAAAACGATGCTAATTAAAGCATCGTTTTTATTTTGTTTAAAATATCAGAAACGATCGCTTGATCTGTAGTGCTTCGACCTGATTTGGTGATAATATTCTCTCCTGTATTTTCTGATCCGGATCCAGTTGTGGTTTTTGATATGGTTATGGGTGAAATAATTTTAGCGCCACCAAAGTTTACAATTCCGCCAGAAATGGTACCAATATTAACACATTCCTGTTTATGAGACAAACAAACACCTCCTCAACTAGTTTTGAATAGTATATGTACAAGCATTTTTCTTGTTTAAACTATTAACTTAGAGGTTATAACTTTATTTATGACAAGCATTTAAAACATTTGCCAATCTTTGGATCCCTAAATGTATTTGCTCCTCTGTTAATCCGCCATATCCAATTATAATAGGCTGTTTGCCCTTTGGAGAATCGTTGAACCAATACTTTTCTGTCAGATAGATTTTAACTCCTGCTTCTTCCCCTTTTTTTACTAATTCTCTTGAATCGCCCCCGGTCCATTCCAGGAGGAGATGGAGTCCGGCCTTTTGCCCAATTACCTTTACCCGGTTACCTAAATAATTTTCAATGGCTTCTAAAAGCGCTTTTTGTTTGGATTGATAAATCTTTCTCATTTTTCGAATATGCCTGCTGAAATGTCCATTCTTCATAAACTGATAAAGCGCTTCCTGAATGAGAGGAGAAACGGTTTGATTATAAAAAAATAATTTTGTTTGAAATCGTTCCATAAGCTCCATCGGCAGGACAAGGTAACTGACTCTTGCAGCTGGAAGAAATGCTTTTGAAAACGTGCCTAAATAAATGACTTTTCCATTGGTGTCTAATGATTTTAAAGACGGAATCGGCTGACCTTGATAACGAAATTCCCCATCATAATCATCTTCAATAATGTAGCTCGAGTTTTGCTGTGCCCATTGCAAAAGTTTAATCCGTTTTTGGATCGGTAAAACCATTCCAATTGGAAACTGATGGGAAGGAGTTACATAAGCACATACGGCTGAACTGTTCTCCAGTTCCTCGATATTGATTCCATCCTCATCAAGAGGAATGGGCCTTAATTGACATTGCAGATTCTCAAAAACATGGCGAACGCCGTCATATCCAGGATTCTCCATGGCAACATTTTGATCTCTTAATGCAAGCAATTGGCATATCAATTGAATCGCTGTTTGTGTTCCTGCCGTAAGAATAACTTGATCAGAAACACACTGGACCCCACGTGCTTGATGAAGGTACTGGGCGATTTCCCTCCGAAGACCGGAATGGCCATTTTTATCACCATATGAAAATATTTTTTGGCTTGGACAATCTAAAGACTCTACCAAACATTTTTTCCAAACCCTATGAGGAAAACGCTCCAGTTCAATATCACCATATTGAAAATCAATGAATGCCTGATCTTGCTGTGAGTCATGCTGGGCGTTATCAGATACTAGTTGGTTTCCATTCCTTTTGCCAAATGAAAAATCCTCCAATTTCAAAACAAAGAGCCCTTTCTTTTCTCTCCCCTCTATATATCCTTCTGCTACAAGCTGCTGATAAGCCATATCTACGGTGTTTTTACTAATATTAATCGTTTGTGATAGCTGTCTGATCGACGGGAGTTTCGTTCCTGCAGCTAATCGTCCGCATTCTATCTCGTCGCGGAAATAATAGTAAAGCTGCAAGTATAGTGGACGATCTTGTTCTTTTTTTATAAATGGTGTTACTTCCATAGATTCCCCTCCTTCTGTCCCTTTTAAAAAATGCAATTCTGTCACTTTCTTCAAGGACAATTCGTTTTTAAAATGAGTATAACATTTAAACAAAACAAGGAGTGGAGATCATGATCCCGATGAGACAAAAAAAGTTAGAATGCAGCGACCAAGAAAAAATTCAATCCTTTTTAGAAAATGAAAAAACAGGTTTTTTAGGGTTAGTCGATGGCCCCATGCCATATGTCATCCCTCTCAATTTTGTTTGGCTGAATGGTGCAATCTATTTTCACGGAGCTTCTGAAGGCCGTAAAGTAGACATTATCGCAGAAAATTCAAAGGCCTGCTTCACCGTCAGTGCGAATCAAGGAACTATAACAGACCCTGTACCTGCTAAAACAGACACCGCTTATATGAGTGTGATGATTTTTGGGGAAGCAGAATTAGTAGCGGATCTCGATGAAGCCGTGACGGCTATGCAGTACATGTTGGATAAATATGTTCCCGGCTATTTTGACAAAGCGCTTTCCCATTCACACGTTGACAAATATCGTTCTTCCCTTGGCAGTCGAACAGCTGTTTATAAGATCAAGGCGGCTGAGCTTTCAGCGAAAGAAAATCCAGTCCAACTGGAAAGGCTATTTTATAAAGGAAAAAAATCATTTAATGACATTTCCAATTAATTAACAGTATAAAGTTCCAGTTGAATCCTCGAAATCTTTGTATTATGTAATAATTTGTTATAAAGGTCGTCGATTGGCGACCTTTTTTGTGTTTTTTTAGCTCTAAGATATCATTTGCTAACAGATATCTATCGAAATGCTAGCAATCGCTATCATCTTATTGCCTTTATTTTTGGTAATTCATATATATAATGTCTTTTTTAGGGAACAATGAATTCATTAAAAGGGAGTGAAATGATGCAAGCGAAACGCGCCTTGTCGATCTTATTTTTAGTGATGTTCTTAGTCATGATTGGTTTTGGTATCATAATTCCTGTGCTGCCGTTTTATGCGGAACAAATGGGTGCGGGTCCAACTGAATTAGGGTTGTTAATGGCTGTTTATTCATTTATGCAGTTCCTCACCGCCCCCATTTGGGGACGTGTTTCGGATCGGATTGGGCGGAAACCGGTGATGATGATTGGAATTACCGGCCTTTGTCTCTCGTTCCTTCTCCAAGCCATGGCCACCCAGCTTTGGATGTTATTTGCCGCCCGGATTCTGGGAGGAATACTCTCATCTGCCAATATGCCGACAGCCATGGCCTATGCAGCAGATATTACAAAAGAGGAAAATCGCGGAAAAGGAATGGGGATCATCGGCGCGGCAACAGGGCTCGGTTTTGTCTTCGGACCTGCGGTAGGCGGCATTTTTTCAAAAATAAACCTCAATCTGCCCTTTTATCTTGCGGCTGCCTTTTCCTTCATTACCCTGATTCTAGTGTTTCTTCTACTGAAAGAACCATCGGGGAAAAAACAGGTTGAAAAAAGAGCAACCATCCGAAAAGCATTTGAGGGGCCTGCTTCCGTCCTATTTTTAATGCAATTATTTATTTCACTATCCCTATCCGGTTTGGAAGCCACCTTTGCCTATTTTGCATCCAAAAAAGCCGGAATGGATACGATTCAACTAGGTTATGTTTTCATGATTATGGGATTTGCCAGTGCTTTCGTTCAAGGAGGTTTGGTCGGCCGGCTAACCAGAAAATATGGAGAAAGATTGGTCATCCAAGGGGGAATCCTCGTTTCCGCGATTGGCTTTGCCTTAATCTTATCGGTTCATAGTTTTACCACTGCCGCGATGTTTTTAACTCTGTTTGGAATGGGAAACGGGGTCATCCGCCCAAGTGTCTCCTCCCTTCTTACGAAAACCTCTACGTCAGGACACGGAAGGTCGACCGGCCTGCTTTCTTCCTTTGATTCATTAGGAAGGATTATCGGGCCCCCGCTTGGCGGCTGGTTATTTTCAATGGCGGCAGGATTACCTTATGTTTTCGGTGTGTTCATCTCCATTTTAACGTTGATTTTATTTCAAATTTATCGACCTTCCGTTAATTTTGAAAAAACACCGAATGTGCAAAATTAATCATATCTTTTTCGGACATGCATAAAATGGGGTTAAAAGATGGATGGATAAAAGGAGCCGGTTTTTACAATGAAAAAAATCACTCAATTTACGTCGTTAATAATCCTATTTTCCTTGTTAGCATTTGCGGCCTATTTGGATTCACCCTATTCATTCTTAAATAAACCGTTTACCTATTCAGCAAGTGAGCCGGTGATCGCGCAGCCGATGGATGTTGCGGACACAAATGATAATCCTGAAGTTGAGGAGAAACTTGAAAACGTGCAAAAGGTGGATGGCTACTTCGTAGAAACCTATCAGGAATATGACGTCTATAAAGATAAAAATGGCAAAGTAACGAAAGAAGTACCTACATCCCACACGGATACTCTAAAATACTGGGATTATAGCCAGAACTCTGGCAGCCAGGACTCTGGCCAATAGTGCATGATTTTCTGCAAATTTTCTTCAATCGTGAACAATAACTATCTAAAAAACATATTTTAATATTAGGTGAAACACTAAAAAAAGATCGTGGCCTGGTCGACACGATCTCAAACAACACATTTCAATGATATTAAGTAATCCAACCGTAGTGGGCAAACTTATGGGTGGATTATTTTTTTTGATCACTTTGACTGTTCATATTCATCACCCGGATTTTTATGGAGGGTTCTATGGTAATTGAATGGTTTTTATATGCTCTACATTCCAATAAACAAGTTCCCCTTCAGCAGTAATAAGTGTCATTTTGTTATTTTGGATTTTTTTCAACAAACCAATTTTTTCTGGATTGTCTCCCCCATCTAAAATAATTAATTGATTGCCTAATTTTTTGAGCATTTCATCAAAGGATCGTGTTAATGGAATGGTGACAGATTGAACCGGGAGATTTTGATTGTCTAAAGAGTACGGCGTTGTATTAGGTGGATATGGAATGAGCCATTTTACATGTTTCATCGAAATAAACATTGTTTTGTATGCAGGTGAGTGAAAGACAAAAAAGTCGTTCATGATACTGGTTAAATAGCCATGTATCGATTTATTTCCTGTCACGTATATCTGAACAAATAAACCCTTAGCCATTATTAATGTTTTACGGAAGGATATTGCATCTGCTCCAATTGGTTTATCTGTTGGAGCATCGTAGAAGGTACCATCTTCTATTGGTTGGATTTCTTTCAATCTCTGAATATGGGTAAAGGGCATATAGAGAAAGTTGTTTTTCTTTCCGTCAAATAAAACGATTATATCCGAACCGGAATCAATGAGGATTCCCTGGTGAAAGTTTCCTCCTGAAATTTCAACCTCAATTGTTTTTCCTTTTAAATCAATCAAATCATCTAACATATTCATTCTCCTTTCATTTTTCAATCATCCTACCTTTGGAGGACACCGCCAAAAAGTGTAGAAACCCAGTAATATAAAACTACTAATGTGAACAGGACTGTAGGCGGTATGACCACTCCGGTAATTTTTATATACTCCCACCAGGTGATTTTTACTTTTCCTCGTCTAAGAATATGCATCCACATTAGGGTTGCCAGCGTCCCCATTGGAAGGAGTAACGATCCCATGTCACTGCCAATAACGTTCGCCAAATAGGCGATTTTCAAGGAAAGCAAATCAAGATGCATATGGGTGAGCGTGAGCGTTCCGACCATAAGGGCCGGGTGGTTATTAAAAATATTAGACAGTACAGTAAGCAGAACTCCCATCAACACACTGGCATGCAACAGGCCACCAGAGACCATTGGCTCCATGATTCCGATTAACCAGTTTGTTAAGCCAATGTTATTCAAGCCATAGATGATGGTGTACATACAAAATGCGAAAATAATAATATACCACGGCGTTTTTTTCAGCATATCGCTGGGTGATATTTTTAAATAAACCCAGCGCCATCCTAATAGAATCAGTGATCCGATCACAGCCATAAGGGATACGGGAATATTTAAAAACGATGCGACAAAAAGGCTGACACGGACAGCAAATACAAATAGAAGGACATTCCTCATAAACCGTGACCGATCCTTCTCTGAATCATATTTAGGGCCGGGTTTGAGTGGATGGTAAGTTGATAAAGTTATACCGGTTACACTAGTAGGAACAGTTTTCGGCAGGATTTTACGGAAGCGAAGGAATAGGAGCCCGACTAAAAGCAGTAAACCAAGTGTAGCAGGAACAAACATCATCGCAGTGTGCAAATATAAAGTCATATGGACGATTTTTAGTGCGATGAGATTGACAATATTACTAACTCCAATTGGCGCACTGGAAGCAGTGGCAATTAAACCACCAGACAGCAAATAGGGAATTTTTTGATGGTTTTTTAATCCCATATTATTTAACAACAAGACTAAAATGGGGGTTGTGATTAAAATACTCCCATCATTATTGAAAAAGAGTGTCATGAGGAAACATAAAAGATTGACATACCAGAATAATCGAATCCCTGACCCCTTTGCTTTTGCCGCAAGCTTCTCGGCTACCCAGTTAAAGAATCCAAAACTTTCTAACACAATCGCCATGACGATCGTAGCCATAATCGTTATCGCTGCACCGCTGATTGTATCTGTAATGACAGCTAAATCTGACAATGAAACACTTCCGCTGAGTAAGACAATTAATGCACCAATCGCAGCGGGTATGGCTTCATTAATGCCTCTAGGTCTCCATAAAATGAATACGAGTGTTCCGATAAATGCTAAAATGGTAATCCAAAACATATTTTCACCTTTCCTACAGATTGTTTTTCAAGCTCCAAGCATTTCTCCCTTTATTCCAATCCACTATTGTCCCCCCCTTCCATCTATCCCTGGTATAAGGTTGTACTGTATTTTATGTATCACGTATAAGACAGGCTTTAGACTAGTACACATTTTCCAATAATTCCACACAAAAAAAGCAGAGCTTTTCAGCTCCGCATGGTATTTTTTATAAAAAACGCTCACGTTCCGCAAAAGGTGCGGTAAGGAATATTGGTTGGCGCTGGAAGTTTACTGTAATCAGCCTGTTCTTGGGTGTGTGCATAAGGTTTGGAAAGTACATTCAGCAGTTGCTCCATCACGCGAAGATCCCCGCACTGAACTGCTGCATCCAGTGCCTCTTCCACCCGGTGGTTTCGCGGGATTACCGCAGGATTCTTGCTTTGCATCAACTGCTGTGTGGATTCCTTCGATTCCTTCTGCCTTCCCAGTCTCGCCTGCCACTGCTCATGCCACTTTATAAACTCAGGTGTACCGAAAAGTGACTGATCCACTTTAGTATCAAAAGTTAAAGCCAGGAAAGTATTCGTATAGTCGGCTTGATACTGTTGCATCATGCTGAGCAGATCTTTAATAAGGGTTGCATCCTCTTCCTCCTCATTGGATATCCCAAGTTTTGCTCTCATTCCATTGAGCCAATTAGATTGAAATACCTCAGAAAAATTGGATAATGCATCTTCTGCCAATTTGACAGCCTCCTCCTGGTTTTCATGCAGCAATGGCAAAAGGGTTTCCGCAAATCGTGCCAGATTCCACACGCCAATATAAGGCTGGTTGCCATATGCATAGCGTCCCTGCCTATCAATGGAGCTGAATACCGTTGCTGGATCAAAGTGATCCATAAAGGCGCAAGGACCATAATCGATGGTTTCTCCGCTTATGGTCATATTATCGGTATTCATCACACCATGGATAAAGCCAACCATCTGCCATTTGGCAATCAGTGCTGCTTGACGGTTAATGACTTCCTTAAGCAGCGAGAGATAACGATTTTCATCCCATTCAATGTCCGGATAATGGCGTTTTAGGGAATAATCAGCCAGGGTCCGAAGATCTTGATCCGTTCCCCATTTGGCAACGTATTGAAAAGTACCGACCCGGATATGACTGGAGGCTACACGGGTCAGAATGGCACCTGGCAGGTCTGTTTCTCGGATAACCGCCTCACCTGTTGCCACTACTGCCAAGCTGCGGGTCGAAGGTATTCCAAGTCCATGCATGGCTTCACTGATGATATATTCGCGCAGCATTGGTCCGAGGGCTGCACGGCCATCGCCCCCGCGTGAGTAGGGCGTTCTGCCGGAACCCTTAAGTTGAATATCAAACCTTTCTCCTGATGGAGTCATTTGCTCTCCAAGCAGAACAGCCCGGCCATCCCCCAGCATCGTAAAATGTCCGAATTGATGTCCGGCATAGGCTTGAGCAATAGGCGTTGCGCCAATGGGAATTAGGTTGCCGGCAAGCTCCAAGACTCCTTCTTCCCCCTTTATACCCTCAGCATCCAATCCAAGGGTTCCTGCTAACGAGTCATTGAAAATAATTAAACTCGGTGAGTCGACGGGAGTCGGGTTTTGTTTCGTAAAAAATGAATTGGGCAGACGAGAATAACTGTTATCAAAATTCCATCCTTTTTCTACTGTCATAGGAGGATCTCCTTATCTTCTTTTGTCTTTTCTTCTATCTTCTTTGTATTTTACCTTTTAATCCACTAAAAATGATACGCAAATAGACAAATAACATGTATTTAGTTTTTTGGGGCAAGATAATGGACGGGACAGTGCATGAAGTAATAGCACTACCCTATATAAACAAGGGAGTGACAAAAATGTCTGATCGAAACGAACGCAATCGTACCGATAACGATGCTGGTGAAACAGTAGGAACAGGAGTCGGTGCTGTTGCTGGTGCAGCCATTGGTTCAGTTTTAGGTCCAGTAGGCACGGTTGCAGGTGCAATTGCTGGTGGAATGATGGGTAATAAGGCTGGAGAAGGTGCCGATGCTGCAGCCGATGCTGCTGAGGATAGGGATTAGGTAATGAACTGAAGTTTTAGCGGTACTGTATGAAAAGGGCTCCCAAACAGGAGTCCTTTTCATATGACTAAATATTCTTGAAAACGAATTTGGTTGTCTCCCCTTTTTTTACTGCAATTTCCTTTAAACCGAGGCGGATAATTCGGAAGACCAAAATCCAAGATGCTACCATTAATATAACTTGGCCAATTGGGAAAAAGCCTGGAATCGGCGAGTCCCAAAGTGCATGCATGGAAACAACAAGAACAAAAATACGGATAAATTTAGGTTGCAGCATCATATTAAACTCAAATTTCCTGTTACCTTGTACCAGGCACGTGGCGGCACCAGTCAAACCTGACCAAGCTACATGCCCTCCTGGTGCAAAAATACTCCGCTGCAGGATCGTGAAAAAAAGCGTGTGGAAGTTGCCGGAAATGAGGGCCCTTAAAGCATAACCTGCGGTTTCAAAGGCCGCGAAGCCGACGCCTACGGCGGCTCCTATAAGAAGACCATTAAGTATATATCTGTATTTAAGATTTCGTACAAAATAAATGACGGTTATCACTTTTGATAGTTCCTCAACAATTCCAATGGTAATGGGATTAATATTATTTCGAAGGATATCATAAAACACCAACGCTACTAACATCGAAAGAATCCCGCCGATAAACACGACATAAACAATTTTATAAATCGCAATATTTTGAGGGGCATTCATTTCCCAGAAGAAAATCAGTGTTGTAAATGGTACAGCAAAAGCTCCGACAAGGATAAGACCCGGAATAAAGTTTATATTACCGAACAAACTGACACCCACGTACAATCCCAAGTATGCGATTAAGCCAATGAGAAAAACCCTTGCAAATAGCCATGGTTTTGGCCAGGTCTCCTTTACTTCCTCAAGTTTGGGCGTGGTAAGCGCTGTACCAACGATAAACAGCCGCTCCGCTTCAAGATCACTATGTTTCCGAAACACCCTTGAGAATATATTCCGAAATTTAGGTTCTACTGAACGTTCAAACCGTGGAACCATGTCCACATAATGGGCAAACTCATAAAATAAACTTTTTTGATCGGTAACGGTGTTGTCGCTTAAAAAGTCATTGCCACAATTTAAGCAAAACTTCACTTCTTCCGGATTATCATAGTCACAATTAAGGCATTTCATCAAAACTCCACCTCTTTGGGCCTAAAATTTTGCCCTTCAAATAATAAAATTTCTAAACCTTCTCTCATAATATGTGTAAAAACGATGGGAAATAAATGACCAAATCGTTGATTTTATTTTTCCTTACTGGTTTTTAATATGTGGATTCTACTTTTTCCAATCTTGGATAAGAAATCCACCATGGTGAATAATAGAACGAGGAAATGATGCGGCAAAAACTTATTTAATAATAAAAATTTCATTTCAATGGGAAAAGAGAAGAACATGAAGCAAAAAATCAATACAGTAGAAATGTCCAGCATGATTATTTTGTCAACAGGGTTATTGAATCATGTTATGCTGATGCCTTTGTTGCTCCAAACTTCAAAACGTGACGCCTGGTTATCTATTTTTTTATCCACAGGTGTTTTTTTACTTTGGGTCCCATTACTGTACTATATTATAAAAAAAACAGAATCCAAACATTTCGCCATCTTGCTTAAAGAACGATTTGGCACCTTAATTTCCTTTCTTTTTTTAATCATTTTCGGTTTATATTTACTTTTTATGAGTGCGATCACTTTAAGAGAAACCATCGCGTTTAATTCGTTTTATTTGCCAAACACACCAGGTATTGTCATTGCTTTAGCTTTAAGTTTGATTTGTTTTTATAATAGCTACTCAGGAATACGCTCAATTGGCATTACATCAGGAGTACTGCTACCCTTTGTCGTTTTCTTTGGTTTTTTTGTTATGACAGCCAATATTCCACATAAGAATTTCACCATGTTAAAACCCATTTTAGAGAATGGATTTCAACCTGTTTTTATGGGCTCATTTTATGTTGGATCTGGTTTCATTGAAATGATTGTCATCACATTCATGGTTCAGCATCTTAATTCCCCTGTTAAATGGCGCACGATGTTTATTCTTTATTTCTCTTTAATGATTTTAATTTTAGGGCCGTCTATCGGAGCGATAACAGAATTTGGACCGGATGAAGCAGAAAACTTTCGTTATCCTGCATTTGAAGAATGGCGATTAGTATCGATCGGGCGTTACATTGAGCATTTGGATTTTTTATCGGTTTATCAATGGTTATCCGGGGCTTTTATTCGGATATCTCTAACCACATTTTTATTGGTTGACCTATTCAAAATAAATAAGAAACGACCACGTATTTGGGTACTCGTCAGTTTGTATCTTGTTTATATTTTTTTCGCCATTTTTCCGGTTAGCGATATGAAATATTTTGATTTCTTAACGGTTTATTTTCCTTGGAGTTTTGTTGTGGTTACAGCAATCTCAATCTTGATTGCTCTTAATCTTTTTATCACTTCAAGAATAAAGAAGGTGAAGATATGAGAATGAAGGAACCATTTCATGGGAATAAGAAAAAACATGGTAACCCGAGAGAAATCACAGAAACAACTGTAAAAGAATGGTTTTGTCATTGTGCAGATGTTTCTTTTCAAACGGTCCAGATTGCTGAACATGAATCTCTCCTCTTTTACTGTGAAGGATTATGTAATTCAGAAAAGATAAATGAAGTAATTTTACCTTTGCTTGTGAAAATGGGTATGAATGATCCTTGGTTTCATGATGAAACGCTGGCAAAAGAAAAAGTTTTTCATTTGGATAGCATGGATCATGATCAAATGAAACAGGAAGTGATTATTCGGGTTTTTAGCGGACAGCTTTTTATTTTACTGCCTAAATTGGCTCTTCTGCATGCAATCGATATTTCTAATCCGCCAAGTCGGTCACCCGAAGAACCCAATCTTGAACTTTCCATACAAGGTCCTAAAGATGGCTTAATTGAAAATCTCTCAACAAATGTAGCGATTATTCGCAAACGTCTGAGAACCGCTAGTTTACAATACGAACAATTTACAGTAGGTGAAAGAACGCAGACAAGAATAGCTTTATTATATATTCATGATATTGCCAAACCAACGATTATCCAAAATATCAGAGAACGGTTATTGGATTTGAAGGTGGATGGGATTATTGGATCAAATCAATTGGAGGAATTACTGTTACAACGTTCACCTTTCACTATTTTCCCAGTTTGTTCCTATAGTGGAAGGCCTGATTTTATCGCAGACTCTTTGCTCCGAGGAAGGTTTGTGTTGATAATTGACGGTATCCCAACGGCTTTGATTGCACCTGCAACCTTGTCCTTACTTATTAAAACACCAGAAGACGCCCATTTCCCCTACCTGTTCGTTTCAGCTGAACGTTTATTAAGAATATGCGGATTGTTTATCTCCCTTCTTTTTCCTGGATTCTGGATATCGTTAATTTCTTTTCATTCTGACCAATTACCTTTTACATTATTAGCTACCTTATCAGTCTCAAGGCAAGGTGTTCCGTTTCCAGCTCAATTAGAATGCATTATTATGTTGTTTCTATTTGAACTTTTTCGTGAAGCCGGCCTCAGGTTACCGGCTGCTATTGGCCAAACCCTTTCCGTTGTGGGTGGATTAATTATCGGACAAGCTGCCATAAGTGCTGGTTTTACCTCCCCCGGTATCCTTGTCGCCACAGCGATTTCAATCCTTTCCACTTTTACTTTGGTGAGTCAAGCATTAATTGGTACCGTTTCACTTTTAAGGTTTTTTGTCGTTATTGCTTCGTCCATTTTAGGTATCGTAGGTTTTTTTATTTCTGCTTTTTGTATCTTAATTTACTTAGCTAATTTGGAATCATTTGGAGTCTCTTACTTATCCACTATTAGTTCCTTAAATCCTAAGGAATTGATTCCCGGCTTATTACGAGTTCCTAAAAGTAAAGAAAAAGAGCGCTCTTCAGCTCTAACCTCAAAAGATCAATCTCGTCAAGGTGGTAATCCATCATGAAATGGAAGTGGTTCAGTTTTTTTATCACTTTACCTTTATGCTTAGCTGGTTGCTGGGATTCGCAGGAAATTGAGCATACTCGCTATATTCACGCAATTGGAATCGATTATCAAGATCATAAAGTCAAGGTATATTTTCAGGTTATTAGTTTTTCTAACGTGGCAAAACAAGAAGGAGTTGGTGGACAGACTACTGCCCAGCCAATATGGATTGGCAAAGGCGAAGGAAAATCATTTGATCTCGCCACTGATATGATTTATCACACAGCTCAACAGCATGTTTCCTGGTCACATCTGGCAGCTATGGTTTTTAGTGAACAGGCTTTAAAACACCCTGAACTGATTAAGGCTGCATTAGATACTACTGATCGATTTAATGATATTCGCAATACGATTTGGGTCTATGGCACATCGCGCCCCTTAATGGATTTGTTTACAGCCAAGCCTATTATGAGCTACTCACCTGCTTATTCAAAATTAACAAGTCCAATGAGTAATTATCGTCAATACTCCACTGCTAAACCTATTCAATTGTATGAGTTTATTGCTCAATTAAATGATGGAAGTAAAACGGCCATTCTGCCCTTTTTGTCTACAACGAATACTAAATGGAACAAGGATAAGGCTCCTTTCGATGTCACTAAAAATGATGGTGTAGGGATTATCCAGAACTATCATTTTAAAGGTCATTTAACAAGTTCTGAAATAGAAGGTTTAAGGTGGGTTCAAAAAAATTCAGTACGGGCACCTCTATATCTATATAACGGCAATAAGGTTTTAGGCACGATTGTTTTCCAAAAGCCTAAACCAAAGATCATACCCAATATTTCAGATAATGATCTTTTTTATACCTTGCATGTAAAAAGTAAGGGAACGCTCATTCAGATGGATCAGGCCACTACAGAAGAAGAACTTAAAAAGAAAGCCGTTACTGCTATCCAAAATCAGATAAAAAATACGTATAAGGAAGGACTAAAACGGAATGCCGACGTGTATCGTTTGTCTGATGCATTATATAGGAAGGATCCAAAATTATGGCATCACTTAAGTAAAAAAGCTGAATTAAAGCTTGATTCCAATATGCTGAGGAAGATTAATATTGAAGTGGAAATCATCAATTCTGGAAAAACAAAATTTAAAAGAAAAAAGTAAAAAGTAGTAAAATAAGATTTACTCTCCATTTATCGCCTCCTCCTTTCCATCGACATATGATATATCATCGATACCTTAAAAAATGGGAAGGAGGAGATGATGATGACAAAAGAGAAAAAAAGAAAATCGCTTTGGCGATCGCTATTGGTCGCACCGATTGTATTTTTCCTCGCTCCTCTTACCGTTGGCTTTTACCTCACTCATCCATTCCCGGCAAGGACCACGAAAAATCCCAAGGATTACGGATTAGAATACGAAGAAATTGAATTTTTTAGCCGAAAAGACTTGGTAAAGCTTTCGGGCTGGTGGATCCCAGCTTGTTCTTCCACTAAAAGTAATAAAGTGGTCATTACTGCCCATGGCTATACAAATGAACGAGCCATGGAAGGAATTCAAGGACTGCTGCTAGCCAAAGCCCTTACTGAACAAGGATATAATGTTCTTATGTTTGATTTCCGTAATGCCGGTAAATCGCACGGAAGAACAACCGGGATCGGCTACTTTGAAAAACATGATCTTTTTTCTGCCATTGACTATGCAATGAAGAAAAAAGAACAAGAAAAAATCGCTCTTCTTGGTTGGAGTATGGGTGCTTCCACTGCGCTTGTTACCGGGTGCGAGCATCCGAGTGTTTCTGCAGTCATTGCCGACAGCCCTTTTAGTGATTTAGAAGCTTATTTAAAAGACAATCTTTCTTTTTGGTCCAAATTGCCGAGACGTCCGTTTACACCAATGATCATGAATTCAATGCAAAAACTCCTTAAAATAAACCCCCTTGAAGTTTCACCTATAAAAAATGTGAAAAACGGAAAAGGAAAATCGTTTTTCTTAATCCACAGTAAGAGTGATGAAGCGATTCCATATGCTGAAAGCGAAAAAATCATTCAATGTATATCATCAGGTCACCATAAAGAATTATGGCTGACAGAAGGAGTTGAACATATTAATTCCTATTTGGTTTTTAAAGAAGAATATGAAAGGCGAGTCCTTCGGTTTTTAAATGAATATTTAGTATAAAAGACTCCGGTCTACCCCCATTGAAAAAGCGCCAATAAACCTCTAATGCCAGAAGTATGGGAAACCTCAATCCATCGATTGTTTCCATTCATTTACATACTCTTGAAGAGCGTTTCGCAGCTCATGTCCAATTTCAGAATAGGCTTGATCATCCAAATTGGCGAGTGAGACGCGAATCGACCATGTAGGTGCTCGGAATCCTCCCCCGCTCAACAATACAATGGCAGAATTTTCTGCCAATCGAAATAAGATATCCACTGGCTCATAATTTTTTTGGAGAAATTCAGTAAAATCCTTCCCATAATTTTGATTGGCCCATTCCTCCAGATCGATCTCTGTGTAATAGTCAGCATCATTTGGCAGGTTAGGCAGAGGTAAACCCAGTCCTTCATAAAGCAGGCGCATTCTTCGATGACAAATATCTTTCGTTTGCTGCTTGTATCGATTGGTTTTATCAAGCAGTGCAAATAGGGCGAACATTGCCATTTGAACTTGTTGGGGCGTAGAAAGTCCAGCGGTGTGGTTAAGGGCCACGGTTCTGCTGTCTGCTACCAATCGATCAATAAACTTTATTTCCTCTGGATGCTGCGTAAGAGAAAAATACCTTTTGTGCAAGCTTTCTTTTTGTTCTTTCGGTAACTGCTCCAATAATTGATCAAATAGATTTGTTTGATGAACGGCAATCGTTCCTAATCGCCAACCAGTGACCCCAAAATACTTGGAAAAGGAATAGACTCCTATTGTATTGAATGGTAAATAAGCCATCAGCGATTGAAAATTGTCTACAAAAGTGCCGTAAACATCATCTGAAATGATCATAAGATTTGGATTACTATTTTCGACAATTTCGATGATACGCTGAATCGATTCCGGTGCGATGGCAACAGAAGGAGGATTGCTTGGATTAACTAAAAACAAAGCTTTGATTTCCTGATCTGCCAACTTGTCTAATTCACTGTCTGGGTATTGCCAAGTATGGCGGCCATCCTTATCCACTGCCAATGCCCGAATCTCGACGACATCAAAATGATATCTTGCAAGTTGCGGAATTTCTATGTAAGGTGGAAAAATCGGCACCATGACAGCAATCTTGGACCCATGAGGAAGTAAGTAATTTACGATTAATGTATCAAAAATATAGCACATTGCCGCTGTAGCACCTTCAACGGCAAAAAGATCAAATTTACCAATCGACAGGTCATTACCGATTAACTCCTTCAATAAAAAATCATGAACAATCTGTTCAACCCGAACCAGCATTCGGTCAGGCACTGGATAGTTATCTCCGATTATACCGTCCACCAATTCATATACCCACTCGTCCGGTTTAAAATGTTTCTCTTGGATGCCATAATCAATGATATCTTTTAGAAAATGAATACCTGGTACATGCTGATTTGCCTTGAAATACTCCTCAAATCGTTCTGCTGTACCTTTATGGTTTGGCATGCCGGCGAGATCATTTTCATTCCAGATTCGGCGGGATTCTAATACCGCAAATTGTCCGAGGGCAAAAAAGGCTTCACGTGGTGTAGCTGCAATCCAGTTGGGATTTCCACGTCCTGCATCAAGCATCGCTCGGGTGATTTTCTTTCGCCCTTTTGCGAGGTCAATAAGTTTGTTCTTTAATTCAAATGGGCTAAGCTGCTCTAATGCAATTTCCATATCACGACGCTCTTTATTTGATGGATTCATGATAACCCCCACTCTGTTAATTATCCTGATCAACTGTGACATCCTTTAATTCAATCCGGTACAAATCATGCCGGCGATCATGCAATTGCCTTACTGAACCGGAATTTCGTGACCTTCTTAACTTCTCGAGGTCAACGTCACCAACGACAACCGTATCGACATTTGCATCACATTCCCCCACAATTCCATCTCTGGCAAATTCAAAATCAGAAGGACAGAAAATTCCTGACTGTGCGTACTGAATATCCATGTTCTCTACGTGTGTCAAGTTTCCCACTGTGCCGGCAATACAAGTGTAGAGTTGGTTCTCAACCGCTCGTGCCTGGGCACAATATCGAACTCGTAAATAACCTTGGCGATCATCTGTACAGAATGGCACAAAAATGATATTTGCTCCATTATCGGCAGCGATACGAGCAAGTTCTGGAAACTCGATGTCATAACAAATTTGAATAGCAATTTTACCGCAGTCCGTGTCAAACACATTAATTTTATTCCCCTCGGAAATGCCCCACCATTTTTTTTCATTAGGAGTCGCATGAATTTTCGACTGCTTTTCGATGGTACCGTCTCGGCGAAATAGATAAGCAACGTTATATATATCCCCCTCGACTTCCTCAAAATGAGATCCGCCGACAATATTGACGTTATATCGGACAGCCAATTCAGTAAACAGCTCGATATATGGATCTGTATAAGTGGCTAGAAGGCGAACGGCCTTGTCTGGCCGTTTTTCTTCTAAAAACGACATCAACTGGGTTGTAAACAACTCTGGAAAAACGGCAAAATCTGAACCGAAATCAGAAGCAACATTGACATAGTACTCCACTTGGCGAGTAAATTCTGAAAAGCAATCTATTTTTTTCATCATATATTGGATGGCACAAATTCTCACTGGGAACGATGCACGATAAACACGGCGTGACTTTGGCAAATAATCAATGTTATTCCATTCCATCAAGGTTGCGAAAGAAGCAGATGCCTCATCATCTGGGAGATACCTGGTATTAATCCGTTTAATGGTAAACCCTTGAAGAAGCTGAAAAGACAGCACCGGGTCATAAATACTGTGCTTTTCCACTGCGGCAACATACTCACGTGCTGTCATTTCGGACTTGTATTTGTGATAATTCGGGATTCTCCCTCCGATTATGATACTTTGAAGGTTCAATTGGCGTGCAAGTTCCTTACGTGCTTCATAAAGGCGATGACCCAACTTCATCCTGCGGTACTCTGGGTCCACCATTACTTCAATCCCATAGAGATTAAATCCATGTGGATCGTGGTTGGTGATATATCCATTATCCGTAATGGTTTCCCACGTGTGCTGATCCTCGTATTCATCGAAATTAACAATTAGACTGGAACAGGAACCAACGATTTTATCCTCATATTCTACACAGAACTGTCCTTCAGGAAAGATTCGGATGTGGCTTACTAATTGCTCTCTCTTCCAGGGCTCCATATTTGGGAAGCATCTTCTCCCTAAGGCGATAATTTCATCAATGTCTTCGATCTTGGTGTTGCGAACGATAATTTTTTTTTCGTATTTTGTCATATCTGTCTCTGACACGCTTTCACTTCCTTACCCATTATTCAGAGGATTTCATCTTGAATACATAGAGTATTCCACATTGGCTATCCGAATATAAATCTCCCTTGATTTCAGAGTAAGAGTTTTGCAGAAAGTTTCATTTTTATTCCAAAGCATGTAACTTCCACCTTTATAAAAAAAGGATTGAATCCTTTAGCGTAACAGAGTAAAATGAACGATGTTGTATGAACATACATGTTGATGGATAATTATATTGGGGGATTATATATGAATAAAAATAAATTGGGACTTTGGCTCCTAACTGCTCTCGTGGTCGGAAATATGGTTGGTTCAGGGATCTTTATGCTGCCACAATCCCTTGCTAAAGCAGCGAGCCCAGCTGGTGTATTGCTTGCATGGCTTTTGACAGGGTTAGGGGTATTGATGCTTTCACTGGTATTTGGGAATTTATCTCTACGAAAGCCTGATCTAAATGGCGGCGTTCAAATGTATGCCAAAGCGCTATTTCCGGAAGGATCACGCGCAGGCGTGATGTCCGGATATGTTGTCTCTTGGGGATATTGGATCGCGAACGTATCCGGTAATGTCGCTGTATTAACGACATTTATTGGCTATCTTTCAACGTTTTTTCCTATTATGACCAGCACCGCAAAGCTGTTTACAATCGGCTCCTTTACGGTCAAAGTCGGAGGCTTCATCACCT
Organism: Neobacillus sp. Fa239; assembly: GCF_055395235.1. Classification (NCBI taxonomy): domain Bacteria; kingdom Bacillati; phylum Bacillota; class Bacilli; order Caryophanales; family Bacillaceae; genus Neobacillus; species Neobacillus sp. Fa239. The sequence continues at coordinate 3,145,626 of NZ_AP041611.1, forward strand.
TCATCATTTGTACCATCGTGCTTTGGGTCATGAATGCGATCATTCTTCGAGGAATAGAGAGAACAGGACAAATTAACTTTGTTGCCACTGCGACAAAAGTAATTGGATTTTTAATTTTCATTTGTTTTACCCTTTTTGCGTTTCAAAAAACAAATATTTTACCACTTGTCCAGCCTCGTACTGGCGATAATGGAGCTTCACTAAGCCTGCTCGGCCAGGTCAATAATGCTGCGGTGACGACCCTTTGGGCATTTGTGGGAATCGAATCGGCCATTATGTTTTCAAAACGTGCCAAAAAGCAAGCAGATATTAAGAAGGCGACCGTTCTTGGACTTGTGATTTCGTTAGTCATTTATGTAGGGATTACCATGCTTGTTATGGGAAGTTTGACACAGAATGAATTGATGCATGCGGACAAACCGCTTGTCGATGCGCTGCAAAAAGTAGTAGGTCATAATGTTAGTTATGTAATGGCTATTTTCGATCTTATTTCGTTAACGGGGACAACCATCGGCTGGATCTTCTTAAGTGCGGAAGCTCCTTATCAAGCTGCAAAGCAAGGGCTGTTTCCACCAATATTTAAGAAAGAAAACAAAAATGGCGTTCCGGTAACGTCTCTGGTTCTGACCAATGCATTTTCTCAGATTTTCCTTTTCTTAACGATTTCAGATACGCTAAGCAATGCCTTTAATTTTGTGGTTCAAGTGGCGACGCTCGCCTACCTACTGCCATATGCCGCAACAGCGATGTATCAGGTAAAATTGGTCGTCTTGGGTGACGCTTATAAAAACACAAAAGGACGTTTCACAGATGGAATCATTTCCATTCTTGCTACAGTTTACGCGATTTACGTCATTATTGCCGGAACATCCAACATGAAAACATTCCTATTAGGGATCGCATTGTATGTGGTAGGAATTGCTCTTTATCCACTTATTATGCGTTCGAAAAAAACTCTATCGATTCAAAAGAAAAAAGCTGCTTAATAAAGCGTGGCCAAAATGGGCCACGCTTTTTCAAATTTTTAATTTTGTTATTAAAAATAATTCATTTCGAAACTTGTCTAATAGTTCTTCAAATGAGGATTTGATTAAGTATGGAAAAAGGGTTTCCAATGCTTCATCGTAATTTTGGCCTAATGCTTCACGTAAAATGACATAGTTATGAAATAATAATGCTTTTTCAAAATCTATACCTAACTCATATAAGCCGGTAAACAGGTCTTTTTTCGGAATTCGTTTAATTTTCTTATAAATATTTTCGTTTTTTTCAATTAGTTTCTTATTAATATAATGTGTAACATAGTCTGTATAGATCATTTGCCCGATATCATTTGTTTCTTGTTTGGAATGATTAAACCCTATGATCTGGTGTTCTTTATTTTCACGGATAATATATGTTTTATTTCCTTTTAGGTGGGTAATAAAATTTTTAACTCGATGATCAAAAATTTTATCAAATTCGATGATTTGAGCAAGTTTTAAGGCAAAATCCTTATTTTCTTCCCCGACAACAAATAGCCTGTCCACAATGGGCAAAAGTTTCAATACCCCTTCTGAAAGCTGACTGGAAGCATCGTAAATAATAATGTCGTATTCTTTTTTCATCTTTTTCACTTTTTGTTTTTTTTCAGTTAATGACAGTTTCGAAAATTCATGAATTAACTCATTTGATATTCTTTCTTTTTCAAGCGTCCCATAGGAAATAAATGCAGCAGATAAAGTGGTGTTTGTTTTAAGCCAATAATAAACCGACAAAGACAATTCCGTCACACCTGATTTTGCTTTTGGTGAATAGAATCCAACCAAATACATGTAACTCACCTGCCTTTTATATTTAAAATATTCAAAAAAAAGAGAATGGTATAGGACAAACCCCTAAAATAAATGTGGTTTAATTAACATAAAAAAGATAAAAGGGCTGAAGCCCTTTTATCTTTTTTATGTGAAATATTCAATTTTTGCTTCAGGAAAATAGGTGTGGATATAGCTTCCGAGCGTATCCTTGATATCCTCCTGCTCCTGGTCTGTATACACATACTTCCCTATTCCATAACGGCCCCATTTCCATTTCCTTTTGGACTCGTCAAGCTCCAATTTTGTCATCGGATAATTTTTTTCAATTACGCGCTTTGCTGGTTTGGTAAAACGGTGTTGAATCATTTCAAAAGTTAAATCTTTTTTGGCATGATTGGGAAGCTCGGCTTCCAGCTTCTCAAACATTTCTTTGTATCCCTCTTTCCACCCTTCATGCAAATAAATGGGCGCAATAATGAAGCCTAGAGGGAATCCCGCATCCGCAACCTTTCTGGCTGCTTCCATTCTTTCCTGTTGCCTTGAAGTACCGGGTTCAAACGTCTTGATAATATATTCATCGTTCATACTGAATCGAAATCGGGTTCGTCCATTATGCTTGGCATCCAGTAAATGATCAACATGAGCGAATTTGGTCACAAACCGCAGTTGACCATACTCTGATTGGCCGAAAAATTCAATTGCTTTTTTTAGGGTGTGGGTTAAATGGTCCACCCCCACAACATCTGAAGTACAGGATGCTTCAAATCTCGTCGGTTCCGGGGCACGTTCCTTCATGTAATTTTCCGCTGCTTCAAAAATGTCATCAATATTGACATATGTACGGATGTAGGGCTTGCTCCCCATTGTGGTTTGTAAGTAACAATAATGACAATGCCCCATGCACCCTGTTACAAAAGGGATCGCATATTCAGCTGATGGTTTGGAAGTATCGAACTTTAAGGTTTTCCTTACTCCAATCACCAATGTTGATTTTGCAATCCGGTACCGTTGAAAATCCGTATCCCCTGGCAAGTTTCGAATTTGGTTATGTGATGTGGTTTCTCTCACCTCAATTCCCATACTCTTAAATTTTGCAGTTAACTCTTTTCCAAGCGGATAATCCAATGCGCCTGGCTCAACATAAACGAGCTGAGGAACAAAGGGCTTAACCATAGTAATCCTCTAATTCCGTAAAACCAAATGCTTCCTGATAGGCATTTTCAGCTTCACCGGCAGTCTGATAAACGGCTACTTCATCATTTAAAGGATAATAGGTTTCATACAGAAAAAGAGCCAATTGGTCGGGTGCTTCAGGGTTTTGAACAACAGCAGCTTCTTGGACATTAGCTACATCCTGTGCATGCGGGTTCCGAATAATCACATAAACGATTTGTCCAGGTTGATATGAATTGGAAATGGTCATATTATCACCCTTTCATTCCTTTCTTTTGATGATATTATAGAAGGATTTTCTTAGTTTATCCCATTCAGAATTTTTTCTCGCTTTTTTGAAAAGACAATATTGCTTTTAAAAAGGATGTGGAAAATATTAATAATCTTGCATCAAATAGGAAATGTTAGTATTGTAAATCTAATTACCAAAGAGGAACAAACATGAATCTAATTCCTCCCTTTCGCAGACAAAGGGCTTTTTTATCACAATTTACTACTAGCCAATTACATTTAAAGAATCCATGGGTGGTCGCCTTTTTTTCCTTTTCCTATCCGGGATTTGGCCATCTTATGCAGCATCGATATGTGGCAGCGTTTATTTTGATTATCTGGGAAACTTTTATTAATGGCGTCGCAAATGTAAATCTGGGAATTTTATATTCTCTATTAGGTGATTTTGACAAAGCAAAAGAAGTTTTAAATGAACGATGGTTAATACTTTATGTTTCCATTTATATGTTTGGGATCTGGGATGGCTATCGAACAACGGTAGATTTGAACAAACAATATTTATTGGCCGATCGCGAGGATGCGCCAACTTTGCCTATAAAAATGGGGTCTTGGGACATGAACTACATGGATAAGCGAAAACCATGGGTCGCTTTTGCATGGTCTGCTTTATTCCCTGGTCTTGGTCATCTTTATCTTCATAATGTCATTTCAGGCTTTTTTATCTTTGTTTACACGGTTGGAATTTGTTATTACGGTCATATTCTGTATGCGATCCACCTAACCATGTTAGGACATTTTGAACAGGCAAAAGCAGTGCTGGATATGCAGTGGGCCCTTTATTTTCCATCCATATACCTTTTTATTATTTATGATGCTTATGTTTCAGCAATTGAAAATAACAAACTATTTGAAAAAGAAATATCAAAATATTTACGGCAAAAATATCAAGATAATCAATTTGAATATCCCATTTAGTGAGTGTGAAGCATATGTTTGTGATTGCAACTTTTGAGAATTCTCTATTTATTGAACTCGCCATTTCTGCCCTTGAACAAAGTGAGATTCCTAAAGAAAAAATATTGGCGGCCCCTCTGGATAAAAGGACAGAGCCCATGCAACTATTTGATTCCATTCATAAAGCGGATGGTTTTAGTTTATTTGATGGCGGTGCCATATTAGGGACGTGTTTAATGCTGTTGGGGAGCATTTACGGATATGTTTTAAAATGGGGTCCGATTATTTGGGGACTTATTGGTGCGGTTAGTGGATTGATCATCGGTTTATTATTTAAATATTTAATATTAAGAAAGTATAAAAAGGGGTTATCTAAAATCACAGCAGAAATTGTTCTAATGATTCGATGTGAAGAACATCAACGGAAAATGGTCGAAAAAATTTTATGGGACAATGCTGCACTGGGGATCACCAGTATAAAAAACAAATAGAGTGTTTCCAAAGAAAAAGGACCAGATTAGGTCCTTTTTCCTTGGAAGATACTTACAAATTATCACCCGCTCTTAAAGCCTGGGAAGTATCCATCCATTGTGTAGGAAGGATAAAACTGATTCTAGTGACGCGGTGCCCAAAGCATGACCGAAACGCCGATTAAACAAATAATCGAGCCGATCCAGTCATAGAGATCAGGCGTTTTTTTGTCGACTGCCCAGCCCCATAATACGGCAAGAATAATAAAAACGCCTCCATAGGCAGCATAAACTCTTCCAAAAGAAGGGAAATGCTGGAATGTCGGGATGATTCCATAAATGACTAAAATGATGCTGCCAATGATTCCAAACCAGTATGAATACCCTTCTCTAAGCCAAAGCCAGACTAAATAGCCGCCACCTATCTCGGCCAAGCCGGCAAGGATAAATAAGATAATGGCATTTATCATTTGTATCACTCCTAATTAAAAAAAGCTTGGAGACCCAGCTCCAAGCTTTTGATTAATGATTTAATTTATTTTCGCTTGGTGAATTTTTCGGTACAAGCGGAATTTGATTATAGATTTTAATAATCATCCGTGCAATTGGCGCAGTTATCGGCCTTGCCAAAACGACAACCACACTTACGACAAGTGATACGACAATACTTCCAAGGACATCAAATGGATAATGGTGCCCTACATAAATCCGTGAAAAACCTGTCAATACTGCGAACAATAACATTCCTACACCGATTTTTCGATGACGGTAAAGCACTGCCAATGCTAACGAAAAGGCTCCGGTTGTATGATCACTTGGAAATGAAGCATCGGCTGCATGTGGAAGCAGCAAAGTGACCTTGTGGGTGACAAATGGTCGTGCTTCGTAATGTATATGTCCAATGACAACGTTGATGATTAAGCCTAAAGCACCAGTAATGACCGCATAAACAACCGTGTATTTATTTTTTTCTTTCCCCACAAACCACATAACAAGTAAAACCAATGCATAAATGATTAACGCTCGTTGACTCACAAAGGTCATAACACTATCTAATAGATGATGATGACCTGCAAGCCCATTTATAGCTTTAAATAATTCATAATTCAAATTAAACCGCCTCATTTCTACCTTATCTATTTTTTAAAATAATATTTTATAGGAATGGATTAAACAACAATTATCATTATAGTAGAATCTGCAGGAAATAAAAAGGATTTAATTAAATTTTAATATATTATAACGCTGCCAAAAGAAGCGCCAATCCAAGCGAAAATAACTCCTAGTAACACAGAAGTAAAAACATAGAGTATCGCGATTTTTGCTTTTTGTTTCTGAATCAGCTGGATGGTTTCGTAGCCGAAGGTGGAAAAGGTCGTATACGCACCAAGAAAACCAGTACCGCATAAAAACCAAACCCAATCCGAAATGGCCTTCCCGTCATGTAATACGGCAAGGAATCCAAGGACGAACGAACCGCTTAAATTTATGACCCATGTTCCCATTGGAAATGGACCCGTTTTCTTGGCTGTAATCCACTTTCCCAGTAAAAAGCGGGCAATCGCACCAAATATGCCGCCTAACCCAACCAATAACATCATTCAAGGTCTCCCTTCGTCTCCCCTGCCGAGTGTACAGATTTTAAAGCCAATTTTACCCCTAGGAAGGCCAATGCAATTCCCCCAAGGATGCTCGACAAAACATAAAGAGAAGCAAATAAGTACTGATGATTTTTTAATAAATGCAATGTTTCGACCGAAAAGGTAGAAAATGTGGTATACGCTCCGGTAAAGCCGGTACCAATGGCCAATTTAATATTTTGATTTATTTTCCATTTGCTCGTTGTCACCGTTAAAAACCAGGCAAGAAATAAACATCCTACAAGGTTGATTACTAAAGTTCCGACGGGAAATCCAGATACAGGCAGAATCAGTCTTCCTTCCAAATACCGAATAATGGCACCCAAAAAGCCGCCTATCCCAACTGCGATTACATTCATTAAACATTCCTCCAAAAAAACAGACCCCTACCAGGAAAAATCAGGTAGAAGTCGTAGGTCATCCGGATAGAGATGGCGAATCCCATCGCCTATAGATTTATGTTTATTATATACAAAAACTAGCGATGAATCAAAATGATCTAACATCTTTGGAGAATTTTTATATAGTGATATTTATCACAACATTGTCTGGTGAAAATCATTATCATTTAAAAGGTAGAAAGTAATAGATAACTTTGGAGTGATTTGAATGAACCAAGCGATGAAAACGATCGAAGGCTGGTATTGCTTGCATGATTTTCGCATTATGGACTGGACAAAATGGAAATTGGCTACTGAAGCGGAGCGAGAGCTTGTACTTAATGAATTTAAAGTCCTATTAGAAAAATGGGGAATGATCGAGCAAGAAAAAAACGGAAGCCATTCAGTCTATACAGTGGCTGGACAAAAAGCAGACCTGTTGTTTATGGTCCTCCGCCCGACCATGAAGGACCTTATAGAAATCAAAACAGAATTTAACAAAACAGCTCTTGCTGATTATACTAAACCTGCGTATTCGTACGTATCCGTTATCGAAAAAAGCAGTTACTCGCAAATGACGTCCAATCCTTATGAGGACCCAATCATGCGTTCCAAGCTTTACCCTGTCATTCCTAAAAATGATTACATTTGTTTTTATCCAATGAGTAAACTTCGTGGAGAAAAAACAAACTGGTTTATGTTACCAGTCGAAGAGCGCAAAAGATTAATGTTTGAGCATATTGAAACAGGCAGACCCTACTCCGAACAAGTAAAGAGAATTGTCACAGGCTCTGTGGGTTTTGATGACTATGAATGGGGCGTTTCCTTATTTTCTGATGATGCCCTTCAATTTAAAAAATTAATCTATGAAACCAGATTTGACGAAGTCAGTGCAGTCTATGGCATTTTCGGCTCTTTCTTTATCGGAAATCTGTTAAAATTGGATAGAATCAATCATTTTTTTGAAATATAAGAGAAATCAGGGTGTCTAGATTAGACACCCTTTTTATGTTATTTCTGCGAACCTATTTTTCATCGAAATTAAGCCTGGTGTCCGCACGATATGGTAAACTACTAGTATTGAATGATGATTGCAATAGGAGGCAGAAAAATGGCAGAAATAGATTTGCATTCCTGGAAAAAACAGTATCCCCTACTGGATAAACTCATTTCTCTTGAAGAAGTATTTTGGATCAATCCAAAAATCGAGCCCTTCCATACTGGTATTCAAAAATCTCCTCTTAGCATCGAAGATGTTAAAGAAGCAGAGGAAAGATTGCAGCGTTTTGCTCCTTACATAGCCAAAGTGTTTCCCGAAACAAAAGAGTTAAATGGGATTATCGAATCGCCATTGGTGAAAATACCCAAAATGAAGCAATATTTAGAAGAAGAGTTTCATCAACAGATTTTTGGTCAATTACTCTTAAAATGTGATAGTCATCTTCCTATTTCAGGTTCTATTAAAGCTCGCGGCGGAATCTATGAAATTCTAAAGCACGCAGAAAAACTAGCATTTGAACACCAATTGTTAACCTCACAAGATGATTATTCCATATTAGCGAGTAACCGCTTCAAATCTTTCTTCTCTCAGTATTCAATTGCGGTTGGTTCTACCGGCAATTTAGGACTAAGTATTGGTATCATAAGTGCGATGCTGGGGTTTAAGGTGACGGTTCATATGTCACTTGATGCTAAGCAATGGAAAAAGGATTTACTTAGAAGCAAAAATGTAACGGTGATTGAATATGAAGCGGATTACAGTAAAGCCGTTGAAGCGGGTCGGTACCAGGCACAGGCCGATCCTTCCTGCTATTTTGTTGATGATGAAAATTCAAGCGACCTATTTTTAGGCTATTCTGTTGCCGCTTTCCGTTTGAAAAAACAATTAGCGGAAATGAACATCATCATCGATGAAAATCATCCTTTATTTGTTTACCTTCCGTGTGGAGTTGGCGGCGGTCCTGGTGGGGTCGCTTTTGGGTTGAAATTAGCATTCCAGGATCATGTTCACTGTTTTTTTGCAGAACCAACCCACTCCCCATGTATGCTGCTCGGGTTGATGACAGGCCTGCATGATAAAGTTTCAGTACAGGATATTGGAATTGATAATTTAACAGAAGCCGATGGACTAGCGGTCGGCAGACCATCGAGTTTTGTTGGTAAAATCATCGAACGGTTTTTGAGCGGCGATTATACTGTCACCGATGAACAACTGTTAAAGCTTCTCCGGGCACTCGTAGACCAAGAAGGTATCCACTTAGAACCTTCTGCCTTGGCAGGAATGATCGGACCGATCCAGTTAGCTCAAAATGGTGATGATTATTTACGTAAGCATATCTCGACTGAAAAAATGGCCCATGCCACACATATCGTCTGGGCTACCGGAGGAAGTATGGTTCCAAAAGAAATGATGGAACACTATTATCATAGTGGACGATAATTAAAATGGATGGTACCCATTTTGCAAAAGGCTGTGTTAAAGGATTATGTTGACTTTTCACAACTGTTGATTGGAGCGGAGGGCACTCGACTCCTGCGGGATGAAGAGGTCACGGGAGACCCCGCAGGCGCCTAAAGCGCCGAGGAGGCTCTCGGACCTCCCCGCGGAAAGCGAGTGTCCGGAGCGGAAATCAACAACCTAATTTAAAAGAGCCCAGCAAAAAAAGTGAAGGACTATTCCTTCACTTTTTTATGGTGTAGCAGGGTTTTGGAATGGGCTGTCTTTACCCAAGTATGTTGATGCCGCCATTTAATTAAGCCAACTACCTGGGCATAAATATAGGTGTAGCCATAATAAATAATGGAAGCGATCATCGAAAATAGATTATATTTGTTTTTGCTGTCAGCTTTAACAGCATACGGCATACAAATTAAAAATTGATACGTAAACAAAACAAGCGTAACAATGCTGGATCCAAGAATAACATTAATAAATCGGGTACCCAAATGCGTGGCCGATTGGAAATCATTTGTCGCTGATTGGTAAATGATAGTGACCAGGATGCCAACGAAAGCAACAGCCATTTGAACGGCCCGTGCCATACCAAACAGATAAATCAATTGATCAAGAATCCTTAACTTTCCTTTATCCTTTAACAATTTAATAAGCAAAGTTTTATAGGTGGTAAAAGCGACAAACCAATGTCCCTGTGACCATCTTGTCCTCTGTTTTAAACTCATTTTTAAATTATCTGGTTTTTCATCATAAATCCGCACAAAATGATTCCATAATACTCGCCCATCATCTTTGACAATCTCCATTTCCAGCTCTACATCTTCTGTAAGGGAATCAAAGCGAAATCCGCCATGTTTCATTAGATAATCCAGCCGGACGATGAATCCGGTTCCTCCGATGGAATTGGTAAGACCAATCCGATATTTTGCCAATTGAAAAAATCGGTTTGACAAATAATAGCTTGTGGCATACCCCAAAGACAAGATGGTAGTAGAGTTTTTAGAATCCAAATAGGCTTGAATGGCTTCAGGTTTTCCTTTTGCGATATACTGGGAATTTAATTCTTTTAAAATACCGGGATCGACATGATTATCAGCATCCAGAATGAGTAAACAATCATACTTTTCAGGGAGGTCTCGAAATCCCAAATAGCGAAGTGCATATTGTAAGCCCGCCGGTTTCCCTACTCCTTCTCTTGCAAATAGGTTTTGGTTCGTGTCTATATGTTTCATTCCTAGCTCATCACATATTTCTCCAGTACGATCCGTACTATTATCATTGACAATATAAATATCATATAAATCTTTTCGGTAACGAATTTCTTTGAGATTTTGAATGGTTGAACCGATAACTTGCTCTTCATTGTGGGCGGCAACCAAAATGAGAAACTTGGTTTCGTCATCCTTTAATTGATAATCCCGTTTGGCCCTTCCAAATCCAAATAGACTTAAAATTATATAATAGACCGTATTGAGGTTAATGTATAAGGTTAGCAGTGCATACAAACCTAAAGGGATTAAAGCTAGAATTTTGGAAATATCCATCGTTGTCCTCCTGAAAAGTTATAGACTTAAGAAGAAATCCCATTTAAAAAAACATGGCTGCGCTGCGACACCAGCCGCAACCAATCATAAGATTGAATTGCTTGGTCATTGACCCTTTTCATAATGGTTTCCATTAAAACTACTTTTAAAACAGACTAGATTTAAAAATATGCTGTAGGGCCGTATTTAAAAATTGCTTGTTTTCTTCCTTATCGTTTTGGTTAAGATAGTGGTTGTAAAAATCATTTTTGGCAGGTGCATGATGAAGACTAAAATTACACCACTCAGTATGTTTGTTTTTTGCTCCTTACTATCAAAATTCCTTTATCTAAAATACGCAATCATGGATTCTTTTGGATTAAAAGATTTTTTAACGGAACTCTCTTTTTTGTTTTGCTTGATCTTGGTCATTTCTTCCATCAAAAACAAATTAGCTAATTACCTGCTTGTAATCATGGATGCAGTCTATACTCTCTTATGCCTTACTACCCTGCTCTATTTCCAGTACTATCATTCGATTTTCACGTTTCATTCCATTGGACAGATCAATCAGGTTGGTGAGATTTCTGATGGTATTTTTGCATTACTAAAAATCCAATATCTTTGGCTTTTTGCGGATTTTATTTTGCTTTGCTTCTGGCCAAAAATAAAAAAATATTTTTCTGGTTTGCAACTTTCTTTAACCAGTAAAACGACAGGCCGGCTCTCGAAATTTTTGCTTTTATTTATGGGATGGAGCATTTTCAATTCCTTAAACACGATTAATGAATTAAGTAAATTTGAAAAATTAGGTTTGCTAGGCTATCAGCTCTCTGATGCTGTGAACGGAATTTCTGCCACTTTAACGGAAGAAGCTCATATAAATGCAGAGACATTAGAAAAAAAACGCCCTGGAATATCTAAAGATACTCTTCATTTTCATGGGATTGCAAAGAATAAAAATATCATTTTGATTCAATTGGAATCTATGCAGAATTTTTTATTAAATCTTAAGATTAATGGATCGGAAGTGACCCCTAATCTAAATAAGCTCCTTAAAAGTGCCTATTATTTTCCTCATTTTTATACACAGGTCGGCAAAGGAAATACCTCTGACGCAGAATTTATTACGAATACCTCCATTTATGCATTAGGAAGTACGCCGATGTCATCTGTTGTTGCCGGTAAAACGGTGCCGGGCCTGCCAAGGGTTCTCGAGGAAAACGGCTACCATACTGCAACATTCCATGCTAATGATGTTTCATTTTGGAACCGTAATCAACTCTATCGGTCTCTTGGGTTTGATGAATTTTTTGATAAAAAATACTTTGGAGTCAATGACGTTATTTCATACGGTACTTCCGATGAAGTTATGTATAAAAAAACAGCGGAAAAACTTGCGGATTTTAAAAAATCAGGAAAAAAATTTTACGCCCACATTATTTCCTTATCAAGCCATTTTCCCTTTAAGCTTCCTGATTCGAAAAAGAAATTGGCGATTCAGTTACCAGGACAGTTTGACAATTCTATGGTTGGCTCTTATTTGCAAGCCGTCAGCTATGCAGATTATGCATTTGGGCAATTTATCGAAAACCTTAAAAAGGCAGGTTTGTACGATGACTCGCTCATCGTTATTTACGGTGATCATCAAGGGCTCCAAATGAAAAATCAACATGATACCCAATTGGTTAAAGGGATTTTCAAAAGAGATTACGATAATGTTTTAGATCATTTGAATATACCGCTTATCATAAAAATGCCCTTTGAAAAAAATGGTAAAAAAGTGCTTACGGATGGAGGGTTAGTTGATATTTATCCTACGATTTCAAACTTGGCAGGCGTTGACCTAAGTAAACAAGTAATCTTTGGAACCGATCTTATCAACTCCAAAAACAATCTGATCGGCATTCGTTTTTATGCCCCGACCGGCACCTATATAAATCAGTCCTATCGGTTTTCTCCAGGAAAAACAAACGATGAAGGAGAAATCATGAGTCTGGATAAAAGAAAAAAGAGCCTTGCCACGAAAACAGCGCTCAAGAACGAAACCACCATATTAGATTACATGAAAATGTCTGATCAATATGTTCAATCACTAAAAAAAGATTAAAGGATCCATCATTTGATGAATCCTTTTTTTGACTATACGAATACGAGCAGCAGCCAAAGGTATAAACATCCAAGTGTAAAGATTAACGTTAGCGGTATCACGATAATAGTGACTCGAATATATTCCGGCCATGTAATTTTGATATGATTTTTTTTAAGAATATGCATCCAAATCAGTGTTGCCAGTGTCCCAATCGGCAAGATCAATGACCCCATATCACTGCCGATGATATTTGATAAATAGACAGTTTTTAATAAGAGAGGTTGTAAACCCATGTCAGTTAAGGTTAAGGTAGCAACCATTAAAGCTGGATGATTATTAAAAATATTGGCTAAGAGAGCTGTGATAATCCCCATGGTAATGCTTGCGTGCAGCAAACTATCTTGAACCATCGGTTTTAAGTGTGTTAATAAAAACGCGGTTAATCCGATATTGTGAAGTCCAAAAACAATGACGTACATGCTGAACGCAAAGATTAATATATGCCACGGGATTTTACGAATAACATCTCTGGGACTAATTTTTAGATAGACCCATCTCCACATCAATAAGGTGAGGGAGCCAATAACGGCAACCAATGAAACAGATATTCCGATAAAGGATGCCACAAAAAGACTGATCCTGACGATAAAGACAAACCCGAGCATATAGAGCATAAGCTTCTTTTGTTTTTCAAATAAATCTTCTGAGTTTTGTTGAAGTGGATGGTAAATGCGATTTTTTTGGAGGGGCATGGAATAGGAGTGCATTCTAATTTCTTTAGGCAGGTCTTTTTTGAAAACTAAATACAATAAAAAGGCTAAGAAAAGGAGCCCGATGACGCCTGGAACAAACATCATTTCCGTTTGCAGATAAAGGTCCATCCCAATAATTTTTAAAGCAATCAAGTTAACAATATTACTAACACCGATTGGAGCACTTGATGCCGTTGCAATCAGAGCACCACTTAATAGATAAGGTATTTTTTGTCCATTTTTTAACCCTAAGTTGTTTAAAATCAATATCAGAATTGGAGTCGTTATTAATATACTACCGTCATTATTGAAGAAAAGAGTCATTAAAAAGCAAAGTAACAGGGTAAACCAAAACAATCGGATACCAGACCCTCTAGATACTTTTAAAATTAGTGCAGCCGTCCATTTAAAAAAGCCAAAGCTTTCCAATACAATTGCCATTACAATTGTTGCGATGATCGTAACCGCTGCTCCTGTCACTTTAGAGCTTATATCAATTAAATCCCCAATTGAAACGCTTCCACTAAAAAAAACGAGAATCGCACCGATGGCAGCGGGGATAGTTTCATTCATGTTTTTCGGACGGATAAAGATCATAACCATTGTGAACAAAAATGCGAAGATGGTGATGAGGACCGTCGATTGATGATACATATAATTATGTTATCTCCCTTCAGTTTGAATTCCTTTAAGCGTGTATTATTTTTCTCTCACCTCTTGTCCTTTGCTATATCATACGGAAGGAAGACAAGAGTTGAACTAAACGAATATCTCGAATTTGAAGAAATCAGCAAAAATCTATAAAGATTTTAAAAAAATTCGCTAGATTTCTGCCTATTTTTTAAGCTATAGACATGGAATTTACTATGTATTTTAAGGCCTTTATACTAAATTGAAGAATATTTTAATGACCTTTTTTCTTCCCATCAGAAAAGGAAAAAAATAAAAAAACGATACTGGCTTAGTATCGTTTTTTGGGAGTATTTTTTGTTTTTAATTTTTGGTACACACAATATTTACTTATTTCCATTTCTCCTGTTTCTTCGATATTTAGTATTTTCATTGTATTCTCCTTGGTATCTCGGTTTAGATGATCCACCATATCTTTTATAAGTCCCATAGCTGGTATGACTTACTTTTGGATAATAACCGTAATACCCACTTCCGTTACATCCACAACTGCTACTTCCATTGCTTCCGTTGCTCTTGCAGCTTCCATTGCTCTTTCCGCTGCTCTTGTTACTGCCATTGCTCTTGTTGCTGCCATTGCTCTTGTTGCTGCCATTGCTCTTGTTGCTGCCATTGCTCTTTCCGCTGCTCTTGTTACTGCCATTGCTCTTTCCGCTGCTCTTGTTACTGCCATTGCTCTTTCCGCTGCTCCTGCCGCTGCCGTTTGAGCCACTACTACATCCACAGCTTCCACTGCTACCGCTGCTGCCGCTGCTGCAGCTTCTATTCCTACTGCCGTTGCTCTTTCCGCTGCTCTTGCCACTGCTCTTGTTGCTGCCGTTACTCTTGCCACTGCTCTTGTTACTGCCGTTGCTCTTTCTGCTGCCGTTGGAGCCACTACTACATCCACAGCTTCCACTGCTGCCGCTACTTCCGCTGCTGCAGCTTCTATTCCTACTGCCATTGCTCTTTCCGCTTTTGTTGCTGCCATTGCTCTTTCCGCTGCCGTTACTCTTGCCGCTGCTCTTGTTACTACCGTTGCTCTTTCCGCTGCCGTTGGAGCCACTACTACATCCACAGCTTCCACTGCTGCCGCTACTTCCGCTGCTGCAGCTTCTATTCCTACTACCGTTACTCTTGCCGCTGCTCTTGCCGCTGCTCTTGCCACTGCTCTTGTTGCTGCCATTGCTCTTTCCGCTGCTCTTGTTACTGCCGTTGCTCTTTCTGCTGCCGTTGGAGCCACTACTACATCCACAGCTTCCACTGCTGCCGCTACTTCCGCTGCTACAACTTCTATTCCTACTGCCGTTGCTCTTTCCGCTGCTCTTTCCACTGCTCTTGTTGCTGCCATTGCTCTTTCCGCTGCTCTTGTTACTGCCGTTGCTCTTTCTGCTGCCGTTGGAGCCACTACTACATCCACAGCTTCCACTGCTGCCGCTACTTCCGCTGCTGCAGCTTCTATTCCTACTGCCGTTGCTCTTGCCGCTGCTCTTGCCACTGCTCTTGTTGCTGCCATTGCTCTTGCCGCTGCTCTTGTTACTGCCGTTGCTCTTTCTGCTGCCGTTAGAGCCACTACTACATCCACAGCTTCCACTGCTGCCGCTACTGCCGTTGCTCTTTCCGCTGCTCTTGCCACTGCTCTTGTTGCTGCCATTGCTCTTTCCGCTGCTCTTGTTACTGCCGTTGCTCTTTCTGCTGCCGTTGGAGCCACTACTACATCCACAGCTTCCACTGCTGCCGCTACTTCCGCTGCTGCAGCTTCTATTCCTACTGCCGTTGCTCTTTCCGCTGCTCTTGCCACTGCTCTTGTTGCTGCCATTACTCTTGCCGCTGCCTCTGGATCCACTGCTACATCCACAGCTTCCACTGCTGCCGCTACTTCCGCTGCTGCAGCTTCTATTCCTACTGCCGTTGCTCTTTCCGCTGCTCTTGCCACTGCTCTTGTTGCTGCCATTGCTCTTGCCGCTGCTCTTGTTGCTGCCATTACTCTTGCCGCTGCCTCTGGATCCACTGCTACATCCACAGCTTCCACTGCTGCCGCTACTGCCACTGCTGCAGCTTCTATTCCTACTGCCGTTGCTCTTTCCGCTTTTGTTGCCGCCATTGCTCTTGCCGCTGCTCTTTCCGCTGCCGTTGCTCTTTCTGCTGCCGTTGCTCTTTCTGCTGCCGTTGGAGCCACTACTACATCCACAGCTTCCACTGCTGCCGCTACTTCCGCTGCTGCAGCTTCTATTCCTACTGCCGTTGCTCTTTCCGCTGCTCTTGCCACTGCTCTTGTTGCTGCCATTGCTCTTGCCGCTGCTCTTGTTACTGCCGTTGCTCTTTCTGCTGCCGTTGGAGCCACTACTACATCCACAGCTTCCGCTGCTGCAACTTCTATTCCTACTGCCGTTGCTCTTGCCGCTTTTGTTGCTGCCATTGCTCTTTCCGCTGCTCTTGTTGCTGCCATTACTCTTGCCGCTGCCTCTGGATCCACTGCTACATCCACAGCTTCCACTGCTGCCGCTACTGCCACTGCTGCAGCTTCTATTCCTACTGCCGTTGCTCTTTCCGCTTTTGTTGCTGCCATTGCTCTTTCCGCTGCCGTTGCTCTTTCCGCTGCTCTTTCCGCTGCTCTTGCTGCTATGGCTGCCACTACTTCCGCTACTTCCACTACTACCGCTGCTATTTTTCGAATTACCACCACCTTTTGCAACAACAACTCTTCGTGGATTGTTTACTAAAAATTGGACGACTCCATTTGCTTGAGCTTGTTTAAGCAAATCTTCCATAGCAATTGTCATTCGTTTTCCCACCACTCTCGAAATAAATTATGCTTCAAATACAATTTATGGGGGAATAACCTTATTTGATATAGACAAATATATATTTTTTAGAAATATAGACTCATACCCAATACTGCACATCACCTGAACATTGTGCATATATCTAGAAAAAAATGATGTTTAGGGGTATTTATATGTTGAAATACGAAATTATAATTAATCCTAAGCTATTAAGAAAACTGGATCAGGATGTTTGGGATGATGATCAAGTGGCCGCTGCCTTAAAGGTTGGAGACAGTCTTTATCAAATCAGAGTTTCTTACAGAGGTAATGTTATAAGAGACAGGAAGAAAAAATCTTATCGAATTGTTTTTCAAAAACCATTTTTAGTTAATGGTGCCCATGAAATTCATCTGAATGCTGAATTCACTGATATAACCCTCAGCAGGAACAAACTCTCCCTGGATTTCTTTGATAGTATTGGGGTAATCTCACCACACTCCAAGCATGTGCTGCTTTATATTAACGGATACTGTAAAGGGATTTATTTGGAACTTGAATCCTTTGACCAATTTCTTCTACAAAAAAGGAATTTACCAAAAGGGCCGATTATTTATGCAACCAATAATCGTGCCAATTTTTCTTTGTTGACCCCCAAGCAGAAACTAAAAAAACGTTTAGATGAGGGATATACAATAAAATATGGGGACAAAGGGGCGATCGATGATTTAAAGAACTTTATCGCTATGATAAATTCGCTCCCAAATGAGGATTTTGAACGTGAAGTTCAAAAGGTATTGGACCTGGAGAAGTACTTTCTTTGGCTTGCCGGTATAGTCTGCACTCAAAATTATGATGGTTTTATCCATAATTATGCTCTCTATAAAAATGGAGAAACCAATTTATTTGAAATCACTCCCTGGGATTATGATGGGACTTGGGGAAGAAACCTTCACGGTAAACCACTCAAATACAATTATATTCCAATAACTGGGTTTAACACCCTTACCGGACGGCTCCTCTACTATCCTCATTTTAAAAAGAAATATATGGAAATATTGAACAATATCCTGGATAATCAATTCAGTATTTCTGTTCAAGAACCTAAAATTGACGAAATATTTCAAAAGATTGTTCCGTATCTAGACCAAGATCCTTATATTCAAATCGACCAGGAAATTTTGGAAGGCGAAAAAGAGTTTATTTTGAATTTTATTAAGAAGAGAAAATCCTTTCTAAATAAAGAATTATCCATACTTATATAAGTATATGGAACTGACCCATATACTTTTTTTTTTCGCCTATTTTTTAAAATACAAGCAGTTTTATAGTACAACATCACACCATGATACATATAGATGCATTGTAAATGTTTATTTTATAAAAGGAGGAAAAAAGTTGTATGAACAAAGAAATGATGACTAAACTTGTTGGCAAAATCATCAAAGTTGACAGAAATGGTCCGGAATCCCGCAGCGGAAAATTATTAGAAGTTTTTGATGATGGCTTTGTTATCCTTACTGAAAAGGATGGAGTCATGTATTATGCCATGGATCATGTCAAGAGCATTACGGAAAGTTTAAAAGATTTAATCGAATTCGGCTTAGTGATTCCAGAAGACTTCGAATACAAAAAAGCAGATACATTCATCAATCTTTTAGATAGCGTTAAATTTCAATGGGTTCAAATCAACCGTGGGCCAGAAAAAATTGAAGGTGTACTCACAGATGTGAATAAAGATTATGTTTCCATCATCAATAAAGATGAAGTGGTACGTCTGGCAATGTTTCACATCAGAAATATCAGCTATGGCTTAAAGCTTGAACCACAGAAAGAAGAAGAAGATTCTAAAAGTTCAGGAAGAAACGATAAAAGGTAAAAAATCTGTCGCTTCTCTAATTGAGAGGCGACAATCTATCCCAAAAAGGGGGCTTGAAAATGGGGTTAGATAAATTTTCAGCTGCATTGGATTTACTAAAAGGCTTCAGTGTGAATCTATATGTAGGTGTAGAAATCTTTAAAGGGACCTTATTGGGTGTTGAAGCCGATCACCTTGTCTTACAAAACGAAGATGACTACATTTATTATTATAATATTGACAAAATACAAGCCATCACGAAAAATACAAAACAGTATCAAAGTGAGGAAATAGGGTCTAGATACTTGAGAACTCGCAGCTTATTTCAGTTATTAAACTCATTGAAACATTCTTGGGTGAGAATCCTCTGTTTAAATAATCAAACTTTTGATGGTGTTATAACCGATGTTGATTCTGATTTTGTTACCCTAATTAGTGATGAAGACAGAATTTTAATCAAACTATCACATGTTTCTAACATTATGAAAAGTTTCTACTCAAACAAAGGAACATCCGATACGACTAATCAGGAAAGTCAATTAAATGAAAACCCTTCACAGGAGCAATCAAGTGAAATAATAGACCTTAATGATGAAAAAACCGTGGAAGTTTCCGACAATCCCTCCCAGGTCCCATCAGAGGAAATACCAACCCTTATTGAGGAAACAACAGAAGAACTTTCCAATCAACCAGCCTTCATCCAATCAGAGGAACTACCAACCCTTATTGGTGAAACAATCGAAGAACTTTCCGGTCAATCATCCTTTGTCTCATCAGAGGAAATACCAACCCTTATTGAGGAAACAACAGAAGAGCTTTCCGGTCAACCATCCTTTGTCCAATCAGAGGAACTACCAACCCTTATTGAGGAAACAACAGAAGAGCTTTCCGGTCAACCATCCTTTGTCGCATCAGAAGAACTACCAACCCTTATTGGTGAAACAACCGAAGAACTTTCCGGTCAACCATCTTTTGTCGCATCAGAGGAACTACCAACCATTATTGGTGAAACAACCGAAGAACTTTCCGGTCAACCATCTTTTGTCGCATCAGAGGAACTACCAACCATTATTGATGAAACAACAGAAGAGCTTTCCGGTCAACCATCCTTTGTCCAATCAGAGGAACTACCAACCCTTATTGAGGAAACAACAGAAGAGCTTTCCGGTCAACCATCCTTTGTCCAATCAGAGGAACTACCAACCATTATTGATGAAACAACAGAAGAGCTTTCCGGTCAACCATCCCTATTGCAATCAGAGGAAAATACAGCCCTTAGTGCTGAAACCGTTGTAGATATTTCATATCAGTCTCCTCCTATACTTTCTGAGAATACTCTGGTTACGAATTCAGAAGAAATGCTAAATGATGAACATGAATCTGCCCTTCATAATTTTTTAAGTCCAAAATCAGATTATTCATGGGTTTGGTCAAACTCGATAAAATCGTCTGATCTTGATGAAAGCTCGATTAGTATAGAAACAAATGAGGTTGCGGAAGTGCCTCTCATACTAATGGACACAGAAACAAGTATTACTTTAGTAAATCATGAACCTGTTCATGAGGATATTGAATTGCCTAAAGCCATTTCAAACGAAGAAGTACAAATGACCATTGTTACAGAGGATATAAATAGTATCCAAGAAGAAAACACGGAAAATCCAACACAGGAAATGCCCATTTTGGAACATAACCCAGAGTTGCATTTGCAATTATCCATCGATCCTTTTGAAAAAACGATTTGGTCAAACTCCGTAAATGTTGATCCTGTTAATGAGAATATTGAACTACCTGAAACCAATGTGGTTAATTCAACAGTTGATGCTCCTATAGGGAGCGAAATAAACGAAACACTTCGTATACCTGAAAATAAAACGGAAGATTTATCACTTGAAATGTCTAATTTGGAACTGGAACAGGAGTTGTCAATTCCATCAGCAACCGCTCCAACGGAACCAAGTGATTCATCAAACAATATAAATCTTGAACCTGTTAATGAGATCATTGAATTACTTGAAACTAAAGATACCAATTTAACAGAAAATACACTTTTAGATAATGAAATAATAGTAACAAACCTTAGTCCAGAATATAGTACAGAAGAATCACCCTTGGAAATTCAAACTTTAGAATTAGTGCCTGAACTAATTATCGACGCAGATACCGAACCTGCTCCATTTAAAGAGATTTCAGTTATGGAAAACGAAGTGTTACCAACTGCCGAGCCATCCGCAGCAAATGAAGAACCGCAAAAAGCGGAAGAAATCATAGAAATCTCTGATATCAAAGGGCTAAGCAGCAGCGACACTCAAGAAAAGATCAACCCTTCTGATGAAAACAATCATGTAGAAATTTTGGTGAATTTATTAAGGAATTCTCCAGAAAATGAAACCAATATTTTAGCAGATGATGAAATCAAAATGGAAAAGGAACCTGAAAAAGATATTCAAACGATCACGAAGCCTGTAAATACAAAGGTTTGGCTAAAATCAATTAATAATTCCGTAAAACAAAATGATAAAATTTCAGAAAGCAAACAAGTTAGTTCTTCTAAAAAAACAAAAGAAGTAACTGAACAAAAAAAGAGAAGCGAAAAGAAAAAAGAAAACAGTAAAAGCAGCAAAAAGGCGGAAGAGAAAGTAACAAACATATCAACTAAGCAATCTTCTAAGGAAAACAAAAATAATGTTATTGAAAAAAGTTCAACTGTAAAAAAGGAAAAAGACGAAACAAAAACCAGCCATCAATCAACCGCTTCTAAATCAAAGGAAGCCATCTCCAATAAAACCTCTGAAAAAAATAAAAATTCAGAACAAAGCAGCGATTTACAGAAAAAAGTAATAACAAATCTTGAATTAGAAAAAAACGAAGAGAATACTTCCATGCAAATGAATGAAGAAAAAAGGAAGGTCCGTTTTGCAGGCGAACCGATTACAAAAGATAGCGATGTATATTATCCAGTTAGTTATCCAGCTAAGGACTGTTCAAATCGAAGAAATAAATCATCAAGGTTCTAAACATCAATGTCTTTTTTTGGCGCTATACCCTTTATCCCTCCTTCATCTTTGCCTATTTTGAATAAAAATAATGGAAGTGATTAAATGAATCTAAAAGAGCTGATCGGAAAATATGTGAAGCTAGAAATTTCAGGAACTAAATTTTTAAAAGGAATTCTTATTGATATTGGGAGCGATATATGGGTTCTCTTTAATGGGGATGATTATTTATATATTCCCACAATCCATATCCAAAATTGGCAGTTTTTAAATAAAGATGAAATTGATGAAATCATTATTAGCAACGAACCAACACCCATCTATAATCATAAAGAAGAAATTTCTTTGAGAAAAACGCTTACCCTTGCAAAAGGTATCTTTACAGAAATATTTGTGACCAACAAGCAATCGATCCATGGCTATATCATCAGCATTATGAATAATTATTTTGTTTTTTACTCTCCTATTTATAAAACGATGTTTATTTCGCTTAACCATCTTAAATGGTTAATTCCCTATACAAATTATCAAAGACCCTATGGTTTAAGTAATGCAAGCTTACCAGTTAATCCTTCTAATCTTACATTTGCGCGATCCTTTGAAGTTCAAATTGAAAAATTAATTGGTGAGCTTGTCGTTTTTAATACTGGCGAGAATGAGAAAATGTTTGGAAAAGTTCAAGGAATTTCAAATAATTTCATTGAACTGATTGGGGCAAAAGGAGAATCAGTCTTTTTAAACCTGCATCATATCAAATCAATTCATATGACATGATTTTTTTTTTCTTATTGGGTAAACAAGCACTTAAAGGCTTTTTCGGAGTGTCTTTTTAGACACTTTTTTATCTGCCGCCTTTAGATAAACAGGTTTTGATTTTACAGATATACGAAAAGCTGTCATTTCAAATAAAAAACCGTATATTAATGTCACCAATAAGAATGACGCAATCAAATCGTAAATGGCGTGCTGTTTGACAAAAAGTGTTGACAGAATGATGAAAGTCCCAAGTAGATGAATACATAGCGCGTGAGCTTTATGTTTATTCTTAATGTGGAATGATCCAAGCATAATGGCTAAACTCGTGAGAACATGGATGCTTGGAAAGCAATTATACGGGCGATCATAGGCGTATACCATTAAAATCAGCTTATTTAAAAAATGATCGGAAGCAACTGCCGGCCTTGGTACCGTTGTTTGAAAAAAGAAGAAAATGATAAAACAAACACATTCACCGATCACGATCATCCCCATTGTTTTAAGATAAACCTTCGTATCCTTAAAACAAAAATAGATTAAGTAAAAAAATAAATATTCATACCAAGCCCCATAAGGAAGGATGAACACCGGCAGGAATGGAATGGCGTGATCAATTGAGGTCGAAATATCAACTGCCCCCTGGGTCCGCTCGTTTAATAACGAATAAATACAAGCACAAATCGGGATGACCAGTAAGATCAGCAAATAGGGAGCTTTTTTAATCCATTGTGTGTTCATCATGATGCCCTCCCCTTTATTTAATGTCTCTGAAACTTATAAACTTAATTTTCGCTCTTTATAAAATTTAACATTTTTTGCCTTTTTTATAAAGAAAAAAACCTGTCATTTAGGAATTTGTTGTTAGGCAAAATGAATCATGACATAATTTATATAGTGTGATGATTTATTAACGAGAAGGTATATTGGAGGTGAAGTATGTTGCGGATTATTTTATTTGACGGGATTTGTAATCTTTGTAATAAAAGTGTTCAATTCATTCTTAAAAGAGATCCGGAGGGGATTTTTCAATTTGCTTCCATGCAAAGCGAAGCTGGAGAAAAATTATTAAAGCAGGACGGTTTTAATGGTGAGATAAAAAGCATTATTCTTGTCGACCATGGTAAAGTTTATCGAAAGTCGAGTGCTGCATTGAGAATTGCTGGGAAATTACAAGGATTCTGGAAGCTGCTTGTTGTTTTTCAAATCATCCCTCCTTTTTTACGAGATCTTATTTACGATTACATAGCGAAAAATCGTTATCGATGGTTTGGAAAAAAAGAAAGCTGCATGCTCCCTTCACCCGAATGGAAAAAAAGATTTTTACAATGAACAACGTCTGTCCCTTCAGGAAAGCAGACGTTTTTTCATGCACTTTAATGGAGGTTTTGAAACGAAGCCTTATGAAAATGGCCGATAAAATTAAAAAGGTCTTCCCCATTTTCGGGTACTTTCGAATCAGGAAGCAATTTTAGATACATCGCTTGATACGGTTCAGGCACCCATATGTAATGGTGTATGTAATCTGTAAGAGTAAACCCGCTCTTTTCCCAAAATTGAATCCTTTTTTTGTTTTCGGAATTTTGGTCAGCATCAACCTCAATAATGATACTCTCTAAATTCTTTTGTTTAATTGCCCAGTCCTTTATGTATAAAATCATTTGCATGCCAATTCCATGGTTTCTTAATTTACGATCTACAGCCAGATAGTCAATCAGCAATGCCTTGATCCCTGGCAATTTGCCGGTAATCGCCATCGCTATAATTGTTTCCTCTTCAACTGCCACATGCAAAAAACATAGCTGTTTACGAAACATATTACGGATCACTCTCTCCGGCTTCGCACCCTTTTCTGCAAAAGCTTCATTATAAACAGAACAAGTTCTTCGCCATAATTCTTCGTCCCAATCTTCAATTGTCCTAAAGTCCATTTGCTGAATCCTCCTGAAAAATTCCGCCTACATTTCATTTTATCAAGAATTCCATCCCAAAAAAAAGAACCTTTGAACAATGATTCAGAGGTTCAAGGAGTACATAGTGGTCTAGGCTATGTACCTATATTTAGGAGGTCTAAACTCAGAAGAATTTAAACAAGTTAATATTACCATTTTCTAAATATTCATTCAACCCTTTAAAGGGGTAAAGGACAAAAAAGTGAAAATTAATTCAAAATGACTAAATGAGGACGGGTATTTAGGACTATTCTGATTTTTTTATTTTGAAATTTAATCTGGTAATTTGCTAAAATAATTGTATTAATCCCTTGAGGTGACATGTATGTGCGGCCGATTCACCCTTACAGCTTCAATAGAAGAAATCCTGAACCGTTTTGATATTCAAGCCTTTTTAGAAGCAGAAAATTATGAGCCCAGCTATAATATTGCTCCCTCTCAGTCTGTTTTAGCCGTCATTAATGATGGACGCCAAAACCGTATGGGCTTTTTAAAATGGGGTCTTGTTCCTTCATGGGCAAAAGATGCGTCGGTCGGCAATAAAATGATTAATGCCCGTGCCGAGACAGTTGCTGAGAAACCAAGCTTTAGGAATGCCTTTAAGAAAAAACGCTGCCTGATTGTGGCAGACTCATTTTTTGAATGGAAGCGTCATGAGGACCAAACCAAGACACCGATGCGAATTAAGCTGAAATCAAGTGATTTGTTCGCTATGGCGGGTATATGGGAGAGCTGGAAAGCTCCGGATGGAAGGCTGCTCTATTCCTGTTCAGTCATTACTACACTGCCGAATGAATTGATGAAAGGGATTCATGACCGCATGCCGGTCATATTAAAGCCGGAAGATGAAAGGCTTTGGCTGGACCCCTCCCTAGCAGATTCTGCTTTTTTACAGCAATTTTTACGGCCTTTTGACGAAGAGCAAATGGAAGCTTACGAGGTCTCTCCTCTTGTTAATTCGCCCAAAAATAATAGGATCGACATCATTCAAAAAATTTGTTAAGCCCATTTTTTAAAAAATTTCTTCATACGGGACAAGTTCACTACATGCCTGTACACCATTTACATACCTTATAGTAACCCAAACATTTTTCCTTCTTTAAAGTGGTGAAAGCCACTTTCTTTTTTTATGTTCAAAAGGAAAATAGCGAGATTGGTCCTATAGGGCTTTCTAGAAAAAAACATGCCCCAAAAAAATCATTTGGGACACACTTTAATTCGTTACATTCCTATTATTTAAGGTTATGAATCTTTAATACCCCATATGGCCCATTGAACCTGGGATTCCTCCCATGCTTGGGAAGCCCCCTACGCCTGGCTGTCCAGCATAGCCAGGAAAACCTCCCACGCCTCCGAATCCAGATCCTGGGAATCCTCCCATAGCTCCCATACCTGGTTGGCCGGGCATTCCTGACATTCCGCCCATACCGGGCATTCCTGACATTCCGCCCATGCCGGGCATTCCTGGCATTCCGCCCATGCCGGGCATTCCTGACATTCCGCCCATGCCGGGCATTCCTGACATTCCGCCAGTACTGGGCATTCCTGACATTCCGCCCATGCCAGGCATCCCTGACATACCGCTCATACCGGGCATTCCTGACATTCCGCTCATACCGGGCATTCCTGACATTCCGCTCATGCCAGGCATGCCGCCCATGCCGGGCATACCGCCCATGCTAGGCATTCCGCCCGTGCTAGGCATTCCGCCCATGCTAGGCATTCCGCCCATGCTAGGCATTCCGCCCATGCTAGGCATTCCGCCCATGCTAGGCATTCCGCCCATGCCAGGCATTCCGCCCATGCCAGGCATACCGCCCATGCCAGGCATACCGCCCATGCCAGGCATGCCTCCCATTCCGCCAAGATTCAACATTTGCACACACTCCTTTTATAGGTTTCAGTCTAGACTATGTCAAAGATAAAAATTAGCATAGGCAATTACCTACATTCCCAAATATTTATTGGCAACATTAATGGTGACAGGCACCATCCGTGGACTTTTATGGGTTTTGTCCGTTCCAGGTGGACATTTCCGTTGATTATTCGATAGTCTTATTTATTTTTAAATGAAGGATTAGCATTTCTCCGCATCTTCCCATTGCGCGAATGCCTTTATTGATAAATCCGGCCGTTTTGTATACGTGCTGCTCCTTTGTATTTTTAAGATTCACCGCTAAAATGATTTCGTTTATGTCTGGGAAATGTTCTTTTACAAATTCAGGAAGAAATTTCATTGATAGTTTAGCGATGCCCTTCCCCTGTGAAGATTGATTAATCGAATAGGCTCTCATATGTATTGCATGCTGATTCTCATAATAAACTTTTACTCCATCACATCCATGAAGAACAAAAAACCCGGCAATTTCATGTCCGGATAGGATGACTAATGGAAAGCGACCCGGATCATTTTCACAGGCTATAAGCGCTGTTTTGGGATGCGAGGTGAATGTAAGCTGTTCATTTGGTAACTGATACTGTTCTATATCGAAATGCAGCGATTTATCATAAAACTCGATTCGAGTGGTCCTGGATAATGCAACAGGATTTTCCATTTTCCTTTCCTCTCCTTTAAAAAATTTATACAAAGTAAAATTCTGCTATGTCACTATAAACTCCTTTTTAAAATGGTAATTTGAAAGCATGGTAACTAATAAAATTCATTTTTTCCAAAATATCGGAATAAACTCTAAAGATATAGACCCGCTTTTACACAAGGAAAGGAGAATGGACTTTGTTTTTTATCCCTACAACGGTTAATATAGGCGGAATTAAAATCAATAGTAGTGATCATAACGGAGTGGTCTCGTTTGGTTCGAACTGTTTAATCGGAAATAAGGTTAATGGGAAAAAGAATCAAGGCTTCGGACAGCAAATGGCTGATTGTACCATCACGATGATTCCAATTGCTTCAACGCTTGATGACGAAATCATCGATTCCCCTTCCATTTCTATAACGAGGAATAAAAAATAAGTTTTCACAAGAAACCCATTAAAGGAGTGTTTTGCATGTTTGTTGCCCCCTTTGCCATCAATTTTTTGGGTTTTAAAGTAAATGCCATTGATAACTCGTCATTTATTACCTTTGGACCAAACCAATTTATCGATCAATTTGTTTCATATAAACGGAATCAGGGGGTCGGAGAGCAAAACGGTGATCTTTCTCCCGTTAACATTCCAATCTCCTGGGTCATTGACCCTGATTTAACGGATAGTAATGCAGCTAAGAATAGTATTATCTAATTATCTACAAGGAGTGTGAATGTCATTGTTCGCCCCAGTAGCCATTAATTTTTTGGGACTTAAAATTAATTCCATCGACAATGGATCCCTTTTTAATTTAGGCGCAAACCAATTCATTGATCATTTTGTATCCTATAAACGGAATCAAGGATTTGGAGAGCAAAACGGTGACATATCTCCCATAATGATCCCTATTTGTAATGTTTATGATTCGGATATTAGCGATAGCTGGACGGCAAAAATCAGTTTCTTTTAATTAAATCATGTAAAAATAGAGTTTGGATAAAGATCCAAAACTCTATTTTTTTACAGGAAGATGATTTTGGAATCATCTCTAAAATTTGCTTAAGAAGTGGTATTAGGGGGAAGGATAATCTCATTATCAAATTCTAAGTTGACAAATTCATTCGCTTCAACTCACGGAGGTATATGTATGCGATTAAAAAGGGCTCTAATCGGGAAGCCACTTAAAACGCACGAATTAGGAGAACAAAGACTCGGTGTCTTAAAAGCTCTTGCCATTTTGTCTTCAGACGCCCTTTCTTCTGTAGCTTATGGTCCTGAACAAGTCATCATCGTTTTAGCCACAATCGGTTTTACGGCGTTTTGGTATTCAATCCCTATTGGCATTGGTGTCCTAATACTTTTGACTGCATTAATACTGTCCTACCGGCAAATTATCTTTGCCTATCCTCATGGAGGCGGTGCGTATGTGGTCTCAAAAAGCAATCTTGGGAAAAATACCGGGCTCATCGCTGGCGGCTCCTTATTAGTGGATTATATTTTAACTGTTGCTGTAAGTGTATCAGCCGGAACGGATGCCATTACATCTGCTTTCCCTTGGTTGCACCCTTTTAATGTGATTATTGCCGTAATTTTAGTTATTTTGATCACCATATTAAATCTTAGGGGTGTAACGGAATCGGCATCTATCCTTGCTTATCCCGTTTATTTATTTGTTTTAGCGCTCTTGCTCCTTATTGGCGTGGGACTATGGAATATTGCAAATGGACATTTTCCAGCAAAAATGCATCCATCAATCGGAACGGCCGTACCAGGGATTAGCCTCTTTTTATTGCTCCGTGCTTTTTCATCCGGCTGTTCAGCACTGACAGGAGTGGAAGCTGTTTCAAATGCCGTCCCTAATTTTAAAGAACCGGAAGCAAAAAACGCCGTCAAAACCTTAATCCTAATGGGGACCATTCTAGCCATCC
Source organism: Neobacillus sp. Fa239 (assembly GCF_055395235.1). NCBI lineage: Bacteria > Bacillati > Bacillota > Bacilli > Caryophanales > Bacillaceae > Neobacillus > Neobacillus sp. Fa239. The sequence continues at coordinate 3,174,542 of NZ_AP041611.1, forward strand.
TATTCTCTGGAACTATGTTTTTAGCCTATTGGATGGGGATATCTCCTAAAACATCTGAAACGGTAGTGTCTCAAATGGCAGCAAAGGTTTTTGGACGGAATTTTTTGTATTATTTTGTTCAAGGGACTACTGCGCTTATTTTGGTGCTTGCAGCAAATACTGGCTTTTCTGCTTTTCCAATGCTGGCTGTCAATTTTGCAACAGACAAGTACATGCCAAGAATGTTCCTAAATCGCGGAGACCGGCTTGGTTATTCCAATGGGATTATTACCCTAAGTATTTTATCCATATTGCTTATTATCATTTTCAGTGGAAACACAGAAAGACTTATACCGTTGTACGCAGTTGGTGTTTTTATTCCTTTCACCCTTTCCCAGACAGGGATGATTGTCAAATGGTCACGAGAGAGACCAAAAGGCTGGATATTTAAATTGGCGATTAATTTAATTGGCGCCCTGATTACCTTACTAGTCGTGGTGATTTTATTCCTCACGAAATTTTCACAGGTCTGGTATATCCTCATTTTCTTACCGATTATTGTTTATGTGTGTCATAGTATTAAAAGACATTATGATGCGGTTGGAGAACAGCTTAGGATTATGGCTGCTGAAGAATCAATCCAGTTTGAAGGAAATGTCGTCATCGTTCCAGTTGCAGGAATAACAAAGGTGGTAGAAAATTCCTTGAACTATGCAAAGCTAATTGGAAATACCGTCATTGCTGTCTATGTAGCATTTGACCGTGAAAGTGAAAAAAAGATGGAGGAAAAATGGAAAGCGTGGAAACCGGATGTTCGGCTTGTAACCTTGTATTCCACTTACAGAAGTTTACTAAGACCTGTTGCCCGATTTATTGACTTGGCTGAGGAAAAAGCAGCTGAAAATAATTTAACAATTTCTGTTCTGATTCCTCAATTCATAACAAAAAAGCGATGGCATGACTTTTTGCATAATCAATCAAGTTTACTATTAAGACTTCATCTCATCTATCAGAAAAATGTCATTGTCACGACCGTACCCTATCGGTTAAAAAAATAAACAGTCCATTAAAAGCCGTTTATGACGGCTTTTTCTTATTGGCTATAAAAAAGGCGAATGTTGATTTTTTACAACTGTTGATTGGAGTGGAGGGCGCTCTCCTCCTCGAAAATGCTATCGCATTTTCTTCGTGCGGTGAATAATCGAGGAAGATTATTCAATGTCCTGCGGGATGAAGAGGTCATGGGAGACCCCACAGGCGCCAAAAGCGCCGAGGAGGCTCCCGGACCTCCCCGCGGAAATCGAGCGCCCGAAACGGAAATCAACAACCAAGTTGAATGAACCAAAATAACCGTCATATTCCCCCCTTTATTTTAATAAAATAGAATATCCGTTCGCATAAGGGGGAAACAGCTTGTTAAACAACCAAGATACCTTGATTACAGGAGACATGTTAGTTAAATATTACGAACTCAATAAGCAAAAAAAAGAAATCGAGCTGGAAATCAATCAATTAAAGGATCATTTCCATCATTACTTCGACCAGTTGATCGGAAAAAATTTAAAAGGTGAGCTGACAATCAGCGGATATAAACTCCAAAGGCAAATTCGGAATACAGAAAAGTATAATGATGAAGTCGCGATAAAAAGATTGGAAGAACTGCAAATGAATGATTTGATTCAAATCGTTAAAAAACCGGATGAGGTAAAAATTAAAGCTGCAATTGATTTGGGATTGCTGCAGGTAAATCAGATAGAAGACTGCATTATCAAGACCTGCTCTCCTGCCATAACAGTTAAACCGTTGGCCCCAAGATAAATAGATAGAAAAAGAGGCGTTCCCAAGGGTCTGCCTCTTTTTCTTAATCAAAACAATAATGAATTTTTTGATAGGCGGACCGCATTTCAATGACTCGTTTGCGGATGTTTTCCACGCTGTCTCTATCCTCTAAAACACTAACGATATAATCGGCAATCACGTCCATTTCCTTTTCCCTCATACCTAATCGGGTAATTTCGATTGTACCAATTCGTAACCCGCTTGGAAAATCCCAATCTTCCGGTTTGTCACTTGGTATCAGGTTTTTATTGGTGATGATATTCGCCTTCGCTAGCTTATGGGCAACCTCCAGGCCGCCGCCGAACCGCTTTACGTCAAGAATCACTTGATGTGTTTCTGTGAATCCTTTATGTGCTCCAAGGACGGTGATGCCTCTTTCATGCAACGCTTTTGCCAGCGCTTTCGCGTTTGCGACGATCTGTGCCATATACTCGGTACCGAAGGCAAGGAATTCCGCAGCTGATGCGGCCAATGCAGCCACACGGTTTACTTGATGCGTTGCAGCAAGGGCAGGGAATATCGTATCGCACACTGGTTGTGTCAATTCAGGGTCATTCCACACAATGATGCCGCTTTGCGGTCCACTAAAGGTCTTTCCTGCGGACCCAGTCATAATGCAGGCTCCTTCATTCAAAGGATCCTGAAATTGTCCGCCTCCGATGAGCCCAAGCTGATGGGCGCCATCAAAGAAAATCTTTCCGCCCCATTCGTTTACAATCTCAGACATTTCTTTAATCGGGAATGGGAAAAGCGTCATCGATGCTCCAAGTGTGACCAGCTTAGGCTTCACTTGCCTGGCTATTTTTTCGAATTCTACGAGTTCGACCACTAAATCAACCGGGTCCATTGGGACATCGTAAATATTCAAACCGCGAATCCCTGCCGGTCCATCCTGCCGATTGCTGGAATGGCCGCCCAGCGGCTGGGCAATCGTTAAAATATTGTCCCCCGGTTTGGTCAAGGCTGCATAAACAGTCATATTCCCAATCATGCTGGCTACAAGTCGGTGATCTGCATAGTGACAACGAAAGACCTTTTTTAAAAGCTCCACACACAATGATTCAATTTCATCAATATATTTGGTACCGGAAAACCAGCGTTGGGTTGGACCGATGTGTCCTTCGGCTGCTCTGGTACCAACTTCTGATGCTAGTAATTGCCGAACGGTTGGACTTGTCGGTGCTTCTGGTGCCAATAAATTAAGGCATTCCTTCCCCCGCCAAATAGCGTTACGGTCTACCGCATCAATGATTTCCTTTTGAATCAACCTTGGCGAAGTGCTCTTTTCAATGATTTCCTTTGCCCAATTTAATACCTTTGCATCATGCACTTCAAAGTTTTCTGCTGTTTTAGTCGTTGTACTCAATTCGATTCCCCCTCAAATTTGGAACGTAAATTTGTTGAGCAATTCTACAAGACGGATGAAATTTAACATTATGTAAAACAGCGATTTTGAATTGTCTCATCGCACAAAACCAATATATCGCATATTGATTTAATGGTCAATTCATTTTTTGACAATTTTATTTATTGTGAAAAAAAGAGTACGACTTTTGTCGCACTCTCTTTTCATTGGACTATTTTATTCTGACTCCCCTATCAAAAACCTGCTCAAGCTAAGCCAGTTCTCTTCCACTAGCAAGGAAGCGAGGATGCTGTTTTTCCCTTTACAAGCCGTTATGATGCTTTGGTGCTGCTCAAGCGATGCAAGACCATCAACTGAATTAAACTTAGAAAATTCTAACCTTCGAACCTTTGGAATAATGCGCTCTAATGCGTATTCAATCTCCTGATTACCGGAAGCTTTTATGAGGACGAGATGAAATTGATCATCAGCCTCTACTGCCCCAAGTACATCTTTGTTTTCTAACGCGAGCCGCAGCTGGGAATTTCGGGCTTCCATTAATTTTATATCTTCATCTGTAATATGCGGTGCGGCAAGCCGCGCTGCCAGCGCATGTAATGCAGCGACAACCGTGAAAGCATTTCTGGCCTCCTCTATGTGAATTTCGGTAATCCTTGTTTGTGAACCCGGTAGTGACTCGATTAACCCTTCATCTTCAAGCCTTTTAAGCGCTTCCCTGACAGGGGTTCGGCTTACGCCGAATTCTGCTGCCAAATCTTTATCCAGGATCCGTTGGCCGGGCTCCAACTCCAATGTAATAATGGCTTTTTTTAATGACTCATAAATTTGATCCCGTAAAACAGGCCGCTCTATCATTTTAATTGTTTTCATAAAACCAATATATCAATTTATTTTTTTACTGTCAATGACAGTTATTTTGCAAAAAAAATGAAACGGTATGCTATATATTACTTTTTATTTTATCGAATATTCCTTCATCCAATGGAGGTAGTGATAATTGTCGCTATCATGATTTGGAAAAACGGCAAAATCAGCGATAACAGGAGGATACGGACTTCTGCGAATATGATTTTTAAGTCTTTTCATCACTTCTTCATATTCCAGCGAAGAACAAAATTCAAACCACTTGGTAACTGTTTCATCCTTTGCCATACAAAAGGAATAAATAGATTCAATCATCGCCAATATTTTGAAAACCTCTTGCTTGGTCATACCATTCCTCGATTCCATATACGTTTTCATTATAGTTTTAACAAAAGGATATCTTTTCAAAAACATGACATTTTGAATCGCTCAAAATGGACTTATTAAATAAGATAAATGATCCAAAACTCGTAAAACGGTTTTTCATGAAGTTGATAAAATACATAGTAACTATTTAAGTTACCGAGGAAACAGTTTTTTTCACTGGTTCGGGCATTTAGAACCCATCATAATGCCCGTGAGCCATCTTTTTTCACTGGTTCGGGCATTAAGCCCACTTCATTGTGTACATCGGACGACTATTTCTTAAACCTAACTTTAAAAAGTCACCATTGCCCCTCTCTCATCAAAAACCGATGAAGGATTCCAGGCAACCTCCCACAGATTATTTTCTGGATCAGAAAAATAGGCTGTTCGGCCGCCCCAGAAAGCATCACTTGGCTCTCTCAAGATTTTCGCTCCGGCTGCCCGAATTTCCTCAATTGTGGCATCCACTTGTTCCGGGAGGTCAACATTGATCGCGAAGGTGACAGGTTTATAGCCCTCATGGGTTTGGGTGAACGCAACCCCGGCATCCTTTGATAGTTCCTCAACCGGAAATAATGATAGCAGCACGCCCGCCGTTTTAAATACGGCATATTGATCTGAGCTCATGGCCGTCTCCTCCCAGCCGAGTGACTTGTAAAATTTCCGAAGCGCAGGTAAATTGAATGCACCGATTGTAAGCAAACTTACTCTTTGCAAAACCATTAAATTTCCCCCATCCATAAATATATTCATGAAAAATATACCATAATTATACATTAAAAAAGAGGCTGCCTCCTAATCAAAGGGACAGCCTCACTAATGATGAAAATAGCCAAATAGTAGTAATCCATTCATGAGAACAACATATAAAACGATTTGGACCATCATCATCATTCCAATGTCTTTCAATTTTTCTGCAAACTTTGCATAAAACAAGAAACCAAAAAGTAGTTCTCCGATGGGAGCCCAAATAATTAGCCAATGCATGAGATATCTCCTTTTTGCAGCTAAAGCACAAGGTTATGATTCCTTCTCTACTTTATGCAATAAGAAATACTATGTCAATATAGCAATTTAAGATGTTTGCATGTTAGAGGTAAGGAAGCTCCAACAGCTCCTAAGGCTTTGCTTCAAGTCCCATCCTCCCTTGATTACAAGGAATTTGGAAAAATCAACTCGACTTCAGTTCCTTTTTCATCCTCACTTTTTATTTTTATTTCTCCTTTATGCAATTTCATGATATTTTTTGCGATGGAAAGCCCTAATCCTGTGCCGCCTGTTTCTCGACTGCGAGCTTTATCCACACGATAAAACCGTTCAAAAATCCGCTCGATTTCATGAGCAGGAATGCCAATACCATAATCCTTAATGCGGATGCGTGTATGGTGCTGGTCCTCCTCTAAATAGACATCTATTTTCTCCTGGCTGTACTTAATGGCATTGTCAAGTAAAATGATAATCACTTGCTTTAGCTTAAGCTCATCTGCATGAATGAATAAGGATTCTTGCTGGTAATGGAGATGGATCTCCCTTTTATAAGCGGCCTTAAGCTGTTTTTGAATATCCTTTGCTAGAGAAATCAGTTCTACCTTCCTCAATTCTAAGGCGGGTTCCTTTTCAGTTGTAGCCATATTTAAAAACATTTCGGTCATTTTTTGAATTCTTGTTGCTTCCGAATAAATGGCTTCAATGGCTTCGGAAGAGAGCTCATTGTTTTGAACACCTCGTCGCCGTAAGAGATTTGCGTAGCTCTTAATGACCGTCAAAGGAGTTTTTAATTCATGTGAGGCATCTGAAATAAATTGCTCCTGTTTTTCCATATTATCGCTGAGCCGTTCGATCATCCTGTTAAAGGTCATGGCCATTTTTTCAAGCTCATCATGGGTGTTCGTTTGGATGTTGATTTTTTTGGGTACCCCGCTTTGTTCTATATCCTCCATCGTTTTGATCATATTTGATATCGGCTTCATAATGAAATTGGATAACCATCTGCCGCCAAGCAATGACAATATTCCGGATAAAACAGTAACAATTCCAAGAATGGAGAGGAGAATATCCTTCCTCATTTCAAGACCTGACATGGTTTCGCCAATCTCAAGTGTTCCTATCATAATATGGTCCTTTTTTAACGGAACGCGTACCGAGAGAACCTGTTTATCACCGGTACTTGTGGTAAGAACTTTTCTTTGGGTTACCTTTTTCTTGGAATATTTTGCTTTAATATTATCGGTCAAATTTTTATCATTGGTCACTTCGCTGAGGACCTGATTATTCCGACCTATTATCCTAATATAGGAATGGGTCGTTAAATATTCTTTTAATTGGTCATCAAGACTGGTGGCTCGTTTGTCCGTATTTATATCGTTGATAATATCGGCTGCTTTTTGATAAAGCGTTTCTTCTTCCAAATTTGCGGTGATTTTTAAAAAAGAAACAAAAACAACCACATTAATAATCACTAGCAAACATAACAGCCAAGCCGTCGTGACCAGGTTAATTTTTGTGGTGATTTTCATGTTATTTCTCCCTGATCGTAAAGCCCACTCCACGAATCGTTTGAATTAATTCAGAGTCAAACCCTTCCTCCACTTTTTTCCGGAGGTGACGGATAAAGACGTCAATTACATTGGTTTCCCCTTCATATTCATAGCCCCAAACGTTCGTGATAATATTATCCCGAGTGACCACTTTGTTTTTATTCATCACTAAATAGACAAGCAAATCATATTCTTTCGGGGTGACCGAAATGACTTTTCCGTTTCGATTGACTTCACGGGTATTCGTGTCGATTTGAAGGTCTGCAACGGAAAGAACGGTTGACTCTTCATTGACAACACGACCGGCGTGGTCCCGTATGCAGGCCCGAACCCTCGCTAACAGCTCTTCTATTTCAAAAGGCTTGGTTATATAATCATTGGCTCCTTGATCCAAACCAGTAACTTTATCAAGGGTCATATTTCGTGCGGTCAAAAGGATAACAGGGGTGAGTATGCCTGTTTTTCTTAATCTTCTTAATACTTCAATTCCATTTAATTCAGGAAGCATCACATCTAATAAAATAAGATCTATTTTATTTTCCAATGCCTTGCTTAATCCGGATTTTCCGTCATGCTCGACAATCACTTCATATCCTTCAAACTCAAGCTCGATTTTTAAAACCCTGGCAATTTGGGTTTCATCTTCAACTACGAGAATTCGTTTACTCATTTAAGATCTACTCCTTCTTATACTTATCCTAAAATGTATCACTTTTCATCGACGCATTTTGCTTTTTCATGGAATATTAATGTTTTTTTCAGTGAGACTTTAGATTGATTCTATGTCAATATTATCACCATAAATTGAAATAAATAAAGTAGGGAAACCTTTCTCAAGGCTTCCCCCTTATCAAACCGTACGTGCCCTATTAAGGCATACGGCTTACCAAATGTTACAATTTAATCAAGAGGATGCATTCCAGGCATTTTGCATCTTTTGGACACGGTGAGGTGTGAAATACTCCTCACCTTTTGCTTTTGCTCGTTTGATTCGATTCTGAATGTCTCTTTTAACTTTTCTGGACATATCACTTAGGTATTGTTCCTTTGTGTATCCATATGCTTTATTTAAATAGAGCCAATAAGTTGGAATCAGATTGATGTTAAGAAAGAAGGCATTATTCCAAATACTTTGCATCTTCATCCCTTTTCTTTGGGAAGGATGTCTATGAATAAAAGCTACTCTTAGTCTTTTCCTTATGTATCCATCTAAAGATTTCAGGGTTCTTCGAACCCACCTTGTAATACAGTGGTTTGGAATCCCTCGACTAATCTTTTATAGCATTAACTATAGTTAGGTAATAGTTGACCTTCCCTCTGATAATTGGGTTCACTCGCTCAATCCACTCTTCCTTACTCAGCGTAAGCGTTTTACGGGTCTTGTCCTTTATTTTCGACCGAAAATCTTTGACGGATTCTTCCTTTGGAGTTACATGAAATTCTAGCTTGTTATCTTTCTTACCTTTTCTCCAGTGATGGAACGTGAAACCTAGAAAATCAAAATCATCCTTCTTAAAGTTGACGATTTTAGTCTTTTCTTTAGATATCTCAAGTCCAAGTTCTTTCAACTTATCCCTAGTTATAGAAGCTGCACTCTCGATGCTATCTTTCGATTTTGCAAAGAGGAGAAAATCATCCGCATAGCGGACAAAACGAATGTTGTTCAAGTCCCATTCCCAGTCAAGTTCATTTAAATACACATTTGCTAAAAGTGGTGAAATTACACCACCTTGAGGGGTTCCATAATCCGAGTGGATTAGTTTGCCTTCTTCCATGTGTCCAGCCTTCAGCCATTGTTCAACCAACCCTAGGACCGTACGGTCCGAAACATATTTCTTAAGAACTTCGATTAGTTTCTTATGAGGGATATTGTCAAAGAATCCTTTTATATCACAATCGTAGATATGATTGTAGCCTTGCTCAATATTCTACAGAATTATTTGTAAAGCTCTTTGAACTCCACGATTCGGTCTGTAACCTACTGACCAACTATGAAATAGATTATCTTCAAATTTGGGCTGAAGTACGTTCACTACACTTTGTTGTACAATGCGATCTTCAATTGTTAGTATTCCAAGTGGTCGTTTCTTCCCATTCTTCTTGGGAATGTAAACTCTCCTTACTGGCTGAGCTTGATAGGTCTTTGCCTTTAATCTGTCTAAAAGTGCCATGATGTTTTCATTTAAATTAGCTTCATAACTTTCTATTGTTTCTCCATCGATACCGCCTGCACCCTTATTAGCTTTCACTTGTTCAAAGCATTGGGTTAGTCTTCGGTCGAATAATATTTGTCCATAAACACTGTGTAGCTTAAATTTCCACTCTTGATTCATTGCGTATTCCACGCCTTTCCTTGATGTACATTCAAACGGTTTTACCGCAGTAACATGATTGTTAACATTACATCTTGTTCATGACTTGGAGCCATAGGTCATTCCCCTTCCGTTCACTTGATGTTATGGTCATCAAGTTACTTCCGTACTATGAGAATGTCTGACTACTCCACCCATTCTTCGTCACTTCGGGTTACCCTTATAGACTAGAACCCTGCCTGTTCGGTAGGGTGGAGTTCTCACGGGGTCATCGCATTTCCCTTCTAAGCATACCCTGCACCATCACGCTATAAGTCACATTTCCTCGTTCTGACTTCTAAAGGAGAAATGCCTTTTTGAGAGGGCTTCCTTACTTTTCGAAAAGTCGCCAACTTATCTCGCCGCCGTGCTTCACACTTATTGCATTAGGGTCTACCTATTCGCTTACGTTTCTCTCGATTTACCGCATCTCCTTCAGACAACACCTCACGGTGTTGCCCTAGATTAAGCTTCCCGAGCTAGGTCAGTCTCCTCGGGTATGGATTTTCACCATCTGGGATTCATTTTCATTATCCTCTCCAAGTCGTTTCACCGAGATGACGTCTCTTTCAGATAATGAAAAGAAGAGTGTTAACTGAGTTAACACTCTATGCGACTGCCCGTCGCACAAAAAGCCGCCCGAAGGACAGCTTTGGTTCTTTCCAGGTGACAGGCACCTTCCTAGTTTTGTTCTGATCGTTTCTTTAATACTTTCTTCATATGCTGGATATCGCTGACATTTCTTTTCGCCATTAATATATAGCTTACCGCAGAAGGAATAAGGAAGATTTGTAAAAGTGATAAGGTAATAATGTAACTGTATGGCTCATGGGAATGCTTTGCAACAAGCCCTAATAAAATCCCGACACCGATATTGCCGATCGTTCTCCCTATGCTGTTAAACAGATTGGCAATACTAAAGGCTGTTCCCCTGTGCTCGGGAAAATTAACGTCCGTAATCAATGCCAGCCAATTGGGTGTGTTGGCTGATTGTGCCGCAGAAGCCAGGAACGACAAGATAAACATCAAGGTAATCCATGGATTAACAAAAACTTGTTTAATAATCGCCATTAAAATCAGGATGACATTATTATCGCTGGGCAAGGATAAATTAGTCATCGGAATACTGAACATAATTATGTAAAATGGCATCGTCAGGAAGACAAAAATAGCCGTTAAATAAGCCCTTCCCTTATAGGTTTTCTTATGTAATTTGTCACCGAGATGACCGAAATAGACCGTCATCATGCCGCCAAGCTGAAAAAACGCATAAAGATACCCTGAGGTAATCATGGCCGTCTCCGTACTATAACCCTGCTGCTGAATTTTAAAAATAAACAAAGTTGGCATCCAGATTAGGCTTCCGGTTGAAATATTCATAAAAAAAGCCTGTAAAAATAGGAAAACATTACTTCTTTTAACTAAAATTTCGAAAATTTGTTTTCCCTCAATTTTGTAATCATAGGATTGTCCGCTTTTTATGAATTCCTTCAGCTCAGGGTCGGATTCACCCCTTGTAGGCTCTTGAACAAAGAGGTAGAGGACAATCAAAAGGAAACCAACCATGCCAACAATTTCAAATGGCCATCTCCAGCTATGGGCGGTCGCCGTTAATGAGGCTAAAAGGGATCCTCCGATTCCGCCCAACCCTTGAGCCATACCCCACAGGCTCAAAATCATGGCCCGTTTTCGGTATGGAATATAATCGGTTAAAACACTGAAACCGATAGAAGCAATACAGCCTAACCCGATACCTGTTAACATTTGATAAGCTAAAAGCTCCATAAAGGATTTGCTGTGCGCGGTTAAAAAAACAGATAGTACCCAAATAATGGTTCCAAGCATAATCAGAAGTTTTCGTTTGAATTTCCCTGACAGGTATCCCCAATAAATGGATGATAATGCTGTCACCAAGATATTAATACCTGAAATAATACCTAATTTTCCTATATCCACCTGCAAATCCTTTGCTATATACTGGAATAGTGGTGGAAATAAGCCAATTATGATATTATCAAAGGCAGCAAGTGCGATAAAAACAAAAATCGTATATTTTATTTTCAAATTATTCCTGTTCAACGAAGATAAATTCCCCTTTATAATTTTTTATCGTATTTTGCCCAATTTTCGACTATCTTAAGTATATACGAATATATTAAAAATGTATTAATATATTCAAATGGGCACCATCAAATCATTTTTAGTCTGTTATAATGATTATACATATTCAAGAAGGGCTTGGTAACATGGGTAAAAAAGTACTAATAATATCTTCTGACAATACTGGTCATGGCCATAAAAGCATAACCGAATCATTGTGCGAAAAGCTTGGCAGCAACCATGACGTAGAAATTAAAGTAGTGGATGGATTCTCCATGGGCGGACAAATTCTACTTGGTATTGGGAAATCATATGGTCCACTAACGAGAAATTCAGAAAATTTATGGAAGATGGTATGGAGTTTATCTTCTGTTAAGCCTGAAATAGTGAACAGTTTTATTGAAGTATTAATAAGGAATAACTTTTTAAAATTACTTGATGAATTTAAGCCGGATTTAATTTTATCTGTTCATCCTAATTTTAATGGTTCCATCTTAAATATTTTAGAGAAAAACCAGATAAAAATACCATTTATTATTCTAATTGCAGACTTAGTTAGCATTTATCCTCTTTGGGCGGATAAACGGGCCCATTATATCATTAGCCCAACCGTTGAAGCGAAAGATAAATGTATCGAATATGGGATTCCAAATGAAAACATTAAAGTAATGGGATTCCCCGTCCGCTCAAGATTTTTCCGAAAAGGGAATCGGAAAAAGGTATCCTTTGAAGATGGCACACCTTTAAAATGCTTAATTATGAGCGGTGGTGAAGGTGTTGGCAATATGAAAAATATCGCAGAGAACCTGCTGGATAACTTCGATTGCCAAATTAAAATTGTCGCGGGCCGTAATGAAAAGCTGAAAGCCAAATTAGAGCACTCTCTTCGTAAATACGGCGATAAAGTGGAGATTTACGGATTCACGAAAAATATTCAGGATCTCATGCTATCCTCAGATATTGCCTTTACCAGAGGCAGTCCGAATGTGATGTTTGAAGCGATAGCCGCTAATGTACCCATTATCATTACAGGTGCATTACCAGGTCAGGAAGAAGGAAATCCGGCCTTTGCAGAAAAAGCTAATTTAGGTGTTGTCTGTAAAGATACAAGTGATATAAAAGATACCATTAATGATTTGCTTAAAAACGATGGTGAAAAACTGAATAAAATTATTAACAGCCAAAGAAAATTTATCAACGCCCATGCAGCTGAAGACATCTTACGCTTCATTTTGGAAATCAATGATCCTTCCTATCAGCATGCAGGTGAGCTGTCTTATTTATAAAAGAGGATGACATAAAGTCATCCTCTTCCCTTTTATACAAGCATTTGGAATAACGTACTGTCTTTATTGACTTCACGATATAAAAATCCTTTTGCTTTAATTCGCTCAATCAGTGGTTTGTAATCCTCTTTATCCTTAAGTTCAATTCCAACTAACGCAGGACCTGTTTCGCGATTGTTCTTTTTCGTGTATTCAAAATGACTGATATCATCATTTGGTCCCAGCACATCATCTAAAAACTCACGCAACGCGCCTGGCCGCTGCGGGAATTGCACAATAAAATAATGCTGCAGCCCTTCATAAATCATTGAGCGTTCCTTAATCTCCTGCATCCTGCCAATATCATTATTCCCGCCGCTGACAATACAGACCACGTTTTTTCCTTTAATTTTGTCTGCATAGCTGTCCAGGGCAGCGATTGACAGGGCCCCTGTTGGTTCCACAACGATCGCATTTTCATTGTATAACGCTAATAGTGTTGTACAAACCTTCCCTTCCGGAACCTCGATAATTTCATCAACCAGTTCCTTACAAATATGAAATGTTTTTGTACCCACCTTTTTAACGGCTGCGCCATCGACAAATGCATCAATGGTCTCAAGCGGTGTTACTTCTCCTTTTAAAATAGATTCCTTCATTCCAGGAGCCCCTGCCGGCTCCACCCCGATTAGCTTTGTATTGGGTGAGTATTCCTTCAAATAGGTTCCAACACCGGAAATCAATCCTCCCCCGCCGATGGCCGCAAATAAATAATCAATCTTTTCCTGACAGTCATTTAACAGCTCCACGGCAACCGTGCCTTGACCAGCGATGACATCTAGATCATCAAACGGATGGATAAAGGTACGATTTTCGGCGAGGCTGCAAGCGATTGCTTTCTCATAGGCATCATCAAAAGTATCGCCGGTTAAGACAATTTCGACATTCTCCCGGCCCCAAAATTTCACCTGGTTCACCTTTTGCTTTGGCGTGGTGCTTGGCATATAAATTTTTCCATTTATTTTTAATAAATGACAAGAATAGGCCACCCCCTGAGCATGGTTACCAGCACTTGCACAAATGATTCCGTTCTTTACCTCCTCATCAGATAGCTTTTTAATTCGGTTATAGGCACCGCGGATCTTAAAAGAGCGGACACTTTGCAAATCCTCTCTTTTTAAATAAATATTGCACTCATACCGTTCAGATAACAGATGGTTATATTGCAGAGGAGTCGGCGATATCACATCTTTGATAGTATGACTGGCGATGATGATGTCTTCCACGGTTACGGTTGCTTCTTTTTGATCAACGGATTGTTTCAATTTGGTTCCCTCCAATAATGTCGCTTTTCATAAACACAAAAAAACCCGTCCCAATGGATAGGGACGAGTTATCCTCGCGATACCACCCTACTTCCGCCATAGAAAGTATTCTATTGCGGCTCTCGACTAACGTACCATTCGATACGCGTTCCCTTGTAACGGGCGGACATACCCGGCAAAGCTTACTGACCATTGTTCAGCTCTGCATCTCAGAGATGATCTTCAGATAGACCTGCCATCGACTCCCACCAAATGCCGACTCTCTTTCGAACAAGCACTTACCCTACTCTTCTCTTCATAGATTCATTTGAAATTATTACTTAGGGTACCACCGGAAGAGGTATTCGTCAATATTTTTTGACTATTTTTATTATTTAGTTAAATTAAAAGCGCTTACAAAAAATTTACTCGTAAAAAGCAAAAAGAAAAGCACCATGTGAAATATTCACAATGGTGCCTGTCACCTTTAAAGCTGCTCGCAAACATCCCTATAATATTGATGGAGCTGCTGGACAAATTCTCCTTGGATACCGGGCATGGTTTGCCCTTCAAATTGTGAGATAGGGACAATTTCTTGAATGGAGTTGGTAACAAACATTTCTTCTGCCGCAAATGCCTGCTCTAGAGGGTAAAATCCCTCTTCTACATTCATCCCCATTTGCTTAACGGATCGGATGATAAACTGTCTGGTTATTCCATTTAAAATGCCTGTTTGAATGGCAGGCGTAAAGATAACATTTCCTTTTTTCCAAAAGACATTGGAGACGATCCCCTCTGCGATAAACCCATCGGCAGTTAGAAAAATTCCCTCCTGGTCAGGTGCATCCCCAATTTCTCTTTTCGCTAAAATATTATTCATATAATGATGGGATTTTAAACGATCCATTCCTTCTGGCGTGTTTCGTTTCAGCTTTAAGAGGACCGCCTTTTTCGCGGTCATTTCTCCCGCTTCCGGCAGCGGTTTTGAAAAAATAAGGACGTTCGGGTCTCCGTAAGGTGCCGTCTGCAATCCTACTTCACCCATTCCCGCAGAAACATTAAAACGAATATAGGCATTGGTATACGAATTGGCGGATAATAACTCCTGCAACGCATGCTTCACTTCTGTCACGGTCCATTGCTTCTGAATATTTAAAACTTCTAAGCCCGCATTGAGCCGTTTAACATGCTCTTCCAGTAAAAAGGGATGTCCGTTATACACACGGAAAGTTTCAAATAGCCCCATTCCATACAAAAATCCATGGTCAAACGGAGAAATCATCGCTTCCTCTTGTCTGATGATTTGACCATTATGGTAAATATACATATTAAGACCCTTTCAGCACTAAATTCTTCGTCGTGTAATGACGGACAAAATTCTGCAGCAGCTCTTTACCGGAAGTCGTCATAATGGATTCAGGATGAAACTGAACGCCTTCGATCGGAAGCTCCTTATGTCGAATCGCCATAATTTCACCTTCGCTCGTCCAAGCTGAAACCGTAAAGCAATCCGGCAGGCTTTCCTTTTTGACAATTAAGGAATGATACCTTGTGGCAGGAAACGGATTAGGAAGATGTTTGAATATCGTTTCCCCGTCATGAAAAATCTCAGAGGTTTTGCCATGCATCAGCCGCTCCGCTTGAACGACCTCACCGTTGAAAGCCTGTGCAATTGACTGGTGCCCGAGACAAACACCAAAAATGGGAATAACACCAGCAAATTCTTTAATGGCGTCTAAACTGATTCCGGCTTCATTTGGGCTGCAAGGGCCGGGTGAAACCATCAGGAATTTCGGCGACAGCTCCGCAATTTCCGCAATGGTCACTTCATCATTCCGTCTTACCACCAGTTCTTCTCCCAGCTCTCCTAAATATTGAACAAGGTTAAAGGTAAAAGAATCATAATTATCGATCATGAAAATCATCGCTGCTCACCATTTCCTTCTGCCATTTCTTTTGCTTTCCATAATGCGGCTGCTTTTTTTAACGACTCTTTATATTCATTCCTTGGATTGGAGTCAATGACAATACCGGCACCTGCTTGTACATGTGCTTTGCCATCCTTCACCACCATCGTACGAATCACGATATTCAATTCCATATCTCCGGTAAAATCAATCCAGCCGATGGAACCTGTATAAATCCCCCGTTGAACCGGCTCTAGTTCTTCAATAATCTCCATCGTACGAATCTTTGGCGCACCCGTAATGGTTCCGCCGGGGAATACGGCGTCGATCACATCAAAGCTTGTCATATCATCCGCCAGCTGTCCTCTAACATTCGAAACAATATGCATCACATGAGAGTATTTTTCAATCACCATAAATTCATTTACTTCAACCGTTCCATAAGCGCATACTCTTCCAAGATCATTCCGTTCAAGATCCACGAGCATGACATGCTCCGCCCGCTCCTTCTCATTCTCAATGAGCTCATTGGCGAGCTTTAAATCCTCAGCTTCATCCTTCCCTCTCGAGCGTGTTCCGGCAATCGGGCGAGTGCTTACCTCATTCCCCTGCTTTTTTACCAGGAGCTCAGGGGAGCCGCTGACAAATTGAAATTCCGGGGTGTGAAAATAGGCCATATAAGGGGATGGATTGATGGCTCTAAGCTGTTCATACACTTCGATCGCTTCTACCTCGATCGGTTTCGATTGACGAACAGAAAGGTTCACTTGAAAAACATCCCCTTGTGCGATGTACTGCTGGACTTTTTCTACCGCCGTGATAAACTGCGGTTCATTCATGGAAACTTCTAAATGATCTTGATCGATTGGCTGGGACATCGTGCTTGTTAATACAGGAATGTTTTGAAGCCAGTTCTTCTCCCAAAATGAAACCCTGTCCTCGATCGCTTCATCCTTTTCATATAAAAATAATAGCCATAGTTCTTTCTTCTCATGGTCAAAGATAAACCATTCTTTAAAAATGAAAAAATATATTTCCGGCAATGCCAGGTCATCAGCCGCGATGGCTGGCAGTTTTTCAATATAGCGGGCATAATCATAGCTGATATATCCGATGGCCCCACCATGAAAATCAGGCAGGTCTTCGATTTTTTCGAGATGATATTGTTTCATCCAGTCCCGCAGCAAATGGAGTGGATTTCCCTCCAAAATTTCCCTGAGATTGTCTTTTTGAATGATTAGTTGATTGCTTTTGCCTGTTAAGATGGTTTCAGGTTCAAAGGCCGCAATGCTATACCGGCCATCCCTGCCGCTCTCTAGTAACACATGATGTGGATAATGACCAGAAAGATTGCGAAACTGAGAAAAAAACCTCGCATGTGAAAAAGAAACTTTTTTGCTATACAAATGAAGTTGAATCAAAAGACAGTTCCTCCTATATCCTTTATCCTTTTCATCATACTGAAGAAAACAGTATTTTCATAGTGGAAATTTAAGTTTACAACCTAAAAAAGACCGGGCTTTCTGTATGCCCGGTCTAACAGTTTACATAACAAAATTATATTCAATTATTTGTTTTGTACGACTTCACAATACTTCCCTTGAAAATAAATCAATGGATCACCGTCTTCTATTTTCAGGTCTGTCACCTCTCCAATAAATAAGATATGATCGCCCGCTTCTACTTCATTAAAAACGGAACAAACCATAGTGGTAAGAGCATTTTGGATTACCGGCATGCCGCCGAATTGGTCAAAGCTATAAACCGTTTCATCTTTGATTTGCCCGGCAAACCTCATTGATTCTGCTTGTTGCTCAGCCGTCAAAAAGCTGACCGCATACTTTTTTGATTCCTGGATATAGCTTAGCATTTTAGCCCTCTTATCGATGGACACCAAAACGAGCTTTGGATTAAGCGAAACTGAAACGAAGGCATTGGCTGTCATCCCATGCGCTTCACCCTTCACTTCTGTTGTTACGACAGTGATTCCCGTCGCAAATTTCCCCATGGCGGTCCGAAAAAAACGGTCATCCATTCTCTCACTCCTCAGATAAAAGACTTTTCTTAATTCTACTTTTTATCGGGCCAGGATATTCCATGGCTTTATCGCACAAAAAAAATCCACCCTGTTCAAGAGTGGATGCAAATTAATGAATGGTCTTTGTAAGTGCTGCTAAATTTTTCTTCATGACGCCAATATAGTCCAGACCCTGTGCCTGCTCATCCTTTGTTAATCCTTCCAGAGGGTTTAAAACATCTGTTTTAGCCCCGATTTCATTGGCAAGGGTTTCGGCTACTTTTGATGAAGTAAGACCCTCAAAATAAATAGTTTTCACTTTTTTCTTTTTCATTAAGTCGGCTAATTCAGCTAATTTTCCTAATGATGGCTCCACATCTGGTGAAAGTCCGGCAATTGGAATTTGCGTTAAGCCATATTGCTTGGCTAAATAACCGAAAGCGGCATGCTGTGTAACGAACTCTTTATTGGCGGCTTTTTCCAAAGTTTGTTTATATAATTGATCTACGTTTGCAAGTTTCGCTTTAAAGCTTACAGCATTCTTTTGATATTGTGTTTTATGCTTTGGATCGGCCTTTTCCAGTGCTTTTGCGATTGTATCGACCTCTTGTTCTGCTAATACCGGCGAAAGCCAGACATGCGGGTCCTTGGAGGCGTTACTTTCAGATGCATCGGCATTAATTAGGTGAATACCCTTAGATGCCTCGACAACCGTTAATTTCGAGGTATCCATACTGTTTAAAGCTTTTTCCGTCCAAGTTTCAAAATAACGGCTATTGTAAATGAAGACATTCGCATCTTGAATTTTTGCCATATCTTGGACCGTTGGCTCCCAATCATGCGGTTCCACCCCATTTGGGATCAGGAAGTCCACGGTTGCAGCTGTCCCGGCTACTTGCTTTGCAAAATAGTACATCGGGTAGAAGGTGGTGACAACCCGCATCTTATTGCCAGTTTGCTCACCGCTGGTTTGGACGGCATTCGAGCACCCGGTCATAATAAATAGAAAGATAATCATCATGATTAATAGTTTTTTCATGTTCGAAATTCCCTCCAAAAAACTGATAAATTGGAATTATTACGATTTATAGTCGATAAATTGAGTATAAAAATTTGAAAAATCACAAATTAAATCGGAATTATTACGAATTGTATCTTACAATGTTTCTATGAATATGTCAATCTTTCTTTATATGGATTCTTTTAATATATAAGTAAATTATGGTGTAATTTTACACTTAAATAACATATAATGAAATTATCCTAATGGAAAGGAAGATACTATGATCAGAAATAACTTAAAAGTATTAGGGGTTCAAATGATTTCCATGTTTTTATTAGGTGTACTCGGACGTTTGTTCTATCCCCATTATGATCAACCGGAATTATACTTCATTGTTGGATTTATCGTTTACCTCCTTCTATTCGTCGCTGCAGGATATTATCTAATCGAACATCAAGGCACCTCGCTCAAAAATATACTTTCCTTTTCCATCATGTCTTTATATCCCTTTTTGTTTACCCTTTTTAAAATATCGGTTCCAGATGACAGTACATTCTTTCTTCTCTTCGACGTAACCCGCCCGCCGATTACCTTTAGTTCATTATTTCTTCCTGTGAATGTAACCCTTGACGTAACGGCGCGGTATTGGCTCGACCTAATCTCGATGCCGCTGCCTGTTCTATACATGTGGTTCGGATTACAAATGAGTACATTGCGAAAGAGGGGGTGAATCCTTGATATCCAACAACTTTATCGGACTCGGCATTATTTTTATCGCCCAAATCCTTTTTGGTTTCATCGTTGAAATCATTTACAAATTTGCTTCTTTGACCAATATCACGGTACAAAATATCATCATCTCAATGGGATTTATCCTTTCGCTCATTTTTTTTGCCGCAGCAGGATTTTATCTGTTGAAAAATCAGGGGTCAAATGTTAAAAACATCCTGTCACTAATCCTCCTACCCATTATGCCTTTACTAGATTCTCTAATGAATGTCATTCTTTCCCCTCATAAGGAAGGAAGCGGATTTTTTATTAGTAGGATGTTTGCTCCACCTGTTTCACTTGATTCATTGGTTTCTATGTTCAATAGCACAATCGATATGGGTCCGAGACAATGGCTATTGGCTGTATCCGTCCTCATCCCGGCCATATTCATGTGGATGGGCATGCAATGGCAAATACGAAAATCGAAAAGGAATTAAGCCAAAGGAAAGAGCCTGCAAATTTTGCAGACTCTTTTCAATCTACTCTCTTTCAAGTAAAGACGCACCAGCGATGCCTGGATGGGTCATTTCATATGGGTCAAGAATTAAATCCAGCTCTTCTTCGGTTAACACATCATATTTCCGGCAAAGCTCACGGACGGATGCGCCGCTAAGAATAGCCTCCCTCGCAATTCGGGCTGCTACCTCGTACCCAATATGCGGGTTAATAGCCGTAAGAACTCCGACACTTTTTTCGACATATTCCTTCATTCTTGCTTCGTTTGCTTCAATACCTGCTAAACAGTGCTCTGTGAAAACAGTGAAAGCATTATTCATGATGCTGATCGACTGAAGCAGATTGAATACTAATACAGGCTCCATGACATTTAGTTCAAGCTGGCCTGCTTCTGATGCAAGGCAAATCGTATGATCATTTCCAATCACTTGGAACGCCACTTGGTTGATAAGCTCGGCCATAACCGGATTGACTTTGCCCGGCATGATGGATGATCCCGGCTGACGGGCAGGTAAGGTAATTTCCCCTAATCCGGCACGAGGTCCAGATGCCATCAAACGCAGATCGTTCGCTACTTTTGACATATTCATCATACAAACCTTCAGTGCAGCAGAAACCTCTGTATAGGCATCTGTGTTTTGTGTGGCATCTACAAGATGGTCCGCACCAACCAGCGGTAAACCACTGATATCCGCTAAGTGTTTAACAACCTGCTCAATATAACGTGGGTCCGCATTTAATCCTGTTCCCACTGCCGTAGCACCCATATTGACTTCGTAAAGATGCTGGCGGGATTGTTGAATTCGTTTTATATCCCGTTCCACTACACGTGCATATGCTTCAAATTCCTGCCCCAAGCGGATTGGAACGGCATCTTGAAGGTGAGTACGGCCCATTTTAATGATAGGATTAAACTCTTGTGCCTTCTGAAGAAACACTTGATGCATGGCTTCCATCGTTTTTAATAATTTTTCGAGAAGGTTTAAAACCGCAATATGGATCGCAGTCGGGAAAGAATCATTTGTTGATTGCGCCATATTCACATGCGTATTTGGGCTCACATGATAATAATCGCCCTTTTCTTTTCCGAGTAATTCAATTGCCCGATTGGCAATGACTTCGTTCACATTCATATTGATGGAAGTACCGGCGCCGCCTTGAATCGGATCAACGATTATATGATCATGCCATTTCCCTTCAATGATTTCTTCAGCTGCCTTTACGATCACTTCCCCAATGCCGGAGTATAACCTTTGGACATCCATGTTTGCCAGCGCTGCCGCTTTTTTAACAATGGCCATCGCTTTGATCAATTCCTCATGAATGCGGTAACCGGTGATCGGGAAGTTTTCAACAGCACGCAGGGTTTGTACACCATAATAGGCATCGAACGGCACTTCCTTTGTTCCAAGAAAGTCCTTTTCGACGCGCATTTGTCCTTTTGTTTCATTGATGGTTGACATAAAAATCGCTCTCCTCTATTTTAGGCCAAAATATATCGATTATGGTCATGTTAAACCATTAATCTTCTTTATCGTTTTTTATTGTTAAATCGTGTGCTTTTGCGGTTTCAAGGATGGTTTTCACTTCATCGATTTGAGTGGTTTGTCCCAGAGCCCACATCAGCTTGGCCACAATGGCCTCCGTGTTCATATCTCCAGATAAAATGACATTGTGCTGGGCAACCTTCCGGCCCACCTCATAAAGCAGCAGGTCCTCCCCTTCCTCCAAACACTGTGTCGTGATGACAACAGCTATTCCGGCTTCGGTCAGCTCCTTGATTTTTAGAAGGAGATTGCGCCCCTCAAACGGTAATCCGCCATTTCCAAAGCTTTCAATGATGATTCCTTTATATAACCCCTTCAAGCAGTCAAATATTTCAGGCTTTGTTCCAGGGTATAATTTCATCAAGAAAACATCTGTAGATAAATTCGTATTTAATGCTAATTGATTGTTTTCGGTGGTTGGTTTCCACTGGTATTTCACTTCTTTTTCATTCACAAAGGCAACGTAAGGATGATTGACACTTTCAAACGCGTCATAGCTCTTGGTTCTCATTTTAACTGCTCTAGTTCCGATAATGACACGGCCGTCAAACACAATGAAAACCCCGCCAATATCCTCGCAAGCAAATCTTAATGCATCAGCTACATTCTTTTTCGCATCTGTTTTTTTAAAGCTGATCGGGACCTGTGAACCAGTTAAGACGACTGGCTTTCCAAGTCCCTGCAGCATATAGGAAAGCGCTGCCGACGTATAGGCCAATGTATCGGTTCCATGTGTAATAACAAATCCGTCATATTGATTGTAATCTTGATATACAGCATGAGCCATTTCCACCCAGTGCTCTGGCTGCATATTTGTACTGTCTATGTTCATTAAGATTTTACAATCGATTTCAATGTTTTGTTGTGCTTTCGGAAAATAATGGATTAATTCCTCTGCTGATAAACCGGGAACAAGACCCTCATTTCCTTCGACGGAAGCAATGGTTCCACCTGTTGCAATAATTAAAATTTTCTTCAAATATACCACCTCTTTTAGCAGTGAATAATGGAATTTATTCGCGGAATGCGTATTTCTATTAATTATTATAAAACTAAATTACGATAAATCAAGGATTTGTATTCAATTCGCGTACTTTTTCTATTCTAATCTTTGAACCTCTGTGATATAATTTTTTCAAAATAAAAAAAGTGGAGTTTGAGACGTATGCTTGAGCGATTATCCGAATTAAGAAAAGAGCGAAAATGGTCGTTACAAGAAACGGCCGATCAGCTGGGAATTGCCAAAAGTACCTATGCCGGCTATGAGTCCTGCTACCGATTGCCATCGTTGCCATCACTGTCCCAAATCGCCGATTTATTTGAAACTTCGGTGGATTATTTATTAGGGAGAACGGACCAAAACGGTCAAGCGGTTGAAATCACCGAACAAATGAACAATACGGACCGAAAACTGACGATAGATGGCATCACCCTGTCACAGGAAGAAATGATCGACTTTGTCGCTTTTGTGAGAGCTAAAAGACAACTGAAGGAAAGCGGCCAGTAAGAGTCAATGTTAGAGAGGCAGACCCTTTTGTATGTGGGCGGCCTCTTTTTCTTCATGAAAGCGGTTTCGATTTAACATAAAAATTGTATCGTAAACTTTGTGCCGATTCCTAATTCACTTTCGACCATAATTTTCCCCTTCATCGACTGAATGATTTGATAGCAAACGGTTAATCCGACGCCGGTTCCCTTTTCTTTCGTTGAATAAAAGGGAGTCCCTAAGTATTTTAACTGTTGTTTCGTGATTCCTTTTCCGCTATCAATGATCTCAATCATGATGGACTGATCCGTTTTAAAGGCATTTACAATGATTTTTCCGCCCTTTTCCATCGATTCAATTCCATTTTTAATAATATTCACAAGAACCTGCTTCACTTCGTCCTTGTTGCCCTTTATTTCTAATGAATCCTGAATATCAGACTCAATTAAAATATTCTGGATATTGGTATAAGAAGTCATCAGCTCTAACGTGCTTTTGATTTCTTTTGTTAAATCAATGACAGTTTGGCCTTTGTCATTCGGTTTCGCCAAAGATAAATAATCATTAATGATCGACTGGGCATGCTCCAATTCATTTAATGAAATCTCGATATACTTTTTTTGAGGTTCGGTCAGATTACTGGCATCGCCCATTAATTGAAGAAATCCGCGAACAGAAGTCATCGGATTTCTAACCTCATGGGCAACGGAGGCGGCAAGCTGACTAATCACATTTAGCTTTTCTGCTCTTTGCAATTCCTTTTGAAGGATGATTTGCTTATCCAAATTTTCGATAACAAAAACAACAATTTTTAAAATGAACCATAGAATGAGGAAAAAGATGACCATAAATGGAATCATATCTGCTTGCTTTTGTTTCCATAGAATCAGTAC
This sequence comes from Neobacillus sp. Fa239, assembly GCF_055395235.1. Lineage (NCBI taxonomy): Bacteria > Bacillati > Bacillota > Bacilli > Caryophanales > Bacillaceae > Neobacillus > Neobacillus sp. Fa239. The sequence continues at coordinate 3,198,593 of NZ_AP041611.1, forward strand.
TTTAATGAAAGTAATAATCCAATGCAAAATACTAATAATGATAATTTTTTCTCTTAATTTACTGCTTCTATATTTAGGCAAGACGATAATCGTTAGAAAAGTGGCAATCGAGTAGGAAATGATCGTAACATAAAAGCCACCCCCACCCATCATAAATCGATAGATCAACATGAAAATAAGGGTGATAGAGCCTGGCATAAGCCCGCCATAAAGAATCGATACCATTAAGGGAATTTCTCGATAATCATAATGGTAACCAGATTTATATACAAGTGAAGAAGACATCGTAAGGACTAACGTAATTAAATTGATCAAGGTGAATTTTGAAAATAAATGGTGCCGCTTTTCCTGATCCTCATTTAAAAATAAATGATAAAACAGGATCGGAAACAGAACAGTTAAAACATGATACAAAATCGGACCAAAATTGTAAAACATAAGAATATCCCCCGAGTAATGAAATATGATATGTATTTGACTCCTCCCATTAAATTCTACTTGAATAACTTTTTTACCTTCTTTAAATTTAAAAATTTATCGAATATTAGCAAATATTGCGTTAATTTGTTAATAATGGAAAATAGCTTTGACCGGAAAAAAATCCACCAGGTTGGTGGATTTTTTTCTAATCGTTTGATTTTAAGAATTCTCCTACAACGCGTAAATACTCTTCCGGTTCCTCGACGTATGGCATATGAGCACTGTCTTCGAACACATGGAACGCTGAATTTGGAGTAAGACGGCTAAAGGATTCTGTTGATTCCGGTGTCGCCTCATCAAAACGGCCACAGGTGAAAAGAGTTGGTGCTGTGATCTCGTTTAATTGATCTGTGCAATCAAAATATTTTAGGTTGCCTTTTACCGAAAATTCAGAAGGGCCCCACATGATATTGTACACTTCTGGATTTCTAAATTTCTTCCCTTGTTTTAACCATTCAGGGTATGGATCGAGCCTGCAGACAAAATTTTTATTAAACTCCTTGATGGCTCCTTCAAACTCCTCGGAATCGGTTTTCCCCTCTTCTTCACATCTTTTGATCGTCTCCTGGATCTCTTCTGGCAGCTTTTGAAGATTGCGCTCCTGATCCTTTTCCCATAGTGGTGCACTGAGACATGGACTTGAAAAAATAATACTTTGGATTCCTTCCTGCTTTGTTAAGCAGTAGGCTGCCGCCAAGGTTGTCCCCCATGAATGACCAAGAATATGGACTTTCTCGAGGTGTAGTGCCTTTCTGACCTGGGCTAATTCCTCGACAAACCGGTCAAGCTGCCAAAGCGATTGATCCGTTGGTCTGTCGGATTTTCCACAGCCTAACTGATCGTAAAAGATAACCGGACGGTCCTCACCGAGCGCTTTTAGTCCTATTAACGAGTAAAAAGAAGACCCGGGTCCTCCGTGTAAAATAATGACCGGGGTCCCTTTTGCCTCTTTATGATACATTTCATACCAAACTCTTCCCCCGGTTACCTCAATGAATCCTTCTTCATGCATCATTTTTTCCCCCTTCTTAAGCTCTGATTTTTACAAATGTTTAACGAAAAATTGTTCATTTTTCACAAAGTAGATTCATACATAAAACAGTATATCAACAAACAGTAGGAGGTTTATGTATGATTCAGCAAACTGTCAGCCTAAATAAGAAAAACGGTATGTATGCACAAACCATTAACCAATTGGTCCAGGCCGCTTCCCGCTTCAATTCTGATCTATATCTCACCCACAAAGGAAGGAAAGTAAATTTAAAATCCGTTTTGGGTATCATGTCACTTGGCATTCCACGCCAAGCCGAGATTATAGTAGAAGCCTCCGGCCAAGATGAAAAAGAAGCTCTAGAACAAATAATCGAAACGCTGGCTGCCTTTAAATAGCTTCTTTTTTAAAAAACGGGGTGCAACTGGAAGCACCCCGTTTCATTACTTATTTTACTTCGGCTACGATGGTTTGTGAAGCTGTATCCTTTTGAATCAGAAAAGAAGATAGGAAAGCTACTATACTTCCAATGAAACCAAAAATAAACAAATGGTGAATTCCATCCATAAAATTCGCACCACCGGTTAATAATGCCCCCATAACGGTCACACCGATCGCGGTACCCATATTTCGGCAGAACATAAAGAATGAAGTGGAAATTCCTTTTTCATGGCCGCCAACGAGCTGCTGAACGCCAATTACACCCACAGTGGTGAGTAAACCGAAAGCCAATCCTTGGCCAATCATCACCAAAAAGACAAACCAAAAGCCGTGGCTCGGATTTAACAGCGTTAGGAAAAAGCCCGAGGCAAACAGCAGGGTATTTCCGATAATTAACAGATTCCGATATCCATATTTTAAGATCCATTTACCAGCCGGAACCGCTACGGCCATCCAGCCAATCGCTGTCCCAAGAAGGGCCACACCGCTCATAAATAACGAAAGTCCGGCAATGTTCTGAAGAAATAATGGAATAAAACTCGATGCCCCAAATAGAGCGACTGTTCCAATGAAGGCATTCAGATTAATGCTTGAAATCATTTTATGTTTAAACAAGGAGAGCGGTACAATCGGTGAAGTTTGTTTTTTCTCATAAAAATAAAAGAATACGAGGAAAATCAGTCCTATTAAAATATATAATACTCTGTTTTGCTTCACGATGGTGTCTAATAAAAGGAATGTGACTCCCACTGCAAAAAGCACCGCACCAATATAATCGATACTCGCTTTTTTAGGCTGATAATGTTCCTTATAAGGCAACAGCGTCAAAAATGCGACTAAGCAAACTGGCAGGTTCACAAAAAAGATCCATCTCCAAGTCGCGTACACTACAAAAAAGGATCCTAATAAAGGTGCAAGGACGGCTGAAAGCCCCCACATACCCGTAAATAATGCTTGAATCTTCCCCCTTTGTTCCACTGGAAACAAATCACCTGCAATAATGGCCGGAAAGGGCATCATAAATCCTGCGCCAATCCCCTGAATCGCTCGGAAGATGACTAATTGAATCATATTCCTTGAGAGCCCGCACAAAAGTGATCCCACAAGAAATAACAAAATACCAAATCCGAATACTCTTTTTCGGCCAAATAAATCAGATAAACGGCCGGCAATCGGAGAAAGAATGGTACTTGTAATCATATAGGACGCAAAGGCCCATGCGTACAGATCAAATCTCCCTAATTCCTTGGCGATGATGGGCATCGTTGTGTTCATAATCGTGGAATCAATCGATGCGACCAGCATGGCAAGAACAATACTAATCATAACTGAAGTTCTATTTTTCATTTATTTCCCCCCTCAAATCTCGAAGTCATATTTTACTCTATTTTAAAAAAAAGGAAAAGAAAAACACTTTACCAATTTATATATAAAAAAGGATTACATAAATATTCCCATTTCTTAAGATCTAGATTGTGGGCATGTTATAAAGAAATGATATTCTACGGAGGTTGATTTATGAGTAAAGCTATCTTTATTTTCATACTCTCTTTTCTGCTGTTATCCAATGGACCAAATACAATGGCAGCCCCTCCCGCGAATGAACTCGATCAATATTTAGCGAGCATTGGCTGGACAAAGCAGGAATTAATGAATTATTTAAATTATTACGAAATGCCGTTAGAGGGTTTCAATTCTGTTGAGGACTTAAAGAATGCATTAGGAACGCCAATTAATGCACAAAATTTACAGGCTTTATTAAAAAAATATAATCTGACGCAAGCAAACCTGAATGCCCTGTTAAGCGCATTTGGCGATTCCAAGAATAAATACAAGTTTATCGAGGATTTAGATAACACACTGGCCTTTGACACTAACCACGTTAACTATATGAAACAAATGAAAAGTGAGATGGCCAAAATCGGTATAACCGACCAAGAGGTTAAAAAGTTTTTCGGCTATTTGTCCCAAGTAGAAGAGTCAAACAAATCTCAGCTCGATCAGATGCAGTCCCTTGATTACCGAATCGAAAAATTCCTCGAAACGGCTGATCCTACGCAGCTGAGTGCGGAGCAATTAGATGAATTATCCCAAATTTTTAATCAAACCTTAAAGCTTTATCAAATTCAATTAAAGCTGCAGGCTAATAACAAGGATTTAACCATGAATGATTTATTAAAAATGAAGGCGCCTCCCGGAAATTTATATACGGCCATATACGGTACGGATGGTGAGCCGTTAATTGATTTTACGATTCCAGCTTCAGCCTTCGAAGGTGTTGTTGCCGGATGGGAAGAACTCCTTCACCTTGGCGAGCTGGCAAATGAATTTGTCGACTATCTTCATAGTGAAAAATATAATGATTTGAAACAGTTTAAATAAATTTATTTTGTTGGGGTGGGGAAACTTCGATTCGCAAATAAATGGGATGAATTCGCAAATTAATGGCTTTGATTCGCAAATAAATAAGCTTGCATCCGCAAAAAGGCTGCCCCAGATTCGTTGGGCGCAGCCTTTTTTAATTTATCAGCGAATTCTAGGATTTTATCAGCGAATTAACGAGTTTTATCGGTGAATTATTAGCTTTTATCAGCGAATTATCGCATTTTATCGGCGAATTGAAATTTCGTAAATAAAAGACACCATGTGAATTTCCACATAGTGCCTGTCACTTTTGTTTACCAATGATATTCGCCTTCTTTATGTTTGTCAGATTTGTAGAAGTAGTCTGGGTGATAACTGTGGACGAATTCCATTGTGTTGGCGTTGATAAAACCGGAACCATAAGTAGGGTCTTCGGTTTGCCACCTGCCGTTAAGCTTGATTTCATTCCAGGCATGATTTTCTCCGTAATCAACCTTTGCTTCAATCCCGACAGCACGATGGAGCGCAGCGTTCAAATCGGCATATCCTGAACATAATACAAGCCGGGTGTTGTAGGTTTGCAAGGCCGAATAGATCGGTGGTTGTTTGCTGTTTACTAAACTCACATTATAAGCCACATTTTTAGCTACCCAAGAAAAAATTGCTCGTGATTTTTCCGTTTGTGTGTGAAGCCCGTAGGTTATTTTTTGGGCAAGCGCTCTTAGGGTAGCATTATTGCTCTGCACCATAAAGCTCGGCTGTAAGTAAGGATCGCCATCGGTTAAATGATATTTAGCATAGCCTAATACCCTGTTTGGGTCATTCACTTTTCCTTTGTAATATTCATCCAGGTTAAGGACAACATCCCCAACCGTGTAGGTAAGCGGGAATGCATAATGGATAGTTCCGTTTGAAAATGGCACTTTGACCGTTGTTTTTTTATTTGCGCGCGGTTCCTCGATATATAAAATGACCCCTTCCGCATTATAATATTGACCATACTGGGTTGGTTTTCCAGTTACCACCAATTTGCCATCCTTGATCGTCACCCAATAGGTTTGAATCTTCGTTGGGGTATATTTTTTATTATACGTTGTCGGAATCGCAGCCGCCGCTTGTTGCTTCATCGTAATTTGCTCTCTATCAGACTTCTTGGTCGGAGAACCCGCTCGTTGTTCTAAAAGAAAATGATAGACATCATTTTTCAATTGCCCAATCGATGGAAGCATGCCTTGTTTAGATAAATAAAGGAAAGCGTATACCGTTAAGAAAAGCACAAGAATTTTCTTCAAAACCAGGCACCTCCTTGTTTTATTTAAACTATACAGAATAAATATGAAAATCTCATTAAATCATATTCGGTTAATCCTGGAATATTGTGTTATTACTATATACTTAGTTGATAGATTATTTTTATGGGGGGAGAATTCATTTAAAGAATAAAAAAATCGGACATGCCGCCAATGTCCGATCTATAACTGCCATTCGGCTCCAAGTGAAGCTAAGCACTAACCATATACTTATGGATTCGGTTTCTTATGTATCCAATAAATTTATAGCATAAATTTATATGATCTGCATGGACTGCTTTTGAAGGGAAGCGATGATAAGCATTCAACAGCTTGTCCAGTTCCTGGCTGCAAATGATCGTTTCTTCACATAACAAACCTTTTTCCAACCCTTTTTTAATCATTTCTTCTCTTTTCTTTCTAATCGCCTCAGCTAACTGATCTCGTTTCATATAAAAGCACCTCATAGAAAATATAATTATATGTTAATTCTGATGTACTTATGAAGTAAGTTTAACAACAAAATGAATTATAGCACGTTCCGAATCAAGGTAAATGGTTTCGATAAAACTATATAAAAAGAGACAAAAATCATTCATTTTCGACCGAAAATGAATAAAAGGCTGTCTCATAACAAAGATTCTGAAACCATTGTGTTTGCAAACAGCCTTATGATTTTCATTAAAATAAATGATGGATGGAAGCCTGCCGATCCTTGTAATTTTCATAAAGCTGGTTCACTCTCTCATTTTGTCTTGCTTCATCAAGATCCACCGTGCGTTTATGAATAGTAACGGTAAAGAAAAAAACATTTAAAGTCATCTTTCATTCCTCCTGTATCCTTTATTATCTACTTTTAGTATATAAAGTTTTTAAACAGCAGAAATCATGAAGATGGTGGATATTTCCTACATAAAAAGTCTATGGATTAATAGCTATTTTTCTAAGACTTAAGACCGAGGGTCAGACCCCCTAAGATAAAAAAACCAATCCTTTTTAAAAGATTGGTTTCTTGTAAGTATTATTTTTCAAGCGCTTTGCTTATACTTGCCTTTTCCATTCACTTAAATATAAAACTCCTAGTTCAGGTTTGGGTTCATCGTTCAGGATGGAGATATACTCAAGTGAATTGCCATCCGGATCCAAGAAATAATAGGCTGCAGCAGGCATCCATGCATGAACAACGGGATCGAGAGGTTCCAAGCCAAAGCTTTCTCTTAGTTCAATCCCTCTAGCCTGCAGGTATGCCGGTACGGTTAAGAGAACCTCGAGATCAACTTGGAAAGCAAAATGCTTTCGTGTAAATTTCTCTGGACTGACCTCCCATACTCCTAACATCTGCTCCTTATTTTCCGGGTCTCCCAACCAGAAAAAAGCCACTCTTCTTTCTTCAAGCTTATACGCAAGTTCCAGGTCAAGACTCTGGTAAAACTCAATAGCTTTCTCCAGGTTAACTGTATCCACATGGGTTTCATATAGTTTTGTATTTCTCATTTCTCCATCCCCTCCCAAAGGTAATGATTTAGATGGTTTGATAAAGCTTGGTAAATAAAGTGAGTTCTTTTATTAATGCATCTACTTGAAGTGCACTATCATCCTTTAAAGTGTTTTCATCATAATCAAAGCAGTGCGGATCGAGGACAAGCTGCTTTGGAATCGCATTCGCATAAAGTCCTCTTGCGACAATGCGCATATTATTTAAGGCATTAATACCGCCCTTGCCGCCACCTGCGATAGCTAGAAGTGCAACCGGTTTATGGGCAAATTGTTCGCTTCCCAAAAAATCCAATGCATTTTTTAAGGCACCGCTCATGCCGCTATGATATTCAGGCGAAGCCAAAATAATGGCATCTGCTTCTTTCACGGTGCTTTTTAATTGCTGGATTTGCGGTAATTCGGCCTGGTCAGGTTCGCCGTTATACAGGGGGATCGTTGCTTCTGCTAAATCAATGATCTCGGCATGATATTTTCTGGCGATAAAACGAGTGGCAATTCCTGTTCTTCCTTTTTTTCTTGGCGAACCATTTATGATGACTAATTTCATATTAATCTCTCCTTTTGTTTTCATATTTTTAGTATAGAGAAAATTCCAGACTTCTAAATCGGGAAGATGGAGGATATATAACCCCCTATTGGACTGAAAAAAGTAGGAAATTCCTAAGACTTTGGTTGTAGATTATTTTTCAATAAAAGAAAAGAGCTGTCCATTTTGACAGCCCGAAATCCACCTTATCATTTTATTTTCCTGCCATGATTCGACTTTTCACGGTAGTTTTCCGTTCGTGTGTATTCCAATAAGCAATGGCCGTGGCGACTAAGAGCAGGACACCCGTGATCGCAAAGACACTTTGTACCGGAAAAATTCCACCAATAAAGCCGCCGATAATCGGACCAATCATCCCGCCTAATTGGCTGGCGGTTTGGTTTAATCCAAATGCTCTGCCTCGGAAATCATCAGGGGTAGATTTCACGACAAGGCCATTTAAAGCTGGAAATACCGCACAGAAAAAGATACCAAAAATAAAGCGGATGATGGAAAAGCCCCATATATGAGTAAAAAGAATTTGCGCTAATGTTCCCAGTCCCCCGCCTAATAAGCCAATAAAGAGAACGCGGTGAAATCCAACTTTGTCTGCCCATTTTCCCCAGTAAGGAGCAAAAAGAGCACTGGCTATACCAGGAAGCGAGAATACGATCCCCGCCAGTAAGGAAGCTTTATCCGAAGCGCCGCCCAAATTGACAATATATAATGGAAGAACCGGTTCAATTGTCAAGATCGAGCAGGAAGTGACGACCGTTAAAACAAGGACAAGCATTAAATTCCGATTGGTCCAAGCGATTTGAAAATCATGTTTAACAGAGCCCCGCTCTTTACTCGGCTTGAAATTTTCCTCGGTTACCCAAAATATAATGAGAAGGGTTGAAATGAATACGATAATTCCGGCACTTCCGAATGCCCACCTGCTTCCGATCAACTGGGCAATGCCCCCACCCAAAAGCGGTCCGACAATTTGACCCGATGCAGATGCCGACGAGATCAGGGAAAGGGCATAACCGACCTTATTGCTTGGTGTATTCGTTCCAATCAAAGCGATCGCTCCTGGAACAAATCCACTTAATAAACCTTGCATGATTCGCAGCAATAATATCTGATACGGATTGGTCACAAAAGCCATTAAGGTGTAAATGACAAAGAGTGCAAATCCGGCCCGAATGATCATGGGCTTTCTCCCATATTTATCTGCTACACTCCCCCAGAAAGGCGCAGCGATTGCCCCTGCGAAAAACGCGGCACTAAATAATATACCTGACCACATTTCGGTATGCTGATGGACACCTATTTGCAGAAGAAAAATGGGCAAAAAAGGAATGACCATGGAAAAACTTGCCGCTGTAAAAAAGACCCCGATCCATAAAACCCATAAATTTCTTTTCCAGATTTCCACGCAGCTCTCTCCTAATCATCATTCGGTGTAATAAATTCCCAATGATTTTATTTGACAAAAACATCATATCATAAAATCAATTTATTTTCATTTCCGAAATATTAGGTATAAGAAATATTTTTGCCCCGAATGGAGTTTTGAAGCTTGCCAACGCACACGCAAAAAAAAGCATGGCGCTATTCACTGGCGCCATGCTTCTTTATTCAGCTAATTCGGGTTCCTCATCATTTTGCAGTTGATTATAGATCTGTTCAATTTCCTCTCCCGTTAGGTCGCCCCGTTTTAAGAGCTCGCCTGCAATTGCATGGACGAAATCAGAATGTTCCAGAACGAGTTCCTTTACCTTTGCCATTTCGGCATTCAGAAGGGTGTTGATTTTTGTCCTCAGTGCCCGTAGTCCGTCTGCACGAGAGCCGATCGCCAGCCAACTAAACAACTCATCCCCCATCCCAACAATGCCAAGATAAGCACCGGCCAGCTCTGTCGCCTGCCTCAGGTCAGACGTAACCCCGTTTAATTTCTTCCCGAGAAACTCTTCTTCCACGGCCCGGGCTGCCAAACAAACTTGAATTTCCGCCAAAATTTCACTGTCACTTCGGTTATAGCGCTCATGGGTCGGCTTTGTGGCAGCAAGGCCGAGTGCACCACCCCTGCGGATGATGGTCACCTTCCAAACCCGTTCATGAGGCTTTAACAGAAACTGGGCCACTGCATGGCCGGCCTCATGGTAAGCAACATTTCGCTTCTCGTCCTCGCTCATGGAGCGGAGCGGCTGTTTGAGGCCCCACTCATAGGTTTCCATGGCAGCACGGAAGTCCTCATAATTGGATTCTTGAGCTCCCCGCTGATGCGCAATGACCACAGACTCATTTACAATGTGTTTAATTTGTGCCGGACTATATCCAATTGTGTCCAGTGCTGCCCGCTCCGGTGTCAGCGAATCGTCCAGCTTGATTTTCCTAAGGTAATATTGAAAGACGTCAATCCTGCCATCATAGTCGGGTGAATCGACCCATAACTTTCGGTCGAAGCGGCCGGGCCGGAGCAATGCAGGGTCAAGTACGTCAGGCAGATTGGTTGCCCCGATTGTCAGCACTGCCGGGCGCTCAGCTTTCTTCTTCCGTAAACCGAGCGAGCGCAGCAGCTTGGTAAACCATTTGGTATCCATATTGGGAGGATCCATTTGCAGGAGCAATTCATTTAGGAGTCCGGAACCTCCGCCCATTCCAAACATTCCGCCCATGCCCCCCATGCCTCCACCTGCCTGGCGACTCATCCCGATGGCATCGATTTCATCAATAAAAATGATGCAGGCACCGTATATATTAGCTAGTTTCCGAGACTTGCGATAGATGCCCATTACCTTTAAGTTCCCAACGCCAAAGAACATGTTTTGAAAGCTGGGAGCGGAGGCATAGGCAAACGGCACTTGTGCTTCGTTTGCAATAACCTGTGCCAGGTAGGATTTCCCAGTACCCGGAGGGCCGCAAAGCAGTAAGCCGCGTATAGCCTCGCCCCCCATCTCCTTGAACTCTTTAACGCCCTTCAGCAAGGTGACAATCCGCTTAGCATTTTCGACAATCTCGGGGTTCCCTCGGTAATCGTCCCATGTAGACCCCGTTTCCCCCGGCAAGATCCAATAGGTTCTCCCCCTGGCAAGGAACCAGAACAGCGCAACAAATTGGATAATCATAAATAACATAGCGAAGAAAAGCTGCCATGCAATGTTAAAAATATATAACGTAATGTTCCAAGCTGTCGGTCCTCCTGTCAACAAAACCATTACAATAAAAAAGAGGACAACAAACCAGAGAAGAAATTTACGCCATTTGATCCACTGATATTTCTTCATGGCCTCACTTCCTTAAAAGGGATAAAAACGATAAATAGACAGCTCCAGGGGTAAAACCATTTGTGAAGATGTTTTAAAATAGAGGAAAGCAATGAGGATATCAACGATTAAAAGTGACGTTGAAACTGGTCTAGGATCGTGCAGGATATCAAATGACAAAATCGTCCTTGCACCAATCATATTCCTCGTTCTAAGAATTAGAACAACCGGCAATTATAAAAAAATAAAGTGTCTAAGCACTCCATTTGTTTTTAATGGCGACTAAATAATGCAAAATGACACCGATACTGCCGACATAGTAAAAGATTAATAATATCCAGCCTGTAGGATCAATCGACAGCATGTTGATAACAAACACTAATGGGTATACATAGAAAAGAACATCCTTCACAGCCGATACAATAATACTTGGAGAAAATGACTTCGTTACCACTGATTTAAAAAGACCAAAAACAAGATCAAGGATCAAAAGACCAAAGACTGCCCACAACAGATATAAAGTCCAAGCCAACATTTCGTTCACCTCCCTTTGTTTCTTATTTTATTTTATGCGTGTGAGCCTAAATTGCCCGTTCTTTTTATCAGAATTATCAAATTATTATCAAATATATTTCGCATAAAAAAACCGCTAATTCACATATAGTGTCAATTAACGGCATAATTACATGGCTCTTGAATGGTTTAGACTGTTTAGTTGTGGCAGTTTTTAAATCTCATGGACTGGGACAGGCTTACCAATGTAATACCCTTGGATGAGGTTGCAGCCTGAATCTTTAAGGAAATTCATTTGTTCACTGATTTCGACACCTTAGGTTAAATATAAATATCCTTTCCTTCTATTAAATAAGCTCTGGATAATCTATTCAGGATTTTTTCAGCCATTTGAACTGTTGGTATATAGTAACACGAGAAATGAAAAATAATTGGGCGAATAGGAAAAGTTACGATATTTTTCGATTTTTCATTTTTACAAACAAGAAAGAACCGGGTAATGACCCAGTCCTTAGATTTTGTTTAAAACTCTCCGTCAAATGGCGTAAATGGTATGTGTAATTGCCTTTCCACTGCACGAAGCCGCTGATTGACACGTTGAAGCCGGCGTTGAAGCTGAAGAATTTCTCTTTCCTGCCGGTCATTTTGCCGCTCCAGCTGGTTCACTCTACGTTCAAGCTGCTGCCATTGGGGAAGCTGCAGCAACTGTGTTAACTGCCTGTTGGGGTCGTATTGTGCATGCTGAACATATGGAGTAAAGTCGTATTGAACTTCCTGGACATATGGAGTGTAATCGTATTGAACTTGCGGAATTTGATAATTTCCATAAGGATACATCTGGGCATCTCTCCTTTTTGGGTGAATACCCTATAGATTATGAAGTCATTTTCGCTCTGAAACGGCAAATGCCTAGAGATACTGGGTTGGTTTTCCATAATCTTGTTAATACTTATGTTATCAAAATGCAAATGGGTGGAAAGATTGAAAAATACGATAAACAAAATAAGAAGTCTGTTGCCGAACCCTTTTTACACGATAGCAATCTCAGCCTTCTTGATGCCTTTGTTATTCCAATACAACAAAATACCGGGAATTACTTATTTTGAATTAAATATCATTGAACTCTTCGTAAATGGAATCATCTTTTTTTTATTGATTTACTTTATTAGAAAATTAGCGCAAAGCAATGAAACATTAAAGAAAAGCCAGGAGGATACGAATGCCCTTCTCTCCTTATTTCCGGAACCGGTTTATATTCATGATGATAAAGAATGCCTTTATGCCAATAAGGAAGGCTTCAGACTGCTCGGTGCAGAAAAAGAATCAGATTTAATCGGAAAACATCCTTTAACATACATCCATAAGAATTATCACGACTATGTAATAAATAGAATGGAAACGGTTATGAGTAATAATGAAATTTCCCGGAACAATGAATTCAAAATGTTTCGGCTGGATGGAGAATTAATGGATATTGAATGTTCCGCGGTTGCCTTCACCTATAATAATCGTCCCGCATTAATCACGGTCATCAATGATGTCACAACCAAAAAACGAGCTACCGAAGAAATTATTCAAAAATCGGATAAGCTTCATTTAGTAGGCCAAATGGCCGCAGGAATCGCCCATGAAATTAGAAATCCGCTTACATCCATTAAGGGATTTTTACAATTAATGCGCGGACAAAACGAGAAGACAAATGAATATGTGGAAATTATGATGATGGAAATCGAACGGATTAACTTTATCGTGAATGAGTTTTTAGTATTGGCCAAACCGCAGGCCATTGTGTTTGAGGAAAAAAACCTCCTCTCGTTAGTCCAAAATGTATTAAAGCTCTTTCATACACAATCGGTAATGTATAATGTTGAAATAAAGCTGGATTTCGATCTATTTATTCCCCGTCTCAACTGTGATGAGAACCAACTAAAACAAGTATTTATTAATATTATTAAAAATGCAGTAGAATCCATGCCAAACGGAGGACTTTTATATATTCAAATTAAGAAACAAACAGAAACCAACTCCGTTGTCATCAGGTTTAAGGACCAAGGCTGCGGGATTCCAAAAGAACGCCTTAAAACTCTTGGTGAACCATTTTATACAACAAAAGAAAAAGGAACGGGTCTGGGACTGATGGTCTGCTATAAAATAATTGAAAACCATTTGGGGCAAATAAGCTTTGAAAGTGAAATGGGAATGGGAACGACCGTTGAAATTACGTTACCACTGCCAACAAAAGAGTTAGTTAAGGATCATCAACACGAAAAAAATACAAATACTGGATAAAGCAATAACAGGAAGAGCCGTCTTCTTGTTTTTTGTGTTTTAGGATTTAGCCTTTGTTTTGATTGCCGTTTCGACCTGATGGCCAATAATCCCGCATAGAATACCAAGAATTAACCCTGAAAAAACAGGACTTTCTAAAAATCGGAGAATGGATTGCTTAAATTGAAAGTGAAAGTAGATGCCCATATTCATCCCAAAAGTTACGCCAAAAAGGGCTCCGATTAGCTTACACTCCCTATAGGTTTTCCCTTCTAAATTGGAATTGATCGTGAGTGCCCGATTATAGGCCTGCCACATGGAAAAGCACCATATGGAGGGATAATAAATTCCCCATTGGTAATTAAGAAGATCGTGCGCTTTTTGAAATTCCCCATGAAAGGACTCCATGATGGCAAAATTTAAGCAGGCAAAATTATTAATGATGAATTCCAGGATGATAAATAGAGTCCCCAAAATATATTGTTTATTATAAATTTGTCCGAAACCAGGAAATGTCATGGACCATAAAAGGGCTGGAAGCGGAGCTTTATATTCCGGATTAGTTAAACGTATCATTTCAAAAACCTTCTTACTTAATTCCTATGATCTGATAAACCATCGTCACAGCTATTTTTCGTACAATCATAAGTATTACTAATCATTTCCTAATCATGTGGATGGATGCTAAAAACTTATCGACGTCTATCGACAAATGGAAAGATCATTTACTTTCATATTCAATATTGGGAATAAAATTCCTTGTAAATTAACTATTATGTTCCGATTGGGAAAGGTGACCTCTGCAAATTTTGTCGAAAAAATTAATTTTTACCTGATATTTTGAGCACCAGAAATATCATAAAGGACTCTCGTTTGACAGCCCTTTAGATGGATCTTTTTTCAAATTTTATCAGTGGCAATACTGCAAGTCCCATTCAAGACCGCCGTACATAATGAGCCAAATTCAAATTCCAGGTTTCCGCACTCCACATATACACTGCCCACAGCAGGAACACAGGAACCCGTTCTTGAGAATTTTACAGTCCCGATATTCCCCGGATTGATTGGCGAATCAAAAGGAAATAGTTGTTCATCAATAGCAAGGTAATAAATTAGGCAATTTGAATCCAGGAAGTTCGTTACGGTGTAGGTTAACGTAGTCAATCCCCCGCCAGACATACTTTCTGTGGTAAGTTGAAAATGCATCCTACTTCTTGATCCCCCATTTACACTTGTCACAATATCAATTACTTCTGAATGATAAAACCCATTAGTCAAATAAAACCACCGTCTTTCTCTCCATATATTTTTAATAAATGAAAATTGCAGAAGATGGTAACGGCAAATAACTAGGACAAGGATATTAATAATATTTTAATGGAATAATGTTTATTAAAAACCGTTAATTTGAGCATATAATAAAAAAAACAGACTAGGTAGTTTATATATCCCTAGTCTGTTTTTCATTTTACGAACCCATATTAGCCATGTTTATGCTTCCCAGGGCCTTTAGGCTTATTATCGCCTTTTGGTTTTTGATCCTTATTTGGTTTTTGATCTTTATTTGGTTTTTGATCTTTATTTGGTTTTTGATCTTTATTTGGTTTTTGTTCGACCGGTTTTGGAATAACCGGGACCTCGGCTGCACCTCTAATATAAAGCTCCTTATTCACCTCGTACACATCGCTAGGCTGCTGGAACCTTGAGGTATCTGTTCCAAACTTCTGCATCATCGCTTTAAAAATATACTTGGATATAGCAGTCGTTTCTCCCTCCATATAGTTCCCAGGACCATTGTTTGGATAACCAGTCCAAACCGCCATCGTGTATTGCGGCGTATAACCGGCAAACCAGCTATCATTGACGGCATCGGATGGAAATCCATATCGTGCTGCTGTTTGTTCGTCAAAATTGGTGGTTCCCGTTTTTCCAGCGATATCTAACCAAGGGATATTCGCTGGCGTCCCTGTTCCTTCGTGTACGACGGTCCGCAGCATATCGGTAATCATATAAGCAGTGTAATCATGCATTACCTGTTTTGGTTTCGGCTTAAAGCTTACGACTTTGCCATTAGGGTAGACCACTTTTTGAACAAAGTGAGGTGCATTGTAAACACCATTATTGGCAAATGCGCTGTAAGCCCCCGCCATTTCTACTGGATTGACTGGATTACTTCCAATTGCGGTAGATTCATACACTTGATTATGATCAAACGAAATTCCAAGTTGATTGGCAAAACTTTTTGCATTGTCCATTCCCACTTCTTTTAGTGTAAGAAGGGCCGGGATATTATAAGACCATTCTAGTGCTTTTCGAATCGACAACATCCCATGGTACTGGTGATCCCAGTTATAAAGGGATTGACCCGTTGAGTACGTAGTTGCCTGATCATTCAATTGGTGATTGGTAGACCATTGTAAATTTTCAATAGCAGGACCATAATCAAAAATCGGCTTAAAGGTTGAGCCTGGCTGACGCCTTAAATCAACCGCAAAATTGTTTCCGCGGAAGGTGGCTTGATAGTCATTTCGACCGCTTCCGATGGCCCGTACTTCACCTGTCTTCGAATCTAAAAAGACGAATGCCCCTTGGAATCTGGCGTTTGGATAGTTAATCAACTGATTCGTGTTCATGATTTTATCTGCATAATCTTGTTCTGTTGGATCGAGGTTTGTATAAATCGATAATCCATCCGTCCCAATATCGACGCCCTTTAGTTTACCTTCCACTTCTTTCACTGCTGCATCAAGATAGGCCTCATATGGCATACCTTGATTTGTTCTCTTAATAAGTCCCTTCGTTACCGGAACCTTCTTCGCGTCCTGCATTTGCTGCTTCGTTATATACCCCTGTTTATTCATAGAGGATAAAACAAGATTTCGGCGCGCTGTTGCCGCTTGTAAGTTTCCTGGTTTGGTCGGATCATAATTATTTGGACTTTGCGGCAGCCCTGCGATCATCGCAGCCTCTGGCAGGGTTAATTGATTTAAATGATTGGCATCAAGTCCATAGTAGTTCTCCGCTGCAGCGGCTACACCGTAAGAGCGGTTTCCAAGATAAATCCTGTTGAAATACATCATTAAGATATCGTGCTTGGAATATTTTTGTTCCAATTTATAAGCCAGATACCATTCCTGAAATTTACGCGTTAATGTTTTCTGCGGTGTTAAAAAAGAGTTTTTAATAACCTGCTGGGTAATCGTACTTCCTCCCTGGGAGCCGAAATTACCAGTAATATTCTCGAAAATCGCTTTAGCCGTGCGTTTGATGTCAATCCCATGATGTTCATAGAAATGGGCATCCTCTGTTGCAATA
The DNA here is from genome assembly GCF_055395235.1 of Neobacillus sp. Fa239. NCBI lineage: Bacteria > Bacillati > Bacillota > Bacilli > Caryophanales > Bacillaceae > Neobacillus > Neobacillus sp. Fa239. The sequence goes on from NZ_AP041611.1 coordinate 3,215,531, forward strand.
AAGGCATGCTCCAACACTTTCGGCACTTGGGCATAGGTAATTTTCGTGCGCTTTTCCTTCCCGTACTCATAGAGAAAATGGCCGTTTCGATCATAAAATTTAGTAGAAAGCGGGACTACTAGTTTCGAAGCATCTAATGTAGGTGCATCTTTGATCATTGAAGCAAATGTTACGGCGCCTGCTCCGATGAAAACGACAAAAAGCACCAAACAGGCAAGCAATACCTTTTTCAAAAGAGACCCTCTTTTGAATGGCTTCTTATTTTTTGAGTCATTCTGTTTTTCTTTTTCCGCTTGTTTTCGTTCCTGACGATAGCGATACGTTTCTTCCATTGATATTCTCCTCCATTGTTGAATTACATTGTTGATCATGTAGAGGTTACTTACAATTGAAGTCCTATATGCGTTTTTTGGAACTTCATGAAAGTTTTGAGCGTAATTCTTATTTAAGGTACTAATTATAATGGATGTGTTTAACATCGTACAACTATATTAATTCGCCTCCATTCAAATATATTTGGGTGTACCGTCAAAAATTATTAGTTTAATAGGCGGCAAATCAAGAACTTTAACAATGATAGTTCTTAAAAAAATGGTGGTAATTCCCTGTCAGCCGCCTTTTAAAAGTCATGTGCTACCGCCAACTGTCGGATGGCCTTTTCCAACTGTCGGATAGCCCTTCTCAACTGGCGGATAAGCTCCTCCTATTGTCGGATAGCCTTTCCAACTTGCGCAAAGGACGTTAAATTAATAATGACTTTATAAAATTTTAATATCTTCTTTATTTAAAATTAAAAAGGTTTATGTATAGTAGAACACGTGGATTTTTAAGGATAAAGGAGATTATTAAATTGAAAAATACTCTATCAATAAAAAAGAAGGGTTCCATTTTGGACTCTAAGGGGAATATGAAAAAAATTCTTACCAAGGTTCCGGAAATTACGATTTACTTCTGGATTACCAAAGTGCTGACCACCGGAATGGGTGAAGTGTTCTCGGATTATCTTGTTAACCATATAGATCCAATTATAGCGGTCGCTCTCGCGGTCATTGGTTTGGCCGCTTCGATTTTTTTACAATTCAAAGTGCGCAAGTATATTGCATCGATTTATTGGTTCGTTGTCGTCATGGTCAGTGTATTCGGCACCATGGCTGCTGATGTGGTTCATGTTATATTGGGCATCCCGTATATTGTGTCCACCACCTTTTTCGCAGTTGCCTTGGGCCTTATCTTCATCATCTGGTACAGGGTTGAAAATACGCTTTCCATACACAGTGTATTTACCGTTCAGAGAGAGGTATTTTACTGGATCACTGTACTATGTACGTTCGCACTGGGTACCGCTGCAGGAGATATGACAGCTTCCACCCTTCATATGGGGTACTTCTCATCGGGAGTACTATTTACAGTCTTTCTAATCATCCCGGCGATAGGCTATTGGCTGTTCCGATTTAACGAGATTTTTGCCTTCTGGTTCGCTTACATTATGACACGCCCGGTAGGAGCCTCCTTTTCGGACTGGATATCAGCGTCACATGCTCGTGGCGGCCTTGGATTCGGTGAAGGACTAGTTAGCCTTATCTTAACCATTATCATCGTCATTTTTGTAGGATACCTGACAATCTCTCGTAAAGATGTGAAAGATGAGCCTGTGGAACCAGTATCCACACTTGCCATTTCTGGTGAAAAGTAACTTCATAGTAATAATAAAAAGAGCTTGGGTAACCAGGCTCTTTTTATCATGGACTTTCTCCTAAGCCCCTACTATACTATTAAATTAATAAATAATATTAACAGACATCCAATTCAAAAGGAGTGATTAAAATGGAAGGGACAAAAGACAATTGGAATGCAAGTCTTTATGATGTAAAACATTCATTCGTTTCAATGTATGGGAATAATTTAGTTGACTTATTAGCTCCAGTCAAAGGGGAAAAAATTCTCGACCTTGGTTGTGGCACGGGTGATTTAGCTAAGAAATTATCTGATTTTGGAGTAGAGGTTGTAGGGGTAGACAAATCTGAAAATATGGCTGCACAGGCAAAAAGTAAATATCCCTCTATTAAGTTTATCGTTGGAGATGCGACAGAATTGTCCTATACGAGCGAATTTGATGCCGTTTTCTCGAACGCGACTCTCCATTGGGTCAAAACGCCAAATCAAGCTCTAAATTGTATTTACAAAAGTTTAAAACATGGCGGAAGATTTGTAGCTGAATTTGGCGGGAAAGGAAACGTTCAAACCATTACAGATGAAATCATCAAACAAATAACTGTAGCAGGATTAGACTTTAAAAACGAACAATTCCCATGGTTCTATCCAAGTATAGCTGAATATTCATCGTTAATGGAAGAAACCGGATTTAGAGTAACCTTTGCTCAGCACTTTGATAGACCAACAAACTTAAATGGAGCTCGTGGATTAAGAAACTGGATCGATATGTTCTGCAATGACCTATTCAAAGATATACCAACAGATAGTAAAGATAGCATCATCACAAAAGTAGAACACAACCTAAAAACAAGCCACTATAAAAACAATAATTGGATTGCAGACTACAAAAGAATTCGTGTTATCGGCATAAAAGAATAACGGGGGTCATCCCCCCGTTATGTTAAAGCTTTAAATCACTGGGGGTCAGTCCCCCGCTACGTTAAAGCTTTAAATCACTGGGGGTCTGACCCCAGTACTCTTATTTTCCTTTTATTTGGTACTTTTTCTGTTTCTGTTTTTCCTGGTATACGTGAGCGGATAAAGAAGGATAGGATAAAGGCTGCTATGGTTAGGTAGGTGGCGACCATGAATGCGTCGTTGATTCCCATTACGGTTCCTTGTTTTATGACCATTGCCATCTGTATCTTATCAGTTGTATCAACATGTGTTTGTCTCACGAGGGTTTTGACATGGCTCACTCCATTATTGGTCATAATCGAGACGAAAAAGGCCATTCCTACTGCGCCCGCAACCATTCTAAACGTGTTGACCATCGCCGTACCGTACTTATTTAAGCTTAGTCCCAAATCGTTAAGACCGGCTGTAAAGATCGGCATCATCAGAATAGACATTCCGAACATCCTCACCGTATAAACCCACAAAACATAGGAAAAAGGTGTAGACGTTTCAAGTCTTGTTAGGGCGTAGGTGGTTAGAATCGTGATTGCCAACCCGATAATTGCTAACCATTTTGCACCATATTTATCAAATAGCTTTCCCGTGATCGGCGACATAATTCCCATCACGACCCCGCCAGGTAAGAGCATAAACCCTGCTTCAAGCGGGCTGAAGCCATGAATATTCTGCATATAAATCGGCATTAAGATCATTCCAGAGAACATGGCCATCGTAACAATGACGTTAATGATCGTGGTTAACGTAAACATTTTATATTTAAAAATCCTAAATTCTAAAATAGGATGGCTAACGGTTAGCTGACGCCAAACAAATAGAACCAAACTCAAGCCTCCAACCACGAACAAAGTAACAACCTCAAGGTTACCCCAACCCTTTGTTCCGGCTGTTGAAAAGGCATAAAGAATACCGCCAAATCCGATTGTTGATAAAATAACCCCAGGTACATCCAGCTTTGGACGGCTTGTTTCTGAAACATTTTTCACAAAATAAATGGCGAGAAAAAAGTCAATGAGAGCAAACGGAGCAATAATATAAAACATGACATGCCAGGAATACGTTTCAATCACCCATCCGGCCCAAGTCGGCCCGATTGCTGGAGCAAAGTTCATCGCTACACCAAAGATGCCCATAGCAAATCCGCGGCGCTCCATTGGAAAAATGGTAAAAATAACATTCGTAATTAATGGAAAAAGAATTCCAGCCCCGATTGCCTGTACCACCCGACCGACTAGGATCACTTGGAAAGTTGGTGCAACCGCACATACCATAGTTCCAATCGCAAAAGTCCCCATAGAGAATAAAAATAATTGCCTAGTGGTATATCGCTGCATTAAAAAGGCAGTCACCGGGATGACAATCCCGTTTGTTAACAAGAAAATGGTACTTAACCAGTTGGCCGTTGCAGCTGAAATTTGGAAGGATTCCATAATTTGCGGCAATGCCACATTAATGACCGTCTGATTTAAAAAGGCTACAAACGCCCCGATAAGCAAAACGGTAAAAATCGGTGTGGTTCGAAGTGGTTCATTTGCTGCATTTGTCGTGTCCAAGTAAAAATTCCCCCTAAAAAATATGTATATTCTTTTTGTGATGGCTTTGAAATGATGACAACTATTTTAGTATGTGAAGAAATAGGAACAATGAAACATGAAATTTCCAATGTTTATTATATATTGAAACAATGGTGTGCTGTCAAACTACTTGCTTACTACAAGTAAATGCCACACTTAGAAAAAAATAAGCTGCCAAATTTGGCAGCTGGGTATGATTTAATGAAAATAATCAAAAGTATTTTTTGCTAACAATAAAAAAGTAACCGTTATAAACAGAACACGGACATAGCCGCTGCCTTGTTTAATGGCAAATTTTGAGCCGCAAATGGATCCCGCCACTTGAGCCAGCCCCATCGGAATTCCATAGGCGTAATGGACTTGTCCTAAATAAATGAACATGATTAGTGCCGCAATATTACTTCCAAAATTTAAAAACTTCGCATTCCCGGCGGCCTTTAAAAAATCAAAGCCTATCATTAAAAAGGAAAAGATTAAAAAGGATCCAGTTCCAGGACCGATGAAACCATCATAAAATCCAATGGCAAAGATTAGTATCATAAAAATAAACAGATGGCGGAATGACAATTTTTTATAGGAAGAATGACTGCCCCAATTTTTTTTGAAAATCGTATAAATCGCAACCGCAGCAAGCATGATAAGCATCAATGGCTTCAGCAATTCAGGATTCATTAAATGGACAGTATAGGCACCCAGCATCGAACCAATAAACGTAAGGGGAAATAACTTATAAACAGATTTTAAATCCAATTCTCCTGAACGATAAAACATAATCGTACTCGTTAAAGAGCCGATGGATCCTGCCAATTTATTGGTTGCTACCGCAGCGGCTGGAGGCAGTCCTGTAAATAACAAGGCCGGCAAGGAAATCAGCCCACCCCCGCCGACAACAGAATCGATAAATGCGGCTAAAAAGCCAAAGACAATTAAAATAAGCAAGACTGACGGGTCTAGATGAGATAGCATATGACCAACCTTTCTATTCTGAACAACAAAAACTATGATACTATTCTATCTCTTCTATATATAAAGAACAATCCAAGTTTCAAAAGAAATATGAAAGGCCATCCAATATTGGAATGGCCTTTCCCTTGATTTAACTGTCAAGCTTTGTCTGTTTCCTCGGAACCAGTATTAAAAATGATAATACGGCTCCACACCCTGCGCAAACAATCACAATTCCCATTGGGATGGCGGTGTGTCCCCCGCCTATTCCAACGAGAGGCGCCACAATACCACCTAAAGCTAATGAAAGGACTCCTAACAAAGCAGAAGCGCTTCCGGCATTCTTTCCCTGTGTTTGCATGGCAAGAGAAAATCCTGCCGTACTTACCATTCCCACACTAGATACAACAAAAAATAATGGGATTAAGATGAATATTAATTTTGCCTGCATCAGTAATAGGAGCAATAAAAGGATTCCCCCTATCGAGGATGAACCCAAACCAAAAGCAAGCAATTTTGACTCATGGACCCTTCCTGCCAGTCTCCCTGCTGTTTGACTATTAATCATGATGCCAAATGCATTGACGGCAAAAATAAGACTGAACATTTGCGGGGAAGCTCCATAAAGTGTTTGGATCACAAATGGAGAACCCGAGATATAGGCAAACATGGCCGCAAACACCAATCCCTGTGCCAATGCATACCCGATAAAGCTACGATCCGTTAATAGCTTAAGAAAGATGGTTAATGTATTTTTAATGCCGCCAGTCCGACGTTTTTCTTCATCAAGTGTTTCGGGCAATCCAAAAAGAACAACAAAAAACATGACAAAACCAATCGCACTTAACACAACAAACACCCCCTGCCAAGGAACCAGTTTAAGCAGCTGGGCACCCACGACAGGCGCAAGAATTGGGGCAAGCCCATTGACCAAGGCAAGCAGGGCAAAAAACTTAGTGAGTTCCGTACCTGAATATAAATCACGCACAATTGCCCTTGAAATGACGATACCAGCAGAACCGGCAAATCCTTGAATAAAACGCAGGAGTATTAACGCCCATATAGAAGGGCTAAATACACACAAAATCGACACGATCAAATACATAATTAAGCCAAACAACAGCGGTTTTCGGCGCCCATTCACATCACTAATGGGACCAGCAATCAGCTGTCCAATGGCTAAACCAAAGATAAAAAAAGTTAAGCTAAGTTCCACAAAAGATGGACTTGTATGAAAGTCACTTGCAATATTAGGAAGTGCAGGTAAATACATATCAATGGACAATGGACCAAATGCTGCAAGCGAACCAAGAATAATGGCCATCCGTAACCTTTTGGATCGTGAAATCACCAAACCATTTTGTAAAGAATCTCCCATGTCTAACCACCTTTTTTTCGCTAGTTTCGTAGATACAGTTTAAAAATGTTTCAGCTCGAATTCTTTTGACTTTATTGTCTTTAAATAATAATCCATTAACTCAGGATATTCCTTTACTTCCTGTTCCCCCTTCTCACTGATTGCATAGGTTCCTCGTTTAATTTTTTCAAACCAGCCATTAAAGTTTTTCGTTAAGATCGAGGAGGTTTTATTGCCAGTTCCCATTTCTTTAAGAGCCTTCGGTGATAACGGACCAAAATTCTTAAGATAACAGGCAACCTGAATACTGTTTTCTTTATAGGCCGTCATAATTTTTGTGCGGTTACTGCCTCCTATATTATAGTCCGCACTGCGACCGGATATTTCTTTTAAGATGGCTTCCCTCTTGTGCTTGCTTCGTCCTGTGCTTTGATTACGTTTAAAGGGAGATGGATGAATGAGGATTTCAGCTTTTAAACCTTTCCCTGAGGTCGAGACAACAATGAGACCTAATTCCAGCCGGCGAAGTAAGTGGCATTTATCCCCCCAACGCTTCGAATTTAATCGGTGTTTTGGTCTCGGGATCGCCACATAAACTTTGTTCGTCAACCGCTGCCGTTTAGCAGCCTGAATTAAAAGGTCCACACTTAATGTGAGTTTTAATTCAACTACGATTAACTCATCCTCTTTCACGGCTACCATATCGCAGTCTTTGACTTCACCATAAACCTCGTAGCCTTCACGGGAAAAAAATCTTTGAATCGGTTTATATAAATCTTTCTCCTGCAGCTTTTTGATTTCCATCTTTCATATCACCTTCCTCATATACGAAAACCAAAGGGAGTGTCGTACAAAAAATAAACATTATTGATATATTACCAGATGATTAAATTGCAAGAAAGCATCCTTACTCCATATCCTAAGGTAAAATAAAAATAGTGGAGCGCAAGAATGGATGCACTCCACTATTTTTATTGCTTCGGGGAACCAGGTGGAAAATAATAGGGTGGTACTTTGAGCCAACCACGTTTTTTGTAAAAAAATGTAATGTTTAATTCTTACATAAATAAAGTAAGAGAGTGCAACAAAGAATTGCACTCCCTTATAATCACTTTTTCAAATGGTATGGAACCGTCGAAATGATCACATCCTTGTATCTAAACAACCACAGTCTAAGCAGCAAGGCAGTCTGATTATGCAATAAATTGTGCCACCATTTTTTCGGAATGAATTGCGGGATCACAATTTGGATGAGTGTGTTTTCATCCTTTTCCTCAATGATTTTGATCAATCTTGATACAGGATCTAACACAGATCGATACTTGCTTTTCAACGTAAGTAAACGGCAGGGGTTTCCCCATTCCTCCCACTTTTCCTCCATTTTCTCAATGGACTTGTCGTCAAACCCTACATAAAGCGCTAATAAATTTTCCTCACTAATACTCTTTGCAAATGATAAAGTGTGTTGAACGACCCGATGCACGCCTGAGACAAGGACAATGGTGACAACTCTTCTTGTTTCTGGACGTGTTGTTTTTAGATCAATCTTTAACTCGCCAGCAACATCCTGATAATGATGCTGGATGGCCAAAGAACATAAAATAATGGCTGGGATGACAATGAGAACGATCCAAGCCCCACTCGTAAACTTGGTAAAGGCAAAAATGGCAGCTACTAGTGTAGTAATCACTGCCCCCACTGTGTTAATGGTCATTTTTATTTTCCACTGAGACCCCTTCACACGTTTCCATCGTTTCACCAATCCAAATTGCGCAACCGTAAAAGATAAGAACACACCAATGGCATATAGTGGAATGAGGGCATTCGTATGAGCGTGAAAGGCGATGATAAGCAAACTTGCCGTAGCCGCCAAGGTCATAACCCCGTTAGAGTAACCTAAACGGTCTCCCCTGTTCGTAAGTCCGCGCGGAAGGAATCCATCAGCCGCAACAATCGCTGCTAATTGGGAAAAACCAGTAAAGGTTGAATTGGCAGCTAGAATAAGGACAATAAATGTAAACCAGATAATGATTTGATACAAAATTCCATGTCCAAAATAATATTCGGTTAATTGAGAAAGCATGGTATTGTTTGGATCAGGGGTTATGCCTCTCACATACAAGTGGTAGGCAAAACCTAGAAGTGTAACAGATGTAATCGTCCCTAATGCGATATACGTTTTAATCGCACTTTTTTGCTGCGGTTCTCTAAAAATCGGAACAGCATTCGAAATGGTCTCAATCCCTGTTAGTGCAGAGCAAGCTGAACTAAACGCTTTTAATAGGAGTAAAATAGATAACCCCTTTGGAAACGTTCCAAATGGCGGTGTAACCGACTGGACAAAACCGTGACGAACCTCGTTGAATAAGCCGGTAACAACAAGCAACAGCATACAGGCCATGAACCCCAGTGTTGGCCAGGCGAAAATTTTCGCTGATTCTGCCACTCCGCGAAGATTAACCATTAATAAGATAAACACACATAAAATAGCCAAAACGGTTTCGTATGGGGCAACAATCGGATAGGCGGAGGTAACGGCTTCTAATGCAGCAGAGACCGAAACGGCCACCGTTAAGACATAGTCGACAAGTAAAGCACTAGAAGCAATTAAGGCAACCCACTGTTGGTTAAAATTATCCTTGGCAATCGCGTACGCTCCCCCGCCATTTGGATAGGCAATGATTCCCATAATATAGGAAATGATTAAGATCGCCAACAAAACAACGGTTGAAATCGTAATCGGTACAATAAACCACTTCGCCTGTGCTCCCAAATTCATTAATTCGGTAATGCCCGATTCCGGACCATAAGCAACAGAAGAATAGAGGTCAGCCGAAAGAATCGGCAAGGCGATATACCAAATCAATTTATTATGGGTGGCATTCAATTCAGCGGTTCTCATTGGCCTTCCAATAAAAATACGCTTAACACTGTTGAAATTCGAAAAAGCCAGCCAAATCGCGATTAAAGCGATTATGACTAAAGCCGGTTCGATATAATGTGATGGATGAGTCACTTCCTATTCCCCTTTGACGATAAACTTCAAAAATTTACTTACCCCATAGTGTTTGAGAATTCAACGTATAATAAACCTCTTTTTGCAGTCCCCCTTTTAACAGCAAACAAAAAAAGACCACTAACATGAAAGATCTTTTCTTGTAAAAAAGCACAAAAAAAGGACCTTCCATAAGGCGGTCTTTTGACCTCCTTCGCTTTATCCGACGAAGTTAGCTGACGGGTAGGATGGCGAAAGAGTGAAACATCCCTTCTACAAACCTGTAGAATTAACCCCAAGAAATTGGTTCCTCCGTTCCCTATCGGGACTAGGCAAATATGAAATTGTTTCCTATAGGCAAGATAATAATCCTGCAGCAGTGAAATGTAAAGCGCCAAAATAGCTCCTATTACTCTATTATTGTTAATTTTTCTACCATTTAAGCGCTTACATCCCGCTCTTCCTTCATAAGGCCCTGTTTTTGCGATTCCCTCCTTTCACTTTACACGAATGTTGGAACTAACTTTTCCCATTCTTCAAGTGAAAGCTTATCGGTAATATGCTTGAATGCCGTTGGGACATCAATAAAACACATAAACTCCAAACTATTTCCATCAGGGTCTTTAAAATAGACGGAAGCATTCCCTTGATGTGGGCGAACAAAAGGTTCAACGGAAGTTCTGTTTCCAAATGGTACAGCTTGAATCTGTAGAGAATTGAGCCAGTTTAAAGAATTTTTCATGTTTTCATAAGAAATTCGAAATGCAATATGTCGTAATGATGGATGATAGAGAGTTTGATATTCTTGTCCCTGCCATAAACCAAGCCAGCTCCTTCCTTCTTCCAGCCAGAAAAAGGCAGTGCTCTCCTCTCTCCAAGCAAGTTTCAGCCCCAATTTTTGATAAAAAAGGATCGACTTCTCTAAATTTGATACGGGCAAATGAGTTTCAAACAAGCCTTCTATCATTTAACATTCCTCCATTATTTAGTATAAATTAATCATAAGAGATTAATAAATGAACTTCTATTCGCAAATAGGTGGAAGATTACTACAACTTTAGTCTTAACTAAAAAAATTCATGGAAAAAATAAAGCCAAATCTTATGCGATTTGGCCTTTTATTTAATGGATTTTATTGAATCATCATTTTCCAGTATTTCATTCACCATCGCTTTCATCGAGTAAATGACAGTTTTCTTGTATTTCGCTGCCAAAATTAGGACTCTAATTTGTTGGGACCGGGTTAAATTTTTAAATCGGGGTTCTTGCTTTAAGAAGGAACGGACGATGGACCAGCTTTTCGGCATTAATGGAAAATCATCTAATGGTTGTTTATTCCGAAACCGATTGAACAAGGTTGGAAGACTAGAGGAATGGCTTTTATCAATAATACAAGGCGCATAGATGCTTTTTGTATGCTTTCGTAGATTCTCGTAGCGATCCTGTCCGCTGACAATGATATAGCTGTCATCCTTCTTACTTTTTCTGACTACCAGAACAAACATGCAGTCCCACATAAATCTCTGCAGCTTCTTTATGTGCTCCGTAATTTTCAACGATAAATCGGGTTTGATCTTGTTCAGCGGGATATACTGGACCGTAAATTTCATGTTCATCCCCTCCTTAAACAGGTCATAATCATCGTTTCAATACAAATTAGCTTAAATCCCTCAAAGCATTATATGTATGAAATGGTCTCAAATTCATATAAGGGTAGTCTGAAAATAATATAAAAAAACCCCGCACTCGCGAGGTTTGTACGATTTAATTAGCTAATGATGTAATATGTGCAAGATGATGTCGTCCATGCCAAGCGTATAGGCCAATATTTTTACCTACTGAAACCTGTCCTAATTCCGGATGCAGAAATGTTTTTTCCAATTGTTCAGGATTAAGACTACGTAAAAGCTTGACCAAACGGATATGCAATGTTTCAAGAAGAGTTAATGAAATAGAAATTGGTAATTCGTAATCTAAAAGTTCTGCCCATAGACCCTCATCATATGTCTTGATAACAGGATTTTCTTCAGTAAGAGCTAATTTAAAACGAACATAAGCATTCATATGACTATCCGCAAGATGATGAATAACTTGACGAACAGTCCACCCTCCTGATCGATATGGTGTATCAAGCTGCTCATGATTCAGGTCTTTAACAGCATCACGTAATAAACCAGGTAATTCTTCAATCTCGTTGATCCAACTCTTACTCACTTGGTTCGTAATCTCACCATCAAATTGAAATTTTCCAATTGGATATCTTGGGTCCACCCTAAGTGCCTCCTTTAAAATCAATTTTACATTCTATTATCTTTCCTTTTCACTTATACCGTTAAAATGATATTTTTAGTTTTTAAAATATTTCCTTTGCATCAACAGGCAAGTCTCTTATACGCTGAAGATATTTCGTCATATTTACATCTTCTTCCACTGGATAGGTAAAAGAAAAAGATTCGGCAATATCTTTGGATAGCAGCCTAAACAATTCACATGCCACAAAAATAGAATCCCAAAAATGTTCGTAATCACCATCAGAGTAGGTTCCTTTATACATCTCCCAATAGGATTCCGGAAGATACTTTTTAAAATACTTCTCCATCTTTCCTGTTGAAACCTGGAAGTTGCAGTTCATTCCAATCCACAAGGATACCATCTCATCCAGAGCTGCCCTGATGGGGTGTTCAAACATCTGCTTTGCATACGGCAATTCATCACGCCAAATTCCTTTTGCAACGTTTTGCATACACCACCAAAATTCATTGATACAACTCAAAAAACCCGGTTCGGTTGGTTTTTTTACGTGATAATCAATATCTGTTGCTGGAGTAATAAGCGGTAGAATGTTGTCTTTGTCCAATAATGGAATGGTAAGTTTATCATTTTCATACTCTTCCAACATCGTTTCTCTTGTTTGAATGTGAAGATCGATACGATTTCCATCTTGAAAAAGCATTAAATAACCATAAGATCGTTCAAAATCCATTTCGATACCAACATTTTTATCAGGTTCCTGAATGATCAGTAATTCACCAAAAATACGAATCCAATTTTCATCATTAATAAATGAGGCAGTTTCTGTCACAACATAAACAATATCGTAATCTTGAAAAATATCTTTTGGAACCGTGGGATTGGTTCTTGAACCGTTCATATAGACGGCTCGGATTCGTGGATCTTTTTGGGCAACTCCTATTATTAAATCATACATTTCTTTTTCGATTCTCATGACCCTCACCTCGCAAAATGACATCTCTTTCCAACATTTTAATATAAAAAAGACAAGCCTGACCGACTTGTCTCTAAAAAGAATTTTTTTCATTAAATATCAAGTTTCCGATTACTAATCCACTTCACCATTTCAGGATCGTTATGTGAAAAGAACAAGCTCTTTTTCGCATCTAACTTAGCAATCGTCTCCATGTCCTCTTGACTTAATTCAAAGTCAAAGATTTGGGAGTTTTCGATGATTCTTTCTTTGCGAACAGATTTTGGAATCACCACGACTCCTCTTTGCGTCAACCACCGTAAAATCACCTGGGCAACGGATTTATGATGCTTTTCGGCTATTGATAATAAAACTTCATTCTCGAACATATTATTTCTACCTTCTGCAAAAGGCCCCCAGGACTCAATCTGAACATTGTGTTCTTTCATAAGTTTATGACTTTCAATTTGCTGGCAAAATGGATGCGTTTCAACCTGGTTTACGGCAGGAACAACTTCATTATGAATCATCAAATCAACTAAACGATCCATCTGGAAGTTACTAACTCCGATGGCCCGGACCTTACCCTCACGATACAATTCCTCCATTGCACGCCAGGAACCATAGATATCGCCATACGGCTGATGAATTAAATACAAATCCAAATAATCTAATTGCAATCTTTCCAGAGAATTTGCAAATGCTTTTTTGGTCTGTTCATAACCGGTATCCTGTACCCAGAGTTTTGTGGTAATAAACAATTCCTCTCTCGGCACACCACTTCGCTTGATTGCTCTGCCTACCGCTTCTTCATTTAGATAGGAGGCAGCGGTATCAATCAGCCGATAGCCTGCCTTAATAGCGTTATAAACACTTTGTTCACATTCATGTGAATCTTGAATCTGATAAACTCCAAAGCCGAGAATAGGCATCTCGACACCATTGTTTAAAATGACTTTTTGCATTTCAAATCCTCCTCAATTTCCCCTAAAAATGTACGTTATTTGCCCACTCTATTGGCGTATTCTGCCGGATAGCGGTCTCCTGAAATCTCGATCTTTGATAGGCGTCGTTCAAATCAATTAGTTCCTCCGGAGTTAGCACTACTACTGCTGCGCTAAGATTTTCTTCCAATCGCTCCAATTTCCGTGTGCCGGGAATCTTTTCACATTAAAACGTTTTATATTGGATCCCAACCAACTGAGCCATACTAGAGATATTCGGCATTGCAGTAATTGAATAAGCTTTAGCAACCTTATTATGCAACAAACGAAAAAGAAGCCGTTATCCTATTCGTATCAAATCATTGCCTAATCCTCTCACTACCACTTACACTAGAGACCGATAAGTATTAGAATGGAGCTACCGAGAAAAAAGTTCAAGGAGATTCTTATGTCTGAACAAATTTTTAAAAAGCAGGATGAGCTCGCCAAACTCATTGAGCGGCACACAAAACAGGACGGTTCTCATGCCACTGCCATTCCGTCTTTATTTTTCTCTCGTTACTCTAATGTTACCGGTCCAAATTACGGAGTTTATAAGCCTTCTCTCTGCATTATCGTTCAAGGAATGAAGGAAGTATTGCTTTCACAGGAGTGCTTTTTGTACGGTCCTGCCGATTATCTCGTTGCCTCCGTTAACTTGCCCATTACGGGACAAGTCACGGAAGCCTCTTCCGAATTTCCGTATTTGGCACTTAAGCTTGAATTTACGCCAAGTCAAATTTTAGAGGTGTTACGTGATTCTCCGAGTGAAGTTAATCAAAAAGAAATTGCTAAACGAGGTATGTATGTCAGCCGGATTGAGCCATCTCTGCTCGACGCCGTAATTAGATTAACTCGTTTGCTAGAAAATCCAAAGGATATTCAAATACTTGCTCCACTAGTGACAAAGGAAATCATTTATCGGGTTCTGCAAGGGCAACATGGCGGTACCCTTGGGCAAATGGCCATTGAAGGAAGCTCGACCCATCAAATAAGTGATGTGATCGAATATATCATGAAGAATTTTGATAAGTCTTTACGGATTGAGGAGCTTGCGGAAATAGCGAATATGGGTGTGTCTTCTCTTCACAGGCATTTTAAAGAGGTAACCGCTATGAGCCCTATTCAATTCCAAAAACAGATGAGACTTCAGGAAGCCCGCCGTCTGTTATTTTCCGAGTCAACAGATGCAGCTGATGTCGCATTTCGTGTTGGCTATGAAAGTCCTTCACAATTCAGTCGGGAATATTCCCGTATGTTTGGTTTTCCGCCGAGAGAAGATATTAAACAGATGAAGGAGAAATACGTTCAAAGGGCGAACGCATAAATCATTGAGGTCAGAATAAAGATTAAAAGGAATTCTCACACAAATTCAGGAGGGATCCTCATGAAATATACGGTTATTACAGGTGCCAGTTCTGGAATTGGTTATGAAACCGCGCTGGCATTTGTCTCACGCGGTAAAAACTTGGTCCTTGTTGCACGTAGAAAAGAAGAGCTTGAGAACTTAAAATCAGAAATTGCAAATATCAACTCAGATTTGGATATTGTCATCTTCCCAACGGATTTATCCATTACTAAAAATGTATATGACTTATACGAAAGCCTAAAGGATTACAAAATTGAAACATGGATCAATAATGCAGGCTTTGGTAATTTTGCTACCATCGGAGAGCAAAATTTAAATAAGATCGAAACCATGCTCCACTTAAATATAGAGGCCCTAACCATCCTTTCCTCTCTTTACGTTCGTGACTATGCAAATATTGAAGGATCGCAGCTGATTAATGTTTCGTCTGCAGGGGGATACCGAATTATTCAAGATTCTGTAACATACTGTGCGACGAAGTTTTATGTAAGTGCATTTACGGAAGGTCTGGCTCAGGAACTAAAAGGTCTTGGAGCTAAAATGAAAGCTAAAGTATTAGCTCCAGCTTCCACTGAAACAGAATTTGCAAAACATGCGTTTGGAGTAAATGAATTTAGTTTAGAGGGTATTGTACCAAAGTATCATACCGCTAAAGAAATGGCCGGTTTTATGCTTGAGCTTTATGATAGTGACAAGGTTTTAGGACTTGTAAGTGGTCTTACATACGAATTTGAACTGAAGGACCCTGTTTTTCCTTATGCTGCTTTAAAGAAGAATTAGTATAAATTTAAGACTATTTCCTTCCTTATATTTCCAGATTTATATATCTCCTACCTCATACAATATAATAAGGAGGTAATTTATATGTCCATAAAAGATAATAAAACAGAAGAAATGGCTGATCATGCTTTTGAGGGGGGTGCTCCTTATTTAGATACAAGTAGGAATCATTTAAGTGAGGCTGACCATATTGGTGGAAGTCCCTATTTGGATGAAAGCTCTGACCCTTCCATTCAGGCTAATAATACGGGAGGAAGTCCGTATTTAGATACAGATGATGAACCATCGATACAGACTTCAGTAAGATCCATCGAACCAGAATCAAATGTAAATAGTGGTATGGAAATTGCCGGCAATACAGCTGCAATCCATGACGGATATAGTAATAAAATTTAAAAAGCGAGAGACCGTCTTTAACGGTCTTTCACTTTTTTCTTATTTATTTAATTTGTTTTCCCATTCCGACCGCAGTAAAGAATATTGATACTCATCCACCCACTGGCCTTTTGACATGTAATTTTCCAAGAAATGTCCCTCTCTCCTCATGCCTACACGCTCAAGAAGCCGGATGGATTTTTCGTTTCTAACATCCGTAAAGGCTATCACCTTGTGTTTTTTAAGTTCATTAAATACATAACTCAATAAAGATATCACTGCTTCACTGGCGCAGCCATTCCCCTGGTGCTCTTCGGCGAGGGTGAAGCCAATTTCGACAATTCGTGGTTCATCCAAGC
This sequence comes from Neobacillus sp. Fa239, assembly GCF_055395235.1. Taxonomy (NCBI): domain Bacteria; kingdom Bacillati; phylum Bacillota; class Bacilli; order Caryophanales; family Bacillaceae; genus Neobacillus; species Neobacillus sp. Fa239. Next base: position 3,232,101 of record NZ_AP041611.1, read on the forward strand.
GTGTATGTAGTGCACAATCTCCAATTAAATGATTAGTCTCCACTAATGCAATCGCAAACTGAAACCAGGTACCAGGTTGATTTGGCACAAACTTCGATTGCTTTCTAACGAAAACTTCTGCATCGTGATATTGATAATTTTCCCAAGACTGAAATCTAGCCACCTCAGGACTCGAACGGTACAAATAAAAGGGCTCAACATCTTGTTGTGAAAATTGTCTCAAAATCAGGCGATTTGACCGCACATAAATAGATTCAGATTTTTCCAATTTACTCCACTCCCCGTGTCCAAGATTTTCGAGCAAAAGCGAAAGGGTTACCAAGGAATGACCTGAAGGTTTTGCCACTTTTCCTTCCATTTGCTAGCTTTATTTTCATAAATCTTTCTCGTAACCATCAGCTTATTTGGTCTAACGATCATTGAAAACAAATCATCCAAGGAGTAAGGTGCATATATTTTATATAATCCATTTTGCTCTTTTCGGACCCCTAAAGCTGTTGCGGTGGTTGGCCAGCTATCTATCGCTGCTTCAAGCGATAGGTAAGGTTTAATGTGAAAACCAAACTTGCTCTCATACCAAAGGTGCACCATTGCTTGATTCTTGACGTCCAGCTTAAATGGCAAATCAGAAAGACGACTTACCAAAATATCTTTAAGCTTATTTTCACTTTCAAGTTTCAAATCTTGAAGGTCATAATAAACGATATCGATGTCTGATATACCATATTCGAGAGGATAGCCTGAAATGTCGTTCCAAACCGTGTTTGTGATACACCCCGCACCAACATAATATTCAAACGGCAGGTTTATTTCTTTTAGAACTTGAAAAACTCTAGTTAATGGTTCACTCTTCGATATGGTCTTAATTAATAAGTCTTCATATGTACTCACATTTAAACTCCTTACGTTTTTTTGTTTCCAAATTTATTTTACTTTGAATTTTATTTTCCTTCTAGAGAAAAGTTCGTAAAAAAAGCATTCCTGCCTTTGGCAGAAAACGCTCCTGATCGATGAAAAAATCTTTAATCTTCCATAAATATTCGTGCATAATATTCCGTTTCTTCATCTAATTTGTTCTCATTTCTCAATTTCTCAATTGTTTCTTTTCGCCCATCTTCAATGATTTGAAAGCTTCCGGAAATATTTGGTGTCTTTTCTTTGTTTTTATCCATACTTTCCCCCTGTTTCGATATTCATTTCCCTTTCATTTTGTGCTTAATTGAACACTTTATTCAATTAGGCATATAAAGCCTCCCTTCGTATAAAAAGAAAACTGCCATTATGAATGGCAGTCAGTGTTTCAACTTGAAAAGAACCTATACAATCCTATCCAATAAAATGCCTAATTCTTTTGCCATAACATTAGGTGGAGAAGGCATTCCATCCTTTAACCATGATTCCAATACCCCTACGTAGGCATTTGCGGTGAATTTAACAATAACATCTTCATTTAAACCGTGATTTTTTCCTTTTGCTGTGTCAACCTCATCCTTGAACTCTTCGATAAGAAACGCTAGGAACTTACTGCGAAATGACGGGGCTCCTTTACTCGCTAACATCGTTGAGAAGAATAAATAATTACTCTTAAAGTATTCGAAAAAGATTTGGGTCGCCTCTACCCACTCCATTTCACATGCCCATTCACATGTTTCTCTTAGCTTATTAATATGTTCTTCCATCAGCTTATCCAACAGATCATATTTATCCGTATAGTGTAGGTAGATGGTTCCCCGGTTTACGTTTGCTCTGTCGGAAATATCCTGGATGGTAATGTCATCAAAACTTTTTTCAGTCATTAGCTCGATCACTGCATTTTTAATAGCTTCTTGGCTTTTGGCTATTCTTCTATCCACTTTTGACCCCAACCTTTTTTAAAGATAATCAACAATTTTGATGGATTTGTTGAATAATCAACGAATTGCGTTGATTTAACCATTGAATGTATTCTACATCTTTTTATAATTATAAACAGATGTTGATTAATCAATCAATATTGATTTTTGAAGCAGGAGGTTTATTTATGGATCGTTGCGGGTTGGGAAACACCTGGAAAATTTACATGCTGGCAGTCATTACTTTCATGGTCAGTACATCGGAATATGTCATTGCTGGCATTTTAGATAAGGTGGCCTCCTCAAATCATGTTTCGGTTTCGGTGGCAGGACAGCTAATCACGGTTTTTGCAGTGGCTAATGCATTCGGTTCTCCCCTTGTGGTGATGGCAACGAACAAAATGAATCAGCGCAAGTTATTAATGCTTTCTCTCCTTCTCATGGTCTTCGGAAGCGTAATGACCATTACCCTTCCTGGGTTTGGATTTCTAATTGTCTCTCGCATTATTCTTGCACTGGGAAGCGGTGTTTTTGCTATTGCTGCCAAAACTGCCGCAGCAAAATTGGCAGCACCGGACCGTCAGGCAGGGGCTATTGGCACAGTTATCATTGGGTTTAGTGCTGCTATCATTATCGGCGTACCAATCGGTCGAGTTGTTGCCACTGCCTACGATTGGAAGCTGATCTTCGTGGGTATTGGTTTTCTTAGTCTAATAGCCATCCTTCTAGTCATGCGAACAATTCCTGCAAATACGAATGAGGCAGTCGTCCCTTTAAGTAAGCAACTCAGCCTATTGAAAAACCCGAAAATCGTAATGGGCCTTGGTGTAACGTTTTTTTGGCAATTAGGATATGCGGTCCTCTTTTCGTATATTGCTCCCTTCCTACTAACAGTTACATCCATGAGCGGACAACAAGTGAGCATTGCCCTCTTTGCCTTCGGGATTGCGACCTTAATTGGGTCGAAGTTCGGCGGATCTATGACAGATCGGATTGGTAACCCTCGTACTCTTGTCGGTGGATTGCTTGTCCATGTGATTGCTCTTGTGCTGTTATCCACTATTGCCAGATCAACCTTTGTCGCCGTTCCCTTACTGATGTTATGGTCCTTTTCCGCATGGTCGTCTGGACCAGGATTGCAATATCACCTGGTCTGGCTTGCACCGGAAGCATCAGGAATTCTGCTTAGTCTGTATGGTTCCTGTATACAACTAGGCATAGCGGCGGCAGCTGGAATTGGGGGCATTGCTGTGAAAAGCTCATCGATGGTAACGATCAGTTGGATTGGGGCTGCATCAGTGGCAATTGCCGCCATTATGGCGATGGTCTCATTTACCCTTACTAGTAAAGTAGAAAAGTACGAAAAAGTGGTTTGATTCATGTGTATTAATTGAAAAAATATAAAACAGGAGGTATTTTTATTATGGAATATCGCACAGTAGGAAAAACAGGTATTCAAGTTTCAAATTTATGTTTTGGTACGATGTCTTTCGGGGGGAACGCCGATGAAGAAACATCTAAAGCCATGTATAAACGCTGCCGGGAAGCTGGTATCAATTTCTTCGATACTGCCGATGTCTATAGCGGTGGGCGTTCTGAAGAAATTCTAGGTGAATGCATTGCACATGAACGTGATAATATTGTCTTAACGACAAAAGTATTTTGGAATACCAGTGCTAATGTGAATGCAAAAGGATTATCTCGAAAACATATCATCCAAGGTATAGAAGCAAGCCTGCGCCGTTTAAAAACGGATTATATTGATTTTTATTTTGTTCATGACTTTGATGAACGAACACCAATCGAAGAAACACTACGCACACTAGACGACTTGCAGCGACAAGGAAAGATCCTCTACCCTGCCGTTAGTAACTGGGCAGCTTGGCAGATCACTAAAGCATTAGGAATTGCTGCAAAGGAGCAATTGGCTCGATTTGAATTAATCCAACCGATGTATAACCTGGTGAAACGCCAAGCGGAAGTAGAAATCTTGCCAATGGCAAAGTCTGAACAAATCGGAGTTATTACGTACAGTCCACTAGGTGCCGGTTTATTTACCGGCAAATACGGAGTGAACAAACGTCCTGAACATGGCCGCCTTGTAGACGATGCACGCTATGGTGATCGTTACGGTGCCCATGAGGATTTTGTGGCAGCTGAACAGTTCACCAAATATGCCGGGGAACATGATGTGAAACCGGCAACTTTAGCAGTAGCGTGGGTAAAGGCCAATCCCTCTGTTACCGCTCCAATCATTGGCGCGCGTAATTTAGATCAGTTAGAAGATTCGTTAGCAGCTGCCGATTTGAATATGTCACCGGAAATGTATGCGGACATTTCTCGTTTATCAAGAACCCCTGCACCGGCAACGGACCGTGCAGAGGTATTAACTGGTAAATGGTCGTAAAACACCATTAATCTCGAAAGAAGAAAAAGGGTGCAGTATCCTGCACCCTTCTCATAAAGAACTTATTTACGAGGAGAATTAAAAATGAAAATTTATGTTGATGCCGATGCCTGTCCAGTAAAAGATATCATTATCTCTGAAGGAACCAATGCTGGAATTCCTGTTATCCTCGTTACTAGCTTTTCTCATTTCTCTAATGTGAAACAACCATCAGGAGTGGAAACCATTTATGTTGATTCTGGAGCAGATGCTGCGGATTTTCGGATTATGAAGTTAGCAGAAAAAGGAGATATCATCGTTACGCAAGATTATGGTCTTGCATCGCTAGGTTTAGCAAAAGGATGTGCGGTCCTTCATCATAATGGGTCTAGCTATACAAATGAAAACATTGACCAACTATTACAATCCCGTTATCTGAGTGCAATGGCTCGAAAAAGCGGGAAGCGAACAAAAGGGCCGAAGCCATTTACATCAGAAGATAGGGAGAAATTTAAGGAACTTTTTAAAAGAGCGATTTCACGTTAAATAAGAACCGTCCAATATTAATCTCCGTTAGCTGAACAAGAAAAAGCGACCTCCTTTAATGGAGCTCGCACACGTTGAGTCATTAAATAATGCATTTATTCAGCATTCGCTAAATTTTGTATCAGTGACTTTAACTATTGTTCGTGGAGTCAGTTTAAACATCCGTTTTTTTTGTACCTTTACTAATATAAGGTTTTGCGCTCTTTTTTTTGTTTACACCAGCTTGCCAACGATTCCAACCCTTCTTGTCTGTTCCTCTACCGGTTCCACCTTTTCCTTTAGCTTTACTCATATAATCACCCCATTATTATTTCTCTTTGTAAAAAAAATCCAAAGAAATTAGGAAATCTACAATTTATATGTTACAATTGGTTTACCATTTGATTTACTGTTTTCAAGTACCCTGCTCATTTTGAGTAGGGTTATTTGTTTTTCTAAGAAAAAATAAAAAACAGACTCTAAAAAAGAGTCTGTCCATGTGTTGGCATTTTAATTAAGCTTTACGAACGTTAGCTGCTTGTGCTCCACGTTGACCTTGCTCAACATCAAAAGTCACTTCTTGACCTTCTTCTAATGTTTTGTAACCTTCGCCTTGGATCGCTGAGAAATGAACGAATACGTCTTCTCCACCGTCACGTTCGATGAATCCGAAGCCTTTTTCGCCATTAAACCATTTTACTTTACCTTTTTCCATGTTTGTTGCCTCCCAGTGTGATTAGCACACAATGTATTACTATCCTTGCTCTCAGTGATCATCAAGACGAAAAGTTTTTACTAATACTATCCTTTACACCGAACAAAAATAATTCCTCTTTAGAATAGCATTTTTTGAAATGGTTTGCAACAAAGACTAATTATTTAACTCTTGCCCCTATTAGGCAATTTTTCAAAAAGCTTTACTCCTTATTGTAACTCTTAAATGGGATAACAGAGTGTTTCTTTTATATTCTAGAATTTCACCTTTACATCAAGTATTATATAATTATACAAATATTGGAATAGTGGTGAAGTTAAATGAACAAGGCTAAATATGGGATTGATGCACCCTTGGTTCCGGTGAGTTACTCTATTTACACAATTGCCCTCTTTTTAATAGGGATTGTTTTGGTATCCATGGGATATAAGTGGGCGTATATCTTTTTGTGGTTTGGATTCTTTTGTTTCGTCTGCTTGTCTTTCTATATGCATACTACCTTAAAGGGTAAATATCAAATATGGAATAAAATACTTTCTGAATTGAATCTAAATCAAAGTTCTCATTTTTTAGATTTGGGTTGTGGCCGTGGAGCCATTTTTTATTTAATTATTAAGAAATTGGGCAAATCCGTAAGAGGCACAGGAATCGACATATGGAGGAAAGTAGATCAATCAGGGAATGACTTTCGTATTGCTGAAGAAAACGCCGAAATTGAAGGTGTCAATAATCAGGTTGAATTAATAACTGGGGATATTAGAAATCTTCCCTTTAAAGACAGCAGCTTTGATTTTGTTACAAGTAATTTGGTCATCCATAACATAAAACTTAAATCTGATAGAGAAAAGGCTCTAAAAGAAGCCTATAGAGTCCTCAAGATTGGTGGAAAATTAATCATTGCTGATATAAGAAAGGTAAAAGAATATAAATATTTTATGGAAGATTTAGGAATGGTTAACGTCACTCTAAAAAATGCCGGATGGCACGGGTGGTGGAGTGGACCTTGGGTTTCCACATCTATATTAATTGCGACAAAATCAAAATAGGACCGCCCGCGGCGATCCCAGTTTTTACTCTTACCTCCAGTCTTGGAAGCCATTTATCTTTTTATTTATAAAACTTTCTGGTAAATATTTATTTTAAAACACAACATGAAATTTTTGGAAAGTAAATACTTTATTTATAAATTTTTCTTTTTTATAATGGATTAGAATTTAACAAATTGGAGGGGAATTATGGTAAAAAGTAGTTTTTTAAAAGTGTTGGTTGCTTTCTTAATTGCTCTGGGGATTTACGGATCAGCATCTCCAATCCAAAAGTCTGAGGCTGCTACAACAAAAGTGATTGTGTTCACCCACTATTATAAAGGGAAAAAAAATTTAAAATATCCTCAAGTGTCTGGATTAAAGAGCAAAACCGCACAAAATAAAATTAATGGTGTCCTTTTAACTGCTGTTAAAACATCATACAAAGAATATGTTCAGACTATGAATCAAGAAAGATACGATAAAAAACATGGCTATTGCACAGGGGAAACATGCCGATACTATTGGAATAGTTCTTATAAAGTAAAATATCAATCCACAGGGTTTATAAGTATTCTTTATAGTGATGACACTTTTGCTGGTGGTGCTCACGGTGCTACAGCGTTAACCGCTTATAATTTCAGTCTTACTACTGGAAAACAATATAAAATTAACGATATCCTTAGAACATCTTCTAATTATACGAAGGTGAGAAACTATTCCTATAATGCTTTAAAGAATAATAAATATTATCATCAGTTTTTATTAGTTTCAAAAAATGACAATTTCGTTACTAAAAACACACAATTTTATTTCGGTTTAAATGGTATTTATTTACAGTTTCAAGAGTATGAAGTGTGTGCTTATGCTGCTGGAACACCTGTTGTAAAAATTCCATCTTGGGTTTACAAATAAGCTGTAAAGCGTGAGGATTCTCACGCTTTTTTTATTTGTACTCCATGTTTTATTCTTGAAAAAGATGAAATTTTTGAAAATCCCATTGAGACAGAACCTGACGTTTGAATAACACTGCAGCAAAAAAAACAACCATTATAAAAATGGCTGTGCAGTTCTTTTATAGTGCTAACCAGCTAAATCTCCGGAACGATTCAAGTTGTTTCTATTACTGTAAAACTCTATTTACTAATCTAATACATTTAACCCTGTTTTATTAACAACCTCCGGCCAACTTAGTTTCAACCGACGGCAAATAGTTGTACTTAAAACTTGGCCTTTCCTCTTCAACAAATCATATTTACCTTGGTTCGTAGATCCAATTCTAAACAATTCTTTTTTCAAATCTTCTAGGGTTTCCTCTTTAGTTTTCAATAACGGCACCTCATTTTAAAAAAATAAATCATACCTATTATCCTTGAAGGTTTAAAATTGTTACTTTTTCCCTTGTCATTGATTCGATACTGTTGCGAATTCCTTGAACTCCCATTCCTGAACCTTTTATACCGATAAACGGAAAATGGTCCGGACCACGTTCTGTACGTCCATTTATCTGAACGGAACCTGCTTCAAGCTTACCCGCAATTCTAAATGCTCTGTTCACGTCTTTTGTAAAGATACTTGCCTGGAGACCGTATTCAGATTCATTTGAAATTTGTACTGCTTCAGCTTCAGAAGAAACACGGATAATAGGCAATACAGGTCCAAACGGTTCCTCCCATGCTACACGCATATCATCTGTAACATAATCAAGAAGAGTAGGATAGATCAAGTTATGCTCCCGCTTGTTTCCTATCACAACTTCAGCATCTTTCCCAAGCGCATCAGCAATCAAAATTTGAACAAAATCAGCAGATTTATTATCAATTAATGGAACAATCGTACTGCCCTCTTCAGGAGAACCTACAGCCAAATCTTCCACTTCTTTTCTTAATAGTCGTACCAGCTCGTCTGCTACTTTTTCATGTACCAGTACACGCTTAATCGCTGTACAGCGCTGGCCGGAGTATGAGAATGCACCGCTGACAATTTGTTTTGCAGCTTCTTTCAAATCGGCATCTTCACAGACGATGCCAGGGTCTTTTCCCCCAAGCTCAAGAACGAGCGGAATCATATTTGCTTTTTTGGCTAATTGAACCCCGGTATTGGTACCACCAGTAAAGGAGATCATATTAATTCCTTTATGCTCCACTAAGTAATCTCCAATAACAGAGCCTTTTCCAGTTACAAGGGCGAGAAGACCTTTGGGCAGTCCCGCTTCGTCAAGTGCTTCAATCATTTTCGTACCGCTGATAGCCCCTTGTGTAGCAGGTTTAAAAATAACTGCGTTTCCTGCCATTAATGCCGGTGCAATTTTTGCTGCAGCCAAGTTTACTGGGTAGTTGAATGGAGAAATTGCTAATACAACCCCAAGTGGAATTCGCTCAACAATTGCCACTTTCGATTTCGAACCACCTGGAAAGCTGTCTCCCCGCATACTTTCGCCATGCATATGTAAGGCTTCTTCAATGGTATAACGAATAAAATCCGCAGTGCGTACCACTTCATTTTTTGCATCTTTATAACTTTTACCCACTTCTCTCATAATCGTGTCGGCTATTTCATCTTGTCTGCTAACCAATTCATCTGCCCATTTATATAAATAGTTTGCACGTTGTTGAAGAGGAGTTTCTGCCCATTCTTTTTGTGCATCATGTGCAGACCAAATAGCATCATCTACTTCTTCCTTCGTAATGGCCTGTACTTTTCCAATTACTTCATAAAGGTAAGGTGACATAATGTCAATGGTCTGACCTGACTGACTTTCTTTCCATTCTCCGTTCATGTAAAACTGATAAGTGGATAAGGTTACTTCATTTGCCGCCATAAAAAAATCCTCCTCTAATAATAATTATATATAAACAGAATGTGTATTCTGTTATTTTGTAAAGACCTACTTGGGACGAATAGTGTCCCTGTGTGACAAAAAACGTCCCGGTAGATCCAAAAAAAATTCACCTTTAATACTTTTTCATTTTAGCAAAGCTAAATCCGTTTCTCAACAACAATTCATAAATTTCTAAATATTAATTATTTTCTTTTTATCAAAAAACGGCAGTCCTTATTTGAACATCGATTTAGAAATCCTCCTTTTCCTTTGAAAATCCCCTATATATAATTCTTTAATCCAAAAAAAAATAGAGCTGCCTCAGCAACTCTTTGTTCCACGAATGCCCCCTTGATGTACTTACCCTAATTGGCGTTTAAATGCATGACTGGCGAAGAAGTAAGCGATGACCATGATGCCGACACACCAGGCAAGCGCGATCCAGATACCGTTGCCAACCGAACCTTCGTACAAGAGGGCACGAATCGAATTCACGATTGAAGTTACGGGCTGGTTCTCAGCGAACACACGGACAATTTTAGGCATGGTTTCGGTGGGGACAAAGGCCGAACTGATAAAAGGAAGGAAAATCAACGGGTAAGAGTAGGCTGTCGCCCCTTCCATTGACCCCGCAGTCAATCCGGGAATGACCGCCAACCAAGTCAGCGCCAGCGTAAACAGCCCGAGTATTCCAGCTACAGCTAGCCAATCCAGGATATTAGCGCTGGAACGGAAGCCTATCAAGAGCGCGACGAGGATAACCACCATGACAGTAAGCGCATTGGAAACAAGAGAGGTCAACACGTGAGCCCACAAGACCGATGATCGCTTGATGGGCATCGTAATGAAACGCGCCATCAGTCCGCTCTTTACATCCGTAAACAGCCTTACTGAAGTGTAAGCGACGCCGGAGGCGATAGCCATCAGCAAGATTCCCGGCAATAAATAATTGACGTAGTTGTCCGTACCTGTCTTTATGGCACCGCCAAATACATAGACAAACAGCAACATCATCATAATCGGCGTAATCGCCACCGTGATAATCGTATCCGGGCTGCGCATGATGTTGCGCAGTAAACGCCCAAGTAATACCCCTGTATTGCTTTTCATTTACATCTCCTCCTTTTTGCCGATGATCGCGAGGAAAATTTCCTCTAATGTCGGCTGCTTCTCGATGTACTCCACTTTCGCTGGCGGGAACATCTCTTTGAGTTCGGTAAGGGTTCCGGTCGTGATGATTTTTCCCTCATGCAGGATGGCGATACGGTCCGCCAGTTGTTCAGCTTCCTCCAGGTACTGGGTAGTCAGCAAGATGGTCGTGCCTCCACCGGCAAGCTTCTTAACGGTATCCCAGACTTCAATCCGCGCTTCAGGGTCAAGCCCTGTCGTCGGTTCGTCAAGAAAAATGACAGCTGGCGTTCCGATCAGGCTCATGGCAATGTCAAGCCGGCGCTTCATCCCCCCGGAATATTTGTCCGCCCTGCGGTTGGCAGAATCGGTCAGGCTGAATCTTGCAAGCAGATTGTCAGAGACTTGTGCGGGATTAGAAACTCCCCGCAACTTGGCAATCATCATCAAGTTTTCCCTTCCTGTGAGCATGCCGTCTAAGCTAGAGAACTGCCCTGTCAGACTGATGCTCTGGCGAACATGATCCGGTTGACGCTGGACGTCAAAGCCGCAAATACCTAATTCGCCGCTATCGGGCTTCATCAGCGTAGAGAGGATGTTGACCGTCGTCGTCTTGCCCGCTCCATTTGAGCCCAGCAGCGCGAAAATTTCGCCTCGCCGGACCTCAAAATCCACCCCCTTTAAGACTTCCTTGTCATTAAAGGATTTTTTTAACCCTTTTACAGAAATCGTTGTGTTGTTCATACTTATTTCCTCCTTATAAAAAGCGTCTTTGTGGAGCCAGATTGCTTATACACATCTATTTAGTCTGACTGATAATCAGTATTACTTATTACCAGATTAAAAATTTAACTGAATAGCAAAGGCGGCAATCCACATTTGTTACCAGCTAATCAGTCGGTATGGTCTACCTGAATTTATTTTTTTTCAAATCGCTTCATGATACTCTGATTCAAATCTTCACGATACTTCGCGAAATAGGTTTTAGCGTTTGCCACTAGTTCGTCGGCAAAGGACGCCACGTCGTCCCCAGTGATTTCAAGCACTTGTCTGCCTTCCGCCGCACCAGCTTCAAACAAATCGATTAATTCATACTGCATGTGCAGCATATCCATCCCGTTGCCAGATGAGAAATTCCACATGTAGTTTTGAATTTTCTTAAATACAAACTGGTAGTCCTCTGGCAGGGCTTCAACCCGTGCCATCATCATTTTGTACTCTTTTTTCTCACCAATCATTTTTTTGAACATTTCTAACATGTTATTTTTCCTCCTTTTTTATATAGCTGAACAAGACACTCCAAAAATATCGAACGGAATATCTTATGAAGCTAGATTGACTTTAAGACATTGATCTTTGATGATACAAAATCCCATTTTTTCCAAAACAATTCAAGTTCCTGTCGGCCAGCCTCATTAAGTGAGTAAAACTTTCGGGGCGGCCCCATATCCGACGGTTTTTTTTCTATGTTCACAAGTTTTTTCTTTTCTAATCGCACGAGGATGGTGTAGACCGTCCCTTCCACGACTTCGGTGAACCCGAGCTCGTTTAGGCGACGGGTAATTTCGTAGCCATATGTTTCATGGCGGCTGATGATTTCCAGTACGCATCCTTCCAGTGAACCTTTCAGCATTTCAGTTAAATTTTCCATAATTAGCGCCTCCTTTACCTCCTCTATATTGTCTGACTTATATTCAGTATAACTTAGTACTAATGAAAAATTTTACTTAATAGCTTTTTCGAAATCGCGCTATTAAGTATTGCTTATTACAGGTATATCGTAACACTGAGTAGCAGGAGTGTCAACTGTTTTTCTTGAAAATATTTTTGTAACCTAACTATTGAGTGGTGCTGGTATTTAACTTATTACATGTATATCGTAACACCTATAGAAACTCATCTCCCCTAAACGTTACTTTTTCCCTTCGGAGAAAAAAATACACCATACATGGGATTGTTATTAATTAGGGATAAATGCCTGTTGCATTTAATACAATCAGAAATGTGAAGGTTCAAACCTGGAGGTGGAAATTTGGCAGAAGGATGTGTGAAATGTGGAAGCCGCGACGCAGCGCAAAAGGAAGTGGCGATGACCGGAACAGGTCTTTCAAAACTGCTCGATGTCCAGCACAATCAATTTCAGGTGGTCTATTGTAAAAATTGCGGATACGCAGAGTTCTACAACAAGAAATCTTCAACAGCATCAAACCTATTCGACCTCTTTTTTGGAAACTGAAAAATTGAGCCCCCACAGAAATCAATTTATCTGAGGGGGCTTTTAAACTAGACCACTATTTTTCACAAATAAAACGCCGTTCCACATTCCTGCTTTGTACATATTTTGCAATTACATAATTTATTTTGGCTCTACCCTGAAATATCTATGGATAACTGTTATTTCATTTATTGATAAGCCAAAAATTTTGCATGGATTTCTGTTATTACTGAATGTTGATTTACTTTATTTAAAAATAAACGATAAAATTCCGTTTAAATTGGGAAATACCCATATTTCCTTCAAAATAAAGGAAGTTTTTCCGTTTATATGATCCAAATTTTTGGATTTTGTCTTATTTCGAGCAGTTAATCGGAATTTCTCCTCTTATATGAGCTCCTTAAGCTTCCTCTATCTACATTAGCCGGAATTTCTCCGCCTATGAATTTTCATACTACACGAAAATCAACAATGAATAATAACAAAGTTTTTATTTAAAAAAGACTATTAAAACGGAAATAAAATCATCTAAATTAAAAGGGGCTAAGCACATGATTAACGTTTTATTTGTATGCCTGGGCAATATTTGCCGTTCACCGATGGCTGAAGCTTTGTTTCGTAGATTAGTCAAAAATGAAAATTTATCTAACAAAATAGCAGTTGATTCCGCTGCAACTAGTTCGTGGCAAATTGGCTTCCCTCCTCACGAAGGAACTCTTAATATTCTAAATAAATACAATATCTCTTCTGATGGGTTAATTGGACGCCATCTAAGGAAAGAAGACTTTTGGAAGTTCGATTATATTATTGGTATGGACGAAAGCAACATAAAAAATATTTACAGAATAACCGGCAAGCCTAATCATCCAAAGATAATTAGGCTGCTCGACCTGACCAAATACAGGAAAGATGTCCCAGATCCATTTTTCACAGGTGATTTTGATGAAACTTATGGTCTTATTTCAGCTGGATGCCATGCATTACTAAATAAAATACGCTGGGAACAAAACTTATAACAATAAGCCAGGTCGAGTATTGTATAGTAAATTAGCTATGAAATAAGATTTTCTTTCTTAATCGGGAACGCCGCAGCACCCCGTTTGTTTAAGTGTAATATTTCACAATATTCACTGGTCTCGTTTGAATGTTCAAAATTTAAGCTACATTGAGGGCTTGGTTAAGAAAGATTCGAAACAGGCGTATAAAAAGTGCGTTCCCGTTTTTCGAGTAAGGGAACAATTGTTTCTAAAACAATCCTCTTAAAGTAAGGGGTTTCTGAGTGGCTTGCAAGTGCTTGTTCGTCTTTATACTGTTCAAATAGTAAAAAAGCGTCTGGGTCGTCTTTCGAGCGGTTCACAAGGTAGTGAATACATCCTTTCTCCTCCTTGACTAACAAGGTCATCTCTCTCAATGCTTGTTCGACCGTATCTCCCATACCAGCCTTACAATGATAATTTGCTGTGAGAACTATCATGTCTGTAATCTCCTTTACTACAATTTTTCAATGATTTCCCGTTTTTCTTTTTGAATTTTTTCGAGTTCCGATTGCGTTTCATTGTATTCCAAATTTAAATTCATGACAATTTCCGTTACGTTGTCATATTCATCCCTGGTTTGGTTTAACGCGTTGTTGATTTTTCCCTGCACCATAAAATCGGAAATGAATCCGTCAAAAAAGAAATCCGCGAACTTCAGCATGCCGGAGATGTTGATTTCGATATCGGCAATCTTGTTTACATCCAACAATTCCTTTTGAAAGTACCGCATGCTTGCCTGTGCCTCTCTGATCACCTCTTCCGCATGATCAATGTGCTGATGTTTTACCATATCCGTTATAAAGCCACCATTAGCGAAAGTGTCAAAATTACTCCAGCTTCGTGCCTTCTTAAGTGCCGATAATGCTTCATCCAGCAATTGTGATAACTCTTCACCGGCATCGATGGCTTCATCCAACTCCCTCATCTTGGATTGAAGGATTCCTTCTTGTTCGCTCATTTCCAACACTTTTTTCGCCAAAGAGGATTGGCTGGTTTTGACCAGCTTTTCTTTTTCCAATAGGAAATTTTCATATTGAATTTCAATATCAATGAGTTCCGATAATTGATTTTCTATTCGGCGTTTTGATTCTTCGATTTCTTTCTTTGTTCGGGTTGCTTGTTCCAAACGGTATTGAGCAAGCACAAGTTCTTCTTTTTCTTTCACCAGCTTTTCCTCTTTTGTCCCTGACAGTGCAGCGAAAAGGCTCGCGAGGCTGATGCCTTCCAATTTTTTGACATCTTTTTCTTCAGATTGCAAGGTTTTTTCCAATTGATAGATCGTTTCCTGAATGGATTCCCATTCCCTTTCGTACTGGTTTAGCTGTAATTGATACTTTTCTTTTTTGCGCAATTGATCCTGTATTTTCACAAGCTGTTCGTTTATGTCTAAAAACATATATATCCCCCTTGGTTATTATGTATATTTACAGTTTAATAGAATCCATTTCTCTAATTCTATAAACCGTTTAGAAACTCCTTTATTCGCTAACTTGAACCGATACTGTATAAACGAGAAATATTAAAAAGGCAAACACAACAGTGCTCGCCTTTTTATTCCAATGTGGAATTAGATATTATTTAGGTAACACTTATGCTTTTGCCATATTTGGCATTCTTAATATGGAAGACAATCTTACTAAAGAGTCTATTAAGAACTTTAACCTATGATTAAAGTTGTCCATTAAGAATGCTGCCTTAATTAACAAAGTAATTAAAGATGAAAATAAGCGAATAAGTTTTTTCAAAATATATCCCCCCACATTGAAGTTAGTGTTATAAACAACACCAATATTATTATTCGCTTTATAAATTATTTTATTGATTATTAATGATTTGATTTCGATCCTCCATTTGTAGAAGTAAGTCCCTCATAAAGCTTCATCACTTGGTTGTTATAAGCCATATTCATATTTATGGTGTACATTCCCATGCTAACTTCTTTTAAAATACGGACAAACATAACATCAAATCCATTGTCAAACAACTTTGGTGCTGCCAAGTTTACATCTTCTTTTTTTCCACGATCAGATCACTTGTTATGTGAAAATATGGAAATTAAAAAATGAGTAATCCATCATAGATACAATATATAAGGATATTCCCCGGCCTTAATTTGGTACTAATAGAGCAGTTCTAATCATATTCTTATCAAAGAAAACAATTAGAAGGAGTGTAAAGCTAGGTGAAAAAAGTGAAGGTTCGTTTGCGGCCCATTGTTAGTAAGATAAATTTGCCAACGGTTTTGAAAACAACGATTCTCCCAGGTGACTCAACAGAAAGCTTATTTATTGCAACCCAGGTTGGAGAGATCTTTTACATAAGAAACTCAAAGGTAAGGCCTTTTTTAGATATTCGTCCGCGAATCTTAAAGCTAGGTCCTTCTGGTGGTGGTTATGATGAACGGGGTTTGCTGGGTCTTGCGTTTCATCCTCAATTTTATTATAACGGTCTGTTTTATCTTCATTTCTCCGTAACTGGAACACAAGGTCCTGTTGCTTTTTCTGAATCCTTTCAGCCTAATCCATGTGATCCCGAAACCTTAAACCAAAGGTGGGTAAATCGAGAAACTCAATATAATCATATTGATACAGTGGAAGAATGGATTTTACATTCGAATGGTCAACCTCAAAAAAGAAGGACATTACTTAACATAAGAAGGCCATTTTTAAATCATAATGGTGTCAATAGCTTAAACTTTTCACCTGAAACAGGAAAACTTGTTTTAACAACCGGAGATGGTGGGTCAGCCTATGATCCATATAATTTAAGTCAGGATATGATGGAAATAGCCGGTAAAATCATTGAAATTGACGTAAATAAGAATACATTTATCGATAATCCACCGGTTGTCACACGTTTTAATGAACTTCCCCCACCTATTCAAGAAACGCTAACAATCATGGCCAAAGGAGTTCGTAATATACCAGGCATTTCATTTCAACGGTTTACGAATCAGTATATTAAATATGTGGGAAATGTCGGACAAGATTTGGTAGAGTCGATTTTTTCATTCGTTCATTATAAACCAATACCAGTTACTCAGCTTGTTCAAGCTTCTTTAAGGAATATGGAACCTGACCAAGAAGGATTGATTAACTTTGGCTGGCGAGGGTGGGAAGGTGCTTTTCCTACTGCGTTTAAAAAAGCCTGCACTAAAAATCCGCCCTTAGATGAAAAAACAATGGCTTATTTCAATGAAGCAGTAGAAACCTCAGTGAAGCGTCTTTCACCTCTAACTTGTTATTATCATAAAGATCAAAGGCCAGATAAGTTTGGCGGAACGGCCCTTACAGGAGTTCAAGCTTATATGGGGAAAGGGATCCCCGATTTAACGGGAAGCGTTGTGTTTACCGACTTTGCCCGAATGGAAGAATCCAGGCCTCCGGTTAGAGGAGTTTTAGCTTATACCAGAGTAAGAACAGATGGAAAACTAAATGATTTTAGTGTATTGGAAACCGATTATAATTTTGGGTCCGAGTCCGCTTATTATGTCAGTTTGGGAACGAATATGGATCAAACCAGACTTTATTTGGGGGTTTATGGCTCTATGATCGTGACGGATTATAACCAAGGTACTGTTTTTGAAATTGTTCTATGATTGCCTATCTTCCTATGAAAAAAGCAAGGCCCAATTGGCCCAGCTTGTTATTTAACTATTACTTTTCCAACCATTCCTTGCTGAAAATGGTACCGACATATCAGTTCATATGTACCCGTATTTTTGGGTTCCACGGTAATGGTTTTTTCTTCTCCTGGCTGGACTTCGGCGTCAATTCCGAGTTTTTCCACGGTGAAGGTATGTTCTTTCTTCCCTTCATTTTTCAATATCAACGGTGTCGTTTTTCCATTTAGAATCGTGATAACTTTCGGATTAAAGTTATCGTCGTTTAACTTAACCTCAATCGCTTTCACTGTCTCCATTGGCTTTGTGATGACACCGGATTCGGCAAATACGCCCAATGAGCTTAGAGTTGTCCCAATCACAATCAAAGCAAGTAAAACGACCAAACCTGTTAACCACTTTTTCACAGACATTCGTAATCCCTCCTTCCTTTAATTATTTTTTTCTAATTCATAAAATATTATCACTATAAAATGGGTTTTAACCTCTTCCTAATAATTATTTAGATAACCATTAGGAGGTCAATTTATGAACGTATATTTGTCTGGGCCCTTTTTTAACTCAGAACAAAATGCATTGTTAGAAATATTAGAAATCATTTTATTTAACAAAGGATTAAATGTATTCTCTCCACGAAAATATAAAAGTAAATTTCCTGTTGGATCTTTCCAATGGCAAAATCAAAACTTTGTTACGAATGTAAATGCCATACAGTCTAGTGATATTATCTTTGCTGTATATAATGATCAAGATTCTGGGACAATGTGGGAAGTTGGCTATGCTTGGTCGCTTAATAAACCTATTATCGTTTTTAATACGAAAGAAAAAGTGGTAAATCTTATGATTACACAATCTTTACATGCGTATTTAGATAGCTTTAGTAAAGCAATTCAATATGATTTTAAAACATTACCTCGAATATTTTATGAAGGGCCAGTAATTTAAACTCTCACATCCTTTATTTCCGCCCAACCTATAAACGGTAATTATGAACTAGGTTACCCACCAACTACAAAATAAAAAAATGGATAACCATGATGAGCATCTGGTTATCCATTTTATCTTTAGCTATTGGTTTTTACTTTCTCTCGCCGCTTTTTTCCTGGCTTTTTTACTTTGTGTGAACTCCGATCCGAATTCTGTATCAGCTGCTTTACTTCCTCCAGTATGGGGCTGATTTCGATTGTTATTACGGTTTGTCATGGTTTTTTCTCCTTTCAAAGTACAAGCTGCTTCTTTAAATTGTTGATTAAAAAGCTACTGAGTCGTTAAAACTTCATAATGGTATTTGCTCCAAAAACTTAAACATTCCAGTAGCCCTTTTGTATATTGCTTTTTCTCTTAGGAAATTATTCCTCAAATTTTTAAGCTTTTCTTCCTATTAATTTTGTTTCATAAACTAATCTTTCCTTAAGCAAGTATATTTCCGACCCTGATAACTTCTTACTTCTTCAGGGTCTTTTTTGTTTGACAAAAGATAAAATGATCATCAGTATTCCATACGTGTAGATGATCAGCACGGTATCCACGCAGCCACAACACGCCGTTAATTCGTCTAAGATAAAAGCCCTTCGGAAAATCATCGTCATCTGTTAGGATCTCTGATGCTATTGTGATGGAGCCGGATGGTGCTTGATGTCGCTGTATAGGATTCCCCGAGTAACCTTCAGACTGATCTAGATACTCTAGTCTTAAGTAAGGTCCAAGCTCTAGTGGACATAATTCCAAACCAAGTTCGCTCGCTCTTTTAAAGATCTGAGCCGTAGTTGCTCCTTTAGGAAAGCCAAGGTCGCCAACTGTTAATTCAACGGTCTGCAGGCTGTACTTTGTGTCAGAAGACGTAAATTTATCATCAGCTAATAGCCTCTCACCATACGTATTTATCATGATAGAGTATTGTTTCAATTTCTCGATAAGCTGAGATTTCGTAAGTCCGCCTACCTCTACTGTTCTAGTAATAATTGGGCAATCGGGATATATTTTCTCATTTTCGATATGCATTCGAAGTCCCACCTATTAAATTTGTCACCTGCATCAAAATTTGTTGCTTCTTTGCGATTTTCACCAGCTCATTCATATATTTCTTTTAACTTTTTTTCTGAAGCCTTTTTAAAGCTTATGGCCATATTTTCACCCTCTTACATTTTTATCCTTATGATAAAAATTCTTTGTTTATACTGTTAATCCTGCCTGTACCCCATCCGTGCAGTAAAAATAGGATATAATTTAATAACTCTTTCCCCTTTCTTTCAATAGTAGAGGAACAACATAAGTGCAACCGATAAGTTGCATATAAGTTTTAAACGTGCTACAATTTGGTTGCACATTGAATGGAGGAGGAATTGTGAGATGGAAAATGATCGTATTGAAAGAAAGATATTCATTGAAGCGCCAATGGAAAAAGTGTGGTCTATAATAAGTGAACCTGCTTGGTGGGTTGGCGATGCACCAGGTCCAAATCGTGTTCTTGTTGATGGCACACGTGTGGTTGCGGAGACTAGGTTCGGGAACTTCCCTGTGCTGATCGAACGAATGGATCCTCCAAACTACTTGGCATGTCGATGGGCTAGCTCCTTTCCAGGAGAAGAGCCAAGAGAAGGTAATTCCACTTTGGTTGAATTTACTTTGACTTCTGAAGCTGGCGGAACGGTGCTGCGTGTGGTGGAGAGTGGTTTTGCTAAATTAACCGCAACAGATGACGAACGAATGAAGTTTTTTAGAGAAAATACGGAAGGATGGAAGCAGCAAGTTGATTACCTACGCAACCGTGCTGAAAAGTCGGTGATGTAAAGATGGAGAAGGAACGCGACGAAAAAGTTTTGGCTGCACTCGCTGATTCCACTCGTCGCCAGCTGCTTGATCTAATAGCGGTAGATGGAGAAGCCACAGCAACCACGTTGGCAACTCAAGTCACTATCTCTCGCCAAGCGGTCGTCAAACATTTGTCGGTTCTTGAGGAGGCTGGAATGGTTTCTAGTAACCGCGTTGGACGTGAGATGCGTTATAAAGTCTGTACGCAACAGCTGGAATCGACCGCGCAATGGATGGTGGACCTTGCAACTAATTGGGATCGGAAATTGAAGTCAATCAAGCTCAAAGCAGAAATGGACGAATGATTAGGCTAAAAACTTTCAAATGTTGTTATTGCCGCTCCATCCAACGTGGTTAGAGCGGCGTAATCTTTCACAGAATGAAAATCACACTCATGTGTAAAAGGTCGGTTCTTCGCTAAACAAATATCCATATTTATCATCTTGGGACTTATTTTATAGTTCTAAGTCCCAGCGTTCTTCTACTAATTTCGATCCAGTCCACTCATCATTTTGTTTTTCTTCCGTTAATCTAAAATGATATTTTTGATAGAGATGGCGAGCAGTGCCTAAAATACTGACTGTCCATAGGAAAACATGTTTGTATCCTTGAATGTTACAGAAATCGATGGCAGTTTCCATAAGTCTCTTACCTATACCCATACCATGATATTTTTCATCCAAAATAAACCATCTTAATTGGGCAGAATAATCATTGAATTTCGTAATCGCAATCGAACCTGCCATTTTGCCATCTACTTCAGCAATCCACAGTTCTCCTCCTTCCGTATTTATCATAAATCCAGTTAATCCCTTCATAACGTAATATTCAAACATTCGTCCAAACTTATAAGTATTTTCGTACAACGTTCCATGAAGGTGTGCTACGAAACCTACATCTCCAGGTTGAAAGGTTCGAATGGTTACATCTGGTTGAGCATGGTAATCTTTAGTGAAAATGGATTTTATGGTTTCCATGGAACTGATCAGGTTCGTCAAATCAGTATTAGATATTTCTTGAATCATTTTTCCAACTTCTCGATTTGCATTTTCAACTAAATCAATAAAAATTTCTTTACCATAGTCAGTGAGATAAAGTAAGTACTGGCGTTTATCGTCTGAGGCCTGCTTTTTTAAAATAATTTTTTCATCCTCAAATTTTTGAACGATTCTGCTCATCTGCCCACGGTCTATGCCAAGATTTTCTCTCACTTCCGTTGCTGTACAACCGTTTCTAAAATTGATTTCAGTGATCACTCGTGCTTCTGTCAATGGAAAAGGTTTATTATAGATTTCTTGGTCAATTTTACCCAAAACATTTGCATAATACCGATTGAATTTCCGAATTTGTTCTACATATTGATACTTTTCCATCGCTTTTCTCCCCAATATTCAGAATATTATAAACTGTTAATAGGATACAACATTTAGTTGATTTAGTCAATTAAATTAGTTGATTTAGTCAATTATTTAATTAGCCCCTTGAAATTTTACCAACAAAAAATGACCGTCAATATAGACGGTCAAGCCTTTTTTTGCTCCAACCCTTAAAAAACCCCTTCGACATCCTCACCCACCAGGATTAAGAATTTTTACCCGTATTATGAATAACCTTATTCGTCGCTTTATCGATTGAATTCGCAATCTGCCCCTTTAGCCATAGTGTTTGGACTAAAGCAATTAAAGAACCGGCTAAAGTAATAATGATCATTTCAATTAATGCGTTTCTTTTAGCTCTCATATCATTATCTCCTTCGAAGTGCAGTCAATGTAATTAAAATTACTTTGCCCATTTTAAAGGAGAATATGTAAAAAAAAGGAATATACAATATATTAATCCCCTTGCTCTATATTTACCTAATATATTCGGTCTGGTATTTGCCAAATCCTTCGTTGATAGACGGAAGATTTTGGGCAAAAGAAAAAGAGTCCCATCTATGACTCTTTGTTGGGCTCAACCCCCCGCGGCTTATTGATTATTTAACCTTCACTGCCTTCATATTGAACATCCCAATCATCTGTTTGATCGTCTGTTTCACAATCGTCAACTTCTGTATAAAGGATGGCGTCTACAGCAATTCTTTTTATTTTCATATTCCCCAATTAGCAATCACCCCTTAAATCTTTACAAAATAATTCATTTGTGCTTATGGACTTTCTTTTATTTCTTTCTATAATATATTCTCTTCCAAAAAATTTCGATTGTTCTTTCTACCGATTTTTAATACGATGGGCGGCACAAATATGCCTTCCAACAAGAAAAGGGCTGACTCAGCAAGTGATTGACTAAGTATAGTATTTACTTTCTTAGTTGAACATAGTTAAGAGTGAAACAACAGACCGTTATGGAATTAGGAGGGGCTGCAATGATGAAAGCTGTAACTTATCAAGGACCAGGTCGTGTACAGGTAAACGAAGTGGAGGATGCAAAATTAGAGAAAAAAGACGATATTATCGTAAGGATTACTTCAACAGCTATTTGTGGTTCAGATTTGCATTTATATCAGGGAAATTTACCTTTACCCCCAGGATACATTATTGGACATGAACCAATGGGCATTGTTGAAGAAGTGGGTCCAGAGGTAAAAAAGGTTAAAAAAGGGGATCGTGTTATTATTCCTTTTACCGTGTCATGCGGTCATTGCTATTATTGCGAGCATCATATGGAAAGCCAATGTGATAACGCTAATCCACATTACGATTCAGGTGGATATTTTGGTTATTCAGAGAAATTCGGTAACCATCCGGGCGGTCAGGCTGAATATTTAAAAGTCCCCTTTGGGAACTTTACTCCCTTTGTGATCCCGGAATCATGCGAACTAGAAGATGAATCCCTTCTTTTTTTATCTGATGTCCTCCCAACTGCCTATTGGAGTGTAGTAAATGCAGGGGTAAAACCAGACGATACGGTGATTGTGCTTGGATGTGGACCTGTTGGACTAATGGCTCAAAAATTTGCCTGGATAAAAGGTGCAAAACGTGTGATAGCAGTTGATTACTTGGATTATCGGATGAATCATGCAAAAAAGATGAATAATGTTGAGGTATTTGATTTCACAAAATACCCCGATATGGGCGAACATTTAAAAGAGATTACACATGGTGGAGCAGACGTAGTCATTGATTGTGTAGGTATGGATGGGAAGAAATCACCTTTAGAGGTAATCGAGCAAAAGTTAAAACTGCAAGGTGGAACCCTTGGACCGATTCAAATTTCTACAAAAGCTATCCGAAAATATGGAACAGTCCAATTAACTGGTGTTTACGGGGGCAACTATAATGTCTTTCCATTAGGAGCATTTTGGACTCGAAACATCACTTTTAAAATGGGACAGACACCAGTCATTCATTTTATGCCAGAGCTATTTGAAAAAATAACGAATAACGAACTTGACCCAAGGGAAATTATCACACATAAATTGTCCCTTGATGAGGCAAGTCATGGTTATCAGATTTTTAACAATCGAGAGGATAACTGTATTAAAGTCGTGTTGAGACCGTAATGAGTTTAAAGAAAATTAATCCTCAACTGTAGTAAAGTTGAGGATTATTTATGATTCTATAGATACAATCACAGCTTTTATCAATAAAAACAAACGGTACCAATAATGATTAATAAAATAAACAACACTACTATGAGTATAAATTCACCGCACGCAGGTACGGGACAACAACCTGTATAAACAGGAGCTGCATAGGAGTAAGCCAATGGAGCCTGGGGAAGAACATTTGCAGGAGCAATATTCGGTAAGGCATTAGAAATCGGTAAAGCGTTATTCATTTTTTTCCACTTCCTTTCGAATGTATAGGGAGCTAATCTGACAATACACTATATATTACACTCAGAGAGGAAAATTGGAGCCCGTCCATATGATATATGGGCAAGACTTACTGACGATGATTTTGAAAAGTGAATAAGCCTCTACATAAAAGATTATAATAAATCTTTTATGTAGAGGCTTATTAGTTAAGAAAGGGAATTAATGCAAAATTGGCATGAGAGATCTCTTTATCCTCTTTGTTTATTCCCTTTGAATTAGATTCACTTTTTGAGCTTTCATTCCTTTCGTTGCAAGTTTAAAATCTTGTCCGTCCATATTAAATTGGTCGATTTTCCACACATCATTTTCTTTTATCACCTTCAAATAATCAGTAAATCTTCCCCACTTTATCGTATGGGTTATGGCATAGAACCGAATATCTCGCTTTTTTGGATTTTTATATTCTACAATTCGATAGTTTTCGTCTTTTCCACCCTCATTTTCTGATGAATCAATATTTATTCTCTTTTTTTCATTACTTGTAAAAAGACCCCTCAGAGCTTTTTTATTCCCTTTAACAAAATACTGTGACCCTTTCATGGCTACTTCCCAAGGCAAATTTCCGTTTTTATCTTTTTCATTCGTACTGTATGCGCCAAAGGCAAACAATACTAACATAACCATTACGATTACGGTTAGAGTTTTTTTCATCAAATGCCACTCCCTGCCATCTGATTGATTTGATCAGTTCTTATATTAAACCAGCTTTCTATGTGGTAATTCGCCGAAGGGTTATCATTTTCCTTCATAAAGGTAATTACTTCAATATAAAAATCAGTCAATATAATCCCTATACTTTCACTTTAAAAAACAGAAAAAGGTGTAATCCTCGTCATCTTCCCGAAATATTTGTCATTTAATTCGCCCTTTATAAAAATTGTCAACCCCTATTCCTTATAAAAAATATGGTAATTATTCAAAATATTAATAGATTAAAAGAAAGCTTCATTCGATGAATTGCTATTATTTTAACCTTGATTTAGAGGGCTAGGAACAATTTCAATGCGATCAATCCTCTAGATTCAATTTTTATCCTGTAAAATCCTTCCTGAATTATGACAAAAACCTCATGTTACGATGAAGTTGTTCAAGCAGTTCATTTTTCAAAACAGGAGGATTTTAACATGTTATTTAGCAAAGCTATACTTTCCTTAGTAGCATCCACATCAATATTTTCAGGAGCTCAAGGTTTCAATCATGTACAACCAAGTGAAACGATCCAAAAAAATGTTTATGTTACCCAAGATCCAAATCAAATTAACAATTTAGTAGATAATTGGATTCATAATATGGGAGTCGTAAAGTACTCTTCAAATACAACCAAAACTCAGACAACTCCAACTGTACAAAAACAGGTTACGCAACCAGCTGCACCAAAAACGGTTCAGCAGCAGCCTACTCAAATGGTTACAGCAAAACCTGTTTCGACACAAACGTCTACAACAACAACATCTACACAAGCTTCCAACACGCTAAGTGCCTACGAGCAAAAAGTTGTGGATTTAACCAATCAAGAACGGGCTAAAAATGGCTTGCCAGCCCTAAAGGTGGATGCCACACTTAGCAAAATGGCTCATGAAAAATCTCGCGATATGTCGGCCAATAACTATTTCAGCCATACGAGCCCAACCTACGGCTCACCGTTTGATATGATGAAAACGTTTGGTATCACGTATACCTATGCCGGTGAAAATATTGCTATGGGGCAAAAAACACCTGAAGAAGTCGTCAATGCCTGGATGAATAGTGCTGGCCACCGCGCAAACATTCTGAATTCGCATTACACCTATATCGGTGTCGGTTATGTATCACAAGGTAACTATTGGACACAGGATTTTATTGCAAAGTAATAACTTTAAAACTCCTCGGTTTTTCATGACCGAGGAGTTTTTGTTTATTATTCAAATAAAGGACTTACTGCTTTTTTGTTGTGAATCCGGTCGATTGCTTCTACCAGCAATGGGGCAACGGATAAAACAGTCATTTTTTCGATTTGTTTCTCTTCTGAAATCTCAATCGTGTTCGTTACCACTAATTCTTTAATCGACGATGATTCAATCCTGCTTATCGCCGGCCCTGAAAGAACGGGATGGGTACAACAAGCATAAACCGCTTTTGCCCCTTTTTCCATTAAAGCATTGGCACCGGAGGTAATCGTTCCTGCCGTATCAATTAAATCATCAATGATGATCGCATTTTTTCCTTCGATATTTCCAATAATGTGCATTATTTCGGACTCATCATGTTCCGGGCGTCGCCGATCAATTAAAGCGATGGGAGCATTTAAAAAGCCCGCCATCTTTCTGGCTCTGACAACTCCGCCATTGTGCGGCGCCACAATGACGATATCATCTAATCCTTTTGAAGCAAAATACTTTGACAGGATCGGAATACCTGTTAGATGTTCCACTGGTATATCAAAAAAGCCCTGGGCCTGCGGTGCATGAAAGTCCATCGTAAGCACCCTGGTTGCTCCTGATGTTTCTAAAAGGTTGGCAATTAGTTTTGCAGTAATCGGCTCTCGGGACCTGGCTTTTCGGTCTTGGCGTGCATAGCTGTAGTAAGGAATGACACAGTTAATGGCTTTAGCTGAAGCTCTTTTCAAGGCATCAATCATAATTAGAAGCTCCATAATATGTTCATTATTGGGCTCTGAAGTGGATTGTACTAAAAAGACTTCTCTTCCTCGCACACTTTCTTCTATATTAATTTGAATTTCACCATCACTAAATTGTTTCACGGAGCTTTTCCCAAGTTCACAGCCCAAAAGCTGAGCCATCTCTTCCGCGAGCTTGCGATTTGAATTTAATGTAAACATTTTAAAACAATTTTTTAATCGATACGTCACCTTACATCCCCCACGCTGTGATTATTCGTTTTGTTATCCAATGCTCATTTTCTTATTGTACCTTAATCGAAGGAATAGGAACAACTTTTATCACTATAAAAAATAGAGTTATTGGTGCCAAAAAGGAGCTGATCGCCATTATTTAATAATTTCTTCGATTGATAGCGGCGGACTAAAGAAATACCCTTGTCCAATATCGCATTGGAAGTGCTTCAATAATTTAAGCTGTTCCAAGGTTTCTATTCCTTCTGCCACAATTTCAAAACCTAAGCTATGCCCCATGGTAATAATGGTTTTCACAAGCGATAGGGATTTCGTATTGTCACTCATTTTTTCAACAAAAGAACGGTCTATTTTTAAAATATCAATATCCATTTCATTTAAGATGCTTAAATTCGAATACCCTGTTCCGAAATCATCCATCGATATTTTGATGCCCATTTCCTTCAGTTTCTTGACGATTTTAATACTCGAAAACACATCCTGCATGACGCTCTCGGTAATTTCAAATTCCAGTAAAGCGGGATTACATCCGGTTCGCTCAATGATTTCTTTCGAATTTTTCACGAAATGAGTATCTGTGAATTGCTTTACGGAAATGTTGATCGCAACGGGTGTATCTCTGTACTTGCTTAGTTCTTGAGCCTTTTGACAGGCTTCTTCTAAAACCCATTCTCCCAGCTTAATGATTAAACCCGTTTCTTCGGCGATAGGAATAAATTCGTTTGGCGGAATCGGTCCCAGTTCCGGATGGTTCCAACGAAGTAATGATTCATAGCCAATGATTTCGTTAGTAAAAAGATGGATTTTAGGCTGGAAATATAGAATAAATTGATTTTCTTTCAACGCTTTTCGTAACTCTCTTTCAATCATCACACTTTTATTTGCGCGTTCTCCGATTGAGGTGTGGAAAAATTTGTAATTATTCTTACCAGTTTGTTTGGCATAATACATAGCCATATCTGCTGTTTTTAGTAACTCATCTGCATTATCTCCATCAAACGGGAATATACTTATTCCGATACTTGGTGTCGTAAATACTTCTACCCCTTCTAAAAACAAGCTATCTGAAAACTGATTGATGATTTTTTGTGAGATACTTTCTGCCTTTGAAGCGTTTGAATTGCATAAAACAATCACGAATTCGTCTCCACCATAACGAAAAACCTCGTCTTTGTTATTTACACTATTCGTTAAAATATCAGCAGCTTTTTGCAGCATCAGGTCTCCATATTTATGACCTAATGTATCATTGATATTTTTAAACCGGTCAAAATCTACGAATAATAGCGCAAGAGTTTCTTTGTCAGGGTCTAGCAGCTTTAATAGGTCTTCTAAATGTTTATTGAGCGAATTTCGATTTAACAGACCTGTTAATGGATCGTAGAACGCCAAATAGTTTACCTCTTTTTGCGCTCTTCTTTCATTGGTGACATCCATGATTGTTCCGATAATCACTTTTTTATTGTTGAAGGTTGAGACAACGGAACGGATTTCCACTTCTCTTATTTCACCAGTCTTTGTTGCCATTAATAAATCTTCCGTAAACGATTTTGTATCTGAATCATCAAGCATCTGCTCAATATTTTTAGCAACCAGGTCATGTTCTTTTTCAACAAATAAATCAAGCACATTCATATTGGCTATTTCGTCGCGCGAATAACCGAGAATTCTATCCACTTCTTTGTTGATATATGTGACCCTTCCGTCTTCGAACATATAGACCCCGACAAGCGCTTCCTCTGAAATGCTCCGGTATTTTTCCTCCGCTTCTTTTAATTTCATCTTCATTTTTTTATCATCGGTAATATTTTTTATGACAACCATAATCGTTTCTTCATCATAAATCGTTTTAATACCTGTGGATTCCACATCGATAACGGTGCCATTTAGTCCCTTTAGTTTGTATTCTTGAAGGGGAAGTTTATCTTCCTCTCCTTCTAACAATTTCTTGATTCTTTCAATGACATTTTGTTGTTCTTCAGGAAAAAAAGAATATATTTTTTTGCCGATTACATGATCCAATGAATCTGTCCCCAGTAGCTTTAATCCTTCCCGATTGACAAACGAAATTTCCTCTTTTCTTAAAATAATCATGGCAACGGGTGAGGCATCGATCAACTTTTTATAATGAAGATCAATTTCCTTTCGTTTGGTGATGTCGATGGTTACCCCATTTAACTTGATGAATTTGCCATTCTCATCAAAAACAGGGGTTGCCATATTCTGGACCCATTTTATTTTCCCGCTTTTATGGACGATTCGATATTGAGTAGTGTACTTTTTTCCTTTGAGCGTTTCATTTTCAAATTTTTGAGCAATGCGTAGATCATACGGATAGACCAGTTTTAACCACAAGTTAGCGTCGTGCTGAAATTCTTTCCGGCTATAACCATATATTTGTTCGCACCCACTAGAAACGAGGGCCATATTGTTCATGCTTTCCCACTTCCAAAGCATAATATGACTATCTTCAAAGATATCATCGATTTCCTTGGAGTAATATCTCGCTTTATCATATTGAAGTCCAAAGAAATACATAGGGATGAGTAAAAGAATGGTAAAAGAAATTTCAAAAAGGTTTACTTCATCATGTTGCAGGATATCTGTAAAAATAAATAAGGCACTACAAAAAATGATAAATAGAATGGCAATGATTCTACCTTTATACCCCATCAGCACTTTCCCCTTATGAAATGTCACGAACTGTAGTTTTACCATACAGTGCATAATCATTAGTTTAATCAGAAACGAAAGTGATTATGAAATATTTTAAAGGTTGACTCCTTTTTACGACGATTAATAGTTAGCATTCTCCGTCTTTCGATAGGAGAATTGGTCAAAATTCCTCAACAATTGGTAGGAACCATCAAAATTCAGAAGAAAGTGACGATGAAAACTCCTCATACTCAAACAGGAAAGAAAGGAAAGATGTGGAATTATTATTCCAACAAGGTAAAAACCTTGTAATCATTCGGAAAGGTTGTGAGTGTATGAGACTTCTGGATGTACAGCCTAAGAAAAACTTCAGCTACATCTTCGTACAATTTCCAGAAATGAAAATGAACGTCCCAATGCTCTCTAACGATGAGGGAAAGGTGGTGAAAGAAGATGTTGCTTTATGTGTCCAATTAAACAGCAAACAAAAGGTGAATAATTTGTATCTTGTCCGCACGAAGAGTATAAAACCTTTTGACTTTACTGATGATGAAATTGGAGCAAAAGCGCTTTATCGAGTCATTAAGAAAAAATCTCATGACTCACACGCGAATCAATCCGAAGATTACGTCACGTTTATTACTGACGAAGTGGCAGTAGTACAAAAGAAAACGGAAACCGGCTATAACTTCGTCTTGATGTTAAATAATCGTGAAATCGGAATCGTCGCATCGATTGAAGAAGAAGTATTACAAACGGAGAAAGCATCATTGCAACTGAAAGAAGAAGCGAATAAACAGGTTGCAGTTAACCATAACGTGAAGAAACATATGGCTGTCTTTAAACGGAGAGTCAAAAAGAAGATATCCTTGGGGGGCAGCGTCTTTCAGGATCATGGGGTGTTCGAGCCAATCCGAATGCTATCGGAGGAAGTGAAAAGAAAAGTTGTTTTATTCTCTCCTGCGGCATTAGATTTTATCGGTCCAGGTGATCACAGCCAAACCATCTTTCTCCTGAGGGGAGGTTAAGGGGCTGCGCCAATTAACTATACACAACTTCATATTAGGAATACTATCGGAACGTAAGGATTAAAGGGATAATCCTTTTCGATAGAATAGATACAGGTAGGAAAAAGTAATGATTGGAGGACGAGACGAGTTAATTCCATATAGAGACTTAACCAAGGGGGTTAGGTCTTTTTTTCTTGCTGCTGAAGCACATTCTTTTCGCTCCGAATATTGTGTTAAAGATGAAATTTGGGGAGGATGATGTGTCAAAAATACGGTACCACCATTCATTCTCTTGCAAATTGGATCATTATGAATCCACACAGTGTTTTATGGGTTGGGCAAAAATGAAAAATCATTTATATATGAAAAATGAAAGCCTTCAGTGGTGGAGGCTTTCAAGCATTTCGAAAAGGATCAATGGACACGGATAATTTCGGATAAATTTTCATCGTAATGGACTCTAGCATGTTTGGATTCAAGGAGTTCAAATTCTTTGGATTCATCTATTACTTCCCCAAACAACCAGTTTTTTACTTGGAACAAAATCTCTGTAAACATGTGTGCTTCCTCCCTTTTATATGCGATCAGTTATCTTATACTCATATTATACTTGTGAAGAACTTCACATAAAAGGGGTTTTAAAATAGGCGGAATAGCAAAATATTACAGAAAATAGCGGAAAATAAGCTCTTTTAACACCAGGAGATTCCCTTCTTGAAACGGTCAAATAAAATTCCTCTTTTTTTTATTACATAATGTCTGTTAATATATATTGTGGTCATTTGGTATGGCAAAGTATGTGCTGAGGTGAATCAATATGGGAAAATTATTTAAGTTAGGCATGGTTGTATTAAGTGCTTGTGTTTTAATTTTTATTATTGTCGGAGTAATCAGAGGAATTCCCAATGTAGGAAATAACACGAATCAAAGTTCCTCTGCAAAAATTGGAAAAGCAGCATTCGATCAAATCCGTGTAGGCGATCGAAAAACAGGCGAAGGCGGTATGACGTTAGCAGAAGTCGAAAAAATTCTTGGGCCTCATACCGATCTACAAGAGGGCCATTCTGGGAATTTGAAGATGGATGTTTACATATTTGCCGGAAATGCAGGACCTAATTCTATTTTGATTACCTTTATAAAAGGGCATGTCTCTGGTAAATCTCAAACAGGACTAAAATGAACATGAAAAAGGCTGTTCCTAAAACATAGGGACAGCCTTTGATGCTTCTAAAAAGAATCCTATTTTTACAAATCCTGAACCTCTATTCTCCAAATCATATGATCAAACCCTTCTCCCCAATAATCCTTTAACAAGTAAGCCGGATGGCCAAATTTCTTTTTCCAGATTTGTTGCGCACGGGTGTATCCGCTATCTAAACAAAAGGCTGCTATGCCTCTATTTTTCAAGGAAAGGACTATTGTCTTCAATAGCAAAGTTCCTACCCCTTTTTGTTGATAATCAGGAAGTACAAATAACGTCCCTACTTCCATCTCCTCTTTTAAAGCATTATTTGTACAATGACAAATCAGCTCGCTTGTCGGACCATATTCGATGGAGCCAATTATTTTTTCACCAACCACCGCAAGCAAGAAATATCGTTTCTCGCCATTACTTTCAAAGTCATTTTGTAAATAGTTTTTCTTCACATCAATTTCAGAAGCAATCTCATCCAACTTTTCTGCTAGTCCCTCTTTTTTAAACGTATCGGTAATTACGACTTGAAAAAATTGATGTATTTTTTCCAATTCCTCTATTTTTGGTCTTCTGATCTCTATATTAATCAATCCCCTGGCCCGCTTTCTCTGGGCAATTTGACGAATATGTATTTAGTGAATGAACCCTTTTCAATTGTTATTTTGGAGTGTGTTTTTCTTATTCATAAGCTTTATCACATGCTCCTTAGGGCTCCAGCAATTAAATTGATAGTTTGTTTTTGTCTCGAAACCAAGCCGGCTGCAATAATATTTCGTACCTCCTGCTTTTTTCTCTGCTTGAAAGTGCCGACATGTTGCGCAGCAATGGAAATCTTTCATGGCACATGCACCTTGTTCCTTCCCCCTTAATTATAGGAAAAATCATCCTATCCTTATATTCTTCTCCTTTAAGAATAAATCCTTCCTATTTTTCAATTTGCAGTTTCCTTTCAAATTTTGACAACTACGATAAATGATAATGACATGAATTGGAGATAATAGGAAGAGAATTGTCACTTTTTAAAAAAGGAGTATAAAAATGAGTAAAAAAATATTTATTGCAATGATGGGAACACTACTAGTACTGGGTCTTGCTGGATGTGGGAATTCGATTAACAATAATATCTCTCAAAACAATATTCATTATAAAAAGACCAGTTACGCTCAACGTTCATTAACACAACCTTTCTCAGATTTGCTTTATGGATTTACAGCTATGGAGAAATATGCGAGAGATGGTGATTATGATTCCGCAACAACACTTTCACGTAACCTTAGTGATGAATTTCACGACGCCATTCTCCCACCATTGACGGCAAAAAAGGGTAAAACCTATGCAGAAGCAATCGACGGAAAATACGATGAGCTGGAAAACGCACTTGCAAATAAGAATAAATCAAAAATTAGACAGCTTATCAAGGTAAATCGGGATAATCTTAAAACGATTGCTCCTATTTTGGGTGTATCCGTCATTTCATCAGAATAATGATTATTTAAAGAATTTTAAGGAGGAAATAATATGGCGAGATTCAGCATTAAATTGACGATTGTGGAAGTACTTATCGGTGTTCTGATTATGATTTATGAATTTTTCTCAGGACATCCATGGACGGTTGACGGAATACCATGGACAATGGATCAAAATTTTCACTTTAACCTCGCCCTAGGTTGTTTTACAGGAGCAGGCTTCACCTTAATTTTAGGGGCTGTTATCGGATCAATCCAAAGCAGAGATCTTTCGTTTAAAAAATAATCTTCTTCCAAAAGATACAAACCTGTTTGCCTTGTGAATTGGATATCTTACTTAATAGGAACCAGCCTCAGAAGCTGGTTTCTCATCCTATTGTAGGGGTGGAAAAAGGGGGATAAAAAATGAATTTGGAAGCCGTTTATTATACTGTTACCTATTGCGGGTTGTTTATAGCAGCTATGGGAATTTCCTCAT
This sequence comes from Neobacillus sp. Fa239, assembly GCF_055395235.1. Taxonomy (NCBI): domain Bacteria; kingdom Bacillati; phylum Bacillota; class Bacilli; order Caryophanales; family Bacillaceae; genus Neobacillus; species Neobacillus sp. Fa239. The sequence continues at coordinate 3,265,693 of NZ_AP041611.1, forward strand.
TTATGTTTTATAAAATGATGAATGAAGGAACCTAAATCAAAAAGGCTTTGCTGGTTATTCCAGCAAAGCCCTTTTATATGAAATTTGTTGATATCGTTAAAATTTGTGTTGATATATTCTACATTTGTGTCGATATCAGCTAAAAGTGTGTTGATATATCTTAAATTTATGTTGATATCCATTAAAATTGTGTTGATATAATGGATCGAACAGTCATTTTTTCTAAAAGGTACACATTTCCCGCCTATATACCACTCTACGAGTTCACGCACACTTAAAAACCACAAACGCGAAATCATTTGTGGTTTTTTCCTTTATTCTTTCATTGATTTACGAAACATAAATAAGGTTATGAAAAAAGTCACTCCAAACAAACCCATTATTAGATACAGCCCGTAATCCATTCTTTCACCTCTTCATCCATCGCCCAGCAAACACAATCAACGCTTGGCGATCAAGCTTTTATTGAACCACAGAGTTAAATTCCATAATCCAAATGGATCCGATTACGATCGTCATAACGAAAACAATACCTAAAATTAAGGCGACAGCATTGTATCTAGGTCCTTCTCCCTCCCGTATATGCATGAAGAAGAATAGCTGGATGACAAATTGTAAAACCGCTGCGATCAAAATACTTACCGTGAGCGCTGTTTTTCCCATCATATGATTAAGGACAAGCATCAGCGGGATGATGGTCAAAATAAGTGATAAAATGAAACCAATGACGTACGCTTTGATGGACCCATGATGTTCAACATGTTCATGTGCAGACATTTACATCACCCCCATTAAATAAACAACCGTAAAGATGAAGATCCAGACGGCATCTAAAAAGTGCCAGTACAAACTAATAATCGAGATTTTACGCTTGGTCACAGAGGTGATTCCTCGCTTAGAAAGCTGAATCATCAATCCAATCATCCACATAATCCCAAATGACACGTGACAACCATGTGTTCCCACAAGACAAAAGAAGGAAGTAAGGAAGGCGCTTCTCGAAATAGGAGCTCCTTCTCGAACCATGTTGATGAACTCATTGAGTTCAAGACCAACAAACAAAGCACCTAAAGCGGCAGTAATGATCAACCAACCAATAAGCCCCTTTTTATTACCTTTGTGCATCGCTAAAACGGCTAATCCACTTGTAAAAGAACTCGTTAATAAAATGAAGGTTTCCATAACAAAACCGGGAACATCAAATTCCTTAGGAGTAAATCCACCATCTGTATGGGTATGTAATACAGCATATGCAGAGAAAAATGTAGCAAACAAAAGACAGTCGGTTACAAGGAAAATCCAAAAGCCTAAAATACTTAAATCCTCATGCTCTGTATGGCCATGGTCGTGACCATGGCCAGTTGCATGAGCAGAAACGCTCTGTGACATAAATGACTACCTCCCAAACGTTTCTCCAATTGGTTTATTAACTGGAGGGGTATTATTCCGTAATGCTTTTTCCGTTCGTTCAATTTCATCCACTGGAATGTAATAATCTGTATCATATTGGAAGGAACGGGCGAATAATGTGATGGCTACACCGATTAACCCTACAAATCCCATCCAATGCCATTCGAACGTAAATCCAAATCCGGCAATAAAGAAGAAGCATGACATGATAAAAGGAATACCAGAATTTTTAGGCATATGAATCGGTTCATATTTTGGTGTTTCTTCTTTGTATCCCTCTTTTCGCATTTCTTCTTTTTTGTACCACCATGCATCGCGTCCTTTTACTTCAGGTATGATGGCAAAGTTGTATAGTGGAGCAGGAGAAGGAATCGACCATTCTAGTGTTCGGCCATCCCAAGCATCCCCTGTCACATCACGTTTTCCATTTGCAACACTATACAGGATTTGCCAAACCTGGAATACGAAACCGATGCCCATCAAAAACGCACCAATCGAAGAGATAAAGTTGAGCGGAGCCCAGCCCATATTCCATCCGGCAGATTGGCTATATGTATAAATCCTTCGGGTCATCCCCATAAAGCCAAGCGCATATTGAGGCATGAAACATACATAGAAACCGATTTGCCATAACCAGAAGCCCCATTTTCCGAGCGTTTCATTTAATTCAAATCCAAAAATTTTCGGGAACCAATAGTACATACCTGCCAAATAGCCGAACACAACGCCACCGATCAATACTTGATGGAAGTGAGCAATCAAGAAGTAACTATTGTGATACTGATAGTCTGCAGGTGCGGCAGCCAGCATAACCCCAGTTGCACCTCCAATAAGGAAACATGGAACAAACGCAAACACCCAGAGCATCGGCTGCGAAAACTGGATACGGCCGCGGTACATTGTAAACAGCCAGTTAAATACTTTAACACCTGTCGGAATTCCAATTATCATTGTACAAATGGCAAAGACAATATTCACGTCAACACCGGCACCCATGGTAAAAAAATGGTGAGTCCATGTATAGTAAGAAACTACGGCGATGGCGATCATCGAGTAGACCATGGAAGCGTATCCAAAGATTCGTTTTTTAGAGAATGTCGAAACAACCTCAGAGAATACTCCGAAAGCAGGTAAGACCACGATGTACACTTCCGGGTGACCCCACATCCAAATCAAGTTGACCCACATCATCGGGTTGCCGCCAGCAGTCATGGTAAAAAAGTGACCGCCAAGTAACCTGTCCATGGTTAACATGATTAAGGCAACAGTAAGAATTGGGAAGGCGCCCATAACGGCAATCGATGATGATAAAACGGACCATGTAAATAAAGGCATATCTCTTAAGCGCATAGATGGTGCTCGCATTTTTAAAATGGTAACGGCAAAGTTAATTCCTGTGGCCAAACTGCCGATACCGGAAATTTGGACCCCCCAAATCCAGAAGTTTTGTCCGGGACCCGGGCTAAACATTTTTTCTGATAAAGGCGGATAGGATAACCAGCCTGATGCTGCCGAACCGCCGATCACGAAGGAAAGATTAAAGAGCATGGCTCCAATAAAGAACAACCAAAAACTAATGGCATTTAAAAATGGAAAGGCAACGTCACGAGCACCTATTTGCAGCGGAACGACGATATTAAATAAAGCAAACATAAAGGGCATCGCCATAAATAAAATCATGATAGTTCCGTGAGTGGTGAAAATTTCATTATAATGATCGGAAGCCAAAAATTTGCTATTTGGAACGGCCAGTTGGATGCGCATTAAAATCGCATCGACCCCGCCGCGGAAGAGCATAAGCAAAGCAGATAAAAGGTACATTATCCCGATTTTTTTATGGTCAACAGTTGTAATCCATTCTCTCCACAGCCATCCCCACTTTTTTAGATATGTGAGGGAGGCGACAATCGCCACCATTGCTAAAACAATGGAAACATCGGCACCATATATCATCGGATCGCCTGTAACAAAAAAATGCGATGTATTCATCGAATCCTTTCCTCCTGTTTAATCATTTTGTTTCTTGCATCGGCATGGATTCACCCATATGGTGCATGTGGTGGTAATACACTCCGCCATTTTTATTTACGATGTTTTCATATAAATTCTTTGGAAAGGAAGAAAAGCTTAATTCCTTCACATTTCCTGGTTTTAATAATTCTTTATACCCTGCGTCTGTCAGAGCGGGAGAGCTTTTCTTCAAATCTGCTGCCCACTTATTGAAATCTGCCTGACTGACCGCTCTTACTCTAAATTGCATATGGGCAAATCCTGTTCCGGTAAAGTTGGCACCGGATCCGAAATAATCCCCTATTTTATTTGCCTGGAGCCACAATCCCATTGACATACCAGGCATCGTATATTCCTGACCGCCAAGCTGCGGGACCCAGAAAGAATTCATCGGTGCGTCAGAGGTTAACACAAATTGAATGGGTACCCCTGCAGGAATTTCCGCATAGTTGACGGTCGCGACCTTTTGACCAGGATAGGTGAACAACCATTTCCAATCCATGGAGGTTACTTGAACTACAACCGGTTTTACATCTTTTACAGGGGGCTTGGATACCTTTATCGCAGTTTGAGCTGTGTAAATACCAAGGATCCCTATAATAACCACAGGAATTCCCCACCACACAATCTCCAGCACTTTACTATCATCCCATTCAGGTTGATAGGGTGCATTATTTCCAGGTTTATCCCGATACCGAACCAAAATGTAAATAAAGATAATTAAAACCGGAATGATGACCACCGCACATAAAATGACAGAAATGATAATCAAACGCAGTTCTTCCTGACCAACAGGCCCTTTGGGGTCAAGAACAATATATTTGCTCCTGTCACAACCAGCCAACAGCCATGTGGCCAACAAACCCAAGATAGAAAATTTACTATATTGAATCCATTTTCTCACTGTCCATTCCCCTTCGATTTAAGTTGTTTTTTTACCATTAACAATTTGTTAATCATAGTTAATATAGTGCCCCACTCCAATCGCATAATTCTAAAAAATGGATTTCCATTATAAATTTGTGACAAAATGATGTATTTTTCCATTTTGCTTTCCGTTTAAATGAATTTACGACTTACTAAAAAATAAATAAAGTAGGGAAACCTTTCTCAAGGCTTCCCCCTTATCAAACCGTACGTGCCCTATTAAGGCATACGGCTTACCAAATGTTACAATTTAATCAAGAGGATGCATTCCAGGCATTTTGCATCTTTTGGACACGGTGAGGTGTGAAATACTCCTCACCTTTTGCTTTTGCTCGTTTGATTCGATTCTGAATGTCTCTTTTAACTTTTCTGGACATATCACTTAGGTATTGTTCCTTTGTGTATCCATATGCTTTATTTAAATAGAGCCAATAAGTTGGAATCAGATTGATGTTAAGAAAGAAGGCATTATTCCAAATACTTTGCATCTTCATCCCTTTTCTTTGGGAAGGATGTCTATGAATAAAAGCTACTCTTAGTCTTTTCCTTATGTATCCATCTAAAGATTTCAGGGTTCTTCGAACCCACCTTGTAATACAGTGGTTTGGAATCCCTCGACTAATATTATCTTTTATAGCATTAACTATAGTTAGGTAATAGTTGACCTTCCCTCTAATAATTGGGTTCACTCGCTCAATCCACTCTTCCTTACTCAGCGTAAGCGTTTTACGGGTCTTGTCCTTTATTTTCGACCGAAAATCTTTGACGGATTCTTCCTTTGGAGTTACATGAAATTCTAGCTTGTTATCTTTCTTACCTTTTCTCCAGTGATGGAACGTGAAACCTAGAAAATCAAAATCATCCTTCTTAAAGTTGACGATTTTAGTCTTTTCTTTAGATATCTCAAGTCCAAGTTCTTTCAACTTATCCCTAGTTATAGAAGCTGCACTCTCGATGCTATCTTTCGATTTTGCAAAGAGGAGAAAATCATCCGCATAGCGGACAAAACGAATGTTGTTCAAGTCCCATTCCCAGTCAAGTTCATTTAAATACACATTTGCTAAAAGTGGTGAAATTACACCACCTTGAGGGGTTCCATAATCCGAGTGGATTAGTTTGCCTTCTTCCATGTGTCCAGCCTTCAGCCATTGTTCAACCAACCCTAGGACCGTACGGTCCGAAACATATTTCTTAAGAACTTCGATTAGTTTCTTATGAGGGATATTGTCAAAGAATCCTTTTATATCACAATCGTAGATATGATTGTAGCCTTGCTCAATATTCCACAGAATTATTTGTAAAGCTCTTTGAACTCCACGATTCGGTCTGTAACCTACTGACCAACTATGAAATAGATTATCTTCAAATTTGGGCTGAAGTACGTTCACTACACTTTGTTGTACAATGCGATCTTCAATTGTTGGTATTCCAAGTGGTCGTTTCTTCCCATTCTTCTTGGGAATGTAAACTCTCCTTACTGGCTGAGCTTGATAGGTCTTTGCCTTTAATCTGTCTAAAAGTGCCATGATGTTTTCATTTAAATTAGCTTCATAACTTTCTATTGTTTCTCCATCGATACCGCCTGCACCCTTATTAGCTTTCACTTGTTCAAAGCATTGGGTTAGTCTTCGGTCGAATAATATTTGTCCATAAACACTGTGTAGCTTAAATTTCCACTCTTGATTCATTGCGTATTCCACGCCTTTCCTTGATGTACATTCAAACGGTTTTACCGCAGTAACATGATTGTTAACATTACATCTTGTTCATGACTTGGAGCCGTAGGTCATTCCCCTTCCGTTTACTTGATGTTATGGTCATCAAGTTACTTCCGTACTATGAGAATGTCTGACTACTCCACCCATTCTTCGTCACTTCGGGTTACCCTTATAGACTAGAACTCTGCCTGTTCGGTAGGGTGGAGTTCTCACGGGGTCATCGCATTTGCCTTCTAAGCATACCCTGCACCATCACGCTATAAGTCACATTTCCTCGTTCTGACTTCTAAAGGAAATGCCTTTTTGAGAGGGCTTCCTTACTTTTCGAAAAGTCGCCAACTTATCTCGCCGCCGTGCTTCACACTTATTGCATTAGGGTCTACCTATTCGCTTACGGTTCTCTCGATTTACCGCATCTCCTTCAGACAACACCTCACGGTGTTGCCCTAGATTAAGCTTCCCGAGCTAGGTCAGTCTCCTCGGGTATGGATTTTCACCATCTGGGATTCATTTTCATTATCCTCTCCAAGTCGTTTCACCGAGATGACGTCTCTTTCAGATAATGAAAAGAAGAGTGTTAACTGAGTTAACACTCTATGCGACTGCCCGTCGCACAAAAAGATCGTCATTATGACGATCCATAAACAAGTCATCTCTTCTAAATTTCTTCAACATTTCACTTTCAAAATAATCCTCCATCTTTTCTCTTATTTATCTATTTAACATTACATGATAAACATAAACCAAATATTTGGACATAAAATGGACTAATAGCAAATGAAAGAATTAAAGGGGGATTAACTTGAACGATTTGGATAGAGGTGGAAATACTTACAAATTTCTAACACCATTATTTTTTTCCGGGGTTTTCTTCTGTATGAGCTTCTATTTATGTATATTAGGCGTTTCTCTTTTTACTTACACTCTACCAATCTATGCATTTTTCCTGCTAATCTCTTTATTCCTTTATTATCAAACAGATAAGAATCTAAATCGCTTAATGAAAGAGGGAGTCACAACCCTTAGTCAATATCGCTTTTATCATCTTTGTATTGGCATTTATTTAATTTTATCGATTGTCTTATTTGGGGTATCCGTTGCCTATCTTCCTTTCTATTACAATGGTGGATTGGTCTTTGTTTGGTACTGTGCCCCGATGTCTTTACTTTGTTTTATTAGTTTTATACAATCTCGAAAACGGATACAGGTGCTAAAAAAGGAATTTCCGGAGGGTGATCTAGAAAGTAAATGAGTAATAAAATATCATGAGAAAAAGCTGAACATTTTCGTTCAGCTTTTATAAGGTTAATATGGATCCGAAGGACTTCCAAATTTGTCAGCTAGTTTGACAGCCTCTTCCACTTTTGTGTTTGCTTCGGTTTCAGCTGCTTTCAGGCCTTCTGCCACTCTTCTTCCATATTCTTCGTCACAATTCCTAAAGATTTCTACCATTCGCTCCTGGATTTCTTTTCGGCACGAGGACAGTGCGGCAACAAGGTTGGAAATTAATTCCTCACGTTCCCAATCACTAAATCTTCTATAGGTTTCGCCAGCTTGTCCAAAGTTGTTTTCACGAGAAATTTTTTCTCGTTTAACATTTCCCTCTACATACGGTTCATGTGCTTTACCAGGATTTTTTGCCTCTTTTAATCCCCCCATAAGAGAAGGTTCGTAATTGACATGCGGGTTCTTGTGTTTACCAAAATCAGTCCGAAAGTCCATTTGCCCCGCTTCCTGATTGGTTGCAACCTCTTTTTTCGGTCGATTAATGGGCAATTGTAAATAATTTGACCCTACACGATAGCGCTGAGTATCAGAATAGGAAAAGGTTCGCCCCTGGAGCAGTTTATCATCTGAAAAATCCAGTCCATCTACGAGTACTCCCGTTCCAAAAGCAACTTGTTCAACTTCTGCAAAGTAATTATGAGGATTTCTGTTTAAGACCATTTTCCCCACTTTATGCCAAGGGAAATCTTCTTTATACCAAAGCTTCGTTGGATCAAGTGGATCAAAATCCAATTCCGGGTGATCTCCATCTTCCATAATTTGAACATAGAGCTCCCACTCCGGATAGTCCCCGCGTTCGATTGCTTTATACAAATCTAATGTTGCATGGTTAAAATCTTTCATTTGAATATGGTCGGCTTCTTCTTGAGTTAGATTTTTTATTCCTTGAAGGGGTTCCCAGTGGTATTTTACTAGAACCGCTTTTCCTTCTTCATTCACCCATTTATACGCATGGACACCTGAGCCTTGCATTTGGCGGTAATTTGCAGGTATTCCCCAAGGAGAAAATACAAAGGTAACCATATGAGCTGCTTCTGGCGTTTGGCAAACAAAGTCGAATGTCCTTTCAGGGTCAGCAACGTTGGTAATGGGGTCCGGTCGAAATGCATGAACCATGTCCGGGAATTTTAAGGGATCCCGGATAAAAAAGATTTTTAAGTTGTTGCCTACTAAATCCCAATTTCCATCTTCGGTATAAAATTTAATCGCAAATCCTCTTGGATCCCTTAATGTTTCTGGTGAATGCCCCCCATGGACAACCGATGAAAATCGTACAAATACAGGTGTTTGTACTTTTGTGTTCGTAAACACTTTTGCTCTTGTGTATGTAGACAGGGGCTCACCATTTAGGGTTCCATATGATTGAAAATACCCATGGGCACCGGCACCACGTGCATGAACCACTCGTTCAGGAACCCTTTCGCGATCAAAGTGAGTAATTTTTTCTAAGAAATCATAGTTCTCTAAGGTGGTTGGTCCTCTATTTCCCACGGTACGAATACTTTGATTATTTGTTATTGGATGCCCTTGAAGATTTGTTAGAATATGATTGGATTCGTCATGTGGATTTTGTTGCTCATTCATTAATTAACCTCCTTTTTATAACAATAAGATTGTTTCCTTAAATTTCTTGAATATGTATGTGATAGAGTGATATTACAATATGCTAATCTGAATAGTAGTTAGTTTCATGGAGTTGAAGATGGCTAGGCCATTCTCTGTTAACAACAAAAATCCCAAAGACGTAGTCTTTAGGATTTTTGTTGTTAGCGGCGCTGCGACGATTCCATGTATGAATTAATTGCCGTTACATGGACAGCGGGCCGTCGGCCGTGGTTCCATTTTCCATTCAGTGCACGCTCGATTTGGGCGCCCAATTGCAGAAGCAATCCATCGTCTCCTTGTCGTGTGAGCGCGTGAATTCCAAGCGGAAGCCCGTTCTCTAGCTTAGCCATCGGCAACGAGATGCCCGGAAGGCCACAGAGGTTGGCGATTGGAGTATAAGAGAAAATACGCCATAGGTTCTCAAACCAATCGTAAACGGAGGGATTATCACTGATTGTCAGATACTCCTTCGTTCCAACCAATGGTGTAGGAAGGGCCATCGTTGGGGTAAGGATGATATCCCAGTCTTCAAAGAAGGCGGCTACGCTACGGGAAATGTCGTTGAACGCCGCCTGCATCTTAGCACGGTGCGTATAGGAGGCGGATCGACCTTCTTCCCAGACCCTAATGCACATCGGTTCAATAAGATCGGCAGGCGGCTGTTCCAAGCCTTTTTGTTCCAAAAGACCATTAATGGTTTGTGTAAAATTCATGATATAGCAATCGGTTTGTGCCTTGTAGGTGGCATGAAAGTCAATGTTCGGAACCACCCATTCAACGTGATGTCCGAGTTCTTCAAGGAAGCCCGCCGCCCGCTCCAATTCATCAACAATATGCGGTGTGGCCGAGTAATCAGCCCACTCATGTGAAACAGCGATACGAAGTTTTTTCGGATCCCAGCGTATGAGCTCTGAGTAAGGCTGCTGCGGCATCCAATAGGGCATGAACTCACCAGGTGCTCCACCCCTGCAATTGTCCACGAAAGCCGCAGTATCACGTATAGTGCGTGTGTGACAGCCCTGAACCGAGACCACACCCATCAAGTCCGAACTGTAGGGTCCTACCGAAAAGACACCGCGGGACGGCTTCAAACCGATGTTTCCGTTCACACCCGCTGGAATTCGAATCGAACCGCCGCCATCCGTTGCATGTCCGATTGGAATGATTCCGGCCGCAACCGAAGCCGCCGTGCCAGCAGAAGAGCCGCAGGTGGTATAGTCAAGATTCCACGGATTTCTCGTAACGTAGACGTCTGGATTTTCAGCTGAGCTGCAGAGTCCAAACTCTGGCGTTGTTGTCCGCCCGACGATGTTGAGACCGGCTTGGCGGATACGGCTGGTAAGGAAACTATCAGATGTAGCACGATTTCCTCGCATCAGCTTAGAACCCATCTCCTGCAGTCGCCCTTTAAGAGTGGGTCCTAGATCCTTCATCAGAAAAGGTACTCCTGCAAAGACGCCGGCAGGGTTCGTTCCATCTTTCATGGGATCATTGACTGCATCAGCGAAGACCTCAATGACGGAGTTGATCGAAGGATTTAAGGCGTCGATGGCGAGCGAAACCTGTTGGGCCACCTCTCTTGGAGTAATCTGACCCTTTCGCACCAAATCGGCGAGGCCGATTGCATCAAGGTTAGACCATTCATTCCAGCTCATAGCTAATGTCACAATGTTTCACTCCTTTATATTTTTTCGGTTTGGTTATTGATAAGTACAACCTCATCCTTATTCATCCACAAAGAATTATCCATCCACTTATTGAGCATCTGTTTTATGATAAATCTTTATGAGCCATAATTCCTTCAACACTATCAGCCGATTGAACCGCATTGATAATGGCTAGCGCCATAACTTTTGCTGCCAGCGCACCAAGGACATCTACGGGTACCCGCTCCCCTCCTGTGGCAACGGCAAATATCGTGTCGCCATCATACATGGTATGTGCCGGAAAAATCGTTCTGGCATATCCGTCTTGAGCCATTTGTGCTACTTTTGTGGCCTCTGCCTTTGTTAAATCGGCATTTACTGCAATCACACCAATGGTGGTGTTTGTTCCAGCTGGAATGCTTGCTTGATAGTTTTGTTCAAGAAGCTCGATACTATCAAGAATGATTCCCTCTTTATAGGGCCCAGCTAAAATTTGTCCTGTAGAAGGGTCGCGGACATCGCCGACCGGATTGACGGCAACAATCGCTCCAATCACTACACCATTTTCAAGGCGAAGTGATGCACTACCGAGACCACCCTTCATACAAAAGCCAAGACCTGCCAATTTACCAACTGTAGCACCACAACCGGCCCCGTAATTTCCAGTTGGGAATTTCTCAGGTGCTGCTGCCTTTGCCGCCTCGTAACCCATTTGTTTATTAGGCCGAACCTTTGGATCTCCATGAGGAAGATCGAATAGTACTGCAGCCGGGACAATTGGAACCTTTGCAACGCCTACATCCAAACCAATCTCTTGTTCTTCTAAAAATTGCATGATGCCGGACGCCGCATCTAAACCGAAAGCACTTCCCCCACTTAAACAAATGGCATGTACTTTTTCGACTAAATTAACCGGATTCAAAAGGTCGGTCTCGCGAGTTCCGGGAGCGGACCCTCTTACGTCCACTCCCGCAACGGCTCCTTCTTCAAAAAGAATGGCAGTGCAGCCGGTTAATGCCTGGTTGTTTTCCTTATTGCCTACTTTAACTCCCGGTACATCGATGATTTGATTATACATTTCTTATAAATCCTTAGAAATCTTGGATTTTTGGGATTTACCAATCTGTTTCCAAGCTAATACAACGGCTAAAGTAACAATCGTACCAACAATAGCTTCAGGAATTCCGTTTGTTACGCCGACTGTCCAGGCTACTCCTGCGGTTAAGTAGTGTCTAACAACTGCCATACCTAAAACAAGAACTGTATTGGTCAAGGTCCCGATGAATGCGGAAGCACCAATTGCAAAGTATTCATTTTTGCGGCGAAGACCTACATATATAAGCCATGCTACAACCCCAATAAACAAACGAGGCAAAATCGCAACTAGTGGATCTTTAAATAGAGGAACCGTAGCGTTTAGGAAAGATGAAATTCCAAAGATGGCCCCAACAATTAAACCGACAACCGGCCCTTGCATAATTCCGCCAATAATCGCTGGAATGTGCATGATCGTCGCATTCCCTGCTGCAGTTGGTACAGGAATATAGCCCAACCGGGTTACACCTAATAGAATTGCTACCGCACCCAAAACACCAGCAATGACAATATCACGAACTGTTAATGACTTTTTCATTCAACTTCTCCCCTTTTTTTGTTTTTGAAATTAATTGGGCTATTCGAGAGTAAATACGGCTTATCCGCGAGTATTGCGACTTCATCCGAGAATAAATGCAGAATATCCGCGAGTAAAGCTTACTTTTCCAAGGGTAAAGCCTATTATCCGATTCATTAATAAGGAAATGGATAATAGAGTAGTAGTACGCCAAATAAAAGTCCAACCAATAAGATAAGATAATCCTTACCTAAAGCTTTATACACGGAGTAGGAAGTCCTATCGCCCCCTGGTGTATAACAGCGCGATTCCATCGCGAGGATCAGGTCTTCAGCCCTTGACAAAGCAATGTTAAATAAAGGAATAATGATTGGAAACGTCTCTTTTGTTCTTTGAATGATTTTCCACCAGCCTCCGGAACCAAAGTCTGCTCCCCTTGAGGCTTGTGCTTTCATCATTTTTTCCATCTCTAAGGCAAAGGTTGGGACGAATCGAATTGAAATCGTAGTAATCAGTGAGATTTCGTGCACTGGAAATTTAATTTTTTTTAACGGACTCAATAAACTTTGTATGGAATGTGTTAATTCTGTGGTGGAAGTTGATAGGGTAAGAACACTACTTAAGAAGATAATTTCAATAAAACGAACGGCTGAAACCACTACCAACCGAATACTTTCACTTGTGATTAAGATAAAGCCATAATCAACGTATACTTTACCATGTGAAAAGAGCTGTCCTTGAAAAAGCAACTGCAAGATGGCCAAGATTATAATAAATGGAACGGCTGGTTTTACACCTGATAACCCGTAGCTGATTGGGATCTTCGATGCCCAAAATAGATATAGAGATAAGACCAGACCAATCGCATTTCCGATATAACTTGTGTTAAAGGCAATCGCAATCACGAGAATAACAAAAAGCAACAGCTTTATTCTTGGGTCTAAACGATGAATAAACGAGCCCGTTGGCACATACTGGCCGATGGTAATCGTACGGTAAATGTCAAATTCGCTGGACATGTCGTGATCCCCCCTTTTTGACGGCAAGAAGCTTTATAATTTCATCAGCGGCTTCAGTAACGGAAAAGGCATCCAAATTGACGTGGTATCCAAGATCGGTTAATCGATAAAGGGCCTGTACGGTTTCGGGTGTCCCGATTTGATGACGCTGCAGCTTTTCTTTATCCGTAAAAATTTCCTTCGGTGTGCCTGATAACACGTCTGTTCCAGCTGCCATCACATAGACACGGTCAGCCAGCATGGCAACCTCCTCCATATTGTGTGATACAAAAATAACGGTTAATTTTTCTTCCTTATTGAGCCGTTTAATTTTATCCAGCAATTCATTCCTCGACCTTGGGTCCAGTCCCGCTGTCGGTTCATCCAGAACTAAAATCTTCGGTTTTAATGCCAGGATTCCCGCTAGGGCTACCTTCCGTTTTTGGCCTCCGCTTAAAGCAAAGGTTTGTCGATCCTTCATCTCCTCAAAATCTAAACCAACTACAGACATCGCCCATTGAACCCGCTCCCTCACCTCCTTTAAAGGAAGACCCAGTTTGAATGGACCATAAGCAATATCATCGCCAATGATTTTTTCAAAAATCTGATCCTCCGGGTTTTGAAAAACAAGGCCCACTTTCTGTCTCAGCGTTTTCAAATCCACCTTTTTCTTTGTTAAGTCTTCCCCATCAATGATGACTTTTCCGGATTCCGGACGCATCAGTCCATTCAAGTGTTGAATTAAGGTCGACTTTCCCGAACCAGTATGGCCAATGATCGCGATGCATTCCCCTTCTTCTACATAGAGATTGGCCCCTTTTAAGGCAACATGCTCCATCGGAGTGCCCTTCATATAGGTATGAGTTAGATTTTCGATTTCGATGATGGGTTTGCCGGTCATGATACCACCTCCTTTATGGTGAATTTTTCCACTTCCTCAATTAGCTCATCCTCTTGGATCAAGTCCTTTGAAAAATCGTGAAATTGGCTGTGAATGATTTCGGCCATTTGGCTAACCGAAGGGACAACTAATTGTAGATTTTCTAATTCCTGCTTATGTTGAAAAATTTCAAGCGGCGGGCCGTCCATGACAATTTGACCGCCCTCGATAACAATAATCCGGTCTGCTTCCGCTGCTTCCGCCATATGGTGGGTAACCGTAATGATCGTCATCCCCAAATTGTTCATTTCTCTCATTACCTGAAGAACTTCTTTTCGGCCAAAGCTGTCCAGCATACTGGTTGCTTCATCAAAAACGATGCAATCCGGCTGCATCGCCAGCACACCAGCAATCGCAACCCTCTGCTTCTGTCCCCCGGATAGAAGATGCGGCGGCCTGTGACGAAACGGAGACATTTTGACAACGTCTAAAGCTTCATCTACTCTTATTTTCATTTCTTCTCTTGGTACGCCAATATTCTCCAGTCCAAAAGCGACATCCTCCTCAACAATCGTCGCCACGATTTGGTTATCTGGATGTTGAAAGACGGTGCCAACTGATTTCCGAATATCCAGTTTCTTTTGAATGTCCTTCGTGTTATGTCCATGAACCCAGACATCCCCATTTTCCGGAGTTAGAATCCCGTTAAGGTGTTTGGATAAGGTAGATTTTCCTGAACCATTGTGGCCAATGATGGCCACATATTCACCAGGGAAAATGGAAAAGGAGATATTCTTTAGAACGGGAACTTTCGTTTTTTCATTAATTTTGTAGGAAAACGATACATTATCTAAACGAATAATGGGTTCCATTTCCTTCTCCTTTCTTTCGTTTTTATTTTAGGGAAATAGAGACATTCGAATTTATTTAAACCAATTTGATTGAATAATAGATGATTCTGAACAATATGGATTGTTGACCATGGCCAACAATCCATTTTCAATTAAAAACAAGTTCTTATTGTAGTTTTTCAAAAAACCGGAAGTCAATAGGCCTTTTACTATCCTTTTGAAGAATATCAATCCACAATGATGTACCACAATTAGGACAGATATAATGTTCAGCAGCCATTCGT
Organism: Neobacillus sp. Fa239; assembly: GCF_055395235.1. Classification (NCBI taxonomy): domain Bacteria; kingdom Bacillati; phylum Bacillota; class Bacilli; order Caryophanales; family Bacillaceae; genus Neobacillus; species Neobacillus sp. Fa239. The sequence continues at coordinate 3,280,921 of NZ_AP041611.1, forward strand.
TCATCCATATTAATCGAACTTCCCATTTCTCTTGAATCCAGTTTAATTATTCCTGCTAAATCCTTCCAATCCTCAACAAGATCACCTAAGTAATGATCACATTTTACACAAGATACTCCCACATCACCATGATGCTGGTGCAGGTTCAATACCGCTCCCCATTTGAGAACTTGCTTACTATTCTTCAATTCTTCAGTTACGTTGAAACTTTTTGGTGGAACCATTGTTTTGATTCGCTTATTAAGTAATTCCTCCCTTAATTCGCTGGTTGCTTGCTTATCCACTTTACCATCATGGACTACGACACCATAGAATTTTTGAGCGACATCAAGGCTAATGGCATTCATCATCAAATCTTTTAATACTCGTTCCGGATCCCGATTTAATGGATCTCCATATCCGCCGCCGCTTTGCACTCGGATATTAACGATGTCACCTTTTTTTATGGATAGACCGGTTGTGACTGAACCTAGAACCTGATGTTCTCCACCTATCTCAGTTAAATTTGTGATATCATTTCCTAGTTTCATCTTCTCTAGAGTATTAGCTCCCCGAACTAATTCATATTGAGGGTTCATAGCAGGAAATCCTCCAAAAACACCTGTTCGAATAGGGATGGTGATTCCATGAGTGGCTAAAGTCCCAATCACCTCTTCAGTGTCTATTGGAGTCAGGGCAAATTCAATCCCATTCCCTCCACGGAATTCTCCAACACCAGCAGAATTTGCAACCTCCCTGCGCCATAAATAAAGCAGAGGTTGTTGAGATTCTTGTTGCTCCACATCCTGGGCACCACCGCCAAGGATGACCATTGCGCCTCCACTGTCAACCCCATCTCGAAACGGAAATGCTGTACCGCCCCATAGGAGTGCATCCATGTACATTGCGGCGTATGGTTCACCATTCTGATTTAAACCGCCAAATTGGGCTAATTGCCATGAACCATCTCCCGGTGAACATGCATACGAAGCATATATTTCACTAAAACTCAACATTTTTGAAATACAGCCATTCGCAGCTGTCATGGCAGTCCAGCTTGCAGCTGCTGCACCTCCGCTAATTGGTGCCGGTGAAACCGCAGTAACACATTGACCGTCATCAGCTAGTACCTTTATTGGGCGCATTAACCCATGGTTCCATTGTATTTCAGAACCGAATATCGCCAATACGACTGTTGCAATCGATCCCATCGTTGCTGCTAACGTGGAATTTCCGTAACCCACCGTTTGCGGGCTGCTCCCATTAAAGTCAAATGTAAGATGGTCATCTTCTTTTGTCATACGGCATTGGACGGTTAATATTTCTCCTGTATTTCCCTGGTCCAGATAACTTGTATCCTCATATACTCCATTTGGCAAGCTTTTAAGCAAATCACGAAATTCTTTTTCTGAAGTATTTATAGATTGATCCATAACTTGAACAACAATATCCTCACCATATTTTTCACACAGCTCGGTTAAACGTTCTTGGGCAACACGGTGAGCGGCCAAAAATGCTGTGAAATCGTTAGATACCGTAAAAGGCATACGGGAATTTGAGATAATCATATTCCATAAACCTTGATTAATTTTTCCGGCTGAAACGATTTTGGCAGGAGGAATCAGAACCCCTTCCTGAAAAACATCAGTAGCATTTGGACACCAGCTTCCCGGTTCGGCTCCGCCTAAGTCCACCTGATGGGCCATACATCCAGTCCAAGCGATTAATTTATCTTTATAAAAAAATGGTGCACAAAACTGTACATCGTTTTGATGTTGAGCCGCAATAAATGGATCATTGATGATAAACACATCTCCTGGTTCAATTACGTCAAATCGCTTAATAAATTCCTGAATGGCCATGTACCCTGTATAGATCGGGGTTAATAGATACACCCCGATAACCGCCATTTCACCTTCTGCAGTGTAAATGCCAAAATTGTAATCTGTCGCTTGAACAACCGGAGACCCTGACACATGCTCCATTGTGATGGAACCCTCTTGATTTATTGACCACAATTTATGTCTTACAATTTCAAAAGTAACTGGATCCAGTACATTTGGTTTTTTCTTTACAGAAGTTTCCATGTTTTCTACCCCCTTATTTCGAATTAAGTGAAATAGTAATGCTTCCATATTCATCTACAACGGCATTTTGGTGTTCTCCGATTACAATGGTTGTATCTGGCATCTCAATAACCGCTAATCCCTTAATTTCGGTACCTGTCGAGAGATTTGAACTGTTGTATATTCTTGCAATTTTCCATGTACCATTTTGAAAGATTTTTCTCTCCTCCAAAGGAAATTCAGTTACATCGTTAAGCTCCTCTTTAAGTTGTTGTAGGGTGATATTTTTATTCGTTCCTTTTGCCATTACACGAAATGTTGTTAATTCTACTCCGGCTGCTTTAAACGCTGACCCTTCACCGAATCTTGCTTCATACTGTCTGATGAACTTTTTAATAAGATTATTAATTTCTTGTTCATTTAAAGGAAAATTATCAACTGTAACAGATAAAGCATGTATCTGGAATCGAAATTGTATTTCTACTGAGAGTAAGAACTCACATTGTTCTTCCTTCACCCCTGTTTTCTCCAAACGGGAAAGAGTCTTTTGTTTAAGCAGATTAAAAATTCCGTTAATTTTAGGAACATCCAGATGATCCGCATATGCTGTAATTCCCGGTGGTGTTTTCATTGGCTCTGAAAGCTCTTCTACAACAGTAGAATCAGAAGCAAGAACACCCAAAGCGGAGTGAACGGAAGCTGAGAATGGTACGATGATTTCCGATATGCCTAACTCCGTACCATATGAAAATGCATGACTCGGGCCTGCACCACCATAGGCAAATAAGGTAAAATCACTCGGATTCCATCCTTGCTGAATCGTCGCTTGACGGATTAAATCTGCCATTCGATTATCAACAATAAGCTTAATTCCTTCTGCAGCATCCTCAACACTGATGCCCAAAGGGTCCGCAACATGTTCTTTTATAGCTTGATAGGACGCTTCATAATCCAATTCCATTCTGCCATTTAAGAAATTTTTCGGATTGAGATAACCAAGAACGACATCTGCATCAGCTACTGTAGGCAAAGTTCCGCCTCTTCCATAACATGCTGGTCCAGGCTGAGCCCCGGCACTTTCTGGGCCAACCTGGAGCAATCCGTTTTTAACCGATGCAATACTTCCTCCTCCAGCGCCAATGGTTTTGATAGATACGGAAGGTAAAGCAATATCATTGCGTCCAATGCTCGTAACATGGGACATGACAGGCTGCCCGTTCAGTACCAGCCCTACCTCAAAACTGGTGCCGCCCATATCGGTCGCAATAATATTTTTCTTGTTCAGTTTCTCTCCAAGATAAGCAGAAGCAATAATTCCGCCTACCGGCCCTGACATTAATGTAGATGCTGCTTGCCGCTCAATTTCTGATATTGCGCACACTCCGCCGTTGGATTGCATTATCACAGGTTCATTCCTTAATCCAATACTTTCTAAGCGATTGTCTAAACTTTTCATAGCTTTTGAAATAACCGGCCGAACACTGGCATTAATGGCAGTAGTAACTGTCCGCGCATATTCACCCAGCCTTGGTAAAATATCACTTGAAAGTGTCACAATGCTTCCAGGCTGTTCTTCTTCAATAATTTCTGCGATTCTCTTTTCATGATGATTATTACGGAATGACCATAGTAAAGAAACGGCAAATACTTCTACTTTTTTATCAATTAAATCCCGTACTGCCCTCCTAACATCCTCTTCATCCAGAGGCAGGACCACTCTGCCCTCATAATCTAAACGTTCAGAAACTTCGGCGATAAATCCTTTACTAACAACTGGAGCTTGCTTAACCATATTTTTATAGTTTTTAACTTCATGTTCTTCCAATCCCAACGATTTAAAGCCGCGCATAATCGAAAGAGTATCTCCAAAGCCTCTGGTTTGAATCAGTCCCACCCTGGAATGACGGTGTTCAAGCAGGGCATTCGTTGCTACAGTTGTACCATGGGCAAATAGGGCTATATCCCGTATTAAACCTTCTAAACTCATATCTTTCTCTTCCGCTGCTATTTTAAGTGATTCAATCACTCCCATTGCTGGGTCTTCAGGTATAGAAGAAGATTTATACCTGCCTACATAACCATGTTCATCTAAAACTACAGTATCTGTAAAAGTGCCGCCGATATCTGAAGCCACATATAATGCACACATACAATAATCCTCCTTAAAAATCAATGTAATATGTAAATCTATTAATTATAAAAGAATGGTTAAATCCCACGTCCTCCATCTATATTTAGGACTTCTCCTGTCACAATCTTGGACAAGTCTGATGCTAAATAAAGTGCTCCCTGGGCAATATCTTCCGGTTGAATTAAGGTTCCAAGTGGAACGCTGTCCTGAAAGATTTTTTTCATTCCCTCTTCTTTTTGGGCTTCATCCCCGACAAGGAATTTACCAATCATAGGGGTATCGGCTGGGCCGGGGTTAATCGCGTTTACTCTAATTTTATAGGGTGCCAGCTCAATCGCTAAAGCTTTCGTAAGCATGATCGCTGCCCCTTTTGAGGCACAATACGCGTTCAATCCGGGTCTCGCTCTGATACCGGCAATGGAAGCAATATTAACAATACTTCCGCTGTTTTGCTGCTTCATGATTGGCACTGCATATTTAGATGTTAAAAATATCGATTTGGTATTCACATTCATAATTAAATCCCATTGGTGCAAGGTTAATTCTTCAATCGCGGTGAAGGATTGCGGTACGCCCGCACAGTTAATCACAATATCCAACCCGTCATAAGCTTCCAATGTTTGATTCACTAGGCTGGCAACATCTGCATCACTCGTTACATCTGCTTGAATAGCTTGCACGTGATTCAGACCCGTACTACTTGCAGCTGCTTGGGCAGATTCAATATTTAGATCAGCCATTGTAACATTCGCCCCTTCCTTCGCAAAAGCTTGAGCAATGGCTTTTCCCATTCCTGATCCTGCACCTGTTACAATGGCTGTCTTTCCGTTTAATAGACTCATAGATTGGACACCTCCGTTAATGTGTATTTACTAGATTTTCGGGCTTAGACTTAATTGAACCATTTTTGAAACAATGGCATCGCCCATTTCAGTCGTAGTGTCAGTTCCTCCCAGGTCGGGAGTCCTTATTTTTCCATCTACCAATACCTCTTCAATGGAATCCAGGATTAATTTTGCCACATCTGGGAGATTGAGATGGTCCATCATAAGACTTAGGCTCCAAATCGAGGCAATTGGATTGGCAATCCCTTTGCCGGCAATATCGGGAGCAGAACCATGGATCGGTTCAAACATAGATGGGTAGATGCGCTCCGGATTGATGTTTCCGGATGGAGCCAGCCCCAATCCTCCTACGATTGCTGCGCCTAAATCGGTTAGAATATCACCGAACAAGTTACTTCCGGCCACCACATCAAATTCTTCAGGTCTGGAAATGAAATACGCGGCAAGAGCATCAATATGGTAGATCTGTGTTTTTACATCGGGATAACTAGAGCCGATTTCCTTTACCATTTCATCCCAAAAAGGCATGGTAAAGTTAATCGCATTCGATTTTGTGGCCACTGTCAGGTTTTTCTTGGACCTTTTTTCTGCTAATGAATAAGCATAGTTTAAGATTCTTTCAGATCCATATCTGGTAAAAATGTTATTTTGCACAGCGAGTTCATAGGGGGTTCCCTCATGAACGCGGCCGCCCATATTAGAATACTCCCCTTCGGTATTTTCCCTCACAACAACAAAATCAAGGTCTTTATGGGTTTTATACCTCAATGGGCTTTCGATCCCTTTAAGAAGTTTGATGGGCCTTAAGTTTACATACTGTTGAAATTTCCGGCGGATCGGGAGGATTAATTCCCAAACCGAAATATGGTCAGGCACCGAATTTGCCCCAACCGCACCAAATAGGATCACGTCAAAATCTTTTAAGATGTCTAACCCATTTTCTGGCATCATTCTTCCATTTTGAAGATAATAATCGCAACCCCAATCGAAGGACTCACATGAAAAATTGATGCCTCCGTGGATCTCCTCTGCTTTTTTTAATACTTTGATAGCCTCATTCATCACTTCCGGGCCAATGCCATCCCCTGGAATTAAAGCAATGGAAAAGTGTTGCACATTTTTCACTCCTTTCGTATTTTTTTACTCAGCACTTTTTATTTTGATCGCAATATTTTTTAATTGCGTATAATTTTGCAATGCTTCAATCCCTTTTTCACGGCCAATTCCGCTCTTTTTGTAACCGCCAAATGGTAGCTCGACACCGCCGGCAGCACCATAGTCATTAATAAAGACCTGGCCGCTTTTCACTTTACTGGCGATTCGGTGCGCCCTTGATAGATCATTTGTCCAAATCCCAGTGACAAGTCCATAGGAGGTTCCATTGGCTAATTGAATCGCTTCCTCTTCGGTTTCGAATTCAAACACAGTCAAAACGGGGCCAAAAACTTCTTCTTGGGCAATTTCACTCGTTGGGGAAACATCGTCTATTATGGTTGGTTCAAAATAATAACCCTCATTCACCTTTGCTTGCTTTCCTCCAGTGATGACACGAGCCCCTTGTTCCTGCGCTCGTTCAACCATGGCCAGTATTCGATCAAATTGCCTTTTTGAGATAATCGGACCAAGCTCGCTGTCATGAACTCCAGGCCCAATTTTAATCTCTTTCATTTTCTCTGCTAATTTTCCAAGGATTTCATCCTTAATTTGGGAGTGAACTAATAATCGGGAACCGGCCGAGCAAGTTTGACCTGCATTCTGAATAATGGATCGAGTAACCCATGTAACCGTTTCTTCTAGATCACAGTCAGGAAAAACAATATGAGGTGACTTCCCACCCAGCTCCAGAGTGACAGGCACTATATTTTTTGCAGCAGAGATCATTACGCTTGTACCTGTGCCAACAGAACCAGTAAAAGTAATATGATTGACATCGGGGTGATCCACCAAAGCGGACCCTGCTTCTGGACCATATCCGGTTACAACCTGCAGGGCACTTTTGAGCACTTCCACCTCCGAAAAGATTTCGGCTAATTTTAATGCTGACAGAGGCGTATCTTCAGCAGGTTTCACCACGACGGTATTTCCTACCGCTATGGCAGCTGCCACGCCCCTGGAAGTGATCTGAAGCGGATAATTCCAAGGGATAATTTGCGCACAAACTCCCATCGGTTCACGTACCGTGTAGTCAATCACATTGGGGCCAACCGGGATGGTTTCACCAAACATTTTATCGGCCACACCAGCATAGTACTCAAAATAGCGGGCACTGCTTTCTACATCACTTCTTGCCTGTGTTAACGGTTTCCCAGTGTCCAATGTCTCAATTAACGCAAGTTGTTCGGACCTTTCACGGATCTTACGTGCTACTTCATAAAGTGCATTTCCTCTTACACTTGGCTTTAATGATTGCCATTCATGTGATTCAAAGACATTTTTGGCCGCGGTTACAGCCGAATCGACATCTTCCTTTGTTCCCCTGGGAACTCGGGCAATTTCCTCCTGGTTGGCAGGATTGAACGTTGAAAAAAACTCCCCCGAAACGGCCGCTACCCATTCACCATTGATATACATTCGTTCCATTGTTACCCTCCTTTTTGGCAATAGCGATAACTCGAAAAGGTAAAAAACACCCAGAGTTGATTTATACTAACTATATTTGCAATTTCCATGCCAAGATTGAAAATTCTAAAAAGTCTAAAATATTAAATAAAAAACAGGGATATCATTCCCTGTTTTAAAAAATGGTGTTGGAATTTGCAACATGGCGTTGCTTTTTACAACATTATAAATTATATTCTTTGATTTTTCGCCAGAGGGTGGAACGGTCGATTCCAAGTGATTGGGCTGCTAATTTTTTATTGTTTTCATATTTTTCCAAAGCCGTAACGATGAGTTCCATTTCCTTCTCTTTCATACTTTGTTTAGGGGCCGCTTCTTCTGAAACACACCTTCGCTTTAGTTTTTCAGAAAGAAATTTTGCCCCCAGAAGCCTTAAACTTTCACTCTCTTCAAGGACAATCATTCGTTCAATGGTATTTCTTAATTCACGAATATTCCCAGGCCAATCGTACTTCTGAAATAAACGAATGACTTCCTTTTCAACAGAGACGATTTTATTTTTTCTTTTATCATTAAACTCATTAAGAAAAACATCTATTAGTATTGGTATATCCTGAGTACGCTTTCGGAGAGGCGGCAATTCCAGCGAAAGTACATTCAAACGGTAATAGAGGTCCGACCGGAATTGTTTATTTTCAGTCTCCTCCTCTAAATTTCGATTCGTGGCGGTAATAATTCGAACGTCCACTGGGATAATTCGCTCTCCGCCAACACGCCTGATGGTTCGTTCCTGAAGCACCCTTAATAAGAGGGCCTGAATTCGTAAAGGGATTTCCCCAATTTCATCCAAAAACAGTGTTCCGCCATGGGCCAATTCAAATAAGCCCGGTTTGCCATCCTTTAGAGCGCCTGTAAAGGTACCCTTCTCATATCCAAATAATTCACTTTCCAGAAGGTTTTCCGGCAAGGCTGCACAATTCACCGCCACAAATGGACCCAGTGATCGATGACTGGCGGAATGAATGCCTTGTGCAAATAATTCTTTACCCGTCCCAGACTCTCCAGTGATTAAGACAGTCGATTCCGTTTCAGCAAATTTCCTTGCCAGTTCTTTTGCTTCCATAATTTCGTCTGTTTCGCCAATAATATCGCCTAAACGATATTTTGCCTCCAAGCCGTTTTCATGAAGTTTTTTGCGTAATTGTAATTCTACTTTTTGAATATCGGTAATTTCTTTAAAATTTGATACGGCTCCGACAATTTTTCCTTTGACGATGACAGGAGATCGATTAATCACAACTTGACGGCCACCCACTGTAGCTAGATCGCCTCTTTCCATTTTCCCAGATTCCAGTACGCGTATCATGTCAGACTGGGGAATGAACTCCGTGATCTTTCGTCCCTTCATTTCCTCATTCACACCTAAGATGGTTTTAGCATGCTCATTCACCAATTTAATCGTCCCCGTTCGATCAATGGCCACCACTCCATCATGTGTGGATTTGACGATTGCATCGACTTGATACCTTTCTTTTACCATTTCTTCAACCAGGTTTACTAAAGATCCTGCGATATGTAAATAAGGAATCACGGAAAGGAATGAAGGCTTAATAAAATGTAAATTTTTCAGCCGCGGGTTAGGAAATAAGCCTTTCATCCATATTGGCGCAAGATAAACATAATTAGGTTTTAAAACTGTACATTGTTTATCTGTTAAAAAAGAAACCTGAATCCCATCCTTGACACTTTTTTCTTCGTATCCTTTTTGCATCCACGGCATTTCCTCGTTTGATGTTATAACGGTATACTCTCTCTTCTCCGGGAATTCAAACAATTCTAGTATGGATTGTTTTATGTCTGCAATCGTCATTGAGATTGAAATGATAGGAAAGGAAAGCCCCTCCAATTCCTTTTGAAAAACAGCAGGTGTAATAATAACCAGGGGATTCATGATCTGATCCAATAGGGAATTAATGGAATAAAAACTGGCAGTTGGAAATCCTAAATCCTTAAATAAATGTTTGATTTGTTCTTCATATAAATCATTCATTTTAAAAAGGGCAATCATGGTATCACTCCATTATGGAAATAAAGCAGAAAAACTTATAGATAATATCATCTTTTAAATATTCTATATATTTATAGTAAAATGAATTTTCTGATCTGTAAATGTGCCATTCGTACAGATTTATCACAAAGAGGTTGGGGTGTGTCACACCCCAACCTCTTTTAGTGTCAATGAATAGATTCTTTAAATGCTTAATGTTTACTGTCTAGTTAATCGTTGAATTTCAGTTTCTATAGTATAGACTCTTTTATTAAGAGCTTCTGTTTTATTATCTACGTATTCAAGGATTTTTTCTGAATAATCCCCAATATTGTGAATAATGTTCTTTTGTAGTCTTTCTTGTCCAGTTTTAATGTCTTTCAAGTCTTGCTCCATTAAGTTGAATTGATTATTATGTTCTGCCAAGGTTTGATCAATAAGGTCAAAACGTTGATTATGTTCGGCCGAGGATTGATCAATAAGGTCAAAACGCTTATTTTGTTCAACTAAGGTTTGATCAATAAGGTCAAAACGCTTATTATGTTCAACTAAGGTTTGTTCAATGGAACCGAGTCGCTTATTTACAGGTTCTAGCTCTTCTTTTAAAACTGAACGGAGTGTTTCAATTAAATCATTGTTCATTCATCGATACCTCCATTTTTCTATAATAACATACTAAAATAGACATAGTTACTTCAAAAATCCCTTTAGTAACTTAATTTAATAGAGTGAAGAAACATAGATGTAACAAAACGGAAAAAGTAAATAAATGGAACTGAAGAAGGTAAAACGAAGTATATAATGTGGAAAAGTATAAAGCACAACAACCATATTATACCATAATTGTTTGAGTTTATAATGTATTCACAAAAATGTCAAATTAATGTTTTGTCCGAACATGGTGTATCTCAGATGCCAATATTGTGTTCTATGTAATAGCCCACACAATTTCACTAGTTATGGCTGCTGCGTTCCCGCCCTGACCCTTTCCTAGTGTCCTTGTTGGACTAAACTGGGCTAGCTGGATTTGAACCAACGCATGTCGCAGTCAAAGTGCGATGCCTTACCGCTTGGCTATAGCCCAATAATCGAATTTTTGCAGAGAAGAAGGGATTTGAACCCTCGCACCGGTTGCCCGACCTACACCCTTTCCAGGGGTGCCTCTTAAGCCACTTGAGTACTTCTCTAAAAATAAAAACCATTTTGTGAAGTTCCGTTAAGAACTTACAAAAGAAATATATCATCTATTGAAATTGGAAACTAGCTGTAAATTTTGGTAGTCTAAAAGACCTTATATTTTATGAAAGCCAGAGAAATCTTGTACAATTGTTTATTCAAGCTATCATTTTCTTTTTTTGAATAGATGTGGAAATCGATGGGGAATATCCATGATTAAATAGGTCATGATTGCTCCCATTAACCCGGTCATATAATTTCCTGCCCCAATCATAACTCCGATAGCTCCACTTACCCATATACCAACAGCTGTCGGTAAACCATGAATCTCCCCTCCTTTATCTTTCCATATTAGCCCTGCCCCTAAAAAGCCAATCCCTGTAACCACGTTTGATGCAATTCGATCTGGTGCAGATAACGATTTAGAAAAACCAAATTGGCCAACAATCGTAAACATACAGGCACCAATACAAACCAATGAAAATATACGGTACATCGAACCTTGATGATCAATCGGCAAATCGGCACTCGTTTCTCTTTCCCATCCGATTAAACTGCCTGCAATAAATGCAAGAAAGAGACGAAGGAAAATAATCGGTAAATGACCTAATTCTGTTTGAAAATCAGAAACCATAAACGCACACCTTCTTGATAGAAATGTTAATTTATTATCTTCATCGCGGTTTAGACTTATGTAAAAGCTTTCAATTAATTTGTTTGCAGATATCGGACAAAATCAATTTTGTTGTGGTTTAAGTGTTTAAAATAAAATACAATAAAAAAACAACCGAACATGTATGAAACATGTCCGGTCCAGCAAAAGACGTTTCCGGTAAATGTGTATTTTGGTTGTTCAAAAGTCATGATCATTAAAGGAACGCCCCATTTTCAAGTTAATTGTAAATCTTTGACCTCAATACGTTCGGGTCTTGTATAGATATTTAAGGATTGATGTCGGAGAAACCCAACTGTCGTAATATTCAGTTCTTCCGCCAGTCTGAGAGCCAATTCTGTGGGAGCAGATTTGGACAACACGATCCCGGATCCAATTTTGGCTACTTTGAGCAAGACCTCCGAGGAGATACGGCCGCTAAAAACAATCATTTTATCTGAAAGAGGTATGGAGTACTGCAAACAATACCCATAGATTTTGTCCAGGGCATTATGACGCCCAATGTCTGTTCTGGCGACGATGATGCCGTCTCTGTCGCAAAGGGCGGCATTATGAACTCCGCCTGTATCCTGGAAGATCGAAGACGAATCCTGCAAAAGTTTCATTAAATGAAAACATTCGTCGATTGCTATGGTCACATCTACATTTTCAAGGGGTTTTACTGTTATGGCATCATTGTAAAAATAAAAACTTTGCCGGCTTTTCCCACAACAAGATGTGACCACTCGTTTAGAATGGAACAATTCGTTTAGTTTATTAACCTTGTGTGTCTGAACAATGGCGCGGCCTGTTGCTTCTATAATAGTAAGCTCTTTAATATCTTTGTAGCTTCGGATCATGCCTTCAGATGCCAAAAAGCCAATTACTAACTCTTCTATATGCTCAGGGCTGCAAACCAGTGTAGCGAATTCTTGTTCGTTAAGAATAATGGTTATGGGAAATTCGGTAACGATTGTATCTGTTACTTTGTGTAAGGCTCCTTCCTCATACCGCCACACTTGGCTTTCCAATTTTATAGGCTGATCCATACGTTTTCACTCCTAATTATTTCCCCTCGATAGGTTTGTCAAATACAAATACCGTCATGGCAATATCTTCTTCGATATTAACATCGGAAAATAGCCGCACTACCTTTCTTTCCATCAAGTTTTCAAACCGCAAAAGAACTTCTGGCTTTTTATAAATTTCCTTCACAAATCTGGTTCTGGTTTCATGTACCATCTGATTGCCCTGTTCTGATTGAAGCATAAACTTTTCTATATTCGTGAGATTACCCTTCATCTCACTAACCGCCCACGAACCGATAAATTTTGTGAGGATTTCCTTCGGTCCATTTCCTACATATTCTTTCCTGATTTCGCGAACGAGCATACTAAATTGATGCTCCATGTTCTTTGTCATTGATTGTCCCTCCTCACTCTAACGTTAGAGTTAATGAAAAAGAGGAAACCTATTCATAACCGAGTAGGTTGTATTTCACTGTTACTCTTGTAAGCCCTCTCCGATTCCTTTTAACAGGTTAAATCCAAAGCCTAAGGCGCGATTGATATCAGGATCCTTTATGGCCTTTATCAAATCAAAGAGCCCGATCTTAAAATCAGCCTTTAATCCTTCTTCGGCCTTTTGCAATCCGACCTTCACGCTATTTGCGAGCTTGCTTGTTGTTTCCGGATCCAGTTCCGTCAATATACCGCCGGCGGCCAAGGCATTATTGATCATATTGGTAACCGGTTTTCGTGTCATTTGTCCGACCGCAATTTTTGCTGCTTTCTCTTTTGCTTTTAGAAGACTTCCTAAAGCGTCCGTTATACCGCTGTCGTGTAATTCCTGCAGCAGATTCAACGTCTCGAGCAGAGATTCCTTATTTTGTGCAACCCCGGAGAGAAGGTTGTCCAGGGATTGCATTTTTTTTTGTTCTTCTGTTAATTCTGTTTTTTGAATCGCCTTAATCGGTTTTGCCATTACGCATTCCTCCTGTCATAGAAACCAGGCTTAACATGCTCATTTACACTGGCAATTGGCTCGTAGTCACCGCGTTCCCACTTGCGGTAAATTTCAAGGCCCAATTGCGGAGTGCGAGTCGCATTACGCGGATTGTACCTTGGAAGTGGATTTTCTCCGTCCAGTTCAAGGACTTCCATTCGCACTTTCGCTTGTTTGTAAGCTGGTGTATGTGTCACGACATCCACGGCCCCACCCGTAAGCAGGTTAACCGCACTCTCGTGGCTTGAGGAATGCATGGGCACATACACGGTCTTTCCCGTCACCCGATCGGTAACTAGAACAGGCAGTCTAATAGCTCCGTACGGCGATACAAGACGAACAAGTGAACCGTCCTTGACGCCGCGTTCTTTCGCAAGCGCAGGAGATACCTCTACAAAAACTTGTAGGTAAGTCCCTCTGATTTCTGAGTTAAGTTCCCTTCATGGAAGTGCTCCAAGAGACGTCCATTATTCAACGCGAGATCGAATTCTTCCGGGAACTCTAATGGCGGCACATAATCGAATAAACCGAAGCGAGCTTTTTTATCCGGGAAATTGAAGCCGTCTTGGAAAAGCAACGGCGTGTTCGTTCCATCCGGTGATCCCCAGTGGAAACTGTTCCACCCTTCGAGAACATCGTAGTTACACCCGCTAAAGAAAGGCGTTAAGCTTGCCATTTCCGCAAAAATTTCACTAGGATGCGTATAGTTCCATTCGAAGCCCATCTGTTTTGCTAGCTGTGTAAGAATCCACCAGTCCGGTTTGCTGTCGCCCAATGGCTGTAATGCTTGATATAAGCGCTGCACGCGGCGCTCCGTATTAGTAAACGTTCCATCTTTTTCAAGAGAAGGAGTCCCTGGCAATATAACATCGGCAAATTGGGCAGTTGTGCTTAAGAAGATTTCTTGTACGACAAGGAAATCTAACTGAGAGAGCATTTCCTGTGTATGATTCGAGTCAGCATCAACCCATGCCATATCTTCTCCAGCGATGAACATCGCCTTCATTTCGCCTTTATTAATAGCTTCGAGCATTTGAATATTGTCAAGACCAGGAATTGCAGGGAGTTCTACCCCATAAGCCTTTTCAAATTTTGCACGGATTTCGTCATTGGTTACGGATTGATAGCCAGGGAAGATATTTGGCATCGTTCCCATATCAGCTGCGCCTTGAACATTATTATGTCCGCGTAATGGATAGGCACCAGCGTTTGGCCGCATCATGTTGCCTGTTGCAAGCAGCAGGTTGGCAATGGCAGCAGATGTGTGTGAACCCGCGATATTTTGCGTTACACCCATTCCCCAACAAATCGCCGTTCCATCGGCATCATGGATCATTTCTGCCATTTGGATTAAAGTTTTTTTTGGAATACCTGTCTTCTTCTCTGCCTCTTCAAGACCATAAGGCTCCATCATTTTCAAAAACTCATCATAGTGATTGACATGTTCTGTGATAAATTTCACATCATGCCAGCCTTGGTCAATGATATACTTCGTAATAGCAGAGAGCCAAACATAATCCGTTCCTTGTTTAGGCCGTACGAACAAGTCTGCACGGTCAGCCATTTCATGTCTGCGCACGTCTACGGTGATTAATTTTTGGCCGTGAAGTTTGTGTGCTCGTTTAATACGTGTTGCAAGTACAGGGTGTCCTTCTGCAGGCGCGCATCCCACAAGGAGAACAAGCCCTGCACCCGCGATATCCTTAATGGTTCCGGAGTCGCCGCCAATGCCACCGGTTTGCTGTAATCCCCATGAAGCAGGTGACTGACAGTAACGGGAGCAGTTATCCACGTTATTGGTTCCAAACACTTGACGTGCCAGCTTTTGGATGAGATAGTTTTCCTCATTGGTGATTTTGGAGGATGAAATAAACCCGATCGCCTCACTGCCGTACGTTTCTTTAATACCGCCCAGTTTCTTTGCGACGAAAGAAAGCGCCTCGTCCCAGCTTGCTTCCACAAACACATCACCTTGACGAATTAAAGGTGTGGTAATCCGTTCTTTTGAATTAACGTAATCCCATCCAAATTTCCCTTTTACACAGGTGGAAACACTGTTTACAGGAGCGTTTTCAGATGGTTCAATTTTAAGGATTTCCCGATCCTTTGTCCAAACTTCAAAGGTGCAGCCTACGCCGCAAAACGTACAAACGGTTTTCGTTTTCTCAATGCGGGTTTCACGCATCGCTGCTTCTACTTCAGAAACGGCAAAAATCGTTTGATAATCAGGCTCTACCGCTTTGACGATGTCAATCATGGGTGTAAGCAAGTCATCGGAAATGCTTGTCATAAATCCCGCATTCCCTAGCATGGATTTTTCCATTAAAGCATTACAAGGGCAAACAGTCACACATTGACCACAGGATACGCAGGAGGATTCGTTAATGCTTTTACCTCCGTCCCATAAAACACGCGGCTGATTGCTTTCCCAATTAATCGTAAGCGTTTCATTCACCTGAAGGTCCTGACATGTCTCAACACAGCGGCCGCATAGGATACATTGATCAGGATCATAGCGATAAAACGGATGTGACTTATCAACTTCGTAGCCCTTTGAGCGATGAGGACGTGTTTGGTGTTCAACTCCCATCATTTCTGCCGTATTATGGACACGGCAATTCCCATTATTATTATCACAAACGGTGCAATATAATAGATGGTTTTCCAAAATACGGTCCATAGCTTCTTCTTGAGCTTGTTTCGCGAGCTCTGAAGAGGTTAAAATTTCCATACCATCTTCCAATTCAGTCGAACATGCGCGCATAATGCTGCCGTTTACTTCGCACATACAGGTATCACAGCTCTGAACCGGTCCAAGAACCTCAGAATAGCAAATGTGCGGATGCTCCATTTCCTGTTTTAGTAAATAATCTAAAATACGAGTCCCTATTTCTACCTCATGTGTAGTTCCATTTATAAGAACCTTTACCTTTTCTTTCACCGTAAGTCCTCCCATGATAAAAGCAAAGATTTCTAATGAATCTCTGAACGCGAAATCATTTTTATCCATCTATAAAACTATTAATATGACGTTAAGTATGCAGTTAAACCTATTAATCATTATCCTGCTTTCCTCATACCTGGCTTTTCTTGTATAAGAGATTTCTTATGAACCAACCAATAGATGAATGCGACAAACAGTCCGCCTCCAATGGCATTTCCAATGACGACCGGAACGAAATTTGCGAAATAATCCCCCCATGTGAAGTGACCAGCAAAGATGGCGGCAGGGATGACGAACATGTTCGCCACAACGTTTTGAAAGCCAATCGCGACAAACCCCATAACCGGGAACCAAATGGCAAGCATTTTCCCCCTGATATCATCTGCTCCGAAGCTAAGCCAAACGCCTAAACAAACGAGCCAGTTACAGCCAACTGCGGAAATTAAGCTCTGGATAAAGGTTTCGTCTAGTTTCGCTTGAGCGATTGCAACAGTGTTCGCAAGAAACGGACCTGTTTCCGTTAACCTGACAACGTGACCAAAGAAATAAGCTACGAAAATCGCTCCAATAAAATTACTTACCAGAATGAACACCCAATTTCTCAGTAATTGTCGTACTGTTGCCTGTTTCGCTAAAACGGCAATCGGAAGTGCCATCATATTTCCTGTTAACAATTCTCCCCCAGCCATTACAATCAAAATAAGGCCTAATGGAAAAACGGCCCCGCCCAACAGCGCATTTAGAGTCCCCCATTCCTTCGGCAAACAAGACGTCACTCGAATATCTAATAAGAAACCAAGTGCAATAAATGCTCCTCCTAAAAATCCTAATATAAGTGCATGTCCAGCCGTCATTTCGGCTTTTTTCGTTCCAGTCACAACGGCTATTTCCGCGATGTGATGGGGATTATGAAACGCCAAATCAACTCCTCCTCTTTGATATTCTCTTAGTCTTTTCATGAAAGCAACGTCGACAAAGCTTCAAAGGACAGTCTTTCGCCACATTGTTCAAGAAAATGAAATGTTTAGATGAACGCACTGCAAACGCAAAAAAGCCCACTATAAATCGGTTTACACGCCAAGGCATGTACCGTTTACAGTGGGCTGATAGCTGCGCATTTCAACATACTAGCAATCTTTCCCGCTATAGATCCTATGAAAAAACAGGACAAGCAGTCAATTCTTCATTAACTGTCATCAATGAATTTTCATACTCTATAAATCTTTTTTATCATATCATGGATAGATGGATTTGTGAATGATATTTGAACATTTTTTGCATTTTCATTATGTGATGTCATTTAAAAACAAATAATCCACCCTTAAGTTAGAGGGTGGATTGTCACTCAATAATAGCTGAAATGCAAATACCTTACATGTTCCGTAATTCTTCTAGCACCTCTTGTGCTCTAAGACCTACTTCAAAATCATAAAGCTCTGCTTCTTCCCCATTCACTGCTTTCACTAATTCATCAATTAAGCTAGAGGTCATGGTTTCTTCAACAGGGATGGCATTAAGTTCTTCACCATTTTTTCCACCCTTTAATTCAGCCCAATTTTCCAGTGATAATATGCCTTCTGATCCATATGCCGTATATCCAATATATTCTTTACCAGCAATTTGGCTTAATCCCTCAATCAAGATGGGAGTTCCGTCTTCCAGCTCAGCGGTCGCGATGATCCCTGTCTCGCATTTGTCCGGAACATTCGGCAATTCCAAGCGTGTTTGGATATTCTTGACCCCGCCAAATATCTTTAAAGTTTGTTGAATAAAATGGACACCCACTTCAAGAACAAAGCCTCCTTGCTCTCTTCCGCCTACCCAATCATTCTTTTGCCACAAACGAGGCCATTCAGGGAAATGCATCGTGAGTTGTAATCGACGCAGCTCTCCAATATAATCTTGTTTGATCAATTCCGCAAATTTGTTTGCTGCGTTTTCGTAATTAAGTGGGAAGTTCATCGCATGGACGACATTTGCTTCTTTTGCAGCCTCAGCCATCTCTTTTGCCTCTTCCAACGAGTTAGCAAGAGGCTTCTCACAAAGAACATGCTTTTTAGCCTTTAGAACATCCATCACGATCTGATGATGGAATTTCGGTGGGACAGCTACATAGACGAGATCCACTCGCTGGTCTGCAAGTAAGTTTTGATAGTCTGTATAAACTTCAACACCACCAAGGGCATCCGCGGTTTCTCTTGCCATTGACTCTAAACGGTCGCATACTGCCGCAATCTCCACCTTGGAATGCTGTTGTATTTGTTTGATTAATCGTTGTCCAATCGCCCCTAAGCCAATAATTCCGATATGTAACATGAAAACACTCCTCTCATATATACACTTCCATCCTATATCAGATAGATAGAACCTGTCATTAAAACTACTTTTATTTAAACTTCATTTTATACTCAGCTTGAAACGTCTCTCCTTCTTCCAGCTTATTCACTCCAAGCTTTTCCTTCAGGTTCCCGGATGTATGATAAGTATCGGCAATGCCGTACCATGGCTCAATGCAAACAAATGGCGCCATCGTCCCATCAGCTTCCATATATTTCGACCAAATCCCAACAAATGGGGATTTTTCGAATGAAACTTCTACACCGTGACTGGATTTATTAGATAGCAATGTAATTTGATCAATATTGCTGTAAATGAGAGCATCATGTGCAAATAAAGAGGGAGCAAGTGGAATAGTTGAAAGGTCATTTGCCCCACCCTTTTCATGAATAAGAGCATTTACTAGTTCATATTCCATCACTTCCCTATTTGCTGCAGGTGTAAAGTGTAAACGATAGTCCTCGATCGTTTCATTTTCTACAAGTGGTAATTTAAAGGCAGGATGTGCTCCAATTGAAAAATACATCTCTTCCTTGTTTTCATTCACGATTTCCCACTGAACAAGCAGTGTGTCCTCTTGGAGGATATAACGAATAATCGCTTTAAATTCGTAAGGATAAACATGAATGAAGCGTCCAGCGGACTCAAACACAAAAGAAGCGGTTGTGGTTGTCTGCTCATCAACATGAAATTCAACGTCACGCAAAAAGCCATGCTGAGACATTTTGAAGGTCTTCCCATCCAGTTGATATTGATCTTCCTTTAACCGTCCAACAATTGGAAATAAGACAGGAGAGACACGTCCCCAATAGGCGCTATCCCCTGTCCACATATAGTCTAGGCCATTTTGCTTGTGCATCACTTTTCGAACTTCTGCTCCGTTCCTTGCGATACTTACCTTCAACCAATTATTTTCTAATTCAATCATTTTTCTCCCTCGTCTTTCTATTCAATAAATCTTGCCACGTCGGAGCCGCATTTCTGACATTTTCCTTCCAAAGCAATACCGGGTGGAGCTTCTTTGACGACATAATTTTTAATTTGAACGACATCACTACAAGAAACACACCAGACATTTCGTTCCAATTGTCTGCGCATTTCTTTGGGAATGGCAAGCTATTTTTTATTTGCCTTAAAAGAGATTGCTTCTTGTTTATGGTTCATTTTGGGATCACCTTCAACTTTCTGTACTTATCAATCCATTCTACCCATAATAGGATAGAATTTTCCAATTGAATGATTTGTTAAAATGGAAAAATCCAGTCGATATCCTGCAAACTCTTCTGTAAATCGGTTGAGAATTACAATTTCATAAATTGAAAAATGGCTCAGAGGCTGAGCCATTTTTATGCTAATTACGTTGTTAGTTGCTTGAGGGTTCAACTGCAATTTATGTTACTTCAGAAACGAACCTGGTAAAGAAGTTTTTCATTCATTTCTCAAGCGCTGATTATAATCTCTTTCAATTCCCTTTTTCCAGCTGCGATCAATCTTTTTCCCGTTTCTGAGACTGCTTACTGCTTCATTCACCGCTTCGTAATTAACCTGTGTTCCGGCAGCGTCAGCATAGTAATCGACAGCGAAGTCTTCCTCTATGCCAAATTTCGCAGCGGTTGAGATCGCATCGATATTTGCGCCAAGGAACAGAAATTCCCAGTCATATTCCTCTTTTTGCTGCTGGATCATCTTTTTAATTTTGTTTGCTGTGAATTCACGGCTGGCGTTTTCCATCCCATCTGTTGTAATGACGAATAAGACCTTTTCTGCCCGTTCATCTTCACTCGTTCTCTTTTGAACATTCACGATTTTTTGAATGGTAAAACCGATGGCATCCAATAATGCAGTGGTCCCTCCTACTTCATAGTCTTTTTCGGTAAGAGGAGAAATGCCTATTACGTTGATCCGGTCATGCAGTAATTCATATTGGTGATCGAATAAGACCGTTGTCACAACCGCTTCTCCTTCTTCCTTTTGTTGTTTGGACAACATGGCATTATATCCGCCAATGGTATCGGCCTCAAGCCCGGCCATCGAGCCGCTTTTGTCTAAAATGAACACTAATTCTGTTAAGTTGTTTTTCATGTTTTTCATGTTTATCATCCTCCGTTCTTTCATAAACAAAGGATAACAGGAATCAAATAGAGTAGGCGCATGAGAAATTTCATGCGCCTCTCACAGATCCGTACGTGCGGGTCATCGCATACGGCTCCTCCACTTTATCCCCTTTGGGGATGTAGTTCGTTGTATATGTCTAAAAGAAAAACAAGTTTAATTTCCCGAAACCTTTCATTCGGAATCGCAAAATGAACGTGCTCAGTCTTAGAATTCCTCCATCTAGTCATTGAAAGATGCGGAAGTTCACCCTTCCAATTCCTTTTCCGAAGCTCCCTGTGGAGCTTTCTTATTTTTCTCCAGCTTCTTAACTGAATCATTCTTAGCCTTCTTCGAATCCATGTATCCAATTTTTGAAATAGTTTTTTTGAAAAGCCAATTCCAAAGTATCTTCCCCATCCTCTAATAATGGGATTTAATCGATGCTTGACGAATTCTTCCAGGTTAACTGTTAGATTTCTTTTCGTTACATCTTTGATACTTTTCTTAAACTTCTTTACTGCTTTGTCTGATGGAGAATGGAAATATCCTCTTTTGAAAACATACCCTAAGAAGATAAACGGTTCTTCGTAGTTGTCTACAATCTTAGTTTTGTCTGGGTGCACTTTCAATCCTAACTTTTCATCTAAGAGCTTCACTACCGTTCTTAGTACTCTTTCTGCTCCCTTTCGGGATTTGCAACAGATGACGAAGTCATCCGCGTACCTTGTAATACGGTGACCTCTTTCCATCATCATTTCATCGAGCGGATGCAAATAGATGTTCGCTAACAATGGACTGATTACGCCACCCTGAGGACTCCCCTTGTCACTCTCATAGAAAATACCATTTTCAAGGATTCCCGATTTTAAGAACTGCAAAATTAGCGCCAATACTCTATTATCCACAACTTCTTCTTTGATTAATTCGATAAGCTTATCATGAGGAATTGAATCAAAATAAGTCTTTATATCGGCATCAATTACAAAGGTGTACCCATCCATCAAATCCTTTCGGATTTTGTCTATCGCCATATGTGCACTACGGTTCGGACGAAATCCAAAACTACAGTCTAAGAATTTCTGTTCAAAGATTGGTTCAAGTATTCTTTTAGTTGCAGCTTGGAGAACTCGGTCTTCTACTGTTGGAATTCCCAGTGGACGTTTTGTACCATCAGCTTTTGGAATAAAAACTCTTCTAACTGGTTTTGCACGATATGTTTTCAAACGCAAA
The DNA here is from genome assembly GCF_055395235.1 of Neobacillus sp. Fa239. Classification (NCBI taxonomy): domain Bacteria; kingdom Bacillati; phylum Bacillota; class Bacilli; order Caryophanales; family Bacillaceae; genus Neobacillus; species Neobacillus sp. Fa239. The sequence goes on from NZ_AP041611.1 coordinate 3,302,985, forward strand.
GATTCTTGGAGCACTCTTAAGTTGTGTTCCAATTCAATTTCATAATCTTTAATCGTTACTTTATCCACTCCGTGTGAACCGCGATTTTTCTTCACGTCATAGAAAGCTTGTTCCAGGTTTTGATAGTTCCATAATTTATCCATTAGGCTGTACCACTTGCGTTTCTTTTTAGAATTCTCCACTACACGTAAGCTTCGTTTTCCTATTGATTCATTCATGCATTCGATTCCTTTCCCAATACAATATCAACTGAATAGGTAAACCAATGGCTGATATTTGATATTAGTACTTCGCCCTAAACAACCTACTTTCTTTCGGTCTCGATTCTTCGGCTTTCTGCCTCATCGACTTCTGTTTAGTACATGACGAGTAAATAAGTTCGTATTGCTTTTCTTCGATGGACAGACGGGCTTCGCATCAGTCCACTGCCTTTTGAGTCAGTGCCCGCCTTATCAACTTTGTGATAAGTCACTTGTCTTTGTGGCGTTTCCAACAAGTTTATTCACTACTATCCCCTGCTCTGACTTCTCACCTTCCATAATCCATTTCTTGTCCTTCGCGGCTTTGAAAAAGAGTTACCACCTACGGTGGAGATGATGAGATCTCCTTGGGTCACGTTCATCGCCTTTCACTCGAATCCAGTCCTCATAACTAATAAGATACAGAGTGGTATTGGACATCCCCATTTTATGCAAGGTTATCCCACCTTACCAGCCAACATGGTTACAGCCACCTGTTCCGAGTTTTGCCTTCAAGTCCTCCGCACGAAATCTCACGATACTCGCACTACCTGTCAGCTATACATTTCCGCCACAACGGCATGTTAGGGACTTTCACCCATTAGAGCGATGCGCTGCCAAGCGCACATAAAAAAAGGTCGCTTGAAAAGCGACATTTTAAGCACCAAGCAATGGCTGGTCAAAAGCAAATAAGGCCTCATTGATTTCGTGAATATTGTAATTGGCTTGTTGAATAAAGAACTCAACAATCACATCAAATTTACTGCTATGTGACAAGGTATAACCCGCAGCCTCCAGAAGCTCATTTGTTTCCTTTATACTTAAATGTAAGGCAATCGCAAAAGCAACGGCCGTTTTCTTTTTAGGAGAATAATCATTTTCATTCCGAATTTTCGAGAATAACCGCCTGTCGATATTGGCCCGTTTATAGGTCTCCACATCTGTCATGCTTTTTTCATCAATGAAACGAAACAGCCGCTTAGAAAAAGATTCTTCAAGCTCATCCAACAGGTCAACCAAGTTTTGTGCTGCTTCTCTAAAAACCTCCGCTTGATTTTCTAATAAATATCGTTCTTCCCTATTCCGACTGAAAGTGTGTTCCACTTCATCTACATAATGCTCATTAATATATTCACGAATGGATGAAAACAATTTCTTGCTCAGCTTGAAAGAACTTTTATCAAAAACAACCAGATAAACGAGCATGTCATGATTTAGTAAAAAGGAACTGATGGCGGAAACGGCAATCTCGAGAGCCTCCTCCTTTGGATATCCATAAATGCCTGTCGAAAGTAATGGAAAGGCAATCGATTCACATCGATGATTTTTTGCCAGCTCCAAGGAGTTAAGATAAGATGCCTTTAGCAAAGCAGCTTCTTGATTCGCTCCTCCTTGCCAGACTGGTCCAGGTGTATGAATAATATATTTGGCATCCAGCTGAAACCCATCAGTGATAACGGCCTCTCCTGTCTTACATCCGCCTATTTGGTTGCATGCCGCCTGCAGTTCCTTGGCGCCCGCAGCCTGAAAGATTGCACCACACACACCGCCACCCATTCTTAGGGCTGGATTCGCAGCATTGACAATCACATCTACTTTCATCTTTGTAAGATCATGGCGAACAATTTCTAATGGCATGATTTTTCCCTTCCCCTAATATCAAACTTTTTTTCGAATGATAGTCTCATCCTTCTTATATTATATTGAATGATTTGTCACGCTTGAAAAATACGATCGATTTCCTGAATTTCTTCTGATGTTAAACGAACGTCAAGAGTTTTTAAATTATTTAGCACCTGGTCCGCTCGCTTTGCTCCGGGAATGATTACATCGATTGCTTCACGAGTTAAGTACCAAGCAAGTACGACATGAGCGACCTCGGCATTTTTGTCATTCGCGATTTTTCGCAGCTGCTCAACTTTCTCCAAGGTTTTTTCAAATACATCCTTTTGAAAGAATTTCCCGCGTTTTTCGGTCAAATTGGTGTTTTTATTATATTTACCGGTTAATAATCCAGATGCAAGCGGGAAATAAGGCACAAAGGAAATCCGGTGTTCCAATACATATGGAAACAATTCCTTCTCCGCATCCCGGCTTAATAGGTTATACTCGCCTTGATAAACATCGACATAACCATCCTTATTGGCTTCTTTTAACTGTTCGATGGAAAAATTGGAAACGCCAATGGCCCTAATCTTCCCCTCATCCTTTAGCTCCTTTAAGGCTCCAACCGCTTCTTCCTTTGGTGTCACTTGATCAGGAAAATGAATATAAAATAAATCTATGTAATCGGTTTGCAGACGTTTTAAAGCTTCATCGATTGATTCCTTTAAAAAAGTGGGTGAATTATCGATTACCACTTCATTCCCAACAATTTTATGGGCGGCTTTCGTGGCGATGACGATTTCTGAACGGTTACCACTTTCTTTTACCACTTCTCCAACGATGGCTTCCGAATGTCTTGGCCCATAGATAAAAGCCGTATCTAAAAAATTTATCCCATTTGCGAGCCCCGTTCGAACCAACTCTCTTCCGGCCGCTTCATCAAGATTTTTAAATAAATTATGACCTCCAACCGCATTGGTTCCAAGACCAATCGGATTGACCATTAAATCTGTTTTGCCAATTTGAACTTTCTTTTCCATTCACCCATCATCTCCTATTATTTACTAAATTCATGATAACAAATTTTTGGTACAAGTACCTAAATGCAGGATTTTAAAAATTGAAAAGTCAGTAACCCCTTTTTAATAAGATGTCTTGTCCCTAATCGAGTGACTAGCAAAAGTAAAATAAGCGGAGAATTTTCGCTTAGATGCAGAATAGAGCTCGTTTCGGGGTATATAAGGGGAAGTTCTCCGATTATGCAAAGCAAAATGTCTCATTTTCGAATTTTTTGAGTCAATAGGCGGAATCTCTCCTTCTATTTAAGCCTTTTTATATAATAATTACTGATTAAGCGAAATTTTTCCGTCTATTCGGATGCTTAACCTGTCCCCCAACCGATAACTGAGGACACTCTTGATCCTAGTGCGGTACCGCAGCTTTTTATCGATCAGTTATAAAGTTCAATAAAAATCGGTCATTTGTTGTTTGCAAATTGACATTGTACCTTATTTCAACTGATTCAAATCATTAATCTGTTCCCAAATTGAAACACAATTGTTCGTAAAACGTTATCAAAACAACACGTTATTTCAATCTTGTTTTGTTAGTATCAAAAACGGAGTGAATGACGGGTACTTTTGTTGCTATTATTCTTAACCCCCTAAATACATAGATTATTAAAAAGGTAGGATCGGAACGATGGATAAAAAGGTCTATTTGCTATCAGCTTGTGTACTTACTTTAATGACTGCTCCTATTGCCGCAAAGGCCGAAACATTTCAATCAGAATTACAAAGCTCACAGCAGAAAATCAAAACGGATTTATCGGCAATTAAAAAGCAAAAGCAGCAAGTTCAGCATGATTTGGAAGCAGCGAAGAATAAAATTGATGAAATTGATCAACAACTGGCAGCAGCAAATGATCAAATTCTAAAAAAAGAAAATAAATTAAATGAAATAAATTTGAAAATAAACAATTTAAAACAGGATTATAAAAGAATCAGTATTTTGCTTGATAGTAGAAAAGAAGAATTTAAAGACAGGATGGCTTCTTATTATCGAACAGGTGGACAAATGTCTGTTTTAAATGTCATCTTTTCGATTAAGAGTTTCGGAGAGTTTATCGATCATATCTTTGCTTATGATAAAATCGTCAATCAAGATAAGCAATTTATTGAATCGTACATCGCTGACCAAAACAAAATGGAGAGCATAAAAAAAGAGCTCCCACTCTTACAAGAATCGATGATGAAAGCAAAAGCAGAGCTGGATCAAATAAAATCCACTCCACTGCAAAACAAAAAGGAAAAACTAAAATTGTCGAATACCCTGAAAATGAAGAAACAGAAATTAGAAAAGGAAGAAAAGGGAAAAACGGACGCACTTGAATTGTTACAAAAAAATGCAAAGACCATTCTTGCTTTAATCAATCATAATGAAAATTCTCCTGGAAATGTTCAAATGATAACCTCGATTATCGCACCATTTATCCCAGATGCCCTGAAACTGAAACAAAATATGGGAGTTCCCGCTTCGATAACGATAGGACAAATTATCCTAGAAAGTTTGGGCAGTTATAATGGTTTATCCGGCCTAGCTTATGATGCAAAAAATTTATTTGGAATAAAAGGAACAGGCACAGCAGGATCGGTCGCGATGCAAACAACGGAATATGTAAATGGTCAAGAAATTTATATAACAGCTCCATTTGCTAAATATTCCACTTATTATGACTGTATGGTCGATCATGCAAACCTATTATTAACACCAAGGTTTCAAAAATATTTGAAGAACGTTACGAGTATAAGGGATTACGCGCATGGAATTGATGACGCGGGATATGCAACAGACCCAGAGTATGCCAACAAATTGATTAGAATTATTGATCAATATCATCTAGAGAAATTAGATGAATAGATCAGGATGTTTTACTGAAAGGAGTGAAGAAATTGATTCAGTTGCAAGATGTAACAAAAGTGTATCCAAATGGCGTGCAAGCATTAAATAATATAAATCTCCATATCTCCCAAGGAGAATTTGTCTTGATTATGGGTGAAAGTGGAGCAGGTAAATCTACGCTTAATAAACTCTTTACAAGAGAAGAAAAACCGACACGCGGAGAAATATTTGTAAATGGAATCAATATATCCAGCTTAAAAGGAAAGAAATTTCGTCTTTTTAGAAGAACGATTGGAATGGTTTTTCAAGATATTCGATTGATATCGGAAATGACCGTTTATGAAAATGTCGCTTTTGCTCAAGAAACGATTCGTGTGCCAATGAAAAGCATCCGAAAAAATGTCGAGCATGCACTGGAATTAGTTGGGCTTAGCGCAAAAGCGAATTGTTTTCCAAATGAATTATCAGGTGGAGAACAACAACGGGTAGCCATCGCAAGAGCGATTGTCAACCAGCCAAAAATGATTGTCGCCGATGAACCTACCGGCACTTTAGATAGTGAAACATCTTGGGAGTTCATGAGTATTTTTGAAGAAATCCATAAACGGGGTACAACGATTATCATGACCACTCATCATAAAGAGTTGATTGAGCGGACGACAAAACGAGTGATTGTAATCGAAAATGGAAGCATTCTTCAGAATGATCAAAGGAAGGTGCGAATAAGTTGATTAAGAATACGTACTTGTATCGGGACGTAAGCGAAGGAATGAAAAATTTTAAACGGAACGGCTGGATGACCATCACTTCGGTTAGTTCTTTAGGTGTGATGATTTTCCTCGTTGGGCTTACGGCGTTGCTGTTAGTAAATTTAAACCAAATGTCAAAAAATGTTGAGAAAAATGTAGAAATCCATGTTTATCTAAAAAACGGCCATTCCAATGACCTGAAAAATCTAACCCAAACAATCAAATCCTATCAACACGTAAGTTCCCTTACGTTTATTTCTAAAAACCAAGGCCTTAAAAGTTTTATGAAAACCTTAGGGGATGAAGGTGCAGCGTTTAAAACATTAAAAGAAGAAAATCCTTTAAATGATCAATTGGTTATTAAAACTGAACAGCCACAGGATGTTGCGGGTGTAGCCGACAAATTAGGGAAGCTTGCGCCGGTGTATAAAGTCGTCTCTGCGAAAAACGTTGTCGGCCCTTTACTTACCTCCACAAACCTGGCTCGTTGGATCGGTTTGATTTTTATTCTTACTCTCACTTTGATTGCTGTTCATACTGTAACGAACACAATCAAAATAACTGTTATAGCCAGAAAAAAAGAGATACAACTGAGAAAATTGATCGGCGGCTCAAACGGTTTTGTGCGGTTTCCATTTTTTATCGAAGGTTCGATAATCGGACTGTTAGGAGCATTCATTGCCAGCTTGCTCATCGGGGCCGGCTATTATGTTGTGTATCTTTATTTTAGTCACTATATCCATATAGACTTTATCGAGTTGCTTTCCCCTCTCCCTCTCATACCAATTTTCTGTTCTAGTCTTCTTCTTTTTGGTGTTTTCATTGGAATTTGGGGAGCCACTTCATCATTAAGGCGGATGTTGAAAGTTTGATATTCATTTTGATATATAAGCCAAAAGTAAAAAGTGCCAGAAGTCGAAAAATTTGTCGTTTTCTGGCACTTTTCTCTTTTTTAGAGATCCGACAATTCTATTTGAATATGAGAACAAATGTTTTATAATTTATTTTAAATTGATTATAGGAGGAAAAGTATGTACATAACGATTTCGGATTTTATAAAAGAATGGAATAGAGAAGCAATGTTAACACAACAAGTTTTGGATGGCTTGACTGATGCAGCCTTAAAACAACAAGTTTACCCTGGCGGCCGTTCTTTGGGCCGGATAGCCTGGCATTTTACCACCAATATACCAGAGTATTTAGCGCATTTTGGGTTAGAGATTGAAAGAATTGAAAATGCAGATAATGTCCCCCGTTCCGCAAAAGAAATTGCCGATACGTATAGGAATGTAAGCTCTCAAGCTGCTAAAGCAATAGAACAACAGTGGACAGATGATTCTTTAAAACAAATCCAAACAGCTTTTGGAAGACAGGAATCAAATGCAAGCATCCTTATGGGGCTTATAAAACATATTGTTCATCATCGTGGGCAAGTAACCGTACTATTGCGACAAGCTGGAATTAAGCCTTTTGGGGTTTATGGACCTCCCAAAGAAGATTGGATTCATTTAGGAGTGGAAAATCCACCACTTTAAATGGTAGTGAACTGTCAGTTGTCTAGGGCTGACGTATTCGACCTTGCTTCAATTTAAGATAAGCAGCTTGGCAAAAAAATTTGCCAAGCTTTTTACAGTTAAGCAACCGAATCATATTTTCACTGTTTATCAGCAGGATAAGTAATCCCCATTTGTTTTCTCGCCTTGGTCATGATGTCCATTATTTGAACGGATAGTTCGTTTGTATTAATGGAGGATTCCATTCTACCTTCCTTTACTAACCGGATAAATTCCTCAACTTCATAACAAAACGGATCATTGTCCTGCGGTCTTGTGATATCCTCTATTTTTCCATCTGTATATTGGATTTCAACTTTTGTAGGGGAAGAAATGCTATCAATGAAGATGGTGCCTTTCTCCCCCAGTATTTCGGATGGAAGATTGGAGTTTGTTGTTTTGGAATGCATCACGATTGCTTCTTTATCATCATAATGCATTAAGATTGTACCGCCACCATCAACTCCTGATTTCAATTTGTAGCAAGAGGCTGCGATGCTTTTGGGAGGACCAAAAAGAAAGAGAATCGGATAAATCCCATATACACCAATATCCATTAACGACCCATTGGATAATTCCGGATTTAAAGCATTTGGCAATGCCCCGTTTAAATACGTACGATAGCTGGATGAACATTGATTCTTAACAGCTGTAAATCTGCGAATCATTCCAATCTTATATAGATTGTCCTGAATGCTTTTAAAGTTTGGACAAAAGGTTGATTTCATCGCTTCCATCAGCAATACGTTGTGTTTTTGAGCTGTTTCAATCATTTTTTTTACTTCTGTTGTGTTAGAAGCAAAAGGCTTTTCACATAAAACATGCTTACCATTTTTTAAAAAGAGAATGGCTTGTTCGGCATGAAGCGAATTTGGAGTGGCAATATAAACTGCATCAATTATATTGCTCTTTGCCATCTGCTCTAAACTGGTGAACTTGTTTGAAACACTGTATTTAAGTGCGAACTCCTCCGCCCTTTCCTCACTTCTTGAATAAACAGCATTCAATGAGAATCCATCTACTTTAAGAGCTCCTTTTAAAAATCGATCCGTAATCCAATTGGTTCCAACTATTCCAAACCGTATCATTTTGGTTCACTCCCTTATTATGTAATATGTAAATTTTCACCGACTTTATAATAACAAATTGGATGGGCATTACATACGAAAAAAGAGCTCGGGTTCGCTCTCTTTGAATTTAAGATTTTATTAGATTATAAATTATTTAACGATTTCAGAATAATGATATAATCACTTTAAGATATTCGGACAATTAATATTCTAATAAAATACATTATGGGGGGTTAAAAATCATGCAAAACATTGACCAATTACTTCGCGAATATGAGTTATATCATAAAAAGTCAATGATTACTTCCTCTTTGAAGAACTCTTTAAGGTTGGAAAAGGTAAAAGTGAATGAACAGGATATTCCAATTGGATCTTCAAAATTGGGCGGCCTGCCAGATATGCCTGCAGAAATGGAATTTCCTCGATACGAAAAAGGTTATTTATGGTTTATGGGTCAAATAAACCTTAAACAGGCAAAACCATTTGATAAAGACAATCTACTTCCTGATAGCGGTATTCTATATCTATTTTACGATGCTTATGAACAACCATGGGGCTTTGAAGAAGATGAAGGATGTTATAAAGTGCTTTATTTCGATGGAGACCTGGCTGCATTGAGTAGAAGAGACTATCCGGTCGAAAATGAAGTTTATTACCCATTAGATGCATACAAAGTGACTTTTAAAAACATGTATACGATTTCCGAAGAGCCTGAGAACATTTTATTTGAAAATGAAGATGAAGCAGAGAATTTTTTGGAATTCCGCCAACAGCTAATGCAGCCGGAAGATGATGATGGGAATATTGTACCGGCACATTATATGTTAGGAGAACCATTTAATGTCCAAAATGACGTTTTCGAAGAGTTATATGACAATCGCAAAGAAGCTGTGTTATTATTCCAAATAGACTCTGACGAAGAAGATTTAGGTGTTATGTGGGGAGATTGTGGGCTGCTGTATTTTTGTATAAAAAAAGAGGAATTATCGAGAAGACAATTTGATAAAGTTACCTTTACCTTACAATGTTATTAAACAATTTCAACATTTCCTAAGTTTATCTCTACATGCCGAGTAGTTAAGTTGACCTGATAATCATCGTTTAGAGGGACTGAGATGATCCTACTTCAATTTTGAGAAAAAATAGCTTGGCAAAGCAAATTTTCCAAGCTATTTACAATTACCACCTGATCATATCTCTTATTTAAGACTATTTTTGCTCAAACTTATTCACTTTTCGCTTAACACTCGCGACCTCATTGAATAATAGGTCAATATCCGCATTAACATCATTTTGAAATGTCCTCATATCTTGACGAATAAATGTGAAATTCTCTGTCATTAAGGTAGTAGTATGTTTAATCATTTCTTTAATTTCATTTTGGCCTAATTCCACGTTTTCTAGCCTGGCTTCCACTTTATCTATCCTACCTACTACTGCTTTTTGACTTTTCACTAATTCACGCTGGCTGGTCTCCATCTTGTCCATCCTGCCAACTACCGCATTCTGACTGGTTGCCACCTTGTCCATCCTACCAACCAATACATTCTGACTAGCTTCCACTTTGTCCATCCTGCCAACCACAGCATTCTGACTGGCCTCCACTTTGTCCATCCTGCCAACCACAGCATTCTGACTGGCTTCCACTTTGTCCATCCTGCCAACCACAGCATTCTGACTGGCTTCCACCTTCTCCATCCTGCCAACTACCGCATTTTGACTGGCTTCCACCTTCTCCATCCTGTCAATTACCGAACTCTGATTGACCTCCACCTTCTCCATCCTGTCAATTACCGCTTTACTGGAATGATTTTGTTGAATTATCAATCATCGTTTACTTTGTCTTTAATTTCATACTAAAAATATAGCGTAACTCCTTGTAAATAATATGGATCAAAATCAGGATGTACCTTTTTGTACTCCTCATATGTTAATAAATATAATTCCGGAACCTCACCAAATAATACCTCTAGTTTATCATCCATGAATGAAACCAAATAGCATTTTTCTTTATCGATGTCTTCTCGTTCCATTTCCTTTTTATATTCCTCAATTAAATCTTCTGTTAAAGGAGAATGGATTGGGACTAATTGGCTTTTTCCTTCTTTATTAACAATTTTAAATATCCCATACCCTATTTGTTCTGTTTCCTTAAAAAATATCTGATTTTTTTTTGAATCATAATAGTCCTGTTCTTTTTGATAATTATATCCACATCTCTCGCACCAAAGATATTGGTCACCCATTTTATAATAATCATCCAAGACCGCAATCCCTTCACATTTCGGACACTTCGAATAAAGCATGATCGACGCCATTTATTCGCTCACCTCAATAGTTTATTTTTTTGAAAAACAAAGAATTGTAGATGGAGTGAAAAGTTGTAGAAAAAAATTGGAGGTTTTAAAATGAAGTTTTTACATGACGGAAAATTAATTGTAGTTTATTGCTAAAATACCGTCTCCTTTCTTATAAGAATTAAAGAAATGATTGGTGAAAATAGAATGGAAAAATTTAATCATTGATGAACGCAGAAGGTAAAATACAGAGGTAAATGTGGAAAGATATAAGAAGCTTACGAGAACACTATATCATAATTTTTCTAAAATGATTACCTTTTATCATGGTCTCACAAATTTGTAACCAAATCGATTAAGTGGGATTTTCTTTCTCAGAAATCCCACTTAATCGTATATTTGGAAAAACCTTTCTTTTACCAAAGATCAGCTTTCTAATTAGTAACCGTGTTTAGCTCTTCTATAATAAGATTAGTATAAGTTTCGCAAAATTGCGTAATAGCATCAATGACTACTTTAGAAGAATATTCCAAGTAATTCGCCATAAAATCCCTATTATCCTGATGGAGGAATGTCCCTATAAATTCAACCAATAAATTATTTACTAGCTTTGTATGGACAAAAAACCATTCGGCATGGACAACTTGCTCTTCAATGGTTGAGCCTTTGTAGACCAATTCCTTAAACCTAGGCATATTTTCAATTATGAAATTAGATTCTTCGATTTGTCTAGGAACATCCGCCATGATCGATTGAAAGCTTTCCTGTGGGAAAAACTGTTCCTCTTCAATACACTCTGTTAAAAAAGATAATGCAGTATTCGTATGTGCATATTGAAAAATAACATTTCCTAAGAGTGTCTCTAAATATTCTTCTTGAGAACCCACACTTTCTCTAATTTCTAATAAAAGCTTTTTGATCCCTTCTTGCAGTTCAACTTTATTCCAATGGGGCTGCTTAATAAAAGCGTTAAAAACATCTGCTGTGTTTTTTGATAATAATTCTAGTGACAATGTTTTCGTCTCCTCTAAATAGGTTATAATTAACTCCCACTTCATGTAGAACCCGAAGTTTGGCTTATCATCTACATCTATGTGCGTTTTGGCTTGGCAGAAAATTTCTGACAACCCGTGCAAACATTATGCCAACATACTTTTAATTATAACTCATATTTCAAAGGACTTAAACTTGAATTTAAAAAATACAGAGTATTTGGAAATGTTAGTTTTTACAACAAAAAATAACAATCAGTTAATATGGCTATTGCTCTAAACTGGCATTTTCCTTTTTCAAATACATGGGGGCGATTCTGATTCGGTACAAAGTAAACAATTCATAAACTATAATGCACCGGTATGAACGGTCCAAAATGATTTCCTTATCGCAATGCGGTGCATTATATACGAAAAAAGAGAGCTCCGGTTCGCTCTCTTTGAACTGATAGGAAGTTGTTAACAAGACTATTTTTGCTCAAGCTTATTCACAAATAAAAAGAGACTTATTCAGCCTCAGATTTCTTTTGCTTATTACCTTTTTGTAATTCATTCTTAATGGATTTATATATGATTAACCCTTGAATTATACTTACGGCTGTTCCTAATGCAATTTGTAAAAATGTCTCAGGGAAATTTATTTCAGGCTTTGTTCTTCTCATGCTATCGCAACTCCTTTTTTATTATGTTTTGTCAAATTTAACAAAAAAATACAAATAGTTGAAACAAAAAAAGAGTGTATACAATCTTTTTCGATAAAAACTCAACCTTCTGTAAAAGTCGTTCCTATGCAATTCTATCCAGTTCAATTTCATTAATTGTTTCCTTTAATTTGGAGAACCATATAACGTCCCTTTCAAGATCTATTTAGACAGTCCTAAAAAACGTAAAAATAGCTACCCACTAGGGTAGCTATTTTTCGTTTCAATTACTAATAGATCATACTACATAGTTTGGGCAGAAATTAATCCAATATCAGCGTTCGTATTGATTTTCTCTCTCTTTTTGATTGCGGATTATTTCACAATCGTCAGCTTTTGCCCAATATAAAGCGGTTGATTGATATCAAGGTTGTTGGCCTTGACAATCGAGTCAATGGTGACGCCAAATTTTTGGGAAATCTTCCAGAGGGTATCGCCTGCCACAACGGTGTAAACGGAAGTAGATACGGTTGGAAGTGTCACAGTAAATTTAGCCACATAGCCCTGATCAGTGTAAATGGTATCCTTTTTGTACTGGATGAAATACCAGTCTCCGAGAGCAGATAGAATCGTGATGGCGGTATTCATTGGGAGTACTATTTTTGTAGGGTTCTGCGTTCCAGCACCGGTTCTTACATTGACATTCGTTCTGGTTGTGGCACTTGAAATGTTTAGAATCTCTTGATTAGATGGAACTTTAATCAACGTTTTGGAAATATATCCTTTGATCACCGAGCTTACAATCCGATACTCGACCTGATACCAATCCCCGCTTTCACCTGTTATCGTCACTTCAGATCCGGCAGGGACCACTCTTTGGATGGAACTTGTGGGATCTGCAGCCAAACGCAGGTTGGAATTTTTTAAAGTTAAACCAAACCCTGCTGTCACCTGAATGACCTTATCACTCGCATCATATACATTCTTATTCCCCGCAAGGTCTTTGAGACTGACAACAGGATGATAATTTCCTCGGGTTACGTTAAATCCTCGGCTATTTGTTCCGTCCCAATAGAAATTGGTCGTACCCTTTAAAAATCTTCCTGAACCAATGGTCTGAACCACAAGGCCGCTCCCATCGACAATCGTTACCGTCATATCGGAATCTTCACTGATGGTCACAGGAATCGTAAGTTTGGCAGCTTCGGCAAGCGGACTGATTACCGGCAAATTAATCGTTGCCGTCGGCTTTACTGTATCAGGCTGGGTTGACTTTGGCGCAGCATAAGTGTAAAGAATTTGGTTTGCCTCTGTGACAAAAATGGTATCCTGAATCACACCGATGGGACGAACGCCAACACCGCCAGTAGGAGTGGAAAGCGCTAATGTGGAAAAAATAAGCTGGCCTGTGGCTGAATTAAAGAATTTTATCTTGTTGGCATTTTCCACAATAATTTTGTCCGATGCCACGAGCATTCCATTTGATCCAGTTGTCTGAGTACCACCAGGACCGGTCTGATCGGCATATACAGTTTTCCATTTTTGTGCTCCCGTATTTTTATCAATCCCCATGACATTGGTATTATCAAGGACGATTAAGGAATCATTCGTTACGGAAATCGGCTGTATCATAGAGGCTCCTGTTGGATTAAACTTCCATAATGTTCCTCCTGTTGCCGCATTAAGCGCCCAAATGGTTCTTACTGCATTCGTAACCGTTTCGATGTAGAGCAACTCATCCTTATAGATAGGATTTCCGATGATCGGGTTGTTTGCAGGTACATCAAATGTCCAAAGAACAGTCCCCGAAGCTGCATCAAAGGCATACATTTTCGAGGTGATTTGAACTGGGTTCCGGATATTGGCATACAGACGGTTTCCGCCGGCAGCAAAAACTCCCTCTACCTGCTCGTTCGTTTTCAAGCTATATTTCCATTTCGACTGACCTGTTTTGACATCTACGGCCGCGATTCCCTGCACCGTATCTCTTGTGTAATAATACAAGGTGGTTTGGTCGATTAACAGACGATTGGCAAGGGCATTCACTGTCCAAAGTGTTTGTGGTGAAGTTCCGTTATCTTGGAGGGCATAAAGTGTATTCGCCGTGGAAGCGTACACGACTCCATTGCTTGCAACCAAATCGAGAAAAGCGTCCTGATTGGGCGTTGAAAAATCCCATTTCTCAAGACCCGTGGTTAAAACGGTGGCCGAAAGAATTTTATTGGCAATGCGTTCTACAGAGTACAGTTGATTCTGGTCGACACTAAATATAGAAGAAGCATTGGTTATGGGATTGGTACTTAGTGTCAACTGGACTGGCACGGTGGCATCCGTATATTTTGTATTTCCCTGGTCACCATATTGATTTTGCCAATTTAGTTCATTGACCCGTACATTCCCCGTAGCTGCAAAGGCCTCCACTACGATAGGGTTTTCAACCACAAATGGATAAATCTCAGAGGATGTTAAACTGACTATTTGGTTTTCTTTCCAAGGAGAGGAAACGCCTGCCCAGTCAAAATCAGCAATCGGTGCATATGCAATGGGATATGGTGTTTGTTGAGGTTGATAAATTAGAGCTGGATACGCCCCTCTATTTATGTCCACCCCATTTACATATATAGGATGCCTTGCAGAGTATGCCGTAACAGGAACATATTGCATAGGATTATATCTATAGTAATAATAGTTATACATCATTTTTTAAACTACACACCTCCGTATTTTTGCCTAAATCATTTTATGCATATGGAACGGCATGGTGCTCCCGAGGGTTTTTGTTATATGCTCAAGCTAATTATGCTTCAATAGGCCACAGCAAAAAAACCCTTGGCATGTAGTTGCCAAGGGTTTTTTTGAATCAGGTAAAGGAATAAAATCATGCTATAAAATCTTTTTTAATAAAAACTCTACCTTCTGTATAAGTTGTTCTTTTGAGCTTCCATCCAAGTCCATTTCATTGATGGTCTACTCTAAATTGGAAAACCATATTCCGGCCCTTTCTGGCGCTATTTGAAATGGGTGTCTTTCTTGAACCTGGGATAGGTGTTTCCCTTGATATTGAGTTGATTCTTCCGGAAACTAAGCGGCTAAAAAATACTCTTTGTCGGTCCTTTAACACCTCTATATCTACGTTTCTTTCCTTAAACATTGAAACATAATAGGGATCCTGCAACAGCTTATCATAGAATCGGTCGACCAACTCATTCACTTTTTCTTTTTCAAAAGCAATTGTAATAACCTATATCCCTCGCCTTTTTGAATGAATCTTCTACTACCATTTATCTGGAATTGGGACACTTCTCCTGTACCCCCATACCATCAAGATTCTTTGACCTAAAGCGATCAAGCAATGCACGCACTTCATCTGTTGACGCTGTGTTCATTAATTGATTTCTTAATTCACTTGCCCCTCGAAATCCTTTGACATATATCTTAAAAAAGCGATGAAGAGCCTTGAACGGACGCAGCTCTAATTTTGAATATTGATCATGGAGATCCAGATGTAATCTTAAGAGATCAAGCAATTCCTCACTACTATGATCTTTCTGCTCTTTTTCAAAGGCAAATGGATTATTAAAAATACCACGGCCAATCATAATCCCATCAATACCGTATTGATCAGCGAGCTTTAAGCCAGTTTGACGGTCAGGGATATCCCCATTGATCGTCAAGAGAGTATCTGGTGCCACCTTGTCACGAAGTTTCTTAATCTCCGGGATTAGTTCCCAATGAGCATCTACTTTGCTCATTTCCTCTCTTGTACGCAAATGAATGGAAAGATTGACAATATCTTGTTTCAATATGTGTGACAGCCAGTCATGCCATTCGTCTATCTCAGTGAAACCAAGCCGTGTCTTTACACTTACGGGCAATCCCCCTGCTTTTGCTGCTTGTATTAAATCTGCTGCAACATCTGGACGACGAATTAGGCCGCTTCCCTTCCCATGCTGTGCCACATTAGGTACAGGACAGCCCATATTGATATCTATACCACGAAACCCAAGTTCCGCCATACCCTTACTCATTTGCCGAAAGTATTCAGGCTTATCCCCCCATATATGGGCTACCATTGGCTGTTCATCCTCTGTAAAAGTCAAACGCCCGCGCACACTCTGCTTCCCCTCTGGGTGACAATAGCTCTCACTGTTTGTAAACTCTGTAAAAAACACATCAGGTCTGGCTGCCGCGCTTACTACATGGCGAAAAACAACATCCGTCACATCTTCCATTGGTGCCAGTATAAAAAAAGGTCGTGGTAAATCACGCCAAAAATTATCGATCATATTTAAATTCAAATCCTCTCATTATGGGATACCAAGCCAACCTCTTATCCCAAAATTAAAAAGCAAGATGTCCATGCTTCTTTTACACTTATAACATGGTTCATCACTTTTTATCAAACTTATTGGAAATGTTTATTTGACTTCACAATCTCTGTGTAACCAAAAAATCTCCAGCTAAAATTTAGCCATAGAAAAACTGCCGCTCCAATTTTTAGTTTTGGTCTAACAATTGGAGGGACAGTTCTAGAGTTTAGCGTTTTTTTATGTAATAGCCCACACAATTTCACTAGTTATGGCTGCTGCATTCCTGCCCTGACCCTTTCCTAGTTTCCTCGTTGGACTATAACTCCGCAGGTAGGACTCGAACCTACGACCGACCGGTTACGAACCGAAAGGTCTACCCTATAGCTACTGCGGAAATAAATTTTAGTGGAAATGACGGGAGTTGAACCCGTGTGCAAAGATATTGCCACTTATACTTCTACGAGTGTAGTCAGTAAATTTAATTTCGCTCACTTCTTTAGTCTACTGACTGACATGGAAGCAGCTAGTCTGGTTATTCTCTTCCTTCATCCTCGAGACGTGGGAATCCGGCGTAGTCCACTTAAAGTGAGTCCCTTCCCCTACCACATGGACGATGGAGGGAGGAACCGCTAACGTCTGTTATTAAGCAGCGAAAGCGAAGTTGTTGTTTTGTTTGCCAGTTATAGGCTGTGACGTTTTAACGTGGCCGATCCCCACGACTCGCCATATAAGCTCAAACTATCCCTGTCGATACCAAGACATTCCCATAATAGTATGGCAGAGAAGAAGGGATTTGAACCCTCGCGCCGGTTACCCGACCTACACCCTTAGCAGGGGCGCCTCTTCAGCCTCTTGAGTACTTCTCTGTAATAAAACTTGATCGTGAAGTTCCGTTAAGAACTTACACATGAACTATATCATCTATCCGAATTGGAAGATAGCTGTAAATTTTGGTAGTTCAAAAGTCCTACTTTTTTCATCTTTCTTTTTAACCCTATATTTAGAAGCTAATACTCAGTTGTGTACAATTTCTATGATACCCGTTCATATAACATTCATGATTGGAAACATTGGAATTAAACTACTAGAGATTTATCCTGTTAACCTTGATATATTATGTGTTGTCGCTTTTGAACAAATTGATAAATATGAAATGGTGAGTAGTCGCGGTTCCTTTAAAGGAGCTGAGGAAAGTCCAGGCTCGCACAGTGCTGAGATGCCTGTAGTGTTCGTGCCATTCGCAAGGATGGGCAGTTGAGTATATAGTATCAACTGACGGCGGTGAAATCATGCTAAGTCCTTTGGATATGCTGAGAATAACCTAAAAGTGCCACAGTGACGGAGCTTTTCTGGAAACGGAAAAGGTGGAACGGGTAAACCCCACGAGCGAGCAACCCAAATTTAGGTAGGGGCATCATCCTGCGGGAAATGAACCTAACGGATGAATCGGCCATTGGTCGATAGTTACATGACTACTGCTTCCCGTACAAGGCTTGCTGCCGTTTGCAGTACAGAAGTACAAAACCTGGCTTACAACCATTTCATATGCAATTTATCATTGGTAAATAGCACAATGGTTGCGGGTTGGGCTCACCATGAGTCCCGGTTTCGATATCTTTCCCGCAACAAAATACATAAACCTACTTTTCGTAAATTTTTTTAAAATTAATTTTTGGGGGAATAATAATTGAAACCGCCCCCCTTCTGCTGCCTGGAATGTTTCACCTGCTTCAAGCTTTTCCTTCAGGTTCCTTGATGTATGATATGTATCGGCGATATTGTACCAGGGCTCCATGCAAACAAACGGCGCTCTCGTCCTGTCTGTTTCCATATATTTCGACAAAACCCCAACAAATCAAATACAATAGGAATAAAGTCGAAAGGAAAAAAGTAGGATTTACTTTCCACTTTCCTTTCTTAAAAATAAAAGTAGAAGATTTTGAAAGGTAGTGTCGAAAAGATGCTTTATATAAGGGATATTGAGAAAATAATTGAAAATACATTGCAAGAACATAACTTAAATATTAATTATGAAATAAACAATAATCTACCTGCACCAATGAGCTTTAATGTATCGACAAATACGATTAAGTTTAACTATATACAAGTGAATGGATACATAGCGAATATTAACTTTAAGATTAAAGAGACAGATGAAGATTGTGTAAAACTTATTCTATATCGTCAGCTCGGTTATTATTTAGAGTTTAAGAATAACAAAGAAGATTTAAGGGTATTAAAGTATCTCGAGGATTATAAAAGAGCAGAGATACTAACTAGAATAGAAACGAATGCTTGGGAATATGGTAGAACCTTGGTACCTGATCGATTATTACATTCCTATGATCAAGTCCGTGAGATAGATAAAACCTTAATAAAAAGCTATTAAAGAAAGGCAATGGGGACGGATCTGCTGGGTTTTTATGCCATTAGAATCGTCCCCATAGTTTCTTTTTCCGGTTAGAGTGAACCAAATGCGTCCTTCAATTTTTCCAATTCTTCTTTTGATAACGTGACACCCTTCCCCATTTTCTCATGGTTCTCCGACCAATCGCGAATATCATACTTTGGGTCGCGGCCATTCCAGCTGATTAAATTCAATTCCTTTTTCCACCCTCTTGCTGATTCGGAAAGAACAGCAATGGTTTGAATGATTTCATATTGGATGTCTGCCAAGGAAAATTCCTCCTTCAATATTTTTTTGAAGTCGACTAAATAGCCATTCCTGTTATAAAGGTTCTTTCATTATTTCTTCAATCATAAAGTTTCATAAATGTAGATGCCACTTTACAAGGCTGTACTTCTATTTTCTGCCATACATTTCCGACAACATAGGGTTCAACCTTCAGCCAATTATCCAGCTCTTCTCTTGTTGCTTATTCCACTACCATCAATGAGCCTATCATTTTTCCTTCATCATCAAGTATTGCTGCACCATACAAATGCTGTCCTTCTTTAAATCTTCTTTCAACTGAATTTAAATGTTCTTCCCTAGCCATTAATCTTCTATCCATTGCTTGTTCATCATTTCCATCATAAGCTGTAACTATGTATTGCATTTATCTATATCTCCTTTTTCGTTATTTAGCTTTGTTGGTGATTCCTTTATTGTATAATTTCATTAAACCCTAAAGCGAGTTTAATTAATAAGCGGAGAATTTTCTCTTAATTTGAAAATAGCATTGAAAATAGCGAAAATAGACGGAGAGATTCCGCCTATTGACTCGAAAAACATGAAAATGGGGGATTTTCCTTTGCATAACCGGAAATCCTCCCCTTATTTACACCGAAACGAGCTCCATTCTGAATTTAACCGAAAAATCTTCGCTTATTTTAAATATCACTGGTTACTCAATTAAGGATAAGATTACTTATGTTTCTAAGAATTTTTTGTAAGATAAATTGTCTATCAATTGAGGGTAAAATTGTGGAGGAACAACAGCCATTGTACCCCTACAATTTGGGGTGCATTTCTCTATGTAATTTCCACCCAAATGGCTTTACACCAATAAAAAATGAGTGTCATTTCACAAATGCTTTCATTTTACCTTATTTTTTTAATGTTTGCGATAGGGAACGGAACCCGTTACTAAAAAGGATGTTACACTTTTTTATCAACATCAACTTTTAGCGCAAAAAAAACGATAAGAAAATTCTTATCGCTTTTTAAAAATAACGGAAATAATTTTGTCGTATGACATGCCGCTGTCCACCACAAAGGTGCCCGGGCGCAAATTGTTTTCGATCTTCCTGTGCTCTATATCTTTTGAGAACTTAAATGCGTTCGGAATAATTTTTGCTCTTTCGAGAGCACGGCCCACATCAATACTCGTCATACCGTTTGTAACATTCACAACTACACGATACACGACTTTTTGAGCAGTAGTACTAGTCTTGGATGCGGTTTTATGCGCTTCAGCATTTGCAGCATTTATTGTCTTGTCATAATCAGCCTTCGTTTGTACGACATAGCCTGCAGATGCAAGCTTATTTTTCATCTCGTCTTCCGTTGGTTGAACAGTCACTTTTGTTTGGTTTTGCGTTACTTTTGCAGGAGCTGCGGCGGCATCACTTTTATCAGTAAAGTAAACCGCACCGCAAATACTTGTCGTCAAAAGAATCCCAGCTGCGAAGCTGGTCAATAAATTAACCTTCATTGGCGACTTTTCTCCTTTCCCCTTTAGAGGTCAGGTATGGAGCAAGCAGCTGTTTAATTTTTTCAACAGACACCTGTTGCTTCTCAGCAATACTCTCAAATGAATATTTGCGTCTATATAAATCTAGTACTTCCCGCATGAGTATTTTTTCATTTGGTGCAAGCTGGATTCCTGCTTCGTTCATCATCACTTCCATGTCAAGCTCAATATTTCGAATGGACCCCTGCAAGTCATTAATTTCTTTCATCACGGAAATGTGCACCATATCTATGCCCTTTTGTTCCTTTTTTGATGCTTGAAAAGTCTTTAAAAGGGAAATGATTAGCAGTACAACTGATAACCCAAACAAGCACGCTAATGTTAATTCCATCAAAAATAATTCCTCCTTGTTGAAAAGAAAATCACAAGTACTAATTATACAACCAAAATATAAAATTGACGATTGGAATCTCTTAAATAGATAAATAGTCTTATGCTTTTGGCAAAATGAGGGCGAAAAATTTCATTAAATGTTCACAATAATATTATTGCAAAAAAATAGCGGAAAACCCATTGGGCTTCCTCGCTATTTTTATGATTCTTTCTTTAATGGACACGGATGATTTCTCTCAGATCTTCATCATGGCGGATTCTTGTGTGTTTTGATTCCAATCGTCTAAATTCATCAACATCCATTTCATCTTTTGTGTTCCCAAATAAATTTCTGAGATTATCAAAGAATTCATCGACCATCGTCATGATTCCTCCCATCAAAATGAATTCCTATTTATTATGGCTAAAAAGCAATTTACTGAAACATAAAAAAGAACCATAAATATGGCCCTTTACAACTGCCCCCCAAAGTAGTTCTTTACGTGATCCTGGAGTTCTTTCAGAGTGGATTTACCTCCATCTAATCCTCGCTTTTCTAAATACAGCAGCAACCCTTCCACCATATATTCACGCGGTGAACCGCCGGCAAATTCCGCTTCCAATGTATCCAATACCTCCGGAAAATGACCATGTAACTCATTCCGTAACTGAACAATCCGGTGCTGCACACCTTCTAGCTCCGATTCATCGGAAACAAAGAAATAATTCTCCATCATATCCTTCGTCAATAGTGGAGCATCCACTCCCAATTGATTGACAATACTTTCAAGCCTGTTCACCAGAAAGCGGGCAATTTTTTCTATTAACAGCGGTTTTTGATCGATGATGATCAGGCTCATGTACCCTTGAATCATCCCTTGTAACAAAACAACGCAATCAAGGGCATATGGCTCAATTTTTGGCCCGAACACCTCCAAAAGGCGCTTTAAATACCATTGAAAGGTTTTCTCCCGTGTTTCATAAGCAAATCTTCTGATTTCCTCCGGCATTTGCATGGGCTGTTCTGTCATATGGACCCGGATATATTCCTTGTGCGACTCGATAATCGAAAATTGAATGCGGATTTGTTCAACCAAATCCTCCTTCTCACTCCCACCCTTTGTCACATTCTGCATTTGTTTAAAAGTGAGCACCGTGTAGTGCTTCATGATTGATAACATTAATTCCTCTTTAGAGGAGAAATTATTATAAAAGGCTCCCTTGGATATTCCCCATGCCTCAGTAATTTCTTGAATCGAAGTGGCATGATAGCCTTTTTTTGCAAAAAGAGCAAGGGCTATTTCCAGCATCTTAATTTTCCGTTCATTCATAGCCAATTAATTCCTTCCGGTTCGCATTTTGACCATGTAGTCAAAATTTATTTTATAGATTATATTGCCATAAATCAACAGACCATATAAGAGTATTTTTAATTGCAAATAACGGGTTATTTGGTTATAGTAACGTTATGACCAATCGGTCAAAAATTGAATATATGTAGGAGGTCCGTTTTCCCTTGACTTGGCTATCACGATTTTCCTTGAAAAATACGGCCGCAGTTCTGATTATTGCGCTTCTCATTGCATTTGGAGGGACATATTCAGCAGTCGGGCTAAAAAAAGAAACCATGCCTGATATTAATATCCCAATTATTGCGGTCATAACGCCATATCCTGGTGCAGCACCCAGCGATATTAAGGACCTGGTGTCCGAACCACTTTCAAAGGCAATTACCGGTATTCCGGGACTGACGGATGTCAGTACAACCTCGACCGATAACATCTCTACCGTTATTGCCCAATTTGATTTTTCGGCCGATTTGGACGATGCAAAACGTAAAATTGATGACGCAATCGCAAAGGTCACACTGCCAGACGGTGTGGTTACACCACAAGTTACACGGATTAGCTTTGGTTCTTTTCCTATTTTAAAAGTTTCTCTATCCAATAAAAATATATCGGATGCAGAACTGGAAAAACAAATAAGGGCGAATATTGTGCCTAACTTAACAACGGTGGCCGGCGTCGGCCAAGTGAATGTCTCCACCCAGGAGGACAGCGGTGTCTACGTTAAGTTATTGCCTGACAAACTAAAGCAATACGGTCTCACATTCCAGCAGGTTCAACAGCAATTGCAATCTAACAATATGTCCTATCCCATTACATCCTTGACAATGGGTGATCAAACAAAGCCGGTACGGCTTTCCGGAAATATTACATCTGTTAATGACATTAAAAACATGTATATTCCTGTCTTTCCTGATACACAAAAAGCCATGTCCAATACTTTTTCCCAAATTGGCAAAGGGGTTGCTGACTTAGGTCAAGCCGTTGGTCAGCTTGGACAAGGAATGGCGGGTATGAACCAAGCTCTAAGCGCACAAATTCAGCTCGTTTCTGCCATCAGCCAAACCCAAAGCCAGCTAACCGATGCGAAGCTTGCCATGCAGCAGCAAAATCTTGTGCTGCTAAATCCAGCTGCCAAACCGGCTGAAAAAGCAGCTGCACAAAAAACGATCGTTCAGCTTACCAAACAAATTCAAATTGGTCAAACAGCCCTGTCCGCAATGCAGCAGCAATTAAAATCACTGCAATCTGCGATGAGCAAAGGGGCTAATAAATCGCTAGGTCCACAGACAAAACAGCCTGTTCAAAACCAAACGAGCCAATCTACAGCTGACCAATCAATAAAACTTGTTCAATTAAAAGATATTGCCGACATTACAACTGGCAGTCAGAATGCAACCGCACTCTCCCGTACAAACGGTGCCGCGAGCGTTGTCTTGGATATCATCAAAACGCAGGACTCCAATACGGTGGATGTAGCACAGGATGTCAAAAAGCAAATTAACACGCTTAAATCACAGCTGCCAAATGGCACGGATGTCACCATTGTGTTCGATCAATCAACAGCCGTAAAACAGTCAATCAATGGAATGCTGAAGGAAGGAATTCTCGGGGCACTATTTGCCTGTATTGTCATCCTGCTTTTCTTACGAAACGTGCGGTCAACCATTATTTCGGTCATCTCGATCCCGCTTTCGATCTTGATTGCCATGTTATTTTTAAAACAATTCAACATTACCCTCAATGTGATGACACTTGGCGGGTTAGCGGTTGCGGTTGGACGCGTAGTCGATGACAGTATTGTGGTTATTGAAAATACGTACCGTCATATTATGAATTCTAAAGACCGGGATACCAGTATTGTCCTGTTGGGTGTCAAGGAAGTGGCTTCTGCGATTACCTCCAGCACCTTGACAACGATGGCCGTATTTTTACCGCTTGGATTAGTCAGCGGAATGATTGGTAAAATCTTTTTACCTTTTGCCTTAACAGTTGTTTTTTCACTATTGGCTTCACTGATCGTGGCGGTCACCATCGTTCCGCTTTTAGCAAAATTATTTTTATTAAATCAGAAAAACGTGAAGCATGAGGAACAAAATAAAGCGAACGGAAAATCGAAGTATCGCAGTGCCTTGAATTGGGCTCTAAACCATAAAGTTATTGTTTCACTATTGTCTACTCTTCTGTTCATCGGAAGTATTGCTTTAGTTCCGTTGATTGGAACTGGTTTTATTCCACAATCAAAAGAAAAATACGTGAATATTGATGTCACCTATCCAGATGGAACAACTCTCAATACCACGGATCAAAAAGTGAAACAGGTCGAAGCTCTGCTAGCCAAAGACAATAACATTGATTTTTATCAAACCACGATTGGTTCTGCGAAAGGCTCCCTTAATACTTCGGGGAAAATTTCGGGAACAAACGCTGGAAACATCTTCATTCAGCTAAAAGACACAGCGAATGTGGAATCCGTTGTGAATAACCTGCAGAATGAAGTGAACCCGTTAACCAATGAAAAAGCGAAAATAAAAGTTTCTCAAATGAATCCGAATGGTGGAAGTAATAATAATGTCGAAGTAACGGTAACAGGCAGTAACCTTGGAGATGTTAAACAAGCAACTGATACATTGACGAATAAATTTAAAGATATTAAAGGCGTTTCAGATGTTCAAAATAATTTAAGTGCTGAAAAGCCGCAAATTAATATCACCGTCAAGGAAAAAGAAGCCGCCCTGCAAGGATTGACCACTGCGCAAATTATGGGATCTGTACGCGAATTGCTAACGGATCAAAAGGTGACCAACTTTAAATTAGGAAAAGACCAGGTTGACGTCAATCTTGGATTAAAGCTAACAGCACCTACAAAAATAAGCGACATTGCTTCTTTAGACATCAAAAATTCAACGGGCAAAACAATTGCCTTGTCGGATGTAGCAACTATCAAAGAAGTGAAGGGGCCTGTTAGCATTCAAGAGAAGAACGATGAACAATATGCAACCATTACGCTTTCTTCCGATACAAATGATGTCGGCAGTATCACAAAGCAGGTAACGAAGATTTTGAAGGATACAAAGCTCTCCAGCACGGTTAAAGCTTCAATCGGCGGAGCTACCCAGCAAATGAACGAAGGCTTTTCACAGCTCGGCATCGCATTGCTCGTTGCAATTGGTGCTGTTTACTTAGTCATGGTAATCGCCTTTGGTGAGGCAAAAGCGCCGTTCGCCATCCTTTTCGCCCTGCCGCTTGCGATAATCGGAGGATTAGTCGGCTTATTTATTACCGGAAAAGTGCTTGATATGCCTGCAATGATCGGAGCACTCATGCTCGTTGGTATTGCCGTAACAAATGCCATCGTGCTCGTGGATCGCGTACAGCAGCAGCGCAAAAAAGGTTTGATGATTCGTGATGCATTACTCGAAGCAGGTTCAACCCGCTTGCGCCCAATCTTAATGACAGCCATCGCAACCATCTGTGCCCTGCTTCCAATGTCATTCGGTTTATCTGAGGGTGCCCTGCTTTCACAATCACTGGCCATTGTCGTGATTGGCGGGTTAACGACATCAACGGTCCTCACACTCATTGTCGTGCCAGTTGTTTACGAAATGATTTACCGGAAAGAACGTAAAAAAGAAAAGTTACTTAATGAAGCAGCATAACCACAAATCGCGGTTTCTCTCGGATACGCCCGGTTTACTCTCGGATACGCTTCGAATACTCTCGGTAAGCGAATTTTAACATATTTTTATTGAATGCAGAACAATTGTTCGGATATAATGAAAGGGGACACTATAGAGTGCTCCCCATTTTTTTACAAAGGAGAGAGTACAGTGATTACACCTTATTTAATGTTTAACAGAGAATGTGAAGAGGCTTTTCAATGGTACCAAAAAGCTTTTAATGGAGAAATGATATCGATGCAAAAATATGGGGACATGCCTCCAAATCCTGGTTTCCCGATTGCGGAAAGCGATAAAGACCTGGTCTTGCATGCTCAATTACAATTAACAGAAGCAGGTTACATAATGGGTTCTGATACGAATCGCAGCTTACAAAAAGGTGATCAAGTGTCCGTCAGTGTGGAGCTTGATTCTGAGGAGCGCGCTAAAAATGCTTGGAACGTCCTAAGTGATGGCGGGACGATTCGTATGGACCTTCAGCCTACATTCTTTTCCAAGCTTCATGGTTCTGTGAAAGACAAATTTGGAGTTACCTGGATGTTTACCGTGATGTAATTTTTACCTTTCATTGAAAAAGAGCTGATTTATCAGCTCTTTTTCCTTTTACACCTCTTGTACTTCCCCACCAATTATGGTCATCCCAATTTCAGTCTTCATTAACTCATCAGGGTCTTCCATTTCAAAAAGATTATTTGAAAAGACCGTCAGATCAGCCAGTTTCCCTCTGGAAATGGTTCCTTTCTTATGTTCTTCATTCGTTGCATAAGCCCCGCCGATCGTAAACAGTTTAAGAGCCTCAAACATTGATAGCTTTTCCTTCCCATTCCAGCCTTCATGTGTTTCCCATGGCGCTCTCCGCGTCACAGCAGCGTGGATCCCTAACAACGGATCAACAGGTTCCACCGGCGCATCCGATCCCCCGGCACACAAAACTCCTGAAGAAAGTAATGTTTTCCATGCATACAAATACTGCTCGCGCTCATCCCCAATCCTCTCTTTAATCCATGGATAATCTCCTACCACAAATCTTGGCTGTATATCGGCAATTCGGCTTGGAACAGCTAATCGCTCGGCTAAATCATCCCTAATTAAAGAAACATGGATGATTCGATCACGGTATGGAACAGTTGGAAATTGGTCAAGTACATCTAAAACATTTTCCAACGCTTGATCGCCAATGGTATGGACAGCAATGGGCATCGATTGCTCACGCACCGCTTTCACCATTTGATAGAGGGCTTCCTGATCATGCATTGCCTCTCCAAATTGCCCTGGTGCATCAAGGTAGGGTTCTGAAAGAAGAGCTGTTCTTCTTCCAAAAGCGCCATCGGCGAAAATTTTTATGGCACCAATTTGCAATTTCTCGTTTCCATATCCGGCATACATTCCTCTTCTCTTCAAATCCGTTAAATATGGATAATCGATAAGAAGATTGCAGCGCAAACCATGATCTTCGTGATTAATTAATTCATCATACATTTTATAGGTTTGGTCGAGACCGCCTAAATAAGCAGGATCATTCGTATGTACACTGGTTAATCCCTTTTTTACAGCAAATTTCATCGCTTGCGCCAATCCAGTTTTCAACTCAGCATATGTTCTTTCAGGTATGTTTGCTGTAACCAGTTTTGAAGCAGATTCGAGCAGGAGTCCTGTTGGTTTTTTCGTATACGGATCAAGGACCACACTGCCCCCCATAGGAATTTCCAGATCCGGGTGATAATGACATAATTCAAGAGCTTTGCTATTCACCAAAAAAGCATGGTAACAAATTCTTTTTAAAAAGACTGGGCTATGAGGCGCAACAAAATCAAGTTCTTCTATGGTTGGGGTTGTTCCATCTTCAAAGAGATTCTCATCCCAGCCCATACCAATCAACCAGTTTCCAGGAGAAATTGTATAGGCTTTTTCCCTAATCTTTTCAAGCATCTCCTTTTTGGACTTAACCCCTGTCAAATCTAAATCTAAAAAGTTAAAGGCGACACCGGATAAATGCAGATGGCTGTCAATCAAACCGGGAGTCACCATGTTTCCCTGTACATCAATCATCTTAGTCCCCTGTCGACCCCATTGCTGAAACATTTCCATATGTGAACCCATATCGGCAATCTGACCGTTCTCCACAACAACGGCTTCTACCAGCGGCTCTTTTGGATCCATGGTATAAAACCGTCCATTTGTAAAAATGGTTTTTGACATCCTTTTCTCCTCCTTTTATTTACCAGGTTATAGACATAAATAAAAAAATTATATTATACTAATAAATGTTAATATTCTAGCAATTTTAATTTTGACACAGCATGGGAAGGTGTGCAACTTGGAGATTTCCAGTGTTTTTCAATCCATCATCAATATTACCTTGTTAATCCTGATTGGTGTTATTTTATCAAGAACCTTTCCTCTTCTGGAAGAAACAAGGAAAATGTTTATCAGTCTGATAGTGAATATTGCGATGCCCTGTATGATTCTTTCAAGTATTTTCAAAGTGGATCTCCACGAAGGGGTTTTTCAATCCATTGCAATTGTTTTTTGTTTATCGATTTTAATTAATCTGATCGGAATCGCTCTTGGCTGGGGATTATCGCTCCTATTTAAAGGAGATTCAACCAAAAAACGGGAACTTGCCATCTTATCAGGTCTCGGGAATACCGGGTTCATTGGGATTCCCATATGTGCTACACTGATTGGACCAGTAGGTGCCCTATATGCAGCTATATTTGATGCCGGTGTGGATGTGGTCATTTGGACCGTAGGGGTGATTCTGCTCCAGAAAAATCGACGTTTTTCCTTTCACACCTTAAAAGCCATGATTAATTTTCCGACTGCAGCCATTGTAGCAGGTTTGACCGTTGCCTATTTTAACATTAAGCCGCCTGCTATGATCATTCACCTTACAGGGCAGCTATCAGGATTGGCTACACCGCTTGCCATGATTTACATAGGAATGCTCATTTCAACGCTGAAACGGGGTAAATTGCTGGAAAAAGGGAACCAGCTTTGGATTCCACTCACTGTAAAACTCATCCTTTTACCCTTATCTGTTGCGGTCTTCATTCATTTTTTCGATTTGAATGGAAAGATGATTCAAACACTTTTGGTGCAGTCGATGATGCCGTCTATAACACTCGCCTCCATTCTTTTTGCCAAATATTCAGCGGATGAAGAAATGGGAGCACTCACTACCATTATATCAACGATCATTTCATTATCCACGATTCCGCTGATGCTGTATGTTATCAATTTAATTGGAGTTTTTTAATTATGGTGAGGCTGTTCCCAATGTTACGGGACAGCCTTACTTTTTTATTGAATTAGTTTCCAATAAATCCGAAATATTTGGATATATACTTTTCCCTTAATCCCCTATAAGAAACTATTATAGATAACCAAAAAGCTGAAAAAAGTCATTAGTATCAATCGCTATTAAAGTTTATTAGATATTTATATAGAAGGTATAAACTTTCTATATAATAAAATCCCCGATTTCTATGGTACCTTGGTAACATAACATTTTGATGCAACCTTTTAGAAAAGTCATAGAATGGGAGAATGGATATTATGCAGCAGCCATACGTACGAAATAAATATAAAACGGTTACAAACGTCAAACGAAACGAAAAGTCACTCGCACTTGTACCATTTGTTGGAGGAATTGCTTTTACCTTTTTTATTGCCTTGTTAGGATTAGGGCTTTCTAAAATTAATGGATTTGATCGAGTGGGACCACTTGCTTGTTCGATTATAATTGCTGTCGTCGTGAGACAAATTTGGGATTACCCAGAAAAGATTCGAACAGGAATTGAGTTCTCTTCAAAAAAATTACTAAGATTTGCCATCATTTTGTACGGATTAAAGCTAAATATCGCCGTTATTTTTAATCAAGGCATGCCATTATTGCTTCGTGATGTGCTGACCATTGTTTTTGCCATTGGATTTACGATGTTAGTGGCAAAATGGATGAAGGCAGATTTTTCAATTTCGCTTTTACTAGCGATTGGTACCGGCGTTTGCGGAGCCGCTGCGATTGCTGCTGTCTCCCCAATTGTTAAAACGAAGGAAGAAGACACTGCCATCGGTGTAGGGATCATTGCCTTGACTGGTACTGTTTTTGCCATTCTTTACACGGTGCTGCGTCCTTTCCTTCATTTGACCGCCATTAATTATGGTATCTGGTCAGGAGTAAGTTTACATGAAATTGCCCATGTTGCCTTAGCTGCGGCTCCTGCTGGTGGAGACGCTTTGGCAATAGCCCTGCTGGCAAAGCTTGGCCGTGTATTTTTATTGGTTCCATTATGTTTTCTCCTCATGTATTGGATGAATAAAAAATCAGCCAATAAAGCAGATAAAACGAAGATTGATTTCCCCTGGTTCTTAATTGGCTTCATCCTAATGAGCTTATTTGGAAGCTATGTTATTGGACATTTTATTCAAATTTCTCCTTCCATATTAAATAGTATTGGAACCGTAACTACCTATATTCTGACAATGGCAATGGTCGGTCTGGGTCTAAATGTAAGCTTTCAAGCATTACGAACCAAAGCACTTCGACCGTTTATTGCCATGTTACTCACATCCATTTTATTGTCAACTCTCACTTTTTTCAGCCTTTTATAAATTCTACAAGGTTTTTGTTTGTTGAAGTAGAATATAAAGGTAGTGGGAAAAGGAGGATCAGCAATTGAATTTTGAACATTTAAGAATCTTTTATATGGCCGCAACGAAAAAGAATTTTTCGGAAACAGCCAAGGCCTTGCATATGTCCCAGCCTAGCGTAAGTTTACAAATTCGCCAATTAGAAGAATCGTTGGACACTCAGCTTTTTAATCGTACGACCAAAAAAGTATATTTAACCCCAGCTGGGGAGCTCCTTTTTAAAGCAGCCAAAACCATCCTTCAGCAAGTTAATGAGACTAAAAAAGAGCTGCAGCAATTAACGCAATCCATTCATGGAAATTTAATTATTGGCGCAAGCTTAACCATTGGTGAATATATCCTTCCCTACTTATTCGGCACCTTTAAACAAAAATATCCTAATGTCAATATCATCTTAAAAATCTATAACTCTCAACAAATTGTGGAAAAATTAAATGATGAAGAAATAAATCTTGGTTTTATCGAATCGATGATTTCTTATCCGGAGTTTGTTCAAGAATCGTTTCTTGAAGATGAATTGATTATTATTTCATCTGATTATATTGGGGATTCAACAGACGAAAACCCTTACATTTCAGTTGAGGAATTATTTACACTTCCCTTTATTCTAAGAGAACAAGGTTCAGGGACGAGGCAGGTAATCGAGGAGACATTAAGGCAAAATCATTTAAACCCGACAAGGTTAAATGTCATACTGGAGCTTGAAAATACGGAGTCAATAAAATCTGCAGTAGAATCAGGAATGGGAATTTCAATTATTTCCAAGGTAGCCGTTCAAAAGGAATTAAGCTTAAAGACTCTGAAAAGATTATGGATTAAAGATTTAAATTTAAAAAGGTCATTGTACTATATTTTTAATGAGACAAATCTCTCACTGCCAAGTGAGGAATTCTTGAATTTTATCTCCAATTATTATGATGAGAAAGAAAAGAGCTAATGGAATCCCATCAGCTCTTTTTAGTTCTTTATATTAAAAAGCTGTACATTTGCGTTTGTAGAGTTCGACCTTTTTCAATTTGAACTTCCTAATACCCAGCCAACATGATCCCTCTCTCTATCAAAACCGGGTATTCTTCATGCAACAGCTTTATTTCCTCCAGTTGTTCTTTCAGAATGATCTGCTCTTCCGATAATAAATCTTCCTTCGTTAAAAGCTCGATAATCTCCACTCTTAACAACCATTCCTGTTTATATTCATTTGTAAGTTTCTTAACGATCTCACGGAGTTCTTGTTTTTTACTGTTTTTATCCATGGCAGTTTCACGGATATTCTTTACCTGACCATATAACATTTCCAATGGGGTCAGCTCCGCTTTCACCGGTGGCTTCTTTTCCGCTTCTTCCAAATCAGCGTAAAACTGTTCAGAATCCGCAGCCCCGGCAAATACAGAAGTTGTTTTCTCACCAATTGCTAAATCGTACGTACCCCACCCAGGATCAAACAATATCTCATTATTTATAGAAACCGTACAATTTGCAAATTTGATGACTAAAAGTTTACTATTTTCGCGAAAAAAGTGGGTTGGCGTGCCCTTTACCTTGACACCGCTTTCGTATTCCAACAAGCAGTCTGTTCCGACCATAATCCCAATAGCTTTAAGCTCCTCGTCCGTACAATCCACAAGTGAGTGGTCGATGTTTTTCAGCTTACCAAATGGCAAACCGAAAAATACGACCGATGGGATAACCCCATCAATGTTTGCCGCATCCCAGCCAAATGGTGATCGTGCCTCGTTCAAATCCTCTACATTCGGGATTTTTTCAACCGAAATTCCCGACGATTTCAAACCGCCCACATAAGCCTGGTGAGCCGTGTTCTTAAGAAAATGGTGATTCTGCCTCATCACATATCGCCAAACCGCATGATCAATCGGTGAGTATGTCTCATATTGCTGGTCTGCTACATATTTCCATAAGTGCCTCGGAATTTTTCTAGCTGTAGTAATCTTCTCCCCCATATTTGATCTCCCCTCCAAGGTCATTACGTTTTTATTTTCGAATAAAGTTCATCATACCTGCTGGCTAATTCAAAATCTAAATCAGTCAGACCTTTAGCATGCCAAGAGGTAAGCCTGATGGTAACTAATTTGTAATCAATAGAAATAAAAGGGTGGTGATTGACCTGCTCTGATAAATTTGCAATTTGTTGAACGAATTCAAGACCATTTAAATAATCGAGGAACCGATACTTCCTTTCAAGCCATTTTTCATCAGATAAATGCCATTTCGGAATAGCCGTTAATTTATCCTGGATTTCAGATTCCATTAATTTTTCCAATTGCATCCCCCTTTTCATTCTTATAAAACGCTTTCATCTTAACATCATTCAGAATTGTCCAGCAAATTTTTTTACTTTTCCATCATTATAAATATATCCATCACTTCCATTTGAATAACTAAAAGATCATTTATACAAAAAAAAATACTCCCAAGTTAATCATGCAAACCTGAGAGTATTTTTATTATGAACCGATTTGCTCCTCTTGATTATCCATATTCAGAACAAATCTTTTCGTAGGAATTTGTGTCATATTTGACTTTTTTAATAAGTAGTTTAAATGATCAACGGGCATTGAACCATGACCTTTATTATCACCCAGGGTAAATTGTATCGTGATTCCATTATTGCTGATAACGGTCAACGTTTCGGCCGAGTTAAAATAACTTTTTATTCCTTCAGATATTTGAAACTTGCTGCCTTCTTCAATAAACATTTATTCGCTCCTTTGTGGTAATGATTGATAGTAGTATTCCTTCATTTTCATAATCCATACATAATTTTTCCAATTTTAAAATAGTCAAAAAAATAGAGGGGGGCGCCCCCTCTAATCTTCTTCATCCATCATTTTTTCAAAGGCAATTGAAACTTTTGTAAATTCCTCATCACTTTCAATAGCCTCTAGATCTCCCTCTTCATCAACCTTTAAGAAAAAGAGATCCATATCTTCGTCACTCTCTTCGCGAACTTCATCTGCAAAAGCAACTGCAGCATACTCGGTTCCCTCAATGGTTATGACGCCGAGAACTTCAATCTCCTGCTCTTCCCCATCACCATCACTAATAGAAAATACTTCGCCCACTTCCACTTTGGCCATATCAAACACTCCTCTCGAATACCAAATAAATCCTCATACAAAAAGTATTTCTAAAAAAATGCAAATTCATCCAAAAATAATGTCTTAATTTGCGCTTTCCCAGGAAAGCAAAGCTTCCTTATTTGCATAAAAATTCTTATTCATCCAATACTAAGAAAAAGTTTTATTGAGGGAAAATAAAATGAAGGAAAATTCAACTGATTTACGAAAAGAGAATCAAAACTGGATTGATCGACTATCCAAATCGAATGACTTTGTTCATGAGAACACATCATTAAAAGATTCGGATCCATTTTGGCTTTCATACTTTCGGACACTTATTTCTTCTGATATCTTACATAAAGACGTATTACCTTATTTAGAGGAGCAGTACACATTAAAGGATTTAAAAAATAAAATTCCTGTTCAAGAGATTATTTATACAAAGGATTCAGACAATATCATTCAAAACATTATGAATGGTTGCATTGCCATTCAATTAAAATCCGATGATGACGCTTGTTTATTAATCAATATTGCCAACAATAAATTTCGGGATTTTGGGATGCCGTTAGTGGAAACCTCTGCTATCGGCCCCCAAGTAGGATTTATTGAAGAATTAGACCCCAATATTAATCTCATCCGAAAAAAATTGCCGATTCCTGAACTACTTGTCAAGGAAACAATTGTTGGAGAATTGTCAAAAACAAGAGTAGCAGTTATTTATATAGATGGAATTGCCGATTTGGAAAATGTAAACACCGTCATTCAAAGAATCAATGATATTCAATATGATCATATTTTGGATAGTTCTTATATCTCATCCATGATTGAGGATAACTCTAATTCATTGTTCCCACAATCGATTTCAACAGAACGAGCTGATCGCGTAGCGGCAGGATTATCAGAAGGAAAAATTATCATTGCCGTTGATGGATCGCCAAATCTCATCATTCTTCCTGTTACTTTAATGGAATCTTTTATTGCGATGGAGGATTATAGTTATTCTTGGATTATTGGAAATTTCTTCCGGATACTACGATTGGTTGCTTTTTACCTTTCAACGATGGTTACTCCATTATATGTAGCCATCATGACCTATCATTATGAATTAATACCTGCCAAGTTACTTGAAACACTTGTTGGATCAAGGGCATCTGTTCCCTTCCCTCCTTTCTTAGAAGCTTTATTTTTAGAATTAATGATTGAAATGGTAAAAGAGGCTGGTATCCGGTTGCCATTAAAAATCGGGCAATCACTTGGAGTTGTCGGTGGAATCGTAATCGGACAGGCAGTGGTGGAAGCGGGGTTAACAAGTAATGTCCTGCTAATATTAGTAGGACTTGGGCAATTAGCTTCTTATACATCGCCTGTCTATAAATTCAGCAATACCATCCGCTTTATTAAATTCCCTGTCATTTTCCTTGCCCAATGGTTTGGGCTGTTTGGGGTGTTTTTTGGATTACAATTTACTAGTTTACATTTACTTAGATTAACGTCACTTGGGCATCCATATGTAAGTCAGTACCCCATCCGTAAAACTTCTTTCCAAGATTTATGGGTCAGGCTTCCTTTTTCTATGCAAAAAGAAAATCCAACAAACCTAAGACCTCAAAAGAAGAGAAAATCTACAGGTACTAAAAAAAACCCAGAACCAGTAAACGATTTTTATGAATAAATCGTAAAGGGGTATCTAAATTGCAAGTAAATCGTAGGCATCAGGTTTCACCTTATTTAGTCTTCTTTATTGTCTACAATTCTCAAGTGGGAGTAGGGATCCTGGGATTCCAAAGAACCATTGCCGCGAAAGCAGGATTTGATGCCTGGATAGGTGTGTTAATAGCCGGTTGTTTAGTTCAAGCTTTTATTTGGATTATGTATAAACTTTTAGGGATGGCGAATGGAGATATAGTAGATATCCATCAACGTATTTTTGGCAATATGATCGGGAAATTTTTCAGTTTCATCATCATGTTCTATTACTTTTTGGCTAGTGTATCCGTCATACTAGGGTATATTGAAATCGTACAAGTTTGGATGTTTCCAACCATCCCCTCATGGGTTCTTTCTACTTTGATATTACTATTAGTGTATTATTGTGTATCTGGAGGATTTCGCGCTGTTGCCGGAGTTTCTTTTACAACGTTGTTTCTTCCACAAATTTTACTTATCGTTTTATATATTTTCCCTTTAAAAATTGCTCATTTTTCAAATTTGCTTCCTGTTTTAAACCATTCCTTTTTAGATATGGTGGATTCCGTTAAAGGCTCGATGTACACATTAGCAGGAACAGAGACATTATTAATGTACTATCCTTTTATTAGAGATCCTAACAAGTCTCGCAAATTCGCTCATTTTGGCGTTTTGTTTACCACCTTATTATATACAGTTTCCGCTATTGTTTCTTTTACCTATTATAGTGAAGACCAGTTAAAAACAACCATTTGGGGAGAATTAGCGATAACGAAAATCATCAAGTTATCTTATTTAGAACGATTTGAATACGTATACATCTCTATGTATTTGTTGATTGTTTCAGCATTGCTCGCTCTTTTATTATGGTGTGCAAGCAGGGGGATTAAGAAAATTTTTTCTGCAAAGCAGAAGTATATTTTGTTAATAATTTGCTTCTTTATTATATTGATTAGTCAATTAATAAACGATACATTAAGAGATCTTGTGGACAAATACGTCACGCAACTGAATTTATGGATATTTTATGGTTATATCCCATTACTCTTACTGGTTTTTACCTTAGTAAAGAGAGGTAAACAAAATGGTTAGTCGATCAGTGCTTTTGGTGTTTATCGTTTTTTTATTAACCGGTTGCTCGTTTCTCCCAACATATATTGTTAATGAAATCAATATGGCCCAGGGCATTGGGTATGATTTGGCCGAAAAAAATAAGATAAACGGTACCTTTGTATTTCCAACCTATAAAAAAGATAAATCATTTACTGAAGTCAAATCAGCAATTGGAGAATCTAGCAAAGATATACGGACCCAATTAAGTAATGAAACACGCTTCCCTTTAGTAAGTGGACAGCTCCGACTTGCTCTTTTCGGAAAATTCCTCGCCAAAAAAGGAATTTTAAATATCGTTGACACCTTAAATCGTGATCCTTCCATTGGTAGTGTTGTGCAAATGGCGATTGTGGATGGAAATGCGAATGAATTACTTAATATAGAAAAAACGAAAATAGAAAATATTTCTATTTTTATACAAGAAATGCTTGACCAAAATATGAAAATTGGAATTATTCCTCGCTCTAATTTAGAAACCTTCTTATTTCAATATTTTCAAAAAGGACAGGATCCGTATTTGCCTCTTCTTAAAAAAGAAGGAGATAATATCAAAATAATTGGTATGGCTTTATTAAAAGACGATCATTATGTCTTTCCCATTTTTTTTGAGGATTTATTTATTTTTAAATGTTTGGTTGACAAATACAAGCATGGTATCCATCAATTCATTTTAGAAAACGGTGACAAGGTTCTTCTTGATAATCTTGATTCAAAAACAAAATACCAAGTAAAAACAAGAAACGGCAAACCTGATTTTACAATAAATATAAAGTTGAAAACTCGGCTTCAGGAATTCACTTCTCCTAAGAAAAAAAGGGTCCCAATTGATAAAAAAAAGCTTCAAAAGCAAATTGAAAAGCAATTAGAACAAAATACATTACAAATCATACATCTATTTCAAAAAAAGAATGTCGACCCATTAGGCTTAGGTGCAAAATTTAAGGAGCATGATCGACATTTTAACGAAAAACAATGGAAAGCTTTCTATCCATCAGCAAAAGTTCATGCTAAAGTTGAGGTTGATATCATACAAACCGGAGTCGTCGATTAATCAAAAAAAGACCCATCATTGATGGATCTTTTTTTGCAGCTATTAAAAAATAATTCCTCTTTTGACGGTTTCAACCTGAACATGTATTTTAAAAGGCATTTTCGGATAAACCTGCTCCCAATTTAATCTCTTCCACTCTTTGTTATGGTCAGCGATTAAATACCGGGCAATTCCAAAGGCATCGCAATTTGCTTTTTTAAGAGTTGTTAATACCTCATTTCCTTCCTCTTCAATCCTTCGTGCTAGTTTTTTATCAAGTGCTGTGACATCCTTTTTTTCTACTAATGATCCGTTCGGATACTCATTTATTTCAATAAAAAGCTTCATGTTTAAGACTGCTTCTGGTTCTCCATTTATTATATTTATTTTCATTTTCCTTTTAATCTTCTTTACGGAAAAGGATACAAAATTCTTCATATTTTGATCCGTATTTTTTAGACTTTCTGTTAGCTTAATATCCTTATTTTTTTCCCCCTTTGCCATTAACAATATAGTTGATTTATTTCCTTTTAACGTTTCTCCTGTAAAGCTTCTATGATGGAACAAAGCAATTCCTGTGACTTTCACTTTATCCTTATCCATTTGTTCCATGTATGGCAGGGTCAAATCCTCCCCTTCGTCAAACAAACTGGTGAGAATGGTTTGCTGATTTTCGACTGGAACAATGGTATGTTCTTCAGCGCTTTTAATGAGATCAATGAGTGCCTCACTAATCAAATTCTCCTTTAGTCTTTTCAATTTGATAATATAAGAGGTCCGGCCATGCACGACAGCAACTTTTGCTGCAAGAGAACTTCGCGAATCACGAAAAGAGACATCAAAATAAGGGTATAGATCTTTCTTGGCTATGTCTTCGCTAATTAATATGATTCGTAATTTGTTGGGGGCGTAAACACCTGGGATTTGTTTATCCACCTCCAATCTATTTTCCCTCAATGTATGTCCTACTTCTTCTACAATGTAGTTCACTGACTCACTTTGTCCACCAGAAATCATTTTACTTGTACGAATGGATGATGTTGTTTTTACCTCGTTATTTTTTTCCAAATCATATCCAATGCTGAGGACAAGTGAACTATCCTTTAAAAGTTGTTCATCCCAACAACCTGTAAGGAAAATTAACGTCATCATGACGATCAATCCTTTTACATTTTTCACATTGGATTCACTTCCTTCTTTTCCTTTGTGTGAAATAAAAAGGACAAAATAATGGTTAACAATGGAATGCCTGCAGTAAAGATATAGCTTAAAAAAGGAATCAAATTGGATTGAGCTAAAAATGATTCACTTCTCTCTGGAAGAGCCAGTACTAGAAGATAAACAAGTACCGCGATTACAACCGTTGGAATGGTTCGATTTTTTATCCGAAATA
The DNA here is from genome assembly GCF_055395235.1 of Neobacillus sp. Fa239. Taxonomy (NCBI): domain Bacteria; kingdom Bacillati; phylum Bacillota; class Bacilli; order Caryophanales; family Bacillaceae; genus Neobacillus; species Neobacillus sp. Fa239. Next base: position 3,341,831 of record NZ_AP041611.1, read on the forward strand.
GAGTGCAAATTCCAATATTTGATAGATATAAATAGGAAACATAACTGGTCATGATCATGACTATCCATAAAGAAACAACAATTAGATCAAGTCGTTCAATAACGCCAAAAATCGTTAACGATTTAAATAGATAAAGGATTGGTTGAGGAATCAACATCATTTCTTTTGAACTAAAAAACATAATACAGGTTAGCATCACATAGAGATAGGTGGCTGTTATGAAAACAATTGAAATGAAAGAGGACTTTACATTGTTTTTCAACTTGCCACGAACAAAAGGTAAAATAATTAATAAGCTATCAAACCCTAAAAATGAAGGAATACTGCTTTGGCTTCCTTTTAATATTTTGCCAAATGATACCTCTGTTACAGGAAATAAATACTTCCAATGAAAATTTGGGATCGCTGCTAGATTCATTAACATAAGAAAAAGAATAATCCAAAAGCTTAACTGAAAAAAATACGTGATAATTCTTAGATTTTCTTTTCCTAAGTAAATTCCTATCATCAGCATTAAGAATAATATTACCCATGGAGGAGTATCCGTTAAAATCCAATTTGAAATAATCATCATGAATGACTGATTAATATTGATGCAGATGAGGAAAAAATAAACAAGGTATCCCACAATAATTAATTTCCCAATCCATTTTCCAAAAACAACGGTACAAATATCATAAATCGTTCGCTTAGGAAATCGATAATTCAGATAAATATAAGTCAAAACAAGTAATTCAACAAGAACACCTGTTATCAAAATTGAAATCCAGGATGCTTGAAATGCCTCTTTGTAAACCATATTTGGGAATGTCAAAATCCCTTCACCTATCATATTCAAAACAACAAAAAAGAACATCTGAAAAGAAGTAATACTCTCTTTGTTATTCTCCATCCTCCGACCACCTCTTCTTACCAGTGGATTGCTTTTGATTAATTGGTCTAGCAGTACTAGGGCGGTTCTTCATCTTCCAATAAGGAACCCTTATCAGGCTATCTTTCATTTCGGACCACTTTATTGGTCCTATAGGGGCGAAGTAAGGAGAACCAAAGGATTCTAGTTTTACTAAATGAATAAATAAAAGGATGAAGCCTACAACAATACCTACTAATCCTAAGAGTGACGCTGCAAAAATCATCGGAAAACTTAATAATCGTATCGATGAACTCATCTCGTGGATCGGCACTGTAAAAGAGGATATGGCCGTAATAGCGATTACAATAATCATAGTATTCGAAACAAGATTTGCTTCCACAATGGCCGTGCCGATTACCAATCCTCCCACAACAGCAACGGTTTGTGACATAGATGTAGGAAGACGGATGGAGGCTTCCCTTAATAATTCCAATGTAAGCTGCATGATCAAGCCTTCAATAACTGGAGGATATGGAACATATTCAAGACTTGATTTAATATTTGTGACTAATTCGTAAGGAAGAATTTCATAATGAAAGGATACAATGGCGATATAAATCGATGGCAAACTAATACAAATTAAAAACCCGATTAAACGAATGCTCCGTAGAAACGAACCCAATATAAACCTTGTATTATAGTCATCAGGAGATTGAAAAAATGAAAAAAATGTAACCGGCATGATCGATACCGTTGCGCTCCCCTCAACGATCACAGCAATTCGACCATCCATCAAATTTGCAACAACCCGGTCTGGCCTCTCTGTTTCCAATATTTGTGGAAAGGGTGAAAAGGAGTTATCTTCAATAAATTCCTCTAATTTTCCTGGTGTTAGATTATTTTCAAGTTGTATGACAGAAATTCGATACTTTACCTCTTCAATTACTTCGGGGTTCGCGATATTATCCATATATAGAATGGAAACATGGGTAGTTATTTGGCCTTTCCCCACACTAAGGAACTCGCATTTTAATTTTGGCGTTCTGATCCGATTCCGGAGCATATTAATATTTTTGTTTAAGTTCTCAACAAAGCCGTCATGTGAACCACCAATGATTTTTTCAGAATCAGGTTCCCGAATAGCCCGTGATTCAAATAAACTAGTATCAAGCAGATAAGCGCATTTAGAATTTTCATCAAAAATTGCCACTTTACCATCCAATAAGCCAAGATATACACCCTTAAAGTCATCCGTGGGTTTTATATCTCCAACGGGCAATTCAAGTATAGAGTCCTTTTGATCCAACTTGAAAATTTCGCTTACTACTCTTCCATTTACAATGTCCTTGTTCGTAATCGAATCAATAAACGCAATCCCGATTCTTCGTCCCTTTATCTCAAAAACTCTCGTCTTATAATCATGCATTTTAGAAAAAGTGTTTTCTAAAGTTTGCATATTCATTTCAAAATCTGAATGGATGGAATCTATGCTTTTTGTTAACTTCTCTTCAAACATTCTGATCCTCCAATTAAAAAGTAATTATAGGTTTCTTCAAATACATTCCAGCTATACATTTGACAATAGGAAAAAAGAGCGTTATCACTGACGATAACACTCTTTTTTAAACTAATTTATATGACTGTAAATTGCCGCCACTCCTCTGGCAGAAGTGATTGATACTTTCTTTGTAAAAATCGATCATCGACAAGAACGATCGTTCCATGATCATTTTCCGATCTGATTAACCTTCCTCCCGCCTGCAGCACTTTATTCATCCCGGGATATACATACGAATAATCATACCCATTCTTGCTTTGGGCATTAAAATGATCTTTTATCAGATCCCGTTCCATACAAAGCTGCGGCAGACCGACACCAACAACAATTACGCCATTTAAGCGATTTCCTATTAAATCAACGCCTTCTGAAAAAATCCCGCCTAGGACGGCGAAACCTACAAGTGTTTCATTATGATCAGGCTGAAAGGAATTCAGGAAGGCCACTCTTTCTCGTTCATCCATACCGGACGCCTGGACAATCGTTTTCGTTTCTGCATCCGCTTGGCTAAATTGTTCGTACACTGAAAGTAAATACTGATAGGACGGGAAAAAGATCAGATAATTACCCGGACGGCTTTTAATTAGGGAATTGAGCAAATCAACAATGATATCCTTCGTTTTTTCCCGATCACGATAACGCGTTGATAATGGTTTAATAAAGACATCGACCTGATCTTTTGAAAAAGGAGAGGGAATTGATAACGTGTAATCCTCCTCTTTTCCCCCAAGGATATCTTTGTAATAGGGAAGTGGTGCTAAAGTTGCCGAAAAAAACACTTTGGAAAGAAAGACTCTGCTCATTTGGGAAATCAGTTTGGAGGGATCAAGGCAAAACAATTTGACGGTTAGATCGTTGCGATTTTTTTCCGTGTAAATCACATATTGTTCATCAACTAGCGCTGCGATTTTTAAAAAATTTTGCACTAGGAAGTAAGCTTCCAAAAGGGTTTGGGTATGTTCACCCTTCCTTAGGACCTGCTCGGCCTCTTCAACAAATCCAATAAGCTTTTCTATAAATTCTTCCTCTAATTTTTCAAGGATCCCGTCCTGCTCCTTTTTCCAAGTAATGAAATAAGCGTTAATCTTGCCTGCCGCCTCATGTACCTTCTTATTAACCCCTTTGAAGACTTTTTTTAATTGAAGAAACAGATCTTTGTTTAAGGCCGCAGAAAACATTTCCCGGCCGCGGTCGACTAGATTATGCGCTTCATCCACCAGTATAACCGTTGATTTTTTTTGCTCCTCCAACAGCCGTTTTAACGAGACGCGAGGATCAAAAATATAATTATAATCACAAATGACCATGTCCACCACATAGGCAAGATCGATCGAAAATTCAAATGGACAGACTGTGTGTTTCCGTGCATATCTTTCGATCACTTCACGGGTCAAACTTTCTTCGTTAGCTAATATGTCAAGGACCGCATCATTGATTCGGTCAAAATAACCATTGGCAAATTCACAATAATCCTTTTGGCATTTCGTTTCATCCTTGAAGCAAACTTTGTCCTTTGCTGTTATGGTAACGGAATTTAAACAAAGTCCACATGTACGCATTTTGTTTAAGGCTTCCTCTGCCGTGGTACGTGTAATGGTCTTAGCGGTTAGATAAAAAGCTCGATTTACAAGCCCTTCTCCCATTGCTTTTACTAATGGAAAAAGAGTAGAGATTGTCTTGCCAATACCGGTAGGGGCTTTTGCAAACAGACTTTTTTCCTCTGTAATGGTTTTATAAACGGCACCTGCTAACATTCTTTGCCCTTTCCGATACGTTTCAAATGGGAACGGCAACTCTTTAATACTTTTATTTCGTTTGCTTCGATGCTCGAACTGAAGCAATGCAAAAGGAGAATAGCTTTTAATGACCAAGTGGACAAAAGACTCCAGTTCTGAAAAGGAATAAACTCTAGACAGATGCCTTTTCGCTTCTGTTTCAAGATGAACATAGGTTAATTGGACAGTCATTTCCTTTAAATCATGATCCGTTGCATACATATAGGCGTACATTTTCGCTTGGGCCCAGTGAACAGGATAACCGTCCGTTTCTATTCGTTCAACAGGCTTAATGGTAGACTTGATTTCATCCACAATCACGCTTCCTTCTCGAAACAAAAGCCCGTCACATCTGCCGTCAACGGTGTAACGAAGGTCTTCAAAAGGAATTTCAGTCCTAAGATATACTTCCTTCTGATCGCCATCTTGATAGGTTTTTTGAATTTTTTGATGGGCCCTTGTCCCATCTAAGAGTGTAGCTTGCGAACGGAATTGATGATCAATACTTCCTGAGCGAAAAACATGTTCCACAAGTGTTCGAACTGAAATCTGAACCACATTTAACAAAAAATCACCATCTTATCGGATAGAGAATGTATGTTTGTATTTTTATTATAGCAGATTATTTTTCGATAAGCCTATTTTATTGGATGGTTTCTAATAGTCACTCACCCATTCATCGAGAATGAATAGTTTATGGAGGAGGAGGGCTATTGATGAACCTATATACGAACCATTCACTAAATACTCTTGACGGCTGGAAAAAGAATGCCGTCCAATTATTTGCTGAAAAATTATCAGATAAAGACAAACCCTTCCCCTGTATTCCAGCCACGATGGGTTTTCAACAGAATCACTTTTTGTATGGGTTTGTTTCAGACCCAAGGGAAATAACTTCTGCCAATGAACTTGCGACAATATTAAGCGATTATTCCAAAATATATAAAAGTTGCGGTGATTATACATCCCTTATTGTCTTTTATGAAACTCCGGCTGATTTTCGAGAAACCATGAATGTAGAAGCGTTTGAGAAGGTATTTTGGGAACAGCTTAATCAAGTATGTGAAAGAGATCCAATAGAATGGCCTGCACATATTCCTGCTGATCCAAATAACCCATTATGGGAATTTTGCTTTCATGGGGAACAGTATTTTATGTATTGTGCAACCCCTGCACATAAGAAGCGAATGAGCCGCCATTTTCCTTTTTTCATGCTGGCTATTACACCTAGATGGGTTTTAGAATCCTTTCGCTCTTCCAAATTAAATGTGGATAAAATAAAAGCAAATATCCGTAAGCGTCTCAAGAATTACGATACCATTGGTATTCATCCCGATTTAAACACTTACGGACATCATGATAACTATGAATGGAAGCAATATTTTCTGCATGATGATGATACCGGTCTGACGGAATGTCCTTTTCATAAACTCTCTAAAAAGACAGGTGATGACCTTTAACCCCGAATTTGGCCCGTTCCAAGCACCAGCGCTTTTGTAGTCGTGATGGCCTTTAAACCCATTGGTCCTCGGGCATGCAGCTTTTGCGTGCTAATGCCAATTTCAGCTCCGTAGCCAAACTGTTCCCCATCAGTAAAACGGGTCGATGCATTATGATACAAAACAGCGGCATCTACTTGCTTGAAAAATAATTCGACGTTTTCTTTATTCTCACTAATGATCGCTTCCGAATGCTTCGTCCCATATTGATCAATATGATCGATCGCTTCATGAACATCCCGGACTAATCGAACAGCTAAAATGGGTGCTAAAAATTCTGTATGCCAATCTTCTTCAGATGCATGGTTAACGAACGGATAGCTGCTGCATAAACGTTCATCGCCTCTTAATTCGACTCCTTTTGTATGAAAAACATTTAAGAGATCGGAAACAAACGGCCACTTCTCGTGGATCAATAATGTTTCAGCGGCATTGCAAACAGAAGGCCGATGTAATTTGGCGTTTATGGCAATCTCGAGTGCCATGTTCTTTACTGCGGAATGATCAACAAAGACATGGCAATTTCCAACACCTGTTTCTAACACAGGAACCGTGGCATTTTGAATGACCGATTGAATTAATCCCGCACCCCCGCGAGGAATAAGGACATCCAAGTACTGATTTAATTTAAACATTTCGGAAGCCGTTTCCCTGCTTGTGTCCTCCAATAATTGCACCGCATCCTCCGGGACCCTTGAACGAACAAGTCCTTTTCGCATCACTTCTACCAGCGCTTTATTGGAATGGAGCGCGGAAGAACTTCCTCTCAGCAATACAGCATTCCCTGCCTTTAAACACAGGCTTCCCGCATCAACTGTCACATTTGGTCTTGCTTCATACACCATTCCGACGACACCAAGTGGAACCCGAACCATTTGAATTTTTAATCCATTTGGCCGCTCCCACGAATCGATGGTTTCTCCAATGGGATCCTCTAAAGTGGTCAATTGTCGAATTCCCTCGACAATCCCATCTACTCTCTCGCTAGTCAACAATAAACGATCCAACAATGAATTAGAAAGGCCTTTTTCTCGTCCGGCTGCAATATCTTTGGCATTTTCTTGCAAAATCAACTGTTTCTCATTCATTAGCTGGTCAGCCATCCCAGCCAATGCTTGATTTTTGTCTTCAGTTGACAGCGTTCCTAATTCTTTGGCTGCAACTTTAAGTTTTTTAGCCTTCTCAATCAGCTCATTCAAGATTTGGTTCCTCCTTTAAAATAGCAACCCAATGATCACGATGGATCACTTCAGCGCGTTTATTAATAGAAAAGTCTTTCGAATACTCACCTTGTAAACCTTTAACCTTTTGTAATACTTTGGAAGAATAATAGCTTTGCCCTTTGCCAATCATTTTTCCATTTTGATTGCGGACCACCACAACATCCAAAGCATTAAACTCCCCCATAACCTTTGTTACTCCCACGGGAAGAAGGCTCTTACCCTGTTGTACGATTGCTTTTTCCGCCCCGTCATCGATTTCAATTGTGCCCCTGACAGGAGAATGATAGGCAATCCATTGTTTTCTCATTTGCATTTGCGTCTGGAATGGTCCTCCGATATAGGTTCCATCCCCCTTTCCTGCCAAAATATCAGCAAGTTTTTCCCTGCCCGCTCCACTGCCAACAAAAACACTGACACCGAGGGAAAGAGCTTTTTTTGCTGCCAACAGCTTTGATTTCATCCCTCCCGTTCCGAGAGCCGACCCTTGACCACCGGCAGCTTCCAGTAGTTCATCCGACACTTCCGGGATAAAAAAATATTTCCGCGCATCCCTCGATACTTTCGGGTTTCCATCGTATAGGCCGTTTACATCCGTTAAGATCATCAATGCATTTGCATGTAAAAAACCACTTACCAGTGCTGAAAGCATGTCATTGTCACCGAACGTTAATTCCTCGATGGCAACCGAATCATTTTCATTTATAATCGGGATTGCCCCTCTTTGCAGTAACTCATGGATCGTTGAATATAGATTGTGGAACCGTTCCTGGCTGTAAAAATCTTCACGGGTAATTAAGATTTGCGCCGGGATCATCTGAAACTCATTAAATAGTAAATGATAGTGCTGCATTAACAGCCCCTGTCCAACAGCTGCAGCCGCCTGCTTTCGCGCTACATCTTTTGGACGAATTCGATATCCGAGTGAACTAAATCCAGCTGCAACTGCTCCCGATGAAATTAGAATAACATCATGACCTTGTTCTTTTAAGAAAGCTAATGCTTTGACATGATCTCCCATTTTCTGTTCAGAGATGGTCCCTGATTCATTTGTAAGAGAACTGCTTCCGATTTTGACAACCACCAGTTGTTTCTTCATTCGATTCGTACCCTTCTTCTCTAAATAAAAAAAGGACGGAAAAGTCGTTTCCGCCATACATCACTTGTCCTAACCTTTTCCGATTTTAAGATTTTAATTGATATTATCCTAATAAAGGTGAAACTTGTCAAGATAGGATTTTGAAAATTAAAATTTATCGCAAAACGAAATAATCTTCTAATCTATAAAACAAAAAAATCGCCGCTGGGCGATTTTTATTTACCATTTACATTAAATTGACATATCACCAATGGAGAAGGAGCATCGGAGCACATCTGAAATCTTATACAAGTCTGAAACTTGAATGTTCATTTCCCCATCTTCAATTGCATTGATTGTTTCGGCTTCAATGCCTGAAAGTGAAGCAAGTTTTTCAATTTCCATTTCTCGGTTTAATCTAATCTTCTTTAGTTGGTGTCCAATATTTGTCATCAACTTCACCCCTTAATTATGTAAGCGATTACATAATAATAGAATAATTATATTCAATATTTTAAAAATTTACAATACTTTTAAACTAAGAGGCCAATACTTTTTTAGTTTCTCCTATAGAACACTATAGGAGAAACTAAAGGATATTCTTAATACCCTGTCCCTTTTCCGCCAGTAATGATCGCAATGCTGGAGCTTGCTCCGATTCTAGTCGCACCGGCTTGAATTAATTTTCTTGCCGTATCTAAATCTCTTACACAGGCAGATGCTTTCACACCCATTTCTGGGCCGACTGTTTCACGCATTAATTTAATATCTTCAGCTGTTGCACAGCCTGGTCCAAAACCTGTAGATGTTTTGACAAAATCAGCACCAGCCATTTTTGCTAGAATACAAGCTTTTTTCTTTTCTTCCAGCTCTAGAAGACCTGTTTCAATAATGACTTTGACAGGCGCATGACCTTTTGCCGCTAAAACGACACCTTCAATGTCCTTTTTCACCGTTTCAAAATCACCAGATTTAAGGGCCCCAATATTGATCACCATATCGATTTCCGTGGCGCCATTTGCAATAGCATCTCTTGTTTCGGCTATTTTGACAAACGTGCTTGTCGCACCTAACGGGAAACCAACAACCGTTGTAACGCCGACACCTGAACCTTTAAGCTCTTTTGCGGCTGTCTGAACCCAATATGGATTCACACAAACAGTTGCAAAATGATGTTCCTTTGCTTCTTCACAAAGCTTAATGATTTGATCCTTTGATGATTCCGGTTTTAATAATGTATGGTCAATCATTCTGGCAACGGAAGGACCTGTAATGATATTGGAGGAAGAACCTTCTTTATAGGAAACATTTCCGTTTTGGAGCGGTTTCGCATTCTTAAGCTCTTCTTTATTGGTCAATTGCTGTAAAATTTGATTGGTAATTTGTTCAACTAATGCTTCAATTTGCATCGTGCTCACCCCACATTATTGTAATCGGTCAACGATTCCGGCGATGACGGCATCAAAGGCCCCTTTTGGGTCGCCTAATATTTCCCTCGCCGAGCCGCCCTCTTCAATAATCAGCACATAATCGCCCACTCCTGCATGATAATGATCAATGGCAATCATGGCATCACCGCATTCTTTGCCCTTTTCATCTACAGGAATGACGACCATAAGCTTTTTCTTTTGATGGCTGTTCGTCTTAATCGTTGATACGACGTTTCCAACGACTTTCGCTATCTTCATTATTTTGCAGCTGGAAGGATTTTTTCAATATCGGAATGTGGTCTTGGGATAACATGCACGGATATGAATTCACCAACGCGCTGTGCAGCAGCAGCACCTGCTTCTGTAGCAGCTTTAACAGCCCCAACATCACCGCGAACCATCACAGTGACCAAACCTCCGCCAACGTTTACTTTTCCTAATAGCGTTACATTTGCTGCCTTTGTCATCGCGTCTGCCGCTTCAATTGCTCCTACTAAACCTTTTGTTTCAATCATTCCTAATGCGTTATTCATTTACTTTTCCTCCATTCGATGTACGTTATAATATTCGATAATTCCCATAATCCCTGCGTCAGAAGGGACCAAATCTTTGTTCAAGGGGATGGAAGACTCTTTACTTTTTGCTAAGTATACAAGGTCTCCCTCTCCGGATTGTCCAATCGTATCTATAGCCACAAGTGGTTTACCTTTATCATTCAATTGATCATCAACAGGTTGAACAATCAGCAGCTTTAAGCCTTTTAAATTGTCATCTTTGTGTGTGCAGATCATGTTTCCTATCACTTTGGCTACAAACATCTCTAAACCTGCTTTCTAGCGTCTTATAAAACGACTCTCAATTTCCATAATCTTTGTCACTCGGCGGTCATGACGGCCACCGGCAAAGTCGGTTTCTAACCATGTTTTCACTAACTGCTTCGCAAGACCTTCACCGATAAATTGTCCGCCAATGGAAAGGACGTTGGCATTATTGTGCTCGCGGCTGTTGATGCAAGAGGATAAATCCCAACAAACGGCCCCACGTACACCTGGAATTTTATTTAAAACCATGCCGCTGCCGACACCGACACCATCAATCATGATTCCTACATAATCATCATGTGTAGCTACTGTTTCCCCTACAAGGAAAGCAATATCCGGATAATCAACAGATTCCTTTGCATGACAGCCGAAGTCCAGATACTCATAGCCTAATTCGGTTAAATATTTTTTAAGTGATTCTTTTAATTCGTATCCACCATGGTCACAGCCAATTGCAACTTTCTTCATTTTACTTGTTCTCCTTTGGCAAATACTTCGATTATTTCGTCAAAAGTGTGAGCCTCTAAACTTGCCCCACCAACCAACACACCATCAATATCAGGAAGCCTGCAGTATTCAGATGCATTTTTTCCATTTACGGAACCGCCATAAAGGATGGAAATGTCCTGTCCCATTGGTCCGAATAGTTCGGTTAAGAGCGATCTGATATAGGAGTGTGTTTGACCCGCTTGTTCTGCCGTCGCCGACTTGCCTGTTCCAATGGCCCAAACCGGCTCATAAGCGATGATAAATTGCTTTGAATGAATCTCTTTCAATGCACCGGACAGCTGTTCTGCCAATACTTGCTCTGTTTGCTGCAGTTCCTTTTGCTCTAACGTCTCTCCAATACAAATGATTGGCGTCAGTCCATTCTTGATTGCCTGTTTTACCTTCAAATTAACGGAATGGTCTTCCTCAAGGAAATACTGTCTTCGTTCCGAATGGCCGACAATCACATACTCACACCCGACATCCTTTAGCATCGATATGGATGTTTCTCCTGTATATGCCCCTTTTTCAACCCAATGGACATTTTGTCCGCCCAACTGAATGGGTTTTTCCAGTTGTTTAAGGCATAGCTGCGCTGGATAAAGCAATGGTGCAGGAGGACAAACAACCACATTTACATCATGACTACTGTTGATTTTTTGAAAAAATTCAGCCGTGTCAGCAAACGAATGATTCATTTTCCAATTGGCAATGACATAGGTTTGACGACCTGTCATGCTTGCCTGATTACCCATTGATTGTACAATCGTTTCTCTAACGAGAGTTTTTATATAATTCTCAAAAGATTGTGTCATCCTCATTCACCTTATTCGGCTTTTGGTAAAATTCCATCCACTTCATTGTTAGGACGTGGGATCACGTGTACAGAAAGAAGGGAGCCAACGCGCTGAGCTGCTTCTGCTCCCGCTTCCGTGGCTGCTTTCACCGCACCAACATCACCGCGTACCATAACTGTTACAAGACCTGCGCCTACTAATTCTCTGCCAACTAGAGTAACGTTAGCAGCTTTCACCATTGCGTCAGCTGCTTCAATTGCACCAACTAAACCTTTTGTTTCGATCATTCCTAATGCTTCTTGACTCATTTTATTTCCTCCTTTTAGGGACTCTGGTTTCGTTTTTTTGGATGTTTCTTTCTTTTTAACTGTTTCATTTTGCGAGGTTTCTTGGTTCACTTCTTCTAACTCTGCCAAAAATAATCACCACACTATATTATTCTTAAACCATCCACTAATACGCAGCGTCGTTGACGGGTAAACGTTTTAGCGGAGGTTAATCCTTCACCGGTTGGGCCAGCTATGGTTAAGGTTGTGAAGCCTTCACTTTCAAATCCTAAGCCAGCAACAGAAGGTCCATTTTTCACAAAAATGGTTGCTTGAATTTCCTGTGCCATTTTTGTTAAGTTTGTAATATTTTGAGAATGCATAATAGCCGTGTGACGATTTCCTTTTTCAGCAATAACGGCTAATTCAATCGCTGTATCAACATCCGGTACTCTGACGATTGGCAGGATCGGCATCAGCATTTCGGTCATAACGAGCGGGTGATCCTTAGAAGTTTCTGCAATAATTAGTCTCGTTTTTGAATCCGCTTGAATATCAGCTGCCTGTAAGATGACATGGGCATCCTTGCCAATGAAATCTCTGTTCGGATAAAACTTATCATTTTTCTTCGTTAATACTTTTTCCATCACCTTTTCAAGCTGAAAACCTTTTACCTCGAATGCGCCATTCTTGACCATTTCAGCTTTAAGGGAATTGGCTGCTTTATCTACAACAAAGACTTCCTTCTCGGCCGTACATAGAACATTGTTATCAAAGCTAGCCCCTTTCACAATGTCTGCTGCTGCCTTCGAAATAATAGCCGTTTCGTCAACGACTACCGGAGGATTACCCGGACCGGCTGCGATGACCTTTTTCCCAACTGCCATTGCCGCTTTCACAACAGGACCACCGCCAGTAACCACAAGTGCGTTAACATTAGGGTGATTCATCACTTGAGCCGATGTTTCAAGATTCGGAGCAGCAACGGATGTCAGTGCGTTCTCCGGCCCTCCTGCTGAAACAATTGCCTGATTTAATAATTTAAGCGTTTTAATGGAAACCCTCTTGGCACTTGGATGCGGGTTATAGACCACTGTATTTCCTGCAGCAATCAGTGAAATAGAGTTATTAATGACCGTCGCCGCCGGGTTAGTCGATGGTGTGATGGACCCAAAAACACCAATCGGAGCAAATTCAACGACTGTTAAGCCATTGTCGCCGGAAAATGAAGTAGTAACTAAATCTTCCACACCAGGTGTTTTATTAATCGCCAATAGTATTTTCGCAACTTTGTCTTCCACCCTGCCTAATGCTGTTTCTTCCACGGCAAGCTGAGCCAATTCCTCAACATGAGCGCGGCTTATTTCTCTCATCTTTTCAATCATTAATCTTCGAGTTGCCAGTGGCAGCTTGCGCAGTTTCCCCCATGCTTCCCTGGCAGCCGCGGCAGCTTCGTCAACTGTCGCGAATACGCCATCACCTAAAGCAATGGAATCTGGTTCTGGTGCAGCGCTTGCATGCGTCGTGCTTTGACCTAATTGCTGAAGAACTTGCTCCACCATTTTTTTAATATCCGTTTCATTAATCTGCAAAACTAGTTACCTCCTTTTCTAAAAGTCAAGGAACCTTGTATTTCGATTTGATCGACGATGCCAATGATTGCCGCGTCAACGGGAACACCATTAGTAATTTCCGTTTGTCTTGCGGAGCTTCCGCTGACAACCAATACGACTTCGCCTTCCCCTGAACCAACTGTATCAATAGCGACAAGGGGTTTGCCGTCCTCCTTGATCGTTTTCATATCTAGTGGAGTCACAATTAAGAGCTTTTTGCCGACTAGTTTTTCTGCTTTTGTGGTAGAAACAATCGAACCCACCACTTTCCCGATGATCATAGCACCCCTCCTTTCAAGGAATCCTGTTTAATCAATTCTACTTTTAATTCCTTGGCTAAATCCTTCGCTACCGGGGTAATCCTGCTCTCTTTAGGGATAACCAATTGTTTTAGACCATCCTGATGAGCGGTTTCAATATGTTTTCCTAAAATGAGGGCTTGTTTTTCCCGATATGCCTTCAGCTGTTCTTCAACTGCGGCTGTAAGCTTCCTGAGCGGTTCCCATTTCACGCGATCAGAGCGGATTTGTCTTATGTATGACTGCAATCGGTTCTGGACCGTATGCGGCGTAAGGATTTGCTGGTATACATTTGGTTCAACATGATTGCTGGCTATCACAATCGGTTTCCCCTGCAATTGATACTGAATCGCTACCCATACCGGAAATTCATCATCAATGGTTAACGCAAGTTTTGATAAAAGACTGTAAGAAGCAACAGGTACGACAAAAATCGATGAACGCTCGACCAAATTCCTTATATCTTCTGTCGTCGTTTCTTCAAGGAGCAAATAGTGCTCACCCGCTAATGCAGGGAAACTTGACAGCCACTCTTTTGTTACAATTAGGGTTACATCATATGAATCCAGCAATGGAGCGATTGTCTCCATCACCTCAGAAGGATTGGCTGATGGATAGGCTAATAGGAAGGTTGCCTTCTCTCTCGGTTCACATTGCAATTGTTCTCTTAAGTAGGCTTCAACAACCTCCTGCACCAGCTGCTTTACTTTCGTTTCCAAATCCAAAGCTTCAGCCACCACCCTTACTTTCAACACAGACAATTTCTCCAAGCTGGCCGTTTTTGATATTGGCGGCATTTGCTTCATCAATATCTATGTGCATTTCAAGCTTATATTTAGGTGAGACGCGGATTAATACATTGGTAAAAACGACCCCTCGTTCTCCCTCGGTTTTGACATGGACATAATCTCCATTTGAAACGCCAAATGCTTCGCCGTCACTCGTATGCATATGAATATGGCGACCGGCACAAATTAACCCTTCATGAATATGAATTTGCCCCCTCGGACCCTGAATCGTAATCGGGGCAGTCCCTTTAATGTCACCTGAATGACGAATTGGCGGCTTAACACCTAATGTAAAGCCATCAAATAAGGATACTTCCACCTGTATGAGACCTCTTGCCGGACCTAATACTCGGACATTTGGAATTTTTCCTTTTGGACCGATTAACGTAACGGTTTCCTTTGCCGCAAATTGGTTTGGCTGTGATAAATCTTTGAACTTAGTTAATTGATATCCCTTTCCGAAAAGCCTCTCCACATGCTCCGCTGATAAATGTATGTGACGATTAGAGGCGGCGATCGGTACCTGCTTTGGTTTTTGCAGAGTATTTTTCACCACTTCCTCGACAATGGCTCTAATTTGTTCTTTATCCATTAATGTTCATCACCCCCCATTTCGAGCAAAGCCTTAGCTGTAAATTGATCCGTAATAAGAACGTTGGCATGGCGGCCACGAAGTGCTCCGAAGATCCCATCGATTTTACTGCTGCCGCCAGCAATGAGAATGCCATATTCTTTCTCAGCTAAAAACGGAAGTTCAATTCCAATCGTTCGATCATTCAGGGTAGGATGACTGATTTGTCCAGCAATATCAATGAATCTGGAACAAATATCTCCCACGGTTTGATTCAACCGGAGGATTTCGATATCACTTTCCAAAAAGTATCCGGCATGCATTAGGGTGGATTGTTCACCAGGCTCACCAACTGTAAAAATAGCAATATTCGCTTTCTGGCCAATCTCTAATAATTTTTTAACATGTCTATCCGCAATAATTGCCTGCTTTACTACGGTATGGTCTACAACGGCCGGAACTGGCAGGAAATGAGGGGTAGTATTAAAAGCAGCCGCCAGACCGTTTATGATTTCTGATGCATATGTGTTCGATTCTGAGTAACTTAACCCGCCATTAAGCTGGACAATTGTAACATCCTTAACATTCTTGGGATGGATTTTTTTCACTAGCTGATATAATGTTGTTCCCCAGGTAATCCCAATGGTATCTCCGCTTTTGACAATCTCATATAGATATCCTGCAGCAACTTCCCCAAGCTTTTCTTTGATTAATTCGTCATCATACTGAGGAATTGACGCAACGATGCAGTGCTTTAGTTGAAATCTCTCTTTTACATTTATAGCAAGTTGTTCAACATCCTCTTCAGGATTAATGATTTTAATATGAACAACTCCTTCTTCAACTGCCTGTACGAGAAGCCTGGAGACGGTGGGACGGGAAATGCCTAACTTTTTAGCGATTTCTTGTTGGCTGTAGTCTAATTGGTAATACATTTTAGCCACTTCCACTAAACGCGAAATTCGTTCATCCGCCATTGCTATTCACCTAATTTTTTAAAATATGATTATTGTAAATGAGTAAAAGAAAACGGTTACATGAAGAGTTAAAAAAAAGAAATATGATAAGTAGATTCGTGATGAAATTATGTAAAGATTAGTCTGAACATTTGCTAATTTCATTATACCTTACGTTCCCCTTCTGTCAATCATCTCTTTCAAAAAATTGTGACATTTTTTTGCAATATAATTTAATTGTTGGCTAAATATTCGATTTTTCATCAAAATTACTATATACAGATATAGAAAAATAGATGTGCATTTTGTTCGCTTCATACTTTTATGTTTGACAAAATTTTGGTGATGTTCTTTTTCATAGCAAAAAAAACACTCGTCATCCAAGATGGCGAGTGTTTCATTATAAAGCACTTAAACTAATTTATTTAATGCTTCCGTTAAAGTTTTAACAACAAACTCTAAATCTTCTACTTCAATATTAAGCGGTGGTGATAGGGTTAAGACATTATTGAAACCAGCCACGGTTGCGCCGTTTTTGCCGATCAATAATCCTTTTTCCTTACAATTCGCGATCACTTGATTCACTAAACTTACATCAAGCGGTTCCTTTGTATTCTTATTCTTCACCAATTCGATACCGATCAAAAGGCCTTTTCCGCGAACATCACCCACATACGGATTTTCTTGCAATAGGTTCTTTAAATCATTTAATAATTGAGCACCTAAATCACGAGAACGGTCAAATAATTTCTCTGATTCCATGATTTCAAGATTTTTCAGTGCCAATGCGCAGGCAGCAGGGCTTCCGCCGAATGTATTTACATGACGGAAATAATCATATTCTTCCGTTCCCTTGAAGGCTTCGTAAATTTCTTTACGAACAGCTGTAGCTGATAAAGGCAGATAAGCGCTGGTAATACCTTTAGCCATGGTAATGATGTCTGGTTTTACACCATAATTCATGAAGCCAAATGGCTTACCTGTGCGGCCAAATCCACAAATAACCTCATCGACAATAAGAAGAGCACCGTGTTTTTCACAAATCTCTTTTGCTGCTTTCATATAGCCTTCATGTGGTACAAGAACTCCACCGCCTGTAATGATTGGCTCCATTATCATCGCCGCAATGGTTTCGCCAAGCTCCCAAGTCATTACATTGTCAATCGCCTTAACGGACGATAACTCATGCGGGTCAGACACATTTGTATCGTCACGGTAGGAATCTGGTGGGGCAATATGAACGAATCCTGGTGCAAGCGGCTCATATTTAAATTTCCTTTGCGCTTGACCAGTAGCTGCCAATGCCATACCAGAGTTACCATGGTATCCACGGTAGCGGGAAACGATTTTGAAACGATTTGGTTCACCATTTTGCTGGTGGTATTGTCGGGCGATTTTAAATGCCGTTTCGTTTGCATCAGAACCGCTATTCGAGAAGAAGATGACGTATTCATCTCCAAGCATTTCATTCAATTTTTCAGCTAGTTTAATAGCAGGTACATGACTTTGAGAAAGCGGGAAATAAGCTAATTCTTTTAATTGCTCATAAGCAGCTTCAGCAAGCTCTTGTCTTCCGTAACCAACATTGACACACCATAGGCCTGCCATCGCATCTAAATAACGGTTTCCATCCACATCTGTTACCCATGAACCTTCAGCCTTTTTAGCGACAAGGGTTGCCTTAGGATTATAAGGCTTCATTGCATGCCAAAGATACCGATCATCCTGCTCGAGTAATGTTTCCTGAGAATCACTTGTTTTTACCATTATGTTCACTCCTTTTTTTTATTAGATCAATTTTTAGCTTTTCCCAAAATAAGCTTTTAAAAGAAGCGCCCAGCCGCTCGTATCTATCGGTTAACGGGCGCTTCCCTATTTTATTTAGAATCTAGAAGTAATCATTTTTTTACGAGTATAGAAGTTTAAGCCGTCTTTACCGTTTACATGGAGGTCACCGTAGAATGAATCCTTCCAACCTGAGAATGGGAAGAAGGCCATTGTTGCAGGTACGCCTACGTTAATGCCAAGCATTCCGGCATCAGCTTCTTCACGGAATTGACGAACTGCTTTTGCATCGTTTGTATAAATGGTAGCGCCGTTACCAAATCTGGATTTACGGATATATTCCAACCCTTCATCTAAGTCCTTCGCACGTAGAAGACTTAGTACAGGAGCAAAAATTTCTTCCTTAGCAATCGTCATATCTGGTGTTACATGATCAAAAATAGTTGGTCCCATGAAATTTCCTTCAGGAAGGTCATTGATTTCTCTGCGGCCATCTCTGATTAGCTCGGCACCTTCTGCGATTCCTTTTTCGATATAACCAAGGGCTCTCTCGCGCTGTTCCTTACGGATTACAGGAGTCAAAAGCACCTCATCTTCCATACCGTTTCCGATAATTAATTCATCAGCTGCTTTACTTAAAGCCGCAAGGAATGGTGCATTGTCACCGACAACAACCACTGCACTACATGCCATACAGCGCTGTCCGGCACTTCCGAAAGTGGAACTAATAATATTTGAAACAGCCTTGTCTAAATCGGCATCCGGCATAACAATGTGATGGTTTTTGGCACCAGAAAGGGCTTGGACACGCTTTCCTTCTGCAGCTGCACGCTCGTATACATATTTAGCAACTGGCTGTGAACCAACAAATGAAATAGCAGCAATATCTTTATGGTCAAGTAAACCATTAACAACATCATGTGCACCGTGAACGACACTCAATACTCCTTTTGGAGCACCAGCTTCAGTGAAAAGCTCGGCTAATCGATTAGCTAAAAGCGGAGTGCGCTCAGATGGTTTTAATACGAATGTATTTCCACAGGCAACCGCCATTGGGAACATCCAAAGTGCAACCATCATCGGGAAGTTAAACGGAGTAATACCGCCCACAACACCCAATGGATAACGGAACATTTCTGAATCGATATTTTCAGCAATTCCAGAAAGATTTTCACCCATCATTAAGGTTGGTGCACCAGCAGCGAATTCGACACATTCGATTCCCCGTTGAACCTCGCCATAGGCCTCTTTGAAAGCCTTTCCATTTTCCTGAACAATCAATTTGGCAAGCTCTTCATGGTTGTCGGATAACAAAGTATGAAACTTAAATAGGATCCTTGCTCTTTTTGGTACAGGAACATTTTTCCAAGATTTAAAAGCATCTTTGGCAGCTGCAACAGCTTGATTAACATCTTCCTTCGTTGAAACAGGGACCTTAGCCAAAATTTCATTTGTTGCTGGATTTAATACATCAAGAGTTTGCTCGCTATTGGAGCTTACCCATTCACCATTGATATAATTCTTTAATACAGTTGTGTCATTCTTTGTAATACTCATGTTTTGTCCTCCTAATTTTTTAGAATAATTTTTAAGTAATGGAAAACTTATAAGTTAATTATCGCTTATCTTTTCATAGGTTTCATTAGACAAAGTGTAAAATTAGCGTTGCTAATTTTTCGACAATTTGAACAATATTGAAACCTTTAACGCCAATTTTTTTTAACGTGCCTTTAAGTCCTGAATTGCCTGGGAAGGTGACAAATAATCATTAGCCAGGATCATGAACTCAATGGCTACCCGTTTTTCATGGTCCATAAAGTCAGCTCCCAATAGGTTTTCAAGTTTTTGGAGCCGGTGATATAACGTCTGTCTGACAATAAAAAGCCGGTTGGAGGTTTCCTGCTTTGAACCATTACACTCCAAATAAACCTTTAATGTCTCGAGCAGCTTTCCATTGTATTTTTGGTCATATTGTAAAACCGGATGTAAATATTCCCTTACAAGATCCTGCAAATCTATATGTCTATTAATTTGCGAAATTAGTCGATATAAATGCAAATCCTCATAAAAATAATAAATTTCCTTTTTTGTTAAATTATGCTGAATCCGAACGGTTTCCTTTGCTGTAGTATAACTTTTATGGATATCATTTAATAATTCAATGAATTTTCCTGCACCGATAAAAACTTTGGTAGAATTATGCTTTTTGATAAATTCTGAATCATTGATCGTATCAATCGCTTTTTTGATCCGTTCTTTCAGATTTTTCTTTGGGCGGTTGTTTAATAAAATGAAAATCAGTTCATTTCTTTTTTCAACAGAGAACAAAGCAAAGCCATTTTGTTCTAACACAGAGCGGAACAGCAATTTTAAATAGGTGACATCCTGGCTAAATTTTTCCTTTAAGGACGACACCTTGGCGATGAGAACAACCGCATCATTTGTTTTTGGTTTGATCCCATTTTCCACCAGGTATTCACTAATGCTATCGAGCGATTGCTCACCATCGAGCCAGCCTTGAAGCCACTCAAATTCTTCCACACGCTTTTTTTCTTCGACATATAATTCCCTTAATAAATGCTGCGCGAGGGCTGTTGCCGTACGATCCAAAATTAATAAATCAAATTCGCTAATTGGAATTTCCTTTGAATAAATAATCAGTTCAGCATATTCCTGGCCGAATAGATTGATCGGAGAAAAGGCGAAATGATGGCTTGATTCTTTTTTGGCTTTATCCATTTGAGAAATGAGTGTTCGCTGCGCCTCTTGATTCATTTCAGGGACAAATTCATACTCCAGATTTTTCAAGCGAAAAATGATTTGAACATCTAATGTCGCGAAAATAAATTGGAGGATATCCTCGTAAGACTCAATGGTTAACAGCTGTTTATTTAAGCTTTGTGAATAGTTCTCCAAGTCGGAAATCATCTGATATTGCTGATTGATCATGATGGAATGAATATCCTGTGTAATTTCAACGAACGGAACCACTTTTGGGAAGACGATGATTGGAAATTGATGTTGATTGGCAATTTCAATCGCAATTGCTGGAATATCGGTTATATAGGTCCCAAGCTCAAGACATAAGCCAGCCGCTTGATTGTCAATAAGCTGCTGAATCATAGAGACAAATAAATTCTCCTCTCTCCATGCCACACCTGTTGAAAGAATCAATTCCTGTCCACTCAATAAATTCTGAACACTGGTTACTTCCAGAACATGAACCCACTTCACCATACGCTGCAGACCTTCAATTCCAGCTACCACCATTGCATCTTTAAAGTGCTTTCGCCGTAATATATAAGATACTTTTAATTGCAAATTTTCTTTCATCGTATTGTCCTCTTTTATGTAATTTAAGAAAGAAAGGGATTGGCAAAAAACCAAACCCTTTCTTCTTCTCTTTTAATGAATGATTGGGAAGTATATACGAATTTCTTCTAGCATTTCCTCAAATTCTTCCTTGTTTAAAAAATCATCGGATCTCCAATTTCCCAAAATCCATGCAATTAATTCCTTGGGTGAATTGAAAACCTCACCACTTGAATCTGATTTACGAATTGTATAGCGTCCGTTATCTTCATCTATGGTCACCACGCAAGGATAGGCATTATCTTTTGTTCTCAGTAAGAATTCCATACCTTCCCCCCAATAATCATCTCTATCTATTATTCTGTTGAATAAACAAGCTGGCAAAATACTTTCTGGCGTTGGCATTACCGACTAATAGTGTTTCCTGTTTATTCTCTACAGGATGAATGAAATTTACTGAAGAGCCATTTAAATGCTCACTTATACTATTAATTCGATAACCCTTTTGAATAAGAAAATCAATCTGATCCCGTTCAGCTAAAAATTGTTGATGTTCAGACATCTTACCCCCCCTATCAAAAATAGATGGCAATAGGCAAGCAGCTCTATACCTATTTAATTCGATAAAATCATAAGGATTCCTTTATGTTAATTAATGGATAATGTCTCACTTTGGTTAATGGGTGTGTTATATTTGGCTCTCTTTAAAAATTGACCCGAACCAGGTTTTCCGACAAATTGTTTATCGCGAACAACAAATTCACCGCGTACTAATGTTGAAACAGGTTCACCGGTTACTTTCATCCCTTCAAAGGCATTGTAGTCAACAGCCATATGATGGGTTTCAGCAGAAATGACTCTCTCAACGTTTGGATCGAAAATAACGATATCGGCATCAGCTCCAACAGCAATCGTACCTTTTTTCGGGAATAGGCCGAATAATTTAGCTGCCCTTGTTGAAGTAAGTTCAACAAACTGATTCAAGCTAATGCGGCCTTTCTTGACACCTTCTGAGAATAAGATTGAAAAACGATCTTCGATGATTGGTCCACCGTTAGGAATTTTTGAAAAGTCGCCTTTGCCTAAATCTTTTTGCCCATTAAAGTCGAACGAACATTGGTCTGATCCTAATGTTTGCAGGTCGCCATTTTTCAAGGCATTCCACAATACTTCTTGATTCCACTTTTCTCTTAATGGCGGTGACCAAACATATTTGGCGCCTTCAAAATTAGGCTTTTCCATATAGCTTTGATCAAGAACTAAATATTGCGGACAGGTTTCACCCCATACATCAAAACCTTTTCGGCGCGCTTCGGCGATTTGCTCAACGGCATCAGCACAGGTAACATGAACGACATACAATTGAGAGTTTGCCAGGCCGGTAAGCTTCGCTGCCCGTCCAGTCGCCTCTCCCTCTAATTCCTGCGGTCTTGTTAACGCATGGTAAATTGGGTCTGTTTTACCTTCCGCCAATGCTTTTTTCGTTAGATAATCAATGACATCGCCGTTTTCAGCATGTACCATCACCAGCGCTCCATGCTCTTTTGCAAAGGTAAGAGTACGGAATAAGGTTTCGTCATCGGCTTGAAGTACATTTTTGTAAGCCATAAATACTTTAAAAGAGGAAATCCCTTCTTCGTTAATGACTTGTGGCAACTGACCTAATACATTGTCATTGATTTCGCCAATCATTAAGTGGAAGCCATAATCGATAACGGATTTATTATCGGCTTTACCATGCCAGGTTTGAATGGCATTTTTTAAAGGTACTCCTTTTTCTGTTAAACAAAAATCGATAACCGATGTCGTTCCACCAAAAGCGGCAGCGATTGACCCTGTTTCAAAATCATCCTTCGTTACAGTACCGCCAAAAGGCATGTCGAAGTGAGTATGCGGGTCAATCCCTCCAGGGAATACATAGCAGCCCTTCGCATCGATGACCTCTGCGCCTAGAGTAGATAGATTCGATCCTATTTGTGCTACTTTTCCATCCTCAATTAGAATTTCCGCTTGAAAAATATCAGAAGCTGTTACCACAGTTCCATTTTTAATAAGTTTCTTCATATCTATCATCCTCCTAAATTATTTCGTCACATCGACTTTACATTCTGCGGCAGCACCTAATGCGGCCTGGCGTTCATTCCAGGTCATTGGTGGAAGCCCATTTTTGACCTCAATCATGTCAATCGCGCCATCAACCGGGCAGACAATTGAGCACAAGTTACAGCCAACGCAATCTTCTTCACGTACTTTAAGATAACTTTTACCATTTGCATCAGTCAGCATATCAATACATTGGTGTGAGGTATCCTCACAAGCGATATGACACTTATTACAATTGATGCAAACATCGGGATTAATTTTTGCGACAATATTATAGTTTAGATCCAAGTTGCCCCAATCTGAGTACCTCGGAACAGATTTTCCGATAATTTCGTTAACAGATGAAATACCTTTTGAATCTAAATAATTGCTTAATCCTTCAATCATGTCTTCCACAATGCGGAAGCCGTGGTGCATCGCGGCTGTACAGACTTGGACACCTGTTGCACCCATTAGTAAAAATTCCACCGTATCCTGCCAATTGGAAATTCCGCCTATTCCAGAAATCGGAACATTGATTCTGGAATTTCTTGCACATTCTGCGACCATATTTAAGGCAATCGGCTTAACTGCCGGACCGCAATAGCCGCCGTGGGCACCCTTACCAGCAACATGCGGGATCGTATTCCAGGAGTCTAGATCCACTCCAGCTAAGCTATTGATTGTGTTAATCATACTGATAGCATCTGCTCCTCCTTGGACAGCTGCTTCAGCCGTTACGGTTATATCCGTAATATTGGGCGTTAATTTTACGATAACTGGTGTTTTCGCTACTTCTTTTACCCAATAAGTCTGACGTTCTACAAGGGCTGGTACCTGCCCTGAAGCTGCGCCCATTCCCCTCTCAGCCATTCCATGTGGACAGCCAAAGTTTAACTCCAAGCCATCAACGCCAACATCTTCTACTCGTTTGACAATTTCATGCCATTTTTCCTGTTTAGGCTCGACCATTAACGATGCAATGATCGCATGGTTTGGAAACCGTTTTTTCGTTTCATAAATTTCCTTTAAATTAACATCTAAAGGTCTGTCGGTAATCAACTCGATATTATTGAACCCGGCAACTCGCTGACCGTTAAAGCTTACTGCTGCAAACCTGGAGGAAACATTTAATATCGGATCACCCAATGTTTTCCACACTGCCCCACCCCAACCAGCTTCAAAGGCGCGCTGCACCTGATATCCTGAATTCGTTGGCGGTGCAGAGGCAAGCCAAAACGGATTTGGTGACTTAATCCCTGCAAGATTAATTCGTAAATCTGCCATCCTTTTATCCCCCTTCAATGTTAAATATGAAGATTCTATCATTCTAGTATAGGTACTGTTTAGACAATTCCTATGGCAGCAAATTGATTATGAATGGCGTAAGCCACGTCTTTTCCTTGCTGGGCAGCCGTTACCACCATGGCATCTCCTTTTCCCTTGCCAAACACAACATCGCCGCATGCAAAAATGTTGGGATTAGAAGTTTGGAAGGTATCTTTCTCCACTTGGACCACGCCGCCTTTATGATCGAGGCCAAACGATTCAATTAATTCAATGTATCTAGTCTGACCGATGGCTTTCACAACTGCATCAACCGGGATCATATATTCTGAGCCTTTAATCGCCACCGGGCTGCGGCGCCCGTCTTTTTCCGGCTCACCCAGCTCCATTTTAATACACTCAATCCCTGATACTTTGCCAAATTCATCACCGATGATTCGTTTTGGAGCCGTCAACCAACGGAATTCAACACCGTCTTGTTTAGCAAATTCATATTCGAAGTCATAGGCGGTCATTTCTTCTTCGGTTCTGCGATAAAGGATTTTGACATTTTCGGCACCTAATCGAACGGAGCAAGTTGCACCGTCAATCGCAGTGTTTCCAGCACCAATAACCACGACCCGCTTGCCAATAAGATCTGAAGATAACAACCCGCTCTTCGTTGCTTTTACAAATTCAATGGCGTCAAAGACACCCTCTAAGTTTTCCCCTTCAACACCTAAGTTTGGAACATGAGCCATTCCTGTTGCCAGAACAATTTTATCGAAATTCTCCTGCAAATATTCTGGCGAAATATCTCTTCCAACCCTAGTGTTTGTCCGGATATTAACGTTAAGTTTTTCAACCTGTTCCACTTCCCAGAATGAAATAGATTGAGGCAGACGGAATGAAACAATACCATATGTATTTAATCCGCCTGCCTTTTCGGCAGCTTCAAATATTGTTACATCGAACCCTAATCGTGCCAGTTCTCTTGCTGCAGATAACCCGGCAGGTCCACCGCCGATGACGGCAACGGTCTTTCCGTTAGATTCCCCTGGTTGGAAAAGAGTTTGTTCGTTTTGTATGGCCCAGTCGGTAGCATATCTTTGCAGGTTTCCAATCATGATTGGTTTAGTAGAGTGATTCAAGACACATGCACCCTCGCAAAGCTCTTCAGTAGGGCAAACCCTTGAGCAGCTTGCTCCAACTGGATTCGAGGACATAATGGTTTTTGCTGATCCAAGCAAATTCCCTGAGGCTATTTTTTTAATAAATGTAGGAATATCAATACCTGTCGGACAGGCCTTAATACAAGGGGCATCATAACAGTATAGGCATCGATTGGATTCTTCTACCGCTTCACGGTTGGTTAATGCGGGTTCTACCTCTTGAAAGTTTTTTTCAAGATCAGTAAAGGAAATACGCTGCATTTTTTTATTTTCCAAAGAGAAAGCCTCCTTTTTTCCTGTTTTAGTCTTAAGATTCCAGAATTCATAATAAAATGAAAATGAAAGCGCTTTAAAAATTATCGGAAAAAATTAATTCGATTACCTTCCTCCTTTACACTTTCTTATGTAATCTTTAGTTAACAGAATATTCTGCACTATATTTTAATTTTACAGGCAGTAAAACTAGTTTTCATTATACAACCTGTAAAATGGTGCACCATATTAACTTTCCGTTATGTAAAATAAACGTCCAACAACTTGTGCAATTATTATGAATACTCTATCAATTTATCACAAATAATTCAAATATTTTGTAAAATAAACTCGAATTTAAATTTTTATTATTAGATTAGAAAAATATAATAAAATAGCTAGTTTTTCTGAATTTACCTACTTTTTCTCCTATAAAGCCGAATCAGTTATTATATCTGTTCATTATTAATCCCTTAAAAGGTTTCGACATTACCAAAAATATTGTCGAAAAAACAAATAAACTGCGACTCCTATTGGCGCAGTTTTGTTTAGAAGGATTAAATTATATGTTTTACGATATAAAACAAATAGACATTTTTGCATATAATAATAAGATTGTGGCAATTAAATTATTTTTCCTTGGACATACTTAAGATGTCATCGTTAGTAGCGATTAATAAATTATGACAAGGAGGAATGGATGTGACAAATGATAATCAATTTAGTCATTTCATAAATGAACTTTCCGTATTGACTAAAATGGAAAATGTTTTTAGCAACACATGCGGCTCATGGGAAAACTGTAATGAGGCAACGATTCAAGCGTTTTTATCCCAGTGCCTCGACTATAATATTGATCCCCAGTTTTGTATGAGCTGGGTCGAACAGCACCAATCTGATATTCCCAACTGGTCCGCGGTTTCGGGCGCCTCTCTTGGATGGGTTAATGAGCATACGTCAAGCGGTTCAGCCATTTCGATATCGGAACAGGATTTTAGTTGAAAATATTGAAATAAAAAAAAAGAGCATCGATAAAACCGATGCCCTTTCTTATGAAATTAGTTTTCCACTAATTTTTTTGCTACTTTTTTATTTTGAGATTTTACATCCTGAACGTCCTCTGCCTGTTTAGAACGTTTAATGAAGAACGCAAGCACGAGTGCCACACAGGCAATAGCACACGAAACCAAGAATGAATCATTAATCCCTTCTAGCATAGCCTTTAGTGGGATTTGTTTCATTTCTGCCATTGCCGCCGGTGTTGGATTTGCCGCAACATGTTTCTTTGCCGCTGCCAATAAATCTGCAGCGTGTGTTTTTGTCCTGTTGGACATAATCGTGACCAATAAAGCTGAACCGATTGCACCAGAAACCTGCTGCAATGTGCTGTTCATCGCGGTACCATGTGGATAAAAACGAGTCGGTAATTGGTTTAAGCCGTTTGTCATTACTGGCATCATAACCATTGACATCCCGAACATCCGCGCAGAATAAATCAAAATTAATTCCGTATAGGTCGTATCAAGTGTTAATTTGCTTAGAAAATATGTCGTAAGTGTTGTAATCGTTAAGCCAATGATCGCAAGGACACGACCGCCATATTTATCGAATAATTTACCAGTAATTGGTGACATAATTCCCATTAATAAAGACCCTGGCAATAAAAGTAATCCAGATTTAATCGGGGATATCCCGCGAATCGATTGTACATAGATTGGTAGTAGCAGCATTGCAGAGAACATTGCCATTGTAATCACGATAGAAATGGCTGATGATAAAGTAAACATTGGATATTTATAAATTCGGAAATTAAGCATTGGAACATCTAGTTTTAATTGGCGCCATATGAAAAGGATTAAAGAAATTACCCCTACGATAATTGTTATATAAACCTCTGGGCTATCCCAGCCCTTGTTACCAGCTGAACTAAATCCATAAAGGATTCCGCCAAATCCTATACTTGATAACACAAAGGATAACGCATCAAGTTTAATTTCAACATGTTCCTTTTTATCCTTCAGTAAGAAAATTCCAACTAATAGAATGGCTGCTGCGATTGGCGTTACAATATGGAAAAGCATTCTCCAATCATAATGTTCAACTAACCAGCCAGATAAAGTAGGTCCCACAGCTGGTGCAAAGATAAACACTAACCCAAATAACCCCATCGCCGCACCGCGTTTTTCAGGCGGGAAGCTTGTTAACATAACATTCATTAATAATGGCATCATGATAGCCGAGCCGGATGCCTGAATCATCCTTGCCACTAACAAAATCGAGAAATTAGGTGCAAAACCCGCAAGAATGGTCCCAACTAAAAATAAGCTGATCGCCGTTAAAAATAACCGGCGCACCGTATATCTTTGAATTAAAAACGCTGTTGCTGGAATCATGATTCCATTTATAAGCATATAACCTGTAGAAAGCCATTGTACCGTCGACGCTCCAATACTTAGGTCTTTCATAATAGATGGTAATGCGATATTAAGCAATGTCTCATTTAACATTGAAATAAAAGCGCCAATCATCAGGATGGCAAGAATCCCGTATGGAGGGCGATTTGTTTGATTCATCGATTGATCCATGTTAGTTCCCCCTTTAAACCTTTGGTTCAATTTTTTGTACTTATATTTCACATAGACATTATCATATACCAGCAGTTCAAATTATGCAACTGAAAAATAATCCTTTTTTACTAGGTTTGTTTTAACTAATAAAATAATGTACTATATATTTATACAGGGAGTACAAATGGAAATCAAGGTGATTTTATTGAAAGATCGGAAGCAGCATGTAATAGAAAAAGCGCATCAATTATTTATCGATAAGGGTTTTCAAGCTACGTCTATCCAGGATATTTTGGAATTCAGCGGTATTTCTAAAGGAACTTTTTATAACTATTTTTCTTCTAAAAATGAATTACTAATCGCCATTTTTAAAACCATCTTTAAGAAAATGGATATAGAACGGAACAAACTGCTGATTGGTCAGGACCCGGCTGATATTGAGATTTTTATCAAACAAATGGAATTGCAAATGAAGTCAAATAAGAAAAATAAGTTATTTGCTCTATTTGAGGAAGTATTTTTTTCGAATGATAAGGAAATGAAGGAATTTCTCAAACGTGGACAAATGATGATGCTCCGCTGGGTCTATCAAAGGTTCATCGATCTCTTTGGCGAAGCAAAAAAACCCTACTTATTAGATTGTGCCATCATGTTTATGGGAATGGTTCAATTAAATCTTCATTTTGATTTTTTAGCCAATGGCGAACATACAAAAATCCACCGTGTCGTTAAATTCAGTGTTAACCGAATCGTAAAAATAATTGACGAAGTTGCGGAATCGGGAGAGCAATTACTAAATCCAGAATTATTGGAAACGTGGTTTCCAAATTGTCAAAAGAGTGATCATTTATTTAAAGAAGAGCTGATCCATACCACAAACGAAATTAAGAAAACCATAAATAAAGAAGTACAAGTGCAAGAAGCTCAAGTGAAGTATTATGAATTGTTGGACTTTGTTCTGGATGAATTATTGCAATCGAGGGAACCGCGAAAGTTTATTATTGAGAGTGCTTTGCTAACCTTAACTACAGAATTAGATTTTATTAATAAGGTTGACCTCAGTCAGCTCAATGATTTGGTTACTTCTTTTTTTTCAGAGCCGGAAATCATAACACAAAAAACCTAGTCCTGAATCGGATTAGGTTTTTTGTGTTTTGCTTTCTTTTTAATTAATGGTTCATATATCCATGGCCTGATGGTCATTGACGTCAATGGCTTTAAGATTTAAATTATTCTTTAGCCGTTCGGTCTGACCTTGTTTTATCACATCTCCTTGTTTTTTGGAAATCATTCCCGAATTAACCGCTGATGTGACAGTTTGATTATCTAAATCAGTTAGTTTCTTTAAAAATTGTGCTTTGGTCAATCCCCTATCTTGTGCGATTTGAACCAATGTTTTTCCTTTTTTCATCTGATCGATGATGTTTATTGGCAACGTGCCCAGAACCTTTGCTGATTCAGTAATGACATTTATTTGGGTTAAACGGCTCCTGCGAATTGGAGTTACTGCTTTATGATTTTTCTTTACTGAATATCTTGCCATTCTTTCCGCAGGTGTAATTTTCATAGCTGATTGTTTTTTGGCTAATGCAATATTGTCATGCCATACCGCCACTACAGAGCATATCCCCACGAGCAAAGCGGCAAGCACTGACATATAAATAAGCCTTTTCCTCATTCTGTTGCCTCCTTTTCATTATTTATAAAGGTTTATGTGATCCTCTAAGGTGTACGGACATTAACGCCAGAAGACCATGGGGAAGAACCGCTTGGATTCAATGCTTGTACTCTGAAATAGTAGGTTACATTCCTGTTAAAACCGGATTTCGTAAAATAAGCTGATGTTACATTTGCCGACGAAACATTTTGTGTAAATCCACTATTGGTGGCATATTGAACATTGTATGAAGTAACTGTTCCAGATGGCTTCGACCAGAAAAGTGTAATCGTATCCGAGCCATTTACTCTTTGGGCGGTGATTTGCAAATTGGTAGGAGCACTAGGAATATTCGGTACGTTTACCTGCACAGTGCTCGAATAGCTGGATGAAGTTATTCCATTCATCGCTTTAACTTTATAAGAATACGCATTCCCTGCTGCAACGGTTAGGTCAGTAAAGCTGACATTGCCAGTACTATTTCGTGAACCCAGTGTTGCAATGACGGAATAGTTGCCTCCATTCATTGAACGTTCAACGACAAAACCCGTTTCATTATTTGCATTATCTCTCCAAGTCAAATTAACTGCTAGACCATCTTGTAAAGTTGCTTTTAAATTGTTTGGAGCATTCGGTGCTGGTGGTGGAGGTATGTTAACAATGGTAACAGCAGCCGAATTTGAATACGCCGATTCCAATGTACCATTTACAGCTTTGACTCGATACGTGTATGTGCCCGGTGCCACTGAGCTGTCTGTAAAACTTTGTATGCCTGTATTCTTTAACTGGCCCGGGGTTCCGATTACGGAAAAATCCACCCCATCTGAGGACCGTTCTACAACAAATCCTGTTTCGTTTGTTGCGTTATCAGTCCAGGTTAAACTTGCATTCTGACCAGACTGTACAGCTTTAAGATTAGTCGGTGCTAAAGGCAGACCAGCTGCTTCCACTGCATTTGAATCTGTATCACCTGTAGCATTGTACGCATTTACAATATAGCGATAGGTTGTATTTACATCTGCGGTATTATCGGTAAACGAAGTAACGTTAGCTAATGCCATACCAATTTGTGAGTATGAGCCAACGACTCCATTTGCCACCGGGGCACGCATTATTTTGAAACCAATCTCATTGCTCGGATCTCCAAGCGTGGTCATATACGCAACATTTGCCGGTGTGGCGTCTATCCAGTTTAGTGTAGAATTCCCCCCTGAAATCCTGGTAACACTAAGTGTTGATGCCTTTGGTTTCACCCGTGCAAAGTGGAAAATCATCGTGCGCATCATATCGTTTTCTTCATGCCCTAGAAGATGGCAATGCCATACATATTCCCAACCAAAATTTGTCATTTGGTTTGTGACGGTTACCGGATTCCCTGTTTTTGGATCCACGTTCATGAAACCTGTTGTTGAACCTTCTGGCATGGTTGGATCAAGGAGACGAATACTATCAGGCAAACCAAACGGCAATTTTGGCGCCACCGGTCGGAGAGCGACAATACAATCCTCTAAAGGATTCATTCGCACTGTATCCTTCCAGCCCTGTTCATTCGGATCAGGAAATCTTATCGACCCATCCCAGCCCACGCGGTTGACAATTTGCACGTCAAATAAGTGGAAGTGGATGGCATGGGTATCGACTCCGTTGTGGCTTATCTTCCAAATCTGCGTTCCATCGCCTGCAACAGGACTCATCGGTGTGATGGAATCTGTCAAATCTTCTGTAGCAGGATCGATATATCCCAGCATAATCGTGGTTTGATTCTGAAAATTGGTATTCGGCATTTCAACACCCAATGTGGCATCCATTCGGCCATAATTTTGTTCAAATTCTTCCGCAATGGCTTTTGGCTGCAAATCCATTTTTAATGGTGTCGTACTTCCATACGGTGTAAAGGTGGTCGATGTATCTTGAATATTCACCCATTTTTCCTTGTTTAAATTCGGAAAAATCACTGGATTTTGGTCGGCAGCAAATGCTTTTGGAATAGCCGTTTTTAAATTGTCCAACGTTGTTTGGGTAGTATCTGTTGCATTTGAAGCAGCAGCAGCTACCTTAATTTGCATAATCGTTCTTGTATTAGGACCATAACCAGGTATGGTTGTAGGTGCTCCGCCTGTATTTTCCCCTGTAGCAGATTGGTCCGGGTCCCCTGTGTAATAATCATAGCGCGGATCAAAAGCAGGAACCGGTGCAGGCGCATCATTATAAAGGATAAGTGTCTTCCCTGCGTATTTGCTAAAGTTGACCACTACGTCCGCCCGCTCAGCCGGTCCTAAAAGAAGGGTCTTGCTGGAAACGTTTAGAACGGTAATGCTTCTGCGGCCATATTCATAATCAATTGGCTGATTTTTAAGTTCCACAGCATTTGGCAGGAATCCACTTTCATTCCCGATTTGAATCATATTTGGTCCAACTGCTCCTGGATCAGGGACGCCCCCATCCCTTCCATCACTTGGCCATGTGGCAGGGTATCCAGTCCTCTTCACGGCATCAACCATTGGTACCTCATCAAAATCGGCATCTAGCAATTTGCCGGCCTGATCCCACATCGTTCCATCCTTATTTTCAAAGCTTGCTTTTGATTGATATAGCTGAAGATTCCACATCCGGTCATTCGATGCGTTTAGAATTCGGAAACGGTATGCTTTAGGATCGACGGTCAGTGTTGGATAAGCCGTGCCATTTATCACTGGTGTATCCATAAATGCTTCCGGAACGGCAGAAACCTTGGGAACACCCGGGTTCTTCAGCGGCTGTACATGGTTGGGGTCATTTGAATCGTATAAAGGATTATCAACCGGGTCATTTTTTAAGCTTGTGTTTGGCGGCCAGAACCATGGACCATAATCCCAGCGTCCCATTGGACTGGAACCTTCAAGGGTATAAGGATTCTGGTTTGGCATATAAACGTGTGGAAACCATAGATTTCCTTGTCCTCCCCATTTGGTTTTATCCCAGGTTGGGTCTGTTGCTGTTAATTGGTTATCGGTTGGCACAAACGTCTTATCTTGAACGATTAGTGGAATTTCATCTTTCGGAATAATTCCGGCGTTAATTAATCGCTTCTCTACATCATCACGAAGAAGATATCCTGCTGCCTCACCTGCATAGACATTCAAACGGGTAAGCCCGTAGGTGTGATCGTGATAAAACATCAAGCGGGCACTCTGTTGATTTGTGTAAAAGAAGGTCATTGACCCATCTCCAGGGTCAGGCATATCAGGAACGTTTTTCACACTAACACCCTTTGGATAAGGAGTATCTTCCCCGGCAGGAGTTATCCATTGATGCGGTGTTCCATCACTGATCCACGGCGTTAGACCTCCATGCAAATGAAGCGTTGCTCGATTTTGTGTATACATATGCTGCCTATCTGGTCCCATTCCGGTCCCCATAAGCGATGTATCAACAGGTAAAAACAAATCACCGTCTTTGCCTGTTCCCAATTTATTCGTAAATTTGACACGGACGGGGCGATTCTTTTGAGCAATAATCATAGGTCCAAGATAGCTTGGCTTACTTACGGTTTCATCTGTCGTATTGGTTTGCACATAACCTCTAAGTGTGGTGGGCGGCAAATCACTATGCATCTTTTCGGTGTATTGCACTAAAGAGATTTCATAGTAATCCGTTCCAGGATAGGTGGTCGTATCAGGGATTGCAACCGG
Organism: Neobacillus sp. Fa239; assembly: GCF_055395235.1. Lineage (NCBI taxonomy): Bacteria > Bacillati > Bacillota > Bacilli > Caryophanales > Bacillaceae > Neobacillus > Neobacillus sp. Fa239. The sequence goes on from NZ_AP041611.1 coordinate 3,375,608, forward strand.
CAAATATTGACCAAGGTTATTTTCGTTTGCTTTTCCCAATCCCGGCAGTCCGTCGACAAATTTTCGGATTCCTGTGTTCGCAACAATATTTCCTTTAGCATCAACCTCTGGCAGCTGGCTGTTGGCATAGTTTGGCGTGTTGTAATAATCCGGGGTACCATCAGGAGCCATCGCTGCTAATGCTGATGGAGCATTAGCACTGCTTGTAATTGGAATTACAGCAACTGCCAAAAGCCCCGCCATCACGCTCCCTTGAACTTTCCGTCCGACTCTTTTCAGTTTTTTGAAATTAATCATAAGACATCAGCATCTCTCCCTAATTTTTTTGTATTGAACCTTTGAATCAAGGATGGATGAATATGGTGCTTATGTAAAAAGATCCCCTACAATAATATTATAATATATTTCTTTTAAAGAACAATAAATTCTTTATAAAGTTTATTTTTTACGTATAATCAACGTTTCTAAGGTTTTAATAGTTTATATACGTTTAATTAATCGTATAAAATTAAAATAGTAAAATAATTTAAATACGAAAAAAACGTTCCCGATTTACCAGGAACGCTCCATGTATTTATTCAATTGTTGATAATTTCTTTGTTAAATAGTCTCTTCTTTCTATCATATACAATTTTATTACTTCCAACTCCCTATCGAATGTATCGATTACTTGATTTTTATAGGGATCAAGCAATACGTACGGCCGAATGGATTGAAGCAGCTTCTCTACTTTTGGAATCCAATACGTTATCGTAAATTGTTCATTCATAATGTTTTTTAGGAGGCTGTGGTAATACTTACGAAACCGATCCACATCCAAGAGCCTGGCAGTCAAGGTATTAAAACCTTCAATCGGTACGTAATTCGCCTCCATCCGTTTGCCATTCACATCCCTGCCCCAAGTAGCATCATAATCCCAAGGAATGATTTCAAAAAGGCTTGTATCCCCATTTCGATAAAGCGCATAATTATGGACGAACCCATCGTAATTCGCGGTAAAAATAACCCCCGCTACCCATCGTAAGTATTTTTCCACATGTACATATTTCCCGATTTCTTTTTCAAACTCTAATCTTTGAAACGTATTTATTTTAAAAATAAAATCTTGTAAATAAAAGTCATCTGAAGATGCTCCCCATTTCTTTAGATAGCCTAATGCCAAGGATTTTTTCGTATTTTTATCTAAATCACTCATGAGTGAAAAGTTGGCATCCCCATCTATCGCGTAAAATATTGCCCCGTTCGGTAATTTTCTTCTTATCAGAAAGTTTTCATCAACAGATTCGATTTCTAAATATACCCCTTCTGGTTTCCCATTAAGCGTTAAAAAAGCATGCCTTGATTGTGGAGCGAGCACACCGATTTCAGAAAAGAAATCAAAGCTCAGTTTATTGCGGATTAAGGAGGGATCTTTAAATTCAGCATTTAAGTGGACTTGTTTCGAGCCCCTGAATTGAACAGGTTTATAGTAAGTGATTTGATAGGATTTCTTAATAAAATCCCGGATATGCGAGCCGCGGTAACTAAGGTCAATCTCGAGTTTTTTCCCATCTACTGACAATCGCGCCGGGATCGGATCGTCAATCCAAATATCTCTTTTGAGTTCTCTTAGATCAATGGAGTTTATAAAAAGCTTGTATTGTGCTATTTTTTTACCCTCGTCCATTGTATATCACTCCCTCTAATAATCGTATGTGGGATATTAAACGCATGTCACCTATCATCAGGCAATTTCCCCGTCATTAGGCATTTGACCCATGCAAATTGGGGTATCCGTACGTAACTTAGTAAGAGAAGAGAGGGTTTTATGGAATAGACAGGTCTTTTCAGTTTTCGTACTCCCTTTTCTTGAATTAAAGGAGGTGCAAAAATGAGCGATTTTTCAGCAGAAGGAATCCAAAGCGCTGCGGAGGAAGTAAGAAGATCCGAATTCGGTGATTTCATGTTCCGTGATCCAGGTTTTGGAAATACTGCCCGCAGAAATACAACAAGAAACCAACACACATCGAGCAGTTCTAGCAGCAGTTCAAGTAGCAGTTCTAGCAGCAGTACTACTCGAAAAAATACAACAAGACATCACAATCCTTGCAGAAATCCTCGTAATTGGCATACAACTACAAGGGGCAACCAACAAATCAGTACCTGTTGTGATGATGGCAACATGTGGGAACTACGGATAAAACAAACCTAAAAGACAGGTGACAGGCACCATCGAAATGGTGCCTGTCACCTATTTTAATTTGTTTTAGGAGCTTCAAAGTAGACATCCACACGCTTATGCGGAACCTGCAATTCATAAGCTATGTAAATTAATTAAAATAATCATCATTAAAATAAATCACTTGAGTAAGAATTTTACAGCCTTGTGTTCTTTCAAAAGTGGCTTTTGCTTCTTTTTCATTTTCAAACTCAAACATTGTAATGTTGTTCTTGGAATGGACAGTGATGATCCACATGAAAAAAGTTCCTCCAATTTTAAAGAATTATTTTCATACTTTTTCTATAGATTGATAGATAAAAATTTGTTGTTTATCCTGCTTTAAAGGCAGCGAGACCCTCACCTTAAATAAGAAAATAAACTTTATACCTAGCCACGGAAACGTGAAGCCTCAGCTGGTTTTCTAATTCCAACCATATAAGCCGCTAAACGCATATCCACTTTATGGGCCAGTGATGTTTCATAAATCGCTTTAAAGGAATCGACCATGACTTTTTGTAGTTTTTCAGCCACTTCTTCTTCCGACCAATAATATCCTTGATTATTTTGAACCCATTCGAAATAAGAAACGATGACACCACCTCCACTAGCCAATATATCTGGCACAAGGAGGACTCCTCTTTCATCCAAAATTTTTGTTGCTTCAAGAGTTGTTGGCCCATTTGCTGCCTCTACTACAATCGAAGCCTTAATATGATGAGCATTTTGTGCTGTAATCTGGTTTGAGATAGCAGCCGGCACGAGAATATCACATTCTTTTACGAGTAATTCTTGATTCGTGATGACATTGGTAAATAAATTAGTGACAGTACCAAAACTATCGCGTCGATCAAGCAAATAATCAATATTCAGCCCTTCTGGATCATAAAGAGCCCCATTTGCATCCGAAATTCCAATCACTCTTGCTCCTGCATCATGCAAGAATTTTGCCAAAAAGCTTCCTGCATTCCCAAAGCCTTGGATTACAATACGTGCACCTTGTAAATCAATTCCCCTCTTCTTTGCCGCTTCTTCAATGCAAATTACCACGCCGCGTGCTGTTGCCGTTTCACGGCCTTCTGAGCCCCCTAAGACAATCGGTTTCCCTGTAATAAATCCGGGAGAATCAAACTCTCGAAGACGACTGTACTCATCCATCATCCAAGCCATAATTTGAGAGTTCGTGTACATATCCGGTGCCGGAATATCTTTTGTCGGTCCCACAATTTGGCTGACAGCACGAACATATCCACGACTTAATCTTTCCAATTCCCCAGAGGACATGTTTCTTGGATCACAAATAATACCGCCTTTTCCTCCACCGTAAGGAAGATTCGCTATTCCGCATTTTAGACTCATCCAAATCGATAGTGCTTTTACCTCTTCTTCCGTCACTTCAGGATGGAAACGTACGCCTCCTTTTGTAGGACCTACTGCATCGTTATGTTGGGAACGATAGCCGGTAAATACTTCAATGGAACCATCATCCATTCGGATTGGGATCCGTACCGTGAGGATTCTAACTGGTTCTTTTAATAACTCGTACATATCATTGTTATAGCCTAACTTCTGTACAGCTTCTTTTATAATGAGCTGAGTTGAATTCAATAAACCTAACGTTTCACATTGCTGATTGTCTGATTTTTGAGTTTGATCATTTTTGGAAAGAATCGTAACTCCCATTTTTTACACCCCTTAATAACAAGTTCTTTAGATTACCTAGAGAAGATTCCCCTAAGAGCAAACGCTACATTTTGTGGTCTTTCTGCCAACCGGCGCATAAAATATCCAAACCAATCATTCCCAAAAGGAACGTAAACGCGCATTTTGTACCCTTCCCTAACCAAACTCAGTTGCATATCTGTCCTAAATCCATACAGCATCTGAAATTCAAATTGGCTCCGTGGAATATTGTGTTTTTGGGCGAATTCTTTGACTTTAGCAATAATGTGATGATCATGGGAAGCAATTGCAGTATAGCTTCCGCTCAGCAAATGCCTTTCGATAATTCGCATATAATTTTTATCCACTTCTTCTTTCTCCTGAAACGCGACTTCAAGAGGTTCCTTGTAAGCACCTTTAACTAATCGAAGAGAGATCCCTTTTAAATCCTTTACATCCTGTTCAGAACGGTATAAGTAGGCTTGAATCACAGTTCCAACATTGTCATAAGTTTGACGCAATTCTCGCAGGATATCTAATGTCATTTGGCAATGTGCATGATCTTCCATATCGATGCGGACGAAATTATTGTTCTTCTTTGCTGTTTCAAGAATTCGGCGCATATTTTTCACACAAAAATCCCGGTCAATATCGAGCCCCAGCTGGGTCATTTTTACCGATAAACCACAGTTTACCCCGGCTCTGGCAATAGCTTGTAATGTTCTGACATTATATTCGGTTGCTTCGGTTGCTTCGCTTTCGCTAAAGACGAATTCACCTAAATGATCCAATGTACAAACCAAGCCTTTATTATTTAATTCTTGAACCTTTTTAATGGCGCTTTCAATCGTATCTCCCGCAACTACCTGAGAAGCTCCAAATCGAAGTCCCCACTTTTTTGCTGCTTTATTTAATCCCTTGCTTTGGGAGGCGTAAAGAAAAACATTTTTTGAAACTTCTGCCAACATAGATGATCCCTCCAAAGTGATTGATTCCTATTTTTATAATGGGCAGCTTTTGAAAAGCTGCCTATTTGTTCTTATAGTGATTCACTTGTTGTTTTTGCTTGCATGTGCAGGATCAGGTAATCAGGTCCTCCTGCTTTTGAGTCCGTGCCTGACATATTAAATCCGCCAAATGGCTGGTATCCAACAATTGCTCCCGTACAGCCGCGATTGAAATAAAGATTTCCTACATGGAATTCTCGTTTGGCCCGCTCGATGTGTTCAGGATTGTTTGTAATTAAAGCGCCGGTTAAGCCATAATCCGTATTGTTGGCAATTTCCATCATGTGGTCAAAATCATGTGCCTTGCAAACAGCAAGTACCGGTCCAAAGATTTCTTCCTGCATGAGACGTGCCTTTTCATCGACATCGGCAAAGATGGACGGTTGAATAAAGTACCCTTTGGAGTCGTCGCCTTCTCCGCCCGCCATCAATTTGCCTTCTTTTTTGCCAATTTCGATATATTTCATGATTTTATTGTAAGATGCCTGACTGATCACCGGTCCCATAAAGGTATTGGCATCTTCTGGGTTTCCAATGGTTAATGTTTTTGTTAAGGCAACTGCTTTTTCAAGCACTTCATCGTAAACATCCTGATGTACCACCGCACGGGAACCAGCGGAACATTTTTGTCCGGAAAATCCAAAAGCCGAGTAAACAATCGAAGAGGCCGCTAAATCCAAATCTACGTCTTTATCAATGACTACTGTATCTTTTCCACCCATTTCGGCAATCACACGCTTTAACCAAATTTGCCCCGGATGTACTTTTGCGGCCCGCTCATAGATTCGGCAGCCGACTTCACGGGAACCTGTAAAGGAGATGAAGCGGGTTTTCGGGTGATCCACAAGGTAATCACCAATTTCGGAACCTTCTCCCGGAACATAGTTCAACACCCCTGCAGGAAGTCCTGCTTCTTCCATGATTTCCACGAATTTTGCCGCGATTACCGGTGTATTGTCAGATGGTTTAAGTAGAACGGTGTTCCCTGCCACGGTGGCAGCGGTTACAGTTCCTGCCATAATCGCTAATGGAAAGTTAAACGGTGAAATTATAATACCAACACCTAGTGGGATGTAAGTAAACTTGTTAATTTCTCCGTCACGGCTGTTTACAGGCATACCGTCTTTTAATCGCATCATTTGACGGGCATAGTACTCAAGAAAGTCAATAGCTTCAGCTGTATCGGCATCCGCCTCTTTCCAAGGCTTTCCAGCCTCTTTGACAAGGTAGCTTGAGAATTCATGTTTGCGGCGACGAAGGATAGCGGCTGCCCTAAATAAAATGTTTGCCCGTTCTTCCGGATCATGCTGTTTCCACGTTTCAAATGCGGAAAGTGCTACTTGCATGGCTTTCTCAGCCAATTCTTTATCAGCTTTGGAAACAGTACCAATGACTTCTGTCTTATTACCAGGATTCACCGAGATCGTTTTTTTATCGGTTGTAATGCGTTCGCTTCCGATGATAAGCGGATACTCTTGACCTAACTGAGAGTTGACTAAATTTAAAGCGTTTTCAAATGCTTGTTTGTTTTCTTCGATTGTAAAATCTGTGAATGGTTCATGTTTGTAAGGCTTAATTGTATTCTTAGATTCAGTGATCATGCAATTCTCTCCCTTTTGAAAAATAATTTATTTTTTATAAAGTTGATAGAAAACAATTGTTTAAGAGTTTTTTCAAAAAAATTCAAATTCTGAAACACACGCCTGTTTTTGAATTATTCAATAATTTATAATTTTCAACACAACTGTATTATAAAACGCAATATACATTTTTGTACATATGTTTTTTAAATTTTGTTCAAATTTATTTTATTTTCAACAGTTTTGTTTTTTAGTATTAATAAATAGACAGTTTTGTTCAAAGGGTTTTTGTAAGATATACAAAAAAGCCAAGAATTCAAGGTGAATTCTTGGCTTTTTAAAACTATAGACTAAAGCGCTTGCTTGTCTGTTGCTAAATTAGTTGAGCGTTTATTTCTAAAGATAAAAAATGAACCGACCACACACACAGCAATCAGTGCGGTTAAAAAGAATTGTGAACGCAGGGAATCAATAAATGCTTGCATTATTAAAACTATGGTAATGACAAAAATGGTTGCGTACGTCAAATAAGGGAATAACCACATTTTTATTTTGAGTGCTTCAGGGTTTTCTTTTTCATATTTTCTTCTTAATCGCAGCTGGGAAAATGCAATTACTAGATAAACAAGCAACGCTACTCCTCCGGAAGCATCGACCAAAAAGAGAAAGATTTTATCAGGCGACAGGTAATTAAAAATTACACTAACAAAGGATACTACCGTACAGCCCAAGATCGCATAGAGCGGCACTCCCTTTTTGTTTACCTTTGAAAACACACGGGGAGCATCACCATTTTCTGCCATCGCAAACAACATGCGGGAGCTTGTATAAAGACCTGAGTTCAAGCAAGAAAGTACGGCTGTCAAAACAATAAAGTTCATGATTTCAGCAGCAGCCGGTATGTGTAAAACATTAAGAACAGAAACAAACGGATTTTTTAATAGAGTATGAGAATCCCATGGAAGAATCGTAACCAGAACTAAAATGGAGCCCAGATAAAAAATGATAATTCGATAAATAACACTGTTTGTCGCAACTGTAATGGCTTTTTCAGGATGTGATGTTTCCCCTGCTGCGATTGCTACAATTTCACTTCCCATAAACGAGAACATAACAAGAGCAATCCCTACAAATATCGAGCCGAATCCATGGGGCATAAATCCTCCTCTATGGAGAAGATTGGATGTCCCTGGCGAATGTACACCTGGTATCAGTCCGAATATAATAGCCCCTCCAAGAGCCAAAAATATGACAATACTTACAACCTTGATAAGTGAAAACCAATACTCAAACTCACCATATGATTTAACTGAATACAAGTTAGTCAGCGTTAATAACAAAGTGAGGGTGAGGCTGACAGACCAGGATGGCCAGGAAGGAAACCAGTATTGAATGATATTGGAACCCCCAATCGCTTCAACAGCAATGACGATTACCCAAAAAAACCAGTATAACCAGCCGATTGTATACCCAGCCCATGGTCCCAAGGCTTCTCGGGCATAGGTTGAGAAAGAACCACTGGTTGGATTAACGATGGACATTTCCCCCAGCATCCGCATAACCAAAACGACAAGCAGCCCTGCGAAGACATACGAAAAAATGGAAGCTGGTCCGGATGCATTAATGAGGGAGCCACTCCCTACAAATAAACCGGCACCGATGATTCCTCCCAGAGAAATCATGGTAATATGACGAATCTTTAAGTCTTTCTTTAACTCCGTTTGCTGGTGATTCATGGTCTACACTTCCTTTATAATATTTTTGGTATTAATGAAATAATAGTTTAGTAAACACGCATCTTGTAAGCGATTACATTATTTTGGCAAATCAACTCCTGCATTCATCCAGAAATAAGAGAGTGAATGTTTAAATTTTTCAAAATTTTATATATTAAAATTTTATACACAAAATGTTCACATCTGTCAATCAAATAAAACAATTTTGTTTAATTCTTTAGTAAAATATACAACTATACATATTTGTAAACATACGTTCACCTTATACAGGAATTTTATACACTCTAGATACTGATACCCAAATGTGATAAAATTGATAGAAATAATAATGTTTTATTAAGAAAGGATTAATATGGTTAAATCCGGACAAGTCAATATAGATGACTCTTTTATTTTGACAGCGCCTTCCACACCGTTAGCGGAACTGAAAAACATGCTCCTGCAATTCCATTATGTTGTCGTTTGCGCGGAGAAAACACACTATATCATTATGAATAGTGAATTAGATTTTTTTGCATCACACCCTGACTCTTATCCTATCGGTTCTTTTCTTGAAGAATTTCGCTGGATTCCCTCAACAGTCTTGACACTGTCAGAAATTGCTGAATCAGAAGCAGATTGGAGACGTCCGGTTCTGATAAAGAATGATGAAAAAAAGGACATTGTTGGCATTTTAACCGCCGGAGAATGGATTCGTTGCCTCCAAGCGAAACAAATAGAAGTAAGCGCTTACTTCCATACATTGTCGGAAACAGTAAACGATGCGGTAACGGCTGTCGATCGGGAAGGAAAGGTAATTTGTTGGAACGCTACAGCAGAGGAAACATACGGAATCACCCGCGGACAAATTCTCGGCCGGAAAATAGGGGAATATTTCCAGTCGGAGGCGCTTGTCTTACATCGTATCTTAAATGAGGGATTCCCTGTCCGACAAGCATACCATCGGCCTGACAATAATACTCACGTTTTAATAAATGCTTCTCCAATTATTCAAGATAATAAGATTATTGGAGGAGTTGCCACAGAGCAAGATATTACCCGAATTGTCCGGCTTAATGAAGAGCTGTATTCATCGCTTCCACAACAAGTCCATCAGGAAGAGCCCTTTTCCACCATCATCGGGGTGAATCCTGAGATCAAACAAGTCCTGCAAATGGCACAAAAAACCACTACAGCCGATATCCCTGTCCTGCTGACAGGTGAATCTGGTTCGGGAAAAGCGACGCTGGCACAGGCGATCCATTTTGGCGGTTCCAAAAAGAACGAACCTTTTTTATCCGTCAATTGCTTATCAGTTCCTTCAGGACTTTTAGAAGCAGAATTGTTTGGATATCATAGAAATTCTTTTACCGATGAGGGACAAGTAGGCCAAGCGGGCAAACTGGAACAAGCGGGCGGCGGTACATTGTTCATTAAAGATATAGATCGGATGCCTATTGACATCCAGGTAAAACTTTCGAATTATTTGGAGAGTCAGTCGTTCCATCGCCTCGGGGGAAATAAACCCATTAAAGCCCAAACCCGAATTATTGCCTCTGCATCACCCGGAATCGAAGAACTGGTACAAGAAGGGAATTTCCATAAAGATCTTTATTACCAATTGGCTGTGATAAAAATCGATATTCCTCCATTACGTGAACGACTGGAAGATATTGTTGAATTGGTGCAAAAATTCATGCAGGAATTTACGATTAAATACAAGAAGTCTATGCCGACGATCGATCCTGCAGTTATGACCGCTTTAATAAACTACCATTGGCCTGGAAACGTTCAGGAACTTCGAAATGTAGTAGAACGTTTGATCCTGCTTAACGATAGTGATATTACTACATTCGAACATCTTCCACGAGGGATCGTTACCTCCACCCAGTCTTTGAATATAAATGGTGTACCAAACCAGGAGGACCCATCATACAAAAAAGTAGAGGAATTAGCAAAAGAAGAATCTTTAATGATTGAAGATGTCTTACGTAAAACATATGGAAACAAAAGTGCAGCAGCCAAGTTACTCGGTATATCAAGAGGAACTCTATACAATAAAATTAAAGAATACGGACTAGATTCAAATAGTGAGTAACAACCCCCTCCCTATAAAGGTTCCGGTGTCCTATCGGATGGAAGGTTAGCAGGCTTGCGCTGTTTTAAGATTTGGAAGGCAAAAGGGAAAAATAAGCAAAGCAAACTGCACTCTTTTTGCTTTGCTTATTTTAGTTGGCGTATCTATAGCAAACTTTACTCTTTGTACGCTAAGCAAATTCAAATATAAAAAAGTCGAATTCCCTGTACGTTAAGGAACCGACTTTTTTAATTGACTTCTTCAAGTAAAGCTACCTATTAATCTTTTTTTAAAAATGTACTGGGCATGACAACTGCGACAACCTCTCCACTTGCACAAAGGACATCATTGGCGAACACTTCTGTCGTAACCTTCCACTTTTTCGGATGGATCTCCTGTACTGTTCCAACGGCTTTTAACGGCACTCCATGGGGAGTCGGCCTTAGGAAATTAACGTTTAAGGAAGCAGTGACAAAACGGGGCGGCTCAGCCCCTTCACCCGGTTCTTGACCATTTTTTCTATGTAATGCAAGTGAAGCGGAACCGGTTCCATGACAATCAATCAACGAGGCAATCATCCCCCCATAAACAAACCCCGGAAGCGCTAAATGCTCAGGTTTGGGTATAAAAATCGTAACAGTCTGTTCTCCTTGCCAGCCTGTGCGGAAATGATGCCCCTGTTCATTCAATCGACCACACCCATAGCACCAGGCAAAATCATCCGGGTATTCATCTTGAATCGCATGTACTATTTTTTCTTCCATTGTCTCTCCCCCTTTTTATAAAAAGTATAACATATTTAACCAAATTGGTATGTTTCAATAACCATTATCAACTCGTACGAATATCATCGAATTAAATTTTCTAATAAAAAAGTGCTAGGAGCATCCAATTAGTGGACTACTCCTGCACCTTTTCTCAAATTTCACAATATAGATTATTATTACTTAGCTTACTTTATCCTCTTTTACAGTGCCGTTTCCGTTTTTCTTACGCACAAAGTAATAGGAACCGACAACCAATACGGCAATAAGCATAGTCAAGTAGAATTGTGGACGCATGTCCGGGATGAAAGCCATGGCCACAAGAATCCCTAAAATACCAAGGATTGTTACATAAGTTAGATAAGGGAATAACCACATTTTTACTTTTAACAATTCCGGTTTTGTTCTTTCTACTTCTCTACGCATACGCAGATGTGAAACAGCAATAACTAAATAAACTAATAGTGCAATTCCGCCTGAGGCATTAATTAAAAATAAGAACACTTTATCTGGAGAAATGTAATCGAAAATAACTCCAATATAGGCAAACACAGTTCCAAAAAGGACCGCATTTACAGGAACACCTTTTTTGTTTAATTTGGAGAATGCTTTTGGAGCATCTCCTGATTTTGACATAGCAAACAGCATACGTGAGTTTGTGTATAGACCAGAATTTAAACAAGATAGAACAGCAGTTAGAACGATAAAATTCATAATTTGTGCTGCAGCTGGAATTCCAACATTTTGAAGCACGGCCACAAAAGGGCTTTTTAGTAGATTGGCTGAGTTCCATGGAAGCAAAGTTGCAACAATTGCGATGGAACCAATGTAAAAGATAAGGATTCGCCAAATTACACTATTAGTGGCAATTCGAATAGCTTTTCCCGGTTCTTTTGTTTCACCTGCAGCAATTGCAACAATCTCGGTACCCATAAAGGAGAAAATAACGACGGTAATGCCGAGAAGAATCGCACCAATTCCATGCGGCATAAATCCGCCTAGTCCTATGAGGTTATGAGTTCCAGGAGAATGAACACCAGGCATAATCCCTGAGATAACTGCTAGTCCAATGATCAGGAACAAAGTGATGGCTGCCACTTTGATAAAGGAAAACCAATATTCAAATTCTGCATAGGATTTAACTGAGTATACATTTGTAAGAGTTAATAAAATCGTTAGAACCAAGCTTAAAAGCCAGTTTGGGATATTAGGAAACCAAAATTGAATATTGGCTGCACCCGCCGTAGCTTCAATGGCTATTACGATTACCCAGAAGAACCAATATAACCAGCCAATTGTATACCCAGCCCAAGGCCCGATTGCTTCACGTGCATAGGTAGAGAACGAGCCGCTAGTCGGTTTAACAGTTGCCATTTCTCCTAACATTCTCATGACAAAAATAACCAGTAATCCTGCTAGCGCATAAGATACGATTGCTCCCGGTCCAGCTTGATGGATAACGGCACCGCTTCCCATAAATAGACCTGCACCAATAACTCCTCCAATCGAAATCATGGTAATATGACGGATTTTTAAATCTTTACTTAAATTCTCTTGGTTATGACTCAAAAAGACCCACCCCTTGTTTTGAACTATTTCTTTTAAAATAATTACTTGTTCGTTTCTCCACTCATTTTCACTGTATTAGAATAATAAAATTCCATCCTCCTCTCTCTCACTAGTGTTTTACTCTTTGAAAAATAAAATTCCTTAGAGTTAACTAGTTCTTACGAAAATTTCGAATTATCTTTCTATAGTATAACTATAACAGAAAGCGCATACATCATACAAGATGTAAAGTTTTAATGATGTTTTTTCTTAAAAAACGGCTGATTAATTTCAGAATATTTAACTAATATTACTTTTCAAGTATACCATATTCTTTAACAGAAAAACTATCCTCGAATGAAAATATCCCAAGTTTCATCAAAAAAATAGAACTATTTACCTACTAATCTTTAATTAAAATTGACTTAATTTTCTAATAATATATGATAATATTTAGGTATACGAATTAATTTTAGGAGGATTTACATGGAGAAAACGGTTGAAAAACGACTTACTCGCTCAGAAGTACCGATGGAATTGACTTGGAATCTAATGGATTTGTTTGTTTCCGAACAAGCCTGGGAAACTGAATTAGAGGTTATTGAGGATGAAATGATAAAGATTAATCATTTTAAAGGGACATTCCATACGAATCCAAAAGCATTATTAGCATGCTTAACCGCCCAAGAACAGCTTTTAATGAAAATAGTTAAAGCCGGGACATATGCCAGCCTGAAGCAATCTGCTGATGGAACTGATCCGGTAAATCAGGCAAATTCGGCTAAATTCTCTGCATTAAGAACAAAAGTGATGGCTGCCTTATCTTTTATAAATTCAGAAATCCTCGGACTTGAAGATGGAACGATCGAAAAATATCTACAGGATGAGCCTGAACTTCAACCGTTTCAAAAAACTCTTCATGAACTTCTCGAAACAAAAAAATATAGACTGTCAGCAGAAACTGAAGAAGTATTGGCAGCACTTGGCGAGGTTCAAGCAGCTCCCTATCAAATTTATCAAATGGCTAAATTGGCTGATATGCAATTTTCGCCCATCCAGGATACGGAAGGAAAGGAATTACCTGTATCCTTCGCTTTATTTGAAAACCGATATGAGTTTTCTGCAGATACAGCTTTACGCCGGAAATCGTATGAATCTTTTGTTTCAACTTTAAAACAATATCAAAATACCATAGCAGCGGCCTATTCCACTGAAGTAACAAAACAAGTAACCCTATCACGCTTAAGAAAATATGATTCGGTTACACATATGCTATTGGAACCACAGCAGGTTTCACTAGAAATGTATAACAATCAAATCGATATTATTTTCAAAGAATTAGCCCCGCATATGCGTCGGTTTGCCGAATTAAAGAAAAAGGTATTAGGCCTTGATAAATTGCTGTTTTGTGATTTAAAAGCACCTCTTGATTCCACTTTCAACCCAAAGACAACTTACGAGGAAGCCAGTCAATTAATACTCGAAGCTTTGAAGGTAATGGGACCGGAATACAGTGAAATGATCGAAAAAGGTTTTAAAGAGAGATGGGTTGACTTGGCGGACAATGTTGGAAAATCTACAGGTGCTTTCTGCTCAAGTCCATATGGTGCCCACCCTTACATTTTGATTACCTGGCAGGATAATATGCGCGGCTGTTTTACATTGGCACATGAATTTGGTCATGCCGGTCATTTTTATTTAGCTCATAAAAACCAACGGATCATGAATGTACGCCCATCGATGTATTTTATTGAAGCCCCATCGACAATGAATGAAATGCTTTTGGGTCAGTATTTACTGGCGAAGTATGACGATAAGGAGATGCGCCGCTGGGTTATTCTCCAACTTCTCGGAACCTATTATCATAACTTTGTCACCCATTTGCTTGAAGCTGAATACCAAAGAAGAGTTTATACCCTAGCTGAAAACGGAAAGGCTTTGACAGCAAAATCTTTATCCGAGGTAACAGGCGCTGTTCTTTCTGAATTCTGGGGAGACACCGTTGAGATCGATGAGGGTGCTAATCTTACATGGATGCGCCAGCCACATTACTATATGGGCCTATATCCATACACCTATTCAGCCGGATTGACAGCCTCCACCGCTGTTGCTCAATTGATTCAAGAAGAAGGACAGCCTGCAGTAGACCGATGGCTGGAAGTTTTAAGGGCTGGCGGGAGCATGAAGCCTCATGATCTCTTAATGCATGCCGGTGTGGACATGTCAAAGCCGGAACCTATCAGAAAAGCTGTTTCATATGTAGGTTCATTAATTGATGCATTAGAACGTTCTTATGAATAAAAAACGTGTGCCCCAAAATAAATTTTGGGGCACTTTATTTTAGATTCTGAAGAAAAATGTAAGTGACTGTTTAATGGTTCAACTCTGTTTTTAAGGCCTCAATAGCCTTTAACACTCTTTTATTATCTTCCTCCGTGTTCAATTGATTCCTCGCGTATCGAAGCACGGGCCTTACAGACTCGACAGAGCGGCCAAATTCATACATCCATTCATACCGCGGGACCAACCATGTATGAAAATGATGGGTAGTATCTTCATTGTAAAAATAATAAACATAATCTATTCCTAAAATTTCTCTTTGGGCTTTTCTAATCTTTGTTAACAGATGAATATAATCGAGTTTTTCCAATTCTGTTAACTCATCCATGTACTTTATATGCCGTTTGGAAGCTAGAATGACTAATCCTTCGATTGGATAGGCAACATCTTGATGGGCATGGAAATATTCTGTTTCAACAATAACCCCGCCATCCGGCTGAATCATTCCACTTGTTATAGCGCAGCTTAAACACTCCACTTCGACTTTTTTTCCATTTGATAATGTTATGGTCCTCATTATTACCACTCCCAAAAAAAACCAAAAAATTCAATCTGTTTTATTTTACTATTTACCTACTTTTTGGCAAATAGTTTTGTTAATCTTGGTTGATGATTGCAGCGAAGGGCCTCGCTTTCCGCGGGGAGGTCCGGGAGCCTCCTCGGCGCTTTAGGCGCCTGCGGGGTCTCCCGTGACCTCTGCATCCCGCAGGAGTCGAGCGCCCTCCTCTCCAATCAATAGTAGTAAAAAATCAACATTCACCTTTTTCAAAGACTGGCAAATAAAAAAGCTGCCCCAATATAATCTTCGGGGCAGCAGTTTTTAACTTAATATAAATCAACATTCGGGTTACTATTATCCACTGAATCTTGGAAAGAATTTACACTGGATGCTTTGAAAATCGTAATTCTCTCATATTCCCCTTTTTGAAGAACGCTCTTATCGCCTTTCATTAAGTAAGTATAGGAAATAATGGAAATAAACAACCCAAATGTCCATGCATTTTCCCAAAGGAAGTGAAGTCCAGGAATGATCAGTCCGAGAACTGGAATCACGACACCAATAATCAAGGCATAAACCCCGTTTTTATTAAAGCCTCCTGTATAACTATAGCGGCCATTGACATCATATAACTCATGGAGTGCCATTTGTCTTTTGCGTACAAGCCAATAATCGGCAATCGCGATTCCGTCAATTGGACCAAGCAAAGCACCGTAAGTTCCTAACCAGCCAAAAATATAGTTTCCGAAATTCTCCATGATGTACCATGGTTGAATTAGGATGGCAAATAAACCTGTAACCAAGGCGCCAATTCCAAAGGTAATGCGTTTTGGATTTAAATTTTCAATCGCACGGGCAGGCGCTACGACGTTTGCCCCAACATTAATCGTTAAAGAAGATATAACAATTACAATCGTCCCTAAGAAGATGACAAATGGAGGGAACTTAGCAAGCAATGCTACCGGATCCCAAAGTGCTTGACCGAAAATAACGACAGTTGCGGAGGTAACCGCAATACCAATGAAGGAGAAAATGGCCATCGTCAGTGGTAGAGAGAAGCTTTGTGCCACCATTTGTGACTTTTGGCTTTTCGCATAACGGCAAAAGTCAGGAATATTTAAGGCAAGTGTTGCCCAGAAAGCAATAACTCCAGTGACAGCAGGGAAAAATACTTTTAAAAATGAACCAACGGTCTGGAATTTGGATGGTGTTGATAAAACCGGTCCCCAGCCGCCAGAATGAGTGAATGCCCAAATAAGAAGAATAATGGCTGATACACCAACTACAGGAGTGGCAATTAAACTTAAGTATTTCATTGCTTGCGGCCCTTTATAGGCAACGGCTACGTTTAAGATCCAAAATAATGCAAAGACAACGGCGGTATGACCAGGGAAGCTCCAGAACGAGAAGGAAGCAGATAACAACGTATCAATTGCGCCCGTACCAATCCAGGTGTTAATCCCAAACCATCCTGCGGCAACAAGCGCTCTGGCCAATGCTGGAATGTGTGCCCCTTTTGAGCCAAACCATAGTCTTGCAAAAACCGGGTACGGAATTCCAAATTTGGTACCAGCGTGTGAATTCAATAAAATAGGGATAAGTACGATAACATTACCAATTAAAATCGTGCCAATGGCTTGCCACCAGTTCATACCTAAAGAAATCATTCCGCTTGCCATCGTATAAGCCGGGATACACAAACACATCCCAATCCATAAAGTGGCAAAGTTAAGTCCCTTCCAGGAATGTTCCTTTAGAGTGGTAGGCCTTAAATCGTCGTTCCACATCTCACTGTTACTTAAACTATTGGCTGTTTCAGGCGTCAAAATGACAATTCCATTTTGCTCAATTTGCGTCTTCAATAAAATTCCTCCCTTATTGGTTTTTCCTAGCTCTTCCAGCAATCTAAGCGGCAACATACGAGCGAGAATAAATCTTGGCATTCACCTACCTTTATAAAATAACATAATATTACTGTTTTTTGGAATATTCCGAATTTTTAGTGCATAATCGTACACCTATATAAATAATATATCGAGAGAACAAGCATTTGTCATTGGACAAAAAGTAAAATCATTTTTACCTCTTATTATATGTTTTGTAAAGGCTTACATTTTGTCCTATATTAATAAACACCTTCTATTTTACCATTATTTATTCCTTTTCTACTAGAAAATCTCTCAACAAATTTCTACAAAAATATCAAAAAAAGAGGATGTCCCATCACCCTTTTGGGACATCCTCTTTAAGCGCTTTCTCTTTATTTCCGTTTTTTCTTTTGAGACTTAGATACTCTTCCTAAAAGGAATGCACCAGCTGCCAAGCCGATCATCGTGTTGGTTTTTTTGTTAAATACTTGCTTCGCGACAAGATTTAAGTTTTGCGGTCTTTCTGCAAGACGGCGCATGAAGTAACCGTACCAATCATTTCCGAATGGAACATAGGTACAGAAGTTGTAGCCTTCATTCGCTAATTTTAATTGAAGATCTTTTCGGAAACCGTAAAGCATTTGGAACTCAAATTTATCATTTGGAATGTCATTCTTTTTCACAAAATCCTTCACATGATTAATAATTCGATGGTCATGTGTGGCAATCGATGTGAATTTTCCGTTTAAAAGATGCCATTCAATTAATTTAATGAAGTTTCTATCAATGTCTTTCTTATCCTGGTAGGCATATTCTTCTGGTTCTTTATAAGCACCTTTTACAATTCGAAGACGATAATTTTTATATTTTTCCAGGTTTTCTTGAGCTTCATGGAAATAGGCTTGAATAACTGTGCCGACATTATCATATTCCTTTGAAAGTTCATCCAAAAGGTCAAAAGATGGCTGAAGGTGACCATAATCTTCCATGTCAAAGTTAACGAAAATATCATAGCGGCTTGCGCGGTCAACGATTTCTCTAAGGTTGCTTAAACAGAATTCATATTCAATGTCCAGCCCTAATTGAGTAGGCTTTAAAGAAATATGAGCATCAACTTTATTCTCATGAATGGCTTCAATCACATTAAGAATTTGGTCTTTTGCTTCTGTTGCTTCTTCTTTTTTAAACACAAACTCCCCTAAGTTGTCGACTGTACAGGAAATTCCTTGAGCATTAAGTTCTTTAATGCTTTTGATGACTTCTGGGATGTTTGTACCAGCAACCACACTTTGGGCACCCATTTTTAAGCCGTACTTTTTAGCTGCGCTATTAAGAAATTGATTTTGAGATAAACCGATAAAAAAATCTTTTAGCATCGCGATTACTCCTAACTAAATTGTTTTTAATATTTTTATTATAGCATACTAAATTAATAAAATTTATTTTGCGAATTTTCTCAAAATAGATTTTATCAAAAATTAAACTTTATCGTTCAATTGTCAAGGCTTTAGCGGGCTTAGACCATTAAAAAACAGTGCTTTTTTGAGAGGAAAAGGCACTGTTTACAGCAAAAATTAGTATTTTCTATTAACTGTAAAATTATACTGGCAATAGCATTTAAATTAGATTTAATTGTTCTCGTATTCCATCAATAAGGTCAAGTGGTAAAACACCATAGTGTGATAAAAGCTTTGCTTTTTCTTCCCCAGCCCTTGCATGTAAGTAGCTTGCAGAAAGTAGCGCCTGAATTGGCGAAGCTCCCTGCGCCAGGAACGAAGCAATGAGCCCCGTCAGAACATCCCCGCTCCCACCTTTTCCGAGTGCATCATGGCCGTGGGGATTAATGTATACTTGGCCATCAGGACAAGCAATAATCGGTCGATGACCTTTTAAAAGTAAAAACACTGAAAAATCCTTTGCAAAAGTGCTCGCAATTTCGATTCGATTTTCTTCGACTTCACTTACGGTTCTATTGATTAATTGAGCCATCTCACCTGGATGCGGCGTAAAAATCACACTTCCATTATACTGCCGGAGCTTATCCAATTCTTTACGTAATAAAAAGAGTGCATCAGCATCAACAACAATGGGCTGATTGGTAAGAGTGGTCAGCAGGGATTTCAGCCACTCATCGCCACCAGGAAACCTGCTCATGCCCGGGCCAATGGCAATGCTGTCAAATTGCTCAATTCTTGGTGCAATTTCCTCAATTGCTTGTTTGGAAAAATGACCATTTTCATCGGATAAAGGCAGGAGTAATGATTCTGGACTTTGGGAAGAGACAATCGTGTACATACTTTCAGGAACAGCCAGCGTGACCAATCCTGCACCAGAATAGAGTACCGCCTTTGCAGAGAATATTGGGGCACCTACATAGTGCCGAGACCCTCCGAGAACAAGCGCATGGCCAAACGTTCCTTTGTGACCATTCCCTGGACGAATTGGTAGAGATGATTTAACAAGGTCTTTGGTTATGAGTTTCGGAAGGAGCAGTCCAAGGTCACTAGCAATTGCAGCCGGTACAGAAATGTCCACCGCCTTCCACTCCCCGACATACATGGGGCCATCTTGCAAGAAGAAGCCTTTTTTTGGATAAACAAAAGTAACGGTTTTGTCTGCTCTTATAGCAGCCCCTTCAACCTTCCCTGTATCACTGCTAACACCTGATGGGATGTCAACAGAAATAACTTGTTTCTTCCCATCTAACTCATTCACCATTGTAATTACCTGGTGAAAAGGGTCACGTACTGGCCCATTTACCCCAATTCCTAAAATTGAATCAACTATAATATTAGACTCCTGTAATACATGTTCCAGTTCAGCAAAGGTTCTTTCATGAAGAAAAAAGATGGGCAGTCCACGATTCCGATAAACATCGAAATGTATTTTTGCATCACCCTTAATTTTTTCGGGTTTTACAAGCACACAAAGCAGAACGGTCCATCCCCGGTCAGCTAATCTCCTGGCAATAACAAACCCGTCGCCGCCGTTATTTCCTCCCCCCGCAAGCACGATTACCTTCGGATTTTTAATGGATGTGTGTGCAAGTATTTCATCCACTACCATGGCTCCTGCATTTTCCATTAAGACAACGCCTGGTAATCCAAGTTTTTCGATCGTATACTGATCCATTTGCTGCATTTCTTTTTGCCCTGCAATTAACATCTGTTTTCCCTTCTTTTTACATGCTTTTCTTCATTATAAAAAACTTTTGTGAAGGCTGCACTTTCCACTCGATTATTAAATTAAGATTATTCCAAACGAATAGAGTAGGCGCATGAGAAATTTCATGCGCCTCTCACAGATCCGTACGTGCGGGTCATCGCATACGGCTCCTCCACTTTATCCCCTTTGGGGATGTAGTTCGTTGTATATGTCTAAAAGAAAAACAAGTTTAATTTCCCGAAACCTTTCATTCGGAATCGCAAAATGAACGTGCTCAGTCTTAGAATTCCTCCATCTAGTCATTGAAAGATGCGGAAGTTCACCCTTCCAATTCCTTTTCCGAAGCTCCCTGTGGAGCTTTCTTATTTTTCTCCAGCTTCTTAACTGAATCATTCTTAGCCTTCTTCGAATCCATGTATCCAATTTTTGAAATAGTTTTTTTGAAAAGCCAATTCCAAAGTATCTTCCCCATCCTCTAATAATGGGATTTAATCGATGCTTGACGAATTCTTCCAGGTTAACTGTTAGATTTCTTTTCGTTACATCTTTGATACTTTTCTTAAACTTCTTTACTGCTTTGTCTGATGGAGAATGGAAATATCCTCTTTTGAAAACATACCCTAAGAAGATAAACGGTTCTTCGTAGTTGTCTACAATCTTAGTTTTGTCTGGGTGCACTTTCAATCCTAACTTTTCATCTAAGAGCTTCACTACCGTTCTTAGTACTCTTTCTGCTCCCTTTCGGGATTTGCAACAGATGACGAAGTCATCCGCGTACCTTGTAATACGGTGACCTCTTTCCATCATCATTTCATCGAGCGGATGCAAATAGATGTTCGCTAACAATGGACTGATTACGCCACCCTGAGGACTCCCCTTGTCACTCTCATAGAAAATACCATTTTCAAGGATTCCCGATTTTAAGAACTGCAAAATTAGCGCCAATACTCTATTATCCACAACTTCTTCTTTGATTAATTCGATAAGCTTATCATGAGGAATTGAATCAAAATAAGTCTTTATATCGGCATCAATTACAAAGGTGTACCCATCCATCAAATCCTTTCGGATTTTGTCTATCGCCATATGTGCACTACGGTTCGGACGAAATCCAAAACTACAGTCTAAGAATTTCTGTTCAAAGATTGGTTCAAGTATTCTTTTAGTTGCAGCTTGGAGAACTCGGTCTTCTACTGTTGGAATTCCCAGTGGACGTTTTGTACCATCAGCTTTTGGAATAAAAACTCTTCTAACTGGTTTTGCACGATATGTTTTCAAACGCAAAGATTCTTGGAGCACTCTTAAGTTGTGTTCCAATTCAATTTCATAATCTTTAATCGTTACTTTATCCACTCCGTGTGAACCGCGATTTTTCTTCACGTCATAGAAAGCTTGTTCCAGGTTTTGATAGTTCCATAATTTATCCATTAGGCTGTACCACTTGCGTTTCTTTTTAGAATTCTCCACTACACGTAAGCTTCGTTTTCCTATTGATTCATTCATGCATTCGATTCCTTTCCCAATACAATATCAACTGAATAGGTAAACCAATGGCTGATATTTGATATTAGTACTTCGCCCTAAACAACCTACTTTCTTTCGGTCTCGATTCTTCGGCTTTCTGCCTCATCGACTTCTGTTTAGTACATGACGAGTAAATAAGTTCGTATTGCTTTTCTTCGATGGACAGACGGGCTTCGCATCAGTCCACTGCCTTTTGAGTCAGTGCCCGCCTTATCAACTTTGTGATAAGTCACTTGTCTTTGTGGCGTTTCCAACAAGTTTATTCACTACTATCCCCTGCTCTGACTTCTCACCTTCCATAATCCATTTCTTGTCCTTCGCGGCTTTGAAAAAGAGTTACCACCTACGGTGGAGATGATGAGATCTCCTTGGGTCACGTTCATCGCCTTTCACTCGAATCCAGTCCTCATAACTAATAAGATACAGAGTGGTATTGGACATCCCCATTTTATGCAAGGTTATCCCACCTTACCAGCCAACATGGTTACAGCCACCTGTTCCGAGTTTTGCCTTCAAGTCCTCCGCACGAAATCTCACGATACTCGCACTACCTGTCAGCTATACATTTCCGCCACAACGGCATGTTAGGGACTTTCACCCATTAGAGCGATGCGCTGCCAAGCGCACATAAAAACAGCAGCCTGATGGTCTGCTGTTTAATAGATTATTTATTAAAACGTTTGTTTCGATTTCGTAAGAAGGTTGGGATTTCGAGTGAATCCTCTGGTTGGTGTCTTTGTCTGCCATTGTCATGCGATACTTCTTCTTGCTCCTGCCTTTTCTTTGGACGATCTCGTTCTGGATGTTCTCTATGACGACCATATTCATGTGATACTGTTTCATGTACCATCTGATCACGGCTATGGCGCGATAGTGGCGGCCTGCTTTCTTTCAATGGAGGATTGGACGAGCGATTCTCTCTCTCCTCAAATCCAGTAGCTATTACTGTGATCATGATTTCATCTTTTAGGTTTTCATTAATAATCGAACCAAATATCATATTTAAGTCATTATCTGCTGCAGAACCGACGATATCGGCTGCCTCCTGTACTTCAAAAAGACTTAAATTACTTCCGCCAGTGATGTTCATTAAGATACCTGATGCACCATCAATAGAAGTTTCTAATAAAGGACTCGAAATAGCCTTTTTCGCTGCTTCCACTGCACGGCCATCACCTTTTGCCACGCCAATCCCCATTAAGGCCGTTCCTTGATTGGTCATGATTGTTTTCACGTCTGCAAAATCCAGGTTGATCAATCCCGGGACAGCAATTAAATCCGAGATCCCTTGAACCCCTTGACGAAGGACATTATCAGCCTCACGAAAGGCTTGGATCATTGGTGTTCTTTTATCAACAATTTGTAATAGGCGATCATTAGGAACAATAATTAACGTGTCTACCGCTTCGCGCATCTGTTCTATTCCGTTTGCAGCATTTTTAGACCTTTTATGACCTTCAAATCCGAACGGACGAGTGACAACCCCAATGGTTAGCGAGCCAAGTTCGCGGGAAATTTGCGCAATGGCTGGTGCAGCCCCCGTTCCTGTTCCGCCACCCATACCGGCTGTTACAAATACCATATCGGCTCCCTTTAGGACTTCTTGAAGCTGCAGCCTGCTTTCCTCAACAGCTAATCTGCCTACTTCCGGGTTGGCACCTGCTCCTAATCCCCTAGTTAAAGCGGACCCAATTTGCATTTTAATTTCAGCTTTTGATAGTTTAAGCGCTTGTGCATCGGTATTCACGGCAATAAATTCTACACCTTGAACTCCATCCTCAATCATTCGGTTAACGGCGTTATTACCACCACCGCCGACACCAATCACTTTTATTCTTGCAACCTGATCTATGCCCATGTCAAAATCCCACATTTTTCTTCCTCCTACATCCTTCAAAATACCTGCCCTTTATTCGAAAAGAATCATATTTTCCTTTTGAATTGTTAGACTTTCGCATTATGTAATAAATAATTGCTTATATTCTTTTATTTTATCAAAATAATAAGCTTTTTAATATAGTACTCTTGTCATTCATGGCCAATAGGTATAATTTTCTAGCTATTTTTCATTTTCCTGCTAATTCAAGATTACACATATCTAAATTTTCAGATAATTATACTATATTTATGAAGAAATTGCAAAAACTAGTATTTACCATTTTAATCTTGTATGATATAAAAAGATTTGATTTCCATCGAGGAGGACCTATGAATGAGTTCATTGAAAATCGATTTTAAAAAAACGGCTTTAGTGATCATTGATCTCCAAAAAGGGATAATTGCTATGCCGGGCGGTCAAGCGGTAGTCGAAAAAACCACTGAGCTAATTTCTTTATTTCGTCAACATGAAGGGTTTATTTCTTTTGTTAAAGTAAATTTTCTGGACGGGAAGGATGCATTAAAACCGATAACAGACCAATCATCGAACACTTCCGTTCAGCGTCCTGCTGATTGGGCTGAATTTGCACCGGAGCTTGGTGTTGGAACCAGTGATTATGTTGTTACAAAACGTCAATGGGGAGCTTTTTTTGGAACTGATTTAGATTTGCAGCTTCGCCGTCGAGGCATCGATACAATTGTACTGTGCGGGATTGCGACTAATATTGGGGTAGAAAGCACTGCCAGAGAGGCGTTTCAGTTTGGGTACAACCAAATATTCATCACAGATGCCATGACTACTTTCAGTCAGGAGGAGCATGAGGCCAGCATTAAATATATTTTCCCACGTATCGGGAAGGTAAGAACGCTGGAGCAATTTTTAATTGAGGTAAATGAATCAGCGAATTAAAGATGTATTTCTACAACAAACAGCTCATCAAAAAGGGCTGTTTGTTTAGACCATCATTTTGAAACCATTCCTTAAATTCTGATTAAATTTAACGAAATATTTACACTCTTTCAATCATTCCTTAGCGTTTTCAACGTAGACTATAACTATAGAAATACAATTTTTAGTCATGCATTCTTACTTCACATTTAAAAGGGAGGTAAATAAGTGCACTCTATTCTAAACTTTCTATTCCTATTGTCTGTTTCCTCTTGCTTTGCTCGAATATTTTATTATTCGTTTTTTCAAGTAAAAAATAAATCTACATCTCAATCTCCTATATTCCTATCTCCATTCATCATCAAAAAGGTTCCGGCAAAAAAATAAGCACACTGTCTCCAGTATGCTTAAAAAAGTATTTCGTTGTTTCTAAATGATTGGGACTTCCATCCCCATCATACTCCATTCTTCTCTAGCAGGCCCATATACTCCAGGTACCTTTAACCCTGCCTGGCGCATAAGGACGGTAATTTGTCCGCGATGATGGATGATATGCTTGAGGAGAAGAGAAAGTGTAACTGCTTTAGGCATAGTCATTCCAAACACATTTACCATGTCCTTTAATGATTCATCTGTCCACTGCTCCTTCACGGCTTCCACAGTGTCGGCACTTACCTTCCGAAAAGCGTCAGCGATCACATTAGCATTAGTTGGAATGGAAGTTGAGTTTTCCACCTTCTCAGTCTTAATCCCAAACTCATTCAACATCTCAGGTGTACTCGTCACAACATGCCAGGCAATCCTCCCTAGCGATCGGTCTTCCCGAGAAACCTCCATCCCAAGAGATTCATCCGTTAACGCATCCAAAACCTTTTGAGTCGAAGCGCCCTCTTGATTCCATTCCTGAATAAACTCAGCTACAGAAGTATACATGTGAAAATCCCTCCATCATTTGGTCTATTTTGGGGTCTGACCCCCGGTGCATTAAAGCGTTAAAGAAGGAGCAGGTCAGACTCCACTAATTTCGCTAATTCTTCATCTGAATAGTTACCCTTTATTCCTGGCTTATTTTTGAAGTAATCATAGACTTTTTCAGTAGTATAATTCTTTTTTAAGCCCTTAATAATCGTGCCTAAGTATTGATGAGAAGGTTTCTTCCAATCTATGTCGTTAATATCCCACGGTGCAGTAAAGGTAAAAATTGGAAACCCCTTTTGTTCGCCAAGATAAAGAATATTTCCATACCAAGAATTTTTCCGATAAATGAGTGCTCCTTTCTCTATTACCTCGCTTAAATCAATATCCACTTCTATCCCACTATTTTCTTGCTTTACAACATCCAAAAACTGTTCCATTGTAATTAAGTACATCTTACTATATGTAACACTTTCTGCATTTTGCTTTAATCCGATAAAGGCAACACCTTGAGAATGCCATCCTTCAGCTTCCTTTGCAAAATATAGGGGGTGGTGGATAATATATGTAGACTCATCCACAGGGAGAGATGAATCCTTGCTGCCTGTCTCCATTCTCAAGGAACCAGCCGGACTTCCACCTTTTATATAACATAAAAATCGATCCTCATTAATATTCGAGCCATAACTCGCATACCACACATATTGTGTCCTATTCGACATAATCCTACAACCTCTCCAATTAAAAAATTTCTTTTTTATCCATCCAATTACAAGTGTTATGGACTAATTTTCTATTTGATATCATCAAATTCTCTGGCGATTCGTTCAAATGCTTCTTTGATCATAGGTCTCGGTGACGGAATACAAATCCTTTGAAAAGACATACCCTCTTCGCCAAACTTATTCCCATCCTCTAATAAAACATTGGCTTTATTATAAATCCTGTCATGAACTTCGTCAGGTGTTAAGCCATAATCATGAAAGTCCATCCACATGATATAGGTTCCTTCAGGGATTCTCACCTTAACTTTCGGCATCCTATCCGCTAAAAATTCTACAACCCAATTCATTGTACCATCAATATATTCCTTCAGTTGGTCTAACCATTCTTCCCCCTCGTGATAAACGGCAATAAGGGCAGCAACCGTAAAGGGTGATGGTAAGTGCATTCCCAATACTTGACTCATTGTTTTGCGAAGTTCCGGGTTCGATATGATGACATTGGTACAATGGAGCCCGGCTACATTAAAAGTCTTGTTGATGGCAGTAAACGTAATAATATGGTCCACACTTTCAGCTGCTTTTACAATCGGAATAAAGGTTTGATTGCACCGAATAAGGTCACCATGAATTTCGTCCGCCACAATGAGGACATTGTGTTTCGAACAAATATCGGCTAACATCCGTAACTCTTCCCTTTTAAAAATTCGCCCTGTCGGATTTTGAGGATTACATAATATGAACATCTTTGTTGTTTCCAGTTTTGCTTTAGCTTCAAAATCTTCAAAGTCAATCTGATAATAACCCTCTTCGTCGCATTTAAGGGGATTATTGACAACTTCTCTATGGTTTGCTTCAATCACTGACGTAAAAGGGGGATAAACAGGACGCTGGATCATAATCCCATCTCCTGGCTTTGTTAATGCTCTCACCGCAATCGTCAAAGCATGAACGGTTCCTGGACTGTATAGGATTTCCTCCCTATGGATGGTCCAATCATGGCGCTTCTTGAACCAATGCTGTATGGCCTCATAATACTCGTCAGGAAAGATGGAGTACCCAAAAATTCGGTGGTCAACGGTTATATGCAAGGCATCAATTAAGGGTTGAGGAACAGGTAAATCCATGTCTGCTGTAAATAATGGAATCGTCTCCTCGTCATATCTTGTAGTAAGACCAACTTCTTTAATAAACTTGCCTCCATCCCATTTTACTGAAAACGTCCCTCTCCGATTAACAATTTCATCAAAATTGTATTTCATATATCATGAACCTCCTCTACATATAAAATATGGAGCGAATTCTAATTAAAATGGTAAACGATTAGGGCAAGTTTTTCCATTTATATCGACAGTAAATATCAATCATTTTTAAATGTCGTTATTCTTTTCCTTTTTTTAGGGATAATATTCTTCAATGGAATGCTGACAAATCCGAATAATACTGGAGGCTTGCGGAATGATTGAAATGCCAAAACAGCTTTATTGTGATCAATGTAAAAAAGAAACCGAGCATATGGTAAGAGAAGATGCTTTAGAGATTGAATATACCTGTACAGAATGTAAGAAACAGCATGAAAGGGTGAAGTCGTTTTTTTAATTGGCTGCGATAAAGGCGAATGTTGTTTTTGTACAACAGTTAATCGGAGCGAAGGGCGCTCGACTCCACGAAAATGCTATCGCATTTCCTTCGTGCGTGGGCGGATTCAAGGATGTAAATCAATGTCCTGCGGGAAGTAGAGGTCACGGGAGACCCAGCAGGCGCCTAAGCACCGAGGAGGCTCCCGGACCTCCCCGCGGAAAGCGAGGCCACTTCGCTGCAATCAACAATCAAGTTTAAACGAGCCTTTTAAAAAAGATGACCTTGCATCCAATGAAAAAGCCCTGTTGGCCACTTCACCAACAGAGCTTTAATTAAATGCCTCCCCCCTCATCATGTGTTGTACGATTCTCTTCCTTAACATTGGCTGACAAGCTTAGCACACCGCCTCCCGCAATCAATGTACTCAAGATGATGAAAATATTATAAATGTTTGTTTGAATTAACAGATTGATAAGCGTATAAGAAATAACTAAAGAAGCAAGCGGTGAGATGAGCCAAACTTTAATAATTTTACTGATCACCGATTTTTGCCAAATGCCGAATCCATTTTGCGATGCTCCAATCCCTAAAATCCCGCAGGTGGTAACCTGTGTCAACGGAATTGGCAGTCCAAATAGTGAAGCGATGGTTACAAGCGTTCCTCCGGTAAAGGAAACAGCACTTCCCTCTAAAAGAGATAGTTTTGTGATTTTCTTACCGTTTGTTTCCATGACCCTGCTGCCCAGCAATATGGCCCCAATGGCGACGAAAAGCCCACCAATCCAAATTCCTTTATTCGTGGAAAGCATTCCGGCTCCGACCAGAGGTCCGACCGCGTTGGCAACATTATTCATTCCCGCAGAAAAAGCCTCAAAACAGCCACCCAACACAAGTAACCAGGCGAGCCATTTTTTCCATCTCCCCTGTTTCGTCAAGCCATTCCAACGCTTTTCTGAAGCAGCTATAACCTTTCCAAGGACAAAGGTAATCACAAAAGAGATAATCGGAACAATTATCCAGAAGGAGACAATCACGATTAGCTTATCAATGTACAAGTCTTTGAAAGCAATTCCTGCACCCACAATCGATCCGACGGTCACTTCACTTGTTGATAAAGGAATCCCCATTAAATTCGCGATGAACAGGGTCAGTGTTGCTCCTGCAAGGATCAAGACGACCAATTTAATGCTGAGGTCAGATGAAGGGATAATCCCATTTCCAATGGTTTTTACGACCTCTCCGCCACCGAGAACCGCACCGAGAAAAGCAGCCAACGCCACCAAAATCATTGCGATGCGCTTACTCTTTATCGCACCCGCACCATACGGAGAACCCATTGATGCGGCCGTTCCACTTGCCCCTATATTCATTGCAAAAAAGAAAGCGATGAGATAAGCCATATAAGTCCAAAACATGTTTAATCTCCCCTTCAGTCAAATTTGTAGGTAAAATAATTCCCAATGTTTTGAACGTTTAATTCACACTATTCGGGTAGGAATAATTTTATATGATGCTTATTATACAGTCCCCTTCATTAATAATCAATACAAAATATTCAGATTTTTTCTCAGGCAGTTTTCGGGGTCAGTCCCCCGCCACTTTACAGAGATAAAGAAAAACATAACATACGATTTATAAATAATCTTTGACTTATTACATAAAATAAGGTAAATTACCTTATGGGCGAACAATTTTATCAAATTTAACTTTAATATTCGTGTTTAGGGGTGCGGTACATGGAAAATGTGTTTGATTACGAAGATATTCAATTAATACCTGCAAAATCTGTGGTGAAAAGCCGATCAGAGTGTGATACAACCGTAAATTTTGGGGGACATACCTTTAAATTGCCAGTGGTGCCCGCCAATATGCAGACGATTATTGACGAAAAGATTGCAATTTTCTTAGCAGAAAATGGTTATTTCTATATCATGCATAGGTTTCAACCCGAAAAGCGTTTATCTTTTGTTAAAGATATGAAATCACGTGGTTTAATCGCATCAATTAGTGTAGGTGTCAAGGAGGAGGAATATCAATTCATTCTACAATTGGCAGAACAGCAGCTTACTCCGGAATTTATTACGATTGATATCGCACACGGTCATTCCAATGCCGTTATTGAGATGATTCAACATATTAAAAAGCACTTGCCTGAAAGCTTTGTTATCGCAGGAAATGTAGGAACTCCTGAAGCAGTAAGAGAATTAGAGCACGCTGGTGCAGATGCAACGAAAGTGGGAATCGGACCAGGTAAGGTTTGCATCACGAAGATCAAAACAGGGTTTGGAACGGGCGGTTGGCAATTGGCAGCACTGCGCTGGTGTGCAAAGGCAGCAAGTAAGCCAATAATTGCCGATGGCGGGATTCGTACACATGGAGATATCGCTAAGTCCATTCGTTTCGGTGCATCAATGGTCATGATTGGTTCTCTGTTTGCCGGACATGAGGAATCACCTGGAGAAACCATTGAGAAAGATGGAAAATGCTTTAAAGAATACTTCGGATCCGCTTCCGAGTTTCAAAAAGGCGAAAAGAAAAATGTTGAAGGTAAAAAAATGTATGTAGAGCACAAAGGTCCATTAATCGATACTTTAATCGAAATGGAACAAGACCTTCAATCCTCCATTTCCTACGCCGGTGGAAACAAACTGGAAGCCATTCGCACTGTAGACTACGTTATAGTTAAAAACTCAATCTTTAATGGTGATAAAATATATTAATATTTGGGGCCAGTCCCCCGTCGCTTTAAAGCGACGGGGGACTGGCCCCTTTTTTTATGGAACGATTCCAGGAATTTTAGCTGTTTCTTCTTCAAGGACTTGGATTCCCCCGATGACTTCTATTGCTGAACCGATTGATACAAGGAGATCTCCGGCTATGGCGAGTTTTTGTTCTTCTATAAGTTTTATTTGATTGGTTTCTCTTATTTGTTTTGATACTGAAATAGCTTCTAAAATTTGTCCGATTGTCCTGATCCAAACACCGGTCAGGATTTGTTGTTCTCCCATGATATTCGTATCTTCTTCAATTACCAATAGAGCAGATAAACTTTTAAGTTCAATGATTTGACCTAAAACTTGAATCCAAAGTGCGAATGCTAATTCATTTTCCAGATCAATAATTTTTTGCCTCTTTTTATCGTTGGAATCATTTCTGACATTTCCATTATTTTTTGAATCATCCATTGAACCCACTCCAGCCCTTTAGTCTTCTTTATTTTATGTGTAGCCCTATTTATTGTGTTGCCTATTTAACATGCATTGGATTTGGCACTTCGACTTTTTCGTTTTCTAACGATCTCCACAATTTTTTTTACCAATTATCAACAAAAATTAATAATCACTCCAGATAAGGAAACAATAAATATCATGCTGATAACGGTGGTGATACAACATTATGGGTTGGTTTACTAAAAAGCATGACCAACAGATCGATAGAGAGTCACTGGAACAATACTTATTGCGCTCCAATGATTTTAAAAAGGTTCACTATTGCAACCAGCAAACCAATAAAACCTTTTCATTTTCTTTTATTTCAACACTTATTGATGAAAGCATTT
This sequence comes from Neobacillus sp. Fa239, assembly GCF_055395235.1. Taxonomy (NCBI): domain Bacteria; kingdom Bacillati; phylum Bacillota; class Bacilli; order Caryophanales; family Bacillaceae; genus Neobacillus; species Neobacillus sp. Fa239. The sequence goes on from NZ_AP041611.1 coordinate 3,407,098, forward strand.
TACAACAGAATGCACTCCCATATTTAATGGAAAAGAATTTCGAAAAAATTGAGGATGTAAAGAAAATCATTCCAAATACTGACGTTCAAGTCAGCAATGACCCAAATGTGATTGAACAGAAATTGTTTAATGGATATGTTCTTTTAACACTTGAGTCAGACAGTAAAAATTTTGCCTTTATCGCTGCCCAAAAAGAGCTTGTCCGCGGCATTACAACGCCAGAGGTTGAATTTAGTGTAATCGGACCAAAGGAAGCTTTTGTAGAATCCTTATCGCAAAATATAAATTTAATTCGCAAAAGACTTCCGGTTAAAGAACTAATTATTAAAGAAGTAACAATTGGGTCCCTATCTAAAACAAGCATTGCCATGTTACATATGGACGGAATTGCTGATCCTGAGAATGTAAAAACAGTAGAAGACAGAATTAAAAACATTCAATTTGATGCTATTACAGATAGTTCCTATATCGTCCAATTAATTTCTGACAATAAAAATTCTCCCTTCCCTCAGCTTCTGGATACCGAGCGTCCGGATCGGGTAACAGCCATTCTGGCAGAAGGTAAAATTGCCATTTTAGTAGATGGGTCTCCACAAGCACTAATTGCACCAACAACGCTGGTTGAGTTTTTCGGTTCCTTTGAGGATTATTTTTTAAATTGGCTCCTTTCCTCTTTTTTTCGGTTGATTCGACTTTTTTCGGTTGCCTTTTCTATTTTAATAACACCTGTTTATGTAGCAACCCTGTCCTATCATTACGAATTAATACCAAAGGATCTAATGAATACTTTAGTAACCTCCCGCAGGGAAATCCCACTCCCCCCCATTTTGGAAGCTCTCTTTTTGGAGCTGACCATTGAATTACTAAGGGAAGCAGGAGCACGACTACCAACCAAGGTCGGTCAGACAATTGGTATCGTGGGCGGTATCGTTATTGGGACTGCTTCGGTCGAAGCAGGCTTAACGAGTAACGTTCTATTGATTATCGTGGCCTTGGCGGCCCTGGCTTCTTTTACAACACCTGTTTATAAAATGGGTAATGCGATTCGTTTATTGCGTTTCCCATTCCTGTTTTTCGCTGAGTTGTGGGGACTATTGGGAATTGTATATTGTTTTTGTATTTTAATGACACACTTAATTCGGCTTACTTCCCTAAATAAGCCTTTTTTAGAACCATTATATCCACCAAGAATGTCGGATCTTAAAGATGCTTTGATTCGACTTCCGTTCAGCAGGCTTAGACCACAGTATTTAAGGACACAAAACCCTGTTCGTTTTACCGTTAAGGAAAAAGCTAAGAAAAAAGGCGATATCGACGAATAGGAAGCGGAGGAAGGGCTATGGAACAATTAGTGCCTGAAAAAGCAAAAATATCTCCTTTTTTAGTTTTTTTTCTACTCCACACGATGCAATTTGGTATTGGCGTTCTAGGGTTCCAGCGCATCATCGCCTTGACCGCGGGATATGACGCATGGATTTCTGTCATCATTGCCGGTTTATGTGTGCATATCATTTTATGGATGATGTACAAAATTTGTGAGATAGCTGATGGTGATATCGTATCCGCTCATATTTTCGTGCTTGGAAATAAAATCGGAAAGATCGTGTCCATACCATTTATCATATATTTTGCTCTAATTGCAGACACATTGCTCAGAACATTTATCGAGGTTGTCCAAGTTTGGATGTTTCAAGATCTCAGTACCTTTTGGTATACCTTGGCATTTTGCGGTTTAGGCATCTACATTATTTACGGAGGATTTAGAACCGTAACAGGAATCGGATTCTTTGGCGTCGTCCTTCCCTCCTACTTAATATTTACTTTTTTCTTTACCCTACCGTATGCAGACTTCCGAAATTTACTGCCAATCTTAGATCATTCGATTAAAGATTTGCTTTTAGCCGCATATCAAATGTCACTTACCTATCTTGGTTGGGAAGTTCTATTATTTATTTATCCTTATATCAAAGAGCCGCAAAAATCAAAAAAGTGGGCCCATTTAGGTGTACTTTATACCACGATTCTCTATACACTCCTTACCGTCATAACTTTTGGTTATTTTTCTGAGGAGCAGCTTCAAAAAAATATTTGGGCTACCTTAACAATGTGGAAAATTGTCGAAATGCCTTTTGTAGAACGGTTTGAATACATTGGTATCGCCAATTGGAATATAGTCATTCTCCCTAATTTTTGTATTGCACTTTGGTGTTCAAGCCGTATTTTAAGAAGAGTGACCAATCTGAAGCAAAAAAAAGGTGTTATCTTAATGGCTCTTATTTGTTTATTTACGATTAGTATTTTTCAAACAAGGGACCAAATTAACACCTTAATTGACTATACTGGAAAAATTTCCTTTTTCTTAAATTACGGATATATCCCCCTCCTCTTTTTCGTAATGTTGATTGTGAAGAAGGTGAAAAAGAAGTGATGAGGATCATCCTTGCTCTCATGATTGCAGCTTTTCTTTTGACTGGTTGTGTTGAAAAAGAAATAGTCGATGATGTCAACTTGGAAAGTGGAGCTGCCTATGACTATATTGACAATAAGATCCGAGGAACCGCATTAGTCCCTGTTTATTTGCCGGATAAAACGGTAGAAAATAAAACCTATACGGCCTATTCTGATTTAAGCAGAGATTTTTTACGAGATATACAGCGGCAATCTTCTGACCCCCTTGTAACAGGAAGCCTTAAAGTGGTCCTGTTTGGTGAACAGCTTGCCAAAAAAAAAGGGATATTAGACCTAATTGACTCATTCATGCGGGATGCCAGTGTTGGTGACACCCTTTACCTAGCCGTAACAGAGGGTGAGGCAAAAAAATTAGTTGATGGGAATTATGGAAAACGGGGTAATGCCATTTATTTATCCAATCTGATTCGACATAATATGAAAAACAAGGATGTCCCTAAAACGAACCTTCAGCGTTTCTTATTTGATTTTTATCAAAAGGGCAAAGCACCATATCTTCCCACAATAAGATTACTTGGTAAAAATCAAATCGAAATAAGCGGAATCAGCTTTTTTAATATTGGCCGAGTTGTCCATTCCATTCCTGCTGATAAAATGTTCTATTTCAAGCTCCTTGTCGACGAATATAGTAAAGGAACATTAAAAGCGAAAATTGGGAAGGAAAGAGCAGCCATTGATAGTATTCAATCAAAATACAAAATGAAACTTGTTTCAAGGAATCCTAATACGGTTGATGTACAGCTTAAAATAAAGGGAGTATTGAATGAGTTTTCCGGAAACCGCGTTACACCAAAGGAAATTGAAGCGGTCGAGAAAAAACTAAAAAAAGATATTGAGCGCGAGTGTCTCAAGCTAATAAAAGAATTTCAGCAAAAAAAGATTGATCCTGTAGGATTTGGTCATTTTGTTAAAAGCAGGACAAGGAAATTTGATTTTAATAAGTGGAAAACTGACTATCAAAACCTGAAAGTAAGCGTTCATGCAAATGTAGAGATTATGGAATCAGGGGTTATCGAATGATGAATGAAGGAGCCAAACATAGAATTTGTGCTATGCTTTGGCTCTATTTTTTTAAGTAAAAATTAAATTGGCTGAATGTTGTATGATTAATTGAATCCATCATATAATCGAAGAGGAGACAGATTCTATCTTTAAAAGTCAGAATCTTTCTATTATTAAGAGGATTAAGGAGGAACGTATGCTAAGTAAAGCCTTAATAGAAGATGTCCTAACCGCAGCTTTGTCTACTGGCGGAGATTTTGCTGAAATTTTTGTAGAGGATCGATTTACTAATCAATTGACCTTGCAAAGCAGCAAAATTGAAACCTTTCTTTCTGGGCGTGATTTTGGAATCGGCATTCGTGTGTTTAATGGTCTGCAAAGTGTTTACGCCTATACGACTGATTTTCGAAAGGAAAGTCTGATAAAGGCAGCAAAAAATGCCGCACAAGCCATTCATGGAAACTCGAGTATCCAACTTGCCCCATTCATTCAAGAATCCTTTGACACCATTCATCCTGTTCAATTCCTGCCTCAAGAAGTCGATAAATCAAGAAAAATCGCCATCATGAAAAACGTTTTTGACTCTGCCAAAAGCTATCACTCTAGCATTTCGCAAGTAACCGTCCGCTATATGGATGAAGAACAAAATGTGCTGATTGCAAATTCAGAAGGCAAATTTATTGAAGATAAACGAGTTCGTTCAAGACTGGCCATTCAGGCTGTTGCCGTTCGAGACAACAAAATGGAAACGGGTTTCTATGGACCGGGTGCCCATCAAGGCTTTGAATTTTTCGAAAATCAAAATATGGACTACTATGCAAACGAAGCCGCCCGAATTGCAGTGACAATGCTGGATGCAAGTCCGTGTCCAAGCGGCAAATTCCCTGTCATTATCGACAATGAATTTGGCGGTGTTATTTTTCATGAAGCATGTGGACATGGATTAGAAGCCACGGCTGTTGCGAAAAACAATTCTATTTTTGCGAATCGTCTCGGTGAAAGAGTTGCTCCGGATATCGTTACATATATTGATGATGGAACACTCCAGAATGAATGGGGCTCTATCAATATTGATGATGAGGGTGAAATGGCGAGAAAAAATGTCCTGATTGAAAATGGTATTTTAAAAGGCTATTTAATTGATAAGTTTAATTCCCGGCGCATGGGTATGGAATCTACTGGTTCAGGAAGAAGACAATCCTTCCGTTTTGCCCCAACTTCGAGAATGACCAATACGTATATCGCTCCAGGAAAATCAACGCCTGAAGAAATCATTGCTAATACCGAAAGCGGTATTTATACAAAATATATGGGTGGCGGACAGGTCAACCCTGCTACCGGTGATTATAATTTTGCTGTCATGGAAGCGTATGAAGTAAAAAATGGAAAGCTAGGAAAACCATTAAAAGGCGCAACCTTGATCGGAAATGGTCCAAAAACGTTACAGCTTGTCGATATGGTAGGAAATAATTTGGGACATGGTGCAGGGATGTGTGGTTCACAGAGTGGAAGTATTCCTGTAAACGTTGGGCAGCCGATGATCCGGGTAAGCGAAATTACAGTCGGCGGGACAAAGGGGGAATAACCGATGACGATAAAAGAATTCCAGACAAAGCTTTTTTCACAGGCTGAACACAGCGGTTTTACCGATGTTGAATTGTATTTTGAAAAGAAAGAAATTTTTGGCTGTCAAATTTTCAAGGGTGAAATTGATCAATATGAAATCGCTGAAGATAGCGGCGTCTCCTTCCGTGGAATCATCAATGGAAAAATGGGCTACGCTTATACGGAAAAAATCGACGATGCCTCTATCCCCTTCTTGTTAAATAATGCAAAGGAAAATGCAAGCTTCATTCAAGAGGATGACACTGAGGAAATTTTTGCTGGGAGCCGGCATTATGAACAAGGAAACTTCTACTCGAAAGCCTTAAATGAAGTGACCATTCCCGAAAAAATACAACTGGTTCAAGAAATTGAACGTGAATTATACGCGCAGGATCCTCGAATTGCTGCAACCGATTATTGCGGAATTCAGACAGAATCGGTCACTAGAAATATAGTAAATTCTAAAGGATTGTCTTTAACTGATCAAATGAATCAATTGATCGTGATGGTAGAAGCCATTGTGAGAGATGGAGAAGAAACGAAAACTGCTTTTGAATTTAGAGTAACAAAAGACTTCCAACGCTTAAATGCTAAGGAAATTGCCAAAAAAGCAGCAGAAGAAGCCCTTTCGCAATTGGGACAACGGAATATAGAGAGTAAAGAGTATCCTGTACTGTTGAGAAATGATGCGGCAGCAAGTCTTTTAGGTACATTTGCAGCCAATTTTTCTGCTGAAATGACACAAGCTGGCCTCTCTTCTCTAAAGAATAAGCTTGGCGAGCAAATTGCGGGTCAAAAGATCACGATTGTTGATGACCCATTACTAGAGGATGGCCTTGCCAGCAGGACCTTTGATAGTGAGGGGGTTGCTTCAAAGAAATTGACATTGGTCGAATCAGGCATTTTACAATCCTTGCTTCATAATCAGAAAACGGCCAAAAAAGATGGAACCGTTACAACAGGACATGCACATAAGGATTCCTATAAAAGCGCCGTCAAGGTTGGTCCATCCAATCTTTATATCGAACCTTCTTCGGTATCTTTTGACAAATTACTCAGTTCTATTGACGAAGGCATCTTCATTACCAATCTATCAGGCTTGCATTCAGGTGCCAACAAAGTATCCGGAGACTTTTCCCTTGCAGCCAATGGATTCTATATAAAAGACGGACAGATTCAGTTTCCAGTAAACCTCATGACCATCGCCGGTAACTTCTATCAACTATTATTAGATGCAGTAGAAATCGGATCTGACTTAACATTTCCAATCTTTAGCCAGCAAGCCGGCTCCCCATCCGTCTTAGTGAAATCTTTATCGGTAACAGTAGAATAGGGGTCTGACCCCCACCGCTTTAATGTATTACTGCGGTGGGGGTCAGTCCCCCTATTTCATAAATTCTTCAATTTCTTCTACAGAGCGGATAATGTTTTTTGATAGGACTTCATGTCCGTCTTCGGTTACTAGGACATCGTCTTCGATCCGGATGCCGATTTCTTCTTCTTCGATATATAATCCTGGCTCTACGGTTAGCACCATACCCGGCTTTAGGATTAAATCCTTATAATCGCCGACATCATGGGTATCTAATCCAAGGAAATGACTGACACCATGATAGTAATAATTTACAATTTCAGTTTCTTCCTTTATCAAGCCAACTTTCATGCACTCTTCAGCAAGGACTTTCTTGGTATGTTCATTTAGCTTGGCAAATGGCACACCTGGTTTGATTAGTTCTGTCGTTTCTTGTAAAGCTTTTAATACAATGTTATAAAATGTTTTTTGTTTTTCAGTGAATTTACCATTTACCGGAAATGTATAGCTAATATCAGCATTATAATAGTTATATTGTGCACCTAAATCAAGAAGGACAAGGCTGCCATCTTCAACTGTGGCATCATTTTTTCCATAATGAAGGATTGTCCCATTTTTGCCGCTTGCACAGATTGTCGGGAATGCATAATGTTTTACGCCTTCTGACTTAAGTGAAAAATCAAAATAGGCTTCCAGCTGATATTCTTTCATACCCGGTTTCGCATGGCTCATTAAGTTTTTGATCCCATCATAAGTAATCGCAATGGCCTTCTTAATTTCTTCAACTTCCTCAGGCGTTTTATAAACGCGTAACTCGCAGACAAATGGATAAACATTTTTTAATTGCAGGTATGGATAATTAGCTTGGATTTTACTAGCAAATTGTTGAGCTTTTGTTGTTTGCTGACCTAATTCTCTTCTTTCAAGGTCTAAATACAGATTCGAAATTGAGTTGGTCAATAGAGTCCGAGTCAAGAAGGAATCGAATTGCTCGATGAATTGAATATTGTTAATTCCGGATATTTCCGCAGCATCTTCTTTTGAAATAGTCTTTCCCACCCATTTTTCTAAGACAGGGTCTGATTTTTCAATAAACAGATACTCTTCTACTTTTTTATTTGTTTTATGTACAAGAAAGATAATATTAGGTTCGTCTATTCCTGTTAAGTAATAGAAGTTACGATTAGGAACGAACTGATATTCCTCATCAGCAGATTTTTGTGGAGCTTTTCCAGCAAACATGACAAGCAGAGAATTCTCCTCAAAATTCTCATATAAACGATGACGGTTTTTCTCATAAAAATCCTTCTGCATTTCATTACCTCTTTTCAAATAGGAGTGAACAACACTCTTTAACTATACTATATTATGTAAAAATTCATACTAAATAATTTTCCTTAAGTGATAAAATAAATAATAGAAGCTGCCTCATATAGGTAGCCCCCAAAATCCTATCTTCCAGAGCTTTTAACCATTTGATGGATCACCTTTGGTTCATTGTGCTGCAGGTCTTTTTTCTTATAGGCATGGAAGTACGCCATGGCGATGAACACAGACCCTCCAACCGCATTTCCTAAAAAGACCGGGATAAAGTTTTGCAAGTATTCCCACCACGTAAAATGTCCTGCAAATATCGCAGCTGGAATGACGAACATATTCGCAACTACGTGTTGAAAGCCTATCGCCACAAATGTCATCGTTGGAAACCAAATCCCCACTATTTTTCCAGCCATATCATTTGCACCATAGGATAGCCAGACAGCCGCTGCCACCAGCCAGTTACAGCCAATTCCTGAAATGAAAGCCTGCAAAAAGGATGCCTCCAATTTATGCTGTGCAATATTAACGGTTTTGTTCAAAAACGGTGCTGTTTCCGTCATCCCGATTAAATGTCCGAAAAAATAGGCTACAAAAACGGCCCCGATAAAATTGCTCACCGTAACAAGAAACCAATTTAAAAGAACCTGCCTCATACTCACCTTATTAGCCATGCGCGCAATGGGAACGGCCATCATATTCCCTGTCAGCAGTTCTCCCCCAGCCAATAAGGTTAGAATTAACCCGATTGGAAAAACAGATGCACCTATTAAACTGCTTAATCCTTGTAAAGAATCAGGTAAGGGAGCTGTTACCCGGATAAAAAGTAAATAGCCTAAAGCGATAAATGCTCCGGCTTCAAAGCCTAAAATAAGGGTTTGAAAAGGAGCGAGTTTCGTTTTTTTGACCCCATTTTCCACTGTAATTTCCATAATTTTTTCCGGTTTGCTGAACGACATAAGAATGACTCCTTTAGATTTTTTATGTGAAATATTGAACATACTTTATTTTAACCTATCCCACATCACAACCGCTGTGAACGTTTTTTTAATTTTTCCATCTAAATATTAATCTCACCTATTTGTAAGATAAAATTGGTTAGGACTAAAAATGATTCCAGTGCTTGTAAAACCCCATTTGGTGTTCATTCTGTTATAGTAGTTTTAATGAAGAAATTGAAAGAGGGGAGTACAAAGATGAAATGTATCTCAATTGATTTAGATGGAACGCTATTAAACTCTGAACATGTGATATCGGAAGAAAATGTGAAAGCCTTAAAGGAATTACAGGAACAGGGCCATTGCCTGATTTTAAACACAGGCCGGGCGTTGGCAGATGTGATTCATCTAAAAGCGGTTCAAGATTTGGAGATTCCGATTTTTTGTATAAACGGTTCAATTATCTATTCTGAAATGCGTGAAATGATGTATGAAGCGACAATACCGCTTTCAATCTATAAGGAAGTATTTTCGATTTTGAAGAGTTTAGGAGTAGGCATTCTTGTTTACACAAACCAGGGCGGCTATCCTTCAACATTGCCTTCATTGCGTGATAAAAGTAAAAAGGAGATTGATGATTATTTTCGATCCTATAATTATGACGAAATTTTCGGACTGGAAAATCTAAAAATCTATAAACTTATTGCTTTGGTTCATTTTGATCAACTCGAAAAAATAGAAGAAATTAAATCAACTTTATCAGATAAATTTCCCATTAATATGGCTTCATCATTTCCTAATAATGTCGAAATTACATCAAACCAGGCTCATAAAGGAAAAGCCATTCTGCGTTACCAGCAAATGATGAACATATCCTTCGATGAAATTATAGCCTTTGGAGACGGCGGAAACGACCTCGGGCAATTTGAAGTCGCTAGCACATCTGTCGCAATGGGAAATGCCCCCCACTATGTTCAACAAAAAGCAGACATCATTACAAAGACAAATGAAGAAGATGGTGTCGCCTATGCATTACGTCACCTCTTACAATTAACTGGTGGAAAACAAGAAATTCCTTCAAGGTGATGGGGACACGTAATGGGGCCACATAATGGGGTCAGACCCCCGGCACGGTACTGCGTTAAAGCGCCGGGGGTCTGACCCCAATTATTAATATGTTTCACTGCCTGATTTTCTAAAAAGATGTACAAGAAATGTTCCTAAGAAGATCATAATGATGACACTAAAGAAGATCATTTCATCCATATGAAAGCCGAATGCGGATACGATCATTTTTATTCCAATGATTGCAATTAAGACAAATGCAGTTGTTTCGAATTCGGGTACTTTTTCAATCAAAGCCAGCAGGATATGGGCCACTCCACGCATCATTAAAATTCCTAATATTCCTCCAAGAAATAAGACCCATTCTTGATTCGAAACCCCAAAGGCGGCCATGACACTGTCAAAGCTGAAAGAAATATCCATAAGTTCGACGGTTAACACCGTTCGCCAAAAGCTCATTTTTTTAGAGCGAACCTCGTCTTCTTCTTCTTTCCTCTGAATCATATTTTGAAAGACAATCCATAGCAAATAGTGACCGCAGACAATCTTGATCCAGGCAATATTGATGAGGGAAACCCCCAAGCCAATCACCAAAATCCGAAAAAAATAGGCCCCGAAAATACCGTAAAACAGGGCTTTTTTCCGCTGATACTTTGGAAGATGCTTCACCATTACGGCTAAAACGAGAGCATTATCAGCAGACAATAATCCTTCAAGAATAATGAGCGTGCCAATAACTCCCCAACTAGCAGGGCTAAAAATGGCCTTTTCAAAAGCATCCAGTGAAAAAAATGTACTATAATTTTGGATTATTTCATGCAGGAACTCCATCCAGATTTTAGACTCCCTTTCCACAAGTTCAAGAAGCAGCCAAGCTCGTCCTCATTACACATGAGCTTTTCCTTGGTTCTTCTTAATTAAATGTATGAAGAGTCCTTGAATATATGTCCTAAATATTTGTTGGGCCTTATCTTTACCGCTTTAATGGACTGGGGGACTGTCCCCCACTGCTCTACCGCTTTAATAGACCCGGGGAACTGTCCCCCTAAACTTGCCCACTAAACGCGTTTAAAGCCTTCTTCCACTAAAAATATTTCGGCTTCTTCATATGTTGCGAAAGTTTCTTCAAGATTTAGGCCGAAATAAATATTCCATGTTTCGTCTTCATTTATTAGCAAAAGTGTTTCATTCTGGTCATTCAACCACCGTTCTTCTTTTAGGTCACCAATTATTGCTGCTTCCTCAACAGGTTTTTCAATTTCAGTTAAGCTATTAATCGACAGTTGAATTAATTGTTTTAATTTCTCGGCAGAAAAGTCCCGGATATTAACCAATCCTTTGTCATCGGTCTGATAATTCGTGATACGTCCGGCATAGACAAAGCCATTTCCGTTTGGATGTAGATGATAAACCACATTTTTTTTATCAAAATTACTTTCGTTAAATTGGAAATTTACCCGTCCGAGTGAAACATTCACTCGTTCCAGTTTTGGAAATTCACTTATAATCGCTAGTTTTTCTTCAAAAGTTAGCATTGATAGCCTCCAAATGTTTAGTCCACATTATTTTAACATAAACAGTATAAAAACAAAGTGTAAGTAACTACTGATTCAATCCATAAACAAAAAACGCACTTCTTAAGTAGAAATGCGCAAGACATTATATATCGAACCTATGTCTTTTTATTACTATTATTATTATTGATAAACCGATTTTTTTCTGTGGTATCGACTTGAATAATTTTCCCATCATGTATAGTGATAACTACTGAACCGTAGTCTATAGCCTTTAACATTTCCACAATATAATCTATTCTTTCTTGATCTAAAGCGGCCATTTATTCTTCTCCCCTCCCAATCTCTAAAAATATTGTCAAAAATGGATAAGAATTTGTCTCACTTTACCAACCTGTTTACTTGGATTTTAACTATAGGTTAAAATATAAAATCTTATGAAACAGATGTCAATGTATTTTTTGGAAATTTCCGTAAATAATTTTTAAATTCCCACTTGACTCATCGGAATAGTTGTTATATCATTAGCTTACTTTAATAAAACAAATTGCTGATTGGTCAACCAAAAGCACCTAACCCTTGAAATATGGGTAGGTGCTTTATTTTTTATCAATTTATCAGAAAATTCAAACAATGGTAGGGGTGTCTAAATGAAAATAACCAGTTTTCGCCTAGCATGGCGATCTGTCCTATTAAGTTATCTACTTATCCTTGTCGTTCTACCTATATCTGCCGTCTATGTGAAGGGCTTTTCCTTAGGATGGGAGCCCTTTTGGAAAGAAATTTCAGGCGTCATTGCTTGGAAAGCGATACTTTTAACCTTCAAACTTAGTATTTTAACAACTTTGATTCAAGCTGTTATCGGTACATTTATCGCTTTCGTTTTGGTTCGTTACCGTTTTTTAGGGAACCGCTTGTTAAACAGTTTGGTCGATCTTCCCTTTTCATTGCCGACCGCTGTCTCCGGTTTGATGTTGCTGACACTCTTAGGGCCTCAAAGCCCAATTGGAAAATGGCTTGAATCCATTGGGTTTCATCTGCTATACAATCAAGCTGCCATTGTAATCGGCATGATTTTTATTACATTTCCATTTGTTATTCGAACAGTCCAGCCGATGATTGAGCAGCTTGATCCTTTTGAAGAACAAGCAAGCTATTCACTTGGTGCAGGAAATGTTTTAACTTTTTTCAAAATATTACTTCCTCCCGTTTTTCCTGGAATGGTTGCAGGAAGCATGCTTGCTTTTTCCAGAGCGCTATCGGAATTCGGGGCCATCTCGCTCATTTCTGGTAACCTTCCTGGAAAAACTCAAGTCGCATCGGTATTTATTTATGGTGAGATAGAAAACTATAACACCCAGGGCGCTGCCGCAGTTTCAATTGTATTAATTACGATCTCTTTCATTGTTTTGTTACTGGTAAATGGATTTTTAAAATGGAGGGGGGCACAAATATGAGAAGATTTTTCATTATCATTACTGGATTATTATTTACCATCATTCTCATCCTTCCTTTTTCCAGTATTGCCATAGGAGCATTTCAAAAAGGGGGTGGTCCCTTTCTCGAAGCTTTATACCGCACGGAAACCATTCACGCTTTATTGATCAGTCTTATTATTGTAAGCATCGTTGTTTTTCTTAACGCCATAATTGGAATTCTGTTATCACTGGAGATGGTGCGTGGTTCCTGGATTTCCAAATGGCTTCGTCCCATTCTCAATGTAATTGTCGATTTACCTTTTTCGGTTTCCCCCATTATTGCAGGTTTAATGATCATCCTGCTGTTTGGTCCAACCACATTTTTAGGGATGTTCTTTGAGCACGCGGGAGTGAAAATCATTTTTGCCCTTCCTGGCATGGTAATGGCAACGGTTTTCGTCACCTTTCCGTTAATGATTCGTGAGATTGTTCCTGTTCTTACTGAGCTTGGAATTTCTTCCGAAGAAGCGTCAGCCACCTTGGGCGCAGGTCCCTTTCGTACGTTTTTTCAAGTAACGTGGCCATCGATACGCTGGGCAGTATATTACGGACTCGTTCTCACCATTGCAAGATCTGTCGGGGAATTTGGCGCCGTGCTTGTCGTGTCCGGCAACATTATCAATCAGACACAAACAGCTACCACATTAGTCTATCAGGATTCGGTGGATAACCATGTGATCGCTGCTGATAGTGTTGCACTGCTTCTCGGACTCTTATCCATCATAGTCCTTCTGCTTTTGGAATGGATGAAAAAAAGAAAGGGAGATCAATTTCATGCACATTGAAGTAAGAAATATAGAGAAACAATTCGGATCATTTCAAGCCATTCATAATACGAGCTTTAAAATTGAAAAAGGACATCTGGTCGGGCTTCTCGGACCTAGTGGTGGAGGTAAAACCTCCATTTTACGAATGCTTGCCGGCCTTGAGCAGCCCAATGCTGGAGAAATCTTTTTCAATGGCAAACTCGCCAATACGTTATCTGTTCAGGAACGTGGCATCGGATTTGTCTTTCAGAACTATGCATTGTTTAAACACATGACTGTTTTTGATAATATTGCATACGGCTTGAAAATCAAAAAACTGAAACGATCCGCAATAAAAGAAAGGGTTTTTTCCCTTCTAAAGCTGATGGAGCTTGAAGGGAAAGAAAACAAATATCCGCACCAGCTATCAGGAGGACAGCGTCAAAGAGTAGCCTTTGCCCGTGCACTTGCACCAGAACCACAGTTACTTTTGCTGGATGAACCGTTTGCAGCAATAGACGCAAAAATCCGTAAAGAATTGCGTTTATGGCTTCGCAAGTTAATCAATGATTTTGGAATCACCACGGTATTTGTAACACATGATCAAGATGAAGCCATTGAGGTGGCTGATGAGATTATTATTATTCAAAAAGGAAGGATTGAACAGCAGGGTACACCTTGGGAAATATACAACAAACCGGCATCCGCATTCGTTGCGTCCTTTATCGGCGAGTCAAACAAACTCCAGGTGCCCCTTTCACTTATCGGATTTCCAGAACTATCAAAGTTTGATCCAATATCTGATGTTCAAGTCCTAATTCGTCCGGAATGGATTGAGGTCCGCCCCGAACATACTTCCAATCTAAAAAGTGCGGGACAGATTGGTACAGTCAAACATGTTCACTTTCGGGGTGATTCCTGGTTCACGGAAATTGAAATCTTTAATGATACCACACTATTTGCCTACCAAGCCATTAATCAGAAAGTCTTCCAGCCCGGTGATAGGGTAAACCTGTTAATCCATCAGCTTTCTGTTTTCACACCATTAGAAACTCTTGTGTTGGAAAATCAGGCTAAAATCGATCCAATGCCTGTTTATATATAACATTTAATTAAAAGGGAGAGATCTTATGAAAAAGAAACCGTTCATTTCATATTTCGCAATGATTATTTTACTTGTATCAATCGTTCTTTCTGGCTGCTCCGCTTCCAGTACTTCAAGTAACACTGGAAATACAGGAGATTCTACTTCTAAAAATAATGGTACGATAACACTTACAATTGGCGGGTATTCCACGATTAAGGATGAATTCGAGGCGATTTTTCCTTTGTTTCAAAAGGAATGGAAGAAAAAGACTGGGCAGACAGTGGTATTCAAAGAATCTTATCAGGGCTCAGGATCGCAAGCACTTAATATCACAAATGGCTTTGAAGCAGATATTGCGGCTTTATCACTTGAAGGCGATATCAACAAAATTGTAAAGGCTGGTCTGATTACACATGATTGGAAAAGCGCACCATATAACGGGATCATTACTAAATCGATAGCCGTATTCGGTGTCCGTGAAGGGAATCCAAAGGGGATTAAGGATTGGTCAGATCTTACCAGATCAGGTGTTCAAGTATTATTTCCGAATCCGAAAACATCCGGTGGTGCCAAATGGGATGTCAATGCTATCTATGGTGCAGGACTGAAAATATCGGAAGAAAAAACAGGGAAACAAAATCCAGCTCAAGCAAAAGAATTACTAAGTAAAATCTATAAAAACGTTAAATCATTAGATAAAAGTGGCGAGGAGTCTATGTCTACATTTGATAAAGGGATTGGTGATGTCATCATTACTTATGAAAATGAATTGATCGACCGAATCAATTCAGGAAAAAATTATGCGGAAATTATCCCAAAATACACAACCTCCATTGAAAATCCAGCTGCGATCATAGACAAATATGTCGATAAACACGGTACACGAAAAGTGGCAGAAGCATTTTTAAATTTCCTTTGGACACCAGAAGCACAAAAGATTTTCGCTGAAAGCGGGTTTCGTCCAGTCAATCCTACCGTTGCAAAAGACTTTGACAACAAATTCAAACAACCAGAAGGCTTGTTCGACACAAACTATTTAGGAGGCTGGAAAAAAGTAGGGAACGACCTCTACGGGGACGGCGGAATTTGGGATCAAGTAGTTGCAGGGAATTAATATGGGGTCAGACCCCCACCGCTTTACAACTTTAAAGCAGCGGGGGTCAGGCCCCTAACTTAATAAATCTCTCAAAGCTGATTCGAGCGACGGAAAGTTGTATTCAAATTTTTCTTTCATTAATACTTCGGGGACAACATGCTGTCCTTCAAGAACAAGGGAGCTTTTTTTCCAAAGAACGAGTTTCATGATCCAAGCAGGTACTGGAAACCAATGTGGACGATGTAAAACAGCAGCAATTACGTTGCCAAATTCCCCCATCCGCAATGGTTCCGGTGCCGTAACATTTACGGGTCCACTAATATGATTGTTTTGAATGACGAATAGTATTGAGCGAGCAACATCTGTTACATGTACCCAAGACACCCATTGCTTCCCCGAACCGATGGTTCCTCCTGCAAATAATTTATATGGTAGCACCATAAGAGGCAGTGCTCCACCATCCTTGCCCAGCACAACACCAAATCTCATAAAGACAGTACGAATTCCAAATTCCTTCACTTGGGCAGCCTTTCTTTCCCAATCATGAACTGTCCGACCCAGAAAATCACCGGCAACCTCTGATGAATTTTCCGTATAAACAGCATGTTGCGATGAAGGATAGATGCCAATTGCACTTGCATTGATAAAAATGGAAGGCTTTTCAGGTAAAGCTGCAATGATTCTCACAAGCTCGTCAGTTGCTTTCATCCGGCTATCATAAATTTGTTTCTGGTGTTCTGCCGACCAACGTCCAGAATTAATGGAGACACCTGCCAGATTAATGACCACGTCTGCCTTCTCAAGCTCTTTTTCAGGAGTAGCGCCCTCTTCAAGCCACTTAATATACTTGATTTTGCCGTCAGAAGGTTGCTCCCTTCTTGTTAAAATCAAGATTTCATGATCATTTTCAAGAAGAATTTCCGATAATTTCCGTCCTATAAATCCTGAGCCGCCAGCAATGATGATTTTCATATTCCGCCTCCGATCAAAAAAAGAATGTACAAATCCCCTCAGTCTATGTATAAAGCTCTAATGCCAAACGAAATTACCATGTTCCTAAAAATTTTCGGTGAAAAATATTGGCCCCAATCCAAATACTTAAATCCATGGAGTTTCCAGGTATAAAGTCAAATTCTCTAAATAACAAACACACTATGATGGCAAGGACGTTAGAAAGTATTCCTGCATAGACGAGCGATCGAATAAAAATTGGACTAACGATCTTCATTCACTCCTTAAACTATTGGGAATAAAAGAAACATTCCAACATTCCCCATTCAATTTTCTAAGCCTTATTATACCTTTATTAATCATGATTTTTACAGCCTTTTGCAAATAGATTTATATCAGGTTGAAACTGAATGGGCTTGGTAATTCATTAAAAAAGGGCTTTTTCATTGCAAATGACTGCAACAAAAGAGCCCTTTAAATGAATTCTAAAAATGTTTATCTCAATTTGAATCCCATCTTTTTTGATGCCCAGCAAATCGCAGGAATTCATCCTTTTGATAAGGAAATAGATTTAGCTCCTTCACCTTATCTGCATGCTTGGTCATAATTTCTTTAAATATTTCGTGCGTCGACTTCCCTTTCGTGTTCACTCCTAACTTCTTTGCTGCATCGAAAACCCTTTTTTCTCTTACTTCTTTTGCAAGTTCACGAATATTTTTATTAGTAGTTTGTATCCCTAATTCTTGAGCTTGTTTCTTGATTCGTGTTTCGTACACTTCCTTAGCTAAATTTTGGAGGCTTTTCCCATTTGAAGAAATGCCCAATTCATTGGCCTCTTTTTTAATCATGGTTTCGCGAATTTCGGCTGCTAAACTTTTCAAATCTTTATTACCTGTCTGTATTCCCAATTCCTTAGCCTTTTTTTGTATAACAGTTGTCCGGATCTCGTCACGGATTGTTTTCAGATCCTTTCCATTTGTTTCAATTCCCAATGTTTCAGCTTTCTTTTTAATTCTGGCTTCCCTAATTTCTTTCATGAGTGTATTAATGTTTTTTCCTTTAGTTTGTATACCTAGCTTTTCAGCTTTCTTTTTAATTAAATCGGGATCATGCCCAAAATGCCCTTTATGTCCCATTCGATCATAAGAAGACTGAGGTTCAGATTTCTGTTCACTTGCGGCAAACACGGTCGATGAACCGATACTCATACAAAATAAGGCAGTGGCTAAAAGATAGGGAATGGGCAGCTTTTTCATCATGTAACGTCCTCCTTGAAAATCAAATATGGTATTACAAATGATAGGATGTCCGTAAATTATTTCCAATTTATTAACAAACTGTTAAAGTTAATGAACTCTGTAAAGTTTTTTAAGATGCTGAAATTGTTTTAACCACGTCCCCACTTAATAATTTTTCCATAAAAAAACCAGCTTTAATAGCTGGGTTAAAACGGCTTTATCGTCATTAATAGAAGAAAGACAACAGCGATAATATTGAGGATGATAGTAAAGAGTTTCAATTCTTTGGAGATAGTAAGATACTCTTCCGGAAGCTCATCGTCTTCTGCTGTCTCCAAAATTTCTATCTGACGCTTCATTTTTTTTGGCATAAAGGCAATTACGATTGGTTGAACTAAAATATAGAGGACAATGGCGGTTATGTACCAAATTTGTTTAAAAAGTTCCGGATGGACCCAGCCCATGATAAGCCCTGTTACTAATAATCCAATACTTCCGAATTTCGCCATTTTTTCTACCTTTTCGTTTACAGAAAAAGCAAATTTAGCTTGCGAGACGGTTTTCGGCAAATTCATGAGCGGCGGTAATGCAAAAGTAGCCCCCAATCCGCAAACGGCTGCCACTACGTGAATAAATAAAAATAACCCATATAAGCTCATTTTATTCCCCCTTTAAATTCCCTACTTCATTACTATGTTCCTAGGTAAAAAGTTATGAAATAAGATGAAAATCGTAAAAAAAAACATCCGCTCGGATGCTCATTGTGGATTATCTATGGTTAATGGTTATCGTAATATTCAGCAAGTGCATAAAAAGATTTTTTTGGTTCCCATGTCAGACCATTGTTTTGTTCGCTTAAGCTTTTCACAACGCTGTAGCTAGCTATATCTAAATCATAAAATGGATCTTCTTCATTAAATGGATAGCTAGGCATAACAAACGTAAACCAAAAGGCTCCCTCTACTTTTTCTTCGACAAAAATATCAAGCAACTCATTAAGATAGTTGACTTGCGCACTTTCATCGCGCTCAAACTTCCCTTTTACTTGATTGGGGGTTTTATTTCGGTCGACAATTGCCCAACCATAACCACCCTTTTCTTCAGCTCCTCTGTATGTGCAGCAACCGAATTCCAATATGACGACAGGTTTCCCATACTTAAAGTAAGACCTTAATTTTTCGCAATAGGATTTCTTGTTATGTTCATCTCGATAATAATCAATTCCCACAAAATCAAATAAATCCCAATTGACATTTTCCCAGATTCCTGAAGAATAAGTAAGCTGGCCATGAAAATGTTCTTTGATCCCATTAACCGCTTTTGATAAAAAGACATTTAACCGTTTGTGGTATGAACCTTTAAGGATAGTGTTTTTTAACAGCTTCAACGGCGACATAAAAGTTTGCATTCGGTCAAAAGAAGTCTCTCCAATAACGAGCCCCTTCATAAAAAAAGTAAGCTCACACCCCGCAACGAAAATAATATCAGGAGACTGCTTTCGTAGTTTTTCGGCTGCTTGAGCACATTCTGAAAAATATTTCAGGGTTTCTTGCACCGTTCCATCCACTAACGCGGGGGAAAACCACACCTCTAACCCTTGTTGAAGAGCAAAGCCTGCAGCAAGGGTTAGCCGACTGATATCCTGACCGGAAATTCTGATGGCATTGCAATGCAAATCATTTTTAATGATTTCCATTTCGCGTTTAACGATTTCAGGATTGAATATTTCACGCGACGATGAACTTTTCCCGCGGGTATACGTCCCTACATCATAATTAATACCCTTGCGAGGCAACGTTTCACTCATTTCTTAATCCTCCATCTTTTTTAGCAATACATTAACTTTATGAAGAGCAAAGTTTAGATCTAGTTGCTCTTCTTCATTTAATTTTGATAACTTATTGCTAAACTTTTGATAAATCTTCGTCCACTTTTTATCAATAATCACTTTACCTTTTGGTGCCAATGACACCAAAACTGCCCGTTTGTCCCTCGTGTCGGGCAGTTTAACTATATAGCTTCCTGCTTCTAAATCACTAACAATATTCGTTAGCTGCTGCTTGGCAATATTTAAACCGGAGCTGATTTCTTTAAGATTCAAAGCTCTTTGTTGCATATAGATAAACTCAATAACATGATTTTGCATATGTGTTAATTCCATGGATTCTTTGTTTAACTCGCTAAAGCCGCCAAATAAATTTGGAATTAAAGCAATGTATTCCTTTGCAATTTCTTCATTCATGAACAATCTCACCTCCACTTTAGTAATTATTTTATTACTAATTTATCTATAATACAAGATTTTTATAAGGTATTAGTAAGTTTTTAATTACTATTTTGTTTTCAAGTGATTTAGTTTACATAATAATATTATATTTTACTAATTTTGTTATACTCTCAAATTCTCATCTTAGTTAATGGGAACAATCCAAATCGGGAAATATAAAATCTAATACAGCCACATTGTAAGGAGTGGTTTTTTGAATAAAGCCTGGCTTTTTGTCGCATTAACTTGTTTGTTTGAATTAATTTGGGTTTATGGATTTAATACGGCTCAAACCTGGTGGGAATGGGGACTTGTGATAGCAATTATCTTAACCGATTTTCTAATTCTCCCGAAGGCATGTGCCACCCTGCCGACTGGGACGGTTTATGCCATTTTTTCAGGTGTCGGTACCATTGGGACGGTAATCATGGATTATTTCCTTTTTGGCGGGAGATTCAATGGCATCATGATTTTGTTTATAGCCATAATTATTATCGGAGTGATCGGTCTGAATCTTGCAGATAACAGAAATGATGAAGAAGAAATGACGAAAGGAGCTGCCTAATATGGGGTGGCTGCTTGTTCTTCTTGCAGCAGCAGGAGAAGTGATCGGTGCTGCGGGGTTAAAATTATTTAGTCAACGAAAATCATTAAAAAATGGGGTGCTTTATATTGGGGGATTCAGCACTTCATTTGCTCTTTTATATACTTCGTTTCATTATTTGCAACTGAGTATTGCCTATATTGTCTGGATAGGCATAGGAACATCTGGGGCTGTTTTCATCAATATGTTCCTGTATGGAGAATCTAAAAACGCAGGGCGAATCTTTAGCGTCATAATAATTATCATTGGGGTTATCGGACTGCGTGTGGTATCGTAAATGGGGTCGTAAATGGGGTCGGACCCCCGCCGCTTTACCGCTTTAAAGGCGCGGGGGACTGACCCCATTAATCTATATACTCTAAAATTTCCTTAATGACATTTTTCCGACGTCCTTTTGTATATTCAAACAAAAAATCTAAATAGACGATTTCTATTAATTTTTCAACATTTAATTCATGATCCGGTTCAAAATAGGAAAGGTCCTGAAGTAATATTTCGGCTCTTAATACATCTTTTCTATCGATTTTTATTGGTAATGGGGTGGAACTTCTTGTTGGGATCATGGGTCTGTCATTAACCATCGGAAGTTCCTGATGGCGGACATTTAATCTGGAATAAATCGAGTTCACATTACTGTCGCTTCTTCTCACTTCATCAAGGAAATCTAAAAAAATATGCTGGACTAACTCCGCTTGCGAATATTCTTTTTCTTTTTCTCTCAACTGAAGAATATCATCGCATAAAACTTCTGCTCGAAAAAACAGCTCATTAGGCACATTTATTTTAAAGGTCAATCTTTTGTCATTGATTAAAAAGCCTAAAAATCTATTCATCTTACCCTTTTCATTTAATTCCATTAAACCTTTATTAATAAGGCCATATTGGCTATATTTAGTTCCCATTATAACCCTCCCTTTCGGTTGCTTGTCTGGAGATTCCTTCTCATTCCTATTTCCGCATTAAATGACCGTTTTATTTTGTTCTTGGTTTTTAGGTCTTGGAATATAATTTTGATTTTTCCAGCATTCATCTTCATCCTTCCTCCAATCAGCCTGAGGAAGGAGGGAGTCCGCTTTTTTATAGCTTTCCAAGATTGCTCTGTATTCGTTAGAATGAGCTGAAATAAATAATGCTAAACGAATGAGCTGATTGCGATCCAAATGAGTTGCTTCGTCTAATTGCTTTATGTATTTTTCATATACATCTGGATAACGAACAGTTGGGCGATATACCATACAATCCCTCATTTTATCCTGACGTCTTTCGTGACGTCAGTTGATTAGTAAATAGTATGACAAGTAGAACCGATTTATGACAAGCCAAATTGTACTTTTTTTATCATGTAAAAAAATCAAAAACCAAATTTAACAGTTCTAAAAGAAAAAAATTTATAGAATGCAATATTTAATTTTTGCAAAATTCAAATAATATTTTATAATTAATTATAAATTCAAATGTATAAATAAACGGGGGTAATACAAGTGAACAAGGGAAATAAAATTGTGGATTTAAAAAAATACAAACAAAAGAAAAAAATAATAAAAAATAAACGCCGAATTGTTGTACTCACTGTCTATTTATCTATCGTTTCATTCTTGTATGCTTCTCTATATTTTGTTTCACCAAATTCCAATTTAGATATGAAGTCAATTACTGACACCCACGCTTTTTTGTATAAGTAAAAAAACGATTCCCCTGGAACCGTTTCTTTCTCTATAAGCAGTTATTCCTTTTTTGTAAATGGCAAGCTGAGATTTTTTAGTGTATGGAGTCTTGCCGAAAAAATATATACATCATCATAATTATGTTTCACGTATTCTTCAATAACGTTAATCCCCGCTATAAACCTATCGACTAAATAACAAGTGTACTTTTCATCCCAAGAATATTGATTGATTCTCCGAAGTTCATCAGCCAGTATTTGAAATTTAAATTCTTCCATTAGCAGTTTTATTTGAAACATTTTATCTGTTCTTTTATTTTCATGATTTTTCTGAATAAATTTAATAAATTCATTTATATTTTTGGCCAGCATGTTCGCTTTTTGCATCTCGAAGTTCATAGCGGCATCTCCTCTTTTATTACTAAGAAGAGTGTATGTTTTAAAGATAATTTTATAACATATCAAGGTAATTTTCTGGGATTCTGCCTTGACAATAAATGAAGATCAACAATAAAAGGGGATAAAACATAGACTGTTTTATCCTCTAAAAATGATATAAAATGAATCCCTTTACCCATTTCAATACACGATTACTGGCTCGTTTTGACTTAGATTATCATACACTGTTTTCATAACACTTGGCGGGGTATTCACACAACCGCCCGATCCATTCGTAAGATAGGCATTACTGGACCAGTTCCTCCGCCAGCTTGCATCGTGGAAGCCGCATCCATCCAGCGTAAAGGGGGCCCAATATGATACTTTCACACTATAATTCAGATTCCCTACTTCGCTGCCCCTGAGAATGGATGGTGATTGTTTGTACTCGATATACCAAACGCCTTTTGGTGTATCCTGATTAACCCCATGCCAGCCTGTAACCACATTGGTAGTAAGTTTTAGCTGCCCATTTTTATAAATCCAAATCCGCTGGTCCTTTATGGACACTTCCGCATACGTGTCGCCAATTCCATTGTTCGTGGTAACTTGATAGCCGACACCATAAGTACTCCAGCCAACTCCATAAATATTATTGGCATTTAGCGATTTTTCATCTTTTTCAAAGGCTTTCTGAATCTGCTTCGTCTCTTTGTCCACATCGATTGCCCAGCCGTAAGACTTACCTGGCACAGAAATAACCGAACCTGAGTGTGTCTTAAAGGTATAATTTTTATTTAATGTTGATTGAGAGCGATTAATCTCCGCCACCTTGTTCTTTATACCGCCATAGTCAATGGTATACTGCATGTTTTTTGAGATTGACGCCTTTTTTATAACGTCGCTGCCTTTTAAAGAATAAACTTGGTTCTGGACCTTATAATCCACGGTTCGTTGTAAAAGTTGCTGTAGCATACTCACTTGATTCTTAATGATCGGGCTGTCTTCCTTGTTTGGCTGTAGATAGACGGGTTTAAGATGAATATCTCTATTTATTTCCTGTTTTAAATAATCCTTAACAGTATTGGCTACATCATATTGCGTCCCAGCCTTGCTTTTGGTGATGATGATTTTTCCATTTTCTATATAGGCCGATGCATCCTGAGGTTCTATTAAGCTCTTATTCATCAGAGTGAGCTTTTCCTCGATTTGGTTTTTCATGGTTATGCTTCGATATGGGTTTCCCCCGCTCGGTATTAAAGAATAATTTTTTGCCTTTGAGGAAGGGAAAAAAGTCCTCTGTTGTTTTAATAGTTTTTTGACACTAGGGAGATCCTGATCCGTAAATCCAGACTTCGTGTCATTACCATCGAAGATTTTTTCATTTCCAAGGTAAACTTCATTTTTTAATACCGATGATTTCAACTTTTTTATGGCTTGATCAGCCGTTAGTCCGCCGACTTTTGTGCCATTGATGGTGATATTCCCATTAAATCGGGTTGCTTGATAATAGCTGATGCCTGCAAATACAAGTGCAATGATAAAGATAATGACACCTGTAATAAGCATCAAATTTGTGAACCTTGGCTTGGTGTTATACCGTCTTCTTTCCATTTCTTTAACTGGCACATATACTGCATTTCTCATAAACATATCCCCTTACCTGGTACTCAACAATCATAACCTTCTAACCTTTACTCTTCCTTAACATTGGATTAATTTGCCTTTTGTTATATTAATATTATTCTATTTGATTGAACAGTATGAAATTTGTCATAATTTGCATAAAAATATAATAAATTTTTTTAGTATTAATGAAACTTTTTAAAAAATAAAAAAACTCTTGTGCAATTCGCACAAGAGCAGCGTTGTTCAATATTTTTATTTTTCTCTACGCCCACCACATATTCCCTGGATTTTCACGGATCACGACGTCGTTTAAGTTTTTTACCGCTCGTGAAAAGCCTTCATCTATTGACATTAATGGATCTTCGTGTTCGATGCTGACCACGTAGTCATAGTTATAAGTACGGAGTGCACTCATGATATCAGACCATTCCTGCACACTGTGACCGCAGCCGACGCTTCTGAATGTCCATGCACGTGTCTGTACATTTCCATAGGGCTGCATATCAGTTAATCCAAACATGTTAACATTATCTTGATCAATGTAAGTATCTTTGGCATGGAAATGATGAATGGCGCCAGCTTTTCCAAGAATTTTGATAGCTGCAACCGGATTGATTCCTTGCCACCATAAATGACTAGGGTCCAAGTTTGCACCAATAGCTTCACAGGTTGCTTCCCGAAGTTTCAGCATGGTATAAGGTGTATGAACAAGAAAACCGCCATGAAGCTCAAGACCAATTTTCACATTATGCTGAGTAGCGATTTCCCCGATTTCTTTCCAATAGGGGATCAATTTATTTTCCCATTGCCAGGTTAAAATATCTCCATATTCCAATGGCCAAGGAACAACTGGCCAGTTTGGCTGCTTTGCTTCCTCGCTGTCACCAGCAGTACCAGAAAATGCATTCACAACAGGAACACCTAGAAGAGATGCTAATTTAATAGTTTTACGCAATACGGAATCGGATTCTTCCGCAAACCTTTTGTCCGGTGAAAGCGGGTTTCCATGACAACTGAAAGCACTGATAGTTAACCCTCTTGATGTGACAGCATTTAGATAGTCTATTCTTTTTACCTCATTTTCCAAAAGTTCATCAAGAGGGCAGTGGGCGTTCCCTGGATAACATCCCGTGCCGATTTCCACTGCATCAAGCCCTGAAGCTTTCACATGGTCGAGCATTTCTTCAAATGATTTATTTGCAAATAGGACAGTAAAGACACCTAATTTCATTATGCTAACACTTCCTTCTTTAAGGAAACAATTCGTTTCGTTTCTTGTGACTCTAGGGCAGCTAGTATAATCTGAAGTGACTTCATTCCTTCTTCACCGGTTATAAGTGGCTGTTTATTTTCAAGAATACTTTCAACAAAATGGTTGATCACCTTAGAAGATGTCTGTCCGCCTTCTTCATTTGTTTGGATTTTATCTAATTTATGATAAACGATACTGCCATCTCGATATTCCTCAATAAGTGAGTATTCTGGATCAGCTTCTAACCGAAGGGTACCTTTTTCTCCGTATATAATAGTAGAATTATCGCCACCAGTCACATAAGCCCAGCTTGCAGTAAGTGTACCGATAATTCCGCTTTCTGTTCGTAAAATACAAACGGCATTATCATCGACTTCTGTATTTTGCTTCGCATTTGTTTCAATGAAGGCTCCAACTTCAGTAAACTCCCCAAGTAAATAACGCATTAAGTCTGCCTTATGTACGCCCAGGTCACCCATTGCACCAATAAAGGCCTGCTCTTTATTAAAAAACCAGCTTCCTGCCCCGTCTACACTCCAGCCTTCAGGTCCAGGATGGCCGAATGTGGTTTTAAAGGAGTAAATTTTTCCAAGCTTGCCCGTTTCAATAATTTCTTTTGCTTTTTGATGGGAAGAAACAAAACGTTGATTGTGAGCGATCATGAGCTTTCTATCATTTTCCTCTGCTGCACGAATCATCGCTTCTGCTTCTTCTTGTGAAGTGGCCATAGGCTTTTCACATAAAACATGCTTGCCTGCATTCAATGCCGCAATCGATACAGGTGCATGTAAGTAGTTTGGCAGGCACACACTTATAGCATCAATGTCCTCAAGATTTATTACCTCTTTATAATCTGTATAAGCTTTTGCTCCATATTGTACAGCCATTTTCTCTGCTCGCTCTGCCACAATATCGCATACGGCAACAATTTCTACCTGATTATTGAAATTATATTCCGGCAAATGGCGATATTTTGCAATACTTCCACACCCGATTACAGCTACTTTTAATTTACTCATTGTTAATTTCCTCCCTTTTATTGTTCTTCTATTAATAAAGACGGTTGCTCACATGTACTCTCCATAATATAGTGCATTCCGGTTTCAGATGAACGGTGAATACCATGCATGATTTCTAAAACATGCAATGCCATATCACCATTGGCACGCGGGTTCCTACCTGAAACAATCGCTTTTGCCATATCTGCAAGTCCGATTCCACGCAAATTATCATTGGCATCACCATCTGGCTTGATTTCTTTCCATTCTTCTTCACCAAACTTTTTTATTAAAAGCGGCTGGTTAAATTGGTTCGGATCCGGCAAACTGATGGTTCCGTTTTCTCCGTAAATTTCTATAAATGGTGTACGAGAGGCTGATACATCAAAACTGGTTGTAATGGTTGCTGTTGCACCATTGTCAAAGTCAAGAATCCCAGTAACATGTGTCGGTACTTGGACCTTTATTCTTTCTCCGGATTTATTAGGGCTGGTAATAAAGCGCTCTGGGAAAGTGATACTTGTTGAACCAGCAATCCGATTTACAGAACCCATTAAGCAAACAAGTGCGGAAAGATAATATGGACCCATATCGAACATTGGTCCACCGCCGGCTTGATAAAAAAACTCGGGATTTGGATGCCAGGACTCAGGACCACGAGACATCATAAAAGCTGTAGCACCGATTGGTTTACCAATGACACCATCTTTTATTAATTGTCCAGCAAGCTGGATGCTTCCACCTAAAAAAGTATCTGGTGCTGAACCGACGAAAACATTATTTTTACGCGCTATATCTAAAACACGCTTTCCATCTTCAAACGAAATGGTAAGCGGTTTTTCTGAATACACATGTTTTTTGTGTTCAGCTGCCTTCAAGGATACCATTGCGTGAGCCTGTGGAATGGTTAAATTTAGTACAAGATCAATATCCTTTGAAACAAGCATTTCCTCTACTGATAAAACGTTCTTAATTCCGTATTTTGCGGCAGTTTCCTCTGCTTTCTTATTGTCCAAATCCGCACAAGCGATAATTTCGAAATCCGGAAAACGATGACTATTTTCAATATAAATGCCGCTAATATTCCCGCAGCCAACAATCCCAACATTCATTACCATCTTTTTTCCCCTTATTTTTTTTGCTTATTGGTGCAGCTTTTCTTTTAAGTATTTAATACTAACCTCAATACTTTCAAATGGATTTTGACGACAAACATCCTGCTCAACCACCCACCACTTTACTCCGGCTTTTTCACCAATACTTAATACAGCCTCAATATCAACCCCACCTGTACCAAGCTCAGCAAAAAACTGTTCTTCATCTGTGGTCATATCCTTTAGATGGACAAGCGGCGTCCTATTTTTATAACGGTCAATCCACTCTACTGGATTTTGACCCGCTTTTGTTAGCCAGTACACATCAAACTCTGTCTTCACATGGTTGGGGTTTGTATCGTCAAAAATAGCTTCCAATGCTAATCTGCCATCGGAAAGACGTTCCAGTTCAAAATCATGGTTGTGATAAAGAAGTGTAATGCCCTCACGAAGGCACTTCTCACCAGCCTGATCCAAAAAAGAAATAAGGGCCTTATAATTCTGTTCATTTCGACTTTCCGGCATTAAATACGGGCAGACAACATATTTGCTTCCTAATATTTTCTGATCTTCAATCACTTTTTCCAAATTACTTTTCAATTCTTCAAGAGACACATGGCTGGAAGCCGCTTGAAGACCAAGGTCATCCAATAAATCTTTTACTTCTTTTGCAGTCAATCCGCCATATCCAGCAAACTCTACACCATCGAAACCAAGTTCAGCTACTTTTTTCAATGTACCAGCAAAATCTTTTTCGCTTTCTTTACGTAATGTATACATTTGTACAGCTATTGGAATAATCGTCATTTTCCATCCTCATCTCTATCAGATTCAAAACATTACTTATTTGATTTCAGAATATATTATGTACATTGATATGAATATAGATTATATTATTAAAACATAAACTATTTTGCTATTATTATATTTTTTTCTAAATAAGGAGGTCCTATGACTACGAACATTGGTTATTGCGGGTATTCCTATCACACCCAGCCCTTTTATTCCCACTATCGGACCGGATTCCCAGCCTATTTATTTCGACTGCAAACGGAAGGATTTTGTGAAATTATAGTAAAGGGAAAGAAATTGGCAATCGGGAAAGGAGATCTCTTGCTCATTAAACCAGGGGATCAATATGAACTGCTTATTGAAGAAAGCCAAGATCATTTAGCAGAGTCCAAGGTGATGAGTGGGGACTATCACTTAGCATGTGAGGGCGATTGGGTTGATGAATGGTGGTGTCGTTCGGTCAAACCTACCATCTCACGGATTGAATTGGATGACAAGCTTATTGCCTTATGGAGACACCTGATTATCGAAGAGCGACGACCTTCATCTGAAAAAAATAAAGAGCTTTCCGGATATTTATTACGAGCCATTTGTTTGTCTCTTGAACGGTCAGTCAACGAAACAGCTCCTTCTTTCAATCGCCCCTATGCAGTTACACGAATGATGCGCTACATTGAAGAGCATGCCACAGCCGCCTTTAAAGTGGAGGCAGTAGCACGGCATGCCGGGCTCAGTCTCTCCCGCGCAGTCCACCTGTTTAAAATCAGCCTTGGGCAAACAATGATTGAATATGCACTGGAAATCCGTCTTACCGCTGCGATCGAGAGGATGAAATATACTTCAATGACACTGGAGCAGATTGCCGAGGATTGTGGGTTCGGGACTTATCCTTATTTTCATAAAGTATTTCGTAAAAAATACGGCGTAGCCCCAGGAGCATATAGGCGGCAGGAGTAGATTAATCTAATGTAAGATTTCATGAATTTTAAACGATTAAAAATAGAAAAGAAGTAAGAGAATGATTATATTCATCCTTTCACTTTTTTGTTGATTTAGCAAGGAAACCAAATTTTCGTGATTCGTGTTCACTATGATGCAGAAGCCAAAACAGGTTATCCCAGTAAATGGTATAACCTGTTTTTCATCAATATTGACCATAACTACAGTTCATGTCTTGAGAAGATTAAGTTGTGGTAACGTCGGCAGGAAAATACGAGTTTACAACGTAATTTTTAGCGTAGTGAGAGTAATTCTTTTCTGAATGCTCGTTCATGTAGTCTATAACTTTTTTTAATTTTGGCTGCGTTGCACATTCAGCTTCTCCAAATAGCTACGCATCCTTCGCATATATTCGGGTGCGTCCAACGGATTCCCGGCAATCATTTCAATGATACAGAGTCTTTCGGCAATTTCCTTTTCTGCTTGGGATATAGCCTGGTCAAGTTCTCCATATGTCCGGACCGTAACGGTAAACGCGTTGCCACCAAAGGCTTCGGCCAACTTCGTGTAGGACCATCGAGGGATTTTGTTATACTTTTGATCCACTGTTTTGACATTCAAATATTTCTCGATCGTATAACCATCGTTGTTCAAGACGAAAATTATAGGCTTGCAGTGGTAATAGAGCATGGAACTAATCTCCTGGGCTGTCAGCTGCAGGGAGCCGTCGCCTGTAAACAGTAACACCCGTCGTTCTGGCGCCGCGATACTGGCACCGAAGGTCGATGGTGTGGCGTAACCAATCGACCCCCAACCTCCTTGCCCAATATATGTTACATTGCTCGGCAGTCTCACCTCCGCCATTCCATTATAGAACGTCCCTGTCTCGACGATCACAATATCGCCCTCTTTCAGCATGCGCTGAAAACGGGGATAATATCCGGCTGCCATTAGAGGATCGTCGGCACTAGCAGTGACTTGATCGTAAGGAAAAAATACCTTTCCCGCCCCCCTTTGGCCCTTGTAACCAACCTTCTGTACTGCAAGTAACATGTCGGCTGCCAGTACATTCGGATATTCCGCCTCAGCGGCCTTGACCATATCCGGTTGAATATTGACAGTCACCAGTGGGTTCAGCTTTGCGGTAAAATTTGCGGTGTTGGTGTCCGCCCATACCATGCCGATCGCAATGATACAGTCTGCATTTTCTACCGTGTTTTGCACTTCAGAACTTCCGAAAGAGCCTAGGTACATTCCGATGTAATTCTGATGAGTTTCGTCGAATGCTCCCTTACCGAACATCGTAGTCACAACGGGTACGTCCATTGCGTCGGCTAGCTGCCGAACTGCTGTCTGAAGGCAGAAACGCATCGTTTTGTAGTCCACCAAAATAACCGGCCGGTGGGCATGCTCCAGCAGCTGCCGGACATGATTTGCTGCTGCCTGAAGGGTTTTCAAGTTAGACATAGGGCGCAACGGCATCGGCACTTCACGGGCCATGATCGGCTTGCTCACTAAATCATCGGCAACAACCAGGTATACTGGCTTTTTCTTTTCCTTCGCAATGCGAATTGCAGCCTGAATTTCAATCTTGGCGTTTTCCGGAGTAAGCACCGCGGTATAAGCCGCAATCTGCTCATACACCTTGCGGAAGACATCAAAATTTCCATCCATTAAGGTGTGGTGCATTAGCTTATGCTCCTTTTGATTTTTATCAGGAGGCGCACCCACAATGTGAATGATTGGCACATGCTCGCTGTTGGCTCCCGCTATCGAATTGCAGGCGCTAAGCTCCCCTACCCCGAAGGTCGTAATAAGAGCAGAAATGCCTTTGATTCTTGCGTAGCCATCCGCGGCATAACCCGAATTTAGCTCGTTCCGTCCGCTTATAAACTGGATACCATTATACCGCTCCAAAGTATCAAGCAGTGTAAAATTATAATCCCCTGCAACGCCGAAAATTTCGGTAATGCCCTCCAGCTTCAGGCAATCGAACAAATACTGGCCAACAGTTTTTTGTGCCGTTCCGGTTTGTGTGCCAGAGCTGCCTGTAGTCATATCCAGCGCTCACTCCTTATTAATTTCTTAGACTTTTTCTGTTTTATAATCCCCTTTCATCGAATAGGTTATCCTGTGTGTGGATCGGAAAAGGCTCTCGCTCCTTTCTTTTACCATGTTTCGTCTATTTATACAGTTTTTTGTAATGTTTTAGGTGGTTTTGTCAGATGTATTCCAATTACTTAAAATTTTTCGCATAATAATAATGGCGAGAAAACAATTTATCGAATTAAACAGTTAAAGAGAATCAGGGGAATGTATTATGGTAATCGAGATGGAGGAACTGGAGGACCGGATCAATCAGATGAGAAAGATGTTGATCCTAATTGCGGGGAACACCGGATTAAATAGCAATGACACCCTTTGTTACAGTCAGAAATTAGACGAGCTTATCACGATGTATCAAAAAAGAAAAAATCAGCAACATACAGAAGTTTGATTAAAAGTCCTGTAATTCACACCTGAATACGGGAATTTTTTTAAATTTTCTTTAGAAAACAAAAGGCTTCATCGCCAACAAATTGTTGGGAGAAGCCCTTCTTATGACCTATTTTGCAGAAATTCCACCAAGGGATAGATATTTGATATCGAGATATTCCTCGATTCCGTATTTACTTCCTTCACGACCTAATCCGGACTCCTTCACGCCGCCAAATGGAGCTTGGGCAACGGATGGCAAACCGTCATTAGCACCGATAATGCCAAATTCTAAACGCTCAGCGAGGCGGAAAATTCTGCCCACATCCCGTGTAAAGAAGTAAGCGGCTAATCCATAACGCGTATCATTAGCTTTGTGGATTACTTCATCTTCCGTTTCAAAAGGAAGGATCGCCACAACCGGACCGAATGTCTCTTCACTGGATATCTTCATCTCTTCAGTAACATCTGCTAGAATCGTTGGTGGATAATAGAATCCTTTTTCAAATCCTGTACGTTCTCCCCCTAATAGGAGTTTGGCACCCTTCGAAACAGCATCTTGTACATGTTCTTCTACTTTTTGAACAGCAGATGGTTCAATCAGTGGCCCTACTGCGATTCCTTCTTCAAGGCCATTTCCGACTTTCATGGTTTGCAGACGATCCGTTAATTTTTCTGTGAAGGCTGGGAGAATATCCTGGTGTACGTAGAAACGATTGGCCGCCACGCATGTTTCACCCATTCCTCTCATTTTTGCCAATGCGGCATGGGAAACAGCCTCCTCCAAATCAGCATCCGGGAAAACAATAAACGGAGCATGTCCCCCTAACTCAAAAGAAACCCGCTTCATCGTGTCAGCGGCCTGTCTCATTAACAACTTTCCTACACCTGTCGATCCTGTGAAGGAAAGTTTTCGCACCCGGATATCTTCCATTAAAACCTGTGTCAGCTCAGAAGGGTCTGTTCCAACGACAACAGAAAGTACACCTTTTGGCAGACCAGCTTCTTCAAAAATGCTGGCAATCGCGAATGCGGATAATGGCGTTAATTCAGAAGGCTTGACGATCATGGTACAGCCTGCAGCGAGTGCCGGTCCGATTTTTCTTGTAATCATGGCTGCAGGAAAATTCCATGGGGTGATTGCTGCTGTCACACCAACTGGACGCTTGAGTACCATAATTCGTTTATCCTTAGAGTTGGATGGAATGGTATCCCCGTAAACTCGTTTAGCTTCTTCAGCAAACCATTCCAAAAAAGAAATGGCATACGCTATTTCACCACGTGCTTCGCTAAGCGGCTTCCCTTCTTCAAGCGTCATAATTCGAGCAAGCTCTTCCGTTCGCTCACGCATCAATTTCGCAGCTTCGACGAGAATTTTCGCCCGTTCGGATGCAACCGTGTCTGCCCATTCCGGCTGAACACGAACAGCAGCTTCAACTGCAAGTCTCATTTCTTCTTGTGATGCATTAGGCACCTGTGCAATTATTTCTTCCGTTGCGGGATTGATGACATCAAATGTTTCCTTTTTATCCACCCATTCCCCGCCAATAAATAACTGATACTTTTCCAACACGCTTCCCCCTTGCTGTTTTTATTAAATTAGAATACAACGACCAGACGGGATGCTTCCCCTCGAGCCAGCCGATCGAAGCCTTCGTTGATCTCATCCAACGACAAACAATCCGTTAACAACTGATCGACTGGTAGACGGCCTTGCTTATACAATTCAATAAACCGAGGGATATCCCGTGCAGGTACACAGCTTCCGACATATGACCCTTTAAGAGTACGCTCTTCCGCCGTTAAGGTCACTTGCGGGAAAGAGAAGTGATGATCAGGATGTGGCAATCCGGTCGTAACCGTTGTACCCCCGCGTTTCGTAATACCATAAGCAACGTTCATGGCAGGGACTACTCCTGCTGTTTCAAATGCATAATCAACTCCACCACCTGTTGCTTCACGGATTAGGGAGACAACTTCCGGATCTCTTGAGTTAAATGTATCAGTGGCTCCTAATTCACGTGCTTGCTCAAGCTTTGTATCATTGACATCTACTGCGACAATTCGGCTGGCTCCAGCTGTGATTGCCCCAAGAAGCGCACTCAGTCCAACTCCGCCAAGCCCGATAATCGCCACAGTGCTTCCCATTTCAATGCTTGCTGTATTGACAACCGCTCCAACCCCTGTCATAACCGCACATCCGAACACAGCCACTTTTTCAAATGGAATCTCAGGATCCACTTTGATTAAGGAGTTTCTTGATACGACCGCATGATCGGCAAAGGCCGAAACACCTAAATGGTGATGAACGGTTCCCTTATTTAAATGAATCCGCCGTTCATCACTTAACAACGTTCCTGCTGTATTGGTTTTAGCCCCTGGTTCACAAAGCGCTGGACGTCCTTCTTGACAAGGAAGGCAATGACCACAGCTTGGAACGAAAGCACATACCACATGATCTCCTGGCTTCAAGTCTGTGACACCTTCCCCTACTTCGACAACGACGCCCGCAGCTTCATGCCCCAATGCCATTGGCATGGGACGTGGACGGCTTCCGTTAATGACTGAAAGATCCGAATGGCAAAGACCCGCCGCCTTAATTTGCACTAACACTTCACCGCGTTCAGGAGGATCCAATTCCAGTGTTTCGATTTTGATAGGTTTACTTTCTGCATAAGGCGCAGGCAGGCCCAATTCATGAAGTACTGCTGCTCGTATTTTCATTGCTCATTC
Source organism: Neobacillus sp. Fa239 (assembly GCF_055395235.1). Classification (NCBI taxonomy): domain Bacteria; kingdom Bacillati; phylum Bacillota; class Bacilli; order Caryophanales; family Bacillaceae; genus Neobacillus; species Neobacillus sp. Fa239. The sequence continues at coordinate 3,441,739 of NZ_AP041611.1, forward strand.
TCCTTTTATTCGTAATATCCCTCGGTGGATTTGATAAACTCGGCAAATTGCTTCGAATCGTGGCCAAACCAGACCTCTGAATTCGTTTCTTTTGCCAGGCGGCGAATTCTGTCAACGGTTTTTGCGTATCCGACTGAATCATAGATAATTCCAGGAGGCTTAATAGGTGGTCCAAAGCTTTCAGCGGTATAGATCGTGTCTGAAGCTAAAATAATTCCACCCTTCTCAGGCAAATCAATATGTAGTCCAAGCATTCCCCAGGCATGACCGCTTCCGAAGTTTAGGACGCGAATCCCAGAAGCTAGTTCAAGGAAATCTTCATCCCGCTTGACGGTTTGCCACTGCAGGTGGTTTTTAATCCAGGCATCAATATCTCCCCAAATGTATGCGCCTTCTTTTTTATGTTGGGCATAGGATTGAAGCGTGCCATTAAACTCATCTTCATGCACAATGATCGTTGCGTTTGTAAACATCTCCAAACAGCCGGCATGGTCTAGATGAAGATGGGAAGCAACGACATATTTAATATCCTCCGGACGAACCCTCAGTTGTTCAAGACGATGATGAAGATAGCACTCTTCGCCAGCCTTCCATGGAAAAGCTTTTTGGGTTGATTCTGTCCATCGGCCCTCTGCCCCCATGGAATTAGGGTTACATGCAGTATCAAATAAAATTTTTCCTTCCGGATGATCAATCAATACTGTGTAGATTGGGAATTCTACCATTTCAGATGGCATTGTTGGATTGTCTGTCGTCGCTGGATTATGCATCGCAATCATCCAGTTTTTATCCATGCTCATTCTTCCATTATCCATCACATAGAGCTTCGGTTTTGGTGTTATAATATTTGCCATGATAAGCCTCCTTGTTTTTTTATTCAACTAAAATTAACCACGCATATATTAATTGCAAGATTCATGCCAACTTTCAAAATGCCATTTTGACGCTAATTTACGAGTTTTTAATATTTGGAATCGGTGAATTTTTTCACCATTCATAGTTCGTAAGGGTTTACAAAAACGCGATATAACTTCATACTAGTAAGGTGGTGAAAAAATTCAGCAAAATAAGAAGTTTTCACCACCCACATGTTACAAAAGGGTGGAAATTTATGATTGAAATGTTGAATAATAAACAAATGTTGGCCATTCTTGAATTCTCAACGGATGGAATTTATGCTGTAGATTGTCATGGAATCACTATTTTCGTTAATCAGGCTTATGAACAGATCACCGGTTTCTCTCGTGAACATCTCGTTGGAAGGCATATGAAAGATTTAATTCAAGAAGGATATATCGATCAATCTGCTTCTCTTCAGGTCTTACGCGATAAGAAAAAGATCTCTCTATTGCAAACCATCGCACATACAAAAGAAGTAATTGTAACAGGAAATCCTGTTTTTGCTGAAGATGGAACCATTGAAATGGTCGTAACTAGTGTAAGAGATGTTACCAAACTGAATTCATTGCAAAAGGATCTAAGCAAAGCCAATACTTTTTCAAGAATGCAAAACTATCGATTTACCTTTACAACGGATGAAGAAGAAAATAGATTCCTATTCCGTGATATCCAAATGAAAAAAATTTATGAAAAAGTAACCCAAATTGCTCCATTCCCCACTAGTGTTTTGTTAACCGGCCCTTCTGGAGCAGGAAAAGAGGTGATTGCCAACCTGATTCACGATTTCAGCGATCGGAAGGATAAACCATTTATTAAAGTGAATTGTGGAGCTATCCCTGAGACACTTTTAGAGTCTGAATTTTTCGGTTATGAGTCGGGTGCCTTCACAGGAGCACGTCGTGAAGGAAAACTCGGGTTGTTGGAATTGGCCAATAATGGGACCATTATGCTTGACGAAATTGGAGAGATGCCCGTCCAGCTGCAAGTCAAGCTTCTGCGCGCGCTGCAAGAAAAGAAGATACGGAGAATCGGAGGAACAGCAGACATTTCGGTAAATATTCGTGTGATTAGTGCCACCAATCAGGATATCGTGACCTTAACCAAACAAGGGAAATTTAGGGAAGACCTTTACTACAGGATTTCGGTGATTGAACTGCGGATCCCTCCCTTATGCGAGCGTAAGGAAGATATTGAGCTGCTTACTGATCATTATTTTGATTTATATTGTCAACGGTACAAAATTCAAAAGGTCTTGACACCTGAAGCCAAGTGTTGTCTCATCCAGTATCAATGGCCTGGAAATGTACGGGAACTGAAAAATATTATGGAGAACCTTGTTACTTCCGTACTTGAGCCAACGATTGAACCCTATCATTTACCCTATCAGTTTCAACAAATAGACAATGAACCGATATCGAATTTAAAAAGCAGATTAGAACATCTGGAAAAACGAATCGTAAATGAGGCGATTGCCAATCATTCATCGTTGCGCCAGGCCGCCAAATCACTGGGAATTGATCACACCACATTAGTGAAAAAGCTGCAGCGGTGGAAGCGAGATGGGTAGCCATTAGTGGTATATTAATCTTACCCATACAGCCACCGGATAGAAAGGTGCTAATCGGATCTTAAAAATGGGATTGCTACCGTGATCCCGTTTATTTGTTATTAAGCTAACTGAATGGCTCCAATGGATATTATTTTTGTCGAAAATTTGTTATAATAAAGTGTTTTTAACATTATTGAGGGGGAACGGTATTTTTATGTCAGTTGAAGTTGGCAGCAAGGTACAAGGTAAAGTAACAGGCATCACTAATTTTGGAGCATTCGTAGAATTACCGGATGGAGCAACAGGTCTAGTGCATATCAGTGAAGTTGCGGATAGCTATGTAAAAGATGTGAATGACCATCTCAAGATAGGCGATCAGGTTGAGGTAAAAGTGATTAGTATAAATGATGGAAAAACTTCTTTGTCCATCAAAAAAGCGATCGATAGACCCGAAGGACAAACCCCTTCTTATACAAAACGCCCACCGCGCCAAGGAAAATCTGATAATCGTTCCAAAGATTTTCGTCCAAAAGGTAATTTCAAGCCGAAGGAAAGTTTTGAAGATAAAATGGCTCGTTTTTTAAAGACGAGTGAAGAGAATTTATCTACCCTAAAAAAGAACACCGGAGCAAAACAGGGCGGTAGAGGCGGAAGACGAGGATAACTTGTTGCGTGTTAAATACTTCATTAGATAGATAAAGGCAAGCCTGTAATTGGCTTGCTTCTTTAATGTAGCTCAAACCAATTTAGTACAAAGCGTTCAAAGTTTTCATCCAAGTCCCACAGAGGCCGAATCCCCAGTACCAATTGTAACAATATGATAATGGAAGCAATCGGCGGAAAAGCCGATTGCTTTTAAAACAGCATCATATTAAAACCGCGCTAAAAGGATGCCTTTAGGATTTTACATGTTCCAATACTTCTTTAAACGTGCTGACTACTTTATCAACCTCATCGTAGCTTATGGTCAGCGCCGGCTCAATCCGAATGGTCTTGGAATTGATCAGCGTTCCGGCTACAAGGACACCACGGTCAAACATTCCTTTTGATACATCATAGCCGATTTCGTCCTGATGGAATTCAATGCCTATCATTAAGCCTTGGCCGCGAATTTCCTGAACTAAATCTTCATGACCATAGGCTGCCTCTTTCAACTCTTTAAGGAAGTATTCTCCCACTACAGCAGCTCTTTCCGGCAGATTTTCTTCTAGTAAAATACCGATTGTGGCAATTGCTGCAGCGCAGGCAAGTGGATTACCACCGAAAGTGGTCGTATGCATAAACGGATTCGGGAACCAGCTTTTAAACACTTCCTCCTTCGCCACAACAGCACCTGCTGGCATCACACCACCGCCGAATGCTTTTGCAAGGCAGATGATATCCGGAACAACATCATATAATTCAGCGGCAAACATTTTTCCGGTACGGCCCATCCCTGTCTGCACTTCATCAAAAATTAATAAGGCACCAAATTTATCGCAAAGCTCACGAACTTGTTTCAAATAACCTTCCGGCGGCAGGATAATACCTCCTTCCCCTTGAATTGGCTCCAAAATAACGGCAGCAACCTCTTCACCTACGAGGGCACAAGTTTCCAACGTTTTTCTCATCATGTCAATATCACCAAATGGCACGTGACGGAAGCCTGGAATCAACGGAAGGAATGGTTTGCGGAACATCCCTTTGGCCGTACCTGACAATGATCCAAGGCTTTTTCCATGGAACGCACGGGTAGTCGAAATGAATGTTGTCCGATCACTGTACATTTTTGCAAGTTTTAAAGCAGCTTCCACACTTTCTGTGCCACTGTTGGTGAAGAAGGCATATTTTAAATCTCCTGGTGTAATGTCAGCTAAAATTTTCGCAAGCATCGCACGGAGAGGGTCCAATAGGTCCTGGCTATGAAGGGCTTGATGCTTCAACTGATCAGTTACAGCCTTTACTACTTTAGGATTGCGGTGGCCGACGTTATAAATGCCGAAGCCGCCCAAACAATCGATATATTCCTTGCCGTTTACATCTTTAAAGCAAGCGCCGTTATCAGACCACTCTACTGCAGCAAACTGTCCGTCTTTAGTAACGGTTTTTCGGTAGGCAAGGAATCCCGGATTGACATGTTCACGGAATCCATCAACCGTTTCCTTGGTAATCCAGGCCGCATCCTCCTTAGAAACTTCTTCTTTTTCTATTAAACTTAAAACCTTATTAATATATTCGGTCACACTTTTTTTCTGCTCATTCTTTTTTTCTTGCGTTAAATCGATACTCATTTTGATTGTCTCCTTATTGTAAAATTTTTTTTATTAATTTGAAAACCAGCCAATAGGCTCTACCTGTAAATTGATATTAATCTGTTTAATTTCCTGGAATTCCTCCAGGCCAAATGTTCCAAGGCTGCGGCCAATTCCGCTTTGCTTATAGCCGCCCCATGGAGCTTCATTATAGGTTGGGTGATAGGAGTTTACCCAAGTAATCCCGGCGCGCAATTTTTTAATGACACGTAAGGATTTGGCCCCATCTTTCGTGAATACCCCGCCTGCCAGCCCGTAAACGGTGCCATTGGCCAGTTTCACAGCTTCTTCTTCATCCTTAAACTTCTGTATGCAGACAACCGGACCGAAAATTTCCTCCTGGACAATTCTCATGTCCTGCTTCACATCGACAAACACAGTCGGTTCAACAAAGAATCCTTTTTCCAGATGATCCTTGACAATGCGGTTGCCGCCGCAGGCAATCGTGGCCCCCTCTTGTTTGCCAAGGTCAATATAATAAAGTACTTTTTCCAAATGCTGCCTGCTTACCAGCGGACCCATTTCGGTAGCTGGATCATTGCCCGGCCCTACTTTGATCTGTTTCGCTCGTTCGACAAAGCGAGCGACAAATTGATCAAAAATGCTTTCTTCTACAAGGATTCTTGAACCGGCAGAACAGACCTGGCCGGAACCGGCGTAGATGCCAAACAAGGCATAATCGACAGCGGTTTCAAAATCGGCATCGGCAAAAATGATATTCGGCGATTTGCCGCCTAATTCCAGCGACACCTTTTTCATCGTATCTGCCGCGGTTTTCATAATATGCTTGCCTGTTTTCGTACCGCCGGTAAATGACACCATATCGACTTCCGGGTGCGAGGCAATTTCGTTGCCGACAATCGGGCCGGCTCCCATGACCATATTGGCGGCACCATTTGGCAAGCCTACTTCTTCAAAAATTTCGAATAGCTTTTTCGGGGTGACCGGCGTTACCTCCGATGGTTTAAAGACGACCGTGTTTCCTGCAGCGAGTGCAGGGGCCAGTTTCCAGACACTCATTAATAGTGGATAATTCCAGGGAACAATGAGGCCGCAGACACCGACAGGCTCCCGGACTACCATAGCCTGCATCGGATCGGCTACATGGTAGGTTTGGCCATCCGGCTTGGTAATCAACCCCGCATAATAACGGAAACACGCCGCCGCATCGGCGACATCAAAGCCTGCTTCCCGTAATGGCTTTCCGTTATCCATTGTTTCAAGCTCGGTTAGTTCATCGGCATTCTCATCAATTTTGTCCGCAATTTTTAATAAATAGGAGGCTCGTTCCTGCGCGGAAAGACCCGACCATACACCGGCTTCGAATGCTTTGCGCGCTGCATAAATGGCTGCACGTGCATCGGCTACTGTACCTTCCGGGGCATGGGCAATGACTTCTCCGTTTGCAGGATTCACAACAGGGCGTATTTCCTGATTTTCCGCATCACGCCACTCGCCATCGATATACATTTTAAGGTTGATTACTCTTTTTTTTACCTCGACCATTATCTATTCCTCCTTTGAATTACCCTCATTCATAAATAATGCAAGAAGCGTGCCAATAACAAAAAGCTGCCAGATTGCGATTTTTCAATTTATTTTCTAAAAAACTATTCAATTTTGCATAGGCCTATTTCTGATTGCATAGTTGCTAAAGCCTTTTGAAGTTTTGTTTGTTCGCATCTCTATATCCCCAAACCGTAAGAACATATCGCCCAATTCAACACTATTTGGATTTTTACGAAAAAAAAAGCTGTTCCAGATAAAAGCAACTCTGAAACAGCTTTTTATTAGTAAGTTGACAGGTTTTCCATTTTAATGTTTTTATCAGCTAGAATTTTTTGATATTTCCTGCTGACAGAGGATTGGCTGATTCCTAATGCTTTAGCCGCCTTTGTCGTCGTTTTATATTGGTTCATCGCCATGACAATCAATTGCTCTTCTACATAGTCGATGGCCTCCTGCAAAGGAATCACCCGTGTTACCACTGGCCGCATTTTTTTATGCTCATAGCCCAGCGATAAAAATTGGCTGACAAACTCTGCATCAATCGCCGGATGATCGGCCGTCACTACTAATCTCTCAATAATATTTTGCAGTTCTCTGACATTACCCGGCCATGAATAGAATTCAAGTACATTCACGGCATCGGGGGTTAAATGATAATTGCGCGCGTATTTTTCATTCAGCTGCTGCAGGAAGTGAAACGCCAGCAAGGAAATATCTTCTGTCCGCTCCCTTAGCGACGGAATGTGAATCGGAATAACATTTAAGCGATAAAATAAATCCTCGCGGAAAGTCCCTTTCTCGACCATTTTGGCCAAATTTTTATTCGTGGCGGCGATAATCTGCACATCCACTTTAAACGGGGTAGTGCTGCCGACAGGGATGACCTCTTGTTCCTGGAGGACTCGAAGGAGCTTTACTTGCAGATGCATCGGCATCTCTCCTATTTCATCAAGGAATAAAATCCCGCCGTCAGCTTGTTTAAAATAACCGTCTTTGCCATTTTTATCAGCACCGGTAAACGCACCCTTTGAGTAGCCAAACAATTCACTTTCCAACAAATTTTCTGGAATGGCGCCGCAATTTAATTTCAAAAACGGCTGATGTGAACGCTTTCCTAATTGGTGAATCGCTTGGGCAATCACTTCTTTTCCTACCCCTGACTCGCCATGGAGCAGGACGGTAGATGAAAAATCGGCAATTTTCCTGACCTGATTCATGATCTTTTCCATCTTCGGACTGCAATAAATCAATTTTTTCAAAAAAGCATCCTTACTTTTGAAGTCTTCCAGTTCTTTCTTATATTGCTCTGATATTTTCCGCATTTCATGGAGCTCAGTCTTTAAGCGTGTTGTTTCAGTAATGTCGCGCGATGCGATAATAATCCGGTCCAATTGATTTTTTTCATTAAAAATGGGATTTCCTACAGCCAGAATTTTTCTTCCCGTTCTTGTTTCCTGGACAACGGAAATCTTTTTCCTTTTTTCCATAACCAGCCTTGTAACAGAAGGAGTAAATAGACCTTTGTCCTCAAGCACCGTAATATTTTTTCCGATTAGTTCCTTTAAATCCATCTGCCAAAAATCATCAATGATGTTTTCGCTGTAACGAAGCAATTCCCCCTTGGCGTTAACGACAAGAATTTCATCATAAATACTGGACAATATTGCATTTAAGTCCATATTCAAGTCCTTGATATATTCAATTTCCAGGGCCATTTCCTCAACCATTGGCAAATCCTGAACGACAATGATAATACCTTCAACCTGTTCATCCAGATTAAGGATAGGGCTGTAATCAACAAGCACCCCCATACCATTTTTAAATTCCAGATGATTAAGAATCGTCTTGCCGCTTGCAAACACGTTTTGGATATGCTCGGCGCTGAATATAGTTTCTCCGGGGAAATTCAACACCTTGTCTGCAGAGGATTTAATCATTTTTAATCCGGCCTCGTTGCAATTGATCATCTTTTTTTCTTTATCAATAACGAAAATACCCATCGGAATGGACGACAAAAGAATCCGGAGAAAATCCACATTTTTATTTCCTTGCATAAACAGTTCGGTAAGCACGTCTTCTCTCAGGAGATACCCTAGCGACTTGTTATCTTCATCGGTGATGATGGCGAACGGCCCGCCAATAATCTGGAACAGAATCGGCAGCGAAATATGCTCGGTTAAATAGCAGATGCTCTCGATTGATTTGGCATGCTGCAACAATATTTCCATGGAATACTCATTCTGTTCCAGTTTTTCCATTAACGAGTTATGTATCTGTACATAGGCAAATATTTGCTCTTTCTTTTTTAGGAATAGAAAGGGTTCCTTAAAATTGGCTAATATTGGTCTTAAAGCTTCTCCTGCCTCTATCGTGACTGATATGATTGGTTTGACTTTTTCTTTAGTGACGGAAAACATAGCTTCATCTCCCTTTTCGTATCAATCCTATACTATCATTTTATTTTGAATCTTTTAACAAAAAAATCATCAAAAAAGAAGATGTTGCCGAACCATCTTCTTTTTGTTGGTCATTGCTTTTCCATTTCATGTCAATCGCTTCCTATTTTATACAAATCTTCTTTTATATAGGCTAATACCATTCCGGGAATCACATGATCCCCCTCCTGCACTTCCAACGATTCGATTTCCCCGCTCACCTCAGTCAGCACTTCCTCAACCGAGCCCGCTTCTGTTTTAATGGTAAATAATGTTTCCCACTCAAAAATCCGCTCGGCATTTTTGACCGTAATTTGTTCCACCTCTCCAAAGCAAGGGCTTAGAATCACGCCAAAATACATGAATAACACTCCTCCAGATTTTTAATATTCTTCATGAAAAGGCCGCGTTTGCAGCACAAGACGAAGGAAATCTTGAAATTCCGGTACATCCTCCACTTCAATTCCTAATCTGTCGGTCCAATGAAGATCCAAATCAATATCGTCCTGGCAAAGCAGCACCATTTTCCCTGACTGCATAGAAGTGACCATTGCTTTTCCGAAAAAGTACTCCGAATAACCAATGGTTAAATCATAGCGGTGATTATGAGAAATGAGACAATAATAATGCAGCTGCTGCTGTTCATTTTTTTCAAATAAAATATCAAGCGCCATCTAAAAATCCCTCCTATATTTAACGTTATGAATACTACTCGCAAGTTTCATGCCAATATATAAACTTGATAATGGCTCCTAACGGACAAAACCGTATGGGAAAAGGTGAAAAGTGTCCGTCATAAGGCCCCTAACGGACAAAACTGATCTGGAAAAGGGAAAAGTGTCCGTCATAAGGCACCCAACGGACAGAACCGATATGGGAAAAGTAAAAAGTGTCCGTCATAAAGCCCCTAACGGACAATACCAACCAGGGAAAAAGCAAAAGTGTCCGTCATAAGATTAGCCTTTTTAAAAAAATAGAAGGTAAGCGATATGTAAAAATGACTTTATTATGCAGCTTTGCATAAAACTCTTGGAATTGGATAACTGACTGAATTTGCTCACGCACAAAAGCTCTAGCTTCGTTGATTTATTTTTTAGGTGTTCGAAACAAGAGGTCAAAAAAAAACGCATCCACATGATGCGCTTTTCAAAGCCTTTAACCTTCAGCCCGGTTTGAAGGATAATGAACTTGTGTTGGAGTATCAGGATTCCAGCTTTCCAAACGGTCCTCATAGAAACTGCTCCGATACTTTCTACGATAATACATCAGCGGGAAGACACCGATTAGCAGTGTCCCTATTCCAACTATATTCGTGACTAAATCCAGTTGTTTTATATCGTATATGGCAATAAACCAAAGGAAAATTCCTGAAGCAAGCGGCCAAATGATACGCATAAGGATGTCTTTGCCATTCCTGACCTTTCGATAATACCAAGCACAGGAAAAACCAGTGAGACCATAGTAAAAGGCAATTTGCAGCCCGATGGCATTAATCGCATCTGTCATCAAGGAGCTAATCCCGCTACTAAATGCAGAAAGAACAAATAAGATAAGGGCAACAATTCCAATGATAATGCTGGATACCCATGGTGTTTTGAATTTCGGGTGGAGCTCCCCCAATTTTTTGTTCATGACTTGGTCCCGTCCCATAGAGAAGAAGGTCCGGGTCGATTGTAAAAGTGATGTCTCTAAAGTGGCGATGGTACTGATCATCACAGCGATTATGGCGATATCACCCCATGGACGCGGAAAAATCAGGTTCCCGACCACCGGAAGCAAATTTGTACTTGCCTGGTTTATTTGCTGGCTGTTCATTCCCATTTGGAACGTTACCTGCAGCAATTCAAAAATCAAGAAAATACAAATCATTCCATAAACCCCGCCTTTGCCGGGTGCGTTATGGCGATCTGCGGTTTCCTCCGTCAGGTTTGCCGTTACATCCCAGCCCCAGTAATAGAAAACAGCCACAAGAGAACCGGCAACAAATGTACTAAAGCTAAATCCGGATGGTAAAAACCAACCCCATGAAAAATGATGGACAGGGTGAGCTGCAAATTTAATCATTGCCCCAATCGTGATAATAAGCAATATGCCAACTTCAAGAACAGTCATAATTTTCTGAAATTTAGCGGTAATCTCGACTCCAATCATGACCAAAATGTTCATGGCGATAAACCAAAACGCACCGGCAATGGTTACGGCTACCACATTATTCGCCAACTTTGGCGCGATTAAATCCAATGTAACGGTCCCTGCAGGCAATGATCCGGCAATCATGAAGAGAGTTGTTGAGATCAAGAGCGCCCAGCCGCTCATAAATCCAAGGCTTGGGTTAATCGATCTACCCACCCATGCATAGCTTGCGCCCGAATCAGAACGCCAACGGTTCAGATACATAAAAGCAAATGATATTCCAAACATCACAACTGCCGCATATAATAGCGATCCCGGCCCCATTAATCCAACCGCTGCCACTAATGAACCAGTACTCGCAGATAAAGAATAGACAGGGGCTGTCCCTCCTATCCCCAACATTACCGATTCCAATGAACTAATTGCATTTGCCTTGAGTCCTTTTGTTTCTGCCATAAACTAGTATCTGCCTCCCCTTTGACCAAAATAAAAGATTAAGTGAAACTGCTGTCCCTATTAGGAAAAATTACCCCACCCCCACTTGTTTTAAATTTAATGTGTGCTCTCACCTTTAATATGCAAGAATCGTTCCAAAGGGGAAGCTGATGTTTTTTCATAGAAAAATATCGAAATCTCATTTTCCTCTATGTAAATGTGAATAACATATGATGAAATGCATAGAAGCAGAGGCTGGAAGTCCACAAGGCTAATAAGTTAAGAAAAGCTGCCTTATTCAGCAGCTTTCAATCATTTTTAAGACCATACCAAAAATTGGTCCAGATATTTAAGATCCTTGGTTTCATCTTTTCAACACCATAAAAGGATAATTCAATAAATATCCCATCAATTAAGCAATAAAAAGACATGATAAAATCATCAATATTCCCTTTACGAATTTCTCCGTTCTCCATACCTTTATTAATAATGGTTCTTAAAATGGCTGACAGCGCTTCTTCAGCAACGATAAACTGTTCGTGCAATTGCTCCTTCAAGTTCTCTGCGGGGAAAAAGACTGCCTTGTTAAGAAAAGTAGACTGCTCCTCATAATCAATATAATATTGAAACGTTAAGTTAACGATTTGAAAAAGCTGCTCCTTTGCACTTACACTTTTTATCTCTTCCATTAATTTTTCTACTTCTTGTACATGAAACCAGAGAATTTTCTCATAGATGGAAAGAAAAATCTCTTCTTTGCTTTTAAAATGATTATAAATAGAAGGCTTTTGGATACCGACTGCCTTCGCAATATCAGCCAAACTGGTTCCTTTATATCCATTTTTAGCAAAAAGCGACAATGCAGCTGCAATAATCTTGTCCTTGGTCATATTCATCCCCCGAAACTAACTTTAGTTAGTTAAATTATATACTGGAAAAAACAGATAGTCTAAAAAATGGATCTTTTCTAACAATAAAGCCCTGTTTTTTTACAAAACAGAGCTTTTATCATTTTTTTATTTTATTATGGATGCGTCGTTCAAAACCGATACGCTCCGTATAGGTGCCCCGTTCAACTTAATTCCTAGGATATAGATGACTGTGATGATTACAATGAAAGTAATTATTCAGATTTTTTTTCTTTTACAATTTTCAATGTGGCCAAACTAGCAAATTCATGGACAAGCGTGGCGGCTAAAAGGGAAGTAATCTGAGTAGGATCATAGGATGGCAATACTTCTACTAAATCAAAGCCTATAAAATTAAAATCTGTTAAAGAGCGAACCATTTTTAAGGTCTCCAGGCTGTTGTAGCCTCCTACTTCCAGTGTCCCAGTTCCCGGCGCACAGGAAGGATCGACAAAATCAATGTCAAACGTTAAGAAGCAAGGTGTGTCGCCAATCACCGCTTTCATATCACGTAAAATGCTCTCAAACCCGCGTTCATGCATTTCAGGAGTAGTGATGACATTGTAACCTAATTCGAAGCTTGCTTCCAAGTCCCCAGGATGATTCAGTGTCCCTCTAATTCCCAGTTGAAATACCTTATTTGGGATCAATAATCCCTCTTCATGTGCACGAATAAATGGGGAACCGTGCCAATATTTTTCATCATAATATGTGTCCCATGTATCCGTATGGGAATCAAAATGAATCATCGCCACTGGCCCATATTTTTTAGCCGCGGCACGCAAGTTGGCCAAAGTAACAGAATGGTCTCCTCCTAAACCTACGGGAATGATATTTTTATCCATCAATTCAAACATGGCATCTTCAATCACTTTATAACTGCGATGGATATTATGGGGAATGACAGATACGTCCCCGATATCAATCGCCTTACTGTCTTCAAAAGGATAAACCTCATGTATCGGGTGGTAAGGGAATAGCGTCATTGATGCTTGACGAATAGCCTGTGGTGCAAAACGGGCTCCCACACGAAAAGAAGCCGCAGTATCAAAAGGCATTCCCACAATAGCTAGTTTTGCATCCTCCCTGGAAGAAGGTAACCTCATAAATGTTCCTGTCGTACAAAACTCTGGCTTTACATCTGGAGATAGTGGATATTTCATTTTATTCCTCCTTTTCTTAATACTAACTACCGATAGTTAGTTTAATTTCATATTATCATGATGATGCAGAATAATCAAACTATTCTTAATGTTTTTTTGTGACATCTTACACTCCTATGCAGTGTGTATCTAATTTTCTATCGCTGCTTAGACACTAAGTCATATCTTTTTTATTCAATTGAAAAACTCCTATGCAGAAGACTTGTTTGCTTAAGGAAACAAACAAGGCCACAAATTCTACAATAGGAGTTTTTTGTGCAATATATTTTTAATACTTAGGCATGCTAGCGATTAGATCCCAACAATGTTCAAAACTCCATTCAAATCTGCTGCAATGGCATAGGATTTTTGTTTGATTTCATCATTCGGCTCTATTAAATCCGGTACGATGATGCATGGAATATTGGCTTCATATGCCGCATTTAATCCGTTTAATGAATCTTCCAAAACAATGGCCGATTCCGGAGTTTCATTTGCACGTTTGCAGGCTTCCAAAAATATATCGGGATGGGGCTTTCCAAATTTAACCTCATGGCCGCTAACATAGAAATCAAAGCGGGATTCCAATCCTGCCATCCTCAAATAACGTTCGATCGTTTCTCTGCTGCTCGACGAGGCAATGCATTTTTTTAGCCCCTTTTTATCAATGGCATTTAACAATTGTTCGGCCCCAGGTTTTACCACGAGACCATCGGTGACTAAAATTTCATCAAATCTTCTCTGATACGGTTCTGTGAGCGGTTTAAATTGAAAGTCATTACCGTATAGCTTCTGCAAAACAAGATTCGATTTGTCTGAGGCAAGTCCAATTAATTGTTTATAATGATCCAACACAAATTCATAGCCCTCTTGTTCCATTATGTCTCTCATTGCAAGGTATGACGGCCTTTCTGTATCAAATAAAAGTCCATCCATATCAAAAATCACAAGCTTAATTTGATCCATATTGCCCTCCTAAATGGTGATTGAAAATCTTCCATTCCCCAATCATACAATAAAAGTTATTTCCTACTATTAAGTTAAATAAAAAAGACAAGTGTCCCTAATTAAAAAGGGCCATAAGGTTGAAATATGACCTTATGCCCTGTCTAATTTGATTTGGGGCTGATTCATTTAATCTAAAAATTAATAGTCCATTTTTCGGTAATACCTTCTAATCTCTAAGGAATGATTTCTTTCCCGTTCAAGATATGCGCTGATCCGTCCGGTCAAGGCCCAGTTCAAATTGACGGCAAAATGCTTTCTAAATTCTTCACTGATTCCTTCCAGCGGGTAATCTTTTGTATCAAGAATGAATAGTTCCTTCGTGATCTTTTCAGCAAATCTTTCCACGCGCTCCATCAACGGACGGGTTTCGTCTTCTCCCTTAAACAGTAATACACTCGTATCTTCTTCCACAAGTTCAAGGGTACCGTGGAAGAATTCGGCGGCATGGATTGATCTGGCTTTAATCCATTGACATTCTTCCAGCACACACATTGCATAGGAATAGGTATTACCCCAAAGATTGCCTGAGCCGACTAGCATGTGATATCCCGTATCCTTATGCTTGATGGCAAATTGCTCAGCCCGAGAATCGAATGCTTCCAGGGCGTTAACAATACCTTGAGGAAGCAAAGCGATTTCCTTCGCAAATTGCTCATATTTTGGAAACTCATCATTGTTATGGATAAAGCGGAAAGTAAGCAATTGTAGGTGTATAAAGAACGAATCGAATGAATGCTTTTCGTGTCCTGCTAAAATACAGTGGTCAACAAGTTCCGCCAGTGGTGTGCCTTCTGCTGCCACTAAACCGACGGTTACCGCACCTTTGTCTTTACAGAATTGGGCGGCAGCCACCGTTTCTTTCGTAGTTCCGGAAGCAGACGCGAAAATACAGACCGAATCTTTTGATAAATGGCGATTGTTCATCACTAACAATTCTGCAGCAATCTCGGCATGAACCTTCAATGAGGAATTAGACTTAAAAATGTATTCAAATGGATACATCAAGGCTACCGTTCCGCCTGATCCTATCAGAAAAATATTTTTAAAGCCTTTTTCAGAGATCCCATCAACTATTTTTTCTATTTGCTCTCTTTTGGCAATGGCCTGCTTTCCTGCATACTCTAAAAATGTGTCCTGCTCGAATTTTAACATGTAAATCCCTCCAATTTTGCTTTAAACTTTTTATAAGAATCTTTGAAATGCCTCTTCGACAAATCCAATTGTGAAACTAAAAATGATAATTGTGCCTTTGTTTGGTATATACCATTTTTAAAAGGGAGGAAGAGAAGGAAAGCTCTCCATCCCCCTATTCAGCAAAATTGCGCGAAATTATCCGATGAGATTAATATTCCATTTTCCGATAATATCTTCTAATTTCTAAAGAATGATTTCTTTCACGTTCCAGGTAGACACTGAGACGTCCGGTCAAGGCCCAGTTCAGATTAACGGCAAAATGCTTTCTGAATTCTTCGCAGATTCCTTCTAACGGATAATCTTTCGTATCAATAATAAACAATTCATTCGTAATTTTTTCTGAAAATTTTTCCACACGGTTCACTAGTGGCCTCGTTTCGTCTTCCCCCTTAAACAGGATGACACTTGTATCTTCTTCGACCAGCTCAAGGGTGCCGTGGAAAAATTCTGCCGCATGGATTGATTTGGATTTGATCCATTGCATTTCTTCTAAAATACACATGGCATAGGAATAGGTATTACCCCATAAATTGCCTGCACCAACCAACATATGGTATCCCGTATCCTTGTGTTTGATGGCAAATTGCTCAGCCCGGGAATCGAATGCTTCCAGTGCGTTGACAATCCCTTTTGGAAGCAAAGCGATTTCATTTGCAAATTGCTCATATTGAGGGAATTCATCATTGTTATGAATAAAGCGGAAAGTAAGCAATTGTAAATGGATAAAGAAAGTATCGAAAGAATGTTTTTCATGTCCAATTGAAATGCTGTAATCAACCGCTTCAGCAAGCTTTGTCCCCTCCTGCGCTACTAAGCCAATCGTTGTTGCTCCCTTTTCCTTGCAGAATTGGGCAGCTGCCACTGTTTCTTTCGTCGTGCCGGTAACCGATGCGAAAATACAAACTGAATCCTTGGATAAATGACGATTGTTCATCACCAATAGTTCTGCGGCAATTTCGGCATGAACGTCCAAAGTAGAATTGGACTTAAAAATATATTCAAACGGATACATCATCGCAACGGTTCCGCCCGACCCAATTAGAAAAATATTTTTAAAGCCCTTCTCGGAGATTCCATCAACGATTTTTTCAATTTCCTCCCTTTTGGCAATGGCTTCCTTTCCTACATACTCTAAAAATGTGTCCTGCTCGAATTTTAACATGTGAATTCCTCCAATTTTGTTTTATATTCCTTTTAAAATTTGATATCCGCCGATTGGCTCTACCATATGGTATATACCATTTTTAAATGAAGAGAAGGAAAACCTACCATCCTTCCCTATTAGGCCAAACTGCACCAAATCACCCTTTGACACTTCCGGCAGACAACCCGCGGACAAATTGCCTTTGGAAAATGATATAGGCAAAAATCATTGGAAGCGCGGCAATGGCCAAACCGGCCAATTGAATGCCAAAGTTGGTGTTCAACTGGCTTCTTAAGTTCATCAAGCCTACCGGAATTGTCCTAAGGCTTGAATCTTCAACAAATACAAGCGCAAACATAAATTCATTCCATACATTCATGGCGGTTAACAAGGCGCAAGAAGCAATGATCGGTTTCCCCATCGGCAAAATGATGTACCTGTAAACCTTCCAGCTATTGCAACCATCCAGAATAGCTGATTCTTCGAGCTCAGCCGGAATCGAGAGAAAATAGGATCTCATCAAGAAAATCGAAAACGGCAGCTGAAAGGCAACATACGGAACAATTAAGGCCCCATATGTATTGTATAAGCCTATTGCCTGCAGGATTTTATAAAGCGGGATTAAGCTTACCTGCGGCGCCAGCATCAAACCGCTCAAAATGATGACCAGCATGAAGGTCTGCCCTTTAAAGCGAAAGCGGCTAAGGCCAAAGGCTGCCATTGAGCCCAACAGCAATACGGCAAGAACAGATGATACAGTGACAATAACACTATTTAAGAAATACTGGCCAATGCCTGCATCCCATGCTTCCTGGAAGTTGCTCCACAACCATTGCTTTGGAAGACTCCACGTATTTAAAAAGAAATCACTATTTGACTTCAGCCCGCTTAATCCAAGCCAAATGAGGGGGTAGATAATCACAAGGGCAAAAATCCCAAACCAAATGAGAACAATGAATTGAAAGAGCCGGTCTTTCATTTTCGCTACAGACATTCCGGATGCTTTTGTCCGAACCTCCCTTAATTCACTAGGAGTAACAATAGGTTCATGTTTGGCATTCATCCTGCCTTACACCTCCTGTCCCGATTTCCCCAATTTCATTTGAAGCAGGGAAAGGGTTAGAGTAATGATAAATATAATGGTACCAATCGCGGAAGCATAGCCCATTTCATCATTTCGGAATGCCGCACGATAAAGCATGGTTCCCAACACTTCAGTTGAACGACCCGGACCTCCATCTGTCATAACATACACTTCATCAAATACCTTGAAGGCACCAATGACGGTGATAACCGTTCCGACGAGTATCATTTCCCTGATTTGAGGAATAGTGATGCTCAGGAAAGTCCTGACTTTGGAAGCACCGTCAATCAAGGCTGCCTCGTAATATTCAGCCGGTATTTTTTGCATGGCAATTAAGAAAAGCATCACCATGTAACCGGTATATTGCCATTGCGAAACAAAGATGACCGCGAACATGGCCGTTTTACTATCTCCAAGCCAGTCATGGGCCCAGCCTGCGTGCCCGATGAATTTAAAAAAGGCGTTAACTAATCCAATTTCAGGATTATAAAGAAGCTGCCATACCAAGCCGATAACAGCCAAGGAAATAACCGAAGGGATAAAAAAGACGGTCCGGAAGAAGGGTTGAAATCTTCTAATCAATTTATCTTCCAAAATCCCGGCAATCACTAATCCAAGGCCTACCTGAAAAGCAAGTGAGATGACGGCATATAGTGAATTATCTTTCAGGGATGTATAAAATACCGGATCCGTAAAAAGGCGTTTATAATACTCGAAACCGACAAACGTTTTTGACGCATCAAACGAGCTCCAACTAAACATGCTATTATACAGATTAAAGACAATCGGTATAAATACAAAACACACAATCACAAGGAAGGCTGGCAAGATATAAAAAATAGCGATTTTGTTATTTCCAAGTGCCTTCACTCTATCCCTCCTTCTGAGGGGGCAAGCCGTTTTTTTCTGCCTGCCCTTTATTCTTAGTTATCACTCTGAACCTGTTTCGCCACACTTTGAACTTCTGTAATGACTTGTTTTGGTGTCTTCGTTCCGTCAAGCAGCAGCTGGGCATTGGATAAATAGGAATCTGCCACTTTGGCATTTATATCCGTATCAAGCCATATTGCCATACCGTCCTCTTTATTAATAAAGTCAACACCTTCAGCCACTTGTTTTATTGCATTTTGCGATGTTGTCGCACCTTTAACCGGGCTTGGCCAGCCAAGTTGTGTCGTAAGCTTTGCCCCTTCTTCTTTGCTTGTTAAAAATTTCAGGAACTCAATGGCTTCTTTTGGATGCTTTGTTTTGGATGAAACGAGGAATCCATCCGGTGCACCGGTGATCATATTTTGATCGCCTTTACCTCCGGAAATAGACGGCATCGGGAAGAAGCCCCAATTTCCTTTCATGGCCTTTTCTACATCCGGGAATTCTACCAGCTCAAGATAGAACATCGCCCCTTTTCCCGCAAAGAATAATTGCTTTGCCATATCATGTGAAGTTGAGTTTGCATTTTTCATGAAATAACCATTTTTATTTAAATCGACAAACATCTGTAAGGCTTGTACATAACCCGGATCTGTAAACTCACCAGATTTAGGGGTATAGTCCTTCATACGGACATCCTGCGGTACCAGCTTTTGGTTTAGACCTGTCAAGTAATGGATGGCAGCCCATGGATCCTGGTTACCAAAGATAATCGGCGTCACACCATTTTGCTTTAAGGTAGCTAGCTCTTGGTTAAATTCATCCCATGTTTTTGGTTCTTGAAGATTATATTTTGCAAAGATTGATTTATTGTAAACAAAGAACTTCGCATCAAGGTCAATTGGAATTCCATAATTTTTCCCATCCGTTTGGAATGGCTGAAGGGATGAAGAGATAAAACTATCTTTCCATGCCGTATCTTTATTTAGGTAAGGGGTTAAATCCAAAGCTGCGCCTGCACGGACAAATTTTCTCGCAAATTCCCCTGACCAAGAAAAGAAGATATCAGGTACATCATTGCCGCCAAGGATGACGCGAAGCTTGTCCTTGATTGGTCCATCTGCAATGGCGTCCGTCTGAATGACAATATTGGGATGAAGCTTTTCAAAGTCTTTTACCACTTGGTCAAAATAAGGGTGATTTTCTGGTTCAGGCCACTTGTGCAAAAACTTTAAGACGATTTTCCCTGATCCATCGGAAGATGATGAGGTGGAGTTGGAACACCCAACCAATAAGACACCAACCATCAACATGACTGCCAATAAAATATTTGCTTTTTTACGCATTCAATGAACCTCCTTATTTTTTATTCAAAAAACAATCAAATCGAAAATCCGTGCTGCCACCTCCCGGTTGATCTTTTATCAAAAATTCCATTCTATTTGGATTAGAATGAAATCCCATACCCAAAAGCGCCTTCTACAAGACAGGTTCTTGCCGCAAATTTCGCACCCGCTTCCATACTGCTTTTGATAAGAAGCGGCTCATTTTGCGTTTCTTTTTTTCCTAGCAGATAATTGGTGATAAACGCCGTGAAAAATGAGTCTCCGGCACCCAATGTATCGACAGGTTTGACAAAATGCGGTTCCTGGCGGTAGAAGGTATGCCCATCATAAACGATAGAACCGCGGGAACCCAGAGTGCCAATCGCGAGTTGACTGCCATAGGAATGAACCTGTTTTAATAGATTCACAGCTTCCTGATTGGACAGGTGCCCGCATGATAGTAAACTGACATCTACATACTTGCAGGTACTTTCTAACATCTCATCGGTATAATCAGCTGAGAAATCAAATGTAACGAGTATGCCGGTGCTTTTCAGCTTTGGCAATTCCGATTCCATGCCGCTATAAATGCTGCTGTGGGCGATTTCAAAGGTATTAATATAATCTAAGTCGTCTTCTGTGAGGACAATCGGATGCTCCTTTTGTACACCGTCACTTCCTCCTATGAAAACGCGGTCACCATCCACCAAATCCACCTGCGCGTAAGGATTTTCACCGACATGCTTCCGGCAGTGGGAAATATCAATCTCTAATTCTTTTAACGTTTTGATAATATGTTCAGCAGCACGGTCATTACCAAACACCCCTAAGTAAGCGGTTTCAATCCCTAGCTGTTTCGCATAAACGCTAAAGTTCAGCGCGTTTCCGCCCGGGTACATTGTTTTTTTATGAAGATACATATCAACCACATTATCGCCAACACCGATCACTTTCATTACTCTTACCTCCTAATTCTTTATTTTGGTATATACCATTTTAATTCAATGTTTAATATGGTATATACCATTTGTTCGAGAGCCGAATCTTATTTTAGATTCGATTCCGAGTAAAATCTGACAATATCACTTCTGGTTAATGAGGTGGAAAATTCCATTTCCTGTTCATTTCGGTCATAAGCAACAGCCTCTTGTAAAATGCAAGGACTTTCTGAGCGGATTTTGAGCAGTTTGCTTTCACTTTCTGTTGAGAAGGTAACCTGCATATGCGTTTTTGCTTTTACAAGAACAATTCCGTACTGATTTTCCAATATTTGATAGAGCGAAGAATTGTCCGTAATGATCTTGTCAATGTTAGGTGCAAGCTTTTCAGGAAGAAAGGATTCTTCAATTGTTATGGGCATTTCATTGACCAGCCTCAATCGTTTTATGGCAACCATCTCTTCACCAGCCGGTAAATTGAATTTATGGGCCAAAAACGGCTTTGCTTTGAGTTTTTTTATGGACAAAATTTGTGTAGATGGAATGAACCCTCTCGTCAACATGATGTTCGTGAAACTGTTAAAGGTAATAAAGTCCATTTCAATTTTATTGTTAGAAATAAACGTTCCAGCCCCGACCCGCCGTTCCACCACTCCCTCTCTTTCTAAAATGGACAGTGTATGCCTGGCAGTCATCCGACTAATACCGTAAATTTCGGCTAACTCTCTTTCGGAAGGCAGCTTATCACCATGTTTCAATTTCCCCATTTCAATATCATCGAGAATTTTTTCCTTTAATTGTTTGTAAAAAGGAATGGCTTCATCGTCTGTATTCTTTCTGTGCATCATTATGTCCCCTATTAAATAAATTGATATCTACTTTTATTTTATACGATTCTGGCAATTTACAGCAAATGGTATATACCATTTGCTGCATTTTTTATAGAACGAAGGACATAGATGATTAATCATGTTTTCAACTGAAATATTAAGCGTTTTCATACATGGGATTGAAAATATACTTAAATTGATATTATATGCAGGCGACACTGAGGTATAGACAAAGTCTTTTATCGTGTGTGATTAATTTAAAAATATTACAAACTTTATCATATGTCAACATATTTTTTAATTTTTCAGATTATTAAAAATACATTAAAATAACTAGAATATTTTTTATTAGCCCCCACCGTTTCAGCTTCGTGGTGTGTATGGGAGAATCTTTGATATAATACGCGGAAGAAAAAAACAATCAACCCCGTTAAAGGCTGACTGCTTTCAATTATCCTATTAAAATGGAACCTTTTTATAATATCTTCTTGTAGTAAGCGGATGCTCACGATATTTTTCCAAATAGCAGCTGACCCTCTCGAGTAATGTTGCAAACACAATCGGTGAAACAAAAGCTCTTAATTCTGGCGAAATACCTTCGAGTTCATAGTCTTTTGAATCAAACACGGTCACTTCTTTTGAGAAATTGAAGGCAAAGCGCTCAACTCTTTCGGCTAATGGACGTGTTTTGTCTTCTCCTTTAAATACAAGAATGCTAGTATCCTCTTCCACCAATTCCAATGTTCCATGGAAGAAATGGGATGCGTGGACAGGACGGGTTTTAATCCATTGCATTTCTTCTAAAATACACATTCCGTAATAATAGGTTTGTGCCCAGTCAATGCCGGCGCCAGACAGAATGTGGTATGGTGTGTTTTGGTGCTTCAACGCAAAGGCATTCGCTCTTTCTTCTGTTTCTTCTTTAACCTTTAATAAAGCAGCAGGAAGGTTTTCCATTTCCTCAACAAATTGCTGATATTGAGGAAATTCATTGCGTCTATGCATCAAGCGAAATGCTAACAAGTAAGATTGGATATAGAAGGATTCACAAGATGTGTCATCTTCTGCGAAGTTGACAAAGGTATAGTCCGTTAATTGTGCTAACGGTGTATTTGCATGGCCGACAAGACTGATGGTGGTTGCACCTTTTTCTTTCGCCCATTTTGCTGCTTCGACAGTTTCCTTTGTCGTTCCCGAAAGCGAAGGCATGATAACTAAAGATTTTTTACTAAAGTGGTTATTGTCAATCAACATTATTTCAGATGAAATTTCTGTATATACTGGCAGAGTGGAATGGTTTTTTAAAATAAACGCTGCTGGCTCCATTAAGATGACAGCGCCGCCTGTACCGACGAAAAATACATTCTCGATTCCTTTTTCTAAAACTTCATCAATGGCTGTATCAAATTCATCTTTCAATGACAAAGCACCATTTTGGATCTTTAAAAATCTTTCAACGTTAAAGTTAAACATCATTTACGCCTCCATTTTATATTGTTATAACCAGTGGTATATTACCTCTGGACACAATATAACATGACCAACAAAAGAAAATCAATTATTTTTCGAATTTTTTAAAAATTAAACATAGCCATTGGCATTGTGATGACAGCCGATTTATTCCGGCTGCCATTTTTATATCTCCTCCGGCCGGTAAACTTCACTTTCAAACCGTGCCTTGTAAGCGGGGTATCGCGATTTGACAAATTCGAACGGAGAACCATCCTCCATAAAACCTAGGCTTTGAAATAAAACAATAGGGCTGTCCTTCTCAATATTTAAGTAGGCGGATTCCCTCATATCTCCTTTTTTTACTTCTATGGATCTTTTCGCTTTATAAATGGTAATCTCATGCGACTCAAGAAATGCATAAAGAGACAAATCGGAAAAGTCCGTACGAATTAATTCGGGGCAGATATTCAATGGGATATAGCTACTAACGAGGCAAACCGGCTCATTGTCCAGGAATCTTAAACGTTCTAATAAAAACACCTCTGTACTGACAGGAACCTTAAGCATTTCTGAAACATCGGAAGGGGCAGGTGTAACAATCTGCTGGAGCACCATGGAGGTGGGCTTTTTATGCTGCCTGCTCGCATCTTCGTGAAATCCAATAAATGATTGCATAGCATGGTCCGTATATTTTTTATCCGCAATAAATGTCCCCTTCCCAGGGAGCCGAACCACTTCCCCTACCTGATTGAGTTCCTCCAATGCCCTTCTGACGGTAGGGCGACTGACACCGAATATTTCACATAATTCACGCTCAGAAGGAATCGGGGTGAGCGGAGAAAGATCCTTGAATTGCATCAGTATCTTTTCCATTAGTTGCTGGTAAAGCGGTGGTAAGCCGCTTTTTGTCGTTTCCATATTTTTATCCATAATAAAAATCAGTTCCTTTACCACTGGTAATGTTTGTTTAACAATATCATATCTATTTTAACTGATTAATACAACATTATTAAATTAAATACGTTTACAGTTTGCAAAATAAAAATCTTGATAATTCATTATTACCATAGGTAATGTGAATCTGTTTACGGATTCCTTACATAGTTTGATCAATCAAAAGGCGTAGAATTTAAAAAATAAATCACGAGCATATAATCGATTGCATTTCATTTTTGTAAAACATTAACCGTTCGAAGCCGAAAACCATTAATACAAAATTGCAGCCTTCATATAAATATAAAAACTGGTATTGTCCGAAGTGTTATCCAGAGGTGTTAGAAGCACATTGCTAATTGCCGAGGAAGAAATAAGATATAGGAGGGAATTGACAATGAAAGTAAAATACAAAGACGATAGTATATACGGACCAGGTCTAACAGATTTCCCTTATCAGGAAGGTGACTATGTAACGATTGTTGTTCGCTATTGGACAGTTAAAGAGGACGATGAAGTTATTTTTTATCATGGCCATATAACACAATTAGAGGACGAAAGGGTAGGTTTTTGGGCCATTTTAGATGATGACCCCAATCAGGAGGAATTTTTTCACTTTGGAGATATAGAAGCGGTCTTTGACGGTGATAAAATCCCCTTTCTTGATGGCTGGACTAAACGTAGAGAATAATTGCAAACAGTTGCATTAAAACAATAAAAGCCAACTCATTAATGAGTGGCCTTATTTTTTGTTATCTGACTTAATTACTAAAAATAACGAGTAATTAAATAATTTTAAAAAAGGAAGATTATAGTTATTAAAGATTGAATGCCATTTTACATCACCTAGGAATTAATATGGAGTGGGTGATGAGAATCAAACTCACAACATCAGCATGGAAGGCTGAGGTTTTACCACTAAACTACACCCGCAATATAAAAAGGATCATGGTGGCTCAGGACGGAATCGAACCGCCGACACAAGGATTTTCAGTCCTTTGCTCTACCGACTGAGCTACTGAGCCGTAATCTTGTATTGTGCCCTAAACATTGATTGTGGTAAGTCCTTCGTCCCCATCTCAGAACGCTTATTCAAAATGCGGTTCAATTGGTGCGATGTGGATGATTCGAAAAAGTTTATTCGAACGTGCTCCACCCCGGCGAAATCTAATTTCCTGTTATAATCCAAAACCCAACATTTATTTAATTGGAGGCGGCAACCGGATTCGAACCGGTGGTAAAGGTTTTGCAGACCTCTGCCTTACCACTTGGCTATGCCGCCGTATTTTATGGAGCGGAAGACGGGATTTGAACCCGCGACCCCCACCTTGGCAAGGTGGTGTTCTACCACTGAACTACTTCCGCATATTTGGTGAGTTATTTTGCTATCGTAAAAAACTTTGATGAGCCATGAAGGACTCGAACCTTCGACCCTCTGATTAAAAGTCAGATGCTCTACCGACTGAGCTAATGGCTCATATTAGGGTTTCTCCCCTAAATATATATTGCAACAGTCAGATGCTCAAAAGAACTCTCGTTCTTTCTCGCAGATTGCCGCAGAAGCTTAATCATTGATGTAAGCAATCTGCTCTACCGACTGAGCTAATGGCTCAAAAAAAATGGTGGAGGATGACGGGATCGAACCGCCGACCCTCTGCTTGTAAGGCAGATGCTCTCCCAGC
>NZ_AP041611.1:3470000-4477500 GCF_055395235.1 Neobacillus sp. Fa239
ACAGTGCTCTACCTCCAAGACTCTAACAACGTGAGGCTAGCCCTAAAGCTATTTCGGAGAGAACCAGCTATCTCCAAGTTCGATTGGAATTTCTCCGCTACCCACACCTCATCCGCGCACTTTTCAACGTGCGTCGGTTCGGGCCTCCATCCAGTGTTACCTGGACTTCACCCTGGACATGGGTAGATCACCTGGTTTCGGGTCTACGACCACATACTCAATACGCCCTATTCAGACTCGCTTTCGCTGCGGCTCCGTCTCTTCAACTTAACCTTGCATGGGATCGTAACTCGCCGGTTCATTCTACAAAAGGCACGCCATTACCCATTAACGGGCTTTGACTACTTGTAGGCACACGGTTTCAGGAACTATTTCACTCCCCTTCCGGGGTGCTTTTCACCTTTCCCTCACGGTACTGGTTCACTATCGGTCACTAGGGAGTATTTAGCCTTGGGAGATGGTCCTCCCTGCTTCCGACCGGATTTCACGTGTCCGGCCGTACTCAGGATCCACTCAGGAGGGAACGAAGTTTCAACTACAGGGCTTTTACCTTCTATGACGGACCTTTCCAGATCGCTTCATCTACCCCGTTCCTTTGTAACTCCATGTAGAGTGTCCTACAACCCCGAAAGGCAAGCCTTTCGGTTTGGGCTGTTCCCGTTTCGCTCGCCGCTACTCAGGGAATCGCGTTTGCTTTCTCTTCCTCCGGGTACTTAGATGTTTCAGTTCCCCGGGTCTGCCTTCAATACCCTATGTATTCAGGTAAAGATGCTGCTCCATTACGAGCAGTGGGTTCCCCCATTCGGAAATCTCCGGATCAAAGCTTACTTACAGCTCCCCGAAGCATATCGGTGTTAGTCCCGTCCTTCATCGGCTCCTAGTGCCAAGGCATTCACCGTGCGCCCTTTCTAACTTAACCTAAAAGGTTTTACTCTAATTTAATAGAGAGAAAAACTAAAATGGCGATTAACTCGATGTTTTACTTGACTTCTTCATTACGATTATCTAGTTTTCAAAGAACGAATAAAAAAAGCTCTGAGAGAATTGCTCTCTCAAAACTAAACAAACAAAGAACGTGAAACTTGTCTGGCTCTTACGTCCAGCTTTTATCCTTAGAAAGGAGGTGATCCAGCCGCACCTTCCGATACGGCTACCTTGTTACGACTTCACCCCAATCATCTGTCCCACCTTAGGCGGCTGGCTCCTAGGACAAAACTTAACTTCCTATAAATACAATAAGATGTTAAGTTTTGCCCCAGGTTACCCCACCGACTTCGGGTGTTACAAACTCTCGTGGTGTGACGGGCGGTGTGTACAAGGCCCGGGAACGTATTCACCGCGGCATGCTGATCCGCGATTACTAGCGATTCCGGCTTCATGTAGGCGAGTTGCAGCCTACAATCCGAACTGAGAATGGTTTTATGGGATTGGCTCAACCTCGCGGTTTTGCAGCCCTTTGTACCATCCATTGTAGCACGTGTGTAGCCCAGGTCATAAGGGGCATGATGATTTGACGTCATCCCCACCTTCCTCCGGTTTGTCACCGGCAGTCACCTTAGAGTGCCCAACTGAATGCTGGCAACTAAGATCAAGGGTTGCGCTCGTTGCGGGACTTAACCCAACATCTCACGACACGAGCTGACGACAACCATGCACCACCTGTCACTCTGTCCCCCGAAGGGGAAAGCCCTATCTCTAGGGGTGTCAGAGGATGTCAAGACCTGGTAAGGTTCTTCGCGTTGCTTCGAATTAAACCACATGCTCCACCGCTTGTGCGGGCCCCCGTCAATTCCTTTGAGTTTCAGCCTTGCGGCCGTACTCCCCAGGCGGAGTG
Source organism: Neobacillus sp. Fa239 (assembly GCF_055395235.1). Lineage (NCBI taxonomy): Bacteria > Bacillati > Bacillota > Bacilli > Caryophanales > Bacillaceae > Neobacillus > Neobacillus sp. Fa239. Next base: position 3,471,835 of record NZ_AP041611.1, read on the forward strand.
CTTAATGCGTTAGCTGCAGCACTAAAGGGCGGAAACCCTCTAACACTTAGCACTCATCGTTTACGGCGTGGACTACCAGGGTATCTAATCCTGTTTGCTCCCCACGCTTTCGCGCCTCAGCGTCAGTTACAGACCAGAAAGCCGCCTTCGCCACTGGTGTTCCTCCACATCTCTACGCATTTCACCGCTACACGTGGAATTCCGCTTTCCTCTTCTGCACTCAAGTCCCCCAGTTTCCAATGACACTCCACGGTTGAGCCGTGGGCTTTCACATCAGACTTAAAGGACCGCCTGCGCGCGCTTTACGCCCAATAATTCCGGACAACGCTTGCCACCTACGTATTACCGCGGCTGCTGGCACGTAGTTAGCCGTGGCTTTCTGGTTAGGTACCGTCAAGGTACCGGCAGTGACTCCGGTACTTGTTCTTCCCTAACAACAGAGCTTTACGACCCGAAGGCCTTCATCGCTCACGCGGCGTTGCTCCGTCAGACTTTCGTCCATTGCGGAAGATTCCCTACTGCTGCCTCCCGTAGGAGTCTGGGCCGTGTCTCAGTCCCAGTGTGGCCGATCACCCTCTCAGGTCGGCTACGCATCGTCGCCTTGGTGAGCCGTTACCTCACCAACTAGCTAATGCGCCGCGGGCCCATCTGTAAGTGACAGCCGAAACCGTCTTTCAGCTTTTCCTCATGAGAGGAAAAGGATTATCCGGTATTAGCACCGGTTTCCCGGTGTTATCCCAGTCTTACAGGCAGGTTGCCCACGTGTTACTCACCCGTCCGCCGCTAACCAACGGGAGCAAGCTCCCATTGATTCGCTCGACTTGCATGTATTAGGCACGCCGCCAGCGTTCGTCCTGAGCCAGGATCAAACTCTCCAAGAAAGTTGATTAGCTCAAAAATGTTACGTTGGCTCCGTTTCAAAAAGAAACGAATTTTATTGTTTGTTTACACGTCTTGTTTGTTTAGTTTTCAAAGAACAATTTTACTATCGCTCAAAAGCGACCTTATTAATATATCATCTCATCTTCAAAGTGTCAATTGTTTTTTGAAATAATTTATCTTAGATTCAACGACTTGAAGCAGCGACATTTATTAATTTTATAGATTCATACTATAATTGTCAACTGTTTTTTCACCTTCCTGCGAAGGTAACGACTATGCCGTTTTTCTTTGATCCCTTAGCTAAAAAAGACAAAATAAAAAGAGCCTTTTAGCTCTTACTCTAGTATCAGCCCCATCCTTCGCTTGATACTACCGATGGCCACACTTGCCATCCAACCCATTATTATTATAAATGAAATCGCTTACATTTTCAATGTATTCATCTATAAAAGTAATAGATTGAATTCATAATTTAGGCATTACAGACAAGCGCACACTTATAGAAAAAATAGTAGAAAAAAATCAATCTTTTTATACCAACGTAACCTAAAGAAAAAGAATCCATTTTGATCAATCTTTTGTCAAAATGGATTCTACTTATATCATAACTTTCATTCAAAGATGGAAGCTTATCCATATCTAATTTCCCTCGAATATAATCACAATACACTATTTAACGTTCTTCCTAACACTTTAAGAGAGTTGGAACTTACATTTCCATATGAATTAAGTGCATGGATTTCAATCTCATACAGTGTATTAGGCTGCAATTTATCGAGTGGCAATGTTAATGGATTTGGTACAGGACATCTGTAGAATTCTGAAAAAGCAAGGAATTGCTTTGCTACTTCCCCTGTTTCTGCTACCTTTACTACTACTTTATAATCATGGACGAGAAGGCTGTCTTTTGCTTGAGTAAACATGATCGTTAAGCAAGTAGCCGTAGTTTTTTCATGAACAATAGAAAGCATGGAACCCGGCTGAAAAAATGGTGCCTTTTTGTCATTCGGTTCTGTAAAATGGAATTCCTGTTTTTTTACAGGATATTTGATTTCAAATGGTTCCCCGATCCAACTGTTCTTATAAATATCTCGGCGATGAAGCAATACTTTGTTTTCATAAACTTCTACAATAAGAGCTTGATTTTGAGAATTAGATCCCTCAGGTATTTCCCCTTGAATTCTACCGCTTTCGAGAAATAAATAAGCTCCTGTTGAAGTTCCAACTGATGTAAAATCCTTTTGATGAATAATCCTGGGATCATCTAATGGATAATGTGTATGTCCGGAAAAAGCGATGACTTGAGGATATTCTTTCAACGTATGATAGAATAGGTCTCTATTCTCAGAAAAGCCCCATTCGCTGCCATAAATTGTATTTATCATTGGTTGATGATGGAAGACGAAAATCGGTTCGTTTGGGTCATCTGCATTTGCTTTCCTTAATTGTTCACCTAACCATTCTATTTGATTGGAAGTGAAAGTTCCTTCTGTTACCCCGTCTTCTGTTCCTAGAATGATAAAGTGATAGTCTTTTATGACCTTGTGATAATAAATAGATGACATACCTGTTTTTTCCAAAAAGCGTTTTTGTGCATCCACCACTGATAATCCATTCCAATAATCATGATTTCCGATTGCAATCAATGGAACAGCAAAAGGTTGTTTTCCAGTTTTGAAAGCATCCATAAATTTATCATACTCTGCTATTTCCCCAGATTCGGTTAAATCCCCTACAACAACAAAAGCATCTTGTTTAGGAGCTACTCGATTTAATTGTTCTAGCGTATTGATAAATTTTTCTAGGTTAAAATTATCATCTGATATCATATGGACATCGCTTAATACTGGAAAAATTAATTTCGGTGTATTTTGAGAGTTATCTATTCTCATTGCTCTTCTCCTAATTGATTAAATATTAATGACCGATACCCAGCAATTATTTTTTCAGTATCGTCATCGCAGCTTTGGCTGCTAAATGGCAATGCAAAAAGAAGCCCCAAAACCGTCAATTTCTTGAAAGGTTTCTGTTTCATCAATTGTTACAACAATATTCTCAGCTGTTACATTAATTGGTTCAACCTGTTGAACCTCTTTCTGGACAAATAATTCTGGTTCTCCATTTGATTGGTAAATGATAAGATCTTTCAAAATATATCCACCCTTCCTTTTGCTGCCGATTAATCGAGGAAACGCCTGATAGTAACCACTTACCAAATAATTTCAAGATTTATTGAATGCTCTTTAGCCCTTTTATCCACGATCCTGCCATCTCAATCCAATTAGCCACTTCTGGCTGCAAGGTTGATTCATTATCGTTCCCCTTTGTCTCCTCTGTTCCAAGAGATAGACCGTGTGCCCCTTTCGGATAAATGTGCATTTCCAAAGGTACCTGGTTATGCAGAAGTGCACTTGCAAACAGAAAACTATTTTCAACGGGAACAGCATCGTCAGTAAAGGTGTGCCATAGGAAGGTTGGCGGCGTGCCTTTAGTGACCTGGTTTTCTAACGATACCTCTTCTAACAGCTTGTCATAGTTTTCCCCCAACAAAGCGATAAAGGACCCTTTGTGAGCGTAAGCACCCGAAGTAATAACCGGGTAACTCAACAGGATCCCATTGGGCTTTATTTCATCATTTGAAAGCCCTGAAATCTCTGGGATGAAACTTCTATTCCAGAAAACACCTAAGCTGGCCGCCAAATGACCACCTGCAGAAAAACCAGCAACAATCACCTTATTGACATCGATTTTCCATTGTTCCGCATTTCTTCTGATTAGAGCAACTGCCTTCGACAATTCTAGAAGTGCTGTTGGAAAAGCAGCGGGACGAACACTATACCTTAACACGCATGCATGAAAACCCATGGCGTTCATTCTAATGGCTATTGGTTCAGCTTCTCTATCAGAAGTGAATTCATAGCCGCCACCAGGACATATGATGATCATGGGGCGTTTTCGACTGCTGTCTATTTCTGGAGAGTTGTTCAGAATATAAGTATACAGTTTCGCCTCAGAATGCTCTGTTTGAATATCGATTATTTCGTGAATCATTGCTCACACCTCATTTTTCCAATTTCCTATTGTTAGCAGAGCTTACTACAAAATCTTTACATGAATATCTTTCATATACTTTGTAATCATTGAAGGATTTACGAAACCAGTTTTCGTTTCCATTGCATTTAACAATCCCATTAAAACACTATATGAAAATAATTCGCGGTGATTTAAACCCTGATACAATCCCGCAGCGAAGCCTGCTACAGTCGCATCTCCTGAACCCACTGGATTTATCGCCTTTACCCTCGGGATTGTAACCTTAAATATTTCCTCACCGTGTTTTATGAATGCACCTTTTTCCCCAATAGTGACCATAACATAAGGTATATGAGGGGCAGCCACTTTCAAAGCTGTTAGGACATCCTCTTCCGTTTCTAATGCATGACCGATCAGGTTTTCAAATTCTGATCGGTTTGGTTTAATAAATGTTGGTTTTTCTTCAATTGCCTGTTGAAGTGGTTCTCCACTGGTATCCAATAGAAAAGGCTTTTGGTAGCGATTGGCCATTTTAATTAGGTCCCTATAAAACGATTTATCCAATCCTTTTGGGATACTCCCGGATGCGACAATGATATTTACAGCAGGAAAAAGTTTTTCCATTTTCCATAAAAACCGATCATACTCTAAAGCTAATAAACTTGGCCCCTCTTCAAGGATTTCCGTTTGATTGGAGTCGTGGAGTATCGCAATACAATTCCTGGTGTCACCCGTAATTGGAACAAAATCATGATCAATATTCAGCATATCAAGCTCTTTTTGGATAAATAATCCATTTGCCCCACCTAAAAACCCTGTTGCCTTTACAGGTACTCCAAGGCAATTCAGAACTCTGGTGACATTAAGACCCTTGCCGCCTGCTGTCTTATTTGTTATTAAGCTTCTATTTGATTGATTTAACTGAAAGCCCGAAAGCTGGTAACTTATATCGACCGAAGGATTTAATGTTATGGTTAAAATCATGCTTTCCCATCACTCATACACATCTTAATTTTTTCCTTAACAACTTGTTTCATGGATTCTTTTGCAGGACTCATGTATTTTCGTGGATCACTTTCATCCACATGATTGACCAAATAATCACGTAAACTGTTAGAAAATGGAATCTTCAATTCAGTGGCAATATTTACTTTTGTACATCCTAAACGGATGCATTTACGTACGTCTTCAATAGATATCCCGGAAGCTCCATGCAGGACAAGGGGGATATCCACTTTCTTTTGAATGATTGAGAGCCGTTCAAAGTCGAGTTTTGGAGTTGAAGAATATAACCCATGAGCCGTTCCAATCGCGACAGCCAGCGAGTCAATCCCCGTCTCTTTAGCAAAAATGACAGCTGCATCCGGGTCAGTATAAAAAGAATCTTCCTTGTTAACTACCAAATCATCCTCCTGACCTCCCAGCCGGCCGAGCTCACCTTCAACTGTGGCACCAAACTGATGAGACAACTCTACAATCTCTTTGGTAATTTTAATATTATCTTCAAATGGATGATGGGAGCCATCAATCATAACCGATTTCACACCCAGATTTAAGGAAACTTCAATATCACTCTTTTTTTCATGATGGTCAAGATGCAGAGCGATTGGAATGGAATAACGAGCAGCCCCTGCTTCAGCAATGGCTTGAATATAATCCCTTCCCGCGTATGAAAAGGTTCCAGGAGTTGCAGCTAAAATAACAGGTGATTGCAGCTCGGCCGCTGCTTCTGTCACTACCTGAATCGTTTCTAAATTATGGATATTAAAAGCTGGGACGGCGTAGCCAAATTTTTGAGCGTAAATTAACATTGCTTTAGTATTAACAAGCTGTGATTTTTGGATAATCATTTTCTCGTTCACTCCTCTTATTGAACCTATAATATGTGCTTTTCCTTAAGTGGATAAATGGTAACTCCTTGCACAACCCGGTTTACTAAGCCATCGGCACTTGGATTGTCCACCGTAATGCCCAGTTGAATGGATTTTTTAACTGCCAGAGTCTGGGCAAAAGTAATATAGACAAAGCCAAGATAGACTTCTTCCCACTGTATTTCGCTAGATGGGATGGAAATTTGCCAATCGCTGTTTTCTTTGACGGTTTCATCATCTTTAAAATCAAGAACCACAATTTTTGATTCAAGGTTTGCCTGGTTAATTTCCTTTAATAAATCTAGTTCATATTTCCTTGTATACTCATCATGTGACATGTAGAAAACGATTAATGATTTGTCATTCATAATTGATTTTGGTCCATGGCGGAAACCTAGCGGAGTCTCATACATTGCCACCGTTTTACCAGCAGTTAATTCCAATACCTTTAAAGCTGACTCTCTTGCAATACCACCTAGTAAACCGGAACCTAAATAAATAATTCGTTCAAAATCATATTCTGATACTGTTTCCAATTGTGCTGATAGTGAAGTTAGGAGCTTTTCAGTACCACTTGCCAGACGATCAACCAAAAGCTCTAATTCAGCTAAACTTTCATATTGAAAGGCTAACAGTGCAGCCAACCTCATACAGCTAAAGCTGCTTGTCATGGCAAAACCTTGGTCATGGGAGGCAGGTGGCATCAATAATAGCAACGAATTTTCATCGCCCTGTGCCTTTTTGGCCAATTGTCCATTTTCATTACAAGTAATGATGATTTGATAAAAATCTTGAACTATTTTTTCTGCTACCTCAACAGCTGCAACACTCTCAGGACTGTTTCCTGAACGAGCAAAAGAAATTAGCACAGTAGGAATCTCTTTGTTTAAAAAATATTTAGGAGAAGAAACAAGATCTGTTGTAGCAATAGACTCTAAATCCCAGGAAAGGTTCCGGTTATTCTTTCGTAAAAAAGGAGTAATTGTTTCTCCTACAAATGCTGAAGTACCGGCACCGGTAAAGATAAAACGGACACGGTCATGTTTTTGACTGAGGCTCTCAAAAAACAGCCGAATTTGATCTTTATTTTCATTGATAATTTTGAACGTTTCTACCCATAGTTTGGGCTGCTGAAGAATTTCTTTTACTGTATGTTCTGCACAAAATGTCTTAATTTGATCTTTAGAAAAAGGTAAAAACATATTTTCTCAACTCCTAAATCATTTTTTATAAATCCACATTCCATCTTTAATCGTTCCAATAACCTCATAATCCTTATTAAGAATGGTCAAATTCGCTCTCTTGTTTTTCTCAATGCTGCCTGCCTCATTTTCTATACCAAGCACCAATGCAGGTGATGTTGCTGCCATATAAACAGCATCATGGAGAGGAATATTTGCCTCTTTCACCATATTTTTTATGGCAATATTCATTTGCAATAAGCTCCCTGCAAGGCTGCCAGTCGTTTTCACGGTAGGAAAAGTTCCATTACTAATAACGGTTTGGTTCCCCCACATATATTCACCTGGTGGTAAGCCTGTTAAAAATACTTGGTCACTAACAATTACTGATTTTTCTCTGCCTTTTATTTTGTAAATCATATTAAGGAGAGCAGGATGAACATGCTGTAAATCAGGAATAAACGAGGCAAACACACGGTCATCCGACAAGACTGCACCTGCGACTCCCGGTTCTCGGTGATGTACTCCACTCATTCCATTAAATAAGTGGGTGGAATAATAGACACCCTGGTCAAAAGCTTTTTTGGCATCATTATATGAAGCATTCGAATGTCCAATTGAGACAGTAATATTCTGTTCTTTAAGATCATGAATAAAATCCAGGTTATCGTTTACATCAGGTGCAAGCGTAAGCAGCTTTATCAGATTTCCACTTAATTCATTCCATCTATCAAACTCATTTTTATTAAAAGGCCGAATCCAATTTTGTTCATGCGCCCCACTCTTTGCATATGAAATATAGGGTCCTTCAACATGGACACCGAGAATTTCACTACCAGGTAAATTCTTGTTTTTTACTTTTGCAATTGCCCGTAATGAACGTCCGATTTCAGTTCTTTCCCCGGTTACCGTGGTAGGTAAAAAACCGGTAACCCCTTGTGAAGGGAGAACCTCGACCATTTTAGAAATCGCTTCCTCTGTCCCATCCATAACATCGAACCCTGCCACCCCGTTCGTTTGCAAATCAATAAATCCCGGCATGACATAAAAGGATGAGGCGTCAAAAGTTTCAGTCTGGGAATCCGTATTGGAATCAGTAAGCCCGATGATTCTTCCATTTTCAATTTCAATATTTGTTTTATGTACACCTGAAGGAAGAACAACATTACCATTTTTAATAGTAAGTTTCATGATCGATACCCCCTATGCAAAATCTTCAAGTGCTCTTAAACCAGCGCCGATTATCCCTGCGTCACCCATTAGCTTAGATGCCTTAACACGATGAAGGAAATCTTTTTGTTCTGGTACAAGAAGTTTATCTATTTCTTCTAAAATCGGATTGATGAGCTTTGGATTATGGTTAATGACCCCTCCGCCCAGGATAAGTTTGTCGGGGTCTACTAAACAAGTAATGGAGTGAATCCCTCTCGCAATATATTTAAATATATTTTGCATGATTTCGGTTACGAGTGGTTCCCCTGAAAAATAGGCATCAATGACATCTTTGGTTGTCCATTTATCAGACTCGCTGGACAAATTTCTTTTTAAATTCGTATATTGGGCAATTGCCGGACCGGATGCAACAGCCTCTAAACAGCCATCGTTTAAATATTTACTAGGCAATGGATGGTCATCGACAATACTTAAACCAATTTCACCGGCAAATCCTGCACCGCGAACATAATGGCCATTATGAATGGTGCAGCAGGAAATACCCGTGCTAATCGTAAGGAAGACAAAAGTTTCATGGCGATTTTTACCTGCTGTATACCATTCACCAAAGGCTGCCATATAAACATCATTATCTAAAACAAATTTAGTCGGATAAAAATCGTTTAGTCTGTCCACTAAGGGAAAATCAACCCATGGAAGATTATTTTGATAAATAGCTAACCCATTTTGATGATCAACTTTTCCCGGGACTCCAATTCCAATTCCAGCTAAATCCGCTAATTTATAATTTCCCTTCCTAAGGACCATAGATATGGAATTTTTTACTTGTTCAAGCATTTTTTCAGAATCATCACTAATACTGGGCAATTCAATTCTATCTAAGCAATAGCCCTGTTCATTAATGATTCCTACTGCGATCTTCGTTCCCCCAATATCAACCCCTAAAGAGAGCATGGACAATCCCCCCAATTAAATCTATGGATTATAGACTATATAAACCTGTAGTCGGCTTTAGTAAACGCTATCTTTAAAGCTATTATTATCGTTTAACTTTTTAAAATCAATTAAATTTCATATACTTAATTAATATTATTAAATAAATAGAAATACTAAAAGGTCTTCCTCCTCGTTACTCTGAATCATAAACCCGATACCGCCCGAATTTGGCAAGCCGGTCTTCACCTAATGACGCTAAGTAATTCTTATCAGAGTCGATTCCTAATGTTTTATTTATTCTCATCCATAGCTCTGTACGAAAATAACGTTGATGCACAAGGGAGAAGTTAGCAGCTTCCAACAATTCTTTTGCCTCTTGTAATTTACCTTGATCAAATAATAGTTGGCATCTTCTTTCAACAATACCTTCATCTTTCAACGCGCTTAATTGATCCAGCCAAAACGCTCTTTCATCTAAAGTTTCTTTTCCTATTCGCTCAAGTGCCTTATCTTTTTCAATGACTACTTGCGGGTGTGTCATTAACGTCAGACTTTGTATTCCCGCTAGCGCTGATACACATTCTTCTGGTTGATTTTTCTCTGCCAGATAAATTCTTGCTTCTATTAATCTTGCAAAATCATTTTCCACTTCTGCCAGTACTTCTAATGCTTCATCAAACTGATCGCACCCTGCTAGCCATAATCCGAGATAGTATTCCCAAGTATCCGCTAAATCTACACTCACATTATTCGCTGCCCAAGGTATCGCTTCACCGAGCTCCGCCATACCCGAAGGTGGCCATGCATTAACATGCAATTCAGGCGGGTTTGGAATTTTTGTAGGATCTCTCCGGTTAAATACGTCTATAAGCTCAACCCAAGGTTTCACTTTTTCACGCGTTGCTGTCCAGTCAAATCGTGGCATTTCTGCAGACGGTATTAACTCAGGATATGGTAAAACAAGCTCACTAAGTTCAAGCACTTTCGTAGTAGGGATCCAATACTCACAATATGTTTTGTGTTGTCCTGGGTGCAAGTCATCTTTGATCGACTGGTCTTTAATCGGCCCCGCTTGTATTTCCACATACGATTCATTATGAATCGCCGTGTTGTACGACCAAATTTCTTCATCTCCAATTCCGTATGTCCAAAGTTTAATTCCTGGAACACTTTTCTCGTCAGCAATATGATATAGTCCGGTGCCTAAGCTTGGCGTGAATACACCGAATGCATTCTCAGTTACATCTTTCCAGAAGAAACCAGCCATCGAGTCAAAGTCACGAATGTAATTTTTCTTATTGTTGTCCCAGTAAAATTCCTTCATTTCACCGCCGTGATATAGAATATTTCCACTAGGGAAGTGCAGCTCTGAATCTTCACGAACTGGTAAAGCAGCGTTTGACCAAGACATCCACGCATGACTTTTTTGAGATGGGTTATAGTACGAAGCTCTTTGTGTTAAGTAATGGTCATTCTCGCCAAGTGAGAACTCTAATGTCCACTGCATTCCGCAACGAATTTCTTTTTCACCGCACCAGAAATATAGTCGATTGCCGATTTCCTCCGCTTGATATTGAACAGGTTCTATTTGTGTAGGCGTATGTGAAATGGGAAAACTCACCTCGATTCCTCCACTAATAAAAGCCATGCGCGGTAGAATCCGAATCGGTTTTACAGCTCCCGAGTCAAATAATATTTCCTTGTCTGACTCTTTATCAATGATTGAAAAAATCTTCCCGCCTAAATCCGGGCAAATTTTTACAAATAATTTTTCGTTTTCAAGCGTAACCATTCTTACTTTAACTAATCCAGGTCTTTCCGCCGTTTCCACGAAACTCTCGTAAGGATACACTCCCTCTGGATCAAGAATGGTTGGAATCGGCCCTGCAGGTTGAATTGCGTGATATAGTAATAGTTCATCTTTTTCTACTAGATTTAACATTTTTATACCCATACCTTTCTTGCAAACCGTTTTCCCATTTGAAAATCCTCCATTGGTCGGTTTTTAGAGCTAGACTTGATAAACTCGTTCAATCTCTTTATTTATTTTTTCTCTAAGTGATAAGAACCACTGGTCCTCATGCGGGTAATTTTTAAAATCGATTGGCATTTTCGCATCAATCATAGCAACCACTGCATCTCTGCCAATTTTTTTCTCTAACGTAACGCAAGCTGCTGCGTCTTGAAAAGCTAGCTGCAACTGTTTCAAACGAATGGAGCTTACTGGTCCTTTTTTACCCGGGTAAACGAGGAATGCATCTCCTGAAGGGAAACCACGATCAGCGTCAGTATTTGTATAGGGATTAATATCCATGTTCAGACACTTATGTCCATACCAGTGGTTATAGCCCCAGTGTAAGAACCCTTTAACTCCTGCCTTGTACAACTGAAGACCAATCACACGTGTCCGCAACCCTGGCATATTCATGAAGCGATTGGATAGCCCTTCTTTATATTCACAACAACAGTAGTACGCCCATAAATCTTCAACTTTATGTTCAATAAAATTGGCAATGTGTTCCGTAGAAGCTACAGGTACATCCACTAAACCTCTTTTATAAAATTCATATTCAGATAGCGCGTCAAATACAGGTGCATTAAATCCAATGTCCTTAATAATATTACGTGCCACACTATAGTGCTCAATATTATGAGTATTGGGCTCATCCGAAATGTGAAAGTGACATAATTCTTCCCAATCTTTTTCTTGAAGGAAAACCTGTAAAGCTTCTAAGAACACACCCAAGAAAGTTTTATACTCTTCGGAATCCGCACGCGTGTGCCATCCAAAAATCTTTGTTTCTACCCCGTCTACATTCGCATAAATCTTTGGTGCATATTCTGCGCCCCATTGTGAGAACAAGTGTGTCATTTCAAAATACTTAATCCCTTTATCCAAACACATCGTCATAAATCGGTCCAATAAAGTGAAATCAAACGAATATTCTCCACTCCTCTTTTCAATTCCTACTAATTGAACAGTTGGTCGATCTCCGCCTACAAACATTTCTAACGCAGGGGAAAAGAGCGGTGTCAAAATCATGTTGATTTCATGTTCTACATAATTATCGATATAATTCCCAATGATTTTGAAGTGCTCATCTGAAAGCATTTCAACATGGTGATGATCTGCAATACAGTCAAAATAGAACCATTCCGTTCTCTTTAAACCATGATTAGCCATCTTGACGTCTAATAAATTTAGTACAAAAACTTCAGATGCTTCAATTTTGTCCTCATGGACTACATTAAACTTGATTTCATACTTACCAGAATGTAAGTCCTTGGTATTCACATAAATCCAAAAACTATTCCATTGCTCATGTACAGGAGAAAACTTATTACCTGGAAAAATTGGATCAGGATAAAGACCTGGCTTTGTACGTAACAGATATCCATCATGGTCTTTGTAATTTGGCATGAGAGATGGAACAAGCCCTACGCTTCCAATTTCAATGCGATTTTTAATTTCTGATTCAATATCGATCGTTACGTTAATCTTTAAATCGTCTGCTTTTACAGCTAATTGGAAAGAAACATATTCTCCAATTAATGCCGAAGAACGATTGTACCTTTCGGCATTAAGCTCCTCATCTGGAAATACTTTTTCCAGCGGGCTAATTAATCTTGTTTCAAATTTCAATTTGCATACACACCTTTCTGTGCAAAACTTAATTTTCAATTGCCAATAAGATTCTCTCACGAACCTCTTCAAAATGATTTATATCTTCATTTGGCATATCAAATGCTTCTAAGCAGCTTTTGCATAACTCATCAGCTAGTTCTTTATTCTTTTTAGCAAGCATATGAAACAATTCGTAGTCTTGAACTCCAGCTCGCATTGCTTCTATCCTCATGCTGCCCCATACTTCTTTTCCTGCGGGATAAGAAATATGCGTGTCTCCGGGTGGGAAGAAAATGTCATTATGATTAAATGGGTCTGATGCATCGCACCAGTTGAACCCCCAGTGCAAGTAACCTTTCATATCATAACGGTGATTCCCCCAATGCAATAATCTTGTACGGATAAGCGGCATATCCCAAAGACGGTTTAAATATGATCCTCCTGGGTAACAACAAGTATAGAACCATAGCTCTTCTCCATTGTCTCTGATTCTCTCAAACTTTTTTCTATTTTCATTAAAATAGTTATTCTTTGGAATCCAAATATCAACGGCCCCGTCCAAATCGTAAGTTTCGACAGCTTCCATCAAAGGCACTCCAGGTAAATGCTTACGTACAATACCAGAAAGAATGCGGTACTCATCTTTGCAGGCTTCAATCGGCTCGTCGCCAACGTGCTGATGAAGCAAATGAAGCCAATTGTTCTCTTCCAGGAATGCTTTCCATGCTTTTAAGTATTGACAAACAAAATCGTATGCCTCCGGGGATTTTGCAGGAACGGTTTCCCCCAAGATATTAACGATGAAAGTAGAATCCCAGAAATCAGCCCGCGCATAAATCAGATTTCCTTCAATATGAGTGAAACCTTTTGAAAGAAATAGTTCAATTAAGCGCTTTGTGCGGTCAAACCTAAATTCATATGTTCCATCTTCGAGTCTCGAAATCTCCCTAATTTCATTTGGAATCCAAAAGTGAGTTTGTCTTGTCCTAGCCATTAGGTCAGCATACTTTTCAATCATTTCCCAATGTTCTTCAGACCACATTTCCAGGTTGTGTTGAGTTGCAATATTGTCTGCTCTGTACCAATTGGAAATATATAGATTTTTTTCTTTTGGAATGGTTACATTGAAAATCTTTAATGAAACTGGAATTGAGACGATAGATTCACCTGCTTGAAGGTCAAAAGAAAATGAAAATTCTCCAGTAAGTGCACTTTCGTCTACAAAGAAGGCCAAATATAAAGCTTCCGTTTGAGCGGTTACCTCGAACTCATTATTTGCAAGCGGCCTAAGTGCATCATACACTCTGAAAGGAGCCTTTCGAGTTGTATACCCATCAGCAGACTCCCCTGCCTCCTCATCTACACAAAAACAAATGGGTCCTGTATTTTTTTCACAAAGGATGTCGACTTGTTGATAAACTTCGACAGAAACACCTGTTGGAGCTATGCAATTCCAGTGATATTTTGTGCCCACTTCCAATTGATTTAATAAGACTTGAGTTGAAACATAAGCACCTTTTGCCGTGCCTAGCCTAATCTCTTTGTCACCAGACTCCGTAACAATGCTGTCTGGATACAGCCACTCATTTTGATTGGTTATCTGATACTTCATTCACATGCCACTCCCATTTATTGATTTGAAAAAAATTGAGTTTATCTATTCCAGTTAAGCTAAAATCGATTGATTTAGAAAAGGGTGAGTCAGATTTTCATCATGACCCACCCTTGAAAAAGTGACTAATTTATTCTAAATTTTTACTTTGAAAGACCTACCAGGACATTTTGTGCAATCCTTTAATGTCCACAAGTGTCCTGTAATTAATTCTGATAAACAGATAGAAAAAAACTGCAGGCAACAGAGTAACAATAACAAATTGATTGAAAGGAACGAACTTTGTCACTGCAAATAAAATAAGAAAAATCGGAAGGATTGTTTTTTGAAAATAAACCACTGAATATATGAAAGAAGTTCTTAAAAGAACGTATAAGCCATCGTCATAAAAAATTATCATTACATATGAAATCAAATTAAATGAGACAATCAATGAAATAATTATATAATTCGGGAACACACGGCCAGACATAGCAAATGACCAAATTGTTGCCATCGAAAATAGGGCAATGAAAAGGAGAATGATTAGCCTAATCCATATTTTTTTATTAAATTTCAATCCAGTAAATAATTTCCTATCTTCAATCATATTTACTACACATCGATTCATTCCTAAAATCGAAATAGGCAAAGAAACTAGAGGAATAGAAACAAGTACGAACAAAATATTCAATACTATCAACTGTGAAATCGCCGTTAAATAATGGTAAAGTTTACTTTCTAAGCTTATCATTTCTAATTACCTCAAAATGAAACAGAAGAGGCTGTCCGCAAATACAAGGGTAAGAACCCACACGTCAATATACGGATGAATTCACCTTAAAAACGGTCTATATATTGTGTGCTGAGTGAGGGGGTCTGATCCTTTTAGGCCATCCTCTTCTGAGTTATTTAGAATCTTTAATTACTTAAGTTTTTTAACGTTTTGAGCAATAATTGCGTTACGTGATTTTTCGATGTCAGCATTGCCATTACTATCTCTGAATTGTTTGAAGGAAGCAAACGCCTGATCTACTTCAGCATCCGATTTAGCCTTAAGGATTTTTACAAAAGTTTGAGCCCAGTTAGTAGCAATCTTTTCTTTATTACGTGATTCATCAGGTGTTAAGTTGGCATCCATCATCGCTGTAGCACTCTGCGTATCTGATAAGAATGGTACAGTCCAAGCATAAATTTGTTGGTCCGCAGTTGAATACTGATCAATACCAGCTAATTTAGAAAGGTAAGATCCGTTTTCCAGCGCAAAGTTTTTACCAAAACCGTATTTAGCATCCATCTGATCTGGGTGATTGTTTTTTATATCTTTAACAGCTTGGCTATATACTGCCTTACCATTAGCCATCGTGTAGTCAGTACCCTCTTTACCGAAGTAGTTAGTAGCTTGTCCTTTTTCACTAGTAAGGTAAGTAATTAGCTCCATAGCTTTCTCAGGATTTTTTACAGTTTTCGAAATATAGGTACGTGTCCACCCTCCAATTGCTCCACCACTCAAAGCAACAGACGGAGATCCATCCTTAGAACTTGGTCCATTTATAGCTTCATAAGCTGCAGAAGCATGGGTATTTGACCAAGCTGGGAATAAGTAAGCGTCACCATTTAGGTTTGCACTTGCATACGCAAAATATGTTCCGTTAGATATTTTCTTTGAAGCATCAGTTTGAGTCGTTGCATCCGGGTCTAAAAGTCCATCACGGTTTGCTTGTGATAACACTTTCATCCATTTAACAAACTCTGGATCAGTGTAACGATCATAAAGTTTGCCATCTTTTACAGTAGGAATTCCGAGGAAGTCTGCTAGCCATGCGTCTGTTCCAACTGAATCACTGCCAATTGCACCAATTCCGAATGGAATGACCGCTTTTCCGCTGCCATCTTTTGCATTTAATTTATTCACAGCTTCTAGAGCGGCTAGGAAACCTTGAGGCGTGCTCATGTCAGGTGAACCGATTTTTTCATATATATCTTTACGAACAACAAACGCTTCGTTACCATAAAGGCCTTGTTTTGCTTGATAGTCAGCCTTTGTGTACGCAAAGTTAGGATATTTATAAAGGTGACCATCTGCTGATGAATAGAATTTTACAATCGATGGATCAGCAGCATGTTGCAAAAAGTATGGGTCATATTTCTTAGCTAATATATCTAAAGGAATAGCAACCTTATCTAACTCCTTGACCAATGGACTTCCACCGTCAACTGTAATGATATCAGGTAGCGTGCCTGAGGCAATAAGTGAATTCAACTTATCATCTCCACCGCTTTTGTACGTGATATCAACACCTGTGTCTTGTCTAATGTATTTTTCAACTGGAGTAGTGAAGTGACCAGGTGCAAACCAGTCCCATCCAAAAAACCAATTAAGTGATGCAGTACTTTTATCTTTCTGCCAACTTGGTGTATTAGCATCCACAGTGATTTTTGCTTTTGGCAAGTGGTACTTTGCAGCATCATCCTTACCAGAAGTAGTACTTGCACAACCTGCCATGCTCGTTACCAGAGCCATTCCTGTAACTGCTATTGCAGTCTTTTTCAATACATTCTTCTTTTTCATAATTAAAATCCCCTCTCTTTTTTTTACTCTTTTACTCCGCCTACTAACATACCACTAATAAAATACTTCTGTAGGAAAGGATAGACTAACACGATAGGAAGTGTTGTTATTACCATTGTTGCTTGTTGCATAGCTTCTGTCGGAACTACTATTCCTGCTTTGATAGCTGATTGCGATCCGACACTCATTAACATTTGATATAAGTAAAATTGAATCGGAAATAAATTCGGATCATCAATATACAACTTTGTCGTGAAGAAGTCGTTCCATTGTCCAACTCCGGTAAATAAGGCAATGGTAGCAAAAACCGGAAAAGATAAAGGTAGTACTATTCTAAAGAAAATGCTGAAATATCCTGCACCATCAATTTTCGCTGATTCTTCTAAAGATGCCGGTAAGTTTCTAAAGAAATTCATGAAGATAATTAAGTCATAGAAACTGAATAGTGCTGGAATAATGTAAACCCAAAAACTATTATATAAGCCCAACGATTTAATAATTAGGAAGCTAGGAATCATCCCGCCGCCAATAAACATCGTTAAAACACCCAACTTGATAAACCATTTTCTGCCAACGAGTTCAGCTTTGCTCATTGCATACGCTGCAACACCAGTAACAATTAGATGGGTTACAACCCCAATAACTGTTTTTAGAACGGAAATACCAAATGCTTTATAAATGGCCGAGTTGCTTAAAACTACTTGATAGTTAGCCAACGAGAATTTTCTCGGCCAAAAATAGATTCCTCCTCTCAGTGAGTCCGTCCCATCGTTGAATGACAATGAAACGATATTCATAATTGGGAGTAATATCAATAAACTAAAAAACGTAATAAAAATGATGTTGCAAACATTAAAGACTTTCTCACCTTTTCCACTCAACTCTATCTCACCTGCCTTAAAAAATAGATGTGTCGTTAAACTTCCTAGTTAAGAAGTTAGCAATAAGTAACATTATAATAGAAACAATTGATCCGAAAATACCTACCGCTGTCGCGTATGAGAAATCTCCTTGTTTCATCGCCATAAAATACACAAATGAATCAATTACTTGGCTGTTTGTCAAGTTAGCTGGATTTTGCAAAACCAATGCTTGGTCCAAATTGGATCCAATAAGCGAACTGATTCGAAGAACAAACATAAGAGTAACGATCCCTCTAATACCCGGAAGTGTAACGTGCCAGATTTGTCTAAACTTAGAGGCGCCATCTACCTTAGCAGCTTCGTATAATGCAGGGTCAATACCTGACATCGCAGCAAGATATAAAATTGTGCCCCAGCCTACTTCTTTCCAAATATCAGAGAAGGCTGCAATCCACCAATAAACTCCGGGAAGGGCAAGAAACTGAATAGGGTGCTTGATCAGATGCAGACTCATTAAAAAGCTATTTACAAATCCTGAACTACTTAGCCATGTAATCAACATTCCACCAAGAATAACCCAGGACATGAAATGTGGAAGATAGGAAATGGTTTGAGTCGTCTTTTTGAATCTTCCCATTCTTAACTCGTTGATAAGAATGGCCAGGATAATTTCAAATGGGAATCCGAAGATTAACTTCATGACACTAATGCCAATCGTATTATATAAAGAATGATAGAAAGCTGGATCCGTTAAAAAGGCTTTGAAATTATCCAGACCTACAAACGGCGAATCAATAAATCCATCAATCGGCGAGTAATCTTGGAAAGCAACGATCAATCCAAACAATGGGATAACATTGAAAATAATCAATAAAATGATTGCTGGCCATATCATAGTTTGCAATTGCCATTGACCCATAAATTTCTTTCTTTTGCTTGATTTTTTCTGGCTTGTTTTCGGCATGACGGCATTTATAGTTCCCTCAGCTCGCTTTAACATTCTGTGCATCTCTCCTATTCTCTCTATATACAAAATATTAAGAATATTAAATAAATAATTTCTGCAATCTCTTTATTTATATTTTAGATGTAAACGCATACACTGTCAACGGAATTATTTATAATATTTAATTAATATAGTTAAATATTATAACGAATGGCACTAAGTGAATTTTACTAAGCAAAACTCGCTTAGTGCTGATATGGATTTAGTAAACAAAACTAAATACTTTTTCCTTCATATCATTGATATAAATATTGAAGTCCCCACGCTCAATTTGTGGCTTCAGCGAATTATCCAGATACTTTAAATCCTCTAAAGATAGTTCAAACTCAATGGTTTTTGAAGCACCAGCAGGAACGTCATCAACCGAATATTTCTTCATCTCGCGAATTGGACGACATAATTTAGATACTAGATCCTCGATGTAGAGGACTGCAATTTCTGTATGCACGTAGAGACTTGGGTTTTCTACTTTGAAAGAAATCTTGATGTTTTCCGTTTCTGTAATCTTGTTGCTTGAAATCTTAAAATGTGAATACTTAGCATTCGTATAAGTCAATCCGTGGCCAAAAGGGAACAATGCTCCCGCTTCGATGTCTTGATAACGGCTGCTATAACTGGAATCATTCGCCGGTCTACCTGAATTGTACTCATTGTAGTAGATTGGCGCTTGTGCTGAATGCCGTGGGAATGACATGGTCAATTTACCCGAAGGAGAAGCTTCTCCAAACACTAAATCAGCCACCGCATTACCTGCTTGCGTTCCAGGGAACCAGCATAGCAGCAATGATGGAATATCATTGATGATTGATTCCAAAGCAAGTGGTCTTCCTGTAAATAGAACGCATGAAAAAGGCTTGTTCAACTTCTTCACTTCACGAATCAATTCTTTCTGGCTATCTTCAAGTTCAAGGTTAACACTACTGTGCCCCTCTCCACTTAACTGCCAGTCTTCACCAATTGCTACTAGTACATAATCACAGTTTCGTAAAACGTCTTTTGGACAATCAGCAAGCGATTCATACGCGGCAATATCAGCGTCCGGACGAACATTCTTCAAACCTGCCTCTAATGAAACAACTTCTTCGAAACGCCCTTTACACATCCAGTTTCCAAGTAATTCATTTGTTTTAGAGAAAGGCCCTACTACAACAACTTTCTTATACTCAGCTTTGATTGGTAATGCACTACCTTCGTTTTTCAAAAGAACACAGGATTTCTTCGCTGACTCGCGAGAAAATTCAATAAATTTTTGATTCAATAGAACATCATTTTCAGCATCCTCATCAACATAAGGATCCTCGAAAAGTCCTAAATCATTTTTCAATTCAAGAACTTTCAATACTGAGTTATCAATCACATTAAGAAGTTCTGGATTTTCTTCAAGGATTTCTTTACCGTTTTCAAAATAAAGGGTTGAAACCATTTCGATATCGATTCCAGCTTTTAATCCAAGAACGGCAGCTTCTTTACCATTCCTAGCAACGCGGTGGTTTTGCAGCTCCGCCACAGCCCCCCAGTCCGAAATGACCAGATCGTCAAAACCGTACTTATCTCGTAAGATATCTTGCATCATTTCTTCACTTGCTGTTACAGGAATACCGTTAAACGTGTTAAATGAACTCATAACAAATCTCGGGTTGCCTTTTAATGTTTCTTCATATGGCTTTCCGTAGTAGTCGAAGAATTCACGCATAGACATATCTACAGTGTTATAATCCTTCCCGCCGATTGGTGCACCATATGCAGCGAAGTGCTTCAAACAAGCAGCAACTCCATCATTTGTGATGGTCCCGTTTTCTCCTTTTTGATAGCCTTCTACCATCGCGCGACCGAGGTTTCCAGAAAGAATATGGTCTTCACCAAACGCCTCCATTACACGCCCCCATCTTGGGTCGCGAACCAGGTCAACCATTGGCGAGAAGTTTACGTGAATTCCCGTTGCACGCAGCTCTGATGCTGTGTGTGCGGCAGCTTCTTTGATCATCTTACTATCCCAAGAACAAGACATGCCTAGTGGGATTGGGAAAATCGTTCTGTATCCATGAATGGCATCATGCATGAATAATAGAGGCACTTTCAAACGGGACTTTTCTAAATATGCTTTTTGAATGGCATTTGTAATTTTAGCGCTAGAAACACCGATAACGCTTCCAATTGTGTATAGGTTGTTGTTTTCCAAGATCGCATTCGAAAATCCTGGTCCAGTTTCAACCATTTCATCATCAACTCTACCAATATAGTGCTCACCAGTAATCTGACTAATTTGGCCCAGTTTTTCTTCCAGGGTCATATCCTTTAATATCTCAAGAAGTTTTTGCTTTTCCATATTCTTTCCTCCTTATCCACTTAAATTGGTTGTTTCCATTCTAATTTTGGGAGGATATCTTTTTGTAATTCACACATTTCGTCAATCATCGCACAAGCTTGATAGTAAGTTGGCGCTTGCGGATCAAGAAGAATGGCTTGAAGCAACTTCGTCTTAGACCCCTCATGATAGGCTTCAAATAACAACTTATGAATGGTCCCCTGAATATGAATGGTTCCAATAAGTGCTGTTGGTAATTCAACTGTCATCTGCACTAACTCAATACCTTTACCGTTAACAATAGCTTGTGTCTCTACTACCATATCATCAGGAAGACCTTTGATCGCACCTTTGTTCGGTAAGTTCGCCGCATTGATAACGATTTCATCATCAAAGAAGATTGCTTCAATGATTGGAATCCCATACTCACATGTTCCATTTACATTTTCCTTTTTATACACAAATTGTTCTGCAATCCAAGTTTCTAATTCATTGTCCCCTTCGTGCAGTTCTCGGTCTACACTACCAGCGTGTGCGCAGTATACGAATTCAGGGATTCTGGAATCCTTGTCACCAATTTTCTCATTCGGATTCATTGGGTTATAACGGAATTGCAATGAAAGACCCGCATAAAAATCCTCCGCCCAAGAGATGTATTCACCACAGTGGTTCGCTCCCGGATATGGAAAGTAACCATATGTTTGGTAGAGTGTTCTTGAAAGTGCAAAGTGATCGAACTTAGCAAGGCGATTTGCCTTAGCTTCTTTCTCACGGAAAAGTGGATATAAGTCTTTTCCAGTATGCTTATCCCAAATCTTTGTGAAGAAACCAAAATGGTTTAAACCACCGCCTTCTACAGCGATATCCTCTTTTTTCATTTCAAGCATTTCAGCTAATTGCTCGATACCGATATCTAGACCGTGGCAAAGACCAACAATCTTAATGGAAGTTAGGTTAGAAACAGCCTCAACTAATTTTGCTTCAGGATTTGTGTAGTTGATAAACAATGCGTTTGGACAAACTTTCTCCATGGTTCTGGCAATATGCAACATTGGTCCAAGGTTACGCAATGTATGGAACATTGAACCTGGTCCACCATTTTCTCCATAGATTTGCTTGCTGCCGTAACGGCGTGGAATATGGAAATCTTGTGCCCAATAAAAGTAACGGTTTACTTCAATGGCAACGATTACAAAATCAGCATCTTTTAAAGACGACTCTAAATCGGTTGTCATCCAAATCTTTGCTGGACTTTCGAAATCTGCAAACATTTGTGTTGCATAATCATGTGTCGCCTTTAAGTTTTTATCACTAATGTCCATCAATGCGATTTCTAAATCTGTCTCTCTTAATCTTTTTGATAAAACTAAATCTTGCAGTGTGCCTAGTGCGAAAGCAACGCTTCCAGCACCCACTAGAGTAACTTTTAGCTTTCTCATTTTTATATACCCCTTTTTACCGTTTATTTTTTTAACGCCATATATCCTGCGGCAATTAAGCCAGCATCATTACCAAACTCTGAAACTACCATTTTCACATTTTCTACTAAGTTAGAAAAAACTTTCCCTTTTGTTTTCTCTAAAATTTTTTCAACAAGCCATTGGTTATGTTGAATTACAGCTCCGCCAAAAACGATAATTCCAGGATCAAAGCAGTGAATCAAGGATGCCATTCCACTAGAAAAATTTTCTATCCATTCGCCAATTGCCTGAATTGCACCCGCATCTCCTTCTTGATACTTCTCAAAAAGCGTACTTGCTGTTGCGTTATCTCCAAAAAGAGATTTACTCTTTTGTTCTAGCGCCGTTCCACTACAAAGATTTTCTAATGTACCATTAGAGAAACCTCCTTTGGAATCAGAAAGTTGGATGCTCCCTACTTCTCCTCCATAGCCATGTGTTCCATGGAATAATTCACGGTTAATGATGATTCCACTACCAATACCTGTACTTACCGTAATGTATAGCGAATACGGATGTTCTTTGGCGCTGCCAATCTTTGCTTCTAATACGGCAACGGCGTTTACATCGTTCTCAATGAAAACTTCATACTCTTTAAAAAACTCGTGGATTTCTGAAATTTGCACCGACTCTAAATACGGAACATTGGTTGCATCGGAAAGCATTTCGAGCCCTGGTGCTAATGGAACCGGAAGAACCCCACCCATCTTTTTCACTTCTTCAGATGGATCAAGTTGTCGAATGGTCTCTTTAATAGATGTGAACAACTCTTCTTTGGTCTGGAAACTGGATGTGTCAGTAACTTTTTTGGAAAGAAGTTGCAGATTTTCATCTATCATACCAACCCGGACGTTTGTTCCTCCGATATCAAAACCAATTACTTTCTCTGTCATACGTTTCACCTCTTCATTATTGATTCAGATTGAGGTGTTTAGCTGCAGCTGCATCTAAATAGAAATCGATATGATCGAAACCTAACATTTGCTTAGCAGGCAACGTATGCTCACCGTTCGCAAAAATTTCCTTCACAATTTCAGCTTTATGAGCACCAGTAATGGCCACTACAACCCGCTTACTATCGATTACTTGCTTTAACCCAATCGTGATCCCTTTTTCCAAATTAGTTGGTTGATTGAAATATTTTTGAGCGACTTCCTTCGTCTTCTCAGAAAGATCAACCACTGTACTATAATCGATTACGTTTGAACCCGGTTCGTTGAGTCCGATATGTCCATTCATTCCAACGCCCATCAAGCTAAAAGTAATCGGATTTTGTTTGATTGCTTCATCAATACGGGAGCATTCCTTATCTAAATCTTCTGCTGTTCCATCAAAGAAACAAACTTGTTGTTCTTCTAGACCAACCAGGCTAAATAGATCCTTATTTAGCATTTGGTAGCAGCTTCCTTCGGATGTTTTTTCAATTCCTACCCATTCATCCAGGCTAACAATCTTTAACTTGTGTATATCAGAATTACCTTTGATCATTTCAGAAAATTGCTTATAACTCTTTTCCGGTGTACTCCCAGAAGCCAAACAGAATACTGGATTCTCACTAGTTAAATATTCTTTCATTTCAGCAGCAATCTCTTTCGCTACTTCTTCTTCAGTTTCAAAAACTCTAAGCATGCTAATTCTCCTTTTTATCTCGAAAGTACTTCATTCATTTCGTTTTGCAACGACAAAATGGCCGCTCCAATTGCACTTGAATTTTGAACCAGGCTTATTGAAATCGTTGGGGACCAATCAACATATTGTTCAACAAAGTTTTTCACGCTCTCAAGTAGTCGATCTGAAAAAACAGAAACTGACTTTCCACTTAAAATGAAATGGTCGATATCTAAAATACTAATGATATTAATGATTGAAAGTGCCAGTTTTTTTGACAAATAGTCAATACTCACTTCAATTCCCTCGTTTGTGCTCAAGTTGTATGTGTTTTTTAAGCGGGAGTATTTCACTTTCCCTTCTAACCATCCTATTGATGACGGTGTTTTTTGATAGTTTTCATCAAAGCACATATATTCGAGTTCTCCCGCACCTGCATTCATACCACGGTATAGTTCGTTATTGATGATAATTCCGGCGCCAATACCCTCACCTACTGAAATATTTACTAAATTTTTAACATCAGCTTCTATTGAATTAAATGTTTTTAACTCTGCAACAGTTGCAGCGTTTACATCATTTTCAAGACTAACCGGCAATCCAACTCGACTCTCTAACTTATCGATAATCTCATCATAATTGAAGTCTTTCTCGACACCCTCATCGACACGCATACGAACTGTTCTTTTTCGAATGTTTATAGCTCCATCAATGGCTAAACCTACACCTATGATCGTTCCTCCAAGTTCCTCAGCTTTTTTCTTCATCTTTTTGATAATATCTTCGAAGTAATGAACAAAATCTTCACTGTGAAACGGCAAATTTGTCTCCACAGAAAAATGATCGACAATTTCTCCGATGAGATTCACTAGAACGACTGCAACTTTTTCTTCAATTAATTGGATACCTACCGTAACAAATCTGTTTTCATTTAAACGATAGACAGTTCTCTTCCTTCCCAATCCGCCTGAGCCATCACGACTCTGTCCGGATAAAATAACTAGACCAATTTCATGAAAAAAATCGACAATCTTACTCACTGTTACAAAACTCATTGTCGTTTTTTCAGTAATCTCAACTTTTGCAATTTCAGGGTTTTTTAAAAGGATTTCAAAAATTACTTTTCTGTTTTCATCTTTTATATCATTGGGCAAATACGATCTCATTCAAATCCCTCCAATAGCATTATAACATATTAATTTACAAAGTTAAATAATAGTTATTTTATAAGATTAATTTACAAACTTAAATAATATTATTGAGTAGAGCTCCTCTTTATTTTATAATAAAAATAAGAAACAAAGGATGTTTAAATTAAGTGGTTAGGAGATTAATTATGAAAAAATATGAAAAATTAAAAATTGCCATAATAGGTGCTGGAAGCGTTTCCTTTTGCCCTTCAACAGTGAAAGACATTTTTAACAGCGAAGAAATTAATACTTTGCCTCTTGAAATTGCTTTGATGGACATCAAAAAAGAAGCACTTGATGTGAGCTTCGGCTTCTGTCAAAAAATAAGAGACCAAAAAAATCCTCAAGCGATCATTTCTGCAACCACTAATTTGAAAGAAGCATTGCAAGATGCTGATTTTGTCGTTACAGCAATCGAAAAAGACAGATACCATTACTGGTCACAAGACTTTCATGTTCCTCGCAAATATGGATTTAGACAAATTTACGGAGAAAACGGTGGTCCAGGGGGGCTGTTCCACACATTGCGTAATTTAGGACCCATGCTGGAAATCGCACATGCAATGGAAGAAGTTTGTCCGGATGCACTTCTCTTGAACTATACAAATCCTGAAGCAAAACTAGTAGAAATTATTTTAAAAGAAACAAAAATCAAAGCGGTTGGACTTTGCCATGGCGAATGGTGGGGCGTGTGGCAGGTTGCTCACATGTTAGGCATGAACATAGAAGATATTGAGACAGAAGCATGTGGACTTAACCACTTCGCCTGCCTAACAAAAATTGTTGATAAAAAGACAGGTAAAGACTTGTACCCAATCCTCAAAGAAAAAGAAAAACAATTGCCTAAATTAGCTTCTTGGGATCATGATACCATATCAAGACTAATGTTGAGACTTTATGGCGTATGGATGTACCCAGGGGCTAATCATATTGGTGAATACTTTGCGTGGAGCGATGCTTTCTTAGCAAGTGCAGCCATGCAGTTCTTTTACGATCCTGCAACAGAAAATCCTTGGGACAATAAAAACAATCCACTTGAGCTTGTTTACACGGTAGACTCAATCGTTAACCGTGATTGGGAAACTGAAATGGCCAGGAAAGATGCAAAAGATATTTTTGAAGGTGCTTTTACAGTGAATGACACAGAAGAATCAAGTGATGTAATTCAAAGCAGCGAATATGGTGTACCAATTATTGAAGCAATCGTATTCAATAAAACGACAAAAATTGGTGCAGTAAATGTTTTGAATGATGGATATGCACCAAATCTTCCGAACGGTATGGCTGTTGAAATACCAGCTATTGTTGACGGTGATGGTATTCACCCTCAAAAAACAGCAAAAATTCCGACAGCACTTGCTGCAATGATTGCAACTCAAGGCGCCATCACTGAATTGTTACATGAAGCTTATAATGAAAAGTCAAGAAACAAACTGCTACAAGCGGTTTTACTTGACCCAACAGTTTCGTCTTACAACAATGCTGTAGCGATGATTAATGAAATCTTTGAATTGCAAAGAGAAGTTTTACCTGATCTTAGATGGAATTAATTCATTGTAAAATATAAATGTTTATAGAAAAAGCCCGAGAAATTTTGTTTTCTCGGGCTTTTTAACTAAATATACATTTCTATAATTCATACACTTTCACATATTCAATTTGCATTTCGAAAGGAAGCATACTCTCATCGATTTCGCCGCCCCAGAATCCACCAATTGCTACATTTAGAATTAAGAAGAATTCTTGATCGAATGGCCAGCCTGTTTCGCTTGTATCTTCGTAATCGTTTTTATTAAATCTTGCTACTTCTCGATCATCGTAAAAGAATTTTATGTATTCAGGAGTCCATTCACAGGAATACTTACGGAACGTACCTGTTACATCTTCAAGCGGTTCAAAATGTGTGCGTTGTGTGTTAATGGCATGATTATAAGTCTCAGTATGCAGGCTCACATGAATCATGTTTTCATCTTTACCAACGTGCTCCATGATATCAATTTCACCACATAATGGCCAATCTTTTCCTTCCATTATACTATTTGGCAGCATCCAAATTGCCGGCCAACTGCCTTTTCCCTTTGGAAGTTTTGCGCTTACATCGACTTTCCCGTATTTCATTGAAAATATTCTGTAAGTTGTAAGTTTTGCAGATGTATAATGATTTTCTTCAAAGTCTTCTTTGAATCCAACAATGTGTAACTTTCCATCCTTAACAAATGAATTTTTTAATCGATCTGTGTAATATTGGGATTCATTGTTACCAAAACCGTGTCCCCCAATATCATGTACCCATTTCTCTGGATTTGGTGCCCCTTCATAATCAAATTCGTCAGAAAAAATTAATTTCATAAATGCTGCCTCCTCTTAGGATATTTTTAATTCTGGATAACTACAACCATTCTTTCAGCTGGCAAGTTAATCTTCTGATTCGCCCTTGCAGTTGTTGGATTTTCAAAAGGCTTGTAAACAGTAAACTCACCTGAACCACTCAAGAAATCAATACTCGCTTCTTGTGCCTGTGAGTCAGTGTTTGTAAAGACACAGCCTTTTCTACCAGTTTTCTCATTGATAAAACATTTGTATTTTACATGCTTATCAGAGGAAACCCATGCGGCAGACTCAGATTTTTTCATAAATCGTCCATAATAAATGACGTCCTTCACTTGCGCTCTAATCTTTTCTACTTCTTGAATATACCTACTTAGCTTTGTGAACTTCGGATGGTCCATTCCAGCAGTAATCATCATCGGACTGATGAACAATTGATAGCCATTTCTGATTCCTTCATTCACCGTTGTATAGTCACATGGTTGATCGATGCAGTAACATGGTGTCCACTCTGGAAGAGTATATTTGATTGTACATGTATGATCTGCAGCCCATGGGTTTGTCCACATCCAGTTTACATCTGTGTACTCTAGAAATCGATCCCAGCTTCCTTCAATGGAGAAACAGAAATCAGGGTTAATGGCCTTGCACGCTTCGTCTAACTCTTTACAGAATTCTAAAATCCCTTTCCAAATCGATGAGTCAGGTGAGTAACCCATTGCGCGGATTTTTGGGTTCAAATCAATGGCCGTTAAATTGGAGAATCCGATTTTATCGACATGCACTCCATCAGCACCGATTTCCACTAACCACTTCATCTTCTCGACAATGTAATCACGCATTGGCTTATAGGATGGATTAATGCTCAACATCTTAGGGCTGGACCAATTTTTTCGAGCAGCAAACGTACCCATCCCAAAACCCATTTGATACTGATTTCCAAACTGATCTGAAATTCGATAATCCTGGAACTCTTCTTTGTAGATATCCGTAGATGTGTCCATCTGATGGAAGTTCACAAAGAAGAAAAATTTCACGCCAATGGAATGGGCATATTCGATTCCGGCACGAAGTTCTTCCTCTGTTCCAAGACGCGGTTCAATATCATAATAGGGATAGCCTTTGTCATGTCCGCCAAAATCCCATCCACAAGCCAAAACGGCATTAACACCATACTTTTTCGCAGAATCAACCCATCTGGGAATATCTTTGTATTTAAACAAAATATTACTTTCCGGCAGCATGAACATGGTACATAAAAACGAAGTCTCATCTCTTTGCCATCGATTAGGGTTCACGATTTTGAAGTTTTCTCGAAACCACTTTTCATAAAATTCCGGGGCATTTTCCCAGTTACCCTCATGGTACTGAATGACCAATGGCGGTGAAACAAATGTATCTCCCTTCTTCGTATACGGGAAAAATACCCAGTTCATGTTCATTCCGATTGGCAGGTCCTTATCGAAGTCATCCGGCTTTGGCCAGTTGTCTTCTCTAAAATGAGCTGCTCCCGGCTCCAATTCAAAACGAATGGACTTAAATCTAGGCTCTGTGTCATAACATGCGAAGTAAACGCCCCGATTTATTTTTTCATTATAAAAGTCAAGCCACTGTACACCCATTTCTCCCGGATACGAATAAGACACCTCAGGAATAGGCAGGCCTAGCTCCATTGGCGCGTGGAAATGCGTAAACAAATCCTCGCCAGCACTTTCGCCATTCAACGGAATCATCGCCTTGGTATCTTTACGCTCACCAAGTCCGTTGATACCGCCAATAATAGGCGCCCATACTTCTGAAAAATCGCATTCCGTACGGTTCTCAGCACTTACTTTGACAGAAATCTGGTCATGGTTAAGCGTGATGGTCATCGACACGTCCAAGTCATGCTCGCCAAGCTCGTTCTTAAGAGGTCCCTTCCAGAAAAGGTTCAACGAATTCTCGCCTTTTTCAATCGAAGTCAGCTTTTGACATTTCCCGAAGATATAATTTGCTTCCTGCGCTTCTGATTGCAGGTTGATTTGAAAATTAGCAGCCAGACGCGGTTCTTTGATTAAATCCTCACCAATATCCTTGAAAAAAATGCTCTCGATATTTCCGTTTTCATTACTTACCGCTATACAAATTATTTCATTTTCTAAAATTGTCGAAGCTCTCATGTGATACTCCTTTTAGGGATTACTTGGAAAGTCCCTTATTCCCAGATAAACTTTCCGTTTTCATTAATCATCTCTTCAATACTTGGTATAATGTATTTTGCAAGCTCTCCCAGAGTTTCCTTACTGCCTACTCCTGAAAGAACACCCACACCACCAGCACTATTACCGTTAATGGCAAGTTTCATATCGCAAATGGTGTCGCCAACAACAAGGACTTCCTCAGGCTTAATGCCAAACTGCTCACAGAACACATTTAACACTTCTGGATCTGGTTTCTTTTTATAGCGGTCACCAGTGCCGATGAAATCGATGTATTCTTCAATGCCTATTTGCTGAAGACAAACTTTTGTGGACTCATAGTCATCTGATGTAGCCACACCCATCACAATTTCTTTTTCCTTAAAAATGGAAAGCGCTTTTTGAAGGTCACATGTCGGTAAGATAGAATCCTTTTTCTCTTTGGTTTTCGCGTGCAACATCTTTGTTACCAGAGGAAATACTCCCGGTGCTTCTTCGGAAAGAACCCGGTTGAATTGAGTTGCAATATCTAATGTTGTCCCGCTTGCTAATAAACCTTTTTCATCAATTTCCTCTCCATACAAGCCAATTGACTCAGCTAATTTTAACCTTAATTCTTCATTATTCAATTCATTTCGAAGTTCCAACAGATCATCAATAATGGAGTAAGTTATTTGAACCCAAATTTCTTTAAATTTGATCAGAGTTCCATCCTTATCAAATAAAATTCCTTTAATAACCATATTTAGTCCTATTCGTTGATTAACCCAGTTGTAATGGAACCTACTGGAGTTGTGATATTCACTACTTCTCCATTTAAGCGAATGTTCACTTCAAGGTCTTCTTTGGAAATGTTCATTATAACTGTTACGATTGTACCGTCTGGATTCTTTAATGTGGTCATTTCTAACTTTGGCGAATACTTCGTACATGCAATACGCTTCGCCCCAGGCACAATATAGTGACTGAAATGTTTAATGTAATCAAATGAAAGTTTTTCTTCGATAACATCTTTATCCGTATCACACATTATTGGCGCATCGCAGAAGTTATTAACATGGTTAGGACCGCCCCCGGCATTCAAATAAATATTCCAATCGATAAATGAATTCATACCAGCATTGATATTGCCAATGATGTCTCTACCATACATTTGTGCTTTCTCTAATTGCCCCGTCTGTGCGAAACGGCTATATTCTACACAGCCTTCTGTGAAAATTAATTTTTTATCAGGGAATTTTTCAGAAACGAGGCGGAGTGCATCAAAGTGGTCCCCTGTATACCAATGGAAACCAATTCCCTGTACCATTTTGTCAGTCTCCGTATCAATAATTTCGCAAGCACGTTCAAATACACGTTCTTTATTATGATCCCAAATCACGACATCAAGATCTTTAATATCATTTTCTTGAATGGATGGGTATAAGAAGTCGCGCAGGAATTCTTTTTCTTGTTGCCCTGTGTACGTGCAAGAATCCCATGTTTGGACGGCATTTGGCTCGTTTTGAATGGTCAAATAATCAATTTGATAACCTTTTGCACGGTATTCTTTAATATAGTGGCAAATATAATCTGCCCAAAACTTTCTATATTCAGGTTTTAAAGAGCCTCCATATGTGCGTTGCCCATTCGTCTTCATAAATGCAGGTGGAGACCATGGGGACATTAATACGCTCAACCTCTTCCCAGCTTTTTCTTCTGCAGCATCCAATAGCGGAAGAATGTATTTCTCGTCACGTTCTAGTGTAAAAGACTTGAATTCCGTATCCGTTGGATCACTCATTGCTTCATACATATCTAGTGAGAAGTCACAGCTATCAATATGCGTACGAACAATTTTGTAGCGGGCTCCGCTTTCCCCAAAATAGGCTTCTACCATTTTCTTTTTGCTTTCTTCACTCATTTGTGCATAAGTGAATGCTGCAGCTTCCGTGATCGCTCCGCCAAACCCATCAAAAGTTTGATACTCCATTTGAGGATAAATATTAACCGTAGCCATTTCAGTGTTGTTGTCTGGCCCAAAAGCTAGATTTGATTCAAAAGTATCTTTCACATCATTTTTGTAAGTTGTTGTAACTAATTTAATTTTCATATGAAAACCTCCAGTTGATCAATATTTTGCTTCAAACGATTAAACTCCCTATTTTTACAGAATTTCAGAAATAGCAACTTGGCGATTCTCTTTTGAGGATTTGTTTATAGCAAATTGTGTTGCTAGCGTTTGTAGATTATCTCTTCCTGAAATTGCAGGCTCTCTATCCTCTCTGATAGAGCTGGCAAACTCTGCGAAGACCCTCTTCACGTCCGCGTAGTCAGACCATTCTAGTAGAACTCTAGTAACGTTTTCATGCTCATCTACAACGTAAACTCCATAGCCTTGGCCAAGATCATCCAAGTGAATCGAGCCATTTCTACACTGAATTCTCCATTTACCTTCCCAAGGCGTTGAAAGTCCCTTTGAAAGAAGCGTTCCTGTATAGAAAACGGGTATGCCTATCTCCATTTCAAAAGCAGCATTGACAAAAGGATCGCCCTTGTAACCGCTATTTTCACCATTCCAGGTTTTACCATTAACGGTTTTTACATTAGAACCTAACACATAGCGTATTAAATCGGAGTGATGTATCGCCATTTCCATTAGCATGTAGTTTTCCATTTCTCTTTGATAGGGCTTTCCGTCATGGAAGTAGTAGAATTGCACGTTTGCAAATTCTACTTCGCCAAGTTCTTTTTCTTGAACCAATTTAATTAAATCGCACACATGCAAGTTATATCGATAGTTCTGATCTACCATTAGCTTAAGATTTTTCTTTTCAGCTAATTCAACCAATTCTTTCCCCTCGTTAACATCCAGCACGAACGGCTTTTCTATTAAAACATGTAATCCACTTTCTAATGCATCCTTACATACTTCGTAGTGAACTGGTGAAATCGCAGATATATAAACTGCATCGGCACCAGCATCTTCAAATGCCTTTTTGGGGTTGTTATATAATTTGCTGCTGTCAACATTTAGCCTGCGAGCCGCTTCTTCCAATCCTGGTTGATATGGATCAACCAAGCCGGCATATTCAAAATCTGGAGAAGAAACAATTGCATTCACGCCAACTCCAGTACCGTGTGAGCCTAGTCCAACTTGAACAATTTTTAATTTGCTCATATATAAAATCCTCACTTTATTATTTGTGTAAGTGGTCAGTCGTTCCGCCAAGAGCCACTTT
Source organism: Neobacillus sp. Fa239 (assembly GCF_055395235.1). Taxonomy (NCBI): domain Bacteria; kingdom Bacillati; phylum Bacillota; class Bacilli; order Caryophanales; family Bacillaceae; genus Neobacillus; species Neobacillus sp. Fa239. Next base: position 3,504,857 of record NZ_AP041611.1, read on the forward strand.
TCCGAAAATATAAACAGCTGTCATTTTTTCAGTTACAACTAGAGAATGTTCGTCACCTTTTTTCGTAAGCACCAAGTCTCCAGGCCCCACTTCGTACGTGTCACCTTCAGTTGTGCAAACTCCTTTACCCGAAACGATAATCCAATACTCATTTCCGTCATGGTAGTGTAATTCGACCTCATCGCCAACTTCCAAATTATTCACTCCATAGTGATTAATTTCACTCCAATCTGGATATTCATTGATTTCTGCATAACCTTTAATTACTGGCATTTTCTTCAATCTCCTTTAAATTTTTTGTTTCCCTGAGTTTTAAGAAAAACCTTAGTCAAAAAAGCAAAAGCCGTCTCAAAAACTCACCTAGGAGTTTTCAAGAGCAGCCTATGACTATTTCTCACCAGAAACTTGTAACTCAAACAATGAAGATCTTTTTAACGCAATATAGGCGGCACCAATTATCCCGGCATCAGGGCCAAATTTAGATATCACTATTTTCACTTTATCTTTTAACTGATCAAAGACTTTCTTTTTTGTACTTTTAACTATTTCTTCTATTAACCATTGATTGTGATAGATAACGGACCCTCCAAGCACAAACACTTCAGGGTCTATTGTTTGCATGAGCGAGGCAATGGCACTTGAAAAATAATCAATCCAGGCCATGACAACACGATATGCTTGGTGATCGCCATTTTGAAATTGTTCAAACAAAAATTGGGCTGTCGCGTTGTTACCATAAAGTTTTATACTTTCTTCCTCTAAGGATTTTCCGCTGCATAACGATTCTAACGTTCCATTATAAAGTGAGAAATGATTTTTATTCATATCGGAAATGATCATACTTCCTATTTCCCCGGCATAACCATTCGTGCCTCGAAAAATGGTGTTGTTCAAAATCATCCCGCTCCCAATTCCAGTACTTACGGTAATATACATGGAATGTTGATAATTTTTAGAAGCGCCAAAGCCAGATTCTAACAATGCAATGACATTCACATCATTTTCAAAATAAACCTCATATTCCGGAAAGTAGGTCTTAATCTCATTAACACTAACACCCTCCAAAATTGGAAGATTAGTAGAGTCGGAGAAAATCTCCATTCCATCTTTCCATGGTACAGGTAGTGCTATACCAATTTTTTCAGCTTCCCTATGAACATCAATTCTTTCAATCATCGTTCTTAAATGCGAAAAGAATTCCTTTGCCGTTTGAAAATCAGATGTTTTGGCTGTTTCTTTTCTTAGCAGCTGAAAGTCACTATTTATCAAGCCTACTCTAATATTTGTACCTCCAACATCAACTCCAATTAACTTGTCTCCCATTCATTAATCTCCCCAAACTATATATTTATTCAAGAATTTTGCTGTTGACTGATCTTAATAGAAATCGCTGTGATTGAAACCTAGTAATTCTTGGGCTGGTAATTTAGCCTCAGGATGATTAATTTTGTTTGACGATTTCAGCTTTTCTTTCGCAGGTAATTGGTCAAGTCTACTAAATTCAGCATTCGTGGAAGCGTTCACATCATATTCCAGAATGAATATGTAAATTCATATCACTGCAGATTTTTATTCCCAATGATTTGAATTCCAATTGTTTAAACTGATTTCGTATCACTACACTTTTACTTTAATAATACAATTAATTAATTAATTAAGTTTAATAATTATTTAAAAGAAATAGGTACTCTAGTACCTTATTTTGATTATATTCTTCATTTGATTATTAGTCAATTCAAACTGTTGCAATTTTCAATACTTTTGACTTTTTAGATGGTTTAATTTCTCCATTTCCCCATACAAAATAGGCCTTGGCTCACCTTGGTCTGTATTGACAGTTCGTTTCAATTGAATAAGTTGTCCATTAAAATGACAAACGATTGTGTCAATAAATGGTGTATTTACGAAACACCAGTTCATTTCAAAAACATTTTCCTTTCTCCATCCTCCCTTTGCTAATACGGTTATTGTATCCGGTTGATACTGGGAATGAAGAACATTGTCAAACAACATCGTTGTTCCCTCGATCCAATCCTGATACCCACATGGAATTTGATGTTCCCCATCGTTATCCTTAAGAACAAATGTACAAGAATCATGCTCAAACCTAAAGGAAACCTCTTTAACGTTCCTCTCGTTCTCATCCATTTTAAATACTTTATTGGATACCATTTCTGCTAAAGGGGATGCTTTCAACAACTTTGGTGTTTCAATCATTAAATGACTCAATTGTTGATTTAAATTCGTTCTGGCTTTAACGTCATTGGGAAGTGGACCATCCACCATTCCAGGTAATAAATGCTCCCAAATTAGATTCAGAACATTAGGACCATCGTGAGTGCCACTGGTTATAACGACAACTGCATTTTGCTCTGGAAGGATTATACAAAACTGACTATACGCTCCGTCAGCCCGATAGGCGCCATGCCTGGAAAGCCAAAATTGAAAACCGTATCCCTGCTGCCAATCGTCATCCTTGGTATCTCCATTAGCGATTTGAAAGGAGGTTGCTTCGCGGATCCATTCTTTGGGCAGCAGCTGTCTCCCTTCCCAGAATCCCTCCTGTAAAAGAAATTGCCCGAACTTCGCAATATCCTCTGTTTTCATACTCAACCCATGCCCTCCGGTGTAATGGCCTTCAGGGGAGGTTTGCCAAAAAGGAACGGAAATACCCAACGGTTCTAATAGTCTTGGCTCTAGATAATCAAGTAATGGTAAACCTGTAGCCTTTTGTACCATGGCAGATAGCATCTGTGTCGCACTTGTATTATAAAAGAAGCGGGTGCCTGGCTCATGCTCAATTGGTATATTTAAAAAATAATCAACCCAGCTTCCTTCAATTTGATACAAATCCCAGCCCATTGTGGCATTTTCATGGCCTACACTTAATGTTAAAAGGTCTCTTACCTGAATGTCCCTAAATGGATTACTTTGCCGTATTTCAATTTCTGGGAAAAAAGATACAAGTGTATCTTCTAGAGATAAATGTCCTTCCGTTATGGCAAACCCGACTGCTATTGAAGTGAAACTCTTCGTCAAGGAGAATAGCATATGTTCACGTTCACTTTGGTAAGGATGCCACCATCCCTCAGCAATCACATGACCGTGGCGGACGATCATCATACTATGCAGTTCCAGTTTTTGCTCATTGATATGATCCAAAAATCGAGAAATATCCTGTGAAGACATTCCTTGAGCTTCTGGTGTACTACGTGATAGCTTTCTGAATTTATTCATTAGTTAATTTACCTCCTATAAGTAGTTAGATTACTATGTTTTCATAAATCTTACTACTATATGGAATCGTATCACGATGAAGTGATATTTTCTTAGGAATAAAATTAGTTTTTGAAATTATAGCACCAAAACATATTGAATTTGATTTGGCGGGATGGGGGTAATGGCCATAATGCGATAGCCGATACTTAGCAGCTGGGATAATGTCTCTGCACAATTGTAACGAGGAGGCTCGATCGGCGCGTGAAAGCTTTTATATAGATTTAGAAATTGATTATTTTGAGTACAATGAAGCAAAATAACATGCTTGCCGGTCCATGCCTGCCCAATCATCGGCCGTACTTGAATTCCATTTATGTTTCTCATATCAAAACACCCTTACATTTTAATACATTAGCTTATGAAATTGTTTTGGGGTCTGACCCCCGGCGCTTTACAGCTTTAAAGCGACGAGAATCTACCTTCACGAAAAATTTCAATTTACCTTCCAACACAAAGTGGTTCCTTTAGAAAATAAAAATAACGTGTGTAAATCCACACGCCATTTTTGATGTCCTTTACTATACCATTTATTAGAGGAATTTATTCACTTAAAACCACAATCTTTTATAATAATCATATTCATGTAAATCGTAAGTTTCTTCCGTTTCTTTTTTTGGGACACATTCCTCACAAGGTTCTTCTGAGTGGTTATGTTCACATTGTTCTAATAAATGTTTCATAGTTTGTATCCCCTCTCCTATTTCTTACTTTCTATTTTAATGTAAGCGATTACATTTGTCTTGTGTTTTTTTGTTGGAAAAAAATTACTAGAATAATTTTTGTGGGGTCAGTCCCCCACCCCTTTAAAGCTTTAACGCACTGGGGGTCTGACCCCTGAATTGTAAGCCTTTTCACAAAATTTTTCTCTAAAAAGAATAGAATTAATTATCCAAATATTTTAAAAACGTGTTATTATCAAGTAAATAAAAAATTGGAGTGAGGTAAAAATGAAACTACATGTCCACCGCACTTATAATTTCAATGCGGGTCCGTCTGCATTACCCCTAACAGTCCTTGAGAAAGCTCAACAGGAGTTGATTGATTTTCGTGGTACCGGAATGTCCGTGATGGAGCTTAGCCATCGAAGTAAATCCTATGAAGAAGTACATAATCAGGCGATATACAGCTTAAGAGAATTATTGTCAATCCCGGAGAATTATGAGGTTCTTTTCCTTCAAGGCGGTGCAAGTCTTCAATTCTCAATGATTCCAATGAATTTTTTACAATCAGGGAAACAAGCTGGATATGTGATGACAGGGTCTTGGTCTGAAAAAGCATTCTCAGAAGCAAAACTATTTGGTGAAGTTTACCATGCAGCTTCTACAAAAGAAAATAACTATCGGAGTATTCCAAAGCTCGATGATTTGCACTATCAAACAGGTGACGCCTACTTGCATATCACATCAAATAATACGATTTACGGTACACAGTGGAATGAATTCCCAGACACCGGTGATGTTCCACTAATCGCAGACATGTCGAGTGATATTCTTTCAAAGCCGATTGATGTCACTAAGTTTGCTCTCATTTATGCCGGAGCTCAGAAAAACCTGGGTCCTTCAGGTGTCACAGTAGTCATTATTCGCAAGGATTTGCTGGAACGAGCGAACACGAAAATCCCAACGATGTTAAAATACAGCACACATGCAAAAAACAACTCCTTATATAACACACCACCAACCTTTGGCATTTACATGCTGGGAGAAGTCCTTAACTGGGCGAGTGATTTGGGTGGGGTAGCAGCTATTTCTGAGCTGAATACTAAAAAAGCGAAGCTGATTTATGACGCAATCGACACGAGTAATGGTTTTTATATCGGTCATGCTGAAGCGGACAGTCGTTCTTTAATGAACATTACCTTTAACTTGAAATCAGAAGAATTGGAAAAGCGTTTCCTAGAGCAAGCAAAACAAGAAGGATTTGTCGGAATAAACGGCCATCGCTCCATTGGAGGATGCCGTGTATCAGCATACAATGCTGTACCAATTGAGGCATGCAATGCATTTAGTAAATTCATGATTCAATTCCAAAAGGAAAATAACTAGATTTTAAGATAAAACGATTCCTTTCACTAATAAATATCGTTTTGTTCTTCTAAACCATTATGAATTGAGGGATAGAGATGAAATACGAAACTATTTTATCATTGGGCGGAGATGGAGGCAGCATTACCTTCTATGGCTTTAAAAAAGAGCAGCAATGGTACTTTACATTGGAAAAAGACGAATTGGCATTAGAAGACTTTTATTATGGTGAAAAGAAGCATAATTTTGGAAAATCTTTGATCGTAAAGGGCTTTGAAGAAGGGATGAAATTATTAGACCATTATCCTTGGCCATTATTACGGCCAAGGAACATCCATCCTCACTTTGCAAATGATATTTTAAAAGCAGTGAAGAATCGGATTCATCCTAAAAGAGTGGATCATCTCGAAAAATGGGAATCCGCTATTATACAAAATGCTTCAAAATAAAAAACAATTCCAGTTAGTTATAGAAAAAAAGTATTATAAAAAAGACCATCGTTAACGATGGTCTTAAACTCGTTTAGCTCCAATATATCTTGGATGCCAGTATGGGTTTCTTGTACTTGTAATCATAACGCCTTTTGATGAAGAAGCCATAATCATTTTTCCGTATCCAATATAAATCGCAACATGTGTTGGACGGCTTGCCTTATTTGGAGCAAAGAACATTAAATCGCCTGTCTTTAAAGAATACACATGATACCCGTTTTGGTAGTACATTTGAGCTGCTGTTCGGGATAAAGGTCTTCCAGCTTTCGCGTATGAATATTTAACAAGACCAGAACAATCAAAACCGTACGGTGACATCCCGCCCCATCGATAAGGGACCCCCATATGATTTTCCGCTACCTGTATTGCTGTTATATGATAGTTATAACCTGCTGCTTCCACTTTATCACCTTTGTTGGCAAACAAAGAGCCGCAAGAAGCTAAAATGACAATTGCTACGATGAATTTCTTTAGCATGATTGTTACCTCCTAGTGTGATTTGATAGTTTTAATATACTAGAAGGGTATAACAAGCAGGTCACAGCACCATTACAATTTCATTACGAAATTATTCTAAAATAATTTCGCTCTATTGGAAATCAAGTTTAGCTTTAACTGCTTCCGGAGGACATGCCCCATTTACTTTTTCTCCAAAACTGCAAAGTAATTGCCTTCATTATCAGCAAAGTTAAATACTCTGCCGGTTGGCATTGTTACAAGTTCGCCGACTTTGATGTTTTTATCTGTAAAGTCTTTGTATAGTTGGTCGAGATTTTCCGAGAAGAACAATAACGATGGTGTATTAAGATTTAATTCCGGCTGCATTTTAGCAATAAACTCCTTATTGTGAAGAACAATACTCGTACCAGCGTCTGTCGTTGGAGCAATTTCAATAAACCTAAATCCCTGCCCGTTATCTTCTTCAGCAACTTTACTAAACCCAGCTTTTTCAGTCCAAAATTTCAATGACTCATCTTGGTTATTCACATAAAGCATAACTTGTCCGACTTTACTAATCATCCGTTTTTCCCCATTTCATAAAATTATTGGAAATCCTATTTATAACTTAATGATAATCAACCATTATTGATAAAGTCAATTTTTTGCTAGGCTTATTAATAATAAAAGGGGTCATTCTCGAATAAACCAAACTTTTGAAATTAATGCATTCTCAACTTGATAAATAGCCATTAAACTTGTACTCTCACCAGTTATTCCATTTGTTGCATATTCCCAATCAATTACCTTGTTTCCAACAATCGAACGGTTTTTGATTTCTGCGTACATTTTCTTTTTAAATGTCTCTGTGTATCTTTCTATAAGTGCCTGCTTTCCACTTAAAGCGATTGTATTATCCGGAAAATTGTACACGCTAATATCATCTGAATAGGTACTAGCAAATCCGGCAATATCCTGTGTATTATAAAATTCGATTTGTTGTTGAACTATTTTTTCAATGGACATCTCATTCACTCCAGTGACTATTTATAATAATAATATCCACATATTCACAAGATAATATTTAGGCATTTTATGTATACTTCCGGTCCTAAAATGTCGCTACTTTTCATTATAGCTTCTTCAATATCCCTTTTCTTTGCGAAAGAATGGTTCGAAAATGTTTTGGGTTAAAATAGAATAATAATAAGGCATGACCAATTCACTGAAAAGAGTGATGAACTTGAAGGCGATCTCCTTTAAAGCATTTGCCATCACGAACGAAATTGATTTAAATAAGATAGCTATTCATTGCGGAATTCCAAAAAAATTCACATGGGAAGAACCATTAATCCTGAAATGTGAAATTTTAGAAACCATCCTCCGTCAAGAGTTGGACAAGTCGCAAATGGTTCTGGTGTTCTCCTTTGGCAGTATTGTTTTCATTAATCATTCCCAGCCTAAATTCATCAATGATTTTTTCAGTTTCATCCAATCCTTCGAGCCGGACATTGATATTAAAGATACAGACAGATATACAGACGATTATAGCCTTCATATCAAAGAAACCGGAAATATTGAGTTGACGGACGAATATGTAGTGGTTCCTGAATATGAGACTTTTTATCCTGAATTAATTTCCACCGTCCTCGCCAAATCAGTTGCTCTCGAAAAAACGGAAGAACAGCTTGGAAAAATCCACGACAGGCTTGAAACAATGATTGACCGGCTGGAAAAAGGCAAGCTCCGAATCGGCAATAAGGAATTAGCAAGGACGACTGCGAAAATTTTGCGACACGACTATAATACCCTTGCCTACATCATGATTTTGGATAAACCTGATATTACATGGGCAAGCAGTAATGCCAGCGAATTTTATGATAGAATGATGGAATTTTTCGAATTAAATGATCGTCATAAGATTTTAAAAAGTAAAACGGAAATTTTATATAATATCATGGATGGTTTTTCTTCCATCAGTCATTCCATCCGCGGACTTTTTGTGGAATGGATTGTGGTGATCCTCATCGTCATTGAGATTGCCTTGACGGTTTTTCAAATTGCTGGCTGGCTTTGATAAAATTCAAATAAAAAGCCCCCGGATTACGGGAGCCATGCTGCTAAATTCTCTTTTTTATGTCTTCTCTTATGGCTTCAATGAAGTCTTCCGATAAATTTGCCGGAATTGAAGTCCCATTCTCAAATACCCAGCTATTTATCATTTCAAGGTCTGCTTTTTTAAACGTAATACTATATTTTTTATCATTATAGGTAAAATCTACTGTCGCATACTCTTCACTATCAAAGTCATCATCTATGATCATGTCATCGATTTTATAATGATTCACACAGCACACTCCTTTATACATTCATTTATGTTTAGCGTGCACCTTTTATGGGGTGGGTAAACAAATTGTTTTAATTTAAATTTGATAACAATCCGTATATAAACACCTCAATATTTTAAAAAAAGCAATGATCGATGTTTAAATGGTCTCGTCTGTTATTTTCAAATAGTATTTGGGGGATTCCATATAACCTTGCCGAAAATAGAACCTATGGGCATCTACTCTTCTTGTATGGCAATGAACTTCAATTCGATCACAATTTCTTTTTCGGGCCAATTCAGTACAATATTCTTCGATCAATCGTCCAATTCCTTTGCTTCTAACGGACGAATCAACTGCAAAATAACTGATTCTTACAAAATCCCCTTTTACCGCTAACTGAGGTATAAAATGCAATGAAATAAAAGCGATTACTTTTCCTCCAATTTCATAAACCAATAATTCGCTATCAGGATGTGTGAGAAGTTTTTCTATTTTTCCTTTAATGAACCCTTCCGTATCCGGATAATCCAACTGATTTAACAATTGGGCTATTGCTCTCCAATCCTTAACCATTGCTTTCCTGATTCCCATTAATTTCACTCCTTACTTTAATTCAACTTAAGAGACTATGCATGTATAATTTCATTTGTCATCTTTCCCTTATATACCTTATTATTAATTGATAAAATAAATTAGCAAAAGAGGTACGTTTATGAAAATTGATTTACCCAAAATTCAAGGTGAATTACCTACAAGAAATTTTCATGAGATTTTTAATGAAGAAGAACCATTGTTAGAAATGTGTCAAATCATTGACTCTGTTTTTGAAAATGAAATAGTAGGTAGAGTTCGCTTATATAATATGGTGATTAAGAATAGTAAGTTTAATTATTCTGATTTTAAGAATATTGATATTACAGATGTGTGTTTTGAAAACTGCGATTTATCTAATGTCAATTTAACCAAGTCCTCCATTCACAGAGTCGAATTTAAAAATTGCAAATTATTAGGAGCGAACTTTACAGAATCGCGCTTAGGGAATGTTAAATTTGATAATTCTGTTTTAAACTTGGCGACATTTGCAAACTCAAAACTTGAAAAAGTCATCTTTCAAGATGATTCATTAAAGAATACAGATTTTTACGACTGTATTCTGAAAAAAGTTGAATTTCAATTCTGTAATCTTGATGGAGCAAACTTTGATCAAACATCGCTAAAAGGAATTGATATCAGTACATCTAATTTTGATACTCTTACTGTATTAATGAATGATTTAAATGGATGCAAAGTATCATCCTATCAGGCTGTACAGTTTGCAAGCCTGATGGGGCTAATCATTAAAGATTCATAAGTCTTCGGAAAGGAGGAATTTTTATTATGAAAGTAATCGAAACTGATAGATTAATAATTCGTTGGTTATCAACCGAGGATGCTCCGTTTATTCTTGAGCTTTTGAATGACCCCTCTTGGTTACGTTTTATAGGAGATCATGGGGTTAGAACGCTGGAAGATGCCAGAAACTACATTTTAAACGGTCCAATGGACATGTACGCCCGTCTTGGCTTTGGTCTTTTTTTAACAGAACTGAAGGAGGGAAATATCCCAATCGGAATTTGCGGTTTGATTAAAAGGGACACATTGGAAGATATCGACATTGGTTATGCTTTTTTAACCAGATTCCAATCTAAAGGTTATGCCTTTGAAGCTGCCTCTGCAACCATGACATATGGAAAAGAGCAGCTCGGTCTCAAAAAAATAGTGGCTATAACCTCTAAGGATAACGATCATTCATCCAAGCTGCTTGAAAAAATCGGGTTAAAATTTGAGCGGATGATTAAACTGTCCCCTGATTCAGAAGAGCTAAAATTATTTTCATCTGATTATTAAAAAAACTCCTTTTTTAGAAAAAATGCGATAAAATGATATAAAAGTGATATCACTTTTATATCACATTAAGGAGGGGTAAAGTATGAAAGAAAAATCAATTTTTAAAATGAATGGCTTTGCTGCACTTGTCATTGCGCTTGCGGGTATTATTTTTGGAATCATCTTAATCATTAACAGTTCCACAACTCCAGGAAGAATAGGTGGAATATTCGTCTTCTTGCTCGGTTTAGTTGTTGCCACAAGTTTAACTGTCGTTCAGCCCAACGAAGCTAAGGTATTAACATTCTTTGGTACCTATATTGGTGTCATAAGGGTTCAAGGATTATGGGCAACCATTCCCTTTACCTTCAAAAGAAGCGTTTCATTGCGCGTAACTAACTTTAACAGCGAAAGATTAAAGGTAAATGATTTAGAAGGAAATCCAATTGAAATTGCCGCAGTAGTTGTTTATAAAGTAAGCGATGCTGCAAAAGCATTATATGATGTAGAAAACTATGAAAAATTCATCCAAATTCAAAGTGAAACCGGGATTCGGCATATTGCCAGCAGATATGCTTACGATACATTCGAAAGCGCAGAGAATACACTAACACTTCGTCAAAATAGCGATGAAGTTGCAGATGTTTTGGTATATGATTTACAAAAAAGACTGGATGTGGCTGGGGTAGATGTCATCGAAGCGCGGATCATGCATCTTGCCTACTCATCAGAAATCGCTGCTGCCATGCTTCAAAGACAACAAGCGCAAGCTGTTTTATCTGCTCGAAAAGTAATTGTTGATGGTGCAGTGGGTCTTGTAAAAGCTGCGATTGATCAGCTTCAAGAACAAGAAATTGTGGAGCTTGATGAAGAGAAAAAGGCACAGATGGTAAATAATCTGATGGTTGCAATTGTTTCCGAGAAAGGAACACAGCCAATTATCAATACAGGAAGCATCTATTAAGGTTGTGCATGACATGAATAAAAGAAAAGCATTTCCTCTTCGAATTGATCCAAAATTATACGAAGTGATCGAAAAATGGGCGGGAGATGAACTCAGAAGTGTCAACGCACAAATCGAGATCATATTAAAAGATGCAGCAAAAAAAGCGGGAAGATTAAAAAACAATAATTAATGGGAAACCTCGTTGTCTCTCATATAAAAAAGCTTCAATACTCCATTAGTATTGAAGCCTTTTTCAAAATTATATAGATTTACCTAAAAATGCTTTTAACATCCATACATGTTTTTCTAAGCTGGAGTGGATGGCAAGCAGCATGTCTCCTGTCGTTTCATCACCAGCTTCCTCTGCTACTGCCATGCCTTTTTTTAATTCTTCAATAATTGTCGTAAAATCACTGGTTATAGATTGTACCATACGAACAGAATCTTCATCCCCATGAGCTTCTTGAATCGAAGCTCCTTCAATATACTCTTTCATTGTTGCAATAGGCTGTCCACCAATTGATAAAAGTCGTTCAGCTAATTCATCAATATGTGTTGCTGCCTCATTATAAAGTTCTTCAAACTTTTCATGCAAGGTAAAAAATTGCTCACCTTTAACAAACCAATGATAGTTATGAAGTTTAACAAACAATACATTCCAGTTTGCAATCTGCTTATTCAGGACATTTTGCAGCTCCAAAACATTTCAACTCCTTTTGTACTTTCCAAATTTTATTTTTTGTTTAGATAAGATTAATATTCATTTTTAAATTTCGTATAAAATAGCTTTTTGCAATCTACTCTATTCAATCCGTAATAAATTTACTTAAAATGAAAGGAGACAAAGAAAAAAGACTCAAGTGATGGCCACTCAAGTCTGCTTATTACAAATGTTTATTTATTTGAAGCAAAAGCAAAAGAGGAAGCAAATCGTTTTTTCTTTACCGGTTCATACCCCTCTTTTTCAACAGCGAGAAGAAAATTCAAAATATCATTTGCAGCATGTTGGTTGATAAAGTTTCTTTGTGATTCCATGATAGATGTTAATCGGTCACCATCTTTTGCAACCAATTCTTCGATAATAGAAGTTAGTTGTTCTGTATCGCTGCAAACCACACCTAAATTATGCTTTTCAGCAAACCATGGATTATCTTTCTCCTGCCCTGGTAGTGCACCTGTAATAATTATCGGCAGATTCGTCGCAACGGCTTCAAACATTACATTCGGACTTCCTCTTGTGATCGCAATATCCGCTGCCATCATCAAATCCTGAATATTTTTAACAAAGCCAAATATTTGAGCACGGTCTCCAAAACGATCTTTTAAAGAAACTTCCAAATCCTGTTTCAATTTTTCATTTCTTCCAGCAATAATGCTAACAGTACAATCGAAATGTTCAAGAAGTTCTTCGGCAATCGCACTCATATTGCCTACTCCTTCACCACCGCTCATCATTAAAAAGTTGAGAGTCGACTTTCCGTTATATTGTTTAACTGAATGGTTATGAAATCTTTCCCGGACTGGAAATCCAACCACATTGATTTTTTCTTCAGGAACACCAAACTCTAAACATTTTTCTTTAGCTTCTTCAGTAGGACTTAGGATAAAGTCTGCCCGATGATCTGCCCATAAAGGATAAATATTCACAAGATCGGCAATGAGCGTCCCAAATGGTATTTGAATGTTTTCTTTATGCAGGATATTTATGACAGAACCATTAAAATTTGGATGAATTGATAAAATCAAATCAGGTTTTATGTCATTTAGTAAGGTCAGAAAATTTTTTCTGATTACCATTTCAATGCTTTTATCCACCAAAAATGAATTCTTAGCCGAAAAATGCCAAATTGCGTTCCAAAGCTGGGCAGAAAATCGAGTAATCGGACCATATGATTTTCCAATGTTTAATAAGGCTTTTCCGCCTAATGCAAAGCCATCGACTACATGGATATCAATGTTGGCATTCAAACCGATTTTTTCGTGCAGGGACTCCGCAATACTTTTATGTCCATGACCTGTATGATCAGAGGAAATCACCAGAATTTTTTTAGTCATAGAATCAACCTTTCTAAAATACTTATTTTGATCCCAAGATGAATCCAAAAATGTTTCATATATTTCTAGTTATAATTTGCTTTTATATTATCAAAATAGGAATCTTCGTTATTTTCATTCAAAAACATGGGAAAAAGTCTTTTTTGTAAAAGACTTCGAAGATGAGTACGACTGTTAACTTTTAGTGTATCTTTACTCATTATATGTAAAATCAGAACAAAAAAAAAGAATTTGTTTATGGAAATGCAGGAATTTAAGAATTTCATAATAAATTTGTCCTAAAATTTTCCTAAACTTTAAAGGATTTTGGGAAGCAAATGTGGAAAACTATTTCTCCCTTTATAAAACGTTAAGCAGTGAGTTTTCTTTTTATGAAAAACCCACTGCTTTTATTGATTTTTCCCCTTATTTCCCTTCCACTACCTCTTTTAAAATTTCATATGATCGTTTTTGTTTATCTGGGTCATAGATATACGATACAGCCATAATTTCATCGACTTCATATTTAGTTTGGAAGCTTGTAAGTTGTTGCCGAATAGTATCTTTACTTCCTAATAGCGCCACGCTTTTCCTTTCTTCAGCCATTTCTTTTTCTATAGGAGTCCAAAGCGCATCCATATTATCAATTGGTGGCTGCAGTGGATTTCTTGTCCCCCTGACCACATTCAAGAAAAATTGTTGCATCGTGGTTGCCAGCCACCCAGCCTCTTGATCCGTTTCTGCAGCAATTACATTTAAACATACCATCATGTATGGTTGGTCCAAATAGTCAGATGGCTGGAAGCGATTCCGATAAATCAAAATCGCTTCCTCCATATGGGTCGGAGCAAAGTGGGAAGCAAATACATAAGGCAGGCCTAATCTTGCCGCCAGGTAGGCGGAATCGGTTGAAGATCCAAGAATATATATTGGTATATTAGTTCCAACACCCGGATACGCTTTTACGTATCCTTGCTGTGAATCTGGTCCAAAATAGCTTAGCATGGCCCGAACATCATCTGGAAATGTGTATACAGAATCATTTTTCGAACGTCTTAAGGCGTTCGCCGTCACCATATCTGTACCAGGTGCACGGCCAAGCCCCAGTTCCACACGACCTGGATAAATCGTTTCCATGGTTCCGAATTGCTCTGCTACGACTAAAGGGGAATGGTTGGGAAGCATAATCCCACCTGATCCTACTTTAATGGTATTGGTATGTTCTAACGTATGTTTGATTAATAGGGCCGTTGCTGAACTAACAAGCGTCGGGGCATTATGATGCTCGGCAATCCAATACCGTAAATAGCCCATTTTTTCGGTTGCCTGTGCAAGGTCAACCATTGCCTCGATGGCCTGTTTCTGTGTCTGACCTTCTCGTACTGGTACTAAATTTAAAACCGAAACGGGTATATGAATAGTTGACATTTATATGAGTCCTTTCGTTTTAAAGAGATAAACCAATAGTAACCAAAATCGGAGAAGAAACAAATTTAAATGCTTGGCAAGAAAGGATTACATGACATTTTGAATCAATCATTGTGATGGTGACCCATTCTTCCTAGAGTTTTAATTCCCATCCATCGTTTTATTCAATAAATTTAACATATCATTCAAATCAAAAGGTGCTTCTCGTTTTACTACTTCTGCAAATTGGGAAACGAGCTTTAAGGTTTCAATACTCTGGACCGGATAATGTCCCGCCGCACTTTCTGCTGAAAGCATGACAGCGTTCGTTCCATCCAAAACCGCCTGAAAAACATCCATCACTTCCGCCCTTGTTGGGAGCGGATTCTCTACCATTGATTGAAGCATTTGGGTCGCCGTAATAACATAGGTCTGCATCCGAATACATTCGGTGATCAATGCTTTTTGCAGCAGTGGGATCCATTGGTAGGGAAGTTCCACACCCAGGTCACCTCTGGCAATCATAATCGCATCCGTTTCTTCGCAAATTTCTTGAAAATTTTGAATCGCTTCCAACGTTTCGATTTTTGCCACCAGCTTCGGGACCTGTTCTTTTTCTTGTCCTATAAATTGGCGAATTTCTTGTAGATGTGTTCCTTTGCGCACAAATGAACAGGCAATAAAGTCAATTTCTTCTTCTAATAGAAATTCAATATCCTTTTTGTCCTTTTCAGTAATAGCAGGTAAACTTGTGACGATTCCCGGAAGATTCACACCTTTATGTGAAGATATTTCTCCACCTCTTTTGACTTTGGTTATTACCTTTTCTTGATTCACATCCGTAACCGTTAATTCCACTGCTCCATCATTTAATAAAAGTCGATTATTAGGCTTAACGTCCTTCACTAATCCTTGATAATCGACGCTTGCCTGAGTTTCATTTCCTGTAATTTCGTTTATGTAAAGGGTAAAGGTTTGTCCCTGTCGAAGCGTAACCTTTTCACTTTCCATTTTCCCTAATCGGATTTTTGGCCCCTGAAGGTCACCCAATATTTTAATTGGAAGACCCGTCTCTTTTTCTAGAGACTTTATTAATCGAATGACCTTCCCATGGCTCTCATGAGTTCCATGGGAAAAATTTAAGCGTGCAATGGTCATTCCGTGATTCATTAGTTCAAGCAATACATTTTTATCTTCACTGGCAGGCCCAATGGTACAAATTCGATCAATTGTCATCAAATCACCCCTATGGAATCGTCATGATTATTGTGCCCAATGATGAACGATTATAAGGGGAATGACTTTGGAAACCGTCGACTGATTTTACATTTATCTAATTTAATATTCATCTAATTATATACGTAAAAAATTTTTAACTTAGCCACCATAACTCAACCGGGTTTAACTCATATTGATTATTTTCTCTATACATATATTGGCACATAATAAGCTCGCGTCTTAATGTAGCAAAATCCTCGTGAAACTGCTTTAAATAATCATTGATTTCTTTTTCTTGATAGACTCTCCCAAATTCTAATTCTTCTACCATGTGTGCAAGGACCACAAGTTTTTTCTTTCGCTGAGCAGGGTAAGTTTTCAGTTTTCCATCCTTTGTGAAGAAATTTTTAATGATGGATGCCCGCTCATCTGCCGTAACCGACATTTCCATATTGGCCGTTCCTCCCGTTCCCACTGTTATGATCGCTTGAGCACTCATTTCCAATATTTTCGTATTCAGAGAAAAATAAATGGTGTTTTTATCACGCCGTTCCTTAATCAGTCCAACCTCCCTTAGTTTCGCCATATGGTGGGTAATGGTTGGCGGCTTAAGCCCCAGCTTACCCGCAATCGCTTGCCCATGCAATGGACCCTGCTTAAGCAAAGCAACAATCCGAATCCGTGTTAAATCACCAAGAGCCTTATGAAACTCAACCATTTTGTTTAATTGCATTCCTGACTACACCTACTTTAATATTCATCTAATTAGATAATAGTCTAATCCAAATTCAAAATCAAGGGGCAAAATCAAGGGGTCAGTCCCCCGCCACTTTACAGTATTAAAGCAAATGAAGGGAGACATCAAAAAAGGGCGCCTTCCGGGGCAGCCCTTTGTAATTTTTTAACTTTTAATTTGAGAACAGGATTTTGATTTCATTTTCGGATTCGATCATTCGGCCGTAACGATATCCCTCAATCAGAACATGCCGTTCATGTTCATCTAAACGGCGGTTCCATTTGGTTTCCAGATAAAAGATCACTTCGTTATAAAAGATTTCTGAGTAATTAAACGGATCATTCAAGAAAGTACACCTCTTTTTTAAATTAACCTCTTCTTCAAAGTCTTGTCCATTTTTTCAATAAATATAATATACATTCTTTGAGTTGTACGTTCCTTGAACTTCCCATCAAATGAAATCAATTAATACATCATCAAGCGGCAAACGAGTGGTATTGAATGCTGGAACGGCAGCCTTTCCTAATGCAATGAGGACTATTGGGAAATAGCGCTCAGGAATATCAAATTTTTGGACGAATTGTTCCTTGTTAAAACCGCCCATCGGTACGGTGTCATAGCCCCGCTCTTTAGCAATCAGCATCAGCTGCATGGAAACAAGCCCCGCATCAAATGAAGCGATATTTTTCCGCACTTCTTCCGAAGCTTTTGGATACGTATTCCTTGTCCCTTCTATTAATCGATTCATATTCTCTTCATCCATATATCCCGCATCATATGCACTTCTGTATACCTTTTCTACACTCTCATACATTTCTTTATCGCCTAATACGGCAATGACAGCAGAAGATGTTTCTACTTGCTCTTGATTATTAGCAATCGCTCTTAGCTGTTTTTTTGTTTCTTGGTCTTGAATAACTATAAACCGCCAAGCTTGAAGATTACTTGAGGATGGTGCTTTTATTGCTTCTGACAGCATTTCTTTTATTTCAGCTGAAGGAATTTCAAATGTTGGATCATATTTTCTAACTGAATGACGTTCTTTAATCACTTCAGATAAACTTTTTGTTAATACATTTTGCATGTTATTTTCCTCCCATTTTTAAACTTACTTTTGGTAAGTACCAGAGTATCTTACTATTAGTAAGTACTTTTCGTCAATCATAACAATCATGGTATAATAAAGTCAGAAAAGTAAAAATGAGGTATTTTATCATGGGTGATCTAACGAAACAAAATGACTCTCCACCTGCTGAAAAAGAAATGCAGCATATTTGTATTAATTTTCATAGTGCCATTGAATTTATCGGCAAACGCTGGATGGGAGCTGTTATACATTCTCTGTTACAGGGCCCGAAACGATACAATGAAATCGTTTCCTCCATACCAGGAATCTCAGATCGGCTATTAACAGAACGATTGCGTGAACTAGAAAATGAAGGGCTTATTGTCAAAAGATTAATTGCTAATTCGCCAAAAAAAGTGGAATATGAATTAACATCAGAGGGAAAAAAACTGGACGAAGTGATCCATGTCTTAATGAAATGGGTAAAGAATCGAAATGGATTCCAAAATGGGGACTGACCCCCACTGCTTTAAAGCAGTGGGGGTCAGTCCCCTCTTTACTTAGTGTAAAAAGAAGGATGAATGGATTTTTTTATTTTTGACTAAAATGGTAGGTGAGGAGGTAATAATAATGGCATTAATCGTTAAATTTGTAGTGTGTTTGGTTGCTTATGCTGTGGGTCTTGACCTGTTTTTTAATGCGACATGGGTAGATGTTGTTTTGTTCAGTTTGCTCACGACGGTCGTTTCTTATCTAGCCGTTGACAAGATTTTGCTGCCGCGAATTGGAAATGCAAATTCCCTTATTGCTGATTTCCTCTTATCATATATGGTTTTATGGATTTTTGGCAGTGTCCTACTCAACAATTATATGCAAATTGCATGTGGAAGCATTATTTCAGCTGTCATTATAACAGTTGGGGAGACTTTTGTTCATCGAATACTTCGTGGTTCTAGACTTGAGGATAACCGGATGAGGCATCGAGCCTCAGACCGGCTTGCATATGGAATGGAAATGGCAGAAGAGAAAGAACCAATAAAGAAAAAGTGAATTTTGAGTGAAAAAAGGCTTGTAAACTCCGTCCAAAAGGACGAGGTCTACAAGCTCTTTTTTTATTCGTGACGTGTCCGAAAAAGCCCTGGTTTTCATGAAGCAAAAGCCTTGATCAATCTGATATTATTCTACTATCGTAAGTTCAATCGAATGGTAAGAATATTCTTGTGTTTTCACAGGGGATATGTTATTTTGAAATAGTTTGATAACGCTTACACCATAGATAGGAGACAGATAATGACAAATTTATTTATCCGTACATTAGACTTGAAACAATTTACATATGGGAATTCAGAACAAAGGGCTGCTTTTGCAGAAGAGTTTGCTGCCGGATTGAAAGAGACAGGCTTTATTATTTTAGAAGGTCATGGGGTTGATCCAAAGCTAATCGACAAAAACTACGAGCTTTGGCAAAAATTATACAGCTTGGAAGTAGACACAAAAAAGAAATACGAAGGAATTAATGGCGGCCAACGCGGATATACGGGCTTCGGAAAAGAGCATGCTAAAAACCGTACTGTTGGCGACTTAAAAGAGTTTTGGCATGTGGGACAAGAATTGCCTTTGGGGCATTCCCTTACTAGTCAATATTCTGCGAATATTTGGCCGGAGGAAGTTCCTGAGCTGAAGCAAAATGCCTTAAATTTTTATCGCGAATTAGAGCGAGTTGCACGAAATATGCTGGAAGCACTTGCGATGCACTTTGATCTTCGCCCCAATTTTTTCTCTGATATGATTCATGAAGGCAATAGCATTCTTCGTACCATTCATTATCCGCCACTAGATGAATCTATGGATCCGAATGCAATCCGGGCAGCTGAACATGAAGACATTAATTTAATTACATTATTAGTAGAATCTACTGCTTCTGGATTAGAACTATTAACTCGTGATGGAGAATGGATGCCTGTTAAGGCGAAGCCTGGGCAGATCATTGTAGATGCAGGGGATATGCTGTCTCGTATTACGAATGAAGTCATTCCGGCAACAACACATCGTGTAGTGAATCCTGCTGGTGAAAATACGGCTCGCTATTCAATGCCATTCTTTGTACATCCTTACAGCAATTGCTTACTAGAAACGATTCCGTCTTGTATCACGGAAGATAATCCAGAAAGATATCCGGCGATTACTGCTGGTGACTTCCTTTACCAAAGATTGGTTGAGATTGGCTTAATTAAGGAATAGAAGCCACTTAATGATGTAGGACTTGCTTCTTGTAAAAATATTTTAGAATCAAAAGGGTGTCCCAATCTAATTGGAACACCCTTTTGATTTCGTATGTATCTTATTGGACTGTATAGCCTCCATCCAAAATAACCGCCTGACCTGTAACTCCCTTTGCTTTATCACTAGATAAAAAGACTGCATAATCAGCAATTTCTGTCACTGATAATAGTCGTTTTTGCGGTATCAACGGGTATAATACCTCTTCCATTACCCGATCTAAACTAACATTTCTCGTTTTTGCTAAATCGCCTAGCTGGTTTCTTACAAGTGGTGTGTCAACATAGCCCGGGCAGAGGGCATTGACGGTAATTCCATGTTCTGCCCCTTCTAATGCAGCTACTTTTGTTAATCCAATAACCCCATGTTTCGCACTATTATAGGCCGCTTTTCCCGCAAAGCCAATGACTCCATTTATCGAAGCGATGTTGATGATCCGGCCAAATCCCTGCTTCTTCATAAATGGAAAAACATTTTTAATGCCAATAAATGGAGCCGTCAGCATCACTTTCACTAAAAGCTCGAATTTTTCTGTTGGAAATTCTTCTAGAGGCGCTACATATTGAAGACCTGCATTATTAACTAAAATATCCACCGTTCCAAAAGTTTTTCGTGTCAATTCCAGACTTTTCTTATAACCATCCTCATCAGTCACATCACATGGTGCGGCTGTCGCCTGAAAACCTCGATCCCGAAACTCAGAAACAACCTGCTCACATTTTTCACTATTTAAATCTGAAATCACCACGCTAGCCCCTTCAAAAGCAAAAGACCTAGCAATCTCCAAACCAATCCCACTCGCTGAACCAGTAATAAAAGCCGTTTTCCCTTCCAACAGTTTCTCCATACCTATCCCTCCTTTGGGGTTCTCCCATGGGGTCTGACCCCCACTGCTTTAACGCTTTACTCCGTCGGGGGACAGGCCCCCACTGCTTGGAATCGTAATTTGAAAATTGGTTCCCTTTCCTTTTTCGCTTTCTACTTCTATTTTTCCTTTGATTTTATCAATGGTGCTATATACCATTAGCATGCCAAGGCCGGTTCCTTCTTTTTTTGTTGAGTAATAAGGGCTTCCTAAACGTAAAATTTCTTCTTTCGTCATTCCGACTCCCGTATCTCTAATATTGATAACGATGCCTTTTTTCTGTTCAGAAACATCTATGTACAGGGTACCGCCGCTCTCTCTCATGGCCTCGATCGCATTCTTATACAAATTAATTAAGCATTGCTGGATTTGGTTTTTATCATATGTAAAATTTAACGTGTTATGAAAGGTAAACTGGATATCGACGAGGTACATATTAGCATATGGAGTAATGATGTTTTTTACATACTCTGTTTCATCTTTTAGATTGGAGAATATCATGTTATCACATTGCGGTTTGGCAAAAGCTAGAAAATCACTGACAATTTTTTCTGCTCGATTTAATTCTAAAAGTGAATACTCAATATACTCTTTTTCTTGCTTTGTTATGGTCTCTGATTTATTCAGCAGCTGCAGAAAACCGCTTGTCACGGTAAGCGGATTTCTTATTTCATGGGAGACACTAGCAGATAACTCGCTAATGACATTTAATCTCTCGGAATGCAAAAATGATTGACGTATTTTTATATTAGAAATAATTTTCTCAATTAATAGCATGATAGCGCTTATTCCAACAACATAAGTGGTTAAAGCATTTATGGTTAGGAGCCAGAATTCCCGATTCAACTCCGGCAAGAAGAAAGTAAGACTAATAAGGTAAAGTACGTTTGTCAGGAAAGCTGTAATGGCTGCAATGATCACTCGTTTATGTGAGCTCTGCTTGGTCACTATTTTATGTAATAAAGGAACTAATGCAAAAATAACGGTAGCGAAAATGAGCGACTGAAAAATTCCGTCTCCGCCTATCATGAACCGGTACACATTCAAAACAATATACATTGGAAATGCATATTTGTAGCCTCCAAAAAGAGCAACAATTAGAAAAGGTATATAGCGCAAATCATAAATAAAGCCGATATGTAATTTGATTGGAAAAGCCATACAAAGAATCATTGAAACAGACCCAAAAAAGATCAATATGTATTTGTTATAATTATGATGTTTGTTTTCAAAGAATAATAAAAAAATTAATACTGGAAAAAGAAGAAAAAGGAAATTAATAAGTAAGGTTTCAATCAAGAATGACACCCTCCGCGGCTGATTTACACATAAAAATTTATAGTATTTAGAATTTCAGTATACTACATTTATGGAAAATTCTACACAAAAATTAAAGAAGTCACTGCTATACCCCCCTATTTTCCTTGAAGCAATTTTTGCCAAATAAGGTGCCAGGCACTATTGTGCCTGGCACTCCATTTTTTACTTAAATTTATGCGGAAATTGCTTTATGATTCCATCTGCAAGAACGTTCCCCATATGGATAAGTTGATTTTGATTTATGTCAACTGTCTTAATTTCATCTGCCCAGTTCCCTTTTAAGTGATCCTCTACTTCAGTTGTCGTTAATTTTAAATGAGTATAGAACATTGATGTTAGGACTTGCTTAGACCAATTTGGGTTCGCTTTTTTTTGTTAAGAAGTCCACTATTTGATCTGCATTCCGGTGCCAATCTTTGTTGAATTGAGTAACCTTTGCATTTTCCCCTTTTTTCGCTGCATCAATAATTTTACCGGCAATTAGAATATGTTCCTTTAAAAGAGCTGTAAGCTTGTTACCGGCTTCCACTCCATAGTACGGTTTAATCAGATTTCCAGTATCCTCTTGATTTTTTAAAAGTCTCTTAAATAATCCATAATCATATGAATATCTTTATTTCAATTATTCTGCAACCATTCTTTAGTTTCTCTTAGATTGCCTTGTACTTTCTTCCTGCTTGATTTCCATTTCACACGGAATTTTCCTTGTTTGCTCTTCCCACAATAGTGTCTAAAGCCAAGGAAATCAAAGGGCGCTGGTTTACCTCTCCCCTGTTGATCTGCATTTCTCTCCGAACCTGACCGTTAGCTCAACAAGATATGAGGCGACACCTTATTTAAATATCACACCCGATAGTTTAAGTAAAATTTTCACAATCTTGATGTGAACTTAAAATGGAAAAGCATCCAAACTGGTTCATTTGGATGCTTTTTGTGTACAAATTAAAGACGAACACTATTAGATTTCTTTGAGAGTAATTATTTTTCAGTTGCTGTATTTCCCATTGATATAGAAATTCTATTCCAACTGTTAATTTGATTAATTATTAGAACAAGGTCAACATACTGCTTCTCGTCATAGTGTTCACGCACTCTTTGGTAAAGCTCGTCAGGAACACGTTTTGTCGGAATTAATGTTACATGCTCTGTGAACTCTAAAGCTACTTTTTCTGCTTCTGTATAGAATTCACACTCTTGCCAAGCACTAACACAGTATATTCTTTGTTCTGTTTCACCCATTTTTCGAGCATCTGCTGTATGCATATTCAAACAATATGCACAGCCGTTTATTTGAGAAGCCCGAATTTTTATAAGTTCACGAAGTTTACGGTCTATACCTGTAGTTTTTGTATACTTTTCCATTTCCATCATTATTTTAAGTGCTGCTGGTGCTACATTGTAATAATCAATTCGTTGTTCCAATTTCATTTCCACCCTTTCTCCTATAAAATGAATTTCAGATGACTGATTAAGGACAAAATTAATCGTCGATTAATATTGTCTATAATATATACTATAATTATTTTTGTCAATTTATATGATTTACCCAAAAAAGATTTCTTTAATTTGACTAACACTCTAAATACACATAAGATACAATTTGTAACCCTTAAAATCAAAGCAGGTGAGCTTATATGCAGTATAGTGTCGGAGTTGAATATGCTTTACATTGTCTGGTTTATTTAATTGATGCTCCTTCCAAGGAAAGTATTGGGATAAAAGATTTGGCAGAATTCCAAGGACTTTCTGAGACATTTCTTTCAAAAGTTTTCGGTAAATTATCCAAGGCTGGCATTGTAATTTCAGTCCCTGGTGTAAAGGGCGGATATAGGTTATCTAAGTCCCCAGAAGATATTTCCTTTTGGGATGTAATTGAAGCAGTTGAAGGTCCTAAGCCTATTTTTCAATGTAAAAATATTAAAGATAATGGTTATCTTTATAGAAAAAACTGCTGTTCAGCCCCTTCCTCTTGCACCATTAATTTAGTTATGCTTTCTGCGGAAGAAAAAATGCGTGATTTTTTGCGTAGTAAAACTCTATCATGGTTAAATGAAGAGCTTGAACGTACCTTACCTAAACAAATACGTGAAGATACTCGGAAATATTTTTCGAAGAGCAACATATAAAAAACCTCTTATAAAATTCTTTAATTAAAGGAATTTATATAGGTTTTTTATATGTTCAATGAAAATGTATCTTTAAATTGTCTATTAGTAACTACAACCCATCCTCAACTATCCTGCCACGTTACTTTAATAAATATAAAGACCTCCGCAGCGGTCACCAAGTTTCTTCCATTTCGGATCCTCACATTTAACTAAAGCCCCCATTCACTAAAGAAGAAATTTAAATGGGAGCTTATTTGGATAAGGGCAAGCCATTTCGTAAGGAATTTAAAGTTTCTCGTACTCTTGAGGGTCTCGAGCAAAAAGTTCAAGTTTAAGAAAAGTTAAGACTGATCCTATTGACACTAATCTTCTCTGCGAGATGTATTACAAAGAGGATTTAGAGCCCTATAAAAAACGAGGGATTCAGTTCTTAAACCTTCGTAATCTAACAAGAATGTCACAGGGATCTTTGTATAAACTAAACTTCAATTTAATCCATATTGGATCAAGTTTTTCCTGAATATAGAGGTGTTTTTGGGGATTTGTATTCAATCGTTTCTTTGAAGACGTTACTTGAATATCCATCATCTGAGGATATTTTGTATCCGATTTTAAACAGGTCCATTATTAAACTCCACCTTTGGACTCAAAGTGTTAGAATTATTACCCACTTAGACACTGACACTATTGTTTTCAAAACTGAAGCCCGTTGAAAGATAATTTCCACTTAAGACGATTGTGGTTGAACTAGTAATAAAGAAAAGCGATATTTGGGTTTGTTCCGATTAAAAACCAATGCTTGCGGCCATCTATGGAGTGCAGGAGCTTTGTTTATGGCCACCAATTTCATTATCTTCTATATATGAAATAATAAATTCTTTCATAAATTTCCTCCTTAAAAAACAAATTTTTTATTAGGAAAATTTAGAAATACAAAGCACTTAGGGAAGCCTATTATTCATTTATATCTAATCCAGATAATTCTAATGAAAGTTCATCTATTACTAAAAATACACAACCGAAAACAGTTCTGTAATCGATGAAATCCCCTTTAACTTCAACATTCACCTCAATAATTTTCCTTTTATTATGTATGTGTTTTTCTTCAAATAGATTAAACTTAATACTAGAAACAGATACACTAATTTCCTCTAATGATTTTTTTAGCTCTCTTTCAAATATTGAATTATTAAAGTTTTCCCTAAAGAAAATACGAATAGTAAATTTCATCTCAAAACCTCCTTCTTCTTATAATTTGCCAAACCTTCCTTACTCAACCTTTTTTTCTAATACGGCAAAATTAAGGACATGGATGGGGATAAGACTACAAAAATAAATTTTCGAATGATTGCAAGTGCTTCATGTTCTACGAAGAACACTATAGATAAAATGAAATCATAAATATGAGCCTCCAGTTAGGTGACCCTTATTTGATTGGTGGAATTTTTAGATAATTATAAAATTGCTAATAATAATTTGATTTTCTCATAAAAGATGTTGTTATTAAGCTTACCTCCCCGTTACAAAAAAATGCCTTGCTTCTCTATTAGAAACAAAGCATCATAAGTTTAAGTACTTCTCACCATCCTTTTTGTTTGGTAGATTAATCTATGTTAACGGTACCGCTCTTCTTTAAATGGATTTGCTGTCATCGAATAGCCCCGCTCTTCCCAAAAACCAGCATCGTCTACATTCATCAACTCAATCCCTGACACCCACTTTGAGCCTTTCCATAGATAAAATACTTCTGGTGGAATAAACCTTAGTGGATATCCATGTTTTGGATCAATATCCTGCCAATCATGATTTTTATCCTTCCAACGATATACAAACAAAGAATCGTCCCCTAATAAAGGCTCAAGTGGCAGGTTTGCAGAATAACCAAATCTGTCCCCATTGTAGTAACCGTAAATTTTAATGTATTTTACACCCTCATTAATTTCAACAAATTTCAATAACTCTCTAAGTGCAATTCCTTCAAAAGTTGTATCAAATTTAGACCAGGTGGTAACACAATGCATGTTAACGTTTGAAATGGTCTTTGGAAGCTCCATGATTTCCTTATAGGATAAGAACGTTTCTTCTTTTACTTCACCAAAAAGCCTAAAATTCCATGTGATTTCATCAAACTTGGGAACATCACCTGCATGCAGTATTGGCCATTTTTCTGTTTCGAATTGGCCAGGTGGAAGCTGCTTTTCCATCGTACACCATCCCTTTTTCCTCTTAAACGTTGGTTATATCTAAGTGCTTTGTATAGTATGCTACAAAATAATGTAAGCAAACCATTGATTATAATCAATTGGACCTTTATATGGGCGGTATTTGAACCAAAAAATTAATCATGATGGGCAGAAACGAGTAGTCCTCAAAAATCAAAGAGTTTCGGTTGAAACTCTTTTTTCTTTTAAACTTATGGAATTTGACCCCTGATGATATAGCTGATTAATGCACTAACCTGCGGTTCAAAAAATGACCGCCGCAGCGATCATTTGCCGGAAATCCCATATGTTATTCAAGCCCCCATTGCTTAAGTGCAAATTCTTCACAGTCTCGTTCTGCGTAAAAAGGTTCTCCTTACTTTTTTATACGTGTTCATATATAAAGTCAAAAGAAGTTATTATAATTTATAACTTTTATTAAGATTTCACCAATATGGTATTTACTCATGGATTTCTTGCACAACTTCAGAAGAATAGGAAATCGATTCAAATAAAAAAGGATAAATAAAAGACAGTACTCAAATAATATTTAAAGTGAAGTGAAGTGAAAATATTACCACTCATTATGTTGTTGATTGCTGTTATTACTTATTGGGGGTCATTTTGTGGAAACCATTATACATAACGTTAACCTTACTTCGTCAGAATTAGCAAATCTTTGGACTCAATATTTGAACGATTCATTATCTATTTGTATCCTCACACATTCTTTTGAGAAAGCAAAAGACAAAGATATTAAAGAGGTACTTGAGTTTGCCCGTAGCCTTGCAGAATCTCATATAGTTAAAATTACAGGATTTTTTAATCAAGAGAATTATCCTATTCCAAAGGGATATTCAATTGGAGAGGATGTTAATCTTGATGCGCCACCATTATTTACAGATACCTTTTTGTTGGTGTATTTGCATGTTATGACTTTACTTGGCTTAACGGGCTATGCTGGTGCAGTAGCTACTTCACAACGTGATGACCAAATTGAGTACTTTACACAATGTAATACTGAAACCATGCAACTATATAAACGAATAGTAACTTTATTGCTGAGTAAAGGAATATACAGTAAACCTCCAAGAATAAATACACCAAATGAAATTGACTTTGTAAATAATCAAAATTATTTAACGGGTTGGTTTGGAAAAATACGACCATTAAATGCCATCGAAATTAGTGGACTTTGTTTTAACATGATAAAAGTTAGTGTGAAGGTTGTATTAGAATTAGGATTTGGACAAGTCTGTCATTCAGAAGAACTGAAACATTATTTTCTAAGAGGTAAAAATGGTTGTGAAAAACAATTTGGCCTTCTTAGTTCTATACTAACTAAATCTAATTTGTCATCTCCAAATTCATGGGTATCTGAAGTTACAGATTCAACTATTTCGCCCTTTTCAGATAAGTTGATGTTAAATCATATTGTCATAATGATTTCGTCAGCAGTCGGATATTTTGGTGCAGGTTTATCCTTTAGTCATAGAAGAGACCTAGCGATTGAATACGGAAAGATGATAGCAGAGTCTGGGCTACTTGCAGAAGATGGGGTACAATTATTGATAAAAAATGGTTGGTTAGAACAACCACCGATGGCTGATGACCGAGAAAAACTATCAAAGGAATAGAACAATGTGGCGAACAGAAAGAAGCGTCGTTATGAGTATTGCACTTCCAGGATTCGGTCAATTTTTAATAGGTAAACTTTTTAAAGGTACTGTGATTGTGTTTTTAGAATTTCTAATTACTGTTCAATCAAATTTAACGAAGTGATCATTTCAAGCTTTCATGGAGAAAAGCCATTGCACAAGCTAATTATCAATGGTTAATGTTTTATCCTTTTTTGTACTTCTTTGTTATGGGGGATGCCTATAAAGATTCAGGGAGAAATGGTACTACTTATTCATATCTTCCTTTTGTCTTCTCGGTATATTTCGCTACTTTGGGTCTATTATGATTTCCTGATTTTGTATTTCTGGGAAAGTTATGGGGGCTAGTATGGCTACCTTGTTATTTGTGATTCCAGGTGTAATAATTGGATTGATAATAAAAAAATAATAAATCAGTTCTGCTAAAAAAGTTGCCATTTTTCTACTCTAGGAAAAATGGTATTTTTATTTATTTTATTGAAATCTCTTCTTCAACTATCCTGCCCAGTTAAATAATACTGCCATGATTTTTAATAACTTATGTTCACTAATTCAGAAAACATAAGTTACGTGGACACGCACAATAATTTGCGAGGAGGGTCCAATAATTATGTCAAAAGACCAATAAGTCACGATTTCTCAAGACTAAATATAACTTCTCGTCCACCATCCATGCTCAATCCAAAGCTCCTGCATTGTAAATTTCAGTTTCATGATAGATTCAGTTAAACCTGCTTGCTTTACAGTTGGGATTTCTTCCGCGCCGACAAAATTCGAAGTGTTCATTATGGCAAGCATATGCACTAATAGGAAGGAAATAACCGCTTTTTTTGAAATAATTCCATTTTAGTATGAATTTTATTTGATTTCTTATTCTTTCCCATACATAAAAAAAGAAGCAGTCCATAAAGGGCTGCCTCAATGCTGTTAATTTTGATATTTTGATAATTTGTTCGTAATCGATCCAGGCTTTCTTTCGGGTGGTTTAGCTTTTAAGCCGGAGGCCCAGGATACTTGTGACTCATATTTCTGGGTATGCTCCTTGTTCGCTAGAAATTGTAACCTCTCTTTATTCTTTTCTAGTGATTCCTCAAGAGATTGCATGCGCCGGGCTGGGAAGGACAGCCCGGCCAAAATGGTTGTGATGGTTGGGTCAGACTCCGAAATATAATTCCCTTCAAATAATTCTAGTGGTTCCCCCACCTTTTCAAATATAGAAGGTACATTTATCAGCTTTGACATGTTTTCCGGGCCATCATATATGAGGCCTGCACGAATAACTCCTGTTGTTTCAACAGGGCAAAAGACGGAACTTGCCCAAGAACGTTGTATTTTGCCGGAAACATCTGATGTTGTTTTAGCATCCGTTATAGCGGCTGTAGAGATGAGTGTCACGCCTCTTGTGCCTAGTATATTCATCAGATCAGTTTCATCAAAATTTCCGAAAAAAGAACTCTTTTGCGTTGTTTGCAATACATTGCTAATAGCCTCGATGACTTTACGATTCGAAGAAAGATAAATCTGCTGTTTACTGGATTGTGGGTTAATTTTACGCATCTGATCATTATCTACCAGGAACACTGAAGAGATTCCTTCTATTTTAGATATCTGCTCGATACACTCGGCAGCATTAATTCGGTTACCAGCTAACACATTCCGTTCTGGAACAACAGCAATGGCCCCGATGTTAATGCCAGGCAACTGGTCTAATAAAATATCAATCAACAGCGGACTCATTCCGGACCCGGTACCGCCATCTGTCGAGAATGCTACGAGCAAAAGACTAATGTCTTTAAAGGATTTTTTGACAAAATCAGTCATCTCTCGGTAATGTTCATGAACTGCTTTTAAACCAATTGACCGATCCTGGCCTGCCCCATTAAATCCAGGAACAAAATATTTCTTCTCTACCCTGGTGTTCACTTCTCCGTCCCGTTGATTTGTGTTGATAAGAGCGGTTTGAAAGCCCATCGTTGATGCTATCTCAGCAATGTTACCTCCTGCTTGACCTACTCCTAAGATACCTACTGATTTCACTAAATCGCCTCCTTATCTACTAAGATAATACTCACTTTTTTTAAAATTAGACTTTTAATTTGTACAAAGCTAATTGCTTTATTGTATTTTCATTGTGGTGCTAAATAAAAAGACTATGTATAGGAAAAATTAATACGATATAATGAAACTTATTAATTCGTTTTACGAAATAGTTTGTCTGCGAAAAGGAGTAAAATAATGGGTACTTCCAAAAATAAACAACTTCTATTGATAACGACCATTGCTTTAGGGACCTTGTTAAATCCCTTGAATTCATCCATGATTGCCGTTGCCCTATCTCGTATTCAAGAAGAATTTAAGCTTTCCTTTACGGATGCATCATGGCTCATCTCTACCTATTATTTAGCCAGTGCCCTTGGCCAACCAGTCATGGGGAAATTTGGTGATGCGTTTGGATCAAAGCGCATCTATTTAACCGGCTTGATTATGATCGCAGCAGCTTCCATTGCCGCTCCTTTTTCTCCAAGCTTTGGCTGGCTCATCGGGATTCGAATTATCCAAGCCATTGGCAGCTCTGCCCTTTTTCCATCCGGAATGGGAATGATTCGAAAATCAATTACAGAGGGCCAAGCACAAGCACTGGGGATTCTTTCGATTTTTTCATCCGTTTCAGCAGCCTTTGGCCCTTCCATCGGGGGGTTTTTGGTCCACTTTGGAGATTGGCCGGCGATTTTTACTGTCAATTTTCCTTTCATTATTGCCGCTTTCTTTATGGGGATTAAAATCTTGCCTAAAGATGTGCGAAAAACAAATCGTCAGGCGAAAATTGATTATGTCGGAATCCTCTTTTTTTCGATGACTATATTAAGCTGGCTGCTTTTCTTACTAGCTCTGGAAAAAGGATTTAGCTTGGTAAAACTCATTGCCAGTATCGTCTTTACTATCGTATTTTATTGGGTGGAATCTAAGCGCAATCACCCTTTTGTCGATGTCATTTCCTTAAAAAAGAATGTAAATATGAGTCTTGTTTATGTACAGTTTATCTTGGTTAATGTGATTTTTTATTCAATCTTTTTTGGAATTCCACTTTACTTACAGGGCGTTCGTCATTTCGCCCCAAATAAAACAGGTCTTATCATGTTGTCGATTGCAGGTTTCGGTGTAATTGTCTCTCCACTTACTGGCCGCTGGATCGATCACAAAGGTTCGAAGCCTGCTTTATATGCCGGATCAGCTACGATTATATTGGGTTCCCTCATGCTGCTGACCATTAAGGAGTCCTCATCAGCCATGTGGATTTTCTTTTGTCTTTCCGTTTTAGGCTTGAGCAATGGATTTAACAACCTCGGTTTACAAACGGCTCTCTATTCTTTTGTACCGCCTGCTGAAACGGGAGCAGCTTCAGGACTTTTTATGACCTCCCGTTACATTGGGACCATTTTTTCTTCAAGTTTACTGGGCATTCTTTTCGGTCATCAAATAACTACTGGGCATTTTCACGTGATGGCCATAATCAGTGTGATAATTGGTGCCGGAATCCTGGTTTTAACTATTCGAATGCCAAGGGAACAGGTACGGCAAAGAATTTAGCCATATAGCTATTGCCTATGATCTTATTTACGAAGCATCATTGAATTCCTTGAATTCCATATATAAAATGAATTCAAGGAGGAGGAGTTTATATAATGAATTCACAGAAAAGTGTTATTGAAAAACTTAATCTTACAAAATATCCGAGAAAATTAATTCTACAAAATCCTGAAGAAATGGATGACTTCAATGAATTAGAATTTGATACATCTATCAAAAATAGCAAATACGATTTAATTTTTATTTTTATTTTTAAGTTAGAGGAATTTTCAAGGCAGCTTCAGATGGTGGTTGGTCAACAATTACTAGAGGATAACGGCTACCTATATTTTGCCTATCCGAAAAAGGGCAATCCAACCTATAAAGAATACATAGACCGTGACAGCTTCATTAACAACCTGCCAGTTGATGAAGAAGGTTATATTCAGGAGAGCAGCATTAAATTTTCGCGGATGGTTAGCCTAAATGATGTTTTTACTGTGGTAGGATTGAAGTCCGCACCAAAGAAAACAAAAAGGGCTGCCAGTCCGAAAAACAGCCAATGTGTGGATGACTATATTGTGAATATCGATGATATAAAACAATACTTGAACAAAAACGAAGAAGTCCTAAAAATCTACAACGACCTAACCTACGGCTACCAAAAAGACTGGGCCCGTTACATATACAGCGCAAAACGAAAAGAAACCCAAGAAAAACGACTCGTCGAAATGGAAAAAGTTTTAGGCGAAGGATATAAATCGATGGAGTTATATAGAAGAAAATAATAGGGTCAATTAATGGGGTCAGTCCCCCGGTGCAGTAATGCTTTAGCGCACCGGGGGACTGACCCCCATTTTTTATATTAAAAACATCCCGACTATTCCACTTAGGATTCCAATTACTACGACAGAACCGGCGGTGAAGAATAATACTTTTTTAGGGAAGGATTTTCCAACAAGGATAAGGGACGGAAGACTTACGGATGGTAAGGCAATTAATAGTGCTGCTGCTGGCCCGCCGCCAAGTCCAAAGGACATAAAGGTTTGAATGATAGGAATTTCTGCGGCAGTTGGAATGACAAATAGCATTCCAGCAATAGCAAAACCGATTACGGTGATCAATCCATTAGCAGCGGCCTCGCTGATGTGCGGGAACAGCCACACTTTCACAACACCCATTAGAATGACTGAAAGTACATATGCTGGAACGATATATAAAATCATGCTCCCCAGGCTCTTTATCCATCTTGAAGCAAAAGAACCTGTTAAATCTTGTTCCGCTTTTTGAACCATTTGATCGATATCAACCGGCGTCACTTCCGGTGCAAAACGATTGGCTAAATAACTTATTCCAAATGTTAAGATGATACCAAAGAAAAGACGAAGCAAGGTAAACTTCCATGATAAAACAAAAGTCATAAAAATCAATACAGCTGGATTAAGCGTAGGGTTACCTATCCAAAAAGCAAGACTCGCACCAACTGAGACATTTTTTTTTCGTAAACCTACGGCGATCGGAGCCGCACAGCATGTGCACATCATCCCTGGCAATGATGCAAGCCCTGCAACGGCTGTACTGCCAAAGGAGGTTTTTCCAAGAACCTTCAAAAGCCAATTAGTTGGTATTAATACCTGTATTAATGAACCAAGCAAAATCCCTAGTACTGCCGCTTTCCAAACTGCAGTAAAATAGGTAAGTGCGTAAGACCATGCACTATTCCAAGAGGCTGATGGCAAATTTGCCTTATCTCCTAAAATAGATGCACCGATCGAGTGTGTAGTCGCAGCAAGGATAGTCTTTTGATAATAAGGCAACCATTTTACATAGGTTAACCCCGCAGCCGCAAAAAACAAAAATAAAATTACATATAAAACAGCCTTTTTAGATGAAGGCTGCGAATGTTGGATTGAGCTATTTAATTGAGCCATCTTTATATATTCCCCCCTATAAAAATCATCACTCAAATATTATAACATAAAGTGTCAACGCCGGGGGTCTGACCCCCGGCGCAGTGACGTTTTAACTCATCGGGGGTCTGACCCCCACCGCGGTAACGCTTTAATGCAACTGGGGTCTGACCCCGGTAACGATTACCATTAAGACAAACAAGATGGTGATGTAATTGACTGAATATAGGAAGATGACACGGGCCCATTTGAGGTCGTTTTTGACATAGAATCCCCAAATGCTGGCGATAATCCAGCCGATGTTCAGTAGTGTGGCAATGGTGACAAATGGGACACCCAGGGAATCCATATAAAATGGTAATGGAAGTAGACATACGACATATACGGCAATTAGCCGCTTTGCCATTTTGAAGCCGTAAACAACCGGCACAATTGCGACCCCTGCCGCTTTATATTCATTACATTTCCTCATTGCAATGGCAAACGTATGCGGCATTTGCCAAATAAATAAAATGAGAAACATCATGAGTGGAACTACATGGAATCCCGAGGTAATGGCTGTCCAACCAATTAACGGCGAGACGGCGCCGGAAACACTGCCAATCACCGTATTAAGTGTATATCTGCGTTTTGACCACATGGTGTACAAAATAACATATGAAACCCATCCAACTAAAGCATATAAAGTTGCTTCCATGGTGGTAAAGAGCAAGAGAACAAAGCCAATAACCGTAAAGGCTATTCCCATCGCTAATACCACTTTTAATGAAATGTGGCCCGTTACGGTTGGACGTTTTTTTGTCCGTTCCATCACGCTATCAATATCAACATCGTACCAATTATTGATCACCAAGGCTCCCGCAATGACCATCGTACTTCCTAACATCGTTAACAAAAATAAACTCAAGTGATCTGCAAAAGAAGCACCGGTAAAAAATAATGCTAACCAGAATCCAGTAAAAACGGGCAGTACATTTGCTACCAGTACAGGTGCTTTAAAAAGGTACTTTAAATCTGTAAACAAACTTGACGTTATGCTTCTATTCAAAAGTGCTGCACTCTCAACCTTCTGCGGAGAAGGTACCACTTCTTTATTCATCCAATATCCTCTCCTAAGTAATGATAAGCTCCAGTAAAATTCACTATACTATAATAACATAAACCCGGCACCGATACCTTATAGAAAGTTTAAAAAAATTAAAAGTACTCCTAGACCAAGAGTGCTTTCTTCCTTTCACTTTTTCGTTTTGAATATTATTTTTTTCTTAAAACAATTCTCTCTTTAGGGATTTCTATTTCCTTTTAAGGTACAATACAAGATATATCAGTTTAATGAAACAAACTAGGAGGATCAAATGTTTTTATCATATCCTATTTGGGCAGCACTTTTTGCAATGCTTATTGCCCAATTTGCAAAGATTCCGATTCACCTCTTCGTTTCAAGAGAATTAAAGTGGAAACTGATGTTCAGTACGGGGGGAATGCCAAGCTCT
Source organism: Neobacillus sp. Fa239 (assembly GCF_055395235.1). NCBI lineage: Bacteria > Bacillati > Bacillota > Bacilli > Caryophanales > Bacillaceae > Neobacillus > Neobacillus sp. Fa239. The sequence continues at coordinate 3,540,094 of NZ_AP041611.1, forward strand.
CATACAGCCACGATTATTTCTTTGACGACAGCGATCGGTTTAACCTCAGGATTCCATTCAAATGATTTTGCCATTTGTGTCGTGGTTTCCGTCATCGTGATGCACGATGCTACTGGTGTTCGCAGACATGCAGGATATCATGCTGAAGTGTTAAATAAATTATTGGTTGATTTCAATCGATTAAGAGAAAGTTTAAAACTTCCCAACGTTAGACAGGCAGAATATCGCGAGAAATTAAAAGAATTATTGGGACATGAACCAATGGAAGTATTTTTCGGCGCCATTACAGGCATCATTGTTGGATTTATTACGTATTATTTATATCCTTTTTAAAAAAGGACTTGGCCAGTTTTCATTACGAAAGCTGGCCTTAAATTTTGTTCTAAAATCTCAATCATACCCCGCACTAATTCGATTATTTGCAAATCATGGGTCCAATTTGAAAGTAGCCAGTACTGACTTTTCTATTCAATAATCGTTTTTACTATAAAATCCTTATATTGATTTTTTCATAATAAGAACGAGAGTCCATAAACTAAGCATAATCAGAAATAGGAGTAGATGAAATGTGAAAAAATTCATTTCCATTTTTCTAATCACTGCACTTTTTAGCTTTCCAACAAATGATTTTGCTTTCGCAAAAGGGCGGAAAGATTTTGAAAAATCAGGGAATGTCGTTTGGGAGGTTAACACGAAGGAAAAGATGGTAGCTATTACATTTGATGATGGACCTCATCCTGTTTTCACTCCGCTCATTCTAGATACTTTAGCGAAATATCATGCAAAAGGAACGTTTTTTGTCACAGGAAAAAAAGCTAAAGACTCCCCTGAAATTATACGACGGGAGATTAAAGAGGGACACGAAGTCGCAAATCATACCTATAATCATTTCAATCATCATATTTCGGCTGAAACTTTAACATCAGAAATTGAGCAAACAGATCGAGTCATTCAAGGAATTATTGGCTATAAACCGACTTTATATCGCCCTGTTGGAGGAAATTACGATGACATAATTGTAACAACAGCCGTTAAAAATGGAAAAATGGTTATCCTTTGGTCATGGCATCAAGACCCTAGAGATTGGAATAATCCTCCAGCCGATAAAATAACAAGGCATGTAACATCATCGGTAAAACCAGGAGATATCATCCTCCTCCATGATTGGCATAATAATGGAAAAGCCCAAACCTGTCAAACGGTTCTAGCACTTGACAGCATTTTATTATATTTGACTAAAAACGGTTATAAATGTGTAACCGTATCGGAGATGTTAAATCGTTCAAAAATCAAAACACCAGAACCTTTATCACCGGTCCATTGATAAGTATATAAAAATAAAAAGGTCATACCTCTCCACTTTACTGAGGGGTATGACCCGCAACTAATTTAACTCTTTCAAAATACGAAATAATTCACTCAAGTGCTGAATTTCGTATGTAGGAATAACCTCTGTTCTCACTTTTTGATGACGATTTATCCAAACTGATTTAATTCCAGCACGATTGGCACCAAGAATATCAGTCATGAGATTATCTCCAACCATAATGACTTCCTCTTTTTGAACATCCATACAAGATAAGGCATGTTCAAAAATTACTGGATCTGGCTTCCCCCTGCCAACATCACCTGAGATAACAATTTGATCAAAAAATGGGACAAGTTCAGGTGTAATGGACAGTTTGGTATTTTGCAAATCTGGTGAGCCATTTGTTAAAAGAAGCAGCTGATAATTTCCACTGAGTTCAGATAGTGTCTGAAATGTTTCATCATACACAAACGGGGCATTCCTCCGTTCTACTGGGAAACGTTCAGCTAACAATAAGCCAAAATCTGGGTCATCCACGCCCATTTTTTTTAAGCCCAATGTCCATGCATCCTTCCGATAAAGAGGAACCGCAGCCTTCATTTTTGGAAATTCATCATGAATATCTAAGAAATTCCCCCATAATCCCTCAAACGGATTAATCCCAATCATTTGCGTAAATGGATAAAATTCATAGGAAGCATAAAGCGTTCTTGCAGCCTCGCGAACCGCCTCCTCAAGCTCTTCAGAGTTAATTCCATATCGCTCCTCAGCTATTTTACACGTTGCCACAAACGCTTCCTTAATACTCTTTTGATCCCAAAGGAGAGTATCGTCTAAATCAAAAAATATCGCTTTTATCATGGTAAACCTCACTCATGTTCGTTTTTTCTAGTTTACCATTTTTTTAGTTGAAAGAATATTAATAAAATTCATTTTTTTAGAAAGTAGTAAAATGCTTTTGAATCCCCATACCAAAGCCAGAAAAGTCAATTAATTATTTAATTGACCAACTTTTTCTTTTACCACTTCCTCTTCCCAGCCTTTACAAACATCTACCCATTCTTTTGCATTTGAAAATGACAGCAATTCATCATTCGTCAATTCGATGGCAGAGTTCGTGCTTCCGCATGCCGGAAAAACCGTCTCAAACCGCTTCATTGATCGATCAAGATAAACACCCAGATCATTTTTCAGCCCAAATGGACAAACACCGCCAATAGCATGTCCGGTTTGTTCAAGTACTTCATCAGGGCTGAGCATTCGCGCTTTGATCCCAAAGGCTTGACGGAATTTCTTATTATCAATTTTGGCATCGCCAGCAGCAACAATCAAAATTGCTTTTTCCCCGTCTCCCCTAAAAGAGATTGTCTTGGCAATTCGAGCAGGTATAACACCTATCGTCTCAGCAGCTTGCTCCACTGTCGCACTGGATGTTTCAAATTCCATCACATCAGAGTCACGATTCCACTTTTTAAAATGAGCCTTTACACTTTCTATTGACATCCCTTTCCATCCTTCCGCGTTCAGTATATTGTTATATATTAACATATTTTATCGTAAAAACTAAAAAAAGAGGCGCCCAGAGCACCCCTTCATTAAAGCGTTGTAATAATCGGCCCATCCTTCGTAAGGATCATCGTATGCTCGTACTGAGCCACAAAACTCTCTTCCGTAATATACGTCCAGCCGTCACCCTTTTCAAATACATCCTCTTCTAGCGTCGAAATAAATGGCTCAAAAGCAATTACCATTCCTTCCATTAGCAATTCATCATCTGACCGTTCAAAATAATTATAAATGTACTCGGGTTTTTCATGGATTGTCCGGCCTATCCCATGTCCTGTTAGGTTTTTAATCACGGTAAATCCCTGCTGTCTGGCAGTCTGGTAGACAACCTTTCCTAATCCACTTTTTTTAGAACCTGGTTTTGCCTTCTTAATTCCAGCTTCAAACGCCTGTTTGGCGACCTCACATAATCTTTTTAAAACTTCATCTCCATTACCTACGACAAAGGAAATTCCAGTATCGGCAAAATATCCATTCCTGGAACCGGACACATCCACATTCACCAAATCCCCTTCTTTAATGACGCGATTTCCTGGAATTCCATGAGCTACCTCTTCATTCACACTAATGCAGGTATAGCCAGGAAAATCATACTCCCCTTTAGGAGCCGAGATAGCACCAGCTTTTTCAAACATCTCGCCGGCAATCTCATCAAGTTCTTTTGTCGTTATACCTGGTTTTGTTCTATGTACCAACTCATCTCGAATGGCAGCAACAATCCTGCCGATTTCCTTTAATCCATTAAAATCCTCTTCTGTCTTTGCAATCATGACTTTTTCCCTACTCATTCTATAAATTTATCAATCCATATTGTACCTTTTCTATTACGAAAAATTCAAGTGAGGAATAAATGCCCTTTTTCATCCAGAAACCATTGGTTATCTTTAAGATTGACTCCGCCAACCCACCAATCCCGTTCAAATCTCTTATCCCCATTCATTAGCTGTAGATTTGGATTGATTTTGGGGTCTAGATAATTTGGTAATGGCTTATCGGACACTATTAATGGAGCTTCGCCGCTCATAAGCTCATTTAATATGGCAGCTAAATGGAAATCACTTAATCCATCACCTGTTCTACGTTCACTTATATATTGAAATAATTGCCAAAAGGAGCATGGATTTTCTTTCAATTGGTTTACGCACATCTCTTCCACTTCATTTAATTTTGAACTTAATGATGGGAAATAACTCAGGTGATTTTGTAAGGCTTGTTTAAGAAATGGCAGCTTCTTTTTAGTGGTTCCAAGCCATTTTTCTAAATTTCTTGGATTGTGAGATGTATAGGCATTCCATCCAGTAATTGCTTCATCTATTTCATCAGCGAAAATCGGTCTTTTCTTTTTATAAAAAAGTTCTTCTAATTGTGATGATGTCAATTGTCCAAGTCCATGAAAAGGCACAATCCCAGGATACTGATCAATCGTCACCATGGAAATGTTTGAGAATTCCTTTTTTGCAAGCTCGTTTAGTAAATACATTAGCATAGTCTGATCATATCGGTCATGTTCAAACCAAAGAACAAGCTCTTCATCTCTATTAATTCCTTCCAGATACCGATTTTGTTCTTCACTATTTTTAATAAAAAACGAACTTGGAATAGCTAATTTGTTTTCGAAAAAGAAAGCGCGCTGTTCAATCCATTCTTCCATCGACCAATCTTTTGAAAATGGCCCCAAATCGTACATTTCTCTCCAAACAAGAACTTCGCCCGGAAGGTTAACAAGCTTACTTCCCACTATATCCCCGTTCACGATGTGAATCATCAACTTCCTCCATCCCCTATTTAATACTTTCAATCTTTGTTATCTTTCAAATAAAACTTGGACTGCCTAACAGCCCAAGTTTTGTTTTCTCAATTATTCTATCGAAAATGGGGATTACCATTTCCGATTGAATAACTTGTCCATAAAATCATTTAGATGTTACTTGATTTAAAAAGACGAGTGATCTTGCAAATGCATCGCGAGAATAATTGACATTATAGGTAGGATTCGTATCGTTAAAGAATGCATGTTTAGCATTTGGATATATAGTCACATCAAAGGACTTTCCGTACTTCTCCATTTCCTCTTTTAATTTAGGCACTAAATCTGTTATGTTTGGATCTTGCCCGCCATAAAAGCCAATGACTGGACACTGAATATCAGCAATCCCCTGCTGGGGTGGACGGCCATAAAAAACAATCGAACCAGCATGTTGCGGATCTCTGGTTGCCAGTACTGCAGACAGCAATCCCCCCATGCAAAATCCAATTGAAGATACTGGCATACCTTTAGATTTTTCAAATGTGTTTCTTGCAAAAGCGGCTGAATCCATTAGAATATCAATCATATTAACTGATTTGTCTGGACTCAGGAGTCCGAAAAGCGATTCCAATGTGGTTCGAAGCTCAGCCTGCTTTTCGTATGGCTGATTCAATATAGCGCTTTCACGTTCCTGTGGGTTGAACCATGCTGTATGGGGAATTGAATGAAGAAAGTTCTTTGCCTCACTAAGTCTTTCCTGCTTAAGTTCATCACGACAAACGCCGTTTTCCGCAAAAAGATCAGAAGCGATGGCCACATATCCAGCTGCAGCAAACCTTTGGGTGACATCTTGGATGTGAGTATCCACCCCCCAGATTTCTTGAATAATTAATACAGTAGGCTGGGGTTCCCTTACATTCTCAAGTGCTGCAACATAAGCTCTACAATTACCTTTACTTCCAGAAAACGTCATCCATTCAGCATGTATCGGCATGCAAACACACCCTTCAATTTAGATTACTAGCTTCTTCCAATAACATAGTAACATATTTTACTTAATCTTCGCTTTATTTCGATACTTATGTTTGTTCAATTTTGCACTATGGCAGATTCATTTGCCACTATATCTTCACAGATACAAAAAGACAACCCATTACAGGTTGTCTTCCTTTTTGCCTGGCAACGTCCTACTCTCACAGGGGGACAGCCCCCAACTACCATCGGCGCTGAGAAGCTTAACTTCCGTGTTCGGGATGGGAACGGGTGTGACCTTCTCACCATTATTGCCAGACTATTTACTTGAGAGATCATTCCCTCAAAACTAGATAATACAGAAGAAGTTTTCGTAAAAACGAGGTAATCTGTCTAGATTCGGCTCCTAACTTCTCGGCCGTTTCAATCCGTCCCTACAAATCCAAAAAGCAGGATTTGCAGTGCCGGCTCTCCAACGTCTCTCGAAGTTGAACAGTCGCCTCCGCTTTTCTATTTGGTTAAGTCCTCGATCGATTAGTATCAGTCAGCTCCACATGTTGCCACGCTTCCACCTCTGACCTATCAACCTGATCATCTTTCAGGGATCTTACTAGCTTGACGCTATGGGAAATCTCATCTTGAGGGGGGCTTCATGCTTAGATGCTTTCAGCACTTATCCCGTCCGCACATAGCTACCCAGCGATGCCTTTGGCAAGACAACTGGTACACCAGCGGTGCGTCCATCCCGGTCCTCTCGTACTAAGGACAGCTCCTCTCAAATTTCCTGCGCCCACGACGGATAGGGACCGAACTGTCTCACGACGTTCTGAACCCAGCTCGCGTACCGCTTTAATGGGCGAACAGCCCAACCCTTGGGACCGACTACAGCCCCAGGATGCGATGAGCCGACATCGAGGTGCCAAACCTCCCCGTCGATGTGGACTCTTGGGGGAGATAAGCCTGTTATCCCCAGGGTAGCTTTTATCCGTTGAGCGATGGCCCTTCCATGCGGAACCACCGGATCACTAAGCCCGACTTTCGTCCCTGCTCGACTTGTAGGTCTCGCAGTCAAGCTCCCTTATGCCTTTACACTCTGCGAATGATTTCCAACCATTCTGAGGGAACCTTTGGGCGCCTCCGTTACTCTTTAGGAGGCGACCGCCCCAGTCAAACTGCCCACCTGACACTGTCTCCCACCCCGATGAGGGGTGCGGGTTAGAATTTCAATACAGCCAGGGTAGTATCCCACCGACGCCTCCACCGAAGCTGGCGCTCCGGCATCTCAGGCTCCTACCTATCCTGTACAAGCTGTACCAAAATTCAATATCAGGCTACAGTAAAGCTCCATGGGGTCTTTCCGTCCTGTCGCGGGTAACCTGCATCTTCACAGGTACTATAATTTCACCGAGTCTCTCGTTGAGACAGTGCCCAGATCGTTACGCCTTTCGTGCGGGTCGGAACTTACCCGACAAGGAATTTCGCTACCTTAGGACCGTTATAGTTACGGCCGCCGTTTACTGGGGCTTCGATTCAGAGCTTCGCTTACGCTAACCCCTCCTCTTAACCTTCCAGCACCGGGCAGGCGTCAGCCCCTATACTTCGCCTTGCGGCTTCGCAGAGACCTGTGTTTTTGCTAAACAGTCGCCTGGGCCTATTCACTGCGGCTCATCGAGGCTATTCACCTCAATGAGCACCCCTTCTCCCGAAGTTACGGGGTCATTTTGCCGAGTTCCTTAACGAGAGTTCTCTCGCTCACCTTAGGATTCTCTCCTCGCCTACCTGTGTCGGTTTGCGGTACGGGCACCTTTCATCTCGCTAGAGGCTTTTCTTGGCAGTGTGGAATCAGGAACTTCGGTACTCTATTTCCCTCGGCATCACAGCTCAGCCTTCGCGGTGAACGGATTTTCCTATTCACCAGCCTAACTGCTTACACGCACATATCCAGCAGTGCGATTACCCTATCCTCCTGCGTCCCCCCGTTGCTCAAACGATAAAGAGGTGGTACAGGAATATCAACCTGTTGTCCATCGCCTACGCCTTTCGGCCTCGGCTTAGGTCCCGACTAACCCTGAGCGGACGAGCCTTCCTCAGGAAACCTTAGGCATTCGGTGGATGAGATTCTCACTCATCTTTCGCTACTCATACCGGCATTCTCACTTCTAAGCGCTCCACCAGTCCTTACAGTCTGGCTTCAACGCCCTTAGAACGCTCTCCTACCACTGACACCTAATGGTGTCAATCCACAGCTTCGGTGATACGTTTAGCCCCGGTACATTTTCGGCGCAGAGTCACTCGACCAGTGAGCTATTACGCACTCTTTAAATGGTGGCTGCTTCTAAGCCAACATCCTGGTTGTCTAAGCAACTCCACATCCTTTTCCACTTAACGTATACTTTGGGACCTTAGCTGGTGGTCTGGGCTGTTTCCCTTTTGACTACGGATCTTATCACTCGCAGTCTGACTCCCACGGATAAGTCTTTGGCATTCGGAGTTTGTCTGAATTCGGTAACCCGATGAGGGCCCCTAGTCCAAACAGTGCTCTACCTCCAAGACTCTAACAACGTGAGGCTAGCCCTAAAGCTATTTCGGAGAGAACCAGCTATCTCCAAGTTCGATTGGAATTTCTCCGCTACCCACACCTCATCCGCGCACTTTTCAACGTGCGTCGGTTCGGGCCTCCATCCAGTGTTACCTGGACTTCACCCTGGACATGGGTAGATCACCTGGTTTCGGGTCTACGACCACATACTAAAATACGCCCTATTCAGACTCGCTTTCGCTGCGGCTCCGTCTCTTCAACTTAACCTTGCATGGGATCGTAACTCGCCGGTTCATTCTACAAAAGGCACGCCATTACCCATTAACGGGCTTTGACTACTTGTAGGCACACGGTTTCAGGAACTATTTCACTCCCCTTCCGGGGTGCTTTTCACCTTTCCCTCACGGTACTGGTTCACTATCGGTCACTAGGGAGTATTTAGCCTTGGGAGATGGTCCTCCCTGCTTCCGACCGGATTTCACGTGTCCGGCCGTACTCAGGATCCACTCAGGAGGGAACGAAGTTTCAACTACAGGGCTTTTACCTTCTATGACGGACCTTTCCAGATCGCTTCATCTACCCCGTTCCTTTGTAACTCCATGTTGAGTGTCCTACAACCCCGAAAGGCAAGCCTTTCGGTTTGGGCTGTTCCCGTTTCGCTCGCCGCTACTCAGGGAATCGCGTTTGCTTTCTCTTCCTCCGGGTACTTAGATGTTTCAGTTCCCCGGGTCTGCCTTCAATATCCTATGTATTCAGATAAAGATACTGCTCCATTACGAGCAGTGGGTTCCCCCATTCGGAAATCTCCGGATCAAAGCTTACTTACAGCTCCCCGAAGCATATCGGTGTTAGTCCCGTCCTTCATCGGCTCCTAGTGCCAAGGCATTCACCGTGCGCCCTTTCTAACTTAACCTAAAAGGTTTACCTCTAATTAAATAGAGAGAAAAACTAAAATGGCGATTAACTCGATGTTTTACTTGACTTCTTCATTACGATTATCTAGTTTTCAAAGAACGAATAAAAAAAGCTCTGAGAGAATTGCTCTCTCAAAACTAAACAAACAAAGAACGTGAAACTTGTCTGGCTCTTATGTCCAGCTTATATCCTTAGAAAGGAGGTGATCCAGCCGCACCTTCCGATACGGCTACCTTGTTACGACTTCACCCCAATCATCTGTCCCACCTTAGGCGGCTGGCTCCTAGGACAAAACTTAACTTCCTATAAATACAATAAGATGTTAAGTTTTGCCCCAGGTTACCCCACCGACTTCGGGTGTTACAAACTCTCGTGGTGTGACGGGCGGTGTGTACAAGGCCCGGGAACGTATTCACCGCGGCATGCTGATCCGCGATTACTAGCGATTCCGGCTTCATGTAGGCGAGTTGCAGCCTACAATCCGAACTGAGAATGGTTTTATGGGATTGGCTCAACCTCGCGGTTTTGCAGCCCTTTGTACCATCCATTGTAGCACGTGTGTAGCCCAGGTCATAAGGGGCATGATGATTTGACGTCATCCCCACCTTCCTCCGGTTTGTCACCGGCAGTCACCTTAGAGTGCCCAACTGAATGCTGGCAACTAAGATCAAGGGTTGCGCTCGTTGCGGGACTTAACCCAACATCTCACGACACGAGCTGACGACAACCATGCACCACCTGTCACTCTGTCCCCCGAAGGGGAAAGCCCTATCTCTAGGGTTGTCAGAGGATGTCAAGACCTGGTAAGGTTCTTCGCGTTGCTTCGAATTAAACCACATGCTCCACCGCTTGTGCGGGCCCCCGTCAATTCCTTTGAGTTTCAGCCTTGCGGCCGTACTCCCCAGGCGGAGTGCTTAATGCGTTAGCTGCAGCACTAAAGGGCGGAAACCCTCTAACACTTAGCACTCATCGTTTACGGCGTGGACTACCAGGGTATCTAATCCTGTTTGCTCCCCACGCTTTCGCGCCTCAGCGTCAGTTACAGACCAGAAAGCCGCCTTCGCCACTGGTGTTCCTCCACATCTCTACGCATTTCACCGCTACACGTGGAATTCCGCTTTCCTCTTCTGCACTCAAGTCCCCCAGTTTCCAATGACCCTCCACGGTTGAGCCGTGGGCTTTCACATCAGACTTAAAGGACCGCCTGCGCGCGCTTTACGCCCAATAATTCCGGACAACGCTTGCCACCTACGTATTACCGCGGCTGCTGGCACGTAGTTAGCCGTGGCTTTCTGGTCAGGTACCGTCAAGGTACCGGCAGTGACTCCGGTACTTGTTCTTCCCTAACAACAGAGCTTTACGACCCGAAGGCCTTCATCGCTCACGCGGCGTTGCTCCGTCAGACTTTCGTCCATTGCGGAAGATTCCCTACTGCTGCCTCCCGTAGGAGTCTGGGCCGTGTCTCAGTCCCAGTGTGGCCGATCACCCTCTCAGGTCGGCTACGCATCGTCGCCTTGGTGAGCCGTTACCTCACCAACTAGCTAATGCGCCGCGGGCCCATCTGTAAGTGACAGCCGAAACCGTCTTTCAGCTTTTCCTCATGAGAGGAAAAGGATTATCCGGTATTAGCACCGGTTTCCCGGTGTTATCCCAGTCTTACAGGCAGGTTGCCCACGTGTTACTCACCCGTCCGCCGCTAACCAAAGAGAGCAAGCTCCCATTGATTCGCTCGACTTGCATGTATTAGGCACGCCGCCAGCGTTCGTCCTGAGCCAGGATCAAACTCTCCAAGAAAGTTGATTAGCTCAAAAATGTTACGTTGGCTTCGTTTCAATTAAGAAACGAATATTATTGATTGTTACACGTCTTGTTTGTTTAGTTTTCAAAGAACAATATGATGCGTTTCTTGTTTCATTTCAGAAACAACAAAAAATATCATACTACTTATCTCATCAATTTGTCAACACTATTAAATGAATATTTAAATTCAAATATTTGGTCGTTAACATTTTCGAGAGAACTTTAATAGAATAACACGGTGCGGCTCCGTTCAAACATGTATTTTTTTCCAATCTATTAATAAAATTTTATAATAATATTTTATAATAATATTTTAACTATCCATAAAATTCGCATTATTCGATTGTACGTTTTAATATAAACATATAATGATTGATTGTGAGGCGATATCATGAAAAAATTCAGAACTGGAATTATCGGAACTGGCTTTGGTGCTCGCGTACATGCACCGATGATGGATTTCCACGAAGGCTTCGATGTTGTGGCAGTGGCGAGTGTTTCAAGGGGAAATATTGAAGAAGCAAGAACGGTAAGTGGCATAGACATGGTCTATACTGATTGGAGACAAATGCTTGAAGAGGAACAGCTTGATGTAGTGGTTGTCGCTTCAGCGGTGTTTTTGCATAAAGAAATGGTAGAAGCCGCTTTTGAAAAAGGAATTCATGTTGTTTGTGAAAAGCCAATGGCATTAAATGCAGCTGAAGCAGAAGCAATGATTTCTGCCAGAGACAAAGCAGATAAGCTTGGTGTAATTAATCACGAATTCCGATTTCTGCCTGCCCGAACAAAAGTGAAGGAAGTTCTCGATAGTGTTAGCCTTGGTAAAATCCTTCATATCCGCTATTTGGCATGCATGTCAAACTTTAATGCGTTGACCTCAAAGGCACGCGGCTGGCTTGGCCTTGAGGAAAAAGGCGGCGGGATGCTTGGGGCGATTGGTTCCCATATGACAGATTCCCTGCAATGGTGGACAAACAGCAAATTTACCGAAGTATTTGCCAATCTACCTGTACATATTCCTGTGCAAACTGCTGCTGCTGGCAATGTTGAACACCGTACGGCCGATGACGCATTCCAAGTCGTTGGCAAATTAGCCAATGGTGCGACTGTTACGATGGAGCTGTTATCAGCTGCGCGTAAAGCAGCGAACAGCTGGCGGTTGGAGGTATTTGGAACGGAAGGAACTCTTACAATGGTAGATGATGAGCAAGTCTTCCTCTCTTTAGGCGATGAACCTCTTGAAAAAGTGGAGCTCGTCCCAGACATCAAAGCGCCTGTCGAAATGTCTGCGGTTGCTGCACGATACTATAACGGCTTCTATCGAGCTTTGGATGCCTTATATGAAACACTTAATTCGGGTAAAAAACATCCATATCTGGCTGATTTCAAGAATGGTCAATCCACGCAAGCGGTACTTGACGCCATCCGCTTGTCCGCACGTGAAGGCAGAAAAATTGAAGTGAAATGATAAAAAACTCCAGGCATCTAAACCTGGAGTTTTTCTATTATTAAGTTTATTTATTTGAAGGTCAAAAATAAGAATCCAAAACAGCGTTTATCTAAAATTATTTATTTGGGTCTGGAACGGCACAGCTTCCATCCGCACAACCTGCCGCTTCCGGATTATCAGTTGAAAGATTTTGCAAGACTGGTGCCGCAGACTCTTCTTGCCAAACTTGATGAAGCGCGCCAACAAAGGTTTGCGTTGGCTGTGCACCTGAAATCGCATATTTTGAATTAATAACAAAATAAGGCACACCGCTAATCCCATATTGCTGTGCCACGGACTCATCAATTCGGACATCATTTGCATACTCACCTTGATTTTGAAGTAAAATCAACGCTTCTTGGTGATCAAGCCCTGCCTCTGCTGCAATATCAGCCAATGTTTCAAGGTCACCGATGTCCCGAGACTCCGTAAAGTAAGCAAAAAGCAGTTTTTCAGTTACTACAGCTTCCTTGCCATGGGATTTAGCAAATTTAGCCAAACGATGTGCGTCAAAAGTATTTGTCGGCTTCATCGTATCAAAATGGAAGGTCAAACCGACGCTTGCTGCCTGCTGACCGACATTTTGATTTGCCTTTTTCGCTTGTTCAAGACTCATCCCATACTTCGCAGCAAGGACCTCGTGAATATTTTTCCCTATATTTTTGGGCGAATTGGGGTCAAGCTCAAAGCTTTTAAACTCCACCTCTATCTGATCTCTCTGAGGAAATTGAGCCAGTGCTTCCTCTAGACGGCGCTTCCCTATATAACAAAATGGACAAACAAAATCTGACCATACTTCAATTTTCATGTGAACACCTCGTTTTTCTCAATTACCTCTATACTACCATAAAGAGCTTGAAACCTAATTCATGTTGCTCAATGGGATTCCAAGCAAATTAAAACCGGGATCCCACTTAATGCGGAATCCCGGTTCAAAGGTTCTTATTTCGCTTTATCTACAAAGTCATTCGTGTAGGTTTGGCTAAGATCGACATTTTTCACATCAGGTTTAAAGGCGGAAAGAATCTTTTGTACATTTTCCGGTACACCTGCTGGCATTTTTCCGTCCGTTGTAAACATCGGAAGCTGGCCCTTAAGTGCTTGAATATAAAGAGCTTTATCCCCTGCATAATATTCTTCAGGCATTTTATCGGCAATTTCTTCTGGTGTATGAGTGCTCATCCACTTTAAGGTTCTTACATAAGCATTTGCCAATTTTTGGACAACCTCAGGATTCTTTTTCACAAAATCCTGATTCATATAAAGACTTGTAGCAGCATATCTTCCGCCTAATGCTTTTTCCGTGCCTTCTTTAGAGTTCATATCCACAAAGGTGAAGGCCAAATTTTTATTTTTTAGTAAGGATGCTGTTGGTTCACTGGTTACAGCCGCGTCAATCCGATTATTTTGCATCGCTGCAATCAATGTCTGTCCTGCACCAACCGGCAATGGTTTATAATCGCTTTCCTTATTTCCGCCTTTTACAACGTTATAGCTTGCGAGCATATTTGTCGAGGATCCCAATCCGGTTACCCCTATCGTTAGCCCTTTCAAATCAGCTAATGTTTTCACTTTATTCTTTAATCGATTGGACACCATCAGCTGCTCGCCAGGAACGTCGGCCATTGTGACAACTGCTTCAACCTTTTTCCCTTTTGTCTGTAAATCAAGGGTATGATCATAAAATCCTCCTGCTCCATCCACCTGTCCCGCTAAAAGGGCCAGCTCTGCATCCTGCCCGGCACTCTCCTCAACAAGGGTTACAGTAACTCCGGCATCCTTGTAATAGCCCAGCTTATCGGCCAGCATATAAGGCAAGTAAATAATTTTCTCCAGTCCGCCAACCATGATCGATACCCTTGGCGATCCAGATGCCGTTGTACCGCCGGTGTCATTTGCTTTTCCTGATACTGAAGTCGACGAATTGGAGGAACAGCCCGATAACACCATGGCTGCAATCGCTACTCCGGAAACTCCTGCACTCAATCTTTTCACTGTTTTGTTCATATATTTTCCCCCTTATTTTTATTGACGGATATGCCGCCATGCAATAAACCGTTTCTCGAGCTTTGTGACTCCCCAATCCGCAATCAGCGCGGTAATGGACAAAATAACCATACCAGCAAAAACTCCTGTCGTATCAAAAGCACCTTGAGCCTGGGCGATTAAGTACCCAAGTCCTTCCGTGGCGCCGATAAATTCCCCTACCACAGCCCCAATCAAGGCAAAACCAAAGCTCGAATGCAAACTGGATAAAATCCATGTAAGTGCGGAGGGAATGATAACATGACGTGCTAATTGTCGCTTGCTTGCCCCCAACAGTCGTGCATTGTTTACAAGATTGCGATCCACTTCCCGTACACCTTGAAAGGCATTAAAGAACACAATGAAAAATGTTAGCACTAAACCGGAAGCAACCTTGGAAGACATGCCAAGTCCAAACCATAATATAAAAATCGGCACGAGTACTACCCGCGGAATGGCATTGATCATTTTTATATAGGGACCCAGGATAACTGACAGCAGTTCATTGACCCCTAAGGCATAACCGAAAATAATTCCCGCAACCCCTCCCAAAATAAAAGAAAGAATTGTTTCCTCAAAGGTAACCAAAAATTGTTTATAAAGTGGACCAGCCGTTGTTCCGTTGACCACCCATGCCCAAATATGCTTCACGATATCAAATGGACTTGAGAAAAAGAACGTATCAATTAGCTTTTGGCTGGATAAATACTGCCAGACTCCCATAATGACGATAAACACGGAGAGCTGAAGACTTAAATTGCGAATACGCAGCTTTAACGCTTTCCTTCGCATCTCTTCTCTTCTTGAAACCACTTCAACATTAGCTGGACTTGGAATGGAGTTTGGTTGCGTTTTCATAACTGATCATCACCTCGTCTTTCAAATCTTCCCAAATTTGTTTATGAATTCTCATAAATGCAGGGTCAAAACTAATTTCTGCAACATTTCGAGGCCTTGGCAAGTCAATCCGGTAATCCCCCTTGATCGTTGCCCCAGGTCCTGCAGTTAGAACAATAACCCGGTCACTCAAAGCGATGGCTTCTTCCAAATCGTGAGTGATAAAAAAGACGGAAGCAGAAGTCTCTTCCCAGATCCGCAGCAATTCATTTTCCATTAAATGTCTTGTGTGCACATCAAGCGCTGAAAACGACTCGTCCATTAATAGAATTTCCGGCTGGACAATTAAGCTTTGAGCTAATGCTACCCGTTTCCTCATACCGCCAGAAAGCTGTGACGGATAATGCCCTTCAAACCCTTTTAATCCAACTCGTGCAATCCATTTTCGCGCTTCATCATAAGCTTCTTTTTTATTCATTCCTCTTAAGCGAAGACCTAAAGAAACATTATCAATGACCGTTTTCCAAGGAAAAGCATTTTCGGTTTGGAATACACAGGCCGCACGGGGATTAATTCCTGCCAATTTTTCGCCTGAAATAATAACTTCCCCTTCTGAAGGTGGTTCAAAGCCTGCAATTAAACTTAAGGTCGTTGATTTCCCACAGCCGGTTGGTCCAACAATTGAAACAAATTCTCCTTTGTTTATTTTCAAATTAATATTGCGTAAAACGGTATGAACTTCTCCAGAGGGTTTTATAAATTCTTTCGTCACTCCTCTTAACTCCATCATGGCTGGCTTCGGATGTGTCATAGCCTGGTACACCTTTTTCTCCACAGCACCCACTTGATTCCCCCATTTCTTTATTTTGATAACGTTTACAAATTTGATTATAGAAAATTCCAAACATTATGAAAATATTTACTCGATATGTTTCATAAAAACAATAAAATCAATTTAAACGATTTTCCCAACGGCAAAAAAACTATTTTAATATAGACGCTTCTCTGGGTTTTATCTTAGAATAAGAGGAGGAATATTTTTCTGAAAATTTCCAAAACAATATATATTAACTCTTTTAGCCGTCAAGGATGTGTGATAAAAATGAAAAGTAAACAATCTCCTATGAAGCTTCGTACAAAAATTAATGGCCTGATTTTATTAAATCTCCTTTTTGTCCTTGTCCTGTTTATTGGAACATTGTCGTTTATTATGGTACACAGGGAATACGATGAAATGGGGACAAATGCTTTGGCCGCTGCAAAAACGGTAGCGGGACTACCAGAAGTTATTCAAGCCTTTAAAGATCCTGATCCCTCTTCGAAGATCCAGCCGATCGCAGAAAGTATTCGTATGAAAATGGGTGCCCAGTTTATTGTGGTTGCAAACATGAACTTAATTCGATACAGTCATCCGGATTCCACAAAAATTGGCAAGCATATGGTTGGTGATGATGACAAAAGCGTTCTCCTTGGTCATGGCAGTATTACCCAAGCGAAGGGGACTCTCGGCCTCTCCATTCGTGGAAAATATCCTATATTTGACGGTCAGCACCATCAAATCGGTATCGTATCTGTCGGCTTCCTCATGCAGAACATCTGGAAAAAACTCACATCATTAATTATCGAAATTATCAGCATTGGGGCAGTTGCTTTAATTGTCGGGTTAATTGGTGCGTTTCTCCTCTCTGGTCATATAAAAAAGCAAATTTTAAACCTTGAGCCGCACGAAATAGCTTTTCTTAGCCAGCAGCAGGCAGCGATTCTTGAATCTATTCGAGAGGGAATCATTGCGGTCGATACGAGGGGAATGATTACTACCTTTAATAGGGAGGCAAAAAGTATATTACCAGAGGAATTTGGTGAACCAATTGGGAAAGCTATTTACTCCATTCTTCCCACTTCAAGGCTCATAGAGGTCATTAATGATGGAACAGCACATTATGATCAGCCTATGATTGTCGGTAATTCATTAGTTGTAGTGAATCGAATACCCGTAAAACTTAATGGAGAAGTAATAGGAGCAGTGGCCAGTTTTCGGGACAAGCTGCATCTTGACCAGTTGGACCAAAGATTGGCTGATATTGGCCAGTACGTCGATACGCTAAGGAGTCAGCGCCATGAATTTATGAACAAACTTCATTTAATTTCTGGCTTGATTCAGATGAAGGAATATGAAATGGTTAAAGATGTTATTGAGGAGGTCCATTGCGAGCAGCAAAATGTCCTTAACTTTTTCCTTACAAAGGTTCGCGACCCTGCTGTTGTAGGTGTTTTAATTGGGAAAATGCATCGGGCTAAAGAGCTTGGTGTTCAGCTTTCCATAACTGATCATTCCAGTGTCTCTGAGCTTTGTGCCCACCGTGAAACGGTACTTACCATCCTTGGAAATGCGATTGAAAATGCAATGGAGGCTATTAAAACGATGAAAAGAGAGGAAAATACGGCTGCCATTATGGTACATATTAAAGAGGAAACAGATCAAATTTCTATTGAAGTGAGTGATAATGGCCCGGGAATTGCTCCTGAACTGGGCGATCAAATTTTTGAAGATGGCGGGACGACTAAAGGTGTTGGCCGTGGTTTTGGTCTTGCTCTTGTTGCCCGTTTGGTTTCAAGATTGGGAGGAAGGATCTTCATGCATTCTTCTTCTGAAGGGGCGACATTACAGGTTAGTTTACCAAGGATGGAGGGTTAATAGATGAGTAGTAAATTATTGCGCGTCCTCGTTGTGGATGATGATTTTATGATTGCAAAACTGCACGGGAAATTTATAGCTTCACAAAAAGGCTATCAATTAGCAGGTACCGCCCATAACTATGAAGAAGCTTTGACAATGCTGGAACAGGTGAAACCAGATTTGCTTCTTTTGGACGTGTATCTTCCGGATAACTCCGGGATTGAATTATTAAGAACCATTCGTTTACAAAATAAACGCTGCGATGTGATTTTAATTACGGCTGCTAAAGAGCTTGAGATTGTCGAGGAGGGCTTTCGATTTGGCATTATTGACTACCTGATCAAACCCTTTGACCTGAACCAGCTGCAGAACGCACTATTAAAATATGCCATATTCAAAACCAGACTTTCTGCTTCTAGCCAACTCGATCAAGACACGGTCAATGATTTGAAAAAACTGAGAATCTCAGAGTCTACTTCTCTACCGCTCAATCAAAAAGGAATCGATTTGCGGACCTTAGAGAAAATAAAGAAAGTTCTCAACCAATCCGAGGGTCCGTTAAGTGCCGATCAAATTGCCAAATTGGCCGGAATAAGCCTTTCAACAACTCGTACCTATCTAACCTATCTTGTTGACGAACAGGAATTGATTGAAGAACAGCAATACGGGACAGTCGGGAGGCCCCTAAGGTTATATAGAATGGCAAACTAAAAATTTTTTAAAAATTCCAAATAGTGTTACCGAGGTTATGTTCTAAAGATATTTCCTATACATATCCATTATTAGACTTAAATTTAGGGGGAATATCTTGATGACGCTTTCCTTGGCCCATTTGAGAGACCAAGAGGTAATTCAGCTTACACAAGAAAATATGGTTGATATTATGAGAAAATGGAGTAACTATACTGACGCCTTTCAAGTCATCGAGGATGACGAATGCTTTCGAGTTACATCCTCATTCCCACATCCATTGTTTAACAACGTCCTAAAAACTAATGTGGAATATAATTGTAAGGGGTTTGTAAAATCCATACGAAAAGAATACAAAAAAAGAAGGACCCCTTTCCTATGGCGGCTATGGGATCATGACAAACCAAAAGACATCGAGACACTATTAATGAAAAATGGCGGGCAGAAATTTCAAAGCACCACCCTGATGGCCATTGATCTCGACGAATTCGAACCATTCTCTGAGCGCCTTCCGGAGCTTACAGTTCAAACATTAAAAAATGATTTTGATGCGAGCCAGATTGCAGAATGTACGTGCACCACATTTGGAATTCCTGATGAAATAAAGGTGCCTGTCACCAAAATAATAGCGAAGCAGGGCCAAAATATTGTGAATTATATCGGTTATATCGGTGATAAAGCCGTAGGGGCGGCAACAGTATTTTATAATAATGGGATTGCGGGGATTTACAATGTCGCAACATTACCTAAATTCCAAGGGAAAGGAATTGGAATGGAAATAATGACTAGCCTGCTTTTAGATGTAAAACAGGATGGCTACCAAACGGTTATTCTCCATGCGACACCTGCAGGTATACGACTATATGAAAAGCTGGGTTTTCAAGCTTACGGTGAAATGAAACAGTATTTCTTCGAATAAACGATCGAAAAAAAGCATCGGCCATCAAAACAAACCGATGCTTTTTCTTATGATTCATTGATCTTTTAATCCTTGCTTACCCATCTTCCCGTTTATATTCATGTTGAAAAAGCTCAAAGTAAAATAAATCCATCCCTCTCCAAATGATGTCTTTAGTGTGTTTCATCCCCAATTTTTCTAAAACATGTTGGGATGCCTTATTATCTGGTTTAGTTAATCCAATTAGCTTCTCACAGCCTAACTGTTCAAAAGCAAATTTTACAGAGGCTTGAGCACCTTCTGTAGCAAATCCTTGTCCCCACCCTTCTTCTCCAAGGGCATATAAAACTTCCACTTCATTAAAATCCTGGATAAGGTTTAACCCCATATGACCCAAGAGTGTTCCATCTTTTGTCGTTAACGCCCAAGCCCCAAATCCATTTCTATCCCATTGATCCATAAAGAATTTTATCATGGATGCAGATTCTTCATAACTGTATGCATCGCGCTTTGGAAGCCACTTACCAACATCTTTTTGGCCCAGAATAGCGGAATATCGATCAAGATCATTCACCGGGTCAAACATTCTTAAAATTAGTCTTTCGGTTAATAACGGTTTTATTTGGTTAAATGTCACAGCTCTTCTTCCTTTCTAAGAGCAATTAATATTTTGCAATTAAATGGTTAAATACATTTCATACTGTGCAAGGGTACCTTTCGTAAAGCCCTTCTTCTTGAAAAATCCTTCTAGTAAACTATTATTAGGGAATCCTGTCGACATTTTAGATAATTGAAGATTTTTATAAGCAGATTGTAACAATAGTGTTCCAATCCCCTTCCCCCGAACATCCTTATCAACCATTAAAAAGCTGATGTTCCCATTGGAATTAATGGAGATGGTTCCCACTAATTTACCGTTTTGAAATGCTCCGTAATAAGTATTATTTGTCAGTTTTTCGAGAAATTCGATATCATTCTGCCAATTAATGTGATAGGTCCATTTCTGAATGCTATTTCTGAAATCATTAAAGGCAATTTCCTTAATATCAATTTCGATATTTGATTGATACTCTTTAAGAAGAGATAAATCCCCATTAGAAAAATAAACAATATCATAAATCTTTTCATACCCCAGCTTTTTATAAAAGTTGATGGCTCGATCATTGCCTACAATCACTTCAAGAAATAGCTGCTGACAGCCTTGTTTAACTGCCTCTTCCTTATGCAATTCAAAAAGCCTTTGGCTGACTCCAGTACCTCTAAAATTAGGGCTAATCGCTAATGTTCCACATCTCATAGTTTTTATGGTTTCATAATTTTTAATCCCGCCGAGAATAACACCTACTGGTACATCCTCATAAAAGGCGATAAAGGAGTGTTCTTTCCCATTCCCTTCAGGACCAAAAAAACGGCTAATAAAATCCTCTTTAGTAAACTCAAATTTAACGATATAATCTGAAAATCCATCTTGAAATGCTTGATGGATGAATTTCTCCTCTACTTCGGAGCCTCTTTGATATTGAATTTTACTTCCGTCAACAATCCCTCTTACTTTTTCATTTGTTGTCTCCATTCATAAAACCTCCCTTTGATAGTTCCAAATCCGAATATTGCTGGAAATAGGTTGTTTTTTTAACAGAAAGATAGAAAGAAATAAAAACAATCATCCCGATCATGCCACCATGAAACAACCAAACTAAATGCGGCATTTCAATCCATTTCAACAAAATTGTTGCAGCCACAAACCCAAAGGTAAACCCTAGTCCTCTTAGCAGGTTGGCAACACCAAATATTCGCCCGCGGATGTCATTTTCCGTTTGCTGAACAATGGTAGAAAAATATGTACTGCTCCCTGCGTCAAACATTCCAGTGAAAAATGAAAAGATGAAGATGACCACTATTATCTTATTAGATAATAAAAGAATAAATCCTGCCGATGCCATTAAAGAGAATCCTAAATAAATAAAGTGAAAATTCCGTTTTAACCAACTCAATTTTGGAATCAGCCATGTTGATAATACACTTCCTAAACCCCAAAATCCCCAAATCATTCCCTGATAAAAGGCTAAGTGGTCCGGAGATATTTCTTCAGCCAAAAGAGGAATTCCGACATTTTGTGAGCTGGCTGCAAAGGTTTGGAATAAAAACACGATAAAAATGAACAGGAGCAATCTATTTCTGGATAAAGAGCCCATGACCTCCTTAACATCGATCATCAAAAGTTTCCACGTTGGGATCCCGTTTCCTGTTGCAGCATTTTCCCATTTATAATAAACCAAAACAAAGGCCGAAAGAGAAAAGGAAAACGAATCAAGAAGGATCATTACCCGGTAATTCACTATATTTGAGAGACACGCTGAGGCTAAAAAACCAACGACCATACTTATTGCACTCAATCTTGAAATGAAAGCATTTATTTCAAGAATTCTTTCATCACCAAAAATTTGGGGGATTTCCGCGCTAAAGCTTACCTGAAAAAAGGTGCCAAAAGCCCCCAATGCAAAAGCAACGACAATAAACATGATTGGGGAAGGCGATAGGCAGAGAATGAGGACAGAAATACCTCTGACAATATCACTGTTTATCATTAACCGGCGCCGGTTATAACGATCCGCGAGGACTCCTGAAAATAAACTGGAGATAACCCCGCCCAATACTCTCGAAGCTAATACAGCGGCTAACCATGTTGCGCTTTTGGTTAAGGAAAATATGACGGCATTCATAACCATCATTTCCATCATATTTCCTACTTCAGAGAGCGCTTTCGTGTATAAGAAATAATATTTTTTCCCCATTCTCCCATTCCCCTTGCTCGCGATTGGTTTTTTATTATCTACAATAAAACAACCTCGACTCCTTGCTAACGAATTAATTTACTGCCTTTGAGAGGTCCGGTTTAAAAAGATTATTTTCCTCATAAACCTTACCCAGTTCATCAGCACCTTTCGCAAAAGTTGCATTGGCAGCGTCAAGCATTGGTGCAGACTTTTTTAACTCCTCTGCTTTTGCTGAATAGGAATTAGCAATATCCTTAAGCGCAGATTCCAATTGATCCTTTTGTCCGTTTAATGCGGACGGAATTTTAATTTGAGTAATTTGGATAGAGACATCAGCAGCAGAGGCGCTTGCTTCTGTCATCATTTGTTTTGTTGGTTTGTCGCTTGCTTCGTACGTATTCAGCGCCGCATCCTTTTCATTAATTTGTTTCGTAATTTCCGTGTAGAAATCTACCAATGGACGCTTTAAGTCCGTTGGAGCTGCTGCCTTTACCACTTTTTTTTCACTGTTACTCTGATTGGTTGTTGAACAAGCTGTAAGACTTAACGTCATGACTAATGCAGGAAGTAAGACCATATTCTTTTTCATTTATATACCCCCAATTTTATTTATTTAAATAAAACTGACTATACAGTTTATATAAATCATTATAGTCTCCGTTTTCAAAAATGTATAGTAATAATTTTTAAAAAATTTCAATTAAAAAAAGCCAGTTTTCTACGCAACTGACTTCTATCATGATCATTAGACTAAAATATAATTCATGACCATCTCTTCTGTTACTTTAAAGTGCTCTTTGTAGGCATAATCTTCCCAAAGTACGGTATAGTGCAGACAAATCCCATCGATAAAGGACCAACACAGGCTTGCCACGATTTCTACCTGCACATCAGGTTTAAATTCTCCACTTTTTTTCCCTTGTTCAATAATTTCAGATAGAAAAGCACGGAATTGTTGTTTATACCGAGTATTCATAAGTTCACGCAAATGATCCTGCATGGATGAATTAATCCAAAACTCCAATTGGACACGGACAAAACTTCGCCATTCTTCTGTTAATGATGCCTCCTGATAAATTCGAAAAAATTCTCTTAACTTATCTTTTGCTGAAGGAATATGCTGAAATTGATTATTGAGTTGCTCAAGACTCCTTTTACTACGTTCGTCCATTAAAGATATGTACAGTTCTTCCTTACTTTTAAAATAGTTGTAGATTAGACCCTTACTCATATTTGAATAGGAAACGATATCATCCATCGTCGTTAAATGATATCCTTTTTCACCAAAGCATTTCATTGCACTTTCCATAATACTAACTCTTCTTCGTTCTTTATATTCTTCTGAAACCTTAGGCATAGAAAATACTCCTTCTCTGTGAAAATGACTAAACTGACTATTTAGTTTAGCAAATTTTCCTTTGTTCTTCAATATGTTCTCCATAGATGAAACAAGTAAAAAAGGGGCGCCGTAGGTCCCCCCTTTTAAACTAACAGTCAACCTTTTGTAAAACCTCACTTATCTTTCGATTATGAATGACCAAGTCTGCCATATCATCCAATTGGGTAGGCTCCATATTGATGATGACTAATTTTGCTCCTGCCTCTTTGGCTTCCATGGGAAAAAAGTTTGCTGGTGATACAGTTAATGATGACCCTAAAACGATAAATAAATCTGCCTTTGTCGATCCAGAGACTGCCTGAATGAGGGTCTCTTCTGATAAACGTTCCCCAAACAGGACAACAGAAGGACGTATGAATCCTCCACATTCACACATAACGCTATCTTCCAAAAAGCGATTGATTGGATAATCTTCCCCACAATCTGTACAATGACATGAACGAAGGGAACCGTGAAGCTCCGTTACCTTTTGATTTCCTGCTTCATGATGGAATCCATCAACATTTTGCGTGATAATGGCATGGACCAATCCTTCTTTTTCCCATTTTGCCAGGATATCATGCCCTGAATTGGGCTGGCAGTGACGAAAATTTTCAATACGGTCACGATAAAACTCAATAAACTCATAGCGGTTGTCATCCATCGCCGTTACACTTGCAAGCTCCAAAGGATTTCGATTTCCCCATAATCCGGATGTTCTTGAGCGGAAATCTGGCAAACCGCTTTCGGTTGACATACCCGCTCCCGTAAACACAACAGTATTGGTTGATTCCTTCAACCACTGCCTTAATGCTTGAAGTTCATTTCCCACTTTTGCCCACCGCCTTTGGTCATTTTAGCTTTCTTAACAATTGATATGATATGAATAATATATTTCTTTAAAGCTTTTTTTAGAATCTGTCTCCAGCTATGAGAAAAGCTCGCTTTAAAGCGCTATCCCCTTAGACACAAAAAAGGTTGACCATCTTTAGTCAACCTTTGATTCGTGCTTAGCTATGGATTGTTTTTGTATACGGCCAAACCAAATGCAATATGCCCCCAAAGTATTTCCTTTACTTTTTCTTCTTGAAGATCATCACAATGGATGATGATGACAATTTCTGTTTTGGAGTCCTCCAATTTCTTTTGATGTTTTTTACTTTTGTTGTATACATAACGAATTAAAAATCCAGTTATGAAACCTGCGATGAGCCCAATTAATGCCCATAAAATTGGCCCCCACCTCAATACAAAACCATATATTCCGCCTAGAAGCATAAAGAGCATACCAAAAATGGCAGCCAAATCTACATAGCTTTCCCCATTAGCAGCATATATGGAATCAAAGATTTTGGTTTTATCATTCCGCTTATCAAGTGGCAGAACTAGAATCCTCTGATTCTCAAGCCCGATATTTTCAAGATCAGCAATCGCCATTTCGATATTTTTCGAATGTTGAAAGGCAGCAACAACATACATTTCAATTTCTCCCTGCTTAATTGGGCATGATAAAGTCCTTGTTCTGATATTCTTTTTTAAAATAGCTTGCTTGTTCTCTTTCAAAAATTTTATTATATTCCACAGTTTGAACATAGGAATCAAAAATAGCAAATAAATATAGAGAAGGCAAGTACAGCAGCCATTGTGGATTCAGCACTTTTTTGGAAGAAGCAAAATCACCAATCATTGTAAGATGGATAGCAGGCAATAATTTAGAAAAATATACAATGACAATAAACCAGGTAACGAATATGAAAACCGACAGCAACCGGTTAATATAGAGATAGCCAACTCCAGGAGTAAAAAATGACCAAATAAAAGCAATATTCGGGTTTCGCTTCTCCAGCTTATTCAGTTCGAAAGTATTAATATTTTTTGAAATGACTGGATAGCCCCGTTTATAGCTTAAATAATAATCCTTTTTATATAAATTGGTCCTGGTATAGCTGTCCCAAATTCCATACACGTACATGGGAATATAAATTAAAAACAATTTCGTGTTGAGCGCATGTTTTGCCTGTTCAAAGTCACCAAGCATCGAATAAAGAATCGCTCTATTAATACCTGCGGCCTGATTGATAAAAAATTCCCAAATAACTAATCCATATCCAATGAAATATTTACACATCAAGATTTGCCCTAAACCCGGAAATGCCGCAGACCAAAAGGCATTTACCCATGGATTTCGAACATGTAAGTAATTGATTGAAATAGGAGAAATATAGGCAGCCACGTCACGAATTTGTCTTTTTTCCACTCATATGTTCCTCCAAGTTGGTGTTAATATTACAACAGTTTTTCTAGTTTTTACAAAATCCTCCATGGCTATTCTAAATTGCGCATTCTTCCTTCCTCTAATTATTGATTGGCCAGGACCTCAACAATTCGATCCTCAATTTTCTTCCCTTTCGCCTCATCGAGCATATTATTTAACAGAATTGAAAAAACCAGCTTATTACCACTATTTGTTTGAATGTAGCCTGATAATGAGGTCACGGAACGAATCGTTCCGGTCTTCGCCCATACCTTACCTTTTGTCAGCGGACTCTTCATTCGATTCCGCAAGGTCCCGCCAACCATCCGGTCACTTATTCCAGCGACAGGAAGAGCATGCAAATAGGCTGCAAACCAGTTCTTTTCTTGAGCCGCATATAAAAGCTGTGAAATTTGTTTCGCCGGAATTAAATTGACTTGCGATATTCCGGAGCCATCTTTTAGGAGCATCGTTTTCGGGTTAACCCCCAGCTTTGGCAGTTCCTGATTGATGACTTCCAGACCTTTGTCCCAGCTTCCTTCGCCTTTTATGACCCGGCCCATTTCCTTTGTTAAAACTTCGGCATGACCATTGTTGCTATGCTTCATAAACGGAATCAAAAGATTTGCAAGTGTCATCGAATGATGGATGATTAATGTTTTAGCTGATTTAGGAGTCTTACCGGTTCTCATTTGACCGCTTATTTTAATTCCATGATTCAAGAGCGATTGTTTAAACAATTTTAGTGCATAACGGGTCGGGTCCCAAACCCCAATCCATTCTCTTTCACTTTTGGCCTTCAATGGAATCATTCCGCTGATCGTTATCGTATTATTTCCATGCTCCCGCTCGATCTTAATTTTTCTTTTTTCATCAGTGGAACCTGTAACCGCATGATTGACAATTTTTACAAATCCGGTATTCGGGGTGATAGTTACAGTTGGTTTACTCCCTTTTTGGCTGCCTGGCTTAACCTGAACAATAATGGTCCCCACATCGTAATCCTTATCCGGTGAAACCGTTAATGCAGAAATTTGTGCGCCATAATACGTCGTTTCATCGGTCCACGATAAATCGGTCGAGTATCGGACATGATCATACCAAGAATCGTCCGCAACGAGATTACCCCTAATTTTATTAATTCCGCTCATTTTCAGATTATCAGCAAAATGGTCAAAATCTGAAAGTAACAATGTCGGATCTCCATTACCCTTTAAGTAGAGACTCCCATTCAAGGTCTTCCGCTTTATTGTCCCATTTGCAAGTACTTCTGTCTTAAAGCGATAATTTTCACCCAAAACATTTAGGGCAACAGCAGCCGTTAATAGTTTCATATTAGAAGCAACCCGCATGCGGGTCTCCCCTAAATGATCATAAAGAATGGTACCGGTTGAAGCAGAGCGAACATTGATTCCGGCAATGGCTCCTTGTAAATACGGTTCTGCGGTTAAGAGGTGATCCAGCTTCGCTGAAAGTGTTCCATCATTTGCCAAAACATGATTTGGCACTGCCACAGCAAACAAAACAAAAAATATTAATAAATTGGTCTTTATCTTATTCATCAATCTACACCCTGCCTTCTCTTTTAAGACAATCTCATTTACCATAAAATCTTGAAAATTTTACATTCCTCTTTGAACACACTTGAATGAGTTTTAGCCTTAACGTAGAATTTGGATGACAGAGAGATAAAAATTAATTAAAGAGGAGAAATTATGGCAAAGAAAACCTTATATTCAGTTTTACTCGTTTTATTAATAGCTTTTTGGTCATACAATCATTTTACTCAGCCACTATCAACAAGTACTCAAACCCAAAAATATGAAAAAGTAATCTACTTACCCTCTGATCGTTATCCCGAAACCGCTCAACATATTAAAGAGGCAGAAAGTGCAGGCGAATCAAGAATATGTACAATTGACCGGAAGGATGTTAAAGAACACAGAAAAGAGTCATTACAAGGGATTGAAACAAAAGCCGGTTACGATCGGGATGAGTTTCCAATGGCCATGTGTGCTGAAGGAGGAAAAGGTGCCAATGTAAAATTAGTCCATTCATCTGACAATAGGGGTGCAGGTGCATGGGTCAGCCATCAATTAAGCGGTTTGCCTGATGGAACTAAAGTTTTGATTCAAGTGCAATAGTAAGCTGTACACATACCATTCTAATAAATATTTATCGTACATAAGATTGGTCTTTACAGGCAGCCGGCGGCTGCCTGTTTTTGTATTATGATAAAATTAAAATCCATTCCATTCATCATCTCTATACCGCCGATACTTTGCCCGATGACAAGAGTCACAAATCGGAAAGGCATGATCCCAGGCGAGCGGCCTCCCGCAATTTTTGCATTTTTTCACAAATTTTTTGATATCCGTTTTTAAGCGTTCTTGGACCCGGTCACTGATTTCCTCCCGAAGACGCTCCCAATAGATCGCTTCAGTCCTCTCTCCCAGCCGGTATAAAAACAAAAGATGGAGACCAATTGCCTTATAGGTTAATTCAAGTTCTTCGAGATTACGGTCCTTCAAGACCGGCTCCGGAAGCTCTCTTCCATCGATAATGGCAAACATCGTCTCTTCCCATTGTTTTATCAGCAAGGATTCATTTTTAGAAAAAGGCAGATGCAAAAATCCATAAAGGTCCATTAGGGGCAGTCGCGCCTCAATTTCAGTCCCGGCAATGAGCTCATACAACGACCGTTCTTCTGCAAGAGTAGCTTTTTTCGTTCCTTTTGGACTTTCAAATTTCTCCCAAAGCTCAAAAAAGGTACCAAGGTCACGGTAATAGCGTTGGAAGCGTTCGAATACCGAATTCGTCGGGGCGATTGCGAACGTATGCACAGGCTCATCCTCCTGCTGTAACAACCGTCGCATTATTTTAATATCCCCTGTGAACGCGACTTTTCCAATATCATAAATTCCTTTTCTGCCGGCACGGCCGGCAATTTGTTTGACTTCCTGTGAAGTTAACAGACGCCTTCTGGTTCCGTCGAATTTTTCATTTTCTAAAAAGACAATCCGTCTGATTGGCAGGTTTAAACCCATGCCGATAGCATCAGTTGCGACAATTACCTTAGTTTTCCCATCATTAAATTGCTGAATTTGTTTTTTTCGTGTTTCAGGCGGCATGCTGCCATAGATCACGCTAACTTTATGTCCATCATTTTGCAGCCTGGATGCGGTTTCTAACACTCGTCGTCTCGAAAAACAAATCAGGGCATCGCCTTTTTTCACATGTTTAATCTGGAATTCCTTTGTTTCCACTTCTAATGGGGTGTCGCGGCTGTACTCGTGAATTTCAATATCGGAATCCCCTAAAAGCTCTAGCACCATTTCTTTTGCATTTCTGCTGCCAATGATATGAACCTCTCTTGCATTCGCTTTCGTAATGGCTTTATACCAAGAGAAACCGCGGTCCTTATCTGTCAGCATTTGGGATTCGTCAATGACAACAACATCATAAAACTCTTTTTCATGGAACATTTCAACCGTGCAGGAGATATGTTTGGCTCCTGTGACGATTTTCTCCTCTTCCCCTGTTTTTAAAGAACAAGGTGTGTTTTCGCCGTTTAATTTATCGAAAACCTCGAGTGCCAATAAACGTAATGGTGCCAAATATTGACCGCTTGCTGCGCTTTTCATTTTCTCTAAAGCATGATGAGTCTTTCCGGTATTGGTTTCTCCGATATGAAGAACATAGTGAATATGCCTTTCAATGGAAGGACGGTATTCTTGGCCGAAGATATCCTCCATCATCCGCTCTTCTTGCGCTATTTTACGTTGCCTCTCTGCTTCCTCTTCTGCTTGTTTTCGTTCTCGATCCTCTAAATCCTTTGCCAAAATTTGTTGGTGGGTCTTCACATCAAATGGTATTTCTGCCAGCTTTAATAAATCCGAAACATATTCCTCCTGAATATCTTCTAAAAAGTATTCCTCTACCTCAGATAGGATCGGAACAATACTAGCTTTTACAAAAGAGACAGGGATATCTTGATGAAACGTTTCTCTATATGAATCCGACACTTCACTCGGAAGCTGCTCTAACACTTTTCTCGGAAGAAATTCGCTTAGATAATCTGAAATCAACCCTTCATAGACAAAAAAATAGGTCTGATACTCGAAGTGGCTTCGTCCCCAGTGAATAGTTTTATGGATGTCACCTGTCAGTTCTTCAAAAAATGTAGCAACAGTGGTATAGGCATCAGGATTAAAATGACCTTGATTAACTAATTTTTCTTCCAATGCAAGAGGATCAACCGATTGAAATTTCACATTGTTTTGCAGATCTGATTCCAATTGATTGGCCACAAATTGGCGGATATATATATAAAAGATTTGGTAGTTCTTTTCGATAAAATCAGCAGCGAACACCTCTAATTTCATTCGAATCCTTTGTTTTTGTTCCTCCAGTTGTTTCTGCTCTTCTCGTTTTTGATAATTTAATTTCGCTTTTTCATAGCGTTCTTTCCATTTTTCATCCTCATCTTTTATGGATTCGTTTACCCAGCTCATAACATCAAAAGGCTGAAAAGAACGCATTTCATCTCGAAATAATTTATTGATTAATTTCCGATCGACTCCTTGGACCACATACCCTTTTTCACTTAGATACTGCTTTTTTTCATTTTTCGGAACATCGTTTGTCGATTTATTTAACCATACATTAATCCAAATTTGTTCAAGGTAATGGCCGCGTTCCGCCAGATACTGTTCAAACGGAGGAAGTGACTCTTTCATTTCAAAATAATGATCGATATCTTCGTATACTTTCATTTTTGTATGTTCAACCGCTTGAGGATAAATGATTGTTAATTTACTCATGACACTTTCTCCTCTATAATTTGACATCTGATTTCCTTTTTCCAGAATTTTATGTATAATGGAATCATAATGACGCGTATAGTAAAAAAGACCGAGCATTGACTTAAAATGCACTCGGTCAATGCAATAGTCGGTTCCCATTGGGATTCGGGCATTAAAGGTACTTATAATCCACCACTAAGGCTAGCCGGCTCAAGGGTGGATTATTTTTTTTGGTTAAATGACAGCACGGCAATTATCAGACTAGCAAATGAAACTGCTAACATCAATGCTTGAAAAACTGTCAAACAGCATCACCCCCTTTCCTGGGAGATGTGCCGCCACCCTTGAGAGTTCCTATTCTATTGCATTTTCAATTATAGCATTATTTACCACTTCGAACAAGTGTTCCCTTAAATATTATGCTGATTACAATAGTGATCCACTAATTCTTCAATTTGATCAAACTCAGGAAACTTTCCTGAAAACTGAAATTTTATCTCTTCAATAAAATGATCCTGATTATATACATGGATTGCCCCATTTTGCTGAATTACACTAAATTCCGGAATAAAACGGTACCCGCTGCGTTCGATAGCCCCCATATGGATCCCCTTTTCATTGGTTTTTTTTAGTATTTGCATTATTTTGGGGTTGATTCACCGCTTCATTTTTGGTGAAAATAGGAAAGATGGACAAAACTATTAATTTTTCGTACAAAACATCCAGAATCATGTTTAAAACCTAAAAAGAAGTGTACAAAACTTAAAAAGGGAAAGACGCGCACCCCCCAGGCACGCGTCTTCCTACTAGATTATGCTGTTGTATACATTTCGTTCTTACAATTTTCATGACGAATAGTTGCTTGTGCCGCAGCCAAACGTGCGAGCGGCACGCGGTACGGAGAACAGCTGACATAATCCAAGCCCGTACGATAGCAGAAATCAATCGAGCTCTTTTCGCCTCCATGCTCGCCGCAAATTCCTGTTTTTAAAGAAGGCTTCGTGCTGCGACCAAGTTTCACACCTGTTTCGACAAGCTTACCAACGCCATCCTGATCGAGAACAGCAAACGGATTTTCCGGTAATACCTTATTTTCTATATAGGCCTGCAAAAACTTTCCTTCCGCATCATCACGGCTGTAGCCGAAAGTTGTTTGTGTAAGGTCATTGGTACCGAATGAGAAGAAATCAGCTTCTTCGGCAATTTGGTCTGCAGTCAGCGCCGCACGCGGAATTTCTATCATCGTTCCAATTGTATACTCGAATTGTTTGCCTGTTTCCTCTTGGACACGAACAGCGGCCTCCACTACTAATTGGCGCATTTGCTTCAACTCATTTACATGCCCAACAAGCGGAATCATGATTTCAGGCTGCACTTCCATCCCTTTCTCAGCTAACTTTGCCGCTGCGTAGAAAATTGCTTTTGCCTGCATTTCATAGATTTCCGGATAAATCATACCAAGACGGCAGCCGCGGTGGCCCAACATCGGGTTAAACTCATCTAACTGACGAACCTTTTTCAGTAAAAGTTCTTTTTCCTTTAGCTCCGCTGAATCGGGATCTAAAATTTGCAGCTTCGTTACTTCTACTAAAAGTTCTTCTTTGTCTGGTAAAAATTCATGTAACGGCGGGTCCAGTAAACGGATCGTAACCGGAAATCCTTGCATGGCTTCAAATATTCCTACAAAATCTCCCTGCTGCATTGGTAAAAGCAGGTCAAGAGCTTCCATTCTCTCATGATAGTTTTCCGCTAAAATCATTTTTTGGACAATAGGAATCCGCTTTAAATCCATGAACATATGTTCCGTACGGCACAGCCCAATGCCCCCGGCACCAAATTCAAACGACTTTCTTGCATCTTCTGGATTATCCGCATTTGCACGAACACCTATTTTTCGTTCTTGGTCAGCCCAAGCCAGCAATAATTGGAATTCATCGGATAGCTCAGGGTCAATCATAGGGATTTCACCTAACATGATTTCACCGGTAGAACCATCGATGGTAATGACATCACCATAATGAACAATCGTTTCACCGACTGTAAATTGCTTTGTTTTTAGATCAATCTTTAAAGATTCACAGCCACAAATACAAGCTTTACCCATCCCTCTTGCCACTACTGCAGCATGGCTGGTCATTCCGCCGCGGCTGGTTAAGATCGCTTGAGAAGCCACGATGCCGTGGATATCATCCGGAGTTGTTTCAGGACGAACAAGGATGACTTTTTTGCCGTCATTTCCTAATTGCTCGGCTTCATCAGCATCAAAGACGACATGACCTGTCGCAGCCCCAGGTGAGGCAGGCAAGCCTTTTGCCAATAGCGTACGTGGATGTTTATCATCAATTCGGCGATGCAGCAATTGATTTAATTGATCTGGATCGACGCGAAGAAGCGCTGTCTTTTTATCTATTATTCCTTCTTCGACCATCTCGACGGCAATGCGAATCGCCGCTTGCGCTGTCCGTTTTCCGTTACGAGTTTGAAGGATAAAAAGCGTGCCTCGTTCAACCGTAAATTCAATATCTTGCATTTCTTGGTAATGCTGCTCGAGACGTTTACATGTATCCGTAAATTGCTGAAAGACTGCTGGCATCTCATCTTTTAAGGTTAAAATTGGCTGTGGTGTACGAATTCCGGCTACTACATCTTCTCCCTGGGCATTGATCAAGTATTCCCCATAAAGAATATGTTCCCCTGTTGATGGATTTCGTGTAAAGGCAACCCCTGTACCGGAGTCATTCCCCATATTTCCAAAGACCATGCTTTGAATATTAACGGCTGTTCCCAAATGGTCAGGAATCTTATTTAAGCGGCGATAAACAATCGCCCGTTGATTATTCCATGAATCAAATACCGCATTAATGGCCAAGAACAGCTGAACTTTTGGATCTTGTGGAAAATCCTTTCTTGTATGCTTTTTCACAATAGCCTTATATCCTGCGATAACCTCCTGCCAATCTTCAGCGGCCATTTCCGGGTCAGAAGTATAACCTTTTTGCTCACGGATTTCTTCTAATAATTGTTCAAAGAAATACGTATCAATATCCAGGACGACATTGCTGAACATTTGAATGAAACGGCGATAGGAGTCATATGCAAAGCGAGGATTATTGGTCAGGTTTGCCAGTCCAATAACCGTTTCGTCATTCATCCCAAGGTTTAATATCGTGTCCATCATTCCCGGCATTGAAAAAACAGAACCCGAACGAACGGATACAAGTAAAGGATTTGCTGGGTCTCCCAGTTTTTTGCCCATTTTTTCTTCTAAGGAAGACAGAGCTTCTAATGCTTGTTGTTCTACTAAAGTCGGAATTGTTTTACCAGATTCATAGTAAGCATTGCATGCTTTTGTTGAAATGGTGAAACCATATGGTACAGGCAAGCCAATTCGCGTCATTTCAGCAAGATTGGCACCTTTTCCGCCAAGCAAATCTCTCATTTCTCCATTGCCCTCATGAAACAAATATACATATTTTCCCACGATTAAAAGCTCCTCTCTTTTTTCAAGACATCCAATATTACCCCTGCTGTTTCTTCTATTGCTTTATTAGAAACATCAATAATCGGGCAGCCAACGCGCTTCATTATTTTTTCAGCGTGATCCAACTCATCTAGTATCCGCTCAAAGCTTGCGTAATTAGCTTGTGAAGCAAGTCCTAATGCTTTTAAGCGTTCCTTGCGAATTTCATTTAATTTATCTGGAGAAATAATCAAACCAATACAATTTTTCCGCGGTATTTTAAATAATTCATCCGGCGGCGATACCTCGGGAACTAACGGGACATTAGCCACTTTAAAGCGTTTATGTGCCAAATACATCGATAGTGGTGTCTTGGAGGTGCGGGATACTCCGATTAATACAATATCTGCTTTTGTAATCCCCCTAGGGTCTCGGCCATCGTCATATTTTACGGCAAATTCTATCGCTTCGATTTTTCGGAAATATTCTTCGTCCAATTTTCTCATCATCCCTGGCTGATGATGCGGCTCTTTGTTAAATTTGGTAGTAAAGGCGTTCATTAACGGACTTAACAAATCCACCGCATGAATTCCTTCCTCCATTGCCCGCCGGTCTAAATATTCTTTTAATGCAGGTACAACAATGGTATAAGCAATAATCGACTGTCCCCTTTTCGCCAGCAGAATTACGTCCTCAATATCCTCAAAATCATCAACATAGGAATTGCGGCGAATTTCTACATTTCCCCCATTAAATTGTGTTGCTACTGCTTTCACAACGAACTCCGCTGTTTCCCCAACTGAGTCCGATACAACGTAGACCACTTCTCTTTGGTTCAAAATTGCTGCCACTCTCCTCAACCTAATTTTTGATCCATCATTTCTAGATATGCACGTGTAATGGTCGTCTTCGTAATCCGGCCAACCAATAAATATGTATTCATGTCTTGACCATCAACCTTTACAACAGGCAAGGAGTCAATATGATTACTAATCATTTTTTTGGCAGCTTCTAACAATGTCTCATCAGGATTAATCGTAATAATATTTGGCATCCGAGTCATTATTACACTCACTGGCAATCCATGAAGGTCTTTGTTGCCAATGGCCGTTCTCAGCAAGTCCTTTCTCGAAATGACCCCAGCTAAATGTCCGTCATGGTCCACTGCATAAAGCGTCCCAACATCCTCCAAAAAAAGCTGAACAATTGCGTCATATACGGAAGTGGATTTTTCAACTACAATGGGATGGGCTTTAAAGTCGCTCACTTTTTGGTGTAAAAATTTTTCCGCTTGCTGCTTTATTTCTATTTCATGATTGTAAAAATAACCAACTCGCGGCCGAGCATCCAAATTCCCCGACATCGTAAGGATCGCTAAATCCGGTCTTAATGCTGCCCTTGTTAACGAAAGCTTTTCAGCAATTTGTTTCCCTGTGATCGGGCCGTTTGTCTTAACAATTTGGAGGATCTCATCTTGACGTTTCGTTAGTTTAATCTCCTTCACCCCCCTTGATAATATGTTATATTCATGAATGCTTATTTAAATGTGTTATACTTATTTGTATATAGTATATTACATTTAACAAAAATACGAAACAATTATTTATACATTTTTTCACACAAAAAAGAGACCCTTTATTTTTAGGGTCCCTTAACTCTTTTATTGTTGGCAAACTGTGCAAAAGAACGTTTTACGTGATGAAATAGTTCCTTTTTTTATCGGAGTACGGCATCTTGCACATGGTTCATTTTCCCGATTATAAACTTTACACAAATTATTATAGCTCCCTGTTATAGTATCCCCTTTGAAAAATGGATTTTGCAAATATCCTCCATGATTTAAAGCAGCCGTTAACACATTTTTCATTGAATAGTATAACCTATTTATCTCATCATCTTGAATTTCTTGAATTTCTCTGGTGGGCAAAATCCTGGAGTCAAAACAGATTTCATCCGAATAACAATTTCCAATTCCTGCAATGAACTCCTGGTCGAGCAGCTTCGCCTTAATTCGTCCGTGTTTATAACTAAATAATCCTTTAAATTCCTCTAATGTAAAATTGCTTTCCAATGGCTCAGGACCTAAATCAGAAAGCTGATAATGAACATCTTTTTCATTTAACATGTGTAAGTATCCAAGCCTTAACCCGATAAAATACAGATGATGATTCCCAAAGGATAACCGAATTTGAACTGTCCGTTTTGGTTTTTCTTCCTCCATACCAAAAAACATCCAACCGCCCAGCATTAAATGCAGCAAAAGAACTTGTTCATTCTGGAGATGAAAAAGCAAATGCTTTGCTCTGCGAGTTACTGAAACAATTCTTTGCTGAATGACATTGTTATGAAAGAGTTCTGGCGGGACATTAATTGATTTTTCACGGTTAATTTGAACATCCGTTATGATTTGATTCGCAATTCGTTGATTTAATAATCTTTTATAATGTTCCATTTCAGGGAGTTCTGGCATTTTGTCATTCCCTCCAAATAATTGCCCGTTTCGAATATGTTTTCCATACAGTTCGAAAAATAATGATGAAAAACCGAACTGATTTATAAGTTCTATTTTTTCATAGCTATTTATTTTAAGGTATATTTCTCTTTTTTTATCCAAAAAGGAATATACAAAATATAAAAACTTAAAATCATCACCAGCTCCAGTGAGATTAAATACCAGGGCCACGGTCCCAGATAATTTAATAGAGAAGGAACTCGCGGTTTTTGCATCATATACAGAAAATTTGTTCCCCACCATTTATTAAGGAAAAAAATAAGGCTAGAATAGAGGTTTACAATCAGAATGGTTACCCACATTGAGGGGATCGTTGGTCGATAGCAGAAAACCATGACCATGAACAAACATGCAAACACTACGCCACCATGTGAAACAAAGAATTCAAAATATTGAAAGTGAGGAAATGAATATTTGCCAAGATCAGGAGTCAAAAGGGCTTGAATCGAGCTGCCTAAACCCGTAAAATACAAGAATTGAAAAAGTTTATAACTCCTCGTAAGCAGCATTATAATGGCCAAAATGACAGCAAGATCACTGAGCTGAATCGGCAATGCCCGTTTCCATGTCCAGGCATGCTCATACAATAGCCAAAGCTGTTGCATACCTTCTGAAATTATTAGGAGAATCGAAAGAATAAGGCCAATAGATTTTCCTATTTCTTTAAGCTTGTTTTTATAGATAAAAAGGAATATACATAGTACAAATATAATTCCAATTATTATAAGATGTTCTACTGAAAAAAGCCGAAACGGATGAAGTTTTGAATGATATTGAAAAAATGCCTGCATCTTAATAACCTCATTTTTTAATTCGTATTCCTTCTAAGGTACGTTATTCTGGGGCAAATGCAGGTTAGTCTATACAACTTGTTTTGTTAAAAGATGGAATTGAATAAAGGTCTTATCCTTATAAAAACCTATTGCAGGTTAAGCACTGGGTATGACAAATAAGCGGAGAAAATCCTGTTAATTTAGAAATAGCACTGAAAATAGCTTAAATAAACGGAGCGATTCCGCCTATTGACTCCAAAAACATGAAAATGGGGGATTTTTCTTTACATAACCGGAAAGCATCCCCTTATTTCCCCCGAAAAGAGCTCCTTTCTGAATTTTACCGAAAATTCTCCGCTTATTTTTAATATCACCGGTTGCTCAATTAAGGATAAGACTTCTTATGTTTCTATGCATTTTTTGTAGGATAAATTGTCTATCAAATTGAGGGTAAAATTGTAGGGGTGCATTTCTCTTTACAAATTTTTATGCAATTTCCACCCCAATAAAAAATGAGTGTCAATTTCATATGCAAATTGGCACTCATTTTAACTTACATTTTTAATGTTTCTGATCGGAAACGGAACCCGTTAGCTGTTAAACATCCCTCTTTTCATGATTTATTTTACAATTAACTCTAAAAAGGAGCAAATCGTTAAGATTCCTTTGTCAAAGTTTTCTAAGTGAAAATGTTCATTTGGAGCATGAAGATTTTCGCCAGGCAAACCGAATCCCATTAAGACAACTGGAGCATTTAGGGAATGGCTGAAATCCGATACAATTGGAATAGAGCCGCCCTCTCTTTTGTAAACTGGTGTTTTCCCATACACGTTTTCGTAAGCTACAGCCGCTTTTTGAAGCATCGGGCTATCAATTGGGGTTAAAAATGGATTCCCCGTATCACCAAGTGATATTTTGACAGTGCAACCTTTTGGTGCATGTTCTTCTATATGTTTTTTAATTAATTCCTGAATCTTTTCAGGCTGTTGATTGTGGACAAGACGGCAGGTTATTTTGGCATGCGCCTCGTTCGGGATCACCGTTTTTGTCCCTTCTCCCTGAAATCCACCCCATAATCCATTTACTTCTAATGTCGGCCTGGAGCTGACTCTCACTGGGTAAGGGTAATTTTGTTCTCCCCCGGTTAAATCCGTTATCCCTAATGATTTTTTCAATTTTTCTTCATCGAAACCTAAAGCTTTAATTTGTTCCATTTCAAAATCTGTCAATTCCTGGACATCATCATAAAAATGCCCAACGGTTACTTTCCCATTTGAATCATGAAGGGTTGAAAGCAACTGTACCAATAAGTGGGTAGCATTCTGAACTCCGCCACCAAACATGCCCGAATGCAAATCAGAATTGGCCGTTTTAAGAGAAACTTCCAGTGCACATAGTCCTCTTAATGAATAAGTGATGGCAGGGACTCCTTTATCCCACATATCAGAATCGGAAATAACAACTACATCACAGGATAATTTTTCTTTATTTTCAGATAAAAATGGCGGAAGATTAGGACTTCCTATTTCTTCCTCTCCTTCAATGCAAAATTTTACGTTAACCGGTAATTTTCCATTTGATTTCAATAAGCTTTCTACTGCTTTAATATGTAAGAAAGTCTGTCCTTTGTCGTCAGTTGCCCCTCTGGCAAAGATTTTTTCATCACGGACGTCCGGTTCAAACGGAGGCGTTTCCCATAAATCAATCGGATCAACGGGCTGCACGTCATAATGGCCGTAGACTAAGACCGTTGGGGCATTTTCCTGATGAATCCAGTCAGCATAAATTATAGGATGGCCTTTTGTCTGGATGATTTCAACATGTTCCATTCCGATATTTTTCAATTTATCGGCTATCCACGTAGCTGCTTTTTGAATGTCCTCTTTATTTTCAGATAAGGAACTAACACTTGGTATTCGGAGCAATTCCTTTAATTCCTCGATATTATGGTTGTGATTCTCTGATAAAAGCTCTGATAATTGACTCATTTTATCACCATTTCCTTTGTATTTTTGCATAAGTTTCTTTCTCTATATAATTATCCAAAATCTCCACCTAAAATCTGGCCTCCTAAAAAATATCAATCATTTTCACTTTTCTGCTTTGAAACAAATTTTCGGTTATTAGAATACACAGCAATGAATGTTCCAATACCAGTTACTTACATGTCCTGCCCTAAATGGTAAGATAAGAAAACAGTTTACCTGCAGGCTGATAAATTTATCTAATACTAAACAACAATTAGCGGGAATGAGTCCGTTCAATACCGCTTTCACACCTACCAATTACCTGCTCATTTTAGGACAGTCCTCCATTACGATGCCTTGCACACATAGAAAATGACTCTCAACATTTTGATTAGAGTCCTATTTATCCTTATGTTGATTGAGTGTAACAAAAGAGAGGGATGCCCAGTAGAGAGAGCAACCCTGCTAATTATTTATTGCACTTTTACTCCAATTGTTTGCCTTTCGTCTCTAGACCAAACACTCCAACTATCAATGCCCCCACTAATAGCACGACGAAAAAGATACCGAAAATAATGGGGAAACCAACCTTTGCCCCAAGTAACAACCCAGTGAACATTGGCGCCAAAA
This sequence comes from Neobacillus sp. Fa239, assembly GCF_055395235.1. NCBI lineage: Bacteria > Bacillati > Bacillota > Bacilli > Caryophanales > Bacillaceae > Neobacillus > Neobacillus sp. Fa239. The sequence continues at coordinate 3,580,114 of NZ_AP041611.1, forward strand.
CACCACCAATACGCCCGAATCCAGCGGACCAACCCATTCCGGTGGCACGGACTGCCGTAGGAAACTGTTCGACAGTAAATATATACGTGCCTGCCCAAGCTCCTAACATGAAGTAAGAGATTAACACCCCAAACAAAATCAACATGACAGTGCTTGTGGCAAATCCAAAGCCCAGGGATGCCAGACCAGACAGAAATATGGCAATGACGAGTGTTCTTTTACGTCCCCACTTTTCGACCAACCAAGCTGCTGTCAGGTAACCCGGAACCTGTGCAAGAGTCATGATCAATACGTACCCGATGCTGTGCACAAGAGAGTAGCCTTTGGCCGCCATTATGGAAGGTAACCAGGTGAACAATCCATAGTATGCAAAGTTCATAGTGAACCACAGCGTCCATGTCACGGCAGTGCGCCTTCTAATACCTTTCGACCATGTCCTTACGAATGACTCTCTAAACGAGAGGCGCTCAGTCAAGTTACGGTAGCGTGGTGTTTCGGGTAGACTGATTCTTAGGTAGATAGTGTACAGCGCCGGAATTGCGCCAATCAAAAAGGCGGCTCGCCAACCGACTGACGGAATGACGAAGAATGCAATAATTGCTGCGGCCAAGGACCCAAAGGCCCAAAACATTTCTAACAGCACTACGCGGCGGCCACGATTTTCGTCTTTTGAAGATTCCAACACGTAGGTAGTGGAGACGGGGAGTTCGCCACCAAGACCTAGACCAGTCAAAAAGCGTAGCAGCATCAGAATACCAGCGGTCGCCGCAAGTCCAGATAAACCTGACGCAACGCTGTAGAGCAGAAGAGTCCACATGAAAATAGTTCGCCGGCCAAATCGGTCAGCAAGGGAGCCTGAGAACGCAGAACCAATTGCCATACCAAGCAACCCTAAACTTCCAAGCATACCCATTGTGCCGGAATTAAGATGCCAATCCCGTCCAAGTGAAACAAGGATGTAAGAGAACAACGCCACATCCATCGAGTCGAACAGGGTTCCGATTCCGGATGTGATGAGAATTCGAGTCGGTGAAGGTACTTTTACCTCAGACGTTGAAACCGACATATTACTCAATATTAACACACCCCTTTATAAAATTTAGGTAATAAACCATCATATGCAAAAAGACCAATAGAAGTAATAAATTTACAAAAAGAAACTAAAAACAGTCCCGTATATAAAATTGCCCTTGAACTTGCAGCCCCGTTTAGACAACCGATTATTATGTTGGGGCAATGAAAAAAGCGTCCCTACCTTAGCAGGAACGCTTAAAACGTTGATATGACGAGCATTCTCGTTTTTCTTTCGAAAAATAGATACCGGTGGTCGGGGTCGAACCGACACTCCTTACGGAACACGATTTTGAGTCGTGCGCGTCTGCCAATTCCACCACATCCAGCACGTTGTTTTTTTGTAATACTTTTAAGTAGCGGTGGGCAGATGCCCCTCTTCACTATTTAGTTTGGATTAATAAAATTTCATCAATGATGGGAATTTCTTTATTCAATATGGTTAAGAGATTTTCTTCAATCTGATTGTCAATCTCACAAACCGTTATCGCCGAACCATTGATTTTTGAACGTTCATTTGCCAAACGAGCAATATTTAACCCTTTTTGAAAAAGAGATCCTGATAACTCGGCAATAACCCCTTTTCGATCGGTATGGCGGATTACAATTGTTGGTCGTTCTCCGGAAAACTTTAACGGATAATCATCCAATTCCTGAACTTCTACTTTGCCGCCGCCTAAGGAACTGGCCAAGACCTTTACAGTTCGCGTTGCCCCTGATAATTCTACTAGCACTGTATTCGGGTGGTAACTTCCAAGCACCCGTTTCGTAAACTCGTATTGTAATTCATTTTCTTCGGCAATGGATTTTGCATTTGGAATACCTTCATCCATTGTTGTTAATCCAAGAACCCCTGCAATTAATGCTAAATCTGTGCCATGGCCTTGATAGGTTTCGGCAAAGGAACCCATAAGAGAGAATTTTGCAAATAATGGTTTTTCGTTTAACAGCTGGTAGGCTATATTGCCAATTCGGACAGCACCTGCAGTATGTGAACTGGATGGCCCAACCATGACAGGGCCGATAATCTCATAGGCGCTTTGATATTTAGCCGGCCCGCAACCGCTTGTCTTTTCGCTGAAAATCTGCTCCTTCAATTTTTGACCTGTCGGGGTGCCAGCCAGACCGCCAATCCCGGTTTCCCTTAGCGATTCAGGCATTTGCTGCCCGACTTCATGCATTACATGAATCACCTCATCAGGTGGAATGATGCTGACCATCCCTGCTAGCGCCATATCTGCCGCAGCCTGCGCGGTAATCGCGTGTAATCCGTTCCGAACGATACATGGAATTTCCACCAGCCCGGCGACCGGATCACAAACTAGTCCCAGTGAATTTTTCAAAGCAATTCCGATGGCATTTCCAACCTGCTTTGGAGTGCCACCGGCAAGCTCAACTAAAGTGCCAGCTGCCATCGCGGTTGCTGAGCCGATTTCCGCCTGGCATCCGCCAGCAGCTCCTGATATGGAAGCTTTATTGGCAATCACCAAGCCAAGGGCAGAGGCAGTGAACATCGACAGTATGATCCGCTCTCGTGGGAATGTTCCGCTGTCCAGAGCGTGAACGAGCACTGCTGGCAAGATTCCAGCTGAACCTGCAGTCGGTGTTGCCACAATCCGCCCCATTGCTGCATTGACTTCTGATACGGCCAGCGCATTGGCTGCGGCATTTAATGTAACTGGATTGATAATGGATTTTCCATTTTTAGCATATTGGTGAAGACGGTGCCCATCACCACCGGTCAAGCCGGTACGAGACATGACAGCACTTGTCGTCCCTCTGCGAACAGCCTCTTCCATTACCGTAAATTGCTCGGCCATTTTTTCGATAATCGCTTCCCGTGGAATGCTCTTTTGCTGTATTTCCGTTTGGATCATTAATTCTGCAATCGTTATGTTTTGCTGCCCGGCCAATTCAATTAACTCTCTTAAACTCATGAAAGACATAATACCACTCCTTTAAAAGGAGACGGTTCCAATAGTGAAGCATTTGAACCGTCCCCCTTGTTTCATCATTTGTTTACTTTATATTAAACCCGCTTTTGCTTTTGTGCCTTTTTCGTTTTCGGCATCCTCTAACGGTACGCGTTTTTCCATTTTTAAGAGATAGAAAATACCTGTCATAATGGCAAGGAATGCAATTCCCACGATTAACGGGATGCGCGTGCTTGGATTGATAAACATACCAACAAGGACGACCAGTAAAAATACAATGGTTGCATAGTTGCTGTACGGTGCAAAAGGCATTTTAAATGGATGCTTTTCCATTGCACCAGCATTTACTTTTCTAAATTTGATTTCACTGATGAGCAGTACAAACCATGGAATCATTCCTGGAAGTATACTTGCACTGTAAACATACACGAAGATGGATGGCGGTGCAATATAGCTCAACACAACGCCAATGACCAAGCCGACTAAAACCGTAATGGTTGAATAGACTGGAACTTTATTTTCCGATAATTTGGCAAAAATCTTTGGTGCCTGTCCATTTTTCGCCAATGCGTAAAGCATCCGTGTGGCGCTGAAGATGCCGCTGTTACAGCCGCTCATCGCTGCTGTGATCACAACAAAGTTGATAATGCCGGCTGCAGCCGTAATTCCAATTTTGGCAAAAACCGAAACGAATGGGCTGCCAATTTGATTGAGCTGGTTCCAAGGGTAAACAGTTACAATGACAAAAATCGCACCGATATAGAAAATTAAAATACGCCAAACGGTTGTTTTCACAGCATGTGTGATCGTTTTTTGTGGATTTTCTGCCTCTCCGGCCGTAATCCCAATCAGTTCCACCCCTTGATAAGCGCCGATTACGATGGAAAGGGCAAAGAAGAATCCTTTAAAGCCGCCGGTGAAAAAGCCGCCATTTTTCCAAATGTTCGAAAATCCAATTGCATGGCCGCCATTCCCGAAGCCAAAAAGAATAATGCCAATACCAGCAATAATTAAGACTACAATCGTAAGCACTTTAATTAATGAAAACCAGAATTCAAATTCACCAAAGCTTTTAACGGAAATCATGTTAGCAGCGCCAAGGATCACCATCGCGACCAACCCTGGGACCCATGTTGGCAGATGTGGGAACCAATAATTCATATACGAACCAACCGCGATGATTTCCGACATGCCGACAATGATCCATTGGAACCAATAGCTCCAAGCTGTCAAATATCCGGCCAAAGGATGGATATATTTATTACCGAGGTCAGCAAATGAACCGGTAGTTGGTTCCAAATAAAGCATTTCCCCCATCGAGCGCATTATAAAAAATAGGAAGAGACCGGCAACTGCATAGGCAATCATAACTGATGGGCCCGTCCATTTAATCGTACTGGCCGATCCCATAAATAACCCAACCCCGATGGTACCACCCAAAGCAATCATTTGGATATGACGCGATTTAAGCCCCCGCTTTAATTCCTGATTTTTTGTCATAAACTGTCCTACTTTCCCTCATTGGATTTTTTATCTCGACCTTCTTAATGTTATTCTTTCTTTTAAACTAATACAGGTTCCCCAAATGGAATACCCAATTTTCCCCCTAAGTTTTCGAGCATGGATTTTGTCATACGTTCTAAATCGTACCGCGGGTTAAAATCCCATTCCTCTTTGGCAGTGGCCGCATCAATGCTGTTTGGCCAAGAGTCGGCAATCTGCTGCCTGAATGGATCTACCTGATAATCCATCGTAAACTCCGGTATAAATTTTCTGATGGAAGCGGCAATTTCTTCAGGTTCAAAACTCATGGCTGTAATATTAAAGGCATTTCGATGCTTTAATCTCGATGAATCCGCTTCCATTAATTGAATAATCGAATTAATCGCATCCGGCATATACATCATATCCATGTAAGTGCCTTTCGCTATATAGGATGTGTATTTTTTGTTCTTTAACGCTTCATAGTAAATATCAACCGCATAGTCTGTCGTTCCTCCACCCGGAAGCGTTTTGTAAGAAATCAATCCAGGGAAGCGGACACCGCGGGTATCGACACCAAATTTTGCAAAATAATAGTCACATAGTAATTCGGCGCTTACTTTGGTGACACCGTACATCGTGTTCGGCCGTTGGATTGTATCCTGGGGTGTATGATCTTTTGGCGTAGACGGACCAAAGGCTCCTATCGAGCTTGGTGTAAAGAACTGGCATTGAGAATTCCTCGCCACCTCGAGCGCATTCATCAATCCACCCATATTTAGATTCCAGGCAAGCTGTGGTTTTTTCTCGGCTGTTGCCGACAACAGCGCGGCCAAATGGATAATCGTATCAATATGATAGTCATTGACCAGTTTCTGCATTCTCTCGCCATCCAGCACATCTAATGTATCAAATAAACCATTTTCCACGACTGGGTTGCCATTAACATGACGGATATCAGTGGCAATAACATTTTCCTCTCCGTAAAGTTCCCGCATTCTCATCGTTAACTCTGAACCGATTTGACCTAAGCTTCCGGTCACAAGAATTTTTTTCATCGTAAACAACCTCCCGAATATTTCTCTCAAAAACTGAATCTAGTATCAAGTTGTAATAGGGAGGGAACCATTCTAAGAACGGGCCCTCCTGCCTCTCTTCTAATCTTGGATGACACCTAGTTCTTTTCCCACTTTTTCATATACAGCTAGTACTTGGTCTAGCATTTCTTTTGTATGAACCGAAGTCGGCATATTGCGCACTCTGCCTGTTCCCTTTGGCACCGTTGGGAAGGTGATAGCTTTGGCGTAAACTCCCTCCTCCATGAGGCGGCGAGAAAATTGCTGCGTTAATGTTTCTTCGCCGATGATACATGGTGTAATCGGTGTTTCCGAGTGGCCAATATTAAATCCTAAGTTTTTCAAGCCTTCTTTTAAATAGCGGCCATTTTCCCATAGCTGATTGACTCTCTCCGTTGATTCCGTCATGATGTTAATGGCTTCAATGCAGGCAGCGGCAGCTCCTGGCGTCAGCGATGTTGAAAATAAGAATGGACGGGCTCGCACTTTTAACCAATCAATCAATTGCTGGGTACCAGCCACATAGCCGCCTACGACGCCAATTGCTTTGGAAAGTGTTCCGATTTGAAAATCAATTTGATCGGAAAGGCCAAAATGTTTAACCGTGCCTGCACCATTTCCCATGACACCTGAACCATGTGCGTCATCAACATATGTAAGCAAGCCGTATTCCTCGGCAATTTCCACGATTTCAGGAAGCTTCGCCACATCCCCATCCATTGAAAAAACGCCATCAGTGATATACATTATTTTTTCATAGGCACCACTTTCAATCGCTTCTTTTGCTGCCCTCCTTAGGTCATCCATGTCCTGGTGTTTGACCCGGATGATTTTTGCTCCAGACAAACGGCAGCCATCAATGATTGAGGCATGGTTCAATTCGTCAGAAATAATCGCATCCTTCTTCGTCATCACCGCCGAGATAGCGCCCATATTGCAATTAAATCCCGATTGGAAAGCAATTGCCGCCTCCGTATGTTTGAATTCGGCAATCGTATTTTCTAATTTATTATGGATTGTCATTGTTCCGTTAATAGTCCGAACGGCACCGGCACCCACACCGTACTGTTTCGTCGCTTCGTTCGCTCTTTGGATTAATCTTTCATTGTTTGCCAACCCAAGGTAATTGTTGGATGACATATTGATGACATTTTTGCCATCGATTGTTACGATTGGGCCATTAGGGCCTTCTACTGTATCAATGACGTTATATAGTCCTTTCTCGCGTAGCTCTTGCAGCTGGGGAGTTAATATATCTTCTAAAACTTTTCTTGACATCGTGCAAACCTCCATAAATATACTTTTCAGTAAAAACCTCAAATCCGTTTAAGAAGCAGAAACCAAACTGGAAACGTTTTCATGTATTTAGTTTAAATCGAATTTTATCGACTTACATTGCCATATTTGTTGCGTGTATCTCTTATATTTGCCCTTCTTCACATTTTCGTCAAAATTAACCACAAAAAAAGACCATTAAGTTTTAACTTAATGGCTTTATTTCAAAGAGATGAAAAGCATTAAAGGTCAGAGTGGATTGTAAATAAAGCTCCGATTTCACTGTTTCCTCATAAATTTGCAAATCAGGGTGGGTTCCCTGCTTAATAAAAGAAATAATCTCCTGATCATAAATATCCTGATGCTGTAAATTTATCCAGTTAATATAAAATTCGCCGTTATTTTGATCAAGGATGTGCTTACGAATTTGATAACGCCCAGGAGGGAGGCCAGAAATAACCACTTTCTTTTCCTTTGTGATGGAATGCAAAAAGAAGCTTTCTACCGAATAAGATGGATTGATATAGGAAGGGTTATAAACGGCTAATTGGTAGCCATTTTCCCCCATTGCCAATACAAAATCCGGGCCTTCCACTAAAATCCGCAAGGTCATTTTTGCCATCAGTTGAAGATTAAAATAAGCAGGACGTTTAATTTGATAATAATACAGGAGGGCAATTCCATTCATGGCAATATGGTCTTGATCCAGATTATTTTTTTCCAATGAGTGGGTATCAATCCAGAATCCTAAACCGGATATTTCCTTCATTACATCCAACATTTCTTTAAAAATAAGAGCAGACCGGAAAAAAGTGCCGCTCAAATCCATCGTATTTCCATAAAGTGTATTCCAATCAGTAAGAAAAATCGGAATTTCCCCTAAACCCACAGACGCTAGGCTTTCCTTTAATTGGATGATTTCTTTCTTTGCATAATTTTTTACTCCTTCAAAAGTATGATTATCCATATCGTTAAAATCCACTTCTTCATTCGGATTGCAGGTGAAGCAGATCAGCTCGCAACGGTCGAAAATTTGATTTAAAAATTCAGCAGCAGGAACGGTTATAGCCTTTCTTAAAGAAAACGGCATATGAAGACCTATTTTTGCGGCAGGAGCTCGCTTTTTTACAGTTTGATAAAAATCTTGATAAAAGCTCTTTGCTGTTTCGCCGCATTCCGTGAAAACCAGTTCAAATCGCCATTTTCCTACAAAGTTACTGCCAAAATAACTAATACTATGCTGTAAAAATTCATCGAGCTTCTTAAGGTAATCAGAGCTGCTTGCCACTTCCTTTTCAACTTCCAAACGAATGAAAGGAACCAATCCTAATTGTTGAAAAAGGCTAAATAAGGCATCCACCTGATAAAATTGTCCGCCTATTTGATAGAGTGGCGTTGTCATCGCAAAACTGTCCGAAAAAAGGTTCGTAAAATAAATATATTCAAATCTAAGTTCCTCTTGAATTAACTTTAATTCCGCCTTCACTTCTTCATTCAATGCATATTCCAGCTGCCCAATTACCAGTAACTTTAAGGCTTTTTCTCTGATAAAAATGGGCTCAAGCGGCAATTCCACATGTACCACCGAAGCAGCCGGTTCCATCGGGGTGGTGCTCTTCTCATTTCCAGAAATATATTTACTGATTTCCATTAAAAAGTTGGGAGATTGCAATAATGTATATTGTTCGGTTTCATGTTTCACTTCCTCGACATCCATCGGTTCCACTTTATGCATGCTGCGATATTCAGTAGGCGTTTGCTGGTACATTTCTTTAAAAGCCATATTAAATGCTTTTACATTGGGAAAACCACAATTCTCCGAAATCTGGGAAATATTATAACCGGTATAAAGGAGCTCATGCATCGCTGATTTCAAACGGACATTTTTGACATATTGGGAGAAACTAGCCCCAACTTCCTGCTTGAAATAGCGCGACAAATAGTAAATAGACAAATACTGCTCTTTAGCAATTTCCTGCAATGATATCGGTTTACGATAATTTTTTTCGATAAAAGCTAGAATCTCTCTAATTCTTTCATCCTTCATTTCGGTGAATTGATTACTTTCAAGATGCGTAGTTTTAAAATTTCGAATCAACAGTGTAACTAATTGAAAAATCAGTCCGTTAATCTCGATTTCACTTCCATCCTGCTTTTGGTAGTGGGCAATCAAGATTTTCGCCATTAGTTGGCGAATTTGATCAAAAAGCAGATATAGCCCGTTATCCTCTTTGGATGAAGTGCAGTTAAAACGACACGCATGAATATCCGGATAAGGCCGCTCGATTAAATCCAAAGGAATTTGTAACGATAAGACCACATTCTCCTTATTCCCCTTAATAGAGCATATATCATTGGCGTTAATCAGCAGAAGATCATTTTCAGCTAAATGGCAGGAATGTTGATTAACCGTAACCTCAATTTCTCCCCTTATCACAAGGAGAATCTCGATTCCTATATAAATATGCGGAGAATAATATTCAATGTTTTGTAAACTTATTTGATAAGAATTATCTCTTATTGGCCGGTTCATGAACATCCACCTTAGGACTAGATTAAAAATGTGCCAAGTACATAAAGAATAGACTAGAGCCGTTAACCGTAGTTGCTGTATCCCTCAATCCTTTTCATTTAGGTGCGATAATATATTGATCCCCTATCTTTTAATCAAATGCAGCAGCATTTAAATTATCAGTAAACCTTAAAAATGAATTAAATTTTGGTCATTGAACAAGATTGTCATTTCAGACAAATTCTTAATACGATTATTAAACTGAAAGTCATTATACAACTCCGTTATAGTTTTTTCTTCAAGTGCTGCTTTTACCCTTTTCATTTTTCTTGCATTGTTCAATTTCTTTATTCCCCTTTAAGAAATACAGGCTTAAAGATATTGAATAAACTAAATTTGTTGTCCACACGGTTGGTAAACACTTTAGGACACTAAAAACGAAAAAAGGTCAATACCTTGATTGCTCAAAGCATTGACCTTTAAAAGTTTTACCCTTTTAAGTGATACCGGTGGTCGGGGTCGAACCGACACTCCAGAAGGAACACGATTTTGAGTCGTGCGCGTCTGCCAATTCCGCCACACCGGCAAATAATTAATAGCTTGGCAGGGGCAGTAGGAATCGAACCCACACTGAAGGTTTTGGAGACCTTAGTTCTACCTTTAAACTATGCCCCTAAATGGTGGAGGGGGACGGATTCGAACCGCCGAACCCTGAGGGAGCGGATTTACAGTCCGCCGCGTTTAGCCACTTCGCTACCCCTCCAAATATAAACAAAAAAAATAATGGCGGAGGAAGAGGGATTCGAACCCCCGCGCGGTTTAACCCGCCTGTCGGTTTTCAAGACCGATCCCTTCAGCCGGACTTGGGTATTCCTCCATTATTTTTAAAATTAATTGGTAGCGGCGGAGGGGATCGAACCCCCGACCTTACGGGTATGAACCGTACGCTCTAGCCAGCTGAGCTACACCGCCATAACATAATTTGATTCAAAACTTAGTTGGTGGAGTCTAGGGGGATCGAACCCCTGACCTCCTGCGTGCAAAGCAGGCGCTCTCCCAGCTGAGCTAAGACCCCATTTACTTTAAAAGAACTGCTGGTCGGGAAGACAGGATTCGAACCTGCGACCCCTTGGTCCCAAACCAAGTGCTCTACCAAGCTGAGCTACTTCCCGAAAAATTAAACCAGTGCCGAGGACCGGAATCGAACCGGTACGGTAGTCACCTACCGCAGGATTTTAAGTCCTGTGCGTCTGCCAGTTCCGCCACCCCGGCAAGAATGGAGCGGAAGACGGGATTCGAACCCGCGACCCCCACCTTGGCAAGGTGGTGTTCTACCACTGAACTACTTCCGCATATGTGAATTAAAAGTGCGGGTGAAGGGAGTCGAACCCCCACGCCTTGCGGCGCCAGATCCTAAGTCTGGTGCGTCTGCCAATTCCGCCACACCCGCATATATTGAAGATTATTTTCACTTTAGTGAAAAAGTTATGGTGGAGGATGACGGGATCGAACCGCCGACCCTCTGCTTGTAAGGCAGATGCTCTCCCAGCTGAGCTAATCCTCCATTTATACAGCCTGGCAACGTCCTACTCTCACAGGGGGACAGCCCCCAACTACCATCGGCGCTGAGAAGCTTAACTTCCGTGTTCGGGATGGGAACGGGTGTGACCTTCTCGCCATTATTGCCAGACTATTTACTTGAGAGATCGTTCCCTCAAAACTAGATAATACAGAAGAAGTTTTCGTAAAAACGAGGTAATCTGTCTAGCTTCGGCTCCTAACTTCTCTCGAAGTTGAACAGTCGCCTCCGCTTTTCTATTTGGTTAAGTCCTCGATCGATTAGTATCAGTCAGCTCCACATGTTGCCACGCTTCCACCTCTGACCTATCAACCTGATCATCTTTCAGGGATCTTACTAGCTTGACGCTATGGGAAATCTCATCTTGAGGGGGGCTTCATGCTTAGATGCTTTCAGCACTTATCCCGTCCGCACATAGCTACCCAGCGATGCCTTTGGCAAGACAACTGGTACACCAGCGGTGCGTCCATCCCGGTCCTCTCGTACTAAGGACAGCTCCTCTCAAATTTCCTGCGCCCACGACGGATAGGGACCGAACTGTCTCACGACGTTCTGAACCCAGCTCGCGTACCGCTTTAATGGGCGAACAGCCCAACCCTTGGGACCGACTACAGCCCCAGGATGCGATGAGCCGACATCGAGGTGCCAAACCTCCCCGTCGATGTGGACTCTTGGGGGAGATAAGCCTGTTATCCCCAGGGTAGCTTTTATCCGTTGAGCGATGGCCCTTCCATGCGGAACCACCGGATCACTAAGCCCGACTTTCGTCCCTGCTCGACTTGTAGGTCTCGCAGTCAAGCTCCCTTATGCCTTTACACTCTGCGAATGATTTCCAACCATTCTGAGGGAACCTTTGGGCGCCTCCGTTACTCTTTAGGAGGCGACCGCCCCAGTCAAACTGCCCACCTGACACTGTCTCCCACCCCGATGAGGGGTGCGGGTTAGAATTTCAATACAGCCAGGGTAGTATCCCACCGACGCCTCCACCGAAGCTGGCGCTCCGGTTTCTCAGGCTCCTACCTATCCTGTACAAGCTGTACCAAAATTCAATATCAGGCTACAGTAAAGCTCCATGGGGTCTTTCCGTCCTGTCGCGGGTAACCTGCATCTTCACAGGTACTATAATTTCACCGAGTCTCTCGTTGAGACAGTGCCCAGATCGTTACGCCTTTCGTGCGGGTCGGAACTTACCCGACAAGGAATTTCGCTACCTTAGGACCGTTATAGTTACGGCCGCCGTTTACTGGGGCTTCGATTCAGAGCTTCGCTTACGCTAACCCCTCCTCTTAACCTTCCAGCACCGGGCAGGCGTCAGCCCCTATACTTCGCCTTGCGGCTTCGCAGAGACCTGTGTTTTTGCTAAACAGTCGCCTGGGCCTATTCACTGCGGCTCATCGAGGCTATTCACCTCAATGAGCACCCCTTCTCCCGAAGTTACGGGGTCATTTTGCCGAGTTCCTTAACGAGAGTTCTCTCGCTCACCTTAGGATTCTCTCCTCGCCTACCTGTGTCGGTTTGCGGTACGGGCACCTAATATCATCGCTAGAGGCTTTTCTTGGCAGTGTGGAATCAGGAACTTCGGTACTCTATTTCCCTCGGCATCACAGCTCAGCCTTCACGGTGAACGGATTTTCCTATTCACCAGCCTAACTGCTTACACGCACATATCCAGCAGTGCGATTACCCTATCCTCCTGCGTCCCCCCGTTGCTCAAACGATAAAGAGGTGGTACAGGAATATCAACCTGTTGTCCATCGCCTACGCCTTTCGGCCTCGGCTTAGGTCCCGACTAACCCTGAGCGGACGAGCCTTCCTCAGGAAACCTTAGGCATTCGGTGGATGAGATTCTCACTCATCTTTCGCTACTCATACCGGCATTCTCACTTCTAAGCGCTCCACCAGTCCTTACAGTCTGGCTTCAACGCCCTTAGAACGCTCTCCTACCACTGACACCTAATGGTGTCAATCCACAGCTTCGGTGATACGTTTAGCCCCGGTACATTTTCGGCGCAGAGTCACTCGACCAGTGAGCTATTACGCACTCTTTAAATGGTGGCTGCTTCTAAGCCAACATCCTGGTTGTCTAAGCAACTCCACATCCTTTTCCACTTAACGTATACTTTGGGACCTTAGCTGGTGGTCTGGGCTGTTTCCCTTTTGACTACGGATCTTATCACTCGCAGTCTGACTCCCACGGATAAGTCTTTGGCATTCGGAGTTTGTCTGAATTCGGTAACCCGATGAGGGCCCCTAGTCCAAACAGTGCTCTACCTCCAAGACTCTAACAACGTGAGGCTAGCCCTAAAGCTATTTCGGAGAGAACCAGCTATCTCCAAGTTCGATTGGAATTTCTCCGCTACCCACACCTCATCCGCGCACTTTTCAACGTGCGTCGGTTCGGGCCTCCATCCAGTGTTACCTGGACTTCACCCTGGACATGGGTAGATCACCTGGTTTCGGGTCTACGACCACATACTCAATACGCCCTATTCAGACTCGCTTTCGCTGCGGCTCCGTCTCTTCAACTTAACCTTGCATGGGATCGTAACTCGCCGGTTCATTCTACAAAAGGCACGCCATTACCCATTAACGGGCTTTGACTACTTGTAGGCACACGGTTTCAGGAACTATTTCACTCCCCTTCCGGGGTGCTTTTCACCTTTCCCTCACGGTACTGGTTCACTATCGGTCACTAGGGAGTATTTAGCCTTGGGAGATGGTCCTCCCTGCTTCCGACCGGATTTCACGTGTCCGGCCGTACTCAGGATCCACTCAGGAGGGAACGAAGTTTCAACTACAGGGCTTTTACCTTCTATGACGGACCTTTCCAGATCGCTTCATCTACCCCGTTCCTTTGTAACTCCATGTTGAGTGTCCTACAACCCCGAAAGGCAAGCCTTTCGGTTTGGGCTGTTCCCGTTTCGCTCGCCGCTACTCAGGGAATCGCGTTTGCTTTCTCTTCCTCCGGGTACTTAGATGTTTCAGTTCCCCGGGTCTGCCTTCAATATCCTATGTATTCAGATAAAGATACTGCTCCATTACGAGCAGTGGGTTCCCCCATTCGGAAATCTCCGGATCAAAGCTTACTTACAGCTCCCCGAAGCATATCGGTGTTAGTCCCGTCCTTCATCGGCTCCTAGTGCCAAGGCATTCACCGTGCGCCCTTTCTAACTTAACCTAAAAGATTTACCTCTAATTAAATAGAGAGAAAAACTAAAATGGCGATTAACTCGATGTTTTACTTGACTTCTTCATTACGATTATCTAGTTTTCAAAGAACGAATAAAAAAAGCTCTGAGAGAATTGCTCTCTCAAAACTAAACAAACAAAGAACGTGAAACTTGTCTGGCTCTTATGTCCAGCTTATATCCTTAGAAAGGAGGTGATCCAGCCGCACCTTCCGATACGGCTACCTTGTTACGACTTCACCCCAATCATCTGTCCCACCTTAGGCGGCTGGCTCCTAGGACAAAACTTAACTTCCTATAAATACAATAAGATGTTAAGTTTTGCCCCAGGTTACCCCACCGACTTCGGGTGTTACAAACTCTCGTGGTGTGACGGGCGGTGTGTACAAGGCCCGGGAACGTATTCACCGCGGCATGCTGATCCGCGATTACTAGCGATTCCGGCTTCATGTAGGCGAGTTGCAGCCTACAATCCGAACTGAGAATGGTTTTATGGGATTGGCTCAACCTCGCGGTTTTGCAGCCCTTTGTACCATCCATTGTAGCACGTGTGTAGCCCAGGTCATAAGGGGCATGATGATTTGACGTCATCCCCACCTTCCTCCGGTTTGTCACCGGCAGTCACCTTAGAGTGCCCAACTGAATGCTGGCAACTAAGATCAAGGGTTGCGCTCGTTGCGGGACTTAACCCAACATCTCACGACACGAGCTGACGACAACCATGCACCACCTGTCACTCTGTCCCCCGAAGGGGAAAGCCCTATCTCTAGGGTTGTCAGAGGATGTCAAGACCTGGTAAGGTTCTTCGCGTTGCTTCGAATTAAACCACATGCTCCACCGCTTGTGCGGGCCCCCGTCAATTCCTTTGAGTTTCAGCCTTGCGGCCGTACTCCCCAGGCGGAGTGCTTAATGCGTTAGCTGCAGCACTAAAGGGCGGAAACCCTCTAACACTTAGCACTCATCGTTTACGGCGTGGACTACCAGGGTATCTAATCCTGTTTGCTCCCCACGCTTTCGCGCCTCAGCGTCAGTTACAGACCAGAAAGCCGCCTTCGCCACTGGTGTTCCTCCACATCTCTACGCATTTCACCGCTACACGTGGAATTCCGCTTTCCTCTTCTGCACTCAAGTCCCCCAGTTTCCAATGACCCTCCACGGTTGAGCCGTGGGCTTTCACATCAGACTTAAAGGACCGCCTGCGCGCGCTTTACGCCCAATAATTCCGGACAACGCTTGCCACCTACGTATTACCGCGGCTGCTGGCACGTAGTTAGCCGTGGCTTTCTGGTCAGGTACCGTCAAGGTACCGGCAGTGACTCCGGTACTTGTTCTTCCCTAACAACAGAGCTTTACGACCCGAAGGCCTTCATCGCTCACGCGGCGTTGCTCCGTCAGACTTTCGTCCATTGCGGAAGATTCCCTACTGCTGCCTCCCGTAGGAGTCTGGGCCGTGTCTCAGTCCCAGTGTGGCCGATCACCCTCTCAGGTCGGCTACGCATCGTCGCCTTGGTGAGCCGTTACCTCACCAACTAGCTAATGCGCCGCGGGCCCATCTGTAAGTGACAGCCGAAACCGTATTTCAGCTTTTCCTCATGAGAGGAAAAGGATTATCCGGTATTAGCACCGGTTTCCCGGTGTTATCCCAGTCTTACAGGCAGGTTGCCCACGTGTTACTCACCCGTCCGCCGCTAACCAAAGAGAGCAAGCTCCCATTGATTCGCTCGACTTGCATGTATTAGGCACGCCGCCAGCGTTCGTCCTGAGCCAGGATCAAACTCTCCAAGAAAGTTGATTAGCTCAAAATTGTTACGTTGGCTTCATTTCAAATAGAAACGAATATGATTGTTTGTTTACACGTCTTGTTTGTTTAGTTTTCAAAGAACAAATTTCAAATCAGTAGCCAAACTGTTAATTTAGCGACTTTATTATTCTACTATACTTTCAATCCAAAGTCAACTTCTACAAATTATTTTTAAAAGTTTCTGTCGTTCGTAGCAGCGACATAGAATATAATACTATTTAAATCAATCTAAGTCAACACCTATATTATTATTTTCTCAAAATGATCCCAAAACATTTTTCATAATAAAACATGCAATTGAAGTACTGTGAAGATTTCGGAGAGATTACCCAATACTTGGATATAATGTTTATTATAACAAAGGTTTAAATTGCCTATTTTAAGGAAAAAATGGATGAGTATCGATCACAAGGATAGGAGATGGTTTCAGTGACCCAAGCGAAAAAAGAGGATGAAAAAGGTCAAGGTCGTCAAGAAGAACAGGACCAATTTGAAAGTTCAATTTCCGATGAGAGGTTGCCTGAGTTTGATGTTACTGGGACTCCCCTAAATGGCCTATAACATTACTTAAAAAACGCAAAAAAACCCTTTGCAAAAGAGAGACTAACTCTTTTTGATGCAAAGGGTTTTTTCATTAGCTTTTTACCGCTTTTACAACTATTGCTTCACCTATAAACGAGATTACCTCATGATTCTCAATGATAATATTAAATTGACTTTTTATTTTATGTGAAGCCTGAAGAATATATCGTGTTAATTCTTCTTTATCTGCTTCTGATAAATCCATGCGGTCGCACCACGGGGCATAACGGAAGGTTTTTTCAAAACGATACCATTGGATAATTTTTAAATCATTTAATTCAAGCAGCCGGAGCCACTCCGTTTTCTTCCAGGCACGAAAATGGCTATAGTCCCTCTTTTTTTCAATCGTATTATAAAATAAATCCAATTCATCATCCTCGGGAGCCACATTATCATCCAGTAATAACTGCCCTCCAGGTTTAAGGACACGATATACTTCTTCGACAAATTTGAGTACATGTGGAAAATGGTGCGGGGCAATTCTGCAGGTGACAATATCAAAGCTCTCATCTGGGAATGGGAGGTTTTCCGCATCAGCCTCAACAAACGTAACATTTTGATGACCATTTCCTTGAATAAATTTTTCAGCAGCAACCAACATTTCCTTCGTCAAGTCAACGGCCGTAACACACTTTACAAATGGAGCAAAAGCATTGGCCGTATGACCTCCGCCGGTGGCTACATCCAACAATTCTTCATTTCCTGAAATCTCGGCCATTTCCAAAAGCCTTTGTAAGTCTTTCCCCTGTTTATGGATTGGGCTGGAAACATACGATTCTGCACTTTTACCAAATTGCTGTTTCACATCTTTCTTAGTATCCATTTTCATCCCCCGATTTCATCTTTGTTAACATTAACTATAAAGGAGCATTACCATAAAGAAAATGACGGGGATTTTATTAAGAATGATAAGAAAAAATTATCAGTTTGCATTGATTTCGAGCAGGATTGGGCAATGATCGCTACCCATTACCGATGCGTGAATATTGGCATCGATTAATCGGTCAGACATTCGTTTCGAAACGATAAAATAATCAATTCGCCAGCCAATATTCCTTTCACGAACCTTCATCATGTAAGACCACCAAGTATAGGCACCTTCTTGCTCCGGATAAAAATATCTGAAGCTGTCCACAAATCCTGCTTGAAGTAATGAGGACATTTTTTCCCTTTCCTCATCTGTAAAGCCGGAATTACCTACATTTGATTTAGGATTCTTTAAATCAATTTCCTGGTGGGCAACATTTAAATCACCGCATAGAATGACCGGCTTGATTGCATCTAATTCTGTAATGTGTTTTAGAATTCGATTTTCCCAATCTAAACGGAACTCTAATCTGGCAAGGTCTCTCTGAGAGTTTGGCGTATACACATTTACAAGAAAAAATTCAGCAAATTCCAAAGTTAAAATCCTGCCCTCGTCCTCAGAATCTTCCTCGCATAAACCATATTTCACGGACATCGGCTTTTCCTTTGTAAAGACTGCCGTCCCTGAATATCCCTTCTTCAAAGCATAATTCCAATATTGATGATACCCTGCCAAGTCCAGCTGAATTTGCCCTTCTTGCAGCTTCGTTTCCTGTAAACAAAAAATATCCGCATCCACTTCCTGGAAGTAGTCCAAAAACCCCTTCTTTACACAAGCCCTAAGGCCATTAACATTCCAAGAAACTAGTTTCATATTTATGAGTCCTCTCCCTTGATGGCATTATCTTTCTATTTTGGCCCAACCTTCAACATGAAGGCAATAGGATTTTTATAGAAAAAGAAAAAAGCTGTCTGCAAACAAAAGGGTCAGACCCCCAACTTAGCCAGGGGGGTCTGACCCTTTTGTGACAGTTACTTTAATGGGCTGAAAATATATTATCAGCCTTTTTCTCATGCATCAATTCCGATATGGGAACGATCTTAATATTTCGTTTGTTAAATTCTGCGATCGATTCATATACACCAGTGGAACAGGCTTTCCCCTTAATTCCAACATGTCCAATTCCAATGCCTGTTCCTTTTATTTCAGTAACTTTTGCTAACCTGATCATTTGTCTTTTTACATATGCTGCTGAAGAAATATCATCTAAGAAAACATCTCTTTTCATGATGGGAACACCTAATTCCTTTGCAATTACCGGAAATTTCGTCCCCATACTTGTTCCGCTGTCAATAATAAATAGTTTTCTTTCCTTGGCAACCTCTACAATGGCACGGACTATTTTTTCATCCTCCACTGCAAGTGATCCCATGTGGTTATTAAGGCCAATTGCATAAGGAACACTCTGAATGGCCTCCAACACCCGCTGCCGTACTTCTTCAGGTGTTAAATCGACTGTAATCGGTTTGGGTCCCAGCCAAGATCTTTTCCCCTTCTTTGGCTCCATTGGTAAATGGACCATAACATCTAAACCATTTTTATGTGCCCATTCAGCATGTTCCTTTGATTTTTCAGTAAAAGGCATTACCGCCGCTGTAATCGGGACATTTCCTTCTAAAAAGTCCTTAACGCCCCCTGCTCCTCCGCCAAAGTCATCAATGATAATCGCCGCTTTTAATTCTTTTTGGCCCACATTTTCTGCCGAAACGGAGATCTGAAACAATACAAGAAAGATGGGTAGTAGTAACAATACCTTATTTTTCATGAGAACCCCCAAAATAAACTTTTGAGGATAATTTGCCCGTAAAGGGCTGGATTTACTATAAAATTGTCCATTTCAAATGAAAAAAGAGAGCTGAATGAATCAGCTCCCTATTGAGTATTATCTATTCTTCATCAAATATTTCGACTTTCTCCATTACATCGCCATTTCTCATCGCTTTTGCATGTTCAAGTCCAGAGGTCACTTGACCGAAAACTGTATGAACACCGTTTAAATGCGGCTGTGATTCATGAACGATGAAGAATTGGCTTCCGCCTGTGTCACGACCAGCATGTGCCATTGATAATGCACCTGGAACATGTTTATGTGGGTTTCCTTCCGTTTCACATTTAATCGTGTACCCAGGTCCACCTGTACCCGTTCCTTTTGGGCAGCCCCCTTGGCTAACGAATCCAGGAATTACGCGGTGGAAGTTTAAACCATTATAAAAGCCTTCTTTTGCTAATTTTTCAAAGTTAGCAACTGTACCTGGTGCTTCGTTTGGATAAAGATCAAATTCGATTTTATTGCCATTTTGCATTTGTATGTATCCTTTTTTTGCCACAATCAACATCTCCTTTATGTAAAAAATCATTTTTATCATACACTTTTCGAAACAGAAAAGAAAGTTTTTAACTATAGATATATTTTTCCAAGATTTGTGGTAATATAATGGTATCCCTTCCGAACATTTCGCTTGTTGCGGGACACTTAACCACTGTACGGACGGAAGGGGCAAGGTGTCTCCTAACGCAGACATCGCAAAAGCCAGGACTGAGGTCCTGGCTTTTGTCTTTTACCTATATCGATTTACCAGCCGATGAAAGGCAAATATAATGATTAAAAAAATGAAATAGCCAAAAAAGGTATAAATATGTTTCCATTCTTCCGAATGCACAAACATGCCGCAGACCTCTGATAATTTTTCAAAAATCGGCATTAATAAACTTACCAAAAGGGTTAAGCCCGCTTTTCCCCAGTTGTTCAACTGGTCCATGCTATATAAATAAAACAACACGAAGGCAGGGAGAATCACAACGGTAAAAATGACATTAATCGAAAATATATTAGGTAAAAATCGAATCGGAAACTCGTAAATTTGTTTTTCAACAAAGTATAGGTCTAGAATTGTTCCAATGATCGAAGCAAGAAGCATCCCCGGTAAGTAAGTTTTAATCCAAAATAGAAATCGCTTTTTTCGCAAGGGAGGCGAGCTCAAGCCTTTCAAGTGTTTTGCAGTATTCATTTTTAATCTCTCCATCATAATTTTCATCGTCCCTTTTTAAATACTCCACTACTTGCCAATCTTCAAACCAATCTTCTATTTCCGCCTCTTCCTGAGCGACATTTTTCCAAGCTCTTTCAAGATCAGGACTATATATTCTGGTAGCTCCGTGCCGTAAATGGCAGGCCTTTAGCCGAAGCTGGTAGGCGAATCCTGGAACTCCTTCATTAACACTATTAAAAATATGCGGCCAGTAGTCTTTTCTTGAGCCTGTGTGGGGATGGTTTTTGGCCCATTCCTCCACTTTTTTTAAAAGATCTTTATTTTTGAACAGAACTGCATATAATCTTTTTCCAAGTAAAATCCTTTCATTGACTGATCCAAATTGGTGGAGGGTTTGCCCGATAAGGTTCTTTTTCCCATATGGAAATAAAATCTGGTTAAATGAAAACAAGTCCTGCAACTTGAATTCCAGTTTATTAAATACTTCCTTCTTATATCGCGGATTTTGTATCACTCGTTTTTCTAAGTAGTTTTGTTCATTGATGACAAGGGCCATGGTGAGAATATAAGTGTCATGATTGCTCCAGAAATGATTCCAAATTGTTTCCATAAAGGTAGAGATGGTTAAAAAGGGTAAAAGATAAAACAGCGGTTTGTTTCGGGATAAACTTTCCTTGTAGAGTAGAAATTGTGGATAGGCATCCTGAAAGATCAACCAATTCCCCCGTTCTAAAAAAGAAAAAAATGAGCTCCCTTCTTTCTTTGACAATAACCTTGTCAGAAATTCTCCTTTTAAATCCGTCATATTCCACCCGCCATTCCGCGATACCATATGACCTAAAAAGGCCCAGTGGATTTCCGGATGCTGCTGGTAAAATTGAAAATATGCCTTCGTCCTCGTAACATTATTTAAATTATATTCCTGCGTCTTATTCCGGATTTGGCGAATTAAAGCTAAATCGGCTGTGGATAACATGTCTACATTCACAGGCTTTGGAGAGAGTTTACTTTTTTTCTTCAGTTCTTCTGTGATCCTTTCTAGCGGCGTCCTTTCACGATTGCGCATAAATAAAATGGCGGATCACCTCCCTTACGAATTCTCCTTCTAACAAAGGAATATGTATAGATGAGAATCATTTTACGGGAGAGGACTGAGAACCTGGAATGACGAATACCAAAACGGCTGTGGATTGGATTATTGAAAGGATGAGGAACGACCAAACTCCCGACGGATCCTGGGATTATCCTTTTGAAACCGGTATATCAACAGATGCATATATGATTATTTTATTAAGGACATTAGAAATACATGATGAAGAATTAATCCAAGGACTCTCTGAGAGGATTTTAAGCAGGCAAGAGAAAAATGGGGCCTGGAAGCTTTTTTATGACGAGAGAGACGGGAATCTCACCGCTACGGTGGAGTCCTATTACTCCTTACTGTATGGAGGTTACTATCAAAAGGAAGATCCGCGTTTACTTGCCGCCAAAAAATTTATTTTAGCAAAAGGCGGTTTGGATGAGGTAAACCTGTATTCAAAAGTGATGCTCTCAGTCACTGGTCAATACAAGTGGCCAGCATTTTCACCGTTTCCAATCGAATTAATTCTTCTTCCCCTAAGTTTTCCGATTAACTTTTATGATGTGTCTGTTTTTGGCAGAGCTAATCTCACTCCCATCATGATTCTAGTAGATAAAAAATTTACCTTACGAACCAATCACTCTCCAAATCTTTCAGAGCTGAATTTAAATCGAAACAGTGATAACTCTTGGCTGCGCTCCCCCGAATTTCATTCCATTGTTTCCTATATTGAGAACGGAGTGAAAAGTTTACTTGGTTTACCTGGGCAGCTCCACGAATTGGCAATTGAACGCGCCAAGAAATATATGCTGGATAGAATTGAACCGGATGGAACCTTATACAGTTATTTCAGCTGCACGTTTTTGATGATTTTCGCATTGCTCTCACTCGGCTATAAAAAAACAGACCCCCTCATCGTCAAAGCAATTGATGGGATTAAGTCGATGAAGTGTGAAATTAATGGATTTCCCCATATGCAATACACGACGGCAAATGTTTGGAATACCGCTCTTATTAGTTATGCCTTGCAAGAAGCCGGTATTTCTGCAGAAGACCCAATGGTGGAGCGGGCAAACCAATATCTATTAGAAAGGCAGCATCATAAGTTTGGAGATTGGGTGATTCATAATTCTAACAGCCTTCCTGGGGGCTGGGGATTTTCTCATGTGAATTATATACTTCCGGACGTTGACGACACGACTGCCTCATTACGTTCTATTTCCAGAATTGCCACCCTGAACCTCCAAAACTGGGATCGTGCGATTAACTGGCTCCTTTCCATGCAAAATGAGGATGGCGGCTGGGCGGCTTTTGAGAAGAATGTGAATTCCAAATTTATCGAGTTTTTGCCCGTTGAAAAAGGGAAATACCTGCTATTAGATCCCAGCTGTGCAGATTTAACCGGAAGAACGCTTGAATTTTTCGGAAATTATACGAATCTATCATGGAAACATGAGGCAGTTGAAAAAGGAGTCAGATGGCTGCTAACAAATCAAGAAAAGGATGGTTCATGGTACGGAAGATGGGGAATTTGTTATTTGTATGGTACATGGGGTGCCTTAACCGGCCTTTTATCCGTAGGAATCAGCCCCAATCACCCCGCTATCGAAAAAGCAGTCAAATGGCTGAAAGTGACGCAAAATGAGGATGGGGGTTGGGGGGAGTCCTGCTATAGTGATAATCAAAGCACCTATGTTCCATTAAGTAAAAGTACATTGACTCATACTTCATGGGCGCTCGATGCACTGATTTCTGCGTCAAATCGCCCGACTAAAGAAATTCAAAAGGGCATGTCTTATTTAATTGATTCCATTGAAGAAACTGATTGGACGTCCTATTATCCAAAAGGGCAGGGCATGGCCGGTGCTTTCTATATTCATTACCATAGTTACCGCTTTATCTTCCCATTATTGACGCTGGCACATTACCAAAGGAAATTTGATAGTTAATAATCAAAACATCGACGGCAATTGCATTTGCGTCGATGTTTCATTTTGAAATGAAGTTCGTTAATTCCTTATATATTTGAACGATCTCATCCAATTTCATTCTGACAAGTCCGCTTGAAGAGGGTGCGACAAAATCAATGATACCTGGGACCACTTCTAATGTCTGCCTCCCCCATGGAACCAACTTTCGTCCGCTATATTCCTGATAAACACCTTTCCCAACAAAGCAAACCATTTTCGGGTGATATTGTTCAATCTTGTGCTTTAAAATTTCTCTACCTTCCTGATACTCCTGCTTGGAAATTTCATCTGCCGCTTTAGTGGGTCTAGCCACAATATTGGTGAACCCATAGCCCAGCTCCAGCAATTTCCCATCCTCAAACGGTTCATACCGTCGTGGCGTTAATCCCGCTTCATAAATAATTTTCCAAAACCGGTTATTAGGATTGGCATAATGGTGCCCAACCTCACTAGAACGAATGCTTGGATTAAACCCTACAAATAAGATTTCCAAATTTTCTTTGATATGATCACTAATCGGTTTCATTTTTCTCCAGTCTCTTTTTGTTATTTAATGGAAATCCATTTCAGTTTATCACAAATTTCAATTCAGAAAAACATCCACTTGACGAAATGAAGTGATAAGGCTGGCCAATAAACCGACAATGGAGATAATTAATAATGAATAAAACAGCTTCGCATCTTGAAGGATTAATAAACCGGAGATGATGACCACAATATCAAGAGCAAAAATAATCACACCGACATTGATCTTGGACCATTTTGCCAGTAATAATGCAAGCAAGTCCATTCCGCCAGGGCTGATATGATTCCTCAGCATCACCCCTACCCCAATGCCAATAATTCCAGCCCCTACAATTACACTGCTCATAATCGGTAAATGAACACTTCCATTCAACGGCTTTAATAATTCAATCATTAAACCGGAGATGATCGCCCCAATTAACCCATTGATGAAATACCATAGGTCGGACTTAAACGCAAAAAGATAAACAGGAATATTTAATAAAATAAACGTAAGTCCTGCCTTAACTCCCCATAGGTAACTAAGGATTAGGCTAATCCCAATGAACCCTCCGTTGATTAAGTGGAATGGGATTATAAAGCCGTTAACCCCTATGCCAATTAAAGTACTGCCGAAACCGATCACTGCCATTTTTTTCATCATGATTATCACCCTTGTCCAACGCTTTTTATATACTTATATGTTTAAAATAACCTCCTCATTCTTTAAAGAAAAAAACGGAACCTAGTTACGGCCCCGTCTTATGCTGCAGCAGTTCGATTCATTTTTGATTTACGTATTTGTTTAACAAGAGATACGAAAAAGGTTAGACATGGTAAAATCCATAGGAATATAGCATAGGGCAAATAGTTTAAAAGCGGGACGCCTACAATTGTACTGCACATGATTGCAAGGACACTCCAAGGCACCATTCCAGGAAAAAGCATTGTACTATCTCCCATAATTCTGGCTAATTCCTGATTTCCATATTTACTAGAATAATGTGGAAGAAATGATCTCCCTGTCAATATGATTGGAAGTGTTTGGTTAGCAGCGATAAGGGTAATGAGCAGTGTAGCGACAATCGTCTTTAAAGTATCCCCCACTAAGGATCGTGAAGATTGTAACCATTTATCTAAATAGGGCTGAATCACATTCATCTCTTCCAATAATCCGTTATACGCCCCTGCCAATGCTAAAAACAGCAATAATTCATACATATGAACTAATCCCCCGCCCAGACCGTCAATCCCCTTCCAAAAAGCTGAAGCAACCTTTATGAAAGAGGTACCATCGATTAACGCAATGATTGCTGCTGAAAGAATGCTGGATAAAAAGGCATAAACAATACTAATTCTAAAGACAACCAATATGATTAACAATAATGGCGGGATGAATTTGATTATGGATATTTGACTCAAAATCAAGGGCTGACTGCTGGTCATCGCTTTATGCAATAAAAAGGAATCGGCTGTACCATAAAAGATAAAGCAAAATAGAACTGCAATAACCGATGTCAACAGCATAGCTCTAAATTGTCTTTTCACCGAAACTTCCACCGTATTGGATAATAACTGGTGTGAGCTTGAAAAAGGTGAAGTTCTGTCGCCGACAAACGCTCCAGAAACAAGAGCACCTGATACGAGAGCAAGCGGTAAATGCAAAACCGCCGCAGTCCCCAGAATCGGAATTCCGATTGCACTCAATGTTCCTACTGTTGTTCCAAGCAGCATCGAAAACAACATAGCTGTCATAAATGACAGCACTAAAAAGTGCTGAGGAGTAATGAGATGTAAAGCAATTTTCACCATTTGACCAATCGTACCTGATAAATACCAGGATGGTAGTAAAAAGCTGACTAAAAATAGAATATAAATGACGATCTTTGTTTTTTTTACTCCCTTTAAACTAATGGAAAAAATCTGTTGTGCCGACATTTTTTTTAGTTTTGACAGGAGCACGAGCACCAAAAATCCAGGAAGAAAGCCCAACACTAACGGTTCATGGAAAATCACAGACAAAACGACACCTGATAACGTCACGATTACAAGAAATAGCACCTGTTTGACTGAAAAGTTAGTATGCATGATTCAACCACCTTACGATTAAGAAGCATACTTAATTATAAGAAAAACTTCGCCTTGCGAAAAGTATCTTTTTAAAAAAAGAAAGTCTCATGATTAAGGGTCTGACCCTTAATCATGAGACCGCCTCAAAGAGTTTTTTAAAAAGTAGTATAAACACTTTGGCATGTTTCAGCAGTTGGCTGATAAAAGCAGTGCCTTTTATATCTTGCAACAAATGGCTGACTATACCATGTTTGCGGGCAATCACCCGGGGGCCTAAAATACCATAGGCTGAATTTCGCCGGCCAATATCTTTCCCCATTTACTACCTTTCGAGCAAGTCTCCGCTCAGACTCCCTTGCCGATTGATAGAAATATCCATGTGTTACCGCTTCAAATGCATGAGGCTGAAAAACCATTTGGGGAATGGTCCGAAGTCCTTTAAAATCGGAACAGTTTGCACGGATCCGGTTGATTCCAACGTTTCCCACAAGCATCATCCCTTGAGTTCCTTCCCCTTCTGCCTCCGCTCTTAGTAATCTTGCCAACAAATCAATATCTGATTTTCGCGCCCTGACTACACCCATTACGCCACCTCCAAGTTGCTCACCTATAGCATATTCCTATTGCTGGAAGTGTTGACCGATAATAATAAATAATAAAACCTCGACCTTTTTTTGACCCCAACTGTCCTCGTACGCCCTCTTCAAGGACACTTGGACCTCTTTTTTTAAACCAACTGTCCTTGAGCACCATCTTCAAGGACACTCAATGCCGTTTTTTGACTCAACTGTCCTCGAACGCCATCTTCAAGGACACTCACATTCTTATTGGGATACATTCTTAAATCCTTTCATCTAGAAAGTTATACAGATAAATTTTGATTCGACTTCATTTGCTCGATTTTTACATAAGGTTTTTAAAATAATATTTTCTAAAGTTTTTGTATGGAAAAAAGAACTAATGTAAATATCTTTTACTTCCTCCATATCGACGTCTATAAACAAATCTCCTCAAATCGGCGTCTTTAAGATTTCCATCGTATCCTAGAAATAACAAAGATTGAAATTCCGAGTATTGCTCCATGACAAAAAGGGCGAACTCTTTACGGTCGCCCTTTGCTTTTTCGATAAACTCTTTATTATTTACTATTCCATCAAGCTGATTTTCAAAAAATCCTTTCGTGTCTTCCCACTTTTCAATCCGTTCTTCTAAAATATCACGAGAATAATCCGGCATTTTTTCAATAACCTGATCAATATACCCTTGTGACCACATTAGCATTTTATCCTTTTCGGGAAGTTCAAGTACCATTTTTAATAATTGTGTTTCATCCATGTTATCGCTAATGGCATATTTACCGACCTGATTCATTATCATCACCTCAGAAACATTGGTGTATATCCTTTGGTCTTATTGTGCAACATTAGCATGTTTCTTATTTAGATAATGTCACCATAATATTCTCGAGTTTGCCATTACGGTAAACTCCAAATTTCACTTGATCACCAATCTTTACTTTCGTGTAAAGGTATTTCCGTAGTGCATCAGATGTATTAATTTTTGTACCGTTCATTGATACAATGACATCCTTCACTTCGAGTCCTGCTCTTGAAGCAGCGGAATTCGGTTCAACCTGAGTAACCATAACTCCCTGCGTGACATTATTAGGAAGGTTCTGCCAATACACTTGTGGAATTTGGTTTAAATCTTCCAGACCAACGCCAATAAACGGACGTTCAATTTTTCCATTTTTAATTAATTGATTTACGATTGGAATAAAATCATTACTTGGAATGGCAAAGCCCAGTCCTTCAACACCACTTTCGGAAATTTTTAAGCTGTTAATACCAATAACCTGACCTTGTGGATTAATAAGGGCTCCACCGCTGTTTCCTGGATTAATCGCTGCATCTGTTTGGATAACATTCGTATCCCAATTACCTGCGGACGTATTTACTGAAATACTGCGGTTCGTAGCACTGACGATCCCTTCCGTTACTGTTCGGGATAAATCAAGGCCGAGCGGATTACCAATGGCATATACCGGGTCTCCCGGACGGAGTGTGGATGAATCTCCAAAATTAGCGATGGCATTGACATATTTTGAATCAATTTTTAATACCGCCAAGTCAGTCAAAGCATCCGTTCCTACCACTTGAGCCGTTGTTTTCGTTCCATTATACAAAGAAATTTCAAGCTTTGATGCCCCTTCGACCACATGATTATTCGTTACAATATAGGCGTAATTTCCAGTTTTTTGGAAAATAATCCCTGACCCTGATCCGCTTTCAACACTTTGAGATGGTGTTGAGTTCCCAAAGAAATCTGTGCTTTGCTGCTGCTGCTGATAATTGACAATCCCTACAATAGCTTTTGAAACTCTTTCAACTGTATCAGCAATCGACCCTGATGAGGAAGCAGCAGTGGGCTGAGCCGTAACTGCCTTCACAACTGGGACAGCCGATTGTGCGGCCGTCGAATTTTCCGAATTCGGATAAAAACTCTTTATGTAATCAATATGAGGAAGAATGGTTAGTGTTAAAACCGAACCGATTACACCAGCTGCCACTGTAGATGCAAATCCTTTCACCCATTTATAGTTTGAACGGCTGTTTGCAGTCGCTTTATTCAATATTCTGGATTCATTTGTATTGATTGCTTCTTTCTGCTCCGTTTCATCTGTATACTCTGATTCTTTTTGCGATTTCTGATCATCATTTGCAGAAACCGTAAACGTAGCATCTACTGCATCAAAACCAGCCTCGTTATTTGCCCTTTCGAACGGCTCGTGAAGATTTTCGTTTTTAGATGCAGTTTCTTCTCTGTTAGTGTTCATATCAGCTGAATTTGTTTGATTGTCATTGAATGTGTTTTCGTCTTTGAAATCCATATTTATCAAATCTCCTTTTAAATGGACTTTTGTTCTACTTTTACTTTAACTGACAAATATGAAAAAATTATTAACAAACTTTAACGTGTTTTGAAAAAAATAAGCAAGATACATGAAATTTTATGACAAAATTAAGAAAAGACCACGAGGTTCTGCCCGCAGTTTTGCCAATTTTATGATTGATTAAACCGAATCACAAACTTTGTGCCCTTTCCTTTTTCACTATATACGTCAATATCTCCGTTATGAAGAAGAACTAATTGCTTTACGATAGACAGTCCGAGTCCAAACTCCCCATATGGATTACTTGTTCTGGATATATCTGCTTTGTAAAATCTGTGCCAAATATTTTCAACATCCTTCGGGTCGATTCCAATTCCAGTATCCTCAACCTCAATGATGGTTTCATTCTGCTCCGTTCTTCCCCTTAACCAGATGGTTCCATTCGAGGTAAATTGAATACTGTTTTTTGTTATATTGATTAAAATCTGAATGAGACGGTCGTAATCGGCATTAACCATTACTGCCGGGTCTGCATCCACCATAATTTGACAATTCTTTTCTTCTGCTTGAAGAGCCAACTGTTCTTGAATGATTTCTAACACCTCTAAAATCTGGATGTTTTCCCGGTACAGCTGTATTTGATTGGAACGAATTTTGTCATAATCTAAATTTTCATTTACAAGACGGATCAGCCTCTTCGCTTCCTGACTTACAAGGTTGATTCCTCTTGCCTTATCTTTTTCCGGTATCATATCATTTTTCAAGCCTTCTACCACACCGCTTATAGTCGTTAAAGGCGTTCTCATTTCATGAGAAACATCAGCCATAAATTGCCGCCTTCTATATTCTAAGCTTTCAATTTCCTCCATAGAGGTATTGATTTTATTGACCATATGGTTAAAGTCATTGGCCAATTCGCCTATTTCATCAAAGTTTGACGAATTGACCTTCACATGATAATTTCCACCTGAAACGAGAGAAGTTGCCTCACGAAGCCGTTTAATCCGGTTAACATGGATTCTTGATAATAACCAGCTAAGAAAAATAGACACAGCAAGTGCAATAAGGATTGTAAATAATAAAATATGATTAATTTGGTGAATCATCACACTTGAACCGCTTATAGGTGAAGTTAACAGAATTCCACCGATAAATCTTCCTTGCTCTATATATGGCAAGACAACGAAGGTGACCCCTTCTGCTCCAAACCTTGTATAATCACTTTTTACGATAATCGTTTTCCCTTTTGTCAATTGTTTCCAATCGGAAGGGGTAAACTGAGAAATCCTTGGACTCGGTCTGCCGACAGAATAAAGGTTACCTGCCCGATCAAAAATACTAAAACTCATTTTTCTTGAAGCTAATACATTACTATATTGATTGATAATTTCATTTTGAACATCAGGTGTCCGTTCAATTTCGTTTTGAATCGCTTTTCCATAAGAGATAAGTTCATCCGCCTTGTTCTGATAAACCAAATCCTCAACATAATGGGCAAACAGAAAGCTCAGCAGTAAAAATGCCACGACAATGATACTGATATGACTAATAAATTGTTGATAGATATACCTAAATTTCATCTGCTTTAATCGACTCATCAAACTTATACCCAACTCCCCAAACTGTATGGAAGAAGGCTTGAGCAGCATTTTCAACCTTTTTCCTCAGCCGTTTGATATGAACATCAACAGTCCTCTCATCACCGTAAAACTGATAGCCCCAAACCCTTTCAAGCAGCTGTTCTCTTGAGAATACCTGCTTTGGATGCTCCACCAAATAATATAGCAAATCAAATTCTTTAGGCGTTAAATTCATAACTGGATCCTCATCGACAAAAACCTCTCTTGTGTTTTTACTTATCTTAAAGTGTTCAGTCTGAAGAAAGTCCCCTGGTGGATCGGCTGAATGATTTTGAAATCTGCGGGTAACAGCCTTTATCCTTGCCATAAGAGTGAGGGGACTAAATGGTTTTGTAACATAATCATCCGCACCCATCTCAAGTCCAAGTACCTGATCGGATTCACTGTCCTTAGCCGTTAACATAATAATGGGAACAGTGTTCTTTTCCTCACGTATCTTCCGGCAAATCGTTACACCATCCATTCCCGGTAACATCCAATCGACAATCAGGGCATCCCAGGTCCCAGTTTTAAAACGATCGAACCCTTCGGATCCATCATTTACAAACTCTCCCTCAATTCCTTCCTTACTAAAAAACATCTCGATCATCGAACAAACACTTTTATTATCTTCTATCACTAATATTTTCAACTTGATCATCTCCTACAGAAAAAAAGAGTTCTTTAAATCAAGTTTATACGAAATACGACTCATATCAACCTTCTTGAAAATTCTTCCCTACTGCTTAATACTTTGTTCATAGTTTATTAATATTTGGAGCTTCATCCATTAAAAAAAGAGGACTGAATATAGTTCAAGTCCTCTTTGTAAAAAGTTTTCGTACTATTATGTATGGCCTATCGGTTTCCGAGAACTTGCTTTACCGTGTGAATGATGTAATGAATATTCTAAAATCCTCGATTCATCCTCTTTTGCTTTTTCATTACTTCATAATATTTATCGATAATATCTGTCAAAACATCTCCTTTATAAATTCTTCCATACTTAAGGTTGTCCTGATAATAATCGACAATTTCATCCAGTTTTGCAGAAAGCTCTTTTGATACTCTTACATTTAATTGAATACGTTCATTTTCCGCCATTTTGTACACTCCTATTTTATCAATAGCACACTGCTAGCATATTGCTACTATACTATTTTTTCATCACTTTTTCATCATTAAAATTGAACTTCGGCAATTCCCCGAAAACCTTCTCCGTTTTTTTTTTGAGTTTTTTCCAGTTTTCTATATGTTTTTTACATGAAATAAAAATTTCTACTCATCCTAGTATAAGGGAGGGATGTTAAAAGATGGTTTTATCATTTATTTTGGGATTTATGATGTTTGCTCAACAACAGATCCCTCAAAATAGCTTTACCATTCTAAAAGATAGACAAATTATAGAAAATGTCACAAGGACTGATTTTTCCCTTGGTATTCCTCAACTACCGATAATCAATGAAAAAAAATATAATCAATTTTTGACCCGTTTGGAAAAAAAGTATTTTACAGCACCTGAAAACGCCCAATTGGATATTCATGGAGTGATTATTCCGGAGCGAGTTGGTTATCAGCTAAATCGCAAGGTGTTTACAGAGCAATTCTATTCCTATTACTTTGGACAAAGACCCGCAACAATGGAGCTTCCAATGCAGTCTATTTATCCACGAGTCGATAGCGAGCTGCTTGTAGAAATTAAAAATAAACGAATCGGCCGATATGTGACTTCATTTAATTCCAATAATAAAAAGAGAAGTACAAATATTCAATTAGCAGCGATGGCCATTAATAATGCTGTTGTTTTTCCAGGTGAAACATTTTCCTTTAATAAAGTAGTTGGAAAAAGGACTGTAGCAAAGGGATATTTACGGGCGAAGGTCATTGTGAGAGGAGAGTTTGCTGAGGATATCGGCGGAGGAATTTGTCAAGTTTCCTCAACACTTTTTAATGCGGTTGATAATGCAGGTTTGAAGATTGTCCAGAGATTTTCTCACAGTCGAAAGGTTCCTTATATCCCCCCGGGTCGAGATGCAACAGTAAGCTGGTATGGACCCGATTTTGTTTTTAAAAATACATATAATCAACCCGTCTTAATTCGGGCAGCGACACTTGGAAATTTGCTGATTATTAGGGTTTTATCATCGGATGAGATTAATTATCAGCCACGAAAAGTGCCATTTCCCCCATATTGAAAAAGTCCGCCGAAGCGGACTTTTTCAACGATTAAATATTCTTTTTATTCCTCAATGCACTTTCTAATAATTCTTCTGAGAATTCTGTTAAGGCAGCATTGTTCATAAAGTTTATATCGCTTTTAGGTGCAAAGGCATTTGTCATGCTTTTAAAAGGAAGTGCAGTTTCTTTTCGTTTGCCTCTTGTTACTCCAAAAACAGCAGCGCTAATTCCTAAGCCAAAAAGGGATGCCCACAATGCCCCTCTGCTCTTGCGTTTTCTTTTAAATAACTTGAGAAACGGCTGTAAATTTTTGTTTTTCAATTTTATGCACTCCTTCATGTTTAAATGAAAGGATTAACTGATCCTTTCATTTACTTAATTTGTGCCAATTGCAACTCATTATGAATGGGAAAGCGCTCAATTCCTGCTATTTACTGGCAGGTTTGCTTCCATACTTTTGATACAGCATTTCCTTTGACATTAATAAATAATTGAGTTTATTATTTTTAAAATTATTGATTGAAGATTTTGTCAATAGAAAAATCGGCAGCTGTCCGACTTTTTTCAATTTTCGATAGAGAAAATTGGTTGGACTAATTGTCTCAAAACCAAGAGGTAAAACCCCTTTATTAATTGTCGTTATTCCGATAATTCCCTTTATATTCGTTTCTTGGGGATGGGATTGTAAATAACTGGCTAACGAGGGCATGGAGTGAAAAACCGAGCGGTACATTAATCTTGCCCTTTGTAGATCATTTTTGACTTTCAAATATTCATACAATAAACGAACATTGTGTAAATGAATTTTTAACAGAAGATCATTCCGGTCTATTCTGGTTCCGTCGGATAAGATGATATTCTTTCCCTTATATTTGGTAACTCGTACCCGAAAGATGGATTTCTTTCGATTATCCTCCCATATATAGTGCAATCGCGAGAAAAAATAAAATATCGGATCAATCAATTTCCATAGCCATATAATTGTTAGGCGTATACCCATGCTGCCTACACTCCTTTATCCAGCCTTCATATTATAGGATGTTAAAGAATTGTCTTTTTAGTATGGTAATCTAAGGATAAGTGCTATTGTTCAAAAACGGAAAAAAAGAGGAAGTCCCAAAGGTTCTAATCCTTCCCTTTGGGGCTTCCTCTTTTAAGAAATTTGATGGAACGTGATTTCTGGACGGCTACCAAGTCGGATATTCACTCCGGTTTGCCCCAGACCTTCACTGATATAAAATGGTTTTCCATCGTGGTAATGTAAACCTTTCACGATATTCATTCGGACCAGTTTCCCCATTTTTAACAAATGATACGGCCGTGGCCAATGGATTTGCCCGCCATGAAAATGTCCCGACAAAAGATAATCATAAGGATAGCTTTTCATTTTCAAAACAAGGTTAGGGTCATGCGTTAAAACAAGATTATAGCCCTCAGGCAGATTCCGGTAGGACATTTCTACGTTACTGCGATGGGAATGGTTATCATCTATGCCGATAATATTAAGGACATTACCCTCTATATTCAAAGAAAGATGTTCATTTTGAAGTGTAATACAGCCATTTTCCTCTAATGTTTGTTTTAATTTTTGAAAATTCTCTTCCTTAAGATAATAGTCATGATTGCCAAAGACAGCATAGATACCTAATTGTGGCTTTATTTTGCTTAATGCTTTCAAATACGGAATTAATTTTGGAATGCTTTTTCTTCGGTCAAGAAAGTCTCCTGTTAATGCAATCAAATCGATTGGTTGATTTGAGATCGATTGATAAAGCTCTTCAGGTGATATCGAGATATTTTCCAGATGAATATCAGAAAGATGAAGAATATTTATTTGTTGTCTAGAAAATTTTGAGTTCGTAATATTAACCTTATTAATGACCACATCTTTTGTATTTTTATGAGCCTTATAAAATATAACAAGGATTACCATGATAAATCCTATACCTAGAAAATAATTCATTTCATCCCCTCCCACTACTGAGTATAGTAGCAAGGGTGGATTCATCATAGTGGGAGTTGATGGGAGATAATATATATGTTTACATAATATTATTATAGTTTTTTCACTTTTATTGGCGTCACCATTAATAAAGCAAGGATCATGGTAATGAGTGCATTGCTATAATGAAATAACGCCATTACCGCTAATGGCAAACCAGCAGCGGGTATCGGAATTCCGAGAAAATAGCCAATCGTTGGTTTTACACTGAATTTTGCCAAGCGCAGTGCTCCCATTATTGGAAAAAGAATAAATGCCAAGGATGTTAATATCGAAGGTGCCGATATGCTATGAAAAAGGAGTGCTGGCGCTACTCCAAAACTGACGATATCGGCCAGCGAATCAAGCTCTACGCCAAATTCACTATTCACCTTCAATTTTCTGGCAATACGACCATCAAATAAATCAAAAATTGCTGAAAAAAAGATGAAGATGGCGCCCATTTGATACAATCCGCTCATATTTAACGATATCGAAAAGACCCCACATAATAAATTCCCGATGGTAAACAGGTTTGGCACTGCTTTTTTAATATGAATTAACAAGGCGGCCCCCCTCCAATTGTTCAGTTTCTCATCTAATTATTTTTTGTTAAGTTCACATCATTTATTCTTTAACAACGAACTTCAAAATTAAATAGAACCACTTCCGGGTTTATTACATAGTATGCAAAAAAGATATTGGGGTGGTGTCTATGGGTTCCTTCACATATTTTGATTTTTTAGCTAAGTTTGGCGTAGGTGGTGCACATCCTGGTGGAATCATTTTAACAAAGGATATTCTTGCAAATGAACAAATATCAAAAGACTCAAACATTTTAGACGCAGGCTGTGGCACTGGCCAAACGGCAGCTTATTTATTCCAACAATATAAGGCGAATGTAACTGGTTTAGAAATCAACCCTATCATGATTGAAAAGGCAAAAAACCGTTTTCAAAGCCTGCAAATACCGATTAAATTAATTCAAGGCTCTGTTGAAAATGTCCCATTAGAAGATGGAACATTTGATTTTGTCCTTTCTGAATCTGTATTGGCATTTGTAAATAAACCAAAGGCACTTAGCGAATTTTATCGGGTCTTAAAAAAAGGCGGCCGCTTGGTTGCAAATGAAATGACGATTAATGAAAAGCTTTCTGCACAGGAAGAACAGGAAATTAAAGAATTCTATAATTTAGATTCATTGCTTTTAGAGGAAGATTGGAAAAATTTATTAACCGAATCAGGATTTCAGCACATAGATATTAAAAAAGAAAATATTTCATTAACCGATGGAAATAGCACACCGGAATTTAATTTCTCTAGCAGCTTTGAACCGGAACTGTTTGGAATTTTTAATCATCATGCCCATCTTCTTTTAAAATACTCCGATGTATTAAGCTACCGGATTATAAATTGTACAAAATAAAATAACAATTCCATGGGATGACAAAAAAGAGTCATCCTCATTTATTTTTTAAAAAAAGGACAAGTTTGGTTAATTGCCCTTTCAGCACCAAGTCTTCTTTCATATTTTATAGCAAGTCCATTATGGAAGGAGGATTTTCACATGCAATTTAATTATGACACTATGCGTCATTTAGAGGGCCAAGTGATTCGGTACAAAAATGAAGAAGGTAATTGGACTTTTGGTAAGATTGTAAGTGTAAAAAAAGATGGAATTGAATTATCTGAGATCAGTTCAACTAGTCCTGATGAAGGTTTCGGATTTGGCTTCTTTCCAGGTCCATTTTTCAGAAGACCTTTCTTTGTGCCTTTTGCTGCTCCGTTTTTCCCATTCTTTTTCTTCTAATTCATTCATTTCATTCATTTAGAGTAAGTCGATTTCGGGCTTGCTCTTTTTCATTTTCTACCACCTAACTTTAATACGTATATATTTACATTCTCTTCAAAAAATAAGGAAATGAAAGGTTGGGTGAAAGCATGGATAAAACTTTGGGGTATTTACGCGAGATTTTAGCCAATTATAATGACGAGCATTCAGAGGGCAGGCATCTGTTTCGGAAACTGTCGGAAGGAACATTTTCTTCAGAGGGGGACTTTGTCAGGAACTTAAACCAACACGAAATTGCTTTTTTAAATAAAATTCTGCCAAATGAGATTAAATACGCCAAGGAAGAACAGGATGAAAAAAGGGCATATGAATTAAATGAAGTCTATGAACTTTTATTTTAAGTCCAATAAAAGAGGATATCCCGATAAAAAGGGATAGGTCCCTTTCGGATATCCTTTTTTATCGGGAAATTTGCAGATAATTGCAATAATATTTCCTAGGTAAGCGCACGCAACGACAAAAATTGATTTTTCCGATATCTATTTTCTGCAAGAAACGACATAACCTGTGCAATGATTTGCCAATGCGACATAAATCTCAAGCTCTCTGATGGCACTTAATGAATATCTTTCTTTTTGAACCTTCCCCCACGGACTTCGGCAATATCGGCAACAGCCAGGAAGGCAGAATCATCATTTTCGGAAACAATTTCTTTTAATTTTGCCTCTTCTAGACGATTTATCACACAGAAAATCACTTTTTTATCATCGCCTGAATAGGCGCCTTCCCCATTAATATAGGTGACACCACGGCCAAGTCGGTTCAAAATCGCATCACCTATTTGTTTGGCATTATCACTTATAATCCATATTGATTTCGATTCATCAAGGCCAGTGATGGTGACATCTATTGTTTTGTATGCAACAAAATAGGCAATTAATGAATACATCGCACGATCCCATGTAAAAACGAAACCCGCACTGCCAAGAATAAACAGATTAAAAAACATAATAATTTCCCCCACTGAAAAAGGAAGCTTATTATTGAAAAGAATGGCCAATATTTCTGTACCATCTAATGAACCTCCATAGCGGATAACAATCCCCACCCCAATACCGAGTATGATTCCTCCAAAAACAGTCGCAAGAAGAATGTCCTGGGTAAACGGTTGTACCGGATGAAGTAAGGTGGTAACAATAGAAAGGACGATAATACCATAAAGAGTGGATAATGCGAAGGTTTTTCCTATTTGTTTGTATCCAATAAAGAAGAAGGGAATGTTAAGGATAAAGAGGAAGACACCAAGCTTCATACCAGTAGCATAGGAAAGCATTATGGAAATGCCGGTTATACCCCCATCAATAACATTATTGGGTACCAGGAATATTTCCAGACCCACAGCCATTAAAGAGGCTCCTAATGTTATTAACAAGATACGTTGAAAAACCTTTCTCTTTGTTAATTTTCTGTGCTGAATTCTGTCCATAATTACTTCCTGCTGATCAATTGAAGTCAAATTTTGTATATCTGACATTTTTTCTCCCCTTTCAAAAATCGTTTTCTTTAAAGTATAACGTTTGGTGGCTAATTTTTACATACAT
This sequence comes from Neobacillus sp. Fa239, assembly GCF_055395235.1. Lineage (NCBI taxonomy): Bacteria > Bacillati > Bacillota > Bacilli > Caryophanales > Bacillaceae > Neobacillus > Neobacillus sp. Fa239. The sequence goes on from NZ_AP041611.1 coordinate 3,618,161, forward strand.
CTGCTCAATGAAGACATTTTAAATAAAAAAACTGCCTGGTCTTTCAGGCAGAACGATTGAAAAATCATCAACTTGGGTCAACTTCATCATAGGAAAGTGTGGTGACACTTGTATACTCTCCTTTTTCTACTTCTTGTTCAGTCGCACTTTGTTCTAATTCTTCCTGATCATCCATGCCGGGGGCGATGGTTGGATCTTTTTTCTTAAACTCCCTTTGTAACATTCGAATCATCTCCTTCAACCCTATTTTCACCTACAATTTACGAAGTATTCCATTTTAAAGATTAATTTTCACAATGTAACATTCGAAAACAATTAGTAATCATTTGTAATATTCTTTTACACAGCAAACAACAAAAAAGCTTTCTCGTGTGAGAAAGCTTTTTGTTGTTTAACACCTTAGGAGACCCAACCATTACACCAGCAAATGTAATTTTCAAATTTCACTTTTCCATTTAAAAATAAATACTTCCTGGAAGCTTTGAAAATCAGCCGATGGTGTGTTTGTTCCGTTGAAGGAATTAATTCACTATCTAAATAGGAATTCAAATTCCCCTAAGAAACAACATTTCGGTTTGATACCAATTAAAACTCACCATTTCTTCTTTTGGACCAGCATCCTGGCAATGTATTTTTTGAAATAGGAATAAATTCAAATCTTTAACTTATTAATTGGAAGATAATCATCCTAAAAAGTCATTATGGTCATTGGTTGACCCTTTCTTTAATACATTATTTTAGGTTTCTCCACAAGGGGAGCATTCCAATATAAGATTAGAAAGATCCTTTTGGTTTGAGAGATTTCGCTACGTACTTTTCCATAAATAGGTAGAGAGATCTTCAGCATTCCAATTAGTACCATGACTCATTTCTTTTTGGTTTTGACATTCCAATTCGTTCACAAATAAGAAAGATTTTGTTAAATTTACTTCCTCCTTTTTCGATACATCGCTCCACTTTTCCAATTAAATCTAAAGGAATAACCCTCACTACTCGTTCACAAACGGAACGAACACGAATGGCTGAGTCTCCTAAGATGATAATTTTTTTATTTATCTTTTACACTTATAGTATATCACTCAAATTGAAGAATTTACCTGTAACCTGTGACCATTGTGCGAATTATTTGAATTCCCCAATGTTTTTTTACATGAAAATAGGAGACCAGTCTACACTGATCCCCCATTATTTAATTATTTTTCTACTTTAATCCGAGCTCGTTTAATAAAGAATGCAAAAACCAAAGCAACAAAGGAAAGAGCTGTTGCAACAATAAAGGAATCGTTGATCCCATCAATTGTTGCCTGCTGCATTGTTTGCCCATAAATGATATATGTTCCAAGTTGATTCCCCGCAGCTGATGGGAGATGGGCCAATGCGGCAATTCCCTGCTCCAATTGGGACATTTTGCTTGCGATAAATGGATTTGCACTAGTAATCACGTTTGAATATTCACCCATATGAACACCCTGTCTTGTTGACATTACCGTGACAAGGAGGGCTGTACCAATACTGCCGGCAATCTGTCTAGCGGTATTCGAAGCCGCTGTTCCATGGGCCCCAAGGTGTCTTGGTAATTGGTTTAGTCCTTCTGTCATAACTGTCATCATTAAGAAGGACATTCCAAACATCCTCATAACATACAGAAATAAAATATGGCTATAGCTGGTGGTCATACTTAATGTAGTAAATTGCCAGGTTGTAATAACTGTGATAGCTAATCCGATAATGGCCAGCGGCCGTGCTCCAATTTTATCAAATATAGCTCCTGATATTGGAGACATAATACCCATTATTATCGCACCTGGCAATAACATTAGTCCCGATTGCAGTGCTGTAAACCCGCGAATATTTTGCAAATAGATTGGAATTAAGATCATAGCCCCAAACATCGCCATATTTATTATCATACTAATAACAGTTGTTAAGGCAAAAATATCATATTTGAACACCCTTAAATCCAGCATCGGCTTATCGGTGGTTAACTCCCGAATAACAAAAGCAATTAAAGATATGATCCCAATGATGAGAGAAACTACTACTGTAGTGTTTGACCAACCTTTACTTCCCGCTTCACTAAAGCCATATAAAAGGAACCCGAATCCTAATGTAGAAAACAATAAACCAGGAAAATCGAATCTTGGATTCGTAATCTTGGTAACATCCCTCATCCATAGGAAACTTAGGATTAAATCAACGATTCCAATTGGAATGACGATATCAAACAATAATCTCCATGAATAATGCTCAATTAACCAGCCTGATAATGTGGGACCTATTGCAGGGGCAAAAAGCATAACAACTCCCATCAACCCCATTGCCATTCCACGTTTTTCAGGGGGAAAGATTGTGAAGAAAACTGTCATTAAAAGCGGCATAATAACGCCAGCCCCAGTTGCCTGCACAATTCTCCCAATCATAAGCATGCTGAAGCCTGTCGACAAGGAACAAATGACTGAACCAATTGTAAAGAGAAAGACAGCAATGAGAAATAGTTTTCTTGTCCCAAACTTTTCAATTAGGTAAGCTGTAACGGGAATACAAATACCGTTTACTAACATATAGCCCGTTGATAACCACTGTACGGTAGTTGCTGAAACACCCAAGTCGTTCATTATATGTGGAATCGCTACATTTAACAGCGTTTGATTTAAAATGGCAACAAACGCCCCTAGCATTAGGGCTGTTAGGATTTTACCTTTACCCACTTCTTTTTTCGATTCTTCCACTCTGGACAGGGTTGCCGTTTTTTCTTCTTCAATAGGCTTGACATTAGCCTCCACATATTCTAAAGCTGGTTCGGCAATTGCTGATTCCTTAAGCATATCTTCTACTTGATCAGATAAATCTTCTTGTTTTTTAATTGGTGTTGTTTCCTTATTTTCAGTAATGCGGGCAGGTCTTTTTTTCCTTACGAACATAAAATTTAATAATAACAACAGTAAAATGCTTAAAACGACATAAACCGTGATATATATTGACATCTTATCACCTACTTATGGATTCTCACGGTCACGTTCATACCAGGGACTAATTGAAGTCCTTTGTAATCATCTATTGCAATTTTAACAGGAATCACTTGGGTTACTTTGGTATAGTTACCTGTGTTATTGGAGCTTGGTAAAAGGGAAAATGTCCCTGAAGTTGCTAATCCGATTTTTTCTACAGTACCTTTAAGTGGTGTATTTGGAAACGCATCTACATACACATCTACATCCTGGTTGACGGCGATAGAATCAATGGATGTTTCTTCGATATTTGCCGTTACCCATAATTTATTAAGATCATAAACAGTAGCTAGAGGCATTCCTGCAGCAACAAATGAATTTTTCACTGCACTGCTTTGAACCACAGTCCCGTTTGTTGGCAAAGTGATATCAATTGCAGTTGGTGCAGCTGAAGCACCTGTACCAGCAGAAAGAATAGTCCCTATATTATCGTCCTTGCTAAAATGGTCTCCCACATTTCCATTCCATGAAGTCAATTTTCCATTTGCCGGAGCTAAAATGGAAACCTGCTGACCGGAAATTTGTGCATTGTCAGTTGTTAGGTAATTTACTGACCGATTGTAGTAAGAATACGCAGCAAATCCTCCACCAACCAAAATGATTAAAATGATGATATTTAAAAAAACTAATCTTTTAGCGTTCATTAATTTATTCCCCCTCAAATGTAAGTGTTGATAAAATAAGCTTGTGTAATCGTAATAATTCTTCGATATTTTCCGCTGGCAAATTCATCACATCATTTAATTTTTTTATGAGAATTGATTCGGATATAAAGTGGTTGTCTAACATATTCTTACCCTTTTCCGTCAAATGGATCGAGACCATTCTTCGGTTTTCAGGAGGGACAATCCTTTCTACCAGGCCATTTTGTACTAAACGATCAATTACACCGCTAACTGTACTATTTGTTAACCTCAATTTTTCGGCTAAATCACCGAGACTTATATTTGGGTTATAAGAAAGCATATATATTGCTTTAAGCTGTACAACGGTAATGCCAATCCGGTCTGCATCGGCTTTAACAAGTCGATAAATGGCTTTGTGTATTTGCGAGAACGACTCCATTATTTCATTATTTAAAGCGTGCATGACATCCCCCTTTCCCTCGATAACCTAAACTTTTACAGAAGAACATTTCGCATACGAAATAAAACACCACAAGTTAGAATTATAAACAGTTATTCATTAGTATGTCAATGAAAAAAAAATTCAATCTAAATTCATAATGGCTGGGAACCTTGGAGAAAAAATGTTGAAATTTTTATATTTTTTGATTAATCTGTTTAAGGTGAGGAGGAATCTTTTATGATAAGAAAACTTTTTAAGGATGACCATGAAAAGGTTCTCTCTTTTTTAAGTGAAGAGCCTTCAATCAATTTGTTTATCATTGGGGATTTAGAAGCATTTGGATATGATAACGAATTCCAGGAAATTTGGGCAGAGTTTAACGAAAAGAATGAAATAATAGCGGTTCTACTAAGGTTTTATCAATCATTTATTCCTTATGCCAAAGGTGAATTTGATCTTCATGGATTTGTTGAGATAATGAAAAACTATCCAGAACCGATTACTATTTCTGGTAAGACCGACCTAGTGGAAAAGTACGAACAATTTAGTGGTATCAATTTTGGAAAAAAGCAAAACATGTTTTTTGCAGAATGCCGATCTGCTGATCATTTAAGTTCTTCTGATATTGAAATTAAAATGGCGAACCTTGAAGATGTCGATAGAATCCTAGCACTTCGCAAGACCATTGATGAATTTCACATTAGAGAAAACGCTCGTGATATTTTGATCAAATCGATGGAATCAAAAGTAGCAAGAACATATTTTACGGAAGCTGACGGTGAAATAACCTCAGCTGTTTCGACAACTGCCGAAAATTCTTTTTCAGCTATGATTGTTGGAGTGTGCACAAGACGAGAAAACCGTAGGGAAGGGCTCGCAACGGCCATCATGCAAAAGCTATTTAAAGATGTTCTTGATGAAGGTAAAACACTTTGCTTGTTTTATGATAATCCTGAAGCTGGGCGTATCTATAAAAGACTTGGATTTAGAGACATAGGCACTTGGACAATGTTTAAATAAAGCTTTTAAAACAACCTCTTTTTGGACAAAAAAGAGGTTGTTTTATGTTTACAGGGAATAATACTAGCACTTCTCTAATGGAATATAAAAGGAAGGGAATGCTTTATTATGATAAAATCAATCCAAAAATATGCAAAACCATTCCGAAGCATCGCAGATTTAGATCCAGTCATAGAAGCTATCGGTGATGCAAAATACGTGTTACTGGGGGAGGCATCTCATGGTACCTCAGAATTTTATACAATTCGTTCCGAACTGACCAAGAAATTAATTAGCGAAAAAGGCTTTACTATCATAGCAGTCGAAGGCGATTGGCCCGCTTGCCAAAGCATTAACCGTTATATTAAAGGCTTTGACCAAACGAAAACCGATATAAAAGAAGTGCTTGAATTGTTTGACCGGTGGCCCGCATGGATGTGGGCTAATTTAGAAATCCTTGGATTAATAGAGTGGCTCAAAGACTTCAATCATCAAAATGCAAAAAAAGAAAAAATTGGCTTTTACGGGTTGGATGTCTACAGCTTATGGGAAAGCATGGATGAAATCATCCGCTATCTAGAAAAGTCTCATTCCCCTGGATTAGAGGCCGCTAAAAAGGCTTTTTCCTGTTTTGAGCCCTTTAACCGGAATCATGAATCATACGCTGTTTCTGCTGGTTATTTATCAGAAAGCTGCCTTGATGAATCGCTCCAATTATTATCCTCGATACAAAAAAACAAGTGGAAATATGAGGATGACCAGGAAAGCAGTTTAAATATGGAGGTAAATGCGCTTGTTACAGCACATGCTGAGGAATATTATCGGACAATGGTTAAAAGTGATTCGAAATCATGGAATATACGAGACCGCCATATGACAGATGCACTTGAAGCGGTTGTTAAGTATTATGGCGAAGGGGCCAAAGTAATTGTATGGGAGCACAATACTCACGTTGGGGATGCCCGGGCTACAGACATGAAACAGGAAGGAATGGTAAATGTAGGCCAGTTAATTCGAGAAAAATACGGGAGTAGAAATGTCTTTATTCTTGGATTTGGAACTTATAGCGGGACGGTAATTTCTGCACCAGAATGGGGTGCGGACTATCAAATCACAAATGTCCCTCCTGCCCAAAGCGGCAGTTGGGAAGCCTTGTTGCATCAAACAGGTGCATTTAACAAGTACCTCTTGTTTAACCGACAAAATGTAGAAGAGTTTAATACCATTATCGGCCATCGAGCGATCGGAGTGGTCTATCGCCCTGAATACGAACATTTCGGCAATTATGTTCCTTCCCAAATGAGTCTTCGCTATGATGGATTTTTATTTATTGACCAAACAAATGCGCTACACCCGCTCGTCCTGGAAAAAATCCCTTATTGATAAAGAAAGAGGCTGTCCCAAAAGGGTTCTGACCCTTTGTTTGAGACTGCCTCTCCTGATTCGATTTACATTTTTAATTATTTCGTCCCCGGTGCTGGATGATCAACACCTTTTACATGGTGGCTATGACCTTGTTCTTCCGATGTATGGAAATCATAATAGTGAACATGCATGCCATTTCCAACAGGAATCGCTGGACTTGAATAGGCCTTGTAGTGATGGGTGTGACCATCCTCAAATAATACATAGCCTTCCGTGTAATGAATATGCCCGCCATCTTGAGTTTGAATTGGCGGTGATGTTACATCTAAGCACTGATGAACATGGTTTGAACTCACCCCTGTATAATCGACGGAACCATGATTATGATGCGGAACAAAACCAGTTATAAAGTCATCTTTACCTATATGCTTAACCACTTTCTCCCCCCCCATTTTTAAAACCTCTAATTTAATTTATATGCAGACATAGTCCAAAATTAGTCAGGAAAACGTTAAGTTTATTTTTCCAAAAAATGTTCTACATAAGCCTCCAAATGAAATCGCATACTACTTTTGTAATTTCAATTTTATGAGAAAGAGGGATTATTTAAATGACTGTAGGAACACAAGTAAAGCAAGCTTTAGCTGGTTTAAAAAGTGCTCAAGCCAGTTTTGAAACCTTTGCATTAGCAACTGACAACCAAAATGCTAAGCAATTATACCAACAGGCTGCCCAACAAACACAGGCCGTTCTAGATAGCCTAGAACCACGCCTTCAAGAAATACAGGCAGAAGAGCCACAATACAATCAATAATAAAAAATAGGTTGGCGACTTTGCCAACCCATTTTTCATTTCATTCCGTATCATAATGAAAAATTTTAAATCAAAAGGGGAAAGATGAATTTGACGATTGCTTCTAATGTGAAACAAACCCTTGCCGGCCTCAAAAATATTGAAGCAGAGCTATCATCACTTGCTCTTAATTCACTGGATGAGGAAGCTAAAAGAGTTTTTCATGAAACATCCTTAACGATGGGCGAAGTAAAAAAAGACCTGCAAACACGTGTATATGAACTAGAACGACAAGAACCCCAATATAAAGGGTCCTAAAAACAGAGGTGAAAACAAATGCCGGGTTGGTTTTATATCGTTTCGCGCTCAATAATTTTTTTACTGCTCTTATTTATTACCACAAAAATCCTTGGTAAAAAACAAATTTCCGAGCTTTCCTTCTTTGAGTATGTCGCAGGAATTACCATCGGCAGTATTGCGGGTGAGGTAGTTACCGGACTTGAAAGCAATATGTATCATGGGGCATTGGCCATTATTGTATTTGGTCTTGTTACTTTTTTAGCCAACTTCTTATCGTTAAAAAGTAAAACATTTCGTGACATTGTCGAAGGTAGAGGAACAGTCATTATAAAAGATGGGAAAATTTTAGAAGAGAATATGAAGAAGGAAAAATACACCATTGATGAAATATCCGCACTGCTTCGTCAAAAGGATATTTTTAGAGTGGCGGATGTTGAATTTGCTGTTCTAGAACCAAGGGGAAATTTAAGTGCCTTATTGAAAAAAGAAAACCGGCCAATAACACCAAAGGATTTACAAATGAAAACAGCTAATGAAAAAGAGCCGCAGACCGTCATTATGGATGGAAAAATATTAGATGAGCCGTTACGATCAGCTGGAAAGAGCCGCGGCTGGCTGCATACCGAGTTGGAAAAGGTTGATGTGACGCTCGATAATGTGTTTTTAGGCCAAGTGGACACGTATGGAGAACTTTCCATTGATATTTATGATGATAAGCTTAAAGTACCCTCTTCTGCCCAGCGGCCGCTATTATTGGCCATGCTGAAGAAAACTCAGGCCGATTTAGAGCTGTTTTCTCTTTCAACCAATTGTGAAAAAACAAAAGCGATGTATAAGAAAAATGCAAATAAAGTCCAGGATGTAATTGATAAACTGACTCCCTATCTTAATGGATAAACAAATATTCTTGTAAATTGTTACTAATATTAAAAAAACCCCCTTTTTGGGGGAAATTCAATGTGGGCTTGGCCGATGGAACAGACCCATTACTTCGATTGTTTCTGTGATATTTACAAAAGCGGCTGAATCCACCTCTGCAATTAAATTTTTCACATCATTCAGTTCGTATCTGGAAATCACCGTAACTAATATGTTTCGTTTATCATTGGAATATCCGCCAACCCCATCCAATATAGTCAGCCCACGATACAAATTAGAAATTAAATGCTGCCTCATTTTCTCGCCATTTTCTGTAATAATCATAATCGTTAACTTTGCATGGTCCGTATAGATTGCATCGACAACTTTTCCGGTTACAAATATTGAAACTAAAGTATTAAGGGCTGAATCCCAATTTAGTAAAAATCCGCTAATCACAATAACAACTGCGTTCATACCCGAGAGCAGTACACCAATCGGGAAATCCATTTTTCTTGCTAAAATCATACTGATAATATCAAATCCGCCAGTAGAACCGGAACAGCGAAAAACGATGCCAACTCCCAGTCCAGTTAATGCTCCGCCGAATATAGATGAAAGAATTTTATCCTCTGCAATGGCATGAACAGGGATTACGTATAAACCAAGTGAGATAATAATAACCGAAAAGATGGAATGAACAATAAACTTTTTACCTAGCATCTTATATCCGATAACCAGTAATGGAAAATTCAAGAGAAAGTTAGCAAATCCAGTATTAAGGGGTGTTAACATCCCCAATATCATGGAAATACCGCTCATTCCCCCACTCAAAACTTGATGAGGGATTAAGAAGAGATTAAATCCAATCGCTACGATGAGCGACCCTATAATGATCCCAACAAACTGCAATTAATTTCCCTCCTATTTCCAACAGAGATTCTTAAAAATATAATACAGATTCTATCTTTCATTGTAAATTTAATAGTTTTTTACAATAATATACAATTATCTGTCAATTCCCACTATTCTTTATGCGTATTTTTGTATAACTCCATGAAAAAACTTAACAACAGTGTATTTTCATGTAAAAAAAATTGTTTTTATTCATTTCTGTTTTCTAAATAATCTTCGGTTCGACTCGAGATCATTTTATGTAAAAATTATGGATTGACAATTCCACAATAATATTTATACTTTATTATGTTACTTATATATATAAATCCTCATCAAGCCGATGAGGTAGAGGTCGCGGTTTTTATCAGTATAATAGACGAGGTGAAGAGACACCTATGACTCTGTTAGAAAGGAAAAGCTGCCGAAGTGTGTTTATATTCTCTTGAAACAAACATGCTGGGGCTGTTTCCAAATAGGAACAGAACTGTCACGACTAGTCCTACCGGCTAATCGTGTTGAGCTATCTTTCGGAAGGTATGATGCGGGGTATTTCTATGCCACTGAATCTACTTCAGTGGCATTTTTTATTCCAAACTCCTTCCAAAATGAAAAGCTTCATCATCTTAATCAGGGGCTGAAGCTAGACAATTAAAGAAAAGGAGTAAAAAACATGCAATCTGCACGTAATTTAAAATCGAACGTAAAGTCCGGTGTCTCTTCAAGTGTTGATACTAGTTTTCCATCAAGGAAAAAGGAGAATACAGGATTAAGACGGAGCCTAAAATCTCGGCATCTTACCATGATTTCACTCGGAGGTACAATTGGTACAGGACTATTCCTTGCCAGTGGCGGTGCGATCCATACTGCCGGCCCAGGTGGAGCCATTCTTTCCTATTTAGTAATTGGTGTAATGGTCTACTTTTTAATGACAAGCCTTGCTGAAATGGGGGCATACATGCCTGTAGCCGGAAGCTTTAGCACCTATGGCACCAAGTTTGTAGACCCTGCATTTGGATTTGCCCTTGGCTGGAATTATTGGTATAACTGGGCGATTACCATTGCTGCAGAATTAGCTGCTGTAACAATGATTATGAAGTTTTGGTTTCCACATACCCCATCAATTCTATGGAGCGGTATCTTTTTAGTTATCATGTTCCTCTTAAACTTTATTTCTGTAAAAGGGTTTGGGGAAGCTGAATATTGGTTCTCATTAGTAAAAGTTGTCACCGTTATTATTTTTATCATCACTGGAACACTAATGATTTTCGGTATTATGGGCGGACATGTGATTGGGTTTAAAAACTTCACTGTCGGTGATGCCCCATTCCATGGCGGTTTCATGACGATGCTTGGAATCTTTATGGCAGCAGGATTTTCTTTTCAAGGAACGGAACTTCTTGGTGTTGCTGCTGGGGAAACTGATAATCCTGAAAAATCAATTCCACGAGCTGTTAAACAAGTTTTCTGGCGGATTCTTTTATTCTATGTATTAGCTATTTTAGTTATCGGTTTATTAATTCCTTACACAAATGCAAACTTAGCAAACAGTGAAATTACCGTCAGTCCATTCACGCTTGTTTTCCAAAAAGCTGGAATTGCATTCGCAGCTTCAGTCATGAATGCCGTTATTTTAACAGCTGTCTTATCAGCAGGAAATTCAGGTATGTACGCATCGACCCGTATGCTTTGGGATTTGGCGCGTGAAGGAAAAGCACCAAAATTCCTTGGTAAATTAAACAAAAATGGCGTTCCTGTAAATGCTTTAATCGCAACCACTTTAGTCGGGACACTTGCCTTCCTTGCTTCATTATTTGGAGATGGAACCGTATATGTTTGGTTACTAAACGCTTCAGGGATGTCAGGTTTCATTGCATGGCTTGGTATCGCGATTTGTCATTACCGTTTCCGTAAAGCATTTGTTGCACAAGGTAAAGATTTAAGCCTGCTTCCTTACAGAGCGAAGCTTTTCCCATTTGGGCCAATTTTTGCCTTTGTAGTATGTGCAATTGTTGTTTTGGGACAAAACTATTCAGCATTTATGGGGGACCATATCGATTGGAACGGTGTTCTTGTTTCTTACATCGGCTTACCATTATTTTTGATCCTTTGGCTTGGCTATAAATTTACAAAGAGAACAAAGGTCATTCCATTAGAGAAATGCGATTTAAATAATTAATTCAAAAAAGCACGCAGCAGCGTGCTTTTTTCATTCTGTCTGTTTTTATAAAATGGAACTTAGGCTTAAAGCCTGACAAATACTTCAGTTCCATCCTTAAGTATAATCTCGACTAAAACTATACCCTTTTGCTCTGAAAGCGCCCGCAGGAGCGGTTTTAAATCTTTCCTATCTATTTTCGGAACCTTAAAGGACTTTCCGCCTTTTTCTATCGCTTTGTTTGCGATCATTACGATTCGTTTTGATGTAAGAATTACACTCATCATGGTTAAAAAGGCATAAGGAACAGGTACGGTAAATTTTCGGTCCTTTGTTTTAATTTTTACTTTTAGCATAGCATCACTCTATCGTCACAAATACTTTTTCACCTTTGGCTGAGGTGATATCAACAATTTGGCCGTCGACTTCATTTTCAATTGCTTCTATTAATAGGTCAACATTAATGTCTTTTACATACTTTTCTGCTTCCGGGATTTTTTCCGCAATGCTCGTTCCCACTTTTAAAACTGCCTTTACGAGCTTAATTGGCAGATTAACATTAACATTATCCCCTACTTCGGAGGAAACTCTTATTTTAAGCATTTTATTCATATAAGGAATTTCTTTTCTTAATTGAATCGGGTTTTCTTTTCCTTGCAACGCGTTAATTAATTCAGTTGCTTTCTCTTTATCCAGCTTTCCTTCCTCCACCATGGTTAGCACTCTTGAAATTTCCTCTTTCATTTTAAGATTCCCCCTCTTTAATTAACTGAATAGCTTCTTCTGCCGTAATTTCTCCTTTTTCAAGCATCGAGACAATTTTTTTCTTATCTATGTCCATTTTCTTTGCTGTGGTAAAACCCAAGGAGTTTATAATATCATCCAATTTTCCACGCACGGTTGGGTAGGAAACTCCCAGTTCCTTTTCAACTTCCTTAATGTTGCCCCGGCATTTTAGAAAGATTTCGATGAAGTGAAGCTGCTCCTGTGCAAGAGAAGCAAATTTCGATAATGAAAATTCATTTTCCACGATAGTATGGCAATGGGTACAGTGTAGTTTTGTAATGGTTAATTGATTGCTGCAAACCGGACAATTCGTGATTAGTGGATAGGCCATTTTTATCTCCTTTCCTGATTTATCCATATCATACAACAATTGATTCAAAATTTAAAGATTAAAATTAATTTATTTTAAAGTTTTAATAAAAAATATTAAATATATTAATTCTGTATTTAAATTTATGCACAAAAAAAGAAGGAACCTTGTTAGGCTCCTCCATTTTTATTAAAATTCTGCATTTCCAGGCGTTCTTGGGAATGGAATCACATCTCTGATATTGGACATACCTGTTAAGTACATGATTAAACGTTCAAAACCCAGGCCGTAGCCAGAGTGCTTCGTTCCGCCATACTTTCTTAATTCCAGATACCACCAATAATCTTCCTCATTCATTCCAAGCTCTTTGATCTTAGAAGCAAGAATTTCTTCACGCTCTTCACGCTGGCTTCCGCCAATCAATTCGCCAATTCCTGGTACCAATAAATCTGTTGCCGCAACGGTCTTTTCATCTTCATTTAACCTCATATAAAAGGCTTTGATTTCCTTTGGATAATCGGTTACAAAAACAGGCCGCTTGAATACTTTTTCGCATAAGTAGCGTTCATGCTCTGTTTGAAGGTCAGCGCCCCATTCAACAGGATATGCAAACTTTTCTTCAGACTTTTTAAGCAGCTCAATTGCTTCAGTGTAGGTTACTCGGCCAAAATCAGCAGTATGTGCTTGATTTAAACGATCTATTAAACCTTTTTCAATAAAGCTGTTAAAGAAGTTCATTTCTTCTGGCGCTTGTTCAAGCACATAGCCAATCACATATTTCACCATTTCTTCTGCCAAGTCCATAATATCCGGCAGCTCCGCAAACGCAAGCTCTGGTTCAATCATCCAAAACTCGGCAGCGTGTCTTGCCGTATTAGAGTTCTCTGCTCTAAATGTCGGACCAAAGGTATAGACATTACGGAATGCCAAGGCAAACGCTTCACCAGATAGCTGACCACTTACGGTTAAATTGGTTTCTTTATTAAAGAAATCCTTAGAAAAATCCGCATTTCCTTCCTCATTTTTTGGCAGATTGTCCATATCAAGAGTCGTAATTCTGAACATTTCTCCCGCACCTTCTGTATCACTTCCAGTGATGATTGGCGAGTGTACATAGACGAACCCTTTGTCTTGGAAGAATTTATGAATTGCATAGGATGCTAACGACCGAACACGGAAAACGGCTGAAAATGTATTGGTTCTAGGACGTAAATGAGCAATTGTTCTTAAATACTCAAATGAATGCTTTTTCTTTTGCAATGGATAATCAACATTTGAATTTCCTTCAATGGAAATAGCTGTTGCTTTAATTTCAAATGGTTGCTTTGCCTGAGGAGTGTGGATAAAATCTCCCTCGACCTTAATGGATGAACTGATCGCCAGCTTAGCAATTTCTTTAAAGTTCTCTAAATGTTCATCAAATACAACTTGAACACCTTTAAAAAAACTGCCATCATTTATTTCAATAAATCCAAAGGTTTTCGAATCTCGAATGGTCCGAATCCAACCGGATAATTGGACCTTTTGATCAATATAATTTTCAGTATTTCTGTACAAATCCTTTATTAAGGTATTTTTCATTAATAACGACCTCCTAAACCATATGTATGCAAAAAACCTTTCATCCCGAGCGGGACGAAAGGTAAAATCCACGTCATAATTTTTCTTTTATCCCTCCAATATTATATAAATATCACAGGCAAAAAACAACCATCAACACATTTTCTATTGCTTTTTACGTTGATGATGATTCCTTTAGGATCTTGTCTTTTTCAGCCAGCAATTGTTCATATAGCCATTCATGCCGATCATGGAGTGCCTCATCACAGTTGGAAAAAAGATGATCCGTTTTATAAGTAGAGAGTTTTTTAGGAAAGCTTGCTGCCGAATAATACTCATCAGCCTGTTTATGATTAATAAATTCATCATCCCTGGCATATTGAAAATAAATCGAGGCCGGGGCGGCATTTTTAATATAATTCACCGCATCTAATCTTTTTATATTTAAAATGAAGTGGTCAAACCGTTCAGGCGGTAAGAAGGTCCGAATAAATTCCGCCTCCGGATTCTCGCTTGTTAAGTACCAGTTTGACATCCTTGCGTACCCGGAAATAAGCACAAACGCTTTTATCCGGATATCAATCCCCGCAAGGACTCCTCCCCATGCAGCTCCAAAACCATGCCCTACATAGGCAATCTTCTTTTCATCGACATTTTCATTTGAACTAAGCAGATCAACAGCCCTTCTAATATTCATGATAATTTGAATGTATTGCTCAATATCCACGAGTGATTCCATCGTTTTTGCAAGCGGTTGGATTATCGATAAATTCCGGGTGAATTCTCCTTGTATACATGGGACATCGAGCACTAATGAAACGATCCCCTTTTTAGCAAGTAATTCAGCCTCCATTAAAAAAGTTTCCCTAATACCCTGACCCGGATGAAGGAATATAACGGCAGGGTGCTTCTCTGGTGTATGTGGAGCAATAAGATACGAAAATACCCTTCCTTTGTAAGGGCTTTCAAAAAAAATCTTACGAATAGAATAACCCCTTTTAGGGATAGAAGAAATCTCTTCAAACCCAGCGAGCTGATCACTTTTATATTCAAACATCCTTAACCACCCCCAAAAAGAATCTATAAGATAATCTATTCGTAATTTTCAGATAATAGTAGTTGTTAATATGATAAAAAAGTAGGATTTCTCTTAATAAGATTTTATCATTTTTTAATAGAAAAGGAAAAACCCCTTAACGCTTAAGAGACAAACTTTTGTCATATTTTTTAAGATTTTTCAGATTATTAGCAGGATATTCAAGATTATCGTCGAATTTAAAAATGTATGTTCGATTCTTGTTATGAAGGAGGATTTATTGGTGGATAAAGTCACATGTATCGCTTATCTCCTATACCAGTCTTCAAAGAGTCAAGACATCAAAGAAAAGGCCATTCAACTATTAAATGGCGATGTATCTATTCGAGAATTAAAGAGAAATGTTTTAGTGCAGCCCTTATTAGTCATCGCAGAAACTTTATTGAAAAAAAATAAAATTGATAAAGCCCAAGTGCAAAAATTTGCGGAGGAATTCCTTTTACTAGAGGTTTAAAAGCTTTCATCAATTTTGTTTTTTGTCTAATCGTTTCTCATAACAGTAAATTTCATTATTGTAATGCCCTGTAACTGTTTTAATCCATGTAAAGCCCAAAGATTTCCAAAAAAGATGTGCTTTTATATTATCTTTTATCACACCTATTCGAACAAACTCTAGCCCTCTTTCTATTAATTCTGCTTCAAACAAATGAAATGCTTGTACGCCAAATCCATACCCTTGGTAATCGGAATGAATCATTAAAAGCCCAAGCCATGGAAAATGATCCTTTGGGTTATCAAGTAAATAATCGATTATCCCTATATAAGTATCATCCAATTTTACAAAAACACTTATTGACTCTTGGTTTAAAAACTCTTTTTCTACTTCTTCAATATTTCTAAATTCATGGCCATTCTCTAGTAGGTTATATGATAAATTTGAGTTTATTATTTCTTGTGCAATATATAAGGTATTTTTGGTAATCTTTTCAAAATGCATTGTCATTAAGATTCCTCCGATTAGCTTGCGGTTATAGGACAATCATAACCCTCCAAATAAAAAAAGTCATATAAAATTTTTCAAATAATAAATATATAAAGTTGTTTGTTTTTAAGTTAATAAGCTTTTAAGCATAAAGAAAGGTGATTTAGATGGTTCAAGTCAATGTATTGGTTACTTTTGAAGGAAAAAATTATTTAACTAACGTCATTACCTCCAGGACTACCCCGGAAGAGGTAATCTCCCAGCTAGCCTATGAACAGGTCAAAAAGCAATGGAAAAACCAATAAAAAAATAAAAAAGGAGGGAAAACCATTTTAAAATGGTTTTCCCTCCTTTTTACTAATTTAACTGATTCTTAAGATTACCTTCCCAAACTGCCTGCCTTCTCTAATTTCCTGATATGCTTCTAAATAATTTTCCAAATGATAAACCTTTTCTGATAATACTGGATGGATTTGGTGTTTTTCGTAAAACCTCAATGCTTCTTCGAGTTCAGCTTGAGGAACCATCCCCGTCTCTTGATGATTTATATTTTCTAAACGTTCCCAATTAAATGCTCCAGATGCAGAGCCAAAGACTAATAATCTTCCATTCTTTCCCAATGAATAAATGCTGGATTCAATTGCGTCCTTCCCAGCTCCATCAATGGCCACATCCACTCCATTACCTTTTGTAAATTCCATAACCTTTTCGATAACATTATCAGACCTATAATTAATCCCATATACAGCCCCCATATCGAGTGCCTGTTCAATTTTCTTATCAGAACTAGACGTAACAATGACCTTTATCCCTCTTTTTACAGCAAGCTGTAATATAAACAAGGCGACTCCGCCGCCAACCCCTTGAAGAAGCAAGGTTTCACCTTCTTTTAGTTTACCTTGGGTCACTACATTTCCCCAAGCGGTGCTCAATGCTAATGGAAGCGCTGCAGCTTCATCGAATGATAAATATGATGGCTTTTTTAATATATATTTGGCAGGGGCTTTTACAAATTCCGCAAACGTTCCATTTGTCGGTCCGCCTAAAAATTCAGGAAAAATCCCTTCCACTCCATCATCAACCAATAAAGGGTTTATTATTACCTCTTGACCAATTTCCCACCCCACAACTTGATGGCCAAGCTCAACAATCACTCCTGCAGCATCCCCGCCTGCGATAAACTTCCCATATCCTTTTAAAGCTTGCCATTGTTCATTCATATACAAGTCCCGATGATTTAATGCTGCTGCTACCACTTTAATCAAGACCTCATCGGTTCCAATTACAGGTCTTTCAACTTCTTCTAATAGAAGTGAATCCTTTTGGTCAACATTTACAGTGATTGCTTTCATTGAATTACCCCCCTATTTTCATTTGTTCATTTTTATGAAACAAGTTATATTTTTAATGATTATCGAAAATTTAATTAAATCAAGAAATTTATTCCAACATTGGAATGTTTATTTCTATCTTTATTTTGCTGAAATTATTTTAATGACTATATGAAGATTGCGGCTATGATACATATGTATTGAGGGAAAAAGGGGTTGAGGAAAAAAACGATTATTTACGAGGCTATTTAATATTAAAATAAGGCAGCTGTGTTTGCTGCCTTATTTTTCATTTACTAAATACGTATTCTTTGAAACAGAGGACATGAGGGGGCTTATGCCATTTGTTGCAAGAATATGAAGTTCGTGCATGGCTCTAGTGCATACGGTATAAAATAGTTTTCGTTCACTTTCTCTTCGATACTGAGAGCTGTCGAAAACGATAACCGCGTCAAATTCGATCCCCTTCGCAAGATAAGAAGGAATGACAAGAATTCCTTTTTCGTAGGAAAGTGTACCCTTTTCAATCAAATGAAAATTGACTTCCTGTTTAAGTGCAGCATAAATGCTCCTACTTTCTTTTGCCGTTCTGCAAATAACAGCAATTGTTCGATGTCCCCTACTTTGCAGAGTCTTTATTTTTTCATGAACAACATCCATTATTTCTTCTGGATTTGTGAAAATTAATGAAGGTTTCAGCCCTTTACGGTTAAAGGGAATAATTTGCTCTCCCCCCTCAATTAAAGTACTGGTGAATTCCACAATCTCTTTAGTTGAGCGATAGGTTTTAGTTAAAAAAAATGTTGCAACATCCCCCTCCTCATTCTTGAAATCTGTTAATACGATTGGAGAACCCGTAGCACCCGAAAAAATTGCTTGATTAAAGTCTCCAAGCAATGTCATTTTGCTATATGGGAACAGCCGCTCGATAAAGGCAAACTGAAACGGGGAATAATCTTGTGCCTCATCAATAAAAATATGACGAATAGCAGTATTCGATTTTCGTCCTTCAATTAAATCCTGCAAATATACATAAGGAGTTGCGTCTTCATAAGGAATTTTCTTTTTTGTCAAGATTGCAGATGTTTGGTGACAAATTTCGTTCCAGTGTAATGGTAAGATGCGATTGCTTCTTAGATTGGTTTCAAATAGATTCAAATAAATTGCTTGAATATCTACAAATTTTAAATTTTTTACTCGAACAAAAAGCGGTTTAAATCTTTCCTTTACAATCATTTCAGCAAGGAATTTTTGTTCCGTTTCGAAATCATCAAATGTATTCTCGGTAAACTGATTCTTTTCCTGAAGCTTCTTATATGCTTGCAAATAATCTTCTTTTTCGAGATATTGTGTTTCCTCCTCTACCCAGCTTTTTGAACGCTCCTGTTTGACCCTTCTCTTTAATTCTTTAAGAAGCCATTCCCTTACAAGCTGGATTCGATTCGGTATGGAAAAAGCCTTATCTAAGGTATAAAAATAATCAAGAATCGCTTCCTTAGAAATAATGATATCTCCTCTAAATAGTAAATCTTTAAAGATTAATCCTTCCTCTGATAAGTGCGACGCATAACTGTCAATCAGTTTTTTAAAAGCTAAACTTGCTTTATAACGAATGCTTTCTACTCTAATTTGGTATTCATCCGTTTTTTCGTCCCCTAACAAAAACTCCATCTGGGTAAATGGATCTTCCACATCAAATTCTTTACCTAAACGATTGTATAAGTACTCTTGGAATGTCACCTGCTGCATGTTCTCCTCCCCCAATTCAGGAAGTACTGTGGCAACATAACTATTAAATAAAGGGTTGGGAGAAAAAAGCATAATGTTTTCCGATTTAAGCGTTTCACGATAGCGATAAAGCAAATAGGCAACCCTTTGAAGAGCGGCAGAGGTTTTTCCACTTCCTGCTACACCCTGGACAATAAGGTATTTACTATTTTCATTTCGAATGATTAAATTCTGCTCTCGCTGAATGGTAGCTACTATGCTTTTCATTTGTGTACTTGCATTGTTTCCAAGTACTTCTTGAAGAATCTCATCACCAATCGTTACCCCTGTATCAAACATTGCTTTTATTTTCGAAGCTCTAATAATAAATTGACGCTTTAAAACCATTTCTCCTTCAATCATGCCTTCCATGGTTTTATACTGGGCAGGTCCAGGCGGGTAATCATAATAAAGACTTGAGACCGGCGCGCGCCAATCGTAAATTAGGAAGTTTTCGTCATCTTCATCCATTAGTGAAGCAATCCCAAGATAAATTGGCTCAGTCGTTTTTTCACCTTTTTCGGTAAAATCAATTCGACCAAAGTACGGGGAATACTTTAATCGCGCCAAGGTTTTAAGCTGTTTATCAATTTGTTTATGTGTTCGTTCTCTTTCTGAAAGTAATTCAGCTTGTTGTTTGATACTTGCTGCCGTTTCTACCACATCATCCGGTTCATCCATATTGACGGTAACGTCCTCCCAAAAAGTCCTCCTCAGCTCTAGAACATCTTTGGTTACTTTTCCTGCATTTTGACCAAATTTCCCTGTTTTTTTATCGATTTCATTTACAACAAATTCAATCCGCTCTTGCTCCATTTGCCAGTCTTTATTTTGCATACTACTCATTGAACCACTCTCCAAAATTTGCCTTCTCCATTAATATGTTCATTTTTTTAGGATATTGACCCAAAAATCTTAGCTTTCTACAGTTTCTACAAAAAAATAAAATTCCCTTCAAAAACGATTGACAAAATGGTAATCCACAACATATAATTTACCTTGAATTAAGTTATTTTAATTTCGAGATAAATGAATTCAAAACAAATTGGAGGAGAAACAAAAATGACAAATACTAAATGGGCTTTAGATCCAGTACACAGCAGTGTAGATTTTTCAATTCGTCATATGATGATCGCAAATGTAAAAGGAGCATTTCACAACTTCAATGCAACAATTGAAGCTGATCCAACAGATTTAACATCAGCAAACATTGAATTCACAATTGATACTGCCAGTGTTGATACTCGAAATAAAGATCGAGACGGCCACTTAGTTTCAGCTGATTTCTTTGATGTTGAAAAATATCCAAACATGACTTTCCGTTCTACTTCCATCGAAAAAACAGATGAAGGTGAATACAATGTAAGTGGTGATTTAACCTTACACGGAGTAACAAAACAAGAAACATTTGCGGTTACTTTCGAAGGACAAGGAAAAGATCCATGGGGAAATGAAAAAGTTGGTTTTAGTGCCACAGGTACAGTTAACCGTTCAGATTACGGCCTAACATGGAACGCAGCGCTTGAAACCGGCGGCGTTTTAGTAGGCGATAAAGTAAAAATCAATCTTCAAATTCAAGCGGCAAAAGCTTAATAATTGAAAGTGAGGATGGCTTAACTAAAGGGTCCATCCTCTTTTTAGTATGAATTATACTGTTAATACCTGATTCTGTTCTTTTTGTGTTTGTTCATCTAAATGCTTAATTTCCTTTTTAAAGGATAATGTAACAGATAGTAGGAGCCAGCATAAACCGATTATGATAAAAAAAAGCCGAATCCCTGCTTGCTCACCTGACCCCAGCCAAGAACCAAATAGGCGTGTTCCGACACTGTTTGCGGCCATAAACGGGGATAAGATATATTGGTTTAATGGGCCTGACAGTCCATAAGCTATTGGCATTAGAGACATGGCAATCATTCTTCTTAAAGCAAATACACGTCCTTGAACTTTTAATTCCACCTTCGTTTGCCAAATAACCTGTGAACAGCTGTTGCCAAAGGGCAAAAAGAAAAATTCAACAAATAAAAAAATACATATAATTGGAATTGAAGTACTTGCACCGACGAAAGTAGAGGCGCAGGCACTTATCGAACCAAAATATAAAATTGCTTTTGCTTTTTTTCTTGGCCCTCCCCAAAGGCTCATGACCAGACCGCCCGCTGCCATCGCTAATCCCAAACATGATAAAACGATGCCTAGGTTCTGAACATTACTGATCGAAAGGATAAGAGGTTGTAAGAGAACGTTTACAAATCCGAGTAAAAAATTAGTAAATGCGAAGTAAACTAGTAACCATAATAAACTTCGATGATGACGGAGATAATTAATTCCTTCTAATAGATCATGTGAGACAGATTGTTTTTTGTTTCGTACGGGTATGACAAGATGCGAAGGTATTTTGACGAATAGAAGTGAAAAAATAGCTAAGAAGAAGGAGAAGAAGTCAATAACAATAATGCCCTGTAATTGTATAAGTGGTAAAAGGACACCTGCAAGTGGTGGAGCTACAATCATTGTTGCTGACTCACATACTTGAATTAATCCATTTGCTCTGCCAAGATGTTCCTTCTCAACAATCTGCGATACAATTGATTGGTAGGCAGGGAATTGAATAATTCCTGAAATGGAGGCAATTGATACGCTAATATAGATATGCCATAGTTCTAAATGAGAAAAGATAAGAATGGCGCCGATTCCCAATGTTGCAGCAGCAGCTAATATATCACTTAAAAGCATCATGCCTTTGCGGCTCCATTTA
The DNA here is from genome assembly GCF_055395235.1 of Neobacillus sp. Fa239. Taxonomy (NCBI): domain Bacteria; kingdom Bacillati; phylum Bacillota; class Bacilli; order Caryophanales; family Bacillaceae; genus Neobacillus; species Neobacillus sp. Fa239. Next base: position 3,640,134 of record NZ_AP041611.1, read on the forward strand.
TCAACTAGAATACCTACAAATGGTGCAGCTATAAGCCCTGGCAATGTCATACATAATAATGTGATTGAAAAGTTCGCTATAGAACCAGATTTTTGCAATACATACACTCCAAGTGCAAAAGAGGTTAAACTTGAGCCAAGTAATGACCCGAGCTGCCCTCCCCAAATAAGTAAAAAACTAAGAAATCCCTTGTTGTTTTTCATACATCCTCCTTTGGAAAGACAGAAAGAACCATTCCATAAGTATTTTTCCTCCCCTTTTCCTTATTCGATTTTTGGACCCACTTGGCTGATAATTCCTTGAGGTCATTTATCACCTCATCTTTATCCTCTTTTGACAAATCCAAATTCATTACTTGGAGCAGCGATTCATCTAAATCATCCTTAAAAGCTTCAATAAACTGCTTTTTAAATACAGTTAAAGTGTGGTTAATAATCTGTTGCTTCCCTTCAATATCTGTTTCAAGCTTTTTAATGACAATTCGAAAATCCTTCGCTATAGGTAAATAATACTTTTCAACAATCCCGTTAATCTCGTTCGTATCATAAAGAAAGAGCAGATTAACTTTGACAAGTTCCCGGACATGATAATGAATTTTTGAAGGGGAAAGTCCTAGCTCATCTGCAACCTGCTTTGCTGTACGAGGTTTACCGTCATTAAATAGGGTTAGTATTTTCATTCTTAGTTCATTTGAGAGTACTTTTGCCTGTTCTATTGATGTTATATCGAAATGATCTATTTGCTTTTTCACATTTCATTGTCCCTTCAATTTATTTTTAACGTTCAATTTTTCTTGAACGTTTTATTTAATTTGATTGTAATAAAGGACGGCTATATATACAATTTATTTTCATCGTGATATTTCTCGTTTTTTCTACATCTATTCAACTTTTCTTCTTAACCTTCATGAATTAAGATTAAATTGTTATTTTCTTGTTTATTGATAAAAACTATATATGATAGCGTCTAGAAAGGACACGAAACAAATGGTGAAACTTAAACCTGAAAACATTAAAAATCCAATCCAAACAATGCAGCAAGAGCTTGATGAATGGGTGTTACAATACAAAAGCTTTACGAAAAATGGAGCGACAGCGAGCTATATTCCTGCCTTAAAAAAAGCGAATCCAGATCATTTAGGAATTTGTTTACTTTCATCCGATGGAACATTGCTGATCTCAGGTGACACTGAAATAAGTTTTACCATGCAAAGTATCTCCAAAGTAATCAGCTTTATCTATGCCTGCACGGCCAGAGGCATTCCACCTATCATGAATTATGTAGATGTCGAGCCGACAGGTGATGCCTTTAATTCCATCTTTCGGTTGGAATTAAGCCACCCTGGCAGACCTTTTAATCCAATGATAAATGCCGGGGCGATAACGGTTGCTTCCCTTCTTCCGGGTGAAACGCCTGCTGAAAAAATCAATTCCCTCCTTTTATTTATTGAAAAAATGATTGGTCGAAAGCCTGTGATTAATGACGATGTTTTTTGGTCTGAGTGGAAAACAGCGAACAGGAATCGCTCACTTGCGTACTGGCTGAAGGAAACGGGATACCTGCTTGGTGATGTTGAAGAAGCTATCGAGGTTTATTTAAAACTTTGTTCCATTGAGCTGAACATTTCAGAATTAGCACAGATCGGACTGATTTTAGCGATGGACGGCATCCACCCTTATTCAAAAGATTCGATTTTTTCTCAAGAAGTAGCCAGTTTAACAAAAACATTAATGTACACCTGTGGTATGTACGATTATTCAGGCCGATTCGCTGCATTTGTTGGTATCCCTGCAAAAAGTGGTGTTTCCGGAGGAATTATGGCAGCTATCCCACCTAATGCAAAAGGGCAAGAACTGAGGTCACCAAGCTGGGGTATCGGATTATATGGACCGGCGATTGATAAACACGGTAATAGCTCCGCCGGAGTCATGCTCTTAAAGCATCTCTCAAAAGAATGGAATTTTCGTGTTCTGTAAAAAGAAGCTCTCCAATTTTGGGGAGCTTCTCTTTAATGATTTTTATAAAACTAGTTAAGAATTCAATTTATGTAACTCATTTTTTAAGAATATTGCTAATTCGAGCATTCCATATTTCCCGGCTTTTGCTTCCGCATCTGAATTATAATTCGTATTTGTGTTTATATCATAGGTGAATATCTCACCAGCTTCATTACGGATAAATTCGATACCGGCCACCTGTACATGATTAGCTGCCAGCACCTGCTCATATTTTTCAATAATCGGATCTGAAAAACCATCAATAATTTGGAATTTCGGCTTTTCCTCCACCTGCTCCCCAACTGGGCAAAATAAATCACCAATTTGGCAAGCATCGGCAGGACATAATTGGAACCCTTCCGAGGTATCAACCTTCACTGCATAAACAAACTTCCCTCCAACAAACTCACAGCGGGTTATATAGCTTTCAGGTGATTGAATGTATTCTTGAATCAATGTTATTCCATCGACCGGCTCTTCGAATTCAGGTCCTTCAACATATGCCCTTAGCGACTCAACAGTTTGGAACAATTGAACGCCAAGCCCTTTTCCGGCACGGTTGTGCTTGGTGATAAACGGTGCCCCGATAAACTCTCCTGAAGCTTCAAGAATTTGCCCAATGCCTGCGGCAGCGATTGTACGCGGTGTTACAATACCATGTTTATTTAATTCTAAATATTGCAGTACCTTACTAACCTCAAGCTGGAGTGCTCGTGAGCCGTTAAACACCTTGCGCCCATGGGCTTCAAGCCAGGCTAGAACCTGTGCGGTAAACTCTGGCGCAAATCGATGGTTCCTCGTATGCGATGATGCACTCATTCGGCTATAAAAAACACCTTCAGGCGGCTCTTTTGATAAATCTAGTCTGCCGCTATCTAAATGCCATTCTTCATAAGGTACTTCCAGTTCTTCTAAACGTTTTGTGAGGTGTACGGTCCATTCCTCATTCTCATGGATAATATAAACTTTACTCAATTTAAAATCCCCTCTCATTCTGAAAATCTAGGCTAGCTGCTTTCGTTTTTCCTCTACCAGCGGCATTACCAGCTTGCTAAACTGTTCCATTTCTTCAAGCTGCGGTGAAAATTGAAGAAGTAATAGGTCAAGACCTGCTTGTTCATATTGTAAAATTCGTTCAGCAATTTGTGAAGGCGTACCCACCAAATTTGGGCGTAATCCGCGATTAGAAACAGAATAATCCTGAAGCTGAATTTTCTGCTCAAGCTGCGATTTGCTTGTAAAATCTTTAAAACCAGCATAGCCACTTGATTCTTTTACATCAGTGATTCTTGCCAATTCCGCAATTGCTTCCTCTTCCGTTTCCCGGCAAATGACATATGCCGCCATCCCAAAAGAGTTCAGTTCAGGATTCCCAGTTTGTTCCCGTAACGATTTCATTTCACTGATTTTTTTCTCAATTTCTGCAACTGTTCCACCGTGCATCACATAGGCATCACACTTCTCAACAATGGTCTGCTTTCCTTTTGGGCTTTCTCCTCCAGCATACAAGATTGGATTAGGACGTTGAATAGGTTTTGGTGAAAGTTTTGCATCCTTAATTTGATAAAATTTACCATCATATGAAAACGTTTCTTCTGTCCAAAAGCCCTTTAATACATCTATAAATTCTTTCGTGCGGTCATATCGTTCATCATGCTCAGTAAAGATTCCGCCGTACTGACGGGCTTCTTCTTCCCACCAGGCAGAAACAACATTTAACGTGAATCTTCCCTTGCTGATTTGATCAATATTAGCCGCCATTTTCGCTGTAACTGCCGGATTATGGAATCCAGGTCTAACTGCTGTCATGATTTCGATTTTTTCTGTAACAGCCGCAAGAGCAGCCGCTGTCGACCATGCTTCAAGTGAATCCGACTCAGGTCCTTTTATATCATTCAAATATAATTCCGCTATTAATGTGGTGGAATAACCCCATTTTTCTGCCGATTGGATCACCGTTTTGGCGTAATCAAATGTTGGCGGCATCTTTTCATCCTCAACATTTCTTAACCATCCTCCAAAAATCGGTAGCCAAAATCCAAATTTCATGGTTTCTCTCTCCTCTTCTAATCTCTACTTTTCCAACCAATAAAGTTGGTTTTTTGCTAAATAAAAAAACTCACTTCATAACTAGAAGAGAGCCTTTTTCTCTCTTCCTATCTTTCAAACATAAATGTTTGATGGATTTGGCACAGTATTCTTAAGAACCTGCTGCCGAGGCTTCAAAGGGCCAGTCCCTCCACCTCTCTTTATAAGAAGAATTATTAAATTATTAGTTTTTCGAAATAATTAATTATTTAATGTGATAATAGTACAAATATTTGATATTGTCAATTAATACTTATCAATTATTGCTGAATGACAACTCTCGTTCCATTAGGAACGAGCTCTGCAAGCTGAAGAACATCCCGGTTATACATTCTTACACAACCATGCGAGACTGCTTTCCCAATCGAACTTGGATCATTGGTACCATGTATACCGTAGCCCTGTTTCGATAAAGACAGCCACATGACTCCAAATGGGCCACCTGGATTCAATTCACGATTGACAATGACAAATTCACCAGCTGGTGTATTGGTCAACATTTTACCTACCGCAATTGGATAAACTCTGGCTAATTTACCATTTTGGAATAAGGCAAGCCTTCGCTTCCCAATCGATATTTGGATAGAATAAGGGATAGAATTGGGGTTTGGCAAACCGGGAATTTGAATCCTTTGGCCCACCATTAAATGGCCAATCCCCGGATTTGCTGCATAAAGCTGATGAAGGCTGACTCGATAATCTGCTGAAATGCTTCCAAGGGTTTCACCGGGTTTTACAGTGTGAATCATGTTACCCCCTCCTTTATTTGATTAGCATATGCCCCAACATATCAGCCGTTGACATTTTAGGTCATATCATAAAAGAGGCATCGGTATGCCTCTTTTTATATTATTTAAATCGAAAAAGCAGGGACATGTCTTCTCTTTCATGATGGACGTAAAAATAATCATTACTTGAGGAATCATAAATATAATCCTTACCCCAAACATCAATATAACTTGTAATCTCCTTAATCGCTTGCACAAATTTAATGATTTCTTCATTCGTCATAACAGGATGAAGGGAAACCCTTATCCAACCAGGTTTTTCCGACAAATCACCTTGATCAATTTTATCGGTTATCAGTTTGGATGCAGTCGGGTCGATATCATATAAATAATGACCATAGGTACCTGCACAGGAACATCCCCCTCTAACTTGAAAGCCGAACCGATCATTTAACAACCGGACAACTAAATTATGGTGAATATTTTCAATGTAAAAGGAAACAATCCCGATTCGATCCTCAATTTGCCCTTCTAATATGTGAACACCCGAAATTTCTTTCATTTCTTTCAATAAGATAGATAATAATTCTTTTTCCCTTGCTATTATATTTTTGACTCCCATTTGATCTTTTAAATTTAAGACGAGTGCAGTGCGGATTGCTTGGAGAATACCCGGTGTTCCACCATCCTCTCTAATCTCAATGTCGGGATAATAGTGATGTTCTCCCCAGGGATTAGTCCATGTTACCGTACCTCCACCTGGATGGTCAGGTACTTGGTTTATATATAGACGGCTGTCGAACACTAAGACACCACTAGAACCTGGTCCGCCTAAAAACTTGTGCGGTGAAAAAAAGATCGCATCTAATTTTTCCAAAGGATCTTCCGGATGCATATCCATTTGGACATATGGAGCAGATGCCGCAAAGTCCACAAAACAGAGTCCCCCATGCAGATGCATTATTTTGGCCAATTGGTGATAGGGTGTTTGAATCCCCGTTACATTGGAGCAGGCTGAAAATGAACCGATTTTAATTCGACGATCTTTATATTTTATGAGCAGCTCCTCAAGCTGCCTGCAATCAACCAATCCATTTTCATCTGGAGACATAATGACTACATCAGAAATCGTCTCCAGCCAGGAAGTTTGGTTGGAATGGTGCTCCATATGAGTGAGAAAAACGACCGGCCTATCTTTCTCTGGAATGTTTAAATGGCCCTTAAACTTTTCAGGGATTTTGATTCCCAATATTCTTTGAAATTTATTAATGACAGACGTCATCCCAAAACCATCAAGAATTACGACATCATGATGATCGGCGTGAACATGTTGTTTGATAATCATTTTCGACTGTTTATATATTCCTGTCATCATTAAACTGGTGATATTTGATTCTGTATGGGTATTGGCCATATATGGACCAAATACCTCGGATATTTTCTGTTCTATTGGCCTATAAAGCCGCCCGCTAGCGGTCCAGTCTGCATATATGATTCTTTTTTTTCCATAAGGTGAATCAAAGTAATGGTTCATCCCAATTACTTGTGCACGAAATTTCTGAAAATATTCCTCGAGATTTTCAGATAATGTATACGTTTTGCTGCCAATTATGGCGGTGATCATTGGTTTCACCTCTTCAATCATTCCTCTGTTTATCAATATATGCATGGCATGGAGAAGCTGGTTCCACTGTATTAACCAAAAAAAAGCATTCCAATAAAGGAAATGCTCAAATCGTAACTATATTTACTTTTTACTATGTAAGTTGTACTTTTGCTGTTTCTTTTCTGACCACTTCATCAATTTTTTGGATGAACATTTGAAAAACTTTTCGTTTTTCTTCTAACTCACGGATTGTTTCCTTGAGTTGATTATAGCTTTCTTCAAAAGGTTTATGATACCGTAGACGAATATTTTCGATGATTTCTTCGTTTACAGTTGATTGGATTACTTGTTTCGTGATGTTATATTTATAGGAATAAACCTTTAAATCTTGTGAAACTTGCTCATATTCTTTATCGATTTCATCAAGGAATTGGGAAATATCGTCCTTCCACTCGTCCAGAGATTTTTGCAAATATGATTTAACCATTGTCTCTTCCATGAAGCCACCTGCCCTAATCGTCATTTCTTTTATTATATCGATGTTTTTTTACATAAAAGTTTCGGATAGGTTACAAAGTAATATCATTATTTGGCGAACGGAGGAGTTTTTATCTACAAAAACTTTAACAAATCATTAACATTTTTTTCATTTGTTTTTAAATAAAATCGTTTAAGATAGTATTGAGTTATGAAGTTGTCCGAGCTTATCATTCTCTGGTTAGGAATTAACATTGTGGTGAGTTCTTGGCTATGAAGCTAAGCTCGTTCAACTGCCAAACGTTACATTTTTACTTATTGTTTTTTGGTTCCTGCTTTATTTCATGCGAGTCATCGGTACATTTCTTCTAATTCCCACAGCCTCTGCAAAATCTTCAAGTGTGGAAGAATTTTTGATATAAATCCGCGGTAGCAAATAGTTCTCATTTTTCATTCCTCTTTCCTCAAACATTTTAGGTATGGTTGAAAGCCCAAAAAGATAATATTTTTTTGTTGCATCTATTACATGATCATTATAAGCTCCATATGGATAAGCCAATGCGATTACTGGTTTTCCTGTGATGGATTGTATTTTTTCTTTTGACGCTTTCAATTCATATTCAAGGTTTTCTATCCCCGTCAAATCTGGATGCGTTGCCGTATGAGACTGGATGGAAATCATGCCTGAATCTGCCAGCATTTTTAAATCTGCTTTTGATAATCGATTTGACCGTGTCGTAAAATCAGAAATAATAAAAAATGTCGCGGAAGGGTTGAAATGATCAGTCTTCAGCCTTTTTAGGATAAAATAGGCTGTTAGATTGTTCTTATATCCATCATCAAATGTAATAAAAATCGGTTTATTTACTTTATTCCTATCCTCCCAGCGATCGAACGTTAATAATGTAAAGCCATGATCACGTAAAAAAGCCATTTGCTTTTCAAAATTTTCAGGTGTAACATAAAGTTCCTTTTGGCCGTAGCCTTTAAATTGGTCGATTGAATGATAGATTAAGATTGGAATTTTCCTCTCAGCAGAAACTTGTGAAGGAAGGACCAATATTAAAATAATGAATAGAAACAGGATACTCTTTTTCATAAAACACCTCGATTTTGACTATGGAATCTTCATTCATAGTGTCGTCACTAAAGAATAGTTTTATGAATTTTTTCACAAAAATACGCCTATCCAAATTTAGATAAGCGATTCCGTAGAAAAGAGATTTAAACACCTCTTTTATTTCCCCAAATATAAGTGTGTAATTGTGGAAGGACTTTAACATCCTTCAGTTCTTGGTCTGCCATAACCTTATCAATCAGCCATTCATATTTATTTAACAACCTGCTAATTAATTCCTGATTATTATCCGTAGAGATATCATCATTACCAACTTGTAAAAAGAATGGAAGTGTTGGATACCGTTGATAGACTTTTTTAGCATAGTCATAGTCATGATCATCAAAAATGACAATCTTTAAACTAACATGTTTCACACGATTGTTTTCAACCAAATTGTTTATTATTGTATCTAAAATCGAAAAATCCGTCACCATTTTGGAGCTTGGCGGCTTTGGTGATATGGTTAATTCATCGATCTTTAAAAACCATTCCTGCCACTTGCTGCCTTGAGTCTCTAATCCAATGGTTATATCGTTTTGCTTTAAAAGGTCAATAAGACCATCTAAAGTCTTTAATAAAGCAGGATTTCCGCCTGAAATAGTGACAAAGGAAAACCCGCTACCACCAAGGGTTTTCAATTCTTCCCAAATTTCTTCAGCCGTCATCATCTTTATTTCTTTTTTCCCAGTTCCATCCCAGGTAAAAGCTGAATCACACCAGCTGCATGAATAATCGCAGCCTGCGGTTCTGACAAACATTGTTTTCTGCCCAATCACCATGCCCTCACCTTGAATAGTCGGCCCGAAAATCTCCAGTACAGGAATTTTACTCAAGCTCCATCCACTCCCTTCTTGCCTCCGCATAGCTCGTAGGAGTTTCATACAAGCGGACAAACTCCACTCTAGCACCACGATATTGAGTCTGTCTTTCATCTTTTTTAAGCGACTCTGCCATTTTTTCATAGATCCAAACGACCATATTTTCTGCAGTCGTATTCATCGGAGGGAGTGTTTCATTTAAATATTTATGATCAAGAAAAATTTCAATTTCATTTTTCCAAATTTCTTTAATATCGCCAAAATCCATCATCAGACCGCGCTCATCCACTAACCCGCTCAAGCCAAAGATGACACGGTAGGTGTGACCATGTAAATTTTTGCATTTCCCTTCATAACAATGTAAATGATGGGCAGCATCAAATGTAAATTCCTTACTAACGAGCACTCGTTTCGTATGATATTTTAATTGGTCTTGTTGGATATCTTCATCCATCTTTTGGAGTTTATCGACAATTCGGAAGCCGTACATGATGTTAAAACTCCTTCCTTCCTTTTAGGTATTCCTCTAAACCTTTTTGTCTCAATTTACAGGCAGGGCATTCACCACAGCCATCGGCAATAATCCCGTTATAACAGGTTAATGTTTTTTCCCTAACAAAATCTAAGGCTCCCAGTTGATCAGCTAACTCCCAGGTTTCTGCTTTATTGATCCACATCAGCGGGGTATGGATGACAAACTGTGAGTCCATCGATAAATTTAACGTGACATTTAATGATTTTACAAAAATGTCCCGGCAATCGGGATAACCGCTAAAATCGGTTTCACACACACCTGTAACGATATGTTTGGCCCCAATTTGACTAGCTAAAATTCCTGCAAAAGAAAGGAAAATTAAGTTTCTTCCCGGAACAAATGAAGACGGAAGCTCCCCTTCTACTCCTTCTTTCACTTCAATATCTTCTCGCGTTAATGCACTTGGAGCTAATTGATTTAATAAAGCCATATCCAATATATGATGCTTGACTCCAAGCTCATTTGCAATTGCTTGGGCACATTCAATTTCAAGACTATGACGCTGGTTATAGTTAAAAGTAACGGCTTCTACCTCCTGAAATCTGTCTAAAGCCCAGAATAAACAAGTGGTACTATCTTGGCCGCCGCTAAAAACGACGAGTGCTTTGCTGTTTTTCATTTCCTTCAAACTCCTTTAAATAGAAAAACAGCACCACTAAGAAAGCAGTACTGTTTCTCTTAGTTTTTTTTGAGAGGGGTGCTAGAACCTCTTTCGCACGAAGCGGTTTTATATTAATTTCCTTTACCTACTATACCACAAATTAAATTTTTTCATAGATAAAAAATTTGTTAATAACTGATGAATTGCATGGCAATAAATGTGCTTATTTGTTAAAGAAATGGTAGACTAAACAGAACAATAATAAAGGGGCAGCAATCATGACTGAATACAAAGTGTTATTTTTAGATGTGGATGGGACAATTTTACGTCCCGACCATACAATAGAAGAATCTACAAAGAATGCAATTTCCCAGCTGCAAAATAAAGGAATTGAAGTTTTTCTGGCCACGGGAAGACCACTTCATGAAATTGATGAACTAGCCGAGGTATTAAATATTCACTCCTTTATTGGTTATAACGGAGCTTACGCCACTTATAAGGGTGAAGATTTGTTTCAAAAACCAATGAAGGAAAACATAGTAAGTCATTTCCTAAAAATAGCGAAAGAAAACGATCATGAAGCAGTTCTGTATACAAATGAGAAAAATGCATTTACTGATTGGCAATCACCAATAACTCAGGGGTTTATAGATAATTTCCAATTACATAAAAATGACCATTATTCTCCATCAGATAACCAAAAAGTTTTAGGAATAACCCTGATGAACGTAAAGCAAGGTGAAACCGATCTTTATAATATGGAAGGCGGTATCCACCTGTCTCAGGTACATATTCCCGGTTTGGAGCATTGTTATGATGTGATAATGGACAATGTGAACAAGGGATACGGTGTTGAAATGGTTTTAAAGCACCTTGGAATCAAGAAAGAAAACTCTATTGCCTTCGGTGATGGAATGAATGATAAAGAAATGCTTAGTGCAGTTGGGGAAGGCTTTGCGATGGGAAATGGCCATCCAGATCTCTTTCAATATGCTAAACACAAAACTACAGAGGTCACAAACTCAGGGATTTATAATGGATTGAAAAAGCTTGGTTTAGTTAAATAAAAAAAAGGCTGTCCCTAGGGTCTGACCCTATTGATTTCGGACAGCCTTTTTTTTATATTTTTGTAAAAATGATCCCTAGAACAGCTGAGAATACTCCTATAATTTGGTACAATTTTAATTTTTCTTTATAAAGCCAGGTACCTGCAAAAACAACCACCAAACAGTTAAGACTAACAATGGGAAAAACAATGCTTGCCGCACCAAACTTTAGGGCAAAGAAATACGCACTATAACCCAGAATGCTTATAAGTCCAACTACTGTTCCGACATTTACTTCCCGTTTACGCCAATGTTCCTTTTTAACCAGGCTGCAAACTGCCAAATAAATGGCTCCTCCACCGTACATCGAGATTAATATATTCTCTGAACGGATATGCAAGTACGATGAAGTCTTCATCAAAATCCCTAATACACCAAATGAAAATACAGCAAATAAAACCCTGATCATCCATGACAGATAATTGGTTTGTCGATTAGAAGCAGGTGAGTATTGAATGACCATTGCAGAGCCCAACATAAAAACAATGCCAATCCAATGCATGAGAGTGATCTTTTCATGAAAAATGACCGCCGCACTTACAATTGGAAATACAGCATTAATACCGATTAGTGGCGATGTAATGCTAGCGGGGCCCTTTTCAAAGGCTTTAGACATTTGGATATTGCCATTGGCATTTAAAATACCAATTAATGATCCGATTATAATTGTAAATAGATTCATGTCGGGCATACCAATCCACAACCCATATCCGAAAGTTAAAAGAAACGCTACAAAATAAAAGAAAAACTGGATATGGATTTTTGATAAACCATTGCCTGTGCTCCATTTGAAAATAGTATTATTTGTACCAAAGCTAATCATTGTCAAAAATGCTGCTGCAATCCACATAGTGACCCTTCCCTCTGAATATTTCCACTACAAATTGTATGCTTTTTTTTCATTATTCTCAATATAAATTTCAATTATTGCAAATACATGTTGTAATTTCGTGATTCCCGTCTTGTTTTGATTTCTTTTGTCATCCTGCAGGAAAAGTCGATATATCTTGGTGAATTAATAACATATGAATAAATAAAACCGTATTTCATGTAGAAAGGGTTGAATTTTGATGAAAATATATACAATAAGAGAAATTTCTAAAAAAATAAATATTGATAAAAGAACAATACTACAATGGGAAAAGGAATTAACCGGTCTAATTGAGTTCCCTCGAACGAAACAGGGGGCAAGAATTTTTACCGAAGTTGAACTTGATCTTTTACTTGAAATCAAACAATTATACACCCAAAAATTAAGTCATGAAGAAATCCGGGAGTGCTTGCAAGAAAGATTAATAATCCAAAACAGTGATGTATTAATCGAGCCCGAGCCTGAAACCTCTCTGGAAGTGGTTTCAGAAGCAATTAACCCAGTTGCAATAGAAGAATCCAGCATAAATAATACCGAATTATTTTTCGAAGCAATGGATACGTATAAGCAAACGTTTTTACTTGATGTAAAAGAAGAAATTCGCAATGTCGTCCGGAAAGAAGTATTAGAGGAAGTCAAAAAAGAAATATCAAAAGGAACTTTTTTAACCGTTAAGTCTCTTTCTGATTCGATCTACAAAGCATCCGAACATACGAAGGCTGAAATTCACGAGCTTGCTGAAACAATGGAAAAAACAGTTGAAGCTACTGAAAATACAAAGGTTCAAATTACCGAACTTGCCGAAGCAATTGAAAAAACAGCTGAAGCAACTGAAAATACGAAGGCTGGAATTCACGAGCTTGCTGACACCCTTGAAAAGACCGCTGAAAACACCTCTGTATCACTAAGATACCTTTCAAACAGTATTGCAAATTCATCGATTGAAACATCAGAAGAATTTTTCTCCCTTTCTAAACAACTATCGGAAACAACAGAAGAATTATTTCATTATGTGGACGCAACGAATAGTGAAATTGATGCCTTGGCCCAAGTCATTTCAAAAGACCGAGAATTTTATGTTGAGGAACGTGAGCAATATCGACAAGAAATAAAACAACGAGAAGCAGCCTTTCAAGATTTTCTTACCAGTTTTCGTGATGCAGCTTCAGCAAAAGAGAAAAAATGGTGGAAATTCTGGGCCTAGATAACAAATGTTGGATGGATGAAATTGTCTTTTGACCTATTTTTTAAATGGGAGTGTTCAAATTATGAATACAAGTGAAGTTGCAACTCTTTTAGGTGTATCGCCCAGCACGATTCAGCGTTGGGTAAAGCAGCTTGAATTGCCGATGGAACGGAATGATAGAGGGCATTATAGTTTTAAGGATCAAGATATTGATGTATTAAAAGAAATTCAAGTAAAGGTTCAAAATGGGGTTCTCCTTCAGGATATCATTCCAATAAAAGAAAAAAAGATCCGTAAAGGTGTCACGAAGAGCGTTGAAAATGACCAGACATACGAGAAATTAATGATAAAGCTTAAGGAATTGGAATTAAAATTAAATGATAAAGCGGACTCCGTTGCGTCCTATCAACTACTTCAACACCGTCAGGATATCGAAGATTTACAGAATCAAGTAAAGCAATTGAATCAGCAGGTGGACAGCCTTCAAAAACAATTGGATGATTTCAAAATTCTACATCAAACCGAAGCTCATCAAGAAAATCAGAAAAAGAAATCAGGGAAGAAAAACTTTTTCAAAACTTTATTTGGAGTTTAACATGAAAAAATAAAAAACCCAGCTTAGGGTTTTTTATTTTGCAAATGCATATATAAAAGGTCTTTTTTATCATGGATGTGTTAAAGGTGAATGTTAATTTTTTACAACCGTTGATTAGAGCGGAGGGCGCTCGACTCCTGCGGGATGAAGAGGTCACGGGAGACCCCGCAGGCGCCTAAAGCGCCGAGGAGGCTCCCGGACCTCCCCGCGGAAAGCGAGCGCACGGAACGGAAATCAACAACCAAGTTTAACAGTGCCATATCCAAGAAAACTAAGCCAAATAGCCTATTTTAAGAATCGAAAAGAAAATGGTAATAATTTTACATATTCGACAAAGCAACAACTTCTGTGTTATCGTTAAGTTGTCAGATTTCCAATTAACAATTTTAAAAAAGGAGGAACGATCATTGATCCAGTTTAAAAATATCCAGAAAAAATATCGATCAAAAGCAATTATTAATTCATTTTCACTTGAAATTGATGCAGGTCAATTAGTAGTTTTTATCGGCCCAAGCGGCTGCGGCAAAACGACGCTGCTAAAAATGATTAATAAACTAACCCAGCCAACATCCGGGAAAATCTTTGTTAATGGCAATGATATTTCAACAATGGATTCAATTGAACTTAGAAGAAATATCGGATATGTCATTCAAAACACTGGTCTTTTCCCGCATATGTCCATAAAGGAAAATTTAGAACTGATTCCAAAGCTTAAAGGGGAGGATCCAAGTTCAATTTCCAGAAAAACAAGCGAATTACTTGAGATGGTTGGATTAAACCCACAGGAATACCTCCATCGTTTTCCAAAAGAATTAAGCGGCGGACAGCAACAAAGAGTTGGGGTTGCCAGAGCATTTTCCACCAACTCAGATATCATTTTAATGGATGAACCATTTAGTGCCTTAGACCCTGTAACTAGAAGTTCTTTACAGGATGAACTGTTCCAAATGCAAAAAGAATTAAATAAAACGATTATTTTTGTGACACATGATATGGATGAAGCGATTAAAATCGCAGATAGGATTTGTATTTTAAAAGATGGAGACATTCTCCAGTACGATACCCCAGAAAATATCTTAAAAAATCCTGCAAATGACTTTGTAGAAGATTTTATTGGGAAAAGAAGAATTTGGAATAATCCCGAATTATTAATGGCTGAAGATATCATGATTCATAACCCAGTCAAGATAACAGCCAAGCGAAATGTCCTGCAGGCAATCGAAATCATGAGGGATAACAAAGTGGATAGTTTGATGGTTACAGATAAAAATAATGTCCTAATCGGGATGGTAACCTTAAAAAGCATTCAGCTGCTCAATCGAAATACCTCGATTGAAATGATTATGGAGCAAAACGTACTATCTGTCTCTCAAAATACAAATTTAATTTCCGTCTTATCTACGATGAATGAACACAAAATCGGTTATGTACCGGTTGTAAATAGCGGTAAACAATTGACGGGACTTATTACAAGAAGCAGTATTCTATCCGCATTAAGCAGCCAACTGATCGACTTGGAGGTGGCCTTTTAATGGGTACATTTTGGAAATATTTAAACTCAAATTCTGATCAACTTTTAAGTTTAATTGGTCAACATATTTATTTGAGCATTTTATCTGTCCTAATTGCAATTATCATCGGGATTCCCCTTGGAATACTAATTTCAAGAGAACCAAGACTGTCAAAACCGATCATAGGAACAACAAATGTTATTCAAGCGGTTCCGAGTCTTGCATTACTCGGTTTTCTCATTCCTTTCATTGGAATCGGAAGTTCACCCGCTATAGTAATGGTCGTCCTTTATTCCTTGCTCCCAATTGTAAAGAACACTTACACTGGATTGACCAATATTGAGCCAGATATTCTGGAAGCCGCCAAAGGTATCGGTTTAACCAAGAGCCAAACAATGAGGAAGGTTCAGTTGCCGTTAGCTTTCCCGATGATTATGGCGGGTATCAGAATTTCTGCGGTAACAGCTGTCGGCTTGATGACCATCGCTGCCTTTGTCGGAGCAGGAGGTCTTGGATATCTTGTTTTCTCAGGCGTGCAAACTGTTGATAATAATATGATTTTGGCTGGGGCCATACCTGCTTGTATCCTGGCTCTTCTTATTGATTTTGCAGTTGGAAAACTTGAATCCAAATTATCCTATACAAATAAGAAACAGCATTTAAATGCTTCTGGTAAGAAGAAAAAAGCAAAAAAGTGGTTAATTGCAATCAGCTGTTTACTATTGGTTCTAATCGGTGCCATTAGCATTTATTCTAAAGGAATCGCGAAAAATAAAGATAAAATTGTCATTGGTTCCAGGAACTTTAGCGAACAGCTAATACTTGGCAATATGCTGGCAGATTTAATAGAAAATAAAACTAATATTCAAGTAGAAAGAAAGTTAAACTTAGGCGGCACACAAGTTGCATTCAGTGCACTTAATAAAGGCGATATTGATGCCTATGTAGAATATACCGGTACAGGACTGGTCAATATCCTCAAACAACCGCCGCAAAGTAACCCTGACAAGGTATACGATTATGTTAAAAAGGAATTTAAGCAAAAATATCAAATTGATATGTTAAAACCGCTTGGATTTAATAATACCTATGCATTAGCGGTGAGGCAGGATACGGCTAAACAATATCATTTAAATACTATTTCTGATCTTGCAGGAGTAAGCAACAGGTTAATTTTGGGGCCAACCATCGAATTTCCAAATCGACAGGATGGTTTAATAGGACTAGCAAAATCCTATAATATGAAGTTTAAATCTGTTGAAGCCGTCGATGGAGGTTTACGTTATACAGCTCTAAATAATCATAAAAGTGATGTCATTGATGCCTTTTCAACAGATGGTTTATTGGAGGCCTTTCACCTAAGGGTATTAAAGGACGATAAACACTTCTTTCCTCCTTATTATGCTGTACCAATCATCAAAGATGAAACTTTGAAAAAACATCCTGAACTTAAAAACATCCTTAATTCACTTTCTGGCAAGTTATCAGACAAAAAAATGCGTGAACTCAATTACAAGGTAGACTGTTTGAAGCAATCCCCAGCAGAGGTAGCAAAAGACTTTTTGGTAAAAGAGGGATTAATTTCGAAATAAAAAAGAGGCTAACATAAGGGTCAGACCCCACAACGTCTATATATAGCCAAACTTATCGTAAAAGCGACTATATACTGAGTGTTGAACTTAGGGGGTCAGACCCTTTTGGTACGGCCTATTTTTAATCTTCAAGAAAATGAACAACCCGGTCGTATGTTTTTTCATCACCGATGATTAAGAGGACATCCCCTTCAAGTATGGAAGCATAGGGACCTGGGGAGATGATCATCTCCCCATTCCTTTTCATCCCAATAACAGTACCACCGGTATTCTGCCAAAATTTCATTTCCGAAATGGTCTTGCCAATATAATCACATCCAGGAAAAATCTCGACCTCGATAGGTGCCAATGGATTGGTGTGCCGCAGTTTTTCGGAATAATCCATGATTTTTCTCAATGTTACAAATAGCTGTTCATCCAATTTATCTCTCTCATCAATAAGTTTATTCATTTGTTTCTCGAGATCTCTAACACTTGCCAGATTCGAAAACCGATGAATATATTTAAAGGCGTTTTCCTTTGAAGAAATAATAATGCCGCTTCCCTTTGTTGAATGAACAATCTCAACGTCTTCTAAAATCTTAATTGCTCTTCGAACTGTTTCAGGAGAGACCTTGTATTCACTGGCTAATGTCGACCTCCCATGGATCTTTTCTCCTACTTTAAATTTTCCATCATAGATTCGATTGGCTAAATCAATCGCAATTCGCTCATATGTTGGGATTTGTGTCTTTTCCATACCTACCTCCATACGATGTTTTCTAGTTCTAATATACTCTTTTCGAAGCTTCTCTGCGAGGACAGGTAGTTTACTGATGATTTTATAGATAATTGGAACCACTTTTCTTTCTACACTGTTACGGCTATAAAAAATTCCTCATAAAGGGCGTTAACCGCATTTCTTTCTTCTTCTTCTTTTACTCCAAACATCATGCTTACCTCAGAAGATCCCTGGTTGATCATTTCGATATTGATCTCTGCTTTTGCCAAGGCTTTGGAAGCTCTAGCCATCGTTCCGACATTACGGCGCATCCCTTCTCCTACAACCATTATAAGGGCAAGCCCATGCTCAATTTTGATTTCATCAGCATGTAAATCTGTTTTAATCCGCGAAATAATCACTTTTTCAGTTTCCGCATCGACCTGGCTTTCTCGCAGAATAACAGAAACATCATCAATTCCCGATGGAGTATGTTCATAGGATAAGCCAAATTCCTCTAAAATTCCAAGAAGTTTACGGCCGAAGCCTATCTCCCTATTCATTAAATATTTACTTACATAAATACTGCAAAATCCCTTATCACTAGCAATTCCAATTACAGGACCATTTGTGTTGTCCCGTTCATAGACAATTCTTGTACCCGGTGCACTTGGATTATTCGTATTCTTAATATTAACGGGTATTCCCGCCCGAAATGCGGGAACAAGCGCTTCGTCATGTAATACGGTAAATCCTGCATAGGAAAGTTCACGCATTTCACGATAGGTTAATTCCTTTATTTCCTTCGGACTCTTAACAATTGAAGGATTAACGGAATAGACCGCATCCACATCTGTAAAGTTTTCATATAAGTCAGCTTTTAACGCATTCGCCAGAATCGACCCGGTAATATCCGAGCCGCTGCGGGAAAATGTAAACACTTCCCCTTTTTGGCTATAGCCAAAGAAACCTGGGAAAATTAAGATACCTGAGCGATTGCGAAGAGAAAATAGGTTTGAATAGGATTCCGGCAAAACTTGAGCATTTCCTGGTTCATCACTTACCAGAAGTCCAGCAGCCTTCGGATCAATATAATGAGCTTCAACACCCTTTTTTCTGAAAAAAGCTGCCACTAATTTGGCATGATTATCCTCACCGCTAGCTTTAAGCAAGTCCATAAATTTTTCTTGATTGGTTTTATCTCCATTTATTCTTCTAGTTAAGTCACCCTTTATCTCCTCAATAATATCTTCAGAAAGAGCCAATTCCATTGCAATGTGTGAATATCTTTCAAGTACAGCATCCATCTTTTCCTTAGGATCCTTATTCTGTAAGCATAGATTAGCACATTCAATTAATAAATCAGTTACTTTTTGATCTTTTGTAAACCTTTTTCCAGGTGCAGATACGATTACCACTTTTCGTTCGGAATCTGCTGTGACAATATTAAAAACCTTTTCAATCTGTGTTCCGGATGCTAAAGAGGAACCCCCAAACTTTACAACCTTCATCCATGACAACTCCTAATCTCCGAAAAATATAATTTTAATTTTATCTCTATTCGGAAAATAATCAAGAGTTTTTTCCGCCTATAGTGCACATTTGTTGCTTATATACGGACATTGAATACAAAAAAAAAACAGTGAATTCCATTACAAAACTCACTGCCGATCACTTCTTGAGAATTTCAATAAAATGATAAAGAATTTTTGCTGTCAACCCCCATATTATCTTGTCTTCATACTTGTAAAAGTATTCGTCTAGACCTCTTGTTCGCCATTTATAGTTCTCTCCATTAGGAATTAATTCAAGGGGGAAGTTTTCCTCCGGTTCTACCTTAAAATTCAATTGATAGATATCTGGATCTGTATTTAACAGAAATGAAACCGGAACGGTAAATATCTCTCCCACCTCAGCAGGATTTGGTTGGATGGATGTTGGACATTCAATAAACCCTGCGTACGGATAAACAATCATTCCAAATTGTGAAACCATATAATCCAATGGAAAAACACCTGAGATATTCTCTCTCTCTACTCCTAACTCCTCAATCGTTTCCCGAATTGCTGCCTCTTTTTCATCGGTATCGGTTGAGTCGATTTTTCCTCCTGGAAAACAAATCTCTCCCGGCTGTCTTCGTAATTCATGCGAACGAACTTCAAATAATACATGGATTCCATCCTCTTTTTGGATAAGTGGTAACAGAACCGCATATTTGGAAAACTTCTCACTCCCTAATATGGTGGGAGTCCGTGATTTTAATTTTTCTTCGATTAATTCAGACTTCATCGGTTTCACCTCTTATTATGATTATATCAATATGCCCTTTTTTTATTAATAAAAAAAGAGGCTGTCTCATAACAAAGGGTCATACCCTTCCTGAGACAGCCTTGCCTATTTTTCCGCCCAAGAGTACATATATTTGGCGTCCTCTATTGATGATAACCCTTTAACCACTTTAAGAGGATGGAAGGTGTCAATCATTACCGCCAGCTCAAGTGTTTCCTTTTTTCCTATACTCGCTTCGGTTTTACCCGGATGTGGTCCATGCGGGATACCACTTGGATGAAGCGTGATCGACCCCTCCTGAATTCCTTTTCGGCTCATAAAATTTCCTTCAACATAATATAGGAGTTCATCACTATTTACATTGCTATGGTAATACGGGGCAGGAATGGACTCCGGATGATAATCATAAAGACGCGGTACGAAGGAACAAACAACAAAGTTATTCCCTTCAAAGGTTTGATGGACAGGTGGCGGCTGATGGACTCTGCCAGTAATCGGCTCAAAATCCTCAATATTAAAAGCCCACGGATAAAGATAGCCGTCCCAGCCGACGACATCGAGTGGATGATGACCAAGAATATGGGAATGGAGATTTCCCCTTGATTTCGTAATGACTTCATACTCGCCTTTTTGATCAAATGATACCAACGTTTCCGGTCCGCGGATATCCCTTTCACAAAATGGGCTGTGTTCTAAAAGCTGTCCATATTCATTCCGATAACGCCTTGGTGTTGTTATTTGACTAAAAGACTCTACGAAGAGCATTTTGGTCAGTTCATTCGGGGTTGGGATCAACCGAAAAATCGTTCCGATCGGTATGACCAGATAGTCACCTGCACGATATGATAGCGTCCCGAACATCGTTTCAAGCGTGCCCGATCCATAGTGAATATAGAGCATTTCATCCCCATCACCATTCCGATAAAAGCTCTGCATGGGCTCCGTCACATGAGCAGTTCCTATGAGTAAATCTTGATTACCTAAAATATATTCCCTTGCTTTCAGGGCATCTCCGTTCTTTTGTACCAAACTGGTAAAAAAATGCCGGTGCCTTAGGGTTTCCTGTTCTTCAAAGTCTGGCAAATAATGACTCTTTACTTCTGCTTTGACTACTTCTGTTGGCATGTACTCATGATATAAAATGGATTGCGTTCCTGAAAAGCCGCGTGTCCCCATCACTTGCTCGCGATAGAGACTTCCATCTTCTTTTTTTAGCATCGTATGGCGCTTATGGGGGATCTTTCCCATCTGACGATAAAACATCCAATCACCTCATTTCGTTAAACAGTAATCTTATTCTGTAAAACTCCTAAATTTTCAATCTCAAGCTTAACTTCATCACCTGGCTCTAACCACCGATGCACCTCTTGTCCAAGCTCGAGCAAACAACCTGTACCTACAGTACCTGACCCAATAATCTCACCAGGATAGAGGGTTACACCTTTAGAAGCCCGTTCAACCATGTCTGCAAATGAAAAGTAAATATCTTTCATATTTCCTTTTGATAATACTTTCCCGTTTACACTCGCTGTCATTGAAAGGTTATAGCCCTTCCCATTCTTGAGCGGTTCAATTTCGTCTTTCGTAACCAGCCATGGACCGATTGAAGTAGCAAAGTCTTTCCCTTTTGCCGGTCCCAGTCCGACCTTCATCTCCTTGCGCTGCAAATCTCTCGCGCTCCAATCATTTAAAATACAGTATCCGAAGATATACTTGTCTGCTTCTACAGCAGGAATATTCTTACCTTCTTTCCCAATGACGCAGGCAATCTCCAACTCATAATCAAGCCATTCACAGTCATCCGGCTTAATTATTTCTTCTCCTGACCCCTTGAACGCTAAATGATTGGAGAAATAAAAAACAGGGATCTCGTACCATTCAGGAATCATTTCCAATCCTCTGTTTTCCCTGGCGGTTTTCACATGCTGTTCAAATGCATAAAAATCACGAAAGCTTCTTGGATTTGGAATCGGTGCTTTTAGACGAAGATCATTTAGTGAATAAACCCCGACAGAACTCCTTGATAGGTTCAATAGTTGGTTTGCTTTTTCATAAAACACTTCATAATCATCCAGAAAATCAAGCATATTATCCGGTAACGCACCGTCTGTCGCTTCATATAAATCGACAATATACTCTCCATCAAGCATCAAACCGGCCCTGACAGCCCCATCTGCTTTTTCAAAGGTAACAAATCTCATTGACTCACCTTTCCTTTTGAAAAAGGGAGAATGATATTCTCCCTTTTCTAACGAACATATGGTAAACCCCTTTAATATATACCATTCTCTTTCTCTCTTAATTAAAGATTTCCACGCCTTTCTTGCTCACGTTCAATCGACTCAAATAACGCCTTAAAGTTTCCTTCGCCAAAGCCTCGGGCACCTTTTCGCTGAATAATCTCGATAAATAATGTTGGCCGGTCGACAATCGGTTTGGAGAAAATTTGCAATAAATAACCCTCATCATCGCGATCGACCAAAATACTTAGCTCACGGAGCTTATCGATTTCTTCATCAATTTTACCAATCCGCTCACCCAATGCTTCATAATAGGAGTCAGGCGTATTTAGAAACTCGACTCCTTTCTTTTTCAAAATGGTTACGGTTTCAACAATATCCTCCGTCAAAACGGCTAAATGCTGCACACCTGGCCCATTATAAAATTCTAGAAATTCCTGAATTTGGGACTTTCTTTTTCCTTCTGCAGGTTCATTAATTGGGAACTTAATCCTTCCGCCATTGTGCATAACTTTTGACATTAATGCAGAATACTCAGTCGTGATGTCTTTATCTGAGAAATGCTTCATTTCCTTAAATCCCATTACTTTGGAATAGTATTCAACCCATTCCTCCATGCTTTCCACATTTCCCACCACGTGATCAATACCGATTAACCCGGCATCTTCTACAGGTAGTGAAGCCGAATATGGGACAAATCCCGGCATGAATAAACCTTGATAATTCTTGCGTTCTACTAACGTATGGATTGTATCTCCATATGTACCTAGAACGGCTTTTTTGATAACTCCCTTGTCATCCTTTAATTCAAATGGAGCAATGTGGGCAATTGCACCTCTTTCAACCGCAGCCGCAAAAGCCTTTTCCACATCATCAACTAAAAGCGCTACATCCTTCACACCATCGCCATGTTTCTTTACAAATTGGGCAACCCGGCTATCTTCATTGTACGATCCCGTTATTACTAAGCGAATATTCCGCTGCTGCAGGCAATAAGAAACCGTTTCACGGTTGCCTGTCTCCAGTCCGGAATATGCTACTGTTTTAAAACCAAAAGCGGAACAAAAGAAATGGCACGCCTGCTTGGCATTGCCTGTATAGATTTCAATATAATCCACGTCAAGTACCGGAAAAAAATCATTGACGAGCTGCTCTTTCCTTACTCTTTGTTCTCTCATCCGAATAACTCCTTTATTAAAAAATTAATACTTTTCTGAATTAATTTTATAAAAATTTTTTCAAACCTCTCAAGAGCAGGATGTAAAGCAATAACGCTTTTTGGCACTAAAGAAAACAACACGAATATAGTGTTAATTCCCTTACAAATCAAAAAAACAACCCGGAAATGGGCTGTTTTTGTTTGTAGGGAGTGATTAATTTTTTTATCGACAAATTATTCACTGTCCCTTACTTTCCGAGTGAATGGCTTGTTTTACCAGTCTCTTGTTTTTTCAAGCAGTTGATCAATCTCAATCGGTTTTATTTTAGGTTGGTTTTTCTCATATGTTAGATTTGATGTGGATTCTAGTAATTTATCGATATCAATCATATTCATAGCCCTATCTAACCTCCATTTATAAAGTTGAAAGTGCTTCTTTAATAAAAGATTCGCACCATTCATGTTAGGTAAGGGGGTGATTTTTAAAAATACAATTTTTTAAAAATCTGTTTTATAAACATAGGAGAATAGTATCAGGTTAATCTAAAAAGTACGAGTTTACTATGAAAAAATCCAGCCAAATAGGTTTTTGACTGGATTTTTATATGATAAGGATTAATTTAATAAACTTATAATGTTTTTTTCATGGATTGTTCACTTTTGTTCTGTAATATGTAAACTGTTAGGACAATCACTTCCCCCCTTTGATATCCGGTTGCTAGAGAGCCGGATTTTTTTTGTCTTATCAGCCTTACGAACCTTTAGAATTACTATCATTATTTTGTTCACGGTCAATCCATTGATCCAATCTAATGATACTTTGCTTTGCCCTCTCAAAATTAATTTTCCGATAGTGGTGCATCCCGCCTTTTTCTTCATCCTTTTCATCCGCCCATTTTACAATTTGCTGGAGAGGAGTCCGAATAATATCATTAGAGGGAAGAAATGAATCGGTATGAAACAGGATGGCAAGGGCGATAGTTTTAGCTTTAATAGGATTCTCACCGAGGCGAATAAGCAGTTTATGCGCTCTTTCAGCCCCTTTTATCGCATGAATATCATTTTGCTTATATAAATCATAATCCCATTTTCCATTTTTATACCAGGTGTAATGGCCCATATCATGAAGCAGCCCTGCTTTTGAGGCTATATCGACATCAACTTGATGTTCTTTGCCTAAATGAAACGCATGATAGGCAACTGCGATGGCATGGGCAAGGCCGGACCGATTCAAATATTTTTGGGCAATACGATGTTCAAATATATTTAACAGTGTCACATCTCTCATCATACCCCTCCCAACATATATTTAAATTTTTAAGATTCATTATAAAATAAACCATTAATGAAAGCTAGAAATAACCTAAAAAAAGAGAGAAGAAGCAATTTGCTTCTTCTCTCTTTTAAGCCTTTAAGGCGTTGACGTTGCTTTTTTAGGACCTAAATATTCGTAGTCGTCAGGATTTATTGGCGTAAATCCCTTCGGCTTATAAAAGCGTAATAAATCCTTATAAACAACCTCATCTGACATTTGCAATTCAGTTTTTACTTTTTGATCAATATCTTTACATGCATTTGTTTGATTTAATAATTCTCCTGTAGAAGACGAATAACATTTTTCATTTACTTGAGTTACAGATGGAGAGACAAAATCACCATTTCTGAATAATGCCCAGTCACGATTATGTTTCGATAATAAATCAGATCCGAATTCCATGTAATCCTTTGTATCAATACCTAATAAATGAAGAAGTGTTGGGCGGACATCTACTTCACCGCCATATTGATGCTCAATGCCGCCTTTTACACCTGGGACATGAATATATAATGGAACCCGCTGCAAGTCTGCATTAAGTTTTGGAGTAATCTCATTTACACCTAGAACCTTAGCCATAGCCGTATTATGGTTCTCAGAAATTCCGTAATGGTCACCATAAAGGACGATTACCGTTTTATCATATAAGCCATCCGCTTTTAAATCATTAAAGAACTGTTCCAATGCCTGGTCCATATAATGAGCCGATTGAAAATACTGGTTAACCACGGTATCACCAAAATCACCTGCTGGAAAATCAGTATCCTGTGGATCCATTTGAAATGGGAAGTGGTTTGATAGTGTAATAAATTTTGTATAGAAAGGCTGTTTCAAACTTTCCAGCATCGGCATTGATTCTTTAAAATAAGGTTTATCCTTCATGCCATAGTTTTTGGTGTTTTCTACAGACATGTTGTAATACTCCGCGTCAAAAAATTGATCATAGCCTAATGCTTTATACATCACGTTTCGGTTCCAGAACGTTTTATAGTTACCATGAAATACTGCCGAATTATATCCCAATCCTTTTAAAATGGCTGGTGTTGCCTGATACGTATTTTGAGCTTTATTGACAAACACAGCCCCCTGTGACATTGGATATAATGAGTTTTCCATTAAGAATTCAGCATCAGATGTTTTCCCTTGTCCCGTTTGATGGAAAAAGTTATCAAAATAGAAAGTATTTTTATCATGTGTTAATGAATTTAAAAAAGGTGTAACTTCCTGTCCATTGGGCATTTTATAATTAATCATAAAGCTTTGGAACGATTCCAAAGAAACAAAAATGACATTCTTTCCTTTCGCTTTACCAAATAAAGCGGGATTTGGCTCTGTATAATTAGCTTTTCGATAATTTTCTACATCAGTAATATCACTGCTGTCAGCAAGAGCCCGCTGACTGGACGATTTAATATTTTGAATAATATCATATATTGTAAAATTGTAGGCACCAAGGTATTTAACTAAATAATTTCGGTCAAATGAACGTGATAATAATTCCGGACGGTCTTTTTCAGCCAATCCAAGGTTAAAAAGAAATACAGTAATTGATAATAACAGAACCATTTTGAACGATCTTCTATTAGTTAGTGTCACCTTTTTAAATACAGTGAAAGCAAGAATAATTAGAATAATGGTATCTGTAAAATAAAAAATATCATAGATAGACATTAATGAAAGAGCACTATCACCAAGCTGCCCCGTATTCGTTTTTGTTTGCATCAAAACAGGAATGGTAATGAAATCATTAAAGAATCGATAATAGACAATATTTGCATATAATAAAAACGATAGTAAGAAGTTTATGATAACCAACACAAGTTTCATGCGTTTCTTAAACATTAAAGCTAATCCCAAAAAGAAAAGTGCAGAACTTAAGGGATTTATTAACAGTAAAAACTTTTGAAGATTATTTTCAATTCCAAGTTTAAATTCAAGTTGATAGGCCGTATAGGTTTTGATCCAAAACAAAATAACAGCAATAGCAAAGAACGCAAGATGATTACTGTTTAGTGTTTTTGGCCATTGTATTTTTTTCATTTTAATTCTCCTCTCACTTACCAATAAACTTCGGTAAACGAACATCAATTACTATATCATATTTCATCTAAAATTAAAAACCTACATAGACTCATTTTAAGTCCCCATTCACTCAATATTTTTCGTCATTTTTTTTTGGTTTTCGCTTTATAAGTGGGGCATCTTTTTATTTTTTATGCCAATGAATGATGGGACATGACTACTTTTAATCTCATTTATATATGACGGTAAAATCCGCTTAAAGTTTCAAGCATAAATGAAATGAGGTTAGTAAACCTTATTAATACTAAATAATAATGAGGGAGATTAACATGCCAAAAATTAGGCCTGAATTTACAAAAAGTCCTTATTTCGTAGATGAACCAGGAAATTGGCATTTAAAGCCGGGGGCCCCAAAGGAGCTTCAAATTGAGTTAAATCAATATATTAGCTCTCTCGAAAATATGGATGATCCTGGTGGCATAAATGGGGTCCATATTGATTATCCTTATGATCGATAAAAAGGGAAGAAATCATTTTGATTCCTTCCCTTTTTATTATTTAAATATTCCTTTTAAAAATGAAGTACGAATAGGAATAAATTAGTACTATTCCAATTATTAAGGCGCCGAGGAATAAAGTCATCGCAAAACCGCCTATTATTATAGAAGAAAGCGATATCAAGCCGACTATGACAAATACATATCCGCCTAAGCGATGTGTTTTTTTCCAAACAAGTTCAGATGCCAGTGTCCAAGGTGTTCGAATGCCGATAAAATAATTGGGCCTAAGCTGTGTCATGTAATTCCCCATGCCAATCATGAGCGCTCCCAGTAGTGCGGGAACGATTCTGCTGAATGATACAGGGAAACCTAATGCATTTAAGACTGCAATTTGATTCAAAACGGCTAAGAAAATGACGACGAGAAATGTCATTCTTGTGTAGGCATTACTATGTTTTTGATAGGATTCTTTTTTTGGGTCTATTGCCGGGATAATTTTTCGAACAAACATGATAAAAAGCGGTAAAGCTCCCATTAATACCATCTCTAGTTTAGAGCCGTAACGATTAACTTCTCCATTCCATCCCCAATGGACAGGTACCCGAGCCGGTAAGAAAGGATAGGCGATAATATTAATGATTAACACCAAAATGGAAATGGCTAAAGTAAGATAGAAAAATTTATTTTTCATCGTTATTTTCCCCTCTATCCTTTTTATCTAACAACCATTTTATGACATCCTGTAAAACTGTCGAATTTAAAGAATAATAAATAAATTGTCCTTTTTTTTCATCCAGGACCAAGCCGGCTGATTTTAGAATTTTTAAGTGATTGCTGATAGAGGGTTTACTCATTGAAAAATTATCGGCAATTTCTCCAGCTGTTAAATCACTTTCACGTAATAGATCAAGAATTTTTCTCCTTGTCGAATCAGACAGTGCTTTGAAAACCTCGTTCATTCTGTCCCCTTCTTCAACATTTAGTTAATTATCTAAATATATAATAGCATGGTGGTAAGCATTTTAATATCCTAAAAATGCATGAATTTAGATTCTTTGCAAAAAATAAAACGACTATTTTTAGGGGAGTGACGTGTATGAATGCAAACCGCTTAAAACAAATCTTGTCTTCATCTGCAGACATTGAAGTCAAATACCACGGGGAATCTGTTTGGATTGATCAATTAAATGAAGATGGTAAAACGGCAGCAGTCCATTTGCGTGGACCACATAAAGAACGTTCTACCGTGGAAATTGGTGAACTGACAGAGGAATAAAAATAAGAGAGGATATCTCTTAACAAAGAGCAAGCCCCCCACAACGCATTATATAGCGAGTGAGGGGGTCAGACTCTTTTGAGACATCCTCTCTTAAACCATGTCTTCATTTTCCTTATCGACATCGCTTGGTTCAGGCTGTACATTTTGAACAACGCTCCCCAGTACTTCTCTGTTCGTACTGCTGGCGTCTTTTCCAGCCCCTGGAGCGAGGTTGGCCATTGGCAGCTGTTCTAATTCTTTCCCTCTCGGCATCCTGTTTCACCCCTTTTTCTTAGAGTGTGTATTTAGAAGCCGTTTCATCCAATTTAATTTCCCTCTTGTGATATGGCATAATTAGCGAGCAATTGGATGGTCATATCATCCATCGGTGGATTATGAAGACCTGCCCTAACGTCACGATAATATCTCTGTAATGGATTTTTTAAAGATAGACTCTGAGCTCCTACAATTCTCATAGCCAGGTCAACAATTTCAATAGCTGCATTGGTAGTCGTTAATTTGGCTGCACTTAAAGCCGGCCCCATTTGGTTTCTTTCTTCATGTTTTGCATGGTCCCATTTTTTAGCAACACCATATAGGAAATACTCAGCTTGTAATAGCTTAATTTCAATCTCGCCAATTTTTTGCCGGACATTCGGTAAATTAATAATCGTTCCCGTTATACTATTTGGGGAATATTCCTTTGCAAATTTTAGGCAATAATTTTTTGCCGCTTTGGCGATTCCGAGATAACAAGCAGGGATATGCAGCAGCCAGCCGTTTACGCTCTTTCCTTCGAATTTTAATTGTTCCACAAAGTACTCCCTTGGCACTGATACATTTTCAAGAATTAAATCATGGCTTCCTGTCCCTTTTAGCGCAATGCTGTCCCATGTTTCTTCAATTCTTATTCCTGTTGAAGAGCGAGGGATTAAAAAGTTTCCCACCTGTTTGAGTTCAGGTATGGCCGCACTTACGATAAAGTAATCAAGTACCGGTGACATCGTTGTAAAGGTCTTTCGCCCAGTAATTACCCAATGATCTTTCATTTTTACTGCAATTGTTTCAGGCATTCCGCCGCGAGTGGGGCTGCCTGTCTTTGGCTCAGTGGCTGCACTGTTAACTAATGCGCCTTTTTTCACCTCATCGCATAATTTTTCGTAAATGACATCATCCCAAATTTCTTTTTCTCCTAAATTTTTTATTATGCCCATATGCCATCCAATCGAAAGAGCGGTTGCTCCATCCCCTTCTGCAATTTTTTCCTGCAGTCTAATAAGCTCGTAAAGCGGAATTTCCTTGCCGCCGTTTTTTATTGGGACGGTTAATGATGTATAGCCAGTGTTTTTTAAATCCTCAATATTTTCAAATGGGAATCCACCTTCGATATCAATTTTATGCGCACGTGCAAGGAAGCTTTTAGAAAGGCTGTCCATGAACGCGAGGCGTTCCTCCATTGACTCTAGCTCTTGAAATCTCATACCCTCGTCTCCTGTCCCATTTAGTAGATATTTTTGAAAAGTCAAATATAAGTTAATAGTCTACCTAATTAAACCATAATTCAATTGGAATGATAAATATTTTGAGAATATGAAGGATTTGTGTCATACCTCACTGTTAATTATTAAAATTCAACTTATAATACCTTAAGATAAATTTCCAAATGAAGTCATTGTTCAATACACAAGTTACTTAAATGGAATTTTTAGGAGGATTTGAATGAACCAAGGAACAAAACAATTATTGATTCAAACTGGAAGCTTAGTTGCCGGCTTTATGGTTTGGGTTCTTATTTCATCACTAATGCCATTTATCCGTGCAGATATTTCTCTTACCTCTACGCAAATGGCATGGGCTACAGCCGTACCTGTTATTCTTGGATCATTATTGCGCGTTCCAATTGGTTATTGGACCAATCGATTTGGGGCTCGTGTCATTTTTAGCATTAGTTTTATTATTATGCTTTTGCCTATTGCAATTTTAAGTTATGCTAATTCATTATTTATGTTAATTTCAGGTGGATTCTTACTTGGATTAGGGGGAGCAGTTTTTTCGATTGGTGTAACCTCCCTGCCAAAATACTATGCAAAAGCCAAACACGGCTTAATCAACGGAATTTACGGGGCTGGGAACATAGGAACAGCTATCACTTCCTTTTCTGCCCCTGTCCTTGCAAATTCATTTGGCTGGAGAACTACAATAAAAATTTTCCTTATCGTCGTAATCATTTTCGCGATTTTAAATTTCCTTTTTGGGGACCGAAACGAGCAAAAAGTAAATAACTCCATAAAAGAGCAAATTGAGGAAGTTTATAAAAATCCCAAACTCTGGTTTTTAAGTTTATTTTATTTTATAACCTTTGGATCATTTGTAGCATTCACGATTTATTTACCCTCTTTCTTAGTTAATCATTTTGATTTAGAAAAAGTGGATGCAGGTTTAAGGACAGCTGGTTTTATTGCCTTGGCAACAGTTTTTCGTCCTGTTGGCGGCTGGCTTGGTGATAAAATGAATCCATTTCTTATCCTGGTTGCCGTTTTCTCAGGTCTGACTTTCGCAGGTTTCCTGTTATCATTTACACCATCACTACCTATTTACTCTTTTGGATGTTTATTAGTCGCTTTTTGTGCCGGAATTGGCAATGGAGCAATTTTTAAACTTGTGCCCTTATATTTTTCAAAGCAGGCGGGTATTGTGAATGGATTGGTAGCCGCAATGGGTGGTTTAGGAGGTTTTTTCCCTCCTTTAATTCTAACGATACTATTTAACTTTACCGGACATTATGCGATTGGCTTCATGTGTCTTTCTGAATTTTCATTAGCCAGTTCCATTCTTGTGGTTTGGCTTTATTATCAGGATAAACTTGATATTTCTGCAAAAATAGTTAATCAAGCTGTTGAAGGTATTACTGTTACAGACGAAAATGGGATTATCCAAATGGTGAATCCTGCATTTACAAAAATAACCGGCTATACACAAGATGAGGTGATTGGAAAGACACCAAGCGTACTTCAGTCCGGAGAACATGACATCGAGTTTTACAGGAATATGTGGTTTCATTTGCAAACAGAAGGATTTTGGGAAGGCCATATTTGGAACAAACGAAAGAATCAAGAAATTTACAGAGAATGGTTAACCATCACTGCCATTAAAGACGATGCAGGTGATACCAAAAATTATGTGGGTATGTTTAGTGAAGAAAAAGAAGATGAGAAGAATCATTAACATCATGAGACTGTTACAGTCTCTTTTTTTTGTCTATTTTTTCGATATAATTTTTACAACTTTTTGACGGATGGAAGATGTTCACAATTCCTTCACCAGATTTGTGACGTACGTCACAAATCTCGGATCCATGATGATTTATATTTACACTACAAACAAACAACACAAAATTAAAATTTAAGATAATTGGAGGAGAGAATAATGGCACGACTGAATTATTGGAATCCGGAAGATGTAAAATTTTGGAAAGCAGAAGGAAGGAAACACGCGCAAAGAAATCTATGGATCTCTGTCCCATCTTTAATGCTTGCGTTTATTGTATGGCAAATTTGGTCTGTAGTAGCCGTAAGATTAAATGATGTCGGATTTCATTTCACAGATGAGCAGTTGTTTACTCTTGCCGCTATACCAGGATTAGTAGGAGCAACACTTCGCTTTGTTTACACATTTGCAGTTGGTTCTATAGGCGGTAAGAACTGGACGGTTATTTCTACTGCGATATTGGCAATTCCAGCCATTGGTATTGGTTTTGCCGTACAAAACCTACACACATCTTTTTCAACTATGCTATTGCTTGCAGCACTATGTGGACTCGGTGGCGGTAACTTCTCATCATCATCTGCAAATATCAGCTTTTTCTTTCCTAAAAAGGAAAAGGGAACAGCTCTTGGAATTAACGGCGGCTTAGGAAATATGGGGGTATCGGTCGTTCAATTCGTAACTCCGCTTATTGTAACTTCAGGTACTTTTGCTTTTATTGGCGGAAAACAAGTATTACCAACAGGACAGCATGTTTGGTTACAAAATGCAGCTTTTATCTGGGTCATTCCTATTCTAATTATGACAGTCCTTGCCATGTTTAAGATGGATAATGTGCCCAATGCAAAACAATCTGTTGCTGATCAATTTGTAATCGTGAAACGTAAGCATACTTGGATTATGACCGTTCTATATGTAGCAACTTTCGGTTCATTTATCGGATATTCAGCAGCTTTTCCGCTTTTATTAAAATCGCAGTTCCCTGAGCATCTTTCACTTGCTTTTCTTGGTGCTCTAGTAGCTGCAGCCGCAAGACCGGTAGGCGGCTGACTTGCTGATAAATTTGGCGGTGCGAAAGTTACTGCGTATGTATTTGTCATAATGGCGATTGGGGCAATGGGCGTTATCTATTTCTTAAATGGTCAGCAATTTTCCGGATTCTTAACTTCATTCTTGATTCTTTTCCTTGCTTCTGGTATTGGTTCAGGTTCGACTTTCCAAATGATTCCTAACATTTTCATACCAAAAGAAGCAGCACCAGTGATTGGTTTTGCAGCAGCATTTGCAGCATATGGCTCTTACTTTATTCCTAAGTTATTTGGCTGGTCTGTTCAAGCAACCGGGACACCTGTAACAGCGTTCTATTTCTTTATTGGTTTTTATGCTATATCATTTGGACTTAACTGGTTCTTTTATCAAAGAAAATCAACTGCAGCAAAAACATTGGCAAAACAAGCCGGGTAATCCCCGGCTTGTTTTATATTTAAAAAAACTACCAAAATTGCAAAGAAAAATAGCGAAGACTATTCTCCGCTATTTTTTGTTATTTTTTTATAATTTCGAAATGGCTACAGCACATGCCTTATATTCCGCTGTTCCGGAAATTGGGTCAAATTCATTTAAGGTTAAAATATTTGTCGGTGTTTCACTCCAGTGAAAACTCATAAAGACTAATCCTGGAACCACTTGCTCTGTTACCTTAGCTTTTACGGTCAATTCTCCCCGGCGAGATGCAACTTTGACAACTTCACCATCGTTAATTCCTAAAGCTTCAGCATCATTTGGATGAATATCAACGGTTTCTTCGATTTGTTTTATCTTTACACCTGCAGCATAATGTCGCGTCTGGGAATGAGTATTGTATGACTCGTATCTTCTTCCGGTTGTTAACATAAAAGGATACTCCTCATCCGGCAGTTCAAGCGGCGGGGTATAATCAACCGGCACAAATGGAGCCTTTTTATCATCTGGTACAGCTTGATGAAATCTCTGGTGCATAATAAATGTCCCAGGATGATCTTCTGTTGGACATGGATAATGCAGGCTATATAATTCATCAAGTCTTTGATAGCTGATGCCTCCGTACATTTCCCAGGCCAGTTTTCTTACTTCATTCCAGATTTCTTCACTGCTCTCATACTTCATAGGGTAGCCCATTAAAGTGGAAAGGTCACAAAGAATTTCCCAGTCCTCTTTTACATTAGGATGGGATTCTATCGCTTTTCGAACCCGTTGGATTCTTCGGTCCGTATTTGTATAGGTTCCATCCACTTCTCCCCACGAACGGGCAGGTAATACGACATCCGCCATTTTAGCTGTTTCTGTTAAAAAGATATCCTGAACAATTAATAAATCAAGTCTTTCTAACATGGCTTTTGTATGATTCATGTGCACATCTGCAAGGAGCGGATTTTCCCCAATAACATATAGGGCCTTTACTCCACCTGATTCAATTCGGTCAAAAGTCCTGGTTTGGGTATCTCCGGCAACTGGGTTAAGAACGACATTCCATTCTTGTTCGAAACGGCCGCGATAGTCATCATTAACAATACTCATCGCTCCAGCAAGTTGGTTCGGCAAGCAGCCCATATCTCCTGCACCCTGAACATTGTTTTGCCCTCTAAGCGGCATAATGCCTGTGCCTTCCTTACCAATATTTCCGGTTAACAACGCAAGGTTGGCAATATCAAAAACATTATTTACTCCGCAATGGTGTTCGGTTATGCCCAGCGTATATGCAATCATGGAGGAACCAGAAGTGGCATATTCCCTTGCAGTTTCAACGATTAACTCAGAATTTAAGCCGGTTATCTCCGTGGCATATTCTGGTGTATATGGCTCGACAAGCTTTTCCAACCTGTCAAAATCAATTGTAAAATGTTCAATATACTCAGGCTGGTATAATCGTTCTTTGATAATAACGTGAATGAACGCATTAATAAGCGCAATATCTGAGCCTACATTGATTTGAAGATGTCGATAAGCATTTTTTGTCATATCAATTTTTCTAGGATCAATGACAATTACTTTAAGACCGGATTTTGCTGCTTTTTTAATCCGATTCCCTATGATCGGGTGCGCATCGGATGTGTTTGAACCAATGAGCAGTAATACTTTGGCGCGATCAAAATCCTCAAGCGTATTCGTTGGGAAACCGCTTCCAAATACAGTTGCCAGACCGGCAACGCTAGGAGCGTGTCACGTTCGGTTGCAGCCGTCAATATTATTGCTGCCAATAGCTGTCCTCATGAATTTTTGGGTAATATAATTCGATTCATTCGTAGTTCTTGCACAGGTAAACATCGAGATCGACGTTGGACCCCACTGCTCTTTAATGAATGAAAGTTTTTCGGCAATATATTGATATGCCTCTTCCCAAGTAGTTTCAACCAATTTTCCAGCTTTTTTAATTAATGGAGAGGTTAATCTATTCTTCGCATGAACATATTCATAGGCAAAGGAGCCCTTAACGCATGTTTGACCTTTATTAACTGGTGCTTCCTTGTCGCCGCAAATTTTCATGATTCTGTTATCTTGGACTTCCAGTACTAAGCCACAGCCTGTTCCGCAATAACCACAAATTGTTTTTACAAAACTTGCTTCCACCAATTGTCTTCCCTCCCAATAAAAAACATTAATACCTATATAAACATATTAATCTATTCTTCATCAAAGTAGATTTCATTTTTTTGATAATTTATGTCTAATTTTTGAAAAGTAAAAAGGAGCACACTTTTTCATAAAAAATAGGAGATCTATGATCTCCTATACTGATGATTTATCTTATGCGGTTTTTGCTGGTAAAAGAATATTGAATGTAGTGCCTTTATTTGGCTCACTTTCCACAAATACTTTTCCATTATGACTTTCTATAATTTTGAAGCTTACCATTAGACCTAAACCATTGCCGGTTTTCTTCGTAGTAAAAAATGGTTCTCCAAGATTCTTTAATTTTTCTTTTGGAATTCCGACACCAGTATCCTGAATCGAAATTTGAACATTATTGTCATGAATGATTGTTCTGACATGCAAATCACCGCCATTTGGCATTGCTTCAATTCCATTTTTGATGAAATTTAGGAATACCTGCTTTAACCGGTTCTCATCGCATTCAATTTGGATAATTTCTTGATTACAATCAAATGACAAGTGGACATTTTTCTTTCTCGCCTCAAACTCAAGCAGTGAAACAACATTTTTTATCACTGGAACTACATTTTTTTCTTCTAATTCTACTGCCTTAGGTTTTGCTAACACCATGAAATCCTCAACAATGGTGTTGACCCGTTCAATTTCATCCAAAATAATGTTCAAAAACTCTAACCGTTCAGGATCTTTTTCATCTAATTGCAAAAATTCAGCATATCCCCTCATCGAAGTCAGCGGATTGCGTATTTCATGTGCAACGCCTGCTGCCAATTGTCCAACGGCTGCTAGTTTATCCTGACGATGCAATACCTCTTCCGTCCGTTTCCGTTCCGTAATATCGTTCCGAATAGCTAGATATTGATATGGTTTTCCCAATTCATTTATAAATGGAACGATGGTGGTGTCCACCCAATAATACGTACCGTCCTTCGCTTTATTACGAATTTCCCCTTTCCATACTTCCCCATTCCCGATTGTTTTCCATAAATTTTTGAAAAACTCTTTGGAATGAAAAGAGGAATTAAGGAGATTGTGGTCCTGTCCGATTATTTCTTCCCTGCTATATTTTGATATTTCGCAGAATTTATCGTTTACACTGGTGATTTTTCCCTGTGCATCCGTAAAGGCTACAATTGAGGATTGGTCGAGTGCGAACTTGATATCCGTATTTTCCTTAATGGTTTCTTTTAAATTTTCTTCAGCCATTTTGCGGTCAGAAATATCTGTTCTGATTGAAACGTATTGGTATGGCTTTCCATTATCCTTCAAAAACGGAACAATGGTCGTATCCACCCAATACAGCGACCCATCTTTGGCACGATTACAAATTTCGCCCTTCCACACCATTCCATTGCCAATTGTTTTCCAAAGATTTCTAATAAACTCTTTTGAATGATAACCTGAATTTAGGATTCGATGATCCTGTCCAATAAGTTCATCACGCCGATACTTTGAAATTTCACAGAACTTATCATTTACAGTTGTGATGCTCCCTTTTTCATCCGTAATTGCCACAATGGATGATTGATTGAGTGCAAAAGTAATATCACGGTTTTCTTTTAAGCTTTCGATCAAGTCCTGTTCTGCTTTTTTCCTGTCCGTGGTATCTGAACGGATGGCAATATACTGAACAGGCTTTCCTTTTTTGTTTAAAAAAGGAACGATCGTCGTATCTACCCAATAAAATGAGCCGTCCTTGGCTTTATTGCGAATCTCGCCCCGCCAAATTTGACCATTATGGATGGTCGTCCACAAGTTCTTAAAAAACTCCTTTGAATGATAACCGGAGTTTAAAATTCGATGGTTTTCCCCTAATATTTCTTCTTTTGTATATTTAGATATTTCTTCAAATTTATCATTGACATACGTAATCGTCCCACGCGGGTCTGTGATGGCAACAATCGAAGAAGCATCCAAGGCGGCTGTTATATCTTTTAAATTCGTATCGGCTGTGGCTAACTGTTTACTAATTAAAGCACTTGAGGCAATTAATCCGCCAATGATAAGGATTGAAACAAATAATACCAAATAAATGAAAAAGGAATCATGAGTTGCTGCGGCAGAGCTTGCCTGTTGATTTGAGATTATATGAGTTGCCCTTTCAAGAAAAAAATGCCCTCCAGCAATCGTTCCTGACATAATAAGAGCACTTATTGGTTTTAACCAAACTTGATTTCCATTTTGATTTTTTTTAGAAGGAAAAAGAATCCAAAGAGAAAATAAAAAGAGTCCATATATGAAAAGACCTATAAAAACGAATAATGAGAAATGGTAATTAAATGCTAAATTCATAGCATAAATGCTAATAATATGAATGGCATAAACGGAAATAGTCAACAAAAGACTAGTTACGGCTAGATGATAAAGTCGAATTACCTTACCAAATATAGGAACAAATGCCATGCCGGCAAAAGCAATTCCAATAAAAATAGAAAGTAGCGTAAGTGGTATTTGATAGCCGGAAAACAATCTGTTATCTGCAAAAAGGATGCCAATAAAATTGGTAATCCATATTCCAACTCCTAATGATACTGAACCCCCTAAGAAAAGAAGCCTTTTATTTCGCTCAGAGGATTTTATTAAGGTAAACATATCTAATGCTGTATATGAAGCCATAATGGTTAAACCAATAGCGATAAAAGTAAAAAATGGGTGAAAGGCACTAAAAACTCCATTCATTATTTGGCAACACTTCCTTAGCAGTGTGTAAATTTCTACTATGATTGTAATGTAATGTTGTTTAATTGGGAAGTACTATTTTTATGTTCCTTATATACTTTCATACATGTCACTGAAAAATATCCTTTTCATATATCGTGATAAAAGTACTATTTTTATTATTATAATAAAAAAGCCTACACAAAAATCTTTTTTTTGTTTATACTGTACTACAACAGATGAATTAATAATAAACTGTATTAAACAAAGGAGGAGATTTTTAATGTTAATCAATCCGGTTGAGTTTTTTCGTAATTTACCAAAAAAGGAATGTCCTGAATGCGGTCAGCATATGGAGGAACAGGCTGAATCGTACTTAATGGAATGTGATCGCTGCCTTGCAAAAAAAGAAGAATAGTCTTTAAGAAGCTGTCATCATTGGCAGCTTCTTTTTTTACAAATAACAGGTAGGCATAATTCAATTTTTCAATGCACAACCTTATAGAAAGGAGATGAAGCAAGTGGCAAAGGCAAAATCAGAGGATTATCTAACAAATGCTCCAAAAGAGCCACAGATTACGATCAATAACGGAGGAATTTTTCCAAATTTAAAAAACGTTTCCGGGGATTCAGTTGATAAGCATATGGAACTGATTGAGGCGAATACCATCATTACCGGAGATGAAATAAAACAACAAAATGAAAACCTTTAGCAAAGAAAAAAGACTGTCATAGTACAGCGACAGTCTTTTTATGATTATATTTTCGGAAGCTCCCTTATTTCTGGAATCATTTCATTTCCACACATTGGACAAAGCAAATCGGCAGTAACAAAATCCTTTCTCATCCAGCCGATACATGCCGAATCCATGCAGGAATAAATTTCGGTATCAACCATAATATTTTCAATTTCTTCTTCCTTTGCTCTTTTACCATAAAAAATAGGAACCGCCTCCTTTTAAACTAGTCCTAGTATGCACATAAAGAGTCGATTTCATTTCATAAATACTTTTTACTTTCAAATGAATGGAGGTGAATCTATTGAAAAAAGATTCGCCAAAATACACAGTGGTTGGGACCGATATTGAAGAGGTAAAAAGACTAAATAGTCAATCCGGCCTTAGTTATAATCAAGTGAAACGATTACTTGCCGAAAGAATGAAAAAAAGAGGATGAAAGTGTCATCCTCTTTATTCATTATTCCGGATATTCAATGGTTATATCTTCATGATGCCCCTTTAATAAGAGTTTATTTTTCTTCCGATTCTCCTTCGTTTGAAAAATGATATCAAAGTCATAGTCATCAGGATAAAGCTCTTTCGCTGGAATATACAGCTTTATTCTTTTATGATTTACTGAAACCCTCTCTCCTTTTATTTGAACAAGATAATTACCATATTGGTCAGGTCCGGAGTACACAATTCCAAAGTCATGTGATGGAGAAATTTGTACGTTATCTCCTTGTTGATAGATCGTAATCGAATCACTTTGATTGGAAGTTTTCTTTCGATTTTGATATTTATTAACAATAATTTGTTTCTCTAATTCCTTTAACTTCCAGATGTCCATTTCTTCCGATGAATAGGCAGTATTTTCTTTATAGGTGATGTAATGTGCCCTTTCAATGATTTTTGGATGAATCCCAAGCTTTAGTGCAATCGCAAATGCTTGACTTTCACCACCTCTGCCAATATTCAAACGATAGGTTGGCGTCAATGTCTTTAAATCAAACTCCATAGACCCATTAATAAATCCTGGATGTTCAACTGCAAACTCTTTAATTTCACTATAATGCGTTGTTGCGAGCAAGGTAGCTCCTTTTTCAAAAAGTGTCTCTAAAATTGCCGTCGCCAGCCCCATTCCTTCTCCCGGATCTGTTCCAGAACCAAGCTCATCTAATAAGACCAACGTGCGTTCATTCGTTTCCTTTAGAATTTCGATAATATTGACAATCCTCGAACTAAAGGTGCTTAAATTCTCCGTAATACTTTGACCATCACCAATATCAACCAGAATATTAGAATATATACTTACATTACTTTCCTCAGAAGCTGGAATATGAAGCCCGCATTGAACCATCAAGGTTAGAAGTCCGACGGTTTTGATTGTTACCGTTTTTCCGCCTGTATTGGGGCCGGTTATCACGAGTGCATGTTCCGCTTTACCCAATTCAAGTGATAGCGGAACCGCTTTGTTCCCTAAGAGAGGGTGTTTTGCTTGAATTAGCCGGACATAATGTGAATCATTTACTCCCACCTTT
This sequence comes from Neobacillus sp. Fa239, assembly GCF_055395235.1. Classification (NCBI taxonomy): domain Bacteria; kingdom Bacillati; phylum Bacillota; class Bacilli; order Caryophanales; family Bacillaceae; genus Neobacillus; species Neobacillus sp. Fa239. Next base: position 3,680,278 of record NZ_AP041611.1, read on the forward strand.
ACCCCATTGATGGAACGGCTATATTTAGCTTTGGCAAATAAGAAATCATAATGTACCATGGTTTCCATTGCTAATCGGATTTGCTGTTCCTTTTCTTCCACCAAACCAGTTAAATAATGAAGGACTTTTTGGACTTCTGTTTCCTCATCGGCAAACATCCAAGTTAATTGGTCCTGATATAGGGCAATTTCCTCCGGTTCCATGAACAGTGTTGAGCCAGATGAAGACGTATCTAGAACGGTTCCTTTTATTTTATTCCGATATTCCTTTTTTATTGGAATCACATATCTTCCATTCCTTTGACTAACAACATTTTCCTGCAGAAAGCTTTTATATTTATTTGATCGGACGAGTTGCATCGTCTTTTCTTTTAACCGTTCCTCCTGAATCGTTATTTGTTTTCGAATTTTTAATAACTCTTTACTTGCATAATCATCCACCCTGCCATTTCGAATACAGCGGATAATTTCGCCCGCCAGCACTGGCAGCTCTTCGATGGTTTCAACATAAGCAGAAACTCTTGGCGCATAATAATGTTTATCCTTCATATAACGGCGCATTTTACCGCAGCAGTCTAAAAAATCATAAAGCTTTGTTAATTGTTCAGGACGCAATACTACCCCTTTATTCAAGTTTTTCAAAAGCTGTTCCATTCCATCTAATCCATGCACGGGGACACTTGAGCTTTTTTTCAAAATTTCTACTGCTTCCGAGACTTCATCCAGCCACGCTTCAATTTGTTTCAAATGGGAGGAAGGAGATAGATTCAAAATCTTTTCTTTACCCTCGTATGTTAAAGCAAATTCCGCCATCGCCTCTTTAATTTGCTGTAATTCCAATACCTTAAACGTATGTTGATTCAATTTAGATAACCTCCAGAAATAAAAATAGCCGCAATGAACAATGTTCATTGCGGCAAAAATTTTGCTTACGAAAATTAAACCAAAATAAAAACTGTCTACACGCGGGTACACAGCTACATTGGTAAAAAATGTATGCATATGACTGCCTCATTGTTCTTAACTTCATTCCACAGTAAATAAGCCCTCTATTCTCAATTTTTTATAAGAAAGAGGATGATATGGAATGATCTTATCCAATTCATTGGATTAGTTAAGAACGGCACCTAACATAAAACATACTCCTTTATGAAACAGTTTTCTTCAATTTCAGAATACAGTATATGGAATCACTTGTCAATTATGGTAAAAGCCTGAATTTCTTATTTTTTTATTCAGACGGATTATTCACAAAATATCCATATCTTTTTACAAAAAACTTCATTATCTTAATGATAGGAGGGATTCACATGAAAAAGATCTATCTTATTTGCACTCTTGCTGTCTTTATAGGGATTGCAGCAGGAATCTCCTTTTTCCTTATTCGGGATGCAAATGCGACTATACCAGCTAATATAACCTTAATGAATCAAAATGATGTGCCATTTACAATCGAAAAAAACGACCAAAAACTAAAGCTTGTAGAATTTATCTATACACATTGCCCTGATATTTGTCCCACTACTACTCAAAAAATGAGTGTATTGGAAAAAGAACTCGAGAAAAAAGGTATTTTTGGCAAGAAATTTGAGTTTATGACAATTTCTATTGATCCATATCGTGATACACCATCAGTATTAAAAGGATATATGAAAGGATTCGGAATTAAGGACGATCAAAATTGGATGTTCCTGACCGGAAATCCTCAAACCATGAAAAGTGATCAAAAGAAGATAAAGAAAATTGCCGATGCCCTCCAATTTCAATATAAAGACCCTGGTGACGGGCAGTTTGTTCATTCCACTTTTACGTATTTGCTCGATCAAAATAATAAATTTATTGCCAAATTTCCAATGGGCAAGGATTTTAATAAAACAGAAGTTTATAACAAAATAATGGATAAAATAGAATAAAGAGGCTGTCCTAAAACAAAGGGTCTGACCCCACAACGTGAATATATAGCTGAACTTTTCTTAAAAGCAACTATATATTAATTGTTGAAAGAGGGGGTCTGACCCTTCTGGACAGCCTCTTTTTAATGCATTCATATTTGATTTCTATTAATTCACAGATGTTGGATACTTTTTTAATTGTTGCAAGGATAAAAGATAATTGGACTTAGGTTTTGTTAGGCTCGCTTTTATTCCAGCTTTCTTCAATTTATTAACAAGTTCAGTAAATTGCTTTTTCGCCATACTTCTCACCTTCTTTTAATACATCATATCCCAATTTTACAACAAAAATATGAATAAAGTGTGAAATCCTAAAAAATCTTTAGAAAATTTTTCTTTCTTGGAATATGCATTGAATCTTCTAGCTTTTTGTCACGTTGACTCCTTCTATGTGACCGATTCTTCTTTCTTAACAAGCTTTCGGTCACGTGACTCCTTCTATATGACCAATTCTTCTTTCTTAAAGAGCTTTCGGTCACGTAGACTCCATCTACGTGACCAATTCTTCTTTCTGAACAAGCTTTTCGTCACGTAGACTCCTTCTACATGACCGATTCTTCTTTCTAAACAAGCTTTTCGGCACGTAGACTCCTTCTTACTATTGATTCTTTTTCTGAACATATGAAAAAATTTCGTTCTTGGACTTATTAATGCTATAATTAATAGATATTTTGTTTTGGAGGATTTTAATTATGATTACCGTAAGTAATGTAAGTTTAAGATATGGAGATCGAAAATTATTTGAGGATGTAAACATTAAATTTACGCCTGGGAATTGCTATGGTTTAATCGGTGCAAATGGAGCCGGTAAATCTACTTTTTTAAAAATATTATCCGGTGAAATTGAAGCACAGACAGGAACAGTCCAGCTTGGACCGAATGAGCGGATGGCGGTTTTAAAGCAAAACCATTTTGAATATGAGGAATATGAAGTATTAAAAACCGTTATCATGGGACATGCCAGACTTTATCAGGTTATGCAAGAAAAAGATGCTATTTACATGAAAGAAAACTTTACTGATGAAGATGGTATGAAAGCTGCCGAGCTCGAAGGTGAATTTGCAGAATTAAACGGCTGGGAAGCCGAGCCAGAAGCTGCCATTCTCTTAAAAGGTCTCGGGATTGGTGAGGATTTACATTATAAAAAAATGGCTGAGCTGACAGGTTCCGAAAAAGTGAAGGTGCTGCTTGCACAGGCATTGTTCGGTCAACCTGATGTACTCCTTCTGGATGAGCCGACAAATCACTTAGATATTAAAGCGATAGCCTGGCTTGAAGATTTCTTGATTAATTTTGATAATACCGTAATCGTTGTATCCCATGACCGTCATTTTTTAAATAAAGTATGTACTCACATTGCAGATTTGGACTTCAGTAAAATCCAAGTTTATGTTGGTAACTATGATTTCTGGTATGAATCCAGCCAACTTGCTGTCAGAATGGCATCCGATGCCAATAAAAAGAAAGAAGAAAAAATTAAAGAATTGCAAGCATTCGTTGCCCGCTTTAGTGCAAATGCTTCAAAATCCAAGCAGGCAACCTCCCGTAAAAAATTATTAGAAAAAATTACTCTCGATGACATCAAACCTTCTTCACGCCGTTACCCATTTGTCGGATTTACTCCTGAACGGGAAATCGGGAATGATCTTTTACGAGTAGAGGGTTTATCGAAAACGATAGATGGAGTAAAAGTACTTGATAATATTAGTTTCTTTATGAATAAGGGGGATAAGGTTGCTCTAGTTGGTACGAATGAATTGGCCAAGACAACCCTTTTTAAAATCCTCATGGGCGAAATGGAAGCGGACAGCGGGTCATTTAAATGGGGAATCACCACAAGCCAAGCCTATTTTCCGAAGGATAACTCGGAGTACTTTGAAAATAGTGATTTGAATCTTGTTGATTGGCTCCGCCAGTTCTCCCCTAAGGATGAAAGTGAAAGCTTTTTACGTGGATTTTTAGGCAGAATGCTTTTTTCAGGGGAAGAAGTATTGAAAAAAGCTAGTGTGCTGTCCGGTGGAGAAAAGGTCCGCTGTATGCTTTCGAAAATGATGCTTAACGGTGCGAACGTGCTGCTGCTTGATGAGCCAACTAACCATTTGGATTTGGAATCCATCACAGCATTAAACAATGGATTAATCAATTTCAAGGGCTCCATGCTGTTTGCTTCACATGACCATCAGTTTATTCAAACGATTGCCAACCGTATATTTGAACTTACACCAAAAGGATTGGTTGATAAGCAAATGACATATGATGAATATCTTGAAAATGCAGATATTCAAAAACAAGTAGCAGAAATGTATCAATAAGAAAAGAGGCTGTCTGAGACAGCCTCTTTTCTTACTTAAGGACTTTTTTTCCTGCGCCGGGATGAAGGTTCTGATCTGGTTCCCGTTTCAGTGGTTGTAGTCCCTTGTCCTTCTACCTGTGAAGAGTTTAGACCAATTGTCGATGCATCTTTTTTCCGCTTTCCCATATAAACACCTCCCATTATATTTTTTGGGAATTTATCGGTACTTATGCGGAATAATTAGGGAAAACTTAGGCAAGATAATTTACAGGAGGAGGTGTTTTGTGTGGCAAAAATTGGTGTAGAACAATCTCTTACAAATATTCAACAAGCACTGAAGGAAAAAGGCCATGATGTTGTTGAATTAAAGCAGGAAGCTGATGCACAGAATTGTGATTGCTGTGTTGTGACAGGTTTGGATTCAAACGTTATGGGAATGCAGGATACCTATACAAAAGGATCGGTCATTGATGCTAATGGACTGTCAGCTGATGAAGTATGCCAACAGGTGGAAAGTCGGCTACAATAATGCTGCCATAATTTCCTCAAAGGACTAAAGGATAACAACTTTAGTCTTTTTTCATATCTTCTTCTTTTTTTGTATGAATATTGACTTTCGGTCCGGTTCTTGAATCTTCCCCTTCCCTCTTTACCTTATCACCTCTTTCGGTCTCCTCGTTTTCTTCTTCATCTAATTTAGGAATATACTCACTGCCGTAAGTCGCACCGATATTTAATTTCCCTTTTAGTTCCTTAATTCCCAATTGTCCAAAGTTATTATTAAGTTCATATTTATCTAAAATAATTTTTTCGATATTTATTTTTTCGATAATAATCGGAGGCTCTTTTGTCTTTACCTGTTTTTCTTCAGAACCATCATGTTGATATGCTGATAAAGATTCCTTCAATTCCTCAATTTTCATCTCTAAGGAAGCGAGCTTAATCTTTAAATCCTTCTCATAATCATTTTTACTGAATATGAAGAATAAATCTTTTAATGACATCCGTTAACGCTCCCTTTTTTTCACCTTACTTATATATATGGGAGAAAAAACTAAACATGTCCTAATCGATATGGATGATTTCACCTTTTTCAGTTCCTCGCTTATAGCTGACAAATAAAATTCCATTCCAAAATTTCGCATTCAACTCGCTTGGATTGACGGTGTCCGGCAGTTTAATCTGTCTCTGGAATTCACCATAAAACCGTTCAGAATAAATTATTTTTAAATTTGGATGAATGGGCAGTGCCGTCCCTTTTACCGTTAAAACATTCCCATTTAATCCCAATTCAATATTTTCTTTCTGTACTCCAGGAAGTTCAATCATTACCATTACGTCCTGTTCACCCTCTAATAAATCAATATTTGGGAAAGAGTGCGAGTGTTTCTCTGTCCGATAGGATTGTTCTTCAAACCCATGGATGGGAGATGTAAATTTTTGATCATTCATAAATTGTTTGGCAAAATCCTGTTCAAATATATTTTTCCAAAATTGACCACCATGCATATTTTGGGCAATCTCCATCCATTGTTTTAATTTTTCCATATCCACCTTGCTCACCTTCCCTTCATAAACCATGACGGATTGCATATATTTTAATGCAACAATAAGGAGGAGATAACATGCCAGCTCCGGTACCGTATATTAATATAAATATATTTATGATTAAAATTAATTCCTTTGAAAATGCCTCAGCTGTAAATATTGGCCAAAATCTTTTGGCAGATTGGCACAACTCTGATAAAAAAAACCAAGGCTATGGGCAGAATTTTGGTGATAAAAGCGGGTTTTTAGGAAATAGAAGCCTGGTCGATGACCGGGATCAAATTGATTCGCCAAGCACTTTCGAATCAAATCCTGTAAATTGTGATTTTGAATCATGATTAAAAAAAAAACTGCCCGCGGCAGTTTTTTTGTTTTTAAATTCTTTTTTTTGAAATTAACAAGGTAATCTGCGCCATTGTAAAAGGCAGTGAAGATTTTCGCCGGTACGCCAAATATTTCGGTTCCCAAATATTTGTGTACTTCTCTTTAAATTTTCTCAAACCTTGAAAATGATAAATAAAATGCCCATGGAAAAAAATTTGCGCAGCAATTTTCTCACTTAAAAAGGCAAACCTTGACATTGCCACATTGGCAAGAGGTGCCATTCCCATATTAAAACGGCCGTAGTCATTATCCTTCGCCCAATCAATGAGGGATAAAAATAAAAAATCCATTGTCCCTTGGGGAGAATCCGGCTTATACCTCATTAAATCAACTGAAATCGTGTTCTTGTCATCATAGACATTCATGATGCTCATAAAACCCAGCAGTTTTTTTTCTTTATCTTTAACGATGCCAATCGGTGCCTTATTTAAGTAATCATGATCAAAAAAACCCACTGAAAAGCCTTTCTCCCTTCTCCCTTGAAGCCAATCATTAGAGATTACTTGTAACTCCTCTAGAAGCTCTTTTGTAAAAGGAGGTTTAATAATTTCAAAATCAAAATTCTCACGGATGAATTTGTTTCGTAAAGCCCGTAATCCCTTCATTCTTCCTCCTGATAGAGAAAACGTTTTAAGATTAACAAAGGCTTCTTCCCCTAATTTAAAAAAGGCATAGCCGCTTCCTTGTAAATAGGGCAGCATCTCATCGCTCACCTGATAAAAAACGGGAGTAAAACCATGGAGATCAGAAATTTCTTGAAATTCTTCAATCGCATTGGATATTTCACTTTTTTCTCCGATTGGGTCCCCTAGGATTACTAATTTATCGGCATATTGTTGAAAAGAAATCAGGACATTTTTTTGGTGATTCCAAAAAATAAATTTATCATGCAGAAAAATTAAATGAGATAGCATCTTTCCATTGTATTTCCTTAAATGGTCAATAATTTCATTTTCTTGATCTGCAGAATTCTCAAATTTCCAGCTTTTCGGTTTGCTAATGAGGTAACCAAACATTAATATTAAAAAAGCAATAACCAGTCCAATCATCGCACTATTAAATAAATCCCGATAATCAACAATGACATAAGGGATGAATTTTCTTGGAATCGTTACTTTTGCGCTAGGTAAATTTAAGTAGCCAATCAAAATATACATGGACGTTATGATGAGGATGATTGCGATATCAAATATTGTTTTTCCCCAGGTAAGCACATAGCTCTCACGATAGAATTGACCTCTCGACATTCTCAGAAGAAGGGCTACAATAATTAAAAAAATCGCTTCTTCATAATCAATCCCTTTAAAAATGGAAAACAGGGCAGCCAGAATAAGAACAAACATGGTTATATCATAAGTCCGTTTAACATTGTACTCAATTCCTCGAGATAAACCCAATAACAGGAATCCGGCAGCTACTGAGAGCTGATGGGATACATTGATGATAGGGAAGGACAAAATCTCTTGAGCAATTCTGAGTCGTGACATAATCCCAGGGACACTCGCTGATAAAAGTAAAATCAAACCAGATAAAAAAACCATGATGGTCAGAACGATATGACTAAATCCTTGGACAATCGCATTCGGCAGATTCCCCCATGTTTTATTCCATTTTTCCCAATACATTTTGACAAACAGAATGACACTTACCAAAAATGGCAGGATATAATAACCAAATCGATAAAATAGTAATAGGACAAGGACTTTTTCTTCCGCAATATGTAAATTCTGCATTCCCCATATAAAAATTAAATCAAAGGACCCCAGTCCGCCAGGTATCATACTGATGATTCCCGCACACGCGGCAATGATATAAACAGGGAACAGAATATGAATGGAGATTGGAATTCCAATTAGTTTCGTTAATATCCAGATAGCAAAGAAAACGGCAAACCATTCCACAATCGAAACGAAAACAAGCTTAATCGATGCTTCAACGGAAATCAAAGAATTGTGGTCCCTTTTCCTTTTAAGAAAATGGATGAACAAAAATACCGGTGTAAAAAAGCTCACCGCAAGAACCGCAAAAAAAAGCCACCGGGTATCAGCGAACAGCGGAAAATTATAATATCCGATTACCACAATCCAAGAGAGGACAGAAATTCCTGTTAAGTAAAAAAACGAAACGGAAGCTATTCCGCCTACTAACTTTCGTTTATCATTTTCTAAGCTATTGAAAAAGTAGGTTCTTAACATTGCACCAATGATACCGCCAAAGCCGATTAAACTTGAAAAGGCATTGGCAATAAACGACTGCTCTAACAATTCCTTTTTAGGCACCCGCAATTTCAGTATTTGAACAAGAATGACATCATAAAGCATCATTGGGAGTACTGCAGAAAAAGTAACAGCCAAAATCAGGAGCAAGATACCTATATTAAGTCGGTTCAATTCGTTTTGAAGTAAGTGGACATTTACATTGCCAGTAAATTTTTTTATTTCGACAATCGCAAAAATCAGTAAAAAAAGTGGAAATATAAATTTCGCTATTTGAAGTAATTTTTCTTTTTTGATCCCCAACAAGATAACCACCCATTATTTTCTCTACTTATCTTAATATAAACTTTTCAACAGGAAAAACAAAGAAAATAATTCCTTTTTATTTGAATAGTCCTCATGCTGTATCCCTATTCTTGACAGATTGCCCTATCCTAAAACAGTTAAAATAAAAGACAAGTTTTCTCCCCCTATCTGCATAAACATAAAATAGGACAAATATATCAGAGGGGGTTATGGAAATGAAATTTTTCGTCATAAAAAAAGAAACACTTTTATTTTATTTAGCAGTCGGTTTCACACTGGTTACCATTTCAGCCTGGTTCATGCTGAGAGCTGCTGATACGGCCGTGTTTAATCAGCAAGCGAATAGTAATATTCGCGAAATTCACATGGTCACAGTCGAATATAAAAGTAAAATGAAGGATGGAAAAGAAATTGAAGCTTATCGATGGGACCCGGGAACCATTCATTTAGAAAAAGGGGAAAAGGTAAAGCTTTTTATTAATGGAATCAATGGAAATGAGCATCCTTTTTATATAGAAGGTACGAAGATAAAAGGCACAGTTAAAAAAGGAGAAGAAACGGTCGTTCCTCTTCAATTTGATCAAGAAGGAACCTATCGATTAATTTGCGAGGCCCACCCTGACCGGGCGCATAATGGACCAATGATCGCTGATATCGTAGTAGATTAGAGGATGACCCAAAGTCATCCTTTTTCAATGGGAAAAGGAATCTGTTTCACTGGTTAAATAATATAAATACCTTGTTATTATTGTTTTTCGCCTATATAACAGTTTTTGTATTGTGTGTTTTTTATATAATACAGATTTATACCTAATCCAAATTCGTTCACAAGAAGTTCAATAAATCGTTAAAAAAACCTTTAAAATATGTATTTCACAATATCTTAACAATTTATGTGAAAATTTTCACATTCGAGCTGTTATACTAATTGTGAGATATAGATCCATAATCTGTTATATTTTCAATTTTTAATAGGGGTGAATAATCATGGAACAATGGAAAGGTTTTAACAATGGTATTTGGAAACATGAAGTTAACGTAAGAGATTTTATTTTGAAAAACTTTACTCCTTATACAGGCGACGATGCATTCTTAGAAGGACCAACTGAAGGAACAAACAAACTTTGGGAACAAGTCATAGAACTAACCAAACAGGAGCGTGAACATGGCGGTGTCCTTGAGATGGATACCGAAACGGTTTCAACAATCACTTCGCATGGACCAGGCTATCTTGACGAAGAACTTGAGAAAGTCGTCGGGGTTCAAACCGACAAACCCTTTAACCGTTCCCTTCAGCCTTACGGCGGGATTCGAATGGCGAAACAGGCTTGCGAGGCTTATGGTTATGAGTTAAATCAGGAAATTGAAAGAATTTTTACAGAAATTCGCAAAACTCATAACCAAGGAGTTTTTGATGTTTATACCGATGAAATGAGGCTTGCAAGAAAAGCTGCCATTATTACCGGTCTTCCTGATGCCTATGGACGAGGACGTATTATCGGAGATTACCGACGCGTTGCCTTATATGGTGTCGATTTCTTAATGAAAGAAAAACAAAAAGATTACAATAATACCAGCCAAGTAATGTCAGAAGATGTCATGAGGTTACGCGAAGAACTCTCTGAGCAATATCGTGCATTAAAAGAACTGAAAGAAATGGCAAACAGCTACGGCTTCGATATTTCTCAACCGGCGAAAAATGCTGCTGAAGCCTTCCAATGGGTATATTTTGGTTACTTAGCTGCGATTAAAGAGCAAAACGGTGCTGCCATGAGTCTTGGACGTGTTTCTTCTTTTCTTGATATATATGTTGAAAGAGATTGGCAGAATGGTATATTAACAGAAACTGAAGCACAAGAATTAGTCGACCATTTTGTAATGAAGCTCAGACTTGTTAAATTTGCCCGTACACCAGATTATAATGAATTATTCAGCGGCGACCCTACTTGGGTTACAGAATCAATCGGCGGGATGACACAGGACGGACGTTCATTAGTAACGAAGAACTCTTTCCGTTTCCTTCATACCTTAGACAACTTGGGCCCTGCACCTGAGCCAAACTTAACTGTTCTATGGTCAACAATGCTTCCTGAAAACTTTAAAAAGTACTGTGCGAAAATGTCGATTAAAACCAGTTCCATCCAATACGAAAATGACGATATCATGCGTCCGGAATATGGTGATGACTATGGGATTGCCTGCTGTGTTTCTGCGATGGAAATTGGAAAGCAAATGCAGTTCTTCGGGGCTCGTGCTAATCTTGCAAAAGCACTTCTTTATGCGATTAACGGCGGGATCGATGAAAAACTAAAAATTCAGGTCGGCCCACAGTATCAACCAATACAATCTGAAGTATTAGATTACAAGGAAGTAATGCAAAAATTCGACCAAATGATGGAATGGCTTGCAGGTCTTTATATCAATACATTGAATGTCATCCATTATATGCATGATAAATACAGCTATGAAAGAATTGAAATGGCCTTACATGATACGAAAATACTACGGACAATGGCGACCGGTATTGCAGGTTTAAGTGTCGTAGCAGATTCACTAAGTGCTATCAAATATGGTGAAGTAAAAGTAATCCGCGATGAAAATGGAATAGCCGTTGATTTTGAAACTAGCGGGGATTATCCAAAATACGGTAACAATGATGATCGAGTGGACAGTATTGCAGTAGAAATAGTGGAAAGCTTCATGAAAAAGCTGCGCAAACACCAAACATACCGTGAATCTGTTCACACATTATCGATATTAACAATCACATCAAACGTTGTTTACGGCAAGAAAACAGGTAACACACCTGACGGACGCCGAACAGGAGAACCGTTTGCACCTGGCGCAAATCCAATGCATGGCCGCGACACGAAAGGAACATTAGCATCATTATCTTCTGTTGCCAAACTGCCATATAGTTATGCAATGGATGGCATTTCAAACACCTTCTCGATCGTACCGAAAGCACTTGGAAAAGAAGAAGAAAATCAGGTCCGTAACCTTGTTTCCATCTTAGATGGTTATGCAATGAAATCAGGACATCATCTAAACGTAAACGTATTTAACCGCGAGACACTCTTAGATGCTATGGAACATCCGGAACAATATCCACAATTGACCATTCGTGTCTCCGGATATGCGGTAAACTTTATTAAATTAACGAGAGAGCAGCAGCTAGACGTCATTAACCGGACCTTCCACGAATCTTTGTAATTAATGAAAGGGGATAATTATCATGAACGGAAATATTCATTCCATAGAAACTTTGGGGACAGTTGACGGTCCTGGAATTCGATATGTTATTTTTACACAGGGCTGCTTGCTTCGCTGCCAATTTTGTCATAATACTGATACGTGGGAAATTGGCACTGGTAAGGTAATAACTGTTTCAGAGGTTATGGATGATCTCATGAGTTATCTCCCTTTTATTCAAGCCTCTGGCGGGGGTATAACCGTTAGTGGTGGAGAACCCTTGCTGCAGATTCCATTCCTAACTGAGCTCTTCAAAGAATGTAAAAAGAAAGGAATCCATACGACCATCGACTCTTCTGGCGGATGTTTCTCCCATTCCAAACTTTTTATTGACCAGCTTGAGGAACTATTGCAGTTCACGGATTTAATTTTATTGGATTTAAAGCATATCAATCGGAAGAAGCATATTCAGCTTACCGGAATGGCAAATGACCATATACTAGAGTTTGCCAAATTTTTATCAGACAAAAACGTCCCGATTTGGGTGCGTCATGTACTCGTCCCGACTGTTACAGATGATCCGGATGACATGCAAAAATTGGGTGAATTCATTGGCACATTAAAAAATGTTCAAAAGATTGAAATTCTCCCCTACCATAAACTCGGCGTCTATAAATGGGAAGCCCTGGGCCATGAATATCCATTAAAGAACGTCGAGCCGCCTTCGGAAGAAAAGGTAGAATTCGCGGGGAGAATGTTGACGGCATATTGGGAAAGACCATTGAACACTAATTCTTAATGGAGTTAGTGTTTTTTGAACATTCTTTCATTTGAATTTATTATTATAAATTCATAGTATATGTTAGTATGGTTTTGTAATGAATTAAATTGATTATTTATCTAATCTCCTTTATACTCATATCATTGGCTTAAAAAGAGAGGTGAAAATTTTTGTTCCAAATCTTGGTTGATCATACAGATATAAATACACTTACGGCCCTTTATATCAGTATCTATTTAGGGATTACCTTTAAATTATTATTGGCGAGAAGTGTTGAATTCTCCTTCTTGGATTCACTGGCAAATCCTGCGGACACAAAAATCATTCACCCATTATTTTTATATAAAAAAGCTAGCTGTTTGAATGGAAATTTTATTCTGATCAGAATTATAAAATATATTCGTAGAAAAGAATCTTCCAAAGACGATCCGGAAAAACCAATTTCCTTCCACGTTCATCCACTATTTATTACTACATTTTAGGAGGAAATATGAAAACGAAACGTTCTTCAATTTTAATTATTGGTATGCTGGCATTAACTACTTTGCTGCTTTCAGCTTGTTCCACTCAGGCAAAATCTGGTAATAATGATAACTTTTTCCACCATTATTTTGTAAATCCATTTACGATTACGATTCAATCTGTTGCTGATTTTTTCAATGGCAGCTACGGGCTTGCCATTATCCTTGTTACATTAGTGATCCGTTTGGTTCTAATGCCGTTAATGTTAAGGCAATATAAAAATCAAATGATCATGAAGGAAAAAATGGACGTCTTAAAGCCAGAAATGGATGCAATTCAAAAGAAAATGAAGGCTGAAAAGGATCCGAAAAAGAAACAAGAGCTTCAGCAGGAAATGATGGGTCTTTATCAAAAACACGGTGTAAACCCATTAAATATGGGCTGTTTACCATTAATCATTCAAATGCCTATCCTCACTGGCTTTTATTATGCTATCAGAGGGTCTGATGCGATTAAGCACCATCATTTTTTATGGTTTAGCCTTGGACAGCCCGATATCTGGTTAACCATCATTGCTGGAATTATTTATTATTTCCAATTTAAAGTATCTCAGTCCAATATGCCAACACAGCAAGCAGCACAAATGAAATACATGGGTTTACTATCACCGCTCATGATTGTCATGTTTTCATTTTCTGCTCCGGCTGCCTTACCTCTATATTGGGTTGTAGGCGGTACATTCCTAATCATCCAAACGGCCATAAGCAAACGTCTATACACAAGCAAAAAGCCGCTCGAAGTCGCAGTAAAACAAAAATAATGAACTGATAAAGAGGCATCCATGGATGCTTCTTTTTTGTTTTTGAATTGTTAATTTTCCCCTCTCGAATAGTTTTTTATGAAATTGGAATGCTATTTATGAACAATTTGATAAGGGAGTGTCATCACAACATGAAAAAATACTTATTTGCCATCGCGGTCCTTATTATCAGTTTGGATTTAACTGGGTGTGCAACAAATAATACCAAAAATAATATCGCATATCGGAATAATGGGACTGCTCCTACAAGGGTGAATTATAATCCAAATGGCGGTCCGGCTATTACAGGCGTAGATACAAATAGAAATGTAAACCAAAATTATCTCAACAATGGACGATTTAATAATCGTACTAAAATGCGAGTAGCGGACAATGCAGCTGATCGTGTAGCAGACTTGCCAGAAGTGGACACAGCCAATGTTATTGTTACGGAAAACAATGCTTATGTAGCAGCAAAGTTGGCTGGTTCATCAAGAAAAGAACTTACTTCAGCCATTGAGCACAAAATTGTTAAGCGTGTGAAATCAGTAGACCCTACTATTAATAATGTTTATGTTTCGGTAAATCCTGATTTTTATGGGCAAATGAATTCATGGGCTGGAGATATTCGTCATGGGAGACCAGTATCAGGTTTCGTAAAACAATTCTCAGATGCAGTTCGTCGTGTTTTCCCTGATTTAAAACGTTAAGAAAAAATGCCTGGCGGATTGCCAGGCATTTTTTCTTTAATCATAATTGCTGAATATCTATTTTAGATCCTCGAAATACTCCTTGTAAAATCCACCGACTTTGCCTGTATTATCAATGATATAATAAAATTCTTCGGTTTCATTTTTTACTTCATATACCTTTCCGGCTGTTAAGGCATTATTTACAATATATTTCTTGGCATCAGTATGAACGCACTTAACCTTCTTAAGTGTTTCACGGTCATGCCATGTTAAGTGAATCATTTGGGTCACCCTTTCCATCATTGTCCAACTTCTAGTATAATCAATTGTCATGAGGATGTGCAACCAGTCCAAAAAAAGAAATCAATTTTTAATGACATCGAGCGCTTGTTCACGCAAGCGAAATTTTTGGATTTTACCTGACGCCGTCATTGGATAGGAATTCGTAAATTCTATATATCGGGGGATTTTATGTTTGGATATTTTCCCTTGGCAATATTCTTTTATTTCTTCTGAAGTTGCCAATTCTCCCTCCTTTAAAATAATCCATGCCATGACTTCCTCTCCGTACACGGCATCAGGAATACCCACGATTTGGACATCCAGGACTTTGGGATGCGTATAAAGAAACTCCTCAATTTCGCGCGGATAAATATTTTCTCCTCCACGAATAATCATATCTTTAAGCCTACCGGTAATTTTACAATAACCATTTTCATCCATTACAGCTAAATCCCCCGTATGGAGCCAGCCATCCTTATCAATAGCATCACGGGTTGCCTGCTCGTTTTTATAATACCCTTTCATGACATGATAACCCCTTGTACACATTTCACCTTGAACGCCACGGGGTACTTCCTTATTCGAACCTGGTTCAACAATTTTGACTTCTACATTTGGCAGCGCCTTCCCCACCGTTTCAACCCGGAGTTCAATCGGGTCGTCAGTTCTGGTTTGAGTGATAACCGGCGAAGATTCCGTTTGACCATATGCAATCGTGATTTCTGTGGCACCCATTTTTTCAATGACGGCCTTCATCACTTCAATGGGACAGTTTGAACCTGCCATAATTCCTGTTCTTAGTGTAGAAAGATCGTATTGATCAAAATCTGGATCATTTAATTCGGCAATAAACATGGTTGGTACTCCATGCAGGCCTGTACACCTTTCCTTCTGAACCGCTTGTAAAACTCTCTTAGGACTAAATTCTTGAACAGGGACCATTGTTGCACCAACCGACACACAGGCCATCGTTCCAAGCACACAACCAAAGCAATGGAAAAAAGGAACGGGGATACAAAGTCTGTCTGCCTTTGTTAGCTTCATACAGTTTGCAATATTAAATCCATTATTTACGATGTTACTGTGTGTGAGCATTACTCCTTTTGGAAATCCGGTTGTCCCTGAGGTATACTGCATATTGATGACATCATCAACCTCAAGGGAATTCATCCTTTCATCTAATTCTTTATCCGAAACAGTCTCACCAAGACGAACAATATCTTCCCATGAATACGTCCCCGGATATTTTTTCGTCCCCAATACAATCACATTTTTTAAGAATGGCAATCGGCTGCTGATCACTGTTCCAGGTTCAGAGCTTTTTAGTTCAGGTACAATTTCGTATAACATTTCGATATAGGATGAGTCCTTCCATGTATCCATCAAAATAATCGTGGTTGAATCAGATTGCTTTAAAAGATATTCAAGCTCTGATGTTCGATAATTTGTATTAACCGTAACAAGAACAGCCCCCATTTTGCCGGTAGAAAACTGGGAAATGAGCCATTCAGGGGTATTGGTCGACCAGGCGGCAACATGTTCTCCTTTTTCAATTCCAAGCTTAATAAACCCCTTGGCTGCTTTTCGGCAAATTTCATCAAATTCTTTATATGTCCATCGTAAATTCCTATCCGAATATATGACTGCTTCATGTTCTGGATGCAATCTTGCTTTTTCATCTAATAATTTACCTATTGTTGTGTTCAATAAATCCCCCATTAACTCATCTCCCTCAAAACTTTTGGACAATGGATAAGACGCTTTCAAAAATATGTTAACATATTTTTATGAATATTCAATGTTTTGAAAATATTAGTAAATAATTTGACACACAATTTTTTTAACTAGAAGGGTTTTCTTTTAGCCAAAAAACCTTTACAATAATAAAAACTGAATATTCAATCCACTTTCCGGGGAGGCATTCAAAAGTGAAAATTATGAGTAACGAGCAGTTGGTTGTTTCGTATCGGGATGCATTGAAGACTGGTAAGGAAAAGGAATGGATTAAGATTTTAAAGGATGAAATACAGCGCCGAGGATTAAGACCTTTTAAGAAAAGCAGATTGACCTAAAACATGAAAAAACCGCCGATGTTCTCGGCGGTTTTTTAATTTTAATTTTAACCTTCTAGCAGCAATGACTCAGGGTCTTCAAGTAATTCCTTGATTTTAGCAAGAAAACTTACGGCCTCCTTGCCATCCACAATACGATGGTCATACGATAAGGCCAGGTACATCATCGGCCGATTTTCCATTTTCTCTTTATCGATTGCGATCGGGCGAAGTTGTATTTTGTGCATGCCCAGTATTCCTACTTGAGGTCCATTTAGAATGGGAGTAGAAAGCAAGGAACCAAATACCCCCCCATTTGTAATCGTAAACGTTCCCCCTTGCAAATCTTTTAAGGCTAGTTTATTTGTTCTAGCTTTTTCTGCCAATTGGGAAATATCCTGTTCAATTTCCGCAAATGATTTCCGATCAGCATCCCGAACCACTGGAACGACAAGACCTTCTTCTGCTGCCACGGCCACACCGATATCATAAAACTTTTTCAGCAAAAGTTCTTCACCTTGAATTTCTGCATTTAAGTATGGATACTTCTTAAGTGCCCCGACAACTGCCTTTGTGAAAAATGACATGAATCCTAAACGGGCACCTGTTTCTTCAAAAAACTTATCTTTTCTTCGTTTTCTTAAATCCATAATCGCTGTCATGTCCACTTCATTAAAGGTGGTCAACATTGCAGCTGTTTGCTGAACTTCTACTAATCGCTTGGCAATCGTTAATCTTCGTCTGGACATCCGCTCGCGTATCATTGGCTTCGAGGCTTCTTCCGCTAAGATTGGTGGTACTGCCTTTACATCTCTGCCCGATGGGGTAGTCTTTTGTTCCGGCTGATAGGATGATACATCTTGCTTACGAATTCTTCCCAACGGATCACTTGTTGGTACTTCTTGTAAATTGAGCCCTTTTTCCCTTGCAAGCTTTCGAGCTGCCGGAGAAGCAATGGGCCGATCAAGATTTCCTTCTGCCTTTTGTTCAGGGGGTTGATTTAATGTATTCACGGCTTCTGGCGGTTTCATTTCATCTTTTGCCGGTTCAGCCTTTTCTACATTTGTTGGTTGCTGGACTGTCTGCTGTCCTGCCTGTATGCCGCTTTCATCAACGATGGCAATGATTTCACCAACCCGTACAGTATCCCCTTCTGCAAATTTTTGTTCCGTTATTGTCCCTGAAAAGTCTGAAATGATTTCCACGTTTACCTTGTCAGTTTCAAGCTCTAACAGATAGTCCCCTTGCTCTACATGCTCCCCGACATTTTTAAGCCATTTGGCAATTGTTCCTTCACTTATTGATTCTGCTAATTCTGGAACCTTTATTTCAGCCATTGCTTTGCCCTCCTTCATCTGTTCTGTTTAACGCAGCTTGCAATATTTTTGATTGATCAAGCTTATGGACAGTTGGATCCCCTTCTGCAGGGCTGGACCTGCGGCGGCGTCCAATATATTTAACTTTAATTCCATTCAGTGCAATCTCATTGATTCTTGGTTCGACAAAATACCATGCCCCCATGTTTTTAGGCTCTTCCTGTACCCAATATATTTCCTTTACATTTGGGCAGCGGTTAAAAATATCCTTCATGATGGCTGTTGGGAAGGGATAGATTTCTTCCAAACGCAGTACTTGTAGCCATTCATAATTAGTTCCATTCTGGAGCTGCTCAGCAAGATCAATGGCTATTTTTCCAGAGCATAAGACAATCCTTTCCACCTGTTCTTCCTTTCCATTCAACGAGTAGTGCTCAATTACCGGTTTAAATCCTCCTTCACTTAAATCTGTACCAGAGGAGGACACGAGTGGATTGCGCAATAAACTTTTTGGTGACATCACCACAAGCGGACGCACTTCATCTTTTGTAAGAATAGCTGCCTGGCGTCTTAATAAATGAAAATATTGTGCCGCACTTGTTAGGTTTGCCACTGTCCAGTTTTTTTCAGCAGCGAGCTGTAAAAATCTTTCTAGCCTTCCACTTGAATGTTCCGGCCCCTGTCCTTCATAACCGTGCGGAAGGAGCATGACCAGCCCGGATTTTTGGCCCCATTTAGCCCTTCCAGCAGCAATAAATTGATCAATGATTACTTGGGCGGCATTAGCAAAATCGCCAAACTGCGCTTCCCAAATGACTAAGGTTTCCGGTGCGAAAATATTATAGCCGTACTCAAATCCCAATACGCCAGCTTCAGTTAACGGGCTATTATAAATAGCAAATGATGCATTTGCACTTGGGAAATGATGAAGTGGAGAAAAGGTTTGACCATTCTGGCTGTCATGCAAAACTAAATTCCTATGGGCGAACGTCCCCCTCTCCGTGTCTTGACCTGTTAATCTGATGGGAATGCCATCGGCTAAAATCGTCGCATAGGCAAGTGTTTCTGCCAATGCCCAGTCCACTTTACCGTTTTCATCCAGTGCCGATTCGCGCCGTTTCAAGATTCTTTCAAGTTTTGTAAAAACATGGAATCCTGAAGGCCATTGCAAAATTTCTTGGTTAATCGTCTTCAATTTTTCCAGTGAGACATTTGTGATACCTGCTGACTGGTCAAATTGGAAAGAAGGTGGCTCGGGTACCTTAACCTCATGATCGTCTTTATTTTTTGAAACTTTTCTAAAAGCAGTTTCAAGTTTTTCTTGAGTTTCCGCTTCAAATTTATTCATTTCTTCTTCACTTACAAGTCCAGCTTTTTTAAGAGTTTCTGCGTAAATTTCTTTTACAGTCGGATGGTTATTGATAAGCGAATACATTTGCGGACTCGTCGCCATCGGTTCATCCATTTCATTATGACCAAATCTTCGATAGCCAACTAAATCAATTAGAAAATCCTTTTGGAAAACCGAGCGATATTCCGCAGCTAGATAGGCTGCTGAAATACAGGCATCCGGGTCGTCAGCATTAACATGAAGAATTGGAATCTCAAATCCTTTGGCAAGGTCACTGGCATAACGGGTTGACCTAGAATCCTCAGACTCTGTCGTAAATCCGATTGTATTATTTGAGATAATATGAATGGTTCCGCCAGTTCGATATCCTTTTAGGCGGCTTAAGTTTAATGTCTCAGGGACGATGCCCTCTCCGGGAAAAGCGGCATCCCCATGGATTAAAATTGCAAGGGCGGACTTCAGATTTTCCTTCGGATATCCTGGATTTTTTCGATCGTCCTGTGCTGCCCGGGTGTATCCTTCCACCACCGACCCCACATATTCTAGATGGCTTGGGTTATTTGCAAGAGTAATTTTCGCTGTTTTGGCATCTTCACTTGTAATTTCTCGTTTTAAACCAAGATGGTATTTGACATCACCAGTCCAGCCAAAATTGATTCCAATTGACCCCTCAGAAGGGACAAGCTCCTTATTAGGGGCATGCTGGAATTCAGCAAAAATCATCTCATATGGCTTACCAAGTACATGGGCAAGGACATTCAATCTCCCCCTGTGCGCCATTCCAATGTTAATATTTTCTGCCCCGTCATGTATGGCCTCTGATATTACTTCATCAATTAATGGAACCATTACATCTAAGCCCTCAATTGAAAAGCGCTTCTGGCCTACAAATGTTTTATGCAAGAATTTCTCAAATGCCTCCACTTCTATAAGCCTTTTTAAAATGGTTAGTTTTTTCTCATGAGTTAAAAGGGATTGTGATGTTCCCTGTTCAATCCTGTTAAGCAGCCAGTTCTTTTCGTCAACGTTATGTACGTGATGTAATTCATAGGCAATGGAATTTGTATACTTATCCTTTAATAACAAATAAGCTTCATAAGCTGTCCTGATTGATGCAGGCGGGTTTTTTAAAAAAATATTTGGACCCATTTCCTTTAAATCATCTGGATGGAGTCCATAAGTGGGTAATTCTAAATGCTCCACTTCAGGGCGCTTATTTCCCAACGGATAAATTTTTGCAACTAAATGTCCATAGGAGCGAATATTTTCGGCAAGCTTAACCGCCTCAAATATTTTTTCAAAATTTCCGTTTGTTTTTTCTGATAGGTGCTCTCTTGTTTGTTCAAATGGATATAAGTCCATTTCATTGTACTGCTCAAAAAATTCTTTCATCTCAGGGACAACTGAATCCGGGTCGTGTTGATATTGCTCAAATTGATCGATTACATATCCAAGATTGGGCCCAAAAAAGCTCTCCAAATACGCTTTTTTGTTTCCATTTTGACTGCTCATACTTTTTCCCCCTCACAGGAAAATACTTTTTTTATTTAATCTTTATTACTATTACCAAATTCTATACAAAAAAACGGGCCGAATTTTTTCGGCCCTAAAATGTTATGAATAAAAAGAGTACTACATTTTTTCTTTCGAAAGGGGAAGGTGGACGATTACTTTGGTACCGATTCCCTCTGCACTTTCGATCAAAATTTTCCCATTATTCTTTTCAATTAATTTTTTAGCAATGGATAAACCAAGTCCCGTTCCTCCTCTTTCACGGCTGCGGGCTTTATCAATTCGATAAAAACGATTAAAAACATTCGAAACATGTTCAGAAGGTATTCCTATTCCGTAATCAATGACCGTTATGACAATATCAGAATCCTGTTTTAAAACGGAGATTTTGATTGTCTTATTTTCTTTGGAATATTTAATGGAATTATCTAAGAGAATAATCATGATTTGCTGCAGATGTTGTTCAGACATCGCGATTTTGGGTATAGGTTCATTGATTTCCAAAGAAAAAAGAAAATCAGGGTGAATGATTTCCAGATTTTTTACAAGCTGCTGTAAAACCCTGGGGACCAGAGCTTTTTCTCCTCCTAATGTTCTGGAATTCTCCGCTCTCGTCAGTTCAAGCAAATCAATAATCAGCTTTTTTAATCGGGAAACCTCCTGTAATGAGGCATCTAAGGATTCCTCCAAAATCGCAGGATCCTTTTTCCCCCAGCGCTGCAATAATGAAAGATGGCCCTCGAGAATGGAGACCGGAGTCCTTAATTCATGTGAGGCATCCTCAACAAATTGTTTTTGTTTCAAAAAGGACTTTTCAATTTCATCCATCATTTCATTAAATAGGTTAATGAGGTCTGTTAATTCGTCCTTATGACGATATACTTCCATTCTTCCCTGGAACCCGTTTTCTTTTATTTTTTTCATGGCCATTGACAAATCCCTAACCGGCGCTAACAGCTGCTTTGCAAGGATTAAGCCGCTTAATGCACTGAAAAGGATCGCGGCAATACCAAATACCGTCATTACCCAAAAAAAGCGGTCCATCATCTTAACATAATTATTTAATTGTCTGAAAACCTCCAGCGTTCCGTCAAAATGTTTTCCCTTTAAAGGCAATCTTGCGACAATTGCTTCTTTTCCTTCCACAGATACTTTCTCAGTGGACCGTGAATTTACAGGTGTTGGCTCTAAGACCGTGAATTCCCCATTTTTATCTGATACAACCACATTTCCTTTTTGGTCGTATACACGTATTAGTTGATCTTTATCATTCATTTTCCTTAAAAATTCTTTACTATTTTTGATTTCCCCGATTGTTAGAGTACCTGATTTTTCTTTAAAATAGGTACCGATATCAGTTAATGTCCGATTTGCGGCTATTTCCTCACGATTCAGCATCCAGTTTGCAACAGTATGATATTCTAAAAAGCTGAAAATAAAGAAAGTAAAAAAAATCGCAGCAGACCCACTCATAACCAGTTTCGTCTGCCATGGCAGTCTATTCATTGTTTGTTGTATCCTATTAATCATCTCATCACATATCCCGTACCGCGAACGGTGTGAATATAACTAACAGCGTTCGGTTCATCTAATTTGTTTCTTAAATAGCGTACGTATACATCCACCACATTGGTTTCAACGCCAGTATTATATCCCCAAACTTTATTTAGGAGAACTTCCCGTGATAAAACAATATTAATATTGCTCATAAAAATAACCAATAAATCATATTCACGTTTTGTTAGTCCGATGATTTTTTCACCTTTTTTAACGACACATGATTCTAATTCAACGGAAAGATCCTTAAAAGTCATCGTGGTTATATCATGCGTTGCTAATGCCTCAACCCTTCTCATCAAGGATCTTAATCTTGCTAATAATTCTTCAATCGCAAAAGGCTTTATTAGATAATCATCTGCCCCGCTATCAAGCCCTGAGACACGGTCAAGCACACTATCCCTTGCGGTAATCATAATAACAGGAATCGTTTTATTGGTTTGTCTGATTCTTCTGCACACCTCCATGCCGTTCAATTCCGGCAGCATGAGATCGAGAAGAATCGCATCCCAATTTTCATTCATAGCGGCATGCAAACCAGTTCTTCCATCAGCGTAAACCTTGGTTTCATACCCCTCATACTTTAATTCTAATTCAAGAAACCTGGCTAAATTCTTTTCATCTTCAATGATTAAAAGTCTAGGCATTTATTCCACACTCGCAATTTTTTATTAACATCATTAACTTTATTTTAACTGATGTTTGTCATGAATTAAATTCATGATGGCATGAACAATCTCAATGGATTGATAGGAAAAAATGGATAGTGCACTTAATGAGAAAAGAGCGATGATTACAATTCTCCCTAAAAGCATGAGTCATTCCTCCTTAAACCGTTTTTTTGCAATAGTTCGATTTCTAGATGGAATGGATTGATTTGATTTCTTTGTTTTCTAGGTGAACAGTAACCACATTGTAATTCGTTAACCTTAAATGAATATGAAAAGCAAATGAAAATTTTCTAATAATTTGGTAAGAGTAGTCAATAAAAAACACATGCTTCGAAAAGCATGTGTTTTTTAATCGGAAACCCTCATTTTGGTTAAGCTAATTTTAAGCAGCATTAAAATGAACTTAAGCAAAATGTAATCATATTCACCGTTCTTGAATGATTGGTTCCCTAATTCATTTCCATACAACCACATCTTATAACGAAAAATAGAAAAAAAGATGAAAAAAACATTAAAATTTGATTAGAAATGCTGTTCGACTTTCCTTTTGCTTACAATTGATAAACATTCTAAATGATTCACTATTTTTTCCACTGCTTCTTTTGGATTTTCAGCCGGTAAATCAATAAAATCGCCTTCATATTCATATCGTTTGTGATCGTACCGCGGGTCATAATAATGTTCTAGCAAAATGCCGATCATGTCCGGATACTTCCGACTCTCTATTGTTTCAAGCAATCTTTTTTTGATGTCTCCATTACTAATCCTTCTGAGCACTTTTGTTAAACCATCGTTAATCTTATCAAAATACCAAGATTCGTTTTCATAAGGTGTCACATATTCATTGATAAGATGGGCTACTCGCTGCTCCATTGGAGTATGGATATAAATATTGATGCCATTTAGCTTTTTATCCATTAACTCCTCAGGCTGAACTGCTTTTCCAATCCGTTTGCTTTCCGCTTCAATCAAGAAATACGGGAATCCTTGAATTTCCTGAAGGCCTTTAAAAAGCAGTGAATCAAAGGTCTTTTGATTATGACCTTCACCAAGGCCAATCGTACCAAAAATCGAGCCTCGATGTCCTGCCATGCCCTCAAGGTCAAGAACTGGATATCCCATTTCCTTTAGATCCTTTAAGATTTCTGTCTTCCCTACACCCGTTAGCCCGTGTAAAACAATCGCCTTATCAGGAAACATTGTAGGGATATGTTTAAGAATATAGGATCGATACGCCTTGTAACCGCCAATCAATTTCCAAGCATAGATGCCGGCGAATTCCAAGAAGGTTACAACAGCATGACTCCGTGACCCTCCGCGCCAGCAATGGATAATTATTTCACGATCGGGAGACGCAAGCTCCTTTATGTTTCTTAAGAGTTCCGGTATTTTAGGTGAAACCAATTCCATTGCGCGCCATTTAGCATCAGCCTGCCCGGCATGTTTATAAATGGTCCCGACTTCTGCCCGCTCTTCATCTGAAAATAACGGAATATTAATGGCACCAGGAATGGCACCATCCTTAAATTCAATTGGAGATCGTATATCAATGATGATTGGGTTTTTAATATTGATGAGCTCTTCAACTGTCATTTCCTTCATATAAATACGCTCCTTGTATTTTAAAACGTTTATAACAATAAAAATAAACAAAACTTCCGGAACCGGAAGTTTTGGATGCTTTACTAATACGAGTATAGACCTATTATATAAAAGATAATCAAAGCAGGCAAGGCTTGCGACCTTATAAGAGATTGTGTTCAGGTGATAAACTGCCGATTAATTTTTTTAATCCATTCAAATCATTTTCCCTAAACAAATCAACAATTTTACTTCCAACGATAACCCCATCACAATAGGAAGATAATTCTTTCATTTGCCGTTCATTTGAAATTCCAAATCCAGCTAATACCGGAATTGGGCTTATGTCTTTTACACTTTTTAAAAAATGGGTAAGATTTTGATCGTACTCAGATCTTGTACCAGTAATTCCTTTTACTGTAACCGTATATAAGAAGCCTCTTCCCATCCCCGATATCTTTTTTATTCGCTCAACCGGTGTTGTCATCGTAACAAGCCGGATTAATTCAATTTCTGCTTTTTCTAGAAGTGGCGCTATGATTTCCTCTTCCTCAACTGGCAGGTCCGGAATAATGCAGCCGGCAATTCCCGCCTCTTTAATGTCAGCAACAAAATTGGCAATCCCATAGGCATAAACAGGATTTAAGTAAGTCATTAATAGAATCGGAACAGAAATTGCCTCTCTTGCAATGGTAAGCTCAGTGATGATTTCTTTTAATGTAGTATTGTTGGAGAGTGCTCTTAAACCTGCTTTTTGAATGGTAGGGCCATCCGCCACTGGATCGGAAAATGGAACTCCCACTTCAATGGCTGTGGCTCCAAACTGTTCTAATGTCCTAAGCCGATCAGTCAGGCATTTAAGTCCCCCATCCCCGGCCATAATATAGGGAACAATCGCTTTTTTATTTGATTTTTTCAATTCGTTAAATGCTCGTTCAATACGGTTCATCTTTTATTTCTCCCCTTCCAACCTGGCTTTAACTGCATCAACATCTTTGTCACCGCGTCCTGACAGGCACACCACAATATGTTCGCTTTCCTTCATTTCCGCTGCCAGTTTTACAGCAAACGCTACAGCATGAGCACTCTCAAGAGCAGGAATGATGCCTTCGAGTCTGGATAGAAGCTGAAATGCATCAAGTGCCTCTTTGTCTGTAATAGAGGTATATTGTGCTCGTCCGCTATCCTTCAAATAACTATGCTCCGGCCCAACACCCGGATAATCAAGTCCTGCAGAAATCGAGTGGGCTTCTTGAACCTGCCCATTTTGATCCTGTAGGAGATACATTAATGCCCCATGTAAAACACCGGGTTTGCCTTCAGTTAAAGAGGCAGCATGGAAACCCGTTCCAATTCCTTGACCGGCTGCTTCAACACCAAATAATTGAACCTCTTCTTCTTCAATAAAAGGATGAAACATCCCCATGGCATTGCTGCCCCCGCCAATGCAGGCAACCACTGCTTCAGGCAGCTTTCCATTCATTTGGCGAAATTGCTGTTTCGTTTCCTTGCCAATCACGCTTTGAAAATCTCTTACCATGACCGGAAAAGGATGCGGCCCCATCACCGAACCTAATAGATAATGAGTGTCATCGACATTTGCAACCCAATATCGTAATGCTTCATTTACGGCATCCTTTAATGTTGCACTGCCGGAGGTAACACTTACGACCTTCGCACCTAGAAGCTCCATTCTAAATACATTCAAGGCTTGTCGTTTGATATCTTCTTCTCCCATAAAAATAATGCAATCAAGATTTAACAAGGCACACACGGTTGCTGTTGCTACTCCATGCTGCCCGGCGCCCGTTTCGGCCACGATCTTTCTTTTTCCCATCCTGACCGCAAGCAGTGCCTGACCAATAGCGTTATTGATTTTGTGGGCACCAGTATGATTAAGATCCTCCCTTTTCAAATAGATCTTTGCGCCGCCGGCATAATTTGTGAGATTTTCCGCAAAGTACAGCGGTGTTTCCCTGCCAACATATTCTTTTAGTAATCTAGAAATCTCGCTTTGAAATTCCGGATCAATTTTGGCCAACTCGTAAGCTTGATTCAGCTCCATTACTGCTTTCATCAATGTTTCCGGAACAAATCTCCCGCCAAATATTCCAAAATGACCTCTTTCATTCGGCAACGTATATGGTTTCATTTTATTTCCTCCCCGTCAGGCTTCCTTTTGCCTTTTCAATAAAAGATTTAATTTTCTTCAGGTCCTTCTTACCCACTGTTTCAACGCCGCTGCTGACATCCACCATGTAAGGATTTATGAATGAAATCGCCTCCATCACGTTTCCTTCATGTAAGCCCCCGGCAAGGATTATTTTTTTCCCAGCAAAAACCTGCGGGTCGATTGTTTTCCAATCAAATGCCGTTCCATTACCGCCTCTGTATTTTCCTTTTGGTCCGTCAAGCAACAAATATTCACAATTGAATTGGTTTATTTCTTTAAGACTCTCGTGGTCACTGATACTCAATGCTTTAATGACAGGTAATGAAAGGGATTCACATAGAGAAGCTTTCTCATCCCCATGCAGCTGAATGTGAGTTAGGCCGACACAGGAAGCGATCCTTTCCATTTCCTCTTTTGTTTCATTGACGAACACTCCTACCTTGAAAACTTCTTTGGGAAGGTTTGCCACAATTTCTTTGGCTACCGATAATGGGACTTTGCGCTTGCTCTCGGCAAATACGAATCCAATGGCATCGGCGCCGGATTGAACTGCAGATAGCCCGGTATCAACATCTGTTATTCCACAAATTTTAACCTTCATATTTTCCGCCCCCAGCAAGCGGTTGGCATAAGTCTAAAAATGTTTGGGTAAGATCCGAGCTTTTCATAAAGGCCTCTCCCACCAATATTCCGTTTGCACCTGCCTTTGCCACCCTCTTGGCATCTTCCACATGATGAATCCCGCTTTCGCTAATGAGATAAACTCCCTTTTTCTTAACATGTGTGGCCAATGCTTCCGTAATTTCAAGCGTTACAGTAAATGTTTTCAAATCACGGTTATTAATACCGATTAATTTTGCATTCGTTTTAAGGGCCCTTTCTAATTCGATATGGTTATGAACCTCTACAAGGACCTCTAAACCCAAGCTTTCAGCATATTGATAAAGCTTAATTAATGAATTTTCATCCAAAGCGGCAGCGATTAGCAAAATCAGGTCTGCACCATTTCTACTCGCATGATCGATTTGGATTGGATCAATAATAAAATCTTTACAAAGTATCGGCAGATTAACGGCTTCCCTAACCGCTTTTAAATCGGAAAACGCGCCATTAAAAAAGGTTTCATCTGTTAAAACAGAAATGGCCGAAGCGCCAAACTTTTCATATAAGCGTGCCTGTTCGGCAGGATCGGCATCTTCATTGATTTTTCCTTTTGAAGGTGAGGCCCGTTTGAACTCGGCAATAATCGCCAATTCCTTTGCCTCCTCCAATTTCTTTATCAGTGACCTTTTTTCACCTTTTACCTGCCGGTCTCTGAATGGCCCATTATTTATTAATAAAAGAACCTCTTTCTTTTTCTGCTCGATTATTCGGTCTAAGATGGTCCCCATCTAAATCGCCTCTCTTTGTCCAATTCGTGTTTTTTCTTTTAATAATCGAAGCTTTTCATAAGCTGCTCCACTATCAATGATTTCTTTTGCCATTTTGATTCCGCTTTTAATCGATTCTGTTTTACCTGCAGTAAAAATACCGATTCCTGCGTTTAATAAAACCGTATCACGATAAGCCCCTCGCTCGCCCTGCAGAACTTTTAGAAGGATATCCGCATTTTCACGCGAATCTCCGCCCTTAATAAAGCTGTTGTCATATTGCGGCAGGCCCATTTCTTCAGGGAGAATGGTGTATTGACAAATTTCACCATCGTCCAAGATTGTTAAATGATTCTCACCCTGCAGAGAGGCTTCATCCATAAATCCGGCACCATTTAGCACTGTTGCCCGTTTTCTCCCAAGTCGATGTAGAACCTCGGCAAATACGTTCAACAGGTCTCTGCGATATACGCCAAGCAATTGATAATCCAAGTCGATTGGGTTAGTTAATGGACCAATAAAATTGAAAATGGTTGGTATTTTAAGCTGCTTTCGCACCATTGTTACTTTTTTTAGTTTTGGGTGTACATGGGGAGCATATAGAAATGCGATCCCGATTTCTTGAAGAATTTCTTCAATTCTCTCAGCAGATAAATTTAAATTAATCCCCAAGTATTCCAGTACATCAGCACTGCCCGTTTTACTGGAAATCGATCTGTTGCCATGTTTGGCAACAGGGATTCCTGCTCCGGCGATGACAAAAGCGGATGTGGTGCTGACGTTAAAACTGGAAGATCCATCTCCTCCAGTTCCGCAATTATCCAGAACATTCGGAAATTTATTGGTAAACTTTAACGTATTTCCCTTCAAGGCTTGAACAATACCGACAATTTCCTCCACGGTTTCCCCTTTTGATTTTAACCCCATTAAGAAGGCGGCAATTTCACTTTCTGACACTTCATCACCTAAAATAGCACCCACAGCTTCTTTCATCTCATATTCTGTGAAGGATTTCTTCTCAGCTAATTGGAGTAAATAATTCTTCATCATTCCGCTTCCCTTCTATCTCAAGTAAAAAATTTTTAAGCAATTGTTTCCCAACGGGCGTTCCAATTGATTCAGGGTGAAACTGCAGCCCGTAAGTTGGATAATCCCGATGTTTAATCGCCATCACTTCCTGATCATCCATCGAAAAAGCAACAGGTTCGATTTCAGGAGAAAGATTCCTCTTATCAATGGTTAGGGAATGATAGCGCATTACTTCCAAAGGAGATGGTAAATATTGAAAAAGCCCCTTTCCATCATGATTGATTTGAGATGTCTTACCATGCTTAATGGTGGCGGCTCTTTTAATTTCGCTTCCAAAAGCAGCTCCTATGGCCTGATGACCTAAACAAATTCCAAGGATAGGAATTTTACGAAAAAAGGACTGAATAACTTCAATGCAAATACCTGCATCCTTTGGAGCGCCCGGTCCCGGTGACAGGATGATTGCTTTTGGATTCAAAGCCTTGATTTCTTCAATGGAAAGTTGATTGTTCCGGTAAACCTTAACCTCTTCTCCTAATTCACCCAAATATTGGTAAAGATTAAAGGTAAAGGAATCAAAATTATCGATCAATAAAATCATCGTCCGCCCTCCAAAAATGCTTTTAATTTATTGATTGTTTCTTCATATTCAGACTCCGGATTGGAATCGTATACGATTCCCGCACCTGCTTGAATATAAGCTGTATCTTCCTTTAAAATCATTGTGCGGATGGCTAGGGCAAAATCGAGATTTCCATTTGCCGATAAATATCCAATTGCCCCGGAATAAAGACCACGCTTGGATTTCTCCAATTGATTGATAATTTCCATCGCCCTGATTTTAGGTGCTCCTGAAACTGTACCAGCTGGAAGGCAGGCGGCAAGGGCATCAAGGCTTGTTTGACCTTCTCTAAGCTCCCCGCTTACCTCCGATACCAGATGCATAACATACCGGTATTTTTCAATCTCCATAAACTTTTCAACCTGAACAGTCCCAAACTGACAAACCCTGCCTAAATCATTTCTCCCAAGGTCGACAAGCATTTTATGCTCTGCCAATTCCTTTTCATCACTTAGAAGATCTTCCGCGAGCTGTTGATCCATTTGAGGATTCAAGCCCCTTCTTTTTGTTCCGGCAATCGGATTGGCAAAAACCTTCTTTCCCCTTGTCTTAATCAAGCTTTCCGGGGATGAACCAATAACGGTATATTGATCGAATTCAATATAAAACATATACGGTGTCGGGTTGTGGGCTCGATGCCTTCGATAAAGAGATAATGGTTTTCCTTGGAAGGAGGATTTCATCCTTTGTGAAAGAACCACTTGGAAAATATCCCCTTTCATGATGTGTTCTTTCGCCACTTCAACATTTTTCATAAAGGTTTCCTTTGTTATTTCCGGTTTAAAGCCGCTAAAATGAAACGGTTCATCCTCCATGTAAACATCTGGCTTTTTTATTTCCATTTCTCTCTGTAATACTCTTTTTTCGAGCAGTGCTTCTGTCGTTTCTTCTAAAAGAGGCATGCCGCAAATGAAAACCTTCTCCTCTTGATGATCAAAAACAATGATTTCTTCAAAAAACATTAAATGAACATCCGGCATATTCAAACCATTTTCAAATTCGCAGCCAATTTCCTCGAATTGACGAATAATATCATAGCCAACATACCCAATGGCGCCTGATTGAAATGGAAATGGCACGTCTAAAGTTTTTCTGACCGGCAGTAGGCTTTTTATTAATTCAAGCGGATTCGCGATAATCTTTTTTTCCTGACCGTTTCGGGTAATGATTTGGTTTTCATTCCCTCTGGAAATCAATTCAAAAGCGGGATCGGCTCCGATAAACGAATATCTCCCCGAATCATGATATTTCAGCGAGCTTTCCAACAAAAACTTTTTGCGGCCGGTAATCTTTTGCAGAATGGAAATAGGGGTAAGTATGTCACCTGTTAATTCTTTTAAAATGCATCCATTTTTTACAATCATTTTTAAATTCCTCCCAAATAAAAAATCGTCCTCTATATGCATAACAAGATATGCATATAGAGGACGATTCTTATAACCGTGGTGCCACCTCCGTTTGAAGCAGGTAAACCTCTGCTTCCTCTTTCAGATACAGGCCATGGCCGATATCCTATCCTTTTAACGGTGGAACTCCGTGCTGCCCTACTTTAATGTTCGGGCCGCCTCTCGCAAGTCCATTCCACATACCCATTCTTACCGGCTTTCACCTGCCCCGGCTCTCTGAAAAGAATCAAATATGGTACTCCTCTTGCTCAACAATTTTTCATTATTTAGTTAAAAAAATACAAAAAGGGCCCCCATCCAAAAAGGACGGAAGACCCGTGGTGCCACCTTCATTAGCTAAAAAATTAGCTCACTTTACCGATATCGAAGCAATTAGCTTGAATATCTGTCTCTTGTAACGATGAGATTTTCGCCAAAGCCTACACCTTAACAAAGGTTCGGTTTGGAGCTCTGAAGTCCATTCACAATTACGCTTTCACTGATTTGCACCTACCATCAGCTCTCTAAAGAATTCGCAATAGCTACTACTCTTCATCAACGCCATATCATTCATGTTTATTGATATTTATCATAATCACTTCTGCTCTAAATGTCAATCATTAAATTTGATTATTTTTGAAATGAATACACCCTTTCATTTTTCCAATAAAAGGATTTTGACTCACTAAGTATTTTCACACGAAATAGCTTATATTAACAGTAGCAAATCATGAAGGCGGGATTGAAGCTAAATGGATTATATTGATCAGCTCTGCTCCAATCCAAGAGGAGCTAAAAATAAAACCTCTGTTTCTGGGCAGCAAAAAAAATCTAATGAAGTGTCCAAGCAAAAGTGGGCCATACTGTCGCTTTCATCCATACCTTTAGTCATGACATTAGGGAATTCCATGTTAATCCCAGTTTTACCTTCGATGGAAAAAAAATTATCGATTTCCTCTTTTCAAACAAGTATGGTTATTACAGTTTATTCGATTGTTGCTATTTTTTTAATACCGATCGCAGGATACTTATCAGATCATATTGGGAGGAAAAAGGTCATTATCCCGAGCCTGATTATCGCCGGCATCGGCGGGCTTATCTCAGGGTTTGCGGCTTGGAAAATGGATCATGCCTATTGGCTGATATTGGTCGGGAGGTCCCTTCAGGGTGTTGGAGCAGCTGGTGCTGCCCCAATTGTCATGCCATTAGTCGGAGATATGTTTAAAAATGATGACGATGTTAGCAGCTGCCTTGGATTAATTGAAACATCCAATACCTTTGGGAAGGTGTTAAGTCCCATTTTAGGAGCATTTCTAGCCGGCTTTTTATGGTTTTTACCCTTTTTTTCATTTCCAGTATTTTGTCTCCTTTCAGTCGTTTTAATGATTTTTTTAGTGAAATGTCCAAAAACTTCCGAAAAGCCGATACCATTTAAACAATTCTTCAAAAACGTAAAGAAAATTTTTACCCAACAAGGGAAATGGCTTTATGCTATTTTTTTTATTGGCGGTATCCTGATGCTCATTCTGTTTGGGATCTTGTTTTACCTTTCGGAAATTTTTGAGAAAGAATACGGAATTCACGATTTGAAAAAAGGGTTTTTCTTAGCCCTGCCACTCGGGGCACTCTGTTTGTCCTCTTTTATATCGGGTAAGATTATTAAGAAAAATAAAATTTTGATGAAATGGTTAACGTTTGGCGGTATCGTCGCTGCTGCCCTTTCGATCGCGGCCCTTTGGTTTTCCATAAAGCTCTGGTTTATGATTAGCATGTTTTTAATTAGCGGTGTCGGAATCGGAGCCGGTCTTCCATGTCTGGATGCACTCATCACGGAAGGAATTGAGAAGAAAGAGCGGGGAACCATTACCTCTATCTACAGTTCCATGAGATTTATCGGGGTAGCAGCGGGTCCCCCCTTGATTGCAGTACTTATGAAACAATCCAACCATTGGATATTTATTTTGCTGAGCAGCCTTAGTATCGTGGCAGCCTGTGTCGCTTTGATGGCCATTAAACCCGATAAAAAAAGCCAGCATTAACTTAACGAAAGAAAGAGGCTGTCCCCTAGTTTTGGGTCAGCCTCTTCTTTAGGGTTATAGATTCTCATTCAAACGCGGCTTTGTGGGATCGCAGTTTGGGCTTTCACCTTTTGTTGACTCAGCCAGCTTCATCAAAAAATAACATTCCTCACGAGTCATATGGTCGGCCATTAAGGGGGAAAAAGTTCCTAATGCCTGGGCACTTAACTCCAGCTCTTCAATTTCATGAAGAAAATTTTGAAAAAGTTTAATTTCCAATTTCACATCCGAATTATATTTCTCCAAGGCTGGAAAAGCAGTTAACTGCGTCCTTAAGAATCCTGCCAATTCAACCGCTTTTAAATAAAAGTCTTCAAAATGCTTTATAAAACGATCGCTCTTTTCTCTTAATCTTTTTTCAACACTATCTAAATTAGTGGATATGGCATCTGCATGCCCGGCAGCATCTAATACCCAAACTAAATGATGATGGAGTTCATGATAGACCGGTGGAATTTCCTTTGCGTTAAGATGCTTTAAAATCCGTAAATATTCTTCTAATTCATTGACCATGTGACCCAGGAATGTCGCTGATAAATGAATTTTTATTTTTCCAACTAAATGTCGTTTTATTAACGTAAATTTGAATTCCCGAAGCTTTAGTGTCTCTGCTTCCGCATCCATGGAAAGTTGAATGATTTCCCCTGATTTTGACCTATCAAGCAGTGCATCAAATCGTTTTATAAAATCAGCTGCAATTTGAATCTCGCTTTTTTCAACTGGTGCTAATGCAGCATGGATAAACCGGGAATGATCACCTAAAATTTGCAGCCAGAATCGATGCTCGAACCTTGCTGTTTTCTCAAACACATCGTTCATCCCATCTCCCCCTAATGAAATTACAATTACCACTTAAAATGTTATTCCAAGCTTTTTCTTTATATGTATGGAAATTTAAAGCCGGTAAACAGAGTTTACCGGCTCATATAAATTATATTGTTTTCACTGGTTTTTTTAAGAATCCGATCAATAAAGCAGAAACCACTGCCCCGATTAAAATTGATAACGCATACTGAACAGCACCATGCTGCACTAAAAATACAACGAATATCCCGCCATGTGGAGCTCTTAATCCGATGTGAAAAGCCATCGTTAATGCACCTGCAACTGCTGCACCAATCATGTTAGCTGGAATCACCCTGAATGGGTCTGCAGCTGCAAATGGAATGGCTCCTTCCGTAATAAACGAAAGTCCCATGATATAGCAGGCTTTTCCGGCATCTCGCTCCTGCTTGTTAAATTTGTTCTTGAATAAAGTAGTGGCAATGGCAATTCCTAGCGGCGGCACCATACCGGCTGCCATAATTGCGGCCATCGGCCCATATACGCCACTAGCAAGTAAACCAGTTCCAAAAACATATGCAGCTTTATTAATTGGTCCACCCATATCAAAAGCCATCATTAGACCCAAGATAATTCCCAAAAGAATGGCATTTCCTGCACCAAGTCCTGATAACAAATGGGTGATTTCTTTGTTTAACCAGGTTACTGGCTGATCAATGGCAAACATCATGATAAATCCAGTAATTCCGATTCCAAAAAGCGGATATAATAAAATACTTTTAATTCCTTCCAATGACTGTGGAAGGCCGGCAAATACTTTCTTCAACAGAACGACCACATAACCTGCAAGAAAACCGGCAACCATCCCTCCTAGGAAACCTGCGCCACTGCTTGCGGCCATCATACCGCCAACCATTCCCGGTGCAAATCCTGGACGGTCTGCGATGCTTAGTGCGATAAATCCGGCAAGGACTGGTACAATTAAACCAAAGGCATTTCCGCCGCCAATTGTCATCAATGCTTCAGCAATCTTATTATAGGTTGGGTCTCCTGGTTTAAAGGAGTTGTAACCGAACATAAAGCAAATCGCAATTAGGATCCCGCCTCCGACTACAAACGGAAGCATATTGGAAACACCATTCATTAAGTGTTTATAGAAACCTGATCTGCCTTTTGAATCTCCATCATTTTTACTTTGGTTGCCATTCCCTGCATAAACAGGTGCATCCTGTTTTAATGCCCGTTCAATTAAGTTTTGCGGCTTGCGAATTCCATCGGCTACCGCTGCTTGAATGACATGCTTACCTTTAAATCTTTCCATTTCAACATTGATATCTGCCGCAATAATCACTGCTACTGCGTTTTCAATCTCTGCATCTGTAAGAACATTTTTTGCCCCGCCGGAACCGTTTGTTTCAACCTTAATATCCACACCCATTTCAGCCGCTTTGGCTTTAAGGGAGTCGGCCGCCATATAAGTATGGGCGATTCCTGTCGGGCAGCCCGTAACCGCTACGATTGCGTTCTTTTTATCAGAAACATCCTGAACTTGTTCTTCTTCCTGGTCATATTGATTGATAACCTTTATTATTTCATCAGCTGTGTTTGCCTTTAACAGCTTTTCACGGACTTCCTGCTTCATCAATAGTCCAGATAGACGTGCTAACGCTTCTAAATGGGTGTTGTTCGCTCCTTCTGGTGCGGCAATCATAAAGAATAAATGTGCTGGCGCTCCATCTAATGATTGGTAATCCACACCGGAAATCGATTTCCCAAAGGCAATTGCTGCTTCCTTAACCGCTTTCACTTTTGCGTGGGGAATCGCGATTCCATCCCCGATTCCGGTTGTGCTTTGGTCTTCCCGTTTTAAAATGGCCGCTTTAAATTCCTGCTTGTCTGAGATTTTATCTGCCTTAAACAGACAATCGACAAGCTGATCGATGGCCTCTTCCTTCTGTTTCCCCTCAATATTTAATACAATTGTCTTCTTGGTTAGAAGTTCAGTAATTTTCATGCCTTTCTCCTCCTAATTCACTTCTCTTATTTTTACTTGTACAAGGAGCTCCTCTATTAAATCCTTCTTACATAAACCAAGTGAAAATGCAGTAGCACTGCCTGATGCCACACTATATTGAAACGCCTTTTCCACATTTGAACTTTTTAAAAATTCAGCAAGAAAGCCTGCCACCATTGAATCCCCAGCGCCAACTGAATTTTTTACGTTTCCTTTAGGCACTTCAGCAATTAATGATCTATCTTTATTTATAAAAACAGCACCTTCGCCTGCAAGCGAAACGATCACATTCCCGGCTCCCATTTCAATTAGCCTTTTTCCGAAAGGTATTACTTCTTCACAGCTTGTTATGGTTGTTTGGAACAATTCACCAAGCTCATGATGATTTGGCTTGATTAAAAACGGATGATAGGAGAGAACCTTTTTTAACAAATCTCCTTCTGCATCCACGACAAATGCAGTACCATTTTCCCTACAGATTTTCACAAGTTCTTCATAGGTTGAGGAAGGCAGGGTCGATGGTATACTGCCGGCTAAAACTAAAAGGTCATTATCTGTTAATTGACCAATTTGTTCTTTTAATTTCTTGAAGTTGTCTTCCGTGATCATTGGGCCATTTGCATTTATTTCCGTTTCCTGACCAGTTTTAAGCTTAATATTAATCCGGGTATCTTCCTTCACATTGATAAAATCGGTAGCAATCTGCTCGGTATGAAGGTAATCCTCAATGTACTTCCCGGTAAATCCGCCGGTAAAACCAAGCGCTTTACTGGATACACCGATTGAACTTAAAACCCTGGAAACGTTTATTCCCTTCCCGCCAGGAAATTTTGTTTCCTGTGTCGTCCGATTTAATTCACCTAATTGAAAACTTTCCAATTGAACAATGTAATCAACAGAGGGATTTAATGTTAATGTGTATATCATGAAGTCACGACCTTTAATTTTGTTCTATTTTCATATAGTGTCTGAGTTTCTTGATCCATTTCATTTGTAATAATGAATGCTTTACTAAGATCAGCAATTTTCGCAAAGGCGATTTCGGAAAACTTCGATTCATCCGCCAAAACATATGCTTCTCTTGAAAGGGAGATTGCCTTTTCTTTCACCATTGCCTCTTCTTGATCTGGAGTGGTGAACCCAAACTCTGGATGGATTCCGTTTACTCCTAAAAAACATTTATCAAAGCGGTAAAGATCAAGGCTTGCCAATGCACCTCGTCCAATAATGGCGTTTGTTTTCGGTTTAGCTAAACCGCCTATTAAATAAGTTGAAATTCCTTTATTTAATAGCGGTATCAGGTGAGACAGACCATTTGTGACGACAACGATATCTGTTTCTGTTAAGAATTCAATCATTTCGACGACCGTTGATCCGGCATCAAGATAAATGCAGTCACCTTTTTCCACTAAACCTGCCGCATATTTGGCAATTTTCCGTTTTTCTTGAAGGTTTTTGGAAGATTTCTCAACCATGCTCGGCTCTTGTAATTTCCCCTGAAGTCTTTGCGCCCCGCCGTGAATTCTTTTTAAATGCTTTTCTTCTTCTAATTGTGATAAATCACGGCGGATTGTCGATTCAGAAGTATCGGTCATTTCAACGATTTCCTGTATTTTCACGATATTTTTTTCTTTCAATAGCTGTAAAATCATTCGATGACGTTCGGGTGTTAACATGTCATCACCACCTAGAATTTTTGTTCTTAATTATATAATACTGAAACCGATTACAGAAATCAATCATTTTCTTTCAAAAACTTTCAAATTATGAACGTTTTTGATTGTTTTTAAATGATATAGTTGATTGATCCATTAAGGTGCAATCATTTAACTAGAAGATTTAGTATTAATATGGTATAATCAATTCTGTCGAAGGGCATATTGCGGGTGTAGTTCAATGGTAGAACTCCAGCTTCCCAAGCTGGCGGCGCGGGTTCGATTCCCGTCACCCGCTCCAAATGGAGAAGTACCCAAGTGGTTATAAGGGGGCGCACTCGAAATGCGCTAGGGCGGGCAACCGTTGCGTGAGTTCGAATCTCATCTTCTCCTCCATACATAAAATCTGTTTAAAACACTTTTAAAGAAGTGTTTTTTATTTTTATTAGTTAGAAATGTGTATAATATAAAGGACTTTACATAAGCAAAGGATGATTATTTTGAACATTACTGGACATACAGTCGAAAAGCTTGAAGATCCATTTGGATTATTATCCGGCGACCGTTATGAATTTTTCCTTCACCTTGAAGTAGATGACGAGGATGAGCTTTTTTCTGAAAAAGGTGTGGGAATAAAGTTGATATTCGTAAAAGATGAGGAAGGAGCAAAGATTTCCAACTATCATTTTTTCGAAAGAGGCAGCGAAAAAGTGCTGGACTTTGCCCTCGAGGACGACGAGGAAGAATTGGTTCTACAATATTGTAAGGAAAATAGTATTCAATAAAAAAAAGTAGGGGAAATCTTAACGGGTTCCGTTTCATGTTGCAAAACCCGAAAATACAGCCCAATTGGTACTGCCTTTTGTATCTGTTTTTGCTATTAAAAATAAAATGGCTCGACTAAGCCATTTTTAATACCGGTACCTGAATGTTACTCGATAAAAAGATGCTGATTCCCTCATCTGGGTCCGCTCTTATCGGTTGGGGGGGGGGCAAGTTAAGCACCTAGTTTGATAAATAAGCGGAGAAATTTCTCTTAATTTGGAAATAGCACTGAAAATAGCTAAAATAGACGGAAAGATTCCGCCTATTGACTCGAAAAACATGAAAATAGGGGATTTTCCTTTGCTTAACCGGAAATCATCCCCTTATTTACCCCGAAACGAGCTCCATTTTGCAAATAACCGAAAAATCTCCGTTTATTTTAAATATCACTCATTACTCAATTAATGTAAGACTACTTATGTTTCTAAGAATTTTTTGTAAGATAACTTGTCTATCAAATTGAAGTAAAATTATAGGGGTACAACAGCCATTGTCCCCCTACAATTTGTGGTGCATTTCCCTATACAAATTAATATGTAAGTTCTACCCAAATGGCTTTACACCAATAAAAAATGAGTGTCAATTTCAAAATTGGCACTCATTTTAACTTACATTTTTAATGTTAGTGATAGGGAACGGAACCCGTAGTGAAAATCCCTACTTTTTATTTTCACATGAAATTTTTGCTATGGTTATGGATGACCTGCAATTCTTTTGTTGTAAGACTCATTTCACTTTTGCATATAGGGCAGAGGGGAACATCACCGCTTTTAAAATTATCGCGAACCCAGCAATTGCATGTATCTGAATTACATTTCCAAATCTTTGTTTCTTCTAATTTAACTTCCTCTTCATTACGTCTGCCAAAAGCCAAACTACTCACCCCTTTAACATATTGCAAAGCTTTTTTATCTATGCGGAAAATAAAGTAAGCAATCATTTAATTGTATTTGCATCATTTAAGATTTATTCCCGCTTTATCAAAAAAAGGTGATGCACTCCTGCATCACCTTTTATGAAAATAATTTCCGAACTTAATAGCATACTTTAATAATACCTTTATATTTTAAAATTGTCAAAAGAACAGCTTTGCAGTTTATTTCCTTTTTTTATTCTCCCTGTAAAAAAACTTCCATAAAGTCCACAACATATTTCTGTAAATCGGCTTCCATTCCGATTTGATCCAGTGTTACTGGCGGTTCCGGGTCTGGCTTTGGTCGAAAATCGGCTATGCTTTTTCCCTTTGCCGCGCCAAATTCCTCGATTCTTACCCTTCTTGGGATATACTTCACCAGATCTGGATTAGCTAATGCCATTAATGGGAAAACATCATGAAGTGGAGCTCCCTTTATCCCGGGGACAAATTTTTGATAAGCATGAAAGTAGTAATCATACGCTGGCTTTATGATTGATTTAAAGGGGGTTGGGCTGTTTTTTGCTAAGAAATCAATGATATCAGGGGTAATAATAGCCTTGTTCGTTATATTTAGTGGATGTAAATAAATATTTCGAGCTTTTTCCATTACTGAATTTGCGGCAATCGAGTCGGTATAAAAATTCGCTTCTGCTTCAGCGGTAATATTTCCTGGAACTAAAAAAGCACCTCCCATTATATAAAAGGCCTTTACGGTTTTAAGGGCATCGTTTCCATATATGATAAACATTAACGCTAATTCTGTTAATCTACCAACATTCACAATTATAAGATCTTCCTTATAAAAGGATATAATTTCGATAATTTTATTCATATCAAATACCTGAGCATTTTTTAAGTCTTTCGGAACTTTAAATGGGCCCAACCCTTCTTTTCCATGAATTTCGGGATAATATTGAATAGGTTCACCAGACAAGGGGCCGGCTGCTCCTGCAATAATGGGAATATCATCCCTGCCGGCAAGATTTAAAAGATAAGCTGTATTCCTAATCGACATTTCCTTTGGCGTGTTCCCATAACCGCTGACAATCCCGACTAAATTAATTTTGGGATTTAATAAGGCATACATGATGGCAAATGAATCATCAATTCCGGGGTCAGCAAACATCAGCACATTATAAGCCATTTCCTCTCCCCCAATTGCTTATCTATAAATAGAGTGGTTGATTTCCGCTCCGGGCACTCGCTTTCCGTGGGGAGGTCCGGGAGCCTCCTCGGCGCTTTAGGCGCCTGCGGGGTCTCCCGTGACCTCTTCATCCCGCAGGAGTCGAGTGCCCTCCACTCCAATCAACCGTTATAAAAAATTCCACATTCGCCTTTAACACAGCTTATCAATGATATATCTTTGGAAATTTATGCTTCTTTCTTGATTTTGGCTGCTGCTTTTTTCCTTGGAGCTGGTGCTTTTTTTGGTTTTGTTCGGTCAATGGATGCTTGCAATGCTGCCATTAAATCAGTCACGTTGGATGCCGCTTCCTTTGTTGCAGGAGTAACGGTCTCTTTCCCTGTCCGTTTGGATTCAATCAGTTCTAATAATGCGGTCCGATATTCATCCGTATATTTTTCAGGTTCAAAATCAGTTGTTAATTGGTCAATTAATAATATGGCTGTGTCCAGTTCCTTTTTTGTTACCTTATCCTCTGAAGGTACACTAGGAACATCACCTGCACTGCGCACCTCGTCCGGGTAATGGATGGTTTCCATAACGAGCGTATTTTCATATACCCTAATAACAGCCAATTGCTCTTTTGAGCGGATAATAATTTTTGCCAGGCCCACCTTTTGTGTTTCTTGAAGGGCTTTCCTAAGCAATGAATAGGCTTTCCCGCCTCCTTCGCTTGGTGACATGTAGTAGCTTCTGTCATAGTAAATCGGGTCAATTTGTTCCATTTTAACAAAATCAATGATTTCAACCGCTTTTTCTTCGTTTTCTTTTCGAAGTTTTTCAAGGTCTTCCTGATCGAGAACAACAAATTTCCCTTTTGTATACTCATATGCCTTGACAATATCCTCCGGTTTTACTTCCTCTTCACAAACCGAACAGATTTTTTCATACTTTATCGGAGCATGACATTTATTATGGAGGGTTCGCAGCTTGATGTCCTTGTCTTCTGTTGCCGTATGAAGCTTAATCGGGATGTTCACAAGACCAAAGCTTATACTTCCTTTCCACATCGTATGCATATAGTTTTCTCCATTTCTTTTTATTCATATTTTGCAGGTTCAGCTTTTATAACATTCATAAAAACTTCTGGAAAAGGATGAACCAATTCATTTTCAAACAAAATAATGAAAAAGGAGAGGGATAATGACCATGAAACCGATGCTGCCAACCTTGACGTTTGATCTGCCTGATGATGCCGATTGGCTGTACGAGGTGAAATATGATGGATTCCGTGCCGTTTTGGAATGGAGTGAGGAAGAATTATTATTAACGAGCAGAAACGGCAAACCGCTATTTCCACAATTTCCAGAAATAAAGGAATTTTTATTAAACCATGAGGAAAAATTTAAACCCTATTTACCACTCAAGCTTGATGGTGAGCTTGTTTCTTTGGAAAACCCCTACAAGGCAAATTTCGCTGCCATCCAGGTTAGAGGCCGCTTGAAATCTGAAAAAAAAATTTTTGAAGCAGCTAAAAAGTCTCCATGTCGATTGATGGTTTTTGATACCCTTGAAATATCCGGCAAAAACCAATGTCCGCTGACTTTTCAAAATCGAAAAAAGGAGTTAATAAACTTGTTTCAAAAGATGGGCTTTTCTATTGAAGCCGATCCATATGATTCACAGCTGCTGCAGATGGTAATGGCCCATGATCATTTTACGGAACTTTGGGAAAAAGTTGTTTTATATGATGGTGAAGGAATTGTCATAAAGCATAGAAAAAGTCAATGGGAGGAAGGCAAACGATCAACCCTTTGGCTAAAATATAAAAACTGGAAATATGTCAGCTGTTTTATTACGTCCTATGATAAAAACAACGGCTACTTTTCAATTGGTGTTTATCAAGGAGATGAGCTGGCTGGTATCGGACAGGTCCTTTTTGGTTTTAAGCCAGATGAAAAACAGGCCATACAGCAGACAATCAAACAAAATATGGTGAAAG
This sequence comes from Neobacillus sp. Fa239, assembly GCF_055395235.1. Classification (NCBI taxonomy): domain Bacteria; kingdom Bacillati; phylum Bacillota; class Bacilli; order Caryophanales; family Bacillaceae; genus Neobacillus; species Neobacillus sp. Fa239. The sequence continues at coordinate 3,723,198 of NZ_AP041611.1, forward strand.
AGGATCGGCAGTTTATCTATGTAGAGCCTGCCATTTGCCTTGAAGTCAAATATTTAGAGCTTTATGAAAACCAGTTAAGAGAGCCGCATTTTCACCGCTTCCGCTTTGATTTAACACCTGTTGAATGTACATATGAACGGTTTCAAATTCAGCAAAAAAACTTGCCAAGTCAGTTGGAAATCACGCATCCTGATAAACCGCTGTGGGAAAAAATCAATATTCAAAAGGCAGATTATATTTTATATTTACGTGAAGTATCCCCCTATCTGCTGCCATTTCTGGAAAATCGTCTTTTAACAGTGATTCGATATCCTCATGGGATGTTTGGTGAGGCATTCTATCAAAAAAACTGTCCTGAATATGCTCCGGAATTTGTTCAAACATATCGGATGGAAGGCATCGATTATATTATTTGCAATGATTTGCAAACGTTAATTTGGCTTGGAAATCAATTAGCGATTGAATTTCATGTTCCATTTCAAACTATAAACAGCAAGGGCCCCAGTGAAATCGTTTTTGATTTGGATCCCCCATCAAGGGAGGCATTCCCATTGGCAGTCAAAGCGGCCCTTATGATAAAAGAAGTCCTTGACCAATTAAATTTAATTGGATTTATCAAAACCTCAGGTAATAAGGGATTGCAAATTTACCTCCCTTTACCGAAGGATACATACACATACGAGGATACCAGGCTTTTTACAAGTTTTATTGCGGAATATTTGATTTCAAAAGACCCGAATTCCTTTACGATCGAAAGGATGAAGAAAAACCGCGGAAGCAGGCTTTATGTTGACTATGTCCAGCACGGGGAAGGAAAAACCATTGTTGCACCCTATTCATTGCGAGGAAATGAGCATGCAGGGGCAGCCACACCTCTGTACTGGGATGAAGTTAACTCAAAACTTGAATCTGTTCAATTTACGATGAAAAATGCCCTTCATCGGATTAAAAATTTGGGAGATCCTTTTAAGAGTTACTTTTCAACCAAACAAATTCAACCCTTCACTCCAGTCCTCGAGGTTTTAAAACAAGGTGCAAAAAAAGGATAAGGCAAGCCCTTATCCTTACATTTTTTCAGTTAAATACTGCGATGCTTCAGCTTGCAGCCCTTCATACGCAGCCTGTTCTGAATAATCATTTTTTGAAGTTAAATGGAATGTTTCACCCGCAAAGTCCAGGTCAATTTTGGCCTTAAATAGATAGGTAGCATTCCCAATTAAATCAATGGAATAATTCCCTTTTGTTTCATGAACAATACATTGAACCTTGCCGCCGTTATTATAGACTTGAATAGGGCTCTCCAATGGATTCAGGCCATTTAAACAGGTTACAAGGGATGAGGCAGACATGGCAGTCCCGCAGGCATTGGTATACCCTACCCCGCGTTCAAACGTCCTTACATAGATATTTCCTTCATCCATGAAGCGTACAAAACTAACATTCACGCCATCTGGAAATAAATCATTGGGACCATTCACTTTTTCACTGATGGTTGTTTGGAGGTCAGACAATAGCTGTTCTTTCTCAACAATCGCTATTAAGTGAGGATTGGGAACCGCTAAGGCTGAAAACACTAATTCATTGGAAAGCTCAGGTATTTTCTCATTCAGTAAGGTAGAGGCCGGCAATTGCAGCGGCAAATCATCAACTTGAAAGGAAACTGGAGAAATTTCAACCTGATAGGTGAAAACATCCGCATAAATATCAACTTGTTTACTTACTTTTAGATCGGTCTTCATCGTTTCAATTACGGCTTCTTTTACCTGAAGCATTTCACACACATATCTTGCAACAATTCGCAGTCCATTTCCACACATTGATGCCTCTGATCCATCCGAATTAAATACCCTCATTCTGCCATCAGCATGGTTACTTTTCATCACAAAAAGAATACCATCGGCACCTAATTCACCATTTCGATTACATAAAACTCTGGCTAACTTGGCACGTTCTTCTTCCGAAAATGTATAGGAATTTGAAATTTCATCAATTAACAAAAAATCATTTCCAGAACCGTGTCCTTTTATTAATTCAATTTGCATAGCTATTACCCCCACAACCGAGATGTCCATTAATAATATATTTTATCAAACAATGATAATGAAAGGAACCGATTAACGTTCAATAAAATATTCATTTATTAAAAATGACATTCTTAGAAGCCTGTCTTTGCTTGTAAGGGATTCTGAAAAGGTTAAAACCGGGGTATTCGGTTCCGGAAAAAACTTGCTCCATTCAAGCGGCATCAAGCCTCTCTGCAAACGCCCCACCGTTTTATCGGTCTTGTCCAAAATATGCTCATCCATGAATAAGGGTGAGCCTTCCACTGCACCGATGAACCTGCCAGCTTCATCGAGCAGCTCCTTTTTGGATTTTAACCACTCATCCCTTGTTTTTTCATAACAGCCTATATATTGAAATGTGGAATCGTAAACCCTAATCATTTTTTTTCTTTTTCCTGTTCTTTTTATTTCAAAATAGCCAAGAACATGGTTGGTATGATCAGCAAAAACAAAAGCTTTGGAATTCTTAAAAAGCGGAGTTTTCTTCCTGGGGAATCTTTTTATTTCGCCAGCCAAATGGCCATCTGGGAAAAAGAGTAAAACCTTACGCGAATAGGTGTTTAAAAAAACGATTAACAGCTGCCGGGCTTTAAATAAAGACTGTAAATGATGTACAGTATGAATCATATTTTTACCAATCGCTATCGATTGCTTTTTTCTGAATAAATAGATTTGAAAACTTATCAGGCTATATATGATAAAAGGTATAGTTAATAGCATTATCTCTTTTATTTGAAAATAATAGAGATTTAGCGAAACAATCAAAGCCGTTGGAATTAGTGAAGCTATACTACCATTCAGGTTCAAATTGGCTGTATCCCGGTAATATTCATCTATCCTCATTCTGAAAACCCCTTATCCATTCCTCTTATATCAAGTCTATTAATTAACAGCCAAAAAAATGAATACAGATTTTCTTTTTCTATGAATTCACAAAAAAAGAGATTTGATCACTTCATTAAAGAAATTCGAAGGCATTTTTATTGTTTGGCTCGAATTTGGGTAAAATTAAAGCAATATTTCTTTATGATATAGTTACAAAACTGGGCATTTGTGCATATAAAAGAGTAAATACAGTGTAGAAAGGTTTTATTATGACGAAATTACTTTTAAAAAATGCTACCGTTTATCCGATAACAGCAAATCCGATCAAAAACGGTGATGTTTTAATTGAAGAGGGAAAAATAACGAAGGTAGGCCGAAACATTTCAACAGGTGCGGATATGAAAATGGTTGATTGTAATGGGCTATATCTGTTACCCGGGTTTATTGATGTTCATACACATTTAGGTCTATATGATGAAGGAACCGGATGGGCAGGTAATGATGCAAACGAAACAGCAGAGGCTATGACACCGCATATTCGTGCTTTTGATGGCGCCTATCCCCTCGATACCGCCTTTACAGATGCGATTAAAAGCGGTATCACCACCGTTCATATCATGCCAGGCAGCGCCAATGTGATTGGCGGCACGACCTCTGTTATTAAAACCTCTGGTAAGAATATAAAAAAAATGATTATTCAAGAGATTGCCGGTCTAAAAATTGCTTTAGGAGAAAACCCGAAACGAGTTCATAGTAATGGAAAGAGCGATTCTATCACAAGGATGGGAATTATGGGCATGCTTCGGGAGGCATTCTATCATGCCATGCATGCTGACAACCCGGAGAATTTAAGGATTGCCCCGCTTGTTATGGCCTTAAAAAGACAAATTCCCGTACGGATCCATGCACACAGAGCAGATGACATTATTACGGCGATTCGTTTTGCTGAGGAATTTGGACTTGACTTAAGAATTGAGCATTGTACCGAGGGCCATCTTATTGCCAATGAACTTGCCGGGATGAATCTGAAGGTTTCAGTGGGACCAACCCTAACAAGAAGGTCGAAGGTAGAATTGAAAAATAAGACCTGGAAGACATACCAGGAATTGTCGAATCATGGTGTTGAGGTTTCCATTACGACTGACCACCCCTACACCCCTATTCAATACTTAAATATCTGTGCCGGCATTACGATGCGGGAAGGTCTTCCGGAACAAAAAGCATTAGAAGGGATAACGATAAACCCGGCAAGAAATTTAAAAATGGATGACAAACTTGGCAGTATCGAAGCAGGAAAAGATGCCGATTTGGTTTTGTGGAGCCACCACCCGTTTCATTACTTGGCAAAGCCCAAATGGACGATGATTGGCGGGAACATAGTTTATAAGGAAGCGTAGTATATATTGTTGAAAATTGCCATATTAAATTCATGTAAATCCTTCAAAAGCCTATTTCTTTTTTCCTTTTTTTCTTGTATTATACTCTAAGTGAAACAATTTTGAGGCCTAATTTTTGGAGGTTTACACCCACATTATTTAACAAAAAAAATGATATAGGGAAGGCAAATGGTGCGCCACCAGTAAACTGGTTCTAGTGGGTTCGATTCCCACCCCGAAATTTTTTATCAATTCAATAAAAAATTTCGAGGGTGGACCGCTTCTTTTGACATGGGATCGGAATGCCCTAATTGGAGGGATAATCATGCTAAAGAAACGTGATCTTCACGACAGCCATGCATTATACGAATTATTAACGCATCCAGATGTCTTCCCTTTTGTGCGTCAAAAAGCAGCATCCTACGATGAATTCTTATTTATCACCAAACAAACCATTGAAGCTGAAGAACGCGGTGAAGTAGTTTCCCGTACCATTCTGGATGAATGGGGAGCTCCTATTGGCACCATTAATTTGTTTGATATTGAAAATAATGCAGGATTTTTAGGAACCTGGCTGGGGAAACCTTATCATGGTAAAGGATATAACAGCCCGGCAAAGGATGCTTTTTTTCAAGAGCTTTTTTATGAACTGGGAATTGAAACTATTTTTATGAGGATTCGCAAGGTAAACATCCGCTCCATTAAAGCAGCAGAAAAGCTCCCATATGTTGTAAAAGCAAATGAAACCAGAAAAACACTTTATGAGCAATTAAATGCTAATGAAGATGTTTACGATTTATATGAAATTCCTAAGGATCAATATACCTTCTATCTTATGCGAAATGGTGCAGAACAGTCCGATTCTTCGCATTTGCTGGAAGCATAAAAAGACTAGGCCTCCTTGCAGCCTAGTCTTTTTTTTGAATAATTGCACATGAGTTTATTCTATGACACTTTGCTCGATTGTTTCATTTACATCGCTTATACCCATTTGGAGCAAAAATTCTTCCAATTCCTCATTCGTCAGTGTTTCAAAGCGGCCATCATGAAAAAATACTTGGGTTTGATTTGGGTTAATGCGGTTAATGTTAAAACTCATTATCTTTGCTCCTTTCATAGATGATTACTTATTATTATCCACAAAAGAAGCGCTTTTCATTCCATTTTATTAAATAGTTCGAAAAGTTGTAAAAGTATTTTGAACATCGTGTGTATAATGAATTTATTTCTTATTTAGCTATTAATGGGTGGTCATGAAAAATTATCTTTTAAATGCCTTTCCTAATACATCAATTCCTCCAGTCACTGGAATGATACTTCCTGTGATAAAGCTAGAATCCTCATCAATGAGAAACGAAATCACCCTTGCAATATCCTCTCCAGTACCTGGCCTGTTGGCAGGACCTTGTCCATGGTTTATCGAATCTTTGATGATTTTCTCTTTCCACTCATCGACAATATCCCCTGGACTGACCATATTTGCGGTAATCCCATAATCTGCTTCTTCTATTGCAATACTTCTTGTTAGCGAAGCAAGCCCTGTTTTGGCTGCTGCAAAAGCAGAACGATAAATCCAGCCTGGCGCTGTTTCCACGCGGTCAAATCCCATTGTGATAATTCTTCCCCATTTTTGCTGCCTCATAGCAGGAATAAGGAGCTTTGATAAATAAAAGACGGCTGATAAATTGCCGGCAACCATATGGTTCCATTCGTCAAATGTATACTCGGTCAATTTTTTTCTTTCATGTATGTATGGTCCTGCATTATGAATCAATATATCGATGGATGGATAAATCGATAAAGCTTTGTTAACTATTCGCTCACAATCCTCCTGTTTCGAGACATCCCCTTGAATCGTCATACATTTGACACCAAATTCTTTCGTTAATTGCCTTGCCAAGTCCATTGCCTCTGTTTCACTTTTCCGGTAATTAATGATTAATTGACAGCCTTTTTTTGCAAGTAAAATTGCCGTAATTTTGCCAATCCCAGAAGCTCCTCCCGTTATCAACGCAGATTTTTTATTCACAGCCAATTACCTCTCTCTATTTCAAAACGTTTTTCCTTTACTATATGTTAAAAAGAATTAATTATATATGCAAATTTTTTAATATCTAACATGTACTAAAGTTCTTTCTAAACTATTTATAACGGATGGGCGAGTCCTTGCATAGTATGTCATATCAGAAATGTTAGCGGAAGCGCCTTATCCGGGGGCTTTGACCTGAAAGGATGAGAAAAAATGTTCCCTTGGAATATGTTCCCTTTTAATAAAGATATGAAGGACACCATGCAGAAAATGAAGCCTGAGGAAATCAATAATTTTGTTCAAGATCTACTTGGAAAAATCATGCCCGGCGGAACAAGAGGAATGATGAATCCAATGGATATGTTTAACGGATTCCAGTCTCCCCCCTCCCAAACGCCATCACCGTCAGGAGCTTTAAATTCCACCGCTTTTGAGACACACGATTTTGTTTTTGTAAGGATTCCCATAAAGGATGAAGGCTGGGTAAAGCAACTGCGCATTTATCATACATCCAATCAGTTGATTGTGGAGCACATTCCACTGATCGACGACAAGCATACCATTACTCTTCCCGCTATTGTAAAAAAGAAAGGAGCAACAGCAAATTTTAAAGATGGGACACTGGAAGTCAAAATCCCTAAAAATATTGATATGCAATTTTCCCAAATTGATGTTACCGAAATAATGTAAAGTACCATTTTCTCAGCATATTTATCATGATTAACAATATGATGAAGGATGGGAGGTGGTAAAGCTGGATATCGATCAATTCAAAAAATGGCTCGAAGTCAGCCAAAACTATCAATCCGAAAGCTTTTGGAACCAAATATTCGATGAAAAAACCTCAAATAAAACGGGAAAGCATTCACTGAAAAATTCCTTTACGAATCTAACGGGTAATTATCCAAAGTGCGATTTATATGAAACACACAACCTGCTTGTCGTTGAAGCTGAAATTCCAGGCTTGAAAAAAGAGGATCTTCACATAACAATTCGGCACCAGCTTTTAACGATTTCCGGTGAGTTCAAAACATTAAAGCATGATCGAAAATATTTATTTAAAGAGCGAGCGAATCGAACCTTTCAAAAAGAACTATCCCTTCCATATCCGATTGTAGGCTCTCAGGTTCGCACAGAAATCCGTGATGGTGTCTTATATATCTATCTGCCTCTTCAAAGTGAGGAAGTCGAAAATATACCGATTACCTTCGAAAATCAAAGTCCCGAATAAGGAGGGACAGCATTACGCTGTCTCTTTTGTTCATTCATCCCCTTTTTATTCAGCCGATTTCGTCCATAATTTGATTGTGTAGCTCCATTAACTGTAATTTAATCTCTGGCGATAAGGACGAATGTAGGACCCGTTTGGATGCCATATAGTATTTCTGATATTTATTTTTCCTGATTCTTGGGTGAGAATTTTCATCCAATAAATCTCTTTTTATTGCATCCATCAACGTCTTCTGACTGCTTCCTTCCACCAAGGATAATTGACGATTATTCCAAATCGAGCGGTATTCACTTAATAAAAAATCATAAATCTCCTTTTCATCTGACAATAAACTCACCCCACTAGATGCATTGTTACATATTTCCTCACATAATGGCAAAAATTAAAGAAAAGTTTGGAAAGGAGAAAACAATGAGTACACCTTACAAATGTCCTAATTGTAAAACTAATCGGAGCCGCTTTAACATTATTGAACAGGTTGCCCATTCCGTTAAGCTTGACCCGCAGTCAGGGGAGGTCGTCCATCAATATGCAGAAAATGAATTAGTACCCTTTCATCTTCCCTATAATGGGCCGAATACCCGTGTCCAATGTGCGGCTTGCGGATTAATAGAAGATGAGCGAACCTTTATTAAATTTGGCGAACAGCGCTAATAAAAAAACACCTTATAAATGTTTTTTCATTTATAAGGTGTTTTTTAAGGTAATTGATTCTCTTTTAAGAATTGGAGGGAATCGATTTTCCAACCATCCATTTGTGAAAAGCGAACTAAATGAATGTTTCCATTAAAGGTTTGGCGCCCCCGATTTTTTATGTACCAATCAATCTCAATCGGAATATCCAGACTTATCTCCTCAGTTAAGTCTTCAGCCGGTAATAGAGGCATACGCGCTATTTTAACATTTTCAATTTTAGACAGAACCGGCTTCCATTTCACTTTTTGTATTGAGGCTGTTGAAACGATTCGTGCATCCTGCTGTTTAAAACCGGCAATATAGGCACTAACGACCTCATAAGGGTTTGCTTTCCCGAAGTACTCACCCAGTTTTCCTGAAGCCTTGAAAACCATCAGCATATGCGAGAGATCCATTGAATTGGTTCGATGTGTTGTGCTTCCAAAAAAGTGAATACAAAAATGCCCGGGAAAATTGTTCTTCAATGCACCTGCGCCATGCGGCATTCCATGCATGGAGGCAGCAATCCATTGATCATGGTGCATGACAATGATCGCCCGGCGTTTCCAACTCCATTTGCCATCGTAAATTTTCTTCATTATTTTTGTATCCTTCGAAGTCAAAGGCTGGACATCTGCATGATGGCTGCCTGCTCTTCTCTGTACCTTGAAGCGTTTTCCGGTCTCCACATCCAAAACCGTAAATTTCGTGTATTTCGGTAAAATACGATTAACATCATTCCAGTGCAGCATTTCAATTTTATAACTGATTTCGGATGCTGCAAATGTAGGATGACTATGGAGGAGGATTAAAACAAAAATGCAGAATATCGAAAACCTTTTCATTCAATCCCCCTTTTCAATGTAATTTTCACTACATTAAAAGAGTTACCTTAAGAAGAAATTATCATTCATTTATTAAATGTATTTTCCGTCCATTTTTGGAATGATGAAAGCTTTTCTGATACCACACTTAAGGCATTCTCAGCCATTTTTTGATCTTGTAATGGTAATTCTTTCAAAGTGTTTTTTATGATATTTCCATTTTGAAAGTATGACTTTAATGGTCCATATCCTAAGAAGGATAAAACAATCACCACAATAACCAATTTTCTCAACTGGACACCATCCTCTAAGAGTGTAATTAATGTCCATTTTCGGAAATTATAAGGAAAAATATACAAACAGGTAAATTTTCAAAATAAAAAGAGGCTATCTCCTAACATAAGGGTCAGACCCTTTTGAGACAGCCTCTTTTTTCTATTTCATTCTGGTTTTTAGCACTTCAATTGCTTTTTTCAATTGCGTGTCATTTTGTTCAATTTTAACTCTTACCAGATCCATTAACTTCATGGTGGAATCCCCTTTGAGGACACCATCTACATGGAGCTTGTTTGCTTTTTGGAAGGCTTCGACTGCCGCCTTTGTTTTAGTATCATAAAAACCGTCAACTCGTCCAGGGTTAAAACCAATTGCTTTTAACATTTTTTGAGCTGTAACTACATCCTCTGATGAACTAGATACGGCTAGCTGCTTATCGGGATTGATTATCGGCAGGGATGCATAGTATGGTAAAGCCACTGGATAATCAGGCATAATTCCTTTTTTATGAATCCAATTTCCGTTTGGAGTTAACCATTTTGCAATTGTATATTTAAGATTGGAACCATCCGGGAAATCTTGTGCCGTCTGAACAGTCCCTTTCCCAAATGACTTTTCACCGACAAGAGGCACACCCGCTGATTCAGATACGGCAGCTGAAAGAATTTCAGATGCACTGGCACTGCCTTTATCGATTAATACCACTAACGGAAGATTTGGATTTCCTTCATTCTGTGACGGGAATTCTTTTATCTTTCCATCACGGTCCTGCTCTTTCACAATTACTTTTCCTTTAGGAACAAACATGCTTGAAATGCTGATGGCCTGATCCAATAATCCACCCGGGTTTTGCCGCAAATCAAGGACTAAGCCCTTCATGCCTTTCTTTTGTAAGCCGTTTAACGTCGTTACAAGTTCTTTGGCAGTATTGCTGGAGAAGGTCGTAATTTGTACTTTTGCAATATCCTTTCCAACCATTTCACCATAAACAGTTTGAATTGGAATCTCGTCACGAACGATCGGAACTTTTACAGAAGTCTGTGCTCCTGGACGCTGTATGGTTAGCTCCACCTTCGTGCCTTTTTTTCCGCGGATCAAGGTCACAGCTTGAGTAGAGTTCATTCCCTGCAGACTTTTTCCATTTACAGCGAGAATGATATCATTTGGTTTTAAACCGGCTTTTTCAGCTGGAGAGCCCTTAATTGGGGAAACAATGACAATATGTCCATCTTTCTCCTCGATTTCTGCACCAATTCCTTCAAACGAAGCATTAATCGTATTATGGAAGCTTGTCGCTTCTTCATTACTCATATAATCTGAATATGGGTCGCCAAGTGACTCTACCATACCATTGATTGCCCCGTTAATCAGCTTTTGTTGATCGACCTTTTGGAAATAACCATTATTTAATGTATCAAACGCGGTATAAAGCTTTTTAAATTCGCTTCTTTCAGTTCCAACTGTTACCACTTTCTCTGTTCCAAAGGCAAGCGCAAAGGTAGTAATCCCAACAGATAGAAAAATAATGAAAAATATCATCATAATAAAGTGAAACTTTTTTAACCGAATATAACCAGATTTGTTTTCTGCAGAATGCTCTTGTTCAATTTTTTCATCATCCAAAGCCTTCACCACTTTCATAGCCATAAAAATAACAATACATTTTTCAAATATTGAGAAAATAATGATCCACTTCGCATTTTTTTGAAAAATGGACCCTTAGTGATTAGAATAACATCTTTTTAATAAAATTAACAAAGAAAATTGATTTAATTTAACTGAAAACTAAAAACGGCACTCACCATTGGGCAAGTGCCGTTTTTTTATGCTATATCATACCCCTGGTCTTCCACCGCTTCTTTAAGCTGTGCAAGAGTTGCTTTCGAAGTATCGTACTCCACATCAACTTTTCCCGTTTTTAATGAAACCGCAACTTCTGCTACTCCATTTACATTTAATAGAGCAGATTTAACTGCTTTTTCACAATGACCACATGTCATGCCATTTACTTGTAACGTTGTTTTTTCCATTTTTGATTACCTCACCTTTCTAATTTAAATCTTAATACGCTTCAAACGAAGCGAATTGGTTACGACTGAAACGGAGCTAAAAGCCATCGCTGCCCCGGCTACCCATGGTGCCAATAAACCAAGGGCTGCAATTGGAATGCCTGCCGAATTATAAAACAAGGCCCAAAAGAGATTTTGACGAATATTTTGCATTGTCTTTTTACTTAAAGCCACCGCCTTAGGCAGGAGGGTTAGTTCACCACCGAGAATGGTAATATCCGCCGCTTCAATGGCTACGTCTGTACCAGTCCCAATTGCAATTCCAATATCGGCAAGCACAAGGGCAGGTGCATCATTTATTCCATCCCCTACCATGGCAACCTTTTTGCCTTTAAGCTGAAGTTCTTTTACATGATTCGCTTTTTCATCTGGAAGGACTTCGGCAATAACGTTTGTAATCCCCACTTGATTGGCAATCGCAGCGGCAGTCCGCTCATTATCACCAGTTAACATATATACTTCGATTCCAAGCTGTTTCAATTGGTCGACCGCCAATTTTGCTGTTTCTTTTACCGTATCTGCCACGACAACAATTCCCATAATCGCCGAATCAATGGCAATAAACATGGCTGTCTTTCCTTCACTTTCAAATCGAAGCAAATCCTCTTCAAACCGATTATAAGCGATTTTTTTAATATCCATCAGCTTTCGTGTCCCAATTACGATTTCTTCAGCCCCGATTATGGCTTCTATTCCGTACCCTGGAATAGCTGAGAATCGTTTTACCGGCATGGTGGTCGTTCGTTTCGTCATGCCAAATTGAACAATGGCATCTGCAAGCGGATGCTCGGATGATTTCTCTGCCGAAACCAGGTATTGAAGAACCTTTTTCTCATCCTGATAGGCAATAAAATCGGTTACAACGGGCTGTCCTTTTGTAATCGTTCCTGTTTTATCAAGGACAACCGCATTGATTTTATGAGCGGTTTCCAGATGCTCCCCGCCTTTAAATAAGATCCCCATCTCGGCTCCTTTACCTGTTCCGACCATGATGGAAGTCGGAGTTGCAAGACCCAATGCACACGGGCAAGCAATAACCAATACCGCAATGGCGGTTTCAAAAGCAGAAGGAAAATGACCTGGAGAAATAATGATATACCATATCAAAAAAATGAATAATGAAATGGCCACGACAACGGGGACAAAATAGCCTGAAATGGTATCGGCTATCCGCTGAATAGGAGCCTTGCTTCCTTGTGCCTCTTCAACAATTTTAATAATGCCGGCAAGTGCTGTATCTTTACCAACCTTAGTAGCCTTCATGGTGATTGTACCATTTTTATTGATTGTCGACCCAATTACCACATCACCGACCGATTTTTCTACAGGAATCGATTCACCGGTAATCATTGATTCATCAACAGATGATTGGCCAAGAATAATCTCCCCGTCAACGGGTATTTTTTCACCCGGCTTTACGACTAAGCGATCCCCAGGTTTCACTTCTTCAATCGGGACCCGAATTTCCAATCCATCCTTCACAATAGTTGCTTCTTTTGCTTGAAGGCTTAATAAAGTGGAAATCGCTGCGGTTGTCCTGCCTTTTGCAATGGTTTCAAACAATTTCCCTAATAGGATTAGGGTAATCAAGACAGCACTTGTTTCAAAATATAGATAGGGCAAGTAATACGCGTTCCCTATTGTTTTTATTCCCTCAGAAAGGCTATAAAAATACGCCGCCGAGGTCCCTAGAACAACCAGTACATCCATATTTGCGCTTTTATTTTTTATTGCTTTGTATGCACTAATGTAAAACTGTCCGCCTATATAAAATTGGACAGGAGTTGCCAATAACAATTGAAACCATGGATTCATCAAGGTATGTGGTACTGGCAACCCCAGGTCCCAAGGCAAATGTCCAATCATAGTATAAAGGAGCGGAAGCGATAAAATCACGGATAAATAAAATTTGTTCTTCTTATTCTGCAGCTCTTCCTCTTTGTACTGTTTTTTAAGTTCATGCTGGACTTTTTCCTTGGCACCGTATCCAAGATTCTCTATCTTTTTAATAATTTGTTCGCTTGTAACCATATCGTTTTCATAGCTAACGGCTGCATTTTCCATTGCCAAATTCACATTTGCTTCAACGCCGTCCATTTTATTTAGGACTTTTTCAATTCGAGAAGAGCAAGCGGCACAGGTCATGCCTGTAATATCTAAATTAAGCTGCTCTTTCATAAGAATCACCTCTCGATAATACTATACCCCCGCACCGTATATTAGTCAACTTTTATTTCCAAAATTTATCCTTACTTTTTCTACATTTATTCTACGCTTATTTCGACATTTTTCGATGATGATTATCACACTCTCTTCAGTATTTTTCTACTTTTCTGCTTCAAGGAAAAAGCAAATGGTAAAGAATAAATTCTTCATATAAGGTTCAAGCTCCTTTATTCCATTAAAAAAAGAGGCTTCGTCCGCCTCTTTTTTCCATTTATTTTGTGGCTGCTTCCAATGCAACCTCAATCATATCATTAAATGTAAGCTGCCGTTCTTCTGACGTTGTTTCTTCGCCGGTTAGAAGATGGTCACTAACGGTTAAAACGGATAATGCTCTGCGTCCAAATTTAGCTGCTAATGTATACAACGCGGTGGTTTCCATTTCAAGCGCAAGAATCTGATATTGAGCCCATTTTTCATGGTCAGCATTGTCATTATAGAACATGTCTGCTGTGAACACATTTCCAACTTTTAAATTAAGTCCTTTTTCAATACCAGCATCGTATGCATTTTTCAGCAAATCAAAATTCGCTGCCGGTGCATAATCAATACCTCCAAAGGTTAAGCGGTTCATTTGTGAATCGGTAGAGCTTGTCATAGCGAGGATTACATCGCGAACTTTAACGTCTTTTTGGATGGCACCGCAAGTGCCGACACGGATCAAATTCTGAACATTATAGCTCTGAATTAATTCATTTACGTAAATGGAGATGGACGGTATCCCCATACCAGTACCTTGGACAGAAATTCTTTTCCCTTTATACGTTCCTGTAAAGCCAAACATATTTCGGACTTCATTATAACATTTTGCATCTTCCAAAAAAGTTTCAGCAATATATTTTGCCCGAAGCGGATCTCCTGGCAGCAACACTGTTTCAGCAATTTCATTTTCTTTTGCTGCGATATGTACACTCATTTAAAACCCTCCAATGGATTGTTAATGGTTATTAAATCTACCAAAGTCAAATATAACATAATCATTTTTAAAATTGAAACCCATCCCAAAATAGTGATGTTTTTTTAAAATTGTGGAAAGCTAATTGGGAAAGACGAAAAAAAGGGAGGAAAATAAAATGGGAAAAAAGCATCGCAATCGAATCAATTCACCAAAAAAAAATAACCATATACCTGCAGAAGCCATCGTAGCCGAACACGAAGCACACGCAAAAGAAAATCAAGCAACAGGCGGCAGAAAAAGATAAGGGCTACAAAAGATAGGGGGTCAGTCCCCCACTGCTTTAAAGCAGTGGGGGACTGACCCCCTGGACTGCCACCTGTATCCCTTACCTAATTAGGACACGGTTGATGGGCTCCCATCCGGCAGGTTTTAGTTGGTAGTAGTATTGGCCGCCCCTGCCTTCATCGATTAATATGATATCCCAGGTGGAAAGGAATCTGCCTTGATAATTTTCCGGAATTCTGTCGGTGACATTAAAGCGGCTAAAGGTTTCCTGTAAACAATGTTTACGGCTGTCTGCTGGAATGGATGTACGATAGACTGCTTGATACCCCTTCTTTTCACGGAACTTTGGAGTTTGAAAGATCGTCACATCATAAGGCAAAGCAGCTCGTTTTGACAATATTCTGATCATCATATTCCTCCAATCAAAAGATTTACTTTATTAATTAAATAAAAGCTCGTTCAATTCCTTTGTAGAATTTTCTCTATTTTTGTCGAAAAACCATATTTTTTTCCATTCATCGGGAAAATGTGAGTTAAATAGTTATATTTCTACATTTTACACCAACAAAAAACGAGCGTTTCCGCCCGTTTTTTGTTGAATTTATATGAATGAACCACCTATTCGCTTGCTCACACTTATTCATCTTCAATTTCTTCATCAATTATACTTTTTTCAATCAAATATTCGAAGGTGATATCTGCGAGTTCTTCCAATTCCTCATCCGTAGGAACGTATCCCCTTTTTACAAGCTCATGAAAGAAAAATTCGGCAATTTCTTCTGTATCGATAAATACTTCAATTTCTCTCATAGCATCGCCCCCTTTTTACAGAATGTATGATGAAACAGGCTATTTCATGCTAAGAATTCGAAAAAGCCTGAGGCAATTCCTTATATTCAACCGCTCATCTATAATCTTAAGAATTATAAAGAAACCAAGTCTATATCGGCATGGACAAGCATAGGATGAAAGTAAACTATAAGATGAGGTGGGAGATTATGGCTAAGATTAAAATGGTTCTTGAGGCAGTTCTGGAAGATGTAAATCAAGAGGATGGATACACCCTCCGTGTATTTGAAAAGATCACGAATTTCTTATTTTCCTTTATTAAATGGGGTGGAATTCCGTTTGTAATCTATCTTTTGTTTGAAATTTCCAGATGGTAGCTAGACATGGCTTTTACCATCGTTATTCACAATACTTTCCAATTTTCTTAGGATAACCCTCATTACCTGGTAATATTCCTGATCATGAAACATTTCATATAAAATCCGATAATCATTAAAGATATCCAATAAATTGTCAATTAATTCTTTTTTCTCTTTCTTCCGCTCAATTTCTTCAAACTCCGCTTTCCGCACTGAATGTTGTGGTTTTGGAGATTTTGCCGTTTTTTCCTGCTTATTTATTAAGTATAGTAAGCCCAGTTTTTGGATGAACGTATCCGCACTTTCTGCATCTGCGACCAGGGTTAATTCCTCTTCACCGGCCTCAAGCCATTCGCCGTCACTTACTCGGGAGAGCTCATAGATGACATCTTCCCAGGCATCCTCTTTATAACGCCAGATTTCCGTTCGAAACCCGACAATTTTAAATAAATCGGAGCCATATCCGCTGACCTGAACCAAATCCCCGAAAAAAAACTTATATTCGATATCAATTTGCTCCTGTTCCATTATTGTTCCTTCATATTCAGACAGCAGTTGCAGCCCTGTTTCAATAAATAAACCATCGCTCTTATTCACTTCGTAAACATATTTATCATCGAGCCATTTAATATCTGTAATTTTCCCGACTGTCCCATACATCGTAATCACGACCGTATCACCGATCTTATACTTCGGTTTTTTCCTCTTTTCCATATCCTCCATCCTCTCAGTGTTAGTCGTGAAAATTGATTACCATAGTATATGCATGGATTGGGATATCGCTCATAAATGGAAAAAAATTTAGGCTTAAAAACAATTTATGTAAAAAAAATCCGCCCTCATCATAAAGAGCGGATTTAAATATCAATTATTTTTCGGTTAAAATATACTCGGACCAAGCCTCATCAAAGACGGACATCGATTCCAAATAATGCCCGTTCAGTTCCAAATACGAACTGACTTCGTGATACTCCTCTGCGGTTTTGGGAAAGCCATGATCTTCATAGGCATGGTTGGCAAATAGGCTGATGGCATCAGCTGGTTCCGGATGTCGATATTTCATTAAAAAATGATAAAAAGATTTACGCATGAGAAAAACGCCTTTCATTCATACAGTATTTGAAAATTACTATAACGAATTAAGTGCTTGGCGTCCAGCAATTCCTATAAAAGGGGAGACCCCTTGTTCAACATTAATATACAGCTGCTTTTAAGAAAAGTTCATCTATATATTGACGTTACGGGGTCTGACCCTATTGTTTCTTCTAATATTTTTTTAGCCGATCAAATGAGACTAGATTTAAAAGGTTGATTTTATTTTCCTTACCAACTTTTTTTATCTTTCCGAAAAACGTTCCTAGAAACTCTTCCCAAATAAACCCCAGGTCGCCCTTTGTGGAGGGATTTTCCTTTAATGAATGAATCGTCGAACGTAACGCTTCATCTAAATGGGAAAGTGCCTGCTTTAAATGGAGGATCACCTCATTGTCTTCCTGCTGTTCCATGCTGTCCCTCCTCTTCATCGGGTTGCATTTTTATTGAAAAATTCGATTCTGGTGTTCCATTTCTACACTCTCGCTCTCAACAAAAATATCTTTGTCGAGACTTTTTCTAATTCGTTCAAACTTTACCTCTGCAGCTAAATCCTCAATTCCCTCTTTCGTAATAACCACAAAATATTTCATTTGTCTGGTTAAATCACGTGCTATTGGACGCAGTGTTTCCTTAATGACCGGGAATAGTGCTGTTGTTACGATGGCTAATGCGGAGCCCACCACAAAGCCTTGCAGATTTCTTCGTATCACAGTAATGCCTCCTTATATGAAAGGGTAATTAATTAATTTTTGGTCATAAAATTGATTTTTTATACCCAATTTATGCAATTGAAAGTTCCGCACGATGATCCGCAGGCTGTCGTGAAATCCATAATTTTGATACTGGTTTTGAAAGTCTCGCCGCTGCCATGGAAACTAAAAGAATTGGTCCCCAATTCCAAAGAGGAAGAGCAACTGTCTTAAATATTCCAGCAATAGGCGGTATATAAATAACACTTAATAGCGATAACCACGACACACCCAGTGCACCAACCAAGAAACGGTCCTTTTTCAATTCACGAATGGATTCACCCGACCCTGCCTGTCTCCAAGAGAAGGTTTGAATCAACTGACCTGCCACTAAGGTTGCGAAGGCTACTGTTTGTGCTGACGTTAACGACATTCCCCTTCTTAAACTCCAAATAAATAGACCCAGTGAACCTGCTCCTAAAATCGCTCCACGTGTAATTACCTGTTTGTACAAATTACCATCGATAATTTCCTGACGTTTTGTTTCTTTCGTTTTCTTGCCCGGGTTAACAGCCAAAATCATCGCAGGCAATGCATCTGTTAGCATATTCATAAGTAATATTTGAACTGGAACAATTGGAAGTGGCATTCCCGCCATTACTGCCGTGGCCGATACAAGAATTTCGGCAAGGTTCCCACTCAAGAGACAACCAATCGCTTTTCGAATATTTCCAATGATTGTTCGGCCTTCTTTTACACCGTCGACAATGGAGCCAAAATGATCTTCTTTTAACACCATATCAGCCGTTTCTTTTGTTACCTGCGTTCCCGTTTGTCCCATGGCAATTCCAACGTCTGCTTTTTTAATGGCCGGTGAATCATTGACTCCGTCCCCTGTCATCGCAACGATATGCCCTTTTTCCTGAAGTGCCGTTACAATTCGCAGTTTATGTTCTGGAGTTACTCTTGCATAAATAGCTATGTCATCAATAATCTCCTTTAATTCATCATCTGAAAGAAGGTTTAGTTCTTGTCCTGTTACGACTTTCTTTTTATCATCATAGATTCCGATTTGCTTTGCAATTGAAAGTGCCGTTAGCGGATGGTCGCCGGTAATCATAACTGGCTTAATGCCAAGCTCAACAGCTTCGCGAATGCTTTTCTCAACTTCCGGTTTTGGCGGATCGATCATCCCAACCATTCCAACAAAAATAAGGTTTTTATCCGCATCTTCTATCTTGCCGTTATATTTCTCCAAGTCGCGGTAGGCAAACCCTAATACCCTCAAAGCTTCGTTTGCAAGCGTATCATTTTTCGCCATAATTTGACTGCGCCTTTTATCAGTTAAATGATGAATCATTCCATCTTTTTGATAATGTGTACAATAATGGAGGAGTTTTTCAACCGATCCCTTTGACATTAGGACACATTGTTTCTCTTTGTTTTCATCATGACAAACAACGCTCATCTTCCCGATATTTGAATCAAACGGAATTTCACCGGCACGTTTCCATCCGCTGTAATTCTCTTTCAACATCCCTTTTTTCGCTGCAAGGGATAAAAGGGCTCCCTCGGTTGGATCCCCTTTCACAGCCCATCGTTCCCCCTCTTTAAACAACTGAGAATCATTGCAGTGTAAAGCAATATTTAATAATTTTACTACTTCTGCAGGTGCTGTTTGAATTGAATCCAGCCCGATTATGGCTCCATCCGGATTATACCCTTCACCTGTTACTTCATATTCCTTATCTATAGTTACAAGCCGCTTTACGGTCATTTCATTCTTGGTCAGCGTACCGGTTTTATCGGAACAGATTACGGTCGTTCTTCCTAATGTTTCTAATGCGGAAAGCTTGCGAACGAGCGCTTTTTTGTTTGCCATGCGAAAAATTCCTGCTGTAAGGGCAAAGGTGATGGTTATTGGGAGCCCCTCTGGAATCGCTGAGGCTGTTAACGCCACCGATGTCGTCACCATTTGGGCCATTGGTATCCCTCTTAATAAACCGGTTATAAAGACAATAATACCTACAGCTAAAGCTGCTTTCATAAATCTTTTACTAATGGTTGTAACCTGCTTTTGAAGTGGTGTGGTATGATCTTCATCTTCTGACAAGAGTGTCAGCAAATGACCCATTTCTGTATTTTTGCCTGTTTGGACGACAATCGCTCTGCATTTCCCTCGTGTAATATGGGTACCCATGTAAAGCATATTTGTACGATCCGATATGGGAGTATCATGCCCAAGCATTTCTTCCCTCTTTACCACGGGTATTGATTCGCCCGTTAACGCAGACTCATTTGCTTCTAAGTTCCATGCCTGAAGAATGCGAAGATCCGCTGGAATTCGGTCCCCTGCTTCCAGTTCGACAATGTCTCCTGGAACCAAATCATACGCTGCAATTTCAATTATGCTGCCATCGCGAACAACACGACAATTCGGTGGCACAAATTGACTCATGGTCTCTACGGCTCGATCCGCTTTTCTTTCCTGGAACGCGCCAATTCCTGCATTAATCAGCAGAATGGAACCCATGATGATTCCATCAAATAAATGCCCTGTAAACGCACTTAAAAGCGCAGTTGCTCCTAACACTTGTGTCGTGAATTCCTTAAATTGGCAAAGATAGGTCTTCATCCAATGTGAAGGTGCTTTTGAAACCAATTGATTTTTCCCATATATAGGAATCGATTGATTTACTTGCTCTTGGCTGAGACCATGCTGGGCATCAATTTTAAAATGTTTTAAAATTTCCTCTGAGCTTTTGGTATGCCATGGAGTTCCTCCGCTTGCGCCATCATGGAGGCTCTCCTGATTCATTCGTATTGGGGCGAATTTTCTCTCTGTCCAATTTTTTGCATCAGACATAAAGGTAAGCGAGAGTGCATCACCAATTAAATTGATAAGCGGAGCAGTCAAAATCATTGGAATGGCGATGATTGATCCTGTAACATTCCATAACCTTGTGATCAACATGTTTCGTTTTATTCTTTTTTTGAAATCCAAACAGTTTTCCAGAGTACAGCCGATCCTTTTCAGCTGGTTAAACGTACAGTTGGGATAAAATGAAATAACATTGTTCTTTTTGGTTTGATCTTTTACCACAACCAAGACTTCTTCACGTTTTTTAATGTTTAATTCGCCATGTGGAGTTAGTTGGATCTGATACTCGTTTAAGTTTTTTTCAAGTTCGTGGAAGTTAATCTTTACATCATTATTAACAACAGCAACTTTTTCACCTGCCAGGTTCGTTAATAATGGGACACATTCCGGACGGATCATCCCATTTGCCATCAGAAGCGAAGCATCTTCAAAAACAGCACATTTTGTTTGAGCCAATTGATAAATGGATCCATTTAATGGAATTTGCTGTTTACTTTCCGAAGCGGCATGCTCAGCCTGCTTCCAGGCATATTCCGTAGAAAGAGTAATCGGGCGTGGATTGGCTGCCAGTAATATCCCAACAGGCACAAGTGGATTACGTGTAACAGCTAACGCAGCCGCCGCAGTAATAAAGCCCAGTTTTGCCGATTTACGACTAAAGTCTTCTATTTCTTCCGATACAAACTCTTGATCCATCAATTCGTTTTTAATGGCGGCTGCTCTTTTCCAATTTAAGTATTGTATCAAACTTAATGCAGCTAAAACGATTAAGTTTTCCCTAATAAAAGCGAGTGAAAGAGCACTTGCAGACAACAGAAAATCGTTGTTTAACCTTCGATCCTTCGATAATTTTTTAAGTCGCTTTTTTATAAAAGAATATCCAGTGCCGATAGCCAATGCAGCAGCTACATAAAAAGGTACTGGATGTCTTGCCAGTATTGATCTTCCAAAAATTAATTGTTTAATCCCTAACCCCAATAATCCCGTAATCGAGAGGGCGAGCGGCAATGGGACCCTCTCATCAGAAGGTGCCCGTGCGAGCTTGTTTTTTGGCAAATATCTTAAATTGGAACCGACAATACTCTCTGATGTTCCTTGAATTTGACCGCTTTGTGCAGAAAAATCGTAAGTTGCCGCAACTTTAGAAAATGTCTCTGCTTCAACTTCCGCATCTACACCTTCGTTCGCTAAACCATAGAAGAGTTTAAAAAGCTTTTCTTCAAACATAGAAATGTGATAACACACCTCTTCAAGTGAAATAACATTTTCGTTAAACTGCAAAAGAATTTTTCCCGAAATAATGTTGGTTTCAATTGAAAAAATACCCTTCATTGAAGAAAAGACTTCCACAAAACGATCGGCTACCTCAGGATTATTTTTTAAGCCGTAAATTTCTGTTCTCAATCTCCCTGAAATAACATGATAGGATCTTTTCCTTATATCTAGTTCCATTTCAGTCTTAGACCTCCTGCTTATAACACAACTACCTTTTGCATACCATTTATTTTTATCCGTCAGGGTCAAACTATTCGCCTTTTTATATAAAATTAAAGCCTTAAGGATAATTTTGGCTGGTTTTGGAAATGATTTAATAAGTAAAAATAGAGGAGGGTTCAGGATGTTAAAACGCTTATTTTCATTTAGCAATCCATTAGGTATTGCCTTTTCTGCAGCTGCTCTTATCTTAACGTTTTCACCAGAAGCAAGAAAAGGAACGAGGAAACTGCTGGTTAAGGGTGCCGCGGCATTACTTTCTGTCGGAGATCAAGTGAAGGTCTTAACAGTCGGGGCAAGAAAAGAACTAGGACATATTGTCGATGAGGCGAAGGTTGAAAAAGAACAAATGGCCCTGCCTGATTTCACCGAAATGATCAAAAATGCCGGTGATTCAACGAAAACAAAGATGAACCAAGTATTTGGGGATATGAAATTAAATGTTGAAAAACCATCATCCGGTTTGTTTCAAGCAGTTGAGATGGGTGAAGAATTGATGGGCGATGTACATGAGCATATCCCCCAAAAACAAGCCTCAATGTCAAAAAAAGTGAAAAGAAGCAAAATAAACAAAAACATGCCACTTAACAAAAATGTTCAAAATGTGTTAAGTGATAAAGCCTATAATTCAATGGTTGGAAAGCCACCATTTTAAAGCTAAAGAAGGAATTCATCATGAATTCCTTTTTTTATTCTAAGAAAGCCTTGGCTTCTCTTCACATGGTAAGCGATTGTTAATGACAATCTTATTATTAAAGACGATATGTCCAGCATGATGCCCCGCATAATTTCCAATCCTATTCCCCACCATACTGCCAATGATTCCGCCAATGATGGTTCCAGCTCCAGGTAAAATGGATGAACCGAGCATAGCTCCATATTCAACACCAGCCATAATCCCCAGACTCCCCGTAATATTCTTAGAGGTTTCAATGGCAAAATCTTTTTTATTCATACTGCCTGATGTCACGGCATGTGTATCTCTTAATTGGGACATTACGCCTGATAACAAACCAGCCCATAGCGATCCCCCTTTAAACATTTTGGCAAAACCTCCTTTCACCATTAATGTACCCAATGCATGATGAAATCATGTTTGCCCCGTACAATTGGCCATGATTAACGCGTCCTTGGAATGGTATCGATGAATTTGCACAAAATAAAATTGATGGTTTGACTAGTTACCATCAATCATTTGTCTGATATTTCATAATGATTCCACCTAATTGATATGGAGGATATCAAATTGACAGAACCGGTAAAAAAACGACGTTGGAAATATAAACGGTTATGTAAGATTAGAAAATCATTATCATGGTTGGGATAAGGATAAAACCTATAAAAGGGCAGCCTCATATCCTTTTGCATTCTTGAGTCATGCCCTTTTATATTCACTGGCTAAAATCAAAATAATTTCTTTTTAGCAGCCTTGGCAAAGCCATCAAATCCTCGTAACTAATCGTTTTGCCAATCTTTTTTGTATCTACCAGGAACAATTGGTCTTCTATTTCTTTTGTTACCTCATCAGTCTGATAAACCATTTGGCAGTTTGTGCAGATTACTGCAGGTGTCTTTGTGATTTGAATGGCCCTTGAGCCATCCGGAAGCTCCCAATAAACAGTATCCTCTCCTGTCGTTGCGCTGCTTCCACACCATCCACATATATGTTCCATAGCCACTCCCCTATTCATTCCCTGCAGGATTTTTGTCTGTACTTAGTAGGTCTGCACCTGTTTTGTTTTGTTGTGCCTGAAATTTCTTTTCCTTTAACTCATCGCGTTTTTCACGTTTATCCTTTAAAGAAGAATGTGCCGGATCATCCTGGTATTTATGGCGTCTATCAAGGCGCTGCAAGTCTCCAGGGATCAGATTAAATTTGCTGTCGTTCATTACCGCCGCAATACCCACATTAGATTTACTCTTTTCGTAATCAGGGTAAACACTTTTGAAATAATCCTCCGCCCGGCCAGGGACATAGTTTTCCGGTTCAGGATAGGAAGTGATCACCCCTTCAAAGTTTCGTAAGACGACCTTTTGTGGACTTTGTGAAATTAAATAGTTCGGCTGCAGAGCGATTTTCCCCCCGCCGCCTGGTGCATCGACGACAAAGGTTGGTACGGCATAACCGGACGTATGGCCCCTTAACCCTTCGATGATTTCCAACCCTTTTGAAACTGGTGCCCGGAAATGCCCAATCCCCTCGGAAAGGTCACATTGATAGATATAATAAGGACGGACACGTATTTTTACGAGATCATGCATCAGCCTTTTCATAATTGGCACACTGTCATTGATACCGGCAAGAATAACGGATTGATTGCCAACAGGCACCCCCGAATTGGCGAGCATTTCACATGCGTTCTTGGATTCCTCCGTGATCTCTATGGACGTATTGAAATGGGTGTTCAGCCAAATTGGATGATATTTTTTCAAAATATTGCACAAGTTCTCGGTAATTCTTTGCGGAAATACGACTGGTGCTCTTGTTCCAATCCGGATGATTTCGACATGATCAATTTCGCGAAGATTTTTTAAAATATATTCCAAAATATTATCATTGATTAATAAACCGTCTCCGCCGGAAATCAACACATCACGGACTTCTGGTGTTTGCCTGATATATGAAATCGCCGCATCTAGCTGTTTCTTCGGAACGCCCATTCCTATTTGCCCAGAAAACCTCCGTCTTGTACAATAGCGGCAATACATCGAGCACTGATTGGTGACGAGGAATAGTACGCGGTCAGGGTAACGATGTGTTAAACCTGGAACGGGAGAATCTTCATCCTCATGCAATGGATCCTCTAGATCATATTTTGTTTTATAAATCTCTTTTGAAACAGGCACCGATTGCATTCGAATCGGGCACCGTGGATCGTCGCGGTCCATAAGTGACGCATAATAAGGAGTGATATTTAAGGGAATCGTTTTGGTGGAAATTCTAACGCCCTCTTCTTCATCGGGTGTCAACTGAATAACCTTTTTCAAATCATCTAATGTTCTTATCGTATTGGTTAATTGCCAGAGCCAATCATTCCATTGCTCATCAGTTACATCTTTCCAAAGCTCAATGTCCTTCCAATGCCGTTTCGGTTTATATAAAGTTTGTTTCATTATTAATTCCTCCAATCTTGCTTTCTTTATTAATATGCAAGATTCATACCAGCGCAACAGTGCAAGATAGAGGATTGAATTCACTGGATATGCGAACGTATAATGATTTTCCCCACAAAAAAAACGCCGAAAAATCGGCATCTAATCTGCTTGTTTTTTGATTTTGTATTGAAGCGTTTGCCTTGGGATCTCAAGTAGCTTGGCTGCTTGATTAATATTCCCGCCGGTGATTTTTAATGCATCCTCAATCAATTTGTTTTCTAATTGCTCCATATTCCTTCTTAAAGATAGGCTTACCTTCATTCCCTCATCGACTTTAGC
Organism: Neobacillus sp. Fa239; assembly: GCF_055395235.1. NCBI lineage: Bacteria > Bacillati > Bacillota > Bacilli > Caryophanales > Bacillaceae > Neobacillus > Neobacillus sp. Fa239. The sequence goes on from NZ_AP041611.1 coordinate 3,748,714, forward strand.
CTTTTCTCCTTGAGCCTGTAGCATACTGGGTAAATCCGCAAAACTGAGGCAGTCTTCCTCACAAATATTCATCATATATTCAATCGTATGCTTCAGCTCGCGAACGTTTCCCGGCCAGGAATGCCGCAAAAGAAATGACACTAATTCCTTATCCATTCCATTTATGTTTTTATTCAATTGTTGATTAAACAATTGAATAAAATAGTCAGATAAAATATAAATATCTTCTTGTCTTTCCCGTAATGGAAGTAGGGCAAAAGTGAAAACATTTAAACGGTAAAAAAGGTCATGACGAAGTTTCAGCTCTTGTAGCGCATTTTCCGGATGGACGTTCATGGCCGCAATGACTCGGACATCGACATACATATTATGGGCGCTTCCCACCCTCCTTACCATACCGTCCTCCAATACCCGTAAAAGCTTTGCCTGCAGTTCAACCGGCATGGTGTGAAGTTCATCAAGAAAGAGGGTCCCACCGTCGGCCAGTTCAAAAAGTCCTTTCCGGTCTATCGCACCCGTATAGCTCCCCTTCGTCGTTCCAAATAAAATACTTTCGAGCAATGTTTCGGGAATGGCTGCACAGTTCTGAGCAATAAACGGTCCATCCCTTCTTGTTGATTCAAAATGAATCCCCTGGACAAACAATTCTTTTCCCGTGCCGGACTCCCCGTATACCAATATAGGAGAATTGGATTTTGCCAGCTTTTTAGCCTCATTTTTCATTTTTATAAAGGCCGGGTTCTCCGTTTTCAAGTCATTTAAGGTATAGGTCATATGTTTTGCCGGATTCTTTTTGCTGCTGTTATTCAAGCCTTTTTGTAAGTCCAGCAGGCGCTCAGCCAGCAGTTTCATTCTCGTATAGTCCTTCGCAATTTCGACGGCTCCAATGATCTCCTCACCTAAAAAAATAGGAAGAGTGGTATTGATGGTATCGATTCTCCTCCCATGCACATTCACGTAAACCTGCGTCTGATTATAGATGGGCTTTCCTGACTGAATGACCTTCAATAGAGTGCTTGAATCCCCGGTCAACGAAGGAAATGCATCGAATAAATGCTTTCCCAGCACTTCTTTTACATTCATCCCATCATGCTTTGCTGCCACTTCATTATAAAAGATGGTTTCACCCTTGATATTCACCACATGGATGCCTTCATCAATGCTTTTTAGTATGGCTGTCAGCACTTCTATAGTTAATGCGGTTAATTGGAGCATTTGCTTCACCAACCTAGATACCTGATATGTAAGGTGCCAAAAAATTGGCACTTAAAGCCAATTTTTTAGCAGTTTGCCAGATCTTTCACCCACATATTCATATTTTCCAGCTTATCGTAAATAAAGCAATTATTCATGAGTCTTCCGCGGTATTTGAATCCGAGCTGAAATAAAACGGCATTCATGCCGAATGAAAGGGATCTGGCAATCGAATAGGCGCAATAAATACCCATTTTTTTCAATTCGGTTTCGAGCTCATGAAGGATGATTTTCATCAGTCCATATTTGCGATGCTCCGTTAAGGTTGCGCAATCCGTTAGTTCTGCATTTTTATAAAAATAATTGATTTCAGCTGAAGCAGCACTGACAATTTTTCCTTGATGGAAAAAAATATAATAGATGGTTCCATCCACTATCGTCTTTTTTACATATTCCGGCTCGTGCAATGGGGTAGGATAGATGGGAAAAACCTGACGATACAATGCCGCGAGCTCCTCCGCACAGTTCTCGCCAGCCTTTTTCAATTCGTATTCCTTTGGCGGGTAGCCTTTTTCAATGGAAGGGTCTAAGCCGTGAATGCTATGAACCATCCCGTCCTCGGTAATCCAATGATCATTTTTTTTTCGTTCAGGTGTATAAAATTTTGAAAAAAAATGGGCGTCAGAACCAAGAAAATAACGGTCAACAACAGCCTCCGGCTGGAAGCCATTTTCATAAAACGCAATAAAATCTTCCAACCGTGCTTTGACGATTAACTTTTCTGCCTGATGCTGATGGACGAGTTCCTCTGTCTGCTTTAATAACAAATTTGTGTTACCTCGATAATCATCCACACGAATCCTTTTGTTAAAAGGATCTAGATAAACTTCCAGAAAAAAATTGCTTTCTTCAATCAGGAGCGTGGAGGCTGTTTGATTCATGTTTGATACTCCTCTCTTTTTCTTCGGCCTCACACCATTTTAATACTGTTAAGGCAATAATTTCACTTGCAATGAATAAATCTTCAAGATTAATATGTTCATTGGCATCATGGGCTGTCTCCGTAATTCCCGGGCCAAAAATGACGACTGGAGTGTTTCCGACATTTGAAAGAATGCCGCCATCCGTTCCCCAAGGACTTGCTTCAATTTTCGGCTGTTCTCCCTTAATTTCTTGAAAGCTTTTTTGCAGCTCGTTAATTAAAGGATGGTCATGATCGAGTGTTCCTGGCAGCCATCTGCCGCCAAACCATTCAATTTGAAGAGGATTCTCCCGTAACCATTCATCCTCTGCACACAGCTCCTGCAGGCACTTCTCCATTTCGGTCTGAGCTAATTGTATTGTCTCATCAGGGGCGACCCCCATTCTCCCTTCAATAATTGCCTGATCGGCTACCGAAGACGGCCATTCACCGCTATTGATCTTACCGATATTAATAGGAATGGGAATGGGGATTTTTTCAAAGAGGGGATCGGTGATTCTGGCATTTCTTTCTTTCTCCAGCTGTTGCAATCTTTGAATGACAAGGAGAGATTTTTCAATGGCACTAATCCCTTCATACCTGGTTCCACCATGTGCCGCTTTCCCCTTAACCGTGACTCGGAACCACATAGAGCCCTGCTGTTTTGGGAAAATCTTCATATTGGTCGGTTCCGGAATGATGGCCCCATCCGCATGATACCCCCTTAAAACAGCAGCAAGTGTCCCGGCACCACCGCTTTCTTCCTCAATCACACTTTGGAAAATGATGTCTCCCTTAAGCTTAATTCCAGAAGCAATCAATGCCTCAATGGCCATTAGCAAAGCGACGGTTCCACCCTTCATATCCGTTGCCCCGCGGCCATAGAGTTTTCCGCACTCGATGCGCCCGCTAAAAGGGTCATGCTTCCAGCTCTTCTCATCGCCAACCGGCACAACGTCGATATGGCCGTTTAATATGATTGATTTGCCACCCCCAGTTCCTTTTAGGACTGCAACCACATTGGGGTTTCCTTCAAAGCTTTGGCGGTCACAGCAAAAGGCCGGATGACTTTTCAATTGATCGCCGCCGATTTCCCAAATATCCAGGTTTAAACCCAGCTGCCTGCATTTTTCAATAATAATCGCCTGTGCACCTGACTCATTGCCCCTTGTACTATTTTCTTGGACAAGGATTTGCAATAGTCTTGCCCCTCTTGCCCGGTTTCCCTTCAGCCACTGCTTGATCCGATCTTCCATTTTGGTCACAGTATTCACTCCTTATCGGATAGATGGAACGATTAATACGGGATTTTACGAATCGTTTCACTTCTTTTAAATTCACAATCTGTCTTTTTTTCAATATCAGTTATTTCAAATGGAGCAAATATTTCTATCAGTTGTAATCCCCCATTCTCAACTCTAAAAACGGCCATTTCCGTTATAATCAGGTCTACACACCCTGAGGAGGTTAATGGTAATGTACATGCCTTCACAATTTTGGATTTTCCCTGTTTATCGCAGTGATTCATTAAGACCACCACTTTTTTTGCCTTCTGTGCAAGCTCCATTGCACCACCCATCCCCGGGACCTTTTTCCCGGGGACAATCCAATTAGCCAAATCACCCTTTTCACTTACCTGAAGCGAACCTAAAATGGTAATATCCACTCTTCCCCTTCGAATCATGCCAAAGGAAATGGCACTATCACAATACGAACCGCCGGTGTTAAGTGTAACGGGGAAGCCGCCGGCATTGCATAAATTTTCATCCTCTGCTCCCTTTAGGGGACTCGGTCCCATCCCTGTAATCCCATTTTCGGCATGAAACATCACTCTAAGATGATTGGATAAGTGATTAGGGACAAGCGAAGGAATGCCAATCCCCAAATTGACCACCATCCCATCCTGTATTTCCTCAGCCGCTCTCCGTGCCATCCGATTGCGGATATCTATTCCCATGCCCATTTCCAATTCACCCCTTTCGATGGAATGAGATAATCGACAAACACCCCAGGAGTGACGATTTCTTCCGGATTCAGACTTCCAAGCGGAACAATTTCCTCCACTTCGGCGATCGTCAAATCCCCTGCCATGGCAACAAGTGGATTGGTGTTACGTGCACTTTTGTCATAAATCAAATTCCCATACGGATCGGCCTTTTTGGCATAGACAATGGAAACTTCTGCGGTTAATGCCGTTTCAACCAAATAATCTTTCCCATTCAGTTGAAAATGAGGTTTGTTCTTTGAGACGATTTCATTATCCATACCGATATCCGATAATACTCCCGGCAACCCGACACCTCCGGCGCGAATCCTTTCGGCCAAAATTCCCTGCGGGGAAAACTCGACCTCAAGCTTTCCCAAATGCATGAGCTGACCGGCAATGGGATTGGAGCCAATATGAGAAGCAATTACTTTTATCGCTCGTTCTTGACTGACCAATTTCCCGATGCCGATGTGTGGAAATCCTGTATCATTGCCAATTAAGGTTAATTCGCGGATGCCCTTTTCCAAAATTCCATCAATAATAGTGGGCGGAGAGCCGACCCCTCCAAAGCCACCAAACATTAAGGACATTCCGTTATGGAAAAATGGCAATACGTTTTCCAATGTCGTAATCTTCCCAAATGGATTTTCCATTCCAGCACCTCCGGAATCATCGTTCTCCTAATTGCTGCGATAATGCTTCAAACGTTACTTTTAAGAGGGAGGCGAGCTCTTCAATTTCCCGTTTTGTGATCGTTAACGGAGGTGAAATAATAATCGCGTCACCATTCACCCCATCCAGTCCCGCCCCAGCAGGATAAAGAAGCAGCCCGTTTTCCTTCCCAATCGAAATCACCTTTTGGGTAATCTGCGTTGCTCTTGGAAACGGGGTCTTTGTCGCAAGGTCTTGAACGAATTCGATCCCCAGCAATAATCCCTTGCCGCGCACCTCTCCGATAAATGAAAATTGCCCCTTTAATTTTTCAAGCTGGTTTTTTAAATAAACACTCTTACATTCAACGTCTTTAATAATCTCGTTTTTTTCCAGATATTCGAGCACGGCTAAGGACACGGCACAGGATTGTGGATTGGCACTTAATGTATGGCCGCTCATAACAGATTTCGAACCTGCCAGGATTGGCTCCATCACCTTTTCACTTGCCAATGCGGCAGCAATCGGTGCATAACCCGCACCCATTCCTTTCCCTAATGCGACAATATCGGGTGTTATGCCCCATTGTTCACAGGCCAGCATGGTACCCGTTCTTCCAAATCCGGTCATTACTTCATCGGCAATAAAAAGGATGTCGTGATCTTCACAGATTTTTTTCAAGACTTTATAATAATCCTTCGGCGGGGCAATCGCTCCTCCTGCCGCCCCGATAACCGGTTCAGCGATAAATGCCGCAATCTTTTCGGCACCGATACGATTAATGGCCGTTTCCAATTCTTGTGCGCAAAGATGTCCGCAGGAAGATGATTCTAAGTTGTAAGGGCACCGATAACAATACGGCGGATTTATTACTGGGAAGTCTTCTAAAAGTGGAACAAACCGGGCTCTTCTTGCCGTATGCCCGGACATGGACAGCGCCCCAAGTGTGATACCATGATAACTAACCCATCTTGACAGCACCTTTGTTTTCGTTTGGATGCCTTTTTCCTGCCAATACTGAATCGCCATCTTCATTGCCGTTTCAGTCGCCTCAGAGCCGCTGTTCACAAAAAAGCTCCAATTGAGATCTCCTGGTGTCATCTCGGATATTTTGGCGGCCAGTTTTTCCGCTGCATCACTGGTGAATTGAGAACGATACACAAACGAGACTTTTTCGGCCTGCTCCTTCATGGCCTCGACAATTTCCGTCACGCCATGTCCAATATTTGCGGTAACCGCACCGGAGGAAGCATCGAAATATTTTTTACCTTCCATATCATATAAGTAGACCCCTTTGCCATAATCAATGACAGGGTATATTTCATCAAGCAATGGTTTTATGAGAAAAGAACTCTCCACTTTGGCACCACTTCCCCTATTAAATTAAGTCAGGCTTATAGTAAATTGTATGAATGGTTTTTTAACGATATGTGAGAGTTTATTATTAAGGGGTTTGAGATGATTTTGTGTGGAAACTTGGGGCATTATCTTTTAATTTCGCTGAATCTTCTTCAAAACCTTTGAAAATGGGAAAATATTTTTGGCTTGTCCACTGTAATAAATCGGAAGGCTGACTCCTGCATTGAAGTCAGCCACTTTACTTTTAAAAACGCCAGCTCGCTCCGATGATAATCAATAAGATAAACAAGACAACAATGATCGCAAATCCACCGTATCCGAATCCGCATCCGAATCCACCAACAGGATACCCGCAGCCAAATCCACTATAAGGAGAGACATAACCGCCGCAACCGCCATCATATCCATATCCATACATATTCACATACACTCCTCGAAAAAAATTAATGCTTACCACTGTTACAATATGATATGGGTCCTTGACCCGTCTGTGTATATGCCCAGATTTTTTGTAATATTTCCGCTGATGCCTAAATGAGGCTTGGCGTGATTGGAATTAATAAGGATATCGGGATGGAGGGGGGTTACGGACAAAACTTTTCTTGACTTTTTCTAAACTGTCCGTTAGCAGGGCGCTTATGGACAAAACGTTTCTCGATTTTTTCCAAAATGTCCGTTAAAAAGGCTCTGACGGACAAAAACAAATCTTGATTCATCTAAAATGTCCGTAAGAGGGGCTCTTACGGACAAAACTTTTCTTGATTTTAACAAAAATGTCCGTAAGAAGGCCTCTTACGGACAAAACTGATCCTGTTTTTATGAAAAGTGTCCTTAACTAAAACACTTTATTTTTTAAATAACCCAGTTAATTCGCCGTACCCTTCTTCCTCGAGCTTTTCCTTTGGAATAAATCGGATGGATGCTGAGTTTATACAGTAACGCAGGCCGTTTGGACCCGGTCCGTCGGGAAAGACGTGGCCAAGATGAGAATCAGCCGTTTTGCTCCGCACCTCGGTCCGAATCATAAAATGACTGTAGTCCTCTTTTTCGACGACCTCCTCGTCCTGAATCGGTTTGGTAAAGCTCGGCCAGCCACAGCCGGCATCAAATTTATCCAGGGAACTAAACAACGGCTTTCCCGAAACAAGATCCACATAAATACCTTCGCGCGTCTCGTTCCAGTATTCATTTTTAAAAGGAGGTTCCGTCGCATTATTTTGGGTAACCTCATATTGAAGCGGTGTTAATTTTGATAAATCCTTCTTACTCACTTTTCTCCCCCCAATGACTTTGAATAAATCCGGCCCGACCTGAACCTACATGATAGGATTCGTAATGAGCACGGTTCTTCTTATAATAGTGCTGATGATACTCTTCAGCAGGATAAAATGGCTTAGCCGGTAAAATCGGCGTCACAATCGGTTTTGAAAACCGGCCGCTTTCCTGCAATTTCTGCTTTGATTCCTCTGCCAATTTTTTTTGGTTTTCGCCATGATAAAAAATGGCCGTTTGGTATGATTGCCCGCGATCGTAAAACTGTCCTCCCTGGTCCGTCGGATCAATTTGCTGCCAATACAGCTCGAGCAGCTTTTCATAAGGAAATATGGTGGGATCAAATGTAATCTGCACAGCCTCATAATGCCCCGTGGTATCTGAACAAACCTGTTGGTAGGTAGGGTTTTCCACGTGTCCTCCTGTGTAACCGGAAATAACGCTTTTAATACCAGGCTGTTGATCGAATGGCTTCACCATGCACCAAAAACATCCTCCTGCAAAGGTTGCTAATTCATATGTATTCTCCACTATCTCACCCCTAAATAAATTTCCTATTGAAAACCAGTATACCGAATGTTCCCTTAAAATTAAAATCTTAGGAATCTGAAGTTAGACACCTACCTAATACCTAATGAATAAATTAACTTGTAAACTATTCGATAGGAGCGAATCGTATGTCCGAGAAAAGAACACATTCGGATTACTTGCATAAGGCTGCGATGTATGATTTACTTGCGCTTTTTTTTAAATATTCGAATCCCAACCTCCACATGCATTATTATTTAAAACACCTTAAATACATGAACAAAGCAGTAAATTCGATGCAATTTTATGGTGAGCGGGTCCATGAAACGGCAAAAATAAAAATCATTCACACCTCTCCTGATGCACCAAATGTTGATATTTATATTAACGGAAAACGAATGATCCGGGATCTGCCATTTAAACACGTAAGTAATGTCCTTACATTACAACAAGGGAAATACCATATTGATATCTATCCAGCAGGCAATATGGTTGATAGTGTATTAAATAAAACGGTAACAGTTGAACATGGCAAATCCTACACATGGGCGATTATCGATTCCGTGAAAAAAATGCGCCTCCTCATTTACCAGAACCAACCTGATGTTCCAACAAATGAATCAAAGGTTCGCTTCATTCACCTTTCACCTAATACTTCCGCAATCGATATTGCTGTAAAGGACCGAGATGTTATTTTTCCAAAAGTCGCTTACAAGCAGGCAACCGAATATTTACCGCTATCCCCAATGACAGTGGACCTCGAAGCACGCGAAGGCGGCACTAAACATGTGATTCTCCCAATGCCAAAGGTTCATTTTAAGCCAAATGTTACCTATTCTATTTTCTTTGTCGGCATGTTACACGGAGAGCCTGCACTGCAGACGATAATGATTCAGGATTAAAATTAGCTCTACACGAGATAGAATTAAAAACAAAAAAGCGCCATATAGGCGCTTTTTACATTTTTAATTATTCTGCATCCATAAATGGATAAGCAATTTCTGTAGTTGGAGCAAAATTTTCTTTGATAACACGAGGACTTGTCCAACGAATCATGTTAAATACAGAACCTGCTTTATCGTTTGTACCAGAACCACGAGAACCGCCAAATGGCTGTTGATTAATCATCGCACCAGTTGGTTTATCATTGATATACAGGTTTCCGGCAGCGCCAGATAAGCGGCGTTCCAAGTAAACAATTGCTTGACGATCCTGAGCAAATATTGCACCAGTTAAAGCATACATAGACGCTGTATCTGCAGCATCCAATGTTTCTTCTAACTTTTCATTTTCGTATACATAGATAGTTAATACTGGTCCAAAGATTTCTTCTACCATTGTTTTGAAGTTTGGATTAGATGTCACGATGATTGTAGGTTGAACGAAATATCCAACAGAATCATCATAAGTACCACCAGCAATTATTTCTGCTTCTTCAGAAGCTGCAGCATAATCGATATAGCTTGTAATTGATTCAAAAGCAGGTTTATCAATAACCGCACCCATGAAGTTTGTAAAGTCGCGGACATCCCCTACTTTAAGCTTCGCTGTCTCTTCCAATAAACCAGCTTTTACTTCTTCCCACATGCTAGCTGGAATGTAAGCGCGAGAAGCTGCTGAACATTTTTGACCTTGGTATTCAAATGCACCACGAACAAGGTTCGCTACTACTTTGTCTGCTTGAGCACTTTCGTGAGCAAATACAAAGTCTTTACCACCTGTTTCCCCAACTAAACGAGGATATGATTTATAGCTTGCAATGTTTTCCCCTACTGTTTTCCAAATGGTTTGGAACGTGCTTGTTGATCCAGTAAAGTGGAATCCAGCCATACGAGAGTCAGTTAATACTACTTCAGAAACTTGTGAACCACGAGAAGGTACAAAGTTGATTACGCCTTTTGGTAATCCTGCTTCTTCTAAAATACGCATAAAGTAGTAGTTTGCTAGAATTGAAGTTGTTGCCGGTTTCCAAACAACTACATTCCCCATCATCGCAGGAGCTGACGGTAGGTTCCCACCAATTGCTGTGAAGTTAAATGGAGAAATGGCCAATACAAAACCATCTAATGCACGGTAATCTAAACGATTCCAAACATTCTTCATGCTATCTGGTTGAATTTGATAAATTTGATTCGCATAATCAACGCCAAAACGTAAGAAATCTGCTAATTCTTGTGCAGAATCAATTTCAGCTTGAATAGCAGTTTTGGACTGACCTAACATTGTAGCAGCATTGATTACGGCACGGTATGGGCCAGAAATTAAATCAGCAGCTTTTAAGAAAATCGCTGCACGGTGTTCCCATGGCGTATTTTCCCATGAATCTTTTGCAGCCATTGCCGCTTCTACAGCATCACGCAACTCTTTTTCTCCAGCTTGAGAATAGTTTGCTAACACATGCTGATGATCATGCGGCATCACCACTTGCTTTACTGTATCTGTTTTAATGTTTTCTCCGTTAATAATTACAGGGATATCGACAACGATATCAGATTGGCGTTTTAATTCTTCTTTTAATGTTTCCCGTTCTTTTGTGCCTGGAGCATACGTATTGCCTGGTTCATTCTTAGGTGTCGGGATTTTGAAAATTCCGTTACTCATCCTTGATGTTCCTCCCTGTTTTTAATCTATTTCCATCAGCTATTATAACGTATTTCGACATAGAATACTAGGGATTTACAAATCTATGTTTCTTTCATCGAAAAAAACACTGCAAGGCTTATGCTGAGGGCTGTTACCTCTTTAAATGACCTTTTAAAAGGATTTCTTGTTTAGTATGTAGTGTTTTGTTTTACACTAATTTATAATATAAAGGCTATAGAAATCATGGTAGGTTTAATACAGAGAGGAGCATCATGTTGCAGCTGCCATCCACATTTATTCATAAATTTGAAACGTTATTACAAGATGAATCCACAGAGTTTTTTCATACCTATGAAGACAAGAAAATGAGCGGTTTAAGACTCAATCCCCTTAAAATTACGGATGACCATTGGCTGTCCATTTCCCCCTTTACGTTAGAGAAGATTCCTTTTGTGGAACATGGTTTTTATTATGAACCAGAAAAAGATCAGCCCGGAAAGCATCCCTATCACGCAGCCGGTTTATATTACATTCAGGAGCCGAGCGCCATGTTCGTAGCTGAACAATTAGCACCCAAACCGGGCGAAAAGGTACTCGATTTATGTGCGGCACCTGGAGGGAAAACCACGCAGCTAGCCGGAATGATGCAGCAATCCGGTTTGCTTGTTGCGAACGAAATTCATCCAAAACGAGCGAAAGCATTATCGGAAAATATTGAAAGGCTTGGGATCGCCAATACCCTTGTCACGAATGAAACACCGGCAAGACTTGCTGAAAGATTTGAAGGTTATTTTGATAAAATTCTGGTCGATGCCCCTTGCTCTGGTGAGGGGATGTTTCGCAAGGATGAGGAAGCGATCGCTTTTTGGAGTGAAGACCATGTTCGTGCCTGTGCCAGGCAGCAAAAGGATATTTTAGCTTCTGCGTATCACATGCTTAAAGAAGGCGGCACCTTGGTTTATTCCACTTGCACGTTTTCCCCTCAGGAAAACGAACAAACCATTGAAGCATTTTTGGAAAGTTATCCTGATTTAGAATTACTACCCCTGCCCAAAACGGAAGGAATTCAAAATGGAAGGCCGGAATGGTCGATTAATAAAACAATGGAGCTTGAGAAAACGGCACGATTATGGCCGCACTATTTGAAAGGGGAAGGTCATTTTGTTGCTAAGCTGCGAAAAACGGCGGCTACTAGCTCTGCTGAGGTTAAAGAAATGGCTTCTAATGCCGGGAAAGGACAACTAAAGGATTTCCTTGTGTTTGCTGACGAGGCCATTACAGGGAAATCCTTCCGAAATTTTTATTTATTTAATCAGCAGCTTTATTCACTACCAGATGGCTGCCCGAATTTTCAAGGGTTGAAGATTATGCGGGCCGGTCTGCATCTTGGCGAATTGAAGAAAAACCGTTTTGAACCGAATCATGCCTTAGCACTCTATTTGAAGCCTAATGAGGCATCCACCATTTTTCCATTATCAACGGAGAACGATGAATGGTTTCATTATTTAAAGGGAGAAACGCTTTCTACGGGTCAAGACAATGGCTGGGGACTTGTAACGATTGATGGATTTCCGCTTGGCTGGGGAAAGGAAGCGAAAGGTGTGCTGAAGAATTTTTACCCAAAAGGTTTGAGGATATTGGCTTAAGTGCCGGAGCCCAAGCGTTGTTGAATCGCTTGGGCTCTTTTTTATTTGAACAGTTAATGCTGACGCTTTCCTTTTACCGCTGTGGTTTTTTTCTCTAAACGATCATTACAGACGATCTTCTTTTACCCATTGGGTTTTGTCTCTGAATGAATTCATAAAACCAATTATGTTACTGGGACCAAAATCCGAAACTCAATATCATTTTGTTTTAAATTAAATTTATCAACTTTGATTTTCATTCCACTTTTCAATTTCAATTGCTGCATATGAATATATACCAACTGATTATTGGGCATTATGTCAATTCCGTTTGGGAGATAGTAATTATCTCTTATAAATTCTAGTACATAGGAGGCGGGCAACTGTAAGCTCCCAACCGAGATAGATTTTTGTTTTAATATCAGATCCCCGTTGCTAAGCGCTTGGGGAATGAACGTCATTTTCATATTCAATTGTTCACTAAAAACAGGTATTGCTCCGTATAACTCTACATCATTTCCTAGCTTTATTCGGTAATCCATTGAAGACCCAGCTGTATATTTCATCATATAATGATTAATTAATTTATTTAAATCTTGTTTGTTTGACTTCACGCGAAAGGAAACATTTTTAACATTTGGCTCGTTGATGAAGTTTTTTTGGGTATCACTAGACGGAGTCAAGATTAACGATAATAGCAAAATTACAATTAACACGTCTATCCCCAATAAAATCAGAAAGCTTATTTTCCATTTGTTTTTTTTCATTCAGGTATATTCTCCTCAAAGATTGCTCAATCCATTTTATCTTATTCATTGTGAGGAAAATTATCCTAAAAAAAAGGGATGACATTTCGTCATCCTCCTTGCAATGCTTTTATATCATTGATAATTTCATTGTATGGAACTTTTTGATAACCGTCATAGGATTTCCTAACGTGACCTTCCTGGTCCACTAGATAAATAGAAATGCCGTGAATCACTTGATTGCCCGTTTCCGGCTTTTTCACAAGGGCTTTGTAATTTTTCAAGGCAAAATTTTCGATAAATGATTGCGAATAACCTGTTAAGAATGTCCAATTTTTGAAGTCAATCTGGTATTGATTGGCGAATTTCGTTAATTTCGCTGGCGTATCCACGGTTGGATCTACACTATACGAAACAAATTCTACATTTTTTAAGCCCTTGTCCTTCACCATTTTCTGAAGCTTTGTCATATTGGCCGTCATTGGCGGACAAATATCTGCGCAGCTTGTAAAAATGAAATCGGAAATCCAAACCTTTCCTTTCAAATCTTTCAATCCAAATGGTTTATTATCCTGAGTGGTTGCCGAAAAATTTTTAATCGGCCAATTGACACCATTTTGGATCTCTGTTTTTCCACATGCTGATAATAGCAAAATACAAATTAATGCAAAAACAACACCAGCGCGTATTCTCATCATATCACCCATATAATTTCATATTGTTTCCGTGATTAGTTTATCAAAGACTTGAATTATAAGAAAGTAATTGGATTTTATGGCATTTCCATATAGGTTAGTAGTCTCCAAAGCCATTCAAGCGGACCGAAACGAAAGAAGCGGAGCCAGATGACGCTAAAGATTAGTTGGATAAATAAAATCATGATACATAAGAAAAGCGTGTGCAAATAGGTAATCTGATTGGAAAAGTCAAATACTTTTCCAGCCAATAATAGAAGGGCTGTTTGGGAAACGTAGTTGGTCAGAGCCATGCGTCCATAGGCTTTAACAGGCGAAAAGAATGTATGAATGATCGGAACCTGCAAAGCTAATATAAAGAGTCCTCCATAAAACGCCGAGACAATCGGCCCGGCCATGAGTCCGATTTTTAGAAATCGATTATCTTGATAGATAGCAAATGGTGCAGAAGGAGCACTTTTATACTGGTAGATAAGGACAACTATACTAAAGAAAAACAAGATTCCTGTAAAAATAGCCACCTTTTTAAGCTTTTGCTTCATCCCTTCGAAAAACCGATACTGGCCGGCGGCAAGCCCGATTAACATCAAGGGAAGTGCCATTAAAACTTTTAAGGATAAAATAGCCATTAATATTAACAATGTAATTCCAATCAATAGGTTCAACTCTTTTTTTACCTTATAAAATGGTAAAATAATTAATCCTCCGCAGGCATAAACCGTTAAGGCTTCCCCTGGATGAAAGATTAAATGAATAAACCCAAAGATAAATAAGACAATAATCCTTCGCAAATAGAGAACATAGCCATTATTCCCTTTCTCGAACGCCCTTGTGATAAACAAATAAAATCCAACACCGAACAAAAAAGAAAAGATCGAATAAAAACGACCCTCCACAAATAAAAATAAAAACCGCTGATACCCAGCATCGAATGAGTGCGGAACTGGGAGCTTTGCAGAAAGCAACGGAAGGACATTCACCAGGATAATCCCAAGTAAAGCAAATCCACGCAAATAATCAAGTAATTCAATTCGATAGGAGACTTCAGTTGGCTTCATATATACCTCTAGGGGGTCAGTCCCCCGTCGCTTTAAAGCGACGGGGGACTGACCCTAATCAAAATAATACATCAAAGCGAGTGCCCCTGGACCCGCATGGGTGCTAACGGTAGGGCCTGTATGATCAATTTCAATATCCAGCGAGCCGGTTAAGTCTGATATACTCTCTTTAATTTTCAAAGCAAGGTCAAATGCCCCGGCGTGGGCTATTCCGACTCCACGGATTGTTTTACCCGCAACATCTTCCGCAAATTGCTTCGTAAAAAACTTAACCACCTGTGAATAGCTTCGAACCTTTGCAATAGGTGTATACTCCCCACCTTCTAGGGAAGCAATCGGTTTGATATTTAACAAGGAACCAATAAAGGCTTTTCCTTTTCCGATCCTGCCGCCTTTAACCAGGTTCTCTAAAGTATCGACCATTATATACAGCTTTGTATGGTTATGTACTGTTTCAAGACGAGAAATAATCTCCTCCATGCTTTTCCCTTGCTTAGCCATTATAGCTGCTTCTTTTACTTGAAAAGCCATGGCCTTTGAAATAACCTTTGAATCTACCACTGTCACTTTTGTATTGGTCATATTGGCTGCACTTTCTGCCGAACGAACAGTACCACTCAATTTCCCTGTCATATGAATCGAGAGTACCTCATATCCCGACGCCCCTAAACGGTCATACACTTCAAGAAAGGTACCTGTAGAAGGTTGCGAGCTTTTTGGCAGCTCATTCGTTTGACCCATGATGTTAATAAATTCAACTGGATCTAAATCCACTCGGTCTAAATAGGTTTTCTCATCTATCGTTACCGATAATGGCACGACCTCAATCTCAAGGTTTTCAACCATTTCCTGAGGCATGTCCATTGTTGAATCCGTGACAATCTTTATTTTGCTCATTCATCCACTTCCCTAACATTACTGCTATGTATTATACAGGTTGTACCTATTGAAATAAACAAAATCCTTATGAACAATTTTGTTCAAAATAAAAGAGCACCGCTGGACGGCGCTCAATCTAATTAAGCATTATTCTTTAGTTCCCCAACTTTAAATAGTTGTTCATAATCTGGCCATTTCATAACCTTTTTCAAATAATCTTTAAAGGAGTAGCATTTCTTAAAGCTCTGCTCCCGATAGATTGACGTAATAAACGTCTGCAAACGGACTTGGATCAAAAATTTATAAGTGCTATCTTCCTCCAATACAGGAATATCAATGACTTTAACCTTCTGTCCAACATTATTTTTGAACTCTAGGCTTTTGAATAACAAAATATCAATCCTCTTTTTCACCCGTTTGATTATATTATACACCTCCTCCGACTCGAAATGTGTCTATTTATGCGTGTACCCAAAAAAAATTTTGTGAAAATTTATTTTACCTTATCCATCGAATCCACCTTAATAGGAATCAGTTGATGATTCATTTTTCTTGTTCATCATTGTTAGTTTCTCCTGATCAAACATTAATGGATAAGTCACGTCAATATAGCCCTTAAACCCGACGATTCTATATTTAATATTTTTATTTTCTAATTGATTGATAGATATTTTTTCCAGCGTTGAGTAAGTCCTTTTTGCTTTGAGATTGGTAGAGGAAGTATCCCAAACTTCATTATTTAAGAAGACCTCAACCATTAATGGGATCTCCGTGCCGGAAATATTCTTAATTTCTATACCAAATTTGACATTTTCATCCTGTGTAAAAACAGAACTTGCGGGTATGACCTTGATTAAATCAGAAGTTGTGGCATTGGTGATCTGTCCACTGCTGCTGGAACTGGCATTAAACCAAGCGTATGTTGATGGAAGTGATTGAAGTAAAAGACAAGTACCTAAGTAAATTAGTATTAAACTAAATAAAACTGTTACTCTTATAATGGCCTTATGACGTTTATTCCGAAATGTCCATTTCCTCGATTCCATATGTCCTCCTTATTAAAAAGACAGCTGTATGGAAACACACAGCTGTCTTTAAATTCATCCTGTTACTGGTTATTAACAGCACCTAAATCAGCTTGATACTGTGAACCATTATCCGTTTGTTTTGCTTCAACTTTGAAGTTTGCATCGTATTTTACACCTTGATATTCGTTACCGGCATTTTCACTAAGCTTCACACCAAAAATGATATCAATATGCTCACCCGGTTTTAAACTCCAAAACTTCGAACCGTCCCCCAAGGTAATGGTCTTGCTGGTTACAATGGCATTTGGATCTGCACTACTTGTTAAAATTGCTCCGGCAGTAGTATAACCATTATCTGAAGCAGCCGTTACCATGTTCGTCGTACCATTTAGAAGTGCATTTAATTTGGCTTTCGTCACTTCCTTATAAGTTCCATCTGGTTTTAATTTAGATTTCACTGCTATATAGCCAACCTTGTATTTCTTAACATTTACAGCATTATTGTCAACTGAATGTGTATAGGTGACTCTTAATAGCTGGTCCAAGTCACCGGTGTTATTAATGCTGTTCCAGTCCCTCATCAGTAATTGTGATGGTGCAAACTTTTCATGCTGAAAAAGCTGCCCCATATCACCTAAAGAAAATGTTCCATTCACGATCTGTCCGGCGGCTTCTTTTTGAGCCGTATACCAGGAATATGTCCCGATTCCGGCACTGGCTGCCAATATTCCTGATAAAGCTGTTCCAATTAAGATTTTCTTTACCTTTTTCATTCCATTTCCTCTCCCTTTTATAGTTTGATAGGATGACAAATTTAGATTCTAGGTTTGCATACTCCTTTCACTCCTTTTTCTTCTTTTATTTGCTGCTTGTCCTATTAACCCCAACCTTTTAAAAATTTCTAGAATTATTAGTGTCATAATCGGTATTTCAACAAAGATGAAAAATCCAATCGGTCGTGAAATAAATTTAGCGAGATACCCGACGTTTGGTATAACGAACCTCTGAACCCCAACAATCGATGTTGCTGGTACTAATTCGTCATCGGAAATATTGTTGTTATCACCCTTTGTTTGAAATAAGGTCTCCTCCTCTTTCGCGAGCTTCGTTACGATTCTATGTGTAACTAAAATTCCATTAGCGCCCTTATATGTAACCACATCATTGACATGGGCTGGCTTGTTTACATTTATCAACACTACATCCCCTGCGCTGAAGGTAGGCTTCATAGAGTTTGATAGAATCGTTAGCGGTTTATAGCCAAAAAGACTGGGGAACTTTTCGATATCTCCCTTAGCATGAAAAAAGCAGATGGCGACACTGACTAGTGAAACTGATATGAAAAGCAACAACATTACCCAAAAGGTTCTTAATAACTTTTTCAAAAAAAAACACATCCCCGTTGAATAATAAATTAATAACTGAAAATTGCTTGCGTTATTCAAGATTCATATTGTTCTTTTAAGCGAACTTTAAGTTTAGTATATTACTTAATAAAGAACACTAAAAATGCCATATTTAGCCATTTAGATTATATAAAGTACACTTTTTGTTCGTTTTCTTTCGCTTTCTTTGTTTTTCTTATATTATTATTCCGAAATAATTTCCTTATTAGCACTGTAATAATAGTGATTGTTTTCCCCATAAAAAGAAAAGACCCTAATGTGAAATTCCATCAGGTCTTTTTGATATCAAAATAAACATTTTTAAGTTTTAAAATATTAAAATATAAAACCAGGCCACTTTTATAGTGGCCTGGTTTTATCAATTGTAAGTAGGGATTTGAGGATCCATTTTAATTAATAAAAATTTTGGTTTATTTTTTCGGTGTTCCGCATCATTAAACTTAAGATAGGTAAGATCATTATGACAGGAAGGGCATTTCCATTTACTGGTTTCAAAACTGCTGAAGGATGGCTGGTTACATTTAGGGCAAAGTTTTTTATACATTGAATTGCTCCTATAAATATTAATTCTGTTAATTGTGTCCTAAAAACTTTTTCTTTAAAACAGAAAATTTTTTAGGATCTTCTTTTTGTTCTCTTTAAAGAACCAATAAGTTGATTATAGTATAAAATAACTTACTTAAAAAATTTAATAAATAGTCAAATTTTCTTAATTAAGTAAGTTTTTTGTTTTATTTCTTGAATTTCCTCCTATTTCCCCATTATTTTGTATTTTAAAAAGAATTTTTCGTTCTATATATTAAATATTTACTGTAGGATTTTTATTCTAAGGAGAACGGATATGATATGGACGGGAATACGATTAAACGAAGGGGAAGTTGTTGATAAATTAGTGAGGCAATAGAATATGGGTTGTTTTTTGAGGCAAAAAAAATAAAGGGTCTGACCCTTTATTTTAAACTTCCACTAATCCCTCTTCCTGCCGCTTTTTTAATTTTTTCCGGTAAACCATCTTTGATAAATTAATGCTGATTTCATATAGAAGCAAGAGCGGTAAGGTAACAACAAAGTCTGACATAAAGTCAGGCGGAGTGATTACGACTGCGATAATGACCAAGATAAAGTAGGCATATTTACGAATCTTGGCCAGAACAAACGGATTGATGATTCCGAGCGACGTTAAGAACATAACCACAACTGGAATCTCGAACAGTACTCCAAAGGGAATCGTCATATTCATAATAAAGCTGAAATAGCGGTCAACGGTAAAATTGGTTACAAACATGTCGCCGCCAATGCTTACGAGGAACTTAAAGACAATCGGAAAGATGATAAAATAACCGAAGGATAGGCCCAATATGAATAAGAAAAATAGTGCCGGGATATACGAAAGGGTTACTTTTCTTTCGATTGCTGTTAATCCCGGTTTCACGAACAGCCAGATTTGCATGGCGAGAACGGGAATTGTTCCGGCAATGGCTACGACCGCTGCAAGCATAAAGTAAATTTTAATAATATCACTTGGACCCAATACCATTAATTTTACATGGAGGTCACGAACAAACCATTTATAGATATCTTCTACAGAAATAAATCCCAGGATAAAAAAGACAATAAACGCCAATGCGGTAATAATAATACGCTTCCGCAGCTCTGCTAAATGATCCACTAATTGTAATTCAGTTTCTTCCATTAAATTCCCCTGCCAATTTACATATTCAAAATGTTAATAGGTAAATGAAGAAAAAGGTGTAAGACAGAATCTCTTACACCTTATTTAGTCAATTTTTTCTTATCTTCATCCAAATCCGGCATCACATCTTCCGTCAGCTCACGGGTGGATTTTTTAAATTCTCTTAACGTTTGTCCAAAGGCTTTACCGACTTCAGGAAGTTTTTTCGGTCCGAAAATAATAAGTGCCAAAATTAAAATCAGAATTAACCCAGGTACTCCGATGTTTGATAACATGGAATGACATCCCCTTCAATGTGGTAAATGGTTTTTCAAAAACATTCAAAAATATGATTGAAATAATGGTAAAAACAACTACAAACATACTTTTAATCACTAAATCTCTATAGTCAATTTACCAATATCAACTAATGAAGTCAATCTTGTTTGGTACTCACATAATTTTTATAATATTTTGAAAATAATTATAAACTTTTACATATAATTTGTATCAAAATCACATATATTATTTAAAATTTTAATCTAAATGAAATGGATGTGAACAAGTTGGAATTTTTTCTTTGCAGCTTAGACAGTGCCCTTCCTGTGGAGGTCACAATCGATGATGACAACGGCCGGTATACCATACGTAAAAGCGATCGGAGCGGGGAATATTTTAACAGTCCATTGGAATTGATTAAATGGATTAAAACACATTTTCATGAGGAGGAATTCTGTCATCCAGATGAGTTTAGAGGTATGATTGCGAAATTAACAGAATATGAGGTGCAAGGAACATAACGATTATGAACTCATGAGGTTGTCCCATCAGGGTCAACCTCTTTTTTCATGATTATTTTTTCCGGTCATAAATCTTAAATTCATAGTCGTAAGGATTTTTTTCATTTTTCAATCCTTTTTGAGAGGAAATAAGCTCCCATTCTGAAAGATTGAATTCAGGAAAATACGTATCTCCCGCAAATTCCTCATGAATTTCGGTGATATATAAACGGTCGGCAAACGGGAAGGTTTCCTTAAAGATCTCAGCTCCACCGATGACAAAGATTTCTTCATCGCGACTGCGGCAATCACCCACAAAATCTTCTATTGAGGTAAACACTGTACAGCCATCTGTTTGATAATGCGGCTGACGGGTGATGACGATATTTTCCCTGCCAGGTAGGACCCTGCCTATGGACTCGTGGGTTTTACGGCCCATTGCAATCGGGTGTCCCATGGTGACTCTTTTAAAGTATTTTAAATCCTCGGGTAAATGCCAAGGCAATTGATTTTCTCTGCCTATGACTCTTTTGTCATCCATCGCAACGAGAAAGGATATCATACACTGACCACTCCTTTAATATGTGGATGTGGATCATAGCCTTCTAATGAAAAATCCTCATACTTAAATGAAAAGATATCTTTTACCGTAGGATTGATTCTTAATTGCGGCAGCGGGCGCGGTTCCCGTTCCATTTGCATGTTAATCTGCTCCAAATGATTTTGATAAATATGAACATCGCCAAATGTATGGATAAACTCTCCTGGTGCTAGATCGCATACTTGGGCAATCATGTATGTAAGCAATGCATAAGATGCGATGTTGAACGGTACGCCTAAAAACACATCGGCTGAGCGCTGGTAAAGCTGGCAGGATAGCTTTCCTTCCGCCACATAAAATTGAAACATGCAATGACATGGAGGCAGTGCCATTTGATCAATCTCTGCCACATTCCACGCATTGACTAACAGTCTTCTTGAATTAGGGTTGGTTTTGATTTGATCAATTAATTCACTAATTTGATCGACCGTTTTTCCGTCGGCCCCTGTCCAGGAGCGCCATTGATGTCCATAAACCGGACCCAACTCCCCATTTTCATCGGCCCATTCGTTCCAGATCCTGACACCGTTGTCCTGCAGGTATTGAATGTTTGTATCACCCTTTAAAAACCAGAGCAGTTCATGGATAATCGATTTTAAATGAAGCTTCTTGGTAGTTAATAGAGGAAAGCCCTCTTCTAGATTAAATCTCATTTGATAGCCAAATGTACTGATAGTTCCCGTGCCTGTCCGGTCTCCCTTTACTGTACCGTTATCTAGGACATGCTTGCAAAGTTCTATATATTGCTTCAAATTCGTCACTCCAATCATGACATTTATTTTATCATTATCAAAATCGGATGAAAAGAAAAAAAGATGTCCCAGGGCAAAGATTTTGACCCCCAAACACAATATATAGCTAAACTTTCAGAAAATATCGCTGTATATTGAGTTTTTATCGAGGTCGTACCTTTATGGGACATCCTATATTGATCTTAAACTTCCAAGCCAAAGTTACGGCAAAGGGCAGCTAGTCCACCAGCAAAGCCGCTGCCAACGGCATTAAATTTCCACTCGCCGTTATGGCGGTAGAGCTCGCAGATCACAACTGCTGTTTCGACAGAGAAATCCTCGCCGAGGTCAAATCTAAGGATTTCCTGATCTGTTTCTTCATTTAGAACACGAACGAATGCATTGGAAACTTGTCCGAAGTTTTGATTTCTCGCTTCAGCATCGTGAATGGTAACGGTAATCGCAATGCGGTGGATATGCGCTGGAACCTTGCTGAAGTCAATCTTAATTTGTTCATCATCACCATCGCCTTCACCGGTGCGGTTATCCCCTGTATGCTCGACACAACCAGATGGATGAATTAAATTATTATAAAATACAAAGTCTAAATCCTCGACGACCTTGCCGTTTGCATCAGCCAAAAAGGCCGATGCATCAAGGTCAAAATCATGCCCGCCACTGTAGCGGTTTGTATCCCAGCCTAATCCGACAATGGCTTTTGTTAAACCTGGATTGGTCTTTGTTAAATCAATTCGTTGTCCTTTTGCTAAATTGATTCCCATGATAACACCTCATCATCACATAGTTATAAATTGAGCTATTCTCCAATTGGAGTGGCTTATCCGACAGTTGGAGCCGCTCATCCGACAGTTGGACCCGTTCATCCGACAGTTGGAGCCGCTTATCCGACAGTTGGACCCGTTCATCCGACAGTTGGAGCCGCTCATCCGACAGTTAAAACCACTAATTAGTTATAAGTACGCACAACTTCCCCTAGGCTTCCAGCGTTTGTGCCATTGCCAACGGCGGCAAATTTCCATTCGGTGCCGTGGCGATAAATTTCGCCGGCAACTAGGCATGTGTTACCGCTGTAATTGTCGGTCAAGCTGTAGTGCAGCAATTCCTGATTGCTGTTTGGATTGACGATCCGAATGAAGGCGTTTTTGATCATGCCGAAATGTTGTTTTCTTTTTACGGCGTCATAAATATTCACGATAAACACGAGCTTTTGAATGGTGGCTGGAACTTTGCTTAAATCGACGAGGATTTGTTCATCATCGCCGTCGCCGTCACCCGTTAAGTTGTCACCGGAATGCTGGACGCTGCCGTCCCTGCTTTTTAAGTTTCCGAAATAGACTACATCATTATTGTTTTGCAGCTTGTCGTTTGCCCCAAGCATAATGACAGACGCGTCACAATCGACGTTTGCAGAAGATCCGCCACCGCCAAATAAGGAACCTAAGAAACCGCCGCCAGTGCTCCCAGCCGGGTCCCATCCTAAGCCGACCATAATTTTTGATAATCCGGGATTGGTTTTCGTTAAATCGACTCGTTGCCCTTTTTGTAAATTAATAGCCAATTCAATCACCTCATTAGATTAGTTAATATTTTAAGCAATTTATTATTGCTGTTTCATCTTTTTGAAGTTTTCCTGCAGCTGTTCTAAGCGTTTTGTTCCTTCTGCGCGGAGGCGTTTGTTTTCTTCTTCGATGTCTTTTGTTTCCTGCATGCCTTTTATGATGATATTCCAGGATTCTTCAATGGTTTCGATTTTGATGCTTGGTCCACCGGCTAGCCTTGCAATTTCCGTGCTCTGCTGGGAAATGTTTTGGGCATTTTTCAAGAGCATTTCATTGGTCCGGCGATCAAGCTCGCTCATGGAATCGGCCACTAGTTTTTGCCGTTTCGCGGCGACTGCCTGAATTAAACCATTTTTAAAGATTGGGATGGTAGTGACGAAGGCTGAATTGATTTTCCCGATCAGCTTCGTATTCCCCCGCTGTAATAAACGAATTTGCGGTGCTGTCTGCAATGATACCATTTTCGCCATTTCTAAGTCATATATGCGCTGTTCTAAAAGCTCGATGGCATTTTTCAATGAATCAAGCTGCATATTGGCAAGCTGGTCACCAGCCGCGGCGCGCGATTCCAGTTGTGGCAGCTGATTGTTTTTTAAATCCTCCGCCTTCAGTTCACCGGCGACAATGTATTTTTCTAAGGTCAAATAGTATTGATAATTCTGCTCATACATTTGCTCGAGCATATTGGTGGCATCCACCATCTCACGCTGGTATTTGGAAATCTCGACATAGACCTTATCAATTTCCTGGCCCATCGTCTGGTATTTTCCAAATAATTTTTCAACCATTTTTTCGCCCTTTTGGAAGAGCTTCCCGAAAAATCCGGGAGATGTCTTTTGAAAGTCTTTCGCATCAAACTTATCCATGATTCGGCCAAGATGCTTTAACAGTTCGCCGGAATCTTCAACCTTTGTTGTTCGCATATTGCCTAAAATTTGATCCGAAAATCGGGAAATTTGCACGGCAGGTTCTTTCCCGAACTCCAAAATCTGAATCTGGTCCCGCTCATCTATCGACCGTGCCAAATTCTGTACTTCCGTTTCTTTGCGCAACGCCAGCTTTACATCCGATATTTTTGTTTCTGTCAGAGTATCATTTGTATCATCGGCCATTAAGGATTGTGATGGATTATTCGGTAGATTCACTCTTTAATCTCCCCTTAAATTTTTTAAGATTCCTTGAAAAAGAACTTTTTTCAGAATGGACGGCTCTTTATATTCTAATTCAAATACGACCTCATCAAGCCAATGTGTATCAAAAAGACTGGAATCCAGATAATTTTCGACATCATTGTGGCCCGGCGGATTATAGATGATGATATCAATTCCGAAATAATTCAACAGCAAGAGGACTGCTGCATCGGACCTCGAAAGCATTCCTGTTAATTCATTATTGTAAATAATGATTTTCGGAATCTGCTGAGAGTAATCAAATTTCTCCAACAGTTGAATAAGGCTTTTCGGCATGAACATGGCCTGGCTGAATAGAAATATTTTTACTTCTTCTTCACTTTCACCAGGTAAGGGCTTTAAATAAGGTTTTTCACAAACCCTTCTCACAGCATTGGCAATCCCTTTTTGCAAACCCGTTGGTAAGAAAGAATAGGGCCAATAGTGGGATTGCATCATTTTTTCAACGCTTAACAGCCCATCACGGCCAAGGGCATTTCGGTAATGAAATTGAAAATTACTTGTGCTTGGGATCGTAAAGGGCAGCTGGCGAAGAAGCTGACAGTTCTCCAATTCGGACAATGCCTGCATGCGCTCCCAATACTCTTTTCGATTCTTGCTGACACCGTGGATCTTGGCAAAAATAGCCGGGATTTTCACCTGTCCATTTCCAACCTCAAAATCCGGCCGAATCATTGCCGGTTCCTTGCATAGGATAAATAACTCATCATACGTTGTTTTCAACGTCATGGCTGAAGGCGTGTAATCCCGTAGCTGCCATGGTTTATAAAGGCCTGAGCCTTCGTGGTTCAGGATGGTTTCAATTTCTCGTGATGCCCTGTATGCAACCGTTGTTTTCCGATTTCTTTTTTCTTTTGGAAACGGCTCGGGTTCCTGCACGCCTTGGAAGCGGTGGGTGAATATGTCCTCCCGACTCATACCGGCCAGTACATCCTTCCCTTCAGGATGAAAAAGAACAATATCACAACCAAGCTTGATTAAATAAAATAAAAAGTATTGGTGGCTCTTTTTAACATCTCCATACCATAAAAACTTGGGCATTTCCTTTTCCGGGTCCGCTTTTTCCAACAGCGGCTGTAAATGGTTAAATGACCATTTGACGAGGTCGACCAGAACACGTCTTAATTCTTGATTCGCTAAGCCACCGGCTTCCTGTTTGGCAAAGTGTTCAAGTGCAGCAATCATCGCTTCTCTAATTTTTCGATGAAGAGCCGGAACCGCCGATTTCAGCAATAGCTGCTCACCATCAAGAAATGCTGTGAAACGGTTAATCGACAGCTTTTGTTCATGATGAATATTGATTACTTTTTGAATCGATTGAAAGTGATTATTATTGATCGTTTTATTTAGGGAATCCTCGCTTAATAAATGTAAATTCGTCTCTGTGGAATTCACATAATCAAATAGATCATTATAATATTCGTCAATGTCTATCGGTACTCCGAGGAATTTCCCAAGCACCTGCCCAATGTGAAGGATACCATTTTCCAATGAAAATTCCGGCCGCTCCTTTAAAGATGTTTTCAGTAGACCCAGCCAATTTTCATATGAAAGGGATACTTGATGGACGTGCAAATGGTTATATGATGGGTACATTTCATAATCCCTTCCTCTAAAAGCGAAAGTAATTCGTATAGAAAATTATGTAAGGTTTCTCTACCATCATATCACAGTTCCGAAAATCGTTCATTTGTAATTATATTTGCAGTCAAAAAAAGTTTCCCATTCGGTATCCTCTTCATCTTTCACCATTTTCCATGTCCTTACATATGATTGAGTACTCACAGTAAGAAGGTGGCTCAATTGAGATTTCTAATAAAACGACCGAAGATGGAACATGTTCGTGAAGAATTAGATACCGTGATGGAAGTCATGTGTTCAGACCAGCTGATTGTCATGGATTTATTTTGGTTATGCCTCATTTTCACGGTTCTTTTATCATCCCTGTTGCATTCCGTGACAATATCCATTCTCTTTTTTGCAGGCAGTTTTTTATTGTTTACTAGTCTCTATTTTTTAATTTTTAAAAGATGGTTTAAATAATGGTTTAGATAAAAGATTCAGCATTTGCTGTACGATTTCTTCTCCAGCAAGAACTCCCTTATTTTTTGATAAATTCATTTCGGCTGTCATCTTTTTCCTAGCGAGCTCCCCGTGATTTGGGACAAATCGGTATTGACATTTTTGGAGAAAATCCCAGTCCAGAACGGAGTCTCCAGCACCTGCCATTGCCGCTAATCCTTCCCTCTGGCAAATATAATCAAGGGCTTTCCCTTTGCTAATAGCCTTCGGAATGAAGTAGAGTTTTCTCCCCTGCAAGGAAATACTCCAACCATATTTCGCGGCGGTCTCCCTGATCGCGGTTTGCTCCCTATCAGAAGGAAAAGCGTTTAAAATGTAATAGAAAAACAGATTTTCTGCCGATTTCCGTTGTCCTTCAACATGTAAGCCTTCCCTTAGCAGGATCGGGAGCAGTTCGTCAAACGGAACGGTTTCCAGTTTAATAGAGGTTTTAATCTGTTCCCGCCATTCAGCTATGAATTTCCCTTTATATAAAATATTGGCGCCATTTGCCGTAATGGCATAGGTTAATGGAATTTCCTTTTCAAAAATGAAAAAACGCTTAAATTGTTCTGTTGTCCTAGTGGTTACGGGTACGAATAGACATTGCCGACTAAGCTCTTGTAAGGATGAATAGGCTGCTTCCGTTACAAAAGCAGCCCAGTGATCATCCTTTATTTCAACTGGTTTTAATTTGGTCCCTTTGGGCAGGCCAAGTTCCTCAATCGCCCTTATCGAGTAAAACAGGGTGCGGTCCAGGTCGGATGCAATGATCATTTCAACGGCTCCTTCACCGACTTGATCAGCCCGCAGCAGGCGTAATTCAGGTTTGGATAGGGGATGACTTCGACACCCTTCTCCTCTGCCAGCATGAGAATATGCTTCACATATGGACTTTTTTTATCACGCATGAGGATCTTCCACGGAACCCTTCGCAGTAATACCCTGGTTGTCTCCCCAACACCGGGTTTTATGTAGTGTGTACTCATGATGGCAAATTCCTCTTGAATCCTCAAAACATCTTTCATACCTAAAAAGTGAGCATCACTCTTTTCCGTTCTTCTTTGTTCCGCCATCTTTGCGGCATGCATCGAGATGTTCGCAAATTCTCCGGCAATGATGTCAATGTACTGGTTCGAAACGTCCATTGGCAGCAAATCCTGATAAAATTTGGCCCCGTGGAAATCTTCTTTGCCAATATATTTATCATTCAACACTGTCCTGCTGACGAGACCGGAAACAGTCGAATTTAAGCAGGCACTGGGAATTAAAAAGTCCTCTCTCGTTCCAAAAAGGGTGCTGCAATGGCCGGGATCAGCAAGGACCGCAAGCGTATCGTCCAATTGAATTCCGCCGTTTTTCTGGAAATCTCTACAGGCCTTTGTTAATTCTATCGAAATGGCCCCTTTCCCTGTCCAGCCATCGACAAATTGAATTCTTCCTTTAGGATGTTCGCCGAGAATATATTGAATGGCATTCACATCTATTCCTCTGTCACGAATAATCGAAATGCTGTAATGGGGCAGTGAAACGCCGTAACGCCATTTTATGTATCTTTTTATTAAGACACCAACCGGTGTTCCGGCCCGTGCCAGCGATACTAAAACAGTTTGATTTCCTTTTAAGGCATAAATTTGTTCGGCAACAATCCCGACACAGAAAGCCACCTTCTGCTTATAGTCTGATAGGGTCTGCCAAAATAAATCAACATACGCTTTAGTCGGCTGATATTCAATCGGAAGCGATTCACTATAATGCTCGCCGGACTGGATGCCGTATTCGCGATTCGCGGCAGTATCCTCAAGCTTGATTCCACCTAAATCCTTCAGCAAAAAAAGCACATCATCCATATGATAGGAGCCGATTTTTGCTGGTTGATTGATCAATTTTTCCATTGCTTTCACCTCTATTATTCTGAAAAAAAGACGAGCTTAATGGATTGGAGCTGTAATTTCTCAAATTCCATCAGTAATGGGGTAAGATATTCCGGCTCTACCTTTCGTTCAAAAAAGATAATCATTTCATCATAAAATCCTGGAGGGATATTATAGACAAAATGGGTGACTTCAGGTTCTTCAGGATTTGGAAATATGATTCCGTAACGAGCGCCGTACCCTTCTCCATTTACAATATGGATTGGGCTCCTTGTCGTAGATTGATAGGAGACATCTTCCCCCAGTTCCGCGGCAAGCCGCATCGGAATGTACATAAATTCCCCTGTTCCAAGACAAAGTGTTTTTTTACCTGACCTTTTTTCGCGGAGAAAGGCGGCTGCAGCGGATATTTTTTGCTGAAAGGCTGACTGAGTCCCACTATTAATGCCAAAACGACCGGTTTCTTGTATAAAAGGAAAGTCTGAATTTGAAAAAAAGGAAGAAAGCTGCACCATTTCAATTAAAGGTTTTCCTATTTTGTTCATTTCATTTTTTGCTAGTTTTTCTGTTATTTCATGAATCTGCTTGACCTTGACATCACCCGAAATTAAGCTGACAGCATGAATGGTAATGCCCAGCTTTTCCTCAAGGGCATTAAACTTTTGGATATTCTCTTTAGAGCGCCAATCTAAAATCGACACCACCGTATAAACTTGTCTCGGAAATTGTTCATGGATGGATTGGATCATATTTAAAGCTGATTTACCGGTCGTCATTTCATCATCCACCAGAATGATTTCACGATTGTTTTGAATCAGTTCCTTCGGGATATACAAGCGATGGGATGTGGCATGGGAATGCTCTTCCTCGAAGGTGATTTCCGGCCTTCTGCTGGAAATTACTTCCCTCGTTGTATGAAAATAATCAGCAGACGTAAAACAATCAAAAAACGCATGACCCAGAGCCGTTGCCGTTTCGGCAAAGCCGAAGATCAGCGGGTGAACGCTTGGTGGAATAAAAGCCGTATTTCTGAACGGTTGATTCTTTTCAAAAGAAGACAGTAGTCTTTCTTTTTCCTGACAGGTTATTCCTTTGACCGTTTCCGCGTATTGCATGGCTAAAAGTGCAGACGTGAGCAACCCTTTATGGGGATTGATGGGTATATGCTTTCCAAGGACTTTGCTCACAAATAAGAAGGAACGTTTTTTGTTGATCCTTGCTGCCATTGTAAATAAATCCTCAATCGATAAATGAAATGGATTCTTTGTAATATCAATTTGTGTTTCAATTGCGTCAAGAATCTTAAACGTATACTTCTTTTTTAATAAGGTCGATGTTTGTAATTTTTGCATGAAGCACCCCGTAAAGCTGTGATTTTAATAGGATTTTTTCGGCCCAAAACGAATGAGGCTTTATTTCATTCATTTTATTGGCGAATTCACTTTTCATGACACCATTTTCACCTTTGGCTGCCTCTAAAATCCTGCTGGCATCTGAATATTCTTCGAAGCTTACCGCATTCATCGCCTGCACCACATTAATATGGGAAGGATGAATGATTGTTTTTCCGGTCAAACCATTGGCAATGTCCATCATGACCTCGCGGAAAAGACCATCCAAATGTTGGTCCAGTAATTCAGCCCTCCATTTTTTACCCTCAGGACCATACCGTTCGAGGAAAGGAGTTTTCCTTAACTGAGGCTTCAAAATCCTATTCCTTGCAGAAAAATATTCCCAGACTGGCCCGGAAATGACATACGAACAGTCCTGTCTTTGAAAAACATTGATAATATCGGCGATACAATCCCTTATGACGGCAATATCATACACAGTTGTATCAACGCTTCTGCGGATCCCGTATAGCCCACTAAAATCCGTTGCCCCAATGCGGATATTGAGGATATTGTCACGAAATTGATCGACGACTTCTTTAATCTTTAACAATTCTTCCATTCTCGTTTCTTTATGAATAACCCTTGGTGTTTCGAGAATGGGCATCGCATAAAAGGGGTGCTCATTCGTATGTATCTGCCGGACTTCCTGTAGCAGCTCCAAACCTGACTCCGCTGCGAACTTTGGTAAGACAACGCCGGTTAATAACCGAATCGCATCGCCAAGCTGCTCATTCAGGGATTTAAATTGCTCAAGACTGCGAATTCGGATGAACATAAGCGGCAAATCATTATCACTTAAGAAATGATGATCCATCTCCCTGGATAACTTAAAGATTTCCTCGATGAGTCTTGATTCAGCCCTTTCCACTTCCCGGTCCCCGAC
The DNA here is from genome assembly GCF_055395235.1 of Neobacillus sp. Fa239. NCBI lineage: Bacteria > Bacillati > Bacillota > Bacilli > Caryophanales > Bacillaceae > Neobacillus > Neobacillus sp. Fa239. The sequence goes on from NZ_AP041611.1 coordinate 3,779,451, forward strand.
CGCATCCTCTAAATCAATCACAAGCGATGTTAATCCTTCACGCTTTAATGACAGGATGTCCAGATGAATATGGGGCCGTGTCGCCGGCATATAGAGAGTTGCCCCAAGCGCATAGGACAGTAGCTTTTGATCAGATTGTTTATTAAAATACTGTGGTACTTTAGCAAAAAAGTGTTCCATTTCATCATCATAAAAATTTGAGAAAAATTTCATTATTCTTACTCCTTTTTGAGATAAAAAAGAAGGGAAACGGACTTTCGCCAGCTCCCCAAACCATATTTTCTGCTTTTTATGAACCGTTTTCGCGGCTGACTTCTTTTTTCTTGTTAATAAAATGAACAATAAACGTTGCCCCAAAGGTAAACAGTAAGATGATAAAGAAATAAAGAGGCTCCAGCTCATAGTGGAAGAACACGCCTGCGAACATCTTGATTGAGATAATCAGAATAAGAATATAAGCAGTGGTTTCAAGCTCAGGTATGCGGTCAATTAACGTTAAAAATACCCCTGCTACTCCCCGCATCATGAGAACTCCAAGCATACCGCCGATTAAAAGGACCCAAACTTCGTTGCTGACACCAAAAGCAGCCAGAACGCTATCTACAGAAAAGGCTATGTCCATTAATTCAACGGCTGCTACCGTTCCCCAAAAGGTTCCGAATAAACGGATGAGAAGACCGCCTTGGTTCATTCCTTCTGCTTCTTCTTCCCCGTCATCGGATTCTTTTCTCTTATCGATAAAATATTTAATTGATAACCATGCAAGATAAGCCGCGCCAACCGCTTTTACCCACCAGATTTCTATTAAGTACACACCTAATCCGATTGCAACGAAGCGGAAGGCGTAAGCCCCTAACAAACCATAAAAAAGCGCCTTTTTTCGCTTTTCCTTTGGTAAGTGTTTCACCATAACAGCCAAAACAAGGGCGTTATCGGCGGAAAGTAAGCCTTCCATGATAATCAGTGTACCAATCAATCCCCAGCTGACAGGGCTTGTTAAAACTGTCCCCCACATATGCCAATCAAAAAATTGCGAATATGTGTGCAGGATTCCACTCAGAACAGACATTTAAAAAATTCCTCCTATAAGAAAAACAGAAGCGCCTGCCATTGGGCGCTTTCCCTGTTATCTAAATTCTCGTTGTTTATCCTACCTGTAAGCCAAAATCTCTTGCCAGTGCAGCTAAACCTCCCTGGTAGCCAGAGCCGATTGCACTAAATTTCCATTCACCATTGTGACGATACAGTTCACCCACGACAAGTGCCGTTTCAATGGAGAAATCTTCTCCCAAGTCATAACGGATCAATTCTTCCCCCGAAGCCTCATTGAAAATGCGGGCATAAGCATTGGAAACCTGACCGAAGTTTTGGTTTCTGCTTTCAGCATCATGAATCGTAATGGTAAAGGCAATCCGTTGAACCTGAGCAGGAATCGATGTTAGATTAATTTTTATCTGCTCATCATCACCGTCACCTGCACCTGTGCGGTTATCTCCAGTATGTACGACAGCGCCATTTGCGCCTTGCGGATTGTTATAGAAAACAAAATCAGATTCAGTTGTTACCTTGCCATTTTCACCTAAAAGGAAAACAGATGAATCTAAATCGAAGTCGTTTCCGCCATCATATTTATTCGTATCCCATCCCAATCCGACAACAACATTTGTTAAACCTGGATTCGATTTGGTTAAATCTACTTTTTGTCCTTTAGATAAACTAACTGCCATTTTTCATTCCTCCATTTTAGGTAATAGTCTATTTACGAGTGTTCCATAAAAAGGTTTCATCTATTATAATAAAATTTTTTCATATCATTTAGCAAATTCTTACTTTTACGTCATCCATTTTGGGGGGGTATCCTTTGCCCAAAATATGGAGCCCAGCTGATGATGGCTTTGGAAGTCATCATGGTAGGTATGGTAATGGAAGTTAAACCAATGTCCTGCTTGGGGCGGATTATCTCTTCTGACATGGAAGCGAAGGATATCTTTATTTGTTATGCTGTCTTTAATATGAAAGATTTTTTCTGAATGACCGCCGCTCGGCTGTTCGGTAATGGAGAGATTTTTTAAATCCTCTTCCGGAAATTGAGCAGCCGTTTCCCCAATGGCTTTTTCAATATTGGGCAAAATGATTGTCCGGAATTCATTTTCTATTACCGGTTTTATTTTTGTGCCAAATTTTTGATAGGATTGATTCTCTGCTTGTTTCAGAATATCATTTATAAATTGCTCTCTATCAAAATCCGATTCTTCAACGATATTAGCTTTTTGGACATAGCTGCCTGGTGTAGATGCCGCTTGATTGGAAGGCTTCTCTGCATTGACGTTATTCATCAATTGTGCTGGGGTCACAAGGCCAAAGGTTAAAATTGACACCATCACAACAAATGATTTACGTATCCATTTTTTCATAATCTCTCCCCTTTCTATGTTGGAAGGGCTCTTTCTTAAAAGTAATTATATCTCTTTTTTAATAAAAATGGAAAAATAAGTTTACTATTTTTAAGTTTAGACTGCCATTCTTAAGAAAAACTTAAAAGCACCTTTCAATATTAAGCTGCATTTGAGATATGTTAAGCTACATATTGACGTTGTGGGGTCTGACCCTTTGTTTTTGGGAAATCCTCTTCTATTTTTCTATGTAGCCGAAATGGAATTTGGCTGATTTACGACGATTGACGTAGAATCCATATTTTTCAAAGCGGCTGCTTCTAAAATGGTCCTTTAACACGACTCTTTTTTTGGCAATTCTGAGAGCTTCTTCTATCGTCTCTTCATCTAAATCATGATAAATGGCAAATTGACCGAGTGACTTGATCCCATCTGATTCCAGAATCTTCTCTTCAAACATGGGATCAAAATATACGCAGTCAATGGAGGAAGAGGGGAGTGTTTGAAGGTATTCGAGAGATAATGTTTGAATAATACGGATCCTTCTCATGGCCGCATTCATTTCAAGGTCTCCTGAATCCCAGGTATGAAGTCCTTCACTGACTACATAAGCCAAATATTTATGCCCCTCAATCCCTGTTACCCTCCCATCTGTTCCTACGACAAAGCTTGCCACAATCGCATCAGATGCGAGGCCAAGTGTGCAATCCAGTAGAGACATTCCGCTCGATAATTGGGCCGCTTCCACAAAGGGGTCATGTTCACGGTTTAATAGCCTTTTGATTCGAAACATTGCGGAATTGGGGTGAAAGAAGAAAGGCTGCGGGCTATTCTGTTCGAATAATTCAAGCCGTTCTTTTCCGACAACTAAGCAGCTGCTTTCAACATCCTGCTGGATCTGCTGAATAGATTTTTTTCTCCTTGGGATATAGGGGATTTCCAGTTTCATTGCTGTATCCATTGCGATTTTTATCATCTCTTCGTTCGTGCGGCCAGCTGTCGTGACAAACATTTTATCCCTCATTTATGTAAGTTTAAAAAAGAAAAGGACGTCTAGTGACATCCTTATTCGCAGTGCGCTTCAAAAGCATTCATTAAATTCTGCATTACTTCTTCCAGTGCATGGCCTTCGATATCATGGCGATGAATAAAATGAACCACTTCCTTGCCCTTCATTAATGCAAATGATGGTGATGATGGTTCATACCCTGCAAAATATTCCCTCATTTTAGCTGTAGCTTCCTTATCTTGTCCTGCAAAAACAGTAACAAGATGGTTTGGTTTTTTATCGCTATTTAAAACGGCTTGGGAAACAGCTGGACGGGCTAACCCTCCGGCACAACCGCAAACAGAATTTACCGCAACAAGGGTAGTTCCCTTTGCATTCTCCATAAATTGCTCAACTTCTTCAGTTGTTTTCAATTCTTCGAAACCCGTTCTGGTTAACTCTTGACGCATTGGTACAACCATTTGTTTCATAAATTCTTCATATGCATTTGACATTGCTTTTTCCTCCAATTGATTATGTCTAGATTATTCTTCTGACGTTTTCCTTGCCTCCGTCATTTGTTTCCAAACAGAGCCTTTTGCTTCTTCGCCGCCCTCAATTCTTTCAACTGCCATTTTGATTTGCATGCTGACTTCAAACTCGGGATCATTCTCAGCGGCCTTTAATGCAGGCAATGCTTTTTCGTCGCCAACTTCATATAAAAACATAGCAGCCCGCCAGCGCACTAACTTGCTCGAGTCGTATAACGCATGGACCATCTCTTCCTGCGCTTCCGGGAACCCTAGATCGGATAAGCAATCCCCTGCTGTACGGCGGACCGTCACCGCTTTGTCCTTCAATGCTTTATATAAGTAGGGCAATACTTTCGTGTCTTTGATCATACCAAGGTACACGGTGGCAAGTCTTCTGATCGATGGCTTCTCATCTGCCAATGCCATTTCCAGAACTGGAAGGTCATCCAGATCAGGATCTTCCATTTGTTCAAGCAGTTGATAGCGAATTTGCCATTCTGAGTGTTTTAAATCTTCTTTGGTTAATTTTTTTCGAGTAATGGATGATTTTTTTTCTTTTTCTCCCGACTGAGCTTTTTGGACTAAAGCTTCCAGACGGGCCATTGGATAAGCGGCAATTAATTCCTCAACAACCTCCTGGCCAATCTGATCAAAATCCCCATATCTGACCCCTTGATTCTGCCATTTCCGTAATAAAATATAATTGTCATCCGGAAGCTGCGCTTTTTCCCTTTCCTTTAAGAAGTATTCCGGCATTCCAAACCGTTTCTCGGTTGAACCATCAGATAGCTTAACTTGAAGAGGAATGTCCTTAAACATTTGGATTTCAACCTTTATTTCACCAAAATGATCATCCAGGACAACATTCGTTTGTCCCTTGTCATCCACGGTCTCACCAAATGCCTGGCGGACCTTTGGCAGCAATTCCTTCCAATCAAATTTCGCATTCCGTTCGACAGCCAGGAAGTCTGCCACATGGTAAACCCCTTTGATGCCGTCAATTTGTAAAATGCTTTGGATGATTTTTGGAGCAGATAATGCGGTTTCCTTTTTATAATTATTGCTTTTACCCATCGGGAGTTCTTCATTTAACAGGATTTTCATTGTATTTGGGCTTGGCGTTGGTTCAATTGCCTTTATTTTCACCATAGTCACCTTCTTATGCAATCTCAATAACAAGTTTACCACATTGATATTTAACTAATCATATAAGATGCTTTATTCATTTTCCGCAACCTCGGCCAAATAAGACCAGCGCTCGATTAAATGTTCGAGATTCTCATTCAATTCAGCTTCCTGCTTCATTAATTCTTGAGCCCTTGTAAAATCGCTGCCAACCCCTGCTAATTCATTCGATACTTCTTCGAGCTTTGCTTCCGTTTTAGCAATGACAGCGTCAATTTCTTCCCACTCTTTTTTCTCCTTAAAAGTCATTCGCTTCTTTTTTTCTTTTTCTAGAGATTTGGCAGGCTGGCTGGTAACAGCCGCAGGCTTCGATATATCGTTTAAAGCAACATTTTCAAGGTACTCGGTGTAATTCCCGTAAAACGGGTCAATTTCTCCTTCCCCTTGAAGGACAAGAAGCTGTCCGACCACTTTATCCAAGAAATAACGGTCATGCGATACGGTAATGACTACTCCAGGGAATTCATCTAAATAATCCTCAAGGACGGTCAATGTTTGGGTATCCAAATCGTTCGTTGGTTCATCCAATAAGAGAACGTTCGGGGCCGTCATTAATATTTTCAATAAGTATAGTCGGCGCTTTTCCCCTCCGGAAAGCTTTCGAATAGGTGTACCGTGGGAATAGGATGGAAAAAGGAACCGTTCCAGCATTTGGGCTGCGGAAATCGTTTTGCCATCAGAGGTTTCCACAATTTGGGCCGTTTCTTTAATATACTCAATCATCCTCTTGTTTTCATCCATGTCTTCGCTTTCTTGGGTGTAATAAGCAATTTTCACCGTTTGTCCCATGTTGATTTCACCTTCATCAAGAGGGATTCGATTCGCAAGAATATTGAGTAAAGTAGATTTTCCGGTACCATTCCTGCCGATGATGCCAATACGGTCACCCGGCTTCACGAGCCAATCAAAATGGGTTAGTATTGTTTTTTCCCCATAGCGTTTGGATGCATCCTTTAATTCAAATACTTGCTTGCCCAATCTGCTCCCGTTAAGGGAAATATCCAGTTTTTCCCCTGTCGGCTTCCCGCCCGCTAACTTATCATCCAGTTCCTCAAAACGCTGAATCCGCGCCTTTTGCTTTGTGGTTCTAGCTTTGGCTCCTCTTCTGATCCATTCTAGCTCCCGTCTAAAAAGGTTTTTCCTTTTTTCAAAGGTTGCCGCTTCGTTTTCTTCACGAATCGCTTTCGCTTCTAAAAAGGCTGCATAATTCCCCTTGTAGCTGTATAAATTTCCGCCATCAAGCTCAAACATTCTGTTAGCAACACGGTCCAAGAAATAACGGTCATGGGTCACGAGTAAAATCGAGCCGCTGTACCTGCTTAAATATTCCTCCAGCCATTTGACCGAATCGAAATCAAGATGGTTGGTCGGTTCGTCTAATATAAGTAAATCAGGCTCTGCGATTAATATTTGGGCAAGGGCGACACGCTTTTTTTGCCCGCCGGAAAGCTCGCCAATTTTTTTCGTGAACTCTTCAATGCCCATCTTGGTTAGGATTGCTTTGGCATTTGCACTGGCATCCCATGCATTCAGTGCATCCATTTGCTTTTGGAATTGAAAAAGCTCCTCCTGAATTTTCGTGTCATTTGGGGAAGAATTTAATTGTTGAAGTGTTTTTTCATAATTGCGCATCAATTTTAAGATTGGTGCTTCCCCATGAAAGACTTGTTCGAGAACAGTCCGGTCCTCATCAAAATCAGGCTGCTGTGCCAAATAAGCGATTGTATAATCCTTGCCGGTGATAATCTTCCCCTCATCTGGAAGGTCTAAACCGGCAACAATTTTTAATAACGATGATTTTCCGGTACCATTTACCCCAATAAGGCCTACCCGCTCTTTTTCACCAATGGTAAAGGAAATTTCGTTAAACAACTGTTTTTCTCCATAAGTTTTCGAAACATTTTCTACTGTGAGCATTTTCATGATTGACCATTCCATTCTTGAAAAAATTGTTCTAAAAATGTCTCCATCATCTGATGTCGACTGTCAGACATATTTTTGGCGGTATCCGTATTTAACAAGCCCTTTAATTTCAAAAGTTTTTCATAGAAATGGTGAATGCTCGTTGATTTTCCTTTTCGATATTCTGTTTCTGTCATTTCTTGTCGGACTTCAAAGGCTGGATCATAAATTGGCTGACCCTTTTTTCCACCGTAAGCAAATGCTCTCGCAATGCCAATGGCACCAATGGCATCTAAACGGTCGGCATCCTGGACAATTTTAGCCTCGACCGACTCAAGGACTGTTTTCCTCCCGCCCTTGTAGGAAATCGAAGATATAATTTGTTTAATATGGTATTTAGCATCAACCGATAGTTCAATCGTATCGAGAAAGGTGTCGAGCTTTGCTTCACCTTTTTCGGCACTTACATTTAGTTTTTCATCGGGTATATCATGAAGGAGGGCAGCCAATTCAATCACAAAGGGGTCTCCTGTTTGTTCTTCTTTGCAAATATGTAAGGCATGACGACGCACACGGTCTACATGAAACCAATCATGTCCCGTTGGGTCTTCACCTAGTTCATTTTGGACAAATCTTTCTGTTTGTTCAATGATTTGATTTTTCATTCAAAACACCTGCTTTCATCCTGCTATTTTACCATGAAAAAGCGGTTTGGATAAATACAAACAGGATGTACCCTTAGATGATAGAAAAATCCGCGGGTTTCCGCGGATTAATGAGCCAATTATTCAAGTTTCTGAAACCAGCTGATTCCAAGCGTGTTTTCTCCGGCATGGACGCCGATGACTGCACCTAATGGACAGCAGATAATATCAAGGATGGGGAACTGCCCGTTAAGCTCATTTTTCCATTTATCAGCCTGCTCCTTGTGTAGTCCGTACAGAATATAAATTTCTTTCATTTGAAATTGCTCATATGAGGTTCGTAAATAATCGACGATTCTTTCCTTCGCCTTTTTCTCGGTTCTTACCTTTTCTTTTATCGCTAAGGCGCCGTCTTCAATTGAAATAATCGGTTTGATGTTCAGCATGCTGCCAAGGAAAAACTGCAGACCTGACATCCTTCCACCGCGGTGCAGCTGTTCAAGACTGCCAACCAAAACATATGTTTCATTTGTATCACTTATTGTCCCGAGCTTTTCTACGAGATGATCTGGACTCATCCCTGCGGACATCCATTCCATCCCTTTTTTTATTAAGGCTGTTAATGGGTAGCTTAAAATTTTAGAATCTATGGTCGTAACAGGTATGGAAACAAGCTTCGCCGCCTGCTGGCTTGAGGAAACCGTGCCGCTTAATTTGCCTGAAAGGAGAATCGTAATGATTTGATCATATTCCTTTTCCAATCTTTCATATAGCACTTGAAAAGATCCGACGGAAGGCTGTGAGGTTTTAGGCGGAGTTTGGGCCAATTTTAGTTTTGCAAAAAGCTGTTCTGGCGTTAAGTCAATTCCATCATGAAACTGTTCACCATCTAGGATAATGGTTAGTGGGTTAATATATAAATCTGGATGTTTTGTTAATTCGTCATCTAGAAATACCGTGCTATCGGTCACCCAGGCCGTTTTGACCAAACTCATCGCTCCTTCTGCCCATTATTTCTATATGAAATTTAAGTATTATCTTTTATGGTACCCCGCCAGACAAATAATGTAAACATTTTAAATTTTCAGACTCCATTTAACTTGGATGTTGATTTCCGCTCCGGGCGCTCGCTTTCCGCGGGGAGGTCCGGGAGCCTCCTCGACGCATAGGCGCCTGCGGGGTCTCCCGTGACCTCTCTATCCCGCAGGAGTCGAGCGCCCTCCTCTCCAATCAACGGTAGTAATAAATCAATATTCTCTTTTAACACATTAAAAAAATAAGACCATTAAATTTGCAAACTCTTTAATGACTCAAGAATATAGTCAACCATTTCAATTAAATCATCCATTTGGTCTTCGCCGATGAGACGGTCAAATTCGATGGTAATGATGTTGCGGTGCTTTTCATTCATTAAAGGCTTCCATTGCGTGATAAGTGTAATTTTTCTTGACGGTCCCCAAATTTCTGTAAAAATGTTCTCGATTTGGCGATAATCCACCATCTTATCCGGGATCTCAAATAAGAATTCAAGCTTCACGGAACAGCCGGCAAGCTGACCCGCATCTGCATTTGGAATGAGCTCTGCTGCAAGATTGACAAGCTTTGATTCCATTTCGATTAAAGCTGTAGCGGTTTTTCCCGGTAATCGAAAGTAAATCTCAAATTTCCGCGACATTTTCGCCATATTCATCAAATCATTTCGGTCCGTGATGATTATTTCCCCTGAAAGGTCTAAATCATATAGCGCCCCTTCGATTACTACCTTCATGTTATCGAAAGCAGTCGGGTCAAACATACCAATCACCTCATTGTTAATTTTCCTTGGCTATATTGTATCAAATAATAATTTATTACAAAAAAAATGATTTGCTGAATTTAAGTTAATGATTATAATATTAATGATTGAATTTTAAAAAAATAACGATCGATCTCACTGACTTCTTAATCTATATAAAGGGGATGATAACTTGCCTATAAATATACCAAAGCTTTTACCTGCACGGGAGGTGCTTGAGCAGGAGAATATTTTTATCATGGATAACGAAAGGGCGACAACGCAGGATATTCGACCATTAAATATCCTAATTTTAAACTTAATGCCTGAGAAAGAGAAAGCGGAAACCCAGCTGCTAAGACTATTAGGGAATACTCCGCTGCAAATTAATGTCAATTTTTTAAAAACAAATTCCTATGAATCCACGAATACTAGTAAACAGCATCTTGAACAATTTTATACGACTTTTTCGGATGTCAAAAATCAGAAATTCGACGGAATGATTATTACTGGGGCGCCAGTTGAGCTTTTAGAGTTTGACCAGGTAAAATATTGGTCTGAGCTTACTGAGATTATGGATTGGACGTCTACCAATGTCACATCCACACTCCATATTTGCTGGGGAGCCCAGGCAGCCCTTTTTTATCATTATCAGATTGGAAAATTTGAGTTGTCTCGTAAATGTTCCGGAATCTATTCCCATAAGATTTTTGAGCAAAATGACATTTTACTTAGGGGCTTTGATGATCATTTTTATGCACCGCATTCACGATATACGGATGTATCCATCGAAGGGATTAAGGATCATCCTGAATTGAAGCTATTAGCTGCTTCGGATGAAGCGGGGGCGTTATTGATTTCTTCAAGAAACAGAAAACATGTAATGATTACCGGGCATTTGGAATATGATTCTGATTCTTTGGCCGAGGAGTACACAAGGGATCTAAACAAAGGGTTGGAAATACATATTCCCGAGAACTACTTTCCCAATAATGATCCCAACTTGACGCCAATCAATCGCTGGCGGTCTCACGGGCATTTATTCTTTTCTAATTGGCTGAATTATTATGTTTATCAGGAAACACCATATTTGTGGAAATAAACAGAGGCTGTCCCAAAAGGGTCAGACCCCTTGTTCAACACTATATATAGCTGCTTTTAAGATAAGTTCGGCTGTATATTAACGTTGTGGGGACTGACCCTTAATTTCGGGACTGCCTCTTTTTTTGTCTCCTTTTCGATTATGATTCGTACAATATTGGAAGAATAAATGGAAAAGGAGGAATATTTATGGAAAAATTAGTTGCTCTTCATCGAAATCACTTTGGTGACATCATTAATTTTGTCACATCGGAAGGCAGGGTCATTTCCTATCGAAAAGCCCTAATGGAAGTAGAAAGCGGGTTAATTGAAGGGGCCCAAACAATCGAAGAGTTTGATGGACATAAATACTTAATACCGGCGCAGGAAGACTCCTTTGACCACTATCCAACCCTTTAGGGGGTCAGTCCCCCGTTGCTGTAATGCATTAAAGCAATGGGGGACTGACCCCTTTTATTCATTTTCTTCATTTTGTCTTTGAATTTCTTTTAAGGATTCGATACGGGTGGCGTCTTCTTCAAAGAATTGAACGAGGTCTCCGATGCGGTCGATGGAGTCCCAGCTTAGGTGGTGTTCGATGCCTTCTACATCATTGTAGATGTTTTCATCTTTTACACCGATGATTTTTAACATTTGTTCAAGTAATTCATGTCTATAGACCAGTCTTTTACCGATCTTCTTGCCTTTTGATGTTAAGATTAGACCTCTATATTTTTCATAAACCAGATAGCCATCTTTATCAAGTTTTTGTACCATTTTTGTTACTGAGGAGGGATGAACTGATAAGCTTTCAGCAATATCAGAGACACGAGCGTACCCTTTTTCTTCAATTAATTTATAAATTTGTTCAATATAATCTTCCATACTAGGTGTAGGCATCCCATTCCCTCCAAAAAAATAATCATTAAAAGTTTACTATAGATAGAAAAGAGTGACAAGGTAGTTTATCACTCTCCAGGTTTAAAAATCCTATACTTCCCCAAATAAAAACCTTATCGTCTTGTCCTTTTCGTCAAGAATGAGCTTAGCATTAAAGGTTTTATCATTTTTAATAAATCCTTCGATCAGCTCCGTTTTTCCTTCCGCCAATAGGAGTTTCACCTGTTTCTGGGTAATATTTTTACCTAATATTTTTTTAGAAATGGTAAAATTACAATGATTTTTTTGATAATTGCTACATCCATAAAAGCTGCCACGATCCAAAATGGTTCCATCGCATTTTTTACATGGACCAAGCTTTGTAAAAGTTTTCGTTTTCCTTTTTGCCGGTGAAAAGTTTTCGCGTACATTTTCTGAAAAGGTCCAACTCTCTGATTGGCCGACACTTGAAGAAATGAGGTGAAATACCATTTTGTTGGTCTGCTCCATAAAATGCTTTGGAGAGGCAGCACCTTCGGATATTTCCTTCAGTTTCTGCTCCCATTTTGCCGTCATTTCCGGGGATGATAAAATTTCTTGTCCAATTGCTGCAATTAATATCTTTGCTTTAGCCGTTGCATAGACTAAATTCTTGGTAACATCAATATAAAGACGATCCTTAAGCATTGTGATAATGCCAGCCCTGGTAGCTTCTGTTCCAAGCCCTTCTGTTTTAGACAAGATTTTCTCCAGCTCTTTATCCTCAATATGCTTTCCGGCCGTTTTCATGAGTGTGATCAATTGGCCTTCCGTATATCGCTTTGGCGGCTGTGTTTGGCTTTCTTTTACCTCTACCTTTTCAGTTATACCTTGTTCGCCTTTCGTTAATAATGGGAGAGCGGGCTCGTCCTCTTGCTCTTTTTGATGGAGGACCTTTCGCCATCCTTCTTCAATTTGAACTTTTCCTTTTGATTGAAATAATGCCCGGCCATCTACTAAGGTTGTCACGGTTGTGTATTCCGCAATAGACTTATGATAATGAGCTGCAATCAAGCTCGTTACAATGAGCTCATAAATTTTTCGCTGATCCGGATCAAGTCTTTCTACATTCGGAATTTGCTCTGTCGGGATAATAGCATAGTGATCCGTCACCTTTTTCTCATTTACATATCGCTTATTTTCTGCCAATGATGCAATGGGAAGAGGAAAAAAACCTGCATAATCTTTAATATTACTTAATTTGTTGAGGATTTCCGGAAAAGTAATCGCCTCTTCTTTGGTAACATAGCGTGAGTCCGATCGAGGATATGAAACATTTCCTTTTTGATAGAGTTTTTGGAGAACATCCAGTGTTTTCTTTGGTGAAAACTTAAACCGTTTATTTGCTTCCGCCTGAAGGGCCGAAAGGTTATAAAGGAGAGGAGGGAAAAATTCTTTTCGTTCAGAAACCACATCTGCTACTTCAGCAGGCTTTTGCTGGCAAAAAGCCGCAATTTTTTCGGCTAACTCTTTTGTTTTAATTCGTGATTCACCATCATTCTGCCACTTACCCATGTATTTTTTACCATTAATCGAAAAGTGAGCATTAACTTCCCAAAAAGGCTCAGATTTAAAATTTTCAATTTCCAATTCCCGTTTGACAATAAGAGCTAAAGTAGGGGTTTGCACTCTTCCAACTGAAAAAACATCCGAAAAACCCTGTTTTTGCAGCAGCAAGCTATAGAGCCGGGAAGCATTCATACCAACCACCCAATCAGCACATGCCCGTGTATAGGCCTCAAAATATAAATTTCTCGTTTCCTTTTCTTCTAATAACCTCTGAAATCCCTCGCGAATGGAGTTAGCGGTTAACGAAGAAATCCATAACCGTTTCATTGGTTTTTTACATCTTGCTTTCCGGAGAATATTGCGGATGATTAATTCGCCTTCCCGTCCGGCATCGCCCGCATGGATAATTTCGGTCACGGCAGGATCTGTAAGCAATTTTTTAATAACGGCAAATTGTTTGGCCTTATCCTTCGTTACCTCATACTCAAATTGCTGAGGAATCATCGGTAAGGTTTCCAATGACCATTTCTTCCAATCCGGCTGGTATTTTTCGGGTGCAACAAGCTGACATAAGTGACCAACCGCCCAGGTTACATAGGCCCCTTTTGTAAAAACCTCATTCGGATAAATTTCGATAAAGCCATTCTGTTTTTTATGTTTAAAAATCGAAGCAAGCGTTGAACCCTGGTCCGGTTTTTCCGCGATAATTAATTTCATTTTAGTTGCTCCTTTTTTAAAAACTTCCCAACCTTCATTTTCCCACTTTAATGCTTATTCGTAAAGTATGAAAACAAAACAAAAAGAGGCTGAATCAACCTCTTTTAAGCAACATCTATATTTACTTGCTTGACGGAAGATCAAATTCCTGGTTATACCAATTTTCTTCAGGGATAATATTAGAGACGGTCAAGATTAAGGATGGAATCCGCTCCACATCAAATATGATGGCACCAATTTTCTTTGTAAACATGATAAAAGCATCTCCATGTGAGAAGGAAGCTAAATCATTACCAATATGGTGTAATGTTGTGATGATTGCCTGCTTTTCATCAGATTCGATTAAAACCTGCGGTGAAAATCTTAAAATCCAATCCTCTCCCTCAATCGAAAATCGGTACATTTCCTCACCCTTTGGCAATTCATTTTTATTAAATCATATGATTAAAAGAAAATTTTATGTCCAAGCAATTCATTATATTTGACATACGAAAACGCCCCATTTATTAAATAAAATACCGTTTTCATTCCTTGACTGTCCAAAACCATTATTGTATATTTAAACTATCATGTTACATAATTTGCTTGGCTTTATGCTTTCCTTATTTCTACATGATAAATATTTAACTTGGACATCAATCGGGATGTCTTGAAAGGCTTAGGAGGAAGAAATACATGCAAAACGGTAAAGTTAAATGGTTCAACAATGAAAAAGGTTTCGGTTTTATCGAAGTAGAGGGCGGCGACGATGTATTCGTACATTTCAGCGCAATCCAAGGTGAAGGCTTCAAATCTTTGGAAGAAGGCCAAGAAGTTTCTTTTGAAATCGTTGAAGGAAACCGTGGACCTCAAGCATCTAACGTTGTAAAACTTTAATCCAAAATGATCAAAGGCTGGCGTAAAAGCGCCGGCCTTTTTATTTGCTCAAATCATTATGTAAGCTTCTTCCCATACTCTTGCAGCTTTTCGCCAATCGTACATTTTGAAATACAAAAACGGTGGGCAGACCTCCTCCCTCCTTCCTTGATCATTTGTTTATGCAAAAAACACCCTTCACAATACTCCTCCATTAAAGCTTCTACATGAGTTAATAGTTCTTTTCTAATAGCCTTCTTCACTTATTCATTAATCCCCATTCTTATAGGATTTGCGTTTTCGCAAAAATTTCTTTCCCTGCTAAAGCCTGTGTTGCTAATTTATCCGCTTCCTTATTATCGTTTCTCGAAATCGGCTTATATTTCGGCTGAATCCCAAGTGATTTAATTTTTTCCTCAATACGGTCGAGCCAAGCATTCAAATTCGCTTCATAGCAGGGCCATTCCCCTTCAAGCTGTTTTAACACAACTTGGGAATCGCCTTTAAATTCACAAGGTAAATGGTGGACCCCTAAATCTTCTAAAATATTGAGTGTATAGTAAAATGCAGCATATTCCGCTTCATTATTCGTTTCCATTTCATCAATATGCTCATTTGCACGAATCCGATACTTCTTCTTTCCTTGCCTATAATAAATGACTGCCCCTAGTCCTGCACGATTCGTTTCCTTTTCAAAGCCGCCGTCGAAGTAAACGGTAACTTCATGCGGATCTTCTTCAATCTCGGTTGTCAGCTTTTTCATTTCCTTTAATGTCCATGAGGAGCCCATTTCATCATAAAAATTAATCTCAATTGCTTTTCCGGTGCTTTCAAGCTCGTCGCCTGTTTGAATCGCAATTTCTCCCGTAACCCAATCCGATGTAAAGAGAATTTTTTCATTCCCTTTTAATTTATATTTCCACTCAATCCGATAGTTCATTGCTTTCAGCCTTTCTTCCAAAAGTTCAAGTTGTGTAAGTGCCTTTTCTTTTCTTTTCTTCAACTTCCTTTTTATACGATATGTTTAGTTTTCCATTCTTATCATACCCAGTTTTGAAATTGTAGATATATTAAAATCTTTTTCTGCACTAATTTCTTAAGTATGATAAAATTTCAGTTAGCTTAAACATTTGGAGGAAAACAACATTGATTGAAGTATATATTGACGGAGCAAGTGCAGGGAATCCAGGCCCCAGCGGTGCAGGGATTTTTATCAAAGGAGGCGGAAAGGCTGAAAAACTTTCGCTTCCGCTTGGAATCATGTCCAATCATGAAGCAGAATATCACGCCTTTATCAAAGCATTGGAAATTTGTTTAGAAAAAGGCTATGCACATACAGCCGTATCATTTCGGACAGATTCGGAATTAGTGAACAGGGCTGTTGAAAAAGAATTTGTCAAAAATAAACAATTTGCCCCTTTGCTTCAACAAGCGCTTGAATTATCGAAGAGATTTGATTTGTTTTTTATGAAATGGATTCCAAGCATTGAAAATAAGGTTGCTGACGAGCTTGCGAGGCTTGCAGTTCGAAAAAATACTTTGGAGGATTAAAGTTATGAAGAGACCCATTTTTGCTGACATAAGTTTACTGCTGGTGACTTTAATCTGGGGTTCGACATTTGTACTCGTTCAGAATGCCATTTCCTCACTTGAACCATTCTCCTTTAATGGAGTTCGTTTTTTAATTGCAGCAGTCATCCTTTTTGTCTGTTTACTTCTCTTTGATCGAAAACAGCTTAAACAAATCAATAAAAAACTCATTCTTTCTGGAGTAATTATTGGATTTTGGCTTTTTCTTGGCTATGCAACACAAACCATTGGGCTTTTGTATACAACCTCCTCGAAAGCAGGTTTTATTACAGGCTTAAATGTTGTTTTCGTTCCATTGATATCCATGTTTTTAATGAAACAATTTCCTAGTCGTAATGCGGTGTTCGGAGTGCTGGTTGCCACAATCGGCTTATTTTTACTGACGATGACCGATGTGACATCCTTAAATAAAGGAGATGGCATTGTTTTTCTATGTGCGATCAGTTTTGCCCTGCAAATTATTCTGACTGGAAAATACAGCACTAGCTTTCCAACCTTATTGCTGACCGTTATTCAGATTACTACCTGTTCAATATTTTCTATTATTTCTGCTTTTTTATTTGAAGATTGGAAAAAATCTTTAGATGTCCATATTTTGCTTTCAAACAATGTTCTGATTGCTTTATTGATTACGAGTATTTTAGCAACGGCTTTAGCCTTTTTTGTGCAGACAAATTTCCAAAAATATACCACGGCTACCAGAGTAGCCCTTATATTTGCAATGGAACCAGTATTTGCAGCGATTACTGGATATTTCTGGGCAGATGAAAGATTATCAATGAGTGCCTTGTTTGGCTGTATTTTAATTCTTGCTGGAATGATCTTTGCAGAAGTCCCATCCAAAAAAATCACATTACTAAGAAAAAACAAGAGCTTTCAAGGATAAAAGAGGCGGTCAAAGACCGCCTCTCTTTTATATGGCCAACAATTCATTCTCTTTGATGAATCTCATTGCGGCTTTTCGTGATTTTATTTGATTCGAAGTGAACGTTTCGAGAATAGACATGTAAAAACTGCCATCAAACGTTTTTTGTGCTTTCAATGTCATTTCGATTGCCGTGATGATCACTTCATCAGAAGCATTTGTATAGTGTTTACCAAAGTAAATAAACCCAATCGAATCCTCTTGAAGCTGAAAGCCTTTACCTTTCAAATAATGCAAATAATCTTCCACCGTTTGCACTAAAATCTCCATCCTTCTTCCTACAATCTAGAGCTGCCAATTAAAATCTTAACTTAATATGCCCGATTTTTCTATCATTTTATAAATTGTTTTGGAAATACTATCAAATCAGGAGGTGAACGTTATGACTAAAAGTAAAAATGCAAGCCGAGGCGCGAAAGCACCAGGAGTAACCCCTCAGGGCTATGGTCAGGATGCTGAATTCGCCGAGGAACCAAAAAGCAAGCTAGAAAACGCTGCGAAAAAAGCAAATAAAAAATAAAGACAGTGGAAGCCACGATAAAATAGCATTTTTCATGTAAAAGAGGTTGTCCAGTGACAACCTCCTTTTTACTTATGCAAGGAAGGCTTCTTCAAGTGGAAGCAATCTCTGCAATCCACGAAGCTCTAATTCCATTAATTTATTCATGGCTTTTTCCTTTTGAATCATTAATCCAGCTGCATGAATATCCAAGCTGACAGGAACATCACATTTAATTTCTGCCAGTTTTCTGGACAGATGGAGCATGTCTAAATCCTGCTCAATTTTCGTCTTATTCGACTTAGATAAGCGATCAAGATTAGAAATAATGCCCTCGACATGATTAAATTCGTGAAGCAGTTTAAGAGCGGTCTTTTCTCCAATCCCTTTTACACCTGGATAATTATCGCTTGGATCACCCATCAGCGCTTTTAAATCAATCATTTGCCTTGGCTGAATTCCTTTTTCCTGAAAAAAGGTTTCTGGGGTATGAATGAAATAATTGCCGTACCCTTTTTTCAACAAAATAACCGAAATGGATTCATCCAATAGCTGAAGGATATCCTGATCACCTGTTAAAATGGAAACATTCGCAAATTCTTTCGCTTGTTTTGCAATCGTTCCAATACAATCATCAGCCTCGTAGCCCGCGAGTCCAATATTGGGAATATCAAAGGATTCAACGACTTCCTTTACCAGATCAAATTGAGGAATCAACTCGACAGGCGCTTCCCCGCGGTTCCCTTTATAGTCTGAAAAGATTTCTGTCCTAAAGGTTTTGCTTCCCATATCCCAGCAAACAGCCAGATGGGTTGGCTTAAAAGTCGATACTGCGGTAAATAAATGCTTAATGAAGCCATGGATTCCATTCGTTGGAGTCCCATTGGAATTTATCATAAATTGTCCGGTAACAGCCGTAGCGTAAAACGCACGAAATAACAGTGCCATTCCATCCACTAACATTAGTGAAGGCTTTTGATTTTCCATTTTGGACCTCCTCGTATAGTGTTTTAAACAACACGATTATCATTATAGCACATTTGGGCACGAAAAATTATTCAATTTCATTATCCTCATATGAAATCCAGTCGCTGAAGCTTCCCAAATAGAGCTGTACCTTTTCAAATCCGGCTTCCTTTAAAGCCAAGAAATTCGGAACTGCTGTTACCCCTGAGCCACAGTATACAATCAGTCGTTTATCGGGGGAAAGATCAGAAAAACGCTGTTTTTGATCGTTCAAGGATTTATACAGCCCATTGTTTAATCCTTCGAACCACGGTTTATTTATTGCGCCGGGTATATGACCTGCCTTTTTGTCAATTGGTTCTTCAATACCCAAATATCTTTTTTCTTCACGTGAATC
Source organism: Neobacillus sp. Fa239 (assembly GCF_055395235.1). NCBI lineage: Bacteria > Bacillati > Bacillota > Bacilli > Caryophanales > Bacillaceae > Neobacillus > Neobacillus sp. Fa239. The sequence goes on from NZ_AP041611.1 coordinate 3,798,326, forward strand.
AATCAAAACAATATCGTCAGGGCGGTTCGTTACAAATTCCTTTACCTCTTCAATCGTTGCCACTATTTGCTGATTAAGGTTCACCTTGAATTCTGATTTTACAAACGATGGTACTTCTGAAGAGATCGGATATTCCGCCTCCATCCACCCCTTAAAGCCGCCATTCAAAACAAATACCTTTTCGTGGCCAAGATATTTCAGAAGCCACCAAAACCTTGCCGCAAAGGCCCCTTCCCCGTTATCGTAGGCAACCAGGACCGTATTTTCATCAATTCCCGCATTTTCAAGCTTGTTAACCAACTCATGAATGGCAGGCAGCGGATGCCTTCCCCCATGGAGACCGACAGGACTTGATAAATCTTTTTCCAAATCAAAATAAACCGCTCCAGGAAGATGGCTTTTCTTATATTCCTGTTCTCCTTTTTCAGGATCCGCTAATGAAAATCGGCAATCCACTACCCGAACATGATGATCATCCAAATGACTCAACAGCCATTCCTTTTCGACAACAAACTTCAAAATGCTCTCCCCCTTACAAAATGATTTCCTTCTTTAAATAAGTTCTGTGAATTTTTGCTTTATTTCCAATAATTGTTCAATCGGAACTCCGCCATCCAATGCAGCAAGCAGGCTTAAATAAAAATCCTCTTCCTCGGCTGCTAAATGATTCATTAAGCTTTTGAATTCCATTTCCATAATTCGGGAGTATTGATCGATCACGCGCTTCTTTTCACGATTTAAATAATCGTCTGCCGGTCCGTTTAACCCCTGATTCAGCTCATCAAACATCAATTTCTTATCATTTTTTTCAAAAAAGGATTTCGGATTTTTGAAATAGCCCAGTGCCTTATTAAAAAGCTGTTTATTTATGTCGACAAATGCCATTGGGAAGTCAATTTCGGCGTCCTTTTTCATTTCAAACGCTGAAAAGGATAAATCATGATTGATATCCTGCAAACTCTTAACAAATTCTGATTGATAATCTGCTAGAATTCGTTCAGCAAAGCGGTCTAATCGAACCGTTGTTGCCCTCATTTCCTGAGCGAAATCATAGCCGGCACTTTCTAAAAACTCTTCCAGCGCAGCCTGAACAGCTTTTTTCAAATTTCGTCCATCATCACGAAGTGTCGAAGGATTGAAGGCCTCTTTAAAGAAGTCACTGAGGCGGAGGAAAACCCGCTGTTTAATATAGTAAATTAACTCCTCTGCTTCCTGTTTCAATCGGTTTTGCAGTGCTTCACTGCTTTGTTTTTCGAATCGCTCTTTGATTCTGTTCTTTTGATTTTCAATATTGGAGCGTTTATGCTGTTTAGCTGCCTGGTCTTCCTGTGAGCTTAGAATTAGATTGTTTAGCAGTTCATGGACACGAATTAATTCATTTGCCGCTGAAGCAATTGCCATTCTCGACAAATCATGCGTAATAAATTCATAGAAAGATTTTTCAAAGACAGGCATTCCGGATTGATTGTCTATTATACGATTTTTCTTTTCCTGGATGGCTAACATGCTGGACACGGAGTGCAGGTGCGGCTTTCTGATCCCGTATTTCAAAAGCTGATTTGTGACATACTCAGCAACGGTCGCCTTTTCCTCCTCACTTTCAGCCAGGTCAATTGCATTAATAATAAAGAACATTTTATCAAGCTGAAAGGAATCCTTTACCCGACCAAGCTGAATTAAAAATTCCCGGTCAGCCTTTGAAAATGCATGATTATAATACGTCACGAACAAAATGGCATCTGAATTTTTAATATAATCAAACGCAACCCCCGTATGACGGGCGTTTATGGAATCTGCCCCCGGAGTATCGACGAGTGTGATTCCTTTTCTTGTTAACTCACAATCATAATAGAGCTCGATCCATTCTACGTAACAGGATTTTTCCTCTTTGGCGACAAAATCACTGAATTCATTTACATCCGTTTCAAGAATCGTGCCGAGCATCTTGGTATACTCGTCGTAACCTTTTTTAAACGCCTGTAAAAAGGCAAAATGAGTTTTCTCCATGACTCCATTATGTGAGAGAATATGATCGATTTTCATATATGCCGCTTTAAAATCATGGGCCTCTAACTCAAATACTTTTAAGGAACGATTTACATCCGCAAGCATCGCCGCTTCTTCTTTAAATTTTACGAGAACCGTTCCATGACGATAAGAGTCATTGACAGGTTTAATTTTATTGATTGCCGCTGTAGTAGGATTGGGCGACACAGGCAATACCTTTTCGCCCATTAAAGCGTTGGCAAAAGAAGACTTCCCTGCACTAAATGCACCGAATAATGCCACGGTGAAACCTTTGTTCTCTAATCTTCCCGCTTTTTCTGCCAATTCTCCCGCAAGTTTTTTAAATCCTGGAAGGTCCTTAATATGCTTTGAAGCATGATGGAGCTTTTCAGACATGTGTTTCAAAGGTTCCATTTCCTTCGTTCCATCATTTAATTCCGGTTTTTCACTAATAGTAGTTTGTTTCGACTCTCGATCGATGTTCTGCTTAAGAGGTTTTTCAACTTTTTCAGTATTGTTAACAATAACAAAGTCTTCTTCCTCTTGTTGAAATAGATGGCAGGTATCTTCTGTCTCGATTATTTGTTTGGTTAAAAAGTCCTCTATTAACTGTTCCTTTTGAACATTTTTCTGTTCAAATTTATTTAGTTCCTCTAATGCTGCTACGGATTGCCCAAGCCTGTTTAATTCCTTTTTATAGGATTCTGTTAATTTAGCCATTTGTTCTTTGTGTGCATTCAGAAGGGAGGATTTTATCCCATCGAGCAGTCCTCGAGCAAGCCTTTTAATTTCATTGGCCACTTCTTCTGTATAGTTAAGTACATATTCTCCTGATATCCGTGCTCCAGGCTTAACAGCTTTCGCGAGTAAGTCGGCTTTAAAATCGATGTGAAAAGCTTGTGCCTTTGCGTGCAGCTCCTGATTGTCGATTTCCTTTTCCTTTAAAAAACGAAGTAAAAATTCGCGTAAATGCCACTCAAGCTGGGTTTTTGTTTTATCCAGCATATCCTTATAAAATCGGGTAAGCCTCGCTTCTTTTTCTTCTTGTGTTTTTTGTTTAGAGAACAAAAAGCCAACCTTAAATTCCTGCTGACATGATTCCAGATAATTCTCCGCTAGTTCTCTTGTTTGAAATGGCATTAAATAAGCATTCTTCATAATTTGTGCAATTTCATGATCAAACGCTCTTTCTGTTTCATCCATTCCGTTTTCCGAGAGGTTTAATACTTTGCTAATTTTTTGATAGGATTCGATTAATTCACTTCTCTGGTCCAAAGAAAGATTGTTTAACGTTTCCAATATAGGAGCCAGTTTTTCCTCATCTGCTTTTCTACTCTTATCCAAATGGTCCTGGGTAATCTTCTTAAGTGAATGAAAAACAGATGGCAATAACAGCTGGTCTTTTACTGCCAATTTCTCAGCAATAAACTTTTGGAGTTCCTTAAATTCATTCTCGCTATGGTCTTTATTTTTTAGTGATGTGTAAAAAATACGTTCTGGTTTGACTCCCCACGACGCAAATGAATTTACGACACTTTTTTGATATTCATAAAAACTTAATTCTTCATCATTGTGTTTATCAATTTGATTGATGACCAAATAAATTTCTTTTCCGGCTTCTGTTAATTCTTTTGTAAAAAGGAAGTTCAATTCGGCCTGGACATGGTTGTAATCCATTACATAAAAAACTAAATCGGCAAGATGAAGAGCTGATTCCGTTGCAATCCGATGAGCATCGTCAGCAGAGTCAATGCCGGGTGTATCCATAATAACTGTATGTTCGGGCAGCTTGGAGTCACGATGACTGATTTCAATTTCTTCAATTTGGTCCCCATCTTTGCAGTAGCTTTTTACTAATTCATAATTATAGGGAGCCAAATACAACCGCGGCTTTTCATTTTTGAAAAAAACCTTCGAGTATTCATCACCCGATTTTACTTTGACAAGGTTGGCACTGGTTGGGATCGGACTGGAAGGGAGTAATTTTTCCCCTACAACATTGTTAATCATCGTTGATTTCCCTGCGGAAAAATGTCCACAAAACGCAACAGCATATTCTTTATTTGCCAATTTATTGGCTAATTGTCTTATTTTTTCGGCGTTCTCGCTATCTTTTTGTTCAAGTAAATATTCATAAACCGCCAGAATTCTGCCTTTTAATGTTTGAATTGTTTCTTGTTGATTGGCTGTTTGAATCATTAATCTTATTCCCCTTAGCAACATAGTAATAGTTCTATTTTATACGATTATTCGAACTTTTCCTATCTTGACAACTTTATCATTTTTTTCCTATATAAAAAGTTTATGTTTATTTCCGCTCCGGGCGCTCGCTTTCCGCGGGGAGGTCTGGAGGAGTCGAGTGCCCTCCGCTCTAATCAACGGTGGTCAAAAATTAATATTCGCCTTTAACACAGCAAAAAAAATAAAGCCAAGGAATAATCCTTGACTTTTAAAAAATATGGGATTAATGGGTAACATTCTTTAAAACGTGTTTCATGACAAATGCATATAAAATTACCGTACCTCCAACAAAAGCAAACGTCATAGCCAACACCTTCCTTATCCGATCATTAGTTGAGAATGATTTTCATCGATGGTTAAATTTTAGCATAAGTGAAAATCGTTTTCAATAAGCTTTTTTAACTGTCATATTTATTTCACAATTTCGGAAGAAAGCGATTGCAGCTTTGAAAAACACCATCATATTGAGTCAAACTGCACAATGCTTTCTCTTCAAAAGGAATTCGAATCGAAAGGATGATCATATTTAATAATGTAAATATACAAGCTGTAAGATAGGCTCCGAAAAGCATAGGGATCACGATAAATTCGACCGAAACAACCACATAGTTCGGATGCTTGATAAAACGGTACGGACCTCTTCTGACTACTTCCGCATTTGGCAGAACAATGATTTTTGTATTCCAATATCTGCCCAAAGATAGGATGACCCAAAACCTGACTGCCTGTGCGATTAAAAAAACAAGCAGCAGCCATAGCCAATAGGATGTATGTAGACGATTGAGGAAAACCTTCTCACAAAAAAAACTGACAAAAAAAACGATATGTATCCCAACCATCATACGATAATGTCGTTGACCAAATTCTATCGCTCCCCGTTCCTTCAGCCACTTTTCATTGCTCCTGGCGACAAATAGTTCCAGCAACCTCTGCGTAACGACCAGGCCAAAAAACACCAGGAAAGGAAATGCATCCCTCATCTAATCCCACCTCAATAAAAGCAATTCGGAGCTGAAGCCAGGTCCAAGAGCAGTGCCGAGACCGAGTGCTCCTTTTGCCGTATCAAATTCCATGAAGCGCTTTAATACATACAATATCGTTGCCGATGACATGTTCCCATATTGTTTTAATACATCAAGGCTAACATGGTTCATTGAAGGCGGTATACCAAGAGATTGTTCATATGCATCTAAAACCTTTTTCCCCCCAGGATGGGCAATAAAATAATCCATCCTGCTGAGGTCCGTTTGATATTTTTCTAAAAATTCACTGACATTCGGCTTTAACCAGCTCTCCACAATCTGGGGAATATCTCTCGAGAAAATAACAAAAAGTCCTTGATTCTTGATCTCCCATCCCATTACATCCAAAGAATCCGGCATCAGTGTTGATTGAGTGGCAAGAACCTGTGGAGAGGTTTTCCGTTTTCGGAATTCATCAATTTTCACATCAGCGCCACAGATTAATGCGCAGGCAATCCCGTCAGCAAAAAGGGATGTCCCGATCAAATTACTTTTCGACAAATCATTTTTCTGAAATGTAAGACTGCATAATTCAACAGAGACAACAAGAACAAGCGCATGAGGAAAAGCTAAACAATATTCAAAGGCCCTTGAAATACCTGCAGCTCCTCCCGCACAACCAAGACCCCAAATTGGAATCCTTTTTGTATGAGGGGAAAAGGGCAATAAATTCATAATTCTTGCCTCGATACTGGGTGTAGCAATTCCTGTTGTCGAGATATAAAAAATGGCATCAATTTCCTCATAGGGGATGTTTTTCGTCAAAAAATCCCGATTGGTCAAGCATTTTTTAATGGCATCTCTTCCGAATTCCACGGCTGCTTCGATATATGCATTATTCTTCTCTTCAAAGGAATGCTCTTCGTTAAACCATTCCAACCCTTTCACGAAATGCCTTTTTTCGATTTGGCCATTCTGAAAGGCCTTTAAAAGTCTTTCAATATCCTTAAAAGATTCAGAAAATAGTTCTCTCGCGAAATCCACTGCATGATCTTGTTTTATTTCGAATGGCGGGACAGCCTCAGCAACTGAAATAATCGTCGGCATAGATCTCTATCTCCTTCTAATTCTATGCGGATATTTTTTCCAGTTATATAAAAATTATGCCAATGCATTTTGAGCAAAAAAAAAGCCCCCTGATTTCAGGAAGCCAATCGTTTTGAAGGTTGTTGCTGTGCTCTTTGATTATAACCCGAAAAGGTAAACCTGTTCATTATATAATCTTTTCCATTTAGCCAGTTTAGTTTTTATCAGGTTGTTTTTGAACATCTATCGTAATTTTCTTATTTGCTAAAGAACCGCAAACTTTACATAGCTCAGGCTTATTATATAGAAGCCTGCATCGTTCACAATAATATTTCTCCATCTAAACACTTCCAATTCTGAGGAAATGAGAGCCATAATTCATTCTATTTTCGTGTGTCAAACATGTGACATCGTTTCATCAACAAAGTATTTATGATGATTATTCAATTACTTTAATCACAGGTAACATGTGATACTTCACATTTTATTCACATTTTTAAAACCATTTTTGTGAGATTAATCACTGTTGTAATAGGTTTCCAATATTAGCGTAGTGGATAACTAAGGAATGAACAATTTGTGAAGTCATAAAATACATATTTTTCTTTTACGATTGTTTTGTATTATGAAAGTGAACTTATTAATTCTTTTTCAATTTTCTGAAGGGAGTGTAAGGGGATGGCAAAAACCGAAATTAAAACAAAACATAAAACAGAAGTGGAAGACAGTTCTTCACTTAAAGGGACATTAGCATCCGTTTTCTTTGTGGGAATCTTTATCATTGTCACTTGGGCCAGTGTCTACTACTTATTCTTAGAACGTCTCTAAAGCAGGAAAGGGGGGAATTTTATGCATATGCATAAATTCGAAAAAATTTGGCTGATATTTGGAGTTACTGCACTTTTAGTATTCTTATCAACGGTCGGTGTGAGCGCATTTTATCTTGGCAATAAGCCGCCTAGCTGTTTAACCACAATAAATCCAGACAAAGTTGACCAAACAGCGCCATTTAATAAACCAGGGTTACATAAAGTCGAAGGGAAGGATTGGGACTATGATCTTGTCTTTGTTGCCCAAACATTCTCTTATAATCCAGCTGTTGTAAAAATTCCGCTAGGAGCAAAGGTGAGAATCATTGCCACAACCAAAGATGTTGTTCATGGTTTCGAAGTGGCCGGAACTAACATTAATATGATGCTTGAACCTGGGTATGTCAGTGAATTCACGAAAACTTTTAATAAAACCGGCGAGTATTTAATCGTTTGTAATGAATACTGTGGTGCCGGCCACCATTTAATGAGCTCAAAGATTGAGGTGTTAAAATAATGACTAGTGCAACTGCAAAAATAAAAGTAGATCCTCGTGATGCAAAGCTTTCCATGGCCCATTTTTATGTTGCTTTTATTGCTTTGGCCCTTGGCGGGTTAATGGGCCTGTTACAAACATTAGTGCGTTCCGGGAAGTTTGAACTTCCGATGGGAATTGGCTATTATGAGATTTTAACTGTTCACGGTGTTATGATGGGGCTTGTTTTAACAACATTCTTTATTATGGGATTTCAATACGCTGCGGTAAGCCGTACAGCTGGTACACACTCAAATGCCGCCCGACGTACAGGCTGGATTGGCTTCTGGGTAATGACCATTGGCGTCGCAATGGCCGCGACGATGATTTTACTGAATAAAGCATCTGTATTATATACATTTTATGCACCATTACAGGCACATTGGATTTTCTATCTTGGGTTGACCTTTGTCGTCGTCGGGAGTTGGATTGACGGTGCTGCCCAAATCATGACCTATGCAAATTGGCGAAGAAATAATCCTGGAAAACCTAGTCCATTGTTAAGCTTTATGGCTGTTATCAATACGGTAATGTGGATCGTTGCTACACTTGGAGTGGCGGCTACAGTCCTATTCCAACTGCTTCCATGGTCACTCGGTCTAGTTCCGACAGTAAATGTTTTAGTAAGCCGTACATTGTTCTGGTATTTTGGTCACCCGCTTGTTTATTTCTGGTTACTTCCTGCCTATATGTGTTGGTATGCGATCATTCCAAAAATTATTGGCGGTAAAATTTTCTCAGATAACTTAGCACGATTATCCTTTATTTTATACTTACTTTTTTCAATCCCAGTAGGTTTTCACCACCAATTAATGGAGCCGGGAATCGATCCTGCCTGGAAATTCATTCAGGTCATCTTAACCTTCATGGTTGTGATTCCAGCATTAATGACTGCCTTCTCATTATTTCCAACCTTTGAGAGAAATGGCCGTGCTAAAGGCGCAACAGGACTCTTTGGCTGGTTTAAAGTTCTGCCTTGGGGCGATGCTCGTTTTACTGTCCCATTTATCGGTATGGCTTCCTTTATTCCGGCTGGTGCAGGCGGAATCGTTAATGCCTCCAACCAAATGGATGAAGTGGTTCATAATACAATTTGGGTTACTGGTCACTTTCATTTAACCGCTGCAACATCTGTGGTTTTAACATTTTTCGGAATTTCCTATTGGTTAGTTCCACACTTAACAGGACGGAAATTAACAAAAACTATGAATAAATTAGCGATTATTCAAGGTTGGATTTGGTTTATCGGGATGGTTTTCATGTCCGGTGCCATGCATGCTGAAGGGCTGCTTGGTGCACCAAGGCGATCTGCTTTCTCTACATACGGGGGCGCAAAGCAGGCTGCTGAATGGATTCCATATCAAATTGCACAAGCAGTTGGTGGATCCATTTTATTCTTGGGTATTATCTTAGTTCTTGTTATCTTCATTAATCTAGCCTTTTTTGCACCAAAAGGAGAAGAGGAATTCCCTCTTGGTGAAGCAGAAAGTACCGAAGCAGCAGCACCGATGGTATTCGAAAACTGGAAGCTTTGGCTTGGAATCACCGCTGTTCTGATTCTCTTTGCTTACACCATACCGCTCATCGATATTATTCAAAATGCACCACCGGGATCTAAAGGTTACAAGACATGGTAATAATGAAGGCTTCAATCTAATAGATTGAAGCCTTCTCTTTATGTGGTCTCTTATATGGTTTTTTTGGTAAATTCACAACAATTAAATAGCGTAATACTAAAAACTCCCGTTCCAATAAAATGCCAAATATCAACTAATCTCTTATCATATTTTTCTGAATAACTGTTGTAAAAAAGCGGCAAAAAAAACAACAGAAAATAAATTCTGTTGTAAAATATATTTATAGGGAAAAGAGATTGTTAATTGGAAAATAAACTTAAAACTCAAGTAAAATGCGTAAAGAGGGCTTTATACTCAACATTCCTCGTAGAGGAAGCTAATTACTTTTTACCAATTGCTACCCGCCAAACTTCAGGTCCCTGCTCAAGGTATTCCCAAGTAAATTGGTCTTCCCGTTCCATCATGAATTGATATTGTAACGGTCTTGGGTCATGGTCATTGACAATTTGCATAAATTCTCCTGATTGTAACTCATCAAAACCATTAAAAATGGTTGGATGCTTTTCACGGGGTGGAAAGTCTGGAACATTGATCACTTTAACGAAGGTTTGCATTATATTCACTCCTTTTAATTTGTTTACTTCTCTTTTATTATAAGAAAGATAGGGTTCCAATTTAGTGAGTCTCATCACACATCATGAATGATTTTGTTAATAGTTTATGAACAATAGGAGGCAATCAAAATGAGAGAATCAATCGGTACGTGCAAAGCTTGCGGCAAAGAACTCTTTTGTTTGGATGGATTTTTTAACGGAGTTGTTACAGACAAAAAAGAGATTTATTGTTTTGAATGTATGGAAAGTGTTACAAAAACAGAAAATCCGCAAAGTTAAACTTTGCGGATTTTTATGATCTTATTCCTCTTCAAGTGATATGTCTTTAACTGGAAGTAGTTCTCCCTCTTTATGTGTAGGTTTACGTAAATTGAATAGACATTTCACACAGAATATCACTAATAAAATTACCCCAATTAAGAAGATTGAATCCGGAATAGCACGCCAAGTTAATAATGTTTTAACTACGTGATTTTGCAAGAAAGTATCTGAACGGCTTGCTGCATATCCATTATAGAAGGCTTCTTTAATTTGCATGAAACCGACTGGAAGTAAGGAAGCGAAAACCATACCTGCCAAACCAACATTTAATAAGATACAACTAATTTTAATTAACTTATCATTCCATACTTCCGGTTTTATGATATTTCTTAATGAGTAAAGAAGTAAGGCAATCGCAAACATACCATATACACCCATCATCGAAGCATGACCGTGAGTAGGAGTTAAGAACTGGCCGTGTTCGAAATAGCTGACAGCTGGAAGGTTAATCAAGAATCCTAATACCCCTGCACCTACTAAGTTCCAAATCGCAACAGAGATCAAGAACCAGAAAGTTCCTTTATAAGGGAAGTCAATACCACCATCACGCATCATTTTGTATTGCTCATATGCTTCAAGAATTAATAATGTTAACGGAATGACTTCTAATGCTGAGAAAACAGCTCCAAGACCTAACCAAGCCTCTGATGAACCATTATAATAGTAGTGGTGCCCAATACCGATAACACCGCTGCCTAACAGAAGGATTAATTGGAAGTACAACTGTCTGACTGTAGACTTTTTGGTAACTAAACCTAATTGAACTAATAAAAAACCAATAACAATTACGGCGAATACTTCAAAAATAGCTTCTACCCAAAGATGGATAACCCACCAGCGCCAGTAATCCGCATATGTAAAGCTTGAATCCGGGTTGATAAATAATGCAAAGACATAGAATGCTGGTACTGCAATGGCAGAGTAGAACAATAGGTGGATCAGACCGCCTTTGTCTGTTTCTTTTTTCAACCCTGCTTTGATACCTCGATACACGATGAATAGCCAGATTAACATACCAACAACGAGAATAACCTGCCATACACGGCCCAGTTCAATATATTCCCAACCATTATCACCTAGCAAGAACCAATTATTTCCTAAGTAGCCATTTGCTCCAAGCCACTCACCAACCATACTGCCGCCAACAAGAACAACAAGTGCCCAGAATAAGATATCAACTAGTAATCCTTGTTTCTTAGGCTCAAAACCACCAACAAGCGGTGCTATGTAAATACCCATTCCTAACCATGCAGTCGCAATCCAGAAAATTGCCAACTGTAAGTGGAATCCTTTTGAAATATTAAATGGAAGAATATCATGAATCCATTTAATTTCGAAGAAACTATCAGGTTCGATATAATAGTGTGCAAGTAAAGCCCCGAACATACATTGGACAAAGAAAAGAATCGAAACAACTACGAAATATTTTCCTGTTTTTACTTGAGAACTAGTCACTGGTATTTTGCGTAAATCAATCCGAGGGAAGTTCCCTTCCTTATACGCCTCTTGCATACTAAATTGATAACGATAGAAAACATAAAGAATAACTCCAAGAATTAAGACAAAAAGTGTTACACTAGCGCCGCTCCACCAAATTGCAGAGAAGGACAAATTGTTTCCGGCATCGCTATAATATGGCCAGTTATTTGTATAGGTGATTTTGTCACCTGGTCGAACTGTACTTGATAACCATGCAGTCCAGAAGAAGAAGTCAGAGATTTGTTTTATTTGATCGCCTTTTGCCACATAGGCACGATTATTTTTAGGCATATCACTATCTTTGATTAGATTTGCTTTTAATCCCCAGCCGTCGCCTTTTGTAAAAATAGTTTTATAATATGATCTTACTTGTTCAAGACCATATGCCTGTGCATCTGTAAGCTTTAATGATTGCTTGCTGCTGTCATAACGGTTTTTACGCATTTCTTTAATAACTGCAGCTTTAATCGATGATTTTTCATCCGTGTTTAATTCAGCAAACTTTTTACCAAATTGCTGATTAGCTTTAAAATCTTGCATACCATTTGTATAAAGCTGTAACGCTTGTGCGGTATAATCCGGTCCCATATAAGAACCGTCTCCTAATACGGTACCGTAATCCATTAAGCCATATTTTTGCCAAACGGCCTGACCGCCCATAATAGTGTCTTTTGTAAATAAAACATCACCTTTTTGATTCGTTACTTCTAATGGCCTTGGTGCCTGTTCCTTAAAGATCCAATAACCACCACAAAGTAATACGGTGAAGCTGATTAAGATCGTAAGAAGTAATACAGATTTTAAAAATCCGTTTCTATTTGCCTTCACCACTTTATTGGTTGATGTTCCCCTTTGTATTTCCATTTTGCTTCCACCCTTTCATTTTCTCTACACAACGAATTGTAAATGTTAAAAAAATATGAACAAGTGAAATGCAACACACACTGCATGTTATTTCCCTCGTTTACATGTTGTTTTCACAGATTTGTCACAATGAGAATTATTTTCAACAAAATTAGCTTACCTATGATGGGGGTCACATTATAGAAGAAGAATCACTGCTAAAATGAGATTAATCGTTAATTAATAACACGAAGGTGATGAAAATGAATCAAATCGATATCCTCAAAAGAATATCGAAGGTCAATATTTTTAAAGAATTATCAGAAGCAGAGCTGGCCCCTTTTGTAGAAATTACTCAGGTAAGATTCTATAAACATAAAATGTATGTGTTTATGCAGGACGATCCGCTTGACCGAGTATTCTTCATTCATAGTGGAAAAGTTAAAATTTACAAAACAGATGCTTCCGGAAAAGAACAAATTCTTCACGTCCTGGAACCTGGAGCCATGTTTCCACATGCTGGTTTTTTCAGGAAGGGTAATTATCCTGCCTATGCTGAAATCATGGAGGATGCCCATTTATTTGTTATCCCGATTGATAAGTTTGAAGAAATTCTTTTATCTTATCCTGAGCTTTGTATAAAGCTATTTAAAGTAATGGGAGAAAAAATTGTTGATTTGCAAAATAGATTGGAAGAACAAATTCTTCATAATACGTATGAACAAATTGTTTTGCTGCTGATTAGACTTTGTAAGTCTAACGGTGAAAATGTGGATGGTGAGTACAGACTTACGACACAATTTACTAATCGTGAGCTGGCGAATATGATTGGAACCTCAAGGGAAACTGTCAGTAGAACTCTTAATCATTTAAAAAAGAAAGAATTTATTCTGCTAGATGACGATGGGTATTATGTAGTGAACCGAGAGGCACTTAAACAGGAATTGTTTTATTAAATTCACAACTATTTAAATGGATAAGGAGTGTTTCGTTATGGAACTAAGAATAATTGAACTAGACGTTCGCGAGGATTTAAAAAATAAAATTGAGCCTTTTCAAAAAATAATGGAGGCTGTAAAAGAAGTAAAAGAGAATGATATCTTTATCCTCCATGCACCATTTAAACCTGTTCCTTTATTTGCTGTTTTGAAAGCAAAAGGTTTTACACATGAAGCAGAAGAAATTGAGGATAAACACTGGAAGGTTACTTTTATTAAAAAATCGAAATAATACTTGGAGGGTGATTGTTAATGTTATTAGATAATCGCGGATTAGAACCGCCGCAGCCAATGATGAGAACTCTCGCAGCTCTTGAAACCCTTGGTGAAAATGAAATCTTAACCATTATTAATGATAGAAGACCCATGTTCCTGTATGAACAGCTGGAGGACCTTGGGTACAAACAGCGAACAGCACAACAAAAAGACGGAAGTTTTAAAATCGAAATCTTCCGCTAAGAAGGTGAAATTATGCTTCCTCAGAATATGGGGAGTGAAACAAATATAAAGCTTCCCTTTTCATTTATTTTCTTTAGTATCATCGCACTGGTCATTTCTCAAATTCTTCTGCTCAAGAACGGGAATTTGCTCGTGACTGGCAGCTTTAGGATTCCTCCCATTTGGGCATCGGCACATCTTCTTGTTTTAGGCTGGGCCTTAATGGTGGCGATGGGAGCGATGTATCAGCTCGTTCCGGTTGCCTTCCTTACAAAGATTTGGAATGAAAAATTGGGCTTCATTCAATTTTTCATCACAGCGATTGGAATTGCCACCTTTGCATGGACCTTATATGTATCACCATTAAAGGCGATTATTCCCGGTTCGCTGACATTACTTGGAATCTTATTGTTTTTATTTCAAATGTTTATGACATTAAGAAAGCAGGCCCAGCCCAATATTCTTACAGCATTTGTCGGCACTGCCTTAGTCTGTTTATTGCTTACGATAATGCTCGGGATTACTATGATTTATTGTCTGAAAACCGGTAGTGGTGCCGGGTATTATCAAGCCATTTTTAAAAGCCACCTTTTAATGGGGGTCACCGGTTGGTTCACGCTATTAATTTTTGGATTCTCTTACAAAATGGTACCGATGTTTTCATTTTCCCATGGGTTCCCAATGGCGCATGCCCGCTATGTATATAGCATATATGTATCAGGTCTAATTGTTTCGTTAATCTCCTTTTTTACTGGAGCTAGTTTTCTCTTAAAAATAGGTCTCTTTTTATTACTTGCAGGCTTTTCACTTTTCAGCTGGCATATTAGCATCATTCTCAAAAAAAGGTTGAAGAAAAAGCTTGATCATCCCTTCTCGTTTGCACTGGCTGCCATAGGGTTTGGTAATATCATTCATTTAACTGCATTCATTTTTGTATGGTTCAAAGGATTTAATGCCATAATCGGTCCACTTATCTATACTTATCTATTATTGTGGATTATTCTTAGCATTTCAGGATATCTGTACAAGATTGTTCCATTTCTATGGTGGACTTACAAGTATAGCAAGGAAATAGGCAAGCACACGGTTCCAACTCTAAAGCAGATGATGAATGAAAGAATCGTGCTGCCACTTTTTTCAATGTTTATATTTTCTGTAGTGCTGGTTTTTTGTGGATTAGTCTTTAAAATTGCCCTTCTTTTTACAGTTGGCCAGTTTATTGTTTCCATCTGCTTTTTGCTCCTATCCATTAGCATTCTAAGCGTCCTAAAAAAATAATGAGGTGAAAATCATGAGTCTAAAAGAAAAAATCTTAAATGAATTAAAAAGTGTTTATGACCCTGAGTTAAATATAAATGTAGTCGACCTTGGATTAATCTATAATTTAGAGATTTCGGATGAAAATGATGTAGATATCACCATGACCTTAACAACACCAGGCTGCCCGCTCCATGATAGCATAACGAGCGGTGTACGCTACTGTGTGGAAGGGATTGAAGATACAAGAAATGTAAACGTCAATTTAGTTTGGCAGCCGGCATGGAGTCCAGAGAAAATGACACCAGAGGGGTTAAGGTTACTAGGAAGATAAGAAAAAAGTTCAAGCCTCGGCTTGAACTTTTTTTATAAATTGGTTGCCTTTGTCGGCAGTACCTCTTCTATTTTTTCTAAAATATCCGTATTGATGCTGTCCTCTACTAAAATATGAACCGATCCGTGATCCTGTTCACTTCTTATTAAGCGACCAACTCCTTGCCTTAGACGGAGCAGCATATAAGGTAAATCAACATCTTGAAACGGATTTTCAAGACCTTCCCTTTTTGCCATGAACACCGGGTCATTAGGAGGAAAGGGAAGAGAGAAAATGATGACATTCACAAGCGAGCTTCCAGGGATATCAAGTCCTTCCCAAAGGTGGATGGAACAAAGAATGGCATGCTCCTCGTTTTGGAACTTTGAAACGAGCGTGCTAATTTCTTCATCACCTTCAAAATAAATAGGGTACTGTATACTTGAAAGCTCTTGCTTCAAATACTCCAGTTCACTTTTATTATTTAGTAAAATAAGGGCACGGCCTTCAGAATGTTGAATACTCTCAATCAGATATTCTATTCTGGTATCGGTTTGATTCATTGAAAACCTTTTAATAAATATCTTCATTATTTCATCATATTCAAACGGGGATGTTACTGAAAACGACAGGAAGTCGTCTATTCCTAAACTGTTTGCAATGTAAGCAAAGGATTTTTGATTTGACAATGTTGCCGATGAAAAAATAAAAGGTTTTTTCTGTGCGAACACTTCTTCTCTCATCACTTCTTCCACCATTTTAGGCATGATGACAAGAGTTCTTTCAAGACCAATTACCTCAAACCAGGTAATGCCGTTCAATTCCTCTAAAAATAGAGATAAGGAATGGGTAATCTGCTCTAAATACTCTTCAACGATTTTTAAATCATAATCATTGATCACAAAGAGCTCACTTTCAAACACCAATTCTTCTTCTAATGTTTGAAGTATTTTGAGAAGTTTTTCACCTGTTTTTAGGACAGAAGCGTGCTTTGTAATGATTTGTTTTTCAGAGCCTTGGGTAGCTGCGGAAGAGTTTTCAACCGAATTGAAAAACCGATCATTCTCGTGAAGAGCCTCTTCGATAGTAAAAAGCGTTTTTTCCCTTACTTCATTTTCCATCAGCCTGGTTAACAGGGTTTCAAGTGTTGAATCAGTAAAACGGTAGCTTAGCGCTTTTTGAGCCGCAAATTCAAGCAGATGTCCTTCATCAAATACAACAGAAGAATGTTCAGGTAAAAGCGGCAGCTGGCCTTCCCTTTTTCTGGACTCCTTCGTCCAAACATGTTCCATATAAAAATCGTGGGAACAAATAATGAGGTCCGTAGCATGACGATAATACTCTCGGTGCAATGTCAGCCCGCAGCGATGGCGTTTATCACATGAAAAACAATCCTGGACCTTATCCCAGCTGACGTGAGACCAAGTTTCATCCGATAAGGAAGGAAAATCCCTTCTGTCACCATACTTTTCAAAATTCTGCATTGAGCCGCCATTATGAATAAATTCTGGCAGCAGTTCGTAAATGGTTTCAATTTCTTCAGATAAACCATGAGATCTATAGTTCTCGAGTTTTTTCAAGCAAAGGTATTGATCTTGAGATTTAGCAAGGCGAACATCGATATTGAGGTTCAAAATTCTTTCAAGCTTTGCAATGTCCCCTTCTTTTTTTACGAGCTGCTCAATCAAAGTCTCATCAGCACAAGCAATAATAGCCGGGCGATTTGTGTATCTGGCATACATAATGGCATACAACAAATAAACAATTGTTTTCCCTGTACCTACACCAGCCTCGGCAAACATGATTTTTTTATCTTTAAATGCTTTTTCCAATTGAAAAGCCATATAAATTTGTTCGTCTCTTATTTCAAACCCTGCTTCAGGTAATATTTCATAAAATAGGTCGCCAATCCATTCACTCAGCTTGTCATAAAAGGATTCTGTTTTCGATACGGCAAATGGCATGCGGTCTTGCATAAAAAAACCCCCAAAAAAGAAGAGCGCCTTATTTGACGCTGCTTAAGAATTATTATTGTCCAATTCATGTTGTCGTGGAGGTCTTTTCCCCCAATATTGATAGACATCTGTCCGGATAAATCCATTGAATAGTTTTCTTTTTTTCGTTGCCTGCTTCCCATATAAACTTTCAAAGTTTTCATTTGAGGTCATGATATAAATAGACCAAGTATCAAGCTTGCTAAAGGCCTGGCCCATTTCCTTGTACATTTGCTCTACTGCATTTTTTTCCCCAAGACGTTCACCATAAGGAGGATTACCTACAATTACTCCATACTCCTTTTTAGTAGAAATATCTTTTACCTGCATTTGCTTGAAACGGATTAAATCACCAAATCCTGCTTCGAAAGCATTTTCCTGAGCAATTTTCACCATGCGGTGGTCGATGTCTGAACCCGTTATATCCAATGGCTGGTCGTAATTAGCCAAATCCTCCGCTTCACTGCGGACATCCTCCCAAACCTTGGAAGGAATCCAATTCCAGGTTTCTGACACAAATTCCCGATTAAATCCTGGAGCAATGTTTTGCCCAATCAATGCAGCTTCAATAGGAATTGTTCCGGATCCACAAAAAGGGTCAATAAACGGACGGTCAGGCTTCCAATTAGTCAGCATAATCAGAGCGGCAGCTGTCGTTTCCTTCAACGGAGCCAATCCTTGGTCCGCTCGATAGCCGCGTTTATGAAGACCTTCACCGCTGGTATCAATGGTAAGAGTGGCAGTATCTTTTAGCATGGCCACTTCAATTCGATATAAACCGCCTGTTTCTTCGAACCACGAATTCCTTTTGTAATGGTTCTTCATTCTCTCCACAACGGCCTTTTTGACAATCGCCTGGCAATCTGAAATACTAAACAGCTTGGATTTCACGGATTTCCCTACGACAGGAAACTCGGCATCTTCCGGGAGAAACTTTTCCCACGGCAGGGCCTTTGTTTTTTCAAATAATTCATCAAATGTATAGGCTTTAAATTCGCCAACCTTTATTTTGACTCTTGCTGCCGTCCGAAGCCATAAATTGCTCCGTGCGATTGCATACTCGTCACCGATAAAGGAAACTTTTCCATTATCCACTTCACATTCATAGCCAAGTGAACGAACTTCTTTCGCAACCAGGGCTTCCAGACCCATCGCCGCAGTTGCAATTAATTGATATTTTCCCATTTTTTCACCCTTAACAAAATATGTATGTTTTCATTATAGACCAAATACAAATCGGGAATGCACATGAAAATAAAAAAGCCCTCCCATATAAGGAGAGCCTGTAAATCTTCGTACTTTCCCATTAATAACGTTCTGTAAGCCATGTTCTGTACCAGTGTACTGCAAGCGACTTTAAAGTCTCGTACATAGGTGGTAATCATCTATCTACAGACCCTTAAAGAATCTGTCCTTCTCCTCGTTCAATTCCTAAGAGAAAGTGCCCCTACCATTATTTGGGTTTCTCGCTCGTGGGGTTTACCGCGTTCCACCCTTTCCATTTCTAGAAAGGCTCCGTCACTGTGGCACTTTTATAGGTATTCATACCATATCCAATTGGACTTAGGTATTTTCCCGGCCGTCAGCCGGCCTCTTTGGACCAACTGCCCTAGCTTATGAATTCGCTAGGCACGAACACTACGAGCATCTCAGCTCGTGCGAGCATGGACTTTCCTCTACAATTCGCATGAATGCTCCTTGCAGCGATTACCCGAACGTCATTAATGAAGACATTTATTATTATATGTATTTCTCAACAAATATTCAATGGTTTTAATTAGGAAATAAGGGTACAATCTGTTAATCGTATAATTTGTTGCCAAATACATGTTTCTCAAGATTTGATAAACGTTTTAAGATATCAAAGTTAGTTGTGCCGGCAGGCTGGGAAATCGGTTGTCTCCTTGAAGATTCTTCCAGCTGCTTGCGCAAACGTAAATTTTCTTGCTGCAAATCTTCAATCTCTTGATGGAATGTTTCGTAATCTTTAATGATTAAATCCAAAAATTTATCAACATCTTCCTGCTTATAACCTCTTACACCGGTTTTAAACTCTTTCTCCAAAATATCTTTAGCTGTTAATTTCACTTTATCTGCAAGCATTCAAATCACCTCGAAATTCACCAATCATTACCTTATTTTTTCAAAAATATGCCCTTTTGTCAATTTTTCAATATGAAAAGTTCAAATTTTATAATTAAAATGTTTTAAACATGGTTGTTGATTTCAGCGAAGTGGCCTCGCTTTCCGCGGGGAGGTCCGGGAGCCTCCTCGGCGCTAAAGGCGCCTGCGGGGTCTCCCGTGACCTCTATATCCCACAGGAGTCGAGAGCCCTCCGCTACAATCTACAGTTGTAAAAATCAACATTCTCCTTTAAAAATCGAATTTTTTAAATTCCTCTTCTTCGACGATCATTTGCAAGTCATAGAATGTTATTAATCGGATAAAATATTCGTGATGTTCTTGATATTGAAGGGCCATTTCGTATATATATTTTGGACTTCCTTCTTTCTCTGAATCATAAAGAAGAAGTAGTCCATTGCTTTTTTCAATAAAAAATTGATTTTTCAAGCGGAATTGCCACGGTTTTTCATACCCTTTTTTCGTGACAGAATCAATAAAATCCGCCTGCGCTAGAACGGACTCGTACCATTCCTTATTTATTTCGCTCCAAGTCGCTTCTTGATCTAAAAAAGGGGTAATTACGGCAAGCTTTAAATCAGGATAATTCGATTGCAGCTCAAAGACTACTTCAGCAGCCCACAACTCTACACCTAACTGGCCACTTATCAGAACCCATTCAAGCCCTTCCTCTATCATGGGCATTATTTCTTTTCTGATCGCAGCTTTTATGTAATTTGCGGATGGATGGTCTTTTTGAAATATTCCTAATTCGAAAGGTTTATACCCAGATATGGATAGTACTTTATTCAAAAATGTGCTCCTTTATAAAAAATTTTTTTAATTTGGACAAACACTTTTTTAAAAAAATCATATCATATAGTAACACAAATAAAAAAACAAGGGCGAAGCCGCCCTTGCAATTTTCTTTAAAATGATCCAGGTCCCATAAATGGTCCTGGTCCAAAACCTGGTCCTACAGGTCCTCCTGGAGCAAAGCCTGGTCCCACAGGCCCTCCTGGACCAAAACCTGGTCCAAAACCTGGTCCTACAGGTCCGCACGGAGATGGTGCGCATGGAGGACAGCAGTTAATATGCTGGCTGCACACATTTTCAGCACATGAGGCTGATTCTGTACAGAAGTGTTTGTGCTGGAACATATGGTGGTTGACTGTTGTTACATGTGTTGGATGAATATGTGGCACCACCGTTGTTGAAAAGGTATGGTTCACGATTTGGTTTGTCGGATGAATGACTGGCGGCATAAAATTGGTTCCAAGATACATTTAAAGCTCTCCCTTCAATTATTCTGATTACACTAACAGCCTATGAAGGAAAGGGTACTCTTGTACTAAGGAAAATACCTATTTTTAGAAAATAGAATAAAAGCTATCTTTCATACTTGTAAAAAGTACGGCAGTCATACAAA
The DNA here is from genome assembly GCF_055395235.1 of Neobacillus sp. Fa239. Taxonomy (NCBI): domain Bacteria; kingdom Bacillati; phylum Bacillota; class Bacilli; order Caryophanales; family Bacillaceae; genus Neobacillus; species Neobacillus sp. Fa239. The sequence goes on from NZ_AP041611.1 coordinate 3,819,350, forward strand.
CGACAATAAAAAATAAAAACAAAATTGCTTTATACATAATACCAGCTCCATATTGTTTTTGATGTCGTTTTTACTCAATACAGTTTAACATTTTACCTTGTTCAACAAGGAATAACAATATGGAATTTGTGGTTTTTTCATGAAAATTCGAATGTTATATGTCCGATATCGAAGTTTGCTGAAAAACCAATTCAATGGAAGGATTTTGACGAATTTTGCGCTTACCTGGGAAATTTAGCGAGTTTTTTCTCCAATCGTCGCAACCTTGCTTGAAGCTGCTCAAGAGATAGCATTCCAGCTAATTCCCCTTTTTCTCGCAAATTTTTATTGATTTCAATCGCTTTGAAACAAAAATCTCGGGCAGAATAAACATCTTTAAATTTATGTTCATGCATTTTTGCTAATTCAAGAAGCGCTTCAATCGCAATCCTCTCGTCGTCGGATGCACAGACTTCAGAAAACAATGCAGATGACTTATCCCATTTTTCTTCCTTCTTATATTGGTAGGCAAGAGCAAGTTTCGCTTGAATAGAGGCAGAGTCTTTTCCGTCAATAAGCTTGGTCCAAACTTTTTCTGCTTCGTTTTTTTCTCCAATATAGTGGAACCACTTTCCTACTTGAAGCGACTCATTTCTTGTTTGATTTGGGTCAGTTCCAAAGAGTTGAAAGGTAAGATGGATATACAATGTAACAAGGGACAAAATATCGATTTCATTGTGCTTTAAAACACCAATCATTCCATCAGGATTTTTGCTTTCAACAAAATCAAAGTAGATCATTGGTGCCAAAAAGCCGGGGATGTCATCCACTCTTTCCACCCCTAAAACCTCTTTTTCCACGACTGCCAATTTCAAGCGCTCCAGCTTATGCCTCCAGAGTCTTTTTGCTGCATGAAACAAATCAAAATGCCCATAGGATGGAAGCTTCGGTACATGGTCTCGTATGAGAGTATGCCTTGTTTTAACTTGTGGCCAATCAAACGACTTACCATTGTAGGTGACAAGCGTTTTATAATTTACTTTTTCCAGAAAGCTTTGATATAAAGGAATTTCCGCACCAGGATTAGGTAAAATATGCTGCCGTAAAACTAAATAATCGCCACTAACACTCGCATAACCGAGCAGGAAAATCGTATTGCCAGCTCCCCCGCCGAGCCCGGTTGTTTCCGTGTCAAAAAAGAATAATTCTTCGGCACGGTACCCATGAGCGGATAAGGGATGCTGAATCGTATTCTTATTCCACATTTCAACCGCCGTCATAAAATCAGAAAAAGCATAATGCCCATGCTTTTGTGCCAGAGGGAATTTCACTTCTCTTATTAAGCAATAATTTTCATCAAAAAAATAGGGAGATACATCCTCATGCTCCCATCTGCTAAGGAACGGGATCTCAATATTCGGCTTTAAAAGGTCACCATGAACCGATTTACCTTTTTCTTCGGTTTGTATATGTGGTTTTAAACGATTTAATTTATTTTTTAATGACATTTCTACACTTCCAAAAAGGACGCAAGTATATTTAAGGCATCCATCTTAGCTGTTACACTAAGTGATTCTGCCCCAATGCAAGATGGACAGCCTGTTTCACATTGACACCTATTTATCATTTTTTTTGCCTCCATAAATACCTCTTCAAGACCAGTATAAATTTTTTCACTTAAGCCGATACCACCCGGGTAACGGTCATAGAAGAAAATGGTTGGTTTTTCGTTATGGTCTGCTTTTACTTGAGGAATGACATGGATATCCTGCGGGTCTGCCATGACAAATAATGGAGCGATATGATTTAAAGCATGGGCTGCGCCGGTTAGCCCCTGTTCCAACCGCTCCTGACCCATTTCCGCCAAAGCTTTGTTCAATGAGATCCAAGCAGCATTTGTATGCAATTCTTCCTCAGGGAGATGAATCGGACCTGAGCCAATATTTTCGTGTGTTTCAAATTTTATTTTTTTAAAAATGGTCGCCATTGCTCTGACACTTACATCCCCATAGCCAATTTCTGCATTCTTTAATGATTGAAGTTTATCAACCTCTAAGACTTTTAATTGGACTGCGAGATTTGCATCTGTAAAATAATCAACATCCACTTCTCTAACAAATGCCTTCTTCTCTTCCCAATCAAGCTTTTCAACTTGAAACTGTGTCCCCTGATGTAAATAAATGGCTTCCTCATGGAGAAGCGTCATCGCCGAAAAGCGGTCCATTTCCCCGATCACTTTGACATTCGCTACATCGGTTTGATCCACAATGATAATATTTTCCTGGGAAGCAGAACGTAAGCTAATATTATGAGCTGGAAATGAATCATTCATCCAAAACCATTTTTCCCCATTCCGATAAAGTATCCGCTCCTCTGTTAAGTACTCCAGCAGCTCCTCAGTGCCGACATCGCCAAATTGTTCTCCCTTTTTAAATGGCAGCTCATAGGCTGCACATTTCATGTGATCAATGAGGATAATTAAGTTGTCCGGGTTGATCCGAGCCGTTTCAGGGCTTTTATTAAAGAAATATTCCGGGTTCTGAATAATATATTGGTCAAGCGGACTCGAGCTTGCAACCATGATGACTAGAGCCTCTCCATGCCTTCTTCCCGCTCTTCCCGCCTGCTGCCAGGCACTGGAAATCGTTCCTGGATAACCGGTCATGATACAAACCTGAAGTTGTCCGATATCCACACCTAATTCAAGTGCATTCGTGCTTACTACCCCATAGATATCCCCGCTCCGAAGCCCTTTCTCAATTTTCCTCCGTTCAGTTGGAAGGTATCCGCCGCGGTAACCCATAATTGATTTTGGCCCCAATTGGTTTTTTACCAACTCTTGCAGGTAGGTCAAAATGATCTCCACCCTTACCCGGCTCCTGGCAAAAACAATCGTTTGAATTTTATTTTTTAATAGTTCACCAGCAAGTTTGCGCACTTCAAGCGTCGCACTTCTTCGGATATTTAATGGCTTATTTACAATGGGAGGATTGTAAAAAAGAAAATGTTTTCTGCCGCTTGGCGCTCCATTGTTATCAATTAAATCCATTTTTTCCTCTGTTAGACTCTCTGCCAGTTCAAGCGGATTGGCTATAGTGGCTGAAGTACAAATAAAAACAGGATGACTGCCATAATAGTGGCAAATCCGTTTAAGGCGTCTGATAACATTGGCAACATGGCTTCCAAATACACCCCGATAGGTATGGAGTTCATCAATAACAACAAATTTAAGATTTTCAAAAAGAGATACCCATTTGGTATGATGTGGAAGAATGGCCGAATGGAGCATGTCCGGGTTTGTAATGACCACGTGCCCTGCCTTTCTTACCCTTTGTCGTATATTTGCCGGTGTATCGCCATCGTAGGTATAACTATTGATCTCAACGCCGGCTGCTTGAATGATTTCATTGATTTCACTTTTTTGGTCCTGTGCAAGTGCTTTTGTCGGAAACATATATAGTGCTCTGGAACTTGGATTTGTAAGAATGGATTGAAGGACAGGAAGATTGTAGCAAAGCGTTTTACCCGAAGCTGTCGGTGTGACGGCAACAATACTTTGACCTTCGAGAATTTTTTCATAGGCAGATTTCTGATGAGTGAACAGCGATTCTATTCCTTTACTTTTTAGCGCAGTCTCGATCTCCAGATGTAAACCATTTGGCAGCGGAACGGTTTGTGCTGCTTTTTCAGGAATGGTACGCCAAGTTACTATATTTTCTTTAAACTGATCATTTATTTTTAATTCTGCTAGAATTTCCTGCAGATTTTTTTTAAACTTCATAACCTCACCTCAATACCTTTATTTTACCGAATAAACGTTCGTTACAAAAGATATATCCCGATTTTTTTATTTTTTCATGGAAACTGAAATGTAAAATAAATTCATGACAATTGTGTGACACTATCTTCTTTTTGCTCTAAACAATTTGTTACAATTAATAAGGAAGATTATTTTGGGGGTGACAGAATGAAGATAGAGGAAATTAAAAAGGTTCTCTCTGAATTCTCGCTTTTTCGAGAATTAAATGATTATGAATTAACTAAAATTACTGATATCGCCATTTCAAGAGATTGGAAAAAATCAAGTCATGTTTTTCTACAAGGTGACGAGCTTGAAAATGTCTATTTTATTTATGATGGTAAAATAAAAATATACAAGAGTGATATCAGCGGTAAAGAACAGCTGGTTGCCATCTTGAAAAAGGGTGAAATGTTTCCCCATGTCGGCTTTTTCAGAAAGGGGGATTACCCTGCCTATGCGGAGGTTCTCGAACATTCTACCCTGATTGCAATTCCCATCTCTAAATTTGAAAATGTCCTCATCGAAAATCCCCAGCTATGTATAAAGGTATTCAAGGTATTGGGTGAGAAAATTGTTGATTTACAAAATCGGTTGGAAGAACAAATTCTCAATAATACATATGAGCAAATTATAAAACTGCTTATCCGTCTTGGCCAGAAATATGGTAAAAAGCTTAATGATGGCAGAATATTATTAAAAGCGGAATTCACCAATAAGGATCTTGCCAATATGATCGGCACCACTAGAGAAACAATCAGCCGGACCCTGACAAAAATGAAAAAAGAAGAGTTAATCGAAGTAGATGATAAGGGTGATATGTTCATGGATATCGACGTACTCATGGAAGAAATCCATTTAATCTAAAAGGTTATACGGGCACCTAAAGAAGGCGGAAAGCATATGATAGCTGTAGAATTCTGAGAAAGTGAGGGAAATACGGTGTCATCCATGCCTCCGAGTGATCCAAAAAAACCTGTCAATTCAAAACAAGAGCCGTTCGGTGGTTTCATCAAATCCATGAATGACTTCTTCCATGAAAAGCCAATTAGGGGGTTTTTACAATCCATTGATGAATTTTTTAAAACTCCTTTTCCTTATTCACCAGCTTTCCATGTTGATACGGTTGAAACAAAAGATGAATATATCATTTCCGCAGAGCTTCCAGGGGTTAAAAAAGAGCAAATTCATCTTAATATATCCGGTAATAATATAACGATATCAGTGGAAAACAATGAAATCGTATCCGAGGAAGATGAAAAGAACCAATTCTATCGCCGGCGACAATGGCGTTCACAATCATCGCGAACTATAACGCTTCCACACCTCATCAATGAAAAGAAGGTCAAAGCCTCCTACCGGGATGGATTATTGCAAATTCGAATCCCTCAGGAAAAGGGAAAAATCATTAATATAGACGAATAAAAGACGGCATCACAGCCGTCTTTTTTACGTTTTAAAAAATCCTCCAAAGCCTTTTACAAGTGATGAAACTTGATTTACCGCATTCATCATTTGACCGGCCGTATTCATCATTTTATTAAAATCTACTGATCCGTCCTGAGATTTAAAGGAATTTATAAATGATTGCATTCCACCAGGTTGTTTTGGAATCATGTTTTGTTTCGGATAAGGATTCATCATTGGATGTCCATTCATAGGCATATATTGATTTGAAACCATTTCCTCTTGAGGCTGCAGCGGGTTTTGGAAAAGGAATTGAGAATCTTTTTGATTCGCCTGCTGACTAGGGAATAACATTTGCTGTGGTCCAAATCCAGTTGGATAATTTTGGCCATATGCAGGGATTTGCTGCTGTGGATAGTAGGGATTTTGTTGCGGATATGGATTCATACTTTGAGCCGGAGGCTGAAAAGGATATGGTTGATTGTATGCTATTGGCTGCCCGCTCCTTTGATAGTCAACGGGCCACCCATGCTGCCCCGGATTTACATAATTGAAATATGGATTTGGCCTATTATTATACATGGGCATACATCTCCTCCGCATTTTCATTACTACACATTATGAAATTCATGGGTTAATGGTGAATTAATTTCTAAACTTTAGGGCTTGTCAAATTCAAGGGAATTTTGTCTAAAGTTTAAATATTTCAAAAACAATAAATCTCTCAATTTGATGATACGATAGAAGAAATGGTGAAGGAGGAGAAACTATGGAAATTCGCGAATTAAAAAGCAAATTTATTCAAAGTCGAGCCTACAGCACAGAGGATGTAAATGAATTAATGGATTTTGCCAAAAAGGCATATATTCATAATGAAATTAACTTTAAAGAATATCGCCTTCTTGTCCGCGAACTTGAAACCCAAGGCGCGGTAATTCCTGATCATTACAAGGAAAACTCCCTCATCGAAAATTCTCAATAATAATTAAAAGAGATGTCTACTGGCATCTCTTTTCTAATGGTTCTTCATTATAATATTTTTTAAAAACCTAATTCAAGCTTTAATGGACCCGATAAATACTGACGGCTTTTATCTAAAGTACTAATAGTTAATGAACTGATATTATCTAATTCTTTATCTATTTCTTCCATTCTTTGTTTCGGAATAATTAATCTATCTAGTAAGTCTTTTTCCAAACTTTTGCGCGTATCGGAAAATGATGCCTCAAGAACCAAATCCAATTCTTCCAATTGATTATAAATTTCTGTCAGCATCGAAAGCAGCTGTTCTTTTTCGGTTGGCCTATTCATTACATTAACAACCTCCCCGCATTTATTTATTGTAATAATTCTCCTTCTTTTTAATGCTTCCTTCCTACTTGACAAAACTAGAAGCTATTCGTCAAAGAAAGTGTCTATTTGGCATTAATGCCTATTTATTTCGACATAACGCAATTTCGTATTAAAAAAAGGAAATCGTACAAGCTAAAAAATGGAGGTGTATTCAATGTCAAATAAAAATAAGCAAAACAAAAATCCAAAACAATCACAAGCAGATCAGAAAATGGGCTATGGCGATAAAAAACTAGAAGGTCCAAATAGACCTGCTGAATGAAGAAAAGCAAGGGGGGTATCCCCTTGCTTTTCTATGTCAGTGACTGTTTAATTGCGAGAATTAGTTTCAGCTGATTAGATTTTGCAAAGTACCAATCCGTAAGATGGATGGGATGGCGATGGCGGACCGGTTTGTAAAGCCAGAATGGAGATATCATTCTTTGCTTACTCCAATCTTGATAGGTATGGCGGTGATGCTTGATGATGGGAAAAGTCGTTCTAAGCATTGGTGTTTTCTTAGCAATATTAATTTTAAAATATTGTTCATAATCATTTCTTGAGCCAGTATGTGTTGTTTTTTCTGCAAAATCATAAAAATAAGGAAAAAGGCGTGGATAAAATAAGATCTTGGCCAACCTTTTACCCAGGTCAATCCGCTTTGAAACAGAACGGAAGCCGCTTACACTTGCCCCATAGACCTCACCGCCACGCGTTGGAAATAACACAGAGCTAAAATGGAGCCAATCCTGAAAAGAATAGAGAAAGGTATGAAAAACCTTTTCTTTATAAACAGGGTGCTCGATGATTGGGGATTGGATCACATTTTGTTCATTAATAATTAACGCGGTCGTCATTCGTTCCCTATTTTGTTCTTTCCAAAACCGGCACCATTCTTGTTGGATAAAGCTTGAAACATTAAAATAAGGCAGTAAATGAAACATGGGCTTGTTTATCCTCGTCGAATATTGATATATCAATAATTGTGGAAAAACATCGTGGAAAATTAACCAATTAGCACGTTCATAGGTTAGAAAAAGCTGTTTTCTTATTTTAGCATCTATAATATAGGGAAAAACATTTCCCTCAAGATCACACATATTCCATCCGCCATTCCTCGAAACCATATGGGCAAGGAATGACCAAATGATATCAGGATTCTTTTTAAAATAACGAAAATAAGCATCTGTTCGTGAGATATTATCAATATTTTTATTATCTGTTTCTCTTATTATTTGACGAATGATTTCCTGTTCCTGTATTGTAAGATGATTCATAGTTGTCTTCCTTAAAACATTAATAATAGAAGTATTTATTAGAATGTGATATCCATTTAATTTTATGCACTCAAGTTCCCTTTGATTTGGTATGATAGGTTATAGTTTGTGAGGTGCATATCATGAATGTAAATTATCCAAACGGAAAACGGTTCATACCCAAAACGTTTGAAACAAAGAATGTGACAAAAAATAAAAACGAATCATACAGCAATCGAGGAATGACGCTTGAAGAAGACCTAAATGAAACAAATGAATATTACAGAGATCGAAAAATTGCGGTGATTCATAAGAAGCCGACACCCGTTCAAATCGTCCAGGTGGATTATCCGAAACGGAGCGCTGCTGTTATTAAGGAGGCCTATTTTAAGCAAGCCTCCACGACAGATTATAATGGCGTGTTTAAAGGGAAATATATTGACTTTGAAGCAAAAGAAACACAAAATCCATCTTCTTTTCCACTAAAGAATTTTCACGAGCATCAAATTCGGCATATGGAAGAGGTATTACATCAAGGAGGGATTTGTTTTGTGATTCTAAGATTTACAAAAAACGAGCAAGTCTATCTATTGGAAGCAAAACACTTACTTTCATTTTGGGAAAGAATGATAAACGGAGGCAGAAAGTCTATTACAAAGCAAGAAATTGAGCAAAACGGGCATTACATACCACTTGGATTTCAAGCGAGAATTGACTATATTAGAATAATAGAAACGCTTTATCAATTTTAATCGATAAGAGCCCAAGTCTGGAAAGGAAGGACTACCACATGTCAGATCAATACCAATCAAGAGAGGAGCGCCGCAAACAGCAGCAAACCCAAGGAAAACAAAAAGACAAGAAAAAACCAAAAGGCATCATGAAGAGAATTTTTCTTACCATTGTCACTCTGGGGATTGTTGGTATTTTGGCCGGTGTCGGTACCTTTGCTTATATGGTTAAGGACGCTCCTAAACTTGATCCAAAAGTATTAAAAGATCCAATTTCTTCGAAGATTTTAGATATGAATGGTCACTTGATTACCGAGGTTGGTACAGCAAACAGAGAATATGCCACTTATAGCGAAATTCCAAAGCTATTAGAAAATGCCGTTTTAGCAACTGAGGATTATCGTTTTTATCAGCACCATGGGATTGACTTCATTCGTCTCGGCGGTGCCATTCTTGCCAATATACGGCATGGATATGGTTCTGAAGGTGGGAGCACCATTACTCAGCAAGTCATTAAAAATTCTTTTTTAACACCTAAAAAGACCTTGAAAAGAAAAGTGGAAGAAGCATGGCTTTCCTATCAGCTTGAACAAAAGTATACTAAGCATCAGATTTTTGAAATGTATATCAATAAAGTAAATATGTCCGAAGGCTATGGAATGGCAACAGCAGCGGATATTTTCTATGGTAAAAAATTAAAGGACCTGACACTTCCCGAAGCAGCTTTGCTTGCAGGAATGCCGCAAAGCCCTAATAATTATAATCCTTTTTACCATCCTGACTTAGCTAAAAACAGACGCGATACTGTATTATCTTTAATGCAACAACATGGATATATTTCCAAACAGCAAATGGAAGCAGCCATGAAAGTTCCTATCAAAACAGGCTTGGTGAAAGAAGGACAGCGGAAAATTAATGAAAAGCCTTTTGATTCCTTCGTTGATGCTGTTATAGATGAAGTAAAACAACAAGGTGACTTTGACATTTTCTCCGATGGATTAACCATCTATACAACCGTTGATCCAAAGGCACAAAAGTATGTTTATAATATGCTTAATTCTAAAGATGTAATCAATTATCCAGATAGTAAATTTCAAGCGGGTGTTGCCCTGATTGATACAAAAACAGGAGAAATTCGTGCCATCGGCGGCGGACGAAACCAACAAGTAAAACGAGGTTTTAACTATGCGATCGATACACGACGTCAGCCAGGCTCTACAATTAAACCAATTCTGGATTATGGACCCGCAATTGAATATCTAAAGTGGGGAACCTATCAACCAATTGTAGATAAACCAGTTACATATTCAACAGGGCAAACCTTCGGAAACTGGGATGGCAGATACATGGGCCAAATGACGATTAGAACGGCATTACAATTGTCCCGAAATACACCAGCTGTACAAACATTGCAGCAGGTCGGCTTAGATAGAGCCAAAACCTTTGCAAATAATTTAGGGATCCCTTTAAAAGAAATCTATGAATCCTATGCTATTGGCGGCTTAAGGGATGGTGTATCTCCTCTGGAGATGGCAGGGGCCTATAGCGCATTTGGAAACGATGGTTTTTATACAAAGCCACATGCCGTCCTTAAAATTAAACTTCGTGATGGTACCGTTATCGACACAGCACCTGAAACGAAAGTGGTAATGAAGGATTATACTGCTTTCATGATTACCGATATGTTAAAGAGTGTTTTAGAATATCCTGGTACCGGAACACAGGCCAATGTTCCTGGACTTCATATCGCAGGTAAGACAGGAACGACAAATTATACAGAAGATGAAAGAAGACAATGGAATATTCCAAACAGTAACTATATTCCTGATGCATGGTTTACAGGTTATACAACAAATTATACAGCATCCATTTGGACTGGATATCCAAACCGCTCGACACCGATTGCACCGGGAGACAGCCAAAAAATCGCTCAAAATATGTTTAGAAATTTAATATCCTATGTTTCAGAAGGAAAACAAACACCTGACTTCCGTGTTCCAAATAGTGTCCAAAGTGTAAAAATTGAAAAAGGGACGATGCCTCCTGTCCTTGCGAGTCAATATACACCATCAAGCCAGGTTCTTACGGAATACGCTGTAAAGGGATATGCCCCAGTGACGGTGTCTGAGAAGTATAATAAACTTGCTGCACCAAGCAATGCTGCAGCAAATTATGATGAGACGAAAAAAGAACTTTCTTTAAAATGGGATTATACCAACAAGTCCAATACACCTGTTCAATTTAATGTGACGGTTGATGGTGGAACCGCACCACAGAGCGTTACAACCGCGAATAAGGCATTGGTCATCCCAAATGTTACTCCTGGAGCTGCCTATAAATTTACAATCACAGCAGTATCCGGTGGCCGGAAAAGTGACCCGATTACTTATTCTTTTACTGTTCCACAACCAACAAATCAAAATAACCAGGGAGGCCAAAGTGGGAATACAGGCAACCAGGGAAATAACGGCACCACACCACCTCCAGCAACCACTCCTGGTCAAGGCAGCGGACAGGGCAGTGGTCAGGGTAGTGGAAAAAACAAGGGCACTGGCACTGGCAGCGGCAGCGGCAGCGGCACTGGCACTGGCACTGGCAGCGGCACTGGCAGCGGCAGCGGCACTGGCAGCGGCACTGGCAGCGGCAGCGGCACTGGCAGCGGCACTGGCAGCGGCAGCGGGTCCGGTAATGATAATAAAACCGGAGGTGGAACTGGCTCCACCAATGGCGGAGTAACCAGTCAGAATGGTTCAAATGGTACTTAATAATAAATGAAAAAATCGTCTAGCCATTTGGCTTAGACGATTTTTTTAGTATATTTTTTTTAGCAAAAAGCTTTTCCTGCTCCACAAAAAGCTCTGATAACTGGCGGAACGAATGAAATAATTCAGGTCTCTTAGCAATAAACCCAAGCCTCTCATCAAGATTTATCGGCTTAATAACTAATTCATTCCATGGGAGCGGATCTTTAAGCTGAACAGGGAGATCATTGGACCAAAACAAAAACTGAACAAACAATCCGATTCCCTTTTTCATTCCCAATAAGGTGTTTGTCTGTTCACGGTTTTGGTACAGTTTCGTAAGATCGGTTTTCGTATTTTCCCACTCGGTTAAAATTATCGGAATGCTATCAAGTTGTTCTAATTCTTTAGGAAAAGGTAAAATTCGGATGAAATCAACCATTCACAATCTCTTCCTTCCCCTTCATTCTCTTTTTCCCTTCCCTGCACAGCCCTAATAACGGGCATGTTGGGCACTGGGGATTTTGCGCTTTGCAATGATACCTGCCAAAAAAAATCAGTCTGTGATGGGTCACTGACCATTCATCTTTTGGAATTTTCTTCATTAACGTCTTCTCAACTTCAAGGACTGAATCCTTCCAACGGCAAATTCCAAGGCGCTTGCTTACTCTTTCAACATGGGTATCGACAGCAATCGCAGGAATGTTATAAGCGACAGAAACGACCACATTTGCAGTCTTTCTTCCTACACCAGGTAAATGTGTCAATTCGTCCCGGTCTTTTGGAATTTCCCCATTATATTCATCTAATACCATTCGACAAAGACTTTGAATATTCTTCGCTTTGTTTCGATAGAGTCCAATGGAACGAATATCATTTTGCAGCTCTTCAAGAGGCACTCTTAAATAATCCTCCGGAGTTTTGTATTTTTCAAATAATCCTTTTGTCACTTTGTTCACGAGGGCATCCGTGCATTGTGCCGATAAGGCAACGGCAATTACTAATTCAAATGGATTCGAATGATTCAATTCACAGTGAGCATTAGGGAACATTTCGCCCATTTGGTCAAGGCAATAGCGAATCTGTGTATTATTAAGCAAGTAGGTCACCTACCAATGAAAATTTAGCAAAACCATTAAGAGGGTTATTGCTCTAGCCAATTGTAGAATGGTATTGAAGGAGTTTGTTGTTGTGGTTCTTCCTGAGTATTGCGATTTTGTGTTTGTTTTTGGCGGAATTTACGTCCGTGGTTTTTTGCCTGATCAATTGTTTTAATTCCATTTTTCTTCCATTCGAAAAGAATTCGATCAATATAACGAAAATTTAATTTGCCCGACATAACGGCTTCTCTTAATGCTGCCTTTATGATGATGGGATCATGGTGGTCATCATCCATCCACATCCCCAGCGTTTCACATTCGAAGGGTGATAATGGCCGGCCGAACTCTCTTTCAAAACAGGTGTACAGGTCTGTTTCTTCTGATTTTTTACTTAAGTTCTTGCTATTTTTATCTTTCATCAAGAATTGTTCAATCAGCTTTTCCCACAATGGAAGCACTGAATACTTTTCATACCGAATACCATCATTGGAATATTCATCAATAATTTCAATCAAGCCTCTTTGTACTAGCCTTCTTAGCATTTCATTGCATTCAGATACGGAAACTGTCATTCTGGATGATAGTTCTTCAGGAGTTGGAAATCCATTACCTTTTTCTAAAAAAGTTATAATATTTAATAGGAGAACAAGTTCATATTCTGTTAATTTAAGATTGCGGTACTCAGAAAACAATAGGGTCGGAATCGTTATGTTACCTTCCTGAAGCCATGATAGTATATTTGATTTCATTTTTATGACACCTCCAGAATAGTATAACACGAACAAACCTTCTGCGTAAGTGAATTAGACAACCAGCTTTGGTAAGTAAAGCAAAAAGTCTGCGACTCGCAGACTTTTCTTTTTTATCAAAAAACTTTATAAAATTAAGATTTTATTTTTGCTTCTACAAATTGTCGGATTCTTGATACGGCAATTTCTAATAAATCAAGAGATGTAGCATATGATAGGCGGATATTATCAGGTGTTCCAAAGCCTGACCCCGGTATAACCGCAACCTTTGCTTCCACCAATAAACCTTCAACAAAATCATCAACATTGCGATAACCCGTTAATTCTGCTGCTTCCTTTACATTAGGGTAAAGGTAAAAGGCCCCTTGCGGTTTCACACATGAAAATCCAGGAATTTGAACAAGTTGATCATAGATGATTTCCAGTCTATGTTCAAAAGCATGCCGCATTTCCTCTACTGTTTCTTGGCTGCCGTTATAAGCTGCAATTGCTGCAAATTGAGCCGTTGTAGTTGGATTCGACGTGCTATGGCTGGCAAGGTTTGTCATTGCATTGATAATCTCTTTATTACCAGCTGCATAACCAATTCTCCAACCTGTCATCGAATGTGATTTAGAAACTCCATTAATAATAATGGTTTGTTCCTTTAATTCTGGTGACAGCTCCGCAATGGAAACATGCTTATGATTTCCATAAATAAGCTTTTCATATATTTCATCTGAAACGATTAAAATGTTTTCCTTTAAACAAACTTGACCCAACGCAAAAAGCTCTTCTTCTGTATATAATACCCCTGTTGGATTGCTTGGTGAATTGATAATAATCGCTTTTGTTTTATTGGTTATGGAATGAACTAATTGATCCGGAGTAATTTTAAATTGATTCTCCTCCGAACCCTCAAGAAAAACAGGAATTCCACCTGCTAATTTAACCTGCTCAGGATAGCTAACCCAGTATGGGGAAGGGATAATAACCTCGTCACCGTCATTTAATAGGACTTGAAATAACGTGTATAAGGCATGTTTTGCCCCATTACCCACTATGATTTCATTTTGTGCATAAGTCAAACCCTGATCCCTTTGTAATTTTGCGATAATGGCCTTCTTCAATGCCGGTAATCCTGCTGAAGGAGTATATTTTGTTTGCCCTTCATTCATTGACTCCACTGCTGCAGCAATAATATGCTGGGGTGTATTAAAATCCGGCTCTCCGGCACCCAAACCAATGACATCTTCCCCTTGTTCTTTTAACTCTTTTGCCTTAGCAGTAATTGCTAAGGTTGATGATGGCGTTAATGATTTTACCCTGTTTGCAAGTTCCACTGCCATTCTAATTCCTCCATTCCCATCGACTATAGATTTTCAATTTTTTTCAGCCATTCACCTGATTCAAAGTGAACATAATAATAATTTATTAAATTATTTTTCGAAAGGTAATAAATTTCCCATAATGGAATATTTTTTTCCATCCCTAAGCGGACAGAAATGATTTTTTTAGGGGATTTTTCCTGTAAAAGCTTATTAATGGCTTGCTGCTTTGTCAGCCCATCCTTTGCTTTTTTTACGATGACTTCCTTTGTTTTCTCCGGAATCCAAACGATGATTTTTTCCCCATTTTTGTCTTTCCCCTCAATCACACTAACGGTCTCATTTCCATGGTATACATGAAAAGCTTGTACCTCTTTTAATTGAGAGTTTTTCTTCGCCAGTGAAACGGCCTTAACTTCAGCAGCTTTAACAGGCGCGACTGCAGTAAAATAAACCTTTATTAAAATACCAAGAAAAACCATCACAAATAATACCAAAAATAAAATCCACTTTTTCACTTTATTCACTTCTCTATGTACGATAAATGGTAAAAATCGCTTTATTTTGATCATTATGATCAAGTGCAAGGCCAAACATAAGATCTTTTTCTTTTAATGTACGGTTAAGGGCATCAACGATTTTATATAAATCCGGGCTATTTAGGATTTTTACCGTTGATAAAACTTCTATCTTACTCTCCATATTTTCCTCCATTGATGATTATCTTGGTTAAATACTCAAAAATTATTATAACAGGTGAATAGGATTTTTTCCTAACTTTATTACAACCATCTTTCAATTATTGAAACGAATTCATCAATTTTTCCTCTTTTTATCGGGATAGTTGGTATGGACTTTAAAAAGTCTTTTCCGTAATTGGTTGTGACGATTCTTTTGTCAAAAACAATCATGACACCGCGGTCCGTTTCGGTGCGAATTAACCGGCCGAATCCCTGTTTAAATCGGAGTATTGCTTCCGGAAGTGAATAATCATTAAAGGCATTCCCGCCCTGCTGTTTAATAAACTGACATTTTGCTTCTGTTAAAGGTTCATCTGGCGGGCTGAATGGGAGCCTTACAATAATAAGACAGGATAAGTCCTCCCCTGGAATATCTACACCTTCCCAAAAACTGCTGGTACCTAACAAAATAGCTTTATCATAACGCTGAAAATTCCTTGTTAACCTCGTTCTGCTGCCGCTGGTAATCCCTTGGGCAATAATTGCATAGTCAGTGAGAAAGCCACTTTCCTTGATCAAATCATACGTTTTCTTTAGCATTTCATAGGCGGTAAAAAGAATCAGCATTCTGCCCTTTGTGGCTTCAGCAATGGTAATAATATGCTCTGTGATGGCGATTACATACTCGTCTAACGATACGGAAGTAACTTCTGGCAAATCTTCTGAAATCAGCATCTGAACTTGATTTTGATAGTCAAATGGAGAAGGTATAACCATTTGATAAGTAGTGTCCGGGCATAATCCAATTTCCTTGATAATAAAATCAAAGGATTGTTTAACGGTCAATGTGGCAGAAGTCAGCACAATGCTTTTCTTATTATTAAAAAACGTTTCCTTAAGGGCTGAAGCAACTGTTGCCGGTTTAGCAAAAAACGTTGTGACATTCTGAGGGGACCGTAGATCGATCTCAATCCATTTCGCAAAAGGCGATTCTTTTAGAAAGCAATTTTGAACCGTTTCTCTTAATTCTAAAAGGTCTCCCAGAAAAGAAATTATTTCTTCCAACATATTCTTTTGTGTATTTGACAGGTTCCAATGTTGCTTTTTAATCCATTCTAACCGGGAATTTATCTCCGTATATAAATCCTTTAATAAAAAGGAAAATCTCTCGGCACTGTGTTTAAGACCTGCAATTTCTCTCCCTTCATCATTGGGGGAAAAACGGATCTTTACACGGTTCATTCCCTTTTTATTTCCGGCCATTTTTTTCGCAAAGAGAGCGGTCAACTTGAAGAATTCATCCATTTCATAGTTAACATCGGAAAGCAGCTGATTCAGCTCAAATGTATGGGAAACCAGTTTCTTTTCGGTATCCATCATTTGAAGCAGCCCCTCTAATTGAAAGAAAAGCTGTTTCTGTTCATATAATCCAAAATGGCTTAACAGCAATCTGGTCGATAAATAATCCAATGTATGGCCAAAAAATTGAACTGCTACTTTTTCAAAATGATGTCCCTCATCAATTATGGCGAATTCAAATTCAGGTAAACAAGATCCTTTCCCTGAAAGTTCGCTAAGTAATAAAGAATGGTTGATGATAATAATATCAGCCTGCCCAGCTTCGTCTTTTGCTTTTACATAATAATCTTTTTCACGCCATTCACTTGAACGCATAAAAACAACAGGCTCGTTTTTTATTTTGTTCCAATAGAGCAATCCACCGCTCGACAGGTTCAATTCATCTTTATCGCCCGTTTGTGTCTCAGTAAGCCAAACAAGAATTTGCATCTTTGTTAATGTAGTATCATAATTATCGTACGCATCTGTTAATGTTTGCTGAAATCTCTCAATGGAAATGTAATTATTTCTTCCCTTAAGAAGGACTGATTTTATTTCAAAAGGCAAAATTTTAGTTAATAGCGGTATTTCATTGTGAATAATTTGATCTTGAAGCTGGGTCGTATGGGTACTTACCACGATTGGGGTTTGATATTGCTTAGAGAAATACGCAGCCGGTAAAAGGTAACCAAGTGATTTCCCGATACCTGTCCCTGCTTCAATTAATGAGTGACGATTCATTTGAAATGCTTGAAATACCCCATCCATCATTTTTAATTGCCCCGTGCGATTTTCATAATTAGCGAATGCTTTTTTTAACAGTGCCCTTTTTTCTTCATCCTTTTCCGGATACGTATAATCAATCTTTCCCTCTGAATATTCATTATTCTGCGGGATCTTTTTAAGGGCAAGACCTTTGAATATTTCAACTTCCTTTTTGGCTATCCTTAATGCTTTATCTTTTTTCATTTCCATCTCTTCTAATAGCTGCTCTAGGTCGCTCTTTAAACCACCAGAGAGTTTCGTAAGTTGATTTAACGTTATCTCGGGCAAAGACGCTAACTTCTGCAAAAGCAGCAGAAAGAGCTCAGCCGTTACTTGGGCATCACTATCCGCCTGATGGGGCCGATCATGATGTAAGCCTTCTCTTTCGGCTAAATCTGATAACTTATAGCCATCTGCCGTAGGATAGAGAATCCTGGCCATTTCGACCGTATCCAGGACAGGTCCGTAAAAGCCTTCAAATCCGGCTGCAATTAATTCTTCCTGAAGAAATGACAAGTCAAATAATACATTATGGGCAACAAAATAAGCGTTTTCTAATAATGAAGCTACCCTTGGGGCTATTTCAGAAAAAACTGGTGCATGTTTAACCATCTCATCGTTAATACCAGTCAATTCTTCAATAAATGGGGGAATCGCTTTTTTTGGATTAATTAAAGATGAGTATGTGTCAGTGATCGCACCATTTTCAATAACAACAGCGGCAAATTGAATGATTTTATCACCTTTTTTGGGAATGTTTCCGGTCGTTTCTAAATCTATGACGACAAATTTATTTTCCATTATGCTAAACACCTCAAACCTTCATCCTAAAACGGTAACATAAAACGATAAAAAGAAAAAGTAAACAATTCCCGTTCCGCTAAAACCATTATATAAAATACGCTAAAAAAAGAAAAATCCCCAAGGGAGGGGATTACATGATTGTGTGTGCGGGTTCTTGATGAAGCAGTTCTTTAACACGATTGTTTTCATCCATTATGGCAACCCGCGGTTTATGGTATGGTACTTTTTCCTCTGAGACTAATGCATAAGAAATAATAATGACGATATCTCCCGGTTGCACCAGCCTTGCGGCAGCACCATTTAAACAAACAACCCCGCTTCCCCTTTGGCCGGGGATAATATACGTTTCAAGGCGTGCTCCATTATTATTATTTACAATTTGCACTTTTTCATTAGCTGTCATGCCTACCGCATCTAATAGGTCTTCATCAATTGTAATGCTTCCAACATAGTTTAAATTAGCTTCTGTAACCGTTGCTCGATGGATTTTGCCGTTCATCATGTTACGAAACATTAATATTTCCTCCGATTTCTCTTCCTCTGAAGAATCTTATTTTATCTCTAATATAAAATTGTCGATTAAGCGTACATTAGAAAATTTAACTGCCAGTGCCATGATAATGGTTCCGGATAATTCATCCAAAGGTTTTAAATGCGGATAAGATAAAATATCCACATAATCAATCTGTCCATTACTTTCAGACGTGATATAATCCCTTATTTTGCTTTTCAATTGTTCCGGGTCCCGTTCCCCTTCATCAATCGCCATTTTAGACCTAACCAAACTCTTGTATAGAACGGTGGCCTGACTTCTTTCATCTGTTGTAAGATTTACATTGCGAGAGCTTTTAGCCAGACCGTCATCTTCACGAACAATTTCAACAGGCACCAATTCAATGGGAAAATGAAAATCTGTTATTAGCCCATCAATAACCGCTACCTGCTGGGCGTCCTTCTTGCCGAAATAGGCTCTTGTCGGCTGCATGATGTTAAAGAGCTTTGTTAATACAGTTGCAACCCCATCAAAATGCCCTGGTCTCGAAGTACCACAAAGAACATTCGTACGCTCCTGTACGATCACTTTTACAGATGAAGAGTGAGGATACATTTCATTCACAGATGGGTAAAAAAGATAATCGATTTTTTCACACTCCGCTAATGCACGGTCACGTTCGAAATCTCGCGGATAAGTAGTAAAATCTTCATTAGGCCCAAATTGTAATGGATTGACAAAAATGCTCATTGCTACAATATCGTTTTCAGCTCTTGCTTTTTTTAAAAGAGCTAAATGCCCTTCGTGTAAAAAGCCCATTGTGGGGACAAACCCAATCGTCTTCGATTGGCTTTTGTGGTTCATAATTACTTCTTGCATTTCTTTGATGGTTGTAATGACCTTCATTCTTTACCTCCATAAAGCCCGTTTAATTCCTGTTCGTTCATGGTAAATGTATGTTTAACTTCTGGAAATTGGTTCATTTTGACTTCATTTACATAGGATTGAATCGATTCTATTATTAATGGTTGCAAATTAGTAAATTGTTTCACAAATTTTGGAACTCGCTCGACACCATATCCCAAAATATCGTGATACACTAAAACCTGTCCATCTACTTCCAAACCAGCTCCAATCCCAATGACAGGAATTTCAAGATGCTTCTGGACTTCTGCCGCCACCTGCTTTGGTACACATTCAAGCACAATCATGAAAGCCCCTGCGTCCTCGCACTTTTTGGCATCTAGAAGCAGCTTTCTTGCTGATTCTGCTTCCTTTCCTTGCACTTTATAGCCACCTAAGACCCCGACTGATTGCGGTGTTAAGCCGAGATGGGAGCAAACAGGAATACCTGCCTTAGTCAGAAGTGAAATAGTTTCAATAACTTCATCCGCCCCTTCAATTTTTACAGCATTTGCACCTGTTTCTTGTATTAGTTTACCCGCATTCACCAAGGTATCCTTTCCTGATAAATGGTAGGATAAAAATGGCATATCCACGACAATGAAGGTATCTTTTGCCCCTCGTTTCACCGCTTTTGTATGATGGACCATGTCCTCAACTGTTACTGGTATGGTGGAGTCATAGCCCAAAACAACCATCCCTAAGGAATCTCCAACTAAAATGATGTCCACTCCGCTTTGTTCGGCTTGTTTTGCAGAAGGATAATCATAGGCGGTCAACATAACAATCTTTTCATTAGCCTGTTTCATTTTTGTGAAATCTGTGGTTTGCTTCATCATCTTACCTCCTTTTAATTTAGGAAGAGGAGATTACATGCAAATAAAAAGATCCTTCTTTAGGCAGAGGATCTTTATAACTTCATTCATGCTCCATCCCTCTGTCCCGGTCCGATTAACGGATCTAGGCAGAACTATTTTAGATTCATCTATTTTAACAGGTGCAGTTCTCATAGATACCGCCCAAAGGAATTATAACAAATTCAAAAAAAAACGCAACAATTTATGACACAATTAGAGTTCGATATCAGCTGAATAAATATGGTGAATAACGCCGTTTGCATCCTCTAATTTTAAAACACCTTCATCTGTAATGCCCAGCGCTTTTCCATCTATCGTGCCGGAAAGGGTACGGGCCTTTACCTGCTGGCCGATACTCACCGCATAACTTTCCCAGAGGAGCTTTATCGGGAAAAAGCCTTCCTTCAAATAGAGCAAATAAAGTTTTTCCATTTGAACAAAAATATTTCTAATTAAATCTGCTCTATTGACTGCTGAACCTTTTTCAATCAAGAGCGAACTTGCCTTTTCTTGAAGTTCAATGGGGAAATCCTCTCTCTTTTGATTGACATTAATCCCAATTCCAATCAAAACAGCATGGATGCAGTCCGCTTCTGCTTGTAATTCAGTCAATATCCCTGTTACTTTTTTACCCTTAATAAGAATATCATTGGGCCATTTTATTTCAGGAATGAGACCCGTGGACTCTTCAATAGCTTGGACTACCGCAACGGCTGTTAAGAGGGTAAGCTGCGGTGCTTTATTCAGAGGAATATTTGGCTTGAGGATCAGACTCATCCAGATGCCCGTATACTTTGGTGAATACCATTTACGGTCCATTCTTCCCCGCCCTGAAAGCTGTTGTTCAGCAAGGATAGCGGTCCCCTCCGGAACTTCTTCATAGGCCAAAAGATGAGCAATCTTTTGGGTGGATTCAACAATTTCCTCATAATGAATGTTTCTTCCCATGAATTTAGTCTTTAAGCCAAAGCGAATCTCATCTGCCGTTATTTTTTCCGGTGTTTTTAATATTCGATATCCTTTTCTTTTGACTGCTTCTAATTGGAAGCCTTCTTTACGCAATTCTTCGACATGCTTCCACACAGCCGTTCTTGTACAGCCAATTAGTTCGGCTAATTGCTGTCCGGACAGATAAGAATCCCCCGCGTTGGTAAAGGCATCAAGCAATTCTTTTCTTATTTCGGATTGCACTCCAAAAGCCACTCCTTTATCTTGTTTTTCTCGTTGGCCACTTTTCCTTCCACGATTGCCTGCTCAATTCGGTCAATAGCTTCCTTCATCCATGGGCCCCCTTCACGGTTAAACCAAGACATCAGATCATTACCGGTAACATTGATTTCTTCCCGGCCCTTTATAGGTAAATGGCTATATATCGTTTGCCAATGTCGGATTGATTTACGGTCAATTAGTCCATGAATGACAAGATAAAGTTTTTCAACGGACAAAACCGTTTCCCGATTGGCTAAAAATAATGTATAGGCAGACCATTCCTGTTTAAGCCTAATATTCATGTAATGAACCATATGCAGAATCTCTCGTATTTCTTTTAAAGATAGCCGCCATGATCTTAGAAAATTTTCCAGTGACTTTCCACTTAAATCTAAGCAGTGAGCGATCAGCGCCCACATCTCTTGCTTATTTAGTTCTTTATTATCGAAAGAATAGAGCTTTTCCAGACGATCTCGCTGATTGCTTAGACCTGGAAGATATAAGTATAAGTTTGTTTCAATTATCAGCTCAAACGCATTATTACGCGAAGGACCTACGAGAAGCTTATCAAACTCAGCTTTTTTTCGCTCAATGGCAATATTGTACAGCAAATGAACAAGCTTCACTAAAGCCTTTTTTGTTTCTGCTTCGATTTTAAAAGAAAGCTGGCTCATAAATCTTACTGCCCGCATCATCCTTAAAGCATCCTCTTGAAACCGTTCCTCTGCACAACCGACAGTTTGAATTTTTTCCTCCCGGATCGCTTTTTGTCCATCAAATGGATCGATGAGCTTTCCATGTCGGTCCATTGCAATCGCATTCATAGTAAAATCTCTTCTTGCTAAATCATCCGTTAAATTTCGGATAAAGGATACTTCCTTTGGTCTGCGAAAATCTTCATATTCCGCCTCAGCTCTAAACGTTGTAATTTCATACGACTCATTTCTGAATAGAACCAGGACAGTACCATGTTCAATCCCGATATCAATTGTTTTTGGAAAAACCTTTTTCACTTCGCATGGTGTTGCGGATGTGGCAATATCCACATCACTAATCGGCTTATTTAACAGAAAATCTCTGACAGATCCGCCGACAAAATAAGCTTCGTAGCCTTCTAGCTCTAATTTTTCCAGAATGGGGTTTGCGGATAAAAAAGGTTCGTTCATAAACTTATTCACCTTTACTCAATAGGCTAAAATATAATTGTTCATATTGTGCGACAATTTGATCTGCCTTAAATTTAAGATGGACCCTGTCGATCGATTGTTTCGAAAATTTTTCGTGAAGCCTTTGATCGGTTAATAATGCTATTCCTTTAGCAGAAACATCTTCAATATTGCCCAGTTCACAAATAAATCCAGTTTGGCCATCCTGAATTACTTCAGGAATTCCGCCGACATTTGTCCCAATACATGGAACACCACAGGCCATGGCCTCTAATGCTACAAGTCCGAAGCTCTCTTTTTCTGATAAAAGCAGCATAAGGTCACTTATCGAATATAATTCCTCTAAGCTCTCCTGCTTGCCTAAAAATAGGACACGATCCTCAATCCCTAACTTTCGGACAAGTTTGCAAATTGGCGTGATTTCTGGTCCGTCCCCTACCAACAATAATTTTGCAGGGATGACTGCTGATATTTTTGCGAAGGCTTTCACTACATCTTGAACCCGTTTAACCGCGCGAAAATTTGAAACATGTATGACTACTTTTTCATTTTCATTTATCGCAAATTCTTCCTTTAGATGGATCGCATCACTTTTCCGATAGATTCGGTCATCGATAAAATTATAAACCGTGACAATTTGTTTATCTGGATTAATCAAATCAATCGTCTGTTTAATTAAGGCATTGGAAACGGCTGTAACAGCATCTGATTTCTCAATTCCGAACTTTATAGCATCTGTTAAAGATGGATCATAGCCTAAAACGGTAATATCTGTACCATGTAAGGTCGTCACAATTTTTAAATCACGATCACTCATTTGCTTAGCCAATATAGCACAAACGGCATGTGGAATCGCATAATGGACGTGCAGCAAATCCAATTTTTCGCGGTTAGCCACTTCTGCCATTTTACTTGCCAGGGCGATATCATATGGAGGGTACTGAAACAGTGAATATTGATTCACTTCAACCTGATGGTAGTAAATATTATGATAGATTCGATTCAGTCTAAAAGGTAGACTGGATGAGATAAAGTGGATTTCATGACCCTTTTCTGCCAGCATTTTGCCTAATTCTGTCGCCACCACCCCAGAACCGCCGACTGTTGGATAACAGGTAATTCCAATTTTTAGCTTCCTCATTTTGATTCTCCTAACAAATCTTGATCGATGAGGAGTGGAATTTTCGTTTTAAAGCCTTCTGCATAGAAAACACCAACTTGATTGCCAAACATTTTTTCTCTTGCTTCAACGCTTTCAATATATCCATTTACCAGCGGGGTGCTGAAGCTGTCATCTGTTCGTACAAATTGGCTCTTGTAGGCTCGCAGTGAATCCATTTTTTTGTCGATAAAGGCTGAGATATCTATAGCAAAATCCGGTTTATGGAAGCCATTTATCATATAAAAATAGACTTTTTCAACCTTGTGCGGCTGTTCAACATCCTCTGTTTCATATTTCCGGATTCCTGCAGAAAAAACCGCCTCCTCAACAAGGCGGGTACAATTACCATGGTCTGGATGCCGATCTTCCCAATAAGGTGTAAAGATTACCTGAGGTTTATATTTTCGAATAACGGATGCAATTTTTCTAATATATTCATCCGTTTCATATAAGCCTCTATCCGGTAGTCCAAGGCTGGTTCTTACGGTCACTCCCAGGATGCCGGCTGCTTCTTTGGCTTCCTTTTTTCTAATATCAACTGTCCCATTTGAAGATAATTCAGCATTCGTTAAATCACAAATACCAATGCGCTTTCCTTCGTTCGAAAGCTTGGCAATGGTACCCCCCATGCCAATTTCAACGTCATCAGCATGGGCCCCGAACGCCAATATATGTAAAAATTCATTTTTCATTCGTTTCACCATTCTTATTTACTATATTTCGCCATTCCAGCAATCCTTCTTCCAACCCTCTAATCAACAATTCAGCCGTTCCCATATTTGTCGCCAATGGTACGGAATACACGTCACAAAGTCTGACAAGGGCAGTCACATCCGGTTCATGCGGTTGGGCGGTTAAAGGGTCGCGGAAAAAGAAAACTGCATCCATATTATTTTTCGCAATCATCGCACCAATTTGCTGATCGCCCCCAAGAGGACCTGATTGAAAGCGAGTGATCGGTAACCCTGTCGCTTCGTTTATTCGTAAACCTGTTGTCCCCGTGGCAAATAGATTGTGTTTGGCGAAAGCAGCCTGATAGGCCGTGGCAAATTGAACCAAATCATTCTTTTTTTTATCATGTGCAATTAAGGCAATGTTCATAAAAGAGCCCCTATTCTAAAATATTTTCAAGTCCATATACAAAGGTATTTAACTTCGTCACCGTTTCAACTGCAATTTTCACACCTGACATAAATGAGCCGCGGTGATAGGAGTCATGACGAAGTGATAAAGTCTGTCCATCCGAACCGAACATTACCTGCTGATGGGCCACTAGTCCAGGCAGCCTAACTGAATGGATATGGAGGCCATCGAAATTAGCTCCCCTTGCTCCTGCTATCGTTTCTTTTTCATTTGGATGACCTTGAATTTTAGGTTCCCTGACTGCAGCAATCATTTCAGCTGTTTTAACTGCGGTACCAGAAGGAGCATCCAGCTTTTGGTCATGATGCAATTCGATAATTTCAATATCAGGAAAATATTTCGCAGCCATTTGTGAAAATTTCATCATTAAAACCGCGCCAATCGCAAAATTAGGGGCAATAATGCAGCCTAACTCTTTTTCTTGGCAAGTTCTTTCTAATTCTTCCAATTCGTTTT
Source organism: Neobacillus sp. Fa239 (assembly GCF_055395235.1). NCBI lineage: Bacteria > Bacillati > Bacillota > Bacilli > Caryophanales > Bacillaceae > Neobacillus > Neobacillus sp. Fa239. The sequence goes on from NZ_AP041611.1 coordinate 3,844,727, forward strand.
TCGTAAAGCCTGTCGTGCCTACTACTGGCCTTACATTATAGTGAAGCGCTGTTCGGGCATGGTGCATACCAACCTCGGGGGTCGTTAAATCAATCAATACATCTGCATCCGTATTTTGTAAGCATTTTTCTAAGGTCCCGTAAATTGGGACATTATGTATGGAATGAAATCCTTCTAAATCATTTAACAACATACCATCATGTTTATAATCCACAACAGCCAATAACTCAAACTGCTCCGTGTTTGTTACAAGCTTAACAGCCTCGCTCCCCATTCGTCCACGAGGTCCGGCAATAATTATTTTTATTCTTTCCATCTATCTCACTCCGTCTTTTCTTGATTAATTCTTGTCCAGCGGTTTTTATCTCTTATTTTAAATTTATTCAATACATAATTATGGGCATCTTCTAAATCTATATCCAAGGAGTTAGCAAAACAAATGATCACAAATAGAAGGTCACCCAGTTCTTCTTCTATCGCTTTTTCCGATTCTGTTGACTTCTTTGGTTTCTCACCATAATGGTGATTCACTTCTCTTGCAAGTTCCCCAAGTTCTTCTGTCATTCTCGCCAGCATCGCCAGAGGGCTAAAGTACCCTTCCTTAAATTGACTTATATAGGCATCTACTTCCATTTGAAGTTCTTTCATAGACTTCCTGTCTGACATAAAAAAACCACCCCGCAATATCTACCTTACTGATATTCATGTTAGCTAAAATAAGGTTAATTTACAAATATTTTTGCTAAAAAAGGGAACTTTCCTAAATGGATTGCTCTTCTTATTTTAATCCGCTATAATAAAAACCGCTTAAAGAGAGAAATATATGGAAGAGGAGGAATATCTATGATTCTTGGTCTTAAATTCAAAAATATTTTTTTTATATTGCTTGGGACAGCTATCATGTCATTTGGCCTTGTCAATTTTAATATGCAAAATAAATTGGCGGAGGGCGGTTTTACGGGAATTACACTACTTTTTTATTTTTTGTTCAAATGGGATCCCTCCTATATTAACTTAATTTTAAATATTCCTCTTTTTATTATCGGCTGGAAATTACTTGGAAGAAACTCATTTTTATATACCATCATTGGAACACTCGGTGTTTCCCTTTTTTTATGGATCTTCCAGCGTTATCCCATCCATATGCCGCTTCAGCATGATCTTACATTAGCTGCGCTGTTTGCAGGTGTTTTTGCGGGCATAGGGTTAGGGATTATTTTTCGTTCTGGAGGCACAACGGGCGGTGTCGATATTATTGCGAGGCTGGTCCAAAAATTTATTGGCTGGGGAATGGGAAAAACCATGTTTATGTTCGATGCCTGTGTGATTGTAGTATCATTGCTAACCTATTTAAATTACAAACAGGCCATGTACACATTGGTGGCTGTCTTTGTAGGGGCAAGGGTTATCGATTTCATTCAGGAAGGTGCCTACTCTGCAAGGGGTGCGATGATTATCTCTGAAAAGAATGATCAAATTGCAAAAAAGATCATGGAGGAAATGGAACGTGGCGTTACGGTTTTAAAAGGGTATGGTTCATATACACGAAATGATCGGGAAGTATTATATTGTGTAGTAGCAATCAACGAAATTGTTCGTTTGAAAAATTTAATTACAGCAATTGACCCCCATGCATTTATTTCCGTAAGTATTGTCCATGATGTTCATGGCGAAGGATTTACGCTAGATGAAAACAAAATGCCTCTATTAGATTAAAAAAGCAATGTCTGCTGACATTGCTTTTTTAATCATCATTATTCCGATTCATACCTGTAAAGATTAGAATATATCTCAATAATTCTAATACAGCAACGGCTGCCGCCGCTACATACGTTAAAGCGGCTGCGTTCAACACCTTCCGTGTTTCTCTTTCTTCATTATTCCGAATTAACCCTAATGAAACAATTTGGTCCATTGCTCGGCTTGAAGCATTTAACTCAACAGGAAGGGTGATGACTTGAAAAAGAACAGCTGCCGCCATAAAGATAATCCCCAAAAGAAGCATCCCGCTTAAATGGGCTAAGAATCCAATCATAATAAGGATCCAAGATGCATTAGAGCTTATATTAGCCACTGGAACTAAGGCATGTCGGAAACGAAGAAATGCATACCCCTGCGCGTCTTGAATGGCATGGCCACATTCGTGTGCAGCCACAGCAGCTGCTGCAAGCGAATTTCCATGGTAATTTTCTGGCGACAACCGAACGGTTTTCGTTCGTGGATCGTAGTGATCACTTAAAAATCCCTGCGCCTCTTCGATCCCCACATTATATAAACCATTTGCATTTAAGACTTCTCTCGCAACTTCTGCTCCTCTTCGATAGGTAGAAGAAGGAACGCGGGAATATTTTGCAAATGTATTTTTTACTCTCATTTGTGCCCATAATGGAATCAAGATGATAATCGCGTAATAGAAGAGAAAGTACATAATGAACCTCCTTATCAGCTCTAGTTGCTATCTAGTGTAATGAGGCCGAATCCATACGTCAATCTTTTTGGTCTCGGGAGCGATCCTTTTTCATTTCTTTATCACCAATATATTTTCTCCAACCGACATATGATAAAGTCATAATAATAATACTGCCTGTAGAGATGATCACCCACCAGATGGAAGGGTCTGATTGATCTTCTTCCATATTATCAAAAATATTATTTAGATCGGTTTCAAGACTATCTAACTCTTGCTGACTTTTTGGGTTACTCACAATTTGTGATGAATATTCGTCGATATAATTAATCCGAGCATCTATTCTCTGAATATTTTCTGCAGCTACATCTACTTTCATACTTGGATAGATAACATTATATAGAGAGTTGAAGTTATTAAAAAACGTATGAAAACGGGCTGAATCACCTTGATGCGCAGCCTCTTTCGCATGATTTAATGCGGTCATGATTTGATCCTTCATTGCCGTCCAAAGCGGTTGATGACTTGTTGAAATCGCATCAATAACGAGGCGAAACTTAGTTAATTTATTTATTCTTTCTTCATAATTCATATCGGGGCTTACCGCCGCTTCTACGGCTTCATCCTTTGATACGGTAACAATTCTAACCTCATCCATGGTTAAAGGCTGCTCTTTTCCGTGAAGGCTGTTAAATTGGGTTGAGAAATAATCCAGCAGTTTTTTCGCATCATCATACCTTTGTATTTTTACCATTTGCAGCGCCTCATCAGAGATATCATCGAGCTTCTCCATTGGCGTTTGCTGGTCTGCAAATACAGATATGGGTGCAAGTAATAAAGCAATCGCAAATAAAATAAACCATTTCCCTCTCAATCCTTGTCCCCCCTTTCATACTAATAAAATGTATGAAAGGGGGGACAAGGATAGACCATCTTTTAAATTGGTCTTTTTCTATTTTATTTCTAGCTTAAACCTGTTTGGCCGTATACTCAGATAATAGGCGATTCCCAATGAAAGAATAGAGAGCCAAAAAGTAAAGTAGCCGATTTCCGGCATATAGAGATTCAGCATTTCATAGCGGGGCATCATGAAAAAGACGTAATCAATTACGTCATTATGTAATGTCCAAATTGCTGCAATAATAAGGTGCCACCATTTTATTCTGTAAAATGGGGCATATAAAAGTCCCTCAATTGCCATTGCACCGTGAGAAATAATAAGCATTAAACCCGGCCAGCTTAATTGTCCTTCTACAAAATAGACTAGAATATTCATTACAACAGCCCAAACACCGTATTTAAATAGGGTGACGATAGCGAGTGCTTCAATGAATGGCCAGTTTTTTTTCATTAGGAAGGCTAAAAGGACAAAAACAAAAAATAAACTTGCTGTCGGGCTGTCTGGGACAAATGCTTTAAAAATTGCTGGGGTTTCTTTTAACTGCCATCCATACCAATAAAACCCATAAACCGTTCCCGCAATATTTACAACTAGTAATAGCTTAAGGATTGAGCGATTTGCCAAAAGAGGATAAATCCATCCCACTTAAACTCCCCTTTTCCTAATAGTTTTTCTTAAGGCTTTGTTAAACTTAGTTGTTGATTACAGCGAAGTGGCCTCGCTTTCCGCGGGGAGGTCCGGGAGCCTCCTCGGCGCTTTTGGCGCCTGCGGGTTATCCCTTGACCTCTTCATCCCGCAGGAGTCGAGCACCCTACGCTCCAATCAACAGTTGTAAAAATCAACATTTTCTTTTAACACAGCCTTACTTAAAGTTTATAAGATAAAAAAGCTGACGATACCGCCAGCTTTTCCTCAATTAATTATTTTGCTCCAAGACCCGAGATGAAGGTAGTTAGCTGTTTAAGTTGAGCAGGAGTACCATGGAAAATTCCAGGAGGCATTTTTCCTCTACCATGTTGAGCAATTTGAGCAATTTGAGCAGGCTTTAAGCCGGTACCAATCAGTGTCGGTGCACCAGCGCCACCTTGAAGGTTTTCACCATGACAGTTAATACAGCCTTGACTTTTGAATACTGCATATCCTGGGTCTGCTTTATTGATATCAACCTTTGCGACAATTTTCCCTTGAGCCTCTGCAGCCTTCCAGTCATGTGTAGCAACTGACTGCCATGTTAAAAATACAGTAGCGGCTAATGCAAGCAGCATTATTGATGTTGCAATTGGGCGTTTCCAAGGACGACGTTCTGGTCCACGATCCAGGAACGGTGCTAATAATAATCCGCCAAAGGTCAGACCAGGTATTATCAATGCTCCAATCACTGTATATGGACCTGAAGCATATGAGTACTTCAATAGCTGATACAAGAAAAGGAAATACCAGTCTGGTAATGGAATATAGCCTGTATCTGTTGGATCCGCAATCCTTTCAAGCGGAGCCGGATGTGCTATGGTTAAACATAAAAAACCGACAAGAAATACTGCTCCAACCATCCATTCTTTCAAAAGGAAGTTTGGCCAGAATGCCTCTGTTTTACCAGGATATTCCGAGTAATCCTTAGGCAGCATTTTTTTACGTGCTTCAGGTGCCAACACACGTGAGTCACCTACGAACTTCATACCTTTACCTTTATGCATCGAACAATCCCCTCCTTTTTCCGTAATATAGGAAAATACTTACTTGTACATTAATCATTCATTTAAGTATTAAAGTGGACCTGAGATTCCCTGTCTGCGAATCATGACAAAGTGAGCTGCCATTAAACCAAACAAGACTCCAGGCAGGAAGAAAACGTGAATGGCAAAGAAACGGGTTAAGGTTTGGGCACCAACAATATGTTCATGACCGGCTAATAAAACCTTAATATAGGAGCCGATAAACGGTGTTGCCTCAGCAATTTGCAAACCAACTTTTGTAGCAAACAGCGCTTTCATATCCCATGGTAATAAGTACCCTGTGAAACCTAAACCAAGCATTACAAAGAAAATAAGTACTCCGACAATCCAGTTTAATTCACGAGGCTTTTTATATGCGCCTTGGAAAAAGACGCGTAATGTATGTAAGAACATCATTACGAGGACCAAACTTGCCCCCCAGTGGTGCATACCGCGGACAATTTGCCCAAATGCAACTTCATTCTGAAGATAGTACACGGATTCCCATGCATTTTTGATATCCGGAACATAGTACATAGTTAAAAACATACCAGAAAGTATTTGAATTACAGTTACAAAGAATGTAAGACCTCCAAAGCAATAAACAAACGCGGAGAAATGATGCGCTGGATTTACATGCTCAGGAACTTCATGGTCTGCAATATCCCGCCACAAAGGTGCAATATCTAAACGTTCATCCACCCATTCGTAAATTTTGTTTAACAATGATTACACCTCCGTCCTTGGTTGGGCTTTTCCTAAATACAGATATCCGCCTTTTTCCTGCACCGGATAAATATCAAGCGGTTGCGGCGGCGGTGTTCCTGGGATATTCTTACCATTCTTTTCATAACGGCCAAAGTGACATGGACAGAAGAATTGGTTTGGATATTGTTTGTTGGTATTCCAGCCGACGGTACAACCTAAATGCTTACAAGTTGGAGAAAGTGCAATAATTTTGCCGCTATCATCCTTATAAACCCAAGCTGTACTAGTAACATCGGATTCATACCATGCATCCTGCTGCTTATAGGTGAAATCGACACGAACAGGATTGCTTGTTAAATCAGAAACCTTTTGCTTTGTTGGAATAAAACCGCCGCCGGCTTCTTTTTTTAATACGGGATCAACAGCGAAACGAACCATCGGCATAATCATGCCTGCTGCCATGAAACCGCCTACACCTGTTAATGTGTAACTCAAGAATTGGCGTCTTGTAACGCGATTTTTACTCATTCTTATCCCCCCTCTATTTCCAAAGTTAAGTCCACTGGACAATTATTAAACACATATAAAACTAGGACATTTTCATGATATATCAATCTTTAAGCAAGGTCAATATCATACTATTTGAAAAACTTGTGTCCAAAATAAGATTTACTGATTTTGATGCCACTTTTTTTCAAAAAGGGTTAAAAGCTGCTTTACCTGACTATCGATGATGGACATCTTTTGCTGATCGCTCATATGCTCAAGCGGTATTGATGGGAGCCAGATTAACGATCCGCTTAACTGTTTCTCATACGTTTGCCATTCGCTTTCTGAGGTAATGTAAAAAATATGTTTAAACTCATTATTTACGATTGTCTCTTCCCATTTTTTTAGGTTTTTCATAGTATCTTCATTAAATTCATTTTTTAAGTATGTAAATGGGGGAATTAAGACTAATCTTCCAGTAAATTGTCTTTCCAAGTAATTTGTCAGCAATGTAATAAATTCTGCATTGGCGGCCGATTGTTTCATTTCTTCTCCGAAAGAAACCGAGTAAAGAGGAATAATTGCAGTATCTATGTATTCCTTTGCTGTTAAATATGTATCTATATCCTGTGCTACCCATTTCATATCAATATACCTGCCTTTTTTATATGGCTGTTTTAAATAAGGCTGTTGATTTCCGCTCCGGGCGCTCGCTTTCCGCGGGGAGGTCCGGGAGCCTCCTCGGAGCAATGCTCCTGCGGGGTCTCCCGTGACCTCTATATCCCGCAGGAGTCGAGCTCCCTCCACTCCAATCAACAGTTGAAAAAAACAATATTCGCCTTTAACACAGCCTATTATTCAATTCCATTATCATAACATTATCTAAAAACAAAAGGGAGGCCTGTTATTGCAGGCTTCCCTTTTGCTCCAATTTCATCAGCTGATTTAATTTCTCTGTTAAATCTCGAAATGCTGTGCGGTCTTGCTGGTCAAGGGCTTCATCGATTTGCTTTAGGAGCTTTTCCCGTTGGAAGCGTTCAATGCTATTTTGTAAGAATTGTTCTGCGATGATGCCGTCTTTTTCATTCACCTGCAAATGCTTTGGAACAAACGGATTCTCTTCAAGTACGGCAGCATATTGATGTGCCTGATTTGAAGCATGGAAATTTAATTGGATAAAAATATCTTCATCCCGATTCAAACGAATATCATGAAATGATTTCTCAGCATCCGTTGTCATAACATTTTCTTTATAAAAGCGAAATGGTACTTTATCGACGCAATGGGTTGACATAATCAGCCCTCTTGGGCAATACTGTGCTTGCTCGACAAAATGAACCTTTTCCATTAATTGATCATGGCTCATTAAGTAGTTTAGAATCCAAACACATTCTCTTCTTTTTAATTGATAATGATTTAAAAACCAGCGAATAAAGTCCTTTTTCTCGTTGACAGAAACAGGGGTTGCCATATATGTTTCCCTCCTCTGCAATTTAAGCTTTTATTTATTTTAAAGAATTGAAAGACGCTCAAGAATATCCAAATATTCTTCGTTTGTCGGATCTTCTTTTTGCAGTTGTTTAAAAATTTCGGCGGCTTGGGCGGTTTTTCCTTCTTCAATTAAAAAATATCCGTAATCAAGCAAAAATTCTTGATTATTCTTAAAAAAAGTATATGCGGTCACGTATTTGTCTAATGCCTCTGAAAATCGCTCCAGCTTATTGTAGGAAAGAGCAGCATCCCATAATAGCTGAGGCTCTTCTTCATCCACTAGTTCAAGCTGGGTAATAAGATCAATCACATCTTCATATCTTTCCTGCTGAATAAAAAGTTTATTCAGCGTGAGCGCAGCTTCGATAAAGCCAGGATCAAGGGCCAGACTCTCTCTAAAAAGCCGCTCTGCTTCATCTTGTCTTCCAAGTTTTATAGCTATTTTCCCACCATAGAAGTATAAGTCTTTATTAAATTCATCCTGTCTGATTCCTTCTTGGATAGCTTGAAAACTATTCTCAAGCTCTTCTTCCCGTTCATATGCTTTAGCTAAATATAGGTACAGTGAATGATAATCTGGATCAAGTGCCTTTATTTCTTCGAATTTTTCTATTGCCGTCCTATTATATCCAGCCTGCAACGCTGTTAAGGCATAGCCGAATAACGTATTAATCTCTAATTTATCTTCCAGTGCCTTTTCAAAATAAATTAATGCGTCTTCAAAGGCTCCAGAAGCGCTTAATGCTTCTGCCAATCGTTGATGAATATTTACACCGGCAATATTGGTTTGTTCATTTAAAACAGTTTCATAGGAATGGATCGCCTTCACAATTTCTCCTTGATCGCTATAAAGTTCACCAAGCGCAAAGTCGATGATGATTTCATCCGGTAAGGCAGCTTTCGCTTTCAATAGCTTCATTTCACATACTTCATATAAGCCTTGCAGTTGATACAGGTCAGCAAGAAGAAGTAAAGATTGCCCATAATTTGGATCCTGTTCCGAGATTTCTTCTAAAACAAGAATGGCTTTTTCCTCTTCGCCTGCTTCGACTAGAATCTCGCCAAGTAGAACCAGAAGCTCGCCCTCTTTAGGATACGTCTCTAAAAGATTTTCCACTAAAGATTTTGCTTCCTCTAAAAATCCAAATTGCAATAATTCTTCACAAAGGAGGAATTTTTCGTCGGGCATCCCGCTTTTTAATATCACATTATATTCTTTAATAGCCTCTTTATGTTGGCCATTTTCTAACATGGAAATAATTTTTTGCACTCGGTCCATTCAACTTTTCCTCTCGTTCCCCTGAATTTCTGTTTACAAAGTAAAATAAGATGGGGTTCGTATTTTAACGTGTTTTCCATTTCCTGGTCTAAATAAAACCTCTTTGCCCGCTCGCACCACTTTACCGTTATGAACTGTCACAACAAGTCGATTAAGATGATTATGAAATAGGTCTTCGTCATCGGCATTTCTTATTTCTCTACCTTTAAGATAAAGATTATAACTTACTTCCATTCCACACATTAAACTGCCCTTTTGGGGGTATAAACCGATTTTATTTAAAACAGGCACTGTTAATGGTTGATTTTCCTCCAAATCCTCATAAAGAGCCGATATCCTTTCATTTTGAACTGTTACTTTCCATTTCGCCAAAGTATGCTTCGTTTCCTTCTTAAATGATGAAGAAATTAATGGAATTAATGGACAATTATAAGGAAACATTGCTTCCCTTATCCAGCCCCATGGAATATGCTCTAATTCCTCATTGTTATGTAACTCGAGAAAAATAGCCGGCACTTTCTCTTTTTTGCATTTCCTAATAAATGAGGGGGTTAATATGCGAATTGGTATTTTCACTCCGATAATAAAGTCAATGGGGCTGTTTAGAAGAGATGTTTTCAATTCATTTATTTTTTCTATTAATTCATTTTCATAGGACACTTTAACATAGGTGAACAAAGTAGTGCAACCACGCAATATAAATTGATCGATCATGTATTTTTTCATTTCTGTGAAGGTGCCTTTAAAAGGGATCTTTGTGTCAAGAAGGACGGTAGTGGGGGTCATTATATATGGCTCTGCATCCATTCTGATTAATTTGTATTGATGAAAAGCTGCCTGATAAGCTGAAATCTTATTTTCCTTTATCAAAATAGAATTTTTGCTTAGTTGATTTTCTTTAAGAATATTGGCATTTTCAATGATATAGTCCATGTATCACACCACCTTCTTATCTCCTTAAGACAAGCTATGTGATAAAAAGAAAAACTATTCCTATCCAGTCAAAAAGCTGCCAAAATGGCAGCTTTTATTTTATAAGGCTATTTAAGTGAGAAAAGAAGTTTGGATATGAAACGGAAATCGCTTCAGCATTTTCAAGGACAACCTCATCCGAACATATTAGTGATGCAACAGCCAGCATCATTCCGATCCGATGGTCTCCATGGCTAGAAACGGTTCCTCCTGAAAGGCCGGATTTCCCATAAATAATCATTCCATCATTTGTCGCCTCGATGGTCGCACCCAATTTGGTCAGTTCTCCAACAACTGTGTCAATTCGATTTGTTTCTTTTACCTTTAATTCTTGAGCATCCTTAATAATTGTTTTTCCCTCTGCCTGTGTCGCTAAAAGGGCAATAATCGGGATTTCATCAATTAATCTTGGTATAATTTCTCCTTCGATAACTGTTCCGCGAAGGCTTGAGGATTTTATAACAATGTCGCCAAATGGTTCAAAGGAACTGTCATTTTTTTCGATGATTTGTAAATCCGCACCCATATCCTTTAATACTTCAAGTATCCCGGTTCTAGTCGGATTTAAACCAACATTCTTCAAGACAATTTCACTGCCTGGAACGATTGCACCTGCAACTAGGAAAAAAGCTGCTGATGAAATATCTCCGGGCACTTGAATCAAGGCAGAAGTAAGCCTTTGACCGCCCTTAATGGTAATAGCCGATTGATTCTTGGCAATTTCACCACCAAATTTCCGAATCATTCTTTCCGTATGATCCCTTGTTTCCGCCGGTTCGATGATCGTTGTTTCCCCTTCAGTCTGTAATGCGGCTAAAATGAGTGCTGATTTTACCTGAGCACTTGCAACAGGAAGCTGATAGTGGAATGGCTTTAGACTGCCACCCCGAATCGCAAGCGGCGTAAAAGCGCTGTCCCTCCGGCCATCAATCCTTGCCCCCATTTGCTTTAATGGAGCGGTTACTCGCGTCATTGGCCTTTTCCCAATGGAATGATCACCTATAAGTGTCGAGAAAAAAGGTCTGCCTGCCAAAATGCCTAAAAGCAAACGGATGGTGGTGCCAGAATTACCGACATCCAATATTTCTTCAGGCTCCTTAAGTCCTTCAAAACCATTTCCAATGATAATAAGCTCATTATCCCGCTCTTCTATCGTAACCCCAAGCTTTCGAAAACAGGAAATTGTGCTTAAGCAATCATCACCAGGGAGAAAATTCGTGACTCTTGTCTCACCATGAGCAATCGCACCAAACATAACGGATCGATGCGATATCGATTTATCTCCTGGAATTTCAAGTTTGCCAGTCAAGCTCTTTCGATTTGTCCTTAACGTTATTGCCTCCATATAATCACCTTTTTTGAATAAATCGTTTTATGGTCCAATAGAAGTGGCATAGCTTGTTAAAGAAGATATGCATTGTTCCGCGCGAAGCCGATCTTCATCCGTTTGAAAACTGATCACAAGGACCCCGTATATTTCATCTTCTCTTGTTTCAAGAATGCGAATGTTTGTAATACTAATTTTTTCTTTTGCCAAGTATCCTGTTATTTCTGAAATAACACCAGGATAATCTGGTACATCAACATATAAATCATAAAACGCTGGTATTGCGCCTTTTTCCCTTTCAGGAAGACTATCACGGAAATGTTTTGCTTGCCTGAAATAAGCTAATATTTCGTTACTGTTTCCGACCTCAAGTAAATCCTTTACCCAATCCATTTCCTCCTGCCATTGATCAAGCAGGTTGATTAATATGTCTTTGTTGTGCAATAAAATATCTTTCCACATTTCCGGGCTGCTCGAGGCGATTCTGGTAATATCCCTAAACCCGCCAGCTGCGAGACGGGTAACCAGGTGCTGCTCAGCAGCCAGCTTTTCTGTTTGTCGGACAATGGATGCCGCGATTATATGAGGAAAATGACTAACGATTCCAGTCAAATAATCATGCTTTTCCGGTGAAATGGTTAGAAATTTTGCCTTTGTTCCTCGAAGCCATTCGATTAATTCTTCCAACTTTCTTTGACTAACCTGTTCCTCTGGAGTTAACAGATAAAAGGCATTCTCAAATAAGATTTCCTTTGCAGCTGAAACCCCGCTTTTGTGGGAACCTGCCATCGGGTGTCCCCCAATAAATGTAATGCCAATTTCTTTTAAGCCGGCAGCCATTGCGACAATTTTTCCTTTTGTGCTGCCGGTATCGGTTATAATTACCTCAGGATTTAAAGGCAGTTTGGATAAATGATGTATAATCTCTTCCGTTTCCTTTACCGGGGCCGAAATAATAATCAAATCGGCATTTGCTGCCCCTTCCAGTAAATCTTCAGCAATTGTATCAATTACCCCAATCATTTTGGCAAGACGAGCTTGTTCAATATTTATATCATATCCGATTATGGAGGCTTGCTTATGCTCTTTTTTGATGCACAATGCCAAAGAGCCACCTATTAATCCTATACCAATGACAAAAACACGGCCTTTCAAAAAAACTCCCCCTATTTACCTATGTGCTGTTTCGATTTCCTCTCCAGGAGAAATTCACCGAGCACCTTTAGCACCCCTTCATTTTGCTCTTGTGTACCTACAGTAATCCTAACTGCGGTTGGGAATCCAAGAGCCTTCCCCGAACGCACGATATAGCCTCTTTCCATCAAAAACTGAAAAACCTGGTCTCCATCGACTTCCATATCAATAAGGATAAAGTTGGTTTGCGTTGGATAATAGGAGAGCTGGTTTTCTTCGCAAAATTGATAAAATTGTTCAAGCCCCTGTCTATTTTTCACCTTACATTCTTCTACAAACTGCGTATCGACTATTGCCGCAGCAGCTGCCAGCTGGCCGAATGAATTTACATTAAATGGCTCCCTTGCAGGCTCAAGCGCATTAATAATGGATGGATTCGCCACACCGTATCCGACCCTTAGGGAGGCAAGACCATAGATCTTTGAGAAAGTACGTAATACAATTAAATTTTGATATTTACGGGTTAAACTGATTGAATCATAGTAATCCTCAGCTACAACATATTCATAATAAGCTTCATCAAGGACAACTAGGATATGAGAAGGAATTTTGTCAAGAAACGAAATTAATGATGATTCAGAAATATATGTACCCGTTGGATTATTGGGACTGCATAACCAGATGACATTGGTTTTTTCATCAATGGCTGAAAACATTCCATCCAAATCATGACAACCGTTTATTAATGGAATTTCCTTTATCTCTGCCCCTTCAATGACCGCATTATGCTTATATTGAGAAAAGGTAGGGTCCGCCATAATTGTGCTGGCATTGGGATGAAGCAGAGCCTTTGAGATGATCTGAATCAGATTATCCGAGCCATTACCAAAAATCAATTCATCAGGCTTCACTTGTAAAGAATCTGCAAGAGTCTCTCGTAAATTGGTTGCGTAACCATCCGGATAAATGGCCAAACTTGTCGAATTTGATTGAATGGCTGAAAGTACTTTTTTAGAGCATCCAAAAGGATTTTCATTGGAAGCCAGCTTCACAATTCTTTCAAGCTGATATTGTTTTTTGACTGCTTCAATTGATTTACCTGGTTGATACGGTGTCAACGTTAACAACTGTTCTTTCCATCTCATTATTCCTCACCCCATTAAAATGTATCGATTCTTTATTAAAGCTCCAAGCTGCTGCCCAAGTCAGGCCTCAATACTTTTGCTTCCCTTAAGTATACATGATTTATCGCATCTTGCGTTTGATTGGTGTTTACATGCATCATGATTCTGATGCACTGCTTTAGCGAGCCAGCGACAGGTATTTCGCGCATACACATCACGGGTACATACGTCCATCCCGTAAAATTCCGCAATGCTTTAGCAGGAAATACTGCATCAATATCCTCTGTTGTTGAAATGAATACAGATGCAACAGTATCCGGTTGAATCTGATTTAATTCAATAAGCTTTTCGACGAGCTCTTCTGTAGCGGTAATAATCTCACTTTCATTATTTCCACTAACCGTTGTTGCTCCTCTCACCCCTCTAATCATATGTGCTCCCCCTTATTAAAAGCTTTTTAACTCTTCTCGTAATAGATCATCAGAAAGTTCCTGTAGGATTGGCTTCCCCAATTGTTCCAATAACACAAAGCGGATCGTATTGCCAACTGATTTTTTATCCTGTTTCATTTTACTTATCAATCGCGATAAATCAAGTCCCGATGGAATTCGTGTTTGGTAGCCAAGCTTTTCCACCCAAACAATAAACTCATCTAGATTAAAGGACAATCCGGTTAATTTTTGGCTAAGCTTGAGTGCAAAAATCATGCCGATCATAACCGATTCCCCATGGGTAAAGTTTCCATACCCCATTTCAGATTCAATCGCATGACCCAGCGTATGTCCAAAATTCAAATAAGCACGAATCCCTGTTTCTTTTTCGTCCTGTGCAACAAATTCTCCTTTAATCTTTATCCCTTTTGATAAAAATTGTGCCAATTGTTCCATCGATAATTCATTCAAATCATGAATCTGTTCCTGAAGTAAACGATAAAAATTAGAATCATTGATGAGTGCATGTTTAGTAACCTCAGCAAAGCCTGAGCGAATTTCTTGTACAGGGAGTGTTTCGAGCAATTCTAAATCATAAAATACTGCTTCAGGCTGGTGGAAGGCACCTATCATATTTTTCCCTTGAGGATGGTTGATGGCAACCTTTCCACCAACCGCACTGTCATGCGCTAAAATGGTCGTTGGGACCTGAATAAATGGTATTCCTCTCATGAATGTAGCAGCCACAAAGCCTGATAGGTCCCCAACTGCCCCTCCACCCAGAGAAAGAATCACCGATTTACGGTCGAGTTGGTTTTCGAGTGCTGTTGATAAGGCAGAGTAATAAACGTCAAAGGTTTTTGCCTTTTCCCCGCTGGGAGCAGTAAATAACACAGGTTGCCACTGTGATATACAGTCTAATAATGAATCCAGATGATAGTTTGCAACCGTTTCATCTGTTATGATTAATATTTTAGTTAAATCTTTAAAATGATTATTTAAATAATGGCTTATTTTAAAACGTGCCCCTGCTCCAACAAGGACGTCGTACTTTTTCGACTCTGTTTGAATATGAATCGTTTCCATTAAAACTCCCTCGCCATTTCACGCTGCCTGTTTATTTCAGCCGCAAAAACATCAAAACGGTCGCTATAAAATTGCTCGACAAGGGCAGCCGCCAATTCCCAAGCCACGACATTTTCTGCAACGACAGCTGCCGCAGGTACAGCACAGCTATCTGATCGTTCAATACTGGCAGAAAACGGTTCCTTTGTTTCGATATCGACGCTCATTAAGGGTTTATAAAGCGTCGGAATTGGCTTCATAACGCCGCGAATGACAATCGGCATTCCTGTCGTCATTCCACCCTCAAGACCACCGAGACGATTCGTTTTCCGGTAATAACCTCTTTCTTGTTCCCATGCTATTTCATCATGAACTTCGCTGCCTGGCCGCTCTGCTGCCTCAAAGCCAATGCCTATTTCTACACCTTTAAATGCATTTATACTTACAATAGCTGCCGCTAACTTAGCATCTAATTTACGATCATAATGGACAAAGCTGCCGACGCCTACAGGCATTCCCGTCGCGATTACTTCCACAACTCCGCCGATGGAATCACCGTTTTGCTTCGCCTCATCAATCGCATCCATCATTTTTTGTTCAACATTTGGATCAGACGTGCGAACCGGAGATTGCTCGGCACGTTCCTTTATCGTTTCTAACGGTAGGGATCGATCAACATCCGCCTTTATTCCGCCGATTTCTACCACATGCGATACAAGTTCAACACCTAATAGGGAAAGAAGTTTTTTTGCAACAGAACCTGCTGCTACTCTAACGGTGGTTTCCCTTGCTGATGATCTTTCAAGAACATTTCTCATATCCCGATGACCATATTTAATTGCACCGTTTAAATCTGCATGCCCTGGCCGGGGTCTAGATATTTTCCTTTTTACTTCTTCTTCCTGTCCTTCTTTAAGGGGTTCAGCTCCCATAATATTGGTCCAATGCTTCCAATCATTATTTTTTACGACTAGAGCTATGGGCGACCCCAGGGTCTGTCCATGGCGGACACCTGAAACAATTTCGACAGTATCCTTTTCAATTTGCATTCTCCTGCCACGTCCATATCCCTTTTGCCGTCTTGCCAACTCCAAATTAATATCATCCGATAATAAGGGCATACCCGCGGGAATCCCTTCCAGGATTGTTGTCAATTGCGGCCCATGGGATTCACCCGCTGTTAAATATCTCATCCCCATAAAACTTTCCCCCTTCAACTCATTAAAGGATTTTGTATCAATATAACATATTAGACCTGATAAACCTAGTGTAACTATTCAGAAAATGGAGAGAAATTTTTGTATACGCATACAAAAAGGGCACCTGTATAGTAATATACAAGTGCCCTTTTATAGTTTTTAGTAAATCCACTCGTTTACTAGTTTAGAGTACTCCGCTACTTCGGATTCTTTAAAAAAGATACCAATTTCACGTTCTGCACTCGCTGGTGAATCAGAACCATGAATCACGTTTTTACCAACAGTAACTCCGAAATCTCCACGGATTGTTCCAGGAGCAGCATCCTTAGGATTAGTAGAACCCATCATCTGACGTGCAGTTGCAATGACATTTTCCCCTTGCCAAACCATTGCAAAAACCGGACCAGAAGTAATGAAATCAACCAATTCGCCAAAGAATGGACGTTCTTTATGTTCACCATAGTGTTCTTCTGCAGTTTCTCTTGGGATTACCAATAATTTCGCCCCAACTAATTGGAAGCCTTTTCTTTCAAAACGGGCAACGATTTCACCAATAAGATTCCGCTGCACACCGTCAGGTTTTACCATTAAATATGTTTTTTCCATGAGTTCCACCCCTAAATCGTTATGTATGCTGATCATCAATTCAGACAATCC
Organism: Neobacillus sp. Fa239; assembly: GCF_055395235.1. Lineage (NCBI taxonomy): Bacteria > Bacillati > Bacillota > Bacilli > Caryophanales > Bacillaceae > Neobacillus > Neobacillus sp. Fa239. The sequence goes on from NZ_AP041611.1 coordinate 3,861,623, forward strand.
ATGAAAATGGTATCATTTTTTGGAATATTTCGCAACAAAGGGTGGACTAAAAATTATATAAATATTTAAAATTTACGTCTGCCAATGTATTTAGCAATTTCACGGAGTGTTTTTCTCGCTTTGTTCGAAGGCAACTCATCAAGAATTGTTAATGCTTTATCAAGATAAAGATCACTTAAAGCAATCGACTTTTCAATTGCACCTGACTGTTTAATTAAAGAAATGATATTTTCTATTTTTGATGGTTCCATATCTTCATGAACCCGTTCAATTTCACGGCGAACATCTTCGTTTTCCATCGCAAAAAGAGCAGGAGCCGTAATATTTCCCTGCAGTAAATCACTTCCTGCCGGTTTCCCTAGTTCTTCAGCTGATGACGTAAAATCCAAAATATCATCTGTGATTTGAAATGACATTCCAACATAATACCCGAAACGATAGAGTTTTTTGTGAATGGATTCTTCTACATCGGCAGCAATCGCACCTAATTGACAGCTAGCTGCAATTAACAAAGCTGTTTTTCTTTTAATTCTTCGTAAATAATCACGGAAATTTTGATTAAAACGATATTTATCCTTAATCTGCTGAATTTCCCCTACAGTAACTTCAACAATTGTATTAGCAAGGATTTTATGGGCTGCTGGTTTTTTGATATTTGCCATTAATTCCAGTGAAAGGGCAAAAACAAAATCACCCGTGTACATGGCAATTTGATTGTCCCATTTTGATTTAACAGTAGGTTGGCCTCTCCTGAGGTCTGCATCATCAATAACATCATCATGAACAAGGGAAGCCATGTGAATGAGCTCGAGAGCTACAGCTACATTTTTCATTACTTCAATGTCATAGCGGCCAAACTTCCCTGCAAGCAAAACAAAAATAGGACGGATTCTTTTTCCCCCTGCCTGCAAAGTATGCATAGAAGCTTGCTTCAAGAGGGGTGAATCCGACTGAATTGTTTCCTCTAGTTTTTTTTCAATAACATTTATATCCGAATTCAAAAATGAATACATCATTTTTAATTTCATTTGTATTCACCCGGCTTTTCATCCTGTCTACATTCATCAAATCAGTTTTTATAACCCATATGAACAGCGGCTGCGCCTCCACTATATGGCCTATACATGACATTTTTAAAACCAGCTTTCTCAAACAGTCTGGCAAGCTCTTTCATACCAGGAAAGTCCCGAGCGGATTCATGAAGCCATGCATATTCATTATAGCTTTTTGCCAATAACTTACCAAAAAACGGCATGATATATTGGAAGTAAAAATAGAAAAGCTGTTTGTAGCCGATTAACGTCGGCTGTGAGGTTTCCAGACAAACTGCAATTCCGCCTGGTTTTAACACACGAAGCATTTCCTTTAATACTTGGAGATAATCCGGTACATTTCTTAAACCGAATCCGATCGTCACATAGTCAAAACTATTATCTGGAAATGGCAAGTCCATTGCATTGCCATGAATTAATTTGACCTGCTTTAGTCCTAAATGATCAACTTTTTCTGTGCCTACTTTTAGCATATTTTTACTAAAATCTAATCCAACCACTTCTCCAGAAGAGCCTACGGCTTCGGCCAATGCAATCGTCCAGTCAGCAGTTCCGCAACAGACATCAAGTGCCTTTGAACCAGGCTTTACATCCATTCTTTTCATGGTGTCTTTTCGCCATTTCACATGCTGTTGAAAACTGATAACCGAGTTCATCTTATCGTAATTATCCGAAATCTTTTCAAAGACCTTATGAACTCGTTGTTCCTTCGATTGCTGCATTGTTTTACCCTTCTTCCACAAAAGTTTTCTCGACAGGCTGATGTTGATTTAATAAAAATTGAATTCTCTCAACAAGGGTCTCTGTTAAAAAAGGGAGCTGAAGCATTCCTTTTTCAACCATTTGTTTAGCTAATTCAATGTAATGATCACATATTTCCAATAGTTCCTGCTGCTGTTTATGATTTAAACCAGAAGTTTCATGATCATCGATATGAAAAATGATATTTTTCAATCCCTCAATAACTAATGAACGTCCAGATTCTTTAAACTTTCGTTTTTCAGCCAAAAGACGTTTTATAAAGAAAAGATTGGCGATAAACTCATCCCAACTTTTCAGCTGAAAATATCCTGTGAATTTTAACAGTAAAGAGCTTTCAATCCTCTTAATACTGTTCATGAGTTTTTCAATACCGTCAATACCCTTTTGGTAAACGGTAATTTTATTTTCGTTTATTTCCTTGACTCCTTCAGAGAGCACTTTAATCATTGAAATATCTTCTAAGTCTGCGAGGAGCTTATAATACATGCCGCTAAAATAATCCCCGGCAAGAACCGTTAATTGCCGGCTTTTTTCTTCAACAGCTGTCGTTGAAATTTGTTCATGGGTATCAAGGGCAATTTGGATTAGCATCGTTGACAAACAATAGGTTTTCATTTCACTGTAAGACAATTCAAGACAATCCATAATCGAGATAAGGATCAGAAGTTTATCTTCATCGATTATCGGTGTGTCAATATATTGGAGCACGAAAGGATCATAAACCCTTTGTTCAACCTGCTCGCGAATATCTGTAAATTTTTGTCGAATGTCTTGCAATCTAATCACCCTTGCTTCCCCCGAAGTTTATGTCTCTTTGTATTTTTATTTCCTAACTATTTAGGAACATTCATGTACACTGAAAAAAAGTCCTTTTTATACATTTTCAATAAACAAGGCAGTGACAATTATAACATAAAAGACAAAGTATGGGATGTATTTCACAAAATAAATACATTTGCACTGTAATGAACAAAGAATATTTTTATTAAGAATAAATTGATAAAAGGTATTTATTTCTTCATTTCACTTTCAAGTTCTCCCAATTGGGTAAGGATTTTCGCGTTTCCTCTGATTTTTATTGCGGAAGTATGCTCCGTAAATTGTGCAATTAATACCTCACCTTTATCCAGCTTTTCAGAATGATGGAATCTGGTATCCGTTCCTCTTGTAAGCCCAATGACACTGACTCCATCATCGATTGCCTTTATAACTACATAATCACTATTTTGTGATTGCCGCTTTTCCATATAATCACCCAAATTTATTTATTATAAATCATTTAATTCTTAATTAATGAAAGGATTTCGGAACGAGCAATCGTATCATTAGCAAGTGTGCCCCGTACAGCGGTTGTCACTGTTTTGGAACCAGGTTTCTTCACCCCGCGCATGGTCATACACATATGCTCAGCCTCAACCACTACCATGACACCATGAGGCTCAAGCTTCTTCATGATGCTGTCAGCTACCGTTGAGGTTATCCTTTCTTGCAGTTGTGGTCTCTTGGCAACGGCTTCAACAGCTCTCGCCAGCTTACTTAAGCCAGTCACACGACCGTTTTGAGGTATGTAAGCAACGTGAGCTTTTCCGAAGAATGGAACGAGATGATGCTCACACATTGAGTAGAACGGGATGTCTTTAACTAAAACTAGTTCCTCATGGTCTTCGCTAAAAATAGTTTCAAAGTGCTTTGAAGGATCTTCATTTAAGCCATTAAAAACTTCTTCGTACATTTTGGCAACCCGTTTAGGTGTATCAAGCAATCCTTCACGGTTCGGATTTTCACCAATGGCTTCTAATATTAAACGTACCGCCTCTTCTATTTGGGCACGGTTGACTTCTGTCATGATGATTCCCCCTAATAAATATCTGTTAAAGAAATATAACAAATACATATTAGCACATCCTTTTCCTTGCAAGCAAAAAACATTATTATAAACTCGTTTATATATCATAAAAGAAATGAAAAAGGCCATGGATGTAACCATGGCCTTTTTGCTCAAGCTTTCTGCTTAAAGCGCTTCATTATGTAATTATTTCACCGCATCTTTAAGCGCTTTACCTGGTTTGAAAGCAGGAACTTTGCTAGCTCCAATTTCAATTTCTTCACCAGTTTGTGGATTACGTCCTTTACGAGCTGCACGTTCGCGAACTTCGAAATTACCAAAACCGATTAATTGAACTTTATCACCATTTTTTAAAGCATCTAAAATTGAATCAAAAACAGCATCAACTGCTTTTGTAGCATCTTTTTTAGAAAGCTCACTTGCTTCTGCTACTGCATTAATTAGTTCTGTCTTGTTCATGCCATTCACCTCCTCCCAAAGAAACTAATCAAAAACTTGTAAATAAGATTACTTATCTACATTTCTAAACAATTTTTCAAAATTCTATACATAATAACAGTGTTTTATTACCAAATTAATCTTATCTGACTTTTCTTTGGACTTCAATCTATTTTTTCAAAAAAACCTTATAAAATAAAGGGTTTCAAGCGCTATTACGTAATTCTGTTAAAAGATTATCATAATCATTTAAGCATATCAAGAAAAATTCATGAAATAATGGTAAACTTTTCTTTAAAACAACAAAATTCTACTTTTTTCACTTACAAATTTCTACAAATGCAAAAAAGACCCCTATTCGGAGTCCTCTTGATTAAAGGATTATGGCAATTAAACCGCCTGATCCCTCATTGATAATTCTCTCTAATGTTTCCTTTAGCTTATATCTGGCATTCTCAGGCATTAAGGATAACTTTGCTTGAATTCCTTCACGGACAATGGAACTTAAAGAACGGCCGAAGATATCTGAATTCCAAATGGAAAGCGGATCATCCTCAAAATCCTGCATTAAGTACCTGACCAGCTCCTCACTTTGTTTTTCTGTTCCAATAATTGGAGCAAACTCAGATTCGACATCGACTTTAATCATATGAATCGATGGTGCCACAGCTCTTAATCTTACACCAAACCGTGCACCCTGACGGATGATTTCCGGCTCTTCAAGACTCATATCCGCGAGTGATGGCGATGCGATACCATAGCCTGTTTGTTTCACCATTTTTAAGGCATCTGCAATATGATCATACTCGGCTTTCGCATGAGCAAAATCCTGCATTAATTCAAGAAGATGGTCTTTCCCCCTAATTTCTACACCCACAATTTCTTTTAAAATATCATCATATAATTCATCTGGAGCAAACAAATCAATTTCGGCAATTCCCTGCCCCATTTCGATTCCAGCTAATCCTGCGCGATCAATGAAATCATAATCGCTGAATTGCTGAACCACTCTGTCAACATCTCTAAGTCTCTTAATATCTTTAACTGTTTCTTTAACCGCTTCCTGATAGCTTTCACGAAGCCAGTGATTCTCTCTTAACACCATAACCCAGCTTGGCAGGTTTACGTTCACTTCAAGTACAGGGAATTCGTATAAAGCTTCACGAAGAACATTTAGGACATCGCTGTCTCTCATGCTTTCCACGCTCATCGCAATAACCGGAATATCGTATTTGTCTGCCAAGCTTGATCTAAGCGTTTCTGTTGCTGGATGATAAGGCTGCGCACTGTTAACGACCATTATAAATGGTTTGCCAACTTCTTTAAGCTCCTCAATAACTCTTTCTTCTGCCTCAATATAATTACTTCTAGGGATTTCACCTATCGTTCCATCAGTTGTGACCACCACACCAATGGTGGAGTGCTCTTGTATGACCTTTCTTGTGCCGATTTCAGCAGCTTCGTGAAATGGAATAGGCTCCTCATACCAAGGTGTGTTAATCATTCGAGGCCCATTTTCATCCTCATAGCCCTTAGCGCCTGGAACAGTATATCCTACACAGTCAACCAGTCGGATATTGACATTTAACCCCTCGTCAACGTGTACGGTAGCCGCCTGGTTTGGTACGAACTTCGGTTCAGTCGTCATGATCGTTTTCCCTGCAGCACTTTGAGGCAGCTCATCCTGTGCCCGGCTTCTTTCTGCCTCGCTGTTTATATTCGGTAAAACAACTAGCTCCATGAATTTTTTAATAAATGTTGATTTCCCTGTCCGTACCGCTCCAACGACTCCTAAATAAATATCACCGCCGGTTCTCTCGGCAATATCTTTAAAAATATCAACCTTTTCCAAATGATCCCCTCCCGATCATAGACTAAAAAGTGGGATAATAACATCCATCTAGGTATTTTTGGACAGTATATGTTTATGACGTTGTCCCATATTGTTATGACAATTTTTCTAAAAAATTTTTACCCCCTTATTTAAATTTATTTGTTTTGGTCAAGTATGTGTCATGTCTGAACGGTTTGGATCAATGAGGGTTTAAAGTAAACACTTCCTGTCAAACCTTATTGGAGTAAGACAGAAGCGATGTTGTCCTTTTAGTGATAGATTTATCTATCTTCATACAAAAAACCCTTCTCCTAAAATATATTTCACAGGAAAAGGGTTATGACTAATATATAAACGTTCATTTTTATCAACTTAATGTTTTACATCGAGAAATATTGGCTCATTTGTTTTTGGGTCTATTGTGTAGGGTAATGAGTATGCTGGTACAAACATTGAATTTTTCACAAGAATATCGCGAATATCCTGCCCCGGTTTAAATTTTTGTTTTGTTTTCTTTAATGCTTGGTACAGGTCTGCGCGATAATCTACATAAACTTCCGCATTCCCGGTTATTACCAATGGGAGATTTTGATTGGTAAAAGGACTCGTAACATATGGCGGTTGATCTAAGCCTAATTGTTTGTAGTCAAGGGTATATACATCGTTGGCGATACTTTTTTTATAAGGCGGATAGCCTTTTGTTTTAATTCTTAAATTAATGTCCCGAATCGTATCAGTCATTCTCAAATCCAACAGCTTAACGGTAGGTTTTGTTTCAACATCAACAAGAACATACTGAAAAACACCGCCGCTTTCAAATGCGTTAGCAGGTGGGTCGGCAAGATATTTCGGCGTAATCTTTTTAAAATCAATCGGATATTTTTGATAGATGGGGGTATCAGCCTCTTTGGTTTGTATCGGTAGAATTCCCCCATTATCCTTTCGAAAAGAATTTACCGCTGTTTGAACAGCCTGGATTTGGTCTTTATAAGGAATTTGATCCTTTGCAAAGTTTTCCTGGGGATACATGCATCCTGATAACAGGATCGCTGTTAGAGCAAGCAGAAAGCCGAGTGCTTTTAATTTCATAAAATCACCTTTAAATTATGTAGTAATGACCGTTTTTAAGTGAAGAAAACGATAAGTAATGTAATTCCGGCAATGATCATAAAGAGATAGGCAAATATAGCAGTGATCAGCTTTAAGATTCCTTTTAATTTAAAACGACTAAAATAAATTGTAATAATGGCCAAAAACATTAAACCCATTCCAGCAACCGATATCCACATCTTTAACATAGCTGGTGACAAAAATGATTCCTCCTCTTTTTCCGAAAGTAATTATAACACAGTCATAATCGTTCTAAAAATGAAAATCCCATAAAAAAACTGAAGTAAAGAGGGGCGAATTCTTTACTTCAGCCTTGAGAGACTAAAAATAACCCATTCTCCAGCTTCATACTACCATTGTGCTTCGTTGCATTGTATGCTGACTAGGTAAAAAGCGTATCATCTAACGCCCATTTTTTAAGACGAAAAAGCACATTTTTAGTTTTCGATATATCTTTCGTCTAAAATATTCGTCAAATCTTCCATTTCGTGTTTTTTTCCTCGTCCCATTAAGAGATCAACGGAGTCCTTTGCGCTTTTCCCATTAAACAAGACATCATAAAGAGCAAAGGTAATTGGCATCACCACATCAAACCTTTGGGCCAGCTGGTAGGCAGCTTTCGTCGTTCTGACCCCTTCAACAACCATCCCAATCGTGCCAAGTACTTCATCGAGTGTTTTCCCTTTACCCAAAAGATTTCCAGCTCTCCAATTTCTAGAATGAACACTTGTACAGGTTGCAATTAAATCACCAATCCCGGCTAAACCAGAAAAGGTTAAAGGGTTCGCGCCCATCTTCGTGCCAAGCCGGGCAATCTCGGCTAATCCTCTTGTAATTAATGCAGCTTTGGCATTATCTCCATAGCCGAGTCCGTCCGTAATACCAGCTGCCAATGCAATGATATTCTTTAAGGCGCCGCCAATTTCAACACCGATCACATCGGGATTTGTATAGACCCGAAAATTATTATTGATAAATAAATCTTGAATCTTCCCCGCTGCTTCCATGTTTTCGGAAGATACCGTTACAGTGGTAGGGTGACGTAAGACTACTTCTTCGGCATGGCTTGGGCCAGAAAGAACCACCACATCCTTTAATAGCTCTTTTGGCATTTCTTCTGTAATCATTTCCGTAATTCTCATTAGAGAGCCAGGTTCGATTCCTTTACTTACATGAGCAATCGTTAAGGGTTCCACCGTTACAGCAGCCATTTTCCCGATTACCTCACGGATCGCCTTTGTCGGAACAGCTAAAATGACCGTTTCCACTCCTGATAAAGAATCGTTCAAGGATGCATAGCCTTTAATCAATTCAGGCAGGACAATTTCGGGCAAATATTTTTTGTTTGTATGAAATTGATTGATTTCAGCTACTTGGTTTTCATTATGACTCCATAAACGGACAGGATGACCATTGTCTGCCAATACCATTGCCAGAGCAGTCCCCCAGCTTCCTGCACCAATGACAGCAATCGCTTCTTTATTGTCCTCCATTTCTTACACCCACTTTTTCTTATTTTCTTTCTCTGGCAAAAATTTTAATTGGGGTTCCTTCAAATCCAAAAGCATCTCTAATTCTGTTTTCCAAAAAGCGTTCATATGAGAAATGAAGCAGCTCTGGTTCGTTTACAAAGATGACAAAGGTAGGAGGCTTGACGGCAACCTGTGTTGCATAATAGATTTTTAATCGTTTTCCTTTATCTGTAGGTGTTGGATTCATTGCAACAGCATCCATAATAATATCATTTAATACACTTGTTTCTACCCGCATTGAATGATTTTCGCTTGCCGTATTAATCATCGGAAGGAGTGTATGGATTCGTTTCCTTGTTTTTGCTGATAAAAAGACAATTGGAGCATAGCTTAGGAATAAGAAATGATCTCGAATCTTTTGTTCTAATTCCTTCATCGTCTTTTCATCTTTTTCAACTGCATCCCATTTATTGACTACGATGACTACAGCTCGTCCCGCTTCATGTGCATAACCAGCAATTTTCTTATCCTGTTCAATAATTCCCTCTTCTGCATTAATCACAACAAGGACGACATCAGACCTTTCGATTGCTCTTAATGCACGAAGGACACTATATTTTTCAGTGGTCTCATAAACCTTCCCTTTTTTCCTCATTCCGGCCGTATCAATAATGACATATTTTTGACCGTTATACGTATATGGTGAATCCACAGCATCCCTTGTTGTTCCGGCAATATCGCTCACAATAACACGCTCTTCACCTAAGATCGCATTGACCAAAGACGATTTCCCCACATTCGGGCGGCCGATTAAAGAAAATTTTATGACATCTTCTTCGTAATCTGCCTGCTTGTTTTTTGGAAAATGTTTTGCGGCTTCATCCAATAAATCTCCAAGACCTAGACCATGGGATCCTGAAACAGGAATTGGCTCCCCAAAGCCTAAGGAATAAAAATCATAAATTTGTTCGCGCATCTCAGGGTTATCAATTTTATTTACCCCTAATACAATCGGTTTTTTGGACTTATAAAGGATTTTTGCCACTTCCTCATCTGCAGCAGTAACTCCTTCCCGCCCATTTGTTAAGAAAATAATGACATCCGCTTCATCGATTGCGACTTCCGCCTGCTGGCGGATTTGCTCTAAAAATGGCTCATCTCCAATATCAATACCACCGGTATCAATAACATTAAAATCGTGTGTCAGCCATTCTCCTGAACTATAAATACGATCTCGTGTAACTCCTGGAATATCCTCCACAATGGAAACTCGTTCACCAACAATTCGGTTAAAAATAGTGGATTTCCCAACATTGGGACGTCCAACAATGGCTATAACAGGTTTTACCATTATCATCGCCATCCTTTCTTTCTTCTATTGAACAATCATTCGTTATGTTTTATCCTAAAGCAAATATTACGCTAATGATAAAGAAACCCTTCTATTGCAAAGAAGGGCCTAACTTTATTAGTTTAACAAATGTTAATCCTTTCCCGCAATGGTAACCTAAACAAGGATGGTTATCATGAAGATTTTTGTTTTGCTTTTTCGCTAAAATGAAAATGATTTTGAAATATTATACCGGCATTTTCAAAACAGCTCCATCCTACAAGCAAGGCTGACATTAAGGATAGGACATCCAAATATTCAAACCCTCCGATTGAATAAGGGAATTGATATTTATTTAAAATATAAGCATAAAGGATCTCACCTTGCATTGTACCACTTAAGATGATAAATAATCTCCCTTTTAATGTTTTTTGCAGGAGTATTGCTAAATATCCTAAAAAAATACTTATCATCCACTGTTTGTTCATGATAATCCATACAGGATCATAAATTTCAAACAAATGAAACGTAACATAACTAATAGAAACAATAAATGAACTAATAAAAAAGTAAAGGATGGTTCCCAGCTTCTCTCTGCTTATTAGGTAATAGGTGACCATCAATAAAAAAAATCCACCTGCGTAAAGCTGGCTATTCCCCAAGCTGTAATGGAATTCTGAAAGAAAAATGTCAGTAAGTATGAATACAGATAATTTCAATCGATATGGATTCTCTCTATTCAGAAAAAACGTTAAAAAAACCCAAAATAACCAAAAGATCCAATAGTACGTTGTACCTTCCAACCTCATCCACCTCCTATTGTCTACATTATTGGTTATCTCTATGTATTTTCATACCCACCTGTATAATCTTTACTGGATTACTCATCTTATTAGTAGGAGGTGTGGAGAATTGGGTAAAGATCGTCAAGAAAAAAAATTAAAAGCTTCAAGGAGAGTCGAGTCTGACAGGGACCAGGCACTGCACTATCCGGGGGCCACAAAGCTGCAAAGCCCTGAAGAGGCAAGATCGATGAACGATGGGAAGTATGATTAAGGGATAAATGATTAAAAGCTCTCGCAAACGGCGAGAGCTTTTAATCATTTATTCTTCGCTGACTATATTTCTTTGTATCGATTCCCCTTTGGTTTAACCAATGAAAGGTATTACCGGAAATCATGATGGGGGCCTTTTTTAAATCAGAGATAGATTTTGCCCCAAGTGCAGTCATAATCAATACTAAATCACGCTGTAAATTCACTATTTCAGCATGCAGGGATTCTGAACCAGACTTAATGAGGGTCTGGATAAAATGCCCGGCAATGCCAACCGCATTTGCACCTAGTGCCAGTGCTTTTGCTATATCAAGTGATGTTCTAATACCGCCAGAACCAATAACAGAAATACCCTTTTTGCTGGAAGCTGCCTCTATGATTGAAATGGCCGTAGGTATTCCCCACTGATTAAAAAAGGGAAGTGAATGATTATTACGTTTATTTTCAATTTCTGCAAAATTTGTACCACCAAATCCGCCAACATCTACCGCCTTAACACCAACCTTAGAAAGTGCTGCAACAGTCTCCATCGACATCCCAAAGCCGACCTCTTTAACAAATACAGGTACTTTAACTGCCTTTACTATGGCTTCAATTCTTCTTAACGCACCTGCAAAATCTCGATCCCCTTCAGGCATGGTCAGTTCTTGAATCACATTTAAATGAATTTGCAGAATGTTCGCCTCAATCATGTCAATTGCTTCTATTGCCTGATCGGCAGTGGCTTCACTCCCTAAATTTGCAATAAGAATACCGGATGGATTCTCTTTGCGAACCACCTCATACGTATAACGCTCTTGTTTATCTTTAATTGCGGACATTTGGGAGCCGACCGCCATCGCAATGCCTGTTTTACAGGCAACATTGGCAAGCTCTTTATTTATTTGATACGTTTTTTCACCACCGCCGCCAGTCATGGCATTGATAAAAATTGGCGAACTTAAGAGAAGTTCGCCAATAAAATGGTCTATTCGAACATTGGACACGCTGATATCCGGTAGGCTCTGGTGAATAAAATGTATATCTTCAAATCCTGCTGAACGATCATGCCTTTTATCAAGCGAATAGCGAATGTGGTCCCATTTTCGTTCAAATCTAGACACGGAAAATCACCATTATTTTCTTAGATTCTTTAATTTTTCTCCAATTACTTCACCAAGCTGAAAGCCTTTTGACTCTTCAGGGAGCTCATAATCGAGATTTTCTTCAGCCTCTTTTTCAAGAAGCTCTTTAATACTTAAAGACAGACGCTGTTCTTGTTCATTTGCATCAAGAACCTTTACCTTCACCAACTGACCTTCTTTTAACACTTCATGTGGTGTTCCAATATGCTTATGAGCAATTTGCGAAATATGAACAAGACCTTCAACGCCTGGGAGTACTTCAACAAACGCACCATAGGAAACCAATCTTTTTACAGTACCTTCCAGTACGCTTCCTTTTGGAGCTTTCTCCGAAATATTTGCCCAAGGTCCAGGAAGCGTTTCTTTAATAGATAAAGAAATACGTTCGTTATCACGGTCAACATTTAATACCTTCACTTGAACAGTTTGACCTTCTTGAACAACATCAGTCGGTTTTTCTACATGTTTATATGACAGTTGAGAAATATGAACAAGACCATCTATACCGCCAATATCAACAAAGGCACCAAAATCAGTGATTCTTTGAACAGTACCAGTGATTACTTGTCCTACATGGATGGTGTCAAGAAGATTGCGTTTTTTCTTACCCTTTTCTTCTTCCACAACTGCGCGATGGGACAATATTAATCGATTTTTATCCTTATCTAATTCAACAATTTTCAAAGTCAATTCCTTGCCCTTGTAATCAGAGAAATCTTCCACGAAGAAGGCTTCTACCAGGGAAGCCGGGACAAATCCCCGAACGCCAAGGTCTACAACAAGACCGCCTTTAACAACATCCTTGACTTCTGTTTCAAAAACCTCGCCATTTTGGAATTGTTTCTCTAATTTTTCCCAAGCTTTTTCAGCATCCACTTTTCTTTTTGAAAGAATTAATGCATCGTCTTCAACTTTTAAGACTTCAAGTTCCAGTTCATCACCTTCTGACACTACATCAGAGGCTTTTTCAATATGAAGGCTGGAAAGCTCACTAATTGGTATAATTCCATCAAGTTTGCTTTCTGGAAGGTTAACCAACACCTGTTTTTCCTCTACTTTTGTAATTTGCCCTTTAATTTTATCCCCAACTTCAAAACTCTTTACTTCTACTTGATTCATTTCTTCCGACATATGTATTCCTCCTTAATCCATTTACTGCAAAATCTATATATGATGCGGTGTATGCTCCACATCCACCCCATATAAAAGCATTTTTTAAAATCCTTAAGAATATTCAAATAAAATTTCTCTTTTATTTAACTTCTTACAAATGGCCTGTTTTGTCAAGTAGAAGCTATCGATGTTCTTTAATAAGTTTATGAATTTCCGACATAATTAATTCAGTAACTTCTTCCGCAGAGGCTTTATTCTTTCGGTACTCTTCCATTTCGATTGGCTTTCCATAAACGACTTTTAATTTACGAAAACTTTTGTATGGACCTATTACTGCACATGGAACCACCTGGGCATCAGATCTTAAAGCGAAAAATCCTGCTCCTGAAAGCCCTTTGCCCAATTCGCCAGTTTTACTTCTGTGTCCTTCAGGAAATAGACCGAAAATTCCTCCGTCTTTTAAAATCTTTAAACCTGTTCTAAGCGCCTCCCGGTCGCTGAATCCTCTTTTTACCGGAAAGGCATTGCATTTTCTAACAATATTACCTAGAACAGGAACCTTGAAGAGTTCTTCCTTTGCCATGTAATGAATGGGCCTTGGCAGCATAATTCCTACAACAATTGGGTCAAAATTATGAATATGGTTGGAACAAAGCAATACTCCATTTTCCTTCGGAATATTCTCCACACCAATTGCTTCAATTCTGAACCATGGTTTAAAGATGCCATAGGTAACTGATTTTGCAAAATCAAAAAACGTCAAACTTAACCAATCCTTTCGTGTACGAGCAGCATAATTTTTTCGACAACTTCAGGAATGGTCAAGGATGTGGTGTCAATTTCAGTTGCATCATCGGCCTTTTTCAATGGTGCAACTTCTCGCTCAGAATCGATTTTATCTCTAGCAGCAATTTCTTCTTTTAATTGTTCTAAATCAGATGGGAACCCCTTTTGAAGGTTTTCTGTATGTCTTCTTACAGCCCTTTCTTCAACACTTGCCCGTAGAAATACTTTTACTTCTGCATCAGGTAATACGTGAGTTCCGATATCACGTCCATCCATCACAACGCCGCCGTTTTCGGCAAATGCTTGCTGACGCTTAACCATTTCTTCCCGGACTTTTTGATGTATAGCGACATAAGAAACTGAATTCGTTACTTTTGATGTTCGTATCTCATTGGTTACATCGGAATGATCAATAAAAACTAATTGACCATTTTCCGATGGCTGAAGTTCGATTTCAATTGATAGTAAACAATCCATTAATGCTTCTTGATCATCAAGATTTATCATGTTATCAATTGCTTTATATGTTAAAGCTCGATACATTGCACCTGTATCTATGTAAATGTAAGATAATTTTTCCGCCACTATTTTTGCTACAGTACTTTTTCCGGCTGCAGCAGGACCATCAATGGCAATTGAAATTCTTTTTTTTTCCATAAATCCTCCTAGGAATGTCTTGAATGTCTTTTCTTCCTCTACTAATTATTTTACCATAAGTTAGCGAATAACCTCTTTTTTTTAACATTATAATATTTGATTTTCTTTTGCCTGCTTTTATAAAAGCATACTTGTTACCGCCTCATAAAAGTTTGTAATATATCAGTGTAGGTATTCTTATTTACACCTTCATATTTTGTCAATTGCTTCAATTGTGGAAAATAATCCATTTGATGAAAGAAAATTTGCGACAAGAAAAGAAAAATAAATTGGATGATAATAATCTTTATTAAGATTCTTTCTACTATTTTCATAAAATCACTCCAATTTCCAACCTATTCCTATTCTTTCAATAGTGAAATTTTTTATGCTGATAAAACAAAAGGAAAAGCGGCTGCTTTTCCTAAAGAACACTTTTATAGGTTGCTTCTGCATTTTTGAGCTTTTCTACTTCTTCTTCAATTCCATTCTTGGAATTAATGAAAATTCGGTACGTATCCTTTCCGATGGTTCCGAGGAATTCATAGCATAGCACTTCCTCATTCAGATCATTTAAAATAATTGCCTGCCGATTTTCTAAAACTTTAAAGTTTGGATTGATCTTTGACCGAGCCTGTTCCATTGTAATAGCAGGTTTTTGAATCGTTCGATCATGGTGGGTTTTTAAATATTCTTCTGCAGATACACCAACTACATCACCGTTATCAAGTGCTACTTTGACTTTTATTGATTCAGTATACACCCTTACATGATTGATGCTGGTTATAAAATTAAATACACCAATATTGTCATATTGCGTACTTTCAAACAATTCAAGATTTTTAAAGCCTGTTTCCTTAAGGAAGGAAGCTGCTCGAATGCTAGCAGCATTTAAGCTAATTGCTGTTTTTTTTATGTTACGGGTATTAATAAACCAAATAGGATATCCGCCTTTTTTTGTAACATCCATACTGGCTTCTTGGCCTGTTTGTTTATTTTTTATCGAAACACTATAGAAACCATAATCTGAACCTTTGCCATTTTCAGTCACTTTAACAATCGCGTTCCCATCAAACTTCATGTATTTTTTAGCTTCATTAATCGCGTCATTACGAGAAATAGTTCTGCCTTTTATTTTCTGGAAATTTTCATCCTTTTTTTGAAAGTTTGCAAAAGTTGTGCCTAAATCCGTTTCATCATAACCAGTAACCGTCTTTTCTACTGTTTTAAATCCATCTATGATTTGATTATCAGTATTTTCTTTTCCGGATGCCAGTGCTAATTCAACA
Source organism: Neobacillus sp. Fa239 (assembly GCF_055395235.1). NCBI lineage: Bacteria > Bacillati > Bacillota > Bacilli > Caryophanales > Bacillaceae > Neobacillus > Neobacillus sp. Fa239. The sequence continues at coordinate 3,877,470 of NZ_AP041611.1, forward strand.
TCCATCCACCGCAGGTTATGTTTCAGGACCATCTTTTGAACATTACGCAATTCATTTTGAATTTGACCTGATTGTTTGTAAAGGACCTTTAAAGTATTATATTCCTGTTTTGATAGTGGGTTCTTGTCCAAATCTCTAACTGCCGTTTTATAACTAAAATTTCCGATATTTGCTAAAAATTCCTGTGTCTTATTAAAAGGTAGCAATGTTAACGGCAGCTGCCCAACGTCATTATGTGCTTCTGAAGTAATCCTCCACACCTCAACCAGGGAAGGTGACAGTGAGTTCCGTGAGTTCATAGCAAGGGTCGCCCCTATTTTATCGTGCAGCAAATCCATTTGATATGAAAGCCCATGAAATGCACGTTGATAGTTATTTTCTGCATTTAAAAGAACGGCATTTTTTTCTTGATGCTCCTGATAACCCCAATATGATATTCCTGCAACACCTAATGCGAGAACGCCGATTAATATTCCTCTTATCATATTGACACCTCCCTTATTTGCAAAAGATATGCTTTCCAATTTTTTTGATTTGCGGCCTGCTCCAAATCCACGGGCTGGTGGCTGTTGCAGGATTAAAATAATATAAAGCATTTCCGGAAGGATCCCAGCCATTGATTGCATCCAATACAGCTTTTTTAGCAGTATCATTTGGTGTCAGCCAAATTTGTCCGTCCGCTACAGCTGTAAAGGCTCCAGGCTGAAAAATCACACCTGATACCGTGTGTGGGAATTTTGAGCTGTTAAGTCGATTAAGTATCACTGCTGCTACAGCTACTTGACCAATATATGGTTCTCCCCTTGATTCACCATATACTGCATTTGAAATTAATTGGATGTCATTACTGGAAAAGCCATTAGGGACATTCTGAGCAGAAGTTGTTTTTTTGGCATTATTATTTGTCGCAGCTGTATTCGGAGCATTATTCGGGCTATAATTTTTAGTAGCCTTTACCAATTTATCTTTTGTTGTACCACCGGCCAACCCATCAATCGGCAGCCCAAATTCATTTTGGAAATTTCTCAATGCCCAATAGGTGCTCCATCCAAATACACCATCTGTATCCCCGTGGAAAAAGCCCAGAAATTTGAGCCTTCCCTGCAATTCTATGACATCATCTCCTACTGCTCCTTTTTGTATTACTTGGTCAGTAAAAGCCTGCGCCTTCTTCATTTCCAAAAACGAAAATGACATCATACAAAGTGAGATTAGTATGACAGCTTTCAGAAGGATTTTTTTCTTATTCATGAAATGGCAACCCCCAGATGTAAATCATTTTGACAATACACCTATTTTTTGTTTTTAAGGGAATTTTATTCTAAAAAAAACCATTCATTAGGAATGAATGGTTTTTTGAACAGGATAAGGTTTTTTTAGATGTTTCGCGCTTAAGATTTTTGCCATCTTTACCTTCTTTAAGCCGAACCACCATAGAAAAATCATAAAAGGAAAAATAATATAAACCCAATGCTCCTGCGTGAGGAGAATATAATCATAGGATCCGTGCAGGAGAAAAGGTATTAAAAGTGAAATGATAATCCATTTCAGTTTCCGCTCTTTCGTAAATTTTGCTTTTCCAAAATAAAACCCCATAATAACGCCAAACAGAGCGTGACTTGATACAGGGAGTAAGGCGCGTGCTACCGCATGTTCAATGCCATTGGCAACTAAATAAAAAACATTTTCAGTTGTAGCAAAACCAAGTGAAACGGCAACACCATAAACAATCCCATCAAAGGGTTCATCAAATTCCACATGCTGATAAATGGTATAAAAAAGAATAAACCATTTGAAAAATTCCTCCAAAAGACCCGAACTGATAAAGGCATCGATTAACCCCGATTTAATGATGTGTTCAGTATCAAGAACGTGCTGGATAAACATAATCGGGAATACAAGAAGAGCACCGTATAAAAATGTTTTAAGAACAACGGTAATCGGTTCAGAGTCATATTCATCTTTTAAATAAAAATAACTTAATAAGGCCAAACCGGGCGCAATTCCGGCTGTTAATATTCCCAGCATCAAGATCCTCTTTTCAATCAGTTTCCTTTATCGTATCACGTAACGAACAGATTGAAAACAGTTTTGAAACTACAGCCTTTTTTCTTTTGAGGCTATTGCATCCGCAATTTGCCCACCATGGAATCTGCCATTTTCAATAAAAATCTCATTCGCATTATTTCCTGCTGCAATCACCCCTGCAATATATATACCGTCAATATTTGTTTCCATTGACTCCGGATTAAAATAAGGTCTGCCAGTTTCTTCATCAATTTTAATTCCCATTTTTTTCAAAAAATGATGATCGGGATGGTAGCCTGTCATGGCAAAAACAAAATCATTCGCTAGAATTTCCTCTTGATTTTCCTTAACAAAAATTAGACTTTCTTCTGTTATCCTCTTAACATTTGCATTAAATTCCATTCGTATCACACCACCACGGACAAGTGAATCGAATTCAGGGAGAATCCACGGTTTAATACTTGGTGAATATTCACTTCCACGGTACAAAACAGTCACCCTTGCTCCAGCCTTTACAAGTTCAATCGCAGCATCAACACTTGAATTTTTTCCGCCAATTACACATACATCCTTATCAAAAAATGGATGTGCCTCTTTAAAATAATGAAATACCTTTGGTAAATCCTCTCCCGGAATATTTAAATAATTAGGATGATCATAATAACCTGTTGCGATCACGACATAAGGGGTTCGATACATTTTTTTATCGGTTTCCACTTGAAAACCATCTTCCGTTTTAATCACTTTCGTCACTGTTTCATATGGATTGATTCGCAAATGTTTTCTTTTAACAACTTCTCTGTAATAAACAAGGGCTTGGTTTCTTTGTGGCTTGTAGTTTTCCGTAATAAATGGGACCGAACCGATTTCTAATTTTTCACTGGTGCTAAAAAAGGTTTGATGGGTGGGATAATGATAAATGGCATTTACCACATTCCCTTTTTCAATGATAAGAGGGTTTTTGCCGATTTCCTTTAATGAAATAGCTGCAGCAAGGCCACATGGCCCGCCGCCCACGATAATAATATCTTCAGCTTGCATTATGTTAGCACTCCTTAACAGTAAATAAAAAAAACTCCTATCGTCTATGATAGGAGTTTTTTCATTTTGTTTCAATGTATTGGTTTTAAATCCAGCCTCTAAAGCGGCTTGCTTCAGCCATTTTTCTTACCCCAACCATATACGCGGCAAGGCGCATATCAACTCGGCGGGTCTGTGCCGTATCATAAATACTGTTAAAAGATTTAACCATAATCTTTTCAAGCTTTTCTTCCACTTCTTCTTCTGTCCAATAATATCCTTGATTATTTTGTACCCATTCAAAGTAAGAAACTGTTACACCGCCAGCAGATGCTAATACATCCGGAACTAGCAAGATGCCACGTTCTGTTAAAATTTCTGTAGCCTCTAAGGTTGTTGGGCCGTTAGCTGCTTCTACTACTATGCTCGCCCGTATATTATGGGCATTTTCTGCGGTAATTTGATTTTCGATTGCAGCAGGAACCAGAATGTCACATTCAAGCTCTAAAAGTTCTTTATTGGTTATTGTATTATTAAATAATTTGGTTACGGTTCCGAAACTATCTCGACGGTCCAATAGATAATCAATATCAAGGCCATTTGGATCATAGAGGGCTCCGTATGCATCAGAAATGCCGACTACTTTTGCACCGGCATCGTGCATGAATTTGGATAAATAGCTTCCAGCATTACCAAAGCCTTGAACAACAACCCTGGCACCCTTAATATCAATGCCTTTCTTTTTGGCAGCTTCACGGATACAGATGGTTACGCCCTTCGCTGTAGCAGAATCACGACCATGAGATCCACCTAAAACAAGCGGCTTGCCTGTAATAAATCCAGGTGAATTAAATTCATCAATTCGGCTGTACTCATCCATCATCCATGCCATGATTTGTGAATTTGTAAATACATCTGGAGCTGGAATGTCTTTTGTTGGTCCAACGATTTGACTAATCGCACGAACATAGCCGCGGCTTAATCTCTCAAGTTCTCTGAAAGACATATCACGCGGATCACAAACGATACCGCCTTTACCGCCTCCATAAGGAAGGTCAACGATTCCGCATTTTAAGCTCATCCAAATTGAAAGGGCTTTCACCTCTGTCTCAGTCACACCAGGATGAAAACGAATACCGCCCTTTGTAGGACCTACCGCATCATTATGCTGGGCACGATAGCCTGTAAATATTTTTATAGACCCGTCATCCATTCGAATTGGAATTTTCACTGTCATCATGCGTAACGGCTCTTTCAAAAGTTCATATACCTCTTCAGGATAACCTAGCTTTTCAAGGGCTTTATGAATAACCGTTTGGGTTGATTTTAACACATTATTCGTTTCCTCTTGATTAGTCTTCTCAGTACTATTTTCGGCTACCATTTGTAATCCTCCTAAGAAATCTCTTATGCGAATGCTGTCCGCTTCAGACACAAGTATACACGTTTAATGGATTTATGCAAGAAGAAAAAAACACTTTGCTGTTTTTTTCATTAAATTATGTAAACGCTGTCTTTTCAATAGGAACAATCGCATAATTGTTCGAAAATAATTAATTTTTCCAACCTTCAAAAAAGGAGGTGGAGACCTCCTTGATTCAATAGAATGAAAACATTTAAGATTCTATTTAAAGTAATGAAGAATCGTCTCCACCGCGTTATTTTCAATTATTTTTTTTCCATATTCCTCAAGGATGTAAGTACTTTGAATGGAAGGGTCTCCATATTCAGATAAAATAGATGCAGCCCTCTCATTATTAAAGCCGTCTAATTTTGATATAAGTAAATAATAATGGTTGTTCATTGAATATAGACTGCCACCGCTAATATTCATGTGGAACAGCCTTTTGGATAGGCTGATGATATTCTCAAAGCTGTCAAACTGAAACAAAAGGTCTTCTGAGCCATCCAGCCTTACCTGCATCTCAATAAAACCATCATAGAGGATTTCTTCGTCTTCAACTGCTTCATCAACTGTAATAATCATGATCATTCCTTGCGCCTGCAGCGAGAATATTTCCACTCCCACAGATCCTTGAATCTCTACATCAAATTCCTCACTCGCCTCTTCCAGCATATCGTGAAAGAGCTGATGCCATTTTATTGAATCCTTCCAAATATCGTCTTTGGAAAGGCCTCTTTCAAATAAATCATCAGAGGTTAAAAATATTTTTATTTTATTGGCTGTTAAGCGTTCTAAGCGCATGCTTTTGCCCCCTGCCGTGACATAACTCTTGTTTCTAGTGTATGTCGAAGACGTTCAATGGTGAATTGTCTACCCAGCATCCCCTTATCGCTTAGGCAACCACTTTTCCCACTCTCCTTGAGTTTGTCCCACAATAAAACCTGAAAACTGTTCCTTTTCGGCTGGTGTCATTGCATTAACGGCCTTACCGCCTATACCAATCCTTAGCTTTTGAACATTAAGTGCCAGTTGTGTAACAAGTGATAATACTGATGTCAAATTCTCTTGGATCGTACAGGAAATAAATAAAAAATCCGGCTGAATGATCTTCATGACAGCCTTAATATCCTCCTCTGTTATATCAGCTCCTAAATGAATAACCTCAAAACCTTTTCTTCGCAAATACAATGAAAATAAAAGCAATCCTATTTCATGCCTTTCACCCGGACCGCTAACCGCCACTGCTTTTGGAAGGAAGTTGAATTGCGGAAGACTATGAAAAACCATTCGGATTCTTGATTCCAAAATAGCGGACGCGAAACGCTCTTGAGCTAATGTTATTTTTCCCGATTCCCTCAGGTTCCCAAGTTCAAAAAACAGTGGTTCAAATAGACCATCGATTACTTTTTCCGTTGTAAAAGTACCGAAGATCAAATTGATGATCTCATGAGCCTTTCCTTCACGAAAGTGTAATAATGAATCCAAAAGGTTTTTCGAATATTTTGTAAGCTGATTCCCTTCATTCACAGAATTAAATTCAGATAATAATTGATTATTTTCCAGAAGGGAAACGGCTTGGCTTATCGAAAAACCTTGACTCACTTTCTTGTTAAGCCATTTTAAGATCTTGATATGCTCTTCCGTATATAACCGATGACCTGATTCATTTCGAATCGGCGCAACCATTTGATAACGTCTTTCCCATGCTCTTAGTGTACCAGGCTGAATACCAAGGATCTTCGAAACAGCTTTAATATTATACGTACCTTCCCGCTCTTCCATTTAACCCTCCTACATTTTCCCGTACCATTCTTTCCTTTTAAATATACTAGATCATTTCTAAAGCCAAGGACTTAATCAGCCTTTTTTTAATGTTATTAGATGACATTCTGAAGGTGCTCCGAGTCTTAATGGAAGTGTCGTTGTTCCAAAACCATTACTAATTAATAAAGTGGTATTCGGCAGTTTTTTTACCCTGCCTCTTTCATAAGGGCTGTACCCAAAAATATGAATTTGGCCCCCGTGAGTATGGCCGCTTAAGACTAAACGGATTTCATGTTCCGGGGCAATTTTATCAGTAATTTGCGGGTAATGGCTGACTAAGAATTTAAAACTGTTTTTCTCAGCATCCGCTAAAGCGATGTCTAAACGGTCTCGCTCCTGATTAAGGTCATCTACGCCAAGCAGACAAAGTTTTTCACCTTCAGGAGATTCAAATGTAACTGCTGTGTTAGCCAGAACTTTTACCCCCATTTCCAAGAAAAGGGCATCTAACTCATGATAATCAGCTTCATAGTCATTATTTCCCCAAACAAAGTAAACCGGCCCGACACTTTTTAATTTTTTCAGGTTATCTTTCACACGTGAAAGCGGAACTCCCTTTTCCGTCAAATCCCCGCCAATAATTATGATCTCGGCCTTTCCTTTGATCGAATTTATTATTTTTTCTGAAATAACCCGACGGTGGATATCAGAAATAAAAAAAATGGAAACCTTCCCCAAAGATTCAGGAAAATCCGGAAAATTCAACTCATTCTTCACTACATTATTTAGGAATGCTTCTCTCAACATATATAGCAGCAGACAAATTCCTAGAATTAAAACAATTAATATCGCCATCTCCCGTTCTCCTTCTATTCCTTGCTTAATGTTCTACAAGAAATCATACCATAAAGAATCTCATTCTAAAAAAGGAAAAAACATAGAACTCCCTCCCAATTCAATGTGTGTGAGGGTTTCTATGTTTTATCGCTACTATCGCTTCTAGTCTTCCTTAATGCTTAAAATCCGGAATCCATGTTCTTCTAACTTTTTAGTAAATTTATCGATATTGTCTTTTTTCTCTACTTTCATAACGATTCTTCGAACGAGTTTATCCGTTTCATCGAATGTAACCAACGAAATAATATGCTCGTGGAAGTGATGGGCAATTTCGGATAAACGAGCAATACGGCCTTCTGTTTCAACGGATGTAAAGGCAATCCGAACACCGGGACGATTTACTCCGAACGCACTCTCGAAAGTCCCCAATACCTCTGACCTTGTCACCACTCCAAGAAAATGGTGGTTTTGATCAACAACAGCAAGTAATGGGAAATCTTTTAAATCAAGCAGAGTTTTCTCAAATAATTCTTCTCCTTGTAAATATTTTTCTTGATGGGTGACGATATCTTTACAAGTTGTTGTTAATAAAAACTCGTCCTTCTGTTTGTTTGAAAGAAAATAGTTTTCATATATTCCATATCTTGTTACAACACCTACATATTGCTCTCCATTCAATACCGGTAATCCATCAATTTGATGGGCTTCAAGTTTATCTAATGCTTCCTTTAATGTTTCTTCATGTTGTGAAATATAGCATTCATGCTTTGGTATCATTATGTTTTTTACGAACATTTCTCATCACCTCTATAGTATAATCCTACATACCTATTATAGTTCAACAATCCCAATTAAAACCCTTTTTCCGCTTACAGTTTTATGTCATTAATAAAGAAAATTTTCATATATTTAGTAAAGATGTAGAATCAAGGGAGGGTTACTATGAACACACCTGTTAAATCTTGGTTTCCATACGTAAGTCCATTTGACCCCTGCCAACCTATTTTGGAAAAGACTTTTTCTACTCCGCCCCATCTATATATGGGGTTTCAGCCGCCGAATTTGCCGCAATTTCAACCTCTTGAGGCACTAAGGGCCGGGACACTTTGGAAAGACTTTTATGACCCATATTATAATACCCAAGAAAAAGCCAAGGGGGGTATTGCACCATGAAACAAGTCCCGGCAGAATATTATCAAATGATGGAGCAATTACAGGCAGTTGACTTTGTATTAGTCGAACTTACCCTCTACCTGGATACGCATAATGACGACTTAGAAGCAATTAATCAATTTAATCATTATGTAAAAGAAAGGAAACATTTAAAAAAAACGTTTGAAAGTCAATTCGGCCCATTAATGCAATTTGGAAACAGTTTCTCCGGTTACCCGTGGAATTGGGATGATACACCGTGGCCATGGCAGGTTTAAATCAGAGGAGGGATCGATGACATGTGGGTATATGAAAAAAAACTCCAATACCCAGTTCGGGTCAGTACCTGTAATCCAACATTAGCGAAATACTTAATTGAACAATATGGCGGAGCGGATGGGGAGTTAGCAGCTGCATTAAGATATTTAAATCAACGATACACCATACCTGATAAAGTAATTGGCCTGCTTACTGATATTGGTACAGAGGAATTTGCCCATCTCGAGATGATTGCGACGATGGTCTATAAATTAACGAAGGATGCTACTCCGGAACAATTAAAAGCAGCGGGGCTTGGAGATCATTATGCCAACCATGATGGGGCACTATTTTATCAAAATGCTTCTGGAGTGCCATGGAATGCCTCCTATATTGCTGCAAAAGGTGATCCAATTGCGGATTTGTATGAAGATATTGCCGCAGAGGAAAAAGCAAGGGCTACCTATCAATGGCTTATAAATTTAAGTGATGACCCGGATATCAATGATAGCCTGCGATTCCTGCGTGAACGGGAAATTATCCATTCACAGCGCTTCCGGGAAGCTGTAGAAATATTAAAAGATGAACGAGATCGAAAAAAAATCTTCTAATTGAAATAAGAAGCAGGCTCCTGCTTCTTATTTTTTTTCATGATAGAGGTTTATATCGTATTTCTTTTTCATCATTTCAAACACAATATGGCGGTTTTTCCATTCCTCTTCTTTTTTCCATAAATCTTTACTCCTATCGACAATCTCACATCTTAATTCATGATATTCCTTTTCTTTTTTTTCTCTTTTTTGTCTTAAGACATTCATAAATCCATACAGACCTATTGCAATGACTAAGCCTGGCAGATTTTTTGAATCATTCACAAAAGCTGAAAACATTGCTGAAAAGGAATAAGAATAAATTTTTCCTATGGTGTAATACAAATAGGTGAAAAATATCGAGACAAATAATAAAGTTGCCCAGATAGACCATATATGGTATTTTTTTGCATCGTCAAACTTCTTCTTTCTTTTCCGGACATTATCCAGCATTTGTTTGGTTGCTTGATCGGTATTTTCAAGTAATAGGATCGGAGAATCCATTTTTTATCGCCCTCCATTTCTCCTACTATATTTATTAACTTGTCCTTCAAAATATGTTTCAAAAAAAATAACCAGCACTATGGCCGGCTAGTTATTTAATGGAATTTTTAGAACTTGTCCTGTTGAAATTTGGTCATTTAAAATTTGATTCGCTTTTTTTATGATTTCAATACCAGATTTCGAATGATAATATTTTAAAGCTATTAGTAAAAGGGTCTCTTTTGGCTGAACAACATGGTACACGATTTTTTCTTTCTCAACTGGAGTGGTGACCTTGCCGTCAGCTGGTTGAGACTGCTTAGGTTGTTGTTTGATTAAAGATGAAGATGCTTCTATCTTTTGGTCTGCAACTGCTGTACCTGTTTTTTGTTCATTCCCATCCGTGGCATTGTTGTCATTTTCTAGATTGATGGTTTCGTATCCTGCATTATTAACGGAAACTTTTTCTGCTGCATTTAATTTCTTTCCATGGTAATAAGATATGATGCTTACACAAGTAATAGGCAGGAGGATAAACAATAAAACCAGTAATCGAATAACTGGATACTTTAATTTCCACTTTGTTTTCTTTTGCTTTTGCCTATGTAATTGGCCCCTAGGCGGCATTTGATCACCAGGTACTGCATTATCATTAATCTTCTCAATTCTTCTCCTTAGTCTTTCAGCTTGGTCCCTGTATGGCTCCTCTGGATTCATGATGACTCTCCCCCCGGTACTTCTACCTTTCTATATTTAATATAAATTCCTAATAAGAAATCAATAATAAAATGCATAACAATTGCAACCGCTAAATTATTTGTCCATTGATAAATAACCCCGATTAGAAAACTAAGTAATATAATGTTGAGAAATAAATACCAATTAAATAAATAACGATAATGAATAACAGCAAAAATAATGCTGGCTAAAATCAGACCAACTTTTGTTTGTATAATCCCCCGAAACAGGAGCTCCTCGCTGAATGCTACAATAGCAGCAATCCATGCGATTTGCCATACACTTTTATGACGGAAAATCCGTTCGTTTAACCCGCCATCATTATAATAGGAGGATGGCAGCAGCTTCATTAAGACGATATCTATTATAACGACGATGACACCAACCGGGATTCCAACAGTCACTATATGAACGTCGTCAAAATGAAATTTATTAAAAAACGAAAAGTGATTAAAAAGAAGGATACCTAAGATAAACGAAATCACTAGTAATATCATTTGTGTCATAAATAAATGAAACATTAATTCTTTGTCAGTTAACTCTTTGATTATTTCGTTATACTTTTTTTTCATTTCCTCAACTCTCTATTTATTAAAATTCCACTAAGATATTCTTTCCAATTTTCCTGAATTTCCTCGGTTGTTGAATCATGACTGTGTGTCATATATTCATTAAGATTAAAGCCGCATACATCACAGCATGTACTAACCGTATGGCTTTCCATTTCCTCAAAGTATTCTAAAATGAACCTTCTTCTGCAATTGACGGAATCAATCCATTTTTTCATTGAAAAAATATTAGCCAGCTTTACATCGAGTCGTTCTCTGACATATTTCTTAATAGTTTCTTTTATAGTCGACGGCTCATGAGCTCCTTGAAGTTTTAAAATCTCACTGACAATTCTCCACTGAATTTCTGAAAAGCCACCCAACTCTTTTAAGGAATGTTCCTCTTCCAAGGAATCTATTGTTTCTCCTTCACCCTTCTCCACCATGGAAAACAGCCAATCGATCTGCTGTTCATTAGGCAGTTCGGACTCTGCTAACTGAATGGGCAGCTGCTCATCTCCAGAAGCATATAATAAAATTGAAATGCTGGGCAATCCATCCCGGCCGGCACGACCGATTTCCTGCAAAAAAGCTTCAATCTGCATCGGCATATGATAGTGAATAATAAAACGAATATTTTCTTTATTTACCCCCATGCCAAATGCACTTGTTGCGCAAATAATATCAAGTTGGCCATGGATAAACTGTTGCTGTATTAAAATTCTTTGCTCCTGGTCCAATCCGGCATGGTAGGCCATGGTCTTTTCCATTCCGTGGTCGTTTAGAAGAGAAGCCACCTGTTCCGCCGCTTTTTTACTTGAAAAATAAATGATTCCCGGCTTTTGTAATTGAGTAGCCAGACGAATCAGGCGGTCCGTTTTTTCATTAAAATTAGCTAATTTCTCTACAAAAAAGGCAATATTCGGGCGGTCAATCGTTGATTCAATTCTTTTTACATCCTGTAAATCGAGAGAATCTATGATGTCCTGCTTTACTTTATTTGTAGCTGTAGCAGTTAATGCAAGGGTCAGAGGGTTTTTAAGCTCTTTTCGAATCTCCCCGAGCTTTAAATAATCGGGCCGAAAATCATAGCCCCATTGTGAAATACAATGGGCTTCATCCACAACAAATAAAGATATCGTAAGCTCTCGAAGCTTTTTTTTAATAAACTCGAACCCAAGCATTTCCGGTGAAAGGAAAATATATTTATAATCACTTAAATGATGAAAAATATCTTTACGTTCTGCTGCTGTAAGAAACGAATTTAAAGCTATTACGCGTTTTTCACCCATTTTCATTAATTGCTCAACTTGGTCCTGCATCAGTGATAAAAGAGGTGAAACAATTAAAATATGCCCAGGCAATACATATCCCGGGAGTTGGTAACATAATGATTTCCCTGTACCAGTTGGAAGGATTGCCAATGTATGCTGACCGGAAAGAATTGAGGAGATAACTTCCTTTTGGCCTGGTTTAAAGGAGTGATAACCAAAATGCTTATTTAAGAGGGCTTCTAACATCATTGCGAATCACCATACTTCGCTAATACTAGTCTTATCTGAAAATACGTGGCTGTTTTCACAGCATTTCTTATGATTTTTAACTGCCTCGTATTCGATAGACGGGAAATATCCAATATTTTTTTCTGCATATCCATATCTACATATTCCTCAATTAAAAAATCGGTCTTGTTTAAAGCAATTTCAACAAGATGATCTTCAATTGTGCTTAACTTAAGCTGGCGAATATTCACAATTTCTTCAATAGAAAAGCCTTTTTTTAAAAGATCCCACGTTTTACGCGTTGACAGTGTCAATGAATTATTTTGGTCAAGATCATTCAACAAAGAAGATAATAAGGGAAACTGGAGGTTGTCCATTTCGATTGTTTTGATTAAATAATGAACAATATTTAAAAATTCAAAATGGTAATCAGTGATATCCATGTTCAATTTTTTAGCCATCTGGATTGGAGTTAGACCGATCCTTTGGTAGCCCGTTAGGCGAAAAATTAGAATAGCTGGGTCCATTAATGGATCCTTCTCGAGACAGTTTATCAATTCACCATATAGGCGATTGGCCAATTCGATGCGATTCTCGCTGTTTACTTTTAGAACTGATTTTAGCCAGTGGTGAACCTGTTTATTTTTTTGAATTGGAACGTATTTATGTTCTTTATTTACAAGGTTTGAAGTAACCTGAACGATTAGGGTTAACCGCTCCCAAAAAAGGGAAGAAAGCTGGTGATACTTCCATCCGTTAATATAAGATGGCGGCGGATTATTGATCAAGAAAGCTTCACTTATTTGAGTTGGAAGAAAGCGCCCTTCCCCTATTTCATTTACCCAATTTTTCTTGTAAAGATTTTGAATCATTTCTTCAAAGGATTCCCGCGGCAAGTTTTCAATAATCCCGAAGAATTGTTTTAACGAATAAAGGTGTGCATCCTGGATCGTTTGTGATGACTTTTTTCCATTTAAAAGATGATAGATGGAATAAATCGTCCGTTCTCCATTTAATTGTTTTAAACAATACATTAGAATGCTTTCTAGAACCTTCATTCCATACCACCACTTCAATTCTTTCGACAATTCAAGCTATTTTTCCATATATATTTTAACACGAAATGACCAAACTCGTGTGTAAATTTATAGGAGAAATGGCGAAATATAAAAAACAGCCATTGTTTTGTAACGATTTTCTATTGAAAAGTTACACTTACAGTTTTACAATAGGTATGTGAAATGCTTTTCATTTCCGATTTAGGAAAGAGTAAGAACAATTTTTGTTATTTTTTGGGAGGTTTTTTTCATGGCGAAGTACACAATCGTTGACAAAGAGACTTGCATAGCATGTGGTGCTTGCGGAGCAGCTGCTCCAGACATTTATGATTATGATGATGAAGGCATTGCATTTGTAACTCTTGACGATAATGAAGGTATCGTTGAAATACCAGATGTATTAATCGATGACATGATGGATGCATTCGAAGGCTGTCCTACTGATTCCATTAAAGTAGCTGAAGAGCCATTCGACGGTAATCCTACTAAATTCGAATAATATTCATCTACGTTAAGCTACTAACCCTCTCCTTTCGGGAGAGGGTTTTTCATTTTTATTTACAAAGGATTTGTAAAAGGCGAATATTGCTTTTTCCAGCAGTGATTGGAGCGGAGGGCGCTCGACTCCTCGAAAATGCTAACGCATTTCCTTCGTGCGTGGGTGGAGTCAAGGATGTAAAATTCAATGTCCTGCGGGATGGAGAGGTCACGGGAGACCCCGCAGGCGCATAATGCGCCGAGGAGACTCCCGGACCTCCCCGCGGAAAGCGAGCGCCCGGAGTGGAAATCAACACCCAAGTTTTACAGAGCCATACAAAAAAGCAACAGGATTTTTACGTCCCGTTGCTGAATGATTTATTATGCACTTTTCATAATCGACTGTTTATTAATCCATGTTTGCATTTTAGCAAATAAAAGCAAGAAAATGCCTGACATGATCACACCTTTTAAAATATTGAAAGGCAGAATCGCCGGAACAACCAGATTTCGCATATCAGGTGCATGTAAAAGAGTTGTATATGCCGGTAAAATGATGTAGTAATTTAATACACTCATCACCACAGCCATTGTAATGGACCCAATTATTAAAGCAAGGGTCATACCCTTTTTTGATTTTAGCTTTTTATACAAATAATAAGTTGGCAGGACAAACAGGATGCCTGCAAAGAAGTTGGCGATTTGGCCTACAGGTATACCAGTAGCACTTCCTGTCACAAAATAATTCAATACGTTTTTAAAGAATTCGACTAATATACCAGCCACGGGCCCAAAAATTAGTGTTGCAATCAATGCTGGAATGTCGCTGAAATCAACGGTTAAGAAACTAGGGAATGGCGGCAGTGGAAAATATAATAATGTTAATAGATAGGCGATACTGCTGAGCATTCCGATTGAAACAATTCCTCTTACTTTCATTTTTCCTCTCTCCTTTGGATCCATCATTCTAAGAAGAGAGGTTCAGCAAATATTTAGATGCCATCAAAAAATAAAAACCCTCAAGAATCAATACTTGAGGGAGTTTTAAAAGGCATACTTAATAAACGTTCAATAAATCAATATTTTTTGAACGTCTGCAGAACCTCCATCTTCTCCCATCCAGACTATACTGTCGGCTTTGGAATTGCACCAAATCCTGCCATAAAGGCTCGCGGGCTTAGAGAAATGTTCTCAATACCGCCGATCGGGAATTTCACCCTGCCCCGAAGATAGATCAATATTTTTTTCTTAATTATACTGAAAAAAGATTGTCTTGTGAAGTATTAAACACTTATTCACTAAAAGTTTATAAAAATATGCCTGTGTTAAAGTCGAAGGTTGATTTATTACAACTGTTGATTGGAGCGGAGGGCGCTCGACTCCTCGAAAATGCTAACGCATTTCCTTCGTGCGTGGGTGGAGTCAATGATGTAAAATTCAATGTCCTGAGGGATGAAGAGGTCACGGGAGACCCCGCAGGCGCCAAAGCGCCGAGGAGGCTCCCGGAACCTCCCCGCGGAAAGCGAGGCCACTTCGCTGCAATCAACAACCAAGTTTAATAGAGCCAGAAATTTAAATACAAAGCCCGCATGTTCATATGTGGGCTTTATATTATTTAACAATTAAGGGTTGTTTCGGTTTAATCAGGTCTGTTTTTAAACGGTTCATTTTTTTCAGTCTTTCGACTGTTATTTTTTTTTTCCTTGCTATTGATATTAAGGTATCGCCTTTTTTTACTATGTAGTTTACTTTAATTGTTTTAACCCCATGTTGAAAATGGGAGCTTACCTCCAAAGCATTTCCCCCCGACTTGCAATTCCAACTTGGACATGTTCCCCCACATCGACTTTCCCCAAAAGGTTTTCAGGGTCAAGGGCGTGCTTTTTGTCAAAAGTCCAAGTCCTTTTATGTGTTTCGAAATGAAGGTGGACCCCGGTAGCTTGACCAGTGCTCCCCATTTTCCCGATAACTTGACCTTGCTTCACCGTTTTACCTTCCATTACACTCCTTTTATGTAGGTGCGCATATACTGTAACAAATTGATTTGAATGTTTAATAAAGACTACATTACCATATGTATTTGAGTAATATGATTTCTCAACTACTCCATCTTCAACTGCCAAGATAGGAGAATCCAATTTACCTGCTATATCAATTCCTTTATGTTTCCCCATTCGTGAGCCATAGGAATCCGATATGATTCCCCCTGCCGGCCATATCCATTCCGTGTTATTCCTGTGTTTAACAAGTGCACTTGCTTCAGAATGGATCCCGCCAATAAATAACAAACTGATGCAAAGAGCCATTATGACGACAATCAAAAACCTTTTTAAATAGTCACGCATTCTTTTCCTCCTTAAATCTTGTTACCTCCTACAAACCATATGAACATATGCATTCATTTAGAACATCCTTCATGGTGTAATTTGGGCAACACATACATGTTATAATTTGGAGACTATAATGGTTTTATACATAAAAAAAACCAACCACAACGCGGTTGATTTTTTTTATCTTAAATTCGGTGCCACTGGGACCTGTAATGGTTTTGTTAAATCGAAGGGGCCAATCCTTACAATTGGAGCATTAGTCATTCTAACAGTATTCGCACCAAATTCTTTAGCTGTTAACAATAAAGCTTCTAAGCAATACAGCGTATTGGCGTCATCCTTCATCATTAAATTTTCTTTTAGAGTTACATTCAGGCTTCTATTTTTGATGAATGCGTTCTTGATTTGAAATGATGGCAAAAGCGACGCCTTCAAGCCTAAATCTTTTTTATCTTTTTTCATGGCTTCTAGTGCAGATTGAATATCCTTATATCGGTCTTGTGTGGGGACTAAAAAAGGTTTATTCCTTCTCTTTGGAATGAACCGGAAGTAGGCCCTTCTTGTTTCTGTGAAAATTGGTATTTTACTTAATACCCCAAAATTCCCTAGATTAATTCCCGGCTGTCCCTCCGTAGACAGCTTAATGATTTTCGCGTTACTATTCGTCGATATATCCTGTCTTATCGCATTGACAAAATTCGTTTCATTAGCTGCTCCCTGTCCATAATGATGGTTTGCCGGCACATCTACATTCACACTATTTTCTGTTTTATTATATGTCAGCCTGGCGTTAACAGGGTAATATTCACTTAATCCCCATTCTTCTTCCCTTAACGTTGTCATATTTTCATTAAATAATGTAATCCAAGATTTATCCTTTACGTTCGTAATAATTTTTGATACGGGGATTAAAATTTGTCCTTCTGGGTCCGGAACCCAATAAGTTATCACTTTTCCATTCTGGATATCATCTTGGTAAACAGCGGTTTTTACACTATTCAACCCCATGAGAGAACCTTTTGCAGTACCTGTTTCATCAAAATGCTGCAGCGGTGTGCTACTTTTTTTCAGCAAGGCTGTTGCATTTTTTTTCATTGGAGAAAGCTCTATATTTCTACTAGATATATTACTTTTATTTGCGTTATCAGTTGATAGCTGCAATCTATTCAATACATTTGGGACTAGAATTAACATTAACAGGAAGGCTGCGGCTGCGGCAATTCCAGGCACTAACCAAGCCTTCATTCTCCGCTTTTTTATAGAAAGGTTTTGATAAATGTCACGAGGATCGCGATGATCATGTATTTTCGGCATTTGCCTTAGTAAATCTTCGAGCTGTTTATCGCTCCACTCTGACTTTTTCACTTTTCAACCCCTCCTTTTCATAAAGTAAATCCATATGCCTCTTTAAAACCTTTAATGAACGGTGCTGGGTGGTTTTAACTTTACTTTCCGTCCAACCCAAAGCATGAGCCGTCTCGGAAATGGACAGGTCCTGTAAATAACGCAGGACAATAACTAATCTTTGATCCATCGTGCAAAATTCAAGGCATTTGTAAATCCACTTTATTTCTTCTTTTTGAACGGCAATTTCCTCTGGTATTAGATTTTCATCCTTCACTAGATTGGAAGACCAATCAAATTTTTCAAGCAATCGGTCTTTCCAGCCCCGCTGCTTGCGGAAGAAATCAATAGCTACATTTCTAGCAATCGAAAATAACCATGTTTTTGCGCTGCTTTTCCCTTCAAATCGATGATATGACTTAAAAACCCTTATATAAACTTCTTGAACAAGATCCTCTGCATGTTCTTTATTTCTTACCATATAAAATAGAAATTGAAAAACATCATGATGATATTTATGATAAAGCTCATCGAAAACGGAGTCCATCACTACCCCTCCCCGTTCTAAGAATTAGTCGAAAAATATGTATAAAAAGTTTCACTTCACTACTATAGACTTTTTTCCTTTAAAACGAAAGGCTTTTATTGGAAATACTTTTTGTTTTTCATAAGATGATAAAGAAAACTCACCCAAAATATATTGGATGAGTTTTCTTTAAATTGTTCCGCGTGTATCAAGAACAATCGTCATAATATTTTAAATTTTTCTTATTTTCGAGGTAAAAAGAAGGAAAATGTCGTTCCATGACCGACTTTACTTTGAACGGATATTCGACCACGATGTGCTTCAATAATATTTTTTGCAATGGCAAGACCTAACCCAGTCCCAGCTTTCCCTCTTGTGCGCGCCTTGTCCGCCTTATAAAAGCGGTCAAATACAAAAGGTAAATCATCTTCCGGTATTCCAGAACCTGAATCGGCTACTTCGATCATAATACCTTTGTCATCTTGTTTGACAATTAGGTTTACTGAACCATTTTTCTTTGTATGTCTAAATGCATTATCAATTAGATTGGTAAGAACTTGTTCAATTCGATCAGGATCAAAGGAGACGGAAGGAATATCATTTTCAATTTCAGCAGTTAGCTGGATTTCAGTATCCCTTGCTAAGCCTTGAAATTTATGAATAATTCTATTTATAAAGGAAGAAAGATTTACTTCCTCAATGGTTAATTGAATATGGCCCGCTTCCATTCTTGCTAAATCCAGTAATTCGTTCACGAGTCGCCCCATTCTTAACGATTCATCATATATCACTTTCGCCATTTCTTTTTTCTCTTCCTGAGTTTCGGCAATATCATCAACAATTGCTTCACTGTAACCTTGGAGCATGGAGATTGGTGTTCTTAATTCATGTGAAACATTCGCAATAAAATCTTTTCTCATTTTGTCTAATTGCCGTTCCTCCGTCATATCTCGCAACACTGCTACTGCACCACGGATAAAACGATTGCTGTACAGCGGACTGACCAGGATTACCCAATGACGTCCTTGAAGAGAAATTTCACCGATTTTTTCTTTTTCTGTATCAACAGCATGCTGGAAAAGTTCCATTACTTGTGACGGTATTGCCTCAGAATTTGCTCCAAGTCCGCCCTTTTCATAATACCAATATTGAAGAAAACGATCTGCAGGCGGATTTGTGATGAGTATTGTACCATCACGATTAAAAGTAATAACGCCATCTGCCATACTGCTTAGGATACTGGCAAGTTGTTCTTTTTCTTGGCTTAGGGCATTCATATTGAATTTTAATTGTCTGCCCATTTGATTAAATGCTGTTGCTAATTCACCAATTTCATCATGTGTAAGGATTGGTACTTTTGTGTCAAATTTCCCTCGGGCAACCTCAAAAGCAGCCTCTCTCATCTTTCTTAATGGGGCCGTAATTCTAGTTGATAAAAAGAAAGCAAAAATGGTGGTTAAAATGATCGCAACTCCCGCTGCCAATAGAATAAATTTTGTGGTGTCATGGCTCGTTTTTTGCATCACTGCTAATGATTGATAAATAAAAACTGCACCACTTTTTCCGTCATTAAAATGCAGCGGAACACCGATAATGGAATAGTTTCCAGAACTATTCACTTCGTTTTGGCCGGAAGGAAGACTGGAAACTTTTTCAACATTATTATTCTGAACAAAGACTTTATCTAATAAAGTGTCATTTTTTATATCTGTAAAGGTGAGCTTTTTTGTTTCCTCCGTATTTGGGGAGTAATAAATTTCATGGTCATTTTTAATAACTACAACCTTTGTTTCTTTATCGATAATCTCCCAAGATATTTCTAAACCAAGCGGAAAATTTTCTCCCTGATGTTTTTCTAGTACATCTGCAATCTTTTCTGCAGTATTGGTCAAATTTGTTTTCGTTTCGATAATATTATTATTTTGAAAAAATTCGAGGAGCATTACTGTTAAGATGAATAGTACAACTGATACCAACAGGAGAATGGTAAACCAAAGCTTACCGACAACACTTCGTAAGAAGGTCATTCATTTACAACCTCAAATTTGTAACCGACTCCCCAAACTGTTAAAATCATACTTGCTGCTTGTTCGGACACTTTGTTTAATTTTTCACGAAGGCGTTTTACATGCGTATCAACTGTCCGTAAATCACCAAAAAATTCATAGTGCCATACTTCTTTTAAAAGCTGTTCACGGTCGAATACTTTATCAGGTGCTTTTGCAAGAAAATAAAGCAGTTCATATTCCTTCGGAGTTAAGCTGACTTCTTTCCCATCTGCAGTGACACGATGTGCATCATTATCAATGGTTAAATGAGGGAATACAATAACATCCTTTGTCGTTGTTTCCGTTTGAAGGTAGCTTGTCTGAGATGATCTTCGGAGCAGTGCCTTTACACGCAGGACCACTTCCCGAGGACTGAATGGCTTAACGATATAATCATCAGTTCCCACTTCGAATCCTTGAACACGATTTATTTCTTCACCTTTTGCTGTTAACATGATAACCGGAGTTGCTTTCTTTTCCCTTAATTCCCGGCAGACTTCAATTCCATCCTTACCAGGCATCATAAGGTCAAGAAGAACGACATCATAATCATTTTCAATCGCCTTTGCTAATGCTTCATTTCCATCTTCTGCTTCATCAATATAAAAATCTTCGCGTTCTAAGTACATCTTTAATAAACGGCGAATTCTTTCTTCATCATCAACAACTAATATTTTCACGTCTTTTTCCATTATTAATCCCCCCATGTTGTTATTTTACAAAATGGCTTTATATTTGGCTATAATTTCGGAAAAAATGGCTTTTCAACTGTGTCAGAATTATGACAAAAGGGGTCAGTCCCCCACCGATTTAACGCATTAACGAAGTGGGGGACTGACCCCATATATTATCCTGCATATGAATGAAGACCGGCAATGACAAGGTTGACTGCGACGAGGTTAAACATAATAATGACAAATCCGATGACGCCGAGCCAGGCTGATTTTTCTCCGTGCCAGCCTTTTGAGAGGCGAAGGTGTAAAAATGCGGCATAAAAGAGCCAGGTAATTAATGCCCAAACTTCTTTTGGATCCCAGCCCCAGAAACGGGTCCATGCTACTTGTGCCCAAATCATCGCAAATATCAAGGCACCTAAAGTGAAGACTGGAAAACCGATAAGAACCGAACGATAGCTAATTTCATCTACAAAATCAAGCTTTACATTTTTAACCCAAGGCTTTAAAGAAGCGGCAATCCGCTTTCTTAGGATTAATCGGATTAAAGCGTATAATAAAAGACCGCCAGCTAAGGACCATATAACTGTGTTCATTTTCTTTGCATTGATCAGTGCGGGCATTTCAATAACGGGCTCTAAAGCCCCTTTTGTTAATAATTCTCCTTTATGTGGTCCGACTAGTGCAGGCATGGTATATTCCACTGTTACCTTATTATTATTCTTATCAACCCAGTTGAATTTTTCTTGATAATTCGCGGCTGAAAATGCGGATGATACAAAAACAAATCCAAGTGTTGTAACTAGCCCGAACATGACAACTTCAAGCCAAAATGTCCGTTTATTTGCTTTTGTCTGATCAATCGCCTTGACCAAATAAATAAGTCCTGCCGCAAAGCTAACCGCTAAAATCGCCTCGCCAATAGCAGCAGTAGTTACATGAATATAGAGCCAATAACTTTGCAAAGCCGGAATTAATGGTGTAATATCGCGAGGAAACATGCTCGCATAAGCGATAACGAGAATAGCCACCGGCATTGTAAATAACCCGAGGAGCGCCGTCCGATAGATGAAATAAATGATAATAAATGCACCAACAAGAGCCATTCCAAAAAAAGTGGTAAACTCAAACATATTACTAACTGGTGCATGTCCAGAAGCGATCCACCTTAAAATAAAAAATCCCAATTGTGAAAGAAAACCAATAATGGTCAGGAATACAGCTATTTTCCCCCATCGGTTTGTTCCCTTTTTCTCTTCAAATTCCTTTTTGGCTTTAATGGAACCGCCATAGAATAGTGTCGCGATTAAATAAAGGATAAAGGCAATAAAAAGCAAATTACTACTTAGTGATACCAACTATTCTTCCTCCTTTTCAGCTTTCTCTGTCTGAAGTTGATCCTCTGGGATCGAAAGATTTGTATCATGTAAAATAAATTCAATTTCGCGTTTCAATCCGTACCAATTCTTGTTGGTGTGGGCTGCAATCCAAACTTCCCCATTCTTATTTTGAACCCATATTCTCCGATGATTCCAATATGCACCTTGGATGACACCAATCATAAACACAATCCCGCCCAAAATAATTGCCCAAAGCGTTAAATCCTTTCGAACCGTTAATCCGGATATATTCTTTGTCTCAATCCCTTTAAATGACATTTTATACTTATTATTTCCAAAAGGCTCAATAGTTTGCATAAGAGCCACAAAACTTGTTTCCCCTTTTGGTTTATCCGGTGTGATCATTCGAAATACGAAGGCTGGATTGTTTGGAGTCCTCGATTTGGTTGTGGGCTGCCCGTTTTTTTCAAATTCAAAATCAGGAAAATAACTGAGAATTTTCACTTCATATCCTTTACCAAGTTGATAAACTGGTTTTGGATCATAAAGATTAATCTTAAGTTGCCCGAATGCTTGACCGGTATTTTTATTGGTTAGTGCGAATGTCATGGCATTTAGCTCATCCAATTTATAATCAACCTGATAAACTGAGAAGCGATTGAATTCTAAAGGCTCATTCACTCGGATACTGTAGTCTTTAATTTTTTTTAGATCTGGTGTTTCACCAGTAATTCCATGACCCACCCGCTGATAAAGAACGACATTGGATTGGTAATTTTTCGCAACCTGATTCACGCGATTTAGAGCCTGCTGAAAGGTTTTATCCTTATTCTTATCATAGAGTTGTAGAATAAATTTATTATTATGAAGATAATATTCACCATTGGTACCCGGGATTACCGCTGTTTCACCTTCTCGTATCCAAAGAACCTTATCCACATACATTCCTGGTATAAACCGCATCATGGCGCCTATTAAAAAGATAATTAATCCAACATGATTAACATACGGACCCCATCGTGAAAAACGGTTTTTTTCTGCTAATAAATCACCATTTTCTTCTCGAACATGATAACGTTTTGCTTTTAAATGCTTTTTAACTAGAGTAAGATCCCCTTCATTTACATGAAGATTTATTCCAAAAATACGCTGGCGCATTAAAAAGCCGCCGTGCCTTGTCACATTTTGTGCTTTTAAAGCCTTCCATAAAGGAACAACCCGGTCAATACTGCAGATAACAAGAGAAACTCCGATCATTGCAATTAGCAATAAATACCACCATGAGCTGTATAAGTTATCAAAGCCAAGCTGATAATAAACTTTTCCTAACCAGCCGTATTGTTGCTGATAAAAGTCGGAAGCCTGCATAGTAGGCGGTATATACATTTCCTGCGGAAAAATAGTCCCGATGGACGAAGCAATTAAGGTGATGACAATCAACCAAACTCCGACTTTTACCGAAGAAAAGAAATTCCAAATTTTATCAATAATGGTTTTATTGTAAGTTTGCGAACGACGGGCGCTGCCTTCATAGCGCATATCTACTAATTGTTTATCATTTTCGTTTTCATCAAGAACTTTTCCGCACGCCTCGCATAATACAGTGCCATGCGGATTCACATGCCCGCATTCACATTTCACATCTTTCATTGTAAAAACTCCCAACAACCTTAAGGTTTAATTTGCTCCATAAAATCCCTTACCTTTTCTTCTGTTAATTGACCAGTATAATATTTTATAACATTTCCATTTTTATCAATTAAAAAAGTGGCAGGCAGCGGGTCAATCCCATATGCACTCATGACCTGTTTATCTTTATCAATCATGATTGGAAAATCAAGCTTATATTGGTTGGCAAATTGATTGACAGCGAGATCGGATTCATTTATGTCTACCGCAAGAACTTGAACACCTTTGTCTTTAAATTGATGGTATTGGTTATTTATGTATGGCATTTCAGTTTCACACGGCTTACACCATGTTCCCCAAAAATTCAGAAACACTCCCTGCCCCTTATATTCAGAAAGATGATGTTTTTTCCCCTGCATATCTTTTAATACAAAGTCAGGAGCTTGTTTGTCGATGGCAACTTGCTGCTGGTCATCCTTCGTAAAATTGGCATAAAGTGTATAGGCAACGGCTGCACCTAAAACAAAAAGGATAATGGTTCTCATTACTAATCGCCGTTTTTTCATTTATACCCCTCCAGTAATTCACTTGACACTTTTTGTCTAAATTATAGCATTAACACCACATTCGTAGTGTTAACACCAAATGTAAATGTGACAATTTTATGACTTTTTATTTGTTGATTCCATTGCCAGTGCTCTAAGCTGTTTCACTTCATGCGGCGTCAATTCTCTTGCATCCCCAGCTGTTAGACCATTTAAAGTTAAAAAACCATACCGTTCACGTTTTAATTTTAATACCTCGTGGCCAATTGCTTCAAACATTCGCTTCACTTGGCGGTTCCGGCCTTCATGAATAATGATTTCAACAATCGCCGTTTGTTTCTTTTTATCCAATGAAAGCATTTTCACTTTGGCAGGAGCTGTTTTCCCATCTTCAAGACGGATACCCTTTTCTAATTTTCTTAACGATTCTTTTAATGGAATTCCCTTGACTTTGGCTACATAGACTTTTTCAATTTCATTTTTCGGGTGCATGAGCAAATTGGCGAATTCTCCATCATTTGTTAGCAACAATAGACCTGTGGTGTCATAATCGAGACGTCCAACAGGGTAGATCCTTTCTTTAAAATCAGAAAAGAAATCAGTCACCACTTTCCTTCCTTTGTCATCGCTTACACTAGAAATAACACCACGTGGTTTATATAATAAGAAATAGACTGGTTCTTCCCTTTCAATTTGAATTTCATTTACTTCAACTTTATCAGACGAAGTAACCTTAATCCCCAGTTCAGTTACCACTTTTCCATTGACCTTTACTTTTCCTTCTTTTATTAATTCTTCTGACTTTCTTCTAGAAGCAATGCCTGCTCGGGCGATTACTTTTTGTAATCTCTCCATAAATGTGTCACCTCAAAATTTTATCCCGTTTCATGGTTCTATCCTTATGAATTATGACACAACTTCGCCATTTTTCAAAGTATAGTGGAAGTTTAAATAAAAATAAAAAAGCAAGCCTCCGAAAGAGAACTCGCTTTTTTACTTTGCTCCGAAAATAACTGCTACCACGATAATAGCAACCACAATTCCAACTAAATCGGCCAGCAGACCCACTTTTAATGCATCACCCATTTTTTTGATGCCAACTGCACCAAAATAAACAGTTAAAACATAGAAGGTGGTGTCCGTGCTCCCTTGCAGTACAGAAGCAAGTCTTCCGATAAAGGAATCTGGACCATAAACGGCAATTAAATCACTCGTCATTCCAAGGGCAGCTGTTCCGGAAATTGGCCTGATAAATAATAAGGGCACAATTTCTGCAGGAACCCCAATTGATTCCATTGCCGGTCGAATCCATTTCATTAAAGCATCCAATGCTCCCGATGCCCGGAAAACAGTAATCGCAGCAAGCATTCCAACCAAAAATGGAATGATTGAAATAGCTATTTTAATTCCCTCTTTGCCGCCTTCAACAAAACTTTCATACGTAGGGACCTGTTTAAAAGTGGCGTAAAGTAATATGAAACCTATTAATACGGGGATAAAACCTAGGGAAATAATCGAAATCAGCTCCATGTAATTTTCATCCCTTTCGCTTTCTGCGATAATAAAAATACCGATCAATCAGGATTGCGCCTAACGCAGAAAGGATTGTCGCAATTAAAGTTGGTACTACGATTTCAGTAGGAGAAGCAGAATGATAATTCATTCTAATCGCGATAACAGTGGTTGGAATAATCGTTACACTGGCTGTGTTCAATGCCAAAAAAGTAACCATTGACCTGCTTGCTGAATTTTTTCCGCCATTTAACTTTTTTAATTCCTCCATCGCTTTTATCCCAAGCGGCGTGGCCGCATTTCCTAATCCAAACATATTTGAGATCATATTTGACAAAATATAGCCCATTGCCGGATGGTTGGTTGGAATTTCAGGAAAAAGAAGCTTCACTACCGGTCGAAAAAATTTCGAAAGACGTTCAAGTAGTCCTGATTTTTCAGCAATCCGCATCATTCCCAGCCAAAAAACCAAGATGCTAATAAGCCCAATACATAGGGTCACGGCTTCCCCGGATCCGGTAAAAAGTGCCTTATTTACTTCCTCCATCCTTCCGTTGATCATCCCAAAAATGATTCCTACAAGAAACATAAACACCCAAATATAGTTAACCATTTGTTTTCACACCAATGGTTGCGAGGAAAATTTCTTTAAAAGAACCAAACATGCTATCCGTTTTTATCGGGGTGCTTTGATAATAAATAGGCACTTCTTTTATGACACGCCCGTCCAAATACACAAGTGCTTTTCCAACGATTTTAACCATTTTCTTAGAAGATGCCCATTTTTTTTGCGGCTTTATGACTTTATATTTAATGGAGAATAAATTCATCTCGCTGCTCGTAGCCGGATAAACAACTGCATTCTTTAAAAACAAATGATCTTTATAAAATTTGTTTGTTGAGATATCAATTTTACCCTTTGATAAAACCTCTGCCATGTCATAGCCTTTAAATCCACTTTCATACATAGCAATATGATCATTCCAATCATCCGAGTCATTCAATGTTACGGCAATCAGACTCATATCACCTTTAGTCGCTGTTGACACCAGTGTCCTTTTCGCAAGCTTTGTATAGCCTGTTTTACCGCCGGTGCAGTATTGGTATTTTGTAAGCAAACGATTTTTGTTTCTCCAAACCCGATCCCAATCCTCGGTTGGATTGGCTGCACGATAAACTTTTGTACCAGATATTTTTTGGAATGTTTTATTCATCATTGCATAGCGCATTAATAATGCCATATCATATGCCGTTGAATAATGATTATTCGAATCATCGAGTCCATGAGGATTGGTAAAATGGGAATTATACATCCCAATTTGTCTTGCTTTTTCATTCATTAAATAGGCAAAACCCTCAACGCTTCCACCAATGTATTCGGCAATTGCAACAGCTGTATCATTACCAGACCGCAGCATTAATCCGTAAACTAAATCCTTTAATTTTACTTTTTCCCCCGGCTTTAGGTAGACGGAAGAACCTTCAGCATGAGTCGCCTTTTCGCTTATGGTGACATATTTATTCATTTTTCCCGATTCAATTGCTATGATAGCTGTCATAATTTTTGTTATACTTGCGATTCTTCGTTTTGTATTGGCATCCTTTTCAAAGAGGATTCTGCCTGTTTTCTGCTCCATTAAAATGGCGCTTTGGGCATGTACGGAAACGGAAGCATCCACCTTTTGAGGAATGTGAGCAATGAAAAGTGCAACTATAAGGCAAAAAATAACTAACTTCCAGACCATTCTCATTAGATATACCTCGTCCCCTTCTTTAATTTCTACATTAATTTTATGCGGGACAAGGCTCGATATGACTATTAGAGGAAGAAATGACCCAATTGTTCATTTTTAAAATGCTGGCCATTTGATTTCTGCTGCTTTCTCATAACGGATTTCAACATCATGCCAGTTGACAATGTTCCACCACGCGTCCACGTAATCAGCCCGCTTGTTTTTATACTGAAGATAATACGCATGCTCCCAAACATCAAGGACTAGTAATGGAATGGTATCCCACTGAGTTAACAGCATATGCCTTTCAGATTGAAGGATTTCCAAATGCCTTGCTCTTGGTGACCATACCAAGATGGCCCAGCCCACTCCTTCGACTTGTTTTGCGGCTTCGGAAAACTGTTTTTTAAATGCTTCAAAACTACTAAAATAACTTTCGATTTCTCCTTTTAAAAGCCCCTGCGGGCTGCCGCCTCCGTTCGGAGTCATGTTCTTCCAAAAAATTGTGTGGAGGTAGTGCCCCGAACCATGAAAGGCCAACTCTCTGGACCAATGTTTAATTAACGAGAAATCATTTGTCTCCCGGTCTTTTTTCAGGTTTAGTTCGGCTTTATTCAACCCATCTACGTAGGCTTGATGATGCTTTGTATGGTGAAGCTTCATAATTTCTTCAGAGATATAGGGTTCCAGTCCATTATAGGGGTAGGACAAATCAGGAAGTGTATGACCGCCAGGAGGCAAGGATTTTTCTATCACCCATATATTTCCGATTTCTTGTTTTCTATTAAAATAATTTTCCATTTGTGCATGAAGCTGCTCCGCTTTCGATTGGAGATGAAGTAAATCTGAATCTGACAATTCGGTTCTCGTGTTTTCAATCATTTCAGTGAAATCATCAAGCTTCTCCCACAATTCGGAGTCGGCACCAACCTTTTCTGATTCAAGGAAACTTTTCATTTGCTCATTCCAGGCAAATAATTCGTTTACATATTGGCTAAAACGTTTTTTCATCCTATCCCTCATTTCTGAAAGCGATTTTCAACTTTACCTAAATGGTATGTAAAAATGATTTAAATATGAAAAAGGGCTATCCCTTTTACAGGATAACCCTTGATTTCATTTATTTTGATTGTATCATTTTAGTACGGTAGTCAGTTTCATAAAACTCAAGCTCTTCACGAATTCTCTGAAATTCTCCCTCAAGCCCTTTAATCATTTGATGGAGTTTATCTGGAACGGCTTTATAGAATTTAATCGAATTTTTTCCTGTATAGGCAGATCTGCTATCTTCAAACCATGCATCATTTTTGGGAGAAAAAAATTCTTCAATACATGTATGAAAAATTCGATAAAGCGTTTTTTCAGCTGCTGACTTTTGAAATGGATCGCTCTGAAGAATGACAGAACAAGTATCCAGGCTTTCTTCACTATAAACGACCAGCTTTCGTAAATGGGAAAAAATTTGTTTATAATACGTGCTCTCTTCTTCATTCGCAGGATTTAATTGCGAAATATTCGTTTCATTTAAAAAGTCACTCATCGTTGTAATTACTTGATTCAAGAAACCCTTAACATCATTTAGCTGAGATATTACTAGCGTATTTCCCATGTCTACACCCCCATAGTTTCATGTATCGATTAATTTGACTGCAAAATAAATTCAAGTGGAGATTTTAATTCAAAGCTTTTATTTTGTTTTAATGTCTGAAAGATTTCAGGAAGCTTTTTAAAGTCAATATCTTTAAAATAAGCGGCAAATTCATTCTTGGAATTAATATAGAGTCGTTTACGATTGCGAAGTCCCGGATTTTTAATTAGACAAATAAGAGCAACAATGTCTTTAAATTCTACCTCATCAAAAATTGGGTTTTGTTGATAAGGGGTGAATTCCTGAAAGAGTTCAGCAAAATATCTAACATATAGGACATGCAATGTTTTTTCTTCGCCATCTTCCATAAATGTTACTTCGCTTCTGTTAAAAAAATCTTCTGAAGTATTTGATTTTTCCTTTTCCAGCTCATACCCGCCGCATTGATTAATCAGCACCATAATCCACTCCCAAAATATTAGGCTGTGTTAAACTTGGTTGTTGATTTTCGCTCCAATCAACAGTTATAAAATCAACATTAGCCTTTAACACAGCCAAATAATAAGAAAATTTTGTTTACTATATCCATTTTAGCATAAATATTCTTTATTGTTTTATGAATTAAGAGTTTCTTGAAATTTCTCAAAAAATAAATCGGCTTCGTCTTGGACAAAATCCTCATCTAATTTTTCAGGCAGCTGTGGTAATTCCTCAAGACTTTTCAATCCAAAATAGTCAAGAAATTCCTTGGTTGTTCCATATAAATATGCTCTCCCTGTACCCTCGGCCCGCCCAACTTCTTTAATTAACGCTTTTGAAACAAGCGTATGAATCGGCCTTTCTGTTTTGACTCCGCGAATTTCTTCAATTTCAGTGCGAGTAATCGGTTGTTTATATGCGATGATGGCTAATGTTTCTAATGCAGCTTGTGATAATGTGGCGGTATTAGGTGAATCAACCAACTTTTTAAGGTAAGCAGCGTTTTCTTTCTTTGTAGCTAATTGATAAGTCCCGGCCAACTGCACAATGATGATTCCCCGATTCTGATTGCGTTCATATTCAAGCTTAGCTTCCTCAATAATTTCAGTAGCTTTAAATTCATCTACTTCTAAAACCTCAGCCAATTGCTTTAATGTCAATCCCTCATCGCCCGCGGCAAACAAAAGACTTTCTAAAATACTGCTCCAATTAATAATTTCCAACCACATTTCTTCCTTCCTTAATTGCTTCAACGAAAATTTCACTAAAGTTTTCTCGTTGTTCCACATCAATTTCTTTTCGTTTGATTAACTCCAAAATGGCCAAAAAGGTTACGACAATATGTTCTTTATCAGGATAGGGAAATAAGTCATTAAAACTTTTACGGCCTTTCAGCTGTTTTAGTTCCACCATGATCTCAGTCATTCTTTTTTCAATCGAAATTTCCTGCCTGGTTATTTTGGTTGCCATTGGCCTTTGAAGCTTTTTTCTTCGTAATAATTTTTGAAAGGCTGCTAACATATCATACAACGAAACATTTAGCTCCGTTTTTTCCGGCTGCTTTTCTTTTGAAAAATCAGAGAGATCACTTGGTGGCTTTGTATACATCAGCCCTCGTTCCTCTTCCAATGATTTTAAATCATGTGCAGCTTCTTTAAATTTTCGATATTCAATCAGCCGTTCTACAAGCTCATCTCGCGGGTCCTCTTCATAAGAAATTTCATCATTCGGTTCATCAAGAACCTCTTCATGCTTTGGCAATAACATTTTACTCTTGATAGCCAGAAGCGTTGCCGCCATTACAAGAAATTCGCTGGCAATATCAAGCCTAAGCTCGTTCATCGTTTTTATATAGCTTAAGTATTGTTCCGTGATTTGGGCTACCGGAATATCATATATATCTATTTCGAGCCGATTTATTAAATGGAGGAGTAAATCTAACGGCCCTTCAAATGCATCAATTTTCACCTGGTATGGCATTGTACATCACCAATATTCATAAAAAGTTTCGTCCTTTTTCATCATTGACTATCTATAGTATAGAGGAATCATCATGGTTATCCAATAGAAAAATCACCCTTAACGTTTCCCATTATTATTGAAAACATGATGTTTGCCCAAACACTGGACAATTACCTTACATATGATGACAGGGAAAAGACCAATTATTATTTAGGAGGTATTGAATATGACTGACGGTTTTGGTGCAGGTTTTGCGTTAATCGTAGTATTATTCATTCTATTGATTATCGTTGGTGCTTCTTGGATTTGGTAATTTCTTAAGCACTAAAGGCCCGTCTAAATAGGCGGGCTTTTTTTTCGTTTTCGTACCGAGTGTTTTTCATTCCTACTTTATCTTGGTGCCTCAAGATATGCTACACTATACATACCTTGAATTTGATTGGGGGGAACTCATTGTATCCTGCAGAATATATCCAATATTTAGCCCATTTCCATGGAGACCGTGATTATTTTGAATGTCATGAAATCCTGGAGGAATATTGGAAACAAGTTGATCCCGGAAACAAAAAATCCATTTTGGTAGGCTTTATTCAATTAGCGGTTTCAAATTATCATTATAGAAGAGGAAATTTAAAGGGGGCAAAAAAGACGTTAGAAAACTCCTTAATGATTTTTTCCTTCCAAATGGAATCCATTCATTCATTCGGTATTAACGGTCATCAACTTCTTTTGGATGTGAGACAGAGATTATCAGATATTTCACATTCGGTACCCTATAAAAGTAATGAACTTCCGATTACAGACCCAATACTACTCAAAGAATGCCAGATTGCGTGTGATCAAAACGGTTTCAAATGGGGGAATGAAAGTGATCTGGCTATAGAAGATATCGTTCATCGGCATAAATTGCGCGATAGAACAAGTGTCATTAACGCAAGATTCCTTGCGATGAAATTAAGAAAAGACAACGGATAAGATTCGCCGTTGCCTTTTTATATTATGAACATGATTTGCATTTTTCAATAAAAGCTGCCGTATTTTGATTAGCTGTTATTTTTTTATTAGGATACATTTCCTGAAGCGCCTTTACCATTCTTTTGCCAATACCTTGAAAACGATGGGATGGATTAACAGAAATATGTTGAATTTCCAAGCCTTTTGTTTCCTCCAAAATGAGGACTCCGAGAAGACCAATAATATCTTCTTCTTTCCATAAAAAAAGCTGCCAATCTTCTTCTGTTTCATATTCTTTCATCGTCAACTGGAGCTTTTTTAAATCCTTCTCAGTTGGCATGAAGGATAATAAACCCATTGCAATTTTCTCGTATGTCTTCTTATAACGAATTAACATATTGATCCCTCATTATATTATATAAACCTATTGCAGCGTTCGTCGATTTTTTCGCGATTTAAATATAAATATTTATGTATTATATGTAGATTTACTTCATGTTGCGAACACACTTAATCATACAAAATAAATGATTTTCAATCAATCATTATTATTATGAATGCTTTGGAGCTATAAAAATCCAATATAGAATTCCCCATAAAAGCGATAAAACAATAAGAAGGCCGAAAATAACCCATTTGCTTTTTTTCATCAATATTTTCCTCCAAAAAACAGCTGAGGATATTTCACTATTCAACATTCTACACTATTTGACAAAAATAATCTATTTTCTTACGAAAATAGATTATTTTTTGAAAAGCTATGATTGTCCTTTTATCTTAGTGGCAAATCGAGTCTAACAAGATCCTCATACGTCTCTCTTTTTACTACAAGAGCGGCTTTGCCATTCTCTACGAAGACGACGGCTGGACGAGGCAGACGATTATAGTTATTAGACATCGAATATCCATAGGCTCCTGTACAAAATACTGCAAGAATATCATCTTCATTTGTTTTCGGCAATGGTAGATCCCAAATTAACATATCTCCTGATTCGCAGCATTTTCCGGCGATGGAAACCGTCTCATGCGGTTTATCTAAAGGCTTATTAGCAAGGACTGCTTCATATTTTGCTTGATAAAGAGCAGGTCTGATATTATCGCTCATCCCGCCATCGACCGCCAAATATCGTCTTACACCAGGTACTTCTTTAGAGGATCCCACCTTATAAAGGGTAATTCCTGCGTCACCGACAAGTGATCGGCCTGGTTCAATCCATATTTCAGGAAGCGCTAAAGAAAATTGTTCTACTAAATTTTTCACTTCCTCAATAATCGAGTTGACATATTGGTATGGCTGGATGGGCTCATCCTCTTTCGTATAGCGAATCCCAAATCCTCCACCCAAGTTCAAAACCTTCGCTTCAAATGA
The DNA here is from genome assembly GCF_055395235.1 of Neobacillus sp. Fa239. Classification (NCBI taxonomy): domain Bacteria; kingdom Bacillati; phylum Bacillota; class Bacilli; order Caryophanales; family Bacillaceae; genus Neobacillus; species Neobacillus sp. Fa239. The sequence goes on from NZ_AP041611.1 coordinate 3,910,863, forward strand.
AAATTGTTTTTTCCAACTATCAAGCTTTTCAACTATTTTCTTTGCCGCTAATAAAAAACCTGTCGTTTCAAAAATCTGTGATCCGATATGGCAATGAAGTCCAAGCACTTCAAAATGTTTAAAGTGAAGCGCTGTGAGCAGTGCCTTCTCTGCTTGACCATTTTGCAGATCAAACCCAAATTTTGAATCTTCTTGGCCGGTTAAAATATAATCATGCGTATGTGCTTCAATTCCTGGGGTAACCCTTAATAATATTTTTACGGTAGTATGTTTCTCATTGCAGACTTCTTTAAGCAATTCAATCTCATGGAAATTATCGACGACAATGCAGCCAATCTTATGTTCGATTGCCATTTCAAGCTCTTCCCGGCTCTTGTTATTACCATGAAAATGAATTCTTTCAACAGGAAAGCCGGCTGCGAGAGCTGTATATAGTTCACCGCCTGATACAACATCAAGCGATAATCCCTCTTCTTCTGCGATCTGCAGCATGGCAATCGTTGAAAACGCTTTGCTTGCATATGCCACTTGCGCTTTTACGTTCTGCTCATCAAATGCTTGTTTAAACCCCTTGGCTCTCTCTCTTATTAAGGCAACATCATATACATAAAGCGGCGTGCCATATTGATGAGCCAGTTCAACCGTGTCAAGCCCGCCTATTTCCAAATGACCTTGGCTATTAATTCCTGTTGTTCCGTAAAAATACATTCTCAACTCTCCCCCACTAGCTTTTTCCATTACACAGCAAAAGTTTATAATAAATAGACAGAATCTATAATAGACACTGCCTATTTTATTTCCTTTTTAAATTAAAATTACTTTAGCATAACAAAGAGTTTTCCGCAATTTATTTCTATAGCACTTTTATACTTGGTTGTTGATTTCCGCTCCGGGCGCTCGCTTTCCGCGGGGAGGTCCGGGAGCCTCCTCGGCGCTTTTGGCGCCTGCGGGGTCTCCCGTGACCTCTTCATCCCGCAGGAGTCGAGCGCCCTCCACTCCAATCAACAGTTGTAAAAAATCAGCATTCGCCTTTAACACAGCCATTTTTTATGAGTTGCTTTTAGGCGATTGTCGGATCCGATTTCTAGGGTGAACAATACTTGGCCTAAATACCGAACCTGGAATAGATCTCCGAATAACAATATGTAGCAATGCTTTTGGTTCGAAAGGAAGAAATGGCCAAAAATAAGGTGTGTTAAGCGCACGCAGCCTGACAAGATAAATAAATAATAAGGTTGTCCCAATAACAAAACCAGGGGTATGGAAAGATACAACAAGAATCAACAAGAAGAATCTGGCCATTTTATTTGCAATACTTAATTCATAACTTGGAGTTGTAAAAGTCCCAATTGCTGATATCGCCACATATAAAATAGCCTCAGGAACAAACAAACCAACGCTGATGGCAATCTGTCCAATCAATATGGATGCGATTAAGCCCATGGCCGTTGAAAGGGGCGTAGGTGTATGGATGGCGGCCAGCCGTAAAAACTCAATCCCGAAATCAGCTAAAAATATTTGAATGACGATCGGGATATTCGTCTGTTCATTCGGCCCGATAAAAGAAAGCTTATCAGGCAGCAATGATGGTTCTAAAACAAATAACAGCCATAAGGGTAATAAAAATATGGAAGTTAGAACCCCTAAAAATCTGGTCCAACGCAAAAATGTCCCCATTGGAGGTGATTCACGAAATTCCTCGGCGTGCTGTACGTGATGAAAAAATGTAGTGGGCGTTATCATCACACTTGGAGATGTATCAACAATAATGATTATATGACCTTCTAATACGTGTGCTGCAGCAACATCTGCTCTTTCGGTATATCTAATAAGCGGAAATGGATTAAATCCCTGTTTTAAAATAAACTCTTCAATCGTTTTATCAGCCATTGGGATCCCATCGATATTAATCGCTTTTAATTCTTTTCTGAGAATATTTAATAAATCAGGATCTGCCACATCCTCTATATAGCATAAAGATACGTCTGTTTTAGACCGTACCCCAACTCGTATCATTTCATAACGAAGCCGTGGATCTCTAATCCTCCTTCTTATTAAGGCCGTATTAAGGATAATATTTTCAACAAAGCCATCCCGTGCACCCCTGACCACCTTTTCTGTATCTGGTTCCTGTGGCGTACGACCGGGGTAACTCCTTACATCAATGACAAAACCTGTGCTCGAACCATCAACAACAACGACAATTAAACCGGATAGGATAAAATCGACCATTTCGGTGAGCGTTTTAATTGGCATTACCGATTGATTGACAAGACGGTTTTCAATTACTTTAAAGAGATCAGTTGATAATTTTTCATGATCATTTATTTCAACTAATTCTTCGACCAACTCAATTGCATATCGAGTGTCAACTAATCCGCTGACGGCATAGATGTGAACATCTTTCTTTAAAACCTTCAATTTTCGAATATTTAAATCAAAGCTTATTCCCAAACCAACCTTTTGTTTCATGTAATGTTCAACTTCATTCACTGATTCCGGGATTGGCCATTTCAGATCCTCTTGACTGCCCATGAAAACCACTCCTTTCAAGTATGAGTTCTACTGCTTTCTTTGTAATAGGCGCCCCAGATTTATAGTGATCACGCCTAGCCATTTTACCAATATCACCGATTCCTACGATAATAGGTACATCCAATTCGTCGAGGCAATAAACAGTATCCCCATTTATTCTCCCGATTTCGAGTTCAGGTATACCATATTTATCGACACCATACGGCGTTAAGTTCCCGTCACGGTCTATGCTTACGTCAACCCTTGACCACTCTTCATGCCTGGAATTTGCAGCAACGGCAATAATCCCAAGCACTTCAATATCCTTATGTAAGGCAACATATTTTAAAGCACTTTCTCCTGCACCTTCACCAACAATACCGCTATCATCAAACATTACAAGAACTGGATCAAATGGAGCTTTGTTTATTAATTTGATAAGTTCAGGACCCGTTAATTTTGATGGATTTCCATGTGACATTGTAATACATCGGCCACCTATTTCTTTGGCAACGCACTCAACAGCCCTTCTCGCATATTCATCCCCATCAGTGATTAAAATTACTCGCCTCGGATTGCTCATTTTGTGATGTCCTTTCATGGCGGAAATTTAATTAACGGTGAATAAAATAAACCCATTGAAAGAGTGATCCGGCTATTTTTCCAAATACAATGGCCATGATTAAATAAATAATTTCATGGTCAAGCCGAATCCGTTTAGCTAAAATAGGCAGAACATTCAATACCTCTGTTAAAGCAGCAGCCAGCATTCCATAAAAAACCCCTCCCGCAAGACCAAGTAAAATTAATAAATAGGATGGGAAATTTAAAACAGGATCTCTTAAACTTCCTAGAACGCCAGCAAGCGCACCAATCACAACGGCCCATTCATAGTGTTGAATCATTTTCTTCGTTTTTGATAATTGTGTGAGTCTAGGGATAATACCGAGAACCGTTAGAAAAGCGACAAAACCTGACCCGACTGCTAATCCACTGGCAAATCCAAAAAAAAGAACGGCTAAAATCTTAATCGTCACCAATTTGCTTCATACTTTCTTTATTTTCATGGATGATCACATAATTATCTAAATCCATTTGATAATTAAACATTTCTACTTCCAGTGGACTAGGCTCTTCGTTGATTCTTTTTTTAAAGACATGATTAAAAAATAAAATCATCCCTAAACCTAAACCCAGCGAATAGGGGATTTGAAAAAGCCATGGCTTTGGCTCCTTTTTCCCTGTAATGATGGTATATATTTTCTCCTGGACACTTCTCATACTTACATCATCGTGAAAATTCATGATAGCCATGGCTGAACCAAAAAACAACAAAAACCAAATTAACAGAAAAAATGGAGCTGAAACACCTTTTTTCTTTACAGTAACTTCAATAATGGTTTGAGCAGGGCCAATCGTTTGAATTTCCAGTTCGGAAGATAATTCGGATATCTTATTGATTACTTGCATGACATCAATAACAACAATGTTCCGATCCTTTTCAGTTATTTGGTAAATCAATAAATTTTCCAACTTTGAACGTTCCGCTTCCGGAGCAATTATTTGGGCTATATTATTTAAGATTATTTTCTCATTTACCCGAGCCTCAACACGATGCCGCATGCGGATGTAGATTGTTTTTTCCAAAACATTCGCTCCCACACATTGATTTCCTCGTATAGGTAGTATAAGTAATTAATATTTTTTCATGTATTTAAAGCCAAATAAAAGACCGGATGAATCTCTAGAGATCCATCCGGTCTTTCATTTGCATTAATATCTTTTTTTCGAGTCTTGAAACCTGCACTTGGGAAATACCGAGCCGTAAAGCAACCTCAGATTGAGTTTGATCCTTATAATATCTCAAATAAACGATTAAACGTTCACGTTCATCAAGCTCCAAAATGGCTTCCTTTAAGGCAATTTTATCAAACCATTTCCCTTCATTGCCATCGTCAATTTGATCTAATAATGTAATGGGATCCCCGTCATTTTCATAGACCGTTTCATGGATGGAGGATGGTGTTCTGCTTGCTTCTTGAGCAAGAATGACATCCTCAGGAGAAAGGTCAAGATATTCCGAAATTTCATTTACAGTCGGTATTCGACCAAAAGTTTTTGATAATTCATCTTTCGCTTTTCTAATTCGGTTTCCCATTTCCTTTAAGGAGCGGCTGACTTTTACAGTTCCATCGTCACGGATGAACCGCTGAATTTCACCGATAATCATCGGAACAGCATAGGTGGAAAACTTGACATCATAGGAAAGATCAAATTTATCAACGGATTTTAATAATCCAATACAACCAATTTGGAAAAGATCGTCCGGGTCATATCCTCTATTAAGAAAACGCTGAACTACGGACCAAACAAGTCGCATATTTTTTTCGACGATTAAATCTCTCGATGCTTGATCACCATCTTGACTCTTTTTTATTAATTCCTTAACCTCATGATCCTTTAGATACGTTTGACTTTTATCGTTTTTGACCTCCACATCCATCGGCAAGTCTCCTTAATTGCATAGCATTTTGCGGCTTTGTAAATGCTTTCGTAATCTTACTTCGGTTCCTTTACCTGGCTGTGTGAGAACCTCAACTTCATCCATGAAATTTTCCATGATGGTAAAACCCATACCGGACCTCTCCAGATCCGGCTTAGTTGTAAATAATGGCTGACGAGCTTCCTCCACATCTACAATTCCTAAACCTTCATCTCTAATGGACACTTCAATCGTATTATCTTCAATGGTTACTTGAATATAGACAAGTCCATCAGGACTATTTTCATAGCCATGGATAATCGAATTGGTTACAGCTTCTGAAACAACCGTTTTAATTTCGGTTAGTTCATCCATAGTCGGATCCAGTTGGGCAACAAAAGCTGCGACAGTGACACGGGCAAATGATTCGTTTTGACTTAATGCGCTAAATTGAAGATTCATTTCATTCTTCATTCAGGCCACCCCCAATCTTTGCAATGCAAACTCTTCAGTCGGCTCCATTTTGATAATTTTAAATAAGCCGGACATATCGAATAATCTTTGTATTGCAGGGGAAATTGCGCAAACAACCATTTCACCATGCACTTGCTTTATTTGTTTGTATCTTCCTAAAATAACCCCTAGCCCAGAGCTATCCATGAACATCAGTTGTTCCAGATTTAATACGATATGACGAATATCTTCCTTTTCAATAATACTTGCTGCTTGTTCACGAAGTTCGTCTGCGGTGTGGTGATCCAGTTCACCGCTTAATCGAATGCATAAAACGCTATGTTTTATTTCCATATCAATGGTAAGACTCACTATCCCTGGCCTCCTTCAACTGGTATAGTGAGTCAATTCTATGCTGAAATGCCAATTTCCTGCTAACAGGACAAAACTAGTCGATATTCGCTAAAAGTAGTGAGTAAACCTTCATTTTCGACATTGCCCTATTGTCCTGATTTTGTAAACATTCCAAAGGCACGCTTATAAAGGGTCCACCATCCAGCCTCTTTAATGTCTTTTGCAGCCACTAATGGACTTTCAAGTTCTACTTTTCCATTTTTTATGAGCTTAATGACCCCAATTTTATCCCCTTTATGAATGGGTGCATTGAGATTTTTTTGCATGATAATTTTTCGCTTTACACCTCTTGTCTTTTCACCCTTATGTGTTAATAACGATAGAGGTTCACTTGTCAAAGCTGCGACCATTTTTTCCTTTCCTTTACTTACATGGACTTTCGTAATAACCTGATTCCGTTTATAAATAGGATGTGTTTCATATTGGTTAAAAGCATAATTCAGCATTTTCGTCACTTGTGCGTTTCGTTCCTTCGAGGTTGGTGCACCAAAAACTACAGCAATAACGCGCATTCCATTTTTCTGAGCAGTTGCCGTTAGACAATATTTGGCTTCTGTTGTAAAACCGGTTTTTAAACCATCGACCCCAGGATAAAACCGGACCAATTTATTTGTGTTAACAAGCCAGAATTTTTTATCCGTATTTTCACGAAGGTAAGCTTCATACATCCCTGTAAATTTAGTGATATCCTCATATTTTAAAAGTTCCTTTGCCATGATAGCCATGTCATAAGCCGAGCTGTAATGACCACTTACCGGAAGACCTGTCGTGTTTTTAAAGAAAGTATCCTTCAATCCCAGCTCTTTTGCTTTCGCATTCATCATGTCAACAAATGCGTCTTCTGATCCGGCAATCCTTTCCGCCATCGCAACAGAAGCATCATTTCCTGAACCGATGGAAATTCCCATTAACATTTCTTTTGTTGTCATTTCTTCGCCCGGTTCAAGAAAAATTTGCGATCCACCCATCGATGCCGCATATTCGCTTGCACGAACTTTTTCATTCCAAGTTAATTTTCCTTTATCAATAGCTTCCATAATCAAAAGCATCGTCATGATTTTGGTCATACTTGCCGGTGGAAGCTCTTCCTTGCTATTTTTCTCATAGAGGACTTTACCAGTATCACGTTCAATTAAAATCGCTGAACGTACATTATTAGCAATTTCAGTGTTTCCTTTTTGTTCAGCCGCAAAGGCGGTTGGAATCCACAAACTGGTAACCATAAAAGATATCATCATTAAAGAGATCAATCGTTTCATTTACATAACCCTCCATTCTTTATATAGTTAACATTTTTTCCAAATCAAACAACTTTATACAATAATTTCCTTAGTGAGCAATAAAAAAGTCCGGGATTACCATCCCGGACTTTTCTAACTTTGATTCTATTCTGTAATTTCCTCGTGAATAAGAATTGGGGCAGCTACTTTGGTTGATGAAACCTTGATATTTTCATATAATTTTTCCTTTACTTCATCAACATTTTCAAAATTGCTGTAGATCGTGACGATAGACTCTCCTCTTTTCACTTCGTCCCCAATCTTCTTTCTTAAAACCAGCCCAACCGCAAGGTCGATAGTTGATTCTTTTGTCGCTCTGCCTGCACCTAATAACATTGCTGCTGTCCCTACCTCGTCAGCAACAATTTCAGAAACAAATCCGTCCTCTTTCGCTTCCAATTCAAACGTAAATTGAGCCTGCGGCAGTTTTGAAGGGTCATCAACAATGCTGGCATCTCCACCTTGAGAGCTTAAGAACTCTTTTAGTTTTTCCAGTGCCGAACCGTCCTTAATCACATTTTTAAGCATAGTACGTGCTTCATCCAATGATCCTGCTTTTTCAGCCAAATAAACCATATGACTTCCAAGCGTTAAGCAAAGTTCCGTTAAATCCTCTGGACCTTCACCCTTTAATGTATCGATGGCCTCTTTCACTTCAAGTGCATTACCAATCGCGAATCCTAACGGTTGGCTCATATCTGAAATAACAGCCATCGTTCTTCTTCCTACATTATTTCCAATCCTAACCATTGCCTTTGCCAGTTCCCTGGAATCATCAAGCGTCTTCATAAAAGCGCCGGCACCTGTTTTCACATCAAGGACAATGGCATCCGCACCAGCGGCAATTTTTTTACTCATGATCGAGCTGGCAATCAGAGGGATACTATCAACCGTCGCGGTCACATCTCTTAAGGCATAAAGTTTTTTGTCAGCGGGAGTCAAGTTCCCGCTTTGACCAATTACTGCAATCTTATTTTTATTGACTAAATCAATAAATTCAGCATTATCTATCTCAACATGAAAACCCTCTACCGATTCCAGCTTATCAATGGTTCCGCCGGTATGTCCCAAACCTCGTCCAGACATTTTAGCAACAGGGACACCCAGAGCAGCAACAAGCGGTCCCAATACAAGCGTCGTTGTATCACCAACACCGCCCGTTGAATGCTTATCAACTTTAATACCTTCTATTTGTGACAAATCAATTTGATCACCTGATTCAACCATGGCCATGGTTAAATCAGCACGTTCTTTTTCCGTCATTCCTTTAAAATAGATCGCCATGGTTAATGCACTAACTTGGTAATCCGGGATGGAGCCATCTGTGTAGCCATTTATAATAAATTTAATTTCTTCTGTTGTTAATTCGTGACCATCTCTTTTTTTCTCAATCAAATCAACCATTCTCATTACAATCACCACTTATCCGATAAATTTAATAATTTCTTTAATATATAAAAGGAAATTTGCTTTTACACGCTCTGTTGTCTCAATGACTTCCTCATGTGCTAACGGCTGGTCGAGAATACCTGCAGCCATATTGGTAATACAGGAAATACCAAGAACTTTCAATCCCCCATGTCTTGCGACAATTACTTCCGGCACGGTCGACATCCCAACAGCGTCACCGCCTATTACTCTTGCCATTCTAATCTCTGCAGGTGTTTCATAAACAGGACCAGTAAATCCGACATAAACCCCTTCTTTCATATCGATGTTTAAGCGGCTGGCAATTTCTTTCGCGGCCGTACGAAGCTCTTTCGTATAGGCTTCCGACATATCAGGAAATCGAACACCAAGACGGGAGTCATTCGGCCCAATCAAGGGATTAGAGCCCATAAAATTAATATGGTCTGTGATAATCATTAAGTCTCCTGGAGAGAAGCTTTCATTTACACCGCCTGCCGCGTTCGTAACGATGAGTATTTCGACTCCTAATTCTTTCATAACGCGGACGGGGAAGGTTACTTTATCAAAGCTATATCCCTCATAGTAATGGAAACGGCCTTGCATCGCGACTACTTCTATATCGCTAAGCTGCCCGAAAACAAGCTGTCCGGCATGACCTTCCACCGTAGAAATAGGAAAATCAGGTATCTCATTGTATGGTATTTTTATCGGGTCCAAAATTTCGTCCGCCAAAACACCAAGACCAGATCCTAAAATCAATCCAATCTTTGGTATCTTTTGATACTTTCCTCTTAAAAAATCAGCTGCATTTTGAATTTTTTCAAAGTTCATTTTCTATACCCCTCTATTTTAATTCTTGAAGAAAGCTCTTTCCGTAATTCGGCATTTTTACATTAAAGTTCTCAGCTACTGTTGCACCTAAATCAGCAAATGTTTCTCTTAGTGGAAGCTCATGGCCTTCGAGCCCTTTAGAGTAAACAAGTAATGGGACATATTCACGCGTATGATCTGTACCTGGAGCAATCGGATCATTTCCGTGATCAGCCGTAATCATTAACAGATCATCGTCTCTCATTTTTTCAAAAACTTCAGGTAACCTGGCATCGTATTCTTCAAGTGCTTTTCCGTAGCCCTCCGGATCACGGCGGTGGCCATAAAGCGCATCAAAATCAACTAAATTGACAAAACTTATCCCCGTAAAATCCATATCAAAGGTTTCTACTAATTTATCCATTCCATCCATGTTGGAAACCGTTCTTATCGCTTTGGTTACCCCTTCCCCATCATAGATATCAGAAATCTTGCCGATGGCGATTACGTCAAACCCAGCGTCTTTTAGTTCACTCATAACGGTCCGATCAAAAGGTTTTAACGCATAATCATGCCGGTTCGCAGTCCGCTTAAAGTTCCCTGGTTCCCCTATAAATGGACGGGCAATTATTCGACCAACCATGTATTTTTCATCTAGAGTCAATTCGCGGGCAATTTTACAAATTTTATAAAGCTCTTCTAAAGGTACAATTTCCTCATGTGCCGCAATCTGAAGGACGGAGTCGGCGGATGTATAAACAATTAAAGCACCCGTTTTCATATGCTCTTCTCCAAGTTCCACAAGGATTTCCGTTCCACTTGCAGGTTTATTGCCAATGATCTTTCGGCCCGTGCGCTTCTCAAGCTCTGACAATAGCTCATCTGGGAACCCTTCAGGGAATACTTTGAAAGGCGTTTGAATATTAAGACCCATAATTTCCCAATGTCCAGTCATTGTATCTTTTCCGTTTGAGGCTTCCATCATTTTTGTATAACAAGCCAACGGTTGATTAGCTTTTTCAATACCTTTAATTTCACGTATATTGCTTAAACCCAACTTCCCCATGTTTGGCATATGAAGTCCGTTCATTCTTTCTGCTATATGTCCAAATGTATCGGCCCCTTTGTCACCAAACCTTTCAGCATCTGGTGCTTCCCCGATTCCTACCGAATCCATAACGATTATAAAAATTCGATTATATCTATTTGCAGCCATTCGTTCTTCCTCCTTATTTGATAACGGTTACAAACAAAAAAAACAATCCGCAACCATATGTTTCCCGTTTTGAATAAGATTAACCAAAAGCAAAATAATTCGTCAGAAGTCTGACATCTATATTTTACTAAAAGATTACGAAATTACAAGAAAAAAGCCACCGTTAAATTTGGCAGCTTTTCGACAATTTCTATATGAACTAGTAAACTATTAAGCTCTTGGAAAAAATTTATTATAAACGTCCTTTATCCTTGTTTTCGTAACCTGTGTATAAATTTGCGTCGTAGAAATATCAGCATGTCCAAGCATCTCTTGGACAGCTCTTATGTCGGCGCCGTTTTCTAATAAGTGTGTAGCAAAGGAATGCCTAAGAGTGTGCGGAGTTAACTCTTTCTCGATGCCTGCCTCTTTTGTAAGTTTCTTTAAAATTTTCCAAAACCCTTGACGCGTTAACCGATGACCTTGGTGATTTAAGAATAAAGCGTCATCCTGGTGTTTATTTGATACAAATTGGGTTCTTCCAGTTTCTAAATAACGTTTTATTGCCTCCGCTGCTTTACTTCCAATTGGAATGATCCGTTCTTTATTTCCCTTTCCAACACAGCGAATAAAACCCATTGTTAAATGGACATTTTCTATATCCAACCCAATAAGTTCGCTGACACGGATACCTGTGGCATAAAGAAGCTCAAGCATTGCCTTGTCCCTTAATCCGTAATGATCATTTGTTATTGGTGAATCTAAGAGGACTTCAACTTCTTGTAAATTTAAAATTTTTGGCGGTGTTTTTTCTACCCTCGGTGTTTCGATTAATACGGAAGGGTCTTGCTCGACCACTTTTTCCCTTAATAAAAATTGATGAAACGAACGAACAGAAGCAATATGCCGTGCCATTGTTTTCGAGGATTTCCCCTTTTCTTTTAAAAAAGCCAAAAAATGGACAATATGGACCCGCTGCACATCATTCATCGAAGAAATAGATTCAACATTTTTTAGATATTGCATGTAACTTTTCAAATCTCTTTCATACGACAAAATGGTATTGACCGCCAAACCTTTTTCCACTATTAAATATTGCATAAAGTCTTTTAAATGCTTTTCCATCGCCTTTACTCCCCATTTAAATAAAACAGCTTCAGTCGATCCACCCAGGAAGGACTGCTATCACTTACTTCACTTGAAACCTTTAAGGCCGCTCCCTGCGGCTCATCAAAGCGATGATAATTTTGATATTCTTCACTTACAAACATGATACCATAGTAAAATAGAATCGTGCACCCGGTGAATAATATAAATACCTTAAGGGTTTGCAGCGCAACTTTAACAAATGAAAACATTTTACTTCCTCCAAACCGCATTGTACTAGTAAAAGGTATGCCAAAATGTACAAGTTTTATACCTAGTCAGCTTGAATTGGAGGGATTTATTCATTTTTATTAATTTAATAGGAAAAATAAAAAGAGGTTGACTCTTTCCCGATGAGCCATCCTCCCCGAATTACTTATTCTTTTCTTCTTCCTTCGCTTTCCCTTGACAACGATAACAAATGCCATGAAAAGTAAGGCGATGATCTTTTATTTTAAAATTCCATTTGTGCTCAACGGTTGCTTCAACATCTTCGAGAAGATCCTCTTGAACTTCATCGACAGCTCCGCATTCTATACAGACAAGATGATGATGAAAATGCGCTGCCCCTTCTTGGCGCAGATCGTAACGTGAAACTCCATCACCAAAATTAATTTTATCAACAATCTTTAATTCAGTTAGCAATTCCAATGTTCGATAAACAGTTGCCAAACCAATTTCCGGCGATTTTTCTTTTACTAGGAGGTACACATCTTCCGCGCTTAAATGATCCTCTTCATTTTCCAGTAAAACGCGAACGGTTGCTTCACGCTGTGGTGTCAGCTTATAACTTGATGAATGCAACTGTTTCTTTATTCTCTCAATTCTAGTTTCCAACTCGAAGTCCCTCCCTCGCCACTGTTAATTCTCATTATAACAGATGAGAAAAGAGATTCAAAATAAAATAATTATAAATAACAATTTATAACAATTATTAAAATATAATTATTTTAAATTAGTAGCATGTATTATGGTTTTCATAAGCACCGGGGACAGAAACGCTTCAATACCTGACGCAGCACAAATGAATATGACCGCTCCAAAAAGCGCAATTATATATCGTTTAAAAAAAGGCATGATAGGCTGTCCATATTTTTTAAGAAATTGCTTCTTGATCATACGTAATGAAAAGATTACTGAAAAGGCTGCCATAATAATAAAAACTGGAATAATGATCAAATTTTGCGGAAGAATCGATCCAAATGCTAACAAAAAACCATTCCAGCGCATTTGACTAACTAAAAAACCTACTGTAAAGCCAACAACCATTCCCTTTAAAAATAAGAGGATCAAAATGATTGGCAACCCAATAATCGAAATTCCCAAAATCCACATGAGGCCAATAAATTTGCTGTTGTGAAAAAAGCTTTGCATAAATAAATCATTGCTTGCTGCCACTTTTCCATTGGAAATTTCTCCAAAAAATTGAGATAAATAATAGAATAGGTCTTCCTTTTGGGTAATACCCATGCTATTGACGACAATGGCGCCGAATATAACGCCCATTAAAAACAACACGATGACAAATAAAAAAATTGAGGAATGCTCACGGAAATAACTAGCGGCATCGGACTGGTACAATCGTTTTTTCATCTGCGTTTCCTCCTACTCAGGTCAATCAGTTAGTAAATTATATGTCTCTCTAGTTTTTCTATGACATAAATATTGCTAGATAATAGTAAAACCCGGCAAAGGCTGCCGGGTTTTCTTAATCTGAGATTTTTCCATATTTACCGCCGCCGCCTGCTGATAAGCTAATTTCTCCTTTTCTCGCCTTCATAATATGATCGGCAATTTTCAGCGGAATTACTTCCTTTAATGCACTGTAGGGAACTTCATGTAAAATGGCCATTTCACTGCCGAAGTGATTCACGAGCTTATTAAGCAGTTTTGGCCCTAATCCGGGAATAAATTCAAGCGGCACCTGATGAACATATGGCGGCCTTTCTGCCGGACTTTTCTCAGCTGTTTTTAATTCTAAAATTCGATCGGCTACCCCCTTTATGATTTTGCTTTTTCCACATAGCTGACAGAATTGGTCTTCTTCGGCAACAGGATTTAAACATTCCGCACAAACAGTCTTATGATATTTGCCAAGCAGAGGGTCGAGACCATAGTTAGCAACGATTCTTCTGCCACCCTCGCCTTTTAATGCCTTTTGTAATTCGTGGAATGTTGGCTTCTCCATGCTAATGACCTGATACTCTCTGGCAATTTTGGCAAGGGAGTGGGCGTCCGAGTTTGTTACAAATGTATAGCTGTGCAATTCTTTTATTTGATCGGCCATGTCAGTATCAGAACTTAAGCCAAGCTCAATTCCATCAATCAAGCCGGGGTCAAATACTTCTGTTAAAGACCGATGAACCCCTTTCCCGTATAAGCTTTTAAAAGGAGTAAAAACATGGGCCGGAATAAAGATTCCACCTAATTGTTTTATCTTTTTTTGCAAATCCAATCCTGTTACATATACGCGCTGCGAGCTAAGCTGGACATTTTTCAAGTTCCCTGTCAGCCACGCGGAAAACTCCTTCATGATGGCTAGCGTAGGGAAATATCCCAGTACATGAATCGGCCCATTACACTGTTCATCGTAAATTTCTAATTCCGAACCAGGTATGACCGTTAAATCTCCAAAAACCAAGCCCCCATCCGGATGCTCCACAAGTTCTCCACCTTGTATCAAACTTTCCATTTCCAAAATGACTTCCGGCGAATGGCTGTCAATAATCCCAACCATATTGAGCCCCTTCTCATGCCGTGCATGCTCAATGATATTGGTAAATGTCAATGATTTTGCCCCTGTAATTTTAACCGGCTTTCCTGTCCAGGTCCTGCCAATATGAATATGTAAATCTACATAATAGTTTTTCATTATTTAGCTAAAGCCTCTTGTAATTGCATATATTGCACAGCGTATATCGTTTTGGCATCGTAGATTTTTTGCTCTTTTACGTATTGGACAGCTTCAGCAAGTGTTAATTCTTCAAGGTTTACAAATTCATCTTCATCCAATGCTGCTGAATCCTCTTTCTTTGAAAGTCCTTTAGCCAGATACACATGAACGATTTCATCAGCAAAACCCGGTGAAGTATAAAAAGAAGTAAGCAGTTCGAGACTTTCGCATACATAGCCTGTTTCTTCCTCAAGCTCGCGGTGTGCACAAAGTTCTGGTTCTTCCCCTTTTTCAAGCTTTCCGGCAGGAATTTCAACAATGGTTCTTTCCAGTGCTTTTCGATATTGTTCAACCATGACAATTTTATTTTCATTGGTGATGGCAAGGATTGCTACTGCACCAGGGTGTTTGATAATTTCACGTTTCGATTGTTTTCCATTTGGAAGTTCCACATCCTGCAGATAAAGGCTGATGACCTTTCCGGAAAAAATCTCTTCACTATGGATCGTTTTTTCATCAAGTTTGCTCATGTCTTTCACTCCGTTCTATCCACTCTAGCATGCTCATACATTTTACCATACTTTATTTGGAGGGGTATCCGATGAAGGTGTATGTGCATGATAAGGGTGTCATTCTTGTTGGAAAAGGGTGGGAAGTGCTTCAAAAGCTTAAGGAATATAATAAAGAATTCGTCTATGTTTCAGACTGGGTCCAGAAGGTTTCTCCAAAATGAAGCCTTCTATTTGTAGTCTGTCCTTTTCTTATTTAAAATTGTAGGAAAAAGGATGGGGGCATTTTTTTGAAAAAAAGAAAACTGGGACGCTCTGATTTATTTGTTAGTGAATTGGGTCTTGGCTGTATGTCCATCGGCACCGATGAAAAAGCAGCCCGCTTGATTATTGAAACTGCTTTGGATGAGGGGATCAATTTTTTCGATACCGCGGATTTATACGATTTTGGTGAAAATGAAATGCTCGTTGGGAAGATGCTAAAATCTGTACGTGACAGGGTAATTATTGCCACAAAGGTGGGGAATCGTTGGACTCCTGACCGTACTGGCTGGTCTTGGGACCCATCAAAGTCCTACATTAAGGAAGAAGTGAAAAATAGCCTGAAACGGCTTGGGACCGACTATATTGACTTGTATCAGCTTCATGGCGGTACTATGGACGATTCAATCGAAGAAACGATTGAAGCATTTGAAGAGCTGAAGAAAGATGGCCATATTCGTTATTATGGAATTTCCTCGATTCGGCCTAATGTGATTCGTGAATATGTTCAGAAGTCCAATATTGTGTCGGTAATGATGCAATACAGCATTTTAGATCGCCGGCCGGAAGAAGAAGCATTACCGCTTCTTCATGAGCACGGGATTAGTGTGGTAACCCGCGGCCCTCTTGCCAAAGGCCTTCTTAGTGAAAGAATGCGTGAAAAAATTGGTGAGAAAGGCTATTTGGATTATCATCTGGAAGAATTACAGGAAGTATTACCCTTGTTAAAAGAAAAAGTTTCTATGGGACGATCATTTTCTGAAATCGCCCTCCAGTATAACCTGGCGAATCCAGCCGTTGCCTCTTGTCTTGCAGGTGCAAGCAGTCCAGAGCAAGTGAAGAGCAACGCTCAAGCAGTTAGAAGCGCTGCACTTTCCGATGTAGAAATTTCGATGATTAAAAAGCTGTCCAAACCGAATTTATACAAGGAACATCGATAGAAAGGAATTGTCCCAAAAGGGTCAGACCCTTTTGGGACAATTTTGTATATTTATTATTTAAATTCTTTCCAGTTCATGCCGCTTTCGTTTAATAGTTCTTCAAACGATTTGTTCTTTTCTTTTAATCTTCTTTCTTCTCTTTTTTTAAACTCTTCTTCCACTCTTTTATTTTCTTCCTCTGCCTTTAGCTGCTCCTGTTGGTCTTTCAGCTGTTTAAGTAAATCGGGATTCATCAGATCCTTCAGCGTGACTACTGACTCATCTTTTTTCTGTTTTGGTTTTGGCTGTTTTTTCATGATAGGTTCCCCCAATCCATCAAATCTTGCTCTTATTATACCATGTTAAAAAATGCTCAAAAATAAAAAAGCAGGCTGATGTGAAAATTCTGCCTGCTTTAAAAAAGAGTGGTTGATTTCCTCTCCGGGCGCTCGCTTTCCGCGGGGCGGGCGGTGAGTGTCCTCGGCGCATTGCGCCTGTGGGGTCTCACCTGTCCCGCTACTCCCGCAGGAGTCGAGCGCCCTCCGCTCCAATCAACTTTTCACAAAACCTATTTAAATATAACAATCATTTAGAAAACAGCCTAAAATAATCTTAATAGGCTTCTAGAACTACGTTATCGTCGACTATTAAGGTAGCTTCAGTTGAATTGACAATATCTTCTACTGTAAAGCCTTTTGCCACTTCTACAAGTTTCAACCTGTTTTCGGTTACATCCATGACTGCGCGGTCGGTGATAATCCTGTTCACGACACCTTTACCCGTTAATGGAAGTGTACATTGTTTTAATATTTTCGATTCTCCCTTTTTATTAACATGCTCCATAATCACAATGATTTTCTGGGCTCCGTGAACCAGGTCCATTGCGCCGCCCATGCCTTTTATCATTTTCCCTGGAATCATCCAGTTTGCCAGGTCACCGTTCTCCGCAACCTCCATACCACCAAGGATCGCTAAATTGATATGTCCTCCGCGAATCATTGCAAATGACTCGGCACTATCAAAATAGGCAGCCCCGCTAATGGCCGTTACCGTTTCTTTACCGGCATTGATTAAATCAGGATCTACTTCTTCCTCACCTGGATATGGTCCGATCCCAAGAAGACCATTTTCAGATTGCAAGACAACCTGTTTATTTTCCGATAGATAATTGGCTACAAGAGTTGGCATGCCGATTCCTAAGTTCACATAAAAGCCGTTTTCAATTTCTTTCTCTGCTCTGATGGCTATTTTTTCTCTAACAGAGATTTTTTCATTTGCCATTGCTCTTTCCCCTTTCTGCAAGTCTATTTTCTGACTGTTAATCTCTCAATCCGCTTTTCCTGCTTCCCTTCAATGATGGATTGAACATAAATACTTGGCGTGTGAATGGAGTTTGCGTCCAGTTCACCAATTTCATATAGTGTTTCCACCTCTGCAATGGTCACCTTTCCGGCCGCTGCAATCATCGGATTAAAGTTTCGCGCTGTTTTATGGTAGATGAGGTTACCCATTTTGTCGCCCTTCCAAGCCCTGACCAGGCTAAAGTCAGCGATTAGAGATTCTTCCAGCAAGTATTCCTTGCCATGGTAGACTTTTGTTTCTTTCCCTTCTGCAATTGGCGTTCCCACCCCGGCAGGCGTATAAAAAGCGGGAATCCCTGCTCCGCCCGCCCGGATTTTTTCTGCCAGTGTCCCTTGCGGCGTTAATTCTACTTCTAATTCTCCTGATAACACCTGTCTTTCAAACTCTTTATTTTCGCCAACATAGGAGCCTATCATTTTTTTGATTTGCTTATTATTTAAAAGGAGCCCCAGCCCCCACTCATCCACTCCGCAGTTATTAGAAATCACGGTTAAATCCTTTATGCCTTTTTCGGCTAACGCTAAAATCAGGTTCTCTGGAATTCCGCACAAGCCAAATCCGCCCACCATTAATGTCGCACCATCATGAATATCAGCGACAGCATCCTGGAAGGATGTACAAATTTTTTTCATTTCGTTCTTTCCCCCTCAATTTTAAGGATTTATGCTAGCTCAACAATGGTGGCTACCCCTTGCCCACCGCCAATACAAAGTGCAGCCAAGCCGATTCTAGAGTTTCTCCGTTTCATCTCATGAATTAACGTGACGAGAATTCTTGCACCGCTTGCTCCGATTGGATGTCCAAGGGCAATGGCTCCACCATTCACATTAAGGATTTCTTTATTAAAATGCAGTTCACAGTCTACAGCCAAAGATTGGGCTGCAAAAGCTTCATTTGCTTCAATTAAGTCCAGCTCTTCCATTGATAATGCTGTTTTTTCCAATACCTTTTTAACAGCTGGTACAGGACCGATTCCCATGATGCTCGGGTCCACCCCTGCATTGGCATTTCCTTTAATGGTCACCAACGGTGTTAATCCCAGTTCGTCGGCTTTTTTCTTAGACATCACCACCACAGCTGCCGCGCCATCATTGATTCCGGAAGCGTTTCCAGCTGTTACCGTGCCATCCTTCTTAAAAGCGGCACGCAATCCCGCCAATTTTTCCGCTGTTGTTCCTTTCTTCGGATATTCATCTGTTTCAAAAATAACTGGTTCGCCTTTTCGCTGCGGGATGACAACAGGGACAATTTCATCTTTAAATTTCCCTGCTTCAATGGCTTTAACGGCTTTCTCTTGGCTCCAAGCCGAAAATTCGTCCTGTTCTTCTCTTGTCAAACAATATTTCTCAGCTAAATTTTCTGCCGTAACACCCATATGGTAGTTGTTAAAAGCACAATGAAGCCCGTCTCCAAGCAAGGTGTCAATTAGCTTCTGATCGCCCATTTTAAAGCCGTCGCGGGCATTTTTTAATAAAAATGGGGCCTGGGTCATATTTTCCATACCACCTGCTACGACAATTTCTGCGTCTCCCGTTAAAATTGCTTGCGTGGCAAGGTGAACAGCCTTTAAGCCTGACCCGCATAATTTATTAATCGTCATGGAGGAAACGCTTTCAGGAATGCCCGCTCTAATGGCAGACTGTCTTGCCGGATTTTGACCAAGACCTGCCTGCAGAACATTCCCCATGATCACTTCATCCACCTGATCCGGTTTGACCCCTGCCTGTTCAAGTGCCCCCTTAATTACCGTTGCTCCTAAGTCGGTTGCTGAAACATTTTTTAAACTGCCGTTAAAATTCCCGATTGCTGTGCGGACTGCACTGACGATTACTACTTCTGTTTGATTCATTTTTCTTCTCTTCCTTTCCAACCTTTTTTACCTTTAATACTTCTAGCACAGTCCTAAAAAATCCTCTAATTTTGTCAAAATTTCATTTATTCTTGATTTTTGTAAATTAACCCCTCTACAATGAAAGTATGAATAATGGAGGGTGAAAATGATGTTAAATTTGCCTAAAAAAGTAACAATTATTGAAGTTGGTCCACGCGATGGGCTGCAAAATGAAAAATTGTTCGTACCGACTGATATTAAAAAGCAGTTTATTTCCGGGTTAAAAAATGCCGGGCTTGAGGAAATGGAGCTGACATCATTCGTATCTCCGAAATGGGTGCCGCAAATGGCGGATGCCGCTGAAATTGTCCTTGATTGCCTCGATGAACGATCAAGGGACATTGTTCTTGCACCAAACCGACGGGGAATTGACCGCGTTTATTCGACCAACTGCAAGGCTGTTGCCGTGTTTGTCGGTGTGAGTAACACGTTTAATCAAAAAAATATTAATAAATCAACTGCGGACAGTCTAGCGGAATTGAAGCCCATTATCGCGGAACTGAAAGAAAAGGGTTACTTTGTCCGCGCCTGTATTTCAACCTCCTTCTATTGCCCTTATGAGGGAAAAATCAATGAGTCGGATACAATCAAGCTTTGCCGTGAATTTGTCCTGGCAGGTGTAGATGAATTAAGTGTGGCCGATACGATCGGGATGGCCGCACCGACGGAAGCCTTTTCCTTATTTTCAAAATTAAAAAATGAATTTACCAACATCCTGCTGACAGCGCATTTTCATGATACCCGCAAGCTTGCTCTTGCGAATATTTTAGCGTCTCTTCAAGCAGGGATTGACCGATTTGACACTTCTGCAGGCGGACTTGGCGGCTGCCCATTTGCTCCAGGGGCAGCCGGGAATGCAGCGACTGAGGATGTGGTCTATTTGCTAGAACGAATGGGAATCAGCACGGGTGTGGATCTTGACAAGCTTGTAAACGCCATTGAAATCGTTCGGCCACATTTGTCACGGACAATTGACAGCGGCTATTTTCAACTCCATAAACAATCCGTATAATGAATAATCACTCTTTCATTCATGCATCTTATTAGGTGAACCAATTTGAAGGGAGCACTGAATGATGAGTCAAAAACGGGATAAAGGAAATAGCCAAAAGGGAAAAAACTATGCAGATTCAGCAGGAGGCGGCAAGCGTATGATGGCTGCTGAAGAAGTGGAAAAAGCGACGCATCCAACCAAAAGACAGAATGCTGAACAGTAATTATTTGAAGCCGCGATTAGTATTTGCGGCTTTTTTCATGTACTATTAGTGTAAATAGGAAAATTATAGTTATTTTCTTCAGGAGGTGCCAAATAATGAAAAAGGCATTTCGCGCTCTGTTTATATTGTTATTTTTCTGGCTTGCGCTTGCCATTTATTTTACCAACCGGATTATGTATATGAAAAAGAAAAATGAGGACTTTATTTTACAGCGGGAAAAAGAAGCGGGGAGATTTAATCAGGATGAATTTAAATCCCTTTCAAAACGGGAGGTTTTAATTCCCTCCCCATTTGGTTATTCCATTAAAGCTCTTCTAGTTGAACCCCATCAAACTAATCGCTATATTATTATTTCTCATGGCGTAACCGAAACAAAAGTCAATTCGGTTAAATACATGAATATCTTTCTGAAACGCGGTTTTAATGCCCTGATTTACGATCATCGGCGCCATGGAGAATCCGGTGGTAAAACAACGAGCTATGGTCATTATGAAAAGTTTGATTTAAAAGCAGTCGTCGACTGGCTTAAAAACGAAAAAGGACCGGATTTGCTGCTCGGAATTCATGGGGAATCAATGGGAGCTTCGACCATGCTACTGTATGCCGGGATGATCGAGGATGGAGCTGATTTTTACATTGCGGACTGTCCATTTTCTGATTTCAAGGCACAGCTTGCGTATCTGATCAAAAAGGATTTCAAGCTTTTCCCCGGCCTATTGATACCAATTGGCGACCTCATCTTACGTTTTCGCGATAAATATTCGATTCAGAACGTTTCACCCATTTCGGTGATTGAAAATATCAAACATCCGATTCTTTTTATTCACAGCCGTATGGATGATTATATTCCGCCAACGATGACACAGGAATTATTCGCGCATACAAAAGGCCCAAAAATGCTATATTTAGCTGAAAACGGACGTCACGCCCAATCATTTAACGAAAATCGTACCGATTATGAGCGGGTTATTGATGAGTTTTTGGAAAAATACGTTTCCGTATTAAAACAGACTATCCAATTGGATTAGTCTGTTTTCATGACGAGGCTCATATAACCGTTCAGGATTTGCTGCGGACTTTTTAGTTGAAAACAATTGGTTGCCGTTGAAAAATCGATTTTCATCTGCTCTTCAAAGAAAACTTCTTTTGACTTTTCGATATAAACCGGCTGGTCATTGGTTTCAATCTTGATGTCATCAGCCTCTAATTCAGCCGCAAACCACAATACTACTACACCATTTACTGCACAACCGCAGCCGTCTGTATCGTATTTTAATTTTAAATAGCCTTTATGGCCGTCAGTTCTTGCCTTTATTTTTTCAGCGGCGGCTGCTGTAATTTCTATCTTCATGTTTAAAGCCTCCTCTATTGTCATATGATGATTGTATCATATGTTTTTTGAAGCTTTTATTTTTCTGCTTAAAGCAGCTCTCAAAGTAAAAACATTTTAAGGAGTGTTAAGTATGACAAAAGTTCAAATTAAAGTAAATGATAACGGGTCACTGCGGATTACAGGTGATGTGGAATTAGTCGACGGAGAGGGCAATGTTTATACAACGAAGCCGTCCTTTTCACTTTGCCGCTGCGGTTTATCAAAAAATAAACCTTTTTGTGACGGCTCACATAAAGGGCATTTCGAATCCCAGGTACGGGTTCCTAAAGCTGATTAATCTCATATGAGGCTGTCCGCAAACATAAGGGTCTGACCCCGCAACGTCAATATATAGCTAAACTTATCTTAAAAGCTATCTATAGAGTGTTGTTCAAGGGGGTCAGACCCTTTTGCCTCTTTCTATTATCTATGAATCCGTCCGCCGAATGTCCACTATATCGCTAATCGAAATGCGGTGCATCTCTTCAAACCGGTCGACGATATGAAGCTTTTGTACCAGTTCATCCCAGTAGTGAATTTTTCCGATGACGATTTCGTAATTCCGATTCCGATAATGCGTAATGGTGACAAATTGGTCAAACTCGATGGCTTCAAACAGGATTTCATTCATTAACTCGAGCTGCTGTTCATCCATTTCTTTTCGGTCTTCAAAGCCGTCTTCCTTAACCCAGTCCCTAAGCAGTTTCACATGCTCAGGAAGCATCATCGACGTCCATTTGATTCTGCCGCGGTCACGAATCATATCCTCTCCTTCTTTCCCTTAAAAATTACTTCTTATGCCCGCCCACCAGTGTGGCCCGGTGCCTGGCGGTTCCTGCCGCCGTGTAGGAAACAGCACGCAATAGGGAAGCGGAACCGAAGCGTCTGCGGATGGAGTCCACTACATAGCCCAGATCTCGCTTCTTATAAGCACCCATGTCGAAAAGGTCAAGCTGCAGCTCACAGTCATCGACAATATTGCTGATCGCCAAGCTGATTTGCCTGACCGTCTTTCCGTTATAATGCTCATGAAATAATTCGAGGCAGACTCGGTAAAGCTCCATCGTCACATTCGTCGGCCGCGGAATGGATCGTGAGCGATGGAAACCACCGCCAAATTCGTCCTGGCTGTAGCCAATTCCGAGACTGATCGTCCTTCCCGCTTTAAGATGCGTTCTTGCTCTTCGTGCCACCTCCTCGCACATTTCCAAGATGACAAGCTTGATTTCCTTTTCCTCTTTATAATCCCTTAAAAGAATTTGGCTTTTTCCAAAGCTGATCTGCCCCTGAATAATCGGGGCTCCGGGCTCGGAGAGGTCAATTCCCCAGGCGTGATAGTAAAGCTGGTTACCCATAATGCCAAATTTCTTTTCTAGTGCTTCTAAATCATATCGAGCCAGCTGGCCAACCGTAAAAATACCCATCCCGTTTAACGTCTTTTCAACCCGCCGGCCGATCCCCCACATTTCTCTCAGCGGAGATACGGTCCACAGCTTTGCCGGGATATCTTCATATGTCCATTCGGCTATTCCCTTTTTTTTCGCATCCAGGTCAAGACAAAGCTTCGCCATTAACATATTCGGGCCAATCCCCACCGCACATGGCAGCTGAAATTCCCGCTCAATATCATTCTTTATTTTTTGGGCAATCGTATGGGCGTCACCCCACAGATGGATGGCACCATCCACTTTGATGAAGCTTTCATCGACGCTATACGTATGGATTGCTTCCTTGGGTACGTAACGGTTAAAAACCTTGGAAATTTCTGTAGAAATGCGCAAATAGGTGGCCATCTTCGGTTCAACCACTTGAATGCGCGGATCATTGGGAAGCTCAAACAACCGCGATCCTGTCTTAATTCCAAATTCTTTTTTCATGCGCGGCGAAGCGGCAAGCACAACGCTTCCCTGCCGCTCTTGGCTTCCGGCTACAACGATATAGCAATCCAGGGGATCGAGGCCGAGCATGACAGCTGAACAGCTGGCATAGAAGCTTTTCATGTCGACACATAAAATTTTATTTTGCGGTGCTAGGCTGTAATCGACCATAAGATTTCCTCCAAACACAAATTACGAACATTTGTTCTTTTGTATTATACTCATTATATTAAGCGAATATGCGTTCGTGTTCAATGGAAATTTATTGACATTTTTAATTGTGGAAATAGCGCGAAAAAACGCTATAATAAGCATGAGGTGCACTGACATGGAGAAAAAATTGATTGTGAAAATGATTAAGAATTGTTTCAAACAGTATTATGAACCTGATTCCATGCTGTTAAGCGAACAGGATTTGGAGGAATTAACCAAGCGGATTTTACAGACGAAGGCAGAGGAGCCGGCAGCAGATTTGTATGAAGTCATCAATGATCTGGTATATGAATTTTTAACAGGATGATTCCGCAAAAAAAGTCCGTGTGGGTCCGCTCTTATCGGTTTAGAGGCATGTTAAGCATCGGGTTTGATAAATAAGTGGAGAAACTTCTCTTAATTTGGAAATAGCACTGAAAATAGCTTAAATAGACGGAGAGATTCCGCCTATTGACTCGAAAAACATGAAAATGGGGGATTTTTCTTTGCATAACCGGAAATCCTCCCCTTAATTCCCTCGAAAAGAGCTCCATTCTGAATTTAACCGAAAAATCTCCGCTTATTTTAAATATCACCGGTTACTCATTAAAGGATAAGACTACTTATGTTTCTAAGCATTTTTTGTAAGATAAATTGTCTATCAAATTGAGGGTGCCCTAAGGGGCTTTCATTTCCTATTCAACACCCGTTTGCCTATCCGCTCAAACAGCCTTGGAAAAAGCACATAGACAATGCTACCCATATTCATCCAGCGCGGCAGGTTGATTTCTCTTGTTTTCGTTAGCATGCTGTGAACGACCTTCTCGGCAACATATTCCGGCTGCAGCATAAATCGTTGCACATTTTTTACATAATTGCCGGTTTCATCGGCAATGTTAAAAAAATTTGTGGCAATCGGACCGGGATTGACGGAGGTTACATGGATATTATAGTCAGCGACTTCCATCCTTAGTGAATTCGTATACCCTAGAACGGCATGCTTGGTAGCGGAATAGACGCTTGATTTTGGTGTAGCTATTTTTCCGGCCTGGGAGGCAATATTGATGATATGCCCCCGGCGCCTCTCACGCATTTTCGGTAAGCACATGCTTGTACAAGCCATGAGCCCGACAACATTCACCTCAAACATCCCTTTGATTTCAGAAATCGATGCTTCATGTGCTTCACGAAAAACCCCGAAGCCAGCATTGTTCACAAGGATATCAATCTCTCCAACTTCCTCAAAAATCCGTTCAAAAACTTCTCTCACTTGATCCGTATCCGAAACATCGAGCTGATAAACATTTACCTGTACCCTATTCTTCTGCTGAAGCATGGTTTGCAGCTGCTGCAGCTTTTCAATATTTCTTGCCAGCAAAACGAGATTGGCTCCGCTTGCCGCACATAGCTTGGCAATTTCCGCCCCAATTCCTCCAGAAGCGCCGGTTACAACAATATTTTTGCCTTTTATTTGATCACGACCCATTCAAACACCTCATCTAGCCTGAAAAAGCATCGGCACTAAATCCCTATTAGTAATTTCACCGATAGATGATAAATAATCAAGCTGTCCAACCGTTTCCGAAATGGTCAGCAGCAATTCGCGTTTATATACAGACGGAAAAAGTCTTTTACAGATGTCAAAAACGCTTAGCTGCTCGTCCTTCAGCCAGTTAAGGACAGTCATTGCCCGCTCATGCTGATGAGTAAGCCTTTTTTCAATTAACTCTGGTAATTGATACACTTCTTCTCCATGCCCTGTGTACACAAATGAAATAGGATAAGCCAATAGTTTTTTTATGGATTCATTTTGCTGTAGCTGCGGCTTCGGCCTTTCTTTTTCACCAGGGACCGGCGGTTCTAACAATGGATTGGGTGAAATATGGGCAAGTATGAGATCCCCCCCAATTGCTACACCATCTTTTTCGCGCAATAACACAATGTGGCTCTGAGCATGCCCCGGCGTCTCAATAACCTGCCATCCATGAAGTCCTGGAGGATTCATTCCTTCAACAAGATGGCCGGAAAGTGACCGATCACAGGAATATTTCAACGTTTTTCTTAAATTGGCCAGTGATGGCTTGTATTCCTCTGGTAAGCCAAATTGGTAAAACAGCGCTGTAAAAAATTCTTCCTGCAGCTGCAAAAAAGATTCCGTTGGATGAATCCAGCGTTCATTGAACGGGTGACCGTAAACCTCTAATGTATCGGCAAAAAAATCAAGCATGCCAACATGGTCAGGGTGATGGTGTGTCAGGATGACCTGCTCAATATCATCAGGTTTCAAGTGTAAATCAGCCAGTTGAATTTTCAACGAATTCCAGCATTCT
Organism: Neobacillus sp. Fa239; assembly: GCF_055395235.1. Classification (NCBI taxonomy): domain Bacteria; kingdom Bacillati; phylum Bacillota; class Bacilli; order Caryophanales; family Bacillaceae; genus Neobacillus; species Neobacillus sp. Fa239. Next base: position 3,937,391 of record NZ_AP041611.1, read on the forward strand.
TTTGTTTTTACTCCTGCATCAACAAGTGTTAACCGCTCGCCTTTGATCAAATAGGCATTGACATCTCCTACGGCAAACGGAGTGGGTAACGTAATCTTCGCAATTCCATCTTTCCATTCTGTCATTATATAATCTCCTTAACGTTATAGTTAAATAAAGAATAGGACACAGTCATTAATATTTAAAAATAAGTTTACCGATTTTTTCATAAAATGTCATTATTTCTGCATAACTTTTTAGAAAAAATAAAAAATTCCGTGAAATTAATTCTTGACAGACATGCTGTTTTTCTTGCATAATCACTATTAAAATTTAATTCATTATACGCGATGACTAAGACCAGTAAATGAGAAATGGCGATAGAGAGTGAAGCTCTAAAGGCTGAAAGGCTTCACCGCCCTCTTGATCATTGAACCTACCTTATGAGCATTTAGGAAAACCTAACGTGATCCCGCGTTATCGGGAGTCGAGTGAACCCTTTTTATGTTTAATTGGGTAAATGAAGGTGGTACCGCGGAAGATAGACCTTTCGTCCTTTTTGGATGAAGGGTCTTTTTGTTTTTATTAGATAAAGTCACTGGGAGCTGGACAAATTTCAATTTGAAAAATGGGAGGAATATTCATGAAGAAAATCGCCATTGTTGGAGCGGGTTCTATGGCAGAGGCATTTATTTCGGGAATTCTTGAAAATGGTTTAATTGATCAAAAACATGTTTGGGTAACAAACAGTAAAAACGAAGAAAGGCTCATCAAGCTTGGCGAACGGTTTGGGGTCAATCACACGTATAATCAGCAGGACCTTTTTAACGGTGCAGATATAGTCATTTTAGCGATGAAGCCTAAGGATGCTGCCAGTGCCATCCAAAACATCCGAGCCTATTTAACGGAGCAAATGCTGGTTGTTTCCGTATTAGCTGGAGTTTCCATGAATTCAATCGAACTGCTCGCCAAACAGCCGCTTGCTGTTGTAAGGGCCATGCCGAACACGTCCGCAACAGTTGGAAAATCCGCAACCGCAATCGCCGTCAATGAACGTGTCACTCCTCAGCAAATTGAAAAAGCGAAAGAGCTTTTTGGAACAGTCGGTTTAACGACTTTTGTTGAGGAAGAACAGCTTGATGCCGTAACAGGCCTTTCCGGAAGCGGCCCTGCCTATATTTATTATCTTATTGAAGCCATGGAAAATAGCGCTGTGGAAATAGGTTTAGATAAACAAGTGGCACAGGAGCTGATTGTTCAAACCTTGATTGGAGCAGCAGAAATGGTGAAAAAATCAATCAAGCCTCCTGTGCAGCTGCGAAAGGATGTAACAAGCCCAGGAGGAACGACGGAAGCAGGCATTCGTGTTCTCGAGGAAAATGGGGTGCAGCAAGCGCTCATTGCCTGTATAAAGGCTGCCACAGAACAATCAAAAAAGATGGGCAGCGCCCTATGTTCACAGCTTGAAGCAGCAGAACAAAGAGCTTAATTTGGTTGTTTACCTCCTAATCCGATAAACTAAAAGAAAAGGGCTGGGAAGTGTTAAACATGCTGACCGTTTTATTTATTATAGGCATCCTTGTGTGGCTGACTTTTCTCGTAGACGCACTCATCGGATTGCAAAAGATAGATTCGCTTGAAAATGAAAATGGACTTAGAGACGGTCCGCTATTATCCGTTATTGTTGCCGCCCGAAATGAAGAACAGCATGTTAAATCGAGCATCCAAAGTCAATTGCGGCAAAGTTATACAAATGTCGAATGGATTCTTGTTAATGACCGCTCGACTGATGAAACCGGAAAAATTATGAACGAATTAGCGAACGGTGATTCGAGGGTAAGAGTCATCCATATTCAGGATTTACCTGAAGGCTGGCTTGGGAAAAATCACGCATTATTTACGGGAGCGAACCATGCGAAGGGAAAATGGCTGTTGTTCACTGATGCGGATGTATTTTATCAACGGGAGGCCTTCGCAAAGGCATTACTTTATTTTGAGCGGAACCAGCTAGACCATTTAACCATTGCTCCCAATTTAAAGGCATCAGGATTTTGGCTGAAATCGTTTGTTGCCTTTTTCCTGTTCGGCTTTTCCTATTTTAAACGCCCCTGGCAGGCAAACAACCCTAAGTCAAAAATCGGGACCGGAATTGGTGCTTTTAACCTTGTTTCAAAAGAAGTGTATGTTATATTTGGAACTCACGAAAAGGTAAGAATGCGCCCTGACGATGATCTGCAGCTGGGAATGAAAATGAAACGCGAAGGTTTTCGGCAGAAAATCGCAACAGCTCTCAGCTTGGTTGAAGTAGAATGGTACGGCAGTTTAAAGGAAGCATTAGTAGGGCTTGAAAAAAATACATTTGCCGGACTAAATTATCGAATCAGCATGGTGTTTTTGGCGATTATCGGAATCTTTTTCACTCATTTTCTTCCTTTCCTGACCATTTTTTCAACCAACAAAACGATTGCCCTATTAAGTTTGGGGAATATTCTTACAAGCGGCATTCTATATATGATCATCATTAGAAGGATGACGAGATTCTCTCCTTTGTTGTTTCTTGTTTTTCCAATAACAGCCCTGCTGTTTATGTATTCCATTATCCGCGCAAGCCTTCTTACCTTTATACGGGGAGGGATTGTTTGGAGGGGAACCAAATATCGATTAAGTGAGCTGAGGGAAAAAGATTAAAGCTGGAATTTTTTATATTTGGCAGCCTTTTGTTATACTTTATATTGGTAGATATAGAAACAGGAGGGCTTTTCAATGTCAGCAAAATTATTTTCTCCCTATACCATAAAAGGGGTTACATTAAAAAATCGGATTGTCATGTCACCAATGTGCATGTATTCAAGTCATAACGAGGACGGCCGAGTAGAAAATTGGCACAGGACACACTATACGAGCAGAGCTGTTGGTCAGGTTGGCTTGATCATTGTTGAAGCAACTGCGGTAACGAAGCAAGGACGAATCTCCCCGCAGGATTTAGGGATTTGGAGTGATGATCATATTGAAGGATTCAAAGAGCTAAACGGTTTAATCAAAGAACATGGGGCTAAAGCAGGGATTCAACTTGCTCACGCAGGCAGAAAAGCAGTTTTGGAAGGAGAAATCATTGCGCCATCGGCCATTGCATTTAACGAAACAAGCAAAACGCCGAAGGAAATGACCGGACAAGAGATAGCTGAAACCGTCGAAGCCTTTAAAAAAGGTGCGGAACGCTCTGCAAAGGCTGGCTTTGATGTCATCGAAATTCATGGTGCCCACGGATACCTGGTAAATGAATTCCTATCACCGCTATCAAATAAAAGAACAGACGAATACGGCGGATCCGCAGAAAACCGCTATCGCTTCCTCCGGGAAATTATTGAAGCAGTTCAGACGGTTTGGAATGGTCCTTTATTCGTAAGGGTATCGGCACATGATTACCATGAAGAAGGATTGACACCTGAAGATTACGTCCTATTCAGCCAATGGATGAAAGAGCAGGGTGTTGATTTAATTGACGTCAGCTCAGGTGCCGTTGTACCTGCTCATATTCAGGTTTACCCAGGCTATCAGGTGAAATATGCTGAAACCATCAAAAACGAGGCAGGGATTGATACGGGGGCAGTAGGGTTAATTACCTCACCTATTCAGGCAGAAGAAATCCTGCAAAATGGCCGCGCAGATTTGGTATTCTTAGCAAGGGAGCTGCTGCGTGACCCTTATTGGCCGCGTACCGCTGCCAAAGCCCTAGGCGTTGCCATTGAGAGTCCAAAACAGTATGGTAGAGGCTGGTTATAATAAAGGAAAAGAGGTTGTCTCAGACAGCCTCTTTTCTTCATTTAAGCGGTATGGTTATTTCTTTAAAGTCTTCAGCAATGTCGGTATTCGTAAAAATTTCCTGAGCCTCTTTCACTAATTCCCGCCAATCATTTCGGTCATAACGGGAGCTAATATGAGTCAGACATAGATTCTTGCAGCCCGCAAGTTGGGCAATTTTTGCCGCCTGATGGGTCGTGGAATGGAAATAATCAAACGCAAGCTTTTCCTCCCCTTTGGAGAAGGTTGCTTCATGTATAAGAAGATCTGCTTTTTCTGCCAAAACAATAGCGTTTTCACAGTATCTCGTATCTCCAAGAATGGTCACCACTCGTCCCTTCACAGCCGGCCCAAGAAAATCAGCAGGGTCAATCGTTCTACCGTCTTCGAGCATTACAGCTTCCCCATTTTTGATTTTTCTAAAAATGGGACCCGGTTGAATTCCCGCTTCTATTAGTTTGTCTGCAAGCAGCGTTCCTGGCCTGTCTTTTTCAACAATTCTGTAGCCGTATGAAGAAATTCCATGATCTAAAAGCCCGGCTTCCACCAGGAACTGATCATCCTCAAAAATGACCCCTTCCTCGTTTTCAATGATGGTTATATTATATTTTAAATAAGTTTGACTTACAGAAAGACTGACATCAAGATATTCTTTAATTCCCCGAGGACCATAAACAGTGATCTCCGATTCGCCGCCCTGAAAGGACCGGCTGGATAGCAAACCGGGCAGACCATATATATGATCACCATGGAGATGGGTAATAAAAATTTTCTCAATTCGTCTTGGCTTTATCGAAGTATGTAAAATTTGATGCTGGGTTGCCTCACCGGCATCGAACAGCCAGACAGCCCCCCGCTCTTCTAGCAGCTTTAATGCAATTGACGTAACATTACGGAGCTTTGCCGGCATTCCGGCACCGGTCCCTAAAAAAAATATGTCCACAAACAGACTCCTCCCACCCATTCATTATTAGTATTAATATAACATACAAAAAACCCAATTACTCTTTTCTTTCTTTTGATACATGCCCTGCATAATATTTGCGAAATCTAAAAGAAACCGCTAAAATTTTATACTTGTGAAGAGTATGTCTACATAAAACGTAATCTATAAGAAAAGAGGTCTTTAATGTGAATACAACTTCATCATTAATTATGATATTTGGAGCTACTGGTGATTTAGCGAAACGGAAGTTGTTTCCTTCCCTTTACCGCTTATTTGAAAGAGGCAGATTGACAGAACAATTTGCAGTAATCGGTGTTGCAAGAAGATCCCTTTCAAATGATGAGTTTCAACAATCCGTAAAGGATTCTGTTTTATCAGCATTAGGAAAAGATAAAAATATCGACGAATTCGTTTCACATTTTTATTACCATTCACATGATGTGACCAACTCAAGCTCGTATGTTTCTCTTAAACAACTGGCTGACCAAATTGATGAACATTATAGCTTGGAAGGCAATCGAATTTTTTATCTTGCCATGGCACCTGAGTTTTTTGGTCCGATCGCCCTGCACTTAAAATCTGACGGTTTAACGAATGTAAAAGGATTTAAACGTCTTGTCATTGAAAAACCGTTTGGACACGATTTAGAGTCAGCGAAAGAATTAAATAAACAGATTAGAACGGCATTTTCCGAAAATGAAGTCTATCGTATCGATCATTACCTTGGAAAAGAAATGGTCCGGAATATTGAAGTCATCCGTTTTGCTAATGCCATCTTTGAGCCATTATGGAATAACCGCTATATCTCTAACATTCAAATCACTTCCAGTGAAACACTCGGAGTAGAAGAGCGCGGACGCTATTATGAATCAAGCGGGGCATTGAGGGATATGCTGCAAAATCATATGATGCAAATGGTTGCTCTTCTGGCCATGGAGCCGCCCATCAAACTCACAACGGATGAAATACGCTCTGAAAAAGTACGGGTATTTCGGGCACTCCGAAATGTGGAGGGCGAGCAAGTAAAAGATTATTTTGTTCGCGGGCAATATGGCGAGGGAATCGTAGAAAATGTACAGGTTCCAAAATATCGCGATGAACCGATGGTTGATAAAGAATCGAACACCGAAACATTTGTGGCAGGTAAAGTAATGATTGATAATTTCCGTTGGGCAGGTGTTCCTTTTTATATTCGTACAGGCAAAAGAATGACCACAAAGTCTACGAAAATTGTCATCCAATTTAAAGATATTCCAATGAATTTATACTACCAGACGGAGAAAATGTTAAATCCGAACCTTCTTGTTATTCATATTCAGCCGGAAGAAGGAATTACGTTGCATCTCAATGCCAAAAAAGCCGGAGGCCATTTAGACGCACAAGAAGTTAAACTTAGTTTTGCGAATACCGGTATCCATGCCATGAATACCCCTGAAGGTTATGAAAAACTCCTTTTAGATTGTATGCGCGGCGATGCTACGAATTTTACGCATTGGGATGAGGTTGCTTATTCTTGGAGCTTTGTTGATAAAATCTCTGAGGTTTGGTCAAACGTGAAAGGAGACTTTCCAAATTACCAATCCGGTTCGATGGGTCCAGAGGCTGCGGATGAGCTTTTAGAAAAAGACGGATTTTTCTGGTGGCCAGTTACCGATTTAGATGTTGAAATGTGTTAAAAAATAGGCTCTTTTTAACTTGATTGTTGATTTCCGCTCCGGGCGCTCGCTTTCCGCGGGGAGCTCCGGGAGCCTCCTCGGCGCTTTGGCGCCTGTGGGGTCTCCCGTGACCTCTTCATCCCGCAGGAGTCAAGCGCCCTCCGCTCCAATCAACAGTTGTAAAAAATCAATATTCACCTTTAACACAGCAAAAAATGAAAAGCTCCGCTTTTGCCCTAAACACAAAGCGGAGCTTTTTAATCATCTTCCTTTTTTTTCGGAAAGGATCTTAAAAAATCTTTGTTAAAACTGGTGTCCGTTCCGATATGATCTTCCTGCTCTATTTTTTTATGGGAGCCTGCCTTCTCGACGATATTTTTCCCATATTTTTCTCGAAGGCTCGATAGTGCCTTTATTAACGGTTCCTTCTTCGCATCTTTTTCAAACGAAAACAAATCAAGCTGTTTGTAAGCATCATCCTGATCAATCAAATCAAAGCCTGTAACCCCTAACAGTCTGACGGGATTTCCATTCCAATGCTTTAATAAAAGCTGCTTGGCGATGGATGAGATATCCTCTTTCTGGTTTAATGGATTATCAAGTTTCTTGCTTCTGGTAATCGTCCTTCGATCTTTATAACGAATCGTTATCCCCAGTGTTGAAGCAAGGACATTTTTCCGCTTCAGTCTGACGGAAACTTTTTCTGCTAATGAATCTAATACAGAAACTAATTCATGTTGATTGCTGAAATCCCTTGGCAGGGTAGTCGAATTGCCGATACTTTTAAAATCAGCGACCGATTCGGGGTCGACCGGCCTTGGATCATTTCCATTGGCCCGCTCTTTTAATCTGATACCATTGATACCTAATAATGCTTTTAATTGAATCTCATTTCCTTTTGCCAGATCACCAATCGTATGGATGCCAATCGTGGTTAATTTTTCTGCTGTCTTGGTGCCAACTCCATGCATTTCATTTGTATTTAAAGGCCATAAAACAGTAGGAATGTCGCGTTTACGCAGAATGGTAATCCCCAGCGGTTTTTTCATATCTGAAGCCATTTTTGCCAAAAATTTATTGGGAGCTATTCCAATACTGCAGGGTAAATCAAGCTGCTCAAGGATTCTTTTTTGAATGCTTTCGGCAATTTCAATTGGACTGCCAATCTCAAAGGAATCTGTAATATCAAGGTAGCCTTCATCTATCGATACAGGTTCCACCAGCTCTGTATACTGTCCTAGTATTCCGAACATCCCTTTAGAGGCTGCACGATAACGCTCGAAGTTCGGTGTTCTAACAATCAGCTGCGGGCATAACTTTTTTGCCTCCCAAAGCGGCATGGTGGTCTTCACTCCAAATTTTCTCGCTTCATAACTGCTGGTGACAATGATCCCTCTTCTTTCTTCGACGTTCCCAGCAATCGCAAGAGGCTTTCCTTTTAGGGAAGGATCATAGGCCATTTCTACCGAAGCAAAAAAGCTATTCATATCTACATGTAAAATAACTCTACCTTTTTTCGGATACATTTCTTTCATGGTTTCACATCCTAAAACCATATATATAAAAACCAAAAGGAGAGCCAACGACTCTCCCTTTTTAAAATATTATTGATTGGTTACTTCCCCAATAATCGCAATGGTCATTTCGGCAAGCTTGTTCAATTCTTCAATTGGCATGCGCTCATTAGTGGTATGGATTTCTTCATAACCAACAGCAAGGTTAACGGTTGGAATGTCGAAGCCGGCAAATACGTTGGCATCACTTCCGCCGCCGCTATGCTGTAATTCGCAGCTGCGGCCAATTTTTGCTGCCGCCTTGCGTGCTAGCTCAACCACAAGGTCGCCTTCACCAAATTTGAACCCTGGATACATCACTTCCACGTTTACTTCAGCTCTGCCGCCCATATCGGCTGCAGCTGTTTCAAATGCATCCTTCATTTTTTGAACCTGCGCCTGCATTTTTTCAGGGATTAGGGAGCGTGCTTCAGCTAAAATATCAACACGGTCACAAACGATGTTTGTGGCAGAACCACCTTCAAAACGGCCGATATTGGCAGTGGTTTCTTCGTCAATTCTTCCTAATGGCATTTTAGCAATCGCCTTTGCAGCAATGGTAATCGCAGAAATGCCTTTTTCAGGAGCTACGCCTGCGTGGGCAGTTTTTCCATAAATAACCGCTTTCACTTTTGCTTGTGTTGGAGCAGCAACCACTACATTCCCAACTAAACCATCACTGTCAAGAGCATATCCGTATTTTGCTTTCATGAGGGAGGAGTCAAGTGCTTTTGCACCAACAAGGCCTGATTCTTCACCAACTGTAATCACAAATTGAATCAAACCGTGCTCTATATTTTGCTCTTTTAACACGCGAATGGTTTCGAGCATAACAGAAATCCCTGCTTTATCATCAGCACCAAGGATTGTAGTACCATCTGTTACGACATAACCATCTTTAACAGAAGGCTTGATGCCTTTACCGGGAGTAACGGTATCCATATGACATGTAAAATAGATTGGGTCCACTCCGTCTTTCGTTGCTGCAAGAGTGCAGACCAAGTTTCCGGCACCATGACCGGTAACTGCTGTTGTATCGTCTTCAAAAACATCCAAACCTAAATCAGTAAACTTCTGCTTTAGGACCTTGGCAATTTCTGTTTCAAATTTCGTTTCCGAGTCAACCTGAACAAGCTCTAAAAATTCATTTAATAGACGTTCATGATTAATCATCCGTCGAACCCTCCGATTTATGTACTTTACTCACTATATTAGTATACCTTTTCCCCATCCTGTCATCAATTGAAAGATTTGTGCATCTGTTTACAATGGGAAAATTATAGTGGAATATTTCCATGCTTTTTATAAGGTCTCGACTCTTTTTTGTTTCTTAGCATTTCTAATGCCTGAATGATTTTTATTCTTGTTTCGCGAGGATCAATGACATCATCGACCATTCCCCTGCTCGCTGCCACATAAGGGTTGGCAAATTTTTCACGATATTCTTCAATCTTTTGCTGCCTTATCGCTTCGGGATTCTCACTATTTTGAATTTCTTTTGCAAAAATAATATTAGCTGCACCTTGTGGTCCCATCACAGCAATTTCAGCATTCGGCCAGGCAAAGACAAGGTCTGCACCGATGGACTTACTGTTTAAAGCCACATAGGCTCCCCCGTAGGCTTTTCTTAAAATAATCGTCAGCTTTGGCACGGTTGCCTCTGAATAAGCAAATAAAATTTTTGCACCATGGCGGATAATGCCTCCATGCTCCTGTTTTACACCTGGGAAAAAGCCGGTAACATCTTCGAAGGTAATAATCGGTATATTAAAGGAATCACAGGTGCGGATAAATCGAGCAGCCTTATCGGAAGAATCAATATCCAATCCACCGGCCATCACCTTCGGCTGATTGCAGACAAGGCCTACTGTTTCGCCTTTAATTCTTGCGAAGCCAACGACGATATTTTTTGCAAAATCCTTTTGAATTTCCATAAAGGAACCGGAATCTGCCACTTGTTCAATAACCAAACGAACATCATATGGACGAACGGCATCAAATGGAATGGTATCTGTTAAGTCAGGACGGTAATCATCTTCCGCATCCACTTCAAACCTAGGCGGCTTTTCTTCGTTATTTTGCGGTAGATAGCTAAGAAGTCTGCGGACATTCGCTAATACCTCCGCCTCCGATTCCGCTTGGAAATGAGCATTCCCACTGATCGTATTATGGACATTCGCCCCGCCGAGATCCTCAGCTGAGATTTTCTCGCCAGTTACGGTTTCAATAACCTTTGGACCCGTAATAAACATTTGACTTGTTTTTTCTACCATGAACACGAAATCAGTGATGGCAGGCGAATAAACGGCACCACCGGCACATGGTCCCATGATCACGGAGATTTGTGGTATGACTCCGGAATAAATACTGTTTCGGTAAAAAATATGGCCGTACCCATCCAGGGAAACTACCCCTTCCTGAATACGGGCGCCGCCTGAATCATTAAGCCCAACAAACGGTGTCCCATTTTTAGCAGCCAGATCCATCACGGTTGCGATTTTTTTGGCATGCATTTCCCCTAACGCACCGCCAAATACGGTGAAATCCTGTGAAAACAAATAGATCGGGCGGCCGTTTACTTTTCCATATCCGGTTACGACCCCGTCACCTGGCCCCTTTTGCTCATCTAGTCCAAAATCATTTGTCCGATGTTCAATGAAAGGATTTAATTCAACAAATGTTCCTCTATCGACTAAGAGCTCTATCCGTTCTCTAGCCGTTAATTTTCCTTTTTCATGCTGTTTTTCGATTCTCTCATCCCCGCCGCCCAGTTCAACTTCACGACGTTTATCATACAGTTCATTTATTTTTTCATAGATGTCACTCATGATTTCCCCATCTTCCCTTTCTTTTCGCATAGTTCCACTAAAACGCCTGATGCTGATTTTGGGTGCATAAAGGCAACATGTGCCCCTCCAGCACCGATCTTAGGCTCGTCTGACAGCATTCGAATCCCTTGTTCCTTCATTTCCTTTATACGCTCTTCAATGGAATCAACACCTAAGGCAACATGATGAATGCCTTCGCCGCGTTTTTCAATGAATTTAGCGATCGTACTTTCCTCTGATAATGCCTCAAGCAATTCAATCTTCGCTTCACCAGCCTGCAAAAAGGCCACCTTCAGTTTTTCGCTTTCAACAACCTCAATCCCGATTAATGGCAGCTTCAATACATCCGTATAAAAAGGAAGCGTTTTCTCAAGCGATTTCACCGCAATACCAATATGGTCGATTTTTTTAATCATGTGTACCCCTCTGTTTCCAATATTAAAAAAATATAGACAATAATATTATTCGCCAAAAAGTTCATAAATCCTTCCCAAAATTGAGCGATTGTTCAGTTGTTCATTTGGGCTTTTCCCTGTAAAATAGGTATAAGCTTGATAATAAAGGAGGTTCTCACATTGTCTAACCGAAAAAATCGCAAAATTATTGTTTTATTAATGCTGTTTGCTATGCTTGCCTCAACCCTCCTAATTGGTATCGCACAATTTATGAAATAAACATATTAAAAGGGACAGTTCGAGTTGGACTGTCCCTTTCGCTCATTTTATGGCTTGGTATTCTTTCCCCAGCATTTCAAATGATTTCTTCGACGTTATGACTAACACCTTTGTTCCTAATGGGATAAGCGGATATAGTGAAGTAATGACTTCATTTTGTGTGCGAATACAGCCCTGTGAAACATATTTTCCTACTGATGAAGGGTCATTCGTACCATGAATGCCATATATTCTGCCGTCCGTCCCCAATGCATCAAAACCAATCCATCTTTTTCCTAGAGGGTTAGCGGGATCGCCACCAAGGATATCCTTCTTCCGATAATAGGGGTCTTTTGCTTTTACAGTTATTGTAAAAAGCCCTTCTGGCGTTAATTCTTGCTTTTTACCGGTTCCAATACTTACAACTGTTTGAACCTGATTATCATTAATCAGAGCCATTTCATTCGTACTCTTGTTCACAATTACAAATGGGGCTCCGGGCATCGGGTTTGGTCCAAGCGGCCAAAGAGGCGATATGAAAAAAGCAATCAGGATTGGCGATAAGATTTTTATCAAAACATCCACCTGCCTTTTTTTTCCTAGTTTGCTTCTATTTTCTTTATTCATTCACTTAAAAAACAAAAAAGACGATCATTTTGATCATCTTTTCTGAGGAAATTCTATTATTGTTTATTACAATTCTTCACAATATTGATCGAATTCTTTTTGTAATCTTGATACGACCATCATTGGGTCAAAGCCTTCAATTTGATGTCTTTCCACCATGGTCAGAATCTTGCCATCCTTCAATAAGGCAAAAGATGGTGAGGACGGCGGATAGCCTGTGAAATAGCCTCTGGCCTTTTCGGTTGCTTCCTTATCCTGCCCGGCAAAAACGGTTACAAGATGATCTGGCCGCTTATCATAATGAATTGCATGTGCCGCTGCAGGTCGTGCCACACCGCCCGCGCAACCACAAACCGAATTAATCATTACGAGAGTTGTTCCTTTTTGCTCAAGAGCCTTTTCTACTTCCTCCGGGGTTGTTAACTCTTGATAACCGGCTGATACGATTTCATCCCGCGCCTGGCGGACAATATCATTCATGAAAAAATTGAAATCCATGCTCATACAATCACTCCTTCAATATGTATATACTTATATTTTAACAGTTAAAATATTTGATTTCAAAATAAATGACACAGAGAGCGATCGATTTGCTCTCTGTCTTTCTCACATATAAAGTAACGGTCGAACCTGTTGCCTGGTTTGCAGTCAGCATGGCTCCAGACTTTTTGTATTCCTAGATATGAAATTTTATTAAATTTTTAGATGGAAGGATAGATGCTTTCAAAAAGCTGCTTTACAGCTGAAGCAACTGTTTTTCCACCAGACATTACCTCGTTTTCTAATTTTGGCAGTTCCGCCTTAACATTAGGATGATGATAAAAATGATTGTGCAGTTGGTCACTTATCATAGCATAAAGCCATTCCCTCGACTGACTCTTTCTTCTTTGTTCAAAAACCCCTGAGAATTTCCCCTTCTCCTCAAAGGTTTTAATTAAAGTCCATATCTCACTTATGCCTTCTTCAGTCAAAGAAGAACAAGTATGGGCTTTTGTTACCCAGCCTTTCGTTGCCGGCTGAAGAAAATGAAGGATGCGGTTATAATCGTTTTTTGTCTTTTCAGCTTTCGGCTTATTCTCTCCATCAGCTTTATGAACAATAATCGCATCAGCCAGCTCCATGATTCCTTTCTTCATGCCTTGCAGCTCGTCCCCGGCACCTGTCAAAACCAACAGCATGAAAAAGTCGACCATATCTCTGATAATGACTTCACTTTGTCCGACACCAACGGTTTCGACTAAAATCACATCAAATCCAGCCGCTTCACAAATCAGCATCGATTCCCTTGTTTTTCGATGAACACCGCCCAGCTTGCCGGCAGAAGGCGACGGCCGGATAAATGCCCGAGGATTTCTTGATAACTGTTCCATACGCGTTTTATCGCCGAGAATACTGCCGCCGCTGATGCTCGAGCTCGGATCAATCGCCAGCACTGCGACCTTTAATCCTAAATGGCAGAGAAACATGCCGAACGCCTCAATAAAAGTACTTTTTCCCGCACCGGGCACACCTGTAATGCCAATTCGTATCGAATTACCACTGTGGGGCAAAAGCTTTTGTAGCAGCTCCTGTCCTTTTTGAAAGTGATGGTCCGCATTGCTCTCAACAAGAGTAATAGCTCGAGCAAGAAAGCTTCTATCCCCTTTTAATACACCATCAAACAATTCATCCACAGATGATTCGGAACTGTTTCTTTTTTTGAAGCGAATATTTTTTTGAAGGGAGGCTGCTTGAACTTCAAGCTCCTCCCCCTTTCTTACCACACTAGAATATAATTCTGGATGATTAGGGTCGTACCACTCCGGCTTTTGATCATTGGTCATTTATTCTGCCACTTCCTCATAACCGAGCTGCTGATAAATGGCTTTGATCACTTTTTGGGCTGATACCGGTATAACCGTTCCAGGTCCGAAGATCGCCGCGGCACCATTCTCATATAAGAATTGATAATCCTGTGCGGGAATAACGCCTCCTACAACGACCAAGATATCCTCCCGTCCAAGCTTTTTCAATTCAGCAACCAACTGCGGGAGCAATGTTTTATGTCCAGCTGCCAACGAGCTCATCCCGATTACATGGACATCGTTTTCTACTGCCTGCAATGCCGTTTCCTCCGGCGTTTGGAATAATGGGCCGATATCCACATCAAATCCAAGGTCGGCAAAGGCAGTTGCAATGACCTTGGCCCCGCGATCATGGCCGTCCTGACCCATTTTGGCAATGAGGATTCTCGGTCTTCTTCCTTCATTTTCAAGAAATTCATCCGCTAATTCCTTCACAATAGCAATTTCTTCTTCATTGCTGAAAGCAGAACTATAGACACCGCTAATTGAATGAATGACCGCTTTATGCCGGTTTGCCACCTTTTCTATAGCATCGGATATTTCCCCCAAGGTTGCCCTTACACGTGCTGCCTGAACGGCTAACTCTAACAGATTTCTTTCCCCTGTTTCAGCTGCCATAGTTAATGCTTTAAGAGCTTCTTCCACCTTGTGCTCATCCCTGGCTGCTTTTAATTGATTCAATTTCTCGATTTGCATCATCCGAACTTTCGTATTATCAATATCTAAAATATCAATCGGCTCTTCTTTTTCGAGACGATAGCGGTTTACGCCAATAATCGTTTCTTTTCCTGAATCGATTTGTGCCTGCCTGCGTGCTGCAGCCTCTTCAATTCTCATTTTTGGAAGGCCAGTTTCAATGGCCTTTGCCATCCCGCCAAGACCTTCTATTTCCTCAATATGCTCCCAAGCTCTTTGAACCAATTCATCGGTCAGCTTTTCAACATAGTAGGAGCCTGCCCATGGGTCGATGACCTTGGTAATTCCCGTTTCTTCCTGAAGGAACAGCTGGGTATTGCGGGCAATTCGTGCGGAAAAATCAGTCGGCAGGGCAATCGCCTCATCCAGCGCATTGGTATGGAGTGATTGCGTATGACCCATAGCCGCAGCATGAGCTTCGATTAATGTGCGCGTGACATTATTAAATGGATCCTGCTCGGTTAAGCTCCAGCCGGATGTTTGCGAATGAGTACGTAAAGCCAGTGATTTTTCATTATTCGGGTTGAATACTTTCATCATTTTCGCCCAAATTAACCGTCCCGCCCTCATTTTCGCCACTTCCATAAAATAATTCATGCCAATGGCCCAGAAAAAGGACAAACGCGGTGCAAAGGAATCAATGGCAATCCCTGCTTTAAGACCTGTTCGGACATATTCCAAGCCATCTGCAAGGGTATAAGCCAATTCTAAATCAGCAGGGGCGCCGGCTTCCTGCATGTGATAACCGGAAATACTGATACTATTAAACTTTGGCATATATTTGGACGTGTATTCAAAGATATCAGCGATAATTTTCATCGACATGTCCGGCGGATAAATATACGTATTCCGAACCATATATTCTTTTAAAATATCATTTTGAATGGTCCCGGAAAGCTTTTCCTGGCTGACCCCCTGCTCCTCGGCAGTGACAATGAAAAAGGCAAGAATCGGCAGTACTGCCCCGTTCATCGTCATAGACACAGACATTTGGTCTAGCGGGATTCCATCGAAAAGTGTTTTCATATCAAGGATTGAATCAATAGCCACGCCTGCTTTACCGACATCCCCTACGACCCGTGGATGGTCGGAGTCATAGCCGCGGTGTGTTGCTAAATCAAAGGCTACCGATAAGCCCTTTTGCCCCATCGCTAAATTTCGGCGATAAAAGGCGTTACTTTCTTCAGCAGTGGAAAAACCTGCATATTGTCTGACCGTCCATGGCCGATTGACGTACATCGTTGGATAAGGTCCACGGGTATACGGCGGCAGCCCTGGAAGGTCCTCTAATTGCTCCAGACCTTCACGATCTTCTTTTGTGTAAAGAGGCTTTATCTTAATTTGTTCATTGGTTTCATAAAGCAAGTCATCAATGCTCGATTCGATTTCTTTATTGACCTGTTCTTCCCATTGTTCTTTTGTGGTGAGCGGTTGCTCAGAAAAAAGCGGCAGGTTTTGAAAATTAGGCTTTTGCATCGGCCGTCACCTCCAGTATTGAAGATAGAGTATCAAAGCAATTGCTTTTTACATGGATAAACTCTTGGATTCCTTCATTTTTCCATTGGGCCTGTTTGTCTTTTTCCGGCAGACCCGCCAGATAAAAAATTCGCTCTGGAAAATTCGTTTTTAAGTCTATTAAAATTTCGTGACCGATTGTTTCATATTGTTCGTTTGTTCCGCACAGGCAAAAATGCTTTATATTTTGTTTTGAAACAAATTTTTCTGCATCCTCTGCTGTATAGATGGATCCGCTGTCTGCCGTTCTTAGTCCACCTGCAGACACAAAACCTCTCATAAAATCAAGTCTTGCTTTATATTGTTTTAATTCACCAAGACAAAGCATCGCGACTATCGGTGTTACCCCTGATTTTGCTTCTAGTTCTTTCGAAGTTTCTCTCAACTGTTCGTACGGCTCTGATAATCTCTTTTTCAAAATTGGTTCAATAGGAGTTCCAATTAGAGTTGGTCTGACAACTTCTTTTTTTCTTAATTCTGTAGGGACTATTTCGTCAAGATTTGCATAGACATTAGTTCCCACAATACTTTGCTTTCTTGTAAAAATATCTTGGTTTCTCTTTTCAGTGACTGATGCAAGTTCATTGTGGAGCCATCCGGATTTTAGTACTTCAAGAATGCCTCCATTTGCTTCAATCTGCTGGAAAAGCGTCCATGCTTTTTCTGCTAATTGAGTTGTCAATTCTTCGATATACCATGAGCCTCCCGCTGGATCGATTACTTTTTTCAGATGGGCTTCCTCTTTTAGAATCAGCTGAGTATTTCTGGCGATTCTCTCTGAAAAGGCATTGGAACCTGTCAATTCATCAAAGGCAGTCACATGTAAATATTGAATCCCGCCTAGGACAGCCGCAAACGCCTCATTTCCGGCACGAAGGAGATTGACATGCGGGTCATGGATTGTTTTCGTGAATGCTGAGGTCTCGGCAGCGATTTCCATTCCTCTTGAATCGTTGTTAGCTCCGTAGGCTTCCGTTATTTTATTCCAGATGATTCTTGCAGCTCGAAGCTTGGCAGTCTCCATAAAAAAGTTACTGCCAATCGAGAACTGAAAAATAATTTTTGAAAGAATTTCTTCAGGATTCATTCCTTTGTCTACTAACTGCTGAAGATAGAACACACCTTCTGCTGCCGCAATTCCCAGCTCTTGCACGGCACTTGCTCCATTATTATGATAGGTTGAAGTATCAATTAGGATCGTCCGTAAATTACGATAGTGCCCGCTTGCACGCTTGATATTCTCTAACCAGCCTTCGAAAAATTCTTCGGAGATCCTGCCTTCCTCAGCAGAGAAGGAAATAGGGTCCTCGGCAATATAGCCGGTAATTCTTTCTCCATTAGCATTTGGCAGGTTCGCGAGCAGGGCTGACTGCATTCCTTTTGCATTAACGGCAAAGGGATGGCTTTCAGATAATTCTGCAGCCAAATTTGCAAATTCCTCAGGTGACTCAAAAAGTTCTTTTGTTACTTCGAAGGACAGAGCGGTTTGTCCTTTTTCAATTGCAGCCGTAAGTTTTTCCTTTAATTCTCCAACAGTGGAATAAGAAACTCTTTGGGCGATCTTCCATTGATTTGTTACATATCCAAGTGGATTTGTACCTCTTCTAAAATCTGAAGTGCCAGGAAATTCTGACACCGGTTTTTCATCGATTCGAGAATAAAGCGGTTTCAAATTAATGTTCTCATATGTAGGGCTTTGAAGAGACTCTATTGATTTTCCTTTTAAAGATTCCTCTGCTTTTGCTTTCCAATCAAGTATTGTTTTTGAAGGAAAGGACTGATTTCGTAAATCTTCCAAACTGCACAACTCCCTCCCAGGAAAATTATAAAAATTCAATTAATTCTATTTTAGGGTACAAAAGCAATTCAGGCAATAAAAAACCGCCGCCATTAAATGGCAGCGATATTGGTTTAATAGATTGAAGTGGTAGATTTCGATGTATTTTCAAGAATTTCTTTAACCCGCTGCAAGAAACGGCCGCAAACAAGACCGTCCAATACGCGGTGGTCAAGTGACATACAGAGGTTCACCATATCGCGAACCGCAATCATGCCGTTATTCATTACGACAGGACGCTTGACAATAGATTCAACCTGAAGAATAGCAGCCTGCGGGTAGTTGATAATCCCCATTGATTGAACAGAGCCAAAAGAGCCTGTATTGTTAACGGTAAATGTTCCGCCTTGCATGTCTTCGGACTTAAGCTTGCCATTTCGAACTTTAACGGCAAGTTCTGAAATTTCACGGGCAATGCCTTTGATTGTTTTCTCATCGGCATTTTTAATAACTGGTACGTACAAAGCATCATCTGTCGCAACAGCAATCGAAATATTAATGTCTTTCTTTTGAATAATCTTTTCGCCAGCCCACATCGAATTGATTTGCGGGAATTCTTTCAATGCCTGTGCCACTGCTTTGACAAAGAAGGCAAAGAAGGTTAAATTGAAGCCTTCTTTTTTCTTGAATTCATTCTTAATGGAATTGCGATATTCCACCAAATTCGTTGCATCCACCTCGAGCATAGTCCAGGCATGCGGCGCTTCATGCTTGCTGCGCAGCATGTTAGCGGCGATGGCTTTACGGATACCTGTAACAGGGATTTCAATGTCACCCGCTTGGACAGGGACATTCACTGGTGGTGCAGCTGGTGCTGCAACGGCTGCTGGCTGCGCCGTTTCCTGCTTAACTGGCTGTTGTTGTACAGCCGGAGCCTCAACCTTCGCACCTGCACCTGCACCTGCAGCCGGGATATTGCCGGACTCAATTAGTTTTTGTAAATCTTTTCTGGTAATTCGTCCGCCTGCACCTGTTCCTTGAACCTGCGCCAAATCAATTCCGTGCTCTTGGGACAGCTTTAAAACGGCTGGAGAATAACGGCCTGCATTGCCATTGTCTGCAGCTGGTAAAGAGGCTGCCTCTGCTGCTGGTTGCCCAGCTGCCTTTGCTTCAGGAGCAGCTTCGCCCCCCTCCATTTCAATCGTACAAATAATTTCGCCAACTGCTAATGTGTCTCCTTCACCGGCAATCAACTCTTTGATCACACCTGAAAACGATGATGGAACTTCTGCATTTACTTTATCGGTCATTACCTCTGCAAGAGGATCATATTTATTTACTTTATCCCCAACGTTGACCAGCCATTTACTAATCGTACCTTCTGTTACACTTTCACCTAATTGGGGCATTTTAATTTGTTCAACTGCCAATGGATAAACCTCCTTATGCAATTCAATTCTTCTGGATTTATTAAAACTCAGCTAATTCACGCATTGCTTTCTCTACTTTATCCGGATTTACCATAAAGAATTTCTCCATTGTTGGAGCATATGGCATGGCCGGTACGTCTGGTCCGGCAAGACGTTTAATTGGGGCATCTAAATCATATAAGCAATTTTCAGCAATGATCGCTGAAACCTCACTCATAATACTGCCTTCTTTCGTATCCTCCGTTACAAGCAATACCTTACCAGTTTTGGAAGCAGCTTCAATAATTGCTTCCTTATCAAGTGGATATACTGTACGTAAATCAAGAATATGTGCTGAAATTCCGTCTTTTGCCAATTTTTCAGCTGCTTGCAGCGCAAAATGAACGCAAAGACCGTACGTAATGACGGTAATATCCTCACCTTCACGTTTCACATCTGCTTTCCCGATTGGAAGAGTATAATCATCCGTTGGTACTTCTCCTTTGATCAAACGATAGGCCCGCTTGTGCTCAAAGAAAAGAACCGGATCATTATCGCGAATGGCTGCTTTTAATAACCCTTTAACATCATAAGGAGTGGATGGCATGACAATTTTTAATCCAGGCTGGTTGGCAAATACCGCTTCAACTGATTGTGAATGATAAAGTGCACCATGGACTCCTCCGCCGTATGGGGCACGGATTACGATTGGACAATTCCAGTCGTTATTAGAGCGGTAGCGGATTTTAGCTGCCTCCGAAATAATTTGGTTTACTGCCGGCATAATGAAATCCGCAAATTGCATTTCGGCAATAGGACGCATTCCATACATTGCTGCACCGATTCCTACGCCAGCAATCGCTGATTCAGCAAGCGGTGTATCAATAACGCGATCCTCGCCAAATTGATCATACAAACCTTGAGTGGCTTTAAAAACGCCTCCCTTTAATCCTACATCTTCACCGAGGACAAACACCTTCGGATCCCTTTCCATTTCTTCACGAATGGCCATTGTTACTGCATCTATATAAGAAATTACCGCCATGTTACGTCCCCCTTACCTATCACCATATACATATTTCAGTGCTTCTTCCGGTGCAGCATACGGAGCATTTTCAGCGTAATCTGTTGCTTCATTCACCAGTTTCATCACACGGTCATTGATTTCTTTTTCCACTTCATCATTCATGACACCTGTTTCTTTTAAGTAGGCGCCAAAAGTAATAATTGGATCCTGTGTTTTCGCCTTTGCCACTTCATCCGGTGCACGATAAGAACGATCATCATCATCAGAAGAGTGCGGTGTCAAACGATAGGAAACTGTTTCAATCAATGTTGGACCTTCGCCGCGGCGACCGCGATCTGCCGCTTCTTTTACAACTTTGTAAACTTCCAACGGATCGTTCCCATCAACCGTGAACCCTGGCATTCCGTAGCCAATCGCACGATCTGAAACCTTTTCACAGCCCAATTGTTTTTCAATTGGTACGGAAATCGCATATTTATTGTTTTCACACATAAAAATGACCGGAAGCTTATGAACGCCGGCAAAGTTAGCCCCTTCATGGAAATCCCCTTGGTTGGAAGAACCTTCTCCAAAGGTAACAAAAGTACATAAGTCTTTTCCTTCCATTTTTCCAGCAAGAGCTACTCCTACTGCGTGTGGTACCTGTGTAGTAACTGGTGAAGAACCTGTCACAATACGATTTTTCTTTTGGCCAAAGTGTCCTGGCATTTGACGGCCGCCTGAATTTGGATCCTCAGCTTTTGCAAAGCCTGACAGCATTAACTCTTTAGGAGTCATTCCAAACGTTAAAACGACCCCCATATCCCGGTAATATGGGAGCACATAATCTTTTTCCGTATCAAGAGCAAAGGCTGCCCCTACTTGGGCTGCTTCCTGCCCCTGACAGGAAATGACAAATGGTATTTTCCCAGCGCGATTTAATAGCCACATCCGCTCATCAATGCGGCGGGCCAAGAGCATAGTTTCATACATTTCTAATACTTTTTGATCATTTAATCCTAAAGCCTCATGACGTTTTTCAGCCATTAAGTTATGACGCTTTTCAGTCATAAATTTGTTACCTCCCATTTGTTCGCCTCAACTAATTTTTATCCGTGGATTGCTTTCCCATCTACTGCAAGTGCAGCTTCCCCAATAGCCTCTGAAAGGGTTGGATGCGGGTGGATGGTATGGGCAATTTCCCACGGTGTTGCGTTTAGGACCATAGCGAGTCCCGCTTCTGAAATCATGTCTGTCACATGTGGACCAATCATATGCACCCCTAGAATATCATTGGTCTCTTCATCGCCAATAATTTTAACAAAACCATCAGATTCTCCGAAAACAAGGGCCTTTCCAATCGCACGGAATGAAAATTTACCCACCTTTACTTTATGGCCTTTCTCTTTCGCTTGGTCTTCCGTTAACCCTACGCTTGAAACTTCAGGATTGCTATAAATACATTTGGAAATCAAGTTATAATCAATTGGTGAAGGATCCTTCCCGGCTATATGCTCAACAGCAACGATTCCTTCATGTGAAGCAACGTGCGCAAGCTGCAATCCGCCGATGACATCACCAATGGCATAAATATGGGATTCCTTTGTTTGGAAAAATTCATTGGTGATAATATTGCCTCTTTCAACCTGGATTTCCGTATTTTCTAACCCGATTCCTTCGGTATTGGCTTGACGGCCGACAGAAACAAGCAGCTTTTCAGCTTTAAATTCTTTAAGCCCGCCTTTCACTTCAGCAGAAATGGCAACTTCATCACCTTTTACAAGCGTTTCAGGCAAAACTTTTGCACTGGTGACAATTGTAATTCCCTTTTTCTTCATTAAGCGCTGCATTTCTTTTGAAATATCTTTATCCTCAGTAGGGATAATACGGTCAGCGTATTCAACAACTGTTACATCAACACCAAAATCAGATAAAAGGGATGCCCATTCGATTCCGATTACGCCGCCGCCAACAATAATGATAGAAGCAGGAAGTGCTTCAAGCTCTAATGCTTCATCAGAAGAAATCACGGCTTCTCCATCTATGACAAGTCCTGGAAGAGTTCTAGGTCTTGAACCTGTTGCGACAATCACATTTTTCGGGATAAGCATTTCATTTTCATCGCCGTTGTTCATTTCAACAGAAATGGTACCTGGCATCGGTGAAAAAATCGATGGACCTAAAATGCGGCCAAGTCCTTCATAGACATCAATTTTCCCTTGTTTCATTAAATGCTGTACACCTTTGTGAAGCGTGTCGATAATTTTTGCTTTTCTTTCTTGAACCTTGCCAAAGTTATAGCTGACCTCACCGGTAATAACGCCAAAGTCTTCGCTGTGTTTAGATGTTGCAAATACTTCTGCACTTCGAAGCAGTGCTTTACTAGGAATACATCCTTTATGTAAGCAAGTGCCGCCAAGCTTCCCTTTTTCGACAATTGCAGTTTTTAACCCAAGCTGAGAGGCGCGGATTGCAGCCACATATCCGCCGGTCCCCCCGCCAAGAATGACCAAATCATATTCTTTTGCCATTAGTTATTCATCCCCATCTTTCTCAAATTTTTGCCGTTTTAAAAGTCCCAGGATAAATTTTCACTTCTTCTTCATCACGTAAAACACGGAGTGCACCTTCAGCCAATGCCTGAAGCTCGTTCTCTCCAGGATGGACAATCACATCGGCAATCCAGTTAATGCGTTCATTTATTGATTTTACAAAGTCCTTACCATAAGCAAGGCCTCCTGTTAAAATGATCGCATCGACTTTTCCGGAAAGCACGGCACTCGCTGCGCCAATTTCCTTAGCCACTTGATAAGCCATGGCATCATAAACAAGCCTTGCTTCCTCATCGCCCGCTTCAATCCTCTTTTCAACGACCACTGCATCGTTTGTACCAAGGTATCCAACGAGGCCTCCTTGCCCGACTAGTTTTTTCATCAATTCTTCCCTGAAATATTCACCGGAAAAACAAAGTGAAATTAAATCACCTGCAGGAACGGTTCCAGCCCGTTCGGGGCTAAATGGTCCATCACCATGAAGGCCATTGTTTACATCAATAACTCTCCCCTGTTTATGGACTCCAACTGTTATTCCCCCGCCCATATGGGTAACAATTAAATTCAACTCATTGTATTTTTTCCCTATATCTTTTGCTACCCTTCTTGCAACTGCCTTTTGATTTAATGCATGGAAAATACTTTTTCTTTCAATTAAAGAAAATCCAGAAATTCTAGCAATTGGGTCCAGTTCATCCACGACCACGGGATCCACAATAAAAGAAGGTATATTTAGACCGGTTGCAATCTCATATGCAATTATACCACCAAGATTTGAAGCATGTTGGCCGGAATAACCGCTTCGTAAATCCTTCAACATTTCATCATTAACGGCATAGGTTCCGCCTTCAATTGGACGAAGCAAGCCTCCGCGACCGCAGACTGCAGACAACTTAGAGACATTGATGCCTTCTAAGTCCAGTGCTTCTAGAATGGTGTTTTTGCGGAATTCATACTGATCAATAATATTGGGAAAGGAATTGATGATTTCTGCATCATGGCGAATGGTTTTTTCAAAAATAGATACTTCGTTATCGAAAACCCCAATCTTAGTTGAAGTGGAGCCAGGGTTGATGATGAGCATTCGATATTCTTTATCTTGCAACGTTTTGACCTCCCTAACGTCATGCAATTACTTACGAAAGCGCTGAATGTTTATTCAGCGCTTTCTTTTATTATTTCTTAAAGTTTCTAAATTAACGTCTGCTTAAAATGTGATGGCCGTTTTGAAGGAATTGGCTGCGAGAATTACGCATTCTTTCAATTCTTTCTTCTACCATGCGGTCAGCTGCAACATAAGTAGGAATGCCATCACGCTTAGAAATTTCAATAATTTTTTCAATACTTGTATAAAGCTGATCAACCTTTTTCATTGCACGTTCATGGTTGTATCCATAAAGCTCATCAGCAACATTGATTACTCCCCCAGCATTGATTACATAATCTGGAGCATAAATAATTCCCATTTCATGAATGATATCTCCGTGACGAGTATCTTTTAATTGGTTATTTGCTGAACCTGCAATTACTTTTGCTCTAAGCTGTGGAATAGTATCGTCATTAACGGTTGCCCCAAGAGCACATGGTGCGTAAATGTCACATTCGACACTGTAAATTTCATTTGGATCTACAGCACGTGCACCAAAGGCTTCAACTGCACGCTGAACTGCTTCTTTATTAATGTCAGTAACAATTAACTGAGCACCTTCTTTATGCAAATACTCACAAAGCGTATAAGCAACATTTCCAACACCTTGAACAGCAATCACTTTTCCTTCAAGAGAATCAGTGCCGAAAGCCTCTTTAGCCGCTGCTTTCATTCCACGGTAAACACCATATGCAGTCACTGGTGATGGATTTCCGGATGAACCAAAAGCAGGAGAAATTCCTGTTACATAATCGGTTTCTTCATGAATTAAATCCATATCGGCAACGGTTGTACCAACGTCTTCTGCTGTAATATATCTTCCGTTCAGACCTTGAATGTAGCGGCCAAAAGCCCGGAACATTTCTTCATTTTTATCTTTTCTAGGATCGCCGATGATAACTGTTTTACCACCGCCAAGGTTTAAACCTGCAGCAGCATTTTTATAAGTCATGCCTTTAGCTAATCTAAGCGCATCTTCAATTGCCGCTTCTTCAGACTCATATGTCCACATGCGGGTACCGCCCAAAGCTGGCCCAAGTGTTGTATCATGAATGGCAATAATAGCCTTTAATCCGGATGACTTATCTTGACAAAATACTACCTGCTCATAATCATATTGTTCTAAGTACTTGAAGATTTCCATGTTTTATTCCTCCTCGAATGTTAAAAAGAATCTATTTTTCAGTAGAACAAAGTGCAAGGGCTAGCGAATATAGCTTACTTTCTGCGGAATCCGCCCTTGATGTTAACACAATTGGCACTTTTGCTCCAGCAATAACAGCCCCAACCTTAGCGTTTGCAAAATAAACTAATGATTTATATAATGCATTTCCAACTTCAATGGTTGGAACTAATAAAATATCTGCCTTCCCAGCCACATCACTGTGTATGCCTTTATGCTCTGCAGCAAGTTCAGAAATGGCATTATCCAATGCAAGCGGACCATCTACGATGCATCCTGAAATTTGTCCTCTTCTATTCATTACAGTTAAGGCAGCGGCATCGATTGTTGCCGGCATGGCAGGGTTAACCACTTCCACAGCAGCTATTGGTGCCACTTTCGGGTTTTCGATTCCAATTTTTTTGGCGATCGTTACAGTATTATTAATAATTTGTGCTTTTTGTTGTAAATCAGGAGAGATATTCATTCCTGCATCTGTGACAATGGTGAATCGGTCATAGCCTGGAATTTCAAAAACGGCAACATGAGACAGGATGTTTTTGGTTCTGAGTCCAAACTCCTTATTCAAAACCGCTTTTAAAAGATCGCTTGTCGGTAGGTTCCCTTTCATTAACACATCTGCTTTGGTGCTAGAGACCATTTTTACCGCTAATTCTGCTGCTTCTACTTTCGAATCAGCATGAACAATTTCTATGCTTTCAAAAATTGTCTTTTCAGGACTTTGCCCTTCAATAATTGATTTAATTTTTTCTTGATTGCCAATTAAAATAAAATTAGCAAGCTTTCGGTTCATTGCATCCAAAACTGCTTCAATAACCTCTGTGTCCTCTGCAACAGCGACAGCCACAGTATTAGTTTGTTTTTGGGTTGCTCTGTCAATAAGTGAATCCAGCAACAAGTTGTCATCAACCCTTTCTCTAAAAATGCAACTCCGATAATTTAATATGCAATATTCGTGCCAACATTAAATGTTGAAAACGCTTTATTTATAAAAAATCACGTGTGCAATTTATTGCGCAGTATGAAAATTATTGCATGCTATTATTTTCAAGTTTATATTTTTCCAGCTTATAATAGAGATTTCTTACAGACAAACCGAGTGTTTTAGCAGTTAAAGTTTTATTTCCATTTAATCGAAGCATGGTTTGATGAATGATTCTCGCTTCATACTCTTCTACCATTTCAGACAGGGAACGGTCGGAAGTAAATGAATCCATACTTTGAACAAATGTTTCTCCTTCAGTTTGCTTATTCCTAAGCTCGGGTAAATGCTGGACGTCGATGAAAACTTCAGAATAATTCATAAAAATAATCGCCCTGCCTAAAATATTTTCTAATTCCCGCACATTTCCCGGCCAATCATAGTCCATCAGTTGTGTCATTGCTGCATGAGTCACACCATCGACATTTCGGCCGTAATCCCGATTAATTTTTTGAATTAATCTTTCACATAATAAGGGTATTTCTTCTTTTCGTTTCCTAAGCGGGGGAATATGAATAGGCATGCGATTTATTCGATAATATAAGTCTTCCCTAAAAGTGCCGCCTGCAATTCCTTTTTCAAGATTTACATTCGTTGCCGCAATCACTCTAACATTGATGGCAATTGGTTTTGTTCCGCCAACACGGACAATTTCATTTTCTTGTAAAACTCTAAGCAGTTTCGCCTGAGTATTTGCGGGCAACTCACCGATTTCATCAAGAAAAATACTGCCATTATTAGCTTCTTCAAAAAATCCTCTTTTACCGCCTCTTCTTGCACCAGAAAATGCCCCTTCTTCATAGCCAAATAATTCACTTTCGAGCAGTGACTCTGAGATAGCTGCACAATTAACACGAATAAATTTATTAAATTTACGATCGCTTGCATTATGGATGGCATGTGCAAACAATTCTTTACCTGTACCAGATTCACCTCGAAGCAGGACGGTCGCTGGTGTTTTCGCGCCTAGTTTCGCTTGTTCAATGGCGAAATTCATCTCTTCAGATTTTCCAATGATATCCTCAAAGGTATATTTCGCTTCAAGTGTACGGATAATTTGCCTTGCCCTATGTAATTCTTTACTTAAGGAGGTGATTTCTGACATATCATGGATAACACCAACACTCCCTTTAAGTTTCCCTTTCACAATAATTGGGGCAACATTCACGATTACCTCTTTCTTACTCGGTCCAACCCGCATGGCAACTCCCCGAACGGCTCTTCTTGTCTGAAGGACCTTCATATGCATGCTTTCACCTTCTGAGATATCTGCCGTCGCCGGTTGACCTATCACTTGATCCTGAGTAAGGCCGGTTAGACGCGTATACGCAGGATTTATGAGTATACCCCTTCCATCCTCATCAACAACAGAAATGGCATCATCACTTGATTGAATAATCGCTTGCAGCATCGTTTGAATTTCTTTCATATCAGTAATTTCTTCTGCCAAATTGACGACATCCGTAATATCTTTAAAAACTGCAAAAGCCCCGACTAAGGTTCCATCCTCCTCGATTATCGGTATTCTTGTTGTTATAATCTTGCGCCCATTGCCAAGCACCATTTCTTGATTGGCTTCCATTCTTCTTGTGTCCAAAATAAGCAATAGTCTGCTATCGGGTATTACTTCCATGATGAATTTTCCAATGGCTTGATCTTTTTTTACTCCCATCATTTCTTCAGCCCGCCGATTAAAAAGAATGATGGTTCCGTTTTTATCAATCCCAACCATTCCGTCATGAGAAGCATTAAAGATTAATTCCTGCTGATAGGATTCATTTTGATGCATTTTAATCAGGTCTTCTTTTTCTTCCATTAACTTTGATACAAGAAAGGCGACACTTCCGGGGATTAGAATCGTTTTACTATGTTTAGCCTGCCTTAATTCTTGGAATACAACGTCATCACCAGTAACATCAATAATAATATCAACCGTTTTATTCAGAAATGGATGCCAGTCAGTTCCGGTATTTATTCCTTCGTTTTTTGCCAGAACGATACCTGGAGCATCAACGTTCCGGTCAATGACAGCCTGTACATGTAAAACTTCTGCCTCAATCAAAATCTTTAAAATCGCTGTACCACCTTTTCCGGCACCAATAATAATGACATTTTGCAAGTAATTGACCCCTTTTTTAAAGGATAGGAAATTTTTTTCATGTTTTCACAATATAATTATGCAATTTTTTTCATTTTCTATTTTATAGATATTTGCTCATCTTGACAAATTTCTTTAATATACTATGATTTCTGTGAAGCTGTTTTTTTCTATCACATAACAATTCGGAAGGATTTCATTTATGAAGCGTATTATTGCCCTAATCATATTAGTAATTCCTGGGTTTATGGCTGCACTCGGCATCAAATTAATGCGCGATATGACCTTTGGTATTTTGCAAAAGCCTATCCCCTATTTATGGCTGCAATTTTTATTAGGTTTACTATTTTTTATAGGCGGTCTTAGTTTTGTTGCAGGCTTTATTTTCTATCGTGATCGAAAAAGAAATAAAGTTCAGCAGCGGTTTCAAGAAAGACAAAGGCGCAGTTAATTGCAAAAAAGAGACCCGCCTTTAAGGTCTCTTTTCGTATTGCTTTCTAATTTTCAGCGCTTTAACAGGATCATCTGTAATGACGGAAGTGCAGTTAATTTTATAGAGCCGCCGTAAATCAACATCATCATTTACTGTGTAAGGTCTTACCGCAATTCCATTTTCTATTGTCCTGATAATAATTTCATCGGTTAAGGTTGAAAACTTCGGATGGATACCTTTTGCTCTAATTGATTGAGCGTAAATCCATGGCATAAACAATCCTTCTAAAAATAGCGGTGCTGTTTCGATTTGCGGGTCTAGTCGATAACAATAGACGATACTGTAATGGTTAAAGGAGGAAATAATAATTCGGTCGCTGAAGCGATATTTTTGGATTAGCTGAATTACTTTCTCTTCCATTCCTTCATAGTTAAATACACCGTTTTTCAGCTCGATATTACACAAGATTTTGTTGGTTTGCATCCAATCAAACACTTCAATTAATGAAGGGATTGGCTCTTTTTTCGTTCCTTTTTTATTGGCATTCAGCTTGCGCAGCTCTTTAAATGAAAAATCCTTAACAAAGCCGTTCCCATTGGTAGTCCGGTTAACCTTTTCATCATGAATGACGACTAGTTCACCATCGCTCGTTAATTGAACATCCAGTTCCAACCCATCTGCTCCTGCCTTTTCAGCTTCCAAAAAAGCAGTCATTGTATTTTCGGCAAAAGAAGCGGAAAACCCACGGTGTGCGAAAATTTGTGTCATACTCTCACTTCCTAACTACTTAAAAAATTGGAGGATTAAAATGAAACCATTACAATTATCCCCTGAAACAGCAATTAAGCTTTCCGAAAAACTTAAAGTACCGATTGAGCAGCTTATGCATATGCCTCAGCATATTTTAATTCAAAAGCTAATGGAATTGGAAAAAGACAAAAATTAAATTTTTCCATAGTTCTATCATATGCACGAACATTTGAGGAAACTCAGGTAAAAATAAAAAAGCCTTCATTTCTATAAATGGAGGCTTTTTTTATTTATTATTACTGTTTCAAGATGCCATGTGTTCTAATCGAAGTTTGTCAGCTACCATCGCAATAAATTCAGAGTTCGTTGGTTTTGCTTTCGACATGCTGACCGTATATCCAAACAAAGAAGAAATGGAATCGATATTGCCGCGGCTCCACGCCACCTCAATAGCATGTCTAATCGCACGTTCCACGCGGCTTGCTGTCGTGTTATATTTCTTGGCAATATCCGGATACAATACTTTTGTAATAGAGCCAAGAAGTTCAATATCATTATAAACCATTGAAATGGCTTCACGTAAATATAAATATCCCTTTATATGAGCAGGGACACCAATTTCATGGATGATACTTGTAATACTTGCATCTAGATTTTTCGGCTTTTGTTCTGATTGAGGTCGATAGGATGTTGTTGGAGTTTTACGAATAATCGTAGAAGATCTGCCGCTAACTTGGCGAATATGACTTCCGAGATTTTCCATATCAAACGGCTTTAAAATAAAATAGGACGCTCCGAGCTCAACGGCCTTCTTCGTCACATCCTCCTGACCAAATGCTGTAAGCATTATTACATTCGGCAATGATCCTTTTCGCAGTTCCCTAAGCCGTTCTAAGACAGCCAGCCCATCAAGGTGAGGCATGATGATATCTAATACAAGTACATCTGGATCAACGGATCCCAACATATCTAAACATTCCTGGCCATTATGAGCGATTCCCGCTACTTCCATATCATCTTGGGAGGAAATATAGTCCTCTAACAATCCAACAAGTTCCCTATTATCATCAACGACACAAACCTTTATTTTCTTCAACACCGTATTCCTCCTCAGATCTATTTATTTCTTCTATTCATCGTAGTCTCTATTTTATATTCTAAAGTAGAAATTCGACAATGCAACATAAATTCCTTTCTTTTTTTTATATTTCTTAAAAATATTGATAAAATCTTATATTTTCTTTAATTTCCTCTTCTTTTCGACGAATTTCGATTTTTTGTCGAAAAATCTCCGATTATAAAGGCTGTTTTCGTAAACTTTGTTGCTATTTACCTAAAAAGAAGAGTGGTTGATTTCCGCTCCAGGATGCTCGCTTTCCGTGGGGCGGGCGGCGAGCCTCCTCGGCGCTTAAGCGCCTGTGGGGTCTCACCTGTCCCGCTGCTCCCGCAGGAGTCTCGCACCTTCCGCTCCAACCAACTCCTCAAATAACCTATTTAAAACAACATTCTTATAGAAAACAGCCCTAATTAACAAAAAACATATACAAGGAAAAGGGCAGACTGCTCAAATTCAAATTCCAGTATTGGTGCATTATTTTGCCCAAATATACTGAGATTTTGCGAGCGGTCAAACCCTTTTTATCACATTTTAACTTGCTTTATCTTTAGGTGTATCATATATGTTAATTCCAGCTTCATCCAACATCCATTCAATATGAACTCCATATCCTGAGGTTGGATCATTCACGAAAACATGTGTTACCGCTCCAACAAGTTTTCCATCCTGAATGATTGGACTTCCACTCATTCCTTGGACAATTCCTCCTGTTTTTTTCAGGAGCTTGGGATCAGTAACTTTTATGACCATTCCTTTTGTTGCTGGAAATTTTTGCGGAATTGTACTAACGATTTCAATATCAAATTCTTCAACCTGATCATTATTTACAACTGTTAAAATCTTTGCTGGCCCTACCTTCACTTGATTGGATAGAGCAATGGGCAATGGCTTATCCATTATGCCATTTTTTAATGGTTTATTTAATTCACCAAAAATTCCAAACGGACTATTTTTTTGAATATTACCAACTATTTCACGATCAGATGAAAATCTCGCAAGTTTTTCACCTGGATCACCATTACTTCCTTTTTCAATGGATGTGACGGTCGAGCGAACAATTTGGCCATCCTCAACTACAATTGGTTTTTTCGTATCCATATCTGAAATCACATGCCCGAGCGCACCGTACTTTTTAGACTGTGGGTGGACAAATGTCATTGTTCCAATTCCTGCGGCTGAATCCCTTATATATAAGCCAAGTTTATAGCTGTTTTCATCCTTGTCCTTTAAAGGGAGTAATTTGGTCGTAAATTTGCCAGATTCCCTGCTGATAACCAAATTCAATGCTTTCCCTTTTTCGCCGGCATCCTGAACGAAAGCGGCAACATCTGTCATTTTTTCTATTTTATTGCCGTTGATTTCTGTAATAATATCGCCAACTTTAATTCCTGCAATTTCACCTGGTGATTTTTTACCGCTTGAGGTATTCACTAAATGGTGACCGACAACTAAAACGCCCACTGTGTTTAATTTAACACCTATGGACTGCCCTCCCGGAATGACGCGAAAATCTTTTAAAACCCTAACATCGACCTTTTTTACGGGGATTCCCGCAAATTCTAAAACCATTTCATTGCTGCCTCTTGCTTTTGCCTTTAAGGAAACCGATTGGCTGTCTTGTTTAATTGAGATAGTTGAATTGTGAGAAACTAATGAGGCTGTTACCGGTACAGCCTTTTGGAAAGAATAATCTTGTCCTTCAAAGACGGTTATGTTCTTTGGAATTTCAAGAAAATGGTGCATGGGCTGAAAAAATATTAGGCTGATTAATGAAACAAGGAGAATTCCACCAATGATCTTTCTAATGATTTCTAACTTCAAATTTTTCACTCTCCTCGTATCAGTCACTACTTTGGAAATGGCTACATCTATAATTTTGCCTGTATTACAGTCATTTATAACTAGCCACAACATAAAAAAGCTCCCCATATTGGGAAGCTTTTCAATTTTTTTTATTTTCAGCCGCTAAATACAATAATTCTTCTGCATGCTTTTTCGTTAAATCTGTAATTTCTACTCCTGAGATCATACGGCCAATTTCTTTTATTTTCTCATCCGCCTTAAGCGCAGCCACAGATGTTTTTGTTCTTCCACCTTTTGTTATCTTGGAGATAAACAAATGCGTATCTGCCATTGCTGCAACCTGTGGCAAATGCGATATACATAATACTTGTGAATCATTGGCCACTTTATAAATTTTTTCTGCTATCGCTTGTGCAACTCTTCCACTGACTCCTGTATCCACTTCATCAAAAATGATTGATGTGACACCCTGATGCTTGGAAAAAATGCTTTTTAGCGCTAACATAATCCTCGATAATTCTCCTCCTGAAGCAATTTTAGACATAGGCTTCAAAGGTTCTCCAGGATTGGTGGATAGATAAAATTCGACATGGTCTACGCCATTTTTAGTAAAATGATAAAGATGATCCTCAAAGCGAATTTCAAAAACCGTTTTGGACATATATAATTCTTTGAGTTCTTTATGTATGAGCTTTGTCAGCTTGTCTGCCCATTTTTTACGAAGCTCAGTCAATTGTTTTGCTTCAAGGGTTAGATCCTTTTTAATGGAGGATAACTCTTTTTCTAATTCACTGATATGGGTTTCTTTATTTTGTAAGGTTTCAATCTCTTCTTCAATTTTTGCTGCATATTCTAAAATTTCCGGAATGGTTTTTCCGTATTTACGTTTTAACTGATTAATTTCAGTTAATCGATCTTCAATTTCATTAAGCCTTCGAGGATCGTACTCTAAAACATCCAGTTCCGTTCTTAAGGATCGGGATGCATCTTCTAATTGATAAAAACAATTTGAAACGGATTCAAACATTTCCTGATAAGCATTGTCAAGGGCGGCAGCATTTTCCAAATGTCCCATAACCATACTAATCCAGTCGAGTCCTTTTTGTTCTCCATTTAAGGCCATATAGCCCGATTGGATTGCTTCAAAAACCCGCTCAAAGTTTCCCAGCTTTCTTTTTTCCTCAAAAAGCTTGTCATCTTCATCGAGCTGTAAATTTGCTTTCCCGATCTCCTCAAATTGAAACTGAATTAAATCCAGGCGATGAGCCGTTTGTTGTTCATTTTCACTCAAGGATTTTAGCTTCTGAAGGGTTGTTTCATAGCGATGAAACACCTCTTGGTATTCCTTTGTGGAAATGGAAATTTCTTCAAAGCCAAATTGATCCAATAACGTTAAGTGTCTTGTTTCATCCATTAATTCTTGATGTTCATGCTGTCCATGAATATCAACAAGTGTCGAACCGATTTCCCTTAGAGTTGAAATCGTCACAAGTTTTCCATTGATTCGGCATACGCTTTTGCCAGTTCTAGATATGTCTCTTCTTAAAACCACCATACCATCTTCAATATCGATTCCAAATTCCAATGCTTTTAGGCAGCAAGGATGCCGATCATCATTTAATTGGAAGAGGCCCTCAATTTCTGCCTTTTCCTCACCGTGACGGACAAATTCAGAGGACCCTCTTCCGCCTACCAATAAATGAATAGCGTCAATAATAATTGATTTTCCAGCTCCTGTTTCTCCAGTTAACACAGTTAACCCTTTTTCAAATGAAATGGAAAGAGCTTCGATAATGGCGAAATTTTTTATCGATAATTCTGATAACAAAGAGCACTCCCCCAATTAAAGCATGTCAAGGAATCGGTTTGTAATGACTTCTGTCTGCTCCTCTGTTTTACATATAATGAGTAGCGTATCGTCACCACAAATTGTTCCTAAAATTTCTTCCCAATCCAGATTATCTATTAGCGCTCCGATGGCCATAGCGTTTCCGGGCAGGCATTTCATGACAAGCAAATGTCCTGCTGAATCAATTCTTACGAACGCATCCATTAAGGACCTCTTGAGCTTTTGTAAAGGATTAAACCTTTGGTCTGCCGGCAGGCTGTACTTATATCGTCCATCAATTAATGGCACTTTAACAAGATGTAATTCTTTTATGTCCCTTGAAACTGTTGCCTGAGTCACATTTACTCCGGCATTTCTCAGTTCATCAACTAGGTCATCTTGGGTTTCAATCTCATTATTAACGATAATTTCTCTAATTTTGATATGGCGCTGACCTTTATTCATTTGTTTTTCACCCCATAGCATTCAAACCATTTAAGTATTTTCTTCTTATTTGTCGCTTCTACACATATGTTAGCCGATTTTGTTAAAGATGTACATTTTTTCTTTAGGCTCTTTTATACATGGTTGTTAATTTCCGCTCCTTGCGCTGTCTTTCTTTAAAAAGAACAAAGGATAAGCGGCCTGCCTATCCTTCATTCGTTTGCTTTGTATGAAATTCCTGATGAGATTGATTCACAACCTCAATGGGGTCGACAGGCAATAGGTTCTTCCCAGTTTCTTGTTCACCATTCCATTTAAGGTGAAGCAGAAATTCAATATTTCCGTCTCCGCCGGTAATCGGTGAGTAAGATAGATTCGTGACTGTATATCCTTGTTGAATAGAAAAATCAACAATTTTATTAATAACTTGTAAGTGAACCTTTGCATCACGGACAATCCCTTTTTTACCCACCTGCTCCCTGCCGGCTTCAAACTGTGGTTTAATCAGCGCAATGATATCTCCGCCGGGAACAAGAAGTGTTTTGACCACAGGCAAAATTAAAGTTAAAGAAATAAATGAAACATCAATTGAAGCAAAATTGGGCATTTCCCCGTTTAAATCAGCTGGGGTTACATAGCGGAAATTAGTCCTTTCCATGACAACAACACGTTCGTCCTGTCTAAGCTTCCAGGCCAATTGATTGTACCCAACATCAAGGGCATATGACATCTTTGCGCCATTTTGCAAGGCACAATCTGTAAAACCACCCGTCGATGCGCCAATATCAATTAACACCTTATCCAAAACGGACACATCAAAAACTTTAAGGGCTTTTTCAAGCTTTAATCCGCCACGGCTGACATATGGCAGCATATTCCCTTTAACGGTAAGAGGAATATCTGCCTTTACCTTTTCACCAGGTTTATCCAATCGCTCCTCATTTGTATAAACAAGACCTGCCATAATCGCTCTTTTCGCTTTTTCCCTTGTTTCTGCTAAACCACGCTCAACGAGTAATACATCTAAACGCTCTTTATTTTTCATCATTTATGCCCTTTGTTGTTTTTTACGTGCAAGGATTCCTAATCGATTAACCGCTTCCTCTGTTGTTAATCCGATTTCCTCTAGAAGTGAATCGACATCACCATGCTCAATAAAGTGATCAGGAATCCCCATTCTGTCAATGACAGCACCGTAATAGCCATGATCATGAGCAAATTCAAGAACTGAGCTGCCAAAACCTCCTGCCAGCACGGATTCTTCAATGGTAAGGATCGGAATATTTCGAATTAGTAATTGACTTAACATCTTCGAATCCAATGGTTTAATGAACCGAGCATTGACAACTTTAATGGAAATCCCTTGTTTCTCAAGAATTTTTGCTGCTTCCATTGCCAATGAAATTGTTGTACCAAATGTCAAAATCGCCGCATCGTCACCTTCTCTTAACACTTCCCATGTGCCGATTGGAATCTGTTTAAATTTCGAATCCAATGGTACACCCACTCCATTCCCACGAGGGAATCTCATCGCAATTGGTCCATCGTCATAATTCAGCGCCGTGTATACCATATGCTGCCCTTCATTTTCATCCTTCGGCATCATCACTACAATATTAGGCACATGCCTTAAGAAAGCAATATCAAATACTCCTTGATGTGTTTCACCGTCTGCACCAACTAAGCCTGCGCGATCGATTCCGATAAAAACATTAAGGTTTTGCCGGCATATATCATGGACAACCTGATCATAGGCGCGCTGCAGGAAGGTAGAATAAATAGCTAAAAACGGCTTCATTTTTTGTGTTGCTAAACCCGCTGCAACAGTGGCTGCATGTTGCTCCGCAATACCGACATCAAACATTCGGTCCGGAAACTCACTTGCAAACCCTTCAAGCTTGGAGCCGACTGGCATGGCTGGTGTAATCGCAACGATACGATCATCCTCGCGTGCCAGTTTTCGAACCGTTTCACTAACGAGGCTGCTCCATGCAGGAGGCGGCGTTTTTTCAGGTTTAACAAATGCACCGGTGTCCATTTTATATGGTCCTGTTCCGTGCCAAGTGCCTTTTGTGTCCGATTCCGCCGGGTTGAAACCTTTCCCCTTTTTAGTGATCACATGGAGAAGTACGGGACCTTCGGTTTTTTTGGCATAGCTTAAATTTTCAAATAAGGCTTCAAAATTATGACCATCGATTGGACCCAAATAAGTAAAGCCCAATTCTTCAAAAAACATCCCTGATACAAACAGATATTTAAGACTATCCTTAACTCTTTCAGCCGTAGCCGCTAAAACACCGCCAACTGCAGGAACTTTTTTCAACAATACTTCTAATTCATCTTTCACCCACTGATACTTACCTGCCGTACGCAATTGTCCTAGGATATTATGAAGGGCGCCAACATTTGGGGCGATCGACATCTCATTATCGTTCAAAATTACAATCATGTCTTTCTTTTCATGACCAATATGATTCAGTGCCTCAAGTGCCATGCCGCCGGTTAATGCGCCATCACCGATAACAGGAACAACATAGGACTTCTCTTTTTTCAAGTCGCGGGCAATTGCCATTCCCATTGCAGCCGAAAGGGAAGTCGAGCTGTGACCTGTTTCCCAAACATCATGTTCACTTTCAATTCGTTTTGGAAATCCGCAAAGGCCCTTAAATTTCCTTAAAGTGTCGAAATCACATGCTCTACCGGTTAAAATTTTATGAACATAGGACTGATGTCCGACATCCCAAATGATTTTATCTTTCGGGCTATTAAAACATTTATGAAGCGCAAGTGTTAATTCGACAACACCTAAATTTGGTCCAATGTGGCCCCCTGTAATAGACAGCTTTTCAATCAAAAATTGGCGTATTTCTTGACTTAACACCTCCAATTCCTTATTGGACATCCTTTTTAAAAAGGAAGGGTCTTTTATTGATAACAGATCCATTTAGGACCACTCACTTTCATTCTTCTTTTTCTATCCGTCATAATCTTGATGGTCTTAGGTTGTATATTTTTTTAGATTTGCATTCTATTTATCAAAAAATAGCCGCTAACACGAAAAGTGATAACGGCATTAAGAGCATTTTCTTCATTAAAAACCATTATATCATAACTAAATGATTGCCTCAAATACCTTTGTCTATCTTACACTTAAGAGGGGGGAATTCCGCTCCGGGCGCGCTCGCTTTTAACAAAGTCTTATTTTTAATGATCTCTTGAAGCCACTAAGTCGGTTATTTCTAAAAGGAGTTTCGTATCCAGACCTGTTTGCTCCAAGTAGTGCTTCGATTGATCAATTTGGTTTTGGAGAGCTTTTTTTGCCCCTTCAAGTGTGAGCAATTGCGGATATGTGCTTTTATGATTTGTCATATCACTACCAACGGGCTTGCCAATTAATTCTTGATTTCCAACCAGATCAAGAATGTCATCTTGGATTTGAAAAGCAAGACCAAGATGATGGGCAAAGGCTTTTAAGTTTTCCATTTGGTCTTTGTTTGCTCCGGCAATTAACGCACCGGCTTCAACACTAAAGACCAAAAGCTTACCCGTTTTATGAATATGTATGTACTCCAGCTCTTCAAGAGAAAGATCTTTTTCCTCCCCTTCCATATCTGCCACTTGTCCACCAACCATTCCTTCTGCACCTGCGGCTTTTGCAAAAGCCATAACCAACTTTAATTTTGTATCCGCTGCAACAGCTTCGTCGGGTATTTTCCCGATCACTTCAAAACTATATGTCAATAAAGCATCACCTGCCAGGACAGCAACCGCTTCCCCAAACACTTTATGATTCGTTGGCTTCCCTCTTCTAAGGTCATCATTATCCATACTTGGCAAGTCGTCATGGATCAGTGAATAGGTGTGAACCATTTCTATAGCAGATGCAGCAAGCAACCCTTTTTGGGGATTCACGCCAAAAGCAGCCAATGTTGCAAACACTAATAAAGGACGAATTCTTTTCCCGCCTGCTTCAAGGGAATATTGCATTGCATCTTTTATAACAGGAGGTGCCTCAAGCCTGCCCACAAGCGTATGCAGCTCGCTTTCCAACAGCTGTTTATATTCTTGTGCAAATGCTTCCAGTAACCCGTTTCCCAAGTCCTATTCCTCCTCTTTAACGGAAAAACTTTCGGTGCGTCCATCCTCCGTAATAATTTGCGTTAGTTGTTCTTCAACGTTTTTCAATTTATCATGACATAGCTTGGACAATTCCATTCCTTCTTTATAAAAAGCGATAGCCTCTTCTAATGGAACATCCCCTTCTTCAAGCCTATCCACAATTTGCTCTAATTTATTCATTGCTTCTTCAAAGGAAATTATTTTTTCATCTGTCATTGGAGCTGCTCTCCTTTATTTTTTCTACTTTACATAGTAGGCTGCCATCCGTTAATTGAATTTGCAGCGGATCATCCTTTTTCACTTGATTGATGCTTTTTACTAGCTTGGAATCATCTGTATAAACCAGACTATAGCCGCGTTCCATAATCTTCAAAGGACTTAAACCTTGTAATTTTGAAACAAGAAAATCAAAATCGGTTTGTTTTTTTTCAAGAATTTGAAGCATGGCCCGATTGAATTCTTTTTGTGTAAGATTGTAACGTTTATCTGCATTCTGCAATAGCTCGCGTGGATGATTGCGCTGTAACCTTTTATATAGAATTTCTTGCTGCCCTTTTTTTTGCAAGGTTAAGCGAGATACTCCACGACCGAGCATTTCCGTTAATTTATCAAGCTGTTCTAGCTTTTGCTCATACAGGCGATGTGGATAGCGAAAAGCGTAAGATTTCTGAACACGATTCAACCGTACTTTTTCCTGACGTAGTTTTTCCTTCATTGCCCGGAGTAACCGGGTTTGCCGCTGAAGTAATCGCTCCATTAGTTCATCAATGTGCGGAACTGCCAGTTCTGCTGCAGCAGTTGGCGTCGGTGCTCTTAAATCTGCAACAAAATCCGCTATGGTAAAATCGGTTTCATGACCTACAGCTGAAATAATTGGAATGGTTGAAGCAAAGATAGCACGGGCAACACTTTCTTCATTAAAAGCCCAAAGCTCTTCTATTGAACCTCCTCCGCGCCCTATAATCAAGACATCGATTGATTTAAGCATGTTGGCCTGTTCGATTGCTTTCACAATTGAAGGTGCAGCATGGTCACCTTGAACAAGGGCAGGAAAAACAAGAATGTTCACCACCGGGAATCTTCTTTTGATCGTTGTGATAATATCGCGGATGGCGGCACCGGTCGGGGATGTGATGACTCCAACTGTTTTCGGAAAGGAGGGAATGGCCTTCTTTTTTTCGAGAGCAAATAAGCCTTCCGCTTCCAGCCTTTGCTTTAATTGTTCGTAGGCTAAAAATAATTCACCAATACCGTCAGGCTGCATTTCTTTTATATAAATTTGATACTGCCCACTTGGTTCATAGACAGTGATATCACCTTTTACAATAATTTTCATGCCATTTTCAGGTGAAAATTTCATTGTTCGAGAATGACTCGAAAACATGACCGCAAGAATCCTTGCTTTTTCATCCTTTAATGTAAAATACATATGTCCGCTTGAATGCTGCTTAAAATTTGAAATTTCACCTCTAACATGAATATTAAGCAAATGAGGATCTGCATCAAATTTTCTTTTTATGTATTTGGTTAACGCATTAACAGAAAGATACCTTTGTTCCTGCATAACTAACTCCTTTAGAGTTATATTTTATTTGCAACATAAAACTGCCCTTATCCATTATATATTTAGCTTCTTTTTTTGTCCGCAATCTAACGGAAAAGAAGTGAAATAAAAATAGATAAGGACATATTTTATTTAAATTTTATTCGAAGCGATTTAACCATTGACAAGTTTCTGTTTTACTTTTGAAAGGACTCCATTTATAAACTTGCTTGATTGGTCGTCGCCGTATATTTTGGCGATTTCAATTGCTTCATCTAAGATAACATTTTCAGGGACTTCATTACGAGCAAATAATAATTCAAAGGCAGCGATTCTAAGCAGGTTTCGGTCCACAACTGCCAAGCGGTCCATCGACCATTTTTCAAGATTTTCTTTTATTAACTGATCGATTTCATTTTTTTGTTCAACGACCCCAAAAACAAGTTTTGTTAAATAATCGTCTCCAGCTTCCCCTTCTAAAACATGCTCCAATGCGGAGGCTGGGTCTGCTTGGCTTACATCAATTTGAAAGAGAGCCTGTAATGCTTTTTCCCTTGCCGTTCTTCTTTTCATTATCCTGTTAACTCCTTTAGAGATTTTGATATACTTAATCTTTATTATTAGGTATTAAATTAACCAGACGATAAGCACATAAAAAGATAATAGCACAACTAAAATCGAATCGCACTATTCCCTAAAAAATAAAACCAAAGGACTTTTCATCCTCTGGTTTTTATTTTTATATTTCTTGTTCTATTTCGAGTTCATTTTTTTGATTTTCAAATTGGATGCCGACGACGTGGATATTAACTTCTTCTGCATCTAAGGCGGTCATATTAATCAAGGCTTGGCGAATATTATCCTGAATTTTCCCTGCGACGGTTGGAATGGAAACTCCAAATTTCATTAAGCAATAGACATCCACTTTAATTCCTGACTCGGATAACTCTACTTTAACACCCTTGCCATGATTCTTTTTCCCTAATCGTTCGACAACTCCTGATGCAAAGTTGCCGCGCATTCCGGCAACTCCCTCTACCTCGGAAGCGGCAATACCAGCAATAACCTCAATTACCTCAGGTGCAATTTCCACTTTACCCTGACCGATATTCCCTTGTTCCATTTCCAAGATACTAAACTCACTCATTAAGAACACCTCCAGATTATTGGCTCTTCATCACATCATGCAATTCTAGAAATTTCGTATTAAATTGCCCTTCAACAAATTTTTCATGGTCCAGCAGTTTTAAATGAAACGGAATCGTAGTGTGAATGCCTTCAATAACAAATTCACTTAATGCACGTTTCATACGGGAGATTGCCTCTTCTCTGCTAGTACCAAATGTGATGACTTTCGCAATCATGGAATCATAATAAGGCGGTATGGTGTATCCCGGATATGCAGCAGAATCGATTCGAACACCGTATCCTCCAGGTGGCAGGTACATATTGATTTTACCCGCTGATGGCATGAAGTTTTTTTCTGGATTTTCAGCATTAATTCGGCATTCAATTGCCCAACCGGTAAAAGTTACATCCTTTTGACTAATGGATAGTCGCTCACCGTTTGCTACGCGAATTTGCTCTTTGACCAGGTCAATGCCCGTGACCAATTCAGTAACAGGGTGTTCCACTTGAATCCTGGTGTTCATTTCCATAAAATAAAACTTCCGATTGCGGTAGTCATATATAAATTCTACCGTGCCTGCGCCAGAATAATCAACAGCTTTTGCAGCTTTTACAGCTGCACTACCCATTTCTTCACGAATCTCGCCGTCTAAGGCAGGCGATGGACTCTCTTCCAGAAGCTTTTGAAGTCTTCGTTGGATTGAACAGTCTCTTTCACCTAAATGAATCGTGTTTCCATAATTGTCTGCAAGCACTTGGATTTCAACATGGCGGAAATCCTCAATATATTTTTCTATGTAAACACCTGGATTCCCAAAAGCCGTTAATGCTTCCTGCTGGGTGATATTGATACCTTTAATTAGTTCTTGTTCATTTTTCGCAACACGGATCCCTTTTCCTCCGCCGCCAGCAGTTGCTTTAATAATGACAGGATATTGAATTTTTTCAACTAATTCCAGTGCTTCCTCAATGTCATTGATAATTCCTGTAGAACCAGGAACAATTGGGACACCCG
Source organism: Neobacillus sp. Fa239 (assembly GCF_055395235.1). Taxonomy (NCBI): domain Bacteria; kingdom Bacillati; phylum Bacillota; class Bacilli; order Caryophanales; family Bacillaceae; genus Neobacillus; species Neobacillus sp. Fa239. Next base: position 3,979,822 of record NZ_AP041611.1, read on the forward strand.
CTTCTCGCATTGTTTCTCGTGCAATATCCTTTGTGCCCATCTTTGTAATCGCTTCAGGACTAGGGCCGACAAAGGTGATATTACATTCACGGCATAGCTCGGCAAAATCAGCATTTTCAGCTAAAAATCCATATCCTGGGTGAATAGCATCACAGCCTGTCAATTTTGCCACACTGACAATATTGGTAACATTTAAATAGCTTTCTTTAGATAAAGTGGGGCCAATGCAATAAGCTTCATCGGCAAGCTGGACATGGAGGGCTTCACGGTCTGCTTCAGAATAAACAGCAACTGATTCAATACCCATTTCTCTGCATGCCCGAATAATTCTTACTGCAATTTCTCCCCGGTTTGCAATTAACAGTTTTTTAATCATTTTATCGCTCCTTATTCAGGCTTAACTAAAAATAATGGCTGTCCATATTCTACTAATTGTCCATTTTTTACAAGAACTTCTACAATTTCACCATTTACTTCTGCTTCAATTTCATTGAATAATTTCATTGCCTCAACAATACAGACAATCGAATCCTTGGATACTTTTGACCCCGTCTTCACATAAATATCTGAATCAGGAGTTGGTGACGCATAAAATGTTCCAACCATTGGTGAAGTAATTTTGTGCAAGTTGGAGACATCTGCTCCAGCTTCCGGTTTTGCTGTTTCCTGGGTTACTTCTTTAACAGCCACTGCAGGAGTTACTTCTTGAACCGGTACGCTTTGAACGGCAGGTGCAACCGGTGCAGCAGTTTGAATCACAGGCTGTACAGATGCTACCGTTGCTGCAGCATTCTTTTTCATTTGTATTTTTGAGCCTTCGTTTTCGTAAACAAATTCATCAATACTTGATTGGTCAACTAATTTTATCAATTCGCGAATTTCTTGTACTTTTAACATCAAGTAACACTCCTTGGACTCTTCATTTGTGACTAACTATTAATACTATACGATAATTTCTTATTAAAGTTCAACAATCTAAATTCAGTTTGATTCAGTATAAATGGTTATAATTCCCTTTTTATAAAAAAATTAGTCTGAAAATGAAAAAGGAAAGTCGGTTGACCTTCCTTTTTAGTGAATTATTTTGCATTCTGAAATTCAACTAAGACGTAATTCGTTTCACCCATTTCCTTTTTAACCTGCTGAATGATACTATTTGCTGCAGATGCTGATGGCTTTTTCTTAGATAAAACAGTCACTCTTACTTGAGAGCCGTCAGCTCTTACAAGGGCGTCATCATAACCCATAGTTTTGATTAATGTTTCAAGAATATCTTCCTGTTGAGCAATTTTATTTAAATTTTGCATTTGGTCATAGGCCTTGCTTCGCTGATCTGGAGTAAGATCGGTAGAAGCCACTTCAGAGGTCAAATCATCTCTTAATTGACTTCTCTGTTCTTCTAGCTTTAAGCGAAGGGCTTCAAACTCATCATTGCTGGAAATTTGAGAAATAGTTGTTTTTCCACTGTTATCAGTTGATTTTGCATTTGTCTGTTTTTGGGCAACCTGATTTTTTGCCTTTTGTTCGACTGCAGCCAAATCACTTTTCTTCTGTTCTGGTGAAGTAATATAGTAAACTGATAAAACAACTACTAAACTTAACATCGTTAATAACCATACTGTTTGTTTTTTCAAAAGCATTAATAAGTCCCCCTCTTATTTTTTAGGCATCACGGCGACACGGTAGCTGGGTACTCCTAAAACCCTTGTAACAGCTTCAACAATCCTGCTTTTTACTTGAATATCATCTGCACCCTTTGCCACCACAAGGACGCCGCGGATTTCTGGTTTCTTTGTTTCTATAACAATCGGACTCTCTTGATCTCCATTTCGAGTAATCACTAGCTGTTCATCTGTAGAAGAATCAACCACTTTACGTTGGCCGCCATTTTGGTCTGTTTCATCCGTCGTTTGCGTTTTCGTCGTCCTATTCTTCTCCAAAATCTTTTGATCTGTTGAATCAAGGTTGACAACGACTGTAACATTTCCACCCCCGAGCATGTCTTCCAAAGCTTTCTTGAGCTGTTCTTCATATGCTTGTTCATAATTTGTAATCGTGTTATTACCGGAAGATTTTTTCATTCCGAACGCAGGGACATCACTTGCGCTAGTTTTCCCACTGGCTGTTGCAGGTATATTTTGTGCTTCCGGTTTGCTTTTAAATAAGATATTCCCTGCGAGCATGAAAGCCGCACCAATACAGAGGACAAGCAGCATATACTGGTATTTCCCGGCTTTCTTTTCCGATTTTCCATCCATACTGATCCGTTTTTTCAACCATGAAAATGGCCCTGTGTTTTTATCCATTCTGGTCATCACTCCCCCCTTCAATTGTGACATCGAGAGTTTTTACTGTTACATTCCATTTTTGCGATAAAAATTCTGCAACCTTTGCTGTATTTTCTGCTGTTCCTTTGGAAGGAAGAGGTTTTTCTGTATTTATGTTAATTTGTTTAATGGCTTCGACTGTCTGAACAGAGCTGTCAGGATGCTTCAAAAGAACCGTAACCTTTTGGAGGTTTTCAGGGAAAGCTTGGTCACTTTTTTCATCTGTAGCAATATCTATTTTTTCAATCTCCAATCCGTATTGATTCATCAACTCCTTCTCGACATCCTTTTTAAGCTGGACAGCCATTTCATCTTCAATATATGCATGTTGTGAGTCTTGTATTTCTTTTTTCTTTAAATCTATTAAATTTTTCATATTTTTTCCTTCGGAAGAGGTAAATGACGGAACTTGAGCAAGCGCGGTTTCAAAGTTTCCGGAAATTAATTTAAAAATAGGTGTCAGAATAATCGCAATCAAGAGCAGACCTGTTACCATTTTTGTATATTTTTGCATGCTGGAATTAGGCAGGAGCATATCGATTATTGTCGCTAGAAGGATAAAAAGAATTATGTTCATGACCCATTCTTTTAAAAAATCCATATTTCTCCCCCCTATCTCATCATCATGGTCAAATTACCAGCAGCCACAATTACCGTTATACTTAAGAAAAACATGAGTGACACAATTCCAAGTGCCGCAAACACATAGATGACACTTTTGCTGATAATATCCAGGCAGGAAATGATCGGACCGCCACCCAATGGCTGTAAGATCGCGGCGGCAAATTTATAAATAAAGGCGATCATTAATATTTTGATGGCTGGAAAGGCTACAATGATTAAGAGGATGGCAACTCCGGCTATCCCAACTGTATTTTTTAAAAGCGCTGAAGCACTCACTACCGTATCAGTGGCATCAGTAAAGACTCGTCCAATGACCGGAATGAAGTTGCCGGTAATGAATTTTGCCGTTCTAATCGTGACGCCATCTGTTACGGCTGCAGATGCACCTTGTACCGAGATCACTCCAAGAAAAACCGTCAAGAATAATCCCATCAGGCCAATGCTCCAGTTTCTGATAAGCTGGGCAAGCTGGGTCACTTTATACTGGTCAGACATCGTACTGACCACACTTAATAACGCAGCTAAGAAAAGGAGCGGAAGGATAATATACTGCATAAACATGCCGCTCATATTCATTAAAAAAAGAATGACAGGATGGAAGAAAGCCGCTGATACCAGCCCGCCCGAAGCCGCAATCAGGGCAAGTAATAGTGGAATCAAAGCAAGGACAAACGATATCATCGTTCCAATGGCTTCATTCGTATAATTGATTGCAATATGAAAACTATTTAAAGCAATAATCACGAGGACCATATAAACAATTGCATAGGCAACCTTGCTAACCGCACTTGTTTCAAAAGCATTCTGCATCGATTGGAGAAACATACTGAATACTGTCAGCATGATCAATGAACCAAGCAGTTTCCCATTAGCGACAAACTCTTGAAAAGCAAACTTTAAGATCCCTTGTCCCCATTGTGAAAATGAAAATTTTTTATCTCCCTTAATAAAATCATAAAGACTGCCTTTTTGGCTTTCCGGCAGGAATCCCCCGTATTTATTGAGGATATCCTCCCAATACTGTTTAAGCTCTGTTAAATCCATTGTTTTCAGTTGGGAATTTACCAATTCTTGTGGTGAGAGAGGCTTAGAGGTTTCTTTGGTTTCTTCAGAAGCTGCATGGGCAACTGGAATATTCAAAAAAAGGAACATGAGAATAATTATAGGTAGGAACTGCAGCCTTTGCTTCATTTCTTCACCTCTTCTTAACTAGCTGGGGATCAGTTTTATAATCGTTTCAATCATTACTGTTAGAATGGGAATTGCCATAGCAAGAATTAAAATTTTTCCCGCTAATTCTATTTTGGAGGCTAAGGCACCTTGACCCGCGTCCTTCGTAATTTGTGATGCAAATTCAGCGATATAGGCGATACCAATGATTTTAAGAATCGTCTCAACATAAACCATATTTACTTTTGCATTCACGGCCAGTTTCTCAAGCATGTTAATAATTTCATAAATTTTGTCCACTAAGAAAAGAAAAATGGTACAGCCTACAAATACGATTAACAAAAAGGCAAAATTGGGTTTCTGCTCTTTAACAATTAGGGCAAGAAAAGTAGCTACGAGGGCCAAGCCCACTATTTTGATGATTTCAATGGCAGAGCCCTCCTTTCTATTGAAACAAGAATACTGATTTTATTTTTTGGAAAAGATCATCCACAATGGAGGCTACCTGAAATAATATATAAATAAACCCGAACAACGTCACCCACTGGGCATACTCCTTTTTTCCAACTTGATCGAGTACAGTATGCAAAAATGCGACAACAATTCCCACCCCGGCAATTTTAAAAATAATATCCACATCTAGACCCATCACATTTCCCCCTAGAATAATAAAATAGACAGTAACAATCCTGATAAGAATCCCAGACTCTTCACCATTTTTTCGTATTTGGCTTGGTTTTGAATTGCATCCGCCTCTTCTCGCTCTAAATGAGTAAGAGTCAGCATAATATGTTTTTGTTGAGAAATGCGGTCATGGCGGCCAAGGGTTTCTCCAAATTGCTTCATGATTTCAAATTCACCCTGTTTTAATGCCGTTTTTTTCCAAACTTCCTTTAAGCTGGTTTCCCAGGCTTCTTTTACTGTTGTTTCGGTATCTGTCAGCTTTTTAGCAAATGAATCAAAAAAAGATGAGAGAGGTTTTGAAAGCTGGCTGGAAAGTCTCCTTGCTGCTTCATGTAATGGCGTATGGCCATACATGATTTCCGCTTCCAGCGATTGTAAGGCCGAACGGAGCATCCTTAGCTGCTTCGGCCTTGCACTTAGGTTCTTTGAAGCCTCAAATCCTGTCCATGTCGTTGCGATTATGATAATTACGGCACCGAGGAGCTTAATCATTTAAGTCACTCTCGCTTTAAAATGAATTTCCTTACCGCTGGCATCCAAAATATGTGCAACGGTTCCAGGTCCATCTTTCCTGCTTAAGACAATGAAGCGCTGGAATATTTTTTGGTCAAGTATATCTTTTAAGGTTGGCCTGTTTTTTATCTCTTCGAGGCTAGTCCCATGTGTAGTCATAATTAGTCTGATTCCAGCATGAACGGCTTCTTGAATAGCTGCTGCATCTTCCTTGCGCCCGATTTCATCGACAATAAGGACATCTGGGCTCATTGAGCGAATCATCATCATCATTCCTTCCGCCTTTGGACAGGCGTCCAAAACATCTAAGCGATGACCAAAGGTTAACTGGGGAATTCCATTGACACATCCGGCAATTTCAGAGCGCTCATCCACAATTCCAACCTTACTGGCAGGAATCCCTCTTTCATGGTTTCCTGCTGAAATAATTCTGGCAATATCTCGTAACAAGGTTGTTTTTCCTGTTTGCGGCGGCCCAATCAACATTGTATTCAGCCAATTCCGATTGAAAATATAAGGAATACAGCCTTCAGCAATTCCCACTTTTTCCTTGGCAATCCGAATATTAAAAGAGGAAATATCTCTAATCGCCTTTACTTTTCCGCCCTCAAGAATGACCTTGCCGGCTAGTCCAATCCGATGTCCGCCAGAAACAGTAATAAACCCTTGTTTAAGCTCTTCCTCAAGGGTATAAATAGAGAAATGGCTTATTTTATTCAATAGATGAACAGCATCCTCAGGCTGTATAATGTACGATAAAAACCTGGGTTCACCCCTCAGCGACAATTCGATCGGCCTGTTGATTCGGATTCGAATTTCTTCCAATTCTTTAATTTGTTTAGGAGGGAGCTGGCCGATGGCTTCTACAATATTTTTCGGTAAAAATTTCAGGATCATTTCCACAAAGGTTCCTCCTCCTTGTTGTTCGGTATCTCATTATTTAAAATGTATGCCTGCTTGTACGCAATATGACTTTCAAAATCAGACAGTCTTTCAAAATATGCTTTTATTCTATTTTTTTGGTACTAATGATAGAACCAAAAAGGAATACTTCCGCCAATTCGGCCGTATTTTAAAAGAAGAAAATATGCAGGGGGAAACAAATATTGTATACACAGCCAAATAATGATATTCCGTTGATTAAGGTAAGGGGTGATGGAGAATTGGCCATTCAGCCTGATACAGCATCAGTGAACATTGGAGTTATAACCGAAAATAAGGAATTAATTAATGCCCAACAAAAAAATTCTGCGGAAATGAATAAGGTCATTCAAGCTCTTAGTTCTCTGGGGATTCCTAATAATCTACTTCAAACTTTCGATTACCGGATAGATTCAGACTACGATTATGAGCAAGGAAAACAGATTTTTCGAGGATATAAAATCTCACATATTCTTCAGGTGAAAATAGAAGATTTGTCAAAAATCGGAAATATTGTAGATACAGCAGTGCAAAACGGAGGAAACTATGTTTCAAATGTACAGTTCACATCAAAACACAAGGATTATTATTATCAAAAAGCTTTATCATTAGCAGTTTACAATGCTATCGAAAAAGCCAAAACAATTGCCAGTTCGATAAGAGTCACGCTTGACCCAACTCCTATTTTGGTTGAAGAAGGGGGAAGCACGATCCAACCCATCCTACAGCCACAGATGACATACGTTAAAGGTGTCACCTCCACTCAATTTGAGCCGGGTCAATTGCAAATCAAAGGTAGTATTTCAGCAGATTTCCAATATAAAAAGGATTGAACCACATAAAATGAGGGTCAATCCTTTTTATTGACTGTGTTAAAAGCGAATGTTGATTTTTTACAACCGTTGATTGGAGCGGAGGGCGCTCTCCTCCTCGAAAATGCTAACGCATTTTCTTCGTGCGGTGAAAACTCGAGGAAGTTTATTCAATGTCCTGCGGGATGAAGAGGTCACGGGAGACCCTGCAGGCCCCTAGAGCGCCGAGGAGGGTCCCGGACCTCCCCGCGGAAATCGAGGCCACTTCGCTGCAATCAACACCCTAGTTTAACAGAGCCTTTTTATTAATTATCATATTTTTTAACCATATTATATAATTCCATTTCCGTAAGCGGGCCATCATAGTGTTCTTTTATTATACCTTGTTTATTGATAACAAAAGTCTCAGGCTGTCCTGTAACATTATAAACTTTTGAAACCTTCGCATTATAATCAAATACATAAGTGGCAGGAGATTGATATTTTTTAAGAAATGCCTTCACATCATCCTTTGTTTCGCCTCTATTAATCATGACAAGTTTATATTTACTGCCGTAATCCTTTGCGAAAGCTTGAATTTCTGGAGCCTCATCCTTGCATGGGGCACACCATGTTGCATAATAATTTAAAACGACCATTTGACCACGAAAATCTGAAAGCTTTGTATTGCTGCCATCCAAATTTGGCAAGTCGAAATTGTAGGCTTTATCGCCAACATCCGTATGCTTGGCATGACTGACTAAACTATAAGCAAAAAAGCCAAACAACCCTATTAATAGAATCATAACGATTGATTTGATGATACGCTGGTTCATCTCAGAACCCCCTGACAAAAGTTATAAAGGCCTGTTAAGAAAACCAGGCCTATTCATTTTTACTTATCTAATTGTTTTAGAAATTCAATTTCTTTTTTAAGCTTGGTGTGCCGCTTTCCAACGATTAATAAATAACTGAAAATGATAACCCAAGAAACTGAATATGCACCATATACGAAGCCCATTTTAAATTCCTCCTATTTTTCCAATTCGTCACGTAATTTTTCTTTATATTGGTTAACTTTAATTTTCATATTATGAAAGGATACTCCACGACCCAGCAGATAAGCATAAAAGAAAGTAAAAGCCGTAAGTGTTGCCAATAGCGCTACCATCATATTGCCTTCAATTCCGCCGCCTTGCTGGGAAGGGCCGTTGCCAAAAACGATAGGATGAAATTTGGTTTGCCACCAGCGAATAGCAAAGAAAACGATTGGTACATCAACAAACCCGAGGATACCAAAAACTGCTGCAAGCCTTGCTTTTTTCTCCCAAACTCCATCCATTTGACGAATCATCACATAAGCCATATAAATAAACCAGAGAATCAAAGTCGTTGTTAAACGTGGTTCCCAAGACCACCATGTATTCCAGGATGATTTCGCCCAAATCGGACCAGTCGTTAAAACAATACTGGTAAAGACAATTCCGATTTCCGCTGACACATATGCATACGTATCAAAAATCCTTTTGCGCTTAACGATATATAAAATACTAAAAATAAAGGTTACAAAGAAGGCCAAAAACGCCACCCATGCCGAGCTGACATGAATATAAAAGATTTTTTGTACAACACCCATCGTTTTTTCAATGTGGGCATACATAAAGATTAGATAGATTGCTGCAAGAACAGTAACTACGGTCCCGCCGAACAAAATTTTCGGCACCAAGGATGAGCTAGTCGCTTGCTCCGAAACATACGTAGGCAGCGTCGCTTGCTCTTTCTCTAGATTCATACTCATCTCCTATACCTCCAATACATAATCAATTAGTAAAAAACATAGGACAAAAAAGATAACATCATAGGCAGTGACCAGTTGTACCCATGCCAGCGCACTCGATAATTTTTCCATATTCGTTAAAATAATTTTCGTTGCCTGCGTAACTCCAATTAAGATTGGACTTGTAATAGGAAAAAGCAATAAAGGCAGCAACATTTCACTACTTTTTGAGTTTGCCGCCAAAGCGGCCAGGAAGGTTCCTATTCCAATAAAACCAAAGCTGCCTATGAAAATGACTAAAATAAAATATGGAATGCTGCCGATCATATGAAAATCAAATAATAAAAACAAAAATGGAATCGAGACTAGTTCAACAATCAAAATCATGGTGAAATTTGCAAGAAACTTGCCTAGGAAGATACTTTGCGCCTCCATTGGAGCGACCAGCAGCCCTTGCATCGTATCGTTCCGCTGCTCTGATATGAACGACCGATTCAGTCCGAGTATCCCGGAAAAGACGATGATGACCCAAACTACTCCGGGTATAACAGCTTTGGTCGTATTATTGGCTGGGTCAAACGCAAAGCTGAATACTAAGATGACAAGCCCTGCGAAAATAATCATTGTAACTAATACTTGTTTTGTTTTTAATTCGGATAGTAAATCTTTTTTTGCAAGTTCGAGGGCGGTCCGAAATAGATTCATGAAACTCCCTCCACTTGCAGTTCGTATTTTTGGGAAACTCTGCTTAAAGAATGATCTTCAATTTTGAAGTCATCCACCATTTTTCCGTTTTTAATGATAATGATTCTGTCGCAAATTTCAGCAGCCTGCTTAAAATCATGTGTAACCATCAAGGTTGTGGTTCCCTTTTCCTTCATAGAAAGGATTACATTATTAAGGATCGAAATGGCACCTTGATCCAATCCTGTATGTGGTTCGTCCAATAATAAAATTTCCGGATCATGGATGATAGCACGGGCAATCGCGATTCTTTGAATCATTCCGCGGGAAAAGTTCTTGACTGGCTCATTTAAGAAGAAGGATAAGCCCACTTCTTTCACGAGCTCAACAGCCCTTTTTTCAACATTATTAATACCGTACAACTTACCATAGAAAACTAAATTATCTAATGGGGAATAATGATCGTAAAGCAAACTGGAATGGGGTAAGTAACCCAAAATCTTTTTTATTTGAATATGTTCCTTTTTTAAGTCCAATCCATTTATTTTCACATTTCCTGATGTAGGTTTAATTAAGTTTGCCAGGACCTTTAAAAGGGTGCTTTTACCTGCCCCGTTTGGCCCGAGGATGGCAACAGTTTCTCCTTTTTTTATGGAGAGGTCTATCCCCCTTAATATCAGCTTATTGTCAGCCTGCTTCGTGAGCTTCTTGATTTCAATCATTTGAAGGTACCTCCCATCCATGCCTTACTCAACAAATTGACGTAAGTTTAATTTAACTTGGATTAAATGCTGTTTATAGTCATCAAGCTTTGCATGATATTCCTTTTCCGACAAATTCCCTTCGCCAAAGTTCTCCTCTAATTCCAGAATTTTATCCATAATAGTTTTTTGCTTTGCCATTAACATCTGAAAAGCCTTTTCTTCCTTATCCGCTCCTAATCTTTCCTCCTCCAACCGCGCTTTTCTTTTAAAGTGGACAAAATAGGTAATACCAGCAATGATGATCGCTATAAACACTACCAGAACGACGTGTGGATTAAAGTTATGCAATGCTGATTGCTCCCACATGCGAATATGTCCCGGGTTATGAAACGGAGGTGCAGTTTGTGTAACTGTACTTGTTTTTTCTGTATTACTATTCGCTGTTGATTCCTGTGCTCCATCTGAAGAAGGCTGTTTGTCTTTGTTATAGACCATGGTAAAAGTCTGATTCACTTTTATGCCTTCCACACTATATTCCCAGTAGTTTTTATTATCAAAATTATAGAGTCCTTGATTGGAGGATTTCACTCCTTTAAACTCTACACTTCCCATCCCTTCTGGAACGAGGATCTGCATAATTTCAACGGGATAATCAAATTTGATATTGATATTTTTCCCTTTTGGTATTTGATAGCTGTATTGCAAACCAACACTTTGATTTGCAGGAATAGGGTCCGTTGTAACAAAACCTGTTGCAACTTTTTTATACGCAACTTTGCTATCCAAAAGCTTTAGGTTTGTTGCCCCATCTGGCAGGGTAACCTTAATGACTCCTTCCCCTTTTCCATCGCCATTAAAAACACTTGAAGATGTATTCGTATAATCAGACATGTTCGAAATATTAGTAGAACCATCTTCTGCAGGACTGACCACAATATAATTTAAATCCAGAGAAACTTTTGAGTTTGCTGCTGCTAATCCGGAAATTGGAATAAGCAGCATTAGTCCAAGGAAGAGGACTGTGATTTTCCTGATCACTTTCCTTCCCCCTTTTTCTTTTTATAGGTTTTCATTGTTTCTTCGATTTCTTTTTCCACTTCTGACATTAAATCTTTATCAATTTTATTGACTATTACTTGTTCTTCTTCTTTCATAATCGCAGCCACTTGTGCCTCATATTGTTTCTTTAAGTTTTGATAATCGGCATATGAGATTTTTTCCATTTTATATTCAAATTCCAGTTCATTTAACGTTGTCAAGAGAGTCTCTTTTGCACTAATCTGATCCGCTTTCCTACTGCCATTCAAGAAGGAATCCCACTTAAATAACGGTGAAATGCTTAAATATAGACAAACCAACAAAAGAGCCATGGTAAAAATCATTGAAACGATTGAGATATCGTGCATCATGTTTCACATCCTAAAGATACTTTTTACGTTCCTCATCAATCATCGAGGAAAGGATTTCCCCTTCTACTTCATCCTTGTCAGAGTCATGATCAATGATTGGTTCATCAATGGCTTTTTTCTTCACCCATTTACGAATGATAAAAAACAATGACACGGCAGCCAAGCCCAATACCACAAATGGGAGAACCCAAACTGTTAAGCTGAAGCCGCTTTTCTCCGGAGCAGTCAAAACCTCTTCCCCATAGATATTGACATAATAGGCACGAATTTTATCCTTATCCCAGCCCTTATTCATCATACCAACAAGGTCCTTTTTAAATTGTTTCGTCAGGCTGCATGTATTGGGGTCACATTCATAATGATCCTGACCACAACCGCACGTGCAGTTAAATTGTGAAGCAACTGCTTTGAATGCCGCGGATTTATAATCAATTTGCTTTGCTTCTGCCATGGTGTTTGATGCCAGTAAGATAAAGACCATAATGAGGAGACCAATAAAAGTTTTATTTTTCATATTAAGCTACCTCTTTACGCACTCCTGTATATCTTGGAGTGATATTTTGATATTTTCCATTCCAAACGGCAAACAGAGCACCGATGACAATCATGAACGAACCGATCCATAACCAATCCATCATTGGATTTACTTTTACAACAAAAGTTGCCTTTCCATCGTTTTCCCAGGCGCTTAATACAATGTATAAATCTTCTTTTAAAGAGGAAATAATCGCTACTTGTGATGATGGCTCTGAATCTGCGTTATTATAAAATATTTTTTGAGGTTCATACGATCCAAGTCTTTCACCATTTTTAAATACTGTGACATCTGCATAAACAATGTCGTTGCTGTTTTCTTTCTTCTGGTCAAGACGATCATAATTAATCCGGTAGGCCCCAATATCAATTGAACCGCCTAAAGGGACAGTTTTCATCGTTTGCAGGTCATAGTTTTGCGACCCGATAATCCCCATTGTGATAAAAGCAATTCCTAAGTGAACAAGGTACCCTCCATAGCGGCGGCGGTTTTTAATCATCAGTCTGTACAAGGCGACAAACGGGCTTTCCTTCGTCATCTTTCTTCGTGCCTTTACCCCTTTGTAAAACTCTAAAAAGTGTGTAATAAATAATAGAATAATAACTCCATAACCAATGACGGCCCATGCTTTTTGAATACCAAGCACCACCATTAGAATCATGCCTATAACTGCAAGAATAGCAGGAATCATGAAGTTTTTTCTTAGATTTTTGACGGTTGACCGCTGCCAGGCAAGCAATGGACAGACAGCCATTACAAACATCATCGATAATAGAATAGGTGCTTCCACTGTATTAAAGAATGGAATCCCGACCGTTACTTTTGTGCCGCGAACTGCTTCAGAAACAAGCGGGAAAATCGTGCCCCAGAATATAGCAAACGCCGCTCCGACAAGTAAGAGATTGTTAATTAAGAAGCTGCTTTCTTTTGATACAAATGATGTAAATTCCCCTGCGCTTCTTTTAAGAAGGTTGTATCTGCTCATTAGTACATAAAGTGCTCCAATTACCGCTACTCCCATGAAAATAAGGAAATATAATCCTAGATTTGAATTAGCAAATGCGTGGACTGAGGTTAGTACTCCACTGCGAACCAGGAAGGTACCAAACAACGTAAGCGCATATGAAACGATAATTAAACTGATATTCCAAACCTTCAACATATTTTTTCTTTCTTGAATCATCACGGAGTGCAGAAACGCTGTCGCTGTTAACCATGGCATAAAGGAAGCATTTTCAACTGGATCCCATGCCCAGTATCCGCCCCAGCCAAGTTCTACATAAGCCCACTGAGCGCCAAAAATATTTCCAAGACTTAAGAACAACCAGGCAATAATCGTCCAGCGTCTTGTCATTTTAATCCAGAAATCATCAACATTTTTCATAATGAGTGCAGCCATTGCAAAGGCAAAAGGTACGGAGAGACCAACATAGCCAAGGTAAAGTGTAACCGGGTGTATGATCATCCCCGGGTTTTGCAGCATTGGATTCAAGCCCCTGCCATCCGCAGGTACACTAGTTAAAAGGGCAAATGGTTTTGCCACAAAACCAAGAATGAAAAAGAAGAAAACCGCATTTGCAAGAAGAATCGCAGAAATGTAAGGAACCATTGGGTTTCCTTTCATTTTTCTTGAAAAAATAATCATCACAGCGTAAAGCGTTAAGAAAAATGTCCATAATAACAAGGATCCTGCATTTCCTGCCCATAATGCCGTTAACTTATAGATAATGGGCAGATCACGGCTCGTATAATCCGTTATATATTCATATTGAAATTGGGACGTTGCTAAAAGATAAAACAAGGAAAGCATTGCGAATGCTGCACAAACAAATAAAGCAATCATTGCTCCTTTGCCACTGTTTACAAACTTTTGATTCTTTGTACTTATCCCCAGAGTTGTTATGAGGAGTGCGTATATAGCAACCGCTAATCCGAGATAAATTGTTGCGTTTGCAAATAAATACATTTCGTTCACCTTCTTATAGTCTGCCTGTTAGTTTCCTTTAGGAGGCACATTTGTCTTTTCTTTATGTGTTTTAGGATCATAATTCTTTGGCATATCTTTAACATTCTTGCCTTCATATTTGGAAGGACATCTTGTTTTTACTGTTTCTGCCTTAAAGTGGTCTTTGGTTGTTGGAGACCCTTGCAGGATTGCGATAACACCTTCTGAGAAATTATCAGGCTTTGGCCCGTTATAAAGGACGTGTAATAAGTCACCTTGATCGTCCTTAATATCAAATTGCAATTCAATTTTTTCAGGATTCCATTTTATTGATTTCTCGATAATATTACCTTGAACGGTTACATAATCATGTTTGTGCTGGTCTTGTGTTGCTATTAACTGTTTCAATGTTAGTTCAACACCACTGGAGCTAGGCGTGGCGGCCATGAGGAGGAAGACAATAGCTCCAGCAATAATGAATCCCCCGATAATAACCATCGTGTTTTTTTTCATTCTATTCACCCCGTTAAACCAATTTTTTCATTTCTTCCTCATACGTTTCTTGGTCAATTTTCCCCGTTAAAAGCTTTTTCCGTAATTCCTTTTTCTCATCTGCATGAAGTGATTTATTATCCTTTTTGGCAGGCTGTTTTACATTCTGCTGTTTGTTTAGCTTAGTTCCTTTTGGACTGGATGGCTTCTTTCCTTTTATGCCGAAGTAAACAAAAACACCTGCAATAATAATCGCGATTCCGATAATCAACGATCCCCCAATACCAATAATTGGTTGGTTTGTATCGTTACCGCTTGTTGAAACTTGATTTGTTGCCGTTCCATTTTGGACACTTTTATGCGTACTATCATTTGGCGGCTGCTGTTTATTAATCACTGCCATGGTTGATTCTGTTCCATCCTTTTTATAGGAGAAGGAATATTTTAGGGATTCACCAATTTTTACGTTTTTATATTGGTAATAATAGAGGTCCTCCCCATATTCACTCTTGGTTGCATTTTGTGATTTAGGCTCCAACTGGATATTTTTAGCATTCATTGGAGCATAAAAAATGACATTTAGCTCATCAATTGTTGCTTTGTTGGCAAGTTCATATGTAAAACTCTTTTTATCCTGAACTGCAATGGTATTGGTATAGTACTCGATGACAAATTTATAAGTCTGGTTTTTTTTAATCGGCTTCGCCGGTGTCCATGAGACAATTCCCTTTTCTTTATCTACTACATATGAACGCTCCACCTCCGGCTTATTGGGATCAGGGAACTCTGCTACTAAATTCGTTTCAAACCCCTTATCCTTTGCCGGAATCGGTATTTCAATTTTCCCATTATAGTCTTGACCGCTTTTATTTGTAATGGTCCCGTACTGGCCGACTAGTAATGATGGAGTATTTTTTGGCCAATCCAGAGGATAGTCAAATTCCGGCATAACCTGAATCTGCATTTCCTTAAATGGAAATTTTTCCGGCTGAAATCGTGTCTCAGCACTTGCCTTAGTAATGACAAAACTGGATAAAAATAATGCGATTAAGAAAAACGTCATCAACTTTTTGATACGCATATAAATCCTCCTTGAAGTGAAAAACCCATCACCAGAATCTACTATTTTTCACTATAGTCCTCTTTGAAATAAATATAATCGTAATACGACCTTTATTGTCGGCCCACTCTTGAACATTTTGTTAAACGCCTAAAATCGTTATGTTTTTGTCAAAAAACCACAACAAATTGTTCACAAATGATTTTGTAGGAAAATAATCGACATAAAAAAAACCTCGCCGATAAAAGACAAAGGTTTTTTCCTTTATTACTCCTTATGAGATTGTAAGGAACGGATATATGAAACAATATCGGTAATATCTTCTTTTTTTAATTGCCTCGCCCCATCCAAACCTTTTAAGGAAGGACCCATTCTAGTACCTTTCCTCCCAAAAGCAGTGGTAGTCCAAATTTGCCGATCGGATGTAGTCTTCAAGTAATGTGGAGTAGAAAGAGCCGGTCCCATTTTCTTTATTCCTGCCCCATTTTCACCATGACAGGTAAGACAGTACAATGTATATAGCCTCTTGCCATTATATGCATTACCACTGATCGTTTTGGGAACATCCAATTTGTTTTTATTATGGAAATATTCATTATACATAACCACACTAATCCCAAATAACGCCAATATAAAAATTCCAAATAATATTTTCTTCATGGGTATTCTCTTACTTAGGTTCGGACGTTGGAGTTCCGTCACCAACGTCCTGATACTTTTCGGTGATTAATTGATAAATCTCCTTTGGACTTTTCCCTTCAAGATGCATTTCCACTGAATCCCTGGCGATATCGATACAAGTATCACATCCAATTCCATGGGAATCCCATTCTTCAACCGAATTGTTAGCACCCATTTTCTTTACGAAGCAATCAAGATTGCTCTTATGCCCCTCCACCACGCATCCACAATAACATGGCACATTGGCGACCACCTCTGGATATTTTGCTGCCATCATATAAGTTTCTTGCACTTTTTCAGAGGAATTTAACACATAATCAGGAAAAGGTTGGTTTTTTTTATCAAGCGTCCATTTTTCCTGGCTTATTTTGGAACCGCAACCTGCTAAAATTAGGGACATGGCCATGCAGAAAATGAAAAAAGAAAGGATTTTTTTCATCTTTCTATTCCCCCTTTCAGTTAATATTTTTCAAGTTTATTTTAGCAAAATCATTTAATCATATAGCTTATAATTCTTACTATTTGGTGAAGTTTACTAATTGTTCAAAGCTATATGGCTGGAATTTCACAAACTATACAAAAAAGCCTTTAACCGAGAATTGGTTAAAGGCTTTTTTTCTTTATGCACGTGATACGTAGGATGCTTCTGTTGTATTGATAATTAACTTGTCCCCTTGGTTTACAAAGAAAGGAACTTGAACGGTTAATCCTGTCTCAAGTGTAGCAGGCTTTGTACCGCCGGAAGCAGTATCTCCTTTAATCCCTGGCTCTGTTTCTGTTACTTCAAGAACAACTGTGTTTGGAAGTTCAACTCCAAGTGTTTCACCTTGGAACATCATTATGAATACTTCCATATTTTCTTTTAGAAACTTTAATTCGTATTCAATACTGTTCGCTGGCAGTTCAACCTGCTCATATGATTCCATATCCATAAATACGTGCTGGTCACCGCTAGCATATAAATATTGCATTTTGTTATTGTCAATTTGTGCCTTTTCCACTTTTTCACCTGCACGGAATGTTTTTTCCTGTACAGCACCTGTACGAAGATTACGAAGCTTCGAACGAACAAATGCAGCACCTTTACCTGGTTTTACGTGCTGGAAATCCATAACGCGCCAAAGGCCGCCATCAACTTCAATTGTTAAGCCTGTTTTAAAATCATTAACAGAAATCATGCATTAAATCCTCCAATGTCTATTACAAAATAATAAGTTCTTTTGGTGATTGAGTAAGTGCTTTATTTCCATCCTGGTTATTACGGTATCATCTTCAATCCGAACTCCGCCAAGACCAGCGATATAAATCCCCGGTTCACATGTAACAACCATCCCTGGTTCTAATACAATTTTCGAACGGGAAGAAAGAGCAGGACCTTCATGAATTTCCAAACCGATTCCATGGCCGGTTGAATGACCAAAGAATTCCCCATACCCTTTTTCAGTGATGTAATCCCTTGTTATTGCATCAGCTTCAATACCAGTTATTCCCGGTTTAAAACCTGCCATGCCCAGCAACTGTGCTTCAAGAACAATTTGATATATTTCTTTCAGTTTGGCATCAGGTTCACCAACGGCTACAGTTCTTGTGATGTCAGAGACATAGCCCTTGTAATAAGCTCCAAAATCAAGAGTAACAAAATCTCCTGTTTCAATAACTTTGTCACTTGCAACCCCATGTGGCAGTGCAGAACGATATCCGGAAGCAACAATGGTATCAAAAGAAGAAGATGTTGCTCCAGCTCTTCTCATAAAAAACTCTAATTCATTCGATACCTCAAGTTCAGTCTTTCCGGGACGAATGAATTCGATAATATGTTTAAATGCCGCATCAGCAATATCCGCAGCTTCCTTTATTATCTTAATCTCTGACTCCGTCTTAATCAAGCGTAATTTTTCAATTAAACCTGCTACCGGAACAAGCTCTGACTGAATTTCCTTTTGAAAGGTTTTAACTGAAGAATATGTTACATAATCTTCTTCAAATCCAAGCTTTTGAATGCCAAGTAATTTTGCCTGGTTTGCTACTTCTTCAGGAATGGTGCTCGAGAACTTAATGATTTCAAATCCTTCGCACTGTTTTGAAGCCTGCTCCATATAACGGAAATCAGTAATAAATAGAGCCTTATCAGCACTAATTAAAACAACTCCGGCTGTTCCGGTAAAATTTGAAATATAACGGCGATTATATGGACTTGTAATTAAAATTCCATCAATACCATTGGCTGAAAAGCTTGCTCTTAATTTTTCTAATTTTCCCATCAGTCTTTCCTCTCCTTTAAAAGGCGGTCTTATGTATTGAACTTTAGCAACCAAAATTATTTTATCATATCGCTTCGATTACGACTAATCCTGTTTCTAGGTTGCTGCTTCTTTATTCTTATGAAAATTCAACTGATACTCGTAATTAATGGAATAACCAATGAAAATTCCATATACGATATATAAACAAATAGATGTAATGACAGTATCTCTACCCAGATTTAAAAATGGCTTTATTCCAGGAAACAACGGATTTAAAACCAAAAAAACTAGCAAAAATAAGACAATTCCGTACCCAAGGCCAACCCAAATACCATTAAATCTTTTTAAAACAAGATAATAAATAAATGCTGCTCCCACTGAAAAAATCCCCATTATAATAATGGAAATGATTGTACCCAGCCATTCATTTTTCCAATAACCAAGTGCCCATGGTTCGAGGATTACATTAGGGCGAATTTCTGTGAAATTAAAATAGTATGCCAACCAGCCTAATGAACTCCAAAAAATCCCTCCAAATAAGCCTGTCCAAAAAACCATTGCCGAAAATGACATTGTTTTGGGATCATTCATTTCTTTTTGCTCGTTTACCATGGAATGAACCTCCTTTTCTTTAATCCATTGGAATTAAGAGCCTTTTTGATGTACTACCGTCTATTATGCCCTTAGGACTTCAATCCATTGCATGCAAAAAATTTTTTGTAAATTTAATTGGAATTATTATTACATTCCTAGAGGTTTTTTCGCTTTTCTAGTAGAATAAATTATGTACATACAGATTTATCTTTTCTGCTTGTGTGCAACTATCGTATAGGTTGGTGTAATGTACATGTCCAATTCTCAAAAACCAGTTTACGGCGGCCAAGCGGTTGTCGAAGGTGTTATGTTTGGCGGTAAACATCATTATGTTACCGCGATTCGCAGAAAGGATCATTCTGTTGAATATTATCGTTTACCTCGCAAAACAAATCCAAAATTAACTATGCTAAAGAAAATCCCTTTTCTTCGTGGAATTATATCCATTATTGAAGCAAGTGCTAATGGTTCAAAGCATTTAAATTTTTCCAGCGAAAGATATGATGTTGATCCAAAAGATGATCATACACTGAAAGAAAAGGAAGTTTCTAAACTATCCATGTATCTGGGAGTTGCCGTCATCGGTGTTATCTCATTTTTATTTGGGAAATTCGCTTTTACTTTGATTCCCGTTTTTTTGGCGGTCCTCACAAAACCGATTTTTCCATCGGATATGGCTCAAGTGTTAGTGGAAGGCTTTTTTAAGCTTATCTTACTGCTTTGCTATATATACTTTGTATCGCTTACTCCATTAGTAAAAAGAGTGTTTCAATATCATGGTGCAGAGCATAAAGTAATAAATACCTTTGAAAACGGAGTAGAATTGACAGTTGAAAATGTTCAGGCTCATTCACGCCTTCATTATCGCTGTGGAAGCAGTTTTATCATATTTACCGTCATTGTGGGTGTATTTGTTTACATGGCAGTTCCTACAACGCCATTATGGTTACGGGTTGTCGACCGTCTTGCTTTAATTCCGGTAGTTCTGGGGATTGCTTTTGAGGTCTTGCAGATTACGAACAAAGTAAGGGACATTCCAGTATTGAAATATTTAGGACTCCCGGGCTTATGGCTTCAGTTGTTAACAACCAAAGAACCGAATAATGAACAAGTAGAGGTAGCCATTCTTTCCTTTACTGAATTGTTAAAAATGGAAAAGGCGACTGAAGACAAGACATTAACAGAAGAAATCGTTTAAATCTTTTGTTTGTCGGGTTTAAAAGAATAAAAAAATGCTTATATTGCTTCTAGGGAGGTGGCTTTCTTGAAAAATCGGACATCCGCGCTGATTGTTGGTATACTTATCATCCTTGCTTTAGTTGGTATTGTCAGTTCCATAACAACAGATTTTCTAGGTTCTCTCAAGAGTATTGCTATCATTGCTATGATTTGCATAGCCCTATACCTTGTTGTTCGATGGTTTTCAAATACGAGCCCTAATAAAAAAGAGCAGCGAGCATTTCTTAAAGCAGCAAAAAGATCAAAAAAACGATTGCAGCAAAAAAGTGGAGAGCCACTAGGAAAGAGCTCTTCTCTCGGCACCCTAACCACCTTAAAGAAAAACAGATCAAAAAAGAAAGCTCCCGCTCATTTAACCGTTATCGACGGGAAAAAGGGAAAAAAGAAAAATCGAGCGTCATTTTGACGCTCGATTTTTCTTTTTAATAAGTCCATGTTTTTAAAAACCTTTCAGTATAAACCTTACCGGTTAGATACATATTCCTCTTCTTTTCTTCTGTTATCGAAAATTCGATTGTTGGCACCCAATCTGCGGGAATAAAAATAATATTTTTAGCATGTTTTTTAGAAATGTATCTGGCGTCATGCGCATCCTTCATCGTTTCGAATAGGGCACCAAATAATTGAATTCCATTCTGTATCCGATGCTTTTCATGTTCATGCTCACTCACATTTAACTTGATTCCTAAAACTGGTCTAATTTTTTGGCTCTCCTCATTTTCAAAAAGCCAAATGGGGAAATTGCTTAAAACGCCCCCATCAACGATAATATTAATTCCATCGATTGACCGCATTTTTACTGGCTCATAAAAATAGGGAATACTGCAGCTCATTCGGATTGCCTTCGAAATAGAAAAAGTCCTGGAAGAAATCCCGTATTTCTCCAAGTCATCCGGCAGCACGACCAGCTGTCCGTTTGAAAGATCTGAGGCAACTACTCTTAGCTTATTCTGCGGCAGGTCTGAGAATGTTTTTAGCCCTTTAGCCGCTAATTTTTCTTTCATCCAATTTTCAAATGCATCCCCTTTATATAAACCAAGCCTCCAATAAACATATATCCACTTTGCTAACGAAAATGGAATAAAGCTTTTTCGTTCATCAAGCATTTGTTTAACATCCAATTCATCAATCATTTGATGTATTTCTTGACTTGTATATCCTGCTGCAATCAATGCAGCAACAATCGCCCCAGCACTTGTTCCCGCCAATCTTTCAAATTGAAATCCTCGCTTTTCAATTTCTTCATAGGCCCCAATTAACGCGTATCCTTTTAATCCTCCCCCAGAAAAAACGCCGTCTATTTTCATGGCAGCCACTCCCAATGATGTACTCATTTTTACATCTTTAAGCAGATCCTTGTAAAAATAGTACGGCGGACAAAAAGAAAATTTTTAAGGTAAATAAAAAGAACATCGAATTGTTATCGATGCTCTTTGAGTTTGTCTATATACGTTTTGCTCCAATGTATCTTGGTTTCCAATAGCTGTTGCTTGTATAGGTAATCGATACGCCTTGTGAAGTTGAAGCCTGAATCATTTTACCGCTTCCAATGTAAATGGCAACATGTGTTGGTCTGCTTGCTTTATTTGGTCCAAAAAACATTAGATCTCCTACCTGCAAGGAACTTACACGATAACCCTTGGTATAAAACATTTGTGCCGCTGAATGTGGTAGCGATTTACCTGCTCTACCAAATGAGTAACTTACAAGTCCTGAACAGTCAAAACCTCTTGGTGTCATTCCGCCCCATACATATGGTACGCCAAGATTTGCTTTTGCTACTGCAATCGCTTTCGTATGATAGTATGCTGCTTCCGCCTTATCACCCATAGAGGTAAACATTGAACTTAAGGTAATTGCTAAAGCTAAGATTGCGATAAGTTTTTTAAACATTTGTTTTCCTCCTGGAGTGCCTGTTTTGTTATCTTTACTATACAAAATATGCTTAACAGACAAATCACAGGGATATTACAGTTGTATTACAAATTTCGACTTAAAGTGCTAAATTACTATCTATTCATGTCTTATTTGTAGTCCTTTTGTCATTTTATTTTTATTGCATAGGATTTTTCGACTGTATGAACGTTGGGTATGTAATATGATCCTTTGTAAATTTAGAGATATTTATTTTGCATTGCTAATTATCAACCTCTTAGGCCTAAATAAAAGAAAAGAAGCTGCCCTTAGGCAACCTCTTTAGACATTTTTATAGTCCGCATTTTAATTGAGCACCACAATCAGTGCATGTATTGCAGCCGCCGATTTCTTTTACTTTTCCTTGGCGGCACACCGGACAAGTATTGCCTACTTCCGATCCGATTGTTACATCCGTGGATCGAAGGTCACTGATTGTATCGACGAGGACAACATGCTGCTTCTGTTTATCATCAAACATTGATAATTGTTCATTTGTGTTATCTTCTGCTTTAAGGGTTAGAACTTGAGAATCACGTGATCCATCTACATAAACGGTACCACCTTTGGCCCCACCACGGTATAAACGCTCATAGACCTTTTCAACTTGTTCTACACTATACCCTTTTGGTGCGTTAACTGTCTTACTAATTGAGCTGTCAATCCAGCGCTGGATGACACATTGCACATCAGCATGAGCCTCAGGGGCAAGCTCCATGGCAGTAATAAACCAGCTTGGAAGATTATTAGAGTCTGCTTCTGGATGTTGTTCTAAATACTCTTGAACGATGTCCGCATTTACTTCGATAAATTTACCGAGGCGTCCACTTCTGAAATAGGAAAATGAGAAATAAGGTTCAAGCCCTGTAGAGACGCCAACCATCGTACCAGTGGATCCCGTAGGAGCAACAGTTAGTAAGTGTGAATTTCTAATTCCGTTTTCTAAAATAGATTGGCGGATATTTTCAGGCATTTTTTTCATATATCCAGTATCAATAAATGCCTGTCTCAAACGATTGGTTTCTTCAGTTGTTTCACCAGTTAAGAATGGGAAGCTTCCCTTTTCTTTTGCCAGTTCTACAGATGTTTGATAAGCAGTTATTGCTATTGTTTCAAAAACCTGATCGACAAGCTGGTTACCTTTTTCGGACCCATACTCGGTTTCACAGTAAATTAGTAAATCATGTAATCCCATTACTCCTAAGCCAACACGTCTCTCACCTAAGGCTTGCTTTTTGTTTTCTTCCAGGAAGTATGGAGTGGCATTGATGACGTTGTCTTGCATTCTGACACCAACTGAAACTGTTTTCTTTAGTTTTTCAAAATCAACTTGTTTCGTATTCTTGTCAGCCATTTCTGCAAGATTTACAGCTGCAAGGTTACAGACTGAAAATGGTGCAAGGGGTTGTTCTCCACATGGGTTTGTTGCTACAACTTTTTGACCATAGGCTTTAGCATTTGTCATGTCATTGGCGTTATCAATGAAGAAAATTCCTGGTTCAGCAGAGTATGTGGCACAAATGTTAATCAAGTTCCAAAGTTCTTTGGCCTTAATTTTTTTGTAAACTCGTACTTTGTGACCGAGTTTTTCCCACTCACGAACATCTCCAACTTTATGCCATTCTTCATTATAGACTTTCATTTCTTCTTCATCATAGTGTTCAACATAAGGAAAACGAAGTTCATATTCACTATCTGATTCAACTGCTTCCATAAATTCCTTTGTTAAACATACTGAAATATTCGCACCTGTTAAAAATTCTGGATTATGGACGGTAAATGTTCCTCCGACCTCCAGTTTTTCTTCTGCATCAGCGATAATTCCTTGGCTGAAACCGCCAAACCCTGGAATGTTTTTATAATTCACAATCCCCTGGTACATGGCCGTTTCTAGCATATTTAATGGTGTAAATTTCAACTTATCTTTCGCTTGCTTTTTGATGGTTTCATCTTTTGTATTTTCAATTAAGAATCGTAAAATTCTTGGATTTTGCATTTTTGAAATAATGAATTCTATGATGTCTGGATGCCAGTCAGCCAGCATGATCATCTGAGCTCCACGCTTTTTGTTACACTCAATTATTCGAGTGGCTAGGTCATTTCTGCCTAGCTCTCATGCTTTCACATGAGATCAGAACTATATCATCAAAGATAAAATCTTTGTCTCGTGCCCCGATTATTCCGTTACCAGAATAATGGTTTACTTTTTCCTTAGTTTTTAAAACTTTAGGAAATTTCAATAGTCGTTGAACGTTCATCTCCGTTTCCAGAGAAGCTTCGCTGCTGATTGCCCAATCCTTATCATTTTCAAACCTTCACGCTCACCGTTGCCGGTCACGTTGTGGTTGATAAAGCTCTAAGGGTGTTCCAGCAATTCACGAGATTTTAATCCCGCCGTTGGAGTTAGTTAACGGGACCCACCTTGCTCTACCAAATGCGTCAATTTCGCAATATCATCCAGCCATGATACTGACCCAGATGATTTACCATTTACGCCTCTTGCCAAGGTGTTTCTCGGTCTTAATGTTGAACCATTCGTTCCAACACCGCCGCCCCGGCTCATGATCTCCATTACCTGCTTCCGGTGATCGGAAATTCCTTCACGAGAATCTGCCACAAAAGGCATCACGTAACAATTAAAAAAGGTCACATCGGTGTTTGCTCCTGCACCATAAAGCACCCTGCCTGCCGGAATAAAGTTCATGTTCACAAGCTCGCTATAAAACTTTTCAAACCACTCTTTCCGTTTTTCCTCTGTTGTTTCCACTGATGCCAATCCTGTTGCATTTCGTTTTGCAATCTGTTCATAAAAAATTTCTAACGGTTTTTCGATTACATCCAGTGAGCGGTTGATAATTCCTGTATTTGCTTCTACACCATCAAGAACTCCTCGAAATTCCTCTTCTACTAAAACCTTCGCCTTTTTATTCTCCCAGTCGATTTCCTTGATGTATCCGAGTCCGCGAGCTGGAAATTTTGGATCCTCTTTAATTGTTAGAACAACAAAGTCGCCATTTTTGAGGGTAATTTTTTCAGTGTCTTTAAAGGTGTAACGGTCTAGCATGACCAAACGTGAAACACCCTTGTGAGTTATTTTCATATCAGGGGTAACTGGGTGTACCTGGGGAAATAAGCGGATCTCCTCATTCAACCTCTCGAAATCAATATTCATTTTTTGTCTAAACACAATAGACATGAGAACAACTCCTTCATAATTAAAGCTCTATCTTTTGCTAGATTCTAGATTGTTACGCTATATCTAGTTGTCTTAATATACAAAGGGTATCATATCTCGAAAAAAAATCAATATATAGTACCGAAAATATTTTCGACACTACTACATATTGTAATTTAGGCAAAAAACAAAAAATTTGTCAAACATAAAAGAAACTAGATTTTCGAGAGAATTAAAGATTTTATTTGTTTTTTGCGTTAAAACGAGTAATTTCTACAAATTTCACAGGTTGCTCTTTTTTAAAATAGGTCATTTGACATATGCTTATTGCCACAAAAAAAAAGCGGCTGACAGCCGCTATTTATCGTTTAAAATTCCACTCAACACTTTCATATCGCTCTTTGGCCAGTTTTTGAACATATGCCATTTCTTCTTCCGTTAACACATATGGTTCAAGTTCGATATTTAATCCCTCTTCAAAACCTTTATGGAAAGCCTCTTTTGCTTCCTCAAGCGTGATTCTTCTTGGACTAATCTCATTGATGGCTACTGCTTTATTTTTAAACGCTTTTTGCATCCGTTCTTTTACTCTTTCATTTGGATATTTGAATAAACTGAACAGTTTGTCCTCTTCCAGATCCAAGAGAATCGATCCGTGCTGTAAAATTACGCCTTTTTGTCTAGTTTGGGCACTGCCGGCCACTTTTCGTCCTTCGACAACTAGCTCATACCAGCTCGGGGCATCAAAACAAACAGCTGACCGCGGGCTTTTTAACGCGTCTCTTTCTTCTGCTGTTTTCGGTACAGCAAAATAAGCATCTAAACCTAAATGGTGAAAACCTTTTAAAATCCCTTCCGAAATGACTCGATATGCTTCCGTCACGGTTTGAGGCATTTCAGGGTGTTCTTCAGATACGATAACACTGTAGGTAAGTTCATGTTCATGGAGAACACCTCGGCCCCCTGTGGGTCTCCGCACAAAGCCAAGATGATGTTCTTTAACAGCGTCCATGTCTATTTCTTTATCAACCTTTTGAAAGTAGCCAATGGACAATGTTGCTGGATTCCATCCGTAAAACCTAATCACTGGAGGTATTTTTCCTTCACTGTGCCAATCGAGTAAGGCTTCATCTAAGGCCATATTAAAGGACGGGGATCCGTTTCCTGAATCAATAAAACGCCAAACTTCTTTTTTCATAATCAAGACCTCATTCTTATGTAGATTAGTGCATGCGAAATAAGTCTACCAAATTCTGATATGAATTCAAAACAAAATATTTCTGGTATAATATTATTTAGGCAGGAAAAGAAATATTTCAATGTATCTTTACTCATTAAAGGGTTCACTTATATAATAAAAGTTAGTGCAATAAAGCTTGAAAGGGGCAAAAGAAGTTGAGTTCACTTATTTCTCTATTAATCGTTATCGCAGCATTTGTTATCTATTCAGTCATCACCCATTTTTATCAGAAGAGGATTGTTACAACCCTATCTGAAGATGAGTTCCGTGCCGGTTACAGAAAAGCACAGCTTATTGATGTGCGTGAGCCAAATGAATTTGAAGCTGGTCATATCCTGGGAGCACGGAATATTCCAATGTCTCAAATGAGAATGCGTTCGAAGGAAATTCGTTCAGATTTGCCTGTTTATTTATATTGCCAAAGCGGAATGCGGAGCGGCCGTGCAGCACAGTTCCTCTATCGAAAAGGCTATAAAGACCTTTCACATTTAAAAGGCGGCTTCAAAGGCTGGACTGGAAAAATTAAAACGAAAAAATAATTTACTTGAAGGACTTCTGTTTTGGACAGAGGTCTTTTTCATTGCCTTGGAGGCCTTTTCAGGCAAAGTGGCTGATTTGCTTTGATCGCTCATGCTCTTTTTTCCTCTTCTCGGGCAATCCAGCCGCTCTCCTTTACCCGCTCATGCTCTTTTTCCTTCTTCACGGGCAGTCCAGCCGCTCTCCTTTACCCGCTCACGCTCTTTTTCCCTCTTCAAGGGCAATCCAGCCACTCTCCTTTACCCGCTCATGCTCTTTTTCCTTCTTCACGGGCAGTCCAGCCGCTCTCCTTTACCCGCTCACGCTCTTTTTCCCTCTTCAAGGGCAATCCAGCCACTCTCCTTTACCCGCTCATGCTCTTTTTTCCTCTTCTCGGGCAATCCAGCCGCTCTCCTTTACCCGCTCACGCTCTTTTTCCCTCTTCAAGGGCAATCCAGCCACTCTCCTTTACCCGCTCACGCCCTTTTTTCCTCTTCTCGGGCAATCCAGCCGCTCTGCTTGGACCATTCACGCCGTTTTTACTCTTCACGGGCAATGCAGCGGATCTCCTAAGATCGTAGAAGCACTCTTCAATTAACAAAATGAGGGCAGATTCCATTACAGAATCTGCCCTCAAAAATATTAAGCCTTTTTATATCTTAATACTGGTTTACGTGCTGCTTTTGTTTCATCCATACGGGTAACTACAGTTGTATGTGGTGCTTCTTGAACGATTTCTGGATTCTCTTCCGCCTCTTTGGCAATTTGAATCATGATGTCACAGAATCCGTCAAGCGTTTCTTTTGCTTCAGTTTCTGTTGGCTCAATCATGATACATTCTTCCACAATCAATGGGAAGTAAATGGTTGGTGGGTGATAGCCAAAATCAAGCAGGCGTTTCGCAATATCCAGCGTACGGACGCCAAGTTTTTTCTGGCGTTTACCGCTTAAGACAAATTCATGCTTACAGTGCTTATCAAACGGAAGATCATAGTGTTCAGCTAGTCTTCTCATCATATAGTTTGCATTTAGTACTGCATTTTCGGTTACAGCTTTCAAGCCGTCTGGACCCATTGAACGAATATAAGTGTAAGCACGGACATTAATTCCAAAGTTGCCATAGAACGGCTTCACACGGCCAATCGATTGTGGACGGTCATAATCAAGTATATATTCATCACCGCGTTTAGCAATGATTGGCTTCGGTAAATATTGAACTAAGTCTGATTTTACCCCAACAGGGCCGGAACCTGGTCCGCCGCCGCCATGTGGGCCAGTAAATGTTTTATGAAGGTTTAAGTGAACAACGTCAAAGCCCATGTCACCAGGTCTTGCCTTCGAAAGAACAGCATTTAAGTTCGCTCCGTCATAATAAAGCTTACCGCCGGCAGCGTGAACGATTTCTGCTAATTCCACAATATTTTCTTCAAATAAACCAAGTGTATTTGGGTTGGTTAGCATTAACGCAGCTGTATCTTCCCCAACAACACGCTTTAAATCCTCAAGGTCAACAAGACCTTTATCATTGGATTTTACAGTTACGGTTTCAAAACCGGCAATGGTAGCGGAAGCAGGGTTGGTACCATGTGCAGAGTCCGGAACAATTACCTTTGTCCGTTTAAAATCACCGTTTGCTTCATGATAAGCACGGATCAACATTAATCCAGTCCACTCTCCATGAGCACCTGCAGCGGATTGAAGTGTTACTTCATCCATTCCAGTGATTTCAATTAAATGCTGCTGCAAGTCATACATTAGTTCAAGTGCACCTTGAACAGAGCTGACATCCTGAAGTGGATGCAAATGAGCGAAGCCGGCAAAGCGTGCAACATTTTCATTGATTTTTGGATTGTATTTCATTGTACAAGATCCAAGTGGATAAAATCCGGAATCAAGACCATGATTTCTTTTTGAAAGGGCCGTATAATGACGCATAATATCAAGCTCAGAAACTTCAGGAAGTTCAGGCTCTTCCGTGCGTAAGTACCCTTCCGGAAGAAGGTCATTTAAATCCAATTCTGGAATATCCATCTCTGGGAGGCTGTATCCGATTCGCCCAGGTGTACTAACTTCAAAAATGAGCGCCTGATCTTGATTATGCATGCAAATCCCCCAATTCTTTCACAAAAGTATCGATTTCTTCCTTCGTTCTTTGTTCTGTAACTGCAATAAGCATGTGGTTTGCTAAATCGGAATAATCTTGGCCTAAATCATAGCCGCCAATAATCCCTTTTTGCAACAATTGTTTATTTATTTCACCAACTGGTTTATTTAATTTCACAATGAATTCATTGAAAGAATGTCCATCATAAATGACTTCGAAACCAGCATTCTTGAATGCATTTTTTGCATATTGTGCTTTTTGAATATTCGCTGCCGCCATTTCGCGGACTCCCTTTTTACCAAGAGCGGTCATTGCAACAGATGCTGCAAGCGCATTTAATGCCTGGTTTGAACAAATATTAGATGTCGCTTTGTCACGACGAATATGCTGTTCACGAGCTTGTAATGTTAATACGAAACCACGGCGTCCTTCTTCATCGGTTGTTTGACCAACAAGACGTCCTGGAACCTTTCTTAGTAATTTGTCAGTTACCGCAAAGAATCCGCAATGCGGTCCGCCAAATCCTGTTGGAATCCCGAAAGGTTGTGCATCACCAATGACAACATCAGCTCCAAATTTCCCTGGAGGAGTTAACAAGCCAAGTGATACTGGGTTGCTGGATACAACAAACATTGATTTATTAGCATGGATAATTTCTTCTAGTTCCTTCAATGGTTCGATTCGGCCAAAGAAGTTTGGATATTGGACAATTACCGCACCAACATCTCCATTTGTCAATTCCTTTAATGCCGCTAAATCTGTTAATCCATCAGTAACCGGAACCTCAATAACGTTAAGGTTTTGACCTTTTGCATAAGTCTTAAGGACATCGCGATATTCAGGATGTACAGCACTTGATACAAGGATTGTTTTTCTTTTTGTATGACCTGCACTCAGCATGGCAGCTTCAGCAAGGGCCGTTCCGCCATCATACATAGAAGAGTTGGCTACATCCATTCCTGTTAATTCACAAATCATGGTTTGGAATTCAAAAATAGCCTGCAGCTCACCTTGAGAAATTTCTGGCTGATATGGTGTATAAGCCGTATAAAATTCTGATCGAGAGATGACGTGATCGACAATCACAGGCATGTAATGGTCATAGACACCAGCACCTAAGAATGAGACATGACTTTTTAGGTCGGCATTTCGTTGTGCCATAACAGATAGTTCTTTCATTAGAGCGGTCTCAGATTTTGCCGCTTTTATATTGTACTCACCCTTAAATCTTACTTGTTCCGGGATATCGCTAAACAATTCATCAACGGAATCAATGCCAATGGTATCAAGCATTGCTCTCTTATCTTCTTCAGTCATAGGTAAATAGCGATGTTTCATAAACCTAACTCCCTTCTGTTATTTCTTTTCTCTTTTATAAAAAGGTGTTGGAACAACAACAGCTTTTAGACGTTTGCCGCGAATTTCAACCTCAACCTCAGCACCCATTTCAGCAAATTGTGTTGGAATGAGGGCAAGACCGATATTTTTCTTTAATGTAGGGGACTGTGTACCAGTCGTAACTTCCCCGATTAATTCTTCACCTTTATATACAGGATATCCGTGACGAGGGATACCGCGGTCAATCATTTCGATTCCGACTGACTTTCTTGGAAGGCCATTTTCTTTTTGATTTTTTAGTACATCTTTGCCGATAAAATCTGCTTCTTTATTTAACTTAACAGCAAAGCCGATTCCTGCTTCAAGCGGTGAAATTTCAGGTGATAGCTCTTGACCGTAAAGAGGTAGAATGGCCTCAAAGCGTAATGTATCCCGTGCTCCTAATCCACATGGAATCACACCTTCTTCTTTGCCTGCCTCTAAAATGGCATGCCAAAGATAAACAGCATCATTAGAATCACAATAGATTTCAAAACCATCTTCACCGGTATAGCCTGTTCTTGAAACTAGCGCCTTTTTCTCGCCCAATTGAACTTCCTGCTGAAATTTAAAGAAGCCAATTTCACTTAAATCCGTTTTAGAAAGCTTTTGCAAAACTTTTTCAGCAAGCGGACCTTGGATGGCTAATTGCGCAGTACTTTCTGATAAGTTTGTAAGTACTACATCCCCTTCAAGATGCTCTTCAAGCCATTTATAATCTTTTTCAATATTAGACGCATTTACTACAAGGAGGTAATGGTTGTCTTCGATTTTGTAAACAAGCAGGTCATCCACCGTACCACCGTTTTCATAACACATCGCAGTGTACTGTGCGCCGCCATTTTTTAATTTTGAAACATCATTTGTAACCATTTTTTGTAAATAATTTAAACTATCAGGGCCCTTTACTTCCACTTCACCCATGTGTGAGACATCAAATAGACCAGCTTTTGTACGAACTGCTTCGTGCTCTTCTTTAATACTTGAAAATTGGACAGGAAGCTCCCATCCTCCAAAATCAATCGTTTTGCCTCCGAATTCCTTGTATACATCGAAAAGCGGAGTTCGTTTTAATTCTGCCATCATTCATTCTCCTCTTTAGAAAATTTTATTAGAAAAGCGCAAGCAATAGGTAAAATCGGACTAAATTTGAAAGCGGAATGTCGCTTAGGAAATGCCGTCTTTTACTCAATGAAAGCGTTTACTTTTTCTCAACCAAGCTTGCACCTCTAAATAGTTAAGCCATAAATTTTTCATTGTCGGGAAAACTTCCCTTACAGCAAAAAAGGACAGAAACCCCCCTTTAAATAAAAGACGGTCTCTGTCCTTGCACCTGAAAGTTTACCTGGTTAGGCTGTCCCCTTTGGTGGCCCACACTCGGTGAGCTCTCTCCAGAGTTGCGTCAAACAAGAGTTCTTTTGCCTGAGAGATTCACATTTCTGTTTGCTCCTTCGGCGCTACTCGAGTAGTCTCTCCCCTTGTCATCATTCGCATTCATATTATTTTCCAATAAGGTCATACTAAATTATACTACTAAAGTTTATTTAAAAATTTTTAACTTTCTAAAGCTAATCTCATCCTAACCTAAAATACTATTTTGAGCAATAACTTTATTTCGAAAATTGTAAGTACGATGATTTGGAATTCGGACCAGTCATATAGAAAAAAGGAGCTGAAAATATGTCGGTTCAAACTGTATTTGATCAGTCTTGGCAGGATGATTTTTTACATCGAATTGAAAACGACGGACCGTGGGGAAATTGGGAGTTATTTAAACTTGCCGTTAATATTGAGAAACATCTTGTGATTCCTGAATTTGAAGGACTGCAGGCACCCAAACACCTGCCAAACCTAACCCCTCTACCTCACCAGCTCGAAACCGCCAAACAAGTAATTGAAAATATGCATGGAAAAGCCATTCTTGCGGATGAAGTCGGTCTTGGAAAGACAATTGAAGCAGGATTAATTTTAAAAGAATATATGATTCGCGGACTTGTGAAAAAAGTTTTGATTCTAGTTCCCGCTTCTCTTGTTACACAATGGTCAATCGAATTGAATAGTAAATTCTTTATACCCGCTATTGCACAGAGAAAAAGTTATGTTTGGGAACAATGCGATGTTGTAGTATCTTCCATCGATACAGCAAAGAGGAATCCGCACCGTGAAATTATTTACAATCAAAACTATGACCTTATCATCATCGATGAAGCCCATAAGTTAAAAAACAATAAAACAAAAAATTACGAATTTGTTCAAAATCTGAAAAAGAAATTTTGTTTATTGCTAACAGCCACTCCGATTCAAAACCGTATCGAGGAAATTTTTAATCTTGTGTCCCTCTTAAAGCCAGGACATTTAGGAAGCGAAACTGCCTTTTTCGAAAAATATAAACGAGATTCACGATCATTAAATGATGATGAGCACTTAAAAGAATTAGTAAATAAAGTCATGATCCGAAATCGGCGGGCTGATACGGGAATAGAATGGACAAAAAGGCATGTTGAAACGATACCTATTGAGTTTTCATCCACAGAAAAAGAACTTTATGAGAGCATCATGGAGCTTAAAAGTGATGGAGATTGGGTTCAAGCGAGTGCTTTTTCGGTCATGACCTTGCAAAGAGAAGCATGTTCAAGCAGGGAAGCCGTTTTTTACACGTTGAAAAATATGCTGCAAAAGAAGGAAAATCCCTCTCAAGCTTTTGAGGAGCAAATTCAGTATTTAATCAAGAAAGTAGAAGCTGTTACACAGAATTCAAAAGCAGAAAAAGCATTAGAATTGATTCAGAAAGTAAATGACAAAGTCATTATTTTTACAGAATATCGGGCCACACAGCTGTACCTCCAATGGTTCTTGAAACAACATGGTATCTCATCTGTCCCGTTTAGAGGAGGATTTAAACGGGGCAAAAAGGATTGGATGCGTGAGCTGTTTCAAAAACATGCACAGGTTTTGATCGCTACAGAAGCTGGTGGGGAGGGAATCAATCTCCAATTCTGCAACCATATTATCAATTTTGATTTGCCTTGGAACCCAATGAAACTCGAGCAGCGTATTGGCCGGATTCATCGACTGGGACAGGAAAAGGATGTGATGATTTACAACTTTGCCATCAAAAATACGGTGGAAGAGCACATCCTTAAACTATTGTATGAAAAAATTGAACTGTTTGAGCATGTAATTGGCGAGTTAGATGATATTTTAACAAAGCTTGATTTCGGCAATATAGAAGACCACTTAATTGATATATTTGGTCAATCCTGTTCAGAAGGTGAAATGAGAATAAAAATGGAAAACCTAACATCGATGATTGAGTTAGCGAAGGACATGAAGGAAGGGAATAAACATGCAGCAGCAGGAAATTCATAGTTTTTTAATGAAATATTTTCAAGCGAATGACTGTGAAATAGTTGAAAACCACCCAGCCTATTTAACTGTAAAATTAACGATTGAATTGGATAAGGAATTAATGAATCGGCCTTTTTACTGGCATTATCTCGAAAAAACAGGGGGGATACCCAATCCAATGGTGTTAACCTTTGTGACGAATCAACAGAATGCTCCGGAAAACTTAAAGGGGGAAACGATTCATTTTGGCTCGCCAAGACTTCATCAAATTTTCCAATCAACGAAAAAATTAGCAGGTTTTATCCGTCTTTATGAAAAACGCAGTCAGGATAATAGACAAATTCCATTATTTCCTTGGCTTTGTATGAATGTAAAAATCTCTTATCAATGTGACCGAAAGCGAGATATTTATAAATCCATCGGTCTCCAGTTGATTAATGGACAAATGGTAGAAAATTTTCATGACAGATTACAGCAAATTCCTTTGACACCCAAAATTCCTGACTATTCTTATACATTATCACCATTAGTTAAACCAAAAAGCGGAATGTCGAGAATTGAAAACTACTTAAAATCGGCAATCGATCTCGATGATCATTCTTGGGCAGAGGAAGCCAGGAAACGATGGGATCAGGATTTGAAGCTATTAAATCATTTTTATGAGGATGTCGAAGAAGAAAACGAAAGCTATGAGACGGAAAAAAAAGCCTTGCAGGAGCAATACGAACCAAAAATCAATATTTCATTTATAAACGGCGGCTTGTTTTATCTTACTGAAAGGGCTGTATAAACATAGAGAAGCAGACCATTTAGTCTGCTTCTCTAAGCTTTTCTCCTTCTCTTCACTTCTGTATAAAAAATATACGGAAGGATTCCGAACCACCTGTACCAAAAAGAAGCTTTCGTTTGCTGCCTTTCACTGCGCAGTCTTTTCCTTTCCTCTTTTGGCTGGTCGGCATATTTCACAAGTGTTTGTGTCATATATTTTACATAGTCATTTGTTTTCATGGACATACTTCCCTCCATTCTTCACTACAAGTATGTCCATGTAAGGTGATTTCAAACGAATTCTATTTAATTCTTCTCGATCCATTTCGTCATTTTTTTTAATTTCGTATCAAAGTATCCTCTTCCAATCACTGTAATACCTGATTTTAAACGCAGCGTAAAATCAATCGTTTGAAGGGTCCCTGTCTGTGATGCGGTCTGATAATCCATATCGCCATTTATGTATTTAATCGTCCCTTTTGTCGAATTGGTCCCCTTTGATTTCAGTGTATTTTCAAGTTTTTTTACGGAGCTGAAGAAATAATATTCCTCTTGGAGGATAATCTCCGTTTGCCCTGATAATCGTCTTTCTCCCAAGAGAAGGTTGACCCGAATCGAAAAAAATAGCAGGAACACCATTAGCATACATAATGTGAGCGGATAGGTAAAACCCTGTTCCTTCTTCCTCATCCTCCTTTATTCCAATCAATATAAGAATAAACCATGACCGAGTATTCCTTCCCCCAAATATCTTTCACCCAAACCTTAACGGCATTATTTTGAAGGGAAAAACTGACATCGGATACATTTTGCAAAAGAATTTCGTGACCTAAATTATTTACACGTCTTCGTAAATTACTTCCATATTTCTCATACTGGATCGTGTCAGTATCCTTTGTTAAGATCAATCTCCCGGCGAAGACTTCAGCACTGGAATCCATCCGGATTTCTTTTTTGATTTGACTGCAAAAAACCTCCCATTCCATTTCTTGATTTTCTGCCATAAAAGCTTTGTTATTTAAGATTATTTGCAACAATGGTGCCGCAAAAAAGACAATTGTTGAAAAAATGGACAATGCGAAAAGGGCTTCAATAAGGGTAAAAGCCTGTTCATTCTTGGAGTCCGCAAATTTCCATTTCAGATAGGAAGGTATTATTATCAACAGCGACACACACCTCCTTCTGATTTGGAGCCTGTGAATCCTTCCAATTAATTTTGTACTCGATAGAATTACTAAAGACTGAATAATTTGTATATGTTTGATCACTGCCGAGTTTTGCTTCCAGTTCTTCATACAAGAGCTGTTGCGCCTTTTTTTCCACCTCTTCCTTTCTTGACTGATTTGTTAAATCAATTAAAATTGGAATGAAAAATAGGCACATCATCAGCCAGGCAGATATCGATAAAAGCAGTTCAAGCAGAAAAAAGCCTTTATTCTTCGGTAACATAAAAACGTCCCTTTCCAATCAAAAAGGTTACATGATAATGCCCCGTTTTTGTTTCAATATAAAATGAACCAAACTTGTTTACATTTCCGTCCACAAGGAATTTAAACACTAATGGAAGTGTCTCGGGGTACACGTGAATATTGTTTGAATAATACCTTTCAACCAGCCTTGGAAGATCAGTTCGCTCATAAACATAATAGTTATATTCATTCGCCATAAAATTTACTGTTATTTCATGCTGATGTGAAATCGCATATTGTTGGGCGTAAAATAAATCTGCTTTTAATTGCGAAAGGAAAGCCTCATCTTCCACAGAATTGTAATGTGGCTGAAGGATAAATGCAGTTATGGAGGAAATGATTAGAAAGATGGAGAGAACAAGCAAGGATTCAATTAAGGTAAACCCTTTTGATTGCTCATCTTTAAGAGGCACTGGAATTGCCGGCTACTGCTGTCACTGTACCATCGGAATCTATTTTGATTTCAGTAGTTCCATTCGGGCAGCCGGTAGCGTCAGACTTTAAATAACCTGCGTCAACTAAGTCTTGAACACTGGTTGGCAGCTTCTTTTTTTCCATTTGATATGCTTGGACCTGTGCCTGAACCATTTTACTAATTAACCCCATAGGCAAGTCGAAAAATTACTTACCTATGGATTTTAATTTTTGCAATTCTTCTTTTAATTGATCGACTAGTGAATCGATTTTAGAATTATCAATTCTACTGACATCAATGTTCAATAAGGGCTCTAACTTATCATCTGCTACAACATTAAAAGTAAGTGCTCCGTCATTAACAGTTATTTTACCAAGATATTTAAGTGCTTCATCAAATGAATATTCACTTCTTATCTTACCTGATAGTAATTTTAAAGCTTCTTCTAAACGACTTATTTCACTTTTTAAAGAAATCGGATTACTTTCAAGTAATTTTTGATTTAATTCATTTTTAGATAATTCTAACTGTTCGATTCTTCTTTCTATGACTGACACAACTGTTGAATTACTTTTAGAAAACGATGTAAGTAATTTATCAACTTCATTATCAATATCTACAATTTGATTTTTTAAATTGTTTACTGTTCTTTCAGACAATTTTAGTTTCAAATTTAATAATTGTTTCTGTGAGTTGATGATTGCCATGAACATTTCTCTTTTTTCTTGTAATTTTATTGGTAGTTCATTTTTAGCAAAATTAGTAATTTTACTAACCAATACATTATGACTTATCATCTTGTTATCGCAACTTTTCCTGTGTCTCCTGTTGGTGCATGTATAATTATATTCTGTCACAATGCCTTCTTTTCTTTGCTTTTTTGAAGTATGACGAGCAAAGGATTTTCCGCATTTTCCACAATACATTTTATTGTAGAAGATATTCTTAACTTTTCTAGAACCCGACAAGCTTCCTTCATTGGTCTGATCCACTCTAGTCATTATCACTTCTTGTGCTTTATTCCATGTGTCAATATCAATGATTGGTTTAATAGCGTCCTCAAGAACTGTCCATTCACTCTCAGGACGTTTAGTCCTCTTCTTACCTGAAGTAATACCGTTGTTTGTGTATTTATTTAGAATCACTTTTCCAATGTATTTCTCGTTTCTCAATAACCTGCGAACATTCCCACCTACCCATTCATATCCATTCTGAGTCTTGATTTTGTTTTCATTTAGGTAATTGGAAATACTCTGCACACCATATCCATTGATGAATAATTCAAACATTTTCCTTACATTTTTAGCTTCATCTTCCACAATGGATACTGATTTAGATTCAGGGTCATATCTATATCCATAAAGATTTTTGGTCATATGGTAAACACCATTCTTTGAACGCTGTTTATAGGCAAATGATACTTTTTTAGAACGGTCAATACTTTCCTGTTGTGAAAAAGTTAAGAGTAAACTTAATCTCAATTCCCAATCATTATCGTCTGTACTGAATCCAGCATTTTCAAAAAGTACATGAACACCTTTTTCTTTCAACTTTCTTGCTAAAACAATTGCATCAACATTTCTTGCAAAACGTGAAACGTCTTTAGTTATAATTAAATCGAATTTTGGTTTACGGTCTGATAAATCAAAGTAAAGAACCTTATTGGAATTTTTCGCTTTTTCAAAGTCTATTCCTGCATCATACATCATTTCCAAGAATTGCCTTCTGTTTGGGCTTGTTGCAGATAATCCCTCATCTGAATACAATTTGACCAAATTATAATTGTGTTTGTCGCAATATTCCAAATAGTGCTGTTGTTGATTGTGTAGTGATGATATTTGTTCTTCATGCTTGGTACTTACCCTAGTATAGACAGCAACATTCAATTGATTCACCTCATTTGACTTGTGATACAACTATTGTATCAAACGAAATGATAATATTCGACAAAAATAAAAAAAGAGCGACATTTTTTGTCACTCTATCCCAATATTGTTTATTCAACTGGGTATCTCCACAATTAGATAAAAATTAAGGCTGGGTTTTGCTATCTACATATTTCCATGTTGGTTTAGTCTGTTTCATTCCTAAAGCATCTTCCAATTGCTTCACAACTTGGTCATCTTCTATAAACTTAGTCCTATCTTTATTTACGAAATTCATATTTATCCTATATTCACTTACAGTTTGACCACCAATTCTTGTTCTATATATATCAATTACACCTGTCTTATCATTGGACTCAACTACAGTATACTTAAATTGCTCTTTAGTTCCTTTAAAGACAGTAATAATCTTATTCTTATCAAAGTACATTTCAGAATTACTCTTACCCACTTCAACCCAATGTCCTAGAATAGCATTCTCAACTTTTGATGTATCTCTCCCACATCCCATTAAAGCAACAGTTAAAATTGTAAGTAATATTAATAAAAATGTTCTCTTCATATGTAATTCCCCCTTTTACATTTGTAGGTATATTTTACTGCGGTTAATTTGGAATTATTTTGAAATTTATCGACAAATTACTATATAAAATAAAAAAGAGTGACTTTTCAGCCACTCTTTACATCTTGTTTATCTAATATCGCTTCAATTTCATCATAATGCCTTCCAAACATTCTTGAATGTCTCATAGTTAAAAATGCATTATCATAAGGTTTATATCGTTCATAAGAAGGTTTTAGCATTCTAACCATGAATGCAGGCTTACGTTCTCCACCGAAATTTAAAATACAAATAGCGTGTCTAGTGGTTTTTGTATTAGGAATATTCAATGCTTCCTCAATAGATATGGGTTGAAGCTGCGTTTCAAGCTTTTTGAACGTATTCTCATTGTCATTTTTGAATAATAACCAATTTACTCCACCACTGATTAAATCCTCTGATATCTCTTTTAACTGCCCCAAATGATGACATGCGAATATACTTCCTAAACGTTCTTTACGTCCTTGTGTTGCTATTCTTGAAAGTAATTTAGCAAGACCAACATTTTCAGAAAGATATGTTTGTGGTTCGTTGTAGATAATAAATGCTCCATTTCCTTGATCCTCTACTGTCATTAACATACGTGTCATTAATACTTTCAAAGTAATCCAATGAACCAAAGTTCTTACTGCAACCGTGGATAAAATCCTATCAGGAACCCTAAAAATAATAACCTTTCCTTCCCTCATCCATTGCTCTAAATTCATTTCTTTTTTAGGTGGTTGAGCAAATATCTCAAATAGTGTTGAATCGCCCATAAACTCATCTAAACGGTTTAGAATAGCTCCTGCTTTCCCATCCAAAGACTTTTGACCATCTCTTGTGCATTTCATTTCTGACGATGTAATTTCACCTTTTGTATTTTTCTTTTCAACTAACTCATAGGTACTTAAATACTTTTCAATTTCTTCAGCGACACGTTTTTTATTTTCACTTCTAAGTCTTTTTACTGTTTCTGCTCTGAATGATTCATCTTCAAGTAATCTTTTGATATTGTACAAACTACCATTTGAAGCTTGAGCAAAAGCTCTTAATATTTTTCTACTTTGTCCCATTGACTCAACATCACCAAAAAAGTCTATAAGTTCATTTGCAAATCGATCTGCACCTTTACGTCCAATTTTCTCCATAACTTCAGTTAAATCCAAAGGAGGAAGAAAATTTTCGTCTGACAAGTCAATATCAATTATTCTTTCTGGAGGTAAACTGTCTCTAATACCATTTGCCATGCCTTGAAGACCTTCTTTATTTACTTGATCAATTACGATAAAACTTATATTGTGATTTAAAGAGCCTTCAGTTACGAAATTTTGAATATAGGTATCTTTACCACTTCCCATTCCACCCATAGCAACATAGCCTTTATATGTCTCTTCAGGATTCTTTAAAGGTATTCCTATTTGATATTCTTTTCCCTTTAGCTCTGCGTGACCAATTAAAATACTGTTGGATTTCCCTTCATTTACTTTTAATTGTTCATTGCTAACTTTAATGTTGTTACTGCCAATGTTTATTACAATATCGTCTATTTTCACACCTGATTTATTTTCTTTATGGATAAATATTGAAGAAATATCCGTTTCCACTTTTTTATTAACTGATAATTCATTTTCATACCGTTGTTGAATAGTTGAGGTAGGCATTTGAATAGCAACCTTAGACAATTCATCACAAGACAATAAAGATACATCACCATCGGCTTTTGTTCCTTTAGATAAATGAATAGTATTTAATTCATTGATTAATTCACGCTTTCTACTTTTCAAACGTATTTTAAAGGGTAATAATTCATTGTCTCCGGCAATTTCAGAGAACGCACTACTTATTGTATTAGCAATCAGATCGGCTCGGAGTTTGTTCTCTGTTACTGCTGCAACCCTAATACGTGTCTTCCAAACAGGCTGATTTAATTTCTCTGTAGATTTTGTACTAACTTGACTAGAATTTAATTCTTCAATTAATGCGTGTTTACGTTTTACTATTTTTTTCTTTTCAAATCCTTTTTCACTTTTGAAAAAAGTATTTCCAATTGCATTCATAATGTCATTTAAGACATCGTAAACCTCATTTGTTACTGTACCTATGCCATTTTTTAAAGCTTTATTGACCTTACTAGGGGTTATTCTTGCTCGAACAGGAACTATCCCCTTCTGTATTTTTTCATAAGCCCAATGCCCATTCTGTGCCCATTGTTTACGTCCAAATGTTTCAGTACAAACAGAAAGTCGTGCAAAGTCTCCATTTTCAGATATGTCATCTAAAGTAGTTAATATTGAGGCTATGGGAGTTGTTTGTTCTGAGGCTTTAATTCCTAGAGAGAATATATCGTGTTTTG
Source organism: Neobacillus sp. Fa239 (assembly GCF_055395235.1). NCBI lineage: Bacteria > Bacillati > Bacillota > Bacilli > Caryophanales > Bacillaceae > Neobacillus > Neobacillus sp. Fa239. The sequence goes on from NZ_AP041611.1 coordinate 4,021,363, forward strand.
AAAGTCTGATTTCTTGAAGGACAGTATTTTTATTGTCGGGGATGGTAAGTACATCTGTTTCAATTTGTTCAACAGTTACTTTCATGTAGTTTTCAAGGATTTCACGGAATTTCTTTGCCCAAATTTCACTGGTACTAACATAAAATTCAATCTTCTTTTCTTCTATCTCTTGTCTAAAAATCACATCAAACCAAATTAAATCCTTCTCACGATAGGTAAAAGTAAATCCATTTCTGTTAATTCGTGAAGGTATATTATTATATATCTCATACATTTTATGGAGAATTCTCCACATTTTAGAGTTACTGTTATTTGTGACTGAAACATGAGGGATAATTCGATAAGTGATCATTTTATTGTTTTGGAAAGTGAAATATTCAGATAATTTAATTGATTTTATTTTCCTAAAATTAACCATGAAATCACCCCCATCATAGCAAATCCCCATCGAACAAAATATTTAGGAAAATTACCAGTAAACATTATGGCTATTCCTACAGCAATTGTTATCGCTGTTCCTATTTCTGGCATTAAGTCTGTAAGTGTATGACCAAGTGAAATTAACGAGTCTTTTAACCAATGTTGAGTAGGATCAAAAAGTATTCCTTTTTCTGTACCAATAACTTTATCTGCAAAATTATTGTATTTATCTAATAAAAACTGACCAAAATGTATATCTCTTCCTTGCATATCTGATACTTTCTCAGCCATTGGAGTAGGGTCAATCCACTGTCCATTTGCTGCTTTCATACCATAGTGTAAGTGTGCACCTGTTGAATTTCCTGTATTTCCAGATAATCCAATAAAATCACCTGAATGTAGATGTTCACCAACTTTAACTTTTATATTACTCATGTGTCCATAAATAGAAAGTGTACCGTCTTCATTACGAATAAAGACTCCTTTTCCCAAGTTGTTGTTTCCAAAATCAACTACCCTTTCCACAACTCCATCAATTACACTTCTTAGTTTAGTTCCCGAAGACATTGCCAAATCAATACCATGATGAGGAATGTTGTTTCTTACTTCAGACAATTCACCATATTCACTTGATAATCTGAATTTCATTTACCCTTCCTCCCTTTTGAAGGAATGAATTGAAGTTAACTGATTTAACTGGTCTGTTTTTCCGATAAATCCTTAAGCCAAAAATACAGAGTAAAATAATTGTTTTAATCCCCATTTTCATCACCAGCTTTACTTGCCTCAAATAATTGTCCAACTACCCACTCAACTTCTTCTGGCTTATTAAAAACAAGTGCCACACTTAAAACGCACTCTAAAAATTCAACGGTTTTATTCACTTTTACCAGCCTCCTACAACTTCTTTAGAAAGTCTCTAATATCAATTGCATGGCGGGCTAAAATGTATCCTGCACTTCCACCAATGATTAATTCAAGGGCTTTTGGACGATGACCAAACATCCAAGCAACTCCCCCGAATACAAACACTCCAACAACAATCCAGTCAACTATGTTCATAATCGCTTGCCACAAATTACCGAAAGTTTGATCTGCAGAAGCTTTTGTTGCTGCCCATGTTGATTTCGGTACTAATAAAAGCATTAATCCTCCACCTACACTAACCACTTTCATTAATTTTTTATCTTCAAGCAATTTCAAAAGCTCATCAGTGGAAAACTTCTCATTCCTTACAAATTGCTTAAATTCAATTGTCTGTGTTTTCATGTTGAGCACTCCCTTTGAATATTTTCAAAAAGCATGGGAAAGATAAAATTAAATCCTTTATAAAGAGGTGTTTCTAAAATGATGTTTATTATTGGGGCTGGAATTGGTGCGTTAGTTGGTGTATTGGTCAACGTATTAAGTTGATTTTGGAATATATTTGATACCAGGTTTAAACCCTTCCACAGGAGGCGCTTCTAGCGTCTCTTTTTCATGTTCAAATCTTTTCTTTTCCGCTAGATATTCTTCTTTTTTCTTTTGATATTCTCGGTCAACTAACATTTTCAAAAAAGCACTTGCATTTCTTTTCTTCCCATTTGGTAAAAATGAAACGAATTCTAACAATTCTTTTTGATATGGATCATCAGGATTTAGACATAAAGCTATTCGTTGCAAGTTAACACCCCCTTCATAACTAGTTATTAATTGAAGGATTTTAATAATATGTTGCGAATTATTTATTAACTGTTTATAAATGATATTTATGTAGGTATAAAAAATTGCACGTACACGTTAATTTTTTTGGGAGTGAATTGCATCATGATAAAAGACGGGGTTGAAATAAGGTTAAGACAGGTGTTAGATGAAAGAGGAATGAAACAGGATTTTTTATGTAAACAAACTAATATTTCGAATAAATCAATGAGTAGTTTGTGTAGAGGGGAATCTTTACCTTCACTAAAGAATGGTTTAAAGATTTCTAAAATCTTGGGAATTCCTTTAGAGGATATTTGGGTATTAGTTGAGGATAAATAAAAAAGCCCTCCAGCTTAGCTGAAAGGCTTAAAATTTGATTATTTAAAAATGGATGTAGATTGGCTAGGTAGCTTCTAGCGAGTCTTTGCTTTCGCTATAAGCATATGCAGACATTTATAAAATAATGCCTATTCTATATATTCTGTAAATAAAATGTAATAAAAGGGGACATAAATTTATGAATGTTATGCAAAAACGAATTTTGTCTGTTTTAAAAGAAAGCCAGAAAACGATGTCCATTTCTTCGATTGCTCAAAAAATTAACACTAAAAACGAGACTGCTATAATTGCTGAGGTTGACCTTTTGAATCATAATGGAATGGTTGAAATTGAAAGGACTCCAAGAGGTCAAATTAAAAGGGTAACAATTAATGAAAGAGGCGTAGAATTTTTTTATGAAGGAAACAAAGTTTTAAATAGACAAGAGATTCAGCAACAACTTGATGATTTAAAAGAAGCTGTTGAATTATTAAATAATGCATTAAATGCAAAAACACCAGAAGAAAAACAAGGCTTTTTAGATAAAATGGATAAAGTGCAGAGTATTTTAAACGGTGGGTTGAATCTGGTAAATGCTATTTCAAAGTATTTATAATTTTTAATGAGGAAGAAGAAAATGAACGTAGTAATTCAAATTCATTACATAACGAATAATAACAAGGTAATGCGAAATGGTTCTTTTCCATTGAGAGGAAAGAAGAAGTTTGAGGAAGTCGCTTTTGAGTGGTGGAAACTAATTAAAAGGGAAATGCCTTTTGGAGCTGACTTGGAGAAAGTGATTGTGGAGGGAGAAGATCTAACGCAGCTGGTGATGGAATTAGATAAAGCCCCTCTCGAAGATTGAGAAGGGCTTTTTGATTTAAGTTTTTTTAGCAAAATTCTTTAAGCTAATTCGTTATTCAAAGAATAGACTTTGCTATCTAAAGAATCGAGCCAGTATTCTACAAAGTCTACACCATCCACCAGTTGAATATTAAGCTCTTGAGCATATTGTTTTGCTGCTTTAGTAAAATGTGCAGTAGTAATTAAATATCCACCTGTTGCATTTTGTTTCACCATATTTGAATGAAGAATCGCTATCGGCTCATATCCTACATCATCTTTCCAGGCCTTAGCCTGCCCTAAGTAAAGTCCGTCATCCCTTACTAATTCAAAATCTATTCCAAAATCACCAGAGCGGTTTGTTACATACTTTTCCCCTCCGAAAAGTTTTTGGAAAACATTAGCACTAAACGCCTCAAAATCATAAGGAACTTGCTTTAAAAATAAATCTGTACTTGTTTCAAAAATTGTTTCTCCATTCTCATTTTTAGTTTTTGGATAGTTAAAACGTAAATAAAGGCCCATAGCTAAGGTTTTCTTAAGTTCAATACTCGAATCAATTTTCTGAGCTATTAGAGCTGCCTCTTTGGCATCACGCTTTTTAAAATAAAGCAACAAAACTCCGTTTATCAAGATTAAAATTATAACCAATGGAATCAATGTCTTCACCTCTTTATAATTTCTTTCCAGTTATTTCAAATAATAAACTGGTTGTGAATTAGATTAGTGGAAATAAAATTGGTTATTTTTGTGGGAGCTCTCCAATATGGAGGGCTTTTAATATTGTAACAAAATATTAAAAATTCACAATAGAAATGTGAGGTAAAATATTCCATAAAGAAAGGAGGGCGTATAATGTGGAGGATCCGTGAATTTTGGGATTGGTTATTGTATTATCGGCGAGGGAGAGTTAAATATTGGGTCTGGAATCATGGGGATACATATAATGCTTCAGCAAGTAATGGAAAAGCTACTGTGTATCAATGTTTTGGTAGTACTCCAGAACAGGCAAAAGAGATGGCTTTGTTTAGGTTAAAAAATGCTCTTTATCGAGAACCTAAAGAAAAAGAATTAGTGACGAAAGGTGATGGGTTTGCCATTTATCGGGATAAATAACGCTTTATTCTTTTTTGACCTTTTGTATATAACGAATGCCGTATGAAGCCACTGAAAAAGCTAAGAGGATATTGATAAAGAAAGCCCCCTACTCAATCGAGTAAGGGGATTTTTGTTAAAAAGCTGGGCCTTAGGAGTCTATGATTATTTTTTTCGATAAATTAAGAATTATTCTTACTACACCCACTTTTTCTGCCCTTGCTGCGGTTGTTCACGATTAATATTTATCATCATGAGAATTGTCGGTATTTGTCTATTGATATTGTTTTACTGAGTCGTATTAAAGCAGTAAAATAATTTTGTCTTTCAAAAAAAGGAGTACTGTAGATGAGTTACGATGAGTTAATCATGAATATTGAAACATTAAGAGAAAAAATGATTTTAATGGGAATGACCAAGGGTTTTACTTCACCTGAAACTATTCAATTAAGCGAAATGCTTGATAAATTGTTAAATCTACTTATGATTAATTGAATTGAAAATCCATGCAGAAAATACATAAAGGCCCACTCGAATAAGAAGAGCGTTTTTCATTAATATTTTGTCTTAAAGTCCAATCAAAGTATCCTTTTCCAACAAAATGGAAATTATTTAGATGAGGAGTGGTTGAATGATTGGACTTATTATAGCCATCGTAGTTGCTAATTTTATTGCTTTTTCAACTAATAGAAGGTTAACACCAAACCAAATTGTTCACATTTGGACATTTACAATAGCACTTCAAATGAACTTTGATTTCTATGTTGACATGGAGTATCACGGTTATTGGTATTTCACTCAAAAAGCAAACTGGAGAGAACTTCCTACAAACATCATGCTAGTTCCTCCTGTTAATATGATATTTCTGAATTTCTTTCCCTTTGAACAAAGTAAAATAAAAAAAGGGATTTTTTTTATCGTGTTTTTAATAGGGATTTTAATTTATGAGGCAATAGCATTACTTCCTGAACCATGGGGATATTTTCATAATGGATGGTGGAATTTGGGTTATTCTGCAGTTCTAGACCCATTTCTTTTATTGATATTACTGGGCTATTATAAATGGATTTGTCGAATCGAAAAAAAGACATACTAAACAAGTTGAACGGCTACCTTTGATGGTAGCTTTTTTTCTTGGATTAAAGGAAGGGTCTTGGAAAAATGTACCTATTGATTTATAATGAAATCTATGCGTTTTGTAATATACCAAAATATCTAGCAAGGGGAATCGTATGTGGGTCTACATTTACATTGCTTTCATTCTTTTTAACATTATTGCTTATTTTATTCCTAAAAAATTAAGCAAAATTGAAATTTATGCTACTTCCTTCTTTGCCTACTCATACGGTGTCACAGTAGATATGGTATTAGATTTACATTATGATTTGTATGGATATTTTACTAAAGGGTTTCAATGGTTAGGATTTTTCGCTTTATTTCTATATTTTCCATCCATAAGTATTTTGTTTCTAAATCTTTATCCTTCAAAAAGCAGGATCATCAAAAAGATATTTTATATTTTATGTTGGACAGTTTGCTCACTTGGATTTGAATGGTTTTGTTTATATACTAAATTTTTCTATTACAACGGGTGGAAACTTTGGTATTCTGCAATCACTTATCCTTTCATATTCCTTACACTAATCATTAATTTAAAAATTGTTAGAAAACTTCTAAAAGCCCCTCTCGAATGAGCTTTCTTTTCTTCATTAACTAACAAGTGCAAGTTACTTGAATAAGCACAAAAAACGTATTGTGTAACGGCTATATGGCGTAAGAATTATTCGGGTCTGTTGGAAAATATAGTTAAGGGCGTGAGGTGAAGTGTGGTTCTTAATACTGACTGTTATTGTGTTTAATGCCGTGTTTTTGTACATGCCAAAACGGCTGACTAAAATCGAGATATTCTCAACCTGTATGTTTGCATTGGTTTTTGAGCTAATTGTAAACATCTATTTGGACTTAAAATTGGATTGGTACGGTTACTTTAAGAAAGGTGCACAATGGGGATCTTTGATTGTCATATTCGGCATTTATCCTGCTGCGAACGCCATTTTTCTGAATTACCATCAATACATGAAGAATGTTGCAAGGAAATTTTGGTACATCATCGGGTGCTCGGTTTTTGCCGTAGTTTACGAGTGGTTAGCGGATAAATCTGGGTACTTTTATTATAACCAATGGAAACCTTGGCACTCTGCAATTGTTTATCCGTTCTTATTCCTGATACTGTTAGCTGTTTTGAAGTTGGTTCGAAAGCTGATTTACAGTCAATACGAGCGTATTTCTAAATAAACGCGTACAGGTTTGGCCACAAGATAGTGAAGAATTGTAATTAAATAAACGGGGTGCTTAAGTTTCACAACAACAAAAGGACTGTTTCGGCAGTCCTTTTTCATTATCGTTATTCAGCTATCGAAGCAGATTTGTGAAATAACAATTATGTGAAAGTAGCTGGATAAATAGGTAAAGAGGTACATATTATAAACTTCAGAGGTGGTAAAATGAAAAACTCAAAATCATTTTATATAGCTTTGCTAATTTTACCTTGGCTAACAGTACCATTCTTAGGTCGAAATGCATTTAATAAATACCTTCCAGCTGCGATATTTATTTGTACATTCACAAAATCTTTAGATTTATTTGGAGAAAAGAAAAAATGGTGGCGAATTTATAAAGGTATATTACCTTTGAAAAGTGTGAACTTTTTTAATTTTGGTCCATTTCTTGTTTCTAGTCTTTGGATGTTAAAATTTACTTTTGGTAAATTCCCATTGTATTTAATTTCAAATCTAATTCTTCACATTTGTTTTATTTATCTAGGAGGATTAAAATTTTTAAAACATTATAAAATTGCTTCCTTAGAAAAATTAACAAAATTTCAATACTTAATAATCCACATTTTAAGGTGTTTAATTTTTTATGGTTTTCAATATATAAATAATTTTAGTTATAATACAAAAATACATTCTAACAAGTAAACAAATTAAATTTGTTAAAAATGATGAGGTTTTCTAAAATAAAACACTGTTCCTAGTGCTTATATAGCACATTATGAAGAAATTCACTTAAGCAAACGGGGTACTCTACTTCAATAAGAATTAGAGCCCTTTTTTCTGTTGTTCCACTAACGAAAGCAGTTTAGTTGAACAAAAAATGGTAAAATCTTTATAAATGCAACTCGAAAAAGAGGTGATATATATGCTAGGAATAAAAAATTACAATCCTAAATTTTATACTGATATTTCTCAAATAATAAATGACCATAAAACAAGGTTACAGGGTCTTAAAGGGAAGCAAATAGAGGAAATTTGGGTTGCCTGGGAACAAAATGAGATGAGTGGTTTAATGATTTACCCGTTATAATAAGGTTTGAAGATTGCCAATTGGAATTATGTGCTTATAAAACTGATGAATACGCTATTACATTTGACCAAATTGATTTATCTGAAGAGATTGATTATTATGGTACCGATTATATACTTAGATGGGAAAATAATAAGTTTAAGGAACTAAATAAATGTATTAAAAAACGAATAGTTAAAGTTGAAATTATTGAATGGATAACACTATTAACTGGAATAGGTTTTCACCTTGAAGAAGGTTATTTTGCAGTATGTAACGGTTTAGATGAAAATGAGATATGTATTAATAGGAATGATGAACCACAATACAAGTACACAAATTTGTAAGATTATTATTTTTGCTATTAACAAACAAACAGAGTGTGATGCTTTAAGAAGGCATCGCCTTTTTCTTGTTCGACTAACGGTAAGGTTAGTTTAATAAAACTTGATAAAATTTAGATTTACATACATAGATATTCTATGCATAATCAAAATACGGATTTAGGAGATCAATTGTTTGACGGTGCAACAGTTGGTGTAATTGTTTCTAGCCTATTCCTAATATTTCAATTTTGACAAAAGAGGTTATCAGCTTGAATTTACACACTCAATTAGCTTTGGGGAACTTTGGAGATACACTTGGCAGTTTTTTGGCTTTACTAATTTCAATATTGATAATTCCTCTCTTAATTTGGTTAATTATTTCATTGTTTTTTTTGGTCTCTTATAAGAAGAAAAAAGCTATAAAATGGTGGGGAATTATTGTTGGGATATGTTGTGTTTATGGAATTATTGTACTAGGATATTCGAAAATATTTAACGGGGCACCATTCACTATTGCACAGAGAATACATGTATACATACCCATGTCGGTTCATGTTTTAGAGGACTATCAAGAAAGTACGATAGATTCAGAGACAGAGTATGAAGTGATTCGGTTTAGTCACCCTCAAATGAATCAATTCATCGAGGCAATCAGAGATAAAGGTTGGAAATATGGATCTGTTGTTCCAAACTCAATGCGACATCCAAAACCTAATGACTTCCAAGATCTAATGTTAGACAAAAAATATCCATTACCTAAAGAAAAAAAGGAAGGGTATTATTATTCCTACATTAAAAAATCGGTTGGAGATGGCGATTGGTATACAAAACGCAAAGCTTACTTTTTAGATGTTAAGACAAGGACTTTGTATATTTTTTATGATAACTCACAGTGGAGTTAAAGATAGTTGAACAAAAACTATTCATTTCCATAGCGTAATAAAAGCACCTCGCAAAGAAATCTAAACAATATGACTATTTTGCAACCAGTGCGATAAAATGCATTTCAATACAGGCAACATAATTTAAGAATCATAGTCGATGGTAATTAAGATTGTAAAGGATTGTACTTAAACAAACGGGTGCTTTAGTTGTGCGAAATGTTCCTGGCTTAAATTGAGATTGGTCATACAATGCTCAGGTAAAGGTCAGGCAGTTCCTGTCGGAACTGAAGGGTTATATCGAAGAATCAAATGATGGGGTAACGCCCTGAAGGGTTCTCTCTTAGTCGAATAGCACTGGATCTAGTAAGAATGATAGTGTTATAAGCTCGGCAAAAAGGCGTGAGAAATTACCGTAGCAGTTTGGCTGCCGAAAGCCTACTCGATGGAGTGGTGTAATTCATGATGCTTGAGTTGAATGAATATGGTGAGAATGTAAATAAACCTACAAGAAAAGGGTAAGCTGACGAACTTCTGAATGTACGGGTCTACAAGCACGATACATAGAAATGTGTATATCGCCTTAGAGTGAGGTTAGCAGTGGATGAGTAAAAATAACTTATATGAAAGTCCATGATATGTTACAGGCATATGAACAGCTAACAGGCTTACAGGAAGCACCTAAGTTCATTCTATAATAGATATAATTCAACATTGTAAGCTGATAACGTGGAGGGCTTACTTCCGAAGAAGCGTTGAAAAGGAAAGCGATAATGATAATAGTTGCCGTATAACTGTTCTTTATATCAGTGAAAGTAGTGGTACAGTACCGTTGAAGTGTCTAATCAACATGGAGGGATAGCCACAAGACTATTAAAGATTCCTTTAATCGTGCAAGGCAATTCTTTATCGGTTAATAAGGTTCTCGTATGACTAAAAGAGGTTCACCTCCCACGGGAGGCACCGACTTATTGAAACGGAAGAAATGAAACACATTAAGTATCATAATACTGAACAGTGTTATGGTTAAAGTGGATTGGAATAGTTGGAACGCCGTATGCGGTGAAAGTCGCTTGTACGGTGTGGACGGGGGGGTGCGACAAGAAGCAACTTCTTCCGCACAAAGTCAGTGTCTTTTCGAGACTATCTAGTTGCATAAGATATTCCCTTCCGAAACTGCATTATGAGTAATCGTAATGTGGGTTGCATAAGGTGATGCCAAACCAAATGCCAGTGTCTTAGCAGATGGAGGCTAGGGGAAAGAGTAGTACGGTTAACGATAAGTGAATCTTTATAAGCATCGTCAACACAGTCGTTAGGTAGGACACAGCTATACTAGCGTTTTTATAGGTAGGGAAAGTATTTTCCCCTTTAATACTTTCAATGCAACCCACAGACCTATCGGTGTATTGGAGGAACCTAACCTACTCGCATCTGACAGAAGTTGAACTTGGTAAGTCCATTTGGGGTCCTAAACATAAAGGTAAGCTTAGCGTAAGTGAAGCCCAATTCCCCAAGGGGATATAGGAGGTTGGAAAAAGCAAACGCCACCATGTCGAAAGGCAACAGAAATCGGAAATAACTGGGTGGATAATGTCTACTGACAAACCCGAAAGGGTGCTGAATTCCAATTGGTGTGCAACATGGGATAAAGCGTTGAAGAATAATTCCAAAGGATGGTAACAGACGATGTATACTTCTATAAAGAAGTCCGCATTACCAGACATTACTGATTGGGATCGTATTAACTGGTTAAAGATTAGTCAGTATGTAGAGATATTCCAACAACGAATATACCATGCCGAACGTTTTGGAAAAATCCGCAAAGTAAGGGACTTACAAAGGCTACTTATGAAAAGCCAAGCTGCATTACTGCTCTCAATTCGTAGAGTTACCCAAATCAACAAAGGGAAACGTACAGCAGGAGTCGATGGATATAAAGCCTTGACTCCATATGAGAGGGTAGAACTCTACAATAAAATGAAAAATCTAAACATCAATCGCCATAGACCGAAACCAACTTATCGGACATATATCGAAAAAAAGAACGGTAAACTTAGACCACTGGGGATACCAACCATTAAAGATAGAGTCTATCAAAATATTGCTAAATTAGCTCTTGAACCACAGTGGGAAGCCAAATTTGAACCAACCTCATATGGGTTCAGACCAAAAAGGAATTGTCACGATGCTATCGAAAGAATCTTCAATACTATTGGGAACAAAAAGCAATGGATTTTTGAAGGTGATTTCAAGGGCTGTTTCGACAACCTCAATCATGACTATATCCTTGAACAAATAAAGGGATTCCCAGCCTTTAATGTGGTAGAAAAATGGCTAAAAGCAGGCTTTGTCGACAACAAGGTTTTTCATGTATCAGAAAATGGCACCCCGCAAGGGGGTATTATCTCACCTCTTCTAGCTAATATTGCATTACATGGTTTAGAAAGTCTGCTCAATATTAGTTATAGAGAAGAAAAGAGAAAAACTAAGGTATCTTTTGTAAATCAGACTAAGTATGCAGTGGCAAAGTATGCAGATGACTTCGTCATCATGTGTGAATCTGAGGAAGAGGCTAACAATTTATTTAACAAACTAAAACCCTATCTAACAACTAGAGGTTTAGAGTTAGCATTTGAAAAGACAAAAGTAACTCATATCGAAAAAGGGTTTGATTTCTTAGGTTTTAATATAAGAAAATATAAAACTCACAATGGGAGCAAAGTTCTTATCAAACCGTCTAAGGATAGCATCAAAGTTGCTAAAAAGAAGATTACCGATAAAACAAGACAATTCTATGGAAAAAACGTACAAGTGCTTGTCAGTACACTTAATCCTATAATTATAGGTACGGCAAATTATTGGAGTCCAAGTGTCGCCAAAGAAGTCTTTTCCGAAATGGATTCTCATATTTGGACAACCCAATATAAGTTTCTAAGAAGGCTGCACCCAAAAAAGAGTGGGCGATGGATTAGTCAAAGGTATTACAAACCAGACAAAACTGGTCAAAGTAAGAGTAAGTGGATACTAACTGACCCTATAACCAATAACCAACTCAAAAGGATGTCATGGACACCGATTGTACGGCACGTACAAATCAAATACAATTACAGTCCTTTTAACAAATACCTAAAAGGATACTTTGAAAAACGTGATATTAAAGAGTTCGATAAAAATAATGTAGCGTATAGGCAAAAGTTAGCCAAAAAGCAAAAATACAAATGTCCTTTATGCACCCACTCAATAACAGATGGTTCTGAAGGGTTAGAAACACATCACAAAATCCCTAGAGTAAAAGGCGGAAGTAATGAATATAAAAATCTAGAATTAGTTCACATTTCTTGTCACCTTGAATACCACAAGGTATTCCCAGCTATGGGAGAAACTCCAAATGACATTCAACTTAGAAGCGTAAAGAGATATATCAAGGGTAAGAAACTATCAGGACTAATCTAGCCAAAGCTTGGACAAAGGCATGCTTGAGCCGTATGTTGGGAAACTAACACGTACGGTTCTTAGGGGGGACGGTGACTGAGAGGTTGCCCTTCTACCCGACAAAAGGGAGCGATAACTTCAAACCCTTACCTATCTGTTTGAAGAAGAATTTTGACATTAATCATCTGATTAATAAATTAGACCCAGCCCCTCTCAAGTATGAGGGGCTATGTTTTTTAATGGAAAATTTCCATCGAAAATGAGTGAGTCGCTTCATAGGTTATCAGTCCATGGACTTACATGTGCTATGGGCATTCCCTTTAGCCAACTAAAGTGTTTTAATGTAAATCACCCCCGGACTACCTATTTAATTAATAAAACATTTCTTTTATCCATCCAATAATCAATTCTAAGTTGTCTAATGCTTTGTTCTTATCGCCACAAAAAAATTGTTATAAAGTATTAGAAAGGAGTTATCTCTACTTATTCGGGCTTATATACGGTTGGATGGCATGTATAAATGGACATAAAAAAACCGTCATTGACGGTCTCCTTTTCTTTTTTTATTAGCCTTTCGATATTCTTTTATCATATCAGCAAAATTCCTAACAAAATGCCAATTGTCTGTTACACTAAGTTCAATAATAAAGTCCGTGTGTAATTCCTCCTCTTATCCCAATTTGTAGAGGTTGAAAAAATTTCCGTTTCTTTTATCGTTAATTAATTACTTTCTTGAACTGCTGTGACAATACCATTATCTAAATAAACATATCTGTCAGGTATACCAATATCATAATAAACCCATTGTTCACTTACATCTCCAGCAGTAGTAGTTTTATTAATTTCCGCTGGATTTCCCCAACTTGTTGCTCTCACTTCGTCTGCTGTCATTCCTATTTGTGGATTAGTTTCTTGATCTTTTGCAGTTGTATCGGTTGAATTTGAAGAACTACTTTTTGCTGTTTCGGCTTGTTCTATCGTTAGTTTTCTAAAATTTTTAGTATGGTCACCACTTGATAGAGATTCGACATTTGCACTAATTTCATTTAAAACCTTACCAGAAAGAGAACCTAAATAAATTGGATAAATGTCATCGTCAATTAGCTTTTTAATGGTGTTATATTGCTTCTTATCTAATAGTCTTTGTATTGCTTGGTTATATAGTTCATTTATCTCTTTAGAATCGTACATCTTTAATTGATTATAAGACATAATCAAGGTTTCATACGATTGTACCGAGTATAACCCCTTTAGTCTTGTTAAAGTGTTCTTTTGGGTTGTACTTTCTTGAGGTTGTCTTTTCTGTTGTGCTTTTTGAACTGATTTTTTAGGGTGCTGTGTTTTTTGTACCGTATTCGTATTAGAGGAACAACTAGTAAGTAAGAAAGATAAGAGCATTACACTAATAGAAATGTTTTTAATCATAAGAACCCCTCCTAATCGACTACTTCCTTTACCTTATCTTACCAAATAAGTAAACAAACTAACTAGTGGGAATTTTTAAAATTTTTAACAACACAAACAAAAAAGAGCAATCAATGATTACCCTTTACACTTATTGTTTCCGTGCTTTTACTGCTCTATAAATTGTTGCTCTAGAAACTCCCGTCATTTCTGATATTTCATCAACTGTCATTGTTTGGCTATCATATAACTTTAATGCTTTTTCAACCTCTTTTTTATCTGCTTTTGGTCTTCCCCCCACACGACCTCTTGCTCTTGCCGATTCAAGTCCTGCTTTAGTTCTATCTCTGATAATGTCCCTTTCAAGTTCTGCAATGCTTGCCATTGTACGAAAAAAGAACCTGCCCATTGGTGTACTTGTATCAATCTGATCTTGGATAGAAACAAAATCAACTTCCTTTTCTGCAAATAGTTCTGATAGTTCAATTAAATGTTTTGTACTCCTGCTTATACGATCTAACTTATAAACGACAACTTTGTCACCTTTTCTTAATTTATCAATCATTTTTTCCAATTGCGGTCTATCCTTTTTAGCACCGCTCATTTTTTCTTGAAATATTTCATCAACTCCATATTTTGAAAAAGCGTCTAATTGCATTTCTAAGTTTTGGTCTTGTGTACTTACCCTTGCATATCCAAAAATCATAAGGATCAGTTCCCTTCCTCGTTTTCCTACTCTTATTGTATCAAAAACGGTTATAAACGTAAAGTATTGATATACAGTTTTTGATATAAGTTTTGATACAAAATGTATAATAAAAAACAAGGTAAAACGGTCAAAAATGAGGGTATCTAAGATTGTATCTTTAACCTTCGTTTTTGATACAAAAAATAAAAACTCCCACTAAAAAAGAGGTGGAAGCCATTTTCTTATTCAATTCAAGCACCCGTTACTTAATTATGAATTAGTTTTTTACAAAGTATAGACCATTTTGCAACTCTATTTCTTTACTAATTCGTCCCTATCATCTGCTTGTGGTATTTGTTCCAGCCATCCATTATCAATCATGATATTTACTCCATCTTCAACAAGTAACAAGTCTTCTCCGATTACTTTAATTACCTTAGCTGATAAATCTCTCCGAAAAGACCCAGCCAAACTAGCACCATAATAACCTATGGCATAATTTACTAATAATTGTGTATGAAACAACATTAACTTATCCGAAAAAGGAGCAATAGTAGAATTTGTTACCTCAGATTCCCAAGATGGGGGAGACGGTAGATTGTTTTCGGTTAATATTGTACGGAAAATTTCAATGTGTTTTGAAGAAACCTCTTTTGCTCTCGATACAAAATCACGTACTTCCTTTGACTGGCTTACTTGAGCAAATCCAAGCATTAATGCTTCCTTTAAAATACTTTTTTTTATGTTAAAGTCAATATGACTAATTTCCACAGCGTTAATTGGTCTACGTTCTCCAAACCACCCTGTCAAAAAACTTTGCTTCTTAACAAAATCAATTTTTTCTGGTGTTGAAATGTAAGGTGGTCTTACAAAAAGTCCTTTGGATAGTTTAACATTAAGTGACTTGTTATAAAGTTCCATAGTGGAATCATTAACCTGAGTATAAAAATCACGAATGTCAGCACGTGTTACAGTAGTTAAAGCCACAGCATATCCAGTCAATCCGTTTATAGACATTTTATTAATGTACATTAACCAAAAAGAGTCTGAAAACAAACGAGGTGCTTTTAGGTTTACATCTTCACC
Source organism: Neobacillus sp. Fa239 (assembly GCF_055395235.1). NCBI lineage: Bacteria > Bacillati > Bacillota > Bacilli > Caryophanales > Bacillaceae > Neobacillus > Neobacillus sp. Fa239. The sequence goes on from NZ_AP041611.1 coordinate 4,036,887, forward strand.
TGTAAAACCATGTGGAACAGGGAAGCCTTCATCCATAAATATTTGTTTAATTTTATCTACATGGCTTTGGGATAAATTTAAAGCTAATTCCAAAACAGCACGAATTTCTGTATCTTCTACCTTATCTAAGGCATGTTTAATAACGCATATCGCCATGCTATCACTTATGTATGTCGTCCATAAACTAGCAATTTCGCCAGCTGTAAGTCTAAAACTGTGATTTGTTTCCAATTGCTTTACCCTCCTATAAGTACTTAAACAACAATAGAAATACCATTTATCTTCTAAGATGACTGATACTTTTTTGAGTGGGGCTTTTTGACCCATTCCAAAAATTCCTCACCCTTAAAATTTTTTAATATTTTCAACCCTTTTTCAATAAATATTTGAACTTCTTCTTGTTCAATATCTGAAAAATCAAATGGAAATTCCTTTAGAGGAAAAACTTGCTTAGCAATTTCAATTAACTTCTCGAAACCTTGATTAGTAATCGATACATATTTGTATTTCGTTTTACTTTTTTGTACCGTAACATAATTCTCTCTAATCAAAGGTTGTAACAGTCGACTTACCGTGGATAGGTGCCAACAACCTAAATTGCTTATCTCACTAATTGTTAGTGGTTTTTCATGAGATGATAAAATGAATAAGAGATGTTGCTGTGCTGAAGAAATACCATGATCTATATTAATACCTGACCACTGTTCCACAATACAAAAATGCAAAGCACGAATAGTTAAAACCGCTTGTTTTTTTAACTCAATTTCCATATTGATAAAGCCTCATTTTCAATTGTATTTACAAGTAAAATTATTTTGTTCAGATTTTGGAATCAATATTCATATGCCCTTAATGTGAAAGTGTACTGTTTATGGTTTTAAGGCATTCCACAACATCTATTCAACAAACAAAAAATATTAAAAAGCACATCTTTGTTGTTCAACTAAACTGCAATCGTTAATTTAAGTACACTTTTTCACAAACTTGTAGACGAGTAACCCATTTTGGAGATTATTTTTTTTCATAAAAAAAGACCCTCTCATGACGATCATGCTTCTTTAATTTTTATATCGGAAAGAGCACAAATTTGGCATAGTATAAAGATTTTCCTTCTTCTACGATTTCACTGTAGCCACAGCTTGAACTATATTACTTAAAAATATTCGTTATCGTAAATGTGTCGCTACCGATACTAAAAAACAGTCAACCCCCTGAAAACACTAGCTTTTCACTAAAATATTTAGTGTGTCGCTACCGTGCGATATGCACGATAGAAAAGGCTTTGTTATGCGGTTTTTAGTCATAATTTGCACGGTCTATCGATCACAACAAGATTGTAAAAGTTTAACACTTTATCTCGTTAAATCGTTAATTAATTAAATTGAAAAATTACAATTTTGAAGAGGATAAAAGGTTAATAGGGGTTAAGGGGATTTTAAAAACTAATTCAGTTTCCGAACGAAAAACCACTATTCGCACCCTAACACATATAAAAAGGAAAAAGACCGGCTTTTAACCGCTCTCTCTCATTATTGATAAATTAGTTTAATTTATTGCGTTCTCCTAGAAACTGTTTTTCAAGTTGTTTCAATTTACCTGTGTCATTAAATTTTGAAATCATATCATTAAAAAAGTTGAAGAGTTCCTTATCTGTTTTTCTGACTAACATTGAATAACTCTTTTTTGAATCTAATTGTTCACCATTAGTACGGTATATCGCTCCAGTAAAGTAGGTATAGGTAAGGCTAAAATCTGGGTTTCTGTAAGTTTGTACAATGCCCGGAATTACGTTAATATCTCCACGTTGCAAAGCAATTGTTAAATCATTAAACGTAGGCAATTCTTTTGTTTCAACTGGTATGTTATATTCCTTTGCCATTTCTTTTATGACTGCAAAATTAAAGTCTTGATATACTTGTACATCTGGCAGTAGGTCTCCTTCAGTTGCGATAATAATTTTATCTATGCTGTACTTTGTTTTTTCCTCAACCTTTTTTTGTATTGTTTGTTTAGATTCAGTTTTTGTACTACTTGTTTTAATGTTGTCTTTTGTTGTCTGAGTGTTACATCCTGTTAAGCTAAAAATCAAAGAAAGCATAATTAAAAACAAATATTTCTTATTCAAAATACCCTCCCCTTTTTTAACCTTGTTTTACAATAATTGTAACATTTAAAACCTGCAAATAATCGACTCTCAAAAAAAAAACACCCATTTCAACGAATGTTTAACAATTCTATATATGTTTTTGATTTTTTCACTCATTGTTCCAACGTTGTCTTTATTAATATCCAATGAACTATCCAAAACCAAGTTCCTATCTAGGGTAAAGAAGGTATTTAATTTTACGTATTCAATATCATTACTTTTTGAAACTTCAACATCAATGCCTGCACGATCTCTTTGTAATAGTGAGATTCCATTAGACACTTAAATTCTTTTATCTTCTTTTTAAGGGATTTATAGAATTTTAAATCTGTAAACCCTTCGATAACCAAACATGTAAGTAAATTAATCAAAGGAAAATTATTTAATTTATCTTGAAGATTTTCTTCTTTTGCTTCTTCAACCATTTTGGGGTATTTTTCAAAAATCTCTTGAATTGTTTTATTCGAAAAATACTTCTTAATGTATAAATAATACCCGTCATTAAACTCCACTTGCTTCTTTTCGTTGTATTTATTGTTTTCTTCTTTTACTTTATTAATGTTTAAATGAGCCATTTCATCATTCTCCTTTAGATTTAAGTTTTTAAGCTGTGAGGGACACGGCTATTCCATTCACCGATCCCTCGATATGTATTAATAAAACTAGCTATATTTATTATGTTATATTGCTTGCTGCAATGAGCTGTATGCTGTTTCTTTGCATCTGAATAGGTTATGTTTGTAATAAGGTCAATAAGACTAGGGTTATGTAAGGACTTGTTGCTATGTTAATGGAAATTTACTAATCTAACAGGGATTAAAATCTTATTGCTCCCACATTAAACTGATATTGCCAATGATTTAATACCTCAACTACTTCACCTGTTTCCACGTCTATTTTTTCCCGTTTTCGGTCGATGATAAATTTATAAAGTGGTTCATCAAGCCGTTTAATTACACCATTTTTTGACTGTAATAATATTGAATATCCATTGCTAACTTCTTGAATTACTCCTGTATCCATTTTTATTTTAATTGCATTGATTGGGATGCCCATTTCAATCAATTTTTCGGTCATTTCCCTTTTACTTTTAAATTCAATAACATCTAATATTTGCAGATTCTTTATGATAAGTACTTTACAAGGCTTTGAGGTCGCTTTTTTGGTGTTATCATGTTTAGAAAGCATCTGAATATTGGTAAGCGTATAATTTCCAAATTCATCCACTCTGTCGATAGTTGGTAAATCCGAAGTTTGTTTAGTTTCTTCATAAATTGCATTTTGAACTTTCCAACACTGAAAAACTTTGGGCAATTTTTGAATAATATCAATAATGAATGCAAGAGGGGATTCCCAATCGCATTCAATATCTTTGTAAATTCCTTCATTATATTTACAAGCTTTAATCCTACTTTCACAAGACAAAAACAATGTTCTAGCAGCTGAAATCTCATCATGTTTAATGATACCTAATTTAAGTAATGTTTCAATTGCTTTCATTGCTCTTATTTCTTTGTTAGATTGTACTTGATGGGAATGACATTCTTTGCATTCTGCATAATACTCTCCTTTGGGATACTGATAAAATTCTGTTAATGGCAATAACTCATCTTTTCTACTGCAATCTTCGTTTTTACAAACCTTCAATTTATCCTTCATTCATTCTTCATCCTTTCAATATTGTTTTAGATGGAAAGAGGTGTCAGTGTTTGGTAATTTCGTCCTACTAAGGATTGTTTTTAAGTGTTTGACTTTGACCAAATTTGACCAATAGTTTATAATTAATCCACTACCGCACATATAAGCCCCTACATTCCATTCCGAGTCTTATATGTTTGGTTCAAGCGTCTAAATTCCATTCCCATTCGGTCATTCCATTTAGCCACTTGGAATTTCATTTTTGATTTATGTATTTTCTTTCATTACCCCCTTATTTGGGAGTAAACCTCTATATAATGCTTTACGCTCATTTAGGGGGGTAAAACTATTTTTCTGCTAATCTTAAAACTTTCCAAGCAGACTTGAAATTTTTCTTTTTACCGTTCACTATTCGACTTGTTTCAAACTGTTTTATGTAATAGTTAAAATCACGTTCACGTAACGCAGAATTCAAGCTGTCTAAACTCTTCAACAATTTTCCATCCTGTTTTACATTTAACTTTTCAATGATTTCTTTTCTGTCTGAACTTGTTAGCATTACTTTTCCAACGTTATTTTGTAAGTACTTTTCTAATTCATTTCTTTTATTCTCTTCCTCGATTAATCTGTATGTATATCCATCATTATCATTGTAGAATCCAAATTTCCTTGCTAATGTTCTACAGTATCCAAAATTCCCATGAGACTTCATTATGTCAATTTCAGCACCATCAACTAAACATTTAAAATAGATCAAATCATTAATTTTCATGGTTGCTTTATCAGATTCATTTGCAACAGTATCTGTATAAACGATTGACCATTTATCATATTCTCTCGGGTATTTTTCTATGTATTCTTCTACACTGTGAGTTCTTAGGAAACGAGCCATTTCAAGCTTCCTCTTTAATTGAGTTTTCTTTCCGCCTAACTGCTGGTTAGTGATTGCTTTTATGTATAGGTTAATTTCCTTATCCTCTTTTTCTCTACGCTTTCGACCTATGCACTGAATTAATGTTCCGATATCTTCAACATCACATACAATATGTTTCAATTCCGGGTCTTTAATATTAACTCCAGCATCCATACAAGTTGTTGTGATTAATATCAGTTCATCAAACTTTTCCTGCTTCAACATGTGATTAATCTTTTCTTCATCAACATATTTAAAATATTTCTTGTTGTGCTTGCTGCAATTAAAGAGGCAGTGTTCTTTATATTTCATGTACAGGTCATATGCTTTCGTTGCTGATTCTATAAAAAACATTCCTTTTTGTTTCTTGGAAATCGCTTCTTCAATAAAACTTTCCATCGTATCATCCTTATTAAAGAAAGTTAATTCTTTTATATAGTCAAAAGTAATGGGTAATTCATAATCAATTGTATCTAGTTTCTTTTGATTTTTTATGTACTTGGTCATGTAATCGCCAGTTGCGGACATAAAGATTCTAACTTTATCTTTCTGGTCTAAAATTGCATTAAGTGAAATATCAGTTGTTTTATTGAAAACTGCATCGGATATGAAATAATGGAACTCGTCACAAACAATATATTGATAATCCCCAAAGTTAAACTCACCTCTGTTTTTGTATATCGCTTCAAGGTACTGATATGTTTTTATTTCAATCGAATCAGTTCTTTTAGCCTCAATCATTTCGGCTTTAAATTGTTTGTTACAGTCTGATCTATGTACTAACATTAATATTTTCTTATTATTCAATTTTGCTAATGCGTAAAGATGAGTCTTAATAAAATAACTCTTTCCATCCCCTGTTCCGGCTTTAATTGTAATTACGTCTCCGTTTTTCCAACTTTTAACTTTATCAGTTGTTATTAATTCACTCACTCTCATTTTTATTTCCTCCGTTGATTTTAATTTGCTGATTATATACATTGATTAAACTTCTTACTTTCTCATTGGCGATGAAGAAGTAAACAAATAACGATTCATCCTTTTTGGATTTACTAACCTTTTTCAACTTGCAGCCATTCATCATAAGATACCCTGCCACACGTTGGCTGAATATAACATAATCCTTTTCCATATCTTATCACCTCCCTTCAAGTTCTGTTAAAAATTTGCTTTTATCATGTTGTTTTCATTCCAATAATTTAAAAATGAAGAATTGGATTGACATGTACAAGATTTCGAGTATAATACTAATTAAGTAGTTTAGTAATATTCGATTGTCAAAGGACAGTAAACAATGAAATAAGCAAAGAAAATGTACAGATACCAAAATGGTAATCTGTAATTTTTGTTTTATAAATATATGTCTCCACTCCTTATCATACCCTACTATTTTATCTCAGTCAACTAAATTTGAAAAAATATTTAGATGAATTTGACTAGAAAATCTTAGTTCGATTTCCTCTTTTTTACAACCATGGATATAAATATAATCAAAGTACCCCTATTACTATAAATGGAAAAATACTACATGAAACGGACTCCTTATCGGGAGTTCTTTTCATTTAAAAAAGAAAAAATGCTAAGACAACTTAGCAGCCTCAATTTGTTGATGCAAAATTCTTTTGTATGTCATCAAACGTTTATTTCTGTATGTGTAGGCTCTAGGTTGCTTCTTAGCAGGATGAATATTTCTTTTTTCAGCTACTTTCCTTACATAATAAGCAATACGAGGTGTTACATCTTTTTTCATTTCGCTTTACCTCCCTTATGTAAGCCCTTCAAAACCTGTCGTTTTTTGTTTTTGCTTACTTACTTAACTTCTCTAATATCTACTCACTCGCCTCTATTCCGTCATCAGACGGTCTATTTTCAAGCTTTATAAAAATGCTCACAATATTCAATAAATCTATCCAGTGCCCTTTCTAAGCGTTCTTGTTGCATAATAAATCTCCTTTACTAAGTTAAGTAGTTTGACCTAAATTAGAAGCAAAACAAGACCTGCCTATAGAATCAATTATATTGACAAACGCTTGGCAGCCTTTATCGTTAATATTTGCATTATGTTTCGTGATATTTGGAATGGTGATGATTAGTAAAACAGAAATGATCAGCATAACGATCATCATTTCGATCAACGTAAAACCCTTTTCATTTTTCATTTTTTTCACGTTCATATTATTTGACCTCCATTTTTTAAATTCCATCCATTAGATGAAACATTGGTAATAGAATAGCTAAATACATTGACACAACAAGGAATCCAATGAAAAGATACAAAATTGGCTGTATGGATTTAAAGCTTTTTTCAATTATTTCCTCCATGGTAGTGATACAGTGGTGGCTGAAAAACAGGAGTTCCTGCTCCAATTTCCCATTTTCTTGCCCATGTTTCACAATCATCGAAAACTCCTTTTCGAAAAAAGGGTAGGACACCAAGATAGAATCCAGTGTTTCACCGGTTACGAGCTTTGTTTTAATGGCTTTCCCAAGCTGACTGTAAAAGGGCTGCCTATGATTTTTTTCAAAAAGCAGCAGTGCTTCGGAAAACGATATTCCACCAGATAAAAGGAAACTTAATTGAATGGAAAAATAATGGGTAAACAACAATCTGAGAATTTTCCCTGCTACCGGTATCCTGACTAGCTGAGCCCTTTGGCTAAGAATAGACGCCTTTTTAAAAATCAAAAAATAATAGCCTGTTAAAGATAGAAGGAAAATCAATAAACAAGAAATAATGATGGGGAAATATTGGCTAAATGCATAGATCACTTTCGTAAAAAAATTCGCCTCAAGCCCCATTGATTTGAAGAGTGTTGTAAATCTGGGAAGCAAGGTATTTTCCACAAAAACAAACAGGATGCCAGTAATAAAGATAAGCAATAGCGGGTATTGTAACATTTTAAGAAGCTTCCTGACATCTTTATCTTTTACTAGAGCAAGTTTACTTCCTTCTAATAGTGCCTCTGCAAAGCTGCCATGCTGTTCTGCGAAATAGACATAACCAATTAAATCCTTGTGAAAGCCCAGCTTATCTAATACTTCATGAAAAGATAAGCCCGTTTTTAGTGCATTTAAACACTCATGCAACTCCCCCTTTCGATTTATGGGCAGGTGAAGCGAAATGGACTCGATTGCATCCGCAATCGGATACCCCCTTGCCAGCAGTTCACCGATCCTTCTCAAGAAACTCGCCTGTTCGTTTACAGTCCATTTACGATGTTTCATGATTATATACCAACCGGTCAAATTCAGATTCTTTAATATAACCAAGAGCAATTCCTTTATTAATGACCTCTCTGATTGTCCGGTACCTGGTTATCACATTTTCTCCCTTTGCTGCCTTCATGACGTTATTTAAATTTCTTCCTGATAATAATTCAAAAACGCTTGCCCGTTTCCATCTGCCGTAAGTGTAACAAAACGGGGAACACTCACCTTGGCAAAATGGGCAAGTTAACTCAACCAGCCGTTGTGCGGTAACAGCAATTAACGTCTGTTCGACCTCTAACCAATTCGCGCCAAATTCATGAAGCCGGTAAACGGCCCCCTTCGCGTCCCTTGTATGCATTGTACTTAGGACCAGATGGCCGGTAAGCGCAGCGCGAACCGCAATCTTTGCCGTTTCACTATCCCTGATTTCCCCAACCATGATAATATCGGGATCATGACGCAAAATGGCCTTTAGACCGGCAGCGTATGTAACCCCTGCTTTTTCATTTACTTGTACCTGTAATACGGAATCATAGTTCTTCTCAATGGGGTCTTCGAGAGTGATAACATTGCGATGAAAAAGGTGGGCTGTTTCATTTAAAAGGGAGTAGAGGGTTGTCGTTTTCCCGCTGCCGGTTGAGCAAGTAATATAAATATAACTAAACCAATTATAGAAAAAGTAGGTATTCAATAGTCATTAGCACTCATACAATTTATTTTAAATACCAAATTATACAATTTTAGTACAAGCAATGTAAAAGCAATTAATTGAAACACAAAACAGGGAATGAGGTGATTCTCATTCCCTGTTTTAATTATGAGCCGACTAAGATTTTGCGAAAATTCTTCTTGTAGTAAAGCACCCGATAGTTTAAGTACAATCCTTCACAATCTTTAGTTTAATACATGTTCATCAGAATGATTCCATCATTTTACTTTTGCGACTCCCAACGCAAAATGACTCCAAAGTATATTCTCAATTAATTCAGCTTGAGATTCTTCACAATCAATAATTAAGATTATTTCTGAGTGTTTGCCTTTTAAAACTCTTTTATTTTTCTTTACAACCAATTCCATAAAAAGCCGAATAGCAAAGCCAAGAACAAATCCAACAAATGCACCGATCAGTCCCCAATAAATGGGACCCCAAGCTAATTTAAATCCAATACTTGCTCCAATAACTGAGAAAGCAGTACCAATCCCCATACCTATATCAATAAGGGATGTACCATCTGAGCGATGGAGGGAATCAAAAAATTTACGATCTTCTTTTCTATTATCAAGAGGTACGGCAAATATACTTTCTTTTTTAATCCCTTTCTTTTCTAACGTTGAAATTGCCATTTCTAAAAATCCAGTGGTTTCAAATGTTGAAAAAAGCTGCAATTGGGCTCACTTCACTTTTTGTCCTTTTAGTATTTTAAAACCCACCGATTGATAATTCTTGGTTAAATGACTCCTTAAGTCTTTTTCGAAAAGCTTGTTATTCTCAACCGTATTAGCATAAGAATCATAAGCAGCAAACCCAAAGAGTGAAGGCATAAAAAGGAGCCATTCTGGTTTTAAAACAGAGGTAGCTTCTTTTACTTTACCTAATATCAAAAATAGAATACCTTCCGCAAAATGAGATTGATAATGAAATACAACTAACCATATGATGAGAAAAACAGCCGTTAAAATCCTATGAATATAGAGCTGCCCCAAACCAGGGATAAACAATGACCACATAAGGGCAACAACTGGATTTCGTTTATCTAGGTAGTTAATTTCTAATGCCCCAATTGAATACGAATTAAATCGATGATCCTCTCTGTCCGCTAAAAGGTAGTTTCTATTCATATCAACGGTTGTCCTATAACTATCCCAAATACCGAAAAGGTAAACGGGGATATACATAAGAAGCCACCTTTTATCTAATACCTCTTTTGCCATGTCTATATTCCCTTGAAAGGAATAAATCATTGAAGAATTAATATGTGCTTCAACATTAACGATAACTTCCCAAATAAATAAGGCATACCCTCGAAGATATTTAGATAAAAGCAAATGCCCGAATCCAGGAAATGCTGCAGACCACCAAGCAATAATATAAGGATTTCGTAAATGTAGTTGTGTTGTACCTAAAATACTAACATGGGCTTTATATCGTCTTGCTGTATTATCATTTGTGTAGTTTTCCATTTAATCCACCTTTAGGAATTATTACATTATATGTTTCCAAAAGTGAGTTTTATTTATCCAGACCATCTTAAGCTAACCTGCTACCGTTAGCACAATAAGAAAAAAGCTGCCAATAATGAAAGCCTGATCAATTCTTGCACCCGGTAGCACCAAAGAAAAGCCGCCTGGTTTGGTAGTTAAAATTTGAAGTACCTTGAAAAAATTTTTCTATTTTCCAAAGTTTTCACCAGCAGGTCTTCGTTTATGTTTTTCATTAATGATTTTCTTGTTAAGAATCCTTACTTCACCAACCATTAGCAACCTCATATCTTCGACAATATACTTACCTAACTCTTCGTCAGAAATGTCATCTCCGTCAATATCAAGACGAAATTCCTGACCTTGTATTCCACCACCATTTGTAAAATCGATTTCAAAATCAAAAAGAACTCTTTTATCCATTTCGAATCCACCCTAACTTAGTTTTAAAGCATATATATTCGGCTTAAAAATACAAATACCTCTTCCACTAACCTGCCCCGTTAGTTGAATAAGAAAAGAAAAAAGAGTGACCTCAATTAGACACCCCTAGGAAAGAATTTAATTTGGCAATTGAATATTAATTGAACTTAGTTTCTTGGAAAATTCATTTCCCATGTTATCTGTATCGTTGCTATAGGAATTTAGAGAACCAGACGGACTTTCAGACATCTTTTCATAATTAGTTAGAGTAGAATATAAATCAACTGTTTCACTATAAAGTTCCTTATATTTAGATGGAGGTTCTTTTAACTGATTCATAAGATTATCTATAGTTGACATTTCTTTTTGTAATTCAGAAACTGTTCCTGCTTGATCAAATGCATTTTGTTGGAGACTGATAGCTTGATTAAAGTCACTTACAATTTGAATTTGACCATCATCTGAAGTGTATGTATGATCCCAAATTGCGTCATGCCAAACCTGCTGATATTTATCAATCAAATCTTTGGCTTTCGCATTTGCATACGTTATATCCAATACAACGTCTTTTAATTTTTTTAAATATTGTATTTCAGCTTGTTTTTCCTTTTCGGCTTTTACTTTTGCAGCATGAATTTCTGCTTGTTTTTCAACTTGGACATTATAATAATGATACCCATAGGCTGAACCACCAATTACTAAAACCAGAATAACTCCAATAGAAATAAATAACCCTTTTTTCTTTTTCTTTGGTGCTTCTAATTGTAGTTCATCGGACATATAATCTCCCCCCCTTTTTACCTTTATAGGTAAATTTTACTGTATTACAAATGGAATTATTTAGAAAATTATCGACAAATTCTTATAAAAAAAAGAGTGACATTTTAGCCACTCATTCTAAAAATTTTATAGAATTTTTTTATTGATATTCTTCAACTATTGCATCCGTTGAAGAACTGCATTTTAATCTTCTGGTTGTTCCCACTCTTCATCAAGGACGAATTTACCCTCTTCATCTCGAATATATGCCGTACCTGGAGGGGAACTAAGAAACCGAATTATTTCGTTATCGTAATTACATATTGTATTAACTTGATAAACGGAATGGTTCTTAGAGTTATCCATATATTCTTCACTCTCATCACCAGCAAGAAATCTCCAACCACTATCAGGATTTCCGTTTTGGTATGGTTCTTCTCTATACATAAATCCAACTTTGCAGCCATCAACCGTTATTCTATCAGAAGCAATGCAACCCTCCTCAGAGTGAATTAATCGTTTAATCTTGTCACCTGGTATGTAGAATTTTTTTGCTTTCTTTTTAAAGCTAAACATTTCCTCACTCCTGTTCCATTTCATCGTAAATTCGACATTGAGAAAACATTTTCCTTCTTCAAGTAACCTCCACGTTGGCTCAATAACAAAAGGCTGCCTTTTGTGGCAGCCAGTCTTCAAGAAGGGGCAAGGCATCCTCTGTTTAATTGTGAACGAATTATTGACTCTACTTTTTATATTTCTTGTTTATTTCAGTATCGTCGCAACATTTAAGAAAAATAAAAACCAATCAATAATTTAATGGCTGCCTGTCCAACAAATTTTACTGGTTTAATAGGAGAACCAGAAGTCGTTGGATTTATTAGATTTCCCTTCAATTGCTAACGCACTAAACGAGATAGGTCCAACTACAGCTGCTTCCGCACATGATGTCGCATTTTCAACTGTCAGCACGTACGTATGAGATCCAGATCTTACATTTGTATCGATTGCTTGGAATGTTTCTATATAAAATAATTCTGATGCAGGATCTGATTCAACTCCCGCCTGTGCTTCAAAAATTTGTGAACCATCGCGGAAAATACGAAATTTTAATTGCGATGTTTCTGTTATACCTTCTACACCTACGGTGGCAATCAATTCAACTCTATTGTTTCTTTTATGAAAGCTGTTCGGAATAGTTACAATGAGTGTTGCAAGTGTTAGAAGATTTGGACTGTGGGGGATAGGTTGGGGTTCGGCATCATTCGTGTTATCCCGTGGTTGTGTAGCTTGGTAATCTACAATTTCAAAATTTCGGTCTTTTGAGTGAGAGCCTGAGCCAACTCCTTCATCATTCGGTTGAGTTGCTCCACTCATATCCGCCCAACCGGGATTATTTCTACTATCTAGCATTTAATCACCTCACTTTCAAAGCATGTACCATAATATATTCAGGATTTAAAAGAGTGCTTGGACAATTGTGACCGTCTAGTTAAATGACACAGTTTTTGCTCATTTAAGTGACACACTTAAATGGAAATTAGATTAAAACTAATGTCCTTTGACATGGAGCCTCTACGAACATGATTCCTTTATAAACGAAGTCAAACTGTTTTTGGCAAATAAAAAGGCAGTATGTTTTATGAATATAAAATGAGCCTAAATATACATGTAGTGCATAAAAACATGCATAATTTAGGCTCTTTCTAGTTTATTCCTTGTTTCAGTAACGCACCCGTTTCTTTAATTACAATGCCTCACAATCTTGAAGTTATGTTAAAAAAACTCCCTAAACATATTACATTAGCAGAAAAGAACCACTTTTAATGAGTCAGTCTTTTTAGGCTTCAATTATTGTAATCTTCATCCAATGTCCTATCGACCTTGACAAATTACCTGTAATGCTTTAATTAGATTCCACTTTTGATACTCCAAACGCTTGATTTTGCCAAAGAATCTGCTCTATTTTGTTCGCCAGTTCTTTTTCGCTATCAATCATCAGCACAACTTCTGTCTTTGAATGTTTTTTTATCTTTTGTGAAGAACGCTTTATGGAAATAATCTTTATCACGATTCCCAGAATCAATCCCCCGAAAAATCCAATGAGTCCCCATAATACAGGTCCACAGTATAACACGAACCCGTAAATGGTTCCTAAAGCACAGAAAAATGCTGCCACTAGCGAGGGTATGTCAAGAAAGGATCTTCCATCAGCGTGATGCATCGAATCTAACGAAACAAAAGCACTCTCCTTGTCTTTATTGATTGGTACAGCAAATATCTGATCTTTTGGGATACCTAATTTCTCTATAATCACAATTGCTTTTTCCAAATATACGTTATGGTCAAACGTTGAGACAATACGCATTTGGTTTTCCTCCTCTTTCAAATGCAAAGGGAATATGGGGGATTGGTACAGGGCTTTCAAAAAGTTCGATTGTTGTTTATCGAATAGTTTGTTGTGTTCGACCACAGCCGTATACGCCCAATACATACTGAAGCCGTAATTCGATGGTAAGAACAAAATCCATTCAGGATCGAGAACGGTGACTGCCTGTTCAAAATTTCCAGTGGGGCTATTTTTAGAAGAAAACCTTATCGTCCGTTTTCAGGCTTTCAGTCATTTCCTTGATGTATTTTAGGTAAAAATTCACATTTGATAAGTTATTGAAACACAAAAACCCGCAGGTCCTTTCCTGCGGGTTCTTGCTGAAATTATAAAATTAGGCTCTAACCACATGAGGTATGTCGCTTGCATTTTCTATTATCTTCAATTTTACCAAGTGAGCTAAAATTGAGCTACAAAAAAAGCTTCAGTCGCAGCCCTGATTGCTTATCATGGTTTTAGATGAAGTAGCATGCTTTTCTAGTTTTCTCTTTTTCTCCTGTTCTCATTTTCTCTTATTCTATCGTTTTCCCACTGTCGGTTGGGCAGGTAATATAAATATAACTAAACCAACTTTAGTAATAGTAGATATTTACAAGTCATTAGCACTCATACTAATTATTTTAAATACCAAATTATACAATTATAGTACAAACAATCTAAAAGTAATTAATGGAAATATAAAACAGGGAATGAGGTAATCCTCATTCCCTGTTTTATTTATGAGTCAGCTAATGTTTGTGAAAATCCTTCTTGTAGTAAAGCACCCGTTAGCATAAGTACAATGTTTCACAAACTTATTTTTGAAAAAGTAATTTTTAAATTTTGGCTTTGTTAAATAGTATTGTTGTTTTTCAGGTATAAAATATGGGAACGTCCGATTTGGACGTTCCAGTTCTTATCCCATTAAAGCCCCCTATAATGGAATAACTGTAAAGCTAATGAAGATTTTTTAAAAGCTGCGTTTCGCTGCCCAAGCTCCTTGCATTTTACTAAGGAATACAATTTGCCCAATATGATAGGCGTCGTGCATTGCTAAACTCTTTAGTTCAATCATTAATGGATTGTCTTCAGGGATTTCTCTATACAAATCTTCTAGTTCTGATGTTGCTAGTATTTTTTCTAGTTCACGATGAACATAAAAGTATTCTTGTTTTGTTTTCTGCCAATTTTGAGACGTCTCAGTTGGTAATCGATATGTAGCGTCATTATTTTCTGCCTGTGGTTCATTTGTTGTTTCACCAAGAAATCGTAACAGAATTCTTTTTTCAAAGAAAAGCAAATGACAAACTAATTCCCAAATGGAATGTGCCCCCTCAACTGGTTTCCAAATTGCCTGTTCAAAAGTGATATCCTCTAGCACTTTTTCAAGTGGTGGAAACCAGTCTTCTTGATCTAAGCAGCTTGCCCATTGCTGTAACAAAAGTGTCCTTACATCCATTTTCTATTCCCTCCAATTTTAATCCCTTTAATAGATAATCATATTAGTCAAGGTTCATTTGAGTTGGATTTTCTATTCAAACTTACCTCCCCTCAACCAATATTTTAAAGTTGAATCCCATCCACTTACACAAATTTTAAGAATTATCAGTCAAATAAGAAATACCATATTTCCCCTTAAAATGCTCGATTTATTTGTCGAAAACCAAAATTTTCATTTAATTTCTTTTTCAACTAACCTGCTACCGTTAGTCCAATAAAAAAAGGGATTGCCGTAGCGATCCCGTTCTTCAACACAAGCCCTCGTTAGCTAAAGAAGATTTAAAGACTTACATAAAGTGAATCAATAAAAAAAATGACCAAAACTATACTCATTATCCAAATTGTACCTTTCCTGATTAAGCTGCTTTCAGGAATTAGTCTATTTAAGAGAAAAAAGAAACCAACTACCCAAAAACCATTTTAAAAAAAACTAGTACAGATATTCATTAATACATTTAGGTGAAAGACCTTATCCATTAAGATTCCTCCCCAGTAAAAATCCCTATAAATATATTCAAACTTTTGTATTCTTAGCATTAATTTCATTTTCAGCCGCTTGTACAATTGACTCTATTTTACTAACGCTACCCATTTGTTTAAGTGTAATTCTTCACAATCTTTAAATTAATTTTAACGTAAAGTAAAATTCTTCTTGGAAAAATCGCAAGTGAAAAATCGGTTAATTATTCCAAATTAAGCTTTATATCTAATCCTAAAACTGGTCATCTTTTTATAAATCAGAAATTCATATCTCTTGGTGAATTGGTAAATAATAACCAAGAGGTGACATGATGGAAAAGGATAAATTAAAACTCACATCTTCCGAAATAGGAACTTTGTGGGGAGAGTATGTAAATGGAACAGCAGTTGATATTGTAAATAGATATATGATTTCTATTATTGAAGACGAGTCAATAAAAGCCATTTTTGAGGATGCTATCAAGACGTTTGAAAAACAAAAGAATCAAATCATAACTTTTATGGAGAATGAGGGATTTCCAGTTCCGATTGGATTTACTGAATCTGATCTTAATAAAGGTACAGAAAGATTGTTCACTGACATCTTTTGCTTAAATTATTTACATATTATGACTTTACACGGTTTGCTAGGACACTCCACTTCATTAGCTGTTTCTGTCAGAGAGGACTTAAGGTTTTTTTACGACTCGTGCGATAACGATGGGAAAAGGATGTATCATCAAACAATTGATTTATTGCTTGAAAAAGGAAGTTTTCAGAGAGACCCTTTATTTTATCCTGCTGAAAACCCTGAATACATTTCTAGCAAAGATTTCGCAGATGGATTTTTCGGAGAGGGTAGAACGTTAACCGGGACAGAAATCATAAGTATTTCTTTGAATCTAAAAAAAAGTATAATGGCAAAAACTCTTGCAATTGCATTCAGTCAAGTCACTCAAACAAAAGAAGTTAGAAAATTTTTAGAGCATGCTGAAAAAATAGCTAATCAACAAATAAAAGATTTTTCAAAAATTATGCAGACGGATAATTTACCAGTTCCTAAGTCGTGGGAAACTGAAGTTACAACTTCAACAGCCTCTCCTTTTTCCGATAAGTTAATGTTGTATCATACCGGTTTCTTATTCCAAGCTGCACAAGCGTATCACGGGACAGGTTTAGCATCTGCAATGCGAACAGACCTAGTATCTACTTACGAAGGCACCATTCTACAAAATCTTATGCTTACTAAAAAGTGGTTTAATCTTATGGTGCAAAATAAATGGTTAGAACAACCTCCACTCGCACCTAATAGAAAAGAAATAGCAAAAGAAAAATAACTAAAAATGCCCTTCCCAATCGGTCGGGCATTTTAATTTTTAAAAAAAGCATTCTTCCACTAAACTGCTCGTTAGCACAATAAGAAAACGGGATCGCCGCACCCATCCCATCTTTAGCATAAGCTACCCGTTTGTTTAATAACACTTTAGGTTTTAAACTCAATAAAATGACTTGAATTTGGATAAAGATTTTTCTTTGAAAATCCAATAGAAGTATAAAATTTATCAGCCTGTTCGGTATCTGTATGAAGCACCAAAATTTTATAATAACTTTTTGCTTCGTCAATTATCTTTTTTACCAAAATGCTTCCTATACCTTTTCTCCTATACTCTTTACTGACATAAACCCTTCTCAGCCTACCAATATATTGGTCATTTGAAAACGGGTCTTTATTTAATCCACCAATAGCAACAAGTACACATTCTTCATTAAACACGCCAAATAAACCTTCTCCAAAATGGTTGAAGGTATTACAGCCATTTTTATAATCATTTACTAATCTTTCTACAAAACGAAAACCCTCTTCTTTGCTTTGCTTTACTAAACTATTCAAATCAAAATCCAACAGATTATTTATATACTTTACCTCATATTTCCTCATATTCTTCTACTCCTATTGCAAAATTCTTGTTAAACTATTCTGCCAGTTAGTTGAATAGAAATCTAATATTTCTTTAACATTCCATAGATAAATCCGAATATTAATGTAATCGTATAAAACAAATACATTTTTTTAGCTTTCTTATAATAATCCGCTTGAGGTACTTTATTAACCTTTTTTTCTTTAAAATATTTATTGAAGTGTATATAAGTTTTTATGCCTTCATAAAGAGCCAAAACTCCAAAAATAATAAGTAATAATAAACTAACAGATTTTAAAATCATTATCCCCACTTAGTGAATCCCCCTAATACACTGCTTCTTTAAATCAATTTTATATTATATTTCTTACAAAAATAAGGAAAATCTTTTTCAACTATACTGCACTTTAGCTCAACAAGAAAAAAGACCGCCGCAGCATCATTATTGCCGGACAACGCTCTTTCACTTAAGCACCCGTTTGTTTAAGAACAATCCCTCACATTCTTAATTACCATCGACTATGATTCTTAAAATATGTTGCCTGAATTGAAATGCATTTTATCACGCTGTGGAAATGAATATTTTTTGTTCAACTATCTTTAACTCCACTGTGAGTTATCATAAAAAATATACAATGTCCTTGTCTTAACATCTAAAAAGTATGCTTTGCGTTTTGTATACCAATCTCCATTTCCAACCGTTTTTTTGATGTAGGAATAATAATACCCTTCCTTTTTTTCTTTAGGCAACGGATATTTTTTGCTTAACATTAGATCTTGGGAGTCATTAGGATTTGGATGTCGCAATGAGTTTGGAACAACAGTTCCATATTTCCAGCCTTTATCTCTGATTGTTTGGATGAATTGATCCATTTGAGAATGACTAAACCGAATAACTTCATACTCTGTCTCTGAATCTATCGTACTTTCTTGGTAGTCCTCTAGAACATAAACCGACATTGGTATGTATACATTTATTCTCTGTGCAATAGTGAATGGTGCCCCGTTAAATAATTTCGAATATCCTAATACAATAACTCCATAAACACAACATATCCCAACAATAATTCCCCACCATTTTATAGCTTTTTTCTTCTTATAAGAGACCAAAAAGCCCAATGAAATAATTAACCAAATTAGAAGAGGAATTGTCAATATTAAAATAAGTAAAGCCAAAATACTGCCAAGGGTATCTCCAAAGTTCCCCAAAGCTAATTGAGTGTGTAAATTCAAGTTGATAACCTCTATTCTTAATGAAAGTATTCGAATGGGTCGAAAACGATTGCACTTATTGTTGCACCATCAAACAAATGATTTCCTAAATCTGTATTCTGATTATACATAGAATTTCTATGTATGTAAACCTAAATATTATCAAGTTTTATTATACTAACCTGCATCCGTTAGTAGAGGAGAAAACTGATTTCATTGGGATAGCTTACGCTATCTCTTTTACTTTCAGGTCCCCCCTCAGAGTGTAATTATAATAACTATTTATGACCCTCATTAGTGGAGGAATATAACATTCTTCCCCATTTACCAATAACAATTACTTCATTAATAATCTTTGCTCCTTCACTATAAATAATTATTGAATCCTGTGCATCTCCAGGTTTTAAATTCCCGTTTTCACATTTCAAATAACCAAATTTCATTCCTGGCTCCAAAGTAGTGTTTTTTTGAATTAAACGGTACTTTTTACCATAAAATTCAAATGTCATTGGGGCGTTTTGACATGAAGAATTAACTTTTTCATCGTGAGTTGTAGATATATGTTTTGAGCTTTTTTCTGTTGACGGCTCTTTTTTCGCTTGATTTGTAGTATTTTCACTACAGGCAAATAAAAAGATACTGAAAATTACTATTAGGTTTACTAAGAAAAATTTTTTCATAATATTTCCTCCCGTATATTAAGGCAAGATAAACAATTTCCGAAAAATAAGTTTTTTTCTCCTTTCATTAAGATTAAATTGAATTTTCGATAGATAATAATTAGGTTTTATTAAAAAAACTGACCAAACAGTTTATTTAATATCAATTTTAATCTATTTAGTTTAATTTGAAAAGTATAAAAATGGTGCATTATAGTCTGTTTCTTACAGTTTTTAAAGGTCACTCTAAGTAAGAACTTTGTAAAGCATCTAATTAACACAATTTAGGTGTAATTTAAACAAGAATCTTGTTCAACTATTCTGCCAAATAGTTTAAGTACAACATTTCACAATCTTTCTTGTGGAAAAAAGAAAAAAGGCGATCTTCTTCTTGAAGTATCGCACCCGTTACTTTAAGTGTAACATTTCACAAATCTGAATAGTTACCTGAACATTGTAAATGCGATGCTCGTTATTGATTCGATTGCAACTCTTGTGCTTTTGTGCCATTCCTAAAATGAGTGATACATATAAAATAAAAACCATCCAGATGGATGGCTCTTTTGTTACCAGACTTCATGGTATTTAAAGGTCTTGATGTAAATTAGATACTCTAACCTACTTTACTTTCTTCTAGGGCATGTTGCCAACTTGGGTAATAATACAAAGCACTCCGCATTAAATCAGGATAAAGTTGTTTTATCTCTTTTTTCTTTAGAGATTTACCTTCGTTGTGTAAATTCTGGATCTGAGTAATGACTTCCTTTGATGTTAATAAAACATCCATTCTTCATTCCTCCTTTTCCAAATCTTCATTATTATCTTTCCCTTTGGCTAACACATGTAAACTGTAAATATAGTTGCAAGTCGCACATATGTTTAAGCAATTTTAACATAAAAGAATTAATAAAAGATTATTCAGTATTTAGTATTCATACGAAACCATCCAAGAAGAGATGGTTAGGAAAAGAAGTGTTGTTACACATCAAACCCAATATGGAAAAATTTGAATGTTCGTATGCCTAAGATTAAACTATAATTGAACTAGGTGAAGGGATAGAATCCATTCGTTATAAAGGGGCATGATATGTGTTTTTAAATGTAAGTAACGAACAATTAGTGGATATCTATCTTAGTTCACTAAAATTTGATTTAGATAAAGATTTTATAAGTTTGCTGGAGTTAGAAATAAGTAAGAGAGGGATTGAAATAGAAAAACCTTAAAGGTGAAAAGAGTGGTGTGACCCATAGCTTTTTACATTTTGTGTGATTTGTTAATATCCCTTGTATTTGCTTCCAAGTGAAATGTTAGTAAATGAGTAAAAAAATATAGCGGATGGTCCGAAGCTCTTCACTGCATATTTATAAAGTCAATAAATTAAAATTTTATTTCAAATCAGTAAATATCGCCCCGTATTACATACATACGTTAATATCCAAGTGCATTAAATAAAGAAAATAAGGCTAAGAGTTGAGAACTTATGTACGCTATGTTACAACTAAGGTACGTCCCATAGGGATTGTATAAAGGAGTGTTTATAAAAATGAATAAAACAGAATTAGTTAATCAAGTAGCTACATCTGCAGAACTTACACAGAAAGAAGCATCCAAAGCAGTAGATGCCGTTTTTGACACTGTTTTAGAAGCATTAAAAAATGGTGATAACGTTCAATTGATTGGATTTGGTAGCTTTGAGGTCCGTGAACGTGCAGCTCGTACAGGAAGAAATCCACAAACTGGAGAAGAAATTCAGATAGCAGCTGGAAAAGTTCCTGCCTTCAAGCCTGGCAAGGCGTTAAAAGATGCAGTTAAATAATTAAAGAGTTAAAGACAAATTAGGACATTCCCTAATTGTATGCTACACTTGGTTTACCATTTGATTTACTGTTTTCCATGTACCTTACTTATTTATAAGTGGGGTTCCTGTTTATAAAAAATAAAAGGCAGACTCCAAAATAAGAGTCTGCCTTCCCTGTTTTGTATAATTAAGCAGCTTTACGTACGTTTGAAGCTTGAGGTCCACGTTGACCTTGCTCAATATCAAAAGTCACTGCTTGACCTTCTTCTAAAGTTTTGTAACCTTCGCCTTGAATCGCTGAGAAATGAACGAATACATCGTCTCCACCTTCACGTTCGATGAATCCGAAACCTTTTTCGCCATTAAACCATTTTACTTTACCTTTTTCCATTTGTATTGCCTCCTAGTGTGTAAACACACACAATGTAATACTATCCTTGCTCTCAGTGATCATCAAGACGAAAAGTTGCAAATCCTTTACACCGAACAAAAATAATTCTTTTTAATCATACCATTTTTTGCAAAAATTAGCAAGAGACAGAAAAATCCATTGAGCTTCCTAATTCTTTATGATAATCATTGCCGTATATTTTGTATCAGGATTCACTCCATATTCTGTGTCCATGTTTACAGCAAGAGGAACAGCATTGTATTTAACATCTATAAGCTTTCCTTCCTTTAATGAGCCAAGAAAATCATTAACTACCCGGATTATAAGAACTCCTATTATTTAAAATCCTTTCACCCGTCTTATTTGTTTGTAATATTCATGTACTTTTGTTTTTCAACTAAATGATTCTATTACTACGTTATCCCAACACTTTCCTAGTCTGAATTTACTGCTATTCAAATGATGCTCATTGAAGTGTACCATTTAGGATGTGTTTTATAATGTCTTATTTTTTAGGTTAGTCCAGGCATAAGTTTGAGACTAATTTTTTTATGTTATCGCCCCGGCATCCATTTAGGAGACCACCAATTTGCCGGACCGAGCAGTTTCATCAATGCTGGAACAACGATAATTCGGATAAATGTCGCATCAATAAAAATGGCACAGAATAGCCCTACCCCAAGTGATTTCGTTATTTCAATATTTGTAAAAATAAACGACCCAACGACCACCATAAGAATCAACGCGGCGCTGGTGATGAGACTTCCGGTTTTTTGGAGTCCTGCCGCCGTGCTTCTTGTGTTGTCACCGGATTTTTCATATTCTTCCTTTATTCTAGAAAGTAAAAACACCTCATAATCCATTGAAATTCCAAACACTATACAAAAAATAGTCACAGGCATGATGATACTAACATAACCGGTCGAAGTAATCCGCAAATCATCTGCCAGCAAGCCGTATTGAAAAATGATCACAACAATACCAAGACTTGCTCCAAGACTTAGCACATTCATCATCACAGCCTTAAGAGGTAAAAGAACCGACTTGAAGGCAAACATCAATACAAGATATGTCACCATGATAATAAAACCCATCAAAAATGGCAGACCTGAATAAATCCGATCAAGAATATCCACTCTCAAGGCAGCTTGCCCGGTAACGTACACTCTGAGATCTGGACTCTTAATTTTCCTTATACGATGTACGACATCTGATGCGGCTCCTGAATTGGGGTCAAACCGAGGAACTACCTTTAAAAACGCATAATTACCACGTGCCAGTTTTAATTCCTCAACTTTCCTTTGGGTCACCGTTGACTTTAAAAATGTTGCTGTTTCTTCAGGAGTCCGCTTCCCTAAATAATCCAGATAGCTGCTCACATCCAATACACCAGGTAGACTGCGGAGTTTATTTTCAAATAACTGAATACTCCTAATCCCAGATTTTTCGGTAACCTTATCGGTTGCCTTTACCACAATTAGAATCGGGTTTAATTGGCGTTTATCATAATTGTTTTTAAGGATGTCAGCCCCCATCCGCGATTCAAACGATGGAGGAAGAACTTCAGCAGTCGGAACACCTAATTTCATACGGGAAATTGGAATCATAAGAGTAATGAGCAAGCTGCTAATCAAAATAGCCAAAAAAGCCGGTCGTTTCATCACTGAATTTGCAATCCGTTCCCAAACAATAGAGGTTTCGATTCGTTTTTGGAAAGCTGCAAAAACTCTAAACGAATTGATATGAGTTCCCATGATTCCTAATAAGGCTGGTAAGAGTGTAATAGAAAGGATGACTGCTGTAAAGACTACAAGTACTCCACCGAGACAAAGCGAATAAATAATGGGTAATTTGATAAACAACATCCCCAACATCCCGATTAACACAGCAAAGCCCGAAAAAAAAATAGACTTGCCTGCGGTTTGTGTAACCATGGCAACTGCACTTTTGATCGAACTTCCCCTCTTTAATTCTTCACGAAAACGACTTACCAGAAAAAGTGCATAATCAACACCAATTGCAAGCCCAAGCATCATAACTATATTGGGTAAAAAATTTGATAAAGTGTAATATCCGCTTAGATAATAGGTCATACCAAGTGTCAGTGATACACTCATTATTCCAATAATAAGGGGTAAAAGTGCCGCTCCAACCGTACCAAAGATAAACAATAAAACGAACAAAGCCACCGGAAGCCCTATCATTTCCGAATGATGCATATCTTGTTTAGTTGCCTTCTGAGTATCATAAAGTGTTGCAATATCCCCGTCCACAAATGTTTTCATTTTTGCCGGATTGACAATCAGACTTCTGATTTCAGGGAAATAAGTTAACGCCTCTTGTTTTTTCAGATTTAAATTTACTATGACGGATTGAATCCCTTTTTCCTGATTTAATCGTTGTGTATTGTTAATTTGAATACTTTCCACATAGCCTTTCTTTTTTAAAGGATCTAATGACCGTAAAATCGCCTGCTCTTCATTTTTGCCCGTTAAATCTAAACTGTTACTTGTATACACAATATTGATTGATGAAGGGGCAGTTCTTATAAATTTTTGCATTATAGTAAACCCTTGGTCCGATTCACTTCCCCTGGGATTTAAACCACTATCCTTTAACTGATCTGGGAGCTTTTGAGCAAAAATGGTGGAAATAAAAAATAAGGTTACCCAAAAAATGGTTACAGCCCAGCGGTATTGATACATTTTCAAACCCAAATTCCAGAACAATCCCTCTTTCTCAAATTCTCGCATACGTTCCACCCTCTTTGATTCCTTCACGACTATAAAACAGACTGTCAAGTCTAAATTGTCCATAATCTTATTGGACTATACTGCCACGTTAGTCAAAAAAGGGGTTGTCGTAATCGATCCCCAATACAGCCGTCCTTTGGTTTATTAAATTTTTCCTTCTAAAATTTTTTCTGTAACATCAAAAACATGTATTGAAAAAGAAAAAGCAAATTGTTTATACTGAATCGAATTTAAATAGAAACAAAAATTGGTTCTTTTAAGGGGGATATAATCATGGAAAAGCCTTTTGTTCAATTAACAGGCGAAGATGGCAACATTTTTTCAATAGTCGGGAGAACGGCGATGGCACTAAAGGAGGTTGGTCTCAATGACCAGGCACATGAAATGTGGAAAAGGGTTAAAACATCTGACAGTTATGAAGAAGCTTTGTCGAAAATAATGGAGTATGTTGATTGGGACTAAGCATCTCTTCACCAAAGTAAAATCATCACTTCAGCGCCCAATTGATACAAATAACCGCTGGTACGTACCTGCGGTTTTAATTTTATTAAACTATCATTAGAGCTAGACTAAAACTTATCGATTATAAGAACGTAGTTTCATATTCGTCTATCCCGTCAATAATTCCTGTAAAAAAGAAATCGGGAGAGATGAAGTTGTTAATATCTAAAGCATGGGAAATGTATGAACCTAACAAACGAATTGAAGGCTTTTCACCGCAAACATTAAAAGCATACAAACTACAATCCATTTTACTAAGACGATATTTTAAAGATGTTGAACTTGAAGCGGTCACCACAGACCTTAGCTTAGCTATCCTTCTTGAAGAACGTGTCACTTTTTTAGAGACTTTCTAATCAATGAATCGCCTAACATCAAAATGATTGCACATATAACTAGGAACCACCAGCCAAAGCCTTTCCAATAATTTGTTGCAATAACGGTTATTATAAGGTACCATATCAACTTTACCAGCCAATATAAAATCCTCAATATAAAACACTCCCTCTTCAATAAGATTTAAATTTATTCTAACCTATCAGTTTCTTCAATAAGAAAAGCCCCCGAAATTGGCAGCTAGATCTTCAAAAAAACACCTGTTAGGTGAACAGTCCTTATTTTCTGCTAAATTTTTTCATTATATATCTAATTAAAAGGACTGAAACTATTAATACAATAAATCCAACCAAATTGAATGTAATTCTGTCACTGTTGTAAGTAAAAACTCTAAAATAACCAGAAATAAAACCAAGGACTAACAGTAAAATATAGAGGAGAATCAATCCACCTGCTATAATCCCTATTATTTTCATAATTTTACGTAAAATAACTTTGTTCAATTCAATCGCTCCTATAAAATAGACTATAAAGTCTATTTTATCCAATGGCTTTTTTAACTATTCTGACCCTTTAGTTAAATAACGGTAATGAAAATAGGACTGCCGTAACAGCAGTCCTAATGTTTTACTAAAGCACCCGTTCGTATTATAAGGTCAGCCAGATATTAAAATGTACCCTATAAAGTAGACACTTTGAAAAAGGTCAACTTTATAGGGTACATTTTATTTTAAATAGGTCCCCTCTATTGTCCTTTTGAGCGCCATAAAGCATGCGCTTCCGCTATCCCTATTATTCTCTTTTCCTCTTATTCTTTATATCTATTGTTTTTTCATTGTCAGTTGGTACTGTCATATAAATATAACCAAACCATATTAGGACTTTTTATAGTAAAATGTAGATATACACTAGTCAGTAGCACTCATACTATTTATTTTAAATACCAAATTAAACCATTATAGTACTAGCAAAGTAAAATCAATTAATGGAAACACAAAACAGTGATGAGGATAATCCTCATTCACTGTTTTATTTTTGAGAGCAGGCTAAGATTTAGCGAAAAACCTTCTTGTAGTAAAGCAACTGTTAGCAGAACAAGGATAAAGTCACCCAGCTCTAAAAATAGAATTAATAATTTGATGTGTGTCCTTTCCAGCACGTTTGCCAAATAAGGAAAAATGAGTGACGCAGTGAATACATAATTAAAAATTAGCACCAAACCAAATTGTAAATATTATGTCATAGTAATCCCGTTGAAGTTAGGTGTTTTATAGTATAAACTTTAATTACTATTTGAGGAGTGATTAAGTGGAAACTGTCTTCGTAAATAAGCTAAAATTCAAGAAAAATTTATCGATGATTGAGCAATATACGATCAAAGATTTCCTATTTAAATTGGTCGGTCGACCAGAAGAAGGATTGGATGATTATCTTCCACTTGAATACACAGTAGATGTCTTTGCTAAGATGGAAGCAAAACAAGAAACACCTCTCCTAATTAATGGGGTTGAAAATTTCAGATACACTACAATAACAGAAGATAATCAAATTGTAATAGGTCTTTTAGATTCGAATAAAGAGTTAAAGCATAGAATCATTTTTTTAGATGAGGTTTATTAGGTAAGCACTTTATTGTGCTTACCTTTAAATTTTTCTTTCCCTATATTGTACACTCTCCTACATATAACACACTTTTGAACTCAAGCCCCCATTAGTTTAAGTGAAATTATTCACAAAATATCTGGAAGAAAGTTGCTTAAGTCCTAATGTAATAAAATAAGCCCTTTCTGTTTTTATGCAGAAGGACTTGAATATGGATTATAATTGTTTCTATTTTTTTATTAATTCATCCCTATCAGGAGCCATAGGAGGCTGTTCTAGCCATCCATTTTTAATCATTATATTAGCCCCATCATCAGCATACAAAGCTATTTCAGCAGTAAGCCCTATATAATGCAGACCTAAATCCCTTCTAGGACTCACCGCCATACTTGTACCATAAAATCCAATACTTAGGGCAATAAGGGATGTAGTATAGAACATCATAAGTTTATCTGAAAAAGTATAAGCTGTAGACTCTGTTACATCTGAATCCCATGACATAGGTACTGGAAGGTAATCCTTTCTCAGTATAGTTCCAAAAACATCACAATGCTTTTTTGCAATTTCTACACCTCTAAATAAAAACTTAGCTACCTCTTTTGACTGTGCAACTTGACTAAATCCTATTAAGGTTGCAACTCCAAAAGCATTTCTTTGAAAATTAACATAGAGGTTTGATATTTCTGTTCCTATTAATGGTCTCTTTTCCCCAAAAAAGCCTTTAAGGAAACTTTGTTTTTTAACAAAATCAATATCATCTGGTATAGGTAAATAAGGAGACCTGATATAAAGACCTTTAGATAATAAAAGCTCTTTTACATCCCTAAGAAAATTTATTAATTGTGAAATACACTCACTAAAATGACTGTAAACATCTGCCCTAACTGATACTGACAGATGGATACTGTATCCTTGCAGAGCAATTTGTGATGCTTGATGGAGGTAATTCAAAAAATATGTGTCTGAATACAACCTAGGAGCATTTACATTTACATCCTCAATAAGTTTAAATCCATAAGGTATTGGGTACTTTTCTTTGTTGAAAATCTCAGTTAGTGTTTTAAGATTTCCTTGAGCAATTTCAAAAGCATGTTTGACTAATGCTTTAATCTCTTCATCCTCAACTATGGTTAAAAAGTATTTAAACTGACAAGCAATGGCAGTATCATTAATATAAGATGTCCAAAGGGCTGTTATCTCTGCTGATGTAAGCTGTACATGATTGCCTTCCTCCATAAATAAACCTCCATCTAACCAAACAATCCTTTCTTGTACAATATTCCCTAACTTTTCTAACAATATGTGATTAAAAAAGCCTTCTGCTTTATACAGTAAGCTAAAACAATTTATAATTACTTCCTATCCATTTCTGCCCAATTAACACAATAAAAATGGGACCGCCGCAGCAACCCCATCTTAATACAGATAGGTAAGGGTTTGAAGTTATCGCTCCCTTTTGTCGGGTAGAAGGGCAACCTCTCAGTCACCGTCCCCCCTAAGAACCGTACGTGTTAGTTTCCCAACATACGGCTCAAGCATGCCTTTGTCCAAGCTTTGGCTAGATTAGTCCTGATAGTTTCTTACCCTTGATATATCTCTTTACGCTTCTAAGTTGAATGTCATTTGGAGTTTCTCCCATAGCTGGGAATACCTTGTGGTATTCAAGGTGACAAGAAATGTGAACTAATTCTAGATTTTTATATTCATTACTTCCGCCTTTTACTCTAGGGATTTTGTGATGTGTTTCTAACCCTTCAGAACCATCTGTTATTGAGTGGGTGCATAAAGGACATTTGTATTTTTGCTTTTTGGCTAACTTTTGCCTATACGCTACATTATTTTTATCGAACTCTTTAATATCACGTTTTTCAAAGTATCCTTTTAGGTATTTGTTAAAAGGACTGTAATTGTATTTGATTTGTACGTGCCGTACAATCGGTGTCCATGACATCCTTTTGAGTTGGTTATTGGTTATAGGGTCAGTTAGTATCCACTTACTCTTACTTTGACCAGTTTTGTCTGGTTTGTAATACCTTTGACTAATCCATCGCCCACTCTTTTTTGGGTGCAGCCTTCTTAGAAACTTATATTGGGTTGTCCAAATATGAGAATCCATTTCGGAAAAGACTTCTTTGGCGACACTTGGACTCCAATAATTTGCCGTACCTATAATTATAGGATTAAGTGTACTGACAAGCACTTGTACGTTTTTTCCATAGAATTGTCTTGTTTTATCGGTAATCTTCTTTTTAGCAACTTTGATGCTATCCTTAGACGGTTTGATAAGAACTTTGCTCCCATTGTGAGTTTTATATTTTCTTATATTAAAACCTAAGAAATCAAACCCTTTTTCGATATGAGTTACTTTTGTCTTTTCAAATGCTAACTCTAAACCTCTAGTTGTTAGATAGGGTTTTAGTTTGTTAAATAAATTGTTAGCCTCTTCCTCAGATTCACACATGATGACGAAGTCATCTGCATACTTTGCCACTGCATACTTAGTCTGATTTACAAAAGATACCTTAGTTTTTCTCTTTTCTTCTCTATAACTAATATTGAGCAGACTTTCTAAACCATGTAATGCAATATTAGCTAGAAGAGGTGAGATAATACCCCCTTGCGGGGTGCCATTTTCTGATACATGAAAAACCTTGTTGTCGACAAAGCCTGCTTTTAGCCATTTTTCTACCACATTAAAGGCTGGGAATCCCTTTATTTGTTCAAGGATATAGTCATGATTGAGGTTGTCGAAACAGCCCTTGAAATCACCTTCAAAAATCCATTGCTTTTTGTTCCCAATAGTATTGAAGATTCTTTCGATAGCATCGTGACAATTCCTTTTTGGTCTGAACCCATATGAGGTTGGTTCAAATTTGGCTTCCCACTGTGGTTCAAGAGCTAATTTAGCAATATTTTGATAGACTCTATCTTTAATGGTTGGTATCCCCAGTGGTCTAAGTTTACCGTTCTTTTTTTCGATATATGTCCGATAAGTTGGTTTCGGTCTATGGCGATTGATGTTTAGATTTTTCATTTTATTGTAGAGTTCTACCCTCTCATATGGAGTCAAGGCTTTATATCCATCGACTCCTGCTGTACGTTTCCCTTTGTTGATTTGGGTAACTCTACGAATTGAGAGCAGTAATGCAGCTTGGCTTTTCATAAGTAGCCTTTGTAAGTCCCTTACTTTGCGGATTTTTCCAAAACGTTCGGCATGGTATATTCGTTGTTGGAATATCTCTACATACTGACTAATCTTTAACCAGTTAATACGATCCCAATCAGTAATGTCTGGTAATGCGGACTTCTTTATAGAAGTATACATCGTCTGTTACCATCCTTTGGAATTATTCTTCAACGCTTTATCCCATGTTGCACACCAATTGGAATTCAGCACCCTTTCGGGTTTGTCAGTAGACATTATCCACCCAGTTATTTCCGATTTCTGTTGCCTTTCGACATGGTGGCGTTTGCTTTTTCCAACCTCCTATATCCCCTTGGGGAATTGGGCTTCACTTACGCTAAGCTTACCTTTATGTTTAGGACCCCAAATGGACTTACCAAGTTCAACTTCTGTCAGATGCGAGTAGGTTAGGTTCCTCCAATACACCGATAGGTCTGTGGGTTGCATTGAAAGTATTAAAGGGGAAAATACTTTCCCTACCTATAAAAACGCTAGTATAGCTGTGTCCTACCTAACGACTGTGTTGACGATGCTTATAAAGATTCACTTATCGTTAACCGTACTACTCTTTCCCCTAGCCTCCATCTGCTAAGACACTGGCATTTGGTTTGGCATCACCTTATGCAACCCACATTACGATTACTCATAATGCAGTTTCGGAAGGGAATATCTTATGCAACTAGATAGTCTCGAAAAGACACTGACTTTGTGCGGAAGAAGTTGCTTCTTGTCGCACCCCCCCGTCCACACCGTACAAGCGGCTTTCACCGCATACGGCGTTCCAACTATACCAATCCACTTTAACCATAACACTGTTCAGTATTGTGATACTCAATGTGTTTCATTTCTTCCGTTTCAATAAGTCGGTGCCTCCCGTGGGAGGTTAACCTCTTTTAGTCATACGAGAACCTTATTAACCGATAAAGAATTGCCTTGCATGATTAACTGAATCTTTAATAGTCTTGTGGCTATCCCTCCATGTTGATTAGACATTTCATCGGTACTGTGCCACTACTTTCACTGATATAAAGAAAAGTTATACGGCAACTATTTTCATTATCGCTTTCCTTTTCAACGCTTCGACGGGAGTAAGCCCTCCACGTTATCAGCTTACAATGTTGAATTATATCTATTATAGGATGAACGTAGGTGCTTCCTTTAAGCCTGTTAGCCATTCATATGCCTGTAACATATCATGGACTTTCATATGAGTTATTTTTACTCATCCACTGCTAACCTCACGCTGTGGTGATATACACATTTCTATGTATTGTGCTTGTAGACCCGTACATTCAGAAGTTCGTCAGCTTAACCTTTTCTTGTAGGTTTGTTTGCATTCTCACCATATTCATTCAACTCAAGCATTATGAACTACACCACTCCTTCGAGTAGGCTTTCGGCAGCCGAACTGCTACGGTAATTTCTCACGCCTTTTCGCCGAGCTTATAACACTATCATTCTTACTAAATCTAATGCTAATCGACTAAGAGAGAACCCTTCAGGGCGTTACCCCGTCATTTGATTCTTCGATATAATCCTTCAGTTCCGTAAGGAACTGTCTAGCCTTTACCAGAGAGATGTAACCATCCTCAATTTAAACTAGAAACATTTCGCACAACTCTTGCACCGGTTACTTTAAATGTAATTTTTCACAATCTCTCTCCCTATTAATAAGGAAAAGGCGATGCCCCCTTAAAGGCATCGCCAGCACCCATTCAAATATTTAATTTTGTGGTTATTCATCTACTAAGATGGGATGTTTCGGACCATCTATGGAACATGAAAGACCTACTGCGCAGATTCCGGAGTTTTACCACAAGAGGTCATTTTTCGGCTAATTTTTTTCGGTCTGGATAGGTTGGAGGCTGTTCGAGCCATCTATTTTTAATCATTAATTCTGCTCCGTCCTTCATATAATTCCCGACTTTTTTCGTAATGTTCGCATATTTCACTTGTAAATCGGTCCGGAGGCTTGCTGTTGCAGATAAGGCGTACAGCCCGAAACCAAAGGCGGCAAGCTGATCGATAAAGGTAAGCATCAGCTTATCAGAATAGGGCGCTTCCGTCGAATCCGTTACGAATACATCCCAGGCTTCCGGCACCACAACATCTGATTCCAAAAGGGAATTGGTCAAGTCCTCTATGATTTCCTTAGATAATTGGCTTCCCTTTTCAAAATGCTTTTTCACTTCTTTATCGTTCGCCACTTGGGTAAAATCGGTGCAAAGCATCATCCCAACTGTATTAACCTTGATATTGAAAAACAGATGGGATACCTCCATGACATTCAACGGGCGTTTTTCGCCAAAAATCGGCATTCCCCCTAAATAGTGGTTGGTCGTCACGAATTCATTACGTTCAGGGACGGGAATGATGGGCGGTCGGATATACTCCCCTCGCTCCATTAATAAATCTTCCACCTTTAAGTACGATTGTTTTGCTTGATCCAGGTGTCCAATATGCAGGTTCTTTACATCCTTCCGAGATGATAGTGCCAACAAAGATACATCTTTAGTCATGGCAGCTTTCGATGCTATTTGCAGATAATATAAGACAAGCCCGTCGGTCAGGAGTTTCGGTGCCTGTACATTCACATCATTTTCCGTGAAACCGACTGGTTCTTTCATTCCTTCCATTTTCATGATTGAGGAAATCTGCTGAACGAAATCTTCCATAAATAGGAGCTCTTCTTTAACCAATTGGCTAATTGTTTCATCCTCTATATGTGCGGATATGTGCCTGAATAAACCAATTTGCATGGTGGTTTCCATATAGGAAAACCATAATGTGCCTATTTCTGAAGAGGTTAGATTTACTTGTTGCTTCATCGTGACACCCTTTCAATTTCATACGTTTTATGATTCCCTAGAAAAGGCTATCTATTCCAGTTTGGCTAATAAGGTTTATTTCTTCTTCTTGAACAAACCTGCCCTTTAGTACAATTAGAAAGGGGACCGCCGCCGCCATCCCATTATTGAACATCAGCACCTCGTTGTGTTCTTACCGGTCAAAAAAAAATGCGATTCAAAATATTTGTCTCCATACATAAAAAAATACCACAGTATCATGGACTGTGGTGAGATAGAATTTTTTACCGTTTTTATCTTTTAAAAAAGTAATACCTATAGTGTTCTGGGCTTTACAATCGCTATGTACTTGTTTATATATGCCCAATTTTGAGGTGCCGGCAAAGCGATTTGCCAGAAAGTTGTTCCAGCTAATTGATATAAATCCAATAGTTTATACTTTTCAATATAGCTTCGAATGTCTTCGAACCAAACAACATGCTCCATACTGCCGCTCCAATAACGGAACCACGGGGATTTGGTCGTATTGTCAAATACTACATTTGCTCCTGTTGAAATTGCCTTATTTTGTGCAGCTAACACTGATAATCCTTGTGTTTTGTTCGTTATAGCTACTTTATCATATCCATACAAAGACATGGCGAGTAACAGTTTTTTCCGATTAACTTTGGTTAGGGCATACCTGATTACCTGCTCTACCCATCCGATTGGTGCGATAGGAGCAGGCGGACCCCCTGGATACCCATAATCGATTGTCATCACTGCCATAAGGTCAGAAGCATTTCCAATTGCCGCATAATCATAAGCTCCTACAATCCGATTTGTCGGTAAATCGGCAGCTTTAGCATGAACATTCACCTGTAATAGCAGGTTGCCTAATGCTTTTTTCAATTGAATTAAGAACGAGGTAAAATCAATGCGTCTTGCCGGGGGAATAAATTCAAAATCAAGACTGACACCTCCAAACCCTTTTTGTTTCGTGAGTGCGACAATGCTTTGAATCAAATTTCCACGATAGGTTGAATCTTGTAGAACTATACCCGCCAGCCCAGCATCGTATCCCGTGACTGTATAGTTTCGAATCATCAATAAGGGTATTATGTTTAGCTGTTTACACTTCTTAACAATAGTAGTATCTTCTATTTGATTATATGCAAAACCTTGATTTGTAAATGAGTAAGCGACTACGGCTAAATATGTAAGTTCTCCAGATAATGATTCTATTAAAGATAGGGATGAGGTCTGAGTTGAAGGAACGAAAAAACCGAGAGTGGTCATTGGTAGTTTAATTGTTGAAGGAATGTTAATGGTTTGACCGCTTTGAAGGTTATTTATATCAATTCGAGGGTTAGCTGCCAGTATTAATGATACTTTCGAGTTAAATTGTGCCGATAATTTTGAAATGGTATCCCCCGTTTTTACCAGATAGGTACGTATCGGGAGCGGAGTATCCGGTATAAAAAGAGCAAGCCCAGGTACAAGTACCTCTGCAGAGGATAAGCCATTTACATTAACAATCGTATTTATTGATACTCCGTACTGCTTAGAAACTGATGAAAGATTATCACCTTTATTTACGACATGAACCGTCATCCACTTCCCCCCTTTATATACATATATGAGCAGCCATCTGTAATATACCTTAGCGCAGTCCAAACAGTACTTAGGCGATTCAAGACAGGGAGGAATTAAAATGACACATATTCGTAGCAATAGCGCCACCCTCATTCCCAATCTAGTAAAACTAAAAAAGTAAAACAGGAAAATCCTTAAACTGCTCTATGGTGCCACGGTATTATCCATTGGGACTGCTGAAGCCCCTATTCAGTTGCGGGGATGCTTTTGACCGATCGCCCAATGAACTCTTACTATCACTTCTTCAGCTTGTCAGTAACAGGATCAAGTTACTATGTATTCGTAGTCAGTTCTCAACTTCTATGGGATCGTTTAGTTAAGAAAGCGCCGCAGTGACGCTCATCTTGTGCTAACGCACCCGTTACTTGAAGAAGTAAAAGCTTATTAATTTACTCAAGTAAATCAATTTTCCATAAAACCTCATTTGAAATTTTCTGTGCAATTTTCAATATTTCAGCCTCCAAAACATCATCAGATTTTTCTGGAATATCAATCTCAATTAAATTTATCTCCGAAAATTCATCTGGTGAATCATAAGCATAATTACCTTGTGAATCGGCTTGAATTCCTCTAATTATGATGCTGTAGCCACTTAATTCCTTAGTAAATACCAACGTACTTAGTTTAGTGAAATTCATATTTAATATTAAGAAATTTTCGATTACATCAGTTTTTATAAATGAAGCAAATTTATCTGAATGAATACTTATGTAATCATACATACCTTTTCCCCCTAATAAGATGATACTTGGGTATTCAATAATAAGCCCTTTTATTCCTGCATCTAATTGTAGTAACCTGTCCGTTAGTGGAACAAGCAAAAAAAGCCGCCATTGGCAGCTGGATTTCAAATAAAGGAAGCTATCCAAAATCTATTCTTCAAGTGGAAGTTCCATTCAATCCTTTTAATCCCAGGATCCAGTTTTTAATTTCCCCATTGTTTAAGAACTTGTTCTGTTGCTATACGATAAACTTCTTCTTCTGTTTGGTTTTTGGTAGCTATTACGTTGGTTTGATAAACTTTATCTTTATGTGTTACATAGATTGTATACTTGTACATTTTGTTCTATCTCCTTTATATAATTCTAATAATTCTAACTTTTTATTCATTCCACTTCACTAATAAATCCAATTTCATTTAGTTCCTACAAATGTTTTTCAACTTTTTTATATTTTACAAATAATATGAAAGTTATTAAAGCTAAAAAAAAGGTCAAGATTTGACAAATTCTCAACTTAACAAAAATTAATATACTCACTAGCAACGGTAATGACTGGCAAAGTCAATAAAATCAACAAACTTTTTATAATTCTAATCTCTTATGTATTTTGTTACACTTCTTAGAATGCAGAAATATGTCGAAATATAAAAACTAAAAAAGACTGGCTCCTGATACCGATCTTAAATTATCTTATTGTTGTAATCCTTCAAATTAAATAACCACAAAGTAAAAAAACCACCTTAGATAAGATGGATTTCTTACTTATTTATTAAACTAACGCACCCGTTACTTCAATAAGAAAAGTATCGAAAATCGCAGTTAGTAATTCAAC
Organism: Neobacillus sp. Fa239; assembly: GCF_055395235.1. Classification (NCBI taxonomy): domain Bacteria; kingdom Bacillati; phylum Bacillota; class Bacilli; order Caryophanales; family Bacillaceae; genus Neobacillus; species Neobacillus sp. Fa239. The sequence goes on from NZ_AP041611.1 coordinate 4,072,851, forward strand.
TTTTGAACCCGTTATAGACTGATTGTGTTTATTTTGTTAATAGTTAAAAAAAATCATCTCGAATACACAATACTGGAATACCTAATTAATTCGGAATTGGATTTTAATTGTAAATAGATCCATGGTATCGACGATATATTAGAAGCCAACAGCTTTGAACTAACAAGTATATAAGTAATGAATAAGACAGGTTGTATCCTTCCCTGTAATGAAAGACACCAACATAAGTAGCCAACCATTCCATTCCAAGGCTTATTAAAGAACAAATAAGAATGTAAATAGGATTCGATTTAGGTCTAAAGCGGTCATAGAAATAAAAAAACAAGTAACTGAACGGACCATACGAAACGTAAGAGAGGAAATCCATAAATTGATAAGAAGAATTGTCATTTACATCATATAAATTAACAGGTTCCACACTGAGAGAATGGTCAAAGAAGAATCCGCTGTATATGCCACAAGTAAAAAATACAATCGCCGTTTTTCTAGGGAATCTTTTTGGCAAAAGAAACGTTACGCTCGTTCCAATGCACAGTCCAATAATAATAAACCATTCATTTGAGTTGAAATGGTTATCATAAATATTCATATATTCTTCCCTTCTTTTCGACCCGCACGGACTATCACCCATGCCATAAATCTCGAAAAAACAGCATAACTGCTAAACATTAACAAACTATATGCCATATTCATATGAGGAGTCGCGATCATTCCCAACTTCTTTAGCAATAGCTGCAACGGGATAAAACTTAAAATAATGAGGGCGACAATCACCCATTTCAAAAATTTCCAATTATATAAAAGAATATTGGATGTAATCACAAATACAAGCGGAATCATAAATAAACGGCTTATTAAATCAGCTATTCCGTCCTCAAAGGAACGATTCACCACAATCCATTTAAGATTGACATGAAGCACCGTAAATATACTGAGGTCAAAAATGGTGTTAACAAAATAAAGGAATAGCATATCAAGTTCGGATAATTTTTTCGGAATATGTGTAAGTACAATAATCACAAACCATGTAATGAGCACGCAAATCGCTAGTGACAATACCTCAACCTCCTAAAAACCAATCCCCTTTTTAAAAGGTATTTTCCCCCATGGAATAACAAAAAATCACTTTTATATAAATGGTCCTAATTTCATGCACCTTATTTTACGCAATACAAAACACTTTTTTTAACATGATGCTTTATTAAACTAAACTGCACTCGTTAGCACAATAAGAAAACGGGATCGCCGCAGCCATCCCATCTTTAACATAAGCACCCATTAGTTTAAGAAGAGGTCATTTATTATAAAAGTTATTATAGCGAAAATAGTTGCTATAATAACTAAAATAATCTCGATTCTTAATTTTTTTTCCAATCTATGTATAAATCTCTTTGAAATACTCCTATCATCGTGGATTGACCCTTTAAATTCTTTCTTTAACCTTGAACCTTGCAACATTAAATACAAAAAAATACAAATTGAAATTGTAGCACAAACTATTTTTAACCAAAACATTATCAAGTCACCCTCGATGTATAAAAGTGTTATTTCAATTACATTTCCCTCACCTATTTGGGTTTACTCATTTTTAAACTAACCTGCCCCTTTACTTGAACAAGTGTAGTGCAGCCGATTTATAAATGTAGAAGTGTCCGATTTATTTGTATAAAATGTACCATTTTAGAGAAAATTAGTAAATTTATTCCACAGTCACCGGTTTTCCCTTTGAGAAAAAACACCGATTGTCCTTTTGACCAAATAAAAAAGCCGCTTCAAAAAAGCGATCGGCGTTAAAACCACCCTATAACCATCTTTATGAAAGCGAATATATGAACAACCGTCATGAAAAAAAACGATATTGCACCTGCCATTACTAATTGGATAAAACTAACTAACTGTTCCCAAGCCCATTCAAACCAGTTAATCATTTTGGCTTCCCCCACACCTTACCTCATTGTTTATTTAGGTTCTATTTCATATGTAAACCATGGTTTTTTGTTTTCTTTTAGTTCACAAAAATATTGTTGCCTAATACATAAGGGACTTTCTCATTCGAGAGGGTCCCTTATTTTTTTAGACAATTTTTAGCCACTCTTTTTAAACGAAAATCTTATTATAGCCTTGCACCACTATGACCAAGTCTGTATTTACCGATCTTGGTATCATGTGCCATGACGCCACTCGAATAAAAGTAATACCACTTCCCACTGATTTTTTGCCAGCCAGTATTATATCTTCCGTTGGTATAATGGTATCGCTTGCCATTTTGCGTGAACCATCCATTGTACGGATGAACAGTGAGGTTCGCCGGGTCACTCACCTCATTCAAATTGTCCGTATAGGTGACCGTTACGATCGTGCCTGTTTTTTGACGGGATATCTTCGCCTTGAAAACTCCGTTTGGTCCAGCCGTTGCGCTGCCGAGGAGTTTCGTTCCGTTCATAATGTTGACCATCACACCCGCAGGAGCGCTGCCGGATACATAACCATCCTGGTCATTCACCGGGTTCACTTTCGGCGCAACGACTTTTTTCATCATATATGCGGTAGAAAGATAGCCCTTCACTTTGTGGTCTGCCGATGTAACATGGTACCATACAAAATGGTTGTAAAGGTTGTTCGACTTATCATATTGAAAATGCCCGTCAATGAACAGTGCGACATGTTTGTTGACTTTCACAGAAGGGGAGTGGGTAGAAGGATCATTATGCACATGGACACCATCCTGGGTGACAACCACTTGATCTCCCTTTTTAAAATAATAGGTAGAAGCATGCATCTGGTCGGTAACGGTATAGTTCATCTTTTTGAATTGAATGTCGTTGTTTGTATCATAAATAAAATCAGTTGTTTTGAAAGGAAAGTGCGCGAATGTCGTGTCATTGGAATAGCTGAACATGTCAATGTAACGAAAAACACTTTCTTGATATGCGCCCGTATTGATTTTGCCAGTCTTCTGATAGAGAGGGCTGTTGACCGATTTGGTGCCGTTATACGCCATCACGGGGAAATACCAATTTTCTATAACGTTTCGACCAACGCCGTTTATTCTCGGAAGCTGATCCGTACCCGTGCTGTAGATCTGATTGTACTTCTCGCTCAACATTTGCACACCGGCTTGGATATTGTAGACCACATCATTTCCTAATTTCGTTTCGTCATAACCTGTGGTATCGGTAATTTGCATGACGCCTATTCCTCCGTCACCGGAAATATTCGCCGACCCATCCGCTTTAAATTGTTCCCAATTGCCATTTTCTTGTGTCGCAACCCCTTTTACGACTTCAGGCGGGATATTTTCTTCCAGGGCAGCGTTGGTCAGCAAACAGTCCATCTGCTGATGCGTTGGATTTTGATGGGGGGTTAGTTTGCCGCACATCGTCGTCAAGTTCGTCTCCGCCGAAGCGGGTTCATGCGACCAACCCAGCAATAGGATCGAAGTCACGATTCCTGCTTTTAGTATGACTGATTTCATTCTCTCATTCTCCCTTATTTATGATTCTATATTTATAGATTTTAGCATGATAGATACCTGTTTTTCTATAATGATAAGATAGTTAATTGCATTAATTTTCCAAGTAATTCCGTCAAAATGTTCTTTCCAAATTTAACGCAGATAATATATATAGAGCTAAAAAAACGAAGGTCGGACCTTCGTTTTTTTGTGGATTATTGGTCCAGTTCCCGCACCGATTCCGTAGTCCCTTCGCCGTCCGCAATCACTCTCTCCAGCTCCGCCCCGTCCGGCATTTCCCGGCTGATTCGCTGAATTAACATCTAGTACCCACTCTTCGACATTTATTTCGATATTTACTCGGGATTTGTTGATATTTCCCGGGAATCCGAATAGTAAGAACAAATTACTTTTGGATGATTTTGATTTGGCTGTCTGTGTTTTAAGAGTAGTTCTGTGACTCTTAAATAAATTTCTGAGGAGTTATTTGCAAGCTATATCGCCAAGCGATACGATTCAAAGAAAGAGTGGATGATCCACTAACTTTCTAGAGGAACATTATAAAGGTCATGATGATCTTGCTGGAGTCGAAAAACCGCTGTTTTAAGGTTAGACATATCGTTTGTCTGTTTGAGATTCATTTCTAGTTCATTAGCTACAAACATTGAAATCACTTTTAAGTGATTGGAATTGTTGGTTAAATTATTTTATGTATAGGGGATCGCAATCTCAGCTAGGAAAATATAACAAAACAGACAGCATTTTTTATGCCGTCTGCAATTATGTCAATTAAATGAATATACTAAGTTATCATTGATATATAGTCCAACTTTGCCTGTTTGCCAACTATTTAATAACATTACGTTGTCTATAGATGGATATTGATCTTCTTCGATAACAGTACCATCTTTCGTTATCGTTACTATATTTTGAGATTTATCGGAATGTATATAAAACCCATTAAAGTAACATAAATCTCCATATGATGTAACACCTAGGAGTAAGCCATTTCCGCTTGTAAAATCATTTACTGCTGTAGCTAATAGTAGGGGAATGGGAGTCCAACTACCGGTGGTATTATTAACGATTGCTAGGACAATCCAAGAACCAGCCGGATCATAAGTCAATGTAAATGTTGAATCAGAAGCTGATCCACTAGCAATTTCCACGCCATTCTTTGTGACTAAATAAGTATCTGCATTTAATTTAATTACGTAGTTTTCAAAAATAACTGTTTGATTTTCCTGTATAGTTATCTTGCCAGTCATAACATCAGCCGCTGTGTAAGTAACTGTTTGCTCTTGAAGAATTTTCCCCTGTTTTATTAATCCATAATGATTGCCATTACTTTCAGTCCATCCATATTGGTTACCGTTATTGCTTTGGTCACCTTTGGCATATGCTAAATTGTTCATAGGAATTACATTTAGCCCACCCACAACCGCAACAGCAACTCCTAGTCCAACCAATCTCTTACCCACTGTAATCTACTCCTCAATTGTAATATATTTACAAGTTTATATTACCATTAAAAAATATTTTATAAAGAGGAATATTTTTAAAAAAATCAAGCCTTCCTTTAATGGTGAACGGTTAAACAAGAAAGTGGTTCCCCTTTTTAGTTTGACAATAATTTTGAGCGTCTTAAATCCTGCACTTTCTGATCAGTAGACATGCGCTTCCTCAATTCCTCATATTCTCTTTTCCTCTTATTCTTTTAATCTGTTGTTTTTCTATTAGCAGTAGAGCGAGTAATATAAATATAACTAAACTAATTATAGATAAAGTAGATATCCACTAGTTATTAGCACTCATACTAATTATTTTAAATACCAAATTATACAATTATATTACAAGCAATGTAAAAGTAATTAATGGAACCACAAAACAGGGAATGAGGTGATCCTCATTCCCTGTTTTATTTATGAGCCGGCTAATGTTTGTGAAAATCCTTCTTGTAGTATAGCACCCCGTTAGTTCAACAAGAAACTGCTCAACTATTATCAACTAAGAGGTTTAAGTCCAAGGAAACGCATAACTATTTCTGAGTCAGTAAAAAATACGAAAGAGGTGAGAACAAATGGAAAATGATAATTTAAAACTTACGTCTTCCGAAATTGGAACACTATGGGGGGAGTATATAAACGGAACGATGACCGAGATAGTAAATAAATATATGATTTCTATTTTGGAAGACGAAGAGGTGAAAAATGTTTTTGAAATTGCCATTGAGACATGGGAAAAGCAAAAGAAGCAGCTTGTTTCCTTCATTGAGAAAGATGGTTTTCCAGTTCCGAATGGATTTACTGAGTCCGATCTTAATAAGAGTGCAGATAGATTGTTTTCTGACACATTCTGCTTAAATTATTTACATATAATGACGATACATGGTTTGTTGGGTCATACCACTGCTTTAAGTGTTTCTGTCAGAAAGGACCTACGGGAATTTTACAATTCATGTGATAATGATGCAAAAAGGATGTACGATTTAACCATTGAGTTATTGCTTAAAAAAGGAAAATTCCAACGAGATCCCTATTTCTATCCTAAAGAGAACCCTGAATATATTTCCACCAAAGATTTTTCTGATGGATTCTTCGGAAAACGGAGACTTTTATCTGCTACAGAAATAATCAGTATTTCTCTTAACATTAAAAAAAGCATTATGGCAAAAACTCTTTCAATCGGGTTCAGTCAAGTCGCTGAATCGGAAGAAATAAGAACGTTTTTTGAGGAAATAGGAAAAAAGGCAGATGAAAACATACAAGCCCTTGCAAGTATTTTGCACAAGGATAATTTGCCCGTTCCAATGTCGTGGGAATCAGAGGTTACAACGTCACAGGACTCTCCTTTTTCAGATAAATTAATGTTGTATCATATGGGTTTCTTGGGTCAAACTGCACAAGTATATTACGGTACAGGTCTAGCAGGAGCCATGCGAACAGACCTAGCTGTCGTTTATGAAAAGACAATTCTAAAAACATTAGCATTGACAAAAAATTGGTTCGATATTATGGTGGAAAACAAATGGTTAGAACAGCCACCACTTGCTCCCAATAGAAAAGAACTTGCACAAGATAAATAAGATATACCCCTCATTAGTGAGGGGTATATTTTTAATAAACTTTTTAATTTAAGGGATAATTTCAACATAAAGTAGTTATTTCCTTCTTAAGCTAATCTGCACTTTAGTTGAAGAACAACTAAGATGGAATCGCTGCTGCAATCCCATCTGAAATAATGAACAAGTTTTAAAATAAGATGTCTTTCATTTATTTATCCCTATGGGATAGTTCTAAAACAATAATCTCTGGATGATTGAATAGCCTCTGAGGAAATATGCTATTTCCTAACCCTCTGTTAACCACCATTGTTGAATTTCGATTTTTGTACTTACCTGAAGAATACTCAGGAAAATATCCCTGATTAGGGGCGATTAAACCTCCAATTAAGGGTAACCTAATTTGTCCTCCGTGGGCGTGACCAGAAAAAATTAAATCAAGATTGAATTTTGTATATATCGGAAACAGTTCAGGTCGATGAGATAAAAGTATTTTAAAGTCTCCTTGATTTTCAATACTGTTTAATGCCTCTTTTAATTCAGATCTAACGAGTTTACTCTCATCACCGTTATTTATAGCTGGGTCATCTATGCCAATTATATAAATATTATCATTATCAATATGAACCTTTTCCTGGCTATTTCGTAACACCTTAACGCCAAGAGTGGTTAATTTTTTTTCAAGTGAATTAAACTTTCTTGAACACCATTCGTGATTTCCAGTCACAAAATAAACTGGTGCAATTTTATTTATCTCCCTCATTAACGATAGACTTGTTCCTTCGTCATAATTCTTTTGATCAACTAAATCCCCCGTAAATACGATTAAATCTGGTTTTAACAATTTTATTTTTTGGCATATAACCTTTTGATTTTCTCCAAATGCCTTACTATGCAAATCTGACAAATGAACTATCCTAAATCCATTAAATTTCGATGGTATTTTTTTGAACTATATTCCATTATAGTAATGTCAAGTGAGTTGTTTTCGTTATACAGATATTTCGATTCTGCCTGTACTTTAACTATTTTCAAAGAAAAAAATGAAATAAATATTAATAAAAAACATAACCGTTTCATATCACCTCTGAATTATTCTTCCCTTTTGGTTATGCCCTTATTATGCTAACCTGCTACCGTTAGTGGAACAAGAAAAGCGACTGCTCTTACTGAACAATCGCACCCATTAGTTTAAGTATATTTCTTCACAAACTTTCTTTACAGTGAGAAATAAACAATAATCATCCTAAAGAGTGAAACTAGTTGGATCTATACCGAATAAGAAAAAGCAATCGCCATAGGTATCCCCTTCTTAAAGTAAGGCAAAAATTTAAATCTCCACTAGTACCAATCAAATATGAACCAATACGACTTGTATGGTAGCCGATAAAACATGTTTGAAACTTCCTGTGGTAATAAATTGACCTATTTCCAAACTCTTTTTAACTGTAGAAATTCCTGAGCATATCCCCAAACCGATATGGGGGACATAAACAATTGATAAGTCAATACGTATGCAAAAAAGCCAAATATATTTTTTCTGATCTTAAGATCTAACCTTTGAAATACTTTTCGCTGAAAATGGTACATTGCATAATTCGTTAATAATGCTAATGGTAAAACAAAAAGAATCGTCGCCCCAACGATATAATAATAGCCAAAGAAAGCCAGTATCAACCCAGGAATCCAAACAAAGCTGTATACAAAATCTAAGTAAGGAAAAATAAGATTTGTTCCTGTAAGATACTTTGTGAAAATGGCTGGTTGATTCCAAGGTTTTACTTTTTTCAACGCTTCAATCATTCCTCTTGCCCATCTACTTCTTTGTCTTGCGAAATGGACTAACGTTTCAGGAACATCGGTAAATGCAACTGCAAGAGGCTCGAAATATACTTTACAATTCGTTTGTAACATTTTCCAGGTTAGCACTATATCTTCCACAATAGCATCATCCCATCCCCCGAGTTCTTCAAGTGCTTCCCTTTTATATAAACTGAATGCTCCTTGAGCAACTAATGTTCCTTGATAAAATCCTTGAAGTCTTTTAATTGAAGCAATACCTAAAAAATAATCCCATTCCTGAATCTTAGTCCAAAAATTTTTGCGACTATTTCTAACAAGTACAGAGCCTGCAACAGCACAAAGATCTTTTGGTGCCGATAATAATCTACACACTAGGAACCGAACTGCTGATTTCGTTAAAAGCGTATCGGCATCAAGAGTAATAATCAAGGGGGTATCAGCCATGGCTAATGCCCGATTAAGAGCAAAATTTTTACCAGGCTTTTCTTCATGAATGACCTTTAAGTCTAAATGATATTCCTGACCTGCTTTCAGTTCCATGCTGCCAGTTTCATCCGTCGATGCATTATCGATTACAATAATGTTCATTTTACCTGTATAATCTTGCTGGGCAATATAACGAATAGTATCGGCGATGCCCTTTTCCTCATTTTTACAGGAAATAAAAATGGAAAGGGGATCTGTTGGATTGTGTACCTTAAATTCTGGTTGCTTATCAAAGAAAAGACTAATCACCATAAATGCGTTTAAATATCCAGGAAAATAGGCAATCGCAGCTATTATTAAAATCGAAGGAACTATTCCAATGATATGTTCTAAATCTTTAATCCAAGGAATAGAAAAATATACAGAAAAAAGGAACCATAAAAATGCGAATGCGTGACAAAACCAGAACTTCCAAATAACTGGAATATAGGATTGTTTTTTAGTTTTCATCTCAATCACCTATTAATAATTTCCCCATTTTTTAATCATTAATAAAATAATTGAATGACTAAAAATAAAAATCATTATCCTGCCCTTATTGAAGTAAACTCACCCGTTAGCACAACAAAAAAATGGATTGCCGATGCAACTCCTTATTCAGCAAAAGCACCCTTTAGTTGAAGAAAAATCATTATAAAAACCAATTTTTCCTCTTTTAAATGGTACAATTCACCACAGCTTACTGACTAATGCTTCCAAGTTAGCTCCATAATTAGTAAAAAGCAACCATAAGCTTTATAGTACCTAATAATAATATGCATGTAAGCTTCAACTATTATAAGACAATTTAAAACCCTAATAATGGAATTAGAAAAAGCTCTTCTCGATTGAGAAGGGCTTATTTAATGGAAAATTAAATGAGAGTTTTGGGAAATGGATTTCTTAGTTCGATTTATACTCATATAATTGCTTCATGGCATATCGAAATTTTTTTTGTGAAAGTTGTTTATTGGCTAAAGATGAATATAGAATCGCTAATGCAATCGGCATTACATCAATATGCACATCAATTTTTGTATTAACATCAACATCAGAATTACCACTATTACTTACTTTAGCTAGTGTACCATTCACCAGCTCATTTTGATTATCATTATCGAATTTGCTTCTATACTTTGTATGTTCGTTAGCATTGTTTGTTCGCCCCATAAATGCCATTTTATGACCTCCTTTCATAATCATGCTAAAAATTAGATTACTACTTAACTGAGATAATATTTTCCCAGTTAAATAGTAATCTTTATACTAACAATACTTATGTTTTTTTTTCCCATTTACACTAATACTTTGTTCTTGTTCCTGCTCTTGTTCAGATTCAGCTTTAGATTCATTTTTGGACGAAATATTAACCTTAACATCGACATAAGAGTTTCCGCTGTTGAGAATTTTAGCATTATTACTATTTTTTAGATCATTTTCATTTTCATTTTGATTATCATTATCGTTATTGTTATAATTTTTGTTTCTGTTATTATTGTTTGCTTCCTTCTCTTCATTGTTCTGTTTACCATACCAACCCATTTAATCAACTCCTTTTCTATTAAATTTTATGTTACACAAATATGATATTCAGAATGATTCCAAATGAATGGGGGACTTGTCCAATTAAATGATTTATTATATAAAAATAGGAAAAAATTGTTTTAACAAATGTAAACTCATCTTATTTGCAAAACAACTCGTAATCCAACCTTACATCTGTGATACACTACGGATTATGAAAATGGATCAGTGTCTAATGATGATTGACTGAATAAGAGGGTCGATACACTATGGTGCCTTAGAGCCCAACCGTTTATCTGACTCAGTCGACCTCGGTGAATTTTAAAACTTATAGATTAGGTCCACTTTCATATTGTCTTTTTTTCATTTTTATTTACATGGGGGCACAATAAAAAGACGGGATCTCAGCAGTAATCCCATCTTTAACATAAGCATCCTTTAGTTAAACAAGCACCATCTCTTTTTTTGCAAATTATCTTCGTGTGGGTATTATTTTTTAGTTTCATAAAATAGGTGACTATACTAGTCCACATCTTAAAAAATTACATAGACTGATGTTGTAACAAGACAAATACAACTGGAGGTCATTTAATGATGAATATAAATAATGGATTTGGCGGTTTTCGAACAAATATGATGCCAAATGTAATGCCGAATGTAATGCCACAAGCGTTACCAGCTCAATTCTGTCCGCCACCACCATGTCCGCCGCAATACTGCCCACCACAAGTGTTTCCTACACAATATGATCCAGGAACATTTGACCCTGCACAACAATATGTAAAAACAAACCTATTTAATAAGGTAGTTTCTCATGTCCATCCTTCTCATACGACAACGGTCAATAAGCTTCATGTTAACCATCAACACTTTTTCCCGCATACCGAATCATGTGTAAATGAATGCTGTGAAACACATACAATGTGCGGTTGTCCGGTTAATCCTTGCTGTCCACCAGGACCATTTGGATTCTAGTTTCTTAATACCACCTAAAACGGGTGGTATTTTTGTTAGCAAAAACTAATAAGTGACATATACTAAAATCGTTCTGAGATACAACTTCTCCAAGGTACCTTTTGGGTACCATTTTTAATTGGACATGAATGAGTCGTTCTGACTTCACAATATCAGTCAAATGTGATAATAATTATTTTCTTCTTCAACTAAACTGCCCCGTTAGCCATCCATGAAGCACAGCTTCACCACAGAGGATGGAATTTTAACCCGTTCTTCCATGGTAGCTCAACAAGAAAATATAACCACAGCAGCTATCATTGTTCTTTCACTCAAGCACCCGTTAGTGAAATAAGATTTGTCCTCTTGATTTAGATAAGGGGTGGGTTATTGAAGGAAATCATCAAGTTTAACAACGTAATCAATTTCGTGAAGTTCCTTATTTAACTCCTGTATGTATTGTGTTACCGCTTCAACTAATACTGTTGTGGTAATATATTTGTTTGTTTCAAACTCCTGCCAAATTGAATAAATTCTCCAATAGTCATTACCTACATAAAAGAAATTGAGTATTTCCTCATCGTGGTCAATTGTGTCGTAGTCCATATTTTCTCTAAGACCTCTGCGAATCTTTTGTAACCATTCACCCAGTTGGATTCCTAACTCTGCAAGATTGATATATGGATCATCAAAAAACAATTTTTCATTTACATAAATGTTTAAAGCACCTTCGATAAAACCATTTTCGTAAGCAAAGTATTCTGGTCCATTAGGAACAGTTTTATCTAAATCAAACGAGAATCTAACATTCATAAAATCACTCTCCAAGGGAAATATTCTACACTTGGTCAACGATTCCCTCTTCTTCAAGTAAACTGCCGCTTTAGTTCAATAAGGAATGTAAAGATCCCCCTCTATTGTCCTTTTGAGCGCCATAAAGCATGCGCTTCCGCTATCCTTATTATTCTCTTTTCCTCTTATTCTTTTTATCTATTGTTTTTTCATTGTCAGTTGGTCCCGTAAAGATTATTAATCCATGGGCATGTTTTAAGAGTGCTAGCAATTTTCTGGTCATGGAAGGGAATAATGAGAGTTGATGAAAGGGAATTTGTTCCTGCTGAGGCAATAGCCTAATCACAAGGCTTTCTCTGTTGTTTGATGGAAGTGTTGACAGTCTGAGCCCCATCAATTGTCCGTCAACTTCACAAACAATGGCTCCATTTTGCGGACGTCTTCTTTCCCCGATATCCATATTGGCTGTAAATTTAAAGTGAGAGATTAATTTGTCACATTCATCTTTTGGAAGAGATATTCGGGGGATTAATTTGTTGGTTAAACGGATTTGGACAAGGGTGTCATTCTTGCGAGGCATAATGTGAATATCCGTCGCTCTGTTTCTTGTAGCATCTTTGATGATCCTATTTGCTAAAATTTCAATCGCACTTACAATGGGTAGCACCTCCTTCATTTTTCACTAAATTATTTCGACAGATTTCTTTGTATTCCTTCTAAAAACTAAAATTTTTTTAAAATATTTTTAATATAATCCGACAAAAACCATTATTTGCGGATTTACCTATATTCACCACTTGATCTATACATTATGTATAAATTTCGTATAATATTTGTCAAGTATAAAACTAGCATGCAAACCGTAATTGTGAACATTTTCTAAACATATAGTGTTAACATTGTTAACCTCATTCCCATGCAATAACGGCTGTATTATAATGGAATAAATTATGGGGGGCCGAGGTGAGCCAAAATGGAACAAACATTAAAAATAACAAATGTTTTATCAGATCCAACGCGTTATTATATTTATCAATACATTACAAAACGGCATCAAGAAGTGACAGTCCAGGAGGTTGCTGAAAACTTTAATATTCATCCAAATGTAGCGCGGCTGCATTTATCTAAACTTGAAGATGTAAATATGTTGGCATCTGAAACAAAGAAGACAGGCAAAGGCGGAAGACCAAGCCGATTATATCGTTTATCAGATGATGTCATTCAGCTTCATTTTCCATTCCGTGATTATATGCTCCTATCTAAAGTAGCCATCCAAACCATGCTGACACTTGGAGAAGCAGGAAAAAAAGCTCTTTATCTTACAGGTAAGCAATTTGGAGCAGAAGTAATTGAGCAAGAAATGGCGAAAAGATCACTTGGTGATGAATTAAATTTCGAGCAAAAACTAACCATATTAAAAAGTGCAGCAACACTAGCCGGCTTTTATCCGGAATTTGAAGCTAGTGGTGATCAAACGAAAATCTATTTCCAAATCTTCAATTGTCCATTTAAAGAAGTGGCTGAGGAACATGAAACAGTTTGCAACATGCACCAGGAATTTTTAAAAGGCATGTTTGAAGCACTTTTCGAATCCGTCGAACTAATTGAAAAAGAAAATATGTTTGACGGCTGTGATACCTGTTCCTATCATGCAATTGTTACCAATTAATCTGAAACCATTATTTACATTACCCTGACTTTTACTTTATAATTATGTAATGATGGTATTCGTTGGGTAAAAGGAGGGTTACATATGGATCGCATGTTCAGAGTATTGGGTTTTTGGACGGGCATTTTTACAGTAATGTTTTACCTTGGTGATATGCATAAAACATCCCTGTTATTTTTAGCCCAGACTGGATTCTTTGTTCTGCTTAGCTATCTAAAACTATCCGAGCGTATGTATTTGTATATTTTCGGGGCCTACTTAACAATTTTCTTTGCAGGTTTCACGTATTGGTCTACTTTTATGATGCCTCTGCACGGCGCACTGTAGGATTTTAAAAAAGAGGAAGTCCCACGCGGGTTTGATCCCTGTGGGACTTCCTCTTGTTTTATAAATTAAACAACTGATGATGATTGAGATTCAATCCTTTTCGTTGAATAAGGATATGGAAATATGCACTGATTCCAGAAGGCATAATTAAGCTTCGTATCGCTCGATTGCGTTTACTTATTTCAGAAAATGGGTTAGGGTCATAATGATTTGCCAACTCTTCTAGAATGCCGGTCTTCACCAAGAAATCATCTTGTCTTAGCTTGCTTACACAGTTCAATCCCACCTGTTCGCCCTTTTGAATAAGAGAATCAAAATGGATATGGGTGGTGATATCCATTTCTCCTGGATTCTGCAAAACATCATGAACCATTTGATGGTGATAATAACCTCTCAAACTGCCTTGTGCTTTGTTGGATTCCTGCCATTCCTCATTGCTGTACCCATAATCTGCCGTGACAACCAAGCCTTTAGATAATGTCCGGGCGATTGTCTCCAGCATTTTTTCCATTGCCAGAGGGACTTCAATCCTCTGCTTATCCTTCAATGTTAATTTACTTTCTTGTAAAAATCGAAGAATCTCCGGATTTACCAATGGCATCTTCTCTTCGAATAACTGATCATTTTTTATGCCTATCATGATTTCAAAAATCTGGTTTTCCTCTTTTTGAATAACATGAACCGGGAAAGCATCAAATAGTTCGTTCGAAAAGACCATCCCTTCAAAACCCTTTAAATCATTGAGCGTGTCCACTTGTGTGACTGAATAATCCTGACTAAGCAATTCCCTCTGCAATTTCCGATGAAATGGGCTGCTTTCGACAATATAATATTGTAAGGGGGATTGTATCGATTCATGCCATTCTTGCAAAAATGCATGAGCAAACCGGCCATTTCCTGCACCAATTTCACAAAAGACAGCTGGTAATTCAAATTTCCTACTGATTTTTGAAAACCATTTAGCGATTATTCTTCCGTAAATATCCGAGATATTACTTGTCGTAATAAAATCTCCTTCACGGCCAATTTTTACTTGATCCTTCATATAGTAGCCGTATTCGGGGTGATAGAGAGCAGCACCGATAAATTCCGCATATGAAATGAGCTTATTTGGTGATTCTAAAATGATGTTTTTTAAGTAGGTAATCATTCGGGCTCCTTCCCGTTTTTCACTATTGACATAGTGTATACTTTATAATATTGTTAGATTAGTAGCTTAACTATATCCCCTCCCATTATAAGAATAGAACATCCCCAAGAAAAACCCCTCTCAAATAGAGAGAGGTTTTTCTTTTTTTGATTAAAATCCATTTAAAAATGGATTGCTGTCCATTTCTTCTCCAATAGTTGTAATTGGGCCATGTCCCGGCAATACTTCTGTCTCTTCTGGCAAGAATAACAATTTTTCATGAATGCTTTTTAGCAGCTGGGATTGATTTCCTCTTGGAAGGTCTGTCCGTCCAATACTGCTTTGAAATAATGCATCTCCTGATACCACAAAGTGATCCTTCTGAAAATAATAAGAAACACTCCCCGGTGAATGACCTGGTGTTTCATACACGTAAAATTCAAAATCGCCAATTTTTATTGTTTCTTCCTTTTTTAATAGATGCTCCGCTTTTTTCACACAAACGGCATTTTTCACCTGAAAAAATTGAGAACCATTTAGTTTTGGATTTGTTAGCCAATCTTCTTCCTCTTCATGAACATAAACAGGAATTTGATATTGATCCCTAATTTCATCAACTGCGCCAATATGGTCGAAATGCGCATGTGTCAAGAAAATGGCAATTGGCTTTAGGCTTCTTTTAGTAAGCCAGTTGATTAGTTTTTTTCCTTCACTGCCCGGGTCAAAAATGATACAAGACTGATCAGAACTTTCTACTATGTAACAATTCGTTTGTAAAACACCTAACGGAATTTGTGACCATTTCATTAGAGTACCTCCATTTAAAAATAACAATACTATTATTGTACATTATAATAAAATATAGGGAAAATGAAACAATATTGACGTTTTTTCGCCCTCGACAAATAATTGAAAAAAATATAAAATAGGTAACAAATGTATATAATATTTCTACATAATACTTTTCATAATAGGCATTTGCCTGATATTTAACTTTAAAAAGGGGGCTTAATAAATGGGATTAGAAATTATTTTTTTCTTAGTAACCATTCTCGCTGGTATCGGTGGATTTAGAGCACTTAAGGATAAAAATTTCTTAGGTGCATTTTGGGGCGTGGCTGCATTCTGCGTTTTTGGCTGGTTTGTCATCATGACCGTTATTCACAATGGAGTGCCAGTCGGTGAAGCACACTAATCGCAAGATAGCTCCTCAAAAAAGACTGCCCAACGGCAGTCTTTTTTATTGAATCTCCCCGTCCTTTAAAAGGTTTGTTACTCTTTCTACTTTATACTCCATGCTCCTTTTAACATCCCTGCGGTCATCTATTCGAATCGAAGTGGCGACTCTGTGAATGCCTTCTGAAAATGGAGCCTCATGCATTGCTTGAATAACATCGAATAAAACGGGCAATTCTCCTTCGATAATCGTATTCATCGGCGTTAATTGATAATGTATTTTTCCATCCTCAGCAAATTTCTGCAGTATTTTTTGAACACCTGCAACATATTTACTCACACTTGGTGTTTCCGTTCCAATTGGTATAACCGTTACATCCACTATAGCCATTTATCATTCACCTTTCTCCTGTTATTGCACCACACCTGCGATTTTACCATACAAAGCCAAACATGAAAAAAGAATGACATTTGCAAGGTCATTCTTTCACTAGTTTGAATATTTTTTTCTTTTTTAAATCGATCAATTTTTCGAGACTGTTTCCATACAAGCAGGCTTCTCCTTGAGGCGAACATAGCAGCGGTTGATTTTCCATTCCCTTTAGGATTAAGTCCTTTTTTCCCTTTTGAATATCAATGGTTAGGAGGTCAAAACCTTCCGTATAAGAATCCTCCTCCGTACTTTCAAGCGGTATGAAGGTAAGGAACTGATAGTTGCTTTCAATAAAATCATTAAAAGGGACTACCAAATCTGAATAATTTGTCAACTGGGGTATGGAAAAAGAATAAAAGGGCTTTAATGATTGATCAAAAAAGGTATAGGTGGATTTTGTCTTTTCTTGCTTATCTGTCTTAATAGTCATGAGCCCATTTTGAAAAGCTGAAAAATGAAAAACCGCCTTAGCGACCGTTTTTTCTTGTTTATGATCTACCGTCATAAAAATTAATGGGGCAAATGGTGATAGATTTTGCTGTTTCCATTTTAGATAGGCAACAGATCCTTTATCCACCCACTTAAGAAAAGGCTGAGGGATAGAAATCTCGGTAATTTTTGTTTTGTTAAGGTCTATTAATAAATTCTTAAAGGACCAATCTTCATTAAAATTAGTGACAAGAATTTTTGACTCATCATACGGATTCCATTCAAATTCCAACTCATGCGCTTTGATAGATTGCTGCCAAATTTTAGTCCCCTTTCTATCAATAATCTGAATGAAACCATTATCGGACGTAGGGGCTGATTGGATCAAAATATATTTTTTAGATGGGCTGATAGTAACATTAACAATCGGTGAAGCGCTTTTTTCTATTAATTCACTTTTACCGGTTAATAAATGATAAATATAGACATTTGAGGATTGTTTCATATTGGTGATGTAAAGAACCTCGTCCTCACTAAGCCATCCCGCCGATTTGAAAAATTCTCCTTTTGGAATTGAAATGGGTACTTTCCAATCATTTGTTGAAATGGCTTCAGGAGGCTTTTTTTTCTCACTTTTTGAAGAAGATTTTGTCTTTGCAGGATTATGACCTGTACAGGCACATAGAATGAGGGGCAAAATGATCAATCCTAGGCAAAAAAATCTAAGTAATTTCCGTTTTTCCATTTCAATCAACTTTAACCCCCTTCTTTTTGCTTATGTTAATTAGACCGTGAATGACCGCGAAATGTTTCAGCAAAATAGTTAAATGGAAAAAAGCCGGGTAACCGGCTTTTCATGCACACCTTCTGTAATTTATAAATCTATAGTTGCATGGCAGCGACAAAAATTCCTTCTGTTCTTTTATAAATATCATTGAACATTGAAAGTGGTAGCGGATTGATCCCCCTACCAAGCTCAATCGTAAAACCAGGACGTTTAAACTCCTGAATAAACCAGTCCTTGAACCCGGCATGACTATCAACGTAGCGAATAGCTTGATAACCGCTGACCCGTTCAAATTCTTTTGCAATGACTTCTGCTTCAGGTGGTTCATATCCTTCATATCCCCAATAGAATTCCTCCCCTTGGGTATGGAAGGCGACAATACAATCAAATGGGTGTTGTTTCATTAACTCTGCCATTGCGATAGCCTCAGGCTCCGTTAATGGCTCATCTCCAGGATAATCTCTCGGAGCTGGTGATTTTGGCAGCTTGCGCTGTTTTTCAATTTCCCATTTTGCCGGGAACTGATTATTCAAATCGACTCCCCTTATATTTGCTTTCCAATGAATAAAATCCTCCTGATTCTCATTTATTTTGATCGTCATCTCTTTTTGTTCTGGAGGCGGGCCGTATAACACAAGATTGACCCCATCCGGGTTGACCATTGGGACTAAGGATAACTCAACATTCTGATACATTTTCATACTATCAACTCCTCTTAGAGGAGTACCATTCGTAAGGGCTAACAAATAATTATTCAACAAATGAAGGAGGACAAGTGTTGTAATCCATTCATTTGCATGGAAGGACGCATTCATATGAATTTTTTTTGCCCCCCTGCCCACTTTTATTTCCAGTATTGGGTTTTCTAACACACTGCTCCCTATCGATGAAACAGTGATAAAGGGATAGATTTGTTTTAAATAGCTGATCGCTTCTAAAAAAGATTTATATCCACATGGAATAGTGGTCGGCAAATAGGGAATCATGATTCTTTCCGGCAAGAGAATGGTTTCATTGCCAATTAATTGTTCAAAGTTTATGGATGGATTTAACAGCTTTATCGCATCGATTGGAAGATTTCTCGAAGTGGCGAGGCTCGATAATGTTTCTCCGGACCTTATTGTATATTTAACTGATTGGAAACCCGGAATAGAAATTTTCTCTAATACTTGCAAATTTTCCGATGAAGCCTGTGGATTTGATTCAATAATAAGCTGGAGCGGAACCTTATATAATTGACTATAGTACCATAATGTATCTTCGGAACGAACTGTGACCTCCATTACAATCTCCTCCCATCAATAAAATCATATGAGAAAAAAGAGAGTTTAGAAAAGAAAAAAACCTGTTTATCACAGGTTCTTTTCAGATACAACTTTATTTTTGATTAACCATGCAGCGCCAATTACACCAGCATCATTGCCTAAGGTGGCTAAAGTTAGTTCAGTGGATTCTTTTACTGCAGAAAAAGCATATTGAGTAAATTGTTCTTTAACAGAGGTGAGTAAAATATCACCAGCTTTAGACACCCCGCCCCCAAGGACTATCTTTTTCGGATTTAAAGTATTGGCAATGTTCGCCAAAGCAAGCCCTAAATGAAAAGAGACTTCCTTCATTACATTACTTGCTAAGGGGTCACCATTTCTAGCTGAATCAAAGACATCTTTAGCCGTAATACTGCCGCTTTCCGTAAACCTTTCGAAGAGTTCACCTGCACTTTGGCCTTTTTTTAGCTCCTCTTTAGCTAAACGAACAATTCCCGTAGCTGAAGCAACTGTCTCAAGACAGCCGGATTTACCGCAATTACACGGGGCTCCTCCCTTTGCATTAGAGGTAATGTGGCCAATTTCGCCTCCTGCTCCGTTAACACCCGGTACAATATTTCCGGCAACAATGACACCACCGCCCACACCAGTACCAAGCGTAACACAGATAAGATTCTCTGCTCCTTCTCCTGCCCCCATCCACATTTCACCTAATGCGGCACAGTTTGCATCATTTTCAATTACAGCAGGCAGCAAGGTCTCCTTTTCCAGGCTGCTTTTCAAAGGGTAATGATCCTTCCATCCCAAGTTCACGACATTTATGATTTCTCCAGTTTCATAATTAACCGGTCCCGGTGCCCCCATCCCAATCCCAATTAATTTATCTTTCGTTTCACCCAGTGCCAAAAGTTTTTCATCTATTGCCCTGGCGATGTTTTTTGTAATATTTTGTCCCTCATTAGAATTATCTGTGTGAATTTCCCATTTTTGAATGATTTCCCCATTCATGCTTATAAATGCAAGCTTTGTCGTTGTACCCCCAAGGTCAACGCCCACAATCCATTTCTCTGCCAATTTTACTCACCCATTTATATTTTATTTTTATCTTTTTCTTTTTGAAATTGAATTTCATGCCTTAATATTAATAAAGCCGATTGATATTCTCTTGGTTCAATTAACTGTGACTGATAGAGCTCCTTTAATTCCATTTCCATTAACTCCAAGTCAGCAGCGCGATCTCCCAGGTAAATGATCGTTCCATACTGTTTTAAAAATTGTTGAATTTCATAAATTGTTTTCATTTCTATCCCCTTAAAATCAAAATTGGAGAAATCGTTATAAAAAAAGTATACCCTAAGCCTACAACACTCCTCAAGAGATATTAATCTAGTCATGTAAAACATGGTTTTCCCATATATATATGACAAAAACATTGGCATGTCCAGATGGCTGGGGAGAGATGAAAATATTGAAAAAAATACACTTTTTGCTTGCTATTTCCATTATGGTAATTATTGCGGCTGTTATTTATGAAACTGCTTTTCCAAAGGTTCAAGAAAGCATTACTTTTTTTCCAATCGACCCAAAAGTTACGTTTAATAAAGCGGAGACTTCTTTAACCAAGCTGGATAAACGTAATATAAAATGGGGCGTTGAATCTAAACTGGATCGAAAAGCTTATTTACGCCAGGATATCAGCTTATTATTTTCAAATGGCCGATTAATTGAAAGGCTGGGTGAATGGAAGCTTAACACAGACAATTTAAGACAAGAAAAAAGTGTAGACGTTCAAAATAATTCATTATTGCAAGCCATAAGTTTCCACCATGCAGAGCTTCATGAAAAAGGAAACCAAATTTTCAGTTCACAAGCCATGTCAAACAATTATTTATACACCGTTCCGTCTCTATCTCCCAACCAGGATGTTTTTCGAACACCCACTACTGCAAAAGAGCAGCAATGGAAGCAAGTGTTAGATGATAATACAAAAAGAATGCTTCAAATTAGCTGGAACAAAGGGTTACGGCACTTTTCCATTCCTCTGAATAATTATCAGGCATTTCCTTTAACTGAGATCGACTTAATACAATCAGAAGTTTTTTCCGGCTATAGCAAAAAAGAAACAGAAAGGATTATCGGGTCTTTGTGGGAAGGCTTATATAAGAACTATTTTCTAGGCATTAAAAAAGAAGATGGTACGATTGAAAATCCGATTGGCAGTACCATCCCCCTTATATTATTAGCTAAAGATAAAACTCATTTATTAGTCTTACTGGAATCTGCCAAAGGTGAACCTATTTTCCTCCGCCAGAGGATTGCAAATGTTGATTAATTTGTTTGACAAGATCAGAATATTGCTGATCATTTGGATTTAGATCAGCTGCTTTTTCTGCAAATTGTTTTGCTTGTTTGAGATTGTTTTCTTTTAAACTGATGATGGCCAGATTATAATAGGCTTCATGGAAATTTGGATTTAATTGTACCGCCTTTTGCAAATTTATTTTTGCCTCATCAATCTTGCCTTTTTGAAGTTCAGAATAAGAAAGAGTGAAATAGGCTTCTGGCGAATGAAAGCCATATGTGAGGCTTCCCCAAATTAATCCGATGGTGAGAAGCAAATAAACAGCCTGCAGGGCCAACTTTTTCTTATTTGGCACTTGGACTATCCCGGCAGCAAGAAAACCGCCTAATAAGCCACCTAAATGGCCAGCTGTATCAATGCCTGTTGCTGAAAAACTAAAAACAAGATTTATTATTAGCACGATGATGACATTTGTCCCCATTGTTCTGAAAAAGAGCCTTGGATAAATCGTACTAAATAAAAGCAATGCTCCAAAACATCCATAAATGGCACCGCTTGCTCCTGCCGAGATATTAGCACTGAAGATAAAACTGGCAATAAAACCAGCAACCCCAGCGAGCAAATAAATAAAAGCAAACCGGGCATTGCCATATATTCGTTCTACAGCAGTGCCGAGAAAATATAATGCCAAGGTATTCATAGCGAGATGCAGAAAACCAATGTGAAGGAAAATTGGCGTAATCAACCGCCACCATTCCCCTTCATATATTAGCAGGTTAGATTTGGCACCATATTTAATTAAAGTAGCATTATTCGTACTCCCGCCATGCAATTCAAGCCAGATAAAAACCACTACTTGAACCGCTATGAAAAGGTAAGTAAATAACGGCCTTCCATTCCCGAAAGCTTCTCTTTCCTTTTTTTTAGCATTCAGGGCAAATTCCAATGTTGATTTTTTCAGGAGTTCAACATCCTCGTCTGAATGTGGTTCCTCTACATCTATCGAAATATTTTGCCCCAAGATCTTTGATAGTTTTTCAAAAGAGGATTCATATTCCCCATTAGCGAATAATACTGAATGGACGGAGGTCTTATTCCCATCAGGATTTAGATAGGGTTTGGCAAGCCGGTCATCATATTCATCTACCGGAGGGTACTGGCTTATATAAATGTTTAAAACGTTTAAATCATTACGGTTGACTTGTTTGCGAACATTTTCTCCATTTGCCGATGTAAATTCAATATCCCTTTGCATGGCATTGCTCCAATTTAAATCCTGCATGAATAATCGAACAATGGGGGCATGTTTATTTTCCAGCTTTTCAAGCCAGAGTTCCTTTTGATTTTCAAATAATTGAATAATCCGGTATCGCTGTACCGTAATAAAAAATGAAGCCAGCCTCCAAAAGATATAATCCTCTCTATTAGTCAATTTCCCCCCTGCTTTCTATCCGTATTATTATATTCACTTAGAAACGTTTTTCATTTGTCCTGATTCCTTCTATTATAAACGAAAGAATTCAATACTTTAACTAATTGACTATTGGTCTCTGCAAATAAAAAAACCATCTGTGGTTTTCACCATTCAGATGGTCTTCCAAAAACAGATTGCATCATTTTTCTTTTTACACCTGGAAAGCTCATGATTGAGCCCACTGCGATACGCCTCAGCCAGCTTGAACCGAGCATAAGGTTAATAATCTTGTATCGATAGCGGAACCCAAAATATCCAATTGAACCAATTACAAAAATCGATGACAATATACGAGACATAAGATATCCCTCCTATCGATATTTTGCGAAGAAAGGATTATTTTTATCCCATAAACAAAAAGTTAATTATTTTTAAAGACTGGTTCCATTGTTTTCTTTAATACAGAAACAGAATGCGAGAATTTCTCTCTTTCATCTTCACTTAATTCAAATTCTACTATTTCTCTTATTCCATTTCGATTTACCACAGCCGGCACCCCAATATAAACGTCATATTGTCCATATTCGCCATTTAGGTAGGAAGAAACGGTCAGAACGGAATTTTCATTTCTTAAAATGGCAGTCGTTAATCTGACAAGCCCCATCGCGATTCCATAATAGGTTGCTCCTTTTTTCTCGATGATATGGTAGGCAGCATCCCGGACATTTAAAAAAAGGTTATTGAGGTCATCTTGATTAAATCCCTTTTTATTTTTTGTCCATTCTGAAATGGATGTCCCGGCAATATCAGCATGGCTCCAAACAGGCAGTTCCGTATCGCCATGCTCACCAATTATATAGGCATGAACATTACGAGCATCCACATTAAAATAATCCCCAAGCAAATACCGGAATCTCGCGGTATCCAAGATCGTTCCGGAGCCGATGACTCTTTCTTTAGGCAATCCGGAAAATTTCCATACCGCATAGGTTAGAATGTCAACAGGGTTTGTTGCTACAATTATAATCCCATCAAATCCACTTGCCATGACTTCATCGACAATACCTTTAAAGATCCTCGTGTTTTTTTCAACAAGATCAAGCCTGGTTTCACCAGGCTTTTGATTGGCTCCTGCCGTGATTACTACAACGTCAGCCTTTCCACAATCCTCATAGCTTCCAAACCAAATTTTCGTATGGGATGGGGCAAACGGCAGCCCATGATTTAAATCCATGGCATCCCCTTCTGCCTTATCCTTATTTAAATCAATGATGACAAGTTCTTCGGTAATTCCTTGATTCAATAGGGCAAAGGCATAACTGGAACCAACAAAACCAGCGCCAATAAGCGCCACTCGATTTACACGGTTTTGCATCCTAAAACCTCCCAGGTCTATTAAAGATTTATTTTATTGACTGTGTTAAAGGTGATTGTTGATTTTTTCAACTGTTGATTGGAGTAGAGGGTGCTCGACTCCTGCGGGATGAAGAGGTCACGGGAGACCCCGCAGGCGCTTATGCGCCGAGGAGGCTCCCGGACCTCCCCGCGGAAAGCAAGCACCCGGAGCGGAAATCAACAACCAATTTTAACAGCGCTATTTTATTAAATAAACCATAACCAGCGCGGCCAATGCAGCCAAGAGTCCGGATAGAAAATTAACCATATCATTATCAACAAAACGATAGCCTTTTATTCTGTGCGTAGGCATTTGACAGTGAAACCTTTTCTCAGTTTCAATACCACATTTTTTACAAATATATACCTGTTGATAAAAAGCACCGAAAAGTGTGTCAATCATATTACCCAGAAAGCCAAACAAAAAAATAATGAAACAATCAAATATTGTTATTTGAAAAAGCCAATAACAGAGTAATGAAATAAGGAAAGAGCCTAAAATAGCAGCGCCGGTGCCTAGTAAACTAACGGCTCCGGAAGTCCCTTTTTCCATTGGACGCAATGTCCGGATGGAAATGGGTTTCCGTTTACTTAATGTACCAATTTCCGATGCCCATGTATCAGAATTTGCACTGGCAATGCTGACAGCAAAAGCAATCTGCCAATAGAGGTTATCATGAAAAAAATGAATAAGGCCAAAAATGGCAGCTGTACCGCCATTAGCAGCTACCTGCCGCCAATCTCTTGTAGACCCCTTGGCTAATTTTTCTTCAACCATGTTTTTTTCAATGTTTTTGAATTTGGAACATAAGCTAGAGGAAACAAAGAATACCCCTAGCAGAAAAAGCCCATTTACGCCAATGCCGATATTTACAGCCAAGCCCACAATTAACGCGGCAAAAGCACCATTTGCTGATAGAGCTTTTAGTTTGTATCCCAAAAAGCATGTCAAAATGATTACTGCAAGAATGATGATGGTCTCGGTCATGTGATTGTGATGACCTCTTCGTTAGTAATAATTTTAGCTACCTTCCTATCATGTTCTTCCATTTGAAATTGGTCGACTACTTGACAAGTAAAAGCAAGAGAAAGGGTTTTACCTAAAAAGCGTGATAAATAACGGTCGTAATATCCGCCGCCAAAGCCAATTCGATACCCTTCCCGTGAATAAATCAGCCCAGGGACAATTAACAGGTCAATTTGATCATGACTCATTTCGATTGTTGATTCCACTATAGGCTCTAATAATCCATAATACACGGACTCCAGCTGAGAAAAGTCTGTTAGTGTTCGAAATGACATGGCCTTATCTTTTGGAAAACATTTTGGAACAACGATCTGTTTCCCTAATTCCCAGGCTTTTCTGATAATCCGATATGTATCCACTTCCGGAAACTTTGAGATGGTCACCCCAATAACCTTCGCATGCTTCCAATCCTGATCTTCAAAAAGCCGATTGGCAATTTCAACCGAATCATTCTCATAGATGGTTTTGGGCAGCTGCGAGAGCCTTTCAATCATTTGTTTCCTAAGGGATTTTTTCCCATTCATTCCAGATTCCTCCTCCAACTTTTTGCAACAAAAAAAGCAGCAGGGAGCCCCTACTGCTTATTTTGTTTCACGGTGTGCTGTTGTACGCTTTTCTCTTGGGCAATATTTCTTAAGCTCAAGACGATCTGGGTTATTACGTTTATTTTTTTTAGAAATATAATTACGATCTCCACACTCAGTGCAAGCTAATGTAATATTTACACGCATGTTATTTCCCTCCAAACCATTAAGCTAGTTCGTTCATACGACTTTTCTATAATATCATTTTTCTGAAGGAAATGCTAGTGTGTTTTTTAAAAGTGCCTGTTCCAGGGAAATTACTTCGTTTTTACTTGTTCCACTGATTGTCCAAGTGATTATTTTTTTTGTCTCCCGAGGCTCGAGTATCGTTTTCATTGCAAAAATACTAACTGCCGGGCCTTTTGCCATTGGCTGATAGAGAAGGTTTCCTTTTTGAAGAGAACTCCATATCTGATCAATATAAATTCTCCAATACGGTTGGATGGTACTTTCTGGAATCCCCATACCCTCTATCCCGCCGTTTACTAAGAATATATGTTTACCTGCAATATGGAATATTCGATTTTCTTTTGGTGTCACAAATGTAAACTGCTCTTGGCTGACATTTGTATAGTGGTGTTGAGCCAAGAATTTAATTTCTTTTTTTTGATTACTGTGATTGCTGATATAAACGCTGGATAAATTTATTTTGGAATGAATATGTTCATGCTTTACTTTAACGACCAACTTTTCCTCATTAATAATCTTTTCATTGCTGTGCTGCATCCAATAAACCTTCCCATTAGACCAAATTCCTGGAATAGATTCAATCAGTTCCAATGGCGAACGTCCAGTTTCTTTCATTTTGATAATTTCTTCAATCATGTCTTCCTCCAATCTGCAAATTAATATTATATGCTTAAAATTTACAAATAGTTCTAATTTTTATAATTTAATCGTAACACCAGATAGGATGCCGCACAATAAACGCAAATTGTCGATATCTGATTCCTTATGTAAAAATAAGGCTCTGATAAACTTGGATGTTGATTTCCGCTCCTGGCGCTCGCTTTCCGCTGGGCGTGCGGTGAGCCTCCTCGGCGCTAAAGCACCTGTGGGGTCTCACCTGTCCCGCTGCTCCCGCAGGAGTCGAGCGCCCTCCGCTCCAATCAACGGTTGTTAAAAATCAATATTCGCCTTTAACACAGCTAAAAATAAAAAAGATATGGCATGCATTTTTATGAGCCATATCTTTTTTGCGTTATTCAATTTCTTAAGCATTCAAATCATATCGTTTTCCGGTAACAAGGAAAATAACATTTTCAGCAATATTTGTGGTATGGTCAGCTAGTCTTTCAATATATCTGGCAACAAACGCTAATTGAGTAATTTGATTGATGCTGGATGGATACATTTGAATATAGCCCATTAATTCCCGAATTAATTTCCCATACATTTGATCTACTTGGTCATCTTTTGCAGCAGTTTGACGTGCCAGATCGATATCTTCAGATATAAAAGCTGTTAAGGATTCAGAAAGCATACCTAAAGCCATTTCCAACATATTAGGAATATCAATAATTTCTTTAATATGCTTTTCATTTCCTATATGGATTGTAGATTTCGCAATATTTACAGCTAAATCACCAATTCGCTCAACTTCTGATGACACCTTTAATGCAACAATAATTCTTCTAAGATCTGTTGCCACCGGTGATTCTTTTGCAATTAGCACGATTGCCTTTGTATTAATCTCATGCTCCAATTCATCAATCCTGTCATCGGCATTAATGATTTCTTCTGCTTTTTCAAGGTCTTGGTTAATTAAAGCATTCATGGCCTCTTTAATTGCATTTTCTGATTTTCGTGACATTTGTAAAAGCATTTCTTTTAATTGTGATAATTCATGATCAAAATTTGCTCTAGTACTCATTTCATCACCTCATCCGAATCTTCCAGTAATATAGCCTTCAGTACGCTCATCTTTAGGACGGGAAAAAATTTTAGAGGTTGAATCCAACTCAATTAATTCCCCCATCAAAAAGAAAGCTGTTTTATCCGATACCCTGGATGCTTGCTGCATATTGTGAGTAACAATCACTATTGTATATTTTTCTTTCAGTTCTAATATTAATTCCTCGATTTTCAAGGTAGAAATCGGGTCAAGTGCTGATGTTGGTTCATCCATTAATAGGACATCCGGCTTTGTAGCGAGTGCTCTGGCGATACACAGCCTTTGCTGCTGCCCGCCGGATAACCCCATAGCAGGTGCATGCAAGCGATCCTTAACCTCATCCCAAAGCGCCACATCCATTAATGATTTTGTTACAATCTCTTCAAGATGGACCTTTCTTTTTATCCCATGAACCCTTGGTCCATAAGCCACATTATCAAAGATGGATTGGGGAAAGGGATTACCCTTTTGAAACACCATACCAACATTTTTCCGTAGCTCCACCAGATCATGTTTTTCGTTTAATATATTTTTGCCGTTATAATTAATCTCACCGGTCATTCTTACATTAGGAACATAATCAATCATTAAATTTAAAGTTTTAATGAATGTGGACTTACCACATCCAGATGGTCCAATTATTGCTGTGACCTCTCTTTTATTAATAGGAAAATTTATGCCTTTTAGAGCATGATGCTCACCATACCAAAGATTTAAATCATTTATTTGAAAAGCTTGTTTGTGTACCGCTATCGTGGACATAAAATTGCCTCCCCTTATCCAAACCGCCCCGAGATGTATTCTTCCGTCTTTTTCACAGAAGGATTGGTAAAAATGGTTTCTGTTAAATCATATTCAATCAAATCACCACTGAAAAAGAAGGCTGTTTTATCTGATATACGTGATGCCTGCTGCATATTATGGGTGACAATAATGATGGAATAATCCTTTTTCAAATCAACAATCAAGTCCTCCACTTTAGCATTAGAGATTGGATCCAATGCAGAAGATGGTTCATCCAGCAGCATGACGGTCGGTTTCATGGCAATCGTTCTTGCAATACATAAACGCTGCTGTTGTCCGCCTGAAAGAGATAGGGCCGATTTGTGCAGCCTGTCCTTCACTTCATCCCATAAGGCTGCTTTTCGCAGACTTTCTTCAACAATCTGATCAAGCTGGCTTTTCTTTCTTAAGCCATTAAACTTTAATGCATGGGTGATATTTCCATAAATGGATTTTGGAAATGGATTGGGCTTTTGAAAAACCATGCCAATTTCTTTTCTTAATGCCACCACGTTTATTTTCTCAGACAGAATATTTAAATCCTCATATATAATTTCACCTTCAGCTCTTGCACCGGGAATCAAATCGTTCATTCGGTTAATACTTCGTAAAAAGGTAGATTTCCCGCATCCCGAAGGGCCGATTAGAGCTGTAACGGAATTTTTTTCAATCTCCATGGAAATGCCATTTACCGCACGTTTTTCTCCGTAGAAAATTTCTAAATTATTTACCTTTAATATATTTTCTTTTTTCATTTGGCTATTTTCATTAACAGATTGTTTTGCAGTATCATTTTCCATCACTGCTGTAAGCATATAAACTCACCCGATCCTTTATTTAGTCGCCGTTACTTTTTTGTGAATTAAACTTCCAATCCACCTTGCCAAAAGATTAAATATTAAAACCGAAATCACTAAAACAGCTGCCGATCCAGCTGCAACTGCATCTGCATCCGGAATTAAACTTTGCGTGTTAACAGACCAAATATGAACGGCAAGTGTTTCGGCTGGACGAAAAATATTTAATGGCGAAGTGCCTGAAAATGGATTCCAATCCGTATAATCTAGTCTCGGCGTTGAAAGTCCCGCAGTAAATAGAAGAGCTGCCGCTTCCCCGAACACACGGCCGGAAGCTAGAATGGCTCCAGTGAGAATGGACGGAAAGGCACTAGGTAATAACACTGTTTTAATGGTGTGCCAATGGGTTATACCCAGAGCAAGACTGGCTTCCTTTTGATCCCGAGGTACATTCCGAATGGCATCCTCGCTTACCCTTACTAAGACGGGAAGATTAAATACTGTTAGGGCAAGAGCACCTCCCAATATGGTGTATCCCCAGCCTGTTAACGTAACAAACATTAAGAGACCGAACATACCAATAACAATAGAAGGAAGCGATGCTAAAACTTCAATACAGGAACGAATGGTATTCGTCACTTTACCTGATTTGGCGTATTCGGCCATATAAATACCGCCGCCGATACCAAGTGGAACGGCAATAATCATGGTTATAATAAGAACATAAAACGAATTAAATAATTGATCGCGTATTCCGCCCCCAGCCATCATATTGCTTGATGGAGTCGTTAAAAATTTAAGGGAGATCTGTGATACACCATGAACTAATATAAAAGAAAATAGACCAACTAAAATAGCAATTATAACTAAAGCAATAAGGATAAATACCCCCGTTGCAATTCGATCGGCTGTTCTCGAATTCATTAAATCTTCCTCCTAGCTGAAAGATACCGAATTAAAAGAATAAAGGCGAATGACATAATGAGGAGAATTAATCCTAAAGACCATAAAATATTATTTTCTGGACTTCCAAATGTTGTATTGCCCATATTAAGCGTAATAATCGTCGTTAACGTAGCAGAAGCATCTGTGATACTGTGCGGCATGGTTTTAACATTTCCAATGACCATTTGAACAGCCAATGCTTCACCAAATGCTCTTGCCATTCCAAGGACAATGGCCGTCAATAGGTTAGGTAATGCAGCGGGAATTAATACTTTCCGAATCGTTTGCCAGCGGGTTGCACCTAATGCAAATGAACCTTCGCGAAGATTTTTCGGAATGGAGCTCATAGCATCTGTCGCAATGGTCGTAATGGTTGGCAAAATCATGATTGACAACACGATCATCCCTGATAACAAACTAAAACCTAGTCCTCCAAAATGCGTACGAATAAAGGGAACTAGCACTGTAAGTCCGATGAACCCATAAACAACTGAAGGAATTCCTACTAATAGTTCAATTACGGGCTGCAAAATTTTCCTGCCCCATGAAGGAGCGATTTCTGTCATAAAAATAGCTCCGCCAATACCAAGTGGAGCGGCAATTATTGCTGCAAGAAAAGTTACAGCAAAAGAACCAAAAATAAACGGTAATGCCCCGTAAAGAGGTTTCGCTTGATTTGTAGGATCCCAATGCTTACTGGTTAAGAATTCAATAAGACTTACACCGTCTTTAATAAATGATTGCAACCCTTTTGTCCCAAGGAAAATAGTGATAGCAATTGTTGCTGATATCATGATAATTGCACAAAAGAATACTATAATTTTTCCTCTTACTTCCCCGTTCAGCCAATTCTTTTCAGATTTCAGCAATCTTTCTTTTGCTGGCGCCAATTTTTCCATAAGAAATTTACACCCCTAAATTTACGTCCTAATAGGGTAAATGCAATTAGCATTTACCCTATATAGTTTTAAACCAATTTTGATTATTTATTTGTTACCTTACCTGTCGCATCACGTTGCACTTTCATTTGTGTGACAGGAATATAGCCTTGTTTAGTTACGATATTCGTTTGAACTTCATTACTCATCATATAGTCAAGGAATGCTTTCGCAATTGCATTTGGTTGACCTTTTGTATATGCGTGCTCATAAGCCCAAACTGGGAATTTACCAGTTGTTACATTTTCAGCGGTTGGCTGCACGCCATCAATTGAAAGTGGTGTCACCGTGTTATCTGTTAAATAGGAGAAGGCAAGGTAGCCGATTGCGCCTGGTGTTTGATTAATAATCTTTTTCACTGTGTTGGAAGAATCTTCTGTAATTCCTTCTGCCGGCGTTGCACCATCTAAAGCTAATTTATTGAATACTGCACGTGTACCTGAAGAATCAGGACGGTTTACAAGAGTGATTTTTTGATCTGGACCGCCAAGCTCTTTCCAGTTGGTAATTTTTCCAGTGAAAACCTTGATAAGGTCCGCTTTTTTAATATCTTTAATTCCCACTTTAGGGTTAACTGCTGCGGTAATGCCAACTACTGCCACTTTATGGTCAACTAACTGGCTTGCATCTACACCTTTTTCTTCAGCAAAAAGGTCAGAGTTACCAATTTGAACCGCGCCTTGTGCAACCTGTGATAGACCCGTACCAGATCCACCGCCATTAACTTGAATGCTTACTTTTGAATTCTTATTCATAAATTCTTCTGCAGCAGCGGACGCTAATGGCTGCAATGCAGTTGAACCGGAAATTACCAATGAACCAGAAAGACCTTGTGTTGTATTTGCAGTTTGATTTGATTTATTCGTTGATGTTCCGCCTCCACATGCCGCCATAACTACCATTAAAGCAGCAAGTATTGTAACAAGGCTTAATTTTTTAAAGCGTTTCATAGACTTAATTCCCCCTAAGGATTTTGTTTTGTTACTTGTCTTCCTTACATGCTTAAGAATATCGCCTAACTGTTAAGCTGGTTTTAATGGAATGTAAAGGTTTTGTAAATGTGTGTTAGAGTTTTGTAAATGGGTAAAAATATTTTCAGAAGACCTAAGGTTAGATTGCTCAATATTTTCGAAAAAAAACACCTGCCCCAAAAAAGAGACAGGTGTGAAAGTCTTATTGGCCAGTTTGCTGGCTGCTTCCGGTATTGGTGGTGTTGTTAAGTGCTTTTGCCCGTTGTTTTTTCAAGTCAAAATAGGCGTCCAATACTTCACGGCCGATTATTTCATTTACACTCGGTCCGCTGTTTCCCGAATAAGCCCATGGAACTAATACTGCCATAGCCACTTCAGGATTATCACTTGGCGCATAACTGACAAGACTTAAGTTCATTACTTCAGGAGGTATTTTTCCAAATTTCTTACGATCTGGTCCATCATAAAATGCTTGCGCTGTTCCGGTTTTACCAGCCGGACTGTAATCAGCGCCTTTAAAATAGCTGAAAGCCGTACCTCCCGGCGTCTGCATAACCATTTTAAATCCTTCCTTTACTCGATTAATCCATGATTCTGGTTCATCAATTCGGTTTAAAATGGTAGGCTGAATTTCTTGTACAATCGGCCCCATTTGATTTTTTTCCATAATCGGATCGCGTATTTCCTTAACAATATGCGGCTGAATCCGGTAGCCTCCATTAGCAATTGTAGAAATATACTGAGCAAGCTGCATTGGGGTATACGTATCAAACTGACCGATCCCTAAGTCAAGCAAGTTACCTGGCTGTTGTACAACCCCGGCAAATCCAGCCGATTCATTCGGAAGATCAATACCCGTTAACGCTCCGAGGCCAAACTGTTTAAAAGATTGTCGAATGGTGTTGGCCTTTGATAGGTCTAATGGCAGCGGCTGACCGGCAACATAATGCCCCCCTGCCATCGCAATAACCGTTTTCCACATATAAACGTTCGAAGAAACTTGAAGTGCTTTTAAATCGTTCAGCCAGCCAAATGTCTTCCATGAAGATTTAACAGGTGTGCTGGCAATGTGTAAAGGTTCGTCTAACTGCATTTCTCCAGGTTTAATTGCACCTGTTTGATAACCGGTTAAAACCGTTGCCCCTTTTACAGCAGATCCTACGTTATAGGAGGTTGTAATATTTCCTAGGGCAAAGTCCTGCATTGTAGGATTTCCGGTCTTAGGGTCTTTAGCAATTTCTTTTCCGGCCATTGTTAAAATATCCCCGGTGTGTGGGTCCATTAACACAACAAAAGCTCGATCTAAAAGGCCAGAGCCTGGATTTTGCTTCGCTTTCCACAACTCTTGTTCGATAATTTTCTCAACCTTAAGTTGAAGATCCATATCAATGGTTAACTCAAGGTCCTTACCACGTGCTCCTTCTGAGACCACTTCGGTCGATAAAACATTACCGGATTTATCCGTTTGGTTTTTTACCTTCGCTTTTTGGCCATGCAATACATCTTCATATTCCGCTTCAATATAACTTTTTCCAACACGATCATTTCGGCTGTAGCCTTGAGCAAGATATTTATCCAGCTCCTCGCTAGGAATACCTTCATCAGAGGATGTTACTTTTCCTAATACCGTATTTAATGTCTTCCCAAATGGATAGGAGCGATCCCAGTCTGTAGTTGTATCTACACCAGGCAGATTTTCAAGATTTTCACTCACAACTGCAAATTCCTCAGGGGTAACGCCCTTATTTTTAACAATTTGCGGTGTTAATGCAAATCCACTGGTAAATTTACTATAGATTGCTAATGTTTGAAGGTCAGCTGAGGAAAAATGGATATCAGCATTCGTAACCCTTTGCAGCTGCAATTTGTAAAGATCCGAATCAGCTAATTTCTTCTGAGCGAATAAAGCCCATTCGTTTTTAGTGATTAACGCTTTTGCTTTTTCAGGATTTTTCATAATCCAAAAATCCTTTTTGTCACGATCACGTAGTTTTGAGGTATCTACATGAATTAGTTTTGCAAGCTTTCCAGCTGTATTTAACATTTCCTGCGGTGTTGTGTTTTGATATTTAGTATAGGTGATGGCATTTAATGGAGTATTATCAACAATAACCTTTCCATTACGGTCAAACATTTTCCCACGGGGAACAGGAGTATCTACCGTAATATCGTTTGTTCGTTGAATTTCGCGGGTATAATCATCACCATAAACGATTTGAACGACACCAAGACGTAAAATTAAAATGGAAAAGAGCAAAAACACAATAAAGAAAAGCAAATTTAATCGAAATGGCACATGTGTTTTCTTCTTTTTCTTTTTGTTCAATGTAAATTAACACTTCCTTTTTGAGCACGACATAACATTTTCTATTTTATAAGAAAATGTTGTTTTTTACTATCATGAAACCTTGCCAATTTACAACAATCAAGAAAATGGAAAAAGCGATGAGGTTCTTTCTTCTCATCGCTTTAGGCTGCTGGCAAATGGACTCTTTTAATAAACCAATAAATACATGTGTGGCCAGCACCCAAAATCAAAAGTAAGATTGGAATGCTATTTTTTTCATTAAACCACGTGATGGCCGCAAGGAAAAGTAAAATCGAGACAACTCTTCCCAAGTTTAAAAATATTTCTCGGACCACAATATACTCTATCCTCATTTCAGCTGCCTTCCAACCTGTTCCAATCACATCGTAGGTCGTCGATATGTATGGAACAAGCAGGAGCGGGTAGGCAATCGCAATCGTGGAAGCATATATTAGCAGCTTTACAAAATTCACCTTCCAGACAATTAACAGGATTGCTAAATAAAGCAGGATACCGCCTATGAGAATTGCTTTTTTACGAGCCCGTTTTTTAATTAATCGTGATGCCAGGTAATAGGCGATAAAAGAAATCCCGGAATTGAGGAGACCATAGGTGCCTAAAGCCATCTCACTGCCAGTGGATATGTATACGAAAACAGAGATAACAAATAAAAAAGTCCCTTCTCGCAAACCCTGAAAAAAATGGGCATTTGTTATGAGACGCCAGTTTTCATTATGTTTCCTTTCGGCAAAGATCCGGGTAAAACAATACCTTCCATGTGCTGGTCTCCGTTTCAAGGAGAAGCTTAAGAAAACAGCCAACGCAAATAATCCAAGCGATAATCCAAAAACAATGGAATAACCCGTAAACTTTTCAAAACGTGTAATAATAATCCCCGCTGCAAAAGGGCCAATCATTCCTCCGGCTGATGATAAAATTCCTAAAAAGCCGTTAAAAAAATCTCTCGTTTCCGGTTCGGTTATTTCAAACGTTAATACATTAAAGGCCAGCCAATAAAAGCCATAGCCAATCCCTAAGAGGCTGCCTAATAAAAGAAGAAACGTTGCTGCATTTTTTCCCGTTATTAATACTGTTAAATAAAAAAAAGCCAAAAAGATGACACCGATACGAAGCACGATGACGCGATCGATTTTTTTTGCCCATTTACCAGCTAAAATAAAGGTTAACGGCTGCAAAACAACGATTGAGAGGTTGTACAGTGCTAAATCGGCATATTGTCCTGTTTGCTTCCATAAATAGATATTCACGAAGGTGTTTGAAAGGGCGATGCTTAAAGAATATAAACCGCCAATTAGCAGCAATAACGTTAAATCCTTCGTAAGTTCCACTTCACCTAAAATTTTCATTTTTTTTGCCATAAAAAAACTCCCCTTTTTCATAAGGGTAGTCTTTAACAAGCTAGTTTTTCTTATTCACAAAAACAGAAGGCAGCTAAAAAAGCTGCCTTCATATCTTATATTACTTCGCTGCGCTGAAGCGTTTTGAAACTTCGTCCCAATTTACTACATTCCAGAAAGAGTTAATGTAGTCAGGGCGTTTGTTTTGAAATTTTAAATAGTAAGCATGCTCCCAAACATCAAGGCCAAGAATTGGAGTTTTACCTTCCATTAATGGAGAATCTTGGTTTGGTGTGCTTGACACTTCCAATTCACCGTTGTTTACAGATAACCAAGCCCAACCGGAGCCAAAGCGAGTAGTTGCAGCTTTTGCAAATTCTTCTTTAAATGCTTCAAAGCTGCCAAATTTATTTGTAATAGCATCTGCTAGCTCACCAGTTGGGGCACCACCGCCATTTGGAGATAGAATTTGCCAGAATAATGAATGGTTTGCATGTCCGCCGCCGTTATTGCGCACAGCCGTACGAGCTGCTTCTGGAACTTCATCTAAATTTGAAATAACTTCTTCAACTGATTTAGATAATAATTCTTCGTTACCAGCTAATGCGTTATTTAAATTTGTTACATATGTGTTGTGATGTCTTGTGTGGTGAATATTCATTGTTTCTTTATCAAAGTGTGGTTCTAATGCATCTTCTGCATATGGTAATTGCGGTAGTTCAAAAGCCATTTTTAACATCCTCCTATGTATTCATATAATTTTGGGCTCTAGATATTCATAAAAGATTTTTAGAATATTTCTAAAGCTTTGTAGCTTAAGATTACCAAAGTTGGTCTCACGTTTCAAATAAAATGCTTGATTCCAACAAATGATACAATGCCCAAAATGACAAAGAAAATACAATAACCTTTGTCAAAAAAATTAGGTACAAAGTTTCAAAAAATTGTCAGAATTCACCCACATGGCATTCTGTCAACGATTTTTGTCATATTAACGTCTATCTGGGTACTTTTCATGGAAAATCTGTATTGACATGATGTTAATAATTCATTTAAATCAAGCTGAATGGGTATAAAAGGAGTGGCGAACCATGAAGACTAATAACTCTTCCATCTATCAATTACTATGGCAATTTTTTCAGCAAAAGGAACCAGTTCAAAAAATAAAATCAGAAACGGTACTTTTTCAAGAAAAGGACCCTGTTCAGTATGTCTACTTGTTACTAAAAGGGAGTATTGCACTAGGAAGAATTCATTTAAAAGGAAAAGAAATTATTTTAAAAATATTAAATAATCGAGAAATTCTAGTTGAGTATCAGTTCCTCCAACAAAATCCCCATTATCACTTTTATGCAAAAACATTAACTGACTGTGAGCTGCTTGCGATAAAAAAAGAACAATTCGAGGAATTTGTGTTAAATGACCCTGAGGTTTTGAATGCTCTTGCCGTTTCCCTCAGCACCAGCTATTTGAAAGCGCAAATGAAATGTATGGACCTTATTATGAATGGTAAAAAGGGCGGTTTATATTCGATTCTTATCCGTCTTTGCAATTCATATGGCGTATTAACAGAGGATGGAATTCTGATTGATCTCCCATTAACCCATCAGGAATTGGCCAATCTCACCTATGGAACAAGGGAAGTCATTCAACGATCTTTAAAAGACCTACGTGAATCAGGCATCATCTCATATGATCAACAAAAATTCACCATTAAAAAATTGAGCTATTTACGAGAGGAAGTTGACTGTCAGAATTGCTCTCATGAAATTTGTGGAATAAATTAAAGAATGTCATGGATCATCCTTGTATATAATGATTTGTCAAGCTACAATAAAGTGATGAATCTCGGGTGAAGGTGGTCAATATGAATATTTTTAAGCAGTTTATTAAAAGCATTTATTCTCCAAAGGATATAGCGCTTTTTCGTTTTCAAGGGATTGGAAAAACCATTTTATATGTTTTTTTTCTAACATTAATTTCCATCCTTCCATCCATATATTATTTAAGTACCTCACTTTCCAATGGGATTGATACGGCTAGATCTGTCATAAAAGATGAAATACCATCCTTTACAATTAGCAATGGAAAGCTCGAAGCTGAAACAAAAGTTCCAAAGACAATTGAAAAAAATAACTTTACCATCTTGCTTGATCCAACCGGAGCCATTTCCGAAAAGGATGTGGAAGCACAAGATAATGCATTTGCACTGTTAAAAAATGAATTTGTCTTAGCAACGGGAGGTAAAACACAGACCTATCCCTATTCGATGCTCCAAGGGATGAAGATCACCAAAAGTAATTTGCTGGACTTCATAAACTCCATTGATAGCGTGAAAGCCATTATTATTCCGACAGCTTCTTTTCTTATTTATTTATTTTCAAGTGCCTCCAGTTTTATCGAAGTGACCGTTTTAGCACTGATTGGTTTAACGATTAATAACCTCTCGGGCAGAAAATTAAAATATGGCCAATTATGGCGAATGGCTGCCTACAGCGAAACATTGCCAACTGTTTTTTTTACGGTTATGTCAGCGATTAAGACCTATGTTCCTAACAGTTTTATCATTAATTGGTTTGTCATCATTATCGTCCTTTACCTTGCTATAAACGAAACGCCAAAGCCGAAAAAAATCAACTAAAACGCACCTCTCTGGTGTGTTTTTTTATTCTTGGTTCTATTTGAAATTGGACAAGCATACGAATGTACAAACATTGCTTTTTTGGAGGCTTGTACATATGAAAAAATTATTCGGACTAGTGCTCACAGTTCTTGTCATGTACGTTATTTATATTGATTTAACGATCGGTACTTTGCCAAAAGTTTCTACTCAAAAGGTTGATGCACAAGTGGAAACTGCCCAAAAGGCCATCACAGGATTACCCTCCTTCCAGGCTAAAGTGGCACCGGGTGAAACCGTCATTTCGATCGTAGAGCACCATATTAAAAAGCCATTACCGGTTTCGATAACCGATTTAATAAAAGATTTTCGTAAGCTTAATCCTGGCAAAACTCCGGAAAAAATCCAAATCGGCTCTACCTATCAATTTCCTGATTACTCTAAGTAATCAGGATAAAACCGTTTATCTTGTCAAGATTAGTAGTAGACTGATAAAATAAATTGATATTGACTTAGTAATTACTTTTATTCGAATTCCAATTTAAAGGAGCGAATTCCACGTGAGTGAAATAATACATCGCACGAAAACCCGTCCAATTAAAGTGGGAAATTTAACTATTGGCGGCAATAATGAATTGATTATTCAAAGTATGACAACCACTAAGACTCATGATGTTGAAGCTACAGTGGCTGAAATTAAAAGGCTTGAGGAGGCTGGCTGTCAAATTGTCCGCGTCGCATGTCCTGATGAGCGGGCAGCCAATGCCATACCGGAAATTAAAAAGAGAATCAATATTCCTTTGGTCGTGGATATTCATTTTGATTATAAATTAGCACTTAAGGCGATTGAAGGCGGTGCCGATAAAATCCGCATCAATCCCGGTAATATCGGTAAACGTGAAAAAGTCGAAGCTGTTGTAAAGGCAGCCAAAGAGCGGGGAATACCTATTCGCATCGGTGTAAACGCTGGTTCACTCGAAAAACGAATTATTGAAAAATACGGTTATCCTACTGCAGATGGAATGGTCGAAAGTGCTCTCCATCACATAAAAATTCTGGAAGATTTGGATTTTCACGACATTATTGTCTCCATGAAGGCATCTGATGTAAATCTTGCGATTGAAGCGTATGAAAAAGCGGCACGTGCTTTTGATTATCCGCTGCATTTGGGAATTACAGAATCAGGTACCCTTTTCTCCGGTACGGTTAAAAGTGCTGCAGGTTTGGGGGCAATAATCAACAAAGGGATTGGAAACACACTTAGAATTTCATTAAGTGCAGACCCGGTAGAAGAAGTTAAAGTGGCCAGAGAGCTCCTTAAAGTATTTGGACTTTCCTCCAATGCAGCGACATTAATATCCTGCCCAACCTGCGGACGAATTGAAATTGACCTCATAAGCATTGCGAATGAAGTCGAGGAATATATTCAAAATATTAAAGCTCCAATTAAGGTATCGGTACTTGGCTGCGCCGTCAATGGTCCTGGCGAAGCACGCGAAGCAGATATTGGAATCGCTGGTGCCCGCGGTGAAGGCCTGTTATTCCGGAAAGGTGAAATCGTTCGAAAGGTACCTGAGGCTGAAATGGTCGAGGAATTGAAAAAAGAAATCGACCTAGTTGCTGAGGAATATTTCAAGAAAAAAGCTGAGGAAGAAAAGGTAACAAAATAATAAATTAAGAAGAGGATGGGAGCCATCCTCTTCTTTTTTGCCCCTATGCCGGAAATTGGTTAAAAGAACGGTAAAATAAAGATGCCAATCACAATGGAAACGACGCCAATACCGATTGCCCATGCTCCAAGCCCAGCGGCTCCTCTAGCTCGTGCAATAAATCCTAACACAATCCCTGCTGCACCAAAAAGAATTGGCAATACAAATAGAGATAAAATCGAAAGTGCTAAAGCAGCATAGCCGACGCCCGTTCCACCCTCTGCTCTACCACTAATATCGTCATAGTCCCTTCTTCGGACCAGCGGTACAGGTGCTGCAATTTCTGCAGCCGTTTCTTCTCTATAGTCTGAAGGGTCATTTGGGATATCTTCGCCAATGTATGCACTCTTGGTATATTCACGCACTTCATTGTCTCTCTCAAGGTCTGCCATTGTAATCCCTCACTTTCAGTTATAGGAGCACTATTATTGTTTGCGTTTATGGCACTTTTAATATGTTAATGTTTGTCTTAAATAGCGCTTTGTTTCAAAACATCCAAAAATATTTTTCTTTAGTGAGGATACCTTCTTTGGTAAAATAAGAACAGACGTTATATTTAACCATGTTGAAGGTGAATGCAAAAAATGAGAAAGAGATTTGGAATTGACATCGATGGAACAGTTACGTGCCCTTCTGCACTGCTGCCATTTATAAATAAAGCATTTGGTTTAAACCTAATCCTGGAAGATATAAAACAATATTCATTAACGCCTTATGTAAATGTTTCGGAACAGGAATTCTCAAAATGGTTTACTGAAAATGAGCCGGTTATTTATGAGGGTTCCCCGCTTGCGCTTGGGGCGGAGGATGTCTTAAATACCTGGAAGCATGAACATGATTTATTTTTCATAAGTGCACGTGGTTCACACCTCCTTGAAGGTACAAAAAAATGGTTCTCTGATAATGGATTATCCTATCATTTAATTGAGTTAATCGGCTCGCATGATAAAGTGGCAACGGCGAAAAAGCATAAAGTTGAGCTCTTTTTCGAGGATAAGCATGACAATGCCGTTATCATCCACGAAGAATGTGGCATCCCCGTTGTTTTATTTGACACTCCTTATAATCAAGATCCACTGCCAAAAGGGGTTATTCGGGTAAATAACTGGTATGAAGCCTACGCCTGGGTAGAAAAATGGTTGAACAACGAATCTGAACAAAAGGCCCCGGCCCTTTCCGGGTGGATCTAAAAAGAGGATGACGTGATGTCATCCTCTTTTATATGGAGCATTCCGGACAGCGTCCGTAAATTTCAAATTTATGTCCAGAAATATCATATCCCATCAAATCCTCATTAAGATCTGCCATCGGGCATGTATCTATTTCTTTTGTTTTGCCGCAATCAAGACAAATAAAATGATGGTGATGATTATGACGCGAACAGGTAAACCGGAAATGCTTCTCTCCCGATAATTCCGTCATTTCCAAAATTCCCATACTAACGAACAGGGAAAGGTTCCGATAAATCGTATCAAAGCTTAAACCAGGATAGCCGTCCTTTAATTGATCCAAAACATCTTTTGCAGTAAGGTATTTATCATTTTCAGCAAACAGCTGGAGGATCTCTTCTCTTTTGCCTGTATGTTTAAATCCCTTTTCTTTTAAATACCGGAGTGCCTCATTTACATTCACACAGAACCCTCCTTATCTGTTTTTTTATTTACCATTATTTTTTTAATCATAATCACTAATACTAGAATAAGAACAGCAATCATCACAATCGTCCCGCCGGGAGCAAGATTTAAATAATAAGCGGTAAATAATCCGCCGAGCACTGATATTTCACCAAAAAGAATCGAGAAAAAAATCGTTTGTTTAAATCCCTTTGCTATCCGAATGCTTGCTGCAACCGGAAGCGTCATTAAAGAGGAGACCAACAAGATTCCAACTATTCTCATTGAAGCTGCAATGACAAGGGCAACCATTACAATGAAAATAAAATGAATACTTTTGGCAGCAATCCCGGAGGCTTTTGCGTGTTCTTCATCAAACGATAATAAAAATAGTTCTTTATAAAGTAAAACGATTACCAGGATGACCACAATACTGATCATAAAAATAATCCATAGATCCATTCGGCTGACAGCAGAGACACTGCCAAATAAGTAACTGAATAAATCCGTATTAAAACCATTTGCAAGCGATATAAAGATAACGCCCAATCCGATTCCACTTGAAAGAATAATCGGAATAGCTAGTTCCTGGTAATGTTTATATACTCCTCTTAACTTCTCAATAAATAACGAGCCGCCTACAGAGAAAACCATCCCTAAATAAAGAGGATTTAACCCGGTAAAAAACGCAAAATTCTTTTCAAGCAGCAAGCTTGCAGCAATCCCCGCAAGCGTTACATGGCTGAGGGCATCAGCAATTAAGGACAATCGTCTTACAACGATAAATACA
This sequence comes from Neobacillus sp. Fa239, assembly GCF_055395235.1. Taxonomy (NCBI): domain Bacteria; kingdom Bacillati; phylum Bacillota; class Bacilli; order Caryophanales; family Bacillaceae; genus Neobacillus; species Neobacillus sp. Fa239. The sequence continues at coordinate 4,115,567 of NZ_AP041611.1, forward strand.
CCTAAAAGCGGGGCAAGAACGCCAATCATGATTCCCGATATGAAGGCATTTTGTAAAAATTCGTAATGAAAAATTCCTGCGATCATTTTACTACGCCTCCATGATCATGATGATGTGATAACAAATGGACGCCATGCCCATAAAAATCAGATAATCCATCTGCTCTAAGCTGTTCAAATTCCTCGGTATCTCCATGGAAATGTAAATGTTTATTCAGGCAGGCAACATGGGTAACCTTATCCGAAACAGTCCCAATATCGTGGGTAACCAACAAAAGAGTGATCCCATTCTTTTGATTTAAATCACCAAGCATTTCATAAAAGGAATTAACATTCTGGACATCGACCCCGACAGTAGGTTCATCCAGAATAAGCATTTTTGGTTCACTTACAAGCGCACGGGCAATAAAAACTCGCTGCTGCTGTCCCCCTGAGAGTTCACCAATATTTCGATGGCGAAATTTCTCCATTCCAACAGCTTCTAATGCATCATACACCATTTTTGAATGTTCCTTCTTGAAAAAATGAAACATTCCCAGCCTTTTTGTTAAACCGCTTGCGACTACTTCAAAAACAGTCGCCGGAAAACCTGTGTTAAAAGAATTTGCCTTTTGAGAAACATAGCCAATTTGCTGCCATTCTTTAAATTTAGCCAATTCCTGGCCAAATAAATGAATATCCCCTGTTTGCGGCTTTAACAAGCCAAGGATTAGCTTTAAAAGCGTTGATTTCCCGGATCCATTTTGGCCGACAATCGCCAGAAATGAACCTTCTGGAACGGAAAGGTTGATATTCTCAAGCACTAAATCCTTTTCATAACGATAGTAAAGATTATTTATTTCAATAACAGCTTCTGTTGTCATGCATTCTCACCTTTAATTTTAAGAATCATTCCGATTTAACTTCAAGTAGTATACAACAGGACTCACTTTCTGTAAAGTTTCTAAGTTGAAACAAATGATTTAGTCACATTCTTTCTTCTTTTTCATACATTAGGAAGGAGGAGTGATGAGGGTGAAGATATTTGAAAACATCATTAATCATAAAATTAACACGATTACGGCTGAAGAATTGTTAAAGTATGCAAAACAATTTAATATCAATGTAAATCGGGTGCAGGCAAAAAAAATTGCTGAATACTTAAAAGGCAAAAACATTAATATTTTTGATGATGTCCAGAGAGCCGCATTAGTAAAAGAAATTGCAAAAACTGCGGGCACTGAAACGGCTCGTGAAGTGAATAAACTATTTATGCAACTTACAAAAAGCGGATAATAAAAAAAGCTGTGCGAAAATGCACAGCTTTTTTATTATCCCTGCATGATGATATCAAGCAAATTATCATTAAACCTTTGTTCGCGAAGCATGTTAATTTCAAATTTATATGGAGCTTTCTTGTTGTCTTTGTCCTCTCCGACAAATGGAGTTTCTAATATTTTGGGAATGTTTGAAAGCTGCGGGTGATGAATAATATAGTTCAGTGCTTTAAACCCGATATGGCCAAAACCTATATTTTCATGGCGGTCCTTTCTCATTCCAACTGCATTTTTACTATCATTAATATGAAGGACTTTTAATCTGTCTATCCCGATAATTTTATCAAACTCATTTAGGACACCATCAAAATCTTCAACGATATTATAACCAGCATCATGGGTATGGCATGTATCAAAACAAATTGAAAGCTTATCGCTAAAATTTACTCCATCGATAATCATGGCAAGCTCTTCAAATGATTTGCCACATTCGGAGCCCTTCCCAGCCATTGTCTCTAAAGCGATTTGAACATTTTCCTTGCCTGTTAAAACTTCATTTAAACCTTCGATAATTTTCTTAATTCCTGCTTCTGTTCCTTCCCCTACATGTGCTCCTGGATGAAGAACGATCTGCTGGGCACCTATGGCCTCTGTACGTTCAATTTCAGTACGAAGAAATCGGACACCTAATTCAAATGTATCTGGATTTATTGTATTGCCAATATTAATAATATAAGGAGCATGGACAACAATTTCCGTGATTCCATTTTCCTCCATATGACGTCTTCCTGCTTCAATATTTAGGTCTTCAATTTTTTTCCTTCTGGTATTTTGCGGTGCTCCTGTATAGATCATAAATGTATTTGCTCCGTAGGAGACCGCTTCTTCACTTGCAGCAAGCAGCATTTTCTTGCCGCTCATCGAAACATGTGATCCTATTTTTAACATTCGATACCTCTCCGTTCGCAATTTTATTTCTTTCTCTGAGTTATTTTTCTTTGCCTTTTTTTGATTTTATCCATTTCCCATTGCATTTTCTTTTTATAGCCAGGTTTTACTTTCTGTGGCTTTTTAATCATTGATTTAGCTTTTTTATCGGCCTCGTCTTCTTTTCTTACGCGGGTTTTTCTTTTATTCCTATCATCTAATTCTACAAATTCCCCATTTTTAAGGTCAACATAGTTGAACCCGATGCCCATTTTTTCTAAACGAATCAGGGCATCTTCATCGGATAAATCATAAATTGTGAGGGCAATTCCGGAATTACCAGCCCTCGCTGTCCTGCCTACCCGGTGAACATAAAAGTCTAAATCAGAAGGCAGCTCGTAATTAATGACATGGCTAACGCCTTCAATGTCAATTCCCCTTGAAGCGAGGTCGGTTGCCACAATATATTGATAATCCAAGTCTTGGATCTGCTTCATCATTTTTTTTCGTTCTCTTGGATTTAAATCTCCATGAACCCTTCCTACTTTTAAACCTTTTTCAATTAAAAAGTTTGCCACTTCTTCTGCCATTTTTTTTGTGTTCGTAAAAACAATTGCTAAATATGGATTGTAGTTTACAAGGGCATCATGGACAAGCTGTTTTTTGTTGCGGTGTCTCGACGGTAAAAGAAAGTGTTGTAAATTTGGGGCAGTCCTTCTTTTTGCTTCGATTTGAATCGTTTTAGGATTTTCCATATATTTTTTCAGGAAAGGCTTTAATTTTTCCGGAATAGTCGCTGAAAATACCAGCATTTGCAATTTTTCAGGCATTTTTGCCGCGACCTGATCTAAATCCTCGATAAATCCCATGTCCAGCATCATGTCCGCTTCGTCGACTACTAGGATTTCTGCTGTATGAACAAAAAGGGCTTGTTCCACCATCAGATCTTTAATTCTTCCAGGTGTTCCGACAACAATATGCGGTTGTACCTTCAATTTCTCAATTGTCCGCTGTTTATCTGTTCCCCCAATATAACACCTAGTCATTATTTCTTTTTCTGGACTGCAATGAGCCGTTATTTTTAAAATTTGGTGATAGATTTGTGATGCCAATTCCCTTGTAGGTGCTGTAATAACTGCTTGTACTTCCTGGCGATCCGGATTTATCCTCTCAAGAATAGGCAATACAAAAGCAAGGGTTTTTCCTGTCCCGGTTTGGGATTGACCTATGGCACTTTCTTTCTTTAAAATAATCGGGATCATCTGCTCCTGTATGGCAGTGGGTTCATAAAAAGTCTGTTCATTTAACGCCTCTATAATAAACGATTGAAACTTAAATCGATCAAAATGATTTTCCTTCATATAATTGCTCCTTATTTAAAAAATTAATCTCATGAGTTTGGCATTGATTTCACGGATTTGCAAGTGTTTCCACATTTCTTTTCATCCTGCAATTATATATAAGATTTACGTAAAACACCAGTTATCTTAAGCTTTTTTCTTTTCTGTTTCTTTTAAACAACAAATTTTCAAGGTAGTCCTGTGCATTATACCTAAACCAAAATAGGTTCTATGCATAAGTTAAAACATGGATGAAGAAAGGAGAGGAGGCGTTATTATGCAGCCAATACCAAGGAATCCAATGCAGGGCGGATTTGGACAGCAAATGATGGGGCAAGGACCATTTGGTGGAGGAAGACCAATGATGGGAGCTGGCCCATTTGCAGGAAGAAATCCAATGATGGGAGCTGGCGGGAATCCGTTCGGCGGAGGAAATCCATTCGGCGGAAGAAATCAGATGATGGGTCAAATGATGGGCATGCCACAACAAATGAACCGGGGCGGAGGCGGTTTTCTTTCAAGAATTCTTGGAAGAGGAAATCAGGCAGGCGGTTTAGGCGGTTTGAGAGGTATGCAGGGTGCCGCAGGGGCAGCTTCCAGAGGCGGAGGCGGAGGTTTACTGCAATCATTAAGCAATCCTGGCGGGATCACTGGATTTCTTAATAATACTCAACAAGTGTTAAAAACAGCTCAATCGTTTGGGCCAATGATTCAACAATACGGACCAATTATCAAGAATCTCCCTGCCATGTGGAAGCTTTACAGGGGCCTTAAAAATGCACCGGATACTGACGAAACAAAGGAGAAAGATGATAGTACCAAGAATGCGGTCGAATCAAACGTAGAATCATCAAATAAACAAGTTGTAACAAGCAGCAAAAAGAAAACTCAAAAAAGAACATCGCAACAAAAAACAACTGGCAATAGTTCGATTTCAAACAAAAAAGGATCTTCCGTTCCTAAACTATATATATAAATGAAGAATGCTGTGATCAGCATTCTTTTTTAATTTGATGGTATAATGTATCTTTGTATTATTTTTATTAGTTTTATATAATGAATAGGTATTCTATTAATTACGTTCTTTTTAGGAGGACTTTATATATGCAAATCATTAAAATATCGCCACGCGGTTATTGCTATGGTGTGGTTGATGCGATGGTTATCGCCAGAAATGCAGCTTTAGATAAAACATTACCACGTCCTATCTACATTTTAGGAATGCTTGTTCATAATAAACATGTCACCGATGCATTCGCCGAAGAGGGTATTATCACTCTCGATGGTGAAAATCGTATAGATATCCTTAATAAAGTCGAATCGGGAACAGTTATATTTACAGCTCACGGTATTTCTCCTGAGGTACGCCAGCTTGCAAAAGAGAAAGGTCTTGTGACGATTGATGCTACCTGTCCTGATGTTACAAGAACTCATGATCTCATTCAGGAAAAAGCAAAGCTGGGCTATCAGACAATCTATATTGGCAAAAAAGGGCATCCAGAGCCTGAAGGAGCTGTCGGAGTAGCTCCAGGTTTTGTTCATCTTGTGCAAACACCTGAGGATGTTGAAGCACTTAACCTTGATTGTGATAAGCTTATTGTGACGAACCAAACAACGATGAGCCAATGGGATGTAGCAGATACCATGAAAAAGGTACAGGAAAAATATCCACATGTAGAAGTCTACAATGAAATTTGTCATGCGACCCAAATACGTCAAGAAGCCGTGGCTGGACAAGCAACTGATGCTGATGTGACGATTGTTGTCGGTGATCCAAAGAGTAATAACTCTAACCGGCTTGCACAGGTTTCAGAGGAGATTGCTGGAACAAAAGCATATCGTATAGCGAATATTGAAGAATTAGAAATTGATTGGATTAAGGATGCAAAAACGGTTGCCGTAACTTCCGGTGCCTCCACTCCAACACCGATTACCAAGGAAGTTATTACATTCCTTGAACAATTTGATCCAAATAATGAAGCTACATGGGAACGAAAGAAAAACGTTCCATTAAACAAAATCCTTCCAAAAGTAAAAAATTAAGGCTATTTCAAAAGGGTCAGACCCCACAACCTCTATATGTAGCTGAACTTATCTTAAAAGCAGCTTTATATAGAATGTTGGACGAGGGGGTCTGACCCTTTTTTATGAAACTCTTTTTAAATGAATTGAAAAGGATTGGTATTCAGTTCGGATGGAAATATCTCCACTTGATACCCGGAATCCTGACACATCTTTTTCAGGACTTCAGCAACTCCTTTTTTCATAACTTTTTCAACATTGTGACCAGGATCAATCATGTTCAAGCCCTGCATCATGGCATCATGTGCTGTATGATAATAAATATCCCCGGTGACATAAACGTCCGCCCCTTTAAACTTGGCATGTGTGAAATATTTATTTCCATCCCCACCCAAAACAGCCACTTTTTTTACTTTAGCGTTCAAATCACCAACTACTCGAACACGGTCCACTTCAAGGGCATTTTTAACTTTTTCTGCAAATTCAGCCAAAGTCATTTCAGGGATTGAACCAATTCGTCCCAGGCCAAGAACCTCACCCTTATTGTCAACTGGATAAATATCATAAGCAACCTCTTCATATGGATGAGCTTTTAGCATGGCAGTTATCACTTTTTTCAACAACAGATCAGGGACAATGGTTTCAATCCTTACTTCCTCTACTTCTTCGATCACGCCCGGTTTTCCGATAAATGGCTCCGTGTTGTCACCTGGTAAAAACCGGCCTGTACCGTTAGTAGAAAACGAACAATGACTATAATTTCCAATAAAGCCTGCTCCTATATCTCCAAGCGCGCTTCTAACTGCCTCTTCATGACTGGCAGGGACATATACGACCAATTTTTTAAGACAAGTTTCATATGTAGGTACTAAAATTTCCGTTTTTTCTAATCCAAGCGCACTGGCAAGTAAGTCATTGACCCCGCCAGTTGCCACATCAAGGTTTGTATGTGCAGCATAAACAGCAATATCATTCTTTATCAACTTTTCAATCATTCTGCCAGGTGTCGTGTCTGTATGCAAGTTTTTTAACGGTCGAAAAATGGGGGGGTGATGAGCTATAATCAACTGAACATTTTTTTCAATTGCCTCATCAATCACTTCCTCCAGAACATCGAGGGCAATCATGATGCGGTTAATTTTCTTGTTCAGCCGCCCAATTTGCAAACCAATTTTGTCTCCTTCCATCGCTAGTCCCTTTGGAGAAAATTGCTCAAATAACTGAATAATTTCATGGCCGTTAGCAGTCTTCATCGTCTAATTCCCTCCTTACCCAGTTCATTTTATCTTGAAGTTCCAACTTTTTTTGACCGGTTTCTTCAGTTGGTGCTGCACTTTCAAGCTGTTCAAATATTCGTTGCCAGCTTCTCATTTCAAGGCTCCACTTTTTCTTAAAGGCTTCAGTTTTTCTTTTAAGAAGGATGGGGCCTAACAAGAGTTCTTTTTCCAATTGGGCAGCTTCGTACGGTTTAAGAGGCTCTCCTTTTTCAGCTATTAACACTTCATAAATTTTCCCATCTTCTTCAATGATTTCTTCTTCAACTAATTCCCAGGCATTTTCCAAAAACCATTTTCTGATGGCGACCGCATTGATATTGGGCTGCAGGATCAGCCGTTTTACCGAAGAAAGCTTATCTTTTCCATTTTCCAATATACTGGTAATCAGCGTGCCGCCCATCCCGGCAATTGTTATGGTATCAACTTCATTTGGCTGAAGAACAGCTAAACCATCGCCCATTCGAACAGAAATAATATTGGAAAAACCTTCTGATGACACTTTCCTTTCAGCAGATTGGAATGGTCCCATTGCCACTTCGCCGGCAACAGCAAAAGAAATTGCTTCATTTTTTGCTAAAAAGCAAGGTAAATAGGCATGATCAGAGCCAATATCCGCCAGTCTTGCCCCTTTGGGAACATATTTTGCGACCGTTTCCAAACGGTCTGATAACTTATCTGTATTCAATATTATCCACCACACCTTAATCCATTTCTTAGCGGCTTACGTCATTAAGTATAAAAAAAGTCCTTCACATTAGCAAAGGACTTTCCTTACTATTTAATTTTAGATACCCAGTCCGCCATAGCAGCCGCTTCGCTTTCGGGAACTAAACCTGGAGGCATGATACCGCCTTTACCTTTTGTGATAAAGCCCATAATTTGCTGTTTCGTAAACTTTTTACCTACTCCATGCAATGAAGGGCCCACTCCCCCTTGATACTGATCGCCATGACAGCCAATACAAGTTGATTTATAAATGTCTTCTGGCTTAGCTGAAGCAACAGTCTCTGTTTGAGAAGTAGTACTCTTCCCTTTATCTTTGGCTAAATCTTTTCCATCATAAAGTCCCTTAAAGGACAATATGAATATTAGCACAATTCCAAAGACAAAGATCAGGATGTAAGGAATCACCGGATTTCGATTCATACTATAACCTCCCTTATGTAAGTAAAACTGTTAAATAATAGAACGATTACAAACAACTACTATTTTACTTGAAAATTGACAGAAGGAAAAGTCCTAATCTTACTTTGTCCATTATTCTTTTAAAAAAATTAAAAGAGGCGAAAAATGTGTTCAGCCTCATTTTAATTTCCGCTATTATTATTTTTTTAACAGCCAATGCTTCTCGAAATAACCATCCGTTGTACCTCGGAAGTACCTTCTCCAATTTCGAGCAATTTTGCATCCCGCATCATTCTTTCGACATGGTACTCCTTCATATATCCATATCCACCAAGTATTTGAACGGCTTGGTTGGTTACGTCTCTGCACATTTCAGAAGCAAACAATTTACACATTGCAGCTTCTTTTGAAAATGGCCTCCCCTGGTCTTTTAACCATGCAGCCTTGTAAACCATATTCCGTGCCAATTCAATCTTCATTGCCATATCTGCAAGCTTAAACTGAATAGCTTGAAAGGAAGAAATCGATTTGCCAAACTGCTTCCTTTCTTTTGCATAGGCAAGAGCCTTCTCATAGGCCCCTTGAGCAATCCCAACTCCCATTGCACCAATCCCGATACGGCCGCCATCCAGAGTGATTAAAAACTGTCTAAAACCCTCACCAAGTTTACCTAAAAGATTTTCAACAGGAACTCTTACATCTTCTAACACAAGCTCAGTCGTATTGGATGCATGCAAACCCATTTTTTCATAGTTATCAATTACTTTGAAACCATCGATCTTAGTTGGCACAATAATGGCACTGATTTCTTTCTTCCCATCCTTTTCGCCGGTTATCGCAGTCAGAGCTAAATGGTTCGCATAACTTGCATTTGTAATAAAACATTTATTACCGTTAATGACAAATTCCCCGTTTTCCTCCTTTGCCGTCGTCCTGGTCCCGCCAGCGTCAGACCCTGCATTCGGCTCTGTGAGACCAAAAGCACCAAAGGATTCACCGGTACAAATCGGCGTTAGGTACTTTTGTTTTTGCTCTTCTGTTCCAAACAAATTGATCGGTGCCCCGCCTAAAGAAATATGGGCAGAATAAGTGATTCCAGTCGACCCGCAGGCCCTGCTTAATTCTTCGGTTACAATTGCAAAACTGACAGTATCTGCTCCTCCACCGCCATATTCCTCAGGAAACGGCAGCCCCATGACTCCCATTTCAGCTAATTTTTTAAAAACTGGAAGAGGAAATTGTTTATTTCGATCCCGATCAATCGCACCTGGTGCAACTTCCTCGTCTGAAAATTCGCGTATCATTCGTTTGATCATTTCTTGTTCGGATGTTAAATCAAAATTCATAGTTATCCCCCTTATTTTGTATGCGCTTTCTTTTATTATAAGAGGAAAATAATTGTTTTCACAACATTTAAAAATTTTTAAAAATAAAATATTATACAAATATAGAATTTTATCCTGATGCATCCTATAAATTTCAATAAAAATAGTTTATCTGGAAAACAAAATTCATATTTTAAAGCAATATATAATTTAGAGGTCTATTTGCAAAATGAAAGACAATTCAGTAAAATAAATGACAATAAGAAAAGTAATTGTCATTTTTCGGAACTCAATCCCGTGAATTTTGGCAAAAAAAATAGTTTACTCCATTAAAGAAGTAAACTATTCCTAATTATTCATTTTATTCTAAGAAATCTTTAAGGCGCTTGCTGCGGCTTGGATGGCGCAATTTACGCAATGCTTTTGCTTCAATTTGACGGATCCGTTCACGCGTGACTCCAAATACTTTGCCTACCTCTTCGAGTGTACGAGTACGTCCATCGTCAAGTCCAAATCGCAAGCGAAGAACGTTTTCTTCTCGATCGGTCAAGGTATCAAGGACATCCTCAAGCTGTTCTTTTAACAATTCATAAGCAGCATGTTCGGAAGGGGATGTTGCATCCTGGTCCTCAATGAAATCTCCAAGATGTGAATCATCTTCTTCACCAATAGGGGTTTCGAGTGATACCGGCTCTTGAGCAATCTTTAGTATTTCTCTGACCTTATCAGGTGTTAAATCCATATCTTCGCCAATTTCTTCCGGTGTTGGTTCACGCCCAAGGTCCTGAAGTAATTGCCGTTGAACACGTATTAATTTGTTAATGGTTTCAACCATATGAACAGGAATTCGAATGGTTCTTGCTTGGTCTGCAATCGCCCGTGTAATCGCCTGACGAATCCACCAAGTGGCATAGGTACTAAATTTAAACCCTTTGCGATAATCAAATTTCTCAACCGCTTTAATAAGACCCATATTTCCTTCTTGAATAAGGTCTAAAAACAGCATACCGCGACCCACATAGCGTTTTGCAATGCTGACAACAAGTCTTAGGTTAGCTTCCGCAAGCCTGCGCTTTGCTTCTTCATCCCCCTCTTCAATGCGGTTAGCAAGCTTAATTTCTTCCTCAGCAGAGAGTAGGTCCACTCGGCCTATTTCTTTCAGGTACATACGAACCGGATCGTTAATCTTCACTCCAGGAGGAACACTAAGATCATTTAGATCAAACTCATCATCGTCCTCTTTGGACAATTGCTTAATATTTGGATCTTCCTCGTCACTATCTCCGACTAACTCAATTCCTTGGTCACCTAAAAACTCAAGAAACTCATCCATTTGCTCAGATTCCACATCAAAATTAGCAAGTTTCTCAGCAATATCATCATAGGCAAGGACACCAATTTTTTTACCCAGTTCTGTCAACTGGTCTTTTACTTGTTCAAAGGTTAATTCATTTTCAACCTCTTTTGAACGGGCGGATTTTTCAGCCATATGTCCCCCTCCTTCCAGAATCAAAGACAATATAATTAAAATTTTAGCGATTTTCGCAGTTGAATGATTTCCATTGCAATAGCCGCAGCTTTTTTGATGTCGTTTTCACGCTCAGCCGCTTTTTCTTCAAGCTCTTTTTCTTTTATCTTTAACAATTTTGGATAATTCAACACCTGTTTGATATAATCAGTTAATTCTTGAGTGGTTAATTCATCATTAATTGGCATCATTTCAATGTTAGCAACCATTCTTCTAAGGTTTTCATCCTGGATATAGGTTAAAAAAGCACTTGAATCGGGATTGAGATGCTCTTCATAAAATCCAAACAGATAGGTTATAATTGCTTGATGTTCATCGATATTAAACACGTTTCCCTGCATAAGATCCTGCACTTTGTATGCAGCATCCCTATTTTTTAGCATATGGGCAATCAAACGCCTCTCCGCTGTATAATGAGCGGGTTTTAATTTATTTTCTGGTACAGGCTTTAAAACCAGTTTATTCTTAGGTGGATGTTCAGCTGTTGATTTCCTTTTTTCTGCGAAAAAAATCTGTTTTTGCTGCTGTTGCAATGCATCCAAGGAAAGAGAAAACTCAGATGCTAACTGTCTTAAATAATGATCCTTCTCGACAGCTTTTGTTAATTTGCTGATTTCTTTAATTATCTGTTCGATATAGGCGAGCCGATCTCCTTCAAGCTGAAGGTTCTTCCCCCGCCGGAAATAAAGAAATTTAAAAGCCATCCAGGTCGAGCTTGCACCGATAACCTCATTGCGGAATTTTTCAGATCCAAATGCTTTAATATATTCATCCGGGTCAAATCCATCAGGCATTGTAGCGACTTTAAGATGAAATCCTGCCCCATCAAGTAGGTTACCTGCTCGAAATGCTGCTTCGATTCCCGCCTTATCAGAGTCGTAGCAAATGACGACAGACTGGACATTTTGTCTGAGCAGAGAAATATGCTCCTCTGTTAATGCTGTGCCCATCGTTGCAATCCCATTTTCAACTCCAGAGCGATCGGCAGCTATACAATCCGCAAAACCCTCAAATAAAACAGCCTGCTGCATTTTTTTCATATTGGGTCTAGCTAAATGAAAATTGTATAAAATCTTACTTTTATTAAAGATTGCTGTTTCAGGACTGTTCAAATATTTTGGCTCATCTCCACCAAGCGTCCTCCCTGAAAAAGCAATCGGACTTCCATGACGATCGAAAATCGGAAACATAATTCGGTCTCTAAATCGATCAAAATAGGTTCCGGTTTTTTCACTTTTGATAATCAAACCGGCTTTTTCCATCCATTCAGGCAAAAAATTTCTTTTGGAAAGAAATTTATAAACAAAGTCCCAAGAGTTTAAGGCATATCCTATTTGAAACTTATCAATAGACTCCCTGGTAAAGCCTCTTTCCAGCAAATATTCTAAAGCATGTTGACCTTCCTTTGTATTTACCAGCAGATGGTGGTAAAATTTACATAAGAGCTCATGTGCTTCTTTTATCGCCTGGTGCTCTTTGGAAATTCTTTTTTCATTCCCATCCCTTGTTAAACTCAAATGAAGTTCGATATTTGCCCTTTCGGCTAACTTGCTGGCGGCTTCTTGAAAAGTGATGCCTTCAAGCTCCATTAAAAAGGAAAACACATTTCCGCCCACACCACAGCCAAAACAATGGAAAATTTGCTTATCAGACGACACGGAAAAAGATGGGGTATTTTCTCCATGGAATGGACATAATCCGAAGTAGTTTCGCCCCTGCTTTTTCAGTTGAACATAATCGCTGATCACTTCAACAATGTCAACAGCCTGACGAATTTGGTCTATTTTATCTTCGGCAATACGGTCTGCCATGAAAACAACTCCAGTTTTACAAACAAATATTCTGCATGGAACAGTTAAATTCCTGCAAATTTCGACAAAAATAATGTTAAGCTCTTTATAAATTTTGTGCGATTACCCAAATTAAAAGGTTTTGATCCTCTCCCATAAATCTCTTTCTTGCTGTAGCCTGTAAATCTTTCCCTGAATCAACATACTTCCAATCCGCCTATGTAGTGTTAATCATTCCATAATGAATAAAGGAAGCGACAAAAAGCACCTTAATGGGAAATTTGGAAGCAATTTCGACAATCCCCTCTTTAACCGGGCATGAATCTGCATCGACAAAAATGGTTGGAATGCCTTTAATAGTAGTATTAATTCTACATCCCTCCACATATTCCTTCTTTCTCTGTTAAACTTTATTAAAAAGGATTTATGTCGAATTTTTTTACGGCAGTTTCCTTGACATCTAACAATAAATAGTTTATTCGTTCATATGCAAGTCTAAACCTAAAAGATACATTTTTATCACAATTTTTTATTATAGTACATTCAATATAATTTTTCTATAGTTTTTTAACAAAGAAAATTTGGATTTCATAAAAAAACACATAATCATACGATCATGTGCTATTTTTTATTTTTTTGAATGAAATTAACTATTACATTGGCCGTTTCCTCAACTGCTTTATTTGTTACATCGACTACCGGGCATTTAATTTTTGAAACGACTTGATCGAAGAATGTTAGTTCCTCTTTAATGCGTTCTATATTTGCATAGCTTGCCTGGTCATTTAATCCTAAGGAAATTAAACGTTCCCTTCTGATATTATTCAGTTTTTCAGGGCTTATTTTCAAGCCAATACACTTTTCCTTTGGAACCTTATAAAGTTCTTCCGGCGGGTCTACTTCTGGAACAAGCGGAACATTTGCCACTTTTAAACGTTTATGGGCTAGATATTGCGACAAAGGAGTTTTTGAAGTACGCGATACGCCAATTAAGACAATATCTGCCTTTAATATTCCTCTCGGGTCACGACCATCATCATATTTTACAGCAAACTCGATTGCTTCTACCTTTTTAAAATAATCCTCATCAAGCTTTCTCACAAGTCCCGGCTCACACAATGGAGTCTTTCCGCTGAATATCTCAATTTGGTCCATCAGCGGTCCCATTAAATCGACCGTATAGATTCCAGCTTCAGACGCTTTTTGATTCATATAGGTTCGCATTCCAGGCTTTACAAGTGTAAAAGCGATCATAGCTTTATCCAATGCAACCAGTGAAATAACTTCATCAATATGTTCCTTGTCCTCTACATATGGATATCTTTTCAATGTCATACCTGAGCCATTAAATTGGCTAATGGCTGCTTTGGTTACTAATTCAGCTGTTTCCCCAACTGAGTCAGATACAACATATATAATAGGCATACTCATCCCCTTAACATCTCCTCTTTTAATTACTTTCTTATTCATCGCCGAGTGCAACAAAGGCTCTTGCAATATTCGTTTTTGTTACACGGCCAATAACCTCGAAGCCTTTTTCTGTTTTTTTAACAACAGGAAGGGCGTCAATTTGTTTATCAATTAATTTTTTAGCAACATCTATTAAAAGATCTTCCCGTTCACACATGGTAATATTCGGCATCCTTGTCATAATAATATTGACAGGAAAAGTCGAAAGCTCCTGCTTTCCAAGGCTTGCTCGCAATAAATCCTTCCGCGATAAAACTCCAACTAAAATGGAATTTTGGTCCACTACGAATAATGTACCCACATCTTCAAGGAACATTGTACAAATAGCATCATAGACTGAAACATTTTCATTTACGACGACGGGAATTGATTGATAATTTTTCACGTGTATTTTCTGTAAATTTTCAGTTAACAGCTGTGTTCCTGATTTACCGGTATAAAAATAACCAACACGCGGCCTGGCATCTAAATAGCCAGCCATGGTTAATATGGCAAGGTCCGGCCTAAGCGTTGCTCTGGTCAGGTTTAATTGGTCTGCAATATGCTCCCCTGTTATTGGTCCATTTTCTTGTACAATTTGCAATATTTGTTCTTGCCTCTTAGTCAGTTCGATTGTTCTCACCACCTAAATGTAGCATTTCATGTATTTTTTATAGAAATATTATATCCCAATTATTTTTCATTTGAAAAGAATTTACCGCACTAATGCTAGATAAAAAGGTGCGGAAAATCCGCACCTTTTTTAAAATACCATCTTGCTTTGCAAAAAGCTTACAAGTTCATTGATTGGAAGTCGGGTTTGTTCCATGGTGTCCCTGTCGCGGACTGTAACCATTTGATCTTCCTTTGAATCAAAATCATAAGTTATGCAGAACGGTGTTCCAATTTCATCATGACGACGATAACGTTTACCAATTGAACCGGCTTCATCATAATCAACCGTAAAATGTTTCGCCAATGTACCAAATACTTCTTTTGCTTCTTCAGACAGTTTTTTTGATAATGGAAGCACGGCAGCTTTTATTGGTGCAAGCGCAGGATGAAAATGCATTACTGTTCGGGCCGTGCCGTCTTCAAGCTGTTCTTCATCATAGGCATCAATCAAGAAGGCCAATGTGACGCGGTCGGCTCCCAAAGATGGCTCAATACAGAATGGAATATATCGTTCATTGGTCTCCGGATCAATATAATTAAAATCTTCACCAGAAAACTGCATATGCTGCTTCAAATCATAGTCAGTCCGTGAAGCAACGCCCCATAACTCACCCCAGCCAAACGGAAATTTATATTCAAAATCAGTTGTCGCATTACTGTAATGTGAAAGTTCATCCTCTGAGTGATCACGAAGTCTTAAATTCTCCTTATTAATTCCTAAAGATAACAGCCAATTCTCAGCATATCCCTTCCAATAATCAAACCATTTCAGCTCTTCTCCTGGTTTACAGAAAAACTCCAGCTCCATTTGTTCAAACTCTCTGGTTCGGAAGGTGAAATTACCTGGTGTTATTTCATTTCGGAAACTTTTTCCGATTTGGGCGATACCAAAAGGAAGTTTCTTTCTCATTGTCCGCTGCACATTTTTAAAATTCACAAAAATACCTTGGGCCGTTTCCGGACGCAGGAAAATTTCATTGGTACTTGATTCTGTTACACCCTGGAAGGTTTTAAACATTAAATTAAACTGACGGATACCAGTAAAGTCATGACTCCCACAATCAGGGCATGCGATATTATGCTCTCTAATAAGCTCTTCCATCTTATCAAATGGGAGGCCGTCCACCACCAATTCAATTCCCTTTTCATCAAGAGCATTTTCAATTAATTTGTCAGCTCGATGACGTGCTTTGCAATTCTTACAATCAATCATTGGGTCATTAAAATTACCGATATGACCGCTTGCCTCCCAAGTTCTTGGGTTCATCAGAATACTTGCATCCAAGCCCACATTATAGGGCGACTCTTGAATGAACTTCTTCCACCATGCTTGTTTAATATTGTTTTTAAACTCCACACCTAAAGGACCGTAATCCCAAGTATTCGCAAGTCCTCCGTAAATTTCGGATCCAGGAAAAATAAAACCTCTATGCTTAGCGTGGGAAACGATTTGTTCCATTGTTACACTCATTTTTTTCTCTCCTTTTGACAAATTAAAAAACTCCCGCCTCTATGCCTTAGGCATAGGGACGAGAGTTACCCGCGGTTCCACCCTATTTGCTGACATTAATCAGCCACTTTACATCATGATTGCTCCGGAGTGCCTTCCTTGGCTTCCTATACCCTAGCTTCCACCATCCTAGGTTCGCTTTTATAGATATTTCCAAGTACTCTTTTCCATCACAGCAATTATTTATTTTAAAGAAAATATTACCTAATTCCTTTAAAATTGTCAACAAAGCAATTATAAAAGATTACGAAATTGATCCATGGAATTTAAAAATTTTTTTGATTTTAAATGAAGGCCGGAATATTCATCATAATAAAGAGAAATCACTTTCTTTAATTCTGCCTTTGTTTCGTCTTTAAGTGATATATTCCCCAGTCGAGACAGATCAAAAAAATAAAATAAACGTAATAATTTCACTGTTGCCGGTGATATTTTGATATTGTATGGGTCGCTTCCCAAACACCGATGACATATAAAGCCGCCTTCTCTAATCGAAAAAGAAAAATTCCCGTCCGTTCTGGCGCAAATGGTGCATTGATTTAAAACGGGATACAGCCCCATAACATTCAACATTTTCATTTCATAGATGTTCATTAAAACATCCGGATCAAATCCTTCATTCATATAATTCAGGGTTTGATACAACAGCTCAAAATGAAAAGGGTTCGGCTTTTTTTCTTCAGTACATTTATCGGTCAATTCAACGATATAACTGGCGTAAGCAGTCAAAAAAATGTCCTCGCCAATCGAACGCAGTGAAGTGATAATTTCACCCTGCTGTAAACTTCCGAGACCTGTTCCTTTTTGAATAAGAAAATAGCCATAAGTAAAAAGCTGGGTAATGGAAGAAAGACGGCTGTTTGGCTTTTTTGCTCCTCTAGCCATGACACCAATCTTTCCCCATTCCCTTGTGTATAAGGTAACTATCTTATTGGTTTCACTATAATCAGTGGTTCTTATAACGATGCCTTCACATTTCTGGAGCAAAATGATCACCATCCAATGTGGGCGAGAAGACTTGCTTATGAAATGGGAAAATCTATTTGTGCTAGCTCTTCATTCAGATTTCCGGGTATTTCTTGGTTTTCCTTCTCAAGTTCCTTAAAGAGAAGATATGTGTCAATATTACCTGTCTGGGTAAATACTTTCCACGTAAAATCCATCATCGAAAACCCCACCTTTCAATTTTTAGACTAGCTAAATTTTTAATCCCCAACCTTACAATTATCATAGCCTGCCGCCGCAAAAATCATAAGACGAAAAAATTGTTAATGTTGTCCATACATATTCTTAAAACTGAACTAATATTTTAGATAGGGTTATTACTCAATATTCATCTTCATTAAAGCCAAAATCGCGAAGCTGGGACATTTTATTTCGCCAATCCTTTTGAACTTTCACCCAAAGCTCTAAAAAAACTTTTGACCCGAGTAAATTTTCAATATCTACTCGAGCTCTTTTTCCAATTTCCTTAAGCATACTGCCTTGTTTGCCGATGATAATACCCTTTTGCGAATCCCTCTCCACAATTACGGTAGCCATTACATGAATGACATCCTTGCCTGCTTGCCGTTCAATTTTATCAAGAACAACAGCTATAGAGTGGGGAATTTCTTCCCTGGTTAAATGCAGCGCTTTCTCCCTGATTAATTCAGTTATTATGAATCTCTCAGGATGATCCGTTACCTGGTCTGCAGGATAATATTGAGGCCCTTCTGGCAAATAAGTTTTAAGCTGCTCCAAAAGACGCTCTACATTATTTCCTTCTAACGCAGAAATCGGGACAATTTCTTTAAATGGATATCTTTCTTTATATGATTCAATAATTGGTAATAGGTCATCAGGGTGGATTTGGTCAATTTTATTTATTACCAGAAAGATTGGTGTCTTGACAGTTTGGAATCTTTCAAGGATGAATTCTTCACCACGTCCAAATCCTTCTTCTGCATTTACCATAAATAAAACTAAATCCACTTCTTTCAGTGTATTTTGGGCTACCTTCATCATAAAGTCGCCTAATCTGTGTTTTGGTTTATGAATACCTGGCGTATCAATAAAAATCATTTGGGTATCAGCTAATGTTAACACCCCTTGAATTTTATTGCGTGTGGTCTGTGGTTTATCGCTCATAATGGCAATCTTTTGCCCGATAACCCGATTTAGAAAGGTTGATTTCCCTACATTTGGCCGACCTATGATCGAAATAAACCCTGATTTAAAGCCGTTTTTTACATTCCCATTATTCAACATTTAGGTCCTCCGGTGTAAAAGCTCCTGGTAACAATTCCTCTACATTTGTCTCTAAAATATCCCCTTTAAGGTTCGTTAGAACTACTTTCATATCCTTTGGGCATAGTTCAGAAATCACTTGGCGGCAAGCACCGCACGGCGAACACGGACGGTCAGTATCGGCCACAACTGCAAGCAGCACGAAATCGCGGTCTCCTTCGGAATAAGCTTTAAACAATGCTGTACGTTCTGCACAATTACACATACTATAGGCAGCGTTTTCAATATTACAGCCGTGATATACTTTGCCATCCTTCGTCAGCAAAGCTGCACCAACGCCAAACTTTGAATAGGGTATATAGGCTTTTTCTCTGGCTGATTTTGCTTCTACAATCAACTGCTCAATGTTCACAAAATTTTCTTCCTTTCAAGCAGGAATCCTGCTCACTCTTATTTTACCTCAAAATCCTTTCAAAAACATTACTTGTAGTGAAAATGTAATAAAAAATTTTAAATTTTCTAAATTGTTAAATTTCTTTTAAAAATGGGGACTGAAAATATTTTATCTAACTTTATTCCCTAATTCAAATGCCCTACAATTTAAAGTAATTTTTGTAAGTAAGGCACAAAAATCAGAATGCCAATTACGACTGAAATGAAAGCAAATATAAATACCGCACTGGCAGCCATATCCTTAGCCTGTTTTGCAAGAGGATGAAATTCCTCAGTGACAAGGTCGACAACTCTCTCTATAGCCGTATTAACCAGCTCTAAAGAAAGCATTCCGCCGATTGCAATGAGAACAATCAACCATTCAGTCTTCGAAATCCCAAAGAATAAACCACTGCCTATAACCAGTACAGAAAAGGTAACATGTATTTTCATGTTTCTTTCTGTTCGAATAGCTGATCGTATTCCATTCATGGCAAATGAAAAAGAACGAAACAAGGAATTGGATTTTCGACTACCGTGTGAGCCCATAATTGTCTAAAATTTCCCTTTGCAATGTGAACATTTCTTTCTCTTCTTCATCTGTCATATGATCATAACCTAAAAGATGTAAGAATCCATGAACGGAAAGGAAACCAAGCTCACGAATAAAAGAATGTCCGTATTCTTCAGCTTGTTCTATCGCTTTTGGGATTGATATAATGATGTCTCCTAAAACGCGGGGTAATTCCGCGCCAATTAACTCCACTTCCCCTTCACCAAGCTCTTCCATTGCAAATGAAATCACATCAGTTGGGGTATCTTTATCACGGTATTCTCGGTTTATTTCTTGAATTCTTGCATTTGAAACAAACGTGACTGAGACTTCACTTTCATCCTCAATTTCAAGTTTATTGGCCGCAAAATTTAGCAGTTGATCAATTTCATGAATTTGATCTTCTGACAATTGACTTGTTTCATCTAAAAAATCAATGATTAACTTCATGCTTGGTTCACCTTCTTAGTCATTTCTGGATATTCAATCCGTGAGTGAAAAATTCCTTTTAATGTTTCACATAGAGTGTGAGCAACCGTATCAAGTTCCTTTAAGGTTAAATCACATTCGTTTAATTGCCCATCCTGTAAGCGGTCTGAGACAATCTTTTTAACAAGGGTCTCAATAAGAACAGGAGTGGGTTGTGATAAAGAGCGAACCGCTGCTTCCACACTATCTGCTATACCGACAACGGCCGATTCCTTCGACTGCGCCTTAGGTCCCGGATAACGAAAAGCATCTTCCTTTATTTCCTCGTCATTTTGAAGAGCCTTATGATAAAAGAATTTTAATAATGATGTACCATGATGCTGTTCAGCAATATCAACAATTTCCTTCGGCATATGATATTTCCTTAAAACATTGGAACCATCCGTGACATGGGCAATAATGATACTGGCACTTTTCTCAGGAGAAAGCCGGTCATGAGGATTCTCAAGATGCATTTGATTTTCAATAAAGAAATTGGGTCTATTTGTTTTGCCAATATCATGATAATAACTGCCAACTCTCGCAAGAAGGCCATTTGCTCCAATAGCCTCACAAGCCGATTCAGCCAAATTGGCAACCATTACGCTATGATGATAGGTTCCAGGTGCTTCCATTAAAATTTTTCTAAGAAGCGGATGATTGGGATTCGAAAGTTCGATCAATCTCATCGTGGACAGGATTCCAAAACTTGCTTCAAAGAACGGTAATAAACCAATGGTCAAAACAGCTGAAGCAATTCCTGACACGAGAGCTGTTAGAAAATAATAACCATATTCCAATCCTGAAAATTGCCCATTCGGAATAAACATCAACGCCCAAATCGTAATAAGATTAACCGCTGCAGAAAAAGAGCCGGCTTGTAATATTTTAGATCGTTGATTATGGCTGCTTAAAAATAAGATCCCGGCAAGTCCGCTGAAAAGGATGTAAATACCTTCTGAGAAATTCATCGTCCCGGTAATCCCTTCGTTGAAGACGATGCTGCCACAAACCGCCAAAATAATGGACATGAAAATAGCCAGTTTTTCATCAATTAAAATTTTAATGAGCATTCCCGCCATTGCGGCAGGAAAGAGATAGCCAATACCCGAATAATTAAGGATCTGCAGAGTACTTATTAATTTCAAAATAAAGATAGACAGGATAAAAATAATACCAAACAATAGCAAATTGGTTTGCCTTTTTTCTGTCTGTACTTTTATTTGATAAAAATAGTAATAGATGGCAGAAAGGATAATGATAATCATGAAACTGAGACCAATGAACGGCTTATATGATTTTTCATTATCTAATAAACCCACAAGCTTCAGCTGTCGATAAATTTCAGGATTAATTAATTCTCCTTCTTCCACAATAATTTGCCCCTGAAGTATTTTTACAGGTTCAATACTTTCTGCAGCTTGCTTTCTTAAATCTTCCGTTGCCACAGGATCATAGAATTCATTTTGGATAATCGCATATCTTCCCAGTTCAATCGTGGCACTTTTCAAGGTGCTATTTAAGGCGGAATATTTTAATTCCTCTTCTACTTTCTTTTTGGCATTTTCCACTTCATCTGTAGATATCCTCTTAGCCATGACCTTATTGATTGCCGTAACCGTCAAGTCTTTTGCAATGGAAAGCTCGTCCTTGCTCGCTTGAACAAGTCCTAAAAAAACGGAATCAGATAAATCCTTCGTGACATTTTCAGTTAACTTTCCTTTTAGCTTGGAGATTTTTTCATCATCAAGTTGCTGCATCTCTTGAGAAGGCTTTACTTCACTGGTGTCCTTATTCTTTAATTCCGTATTCACTTCATCATTAATTTCTGCTGCTGCATCAAAAATAGAAGAGATTAAGTCCACTCGATTTTGTGTATATTCCTTTTTTAAAGTATAGACATCCTGTACTTGATCAATGGCGTCCTGCCGCTTTTTTTCAGTGCTATTTTTATCCTCTACTGTCCCGGGTGAACGGATGGTTTTATCCGCAACAGAAAATAAGCTTAAATTCATTTTTTCAGGCTTCACGTTGCTGTACATTGAAAGAAATAATACTAAACCCAAAACAAGAAAAAATAAAACACGGAAAAAAGTGTAATCAAGCAGGTTTCTGATCTGAACGAAATAGTGCTGCAGCTTATCCATCAAAATCCTCCTAAATCAGACCCCATAATGGTTATTAGTTTTACCATTAAAATCACTTAAGTGCAACATTATGGGTAAGGTGAACAATTCAAAATAAGATTTGCCCGAAGCATTGGATCCCCTTAAAAGTTGGCTTTATGTAAAATGATAACAGTTTTTAAGATAACTTTCACGTCAAAACAGAAAAAGGGAAGACGTACGCCTCCCTTTTTCACGTTTTAGCTTATTTTGAAAGATTTTGCTTTTCATACGCTTCAATTATTTTGCCCACCAGCGGATGACGGACAACGTCACTCTGTTCCAAGAAAACAAATGATATTCCCTTTACGTTGATCAGTAATCTTTCCGCCTCAATTAAACCGGATTTTACACCTTTAGGCAAATCCACCTGCGTTTGGTCGCCAGTAATTACCATTTTTGATCCAAAACCAAGACGGGTTAAAAACATCTTCATTTGCGCATGTGTGGTATTTTGCGCTTCATCTAAAATCACAAATGCATCGTCCAATGTACGGCCTCTCATATAAGCAAGCGGAGCAATCTCAATCGTCCCCCGTTCAATTAACCTTTGGGTGTGCTCCGCTCCAAGAACATCATTGAGGGCATCATAAAGCGGTCTTAAATAGGGATCAACTTTTTCTTTTAGGTCTCCCGGTAAGAAACCAAGACTCTCACCAGCTTCAACGGCCGGCCTTGTTAAGATAATTTTATTAACTTGGCCATTTTTAAGAGCATTTACGGCCATTACCACAGCCAAATAGGTTTTACCCGTTCCTGCCGGCCCTATCCCGAAAACAAGGTCGAATTTTTTGATTGATGTAACGTACTGTCTTTGTCCAAGCGTTTTAATTCGAATCGATTTACCTTTGACGTTTTTGGCCAGTTCTTCCTCATACAAATTCTCAAAATACTCCAGCGTGCCCTTTTCTGCCATTTGGATGGCGTATAAAACATCGCGCCCGCTAATTTTAACTCCCATACGAATAACGCGCATCAATTTATCAAGAATATTCCCGGCAAGCATTACCTTCTCTTCATCACCTGATAAGCTGACTGCCTCGCCACGTGTTACGACCGAAACGTTCAATTCTTGTTCAATAATTTTTAAATTAGCATCTGCATTACCTAGCAGAGCAATTGCCTCTGCAGGATTTTCTAGCTGCACATTTATTGTTTTTAACTTAATTGTCATTCATGTATCTCCTTGGATATCGGTTGTCCGATTGCAATATTTTCGTATATTTTAAAATGGATATCTAGTATAACTTTACCATTCTTAATCGTCCTCTGTAAAATTTTTTCATCTTTAATGATAGCATCGTCATCCAATTGTTTTTTTATTTTATTTTTGGCCAAATCAAGGGCAATTTGTTCTGCCTGCTTCTCAGTATAAGATCTAGTTATATCTTCTCGTTCACGAAGAGTTTTATTTTCAAATGAAATTGGCAGACTCCATTTTAGAAAATGAATTTGGTGCACACTGGTTTCTGTTTCATAAGACTTGAATTTCGGCTGTCCAAAACCCCAAACTGGAATTTCCAGGTTTCCTATTTTTATATAGTGTTTTTTCTCGACATTTCCGTTAAACACCTTAAAGTTTGTGTTTAACGGAAGTTCCACATGCCCTTTATACCATGTTTCCCCCCAAACCTCTCCTTTGGCTGCTACCTGCTGCGTTTTCCCTTCCATTCCGATCGCACCAGATACTAGGAGCTGTCCAGGCTCAACATGGTCATGAATATTTACAACTTGCTGGCCATTTTCTACGAACATTTTTACAATAATGGCCTTCTTTTTGGCAATTAAATTCCTAGGTGATAATATTTCAGGCTTTTTAGGCTCATTTTTTTCCACGACTTGAAATTGATAGGTTGTCCCCTTTAATTCCACACCAACCCATGTAAGAGCGCCAATATTATTCGTTAATTTTCTTTGGATGGCTTCTACATTGTCAACAAAAAATTGCAGCTTGCCAATTTTAACACCCATCTTGTCCAGTTCTTTTCTAATTTGATGCTCTGTTGCCGGTTTTGCTCCTTTTATATCAATTCCCCAGATAACGTTGGATAAAAATAAAATAATCAGAAAAAAGACCACGATTCCTGCAAGAAAACCACTGTTTTTCAGCAATCTTTTAAGCAAAAACGGAACTCCGCTTCGTTGTAAAAAAGCAATCGAACAATTGCTTTTTCTGGCAAATTTTCTAATTCTCAAAGCATCTTTCAATCTCATTTTAAATGTAATTGTTTCAGTCCCATGCCTTCTGACATTCCAAACAAGGAGACCGTTTCGTGTTAAGATATTTAAAAAGCGTTCAATTCCACGACCTGAAACTTTCACTGTGACCCTGCCAAATAGAAATTCTATCCACCCGTTTTTCATTGTGCTCCTCCCGGATTATCATTTATATATACAACCTGATCAATTTTTCCTTCCAGCAAAATTTCCTCAGGTAAAATCGTTTTAATCACAAAAGATTTTCCTTTTATCAGTAATTGCCCCTGCTTTAAAAGTAAGCGGAGTTCTTTATCCGTAAATGTTAATAAGCCTTTATGATTCTCAATGTATATATGAATTTGCCCGATCATCGTAATCCGCGGCAAATCCATCATGACATCTTGAGGAAGATCCATTTTTTTTGACATCCAATTCCGGATTTGCTGGCCCCATTTTTTTGCCATAAAAAAAGAACCCCCTTTCATCTCATATTTATGAAATGCAGGGAGTTTCTAGCACATTTTTATATTGTTTAATTTAAATTCAATCTACCTTCTCCTGGTAAAATGAGACTTTCTTGCTCTTGGTTCTCCGAGAATTTCTGACCAGATGATTCCATTAACGATTTTATTTCTTTCCGATGAAGGTGCAGGCTTTTCAACTGTCACTTTAACAGGATTAACAACTTCCTCAGCCTTTATCACTTCCTCCACCACTACTAGAGGTTGTTCGATATCCCTTTCCTTCTTTTTCCTTTGATATCTTTTCTGGATATTTTCCTGGGTGAATACAGGCGGATATTCTATTGGTTGTTCCCCAGGCTTATTTGTAAAAAGTCCACGCAAATCATCCATATTATTTATCGAATACGGTTTTCTGCGGGTAGTGGGATTATTCGCTCTTACTTTCCCAAAAATGGACGATATAATGCCTAAAATGATGATGAATGTTAGCATCCCCCCCATGAACCCACCTCCTTTATAGATAGCGGAGAACTACTCATTATCTTTTTTATCACCGGTAATTTTTCCGATAGAACCTCTCATTTCTGTATCGGCAGAAATATTTTTGATGTTCATATAGTCCATCACACCTATATTTCCGGATTTTAATGCCTCAGCCATCGCCAAAGGAACCTCTGCTTCTGCCTCGACAACCTTCGCTCTCATTTCCTGAACTTTTGCCTTCATTTCTTGTTCTCGCGCCACAGCCATGGCACGGCGCTCCTCTGCCTTGGCCTGGGCAATTTTTTTATCTGCTTCCGCCTGTTCCATTTGCAGTTCAGCACCGATATTTTTACCGATATCCACATCTGCAATATCGATAGAGAGAATCTCGAATGCGGTACCAGCATCAAGACCTTTTGATAAGACGGTTTGGGAAATGGAGTCCGGGTTTTCAAGTACTTTACTATGGCTTTCTGATGAGCCAATAGTAGAGACAACTCCTTCACCAACACGCGCCACAACGGTGGCTTCTCCGGCACCACCAACGAGACGTTCAATATTTGCCCGAACGGTAATCCTTGCTTTTGCTTTTACTTCAATCCCGTTCATGGCGACACCTGCGATAAATGGGGTTTCAATAACTTTAGGATTTACACTCATTTGCACGGCCTCCAGCACATCGCGACCGGCAAGGTCAATAGCGGCACAGCGTTCAAATGATAATTCAATATTAGCCCGATGTGCAGCAATAAGTGCATTGACAACACGATCAACGTTCCCTCCAGCTAAATAATGACTTTCAAGCTGATTTGTCGTAACATTGAGACCTGCTTTATGCGCCTTAATAAGTGGAATAATAACCCTGCTGGGTGTAACCCTTCTAAGCCTCATTCCAACCAATGTAAAGATGTTTACGTGCACACCGGCTGCTAGTGCAGAGATCCAAAGCGTGACCGGCACAAAGGTTAATAAAATACTTAAGAAAATTAATACTACTACGACTATCGCAATAATAAAGAGTGTTCCACTCGTCACCATCTGGCAACCCCCCAAAAAATTTTATTCTTTCAGCTCTCTGACGACAATGCGGGCTCCTTCCACTTTAATGACCTTAATTTTTGCATTTTGTTCAATAAAGCCACCCTCACTGACAACATCAATTCTTTCATTGTTAAAAATAGCGGTTCCGGCTGGCCGTAAAATCGTTAATGCCACCCCTTCCTTTCCAAGCAAATCGGTTCGGTTTACATTTGAAACATATCCATCCTCTTTTTTGGCTGAATCAAATAGCACCATCCTGTTAAAAAGAACAAGCTTTTTATCAAAAATTTTGATCATCAAAAATAAGACGAGAACAGAAATGAATATAGAAATTAAAATCGAAATGCCCATTTGGACAACATTACCGCCAGCCATAAAAAGGCTTAAAATAATGACAGCTGCACCTAATGTGCCGGCAATGGCCCCTGGCAGGAAGAATTCTAAAAAAATGAGGATGACCCCCGCTGCGAATAAAACAATCGTCCCAACACCGGCAAAGCCTGCTTGAAAATGCCCATAAAAGAAAAAAAGTAAGGCCAATACCCCAATGAATCCCGGCACTCCAAATCTAGGAGAAAAAAGTTCTACAACAATCCCAACACCAGCAATTGTTAATAAAGCGGTTACTACAACCGGATAAGTTAGAAATTCTACCAATTGAATCCCCCCTTCCCACTTACATTACCTGACAATAATATTTACGTTCGTTTTTTAACAAAGTTTCAGCATTTTTAAAATAAAATAAAAACCACAGGCTCATAAACTGGCCTGTGGCTTCAATGTCAGAATACTTATGAAAGGTGTTGTTGTACAAGTTTATTAATAAGTGACCCATCTGCCTTGCCTTTTACTTTAGGCATAATAGCAGCCATCACTTTTCCCATATCTGCTTTTGATTTTGCACCGACATCAGAAATCGTTGTTTTCACAATTTCTGTCAACTCTTCTTCGGAAAGCTGCTTCGGCATGTACAGCTCAACAATTGTTAATTCTGTACGCAATTTATCCACAAGGTCTTCACGACCTGCTTTATCAAATTCATGGAGGGAGTCTTTGCGTTGTTTAAATTCACGAGAAAGGACGGTTAACTCATCCGCTTCGGAAAGCTCATTACCGAGTTTGATCGCTTCATTTTGCAGTGAAGCCTTGATCATCCGAATGACAGAAAGTTTGTCTTTTTCCTTGTTTCTCATCGCTTGTTTCATATCATTATTTAAACGCTCGAGAAGACTCATAAATTACACCCTCTCTTAAAACTTACGTTTTCTTGCTGCTTCAGACTTTTTCTTACGTTTTACACTTGGCTTTTCGTAGAATTCGCGCTTTCTTGCCTCTTGCAAAGTACCAGTTTTTGATACAGTACGTTTGAAGCGACGAAGAGCATCTTCAAGCGATTCGTTTTTACGAACGACGGTTTTAGACATCCTCTTTCCCTCCCTCCGAAACACAACACACTTACATTCAATCCATGTACCTTGCAATTATAATATAACCTTAATACAAGGTCAACATTAATTAATAAGATGAAACATGCTTTTCACTTTTTTATACAATAAATCTTAATTTTTATATTGAACCGATGATTTTTTAAGTAAGGCTAGCATGTCCTAACACCGCTGCCCATATATTGAAATAAGGGGGCAATAGACATGCTATACATACTATTATTTGTTCTTTGTATTTTATTATTTATTTTTGGGATGACCATCATTCGGTTTGGTCTTTTTAATTTGTCAGCGAATAAATTGAAGACCTGGCTCATTAAACTAACGAGGACTCCGTTAAAGGGGATGATAACCGGAACGTTTATTACAGCGCTTTTACAGAGCAGTACTGCTGTTATGGTTATTACCATCGGACTGATTTCTTCAAAGATTATGACCTTTCCACAATCGATTGGCATTATCCTTGGAACCAATATCGGTACTACTTTTAAAACAGAATTAATTACTTTTAATCTGGATGCTATTCTCGTCCCGCTTGCCATCGCTGGAGCGGTTCTAATCTTATTTAAAAATCGCAAAGCGCGCAGTATAGGAATGCTTCTGTTCGGCATTGCAGCTGTGTTTACCGCCATGAAGGGGTTTGAACTTTTGGCACACCCTATTACGGCCTTACCGTTTATCAGAAGATTTATTCTGTCCATTAATGATAATATTTTCTTTAGCCTGATTACTGGTGCGGGAATTACGGCCATTATCCAATCCAGTACGGCTATGACAGGTATTGCGATGGGATTTTTAACGGCTGGTCTACTGCAGATGGATGCAGGGATTGCCATCATGCTTGGAGCCAATATAGGGACTTGTATTACAGCCATTATTGCCTCCATTGGGGGTGGTAAGGAATCAAGATTAGCTGCCTATGCCCATGTGTGGCTGAATGTATTTGGTGTCTTGTTGTTTATCCCCTTGATTCCATTCCTTTCTGAACATGCTAATATATTAGCAGATCATAAGGACATTCAATTAGCACATATTAGTGTTATTTTTAATGTGGCAACATCCATTGTCGTTTTACCGTTTGCAACGAGATTTGGGGAAATGATTATGTATCTTCATGGAAAGAAAACTAAGCAGTAAAAAAAGACGGCACAAACTCTAACGGGTTCTGGAGGTACAATAGCTGTTGTACCCCCACAATTTCACCCTCAATTTGATAGTCAATTTATCTTACAAAAAACATAAGTAGTCTTATCCTTTATTGAGTAACCAGTGATATTTAAAATAAGCGGAGTTTTTTCGGTTATTTGCAAAATGGAGCTCGTTTCGTGGTAAATAAGGGGAGGATTTCCGGTTATGCAAAGGAAAATCCCCCATTTTCATGTTTTTCAAGTCAATAGGCGGAATCTCTCCGTCTATTTTCGTTATTTTTCCGTGCTATTTCCAAATTAAGAGAAATTTTTCCGTTTATTTATCAAACCAGGTGCTTAACTTGCCCCCCATCCGATAAGAGCGGACCCTCACGGACCCAGATGAGGGAATCAGCATCTTTTTATCGAGTAACATTCAGGTACCGGATATTAAAAATGGCTCAGTTTAATGGACTGAGCCATTGGCAGTACAAATTAGGTTACATTTTCAATTGTATTTTCTGGTTTTGCGACAGGAAACGGAACCCGTTACACAAACGCCGTCTTTTTTAATATGTGGATGTTACCGTTAATCCTTTTAGAATGGCAATACTCGAGCTTGCGCCAATTCTAGTTGCGCCCGCTTTTATCATGTTCTCGGCATCCTCTGTATTGCGCACACCACCAGATGCCTTTACCCCTATATCAGGTCCTACCGTTTGCCTCATTAATGCAATATCTTCAACGGTGGCTCCCCCTGTAGAAAAGCCAGTAGAAGTTTTTACATAATCTGCTCCTGCTTGAACCGACAGCTTACAAGCGCGGATTTTCTCTTCTCTTGTTAAAAGACTGGTTTCAATAATTACCTTCGATAATACTTTGCCCTTTGCAGCATCCACGACAGCACGTATATCTCTTAAAACCAACTCATCATCATGATCCTTCAAGGCACCAATATTGATCACCATGTCCACTTCATCGGCACCATTATCAATCGCATTTTTTGTTTCAAATGCCTTTGTCTCTGGAGTTGCAGCACCCAATGGAAACCCTATGACAGTGCAAACCTTGACACCGCTGCCGGATAATAAATCTCGACATGTACTTACCCATGCCGGGTTTACACAAACCGAAAAAAATTTATATTCTTTTGCCTCTTGGCATAGCGTTTCAATTTGTTGTTTCGTCGCATCTGCTTTTAATAATGTGTGGTCAATCATTGCAGCAATATTTGCCATAGTCATTCACCATGCTCCTTCCAAATTTCATTGAATTAGAAAGTTACTTGCTGCTGACCTTAGCATGCCCAAAAAAACAAAAAGGACCCGATATAGGTCCTTCCTTACATAGCAGCTTCTTCATTTATTGCAAATACTTCTTCTTTGTTAAAATCATCCTCGACAACCCGAACAAATTGACCTTCATTATATGGGTAACCTGCTTTAGTTATTTTAACCTTAACAATTTTCCCAATCATCTCTTCAGTTGCCTGGAAAACAACTTTTAAGTAATTATCTGTATAACCAACAAATAAACCTGAATTAGCTTCTTCTTTGTATTCTTCTTCCGGTATAACTTCCAATACATCGTTTTCAAACATGGAAGCATATTCTTTCGCTAGTTGATCTGAGAGTGAAATCAGTCGGTGGACCCGCTCGTTTTTCACCTCTTCATCAATTTGGTCCTCCATACGGGCTGCAGGTGTACCGGTGCGTTTTGAATATGGGAAAACATGCAGTTCAGAGAATTTATGCTCCTGAATAAAATTATAGGTTTCCAAAAATTCTTCTTCAGTTTCCCCAGGGAATCCAACGATAACATCAGATGTAACGGCAAGTCCTGGAAGAACTTCCTTCAGTCTCTCTAATCTTTCACCAAAAAACTCCATTGTATATTTTCGGCGCATGCGCTTTAACACGGAATTTGATCCGGATTGGAGAGGAATATGCAAGTGGCGGACGATAATATTGGAATGTTTAATGACCTCAATGACCTCATCGGTAATTTGGCTCGCTTCAATAGAAGATATACGGAGCCGTTTTAATCCCTTGACCTGTGCTTCCAAATCACTGAGAAGCATGGCAAGGTTATAATCCTTCATGTCCTCTCCGTATCCGCCGGTATGAATACCCGTTAAAACAATTTCTTTATAACCGGCATCAACCAGTTGCTGTGCTTGGCGGATAACCTCTTTCGGATCGCGAGACCTCATTAATCCACGAGCCCAAGGTATGATACAGAAGGTGCAGAAATTGTTGCAGCCCTCCTGAATTTTTAATGAGGCACGGGTTCTATCGGTAAATGAAGGAACATCCAATTCTTCATAAACGCGATTTTTCATAATATTTCTTACGCCATTAATCGGCTGACGTTCATTTTTATATTGTTCAATGTAATCCAGCATTTTTATACGATCTTGTGTACCGACTACAATATCGACACCAGGTATCGCCATAATTTCAGCAGGTGACGTTTGTGCATAACACCCTGTTACACAGATAACCGCATCAGGGTTTTTTCTTACCGCTCTTCTAATCACTTGGCGGCTCTTTTTATCACCCGTATTGGTAACAGTACATGTATTGATAATATATACATCCGAAATAGCTTCAAAATCTACCCGTTCGTAGCCTTCTTGTTTAAATAACTGCCAAATGGCTTCAGTTTCATAATGGTTAACCTTGCATCCAAGGGTATGAAACGCGACTGTTGCCATTGTTCTCACCTCAATAATTCAAAATGGTAGGAAATCGCCGCAAGTGAATATAATGGCGCCGTTTCCGTTCGTAAAATACGCGGACCTAGCCCGCACAGATCAAAATCATTTTCCCTTAAAAGCCGTACCTCTTCTTCTGTTAATCCCCCTTCAGGGCCAAAAACCAATAGAAGAGTTTCCCCTTTTTGCATTTTTTGAAGTGTAGCAGCAAAGGTTGATGTTTCCCCGCTCCTGCTCTCCTCTTCATATGCAACTAATTTATAATGAAAATCCTTGCATTTATCCAGTAATTGTTTAAAACTGAGCGTAGTTGACACTTTAGGCAAATACGCTCGATGGGATTGTTCTGCAGCTTCTTTAGCAATTTTTTGCCATCTCTCTATTTTCTTCACTGCTTTTTTTTCATCCCATTTGACCACAGAACGAGCTGCCGAATAGGGAATAAATTCATGAGCTCCCAGTTCTGTGCCCTTTTGAATAATCCATTCCAGTTTATCTCCCTTTGGCAGGCCACTGGCGATGGTGATCATTACCGGAAGTTCTGATGTCTCATTTAACCATTTTACAACGTCAGCAACGACTTGTTCAGCGGTAATTTCTGCAATCTCACAAACCGCAGCGTTCCCTTCCGGGTCAACACAAATAATTTGCTCACCGATTTGCATCCTCATAACCTTGACGATGTGATGGAAGTCGTCTTCATCTATATGAAATTGATGATCAATTGCTCGTTGTTTAACAAAGTAGCGCTGCACAAAATGCACCCTCTTTAAAACATTTTACTCTTTATTTTACTAAAACAACATCAAGATTAAAAGACCAAAATAAAAAGGGGTTGTTTCCCCCTTTATGGCACCATTATAACCGTTTAGCAATAATTGCAACCCAGTCTTCCATTAATATCGTTTCAGCAATTTCAAAGCCAGCTTCAATCAAGGCATCTTTAACCAAATCTTTTTTTTGTTGAATAATACCTGATGCAATAAATGACCCTCCTGGTTTAACTACACGGGCAACATCATCAGTAAATCTTAAAATCACTTCTGCTAATATATTGGCCACTATCACATCTGCGGAATGTTCTTCAACTCCGTCAAGCAGGTTATTTTGCGAAATATTGACATGCTGGCTCACTTTATTTAGCTTAATATTGAGTTTAGCTGTCGTTACGGCTACTTCATCAAGATCATAGGCCCTAACATCTTCAGCTCCAAGCATGGCTGCAGCTATCGATAAAACCCCTGAACCTGTTCCGACATCAATTACTCGATCACCAGGCCGAACCGTTCTTTCGAGTGCCTGGATACACATAACGGTAGTCGGATGTGTTCCTGTTCCAAATGCCATTCCTGGATCTAATTCTATAATTAATTCATCACTACTGACAGGTTCATATATTTCCCATGTTGGGACGATAGTGAATTTCTCAGAAATTTTGACTGGATTATAATATTTTTTCCATGCTGTAGCCCATTCTTCTTCATTCACTTCGCTGATTGTTACTTTGTTTATTCCGATATCGATATTATAAATAATTAAATTATTGATTGATTCTTTAATCGCATCGACGGTTTCACCCAAAAAGCTGTTAACTGGTAAATATGCTTTAACAATGACTCCTTCATCAGGATAATCATCTGGATTGAGTTGGTAGATTTCTCCGAATTGATCTTCTCTTTCTTTCGTGAGATCAAATGGATCTTCAATGACTACACCGCTCGCCCCGGCTTCATGTAATATATGTGAAATAGGTTCGATCGCTTCATTTGTTGTGTGGATACTAATTTCTGACCACTTCATATCTACCAACTCCAATCCTTACTCGCCTTTAAAGGCCCGTTTTACTTTTGAGAAAAAGCTTTCTTCATGGTCACCAAGCGGTGAAGAACCGCTTATGTCCCCAAACTCGCGAAGGATCTGCTTCTGCTTATCCGTTAACTTCGTTGGGGTAATAATTTTCACAAGTATATGTTGATCTCCAACTCCATACCCGCGGACATTTGGCACGCCTTTACCCTTCAAACGGAATTTAGTCCCTGTTTGGGTTCCCGCAGGGACTTTCAGCTTCACTTTCCCGTGCAATGTAGGAACTTCAATTTCATCCCCGAGCGTTGCTTGAACAAAAGTAATTGGCATTTCACAATAAATATCGTCGCCATCTCTTTCAAAAAATTCATGTGCCCTCACATGGAATACCACATAAAGATCTCCGGCCGGTCCGCCATTAATACCTGCCTCACCTTGTCCAGCCATCCTTAATTGTTGACCATCATCAATACCAGCAGGAATTTTGACATGAATCTTCTTGCGTTTTTTTACTTTTCCCGTGCCGCCGCAGGTTGAGCATTTATGTTTAATTTCTTTTCCGGTTCCATGACAGTGATGACAAGTACGGCGGTTGACAATTCTGCCGAACGGAGTATTTTGTTCAACGTTTAATTGTCCCGTTCCAGAACAATGATGACAAGTCTCTGGATTGGTTCCCGGCTTTGCCCCGGAGCCATTGCAGGTCCCACAGGTTTCCTCACGTGGAATTTCGATATCTGTTTCTTTCCCAAACGCTGCTTCTTCAAACGAAACAGTCATCGTATACTGTAAATCTGCACCTTGTCTCGGTGCGTTCGGATCGCGTCGTCTAGAGCCGCCCCCGCCAAAAAATGTATTAAAAATATCTTCAAAACCGCCAAAACCGCCGCCAAAATCACTGCCGTTAAAACCGCCGAAGCCTTGGTTTGGATCGGTATGACCAAATTGATCATAATGCGCCTTTTTTTGATCATCGCTTAAAACCTCATAAGCTTCAGCGATTTCCTTAAATTTATCTGCCGCATCCGGCTCTTTATTAATATCTGGATGATATTGTTTAGAGAGCTTACGGTAGGCTTTTTTGATTTCATCCTTAGAAGCGCTTTTACTTACCCCCAGCACCTCATAGTAATCCCGTTTACTCATGATTACCACTCCCGAATCATTCACATAAAGATTATTTTAACATCTGGAAGAACCAGAATGCAATAAAAAACAGTTTTGATACTAACATAGAAAAAGTCAAAGCCTTCTGACTTTGACTTTTTCGCTAACATACCAAGAAAATACTTTGAAGATGGATAACTGTCTAGCTTCAGCGCCTAGGGGCTCGATGGTCTACAGCCAATCCGTCAAGAAGGTAAAAGGCAACCTTCTCGCCGGCTCGTCTTATGCTTGTCGCCCCTGATCAAGGCGCTTCCGCTTTTCTGTTTTACTTATCGTCCTTTACTTCTTCAAATTCGGCATCAACAACATTGTCATGATTTCCTGCTGTTGAACCGCCTTCAGGACCTTGACCCGCTTGTGCTTGTTTTGCAGCTTCTTCATAAAGCTTAACCGTTAGGGCCTGAACGATTTCTTGTAAGGAATCCTTTTTCGCACGGATTTCGTCTAAATCGTTTTTCTCGATCGCTGCTTTTAAAGCGTCTTTTGCTTCTGTTGCTTTTGCGACTTCGGCAGCATCCACTTTTCCTTCAAGATCCTTTAATGTTTTTTCTGTCGTGAAGACTAATTGATCTGCTTCATTACGAAGCTCGACTTCTTCCTTACGCTGTTTATCAGCTTCAGCATTTTCTTCCGCTTCTCTTACCATTTTTTGAATTTCCTCATCAGAAAGTCCCGTTGATGATTTAATGGTAATTTGCTGTTCTTTATTTGTACCAAGATCTTTCGCACGTACATTCACAATTCCGTTTTTATCAATGTCAAAGTTTACTTCGATTTGCGGAATTCCACGTGGTGCCGGCGGAATATCAGATAACTGGAAACGTCCTAATGTTTTGTTATTAGCAGCCATTGGGCGTTCACCTTGAAGAACATGGATGTCTACAGCTG
Organism: Neobacillus sp. Fa239; assembly: GCF_055395235.1. Taxonomy (NCBI): domain Bacteria; kingdom Bacillati; phylum Bacillota; class Bacilli; order Caryophanales; family Bacillaceae; genus Neobacillus; species Neobacillus sp. Fa239. The sequence continues at coordinate 4,150,973 of NZ_AP041611.1, forward strand.
TTTGATTGTCAGCAGCAGTAGAGAACACCTGTGATTTTGATGTTGGGATTGTTGTATTACGGTCGATTAATTTTGTAAATACTCCGCCCATCGTTTCAATACCAAGTGAAAGTGGAGTAACGTCCAATAATACTACATCTTTTACATCTCCAGTGATAACTCCACCTTGAATCGCTGCACCCATTGCAACGACTTCATCCGGATTTACACCGCGGTGTGGTTCTTTTCCAGTGGCTTTTTTAATCGCTTCTTGAACAGCAGGAATACGAGTAGAACCACCAACAAGGATTACCTTATCAATTTGGGCTGGCGATAAACCGGCATCAGATAATGCTTGACGTGTAGGTCCCATTGTCCGTTCTACAAGGTGTGCGGATATCTCATCAAATTTCGCACGAGTCATGTTTACTTCTAAATGAAGTGGTCCTGCTGCACCTGCGGTAATAAATGGAAGGGAAATTTGCGTTGAAGCAACACCCGATAAATCTTTTTTCGCTTTTTCAGCTGCATCCTTTAAACGCTGTAAAGCCATTTTATCTTTTGAAAGATCAATGCCGTTTTCTTTTTTAAATTGGTCTACAAGATAATCAATAATCACTTGGTCAAAGTCATCCCCACCAAGACGATTATCCCCGGCCGTTGCTTTTACTTCAAATACGCCGTCACCAAGTTCAAGGATGGAAACGTCGAACGTACCACCGCCCAAGTCATAAACAAGGATGGTTTGATCTTGTTCTGTTTTATCCAATCCATAAGCCAGCGCAGCAGCAGTCGGCTCATTAATAATACGTTCCACTTCAAGACCGGCAATTTTACCTGCATCCTTTGTCGCCTGGCGCTCTGCATCATTAAAATAAGCAGGAACAGTAACAACTGCTTTTGTTACAGGTTCACCAAGATAATCTTCTGCATAAGATTTTAAATATTGAAGAATGATAGCAGAGATTTCTTGTGGAGTGTAATTTTTTCCTTCAATTTCAACCTTATGACTTGTACCCATATGGCGTTTAATCGACATGATTGTATTTGGATTCGTAATAGCTTGGCGCTTTGCTACCTCTCCGACTTGACGTTCGCCATTTTTGAAGGATACAACAGATGGAGTTGTACGGTTTCCTTCTGGATTTGGAATTACTTTTGGTTCTCCGCCTTCAAGAACAGCTACACATGAATTAGTTGTTCCAAGGTCAATACCAATGATTTTACTCATTACCTTTTCCTCCTCATAAATAATATGTAATCATTATTGATTCACTTTTACCATAGATGGTCTGATAACTCGGTCCTTCAATAAATAACCTTTTTGAAATTCCTCTAAGACAATATTCGAACCATAATTTTCATCATGATCTTGCATCACAGCTTGATGTAAATGCGGGTCAAATTCTTTTTCGACGGCATCAATTGGTTCCACGCCTTCTTTTTTCAGGGCTTCTACCATGCTGCGGTAAACCATTTCCATGCCTTGAAGCAAGGATTTGGTTTGTTCATTATCGGCTTCCATATTTAATGCTCTTTCGAAGTTATCTAAAGCAGGTAATAAATCAGAAATCAATTTTTGAGCTCTATATTTTTCGCTCGCCTCAACTTCTAATCTCGACCGGCGGCGGAAATTATCAAAATCAGCTTGAAGGCGCAAATAACGATTATCAGCTTCCTCCAGCTTATTTTTTAGCATGTCAATTTCCTGAGCTTGGGAATCGGTTGGATTGATGTCATTTTGAACATCCGGCTGCTCATCAAATACAGCTTCAACAGATTCTTCCTCGGTAAGTTCTACCGTTTCATTTGCCTGTGCATTCACTTCTTCATTAATGGTGTTATTTTTTTCATTTGGCAACTTACTCACCTCCCTCAAAGGCTGCTCAATATATAGGCATTTTTCTATTCGCAGAATTCGGTGTATATTGTACCCACCTTAAACAATATTTCCTCTGTTATTTATTTTGATACAGCTTGGAAAGGACTTCAGTTAAATCCCGGCTGAATAATTGAAGCAGGCTTATTACCCGAGAATATTCCATTCTGGTTGGACCAAGTATGGCTATCGTGCCGTATTTTTCCGCTCCAACTGCATAAGTAGCCGTGATTAAACTGCAATTTTCCATGGCACTATTATTATTTTCCCTGCCAATTTTGACATTGAGACCTGCTGAGTTTTTTCGAATAAAATTGTAAATCCACTCTTCCTGGTCAATCATCGTTAACAGGCTTTTTATTTTTGAAATGTCGTGAAACTCCGGCTGACTTAACATGTTTGTTTTACCGCCAAAGAAAAGTTTATCATTCACCGGCATTTTCAATGATTCCGTGATTGTTTGCATCATAAAATCATAGTTATGAATATGCTGCCTAAGCAGTAAGGCTACTTCCTTATAAATTTTACCGTTCAATTCCTCTAAGGGAACCCCGGCTAAACGTTCATTTAGAATATTAACTGCTTTCTCCAAATCACTTGCATCCACAGTAGGCGGCAAATAAAATGTCCGGTTTTCTACATGACCTGTATCAGTCACAAAGATTGCCACTGCCGTTTCCTTGTTTAAAGGGATTATTTGAATTTTTTTTAATTTATTTATGCTGACAGCCGGGCCAAGGACAATCGAAGTGTAATTTGTTAATTCAGATAATATTTTTGCGGATTTTTGAATAATTTTTTCAAACTCAAAAATCCTTTCAGCAAAAATCGATTGGACGATCGAAATATCCTTCGCATTCAAATCTTGAGGCGAGAGTAAATGATCGACATAATACCGATACCCTTTTTCTGATGGAACCCTCCCTGAGGACGTATGGGTCTTCTCAATAAACCCTAACTCTTCCAAGTCAGCCATTTCATTGCGAATTGTTGCAGAACTGAATGGTATTTCCACTTTTTTTGACAAACTTCTGGAGCCGACAGGTTGTGCAGATCGAATAAAGTCATCAACAATAACCTGAAGAATTAATAATTGACGATCTGTTAACACAAGCATCACCTCTGTTAGCACTCATTACAGCTGAGTGCTAATTCTATTAATAAATTATCAAAAAGGGTAGATGGTGTCAATCATTTGAATCAGAAAAGCGGAGGCGCCTTGGTCAGGGGCTGTAGCTAGACAACGCCCAAAAAGGATTGAAATACTTCATTACCCAACAAGCGTCCTCTTTTTGTTAAATAAATTTTTTCCTTATCCACTTCTAACCATTGTTTATTAACTAATTCCTTTATTTCATTATTAAATAGATCCAAAGGATTTTTTCCAAATTTATTTTCAAAATTGGCAACAGATACGCCATCGGTTTTTCGTAAACCTAAAAACATTTCTTCTTCCATTTGTTCTGCTTTCGTAACCTGATGTTCTTCTAAAGTAGGAAGGACACCTTGAGCAATCTTTTCCATGTATTTTTTCAAAGGACCGATATTAGACCTTCTTCGCCCATTTAGATAACTATGCGCTCCAGCCCCAAATCCATAATAATAATCATTATTCCAATAGGTCAGATTATGCCTGCTTTCAAAGCCGGGTTTGGCAAAATTGCTGATCTCATATTGCCTAAAGCCGTTAAGGGTCATTTCCTCCATCAGAAGTTCATACATCGCGGCTTCAATATCTTCACCCGGTGTTAGAAGCTTTCCTTTCCTCAGCAGATTATAAAATACCGTCTTTGGCTCAATAATCAAGGAATAGGCAGAATAATGCTGAATATCTAACGAAAAGGCATGTGTTAAAGATTCTTTAAAATCGGAAATCGTCTGGGTCGGCAAGCTAAAAATTAAGTCAATACTAATATTCGCAAAGCCTACCGCTTTTAAATTTTCAACTGTTAAAAATACATCTTTTGCCCGGTGCACTCGTCCAATTTTTTTTAATAAGTCATCATTAAAGGTCTGTACACCCAGGCTGATACGATTGACACCCGCATCTTTTAATATTTGTAATTTTCCCTTTGATAAATCTCCGGGATTTGCTTCAAACGTGAATTCAAGATTCTTCCCCTTTGGCAGGTTCCGATTGATGCTTTCGCAAAAGCTGTATAGCTGCTGTTCATTTAGAGATGTAGGCGTTCCGCCACCTACAAAAATGGTTTCCAGTCCGTCCGTGGGAAACTCTTTCAGCGTACAAATCATTTCTTGTTCCAACGCCTTTAAATATTCATCCACAGGCTGCCCTTGTAAATACACTTTATTAAAGTCGCAGTAATGACAAATATGTTCACAAAAGGGAATATGGAGATAGGCCGCTTTAATCATTAAATCACCTTCATTATTCGTAACAAAAAGAGGCTGGACTTTGTCCTAACCCCTTCTAGTTTATTTTTTGGTATTGTTGTTATCGTCCATTTTTAACACAGCCATGAACGCTTCCTGCGGTACTTCAACGGATCCGACTTGTTTCATCCGCTTTTTCCCTTCTTTTTGCTTCTCTAGTAATTTACGCTTACGAGAGATGTCACCGCCGTAACATTTCGCTAAAACGTTCTTCCGCATCGCTTTTATGGTTGAACGCGCAACAATTTTTTGTCCAATTGCCGCTTGAATAGGAACCTCAAACTGCTGTCTTGGAATCAGTTCCTTCAATTTCTCAACAATGATTTTTCCGCGGTCATAGGCAAAATCCTTATGGACAATAAAGCTTAGAGCATCCACCTTTTCACCATTTAACAAGATATCCATTTTTACTAGGCTGGATGGTTTATAACCGATAAGTTCATAATCAAACGAAGCATAGCCCCTTGTGCTTGATTTTAGTTGATCAAAGAAATCATAAACAATCTCTGCCAATGGAATTTCATAAACGATACTGACCCGATTTTCCCCTTGGTATTGCATATCAATGAAAATGCCGCGCTTAAACTGACAAAGCTCCATAATCGCTCCAACATAATCATTTGGTGCCATCATGGTTGCCTTTACGTAAGGCTCTTCGACGCGGTCGATTTTTTGCGGTTCCGGCATATTAGACGGATTATCAACATTCAACTGGGTCCCATCCGTCATGTAAACATGATAGATAACACTCGGGGCAGTTGTAATTAAATCAATTTTGAATTCACGTTCAATTCGTTCCTGAATGATTTCCATATGAAGCAGACCCAGGAAACCGCAGCGGAAGCCAAAACCAAGTGCCTGAGAGGTTTCAGGTTCAAATTGAAGAGCAGAATCATTTAATTGCAGCTTTTCAAGTGCTTCTCGAAGATCATTAAATCTCGCCGTATCGATTGGATAAAGCCCGCAATACACCATTGGATTAAGCTTGCGGTAACCAGGAAGGGGTTCTTGAGCTCCCTTTTTAGCACTGGTAATGGTATCCCCGACACGTGTATCGCCGACATTTTTAATCGAAGCGGTCAAGAAGCCAACATCTCCAACTGTTAATTCATCCAGTAATACAGCTTTCGGATTAAATACGCCGACTTCATTTACTTCAAACTCTTTTCCTGTTGCCATCATTCTAATCTTGTCGCCAACCTTAACAGTTCCATCGACAACCCGAATATAAGCAACAACACCTCGATATGCATCGTATAATGAATCAAAAATCAAGGCTTTAAGCGGAGCTTCCGGGTCACCTGTTGGTGCAGGTACGGTTTTTACCACTTGTTCCAGAATTTCTTCTATCCCAATCCCGGCCTTGGCAGAGGCTAAAACGGCTTCTGACGCATCTAAACCAATAACCTCTTCAATTTCACTCCGAACGCGTTCAGGTTCTGCGCTTGGCAGGTCAATTTTATTGATAACCGGTAAAATTTCAAGGTTGTTATCCAGGGCAAGATAAACATTCGCTAGTGTCTGTGCTTCGATTCCCTGTGCAGCGTCGACGACTAAAATAGCCCCTTCACATGCTGCAAGACTCCTTGAGACCTCATACGTAAAATCGACGTGTCCGGGTGTATCAATAAGATGGAAAATATATTCTTCACCATCTTTTGCTTTATATTTTAATTGGACGGCATTTAACTTTATCGTAATCCCGCGTTCCCGCTCCAAATCCATTGAATCCAAAAGCTGATCCTTCATTTCACGAGAGGATAACGCATTGGTTTTTTCTAAAATACGGTCAGCTAATGTTGATTTCCCATGGTCAATATGGGCAATAATTGAAAAATTTCTAATTTTTGATTGTCGTTTAAGTCTTTGTTCTCTGTTCATGACGTTCACTCCTACTATACTCGCACATGTACACTATTTTTGATTATAGCAGTAGAGTAATCAAGATTCAATTAAAACTAAAAAAGCGGCTCCACAACGTGGCACCGCTTGTTTTGTTATTATTTTATTATTTTATCGACCATTTTTTCGGTGGCACTTGAAATTCCATCCGCCATTTTCTTTCCCATAGAAGAAAAAAGATTAAAGGAGTTAATATCCTCAAGCTTTTTCTTTTTTGCCTCTATATCATGGCTGGTCAGATTATTTCCTAAAGAAGCACTTGAATCATTACTTTGTACCGTTTTCAAATCGCCATTTTGGCCTTTTATTTTATGAATGCCATCGTTCGCCATTTGCATCCCCGCCAAAACGGAAATGGACATCAGTGCAGCAATAACAAGGGTTTTAAACAGAAACATTTTCATATAAATGCCCCTCTATATCGTTTTTTGTTCTACTCTAGTAAATCCTATTGTCCTACTAGAGTTAATAGAACCTATTTTGTGTAAAAGCCGGCATTTTCCTGATCGACATTACTGTGCAGGGAAGCATTTAACCCATTTGCAATTAAATTAGCCATATCTTCAATAAAAACATCCACTTCCTTGGGCGTTACCATTAAGTTATGGCCAATCGGTGAAAGAACTTCATATATTAATTTTCTTTTTTCATCTTCAGATAAAGTGCCAATCATCCCAAGAAAGGTTTTTCGGTGCTTTTCTTCCGGTAAGTCCTCTTCTGTCAGCTTCCGGCGTTCCCCAAAGCTCATGCCTGCCGGGGCCAGCGATCTTGATGGCCGATTCCCCTCTTTAAGCTCTTTGCCAAAATGCTTCAGAATAAAATCAATCGTATCACTGGTAATGGATACGGCATCGACAACCGTTGGAACACCGATAGCAATTACCGGAATACCCAAGGTCTCCTTGCTCAATTCTTTTCGTTTATTCCCTACCCCGGAGCCGGGGTGGATACCTGTATCCGAAATTTGTATCGTGGAATTCACTCTTTCAATTGATCTTGAAGCCAATGCATCAATGGCAATGACGAAATCCGGCTTTGTTTTTTCCACAACACCGAAAATGATATCGCTGGTTTCAATACCTGTTAAACCCATGACCCCTGGCGAAAGGGCACTAACAGAACGGTATCCCTCTTCGACATTTTCAGGCTGCAGCTGAAATAAATGCCTGGTAATTAATAAATTTTCACATACCATCGGCCCCAGCGCATCAGGCGTCACATTCCAATTGCCAAGTCCCACAACCAAACAGGAATCACTTTTCTTAATGCCAGAGCCTGTAAGAAAATGCGAAAATTCTTTGGCAAAAATTTCTTCAACTTTCTGCTGCACCTCAGTATCCTGCCCTCGTATTCCTTGGACTTCTACGGTTAAATATCTTCCAGCTTTTTTTCCAAGCTGTTTTTCACCTTCTTTTGTCACTTCAACTAATGAAATTTTGATGTCATCTACATCTTTTTCTTTAATGATGACACCTTCAATTTGTGATAGATTTTCCTCCTGCTGGACAGTACCAGCCAGAACCATTTCTCTTGCTTCAATTGCTAAATCTGTTCGAACAGAGTATTTACTTAAATCTACCGCTTCTTTCATATCAACATCGCTCCCATTCAACATTCCGCAAATTAGAAACCATTTCCTATTTTTCCCTGTTCTTCATTAAAACATGCAACAAATAATTCTAGTATTGCATTATGGACGTTCGTTTGATAAAATATCTCTTGTTCTGAATTATTATTTATGAATGTTAAGTCGAGTTCATATAGTCTCGATTCTTTGTAGGAGGTGAAAGTAATGCCTAACATTAAATCTGCGATTAAGCGTGTTAAAACAAGCGAAGTTCGTAATGCTCAAAATACAACTGCGAAATCTGCAATGCGTACAGCTGTGAAAAAAGTAGAAGCTGCGATTTCAAATAATGACGGTGCTGCTGCTAAAGAAGTATTTGCAGCTGCTGCAAGTAAATTAGACAAGGCTGCTGCAAAAGGTCTTATCCATAAGAATGCTGCTGCCCGTAAAAAATCCCGTCTTGCAAAAAAAGCTAATTCGCTATAATTAAAAAAGCATTAAAAAACGATTCCCTTAACAGGAATCGTTTTTTTATTTATTATTTAACTTAAATAAAAGCATTTCAATAAGCAATGATTTGTTCATCCCGCCCGTTTTCATCTGGTAATCCGCTTCCGCTATTAGTCCCATTAAACCGGCTAATTCTTCATCGGTAAATTTTACCGCTTGGCCTGCCGCAAGCTTTACCCGATAAGGGTGCGCCTTAAGGAAACCGGAAATTTGCTGCTGTCCATACCCCTTTCGGGAAAGCTCCTTTACCTGGTAAATTAATCTAAATTGATTAGCCAGCAGCGCTAAAATCTTAATGGGTTCTTCATTTTGCTTTAATAAATCAAAATAGATCCTTAGGGCTTCATCTAATTTTCGCTGTACGACCTTTTCAATTAATGAAAAAATATTTTGCTCCAAAGATTTAGAAACTAATTTTTCAACTAATGCCGCATTAATTCTTTTTTCATCATTGGCATATAAAGCAAGCTTGTCCAATTCACTTGTCAGCATGAACATATTAGTTCCCGCCATGGCCAACATTAAATCGAGAGCATCAGGCTCTATTTCAATTCCATATCCTTTGGCCCGCTCTTTCAGCCACACCCTTAACTCCGATTCATTTAATTTTTTTGCCTCAACGATTGCCGCAGTTCTTTTTAATTCTTTCGTAATTTTTTTGCGTTCGTCCAGCTTCTCATATGGTGCTGAAATAACCAAAACAGAATATGGAGCAGGTTCCTTCAAATAGGTTTCTAATCGTCCTAAATTATGGTCAACTTTTTCTTTCGATTTTTCAGACGTTAAGAATGAAGGATTATGTAGAAAAATTACTTTTCTATCGCCTAAAAAAGGAAAAGTTTCTGCGTCTTCTAAAGCAATTTCTACGGGGGTTTCCTCTAAATCATACGCAGAAAAATTAAAGTCCTTCTCTTCCTCCGTTAATAGATGCGTAAGAATCATTTGCTTTGTTTCATTAATTAAAAATGCTTCGGTTCCGTACAATAAATAAACGGGAGCAATATCCCCTTTTTTTATTTTTTTCCAAATATCTACTACCATATTGGCCACCGCTCCCTTACAAAAAACGTTCCTTTCCTATCGTAAAGAAGCTTGTCCGTTTTGACAAGTACTTAAAGGGAATTGGCCGACTTGTAGGTAGACACCAATTCCCGATCTATAATGAACGCCTGCAACAACAGCCCTAGGATCTTTTATTGCCCGGCGGAGTTCCTTTTGTAATTTTATTTTGACCTTTTAGGGATAAACTATTTGTGACAACTCTTGTCAGTAAAGGAAAGCAGCTATTAGGACACTTGATTTTTTTCAAACAATTATCATATACTATAATGTGAAATAGGAGGGGTAAACTGTGAATGAATTTGAAAAAGATGTGCAAAGTAAACGTAACGATGCAATCGATTCTGGAGTAGGATTTGGGGTTTCATTTGGTTTTTTTGCTCTTATATTTATTATCGCAACAGTCATCAAGCTAATTGGTTCGTAAATGCCCAGCTACATAATAGAAAATTGGGGACTGCAGCCGTTGTGGTCTCTTTGCTTTTTTATATGATTTTTTTGAATGCTACATCCTATGGTAAAAAGGTAGTAAAGGTTCCTGTTCCATGAAAAAAGCTGTAAGAAATTGCACCTTGTTGGTCCGTCCGGTAAATTTTGATTTTCTCTTTTTTAAAAATCTCTAAAACCTCTTTATGCGGATGACCAAATCGATTTTTTTCCCCGGCGGAGATTAATGCGACTTTAGGCTTTATCTGCTTAATAAAGCCTTCAGCACTTGAAGTTCTGCTCCCATGATGACCGGCCTTTAAAACATCAATCCTGAGCTTCGGATATTTCTTGATCACTTTTAACTCTCCCTCCTGGTTAAGATCTCCGCCAAAAAACCAATTGAGACCACCAATTTTGGCAAAAATAGTAACGGATCCGCCATTTCTTTCCCCCGTATATTTTTTTTCAGGTGAAAGTACGAAAAAAAGGCTATTGATGTTTCTCCATTGCATTCCTGACGATACTTTTGTGATGATAATTCCTCGCTTTTCCGCCTCCTTGATAATATTTAATTCCATTTCTGATGGGTCGGTAACAGACGGCATGATGATCTGCTTAATTTTGATTTCCTTCATGAGTGAAAAGGTTCCGCCAATATGGTCCATATCACCATGTGTAAGGATAAGTTTATCCAGCTTTGTGATTCCTTTGCTTTTTAAGAAGGGGACCACCACGTCCCTTCCCACTTCATAGGGCAAAGCATGCTTTCGCCAATTTTCTTCCTCAAAGCTAAGCGTACCTCCTGTATCAATTAAATAATTCCCTTTCCCAAAAGGAAGATGAATGAGAATGCTGTCCCCTTGTCCTACATCAATCATGGTTACTTCCCCAGATGGATTTAGCCAGTTCCATGTGGGTTGAAAACCAAGTAGCAGGCAAAATAAAAAAAAGATTGGGCGTCTCTTTTTAGGATAAGGGACCGTTTCCCAAACAAAAAAAATCGTAAAGATGACAACTAAATAGGCGATGATCATAAACCAGTTTGGCCTTCCCGGAACAAAATGTAAAACGGAATTGGTGGACAAGGTTCCGATGAGCCGATTGGAAAAGGTAATTAACTTCACAAAAAAAATGATGATAAAATGGGGAATCCCATCAAATAAAAGCTGGGCAATAAACAAAAGGTATAATCCCGGTAAATAGACAAAGGAAAAAAGCGGTATATAGATCAGGTTAGCCACAATACTAATAAAGGATGTTTCAAAGTAATGATACAGCAGAAATGGTAAAGCAGATAATTGGGCAATTAATGATGTAGTCAACATGCCTAAAATATTATTTGGGTATTTCCTTAAAATAAATGGTGCCGATAAAATAATTCCAATACTTACAGAAAAGGACAATTGAAAGCCAATATCAAATATTCCTTTTGGAGCAAAAAATAAATAGAACATTAAGGCGAGACTTATTGCGTCAATTGGTAAAAGCTTCAAACGGCTTTTCCACATCTGTGTGATTAAAACAAGGAAAATCATGATTGCTGATCTAATTACCGATGGAGATGCTCCGGTAAGAATGGTATAAACAGGAAGGGTAAATAAGAGCAATTTGGTCATCAATTCCCTTGTTAATCCGATTCGAATTCCCATGTAAAAAACCATACCGATCAAGAGTGAAACATGTAGACCGGAAATGGCCAGTAAATGGACAATCCCTGTTTTTTGATAATCCAATTGTAAATTAGGGTCGAGCAGGCTTCTGTCACCAAAAATTAAAGCTGCTGATAGAGAGGCCATTTCAGAGGGAAAATGATGTTCGAGGTATTTAATTCCTTTAAAACGGAGCTCTTTAATCATGGTCATAAACGAAGGTTTCACTGGAATGCATGTTTGTATAGGTGAAACCTGGATATCTGCCTTCCAATATATATTTTCCAGAGCTAAATATTTTCGGTAATCAAATCCATTTGGATTCTTTGCCAATGCAGGTTGGGACAATTCACCCGTTACGATACACTGTATCCCATATAAATTTTTTATTTTTAAAGCTTCTTTTTCTGACTTTGATTTCATTTGATAACGAATAAGGAGCTTCTCGTTATACTCCTTTTCTGTCGCAATGGCCTGAAACAAATCACCATCAATTTTTGCATCTTGATTGTATTCAATATAGAATTTGGTTGTTGTATATGGAATAGCCGTTTTATTTTTCATGGCAGCTAATGAGCCGGATAAAAGAAATAAAAGAAAGATTCCGACCACGACGGCTAAATGCCATGTTGAAAACCGTTTATATTTCACTAAAACTAACAAGTAAATCCCGGTTAATATTAAAAATGGAAAGAATGAGATGAGGGAACAGAGGAGGCCGAATAAGGAAGAAATGGCTAAAAAAAGGTATTTTCCGTTCATGATTGTTCTCCATTTATAAAGTTTAGAAAAGAGGCTGTCCAAGGACAGCCTTTAAAGTTTCACTGATTGAGCTGTCGAAAATCAATGAGTTGATCTTTTAATTCGACTTTTTCGGTATGAACATTTGCTTGGTTAAAAAGCTCAATAGCATATGGATGATTTTTGTAATCCTCCGCATAATAAACCTTTTTGATGCCAGCCTGAATAATTGCTTTGCAGCATTGAAGGCAGGGAAAATGTGTCACATAAATCTCCGCATCGGCCGTTGGAACCCCAAACTTGGCACATTGCAGAAGAGCATTCATTTCAGCGTGAATAGTCCGAACACAATGATGGTCAATCACATAGCAGCCATGATCGATACAGTGATCACCGCCTGCGATCGAACCGTTATAGCCACCGGCAATGATTCGTTTGTCTCGAACAATGGTAGCCCCTACCATAAGGCGGGTGCATGTACTTCTTAAGGCAAGCAGATGGCTTTGCGCCATAAAATATTGATTCCATGAAATTCTCTCCATGCTCCCACTCCTATAGAAAACTTTTATTTTCTTTTTTAGTGTAATAGGGAATGCACCGCTTGGTCAAACAAAGAATTTTAGTGAACAATAATCAAATCCTTTAGTTTTTCAAATGTTTTATCGCCGATTCCACTTATGTTCTTTAAGTCTTCAATGGCTTTAAATGGCCCGGATTTTTCTCTGTAATCAATGATGGCTGCGGCTTTTGCCGGACCCACTCCCGGTAATGTTTGCAACGCTGTGGCATCTGCTTGATTAAGATCAATTTTTGTATTTTCACTGTTTACGGATGTTGCTGCCGCCGCTCCGTTTGATCCACCAGCTGAAACGGCGTCCACCTCACCTTTCGCAGGAATATAAACGACCATTTCATCTTGGACATGCTGAGCAAAATTCACTTTATTTTCATCTGCTTGATTGGTTAATCCTCCTGCACGATGAATGAGATCGATAACACGTTCCCCCATGCTCGATTGATAAACACCAGGATGTTTAATCTCACCTTTTACATCCACCATAATCGGTTCCTTACTTTTCTCAACAGGTGCCGTTTTTTCTGGAGTCACCTCCTTATTGGCTGAATTCGAAAGCTCAGCTTCATTTAATGAAGGATTAACCGGAGGTGAAGGGTCGTTAAAATAAAAATAATAAATCCCTCCTAAAACAAGAATAACGGCAAGTAAAGAAGAAAACTTATGCTGAATAAACCAGTCTTTCAAATGAACCATCCTTTCTAAAGGTATATTTCACTACTGATTTTCATATTGTTATAAGAGAAACTTGCATGCGAAGGAGGGTCGGAACAATGAATATAGGTATCATCGGTACCGGAAATATGGGGACGATTTTGGTGGAGGCTTTAATTGACGGAAAGGCCATTTCCCCTTCTTCAATGATTATTACAAATCGAACAAAAGCTAAAGCCTTGTTGCTTAAAGATAAATATAACGACATTAGGGTTGAGAACGATGCTGTAAAGGTTGCATCTCAATCCGATTTGCTATTTATTTGTGTAAAGCCTTTAGAAATTTATAATCTTTTAAAGGAGTTAGACCCTTATTTAACGAAAGACAAGTGTCTTATTTCAATAACCAGCCCGGTAAGTACCATGCAAATTGAAAAAAATATATCCTGTTCCACAATTAGGGTGATTCCAAGCATAACGAATCGTGCTTTATCAGGAGTTTCATTAATTACGTACGGAGATCAATGCTGTGAGGATTGGAAAACAAAAGTGATGGATTTATTTACGAAAATTTCAGTTCCGGTTTTAATTGATGAAAAAATAACTAGAATTGCTTCCGATATTGTAAGCTGCGGTCCGGCTTTCTTTAGCTATTTATTACAGCGATTTGTTACGGCAGCTGTAAAAGAAACGGATATAGATGAAAACACAGCTACAACCATGGCAAGTGAAATGATTGTCGGCCTGGGAGAATTAATTAAACAAGGGCATTATACGTTGCCATCCCTGCAGGAAAAAGTATGTGTAAAAGGCGGCATAACCGGTGAAGGAATAAAAATTTTGGAAAGAGAAATTGGAGACGTCTTTGAACAGGTTTTTAAGGCGACACACGCAAAGTTCGAGGAGGATTTAGAAAAAGTAAATCTGCAGTTCTCTAATCAGTAATTCGGCATGAACAGACAGAATCCTGCTTTAAAAGCCATCTTTTTTATAAAGATGGCTTTTTATTTTTGCGAAGAACAAAGAAAATTCGTTCCGATTGGGTATCAGGCGGAGTATTTTCAAAATCGCCACAAACTTCTACTAATTCAAATCCCGCTTCAGCCAACCATTTTTGATAGGTTTGGGTAGGAAATGTTCGTTGGAAGTGAAGTTCATCATAACGGTCATATTTACCTGACCTTTCATCCAAAACGAAAAAGCTCAGTTCATGTTCCACGCTGTTGGCAAATTCACCAGGAAAGCTGTTCCAAATATAGGCTAAGTCATCATCATTTAATGTATATGTTTGATTCGCGAATACCTGTGTTATTTTAAAGATAGAGTGTACATCAAAAAGAAAGAGTCCGTCCGGTTTCAGATGCTGAAACACACTTGAAAACGTTTGAATGACTTCCTCTTCAGTAGATAAATAATTAAGAGAATCGCAAAAAATACAAATGATATCAAATTGTCCCTGACCTTCTAAATTCACCATGTTTTGTTGAAAAAATGAAATCGAGGTCTGAAAATTTTCTGATTTTGCCTGTGCAACCGCAAGCATATCCTCCGATAAATCAATTCCTGTGACATCAAACCCCGCTTTTGCAAGGCGGACCGAAAGCTCCCCTGTGCCACAAGCCAAATCAAGCAATTGATTTCCATCCAAAGGATACTTTTCCACTTTTTCTCTTACGAAGGAAACCCACTGATCATAAGGGGCTTCTTCCATCAGTTGATCATATAGGTAGGCAAAATGTTCATAGCTCATGTATTCAGCTCGCTGCGAAGGTCTTCTAAAGGTGCATCTCCCCATAAACGCTCTAAATTGTAGTAGCTTCGTTCATCACGATGGAAGACATGTGCAACAACATCCCCTAAATCTATGAGGACCCATCTTGCTTCATCAAAGCCTTCCATCCTTTTTACTTCATACCCGTTTTCTTGAGCTTTTTCTTTCATTTCCCTTGCGATGGCCTGTACCTGCTTATCAGAATTCCCATGGCAGATAATAAAATAATCTGCGATAAGTGAAATCCCCATCATATTAAGAGCTAAAATATCCTCTGCCCGTTTGTCATCCGCTGCTTTTACGGCTATTTTAAGTAATTCTTGATTGTTCATTCATCAATCCTCCAGTTTTTAACAAGATCATTATAGGTTTGAAAAGTATCAGGATAAATAGGTTGATTCTTTTTCATTAAAAATAAAATAGTGTTTTGAATGGCTTTTATCAATCCATGATCCAGATTTTTTTTTGCCAGCTCTCTTACTTCATCAACGCCTGGGAAATGCCTTCCAGGTTCGATGTAATCTGCTAAATAAATTACTTTTTCAAGCAATGTCATGCCCGGCCTGCCGGATGTATGCCAACGGATGGCATTTAGTACATCAGGGTCTGAAACACCGGCTTCTTTTTCAACTAAAAAGGCTCCCACAGGTGCATGCCATAATTCACCATTATATTCAACTAAATCAGCTGGAAACCCCTCTGTTAAAATAATCTGTCTCATTTCATCCTTTGGGCGAAACTTGGCATAATCATGAAAAATAGCGGCTAATTCAGCCTTTTGAACATCTGCCCCATACCGTTCCGCTAGCATGACAGCTGTTTCCATTACCCCTAACGTATGCTGATACCGATGTTCCGTTAATTGGTCTTTTACTATTTTTAAGGCCTGCTCACGTTCCATATAATTGATTCTCCTCTATGTACCGAATGACAGAATCGGGTAATAAATACCGGATGGTTTTACCTTGTTTTACTCTCTCTCGGATCAGACTGGATGAGACCTCCATTGATGGAACATCTACATAAAGGATCGGATATTCAGTTATTTGACTGTAACTTGGTCTCTCCACACCAACAAATTGGACAAGATTGATAAGCTTATCAATTTCATGCCACTTAGGCAGATATTCAATCATATCAGCACCGATAATAAAGAAGAATTGGTTTTCAACATAACGGGATGTTAAAATTTCCATCGTTTCTACGGTATAGGAAGGTCCTGTCCTTTCTAGCTCAATTGTTTCAACTTTAAAGGATGGATTTCCTTCTATGGCAAGATGAAGCATATGAATCCGCTCATCATTATCGACCGAATCCGTTTTTTTCTTATGTGGAGGCTCTTGGTTTGGCATAAACCAGATCTCGTCAAGCTTGAGAGCGCAAAGCACTTCATTGGCAATTAAGAGATGACCGGAATGCGGAGGGTCAAACGTTCCCCCTAAAATCCCAACTTTCTTCATGTATATGCCTCCAATTACGGAAGATTAATTTGCTTTTTTTCAAGAGATTCCTTATAGAGAACAATCGTATTGCCAATAATTTGGACAATATCCGCGCCTGCACCAGCTGCAAGCTGCTCAGCAACAACCGATTTATCTTCTTCACAGTTTTGTAAAACACTGACTTTAAAAAGTTCTCTCGCTTCCAGTGCATCAGAAATTTGCTTTATCATATTTTCATTTACGCCACCTTTGCCAACTTGGAAAATTGGATCCAAATGATGGGCTTTTGAACGTAAAAATCTTTTTTGTTTACCTGTTAACATTGTGTGCCTCCCAGTTGTTTTTCCACATTTTTTTTCATCCTTTGAACATCAGGGAAAATTCCTGTCCATTTTTCAAAAGCAAGAGCTCCCTGATTAACGAACATATCTAAACCATTTTGGATACGTGCCCCATGACGTCTTGCAACACTTAAAAATTTTGTTTCAAACGGATTGTAAATAATATCACAAACCATTGTTTGATTACGAAGATGGTCTAAGCTGACCGGCTGTGCAGATATATTTGGATGCATCCCAATCATAGTCGTCTGAATGATTATATCATATTCGGCCAATTGGACAGCCGCTGCCTCTAGAGACAAGGCTTTAGAGGTAACCGGAAACGGACATTTCTCAATCAACTCTATCGCCTTTTCGATGGTTCGATTCGTTATATCGGCACGAATGGGCCTTTCTTTTGCTAAAGTAAAATAAATTGCCCTGGCCGCTCCACCGGCTCCAATGATTAACACCTTCTTATTCTGAAAATCGGAGATATACGGAATCAAGCCTTGCAAAAAACCTAAACCGTCTGTATTGTATCCGGCAAGTTTGCCATTTTCATTAACCACCGTATTGACGGCACCAATACCTTGGGCCAAGTCATCAATAGAATCCAATAAGGGCATGATGGCACTCTTATGCGGGATAGTTACATTAAAGCCTGCTGCTCCAATCGCTTTTAATCCCTTCACCGCATCCTTTAAGTCTTCTTTTTTAACTTGCAAGGGATGATAATGGGCGTCAATGTTATAAAAGGAAAATAAATCATTATGCATCATGGGCGACATTGAGTGCTCAATGGGATCCCCTAATACCGCAAAAAATTTCTTCACCTGTTTCCCCACTCTCTTTATATTAAAGATTTTCTTAACAGGGTTTGCACTCCCTTTGGAACATACGCAATCACTTTTGCTCCCGCCTCATTTGCCGTAATCCAGCCAAGACCTGAAAAAACAATGTCTGTCTTTGGTTCCTTAATATAAAATTCCTGTTTGACAAGCTCCGGAAAGGAATCCAATTGGTCTTTTCTGGGCGGTGTCAACATTTCGCCGACATGCCTGAGATAAAGCTCATCAGCGTTTTCAGTCTTTGTTCGATGAATATTTATTTCATTGGAAAAGTGACAGACAAATGATTTTCTACCGCCGCTTACATAATCAAATCGTGCCAGCCCGCCAAAGAATAAGGTTTGGCCTTCATTCAATTGAAAGACCTTTGGCTTAATTTCTTTTTTGGGAGTGATCACTTTCAAATCCCGTTTGTCGACAAAGTGTGCCATTTGATGATGATTTATAATTCCAGGGGTATCGATTAATGCTTTGCCATCATCAAGCGGAATTTGGATCATATCCAATGTGGTACCCGGAAAATGCGAGGTAGTAATCACATCTTCTTCCCCAGTCACTTCTTTAATGATTCTATTAATAAAAGTCGATTTCCCTACATTTGTACAGCCGACAACATACACATCTTTGCCTGCACGCATTTCATCAATGGCCGCAGCCACATCGCTAATATTGCTGCCTTTTGCTGCACTGACAAGGTATACCGCTTCAGGTCTAAGACCTAATTCCTTCGCTTCCTGCTTCATCCAATTAATCAATTTATTGTGTTTCACAGATTTAGGTAATAAATCAACTTTATTGCCGACCAGCAATACATTATTATGACCGACAAAACGATGCAAACCTGGCAGCCAGCTGCCGTTAAAATCAAAAATATCGACAATCATGACAATAAGGGCATCGGTTTTCCCTATCCCGTTCAATATATTTAAAAAGTCATCGTCCGTTAAACTAACGTCCTGAACCTCATTATAGTGTTTTAGCCGAAAACATCTTTGACAGATGATCATTTCCTTTTCCAATGCGGAAGCCGGTGCATATCCTAAGTCATTTGGTCTTTCCGTTTGGACTTGCACACCGCAGCCCATACAAATAAATTGCTGTTCACTCACTCTTTAATCCTCCCATTGGATCATGCCTTTTTTTCTAAACCAATTTAATATCCTTCGTTCCGCAAAGCGATTAAATCTTGTAAAAAAACCATCGGTTGAAGCGACTGGTACAACTAAGATTGTATAAAAACCGCTGCGATTTCCACCTAAAACATCCGTTAGGAGCTGGTCTCCTATCACAACTGCTTCTTCCTTTTTAATTCCCATTTGTGACAATGCCTTATTAAAGGCGGGAATCATCGGCTTTCTTGCCCGAAAAATAAAAGGAATCTTCAAAGGATCCGAAAATGCCTTAACCCGTACTTCGTTATTATTAGAAACGATTGTAACTTGAATATTATGTTTTTTCATATTATCAAACCACTTGATCAATTGAGGAGTAGCAAGAGGGCGGTCCCATTCGACCAGCGTATTATCCAAATCAGTAATAATCCCTTTTATTCCTCGCTCTTTCAACTTTTCTGGATGTATATCCAAAATACTTTTCACATGTTCATCTGGTAAAAAGTGCTTTAACACTAAGCGTACACCTCATTAATTTGTCCCTTTAAAAAGGCACTTCATTTTCTTGTACCATCATACCCAATTTTACCCTTTGTTTCAAAGTTTAATATTTATAAACGAAAATAAAAAAATATTTTTCGACAAATTCTCCCATATTCTCCATCTGTGGATAACCTTATTAACATTATACCCATTGAATCATTCACATTCTGATTATTTATAAACAAAATAATCACAAGTTATCCACTAATAATTGTGGATAATTAGAACGGTTGTTCCATTTAAGTAAATTTGGTAGATTTAGGGTACATCATTTGAACGTACCATTATATGTTAGCGTTTATTCTATTAGTACCCTATATTTTAAATTGGAGGTGAATTCTTCCGTGCGGAAACTATCAGATGAATTGTTGATTGAATCCTATTATAAGGCCAGAGAATTAAATCTTAGCCCAGATTTCATTCACCTTATTGAAAATGAAATTCACCGACGCTCCTTATTGAGTAAACTAAAAAAGTCCTCTTGATCTTTAAATGCCCATTATGGGCTATTTTTTTTTATAAAATAAAGACGGCGCTATTCGGGCGCCGTGATCTTATTTTTTCATAAAACCAATTTTTTCTCCGACTTTAATTTCCTTTGGAGTATCTATCGTAGAATCCACCTGAAAAATTCCCTTTTCAAATAAAAGAACAACCGTGGAACCAAAGCTGAAGTAGGCCATTTCCTCCCCCTTGTCAAGCTTTGAACCCCGATGTGTGGTCTCAATCGAATTAACAAACATTGCCCCCACCTTTACAATCGAAACAAAACCAAATTCCGTTTTTAGTTCGGTTATAACCCGATAGTTTTTGGCAAGGGTTCTGACCCCATATTTTAAACCCCATTTGTTAACAGGATAGGATTTGCTGCCGAGAGTCCATTGCTTTGTTACTTCACCAGCTATAGGGCTATGTATCCGATGATAATGACTTGGGCTTAAATATAGAATCATGTACATTCCATTTAAATATTTTGCCAATCGATCGGTTGCCCCAAGCATTTCTTCAATTGAGTAAATTTTACCTTTAACCTCAATTTCACTATTTTCTTTAATTGTACCAATATCCTCGATGACAGCATCAACCGGGCTGACAACAGAATCAGCTGCCTGCTCGATCGGCCTGACCCCCTGCTTCAATGTTCTGATAAATAAATCATGAAGAGTGGGGAAATCATGGAACGGTGTTTCGATATCCTCTTGATTTAGGTGATAAATTTTTGCGAATGACGGAACGACCAAACGACTAACACGGGAGCGGGCAAATCTCCTTAAAAGGACTGATGTCCACTTGCCATTTGTTAATTCAATCAAAAGCCGATAAAAAGGTTGTATCATTAAAGGACCCCCAAAAAGTGTAAATTTACTCTTTACGATAAGGCATAAAACCCTTAGAATAAAATAATATAGTATAACACAGAGGAAAAGATTCCCTTCCGTTTTTGTTTAAAAAAGGAGTGGTGAGGAGAAATGTTTTTATTAGACATATTTGATCAAACAATAAAAAAATTGAAATCTCAGACAGCCAATGTCATCACATTGACCAATTTATCATTGGGAGGATTTGCAATTGTTTACGGTCTTAAAGGGAATTTACGCTTAAGCCTGCTGCTGATATTTATCGCAGCTTTAGCCGACCGCTTTGACGGAATGGCGGCCAGAAAATTTAATATTGAATCAGAATTAGGAAAGCAATTGGATTCCATGAGTGATATTATATCATTCGGAGTAGCACCTGCACTATTGCTATATCAAGGAGCTTTACAAGATTTTGGCGGACCTGGCATTTTTTTCACTGTTTTTTATATAAGCTGCGGCGCATTCAGGTTAGCCCGTTTTAACATCAGCGAAAGCAATGGTTACTTTACAGGACTCCCAATTACAGCTGCAGGATGTTTGGCCACTCTCAGCTATTTGATGGTCCCCTTCTTCCCCCCACAAACGTTCTTATTTATTATTATTATTTTATCATTTCTTATGGTTGGCTCCTTTAAACTTAAAAAAATATAAAAGAAAGAGGCTGTTCCTTTGCGGACAGCCTCCTTCTTTTACATATTTTCCGTTAACTTAAGGAATTCTTCAATATCATCTACACAAAGCTTGACAGCTTTTTCCCAGAAGACCTTTTCAGTTAAATCAACCTGTAAATGTTTCTTTGCTAAATCCTCCACTGTCATGGATGCTGTATCTCTTAATAAGGCAATATATTTCTCCTCATAGGCGCTTCCTTCTTCAAGCGCTTGTGCGTAAATTCCCAATGAGAAAAGGTAACCAAACGTATAAGGGAAATTGTAAAATGGCTGGTTTGTGATAAAGAAATGCAGCTTCGATGCCCAGAATAATGGGTGATATTCCTCCAGCGCATTACAATAAGCTTTCTTCTGAGCAGCCAACATTAATTCGTTTATTCGTTCTATTGACAAAGTCCCTTTCTTTCTTTCTTCATAAAAACTTGTTTCAAAGAGGAATCGTGCATGGATATTCATCAGCAAGGCAACGGTTCTTTGAATTTTATCATCTAAAAGCCCAAGTTTTTCTTCCTCATTCTTTGCCTTCCTTACTGATGCATCTGCGACAATCATCTCGGCAAAGGTTGAAGCCGTTTCGGCAACATTCATTGCATAATTGCGATTTAAATGCTTGACTCCATCCATAGAATACGAATGAAAGCCATGACCAAGCTCATGTGCAAGAGTGGAGATATTGGACGGTGTTCCTGAGTATGTCATAAAGATTCGGGATTGGTTGCTTTCCGGGAAGAACGTGCAAAAGCCGCCCGGTGCTTTTCCTGGTCGATCTTCACCTTCAATCCAAGCTTCTTCAAAAGCTTTTTTGGCGAATGCTGCTAATTTTTCACCAAACAAGGCAAAATTTTGCTGAATGAACTCGGCGCCTTCTTGAAAAGATACTTTCGTCTCGATGTTTCCAAAAGGCGCGTCCAAATCAAACCAACTTAGTTTTTCAACCCCGATCATTCGGGCTTTCCGTTCTAAATATTTTACAAGTGCATCCTTACTTTCGGAGATTACTTCCCACATGGTCTCAAGTGTTTTTTTCTCCATACGATTAATGCTGAGGGGTTCCTTTAAAACATCCTCCCAGCCTCTCTTTTGATAAACACTCAACCGGAAACCTGACAGGTGATTTAACGTTTTCGCCAAAAAGTCAGATTGCTCCCCCCATGCCTGCTCCCATTTTTTAAACACAGTTTTCCGAACTTCCCGATTTGGACTGGAGAATTTGTTAAAGGCTTGACCGACTGATAGCTGCTTCACTTCGCCGTTTTCCTCGACAGGAATTTTTATTTTTCCAACGATTAAATCATACAGCTGCCCCCAGCTATGGTAGCCATCGACTCCCAGCGTGTTAATCAATGCTTCCTCTTCCTTTGAAAGCTTATCTTTTGCTCGCTCACGGCGTTCTGATAATACAAACGAAAGAGCTGATAACGCGTCATTTTCCAGGACTTGACTCCACGCCTCATCATGAATGGTTACTAAAAGACTATCAAAGGATGATAAGGCCGTTTGAAAAGCTGCGCTTAAACTAATGACTTTTGCTTCAAGTTCATAGGCTTTTTTGTCCTCTGTATTTTGTGCTTGCAAGCAGCCGACAAAAGCACCTGCTTGCCGCAGCTTTTTGGCAGCTGCTTCAAAATCGACAAGCAGTTCCCCTAAGATTACATGATCTTCACCTGTATTTAACGGTATCCAAGTATTTACTTTTGATTGAAATAGTTCAATTATATCAGCTGTCTTTGCTAAATGTTGGGCCAATTCAGGAGATTCACTGCCTCCATTAAAAAAAACCTCCAGATTCCAAACATCTGAATATGTAGTTAGTGCCATTTTTTGTCCCCCCTTATATTTATACCATTTTATTATATGTTTATTTTTCTAAAAATTCTATTTTTGGGATTCATCCACCACATTCCTCTAAGTTTTCAAACTTTGATTCTCCTATTTATAGTATAATTAATAGCTAGATTAGTGCGTCGGGAGCGATTGTTAGTGAAAAAGGTGTTATTAATCGATGATGAAATAAGAATGCTTGATTTGCTTTCCCTCTACTTAACACCACAAGGATACACTTGTATTAAAATGACATCAGCATTTGAAGCCCTCCGTTATTTAGAGACTGACAAAGTGGACATTATTTTGCTGGATGTGATGATGCCTGAAATGGATGGCTGGGATGCCTGCAGTGAGATTCGCAAGCATTGGGATATTCCGATTATTATGCTGACAGCGCGCAGTGATAAAATGGATATTGTCAAAGGCCTAAAAATAGGTGCGGATGATTATATTTCCAAACCTTTCGATGAAGAAGAGCTTATCGCCAGAATGGATGCCATTTTAAGAAGAAAGAATGGCACTACAGCACGATCCTTTCACGGACTATTCCTGAAAGAAAATACTTTCGAAGCTTCTTATCAGGAAAAACTCATTCCTTTAACGCCAAAGGAATTTTCATTATTGGGGCTTTTTCTGCAAAATAAAAATAAAGTATTTACGCGTGAGCACTTACTTACTACTTTATGGGGCTACGCTGCTTCGACAGAGGACAGGACAATTGATTCACATGTTCGGAATTTAAGAGATAAATTGCGAAAAACCGGTTTTCCTGTGGATGAATATTTGACAACCGTGTGGGGCCTGGGGTATAAGTGGATGGATAAGAATTCGAATTCGTAGGTGCTTGGGAGGAACGGGAGAAAAAAATGAAGGCGCAAAAAATAATTATTTTTACCATTATTATAGGTCTGTTTGTTTGTCTGTCCGCATGTGAAAACCAAAGCCGGAATCAGCAGAATAGTGTGCAGACAAAGGCCAATATTCCATTCAAAATCGTCCAGGTAAAAACAATAAAAATTAGCCAAATATACGGAATCGGCTACCCGGGCAATGATAACGGACTTTATATTGCCGCAAATCATGGACTGAAAATCTATAAGGACTCTAAGTGGTATGGCACAACCACTAACCAACATGACTTTATGGGTTTTCAAGCTGTAAATAAAGGATTTTTAGCAAGTGGTCATCCAGAGAAGGGGCTTGGACTTAAGGATCCGCTTGGAGTAGTACTAAGTGATAATAAAGGGAAAACACTTAATGATTTAGCCTTTTACGGTAAAAAGAATTTTCATTTTATGGCTGCCAGTTATTCAGGAAATGGCATTTATTTGATCGGTGAACAGCCAAGCAAAGAATTAAGCACGGGCGTAAACTATTCCAAGGATAACGGTGCTACCTGGAAAAAAAGTGCCTTTCAAAATTTCAAGGCCGATTCTCTTGGTATGATTGCTGTACACCCCAATAATGGTGATATAATGGCAATGGCTACGAGGTCTGGAATTTATTATTCAGTAGATAACGGGAATATGATGAAATTAATTACCCCAAATATTATGGTTACAGCACTAACCTTCGACAGGGATCAATTATTATTTTCAAGTGTTGAAAATCAAAATATCCTTTTAAAAATGATGAATCCTACATCTGGAAAACTAACAAATATTGAAATTCCTTTCTTGGATTATGATAATCCGATCACGTATGTGGCCGTTAATCCTAAAAACACCAGGGAAATGGCATTTTCCACTTATAATAATGATGTATATCAATCCCATGACGGCGGGAAAAACTGGGTCACTATAATGGAAGACGGAAAATTGGAGCAGGATTAAATCCTGCTCCTTTTCTTCTTATCGACCCTTTTTTCGCTCCTTTTCCGCTCGGTAAAATTCATGAAACATTTTCATTAAGGCCCGCTTTTCAATTCTTGATACATAACTTCTGGAGATTCCTAGTTCCTTTGCAATTTCCCGTTGTGTTTTTTCCTTTTGCAAATCAAGACCAAATCTTCCGATAATTACTTCTTTCTCACGATCATCCAGCACATCAATATATTTTCTTATTTTCTCAAGCTCCATGTTTAATTGAATGGTGTCAATGACATCTTCTGATTCAGATTTGAGGACATCAATTAGCGAAATTTCGTTCCCTTCCTTATCCTGACCAATCGGATCGTGAAGCGACACATCTTTTTTTGTTTTCTTTAATGCGCGAAGATGCATGAGGATTTCATTCTCAATACAGCGAGCCGCATAGGTGGCAAGCTTTGTGCCTTTCCCTTCTGAGTAACTTTCAATGGCCTTAATCAATCCAATCGTTCCAATCGAAATTAAATCCTCTGAATCCTCACCTGTATTTTCAAATTTTTTTACGATGTGAGCAACGAGACGAAGATTATGTTCTATTAACATATTGCGTGCATGTGAGTCCCCTTCTGCCATTAATCGCAGGTATTTCCTTTCATCGGCCGCAGAGAGGGGTTGAGGAAAAGCATTATTTTTTACATATGAAACAAGAAATAAAAATTCCTTCACTAAAAAACCAAGTGCAGTGAAAATTCCGGCCATACAGATCCACCCCTTCTTTCATATGGACTATCGCCTATAACTCATTCCTATGAAAGAAACAGGAGGATTGTGTCTGTCCAGAATATTTTATTTGTTAAAAAACGAAAAAAGCATTAACCAAAATGATGGTTAATGCTTGAGCATTTATTCGTT
This sequence comes from Neobacillus sp. Fa239, assembly GCF_055395235.1. Taxonomy (NCBI): domain Bacteria; kingdom Bacillati; phylum Bacillota; class Bacilli; order Caryophanales; family Bacillaceae; genus Neobacillus; species Neobacillus sp. Fa239. The sequence goes on from NZ_AP041611.1 coordinate 4,176,921, forward strand.
AACGCTAACCTCTACTCCAATAACACAACCTATCGCAGCAGTCAAAATAACGGACATCACAACCATAAACAACATATTCTCCACCCCTTTAGAAAATACAGTTATTTCTAATACGAATTTACCATATTTTCACTGTACCAATCTCCAGGAAATGTGAAAAATTGGTTAACAATAAAAGTTTTTTAGGAAAACTTATCCATTTATAATTACTTTTTCTTCGGCCGTAAAAAAAGTGATAATAATAAAATGTGCAAAGGCATTTAGATTACCTCCTATATCATTTTTCCGCTAGGTGGTATCTTTCATAACCCACAAGCTATCCTCACGTCTTTGTATTAGAAAAATCATCTCAAAAACCACCTTTCATTTTATGAATTTTATTACTTACATCAAATGATGCAGGGAAATTTGACGGTCTTTATTTTGCTCATACAATTTTTCAACCATCTCATGGTGCAAAGCTTCATTAATATTTATCTTTCGTTTTTTTATCGTAATGGAAAGGAATAATATATTTAATGTCATGTTTACCACCTCCTTTTAAAAATTGAAACTCAAAGTTTAATAAAATAAATGGTTCATCGAAGCATGCCGGTCTTTATTTTGCTCATAAAGTTTTTCAACCACTTCCTGGTGAACTGCTTCCTCAAGATTCATTTTCCGTTTGTGAATAGTGATCGAAAAGAATAATATATTCAGAGTCATGGGTTCCACCTCCTTAAGAAAATTTTTTTCTAACAACATCTACAATGTATGCAGCACATATCCATTATGGGATTAAAAAGGGCACAAAAAGGCCGCAAGAAGACATCTTCCCTGCGGCTTGATCGATTTAGGTACAAAAATACCGCAAGGCGTCATTCTCCCTGCGGCATGGATATGTACAATAGCAAATTGGTTAAGCTATCCATTCCAGTTTGGTCGAATGCGTAATATTCAAATATAAAATTTTCACTTCTGCAAATGTTCTCATCATCTTCTTCGACCTCCTTGGGAATTTTTAACTAACTATGGTAATTATATCCACACGCAGCCATATTGTAAACCATTTTTTACAAAATTTTTTATTACTCACAAAAAATAGGCGCCCCCAATGGGAACGCCTAATTTTTCTCTTGACCATCATCTTCCATGTCTAAAAGCTTTCGCTGACACTGCTTAAACCGCACAAAAAATAAAATGGATGCGGTTAGAAAAGATATGGAAGTGAAAATCATCATATTTAAATCCTCCGGACTTTTGGAGGTAGGAATAATGGCTCCTAAATAGAAAAACACACCGACAGCTAATAAGATCAAGGCAAATCGTTTAAAATCCACCATTTTTTCATAAAGATTTTTGGATTGCTGGTTCATTTCTTATCACCTGCTTTTCTTAAAATCTACTAACCTACTTTAGCACAGATTTCGGGTGTTCAGTGGATGTAAATTTTAGAAAAATGGGTGTGTGAATAGGTTATCTACAAAAATTCGAATTTATCTACAAATATTCAAAGGTTATCTACGAAATAATAAATTTATCTACAAAATTTCAAATTTATCTACAAAGTTGCCTTTCCAAATAAAAAAGAGACTGAATCAAAAACGATTCAGTCCCCTTACAATTTATTGCAATGCCTGAGTTAGATCATCAATCAAATCCTCGACATCTTCCAGTCCGACGGAAATCCGTACTAATCCATCGGCAATTCCTAACTCAGCCCGTCGTTCTGCCGGGATGGATGCATGTGTCATTCTTGCCGGAACGGATATTAAACTTTCGACTGCACCAAGGCTTTCAGCCAAAGTAAAATATTTTATTTTGCTTAATAACCGGTCAGCATTTTCGGCACTGCCAACATCAAATGAAACCATCCCGCCAAAGCCGCGCGCTTGTTTTTTAGCAATATCATGATTGGGATGGGATTCAAGTCCGGGATAATAAACCTTTTTAACGGCAGAATGCCCTTGTAAAAACTCTACAATAGCCCTTGTATTTGCTTCCGTTTCTTCCATGCGAATTCCCAATGTCTTAATTCCTCTGATTAACAGCCAGGAATCCTGAGGTCCTAAGACTCCGCCAGTGGAGTTTTGGACAAAATGCAGGTCTTGAGCCAGTTGATCATTATTTACAACGACAAGTCCGGCAACGACATCGCTGTGACCGCCAATGTACTTAGTCGCACTGTGCAGAACAATGTCTGCGCCAAGATCCAGCGGATTTTGCCAATATGGGGTAGAGAAGGTGTTATCTACGATGGTCAGCAGGTTATGTTGTTTTGCTAACTCTGCCGCAGCTTTAATATCGGTAACCTTTAAAAGCGGATTCGTTGGCGTTTCCAAATAAATCGCTTTTGTGTTCGGTCTGATTTCACTTTTAATATTATCCAAATTGCTCGTATCAACAAATGTCGAGTCAATTCCCATACGGTTTAAAACCTTTGTCATCACGCGGAAGGTTCCGCCATATACATCATCCGTTAAAAGGACATGATCGCCACTGTTAAACATCATGATAACAGCTGTAATGGCCGCCATCCCGGAGCCAAAAGCAAAACCTGCTGTCCCGCCTTCAATATCCTTTATCAGCTCTTCTAATGCATGTCTTGTCGGATTGCCGGTTCGTGAATATTCAAAGCCCTTATGGCCGCCAACACCCTCTTGTTTATACGTACTAACTTGATATATGGGAAAGGAAACAGCACCTGTTGCTGGATCCTCACTTATTCCGCCATGAATTAATTTTGTCTTCCTTCTCAAACTAAATACCTCCTTCAAAAATCTTTTTACTTAAATATCGCTCACTACCATCTGGAAAAATAACCGCGATATTAGTACCTGGTTTGGCTGCACGAGCCTCTTGTAATGCTGCAAAGAAGGCTGCTCCAGAAGAACTTCCAACAAGAAGGCCTTCCTTGGCTGCCAGCTCTTTAACCAGCTGGAAAGAATCATCATCTGAAACCGTATGAATCGTATCAAAATAAGCAGTGTCCATAAACGGAGGCAAGAATTCCATTCCAATCCCTTCCGTTTTGTGGGGACCTGATTCCCCCCCATTTAAGATGGAGCCCTCCGGTTCAACAATGACGGTTTTCACATCTTTTTTCCGTTCTTTTAAAAATTTGGATGTCCCCATAAAGGTTCCGCCGGAGCCGGCGCCTGCAACAAATATATCAATCTGGCCATCCAACTGCTCCCACAGTTCTGGTCCAAGTGTCTTGTAATACGTTTCAGGATTTGCAGGATTCGCAAATTGCTGCGGACAAAAAGAACCGGGGATTTCCTTTAATAGTTCTTCCGCTTTTGCGATTGCACCCTTGATCCCCTTTTCTGTCGGCGTATGAACGATTTTCGCTCCCAATGCTTTCATTAAATCTTGCTTTTCAATACTGAATTTTTCCGGAACACACAAAATAACCTGTACACCCTTATTGATTGCAGCAAGCGCCAAACCAATACCTGTATTACCTGCTGTAGGTTCAATAACTGTTCCGCCCGCGCGGAGCTTTCCGCTTGCAAAAGCATCTCGAAGGAGCTCGATTCCTAAACGGTCTTTAACACTTCCGCCTGGGTTCATAAATTCAAGTTTTGCAAAAAGGCGAACCCCTTCCGGCAATGAAAACTGGGTAATTTCCACAATGGGTGTATGGCCAATCATATCATGAACATTTTTAAAAACATTCATTTTTCCACCACTTTCTAAAACTAACTTAATGCCGAGATCATTTTCATGACTAATGCCGAAGAATGACGGGCTGCTTGATCAATAAATTGATCAAATGATATTTCTGATTGCTTTCCGGCAATATCGGATAGAGAGCGTATAATGACAAAAGGTACGCCAAATTGATGTGCCACTTGGGCAACCGCGGCTGCTTCCATTTCAACAGCTTGCAGGTTTTCAAACTTATTCCGTATATAATTAACGCGTTCCGGGTTTTCCATAAAGGAATCTCCAGTTGCAATTAAACCTTTCACGATTTGAAAATTATCTAATTCTTTCGCAGCGATTACTGCTGCAGTAATCAGCTTTTCATCCGCCGTAAATGCGGCTGGTAACTGCGGCACCTGACCATATTCGTAGCCAAACGCTGTGACGTCTACATCATGGTGCCGAACCTCTGTAGAAATCACCGCATCTCCCACATTAAGTTCAGGGTTAAAACCGCCTGCAGAACCGGTATTGATAATGCAATCCGGCTTATATTTTTCGAGCAGAATCGTTGTGGACATAGCGGCATTCACTTTTCCAATGCCGGAACGCAGGAGAATGACCTCTGCACCTTGCATACGCCCAAAGGTAAATTCGCAGCCGGCAACCGTTTCTTGTGTCCTTCCATCAATTTTCTCTCTCAAGTATGTCACTTCTTCTTCCATTGCTCCGATGATGGCAATTTTCATTCCTTGACCTCTTTCTTGTCTTGCCGAAGCACTCATCAAAGGTGCTCCCGCTTTTCTTATTGTTTTACACCTTCCATTAACCAGACAAATTCGTTACATCTTGTAAAGGATACGCTAAACCCGTTCTTTTCAAAAATATGTTGTAAAACCGGAATTGTTGTATAATATTCTGTTTCTAAATCATTTGCCAGGTTATGAAAGCCTTCCGTTTTCGCTTTTACGATTGCACAATTATAATCTTCCTCGGTTTCATACATCGTATCCGCAAACACTATTTTACCACCTTTTGAAAGAAGCTTGCTATATAGTGCAATAGCATTTGCTTTTTCTTCATCTGTTAAATGATGAAAAGCATAGGTGCTAACAAATGTATTGATTTGATTTAAGTCAGGAAAAGAAAGAAAATCACCATCGACAATCGTAGTTTTATCTCCAAGCTTTTCGAAAGCAATTTTTCTCATTGATGGTGACGGTTCAATTCCGGTAACTAATAAACCTCTTGCCATCAGCTTTTGGGTTAGGTTCCCTGTTCCAACACCAAATTCGACTACATGTCCGTAAGAACGGGCTGCAACCAAATCTAAAATCTGATCATAATGTGAAAAAGCTTCTCTATATTCCATATCATGACCTAAAACAGTATTATCATATGAATCTGCCCATTGCTCAAAAATTTCTAAAAACTCTCTACCCATAATTTCACGCTCCTGATGTAAGCACATAATTCCTATAAGTATACTATGGATTAACCAAACATTATGTTATCATAATGCTTATTTTTGTTCAAATAAAAAAGATGGAGCCGTTCAAACGGCATCCATCTCTTAGTTTCCATTTATATCGCTAAGTTGTTCAACCTTTGTAGGCTGCCAACCTTTACCTTCTACCCATTTAAGATAGACTTTGTATTTTTGCTGTTTATCTTTAGACGAAACTGTACCGATTGAACCATTTTCAGTACTTCTATCCCTTCCAAGATGCCATACGATCATATTACTTTGGTCCAAACCTGTTGCAGAAGAAATCGCACTAAGCATTTCACTCCAATCTTGTGAACTGGTATCATAAACGGTATTATGTGTGCCAGTTTGAGAGATATCAGAATTTCCAGAGGTTTGATCATTGTTTTCCGAACTTCCACCATTTGCAGCTACTGCCTGATTTTCATCCGTAGATGTTCCACTCGAAGATTGTTGATCTCCTGAAGCAGTACTGTCTGTCGTTCCATTGGAACTATCGGATGCGTTCGAATTGCTGTCGGATGTGTTTGCTCCCTGTGAAGCAGCATTCGAAGCATTATTATTTTGTGAAGTTTGCTTCACTGCATTATTTGGAACATCCTTCTTGGAGGATGCATTGTTATTTCCTGAAGAAAAAATCGTATAGGCAACAAATAAAATTAGTACTAAGACAATGATAATTAAACTATTTAAAATTACATTTGTCTTCTTCCGTTTCGAACGGTATCCAGAACGGGAATTTGACTGGAAATCATTGTTCATGTTTATCCCTCCTATAAAAGGTCTCTCAACATTCTATCATGATTTACAATGAACTTGAAGAAAAATCCCTTAATTTAATGTCCTGCTATGTCTTTTTGATATAGCATCTTTACCATATCAGCAAATAATAAATTAACACCGCCTTCCTGATCGTAAACATCCAAATTTACAGCAACAAGTGCGTATTTAGGGCTTTTAAATGGGAAATAACCAGCAAACCACTTATTATGTAACTGCTTTCCATTTTCATATTTCCCAGTTTCAGCTGTTCCAGATTTTCCAGCAACTTCATAAGGGAGATTTTGAAACCATCGTCCGGTTCCATTTGGATTAACGACCACTCCTCTTAATAATTTTTGCAGCTTCATAGCGGTAAAAGGGGATATTATTTTTCCTGGAAGATTTTTTTTTGCAAAATTAACCATGGTAGTTCCGTTTTTATATTCAATCTTTGACACAGCCCTAACCATTTCCTTTTGACCGCCTCTTGCTATCGTGGCCATCATATTGGCTGCGGCTAACGGGGTAGCTCTAACTTCATCCTGGCCAATCCCTGACATCGCGATGTAGTTGGCATCTTTTCTCGCGCGATCTGATAAGAAAACCCGGCCATTATCTTCTTCGCTAAGCTGTTTAAAATGACTGATATGAAATACGTCCCCTTGCCAGCCAACCGGTCCCAGTAATGACAGCCTGGAAGCATAGTCCTCTAAAGCATGAGAATCCTCTTTTTGCAGCTCTTTTGCAATTTCTCCAAATGTACGATTGCAGCTCCTTGCAAAGCTTTCAGCAAAATTCAATTTTCCATAATTATATTTCTGCTCAGGGGTACCATTGATTTTTTTGCTGCAATCATAGAGAAGGGTCGGCAGATCTAAATTATCTTCAATCGCCGCTGCTGCTACAACGGTTTTAAATACAGAGCCCATTATTTGCTGGGTAATCATTTGGTTTGTGATACCGGCACCATGATACGGGTTCTTTTTATCGAGATTTGGCCGTGAAACCATGGCTAAAATGCTATTATCTTGAATATTGAGCAGAACGACTCCGCCATTTTTAATGTGGTGCTTGTTCACTAACCGTTCAGCCTGTTGCTGTATATCCTTATCAATAGTTGTTTTGATATTCACAGGATAAAACGGATTGGCAGGATCTACATACCTTACATTCATTCCAAATAAAGGAGCTCCATCCCCATCAACATGAAAGACAAGTTTTGACTTCCCATCAGGGAGGAGGAATTCATCAAAGCTTTTCTCTAAGCCGGAAACCCCTAATATTGTTCTCTCAGGAAGTTTTTTATGAGGATAGCGTTGCTTTAAAATATTAGGATTTTCTCCAGTAAGACCAATCAACTGTTCGGCAGAAATAGTTGGACGATCCATCTTTCTTTCAATTGCAAAGACGCCGGGGATTTGTAATGCATTAATTTTTTCAACTTGTGATGAGGTTAATTCGATTGGGTTTGGATCACCAAAAGAAAATGGCTTTTTGGCATTATTAACTGCCTTATGAAGAGAATCAGCCGAAATTCCGGATATTGATGAAACCTTATTTATATCCCAATTCATTTTTTTTAAAAAAGGAAATAGGACAAGAACAAAAATTCTTTTTTGGTTGAGGAAATTTCCATTCCGATCCAGAAAATTCCCTCTCCCATTATCAATCACCATTTCTTGTGTTCGTTGTTTCACACTTTCCTCTATTAAATTTATATGGTGCTTTGAAAATGTTTCTGTATCCATTAACTGAATTTGCATCAAGCGAAACAGTAGAAATACAAAGCAGGCCGTACCGAGAATCAGCAAACCTTTCGTACGTCGTCTCCACATAAAAAACACCTCGTCATAAGTTTTGACGAGGTGTTTGGGTTTCAAACATTACTTAATAGAAACGATTCGAACGCTCATTTCGCCGCCTGGGGTTTGAACGGATACTTCATCGCCAACTTTTTTCCCGATCAGGCTCTTGGCAATTGGGGAATCGTTTGAGATTTTCCCTTCAAATGGGTCTGCTTCAGCGCTCCCAACAATTGTATACGTTTCTTCTTCACCATCAGGAAGTTCAACAAACGTTACCGATCTTCCCAAGGCTACTGAATCACTGGTCGTTTCGCCTTCTTCAATAATTTTTGCATTTCGAATCATATTTTCTAATGTTGTAATCCGGCCTTCTACAAAGGCTTGTTCTTCTTTTGCAGAATCGTACTCAGAGTTTTCAGATAAATCACCAAAGCTTCTGGCAATTTTAATTCTTTCAACAACCTCTTTCCGTTTAACGGATTTTAAGTACTCGATTTCTTGCACTAGTTTTTCTTTACCTGCTTGTGTCATTGGAAATACTTTCTCTGCAGCCAAAACGACTCACTCCTTCTAGTCCTCACAATCCCCCAATAGATTGTGCATGTAGTTATGTAGGTTTTACATAAATAATACTTTAGCGCGTCCTTTTGGAAAGGGCGCGCAAAGTCTAATATCCGAAGCATAACATATCTAAAATGTATACGCTTCACTTTTTATTTTCTATGCTATTGTTTCATAAAAATGACTTTTGTTCAAGAATTGTTTGAATTTTTGTGACCATTAAATCAATTGCCACATGATTATGTCCGCCTTCAGGAATAATTACATCCGCATAACGCTTGGTCGGTTCAATAAACTGATTATGCATGGGGCGCACAACATTCACGTATTGATCAATAACAGAATCAAGCGTTCGTCCTCGTTCCTTAATGTCACGCTGCATCCGGCGAATAATTCTAAGATCGGCATCGGTGTCCACATATAGTTTAATATCCATTAAATTACGAAGACGTTCATCCTCAAGGACTAATATTCCTTCTAAGATTATAACATCTTTTGGTTCAACAGGAATAATTTCCTCTGAACGTGTGTGTATTGAATAATCATAAACAGGCTTATTAATTGGTTCAAAGCGCAAAAGCTTTTCGATATGATCAATGAGTAAATCATTATCGAAAGCGAGCGGATGGTCATAATTCGTTTTTAACCGTTCTTCAAACGGCAAATCACTTTGATCCTTATAATAGTAATCCTGTTCAAGCATTAAAATAGAATGACCTTTAAAACTGTCAATAATCGCTTTTGTTACACTGGTTTTTCCGGAGCCGGAGCCGCCGGTTACACCAATAACAACCGGTTTGCGCATTCTAGTTCTCCTTTCGCATCATGTTGTTAGGGTAAACCGGTTTGTCCAATTTAAATTGTACAATTTGAAGTGGATGTCTTGCCGCATCAAGTTCATTTCCTTTTTCATCCCAAATTTTATCAATAACATGAGTAAAATTGGAAATTTCCGGACCGAAGAATTCCACTTCATCACCTGGTTTAAAATGATTTCGCTGCTGTAAGGTAACGATTTGGGTATCTTCATTATAGTCTAATACAAGACCAACAAATTCAAACCTTGTCTTCTTGCTATGATTACCAAACATTTGCTCTTTATACCCTGGTACGCCTTCAAAAAATGCCGGTGCCGTTTCACGGTTGGCACATTTATCAAGTTCTTCCAGCCATTCTTTTTGAATAACAAAATTCTCAGGATCGGCACAGTAGGCGTCTATCACTTTACGGTACACACTCACAACTGTCGCAATATAGTGAATGGATTTCATCCGGCCTTCGATTTTTAAACTATCAATTCCAAGCTCAATCATCTGTGGAATCGACTGAATTAAATTAAGGTCCTTTGGGCTCATGGCGAAAGGAGCATCCCCACCTTCAAAGAGCGGAACCTCCGTTGTGTTATCCGAGAGCTGATATAGATCATAATCCCACCGGCAAGACTGGCAGCAGCCGCCTCGGTTAGAATCCCTTGCAGTCATATGATTACTCAATGTACAGCGTCCGGAGTAAGCAATACACATGGCACCATGGATAAAGGTTTCAATCTCGATATCCACTTTTTCCTTCATTTCTTTTATTTCTTCTGCACTTGTTTCGCGGGCCAATACGACCCGTTGTAAGCCTTCCTCTTTCCAAAATTGGACAGCTTTCCAGTTTGAGAGAGACTGCTGGGTGCTTAAATGAATCTCAATCCCAGGCGCCACTTTTTTGCAGGTTTCGATAATGAGAGGATCGGCGACAATAATTCCGGCCACCCCTGCATTTTTTAAACCAATAAGATAATCTTCTAATCCATCAATATTTTCATTGTGGGCGAAAATATTTGTTGTAACATAAATTTTGGCGCCATAACCTTTGGCAAACTCCACGCCCTCTTTCATTTCTTCAAACGTGAAATTATCCGCATTGGAGCGCAGACCGTATTCCTGGCCGCCAATAAAAACAGCGTCAGCTCCATATTGCACAGCTATTTTTAATTTTTCGAGATTGCCCGCTGGGGCAAGGAGCTCAGGCTTCTTGACAATGACTCGCTTCCCATTGATCATCTCAGAAATCTTATCTTTAACAATACTCACGATCCAATTCCTCCTTCTTAATATACTGTCTCTTTGAAAAAGAACCCTGTATCTAAAGGACGATTAGCCGGTTGAATTTCCTCCATTGCCGCTAATAATTCTTCTTTTTTATCTTCATAAAGGTCTTCATCTTCAAAATATAAATCAATTGCTTCACGGTATGCTTTTGTCACAGCATAAATATATTCGGGACTTTTTAGAATTCCGTCAATTTTAAAGGAGTCAACTCCGGCTTCCAGCATATCCTGCAGCTCATCAATAATGCACATGTCATTCGGACTCATGATATGTGTGCCATTTTCATCTTCGAAAATCGGGTATTTGTTTTCGCGTTCTTTATCATGCAAAAACATATTCTTTTCCATTTTACGATTTTCAATTTCCATAACTTTTCCTTGATACTCGTAATAGTTACCCAGCAATGACCGCTTCGATTGAAACATGCAGCTCATTCCATGTACTTGCACTTCAATTTCTACTTCTGCGTTTTCTTTGATTTCAACAATCGCATCCATATTGATTTCACGTGCGAGGACAGCCCGTTTGGCTCCCTTTCTGCCCCAATAATTGCAGCTATACCAATTTGTCCCTGTTGTCTCCGTGCTCCAATGTAATTTCATATTTGGAGCAGCAGCTCTTGCTGCTATTAAAACAGCCGGGTCACCAAAAATAATGGCATCGGCATTTGCCTCTTCAGCAAAACGGATATAATCGTCCAACTCTTCAATTTTTTCATTATGAAAAATCGCATTCATGGCCACATACACCTTTTTGCCATGTGAATGGGCTATTTCGATTGCTTCTCTTACCTCATCACGGTTAAATTCCCCGGCTAAGCGCAAGCCATATCTTTGTTCCCCTACGATAAAGGCATCGGCACCTGCTTTTGCCAAAGGCAATATATCCTCTACTGTCAAAGGAGTAACTAATAATTCGGGTTTATTCATTTTCTTTCACCTCTTCTTTTGCTGATTGCAACTCCATCACCCACAGGAAGAATAACGGTATCATAATCGGGATGATTCATTAACCAGCGATTAAACTCATCTATTTTTTTAACAAGATTTCGCGTTCTTTTCGACTCAATCTCTGTATCACAAACAAGGCCCTTAAACAAAACATTATCAGTAATGATAATCCCGTTTTTATCAAGATAATTGGAATAGATTTCAAAAAATTTTTTATATTGACCTTTTGCTGCATCGATAAAAATGGCATCAAAAGGAGCATGTCCAGCGACTTCTGTTTCAACTTCCAGTGCATCACCTTTAATAAGTTCGATTTGCTCAGCTCTTCCGGAACGGCTGATAAAATCTTCCGCCAATGAATAGCGCTCCTCGTCGCGTTCAATCGTGACAATCCTGGCTTCCGGAAGGGCATAGGACATTCGCAGTGCAGAGTAGCCAATTGCTGTACCAACTTCAAGAATCCTTTTTGAGCCCTGTATTCTTAATATCTGAACCATTGACTCTATTCCAGCCAGCTCCATGATCGGGACTTGGTGATTTCTCGCAAAATCCTCCATTTCCATTAGCAATGGGAGACGATTCGGAATTAAATTTTCTATATAAGAATGTAGCTTTTCATTGAGCAAGCTACTCACCTCAATCCTTTAAAAGCATGATGCTCTTTAGACATGAAAAAATAGCGTTCACAGAAAACTCCAACATCGCACTAAACCTATAAAGCGATGAGGTTGGCAGAAAGTCCGCCGAAAGTAACAAACTGTGAGGCACGCTATAGAATGCTTATTAAAACACTTGAACTATTTTACCATAAAAAAAAGGGGAAAGCTAATTTTTCCCCAAATACTGTCGCTATTTTTTATTGGAAATATATTTGGCTTTTTCCTGGTTATGCTCGGCAAGTGTTTTTGTAAAAATAACCCTGCCATCCGGTGTGGCCAGAAAATATAAAAAGTCTGTCTTATCAGGACGTAATGCCGCTTCAATCGATATGATTCCGGCATTGGAAATCGGCCCGGGCGGTAACCCCGTATTTTTATACGTATTGTATGGGGAACTCACTTCCAAGTCTTGATAATATACTTTTTCTTTATGTCTTCCTTCTGCATAAAGGACCGTTGGATCTGTTTGCAGCGGCATCCCCTTATTAATCCGATTATAAAAGACACTGGCAATCTTCCCGCGATCGGCTTTTGCGGTCGCTTCCTCCTCAATTAAAGAGGCCATCGTTAACAGCTCGTGAATCGACTGCTTTTTCTCTTTTCGTTCTTGAGTAAAAGCTGCTAAAACTTTTTGGGTTTTATCCAGCATCTCCGTGACAATATCATCTATTGATGGATTTTTCTTGTAAAATGAATAGGTCGCCGGGTATAAATATCCTTCAAGCGGATATTTTATGTTGAGATTCAGGATTTCATTTGTTAACAAATCAGGATATTTCGCCATCATTTTTTTAATAAGGGCTTTATCATTTAATTGATTAAATACTTCCGTTTCCGGCTTATTAACTGATTTAGCAATGATTTGAGCTATTTCCTTTAACTGCATTCCCTCTGGAATGGTTATTTTAAAAGCAGCCTGCTGTAACACTTTTCCTGTTTTTAAACGGCTGAGAATTTCAGGTATATCCATGGAAGGGCTTAGTTCATAAACGCCAGCCATAAAACCGCCTTCATTTTTTAATTTAACATAATATTTGAAAACCCTTGCACTTTTGATTATACCATCCTTTTCTAGTTCCTCACCAATTCCTGCAACGGATGAACCAATGGGAATGTCGACTTTTTTCAATATTTTACTGTTTGGATCAACAGGTTTAAGAGCGGATTTAATATAAAGATAACCTCCACCCCCAATTATGATAATGAATAAAACAATTAGGACTGAAACAATCATGACTATTTTTCTGATGATCTTTGCTTCCTTTTGGTGCTCGATTAATTTTTTCTGTATTGCCTCTTTATTAGGGCCTTTATCCTTTGTTGCCATAGTTCTCTCCCTTCCAAACCAAACGAACCATCTTAGCTGTCCATACTATGTAATAAAAAGAATAAATAAACAATTGACTTCGTAGTAATTTCATCACATACATCGAAAAATGTCAATTTTACAATTAATTTGACGAATATAGACATAAAAAAACCGGCCAATGAATTGGCCGGTTTCCTTCTATTCTTCGTCTTCTTGTTCGTCAAGGAAGGTATTAAGCATTTCTTCAATCATATCCCATTCCTCGTCGGTTTCAATTGGCATTAATTCCCCATCTTCGTTATCTTCTGTCGGTACAAATGCGGAAGCATGGATTTCAATATCCTCTTCGTCTTCTTCATCTGTCCCAACTGGATAATAAAGAACATATGATTTTCCAAATTCCTCAGAATCAAAAGTAAATAATACTTCACATAACTGTTCGTTGCCGTCTTCATCTACTACTGTAATATGGTTCTCACCATGATCCATGTTTTCACCTCATTAATTTTTACTATCAAGAAAGCCTTGTAAAATCATTACCGCAGCCATTTTATCGATTACTTTTTTGCGTTTTTTTCGGCTGACATCCGCTTCTAACAGCACTCGTTCAGCTGCCATTGTCGTAAGCCGTTCATCCCATAAAACGGTTGGAACTGAAAACCTCGCTTCAATTTCAGCCGCATAATTTTGGCTTGCTACGCCACGTGGGCCAATAGTGCCATTCATATTTTTAGGCAAACCGATTATGACCTTACTAACTTGATACTCTTTTATTAATTGACCAATTTCTTCAAAACCAAACTCTTCTTTTTCTTCATTGATTTTGAGAGTAGTAAGCCCTTGTGCTGTCCAGCCCAGTTCATCACTGATCGCCACACCGACTGTTTTAGAGCCTACATCTAATCCCAAGATGCGCATTCGTTAACCCCTATCGTTGTTGTTTAAGATATGATTTTACCAATTCCTCAATAATTTCATCCCGTTCCAGCTTTCTGATGATGTTGCGGGCATCCCGATGTCTTGGTATATACGCAGGGTCTCCGGATAAAAGGTATCCAACAATTTGATTGATTGGATTGTACCCTTTTTCCTGCAAGGCTTCATAAACTTGAAAAAGAACATCATTTACGTCGTGTTCAATTGGCTCTTCCGGAAAATTGAATCTCATTGTTTTATCAAATGAGCTCATTTTATGCACCTCGCAGTTTTAAAAAAGAGAGAATTGTAGTCCAGCTACAGCGCCTAGGAGCTCAGGTCATAAGCCAATCCGTCAAGAAGGTTAAAGAGCAACATTCTCGCCGGCTCGTCTTATGCCTGTCGCCCCTGGGCAAGGCGCTTCCGCTTTTCAAGTATATTTTACCTTCATTGTACACTACTTTGTCCCATTATCAAATGGATTTTACCCATTCCTCGACGATTTGAAGGGCAGAATCTAACTTATCAGGGTCTTTCCCGCCTGCTTGGGCCATATCCGGACGGCCGCCACCGCCTCCGCCGCATCGTGTTGCAACTTCCTTGATTAGTTTTCCTGCATGATAGCCCTTTTCAATTAAATCCTTCGTAACAGCAGAAATCAAATTGACTTTTCCTTCATGAACACTGCCTAAAACAATAACAGCTGAACCCAGCTTCTGCTTCAAGTCATCAGCCATATTTCTTAAGTTGTTCATATCGGCCGCTTGGACCTTTGCGGATAATACCTTGACCCCATCGATTTCTTTTGTATTCTGTACAAGGCTGCCAGCTTCAATATTTCCAAGTTTAGCGGCCAATGATTCATTTTCACGTTGGAGCTGTTTCATTTCCATTGTCAAACCATCGATGCGGCTGACCACATCTTTAGGATTCGTTTTAAGCTTTTCAGCGGCTTCTTTAAGCAGTCCAACCTGTTCATTTAATAAATGATAGGCTGCTTCTCCTGTTACCGCTTCAATTCTCCTTGTACCAGCGCCAATGCCGCCTTCTGACACGATTTTAAATAAACCAATAACAGCTGTATTTGGAACATGGCAGCCGCCGCAAAGCTCAAGGCTATAATCTCCAACACGGACCATGCGGACAATATCGCCATATTTTTCACCAAAGAGTGCCATTGCCCCCATTGCTTTCGCTTCTGCAATAGGCTTTAGGCTGATATCCACTTCGATATTTTTCCAAATTTGCTCATTGACAATTTTTTCAACCTGCTCCAGCTCTTCCGGTTTCACTTGTCCAAAATGGGAAAAGTCAAAGCGTAAACGATCAGGCTCGACTAATGAACCGGCCTGATTAACATGAGGTCCTAACACATCCTTCAATGCTTGATGAAGTAAATGGGTTGCGGTGTGATTTTTAATGATTTTTACGCGATTTTCCCTGTCAATTGTTGCCTTGATTTCTTGATTAACTTTTAATGTTCCAGATTCGACAATTGCTTTATGAAGGTTTTGACCATTTGGTGCTTTTTGGACATCCCTTACTTTAACCATGACGCCCTCACCAGACAATAATCCTCTGTCTGCAATTTGGCCGCCGCTTTCAGCATAAAAAGGTGTTTGATCGAGAATCAACTGAACCTCCTCGCCGCTTTCTGCCGCTTCGACTAACTGGCCGTTTTGGATAATGGCTAAGACAGTAGAGTTGGTTTCAAGATTGTTGTATCCGACAAATTGACTTTCTACCTTCAGTTCCCCAAGCACTGTTCCTTGAACCTGCATCGAGTCAACATCCTGACGAGCTGCTCTTGCCCGTTCACGCTGCTGCTCCATTTCAACTTCAAAGCCTTCATGGTCCACCTTCATGCCATCCTCTTCGGCATACTCTTCCGTTAACTCAACCGGGAACCCGTATGTGTCATAAAGGCGGAAAACATCTGTACCTGGAATGGTCGTACTGCCTTTTTCCTTCTCTTTTTTAATGACACTGGACAAAATGGCCAAGCCTTCGTGAAGAGTTTCGTGGAAGCGTTCTTCTTCATTCTTAATGACTTTTTGAATAAAATCAGTTTTGTCTTTTACTTCCGGATAGAAGTCATGCATGATTTCCCCAACAACGGGAACAAGTTCATACATAAATGGACGATGGATATTGATTTGCTTCGCATAGCGGACAGCGCGGCGGAGCAAGCGGCGTAAAACATAACCGCGGCCTTCATTCGATGGCAGGGCACCATCCCCAACAGCAAAAGCAACCGTTCGAATATGGTCAGCAATTACCTTAAAGGCAACATCCCGTTCTTTATCCTCACCATATTTCACACCTGAAATTTCCTCTGTTGCACGAATGATCGGCATAAATAAATCCGTATCAAAATTGGTGGGTACATTTTGAACAACAGATGCCATTCGTTCGAGACCCATTCCGGTATCAATGTTTTTCTTCGGAAGCGGTGTATAAGTTCCGTCAGGATTATGATTAAATTGTGAAAATACGAGATTCCAAACTTCAAGATAACGTTCATTTTCACCGCCTGGATAGAGTTCCGGGTCAGTTGGATCGTCGCCATATTCCGGTCCACGGTCGTAGAAAATTTCCGAGTTTGGTCCACTTGGGCCTTCCCCAATATCCCAGAAGTTTCCTTCAAGCCGGATAATACGTTCCTCAGGAACTCCAATCTTTTTATTCCAAATTTCATAGGCTTCATCATCTTCTGGATGGATGGTCACAGAAAGAAGCTCCGGGTCAAAGCCAATCCAGTTTTTATCCGTTAAAAACTCCCATGCCCATTCAATCGCTTCCACTTTAAAATATTCACCGATGGAAAAGTTGCCGAGCATTTCGAAAAAAGTATGATGGCGAGCTGTTTTTCCGACATTTTCGATATCATTTGTCCGAATTGATTTTTGGGCATTGGTAATCCTTGGGTTTTCAGGTATTACACGTCCGTCAAAGTATTTTTTTAATGTTGCCACACCGCTGTTGATCCATAGCAATGATGGGTCTTCATGCGGGACAAGTGATGCACTTGGCTCTACCGAATGCCCTTTTTCTTTAAAAAAGTCGAGGAACATTTTGCGAATTTCTGAACCTTTTAAATTCTTCATTTGTTTAAACCTCCTTATATATTTAAAAAAGAATACAAAAAAGCCCTCATCCCTAAAAACAGGGACGAGAGCTATCCTCGCGGTACCACCCTGATTATGAATACTTATATCCGTACTCATCTCTCAAAGCTGCCTTAACGCGGCAATAACGACAGTGATTAGCTGCACTCTGGACTAGCTTTCTGTTATCCTTCATCTAGAGCTTCTTTCAGCCTGTGGAAGCTCCTCTCTTTTACGCAATATGCGTTATAGATGGACTATAACATACTTGATCCTTCAACATTTTAAACTGGTATTCTATAACACGAATTATAGCTATCGTTAAATTGTTTGTCAATTAATCATGGAGCTGTTCCTCCGGAATTTTTGTGAATAAAGTGATTTTTCGCATGGATGACACCCACTTTAAGGACAACCAGGCAAGGTACGGCCACAATTAGCCCAATCACTCCGCCAATCTCCCCGCCCGCGGTAATGGCTAACATAATCAAGAGCGGATGCATATGCAGGCTTTTGCCGAAAATATAAGGAGATAATATATTCCCCTCAAGAAATTGGAGGACGATGATAATTCCGACGGTGATGATGACTAATTTTACCGAGACGGTTGCCGCAATAACAACTGCTGGTAGTGCTCCAATAATGGGACCAAAATAGGGGATCACATCGGTAATCCCTACTAAAAACCCCAAAAGCAATGGATATCTTAAATGAAATATCCAAAAAAACAAGGTTGCGGCGCCGCCTATTACCACACATACAAGAAGCTGCCCTCTAATATAGCTTCCAAGCGACTCATCCACATCCTTTAAGAAACGGGCACCTTGCTGCCGCCATTTCTTTGGGGTCATATACCAGACAAAGCGTTTGATGAGGTGGAAATCCTTCAACATATAAAAAGCGAGAAATGGAATGATCATAATGACTAATGCTGAGTTGAGAAACTTTAGTAAGATGCCAACCATAATGGTTAGCAGCGAATCTAATTTTGCCTCAAATGCGTCAATTCCATCATTCATTTTCCCTTGCAGACCATCCGGCCATGCCTTGGTATGGGATTGAAGCATTTCGATCCACTTCCGGTATTGCTCTGCAAAAACAGGGGCACTTTCAGAAAGATCCCTTAATTGGGCAATAAAAGCAGGAATCCCTTTATAGAGGCCAAAACTAAGTCCCCCAAAAAAAAGAAAATAAATGAGAAAAATAGCCAGTCCGCGATGCATCCCTTTTTCATGGATTTTCTCCACAATCGGGTGCAGTAAATAGGTGATAAAGCCGGAAATCAAAAAAGGTAAAATAATATAGAATGCAACCTTTAATATTGGCAGCCAAACAAAACGGATTTTCAAGAAAACATAAATGGCAATTAATAAAAGGAGTATAAAACCAATCCGATAAAACCATTTCAACCGAATATCCAATGCACCTGCCTCCTTTTTGTTAGTGTTAGAGACGAGACATGGAAATATTCATACAAAAGAGGATGACAGTGTCATCCTCTTCCATTAAAAGATTGCACGCTTTACTTTCTTTTGAATTCGTTTCATATTGCGGGAGGACATCAGGTTATTACGTTGAGCAATATTGTACGCTGCCATCCCTGCACCAAAAGCAACAACAGTGGTCATCATCTTATTCAATACGTTTCACCTCTTCATCAATTTTAAAGAGTGTAACGACGTTGTTCTTCTTCAAACAAATCATCCAACGAACTGAGTGTTCCATCTTCCTCAACCTGATGGGTATTAATGATTCCTTTAGCAAGTGACAGCTCTATAAAACAATTCCAGCAATAATATTGATTGATGCCGATTTTACCAATATCCTTGCTTTGACAATTGGGACACTTTAACATGAAAAGACACCTCACGTTTGATCAACATCTACGACGATGGCATCCTTTCCAATCGCTGGGGGTCTCCCGGATGGAATGACTTGTTTCCCTTCCGTGATATCCGAAAAGAAGCCATCCGTAATTTCGTACCCTACGATTGTGCCCAATTCTTCATGAAAATATACATCTTTTAACATTCCAAGCGATTCTCCACTCTTCGAGAGCAGCAGCTTTCCTTCAAGGGAATGTTGATGGGAAAGAGTATAATCAGGAATTGCCTTAAGCTTTTCCAAGCAACTGGTATCATCAATCATCACCCCGTCATAGCCGAAGGAAGTGACATCCTCAATGCTTAAAAATAAGGTTTGTTTGAGGAAAACGCCTTTTTTAATTAAGAGACCTGAGACGAATCCTTCACCTGTAATACACAGGTCACAAACCTCACCTATCTTTGTCCCGGTTTTCGCTTCAAAAATGGGTTGATTTTTCAATAAAGAATATGTTCTCAAAAGAGTAGCCCCCACCTCCTTAGGAACATTTATAGTTTCAGTCATTTACAGCAAAATCATAAGGAGAAACGTTTTCCATTCCGATCATCGGATCTACGCTCATTAGCATTTCTTCGAGAGATAAATTTTCCGTAGAGCTCTCTAACAGCACATCCCCGGTTTTGACCGGGATCGATTCCTGGAGTTTTTGACATAATGTAGTTTGGCGATTTTGTTCATCCGCTTTTTCTACCCCCATGCGAAGTGCATCCTCTTCCCCGCAAAGGATTAAGAATTGCTTGCTTCGTGTAATCGCAGTATAGATTAAATTTCTCCGCAGCATCCGGTAATAGCTTCTTGTTACCGGCAGAATGACAATTGGAAATTCACTACCTTGCGATTTGTGAACAGAGCAGCAGTAGGCATGGGTAATTTGATTTAAATCTTGACGAGTATAGGACACTTCATTGCCTTCAAATGAAATAAGGATCATGTCTTGTTTTTCCGTATTTTCTTTTGCATAAAAAACGGAAATAATTTCTCCGATATCGCCGTTAAACACATTATCTTCCGGCTTATTTACAAGCTGCAGCACTTTATCGCCTATACGATATTTTACATCGCCAAAGGCAATCTCTTTCCTCGTCCCATCAGGATTAGGATTAAAGATTTCTTGCAGTAATACATTTAAACGGTCAATTCCTGCCGGCCCCCGGTACATCGGGGCTAATACTTGAATATCCTTAGCAGCGAAGCCTTTATTCTTCGCATTGAGGGCTACTTTTTCCACTACATTTGCCACTTGCGCGGAGTTACATTTAATAAAGGAACGGTCAGGCTGTTGAACCGAGATGTCTGCAGGTAAGTACCCTTTTTTAATATCATGGGCCAGGTCAATGATCGAAGATCCTTCTGCCTGCCGATAAATATCCGTTAGCCTGACTGTTGGAATTCGTTCAGATCTTAATAAATCCTTCAGCACCTGTCCCGGACCAACAGATGGCAATTGATCCTCATCACCGACAAGAATGACTTGAATATTTTCCGGAAGAGACTTAAATAATTGATTGGCAAGCCATATATCAAGCATGGACGTTTCATCCACGATGATTATTTTTCCCTCAAGCGTGCTTGCCTCATCGCGGTCAAACCCTTCTGAACCGGTAAAACCAAGCAAACGGTGAATCGTAACGGCTGGGAGTCCGGTCGATTCACTCATCCGTTTAGCCGCCCTTCCTGTCGGTGCAGCCAACAAAAAGGGAAAAGCTTCATCTTTTTTATAATAATCCTTTGGGTCTAATGAACAGCCATGCAGTTCACCATATAGCTCAACAATCCCCTTAATAACGGTGGTTTTCCCTGTCCCTGGACCACCGGTTAAGATTAACATCGGTGACATTAAAGCCGTCTGAATGGCTTCCCTTTGGGTCGGGGCATACTGAACCTGAAGCCTTTCCTCCAAGCTTCCCAATGCAAGTAAAAACTCTGATTCGGGAAATTGCTCCTGATACTCCGTTTGCTCCAATATCCGATTAATGCTCGTCACAAGCCCTTTTTCCGCATAAAATAACGACGGCAAATAAACTCGCTTGTCTTCGCCAATTATTTTTCCCTCTTCTTCAAGCTTAATGATTTCATTAGAAATATCGATAAATTCAATTTGATCACGCTTATTCTCTTCAAGAAGACTTTTAGCTCTAATCAGTAAATCCTTAACCTGCAAATAGACATGGCCGGTTTGAACACTTTCTGTTTCAAGTGTATACAGGCATGCTGCTTTAAGGCGGTCCGGATGATTCCCGGAAATACCGAGTTGATAGCCGAGCTCATCCGCCCGTCCAAATCCAATACCTTCAATGTCCTCTACAAGCTGATAGGGATTCTTTTGAATAATATCGAGTGTATCGTCCTTATAGGCTTGATAAATCCGCATAGATATTTGCGGTCCAAAGCCGTATTGATTTAAAGCAACCATTACCTGTTCAAGCCCCTGATGCTCCATTAACGTATCATAAAGCATTTTGGCCTTATCAGGAGGAAGCTTTGGAATGGTGTCAAGCAATGAAGGCTCGTTTAGAATTTTGGAGATCGCATTTTCACCTAATATTTCAACAATTTTTTCGGCCGTTTTCTTTCCAATCCCTTTAAACATTTCACTTGATAAATAACTGACGACCCCCTGTTTGGTTTGGGGGATGTCCTTTCGGAAATGTTTGGTCTGGAACTGCAGGCCAAATTTGGGATGGTCCTTGAATTCCCCGAAGAAAATATAGGTTTCCTGTTCGTGGATTTTTGGAAAATAACCGGTTATTACGGCTTCCTTGTCATCATATTGATCGTTTGTTTCTTCCACCCGAATCCTAAGGACCGTATAAAGATTTTGCTCATTATGAAAAATGGTGACCAGGTGCTTGCCTTTGACAAACTTCCCTTGTTCCGCAAATAAATCCAGTGAGTCCTGCTTGTCCATGTTTGCTCCCTCCTCCCAAGGCAATTTAGTTAAAGTTATTTAATTTTCGTTCTCCATTAATTTTTTGCCATAGCCGGCAAGAACGTGATCAGGTTGAATTTCCAGCGCTTTGTTAAACATCTTGATTGCTTGTGCAGGATCTTCTTTAAAGCCGTAGGCAACCCCTAAGTTATAAAAGGCATCGGAATGCGTCGGATCCAGCTGGACACATTTTTCTAATTGAACGATTGTCTCGTCAAGCAATTCCAATTGGGCAAGACATAGTCCATATTGAAACCGGGCTTCCGAATCATTTGCATTCAATTCAACGCTTCTTTGTAAATAAGGTAGAGCATACTTTCCTTGCTCTAATTGCATCAATGCCATACCCAGCATGAAAAAATTATCACTTGTTTCAAGTCCTTTTTTCATTGCCATTTCAAACATATTTTTGGCTTCGTCGAAAATTTCTTGACTAAA
This sequence comes from Neobacillus sp. Fa239, assembly GCF_055395235.1. Taxonomy (NCBI): domain Bacteria; kingdom Bacillati; phylum Bacillota; class Bacilli; order Caryophanales; family Bacillaceae; genus Neobacillus; species Neobacillus sp. Fa239. The sequence goes on from NZ_AP041611.1 coordinate 4,199,455, forward strand.
ATAGATATTACCTGCACTGTAATAGGCAGCTGCGGTATTTTCATCTATATCAATGGCCTTTTGATAAAATTTTAAGGCTTTTTCATCGTCTCCAATAGCGGAAAGAACATTTCCAAAATTTATGTATGCGACCGGGTCCTTGGGGTTCTCTTCGATTGCTTCATTAAAAGCCTTCGCAGCCTCTTCCCAATTGCCTTCTTGCATGTATTGTACTCCTAATTGGTTTTTGTCCACAATTCTCAGCTCCAATCTAATGAAAGTATATCATAATCCAAACAGAAAAGAGGCTGCCCATTGGGAAAGCCTCTTATCCTTTTATCCAACATATGTCAGACGTTCATCGTTTTTATATACTTCATCAATCGTACCGCCGCCAAGGCATTCGTCACCATTGTAAAAAACAACCGCTTGTCCTGGTGTGATGGCTCTGATTGGTTCATGGAAAATAATTTTCGCCTTATTGCCATCAAGCAGGTTAACCGTGACTTTATGGTCTTCTTGACGATAGCGGAATTTAGCGGTGCATTCAAACGCTTCCGGTTTTTCTTTATTGGATACCCAGCTGATTCCGTCAGCAATAATCGAGTCCGAATATAATTTTTCATTATGAAAGCCTTGACCTACATAAAGAATATTTCGCTTTAAATCTTTGCCAATTGCAAACCAAGGCTCACCTGAACCGCCAATACCCAAGCCATGGCGCTGTCCAATTGTATGATACATGAGCCCGTCATGTTTTCCCATTACCTTGCCTTCAAGCGTTTCCATTCTGCCTGGCTGTGCAGGGAGATAGTGACCTAAAAATTCTTTAAAATTCCGTTCGCCAATGAAACAGATTCCCGTACTGTCCTTTTTCGTTGCTGTTGCTAAATTCGCTTCCTTTGCAATTTCCCTTACTTTCGATTTCTCAAGATTTCCAATTGGAAACATAACTTTGCTAAGCTGTTCCTGGGTCAATTGGTTTAAGAAATAGGTCTGATCTTTGTTTTCATCGCGACCGCGAAGCATTTTGTATTCGCCGTCCCTATATTCTACCTGAGCATAATGGCCTGTAGCCAGATAATCTGCTCCTAAATTTAGTGCATGCTCTAAAAATGCCTTAAATTTAATTTCTTTATTGCACATAACATCAGGATTCGGCGTCCTTCCTGCCCGATACTCATCAAGAAAATAAGTAAAAACCTTGTCCCAATATTGTTTTTCAAAATTGACCGCATAATAAGGAATGCCAATTTGGTTACAGACACGGATGACATCATTATAATCTTCTGTCGCGGTACAAACGCCAAATTCGTCCGTATCATCCCAGTTTTTCATGAATATGCCGATTACATCATACCCTTGCTGCTTTAACATATAAGCAGCAACAGAAGAGTCTACACCGCCGGACATGCCGACAACTACTCTTGTTTTGCCAGGGTCTTTCTTTTCCATCAAATTTCACCTCACTTTACATTTACGATGATGGATTTATTTTTTTAAGCGTAAAACGATTCTGGCCGTTTCATCAGCGGCTTTGGCAACCTGTTCGGAAGTGGTTTCTAAGCCGAAGCTAAAGCGGATGGAATTGGTTAATCGCTCTGATTCTTTGCCAAACATGGCGACAAGCACATGTGATGGTTCAATGGAACCTGCTGTACAGGCTGATCCGCTTGAGACAGCAATCCCGGCCAAATCAAGATTGACGAGCATGGACTCGACATTTGTGCCAGGAAAACTTAAGTTTAATACATGCGGCAAGGAATGTTCAAGTAATCCGTTTATGGTAAACTCTACATTTTGTTCCTGCAGCCTTTGAAGAAAAAGGCCCTTAAAACTGTTATACGTTTCCCTTTTTAAAGCCCGCTCCTCATTGGCAATGATAACAGCCTCACGGAACCCGCAAATGGAGGCAACATTTTCGGTACCAGCACGCCGTTTTCTTTCTTGCTCACCACCAAAAATGCGCGGAGCTAGTTTCACATTTTCCCGTGCATACAAAAATCCGATTCCTTTTGGACCATTAATTTTATGGGCTGAAACCGATAATAAATCGATAAAGCTTTCATTAACATTTATTTTTTCAATTCCATAGGCCTGAACCGCATCGGTGTGAAAAATGGCCTGATGTTCTTTTAAAAGCTGGCCAATTTCCATTATCGGCTGAATGGAACCAACTTCATTATTACCGTACATAATGGAAACTAGAATAGTATCTTCTCTCAATGCCTCCTGAAGATCAGCAATTGAAATTCTCCCTGAATCATCAACAGGCAGATAAGTAACCTCATAGCCCATTCTTTCAAGTTTATTACATGTGTGAAGGACAGCATGATGTTCAATTTGTGTGCTGATAATATGCTTTCCCTTCTGCTGATAGCTTTCAGCCACCCCTAATAAGGCCAAATTATCTGCTTCCGTTCCGCCGCTGGTAAAAATAATTTCATTCTCTTTTGCGCCGATACTCCGAGCTAAGGTTTCACGTGCAACATCAATTAGATGCCGGGCCTCTCTGCCATAAGAATGAATGCTCGAAGGATTTCCGAATGATTCATTCATTACCTTCATCATTTTTTCAATGACCCTTGGGTGCATAGGGGATGTTGCGGCATGATCAAGATAAATTCGTTCCATTATTTAAACACCTTCTATCAAAATAATTCTCCATTGTTACTTTTGACATTAAATATAAAACATATAAGCATCTGATTCGCCATCTTCACTATGGCTCGCTAAATCTTCCAAAGTGGTATTATCGAGTACATCCTTAATAGCATCACGAATACGAATCCAAAGCTCTCGTTTCGCTGGCTCCTCGTCTTCAATTCCTTCTACCGGTGTAATTGGACCTTCAAGAACGCGAATAACATCACCTGCTGTAATGTTTGTCGGAACGTCCGCTAAAATATAACCGCCATATGCGCCGCGGATACTTTTTACCAATCCGGCATTCCGTAATGGTGAAATCAATTGCTCCAAATAATGCTCAGATAATTCATTTGCCTGGGCAATGGTTTTCAGTGATATTGGTCCATCACCGTATTTTTTTGCAAGCTCAATCATAATCGTGAGACCGTATCTTCCCTTTGTTGATATTTTCATTTATTTACACTCCTATTTGATTTATGCTAGTATTCATTTATTTTAATTTAAAATTCACAGTAATATGATAGGCATTAGATATTATAGCACAATGTCCATTAATATGAGAAAATGTTGTCGATAAACAATTATTGGAGAGATGTAGTATGCAGCAAAAACCGCTAGCATTTCGAATGCGTCCAAGAACGATTGAAGAGGTCGTAGGTCAGCAGCATCTTGTTGCTGACGGCAAGATTATCGCCAGAATGGTCAAAGCCAAACAGTTAACATCGATGATTTTATATGGTCCTCCAGGAATTGGAAAAACCTCAATTGCCAGTGCCATTGCAGGCAGTACAAAATACGCCTTTCGCACACTGAATGCCGTAACCAATAATAAAAAGGATATGGAAATTGTGGCCGCAGAGGCCAAGATGTCCGGGAAAGTCATATTATTGCTGGATGAGGTCCATCGACTTGATAAAGCGAAGCAGGATTTTCTGCTTCCATACTTAGAAAACGGATTAATTACCTTAATAGGGGCCACGACCAGTAACCCCTATCATGCCATCAATCCAGCCATACGGAGCAGGTGCCAGATTTTCGAGCTGAAACCGCCGGAACCGGATGAGGTGAAAACAGCATTAGACCGTGCTTTGAAGGATGAAGAGCGCGGTTTTGGAAATATTGACATAGTGGTATCGGGCGATGCCATGAACCATTTTGCGAGTGGTTCCAACGGGGATGTACGAAGTGCTTTAAACGCTCTTGAACTTGCGGTTCTTTCGAGCGATAACGAAGCAGATGGGTCTATCCGTATCGATTTAGCAACAGCAGAAGAATGTTTACAAAAGAAAAGCTTTGCTGCAGATAAAGATGGGGATGGGCATTATGATGTGGTGTCCGCTTTCCAAAAATCAATTCGCGGCAGTGATGTAGATGCCGCCCTTCACTATCTTGGGCGGTTAATTGAGGCGGGCGACCTTCCGAGTATCAGCAGAAGATTGCTAGTTATCGCCTATGAGGATATCGGTCTTGCCAGTCCCCAAGCTGGAGCTAGGACACTTGCCGCCATTGAAACGGCTGAACGAATCGGCTTTCCTGAGGCAAGAATTCCCCTCGCTAACGCCGTAATTGAATTGTGCCTTTCACCAAAATCCAATTCGGCTGTTTTAGCCATCCAGGCAGCACTGGATGATATCCAAAAAGGAAATATTGGCGAAGTTCCTGACCATTTAAAGGACGCCCATTATAAAGGAGCAAAAGAGCTCGGAAGAGGAATTGACTATTTATATCCGCACAATTATGAATCAGGCTGGGTACCACAGCAATACTTGCCGAACCGTTTGAAAAACAAACAATATTATCAGCCGAAAAAGACCGGTAAGTTTGAACAAGCTCTTGCTGGTGTCTATGAAAAACTTCATAGCAGCAAAAAATAAGGCTGTCTTAAAAAAAAGGGTCAGACCCCACAACGTTAATATATTGCTTAAAAGCGGCAATATATTAGGTGTTGAGCGAGGGGGTCAGACCCTTTTTGAGATATTGTTACACTAAGCGGCAACGTCTCTCTTTTTGAAAATAAAAAAGGCGAGAAGTTGGAAAATAACAAAGTAAATGATTAACATCGTCACAGAAAAAGCAATGGTCATCCCATTCACCATTGGAGTTCCGTCGAAATATTGCATTAAATCGGTATTGGCAAACAAAATATACTTTGCCCATGAAAATTTCAAGGCGAGTAACTGGGTTAAACTACTCCCTGTAAACATTAAAAAGATTGATAACCCTATTGCAAGCGAGCTGTTTCTGAATACAGATGAGATCATAAATGCCATCGTGGCCAGCATGATCATTGTAATGGAGTTTAATCCATAATAAATCATTAAATGAACAACGATATTCTGCTCCGTTACAGCCCCGTTATCATATGCTAAGTATGGGACGGCTTTGTCCGGCATTCCAAAGAAAATCGCTCCGATAGCTGTGGAATAGACAAATAATATCACCAGCAGGAATAGCGCAAACAATAATAAAGTAAGATACTTTGATAGTAATATTTTACTTCTGTTAATTGGGCGAATTAATAGCAGCTTGATTGTACCCCAATTAAATTCGCTCGCAACAATTCCCGCAGAAACGATGATCGTAAACAATCCGGCCAAAGAAATAAGCTGGGATGCATCCTGAACAAATGTCCACACATCATAGCTATTTTGCGGCGGATAATTATGTTTAATGCGGTATTCGTTGATCGCAATGGTTTTTTGATAGTACTGTTTCTCTACTTTCGTGCCACTATTTTCAACCTGTTTCTTAAGAGACGAGTTTTCCTGCTTTAAGTTTTGCACCCAATTTTTATCTATGGCTGCATTCTTTCCGACATCTTGATATTTGAAAATACCCGCAGCAATGGATGCAGCGACAATTAAAATAGCAATCATTACATATGTTCCCGGTCGTTTAAAAATCTTCATCCATTCATTTTTTATTAAGTTTATCATGATTGAACAGCCTCCTTTTCAGCCGTCACTTCAAGGAAGCGATCCTCTAACGTTTTTGACACTTCTTTTATGCCAAAAACTTGAACGTCTGCTTCGACTAGCAATTTAACCAATTTCGGAATTTCCTCTTTCGCCAGCTGGGCTGAAAGGCCATTTCGCGACCTGGTAAGCGGAACATTGGGAAACTGGGTCTTGATGATGTCTTGGGCCTTTTCACTCGGAATTACCTCCAGTTCAAACGCCAATTCTTGCCCGTGAACAAAATCCTGCACAAGCTGAACATCAACTAACCGGCCATTTTGAATAATTCCAATTCGGTCGCACATCATTTCCATTTCCGATAGCAAATGGCTTGAAACGATGACCGCCATGTTTTTTTCTCTTGCCAGGAGCCTGATATAATCGCGAATTTCCCTAATGCCAGCAGGGTCCAGTCCGTTCGTCGGCTCATCGAGGATCAGCACCTCCGGGTCATGCAGCAGACATTGGGCTAATCCCAACCTTTGTCTCATCCCTAAAGAATAAGTTTTGACTTTATCATTTATCCGGGCCGTTAAACCGACAAGCTCCACAACCTCTGCTATTTTTTCTTTTGTAACTACTTTAGTCATCCGTGCATAATGTACAAGGTTTTGGTACCCACTTAAGAATTTATACATTTCCGGATTTTCTACAATCGCGCCCACATGGCGTACGGCATCTTCAAAATGACTAGTAATACTCGATCCGCCAATGGTGATATCACCCGAAGTAATTCCCATCAAGCCGACAATCATTCGAATCGTTGTCGTTTTTCCAGCTCCATTTGGTCCTAAGAACCCAAAAACCTCTCCTTTGTTCACCTGAAAGCTGATTTTATCGATTATTGTTCTCCCTTTTATCACCTTGGTTACATCTTTTAATTCAACAATCGTTTCCAAATCGTCGAATCCCCCTCTCTCTCATTACACCAGTTTACCTTATTTTTGGAAAATTTTCCTGTTTTTTATTATAGGCTATACTCATTTTGTTAAAAAACGGCTCCCGTATGAGTTTCTTCTAAGACCAGGGGCTGAGTAAAATGCATTTGAATATAATGTAATAAGGAGGTGAGTCAATGAAAATATCAACATTATTAATGCTATGCATAATTCTTCTTTTAGGATTAATCGCTTATAGTTTAGGGGTTCGGGTACATGTGGATGTAAAGCAGAAGCCGACTGTCGTGGAACATGGGACCAATAAACCTCCAAAAGGAACTAAAACTTCCTCAAATGAAACGGACCAAGGTACTAAAAATCCTCCGAAAGTGACAGAACCGAAAAAATATCATAACAATTCTTTCAGAAACGTGGTCGTTTCAGAAAAAGCCGGGAAAATTATTGTTAAAGGGCAGGCAAGAGTATTTGAGGGTGTTTTTCAATACAGGTTAAAAGCAGGCAATGAAACCGTCCTTCAAGATCGTTATCAAACTGCAGGCGCTCCTGCATGGGGAGACTTTGAAATCTCCATTAATCAATCGCTGGCAGATAAAACGGGAGCAACATTCGAGCTATTTGTGTATTCAGCCAAAGATGGTTCTGAAATTGATAATTTAGCAATACCGTTAAATAAATGAGAGTGAGTGCCCAATTTTTGCGGCACTCTCTTTTCTTTCGTGGAAAAAGTTAACATTTTGTTCATTGGTTTACTGAACTCTTCTCTTGTAAAATTAATTTGATATCTTTAGAGAGGATGCGATTTATGCAAATTTTAAGGCCGCGTTCTGAGTCAAAAGAACTATTAACTTTGAGATGTTTAAACATACGAATGGATTTATCCCCAAATGATTTGAATCATTATTTAAGGCTTGAAAAGGGCTATCAAGGAGAGGTGATGTTTGATCAGCTTACAGATAAGCTCGAAAACGACATGTATGTTTTAAGAAATTTGTGCCTCGAAGTTAACAACTCAGAATTCCAAATTGATACCTTAATCATTTTTCAAGAAACCCTTTTTCCTTTGCGAAGTAAAAAATTTTGAGTGGGATTATGTTTACGATCCCGAAACGGAAAGCTTTAAAACTGTAGCAAATAATGAAATATTAAATCCTTTGGATCAAATAAATCGTACAAAGACACTACTTCGAAAGCTGCTCCAAAATCATGGATACCATATCCCTATCGAAAGCAATGTAATCTTTGTTAACCCCGAATTTACATTGTATAAAGCCCCACAAAACAAACCAATCGTTTTACCCACTCAGTTAAGTCGCTTTATGAAAAAATTAGATCAAATTCCTTCAAAACTAAATGGGCGGCACAAAAAGCTAGCAGACCTTTTAATTTCCTTACATCAAAATGAATCGCGTTATGCAAAAATACCTCCATATACATATGAGCAGCAGAGAAAAGGGGTATCTTGCGTTTCGTGCCATTCATTATCAGTAACTTTTAACGGTGATAAATGTGTGTGTGGTAAATGCGGGTACGTTGAGGAGGTTGATTCTGCAATATTAAGGAGTGTGGGCGAATTAAAATTACTTTTTCCTGAGATGAAAATAACTACGAATGTTGTTCATGAGTGGTGTGCGGTGATTGAATCGAAAAAGATTATTAGAAGGGTATTAAAGGATAATCTGAAAAGTCATGGGGGTGGAAGATGGTTATATTTTGAATAAAAAGGAAATTAAAATGGGGTTGGTTTTAAATTTAAATAATAATAGAAATTCATCATTTCTTCCGTTACCTTGGTATCAGCCTTCCTTGAAGATACATTAATGACCAATGTAATGTTCTTTAATGGTTTTAGGTCATCAAGGGGCTCCCTTGATGACCTGTTTAGCTCTTATTACCCAGTTTCGGGCATCTTGAGCATCTCTTGATGACCGCTCAAGCTCTTGTTACTCAGTCTCGGGCATCTTGACCCTCTCTTGATTACCGCTCAAGCTCTTGTTACTCAGTCTCGGGCATTTTGACACTCTCTTGATGACCGTTCAAGCTTTAGTTACCCAGTTTCGGGCATCTTGAGCATCTCTTGATGACCGTTCAAGCTTTAGTTACCCAGTTTCGGGCATCTTGGCCCTCTCTTGATGACCGATTAAGCTCTTGTTACTCAGTCTCGGGCATTTTGACACTCTCTTGATGACCGTTCAGGCTCTTGTTCCTTAGTTTCGGGCATCTTGAGAATCTCTTGATGACCGTTCAAGCTCTTGTTCCTTAGTTTCGGGCATCTTGCCCCTCTCTTGATTACCGCTCAAGCTCTTGTTACTCAGTCTAGGGCATCTTGACCCTCTCTTGATGACCGTTCAAGCTTTAGTTACCCAGTTTCGGGCATCTAGGACCTCTCTTGATGACCGTTCAAGCTCTAGTTACTCGGTCCCGGTCATCTTGACCCTCTCTTAATGACCGGCTTTGTAACTTTTCTATTTTTCATCCGAAACCCGATAAATTTTTATATCCTTTAGTAATTCTCTTACAACATAACTCGCCATGATAAGGCCTGCTGCAGATGGTACGAACGCATTGGAGGCTGGCGGCATTTGTGCCTTCCGGATGGGGGCATTTTCCTTACCGACTACCTTTCGTACATCCTCACGAATCACAATTGGACTTTCGTCAGAAAAAACAACCGGGATGCCTTTATGAATTCTTTCCTTGCGCAGCTTAGTGCGGATCACTTTAGCAATAGGATCCGTATGAGTCTTGGAAATATCAGCAATTTTAAAACGGGTTGGGTCCATTTTATTTGCTGCACCCATACTGGAAATAATCGGAATGTCCCTTTTTAAACATTCCTTCATCAAATGGATTTTATAAATGATCGTATCTGAAGCATCCACAACAAAATCCAGTTTGTGGCTGAAAATCTCTTCATATGTTTCTTCTGTATAAAACATTTTGAGAGAAATAACTTCACAATCGGGATTGATATCTTTAATTCGTTCCTCCATAATGTCTACTTTTGGTTTGCCTATCGTTGATAACAATGCCACAAGCTGACGATTGACATTGGTGATGTCGACATCATCTTTGTCAATTAGAACTAAGCGGCCCACACCGGAACGGGCAAGTGCTTCTGCGGCAAAAGAGCCGACACCGCCGATTCCAAGCACTGCCACAGTGCTGTTTTTCATGATTTCAAGGCCTTCTTTTCCAATGGCCAATTCATTACGAGAAAATTGATGTAGCATTATTTTCACTCCAATATGTAAATTTCCTTAACTTATCTTTTTCCCGAATAAAAATATATCATACCTCGTAATAAAAACAAGTATCTTGATAGGAATAGTGCCAAAAACCACCATAATAAAAAGACTGACCAATGCCAGCCTTTACATTTAAAAAACAAGGAAAGAGTCCCAATCGTGCCGTCGTTTTTGGTTCCTTCATTTTGATCCCGCACTTAGCAGGTGGGTGTCCTGTTTCTGGTTTTGCAAGTCCCCTTAACCGTAAAAGGTTGAGGCATTTACGCAACGAGAAAACTCTGGACTCCCGAAGAAATAATGTTCGGTCAAAATTTCAGGTAGGACAACGTACACTTCAGGACTCTTCTTTAATTGTTATTATAATAGCATAAAACAATTTCACTATCAAGGTTTCATGAAAGCGTTTTATTCACTTTTATTTACGTCTAATTTCAAATGCAAATCCTTCAATTGGGCCTCGGAAACTTCACCTGGTGCATCGGTTAGTAAGCAGCTGGCACTTGCAGTTTTAGGGAAAGCAATCGTATCTCTTAAATTGGAGCTGCCAGCGAGAATCATAACCAGACGGTCCAGACCTAGCGCAATGCCTCCATGTGGCGGTGTGCCATATTCAAAAGCATTTAACAGGAAGCCGAATTGTTCTTTTGCTTCCTCAAGAGAAAATCCAAGGACTTTAAACATTTTTTCCTGAATTGGGCGTTCAAAAATTCTCAAAGAACCGCCGCCAAGCTCATATCCGTTCAAAACTAGATCATAGGCCTGGGCGCGGACTCTCCCTGGATCTGTATCCAGGTGTTCAAGGTCTTCCCTAAACGGCATTGTAAACGGATGGTGAGCGGCATAGTAACGGCCTTCTTCCTCATCGTATTCAAGCAATGGCCAATCGGTAATCCATAGGAAATTAAATACGCTTTGGTCGATTAAATCTAATTCTTTCCCCAGCTTAATCCGGAGTGCGCCAAGGGCGTCTGCAACTACACTCTTTTTATCTGCTACAAAGAGCAGTAAATCTCCTTCAGCAGCACCAAGAGTTGCTTTAAGTCCATTTGCGTCATCCTCAGTAAAGAATTTAGCGATTGGGCCTTTCAAGCCTTCTGCATCAACCTTGAGCCATGCAAGACCTTTTGCACCGTAACGGGCAACAAACTCTGTTAATGCATCAATATCTTTGCGGGAATAGTTTTCAGCTGCGCCTTTTACATTAATGGCTTTAACCTGACCGCCGTTGGCAACCGCCGCCGCAAAAACTTTAAATCCTGAATCCTTAACAATTTCTGATAAGTCGACCAATTCCAATCCAAAGCGAGTATCCGGCTTATCGGAACCAAAGCGGCTCATCGCTTCATCATAAGTCATGTGCGGGAAGGTTTCTGGAATCGTAAGTCCTTTTACCTCTTTCATTACCTTCTGCATCATATTTTCCATTAAGCTCATGATATCCTCTTGGCTGAGGAAGCTTGTTTCAATATCAATTTGCGTAAATTCAGGCTGACGGTCCGCACGCAGGTCCTCATCTCGGAAACAGCGGGCGATTTGATAATAGCGCTCCACCCCGCCTACCATTAACATTTGTTTAAATAACTGCGGTGATTGTGGCAGGGCATAAAACTCACCAGGATGTACGCGGCTTGGAACTAGGTAATCGCGAGCTCCTTCAGGAGTGCTTTTGGTTAAAATCGGTGTTTCAATATCTAAAAAGCCTTCTCCATCAAGGAAATCCCTAATTTGTTTTGTTACCTGATGGCGCATTTTTAATGTTTCAAAAATCACCGGCCGGCGAAAATCTAAATAACGATACTTTAAGCGAACGTCCTCGGACACATCTGTTTTATCGGCAATAACAAATGGTGGTGTTTTCGCCTCATTGATAATGGTCACTTTTTCAGCCTGTACTTCAATTGTCCCCGTTTTCAGGTTCTCATTTATAGTTGAAGCCTCACGTGCAACAACAGTACCAACAATATCAAGGACAAATTCGTTGCGGATTTTTTCTGCTGTTTGAAGTGCTTCTTTAGATAAATCAGGATTAAATACGATTTGAACAACTCCCGAACGGTCACGGAGGTCTAAAAAGATTAATCCTCCAAGGTCACGGCGTTTTTGCACCCAGCCTTTTAATGTAACTTTTTCCCCAATTGCTGATTCCGGCACATCACCGCAAAAATAAGATCTACCAAACATTTTGTTTTTCCCCCTTTATTGATTCAATCCTTGTAAATATGGAACAAATGAATTCAGGTCTACTTCTACCTGTTCTCCGGTAAGCATGTTTTTCACATTTATCTTTTGATTTTGTAATTCCTCATCGCCGAGAATGGCCACAAATTTGGCCTTTAAACGGTCTGCTGCTTTAAATTGAGCTTTGATTTTTCGGTCTAGGTAATCTCTTTCAGCTGAAAATCCGGCCATTCTAAGCTGCTGCAGCAGTCCAACCGTATAATCCTTTGCTTCCTGCCCGAGAGCTGCCAGATAGCAGTCGATTCCTTGATTGATTTCAAGTTCGACTCCTTCAGCATTTAAGGCTGCAATAAATCGTTCAATACTTAAGGCAAAGCCGATTCCAGGTGTTTCCGGTCCGCCAATTTCTTCAGCCAAGCCATTATAGCGGCCGCCTCCACAAAGAGTGGTAATGGCGCCAAATCCTTCGGCATCACTCATGATTTCAAACGCGGTATGATTGTAGTAATCCAATCCTCTAACCAGGTTGGGATCTACTTCAAAAGGGATATCCAATTGTGTTAAATAGGATTGTAATTTTTCAAAATAAGCTTTCGATTCCGCATTTAAGTAATCGATAATGGATGGAGCAGTTTTCATTAATTCGTGATCTCGGTCTTGTTTGCAATCCAGGATTCTTAATGGATTCTTTTCCAGGCGATTTTGACAGTCACGACAAAACTCGCCGATACGCGGCTGGAAATGATTGACTAAAGCGTTTCGGTGTGCATTCCTGCTTTCTTTATCTCCAAGGCTGTTAACAATTAACTTCAGTTTTTTCAAGCCCATTTCTTTGTATAAGTTCATTGCTAGGGAGATTACCTCTGCATCAATAGCAGGGTCATTACTTCCTAGTGCTTCGATACCAAATTGAACAAATTGGCGGAAGCGCCCTGCCTGCGGCCGTTCATAGCGGAACATCGGCCCCATATAATAAAGCTTAACGGGCTGGTTGGCATTGCCGAACATTTTCTTCTCGACGAAGGACCTTACAACAGCAGCCGTTCCCTCTGGTCTGAGAGTAATACTTCTGCCGCCCCTGTCTTCAAATGTGTACATTTCTTTTTGAACGATATCGGTCGAATCGCCAACACCTCTTGAGAAGAGATCGGTATGTTCAAAGATTGGTGTACGAATTTCATGATATTGATATTTCTGACAAAGCTCTCTCGCTTTATTTTCAATCAGTTGCCATTTTTCTACTTCACCTGGCAAGATATCCTGCGTGCCTCTTGGGATATTAATAGACATAGCGGCATCCTCCTTTATGTAACGTTTAATAAAAATAAAAAACTCCCGTCCCTTGTATATAAAATACAAGGGACGAGAGTTGTAGTCCCGTGGTGCCACCCTAGTTGGAATGCTCGAAAAAATGCATTCCCGCTTTTACAGTTAACGCCTGTTAACGTTCATCTCCTACTAAAGCAATGCTATTTCAGAGAGAAACCTACGGAGTGTTCATTCATTAAGAAACATGTTCGAAATGCTTTCAGCCCAGGGCATTTCCTCTCTTTCCATGCGGACCTCTTAATTACTATGCTCCATCAATGGTTATATCCAAATAATTTCATTTTATTTATATAATATTACGGAGCATCGTAGCGATTGTCAAGAAGGATTTACGACCTTTCTAAATGTTTTTTTAACTTTCTGACATCCCTCCCGGATAAACCAAATTCCGAAGCGATTTCAAAGGAATGATTTTGTGGATCATTTTGACTAAAATCATGAAAATCAGCACCAAATAGTCTTCCTTCCATGGATTGTGCGTTCATTGTCTTATCGCTAGCTCTCATCAAAAAATCACCTCTGTCCCATTCTATTTTGTTCTTATTATTTCCACTTCGGGTGTAAAACTTGCAGTGAATGGGAGAGATAAATAGAAATACTTTGGCAAAATTAGCATTTAATTACGATAAAATGATGAATAAAAAAATCTTGGCGCAGCGGCCAAGATTTTTTATGCTTTACTTTCTACAATTAAGGTTACCGGGCCGTCATTGATTAACTCGACTTCCATCATCGCTCCAAATCGGCCAGTTTCCACATGAATTCCTTTTTCACGCAAGAATCCGTTAAATGCATTATAAATCGGTAATGCCTGCTCCGGACGAGCCGCATCAATGAAGCTCGGTCTTCTCCCCTTGCGGCAATCACCATATAAGGTAAACTGGGAGACAGAGAGGATTTGGCCGCCGACATCCAATAGTGAGAGATTCATTTTTTCAGCTTCATCCTCAAAAATTCGAAGATTCGCAATCTTGTCTGCCAGAAAAGCAGCATCTTCTTCCTTATCATCATGGGTCACGCCTACAAGGAGAACAAGGCCACTTGTAATTTGGCCTGTGATTTCTCCGCTGACGGTAACCTTCGCACGTTTACTGCGCTGTACTACAACTCGCATGTTTGTACCCCTTAATTCATCATTCGGCGTACAGAATAAATATCAGGTATTTGCTTGATTCGATCGACAACTTTACGCAAATGGCTGACATTATGAATCGCAATGGACATGCTGATGGTTGCCATTTTATTGCGATCAGATCTTCCCGATACTGCCGAAATATTCGTTTTTGTTTCATTCACGGCCTGCAAAACCTCATTTAGAAGACCTCTGCGATCATAGCCGTTAATTTCGATATCAACATTGTATTCCTTCCGGTCATTTAGCGATGATTCCCACTCAACCGGAATTAATCGCGACTTGACATCTCCAGAGTCGATGTTTGTACAATCTGCACGATGGACCGAAACACCTCGTCCCTTGGTAATAAAGCCGACAATCTCATCTCCTGGTACCGGGTTACAGCATCTCGATAAACGAATTAACAAATTATCAATCCCTGAAACTCGAACACCGGATTCCCGCTTTTTAGAGGATGGGAACGATTTTAAATCGGTAATGGCATTCGTAATGCTTGAAGATTGTTCAATATCCCGCTTTTTCCGCCATTTTTCAGTTAGGCGGTTAGCGACTTGCAGGGCCGTTACGCCATTATAGCCAACCGCTGCATACATATCATCTTCATTAGAGAAATTAAATTTTTCAGCGACTTTTTTAAGATTATCAGTCGTTAAAATTCCCTTAATATCAAACTCCATAGCACGGATTTCTTTTTCAACAAGTTCCCTGCCCTTAATAACATTCTCATCCCGTCGCTGCTTTTTAAAGAAAGCACGAATTTTGTTCTTGGCCTGGGAGGTCTGCGCAAGCTTTAACCAGTCCTGACTTGGTCCATAAGAATGTTTAGAGGTAAGGATTTCGACAATATCCCCTGTCTTTAGGGTATAATCCAATGTCACCATTTTGCCGTTCACTTTTGCACCTATTGTCCTATTTCCAATTTCGGAATGGATTCGATAGGCGAAATCAATAGGAACAGAACCAGACGGCAGCTCTATTACATCACCTTTTGGTGTAAAAATGAACACCATATCAGAGAACAAATCAATTTTAAGAGATTCCATGAATTCTTCTGCATTTTGCGTATCATTTTGAAACTCAAGAATTTCTCGGAACCAGGTCAACTTTTGCTCGAATGAAGAGGTATCATTTAATCCTTTTCCTTCTTTATAAGCCCAATGGGCGGCAATCCCGAATTCAGCAATTCGATGCATCTCTGATGTTCGAATTTGCACTTCCAGAGGGTCGCCCTTTGGCCCAATAACAGTCGTGTGCAAGGATTGATACATGTTAGTCTTGGGCATTGCAATATAATCCTTGAATCTGCCGGGCATAGGCTTCCAGCAGGTATGAATAATCCCCAACACGGCATAGCAATCCTTAATGCTGTTCACAACAATTCTGACAGCTAACAAATCATAGATTTCACTAAATTGCTTATTTTGCAGCGCCATTTTTCGATAGATGCTATATATGTGCTTTGGACGTCCTGACAGATCTGCTTTAATAGAGACCTCATTCAATCGCCCTTTTACTTCATCAATCACATCATCTAAGTACTGCTCCCGCTCCGCACGCTTCTTTTTCATAAGGTTGACAATCCGGTAATACTGCTGCGGATTTAAGTACCTTAATGCTGTATCTTCCAACTCCCACTTTATCTTGGAAATTCCAAGACGATGTGCCAAAGGTGCAAAAATTTCAAGCGTTTCATTAGAGATTCTACGCTGCTTTTCAACAGGAAGATGCTTAAGCGTTCGCATATTATGCAAACGGTCGGCAAGCTTAATCAGAATAACCCTTATGTCCTGCGCCATTGCAACGAACATTTTCCGATGATTTTCCGCCTGCTGCTCTTCGTGTGATTTATATTTAATTTTCCCCAGCTTCGTAACGCCATCAACAAGCATGGCCACTTCAGCATTGAATTCAATCTCAATGTCCTTTAAAGAAACATTGGTGTCTTCAACAACGTCGTGGAGAAAACCAGCAGCAACCGTTGCCGGATCCATCTCAAGGTCAGCTAAAATTCCTGCAACCTGAATGGGATGAATAATGTACGGTTCACCTGATTTCCGATATTGGTCACGATGAGCATGTTTAGCAAATTCATACGCCCTTTTTACTAAGTCGACATTCTCATCATTCAAATAAGCCCTTGTCTTGTCGATGACTTGTTCGGCGGTTAACACTTGATCATTCGCCATGAAAAATCACCTTTTTTTATATAAGAATTTTTCCCTTTGGACTCTGTATTGTCAGCTTCAGAACCTATCAACTAGAGACTTCCGCTTCATTTATAAAATGTCATTCTTTATTACCTTGTTACTAAAATTAGAATGATTGTTACTATTATCGAGAAAAAAAGCTTAGATGTAAAGGGATTGTACGCATTTTTCTGCAAAATTCGTAAAAAATGTCGAAATATTTTCCGACAAATCCTTTTTATGGATTTTTTTCTATAATAAGAGGCTGTCTCAAACATAAGGGTCTGACCCCACAACGTCAATATATAGCTGAACTTTTCTAAAAAGCTGCTATATATTAAGTGTTGAGCGAGGGGGTCAGACCCTTGGAGACAGCCTCTTGCGCTATTAGTACTCCATTAATGTTAAAACATCATAACCATTTAGCTTTTTTCTTCCATCTAAATAAGAAAGTTCAATCAAAAATGCTATTCCAGCAACAATACCGCCAAGCTGCTCTACTAATTGAATCGTAGCTTCAATCGTACCGCCTGTCGCTAACAAATCATCGGTAATTAAAACACGTTGTCCCGGTTTAATGGCGTCTTTATGAATCGTAAGGACATCTTTTCCATATTCCAATCCATAGCTTACTTTAACGGTTTCCCGTGGCAGCTTACCTTCCTTCCGGACAGGGGCAAAACCAATTCCAAGTGAATACGCTACAGGACAACCGATGATGAAGCCGCGAGCTTCAGGTCCTACGATTAAATCGATTTCTCTTTCTTTTGCATAGGCAACAATTTGATCTGTTGCATACTTGTATGCTTCACCATTATCCATTAATGGAGTAATGTCTTTAAATTTAATTCCTGGTTTTGGGTAATCCGGTACGATGGTAATAAATTGTTTTAAGTCCATTCTGTTATTGCCTCCTCAATGTCAACTGACTCTTGAATGACTTGATCAAACCATCCTTTTAATTGCGGGAAGGAGGAAAACAATAAATCCCTCTCAAGAGCATATTGCCTCTCTTTTGTCTGATAGGTGACGGAGTCAGTTAAATCACGCTTTTGCGCAAGTTTGTTCAAAGTTATAAATCCATTGTTTATTGTAACAAAATCCAGTTCAGAAAACACCTTTGACATAAAGTAAATCGTTTCTTTTGACCAACCGCGGTGTTTCGCGATTTCATCACCATAACGTCCAATGTCAAACGGGCCTTTTTTTAGAAGTAATCCATAATACCATTTGAAATGGTCCCTCGTTGGGAGCGTACTAAAAAAGTCGCTCGATTCTTTATAAAAATAACTATAAATCCTGGCCGGTTGTTTACCTCTTAATAAAGCACTAATGATTTCCTTTGATGGCGGAAAATCCACTAACACGATATTGCCCATGGAAATATCGATTGCTCTAGCATCTTCCAGATTTTCAATAAGAGATATTTCATTTTGCAGCGCAGGAGTTAATTTTTCGATTGTCGATTTGTTAAAAATAATAAACTTTCTGTTCTCTTGCGGAATGGTCTCCGCCAGATTAGTCAATCGTTTTAAACCGCGATGGTCAAATAATTGCCAACAGTTGACGGCCATATCTTGGATGAAAATTTGTGGTTTACGTATATTATTCCATTCATTTATGGCTAATTCCCCAATAAGTGAAAGTTTTGATGCCGGCGAAATATGATCAGCCAAGAACCCAAGGCCAAAGCCTACTCCATCCAGATTGGCCCCGTTTTCAGTTACTAAAACCTTCAAATGATTTTGTTCACTGCCTATTTTCCTCATTGTGGCAATCTGTACATCATGAATGAGGACCTTAGGTTTTGGGTTGTCCATGCCATAGGGGGACAGCAGGTTTAATTCATCAAGTGCTGATAAACTAATCTCAGCTAAGCTTAACTCATGATCAAGCTGGGTAACTGGAATAAAATCCTCAGTCGAAAGCTGTTCCTCCGCTAAAGTGTTCAATCTGGAACGAAGGTCAGCCACATCCTCAAGGCTCAAAGTCATTCCGGCTGCCATTGGATGACCGCCAAAATGCGGCAAAATATCCCGGCATGTTGATAAATTTTTAAATAAGTCAAAGCCGGTAATGCTGCGTGCAGACCCCTTGGCAATTCCTTTGTTTTGGTCATAGCTAAGAACAATCGTAGGGCGGTAATATTTTTCCACGAGTTTGGATGCAACGATGCCAATCACACCTGCATTCCATCCTTCTTTACCTACGACAAGAACTTTATTGGAATCGATTGGAAAATTTTTTTCTACCTCTTCAATTGCTTCAAGCGTAATTGAATTTACGATGGCCTGTCTCGTTTTATTTAAGGAGTCCATTTCTTCAGCTAAAACTTTAGCTTCATGCTGATCATTCGTTAGCAAAAGCTGTACGGCAAGATCGGCATTTTCCAGACGGCCCACCGCATTAATCCGTGGAGCAAGTGAAAAGCCAATAGTTTCCTCATTAATTGACATCGGCTCGACTCCGGCTAACTTAAAAATAGCTTTGAGACCAATATTTTGAGTTGTCTTCAGTTTTTCAAGTCCTTTTTTAACAATAAGGCGATTTTCATCCTTTAATGACACGAGGTCGGCAATCGTTCCAATGACAGCAATTTCAAAAAGATGCTCCGGAACTTTACCATAAAGCGCATGGGAAAGTTTAAAAGCTACACCAACACCCGCAAGCTCCCGGAAAGGATAAATGCTGTCAGGAAGCTTGGGATGAATAATGGCAAGCGCCTCCGGCAAAATGGGGCCAGGCTCATGGTGATCCGTAATGATTAAGTCAAGACCCAGCTCTTTCGCAATGTTGGCTTCATGGATCGCAGAAATTCCTGTATCTACAGTAATAATTAATTTTATTCCATTATCCGCCGCATGACGGAAGGCAGTTTCATTTGGTCCATACCCTTCAGTAAAACGGTTTGGAATATAGAATTGAACGTTGGCTCCTAAGTCACGGAGTGTCATCATTAACACTGAGGTGCTGCTGACCCCATCCGCATCATAATCACCAAATATCAGAATTGGTTCTTGATTTTCAATGGCTTTATGAATTCTGTTAACAGCTGAATCCATCCCTTTTAAAAGAAAGGGGTCATGGAATTGTTCCTTGCCAAATAAAAAAAACCGTGCCGAATCGACGGTGTTTATTCCGCGGTTGACAAGCAATGCTGCAACAAGAGGTGTAATTTTCAATTCATTTACGAATGTTTCGATTAATTGGTCATTGGATTTCTTGACAATCCATCTCGTTTTTGATTTTAACACTGGTGTTTTCACCCCTCAGACCTACTTATTATACAGGAGCGGTAACAAGCTTTCAATAAAAGAAAAAACCGCAGGGCAAGCCTGCGATTTTTTTATACTTGTGGCTGATCGGAGTATCTTTTCTTTTCTTTTACCGTTCTAATAACACCTTTCTTTTTAAGCTCTCTGGATTTAAAGACAACCCATAGAGAGGATGCTATGAAGATGGATGAATATACACCCACTAAAAGCCCAACAAACAAGGCAATCGAGAAGTTACGAATCGATGGGCTTCCCAATACTAATAATGCCACAACAGTAATCAATACCATTAAAACGGTGTTTAAAGAACGAGTTAATGTTTGGTGAATACTTACATTAACAACATCAGCGATATCTTTAAAGGTTTTAAGACGTTTTTTCTTATGCATGTTTTCACGCATACGATCAAAGGTAACAATCGTATCATGAATCGAATAACCAACAATGGTTAAAACTGCCGCAATAAAGTTCAAGTCCACTTCCAATCTTGTAATACTGAAGAAAGCGATCATGAAGAATGCATCATGAAGCATGGCGATTACCGCTGCAAGGGCCATATACATTTCAAATCGAATGGTCACATATAGGATAATCCCAATCGACGCAATTAAAACGGCAATAATGGCATTTTTCGCAAGTTCCTTACCAACAGTTGGCGAAACCGTACTTACGTTTGGCTCTGTTCCATATTCACTTTTAAAACTGGTCTTTAATTTGGCAATATCATTTTTCGATAAAACACCTTTCAAACGCGCAGCACCAATATCATTGTTCTTGCCTTCAAGGGTAATATCATCCGCTGTTAAGCCAAGCTTTGCAAGTGAGCTTTGAATTTGCTGGGTTGTAACAGGTGTTTTTGATAAAACTTCCACTCGAGTACCACTAGTAAAATCAATGGCAAGGTTCAAACGGAATATAAAGAGCAATATAATTCCGATTCCAATAAGGACGCCGGAAAAGATGAAAAATTTATTTTTATGTTTCACAAAATCAATCTTATCGAACTTGGTCGGAAGGTCTAATGTATCGAAGTTTTCCGAAATATCTTTAATGTCAGCCTGTTTCACACCAAACCAGCCCGGCTTTTTATTTAAGAAACGGCTGTGCACCCATAAACCAAGCAATAAACGTGAACCGTAAACAGCCGTTAAAAAGCTCATGATTACACTCAGAATAAGCATGGTTGCGAATCCTTTCACAGAGCTTGTACCGTAAAAGAATAGGACTGAGGCTGTTAAAATTGTATTTAAGTTGGAATCGAGAATCGCTGTAAAAGCATTTTTCTCACCAGCCTGAAAAGCTGATTTAATCGACTTACCAACTTTGATCTCTTCTTTAATTCGTTCGTACGTGATAATATTCGCATCCACGGCCATACCGACCCCGAGAATCAAAGCCGCAATACCCGGCAGTGTCAGGACTGCATTCATCCAGTGGAAAATCAATAAAATTAAATAGATATAGATACTTAAAGATACAACAGCGATGAAGCCTGGGAATCGGTAATAAACAAGCATAAATAGATAAATAATCGCAACGCCGATAATGCCTGCCAAAACCGTATCGTGCAATGCTTTTTCCCCAAATTTAGCGCCGACAGAAGTGGAGTATACTTCTTTAAGCTTCACAGGAAGAGCACCGGCATTTAAAAGTGAAGCAAGGGTTTGTGCCTCTTGCACGGTAAAGCTTCCGACTATTGAAACTGTATCCTGGTTGAATACTTGTCTTACCGTTGGAGCCGAAAGATATTTAGGCTTCGCTTTAAGGGATTCAGCTTTAAAGGAATCTCCTTTTTTATAATCAAGCCAAATAACAAGCACATTTGGATTCATGTTCATAATTGTTTTGGTAACTTTTGCAAACTTTGAAGCACTCTTCAAGGTTAACGAAACACTTGGTTTGTTATTCTCATCAAAGGTTTGCTTGGCACCGCCCTGCTTCAAATCGGTCCCATCCATCATCAGTTTGTCATTGGCATCTCGGAAGGTTAAATTAGCCTGTGTAGACAAGATTTCACGCGCCTTGTTCTGGTCCTTTACACCGGCAAGCTGTACCCGAATCCGATTATTTCCTTCAACTTGTATACTTGGTTCACTGACCCCTAGGACGTTAATCCGTTTATCAAGTGCTGAGGCGGTATCAGCTAATACCTTTTTGTCAATTATTTGTCCCGGTTTAGCAGGTTGAACCTGATATAAAACTTCAAAACCACCCTTGAGATCCAGTCCCAGATTAATATGGTTTACAATATTTTTTGTTGTAACTCCCATGGTGCTTCCTAAAAGTAAAACGATTAGTAGGAAAGCAACGATTCTACTGCGTTTAACCATTATGTATTGTTCCTCCTTAGGGTATAAGCCAAAGCACTGCCACAGTACAAGCTTTTAAAAAAGTCATTGCCTTCATTATGAAATAAGATGGAAAGGCTGTCAATTTACATTAATATGAAAAAGGGCGGTTCTATTTTAACAACTCTTTCCAACCATTTTCGTCCTCAAACGAGAATTTAGGAGCCTTATAAGCTTCAATTGTGGCGAAACTCATATAATCACTTACCTTAACAGCTAATATATCCCGTATTACTTCGTGCAATAGCATTTCTTCCTTTACCTTTTTCCATTTCTTCCTTTGTAAAAAATCCCATAAACCGCTTACCGTTACAGAATTATAGCCAAGTAAGCAAAATTCTGAAATTTTACTCACCAAAGCAGGTTCAACCTGGGTGCGAAAACGATCGTTTGCATGACTGTTTTCCATCTATTTAACCCCCCATATCACATTGGCAATTAATTTGTTTGTTTAAAAGTGATTCTGCTTGTCATGCTTTGTCCACCCTTATGCATATAGTTAATTGTATATGAATTCTTCTTTTTTGAGAAGGTGGGAAGTTGAATGTCGAAGTTTTTACGAGGGACTTTCATCCTATTAATTGCCGGCCTGATTACAAGGGTACTCGGATTTATTAATCGGATTGTCATAGCTCGAAGTATTGGTGAAGAGGGTGTAGGCCTATATATGATGGCTTTTCCTACCTTTATTCTTGTCGTTACGATTACGCAGCTTGGCCTGCCCGTTGCGATATCCAAAAATGTTGCAGAAGCAGAAGCAAAAGGAAATTATGCAGAGATAAAAAAAATACTTGTGGTCTCATTAGCCACAACAATTACGTTATCATTTATCTTTACACCAGCTTTATTTTTTCTGGCCCCTATTCTTTCGACTACGTTGTTCACCGACCCGAGAACTTATTATCCATTAGTCGCCATAGCACCAGTTGTTCCTGTTATCGCTGTCTCATCTGTATTAAGGGGCTATTTCCAAGGTAGACAAAACATGAGGCCATCTGCGAATTCACAAATATTGGAACAATTGGTTCGAATCACCTTAATTGCAGTTTTAACGAGAGCATTTATCCCTTATGGCATTGAATATGCAGCCGCTGCCGCTATGGTGGCATCCGTCATTGGCGAGCTTGTCTCCCTTATTTATTTACTGACCGCATTTAAGTTAAAAAAACGCTTTAAGCTAAGGAAAGACTTTTTTAAATTCGTTCATGCCGGAAAAACTACTTTTAAAGAATTAATGGATATTGCTTTACCGACAATGGGAAGCAGGATGATTGGATCGGTTGCCTGGTTTTTCGAACCGATTGTTGTCGCCCATAGTTTAGCTCTTGCCGGCGTCATTGCAGTGGAAGCAACGAAACAATATGGCGCTTTAACCGGTTATGCCATGCCATTATTAATGCTTCCATCCTTTATCACCTTCTCGTTAGCAACGTCGCTCGTGCCGGCGATCAGTGAAGCAAATTCACAAAACAACCATAAATTGATTGAATACCGGGTACAACAAGCTTTACGATTTGCCTTTTTATCGGGCGGACTAGCTGTTATTGTCCTTTATGTCCTTGCTGACCCGCTTATGAAACTTATGTATGGATCAACAAATGGCGCGTTTTTTATTCGGTTAATGGCACCCTTCTTTTTATTTTTTTATTACCAGGGTCCACTGCAGGCAGTGCTCCAGGCTTTAAATCTTGCTCGAGCAGCAATGATTAATAGTTTAATTGGGGCAATCGTTAAAACCGTGGTGATATTTTTACTTGCCTCCCAATCCTCGTTCGGAATTAACGGAGCCGCATTAGGAATAATTGTCGGATTTGTCTTAGTGACAGTCCTTCATTTTGCAACTGTCTTAAAAAAAATCGCCTTTACCTTCTATATACGAGAATATTTGAAAGCCTTTATTGTCATGGGGGCATCGGGCTGGGGAGGATACTGGTTATTCCAGCATTTCCTTGTTAAAGAACATTTGGCTATCAGAGTTTTAACATCAGCATTTGCGATGTCCCTCTGCTATATTTTGATGCTGCTAATGTTTGGCCTTATTAAGAAAGACGATCTAAAACGAATTCCTATAATCAAAAATTTTATTGCAGCTTAAATGTAGAAGAAGACAGCATTATGAGCCTGTCTTCTTTCATTCATCCTGCAAATCAATAAAGAACTTCCCATTCTCATAGCTGCAAAAGGAAATCTTTTTTAAGTCGCGATATCCTTTTTTTTTCAGCTCCTGACGCAACCAAAGATTGGTTTTATTAATCCTTTTTAAATTTTCTTCATCGATTGCCCCATCCATAATTAGCGGAATGGTGATGTCGCCATTTTTTTTCGGCTTTTTGGGATCCTGTAATTTTTCAATCACGGATAATGTTCCAGATGCTTCTAAAATCGCAAATTCAACGTCTGCGATGCTTCGTATATCCTTCTCTCGCAATTGGGACATTAAGTCATCAAAATTGTAGCGCTGCTTCCTCATCGCCCTTTCATCAATTTTCCCTCTATTGATAATAATGCTTGGTTGTCCATCAACAAGATTGCGAAATCGCTTGCTTTTTAAGGAAACCAAGGCAAGGACAATTTGAATAATCATTAATAAGATCATTGGCAAAATGGTATGAAAAAGAGGATCCTTGGTATTTTCAATGGAAATAACGGCCATTTCACCAATCATAATAAAGATCACCAGATCTAAAATACTTAATTCACCGATTTCCCTTTTTCCCATCAGCCGAAAAATAACCAGCATAACAACATATAAAACTACCGTCCGAATCGCAATATTCAAATAGATTTCCACAGCATGTCGCCCCTTTTATTACATTCAAATATATTGTTTGTAATTCCCCAAAAATAACAAGTGGGATAATATTCCATAAAAAACGATTGGATTTTTTGATTCTAACTTTATACGTCCAAGAATATGCTTGTACTAGGAATGCTCTGCTTTCTTTCATTTGAGAAATAAGCAGAAAAAACAAAGACTAAAAGGGGGAGAGTAAAATAGAATCAAAAAGCTTTGGTACATCTATTTTGTACGGGTTAATTTTTATCTTCGCTTTTGCAGCTATTAGCAGCCTGATTGTTTCTCTAATTCTGAGATTTACATCCACTCGGGAAGTTTCCATGCAATACATTATCACCGCTGTGTCTTTTATCGCTTTATTCGGTGGTGGATTTTTATCGGGAGGTAAACGAAAAGAAAGAGGCTGGCTAATCGGTGGAGTTACCGGATTAATTTACTCATTCATTGTTTTTATGTTCCAATATTTAGGCTATGATCGCCTTTTTAACGGTGAGCAGGTTATCTATCATACCTGTTATACCCTGATTGCGATGATGGGTGGAATTCTTGGTGTTAATATTGCATCCAATAATTCTCGTTCATAATGAAAAAAAAGGAAGCCATTGATGTTTGGCTTCCTTTTAGGTGGTTTATTTTTTTTCTAGCACGACTTCTTTCGAAGCTTCTTTTGAAGCTTCTTTTGAAGTTTCTTTGCTTCCTTCGGTTACTTCACGAACAGCATTTCTGTCAAATGTAAGACGGCTGCCGTCTCCACATTTAATCACTGCTTTATTGTCATCAATCGAATCGATAAAGCCATGCAGACCACCAATCGTTACTACCTTATCACCCTTTTTCAATTCCCTTTGCATTTGCTGAACAGCCTTTTGGCGTTTTTGCTGCGGGCGAATTAATAGGAAATAAAATAACACAAACATTAATAATAATGGAAGTATTGTACCTATATTTTGCATCATGTTTCCCTCCTTTCATCTATTAGAAATTTTTCGCGTTTGGCTTATTAAAGCCATAACGCTCAAAAAATTCTTCTCTAAAATCACCCAGCCGGTCTTCCATAATTGCTTGTCTGACCTGCTCCATTAATCTTAACAGAAAATAGAGATTATGGTAAGACGTTAAACGAATTCCAAATGTTTCTTCACAGCGAATCAAGTGACGAATGTAAGCCCGCGTATAATTTCGGCATGTATAGCAATCACAGTTCTCATCAAGCGGTCCAAAATCTCTCGCGTATTTGGCGTTTTTCACGACAAGCCGGCCGTTGCTGGTCATTAGTGTCCCATTTCTCGCAATCCGCGTTGGCAAAACACAATCAAACATATCAATTCCGCGAATGGCTCCGTCGATTAACGAATCCGGTGACCCTACTCCCATTAAATAACGCGGTTTATTGTTTGGCAGCAATGGTGTCGTAAATTCCAGCACACGATTCATCACATCTTTTGGTTCGCCAACCGATAAACCACCCACCGCATAACCTGGAAAATCAAGAGAAACTAAGTCTTTCGCGCTTAGCTTCCTTAGCTCTTCATACTCTCCCCCTTGAACAATTCCAAACAAGCCTTGATCCTCGGGACGCTGATGGGCATTCAAACAGCGCTCTGCCCATCTCGATGTTCTTTCCACTGATTTTTTCATGTATTCAAAGGTAGCCGGGTATGGCGGACATTCGTCGAATGCCATCATAATATCAGAACCTAGGGCATTTTGGATTTCCATTGCTTTTTCAGGGGATAAAAATAATTTGTCGCCATTTAAATGATTGCGAAAATGAACCCCTTCTTCTTCAATTTTGCGGAATTCACTTAAAGAGAAAACCTGAAACCCGCCTGAATCCGTTAATATCGCACGATCCCAATTCATAAATTTATGCAGTCCGCCCGCTTCCTTTACAATCTCATGTCCAGGGCGAAGCCATAAATGATAGGTATTGCTCAAAATAATTCCTGCACCCATTTCTTTTAAATCCTCAGGTGCCATTGTTTTTACCGTTGCAAGTGTCCCAACCGGCATAAAGGCTGGTGTATCGAACGAACCATGCGGGGTATGTACTCTGCCAAGCCTCGCTCCCGTTTGTTTACATGTTTTGATTAATTCATAGCGAATAGCCGTCAATGCATATTCTCCTTCCTAATGCTTTACCTAGATAATCAACATTGCATCGCCAAAGCTGAAGAAGCGATACCGCTCACTAACAGCGGTGTTATAGGCGTGAAGTATATTTTCTCTCCCTGCCAAGGCGCTGACAAGCATAATCAAAGTGGATTTAGGCAAATGGAAATTCGTAATCATCCCATCAATTGCCTTGAATTCATATCCAGGATAAATAAAAATACTTGTCCAGCCGCTGCCAGCTGCAAAGGTGCCATCGCCTTCGGAAGCGATTGTTTCTAATGTTCTCGTTGAAGTGGTGCCGACGGTAATGATTCGCCCGCCATTCTCCCTTACTTCATTTAGGAGATTAGCCGTTTCTTCTGTAACCGTATAAAACTCGGAATGCATATCGTGCTCAAGGACATCCTCCACACTGACCGGTCTAAAGGTTCCAAGCCCAACATGTAAAGTGATAAAGGCAACATGAACGCCCTTTTCCTTAACCTCATTTAACAAGTCTTCCGTAAAATGAAGCCCTGCCGTTGGTGCTGCTGCAGAACCTGGTTCGCGTGCATAGACCGTTTGATAGCGGTCGCGGTCTTCCAGCTGTTCTTTTATATAAGGCGGCAGAGGCATCTCGCCTAATTGATCGAGAACCTCATAAAAAATCCCCTCATATTTAAAATCAAGTACTCTCCCGCCGTGATCTGCTTCAGCCGTGCAGACAGCTGTTAAGAGTCCGTCTCCAAACACAATCTCGGTGCCGGTTTTTACTCGTTTCGCTGGCTTTATGAGTGTTTCCCACTGGTCGCCTTCCAGCTGCTTTAATAAGAGCACTTCGATTTTGGCACCTGTATCTTGTTTCACGCCAAAAAGGCGTGCAGGCAGCACCTTTGTATCATTTAATACAAGGCAATCCCCTTCACGCAAATATTCACTGATATTTTTAAAAATCTCATGTTTTATTTCGCCTGTTTCTTTATTTAATACCATCAATCTGCTGTCTGTTCTGGTTTTTAACGGAACTTGAGCAATTAATTCTTCTGGCAAATGAAAATCAAACAAATCTACTTTCATGAAATTAACACACCTTTATCTAAATCTTCCGAGAAAATGAAATATCACGGATAATATGATGCTTACTATTATGGATGTAATAATAGGGAAATAAAAAGTAGTATTCCCTTTTTTAATAACAATATCTCCCGGCAGCTTCCCAAGGTGCAAAAACGGCATCAAGAAACCAATGACAAAAATAATGGCTCCAATAATCATCAGCGTTTTTGATAAACCCGTCACTTTTTAGGCACCTCCATGCCAAAATGATGATAAACCGCCGGTGTCACTACTCTGCCGCGCGGCGTTCTTTGTAAAAAACCAATTTGCAGTAAATAGGGTTCATACACATCTTCGATGGTTTCTGCTTCTTCTCCGATTGAAGCGGCAATCGTATCAAGACCCACAGGTCCGCCGCGGAATTTTTCAATAATTCCTTTTAGCAGTTTGTGGTCAATATGATCAAGTCCAAGTCGGTCCACCTGAAGGAGCTCGAGCGCTTCCTTGGCGAGCAGGATATCAATTGCACCGTTTCCCTTTACTTGGGCAAAATCCCTGACCCGTCGGAGCAGTCGATTGGCTATTCGGGGAGTCCCCCTTGCTCTTCTGGCAATTTCAGCTGCGGAAAGCATGTCAATTTGGGTTTCAAACAAATCTGCCGTGCGGAGCACAATATTTTTTAGTTGGTCTTCCTTATAATACTCGAGACGGCTCAAAATTCCAAATCGGTCCCGTAATGGTGCTGAAAGGGAGCCGGCCCTTGTTGTAGCCCCGACAAGGGTAAAGGGCGGCAAGTCAAGCCTTACAGAGCGGGCACTAGGGCCTTTGCCAATCACAATATCAAGGCAAAAATCCTCCATCGCAGGATACAATACCTCTTCAATCGTCCTCGGCAGCCGGTGTATTTCATCAATAAATAGAACATCCCCAGGCTCGAGTGCCGTAAGGATGGCGGCTAAATCCCCCGGCCTTTCAATCGCAGGTCCTGATGTTGTCCGAATATTAACGCCCATTTCATTGGCAATAATAATCGCCAATGTCGTTTTCCCGAGACCTGGCGGGCCGTATAACAAGACATGGTCCAATGTTTCCTTCCGTAGTCTTGCCGCTTCAATAAAGATCCCCAGATTCTCCTTAACGGAATCCTGTCCAATATACTGCTTGAGGTTTTGCGGTCTTAAGCTTTGTTCAAAGCTGATTTCGCTTGCGTCTGCTTCATTAGAAATTAGTCTTTCTTCCATGAATCGATCACCCTATTTTAAAAGCCGCTGCAGGGCTTTTTTAATGTATTGGTCTGTTGAAAGCTGTTCTTTTCTAAGTTCAGGGGAAATCTTTTTAATTTCTTTTTCCGAATAGCCCAGGGCTTTCAAAGCAAGAATGGCTTCCTCAAAAGCCTCCGTGCTTGATGGCTTCTGTTGGGCAAATTGTTCCGCATTAAATAAGTTCGGAAAATAATCCGGAACTATATCCTGTAATTTCCCTTTTAGGTCCAATATCATTTGGCGGGCTGTTTTTTTCCCGACTCCCGGAAACTTAATAAGAAAGCTTTCGTCTTCATTCTCAATCGCCGTGACCACCTGCTGGACTTCCCCGGAAGCAAGGATCGCAAGCGCTCCCTTCGGCCCAATTCCGGAAACATTTAATAATTTTGTAAAGAGCCGTTTCTCTTCTCTTGTTGTAAACCCGTATAAGGCCATCGTATCTTCCCGGACATAATGGTAGGTATAAACGGTAACCATGCTATTCAATTTACTTGAATAGATAAAGGGATTGGGCGCCCCAATTTGATAGCCGATACCATTATTTTCAATGACCACGTATTCAGGACCGACAAATTCAACGGTTCCTTTGATAAATTCAAACAATTTGATTCTCTCCCCCAGTTTGACTGTATTTCATTCTACCATAATTTCGAGGGAGGTGAAGAAAATAATCAGCGGATTCAGTGATTCGCTAATAGAAATCAATAATCCGCTAATAGAAAGTTTAAATTCGCTAATAAACATCAAAAATTCGCTAATAGAAGATTAAAACCATAAAAAAACAGGCTGATTTGTTGATCAGTCTGTTTTATACAACAGTTAATTTTTGATGGAATATGGCTTAAATGTTTCTAACACTTCGACATAGCGGTCTTTCGTTTTAATTGGTATACCGTGAAGAAGCTCTTCTTGTTTTTTGCTTTCCAGCTTTTTAATATCTATTTGAAAAAAGGATTGAATAATTCGATATCGGTCTGGCCTTCCATTGAAAATGGTTAATACACCATCATGCGTGATTCCAAAGTAACCATTGGCTTTCAGTAATGGAGAAATGTCATCAATATTTTTTCGAAAAACAAGCTTGGATTGGTCTATGCCTGTCAATTGCCATTGATCATACTTTGCCCAAAAGTTTTCCAGTGACCAGCACGTTTCATTAACCATTTCTTCGCTGACTTCGCCATCCAAATAGGATCTTTTTAGAATAACCTTCAAGTGCAGAGGTTCCTTCTGTAGCTGTTGATGGTTATCTAGTTGTGAAGCGGAGCCAAGGATGTCTATGCCTGGAGCAATTCCAGAAAACAATAGGAGGGTTACTATAGTAATCGTCAAACAAATTCGAGATAATGCTTTCCAATCGAACCTCATGCAAAATCACCTCTTTTTGTTTAAAATAATCATATTTTACACTACTAGTTTAGCCTTTTTTTGCCTATTTATCCTTCCGAAAAAGAAAATGATGAAAGGGCAAAGCAGATTCGCTTTGCCCTTACTATTATGGTTTTAATTTACCTTTAGGTAGATGACTGCTTCTGTCTCGGCTGAAGATTCCTTCGTCTGTCACAACTCTAACGGTTTTGCCGTTTACATATGGCTTTACTGCTTTTTCGACAGCTTTCTCTGTTTCCTTGGCCCGGCTGTAATCGACCAAATCAATTGAAATTAGCACCGAATTACCATAGATCACGGACTTAACATCCTTAACATTATTAACAGCTTCTGCTTTCTGCTTGATTTTATCAGATATTTTTACCAGCTCTACTCGTCCGGTATGAAAACCCTGATTCCCAATATTCTTATTCAAATGACCATGATAATTGGCATCGCTCATACTGAAACGATTATCCCTTTGAAAAAAGTTATGGTCATGGTCGGCAAGTGGTACGGTGGGATTGATGGGGTTCCCATTTTTGTCCCGGGTTTGCAGCATCCTTTGTTCTCGCTGCTTTTGGGTATAGCCTTCAGTCCCCAGCGTGTGGTCCATCATTTCCGTTAAAGGACCATCATTGTCTGTAAATCCAAAACCGTTATCCGGATGATTTTCATTGGAGTAGTAGCCAACGGGCTGTAGTGAGTTATTGACATTCTTCTGTTTTATTCCTGTCCGATCATTATTTGCTGCACAGCCAGCAAGTCCAAAAATCATCACGGCCGAAAGAGGTATCATCCACTGTTTCTTGTTCAAGCGAAAAACCCCCTAGTTAACATCCTGGAGCATGATATACATGCCCATTATTAGGGTGTTACGTATAAGGGGTTTTCATTCTGCCAGAAACGACCAAAATTACACCATTTTCATTAATGTATCAACGAATTTTTTTCGGACATAAAACTGTCCGATCGTTAGCTCCATCACCGATTTAACTTTTTTTGGGTCTGTATAGGTTTTATGACGAATAATCCGATTCCATTCACGGAAAATATCTGCAGGATACCCTAAGGCATATAAAAAAGCTTTTTCATCCATCAATTCCTGAATTTGTTTGAACGAGACGAGGCGATCCATGGACCAGTCCATATACGGTAAAATCCTGTTCGCGTATTGTAATAGATCCAATGCAGCCGGACCAATACTAATTAAATCAAAATCAATAAGTTTTAATACTCCAGATTCATCCCGTATAAAATTGTGATGGGCAACATCACCATGGAGGATCACATAGGGCTCCTCATTGAAAAATGAGGAATTCTTCTCCATTCCGCCTATGGACCAGTCTGCCCATTCACTCATTTCTGAAAGAAAGGGTTCATTCATAAAATATTTCAAAATGGATTGATTATTTAAAAAAATCTGGTGTCTTTCTTTCCATTTATCAATCAGGTTTGCCTTTGACAGCAACGTTCGATAACGCGCTTCAAATGTGGACGTGACCTTGTGAAAATGCGTTAATAGTTCCAAACCGTCAAGGCGATTTCTTTGCGTATGATAAGAAAAGGGAGCTTTATGCGGCTCAATGTATTCAATGACACCAAAATATGAACCCTCAAAAAAAAGCGGTCCTTTTACAGGCTGGAAAACAAATGAATAAGTTTCCTTAAAACCTTCTTTTTTTAAGGTCGTTGTGAAAGCTTCTTGAAGCCTGAGTTTGTTATTGGAGTGATACCCCTTAACAATGTAAGTATTTTTATTGGTTTTTAACAAAAAAACTAATTTTCTTAATGGCACCATCATGATGATTTTTTCATAAAACCGTGTGCGAAAATAAGAGAGGAGACGATCAAAATAAGTATCGTCTCCGTTATTGTTAACCGTTTTGTTCATTGCTTTCATCTTCATAGCGCGGCATCCCGTATGGACTTGCTCCAGGTCCAATCCCATATGGATTCATAAACGGAGGCTGCGCCACATTCCCCCCTGTGTATGGTGCACTATAAATTGGAGGTGTCGGCGGAACAAATTCAGGCGGTACCGCAGCAGATGCAGGTGCTCCGCAGCCGCAATCCCCGCCGGATCCTACCGGTAATCCTTGTACTCCATATCCGAGAGCTGCTGGTGCGATTTCCTCACCCGTTACCATCGGGCCCTCCATTTGCGCGTATCCGTATGGTATTTGGCCATAGGGATGAACTGCTGGTGTGGAATAACCGGTGCCTGGCACCCCAGTCGGTCCAGCGGGAAATGCTCCTGGAGCTGTTCCTGGAAAGCCTGCTGGAGTTCCTCCTGGGAAGCCTGCTGGAGCTCCTCCTGGGAAGCCTGCTGGAGCTCCTCCTGGGAAGCCTGCTGGAGCTCCTCCTGGGAAGCCTGCTGGAGCTCCTCCTGGGAAGCCTGCTGGAGCTCCTCCTGGGAAGCCTGCCGGAGCTCCTCCTGGGAAGCCTGCTGGAGCTCCTCCTGGGAAGCCTGCCGGAGCTCCTCCTGGGAAGCCTGCTGGGGCTCCTCCTGGGAAGCCTGCTGGGGCTCCTCCTGGGAAGCCTGCCGGTGCTCCTCCTTGGAAACCTGCTGGAAAACCTGTAGGCGCTGTTCCTGGATAGGCTTCTGAATAGCCCATTGGTGGTACTGCCCCAGGATAACCCGTTGGCTGATATGCTGGAGTTTGTGCTCCAAATGCCCCTCCTGGATAACCAGGATTCATCATTGGCATTTGCGGCATAAATGATGAAGATTCATCATCAAAATGATGTGGAAAATACCCCGGAGCGCCGGCCATTGGACCTACTGCTGGCCCAGCTGGCACATAACCTGGTGCTGTTGGCATATAGCCTGGTGCTGCCGGTACATTGTAGCCAGGATATGCAGCACCTTGAACATGAGGATACGGCATATATGGTCCAGGGAAATATTCCAATGGCGGACAAAATCCTGGTCCTGGCATGACCGGTGTAATTGGTACACACGGCTGCTCCATCACAGGTGCTTCCACTGGCGGTACTACATTTGGCATCACATTTGGCATCACATTTGGAGCTATATTCGGTTCTTTAACAGGTGCTTCCTTAACTGGCGCTTCTTTGACTGGTGCTTCTTTAACTGGTACTTTTACTTCAGGAAGGATATTAGCTGGTTTCGGCGGCAGGTTGGGTTGAACAGTCATATTTGACATGTTCATCATATAATAATTGTTTATATCAATTTCAGGAACGACTGGCAGAGGCATTTTTGGAGTATATGGCACGTTTGGCGGTACATTTGGGACCACATTTGGTATTTCTTTAACTGGTGCTTCCTTAACTGGTGCTTCTTTAATTGGCGCTTCTTTAATTGGCATTTCTTTTTTTGGAGCTTCTTTAATCGGCATTGGGACCGGTTTCTCTTTGACAAACGGTTGCTCAGCAATCGGCATTTCTTTCTTTGCCCCTAAATTAATTGCAGTTCCCGGATTAGATCCCACTGGGTTTCCTTTTTTAACCATTCCACCTGATGTTGGGACTTTTACTTTCATACCGGGCATAATCATATCAGGGTTGCTGAGCTGTGAATTCATCTTTTTCAGCTCTTCAAAATTCACGCCGTACTTCTTGGCGATCTTCCAAAGAGTATCCCCTTTCTGTACGATATGGATCTTCACTCTGATTTCCCTCCTATGGCATAAGTCCATATAGTGTATGTGAAAATGGGCAAAGTGCTAACCTTCTTCAAAAAAACTTATGCTTTTTTTTTGAAAAATATGAATTGGATATTTTCATTAATTTTTATAAAAAAATAGATGCAATCGAAAAATTGCATCTATCTCCATTATTTATGAATTTATCAGCATTCGATCTAACGCCAAGATGGTCCTATTATTCCACTTCTTCGTTCCATTTCACTTTTACACTGATATCCAATGCTTTATATGAATGGGTTAAGAAACCGAGCGAAATATAGTCAACGCCAGTATCACGGTAGGAAGCAAGATTGCCCAATTGAATTCCGCCTGAGGCCTCGGTTATAATTCCGGCAGGTACCAATTGAATCAATTCCTTAATTTCATCCGGTGTGCGATTATCGAACATAATGATGTCAGCACCTGCATTTACAGCTTCCTTTACCTGTTCTTCCGTTTCAACTTCCACTTCAATCTTCACCATATGACCAGCTTTTGAACGGACAGCTTCAACCGCCGCTACTATTGAACCGGCAAAGGAAATATGATTGTCTTTAATCATCACCCCATCATATAAGCCAAAGCGGTGATTATAGCCCCCGCCACAGCGTACGGCATACTTTTCAAACATTCGCAGGCCAGGAGTCGTTTTTCTCGTATCACAAATTTTTGTATGACCGCTGTCCAAGGTTGTAACTGCTTTTTGAGTTTGGGTGGCAATCCCGCTCATCCTTTGAATTAAATTGAGAATGACCCGCTCCCCTTTTAATAAGTCAGCTATTTTTCCTGAGACGTGTGCAAGCTGCTGGCCGTATTCAATGGACTCCCCGTCCTTCACAAATACTTGGGTAGTCACTTGACTGTTTAACAGCTGAAAACCTGTTTTAATAATTTCTTCGCCACAAAAAATGCCATGATCCTTTGCAAGAAACACAATTTCACCCATAGTGTCGTCTGCAAAAATCAAATCTGTGGTAATATCCTGTTCACCGATATCTTCAAGAAAAAATTTTTCAAGTTGCGAGCGCAGTTTCAACGTGTTCATGTTTTTTCTCCATCTCCTGTTTATGTTTATGAATGATTGTTTTTGTTAACCAATTTCCATCATCTTCAAAAGGAAAATCGCTCCTAAAGTGACCACCGCGACTTTCAGTTCTCCTTAAGGCAGAATTGGTAATAAGTTCAGCTATGATTACCATAAATATTTTTGTTAAATCTGCAGCAGAAAAGGAATCTATATGGCTTACCTGATGAACCTTAAATTGTTCCAGCCAGTGCTTTTGTTTTTTAAGGGTAACTTCATCGCGAACAATTCCGACTCTTTCCATCATCAAATCTTTCAGTATGCTAATTTCTGGAAGAATAACATGATTTTGCGAATCGAAAGGAATAAATTGATCCGGTTCTAAAATAAATCCTCTTCTCGGCTGAGCGTTTATCCATGCAGATAAGTGTTTCCCCTGGTACAATCCCTCTAAAAGGGAGTTGCTGGCTAAACGGTTTGCCCCGTGAAGGCCTGTACAGGCAGACTCGCCGATGGCATATAGCCCTTCAATGGAAGAACGTCCGATTAAATCCGTCTTGATTCCTCCCATTAGAAAATGACTCCCTGGTGCAACAGGAATTTTTCCATCTGCTAAACAAATACCATTCTCTTTACACTTAATGGAGATGGAAGGAAATCGCTGCTCAAAATTTTCTATTCTACTAATATCTAAAAATACTTTACTTCCATTTTTTAAGTATTGATATATTTTTTGAGAGACTACATGTCTTGGAGCCAAATCTTTTAATGGATGTACTCCCTCCATAATCCGCTTGCCATCTTCAGTAACAAGGATGGCTCCTTCTCCTCTAACAGCTTCGGAAATTAACCCCTTTGTTTCACCGTCAATGTATAAGAGTGTCGGGTGAAATTGAATAAATTCCATATCCGCTATTTCTGCTCCGGCTAAATAGGCCATCGCAATTCCGTCTCCGCAAACAGTCTCCGCATTGGAGGTATAGCTATATAATTGACCGCAGCCGCCGGTCGCCATAATGACGTGAGTTCCGAGATACGTCTGGATTGTCCCATCTTGCCTTTTTGCTTTTACACCGATACAGCGATTTTTCTTCGAATTTAGAATAAGTTCATATGCAAAGACGTTTTCTTCGATGGTAACATTTTCATGAAGGCAGCTAATGAGATATTCCATTACATTCTTACCGGTTGCGTCCCCGCCGCTATGAACAATTCTTTTTTCACTATGGGCTCCTTCCATCCCTAAAGATAAGTCTCCATGTTGATCTTTATCAAATACATCTCCGTTTTGAGCAAGCTCTTTTATAAGAGCAGGAGCTTCGTCGATGATTTTCTGGACGGTTTCATGGTTATTGTGAAACCTGCCGGCTTCAAGGGTATCAACAAAATGTCTTGACGAATGGTCGGTGGGTCCGATGGCAGCGGCAATTCCGCCTTGGGCCAAGTAGGAATTTGCTGTCCTCAGTTCACTCTTTGTGAGAATCCTCACATTTAAGTCCTTATTTAAATTTATAGCTAATTGTAATGCTGCTACTCCACTTCCAATAATTAAAACATCATCATTTATCATATGTTAACCTCCTGGATTAACAGCTGTCTTGACATCTATATTTACATAGAATTAAACTAATTACAAGTGTTTTTCAATTGGAAAAAGCTATAAAGGTGTTTCCGTTATTTAATTTCACCGTTATGGTAAAATAAAAGGCAATGGGAATAAAAGTAGGAGGATTCATATGGCGGATCAAAAGAAAGTTTTGGGGGAGGAACGGAGAGCCTTCATTTTACAACAGCTGAAAGACAGTCCTCTACCGATTACGGGCAGTGAATTAGCAACGAAAGCAAATGTGAGCAGACAAGTTATCGTCGGGGATATTACCCTTTTGAAGGCTAAAAATGAGCCTATTATTGCAACCAGTCAAGGATATATGTTTCTGCATCAGGCTGCAGGTACACCAATGATGGAGCGGACCATTGCCTGCCGCCATACTCGGGAAGAGACGGAAAAGGAACTAAATTTATTGGTTGACCAGGGTGTCACCGTAAAAGATGTACGGATTGAACATGCCGTTTATGGTGATTTAACCGCATCCATCATGGTTTCCAATCGAGCAGAAGTAAAACAATTTTTGGAAAAAATTCAAAACACAAATGCTGCCTTTTTATCAGAATTAACAGACGGCATCCACCTTCATACCATTGCAGCTCCAAGTGAACATGCATTAAATAAAGCTGAAGCCGCCCTAAAAGCAGAAGGCATTTTGATGGAAGCATAAAAAGAAGGGTAAAAAGAGGGGTCAGTCCCCCATTGCGTTAACGCAATGGGGGACTGACCCCTCTTTGTTTAGTTTAAATCAACCAAATACGATGGATAGCTTCCGAGTATCTTTACGCCACAGCCTAACGCTTCTAATTCGGCGACTGCTCCAGGTATTAATATCTCATCCAGCATCATTTCTAGATCTATAATGAAGAAATAATTGCCAATGCCTGTTTTCATCGGCCTGGATTCGATTTTTGAGAGGTTTATTTTCCGCCATGCAAAGGCTGACAGCACTTGATGGAGGGCACCGGCATAATCGGACGGGAGGGTAACCATTAAGGTTGTTTTAAATTTAGGATGTTTCAATGAATGAAAATAAATTTTCTTTTCTGAAAGAATTAAAAAGCTAGTATGGTTGTGATCAAAGTCATGGATGTTTCTTTGGACAATAGCCAGCCCATATTCCGTTGCGGCCAATTCATTGGCAATGGCTGCACCTTGCAATTCAGGCTGTTCCATAACCATTCTTGCCGCTGCCGCTGTGGAGGAAACACTTTCATGCGGCACCCCTTTAAACCTTGTATGTAAAAATTTATGACACTGGGCAATGGCATGTGAATGGCTGTAGATTTGCTTTACATTCTGCCAATTCCCCATGTTAGCGGGATGAACCATGAAATGCTGTTGGATTGGAATCGTGATTTCTCCAACGATGGGGATATCAACAACATGTGTTAAATAATCCAGCGTGATATTGACAGAGCCTTCAAGTGTATTTTCAACTGGCACAACGGACAGGTCAACTTTTTGGTCGACAACCGCATCCATACATTCCGGAATTGTCCGGAAAGGCTCAAGTTCTTCTCCTGAAAAAGCTTTCTTCACCGCTAATTCGGTGAATGTAGCTTTTGGACCTAAAAAACCAACCTTCACTTTCTCCCACTCCAATCCTATTTTTTGTCTATAAAAGAAAGCTCCGGTCCAGACGGACAAAGGAATAAATCCTTATGCCCCTGTTCCCAGAACTTCCACTTTCTCTACAAATTCAAGCTTTCTTAATTCATTCAGTAAATCATCTATTTCCATAAGGATATTGGATGTATTTAAAGAAAGGGTAACATTCGCTCTACCCTGTAAAGGAATCGTTTGGTGAATGGTTAAAACATTGCAGCCCGACGAAGCAACTACACTAAGCAATTTCGACAGTGTGCCTGAACGATCTTCTAAATGAAAAAAAAGCGAAACTAATTTTTCTTTTACGATGGTTGAAAAAGGAAAAACGGTGTCCCGATACTTGTAAAAGGCGCTCCTGCTTAAATCAACCCGCTGCACGGCTTCCGCAACGGATTCCACTTTTCCTCTATCCAGCATTTCCTTTACTTCAAGTGTTTTCCGCATCGCTTCTGACAAAACATCCTCGCGAATCAGGAAAAACTTATTTTCTGATTTATCCCTTTTCATTTCTCTCACTCCTGCTGCGAAAGGGCTACTCGATAAATTCAAATTCAAAGTCTAACAATTTGACAATATCCCCATCTTTTGCACCTTTTTTTCTAAGAGCATCGTCGACACCAAGACCGCGAAGCTGTCTTGAGAATCTTCGAACAGATTCTTCTCTAGAAAAGTCAGTCATCTTAAATAGTTTTTCAATTTTCTCACCTGAGACGACAAATGAACTGTCAGGGTCTCTTGTAATCGTAAATGCCTCTGGATCCGTTTCATGCTTGTATAGAACCCGGTGAATTCCAGTCTCTTCTTCTTCATGCTCAAGCGGAAACTCCGGAGTCTCTTCTATTTTGTCAGCAACAGCAAACAATAAATCGCGCAAACCCTTTCTGGTTACAGCGGAAATAGGGAAAATTGGATAATCCTCTTGAAGCTGCTCTTTAAATTTTTGCAAATGCTCCTCTGCCTCTGGCATATCCATTTTATTGGCAACGATAATTTGCGGGCGCTCAGTCAATCTTAGGTTATATTCTTGTAATTCTTTATTAATCGTCAGGTAATCTTCAAATGGATCCCTGCCCTCTGTTGCTGCCATATCAATGACATGGACAATCACTCGTGTCCGTTCAATATGACGCAAGAATTGATGCCCCAGTCCGACACCTTCGTGGGCACCTTCAATTAATCCTGGAAGATCGGCCATTACAAAGCTTCTGTTATCCTCTGTTTCCACCATGCCTAAATTTGGAACAATCGTCGTGAAATGATATTCAGCAATTTTAGGTTTAGCAGAAGAAACAACTGAAAGTAAAGTCGACTTTCCAACACTAGGAAAACCAACAAGACCGACATCTGCCAAAAGCTTTAATTCCAAAATGACATCCCGTTCCTGACCAGGTTCTCCATTCTCCGACAGCTCCGGAGCAGGATTTGCTGGTGTGGCGAAACGAATATTGCCTCTGCCGCCGCGGCCTCCTTTAGCGATTACTGCCCGTTGTTCATGTTCGACAAGATCAGCGATAACCTCTTTCGTATTCGCGTCAATGACGACTGTACCAGGTGGCACTTTAACGATCATATCCTTTGCGTTTTTCCCGTGCATGCTTTTCGACATGCCATGCTCTCCGCGAGGCGCTTTGAAATGACGCTGATAACGGAAATCCATCAGCGTGCGTAAGCCTTCATTAACCTCGAAAATGACATTGGCGCCTTTGCCGCCGTCACCGCCAGCCGGTCCTCCGTTTGGCACATATTTTTCACGACGGAATGCGACCATTCCATTGCCGCCATCTCCGCCTTTTACATATATTTTGACTTGATCTACAAACATGTTTTACCTCCCGCAGATATCACTACGAGTAACGCATTATTTTTATGCCTTTATTAGAGAACGGGCATAAATATTTCTAATGCGAATTCGTTTTCTGTGAATTCCTTCACCACTAAGTTAATGGATTCTGATTTTTGGTCTTTCAAGTATTGCTCAAATTGTTCTTTTTTGCTTATTATTCCGCTAAAATCAAAAAAGAAACTAACACCGCCAGTTTTTACTTCGATCGTAATCGATAAATGATTTTCACCAAATGGCTCAACGACTGAATTTAATTCAGAAAAAAAGGAACTCGTCCATTTTGTTACCAATGAATCATCTATCTTCAAAGAATCTGTATCAGTAAGAACCTCATATTCAAGCTGAAAATAATAATTTTCCCAATTGGATTTAAGGAGCAATGCAGCAAACAAGGTCATTTGCAAGTTTGAAAGCTTAGCTTCCTGTTGTGTATCCATGATAATTTCATCGATAATTTTTTTTGCACTGTCAACTCGGTTTAAATCCAAGTTCCCTTTAATTAACTGCAGCCGATTTAACCAATCGTGCCTTGAATGCCGAAGCACCTTAACGATATCCCAATCCTTCATTACCCGCACTCCTACAATAATTGTCCGAAAGCTATTATCTGTTAGTATATCAAAAAAGTAACCATGCGTAAGCATTTTTATACGAAAGATGTCAAAAAGAGGAATAAAAAGAGGCTTATTTTGAGGTATACCTTGAAGTTTCACTCTTAATTCCAAAAAAACAATTTAATATCTTATAGAAAAAAGAAAACTCTAACCGGACAGGTTAGAGTTTCCGAATGAAACTTACGCTTCTTGAGCTACAGGATAAACGCTCACTTTTTTGCGGTCACGACCTAAACGTTCAAATTTAACAACGCCGTCGATTTTTGCAAAAAGAGTGTCATCACCGCCACGGCCTACATTTTCACCTGGATAAATCTTTGTACCGCGTTGACGGTAAAGGATTGAACCACCAGTTACGAATTGTCCGTCCGCACGCTTAGCACCTAGGCGCTTCGCGATAGAGTCACGTCCGTTCTTTGTAGAACCTACTCCCTTTTTAGATGCAAACAACTGAAGATCTAATTTTAATAACATTTATTCCACCTCCTGCTTTTTGAAGGTAATTTTTATGTGCTTTCCGTATTCTTCTTCAATCGCTCGTAACGATACAGCCATTCCTTCAAGAAGAAGCTGAACTTTTTCATGAGTCTCCTCCGGAAGATTTTCCGGAATTACACAGCGGAGAAAGCCAGGCTTATTTTCAAATTCAGGTGTAACACCAGTTAACACATGAACAGCGTTAATAGCACCAACAGATACGGCCGAAGCCCCAGCACAAACGATATCCTCGCCATGCTTGGCAAACTTGGCATGTCCGCTCATTGTAAACGAATGAATCGAATCGGACTCAGTACGATTAATCGTAATTTCAATCATCTATTCTTCAACACCTTACGCGTTGATTTTTTCGATGATTACTTTAGTGTAAGGTTGACGATGACCTTGCTTCTTACGGTTGTTTTTCTTCGCTTTGTACTTGAAAACAATGATTTTCTTCGCACGGCCTTGTTTTTCAACTTTAGCTGTAACAGTAGCGCCTGCAACAACAGGGCTTCCTACTTTTACATTTTCACCGCCAACGAAAAGAACCTTGTCAAAAGTAACAGTTTCGCCAGCTTCTACGTTTAATTTCTCAATGTAGATTGCTTGGCCTTCTTCAACTTTCAATTGCTTACCGCCAGTTTCGATAATTGCGTACATGAACTGCACCTCCTTATAAACTCAGACTCGCCATACACAGGCGTTTATGCTTTCCGCATAACACTTAATACCTGTTCTGCGCGGTTGTAGCACGGGTGCTACAAACATAACATTAAAACTTTAACATAATCTATTTAGGTGTGTCAATAGAATTCAGCAGTTTTTTGGGCAATCTCACTTTCGGTTCCAAACTGCTTGATCAGATAATATGGCGAAACCGCAGAACCAATGGAATAATAAATTTTCATCTGGAGGGTTTCTTCTAATAAACTTTGAAAGCTGCCTTCCATTAAAGTTTTAACGGCATCGGTTGTTTCAACTAAGACGGCTTCATAATCTGAATTCCGATGCTCAAGAAGTTCCCGCTCAAGCCGAAATGCAACAGTTTCAGCACTTAAGATTCGTCCTGTTCCCTCACAGACCGGACATTTCCTCTGCAATGCCTCTGACAGAGTAACTTTGGTCTTCTTTCTTGTCAGCTGGAGGATCCCGAGCTTAGTAAAACCAATCAGTTTAATTCGTTTTTCATCCTTACGTAGTTCTTCTTCGATGATTTTTAAAATGTATTGCCTGTCTGCTTCCCTCATCATATCAATAAAATCAATCAATACAATCCCGCCGATATCCCGTAAACGGAGCTGGCGAACAATCTCGCTGGCGGCGAGTGCGTTCGTTTTTAAAACCGTTTCCTGATAGTCCGTTTTGCCGGAAAATTTCCCTGTATTCACATCGATAATAGTTAAAGCTTCTGTTTCATCAAAAATTAAATAGGCCCCATTTTCAAGCCAGACAATTCGTTTCAGCGCTTTATCAATCTCATGTTCCAGGCGATTCACGGAAAAGATGTTCTGTTTGCCATTATAGAAGGTATATTTCACATTATGGTTTGAACTGTTTTCCTCGAGCCATTTTTTTAATGGCAGGTCATCGATAACCGCTTCACCCGTATTCATTTTCCCAAGCATCTCAAGAATCGTTTCAATAAATGTATCCTTTTGAAAAATAAGCTGCGGCTTTTTGGTCAACGCCGCTTTCTGTAGCATTCCTTCGTATTGATAACGGAGCTGCATCAGTTCCTCTTGAATTTCCGCTTCGGAACAAGAGATGCACGAAGTTCGAAAAATAATGCCTTCCTCTTCTGATTTGAGGCGGTTACCCAACCGGCGAAAGGCTGCCTTTTGTGATTCATCGGCAATTTTTTTCGAAACCGCCACATAGCGGCCATGAGGCATATAGATGAGAGAACTACCTTGAATCTCAATAATCCCGCTTACTCGGGGTCCCTTTGTACCCGTCGCATCCTTCTGAACCTGGACGAGCATTTTTTCACCTTGATGAACAAAAGAAGTAATGGGCAACTTGTCTTTATCTGTTGACAAAACATAGGCAGACAGCAGATCGCGATGCAAATAAGCCTGGGATTCTTCGCCGATATCAATAAAGGCGGCATTCATCCCAGGCAATACTTTTGTTACGGTTCCATAATAAATATTTCCAACTAAAGAGCGATGCTCCGGTCGGTCAAACACGATCTTTTCAACCCGGTGGTCTCGAAGATAGGCAAATCTTTTTTCCCTTGCAGCATAATTGACAATTAACGTTTCCAAACGAGCGGCCTCACTTTATTCATTGATGATTCTATTATACCTTTTCAATAAGAAAATAGAAGGTCGCTGATTTTATCAGTTAAACGTTTTTCAGCGAAATAGGCGTGTAATAATTCATTTTCATCTAATGTTCCTTTTTCCCTGCCATCTCCCTCGACAATAATCGGGTGCTTGCAGCCGCGCTGGAATTTCTCCAAAACATGGATAAGCATTTCCTGTTCATCTGCTTGGATGGGCTTTAATAATTGGAGATCACTTTTTTTGCCATAATATCGTTCAAGAAGAAAACGCATGAAAATAAATCGACGCTGCTTCCATTCGTGATAAAGTGAGAAATATAAAAAGGCAATCACAACCCAAACGTTGAGATGTGTGGGTGCAGTCATTAATATCAGGAGAGAAAAGATACTTAGGCTAATAAAGGATATAATTAAAGTGGATCGATGGGCGTTCGGAAAAGCTTTTTGTAACGATAGCAGTAAAAAGACAAGTTTTCCACCGTCTAGCGGCCATACCGGAAACAGATTAAAAAAGAATACCATCAAATTATACTGATAGAATAACTGAAATAAATCCAATGGAATCAAGGAAAAGGAGTTCAATAAAAACGCCAGACCCACCATCCAAAGATGCTGGAGGGGACCGGCAAGCACGACAATCGCTTCTTCTTTTAACGGGCGGTTGCCGTGCTCATCCATTTCCGCCACACCTCCAAAGGGCAGGAGCGTGATTTTTTTGATTCTCCAGGAAAAAAAAGATGCCGCAGCAGCATGCCCCATTTCATGGATAAAAATGATGCCCAGAAGTAAACACACTTCAAGAAAATGGGCAGAAGCAATAGAGATGGCGATCACAATCCAAAGTAACGGATGGATATGGACATGTCGAAGTAAATCAATGGCTCTAGTCAAAGCGGATCACCTGAATGGGGTCGATGAAGGCATCCCCTTTTT
This sequence comes from Neobacillus sp. Fa239, assembly GCF_055395235.1. NCBI lineage: Bacteria > Bacillati > Bacillota > Bacilli > Caryophanales > Bacillaceae > Neobacillus > Neobacillus sp. Fa239. The sequence goes on from NZ_AP041611.1 coordinate 4,244,263, forward strand.
TAATCGCAAAGTAGTACTTTCCTTTTGTTTTATCAGCGCCGGTTGAATCCGAAACTGTACCAATGACCTTTTTCTTTTCCACAAAGTCATATAATTTAACCTTTATATCGGCTAAATTTCCATACCATGTTTCCGTTTGATCCGGGTGCTGAATAATGACGGTCTTTCCCAATCCATCCTTTATACCGGCAAATATAACATTACCCTCATTCATCGCTTTAACAGATGCGCCTTTTCCTGTTTCAATCATGATGCCTTGTCCGTTTTTTTCAAAGTTTTCAAGGATTTTCCCTGAAGCCGGAACAGCAAAGTTCTTTTGGACGGTGGTTGTATTACTGGGTTTGTCCGATCCTGTGAAAGGCAAAAGAGCCAATGGCTTACCGAATTTATCCTCATACCACTTTGATACAGTGGCAAATTGAAAGTCCGTATCCATTGATTTCGTAATAAAATCCCTAGCCGGATTGAATGTTGCCGATTGATTCCGAAATAAAATCGCAACCACTAAAAAAAGACAAACCGAGGCCAATATTTTAAATAGAAATACTTCTTTTTTAAATAATGGGTGGCCATCTTCTTCAGGTCCGCTCCCGGAAGTGTTTATGTTGTTGAAGCCATATTTTTCTTCATCTCCCGGCCATGAAATAATCTGTTCTGGGCTATTCCCTGTTTCTTTTTTTCTTTTGGCAATTCGTTTCCGAATTTCATCCGGTGTAGACCGCGACATACCCATTCACCCTTTTCTCACGTTTTGTACAAGTCTATGTGCGGGTCTACATTTGTATGCTATATTTCAGTGGATATACTCGTTTGTAGATTTCCGCTCCGGGCGCTCGCTTTCCGCGGGGAGGTCCGGGAGCTTCCTCGGCGCTAAAGGCGCCTGCGGGGTCTCCCGTGACCTCTCTATCCCGCAGGAGTCGGACGCCCTCCGCTCCAATCAACATTCGACTTTAACACCTCCAAATAAAAAGAGCCTGTCCAAAAGATTACGGACAGACCCTTAAAGAGATTATTTTACACCGAAAAATTTCTTTAATTTAGAAAAAACGCCTTTGTTTGGTTCTTCGAGCGGTTGAAGCGGGATGGATTCTCCCAGAATCCTTCTGGCAATATTCCGATAGGCAAGTGAGGCCCGGCTGTTTGGATTTAGAGCAATGGGCTCGCCATGGTTACTTGCCTTAATTACCTCTTCATCATCCGCCACAATCCCAAACAGCTCGATGGACAAATGCTGGGTAATTTCATCGACATCAAGCATGTCACCGCTTTTCATCATATGATTGCGAATACGATTGATCACCAATTTAGGAGGTTCCATATTCTGTTCTTTTTCTAATAGACCAATGATCCGGTCAGCGTCACGAACGGCGGAAACCTCAGGAGTTGTCACAACAATGGCTTTATCTGCTCCGGCAATGGCGTTTTGAAACCCTTGTTCAATGCCTGCCGGGCAGTCAATGATTATATAATCATAATCCTGTTTTAAATTAGTAATTAATTCCTTCATCTGCTCCGGTTTTACAGCGGATTTATCAACCGTTTGAGCTGCCGGAAGCAAAAACAATAAATCCTCAAATCGTTTATCTTTAACCAAAGCCTGATGAATTTTACATCTTTTTTCGACTACGTCTACAAGGTCATAGATAATTCTATTTTCGAGGCCCATTACAACATCAAGATTCCTTAGACCTATATCTGTATCCACTAAGCATACTTTCTTACCTTGAAGGGCCAATGCTGTTCCAATATTAGCAGAAGTTGTTGTTTTGCCAACGCCGCCCTTACCGGATGTAATTACAATTGCTTCTCCCACTTTAATGTCCCCCTTCTAATCTCGTTAAATTAGGCCTTAAATGGATTAAAACTTGCAATCTATCTACGATGATTTTGCGGTCTTCATCTATATAAGCACATTCCATTTCCCTTTTCTCTTTATTATCAGTGGAATCAGGAGCCCGATTTAAACAATCGCTGATTCGCAGCTGGGTTGGTTTCATACTGGAAGCAGCAATGATTGCATCATCATTTCCATTAACACCGGCATGAGCAACTCCCTTTAAGGCACCCATAATAAAAATATTCCCTCCGGCAATCACGGTGCCTCCCGGGTTCACATCCCCAATAAGCAGCAAATCACCCGGAACCTCAAGGACTTGGCCAGAACGTATGATTCGCGAAACGGATACGATATCCGTTTCGTCTTTCAGCCGTTTCGCTTCTTCCTTTGTCATTACATTTGATTCGATATCTTCAACAACCAAATTCTTTTTTTGGCGAATCAGGCTTTTTAATTCTTCCGATTGGGCATCCGTTAAATAGCGATTACCTATTTCAACTTTCACAGCAATTAAATGCTTCTCTTCTTGTGTAACTAAAGTAGAAGTAAGCTTTTGGTCGAGTTCATTTTTCAATTCTTCTAAAGAACATGTATCGTCAAGGTGAAGAACTATGCCATCCTTCGTTCCCTTTATTGTAACATTTTGTCGTTTTGTCATGGAGAAATACTCACCTCAAAGTTCAGAAAGTGTCCAGTATACACACCTGCATAAATAATTCGACACTTCTCGTCCATTCTCCTTTTTTTGCTTTTAAAAAACACAGCAAAATTATTCATCTAAAGCCTGAGCATATTTTTCAAACTGCAGTTTTAATGGATAGCCGGCCAATAGAAGAAAAACGGCATTCAATAGAAGGGTTGGGTATAATCGCAATTTGAGAAAATTCATAAAATCGATATCCGTAATATGGATCAATGAATCCATTTCATAAATGCCAATTTCCAAAAAAGCAATACCCAAAAGTGATATCAGGAAGACAACGATCATATTTGTTTGCATCACATTCATTATTTTCGAGATGATGTAGGCAACAAACGGAAATAGAAATAAATCAATGCCAATAATTTCAATATAAACAATATCGTATAGCAAGCCGAAGATCATCGCATAGATAATCCCTTGTTTTTTCCCTGTATAAATCGTTAATAAAAGAATTGCAGCAAAAAGAAAGTGCGGCACCCAAATGTTGTCCTTGCCTAAAACATCTGCAGGCCAATATTGTGCAAAAATGCTCTCGATGATAAAAAGAAAGAAAAATAAAAGAGGAAGGAGAAGTTTTTTCACAAATTCTCCTCCTTACCGTCATTCATCGCTGTTTTATTAGGTTGCGGCATGATTCTCTTGATGACAATCACATTTTCAATATCATAAAAGTTAGCTCCGGGAGCCACTAAAGCTGTCTGATTCAACCCATATTGATCCGGTTTTACATCCACAACCTTACCGATAAGCAGACCTTTAGGGAATACACCGCCCAAACCTGAGGTAATTACCACTTGACCTTTCTTAATCTTAGCATCGGAAGGAATGGTCTTGACTAAAAGTAATTTTTTTACTGGATCATAGCCTTGGACAAATCCAAACGAATCTTTGTCGCCTTGAACAACGGCAGAGATACGATTTTTTGGATCCATGGCACTTAATAATTGAACGGTCGAACTAAAATGATTTACATTTTTTACTTTTCCAATTAAGCCGTTAGCTGTGACAACAGCCATATTTTGCTGTATGCCATTAATACTGCCTTTGTCGATAATAATCATTTCATGCCAGCGATCAGGGTTTCTGCCAATAACCGTTGCCGGTAATGGCTGATAATCACTCAGGGTCTTTTTCTCTCCGAGAATATTACGCAAATCATCATTGTCTTTTTTCAGACCTTGGACTTGGGACTCAAGGCTGACAAGTTCCTCGACACGGGATTTTAATTCTTTATTCTCTTGATATGTATTTTGAAGATCCTGGAGATTTCCAAAAAAGCCTGCTACTAAATGGGCAGGCTTAGAAACCAGGGATTGAACCCAGCCGACCGTGTCTTTGACAAACTGCTCCGGCCAGGTTAGCTTACTTCTCTCCCTTAATGAAAACCCAATCAATGCCACGAGAACAATAATACTGACAAGCAAAACAATCAGACGTTTATTCAAAAAAAACTGTGGCATGATTATACACCTCTATAATTTCTAATAAAAATAAGTAGTTAATATTTGAAGGATTTATCTTGAATCCTTCGCTCTGCTCTTAAATACATGAATTTGATCTAAAGCCCTGCCAGTACCAATTGCCACACAATCAAGCGGATTTTCTGCAATAAGGACAGGCATTTTCGTTTCTTCGCTAATGACCTTGTCCAAATTTCGCAATAGAGCACCGCCGCCGGTTAACACAATCCCGCGGTCCATAATGTCAGCCGCTAATTCAGGCGGGGTTTTTTCTAATGTATTTTTCACCGCATCCACAATGGCATAGACCGTATCCTTTAAGGCAACGGCAACTTCTTTAGCGGTAATTTCAATTGTTTTTGGAAGACCTGTCAATAAATCACGACCGCGAATCTCCATATTTTCAATTCCATCAGGACTGCCTGCAGAACCAATTTCCATCTTAATCGTCTCAGCAGTACGGTCACCAATCATTAAGTTATAATTTTTGCGGATAAATGAAATAATCGATTCATCCATTTCATCACCGGCAATGCGGATCGATTGGCACGTAACAATTCCGCCTAATGAGATAATGGCTACTTCCGTTGTCCCACCGCCAATATCAACCACCATGCTTCCGGTTGGTTCCCAAACCGGTAAATTAGCACCGATCGCAGCAGCAAAAGGCTCTTCAATCGTGTAGGCGTCCTTCGCACCCGCTTGTCTTGTCGCATCTATTACCGCTCTTTCTTCCACTGCGGTAATTCCTGAAGGCACACAGACCATCACATAAGGCTTACCGGAAAAAACGCTTTTGCTCTTTTGCGCTTGACGAATATGGTATTTCATCATCGCTGAAGTCGTTTCAAAATCAGCAATGACGCCATCTTTCATCGGCCGAGTCGCAACCACATTCCCGGGAGTCCGTCCAATCATATTTTTTGCATCGTTCCCGATGGCAACAATACTTTTGGTATCCGTTTGAATTGCCACTACCGATGGTTCCCGAAGGACAATCCCTTTTCCTTTCACAAATACAAGGGTATTCGCAGTTCCTAAGTCAATTCCAAGGTCTTTAGAACCAATTCCAAACATAATGTGTATCTCCCTTTCAATCATTTCCATAAGGTATGTACTACCTGTTTTTTATTTCAGTTCAAATTATCTAATTCAAATGGCACTAAAAAATCATAACCAATATTATAGCCCAACGTCAAATAAAATCATAGTGTTATAAATATCCTTTTTCCTTTAAGCTAACAAATTTATTTTCCCCGATAATTAAATGATCGAGCACTTCAATCCCAATCATCTTCCCACACTCTACAAGCCTCTTTGTCACCTCAATGTCCTCACGGCTTGGTGTGGGGTCGCCTGACGGGTGGTTATGCAAGGCGATGATCGAGGCAGCCGAGCGCTTTAAGGCTTCGCGAAAGACCTCGCGCGGATGGACGATGCTTGCGTTCAGGCTTCCGATAAAAATCGTTTGTTTGTGGAGCACTTGATTTTTCGTGTTTAAATACAAGCAGACAAAGTGCTCCTGGGACAAAAAGCGCATATCATTCATGACATAATTTGCCCCGTCTTCCGGTGAACGGATCGTGTACCGATCATTGAAGGACAGGTTGGCCACTCTTCTGCCGATTTCTACAGCCGAAAGAATCTGGATCGCCTTTGCGGTACCGATTCCTTTTATGGAAGTAATTTCTTCAAGAGTTGCAGCCTTTAACAGCCGCAACCCTTCAAAATGAGTCAATAGCCGATTGGATAATTGCAGAACCGATTCATCTTTCGTACCGGTTCGGAGGAGAATCGCAATCAGTTCATGATTGGATAAACTTTGTGGGCCATGTTGAATAAACCGTTCTCTTGGACGTTCATCTTGAGGGAAATCACGAATCATTAATGAATTAGTGGACACTCTTTTTCCTCCCTTAATGGGGAGTTAATGAACAATTAATACGGCAATGGATATCCGCATTGTTTTAACTCACGAATCGTCCTTGCAACAGGCAGTCCGACAACCGCAAAATAGTCTCCATTTATTTTTTTGACAAGCATGCTCCCTAGCTGCTGGATGCCATATGCACCTGCTTTATCAAGCGGTTCGCCGCTTTGTACGTAGAACGCGATTTCTTCGTCCGTTAACTCCCAAAACCAAACTTCCGTTTTTTCATAAAAACGCACTTGACTTTTTGGAGACATAATTGAAACACCTGTGTACACATCGTGCTGCTTACCTGAAAGCATTTTTAACATCTTGCTGGCTTCTGCCTCATTCGCTGGCTTACCTAAGATTTGACCATTCGCAACCACAATAGTGTCAGCACCTATCACAAATGCATGACTGTTTTTCTTAAAAACTACCTGTGCCTTTCGATTGGCAAGCTCCATCACTACCTCCTCAGGAGAAAGTCCTGGGTCAAAGCTCTCATCAACATCACTGCTTGAAATCGCGAAGGTTAAGCGGAGATTTTCTAGAAGTTCTTTTCGCCGTGGAGAAGAAGAGGCTAATATGAGGTTTTGCATTCCATCACCATACCTTTATGCAACGTATTAGGGAGATACAAAATAATCGTATCAGAAATTGTCGAAGCAAACAATTTTTATATCATTAAAGTTTGATAAAATTTTACAATTTATTCATATAGATTGATAAAATAAAGAGAGCCTATTCCATTTTTGGATAGGCATTGAAGGAGTGGGTTCATTTCCCGGAAAATATCAAATTCTCGACAACCATGTCGAAAAATTATAGCGAATAATAAAGTGCCAGGAAGTTTAATAGATATTGCTGGGCATCGATTAGGTTTTTAGCCTCTTTTGATTTTTGAAAGTCTTTTAGTTTTGCTACCGATTGAGATAAATCTGCTTGCAGCTTTTTAATATTATCATTTTTCAATTGCTTACTGCTATTGACCTGCTGGTCTAACTGCGAAATCAATTTGCCCGATTGATCCGATATGCTGCTTGTTAGAACCGCAGAGGAGGTAACGTTTGAAAGCTGCTGATAGGATTGGAGAGCTGATTCTAAAAAGGCTTTGTCATCTGCCGTTATATTGCTAATTGTCTTTTCCGGAATTGAGATGGAGTGGGCCCAGACATCATTAATTCCTTGACCAATATAATAGCTTCCAAGCTTTTTGGCTGTGTCAATTTTATCTGAAACCCCTATGAATAAATAGTATTGCTTCCCATCAACCTTGACGGAGCTTGACGGAGCCCCGTTATCGGCCAATTGTTGTTCTGACGAATATGCTGAATCCTTGGAGGAAAAGACACCCCCTTGGACAACAAAAGCTGTAAAAGGCTTGATAACGGCTGAAGTGGTGCTAACCTTCGTATTCGTTGTTTCTTGATTCATTACTGCCGCAGGCTCTGCTGTCGTTTTGTTACTCTGGTCTGTGCTAATCAGCTTAAGCATAAGAATTCCAAAGCCAGTGCCTAAAATAATCGCACAAACAGTAGATAAAATAATGGTCCGAAAGTCCTTTATACTACTCTTTTTAAGACTTGGAATAATCGAAGAAGCTTTCTTTTTCTCGACCTTTTTATTTTTCTGGGAACTGACAATCTTGAATTCCTCGATTTCATGACCGGATGATTCCGGAATAATCCAGTCAAAGCTTTCATCGTCTATCGCGTCTTCTGCAGCGGCAGTTTCTAAAAAAGCTTCTTCCTCATCCGGTTCTAATAAAACTTCGTCCTTCACAGTTTCGGGATCTATTTTAATGACTTCTGGCAATAGCTGCTCCTGACTGGGTTCCGCTTCAATTAATTGAGGTTCTCCACCAATATTTTTGGTTTCTTGATTTAATTTAATGGTGATCGTGTTGCCCCGGTTAGGCTTGTCCACTCTTCGTACCCCTCTCTACTTATTCCTAATTTAACCCATCCTACCATATTGACAAAAAAAAATAACAAGACTTTTGTCGTCTTGTTATCGAATGATTTCGCCAAATTTTTTGTACGATTATGACAGTGCTTATTTTGTCAGTGTCGGTATATCAGCAAACGTGCTTAATGGGTTTTCCTTACCGGCCGGTGCCGGTGCGTCGATCTTTGGCAACTGTGCCTGAAGGTCAGTTAATCCTGGCATATAGTAGGCTGAAACTGTAAGACTGTAGGTAAACGGCTGGCTGTCCTGACCAAGTGAAGTGACTTCTGGAGGTCCAGAGTAGTTAATCGATTCAACCACAACAATTCGTTTTAACGATTCCAAAGTACCGACAAATTTTTCAAAGTCCTCATAATTTGGTGATTGAACGCTCAGACTGACCGTCAGCTTTTTCATCCCAGCAGGCGGTGCATCTGCTTGCTGTTGATTAGCTGATGTTTGGGTGGATGCTGCCTGGTTTGAAGTTGTTGTGGTTGTCCCATTAGAGCTGGTACCATTCTGAGCTGTTGAACCGGCAGTAGCCGTATTTTGACCAGTCGCCGTGATTTGCCCGTTATTCGCATTGCCTGCCCCTGCTTGAGTATTTGCCGAAGTGACATCCGCGTCCTGTGAGAAGCTCATCGATTTAATCAAGCTACTGGAAATCGTTTCAGCCTTTTCCAAATCTAAAATAAACTGGTCTTCAAGCGGCTCAACAGGAACTTTCATTTGCAATTCCCTTGTATCTTCAGACGTAACCGTTGCGGTTTCCGTCTTTTTTTTGCTGACGATATCCAACAAATTTTGATCATTCGTTAATTCCTGCTGCTTAGATGCTAAAGCGGATTTTGCCGGCGATAAAAATAGGAATTGAGCAAAAACAATAAGGAGAGCTGTTAACAGAGCACCGCCCCCTAATATTAACTTATCTCTTTTTGAGAAACGAAGCCTCATGAACCAGCCACTCCTTCCTCATTCTGCTTGCTCTTTTTTAAAACCTTTTTAATATAGTCGTTATTAAATTTGATTTCAAAGCTTCCAGTATAACGCGGCAGATAATTATCACTTGTTGAGCTATTGGCAGCTGCTGGACTGCTCGTTGCATTATTTGCAGTACTCGAATTTGTTGTTGTACCCGTCGAACCGTTTTGGGTGGTCTGCTTAACTGTTGTGCCATTTTGGTCAGACTGAAGCACGGTTGTCGTCGTAGTGCTGTTTGTTTGATTTGCAGAATTCGTGCTATTGGCTGCTGGATTTTGATTAGTACCACCAGCAGTATTTGTGTTATTCGTATTAGATGTTGTACCGGTAGTGTTCGTAGCATTTGTTTGATTATTTGGAACAGCTGAATTAGCAGCTGTGTTGCTTTCAATGGTTGTGGTTGATAAAGAACTTAAGGAAACTTCTTCAATCCATTTCGATTGCGTTAAGCTATCCAGAAAATAAGCTGCTTCTCTTGAACTATCAAATTGAACGGAGAGAGTGACCGTCCCAGTTTCATTATAGCTAAATGATTGAATAAAGCCGCGTTCCGGCAATAATGATGATAGGTAGCGCATAACCGGGACTGTTAGAATCGGATAATTATTGGCCCAATCAATCGCACTCTTTAACTGGTTTACAGAATTGGATGATTCCACTGCTTGAGCATTGCTTTGTTCTTTATCAGCAAGATTCTTCGTCATCGAAATTTGTTGATCTACGGAAGCCATTTCATTATTGACCGAATGAATCTGCAAATAATAAATTCCGCCAATCATTAATAATAATGCTAGTAGACTGCCGATTGTAAGAATCAGGCCCAATTTTTTCGGTTCTTTTTGCGGTAACAGGTTGATTTCTACTAGCATTATTTCACCTCTTTTAAAGCGAGCCCTAAAGCCAGTAAATGATTTTCTGGTACGCTTTCAGATTTTCCTTTTAACTCATTTTCCAGAGAAATTTTTTCAATTGGTACCTCAAATCTCTCTTTCATTTCATCATAAATCGCGGTAAGCATCGGATGGTCTCCATTTAAGAGGTACTTGGTGACATCCTGCTTCTCACTGCTAAGAGAGTATCTGTAAAAATCATGAAGCATATTGATCTCTCTAAAAATATCTTCAATTTGAATCGCCAGTTCTTCCGATTCACCGATATATTTGTACTCCATGATCCCTAATCCGCCGCGCTTCATTTCCCAATGATCCGGATTGAACGGCAAAGGAAACTGACGCATGACAAGCGGTACCGTATCTTCAAAAATACATAAATTAACACTTGTCAAATCAAATTGGACGGTAAATAGGACTTCATTACGGCTCTTCATATCGAGCCGATAATATAAACGATACAAAGCAAGCGGTGATATATCGGCCGCAATAGGGTTTAATTTTAGCTTGAAAAATAATTCGGCATATTCCGTGACAAATTGCTCAGGAGCAGCAAATAATAATAAATCCTTCGTCTTGCCATTATCATTCAAAAGGTAATAATCAAAAACCGGTTCTTCAAAGGGCAGGTGAATACTTGAACCAAGTTCCAAATAAAGATATCCCTTCAATTCATCATCCTGAATTTCCGATGGTATCGACACTTTTCTTATGATAACAAGCGGATCAGGTACGATGAAGCGGATGGAACGACGCTGAATTTTCCATTCATCAATACATTCCTCCAGAATGTTGGACAGGGATTCAGCATCAGTTATTTTACCCTCACTAATAATCCCAGCTGGAAGATAGCGCTCGTTCCACCTCTGTACTATAGGAGGATCCGCCTGCTTTAGTTCAACAAAACGAATCGAATGATCATTCAAGACAAGATTAATAATTCGGTTTTTGGGTGCGAAGAGGGAAAAAGCCATATCATAAACCCCTTAGTTATATTCCGTGATTTAGAAATTGCAAGTACAAGTTGATTAAATCCGATCCCCAAAAATAAGCAGTCAATGTTCCTGCTGCAATAAACGGGCCAAATGGAATGGGCTGGCGCCTTTTGACTATTCCTAAAATAAGTGCTAGTCCGCCAATAATTGCCCCATATAATGTTGATAAAAAGAAGGATAAAAGTACTAGTTTGACACCTAATACAAATCCCAGTAAAGCATACAGTTTCACATCACCAAAGCCCATTCCGCCTTTACTAATCAGAGCAATGAATAGCAATAGAAGGAAGCCGGCAACCATCCCGAAAAGACTGTCCCACCAAGGACTTAAGGGCAAAAAGATTCGTTCCAATAAAAAAATCCCTGCAAACCATAGTAAAATTTTATCAGGGATGATCATATAGTGAATATCTGAAACAATGATTATCATAAAAAGTGAAATAAGTGTTAAAGCAATCACTAACTCCCAAGACCGTCCGACCAAGTATGGTGCTGCTGCAAATAAAATTCCAGTTAATAGTTCAAAAGTTGGATAAATAGGAGAAATCCGCGACTTACAGCCGCGGCATTTTCCCCCTTGAAGCAAGTATGAAATTACTGGTATTAGCTCGTAAGCTTTTAACTGATGCCCGCAGGTTGGACATGCCGAACGTGGGGCAACAATAGATTTCTTCAATGGGGTCCTAAGACCGACAACATTAAAAAAGGAGCCGAAGATACATCCATATATAAATATAATAAAATATAATATCTTCATTTATTTAATTTACACTTTCCTTTTAATATACATAAAATTATGGAGAAACTAATCCACGATTAAAATCCTTAGATGAAACACTGGTACCATCTGTTTTGATTACCGATATTCCTCTTTTGCCAGTACCAGCAACCTCTATAAGATTAACTCCAACAACTTTCCCATCTTGAATCTGAACATATGAGACGGTAGAATCAGCTGCGCTAAGTGTTGTTCCTTTCGAATATGCTAACGAATCAGGGCTATCTACAGGGTCAAGATAATTTTTAGTTTCCAAATCATTTAAGGTTAAAAAATGAGGACCTGTTTGTAACGTAGCGTCCGATGCAATCGCCATTTTAGCAGCATTAAGCATTTGTTGAGCATTTGCCACATGCGCATCTTTTTTAGAATTGTCAATTAATCCTAAAATAGATGGAATTGCAATTGCTGCAATAATCCCTAAAATAACAATAACTGCTAGTAATTCAATTAGTGTCATACCCTTTTGATCTTTTACTTTTTTCTTTAAACTTTGAAGCATTCTTTCATCTCCTCTATGGTTCTTTGAACCTATTATTATAGTCCTTTTTATTATACTTTAATTGATATTTAATTAGAAGTAGAAAATATATTTTTTTGTAATATTTTATCAGTTTTATAGTTTTATTGTCATTTATTGATTCATTTGTTGAAATTGGTCGAACATGGCAAATTGAGGTACCATTATCGCTGTAACTATAGTACCAACAATGCCGGATAGTACAACAATCATTATTGGTTCTATTAATGATTTTAATCGATCAGTACCAGTTTCTACTTCTTTTTCATAGAATTCTGCAATTTTTGAAAGCATTGCGTCTAAAGCACCAGTTTCCTCGCCTATTGCGATCATCTGTGTAACCAAAGGTGGAAATGCCCAATGTTTTTCCATTGGTTCCGTCATTGAGCGGCCTCTTTCAAGAGTATTACGGGATTCCTGAATTACCCTAGCAAGAACCTCGTTCTCTACTACCTTTTCAACGATTGACATTGCTTGAAGAATTGGAACCGAGCTAGAAAATAAGGAGCTTAATGTTCTCATCATTCTAGCAAGTGCAGCTTTTTGCATTAAGTTCCCAAATATCGGCATTCTTAACAGGATTAAATCTAAATAGTATTTCGTATTACTATTTTTTTTCAAATAAGATATCGAAATCACTATAATTACGATAAAAAGGACTATAAGCCACCAAAAAGTTTGCATAAATTTACTCGCAGATATAACTAACAAAGTAATTGCTGGAAGTTTGCCACCCATTTGATCAAACATTGAAACGAATGTCGGAACTACAGCAACTAATAAAAAGATAACTACCCCAATTGCGACAAAACCTAATACGATGGGATAAGAAAGTGCAGATGCGATTTTCTGCCTTGTGTAGTGCTGTTTTTCAAAATGATCTGCTAATCGATCAAGGGTAATATCTAAATTCCCGCTGACTTCACCTGCATTTACCATGTTAATAAACATCGGTGTGAAAATTTTCTTGTGTTTTGAAACAGCCTCTGAAAGTGGGTTCCCTTCCCTTAAATCCTGCTCAACATCAAGCAATGCTTTTTTTAATCCTTTACTCTCTGTTTGCTGAGCAAGAATGGCAGTGGCATCCACAACTGTTACCCCGGCCTTTAATAAAGTCGCAAATTGTCTTAAGTAAATAACAAAATGTTGAAGCTTTACCGGTTTTCCAAAAGATAGGTCTTTAGTCATGAGCGTTTCAGGAACTTCATTCATTTCAATAACGCGAATGCCTTCTTCTCTAAGTTTTTCCATTGCTTCACGTCTGGAAGTCGCATTAATTGTGCCCTGCCGTTTACCTTTTCGGTCGCGTCCTGAATATTTAAATCTAGCCATTTAGCATCTTCTCATGTAAATATTGTGAAGCCGCTTCCTTCTGAATAAGGTTGCGGTCAAGCAAATCCTTTATGCTCATTTCAAGCGTATGCATACCCTGGGCACGGGAGGTTTGCATGGTGCTTTGGATTTGATGAATTTTCTCATTGCGAATTAAGTTGGCGATGGCCGGATTATTTACCATTATTTCTGTAGCAGCTTTCCGGCCTTTTTTATCTGCCGTTGGGAAAAGTCGTTGTGAAATTACCCCCACTAAAACTGACGCTAACTGGACGCGAATCTGTGGCTGCTGCGCTGGCGGAAAAACGTCTATGATCCTGTTGATCGTTGTCGGTGCACTTGATGTATGCAGGGTTCCTAAGACAAGGTGCCCGGTTTCGGCAGCTGTGATCGCGATACCTATCGTTTCTAAGTCCCGCATCTCCCCAACGAGAATAACATCTGGGTCCTGACGAAGGGCACCTTTTAAGCCACTGGCATAGGATTTGGTATCAAACCCTACTTCCCGCTGGTCTATGATTGAATTTCCATGTTTATGAAGATACTCAATCGGATCTTCAAGTGTAATGATATGCTTCCGCATCGTGCGATTCATATAATCAATCATCGATGCAAGGGTAGTAGATTTACCGCTCCCTGTTGGTCCAGTTACAAGAATGAGACCTTGAGGTTTTTCTACTAATTTCCCAATAACTTCTGGTAAGTCCAATTCCTCAATCGTCGGGGTTTTTGAAGCAACTGTCCTTAATGCGATAGATACGCTTTTCCTCTGGTGAAAAGCATTTACACGAAAGCGGGAAATTCCCGGAACCCCATAGGAAAAATCAAGTTCACCCTTTTCCTTAAATACATTCCATAAATGTTCAGGAATGATTGCTTTTGCCATTCCCTCGGTATCATCAGGAAGCAGTTTATCCGTTCCATACCTTTTTAAATCACCGTTTATACGCATGACAGGTGGAACTCCGACTGTTAAATGGACATCGGAAGCTTTGTATTCAATTGCCGCTCTTAGTATTTGATCGATTTTTTCTTTCATCTACATTTACTCCTATTCAAGAGTTGCTACTCGTAATACTTCTTCAGTAGTCGTTAAACCCTGTTTAACTTTTAATAAGCCATCATCAATTAAGAAGATTGTTTTACTCTTCTTCGCTAATTCCTTCAATTTTTGAAACGATTCTCCATTCATAATACAGCGCTGCATTTCATCGTTAATAACCAGAACTTCATGAAGGGCTATTCTTCCCTTATAGCCCGTCATATTACAGAAGGAGCAGCCTTTACCCCGATGAATTTTTTCTATTTTTATTCCTCGTCTTGCAAAAATCTCAATCTCACGCTTTGAAGGCTCCTGAACCTCCATACATTCACGGCATACCTTGCGGACAAGCCGCTGAGCTACAACACCACTTAAGGATGAAGCTAACATAAACGGCTCCACTCCCATGTCAATTAACCTCGTGACTGTACCGATTGAGTCGTTAGTATGCAGTGTACTTAAGACTAAATGCCCAGTTAGTGAGGCACGGATAGCCACTTCAGCGGTTTCCTTATCACGAATTTCACCGACCATGATAATGTTCGGATCTTGACGTAGGATCGATCTTAAACCCGCCGCAAAGGTCATCCCTACATTTTGGTTTACTTGTATTTGATTAATACCTTCCAACTGGTATTCTACAGGGTCTTCGATTGTTATGATATTAACTTCCTCACTGTTCAGCTTATTTAGTGCAGCATATAAAGTCGAGGATTTTCCTGACCCTGTCGGCCCTGTGATGAGGACAATACCTGTTGGATTTTCGATTAATTCTCCAAACCTCTTTAAGTTAAGGCTATTAAATCCTAGTTTGTTTATATCATTTAACGAAGAACTCATATCCAGGAGCCGCATAACAATTTTCTCTCCGTATACAGTCGGAAGGGTTGATACGCGCAGGTCAAGGGTATGGAAATCTAGATTCATTTTAATCCGTCCATCCTGTGGAATCCTGTGTTCGGTTATATCAAGATTAGACATGATTTTTATTCTCGCAGTTAAGACGCTTAGCATATGCCTTGGCAGAACACGTTCATTGCGTAAGACCCCATCAATTCGATAGCGGACAAGGATCTTGGTTTCCTGTGGGTCAATATGAATATCACTTGCTTTTTGGATCACCGCATTGATTAAAATCTGATTAACCAGTTTAACAATAGGTGAATCAAGGTCGGATACGTCATCATTTCGTCCCTTCTCATTTTGCGGCAATTCATCAAGCAGTTGGTCGAGACCATCATCCACATCATAATATTTATTAATCGCCTTTAAGATATCGTCTTTAGTCGCAATGGCCGCCTCAATTTGGAAGCCCGTTGACAAGCGTAAATCATCCATCACAATGAAATCCATTGGGTCAACCATGGCGATAAAAAGCTTATTGCCGTCCTTTTTTAACGGGATAATTAAATTTCGCCGTGCTGTTTCTTTTGGGACAAGAGAAAAAATATTAGTATCAAACGGGTATTGGAAAAGGCTGATATGTGGAATACCAAGCTGGTATTCCAGTACCTCAATCAATTGCTGTTCGCTGATAAATCCCCTTTGAACCAGTGCCTCACCAAGTTTTTGATTGGTATTTTTCTCGGCTAATGTGGTTTCAAGCTGCTCTGACGTAATCAATCCTTCTTCGATTAGCAAGTCACCAAGTCGTCTTCGTATTTGTTTCATCTTCCATCCCTGCTTTTGTGACATTATTTTGACTGCTCATTCGGTTTACCCCAAATGCTGTTATTCGTACTGTTCTGGGTGGAACCAGTAGTTGATGATGATTGATTTACAATTGTACTATTCGATGTACCACTACCTGATTGGTCATTTCCTGTCGTGTTAGACTGATTTCCAGTTGTTCCTGTCGATTGAACACTTCCTCCCAAAGGATGCACTTCGACTTGATAGACAGGCGGATAATAATCATCTGAGATCAATTCGCTTTTACTTAATTGGCCCTGTTGATAGATATCACGATATACCTTAACCATTTGCCCATTGACCCCTTTTGTCCTAATTTCTGTTTTTCCGGGTAAAAGAAGAGGGCTATACTGTAATATTGTCTTCGGTTCTAGAGTCTGTGTCTCTTTTATAGAAACCTTGTAATCATATAAAAATGGTTCACCCAATAAGGTCACGATTAATTTATTTTTTTCTAATTGAAGCTCTAAAGTATATTTTGACTCGTTGGGATTGGTTATGATTAAATCCTCATTACTTGTTGAATTTACCTCTGCTTCAAAGCCTAGCTTTGCATAAGCTGGAAGTGTGCTACTTATATTTCTGTCATCTATTGTAAAATTGGATGGCAGTACTGCTTGATAGATTCCTGTCGCTAATACATTTAACGCGGATGTATTTTCAAGCTTATGTTTTTTTACAAAATCAAGCAGTGAAAAAGTGGCTTTCTCCGGTATTTCAATTGAAGTAGTTGTCTCTAGGATGTCCTGAAGCGGATCCGTAACATTTTTCAAAGTAATAACTGCAACATTTAATGTGGAAGTGTTTGGATAATGGCCAGCCAGCAAGTGATCTTTATTTAAGTCAAAACTATATTGGCCATTTGCCAACTGTGATGCCGTATCCATTAAACTTTTCGTAAGCTTTACCAGATCAATTTCGTTTGTCTGCAGCTGAGGAAAAAGAATTTGCAGCTGATCCTCCACCTGTGTTTTTTCAATCGTAATGTACGCAGGGTTTTTTTGACCGTCTTTTATTGAATTTATTGTTTGATTTACATCAAATTCAAACTGGCTTAAATCAAATGGGGCTGTTTTTTCCCTGTATTGAAGCTCCATTTTCGTATTCTTTAACCAGTCGGAATATTTATTTTCTAATAAACCAGCTACTTCACTTTCGGATTTTCCTGATAGAACTAACGTTCCAACGGTGGTCCCATCAGAAAATTTTCCGTTCGCCTTCGACAAATTTTCAAAGGCTTGGGCACCGAAATGGGAGAAACTAAAAATAAATGCGGTACACAGGAATAACACAATAAATAACTTCAACATTTGTTGATTCTTCCCCACATTTTCTGCCTCCCTTCATACAATTCCATATAAATTAGCTACTTTTGTAAAACTAACTTCTTTGCACTTTCTTCTGTTTCATCTAGCCCTGCTTCTTCATCTGAGGAAAATAGTAATTCTAATGATGCATCCTCCAATGAGTCAAATTCTTTAATTTCTTCATGTTTAACTTCAAAATCATCCACTAGCAAACTCTCAATATCAGAAAGATAATCCTCCTCAAGCTCAGTCATATCTTCGGAAAGAACATCATGCTCCATCTCACGGTCAAGCAAAAAGGATTCATCTACATCCAACATCTCATTAACAGCCACCAGTTCTGGTTCTGGTGCAGATAAAATTGGCTCTGGATTCAGTGAGTCAATTTCGTTATGAGACTCAAAATTATCAATCGATTCAATTTTAGTAATCTCTAAAAAGTTTTCTTCTTTTACAATTTCGAGCTTGGATTCTTCAATAGAGGTTTCTTCATCCATTTCTTCTAACACATCTTCAAACTGCTCGTTTCCAACATGAATAATATTGCCGATCCGACGTTCCATCATATAAGCTGTTAGGAACGAAAGCAATATAAGAACAATTGCTATTTGCCAAAATGACAAAACGGCTATGGCTGCTAAACCCGCGAGAGAAAGACCAAGACTTGCCAAGGCAATAGATAGCTTACCTCTGAATGTAAAACCTAGTGGTAATAAGGACATAATTAATAGAATCACCAACACGGACCCTATAGACCATATAAAACTGACCATATACTCACACTCCATTAAATTTCATAGGACAATCGATTCACTAATTTTACAAAAAAAATATACTAATAAAAATTGGCTATGGATACTGGATATTTTCCATCGTAAGTTTGTTTCTGTTCCAAGGTTCAGGAATCGATGAAATATACTGTACATTTTTTGCAAAAATACCATTAAACGCAGGATTAGCAATCTGGACATCGTGACAATTTTGATAAGTACCTTTTCTGTTAGAAAAAGGTAATTGTGTATAAGAAATCCTAGCAGTCGTGTCTGGGGTATATACATATAATGTTTGATCTACACACATAAGCGATAGATTACCCGGATTATTATTTGTTTTAGGGTCCAGTATTGTAACATAAGCATTGCCATTAACAATTAAATCTGAGTTGCTGCTCTGTGTAATCGTTCCTTGTGCATATAAATCCTTACTAACCAAAATATTGGTATTGGAGGCCATTGCTAGATCATCACTATAATAAACGGTTTGAAAGGATTGGTCCGTATTGCTGCTTACACTTTGATCTGTTGAGAAAACGGTTGCTCCAGAAGGAGGTGCTGGGAATGCTTTTGTCCTTTTCAACTGAATCGATCCTGTAACATTCTTCGTCTGATTATTTGAAGAAGTGCCCATTGAATTAAATGCAACATTGATTACTTCGTTAGTGCCCTCAATCCAGCTTGTAACAGTAGCTGAATTTATTCGGAATTTCGGACTGCTCATTGTATTATAAACCTTATAATCTGTGTTAATATTTGTATTTAAATAGCTTTGTAAATTTGTTTGGATATCAGTAAGGCTCATACTGGTATAGGTAGGATCAGCTAATTTTGCATAAACCATTTCCTTTAATTGAGTCGTTCCCATTTCAGCAAGATTGGTAGCCTGTAAATTATTTTTTGTTTGTGTTCCTTGTTTTGCATTGCTGACATTTAAACCGACGAGACTTAACCCAATCACAGTAAAAACTACGACCATTAGTAAAACTGTAATTAAGGTTGAACCTCTTTCATTTTTTAACATAATTACACCCCTCTAGATAATGTAGTTCTTAATTTATAAGTAGAATTATCTTTGATGAATGTAATCTCGATCATAACTGGAGAACTACTTGTAATAGTAACGGTTTGGTTATTTGTATAAGTGGTATTGTTATATTTAATCGTTGCCTGGTACTGATACTTATCTGAAATTGTGACACCATTCAAGGCAATCGCATTGTTAGAAACTAAAATCGTATAAGTCGGTTGATTTAAATGAGCTCTTCGCAGTGAGGTTGCAACATTGTTTGCTTCTTCTTGAAGAAAGATATCTTTTTTAGACTGTACACCTTGTTTCAGACCTGAGCTAAAGACCGCTCCAAGAATCCCAATGACCATCCCAACGAGAGCTAAGGTAACCAAAAGTTCTACTAGGGTAAATCCATTTTTTTTCATGCTAGTTCCCCTTAAATCCATATGTTTCAAATTTCTTCACCCAGGTACCTTTTTGATAGACTCCAATTTCAACCTGAATATACATCAACTGGTCTGAAAAACTAGCATTTTGTTGATTCGCAGGTATTATTTTGACCCGGGGATAAAATTTCTGGCTATTAATTTGAATATAATATTCTCCTGTAATATTGGTTTGATAAAGGGTGTTCCAACCGGCCGTTGTCAAGTATTGATCTGCGCCCAAGCTCGATTGGATGGAGGGATAATTACTTTTCACCTTTTCTAATATTTCTTGGCTCAGTTGACTTCCTGTCAATTGACTTTTACTCTGTGATGCAAAAGTATTTGATTGAATAAAGAAGCCGAAAAAGATCAACAAAACAATAGAAAGTAGAGAGATGGATAAAAGGATCTCCAATAAAGTAAGACCTTTTTCATCTTTTAATAGTACTTTCATACCAACTCCCCCTACAGAAATATAATTCCATTATTCTACATTATCTGAAAAAAATATACAAAAATCTACTTTATTTCTCTTATTTTATCAATTTATTATAAATCCTTAAAGTTTAAATTATTACTAGTTTTAGTTAAAAAGGATTAATAACTAATAAAAAAGACCGATTCTCAGAACCGACCTTTTTTACTATTGAAATCTTATACTGGCTAATTAACACGACGAATACTCTGCCACCCGATTCCTGCCAGCCCTTTTCGCACCCACATAAAGTGCGCGGTCAGCGTGCCGGATCAAATCCATCGAATCCTCCGCATCATCTGGAGCAGTAGCCACCCCAATTGAAGCTGTAATCCTTACCTGCTGCTGCCAATTATCTTTTTCAAGAGTTTGCTTGATGGTAAATGGCCAGTTAGCAATGGATTGACGGATGTGTTCCGCCAGTTGATAAGCATCTTCTTTTTGAAAATCCGGTAATAAAACCACAAATTCCTCCCCGCCATAACGTGCAACGGTACCAAGACTTCCGGCCAACTGGCTGACTCGAACGGCAAGCTCGGAAAGAATCTCATTACCGCCTTGATGTCCGTAAGTATCATTGACGGATTTAAAATGGTCGATATCAAGAATAATGAGGGAAAGCGCCTTCCGCTTAAATTGATAGAGCATTTCAAATTCAGCTTTAAGCAAGGAGTCAAAGTAGCGGTAATTGTACAATTTCGTTAAGGAACAGTGTTCGCTCTGCATTTTTGTCATCTCATAATGCTTCGCATTTTCGAGCGCTACTGCAAAATGAGAACAGAGGATATCGACAATCATCAGTTGTGATTTTTCATAGGCACGTTTTCGCTTTGAGGCAAGCAGTAACACGCCGATGATCTTTTTGCTTCTTAAGATTGGGACACATAGAACACTTTCGGCATCGCTAGGAATATACCCTTTTGAAATAGAAAGCCATTCCTTTTTACTCGCGAATAGAACAGCCTTGCGATTGGACAATACGGTTCCGCTAATTCCTTCATTTTTTCGAATGGGCGGCATATTATTGTCTAACACTTCGCCACTCTCAATCTTCCGCACCAATTGCAGCGTATCGTCATCCGCCGCCTCCATGATATAGGCATAATCCACCGGCAGCATTTCACTGAGCTTCTGAATAAACAAATTTATAACATCTTTGACTTGAAGGCGCTCCGCCATTTGATGGCCAATTTCAGCCGCAGACTGCAAATACTCGTTTATTTTTTCACTAGAATAATAGAGTTTAAATATGATAGAAAGACTTACAAATGGAACCCCTACAAAAAGCAGGGCCATTAAACCGAGTTGGTGGTATTGCATATACAGGATAAATCCGATTGGAAAGGTGATGCAGGATGTAATTAACTCAACGATGAAATCTTTGCCAAAGTAGGATTCCTTCCTTTTATAAATAAAATAAAGATAAATGGAAACAATAATTTGATTTAAAAAATAATTCATTGCAGCATAAAGAATACCAAGCCACACAGAGCGAGGGTGGTCTGCGAGACTGACACCCGTTTCTCCGCCCAGTAAATAGTAAACTGAACCACTTACAAATGAAACAATGAAAAACATAATTAAATTAAGTGGTAAACGAAACAACTGGTCATTTTGGACTTTAAGTCTTACAAGCAGGACAATAACGGCAAGCTGTGCAAAAACCATTTCCACAAATAAACCGAAACTTAAAAAGGTTGCAAGTGCCACCCACTGAATAAGAAAGATTGGCGTATTGTTAATGACCATCGGCATTGAGGCAACAACGGAAGTCAGCAGCAAAAATGCCAGGAGATCCAGCCCGTATCCCGCTAAATGTGAAGGAGGGGGATAAGCCGTAAATGTAAACCACATTCCTGCCGGAACGAACAAAATCCAAATTAGCCAAATGACTTTTTTGGCTTGTGCAGTGACATTCATTTACTCCCCTCCCCATTACTCTTTATGAATATAAAAGTAAAATAATTTTATCAAAAAAATATTGGCTTGTCATAATGAAATTTTCGAATTTTTCAATAACTTGCATAAATGCGGTTTTGCCTCTGAAATAAAATAGAGAGATCCCGTAACAACAAGTAAATGATTGGGTTTTAGTTCTTGAACTGTTTTTTTCAGATAGTTCTCCCAGTTTTCCACGATCATTTTATTTGGTGATTTGCTTTGCTCAAATAAATCCCATGCCGTTGCTGCACGAGGAAAATCGAATGAAACGAATGAGATTTGATCGGCTACTTGATCTAATTTACCAATCATTTTCCCAAAACTTTTATCCTTTAATGCCGCAAAAACGATATGAATCTCTTTTTCGGCAAACCGAGTGGTCAACTCATTCACAAGCGTGGTGATGCCTTCATCATTATGGGCACCATCTATGATCACGAAAGGTTTTTCCGAAAGGATCTCTAATCTGCCTGGCCAATAAGCCTGCTTTAATCCCACTCTGATTGCCTCTTCCGTAAGGACAGCTGAACCACTTTTATTTAAATATTGAGCTGCATATACTGCCAGTGCAGCATTTTCTGTTTGGTGCCTGCCTATCATGCTAATTTCTAAATGGTCCAATGAATTTAAAGAAAAGCTTTCACCATGTGAAAGTGAGCGATATGAACTTATGGTAAATTCCTGATTCAATCGGTACAATGGTGCCTGTTTTTTCTCAGCCTGCTGTTCAATTACTCTTCGTGCTTCCGGCTGCTTAACGGCGGTAAAAATAGGCGTTTGATCCTTGATGATGCCTGCTTTTTCAAAAGCAATTTCTTCATAAGAATTCCCTAATATACTGGTATGGTCAAGACCGATGTTTGTAATGATGGAGGCGAGCGGCAGGATCACATTCGTAGAATCAAATCTTCCCCCTAAACCGACCTCGCAAACAAAAAAATCAACCTGATGGACTTCGGCAAAATAATGGAAGCACATGGCGGTAATCACTTCAAACTCGGTGGGGCCGCCTAGCTCAGTTCCCTCTAATTCATCAGCAAGCGGACGAATGATATTGGCAAGCTTCAGCAATTCTTCATCTTGGATTGGTTTACCGTTTATACTAATCCGCTCATTGAACTGCTCGATATAGGGAGAGGTAAACGTCCCGACCGAATATCCCCCTGCTTGAAGGATGGAGCGTAAAAAAGTAACGGTTGAGCCTTTTCCATTTGTCCCACCGATATGTACTGCTTTCAATTTCTTTTCAGGATGGCCTAATTTTTCCATCATCCAGTCCATCCGTTTTAATCCAGGTTTAATGCCTAGCCGTAACCTCGCATGGATCCATTCAAGGGCTTCGTTATAGGTTTTGAACATATTTGTGACACCCCAATTATTATGTCTTAAATGAGAGGAAGACGAACCTTTATGCAAGGTCCGCCTTCATTTATTATAAACCTTTTAATTCATTTAGACGAGCCTCGACAGATGCTCTCTTTTCACGGTAATCACTTTCTTTTGCCCGTTCTTCAGCCACAACACTTTCAGGCGCTTTCTTCATAAAGCCTTCATTGCTTAATTTCTTTTGAACTCGTTCGACCTCTTTCGTAAACTTATCGAGTTCCTTTTCCAGCCGGGCGATTTCTTCTTCAATATTGATTAAGCCTTCAAGAGGAAGGATGATTTCCAAGCCTGTGATCACAGCGGTCATCGCTTTTTCCGGCGTTTCAATCTCCATGCCCATTTGTAATTCTTCAGGATTACAGAAGCGCTCAATAAAGGCGCGGTTTTTTTCGACTGCTTTTAGGACGTTTTCATCCTTTGCTTTTACAAGCATTTTGATTTTCTTACTCATTGGTGTATTCACTTCAGCACGAATATTGCGAACCGAACGAATCATTTCCATTAACAGCTTCATTTCCCCTGCTGCCTGTTCATCTGACAACTCCGGCTTCACCTGAGGCCAATTCGCTGTGGTAATCGATTCACCTTCATGCGGGAGGTTTTGCCAAATTTCTTCCGTAATAAATGGCATGAATGGATGCAACAAACGCAATGTTTGGTCTAATACATAGGCAAGGATGGAACGCGTTGTTTTCTTTGCTGCTTCATCCTCCCCGTATAACGGAAGCTTCGCCATTTCGATATACCAATCACAGAAATCATCCCAGATGAAGTTATATAAGGCGCGGCCTACTTCACCAAATTCATAACGATCGGAAAGCCTTGTAACGGTTTCAATCGTTTCATTTAATTGCGTTAAAATCCACTTATCCGCAACGGACTTCTCGCCGCTAAAATCTATTTCCTCATACTTTAGACCGTCCATGTTCATCAATGCAAAGCGGGAAGCATTCCAAATTTTATTGGCAAAGTTCCAGGTTGCCTCTACTTTTTCGGTAGTATAGCGAAGATCCTGACCCGGTGAGCTTCCAGTTGAAAGGAAGTAGCGGAGTGAATCGGCTCCATATTGGTCAATGACATCCATCGGGTCAACGCCGTTACCCAGGGATTTACTCATCTTGCGGCCTTGTGCATCACGTACAAGACCATGGATCAGAACATCTTTAAATGGACGTTCCCCAGTAAATTCAATGCTTTGGAAAATCATCCGTGATACCCAGAAGAAAATAATATCATAGCCAGTTACAAGAACATTGGTCGGGAAATAGCGTTTATAATCGGCTGCTTCCGTATTTGGCCAGCCCATCGTCGAGAATGGCCATAATGCCGAGCTGAACCATGTATCTAATACATCGGTATCCTGTTCCCAGTTCTCAATGTCTTGCGGCGGCACGTGGTCAACATATACTTCACCGGTTTCTTTATGGTACCAGGCCGGAATCCGGTGGCCCCACCAAAGCTGTCTGGAAATGCACCAGTCACGGATGTTTTCCATCCAGTTCATGTACGTCTTTTCAAAGCGTTCCGGAACAAAGTCTACTTTATTTTCTTTGCTTTGCAGGGCAATGGCCTCATCTGCGAGCGGCTGCATTTTTACAAACCATTGCGTAGAAAGGTATGGTTCAACAACAGCACCGCTGCGCTCAGAATGGCCAACAGAATGAAGATGGTCTTCAATTTTGAAAAGAACGCCTTGCTCTTGCAGATCTTTTACAATTTGCTTGCGGCACTCGAAACGGTCAAGTCCTTGATATTTTCCGGCATTATTATTCATTGTGCCGTCTTCGTTCATAACGAGGATTCGTTCAAGATTGTGACGGTTGCCGATTTCAAAATCATTCGGGTCATGTGCCGGCGTGATTTTTACTGCCCCGGAACCGAATTCCATATCAACATAATCATCGCCTACGATTGGGATTTCACGACCGGTAATCGGCAGAATTACCGTCTTGCCGATTAAATGCTTGTAGCGGTCATCTTCCGGATGAACGGCAACCGCTGTATCACCAAGCATCGTTTCCGGACGGGTTGTGGCGATTTCGATGTGACCGGAACCATCCGCTAACGGGTATCGCATATGATAAAAGGCACCTTGAACATCTTTGTAAATAACCTCTATATCAGATAGAGCTGTTTTGGTAGATGGATCCCAGTTGATGATGTATTCGCCCCGGTAGATTAGGCCTTTTTTATAAAGGGTGACGAATACTTCACGAACGGCGTCTGAAAGTCCTTCATCAAGGGTAAAGCGCTCGCGGCTGTAATCAAGCCCCAAGCCTAATTTTGCCCATTGGTCACGGATATGGGAGGCGTATTCTTCCTTCCATTTCCATGTTTCCTCCACAAACTTTTCTCGGCCAAGATCATAACGGCTTTTGCCTTCACTTTTAAGCTTTCCTTCTACCTTTGCCTGAGTGGCGATTCCGGCATGGTCCATCCCTGGAAGCCATAAAACGTCATAGCCCTGCATCCGTTTCATCCGGGTCATAATATCCTGAAGGGTCGTATCCCATGCATGACCTAAGTGCAGCTTCCCTGTAACGTTCGGCGGCGGGATTACGATCGTAAAGGGCTCTTTTCCTTCATCATCTTTTGCTTCAAAAAACTTGCCTTGCAGCCACCATTCATATCTCCCTTTTTCAATCGACTGCGGATCGTATTTCGTTGGCATTGTTAATTCCTTCGTTTCCATCAAAGTTCCTCCTTTTTGTACCTGAAAAATAAAAAAACTCCATTCCTTGTAAAAGGACGAATGGAGTTTGCTTCGCGGTACCACCTTTTTTCCAATCATAAAACACGATTGGCGCTTCATCGGATAACGGATTTCATCCGTCTTCTACTAGTTGGCTTTGTAAGCCGTTCGCAGAAGAAGCTCGAGGGCGACCTTCCGACGTTCTGCATAGGAAATCTCTCAGCTAATGATTTCCCTCTCTTTAAACAGGCTGGCATCGTACTATTCCCTGTCGTTGCTTTCGTAATTAAATTATAATGTTATACTACCCAAAATAAGAGGAAGACGTCAATAATGATTGCCTAATTTTTAAAAATTTATACCTATGCGCTCTGATTGAATTTTGAATCGTCCAAAGAAGCATGGGATGCAGCCTTCGAAATAGCCGATGCTATAGCATTCCATTAAACATGGCAATTCAATCAGAAAATTGGAAGAATTTTAGAGTTATTTGGGGATACCGTCCGAATTCTGGAATATATATAGATAAATGCCATTTTAAAAAGGAGGGCTCTTCGATGGGAAGGAGAAGATTTAACAAGTTCACATACCATCCCTGGTTTAGAACGTGCAGGAGAATAGCGGCCCAATTTATTATTCCGTTTATCATTTTCCAGTTTATTCGAACCCTTCTTTTGCCGACGTTCTTTGATATTATTCTTTTATCTTGTTTTATCGCCATTGCAATCTCGATTTTTTTTGAAATTATTTAAGGAGCCCATAAGTAGCATATTACTGCTGCTGTTGGGCTCCTTCTTTTGCTTGCTGCTGCATCGCTTCGATTTCCGACATTCTCATCACAACATACTCACAATTTGTCAAATGCCAATAACGGTGCTGCAACTGTTTGACAAACTTCAATTCATTCCTTCTTGAGCGCTGCTTCCGGTAATAGCCTTCTACCGCTTGGATCATTGGTACGGGATGGGCTAAATAGCTGTAAAATAATAATTTCTCATCGGCTTTAAACGGAAAATATTTAAAATAATGGTTTACCCATTCAATCGCATCGTCATTCCGCTTTGGATTTGTATCCAATGCTTTGGAAAGGTAAGGTAATAGATCATGAATCGGAGAGCCATAACGAGCATTTTCAAAATTGATAAAATAGCCATATCCACGTTCATCATATAGAAAGTGCTCGGAAGATAATTTCCCGTGAGTTATGACCATTCGTGCCTTTTCATCTTCTTTTGTTTTTTCATACCATTCTTCAAACTTTCTTTTTGAGAAATTAAGCGCCTCATTAATCTTGTTATAATACGTACAATACAATAATTCAAACGGGGACATATACGTCTTTTTTTCGCATTCATCAATGAACCCATCTAAAAATTCCTGATGTTTTTCAAGCTGTTGCAGGTTTTTTTCATAATGCTCGGTTCGTTCTTCCGGGCTCACCGCAATCTCCTTGGCCGAAAGGGTATGCATTCTGGCCAATTCACGAAAAAGCTGCTGATTTCTATGCTGACGGTCTTCCTTTATTTCATTTGGCATCCACGGCATTAAATAATATAAATACTTGTCATGAAGGACGGCGTATCTCCCGTCCATGGTTGGATAAATCGGGACAATCCGGTTATAGCCCTTTTGATACAGCAGATGGACATGCCGAATAAAATCCGTCCCAATAGAAGGGGCAATTTTTTTTAGAGCGAAGGTTCCTTTATTGGAATAAACTTTTTGTACGGTTCCGAAGTCTTCAACATAATAAGGCTTAATTTGATAATTCTCTAGAATTGGGGAAAGGGTTTCAAGCCAATTCTTGTTATCCATGAGATTCAGCTCTCTTTCACAAAGAAAGAAGGAGAGCAGGTTTCCTGAACCCGCTCAACTTGTGGTGTGGTGCGATTTATTTTTTAGCCAGTGCCACAGGAATATATAATACCTGGCCCTCGTGTACATCCTGATTGATTTCAAGGTGGTTGACCTTAAGAAGATTTTGAACGGTTACGTCGTACCTATCAGCCAAACTATCTACTGTATCGCCTTTTTGAACGATACAAACTTTTAATTTGGCTTGCTCTGAACCCTCTTCTTTACGGGCAAAGAACTCGGTTAAGGTCATGCTTTTCTTTTTAACAGCCTTTTTCTTCTTTTGTTGTTTTGGAGGTGCTGCTTCAGATGAGGAAGAGCTTTCTTCCATAACAGCTGCATCCTCCTCTACATAAACATTTTCCGTTGGTACTGGAGCTGTTTGCTCCAGTTCATTCCTGGCTTCTTGGTAGCTCCAGGAAGGTTGGAATGGTTCCGGCTCCTGGAATTGCTCTTGATAAGAGAAATTCGGGAATTTCGGGAAAACCTCTGCACTTTCTTCTTCTGGCAGTTTTCTCGCTTCCGCTTCAAAAAAGAACGACTCGGCAAAACCAGTTGGCGGCACAGGCTGCTCAAATTCTACGGCGAAGTCCTCTTCTTCAGAGCGATGGAGCACTTCAAACTCATCCGGAATTTCCTGAACATCTTGCTGCTGGGCGCCATATAAACCGCTAATTGTTAATTCTGCAGATAATTTCAGACAGCTGCGCTCCGGCAGGGAATAATCAAAGGACTCAACGAGGACATCAATATCATAAATACTTTGAATCCGATTATTTGGGATGGTGATATCCACCGGAAAACGGTGGGAAAATTGACAGGTCCCTTCTTCCGGTTCCTCTACCCTCTCCACATACTTCTGGTTCGAAAATGCTTCCTCTTCGGTTTCATTGCTTGGTTCGGATGTTTTATATTCGCCGGTCAGCTCCAGCGAACCACGGATGGTTACGTATTGATCATTTTCCTGGATGGTAATATCCGGGTCTAGGGAAATCGACACAAGTTCTGCGACTTCCTGTCCCTTTCTAAACCACAAAGATTCCTCCAAGGAAAATCGTAGGTTCGATTGATTCTCCTGAGACAAAGCGACTCCTCCTTTCGTTTCCTTTCACGCAAAATCACTATGTCACTTACACTCTATGAGAGTTGGATATTAATTATGATAAAAAAGCGGATTTGCAGGGGAAAGTTTCAGGATTCGAATATTACTTTGATATGTGAGAGGGGGATTCCGCGGGAATTTGTTGGGGTTCCGCGGGGTTTCGCTGTTATTCCGCGGGATGGTGGATTTATTCCGCGGACTTCTCCAGTAATTCCGCGCGTTTCCTGAAGTATTCCGCGAGACATGGTTTTGACCTTTTGACTAGGTCTCGGTGTGGGAGGAGATTCCGCGGGGTTGTGGTTTTCTAGGTGGCCAGGTGCTTTGTCTGATTGCTTTTTCGAGCATGTAGAACCTTTCTAGATGACCGGGTGCTTTGCCCGATTGCTTTTTTGGGCACGTAGAACCTTCTAGGTGACCGGGTGCTTTGCCTGATTGCTTTTTCGGGCACGTAGAACCTTTCTAGGTGACCGGGTGCTTTGTCTGATTGCTTTTTTGGGCACGTAGAACCTTTCTAGGTGACCGGGTGCTTTATCTGATTGTTTTTTCGGGCACGTAGAGCCTCTCTAGGTGACCGGGTGCTTTATCTGATTGCCTTTTCGGGCACGTAGAGCCTTTCTAGGGACCGGGTGCTTTGTCTGATTGCTTTTTTGGGCACGTAGAACCTTTCTAGGTGACCGGGTGCTTTTCCTGATTGCTTATTCGGCCACATAGAACCTTTCTAGGTGACCAGGTGCTTTGTCTGATTGCTTTTTCGGGCACGTAGACCCTCTCTAGGTGACCGGGTGCTTTTTCTGATTGCCTTTTCGGGCACGTAGAACCTTTCCGCGGACTTCTCCAGTAATTCCGCGGGTTTCCGCCGTTTTTCCGCGGGATAGCTAATTTATTCCGCGAACTTCTTCACTAATTCCGCCCGATTCCCAAAGAATTCCGCGAACCAGATCGAATTAGCAATTCCATCAAAAAAACACCCACCAAATAAGGTGAGTGTTCCAGTCCTATTATTTAAGCTTAGAAAAGGCAACTTCCACAGCACTGATTGTTTTTTCAATATCTTCATCCGTGTGTTCAGTTGAAAGGAACAGGCCTTCGAACTGGGATGGCGGTAAGAAAATTCCCTGATCCGCCATCTGGCGGTAGTATTCCGCGAAGAATTCAAGATTAGATTGTTTCGCTGTGTCATAATTAATAACCTTTTCATTCGTGAAAAAGAAACCAATCATGGAACCGGCACGGTTAAAGGTAAGCGGAATATCGTATTTTTCTGCCGCAGCCTTAATGCCTTTTTCTAACAGATCCCCTTTTCGAATAAATTCTTCATAGTGCTCAGGTGTCAGTTGGCTTAATGTTTCAAGTCCGGCCGTCATCGCAAGCGGATTTCCTGACAAAGTACCTGCTTGATAGATTGAACCGCTTGGAGCAATTTGTTTCATGATTTCCGCTTTGCCGCCATACGCGCCAACAGGAAGTCCTCCGCCGATTACTTTCCCTAGGCAAGTAAGGTCTGGCGTAATATTGAAATAGCCCTGGGCACAGTTATAGCCAACCCGGAAGCCCGTCATAACCTCGTCAAAGATCAACAAAGCACCTTGTTGAGTTGTAATCTCACGAAGTCCTTCTAAAAACCCTGGCAGCGGCGGTACAAGACCCATATTTCCTGCAACAGGCTCAACAATGATACATGCAATATCATCACCGAATTGATCGAAAGCATATCGCACACCCTCGAGGTCATTATACTGGACTGTAACCGTATTACTTGCAATGCCCTCAGGTACTCCCGGGCTGTCAGGCAAGCCTAGTGTAGCGACCCCGGAACCGGCTTTAATCAACAGGGAATCACCATGGCCATGGTAGCAGCCTTCAAATTTTAAAATTTTATTGCGACCGGTATAACCCCGTGCTAAGCGAAGAGCGCTCATCGTAGCTTCCGTTCCTGAGTTAACCATGCGCACGATTTCAATCGAAGGAACGCGCTCTTGAACCAGCTTGGCTAATTCATTTTCCAATAGTGTAGGCGCACCGAAGCTTGTCCCTCTTTCGGCCGTTTTTTTCAGCGCTTCCACTACTCGGTCATTTGAATGCCCGAGGATTAGCGGTCCCCATGATAACACATAATCGATATATTCATTGCCATCAATATCATAAATTTTTGAACCCTTTCCCCTCTCCATGAAAATCGGATCCATATTGACCGATTTAAAGGCGCGGACCGGGCTGTTTACACCGCCGGGCATAAGGGTTTGGGCTTCTTTAAATGCTTCAACCGACTTCGTATACGAACGCATGCTAATCCCTCATTTCCAAAAATGATTATTCTTCTTCTTTTAACCAGCGAATCGCATCTTTTGCAGCGTAAGTGATGATTAAATCCGCACCGGCACGCTTCATGCCGATTAACATTTCAAGAACCGTCTTTTTCTCGTCAATCCAGCCGTTTATTGCGGCAGCCTTAATCATTGAATATTCTCCGCTCACATTGTAAACCACAACAGGCAGATTAAAAGTATTTTTTACATCGCGAACGATATCAAGGTATGGCATACCAGGCTTAATAATTAAGAAATCCGCCCCTTCTGCCACATCAGATTCTGCTTCTCTAAAGGCTTCCATGCGGTTGGCGGGATCCATTTGATAGGTTTTCCGATCGCCGAACTGCGGCGCACCCTCAGCTGCTTCACGGAACGGTCCGTAGAAGGCGGAAGCGTATTTTACAGCATAAGACATAATCGGAATGTCAGTAAAGCCGGCTTCATCAAGTCCGGCACGAATCGCTGCGACAAAGCCATCCATCATATTGGAAGGTGCGATAATATCTGCTCCTGCTTTCGCTTGGGTAACGGCTGTTTTAACCAATAATTCAAGGGATGGGTCATTTAGAATATGTTCGCCCTCAACTACCCCGCAGTGGCCATGGCTGGTATATTCGCACAAACACGTGTCAGCAACCACGATGATTTCCGGGAATTTTTCTTTAATAAATCGGGTCGCAACCTGGACAATCCCGTGATCATGGTAGGCCTGCTGACCGCATTCGTCCTTGGTTGCAGGAATTCCAAACAATAATACGGACTTAATGCCATGGGCAACGATATCTTCCATTTCCGCTTCCAAATGATCCATTGAAACCTGGTACACACCCGGCATGGAGGATACTTCATTACGGATGTTTTCCCCTTCATAAATAAACAACGGGTAAATAAAGTCTTCCGCTTTTAAATGATTTTCTCTTACAAGGGCGCGCATGCTCTCACTTGAACGCAGGCGGCGATGACGTGAAAATTGTAATTCCATTTATAATTCCTCCTCAATAAAAGCTATCGTACTTTTAATCATGTCTTTAACAGTAAATTCCTTTGGGGAAGCATGAACCTGAAGCCCATATGAATGGAGCTTCTGCTTAGTTATAGGACCGATACAGCCGATGATACACTTATGTAGGTGATCCTTTAGCTCATACTCTGCTACCACATCCATAAAATGATCCACGGTGGAAGGGCTGGTAAACAGTAAAATATCAAGCTGTTCCTCTCTAAGCATATCAGCTAATTTTAGCCGGTTCTCCTTTGGCATGTAAGTTTCATAGATAACAATTTCATCTACAATTGCGCCAATAGTGCTAATAGAAGCAGCAATATACTCCCGGGCAAGATTCCCTTTTGGGATTAGCACCTTGCTGCTGCTGGATAAAAGCGGCATAAATTCTTCCACAAATACCTCTGCCACATAGGCGGAAGGGACGAAATGGGCCTTTATCCCTTTCGACGTAAGCACCTCAGCTGTCTTCTTCCCAATCACCGCAATTTTCGGCAGGGGCCGATCACTCTGTGCAAAGGAAAAAAACATTTCCACAGTGACATTACTGGTGAAAATAAGCCAATCATATGTATCAAGCGACTCCAAATACTCCAGAAGACGCTTATTGTTTTCAATCGGACGAAAGGCAATTAAAGGGATCTCAACAGGTATCCCTCCGTATCCTTCGACAAGCTTTGAAAAGGATTTCGCTTGATTTTCGCCTCTGGGTACGAGGACTTTTTTATCCATTAGTGGTAAAGATTTTAGCATTGACCCTCAAGCTCTCGTTTAACCCGGTCAATCAAATCCTTTGCCCCTTTTTTAATCAAGAGGTCAGCCGCCTGAACACCAAGCTCTTCCGGGTTGGTTCCTCTTAATTCTTCCCTAAAAATATCTTTTCCTTCCGGGGAAGCCACTAACACATTTAATACGACCTCATCCTGATCATCTACATAGGCAAAGCCGGCAATCGGCACCTGGCAGCCGCCTTCCATTTTTTGCAGGAAGGCCCGTTCTGCTCTAACGGCTTTCTCCGTTTTTTTGCAGGTGAATTTTTCAAACAAATCAAGGAGCTCCGAGTCGTCCTCACGGCATTCAATGGATAAGGCCCCTTGTCCTACAGCCGGTACACAAATATCGGCATCAATAAATTCAGTAACCGTTTCCGATGCCCAGCCAAGGCGGGATAGGCCCGCAGCGGCAAGAATAATGGCATCGTATTCTTCTTCCTGCAGTTTTTGCAGTCTTGTATCAACATTTCCACGAATCCACTTAATCTCTAAATCCGGACGCTGCACTAGCAGCTGGGCACTTCGTCTTAAACTGCTTGTTCCGATAATCGCACCAGGTTTCAAATCCTTCAGCTTCACATGATCCCTGGAAATTAGCGCATCGCGGTGATCTTCACGGAATGGTACACAGCCAATCGTAAGCCCATCCGGGAGAACTGCCGGCATATCTTTCATACTATGAACAGCCATATCAATCTCTTTATTTAGCATCGCTTGTTCAATTTCTTTCACAAACAATCCTTTTCCGCCCACCTTTGAAAGGGTCACATCGAGGATTTTATCGCCTTTTGTTACGATTTCCTTAACTTCAAATTCAAATGGGGCTCCAAGTTTTTTAAGCTGATCTATTACCCAATTTGTTTGCGTTAATGCCAATTTACTCCGTCTTGAGCCTACGATTATTTTTCTCATAGCTGCCTCCTAATTTTACTGATACCAAAAATGAAAAGATGATAATTGACTAAATAAGAAAAAGTTGATTAAGACAATTAAAAATGATGCAGTATTCCATAATGCTAAGGATTTTCCCGACAAATTTTTGACAAGCCGGAGGTATAAATAAATGCTGTAGGCTGTCAATAACAGAAAGGACCCAATAATTTTCATATCATACCACGGCATCCCGGGAACCTTTAAAAATGCCCATTGCAGCCCTAAAATCAGGCTTAATAGGAGCATCGGCACACCAATAACCGCCATTATATAGGACAGACGTTCGAGTTTGTTTAAATCGGCAAGCCGGAGCAGTCTTTTTCCCCACTTTTTTTGTTTCAATAAATTGTATTGCAGCAGATATAGAAGCGAAAAAACAAACGATAAGGAAAAAGCTCCGTAAGATAGAATGGCCATGGTTATATGTATCAACAGCAGCTCAGACACAAGCTGTTTTGCCATCACATGGGAATGATATTGCATCGGGGCAAAGGTATGGATGGCCATAACGATAAACCCCAATATATTTGTAAAAAACACAATAAAATCGACCCTCAGCAATCGATTGATTCCAAGGGATAACGTGACCAAAACCCAAGCATAAAAATAGAGACCCTCAAAGATTGTTAACACAGGAAATCTTCCTGTTTTCACCATGTAAAAAAACAAAAAAATAGTCTGCAAAACCCATACAAATGCAAGTAACCAGAAGGCAATACGGTTTGCCCTCCGGTTATGGTTGAGAAAGTCGAAAAAATATAACAACACGCTGAAGGCATATAATACAACGGTTAACTCATGCAGCCGTGTCATTTCAATTGTAAACATATGCAGTACCCCTTACGACTGAAAGGAAGCCTGCGGTACATGAACCATTATTTTAGTGGTTTCGGCTGCTTTCGATTGTTGTTCCAGAACCTGCTCTTCAATGCTAAAAATTTTCATAAATAATTCCAACGCTTGATCAGCATCTGGTCTTGCAGCCAATTCTTTTGCTTGTAAAATAGGATCCTTTAATAGCTGGTTAATGATACTCTTCGTATGTTTATTGATTACTTTTTTATCATGATCCGATAAATTTGAAAGTTTCCGCTCAAGACTGACCATTGTTTCTGCCTGGATAGCAAGGGCTTTTTCTCGTAAGGCTGAGATCACCGGAACCACCCCAAGCATGCCAAGCCATTGTTTGAATTCAACGATTTCTTTTTCAATCATCAGCTTAATTTTTTCGGCAGCTTTTTTCCGCTCCTGCAAATTAGCTTCAACAATTCCCTCAAGGTCATCGATATCGTATAAAAAGACATTGTCAAGTTCAGCAATTTTCGGGTCAAGGTCGCGTGGTACAGCAATATCCACCATAAATAACGGCTTGCCTTTACGCAATTTCTCCACTTTCGCCATCATTGCTTTTGAGATGACAATATCCTTCGCACCCGTCGAACTGATCAGGATATCGGCTTCCACCAAGGCTTTCTGCAATTCTTCAAGCGCTCTTGCTTCACCGCCAAATCGGCCAGCAAGCTCTTTTGCTTTGTCAAAGGTCCGATTGATGACTGTAACCTTCTTCACCCCGTTACCATGCAGGTTTTGGGCAGCCAGTTCTCCCATTTTCCCGGCACCGAAAATGAGGATATGTTTACCGGAAAGAGAACCAAAAATCTTTTTTGCCAGCTCGACCGCTGCATAGCTGACCGATACCGCATTCGCGCCAATATCTGTTTCAGAATGACCGCGTTTTGCCAATGTAATGGCTTGTTTAAATAATTGATTGAACACAGTGCCAGTAGTGTTTTCCTGCTGTGACAACATGAAGCTAGTCCGAACCTGGCCCAATATTTGTGTTTCTCCCAATACCATGGAATTCAGTCCGCACGTTACATTAAATAAATGATCAATTGCTCCATCTTCTTCATAAACAAATAAATAAGGAGAAAACTCTGCTTGCTCCAGTCCGAACCATTCAGATAAAAATTCTTTAATATAATAACGGCCAGTATGTAGTTGATCAACGACCGCATAAATTTCTGTCCGATTACACGTAGAAAGAATGATATTTTCCAGGATGCTTTTCTTTGTATTTAGCTTTTTTGTGGCATCCACAAGATCGGATTGATTAAATGTCAACCGCTCACGGATTTCAACAGGGGCAGTTTTATAGTTTAGACCAATCACTATGATATGCATATTTTCGAACACCCCCATAAGGATAACAGTTTTGACTAGTATGATTATACCATGTCTAATTTCGATTTTTTGCCCAAAAATGTGAACAGAAAATGAAACAAATGTGATAATATTAGAAAATGAAAAGTTTATAAATCGACAATTAGTTCCTTATGTACAGTACCAAAAAAATCAGTGATATTCAAGTGAACCTTACTGGAAGTGGTGTAATAGATGAAAAATCAACGGATTTTTCCCGGAATAATCTTAATCGGATTTGGTGCATATTTTTTAATGCAGCAAACAGGAATTCATTTCTTTCCGCAATTTTTCACATGGCCGACCTTGCTTATTATCGTCGGACTTGCTTTTTTAGGACAAGGTTATGCAGAAAAGGAACATGAGTCAATTTTGCCAGGGGTGATTATGTTTGGTTTCGGCCTCCATTTTCAACTGGTTAATCATCTTGTCTCATGGCCGCATAATACCATTGGAATGTTAATTTTGATTATTTCTTTAGGCTTTTTCCTGCGTTTTCAAAAAACAAGTAAAGGATTATTTCAAGCCTTTCTCTTTTTAATCTTGGCTGTTTGGTTATTATTTTATAATAAAATGGCTGGATATTTTGGCATTCTGCAAAATGGAATGAGTTTCGTTTGGAAATTTTGGCCCGTTCTTTTAATTGTTGTTGGTATTTATTTTATACTGAAAAAGAAAAAATAAACGCTTGGCAGCTAGAGCCAAGCGTTTATTTTTACATATAGCTTTCCAAAATGGCCCATGCCTGATCTTTACCAAGACCTGTTTCCGATGAGAAAAGAACAATATGGTCATTCTTGTCAAGGTCAAGCGCTTCACGGATGACTTTTTGATGCTTTTCCCATTTCCCTTTTGGGATTTTATCGGCTTTAGTGGTGATGACAACACAGGGAATTTCATAATGCTTTAAGAAATCATACATCATGATATCATCTTCGGTTGGCGGATGGCGTAAATCAATAATTAAGACAACCGCTCTTAATTGCTCTCTAAGGGTTAAATAGGTTTCAATCATTTTCCCCCAGGCAGCCCGCTCGCTTTTGGACACCTTGGCATACCCATACCCGGGGACATCGACAAAATGCAGCACTTCATTAATCAAAAAGAAGTTTAATGTCTGGGTTTTTCCCGGTTTAGAGGAAATTCTCGCCAAACCTTTACGATTCAGCATCTTATTAATAAACGAAGATTTACCGACATTAGAACGTCCGGCAAGGGCAAATTCCGGTAAATCAGTTTCCGGGTATTGCTCTGGTTTAACCGCACTAATGACTATATCAGAACTAACTACTTTCATTTAACGACTCCTTCTAACAGAGCGTGTTTTAATACTTCATCCACATGTGAAACAAGAACAAATTCCATTTCATTGCGGATGCTTTCCGGAATATCATCAATATCCTTTTCATTATCCTTTGGCAGGATGACCTTTGTTAGCCCCGCTCTATGGGCACTCAGGGTTTTTTCTTTTAAACCGCCAATTGGAAGGACCCGCCCCCGTAAGGTAATCTCCCCGGTCATCCCCACTTCACGGCGAATCGGTCTACCGGATAATGCTGAAACTAACGCCGTTGCAATGGTAATCCCAGCGGATGGACCATCCTTCGGCACAGCCCCCTCCGGAACGTGAATATGAATATCATATTTTTCGTGGAAATCCTCTTCAATTCCAAGCTCACTTGCCTTTGAACGGATATAGCTAAAAGCGGCCTGAGCCGATTCCTTCATTACATCACCAAGCTTTCCAGTCAAAACAAGCTTTCCCTTGCCGGGCGATAGGGATACTTCAATTTGCAGCGTATCTCCGCCAACAGTGGTATAGGCGAGTCCTGTAGCCACTCCTACTTGGTTTTCCGTTTCTGCCTGGCCGTATCGGAACTTAGGCTTTCCTAAAAATTCCTCGACATTCTTTTCGGTAATGATGACCCGTTTCTTCTCACCCGAAACGATGATTTTTGCAGTCTTGCGGCAAAGGGTCGCCATTTGTCGTTCTAAACTCCGTACTCCCGCTTCCCTTGTGTAGTAACGAACCA
Source organism: Neobacillus sp. Fa239 (assembly GCF_055395235.1). Taxonomy (NCBI): domain Bacteria; kingdom Bacillati; phylum Bacillota; class Bacilli; order Caryophanales; family Bacillaceae; genus Neobacillus; species Neobacillus sp. Fa239. Next base: position 4,282,575 of record NZ_AP041611.1, read on the forward strand.
CTTTTAAAATCGCATCATCGCGTACCTGAAGAATGCCTTTCGAAAGGCCATTTTCCTTGATCTGCTTCGGCAGGAGGTGATCTCTTGTAATATGAACCTTTTCAAGCTCGGTATAACCGGCAATTGTAATAATTTCCATCCTATCCAATAGCGGACCCGGTATCGTTGACAAATTATTGGCCGTTGCAATGAACATGACCTTTGATAAATTGTATGGCTCTTCAATATAATGGTCGCTGAAGTTATGGTTTTGCTCCGGATCCAGTACTTCCAGCATTGCAGAAGATGGATCTCCGCGGAAGTCATTCGACATTTTGTCAATTTCATCTAATAAAAAGACCGGATTAATTGTACCTGCTTTTTTCATCCCTTGAATGATTCGGCCCGGCATTGCGCCAACATACGTTCTTCGATGACCGCGAATCTCTGATTCATCACGGACACCGCCAAGAGACACTCTGACAAAATTGCGATTCAAGGATGTCGCAATCGAACGAGCGAGGCTGGTCTTCCCTACACCTGGAGGGCCGGCCAAACAAAGAATCGGTCCCTTTAAGGAATTGGTCAGCTTCTGAACAGCTAAATATTCCAAAACCCGTTCCTTTACTTTTTCTAATCCATAATGGTCTTCATTTAATATTCTCTCGGCACGGTGGATGTCAATATCATCATTTGTTGTTTTGGACCAGGGGATCGATACCAGCCATTCGATATAGTTCCTGATGACCGCACTTTCAGCAGAGCTGGTGGGCACTTTTTCATAGCGATCGAGCTCTTTAAGGGCATTTTGCTTAACCTGTTCCGGCATGCCGGCTGCTTCAATTTTTTTGGTCAGTTCGGCTACTTCGCCGGTTTTGCCTTCCTTATCGCCTAATTCCTTTTGAATAGCCTTCATTTGTTCCCGCAAATAATACTCTTTTTGCGTTCTTTCCATGGACCGTTTTACCCGCTGGCCAATTTTCTTTTCAAGGTTCAGGACTTCTTTTTCGTTATGAATGGTATCAATCACGAGGTTGATCCGTTTTTTAATATCTATGGTTTCGAGTATTTCCTGTTTATCCTTGAGCTTGATAGGCAGGTGTGATGAAATAATATCTGCCATTCTTCCTGGCTCCTCAATATCGGTTACCGATGCAAAGGTTTCAGCAGAGATTTTTTTCGATAATTTTATGTATTGTTCGAAGTAATCCAGCATTGTTCTCATTAATGCCTGGTCTTCCACATCTTTCGTATCCGGGTCGTCATACGTGACAATGCTGACGGAATAGTAATCATCCTCATCATGGAAGGAAACGATTTCTGCTCTGTTTAATCCTTCTACCAATACACGGATTGTGCCATTTGGCAGCTTCAGCATTTGCTTAACCTTCGTTAAAGTACCAAGCCGGTATAAGTCCTCCTCTACTGGGTCATCAATTGAGACATCCTTTTGAGTTGTTAAAAAAATTAAATGGTCATCAACCATAGCTTTTTCAAGAGCCTGGACGGATCTTTCCCGCCCAACATCCAAATGTAGGACCATTGTCGGATAAACAAGCAACCCTCGTAGCGGCAGGAGGGGGACGATCAATTCGTTATTATTCGCCAAAATACTGCACCTCCACATGCAAATCAATATCTTTGTACAATTCTATCTCATTTGCAAAAAAGTGTCTAATCCTAAGGAAATGTTCATGATTTTATTTTATCCAAACAAAATGTTTTCTTCCTAAAAAATAAAACTCCGGCCTGCACTGGTTCACAAGTCGGAGTATCGGATTTAAATAGATTCCTTTTTCGACAATTCAATAGAAGCCGGAATGACGTTATTTCTTCCCAGGCCATTCACGAGGGCAATATCAAACACTTCATTTAAATGGGTGACAGGCACTATATTGATCCCATCGATTTCATTTAAAATGGATTGCATGTTTTCTTCAGGAATGATGACCGTTTTCGCGCCGGCCTTTTTCGCTGCCTTTACTTTAGGGAATACCCCTCCGATAGGCTTCACATTTCCATGGATGCTGATTTCACCGGTCATCGCAACAGTGTTGTCAATTGGAATTTTATAGATCGCTGAATAGATACCCGTTGCCATTGCTATACCTGCAGAAGGACCATCAATCGGTACCCCGCCGGGAAAATTGACATGAATATCAAAATCATTCGCAGGTACACCCATCGATCTCAGCACAGTGATGACATTTTCAATTGATCCACGGGCCATACTTTTTCGACGAATTGACTTCCCTTGACCGCCGATGCTTTCTTCTTCGACGATTCCGGTAATATTAATCGACCCCTTTTCTTTAGCAGGGATAACGGTTACTTCGATTTCCAGGAGAGCACCGGAATTCGGACCATAAACCGCAAGTCCATTGACAAGCCCAACATGGGAATCATCGTTAATCTTCCGCTCCATCCTTGGCGTCATTTGACTGGAATGGATCACCCATTCAATATCTTCATCCTTGATAAAATCACGGTCTTCAGTGATCGCAAGCCCTGCAGCAATTTGAATTAAATTGACGGCCTCACGACCATTTCTGGCGTAATTGGATAAAGTGTTAACGCCAGTTTCATTAATTTTCATATTTACCTTATCGGCGGCTTTGGTTGCCACTGTATAGATTTCTTCCTGACTTAAATCCCGAAAGAATACTTCCATACAACGAGAGCGAATTGCCGGAGGAATTTCATTCGGTGTCCTCGTTGTTGCCCCAATCAGACGAAAATCGGCAGGAAGACCATTTTTAAAAATATCATGGATATGCGTTGGGATCTGCGTGTTTTCTTCATGATAGTAGGCGCTTTCCAAAAATACTTTGCGATCCTCCAAAACCTTTAACAGCTTATTCATTTGAATAGGATGAAGCTCGCCAATTTCATCGATAAAGAGAACTCCGCCATGAGCATTTGTCACGGCACCCTGTTTCGGCTGAGGAATTCCAGCCTGCCCCATTGCACCTGCTCCTTGATAAATAGGGTCATGAACCGAGCCGATCAGCGGGTCTGCGATACCTCGCTCATCAAATCTGGCCGTTGTTGCATCCAATTCTATAAAAACTGAAGCTGGTTTAAAAGGAGATTTATGATTTTTTTTCGCCTCTTCTAAAACTAATCGAGCTGCAGCTGTCTTCCCTACCCCAGGCGGTCCATAAATAATCACATGTTGTGGATTTGGGCCGCACAGCGCTGCTTTTAAGGATTTAATCCCATCTTCCTGGCCGACAATATCTTGAAAACTGGTAGGGCGAACTTTTTCTGATAAGGGTTCGGTTAACGAAATGGATCTCATTTTTCTCAGCTGTTCCATTTCCTTCCGTGATTCCCTGTCGATTGATACTTTCTGGGTCCTTTGGTTTCGAAGTAAATTCCAAAAATAGAGCCCGATAATAATTCCAAAAAAGAGTTGAATAAATAATGCAATCCCCGTCCAACTCATACGATCCCCTCCTGAAATGAATTCTGATAGATATTAATCAGTATCTCCTGTGTTGGAAGGGAATAAACCATAAATTCGTAGAGGAAGAAAAAAACCTGACGATTTTCGCCAGGTTTTAAGGTTTATGCAGATGTTTTTCTTTCTTCATCAACAACGGTTCCATCTTCTAAAATCAGTTTTGGCTCACGATTTTCCAAAACTGTTTCTTTTGTAATGATACATTTCGAAATATCATCACGGGATGGAAGGTCAAACATGACATCAAGCATGATGCCTTCAATGATAGAACGCAAGCCACGTGCACCTGTTTTACGTTCAATTGCCTTCTTCGCAATTTCTGTAAGTGCTCCGCTCTCAAATTCTAGTTCAACATCATCAATTTCAAGCATTTTTTGATATTGCTTGACAAGTGCATTTTTCGGTTTTGTTAAAATTTCAATTAATGCACCTTCGTCAAGCTGTTCCAGACTGGCAATAACCGGCAGACGGCCGATAAATTCCGGAATTAGACCAAACCGAAGTAAATCTTCAGGCAACACTTTTGAAAGAAGCTCCTTTTGGCCAATTTCCTGCTGCTTTAGATCGGAGCCGAAACCAATTACTTTTTGACCTAAACGGCGTTTAATAATCGGTTCAATCCCATCAAATGCTCCACCGCAAATAAAGAGAATATTCGTTGTGTCAATTTGGATAAATTCTTGATGCGGGTGTTTTCTTCCGCCTTGTGGAGGAACACTCGCCACCGTGCCTTCAAGAATTTTTAATAGCGCCTGTTGAACTCCTTCACCTGATACATCACGTGTAATGGATGGATTCTCAGATTTGCGGGCAATTTTATCAATCTCATCAATGTAAATGATCCCTTTTTCTGCTTTTTCAACGTCATAGTCAGCAGCCTGAATCAATTTTAATAAAATATTTTCCACGTCCTCACCAACATAACCCGCTTCTGTAAGAGAGGTTGCGTCGGCAATCGCAAAAGGCACATTTAAAATTCTTGCCAATGTTTGGGCAAGCAGGGTTTTACCGCTACCAGTCGGCCCAATCATACAAATATTACTTTTGGAAAGCTCAACATCATCAATTTTGCTGTTGGAATTAATCCGTTTATAGTGATTATAAACGGCTACAGAAAGTGATTTCTTTGCCTGATCCTGACCAATGACATACTCATCAAGAATTTCGCAGATTTCTTTTGGCTTTGGAACATCCTTAAACTCAACTTCTTCCTCTGTCCCAAGCTCTTCTTCTACGATTTCAGTGCATAGTTCAATGCACTCGTCACATATATACACTCCGGGACCGGCAACAAGCTTGCGGACTTGATCCTGCGTTTTACCACAGAAAGAACACTTTAATTGCCCTTTTTCATCATTAAATTTAAACAATCCTTTCACCCCTTGGACCTTAGGTTTACGATATTATAAGCTGCGAATTACAAACAAATTCGAGACTTTTTTCAAAATATTTCAGCGTTATGTATTGCATTGTAACACATGATGACTTTGGACTGGAAATAAAACGTCTTCATTTAAATATGTTTTCTATGCGCCCGTTTTTGTTTGTAACCCCTTATAATAGCAACGTATGTACTTCATTAAGCTTAACCATTATTATTGAAATTAACTCTCTTGCTGTAGTGTTTTTAATAATTCGATATGTACCTGCTTTATTCCTGCCCTTTGATAAAAAGGTTTCCCTGCTACCATTATAATATGTAATGCAAAAAATGTATAAAACAAGGCACGATCAAAATCGCGCCTTTGTTTTTATTTTATATTATTTCTTGTTTTCAACAAGAAAGTCAACTGCTTTTTTAAGTTTTAGATCAGCTTTAATGCCTTCCAAGCCGCCTAATGCTTTTTTAATGCTGTCAACTGTCATGTTATACATGCCAGCCATATTTTCTAATTCAGCATTTACATCTTCGTCTGTTGCTTCAAGGTTTTCTGCCTTTGCAATCGCTTCTAATGTTAGGTTCACACGAACGCGATTTTCTGCTTCTTCTTTCATTTGAGTGCGAAGTGCATTTTCGTCTTGACCAGAGAATTGATAATATAGCTCAAGATTCATACCTTGCATTTGCAGACGTTGTTCAAATTCTTGAAGCATACGGTTTACTTCGTTGTTGACCATAACTTCTGGAATTTCAACTTCTGCATTCTCAGCTGCTTTTTCAACAACGCTGTCACGTAGGTGATGTTCTGCTTCATGCTTCTTGCTATTCTCTAAACGAGTTCTGATTTTTTCTTTTAATGCATCCAATGTTTCAACTTCATCATCAACATCTTTTGCAAATTCGTCATCTAGAGCAGGCAGCTCTTTACCCTTAATTTCATGAACCGTAACTTTAAAAGTAGCAGGTTTTCCAGCTAGCTCTGCAGCATGGTATTCTTCAGGGAAGCTTACTTCTACATCCTTTGATTCGCCTGCAGCCACACCAACTAATTGCTCTTCAAAGCCAGGAATGAAAGAGCCGGAACCTAATTCTAGTGAATGGTTTTCCGCTTTCCCGCCTTCAAATGCTTCTCCGTCAACAAATCCTTCAAAGTCGATGACAACAGTATCGCCGTTTTCAGCTGTTCCTTCTTCTTTAACTACTAGCTCTGCTTGACGATTTTGCATTGAAGTTAATTCATTTTGAATGTCTTCATCTGTAACATTTGTATCGAATTCTTCGATTTCTAGGCCTTTGTATTCGCCTAATTTCACTTCAGGTTTAACCTGTACAGTTGCAACAAAAGTAAATTCTTTATTTTTGCCCATTTGGTCAAGATCGAAATCTACTTTGTCTGGATGAGCAATTGGTTCAATTCCAGTTTCATCGATTGCCTGTCCATATGCTTCAGGGAAAATGAAATCTAAAGCATCTTGATATAGAGCCTCTACACCAAAACGTTTTTCAAACATTCCACGAGGCATTTTTCCTTTACGGAAGCCAGGAACATTAATTTGTTTTACTACTTTTTGGAATGCCGCATCTAAACCTTTGTTTACATTTTCAGCACTTACTTCAATAGTAAGGACACCGCGGTTTCCTTCTAATTTTTCCCACTTAACTGTCATTCTTTTTCCCTCCAACAATCTATTCTTCATTTCATTCGTAACGAATTAGTATGAATAATCCTTGTTTTATCAAGTCATTATCCACTTTTTAAATGTAAAATATCAATTTTTACACGGGTGCAACCCCTACATTATAACATAGGTTTATGTTCTTTCAACAGAGTTGACTATATATTAGGATAAGAAATTTCTTCTATTTCCCTTATTTGAGCAATTGCCTGGTGTATTTTTTCAAGTGATGTTTGATATTCAAAGGATATTTCATTTAAATTCAATTCCATTCCCAAGTACTCAAAAGCTATGAAATGAAAGGCCCCTGCCCATGCCTCCAATTCTTCCGGCCCTAGATGGAAAGGATAACTAGTAAAAAAAATTCTTTCAACCATTCCAATGATATTTTCAAAAAGGACGGGGTCATGCTGTTCTAATTGTTCTTCCAATATTTTTTTTATTCCAGTCATTCTTGGCTCTTGTTTAACCTCGGGTAATTGGATAGGAACGACGGTTATTCCTTGGTTAAATTTTCTTATTTCAATTTCTTTATCATATTCTTGTTCTTTTAGAAGAGTAAGCAACACCGTTTTAAGGAAAGGGTTCCCGGAATCAGCCATCAAATAATCTTTTATTTCAGGAACAAACGGTCTAATATTTTTATCTGCTAGTGTTGCTGCCAGCTGCATTTGGTCATTTAGGTTATGTAATGAATATAAATTAAGCTCTTTTATATTTCTTTCTTCAGGAATTGATTCAGTGGACCCCGTTACATTCTGTTCTGCCATTCGCCTGCTAAATTGCAGAATCGTTATAAAATGGTCATGTTTATCTTGCGGAATTTCTTTTTCATCTAATAGTGCCTCAATGGTCGACACAATTTCGGGATATTCATGGAGCTGAATGAGAATGGTTAAATAAAGGTCAACCATTTGGAAATAGTCGCCGATTCCTTTTAGGAGCATTTCATTCGCAAGTTTTTTTGCTTTTTTATAGGCTGAAGCTTCAAAATAGGCTAGCACTAAACCGATTAACATTTCATCGTTTTCCGGGTCAAGATCTTTTGCTTCTTCTAAAAGAGTAATAGCTTCCGCATATTTTTTTAATCTTAGTGATTCCAACCCCTTTTCCGTTAATTGTTTCTCGAGCCCGGGAAAGTAGATAATATTATCTTTTCGCTTCGCTCGTTCCCGCTTTTTCATAAAAATACCTGCCTTAAGGTTCTTAATGAAGAATAGTGTAGCACAAATTGGAAAAAAACAAAAAACTCACCTCGGGAAGGTGAGTTTTTTACTACTTGATTTATCTAACATAAACTGTTTTGCTGGCACTCCTATTATTTAAATTATTCTTGGCATAAACAACGATAGTAGTGCCTGCTTTTTGTTTTGGGATATGAATGGCATAGGCACCATTTTTGGCAATGCCATTACCGATTATTTTGTTGTTTACTACCACATAAACGGTTGTATTTGATTCGGATTTTCCTGAGATTACCGTTGATTGATGGGTAACAGCGTTGACCGTAGGTGTTCCTAATTTTTTCATAATATAAGCCGAAGAAATATATCCGGTTAGTTTTCCATCCTCTGATTTTACTGGGTACCATACAAATTGGTTTTGGCTGCCGGAGGATGAGTAGAGATAATTACCGGTAATGATTAAGGTTGTATTCTTGGGTAACCGTACGGCATTTTTGGTTGAATCTTTATATCTCCTCAAGTTGATAAGGTTCTGAGTAACAAATACCTTGTCGCCCTTTTTAAAACGGTATGAGGAGGAATGCATTAGGCCGGTTACGGTGTATTGGTTTTTTAAGAATACAATATTGTTACCACTCTTGGGATCATATTGAAAATCCTTTGTGCTGAAGGGTATCTTCGCCAAGATTGATTTATTATATTTCGTGTCATTTAAGAAGCTTTCTTTTTCAAGCCAGTAAAAGACTTTTTCCTGATAGGCATTTTTGTTATTTCCTCCAGTTGCTTGGTATAATGGGCTGTTTACAGGTTTTATGCCATTATAAGCCATAACGGGAAAATACCAATTTTCAATGGTCCAGCGGTCTGCATTTTTTATTTTTGGGAGGTAAGTGAGATTGTATTTATCGCTTAGGATCTTGACGCCTGACTCTATGTTGTAAATGACATCATTTTTTAATTTTTCTTTATCATAGCCTGATTGATTCGTGATTTGCATGATGCCAATGCCGCCATCATCAGAAATTAAAGGCGTCCCATTTTTAAATTGAGCCCACCCTCCGTTTTCCTGGGTAGCGACAGCTTTCACCACTTCAGGAGGTATATTCGCTTCCATTGCTGCATTGGTCAGCAGACAATTGGCAAGCTGAAAGGAAGGATTCGTATTTTTCTTAATCACACCATATGGTTTACATTTGGCTGCCAAATTGGTCTCCGCGGATGCATCTTTATTCATTAAACCCAATGATGCTCCAGTTAATATGGTTAATATGCCAGCTCTCAACAAGAGTCGTTTCATTGATATTTTCTCCAATCTACAAAGTTATTAATCTATTTAATTTTACCATATAGAGATGGTTTTTTGTAAAAGATTACTAGAATGGAGAACAAATAAAAAAACTCACCCTTAGAAGGTGAGTAATTATCATTTGGTATGTAGATTAGATGGCGTCCCAGGAGAGATTCGAACTCCCGACCGTACGCTTAGAAGGCGTATGCTCTATCCGGCTGAGCTACTGGGACATTTATAATTTTCAAGGACAAGTTTTATTATAGGCTCCTCGATCGAAAATGTCAACTCCTTTTTAAGAAGAAATAGGGGGGAATTTCCCCCGCTATTTTGGCATGCTAAATTCACGGTATAAATCGGGCAATTCTCGACCGCTGATATCAAATACGTGCATGTGAATTCGATCTTCCATTAACTCCAAGATCATATAGGTTTTTTCAAAACGCTCACGCGGCAGACGGATACTGCCTGGATTCAGAAATAGGGTACCGCCAATTAATTCCGCGCCTAAGATGTGCGAATGCCCAAAACACACGATATCTGCATTCATCTGAATAGCTTTATATTTCAAGCTCATTAAGGATGTTTTTACAGAATATTTATGACCATGGGTAATGAAAATTTTGCGGCCTGCAGCCTCCGTCATTGTTTCTAAAGGATATCCGCCGAAATCGCAATTCCCCATAACCGTCAAAAAACCTGAAATGGTTGGATCATCCGGCATCAATTGTGAATCACCGCAATGAATCATTAAATCGGCGTCCTTCAAGTGCCTCTCCCGTAACACCTCGAGCTCCTTCGTTAATCCATGACTGTCACTGACGATTAACACTTTGCTCATGATAACGATGTTCTTTCTAAAATAGAATCCAGGATTACATCCAGCTTCTTTAATGCATTTGCCCGATGACTAATTTTATTTTTCTCATCCGAGGTTAACTCGGCCATGGCACGGCCTTTTTCAGGCACAAAGAAAACGGGGTCATAACCAAATCCATTTGTACCTCGTTGTTCTTCTAAAATACGGCCTTCACATGTTCCAAAAACAGTGATGGTTTGTTTGCCAGGTGCCGCAACTGCTAGTGCGCAATAGAAACGAGCCGTCCTTTTTTCCTCTGGAACGCCCTCTAATTCGCCAAGAACTTTATTTGTATTGTCCTGATCGTTTTTATGTTCTCCTGCATAGCGGGCAGAATAGATTCCTGGCCTTCCCTCTAATGCATCCACGATAAGGCCCGAGTCATCGCCAATAACCATTTTATCTAGGGCATTAGAAACCGCCTCCGCTTTCAGGATCGCGTTTTCTTCAAAGGTAATGCCGGTTTCCTCTACTTCTGGAATTTCAGGAAAATCTAATAAAGTCCGGACTTTTATCCCTCTCGGTGCAAAAATATGCTCAAATTCCTTTGCTTTTCCGGGATTTTTTGTAGCAATGATGACTTCTTTCATTTTTAACTCCTCTTTTTGCAAAAATATTTGCGGTTTTGCATGTTTTATTAGCGAATTTCTTGGTTCTATTAGCGGATTTCTTAATTCAATTAGCAAATTTATCGGTTCTATTAGCGAATTTCTTATTTCTATTAGCGATTCATATAAACCGCAAGAATTTATCGGCGAATCTTTGCTATTTATCAGCGAATTCAAACAGTTTATCGGCGAATTACCGCTATTTATCGGCGAATCAAAAATAAAATCTATTTTTTCTTCCGTCTCTCCTCAATTTTAGCGATGATTTCTTCACCGAGGGCATGTTTCTGCTGTTCGAATAGCTCCATTAATCCCTCCTGCGCGGCATGGAGCAGTTCTTGAAGCTGCGCATAAGAAAAAGTAGATTCTTCCCCAGTTCCCTGTAGCTCTACAAATTCTCCATTTCCTGTCATGACAACATTCATATCCACTTGGGCTTTAGAATCCTCAGCATAATTTAAATCGAGAACGGTTTGATTATTTTTTAAAATTCCCACACTGGTTGCTGCCAAGTAATCGATAATCGGAAACTTGACGGCTCTTTTTTCCGCTAAAGAATTCAATGCCATTGCCATCGCCACAAAAGCACCTGTGATTGAAGCGGTGCGGGTGCCGCCGTCTGCCTGGATTACATCACAATCAATCCATACTGTTTTTTCACCTAGTGCAGATAGATCTACAACAGCCCTAAGAGCACGGCCAATTAAGCGTTGAATTTCCATTGTGCGACCGGAAACTTTACCCTTTGAAGATTCACGAATATTTCTTGTCTCTGTCGCTCGTGGGAGCATTGAATACTCAGCCGTAATCCAGCCTTTCCCTTCCCCTCTCATAAAATGGGGAACACGGTCTTCAATACTTGCTGTGCAGATGACCTTTGTATCTCCGACGGTAATTAAGACTGAACCCTCAGGATGCTTTAAATAGTTTGTTTCAATATGTATAGGTCTTAACTGCAATGGTTCTCTTCCATCAACACGCATATTTCTTCCTCCTTCATGAAAATACGATGCAATATGTCAAATAAAGAAGAGGCGGCCTAAAAGCCTACCTCTTTCATTGTCACTATATAGTATAACAAAAAATATTTTTTAAAAACTACCCGTGTTTACTTTTTCTGGTCGAGATACCGGTTTGATTAATTTTTTACCGTCTTCCTGTACCAATTCTGCTTTTCCTTTTACGGTAACAGCTACTTTTTCAATTCCCGGCTGTTCAGTCAAGGAAAGGACCAATGCATCCAATACATGTTGTGAAATCACTTTCTCTTTGAAACTTCCGTATATATTCTCATTAAAGTCCAATGTTACTTCTCCATTCTCCACCTTTGGATTGTCCATCAGTTTGACGTCAGGCATAAAATCAGACATCAGATTTGATTTTTCATTTGGCCCTTCGACTAATTCATTAACCGCCGCGACAACATTGTTCGTCACACTATTGCTAACCCTTCTTGTGACTGGTACATAATAGTACCCGCCTTCTTCACCACCAATATAATAAACGGTTATTGGCTTTGTATTAGTGATATCCGCGACATCCGTTGTATCAATATTGATGCCTATCGATCTAGTTAGATTATCGCTAATCGGGGTACCATTGACAGGCATTTCTGTTAGCTCATGCCCGCCCATCGTGAGTTTAACAGACTTGATATTATTGAACTGGGTCAGTGTCCAGGTAACTGATTGAAGAATCTTCATTTCATCTTCTGGCTGATAATTCTTAAATTCTTTTGAAAAATCAACATGGGCTACTCCATCTTTAATACTTAAGGAAATTCCCGTATCTGCAGGTAATACAGCTCTAAATCCATTTGGGAGCATTTCAGTAACAGGTCCATTATCCACTAAGTACTCGAGAGCCTGTTTTGCTACCGTCGTTGTTTTTGGAAGAGCCAGTGTTTGCGGTACAACATAGCCATTTTTGTCGATCAAATAGAGCTCTGTCTTAATCGTATTTTTAGCCTCCGCCGTCTTTCCGGCTGTTTCCTTATTTAGATTTTTATTAGAAACCTCCATGCTTTTTGGCGGATCAATTTTTTTGGTAGTTTCGGTTCCGAACAATCCACATCCTGACAGAAGAACACTGGATATAAACATTGCCGAAACAAGAGGTATTACTTTATTTTTAGACATATAAATTCCCCCCAAGACAGTTTGTACTACAATGTATACGAGCCTTCCTAGAAAATAGACCGTTTTATCAAAGAAAATTTGGACATTCCTCAAAAAAATGCGAAAAAGGACCCCAAAGAAGGAGTCCTTATTTTATAGCTTGATTTTTTTTACATTATCAACGGGCATTTTTAACCATTCCGAAGCAATTTTTGAAAAAATAGTCCTTGATCCAGTGGTATAAAATTCATGGACCGGCTCGTCCTCAGATTCTTCGAGAATTCCGTTGTATTGTAGAATGGCACTGACTTCTCGTGCTGTTTCATCACCGGAGCTAATAACATTAACCTCATTACCCATGACATTTTTAATTAGCTGTTCGAGCAGCGGATAATGGGTACATCCTAAAATTAATGTATCTAAATACTGATCAAGTAACGGTTTCAATGATTCGTTCACAATTTTTTCGGCTATAGTTCCATTGTATTGGCCGCTTTCAACAAGCGGTACAAACTTTGGACATGCCTGGCTTAAGACATATAGCCTGCTATTCAGCGATTTCAACGCCTTTTCATAGGCACCGCTTTTGACTGTGCCTACCGTTCCAATAATTCCAACACGGTAGTTTTTCGTTCTCTTGATCGCTGCACGTGCCCCTGGATAAATGACGCCGATCACCGGAATATTTAATTCCTTGCGAATTTCATCAAGAGCAGCAGCTGTTGCCGTGTTACAGGCAATAACTAACATCTTAATCTGTTTATCTAATAAAAAGGATGTCATTTCCCAAGTAAATTTCTTTACTTCATTCCTGGTTCTCGGTCCATACGGACATCGGGCAGTATCTCCCAGATAAATGATTTTTTCATTTGGGAGCTGTCTCATGACTTCTTTCGCAACCGTAAGTCCTCCAACCCCGGAATCAATCACACCAATTGGTTGTTTCAAACTTCTCGCCTCATTTTTTAACGCATTTCCTGATGTAATTTCATCAAGTTACTTTGCAGAAATTTAATTTCTTCTAAAGAGAAGTTTTTTAATACTTCCTGCAAATAAACTTGACGTTTCTTAATCACTTCATCAATAATTCTTTCGCCTTCTTCAAGCAGGTGAATTCTCACAACCCGACGGTCATTTGGATCCTTAACCCGAACCACAAGGAGATTCTTCTCCATTCGATCAACTAGGTCTGTTGTGGTGCTGCAAGCCAAAAACATTTTATTTGATAGTTCACCGATGGTCATATCTCCATCTTCAAATAACCATTGAAGGGCAACAAATTGGGGAGGAGTAATTTTATAATTAGTTAGCATCTCTCTTCCCTTTTGCTTAACAATCCCAGATATGTAGCGTAAATCCTTCTCAATATTTGCAACCATTACTGGATCCACTTTTTGTGAATTTTCGAGTTTCATTTATCATACACTCCTATAATAGGCTTCTCCTCTATTGCTTTTCTAAAAGTCAACATTAAAGCCAGTAAGCATGCTCTTATTTTCTACTTTTTTCAATAAAATTTCAAGCTGAAAAACTGGATATACCACAAAATACCTACTCTTCCACTTTTAAAAAATCCTTTATAAAATATGAACCGGCCTCCCAAAAGGATGCCGGTCATGTTTAAAGTTCTAGCTCTCCCATTCGAAGGAGCTCTACAACTGCTTGTGATCGCCCCTTAACACCAAGCTTTTGCATGGCATTGGAAATATGATTCCGAACCGTTTTTTCGCTTATAAATAATTCACCAGCGATTTCCTTCGTTGTTTTGTCTTGTACTAACAGTTCGAATACTTCTCTTTCGCGTTTGGTGAGTAATGGCTTGTGAGTATAATCATTCTCCTTCAAGTATTGTGACCCTCCTTGCCTTCGCCAGTTATGAACCGTGGGGTGGGTATATATTTAGTCACCATATCTTATGTCAAGGGCACTCATGTAGTGACTATATTTGCTTCTTAGGAGAATTTATTTTGTGAAAAATAAAATTCAATCATGAGTTTGGATAGGCATAAATAATATATCGATTTGGCGCATTTCCAATATAACGGAATGGATAGCATGTTGTTAAAATTAATTCTTCTTTATTCTTTTGCAATGTAATGATATTTGTGTCTTTGGAATCCACTATTTTCATATGGTCAATTTTATAATCGAAGCTTCCATCAGGCATTTCCACTTTTAAAATATCCCCGATTTTCAATGCACCAAGATGACGAAAAACAGTATCGCGGTGACCGGATAAAACAATTTGCCCGTGTCCTCCTGGAAACAAGGAGCCCTTATAATGACCGACACCTTTTGCAAGATCATCAGGGTCAGTTCCTTCGACAATTGGCAGTTCGGCATTAATTTTAGGAATTTGGAGAATTCCAATGGTGTCACCTACTGCTGTTGCCTTTTGTTTATTTATTTTATTTTTGGGTATGGGGGGTGTATTTTTTGTAGGTGAATCAACTGTTTGCTGGGCAATCAATTCCTTTGCCTTTTTTAAAGTAGCGTTTGTTTTCATGTTCACATCTGCCATTTGCCAAATCCCGATCGCCAATAAAATTACACCAACTAAAACTAAAAGAAGTGGAAATCTTGATTTCACCTGTTTATACCGTCCTTTTCCTTCATTGATACACATTATCATCATTATAACAATTATTTTTAATTTGAATATATTCTTCTTCTTAAATGCAAAAACCTTCTTTCCGTAAAAGAAAAGAAGGTTTTTGCGTGTTAATCGTTATCGCTTCCGAAGAAGTTTCTAAATGATTGTAATGTTGCATCACGGTTAACCGCCGCAATCGATGTTGTAATTGGAATCCCTTTTGGACAGGATTGCACACAGTTTTGTGAATTACCACAGCCTTGTAAACCGCCATCTTCCATAAATGCATTTAAGCGTTCAGCTTTATTCATCTCGCCGGTTGGATGTGCGTTAAACAAACGAACCTGATTAAATACTGCTGGGCCCATGAAGTTTGATTTACTGTTCACATTTGGACATGCCTCTAAACAAACACCGCAGGTCATACATTTTGATAGCTCATATGCCCATTGTCTTTTTCTTTCAGGCATACGCGGACCAGGTCCTAAATCATAAGTACCATCAATTGGGATCCATGCTTTAACTTTTTTCAAGGAATCAAACATTCTGCTCCGGTCTACCTGTAAATCACGGACGATTGGGAAAGTTTTCATAGGAGCCAAGCGAATTGGCTGCTCCAGCTTGTCAACAAGTGCCGAACAAGCTTGGCGGGGTTTGCCATTGATGATCATTGAGCAAGCGCCGCATACTTCTTCAAGACAGTTCATTTCCCATGTAATCGGGCTTGTACCTTGTCCTTTTACGTTAACAGGGTTTCTGCGAATTTCCATTAGCGCCGAAATGACGTTCATATTCGGGCGGTATGGAAGTTCAAATTCCTCCTCAAAAGGAGCAGAGTCTGGAGTTTCCTGACGAGTGATAATAAATTTTACTGTTTTTGTTTCAGACATTCTTTCCTACTCCCCTTTCTTTAATGCTTTTTAGTGTAATCGCGCTCACGAGGTGCAAGTAACGAGATATCTACATCTTCATAATGGAATGCTGGTGCAGTTTTCGCATCAACAAATTTCGCCATTGTTGTTTTCATGAATTCCTCATCATTTCGTTTAGGGAATTCTGGCTTGTAATGTGCACCACGGCTTTCATTACGATTATAGGCGCCAATCGTAATAACACGTGCAAGCTGCAGCATATTTTGTAATTGACGAGTGAATGCTGCTCCTTGGTTGCTCCATTTTGATGTATCGTTAATATTGATTTTTTGATAACGCTCTAAAAGCTCTTGGATTTTTTCGTCTGTCTTTTTGAGCCTGTCATTAAAGCGAACTACGGTAACATTATCTGTCATCCATTCACCAAGCTCTTTATGAAGCACATAGGCATTTTCGTTTCCATCCATCGACATAATCGAATTCCACTTTTCTTCTTGTTCTTTTACATGGCGATCAAAAACACTTGAAGAAACGGAATCTGAGCTCTTTTCAAGTCCATTAATATATTTAACAACATTAGGGCCAGCAACCATTCCGCCAAAAATAGCAGATAGTAAGGAGTTTGCACCTAAGCGGTTTGCACCGTGCTGTGAAAAATCACATTCTCCTGCAGCAAACAGTCCCGGAATACTTGTCATTTGATCATAATCAACCCATAATCCGCCCATTGAATAGTGAACGGCAGGGAAAATTTTCATTGGAACTTTATGAGGATCCTCACCCATGAACTTTTCATAAATCTCGATAATACCACCAAGCTTAACATCCAGCTCATGTGGATCCTTGTGAGAAAGATCAAGATAAACCATGTTTTCCCCATTGATACCAAGCTTCATGTCCACACAGACATTGAAAATTTCACGTGTTGCAATATCACGTGGTACTAGATTTCCATATGCAGGATATCTCTCTTCAAGGAAATACCAAGGCTTACCATCCTTATAAGTCCAAATACGTCCGCCTTCTCCACGAGCAGATTCACTCATAAGACGAAGTTTATCATCTCCAGGAATGGCAGTAGGGTGAATTTGAATCATTTCACCATTTGCATAATAAGCTCCCTGCTGGTAAACGATTGATGCAGCAGAGCCTGTATTAATAACAGAGTTTGTCGATTTTCCAAAAATAATCCCAGGACCGCCTGTTGCCATGATCACAGCATCAGCAGAGAAGGATTTAATTTCCATCGTTTTTAGATTTTGAGCAACGATTCCGCGGCAAACGCCTTCATCATCCACTACGGCACCTAAGAACTCCCAGCCCTCATATTTTGTAACTAAGCCTTCCACTTCATGACGGCGGACTTGTTCATCCAATGCATAAAGAAGCTGCTGTCCTGTAGTGGCTCCGGCAAAAGCGGTACGGTGATGCTGTGTTCCGCCGAAACGACGGAAATCCAGCAATCCCTCAGGAGTACGGTTGAACATTACTCCCATCCGGTCCATCAAGTGAATGATACCAGGGGCTGCATCACACATCGCCTTTACAGGCGGCTGGTTCGCTAAAAAGTCCCCGCCATAAATCGTATCGTCAAAGTGAATCCAAGTTGAATCCCCTTCACCTTTTGTATTTACTGCTCCATTAATACCACCTTGGGCACAAACAGAGTGAGAACGTTTAACCGGTACAAGTGAAAATAACTCAACCGGTGTTCCTGATTCGGCAACTTTAATCGTTGCCATCAAGCCGGCTAATCCGCCGCCGACTATGATCACCTTACCCTTACTCATTGTGACTCACTCCCTAATCCAAAATCCGTTTTTTTCCGAACAATTCTTGTTTATACAAAAGCAAACATCGCTTGAATTCCTACAATTGAAAGAAGAATAAAAATTATAATTGTTACGTATGTAGAAATTACTTGAGAACGTGGTGACACTGTGATACCCCAGCTAACCATGAATGACCATAACCCGTTTGAGAAGTGGAAAATAGTTGAAATTACTCCAACTAAATAAAACCCAAACATGAATGGTGAAGATAAAATGTGCTGCATCATTTGGAAGTTAAGCGCTGCACCGAAAGCCATAGCGATTCGAGTTTCCCAAACATGCCATGCAAGAAAGATTAATGTGATTACGCCTGTTATACGTTGGAGAAGGTACATCCAGTTTCTAAAAAAGCCTAGTCTACCAACATTATTTGTAGCCGTAAAAGCAATATAAAGTCCATAGATAGCATGGAATAATAATGGTAAGTAAATAAGTATCCATTCTAATACCCGCACAAATGGTAAACTTTCCATGAAATTTGCCGCTTTGTTAAATGATGCTACCCCTGATGTTGCAAAATGATTGACTGTTAGGTGCACGATTAGAAATAAGCCAATCGGAACAACTCCGAACAACGAATGCAATCTTCGTGACACAAACTCTCGATTACCCGCCATATTTTACCCCCCTAAAATTTTAAACGTGATGAAAAGCCTCACTCCTTTTTTATGCCTCTATAAAGGAAAATTTAGCCTTCACCAGTATGACAAAATTGTGACATGTCCATTTTACTCCCAACATCATACACCGTCAAGAAACCGGATACAGAATTTATTTTCTAAAAATAAAATTTTTAAAAAAATTCGATAGTTTGACAGAATAATATTTATTTCTATTAATTGGATTAATTTTGAAGCCATCCCAATAAAATTTTAAGAAATTACCAACGTATAACTGATAGAAAATTCCTAAATAGGATAAAATAATTTTCAAGGTAAATAAGAACTTGATATTGCAAAATAGCAAATTTTTCATTTAATCCCCATCAAATTTTAATTAAAAACTGTACTGAAATAAAACACAAATTGTATATAATAGAATGATAGAAAGAGGGGAGACTTGTGAAAGATAGTACAGCTGCCATTCAGCATATGGATTTAGATGAACCCAGGGACATATCAATTTTTGGTTATGAATTAATCAGAGAAATTCTTTTGCCTGAGATATTGGGAAAGGATACGCCTGAAATCCTGTATTGGGCAGGAAAACGCATCGCAAGAAAATATCCTTTAGATGATTTTGATGGTATCATTGAATTCTTCTCACGGGCCTCATGGGGAGAACTAACGATCAAACGTGAAGGAAAGGACGAACTCGAATTTGAGCTGTTCAGTCCACTTATCGTTTCCCGTGTAAAATCAAAAGCAGAACACTTTTTCCAGCTCGAAGCAGGATTTTTAGCCCAACAAATCGAGTCCCAGAAAAAAGTCATCTCCGAAGCCTTTGAACACCCCATCAAAAAATCAAACAAAGTCCTATTCACCGTAAAATGGGACCAAAAAGACACCATATAGGTGACAACATTTAGGTGACAGGCACCGTTCGTGGACAAAACACCCTGTTTTGTCCACGTAGGGTGGACACTGCAAAAAAGCTTTCATGGGTTCGATCCCGTGAAAGCTTTTTTGTTATTTTTTACTCAGCAACGGCTGAGAGTTCAAAGGCATCGTGGAGTGCTTGAACGGCTTTAAGCATGCTTTTTTCTTCCACTACCGTTGATACTTT
Source organism: Neobacillus sp. Fa239 (assembly GCF_055395235.1). Classification (NCBI taxonomy): domain Bacteria; kingdom Bacillati; phylum Bacillota; class Bacilli; order Caryophanales; family Bacillaceae; genus Neobacillus; species Neobacillus sp. Fa239. The sequence continues at coordinate 4,302,155 of NZ_AP041611.1, forward strand.
GATTTCAGAGGTGCTGACCATTTTGATTTGAATATTTTGCTCGGCGAGCACTTCAAACATTCTTGCTGCTACCCCTGGATTGGAAATCATTCCGGAACCGACAATCGACACTTTTGCCAGCTGGTTTTCCGCATCAATTTGCTCATAGTTAAGCAATTCTTTGTTGTCTTCCAAGACTCTTAATGTCTCCATTAAATCTTCTGTCTTGATCGAGAAAGAAAGATTTGCCGCTCCTGCCTCAGTGGTGCTTTGAATAATTATATCGACGTTAATATGGTGCGCCGCCAAGGTGGTAAAAATGGTGGATAAACTCGTTAATGAATTGGCTAGACCCAATACAGTTACTTTCGTAATTTCATCCTCAAATGCGACACCGCGGACTACTAGATTTTGTTCCATTGTTGCTTCCTCCTCAATCACTGTTCCTTCGATTTTCTCCATACTTGAACGGACTTCTAGTCTCACTTGATAATTTTTTGCAAATTCAACTGCACGCGGGTGCAGGACCCCTGCTCCCAAATTGGCTAACTCGAGCATTTCATCATAAGAAATAGATAACAGCTTCCGAGCACCTTTAATATATCTTGGGTCTGTCGTAAATACTCCGGTAACATCCGTATAAATATCACATCGATCAGCTTTGAGTGCAGCTGCTAATGCTACGGCAGTTGTATCAGAGCCACCGCGGCCGAGTGTGGTAATTTCGCCGTTTTCAGTGATGCCCTGGAAACCGGCAACGATCACCACTTTGCCCTCAGACAGCTGGCTTTCAATTTGCTCTGTCCTTACATCAGTAATACGGGCATTCCCATGGACTGGTTCTGTGACAATCCCTGCCTGCCAGCCGGTAAAGGAAACAGCTTGCAGACCTTTTTGATTTAATGCCATCGATAATAATGCAATGGATACCTGCTCCCCTGTGGTCAACAGCATATCCATTTCACGTTTGCTTGGCTGCGCAGAAATTTCCTTTGCCAGCGTGACGAGGTGGTCCGTTGATTTTCCCATAGCCGATACGACAACAACAACATTGTTACCGCGTTCGGTTTCCGCTTTAACCGACTCCGCCACATTCATTATTCTTTCTACACTGCCAACGGAAGTTCCCCCGAATTTTTGCACAATTAATCCCATTGTTTCTCCTTCTTTCAGCTAGGCTTCTCCATATTTTTCTCAAAAAAAATAAAAAAGCAATGAGAGAGTATCTCATTGCTTGATCAACACGAAAAAAATTCATGCGTATACAATGTAAGATAGCTCTCCAAGACATATGTCTTGACAATCCAGTATTTATTCAACACAGGACCAGCAAAGAAAGAAATGAGACTTCCTTCACTTCGGCGAGCAAACCCTTTCATGGTTCTTCCTTGAAGCTCATCCTTCTCAGAACCATTACTCTTGAAGCTCGCACCTCTACCTACACTTTAATATAAAAGTGTTAGTAATATAATTTTCACTCATTATAGCATAGTCCCATTTTTGTGACAATGCCTAGGACTGAAGTTTTTTGATTAATTCCTCCGCGACATTTACAGGGATTCCAATCGCTGTAAATTCCTCTATACTCGCTTCTTTCATTTTTTTCACCGAACCAAACTGTTTTAACAATAGCTTTTTCCGTTTTTCACCCACACCAGGTATATCATCAAGGAGGGATTGAAATGCACTTTTCCCACGGGTCTGCCGATGGAACGTAATCGCAAATCGGTGTACCTCATCCTGAATTCTTTGCAGCAAATAGAATTCCTGGCTGTTTCGGGCAAGAGGAATGATCTCAAGTGGATTCCCGTACAGTAATTGCGAGGTACGGTGCTTTTCATCTTTTACTAACCCGGAAAGAGGAATATCCAACCCAAGCTCATTCTCCAGCACGTCCCGTACTGCTTCAACATGACCCTTCCCGCCATCGATGATAATCAAATCCGGGAGCGGAAGTTCCTCCTTTAATGCCCGTGAGTATCTTCTCCTCGTAACTTCTCTCATCGATTCATAATCATCCGGACCTATAACCGATTTTATTTTATATTTGCGGTATTCCCGTTTATTCGCTTTTCCATCCGTAAAAACGACCATAGCAGAAACAGGGTCTGTCCCCTGGATATTTGAGTTATCAAATGCTTCAATGCGGTGAGGTGTATAAATTCCAAGCAGTTCACCTAGGTTTTCGACTGCTTTAATCGTTCTTTCCTCATCTTTTTCAATCAGTGAGAACTTTTCGTTCAAAGCAATTTTTGCATTCTTAATCGCCATTTTTACGAGATCCTTTTTTTGCCCCCGCTTAGGCTGCAACACTTTTACTTCTAAAAGCTGTTCTGCCATTGCCAAATCCACTTCATCCTGAATGAGAATTTCCTTTGGCTTAAAATGATTGGCTTTCTGATAAAATTGACCCAAAAATGTAAGGATTTCTTCCTCTGGCTCATTATAAATCGGAAACATGGAAACATCCCGTTCAATCAGCTTCCCTTGGCGGACAAAAAAGACCTGCACGCACATCCACCCTTTATCAACGGCGTAGCCAAACACGTCTCGGTCAGTAAAATCGGTCATCGTGATTTTTTGCTTTTCCATAATCGTTTCGATATGAACGATTTTATCACGGAATTCCTTGGCCCGTTCAAAATCAAGCTCTTCCGCAGCAGCTGTCATTTTTTCCGTTAATTCTTTTTTAATATCCGTAAAACCGCCATTTAAAAACCGGGTAATCTCATCAGTCATCTGCCTATACTGTTCTTCAGCAATATCATTTACACACGGTGCCAGGCATTGTCCGAGATGGTAATACAAACAGACCCGATCAGGGAGAGTTGAGCATTTTCTTAATGGATAGAGACGATCAAGAAGCTTTTTCGTTTCATTCGCTGCTCCAACATTCGGATATGGTCCAAAATACTTACCTTTATCTTTTTTGACTTTCCTCGTAATGATTAACTTCGGATGCCTTTCCGCGGTCAGCTTGATAAACGGGTAGCTTTTGTCATCCTTCAGCATGATGTTGTATTTGGGATCATATTTCTTGATTAAATTTAATTCAAGAAGAAGTGCTTCAATATTTGATGAAGTCACTATATATTCAAAGTCTTCAATTTCATTCACAAGCCTTAAGGTCTTCCCGTCATGCGATCCGGTAAAATAGGAGCGGACACGGTTCTTTAATACCTTTGCTTTCCCCACATAGATGATTGTCCCTTGACGGTCTTTCATCAAATAGCAGCCCGGCTGGTCTGGGAGTAATGTCAGCTTTTGCTTGATTGTTTCATTCATTTAGGCCACTCCGCTCCGTCCATAATTTTTCTATATCGATAAAATTGTAAAACAAACCTAATATAAAGGAAAGTTAAAAAAACCTTAGCCGATAAAAATCAGGCTAAGGTTTTTTTAACTAATAATTAAATATGCTTTTCTAAAACACCAGCTAGTGCTTCTTTTGGCTGGAAGCCGACTACCTTGTCAACGACTTCACCATTTTTGAAAACGAGTAATGTAGGAATGCTCATCACGCCATATTTAGCAGCTGTTTCCTGATTATCATCTACATCTAATTTAACAATCTTTACTTTATCGCCGATTTCTGAGTCAAGTTCATCAAGAACTGGAGCTATCATTTTACAAGGTCCGCACCAAGGAGCCCAGAAATCTGCAAGTACAAGGCCTGAACCTGTTTCAGCAGCAAAATTTTGATCTGTAACATGTGAAATTGCCATTTTTGTTGCCCTCCTAAAAAATACTTGAAATACTACCGAAAGTATATCACCGTTTGAAACATCATGCTAATTTTTTGATTGGATGCAATTTTCCCAATGATTATATCTTATTCGGCAGCGATAAAAACGAGCGGGTTTTTCGCCGCTCGTTCTTTCCTACTTATTATGAGTGTACTTTTAATTTTTTAAACTCTTCCGTTAATAATGGAACAACCTCAAATAAGTCTCCAACAATTCCATAATCGGCCACTTTGAAGATGTTTGCTTCCGGATCTTTATTGATGGCAACGATCACTTTGGAGTTGGACATACCTGCTAAATGCTGAATGGCTCCGGAGATTCCACAGGCAATATAAAGGTCTGGCGTTACAACCTTACCGGTTTGCCCGATTTGCAGGGAGTAATCGCAGTAGTCGGCATCGCAGGCACCGCGGGAAGCGCCAACCGCGCCGCCTAATACTTGGGCTAACTCTTTTAATGGAGCAAAGCCTTCGGCGCTTTTTACGCCACGGCCGCCTGAAATCACTACTTTAGCTTCACTAAGGTCCACGCCTTCGCTCGCTTTTCTGACAACCTCTTTAATGATGGCGCGAAGATCTTTAATCTCGACAGAAAGAGCTTCCACTCCGCCAGTTCTGCTTTCATCTTTTTCAAGCGGTGCAATATTATTTGGACGGACAGTTGCAAAAATTAACCCGTCGGTAACAATTTTTTTCTCAAAAGCTTTACCGGAGTAAATGGGTCTTGTAAAAACGATATTTCCGCCGGCTGTTTCAATCGCGGTTACATCGGAAATTAATCCCGATGAAAGCTTTCCGGCAATTCTTGGTGATAAATCTTTCCCCAAAGCTGTATGACCGAAAACTAATCCCTCAGGCTTTTCTTTATCAATAACGGCTAACAAGCTTTGCGCATAACCATCAGAAGTATATTGGGTTAATTTTTCATCTTCCACCACTACAACGCGGTCAGCACCCGATTGGATTAGTTCAGCTCCTAAAGCGCTTACAGCTTTGCCAATTAATACACCTACTACCTCTCCGCCCTCTGCCATAGTTTTCCCGGCAGCAACAGCTTCGAACGATACATTACGTAATGATCCGTCACGGACTTCACCTAATACAAGTACTTTTCTAGACATTCGATTACCTCCTGAAACTTTATTATAAAAAAACGATTAAATTACTTTTGCTTCAGTATGAAGAAGTTGAACAAGTTCTTTTACCTGATCATTTAAATCACCTGATAAAACTTTTCCTGCCTCTTTTTTCGGCGGTAAATAAATTTCAATCGTCTTTGTTTTTGCTTCAACATCGTCTTCTTCAAGATCAAGATCATCTAATTCAAGCTCTTCAAGCGGTTTCTTTTTCGCTTTCATAATCCCAGGCAAGGAAGGATAGCGAGGCTCGTTTAATCCTTGTTGAGCGGTAACCAAAAGTGGAAGGCTCGTTTCAATCACTTCTGAATCTCCTTCAACATCTCGAGTAACGGTTACACTGCTGCCGTTGATTTCCAGCTTTGTAATCGTGGTGACATAAGGAATATTTAATAATTCGGCAACACGAGGACCGACTTGACCAGAACCGCCGTCAATCGCCACATTCCCTGCAAGGATTAAATCTGCCTTCTTATCTTTTAAGTATTCAGCTAGGATTTTGGCAGTCGTAAATTGATCGCCGTATTCAACATCATCTTCAATATTTATTAAAGCGGCTTTATCAGCTCCCATTGCAAGGGCGGTGCGCAGCTGCTTTTCAACTTCTTCATTTCCGACGGAAACGACCGTAACTTCTCCACCAGCCGCATCGCGAACTTGGATTGCCTCTTCGATTGCATATTCATCATAAGGGTTGATGATAAATTCTGCTCCATCCTCATTGATTTTTCCACCGCTTAAGGCAATTTTTTCTTCAGTATCAAAGGTTCTTTTCATTAACACATAAATGTTCATGGTTTCCCTCCTATAAAATTTCGAGCATTCGCTCAGTTTGAAAGATTAAGAAAATTTTTTTCAAAAAAATTTTTATAATAACTTCCCAGCGGGCAGAAATAAACCCGCATACGGAAGTTTATTCACCTTTAAATTGCGGTTCTCTTTTTTCGATAAAGGCTTGGATTCCCTCTTTGCCATCATTTGACATAAACACTTTACCGAATAACTCTGCTTCTTTAGCAGTACCAGCATAAAACTCTTCAGTTTTTGCATAATTCAATAATAATATAGCGGCGCTTAAAGAGCCATGGCTTTTCTTGGAAATTTTCGCCGCAAGCTTATAAGCCTGCTCCAAAACTTCATTTTCCGGATAGGCATGATTGGCTAAGCCATATTGTACTGCTTGAACGCCTGTAATTGGTTCTGAAGTGAAAAGCATTTCCGCTGCTCTTGCAACTCCAACATATTTAGGCAGCCTCTGTGTACCGGCGAATCCAGGTATTAGACCAAGCTGAAGTTCAGGAAGTCCGAGCTTGGCTGTTTCACTTACAAGCCTGATATGACAGGCCATTGCCAATTCCAGTCCTCCTCCAAGGGCCGCACCATGAATCGCTGCAATAATCGGTTTTGGAAACTTTTCCATACGGTCAAATAAATCTTGACCAAACTTTCCAAGCTTCTCAAAGTCTTCTGAAGTAGAGACGGTGGTAAATTCTTTTATATCGGCACCCGCCGAGAAAAAGCGTCCTTCTCCATGTATGACGACAACTTTTAAGTCACGATTGGATTCAATTTCATCAAGGACTCCTGATAATTCCCTCAATAAACCTGATGAAAGGGCGTTTGCCGGAGGTCGATTAATTGTGATAGTGGCAATAGTGTCTTGGTAAGACCAGCTTAAAAACTTCATTGTAATCCTCCCATTCTAAAATGATATCAATTTTCCCTGTTTCCAAATCCATTCACTAATAGATTATGTACTGGGCCTGCAAGCGCATTCAAATCAAACTTTTCCTCATTCATCACCCATGATGTTACGGTTTCATCAATCGTTCCAAAGATCATTTGCCTGGCAAGCCTTACATCAATGTCCCTGGAGAACTCACCGGATTCTTTTCCTTCTGAAACGATTCTTTCAATCACTTTTAAATACCCTTTAAGTATATCATTTATCCTCTGTCGAAGTTCTTTATTTGATTGACGTAATTCGAGCTGGGTTACGATCGCAAGGTGATGATCATTAGAAAGCATTTTAAAATGTGCTTCGACCATCTTTAATAATTTCTCCGCCGCTGTTTGTTTTCCTGCTATAATTTCTTCTATTTTTTCAACGAAGCTGCCCATTTTTTCCTCAAAAAGAGAGATGAGAATATCTTCCTTGTTTTTAAAATAAAGATAGATGGTTCCATCGGCGACACCGGCCTGTTTAGCAATTTTAGAAACTTGGGCTTGGTGGTACCCATTTTCAGCAATAGCAATGACGGCTGCATCAATGATTTGCATATATTTAGGCTTCATTTTTTTCATATAATCCCCTCCTCCTTTAGAAAAAATGGCTTCGCCTTTCTTGAATATAAAAATGAATGAATCATCATTCATAATTTAATAATAATTTTTAGATGAATTTCTGTCAAGACGCTATACCCACTTTTATGCGATAGGACAAGCCTTTTCTTTCAAAAATAAAGAGGCGAATGGAAGGCCTCAAGGTTGGCTATGCAAGGTTTCCGGTATCTTCCTCTATTTTTCTCTTTTCTTCATCAACAAGTGCTCTTCTTAAAATTTTGCCGACTGCTGTCTTAGGCAATTCTTTTCTAAATTCATATATTCTTGGGGCCTTATAGGCTGCCAAATATTTTCTGGCGAATTGGTTCAATTCATCCTCTGTCACAGCTGTACCTTCTTTTAGGACAATATACGCTTTGACCGTTTCACCCCGATATGGATCAGGGATTCCCGCAACAACGACTTCCAGCACAGCAGGATGTTCGTACAAAACTTCTTCAATTTCCCTAGGATAAATATTATAACCACCGGCGATGATCATATCCTTTTTGCGATCGACAACATAAAAATACCCTTGTTCATCCATGTAGCCCAGGTCGCCTGTCAAAAGCCATCCGTCTTGCAATGTTTGAGCCGTATCCTCCGGTCTGTTCCAATATCCTTTCATGACTTGAGGTCCTTTTACAGCAATTTCACCGATTTCTCCTGCGGGTAAGCGTTCACCCTCTATCGAAAAAATGGCTGCATCCGTATCCGGGTATGGAACGCCAATACTTCCCTTCACACGAGGACGATCCCACAAGAAATTGGCATGGGTGACAGGTGATGATTCTGTTAATCCGTAGCCTTCGACAAGCTTTCCTCCAGTCACTTCTTCAAACTTCTGCTGTACCTCAACGGGCAGCGGGGCTGAACCGCTAATACAGGCTTCGATTGAAGAAAGATCAAATTTTTTTAAGTCTGGATGGTTTAATAATCCGATATAAATGGTTGGCGCACCGGGAAATAGGGTCGGCCGCTGTTTTTGAATGGTTTTTAAAGTCGTTAAAACATCAAATCTCGGTAATAAAATCATTTTTTGCACTTGCATTACCGATAAAATCAATACAGTTGTCATTCCATATACATGGAAAAGCGGTAATATTCCCAGCACCGATTCTTCACCCGTCCTGCATTTATAAAGCCAGGCATGACACATCGCCGCATTGGAAACTAAATTCTTGTGAGTCAGCATGACGCCCTTCGGAAAACCGGTTGTACCTCCAGTATATTGGAGGAGGGCAAGATCTTCTTCAAAATCAAATTCATAATTAATCAGGTCCTGTGGCAATGTTTTTACTACTTCTTTGAACAGATGTGTGCTGCCTTCATGCTTGACATTAACGACAATTCCATACTGTTTTTTCTGGACAAAGGGATAGAGCATATTTTTCGGAAATGGTAAATAATCTTTGATGGCGGTTACAATGATGTTCTTCAAAGTGGTTCTTGTCATCACATTTGATACTCGAGGGTAAAGGATATCAAGTGTGACAATGGCAATGGAACCCGAATCCTTCATTTGGTATTCAAGCTCCCGTTCGGTATACAATGGATTCGTTTGGACAACAATTCCACCTGCCATTAAGATCGCATAATAGCTAATCACCGACTGAGGAGTATTCGGAAGCATGATAGCAACACGATCGCCCTTAGAAATACCAAGGCCTTGCAGATATCCAGCTAATGTTACTGCCTGATCATAAAGCATTTTATAAGTGATTTCTTTTCCCATAAAATGAATCGCAATTTTTTTTGGATATTTTTCAGCAGCATTTACTAAGTATTGCTGGACAGGTTCTGAAGAATATTCCAAGGTAGCAGGGATTTCTTCTGGATAATGTTGAAGCCATGGTTTTATTTCTGTCATTTCAGGCCTCCTTTTAGAAGAATTATTTAAAAATTCCAATATCTGATTCTATTATATTATAGACCTAATACTTAAACAACGAGCAAAAAAAATCACCGCCGGCTCCTTCCAGCGATGATTTCCTGCTTATTTCGCAAAAAACAACATATACCCTAAGCCTATTAGCAAAAACAAGCCGCATAATCCCAGAAGTATTTTAGCTAATTTCTCCACCATTTAACTCCCCTTAAGAAATTCCAGCACCAATAACATAGGACAATCCGATGGAAATGACCATTGAAATAAAGCCAACTGCACGGTTATCTTTTTGAATTTCATCGTCTATTCTAAATTTTGGTGTTAAAAATTCAAAGATAAAATAGCCAACAAGAAGCAGGATGAATCCATATATACCTGAACTGATCATCCTAAGCAATGAATCCTGGTGTTCAATGGAAAAACGAAAAATATTCGCAATCCCAAATATTTTTCCGCCAGTCGCCAGAGCAACCGCCATATTTCCCTTTTTAATCTCTTCCCAATTCCGATATTTAGTAACCATTTCAAAAATCGCTAAAAAGACAATTATGCATAATATGACTACACTATAATAGGCCGCAATTTGAATATACTGGTTCTCCCAAAATTGGTTCATTCCAACTACTCCCCAAATTTTTATTTAAATTCAACTACGGTTACCCCCGAGCCGCCCTCTCCTGCCTCCCCAAAGCGAATTTTCTTTACTGAGCGGTGATTTCGTAAATATTCTTGAACCCCTTGCCTTAGTGCCCCAGTTCCTTTTCCATGGATAATGGAAACACGAGGGTACCCTGATAATAAGGCATCATCAATATACTTTTCTACTTTCAGCAAGGCATCTTCATATCTTTCCCCGCGCAAATCTAATTCTAATTTGACCATCGTCTCCCTGCCTCGGACAATCGCCATCGGCTTCGTTTCTACCTGCTTTGGAGTGCTCAGATATTCCATGTCTTTTTCTTTTACTTTCATTTTCAAAATTCCAATTTGGACCTGCCATTCAGTAGAAGAAACTCTGTCAATTAAAGTTCCCTTTTGATCAAAGGTAAGGACCTTTACCTCATCACCCGGCATAAAGGTTTGTTTTTTACTTTTCTTCGTACCAATTTTATCTGATTTCTTAATTTCAGGCGCTGCATCCTGAAGGCGCTTCCTTGCCTCGATTAATTCGTGCTCTTTAATTTCCGCATTCTTTTCTATCCGCATTTTACGAAGATCGCGGATCACCTTCTCTGCTTCATCCTTCGCTTCTTCAACAATTTTTTCGGCCTTCTCTGCTGCCTTTTCGAGCATTACGTCCTTTTTATCATAGAACTCGATTATTTGTTTTTGCAGGTCCTTATGTAACATCTCTGCCTGTTTTAAATAATCCCGCGCTTCCTCTTGCTCGATTTCAGCCTGCCGCCTGCTTTCCTCCAGCGATGCAATCATTTTATCAATTTGATTCGTGTCCTCACTTATATGTGACCGCGCTGCTTGAATGACCTGTTCATTTAACCCTAAACGTTTAGAAATTTCAAAGGCATTGCTTCTTCCAGGAACACCTAACAACAATTTATAAGTTGGACTTAATGTCTCCACATCAAATTCGACACTGGCATTTAAGACTCCTTCCCGATTATAGCCATATGCCTTTAATTCAGGATAGTGAGTGGTCGCAATCACCCTTGCGCCCCGTTTATGCACCTCATCTAAAATCGAGATTGCCAGTGCTGCCCCTTCCTGTGGGTCCGTTCCGGCACCGAGTTCATCAAATAATACGAGGCTATTAAAATCAACTTTATTTAAGATATCAACAATATTGACCATATGGGATGAAAATGTACTTAAGCTTTGCTCAATGGATTGTTCATCGCCAATATCGGCAAATATGGCATCGAAAACGGCTAATTCAGAGCCATCCAGTGCAGGAATCTGCAAGCCTGCCTGCGCCATTAAAGCACATAGGCCCAGGGTCTTCAATGTGACCGTTTTCCCCCCCGTATTCGGACCTGTGATCACAATGGTCGTAAAATCGCCGCCAAGCATAATATCATTTGCCACCACTTCATCGATCGGGATTAATGGGTGTCTAGCCTTAAATAATCGAATTCTGCCTTCATGATTCATTTTTGGCATGGATGCTTTCATTTTCCGGCCATATCTAGCTTTGGCAAAAATAAAGTCTAAATCAGCTAGTACCTTTACAATTATCTGCAGCTCTGAATCATGCTCGGCAACCCAGCTGGACAGCTCCGTCAGAATTCTTTCAATTTCCAACTGTTCCTTAACCCGAATATCCTGAAGCTGATTGTTTAGTTGAACAATGGTTTGCGGTTCAATAAATAAAGTTTGCCCTGACGAACTTTGATCATGGATAATTCCCCCATAATGCCCCCGATATTCTTGTTTTACCGGAATGACGAAGCGGTCATTACGAATCGTAATAATCGCATCCGACAACATTTTTTGTGCATTTGACGAACGGATCATGCTCTCTAATTTCTCCCTGACCCGCGCTTCATTTGACCTTAGCTGATGTCTCAGGGAGCGGAGAAGCTCACTGGCCCCATCCAATACCTCTCCGCTTTCATCAATCGCCTGTTTGATGGAATGCTCCAGATTTGTCAGCGGGATTATTTGTTCCACTTGTGATGAAAGATGTGGAATCTCCACATTTTCCTCCGCTAAATCCTCAATAAACCTCTTCATTTGCCGGCTTGTATATATCGTACTGGCTGTTTGAACCAATTCATGAGAACTGAGGACACCGCCAATAACAGAGCGTTTTATATGGGTGCGAATATCATGAACACCTGAAAGGGGAACATTTCCTTTTAACCGCAAAACAGTTGTTGCTTCATCTGTTTCCTCTTGCAGCTTGACTACCTCGTCAAATTCCGTCGATGGTATCAATTGCCTTATTTTATCTTTGCCAAGAGAAGAAGCTGCCTCGTCAATCAGCTGTTCCTTCACTTTGTTGAATTCTAGTACCTTTAATGCTCTTTCATGCATTGGAGATCATCCCTCATTATTGTCGATTATGCAAAAAATCAAGTAAATCATTCTTGTTTAATGCGTTTAAAACCGATGACCGTTTAATCCAGCCTTTTTTCGCTGCGGAAACACCGATTTCCATATGTGCTAATGTATCCATTTTATGGGCATCCGTATTGATCACTATTTTGATTCCGGCTGCCTGGGCTTTTCGTAAATAATCAGCAGCCAGGTCAAGCCGGTTTGGATTAGCATTTAACTCTAATGCTGTATTGGTTTCTTTCGCAAGCTCAATCAACAAATCAATGTCGACATCATATCCTTCCCGCCGGCCAATTTTTCTTCCGGTAGGATGGGCAATTAAATCAACATGAGCATTGGTTAACGCTGTTTTTAAACGAGCCATGATTTTCTCCCGTGACTGAGAAAATGCCGAATGAATGGAGGCAATGACAAAATCCATTTCTGCCAGAATATCGTCCTCATAATCCAGTGACCCATCAGGAAGAATATCCATTTCAACGCCTGATAAAATCAAAATATCATCATATTTTTTGTTTAATTTTTTAACTTCATCTCTTTGCTGTAACAGCCTCTCACGTGTAAGCCCATTCGCAACCTTTAGGTATTGCGAATGATCGGTAATCGCCATATATTGATAGCCGCGCGCCCGGCAGGCTTCAACCATGTCCTCTATAGTATGGGCTCCATCACTCCAGGTGGAATGCATGTGAAGGTCACCCTTTATATCCTTCAGCTCAATTAATTCTTCAGCTGCAGAAAACTCCTCTACTTCTTTTCCAACCTCCCTTATTTCAGGAGGGATGAACGGCAGATCAAAATGCTTGAAAAATTCTTCCTCCGAAGAAAAGGTTAACACTTCCCCTGTTTCGATATTTTCCACACCATATTCACTAATTTTCTCACCGCGCTCCTTTGCGAGCTGCCTCATGCGGACATTATGTTCCTTGGAGCCGGTAAAATGATGTAATGTTGTAATAAATTCCTCCGGTTTAACAAGCCGAAAATCAACAGAAATATCATAATCTAACTCAAATACTAAAGAAACCTTTGTATCGCCTGCTCCGGTAACCTCTTTGATATTCTTTAATGCAAGGAGATGTTGTTTCACAATGGTCGCTTGTTCAGTGGCGATGATAAAATCAAGGTCTTTGATGGTTTCCCTCATTCTCCTCAAGCTGCCGGCCCGTGAAAATCGATGAATTTCCGGTATTGTCGCAAGAATCCGTTCAATTCCTTCAGCGATTGGAAGCATATAAGCGATTGGGAGCCGGTCTGGTCTCGTGCCAATATTTTGTATCGCACTTAAAATTTTTTCCTCTGTTTTCTTTCCAAAACCAGGCAAGACTTGTACTTGTCCGTTTTTGCATGCTTCTTCCAAGCTTGTTACGTCCTCTATTCCTAACTCCTGATAAAGCTTGGCAATTTTTTTTCCGCCCAGCCCCGGCAGCTGCAATAATGGAATCAGCCCTTTTGGTACTTCCTCTTTCAGCTCTTTTAAGACAGAGGATGTGCCCTCTTGTATGTATTCATTTATGACGGCGGCAGTACCTTTACCAATCCCTGAAATCGCTGTGAAATCTTCAATTTCGGTTAAACTGCGCTCGTCCGCCTCCAATGCGGCCGCTGCCTTTCGAAAAGCAGATATTTTAAAGGGGTTCTCCCCTTTCAGCTCCAAATAAATGGCAATTGAATCTAAAAGATGAATGACATCTTTTTTATTGACTTCCATCCAGCCCACCTACCTTCTTTTTAGCATTTTCAAAATATCTTTTTTTAAGGCATGAAAAGAAAAACTTCTCTGCTACAGAGAAGTTAAAGCAGTTGAATATGAAATCCACATACTTTTAATTTGCTGTGAAAGGATTGGTGTATGTTTCACCATCGCTGCCGCTAAAATGGAATGATCCATTGGATCCTGCAAAATTTTTATTGGTATCAGGGCTCCAATATATAATAAAATGAAGATAATTAAGTAGACTTCACAAAAACCCAGTATGCCGCCGCCCAGAATGTTTAATTGTTTCAGTATAGGCAAATGGGCAATAAAATCTAGCATGGAACCGATAATTTGCAAGAGTATCTTAACGGCAAAGAAAATGATCACAAAGGCAAGCCCCCGATAAAAAGCCTGCTCCATATTCCCGCTGCCTGTAAGTAATTTTAATGTAGCATTTTCACCCAGATTGGGGTATGGGATCCATAGAACAAGCTTAGGTGCAAATTGTTCATAGTATAAATTTGCCACAATATATGCAATAATAAAACCTGTTAAATGGACAAGCTGGAGGATGAATCCCCTCTTTAAGCCGATAAAAAATCCGATAATTAATAATACAAGAATGGCTATATCCAACATGAATTTATTCAATCCTTTTCTTTTTTAATTCCGCCTGCAGCCGTTCGAATTGATCTTTTATTTTAATATAATCATTGACGGCATTTACTGCTGTTAAAACAGCAAGCTTACTAACATCAAGTGCCGGATTCTTAGAGCTGATTTCACGCATTTTATCATCCACTAACGATACAACGAGCCGAATATGGCCAGGACTTTCTGTCCCAACAATAACGTAGTGCTGCCCGAATATATCGACGGTTGTTCTAGCTTTAGGTGAATTTGACAACCTGAATGCCTCCATTCAAAAGAATCCTAATGTATATCATACCATGAATCCATCTAGGTCGAAAAGTCAAACAAGTTAGAAAAGCCGATGCGGCATTTAATGGCAGCTCCTTTTGCTAGATCATTATCAAATTTGAAAGAGGTGTACACGATTGGCTAATGTTGTTTTAAATTGTACTTTAAGCGAAATCATGAAAATGAAAGAATATTATAGTGCCTATCTAACAGATAAGAATCCAACTGGCAGTTTATTTACTGCCAAAGTATCAGCTTGTTCGATTACCGCCTATAAATCAGGCAAGGTGCTGTTTCAAGGGAATGGCTGTGAGGGGGAAGCTGGTAAATGGGGGGAGGCTGCTGAGAAAAAGCCGACCAAGGCTCCTTCTGCTGCAAAAGGGAACGTCCCTGCTGGAATCAGCTCGATGTCGGTCATTGGCTCTGATGAGGTCGGCACCGGTGATTTTTTTGGTCCGATCACAGTTGTTGCAGCCTATGTTAAAAAAGAAGATATTCCTTTGTTAAAAGAGCTCGGAGTGAGAGATTCAAAGGATTTAAATGATGAAAAAATAATCGCGATTGCAAAAGTTATCAAGGATGTAGTCCCCTTTAGCCTGATGACATTAAAAAATGATAAGTATAATCAGCTGCAGCAATCGGGCATGTCACAAGGGAAAATGAAAGCCATCCTCCATAATCAGGCAATTTTAAACGTATTGGAGAAGATATCGCCTTTGAAGCCGGAAGCAATATTGGTCGACCAATTTGTGCAGGGAAGTACTTATTTTCAGCATATAAAAAATCAAAAGGCGATTGCTCGAGAAAATGTTTATTTCAGTACAAAGGCAGAGGGAATTCATCTTGCTGTTGCGGCCGCCTCCATTCTTGCCCGCTATGCGTTTGTCCAATATATGGATAAATTGAGTGCTGCAGCGGGCTTTACAATTCCTAAAGGGGCTGGTTCTCAAGTTGATGAAGCCGCAGCTAAATTGATTTTGCGGAAAGGGCGGGAGTCTTTGCCCGGATTTGTGAAGCTTCATTTTGCCAACACAGAAAAAGCAATGAATCTTGTCAAAAAAAAGAGGAGCTAAAATCTTAGGCAGGTTTCCTCAAGATTTCAAGCTATATTTTATGTAGTTCTATTGGATTTGGAAGATGCGAAATCTGTCATAAAGAGCAGTTCCCAGTGATTCAATTAAGATCTTCTCTTATTGACCATGAACCTGCTTTTTTGTTGGGTTCGGGCATTAAGTATCTCTCTTATTGACCGCAAGTCTTATTTTTTGCTAGGTTCGGGCATTAAGAATCTCTCTTATTGACCGCAAGTCTTATTTTTTGCTAGGTTCGGGCATTAAGAACCTCTCTTATTGACCGCAAGCCTTATTTTTTGCTAGGTTCGGGCATTAAGAACCTCAATTATTGACCGCAAGCCTTATTTTTTGCTAGGTTCGGGCATTAAGAACCTCTCTTATTGATCGCAAGCCTTATTTTTTGCTAGGTTCGGGCATTAAGAACCTCTCTTATTAACCGCAAGCCTTATTTTTTGCTGGGTTCGGGCATTAAGAACCTCTCTTATTGATCGCAAGCCTTATTTTTTGCTAGGTTCGGGCATTTATTAACTGTAAGCCTATTTAACAAGTTTCGTGCATTACTTATTGCTTATTACAAAAAAAATCGAGTATAAAACCAATAAGGTTTCATACTCGATTTCTTCATTTTCGGAGATAATTAAAATCTTCAAATCCTGATTAGCCCCGTAAAACGGCTCCAGCTTGATCTTTCAATGCTTCTAGCACTTTGTTATGAACCTTTGTTACTTCTTCATCCGTTAATGTTCGTTCCGGGTCAGCATATTTTAATGAGAACGCAATGGATTTTTTCCCTTCCTCCATATGCTCCCCTTCATATAAGTCAAAGACATTTGCTTCTTTGATGAGCGGAACACCAGCGGTTAAAATAATTTCCTTCAATGCGCCTGATACAGATTCCTTGTTTGCAACAAGGGCAATATCTCTTGTAATCGAAGGGAATCTTGGGATCGCTTCATATTGGAGCGGTGCTGCTTCTTCTCCAAGAATCTCTTTCAATGACAGCTCAAATGCATAGGTATCCTTTAGATCAAGCTCTTTTTGGACAGTTGGATGAACTTGACCGATAAATCCAACTTTTTTGCCATTTAACTGAACTTCAGCTGTCCGGCCAGGGTGCATACCTTCAACTCTGGCTTGAACAAAAGCAACCTGCTCCAAAAGGCCAAGCTTGGCAAACATTCCTTCTAAAATCCCTTTTAGTACAAAGAAATCAACCGGCTTTTTCTCTCCCTGCCAGGAATGGCTGTGCCAGAGGCCGGTAATCGCTGCCGCTGCATGTTCTTCTTCAGTTGGCAGTACATCCGCACCATTTGCCAAGAATACAGCACCCGTTTCATAAATAGCCAGGCTGTCATTTTGCCTTGCACTGTTGTATTTTAATACTTCTAATAGCTGTGGCAAAATGCTCAATCTTAGTATACTCCGGTCTTCGCTCATCGGCATTGCCAATCGAATGGTATCCCGCATATCAAGTGCAAATTGTGCTGCTTTTTCTTCGCTTGTTAAGGAGTATGTTACTGCTTGGTAAAGGCCGGCTCCTTCCAGATATTGACGCACAACGCGGCGTTTTTTCTGGTACTCCGTAAGTTTTCCGGGTGTGGTTGAACCGATTGGCAATGTTTTAGGTATATTATCATAGCCATAAAGACGAGCAACTTCTTCAATTAAATCCTCTTCAATTTTGATATCGCCGCGGCGGGTAGGCGCCGTTACGGTAATCACGTCATTTTCAATGGCGGCAACGAATTGCAGGCGGTCAAAAATTGCTTTTACATCTGAAGCATTAAGGTTTGTTCCTAGGACGCGGTTGATTTTTTCAAGTGTGATCGAGACAACTGCGGGTTCTATTGTAAGGGTATCGACTTCTGCTGCCCCCTCCAAAACTTCCCCGCCTGCATATTTTGCCATGAGATAGGCCGCACGTTCACCAGCAGCACGGACGCGATTAGGGTCAACACCTTTTTCAAAACGGGCGCTTGCTTCACTTCTTAAGCCGTGGTCTTTAGAAGCCTTTCTAACGACTGAACCTGTAAAATAAGCAGCTTCTAATAAAACTGTTGTCGTATCAGTCGTTA
This sequence comes from Neobacillus sp. Fa239, assembly GCF_055395235.1. Lineage (NCBI taxonomy): Bacteria > Bacillati > Bacillota > Bacilli > Caryophanales > Bacillaceae > Neobacillus > Neobacillus sp. Fa239. The sequence goes on from NZ_AP041611.1 coordinate 4,320,011, forward strand.
CTTCGGAATTTGCTCCGCCCATAACCCCAGCTAGGGCTACTGGTTCTTTTCCATTCGTAATCACAAGATGATCAGCTGTCAAAATTCGTTCCGCATCATCCAGTGTGACAAACTTTTCTCCATCGTTTGCGCGGCGGACGAGAATTTCTTTGGAACCTAAGCGGTCATAGTCAAATGCGTGTAATGGCTGGCCATATTCTAATAAAATATAATTGGTAATATCGACAACATTATTATGCGGGCGAATGCCTGCTGACATTAATCGAGTTTGCATCCAAAGCGGAGACGGTCCGATTTTTACATTTTTAATGACTTTTGCTGAATATAGTGGGTTATCCTCTTTCGCATCCACAACAATTTTAATATAATCCGTTGCTTTTTCATCACTGGACTCAAGGTTGATTTCTGGAAGCTTCACATCTCTCCCAAGAATAGCTGCCACTTCGTATGCAACGCCAAGCATGCTTAAGCAGTCGGAACGATTCGGTGTTAAGCCAAGCTCAAGAACTTCATCATCTCTGTTTAATAAGGCAATTGCATCAGTGCCGACTTCTGCATCTGAAGGAAAAACAAAAATTCCCTCTGAATATTCTTTTGGTACCAATTTTGCTTCCATGCCAAGCTCGGTAAGCGAGCAAATCATTCCATTGGATTCCTCACCGCGAAGCTTTGCCCGCTTGATCTTAAAGTCCCCTGGCAAAACTGCTCCAACCGTTGCAACAGCTACCTTTTGACCTTGTGCCACGTTTTTTGCCCCGCAAATAATTTGCACCGGTTCTCCTTGACCAATATCAACAAGGCATTTGCTTAATTTATCAGCATTTGGATGCTGCTCACGTTCCTGGACGTAGCCGACAACCACTCCTTTAATGCCTTCGTTAAGCACTTCCACACCTTCAACTTCAATACCGCTTTTCGTAATTTTTTCGGCTAATTCTGCAGCCGTTACTCCCGTTAAATCCACATAATCCTGGAGCCATTTATATGAAACGAACATGTCGTCATCCTCCTTTTATTATCCAGCTACAGTGCCTAGCCCCTCGAGGTCTTAAGCCAATCCAGCAAGAAGGTTAAAGAACAACCTTCCCGCCGGCTCGTCTTAAGCTTGTCGGGGCTGCCCAAGGCACTTCCGCTTTTATTGTTATTCGTGTTTTGAAAATTGTTTTAAGAACCGTACATCATTTGTATAGAAATGACGAATATCATCTACCCCGTATTTCAACATGGCAATCCGCTCAGGACCCATTCCGAAAGCAAAACCGGTATATTTTTTAGAATCATAACCCGCCATTTCGAGTACATTTGGATGCACCATACCAGCGCCAAGGATTTCAATCCAGCCTGTTTGCTTACAAACATTACAGCCGCTGCCGCCGCAAATTTTACAAGAAATATCCATTTCAACAGATGGCTCCGTGAATGGGAAAAAGCTAGGGCGCAGGCGGATTTCACGATCTTCACCAAACATTTTCTTCGCAAATACCTCAAGGGTACCTTTAAGATCACTCATGCGAATATTTTCACCGACCACTAAGCCTTCAATTTGCATGAACTGATGGGAGTGTGTCGCATCATCATTATCGCGGCGGTACACTTTGCCTGGGCAGATGATTTTAATTGGCCCTTTGCCATCGTGTTTTTCCATTGTCCGCGCTTGAACAGGTGAAGTATGAGTTCTAAGCAGGATTTCCTCTGTAATATAGAAAGAGTCCTGCATATCGCGGGCAGGGTGGCCTTTCGGCAAATTAAGAGCTTCAAAGTTGTAATAATCCTGCTCAACCTCAGGCCCTTCTGCCACTTGATAACCCATGCCAATAAATAAATCTTCAATTTCCTCAATGATTCTTGTTAAGGGATGGTGGTTCCCTGCTTTTACCGGGCGGCCTGGAAGAGTGACATCAATTGTTTCCGAAGCTAATTTTTCAAGTACTGCCGCTTCCTCTAACTCAGCTTGCTTTGCCTCTATTTTTACAGCTATCGCCTCGCGTACCTCATTGGCCAGTGCTCCCATGACAGGACGCTCTTCTGCGGAAAGCTTGCCCATGCCGCGTAATACTTCAGTGATTGGACCTTTTTTACCTAAGTAGGCAACACGAATATCATTCAAATCTCGTAAGCTGGAAGATTGTTCAATCTTCTCGATTGCTTCCTCCTGCAATTCCTTTAAACGTTCTTGCATTGGATTTCCTCCTTTAAATTAACCTTTTTTCTGGGGCGGGGATTTACTTTTTTGATTCATTCCGCGCATTTGAAACGGAATACCGCCGACTTTTTTCTTAATTCCGCCAACTTTGGAAATAATTCCACGGGTTTTAGCCATAATTCCGCGAAACTATTTTGGATGCCTCCAAATCAAACAAAAAAACCCCATCCCTGGAAAGGGACGAGGTTTATAGTCGCGGTACCACCCTTGTAAACACTTTATGTACAAAACATTTGTGTTCGCTTCATTCGAATAACGGCTTTTGCCGGCGCATCTTTACATATTAAAATGGTCCTGATGCCAACTCGGGAGGTGAACTTCTCTTCTCTGTTTCCTAAAAGTGCTTTCAGTCACGGCACTTTTTCCCTAAAAGGTCTTGGACAAGATACTTTTCTCCGTCATCGTTTTTCAAATATTCATATTGCAGATTATTATATAATAATTTTTATTGCGTTTCAAATCATTTTGAGCCCAATTTTAAATAATAAATCAGAATACCTGTTGCAACCGCCACATTTAAAGATTCACTTTTCCCGTAAATCGGAATATAGAGGTTGGCAGTTGTATGGGCTAAAAGATCCTTGTTGACCCCATTCCCTTCGTTACCAACGATTAAAGCAAAATTTTCAGTAGGTACGGTATCGGTATAAACGGAAGCCTGTTCCAAGGCCGTACCAAAGACAGGAATTTGGCGATTCTTTAGTTTCTCAACCCAAATGTTTAGATCTCCCCGGATGACAGGAAGGTGGAAATGGCTTCCCTGTGCAGAGCGAAGGACCTTTGAATTAAAGTGATCCACACTGCCGCTTCCAACAATGACGGCGTCAATTCCCGCTGCATCGGCCGTCCGGATCATTGTCCCTAAATTGCCGGGGTCTTGGACTGCATCAATGAATAAATAGGTTTTAGCATCCTCTGCCTGCCATTCCGGCTGCCTGCAGACTGCATATATTCCTTGTGGTGCTTCTGTATCCGATAGTGCGTTGGATATTTCTTCTGTTACGGTTGTGACTGGTGTTGTTCCAGAATCCCAGCGCGGAGGCAAACCCACTTCTTCTGAAACGATGATTTCTACCACAAACTTTTCAGCTTTCAGCGCCTCTTCCACTAAATGGAAACCTTCCACTAAAAACAAGCCCGTTTTATCCCGTTCTTTTTTGGTTTGCAGCTTTTTCCATTGTTTAACCTGCGGATTTTGAACAGATTGAATATGTTTCAACTCATGAATCTCCTTTAAAAACGCTTTTTAATTTCCTAATTATACATAATTAAACCAAAATTAGAAATCATATTAGAGTAATACAGGATAAAAAGGAGTGTGTAATCATGAACTTAAACTTAAGAAATGCGATTATCCACAATGTTTCTGGCAACTCACAAGCGGAACTGGAAGATACAATTGTTGATGCCATCCAAAATGGCGAAGAAAAAATGCTGCCCGGCTTAGGCGTATTATTTGAAGTCATTTGGAAAAATTCATCTGAGGAAGAGAAAAAAGAAATGCTTTCTTCTCTTGAAAACGGGTTAAAACAATAGCTGTCTTTTCCCTGCTGCCGATCATAAATCGGCAGCTTTTATTTATGAACCTTTTTCCAATCAGTCTTTCCTCAACAAAACATGCTCTTTTTTCCTATCAAAACGTAAAATGTAAAAAATATGGATTGGTGATCGAATGCCCACTATCATTACCGGTACTAACGGATCATTATATTTAGGTTTTCCTTCACCGACGTTTGGTGCTTGGAATCAGATCATACATTATGATCCTTATAGTTTTCATATAGGCCATAACATCGTTCACTTTACACCAGTCCTTTTTGGACACCCATCTGCGTTTCCATATCTAGGACCATATGTCCCCTTTAGGAAACAGCCCTTACTTCTCCCTTAACTTCTTTGCTGCGAACTAACTCCTAGAAGCATTGAAATAATAAAGAGGCTGCCCATTTGCAGCCTCTTTCAATTTATTCGAACGTAATTTTATCCACCGTTTCGCGGTCTAAGCGCTTGATGACTTCAACGATTAGTTTTACTGCGTTTTCGTAGTCATCACGGTGAAGCATTGCAGCATGTGAATGGATATAACGTGTTGCAATCGTAATGGCTAGTGCAGGAACACCGTTACGAGTCAAATGGATAGAGCCGGCATCTGTTCCACCGCCAGGAATGGATTCAAATTGATATGGAATGCTCAGCTCATCGGCGACATCTGTTACAAAATCACGTAAGCCTTTATGTGCCACCATTGAAGCATCATATACAACGACTTGAGGTCCTTTGCCCATTTTGCTCATTGCTTCTTTCTCTGAAATTCCAGGTGTATCACCGGCAATACCTACGTCTACAGCAAAGCCGATGTCCGGCTGAATTTTGAAAGTGGCCGTCTTAGCTCCACGCAATCCAACCTCTTCTTGAATGGCCCCTACCCCATAAACAACATTTGGGTGATCCACGCCTTGCAGCTGTCTTAGAACATCAATCGCAATTGCACAGCCAATACGGTTATCCCAAGCTTTTGCTAAAAGCATTTTCTCATTGTTCATGACGGTAAATTCAAAATAAGGAACCACCATATCTCCAGGACGAACACCCCATTCCTGGGCTTCTTCACGGCTGGATGCACCGATATCAATGAACATATCTTTAATTTCAACTGGTTTCTTCCGTGCTTCAGCAGATAATACGTGTGGCGGTTTTGAGCCGATGATACCGGTTACATCACCTTTGCGTGTCACAATGGTCACACGCTGTGCAAGCATCACCTGCCCCCACCATCCGCCGACAGTTTGGAAGCGAAGGAAGCCTTTATCATCGATTGCTGTGATCATAAACCCTACTTCATCTAAGTGGCCGGCAACCATAATCTTTGGTCCACCTTCTTTACCAGTCTTTTTGGCAATTAAACTGCCTAGACCATCAGTTGTTACTTCATCCGCAAATGGTTCTATGTATTTTTTCATCACTTCACGAACTTCACGCTCATTGCCGGGTATTCCTTTGGCATCGGTTAAGTCCTTAAACATGGTTAATGTTTCATCTAATTTTGCCATTGTTTCGCCCCCTTTTTATTCGTACCAATCTTAATTATACAAAATAACTATTGAAATTGACAAATTTTTCTGCTAATAGTTATTTTCTTGTCTTTGATAATTTACTTCATTTTTCAATAAATATGCTTTTTCGATATCCTCCATTGTAAAACCAAGCAGACTCGCCAATTGAAGATAAGTCTCAAATAAACAAACATAATCAGAAAGGGCTTTGCTTTTTTGAAAAATACTGATCTTATCATATATGTTTAGGAACATTTCATTCACATCGATCGAGGAAGGCATCTTAGGCAGTTCGGGGGATTGTTCCTGGAACCCGCACTCGAGACCAAGCGATAAAATAAAATGGATTCCATCCACAAACTCCTCCAATACCACATCCTTTGGAGAAGAAGACTTAATACTCCAAAATTTAAAACACCGCGTTTCATTGGCAAGTTCCCCAACTTCCACAAGTAAAGCAAGTACCTTCCTGCTAAATAAATCCTCTTCATGAAGCCCGTGTTTTGCTTCAATATGGGCATCCAAATTCTTTTGCATGTCAAATAATTTTTTAAGTTGCACCTTAATCCCCTCCTATTGAAAAAATTAAATCCAAAAGACTAATAAAATAACATCAATAATTGCAAGTAGTGGAAAGCCTATCTTAAATGTCAGATGCTTTGTTTTATGCCGGTATAGCTGCATGCCAATGGTTGTTCCGACTGCTCCGCCAACCAATGCGACAAGCCATAAGGTCCTTTCCCGAATCCGATATTGATGCTTTATGGCCCGCTTTTTATCGATCCCCATCAGGAACAGCCCTATTAAATTAAGGATAAAATAGGCCGCTGCCACTATTTCTTTTTCATTCATTCTCCATTCCCCTTATAGAAAAAGCCATCCTCATTATTAGAGAATGGCTATATTATAAAATTACTTGTTATTTTGTTGTTTTGCAACGTTTGCTAATTCAGCAAATGCGTTAGCATCGCTAACTGCTAATTCAGCAAGCATCTTGCGGTTTACTTCGATACCAGCAAGCTTTAATCCATGCATTAAACGGCTGTAAGAAAGACCGTTCATACGAGCAGCTGCGTTGATACGAGTGATCCAAAGTTTGCGGAAGTCGCGCTTTTTCTGACGACGATCGCGGAATGCATACATTAAAGATTTCATAACCTGTTGGTTAGCAACTTTATATAATGTATGTTTTGAACCGAAATAACCTTTAGCTAATTTAAGAACTTTTTTACGACGTTTGCGAGTAACAGTACCGCCTTTTACACGTGGCATGTAATTTCCCTCCTATATAAATCGAAAATACTCGAGATGATTAGATATTAGTTAATAAATGACGAATGCGTTTGAAATCACCTTTTGAAACAAGTGATGATTTACGAAGCTTACGCTTTGCTTTTGTAGATTTGTTAGCAAATAAGTGGCTTGTATAAGCGTGGTCACGCTTTAATTGACCAGTTCCGGTTCTTTTGAAACGCTTTGCAGCGCCGCGGTGAGTTTTCATTTTTGGCATTGGGATATCCTCCTTATTACTTGTCTGATTTAGGTGCTAGGACTAGGAACATACTCCGTCCATCCATTTTCGGATGTGACTCAATGGTCGCAACCTCTTTGCACGCTTCTGAAAAACGGTCTAATACACGCTGACCGATTTCTTTATGGGTAATCGCTCGGCCTTTAAAACGGATTGAAGCTTTTACCTTGTCGCCTTTTTCCAAAAACTTAATAGCATTGCGAAGCTTTGTATTAAAGTCATGCTCATCAATTGTCGGGCTCAGACGAACTTCTTTAGTGACGATAATTTTTTGATTCTTTCGAGCTTCTTTTTCCTTCTTTTGATTCTCGAATTTAAATTTGCCATAGTCCATAATTCGGGCTACTGGAGGCTTTGCATTTGGTGCTACAAGTACCAAATCAAGATTCACTCTTCCAGCAATCTCCAACGCTTCGTTTTTGGATTTGATTCCAAGCTGTTCACCGTTTTGATCAATCAGGCGAACCTCACGAGCGCGAATTCCCTCATTTAACAACATGTCTTTGCTAATAATTAGCCACCTCCAAGGTTTAATTACAAATACATCATTCAGGACAAGAAGGATTTATAAAAGGCTGCCCTTTTCTCATGACACATAGCTGCATTGGTAAATACTAAAACTTTTAAGCATTGTTTTGTTTTTCATGCATATAAAAAAGTGCGGATGAGCACACCCACACTTTACGAAACAAAAGTAATCAAACTAAAAAGTTCACGTAAAACCTGCCAACTGCTAAAGCGTCAATCAGGTGAGAAGCGGGTGCTTCTTCTTTTCCCATAATTGTATTCAATTTTTACCTTAGTAACTATAACATAAGCAAAGACGTAATGTCAAATTAACAATGTTATTGGCAACGAAATTTATTTTAGCAAGAAACGAAAAATTATTCAACAGTTTTTTTATAAACAAAAAGAGAGGCGATGCCTCTCTTTGTTTTATTATCCTTTTTTCACTTCCGCCTTCAAGGAAGCGATAAACTCCGAAAATAGCTTGGTTTCTGAGTTTTGTTCACCATATTTGCGGACATTCACAGCGCTTTCTTCCACTTCTTTATCACCGATAACGAGCATATATGGAATTTTTTGCATTTGGGCTTCGCGGATTTTATAGCCGATTTTCTCATTGCGGCCATCCAATTCAACACGGAAGCCTTCAGCTTTTAACTGATCCTGTACTTTCCTGGCATAGTCATAATGTGCTTCTGGTGATACCGGTATGACTTGAACTTGAACAGGTGCGAGCCATGTCGGGAATGCTCCCTTATATTCTTCAATTAGGTAAGCAACGAATCGCTCCATCGTTGAAACAACCCCTCGGTGAATAACAACTGGGCGGTGCTGCTTGCCATCCTCGCCAACATAAGTTAAGTCAAATCGCTCAGGTAATAAGAAATCCAATTGGACAGTGGAGAGTGTTTCATCTTTACCTAATGCAGTTCTGACCTGAACATCAAGTTTCGGACCATAAAAGGCCGCTTCCCCTTCAGCTTCAAAATAATCCAGTCCAAGATCATCCATCGCTTCCTTCAACATGCTTTGCGCTTTTTCCCACATTGCATCATCATCAAAGTATTTTTCCTTATCTAGCGGATCACGATAGGATAAGCGGAAGGAATAATCACTAATATCAAAGTCTTTATAAACATCCAGTACTAAACGAACAACCCGTTGGAATTCTTCTTTAATTTGATCTGGACGGACAAAAATATGAGCATCATTTAGCGTCATTCCTCGGACACGCTGCAAACCAGATAATGCGCCTGACATTTCATAACGATGCATTGTTCCCAACTCTGCAACTCGAATCGGCAGTTCACGATAGCTGTGGATGCTATTTTTATAAATCATCATGTGATGCGGGCAGTTCATCGGCCGAAGCACTAATTGCTCATTATCCATTTCCATAACTGGGAACATGTCTTCATGGTAATGGTCCCAGTGTCCTGATGTTTTATAAAGATCAACGCTTCCCATTATCGGAGTATACACATGATCATAACCAAGGCTTACTTCTTTATCGACAATATATCGCTCGATAATTCGGCGGATTGTTGCCCCTTTTGGCATCCAGAGCGGAAGCCCCTGGCCGATCAATTGATTATTTGTAAACAGGCTTAATTCTTTTCCGATCTTGCGGTGGTCCCGCTCTTTTGCCTCTTCAAGCAAACGAAGGTGCTCTGCCAGTTCTTCTTTTTTGAAAAACGCAGTTCCATAAACCCGCTGGAGCATTTTATTGTTGCTGTCACCGCGCCAATAGGCACCGGCAATGCTCAAAAGTTTAAACTCTTTAATTTTTCCAGTTGACGGAACATGGACACCGCGGCAAAGATCCAGGAATTCACCCTGCTGATAGATTGTTACAGTCTCTTCAGCTGGAATGGCTTCAATTAGTTCAAGCTTGTATGGATCATCCATTTCTTTAAAAAGCTGGACGGCTTCGTCACGACTGACTTCCTTGCGAATAATCTCAAGGTTTTCATTTACGATTTTCGCCATTTCCTTTTCGATTTTTGGAAGATCTTCTGGTGTTAATGACTCCTCAAGATCCATATCGTAGTAAAACCCGCCTTCAATAACCGGACCTACACCAAGATTTACTTGAGGATAGAGTCGTTTAACTGCCTGTGCCATTAAATGGGCAGTGCTGTGACGGAGAACTTCCAAAGCCTCCCCAGAATCAGGCGTTACAATTTCTATTGAACCGTCTTCAAGGATCGGACGGCGAAGATCGAACATTTGGCCATTCCATTTACCGGCAATCGCTTTTTTCTTCAGGCCCGGGCTGATAGATACGGCAACATCTTCCGTTGTTGTTCCTTTTGAAAACTCCTTTACTGCTCCATCAGGAAACGATAATTTTACAACGTCTGACATAACAATTCCTCCAATCATTTTTGATAAAAATAAAAAACCCGTCCCTGGAAAAGGGACGAGTTATGATTAACACGTGGTTCCACCCAATTTTTCATTTTTAAAAAAGATAAAAATGACTTTGGACAAATAACGGTTGTTGACCGTCAACAATTACTGATCTCTTAAACAGACGTTCACTGCTGAAGTTTAAAGGTGGTAAGTATTTATTCCGTGATAGGAGGCTTCCAGCCTTTGACCTCCCTCTCTTGTAACCGTAAAGAAATACTCTTATCCTTATCATTACTTTTACTGTAATAATTTGCTATGTAGGTTATTATAATGATTTCATTTTTAAAAATCAAGGGACATTTACACCATAATTATTATTTTGGCAATATTTTTTTATTTTATGCATGATGTTCAGAAATATCTGATGTCCCCTCTGCCATTCTTATTTTTCGAAGTGTTTCAAAGGATTTAATCGTTACTCTTTCTTCAAAAATATTTTTAATGGTGCGGATAAGCGGTGCCTCAGAATCCTTCGTGTAAATAAAAATCGATGTTGGTGCGAGTGATAAAAGTGGTGCAATGGATGCAGAGTCAACATAAATCGGATGATTAAACAATAATTTACGGTCAATCATTTTTGTGAGTTCAGCCCTTTTCAATTCCAGAAGATCCTCATTGAAAAAGGTAATCTCCTCATCAAACAACAAATGAAGTATATTCATCATCGGTTTTCTTCCCGCTAAAAACTCTCGAAGTGTTTGAACAAACATCTGGTATTCCTGTTCCATTTTATATTCATCAATAGAAATTTCTACATAGCTTTCAAGCAATTGCAAATAGGGACGCAAGCGGAATTTGAAAAATGAATCAAATGAAAAGGAAATATTTTCTTGAAATATTTGGCTGATGGCTTCCTTGATTTTTGGCTCTTCTCCAGAGTCCTTTAAAAAGACCGCTAATTCCTTTCGATACCCATCTTGAATGGAATAAATAATATCAATAATTTGCTGCTGCTCATCCGGGTCCTCATATAAATATTGATTATTCAAAATTTCCCTATACCAATCGTCTCGTTTTATATGAACAATAAACTCCCAAAATGCTTCTTTGATCTTTTCAAAGGTTTGATTGGATAAACCGCCTTCAATAATTTTTACTATATATCGATCTTCATAAAGAAGAATAAATTGATTATCAAATTTATTTTGTAAGCATTTTAGCAAATGATTATAAAACCGCTGTGCATCCATCTTACTTTGGAAGATGATTTCTGCCAACCAAATCCCCCCTCGTACCGATTTTCTGGTTTCTAATATATATGGGGGACTTGACCAATTTAGAAGTTCGCAAAAAAGAAAAAGGACTGCCGCGGTTTTCGCTGGCAGCCCTTTTCTTCATTATTTAAATTATCTTCTTCGATTTGGCCCATCAACAAGTACCGGCTCACTTATGGTCTTTATTCTTTCCATAATTCTTCGTGCTTTCATTCTTTCTTCTTCACCACGCTGGCTATAAGTTAAATGGTGTTCTAATCCTTGAAAATCAAAATTGGAGGTGAAAAAGGTCGGAAGATTTTCAAGCATTCTAAATTGGAGAATCGGTCCTAAAACCTCATCTCTTGTCCAGCTTGACATTGCTTCCGCCCCAATATCATCCAACATTAAGATCGGTTCTTTTTTGAGTGCCTCAATTTTTTCATTTAAGGTTGAGTCAGCAATAGAGCTTTTCATCTCGCGAAGAAGTTCAGGGACATAAACAATCATCGATGAAATTTGTTTTTGAGCGAGCTTATTGGCAATTGCACCTAACAAATAGGATTTCCCAACCCCAAATTCACCATATAAATATAAGCCTTTTGTTTGTTTTCCCTGTTCATATGCCAATAAAAATGCGAGGGTCTTTTGAAAAGCATCGATTCTGTCTTCATCACGTATAAAGTCTTCAAAAGTGGCATTTAAAATGTCTTTCGGCACATATAGACTCTTAATCAAACTCTCATTTTTTCGTTTTTCATCATGCATTATTTTTCTTGGACAGCGTTCGTATCTAACATCTATAGAATTTCTTGTTAAAAACAATTCAGGCTGATAGCCCTTCATCATATTGATGCAGTTTTCAAGGTTTTCACATTTATTGCAAGCCTTGCTTTGGTTTGTATATTCATAAAGCTTTCCTAAGCTTCTGTCAATTAAGTCTTTTGTAATGGCATGTTGATTCTTTATAATAAAATCCTTAATGTCAGGATGTTCTAAGGTTTCTTGACGCATTTTTTCATATCGTTTTTGGAAATCGTTATTTGAGGCTAACCTTTTTAACGTTTGGTTTATCTTCTCCATAAGTCACCTCACCTCTATTCGTCTAATGCCTTAAGCATTTCATCTATATCTCGTTTTTTAGCCTCTAAGTCCGGACTCTTTTCTGTCTTCTTTTGTTTTTCCTTATCAAACCAGTCTGGAAGCAGCTCTTTCCGAATTGGCTTTCTATTCGATCCTCTTCCAGCCTTTTTGTTTTCTGCCCGAGATACTTCATCTTTCTTTGCAAATTCCATAGCTTCCTTCACCGTTTTCAATTGCTTTCGGGCCCAATGACTGGCGATTGAATCGACAAATCCCTTGGTAAACTTCATATCGGATTTAATCATGACAACCTGTATCAATACATTCACAACCCCGGGTGAAAGCTTGTACTTAATCATAATTTCCTCTAGAATTTCCAAATTAGCATTTGATGGCTCCACACCACCTGAAAGCTCCTTAAAAACCGTTAAAGGGGAAGTAGTTTCATAATAACGAATCAATTTTTCTTCCTGTGTTTTCGGTTCGGTTAACTGAACTTGATGGATTACAGGCTGGGTTCGGTTTATAAGGCTCGGAAGCTGGTCATAATTAACAAATTGATACCAATCACGAACCCCTTTTCTCAATTCCTCTATATCAATTTCTTCATGCTCATTCATTGCGCCCAAAATGAAGTTTTTCATTTCAATTGCATCTATTTGGTATAAAAACGCCAGATTGCTAATCACATTTTTCACTTTTGAAGTGAGTGCCTTTTTGGGGACGAGTGATTCATTTAAACCAGCTGACAGTAATTCAAAATCAAAGAAACTCGAATCGATTTGAATGGTTTTTTGATCCTGCCTGCCAATAAACTGCTTTTGGCCATCTGCAGTTAGTTCAGCTGAAAGATCTTGATGATATTGAAGGCTCCCCGGAGTGGCCGAGCTAAAAACTTCCTGAAAGGCCTTTGTGATGTCCATAAACCTATCATCCACTGGCAATTGTTGGTCGCTAAAAAAACGTTTGAGCCGTGCAAAATGGTTCTTGCCAATCTTTCGATATAAATAGATGTTAAGCATCCCATCCAAAAAAAATTGTTCGGGGGTTAACGGAGGGTGCAGTTCATAAATGAAGGAACGCTCATCTTCTTCCGTCTTTACAAATGTCTTTAAAAGTCCAATTCCCTCAAGCTTTAATCTTGCTTCATAAATATCTTTTAGATTTAGACCTAATAGGTTCATTAATAAGTGATGGGAAGAGGATTCTGACCATAATCGATTTTCCTCTAATTCCGACCAAAGCGTCATATACAAACTAAAGCATGCAGACCCGATTAAAGGCTGATACAAAAAGGTCAGCACTTTTCGGTCATAATCATGCAGAAGTCCATTAGCACTTACGATATAACGGTCAATAGGAACGATCTCCTGCCAATGCTGCGCCATCGTTACCACCTCTTTCTCTATAAGTGGAAAAAGAAGCCAAAGAATGCTTTAGCTCCTTATGATTTCTCTTTGTTAATCAGTTCCTTTAATTCTTCAATAAAAACATTAATATCCTTAAATTGACGGTATACAGAGGCAAAACGGACATAGGCAACTTCATCAACCCGGGCAAGCCTGTCCATGACCATTTCGCCGATAAATTCACTTTTAATCTCAGATATGCCTTGATTTCTCAGTTCTTTTTCAACACCATGGGTGATGTCTTCCAATTCCTTTAACGCAACAGGACGCTTTTCACAGGCTTTGATTAAGCCTCTCAAAATTTTATCTCGGCTGAACTCTTCCCGAGTTCCTTCCTTCTTCACAACAATTAATGGGATCTCTTCTATTTTCTCAAAAGTGGTAAAACGATAACCACATTCCTCACATTCCCGTCTGCGCCGTGTTGCCCGTCCATCATCAACCGGCCGAGAATCAAGTACACGTGTACCATAATTAAAACATGTTGGGCACTTCATTGTTAATCAGCTCCAAATCTAACTAGGCAAAACAAGCCTCTTACCAATATCTTATTAAAAAGAATAAGGTAAGACAAGTAGAACTATTAATGGTTTTTAGCTGTTCCAACGTATGTATGCACTTTGTTAAGCTTGTCGTAATAGGCAATGATTCGCTTTCTTAAAACAGGATAAACCCCGGTAAGGGAGAATTTATCAGTGGAAAGAATAAAATCCACTGCTGTTTCCATTGGCTTGACCGATACAACAGTGATTATTAAAAAGCAAGGGAACGGTTTATTTATTTCAACGGCCATTTCTCCATGCTCCTTTGATACAGTAGTAATCCGGCAATCCGCATCCCCGCTGAATACATGCTCAACCGATTGAAAAAGCTGATTAAAAGTTGCCTTATAATAATGTGTTTTCAACAATTCATCCGCTTGTCGATCTGAAGTCTCAATTTGCTTGCTAAATCTCAAAAATACATTTCCAAAGATAGCCATAGTATTCCTCCAAAAAAATCACTTTAACTTTATTATAATAAAGCGTAAATAAAATAAAAAGGAGTGTATTCGTATACACCCCTTGTCAATTCATTTACATATATTTTAGAATTAAAGAACTTTCGCCTGTTTTACTTGAACAGGACCCATACCACGCGGGATTTCAATATTTTCACGGGTTTCTGCATTTAAAGCTTCAGCAATATAGTCGGCTGCAATATTCGGATTTAAATCGCCGCATGTATACACATCAATGCTTGCATATCCATGTTCTGGAAAGCTGTGAATGGTTAAGTGTGATTCAGAGATGATCACAACACCGCTCACGCCTTGTGGAGCAAATTTATGGAAAGCAACTTCGCGAATTTCTGCACCTGACTTAAGAGCCGCCTCAACAAAAGTTTGTTCAATAAAATCCATATCATTCAATTTTTCAAAATCGCATCCCCATAATTCAGAGATTACGTGTCTACCCATTGTTTCCATATTCAATTTCCCCCTCTAACCTTTTTCCGCTTCATTCTTGAAATCCTGTTATTGACGGTACAGGAGCAATTACCACGGGGGAAAGTTAGTCCAGAGAGGTCCTAACCCTTTAAGTAATTAATCGTTACCTAATTTCAAGAAGTTCACGATGACTAGTATACTTTGTTTATATTTTTTTTGCAACCTATCAAAATGAAAAAAATTTTTTTGGGCTAGTTTTATTGATAGGCTAAAGGTGGACAGCACCTGGAGATATGCTCTAATTTATGTAGAATTTTAAAGAATAAACAAAAAAACTGCTGCCATTCGACAGCAGTTTTTTTGTATGCTACCCAACTTTCACTTGAGTCGTTTTCGCCATTTCAGCAGCTACAAATAGGGTTAGGTCAACTACTCTTGAAGAATAACCCCACTCATTATCATACCATGCTAAAACTTTAACCTTCCTTGTTCCCATAACCATCGTTGATAAACCATCAATAATGGCAGAATGCTCATTTGTATTAAAATCGACTGAAACAAGCGGTTCCATTGTAAAATCCAAAATTCCTTTTAATGACCCATGTGCTGCTTCTACAAATGCATTATTAATGTCATCTACTGTTACATCTTGTTTAAGGTCTACTACTAAATCGACAAGCGATACATTAGGTGTTGGAACACGAAGGGCCATACCATGCAATTTCCCTTTTAGCTGCGGTAATACAAGTGATAAAGCCTTGGCAGCACCTGTTGTGGTCGGGATAATAGATTGTCCGCATGCGCGTGCTCTTCTTAGATCTTTATGTGGATTATCAATATTATGCTGGTCATTTGTATAAGCATGGATGGTAGTCATTAAGCCGCTTTCGATCCCAAACGTTTCGTCCAATACCTTCGCAACTGGTGCAAGACAGTTTGTCGTACATGAAGCGTTGGAGATGATATCATGAATGTCTACATTGAGCATTTCTTCATTGACGCCCATGACAATCGTAACATCTTCATCTTTCCCAGGCGCAGTTAAAATCACTTTCTTGGCTCCGGCATCCAAGTGAAGGGCTGCCTTTTCCCGAGAATTGAATTTGCCTGTAGCTTCAATGACAACATCTATGTTTAATTCTTTCCATGGCAGTTCTTCTGGATTACGATTATCTAATAACTTAATTCTTTTTCCATTTACGATTAACTCATTATCTAATGAGATGACTTCACCCTCAAAAGGTCCGTGATTCGTATCATATCTAAGTAAATGAGCTAATGTTTCAGCAGGATAGCTCGCATTAATCGCTACAATCTCAAGTTTATTTTCAAGGATTGCTTTTCTAAAAACCATCCTTCCTATTCTCCCAAAACCATTTATGGCAACTCTTGCTTTCATTTTTACGGCCCCTTCCGCATTAGTGTTATACTGTTAACTTGTTTTCTTGTAATTAGTATAACATATTAAAGTTAAAATGTGATAAGTAATCTGCGGATTTTTTAATGTTTTACTATTCAGACATTTCACATTTGGTTTTTGTTAAAGGTACCTGTCGATTTCGGCTGCACTAAGGAAAGCTTCCTAGAATAATCATCGCAGGGACAGGCTGTCTTTTGCCTGTCACGAGGCACTCGCTTTCCGCGGGGAGGTCTCCAGTGACCTCTCTATCCCGCAGGAGTCGAGTGCGTTCCGCTCCAATCATCATTGTTATTGAACACACAACCTTTAACACAACAAAAAAGAGAAGGTTTCCCTTCTCATTTAAGCTATTCCCCAATTGATTAAAATGTCCATTAACTGTTTTTTAGTTTCGTTTATTGAACCATTATTATTGATGACTTCATCAGCTAAAGCGACTTTTTCAGAAAGGGGCATTTGCGAGTTTATTCTTGCCTCTGCCTCTTCTCGTGATAGATTGTTTCGCTCCATTAATCTCTTAAGCTGCACATTTTTATCCACGAATACAAGGATCGTTTTATCGACCATATAGGTTAATTTACTTTCAAATAATAGAGGGATATCCAGAACGATGATTCCCTTGCCAAGTTCAGTCGCTTCCTTGATTTGCTTTTTCATTCTATTTCTAACTTCTGGGTGAACAATCTCGTTTAAAAGCTGCCTCTTATCGTTATGATGAAAAATGATGGAACCTAATTTTTGTCGGTCAATTTGTTCGTTCGGCATTAATATATCCGAACCGAATTCTTTGACGATTTTGAAATAGGCTGGTTCTCCTTTTTCAACGGCCAGGCGTGCTTCCACATCGGCATCGATCACTGGTATATTCATTTCCTTCAACAAATTTGATACTGTACTCTTTCCACTGGCAATTCCGCCTGTTAACCCGATTACAATGGACATGCTCTTTTCCCTTTCTCATTCACAATAATTTCCATATACCTATAATTATTAACAGAACCCCCGGTAAAAAGGTAAACTTTTGAATCCACTCGAATCTATGAAAAAAAGTGCCGATTTTTATCCCCAAAAGAACAAATGAAGGGCTCATAACCGCTACAGCAAGGGCTAAATAGTAGGGAGAAAACCCCAGCATAGCCGCACCAATCCCAGCACCAAAAGAATCCAATGACAAGGCAAAGCCGAGTGCTAACGCCTCTACTCCCGTAATGGTGCCTGATTGGTCAAAATCAGCAGACAATGGTTTTTTTAAAATATTGATTGCAATACCAAGTGAGCGGATTTCAAAGTTAAGAATTGTTTTTTCTTGGTTTTGCGCCTCTTTCTCTTTTTCCGGCCGAAAATATTGATATATCACTCCGGCACCAAGACCGATAAGTATGCACCCTCCAAGTCCTGCCGTTATATTCGGTGATAATATTTTTGCCAGACCATGTCCAATTGCCACGGCTAGCATTAAGGAACTGCCTGCGCAGCAAGCGATAATAAGCACAGATTTAAACGGCATTACCATTTTCCTCAATCCGTAGGTGAATCCTACGCTACAGCTATCGAGACTGAGGGCAAAAGCCAGTAAGATAAGTGAGAACAATTGAACCATTGATTAAAGGCTCCTTCCTATCAATCACTACGATAGTATATGGAAGGAGCCTATCCTTTGTGCTGCGTTATATCTTTTGGCAATTCGGGCAAAAATGTGTGCCTCTGCCCCCTACAGTTGTTTTTTCAAGCGGGGTGCCGCATTTTTTACAGGCCTGTCCTTTCCGGCCATAGGCGTATAATTCAAGCTGAAACATGCCGATCTCTCCTTGAGAATTGACATATGAACGGATGGTACTTCCGCCTTTTTTAACTGCTTCAGTTAAAGTGTCAATAATCTCCTGATGAAGAAGAGCGATTTCTTCATTATTTATAGTGTTGGCGATTCGCTCCGGGTGAATTCCCGCACGAAAGAGAGCTTCATCGACATATATATTCCCAAGCCCAACTAAGATTTGTTGGTCCAAAAGGGCAGGCTTTATTTTCCGTGTCGTCTTTTTTAGCATTTGTTCCAAATACTCTTTTGTGAAACTTTCAGAAAAAGGCTCAGGTCCCAGTTCTAAAAGGGGTGGCTTCGTAAATTCATCGCCTTTTTTATATAAATGCATCGTCCCAAATTTACGGACATCCCGGTACCGTAATTCGGTCCCATCTGTAAAATGAAAAATCACGTGCGTATGCTTATCACATGGCTCATCCTTTGGATAAAGTCCATATTTACCTTCCATCCGCAAATGAGAGACTAATGCGAAATTCCCCGTATAGAGGATTAAAAACTTTCCCCTTCGGCCCACATCCTCAAATATTTCCCCTTTTAAGGCATCTGTAAATTGCTCCACATCTATTGGGGATTTGATTATTTTTGGCCAATAAATAGTGATTTTTTCAATCTGTTTATGCAGAATCAGTTGTTGCAATGTTCTTCTGATTGTCTCGACCTCTGGCAGCTCAGGCATGATGTACCCCCCTTTATTTAGCGTCAAACCAGGTTGGACCGTAGGCGTAGTCTACTTTTAAAGGCACCTTTAATTCGAGAGCATTTTCCATTACTAACGGGACCAAAACTTTAAGAATTTCGATTTCCTCTTCTGGTGCCTCAAAGATCAATTCATCATGGACCTGAAGCAGCAATCGAGTTTGTAATCCCTTTTCTTTTAATGCATCAGCCATATCAATCATGGCCTTTTTAATGATATCTGCTGCACTGCCCTGGATTGGAGTGTTCATGGCAGTTCTTTCCGCAAAGCTCCTTAGATTGAAATTTCGGCTCGTAATTTCAGGGATATACCTTCTTCGCTGCATTAAAGTGGTCACATAGCCTTTTTGTTTTGCCGAGTGAATGATTGAGTCCATATATTCTTTTACACCTGGATAGCTGTTCAAGTAACGTTCGATAAAATGCGCAGCTTCTTTACGGCTAATTCCCAAGCTTTGTGATAGTCCATAATCACTGATTCCATATACGATTCCAAAATTAACAGCCTTTGCATGGCGCCTCATATTGGAGGTAACTTCATCAGCACTTACATGAAATACCTCCATTGCGGTTTTCGTATGTATATCCATGTCCGCTTGAAAGGCTTCGATCAGCTTTTCATCCCCGGCAATATCTGCAAGGACACGGAGTTCAATTTGCGAATAATCAGCCGCAAATATCACCCAATTCTTTTCTGATGGAACAAAGGCACGCCGCAGTTTCCTGCCTTCCTCAAGACGAATCGGGATATTTTGCAGATTGGGATCAATCGAACTTAATCTGCCGGTCGCCGTTAAGGTTTGTTGAAACCTTGTATGGACTTTTTTGGTTATCGGATGAATAACCTTCAGCAAGCCTTCAATATAGGTCGACTGCAGCTTTCCCAATTGCCGATAGAGGAGAATATGTTCAATGATTTCATGATCTGAAGCTAATTTTTCCAAAACATCCGCAGATGTTGAATAGCCTGTTTTTGTTTTCTTAAAGGAAGGTAGATTCAGTTTTTCAAATAAAATTACACCTAATTGTTTTGGAGAATTGATATTAAACTTTTCTCCAGCCAGTTCATGGATCTTTTTCTCAATTTCAATCAGCCTTTCGTTTAACTCCTGACCCATCGAATGCAATTGTTCACTGTTAACCATAATCCCACAAGACTCCATATCAGCTAAAATAAGCGATAAGGGCATTTCAAGCTCGGTAAACAATTCAAATTGTTCGTTTTCCATTAGATCGTTTTCAAGCTTCTCTTTTAACTCGGACATTGCCAAACATTTGCGAACGAGATTTTTGGCAAGTTCACTTTGTTCAGGGACCTTCCGTTTTGCTCCTCTTCCATAAAAAGACTCATCTGATTGAATATTAAAAACTTGATATCTTTTGGCAATTGAAGCAATATCCACAATATTTTCAGTGGGATTAATGATATAAGATGCAATTAATGTATCAAAGTCAACTCCTTTAAGGTGAATCCCAAATCTTCTCAAGGAAACTTCTGACCGCTTGGCATCATAAACAATTTTCTTCTTTCCTTCGTCTTCCGCCCATTTTTTAAATTCCTCTGATTGTAAAGCCATTTCTGTAGGCAAAAAGAAGCTTCCTTTATCATTAACGACGGAAAAGCCAATGATATCGGCATAATGATAATTATCGTCCAAAATTTCAACATAAAAATAATTTTGATCAGCAAATAAATCCGCAGTGATTTCATGCGGAATATTCCACTCAACCTCTTCCAGTTCAAGGTTTTCCGTCACTGCTGTGTCTTCTCCAAGCTTATCAAGTAAGGAGAGGAAACCCAATTCCTTATAAAAAGCAACTAATTTTTCTCTTGAAAAACCTTCAAATGAGATATTATCTAACTGAATCTCAACCGGTGCTTTTCTTTCGATCGTAGCCAATTCCTTACTCATTAACGCTTGATCTTTAAATTCTTCAAGCTTTTCTTGAAGTTTTTTCCCGCTTACCTGTTCAATCGACCCAAGCAGATTTTCAAGTGTTGAAAATTCTTTTAAAAGCTTTATAGCTGTTTTTTCCCCCACTCCTGGGACCCCTGGGATATTATCTGATGTGTCCCCCATTAACCCCTTCATGTCGATTATTTGAAACGGTGTTAGTCCATACTTTTCCTGAACATGCTCTGGTGTATATTCTTCGATATCAGTAATTCCTTTTCGGGTAATTCCAACAGTCGTTTTTTCAGATGCCAACTGCGTTAAATCCTTATCCCCTGAAATGACTTTGACTTGATATCCGTCTTCTTCTGCAGCTTTTGAAAGAGTTCCGATAATATCGTCAGCTTCATAATTTTCAAGCTCATAACGAGATATTCCGTATGCGTCAAGAAGCTCCCGGATAAACGGGAATTGCTCCGATAATTCAGGTGGTGTTTTTTGTCTCCCACCCTTATAGTCACCAAAAGTTTTATGGCGGAAGGTTGTTTTTCCGGCATCAAATGCTACAAGCATATGGGAGGGATTTTCGTCTTCTATTATTTTCATTAACATCATGGTGAAGCCGTACACCGCGTTTGTATGAATCCCTTTCTCATTATTAAGCAAGGGCAATGCAAAAAACGCACGATATGCAATACTGTTTCCATCAATTAAAACTAACTTCTTTTTTTCCATCAAATTTCTCCTTCCAGGATTTCTTCCATTATCGAGGGAGCTCGATGATGAATTCACTGCCGACACCGACTTCACTGCGGACGCTAACCATTCCTTTATGAGCTTCGATTAAATGTTTGACGATTGCTAAACCAAGGCCAGTCCCACCGGAGTTACGGCTCCTGGCACGGTCAACACGGTAAAAACGTTCAAAAATACGTGGTATTTCTCCACTTTCGATCCCCACACCGGTATCCTTTACATGGATTCTAACCTGATCGGCTTGTTCGAGCAGAATCACCCTAACATCACCTTCCATCGGGGTGTAGGTTATGGCATTTACAATTAAATTAATAAACACTTGTTTTAAGCGATTTAAATCACCATCGATGAAAACATGTTCCTTTTTACAATAAAATGTAATTTGAATTTTTTTTGCTTCTGCCTTCGAGGTCAGCATGGTTATTACTTCTTCAAGTACTTCTTTCAAGTCAAGCTTATGTATATTTAATTGGAAACCTTGTTGTTCTATTTTTGAGAGATCAAGCAAATCCTGTATCAGGGTTTGCAGGCGGTCGCTTTCTTTTAAAATAATCGAAAGGAATGCTTCCAGTGTTTCTTGATTATTCATGGCGCCATCTAATAATGTTTCCGTAAATCCCTTAATTGAAGTAATTGGGGTCTTTAATTCATGTGAAACATTAGCAACAAAGTCTTTCCTCATTTGTTCAAGTTTTTTCAATTCAGTAATATCATGAAAAACCAGCAAAACACCTTTCCAAACATTGTTTGTCCCAATAATGGGAACACCATACACAACAAAATACTTCCTTTCAATTAATACCGGAAGCAGCATCTGTTTACTAACTTTTTGTTCTGTTCGAAATACCTCAGCAATGAGGTTGCAAATATCTTCGTATTTAATGACTTCATAATAAAGCTTTGACAGATATTGCGCAGAATCTACATGGAATATATCCACATAGCCTTTATTAATCAAATTAATATAACCTCTGCTATCAATTAAAATTAATCCGGCCCCCATGTTTTCAATCAATGCTTCTAAGCGGTCCTGCTGCATTTCTTGAGCTTTAACCATTTCTTGCAGATTTTGTGCCAATAAATTGATTGAAGTGCTTAGCACCCTTGTTGAATCGCTCCGTTCTAGCGATGAACGGGCACGATAATTCCCCTTCGCCAGTTCAATGGCCACACTTGCTGTATCTTCTATCAGTTTTGTATATTTGGATGCTATCCTCATCCCAAAACATAAAATCAAAATGAAGGTAATTCCCAGGCTGATTGATAAAATCCACCATATTTCTCCATAGGCATTGGATAACAAACTTGTTTTTGTGCTTGGAACATAATAGCGTTTAAATAAATTTCCTATCAATACCCCTAATTCCACCAACACCATTATAAATATGGTGATGAGGGCGATTAGCCATCTTGTTCGGAATTTTTTCATTCACCTTTTGGCTCCTCTAATTTATATCCAAGACCACGGATTGTTTTGATATAGATTGGCTTTTTGGTATCCACTTCAACTTTTTCCCTTAAATGGGAAATATGAACATCAACGATTCGAGTATCTCCAGCAAAGTCATAATTCCAAACTGCACTTAATAACTGATCTCTTGTTAGGACACGGCTTTTGTTTTGTGCCAAGTAAAGCAGCAATTCAAATTCCTTTAAAGTTAATTCCAAAAGTTCTTCCTTAAAATAGGCTTCATGTCTTTCTGGGTAAATTCTGATAGCACCAATATCAATTTGGTTTGCATCATTATTAGGATCATTATTATCCGTTTGAATCTGGATTCTTCTAAGGATTGCCTTTACTCTCGCTATTACTTCACGCGGGCTAAATGGTTTAATCATATAATCATCTGCACCAAGTTCAAGACCCAATATTTTATCAAATTCATCGTCTTTCGCGGTTAACATTAGAATTGGGGTCATAATCTTTTTTTGACGGAGCTGTTTACAAACCTCTATACCGTCTAATTTTGGAAGCATAAGATCTAACACAATAATATCCGGCGCTTCTAATTCCGCTAAATTTCGACCCTCTTCACCGTCCATTGCTGTAATGACTTCAAATCCTGCTTGTTCCAAATTATATTTCAGCAAAGTCACAATCGATTGTTCATCGTCTACAACAAGCACTTTGTTTTTCATATATTCCTCCGTCTAATCCCTTTTTTATATCTTTCCATCCCCATTATAAACTAAACGGTTAGAAAATACTTTCAATCCAACTTTTCACAAAATCCAAAAAAAAAAGGAATGTAACCACATCCCTAACGTTTTTTCATATTAAAAATTTTCTAGTGCATGTCCGTTAAATTCTTCTAAACGATAAGGCGGACACACTTTTATTTTTCCGGTAATCACGGTTTCATTTTTCTCATTGCTGCCATCTATTTTGATGACAACAAAATGTTGGTCATGATTTACTTCAATGACCTCAAATAAAAATTGAACAGTGCCATAATGGAAAACCGGTTTCGGAAATTCGATTTCCTGGCTTATAACATGACTGCCTGGACCTGGAAGATATTTCGAAATGGCTGATGTAATGGTTCCAGTCAGCATAATACTTGGGACAATAGGTTTTTTAAATGGCGTTTGGGATGCATAGTCATGCTGTATATAAAGTGGGTTCGCATCATCAGTTAATCCTAAATAAAGAAGCAGGTCCTTATCTTCAATTTTTTCTGTTAAAGATAATTTTTCTCCTACGGTCATTTCTTCAATTTTTCTGCCTAGCTTTCGTTTTTTTCCTAAAAGCATAAGGTGCACCCCCGATGTAAACGATTTCAGAGTTCATTTGAAAAAAATTCGGGGTCAGAACCCCGAATTTTCTATAGTAATAAGAAAGTAGTACCGCACTTTGAACCTGGATTACTGTCTAGCTCCAGCTCCCAGCGACTAGTGTACTTCGCTATCCGCCCTACGATAAGTCAACATCGAATCGCTAACGCTCTTCGTGTTTCCTTTATCTCAGTTGGAGAGGCTCCAGTCCATACGTCGCTAAACGGTCGCTTCCGCATTTCTATGCTAATACCTGCATTACATTGCGTACAGATTCAACAGATTTGTCTAATGCTGCTTTTTCATCAGCCGTCAAATCAAGTTCAATTATTTTTTCAATCCCATTTGCACCAAGGATTGTTGGAACGCCAAGGTAAATACCTTCATAACCAAATTCACCTTCAAGGTAGGCAATGGAAGGAAGAACACGTCGTTGATCTTTAAGAATCGCTTCACACATTTCCACTAAGGAAGCCGCCGGTGCGTAGTATGCGCTGCCGTTTCCAAGCAGGTTAACGATTTCCCCGCCGCCTTTTCTTGTACGTTCCACAATCGCTTCCAAGCGATCTTTAGGAATTAATGTTTCAAGAGGAATTCCGCCGGCATAAGAATAACGCACAAGTGGTACCATGTCGTCACCATGTCCACCTAGAACAAAGCCTGTAATATCTTTAACAGAAAGGTTTAATTCTTGAGCAACAAATGTACGGAAACGAGCTGTATCAAGAACTCCTGATTGACCAATTACGCGGTTTTTAGGAAAACCTGATTCTTTGAAAACCGTGTAAGTCATTGCATCAACCGGGTTTGTTAACACAACGATCGTACAATTTGGTGAAAACTTAACAATTTCTTGAGTCACACTTTTCATGACTTTTTGATTTGTTTGCACTAAATCATCACGGCTCATGCCAGGTTTACGGGCAATACCAGCAGTGATAACAACGATATCCGAATCGCGAGTATCTTCATAGTTTGCCGTACCGGTAATATTCGCATCAAATCCCTGAACAGGGCTTGCTTCTAACATATCCAAGGCTTTCCCTTTTGTAGGGTTTTCTGCCTGTGGGATGTCAACTAAAACTACATCACCGAGTTCTTTTTGAGCTAGTAAAAATGCTGTTGTAGCCCCAGTAAATCCACCGCCGATTACAGAAATCTTTTTACGTTTTAATGACATTCTTGCTCTCCCCTTTGTTAGAAAATATTTTCTTAATAACAGCTTTGCTTACTCCATATTCTTAATTAATTCATCACCGAATTCAGAAGTTTTAACTTCTGTTGCTCCGTCCATTAAGCGGGCGAAGTCATATGTGACAACTTTAGATGCAATCGATTTTTCCATAGATTTCACAATCATCTTCGCAGCTTCATTCCAGCCAAGATGCTCTAACATTAGAACGCCTGAAAGAATAACGGAAGATGGATTTACTTTATCAAGACCTGCATATTTAGGTGCTGTACCGTGTGTGGCTTCAAAAATGGCATGTCCTGTTTCATAGTTGATGTTGGCTCCTGGTGCAATACCAATCCCGCCAACTTGTGCTGCAAGCGCGTCAGAGATGTAATCTCCGTTTAAGTTCATTGTTGCAACAACATCAAATTCTTTAGGACGAGTTAAAATTTGCTGTAAGAAAATATCGGCAATGGCATCTTTTACGATGATTTTGCCAGCAGCTTCTGCATCAGCCTGTGCCTTATTCGCTGCATCAGCGCCTTGTTCTGCTTTAATACGGTCGTACTGAGCCCATGTAAAGACTTTATCGCCGAATTCTTTTTCCGCAAGCTCGTAGCCCCAGTTTTTGAATGCACCTTCGGTAAACTTCATAATGTTTCCTTTATGCACCAATGTAAGAGATTTACGGCCTTCTTTAATAGCATAATTAAGGGCAGCGCGGACTAAGCGTGTTGTTCCTTCTTCAGAAACAGGTTTAATACCGATTCCTGAAGTTTCTGGGAATCTAATTTTCTTAACACCCATTTCATTTTGTAAGAAGTCAATGACCTTTTTAACACCTTCAGAACCTTTTTCATACTCGATTCCAGCATAAATATCTTCCGTATTTTCACGGAAAATCACCATATCTGTATCTTGTGGACGCTTAACTGGTGATGGAACCCCTTCAAACCATCTAACAGGACGTAAGCAAACAAATAAGTCTAATTCTTGGCGAAGTGCCACGTTCAATGAACGAATTCCGCCGCCTACAGGAGTGGTAAGTGGTCCTTTGATGGCAATTAGATATTCGTTAATCAAATCAAGTGTTTCAGATGGGAGCCATTCACCTGTTTGGTTGAAAGCTTTTTCACCTGCTAATACTTCTTTCCAAACTATTTTACGTTCACCTTTATAGGCTTTTTCGACCGCAGCATCTAATACGCGGTAGGAAGCTGCCCAAATATCTGGACCTGTTCCGTCTCCTTCGATAAATGGGATAATTGGATTGTTTGGTACATTTAATACTCCATTTTTAACCGTGATTTTTTCGCCTTGCATAGTTGTTCTCCCTCCTAATATGTAAAAAGCGCAGACTGAATCAAAGGCTAGAGTATTACCTCTAACCTTTCATACCATCTTATTACATCAATTTTTGACGTAAAAGTAAAATATATTAACCCCTTTGTTCGATTGGAACATATTTTTGCATTCCAGGACCGGTATATTCGGCACGTGGACGGATTAATCGGTTGTTTTCATACTGTTCAAGAATATGTGCCAGCCAGCCTGAAACACGGCTGACAGCGAAGATTGGTGTAAATAAATCATGATCAATGCCTAAGCTGTGATAAACAGAGGCTGAATAGAAATCAACGTTTGGAGGTAATTTCTTTTCACCCGTCACAATGCTCTCAATTTTAAGAGACATATCATACCATTGTGGTTCTCCTGTTAATTCGGTCAGCTTCTTTGACATTTCTCTTAGGTGCTTTGCACGTGGATCGCCTTGACGGTATACGCGGTGGCCAAAGCCCATGATTTTTTCTTTCTTTTCAAGCTTGCCTCGAATATAAGGCTCAACATTCTCAGGTGTACCAATGTCAGTAAGCATCTTCATAACTGCTTCATTCGCACCGCCGTGAAGTGGACCTTTAAGTGCTCCAATTGCCGCCGTAACACCAGAATAAATATCTGACAATGTAGCCACACAAACGCGCGCAGTAAAGGTAGACGCATTCAATTCATGGTCCGCATGCAGGACTAGCGCTTTATCAATCGCTTCAACTGCAATCGGTTGCGGGTCTTTCCCTGATAACATATAAAGGAAATTGGCTGCAAAGCTTAAATCCTGTCTTGGAGCGACTGGTTCTAACCCTTTCCTTACACGGGCAAAAGTTGCAACAATGGTTGGCATTTTTGCTTGGAGGCGGATGGCTTTGCGATAATTTGCTTCCTCGTTCATTGTATCTGCTTCAGTATCGTATAAACCTAATAATGATACTGCTGAACGAAGCGCTGCCATCGGATGTACTTTTTGGATTGGATACATTTTAAAATGCTCGATTACTTCCTGTGGAAGAGCCGCATTTTCCGAAAGTTCCTTCTTTAACTCCTCCAGCTGTTTTGCTGTTGGCAATGCACGATGCCATAACAAGTAAATAACTTCCTCAAAGCTTGCATTTTTCGCCAAATCATCAATGTCATAGCCCACGTAAGTCAGAGTATCATCAATGATGGAGCTGATGGATGAAGTTGTTGCTACAATCCCTTCTAATCCACGTGTAACTGTCATAAGTAAATCTCTCCTTTGCTTTCTAAGATTCCCCATTACCCATTTGTTTATAAAATACGAAAACTGAAATACCCATATTATTTCAGTCGTCTGGAAGAATTACCAATAATCATTAGGATTTCTTATCTTTAGTTCGCGTATAAAACAAAAAATAGAATGAGCGCTTGCTCGAAATATAAGCAATATAGCGCCGTTTGCCTTCTTCCACGTGTTTATAAAGAATGTAAATAAAATATGTAATCAAGGATGCGCTTACAAGAACATTATAAACAATTATCAGATTTTTGTGAATGAAAAGGCATTGAAAATACAAAAAAATATTATTTTACAAAATATCTTATGAAAAATTTTTTTGAATTTAATAATAGTATAAGCATACCATGTACTAAAAAATGCACAAAATTATACACACTTTATCGAAAAAGTTATAGCACAATAGCATATTTTTTGAGTAATTAAAAAACACATCTGGAAAAATATGCAGATTTACTCACAAAATGTTAAAATAAAACTATTCACTTTACCATGTGTAAAAAAGGAGGTCATGATTTGAACCAAAAATATTTATACCGAACATTCAGGTTCTTTTTGGTTATTGGAATCGTGGTGCTTGGTATTATTGCTCTTTATTATTTATCGAGGGTCACATATCCATTTTTAATTGCCATTGTTATTGCATTTATGATAAATCCACTCGTCGATTTATTTGAAAAGAAAGCGAGAATGCCCCGTGTGCTTTCTGTTTTATTGGCAATGATTATAATTATCGCTTTATTTGCAGGAATAATCACACTTTTAGTTGCAGAAATTGTCTCTGGAGCCGCTTATTTAGCTACTGTGGTGCCAGAGAATTTAGATACAATTATTAATTATGTGGAGAAGATTTTCACGGATCAAATGATTCCATTCTACAATCATTTAACAAGCGTATTTAATAAGCTTGATGAAGGGCAGCGTAATACGATTATCGCCAATGTCCAAAATGTTGGCAAGAAAATCGGCACAACGGTTGGTTCATTTATTCAAAATCTTTTTGGCAATATCCCCAATATATTATCATGGTTTCCAAATGCTGCAACCGTCTTAATATTCTCTTTTTTGGCTACCTTTTTCATTAGTAAGGATTGGGATAAATTTTCCGCCTTCGGTGGAAAGATCCTGCCAGAAAAAGCAAAATCAAGCGGAAGAACGGTATTCTTGGATTTAAAACGAGCATTATTCGGGTTTTTAAAAGCCCAATTGACTCTCATTTCGATTACTGCTGTGATTATTCTGATCGGATTGCTCATTTTGCGTGTGGATTATGCGATTACAATCGCTCTTATAACCGGAATTGTTGAGCTAGTTCCTTATGTTGGAACTGGAATCGTCTTTGTCCCGTGGATCATTTATGAAGTGATAAGCGGTGATACAGGGCTTGCGATTGGCTTAGGAGTTGTTTATATTATCGTCATCGTCCAGAGACAAATTGTGGAGCCAAAAATTCTTTCTTCAAGCATTGGGCTGGACCCTTTAGCAACCCTCGTTGCTTTGTTTATCGGTTTTAAATTGTTTGGATTTCTAGGGTTAATTGTAGGTCCTGTTTCCCTTGTAATTTTTAATACTTTAAATCGGGCCAATGTTTTTCATGACCTTTGGTCTTATATAAAAGGAAAAGAAGTATAGATAAGAGAAGGGGAGAGCCCCTTAACAGATTCCGTTTCCTATCACTAACATTAAAAATGTAAGTTAAAATGAGTGCCAATTTGCTTTTGCAATTGACACTCATTTTTTATTGATGTAAAGCCATTTTGGGTGGAAATTACATAAAAATTCGAATAGGGAAATACACCCAAATTGTAGGGGTACAATGGCTGTTGTACCCCTACAATTTTACCCTCAATTTGATAGACAGTTCTTACAAAAAAACGCATGAAAACATAAGTAATCTTATCCTTAATTGAGTAACCAGTGATATGTAAATTAAGCGGAGCTTTTTCAGTTAAATTCAGAATGGTGCTCTTTTCGGGGGGAATAAGGGGAGGATTTCCGGCTATGCAAAGAAAAATCCCTCATTTTCATGTTTTTCGAGTCAGTAGGCGGAATCTCTCCGTCTATTTAAGCTATTTTCAGTGCATTTTACTAATTAAGGGGAATTTCTCCGTCTATTTATAAGATCGGCTGCTTACCCTGCCCCCCAACAGATAAGAGTGGACCCTCACGGACCCAGATGAAGGAATCAACATCTTTTTATCGGGTAGCATTCAGGCGGCCAAAAATGGATATTAAAAATGGCTCAGTATGAACTGAGCCATTTTATTATTTAATAGCAAAAACAGATACAAAAGGCAGTGCAAATGGGTCTAGATTTTCAATTGCATTTTCGGGTTTTGCGACATGAATCGGAACCTGTTAGAGCTCCCCGTCTTTTTTCTTATAGTACACTTGCATGGCCGTTATAAATGACTCCGCGCGCTGCGTCAACTGTTATTTCTTGACCATCTTTAAAAATGTTCATTGCATTTTCTGTTCCTACAATAACCGGTATGCCCAAGTTTAATCCTACTACGGCACCGTGGCTGGTTAAACCGCCTTCTTCTGTTATCAGTGCTGCACATTTTTCGATAGCTGGTACCATATCACGGTCAGTACCAATCGTTACTAAGATTGAGCCGTTTTTTACTTTTTCCAAAGCTTCATGCGCATCGTGTGCAATGACAACTTTACCAAATGCCGATTTTCGGCCAATCCCTTGTGCCTTTGCCAAGATACCTCCTACGACATGAATCTTCATTAAATTGGTCGTACCTGCTTCTCCAACTGGAACTCCTGCAGTAATAACCACTAAATCACCATGTTTTACAATCCCGCTATTTAAGCTTTCTTCGACAGCAACATCAAGCATTTCATCAGTCGTAGTAGCAATTCTGCCAAGCTGCGGGTAAACTCCCCACGCAAGGGCTAACCGGCGGCAAACTGTTTCATTTGCAGTAACAGCAATAATTGGTGCTTCAGGCCGATATTTCGAGATCATTCTGGCAGTATGACCGCTCTCGGTTGGTGTGATAATCGAATTTACTTCCAGGTTCAATGCGGTATGGGCAACTGATTGACCAATAGCATCCGTAATATTGTGTTCAGTATCCTTGCTTCTGGCTGATAAGATTTCTTTATGATCCAGCGCTTCCTCTGCTCTTGAAGCAATATTATGCATGGTTTGAACGGCTTCCACAGGATATAATCCTGCTGCGGTTTCCCCAGATAGCATAATAGCGTCCGTACCATCGAAAATCGCATTCGCAACATCACTTGCTTCGGCACGAGTCGGTCTTGGATTACGCTGCATAGAATCCAGCATTTGTGTAGCGGTAATAACTGGTTTGCCAAAAAAATTACACTTTTTGATCAGCATTTTTTGAACAAGCGGTACCTCTTCAGCGGGAATTTCTACTCCAAGGTCTCCGCGCGCTACCATGAGGCCATCCGAAATTTCCAGGATTTCATCAATATTGTCGACGCCCTCCTGGTTTTCAATTTTAGGGATAATATGGATATATGTTGCGCTATTTTCCTCTAAAAGCTGACGAATTTCCAAGACATCCTTTGCACGGCGCACAAAAGATGCGGCAATGAAATCAATACCCTGACTGATTCCAAATAGAATATCTTGTCTGTCTTTTTCGGTAATTCCCGGTAAATTTACAGAAACGCCAGGTACATTTACACCTTTTTTATTTTTCAATGTTCCGCTATTTAATATTTTCGTTTGAATTTCATTTTTTTCCTTGTCAACATTGATAACTTCAAGTCCGATTAGACCGTCATCCAATAGTATTTTTGAACCTGTATGAACATCTTCAATTAAACCTGGATATGTAACAGAGAATTTTTCTGCCGTTCCTTCTACCTCGGTCATCGATACAAGTATTTCCCCGCCGGCCTTTAGTTCGATCGCCCCGTTTTCCATATTATGCGTACGAATTTCAGGTCCCTTTGTATCAAGTAAAATGGCAACGGTTTTTCCAGTTATTTTTGCCGCTTCACGAATATTTTTAATTCGATCTCCGTGTTCATCAAAATTACCATGAGAAAAATTTAATCGGGCCACATTCATCCCTGACTCGATTAATTGAGTTAATTTTTCAACGCTTTCGCTGGCAGGACCAATTGTACAGACGATTTTTGTTTTACGTAACATTCTATTTCCTCCTAATTAGAGCAACAATTAAATAGACAATTCTTTTGAAAGCTTATATAAATCAAGATCCAATGTGTGCTTTCTTGCTAATGCTTCGATAATGTCATAATCAACAAGACGATTATTCTCAATTCCAACTGCACGTCCGCCTTTACCTTCAATTAAAAGCTCCACCGCTCTGGCACCCAATCTGCTTGCAAGAACCCTGTCAGCTGCACTAGGTGAACCGCCGCGTTGAATATGCCCCAATACGGACACTCTGGTTTCCAGGTTTGTTGCTTCCTCCAATTGCTTGGCAAAATCATAGCCGCTGCATACACCTTCTGCAACGATAATAATACTATGTTTCTTACCGCGCTCTTTCCCTTTTAATAGACGTTCAGCAACTTCGCTCATGTCGAAGTTTTCTTCAGGAATTAAGATGGTTTCGGCTCCGCCTGCAAGTCCTGCCCAAAGGGCAATATCACCAGCATTACGCCCCATCACCTCAATTATAAACGTTCGTTCATGTGATGTTGCCGTGTCACGGATTTTGTCAAGCGCATCGATAACAGTATTTAAGGCAGTGTCGAATCCAATGGTTAATTCAGTTCCTGGAATATCATTATCAATTGTTCCCGGGACACCAACACATGGGTATCCTTGTTCAGTTAATGCCTTTGCCCCGCGATAGGAACCATCTCCACCAATGACAACCAAACCTTCAATCCCATGCGCTTTTAATTGTTCAATTCCCTTTTGCTGCCCTTCCTTTGTTTTGAACTCCAAACAACGGGCAGAATGAAGCATTGTTCCGCCTCGATGAATAATATCTCCCACCGAGCCCAGCTCAAGTTTTTGAATATTTCCACATATTAAACCGGAATATCCCCCATAAATTCCATATACATCAATATCATGATAAATTGCTTTTCTTACGACCGCACGAATCGCCGGATTCATACCTGGGGAGTCTCCTCCACTTGTCAGCACCCCAATTTTTTTCATGGCATTCACCCCAAAGTTTTATTTAAAGGAATATGTATAACAGAATAAAGCTTGTAGACATAAATAGACGAAGTAAACCTTCTTTTATTATTAACATTGCAACTACGAATATTTATAAAATAACATGAAGAAATAACGATAACAACTGATTCATAGAGGTATTTGAAATAGACGAAATAATCCGATAACTGAAAGCGTTTCATTTTAAAATGGAACCGCTGTCATTGTCCATTACCGGAATTTTGTATGAAAATTTTGTGGCAGAGGAATTTTCACAAAAAATAAAACGCACCCAAAAGAGTACGTTTTATTTTGCCCCAATATATTCTTTTTCGAAGGAAAAATCCCCGATCATTCGAAATCGATTATACCTGTCTTCAACCAATTCAGTCTCAGAAAGCTTTAATAGCTCTTGTAAAGACGATTTAAGCTGGTTTGCAATTTCCTCAGCCTGATTTTTAACATCCTTATGAGCTCCACCCTTGATCTCGGGAATAATTCCATCAATAACTCCAAGCTCTTTTAAATCGGGTGCAGTAATTCTCATGGTTTCCGCAGCCCGTTTAGCCAAGGACGCATCTTTCCATAAAATCGCTGCTGCCCCTTCAGGTGATATAACTGAGTAAGTCGAGTTTTCAAGCATATAAATTCGATTGCCAACACCTAGTCCAAGGGCACCGCCGCTGCCTCCTTCGCCAATGACAACACAGACGACAGGAACGCTTAGGCCGGCCATCTCAAAAAGATTATGGGCAATCGCTTCACTTTGCCCCCGCTCCTCGGCAGCTTTCCCTGGATATGCGCCTTTCGTATCAATAAAACAAATGATTGGCCGTTTGAATTTATCTGCTTGCTTCATTAATCGAAGAGCCTTTCGATATCCTTCAGGATGGGGCATACCAAAATTTCTTCGAATGTTTTCTTTCGTATCTTTTCCACGCTGATGGCCGATTACGGTAACCGGCAATCCCCTGAATTTGGCAATCCCGCCAACTATTGCTTCATCATCTGAAAAGGTTCGGTCACCATGGCATTCAAAAAAGTCATCAAAAATGTAGGAGATATAATCAAGCGTTGTTGGTCTGCTCGGATGCCTGGCTATTTGCACTCGATCCCACGGTTTTATATTTTCATAAATGTCATTTTCAAGTTTTACCAAGCGAGCTTCCAATTTTTCTATTTCCGTACTTAAATCCACATCGGACGATTTCGTGAATTCTTGTAATTCACTAATTTTCTTTCTTAATTCCACTACCGGGCGTTCAAATTCCAATTCTCCTATCATTCAAGTTCACCCCCTGGTTGATGAATTTCCAATATCTTGGTCATTTTATCGATAAGTTCAAGACGTGGTAATATCGCATCGAGTTGGCCGTGTTTTAAGAGGAACTCAGCTGTTTGGAAATCTTCAGGTAATTCTTCTCTAATGGATTGTTCAATAACTCTGCGGCCTGCAAAGCCAATTAATGCTTCTGGTTCCGCAAAATTATAATCACCTAATGACGCAAAGCTTGCCGAGACACCGCCTGTTGTTGGGTGAGTCATGATGGAAATGATTAAACCGCCATGGTCACTAAACCTTTTTAGAGCAACGCTTGTTTTCGCCATTTGCATTAAGCTAAGTGCACCTTCCTGCATCCTCGCTCCTCCGGAGGCTGTAAAAATGATAAATGGAAGTTTCAATTCATCCGCTTTTTCGATTGCTTGGGTGATTTTCTCCCCCACTACAGAACCCATACTGCCCATCCGGAATGTTGAATCCATAATTGCTACTGCAATCTTGTATCCGTTCACTGTTCCAGTACCTGTTACAACCGCCTCATTCAATTTACTTTTTTCCCGGTCTTTTTCAAGCTTTTCCAGGTAATCAGGGAATTGAAGCGGATTGACTGAAATCATGTTTTCATTAATTTCAACAAAGCTTCCCTCGTCAAGGAAACTTTCAATTCGTTCTCTTGCATTCATCTGAAAGTGATATCCACAGTGTAAACAAACTTTAAGGTTTTTAACTAATTCCTTTGTATACATGATTTTTTTGCAGGATGGACACTTACTCATGATTCCTTCCGGCACATCATTTTTTACTGTTTCTGAAGGTATCGTTGCGTATTTTTTCTTCTTAACATTGTTTTTTGAAAAAAGCTCTTTAAGCAAAATTAAACCTCCCTCGTTGGTAATACTAAGCCAGCTGGCAAGTTCCTTTAATCTCCTATCAGAAGTCTTTCTATTCTACTTATACTTCATACCATCGCATTTTTCAAAACTGGTCAGACAGCAAAAAAATGCCCATTCATTTTGGGCTTGAATGCTTGTATAAATGCTAGTATAAGAAAAAAAGACTACAAAATCTGTTGTTTTTTGTCAGAATGCAAAGACAAATTTCGTAGATGCCGATATGCAGAAAGTGCTTTTTGTTCATCTTTTTCTACTAAAGCTTCATGCAATAAAATGTAGTGTTCTCTCTCGCACTCCATTTTCTCCAAATTAAGGGAATAGTAATAATCCTTTAAAATTAACCACATTCTTAAAAACAAATGATTATCCGCCATTTCAATAATCCGATAAAAAAACTCATCATCATTTAGTCTATCTGATTTAAGCCATTCTAGCAAATCCTGAAGATTTTCGCTTCTGCATCTTTGAATTGCCAGGCGGAGACAGTCCATTTCGATAAGGTTCTTCGTTTCAAATACGTCTAGTTTGGCTTTTTCATCCTGCAAAATAAATGTGCTTAAAAGCTGGACAAGCTGGTGGCCACGGAAGTCTCTAATATAGGTACCTTCCCCGCGTCTCGTTTCGATAAGTCCAAGCAGCTCCAATGCTCTAAGGGCCTCCCTAACGGAAGAGCGCCCAACATTCAGGCGCTCCGACAATTCCCGTTCAGAAGGTAGTTTATCACCAGATTTCAGATCGTCAGCAGTAATCATTTCTCTTAACTGTCTAACTATTTCTAAATATACCTTCGTATTTGTCACTTAAAGATCACTCACTTTTACCAATAATAGCGAGCCTCTTTGTCTTTTCCTTTATTTCTTCGGGATCTACTTTTAAGCGTGCAACCCCGGTTTCCATTGCTGCTTTTGCCACCGCAGCAGCTACTGCCGGAGCAACGCGTGGATCAAATGGTCCTGGAATAACATAATCTGCATCCAATTCGGATTCAGAAATTAAGCTGGCGATAGCTTCCACTGCTGCTACCTTCATTTTTTCATTGATGTGTGTTGCTCTTACATCGAGTGCACCGCGGAAAATTCCAGGGAATGCCAAAACATTGTTAACCTGATTTGGAAAATCAGAACGCCCTGTTCCAACAACCCTTGCACCAGCCGCTTTTGCATCATCAGGCATAATTTCAGGGTCTGGATTTGCCATCGCAAAAATGATAGCATCTTCATTCATGGAGGCAACCATTTCCTTTGTTAAGGCACCGGCTACTGAAACACCGATAAAGACATCAGCACCTTTAATTACATCCTCCAGGCTGCCAGACAGATTATCCCGGTTAGTGTATTTTGCAACTTCCGTCTTAACGGCATTCATTCCAACCGGCCGGCCTTCATAAATGGCCCCTTTTGTATCACACATAATAATATCTCTAACACCATAATTATATAATAATTTAATAATAGCAATTCCTGCGGCACCTGCGCCATTTGCCACGACCTTGATCTCAGTCATTTTCTTTCCAATCAGTTTAAGAGCATTAACAAGACCGGCAGCTGTTACAATCGCTGTACCATGCTGGTCGTCATGGAAGATCGGAATACTTGCTTCCTTTTTTAGTCTTTCTTCGATCACAAAACAATTGGGAGCGGCAATATCCTCAAGATTTACACCACCAAAGGTCGGCTCCAACAATTTAACGGTTTCAACAATCTTATCCACATCTGTTGTGTTTAGGCAAATTGGAAAAGCATCTACGCCTGCGAAGCTTTTAAATAATACTGCTTTCCCTTCCATTACTGGAAGAGCGGCTTCCGGACCGATATTTCCAAGCCCCAAAACAGCTGTACCATCCGAAACGACAGCTACCATATTACTTTTCATCGTGTAGTCGTAAACGGTTTCAGGTTTTTCGTAAATTTCTTTACAAGGCTCTGCAACACCTGGTGAATAAGCTAAACTTAGATCCTTAGCATTTCGAACTATAACTTTTGACTTTGATTCCAATTTCCCCTTATTAATTCGATGCATATGTAGTGCTTCTTCACGTAATGTCAAAACTCTTCACCCCTTAAATTTTTACAAAAAGATATATAATTTCTTAAAATTTAGGCAAATTAGTGGTCAGACCACACTTGTCTCTTTTTCACTATAACATATCTATGATAGTTGTAAAGATTATTCTTTAAGAACAACATTTGACGATCCTAAAAGCTGTTGAACTAAATTTAAGAATTGAGGAGTGGGGTTAATATTATTTGCGTCAGACAGTTTAACTGTTTTACGGGTATCGGGATAATGCAGAACAACTCCCGTTTCACCTTTATTTTCTTTAAACAAATGAAATAATTGTTTCAGCGATTGTTCTTCTTGTTTTTCAGGTATGATCTTTAAATATAATACTGCTTTTTTGGTGGTCTTTTCTTGAAGCCAATGATCGATTTCGAATACACGTTGAACAATAAACTGAGGATGGCCCTCCCTTTCCTCCACTTTTCCTTCCATTACGACCAATTTTCCTTCCGCTAATAATGAGGAATACTTTTTATAGGTTTCCGGGAATGCCACTGCTTCCATTTCGCCGCTCGCATCACTCACTTTTAAAAAGGACATGGAATCTCCTTTTTTCGTTCTAATCTTTTTTACGGAGATAATATATACCCCGGCAACTGCTTTTTTGGTAACTTCCCTTAACTCAAATAAACTTTGAGCTCCATTTTGTTTTATTTCTTTTTCATACGTCGATAAAGGATGATCTGAAAGATAAAATCCAAGAGCTTCTTTCTCAAGAGAGAGTTTATCCTCAGGTCTTATTGGGTCAACCTCCACATATTTGGGCTTAAGTGAAAATTCCTCATCAGAAAATAATTCCGCTTGATTGGACTCATCCGGTTTCATTAATAGCGCGTGCTCCAGGGCCACATCTAAGCTAGCCAGTAATACAGCACGGTCCTCGCCAAATTCATCGAAGCTGCCCGAATGGACAAGAACTTCAAGGGTTTTGCGATTAATAGCTTTAGCGGATACACGAATGCAAAAATCAAATAAATCATCAAATCTTTTTATTTTTCTTGCGCGGAAAATATCCTTTAAGGCCGCCGCACCCACCCCTTTGATCGCCGCCAGGCTATAGCGTATTCCAGCCTGTTCCACCTTAAATGAATAGCTGCTTTGATTCACTGAAGGAGGAAGAATGTTAATCTCCTTTTGTTTCGTTTCCATAATATATTGAGCAATTTTGGACTCATTTCCGATAGCAGATGTTAATAATCCCGCCATAAAGTAGGTAGGGTAACAGGCTTTTAAATAGGCTAATTGATAGGCAATCAAACTGTAGGCAACGGCATGACTCCGGTTAAATCCATAATTGGCAAAGCGAACAATCAAATCATAAATGTCATTTGCCAGTGAAACGGGATACCCTTTCTGAATAGCTCCTTGAACAAAGTGGGCTCTCTCACGATCTAAGACATCTTTTTGCTTTTTCCCCACTGCCCTGCGCAATAGATCAGCTTCTCCCAAAGAAAATCCTGCCAGTGTAGAAGCAATTTGGATGATTTGTTCCTGATACACAATGACACCGTAAGTATTTTCAAGAATTGGCTGTAAATCTGGATGGGGAAAGCTAACGGGCTCAAGGCCGTGTTTCCGATCAATAAAGACAGGGATATTCTCCATTGGACCAGGGCGGTATAAAGCATTAACCGCAACAATATCCTCAAAACGGCTTGGTTTTAACCTAATGAGAACCTTTCTTATTCCTTCCGACTCTAGTTGAAAGATTCCTGTTGTTTCTCCTTTCGATAATAGTTCAAACGTCTTAGGATCATCTAATGGAATTGTCTTTATATCAATCTTTCTTCCTGTTTTTCTTTTGATCGATGTAAGAATTGAATCGATGAGCGATAAATTTCTTAACCCAAGAAAATCCATTTTCAATAATCCGATTTCTTCCAAGTATTCCATTGAATATTGGGTTAAAAAGACTTGATTAGACCCTTGCTGTATCGGAATCAAATCGATCAGCGGCTTCTCGCTTATAACCACTCCGGCTGCGTGAGTGGATGTGTGCCGCGGCAGGCCTTCAAGCTTTAATGCTGTTTCAAACAGACGGCGATTCAAAGTACTTTCGTTTACAAACTTCCTTAACCCTTCTGATTCTTTATAAGCATCTTTTAGGCTAACAGCTAAACGGGAGGGAATTAGCCTGGATAAATGGTCCAGCTCTTTTGTATTTAATCCAAATGCCCTGCCTGTATCCCGGATTGATGCTTTTGCAGCAAGAGTACCAAAAGTAACGATTTGAGCGACATGCAATTCCCCATATTTCTTTGCAACATATTCAATAACCTCATCGCGCCGATGGTCCGGAAAGTCGATATCAATATCAGGCATTGATATTCGCTCTGGATTTAAAAAGCGCTCAAATAATAGATTATGCTCAATCGGATCCACATCCGTTATGTACAGTACGTAGGCAACAAGGGATCCGGCAGCAGAACCCCTTCCCGGTCCCGTCAAAATTCCATTCTCACGGGCATACCTCATAAAATCCCATACAATTAAAAAATAATTGCTAAAGTCCATCCCTTTAATAACCGCTAATTCATAGGCTAACCGTTCATAATATTCTGGGCCCGGCATAGAAAAACGTTCAGTCAGTCCCTTTTTACATAGTGATTCTAAATATTGCTCCGCAGGAATGCCGTTTTCAGTCGGAAATGCAGGTAAATACGTTTTGTTCAACTCAATATCCACCTTGCACCTATCGGCGATCAATACAGTGTTCTCTAGTGCTTCGGGAATATCTGAAAAGAGCTCGATCATTTCTTCCGTGGATTTAAAATAAAACTGATCACTGCCCAATTTTTCACGTTCTTCATCCTGAAGCTTTATCCCTGCTTTGATGGCAAGCAAACATTCATGGGCAAAGGTATCATCTTTTTCTAAATAATGGACATGATTGGTCACAATGAGAGGAACATTCATTTCTTTTGCAATGGTCAAGAAATGGTTTTTTATTGCGGCTTCTTCTTCAAGTTGATGATTTTGAATGGATAAATAGAAATTTTCGGTACCAAAAATGCCTGAAAACATTTCAATCAATGTTTTGGCTTGATCTTCCTTCCCCTCCAAAAGGCATTGTTCTATTTCTCCTTCAAGCCCTGGCGTGAAGGCGATAAGTCCGGTTGAATAGTGTTTTAGCCATTTTACGGGAAGACCATTTTGTGCTTTGGTCTGGACGGCACTAGAGATTTTTAACAGGTTACTAAATCCTTTGTCATTTTCAGCAAGCAGCACGAGCGGATAGGCTGCACCTTCAGAAGTGCTGCTCTCTACATCTACCGTCAGCCCAAGAATGGGGTTTATATGATTCTTTTTACATAGCTTATAAAATTCAATGGTTCCGTACATGACATTTCGGTCTGTTAAAGCAAGTGCTGTAAAGCCCTGCCTTTGTGCTTTTTCGATTAAATCAGGAACAGAGGCTGTACTGGACAAGAGACTATAGGCACTCGTGACCTGCAGGTGAATAAAAGCCATTTATGTCACCCCTTTCATTTTATTCTCTGCTTTTATTATAGAACTTTCAGCAAAAAAAGAAAATATGTTCTCATTTTCTTAACACATAATCTGCAGGCTTGGTCCATATATTTGTTGTAGGAATCTATTGATCTTGAACGAGGGCGGTTGAACAGATGAAAGAAATCGGATTTTTCCCTGCTTTTATTGAGTCCTATTTTATCGCATTAGGAGTTTTACTCGGCGGGTCCTTGATTGGAGGCCTTGCCTCATTTTTAACCGGACAACCCCCATTAACTGCCGTATACCGATTGTCTTCTGCCCTAAGAATATGGGCCATTGTTGCTGCAATTGGCGGTACCTTCGATGCTGTTTATAGCTTTGAAAAAGGGTTATTCAATGCCGAAACGAAAGACGTATTCAAACAAATTTTATTAATTCTTTCCGCCCTCGGCGGAGCCCAGACTGGAGCGCTATTGATTAATTGGCTTACACAGGAGCATATTTCATCATGAGAATTCCTCCCTTATACCGAAGGCCATCCTGGCAGCGTTTTCTTGCCGGAATGGCCATTGGCGGAGCAATTAGCTGGGTCATTTTTTTATATATTTTTGGAGTTTGGCAAGAAGAACAATCAAAAACGATTCGCAAGCAGCAAAAAGAAATTGTTGACTTACAGGGAGAGAAAAGAATCTGGCAGGAAGAATATAAGCAAATGAATAAGGAGAATATGGAGAAGCTGACCACCCAGCAAATTAATATTAAAATTACAAACTGGGAGAGATACAAGCTCGATTCTTTAAGTGTTATGGAGACTGAAGATTCTGTAAAGGACGACATTAGTATGATGCTTGCGAAAGATATTGATACAGTGTATCGAAGTAAGGAACTAATTAAGAAAATCATTGAAAATAAACCGGTAGTGATTAATGATAAACGATACAAGCTTAAGGTAGAGGAAATGGTCATTTATACGACTTTGTCCATTCAATTGGAAATACATTTTGAAGATGAAAAAACGGCCTTCATGCAGTAATGGCCGTTTTTGTTTTTACTGTTTAGTTTTTACACACTTTATCAAGTTCACTTAAGACCAGTGCAACTTCGTCCCATGAATGAATGGAGGCACCTGCTGCAAGGGGATGGCCGCCGCCTTTAAACATTTTCGCCACTCCATTGATGACCGGTCCCTTAGAGCGCAGCCTTACCCTAATCT
Organism: Neobacillus sp. Fa239; assembly: GCF_055395235.1. Lineage (NCBI taxonomy): Bacteria > Bacillati > Bacillota > Bacilli > Caryophanales > Bacillaceae > Neobacillus > Neobacillus sp. Fa239. The sequence continues at coordinate 4,361,992 of NZ_AP041611.1, forward strand.
GATCCTCCTCCTCGATAAAAAAGACCCAAGCTTTGATCCCTTTTACATCGCCTAATATTGAGACAAGCAACGAAGCCTCAGACGGTTTGGCGTCATATTCTGCTAAAAGCTCCTTAGACAAAATGACAGAAGCAACACCATTAGCTTGGAACTCAAAGTTTTGTAAAATGTACCCATTTAGCTTAATAATATTAGGGTCAAGCTCATACATTTTGTTAAATAATTCTGGACGTGAAAAGTTATAATGAATCAATTCCCCAGCATAAGCAAAGGTCTTATCGGTTGTGCTTGGATAAAGAAATCTTCCGGTATCCCCGACAATCCCTCCAAACAAAAGTCTTGCTGCTTCATCGCTCATTTTCAAACCGAATTCTTTCCCAAATAAATAAAATTCATAAATCATTTCACTGCATGAGCTGGCACTTGTATCCACCCAAAGCAAATCGCCATATGGATCCTCGTTTGGATGGTGGTCAATTTTGATAAGCTTGTCCCCTAACGAATAGCGTTTATCACAAATCCGTTCTGCATTTGCCGTATCACATACAATCACTAATGCACCTTTAAAAATATCATCTCCAATCGTATCGAGACGGCGCATATAATTAAGTGATGGTTCTTCTTTACCTACAGCATAGATTTTTTTATCAGGGTAGGATTCCTTTAAAATCTCTGCTAAGCCACATTGTGATCCGTAGGCGTCAGGATCGGGGCGGACATGGCGGTGAACGATGATCTTTTCATAAGCTTGAATTGCTTCCAAAATTTTCTCTTTCATAATTTCTCCTTTACCAATCAATGTTTTTGAACCAAATCTGGCATTTTGCCTTCATTCCAGTTACAATAATAAGAGATTTTTGAAAAGTGGAGGAACATAAAATGTCCGTTTTTGTCGTTTTAATTGTCCTATTATTTGCACTATATTTATTTTATAAAACAAAGTACTTTAGAAGCAACCGAACTGTTGAAAAGAAATGGCTTTCTGCAAAATCAACGATAGCTCTAAGCCTGTTTGTCTTCTTTTTTGGCATAAACATTGTTTTTTTATCCCAAAGTACGCTAACTTGGATTGTGGCCGTTATCTTTATGATCATGGGTGGCATGAATACTTGGTCCGGCTATAAAAAATATAAACACTACCTACCATTTGCAATAGAGGAAGCCGAAATGTATGAGAAAGGCCAATGATAGAAAAGCCGCATTCCATTTTGGAAGCGGCTTTTCCTCTGTAAATATTAATTCCGATCTATCAATTGACACATCATCATTGCTTTTCCAACTAAAATACCATCGTTAAAAACCTCGACATCAACTTTACCGAATTTTCTACCAACCTCAAGCACTTTAGGATAAATCTCCAATTTACTCTCCATTTGTACCGGCTTAATAAAGTAAATCGTCATATTTTCAACGACGAGATCACCTTTTTTATAGCTTCGTAAAACCCGATTTGCGGCATCTGAAACAATGGTCGTAAACACACCGTAGGAAATCGTACCAAGATGGTTTGTCATTTGCGGGGTAACATCACAGGAATAGACCTCTTCCCCTTTCGTCTTCCCTTGCTGCAAAACCATTTGATTTGTAACGATATCATCCAGGGTTTCCCCTACTTGCGGCTGACGCTGATTCATTTGCAGCGCCTTTAACACATCCTGCCTGCTGATGATACCCTCTAAACGATTCGCATCATCTGTTACAGGAAGAACTTCGATCCCTTCCCAAACCATCATATGGGCTGTGGAAGCAACACTTGTTTTACCGCTGACGGCCATCGGATTTTTAGTCATAATCTTGTCTATAGTGATATCGTAATCCTGACCCAGTATATCCTTAGAGGTTACAATTCCCTGAACTTTCATATTTTGATCCACAACAGGGTAACGGCTGTGAGTGGTTTGTTGATTCAATTCATGCCATTTTGATACCTTGTCTGCTGTTCTTAGAAAATAGGTTTCAGAAAGGGGTGTTAAAATATCCTCCACCAAAATAATTTCTTTTTTGATTAATTGGTCATAAATGGCACGATTAATCATGGTTGCGACCGTAAAGGTGTCGTAGGAAGTGGAAATAACCGGGAGCTCCATTTTATCGGCTAATTTTTTTACATGTTCCTCCGCATCAAACCCTCCGGTGATAAGCACAGCTGCGCCTTCTTTTAATGCAAGCTCATGTGCCTGTGTGCGGTTCCCGACAATTAACAGGTTTCCCGCTTCTGTATAGCGCATCATTGCTTCTAATTTCATGGCACCAATGACAAATTTATTCAAGGTTTTATGCAAACCCGTTCTACCGCCCAGAACTTGTCCATCCACAATATTGACAACCTCTGCAAAAGTCAGCTTTTCAATATTTTCCTTTTTCTTCCGTTCAATCCGAATGGTGCCAACACGTTCAATCGTGCTGACATATCCTTTATTTTCAGCTTCCTTGATTGCGCGATAGGCTGTCCCTTCACTAACGCTCATTGCCTTGGCAATTTGCCTCACGGATATCTTTTCACCTATTGGAAGTTCATCAATGTATTGCAATATTTGTTCATGCTTTGTAGCCATACCTTCACCCTTTATAAATGAATTCCTACATCTCATTATAAAGAGTTAAAAGCCTTGATACAATGCGTATTGTTACAAATAAGGGTCCGCCATCAATGGAATGAACGGGATTTCTTCTTTAAACGCTCCGGCTGGCGTTTTTGCACTTGCCTTTTAGGACTATAAAGGATACCAGTTAAATTTCCGGCAATCACCATTAAAGCAAATAAAAGCCATACAAGCGAAAACACACCCTGGGCACCGCTTGCTGTCACCGATAACTTAGGGACAGCATAGTAAAGCATAAAACCGCATAGCAAGAGGCATAACAAATATCTATTCTTCTTCAATTTCCTTTCCTCCCTTTCACACTGCTTGTTTCATATTTATGCTTATGAGAGGAAAAAAAGTAGATAAAAACCCAGGAATCTTATATTTCTATTACTTCTCCTGCCTGAAGAACTTTCCCGTTGCGATCCTCAAGCATTTCAATAAATTGATATGGATCCTGTTTTATAGGTGGGAAAGTATTAAAATGGATTGGCACGATTGTTTTGGCATTTAACAGCTTTGCTGCATAGGCAGCATCATCTGGCCCCATTGTAAAGTTATCTCCGATTGGCAGGAAGGCCACATCAATTGGATGACGTTCGCCAATGAGCTTCATATCGGAAAAAAGGCCTGTATCGCCGGCATGATAAATCGTCTTTCCTTCATTGCTGAACAAAATACCAGTCGGCATCCCACAATAAATAATTTCATTGTTTGCTGTGATATAACCTGACCCATGGAACGCTTGTGTAAGTTTAACTCGTCCAAAATCAAATTGATAGGCGCCGCCAATATGCATTTCATGGATTTTTACACCTTGCATGCCTAGGAAAGCACCTAAATCCGCGTTGGCAATCACAAGTGCCCCAGTTCTCTTCGCGATCTCAACCGTGTCCCCGACATGATCATTATGCCCATGGGTTAAGATTATGACGTCAGGATTTACATCCTCTGCTCTGAGGTCCGTTAAAGAATTACCTGTAAGAAAAGGGTCAATTAAAATCGTTTTTCCGTTTGTTTGAATTTGCACAACTGCATGTCCATGATAAGATATTTTCATCGTAATAACTCCTCTCAAAATGGTTTGTATTATTACTTCCATATGAAAAATTGAATTTCCTTCCTCACAAACTATTCTTTTCCCAAAAGGGCGAATTTTAGCACAAACCTCAAAGTACAGTTTGTTTACAATTCCTTTTTAAATTGATACTCTCAAAGAGGGAATTTACTTTTTAGGGGGATTATATATGAATCAACGATTAGAAAAACTTCAAGCATGGATGAAGGAAAATGATATTGAAGTAAGCTTTCTTACTTCTTCAGAAAATGTCTTTTATTTAAGCGGTTACTTTACCAATCCACATGAGCGCTTGCTTGCGCTGGCTGTTTTCCAGGAGGCGGAGCCATTCCTTGTTTGTCCAGGCATGGAAGTACATGACGCCAAGCGTTCCGGCTGGGAGCATGAAATCATTGGCTTCAGTGATATCGTTAACCCATGGGAATTAGTCAAAAACGCCATTAGCAAACGCTTGCCATCCGTTTCAAAATCAGCGATTGAAAAAGAACATATGAATGTGGAACGCTACGAACAGCTTTTGAACCTATTCCCTGATGCTGCGTTCGTTTCTGCTGAAGAAAAAATGAGAAACCTTCGAATGATCAAGGATGCAAGAGAATTAAAAATAATTGAAGAAGCTTGTGCACTTGCAGATTTTGCTGTTGAATTTGGTGTAAGCGAAATCAAAGAGGGTAAAACTGAATTAGATGTGCTAAATGCAGTCGAATATGCATTAAAGCAAAAAGGTATCACTGAAATGTCGTTTGCGACCATGGTTCTAACCGGTGCCAATGCCGCTTCCCCACACGGTACACCTGGTGGAACAAAGATTCAAAAAGGTGACCTAGTCTTATTCGATTTAGGTGTCGTCGTTGACCGCTATTGCTCAGATATTACACGAACCGTTGCCTATGGAGATATTAATGATAAGCAAAAAGAAATTTACGATACGGTTTTAAAAGCACAATTGGCTGCGCTTGAGGCAAGTAAACCAGGTGTAACAGCAGCCGATGTCGATTTAGCTGCACGCAGAGTCATCGCTGATGCTGGTTATGGCGAATATTTCCCTCATCGCCTTGGACATGGTTTAGGAATTAGCGTCCATGAGTATCCTTCAATGACAGAAACCAATCAGTTAATCATTGAGGAAGGTATGGTTTACACCATTGAACCTGGAATTTATGTACCTGAGGTCGCTGGAGTTCGAATTGAGGACGATGTATTTGTTACAGCAGACGGAGTGAAAATCCTTACAAAATTCCCTAAAGAATTGCAAATTATAAAGTAATTGGGCTTTTTTTACATTGAAAAAATCGTTACTTTGCAGTAGTATATAAATACAAGCTGCGTTGTTCGTAATGATAATAAAGTTTTAACCTTTAAGCTGTAAAAGGGAGTTTTATTATTGAAACCGAAATGACATGCCTCTGTCTATAAGACATGGAGGACAAGCAGGAGGGTTTCTGCGAACACCCACTTTGAGGAGTGGTGGTTTAAAACTTTCTTATATGAATACGGCAAATGCGGCTACATAAATGGTTTTTAAACCAGCTTCTTAATGAGGCTGGTTTTTTATTTTTCTAGAAAAATTGCTATGCGACAGTTGGAGACTCTTATCCGCCAATTGGAGAGTTTGACCCGACAGTTGGAGCTTTCTATCCGACAATTGGAACACATTATGCGACAGTTGAAGCTTCCTATATAAAAACTGCACCTCCAATTGTTAGTTGTGTCTAACAATTGGGGTGCAGTTCACATTTGTGGTCCTTTTAATTTTTTACACTAATTCTAATAATGATTTTGTATCTTTGAATTCAAGCCCATGTGCCTCAGCTACTGCTTCATAAGTTACATAACCGCCGAGGGTATTGATTCCTTTTAATAGGGCTTCATTTGTGAGACAAGCCTGTTTATATCCCTTATTGGCAATTTGTATGGCATACGGGACAGTTACATTGGTTAACGCAATGGTTGAGGTCCTTGGCACCGCGCCAGGCATATTTGCAACTGCATAATGAACAACCCCATGCTTCACATATGTTGGGTTATCATGGGTGGTAATCCTGTCAGTTGTTTCAAAAATACCTCCCTGATCGATTGCGATATCCACCACGACACTTCCCGGCTTCATGGATTGAATCATCTCTTCGGTCACAAGCTTCGGTGCTTTCGCTCCAGGAATGAGTACAGCGCCAATTACTAAATCCGATTCTTTTACAGCTTCAGCAATATTGTAAGGGTTTGACATTAACGTTGTAACATCCGAACCAAAAATGTCATCCAACTGGCGGAGACGATCTGGATTCAAATCGATCATCGTCACTTTTGCCCCTAGCCCAATCGCCATTTTTGCCGCGTTTGTTCCAGCTACCCCGCCTCCAATAATGGTAACGATACCTCTTTGAACACCAGGTACCCCTGAAAGCAAAATGCCCATTCCCCCATGCACTTTTTCAAGAAATTGTGCACCAATTTGCGGGGCCATTCGGCCTGCCACCTCACTCATCGGTGTTAAGAGCGGCAGGCTTCTATTGGGAAGTTGAACAGTTTCATAAGCAATACCCACCACTTTATTATCGATTAATGCTTTCGTTAACTCCGGTTCTGGCGCTAAGTGTAAATATGTAAATAAAATTAAACCATCGCGGAAATATTTGTATTCATCTGGAAGCGGTTCTTTTACCTTCATGACCATTTCCATCGACCATGCCTCTTCAGCTGTATCAACAAGGTTGGCCCCGGCAGATTGATAATCTTCATCTGTAAAACCAGATCCAATCCCTGCACCTCGCTCTATAAAGACTTCATGATTAAACTTTATAATGTTTACAACCCCTGCAGGTGTCATAGCTACTCGGTTTTCATTGTTTTTTATTTCTCTTGGTACACCAATACGCATACTTTTACCCCCATTAAATTTATTCCATCGAAAAACAACCAAGATGATATTAATATATCCATTTACCTAGTGAAAGATGTTAACCATTGGTCTTTAATGATATAGCACATCTTTTTATCAAAAAAGATGCGGTTTACTATCTTTAAACAATCCAGGCAAAAAATTGAAGAAGCTTTGCAATGGTAGCAAAGCTCATTTTCATTACTAGTTTAGTAATAAGGATAATATGGGTCATAATAAGGATAACCGTACCCGTATCCCCATCCCGGTGCTAATAATGCGCCAGCAGCTAACCCAGTCAAAAATGGAACTCCAAAGCCGAATCCCGGTCGGCCAAATCCGCCAAAGCCAAAACCTGGCCGGCCAAATCCGCCAAAGCCGAAGCCTGGTCGGCCAATACCGCCCATGTGTCCAAAGCCACCATGTCCGAAGCCGCCCATATGCCCGAATCCACCGCCAAAGTGTCTTTCATCAATAGGAATCCCCTGAATATCAGAATACATTTTAAATCCTCCTCATTTTATTGGGTTACATACTAAAGAATATGCGGGCAAATAGCGAGACTCTTGGGTAAATGCCCTGCTAAATGAATTTCTTCTAGACAAACGTACACAAAAAGGCTGCCACGATGCATGGCAGCCTTACTCTTTTTTGTTTTTAACTCTCTGTTCCTTGAAAATCATTACTGTCAGCCTGCACGGATTCCTGATCAATAAACCCGCTATTATACGAATTCATGATTTGGTTGCTTACTTCATTTGTTCCTTGTTCATCAAACTCAAAAGTAAATCGTTGATTTGGATCCCTTTTCATCATCCAGACTCCCTTCCCATAATAAGTACTCCATTATTGTTCGAAAAATTGAAACACTTATTCTCTGAAAAAAATGGTATTATTTAGGTAAGGAGATGATAATCATGGGACTCAAATATCAAAATATTTTAGTCGCTCTTGATGGCTCAACAGAAGCAGAATGGGCTTTAAAAAAAGGCATTGAAATTGCAAAAAGAAATAATGCCAGCCTTCTTTTAGTCCATATCATCGACACAAGGACATTTGCAATGGTGGAATCCTATAACCGCAGCATTGCTGAAAGAGCAGAAAATTTGGCAAAAGAATTACTTGAAAGTTACCAGGAAGAAGCCCTTAAGGCTGGAGTAGTAAATGTTAAATATGAAATTGAATATGGCTCACCGAAGGTAAGGATACCTAAAGATATCGCTAAAAAACATAAAGTAGATTTGATCATTTGCGGAGCGACTGGAATGAGTGCAATGGAAAGATTTTTTATCGGCAGTGTATCTGAGCATATTACTCGATATGCAAATTGTGATGTGCTTGTGGTCCGCACTGAAAAGAATTAATGATTGCTCTAACACCTATTTCTGATGGAAGAATGGTTATTTTCGAACATTATAAGTGATGGCTTAGAGAATCTATAGTAAAATATAATTATCAAAAGTTTTGGAGGAAATTATGGAAGAACTTTTTTCTTTCGATCAACGCCTTGGGATCCTCCTTCCTGTTTTTACGGAGGATTGGGACCATTTCAGTATAGAAAAACAAGATAGAATTCTTTTATTTTGGGAGAAAGTTCGCGGCTCCATTCCCGATCGGATTGCAGAACTGGAAGGGATCATCAATAAAAAACAAGCACAGCTTTCCGATGAATTTGACTTCCCTCGTTCATGTGAGCTTAATAGTGAGATAGCAGAACTTGCCTCGATTATCAATGATTTATGGTTATGGTACCGCGTGAATCAGACGGTATCCTCAAAGGCACATCATTAATCTAGATTCTTAAGGGTTCGTATGCACCCGAGATTTCACAAATCTCGGGTGCATTTTTATTATTTAAAGTTTTAATGGAATCATGGTGGATTTCCACTTAATCTCTCTATTTACCCTTTAACATTTATCTAGATTCATTTTATGTAATTGCGGGCATATCGTACGGGCAATGCAACCTCTCAGCTTTGACCCTTCAAGCTTTTTTTCTCTCTACGGGCAATGCAACTACTCTGCTTTGACCGTTCAAGCTTTTTATACCACTCTACGGGCAATGCAACGGCTCTGTTTTGACCGTTCAAGCTTTTTATACCACTCTACGGGCAATGCAACTACTCTGCTTTGACCGTTCAAGCTTTTTATACCACTCTACGGGCAATGCAACCACTCTGCTTTGACCGTTCAAGCTTTTTATACCACTCTACGGGCAATGCAACCGCTCTGCTTTGACCGTTCAAGCTTTTTTACCTCTCTACGGGCAATGCAACCGCTCTGCTTTGACCGTTCAAGCTTTTTATACCACTCTACGGGCAATGCAACCGCTCTGCTTTGACCGTTCAAGCTTTTTTTGCCTCTCTACGAGCAATGCAACCACTCTGCTTTGACCGTTCAAGCTTTTTTTGCCTCTCTACGAGCAATGCAACCCCTCTGCTTTGACCGTTCAAGCTTTTTTTGCCTCTCTACGGGCAATGCAACCGCTCAAAATTTGAAAGTAAAATCTTTTTTCCTCAATATAGAAAATATTAAACTATAGATCCTTCTTCAATTCTCTCACCACATGCCCTATTTCAGGCAATATAAGTTTATTCATGGCAAGTTTCACTGCGCCGGATGACCCAGGGGTAGAGAATATCGCTTTGTTTTTGATCACGCCGGCGATCGCTCTTGATAGAATCGCAGCTGAACCAATATCCTCCTGATAGCTTAGCATCCGAAATAACTCGCCAAAGCCGACAATCTCTTTTTCAAGAAGGGCTTTAACCGTTTCAATCGTTACATCCCGCTTCGCAATTCCCGTCCCGCCATTAGTCAATATCACATCAATTTCTGCTTGTTCGATGCCTTTTAAAATTTCCTTTTCAATTTCGGCAGCCTCATCTTTTACAATACAATAGTCGGCAACCTGATGCCCTTTTTGTTCAAGCAGTTCCACCATTAACTTCCCGCTTTTATCCGAATTTTTATCCCTCGTATCACTGACCGTAATCACTTTGCAGATGACTGTTTTTGGCGCTTCCATCTTATGCTCGATTGTACTCATCAATAGCTTCCTCTTTCTCCTTTAGATTGCGCAGCTGATAGTATTTATGCGCCACATCGGTTACTTTTCTAGTGAGCTGATAATTGGCCCCTGCTCCAATGGCCATACTGATAAGAGGAATTCCTTGAATGACCTTTCTGCGGAACATGGAAATAACCAATGCTTTTAATAATTGTTGAATCGGCTGTTCCAGCCAAGTAATATCCGTGATTTCTTCATTTCCTTCATAAAAATAACGTTCATTGCTGCCATCCAATTCAGCCATTAACGCTAACCAGCCATCCTTTTGCATTCTTGGGGGTAATGTTGCCATGTGAAATACTTTAAGCGAAGTCATTATTTCATATGGTGTGCTGACCTCGAACCCGTATGTCATTGCAATTAATTGAACGGCCCGTAAATTAATGAAAGCCATTGCCGGAATATCAGAACCAAGCAAGAATGTATCGCCAGTTCCAGCCAATCCTCCCTGGGCAAACGAGAAAAAACGGTGCTTGGCAATTTGTTGTTGGGCTATGTATTGTAATTGATCAATATCAAGTTGCCTTAAGTCAGCTATTTTTTCTAAATCCTTCTTGAAAATTCTCCCTGAAGATAATATTCGTTCTTTTGCATCCACCTGAAGCTGTGAGCTTTGAATAAAGCTATGTAAATGAAACAGCCAGCTGTCGAGAAGTGAAAAAAATTGCTTTTGGACTTTATCGGGCAATAAGGTGAAGGCCCGCTCTAAATATTTTTCATACGTTAATTGAAAATCGTTCGGTTCATAGGTAAATAAACTTTTTTCCCATTCGCGAATCTGATTCAAAGTGATTATTTCGCGCTCTGTTAAGTGCATGGGCAGGGGCCCCCCTATTTCCAATTCTTTCTTTTAAGTATATCACAGGAAAAAGCGATAATAAAAAAGGCAATTGCCCCATGAGGGACAATTTGCCTTTAATAAATTATGATAAACGAACAACGTCGCGGGCTATCATGACTTCTTCGTTTGTTGGAATAATGATGACTTTTACTGGAGAGTGAGGATAATTAATAAACGCTTCTTCTCCTCTTACTTTATTGAGTGCAGGGTCCCAATAAACGCCCATGAATTCAAGACCTTTTAAGACATTTTCACGAACAACATCACTGTTTTCACCAATACCCGCTGTGAAGATAATGGCATCAACACCATACATACGGGCAGAATAAGAACCAATGTATTTATGGATACGATTCGCGAAAACTTCTAAAGCAAGCTTCGCACGTTCATTTCCTTGTTTTGCTTGAACTTCAATGTCACGCAAATCACTCGAGAATCCGGAAACCGCAAGCATACCACTCTTTTTATTCAAAATATCAAGGACTTCTTCAACCGTTTGATTCGTTTTCTCCATGATATAAGGAATTAAGGCAGGGTCGATATTCCCTGAGCGGGTTCCCATGGTTACACCTGCAAGAGGTGTAAAGCCCATTGATGTATCAATTGATCTTCCGCCTTCGATTGCTGCTATACTTGCTCCATTTCCTAGGTGGCAGGAAATAAGACGAAGCTGTTCAACCGGACGGCCTAACAGCTCTGCTGCGCGCTGTGATACATATTTATGTGATGTTCCATGGAATCCATACTTACGAATTCCATACTTTTCATAGTACTCATATGGAAGGCTGTATAGATATGAGCTCTCCGGCATGGTTTGGTGGAAAGCAGTATCAAAAACAGCAGCAGCCGGAACATTAGGAAGTACACTTTGAAAAGCCTTTATCCCGGTAATATTTGCCGGATTATGCAATGGTGCTAAATCGGACAATTCTTCAATTTTCGCTAAAACTTCATCTGTTATAAGAACAGAATCATTAAAGGCTTCGCCGCCGTGGACAACCCGATGGCCAATTCCTTCAATTTCATTGAGGGATTGGATAATCCCTAAAGTCGTCAGCTTATCCAATAGCATTTTAACAGCAACTTCATGGTCAGGAATATCAAGAACCTCCTGAATTTTTTCACCGTTAGCGGTAATATTAAAAATGGAATCCTTTAATCCAATTCTTTCAAAAAGCCCTTTTGTAATAACCTCTTCGCTAGGCATATCAAAAAGCTGAAATTTTAGTGAAGAACTTCCAGCATTGATGGCAATAATTTTTGACATTTTGCAAAACGCTCCTTTTATATAACAACATAAATAAATAAAAAATTTATTTAGTACAATGTCTATTGTGCTCAAACTCTTTTTCAATTTTATCCTTCCTCATTTAAACACTGTCTCATCGACATTACAAGGAGTAAATTTTTCTTGTAAGCGATTACGGAAAATATAAATAAATTCATAATTTTTCATTAAATTTTTACAAAAGAAAAAACCGGAATAAATCCGGTTTTATTAGCGTTTATTTTCTTTAAACCATGATTCAATTTTTGTCAGAATTTTGTCCATTTCAATGGCATTTGATAAATTAGGCAAGTTTACCAAGAGCGCCTGTCCCGGTGCTGTTATATGCTCCGCTTTTTTTTGTAAGACTAAAATACTCTTAGCTGCATTCTTATTCTTAAACATATTGGTCGGAAGTTGAAGTAAGCCTTGAATATATACATGTTCCTTAATAAATTCGCGAAGCTCGGGAGCCTGTTCAGTTTCAAACAAACCATTCGGAATAATAAAAAATAAATATCCGCCTGGAAGAGTGTGGCGAACACTTTGTTCAATAAACAAGTGATGGGAGTAAGAGTGACCGCTGCTTGCTTGAAGTTGATAATCTGAAGCCCGGATGTCATTTGGATAATATCCAACTGGAAGGTCACCGATTACCGCATCAACCGGATCAATAAATAACGGTTCGAGGCTATCCTGATTGAAAAGCTGGATTGGGTGTTCTTGCAAATTAGCATTTACATAGGCAAGTTTTATTAATAGATCGTCAATCTCAACACCGATTGACTCAACTTTATTAGGGACTTGATTTAATACAGTCGTTAATAAATTTCCTGTTCCAACAGCAGGGTCCATCAAGCGATAACTTGATTGTTTCATAAATTTTTGTACTAAGTATCCAACCAGCATCCCGACTGTATCAGGTGTCATTTGGTGATTTGGCTGAACATTTTCTTTCATCCCTTTTAAGATCACTAGTTGATAGGCTTTGCGGATTTCCTCATTTGAGAACTTTTCCAGACGAATGCCTTCATACTGTTTCTTTAGCCTTTTAACAGTTAATTCACTTAACTCTTCTTGGAGAATGGAACTCTGAAAAAGATTCTCCCCTGTTTCGGCTAATGCTTCTAAATAGGTACATCCTAATTCTTCTTGTAAAACAAGAGCCGTTTCGTTAAATACCGTAAAAAGCTGTTCTACCGGAGAAATATTCACTTTCTAAAACCTCCTTAAACCAAAAAAGACCCCGCCACCCGCGAGGCCTTTTAAAATCTATAATTATTTTGCACTCTTTGCAGCTTCAATTGCTGCTTCGTAGTTAGGGTGATGGGTTGCTTCACTTACGTACTCTACATATGTCACAGTGTCACTTGAATCCACTACAAAAACGGCACGAGCCAATAGTCGGTGCTCTTGAATGGCCACACCATATGCTTCCCCAAAGGAAAGGTCACGATGGTCTGAAAGTGTTTGGACGTTTTCAATTCCGTTTGCTCCGCACCAACGCTTTTGCGCAAATGGAAGATCAGTGCTAATTGTTAAAATTTTTACATCCCCTAATTTATTTGCTTCTTCATTGAAACGGCGTGTTTCAGCATCACAAACACCAGTATCTAAAGATGGAACTGAGGTAATTAAACGTACATGCCCCTTCGTATCATTTAATGTAACCTCTGAACGGTCATTGGCAAGCACTGTGAAGTTAGGCGCTTTATCTCCTACCTTTACTTCATTGCCTAGTAATGTAACTGCATTTCCTCCGAATGTAATGTTTGCCAAATCTAACATCCTCCTTTATCATATTGAGCTAAGTGCACGAAACATTCCTGCAGCTTCACCCCTATTATGTACAGTGTAAATATATCTTGTCAGCCTTACATTTGCAATTATTTACACTCTCAAACCATGAAAAAAGTTAATCCTCCTTTTTTTCGGAAGATTAACCTAATTCTATAACTCCAGTTCTTGCTTATGGTGACCTTCGTTCGATAATTTTTCATTATCTTTTTTCGAAAACATCTGCTGTATTTTATCAACAGCCTGAGGTGCAAGCTCTAATATTTTCTCATAAAGATGAGTGCTTTCATCCAAGTGGAGCATTTTAACTCCATGTGAGTTAACAATTAAAAATGCGATTGGAGTAATGGAAACTCCGCCTCCACTACCGCCGCCAAAAGGAAGCTTCAATCCACTTTGTCCTTGACCTTGTCCCTGATCTTTACTTTGGGAGTGCGCTTGAGCATTGTCGAGCTTGAATTCGCTTCCTCCTGCAGCAAACCCGAAACCTACCTTAGAAACTGTTAATATAACACTGCCATCAGGAGTTTCGACGGGATCGCCAATAATTGTGTTCACATCAATCATTTCTTTTAAACTTTCCATTGCCGTCGTCATTAAACCTTGAATTGGGTGGTCAGACATGGCTGTTTCCTCCTTTTTCAAACTGAATTTGTTTTTTCCTCAGATAAATTGGTTTTGGACTTTAATTTCGGGCGTCCGCCCCTCCAAAATTTAATCATTTTCAATCCTGCTAAAATAGCATTCCCAATTCGAAACTGAAAAATACATGTGATTCTTGTTTGAATAATCGCTTGTTGAAAATGAGGAGTAACGGTTAAATGCGGCATTTCTTTAAGTCTAAGGTAATGGCTGAGAAGCCCGATTAAACTTCCCTTAATGGCCCACAATCCACCGCCAACCATGCCGGTAATCGCCGCATCTCCAACACCCACAATGGTATGCCATTCAAACTTTTTGACTGAAATTTTTTTCAAAAACTTTCTAATCACCACTTTTAAATTGAGCACATGTGTGATTATTTCTCGTACATTTTTTATATTCATTACGATATCACTAGGTTTAATTTGATGAACAGTCTTATCTTCAGTTGTTTCCTGTGGCTGCTGCTTAGGTGAATTGCTTTTTACAATAATGCTAGGTGAATTATCATCAATCTTTATTAAAGGAATGTGCTTTTTGTACTTAATTAAACCAAACCAAATTTTAAACTCAAGCTTTAAGTCGTCATTGTCATTATGATGGAAATAATCAATTTGAATCGTGAGCTTTGTTAAAATAATTAAAATGAATAAGAGCAAAAGAATCAAAAGAACTACAAGCAGCCAAATCAATTTTTTCACAACCTTTCAGCCTAGTAGTATTCGCCTTTAACTAACAAAATAAACTTAATAGCATTGACTTCTTTCTGACTTGTAACCAAAATTTCAGATGATATTTTTATAATGCTTAAAAAAGGTGATAAAATTAGTTGGAAGATACTTATATTCACGGGGGATCATGAAATGGAAAAAAGACGAAATATCTACTTTTATTACAAGCGGGAAGCGGACGTTTTAGCTAAAGTTGCACCCCTATTGGAATTGGCGGAACGCTATGATTTTACAATCGTAGACGACTACCGGAAAGCTAACATCATTGCCAGTATTGGAGATGATGGAACTTTTCTTCAGGCAGTAAGAAAAACTGGTTTTCGTGATGATTGCCTTTACGCAGGGATTTCCCTAAAAAACAGTTTAAGTATGTATTGCGATTTCAGCATTGATGATACATCGAAAATGATTGAAGCTGCTACGCGAGAACTTTATGAAGTCCGGCGCTATCCATTAATTGATGTGACGATAGATGGCCAGGGTACTTTTCCATGCTTAAATGAGTTCAGCATTCGCTCTTCCATCATTAAGACACTTGTGGTTGAAGTCTTTGTCGATCAGCTTCATTTAGAAACTTTTCGCGGGGATGGGTTGATTGTGGCAACACCGACTGGAAGTACCGCTTATAATAAATCGGTTAATGGTTCCGTTGTTGACCCATTAATTTCTTGTATGCAAGTAAGCGAGGTTGCCTCTGTTAATAACAATCGTTATCGTACCCTTGGTGCATCATTTATTCTGGGCAGCGAACGCACCTTAACCCTAAAAGTCATATCCGAAGGCAACGACCATCCAACAATGGGAATGGACAATGAAGCACTAAGCATTCGGCATGTAGAGAAGATTCAAATAAAATTGAGCGAAACAAAATTAAAAACCTTAAAACTTAAAGATAATTCCTACTGGGAAAAAGTGAAGAGAGCATTCTTATAAAAATAGAGTAGGCGCATGAGAAATTTCATGCGCCTCTCACAGATCCGTACGTGCGGGTCATCGCATACGGCTCCTCCACTTTATCCCCTTTGGGGATGTAGTTCGTTGTATATGTCTAAAAGAAAAACAAGTTTAATTTCCCGAAACCTTTCATTCGGAATCGCAAAATGAACGTGCTCAGTCTTAGAATTCCTCCATCTAGTCATTGAAAGATGCGGAAGTTCACCCTTCCAATTCCTTTTCCGAAGCTCCCTGTGGAGCTTTCTTATTTTTCTCCAGCTTCTTAACTGAATCATTCTTAGCCTTCTTCGAATCCATGTATCCAATTTTTGAAATAGTTTTTTTGAAAAGCCAATTCCAAAGTATCTTCCCCATCCTCTAATAATGGGATTTAATCGATGCTTGACGAATTCTTCCAGGTTAACTGTTAGATTTCTTTTCGTTACATCTTTGATACTTTTCTTAAACTTCTTTACTGCTTTGTCTGATGGAGAATGGAAATATCCTCTTTTGAAAACATACCCTAAGAAGATAAACGGTTCTTCGTAGTTGTCTACAATCTTAGTTTTGTCTGGGTGCACTTTCAATCCTAACTTTTCATCTAAGAGCTTCACTACCGTTCTTAGTACTCTTTCTGCTCCCTTTCGGGATTTGCAACAGATGACGAAGTCATCCGCGTACCTTGTAATACGGTGACCTCTTTCCATCATCATTTCATCGAGCGGATGCAAATAGATGTTCGCTAACAATGGACTGATTACGCCACCCTGAGGACTCCCCTTGTCACTCTCATAGAAAATACCATTTTCAAGGATTCCCGATTTTAAGAACTGCAAAATTAGCGCCAATACTCTATTATCCACAACTTCTTCTTTGATTAATTCGATAAGCTTATCATGAGGAATTGAATCAAAATAAGTCTTTATATCGGCATCAATTACAAAGGTGTACCCATCCATCAAATCCTTTCGGATTTTGTCTATCGCCATATGTGCACTACGGTTCGGACGAAATCCAAAACTACAGTCTAAGAATTTCTGTTCAAAGATTGGTTCAAGTATTCTTTTAGTTGCAGCTTGGAGAACTCGGTCTTCTACTGTTGGAATTCCCAGTGGACGTTTTGTACCATCAGCTTTTGGAATAAAAACTCTTCTAACTGGTTTTGCACGATATGTTTTCAAACGCAAAGATTCTTGGAGCACTCTTAAGTTGTGTTCCAATTCAATTTCATAATCTTTAATCGTTACTTTATCCACTCCGTGTGAACCGCGATTTTTCTTCACGTCATAGAAAGCTTGTTCCAGGTTTTGATAGTTCCATAATTTATCCATTAGGCTGTACCACTTGCGTTTCTTTTTAGAATTCTCCACTACACGTAAGCTTCGTTTTCCTATTGATTCATTCATGCATTCGATTCCTTTCCCAATACAATATCAACTGAATAGGTAAACCAATGGCTGATATTTGATATTAGTACTTCGCCCTAAACAACCTACTTTCTTTCGGTCTCGATTCTTCGGCTTTCTGCCTCATCGACTTCTGTTTAGTACATGACGAGTAAATAAGTTCGTATTGCTTTTCTTCGATGGACAGACGGGCTTCGCATCAGTCCACTGCCTTTTGAGTCAGTGCCCGCCTTATCAACTTTGTGATAAGTCACTTGTCTTTGTGGCGTTTCCAACAAGTTTATTCACTACTATCCCCTGCTCTGACTTCTCACCTTCCATAATCCATTTCTTGTCCTTCGCGGCTTTGAAAAAGAGTTACCACCTACGGTGGAGATGATGAGATCTCCTTGGGTCACGTTCATCGCCTTTCACTCGAATCCAGTCCTCATAACTAATAAGATACAGAGTGGTATTGGACATCCCCATTTTATGCAAGGTTATCCCACCTTACCAGCCAACATGGTTACAGCCACCTGTTCCGAGTTTTGCCTTCAAGTCCTCCGCACGAAATCTCACGATACTCGCACTACCTGTCAGCTATACATTTCCGCCACAACGGCATGTTAGGGACTTTCACCCATTAGAGCGATGCGCTGCCAAGCGCACATAAAAAACCTTATCGAGTTGGATAAGGTTTTTTATTTGTTAAATTGCTTTTTTATCGCTGCGCATTTTCAATCCTTTAACAGATAACCATTTTGTTTTTGATAAAGAATAAAGTGTTACGGCTGACCAAATAAAAATGAAGGAAAGTAATTGGAGCCTTGAAAAATGTTCATGGTACACGAATATGCCTAATATCAAGGTTAAGGTAGGCGAAATGTATTGGATGAATCCAAGCAGGGACAAAGGAATTTTCTGCGCTCCTTTTGCAAAATACAATAGCGGTATAGCTGTTGCCGCCCCAGCTCCCATTAAAAGGAAATCCATCCATAAGCTGGCGGTTAAAAAGGCGGATGAGCCGTGAATGAGTAAGAAAAACATATATACAGCCGCTATAGGGGTGACAACTAAAGTTTCCAATGCCAATCCTACTGAAGAATCGACATTGATCAGTTTCTTCGCCAAACTATACAATCCAAAAGAAAGGGCCAAAACAATTGCGACCCAGGGAAATTGGCCATATGAAATAGATATGATCAGGACTCCGATTGCCGCCAGACCAAATGAAATATATTGGTAATTGGTTAGTTTTTCATTCAAAACAGCCATACCTAATAAAATGCTGACCAGTGGATTGATATAGTACCCTAAGCTTGCTTCTACCATGTGTCCGCTATTTACGGCCCAAATATAGGTAAACCAGTTTATGGTGATTAAACATGAAGCGAGAATTAAGGCAAACATCTGTTTTTTATTTTGCGCAAACCCTTTAAACGTTTGAAGGAACAGCTCCCATTTTTTTGTAATGAGAAGGATGAATAACATAAAGATGAACGACCAAAAAATGCGGTTAGCCAGGATTTCCTTTGGATTTACACTTTCGATTAGCTTCCAATAAATCGGTAATAATCCCCAAATTACATAGGAAAAACCTGCGTGTATGGCTCCCATCTGAGTTTCAGTTTTTTTCATTGGTGTCTCTTCCCCTATTCTTTCTAGTTTCGAAATAAATTTATTATACCGTGAAATTTACGAATGAGGGGAATTTTTCTCTCGCCATCTTTTTCCTAAAACTAAAAAAGAAGCAGACAGTATGAACTGCCGGCTTCTCTCTGATTAAGTTAATTGCTCTTGACGGATTTCAATTCTTTTTGGCGAAGCTCAATCCGGCGAATTTTCCCGGAGGTTGTTTTCGGAAGCTCAGCTAAATACTCGATTGCTCTCGGATATTTATAAGGAGCCGTCAGTTTTTTTACATGTTCCTGCAAATTCTTTGTTAATTCAGGATCATTTTGATTCACATCCTCTTTTAGAACAACGAAGGCTTTCACAATGAATCCGCGAATTTCATCAGGACTGGCCACAACCGCACATTCCTTCACAAACGGATGTTTGACAAGGGCATCTTCTACTTCAAATGGTCCAATCGTATAGCCGGAACTGATGATAATATCATCTCCGCGGCCTTCGAACCAAAAATAGCCGTCTTCGTCCTTCATTGCCTTATCACCCGTCACATAATAATCACCACGGAATTGCATGGCTGTTCTTTCTGGATCCTTATAATAATTTTTAAATAATGCAGGTGTTTCAACATGAACAGCAATATCGCCTACTTCACCTACCGGACAAATCTCGCCCTCTTCATTGATGATTTCCACCCTATTGCCGGGTGTCGGCTTACCCATCGATCCAGCTTTTAAAGCCATCCCTTTTGTAACACCAACTAGTAAGGAATTTTCCGTTTGTCCATAGCCGTCCCTTACATCAACATTAAAGTGCCTTTTAAATGTTTCAATCACTTCTCGATTAAGCGGTTCTCCCGCTGAAACAGCACTATGAAGATTTGGTAGATGATACTCATCCAAGTTATCGACCTTTGCCATTAATCTGTATTCGGTTGGGGTACAGCAAAGGACATTAACATCATATTTTTGAAGAAGGCTTAAATACTTTTTCGGTTCAAATTTTCCATTATAGACAAGTCCAGTTGCTCCTGAGCCAAGAACAGATAAGAACGGACTCCAAATCCATTTTTGCCAGCCCGGTCCAGCTGTTGCCCAAACGGTGTCGCTTTCCTCAATACCAAGCCAATTCGCTGCTGCTGTGTTAAGATGAGCAAATGCCCAGCCGTGAGTGTGGACAACCCCTTTAGGATTTCCTGTTGTTCCGGAGGTATAGGATAAAAAGGCCATGTCCTCACGAAGTGTATCGGCTATTTGGAATTCCTCTGAAGCCGCTTTCATTTCTTCATCTAAATAAAACCAGCCATCTTCCTTTTCCCCAATCGTAAACTTCACAAGCGGATGTTCTGAACTAATATTTTCAAATTGGTCCACATATGGGTAATAGCAGATGATCCCTTTTACATCACCATGTGCGATTCGATATTGTAGATCCTTTTCTCTTAACATTTCGGAACTTGGAATGACCACTAACCCCGTTTTAAGAGATGCCAAATAAGCGATATATGCATCGATAAGCCTTGGAACGATGATAAGAACCACATCGCCTTTCTGCAAACCTTTTTCCACAAAAACATTTCCAGCTTGATTTACTTTTTTCATTAACTCCTGATATGTAACCTGTTTTGTTTCGCCGGCCTCATTTTCCCAGATAAGTGCCAATTTATTTGGCTCTTTTGCAAAGCGTTCCATTTCAGAAACTAAATTATATCTTTCCGGTGCTATTAAATCCTCGCGCTTCATACCTCTCCCCCTCAAATGTTTTTGAATTATACTATCCAAAATTATTATACAAAATTATTCAAAAATTTTAAATTATTATTCACTTAAAAGTATTTTATTTTTATAAGCAAAAAAATAGAGAGCGGGAATAATTCCCACTCTCTGTAGCCATAATATTTATTTGTTAGCGAGCAAATCCGCCGCCGCCTAATTGAGACTCAGCCATAGCGACTAAACGCTTAGTGATTTCACCACCAACAGAACCGTTAGCGCGTGAAGTAGTATCTCCTCCAAGTTGGACGCCAAACTCAGAAGCAATTTCGTATTTCATTTGGTCAAGAGCTTGTTCAACACCTGGAACTAGTAATTGATTAGAATTGTTGCTAGCCATGTGATATCACCTCCTTGTGAGTATATAATGTGTAGAACTCACAAGGTTCATTCGAATAATTAATTGGTAATTGTTCACAAAACTTTCGCAAATTGTTTTTTAAAATAATTCATTAAATTCTATTGATCGTTTACTGTCTGGTCTAATCGTAATGGTTTCTACGTCTTCAACCGCTTCTTGAATCAATGGTTCAAAATCAAAAAAGCTTTCATAATGATGTACTTTTTCTCTTCGCGGTCTCGTTTTTGGCGATGCTGGAACAAAGATCGTGCAGCAATCCTCAAATGGCCTGATGGAGATGTCATGTGTATCGATTTTTTGAGCAATTTTAATAATCTCTGTTTTGTCCATGGTAATTAAGGGCCTAAGAACCGGTGTATTGGTCACCTCATTAATCGTAAACATGCTTTCCAATGTTTGACTTGCGACCTGGCCGAGGCTTTCCCCTGTAATAATAGCCAGTCCTTCACTTTTTTCGCGAATCAGATCGGTAATTCGGAGCATAAACCTTCTCGTTGTCGTCATGGAATAGTTTTCAGGGATTTGCTCTCTTATCGCCTGTTGAATGTCTGTAAATGGAACAATATGAAGCGTAAGAGTTCCCGATATTTCGGCCAGTTTTTTTGCCAAGTCTATGACCTTTTCCTTGGACCGCTCACTCGTAAACGGCGGGCTGAAGAAATGAACCGCTTCTATTTCTAAACCTCGCTTCATTGCCAAAAATCCCGCAACAGGGCTATCAATTCCTCCTGAGAGCATAAGAGCAGCTTTTCCGCTTGATCCAACCGGAAATCCGCCTGCCCCTAAAATGGTTTCACATGATAAGTAAACGGCTTCTTTTCTTATTTCAATCACCAGATTAATATCCGGATTTTTCACATTCACTTTGATTCCGGGTATATGCTCCAGCACGTGGCCACCGAAGGTTTGATTCACTTGATCTGTATCAAGAAGGAATGTTTTATCCGACCTTTTAGTGGTTATTTTAAAGGTTTGTCCTTCATGAAAAAGTGATGAAACTAATTCCAGCGCCATCTTCTTCATTTGTTCAAGGTCCCGTTCCACTTTAATCGCTGGACTAAAGGACTGTATACCAAAAATTTTTTTTAATACCGCAGAAATTTCTGTCACGTTTTCTCCGTTTAATAAAACATACATGCGATCTCTCGTCGCTTCGAGTTTAATTTTTGGAAAGGGTGCCAAGGCAGATTTTATACTTTTTCTCAATTTCTCTACAAATTTATTGCGGTTCCGCCCCTTTGTAGACATTTCTCCATAACGAATTAATATACGTTCATATTCCATTTATTTCATTACCTTTCTCAAATGCTCTGAGACTTTCTTGATGGCCTTTAGAGCAATATTTGCTTCTTCCTCTGTATTATCAAATGAGAGGCTGATTCGAATCGCACTGTCCGCTAACTCTTCTGAAACACCCATTGCGAGAAGAGTTCTGCTCGGAGATTTTTTTTTCGAAGAGCAGGCACTTGTTGTCGAGACAAAAATCCCCTCCGATTCAAGCGCGTGAATCAACACCTCAGATTTCATTCCTTTAATAGAAAAATTTAATATATGCGGTGCAGCCCCTTCCAAAGGGGTATGAATATGAATTTGTTCCAGCTCATTCAGACCTTCTCTAAGCCGATCCTGAATTTTTTTCATTTTTTTAAGACTTGTATCGCTTATTGCCAATGTCATACGAAGAGCCTTTGCCATCGCAACCGCACCTGCCACATTTTCCGTTCCGCTACGCAGCTTTCGTTCTTGATTCCCCCCTGAAAATAATGGTGTTAGCTGCAAGCCTTCACGGACAAATAGGGCACCTGTTCCTTTTAAGCCATGGAATTTATGGGCTGAAAACGAACAAAAATCCACTCTGCTTTCATGGAGCAGAAGTGGTACTTTACCTACTCCCTGTACGGCATCAACATGGAATAAAATAGATGGATAATTTCTAAGCAATTTTCCTATTTCCTTAATAGGTTGAATTGTCCCAATTTCATTATTTACTTGCATAATGGAAATTATGATGGTATCTTTGCGGATTGCCTTCTCGACATCGGATATTGATACTCTGCCGTTTTCATCAACTGGCAAATAGGTGACATCAAAACCATCTTGCTCCAGCTGTTCCATAGCTGCCCGGACAGAAGCATGCTCAACACTTGTGGTGATTAAATGACGTCCTTTATTTTTAAGCAAAGCGGCGGTACCTTTAATCGCCAAATTACTACTTTCAGTGCCGCAGGAAGTAAAATAAACTTCGGTTGCTTTAACTGATAACAAATTGGCCAGCTGCTCACGGGCTTGCGATAAAAGTTTCTCAGCCTGGATACCTAATCCATGGAGGGAAGAAGGATTTCCAAAATATTGACTGGAGACTGTAACAAAGGATTCCAATACCTCTTTATATGGTTTAGTTGTTGCACTATTATCAAAATAGATCATCGGTCTACTCCTTTCAAAACCGAACCCTTATGCAAAAATTAATCTTATCATAGATTAGTTAATTTGAAAAAAGTTTTCCCCCTATTGCATAAAGAAAGGCTGCCCCTGTGTTTTGGACAGCCATTTATCAATAAATCTTTATTTTGTTTCGACAGCAGCTTTTATTTTCTTTAAGGCGTCTGGATCGATTCCATTCAGAGCCGCTGCAACCTGTTCCAAAGCTTCTTGATACTCATAATGTCTAAATGCTTGTTCAGCATCAGTTAAACCTTTTGCCACAGATGGAAACTTGCGGCGATAGCGATTTCCATATTGAATAGCCTTTTCTGCCAGCATGACATTTTCCAGCATTTCAATTGTCGTATTGGTCAGTTTTTCGACCGTTAATTCGGCAATTTCTAAATATTGATTGAGCCCTGAAATGTTAAGCGGCTTTTCTTCGAGCTGGTGTTTAACATTTTCAATACTATCGTTCGTATCCTCAAACAAATATTTATAATCATCCGGCAAACCAGGAATATTGCTTTTGGTTACAAGCCGAACCATTTCGCCGACTTTTTTTGTTAATTCCTTCACTTTGTCTCTTGCCTGAATTTCATCTTTTCTTAGTGACTGAAGCTTACCGGCAAAAATTTGCTGTTCTTCCGATATGGCATCAAGCTGTTCCTTGATTTCTTTCAATTCATCACTTAGCGCGGTTTGAGCGGTTTCGTTCAGCCTAATTTTTTCAATTAACACATAAAAGTGTTTATAAACAGTTGACAGTTCTTTCTCAAGATTCCTTTGCACTTCAAAATCATGATCTTTTAAATGATAGCTATGCTGTACTTGAATGATTTCATCAGAAAGATGTTCATTTTCTTCCTGAACAGCGACAAGCATTTCATATATTGGCTTTTCATTTTGTAAAACATAGTGTTTAGCAAGGACTTCTTTTTCAAGAAGGTCAAGAAGGATATCAATTCTTACTTTAATTTCTTTTGTCCCTTCCTCGGCCTTTTCAATTTCTGTTTTTTCTATATAACTTAGATACTCCGTTAGTTTTTGTTCTAACTGCGTAATTTCTTCTTCTAATCTGATATGGTCAAGGAAATATCCTTGCTGCGTCATTTCGCGGAAGCCATCGAGAACTTCAGCAAGCTGGGATGGAAGAAGGGATTGACATTCAATTAAATACTGTGGAATTAAATCCATATTATTTTTAATTTTCCCAAGATTACTTTGGATGGTTAACACAATTTCACGTGCTTCAAGGTAATTGCCATTTTCCGTTTTTTCATCAAATTCATGGAATTTATTGGTAATTTGTTCAAGCTGTGTTTCTAAACCTTTTTCTGCTTTTCCAAAGCTGTGCCGATGGGCAAGGAGCATCTTTTTTGTTTCACGATAAGTTTCCTTAAGCTGTTCGATTTCTACCCGGTTTTTCTCCTCACTGCCAACAAGCTCATGTAATTCTTCCAGAATATTCTTAATTTGATCTTCTGTTTCTTGTAAATTATTCTGAATGTCCCGTTGGACTGCTTTTGCTTTATTAAAACGGTAG
Organism: Neobacillus sp. Fa239; assembly: GCF_055395235.1. NCBI lineage: Bacteria > Bacillati > Bacillota > Bacilli > Caryophanales > Bacillaceae > Neobacillus > Neobacillus sp. Fa239. The sequence continues at coordinate 4,386,934 of NZ_AP041611.1, forward strand.
CGGTCAATGAATTCTTCGGCATCAAAAAGCAATTCCTCTAAATTGGGAAGCTTTACAGTTACGATATCATCCCATTGATGTCGCCAATTTTCAAAAAGCTCCTCCGTCTGTCCCGTCATATTCAACTGCTTTACTTTTGACATTTCGTCGAGTATCGGCCTGTTAAATAAATCAATTTTCCATGCTTCTAATCGGTCCATTTCCTTAAAATATTTCTTTTTTAGAAAATATCCCAATACAAAAATGGCAAGTACCAGGATGAAAAATCCAATGAAATATTGCACACTTATTGCCCCCTAATCCGGACGTTTCCATTTAAGTCGATTTCATTTATAAAAAAATCACTCACCGGTCAATTCAATGTATTTATGATAACATGTAAACGACAATTTTTGACTATAAAATTCAATTTTTTTGTAAAAGAAAACAAAAAAATAGAGGCACCTTATAAAACAGCCTCTTTCTTCACACTTACTTCCTCACAAAGTGTATGACTGATCCATCGATTTAGTTCATTTATATATTTTTGCTCAAAAAAACGCTCATTTGGAAAAATATACAAGACTTCTCTAATATAATGGGCATTCATAAACGGCATCATTAATAACCCTTTTAATTGGATAATTAAATATGGAATGGAGTGAGGCCGAAATTCCTTGCGTTGGAAGCCAATTTCGATAATTTTAGAGAAATAGTACTTCTCCTTCAAGTTATAGGTAGACATGATTTCTCTGACAACCTGGGAGTCCATCGACATTTCACGGTAAACAAGGCTGGCAAGATGGATATTCTCACACTGATAGGAAATAAGTTTAGCAGTAACCCGCTTTAAACACTCTTTTGCCCCATGGCCAATTTTTGCATATTCTTCCTCAATAATGCCGAGGTATTGTTCAAAAAAGATCGTAAAGCAATATTCCAATAAACCTTGCTTATTTTCAAAATAATAAGCAACCGTAGCAGAATTCACATCGGCAAATGCGGCAATATCTCTAATTGATGTACCTGAATACCCATTTGAATTAAACAGTGTAATGGCTGCTTGGATTATGGCTTCCTTTGCGTTTTTTTTCATCCGTTCTCCCCCTTAAGGCAGCGTAAAATACTCCTTACAATATGATTCTTTAAATAATCAAGGGTTCCTCCATAAAAATGTCGACAAAGTATGCGCATTTTCATGATATTTTGATAAAATAGGATATAAATTTACAGAGAGAAAGGTGAAAAACATGTTTAACGTCGAAATGTACACGGGAAATCGTGCAGAGAATTATGAACTCGTCAAAAAACAATTGCAGGCACTGCTTCATGGTGAAAAAAATCGAATTGCCAATCTCAGCAATACTTCTGCGTTGTTAAATCAATTTCTCGATCGCATCAATTGGGTAGGATTTTATTTAATGGATGAGGAGAATGAGCTTGTTTTAGGACCCTTTCAGGGGCTTCCTGCCTGTATTAGAATTCCAATTGGAAAAGGGGTTTGCGGGACTTCTGCACAGTTAATGAAGACTGTTCGCGTTGAGGATGTAAACCAGTTTCCAGGCCATATTGCCTGTGATGCTGCTTCCCAATCGGAGATTGTCATCCCGCTGATTAAAGATGGTCAGCTCCTCGGTGTTTTGGATATTGATTCACCGGAAACCAACCGTTTTGATGAACTAGACCAGGAAAAATTGGAAGAGTTTGTGGAAATACTGGTAAAAAATCTATAAAAATGAAAGCACGGGGCAGTAGAATCAGATTCCCCGTGCTTTTTTTATAAATTATTTTCTAACTTGCTTTAATCCCTTCACCCTGTGTCACAGCTCTGTTTTTGCCTGAACTTTTGGCCGCGTAAAGCGCCTCATCCGCCCGTTTAAATAAATGGATGTAAGTATCATATTTTTCTTTATTCCAATATGAAACACCACACGACACTGTAATACAGGGATTGGTGGATTCAAAGACTTTTTCAACCAATCTCCTGGCAATAGCTGTTCCTGCCTCTAATGATACCTTTGGCAGATATATGGCAAGTTCTTCACCGCCCCAGCGAGCACCTACATCACTTTCACGAATGTTACTTTTAATTAAGTTGGATAGTTGTACCAGTACCTCATCACCAATTTGATGACCATATGTATCATTTATTCCCTTGAAATTATCGATATCAATCAAAATAAAAGTACCTTCCTCATCTTCTTTCATGGATGTTTTGATTTTTTCATCCAAATAATTACGAGAATGGAGTTTTGTCAAATGGTCAGTAATAATCATTCGCTCCAACTCTTCACGAAGCATCGAATTCGTAAGTGCTAGTGAGGAGTGATGGATAAGCGATTGGAGCAGCTTAAAGATATCAAATGAAAAGAAGTAAGGTTCTTGATGCATAACCATAGAGAACCCCTTTAATGTATCACTCTGAATAAAGGGAACGGCCATGATGGATCGATAGGATTTTGAGTCATTTATTATAGGAATATTTACATCGCCAATAAATAAAGGATCTTTTTCTTGTTGAATTTTATTTTTTATATATTCGATATATGGACGAGCTTGTTTACTATAACAAAAGGAAGTAGAACCGGGTAAAACCTTTGTATTGATATCATCCTGCGTAAAGAGAAAAAAGCCGACTTCCTCTGCTTGAAAGGACTGTCTAATTTGACCGGACATATAGGTCATGGTTTCTGCTAAACGAAGGTTCGAATTTAACCGGTGGGAAGTTTCATTTATTAATTTCAACTCGATGATTTCTCTCTTTGATTGTTGATAAAGCTTGGCATTTTCCAAAGCACTGCCCGCGCTCTTAGCTAAAAGGCTAAAAAATTCAATATCGTTTTCAGAAAAAACCAGCGAATTACCGGATACAATCTTCAACACTCCATAGACCCCTTGTTTCCCTTTTAATGGAGCATAAAGGGTGGATTGATTTCCTTCTACTGTTTTTTCCATTTGAATTTTTCCTGAAACGTAGGCTTCCATAGCTGTAAAATTATCGCTGTCATATTCTAGTTCCATAATTGGGAGATCTCTTTGGTTGTGATCATCCTGTGAAAGCAGCAAAAAATAATAAAAGGCAGGATATATGTCTTGAAGAGTAAAGAAGATTTCTCTTAATAGTTCGTCTTTATCCAATAAGGAATAGAATTTTTCAGCAGCTTGATATAATTTCTTATATTTTGTAAATTCATTTTCAAATCGTAATTTATTCTCAAAATCCTCCATAAAACAACCACCTATTATTCAATAGTCCCAAAAATATACATCATCACCTAATTATAGTAAAAAAATTGCTGTTTTTGTATTTTTTTAAAGAGTTTTTTAACAAGTTTTATTTTTCATTTTTCTTGATAGATTATTTTTAAAAAAAATAATTGACTTTAAGGCGATGAAAATTATATAATACTTTTTGTGTAAAATATTGCAGCTTATGTGTACCGTTTAATAGTGCATTTTGTTCCTCATTTTTTAATGATGGTGCATCTCGTAACCCTTAGCTGCTAGGGCGAAGGTGCATGAAAACAAAATGGCTGTTATCTGTGTTTCATAACCGTTTTTATTTTACCAAAATAAAAACACACAAGGAGGAGTCTCTCATGGCTCGTTATACCGGCCCAAGCTGGAAATTATCCCGTCGTCTTGGAATCTCTCTAAGCGGCACAGGTAAAGAATTAGATAAGCGTCCTTACGCTCCTGGACAACATGGTCCAAACCAACGCAAAAAGCTTTCTGAATACGGATTGCAATTGCAAGAAAAGCAAAAACTTCGTCATATGTACGGAGTTAACGAGCGTCAATTCCGCAACCTATTTGATAAAGCCGGCAAATTAGCTGGTAAACACGGTGAGAACTTCATGGTTCTTCTTGAATCACGTCTTGACAACGTTGTTTATCGTTTAGGTTTAGCCCGCACTCGTCGTGCAGCTCGTCAGTTAGTTAACCACGGACACATTCTTGTTGATGGTTCACGCGTTGATATCCCATCATACCGTTTAACTGCTGGTCAAACTATCGGCTTACGTGAAAAATCTCGTAACCTTGATGTTGTTAAAGAAGCAATCGAAGTAAACAACTTCGTACCTGACTATTTAACATTTGATGCTGACAAGTTAGAAGGAACTTTCACTCGTTTACCAGAGCGTTCTGAACTTCCAGCTGAAATTAACGAAGCATTGATCGTTGAGTTCTACTCTCGTTAATTGATTTGCTTATTAAATAGCAATCATAAAAACCCTAGAAGCGTTATTACAACGCTTCTAGGGTTTTTTATTTTTAATTTGGAAATAATAACCTTTAACAACAAGGTTTAGGGAAAAGATTAATGGTGAGTAGTATGAATTGAAATTCCAAAAAACAAAATCCCAACAGAAAGCCCTCTGCGATGATTTTTCCCTTTAGAAATGACAGTGAGGAGAATAATGAAGACAATAAAAGTATCACCATTTCAATTGTTTTCCCTTATATATTTGTTTGAATTAGGAAGTGCTCTTCTAGTTGGTATCGGCTCGAATACTAAACAGGACGCATGGATAGTGATGCTCATCGGACTAATGTGTGGCTTAATATTGGTTCTTATTTATCACCGTTTGTTCTTATATTATCCAGACCTCCCCTTAACAAGCTATATAAAACAATTAACAGGAAAATTTTTAGGCCGTATCCTTGGTTTTATTTATATTATTTACTTTATATATGATGCATCAAGGGTATTACGTGATTTCGGCGAATTATTAACGACAACTATTTATACAAATACACCCCTAATTGTTATAAATATGTTAATGATTCTAATCTGTATCTATGCACTCCATAAAGGTCTTGAAGTATTGGGCAGAGTGAGTGAGATTTTTTTTATAGTAGTTTTTTTAATGTCCATTCTCGCTTTTTTCTTAATATTATTTTCCGGAATAATCCATTTAGAAAATCTAGAGCCAATTCTAGAAGACGGCTATACACCAGTGTTAAAAACATCTTTAAATCAATCTATCCTATATCCATTTGGTGAAATGATTGTATTTTCTATGATACTTCCTCAGATAAATGAGTCCAAAAAAGCAAAAAATGTTTGCCTTTCCGCGATTCTTTTGAGTGGGATCGATTTAGTCATTGTCACAATCATTAATATTGCTTCTCTTGGGGTGGATGCTTTTGTCCGCTCCCCATTCCCTCTGTTTTCCACGATTAGGAAAATTGTTTTTTTTAGATTTGATGTATTTTTTATGCTCCAACTTGTCATAGGAGGTTTTTTAAAAATTACCATCTTCTTTTATGCTGCTGTAACTGCCGTTGCAGATGTATTTCGACTTAAGGTTCAAAGTAATGTTATTTTTCCAATAGGATTAGTTATTTTATTTGCTTCTATGGCGATAGCATCAAATTCTGCCGAGCACTTTCAAGAAGGGTTTAAAATAGGTTATTTATATTGGACAGTAGAAATTATTATTCCTATACTTTTATTTCTCATTGCCTATTTTAGAAATAAAAAAAAGCCTGGTTAGGCTTTTAAGCTGCTCATTATTTCTACTAGCTTTATAACTTCGTTGAATCCAACGAAGTTTTTATTGCTTATGGTCTTTCTCAATAATGACACCTCATACAAATAAGCGAAAGCATGGGTTACAAAAGCAATTGTTGAAGTAAAACTGAGATTTTCAATGACGACAAGTTTAAAATCTATACCGCATTTATCACAGTAGCTTATGTGATTTTCAATTTCTTTTGCAAGATCTGCACCGTATTTCGCTTCCATGTCGACAAGGTTGACAGTCTGCTTGTCTTTCACAGCAATCGCCTCCTTTATTCATGTGTATGAAAAAGGGCTTGGACTGGTTTCCATTTATAAAAAAACTCCAAGACCAATTGGTTTTGGAGTTTTTTATTGGTAGAGGGTATTTTAAACTTGGTTGTTGATTTCCTCTCCGAGCGCTCGCTTTCCGCAGGGAGGTCCGGGAGCCTCCTCGGCGCTTTAGGCGCCTGCGGGGTCTCCCGTGACCTCTTCATCCTGCAGGACATTGAATAAGCTTCCTCGAATATTCACCGCACGAAGAAAATGCGTTAGCATTTTCGAGGAGGAGAGGGCCCTATGCTCCAATCAACAGCTATAAAAAATCAACATTCACCTTTAACACAGCTTAAAAATTAATTAAAGAATACTTCTTTTTCCCTCTTCTGATAATTGTGTATTGCCCTTCAATTCGATCGCTTTCGGTTAAGGTATAGGCATTGTCTGTGATGCGTTCCCCGTTAATGGAGACGGCTCCATTTGTAATATCTTCACGCGCTTGGCGTTTGGATGGAGAAATGCCTGCGGTAACCAATAAATCAACAAGATTCCCTTCAAATTTTGATGCATCAAAAGAAGGAACATCTTTAAATCCTTGCTTAATTTCGGCAGCCGTAAGATCTTTAACATCGCCGCTAAATAATGCCTGTGAAATTTTAATTGCTTGCTGTAATGAATCCTCGCCATGAATAAGACGGGTCATTTCCTCTGCTAATGCCTTTTGCGCCTTCCGTATATGTGGTTCTTCTTCCACCGCTTTTTCCAGCAGTTCAATCTCTTCATGTGAAAGGAAAGTGAAGAATTTCAAGTATTTGACAACATCCGCATCCGCCGTGTTAATCCAGAATTGGTAGAATTCGTAAGGCGTTGTCTTTTCTGGATCCAGCCAAACTGCCCCGCCTTCAGTTTTTCCAAATTTGGTTCCGTCCGCTTTTGTCACGAGCGGGATCGTCAAACCAAATGCTTTTGAGCCTTCTGGCTGCATTTTACGAATTAATTCAAGCCCTGAGGTAATATTCCCCCACTGATCACTGCCGCCGATTTGTAATTTACAATTGTGATGCTCATATAAATGATTGAAATCCATCGCCTGTAGAATCGTGTAAGTAAATTCCGTAAAGGAAATACCTGTTTCGAGACGGGAGGCGATTGTATCCTTGGCAAGCATATAGTTAACACCAATATGCTTGCCGATATCACGCAGGAATGAAACAATATCCATAGAACCTGCCCAATCATAGTTATTGACCATAATTGCACCATTTTCACCGGAAAACTCAAAGATCGATTCTAATTGCTTCTTGATTCCAGCAACATTTTCCTGAACGGTATCCAATGTTAATAACTTTCGCTCCTCACTTTTACCGCTTGGGTCGCCAATTAAACCTGTAGCTCCCCCAACCAGAACAATCGGCCGATGTCCTGCATTTTGAAATCTTCTTAAGGTTAAAAAAGGAAGTAAGTGTCCGATGTGCATGCTGTCTGCAGTCGGGTCTACTCCGCAATATAATGAAATCGTTTCACTTGCTAAAACATCCTTTAATCCCTCTTCATCGGTCTGCTGATAAATAATCCCTCTCCAAGCTAAATCCTGCAATAAATTCATAAAAAAACCTCCAATAAAATAATAAAACGTCCCTGCAAATATTGCAGGGACGAAATGATCGCGGTACCACCCAGCTTGAGGAAAATTTCCTCCAACTCGAAAAGTTAACGGTTTGACCGTTCTCTGTTACTCAAAGTTCACAGAGAAAGCTCCCGGATGTAATTCGATCTTCTATTTGTGTCAGCTTACACCATCCGCTGACTCTCTTTAAACAGGGATAGAAGTTCTACAATTGATTCCGTTCACAGCTATAAAATATAAATTTGTTATAGCTACTTTTACCACATTTACATAGTATCTGTCAAACCCAAATTGGAAAATTAAGATAAATGTAGAAGATTGTCATTTTTTCAAAGAGGGATATGCTATAATTAGGTGATTTTAGTCGAGGTGATGCTATTAATGAAGGATAAGCTACATGCTTGGAAAGAAAAATTAAAGTCCTTACTTAATTTGATAACACATAAAAAGACCGTGAAAAGTGCCAGGATCACTTATGGAGTTTTTTGGAATCTTTTACTTCTTTTTCTTACCGTTCTCATTCTTGGCGGCTCTTTTGCGACAGGCGTTGGTGCAGGCTATTTTGCCTCACTGGTTAAAGATGAGCCTGTCCGGTCTTATAACAGTTTAAAGAAAGACATTTATAATTATAATGAAACCTCTGACCTCTATTTTGCAGATAATGTATACATCGGAAAACTTAGATCCGATCTTGAACGTGAGGAAGTCAGCCTTAATCAAGTTTCGGATTATTTAAAAAAAGCGGTGGTCGCAACAGAGGACCAATATTTTTACCAACATAATGGTGTTGTCCCCAAAGCGGTTCTACGGGCACTTTTTCAGGAAGTCACGAACTCTTCTGTTCAATCTGGAGGAAGCACTCTTACCCAGCAGCTAATAAAGAATCAGATTTTAACAAATGAAGTTTCTTTCCAGCGGAAAGCAAATGAAATATTACTTGCACTTCGAGTAGAGAAATTTTTCACCAAAAATCAAATTCTTGAAGCCTACTTAAATGTCTCCACATTCGGCAGAAATTCCTCAGGTCGGAATATCGCCGGCGTTCAAGCCGCGGCAAAAGGGATCTTTGGAAAGAATGCAAGTCAGTTAACGCTGCCGGAAGCAGCCTTTATTGCAGGATTGCCACAAAGCCCCTTTGGATATACTCCATTTACGAGAGATGGGAAAGTAAAAAGCAATTTGCAGCCTGGGCTGAACCGGATGAAAACAGTTTTAAAACGGATGTATGATGGCGGTTACATAAATCACAAGCAATATGCAGAAGCTTCGTCCTATAACATTACGAAGGATTTTATCCCGCCAAAACCAAGTCCTACGGAAAAATACCCTTGGCTTACAGCTGAAATTGAAAAGCGCTCCATTGATATTATCGCCGGAATCTTGGCGAAAAAAGATGGGTACAGCGAAGCTGTATTAAAAAAGGATAAAAATCTTGTTTACAAATACCAAACATTAGCTGCCCATGACCTGCACCAAAATGGATACGAAATTCATACAACCATCAACAAAAACATTTATGATGCCATGCAGAAGGCAAAGGATCATTATCCTTATTATGGTCCGGATAAACCGCAGGAAAAAAAGGATCCCGATACTGGTAAAATGAAAACAGTCATGGAGCCTGTGGAAGTAGGAGCCATGCTGATTGAAAATAAGACCGGTAAGATCTTAAGCTTTGTCGGCGGACGAAATTATAAAAAACAACAGCTTAATCATGCAACAAGTTCAATCAGGCAAAACGGCTCAACTATGAAGCCGCTCCTTGTTTACGGTCCGGCAATTGAAATGGGAAAAGCTGCTCCTGGCACTACTTTACCCGATGTTGCCTTAAAACTTAATCCAGCAAGCAACAGTCCATGGCCGCATAACTATGATTTAAGGTATAGCGGTTTGGTCTCTGCAAGATACGCCCTTGCTTGGTCATACAATGTCCCTGCTGTAAAGCTATACAGTGAAATCATCAATTACCGCCCGGCAAAATATTTAGAAAAAATGGGCTTTACCTCTCTTCGCAACGAGGATTATACCAACCTGGCAACCGCGATTGGCTCTATGAAAGATGGCGTTACCGTTGAAGAGAATACGAATGCATTTACTACATTCGCCAATGGCGGGAAATTTATTGATGCTTATTTAATTGATAAAATTGCCGATAAACATGGAAAAGTTATTTATCAGCATCAAACAAAGCCTGTTAACGTTTTTACACCACAAACAGCTTATCTAACATTAGATATGATGCGCGATGTTATTCGGATGGGGACAGCCGCCGGAATTAATTCCAGACTTAAGTTTAGTACGGATTGGGCAGGAAAGACAGGAACCGGAGTTGATTATAAAGACTCCTGGTTGGTTGGGACCAATCCGAATGTGACGTTTGGTATCTGGACGGGCTATGATACGCCAAAATCCTTAAAGTCTTCCGGTTATATGTCATATAGCCAGCGGACTAATAATTTATGGGTAGCCTTAATTAATGCAGCCTATAAGATTAAGCCATCTTTGATCGCACCGAAACAACCATTTAAAATGCCAAATGGGATTGTAAGACGTTCCATTTGTGCTGTATCAGGCATGCTTCCATCAGCAGCCTGCACACAAGCTGGTCTGGTCGATAGTGATTACTTTAATGCAAAGTACGTCCCGACAAAAGTCGATGATAGCTTAATTGAAGGCAACTATGTCACCGTTGGCACAAGAAAGTATTTGGCTTTGGATTCTACTCCAGCTGAATTTGTTCAAAAAGGTCTTATTTTAAATCCTGATTTTATTACACGTATGGTAGGCAAAAACTTTAGCAATCCCAGTCAGCTTATCCCAAAACGAAGCCGCTGGGCAAACATTCTTGTTCCGAACGCCAAGATTGTTGATAACGGCAAAGTCCCAGACCCTGTAAAATTAGCTGCCACCGGAAATCATCTATCCTGGTCAGCGTCACTTGATAATGATGTTATCGGCTATCGGGTTTATCATACAGGGCTCTTATCTTCAAAGATTGCCAACATAAAAAGCGGGTCAAGCTTATCCTATACAGCACTGCCTGGGACTTATTTTGTAACGGCTGTTGATATAGCAGGCAAGGAATCCGCTCCATCTAATTTAGTAGATATTAGCGATACTTCTGAAGTCGGAACAGATCCGGCTAATTCACTTAAATAATCAAACCAGTTAAGTTATAATAAAACCGCATTGGATGTTACTCCAATGCGGTTTTATTTTTTATTCGGCTCTTTTAAACTTAGTTGTTGATTTCCGTTCCAGGCGCTCGCTTTCCGCGGGGAGGTCCGGGAGCCTCCTCGGCGCTTTAGGCGCCTGCGGGGTCTCCCGTGACCTCTTCATCCCGCAGGAGTCGAGCGCCCTCCACTCCAATCAACAGTTGTAAAAAATCAGCATTCGCCTTTAACAGAGCCATTAGGATTAATCTTCCATAGTAGAAAGGTCACCAGTTGGGAGATTCAATTCCCATGCTTTTAGGACGCGTCTCATGATTTTACCACTTCTTGTTTTCGGAAGCTTATCGCGGAAATCAATTTCTCTTGGCGCAGCATGAGCGGCAAGCCCCAATTTCACAAATTGCCGGATTTCCTCTTTTAACTCATCCGTAGGGTGATACCCTTCCCGCAATGCAACAAACGCTTTAATGATTTCTCCTCTGACAGGGTCCGGCTTGCCAATGACACCGGCTTCTGCAACTGCCGGATGCTCAACAAGCTTGCTTTCCACTTCAAATGGTCCAACGCGTTCACCGGATGTCATAATCACATCATCGATTCGACCTTGGAACCAGAAATATCCCTCTTCATCCATATAGGCAGAATCACCGGAAACATACCAGCCGCTTGGCATAAAATAAGACTCATATTTTTCTTTATTATTCCAAATCGTATGCATCATGGAAGGCCAGCCTTTTTTCACTGCAAGATTACCCATGCGGTATGGAGGCAGCTCGTTTCCTTGGTCATCGACAATCGCTGCTGTTACTCCCGGAATTGGTTTTCCCATTGAACCTGGTTTAATCGGAATGCATGGATAATTGGAAATAAGCGTAGCACCTGTTTCCGTCATCCACCAGTTATCATGAATTCGTTTATTAAATACTTTTGCTCCCCATTTGACAACCTCAGGATTTAATGGCTCCCCTACGCTAAGAACATGGCGGAGGCTGCTCAAATCAAACTTCTTGACAATTTCATCACCTGCGCCCATTAACATTCTGAAGGCAGTAGGCGCACTGAACCAAACCGTTACCCCGAAATCTTCAATCATTTTATACCAGTTTTCAGGGCTGAACCGTCCGCCAATAATCACATTGGAGGTACCTGTTAACCATGGGCCGAATATTCCGTAAGAGGTGCCTGTCACCCAGCCCGGGTCAGCCGTACACCAGTACACATCATCTTCTTTTAAATCCAGAACCCATTTAGCAGTTTGATAATGCTGAAGCATGGCGTTATGTACATGCAATACACCTTTTGGTTTTCCTGTAGAACCGGATGTATAATGCAGGATTAAACCATCGGTTCTGTCTACCCATTCAATTCTTAAATCATTTCTCGCTTCTTTATGCTTTTGCAAAAAGTCAATATAAGGGCCTTCTTCAACAATATTTTCCCCAACAAGGAAAATATGCTTCAATTCTGGCAGATCGCCGACAGGAACCCTCTCCAATAATTCCGGAGTAGTCACAAGGACTTTTGCACCGCTGTCCTGCAAGCGGTCTCTAACAGCGCCCTCCATAAATGCTTCAAATAATGGGCCGACAATTGCGCCCAGCTTAATGGCACCTAAAACAGTAAAATATAACTCTGGTGAGCGGGGCATAAAAATAAAGACGCGGTCCCCTTTTTCAACATCACCGTAGGTCTTTAAAACATTCCCAGCCTTATTTGAAAGCTCCTTCATTTCTTTAAAGGTATACTTTTCATCTCTTGAGCCATCACGATAGTAAAGTGCAATTTTATTTTTCCGGAACGTTTTGACATGACGGTCAATGGCCTCGTACGCAAGATTCACAAGACCTGTTTCAGACCAGCTAAATTCCTTTTCAACATCTTTCCAGCTAAATTGCTCGTACATTTCTTCATAATTGCGTAAATTATGGTCCCCCTGAACCACTGGCAGCGTTTCCACTTTCATATATAAATCCCCCTTCTTGATCGGTTGAGATAATTATAGTACAAATAGTAACTATTCTCAATTTTAAAATTATTACAATATTATTCTTGAATGAACTTTTTTTAAAAATGGCTTTCTAAAAGATTGTTGTTTTTAAATAGGTTATATGAGAAGTTGATTGGAGCGGAAGGTGCGAGACTCCTGCGGGAGCAGCGGGACAGGTGAGACCCCGCAGGAGCGAAGCGACGAGGAGGCTCACCGCCCGCCCCGCGGAAAGTGAGCATCCTGGAGCGGAAATCAACCACTCTAAATAACAATAATACTTTTCGCATAAAACTGAAAATTTTGTGAAGTCGGTTTTTCATAATAGTTTTTATGTATAATAGAATTGAAAATCGAATGTTTTCAAGAAGGTGACTAAATGGAACATAAAAAAACGTACAATGCAAAAGAATTAAAAACCCCACATGGGAACATCATTATCGAAGGTCCTATTTCACCGGATAAACTAGCAGGTCTTGATTTTCACGAAGACCTAAAAGCCTTTCGACCTGCAATACAGCAGCATCAAGCGTTAATCGGGATTGCCGGTCTTGAAGAAGGCAGAATTATTATTGCCAGATACCGTCATACCATTGTTGGATATGTTACTTTTCTATACCCTGACCCCCTTGAGCGATGGTCGGAGGGAAAAATGGATAATTTAATAGAATTAGGGGCCATTGAAGTCATCCCCCAATTTCGAGGAAGTGCAGTCGGCAAAAATCTTTTAACGGTGTCAATGATGGATGAAGCAATGGAGAATTATATCACCATTACAACTGAATATTATTGGCATTGGGATTTAAAAGGAACTGGGTTAAATGTATGGGAATACCGAAAAATAATGGAAAAAATGATGAATGCGGGAGGTCTTGTTTGGTATGCAACAGACGATCCTGAAATTTGTTCACATCCTGCCAACTGTTTAATGGTCAAGGTCGGAAATAATATCGATTCTGATTCACTTCAAAGCTTTGACCGACTTCGTTTTATGAACCGCTTTATGTACTAATGTTATTTTTCTATATAAAGGAGGGTTTTTAAGTTGATAGCTGAAGAGATTATGAAAACAAAAGTGGCGACACTTCTCCCTACCGATTCAATTGAGGCAGCACTAAGGCTTATGGAAGCCCAAAAGATCCGTCATGTTCCAATTATCGATTCAGAGGCTCATTTAGTTGGATTAGTAACAGCTGTGGATATCCGGGATTGCCTCCCATCCATTTTTCATGCAGATGAACATATAGAAGATTTGCAAAAGCCCGTTGAAACCATAATGAAAAAAGATGTGATTACTGGACATCCGCTTGATTTCGTAGAAGAGCTGGCTGGGGTGTTTTATGAGCATCGGATCAGCTGCGTTCCCATAACAAAAGATAATAAACTCGTCGGAATCATTACAGAAACAGACCTGCTAAGAACGATGGTTGAGTTAACAGGGGCTCATCAGCCAGGGTCGCAAATCGAAGTAAAGGTTCCAAATATCGCCGGTATCCTAAGTGATGTAGCCAACATTTTCAGCAAAAGAAAAGCGAATATTCTAAGTGTCCTTGTATACCCCGATAAAAAGGATGAGCAATATAAAATACTGGTTATTCGGGTACAATTAATGAATCCTGTCGGACTGATTGAAGATCTAAAAAAAGCAGGACATCAAGTTCTATGGCCACATCTTCCGGAGAATTCGCTATGACGGACAAATGCTCGTTTGTTTATTCAGAGGAACTGCTGAATTATAAGTTCAGCAGTCATCACCCTTTCAACCAATTCCGATTAAAATTAACCGTTGATTTATTAAATAAAATGAATGCCTTAAATCCGGAACAAATGATTCCTCCAAGGGTGGCAACAATGGATGAACTGGCACTGGTCCATGACCCAAGCTACATCGCTGCCGTCAAAGCTGCCGGACATGGACAGCTCCCAAAAGAAACTGCAGAAAACTATGGCTTGGGAACGGAGGATACTCCGATTTTCCCCAACATGCATGAAGCTAGTGCCTTGCTGGTTGGAGGGACGCTGGAGGCAGTCGATCAAGTCATGACAGGAAAAGCCGTACATGCCCTTCATCTTGGTGGAGGACTGCATCACGGATTCCGTGGAAAAGCCTCAGGATTCTGTGTATACAATGATAGTTCGGTTGCCATTAAATATCTGCAAAAGAAATACAATGCCCGTGTCTTATATGTGGATACCGATGCCCACCATGGAGATGGGGTTCAATGGTCATTTTATGATGATCCTGACGTCTGTACCCTTTCCATTCATGAAACTGGAAGATATCTGTTTCCCGGAACAGGAAATGTTAATGAGCGCGGCCAAGGAAAAGGCTACGGGTATTCATTCAATATACCTGTAGATGCTTTCACAGAAGATGAATCCTGGCTTCACGTCTATACTTCAGCGTTTAAGGAGATTGCAGAGTTCTTTAAACCAGATGTTATTCTTACCCAAAATGGAGCAGATTCACATTATTACGACCCGCTTACTCATTTATCAGCAACAATGAACATCTATCGAGAGATTCCCAGGCTTGCCCATGAGATTGCTCACCAATATTGTAACGGCAAATGGATAGCAGTCGGCGGTGGGGGCTATGATATATGGAGGGTAGTTCCAAG
This sequence comes from Neobacillus sp. Fa239, assembly GCF_055395235.1. Lineage (NCBI taxonomy): Bacteria > Bacillati > Bacillota > Bacilli > Caryophanales > Bacillaceae > Neobacillus > Neobacillus sp. Fa239. The sequence goes on from NZ_AP041611.1 coordinate 4,402,103, forward strand.
AGCATGGGCGCTTATTTGGATGGAAATGACTGAAAACTCGAATTGTTATGGAAATTTACCTTCTGACTGGGCAGCCTTCTGGCAAAAAGATTCACCGGTAGAATTACCGAAACAGTGGGGAGATCCCATAAATCTATATACCCCCATTCCAAGGAAGGCAGAAATTACGGAAAAAAATTTAAGAACACTTGAAAAAGCCCTTTATCCCATTCGTAACCATCAAAAAAGTGAATCAATATAGTAGATAATATCCCATAACAAAAGGTCAGACCCCACAACGTCAATATATAGCTGAACTAGCTTAAAAGCGGCTATAAATTGATGTTGGACAAGGGGACTGACCCTTTTTGGAATACCATATTATTTAGTTGATTGTCGATGCTCTATTCTATGAGGTAATACCACAATATGCTGCTCCACTTTTTCCTTGTTCATTAATTTTGTCAGTAAGCGCATGGCAACAGCACCGATATCATATAATGGCTGCACAATGGTGGTAAGTTGCGGGCGAACCATCAGTGCCAGCCTTGTATTATCCGAGGTGATTACCTCAAAATCCTCTGGTATACGAAATCCTTTATCTTCTGCACCGTGAACCACTCCGAGTGCCATCTCGTCTGAACCGACTAAAATAGCCGTCGGTCTTTCAGATACTTCCAATAATTTTTCAAAGGCCTCAATCCCGGAATCATAGGTATAATCCCCTTCGACAATTAATTCTTCACTATATGGAATATCCGCTTCTTGAAGTGCCCGCTTGTACCCGTTTAATTTTTTCTCTGAATTTTCCGGTTCATGAAGCGGCCCAATAACATAGGCAATGTTTTTATGGCCCTTTTCAATGAATTCGTTCACGGCATCGTATGCTGCTTGCTCATAATCGATATTAACAGACGGAATCGTTTCAGACTTCTCAATGGAGCCTGCCAAGACAATTGGAACCGGGGATTTTTCGAATTCTTCAACATGCTCCCCGGTAATATTACCGCTCATAAAGACAAGTCCATCCACTTGTTTTCCCAGCATGGTATTGATTAAATGTAATTCCTTATCCCTGTTTTGATCCGAATTGCTTAAAATAATATTATATTTGTACATGGTTGCGATATCTTCAATACCACGGGCTAATTCTGCAAAAAAGATGTTAGAAATATCTGGTATAATGACACCGACTGTTGTTGTTTTTTTGCTCGCCAATCCCCTTGCCACAGCATTTGGCCGATATCCTAATCTTTCGATCACTTCCACCACTTTTTTGCGGGTCACCGGTTTGACATTTGGGTTCCCATTAACTACACGTGAAACAGTTGCCATGGAAACGTTTGCCTCTCTGGCAACATCATAAATTGTCACATTCATTGCCTACACTCTCCTTAAAAACGAAACATTATTTTCTTTATTTTACAGCAGATTTCAATAACCTAGTCATTTTCTTTTGTATAGTTCCAGTCCCTTTAATCTCGGGCTTTTCTATTTGTGATATAGTAAACAATCTTAGTTATGTATTTTAATGATACGACAAGAATATGAAAGAAACAATTATATTCGTCCTTATTTTCTGCTATTAATCAAAAAAAACCTTCTGCAGACATTTGCAGAAGGTTTTTTTCTCAGTTATCCGTTACCTCTGACATTAAATCTTTACAAAATTTGAAGATAGCAATTCATTGAAAAACTGATCAAATTGCTTAAGATCCATTTGCTGCTGTGCATCTGAAAGTGCAACGGCAGGATCTGGATGTACCTCAGCCATTACTCCGTCTGCACCGATGGCAATAGCAGCTTTGGCAGCTGGAAGGAGCAAATCCCTTCTTCCAGTGGAATGAGTAACGTCAACAAATACTGGCAAATGTGTCTCTTGCTTCAAAATCGGTACTGCAGATATATCCAGCGTATTTCTTGTGGCCCTCTCGTATGTCCTAATTCCTCGCTCACAAAGGATAATTTGACCATTTCCTTGAGCCATGATATATTCAGCTGCATTGATAAATTCTTCAATCGTAGCGGCAATACCTCTTTTTAATAAAATTGGCTTGTTCACTGCACCAGCAGCTTTTAATAGCTCGAAGTTTTGCATGTTACGTGCACCGATTTGAATAACATCCAAATAATCAACTGCCATTTCAATGTCAGCAGGGCTTACGATTTCACTAATAACCGCCATATCAAATTCATCTGCAACTTTTTTAAGGATTTTTAACCCTTCAACACCTAAGCCTTGGAAATCGTATGGTGAGGTTCTTGGTTTATAGGCACCGCCGCGAAGAAGCTTCAAGCCTTTTTCCTTCATCGTTTTAGCCACTGTCGCCACTTGCTCATAGGACTCTACGGCACAAGGACCAAATACGAAGTGAGGCTTCCCGTCACCAATATTTTCTCCTTTTAAAGTAACAATCGTATTTTCAGGCTTTTTCTTTCTTGATACCAGCAATGCCTTGCTATGGTCATCTTTTTGCAGGTCAAGACCTGCTTTAAAGATTTCTTTAAAAATATGGTCAATGGTTGAATTGTCAAAGGGACCATCATTATTCTCCTTAATAACCTCAAGCATTTTTCTTTCACGAACAGGGTCATAACGGTAAACTCCCTGGTTCCCTTTAACTTGACCGATTTCTTGGACGAGTTGGGCTCTCTCATTAATAAGCCTCAACAATTCCAAGTTTAATTCATCCACACGCGCTCTTAATTGATCCAATTCATTTTTGCCCAATTTTGTTCCCGTCCTTTCACTTGCAAGTCAGCTTTATTGCCCATTAAATACTGAATGCATAAGTGCAATTTTTGATTTCGTTGAAGGTTTAAATCAGCGAATTTTCTTCATTTTCATATAATTAGGCTTAATTATAGCGGATATAATTTTTTTTGTCACGCATTTTTTCTTTAATAATTAAACGCTTTTAAGCGCTAAAGCAGCCTTTAGGTATATTAAATTAATATATGTTTTTATTTCATTAAAGGTTCGCTAAAATAACCTGTTTTATTAATTTTTCCGACGGGCTGTTATAGATTTTCAGTGATAGCACCTGCTAAAGATCGATTGGTGATCTTCCAATGAGAAGCATTCCATCGAGCTTCACCATTTGAGAAAAGAATTGCCTGCGGGGACTCATGTTTAATCTGAAACTTCTCTGCAATTTCGTTGGATAATGGCCTTGAATCCTGCACAGCTAAATAATAGGTTGGAACGGATTGGTTGGCCTCGGCATATTTTTGATATTCTTGGTAGGCAGCATGGCTAATTGGGCATGTTAAACTATGCTTTAAGAAGTAAAAGGTCTTCTGATCTTTCAAAATTTCTTCAAACTGTTCTAGTGTGTCTATTTTTTCTAGCATTTTTGATACCTCCAAAATTAATAAACGGTGAAGTCATTTTATCACTTCACCGTTCCTATAACAAATATTCAGATTTAAAAACACCGAAAAAACTTAGTGCTTTACTTTGTTTTCTTCTTCATCAAATGCTCTTTGAGCCTCTTCCAATTTTCTTCTAATATCATCAGAATCAATTGGGATCATTACGTTTTTGGTCGTTATTTTTTCAGCAGGAGTTTGAAGAGGAATATAATTGATCTCTTTTTCTTCATCTTCATCACTTTTCGTTGGTTTCAGCTTTTTCAAAATATCATTTGATTGATTTACTAGACCTTGGGTAAGTGATGATGTCTTAGTTGAAATTTGATTACTTTTGATGATCACATTTTCTCGAAGCTGAACCGTTTTATCCTTTATTGAGCCTGTTTGATGATTGATTGAATTTCGAAGTTCTTTTCCCGATTTCGGAGAAAATAATAGTGCTGCCGCAGCACCGGCCAATCCTCCAATTAATGCTCCAAGCAAAAAATTATTTTGTGATTTCTCTTTTCTAATTTGAGTATTTTCTCTGGATTCAAAATCTCTGCTTGACATAAACATCACTCCCATCCAATATCTATCTTGCTCTTACCCTTTTTCTTTCATCAGTTGGTGCTTCATCACCGGTCTCTTTTTTAGCTTTCCACTTATCTTTTAATTCAAGAATTACATTGCTCCATTGGACAATTTGCGTGATTTTTTCTTTACTTTGCTCTACTTGTCTATCAAAAGAATTTGCCATGTTCTGTAAGGATCCATTAAATTTATTAACCGTTGTTCCCACCTCTTTAACGGCCTCAACCACACTGTTCAAACTCTCCGCTTTCTGTTGGAAATCATCTGCAATTGCATTCGTTTTACGCAAAAGCACCGTCGTTTCTGACGTAACCCCTTGCAGCTGATTTTCTAATCCTGTGAGCGTTTTTGAGACATCTGTAAGCGTTTTTTGAAGGGATTTTAGCATTTTGGACACATATATAACCAGGATTAAAAATGCCACCGCTATCAAAGCAACACTCAAATATAAAATGATTATCATCTTGCACCTCCGTACCTCTATCAATATGTATTACCCAAGACAATAGGGTATAAACCTCGCTAATAATCTTATACTACTTCAATAATTTTGTCTTGTTTTCCTGCCATTTGTTAAAAATAATTACTCTTTTCTTAATATAGTAATTCTTCAACATTCTCATAAGAAATCGGTTACAATAGAAATGTGTGTTACTTAATATAGTTGGAGGCGTTTTACTTGAAAGATCCACGAATTGAGAAGCTGGCTAAAAATCTGATTAACTATTCTGTACAGCTCCAAAAGGGCGAAAAAGTCTTAATTGAAAACTTCGGCCTACAGAGAGAGCTCGTTACGGCACTTGTGAAAGAAGCATATCTTGCCGGGGGATATCCATTTGTTTTATTAAAAGATCAGCAAGTCGATCGTTCGCTTCTTTTAGGTGCTGAGGAAGAGCAATTTGATATGATGGCAGAATTTGAAGCAAATGTGATGAGCAAAATGGATGCATACATAGGATTACGTTCCGGGGATAACATCAATGAACTTGCCGATGTTCCAGATGACAAAATGAAGATTCATGGCAATACTATTGGGAAAAAAGTTCATACTAGCATCCGTGTTCCTAAAACAAAATGGGTTGTTCTTCGTTACCCAACCACTTCAATGGCGCAATTGGCAAAATTGAGCACAGAAGGCTTTGAAAACTTCTATTTTGATGTCTGTAACTTGGATTACGGAAAAATGGATCAAGCCATGAACAGCCTTGAGCAACTTATGAATAGAACGGACAAAGTCCGGATTACTGGTCCTGGTACGGATCTTACTTTCTCCATTAAAGATATTCCGGCAATTAAATGCGCAGGAAGATTAAATATTCCTGATGGCGAGGTTTATACCGCTCCTGTTCGTGATTCGGTTAACGGTGTTGTTACTTACAATACTCCATCACCATACCAGGGCTTTACATTTGAAAATGTGAAACTTACCTTTAGGGATGGAAAAATTGTCGAAGCTGAGGCAAATGACTCTGCACGCATTAATAAAATCTTCGATACGGATGAGGGAGCTCGTTATATTGGAGAATTTGCGATTGGAGTAAATCCATTTATTTTAAACCCAATGCAGGACATTCTCTTCGATGAGAAAATAGCCGGCAGCTTTCACTTCACTCCAGGACAATGTTATGATGATGCCTTTAACGGAAACCATTCCAATATCCATTGGGATATGGTAAATATACAGCGCCCAGAGTACGGCGGCGGTGAAATCTATTTCGATGATGTACTCATTCGCAAGGATGGATTATTTGTCATTCCGGAATTAGAAGGCTTGAACCCAGAAAATCTTAAATAAGTAAGAAAAGGATGCCGGCGTCGGCATCCTTTTTCTATGATAATTGCTTTTCATATGAGTCCTGGAACTTTTGAATGTCTCCCGCACCCATAAAAATTATCACACTGTCGTCATATTGTTGAAGAACTGATGTATGATCTTCTGATAAAATTTCTGCTCCGGCAATTTTATCCTGTAAATCCTTAATGGAAAGCTTTCCATGATTTTCACGAGCCGAGCCAAAAATTTCACATAAAAACGATTTATCCGCTTTACGCAAGCTTTCTGCAAAATCTTCTAAAAAGGCTTGTGTCCTTGTAAAAGTATGGGGCTGAAAAACTGCGATAATATTTTTATCCGGATATTTCTGCTTAGCCGCATCAATCGTTGCTTTAATTTCAGTCGGATGATGGGCATAGTCATCAATCAGGATTTGGGAGCCGATTCTTTTTTCAGAGAATCTTCTCTTTACACCTCGGAACGACGTTAATTGCTCCTTCACTACTGCAGTATCTATTTCCTCATAATGGCATAGAGCGATAACTGCAAGTGAATTTAACACGCTATGATCTCCAAATGTTGGTATGGTAAAACTATCATAGAACGTATTGCGGATAAATACATCAAAGCTTGTTCCTTCTGTTGTTTTTACAATGTTTTTAGCCTGATAATCGTTTTCATCGCCAAAGCCGTAAAATAATACTGGTACCTTTGCTTGGATTTTTTGAAGCTGCTCATCATCACCATAAGCAAAAATGCCCTTCTTTACTTGCAGGGCCATTTCTTGAAATGCTGAAAAAACATCATCAATATTGGCAAAATAATCAGGATGGTCAAAATCAATATTCGTCATGATGGCATAGTCAGGAAAGTAAGACAGAAAATGTCTTCTATATTCACAGGCTTCGAAAACAAAATATTCAGCGCCCTTTTGGCCTTTTCCAGTACCATCGCCAATTAAAAAGGATGTAGGTTTTGCCCCTTCCATAACATGGGCTAATAAACCCGTCGTGGACGTTTTCCCATGTGCACCTGTTATCGCTACACTGGTGAAATTTTGCATAAAATCACCTAAAAAACGATGGTAGCGAACAATCGGAAGCCCAAGCTTCATAGCCTCTTGTATTTCTTCATGGGTATCTGGAAAAGCATTTCCCGCAATAATGGTCATTCCCGGCTTAATATTTTCTTTTTGAAAGGGAAGGATCTTTATTCCTGATTGCTCAAGGGCAAGTTGAGTAAAAAAGCGCTTCTCGACATCGGAGCCTTGCACACTAAAATTCATATCATGCAGAACCTGAGCCAGCGCACTCATTCCAGACCCCTTTATACCTACAAAATGGTAAATAGTCATATAAAGAACCTCCAACAACGTCTATCTGTAAAACAGTATATGACATCTCGCAATAATTGCTATTAGAAAAGCGGAAGCGCCTTGTCCAGGGGCGACAAGCAAAAGACGAGCCGGCGGGAAGGTTGTTCTTTAACCTTCTTGACGGATTGGCTTTTGACCTCGAGCCCCTAGGCGCTGCAGCTAGACAATAATATTAGAATCACATTAGATAATTATAACACTGTCCAAACATAAAAACTAACCCAATTTTTTTCACTTGTATTTCATAGATTTTTTTCGCAGACATCTGGAAAACAAATGTTAAAAAACCATACTGGCATCCAGTAATGATTCTAATTCGGTTTCTGTAATGAGCACTTCACGTGGCTTACTGCCGTTTGCTCCGGAAATAAAACCGTTAGATTCAAGCATATCCATTAATCTGGCCGCCCGATTATAACCAATTTTAAAGCGGCGCTGCAGGCTTGAAGTCGATGCTCCTCCCTGGCTGATAATAAACTCACAGGCTTCATAAAAAAGTTCATCCTCTTCTTCAGTAATTTGAGCCTTCTTTAAAAGTTCATCCTGCTCAAATAAATATTGCGGCTCCTGTTGTTCTCTTACATGCTCGACAACCAGATCAATTTCTTCATCTGACACAAACGTTCCCTGGAGACGTACCGGTTTTGATGAACCGTTCTCCAAGAAGAGCATATCGCCACGACCAAGTAACTTCTCAGCCCCGCTAATATCAATAATTGTTCGTGAGTCAATTTGCGATGAAACGGAAAAGGCAATCCGTGTCGGAATATTCGCTTTAATCAAGCCGGTTATAACATCGACAGAAGGTCTTTGCGTTGCGACAATCAAATGAATGCCACAGGCTCTGGCTTTTTGGGCAATTCTGCAGATTGCTTCCTCTACATCTGCCGGCGACATCATCATTAAATCCGCCAATTCATCTATAATGATCACTATAAACGGAAGCTTATCAGAATATCGCTTATGCTTTATTGCTACTTCATTAAAGCGGTTAATATCCCTGACACCTGTATGAGCAAAAAGCTCATAGCGTCTCTCCATTTCATCCACAGCCCATTTTAATGAAGCTGTTGCCGCCTTTACATCCGTAATGACGGGGCTTACAAGATGTGGAATCCTATTATACGGTGCAAGCTCCACCACTTTTGGATCAATCAATAAAAGGCGTAAATCCTCAGGACTTGCTTTATATAATAGGCTGACAAGAATTGAGTTAATACATACGCTTTTTCCTGAACCTGTGGCCCCGGCAATCAAGCCATGGGGCATTTTCTTTAAATCTGTCACAATGGGCTTGCCGGAAATATCAAGACCCAATACAGCTGTTAACGGGGAAAGCGATTCTTTAAAAACTTCACTTTGAATAATTTCATTGATTAACACTGGACGGGATTTTTGGTTTGGAACCTCAATCCCAATGGTATGCTTTCCAGGAATAGGTGCCTCAATCCGAATATCTCTTGCAGCTAGACTAAGCTTTATATCATCACTTAAGTTTGTTATCTTGTTAACCTTTACCCCTGGCTCAGGCTGCACTTCAAAACGCGTTACAGAAGGACCTTGGGTCACATTTACCACCTTAGCCCCAACATTAAAGTTTTTTAATGTTTGATTGAGCAATTCCTCTTGCAATTGGATCCATTCAGTATCTATTCCTTCCGAAATCGGCGGATTTAAAAGCTCTGCCACTGGGAACTCGTAATCTCCATTATAGGAAGGAATCTCCCGTTCTTCTTTATGCACTTCCTCTACAGGCGAAAGTTGTTGTGGCATTTCCACCTGTTTCATTTCCACCTGTTTCATTTCCACCTGTTTCATTTCCACAGGTTTACTAGCAGACTGTTCTACTTTTCTATTTCTTTTTTTCTCTTCCCATTTAAGCTTATCCTGCTTTAACATCATGACATTAAAAGGCAGATGAGATCTCTTGGACCGGGATTCTTCCATTACAAGTTCTTGGGCCGGTTCATCTAAGACAGGCGGTGCTTCTGGTTCTTCAGGTGTATGTAAGACAGGCGTTGCTTCTGATTCCTCTGGTGTATGTAAGGCAGGTGTATCCACTTGAGGAACAGGAAGAATCTCGACTTTTTCCTCTTGAGGAGGCTCCTCAATCACATTCTGGTTAGACTCATGGTTGACCAAATTTATCATGATTGGAATTGACTCAGCCTTAACCTCCTTTTCATCTTTCGAAAAGACCGGTTCTTCCTTTTCATTATAAAAATGACTAAGCTCATGCTCAATTAATTCCGGCTTATTCTTCTTTGGCCGTTCGAATCCAAAAATAGGGGAAGGAATATCTGTTGGATGAAACGGGCTGCTCTTTACTTTCGGCTGTTCTCTTCTGGTTATTGCCATTTCAGTTTTAATCGATGGTTCTTCTGTTTGTTCCGGCTTTTTTCGATTTATATGTGTTTCAGTTCTTCTATAGTTGTAGGGTTCTTTTACAGGTTTTTGGTTTGGTGTTGGTGTTGATTTTGGTTTTGGTGTTAATTTTGGGTTTGATTTTTCTTCTGTCTTTACAGGGAGGCGAAAGGCAGTCTTTGGATATTGGTACGAGATTCGAGCTTCAATATCCCTTGCATATTCAAAATTTCTAATGACCGTCTGTTTTTCTCTAGTTTCACTATGTATGTCAGACTCAATCCATTCGTCTTCATCATCATTTTTAAGCCTTTGTAAAAGGTTTTGGATCCAACTCAAAACTATCACTCTTTCTACTTTCATCTATGATTCTATTTTAGCAGTATTTGATTACATATCGACATAAATTCTCAAAATCAGTCGAAATATAATAGAATTTGAAAATACAAATGAAAAAAGACCACTAAAAGATGTGATCCCTTCTCATCCTTATTACCTGTTTTTCCCTAAAATAAATATTGGCTCTAATTCACCCTCTTCATACAAAAATGACAATGCCGTAATTGGGACACGTCCATTTGCAAAGAAGCTCATCGCCATTTGGGCTAATATATCATAGCCGGTATTATTTCGGATATCGGCAATAATCAGGACATCCTGATGAGGAATGGCTAACACCATTGTTCCCACCATTTTTTTCTGCATGTCATTTAAAAAGCCTTTATTTAAAATACGGCTTGCGTCGTAACCATCATTGGTGTTTAGAAAATAAAAAACGTTTCCAGCAACGATATCCTCTTTTAATGGAGTAGGAAGTGACCTTGCATTAAAGAGGGCAATTTCCTTTATCCGGCTGGGATCCCAGCTTTCTTGTTCAATTAAACGGGAATCGATTAATCGGAAAGCTTTTCCCATATCCACGGCATAGTAAATCTTGGTTTCCGCCGTATGTTCATCTATTAATAATGGAACTCCCTCTTCTGCTTCAGCTGGAAAAGAAGCGGAACGAATAACAGGGAAGATGTTTTTCTCAAGGTCCGTTAACTGGATGGTGTTCTCCATGGCACGCAAGCCCTCTTCGACATAGTATACTACTTCATCGATGGCTTTTTCTTTTTCTACATGCCATTTGGCTACAATTCCCCCTAAGGAAATTGTAATCCCCTTGCCGCTCGTATAACTTTCGATCCTTAGTTCATCTTTTTTACGGTCAAAGGTAATCTGTCTATCGCCCGACGATAAGCGCAACTCCAGTTCTTTTTTCATTTTGTTACTATCCATTTTCATCTCTATCCCTCCAGGAAAAAGGATGCGGTATTTATTTTAACATGAAAAACCTCCGCCTCAAAAGGAGATGGAGGTTTTTTGCTGCATTTTTATAGGCTGGAAATGAAGCCTTCAATTTCTTCCTGTGTTTTTCGATCTTTGCTGACAAAACGCCCCAGCTCTTTTCCATTTTCAAAACCGATAAAGCTTGGAATGCCATAAACATCTAATTGCTGACATAATTCGATAAATTCATCTCGGTCCACATGAAGAAAAGTATATTCTTTAAACTTTTCTTCAATTTCAGGAAGTACCGGCTCAATGACTCGGCAATCCGGACACCAGCCTGCAGAAAACATAAAAATGGTTTTTCCATTATCGCGAAGTTGTTCAAATTGTTCCATTGATTCTAGATGCTTCAAATTCAACGCCCCCGAAAATAATTGTAGTTTGTTACATCCATCATATCAATCCAAATATTTGTTAGTCCAAATATTTGCCTTGAATAGATTGCCCATTTTGAATCATTTTATAGTTATATTGTCCAATTAACAGCTTCATGAGATGGGTAAACATGTCATCTCGATTAATTAATCCGTCCGTAAAAATACCGATTGCCCCTTCATGCTTCCGTACATTTTTCTTTTTGGCATAGTCATCCATAACCGGGCCAAGCTCTTCACCCGCTCTTAATCGGACGGCCACTTCCTCGGGAAGAAGGAGTCTGGCACCACCAGCTATAATTGGTTCCATTCTGTTAACGGCAAGAGCCCCCCAGTTACAAATCATTAAGCCTTGTTCAGATTCCTGCACTCCACCTTCAAGGCCAATACCGATATCCCCATTTCCTTGCTGTAAAGCACCTACAGCACGATTAATCGCCCCTTGTATTGTTTCTTTATCCGAAAACGGCTGTGCACTTACCCCTGAGGGAATATCCAAGGAAATGAACTCAGCGTTTGTTTGAGCAAAAGCATTTTTAACTGCCGTAATTTTAGCAGGATTCTTTGTGCCAATAATAATTTTCATATTTTAAACCTCTTTTTTTAAAAGCTCCATTTAATGATTATCAATTTTTATCGTGTTCGAGGACACTTGGACTTTAATTTTTACCCGAAGTGTCCTCGAGTTCTTTCTTCGAGGACACTTTGGCTTTAATTTTTACTCGAAGTGTCTTCGAGCGCCTTGTTCAAGGACACTTTGGCTCATATTTTTACCCAAAGTGTCCTCGAGCGCCTTGTTCAAGGACACTTTGGCTCATATTTTTACTCGAAGTGTCTTCGAGCGCCTTGTTCAAGGACACATTTGGCTCAAATTTTCACCCGAAGTGTCCTCGAGCGTCTTGTTCAAGGACACTTCGATTTTAATTTTTACCCAAAGTGTCCTCGAGCTCTTTCTTCATGGACACTTAGGGGTTTTTTTCCAAAATACATTTTTCCCCAAAAAAGAAGACATGTTTCCATGCCCCCCTTTTCAAATCAGCTGTTTGCTTTAATTGTATCCACTGTTGTTTGGTCACAAGCCTTAACCAGTTTAACTAATAATTCTTTGGCAGCGGCGTAATCATCAACGTGCACGATGGAAGCATGCGTATGAATATACCTTGAACAAATACCGATTACCGCACTTGGCACACCTTCATTCGAAAGATGTACTCTTCCAGCATCTGTACCGCCTTGGGAAACAAAATATTGATATGGAATCTGATGGGTTTCTGCCATATCAAGAACAAACTCGCGCATTCCCCGGTGTGTTACCATCGATTTGTCGAGGATCCGTAATAGTGTTCCTTTTCCTAATTGGCCAAATTCATTTTTATCACCTGTCATATCATTTGCCGGACTGGCATCCAGGGCAAAAAAGATATCCGGGTTAATCATCGATGCTGCCGTTTGTGCCCCGCGGAGGCCGACCTCTTCTTGGACAGTCGCCCCGGAATAAAGAATATTTGGCAGTGTGTCTTCCTTAAGCTCTTGAAGTAATTCAATCGCAAGTCCACAGCCATAGCGATTATCCCAGGCTTTTGCTAAAACCTTTTTTTCATTGGCCATTGGAGTAAACGGACAAATTGGCAGGATAGCCTGGCCGGGCTTCACACCAATTCTTTCAGCATCCGCTTTATCATCTGCACCAATGTCAATAAGCATATTTTTGATGTCCATTGGTTTGTTTCGCTTTGACTCATCAAGTAAATGGGGAGGAATCGATCCGACTACCCCGATGACGGGGCCGCTTTTGGTCATAATTTGTACTCGCTGTGCTAAAAGAACCTGACTCCACCAGCCACCGAGGGTCTGGAAACGGATCATTCCATTATCTGTAATAGACGTGACCATAAAACCGACCTCATCCATATGACCAGCCACCATCACTGTTGGACCTTGTCCCGTTCCTTTTTTCACACCAAAAACACTTCCCAAATTATCCTGAACGATTTCATCTGTGTATTGGGCTAATTGTTCTTTCATGAATTTTCTTACTAAATGTTCATTGCCGGGGGCTCCGGGCAGCTCTGTTAAGGTTTGGAAAAGCTTTAATGTTTGTTCGTTCATGTTCAGGCTCCTTCAATTCATATTTATGTATAGGGTTTATTTTACAGAAACATCAAAGCGCTGACCAATATTTCAAATCAGAATGGTAATATTATGTTCTTATCTTCTAATACGATATACTAATAGCAAGATAAAACTTAGGGGAGGTGCCCGTTATGAATTGGAAATCTTTCTTTCTTGGTGTTGTCTTTGGTGCAATTGGCGGTATTGCAGCAAAAGAAATCATTTCTCAAAAGGCAACGCTCTCAGCTGATAAAGTATTAGAGAATGTGAAAAAAAAGTTTAAACAAAGTGGTCCTTTAAGCGGATCATGGATACATATGGAAGCTGAGCCATACGAAAAACATCAGGTTCAATTTCGTGTTTATAAGGGCGGTATTTCAAAAAATAACCATGGAAAAACGGAACAGTACGAATTTATTGCTGATGCCGCAACGGGAACCTTAATTGACATCCGTTCTTTATCAAATGATCTCTAAAAAGAAGCCGTTAACGGCTTCTTTTTAGACTTTCTGCGATTTGCCCATCCGGTCCCCACTTTACCGCCCGATAAAATGCATCATGATAAAACGTAAACCAGGAATTTTTTTCTATTCCATATGGCATCCATTTTTCTTTAGCTGTGATTGAGTCCATTGGATAGTCATCGTAAGCCATTACCCACAATACATGTTGGTGGGCATGTGTTGCCATGAGATCTGCCATGTGAACAGCTATTTCTCCGCCATCTTCAATCATAATGATGGAATGACCATTACTGTGACCGCCTGTATGAATCATCGTGATTGGTCCCATATTCCACTTTTCCGAAAAAGGGATTACTTGTGATTCTATTGCCTGCCAATTTTCTTTCCAGTATGTATTTTTTGAACGAATATTTGGGTTTCTCATTTCGTCCCATTCTACTTGGGAGGTAATGATTTTGGCATTCGGGAAAGTAGAAACATATTCGCCATCTAAAAGTGTTGTCAAACCGCAGGCATGATCAAAATGGAGATGGGTCATTAAAACATAATCAATCATTTCCGGATTTATTCCTAATTTGCCTAGTGAATCTTCCAGTTCGGATTCCATTGTTACCCCAAAATTTCGTAATTGTTTTTCCGTTAACTTGCCCTTGCCTATTCCGGATTCAACTAAAATATTCATTCCATCGACTTGAATTAAGATTGGATCAGTGGGACATTCAATTTGGTTTTTATCATTAGGCGGGTATTTTTTTGCCCAAAGCATTTTCGGCACAACACCAAACATCGCTCCACCATCTAAGTTCGTAACCCCGCCAGATAACCATGTTAATGAAACCTTTCCAATTTTTAATGTATCCATTTCTCACTCCTCCTCATCTATTATTTTAGCATTGTCTGATAATTAGGAAAAACAAAAAAGACAGCTCTTATAAAGAACTGTCCACTGGTTCATTTTGATATTTTACTTCACAGCGATAAATACGATTCCCTTTTTCGGAAAATTTCTGTTCATATTCTGTCATGATATTTCCTTCAAATTCACTCTTATGAAGATCAAGACTCAAAAATTTCAATAAAAGACCGTATGCAGAAAAACTCATTAAGGAATACTCAAATAATCCTTGATTATCTGTCTTAAAATGAATTTCGCCGCCATCCACTAAAATATTTTCATAAAGCTTTAAAAAGTCTTTATAGGTTAAACGTCTTTTTTCATGACGAACTTTTGGCCATGGATCGGAAAAATTCAGGTAGACTCTGTCTACGTCATTTTTTTCGAAGTACTTTCCTAAATCATTTGCATTTACTTTTAAAAGCTTTAAATTGGGCAAATCGGCTTCAATTAACCGATCCAATGCATCCACGATTACACTATCGTATAATTCAATTCCCATATAGTTAATGCTTGGATTCGCTTTGGCCATTTCTGTAATAAAACGGCCTCTTCCAGTTCCCACTTCAATATGAAGCGGTTGTCTATTTTCAAAGGCTTCATGCCATTTGCCTTTATGCAATTCCGGATTGGGGACAATAAATTGTGGATATTGTTCTATTTTCTCCTTAGCCCATGGTTTATGTCTAAGTCTCATACATACACTCCTAAAAATAATTTCGTTCAAACGATAACATGGTGCTTGTCTTCTTTCAAGTTAATCTTATTGGAAAATAAGGAAACGGTGTATAAACAAAAAAAGAATTCACAACCTAACTGTGAATTCTTTTTATTTTTCACTTGAAAGGGTGTTCCTTTATGCCATTAAGTCATCAAGACCAAGTTACCTTACTTAAAGATATATTAACCAACCATCAAACGGATTGCTGCGGTTCTGTTTCAGAATGTGAACAATTGGAACGGTTAGTGAAATCCCTCATGGTCAATGGACAAGTTGATCAAAACGTAAAAAACATTTTACAGGAAGTTTATCAATACAGCCAGCACGGAGCAGGGACAGCGGATTTAAATCAGCATATCCTTTCTAATCAGGAAAACCTTTCTGAATGGGTCAGCAATATTGATCAATTTTCTTAATCAAAGAATTTCATTTAAAAACTTTACCCATTTATCCATTTCCTCCAGCCGATTCTTATCTTTATGCCATTGGATGGAGGATAACGTTTGAAGGGCGACATACCATTTCATTCTGAGCCTGAGACGATCCGTTAGTTTTTTTCCGTACATACCTAACCATTGATCCCAGTTTTCCTCGGGAATATACCAATAAAGTAGTAGCCCCAAATCAATTGCCGGGTCTGCAATACTTGCACCGTCCCAATCAATTAAATACAACTGGTTGTCTTCGGCAAGCAGCCAGTTGTTATGGTTGACATCTCCATGGCATACGACCTTTTCCTCAGAGTAAACATTCGTAACTTCTTTCTTAAGAAAATTCAAAGTCTTTTGTACCACATGCAAGCTGAGGACTTCCCGATCTAATAGATCAACGACTGATTGAAAGATCGTTTCAGGCGATACGGCTGTTTTTTCTAATCGGCTTAACATGCCAAGCATTGGCTCTGACCGATGAATTTTCTTTAACAGCTTGGCAACCTGCTCCATATTCATTTCAGCTGGTTTAAGCTCTCGACCGGAAAGCCATTGCTGTGCTGATATGACATCCCCGTTTTCCAATCGTTTTGTCCAAACAAGCTTAGGGACAATACCTTCTGCTGATAAGACGGCAAGAAAGGGCGAGGAATTGCGCTTGAGAAAAAGCTTTTGATCTTCATATTGTGCATAAAAGGCCTCTCCAGTTGCGCCTCCAGCAGGGACAACTTCCCACTCTTGTCCAAGTAAATGTTCCAAAATTGTTCACCTTCAATTTATGCCTTCTAATGGGGTTTCAAGTCCATTTCATTCTGCTTATGTTTTCTATGCTGCTAAGAAGGTATAGCAATAACATTTTTTCTTCAACAGCTTGGATTCAAAAAAATAAAAAAAAGCTATTGATATCATTCCACACAATAGCTATCCTAATAAATTTTATCTCCAATAGGCTTTTTTCGTCAAGTACATCTGGAGAAACTATTTTTTTGCCAAAATATTGAGGCAGACAGATTCTACCATAATCTCTTTTTTAGCTTTTTGATTTTTTCCAGTAGTTCCCATGTGATCAGCAAGAATCCACCAATCACCTTCAGGCAGCGGAATCCTCTGTTTGATTGGCAGCGGATTAATCAACAACAAAACTTCGCGAAAATCGCTGCCTTGATTTTGATATGAAAAACCTATAAGTGGAGGAGTTAATGGTAAAAGCCCCATTTTACTGCGAATCTCGGCTGCAGACCTCAATCGGAAACAAGTAAATGACTTCCGAATCTGTATTAAACCCTTAATATAATTTACGTTATCCTTATATTCAACCATTTGATCCCAATCAAGTTGATTAATGGAGTCTGGTGAACGATAACTATTTCCGTCTCCCCGTTTTGAGCGGAAGAATTCCTGACCACTATGCAGGAATGGTACACCTTGTGCCAAGATCACAAGACTTGTAGCAAGAAGGTGGTATTTTCTACGAAGGGCATCATCATGATCACGATAACACGAGACCAGTTTATCCCACATGGTGTGATTATCATGACATTCCACATAGTTTACAGATTGAAAGGGTTCATTAAAAAGCCCATTTTCTTTCTTTTGGAAACCGATACTACCGGCAAGAACCTCGCATGCTGCATGATAATAATGATCATTTCCAAAAGCATATCCTCGGTCAAAGATATTAAAGGTATTCCCTTTAATCGTATCCCTGAAGCGATCATTAAATTGGGCGATATAAGGAATTTTTGCCTGGTTCCGAATAATCGCTTTTTTTTCGATTGGAAGTGGTGTGTTCAAGTTCCAGCCTTCACCAATCAGCAGTGTATTTTCTGCAATACGATCACATGCGGCCTTCACCTCAACCATGGTATCCACATCCAAGATCCCCATTAAATCAAAGCGAAAACCATCAATATGGTAAAATTCCATCCAAAAGCGAATCGAGTCTATGATAAATTTTCGAACCATTTTTCTCTCAGAGGCAATATCATTTCCAACTCCAGTTCCGTTTGACGGCAAACCATACTCATTATGTCGAAAATAATATCCTGGGACTATTTTTTCAAAAGAAGAGGTTTCACGTTTATATACATGGTTATAAACTACATCCATAATGACACGAATACCAATACTATGAACTTGATCAATTAATTGTTTAAGTTCATAAATCCGTGAATAGGGATCCGTTGGGTCTGTGGCGTAGCTGCCATCAGGTGCATTAAAATGAATAGGGTTATATCCCCAGTTATACTCTTTTAGCCTATCTAATTCATTAACTCCAGCAAAATCATGAAAAGGAAGGAATTCGATATGGGTAATCCCTAAATTCTGTAAATACGATAGACCGGTTTGTTCGCCTTCTTTCCCTTTTGTATTCAGTTCTCCTGAACCAAGGTATAAACCTTTATGGGATGCCCCACTATTTGGGTGAATGGTAAAATCTCTGATATGGGTTTCATAGATAATCGCATCAACGGGATTTACGAACTTTGGCAAGGAAGGCTTCGGTGTTCGCAATTTATCAAGCTTTATGACTACCCCTAATTCGCCATTAACTGATAAAGCGTTTGCATATGGATCGACCGCTTCCCGCCAATCCTGATTAATCAAAATGAGAAAGCTATAATGAAAGTATTCTAAATCACGATTTAAGCTGACTGACCATACCCCTTTATCCTCCCGTTTCATTTTTACGATTTCCGAAAATGTATTGTTAGGCGGCCGCAATTTCAATTTCACTTGGAGGGCCGTAGGCGCCCAAAGCTTAAATTGTGTTTGCCCTTCCTCACAAATCACCCCCAGGTCATTCCCTTGATAATAAAATTTTTCATCAAATGCCTCTGTTCGGATTACGGCTCCCATTTGGAGGTCTGTTTTGTCTCCATGCTCATTGATAATGTAATAGGATTCTTCAAAACTGATTTCATCAGCCAGCAAACATGTATATTTACAATTGTTTTCTATTTGGATTTTCTTAACAATTTCCAATGATTGTTTTTGATGATCGCTTGATAAGGTAAATGATGATGACAAACCTTGATGATATGAAAGGGGCAGAAGAATCGTAATGATAGTCATCTCATCCAAATAGGCAAAGAATTTCCGATCATTCGAAATCATACGAATCCCTCTCTTTCAAATCAACTTCTTCCTCTGAATATGTTCTCTTTATTACTTTTATAGCATATGGCTGAAGCTTAATCGTAAGCGGGGTATACCCGACATGTTCTCCATCTGCATGCACGAATAAGGAAGCGGATGATTGAATGGAAATATCTTTCCCTTTGAAGGTCTCTACCTCCTTGAAATGGATATGTTTCCCTGAGAAAACGCTGATAAAAACCATTAATAGCTTTAACTTTGATAAATTGTGTACAACAGTAATATCAAGAAGTCCATCGTCAGTTTCGGCAGAAGGGGCTATTTTCATTCCGCCGCCATAGTATGGCTGGTTCGAAACCGTAACAAACCATGTATGTTCAAATATATGCGAATGCCCATCAATTGATAAATCAATTGTTGTGGTTTTATAAGTAAAAAGCTTTTTTAAAAGAAAATAGACGTAAACTAATCTTCCAAGCGAAAGTTTATTCAATAATACTTTCACTCTCGATTGATTGACTTCATAGGAAATCAATGCATCAAAGCCAGCTCCCATATTATTAATAAAATAATGATCGGGTTGGTCTTGTAAGAGGATTTGTCCGATATCTATGAAAGATGCATCCTTTTTCAGCAAGCGGATCATCACCTTAAGTGCTTCTTCCGGGTCAGAGGGAATATTGAACCCTCTTGAAAAATCATTTCCGGAACCACCTGGGATAAATCCGAGCGAAATATGCTTCAAATGGATTATTCCGTTCATTACCTCATGTACAGTTCCATCACCGCCAACGGCGATAATGGTCGATTGCTCAAGAGTTTTTTTGCCAATTTGATTGGCCAAAACCTTGGCATGTCCAGGGTATTCTGTAAAAAATGCTAAATAAGAAAGCTGTTTACTCTTTAAAACAGCTTCGATTTTTCTCCAGATGGTCATACAATTTCCGTTTCCGGCCTTTGGATTGATAATAAAATAGAGCTTTTTCAATATAATCAACCTTTTTATTGGATTAAAGGAAACACTGCTTTCGCTTCATATTTAGGAGTATTTTGTAGATGGGTTTGATATAAAACGATCTCCTTCGCTTCAAATACAAGCGGCTCTGGCTGCAGCTCTTCCCAAATATGGAGCAAGTCTTCATGGAATGGTTCATTTCCGACCCATTTTCTAGCGATCGTGATATGCGGCCGAAATGGTCTTGTTTCAAGCTGAAAACCAGCTTCGACACAGGCTGAATACACTTTACTTCTTACCAATTGCAGCTCCTTGCTTTCCAGTGTATCCGCCCATAAAATACGGGGAGATTTCCGATCCCCAAAAATTCCTAATTGATTGATTTTTAATGGGAAGGAATTTGAATCGAATAGAGCTTTCTTAACCCTTCCTTTCGCGTCCTCGAGTTTTTCCAAGGGGGCAAAACCAAGAAATGCCAAGGTAATATGTAAATCTTCAAAATGTACCCAGCGCCCAAAGGGAAGTAAATTTTTCAATTTGACACAATGTTCCTTCATGATGATCTTTGGCCCTTCAGAAATACGGACGGCAAAGAAAAAATGAGTTTGAGGTTCCATGAAATGAATCATTCCTTTTCTCAATTTTAGACTATTTCCGATGAATTGTATCTATTGGCAATTGGACAATTATCCGATATTTTTTACTTCAGCAAAAAAATTATTTATGATTAAAGGGACAAAGAAAATATTGAGGAACCTTGAAAGGATGACTACCATGAAAGTTGTGAACAATATAGCTGAATTAATCGGTGAGACTCCGCTTGTAAGGCTAAATCGCTTAGCTCCAAAAAATGGCGCTAATGTTTACTTAAAGCTTGAATTTTATAATCCTAGCCGAAGTGTGAAAGACCGGGCTGCATTAAATATGATACTTGAAGCAGAAAAAGCAGGAAAACTCACAAAGGATTCTACCATTATTGAGCCAACGAGTGGAAACACTGGGATTGGGATTGCGATGAATGCAGCCGCAAGAGGCTACAAATCAATTATCGTGATGCCCGATACAATGACACAAGAGCGTATCAATATTTTAAAGGCTTATGGTGCGAAAGTTGTTTTAACACCAGGGGATGAAAAAATGCCAGGGGCCATAAAAAAGGCGCAGGAGCTGGCGAATGAAATCCCAAATAGCTTTATACCGATGCAGTTTGAAAACAAAGCAAACCCTGATGCCCACCGTCATACAACCGCCCTTGAAATTATTGAAGCCATGAAACAGATTGACAAACCTCTCACTGCTTTTGTTGCAACGGCCGGAACAGGCGGGACGATTACTGGTACAGGAGAATCATTAAAAGAGCATTATCCAAATTTAATCGTGCACGTTGTCGAACCAAAGGGCTCCCCGGTATTATCTGGCGGAAAACCCGGAAAGCACAAGCTTGTTGGGACAAGTCCCGGTTTTATCCCTGCCATATTAAATCAACATGTATACGATGAAATTCAGCAGATTTCCGATGAAGATGCTTATGATGTTACTCGCAGGTTATCTAGTGAGGAAGGAATTCTGGTTGGTCCATCATCCGGAGCAGCTTGCTTTGCGGCCTTGGAATTAGCAAAGAGTCTTTCACCGGATGATGTAGTGGTTTGTATCGCCTGTGATACCGGAGAAAGATATCTATCAAGCGATCTTTTCCAGTTTTAATATTCTAAAAAACACGTGCCGAAACGAGCACGTGTTTTCTTAATTAAATTGGGCCGCATTGTTTTTCGATTTCATTTAAGAACAATTCTTGGAGCCTTCTGGTGATGGGGCCAGGAGCACCACTCCCCACTTTTTTACCGTCGATTTCAATAATCGGCATAACTTCTGCTGTTGTACTTGAAAGAAAAACTTCCTCTGCTCCATCGAGTTCATCAAGTGAAAAGGTCCGCTCCACTAAACGAAGATTATTTTCGGATATCAACTGTAGGATGACATCCTTTGTTATCCCTTTTAATATCAGATTATTTGACTCATGGGTCAAAACGGCTCCATTTTTCACGATAAATATATTCGACGAGCTTCCTTCAGTCACATCATTTCCCCGATGCATAATGACTTCAAAGCATCCTTTTTCAGCAGCTTTTTGTTTTGCAAGAATATTTCCAAGCAAATTTAAGCTTTTGATGTCACAGCGGAGCCAGCGAATATCCTCTGTTAAAATTGTTTTTACGCCATTTTGCAGTGCGTTCAATGGACGTTCTATTTCACTGGTATACGCAACAAGAGTAGGAGTAACATTGCCTGCTGGAAAGGCATGATTTCTTGGTGCGATTCCCCGTGTCATTTGCATATAAACAATTCCCAGCTTTAGATTGTTTTTTTCAATTAAACAATTCAGCATTTCTGTGATCTCTTCTGCACTGAATGGAATAGTCATTCCCATGCTTTGGGCACTTTTTTCGAAGCGCCTTAAATGCTCTTTTACAGTAAACATTTTACCATTATAAACCCGGATTACTTCATAAATGCCATCCCCAAATTGATAACCGCGGTCTTCGACATCTATCTTCGCTTCATTCCGCGAGATTATTTCCCCGTTTAAAAGAGCAAATTCCATCTCCGAATTCTCCTTTGTTTTTTATTCTGCTTTAGCCAGTTCATAAATGGCCTGTGCATAAATGGCGGTAGCTTTCAATAAGTCCTCGATAAACATATATTCATCCTTTTGGTGGGCAATATCCGGTCTGCCGGGGAATAATGGCCCAAATGCAACGCCGGCTTTAAGAGATCGAGCATATGTCCCGCCGCCAATTGCAATCAATTCTGCTTTTTCTCCAGTCTGCTCTTCATAAACCTTTTTCAAGGTTTGAATCAGAAACTCCTGTTCATCTACATGATGGGGTTTGGAATCTGAAAAATTTTCGATGGCAAAACCTTCTGTTACCAACAAGTCATCCAACTTCTGTTTCGTTTCCTCCATCTTATTGGTTACAGGATAACGACATGTCATTCCAATTTTCCCGCCGATTACTTTTTCAAAAGAAAACTTACCGACATTAATCGTTAACTCGCCTGAGATTTCATCTGCATATGCCACCCCAAGGTTTACCGCTCTTGAGTCATCAAAGAAATAACGAGAAATGAATTGGAAAAAATGTTGGGCACCAGCGTCAAGATTTAACTTAGAAAGAAACTCCGCTAAAAATAAGCCTGCATTTTTTCCATTACGCGGCTCCATCCCATGTGCAGAAACACCCTTGACCTCTAAAATCAACTTCCCATCTTCAACATTATGGTTACTCTCAACTTCATGTTGATTCATAAACTCTGTAAATCTTTGAATTAGTTCTGATTGATTTTCATTTGAGAGGAGACATGCCCTGGCATAATCAGGGACCATGTTATATCGAAGTCCGGAAGCAAAGCTCATTACTTCAACAGCTCCCTTTGTTTCACCCTTGCCAACTGTTTTTTGAACCATATCAAAGTCTGATATTCCTTTTTCCGCATTAATGATTGGAAAATCTGCATCAGGTGCGAAGCCCAGTGTCGGCATTTCTTCATGTTGAAAATAATGCTCCACACAGCGCCAATTACTTTCTTCGTCCGTACCAATAATCATCCTGACCCGCTTTTTTAATGGCATGCCCAGCTCCTTAACAATCTTCATCGCATAATAGGCTGCCATCGTCGGCCCTTTATCATCGAGGGCGCCGCGTGCATAAAGTTTTCCATTGCGAATTTCTGCACCGTATGGGTCGCTTGTCCATCCATCACCCTCAGGTACAACATCAACATGGCAAAGAATCCCTACTAATTCTTTCCCTTCACCAAATTCAAGATGACCCGCTAAATTTCCAACATTTTTAGGAATGAATCCATCCCGTTCCCCTAGATGGAGCATAAAGTCGAGCGCTTCTTTCACACCTTTGCCGAGGGGAGCATCGGGCGTTTTATTTTCTTCGTCTAATATACTTTTTATATGTAATAATCCTTGTGCATCCTTAATTAGGTCGCCTTTTCTTTTCTCCACTTCATTAAGCCAATCTATCAATTTTGGTGGTCCTCCCTATCTCAAAATATTTTTGATGACAATATCATTATGGCAAATATCTTATCAATTTTCTTTAAAAAAGCGCAATTTAATTTTGGATTTTATATTGGTTCTAAAAATTTACTAAAAATTCTAATAATTAATCATATTTAAAGCTTGTTTCCCCATAAGTTAAATTAAGAGAAGTTGAAGGGAGGAGGAAAACCTAGAAGAATAGCGGGCTAAACATTAATATTTTGTAAAATTTAGCCTAATGGTGGAAATTTTCAGAAATTGTGGGTACAATAATGGTAGATGTATGACATCTAATGATCCCACTGCAATCATCCAAGAAAAGGAGATGTCTGCGGAAAAGAAAACTACATATTCTTGAAGATGATTCTTCAAAGAGGCTGTCGGTAGCAGGATATTGCCATAGGTTTGAAAAAAGGATAGGGAGTGGTTCTTTGAAACCTTCAACTAACCGGATGTTAAACCGAATCAAATGTATCTACATGTTTATCCGTAATAACGGCACAGTCACAACGCAAGAACTTGTAGAGGAATTTGGTATCACTCCTCGCACCATACAACGAGATTTAAATGTCTTAGCCTACAATGACTTGGTAATAAGTCCAAGCCGCGGAAAATGGACCATTACAGAAAAGAAAGTTAAAATGACGTCATAATATAAAAGATCGTTAACATTTAGAATTCATTCGATAAACAGAAAAAGCACGCGCCCTGCGTGCTTTTTCTGTTTTTAGTGCCGCCCGTTTAAATTATCGAAACCAGTTATGGCTTTAAACTCCTGATTGCTTATTATTCCCAGCATTTTAAAAAGACAGGAATACTTAATTATTTTTCTTTGGATTCTCGGTGTTGTCCCCATTTCGATCAGCCTCCAATTTTACTATATAGTATTCATTCTCAATAAAAAGTTGCCTTTGACCAAAAAAAATTCCTTTGGGGAATTTTTGAACAAACTATACAAAGCTATTAATTTTTCATAGGTTGACAGGAATTAAAATTTTGTTATATTAATATAGAATACTTTAACACTTAAAAGCGTTTAAGCGAAAAAGAAAAAGGCAGGAGCACTATGAAAAACACTCAACAAGATTTAAAAAAGGGATTGCTGCCAAGGCATGTCCAATTTATTGCATTAGCTGGGATGATAGGGACAGGAATTTTTAAAGGGAGCTCTGATACTCTGAACTTAGCAGGCCCTGGTGTCGTCATTACTTATTTAATTGGGGGCTTATTGTTATTTATCGTTATGGCTGCATTAGGTGAGCTTGCTCTTGAATTTCCGGGTTTGAATGTACAACATTTGGTAAACAAAGCCTTTGGCTCCCAAATATCCTTTATCATCGGCTGGCTATATTGGATCAATTGGATTCTTGTCACCATTGTTGAATTATTAGCTGGAGGAAGCTTCCTGCAATATTGGTTCACTTCCACACCACTATGGTTATTAAGCTTACTATGTGCTGTAATCATCATTGGAATCAATTTATTTCAGGTAAAGTATTATGGCGAATTGGAGTTTTGGTTCGCAGGCATTAAGATTTTAGCTTTAACCGCTTTTATTATTCTTGGTCTATTCATTTTAGTGGGTGTGATACCAAGCTCGGTCCACGATCCCATTGCAAACTATACGAAACATGGCGGTTTTTTCCCACATGGTTTCAAGGGAATGATGAGCGCATTTTTGGTTGTCATGTTTTCCTATGGCGGTGCAGAATTAATTGGCGTTGCGGTAACAGAGACAAAAGACTCCGGACGAGTATTACCAAAAATCATTAAAGGCGCTGTATGGCGTGTTATCATCTTTTACTTGTTTCCTATTCTGATTATTTGTGGAATGATGCCTTGGAACAAGGTTTCAGGCGCGGACAGTCCGTTCGTTCAGGTGTTTGGTATCACTGGATTACCCGGCGCTGCGCATATAATGAATTTTGTCCTTTTAACAGCCGTCCTATCAGCTGCCAACTCAGGCATTTATGCCACATCTAGGACGCTTTATTCCATGGCACAAAGCGGGGTTGCCCCTAAAGGCTTTTTAATAGTTACGAAAACGGGGATTCCTCTGAAAGGAATTTTGGTTACTAGTCTCTGTATATTAGCTGGAGTATTTTTAGCCTATATAACTCCTGAACAGATTATTGGTTATCTCATGACCATCCCTGGTTTTACTGTAATGTTAATCTGGATTGCCATTTGCGGGGCACAATTAAAGCTGCGAGCTCAATACAAAACCAGACCAATTTTTCAGGTGAAATGGTATCCGTACACAACTATTTTTGCCATCTTCCTATTAAGCATCATCTTTTTAGCTTTTCTTTTAAATCGAAACAACCTGATTGGCACAACTGTTTGCCTTGTAATCTTAAGCTTCTTAATATTCATTTCATTTATTGTAAAAAAGAAGCCCAAAAAAATTAAATAAAAAAAAGTGATACCCATTCATCAAACAATGTAATGTGGTATCACTTTTTTGTTATTTATTTGGTTTTATGACATTCAATGGCCCTGTAGGCTGGTCGGTGTCTTGTTCGTCGGACTCAACAAAGCGCCTAAGAGCAGCCAGTTTATTTTCCCAAAAGATTTCAAAGTATTGGAGCCAATCCTTTAATTCATGAAGTGGTTCCGCCTCAAGCTTATACCTTGTTTCCCTGCCGACTTTCCGCTCTTTGACAAGCCCGGCATCGGCTAATACTCTTAAGTGCTTAGAGACAGCCGTGCGGCTTATTGGGAATTGCTCACTAATTGCATTTACTGGCATTTCTTGTTGGCTTAGAAGTTTTAACAGCCTTCGACGGGTTGGATCAGCGATGGCTTGAAAGACATCGTGTTTAGCCGAGGAAGCTGCCATTTATGCTTCAACATATTGCTGCAATTTTTTAACAAGCCCTGCCCAGCCCTGATTCATGTGTTCGCGGATTGGCGTATGCGGTTGACCAAACTCAGTGACTTTATTCGCATCCCAGCCGCCGTGAATAAGCGTTAATTCTGTTTTTCCTTCAAGACCCTTTAATTCAAACGTCAGCGTCCAATCTTTTCCCCAATTGAAAGAAAAGCGATTAGGAGGATCGATTTGGGTTACTTTACATGGTGACATGCCAAATTGTCCGGCATTTAACTGAAACTCGTGTCCTTCTACTGGTTCAAAATCGATTACAGGCATAAACCATGCCGCGATCCCTTCAGAAGTCGCAACTGCGTTCCAAACTTTTTCAATTGGGGCATTGTAAACTTCCGTATATTTAATATCTGGTAATGTTGCATTTGTCATTGAATAGTCCTCCTAAAATTTTGCAGATAATCATGTTAAGAAACCATTTGGTTTCATATTAAGACTATATAACACCTTTTGGTTTCATGTCAAGATTAATTTCCTGTCCCTCCGGCAGGGGCACCATTGCTTCTTCTTCTTTTTTGAATTGCGTTCACTCCCATGACAACTGCAATTAATTCCTCGTTTGAAACCTTTTCACTAGAATTAATTAATTGAAAAGCGGGAGAAGAGAAGAAGCCGCTTACTTTTTCAAAGGTGGCAATTTGGTTTGATTGTTCATCGAAAATTTCATATTGCCGCGAAAACAGCTCAGACTCAATTAAATATACCCCACGTCCGTAAGTGCTATACTCATATTTCTTTGCAAAGAAAGTCAACTTTTGTCTAAGGATCCCTATTTCATCTTCAGTTCCATTATATATTTTCCATTTATTACTAAATAAGGCGAATTTCCCACTGACAACTCTTTTGCCATCTTTATTTAACACATCAATCCCCGAAGAAAATGCGCTCTTTAAATCGAGCTCCCCCACCTTTTCTTTTGAACTATTAAAAATTTCAGTTGTGCCTGCTGAAAAAAAATTATCTTTAAAGTAAAGTGATTGTTCGCTCATGTTCTTCACTCCCCCCAATTTCTATTTATATCTCAATTACGTTTTATTTTGGAAAAAGTTTCGAACATCACTTATTCTATGGATAAAGTTCAACAAAAAAAGCTCGGAGAAACCGAGCTCTTTTTATTGAACAATATTTTTCCCATAAAAAATTTCATCCATTTCCGTCTTCAATCTTTCAGTAATTTCGATTAATTCCTCGGGATGTAATTTTTCCTTCGTGTAGCCAAATAAATAGTTATTTAAGTCAAACTCCCTTAGCTTGCATTTCGTATGGAAAATATGCTCCTGGTACACATTGACATCAATCATATCGAACATTTCGCCAACGTCCTCTGGAATATAGTTCTGGATCGAACTGATTTCATGATCGATAAACAGCTTGTACCCTTCTTTATCTCTTGTAAATCCACGAACACGGTAATCCATAATCATCACATCTGTCTCAAAAGAGCGGATTAAATAATGAAGTGCCTTAAGCGGTGAAATTTCTCCGCATGTCGATACATCTATATCGGCTCTGAAGGTGCTGATGCCTTCATCGGGATGATATTCAGGGTATGTATGAACGGTTATATGGCTTTTATCTAACTGCATCACAACCGACTCTGGTAGTGGTCCAGGGGATTCTTCAAATGATTCGGATGGCTTATTCTCAACAGGACCTTCTGATACCAAGAGGGTAACGCTGGCACCTGCCGGCTCAAAATCCTGACTGGCAATATTTAATACATGGGCACCGATAATATCCGATACATGCTTTAAGATTTTCGTTAACCGGTCGGCACTATATTGTTCATCAATATAATGCAAGTAAGCCTCACGTTCTTCTCTCGTTCTTGTATAACAAATATCATACATATTAAAACTAAGGGATTTTGTCAGGTTATTAAAACCATGTAATTCAATACGCTGCTCATGCGTTAGCTTCATATTATACTTCCCCTTTTTCTTTCAAGTAAATATTTTTAGAATACCCATTGTATTCGCTTGTTATTTGTAAAAATTAAAGTTGTCCATGCACGGAGTCTGCATTATAATTTCAATAGGAATTAGAGGGAGTTGACAAAGTGAACCAAAATGGGAACCAGGATTTCACTGTTGAGTCAGTAGTCAAGCATCTTTATCAACAATTATTAAGCGGCTGGAACAATCGCAATGCGGAGGAAATGACGGAGCATTTTGCGCAAGATGGAGAAATGATTGGTTTCGATGGCAGCCATTATACTGGGCGAGAAGAAGCTGTTGCAAATCTTCAGCCAATCTTTGCCCATCACGCAACTGCCCCATTCGTCGCAAAAGTAAAAAGTGTTCGTTCATTAGGAGAAAATGCAGTGATTCTTCGGGCAATCGCAGGCATGGTACCGGTGGGGCAGTCAAAAATCAACCCTAATGTCAACACCCATCACACATTTATCGCTGCGAATAACAATGGCAAATGGGAAATCGTACTTTTTCAAAACACGCCAGCCCAGTTTCACGGAAGACCAGATTTAGTGGAGGAAATGACTGAGGAGCTGCAGGAATTGGTAAAATAGTTTTTTGAACAAAGTATCAATACTTTAGATACTTTGTTTTTTTGCACTTTACAGAAAAAATGTTACGTACTTTTTCACCTTTTTTCTTTACTTATGCCTGTAACAGCTCTTTTTACGGACATTTTGCTCTTTTGCTACCTCGGTTTTGTCCGTAACACCCCTTCTTACGGACACTTTGCATTTTTGCTCATTCGGGTTTTGTCCGTAACACCCCTTCTTACGGACACTTTGTACTTTTGCTAACTCGGTTTTGTCCGTAACACCTCTTCTTACGGACACTTTGCATTTTTGCTCATTCGAGTTTTGTCCGTAACACCCCTTCTTACGGACACTTTGCATTTTTGCTCATTCGGTTTTGTCCGTAACACCCCTTCTTTACGGACACTTTGCATTTTTGTTCATTCGAGTATTGTCCGTGAACAGACCGTCCCCTTCTGTTTTGTCGCTTATAGCCTTCATAAGGGCACAGACAACTTGTTTCTTAAATGGTTTGTTCACAATAGCAACTTCATTTAAAAAAGCAGCCGAACCCGGCTGCTTTTTTAATCTATTTCACTTGATACTCCCGCAATAACTCAATCTCTTCATCCGTTAACTCACGATATTCGCCGAGCTCCAGGGTCTCATCTAACGCCAATGGCCCCATCGTAATCCGCTGCAGGTAAACGACCTTTTTCCCTACTGCTTCAAACATCCTTTTCACTTGATGAAACTTGCCTTCAGTAATGGTCAACTCAATATCGGAGCGAATTCCGGATTTTAGGATTTTCAACTCCCCAGGTTTTGTTTCATACCCATCGTCAAGCACCACACCTTTTTCAAAGGCCGCCACATCGGCTTCGGTCACTTCTCTGTCAATCACGGCAAAATAGGTTTTCGGCACATGCTTTTTCGGTGAAAGCAGACGATGCGCCAATTGTCCGTCATTTGTAATGAGCAGTAATCCCTCAGTATCCTTGTCCAGTCTGCCTACTGGAAACGGTTCATAAACCTGATCCTCAAGCTCCAATAAATCAATAACCGTTTCAA
Source organism: Neobacillus sp. Fa239 (assembly GCF_055395235.1). NCBI lineage: Bacteria > Bacillati > Bacillota > Bacilli > Caryophanales > Bacillaceae > Neobacillus > Neobacillus sp. Fa239. The sequence goes on from NZ_AP041611.1 coordinate 4,432,429, forward strand.
CCATATGATCCTCAGTAGCTGATATAACTCCTTGGGGCTTATTCATCATTAGGTAGATAAATTCTTTGTATTCAATAACCTCACCATTTAAAGTGACTGTTTGTTTATTTGGATCGACATGCTGTTTAGCATCTTTTACGATACAATCATCTATTTTCACTGCTCCGCTTTTTAGAAGCTGCTTAACTTCCTTACGGCTTCCATACCCTAAATTGGCAAGCAGTTTATCAATTCTCATTCCAATTCCTCCTTTTGGAAGGATATACTAAAATCTAAATGCGCAGCTTTTGTTTAATACGATCGACACGGTCGCCAAATAGTTTTGAAATCAGTCCTGACTTCAAACCGAGATAAAAATAGATCGTGCCCCCCACCAAACCTGTAATTAAGATAATGATAAGACCTTGAACCTTTGAGGCCGGTGAAAGGAATAATGTTAAGAGCCGGTAGACAAGATCGGACCCTAACCACATTATGCCCGCAAAAATGACAATCAGTAAGCTTCTCCGGAAAACAAATCGATATTTGTAACCGGAAAAGGTTTTGATTACGATAAAATTGATGGTAATGGCTGCAATATAGCCAAGAGCGGTCGCCAGGACGGCGCCTCTTGTTCCGTACATTTTGATCAACGGAATATTCAAAGAAAGCTTAATTAATAACCCAACAAGCAAAGTTAACACCGTAAACCGCTGCTCATTGATTCCCTGCAAGATCGATGCGGTTACTAAATATAAGGCAAACAAAATCGCAACCGGGGCATACGCTCTCAAAACTTCGATTCCAAGCTGAACATGCGCATAAAAGACGGTATAAACAGGTTCTGCCAATAATGAAAGTCCAATTGCCGCCGGTAAGGTTAAATACAATAAAATCTGAAGAGCCTGATCTAACTGCGCATATAATCCTTTACGATCTTTAGCGATAAAAGATTTCGTAATACTTGGAACAAGCGCCAATGAAAAGCCTGTCGCAAGCGAAACTGGAATAATAACAATTTTATGTGACTCAAAGTTTAAAATCGAAAATGCATTTTTGGCAAAATCGGTGGCGCCCATTGCTCTGTAAAAGGTAAATTGATCAATCGCTTGAAACAGCGGGTTGTTAATCCCTACAAACACGAACGGTGCGGCATAAAGGATGATTTCTTTATAAATTTCTTTTAGGGAAATATTGAGTGTTCCTTTATCATACTCAAGAAGTTCATCCAAATAGGGCTTCCGCTTATACCAATACCAAAATAACATGAACAAGCTGCCCACTGCTCCGACAAAAGCTGCAAAAGTGGCCACGCTAACGGCGGTGACGGTACTGCCATGAAACCAGTGAAGGACAACATATGCGCCGGCAAGTGTAAAGGCAATGCGGACAATTTGTTCGATGACCTGAGAAACGGCAGATGGTCCCATCGATTGATGCCCTTGGAAGAATCCACGAATTAAACTCATAAATGGAACCACAATCAAGGCAAAACTAACTGCCCGTATTACAGTTGTAATATCTTTTATATTCGATCCGAGCTGCTCATTTTTCGAAAACATCATCTCAGAGAAAAGAGGTGCCGAAAAATAGAGAACTAAAAACGAAACCAACCCCGTTGTCATCATGATGACTAAGCCAGATTTGAATAGCTTTCGACCGACGGCATATTCTTCTAGCGCATTATATTTGGAGATGAATTTCGATACGGCAAGCGGTACACCAGCCGTGGCAATACTAAGAAAAATATTATAAGGGACATAGGAATACTGATAAAGAGCTGTCCCTGATGAGCCTACGATTTGATAAAATGGTATGACATAAAATAAGCCAAGAACCTTTGACAAGATAGTCCCAAACGTAAGTATAAACGTTCCTCTTAAAAGCTTTGATGACATAGAATCCCTTCCTACCTGAAGAAAAATCATAAAAAATACAACATGTACTTTTTTTCACACTATTGTAGTTTACAACTCTTTGCTCTATCACGCTACTAACAATCTTGTTAAATTTATAAAAAATCATAGTTGGAATGATTGCTTTCCTGTTACAGTGGAAATGTTTATAATGAGATGTTGTATGTAAATAAGTCAAATTATTTCTTAGTGTAACCGATTCTAATGAATTTAACTGAAGATGGTGGAATAATGGATTATGATGTAATTGTCATTGGGGGCGGCCCGTCAGGCTTAATGGCTGCGATTGCTGCTGGTGAGAAGGGCGCACGTGTCCTGTTAATTGACAAAGGGGACAAGCTGGGCAGGAAATTGGCTATTTCCGGAGGTGGCCGCTGCAATGTGACCAATCGCCTGCCTGTTGAAGAAATTATTAAGCATTTGCCTGGTAACGGTAAATTTTTATACAGCGCCTTTTCGATTTTTAGTAATGAAGATATTATTGCTTTTTTTGAAAATCTCGGAATCGCTTTGAAAGAGGAAGATCACGGTCGGATGTTTCCTGTTTCCAATAAAGCTCAATCCGTTGTTGATGCATTGCTGACTAAGTTAGAAAAACTGAAGGTAAGAATCTTTAAGAATTGCTCGGTGAAGGATCTTATTTATGAAAATGGTCGTGTAGCGTCAGTTTTATTGAAGGATGGTGGAAAAATTGACGCGAAATCCATTGTCATTGCCGTTGGCGGAAAATCTGTACCGCATACAGGCTCCACTGGTGATGGCTATGCATGGGCGGAAAAAGCGGGCCATACCATCACCGATCTTTTTCCAACGGAGGTGCCTGTCACCTCCAATGAACCTTTTATTCAAAATAAGACGCTTCAAGGGCTTTCTTTACGGGATATTAATCTAAGCGTCCTAAATCCAAAAGGGAAATCGATTATTTCGCACCGCATGGATATGATTTTTACCCATTTTGGGATCAGCGGCCCTGCTGTGTTGAGATGCAGTCAGTTTGTTGTGAAAGCCATGAAAAAATGGAATCTCGCAGAAGTGACGATGAGTCTTGATGCTATCCCTGATAGAACAGAAGAAAAAATTTTTCAGGAAATCTCCAAACTAATAAAAACGGAGCCGAAAAAAAGCATCAAAAATCTATTAAAAGGGCTGGTTCCGGAGCGATATCTGCTGTTTCTGCTTGCTCAAAATGACATTGACCCTGGTGCACAGAGCGGGATGATTTCCAATGAAAAGATTCGCAGTTTTTCAAAAAGCTGCAAGCAATTTACGATGAAGGTTAATGGCACACTTCCAATCGAAAAAGCATTTGTGACCGGTGGTGGCGTATCAGTGAAAGAAATCGAGCCGCAAACCATGAAGTCGAAGTTAATGAACGGCCTCTATTTTTGCGGGGAAATTCTTGATATTCACGGCTATACCGGTGGTTATAATATTACTTCTGCCCTGGTTACCGGCAGATTAGCAGGGACAAATGCCTCTTTATCAGCAAAAAACCGGTCCTGACATGTCAGGACCGGTAAATAATCATTGCCGTAAAACAGTAGATTTGATCTTCCTCTTCTTCCTCTGTCATTGCTGCAACATTATATTTTATATCTAATAATTTTCTTTCATCTAAATCTTTTAAAAATCGATTCATGTCCTTCTCCAAATCTTTCTCATGCTCCCGATCAAACAACTTAACCTGTATCAAGCTACTCTCCCTTTCCTTTTTCTATCATCATTTCCTTTTTTCTGAATTTTTAAAATAGAGTTTTTGGAAAATTAAGTTTAAATTAAGGTTTATCTTGTAAACTGCTATTAGTTTGGAAAGAAAGGAGCATTTCAAATTGGAAAAAAATCGATTTATTTCTTGGGGCGTAAGCTTTGGAAGTCTTGCTTTAGTCGCAGGGATGATGTCCTATCTTGGTCTATCAAATGGTAATAAGACAAACAATCCATCTTCGGCAAGCCAAAACATGCCGTTCAATAATCAGCAATCACAAAATGATGCCAATTCCCAAAGCGGTCAATGGCAGGGTGACGCCAATTCCAATTCTAATTCTTTATTCGGTGATGATAATTCCTCCCAATTTGGCAGCGATAATTCCGGGAATTTTGATAATAGTAATGATAGCTTTGGGCAGAATCAAGACCAATTTTCTAATGGTAGCCAATCATCTGGGCATCACCGCAGCTTTGATACTACCACTGGTGGAACCTGATTATGGGGAAAATACTGCTAAAAACTGATTGCTGTGGAGAAAAATAAAGAGGCTGCCCCCAAACATAAGGGTCAGACCTCTTTGAGACATCCTTTTATTTTACATTTCCTGTCCAGTTAAGCATGCCGCCAATCATGTTACGGACTTTATAGCCTTGATCCTGCAGATAATAACAAACATTTTCACTGCGGCGGCTGGAGCGGCAAATAAAGATATATTCTTTATCCTTATCAAAATAATCCAGGTTAGCTGGAATGTCTCCCATACGGATATGCTTTGCTCCGGGAATCATGCCTTCAGCTACTTCTTCATCTTCCCTTACATCAACAAGCTCAAGCTTTTCCCCGTTCTCGAGCTTTTTTTGCAATTCATCAGGTGTGATTATTTGAATTTCTTCCATTCATTCCATCCCCTTTAAAAAAGGAGGCTGCTTGAGCCCCCTCGTTATTTTAATTTGCTACGATATTGACTAGTTTACCCGGAACGGTAATGACCTTGCGAACGGTTTTTCCTTCGATTTGCTCCTTCACACGGTCATCTTCCATGGCGATTCCTTCTAATGCTTCTTTACTTGCATCTGTTGGAACCAATAGCTTCATTTTTACCTTACCATTAACCTGGATGACAATTTCAACTTCTTCATCAACAAGTTTTGCTTCATCATATGCAGGCCATGCTTCATAGGAAATTGTACCACTATGGCCCAACTTTTCCCAAAGCTCCTCTGCAATATGCGGACAAACAGGTGAAAGTAATTTTACAAAGCCTTCCACATAATCTTTAGGAAGAACAGTGGATTTGTATGCTTCGTTGATAAATACCATCATTTGCGAAATAGCGGTATTGAATCGTAAACCTTCATAATCCTCTGTTACCTTCTTCACGGTTTGATGATACGTTTTTTCCAAATTGGCCGCTTCTTCGTTTGGCTGAATTTTTGGATTTAATTCACCATTTTCTTCTATCATTAAGCGCCAAATCCGATCAAGGAAACGACGTGAACCGTCAAGACCATTGGTAGACCAGGCAATCGATGCATCCAGCGGTCCCATAAACATTTCATATAGGCGAAGCGTATCAGCACCATGGCTGTTTACAATATCATCAGGGTTCACTACATTGCCTTTTGATTTACTCATTTTTTCATTGTTTTCGCCTAAAATCATTCCTTGGTTAAATAACTTTTGGAATGGTTCCTTTGTAGGCACAACGCCGATATCGTATAAAAACTTATGCCAGAAACGAGCGTATAAAAGGTGAAGAACTGCATGCTCGGCACCGCCAATATACGTATCCACCGGCAGCCAATGCTTTAATTTTTCCTCAGCCGCAATGGCCTGATCATTCTTTGGATCGATATAGCGTAAATAATACCAGCAGCTGCCGGCCCATTGCGGCATTGTATTCGTTTCACGACGACCCTTTTTACCCGTCTTCGAGTCGACAACATTTACCCAATCCTCAATCACGGCAAGTGGTGATTCTCCAGTACCAGATGGTCTGATTTCTGTCGTTTTCGGTAACATCAATGGAAGCTCATCTTCCGATACAGCTGTCATTGTGCCATCTTCCCAATGAATAATTGGAATCGGTTCACCCCAATAGCGCTGGCGGCTGAATAACCAGTCACGTAAACGGAAGGTAACTTTCTTTGTCCCAATCCCTTTTTCTTCAAGCCAGGCAATCATTTTTTGAATGGCATCCGCTTTATCCAACCCATTTAGGAAATCGGAATTTATATGTTCACCATCACCGGTGTAAGCCTCTTGTTGAATATCACCGCCTGCAACCACCTGCTTAATTGGCAAGGCAAATTGCTGGGCGAATTCATAGTCGCGTTCATCATGTGCAGGAACGGCCATGATGGCACCCGTTCCATAGCTGACTAGGACATAATCGGCAATCCAGATCGGCATCTTCTCGCCATTTGCAGGGTTAATCGCAAATGCCCCGGTAAATACTCCGGATTTTTCTTTCGCAAGATCGGTTCGTTCAAGATCGCTCTTACTTTTCACTTTTTCTAAATAGGCATCAACTGCTGGACGTTGTTCTTCTGTAGTAATCTTGTCGACAAACGAATGTTCAGGAGCAAGCACTGCGTAGGTCGCACCAAACAATGTATCAGGTCGAGTGGTAAATACCGTAAACGTTTCATCATGTCCGGCAATTTGGAAGGTAACTTCGGCCCCTTCAGAACGGCCAATCCAATTTCGTTGCATTTCCTTCAAACTTTCCGGCCAATCAAGCTCCTCAAGATCCTCAAGTAAACGGTCGCCATATGCCGTAATTTTTAACATCCATTGTTTCATCGGGCGACGTTCAACGGGATGACCGCCACGCTCACTCTTGCCGTCGATCACCTCTTCATTTGCCAAAACAGTTCCTAGTGCCGGGCACCAGTTAACGGCTACTTCATCAATATAGGCAAGACCTTTTTCCCAAAGCTTCAAGAAAATCCATTGTGTCCATTTATAATAGTCGGGATCGGTTGTGTTTACTTCCCGGTCCCAATCATAGGAGAATCCTAAGGATTTAATTTGTCTGCGGAAGGTGTTGATATTTTGTTCCGTAAATTCAGCCGGGTCGTTACCAGTGTCTAATGCATATTGTTCAGCCGGTAATCCAAAGGCATCCCAGCCCATTGGGTGAAGGACATTATAGCCCTGCATCCGTTTAGTACGAGAAAGGATATCTGTTGCGGTATAGCCTTCTGGGTGGCCAACATGAAGTCCTGCCCCTGATGGATATGGAAACATATCTAATGCGTAGAATTTTCTTTTTTCAAATTCTTCGCTTGTTTTAAATGTTTTTTCTTCTTCCCATTTCTTTTGCCATTTTTTTTCGATTTGCTGATGATCGAAACTCATAAGTACTGCCTCCTTCTAAAAATAAAAAAATCCCCTCATCCCAAATAGGGACGAGAGGATTGTATGTATCTTCCCGCGGTACCACCCACATTAGTGTCAAAAACACTCGCTTCATTATCCTTAACGCGGAAAACGGCAAACATTACTGCAAATTTCATGTCTGCAACTCCTAGGCGAGTTCATGATGTACTCGGTTGACTCCCACCAGCCGTCAACTCTCTATTTGCGAGTATGAACCATTACTAATCCTAATCAATGTTTTTAATTATAAAGATATAGGGTTATTGTATTAAATTTTCCTGCGATTTGCAAGAAAACAAAAGCCTAAAAACAGTATCGGCCGAAGGAAATAATTTTAAACATATAAAAAAACCGGTTCGTTTATAATGAACCGGTTGTTGCATTCGCGCCAATTTGTTTTTTTGATTTGAGGACCCGGTCGTACATAAAAGTTGTAATAATCGAAATGATGAATAGACCAATTAATACAATAAACAAAGTGGACATACTATACATATCGACAATCATACCGCCAAGCAAGGGACCGATCATCCTTCCTCCAGTCGCAGTGCTGTTGACAATTCCTTGATAAAACCCTTCTCGTCCCTTAGGGGCCAATGAAAAGGCAACTGTCGGTACTGCCGGCCAAATAAACATCTCGCCAATTGTTAAAACGATCATCCCAATTAGAAACCCTGTAAAAGCTTTGGAATTCCCTACTACCAAAAATGAGAGGATAAAGATGACAATGCCAATGATCATTTGTGCTTTTAAATTGGAATTAAATCGCTTTAATACCATATTTAATAATGGCTGTCCAAGGACGATTAGTGCACCGTTAATAGTCCATAAAAAGCTATATTGCGATAAGGTAATATGAATCTGCTGTGTGTATGATGCGATGGTGGTGGTCCATTGAACATACGCCACCCAGCATAACAAATAGCCTGAACAAAGGATTAACAGGGCTTTTACATTTCTTTTGTTATTTACAATGGTTTCTTGTTGTTTTTTCGTATGATTTGCAGAACTCACTGTAATCCCCTTATAGCCAAAAACGGCAATCAGTAAAAAGATCACATACATTAGGGTGTTAGCAAGAAAGATTAATTGGAAGGAGTAATCCGCGACAATGCCTCCTAGTGCAGCACCTATGGCAACGCCGACATTTTGAGCAACGTACATGGCATTAAAGGCCTTCCGTCCTCCTTCGGTCCAAACAGAGCCTGCCATAGCATACATCGATGGGAAAATAACTCCAGTTCCTAGTCCAATAATGGTTAAAAAGAAAATATATTCGGGCCAGCCATGCCAAATCGAGAGTCCGCTCACGGCGAGCAAGGAAATAGCGATTCCAAGTAAAATGGATTTATAGCCACCGAATTTATCGAATAAACTTCCCCCGAACAAATTGCCAATGACACTTGCCCCAGAGTTGAATAGGAGCACCAGTCCCGCCATAGATAAACTTTTTCCAAGATGATTATGAATATAGATTGTATTTAGCGGCCATAAAAAAGAAGAGCCAGTTGAATTCACTGCCATTCCAATAATTAAGAGCCATAAGGCACGAGGCATGATATCGCTCCTTTATATAGTAACTATTTCGATTCCCTAGGTAATTTTAGCCTGTTTTCGATTGGGGTGCAATACTTTTTCTAAAGGACATACAAAAACCCCCAACAGCATGTTGAGGGCTTATTTGATCACGATGATTGATCTTGTTCCTGATGCATTTTCGATTTGACCGGCTGGCCGCCAGATTGTTCGTATTTCTTTTTTGATTGCTTGACTAAATCTACATCCTGGCCAAGCTCTATATCGTTACTATTGATTCCATTTCGTGTCTTTTGCTCGGGATTTTGCTGTTTTGATCGTTTTTTCACTAAGTTTGTCCTCCTCTTAATACCCCTGTAGGATCATCGTATTTTGGATCTGCTGCAGCTGCAATCTCATTCTGTGAAGCTGCTCCCGCTGCTGCGAATTTGCAAATTGCGCCATCTTGCAAATATCCTGATACGTGTCTTCAAGAGATTGTAAAGCCTGCGTGTAATCATCATTATTATAGTGCTCTTGAAGGCTGCTTTCTTTGTATTGGTTCTGGGCATATCGAATAGCATCCTCACACTGCTGAATTAAATTTTCCATTGACTCACGAGTAGCCATCTTAAAACCCCTTTCATACCTGCTATTTCTTGAAGCACACTGCTTCATTTATTATTTTGTTCCCCAATCCTTTTCCTAAACAAAAGGAACCGAGATATTTGCTGCCAATTTGTTCAATTGGATTAGCCTCTGGCTTCATGTTAAAATTGAATTTATGTGATTAAAACTTTTTAATAAAAGGAGGCATCTGATATGCTTCAGACCAAGCCTTTTCGATATGCAACAGATGATAAACGATACCACACATGGAATTACCACCTTCGAGAGCAATTCGGTCATAAGGTTTTTAAAATAGCCTTAGACGGTGGATTTGATTGTCCAAACCGCGATGGTACGGTTGCACACGGCGGTTGTACCTTTTGCAGCGCATCAGGTTCAGGTGATTTCGCTGGTAACCGAGTCGACTCACTTGAAAAGCAATTTCAAGATATAAAGGATAAAATGCATACAAAATGGAAGGACGGCAAATATTTGGCTTACTTCCAAGCCTTTACGAATACGCATGCGCCAGTAGAGGTTCTTCGGGAAAAATATGAAACAGTCCTCAAGCAGGAAGGTGTGGTTGGGCTATCGATTGCCACTCGTCCAGATTGCCTGCCGGATGATGTTGTGGAATACTTGGCCGAGTTAAATAAAAGAACCTACCTGTGGGTGGAGCTTGGTCTTCAGACGGTCCATGAACGAACTGCATTGCTTATAAACCGTGCGCACGATTACCAATGCTATAAAGAAGGCGTTGAAAAACTGCGTAAGCATGGAATTCGCATTTGCTCTCATATCATTAACGGTTTGCCGCTTGAAACAAATGAAATGATGATGGAAACGGCTCGTGAAGTTGCAAAATTAGACGTTCAGGGAATTAAAATTCATTTACTTCACCTTTTGAAAGGCACACCAATGGTCAAGCAATATGAAAAGGGCATGCTTGAATTTCTTTCTCAAGAAAGCTATGTAAAGTTAGTATGTGATCAATTAGAAATTTTACCACCGGAAATGATTGTCCATCGAATCACCGGCGATGGTCCTATTGACCTGATGGTAGGACCAATGTGGAGTGTTAACAAATGGGAAGTTTTAAATGCCATTGATGCAGAGCTAAAAGCACGAAACAGCTGGCAGGGTAAATTTTATCAACAGGGGAATGCCTAATGCACTTGGATCGAATTCTCCCTTATGCAAAAACTTTACTTGAAAAATCCGTTAAAAGTGGTGACATCGTCGTTGATGCTACATTAGGAAACGGGCATGATACCGTATTTTTAGCAAAATTAGCGGGTGAATCGGGCAGAGTATACGGCTTTGATGTTCAAGAAGAAGCCATTGCAGCAAGCTCAGAACGACTCATTAAAGAGGGCTTATTAGAGAGGGTTGTTTTGGTGCATCAAGGGCATGAAACTCTTGCGGACCATATTCCTGCCACAGATCATGGGAAGATAACCGGTGCCATTTTTAACCTCGGATACTTACCGGGAAGCGATAAAACGATCATAACGAAACCTGATACAACGATTGCCGCAATCGAACAGCTTTTGAAGATCATGGCACCGGAAGGAATCATCGTACTCGTTATTTATCATGGTCATGAGGGAGGATCTCTGGAACGAGATACCCTGCTGAATTACTGTCGAAAAATAGATCAAAAAACCGCGCATGTTCTGCAGTACCAATTTATCAATCAACAAAACAATCCGCCTTTTATTGTAGCGATTGAAAAAAGATAAAGGCTGTCACAAACAAAGGGTCAGACCCCACAACGTCAATATATAGGCTGAACTTATCTTAAAAGCGCTATATTTGAGTGTTGAACAAGAGGGTCTGACCCTTTTATTTTACAATTAACCGAGTTACAAACGTTGGCATCCAGCGCTGCAAGGAACGGTAAGCAAGGCCATTTAAATAGAAAAAATAACTTATGCTGCCGCCAGCCTTTATGATTTCCTTTGCCAGCTTGCGAACGCTCTTTTGTTTACGGACTTTTCCGTCTGACAAATAAATCCCTAACAGCCCGCGGTTAATCAGTTGGTGGAATTTTTTATGTGGGAGATATTCCGTATGGCGGTCGGCTTCCACTACAAAATGTTTTAATCGGCTAAACAGCTTTTCCTGATTTTCGTAATAAAAGCAAAAATTTAAATCTCCACCGGCAAGGTCTTCCTCCTGATCAATAAAATAATCCAATAAAATATGTAATCCTTGAATATACGGGAAATATCCCTTCCGAATATTCTCAGCATCTTGGGCCTTAAAATCATCACGCAATGCATAAGAAATAAGGCAAAAAATCCCTAGTGTTGACCCGGAGCATGCCGAAAATTCATACCATTCCATTTCGGGCAATTTACTTTGATAATGCTTGAACCATTCTTCCAAACGCGGCACTCTTTCTTCAAAAATAACATGTTTATGAATTTGCAAATCGCAATAATAACGGCAGAGTTCCATGAGATGATTTTCAATGAACGTAAAATGTGTTATTTCCTTTAAAACGGTGCGGCATGTATTCGATAAATCATTCAAGTAATTTCCATCATCTTGGTCATCCCGGAGCCGATAATAGTTTTTCTCTACGGCATCCGGCGTCAGTGCATCAGACATCGATTCGTGGAGTGCGGCAAAATCATTCGGGTCAAGGGAGGTGCTTCGGTCACAAAGATTATCTAAATAATCACTTATGGTTTGATAGGCGACGATAAACTTAACAGCTGTTTTATAATGCTCCTTTGCCATTAGCGCAAGTATCGCTCCGCCTTCACAGTGAAACGTTTTATGTTCAATGCTGGCAAGCGCCTGTCTTCTTAGCTCAGGATTTGGGATTTTTTCGGCACGAGATTTCCAAACCTTTAGCTCTTGATGCACAGCTGGAATGATTTTACGGTAAACCCTTGACATTAAGCTAATTGGCATCATTGAAAATGGCATCCATCCCGCCCCCTTTATACAATATAGCCAATTGATTTTAATTGACCGAGGACAAAGTCCTTGGCATACTCAAATATTTCCTCACGCTCAGGCTCATTAAAAATTTCATGATAACATTTTTGCCATTCTTTAAATCGTTTTTCCGATAATGGAGCATGGTTAAACCAATTTTTTACGGTAATTTTATTAACGATCTTATCATCCCCGCCTTGCATGACGAGCATGGGGACATCTTGAATTTTATCCATGTTTTGAAACGCCAGCTTTATGGCCGATAATAGTTCTCGATACCATCTAACTGATACCTTTGTGATATAGAGCGTATCATTCACATCTGCTTCACGAACATCTAAATTCCTCGTCGCCATATCTACCGTCAAACCGGAATTCATCCGAAAAGTAGGAAAGACAATGTTCAATCCATGGGAAAGTAAATCTAAAAATTTAGATGGTGTTTGAACCAAGCCCAAACATGGGGAGGAAAGGATTACCCCTGCTACATTCATTCTCTCCTCCTGAAGCAGACGGATAGAAATTAATCCTCCCATACTGTGTCCGAGTAAAAAAACCGGTAAATTATAGCGATATGCAGCTTGAATCCAGTCCTTTACCTCATATATGTACTCATCAAAGGAATCAATATGGCCTCTAAGGGATCTTGTGGTCATTCCTTGTCCAGGGAGGTCTGCCATGATGACATGAAAGCCTGATAACCGCCACATTTCAATTAGCCAGCCATAGCGGCGATGATGCTCCATAGCCCCATGAACCATCACAATAACAGCTTTCGCGTCCCCTTCCGCTTCCCATTTCCACATTTTCTTTCCTCCTAAAACCGAATAATTATTATTTATATTACCATAAATAAAGCAAAGGTCACGCATCAAAAGACTCTAGAAATCAAATGCAAATTACTTTTACTCTATAGAACAATTTCGCTACAATAAACTCATCATGTTAAAAGGAGCGAATTTTTATGATCTATCCCTATAAAGATAAAGATCCCGTGATCGCTGATTCTGCCTTTATTGCTGATTTTGTAACCATAACAGGCGATGTTACCATCGGGGAAGAATCAAGCGTCTGGTTTAATTCCGTGGTCCGCGGCGATGTTGCCCCGACGATCATTGGGAACAAAGTCAATATTCAGGACAATTCTGTTCTTCATCAAAGCCCTAATAATCCGCTTATATTAGAAGATGAAGTAACTGTAGGACATCAAGTGATTCTCCATAGTTGTATCATTAGGAAAAAGGCATTAATCGGCATGGGCTCCATCATCCTTGATAATGCCGAGATTGGCGAAGGGGCATTTATTGGAGCCGGAAGTCTTGTCCCTCAAGGAAAAAAGATTCCACCAAATACATTGGCATTTGGAAGACCTGCCAAAGTTATAAGGGAACTAACACCTGAAGATATAAAGGACATGGAAAGAATCTCAAGGGAATATGCAGAAAAAGCACAATTTTATAAATCACTGCAAAAAAATGAATAAAAACTAAGGGAGATTGTGTTTCCCTTAGTTTTTCGTGGTTAGAGGAATACCTGCAAATTGACGCTGAAAGGCATACTTTTCTTCGACAAAAACTTGATGCCATATAATGAACATAAGCCCTGTCCAAATTTTCCGGCTGTAATCGGCCTTTCCTCGGCAATGGTCCTCCAGGAGATTTAATAAATATTTTTTATTGATTAAATAATCCGTATTGCTTTCACGGATTATTTTTTTTGCCCAGTCATTCATTTCCTCCTTCAGCCAATGACGGATGGGGACAGGGAACCCGAGTTTTTTTCTGTTAAGGACATGATCTGGAACAATCCCTTCTACCGCTTTCCTAAGGATATACTTTGTCGTTCCATTCGCTGTTTTGAGACTTGCAGGGATTCTTGAAGCCGTCTCAAACACCGACTTGTCGAGAAAGGGAACCCGTAATTCAAGTGAATGAGCCATTGTCATTCGGTCGGCTTTAAGGAGAATATCACCTCGCAGCCAAGTGTGGATATCAATATATTGCATCCGATTCACAGGGTCATACTCTCGAGATTCCTCATAAAAGGGTTTTGTGATGTCAGTATATTTCAGACCTTCCTGATAAACAGTGAGTAATCCCTGTTTTTCTTCTTCTGAAAACATTTTCGCATTTCCAATATACCGCTTCTCCATTGGGGTCACGCCGCGCATAATAAAGTTTTTTCCTTTTACACCATCTGGCAGCATTCCTGCCGTCCAATACAGAAATTGTTTTACAGCACCGGGCACCTTATTAAATACTTCCAACGATTGCGGTTCCCGATAAATATTGTAGCCGCCAAACAGTTCATCCGCTCCTTCACCTGAGAGAACAACCGTCACGTGTTTCCTCGCCTCTCGAGCAACAAAATACAGTGGAACACAGGCCGGGTCTGCTAAGGGATCATCCATATGCCAGATGATTTTCGGGAGCTCCTTCATGTATTCTTCCGGGGTGATACAATAGCTGATATTTTCTACCCCAAGCTTTTCAGCCGTTTCCTTCGCCACATCAATTTCACTGTATCCATTCCGGTCAAACCCTACCGAAAATGTTTTTATGGATGGATGAAACTCTTTCGCGATTGAAACAATGATTGAAGAATCAATACCGCCTGAAAGAAAGGAGCCAACAGGTACGTCACTGCGCATATGGATTTTCACTGAATCCATTAAGACCCTTTTAATCTCACTCACAAAATCTGATTCGGATCCTTTTACGGGTGCAAATCGGGCTTTCCAATATTGCTTGATTTTCATAGGAGAACCAATTTTTTTTGTAAAATAGTGCCCGGGCTCAAGTTTATTGATTCCGGCGGATAAGGTATTGGGCTCCGGCACAAATTGATAGGTAAAATAGTGCTGCAAGGCCTGGAAATTTAGCACATCATTTTGAAGTGCTAGCAGGATGCTTTTTTTCTCCGAGGCAAAAAAGGTTCTGTCATCATCTTCAAAATAAAAAAATGGTTTTATGCCGAAGGGATCTCTTGCCCCAAAAAGGTGTTGCTCCTGTTTATCCCAAATGACAAACGAGAACATCCCGCGGAGCTTTTCAACGGCCCTCTCTTTAAAATGGCTGTAAAGAGCTACGATCACTTCCGTATCAGAATGGGTTGCAAACTGCAGTCCTTCTTTTAAAAGCTCTTCTCGCAATTCCACATAGTTATATACCTCACCATTAAAAATAATCCAATATCGCTCATTTTCATAGGTAAGCGGCTGATGTCCGGACTCAATATCAATAATACTTAAGCGGCGAAACCCGAATTGAATATGCTCGTCATAATAAAATCCATCATCATCCGGGCCACGATGGGTAATGATATCGTTCATATTTTTAAATAGATGTTTTTGATTTTCCCGGTAGCTTTGCGTTTGTTCATGAACGCAGCCAATAAAACCACACATGATTACCCAACACTCCCAATCTGGAATTCCAATATAATTAAGATATTATCCAGTTTTCACCTGTTTTAGAATCCTTAGTCAAATAAAAAGGGAGCTGCATGAAAAAATGCAACTCCCTGCTATATTATCGATTAGAAGCTTGTTCACGTAACTTGTCTGCTTTATCTGTACGCTCCCAAGGAAGGTCAACATCAATACGGCCAAAATGACCATATGCAGCCGTTTGTTTGTAAATTGGGCGGCGAAGGTTCAGCATATTGATGATACCCGCTGGACGCAGGTCAAAGTTTTCACTTACTAAATCCACCAATACCTCTTCACTTACTTTCCCTGTACCAAATGTATCAACCGAAATGGAAACCGGTCTAGCGACACCGATTGCATAAGCCAGCTGTACTTCACACTTTTCTGCAAGTCCGGCTGCAACAATATTTTTTGCAACGTAGCGGGCTGCATATGCCGCAGAACGGTCAACTTTTGTAGGATCCTTACCAGAGAATGCACCGCCGCCATGACGAGCATATCCGCCATACGTATCAACGATGATCTTACGTCCTGTTAAGCCGGCATCCCCTTGTGGTCCGCCAATAACGAAACGGCCTGTTGGGTTAATGAAATATTTTGTGTTTTCATCGATTAGTTCACTTGGAACTACCGGATTAATAACATATTCCTTTAGATTGCGTTGAATTTGCTCCAAGGCAATTTCAGGATGGTGCTGAGTAGAGATTACGATGGTGTCAATCCGTACAGGTTTATCATTTTCATCATACTCAACCGTTACTTGGGTTTTACCATCTGGACGCAGATAAGGAAGAATCTCTTCTTTACGAACCTCTGTTAAACGACGGGCAAGCTTATGTGCAAGAGAAATTGGAAGAGGCATAAGCTCTTTTGTTTCATTACAAGCAAAACCAAACATTAGACCTTGGTCCCCTGCACCAATTGCTTCAATTTGTTCATCAGACATTTGACCTTCACGAGCTTCAAGTGCCTGATCAACACCCATCGCAATGTCAGCTGATTGTTCGTCAATAGAGGTTAATACAGCACAAGTCTCAGAATCAAAGCCGTATTTAGCACGATTGTATCCGATCTCTTTTATCGTTTCACGGACAATTTTTGGAATATCCACATAAGTAGAAGTTGTGATTTCCCCTGCTACAAGGACTAAACCAGTGGTTACGGAAGTTTCTGCCGCAACACGGGCATTCGCATCCTTGGCTAAAATCGCATCTAAAATCGAATCAGAAATTTGGTCACAAATCTTGTCAGGATGACCTTCAGTTACTGATTCAGAAGTAAACAAACGACGTTTTGTTGACATCTGAATTCCTCCTAAAAATGAAATAATATGATACGGAACTCATTCCCTTAGTAGTATGAAGTTAATAGGGGGTTTTTATGAAAAACAATCCCTAGTGTATTTTCACAATGGAAATAAATGATTAGCGAATTAACTGCACAAAATACAAAAAACCTTTCCATTATGAGGAAAGGTTGAAAGCAAAAGATTTGCGCGCCTTTCACTCTTATCGTCCAAGGTCAAGCCTTGCTTCAGGTTTAGCACCTTTGCTCGGAAAATGTGATGGAATAATAAAGCAATTCCGTTGTTGATCATTTTCGTTGTTGCAGGTTGCTGGGTTTCATAGGGCCTGTCCCTCCACCAGCTCGGGATAAGAGAGTATCCGTTCAATTTTCAATCTTACCCCACGCTGTCGAACAATGTCAATAATTTTTTTGAAAAGAATCTTAATTAAAAATTGCCCAATCACTCATACTAAATTCGCATTGTTTCATATAAAAGAAGCATAATCCTATGTAAATTATCATTAATTTTGCCTAATTTTATAATTGTGGTATTGAAGTCAATTATTTTATTAATTAGTATAGACTATTAAAATAAATGTGTTATACTTTTTACCAAGAAGAGATCATTTAAAAAACTTAAAAAAGGAAGGATTCTTAAAATGAATTCAGTTCATATTCCAAACGGGTTAAAACAATTACTGAGTGAAAGCCATGTCCAGACCCAGTTATCCGTACCTCAACTTGTTGAAAAAATTTTACTCCGCAATGAGGGGACCTTATCCTCAACCGGTGCCATCCGGGTTTCCACAGGAAAATATACAGGACGTTCACCAAAAGACAAATTTATTGTTGTTGAGGAATCCACTAAAGATAAAATCGACTGGGGAAACAATCAGTCCATTTCCGAAGAAGCTTTTACAAACCTTTATCATAAAGTTCTAGACTATTTAAAAGATAAAAATGAGATTTTTGTTTTTAAAGGGTTTGCTGGTGCTGATAAAAAGACTCAGCTTCCGATTCAAGTAATAAATGAATATGCCTGGCATAATTTGTTTGTCCATCAATTATTTATTCGTCCGAATGAGGAAGAGATGTTATCCCATGATCCAGGGTTTACGGTTATTTCTGTGCCTGACTTTAAAGCGAACCCAGCTGTTGACGGGACAAACTCCGAAACTTTTATTATCATCTCTTTTGAACAGCGTACTGTTTTAATTGGCGGTACAGAGTATGCAGGAGAAATGAAAAAATCTATTTTCTCTGTCATGAACTATTTGCTTCCTGAAAATAATATTTTATCGATGCATTGTTCAGCCAATGTAGGGCAAGAAGGCGATGTGGCCCTTTTCTTTGGGCTATCCGGAACAGGAAAAACGACTCTATCAGCCGATCCTACCCGCCGTCTCATTGGCGATGATGAACATGGCTGGTCGGCTAACGGTGTCTTTAATATCGAGGGTGGCTGTTACGCGAAATGCATTAACCTAACGAGGGAAAAGGAACCGCAGATTTTTGACGCCATTCGCTTTGGTACAGTATTAGAGAATGTGACCATCAATCCTGAATCAAGGGTCGCTGATTACGATGATGGGACATTAACGGAAAATACAAGAGCAGCATATCCAATCCAAGCGATTGATAATATCATTCTTCCAAGCATTGCCGGTCATCCTAACACGATCGTATTCTTGACTGCAGATGCCTTTGGCGTATTGCCGCCAATCTCTAAACTGACAAAGGAACAAGCCATGTATCACTTCTTAAGCGGCTATACTTCCAAGCTGGCCGGTACAGAACGCGGAGTAACCGCACCGGAAGCAACATTCTCAACATGTTTTGGTGCGCCATTCCTTCCGCTTCGTGCCACTCGGTATGCGGAAATGCTCGGCAAAAAAATACTTGAACATGGAGCAAATGTATTTCTCGTTAATACCGGCTGGACCGGCGGTGAATATGGCGTTGGGAACAGAATGAAGCTGTCCTATACAAGAGCCATGGTGGAAGCTGCACTTGAAGGGGAATTGAATCATGTCGAAACGGTTCAAGACTCTATTTTTGGATTAAATATCCCTCTTCATATTGCGGGTGTTCCTGATGAAGTTCTTCAGCCGCAAAAAACTTGGGAAAATTCACAAGCCTATGAAGTAAAAGCAAAAGAATTAGCGGCAAAATTCCGTGAAAACTTTAAAAAATTCACCACCGTTCCGCAAGAAATCATCGAAAATGGCGGACCGATTGCATAATAGAAACAAAATGGCTGACCCTTTTTGGGTCAGCCTTCTTTTTTAATTTGTCGAATTCAATGAAATTAATTGATAAGTTATAACCGTTGTTCGATTCTGCCATTCCACTTTCTTGATCACAGCTGTTCCGTTTGAATCGCTTTCAATCGTTTTTCGAACATCAATGGGAATATCAATCGGATAAAGTCTGTATCCTTCTTTTTCCAAGAGAAAGAGATTTTCTTCCACTCTTTTTTCCCGGCCCTTCGTAACAATCAACGTATTCACTTCAAGGGGCATACCCATCACAAATCCGCTCCTCTGCTTGGTTCTAATAATATATTATCATTAATTGCCCTGACTTTTCATCCACCTCGATAGGTCTGCTACAATTTTTCGGTTTATCATCGGAGGAAAATAATGTGTGTACGACTCAAAATACCAGGACTCAACAGGTCTATTAAGCATCCTTAACCGCTTTTCAAGCCTAAAACCATGCTCCACCGATACATTTTCATCCTTCACCCCATGAATAATCAAGACGGGAGCTGCCAAATTCTCCAGTTCAAATAATGGTGTCCTCTCATGGTAGCGTTCGGGATATTTTTCAGGTGTGCCTCCGATTACCCTTTTCATCATTCTCCGCAAATCTTTTCGTTCGTAATAGGTTAGTGACATATCACTTACACCACCCCATGTGACAACAGAGGAGGCATCCGGAAACTGAATTCCTGTAAGTAATGCCATCACACCTCCGCGGGAAAAGCCAAAGATGTGAATCTTTTTAACCGAAGTGAGTGATTTTAACAGTAAATAGGCAGAAAATGCGTCTTCTCTATCCTTCCCTGCAAAATCTTCATTTCCTTCCCCGCCTTGATTTCCGCGATAAAAAGGGGCAAATACAGTAAATCCCTCTGCAGCAAATTGAGCAATGCGGGCTGGTCTTACCCTGCCGACATTTTTTATTCCTCCCCTTAAATAAAGAAACCCGTCACAAGTTTCCATATGCTTCGGTGCTGCGAGCATTCCTTTTACCTGTAAGCCATTAGATATGTAAGTGATGATTGTTATTTCCACATTTGGATTTGGAGAAGGGAATCGATATTGATTAACAATTCTTCCGCTTTCCATCTTCAACTATTACATCTCCTTGCAGTTTTTCAATATGTTTCATGCATTCCTCTATGACTTGGTCCTTCATAATAAAGCTGTAATCATCTCCAAACCGATCTTTTAAGAGATCTCCTTTTACAAAAACCGGCCCGTTTGTTTCGAGATAACTATTCGTTCTTTCCATTCTCGTTATCATTCCCCAAAACACAGCTTTCACAAAGGCCTCATTTTGACTGGATACTTTATATTCCCCAATCCTTATGATGTCCCCCAGAATGGCACCGGTTTCTTCATACACTTCTCGTCTTGCCGCCTCTACAAGCGTTTCACCTGCCTCTTGTTTCCCTCCTGGAAATTCAAGCCCGCGTTTTTTATGATTCGTCAGCAGCCAGCCATTCTGATACTGACAAATAACTAGAACATGTTTTGTTTCCTCTTGAAATTGATTTTTTGAAAAAGACAAGCTCACTTTATTCCCATAAAAATCATAAAATTCTTTCATGACAAACCCCTTATAAAAAACAATGTTGCTTTTATTATAATCGATTCATCTGAAAAGAAGAAAAATCCTTATCTATTATCGATAAGGATTTATTTCACTTGTTAAATTAAGGTTACCGAGGTAAAATATTCATACTCTCAATATGTGCTTTTGTTCCCTCATCACCAAGCTTGTGAATGATGCTATAAGCTTGTTGCAAATTGCTATCATAGTCATCATTGTCTTTGTCATGGTGATATTCCTTAAATGGAATATGCGCCCTGATAAATGTCCCTAATTCATTGGAGCAGTTTTGCTCGAAGAGTTCACGAAGCTGAGTAATTTCCTCATCAGTAGCATGAATTTTATAACTCCATGTCGAACTTGTTGCACTTCTCGATATTTCACCTGTACCAACATCTATATAATAGGTTTTCTTTTGATCATCCATCATGTCATCCCCTTATAAATAACTATCTTTCGTTTTCCACAAACAGATAAATTTTATTCTTTTTGAAAAATTAGTTCATTTTTTGGAAATGAATCTGTATAATAGGCATAAAATTAAGGTAATAGTTTTTAATGTACTACAAACTCATTTAGTGTATTTTCATCATTATGAGGTTGAATAAGATTAAAACACTTTTTAAATGGAGGTGGATAAAAATGAAATTAGTTGATGAGCTTTATGAAATGTATCGAAACAAGTTGACAGGTGATGAGGAA
This sequence comes from Neobacillus sp. Fa239, assembly GCF_055395235.1. Taxonomy (NCBI): domain Bacteria; kingdom Bacillati; phylum Bacillota; class Bacilli; order Caryophanales; family Bacillaceae; genus Neobacillus; species Neobacillus sp. Fa239. The sequence continues at coordinate 4,453,751 of NZ_AP041611.1, forward strand.
GATATCGATATGTTGGCCTTTGCCTTTTTAGAGGAAATGTCTCATGAAGATCTCATTGCCTTAATCCAAGACATGGATAAACAAGAACTTTACGATTTGATGGGCCTCTATTTAATCGAGAGCTTAAAAGGGAAATTTGCCCAGGAAGAATACGGACAGCATCGCACGAATACTTATTATCCAAGAAATATCCATTGATTCTACATACCAGCGAAGGGAAATTGCTTTAGCAGTTTCCTTTTTATTTTTATTAATCATGATAAAATTGAAAGTAAGGGGGGAAAGAAATGTACACGGTCATGGTTGTAGGTATTGTGATTGTCATAATTGTTTTATTGCTTGCAGTTATTACCACTTCTAAAGCCTATGAATACAAGCATACAGTCGATCCTTTAGAAAATAATCCACATATAGAAAAAGAAGATGATAACCAGGAAAAGCAAATGAAATCATAAAAAAGAGGCTCGGGAGCCTCTTTTTTATGCAAACACCTGTTTTAAATCCTCTTTGCTTTGCTCAAGCCAGAAACGCATTAACCGTTTTGCTCCCTCTAAATCATGAAGCTTCGCTTGACCACATTGCTTTTCATTTGCAGCTGGGATATCAGTAATTTCCACTGCGTCTTTCATTGTATCCTCTAAGAGGTCAATAATTTCTTCTACAGTTGGTTCTCCGCTGACAACAAGGTAGTAGCCAGTTTGGCAGCCCATTGGCGAAATATCAATAATATCAAAGTGGTCGTATTTTTCAGAATGCTTGCGAATATTAAAAGCAAGCAAATGTTCAAGCGTATGAATGGAATCAGGCTTCATCGCCTGCTTATTTGGCTGGCAGAAACGGATATCATATTTATTAACAACGCCGTCGCTCCCCACTTTATGGACACCGCAATGTCTTACATATGGGGCTTTAACAGCATTATGATCTAAATCAAAGCTTTCAACTGAAGGCATTAAAATCACTCCTTTACGTATCTTACATTATCATACTATAAATTCCGAGTTTTTTCATCAACTTAGTTTAATTTAAATTATCCAATTTAGACGATATTTTAATTTTATGGTAAGTTGTAAATAATCGTAATGAAGGAGAGAACCTAAATTATGTTCAAAAAAGCATTTATTTCAATTATACGATTTTATCAGCTTTTTATATCACCTTTAAAACCGCCATCCTGCCGTTTTCATCCGACCTGTTCCCATTATGGTATAGAAGCAATACAGCGTTTTGGAGCTGTTAAGGGAGGCTGGTTAACCATCAAGCGAATCTCAAAATGCCATCCCTTTCATCCCGGAGGTCTGGACCCAGTTCCGGAAAAAAGAAATGGCACCGAAAATCACTAGCACATCCTTTACCGCTTTAAAGCACCGGGGGTCAGACCCCTTATGCTGACCCCTTATGCTTCTTGATAACCATCAACGATTAGATCGAGTTTTCCTGTCTTTGGATCAATGACAAGGCCATGGACTGGGACTCCTGCTGGCATTAAGGGATGATTTTTGATTGTGTTGACACTGTGTACGACACTTTCTTCGACATGGTCAAAGCCGTGAAGCCATTTCTCAAAGTCTACTCCTGCATACGCTAAGGTATTTAGGGTTTCTTCTGTAATTCCTCTTTCTTTCATACTTTCGATGACCGGACCTGCTTTTAAACCGCTCATGCCGCAATCGTGGTGGGCAATGACCATTACTTCCTCCGCTTGTAATTCATAAACCGCGATTAAAATACTGCGCATAATACTGCCAAAAGGGTGGGAAACGATGGCACCCGCATTTTTTACTAGTTTGACGTCTCCATTATTTAAATTCAAAGCCTTTGGTAAAAGTTCAAGAAGCCTTGTATCCATACAGGTGAGGACAACCATTCGTTTTTTGGGGAATTTTGTTGTTACATATTTCTCATACTCTTTGCTTTCCACAAATTTTTCATTGTAGTCCAGGATATCGTGTAATAGTTTATGCTGTTCCATTTTTTACTCCACCTTTCTTTTGTCTCTTTATTAAGATACCGCAATTTTTTTATTTCTACGAATTTCTTGCTTGTCCTTCATCTCCCTTTTACTGGCAGGGATGAACTTGGTTCGAACATCAAAAGCTATTTCTGTATTACAATTTTATTAGGAGTGATACAATTGGCTAAAGATGTTTTATGTGAAGTTAATAATTGCTCATATTGGGCACATGGAAATAAATGCAGTGCCGAACAAATTTATGTTGTCAGCCATACGGGAAAGACAGCTGACTCCACCAAAGAAACGGATTGCAAAACCTTTGAAGCGGCTGACATTTAGACTGTAAGGAACTAGGCGTATATTTGCCTGGTTCTTTTTTAATAAAAGGTAAAATTCCTTTCCGCCAACATGACTTTTTGAAGTCGCTTTTTATTGATTTCGAATCCGATTCCAGGCGTGTTTGGGACGGAAATGAAGCCATTGTTCACTTTAATCTCCGGCGTTATAATATCTTCCTCCCAAAAACGGTTTGAGGCGGAAACATCACCTGGAATCGTAAATCCCGGCAATGAGGAAAGGGCTATATTATGGGCTCTTGATATTCCAAACTCAATCATTCCGCCGCACCAGACCGGAACCCCTTTGCTCAAACAATAATCATGGATTTTCTTCGCCTCAGTAAGGCCTCCTACACGGCCTGCCTTAATATTGATGACCTTACAGCTGCCAAGTTCAACTGCTTTTCTGGCATCGTCAAACGTAACAATGCTCTCATCCAGACAAATCGGCGTTTTAATGACTTTTTGCAGGGCAGCGTGTTCAATGATATCGTCATGGGCCAGCGGCTGTTCAATCATTAGCAGGTTAAAATCATCCAAGGCTTTTAAGCGGTCTTTATCCTTTAATGTGTAGGCAGAATTGGCATCCGCCATGATGGGCAGTTCAGGATAATACCGGCGAATTTCAGTAAGGAAGGAATAATCCTGTTGGGGATTAATTTTTATTTTAATCCGCTGATATCCATCCTCAAGGTATGTTTCGATTTGCTTAAGAGCATTCGCAGTGGAGTCTGTCGCCACCACCACTCCAGAAGCGATGGTTTCCCTTGTCCCGCCCAGAACCTTTGAAAGGGAGCTTGCATGCTGCTTCGCATATAAATCCCACAGAGCCATTTCTATTGCAGCCTTTGCCATGTGGTTTCTTCTCACTGAATTAAATATACGTGAAGCATCCTCTGGATGGGCAATCGGGTTCTTTTGTATCAATGGGATTAAAAAATCAGACATCATATGAAGGCTTGTTTTGACCGTTTCCTCTGTATACCAAGGGCTTGAAAAAGCTACTCCCTCACCATAGCCCTTTATTCCATCTGAATCGGTTATTTCGATAATGATCCCTTTGCGGTCCTTTACCGCTCCTAAATGAGTCAAAAATGGTGCTTTAAGGGGCATTTGAATGACATTGAGCTGAATAGTCTTTAACTTCATATTTCGCTTCCAGCCTCATTTACCCATTCACGAAGCTTTCTTCTTAAAAGTTTTTTTGCAGCATTTCTCGGAAGGGCTTCAGTAAAGTAAAAGGCTTTTGGAACCTTGTACTTCGCCAGTCGCTCGAGGCAGAACCGCTGAATCTCCTCATTCGAAATACTACTCCCTTGATTCGTAACAATAAACGCGATCGGTACCTGTCCCCATTTTGCGTCATCTATACCAGTTACTCCCGCATCCTGTACATTTGGGTGTGAAAGTAAGACAGATTCTATTTCAGCCGGATAAACATTTTCTCCGCCAGAAATAATTAAGTCAGACCGACGATCCAGTACATAGAGGAACCCTTCCCGATCCAAATAGCCAATATCTCCTGTATAAAACCAGCCATCTCGAAGCTTTTCATTTGAAACTTCCGGGCGGTATAAATAGCCGCTTGTGACGTTAGGGCCTTTAACAACAATTTCACCGGCTTCATCTTCATTTGCTTCCCTGCCGTCCTCAAGAATAATTTTAATTTGAGAGGGAAACAATGGCTTTCCGGCTGACCCGAGTTTTGTAAGACTGTATTCCGGTGAAAGGGTAACAATCTGTGAAGCTGTTTCTGTCATTCCATAGGTCTGGAATACAGGGATCTCTCTTTTCACACAAGCTTGTAATAATGGAAGCGGAGCAGGACCTCCCCCAAGCAGCATGCAGCGAAAATGTTCAGGAAGCCCTTGCTCTTCAAGGATATCAACCATTCGGGACAACATCGTTCCAACCACCGACATGATTGTTACTCGTTTATTTTCAATATCTAAAATGGTTTTCTTTGCATCAAAGCTTTCATGGAGAACAATCGGCATTCCATAAATAATGCTGCGCATTAAAATGGAGTAACCACTTATATGGAAAAGCGGCACGGTACATAACCAGCAATCCTGTTCCATGAACCCGAGATTTAATGCTGAGCCAACAGAGCTCCACCAGTGGTTTCCATAGGTCTGCAGGACACCTTTGGGATTTCCGGTCGTTCCTGAGGTGTACATGACCGTACATACATCTGATAGACAGACCTCTTCTTGGATAACCAGTATATCCGCACCCAATTGAAATATTTCTTCTTTTGTAATCGTTTTTAATGATTGAAGCTTCTGCTTTATTTCATGCTCAAGTTCAATAAAGCTTGGCTCTAAAATGAGGCAGTCAGATTTTGAATCGTTCAATTGCCAGGCCAACTCTGCTGAAGTGAGCCGATTATTTAAAATTACAGCCCTTACCCCTAACAGCTGCAGAGCAAAAAAGATGACGACCGTATCGAGATGATTCTGTAATAAAATACCCACATATTGCCCTTTACGAAGACCAAACCCATAAAGCTGACCTGCCGTCATTAATGAGCGTTGATAAAGCTCTTTGAAGGTTAATTCATCATCCTGAAAATAAACAGCTGTGCGGTCCGGAGTTAAAAATGCTCTCTTTTTCAAAAAATTTGGCATAACATCATTTTGCATATTTGTCACCCTTCTATATAAAAACAGCCTGATGGAAACCACCAAGCTGCTAGTAAAAAAGTCAACGATCAAGGAAAACGCGGGAATTTTCCAAAATCAGGCTTACGCTTTTCTTTAAATGCGTCGCGGCCTTCTTTTGCTTCTTCTGTTGTATAGTAAAGTAATGTCGCGTCACCCGCAAATTGCTGAAGTCCTGCTAATCCATCCGTATCAGCATTCATTGCTGCTTTAATGAAACGGAGAGCAGTTGGGCTCTTTTGAAGCATTTCTTCACACCATTTAATCGTTTCTTCTTCAACTTGCTCAAGAGGAACCACGGTGTTAACAAGGCCCATATCAAGCGCTTCTTGCGCATTATATTGGCGGCATAAATACCAAATTTCACGGGCTTTTTTATGACCGATAATTCTTGCAAGGTAACCTGACCCATAACCAGCATCAAAGCTGCCTACTTTCGGTCCGGTTTGTCCAAAAACAGCATTATCGGCTGCAATTGTTAAATCACAAACAACATGGAGAACGTGACCGCCGCCGATCGCATATCCCTTAACCATGCAAATAACCGGTTTTGGAATCACTCGGATTAATCTTTGCAGATCAAGAACGTTTAAACGAGGGATTTGGTCCTCGCCAACATAACCGCCATGTCCTCGTACGCTTTGGTCACCACCTGAACAAAATGCTCGGTCCCCGGCACCGGTTAAAACAATTACACCTACACTTGAATCATCGCGTGCATAGGCAAATGCATCAATTAATTCCATTACGGTTTTTGGTGTAAAAGCATTATGTACATGGGGACGATTAATGGTGATTTTGGCAATTCCATTATAGGTTTCATATAAAATTTCATCATATTTGCGTCCTGCAATCCATTCTACTGTCAAAATAGAATCCTCCTTTATTCATTATTTGACTTCAAAAAGCCACTTACTATTGTACCAAACTTTTCTGGTTCTTCCACATGAATTGCATGGCCGCTATTTTCGATTACAATCCAAGTGCCATTTTTCAAGCCCTTTAACATCTTTTCTGCAATTAAGTAAAACTTTTCATCCTGATCACCAGTGAGCAATAAAACCTTACAGCCTACTTCATTTAACCGGTCCCACCATGAAGGCTGTGAGCCGGTCCCCATTCCTTTTAAACTGTTTGCCAGGCCGGTTTTCGAATTGGTTAACCGCTGGGCTCTGATTGCATCTTTTACCGCAATGGGCAGCCGGTCCATTGTTGAAAAAAGCGGAATCGCCTCCCAATATTCAACAAAGTCCTTGATCCCCCGCTCCATAATAAAATTTGCTAATGCCCCGTCTTTCATACGGCGAAGTTTCCGTTCTTTTTCTGTTTCGAGACCGGGAGAGGCACTTTCCAAAATGAGTTTTCGAACTCTTTCCGGATAAATAAGAGCAAAGGTCAATGCCAGCCTCCCCCCCATGGAATAACCGAGAATATCAACTTGTTGAATCTCCAGTTGGTCTAAAAGAGTCCGAATATCCCTGGCGACTGATTCGATTTGATAACGGCTCATTTCATCAGGGGCATCCGATTTGCCATGGCCAATGATGTCAGGAATGATCAATTTCGACTGTTCACCCCAGACGGACCAAAAAGGAGTCCATGTAGAAGTATCACCTGTAAATCCATGCAGCAAGAGAAGTGGAAATCCTTTTCCAAAAACTTCAACATGATAACTTATTCCTTCGACATTTACCTTCATTATTTGTTACCATTGACAAATTTTGATATTTCCTGGGAAACCAAATTCCAGAAATCACGATGCTCATCTCGATTTCTGTCACGATTTGTCATAATCTCATAAACATTAATTCCTTCAGCATGTTGATGGTCTTTCATCATCGAGCTAAAATGTTCCCAATTGTTTATTTTTGTAAAATTCCCATTAAACATGCGTACGGCATGTTCAAATTCAAGATTTAATGGTGTTCCAAAAAGAAGTTCGAAATTTTTCCGATGTTCTGATTGGGGAAGAAAAGAGAAAATTCCACCACCATTATTATTTACAAGAATAATATGAATATTAATGTTAAAGAGTTTTGCTGCAAGTAAACCATTTAAATCATGGAAAAAGGTTAAATCACCAAGGATCAGATATAAAGATTTCGAATATAGTGCGGCACCCAGTGCGGTTGAAACAGTTCCATCAATACCGTTGGCGCCCCTGTTAGCCATCACTTTGATTGATTTATCGTTATTAAGGAAAAAGCTGTCCAAATCACGAATCGGCATGCTGTTGCCGACAAAAAGAACTGCGTCACTCGGAAGGAGATCGGCTAGTTGATAGAAAAGCTTACTTTCATTTAAAATGACCGAATCGCGAATGATGGACATGTTTTCTTTTACTAGACTATTGACCTTTTTCCATTTTTCCAAAAAGCCTGTAGACGGATTTGGTTCGATGTATGATACCAGTTTTTCACAGAATGCGGTTTCATTGCAGTAGATCATGCTGGTAGATAGGGCTGAAGGATCCCGCCAGCCGCCCCCGCCATCAATAACAAATTGCTCGGCCGTATGATTTTCCTTTAAAAAGATCGTTAACGCCTTCGAAATCGGCATCGCACCGAATCGGATGACGACATCTGGTTTCAAGTAGGTCTTGGCATCTTCATTTCTTAGAAATGTATCATAGGTCTCAATGGTCCATTCTTGAATATGCTTTCCGCTTCGAAGCTGTGATAAAGGATCAGCTAATATTGGAAAATTTAATGCCGCAGCAAGAAGATTAACGGAATCAGCAAAGCGCTCATCCGCAATATTTCCGCAAACAATAATGCCCTTTTCTTTCCCGCTTAACCTTTCTGCCAGCTCTTTGATTTGTGCCGCATTGATTGTTAAATCTCCATTGTGAACTTGAACATAGCCATTCTGACGTTCCCCCATTTGGAATAGTCCTTCGTCCAAATTTGGAATTAGGGGTTCCCGAAAAGGGAAATTCAAATGCACGGGTCCGGATGGGGCCTGAGTGGCAATTGAAACCGCTCGAGCACAAACTGACCGTGCATAACGAATGATTTCATTACTGTTTTCAGGTAACGCCATCTCGGAAAACCATTTGACATGATGTCCATATAAGTGGATTTGATCAATCGCCTGCGGGGCCCCCACCTCTCTTAACTCATGAGGACGGTCCGCCGTTAAAACGATGAGCGGCACTCTGGAGTATTTGGCTTCCACGATGGCTGGAAAATAGTTAGCCGCTGCCGTTCCGGATGTACAAAGGATGGCAACAGGCCGATTAGTTGTCTTCGCAATTCCTAGCGCAAAGAAAGCTGCTGATCGTTCATCCACGTGGATATGAAGATTTAAATTAGGATGTTCTGCCATTACCATCGCCATCGGTGTTGATCTTGAACCCGGGCTAACAACTACGTCGGTAATACCTGTAAGAACAAGTTCTGCAACAAAGGCAGCAATATAAGCGGTTAATGATTCTTGATGGTTCATATTAATTTCCTCCAAGTGCACGCAGCATTGGTGTAAATTTTAAACTGGTTTCTTGATATTCACTTTCTGCATCTGAATCTGCTACAACTCCGCATCCGGCAAATAAAGATACTTCTTCTCCCTGAATGAGCCCGGAACGTATAGATACGGCAAATTCACCATTTCCGCGATAATCGAGCCAGCCTAATGGTGCCGCATAAAATCCGCGGTCAAGCTCTTCAACCTGTCTAATTTTTTCAACTGCTTCCCTTTTCGGAAGTCCCCCGAGTGCCGGAGTTGGGTGCAATCGTTCAACAAATAATAAAAGGGATGCATCCTTTTGACATTTTCCGATAACCGGCGTATACAGATGCTGAATATCTCTAATTTTCATCAGCTTTGGCTTATCAGGCAGGATAATTTCCTCACATGATTCTTCTAAAGCTTCCTTTATCATTTCTACTACAAATCCATGCTCAATTAGGTTTTTTCTATCATTCAATAGCTTTTCGCCTAAAATTCGATCCTCTTCATCGGTCTTTCCCCTCGGGATAGAACCGGCGAGACACGTGGAATAGACATTTTTATCTTGTTTTTTCACAAGGCGTTCCGGAGATGCGCCAATAAAACAATCTCCGTTGGATTCAAATACAAAAATATAGCTTTCCTTTTGCTGTTCATAAAGACGGGGTAAAACCTCTTCCGCTTCAACCGGATTATCAAAAAATAGCCGAAGCTCACGGGCAAGAACTACCTTTTTTAATGGACCAGCTTTTAAATCCTGTACTACTTCCTCAACGGATTCTTTCCAGGATTCTGGTGAAATTTCTTTTTTTTCAAGCATTGTCGCCTGATTGATATCACGTCGATGAGAAATAGAATGCAAAAGCTGATTCCGCTCATCCTGCACTTTTTTAAACAGTGAAATATCATCATTTTGCGTACAAACAATATTAGTGGTTAAATACGCATCTCCGTTCACAATCGTAAGCATATATTTTGGCAGATGAAACAAGGAATCAGAGAATTTCGACCAAAGATTCGTTTTTTCCTTGTATGGATCAAAAGAAAAGCCTCCGAACATAACAGGTCCAATTCCCGTTTCAATATAGGAATTATAAATAAGACTATCCTTTAAAAATTTTTTCCATTCCGTATCAACAAGAAAAAAGCGGTCAGTAGCCTGATCCGACTCAATTTGTTTCGATATTCCAAGCCCAATCATCATCATTTCGTCATTTGGGTCTTTCCAGAAAAATCGTTCTCCTAAAAAGCAATCTTTTCCTACTGTAAAAAAAGACAAAGGGTCAATCGTGTCCATTTGATGAACTTCGCTATATAAAATAGGCCGGCCTAGTTTTTTGGCACGATCAATAGCCAACAGACCCCTTTCTTTTAATTCCATATCTTGAATGGTAACCAAACAAATCCCTCCAAAACAGCCAGAATGACTGTTATCCATTCATTTTAAAGCTTATTTTAACATACTACTCCCATTGTAAAGCTGTCAATCATTCATGTCACAGCTACCCATTTCCATTCCTTATTATATAGCAAAAAAATTCAAATTAGGTGTAAAAGGCTTACAAAATAACAACATAGGGAGAATCTTCTATTTAGACTAGGAAAAAGGCATTGACACTATTCTGTTGTTTACATACACTTAGTATTTGGAAAGACAGATAATCCTATGAAATTTAACCTTGTTCCTATAGACAAATATTATAGAGGGAGAGAATGAATATGCAGCCAAATTTACAGAAGAATTCCAAACCCGCTGTTGAATCAAACCGTGGCTTTCAAGTATGGTGGCAAATGACCCGTCCGCATACACTAACGGCATCGTTTGTACCAGTACTACTTGGCACTGCATTGGCACTAAGAAATGGAAGCATTCATTTTGGTCTTTTTGCAGCAATGCTTGTCGCCAGTTTATTAATCCAAGCAGCAACTAATATGTTTAATGAATATTTTGATTTTAAACGAGGCCTCGACAATGAACATTCAGTGGGAATTGGCGGAACGATTGTCCGCGACGGTATTAAGCCAAAGACGGTTATAAACCTTGCCTTCGGCTTTTATGGGATTGCCTTATTATTAGGTATTTATATTTGTGCCAATAGCAGCTGGTGGCTCGCTTTAGTGGGACTTATTTGTATGACAGTCGGCTACTTTTATACAGGTGGCCCTGTACCAATCGCCTATACACCATTTGGTGAAATTTTTGCCGGTTTCTTTATGGGAATGATGATTATTTTAATTTCCTTCTTTATTCAAACCGGAACCGTCGACAGCACTAGTATACTTGTTTCTGTTCCAAGTATGATCCTAGTTGGTGAAATCCTTTTATCAAATAATATTCGCGACCTCGATGGCGATAAAGAAAATGGCCGGAAGACAGTCGCCATTTTACTTGGAAAGAAAAGAGCCATATATTTGCTCGCAGGGATGTTCACTTTTTCATATCTATGGGTTTTGGCATTAATCATAAGCGGGGTTACTCCAGCATGGGTAGCGATTGTTATCCTTAGTGCCCCAAAAGCCATTAAAGCAACCAAAGGGTTTATCGAAAATACTTTACCAATTCAAATGGCACCTGCCATGAAAGCAACTGCTCAAACCAATACAATTTTTGGATTTTTACTTGCCGTAGGCATATTCATCGGACATTTCTTCTCATAACGAAAGAGGATGACTCAGTCATCCTCTTTTCTATTTAATCTTCCAAATTTCATCCGCATACTCTTTAATAGTACGGTCACTTGAAAAATAACCTGCATGGGCGATATTCTTTAAACTCATTCTTTGCCATTTTAATGAATCAGTAAATGTATGTCCGATTTTGTTTTGAATTTCGGCGTAGGAAGCAAAATCCTTTAAAACAAAATATTGATCATTCTCCTCCAATAACGAATCAAAAATCGGTTCAAATTCATTATAGACACCTGGAAAAAATCCATTCACAAGCTGGTCAACTGCTTGGCGAATCCTGTTATCATGATGATAATACTCAAGTGATTGATAACCGCCATATTGATAATAGTGAAGAACTTCTTCAGCTGTTAAGCCAAAGGTAAAAATATTATCGTCTCCTACCAATTCTCGGATCTCGATATTAGCCCCATCCAGCGTTCCAACGGTCAACGCACCATTGATCATAAATTTCATATTGCCAGTCCCCGAAGCCTCTTTACTTGCTGTTGAGATTTGTTCACTGATATCTGCTGCCGGAAAAATTTTCTCAGCCAGCGAGACACGATAGTTTTCCATAAATATGACCTTTATTTTATCGGACACTTTAGGATCATTATTTATTTTTTCACTTACCGCATTAATTAATTTGATGATTTTTTTTGCATAATAGTATCCCGGCGAGGCCTTTGCCCCAAAGATAAACACTCTTGGAACAATCGTAAAACTTGAATCTTCACGAATTCGGTTATACAGGTACATGATATGTAAAACATTTAACAGCTGCCGTTTATAGGCATGAAGCCGTTTCACCTGTACATCAAAAATGGCATTTGTATCAACTGCAACACCATTTTTGGCATAAATAATATCAGCTAAATTTTGTTTGTTTTCCTTTTTTATCTTTCCTAATTGCTCTAAAAAAGCTGAATTGTTTTCATAACTCTTTAATTGAACCAGTTCATTAGCCTTATAGGTCCAATTAGAGCCAATGGTTTCTGAGATCAGCTGCGACAATTTGGGATTCGCTTTTAAGAGCCAGCGTCGGTGAGCAATCCCATTCGTTTTATTATTAAATTTCTCGGGGCTTAGCTCATAAAAGGGCTTCATCTCTCTCGTTTTAAGAATTTCGGTATGCAGCCTTGCTACCCCGTTTACGCTGAAGCTGCCCTCGATGGCTAAATGGGCCATTTTAATTTGTTCATCTGCAATAATAGCAAGCTTGCTGATTCTCTCCCAGTCCCCAGGATACTGCTCCCAAAGTGCCCTGCAAAACCGTTCGTTGATTTCTTCGACAATCATATAAATCCTAGGAAGCAAAGGTTGAAAAATTCTTACCGGCCATTTCTCTAACGCTTCCGTTAAAGTGGTGTGATTCGTATAAGAAATCGTATTCTTCGTAATTTGCCAGGCTTGTTCCCATTCATATTGTTCTTCATCAATAAGAATTCTCATCAATTCCGGTATGGCCAGAACGGGATGTGTATCATTGATATGAATACAAACATGCTCGTGAAGTTGTTCTAAACTGGCATGTTGTCTTCGATATGATTTAATAATCGATTGAAGGCTTGCTGAAACTAAAAAATATTGTTGCTTCAGCCTTAAAATTTTCCCTTCGTCGTGAGTATCATCCGGATATAAGAATTCTGAAACTGATTCCGTTTCCCGCTTATATTTTAAAATGTCCGAATGGATTGGAAATTGTGAGGGCTCCGCATTCCAGAGTCTTAATGTGTTTACGGTATCTGTTTGATAACCGATCACCGGCATATCATGCGGCACAGCTGTAATCGTTTCGGCATTAAGATGATGGAAGGCAAGACGTCCATTTTCCATCCTTGCTTCAACCTTCCCCCAAAAAGGGATTTGGACAGCAGCATCGGCTTTGCGGATTTCCCAGACATTTCCGCTCCTCAGCCATTGCTCTGGAAGCTCTACCTGATAGCCTTCGACAATCTTTTGTTCAAATAAACCGTGTTTATAGCGAATTCCATGGCCGTGTCCCGGCAAGTTCAGCGTTGCAATGGAATCTAAAAAACAGGCGGCTAATCTTCCTAAGCCGCCATTTCCTAAACCAGCATCTGCTTCTAACTCTTCTAACTCACTTAAATCAATACCGAGTTCTTGAAGTCCTTCAAAGACGACCTCTTCAATCCCAAGATTGATTAAGTTTTGCCTTAAAAGCTTCCCCAAAAGATATTCAATGGAAAGGTAGTAAACCTGCTTTCCCGTTGAAGCCCTGTACCGTTCATTTGTGTTGATCCAGTCATTGCTGACATACTCACGTACCATGTTTCCCAGTGTTTGAAAATGGTCACGTTCCGTGCTTTCTGCAAAGCTCGTGCCACAGACCATTTCAATCCGTATTAAAAAGTGTTTTTTGAACTCTTCCTTACTAGAAAACATGTGTTTCACTCCTTGAGATGAGCTCGGCATATAGCTGATTATAGCGGAAGGCCGATTGAGCCCAGCTATTATCCATTTCCATTGCTCTTTGAACAAGTGGTTTCCATACGTCCTTATTAGGGAAAAAGCTTAATGCTCTTCTGATCGTGAAAAGCATATCATGCGCATTAAAGTTTCGGAAGGAAAAGCCATTTCCTTCTCCTGTTAACTCATTCCATGCCTGAACCGTATCGTTTAATCCTCCCGTTTCACGGACAATCGGAATTGCGCCATATTTCATGGCAATCAACTGACCCAACCCGCATGGCTCAAAAAGGGATGGCATTAAAAACAAATCGGCAGCCGCATAAAGCTTATGGGCAAGCGGTTCATTAAATTCTGTAGAGACTTTTAACTTTTCCGGATACACTCTTGCTGCTTGGCGGAAGTATTCTTCAAACTCATAGTCTCCTGTTCCAAGGATAATGATTTGAATATCTTCCTGCAGAATTTCACGGAGAACACATTGAACCAAATCCAGTCCTTTTTGCTTTGTCAGCCGGGAAATCATTACCATCAATGGGGTCGTTGATACTTGAGGAAGTCCAAAAAGCTTTTGAATCTCCTTTTTATTTTCAACTTTATTTTTATGGTCTTTGGCTGTATAGGTTTGGTAGATAAGAGAATCATTTACCGGATTATAAAAGTCCTCATCAATACCATTTAAAATCCCGAACAGGTCTTCCTTTCTTTCCCTCAGAAGCCCGTCAAGCTTTTCGCCATATACAGGTGTTTGAATTTCCTGCATATAAGTCGGACTGACCGTTGTTATTTTATCAGCCGCAACAAGAGCAGCTTTCATAAAATTAGTGTTCCCAAAAAACTCTAATTGACCTGCGTAAAAGGACTGGATATCCAGTCCAAGCAGGTCTTCTAGTACCTCTTTTGGGAAAATCCCCTGGAATTGCAAGTTGTGTATGGTAAAAACAGTTCGAATTTTTCCATACCCTTCTCGCTTGTAATATTCTTTTCTTAACAGAAATGGAACCATGGCGGTATGCCAGTCGTGGCAATGGAGAACATCGGGATAGAACCCGATATGTCCTATTGCCTCTAACACCGCCCGATTAAAAAAGGCAAATCGTTCTCCGTCATCGTAATACCCATATAAGCCTTCACGTTTAAAATAGTATTCATTATCAATAAAATAATACGTTACCCCTTGAAACTCAAGTTCTTCAATTCCGCAATATTGGTTTCTCCAACCAACCGCAACCGTCAATTCAGCTACTTTTTTCATGTCTTTTTTATAATGATCAGCAATTGGCCCATATTTAGGAAGAATCACTCTTACATCAGTTCCAAGACTTGTTAACTCTTTTGGAAGAGAACCGGCAACATCGGCAAGTCCCCCGGATTTTACAAATGGACCACATTCTGATACAGCAAATAATACTTTCACGAATTAATCAACGCTCCTTGCTTTGAACCTTTACGAATCACATATGGTGCTTGTGCCGTACCGATAATTTTGGTGCCCGCCTCTATTTTTACATCCTTATCAAGGATAACTGAATCTAAGAAACAATTATCTTCAATTTGACACTTCTGCATAATAATACAATTTTTAATAACCGAACCTTTGCCTATTTTAACGCCACGTGAAATGATGCTGTTTTCAATGTTGCCGCTGATTAAACAGCCATTGGCTATCATGGCATTCTGCACATTTGAACCTTTTAAATACTTGGTCGGCGGCTCATCCTTTACTTTCGTATAGATAGGCTGCTCTTTTAGAAATAATTGTTTCCAAACATCTGATTCCATTAAATTTAAGCTTGTAGAATAATAGTTTTGGATAGAATCGATCATTACCGCATACCCATTATAATCATAATGGCAAATTGTATAATTGTGGTTAATGTCTAATACCACATCTTTTATACAGGTGTATCCAGTTTCGTTTCTGGTTTCAAGCAGTTTAATTAGCAGCGAAGTTTTGACCAAATACATCTCCAGTGATCTTCCATCGACGTGGTGGATTTCTGTTATATCGCAGCCGGAACGAATATGGCTGTCTAACAATGGTCTGAAGTCCATGTTAAAAACGGTATAGCAATTAGCAATGATGGCATATTCCTGCGAACTACGATAAAAATAGTCCATATTGGCTGCAAAATTTTCAAATGACCCAATTTTATTTCTATCATTATCAATAATAGGCGATGGAAAAAAGAAAAGTCCATCCCGTTTACGGTTTAAATCCCAATTCTTTCCTGACCCAAGATGATCCATTAATGAACGGTATTGCAGCTTTGGAAAAATAGCGACACTGCGAATTCCTGAATTCACCATATTGGATAAAACGAAATCAATTATGCGGTAACGGCCCCCAAACGGCAATGCAGCCAATGATCGATGCGTTATAAGGTCCTCCAAATCATCATGATAGGTTGTTGCATCTATTACTCCCAAAAGCTCTTTTTTCAATTTTAGCCCCTCCTGTTTTTTTAAAAAGCAGGATATAACCCGCTTAACAATTCTTGTGTCACCAGAACAATTTCATCATCAAGGGAACGGATAACAGCTCCGTCAGGGATCGTTATATCTGCTGGAACAATCGCTTTCTCAATAAATACATTCTCACCGATTATCGCATCTGGCATGATAACGGACTCTTTAATGATGGACCCTTTTCCTACACTAACTCCTTGGAATAAAACCGACTTCTCAATTTCTCCTTCAATCGAGCAGCCCTCATTAATCAATGACTCCTTAATTACCGCCTTTTGCGAAATATACTGAGGCGGTTGATTCGGATTCACCGAATAGATTTTCCATCCATGGTCAAATAAATCCAGATCACATTTCTCATTTAATAAATCCATGTTGGCTTCCCAAAGACTATGTACCGTTCCAACATCCTTCCAATAGCCTTTAAATGGATATGCATATAATCTCTTTTTTTCCTCTAGTAATAATGGGATAACATCTTTACCAAAATCATGACTTGAATAAGGATTCCGTTCATCCATTTCTAAATATTCCTTCAGTATATTCCAACTGAAAATATAAATTCCCATTGAAGCAAGGTTATTTTTAGGGCTGCCTGGCTTTTCCTCAAACTCTGTTATCCTCATATCCTTATTCGTACTCATAATCCCAAAGCGGCTTGCCTCTGCCCATGGAACTTCTATTAGGGAAATTGTCACATCGGCACGTTTTTCAATATGATATTCCAGCATACTCTCATAATTCATCTTGTAAATATGATCGCCTGAAAGGATTAATACATATTCAGGCTGGTATTGCTTTAGATAATTAAGATTTTGATAGATGGCACTCGCTGTTCCTGTATACCACTTTACCTCTGAGGATTCACTGTACGGGGGTAAAACGGTTACCCCTCCATCTTTACGGTCAAGGTCCCAGGCACTGCCGATGCCGATATAAGAATTCAATAAAAGTGGTTGATATTGAGTCAAAACCCCCACTGTATCAATCCCGGAATTCGAACAATTACTTAAAGTGAAATCAATAATCCGATACTTTCCTCCAAAAGGGACAGCCGGCTTCGCAAGTTCCTTTGTCAGCGAATTAAGTCTGCTTCCTTTCCCTCCTGCCAACAGCATGGCTACGCACTTTTTCTTTCCCATTTCCTTTTCTCTCCTTTCGTTTTTTGACGGGCCTTAAGATCTGAAAACCGAAGGGTGGAATCGTCACATTAACCGAATATGGTTTACCATGATAGGGCTCATCCGTTGATACGATGGTTCTTTTATTCATTAACCCCGCACCACCAAATTCCACTTGATCACTATTAAAAATTTCTCGATATTCCCCTTTAGCCGGAACGCCAATTCGATAATTTTGATAATTGCAGCCTGTAAAATTCCCGATAATAATTAAAAAATCACCTTGTTTTTTTCCTCTGCGGATAAAGGAATAAATCGATTGCCCGCAATTATCTGCATCAATCCATTCAAAACCGTCCCATAAATGATCCAATTCATATAACGCTTTTGAACGTTTATATAGCTTTGTTAATTGTTTAACATATTCATTTAATGATTGGTGCATGTCATATTCCAGTAAGTTCCAATCCAGCTGTTCCTTATCTTTCCACTCAGCAAATTGCCCTAATTCAAACCCCATAAACAATAACTTTTTCCCGGGGTGGGCAAACATATACCCAAGCAATAGCCTCAGCTGTGCAAATTTCTCCCAATACTCCCCTGGCATTTTATCTAGTAATGATTTTTTCCCATGTACCACTTCATCATGAGAAAGGGGCAGCATAAACGTTTCTGAAAAAGCATATAAAAGGGAAAAAGTAACCTTTGAATGGACCTTTGACCGAGAATAAGGCGCTGTTTCCATGTATTCAAGAATGTCATTCATCCAGCCCATATTCCATTTATAATCAAAGCCCAGTCCACCGTGGTTGACGGGAACAGTCACTTGAGGAAAGTCAGTGGAATCTTCCCCTATCATTAAAAAGGAAGGATCATGATCATGAATTTCTTTATTAAGCTTTTTCAAAAAATTTATTCCAAATGGATTTTCCTGCTTACCGGATGAATTTGGCCAATAGATGATATTCGCAACTGCATCCATCCTAAACCCATCAATATGGTAATATTTCATCCAAAAAAAGGCATTTGAAATGAGGAAACTTTGAACCTCGCCTCTTCCTAAATCAAAATTAGCCGTTCCCCAAACATGATTTTCTCTGTCATTAACATCATTATAGGAATAAATATGTGTGCCATCGAAGCGATATAAACCATGTGCATCCTTACAAAAATGTCCTGGTACCCAATCAAGGATTACGCCTATTCCATGCTGGTGACATTGGTCAACCAAATACATAAAATCCATAGGCTCTCCATATCTTGATGTAACAGAAAAATATCCTGTTCCCTGGTATCCCCATGAACCATCGAATGGATGCTCAACAAGGGGAAGTATTTCAATATGTGTAAATCCATGCTCAATAACATAGGGGATTAGTTCCGCAGCAATTTCTTTATAAGTAAAGAAATCACCATTCTCCTTCTTCTTCCATGACCCCAAATGCACTTCGTAAATAAGTGATGGCTCAGAAAGGAAGTTCTTTTTTCCCTTTTGATTCATCCAATATTCATCTTGCCAATCATATTCCTCAAATGAATAGACGACCGAAGCTGTATTGGGTCTCACTTCTGAATAAAAGGCATACGGATCTGCTTTTAATATGATTTCTCCAGCTGATGTGAAAATTTCATATTTATAAATTCTCCCTGCAAGATCCTCATTCACAACGAGAATCCAGACACCTTCATCATTTACCTTTTGTAATTCATATCCCTTACCGTTCCAGTTATTAAAATCCCCTACCAGCCTTACCATGTGAGCATTAGGGGCCCAAACACAAAAACGTGTATACACTTTGTCGGTTTCTTTAAAGATATGAGCGCCAAAAAGCTGATGACTTTGGAAATAACTTCCTTCATGAAATAAATGCAACTGATATTCAGTAGGAAATATTGTATTTACCGCCATGGCTCTCCTCTTCCCAAATGAATTATGTATTTCAAAGTTAAATTATAATTCCTACTTCCCAATATTCCTCGAAATACTTTTTTATCTTTTCTGACAATTAACTATTTTATTTTACATCTTTTCCGATAATCCGACGGGATTCAACAATAATTGACAAAGAAATTAACTTAACTCGACAAATGTTCTCAAAAAAAATATTTTTGTTCTTTAGAAGAATGCGCTTACAAATAAAGCTGCTAGATTAAATGAATCATGATTCATTAAAATAATGGGATTTTTTTTCGGAAGTGTTAGGGGATTATGATGGTGAGATGAGGTTTAGGGGATTAGGGAATCTTCTTATTTACCAATACTCCTACTTAAATGATGATTCGGGCATTTGGAAGTTGCTCTATTGACCAAAACCCCTTCTGAGATGATGATTCGGGCAATTGGGAGTACTCCTATTTACCAAAACCCCTGCTAAGATGATAATTCGGGCAATTGGGAGTCCTTCTATTGACCAAACCCCCTGCTAAGATGATAATTCGGGCAATTGAGAGTCCTTCTATTGACCAAACCCCCTGTTGAAAACAAGATTCGGGCATTAGGAAGTCTACCTATTAACCAAAGCTCCTCATAATATGAAGGTTCAGGCAATAAAACCAAACAAAAAACCTGATGATATACTATCATCAGGTTTTTCGTATGACCCCTACGGGATTCGAACCCGTGTTACCGCCGTGAAAGGGCGGTGTCTTAACCGCTTGACCAAGGGGCCAATAAATTTATGGCAGAGAAGAAGGGATTCGAACCCTCGCGCCGGTTACCCGACCTACACCCTTAGCAGGGGCGCCCCTTGAGCCACTTGGGTACTTCTCTATAAAGGCTCCGCAGGTAGGACTCGAACCTACGACCGATCGGTTAACAGCCGATAGCTCTACCACTGAGCTACTGCGGAATAGTGGAAAGTTATTTTACTATTGCCAAAAACTATGGTGGGCCTAAATGGACTCGAACCATCGACCTCACGCTTATCAGGCGTGCGCTCTAACCAGCTGAGCTATAGGCCCATATTGGAGCGGGTGATGGGAATCGAACCCACTACATCAGCTTGGAAGGCTGAGGTTTTACCAGTAAACTACACCCGCAAAATTAATGGGGCGACTGATGGGAATCGAACCCACGAATGTCGGAACCACAATCCGATGCGTTAACCACTTCGCCACAATCGCCATGATATTAAATCTAAAAAATTAAATGGTGGCTCAGGACGGAATCGAACCGCCGACACAAGGATTTTCAGTCCTTTGCTCTACCGACTGAGCTACTGAGCCAACATATGGCGGTCTGGACGGGACTCGAACCCGCGACCTCCTGCGTGACAGGCAGGCATTCTAACCAACTGAACTACCAGACCAAATTGCGGAGGCAGGATTTGAACCTGCGACCTTCGGGTTATGAGCCCGACGAGCTACCAGACTGCTCCACCCCGCGATAATAGAAATGAAACTTAACATTGCTGAAGTTTAAATAATATGGCGGAGGAAGAGGGATTCGAACCCCCGCGCGGTTTAACCCGCCTGTCGGTTTTCAAGACCGATCCCTTCAGCCGGACTTGGGTATTCCTCCATATTATATGAAAATTACTGGTGGACCTTGTAGGACTCGAACCTACGACCGGACGGTTATGAGCCGTCTGCTCTAACCAGCTGAGCTAAAGGTCCAAGTTAAAGTACAATTTAATTCTAATTTCATTTGGTAGCGGCGGAGGGGATCGAACCCCCGACCTTACGGGTATGAACCGTACGCTCTAGCCAGCTGAGCTACACCGCCAAAGTATCAATGAAATTTAATTGGTGGAGTCTAGGGGGATCGAACCCCTGACCTCCTGCGTGCAAAGCAGGCGCTCTCCCAGCTGAGCTAAGACCCCAATATATAGTGAAGTAGATGGTCGGGAAGACAGGATTCGAACCTGCGACCCCTTGGTCCCAAACCAAGTGCTCTACCAAGCTGAGCTACTTCCCGTAAAAATAATGGCGCGCCCGAAAGGAGTCGAACCCATAACCTTCTGATCCGTAGTCAGACGCTCTATCCAATTGAGCTACGGGCGCATTATTTATAAGTGATTTTGTTATCGAAAAAACACTGGTGCCGAGGACCGGAATCGAACCGGTACGGTAGTCACCTACCGCAGGATTTTAAGTCCTGTGCGTCTGCCAGTTCCGCCACCCCGGCAAATATGGAGCGGAAGACGGGATTCGAACCCGCGACCCCCACCTTGGCAAGGTGGTGTTCTACCACTGAACTACTTCCGCATAATTGATTTAAATGGTGCGGGTGAAGGGAGTCGAACCCCCACGCCTTGCGGCGCCAGATCCTAAGTCTGGTGCGTCTGCCAATTCCGCCACACCCGCATATTGAAAGTTATTTTGCTTTCACAAAAAACTCTGGTGAGCCATGAAGGACTCGAACCTTCGACCCTCTGATTAAAAGTCAGATGCTCTACCAACTGAGCTAATGGCTCAAAAAATAAATGGTGCCGGCTAGAGGACTTGAACCCCCAACCTACTGATTACAAGTCAGTTGCTCTACCAATTGAGCTAAACCGGCAATTATTGAAGATTATTTTCACTTTCGCGAAAAAATCATGGTGGAGGATGACGGGATCGAACCGCCGACCCTCTGCTTGTAAGGCAGATGCTCTCCCAGCTGAGCTAATCCTCCATTTATACAGCCTGGCAATGTCCTACTCTCACAGGGGGACATCCCCCAACTACCATCGGCGCTGAGAAGCTTAACTTCCGTGTTCGGGATGGGAACGGGTGTGACCTTCTCGCCATTATTACCAGACTATTTATCAGACACTATTTTATTATAATGTCTTTTTAGATTTTTTCAAGAGGAAATTTATAAAAATTTCATTCCCTCAAAACTAGATAATGCAGAAGAAGTTTTCGTAAAAACGAGGTAATCTTAAAATTGGTTAAGTCCTCGATCGATTAGTATCAGTCAGCTCCACATGTTGCCACGCTTCCACCTCTGACCTATCAACCTGATCATCTTTCAGGGATCTTACTAGCTTGACGCTATGGGAAATCTCATCTTGAGGGGGGCTTCATGCTTAGATGCTTTCAGCACTTATCCCGTCCGCACATAGCTACCCAGCGATGCCTTTGGCAAGACAACTGGTACACCAGCGGTGCGTCCATCCCGGTCCTCTCGTACTAAGGACAGCTCCTCTCAAATTTCCTGCGCCCACGACGGATAGGGACCGAACTGTCTCACGACGTTCTGAACCCAGCTCGCGTACCGCTTTAATGGGCGAACAGCCCAACCCTTGGGACCGACTACAGCCCCAGGATGCGATGAGCCGACATCGAGGTGCCAAACCTCCCCGTCGATGTGGACTCTTGGGGGAGATAAGCCTGTTATCCCCAGGGTAGCTTTTATCCGTTGAGCGATGGCCCTTCCATGCGGAACCACCGGATCACTAAGCCCGACTTTCGTCCCTGCTCGACTTGTAGGTCTCGCAGTCAAGCTCCCTTATGCCTTTACACTCTGCGAATGATTTCCAACCATTCTGAGGGAACCTTTGGGCGCCTCCGTTACTCTTTAGGAGGCGACCGCCCCAGTCAAACTGCCCACCTGACACTGTCTCCCACCCCGATGAGGGGTGCGGGTTAGAATTTCAATACAGCCAGGGTAGTATCCCACCGACGCCTCCACCGAAGCTGGCGCTCCGGTTTCTCAGGCTCCTACCTATCCTGTACAAGCTGTACCAAAATTCAATATCAGGCTACAGTAAAGCTCCATGGGGTCTTTCCGTCCTGTCGCGGGTAACCTGCATCTTCACAGGTACTATAATTTCACCGAGTCTCTCGTTGAGACAGTGCCCAGATCGTTACGCCTTTCGTGCGGGTCGGAACTTACCCGACAAGGAATTTCGCTACCTTAGGACCGTTATAGTTACGGCCGCCGTTTACTGGGGCTTCGATTCAGAGCTTCGCTTGCGCTAACCCCTCCTCTTAACCTTCCAGCACCGGGCAGGCGTCAGCCCCTATACTTCGCCTTGCGGCTTCGCAGAGACCTGTGTTTTTGCTAAACAGTCGCCTGGGCCTATTCACTGCGGCTCATCGAGGCTATTCACCTCAATGAGCACCCCTTCTCCCGAAGTTACGGGGTCATTTTGCCGAGTTCCTTAACGAGAGTTCTCTCGCTCACCTTAGGATTCTCTCCTCGCCTACCTGTGTCGGTTTGCGGTACGGGCACCCAATATCATCGCTAGAGGCTTTTCTTGGCAGTGTGGAATCAGGAACTTCGGTACTATATTTCCCTCGGCATCACAGCTCAGCCTTCACGGTGAACGGATTTTCCTATTCACCAGCCTAACTGCTTACACGCACATATCCAGCAGTGCGCTTACCCTATCCTCCTGCGTCCCCCCATTGCTCAAACGATAAAGAGGTGGTACAGGAATATCAACCTGTTGTCCATCGCCTACGCCTTTCGGCCTCGGCTTAGGTCCCGACTAACCCTGAGCGGACGAGCCTTCCTCAGGAAACCTTAGGCATTCGGTGGATGAGATTCTCACTCATCTTTCGCTACTCATACCGGCATTCTCACTTCTAAGCGCTCCACCAGTCCTTACAGTCTGGCTTCAACGCCCTTAGAACGCTCTCCTACCACTGACACCTAATGGTGTCAATCCACAGCTTCGGTGATACGTTTAGCCCCGGTACATTTTCGGCGCAGAGTCACTCGACC
>NZ_AP041611.1:4480000-5062500 GCF_055395235.1 Neobacillus sp. Fa239
TCAGACTTTCGTCCATTGCGGAAGATTCCCTACTGCTGCCTCCCGTAGGAGTCTGGGCCGTGTCTCAGTCCCAGTGTGGCCGATCACCCTCTCAGGTCGGCTACGCATCGTCGCCTTGGTGAGCCGTTACCTCACCAACTAGCTAATGCGCCGCGGGCCCATCTGTAAGTGACAGCCGAAACCGTCTTTCAGCTTTTCCTCATGAGAGGAAAAGGATTATCCGGTATTAGCACCGGTTTCCCGGTGTTATCCCAGTCTTACAGGCAGGTTGCCCACGTGTTACTCACCCGTCCGCCGCTAACCAACGGGAGCAAGCTCCCATTGATTCGCTCGACTTGCATGTATTAGGCACGCCGCCAGCGTTCGTCCTGAGCCAGGATCAAACTCTCCAAGAAAGTTGATTAGCTCAAAAATATTACGTTGGCTTCGTTTCAAAAAGAAACGAATATTATTGTTTGTTTACACGTCTTGTTTGTTTAGTTTTCAAAGAACAATTTTTTGCAAAGCCAATTATTTAAATATTAGCTTGTACAATTTTGCTTTATCGCTCAAAAGCGACCTCTTTAATTTACCACATCGCTCTTCTTCTTGTCAACAACTTTTTTTCAATTTCTTTTTCGTTGTTTCTCTCTTGAAGAGGACGAGATTTAATATACCATGATAAATAAATGATTGCAATATAATTTCTAAAGTTTTTTTAAAAAAAGTTCCCCTTATATTTTAGAGCATTTGGTTTCATTTTAATCAGAAAATTTTATACACAATCTTATCCACAATAAAGAGTTGATACCTATCGCTATTCAACCTGATTATCCACAAAATCTGCGAATATTCCCTCTATTTAAATATCCTCAAAAAAAATAACCCGATGCATCGGATTATTTTTCTGTTGTTTAACTCTTACTGGTTACCGCAGACTTTATTTTTATTTTCCTTTCATCAAGAACAAAAAGAGCAATACCCGCAATCACAATCATCCCTCCGATTACTTGTGACCATACAACGTATTCACCCAATATAAAATAAGCCAAAATTGTCGCGCCCACAGGCTCAAATAAAATGGCCATAGAGATGGTTGAGGTGCTTAACCATTTTAACGACCAGTTAAACAATGTATGACCAAGTAAATTAGGAAAGAGTGCAAGCAAAATAAAATAAATCCAATCACTTGATTTCTCCGGGAATAGTGACTGCCCAGCTGATATAGTATAAATCAAGAGGGTAATGGCACTGATTAAATAGACAACAAAAGTATAGGTTATTAATGATAATCTTTTTCTAACATTTTGACCGAAAAGTAAATATGCTGTTACTAAGGCGCAGCCAACGAGCGCGAGAAAATCACCAAATAGAGCGGATCCGCTAATCTGAAAATCTCCCCAACTAATAATGACACTTCCAGCCACAGCAATTAATCCACTTAAAATGGCTTTAACAGATAGTTTTTCTTTAAAAAATAAATAAGTCCCTATAAAAGCGAATATAGGCTGCAATGTCACCAGAACGGTTGAGCTGGCAACGGAAGTGTAATTTAACGATTCAAACCAAAGAATAAAATGAAAAGCTAACAATATTCCTGCAACGATAGAAAAAATCCAGTCCTTTTTGGTAATCTGGCGAAGTTCAGATACATGCTGTTTTGTTAAAACAATGGGCAGCATAAAAAGAACTGTGAAAAATAATCGGTAAAAAGCGATAACTCCTGAAGGTGAGGTACATAGCTTTACAAAGATCGCTGATGCCGAAACAGATATAACGCCCACAGTAAGGGCAGCGTAGGGATTAATTTTTGGTTCCTCCATGATAGTCTCCTTTTAAATAAAGTCATCCAATGTTCTCTTTTATATATAGCTATCGTATAATATTTTCTATTACTTAATCAAAGAATTTAATTTTTTATAAATGGATGTGAATATGACATGAACAATATTACTCTTGAGATTTTAATTAAACTCGGGGTTTCTGCCGTATTTGGACTCGTTATCGGCTTGGAACGTGAGCTTAAAAGAAAACCAGTTGGATTAAAAACAAGTCTGGTAATATGTATTGTAAGCTGTCTCCTTACAATCGTTTCAATTGAGTCAGCCTATATGTTTCCAAACTCCGACAAAGTCAAAATTACAATGGATCCACTTCGACTAGCTGCACAGATTGTTTCCGGTATTGGATTTTTAGGTGCTGGTGTAATTTTGAGAAGAGGGAATGACAGCATTTCCGGTTTAACGACAGCAGCCATGATTTGGGGTGCGGCTGGAATTGGCATAGCTGTAGGAGCTGGTTTTTATTTAGAAGCATTTACTGGCGTTGCCCTGCTGATGATAAGTGTTGAATTAATTCCTTTTTTAATGAAGCTTTTTGGGCCAAAACAATTGCGGGAAAAAGAGATCAATCTTCAATTATTCATTCGGGATAAAACCCAAATCGAATATGCCATCTCCTTTCTTTTAGAGAAAAAATATATTGTTAGACGGATTCGCATAAAAGATTTAGATAACGGCGATCATCTTGTTCAAATCCTGGTTTCGGTTGATTATCGTGAAATGACAACGGATGTTTATACCTCTGTTTCAAATTTAAAAGGAGTAAAAAAGGTGGAAATTGAAAGTATTAGTTAGGTCATATTATTATATTAAAATTTCCTCTTGCAAGAATTGCCCTTTTCATATATAATTCTTCTTGTACCAATTCTTGTTGGGGGATTAGCTCAGCTGGGAGAGCGCTTGCATGGCATGCAAGAGGTCAGGGGTTCGAGCCCCCTATTCTCCATACTTCAAAACCTTTGCACATATATGCAAGGGTTTTTTGTTTGTCGTAAAATTTGCTGCGGTATCTGATAGGTATGTATTTGGCATTTAATTTTATATTGTGATTGGCATATTTCATGTTTTAAAGGATAAGCCTTAAAACACAAAATTATGAGTCTTCTGTATTAAGGCTTAATTTATTTGGTCCTTCTTCCACAATCGGGCCAGATAGTGGAAGAAGACTTTCAAAAAATCCTGGATATTTATGTTGATATTAGTATTGAGATTTAAATTACCTCACAATTAGATTAAAAAAATGCCTCAAGATTCCGTATTACGTCTCTTGAGGCATATTCTTTTTACCTGTTATTTATTTTTTACATATTCATAAAGTGTCATGGACGAATTACTAAATCCCATCCATCCGCCTTGGCTTTGGCCGGATTGAGAGTTCTGCCACTCGCTATTAGGTACGATCTTGCAGTTAGTTTTAATCCAATTAAGAACCGACGTTTGCTGACCACCAAATGACCTTCCTTGAAGAAGGAAATAGCGAATTTGGCGATCATTCACCAGCTTTTGAAGCTTATCAACCGTCAGCGCCGGGTCATTCCCCATAAATCCTCCCATAGCCATTACAGGCAGACCGGTGTCAAGAATGATAGGCACAGCTGTAGTAGCGTTTAATGTAGCTACCAGATATGTTCCCTTTTGATAATTTGCCTTTAAATAGTTTTCAAGTTTGGGATTAGCTGACATTTCATCCCGTCCATGCTGGTTTTGCAACTCCGGACCGGCAAATGGTTTGGTTACCGAACCCCCATATTCCATTGGTGTCATTGCCCAAGCCGTTGGGGCTGCTATTGAAGCAAATACACCAGCAATTATGGCAAGTATGGATATTTTTTTCCTGACCGCTGTTTGAGTAAGCAGCAAACAAATCAAAGCTATTAAGGCAGGCACAGCAATTGCAATCGAAAGCGGATCCCGTAATGACGGATATTTCCTTACGATTGAAAGGTCAAAAATCACAGTACATAGGATTGCAAGTGGGAAAAACCATTTCTCTATTTTTACTTGATCGCGCCATTGACTCCACATCTGTTTAAAGCCTGCCCCGGCCAAGGCAGCAATCCCCGGAGCCATCATTACCATGTAATAGCTGCTGAACCTTTTTGCAATACTAAAGAATACAAACATGGTCAAAACCCATACGGCCCAAAAGATCGCTGTTTGGCCTTTTTTGTCCAGAGGACTCCAGAAACGAGTACCCCACAGCAGTGACACAATTCCGATTATAGCCACTGGCAATAGCCAGCTCAGCTGCCCATCCAATTCAGGTGTTGTAAGCAGCCTTAAAGGGCCGGGATTCCCTGTTTGTCCAAATCCGGAAAAACCGTTTCCACTCCCATTACGTGACATCCCCCTCGTAAACTGGAATTTATGGCTGTTCGTTTGTTGTCCCATCGATGTTGGGGCATTTGTCCTTGTATATTGGCGGGTTCCGTTTGCCCTGTTCCAGCCATTTAATCCCTGGCCTTGCTGTGAACCGTTATGGATACGGCCTTGATAACCTCCCTGCGCCCCGTAATGAAAATTCCCTTGGGCGCCGCGCTGCTGACCTACCAAACGATTAATTCCGTTATATCCAATTGCCAGCGTTACCATGGAATTGTCTTGGGTGCTCCCAACGTAGGGACGCTGATTTGATGGAATCGAATCGACGATTACCGACCACGACAAGGAAACAACCACAAGAACGACCGTTGCAGTCAATAAGTGAACAAACTTTTTGGCCCAGGTTAATTTAGTTGAAATGAAATAAAACAGATAAAATGCCGGCAGAACAAGGTACGCTTCCATCATTTTAATGTTAAACCCGATACCAACCAAAAAGAAGGCAAGAAGCAGCCATTTTAAATGGTTTTTCTCGACTGCTTTACTGAGGGCCCATGTGGCAATCAGAGTTACAAACATCAGCATACTGTCCACTTCGTTTGTCCGGTCTGCTGCCACCACAATAGGGGTAACTGCTAAAAATAGGGCCGACAGCAGCCCTGCACCAATTCCGAATACACGAGCTGTGAGATGGTAAAGTAAAGCGACAGAAAGTACTCCTGCCAAAGCTTGCGGCAGAAATAAACTCCATCCTTTAAATCCGAAAATATACGCACTTAATGTTTGAAACCAAAAATCAACCGGAGGCTTGTCAATAGTGATAAACCCCTTCGAATCAAAAGAATTAAAGAAAAAGTTATGCCAGCTGTCCAGCATACTTTTTACTGCGGAAGAATAATACGTATTTCCATACCCTTCCTGCCCCAACTTATAAAAATTAAGAATAATTGATATTAATAGAATGACTGCTAACGCCAAATGATGCCATTTGAATTTAAATTTTTCCTGGCTCATAGAAGAACCTCTCATCTCCTTAAAGATATTTTTTCATTAATCAAAAATACTAAATGGGTATTGACGGAAAATGAACAAAATGTAAATGAAAAATGAACTTTTCCACGTTTAGCTGAATTTTATTCATCAACATAAGAATACCCATTTAATATTAAAAAGAACTGAACTTAATCTTAAATTTTATGGAATAATGAAAAAGAACCCAATTTCTCTATTTTAATACAGAGAAATTGGGCTTTTTAATATTGAAATTTCCTTTTTGTTTATCTTCCACGCCTATTTTTTCTTGAGCTTGTTTGAAAAGTTGTTTCCCCACTTTTTGCGGTTGTCCGGCTGTTTATTCTTTTTCTAGTAACCGATTTTCGTTGTTTACTCCGCTCATCATACTGATTTTTTGTTTTTCCTTGTTCAGTATAAGCTGAATCTTTGTTATTCTCTTGTTTTTTTACAAGGTTTTGTTTTTGAATCGTAATGTTAAGTTGCTTTTCAATTAACTCCAGAGTGGTTCGGTCTGCAGATGAGTAGAAGGTAATGGCCAGTCCCTTCATCCCTGCTCTTCCAGTTCTGCCAATTCGGTGAATATAGCTTTCTGCATCCTGGGGGATATCATAATTAAACACATGTGTTACCCCTTCGACGTCCAAGCCTCTCGCAGCTACATCCGTTGCAATCAGCAATTGGAAATCAGCTTCTCGGAACCGTTTCATCACAAGCTCTCTTTTTGCTTGTGACAAATCACCATGCAATTCATCACAGGAAAAACCATGCGATTTCAATGCATCATACAGTTTGCTAACTCTCCGTTTCGTTCGGCAAAAAATCACGGCTAAAAAAGGGCGGTGTGTCTCAATTAATTGAATAAGTGTTGCTTGTTTCGCCCGATCCGTAATGTGAATAGCCATCTGCTTGACATTATCTGCCGGTCCTTGGATTTTTTTCACTTGAATATATTCTGGGTTAATCATATATTTTTTGGCTAACGATCTAATTTCTGGTGGAATCGTTGCTGAAAATAATAAGGTTTGCCTGCTTTCGGGCGTTTCGCTAATAATATCCTCTACTTCATGTAAAAATCCGATATGGAGCATTTGATCCGCCTCATCTAGAACAAGGATGGATACATTCGATAAATTTACCGTTCCTCTTCTTAGATGGTCTAATAAACGGCCTGGAGTTCCGACAACAATTTGGACGTTTTTCTGCAATTTCTTTAGCTGTTTCTCAACATCCTGTCCGCCATAAACAGCTAAAACATTCATTTTCGGCATATCTACTATTAATTTTTCAATTTCTTCGGTAATTTGCAGTGCCAATTCTCTCGTCGGAGTTACCACGAGTGCTTGTATCATATCGGTGTCCGGGTCAATTTTTTCAAGGATAGGTAATATAAATGCAAATGTTTTACCCGTACCAGTTTGTGCTTGTGCAATAATATCTTGTCCATTCATTACAGATGGAATCGCACGTTCCTGAATGGGGGTTGGCGTTGCAACACCATAGCTTCGTAATAAATTAACAATTGTCTCTGAAATACCCAATGACAAAAAATCAGGCAAAAAAATCCCTACTTTCTATTCTGTATTAACGCGCTTAAAATATCGGTAACAATACGAGTATTTCTCTACATTTTAACCACATTACGGCTGTCTTCTTTCCTATTCTATCCCTCATTATATAAGAAGGAAAATACAAATAAAACGCTGTATATTTTTACATTAAATTGAATATTATGCTAATTTTATAGTTGAGACTAAATTTTCAAAGATGGCTAATCATGATTTTTATTCATGGATCTTATTAGTGCCGATTGGATTTTTTATCCTAACTGCTATCTGTATTTTCTTAATCAATGACTCTCTTAGGTTATATTTTCAGAAAAAGGATGCCATTTGATATAATAAGAGTATAGTTTAAAAATGCGGCAGTTTTGAACTGCTGCTTGTTTTTTGCTCCTTCCCCCCGCGTATTTCTTTGATTCTTCTGTTTTTTGAATTTTAGTTAATTAAAAAACAAATTATATAAACATCTATAGTAATTGGAGTGTTGTGTCATTGTCCATCAAGAGAAAGCTGCCGTTGATTTTTTCCATTATCGTGTTTTTTATTTTAGTTGTTAATAATGCTTTCCATTATATTCGTTCGAAGAATCAACTGCTAAACTATAATGAAAAAGAAATTGCGATGATCACAAAGGAGGTCTCAACACAGGTTGAAAATACGAAGCAGGGTTCAGAATATGTTGAGGATATTCTTGCCAGAGAGCTAAGAGTTGCATCCGTGGCCATCGAAAAAGCATTGCCCCCGCATTATCAGAATGTAACAAATGATCAGCTAAGGACTCTTGCAAAAGAATTAAAGGTTTCCCATATTACCCTCTTAGCCAAGACCAAAGATGACATCATTGGGGTAAAATCCTCTGACCCGAAAGAAATTAATCTGAGTACAAAAGGCTGGGGTTATTGGTATACGGCCTATCAACAATTGTTTACGCTTAAACCGGTTTCGGTTGGAAAAGGATTAACGCTACCCTATTATTGGTCAGGGCCAATGGAAATTGCCTCCTCTAATCCTGATCATATTGATAAATGGGGCTATTATTTTGATGGAACGACCAATTACATCATCGATCCCTATTATCGTGATAACAGGGTTTTGGAATACGAAAGAAGGTTCGGCCCAGGAAAGATTATCGAGGATTACACGATGGTACCGGGCGTATTGGAGCTCTCTGTTTTTAATCCAAAGAATTTTGGCAAAAAAAATGAAGTAGTCCATTTAAATGGAAATAGTTATATTCGAATTTCAGCAAAACCCATTTGGTATGGAACATACAAATATTCAAATGTTAAGACGGATACCAAGTTTATTAGGAAAGCACTTAGCACCAATCACGTGCAATCGTATAAAGATCATTTAAATGGTATGAACATTATGAAGACCTTCGTCCCCGTTAGGTCAAAAAGTGAGCCCTATGTCATTGGCCTTGTATATAATTTTGGTCTCATCCAAAATGAACTTTTACATGAGTTAATGGTTCATATTCTTCTTTCCATTGTGATTATGATCCTGGTGCTCATCATCAGCTTAGTTTTTTCTCGCTCCATTACAAAACCCATCGGTTATATCGTCGAGCAGGTTAATGAAATTACGAAAGGTAATTTCGGGATAAATCTTCAGTTAAACCGGAAAGACGAGCTTGGATTGCTGACGGAAAATGTGAATGCTCTATCGAACCGTTTGCGCAAATATGTGAATGACTTGAATCAGAGCAGGGAATTAATTGAATATCAAGCGTATCATGATCCGCTTACGGGACTGCCTAATCGAAGATATTTTCAAGAAAAATTACAGCCGCTCATTGAACAAGCCGAATTAACGGGCGGGACTGTATCTGTTCTATTTATCGATTTAGATCGCTTTAAACATGTTAATGACTCATTTGGACATGGCAAAGGAGATGAGTTACTGAGAATTGTCGCGGGCCGGATTCAAGAATGCCTTTCAGACGATCATTCTATCATTACAAGGCAAGGCGGCGATGAATTTATCATCCTACTAAAAGATCTTGATCTGGATGAAACAAAGACCACTGCAGAAAGAATTGTAGATGCCATAAAAAGGGTTTATATGATGAATGGAATGGAGATTTATTTAGGAGCAAGCTGTGGAATCAGTTTATATCCTCTGCATACATTAAATTTAGAAACCCTGATTATCTATGCAGACATGGCTATGTATGCAGCCAAAAAAATGGGTGGAAATAAGGTCATCATTTTCAATGAACAAATTAATAAATTAAGCCAAGAAAACCCTCGGTTAGAAGCACGTTTAAGAAAGGCGATCGAAAAAGGCAAAATTGACATTCACTATCAGCCAAAAATCAACGTTCATTCATCGACCATCTTTGGCGCTGAGGCATTGGTACGATGGAGTGATGAAGAATTTGGTTCTGTTTCTCCCGAAATATTTATTCCACTAGCCGAGGATACCGGGCTAATCCAGCCATTATGGGAATTCGTCATGAAAAAAGCCTGTAAGCAGGTTAGTAAATGGAATCGGAATCGTTCAGAGCCCTTAACCATTTCCGTAAACTTTTCTGCCCGTCAATTTCAAGAGCCTCTTTCAATGGCAAAAAAGGTAAAGGCAATCCTGGAAGAATGTCAATTGGAACCTAGCCATTTTGAAATTGAAATTACTGAAAGTATCTTACTCAATAATTCACCTGAAATCATTCAAGCATTGCAATACTTGAAAAGTTTAGGAATAGCGATATCGATTGATGATTTTGGTACGGGATATTCTTCACTAAGTTATTTAAAAAACCTGCCAATCAGTACACTAAAAATTGATAAATCCTTCATCCAGAACATCGAAGAGGATTTAAGCAATTCAGAGATACCGGAAGCCATCATCACTCTTGCCAAAAGCCTTCATCTTAATGTGATTGCAGAAGGCGTTGAGAAAGAGTACCAGAGGGACTTTCTAATATCAAAAAACTGCCTGCAAATGCAGGGATATTTGTTTAGCCAGCCACTTAATTCCCGGGAATTCGAAAAATATCTTCATGAAAAAAGTTAGGGACCAATCTGCCCTAACTTTTTCACGAAGTAATTCTACTTTATACATTGTTCTATCTTGCTAACACAACTCCCATGATGGTCGATCTTTAATTTTTTTACACACATCGTCGGGAATGACTTTGTCAGCGTCTCGACCAATTGTCTCCCATTTCCTTTTTCCATAAAACAAATCACGGTTGGTCCTGCACCACTTAATGCTACCCCAAAGGCACCATTCAATTTGGCTTCATGTTCTATTTCAGAAAACAAGGGGATCAGCGGTTTCCGATAAGGCTGATGGAAAGAATCCAGTTTCATCATTTTGCCGGCCAAATCCCAATTTTGACTAAGTAATGCTGCAACTAAAAGGTTCGCAGTTGACGAGGCTTTGATTGCATCTTGATAAGAAATAACGGACGGCAAAACTTCGCGGGACTCCTTCGTTAATAAAGTTTCATCCGGAATAACCGTCACCACTTCGAATTCCAAATCATGGAAGGATAATAAATCTACTTCCTTTTGCTGATAACATCCAATCACCAAGCCTCCAAACAGTGAAGCACCAACATTATCCGGATGTCCTTCTAACTCCGTTGCCAATAAAAGCTTTTCCTGCCTTGTTAAAGACAGACCTCCCACAATATTAGCAAGTTCAATCGCTGCGATGATTGCCGAAGCACTTGACCCTAATCCTCGTGCCAGTGGAATATCACTGTCAATTTGAATTTTGCAAGGCGTCAGTTTTTTCCCAAATTTATTAGCAGTTTGGATCGCAACTTGGCAAATAAAATGCTGTTCATCAGTAGCCAAATTCTGCAGTTCATAGCTGCTTGAAGAAACTTCCCACTGTTCGCTCTTTTCGACCTCTAATGTTAAGTAGAGATCCAGTGCCAATCCCATCGAATCAAATCCTGGGCCCAGATTGGCTGTACTTGCCGGCACTTTGATTGAATAGCGATTATTTAGAGTCATCCGCAGACAACTCCCTTAATATGCTCAGCCACTGCCTTTTCATCATTTGGCAATTGAATGAGCTTCACCTGGCTGCAATTGATGGCAGTATCCGGATCCTTCAAGCCATTCCCTGTCAGGACTGCGACAATCTTGGTACCTTTATCAATTTTGCCTTTTTGAATGCTCTTAAAGATGCCCGCAATCGATGCACTTGAAGCCGGCTCAACAAAAATTCCTTCCGCTGCTGCCAGTTTCTTATAAGCCATTAAGATTTCCTCATCACTTACTTCATCAAATAATCCATCTGATTCCTTGACGGCATTTACTGCCAGCTCCCAGCTGGCTGGATTGCCGATTCGAATGGCGGTTGCGATCGTTTCCGGATTCTCAAATACCCGGTTATGGACAAGGGCCGCTGCGCCCGCTGCTTCAAAACCATACATCCTTGGTAACCCCGTGCTTTTCTTAACATTGTACTCCTTAAAGCCTTTCCAATAAGCACTGATATTTCCGGCATTCCCCACCGGTATGGCCAAAACTTCAGGTGCAAACCCTAGTTGATCACAAATCTCGAAAGCCGCCGTTTTTTGCCCTTCTAAGCGGAAAGGATTTACCGAATTGACCAGGGTAATCGGTTCCTCCTCACTAATATTTCGAACCATTTTTAACGCTTGATCAAAATTTCCCTTAATCGAAATAATTTCAGCTCCATACATCATTGCCTGAGCCAGTTTGCCGAGGGCAATTTTCCCTTCAGGAATCACGATGACACACCGTATTCCTGCACGAGCCGCATAGGCTGCAGCAGATGCAGATGTATTTCCTGTTGAAGCGCATATAACGGTCTTACTTCCTTCTTCTACAGCCTTTGCGACCGCCATTACCATCCCACGGTCCTTAAATGACCCCGTCGGGTTGGCCCCTTCCATTTTTACATATAGCTCCACATCCCATTCCCTTGAAAGTCGTTCAAGTTTAATTAACGGAGTGTTTCCCTCATTTAGAGTGAGCTTCGGTGATTCATTGTTAATCGGTAAAAATTCTTTGTATGCTTCTAATAATCCTGGCCATCTCATAGCGATTTCCTCACCACTCTATAGGAACTTTTAATTTCTTTTACGGCAGTTAGATCCTTTAATTCTACTAAGATTTTCTCATAGCTGGTAATAGAAGCCCTGTGTGTAACAAGGACAATTTCCGCTGTCTCATTTTTCTTAACTGGCATCTGAAGAATTTTTTCAAAGCTAACTCCATATTTGGCAAAGATTGAGGTGATATCAGCAAAGACACCAACTTCATCTTGGACATGAATTCTTATAAAATATTTCGAGAACTTTTCCGAATCATCCTTTAAGCGTTTCGGATATTGTGGAGTAACGGCGCTTCGACCGTTAACACCAAGGCGCAGATTTTTGATTACTCCGACTAAATCGGAAACAACTGCCGTGGCAGTTGGCAGGCTTCCGGCACCAGGACCGTAAAACATCGTCTCACCAACAGCTTCACCATACACATAAACGGCATTGTATTCGTTATGCACAGAAGCGAGCGGATGTTGATCGGATAAGAAAGTTGGCTGGACACTTACCTCCACTTTTTCACCTTCACGATGGGCATTTCCAATCAGCTTCATGGTATATCCCAGCTGTTTTCCATATCGTAAATCTTCCTCTGAAATATTTGAAATCCCGCAAACCTTTACATCTTCCAAATCAATATGCATGGAAAAGCCCAAAGTAGCAAGGATGGTCATTTTTCGAGCTGCATCCAAGCCTTCAACATCAGCCGTTGGATCTGCTTCAGCAAAACCGAGCTCTTGAGCTTCTTTTAGGGCTGCTTCATACGGCAAGCCCTCCTGGCTCATTTTTGTTAAAATAAAATTTGTCGTACCATTGACGATACCCATCAATTGCGTTATTCTATCGGACGCAAGACCATCAACAAGCCCTCTTAGGATAGGAATGCCCCCGGCAACACTCGCTTCATAAAATAAATCGCAGCCATGTTCAGAGGCCACTTTTAGCAGTTCAGAGCCATGTAATGCCATCAAGTCTTTATTAGCTGTTACCACATGCTTTCCTTGACGGAGGGCGTTTAGCAAATAGGGTTTGGTTTCACTCGTTCCACCCATCACTTCAATCACTACATCTATCTCTGGATCATTTAAAATTTCATCCGGATTCGATGTCAACAAGCCGGGGACCACTTCGACAGCCCTTGTTTTATGTAAATCCTGCACAAGAACTTTTTTAATTTCAACGGGACAGCCTATTTGATGAATTAATTTATCTTGATGACTTTCAACAATTTTTACAACACCGGAACCAACTGTTCCTAAACCTAATAATCCTATTGAAATTACATTCATGGTATTCACTCCTAAGACTGTCTTTTTCAGATGAACAAATGTATATATATAGTAGACATTATATGATTCTCTTAATTTTTTTACAATAGAAACGTTTTCGCTGCATTCTATTGTAACCGCTTACTGCCGCATCATGTCGCGATTCCTATTTTTAAAAAAATTTTTCAAAAAAATTATATAATATTTTTCCTTTACAAGTCTTGTTTTTAGGCTGTAGAATATTCCGTATATTCAACCAATAATGAAAAGTATTGATGAAGAGGGCTGTTAAGGGATGGCTTCAGAGAGCCGGTGGTTGCTGCAAACCGGTGTCGTTTCTTAAAAATGCCAAGCACTTCTGAACTGGCACGCTGAAAACAAAAAGTAAGCCTGCCCGGTGAGAAACCGTTAAAGTATGGAGGAGGACTGTCCTTAGGGATTGCCTCAAAAGAGGGTGGCACCACGGTAGATCACGTCCCTCATAACAAGACAAATCTGTCTGTTATGAGGGACGTTTTGCTTTTAATCACTTTAATGAAAACAAGGAGGTTTTGATGGCACATGTATAAAGTACTTGTAACGGATGGTATTAGTGACACAGGATTGCAAAGTTTATTCAATCATCCAAATTTTATTGTTGACAGGCAGCCGACTCTTCCAACGGAGGAGTTAAAAAGCATCATTGGAGCATACGATGCCCTAATCGTCCGCAGCCAAACGAAAGTAACTGGAGAATTGCTCCAGGCAGCGAACCGGCTTCAGGTCATTGCAAGGGCGGGTGTCGGTGTCGATAATATCGATGTAAATGCCGCCACTCGAAAGGGAATTATCGTGATAAATGCACCCGGTGCTAATACGATTGCGGCAACAGAGCATACATTGGCGATGATGCTTTCTTTAGCCCGGAAAATCCCGCAGGCCCACCAGAAAACATCTACTGGTGAGTGGGACAGAAATTCCTTTAAGGGCGTCGAGTTATACAAGAAAACGCTTGGCGTTATCGGTATGGGTAAGATTGGTACCGAGGTAGCAAAACGAGCAAAAAGCTTTGGCATGAACATTCTAGGTTTTGATCCTTATTTAACTGAAGAAAGAGCCAAAAAACTCGGAATAACAAAGGCAAGCCTAGATCTTATTGCCCAAGAATCAGATTTCATTACCATTCATACCCCACTGACAAATGATACAAAAAAATTGGTAAATGAAGAGTATTTACGAAAAACCAAAAAAGGAGTTCGCTTTATTAATTGTGCCCGCGGCGGCATTATTGATGAGAAAGCATTAGTCAAAGCTGTTCAATCTGGCCATGTTGCCGGTGCTGCTTTGGATGTATTTGAAAAGGAACCGGTTGCCGATCCTGAAATGCTGCAAAATCCGAATATCATTGTAACTCCGCACTTGGGGGCCTCCACGATTGAAGCACAAGAAAAAGTGGCCCAAGAGGTCAGTGCCGAAATTATTGATATATTTGAATCACAGTCGATTCACCATGCCGTGAATATGCCGCAAATGTCAGGTGAAGCACAAGCAAAAATGCAGCCATATTTAAACCTAGGCGACCAAATGGGGCAGTTGGTAGTGCAATTATTAAAACAGGCTCCCGGAAAAATTGAAATCAATTATTATGGGGATTTAATCGAGGAAGATACGGAATTATTAACCCGGACCATGATTAAAGGAATACTATCCTATCATTTAAGCGATTCGGTGAATCTAATCAATGCCCTTCACCTTTTAAAGGAACAGGGGGTTTCCTATAATGTCCAAAAAAATGCGACCAACAAAGGCTTTGCCAATTATATGGAGCTGTCCGTTTCTCAGGATGGAGAGACAGCTAAAATTGGGGCAACCGTTCTAAATGGCTACGGCGCCAGAATCGTGAAAATCAATCAATACCCGATCGACGTAAAGCCGGAGCATCATCTCTTATATGTAAAGCACCAAGACGTCCCTGGAATCATCGGCAAGGTTGGATCGCTCTTAGGAGATTATTTAATCAATATCGGTACCATGCAGGTAGGCAGAGCTGCAGTCGGCGGCGAGGCAATCATGGTATTAACCCTGGATAAAAAATTGGATGCAGATGTAATTCAAGCCTTAACCTTAATTAATGGGTTAGAAGAAGTACAGTTATTAGAACTGCCAAATATAGATACATTTGAACCAGGACAGATTGAGCCGCAGAGAGTAGAGAGCAGCATTTAAGTTATTAAAATTCAACATATATAAAAAAGGATGGCACAATTTAACGGGTTCCGTTTCATGTCGCAAAACCCGAAGCCCAATTTGTACTTCCTTTTGTATCTGTTTTTGCAATTAAAAATAAAATGGCTCAGTTCAACTGAGCCATTTTTAATATCCGGTACCTGATAAAAAGATGCCGATTCCCTCATCTGGGCCCGCTCTTATCGGTTGGGGGGCAAGTTAAGCACCTTGTTTGATAAATAAGCGGAGAAATTTCTCTTAATTTGGAAATAGCACTAAAAATAACTAAAATAGACGGAGAGATTCCGCCTATTGACTCGAAAAACATGAAAATGTGGGATTTTCCTTTGCATAGCCGGAAATCCTCCCCTTATTTACCCCGAAACGAGCTCCATTTTGCAAATAACCGAAAAATCTCCGCTTATTTTACATATCAAAGTTAGTGATAGGGAACGGAACCCGTTAGGCACAACGGCCATCCTTTTTTAAAGTATATCTTTTACATTCAAAACAGAATCAAGAATATAATCTGCTTGATGTTTTTCAAATTCTTTGCGGGCATCTTTTCCGGAGAGCCCTGTTAAAACAGCAGCGAATTGGCAGCCCATTTGTCGTGCTGCTAATAAATCAGCCAAAGAGTCTCCTACAACCAAAACCTCATCACTATTTTCTAGCGGCAATGCGACTTGTAAACAGTCCTGAACAGAAGTCCCTTTACCATAAATACCTTGAATATAGGTAAATGGATGAGGTTTGGATAAGGACCCTTTATCAGGAAACGCCTTCTCTGCATCCAGCACCTCATCTGCAGTTACAATATGATTTTCATTAAAGTGCTTTAACCAATCCAAATGATGAAATGGAACAATCGTTTCCAATGCTGGTCTTCCCGTGCCAATTCCAATTTTGAAGCCGGCTTGTTTTAAATCCTGAAACAGTTTATCAATATCTTTAGGTAACGCTAGTGTTGTTTCATTTGCTAAAAAGCCCCTTTTACCGAGCTGAACGGAGTCACGGCCTGTAGATTCAAGAACATTATCATCCCCAACATACCATTCCTGGGAAACATGCTCACAAACTGACCAAAGAGTTCGATCTTCGTTGAAGATAGAAGTTTCCACACCTAATTTTTCAAATGCCAGTTCGTTAAGGTATCCAAGCAGCTCTTGTTTAACAGCAGTTGAGCGCTGGAAGTCTTCTACAAATAAATCAAAATTCGTTTTTACCTTGTAATTTTTTAAAACCTGTCCTATCTCCAGTAAAATTTCACGATTAATAGGCCCCTGCAGCCACTTATTAATGTTAACAAATTCACTATCCTTAATTTGTGATAATAAGTGGATTAGCTGATGACTGAACGATAAATAAATCATGTCCCAGTTAGCATTTAATCCTCGTGATTTTTGGAACTTTAGAACTTCATCATTCTGAAAAACTTGCTCTCTAATAGCTTTTATTTCTTCATCAGTCAAATTTGTTTTAAATTGATCCGGCATCAGACCTAAATAATTTTCACTGATTAACAATTCCCATACCGTCAGGGCGGAAGCATCAAAATAATGTTCCTCACTTAAAAGAACCCCGTCCACATCGAATAAAATCGTATTAATCATCCACCCTACCTCTTTCCAGATAACGCTTTTATACTTTATCGTACCACAGCAACCATAAGATTTTCAAAACAAAAAAGCCGTATTAAACGGCTTTTCATTTTATACCACCTCCGTTACGACAGCTTCTATTGCTTCCTCCAAAATCAGCAAACCTTCTTCAAGCTGTTCATCCGTTATCGTTAAGGGCATAAGGATTCGGATGACATTACTGAAAATCCCTGCGCTCAATAATAGTAGGCCGCGCTCTCCTGCTGCTTTTACAATTTTTCCAACCATTGCTTTATCAGGCGTTTTATCGTTTTTATCCCGCACAATTTCCATCGCACACATCGCACCAAGCCCGCGGACATCTCCGATACATTCGAAGCGATCAGCTAACAGCTGCATTTTTTCTTTCACACGAATCCCTAATTTTTCAGCTCGATCATTAAGATTTTCACTCTCAATAATATCTAGAACAGTCAATGCAGTACGGCAGCCGAGCGGACAACCGGAATAGGTGCCGCCAATCTCTCCAACCTCAGCCGAATCCATTATTTCTGCACGGCCAATCACACCGCTAATTGGAACGCCGGCCCCCATTGATTTAGAAATGGTAATTAAATCAGGGACAACCCCAAAATGTTCGATAGCAAAGTACTTTCCTGTACGGGCAAAACCAGTTTGTATTTCATCCGCCACAAACAGAATTCCATATTGATTACAAATCTCGCTAACTCGTTTAACGAAAGCAGCATCCGGAACAATAAAACCGCCTTCGCCTTGGACAGGCTCCATAACCACGGCAGCTATCGTTTCCGGCGCCGCTTCATTAACTAAAAATTGTTCGAATTGTTCAATCATCATGGCGCTGTATTGCTTTTCATCCATTCCCGCTGGACGTCGATATACATATGGGTATGGGGCTTTATAGACCTCTGGAGCAAAAGGTCCAAATCCAAACTTATAAGGCTTCACTTTACTTGTCATCGTCATGGTCATGAGTGTCCGGCCATGGAACCCCCTAGTAAAAGAGATGATCCCTTGACGTTTCGTATACTTTCTGGCAATCTTCACGGCATTTTCAACCGCCTCAGCACCACTGTTAAAAAACGCAGCCTGTTTTTCAAAATCTCCGGGAGCGATATTGCAAAGCCGTTCAGCCAACTGAATATAAGATTCATACATCATTACATTAAAACCAGTATGAATAAATTGGCTTGCCTGCTCCTGAAGAGCCCAAACCACCCTAGGATGGGAATGCCCGACGTTAATTGTACCGATAGCCCCGGCAAAATCGATATACTTATTCCCGTCCACATCTTCGACGAGGGCTCCTTGTGCTTTTTTCACGAAAGATTGAATATTATTACTGATTGCTTTTGGAACATATTTATTTCGTTTTTCCAAAAGCTCCTGCGATCTTGGACCAGGTATTGATGTCTCAAGCTTTACAAATTTCTTTTCCACTTTTCACGCTCCCCCTCTTATGCATCCTACCTTTTAATGTATTATTCACTTACATGAGATAGTACCCGTTTAAGGGCTGTAAGGCCCAACCTTGATTTGCTAACCTTTTTTTTGCATAAAAAAACAGCAAATTCCTTCAATTGGAATCTACTGTTTTTAATCATTTATTTCGCAAATCGATGATGACCGATTGTTGTTGTAACCGGGCGCGAGAAAATCCATTTGCTTGTTGATGTTTTTGGATTATAGAAATAGATCGAACCTTTTCCCTTGCCATAAAACGCCAATGCTTCATTTACAGCTTTTTTAGAAGCTGCATCTGCTGCTTGATTTATACTTCCATTCTGAACAGGCGTAAAGGCATAATGGCCTGAATGGACTTGATAAACAATTCCTTTAATCGTATTAGGGAATTTCGAGCTGGTTAATCGGTTCAAAATGACAGTTGCAACAGCAACCTTCCCTGCATATGGTTCACCTTTTGCTTCTGCATGAACAAGACGTGCCATTAAATCCTTATCTGTTGCAGAGATCATAGAATTTGGAATGACCATCGTGTGCCCTGCATATAAGGGTTTCGAATGATTTGCCGCCATTAAGCTTTTTATAGGAACACCGAATCCTTTTGCTATTTTCCAGTATGATTCACCATATTGCACTTTATGTGTGGTCGTTGCTGCTTCAGATTGATTTGCTATAGT
The DNA here is from genome assembly GCF_055395235.1 of Neobacillus sp. Fa239. Lineage (NCBI taxonomy): Bacteria > Bacillati > Bacillota > Bacilli > Caryophanales > Bacillaceae > Neobacillus > Neobacillus sp. Fa239. Next base: position 4,498,984 of record NZ_AP041611.1, read on the forward strand.
AAATGCTGACATGGATAATATTAATCCTGTTGCAATCATAAGTTTTTTAAGTTTCTTCAAGTTTTAAAACCTCCCATTTCTCTCGGTCGTTTCTCTAACATTAAGACTATCAAATGTAACATTCCCATTCATTACCCAATAATTGGAACGTATAATTGAAGAATGTTTTCACTTGATATAAAAGCTTTTCTTAAAGGATTGGAATTATAGTCCAATTTAGATATGAAACCTAATAATTCCTTTAAAAGAAAATGGAGGATGAATTTTTACGTTATATTACAGGAATGTAACATGATTGATGGTATAAACGTCACGAATCCGTCAACATTCATTATCGATTTATACAGGCTTTCAGTTCATTCATTTTGAAATAATAAAGATAGAAACAGTTTTTTATTTATAATTATTATTATTTAATATTGACTTTCATCTTTGTTTTCTATATTATAACAATTATAAAAAGATATTAATTTTTAGGAGGGAAATAAAATGTCCAAGCATGAAATTATTGTCTATAGCAGTACCGGCTGTCCCTACTGTGAAAAAGTAAAATCAGCCTTGAAGGAATGGGGCTTTGAATACGAAGAACGAAATGCATCTATACATAAAGAATATTTTGATCAGTTAAAGGAAAAGAAGATTTATGGTACCCCTGCTACCTTTATTAATGGCAAGCTTGTATTGGGCTTTCAAGAGAAAAAGTTTAAAAAGCTTTTGGAGCTTTCTGATGAGGAAACACCAGTTAAAACAAAAGAAAGTACAAAGGTCGAAAGTGCTGACGCTATTTTCCGGCCAATCAATGATCAAATCCTTACGGAAGTATTTGATTTCGTTACAATTGGCGGCGGACCTGCCGGGGCATCTGCAGCCGTGTATGCGGCACGCGGAAAATTAAAAACACTTGTAATCGATAAAGCTCCAAAGGCCGGGACCCTTGCCATCACTCATAAAATTGCCAATTACCCTGGAGTTCGCGAGGAATTGACGGGTCTTGAGCTGTTATCAAGAATGCAGGCTCAAGCAAAGGATTTTGGTGCAGATTTTGTTCGGACAACAGTCCTTTCGGTCGATTTTTCAAATGAAATTAAAGAAATTGAAGTGGCTGAAGGAACCATTAAAGCAAAAAGTATCTTTATTGCAGTTGGTGCGAAAGCCCCGTCCGGTAAAATTAATGGGGAAGAAGAATTTACAGGCCGTGGTGTCAGTTATTGTTCGACCTGTGATGCGGCTTTTTATCAAGACCAGGTTGTTGCAGTTGTTGGTGACAATGAAGAAGCCATTCATGAAGCCGAGACACTTGCAAAATATTGTAAAACTGTGAAATTATTAATTCCAACTGAAAATCTAAAAGGCGATGCAGATTTATCCATGTTGGAAAATAACCCGAAGATTGAAATTTACCGGCGCCATCGGTTAAAAGAGATTCGTGGGACTCAAAGCGTTGAGGAATTAATCATTTTGACCGATAAAAAAGAAGAACAAGTATGGGGAATCGATGGTGTTTTCTTATACCTTGGCGGGATGAAACCCGGAACAGATTTCTTAAGAGGTTCCGTTATGAGAGACGAGGAAGGCTATATTATGGTCGATGACCATCTTCGTACAAGCGCAGAAGGTGTATTTGCAGGCGGCGATGCGAGAAGAACACCGATTAAGCAGGCCGTCATCTCGGCAGCTGATGGAGCAATTGCGGCATTAAGTGCCGAACAGTATGTCAACAAACGGACTAAATTGCGACCACAATATAGTTAAAAATGTTCATAAATTTAAACTGACTCCAAATCGAGTCAGTTTATTTATTTTTCACAAATATTTTTTTACATCTTTCTACAGTTTCAACCATTGTCCATAACACAATCCTGTAAACAAGCATAGATTATTATGAACAACCATAGGAGGTGATATTTAATGACTGATGGACATCACAGCAACTTTGCGTTAATCGTTGTATTGTTTATCCTTTTAATCATTGTCGGTGCTGCTTTCATGGGTGGAATGTACTAATATTCCTTCCGAATATCCTTCGTTATAAAAAGGGAGCGGAAAACAGCTTTGTTTCACCGCTCCTTTTTATATTTTTCTGCTGCTCATAAAAAGTGGATCTTTGATCTTTTTTTTGATGAAATGAAACAAAACAATTAACAAGACCGATGCAGTAGGATATGTGGGAATGGAATAATAAAACTTCCAGCCAGTGTAGGTCAAGACATGGTTTTTGACGCATAACCATTCAAAAAAAAGTGAAAATCCAGTCCAGCCAATAATATACCAAATGGTTTTCTTCCCATAGAGCTCAAACTTATCATAGCCGTACAAAAAAAGTAACGAGGCACATGGATACATAATTAAATGAAAGATGGCTGCAGAAGCCTCATAGGATGAATTATCGGAAAAATAATAAAGTTTGAAAGGAGTGCCAGCAAGAAAATAATCAATGGATGCAACAAATACGATATTAAACACCCAAATAATAGTGACTAAAATAGGAGGAAAGTAATTTCTTATAAGGTAAAACAAACTGAATATAATAGTCGATGATATTAAAATAAAATATTCATTCCAATCAATTATAAAATTCATACCCTCACTCCCCCTTTATATAGAATTCTTCGAAAGAACTTCATAAATCCAAATAAAATGAAAAGAGCACCCAACCAAAAAACAAAGGTCCACCAAATATGCCAATTTTCATGGATCAGAACGCGCAACAAATCTGCAGCCCATTCCATTCCTGCCAATAGTAATGTAAAACCGATGATTAATAAAAATTTTTTCAAAAATGAACTTGCAAAGAGAAAAAAGTGAAGAAAACTTACCATTATCAATGGAAAGAGTACCAAACGGTTAAGCACATGTGCTAATTGATAGCTAATCTTATCAGGAATAATTAAAGTCTTATAATTCATGTAGCAAACGGCGGAAAAATTTTGAAAAAGGTATGAAGCAACCATCCAATAAACTAATATTTCAAGGATATGAAGGTTTGTTTTTTTATTTTTAACAAAAAGAAATAGAGCAATAATATTCAAGATGATATAAAAAATAAGGACCATCTTTTATTACTCCTTTTGGGTCATTTTTATCCTATCATTTTAGCTTGTTCAATCTATAAATTTTTATTTAATTATTGCGGACAACACAAGCTGGAAAAATAAGCAAACTGTCCGTAACAATGGCTCTCACGGACAATACATCCTGGAAAAATAAGCATACTGTCCGTTACAACGGCTCCAACGGACAACACAAGCTAATAAAATAAGCATACTGTCCGTTACAACGGCTCTGACGGACAACACAAGCTAAAAAAATAAGCACACTGTCCGTTACAACGGCTCTAACGGACAATTCAAGCTGGAAAAATAATCATACTGTCCGTTACAACGGCTCTAACGGACAACACAAGCTAAAAAAATAAGCATACTGTCCGTTACAACGGCTCTAACGGACAATTCAAGCTGGAAAAATAAGCATAATGTCCGTAAGCTTTCATCAGTTCCTCCAATTGATTATTTGCTACTCCTATTCTTTGCCAAATTATAATTATCATGAAAAACATTAAAAGAAAATAAACATAAAGTGTATGTAATTTTTGAAGGGAGGCAGACAATGGTTAATCAAGGCCATGGAGGAGTCGATCCTACCAATCAAATGTTAATTGCCCCTGAATCATTTGCAGCGAAACCTGAATCATTAACTGAACAACTCTTTATTGAGAGATCCTTAGTAGAAAATAAATTTTGGCTGCGAATTATGAAAGAGCACTCATACTTTTTGGGTGAAGGTTTTAGCCGAAAAGACAAGCACCTGATTCAACAAACCGATCGTTTTTATCATTATTTTGAGGAACAGGAAAAACGGGCCTACCAAACGCCCAATAATGTCACGGCTGTCCGAAAGTTAAACGAGGATTCGATTAATCTTGTTGCAGGGTTGCGGAACTTCAAAAGGAATCTCCTCATTCTTATTATCAATTGTAAGGTTACCGGCTTTAACTTCCCTCTGCTTGTCGATCATATTGCCCGTGAAGCAGAATATTTTATGAGAACGTTGAAAAAATTCAATGAAGGAATCTTAGATCCAATCCAGGATGCGATAATTAAAGAAAATGTATTTTGGCTAAAGATCATGATGGAGCATTCCAGATTTATAGCCTCACTTCTTGATCAGTCTGAACGGAATTTAGTAAGAGCTGCGTTGAAATTCGGGGATGATTTTGAAGTGCTGCTGAACCAGGCCAGGGACGTCGAATCTATGCTATACAAGAAAAAGCCTACCTATCCAATCATTGGCAAACTGAATAAAGACAGCGAAACGGCTGCACAGGAAATCCGGGCCTTTAAGCAGGCGGGATTAGATTTTATCAAAAATTGCCAAATCAAAAATATCATTGATCCTCTTTTAGCCGACCATGTCGTAAGAGAGGCAGATCATTTCTTACAAATGGTGCACATTTTAGAGGCAAGATTAAAAGCCAAGCAGCAGGAAGAATTAAGCCATTAAAAAAGAGACTATTGGATAGTCTCTTTTTTAATGCTTCGGGCAAGAACCACCAAGCATAGGGTAATAATCGTAAAAGCAACAAAGGCCATCATCGGAATCGTAATAAATCCCAGCCAGTTTAAATAATCCTTCGAGCATGGAACCCCGGACGTGCACATTTCAAATTGCTGCAGATAAGGAATTTTTTGCAGGATTGTATGGTAGCCTGAAATCAACATTCCGATAATGGATAATGGTAAAACATATTTGTAAATACCATTATCATTTCGATAAACGGCAATGCCTAAAATAATCGCTAAGGGATACATGAAAATTCTTTGGTACCAGCATAATGTACAAGGGATAAAATGACGAACCTCACTAAAATACAAGCTGCCAAGTGTCGCAATAATAGCAGCAAGCCAGGAAATCGTTAAGGGTTTATTCATCTTATTTCCCCTTTGCCGCTTTATTTACCATGTTCATCAAATCATCTATAGTCGTTCCTTGAAACATTTTCCCATTCACAAAAATGGTTGGTGTTCCCGTTACGCCAAGCATATCGGCATAGTCTTGATCCTTTTGCCATGCCGCCTTTGATTTACCCGCATCAAAGTATTTAACCACCTTGTTTACATCGCTCTCACTAGCCACTTCTTTTAAAGTTTTAACTAGGAAATCTTCAGTATAAACGTCCATCTTTTCATATTTACTTTCTGAAGGCTGTTTCTTATAGAGAAGCTCGTGGAATTTCCAAAAAGTATCGTTACCTAACTCATGGTAGACTGCTTCGGCAAATTGGGCAGAACGCGTTGAGTCTACATTGATAAAGGCATCATTCATAAAATATAATTTAGCTTTACCGGTATCAATCAAGTCCTTTTGGATCAGAGGCACGACATTCTGGCCAAAATTTTTACAATTCGGGCACTTATAATCACCAAATTCAATAATGGAAACGGGTGCTGAAGCTTTTCCGAGATACGGCTCGTTAGTATAATCAATTTTCGGTTTGGAAGCTGAATTTGTACTTGGCTGTTGTTTTTGATGATTGCCTAAAAAAATTAAGCCAAGAATACACACGGCGACTAAGCCGATTACCCAGAAGGTAAACTTTGAGGATGAATTCACATTTTTAGTGTTTTTTTTGTTATTGGCCATATACCATACTCCTCTTATTGATACTTTCTTCTTTATACTTGCTTAAATTTTACTAAAGTTCTTTATTATTGCAAATGAAAATACTCTTCATTCAAAAAAGTGCCATAAATGAATGGCACTTTTTTGTGTTTGGCAATGTGAAACCAGTATGTTGATTTCCGCTCCACTAAGGAAATCTTCCTAGAATTATCATCGCAGTGACAGGCTGCCTTTTGCCTGTCACGAGGATGCTCGCTTTCCGCGGGGCGGGCGGTGAGCCTCCTCGGCGCTTAAGCGCCTGTGGGGTCTCACCTGTCCCGCTGCTCCCGCAGGAGTCTCGCACCTTCCGCTCCAATCAACATCGTGCAAAATGAACAAAGAACTTTCACATTATCTTGTGTTTTTAAAATTCCATGCAAAGATAGCTCAGTGTTCCAAATTGATAACCCCTAAAAATGACCTTGGCATTTTCCAAACCGTTTCCACTTCCGATGGCAATGAGAAAAGGAATAAAGTGTTCTGGTCGTGGGACGGCTAGCTTGGCATTTGGAGCTGATTTTTCATAATCGAAAAGACCAGGCAAATCTTGATTGTTTATTTTTTCTAAAAGCCAATCATCAAATTCAACTGCCCATGGTTCTGGCTCTGATTGGTTCCATTTTATGATTCGTAAATTATGAACGGTAACACCGCTGCCAATAACCAAAATGTCTTCTTTTCCGAGGCTCCTTATTGCCTCACCAATTTGATACTGCTTTTCAGGTGCCAAAAAAGGATTAACTGATAGCTGGACAACCGGAATATCTGCGTTGGGATACATTTTCGATAACATCGTCCAAGAACCGTGGTCAAGCCCCCTGCTTGTATCAAATTGAGCAGAAATTCCCTGCGCTGTAAAAAGATCTTTTAAATGCTGCGCCAGCTTTCTTGATCCTTTCGCAGGATATTTAACTTCATAGAGCTCTGGTGGAAACCCGTAGAAATCATAAATGGTTTCATAGGTTTCATCCATGGATGAAATCGATAAATTTTCGGTTTCCCAATGGGCGGTAAAAATCACGATGGCCTTTGGGTTATACTGTTGACCCAAATTTTCTAAAAATCGGGTGTAGCTAGTATCTTCTATTGCTAACATAGGCGAACCATGTGCTAAAAACAAGGATGGTAGCATGTCTTTCACCTCATCAATTCAGTTACTTTATGTAACTAACTATAATTATGTAATACATTTATGTCAAGTAACTAATTGTTAAAATGTAATGTCTTTATGTATAATATGACTATCGAGGTGATAGAACATGATTCCATCAAAATTGTGCCCCAAATTTGAAAAAGCTATGAAAATACTTAGCCAACGCTGGTCTGGCCTAATCATTTATCAACTATTAACAGGCCCACAGCGATTTTGTACAATAGAAGCTTCCCTACCTGTCAGCGGTAGGGTTTTATCTGAACGGTTAAAGGATCTGGAGCAAGAGGGTATTGTGAAAAGGGATGTTTTTCCGGAAACGCCAGTAAGAATTGAATATTCGTTAACAGAAAAAGGACTGGCCATCGAACCGGTTTTGAGGGAAATGGAAAAATGGTCACAAGTGTGGATGAAATAATAAAGCATGCAGAAGTAAGACTGCATGCTTTTCTAATGTCTTTAACAATCATTAAGGATGCACGGTAGTATGCCCGTGGTGGACCCCATAACCTGGATAGTAGCCAGTATGGCCATGATGGTAACCATATCCAGGATAATAGCCTCCATGGCCATGATGATAACCATAACCAGGATAATAGCCTCCATGGCCATGATGGTAGTCATATCCAGGATAATAGCCTCCATGGCCATGATGGTAGTCGACTGGAACAGGATAGTATCCACCGTGTCCGTGATGATATCCATGATCAGGATAATATCCTCCGTGTCCATGATGGATATCATGAACGGGAGCACCTTGAATTCCTTGCATTTGTCTATCCATTTTTATCTCCTCCTCAAATTAGCTGCAAAATAGTGTATGTGTCTATATTCATGGAGGAATAGATTTCTGCCTATATAACATTGTTTTTTAGATCAGTTGTGTGGATATAGAAAAAACACATGAATCTTTTTTATAAATATTCTACATTACTTTTGATAAAATAAAATGAATACATATTTCAAGGAGAGTTTATGATGACAAAATTCAATGGGTATATTGGAACCTATACAAAAGGTGATAGTAAAGGAATTTATTCTTTTACCTTGGATACAGCAAATGCAAAAATTTCAAATGTAAAAGTGGCTGCAGAGTTAGGTAACCCTACATATGTAAACATTAGTGAAGATAATCGCTATCTCTATTCGGTAGTAAAAAAAGGAGACGAAGGCGGTGTCTCTTCCTACTCAATTAATGCCACTAATGGAGAACTTACCTTCATTAATTCGCAGCTTGCATCAGGCTCCTCACCCTGCCATGTGAGCATGGCACGTAATAATCAACTGTTATTTAGTGCCAATTATCATAAGGGCACTGTTGATTCTTATTTGCTAGATTCAGAAACAGGCTCCATTCAGCCCCCTGTTTCTGTTATTCAGCATGAAGGATCCGGCCCAGATCCACGGCAGGAAAAACCGCATACACACTATGCCGGTATTACACCTGACGGAAAGTTTTTGGCGGTGGTGGAATTAGGGATAGATTCGCTGATAACCTACGCTGTAAAAGAGGATGGAACATTATCTGAGGTCAGCCGATTAGATACACCTCCCGGCAGCGGCCCAAGACATCTGGCTTTCCATCCAAACAATAGGTTCGCATATGTGATGACCGAGTTTAGTTCTGAAGTAATCTTTTTAACATATGAAGAGGGCCATTTTACAGCAAAACAGTATATTTCCACACTTCCAGATGATTTTAAAGAAAATAACCAAGGTAGTGCGATTCATCTTTCAGCAGATGGTCATTTTGTTTATGCAGCCAATCGCGGACATAACAGTATAGCAGTGTTCAGAGTGAATGAGGAAACCGGCGAGCTTAGTTTTGTAGAAAGAGTGTCTTCAGAGGGTGCCTGGCCGCGTGATTTTTCAATTGACCCGACTGGCAAATTTGTCATTGGTTCGAATCAAGAATCCGGGAATCTTGTATTATATGCGAGGGATGGAGATACTGGAAAACTAACCATGCTGGCTTCTGATATTGAGGTTCCATATCCGGTTTGTGTCAAGTTTTTACACTACTAAAGGAAAGCCAAGAATGAGGCAATCAGGCTCATTCTTGGCTTTTTAATTTTTGGATGTGAGACATTTTACTTTCAGTTTATGAAAAAGGAAATTAAAGACATAATAAAAAAAGAAATTAAGTTTTATGAGGTGTTTCAAGTGAGCTTTTTCTTTGAGCACGATTCTCTTACAGTAACGGAATGGGTTTTACGAGCAGCCGTCACCTTTTTCTTCATGGTCATTGCAGCAAAAGTCATGGGGAGTCGCTCCATTTCCCAATTAAGATTGCTTGATTTCATTATCGCCCTTATGTTAGGAAACATTATTGCCCATCCATTATCTGACGAAAGTCTTGGTATGACAGGATCTTTAGTCTCAACTATCGTCTTGATTGTTTTATATATGGCAGGAGTATTCTTAACCTTAAAATGGACAGGGTTTCGAAAAATGATTGATTCAGATCCGTTTCCACTCATTAAAAATGGCGAGATTCTTTATAAAGGCTTAAAGAAAGCAAGAATTTCTCTTGATTATTTATTGGCAGAATTAAGGAAGGAAAAAGTCGTAGATGTTAAAAAAGTTGCATTGGTACTATGGGAAGCTGACGGGAGCATGTCGATTTTTTTGGATCCGCAGTATGCAGCGGTTACACCATCGACGTATCAATTGAAAACGGAGGCATTTGATTTTCCCAAAACGGTTATAAAAGAGGGGAAAATAAACTTGCAGGAGCTTCAGCGGATTAATAAAGAGGAAGGATGGCTGGTTGATACACTTAAAAATCAGCATCAGACCGTGGTGGAAAATGTATTGCTTGGGACGATTGATAGTAAAAGTAACATAAAAGTCTTTCTGTATAACTAGTACCTTACTCTTTGTGGTACTAACTTCAATGACTTGAGTGAAAAATTATGCACTTATTAAAGGTAAAAAAAAGAGGCCGTAATAGGCCTATCATGATTGTAGGAAATCTCTAATTTCATCAATTGAAATTCCTAATTTTCGTGCTTCACAAATGAGGGCTAACCATTCTTCATCTAATTCTTTTTCAGTTTTTACCGGAGTGTTTACTGACACACAAATAGCCTCCAAAATTAGGCAACCCAGCGATCAATAGCAATAAAATTACCTTAGACCTGTGGCTTTGCGTCCCTGACTTTCGCGCAGGTTTGCTTTTATCATATGTAGTGATAAAGCACTAAATAAATATTACTAATGTAATAATACTATATATCTTTCTAATACTGATTGGAAAAAATTCCAAAAATTTCGACATAAATTGTAAGGGATATGTCAAAAAATGTCTTAATGCTTTAAAGCAATAAACTATGTTAAATAACAAACCACTACATATAAGATTTATTATAAATCCTGTGTGTAGTGGCTCATTCTCCACTCAATAATAAACTGCCAGAATTATATACCGATTGCAAAAGCAATTAGGTAAGTTAACGATAAACTCTGTAAAATTTATGGTTTTTACTTTTCTCTTTTTCTTTTTCTAAAAAAATCTTAAAATCATCTTTAGTTATATCAGATTTCATTGCTTCTTTTACTAACTCAATCCATTCATTAGGTAGTTCAAACTCATTTTTTATCATAGTTCCCCCTCCATTTAAGACAGATTTATTGTAAATTAGAAAGCATTTAAGAGTAAAACTACATCCAATATAACTTTCGAAACATAACGGCTTATTTTTGGGGTATCAAATTAAATGAAAAATATGTAATAGGAAATTAATGTAGCTCTCAGGTTGTGAAATTATGTAGTTGTTAAATAATTGTCTATACAAGGACATCTTGTACCATCATCTCTTTACAAAATAGCTTGGTAGTATCAATATGGCTTTTTTACGTGCTTAATGTTGAGTTAACAATATATATCAATTATAATGTTCTTTAAACAGAACATCTTATTTCCCTCTAAATCCTCCCAGTACAATAATTTTGTGTCTGTTTAAAAGGAGTAAACAATGACTGAAATACATCCAAATCAGCAGACGCTGAATCGTCGTACCTTTTTAAAGAAATCTGGAAAATTGTTTTTAGGCTTACTAGCAACAGGGATGGTTACGGGGACCTATTCATTTAAAATAGAACGGTTTTGGTATCAAATAAAAAATGTCACTTTGCAAATAAACAACCTTCCTAAAGCTTTTGTTGGTTGGAAGATTGTTCAATTTAGTGATGTGCATTTAGGGTTTCATTATGGAGTTAAGGATTTCCAACCAGTTATTCGGATGATCAACAGCTTAAATCCAGATATTATTTTCTTTACGGGAGATCTTATACAAATTGGCAATAATGAACCTGAAAAAGCTATTCCATTACTTAAATCATTAAAGGCACATCGAGGGGGAAAATGGGCTGTCATTGGAAACCATGATTTCTATACGAAAGATAACGTAATTCAAGCTTTACAAAACTCACAGTTCAATGTGTTAGTGAATAATCGCGATTTTATCGAGAGTAATCAGCAGCGTCTTTATATTGCAGGCATCGATGATGTAATGTATGGTGCTCCAAATATAAAAAAAGCAGCGGACGGTCTAACCAATGAGGATTGTGTGTTGCTGCTTGCTCATGAACCTGATATTGCCGAAGAGAGTATAAAACATCCTATAAGCGCACAGTTTTCAGGACACTCACATGGGGGACAAGTTCGGATACCTTTTTATGGTCCCATTATTAGGCAGGAGCTTGCCCACAGATATTCAGATGGGTTTTATGAGGTTGGGAAAAGGAAGATGCCTTTATATGTGAATCGAGGGATTGGTACAACTGGGTTGGCCGTTCGATTGTTTTGCAGGCCGGAGATTACGATGTTTCATCTATCCTGAATAATAAAAAAAAGGCATGCGTCCGGTTGAATACCGAAATCATGCCAAGAAGCCACCTAATATTAATGTCCATATTTTTAAGGTCCGATCAAAAAGCTTAAAGACGCTTTCAATATGTAATTTAATCAAATCTAATGGCAATACCATTCTTTCCATATATTTGCTGAGCTTTTACAACCCTCATCATTGCCAAAGCTTCCCGTTATATTCTTACATTGATCGTCGTCCCCGCCATCACCATTACTCCCACCACAAAACCAGTTCCAAAAACAGCCGAACCAATCATCATTGTAACTATTAGAATAACTCCCATTGTTGTTAGTGGTATTTTGAACAGTGGCAATAGTTGATTGACTATTAAAGCTTGTTAAAAAGGTAGAAATCAACTGGAGAATCCCAGTGTTGGAATTTGATTGAGTAGTGTTTGATGCGGCGAAAGCAGATGTTGGGATTATTAATGAACACGTAAATATGGATATAAAAATAAGATTTTTAATTCGATTCAAGTTTGCAGGTTACCTCCTTCCTTTTCGCAGTTTCTTATTGGAGAAAAAATCGTTCTTTATTAAGGATTATAAGATTATTTACTTTATCTGTAAAGATATTTCTTCGTATTACGTAAATTTTTAAAAACGTTATATGAGATCATTTAGGGGCATTTTCGATTTTTTAACGAAATCAATTTACTCATTCTATTCCTATATAAAAGCAAATAAAGTTTTGAAGTTGAAAATTCCTCATACCCTCTCCCTAACTGCGCCACGGCATCCATTCTAGATGGAAGGAACCATTGAATAAGCTCTAGCAAACTATGTTTCCCCAAGTCATAACTGAAAAATTTAAGATTTAAAAAATGAAAATATTTTTTTACACCTCTATCACGATATTTCCAAGATACCTTTACAATTTTATATGGGAATTTTTTCACTGCCTCTAAATGAGGAAATTGCTGATAAACAATCGATAAGATCCTTGTGATCCTTGTTAAGGTTTGGTGGGAAGCTGATAACTTCATTAGAAGATCATAATCAATTTCATCCTTTTTTTTGTAAATGATTTGCATAATATCTAAAAAATATTTCATAGATTCTAAATTATGCTGCCAACCATGCAAGCAAATCGTATAAAAAGTATAAAGGTCGGATAATTCCTTTATATGGCGGAAAGATCCAACCGGCTTCGATTGCTCCCAAACATCATTCATATCCAGGCTGGAGGATTTCTCTTTGATTATCGCCCAATGCAGTTCAACACCTAAGGGAATCGCTGAGTGAGGCAATGGCTTATCAAAGCTGCAATGGAAATGGTCCGGCACTTCCGCCTCTTCATCGGTAAACCCCAGCTCTTTGACAATCCGAATCGCTTTGTCTAGCTCTTCCCCCCTAACTAATAAATCTATATCAGAAGTTATTCTAGAGCCTAAATGGCCGAAAAATTTCTCAGCTAAATAGACTCCCTTTAGAGGAATAACGTCAATTCCTGCCTTTTCAAAGGCCTGAAGGATCTGATCCATTTGATTTTTGATAAAAATATTTTGGTACAATCCTTTTGTGTATTGTTCTTTTAAGAATTTTTGAAAGAACTCTGGAGTTTGCTCAAGTCTACCTTGTTGTTTTAGTAAAAAATAGATTTGGGATGAGATTCCATCCCGTTCAATTTCGGTGAGAACGGTGTGAAAATCCTGTGGAAGTGGCAGGTGAGGGTTGTATAGAGCTTTTATAAGGTCAATGATCATTTTCTCGCACCACCTGTTAAGATTTTGAAACCAAGGATAATGCCCTAGTTTTAAAAGAAGTCTGATATAGATTTCGGTACAATCCATTTTGATTGATTAACTCTGCATGCGTTCCGCGTTGGACAATTTTTCCATTATCGATAACAAGGATGAGATCAGCACTTTGAATCGTCGACATACGATGAGCAATAACTATTGTCGTTCTCCCCTCCATCAATAATTCTAGCGCCTCTTTTACATAGTATTCGGTTTCTCCATCCAATGCAGAGGTCGCTTCATCCAATAAGAGAATGGGTGCATCCTTTAATATAGCCCTGGCAATGGCCAATCTTTGTTTCTGTCCGCCAGATAACCTGATTCCATTTTCCCCTACCTCGGTATCATATCCCTTCGGAAGCGAAACGATAAAATCATGGATTTCAGCATTGATAGCGGCCTCTACCATTTCTTTATCGCTAATATTAGGACGAGCAATTAGGAGATTATCACGGATGGTACCGGCAAATAGAAATGTTTCTTGTGGAACATGGGCAATCGAGCTTCTTAATTTTGAAGCGGTTAACTCATGAATCGAGCGCCCTGAAAATTGTATTTCACCTGATTGCGGCTTGTAAAATCCTTGCAGAAGATTAAATAAAGTACTTTTTCCAGCTCCGCTTGGACCGACAAGCGCTATCACTTTTCCAACGGGAATTTTCAAATCAAAATGCTCAAATACCTTTTTATTTTCCTCATAGCCGAAAGTAACATTTTCAAACTGGATAGATTCTAAATCATCCAAGGCGGGTGAAAATGAGGGCAAATCAGGATAATCGGCCGGCTTTTCCGCAACATCCAGAACTCGCTCCAGAGCCGCAATTGATCGCTGAAACCCTGCCCAGACTGATGCTATGCCGGTGATTGGATAAAATAGATGGTTGACTAAATTAAGAAATGTTAGTAAAGCCCCCACAGTTAATACACCTTTTGAGACAAAAAGGGCCCCAATGGACAGATTTACGATAAAGGTAATCAGGCCAATGACCTGCTCACCAGCGTTATATATGCTTTGAAGTTTCGCATTTTGTAATTCTAATTGTAAAAGTTCTTGATTTTGTCTTGTGTACTTATTATATTGAAGCTTTTCAAGAGTAAAGGAGCGAATCACCGTAAAGCCATGAAAGGTCTCATTTAAATGACTATTAATTTTACCGATCAGGCTGTGAATCAATCTGCTATTTTTTCGAAGCATTAAGCCAACGATACCTGCGGAAACTGCAGCAATCGGAGCAATCATTAAACTAACTAAACAAAGGGTCAAATTTATATGTACCAAATAGATAAAAACAACGATATAAATGATCGGCAGCCTAAGAAGACTTAGCAGACTGCTGCCAATTACACCATCAACATTTTGAATATCATTGGAAAAATGGGACATTAATTCCCCTGAACGAAGAACAGAAGCTTCCCTTGAGGGGAGCCTTAAAATATGGTGGAAAAAGTTGTTTTTTACATCCATTTCCACACCATTTGTCGCAATCAGATTGCAATATGTATAGGAGACATTTGAGGTGATACTGATAAGAATGAGAATAGCGACATATGGAACTAACGATAAAATCTGGTGGTAGCCGCCATGTATAGCTGCATCCGTGATTTGACCATAATATTTGGCGAATGCAATAGTTAAGTATATATCTACTCCCAGTAAAAAAAGAATGATGAGATATGATTTCCAGCGTCTCAATATAAAGGGCATGATAAAAGAAAAGGTCCGCTTCATTTCTTTCATGTTAAAATACTGTTTTTGTAGGGAATAAAACTTTTCCTTCATAATTAGACACTCCATGCCGGATTAATATTGAAACTTAAGTTTCAATTGTAAATATTTTCGTAAAATAACTGATATAACAGGAAAGCTTAGAATCAATCT
This sequence comes from Neobacillus sp. Fa239, assembly GCF_055395235.1. Taxonomy (NCBI): domain Bacteria; kingdom Bacillati; phylum Bacillota; class Bacilli; order Caryophanales; family Bacillaceae; genus Neobacillus; species Neobacillus sp. Fa239. The sequence continues at coordinate 4,514,286 of NZ_AP041611.1, forward strand.
TCCCCATAGATGGGCATATGAACGATTGGGCGTTATTATTTTATTCTGTTTTTTGACGCTAACTAACTTTCCTAAAATACAATTTTCCGTGATAGGCTGATCACAGCTGAGGTTCGTATCACCCTTTAATAGGAACAAAGGATTATTGTTCATATGGTTTATTCCAACAAGACGATGGGCAATTAATTGACCTGCATGGGTGAATAAAATGACATCACCTTTTTTTAATGTAGAACGCTCATATGAAACAAAGCGACACAGATTGCCTTGTCGGATAAACGGAAACATACTGTTTCCAGTTGAGGGGATCTCAAGCCAACCGTTCTTTGTAATGGTATTTTTGAGCAACTGAAAGGTTTGTTCATCAATCAACATGTACGATCAGCCCGCATTCAACCAGATTCATTAAAAATTCCGTTATATCCTTTTTAATCTGCACCTCTGAATCAGTCGTTAAAAAGTTATCAACAATTGACTCCGTAAGAGTATCTACTGTTTGGGGATTTTCTAATAATGACCAACAATGTCCACCCACATCATTTAATTTGGTGATCATATATTGATCGGTATTTAAAATGATCCATTCCCCATCCAGTTCTGTTGCTTCATAATTATCTTTTTGAATATATTGAGTCATCATGATATTAACTCCCAAAATGTATTATTTTTTTGAAAGTAAAGCTCATATACCGGAACATTTTTCACTAAGCAAGTCAAAAGCCTCAAAATAGTTTTGGTTTCTTCCTGACAATTAGGCCAAAAGAACACTTTATCCATTAAATGAAAAAGCGCATCCGACTTTCCTACACGAATTCGTTTGTTTTGAAGTGCCTGATTAAGAAGTTGAACACTAGCTAATTCCACATTTCCAGCGAATTGGTCCGCTTCAAGTTCACTGCGAAATGGTGAATTAAATACCTGTACACCTTCAGTTGAAATTTTTACAAGTGTCGCCTCATCTGAAAGCAAATCTCGCGGATAGGAAAGTTTTGCAACGGTTGATTTTCCTGCCCCAGATTGACCGGCAAATATATGGGCCTTGCCCTTTTCAATGACGCATGAAGAATGAATTAATAGACCCCAATTATGGTGTACAATGAATGAACTATATAAATTGGTTAAGGCATGCTTCAATGCGAAATCATTGTAAACAGAAATAGTGGCACCCTTAAAATCTGAATCTACTTCAATAAAATAATCGGCTCGTCGATAGAAGACTTTGTCGTTATGTTTAGTGATTTCAACTTCATAATCCTTGAAGGGAACCCCATAGCCTTCATTAATCTGGATCGTTATATCACTTTTTTGGTTTTCATCATTACCTAGGATGAGGTAATTCTTTTCGAAAAATTGTTTAAGAGTACTAGATTCACAACTTAATTGAATAATATGGTCTCCAATTTTTGTTATCATTTTGGGCTCCTAATGGAATTTTAGACAAACTTTTGAAAGGGAAGCTAATCAAAATATCCCGTTAGACTTCCCCAACATATTTTAGTACTAGTTAACATTCGGATTACACTGACCAATTCCTCCGCTGCTGCCATTTGTATCTCTTTTTCCGGTGTTATTTTTCCCATTTCCCGTTCCGGCTCCACATGGCTGAGGGTTTGGATTCTTTCCTATTGGAAAATTAATGCCGCCATTTCCATCGGAACCTGGATTATTACCTTTCCCTGGATTCCAACAATGCCTTGTTTCAAACCGAATAAGTTGATGGCTTAAGACCTTCGGTCTTGTATAAACCTTTTCTGCTATCACTATTTCACCTCCTTGGTGCATTGTAGTTCATTATAAAGAACATTCAGAACAAAAAAATTTATTTACTTTAATGATGAATTTCTTTACTTAAAATTAAATCTACATCTCTATCTGAAAATTATAAAGCATTTTCCGTTCCATTTAAAGAACATTGATTCGACATATTTTTTATTTTTAAAATTTTAATTCTTCTTAGAGTCTTTAAATAAACTTATATTTTTGCATTAATTAAGACATTTATCATTTGCTCAGAATAAGGATAATCCGACTCTTGAAACTGATTTATAACTTTATTTAATTCGTAATTTACTCTTACAATAGATGTTTGAAAACCGCCATTTTCTATATGAACTAAGGCATAGGATGATTTCGCCAATCCATCGAATGGCAGACCAACACTTCCTAAATTAATTATACTTTTACCATTAATGTATCGAATAAATGGCTTATGGATATGCGCATATAAATATATACCCGCTTCATTTTTCATCATTTTTTCTTCTAAATTTTGATCACTTTCATTCGAAAGAATTACCTCAAATAAACTATCTGGAGTGGCATGATAGGCATGAATTTAAATGCCTTCTATTTCTAGCTTTAGTTCTGAAGGTAAAGTAACTAAATAATCTAAACTTCCTTCATCAAGTTGAGATACGGTCCACTCTCTTTCTCTATTCATCATGTCAAAAACACTATCGGGTACCTCTCCGTTGTTAATGCCACGGACCACCCATTCATCCGCATTTCCTTTGATAACCTCAAGTTTGTAAAGAGCGAACTAACTCAAGCGATCTTTTGGGTTCAGGTCCCCTAAAACAGATATCACCAAGCACAAAGACTTTATCGACTTCATTGTTTTTAATATCATTTAACACTGCTTCAAGGGCAACAGCATTTCCATGGATATCGGAAATAAACGCAAGTTTCACTATTCACACCTTCTTAAAAAAGTTTAGTTACATCTATTAGTTACCAACAATCAAAATAATAAACTTTTATTTAATCATGAGGATAGGTAGCTTTGATTTTTAGCCTTATCATGCTTTTTCCGAAGAGTTAATAGATATGAAAGACCACTGCACTCCATTATAGTTAAAAGAAGACAAATAAAAAACTGACCATTACCCATGTGCGAAGTACTCCAGTTTAAGAAAAAAAGATTCATTTTGATGAACAGAATATGAGTAAAATACGTTACAATGCTAAAAAAATTGAGAGCTTTATGATAGAACTGTACCGTTTGGCTTTTAATATTGAGGACTCCGTAAAAAAGCAGCAATGTGTTAGGAAGAATACTAAAAGCCATTGTGTATTCGGTGCTCCACTTGGCAAATCGTAAAAGAAAAAAGGTTTCAAAGCAAGATACAAAGATAGCAAAGATGAGAAGATTCTTTATTTTTATCTGCAAAAACTTTTCTTCATAATTTGCTAATACAACACCAACCAACACAAATGTAAAGCCATTACCGAAATACCCTCTTATAAACATTGCCAAATATTCCACATACCGAGGATTAAGAAAAGTTAGATTATCTGTTATTTCTTCAAATGATCCACGTAATGTCCCCGATGTAAATTGGCTTAAAAGGAACCCAAGGAGTGCGAGAATTACCCCCAGATGCAGAAGGTCTTTCTGATTAAACCAAAAGGCTGCCCCTATTCCAAAGATTAATGGCGGGATAAACCAAAATTGCAGATAGGGCCCATTTAAAATAATCGTCATAAATAAAATCTTCGCCTGGAAGAAAAGATTATTGAATGTAAAACCCTTGTGTATTATTTCCGGAATAGTATTTTCAAATATAAATAGAAGACAAAAGAAACCATACAAAATAAGAATCCATTTTAGATATCTCTTGACATAATTACGCGGATTTTCCGCGTGCGACCATCCCTTATGAGCCAAAAATCCTGCAATTATATAGAAACAAGGCACAACAAAAGAAAGGATATTAATGATAAACCGCAGCTGTTGGTCCGGCATGGCAACAATACCAATATAGAGCCACCCGTGATCGAGCAAGACAAGAAGAGCACCCACGAATTTAAAAATGGTAATTCCCGGATAGTATCTACGCATATTCTTTTTGTACCCCTATCTGATCTAAAGCAATTGTTTGTATCTCAGAAATAGCAACCTTACCCGTTGAGAAAATTGGAAATTCGTTAAGAAATACGAAATATTTTGGGATTTTAAAAGCTGATAAATGTGGAATAAGATTGGAGCTCAATTTTTCAGCGGTCAGATTGGAGTCTCTTTCAGTGATAATACAAGCACAAATCTGCTCACCATACAACTCATCTGGAATCCCAACCACTATCGCGTCATCAATATCCTTATGTTTTAACAAAACATTTTCAATTTCAACGGGTGATACCTTTTCTCCACCCCGCGAAATAATTCGATTTAGTCTCCCTACAATTATCAATTGTCCTTTTTCGTCCAAAAATCCCAGGTCTCCTGATTTATACCATCCATCTTCTGTAAAGCGATTCATATCTTTGTTATTCTTGGCATATCGCATTACTCTGTAGCTTCTAATTGCAATTTCACCGTGCTTATTTACCAACAAAACTTCCCCTGTATTTTTATCTAAAATTTGTACCTCAACATCCCTATCCACCTTACCTGCAATACTATATTCACTCTTTTCTATATCCTTTTGATATATCAACCCGCTCAATACATTTGTAGACTTAAATATATTGAACAATAATGATAATAGCAAGTTGTTTTTTGAACCAAAAAAATAGGTACCATTTGCAACAGGACCTGCTTCGGTCGATCCATAGCCAGTTACTAAAAAGAGAAGGTGCAATTCACGAGTGACTTTTTCTACAAAATTACGATTGACTGGTGCTGCTCCACAAGCCAAACCAAATAGTGATGACAGATCATGCTGGGCCCGACTGGGAGATGTAAGCATTTGCAATATCATAAATGGTGTTCCAACCAAAATGCTGCATTTTTCCTTTGCAATGACAGCTAAAGCGGTAACGGGGTTATAGTGGCTAATCATAGTGATTTGAATATTACATGACTTCAATGATGAAAATAGAGTGGACACTCCCCCCAAATGGTATAATGGCATTAAATTCATTAGTGAAAAATGTCGGGTAATCTTGTCACATATCCTCATCATGAACATCGTTAGCTTTCCATGTTCCTTTTTATCATTATTGGAAAAGAGAAAGGAAGCTGTGGAACGGAGAACTCCTTTCGGATGTCCGGTAGTCCCGGAAGTATAAAGAAGTAAAAATGGATCCTTGGCTTGATTCAATTGACAAGCAATAATAAAGTCGTGTTCTGTCTTTTTCCGACCATATTGAATTAATTCTGAAATCGTTCGAAAAGGAGTAGAAATCCTTGATTGTTCATCAAGGACAAAAATATTAGATGGAATCCATTGGCTGTCAGAATCCTTGGCATTATGGTCTGAGATAATTTCACTTAATATTGTTGGATAATGCAAATGTTGACCCTTTGTGCCAATTATCATCATGACAGGTCTTGAATCATTAAGGTAAGTTTTCAGTTCATTCTTCTTGGTATATGTATTAAGAGGGACAGCCACAGCCCCAACACAAGCAGCTGCATACATCGAAAGAATCAACTCAATCCTTCCCTCCATTAGCAGGGCAACCCGATCACCTTTCTTAACCCCTAACTGCAAGAACCCCTTTGCCAACTGCTGAATCTCACTCCAAACTTTGGACCATGAATAAATTTGTTGAAGTTCAGGAAATCTGTAGGCAATATCCTGAGCTGAGTGTTTTGCCCTTTGGTAAAGTAAATCGGGAATCGTGTCCCTATTAAACTGGTTTATTTTCGGCATTTTTCCCGACCTCCAAATAGTAGATAGCTTTTTTACCCCACTGCCTTACTAACGTGCTTCAGAAGCGAGTTCTTTTTCTCAATCTTTTGTATAATTGGTTTATAAATGAAGTTGATAATATGGGATGAAATTAGACATAGAATGATTAGCCAAACAAAAATGAGTAATGGATACTTTGGTGCAAATGTAAGACTTGGGAAAATAGTAATATAAAAGAACATATGGGTTAACCAAATATTTGTCGAATGATTTCCTAAGTAATTTAGAACTTTTTGAACAAATTTACTTTTATCCATGAGATTGAATAAGCAAATAAAAGCTGTCCCTGTAATAGGTGCAATAATCATTGACTGGTAAAATCCGTGTATAACAGCCAAAAGGACAATTCCTAATAAACAAAAAACATTTTTCATATGGATCCCATTTACACTTTTTTGTAGGTATGAATAAAATTTCTCTTTTGCGAAAACCGCACCAACAATAAACGGCAACTGCGAAGTACCAAATAAAACAATTGCATTTACAATGATATTCAGTACAGTACTATCGCCAAAATCAATCACATGCTTAATGCGTTGGACATAGGTAGATAAATAGATGAAACCTGAAATTAATATCAATACGTATGAATTATACTTTCTAACAATCTTAAAAAGGAAAGGAGCTGTCAGGACAAGAATAATATATGTTTGAAGAAACCACCATGCTCCATTATATGAATTAGAAAATACTAAAAAATTCATTATAAACGACATAGAATCTCCAGGTAGTGATGCGGACATACCAGCAAGAATGCCGATTCCCACAAATAGAAATAAAATAATCCAATAATTAATTAATAATTTAAAAATACGCATGCCATTCTTTTTAAAAATTGGTCCATTAGAACTTGTAATGCTTAGAAATAACCCGTACCCACTGGAAAAACAATAAATAGGTACGCAGACATCACCAAACAACCCAAAATAATATGCCAAAGGCACACCATTGATTAATGGAAAGGTATCATACAATCCATGCACATCTTTCCGACAAAAAAGATGAAGGAGCAGCATAAACATGATTGCTACTCCTTTGGACATTTTCATATCTTGTTTTGTGAATTCCATTTTTGGGATTACCCCACCTTTTATAAGTTATCAAATGACAAATAAAAACCATGTGATATAAAAAGTATTTTTCACCAATAATTCTTTGTAAAATTAATTCTTTTCCACGGCTACTGGCTTTATATTCTTTTTATCAATGGATTTAATTAACTTAAAAATTGACTTTCTTACTTTTTCAGTATGCTTCTCAGTTAATGAAGCGATCAACCAAGCAAACAAAATTACTGAAACCATAATTAAACATTTCATAATTACCGCTTCTATACCAGTAAATATCCATAAGGTAGATGCTCTCCAAGTAAAAATTATATGCGCTAATGGAAAATGAGTAAGATAAAGGGTGTAAGAAAATGCTGCCAATTGCTTAGGAATATTAACTTTTGATTTATCTCCTTTTGAATTAAAAAAGGAAACTATTAGATAAAGTAATATGCTAAAAGAAACACCAATACCTAAGTCAGGAATAATTTGTAGTTTAGGGTAATTCACAAAGAATACGTATCCCTTCATTGATGCTAAAACCAAGAAAGAAAAAAATAATATTATTAAATTCCCCGATAAATTACTTTTAAAATTTATTGGCCTAATTACAGGAATAATGGCCCCCAATAGCCACACTAGAAAATATTCAGTTATTTTTAACCCAACAAAAGTTGAAATAACTATTAAAATCAATACATATAAGAGCTTCTTTCCTTTACTGGGGGAAAAAATTAATAACACTAAAAATGGAAACATAATATAGTACCAAAATTCATAACTTAAACTCCATAATGGGCCATTCAAACCATATTCCGGTACGGTGATACCTTGGAGAAAAAATAAATTACCAACTAAGATTTTCCAATTTAAAAACTCGGAAATCTTAGTTACTCCAAATAAATTAAATTGAATTTTTGCCCAAAGTAATGTCAAGATAAGGCTTGGGATAAGAACAATCCAAAGCCTTATTATCCTTTTTAAAAGGTAATCCCTCCATCTCCATCGATTTTCACTAATTAATTTTAAAACACTAGAGGATATAAAATAGCCGCTGAGAACAAAAAATATCATTACTGCTTGATAACCAGGTAATGGAACATAGAAATGAAATAAGAAAACTACAAGTGAAGAAATAAATCTTATCAAGTCAAGTATTCTTGAAGCTTTACCATCTTCTATAACTGTAAAAAGAGATAATTTACTCATTATTTCACTCAACCTTTAATTTTATTTATTAACGTTCCTCTAAACTCAATTTGATATAGGGTAAGATTTAATGTAAAATAATTTATATTAAATTTCGTATTATGCCTTACTGAATATCCATTTTTGTTATCTTCGTTATATGGTGGAATAAGAACTGTTAATTCATTCATTATAACCTCTTCCCAACTTTATTAAGTTTGAAACACTTAACCTTATGGAACATCTAACCATTACTATAAACACCTAGGTTAGAATTTTAATAACTTGTCAATTTTGTTTTCTCTTTATTTAATCAAATGGAACTCAACGTCCAGTTATTACCAAAATTTAGAACACTAGGCCGAGGCTTGTTTTTGAATTACATTATTTGATGACGTTAAATATTTACCAAGTTGGATTGATGGTTTCTCAATATACTTATAACTAAACCATGACAAGATCAAAGTTAAAATAAATGACGTTATTAACAATAATGGAATCGAAAGTGTGCCATAAAATACATAAATTATGGTTAACAATACTACTGGATGAATTAAATATAGACTATATGAAATTTCACCTAGGAGCCTAATAGGTTTTATTAACAAGAATTTGGATAAAATTTTAGAACTTAACACAAATAATATAATTAAAACTGCACCGAATGTAGTTATCCAGTCCATTATCATTAATGCAGGTCGATAGCCAAGATCTCCAGTAAGTTTTGCTAATACAGAATATGGAACATTCGGATAATTTAATATCACTAAGCCAATAAAAAACATCGGAATTTTTAATTTTGAATCTTTAACTTTATCAATTAGTTTTTCTCTGTGATTAGCAATTAAAAAACCAAAAATAAACATAGATAAATAATGTAAAGTAATAAAATAATTACTGGATATATTACTAGTAAAGTTTGTGGGAAAAACATTGATAAGGATATTACTAATAAAGGATAAAATTATGGCACTTCCTATACTTATCTTCCAATCAAATTTAAGCAAAAAAACAACTATTAATGGAAAAACAATTGATATCCTCATTTCATGAATAAGTGACCAAATCACCATAATATATGTATCATGATTATATTCACCTAAGAATAAGACATGGTTTATTACAGATTTTAAAGAAATCGCCTCATACCATCCATCTCCTAAAAAGAGATTAGGTACATTACCTAGTTTGGATTCAAGAAAAAACTTAATTATAATTGCAATAAAAAGGATAATTAAATAAGGTATATAAATTCTACTAAATCGTTTTATTAAATAATGAGTGTATTTTGGCTTATTGTCTTTAATAAAAGCTAAAGACAAAACAAATCCACTTATTACAAAGAACATTATTACTGACCCATGTCCATTCCACAAAGCCGACAAAACTATCCCAAAGTTAGACTTTAAAAAACCTCCTACATTTATAAATATAAATAAAAAGTGACTCAACAATACAACTAATGCTGCTATCCCTCTAATTGAATCCAATTCTTCATACCTTTTTCCCATATGTATTCCCCCAAACTTATCTTATAATATGCCAGAAATCTATTTAATCAATCTAGATTTTAAAAAATAGTTTATTAAATTATAGATTATTCCTTTCCTTTTTCCATTTTGGCTTTTTATTATGTCAATCTTAATTGTTAACTATAGATGAACAGTTACAGTACCTGAAATTAGGAATTATACCTTCATTTAATATAATAGTTTCTAATTTTGGAAAGTATTTAACTCCGTCTAAATAAGAAATATCTTCTTTACTTAGATTTAATTCTTTACTTTTGCATAAGTCAGATATTAAAATCCATTTTGCAAATGGATTTTAAATTAACTTTTTAACGCATTTTTCAAAATTAGTATCATTAATAGTTGCTATTCCAGCAATCTCAGACATTGAATAGAATGTAAGCCAATTTTTCTTGCTTAATTATTGCTTGTAAAGTTTTTAGGAGCTGTTCTTCATGTTCCTGATTTTTTTGATTCTTCTTCCCATCCATTTTTTCCTAATTTAATTATTTGAGTAAAATCAAATGCATGTTTATATCAAGTTTTTCCTTGTTTTCTTAGTTAGTTTCATAATTTTTTTGTAAAAAAGGTTCTTTGAATAATAAGTATCTAAGCAAATTGATGGTGCAAAACCTCTATGATTAGATGTGGTGAATTATTCCAATTTATATGATCTCTCACAATTTTAAAAAATTTGCCAAAAACTCTTTGATATTTTCCTCTTCAAATAAAAAGTAAGGTACTGCAAAAGAAACTGTTTTTTTAAAGCCTTCCATCGTAATTGAAAGGTTTAGACTATTCATCCCAATTATTTAAGGAAGTAAATTCATTTTTTATCCATCCACTTATTCCAAATTCCAGTGAATTTTTAGTAGCCTTTTTATGGATAAAACTATGATGAGCAATCTCATAGCCATTAGATTGTATTTCTAGTAACATATCTATTTCATCCTGTGTATGTTATTTTTTATAATCAAAATGATGACATACTTTGATATTAAATTTACTTTCACATCATAATGCCCAAACAATCCCTTCCCATATTTGTACCAATCATAATTTCTATAACTATCATCAAATGAAAATGCAATTCCTGGCTTATCAATTTATTGAGGCAAGTCATTTGTTTTTGTGGTTACATTGGAACAATGAATAAGTTTATTCATTTCAGATTGTAGACAAAAGGCATCCGAATGTGTCCATTCGGATGCCTTTTTGTTGGACTTTTGCTCGTAAGAGCAAAACTTAGACTTATCTTATTCATATATTTACGCCATTACCGGACTTTTCCATGTCCAGCTGGCCATCTTTTTCAAATTCATGGCAGCAAAAGTAAGCATCGCTTGCATAGACAATTTTTTTAGACCTCTTAAGGTTGTCCATCGCATTCCATGCTTTTCCTTAGCATCCGCAAAGACACGCTCAATCGTTTCTTTACGTCTTGCATATATAGTTTTATTTTCTTCTGTATGACGAAGATGGTCGGCTTCTTCTAAATAGTTTTCCCACACATGTCGTTGAATTAGTTTTTTATGTTCTTTACTCTGTGTACACTGTGATAATAATGGGCAATTTTTACACTCAATGGGGTTAGAGAAGTATTGTCGATAACCTTCCTTTGTCGTTGTTGCATATTTTAATATTTGTCCTTTCGGACAGATATAACAATCATAGTATTCATCATAAACATATTCATGCTTTCTTAAGAAGCCATCCTTCGTACGAGGGCGAGTGTAAGGTAATGCAGGCGTTATATCATTTTCAAATAAGTATTGGGCAATGGCAGGCGTTTTATATCCAGCATCAGCAGCAATAGCCTCAGGTTTCCCGTGTTTTTCAATGACCTTTTCTAGAAGTGGTTCAAAAATAACGCTATCGTGTATATTCCCTGGTGTAACAATCGTACCCAGAACAAAACCATTTCGATCAGCAGCTGTATGGAATGAGTAAGCAAACTGTTTAGTACGCTCGTCCTTTACGTAATAACCACTTTCTGGGTCCGTGGTGCTTTCTTTAATTTCTTTCTTTTCTTCCTTTTCAAATTTATCTGGAGGAAATGGCTTTTTCCCGTGATCTTCGCGGTCACTATTAATCTCCTCTTGTAATCGCGCTTCATATGCTTTGGTTTCTTTTCGAACGACTTTCTTCTCAATTTTACGCTTATTTGCACTTGCTTTAACATGTGTGGAATCAATAAAAACGTGATCACTGCTTATTAATTTTTTATCAGAAGCTTCCTTCAAAATACGATAGAAAATCTGCTCAAACAAATCAGTGTTCTTGAAACGTCTTTCGTAATTTTTACCGAAGGTTGAGAAATGTGGTACTTTATCATAAAATCCAAAGCCTAAAAACCAACGATAAGCAATATTTGTGTCGATTTCCTCTATAGTTTTACGCATAGAGCGAATACCGAAGGTATATTGGATAAACGCCATCTTAATCAATACTACAGGGTCAATACTCGGACGACCTCGATCAGATGAATACATATCTTGTACAAGTGAATAGATAAATGAGAAATCTATGGCAGCTTCTATTTTGCGAACCAAATGGTTCGCAGGTACAAGTTGTTCTAAAGCTATCATTTCTATTTGGTCACGATTCATCTGTGTATTTTTTGAAAGCATAGTATCCACCTCATTAAAATCTTCATATATCAATTATACAAAAAAGACTGCCGGCAGACCCGATTTTTCTCGGATTTGTCGACAGTCTGCAATGAATAAGTTTATTCATTTACCTTTACAAGTTATCCCAATTTCTCCATTTATGATAACTATTTACACAAAAATTAAATTTCTTAAGAACTACCTTTTCAATTCGAGCATTTTTAAACCTCACCTCGAGTATTTCAACTAAAACCTTTATAAAAAATAAAAATAAGGGACTGGATCAGCCACCTATCAATAAACTAAATCCATTGGAAATTGATGAAAATAAATACTAAATTACTTTAACTTTTCTCCTTATAAATTTTTTACCTTTTAATCCAGATAATAAATTTCCTAAAATGGATTTTAAATACTTTAGTTCCGCACTTTTATAAAAAATAATTAAGTAAATCAAATTAGGAATTATTAAAGAGGTAATACCCTTTATAATTAAATTTAAAAAGCTTTGTCCTATAACCAGAGAATTACAAATAAATGTTGTAATAAAACAAGTTACAAAAGTTAGAGCTATATAAAATCCATATTTAATAAAATACAAGAACACACTTTTTTTGAAAACGTGTTTATATACAAAAAATGGCTGTGTCCAAAGTACAGTTGCAACAGTACTAATTGTTGTCCCAATAAAAATACCGGCTAATCCAAAAAATTTAGCCAGTATTAAAGACGCAATTAAATTAATTGCTCCCTCAATTAACGGAGCATATTTATCCTGTACAAATATACCTGCTTTATTTTTAAATATCGAAATGGCAATTCTCATATTATCTAAATAAAAGTTTATTAAAATAATAGTAAAAGTAAAATTATCTAAAACATACTGTTTCCCAAGCCACCAACTAATAAAGGGATCTAATAAATTATACAAAAATATTACACATAACGATGTTATCCAAAAGTTTAGTAAATAGGAAACTTTAAATATTGAATAATTTTTTTCATTACTTTCTGTCACAATTAAATTTCCAACACTTGCTCCAATATCACTAAGGACTGGATTAGCCAATGCAGACAATTGTTGAATAATCATGGTATAGTTGGAATAAAGACCAACTGTTGCTACATTAATGAGGGAAGATATAAGGATATTATCTGTTCCATAAACTAAATAACCTCCAATATTGTGTAAAAACATTGCCTTTACATTCTTAACTAAGTTTTCTTTTACCTCACGATCAATTTTATATTTGATATTAGTTTTAATATAAGGATATCTCTTATTAACAATATTCCCATTAATTAAATTTTGAATTGCATAAACAAATAGTTCTATTCCTAGATATAAGATATAGTTTTTACTAATTAAAAGAATAATAATTCTGGCAATTACAGTTATAACTTGGAAAAGCAAGTTCATTCCAGCTAAAACATAACCTTTTTGATCTGCATTAATAAGTGACCATTTATGAGCGTTTAAATAGGAAATCATATTCTTTGCAACAAATAATAAGTATATAATAGCAAGATTAGAAATAGAACTTCCATTTTTCATTAAATGTCCTAACAAAGGAAATAGGGCAATACTAATCACTAGTATAATTAAAGCTAGAATACTGTAAGCCCTTTTATAAAGCTGCACTAATGCAATTATTTTATTTTGATTGTTATCTGCCAAAGGTTTATATAAATTATATACAATGCTTATACCAATCCCACTTTCTACCAGTGCCATAATGGATAAAACATTGGTTAATAATCCATTGATACCTAAATAATCTGCCCCAAGGCTATCTAGGAATATCTTTCTAGAAATGAATCCTAGTAAAACAATAACTACTTGAGAAAATAGACTTATTATTATATTTTTAATAGAATTGTTTATTCTCATATCTAATTCCTTCTTTAAAAGTATTAACTATAAAGGGTGGCTGAATTCTTTACACTTATATTATTTTTGAAATTATCTGACTATTATAAATAAAATCTTTGATTTCTTTAACATTTGTCCCATTGGGAATTTCACCAATATACTTATTCTTTACTGGTAACTTCTCTTCTGCCTGTTGTAAAAACCATTCATATTCTATATCAATATGCCCTATGTCAATTGCCTGATATCCACAATTAGCCAAATCAAATGATAAGACAGTAGCAGTTGGTCCAAGGGCTATTAAAATTAGTTTTGATTTGTCTTGTTTTTTTATTTCTTCCAAAATCTCATTATATTTTGCAAACGCATTTATTGCAGGACAAATTATTCTTGTTAACGAACGAGCATTATTAAATAAATTATTACCAACACCAAGCCCACTCTTTGAACCTTCTACAATGGTAACTTCTCTGTCATCCCATAACTCTTTAAACTTTTGAAATCGCTTAGCGGCATTACTTTTATCGATATGATCTATATATAACCGGGTAACTAAAGAATCGTAATATTCTTTTTTCATGTCTAAAAATTTATATATTTTGCTGCGTTTTAAACTTAGGTAGTTTAACCAGTATTTTTTGGGTTTTTCAGAACACCAATCAACGCTACTAAATACATTAGGAATACAGACTATATGTTTTTCTTTTTTACTTTCAATAATTTCTTTTAATCGAAATCCTAACTCAGAAGAATACGGTTGAAACATTAAACTCTGTCCATTCATAAGAGAAAACTCACCATCACCATATCTGCTAACTGAGATTCTCCCTTTTAAGATATAATCCAAAGTTTCATCAGTTGTACGAACAATGGGTGGTTTCACCATTTTATTAATCAAATAATTATAAAATATTAAAACCCTTTCTTGAATATTTAGTATTTTGTAATATACATTTAATAACAGTTCCTTCATCCTACTTTTCTCCTATAGTTAATTAATAACTTATAAAGATAAGGCTGTAGTTTTGTTGCAGTTAACAATATTTTTACTGTTTTAGGATATTCTTTAAGCCTAATGGTTGATTTAAAATAGTTATTTAATATTTTTGTAACTTTTAAATATTTCTTTTTATGCTTTGGAAAGTCAGGGGTTGATGATATTAGATTTAAAATGGTCATTGCACTATTTGCTAACTTTAAAGCCACTAAATTACTTAATTCCGGATAATTCCTTTTTATAAATTGGTACATTTCATCATAGATTAATACCCCATCAATTCTAAGGTTCTTTACAGCACGATCCATTATACTTTCTTCCCGTTTTATATAATGGTACTTAGGAGCCCCAATACAACAAATCTTACTACACTTATCAATTAGTTTATAAGTGAAGGCAGTATCTTCGTAAATTACTCCAATTGGAAATCTAATTTCTATGAGGAGACTTCGTTTTATTAACTTTGTCCATACTACCTCATCGTATAAATCGCCTTCGAGCATTGTTTTCATTGCTTGCTCTTTACTGTGAATTGTTAAGGGGTGATTCCCGTTTTTTACCACTTTATTTTTAAAATAGATTATACTTGTGCAATTTGCAATTTCACAAGTATTATTTATACACATGTTGTATAGTAGTTCGTACATATCTGGCTCAATCCAATCATCGCTATCAACAAATCCAACATATTCACCTATGGCAATATCCAGGCCTGCATTTCTCGCGCTTGCAAGCCCTCCATTATCCTTATGTATCACCTTAACCCGATTATCTATCCGAGCATATTCATCACAAATTTCTCCACAATTATCCGGTGATCCATCATCCACGAGTATTAATTCAAAATCTGTCATTGTTTGAGCCAATATTGAATCAACACATTTTTGTATGTATGGCTCAACTTTATATACCGGTACAATAATACTGATTTTAGGATTCATCACTTAAATTCCCTTCATTTTAAATTAACACCTTTTTCATTTCTTTTAAGACGGAACCACTAAGATTCTCAACTAATTTCTTCCTATGTAATGGATTATCAATTAAATATTTTATTTTTTTATATAAATCTTCCTCATTGCATTCCACAATGAATCCATTATGTCCATCTATCAACTGTTCGTATGCACTAACAAAATTTGTCGTAATGATTGGTTTCCCTAAGCATTTTGCTTCGGCTAAAGTAAGGCAATAGCCTTCGTGTCTAGAAGTTTGAACATATATATCTGCATTAACTATATATGGGTATGGATTTCTGGAAGATCCTAGTAAAATAAAATCATTTTTTAAGCTATATTCTTTTATCAGGGATTCGTATTCCTCTCTATCATTTCCCTCACCAATACAATACCATCTAACGTTATAACCATCTTTTCTAAGTTTAGATAAAGCCTTAATCGCTAAATCCTGACCTTTTTCTTTTGAAAGCCTCCCAACTGTTACAATCTTAATGCCTTTATATTTTTCATCAAATTCTATAGGGCTTTTAGATAGTTCAATTATTAAATTAGAAGGTATTATATTCATAAAAACGTCTACTTTATTTTTCAATTCGGGAATTTGCTCCAACAAACGTTTTTTGGCTTCATTGGACACAACATTAATTTTAGTAAACTTTTTATACAGTTTTTCATATAGCCTTTTATTTACCACGTGTTTAGAAATATCAAAATGAACCCATGATATTTTCTTTTGGGCTTTTACTTTATTCGCAATATAATAATCGATAATATCTGTCGGTCCCTGGTAAGATATTGCTATGTCATATGCATTTTTATTAAATGGAATGCTCTTAGCAATATTTTTATAATAAAAATAGCGACTATTAAAGTATTTGGATATGAAATAGGATAATATAAAAGACCATATTTTTATATATTCTTTATCCTTCCAGTAAGTTTTTATCGTCTGCTGTGGGGGCAGCATGATAACAGGCTTTATTTTATTAAACCAAACTGCTTCCTCTACCTTCACCCAATCAGGAAGATATTCTAAAAATCCGCCATTCTTTTCTAATAATAAAATGGTAATTTCATATTCTGATTTAGGCATTTCAGATAACAGGGTGAGTAATGATTTTTCAACACCACCAATATTCATACTAGTGAGCATAAAGAGTACCTTCTTCATTATTTCATCCCCCTTTCATTTGTATGTAAGAAAAATGCCCCACGGATTAATACTCGGGACATTAATTAACAGCAGCTATATTTAATAATTTATTGATGTCAGTGTTTGAGTTATATTCTTGAAAGTATAAATTAGTTTGCAGCTTAAATCTTAATTCTTGATCATCGAGTAATTTTTTAATAGCAAGGTACAAATGTTCTTGATCACATTGGACAATAAGACCTGAATGGTTATTTGTAATTTGTTCGCTAGCTCCAGTGAAATTAGTTGTTATGATTGGCTTTTTAAAATACTTTGCTTCTGATAATGTAATACAATAACCTTCATGTCGTGATGGTTGCACATATATATCACATTGTTTCATAAAAGGGTATGGATTAGTTTTGGTACCTAATAAAATAAAATCATTATTAATTTGATATTTATCTATGAGATCTTGATATTCCATCCTAGCATTCCCATCGCCAATGCAGTACCATTTTACGTTATACCCTTCAATCTTAAGTTTAGCTAAAACAGAAATAGTTACATCCTGCCCCTTTTCTTTTGTAAGCCGGCCGACAGTTAGAATTCTAATACCACTAAATTCATCTTCAAATCCATTTCCATCATTAGCCATTTCCTCTATTGATTGAAATGAAATGCTATTTAAAAGGGTATCAACTTTTTCTGTAATGGCTGGTAATAATGTAGTTAATTTTTCTTTACCTTGTTTAGAAACTACAAAAATTTTATCAAAGTTTTTATATATTCTAGAGGCAAATTTTTTATTAAACCCAATTTTCGAAATATCAAAATGAATCCACTGAATTTTCTTTTTAGCTTTGATTTTGTTTATAACAAAATAGCTAATGAAATCCATTGGACCGGCATATGCTATTGCAATATCGTATTCAGTTTCATCCTTTTTATAATCTTTTAAGATATATTTAAAAAAAGTGCTTCTCTCTTTCAAAACTTTTGAAATAACATGAAGGAACATTATGTTGAAAGCCTTTATTATATGACCAGTTTTAAAAAGTTTAAAAGCAGTCATGTGTGGGGGCAAATTCAAAATTTCTTTAATATTGTTATAACCTTTTAAATATTCAATATGAACACTATCTGGAATAAAGTTTAGAAAGCCCCCATATTCTTCTAACATCAAAATAGTAATGTCAAAACTTTCTTTTTGAATTTCGGCAATCATATTAAGTAAAGCTTTTTCCGTTCCGCCCACATTCATATTTATTAACATAAATATTATTTTTTTCTTCATTCTTTTTAACACGCCTTCTTTTAGCCTATTAATTTATAGAACTTTTCAATCTCCTCAATATTCCCTTTCTTTTCAGTTTGTAAGTATTTAATAATATTTTCTTTTAAATCCTTATCACTAATTACCTTTATTATTCCTTCACAAACCGCATCAGCATTCATATCTACAACTAAACCATTCTTTTCATTGATCATTTGATTATAAACTGCATCATATCTTGTAGTGACTACGGGTATATTAAGCATTCTAGCCTCTGCAATTGCAAGTCCAAATCCTTCAAATTTTGATGTTTGTACATATAAATCTGCATTTTTAATGTAAGGATAAGGGTTGGCCTTTACCCCTAACAATATAAAATGCTCAATTAAGTTATTCTCAATAATATATTTTTCTATTTCTTTTCTTAACAATCCTTTCCCTAACGCATACCATCTAAATTTAATTCCTTTTTCCTTCAGTTTTTTACATGCTTCAAGAGCAATATCATATCCTTTTTGATTAGAAAGTCTTCCAATTGTGAGAATCTTGACTCCATCAAAATTATCTGTAAAACCCTCCCCCAGCCTAGCCATGTTTGATATAAATTCATGATTATTTATATCGTAAATGACATCAACTTTTTTAGAATAATAAGGGAATGTCTCTAGAAATATTTCTTTAGCAGAATCAGATACTGCCACAATTTTATTATATTGATTATAAAACTTTCTTTGAAATCCCTCTTCTATTTCATCCAATCGATAACTTACATTTACCCATGCATACTTTTTTATTGCTTTAACCTTTTCTTCCACATAAAAAGTGGGAACACCTTGTGCGTAACTAATAGCAATATCATATTCTTTTGGGTTAATTTCAATGACCTTTGAAACACACTGCCAGAAGACTCTCGCCTTTTGAGGGTTATTATATTTTTTTTTCCTTATTTCAAATGAATATTTCATTCTAGAAGACAACATTTTAAAGTTAAAATTAAGTAGAGAGTATTTTAATGCTTTTTTCAAGTTTAATGTCGCAAATGTTGTATACTTTAGTGGATTTAATATATTCACTTCTTTTGGAACTAATTCCTCCAACAATCCCCCATATCCAAAAAGCATTAAATCTACAGAATATCTAGAGTAGTCTAAAAGAGATAAAAGGGTAACTAAACTTTTTTCAGCCCCTGCACAATCTAATGAATCTATAACAAATAGTATAGTTTTTTTCATAATGTTATATTTCTTTTCACCCTTTGCTTTATTATTTTCACGTTTATATCCATTGGCTGTATGACCAATAATATATGGATTCGATTTCATATTATTTCTACTCTTTTCTAGTAAAACAAATTTCCTCAATGTGCTTAAGCAAATTTCCACTTGCATTACCCTTTTCAAATGATCCAATGCTTTTTAAGAATTCATTTAATTTCCTTTTATATTCTTTTTCATTAAAATGTTCTATTTGATTAAATAATTCTTGGTTATTTTCTGAACTGATAAAAGGTAGGTCCTTAATATCAAAATATAACTTTCTATCATTTTTCTCATATTCCTGTATATCTGGTATATATAAGAAGCATGGCCGTTGTGTAACGGAAAAGTCAAACATCAAAGATGAATAATCCGTTATTAAGATATCAGTGATATTTAAGAGCTCCTGGATGTCATCATAACTAGTTACATCAATAACATTTTCTTTATGTAATAACAGCTCCGATTTTATTATCAAATGTGGATGAAGCCTGACTAAGAAAATCCATTCTCCATGAAACTTTCTTTTTAATCTTTTAATAACTTCCGAGTAATTTACATTATAAACATCTAACTGGTTATCCTTCCTAAAGGTTGGGGCATATAAAATAATTTTTTTATCATCACTAATATTTAACCCCCTTAAAACTTTTTCTTTAATTAACTGATTTTCCTGAAATAATGCATCATATCGTGGTGAACCTTTTTCAAAAATCTTTCCTTCAAACCAAAAAGTTCTTTTAAACATTTTTGTACTAAATTCACTTCCTGATAACAAAAGGTCACATTTTAAAGAATCCCTTTTTGCCATTTGTACATATTGATAGGGGAGAGATTCTTCAACATCTTTTTCAATTTGTTTTAGGCCTATAGAACCATGCCAAGTCTGTATGTAGTATTGATTTTTTCTCTTAACATATAATTCTGTTGTTCTAAAGTTGGTAATAACTACCTTTGACGTGCATAATTCATAAAAATACCTTAATGACATTGTCTTCACTTTTCGAAACCCACTTAAATGCTTTTTATCATCAAGATTATTGAAAGCCCAAACCAAATCAAACTTATCTTTAGGATAGTTCCGAAGAATATATTCTGTTATATATTTGGGGTTACACCCATATTGACTTCCATAATAGCTAAATAGGAAAATTTTGTTTTTCTTTATTGGAAGACAGTTAAATATATAAACAATGGCAAGGGCTAAATATCTTTTGATCAATTTAAACAGCCTCCATTGAAAATAAAAGAAGAGCCCCCATTTCAACCTGGAGTTACTTTCTTTAAGACTTTCCTACATTTTAAAATCTACTCGTTTTAATCCAACTGGCTGGGGAAATATTCTTAGTCTTCTTAACATCTTTTGGGAAATAATGTACAAGACGTTCAAATATGGATGAATTCTAAACAATAATAATTGTCTTTTTAAAATTTTATCATCCCTCACCGCCTTTATAAATGTAGTAAAATTCACCCTAATATACAGCTTTATTTCATTCCTGAATAATGCCCCTATATCTTTTTCTCTGTTTTGTAAAAGAAGATTATAATGTATTAAGCATGTCATTAAGAGGATCTTATATGACTCATCTGATAAGTCTTTATAGTACTCTTCAATAAAGTGATGTCTCTCTTTTAACCCCTTGATAATATCTAAATTTCTTGGCGAATAGTTTGCTACAATACTATCTTCTCTTTGGTAGTAATAATACAACGGGGTATTTAGAATGATAAAAGTATCTACCCTTTGCATGACCTGATGGGCCCAAAATACATCTTCAAATAAAACACCTTTTTTAAAGGGAAGGTCTTTTATGATTTTCGTTTTATAAAGTTTACCCCAAGCAAAGTTTTTAACTGTCTCGTTAATTACTAGCTGTTTCATTAGTGATTGATTATCAAGAATAACAGGTGGGTGGGTTTCTGAATAAACACGGTTATCAAAAAGAAGAAAATGGTCATGCGTATAATAAAAAGCCGATTGTACCACATCAGCACTAAATTGATTGCTAGTCTGAACCATTTTTTCAATCATGCATTCTTCTAACCAATCATCACTATCTACAAACATCGTGAATTCACCTGTTACATTCTGCATGCCATAATTTCTGGCATCCGATAAACCTCCGTTATCCTTATGAACCACCTTTATTCGGCTATCTGCCTTTTCATATTGATCGGCAATCACTCCGCATTGATCAGGTGATCCATCGTCTACTAAAATAATTTCTAAATTTGCGTAGGTTTGCTTCAAAATGCTATTGATGCACCTGGAAACATACTGTTCAACCTTATATATTGGTACGACCACACTTACTTTTTGATTCAAATGGCCCCGCCCGCCTTCAATGTAATTTAATTGAGAAAATCGTGAAAGTCGGTCAGATTCAGAAAAATTAACATTACAGATACTTTTATTTTTTTGTTTCTAAATTCTGATTCTGCCACTTAATAAACTCAATTAATGTCTTATATTCTTGTTTTTCGATGCCTGATTCTTTTAATTCATTTATCAATTCCATCCATTCCATATCAGGTTGTTGATCCTTTTCCTCCTTTACTCCTGTTTGTAATAAGGTTTTAAGGTCAACATCCAATACAAATGCAATTTTTCCCATTACCTGGATGGACGGATTCCGATTTATATTTCGCTCAATATTGCTTAAGTAAGATTTTGAAATATTTGCTCTTTCAGCAAGCTCGGATAACGTGAATCCTCTTTGCTTACGAATGTCATATATATTTTTTCCGATCATTTACACTTACCCCGTTTTTCCCAGATATATTCGTGCGTATCAAACACATCTCTTTCTCGTATTTTTAATACAATGTATTATTCTCATTTGATCTTCTTCACTCATATTTGTTCCAGATGGTAAACAAATTCCGTTTGCAAATAAGTGTTCTGAAATATTCTCACTTTCACTATGTGGGTAGTATCGGACTCCTTGGAAAACTGGCTGCAAATGAAGCGGTTTCCAGACTGGTCTTGCTTCAATATTCTCGTTTTGCAAGGCATTTAATAGTTCATCAACCGACACTCCAGCTTCATGCTCATTTATTGTAAGAGCTGTAAGCCAGCGATTCGATCTTGTGTTGTCTAATTCGGGCATGAAGTAAAATCCTGATAAATGAGCTAATTCTTGATGATATCGTTTAAATACTTCCCTTCTCTTTTCCACCCTATCAACTAAAATCTCTAATTGAGCCCTGCCAATTCCAGCTAAAATATTACTCATCCGATAATTAAACCCTATTCTGCTATGTTGATAATGTGGCGCAGAATCCCTTGCTTGGGTAGCCAAAAATCGAGCTTGTTTTAATGAATCAATGTCATCTGAAATAAGCATTCCGCCACCTGACGTAGTAATAATTTTGTTGCCATTAAATGAGTAAATTCCGTACTTACCAAATGTTCCGCTTGATTTGCCTTTATATGTAGAACCAAGCGATTCAGCAGCGTCTTCAATAATAGGAACATCATAATGATTACAAATTGATACAATTTCATCCATTTTTGCACTTTGACCATATAAGTTCACTACGATGGCCGCTTTTGGTAATTTTCCTTCATTAGAAGCATCCTGTAGTGCCTTTTCAAGAGCCAGAGGTGACATATTCCAAGTTTCTGGTTCAGAATCGATAAATACCGGCTCCGCCCCTTGATAAATAATTGGGTTTGCACTAGCTATAAAAGTTAGGCTAGAACAAAAAACTATGTCCCCTTTTTTTACACCTAATAAAGAAAGAGCCAAATGAATCGCTGCAGTTCCTGAACTAACGGCAACAGCTTCATTGACTCCTACAAGATCGGCTATTTCTTTTTCAAATGCATCTACATTGGGGCCAAGTGGAGCGATCCAGTTGGTTTCGAATGCTTCATTAACATATTTTTGTTCATTTCCACTCATATGCGGAGAAGAAAGGAAAATCCTTTTTTTATATGTTGTATTGATCAATTAATTCACCTTCACACTTAAATGATTGGTTTTCACTTTTGCAGGTATACCGAAAGCTGTACAAAAGGAAGGAATATCGTGAATAACTGTTGCCCCGGCTCCAACAATACTCCACTCACCAATTTTAATGCTTGGAATAATCGTTGCGCCTGCACCAATATAGGCTCCTTGACCGAGATCAACAGCACCTGTTAGGATAGCTCCTGGACACACATGCGAAAAATCGCTTATTTTACTGTCATGCTCTATCACTGTTCCCGAGTTTATAATAGAATGCGTGCCAATTTCAGTATCAGCATTTATGACAGCCCCGGGCATGACTACCGTTCCAGGACCTATCTTGGAGCTAGGACTGATTACAGCTGATTTGTGAATAACCGTTACATAATATTCATCGGGAAGATTTAATTTCTGAACGATTACTTGCCGCGTTCTATTATCGCCAATTGCCACGATGAACCTAAGGTCTTCAAAATATTCCATTATTCTTTTTGCAGAAGATATTGGTCCACAAAAGGTATTTTCTATTAAACTAACTTTTTCGTATTTATCATCCAAATAACCTACAATTTCATATTCTTTTTTTGAAAGAATGATCTCGGAAATTACTTTGCTATGCCCCCCACGGCCAATTACCACGAAATTCATCCGTGCCCTCCTCTCACGGTAGAATTTGATCCAGTAAAACTTTCCATTGTCGCATTTCCAGGTTGATTTATTCCCTCTGACTTTATAACTTTAAAAATCGTTAAAAATAAAATTTTCATATCGAGCATAAATGATTGGTTGTTTACATACCAGACATCAAATTGAAACTTTTCTTCCCATGTGATGGCATTGCGGCCATTTACCTGCGCCCAACCAGTTATACCTGGCCTTACATTATGTCTTCTCGATTGTTCTTTTGTATAAAGAGGAAGATATTCCATTAATAGCGGCCTTGGGCCTACTAAACTAATATCTCCTTTAATCACATTAATTAACTGTGGATATTCGTCTAAACTATATTTTCTTAGAAATTTCCCAAAAGGTGTCAGCCTTTTATAGTCTGGCAGTAATTGGCCTTTATGATCTCTTTCGTCTGTCATCGTTCGAAGTTTATATAGGTAAAATGGTTTTTCATCGAGGCCTGGACGCTGTTGTTTGAATATAATTGGAGAGCCTAATTTGAACATTACTAACAATGCAAAAATAAGGAAGATGGGGGACAAGACTAAAAATAAAAACAATGAAACTAAGAAATCAAACATCCGCTTCATTAAGGTATCTCCCCACAATCTTAAATTTTCGCTATTTCTACTTGCTGCTTAATTTCCTCAATTAATTCTTTTACGTTTATATGTTCTGATTCCTGTCCCTTTAAATAGGTATTTTTCAGTATTTCCACGAATTTCTGCTGAGTAAGAGTTTCGGATATTGCCATTTTAAAATAACCTCGCTTAAATATATTTAACTTTTTATAAAAAAATCTCCACTTCTGGATAAGTGGAGATTTTCTCTTTCCGTAATTTGATTTAAATAACCGTTCGGATTTTTTTCCTGCCATCTCCACGAGTCTGCACACATTTCATCAATATCTTTAATCGCATTCCAGCTTAGCACCTGTTCTGCTTTTAAAGGATTTGCATAACATACAGCTGCATCACCAGGTCTTGCTTCAACAATCTTATATGGTACCTTTTTCCCCGAGGCCTTCTCAAAAGCTGATATCATTTCCAAAACACTATATCCCTTTCCAGTACCAAGATTAAATGCTTGAACACCTGTAGAATTTGAAATCTGTTTAAGTGCTTTCAAATGACCTGCTGCCAAGTCCACTACGTGAATATAATCCCGGACACCCGTTCCATCTCGGGTTGGATAATGGTTTCCAAAAACATTTAATTCCCTCAGCTTACCAATAGCAACTTGTGTAATGTACGGCATTAGGTTATTTGGTATACCATTTGGATCCTCGCCAATTAAACCACTCTTATGAGCACCGATAGGGTTAAAGTATCTCAAAAGAGCTATACTCCAATCATTATCAGATGCATATAAATCTCGTAAAATCTCTTCAACCATGAGTTTCGTCCGCCCATATGGGTTTAAAGCTTCTAGAGGGAAATCCTCCGAAATTGGAAAGCGTTCCGGCATTCCATAAACGGTTGCTGATGAACTGAAAACAAGTTTTTTCACTTTATTTCTTTTCATCATCTCACATAGGACAAGGGTGCCAGTTATATTGTTTTGATAATATTTAAGTGGAACATTGACTGATTCACCAACCGCTTTTAATCCAGCAAAGTGTATGACTGCCTCAATATCATTCTCTGTAAATATATTAGACATCTTTAACTCATCAAGTAAATCCACATTATAACATGTAAATTCACGACCAGTAATTTCTCTTATTCGATTTAATGACTCCGGTTTGCTGTTCATAAAGTTGTCAAGGACGACAATTTCAAAACCGGCATTCAATAATTCCACACATGTGTGGCTTCCTATGTAACCCGCTCCTCCTGTAACTAGAATAGCCATAATATCACCTCACCTTAAATTATGATTCAATTAAGTTATACAATTTTTCTACCTCATTCTCATTTCCATATTCCATTGAAAGCGTATTAGATATAAGTTTATTTCTAAGACTTTCATCATCCATTAACTTTTGAATCCCTTTAACAATACCAGGAACATCTTGGGAAGTGATTAAAGCATCTATTCCGTCCTTAGCCTGGCTCTTAGCTGTTGGAAAATTAGTTATCACAATTGGCTTTCCCAAAATTTGAGCTTCCCTAACAGTAACAGCCTTCCCTTCATATCTTGAAGGCTGCACGTAAATATCACATGCTTTAATATACGGATACGGATTAGTCTTTTTCCCCAATAGGTGGAAACATTCTGTCAAATCTAATAAACTTATAAGTTCTCTTAATTCATTCTCAAGTGGACCATAACCAACTACATACCACTCGACATCATACCCTAAGTTCACCAATTCCTTGCATGCCTTAATTGCATGATCTAAGCCCTTTGCATGTGAAAGACGGCCTACTGTTAATAACATGGTTTTTCCAGGAATCTTTTTCATATCTACTGGTGCATTATCATTGGCCTGTTTTCTTATTATTACTGGTGAAAGAATATTCTCAATAACTGTTGTTTTTTGTTTTAATTCCGGGAAAATATTCATAAATGTATTTGAGCATTCATCTGAAACAGCGACGATATGATCAATTTTTTTCCACATCTTAGATTCCATTTTTCTATTCACATTGATATTGGAATAGTCTGTATGAATCCAGCCAATCCTTTTTTTCGCTTTAACTTTTTCCCCGATAAAATGATGTGGCCATAGGAAACCTATGGCCACATCATACTCTTTATTTAATTTAGGTAAGAATCGGTTGGACAATTCCCATCCATATTGAATAACAAGATAGCCTGGTTCATCAAATCTATTTAGTTTCCCATAAAAGGAACCCATAATTTTTGCCATCATTCTTGATAAAGCAATAGGATAATGTCCTTGTTTTGCAATTTGCTTGATTGGCATCCTGAAGGTGGTGTAGGCTGAAATTTCCGGGAGCAGCTTTGGACCTGACTGCAGTAATGAAAGGAATTCACCTTCATGTTTAAATAACATTAAATCTACATCATATTTTGTATAATCGATATGGCTCAATAACCCAATTAGGCTTCTTTCCACACCACCTATCGCTAAATCAAAAGATGAAATTAATATTTTTTTCTTCATTATGTAGTCCCTCGCATAATAAAAATCAAAAGGTTCTCTCAGTTCATTTTGCTTACTCCATATAAATCGAACCAATCATTGAGATTATTTTGAATGTTATAGCCTTTCTTGGATACATTTTCAACAATTATATTAGTTTTTGGTCTTTCCCAATTTGTCGCCTCCTTTACTTTGCTACACCAAACATCAAGGCTTTCATTTAGGTTAACAAAAGTCACTAACCCTAATCCCATATCAGTTGTTTTTGGAACAGTATCAGAAATGACACATGGGGTTCCAGAAGACTGTGCCTCAATGGTTACAATTCCGAACCCTTCAAACCTCGATGGAAATAGAAAAACATCAAAAGCTTTCATAAGTCTAGGGATATCAGTTCGTATTCCTAACAATCTTATATGTTCAGATATGCCTAGTTTTTTTGCTTCCTCCTCAATTTGTGTTCTTAATGGACCATCTCCTATTAGTAAAACAAAATAACTTTTGTCCTCATCTAACAATCTTTTCAAAACCTTTAATATTAATGAATGATTTTTTGATTCTGAAAATCGTCCGACATGTCCAATTATTTTGGAATTAAATGGTAATCCAAACTCATTAATTATCTCATCTTTACAACGAATTCCATATTTTGTGAATTCGTTGATATCAATTCCATTTTTAATTATGCTCACTTTTCCATTTTCAACCAGCCTATTCCCAAAAAGAAATTGTGCTGCTTCATAACTGCAACTACAATAATGTGAAGCAAACAACCTAATAATTGATTGAAGAACTTTGAAGGTAACAACTTCTGTTATTTGATTTCCTTTTGGCCAATTATTACTGTGCGAGTGGCAAATCCGCCTATTAATACCAGCTATTCTTGCTGCCAATGCAGGAATTCCAGCTTGAAAGTCTGTATGGGAATGAACAGCTGCAAAATTATTTGATTTCATGATTTTTACTAATTCTTTAATATATGAAATAGGACCAAGCTGACCCAAACTAGAAACTTTAAATATTCTCCCACCTAAATTAATAATCTCTTCTTCATAATCTCCGATTTGATTTGAATGTGAGAGAAAATCAAACTGGACCTTTGTTCTATCAAGTTTCCTATATATATTCATTAATAATGTTTCTGCTCCGCCACGTTCCATCGAGCTTACAACATGTAATATTCTTTTGGGCACTTGTTCCACATTCTTCACCCCCCTGCAACGTGAATATAATTACTTTGATAGATTATATTTAATGAAATTACACTCTCGTAATAGTAATAAAAAAGATAGCAAATTAGGAGGGTATAATATATTATCTTGCGATCCCTTTTCGTAAAAAGCTTTACAATCCAAGAAATTAGGATTAGTTCATATAAACTGAAATAGATAGAAAATCTTGCGAATATCCAATTTTTAGTTGAAATGATCATAAAGACAAATCCAATCATGGTCATATTCACAATATAGTCACTTTGAGGAAATATCTTTCTAAGCTTATCTCTTCCAAAGAATGCAATTAAAAGAGGCACACCATCAACTGCAACTCTGAGGATATTTGCTCCACCTTCATTAAAGTTTTGGTAATGACCGAATTCGGTGTCCTTTAAGGCAGAAAATAACACCGAAGAAAATTTATCGAAACCAAATACAATGACCACAGAAAATAATAACAGAATAAAAGTGGCTTTTGACCACGCCTTGAACCTAACCATAAAATAAATTGGAATTAATACAAAAGCACTTTCATGAATAGTGGAAGCGAGAAGTACAATGACCATGTACTTCAACCAATTGCCATTAATTAAATACTTTGTTGCAGTAAAAACAATCGCAGCTGCCAAACACTGTCTCAACCCATTCATTGAAACTAAAAATAATCCACCTGTAATATAAACGTACATACTAAGTTCAAACATTCTTGAGTATTTGTATAAAACAAGCACAATTAATATATTAGTTATTATTGCAGTTGTTAATATCAAAATTTGTGGATCATTCGAATACCTTTTTAATATCATTTGCAGAATCCCAAATCCAATTTCTTTTTGGGTAGTGATAAATTTCCAAGTATAATCATTCGTTTCAAATGAATGTTTATAAAAGTATGTGTCCCCTATATTAGAACGGAGTCCTGAAATCATAGCTAGTGATAACATTGCACCAAACGCTAACAGTTTATTAGGCCTTATTGGAACAGAAGCAAATGGATCATAGGAAGGAACTGCAAAATATCTTGAAAAAAAAGACAAAATAAAAACTATGGCTAAGTTGATCCATAGAATAGTCATATATTTTTTCCTTTCAATGTTCTTTTAAACTGCTAATTTGTTACGGTTGTCTTTGTTTTCTTTTTGATATAAAAATATAGTAGAATTCCAAACGGAGTAGCTAAAAAAGTTAGCCCTTTAGCTGGTGTTTCCATTAAAAACTTCTTATTACTTATCATTAAACTACTTGAAACAAAATGGATCGCCTGTCTAAATTTAAACGTTACACTTGTAAAGGGTAACTTCATTAGCTCCTTACGATAAAAGGCAAATCCTCTTGGGTTCCTTCGATACTGATTAATCATATTTAGCGATGAACCATCTGTGAGATATTCAACACAACATATCACTTCATTCATTAAAAGCATTTCATACTTTTTATCGAGCATATAATATTTGTAGGCCAATCCCACATATTTCTCACTATTAAATATTGGATATGGGAACATCCTCGTTAATTCAGTACGATAAACTAGTTTTTTATCACCACTTACCCCATACTTGTAATAAAGGTTAAACAAAGTTGAACGCTTCATTTCTTCAGGTAAACTTGTTCCTATAATCCTATTATCAGTATCGGAATCAAGCCCAATAATGCCACTTACTTTCTCACTTCCATACTTTCTCCAAAATACTGTAATCTTTTCAATAGCTTGATCTGGCATGTAGTCATCAGAGTCTATACATACATTTAGTTCTGTATCGATGATTTCATAGGCAGTATTATGCGCACCGTGCATCCCTTGGTTTTCCTGCCAATGATATTTAATTTCAATTTTATTCTCAGCAATCCATTCTCTGACTAATTCCTTTGTATGATCAGTCGATCCGTCATCAATGATTAGCCAAACAAAATCTTTACTTGTTTGACGAAGTAGGCTTTGATAACAGTTATGTAGGCAATAGGCCCGATTATATGTTGGAGTAAACACCGTTATCATTTTCATACTCTCACCCCGATATGCTTAGGTAAAAATTTTCTATATTTCCTGCTGTTTCTTTTATATTATACCCATTCTTAGAAATTGATTTTGTAACAATCCCTCTGTTAAACCTTAAGGGTTCGATATATTTTAGCTTTTGAACCCATCGGGTTTCGTTTATAGGTGGTAGGAAATCCACTAAATTACAGCCAAGATCAACTTCCTGTGAAATTTTATCTGATAAGAGGCAAGGTAATCCTGCGCATTGTGCCTCAATTAGCGAAACAGGCAATCCTTCATGAAAAGATGGAAAAACGAATACATCAAATGCTTGAAGAATACGATTGATATCACTACGGATTCCAACAAACTTTACTTTGTCTACTAAGTTAAATGTCTGAACTTTTTTCTCAATCTCAAAACGTAACGGTCCGTCTCCCACTAAAACCAACACAGCATTGTTATTAACTTTGCTAAACTTTTCAAAAACATCAATAAGGAAAGAATGATTTTTTTGATGGGTAAATCTCCCTACATGGCCTAAAACAAATTTATTTGTTAACTGTAATTCACCTCTCACTTCGTTTCTAATTTGTTGATTAAAAGTAAATTGATTAAGATCAATTCCATTTTTTAGAATTTTCGCTTCTCTTGCTTTCCATTTAAATAACCAGTGAGCTGCACTTTGTGAACATGCCAACAGATTCGTTGCATTTGAGAAAATAAGATTACCAATATACCATTTATAAACCCTTGCACCGAATCCTCCCTCACTGCTAGTATTATGGCTATGTGAAATCCTAATTGAAATTCCAGCATGTTTAGCAGCACGTAGTACTAAGCCAGTCATTTTGTCCATATGTGAATGAACCACTTTATATTGATTATTTGCGATGAAAAAGTTGTTAAGTTCTTTTTTATATCTAAAGTGTCCGACGTCGGAAATATAAGGTATCCTATGAACAATTCCACCCATCTTAACTATTTCGGAGTCAAATACCCCCTCTTTACATGTCAAAAAGTCAAATTGAACCTTCGCTCTATCGATATTCCGATACAAATTCATTATTAATGTTTCTGCACCTCCCCGGTTCATATTGACAACAACATGCAATATCCTCAGTGGACTGCCCACAACACATCCTCCATTTCTCCCATTTCAGTTTTATAAATTTCACTTTTTTCTTCTAATACCTTATAAATGCTGTATTTTGCGTGTACAATGTTCCGCCCATGCAAACCAAGTAAAGTACGTAAATCTTTGTTTCTTGCGAGAATCTTGATCCTGTTTGAGAATTCCTCTGGGTTATTTTTTATGATCCAGCCGTTATATTCATTTTCGACAAGTTCCCGATGCCCACGGTTATCATTGGCAATGACCGGCAATCCACATGCCATTGCTTCCATAATATTGACTGGAAGCCCTTCTCTTAGGCTAGAAGCCACTGCTGTATCGCTCATTTTTAAATAGTCAGAAATGTCATTTCGATAACCAAGAAAATCTATCATATGACTTACTCCTAATTTAACAGCCAGGTTTTGGCATTCCTTAAGTAATGGTCCTTCTCCAGCTAGCAAAAGCTTTGCATTTGGGACAACTTGTTTAATAAGCGCAACTGATTCAATTAATAATTTTTGATTTTTATTTTTATTAAATTCAGCAGCGTAAAACATTAAAAAATCATCGGTTTTATACCCGTGATTTTTCCTTAATAAAGCTTTTTGTGTCTCTTCAGCCGGTCGAAAAAGCTCTGTACTTATTCCAACACCATGCACATGCCGGATTAATCCAGCTTTAAATTTGTGTTTTTCTGCAAGATTAAAATCCTCTTGGTTAATCGTAATGAGGCAGTCTGTATATAGTGCCAGAAATTTTTCAATAGGATAATAGAGCAGCCAATTAAATAATGGAGCTCCTTTACAAAAATGAAAGCCGTGAGCAGTATAAAGAACTTTTGTCCCTTGCTTCCTAGCCCTCCTGGCAGCAAACCGTGTAAGTACACCACCTATTGGAGTATGACAATGAATTATTTTATATTGGTTTTTGTAAATAATTGATTTCAGTTCTTTATATGCTAAGATGTTACTTTTATTAAAAGGAGACCTTTGAATGGGAATATTGTACTTTTTATCAACAAAAGGAAGCTCGATATCCCCAAAAGCAGCAACATGAACCTCCCATCCTTGATCTTTAAACCATTTTAAATATGGCAAATGAAAAGCTTTAAAATGATAATCCACAGTTGCACAGAATAATACCCTTTTTCGCATGAAACCATCCACCTATTAATCTTTTTTCTTAAACAGAAACTGAAAGTTCTGGTTTTATCGCCCCATTGTAATTTGCAAGTGACAGGAGCCGCTCTCGAATTTCCTTTTTATTGAGACTTGCGTATGTTGCGATGATCTCTTCTATTTCTTGAATATAGAGTTCTGAAGTTTTTCCAATATAAATCTTTGGATAAATTTGCAAGTCATGAATTTCATCCTCTTTTAAAAGCTCCTCAAATAGCTTTTCTCCAGGTCTCATACCCGAGAATTCAATTTCAATTTCTTCGATGGAATTACCTGATAGTTTTATTAAGTTCTTAGCCAAGTCAACAATTTTCACTGGATCTCCCATATCTAAAACAAAGATTTCGCCACCCTTTGCAAGTGCTCCAGCTTGAAGGACAAGTCTTGATGCTTCTGGAATTGTCATAAAGTAACGAATCATATCAGGGTGCGTAACCGTGACGGGCCCACCCTTTTCAATTTGCTTTTTAAATAATGGAATTACACTGCCCCTGCTCCCTAAAACATTTCCAAAGCGAACAGCAACAAATTTCGTACCACTTTCTTTATCCATTTTCTGAATAATCATTTCAGCAAGCCTTTTGGTTGCCCCCATCACACTTGTTGGATTAACAGCTTTATCCGTTGAAATCATCACAAAGGTTTTAACCCCATTCCAGCTTGCAGCCTTTGCTGCATTCATCGTTCCAATAATGTTATTTTTGATAGCTTCTTCAGGGTTAGCTTCCATTAATGGAACATGTTTATGAGCAGCAGCATGATAAACAGTATCAGGTTGATATGTACTCATAACTGACATCATCTTCTTAGCGTCCTGCAAATCTGCAATCACAGGGACAAAATCGATTTCTGCATTTTTATGGGTTTCTTTTAATTCCATCTCGATGGAATAAATACTGTTTTCACCGTGCCCAAGCAATACTAATTGTTTAGGATGAAATTTTGAAATTTGCCTGCAAATTTCTGATCCAATGGAGCCACCTGCTCCAGTAACTAAAACGATTTTATTAGTAATATTTTCTGAAATGCTATCAATATCTAATTCAACCGGATCACGGCCAAGTAGATCCTCTACTTGAACATCACGAAATTGATTTACTGATACCTTTCCTGTCATTAAATCCTCAAGCATTGGCAGAATTTGCGTTTTGGCACTGGTTTTCACACATTCCTGAAAAATGAAATTTAATTCTTTCTTACTTAGTGATGGGATTGAAATAACAATGTTATCAATATCAAAATCTTTCACAATAGTCTCAATCTCTGTAATTCCACCGAAGACGGGTATTCCTAAAATATCCAGCTTATGTTTTTTTTCATCATCATCAATAAATCCTACTGGCAATAGGTCGGCTTCATTATTATTGTGAAGCTGTCTAGCAACCATCATCCCTGCAGACCCAGCACCCACAATTAGTGTTCTCTTTTTATTTTTATCTTGATGTAAATAGGAATCTCTGTACATTCTCCAGCAAAACCGAGAACCACCTATTAGTGATAAATTTAGCAACCATGTTACGATGAGTAGACGGAGGAAAATTTGATGAATCACGATTTCTTGTGCAACAGCAGCGATAACAATGGAAGCTGTCACAGCCTTTAAAATACTTATTAACTCCCCAATACTTGCATATTCCCATGCTTTTTTATACAAATGAAATTTTAATGATAGGAGATGATGACTCAGTAAAATGACTATTGAACTTATGACAATTGGAAATGTAATTACATAAAATGTTGCATTTACTAAAAATCGACTAAAAAAAATAGCAGTTAAAACAATGCAGGAATCAATAAATATAAATAATGATAACCTTTGCCGATAAGTCATACTCCCCCACCTTTTATAAGTCCTAATCTACTTTTATACTTCTTAACTTGATTGCGCTCTCGATTAACTTTTTAATATCTTCAAGCTGCTCCTTTGGAGCATCCTGCTTAATGTACCGTACTGCCCTTTTAATCGATTTTGGGTATTGATCGAAATTTTTCATTTTCACAACTCCTTAGATTAAAAAATGTTAATGATACGCTCTTTAAGAAGAACGCATGATTAATATTTTTTAAAAGTTGGGCATCTAACCCATCCTCACATCACACTCTCGACGACTTGCGTCTAAGGTCCAATAGACCCACAGCGTGACCGAGTACCTCCATTGATAGTGGAAAGGAGACATTACCAATATCCAAAAATATATTTTAAAAACAAAGTGGTTCTTAATAGAGAACAGATGGAACAAAAAAAATTCCCTTACTTCCTTACTCTCAAAAGTTATTGATTTAAAACAACACCGACTAGCTTGGCCTTAGCAAATTCTAATACTTTTTTTGCTTCAGCAGCTTTTTCTAATTTTGTTTTGCCATTTTTTATGATCAAGATAACTCCATCACATTGATTTGCTAAAATCTTTGTATCAGTCACCTCAAGAATCGCATTGGAATCTATTAATATAGTGTCGTATAATTGTGTGGCTTTCTTCAGCAGATCCTGCATCATTTGTGAACCTAATAATTCAACTGGATTAAATGGAACCAATCCGCTTGATAAAAGATCAAGTCTCCAAATCTCAGTATGATGAACGGCCTCCCCAAACGATAATCTTCCAGTTAAAACATCTGTTAATCCATTTGAGTTTGGTATTTTAAAAAAGGAATGCAAGGAAGGGTTCCTTAAATTTGCGTCAATTAAGAGAACCTTTTTCTTTTGTTGAGCAATTGACACTGCTAAGTTAGCCACAGTTGTCGATTTCCCTTCTCCATCACCTGGTGAAGTAACTAAAAAGGTTCGACTTTTTTGTTCAGCCAACATGAATTTGATATTAGTTTGAATCGTTCGGAATTGTTCCGAAATGATTGAATCGGGATGACAGTAGGTAATGATAGTTCTTTTTTTGGTTGCTGCTAATTCCCTCCTTTTACTTACCAATAGTCTCACCTCTCAATTCTAATTCAAGCTGCATATTATTAGATTTCCTTTTCACATTCTTTTTGTTTGCTTTTGGTACTCTTCCTAGTACGGGCAGTCCTAATAGTGATTCTATTTCTCGCTCAGAACGAATTTTATCGTCCAACGATTCTAATAAAAACGCTAAACCAATTCCAAATGCCATTCCACCAATAATCGCTGCAATTAACTTGCTATTGCTATTGCTTTGATTAATTTGATTATAGTTTACTTTAGCATTTGATAATAGCCTTACATAGTCTTTCCCAACTATATTAGGAACTTCATCCTTAAATACTTTCGCTGTCGTATCCGCAATTCTTGCAGCTTGATTTGGATCTTTATCTACAACACTAATACTAACAACTTGGGAACTATCAACACTCGCTACACTAATTTGGCTGGACAACGCTTCAGCTGATATATTTAAACCTAATTCTTTAATCACTTTATCTAAAATGGTTGAATCTTTTACAATGACCTGGAGAGTTGTTCTAGATTCTTCGTCGGCTCCTATTATAACTCTAGAAGATGAACTATAAAGTGGAACCGGCTTGGAGCTGCTTTGAGCTACCCCGATTAAACCAGCTAAAATGGTAATTATTGCTATAATCCAAAATCGTCGCTTAATCACCTGAAATAATTCTTTTAAGTTAATATCTTTGGCTTTTCTTTTTCCCATATTGTTAAATTGATCGAAGCTATTCATTAGACCACCTTTTTTGTAAAGTTTTTATTTACTAATATTCGTTCTAGATAATGAACATTTATTTTTAAAAAAACAATTCAGTGTTCATCACTAGGATTGTTTCGAAGTTTTCATTAAAATAATGTAAGTGAAAACTTTATATTAATAATATAGTTCTTTATAGAGAACATGTCAATTAAAAAACTTATATATTCCTTGTTAATTAATTCTCATAAAAGGTGGTATATTCAAAATCAAACACTAACTCCCATTTGCTTACTTAGCAAACTACTAAATACTCCCCTTTTTTCACTTGCCAGTTGATTAAATTGACCTTGTTGAATCACCATTCCTTGATCCAATACAATGACTTGGTCTGCATTTCGGATGGTGGATAGTCGATGAGCTATAACGATTACCGTCATTGTTCCTTTCAACTTGTCAATTGCTTTTTGAATTTTAGCTTCATTCTCGGTATCTAAAGAACTTGTAGCTTCGTCTAAAAATAGAATTGATGGTTTCCTAAGGATTGCTCTCGCTAATACTAACCTCTGACGCTCTCCTCCAGAAAGCCTTATACCTCTATCACCTATCAATGTGTCAATTCCTTCAGGGAGTTTTCTGATAAACTCAGATGCAGAGGAGAATTCTAGTGCTTCCCATATTTGTTCCTCATTTGCATCAGGACACATCAATAATAAGTTATCTCTCACAGACGAATTAAACAGGAAAGGATCCTGTGCTACATAGCCTATAGAACGTCTTAATGACATAAGATTTTCACCTGTAAGTGGTATTCCATCCAAAAGGACCTGACCATCCTCTGGCTTATTAAGCCCCATTAATAAGTCAATTAAAGTACTCTTTCCTGCACCTGATAGTCCAACAATGGCTGTCATTTGATTTGATGGTATGAAAACATTAATATTTTGAAGTGCAAATGTAGTTTGATTCGAATCATAACGAAAAGATACATCCCTACACTCTATTCCATTTTTAATGAATAATGGTTTTAGATTCGAATAGGAATTTTCATTTATTTCTTTTGCATCCAAACATTCATTTTGCAATTTTATTAATTGTTTAAATGAAGGCATAATAGATCCTAATTGTTCTAAATTATCTTGGATTCCGCTAAATCTAGGCCATAATCTTGAAAAAATTGCTACAATTAACATCAACTGTACTGGTTGTGCCTGGAATATTTTTATTGAGAAAAGGGCAAACCCTGCCAAAATAAAAGCTGATACAACTTTATAAATTAATTGAGATATGGTACTCAATTTGACGCTTTCTAATACATTTTTCTCTATTTTTAAACCTAATGTATTTACCCATTCAATGTGAGTTTGTTCAAGTGTATTACTTTTAATATCCTTAATTCCATTAAAGTGGTCTGTTATCCCAGCTAAATAGGCTTTTCCTAATTTAATATTCTCTTCACTAATTTCACTATTCCTCTTTATAAGCCTTCGAGAAAGGAAAATAATTGTAAATCCAAAAATCAATGTAACTATTGTTAATTGAGCAGACAACCATAGAGCAATTCCAATCTGAATTAAGGTATAAATAAAGCCTGCAATGAATTGAAGAAACATTTGAGTGCCGCCGCTTACCCGAGCAATTTCAGTTATCATTAAATTAATGATATCAGATTTCCTTTTTTTCAAGAATAAGCCCCAGTTTGATTGAACTAAGAGCCTATATGTCTCTTCCCTAAGATGCATTAAATATCCATATTGTATTTTAGTGTTAATAAGCGTTTGCTTTCGCTGTAATAGACTCTGCCCTACAATTAGCAAAATATAGCTAATTAATATAATTAACAGACTTATATCTTTAGGTATGCCTAAAAAAATATTTTTAATCCAAGATAATGCTTCAATGTCTCCATAAGGAACGTTAAATATCCCTGTTATGCTTATCAGTGGAACTAAAAGGAAAATCCCAATTCCTTCAAATAAGCTGATCAATATCATTCCTAAAAGGTTAATATAAAGAATCTTTCCTGCGAATGAATGAATACTTTTTATGAAATGCCAAAAAGGTCCCATTTCTACTTCCTCCTAGGGTAACGCATGTTTCTTTGTTTTTCTCCATATCCATAAAAAAGGACGTAATGGAAAATATAATATATGAAGTTTTTTGGGTAAGGGTAATGTTTCTACATCAAGGGGATAAGGATATAAAAAGCTTAGGAAATATAGACACCTTTGGCTCATCGTCATTAAACAAAACAAGTGCTTCTTATGATAAACATCAACATCCTTAGGTACTGGTTCAGTATGTAAATCTAACATTCTCTCCAAATAAAAAATAGCCGCTTGTGCCAGCTTTTGAGGGTTTCTTCCCTTAACTATATATTCCATTTCTTTATAAATGGGAGTATTTAGTAAACATGATGATAACACCATTGCTTGCCCCCCTGCAGGAAGGTAATGATGTCTTCTTAATTCTTTAATAAGATAATTCCAATTTAAATCCTGTTTTATCATTTGATTTATATCCAATAACCATCGAAGGCGAAACCAACCATGTCGGGATCCATGTGAAACAAGAAATAAAAATAAATCCTCTCTCCCTAAAAAGTAAATAGGATTATTGGTGAGTGAGCTTTTTCTTTTTTTCTCCCACAATTCCTTAAAACTTGGACCACCTCCTGGAAAAGGATTCAGTCTCCAGTGAATTTCTACATTTATTCTCTTTATTGGGTTGAAATATTCAATGTGATGATTTCTCCACTTCCAATCATCTAATGACATATTAATATAATCTCTTTTTATATATCCTTCTTTTTGAAGAAGTTTATCAGCATTTTCTAATTCGTGAATTGAAACAAGAATATCTAAGTCCTTGCAAGTTCGAAGGGAAATATCTCCATATAGATCTTTTGCTAGTACCGGGCCTTTTAAAACAAGCATTTGGATTTGATTTTCATCGAAAACATTACCTAAATATTCCATTTCTCCGCTTAAATGTAGCATTTCAAAGGTATTCCTCTTATATGCATCACCAAGGTGTTGAATTATAAATGGAGGAATAAAATCTACCGCTAGCCTTTTTACATTTTCATAAAGTAATGGATAAATCCGATGATGAAATGCAAGCTCTTGAAAGTACTGCCAATCAATATCTTGGAGCTCTTCTATTAATTCAATTTTATCTTCTGTTTTTAAAAGATTAAGTATTAATTTTAGCTCTTTGGGAATGGTGTCTAAATTGAGATTCAATTTTTTCTTCATGGTTCCACCTTCAAACTCCTAATTTCTTTAGCAAATTTGCTTACAACAATAAACTTATGCATCACTTCATAGCCGGTAATATAAAATGGCCCACTTCGCAACCATGCATGGGCAACTAGCTTTCCAGTCTCATCTTTTGCAGTTCCTAAATACAGTGTGCTTTCAATTTTACGTCTTTCAAGCATTTTCATTGCAGCTATTGCTTTTACTAAACACATAGATTCCCAAAATGTATTAAGACTCATAAGATTTACAGCATGAGAAATATCTTTTAACACCTGTATTCTAGATTCATCTACATTAAAGGATGTCTCTTCCATATACTTTCCAAAGGAAGGAGCAACTTTTGAAAATGACATACTTTTAAGTAACCGAGCCCAGCCAAGGAGAAAAAAAGCTTCTAACATTAAAAGCTTTGTATTTTTTTTTAGTAACAAAAAAGCTTTCACTTTTCTAAAAATATCCATTCAGCGTCCCTACTTCAACAAATTTTTTGGACTATAAAACTGTTGTTTCGATTAACCCTTCCTCTAATAGATGTTCTAAAAAGAAAATAACTTGTTCTTCGCATTCAGACCTTTCAACATTAAACTTTGAAAGCAACTTTGATATTATATGATTTATTGCAACTGACTCTTCAATAAGTTCCCAAATTTCACCGCCAATTTCACCTAAATTGTAATATTTTCCTTTACTCACACTTAACATAACTTTTTCTCCGCCCATATTACTTACGATATTGCCTTTTACTTGGGAAACAGTTTGGTTTAATGAAATACTTTTATACATTATTTGACCTCCTTGTTTATTATATTTAAGATTGTTGATATTAATTTATTGGTACTAAATTCATGAATTGGTCTTTTTATTGAATAGACTTCCATCTTTTCAAGTATTCTTGTGGTGGTATGAAAATGCCATTCCATCAGCCCTAAATCCTGAATTAGAAAATTTCGAAAGGTATGATAAAATAATCTATAAAAACTATCAAGTTTTTCAATTTTATTTATTTTAATTTCTTTATCATCCGACTTTACCAATTCAAAAATACCTGCTAAAGGAAGTGGGTTTGAGAAGTAATTTGAATAAACTGGAACTGTATACTTAGTTTCTCTACCATAAATAGAACGATAATTGCTAAAATCCACCCCAAAAATTTCCAAACTCTCTTCCCAAAGTTTCTGATGTGGATATGATGGAGTTACAATAGGTATTAAATTATCATTTGAAATAGACACAGCTATAACATCATCACTTAAAAGTTGGTATCCTTCACTTAAAAATGCTGAGGCAAGTGTTGACTTTCCAGCGCCAGAATCACCTATAATAGCATATGCCTTTCCCTCTATCGCCAAGCAACTCCCATGTAAAGGATATATCTTTCTTTGCATCAGGATTGCACTCATACAAGTTCCAAGGAGATAAAGCCGTACAACATCCTCATCATATTCTTCCAACGGGGAAATAACTATTTTTTTTCCGTCTTGAATGTAAAAGGTTGCAATTGTGGGGACCCGAAATAAAACTTTATTTTCAAAAATTTTAAACTCCTTTTTTATGTGTGATAACTTATTCCAAAGATTTGTTAAATCTTGAATTTTTATTTCTAAATCCGTTGTTTCAACCTTATTTTCTAAAGTGGGTAACTCAGGTAATAGAATTTCACTATTAATAATTAGTCCAAAAGCTTTATATACTAGCTTTGTTTTAGTATTTTGCATTCTTTTCACTCCAAAATATCCATGGTTAAATTAAAAGCCCTTATTTTTCTATTGATAAGGGCTCTTAACACTGATTTTTAAATAACCTCGTTCTACAAGGTTCCGTATGTATGGTACCTTGTGAATTTAATAGCTTTATTCTTTACTTTTAATTTTTAACTGTGAAAAGTTAGATCTTTTTGAGGAGTATCCTGTGGAAATGCCTTATCAGTATATTGTCCATCTCCTCCAAGTCTTGTCATTTTAACATCTAACACTTCCAAAACTGGTTTTTGCCAATCTTTTTTCATACTATCACCTCCTTTCAAGAAAATTGTTTTATAAATCGATAGAGTATTAGGCTACGCATTAATATTTTATAGCTAGGGTCAGGTGCTCTTTCAATTCTAGGTTTTTCATCGAGACTTTTAATGGCTGCCTCAATCTCTTGAACATTTAAAAATTCTAAAACTCTTTCATCTTTCCTTAGCATTTCAATTTCATTTCTAAATGAATTCCAGTGCGGCACCATTCGATGAACCCAGTCAGCACCTTGTACCCCTCGTATTCGTTGATTTAATCTAACCTTATCAGGCAAATAATTTTTAGTTGCCCGTCTAATCAGTGCTCGGTCTAAACCATTTTGCACGTACTGCTCCTCTGGTACAGATAAACAATATTTAATCACCCTCATATCATTGGTCGGGTCACGACTCCATAATGGATAGCGT
Source organism: Neobacillus sp. Fa239 (assembly GCF_055395235.1). Classification (NCBI taxonomy): domain Bacteria; kingdom Bacillati; phylum Bacillota; class Bacilli; order Caryophanales; family Bacillaceae; genus Neobacillus; species Neobacillus sp. Fa239. The sequence continues at coordinate 4,556,247 of NZ_AP041611.1, forward strand.
AGTGACAATTTTGCAGAAAGAGAGTTCCCTGCATTCCATTGGAAAACATCACTAAAATGTCTCTTTCTCTCATTAAAAAGATCTGAATTATTAAACCACCCGGTTTCACCAATTCCCTTTTTTTTAAGTCTATCAAATACACCTGTTCTCTCTGCAAATTCAATATTTATAAGCTTAGGAAGCTTATAACCTTTATAATTAGGATTTATACGATCAATAATAGGAAAAGCTGTTCTTGCGATAATGGGCAACCTGCCAAGTCTAGGTCCACCAACTTTTCGACAATATTGATCCAGTTCTTTATAAAGATGAATCCAGTTTAATTTCTTTAAAAGTAGAGAATAATAATCCATTGCATAACCCCATGAAATAGAAAAATTCCCTCTATCTCCATTAAGTAACACACCCATTCCTTCTTCATAAGCTTTTTCAAACATCCCTTTTATCCAGAAAGAGTTTTCAAAAAATTTATAGGGTGTTTCTAATAATTCTAGAAAACTATCAATTTCGGAATACGAGTCTTTTCCTTCAAAATCTAAATAGTGATCTTCAATTCCTCCAACGTGTTGTACTGTGGCTTTAATATATGGCCTTTCATCTGCCAACAAATACCTAGGTGTAAAATCTTTAAAATCATTTGGAGGGATATAACTGAAAGTGTGTAATGTTTTGTGTTCTTTTTTTAGTGCTTTAGCTGCGAAACTAACAACAGTTCCAGAGTCCAATCCTCCACTTAATTGGGATCCCACTTTACGATAAGTCCTCAACCTTGACGTAACAGCTCTATGAAATACTTCCTGAAAAGCTTCAATATAATCTTCATCTGACTTTAATTTCAACCTTACCCCTTGAGTCATAGTACAATACCTAGTTAAATTAATATTGCCTTTCTTAACTGTAAAGCTATGGGACGGAGGAATCTGATCAATATTTTTATAAGGAGTTTTTGAGGCATCAACTGCGTCAATCATTCCGCCAATTACCAGATATTCTGCAAGCCACTTTTCATTTAATTCTTTTTTTATATTAGGAAAAGATAATAGTGGATATATGACTGTACAAAACGCAAAATATTGTTGATTGCGATAAAAGTATAGTGTCCTAGCTCCAGAAAAGTCCCTAGCACCAAAAAGTTTCTGTTCTCTCTCGTCCCAAATCACAAAAGCAAAATCTCCAACTAAATACTTTGGAGCATCCTCACCCCATTTATCATAGGAAAGTAGAATAAGCTCACTGTCAGTTATTAATTTTTGTTTGGATTTCTTAATTTGTAGCTTTTCAAATAATTCTTCCCTATTATCAATAATTGCGTCTGCTGTTATGGCCAACTTTCTTTCCTGATCAAAATACGGAAGCTTTTCTCCAATGGATTCCGGGGTAATCCACTGGGCATGGCAGCCAAGAAAGACTTTGTCACTATGCCATGTTTGAACATCATCTGCAGGGAATTTCTCCAATTCCTTCATCGTTCGCATCCCATGTTCAAGATTTATAGGTTCATCGTTTAAATGATAAATTCCAGCAATAGCGCTCATCTTTTCCTCCTGCCAAACTTTACAAGCCTGTATGTATATTTCTACATGCTTTATGCTATAAATTTCATCTTGAAATTATAATTATAACTTTATTAATAGGTTCTTTAAATAGAACACCAAATGCACAATTACCCATAGAATTATAATAATAAATTAATCTCTCTTGATTTTCAGATAAATGAACGAGTAGATATTACTAAACTTATCGCTTTGTTTATCATTAGGTTCTTTATTAAGAACAATCCGTATATCAAAATTATCATCTCTTTTATTTGGTGTCAACTAGTTTATTGGAAATAAATTAGTTTATTTTTTCTGACCGGAAATTCTTATTTTTAAAAAAACAAATTGACACCCCACGCAATTTGTAGTAAATTTTATAAATAATCTAAATATTTATTTCTTATCAAGAGAGGTTGAGGGAATGGCCCTTTGACGCCTCAGCAACCTTCAATGGCTTGTTCATTGAAAAGGTGCTAAGTCCTGCAAATTATTAATTAATTTGCAAGATAAGAAGAATGACGAACCAGTCACACTGACAAAAGTCTTCTTCTTATAGAAGGCTTTTTTATTATATTGTCCCTTTAACGGATTACTGCGATGAATCAACAAGACATAAGACTATGGAGAATTAATAAAAAAGTAATTTTTTAGATACCTAGGAGGAGTGATTAGAAATGTACAAAATTGAAACGAAGCTTGCTCAGATTGGAAATCGCAGTGAAACCGTAACAGGAACGGTGAATCCTCCTGTTTATTTTTCTACAGCTTACCGCCACGAAGGAATCGGGCAATCAACAGGGTTTGATTATTCACGGACAGGAAATCCAACACGACAGCTTCTTGAAAAGACGATTGCTGATTTGGAAGACGGGGATCAAGGTTTTGCCTGCAGTTCGGGAATGGCAGCTATCCTTACAATTCTTTCTTTATTTCAATCAGGGGATGAATGGCTAGTTAGTGAAGATTTATACGGTGGAACGTACCGATTATTGGAGCAAGGCTACAAAAAATGGGGATTGGCATGTCAATATGTGAATACATGTTGTCCTAGTGAGATTGAAAGTAAGATTTCCCCTAAAACGAAGGCCATCTTTCTTGAAACTCCTACGAATCCCCTCATGCAGCAATCGGATATTGTCGAGGTTTCGAAAATCGCCAAGAAACACGGATTATTGCTGATTGTTGACAATACTTTCTATACTCCTGTTCTGCAGCAACCGATCAAGCTTGGTGCTGATATTGTCATCCACAGTGCGACCAAATATTTGGGTGGCCATAATGATGTACTTGCAGGCCTCATTGTTGCTAAAGGAAAAGATCTATGTGAAGCGCTCGCCTTCCATCATAACGGAGCAGGTGCCGTTCTCAGTCCATTTGACTCCTGGCTGTTAATGCGTGGTATGAAAACATTATCACTTAGAATGAAACAGCATGAAAAAAATGCTAAGCAAGTAGCAGAATTCCTTTCAAAGCATGAAGGCGTCACTGATGTTTTATACCCCGGAAAAGGGGGAATGCTTTCCTTCCGTTTAAAAGAGGAAACATGGGTCAATCCATTTTTGCAAGGACTCTCATTGATTTCGTTTGCTGAAAGCCTTGGTGGGACTGAAAGCTTTATCACTTACCCTGCCACGCAAACACATGCAGATATTCCGGAAGAGGTTCGAATTGCAGCAGGAGTTTGCAATCGCTTATTGCGTTTTTCTGTAGGAATAGAGGATGCTGAAGACCTTATTAACGACTTGGAGCTAGCATTTGCCAATATTAAAGAAGGAGTGAGAGTTTAATGGAAAACGAAGCATATTGTTTTGAAACGAGGCTCCTTCATAATCGGCATAAAATTGATGCAGTTACGGGTGCTGTCAGTGTGCCGATCCAGCACGCATCCACCTTTCATCAATTTGATATTGATCAGTTTGGCAAATATGACTATAGTCGTAGTTTGAACCCGACGCGGGAAGCATTGGAAGAGGTGATTGCTGAACTTGAAGGCGGAACAAGAGGATTTGCCTTTTCATCGGGAATGGCAGCGATCTCAACAGCGTTCCTGCTGCTTTCAGCTGGCGACCATATCGTGATTACCGAGGATGTGTACGGCGGTACATTCCGAATGGTAACACAAGTATTAACCCGTTACGGAATTGAACATACCTTTGTGGATATGACTGATATACATCAAGTAAAGCAGGCAATTCAGCCGAATACGAAAGCTTTTTATGTGGAAACACCTTCAAATCCCTTATTAAAAGTGACCGATATCCAAGCGATTTCTGAATTGGCAAAAGAAGTGAACGCCTTAACCTTTGTTGATAATACATTTTTAACACCTGCTTTACAAAGACCTCTGGAGCTTGGTGCGGATGTTGTGCTTCACAGTGCCACAAAATTTTTATCAGGACATAGCGATGTTGTCGCAGGTCTTGCCGTTGTAAAAGATGAAAGTTTAGCAGCACGGCTTGGCTTCTTACAAAATTCCTTTGGTGCCGTTCTTGGTGTTCAGGACGCCTGGCTGGTTCTTAGGGGGATAAAAACCCTTCATGTCCGGTTGGAGCAATCGCAAAAGGCCGCTGTCCAAATAGCAGAATTTCTAAATTCGCATCCACTGATCAAACGGGTCTATTTCCCTGCCCTTGAAAGCCATCCGCAGCATGATTTGCAAAAACAGCAGGCTGCCGGTCCTGGGGCCGTTTTATCCTTTGAATTAGAGGATGAAGAAGCACTTCGATCCTTTGTCGAGAATGTCCAAATCCCTGTATTTGCGGTTAGCCTTGGTGCGGTGGAATCCATTTTATCCTACCCGGCCAAGATGTCGCATGCTGCGATGCCGCAGGCAGAACGGGAAAAACGCGGGATTACCAACAGCTTGATCCGCTTATCAGTCGGTCTTGAAAATCCTGATGATCTGATTAAAGATTTTTCGTGGGCATTACAGCAGGTGAAAGAATTGGTACCACTTAGAGGAGAGTCATCATGAGTTTTTTAGAAAAATTAGAAAATCAAATTTTAATCGCCGATGGAGCGATGGGGACCCTTCTTTACTCGTACGGCACTGATTGCTGTTTCGAAGAATTGAATCTTTCGGAGCCAATGCAAATCCAAAATATCCATAAAGCGTATATCGAGGCTGGTGCTGATGTTATCCAGACCAATACGTATGCAGCCAATTATTTAAAACTGCAGCGCTACGGCCTCGAGGATTCGGTCAAGGAAATTAACAGTGCCGCTGTCCGCAATGCCAAATTGGCCGCCCAATCAAATGCCTATGTAATAGGAACAATCGGCGGCAACCGCGGTATTAAACCAAGCACTGTTACTATAGAAGAAATTAAGCGGAGCTTTCGTGAACAATTGTACTGCCTCTTGCTTGAAGGCGTGGATGGCTTGTTGCTTGAAACCTTTTATGATTTGGAGGAACTGGAAACGGTTCTAACCATCGCAAGGAAGGAAACAAAGCTGCCGATTATTGCCCAAGTATCTCTGCAAGAGCCGGGAATTTTACAGAACCAAACACCAGTAAATGATGCTTTAAAAAGATTGGAAAGTCTTGGCGCTGATGTCATTGGACTTAATTGCCGACTCGGTCCGCATCATATGTTGTTAACCTTTGAGCAGATTGAACTTCCAAAGCATGCTTTTCTTTCTGCTTATCCAAATGCCAGCCTTCCAACCTATACAGACGGAAAATTTCATTATGAGGGGGATGCGGAGTATTTTCGGAAATCCGCTATAGCCTTCCGCAATGAAGGTGTCCGCTTGCTTGGCGGATGCTGCGGTACGACACCGGAACATATTCGGGCATTTGCTACAGAATTAAAGAATACTGTTCCTATTACCGAAAAAGTCGTAAAATTAAAACAACGGAAGATTATTGTCGAATCACCAACACCAGAAAGGGACTACCCTCCCCTACAGGAGTTAGTGAAGAAACAGCCTTCCGTTATTGTGGAATTAGACCCACCTAGAAAACTGGATACGACAAAATTCTTCGAGGGAGCTAAGGCTCTTAAAGAAGCGGGCATTGATGCGATTACTTTGGCGGACAATTCCCTAGCAACCGTTCGAATCTCCAATGAAGCATTAGGGTATTTAACAAAAGAAAAATTAGGGATGAGGCCGCTCATTCATATTGCCTGCCGCGACCGCAATCTCATTGGACTGCAATCCCATCTGATGGGGCTCCATACCTTAGGTTTGAATGATGTCCTAGCCATAACCGGTGACCCTGCCCGTGTCGGTGATTTTCCGGGTGCATCGTCCGTATATGATGTTTCCTCATTTGAGCTGATTCAAATGATTAAGCAGCTGAATGAAGGTCTTTCTTTTTCCGGAAAAGACCTTGGGCAAAAAACAGCTTTCAGTATCGCAGCTGCCTTTAATCCAAATGTCCGCACACTCGAAAAGGCGGTGAAGAGGCTTGAGAAAAAGATTCAGTTTGGGGCTGATTATTTTATTTCGCAGCCGGTTTATTCAGAAAAAAAATTGCTTGAAGTCTATGAAAATACGAAACATTTAGAAGCACCCATCTATATAGGTTTAATGCCGCTGTTAAGCAGTAAAAATGCGGAGTTCCTTCATAACGAAGTGCCGGGAATCAAGATTGACGATTCGATTCGTAGCCGGATGGAAAAATTGAATGATAACCCGCTTCAAGCAGTGCGCGAAGGGATTGCTATTACGAAATCACTAATTGATGCAGCACTTGATCTATTTAACGGAATTTACTTAATTACGCCATTTTTACGCTATGAAATAACGACGGAGCTTGCACTCTATGCCCGTCAGCGTGCGAATGAGGTTAGGAGGAACAGCTTTGCCGAAAACACCATTTAAAGACCAACTCAAAAAACGAATTCTTATTATGGACGGTGCGATGGGCACGATGCTCCAACGGGCCAATCTCACTGCTGCCGATTTTGGCGGTGAGGAATTTGAGGGCTGTAATGAAAACTTAGTCTTAACCGCTCCTTCCGTAATTGCCAATATTCATCGAGAATACTTGGAAGCCGGGGCAGACATTATCGAAACCAACACATTCGGGGCGACAAGTCTTGTGTTGGATGAATATGGGCTTGGATTTAAAGCCTATGAGATTAATAAAATAGCCGCGATGATTGCGATTGGCGAAATTCAAAAAATTTCTACGGATAGCTGGCCCCGCTATGTTGCAGGCTCCATGGGGCCGACCACGAAAACTTTAAGTGTCACCGGTGGTACCACCTTCGATGCGCTTTCTGCTTCCTACGAGGAACAGGCAATTGGTTTGATTGATGGCGGTGTTGATTTGCTGCTGCTTGAAACAAGCCAGGATATGCTGAATGTGAAAGCTGGTTTTACAGGGATTCAGCGTGCCTTTGAAAAAACGGGCAAAACATTGCCGCTGATGTTATCAGGAACGATTGAACCAATGGGCACGACGCTTGCCGGTCAATCGATTGAATCCTTCTATATTTCTGTTGAACATATGAACCCTGTTGCGGTTGGTTTAAATTGTGCAACCGGACCGGAATTCATGCAGGACCATGTTCGCTCTTTAGCCAATTTATCGTCCGTCGCAGTTAGCTGCTACCCGAATGCCGGGTTGCCGGATGAAGAAGGCCATTATCATGAAACACCGGAAACTCTTTCGAAAAAACTCGCTGATTTTGCGGAACATGGCTGGCTTAATATCGTTGGCGGCTGCTGCGGCACAACTCCAGAGCATATCAAGGCGATTGCAGAAGCAATGGAAAATTATCAGCCACGCGAATTCAGCCCTTCTTCTGTTCATATGGTGTCCGGGATCGAACCCTTTATCTATGATGATCCAACACTGCGTCCAATCTTGGTTGGTGAACGGACCAATGTCATTGGGTCACGAAAGTTTAAGCGATTGATCACAGAAGGGAAATTTGAGGAAGCTTCTGAAATTGCCCGTGCACAGGTAAAAGGCGGTGCCCAAGTCATTGATATTTGCCTCGCCGATCCGGATCGCGACGAGATTGTAGACATGGAAAATTTCATTAAAGAAGCCGTCAAGAAAATTAAAGTTCCACTTGTAATTGACTCTACAGATGAAAAGGTACTCGAAAAGGCTCTTAAATTTTCACAAGGAAAAGCGATTATTAATTCGATAAACCTTGAAGATGGAGAAGAACGTTTTGAAGCAGTGGTTCCGTTAATTCATCGCTATGGTGCGGCTGTTGTCGTTGGAACCATTGATGAAACCGGCATGGGTGTAACTGCAGAACGGAAGCTTGAAATTGCCCGTAGATCCCATGACCTGTTAGTTCATAAATACGGTTTGAAATCTCAGGATTTGATATTTGACCCGCTTGTTTTTCCAGTTGGCACCGGAGATGAACAATACATTGGCTCAGCGAAAGCGACCGTGGAAGGAATTCGGATGATCAAGGAGCAGCTTCCTGGAGTCCAAACGATTCTGGGTATCAGCAACGTTTCCTTCGGTCTACCTCCTGTCGGCCGTGAAATATTAAATTCCGTCTTTCTTTACCATTGTACATTGGCCGGGCTTGATTATGCGATTGTCAATACCGAAAAACTGGAACGGTTTGCTTCCATTTCAAAAGAGGAAGTGGCACTGGCAGAGGACCTTCTTTTTAACACAACAGATGAAACTTTAGCGGTGTTCACCGAATTCTATCGTGGCAAAAAGAAAGAGGCCAAGACGACCATTCCCAACATGAGTTTAGCAGAGCGGCTTGCCTATTATGTTGTGGAAGGGACAAAAGAAGGATTACTGCCGGACTTGGAGCTCGCACTTGCGGAATATCCTGCCCCACTTGATATTATTAACGGCCCATTGATGGACGGCATGAAGGAAGTCGGACGGCTATTTAATGACAATCAGTTGATTGTTGCCGAGGTCCTCCAAAGTGCTGAAGTGATGAAAGCATCTGTTTCCTATTTGGAGCCTTATATGGAAAAAGGCGATGTTTCCGCTTCAAAAGGGAAGGTCCTTTTGGCTACCGTTAAAGGTGATGTGCATGATATTGGGAAAAATCTTGTCGATATTATTCTTAGCAACAATGGGTATCAAGTGGTTGATCTTGGGATTAAGGTTTCTCCAACTGATTTGGTACAGGCGATTCGCAATGAAAAACCTGATATCGTAGGCTTATCAGGTTTGCTTGTGAAATCGGCCCAACAAATGGTATTAACCGCTCAGGATATGAAAGAAGCAGGAATCTCCACACCGATCCTGGTCGGCGGTGCGGCGCTTTCAAGGAAATTTACCGATACGAAAATTTCCAAGGAATATGATGGGCTTGTCCTTTATGCAAAGGATGCAATGACAGGGTTATCGCTTGCGAATCAGGTGCAAAATCCTGAGGAGTATGAATATCTTTTAGAAGAAAGAAGTAAAAAGCTTGCAGCGGTAGAGGTACCAAGAGAGTTTCAACGAGTGTCCTCTGTATCTGTGGCGGTAAAACCGAAGCCAACGGTATCAACAGAAGTACCAGTATTGATTCCTAAGGATACAAAAAGGCATTTGTTACGATCGTACTCTCTTTCCCATATTGAGCCGTATATTAACATGCAAATGCTTCTTGGACACCATCTTGGGGTAAAGGGAAAAATCTCCAATTTACTGGCTCAAAAAGATGAAAAAGCCTTGAAGGTAAAAGGAATTGTCGATCAATTGATTGCTGATGCAAACGCAGAAGGCTGGATTACTCCTGCGGCGGTTTATCAGTTTTTCCCTGCACAATCGGATGGAAATAAAGTGTTGATTTTTGACCCGGAAAATCCGGAACAGATCATTGAAACATTTGATTTTCCTCGTCAGGAATCGGCCCCCTATTTATGTCTTGCTGATTTCTTGAAATCCGTCGATAGCGGTGAGAAGGATTATGTCGGGTTCTTTACCGTTACGGCTGGGAAAGGTGTTCGTCAACGGGCGGATCAATTTAAAGCGGAAGGACGCTTTTTGGAAAGCCACGCCCTTCAAGCAATGGCACTTGAAACAGCTGAAGGTTTTGCCGAACTGATTCACCGGCAAATGCGCGATCGCTGGGGTTTTCCGGATCCAATTGACTTTACTATGCAAGACCGGTTTGCTGCCCATTATCAAGGACAGCGCTTCTCGTTTGGCTACCCGGCGTGCCCGAATTTAGAAGATCAAAAGAAGCTGTTTAAGTTAATTCAGCCCGAGGAGATTGGGATTGAGCTTACAGATGGTTGCATGATGGAGCCTGAGGCTTCGGTTTCAGCGATTGTATTTGCCCATCCAGAGGCTAGGTATTTTAATGTGTTAAGATGATGATTGTTTGTAATCCCGCGGAGTTGGGTGATAATTCCGCGGGATTTTTTGTTTTTTCCGCGGACTTCTGAGTTAATTCCGCAGGCTTTCGGAACTTTTCCGCGGGTATCCCCTTTAATTCCGCGAAGCAGCCATTCATAGACTTAAATTGTGTCTAAATCTTGACAATTCTATTAAAAAGTCATATAGTTACCTAGGTAACTAATTATTAAACGGAGTGACTTTTCTTGTATAGCCACGAATTATTCCATACTCTTCACCAACTCTCACGCCACCTTACCAATAAGCTTAATGAAGTATTGAAACCAATGGGATTATACGGATCGCAGTGGGCCGTAATTTTTGTTTTAAAAAAGAAAGGTTCGTTAACCCAAAAAGAGCTGTGTGATTATTTATTCGTCGAGGCACCACCGATGACCCGAACCATCCAGAGGCTTGTCAAACAGGGATATGTCAGGCAGATCCCTGGCCAAGATAAGCGGGAAAAACATATCCAATTAACTGAAGAAGCATTACAGGAGTATCCAAGCTGGGAAAAAGCTGTAACTGAATTGAACCAGGTATTATTAAAGGATTTTCCGGAATCCTCACAAGAAGAACTGCACAAATTGCAAAGCTCATGGTTAAATGGACTTTTATAAAGGAGTGAATGACACATGTCCAAGTCTAAATTATGGACCAAGGATTTTATTAGTATTTCCTTAAGTAACTTTTTTCTATTTTTAACATTTTATATTTTGCTTGTGACACTTCCTATTTATGCCTTACAGGAATTTCACAGCAGTGCTTCAGAGGCAGGATTAATGACAACTGTCTTTCTACTCTCTGCCATCGTATCACGCCCACTAACCGGTCAATGGCTGGGGCGGGGCGGGCATAAAAAAGTCCTGTTAACAGCACTGATCATTTTCGCAGGCGCTTCCCTACTATACTTTTTCCCTAAAAACATTATTGGATTTCTAATGATTCGTCTACTGCACGGTGTTGGATTTGGAATGGCAACGACAGCTGTTGGAACCATCGTGGCTGACATTATTCCTACCTCTCGCAGAGGAGAAGGAATGGGCTATTTCGTGATGTCGACCAATATGGCGATGGTAATCGGCCCGTTTGTCGGTTTGATGGCCATCCAGCAGTGGGGATCCAAAATTTTGTTTGTAATAAGTGTGATCGTGGCTTTAGGCTCTTTGATTACTGGTCTTAGCGTTAAGCTTAGCAAGTCAGAAAAAGCCAATCAAGTTATCCAATCGGCCTTTTCAATTCGACATCTCTTCGAACCATCGGCAGCTCCAATTGCCGTAGTTGGCAGTTTTCTTGCGATTGTCTATTCTGCGCTGCTTTCATTCGTATCCGTTTATGCGAATGAAATTCATTTGAAAAGTATTGCGAGTCTTTTCTTTGTTGTTTACGCCGTTGTTTTATTGCTTTCAAGACCTTTTACTGGAAAATGGCTGGATCAATATGGTCCCAATGTGATTTCTTATCCGGCGATTATTCTATTTGCGATCGGGATGTTTGTTCTAAGTAAAAGTGTTGGTGCCACTACATTCCTTATTTCAGCTGGTATGATCGGCATAGGTTGGGGAACACTTTTCCCTACCTTCCAAACGATTGCAATTCAAGATGCAGAACCTCGTAATAGAGGCTTAGCAACGGCCACCTTTTTATCCATTTATGATACGGGAATTGCTTTAGGCTCTTTTCTGGTTGGATTACTTGCAGCAAAAATGGATTATAGCTCTTTATATTATTATTGCGCTTTCTATATCCTAATCGGAACTGTTTTATATTACTTCCTTCATACGCGAAAAAAATCGCCAAAAGGTCACAAACAATCCAAAGTCCAAGAAATATAAAAAAGGACTGTCCTTCTCAACAATTTGTTATATAATGGAATGAAACATATTTTGAGGAGTGATTAGAGTGGCAAAATCAAAAGCCAAAAAGCAGCGTGAAAAATTGGCGCGTGACGGAAAAATGAATCCGGAAGCAAAACGAAGCCCGTTTGTCTTTACCAATATGAGAACAAGGACAACGAAGACGAAGAAAGATCATTTATATCAGTTTAAACATAAGAACCATCAATCCCATGAAGGAATTGATGGTTCTTTTTATTTTTATTTAGAGAAATTGAAAATAGGTTTATAAGTAAGTTCAATTTTAATGATAGGTTTTTCAGATTCGAAGCTCTCCACGATTGTCCAGTTTTTAGATATGATGTCCTTTAAGGCTAGAAGATGATCGTCCGCTATATTCACACGGTCGAGGCCTTCACCAGTATCGTGGAAATCCACGCCTTCTTTCATTCCGAATTTAATCGACAATAATGATTTAAGAGCGCCTTTTGTTAAAATAGTAATTTCATAGCCATTTTTCAATGCTTGATGGCATTTTGCCGAATTTTGATGATAATACTCCAACATCGTTTCCCAAGAAGGAATCCCTTCGCCAATACTTTCAAGGATTTCAACGTTCCGTTCATTTAAAAGAGCCACGATGGTTGTATTATTAAATCCCTTAGCTTTCATCATTTCAAGCATTAGAGCATAGTTGAGTGCTAATTTAACCTTTTCCATCATAATCCACTCCTACATTTTAATTATATCTAATTAGATGTTGCTATCCGACAATGGGAGCGCATTATACGACAATTGGGACATCTTATCCGACAGGTGGAGTATTCTATCCGACAATTGATACACCTTATCCGACAGTTGCCGCATCCTCCATTAATATAAATGGCAGGCAACGAGATGCTCGCCATCTACTACCTTCAATTGTGGATCTGACTCAGCACAAATAGGTTTGGCAAAAGGGCATCTGGATCGGAACCGACAGCCTGTCTCCATCTCAATCGGGCTGGGAAGTTCGCCTTTTATAATTTCCCGTTTATTATTTTGCGCTTTGATTGGATCGGGAATCGGGATAGCCGACAGCAATGCTTGTGTATAAGGATGAAGCGGTTTATTGTACAGCTCATCACTTTTTGAAATCTCAACCATTTTCCCAAGGTACATGACGCCTATCCGGTTGGAAATATGGCGGACCATCGATAAATCATGAGCAATAAATAAGTAGGTAAGCTTCATTTCGCTTTGTAAATCCTCAAGCATATTAATAACCTGCGCTTGAATTGAAACATCCAATGCTGAAATGGCTTCATCACAGAGGATGAAGTCAGGATTAATCGAGAGCGCGCGGGCGATCCCAATTCTCTGCCGCTGTCCACCGCTAAATTCATGAGGAAATTTCTCCATATCTTCCTTTTTCAAACCGACTTTTTCAAGTATTTCCCGGATTTTTTCTGTCCGATCTGCCTTTGAAAGGCCACTATGAATTTCTAGTGGTTCATCAATGATTTCCTCAACGTTCATGTAGGGATTCAGGGATGAATACGGATCCTGAAAAATCATCTGTATTCTTTTTCGATAAGGCTGAAGCTCTTTTGAATTCAGGTTGGCAATGTCTTTTCCATCAAAAATAATTTCTCCGGCAGTTGGGTCATACAATCGATTTAAGGTTCTTCCTAATGTCGATTTCCCGCACCCTGATTCGCCGACAAGACCAAAGGTTTCTCCTTTATAAATATGGAAGGATACATCATCAACCGCTTTGACAGCCTGCTTGCTTTTTTGAAAAAGTGAAGATTTTAGCGGAAAGTATTTTTTCAGATTATTAATCTCTACTAATTTTTCTGTCATTTATTGTCCCCCTCCCCTGCCAAAAAGCATTTACTTCTTTGTGTTGCAGAGAAGCTTAGATAATCTGGTGTTTCCTTAAAGCATTTATCGACAGCAGCATCACATCTGCTTGCGAAGGGACAGCCGTTTGTTGATTCTGTTAATGATGGGGCTGATCCTTTAATAGGTTGTAATCTAGCTTTTTCTCCGTCCACTCTTGGAATGGAATTTAATAGTGCCTTTGTATAAGGGTGTTTCGGTGTGTAAAAGATTTCGTGGGCCAAGCCCTCCTCCATTACCGTTCCCGCATACATAACTAAAATACGGCTGCAAATCGTTGCGACAACCCCCAGGTCATGGGTAATCAAGACGACGGACATATCGCTTTCTTCCTGCAGCTTTTTTAATAACTCTAAAATTTGTGCCTGAATGGTAACGTCTAAAGCGGTTGTTGGTTCATCAGCGATTAACAGCTTTGGCTGACATGCCAGGGCCATCGCGATTAACACTCTTTGTCTCATTCCGCCGCTAAATTCATGCGGATATTGATTCACCCGTTTTTCCGGGGAAGGGATACCGACCATTTTCAAAAGCTCAATGGCTTCTTCCTTCGCTTCCTTCTTTTTCATGCCTCTGACTCTTACCAGAAGCTCAATCAAATGGTCGCCTGCTTTTTTGAGCGGATTAAGAGCGGTCATCGGGTCTTGAAAAATCATCGCGATGTCGCGCCCTCGTATCATTCGATTTTCCTTTTTAGACAGGCTGGCAATGTTTCGATCATCCAAAACAATTTCTGTTGCATCGACCTTGGCATTTTTAGGGACGATTCCAAGAATCGACTTCACCATCACACTTTTTCCGCTGCCGGACTCTCCAACAATCCCCAATATTTCCCCTTTATGAACGGAAAAATCAACACCGCGGACCGCTTCTAATTTACGGTCACCATCGAAAAAGGCAGTATGAAGATTTTTTACTTCCAGTAATTTTTGTTCCATGGCTTCTACCTCCCGCTTGTCTTCGGCTCTACGACAGCTCGAAGAATGTCGCCTAATTTATTAAAGGAATAAACCGTTAAGACAATGAAAACCCCGGGTAAAATCGCCATGTACGGGGCATTGCCAAGATTGCCTTGTGCGTTTTGAAGCATGCTTCCCCATGAAGATAGCGGCTGTTGAATCCCGAGTCCGAGAAAGCTGAGGGCCGATTCCATTAAAATCGCATTCGCGATGCTTACCGTTGAGGCGACGATAAAGGTAGGAAATACCGCAGGAATAATATGTTTCCAGATAATTTTTTTCAAAGATTGCCCTGACGATTTGGCATAAAGCACATATTCCCGTTCCTTTAATGAAAGCGTCTCTGCTCGAACCAGTCTTGCCGTACTCATCCACGTAAACAGGCCGATCACGAGAATAATAGCTTTTAATCCAGGAGTAAGATAAATGCTGACAACCGTTACAAGAATCATCCAGGGAATCGACGAGATGACGTCAACTGTCCTCATTAGAACGTTGTCAATTCGTCCGCCAAAGTAACCGCTGATGGTTCCAACAAGAACGCCAATACTTGTGGAAATCAGCATGGCCAAAATCCCGACTGTAAGAGAAATTCGCCCGCCGTATAAGGCTCTTGTCAGATAATCACGACCAAGCTCGTCCGTCCCGAATAAGTGCTTGGATGATGGCCCTTGGAGAACATTTCGTACATCCACCTGATCCGGGGAATAGGGTGATAAAAAGGCAAAAATGGATACAAGAATAATGATTGCCAGAATAATTAGAGCAGCGGCTGCTGTTTTATTTTTTCGAAGTTCTTTTCTAAATTTTTCAATTCTCCTATTTCTCTTCCCAGCCACTATTTAGTCCCCCATTCCTTTAATTCGCGGGTCAACGATTGCATATAGCAGATCGGATACCAAGTTCCCAATGATGACAAGGCTTGCTGAAAGCAGCATAATCGCCATGACAACCGGATAGTCAAACCCTTGAATTGCTTTGACAAAATAGGTGCCGATTCCCGGCCAGCCAAAAACGGTTTCAGTCACAACCGCCCCTGTTACGAGCATAGGAAGACTCATGCCCACAATCGTTATAATTGGCAGGAGCACATTTCTTAAGACATGTTTGAATAAAATCCATGAAGACCCGGCACCATAGGCATGCTGCACCATAACATAATCTTCGGAAAGCTGACCAATGGTCGATGACCTCACATAACGGACAAGCTCGGGCATAAAGGATAACGTCAATACCGTACCTGGCAGGACAATATGACTCAGAAGATCCGAAATGGAACCTTCTTGGCCGATCGTATGCATCCCAAGGATAGGGAACATATTAAGCAGGTAGCCAAAAATAAAAACAAGAATCATCGCCATCCAAAAGCTAGGGATCGCAATTCCGAAGGAACTTAAACCATCGATGATTTTATCAGCCAGTTTGCCTTTCTTTGCCCCTGAAAAAAGACCGAAAATAATCGATAAGATTAAGGCAAGAATATAAGAAGGAAGCACTAGCAGAATCGTATTAGGAATTCTTGCAGAAAGATCCTTTGCAATGCTTTCATGCGTGACAATCGAATTGCCCCACTCACCGTTCACGATTCCTTTTACCCAATAGAAATATTGCACATAGGCCGGCTTATCCAAGCCATATCTGGCTTTAATCAACTCAACCGTTTTCTTTGACATATTCGGAGTCGTCATCGTGTCGACCGCATCATAAGGTGCCATTTGGATAAGGGCAAAGCAAATAATCGAAATAATGATGAGCAAAGGAATAGCCTGTAAAATTCGTTTCAAAAAATACTTTAACAAAAGGAATCCCACTCCTTACAGCGAATGTAAGTCTCATTAGTAAATAAAGATAAACAGCGAACTGTTTATCTTTATCTATCATACTACTATTTTTTTAATAAGAAAGCTTGGACATATCCTCAAACGTATAAACTGGTACTAGCCCAGCATCTTCAATTCCTTTAATTCTGGAATCGATGGCAAGAATCCGTTTGTTTTCGGTAATTGGATAGAATGCCGCATCATCGATGATGGCTTTTTGAACTTCTTCATAGATGGCTTTACGCTTAGCGTCATCTTTTTCAACACGGCCTTGGTTGAATAAAGCATCCACCGTTTTATTGCTGTAATGCATGAAGTTTGCTTCACCATTTGTGACAAATAAAGAGTTAAATGTGTCAGGGTCAATTCCCATGATGTATCCGTTTAGATACATGTCAAAATCAGTTTGGACTTGTGTAAGTTTTTTACTTAATGCGGTAGAGTCCATGCCGACAAGCTGAACATTCACGCCGGCTGCTTTAAGGTTTTGCTGAATAACAGCTGCTTGCTTTTGTTGAATCGGGTTATTCGCCGTGTAGGCTAATTTTAATGTTAAGTTGGAAGCGCCCGCTTTTGCGAGTAAATCTTTTGCTTTATTCGTATCAAAGTCAAAATGTTCTACATTATCCGTAAAATAGGTTGCTTTCTTTGGTAAGAAAGAGTACGCAGGTACTGCATAATCGCTGGAAAGGTAACTGGCTGTAAGGATATCATTGCGATTCATCGCATAAGCAATTGCCTGTCTTACCTCTTTTGATTGAACAGCTTTTGAACTTAAGTTAAAGGCTAAATAGCCAATTCTTCCTTCATCATAAGGCTTAAGGGTAATGTTTGAGTTTCCTTTGAATTTGCTAGTGTCAGAAGGTTGAATGGCAAGGGCATTAATCTCGCCTTTTTGAAGGGCTAAAATAGCTGTATTTGGATCCATAATAATTCGGTAAACGACTTTCGGAATTTTTGGTGCTCCTAAGAAATAATCTTTATTTGCTTCAAAAGATACACTTTCTCCAGCTTTGTATGAAGCAAATTTATATGGACCAGTTCCAACAGGTGTTGCGTTTTTAGGGCTGTTGGCAATATTGGTTTCACCTTGGTAAATATGCTTTGGCATAATGAAGATATTGCCAAGTGCTTCCATTGCGCCCATACTTACGGTTGGTAGTACAAATTTAACTGTATAGTCATCTACTTTTTCGACTTTCACCGGCTTACCATTAAAAATTAACTGGCTGCGAGCCCAGCCGCCGTTCGATTCCTTTAACATTTCGTTATAAGTGAAAACGACATCATCAGCTGTAAATGGCTGACCGTCATGCCATTTTACGCCTTTTCTTAATTTAGCTGTATACGTTAAGAAATCTTTTGATGGCGTCATGCTTTCCGCTAAGAAATATTTCACATTATCTTTTCCGTTATACATATACAATGGAGAATATAATGCTTTGATTTCCATTAATCCGTAACGGTCACCAGTAGTAATTACGTTAACGGCATTTCCCGGATCTCCGTCAATTCCATAAACAAATGTATCCGGTTTATTAGTACCTTGATTGTCTTTTGAGCTGGAAGAATCCTTCGTATTCGAAGAACAGCCGGCAAGTGCAAGGAAGGCACAAAGTAAAAGGGCAACAAGAATATTTACTTTTTTACGACCCACTTGATCTTTCCCCCTAAATTGTTTTTTAAGTAAACTATAAAAATAATAGATTTTCAATCGTATGTATTTAATTCCTATTATTCTTATATGATTTACAAAACCTAATTTTACAGTAAAAAACTTGTTACGTAAATGAAAAAGAACAGGAAAATAATGTGATAGTTCCCTTCTTATACTATATCAGCTGCAAGCAGTTTTATTTACATTTTTTTCTTATAAGGGTACACTTAATTAGAATAATTATAATTTCATTGGAGGGATAAATATGTTTGATGTTGCGATTATCGGCGCCGGCCCGGCTGGAGCCAGCGCTGCCTTATTTACCGCAAAAGCCGGTAAAAAGACGGTTTTAATTGATAACGACAAAAGCATTACCAAAAAGGCATGGATTGAAAATCACTACGGTGTTTCTGAAATCACCGGCCCGGATCTTGTTGAAACTGGGAAAAAGCAAGCAGCTAAATTTGGCGCTGAATTAGTCCAAGCTTCTGTTACAGACGTAAGCAAAACGGAAAGTGGTTTTACAGTTGAAACAGACGAAAATACTTATGAAGCAGCACAAGTGATTGTCGCCACAGGCCTTTTCGTTGATCTTGCTGAAAAAATCGGCTTAACAACTAAGCCTGGTACGGAACCAAGAATTAAAACCGTTTTAGATGTTACTCCTGAGGGAAAAACAAATATTGAAGGAATTTGGGCCGCCGGAACGGCAGCCGGTGTAAGTGTACATACCATCGTTACGGCTGGGGACGGAGCAAAAGTTGCCATCAATGTTCTAAGCGAAATGAATGGAGCACGATACGTAGACCACGATCTTTTAAAATCATAATTACTAGAAGGCCAGCATATTGCTGGTCTTTTTTTATTCGCTGTCCGACTTGCTTGCCTTTCTGATTTCTGATTCATGAACGGCAATCGTTTTTTCGATAAATCCTGTAATAAGCGTTAACTCTTCTTCATTATATTGGGCGCAAAGCTCCATCATCGCCTTATTTAATGGAGCATAGTGTTCTTTAATGCAGTGCTGCTTTTCTTTTACAGGAATGATGATAACGCGGCGGCGGTCGTTCGGATCCTTTTCTCTCCGTACATATCCTGCATGCTCCAGCCTGTCAATTAAGGCCGTAACGGAACCTGTGCTAAGGCCTGTAATTTTACTTAATTCCCCAGCTGTTAGCGGTCCTGTTTCATTTAAAATATCAGCCGTTTTAAAATCTGTATGAACTACGCCGAGGGAATGGGCGGCAGTTTGTTGAAAAAGTACTGATCTTGTGGTCAACTTTCTTAAATTTTTTATGAGGTTTTTCACCAGTTCAGGATGATTGCAGATATCCATTGACAGGGCGCACCCTTCCTTTTAAAATAAATTTATCTTGATTATCGAGATATTTCTATTTTATCAAATCTTTTTACAGACTGTAAAGGAGACCTGTCTCAGCAGAAAAATTAGGATGGATAGGAGACATTTCATGATTAAAAAGGATCATAATCTAAAGTTCGTTGTCGCTGGATTACTTTTGGGAATTCTTATGGCTGCGATGGATAATACCATTGTGGCGACCGCGATGCCGACAATTGTTTCTGAGCTTGGCGGCTTTGATAAATTTATTTGGGTTACCTCCGCATATATGGCAGCCGTTATGGCAGGGATGCCCATTTTCGGAAAATTATCTGATATGTACGGCCGGAAGCGGTTTTTTATTTTTGGCTTAACCGTATTTCTTATTGGCTCTGCCTTGTGCGGACTTGCCCACAGCATCATTCAGTTAAGTATTTTCCGTGCCATTCAGGGCATCGGCGGCGGAGCACTGATGCCGATCGCCTTTACGATTGTTTTCGATATCTTCCCGCCGGAAAATCGCGGAAAAATGACCGGATTGCTAGGGGCAGTATTTGGGGCATCCAGTGTGTTAGGTCCTTTATTAGGAGCCTATATTACCGATTATATTGGCTGGCACTGGATTTTTTATGTGAATGTACCAATTGGAATCGTATCAGTATTTTTCATTATCCGCTTTTACCACGAGTCATTGGAGCATTCAAAGCAAAAAATTGATTGGGCTGGAGCGATTACTCTGGTCGTTTCAGTTGTTTGCTTAATGTTTGCCCTTGAGTTTGGAGGCAAGGAATATGATTGGAATTCCGCGCAAATTATTAGTTTATTTGCCGGCTTCATTCTCTTTTTTGCTGCCTTTTTCTTCGTAGAATTAAAGGCTCAGGAACCCATATTACCGTTGTGGTTATTTAAAAGACGCTTGTTCGCAACATCGCAAATACTTTCGTTTTTATATGGCGGTACTTTTATTATTTTAACGGTATTTATTCCGATCTTTGTTCAGGCCGTATACGGTGGCACAGCTAAGAATGCAGGATTAATTTTAACACCGATGATGTTAGGCTCTGTTGCCGGAAGCTCTTGCGGCGGGATTTTCCTCAACAAGACCTCCTATCGAAATCTGATGATCATTTCAATTATTTCCTATGTGGCTGGAATGCTTCTTCTTGGAAATATGACAACAGATACGGCTCGTTTTATGGTAACCATTTATATGATTTTAGTAGGTTTCGGTGTTGGTTTTTCTTTCTCCTTATTACCAACGGCATCGATGCACAATTTAGAACCGCAATACCGTGGTTCGGCCAACTCTACTAACTCTTTCCTTCGTTCTTTTGGGATGACTCTGGGGGTGACCATCTTTGGGTCAATTCAAACCAATGGGTTTACGGATCGATTAAAAGAAGCATTTAAAGGAATGCAGGGGGCTTCTTCCTTTAAAATGGGGAATCCGCAAGATATTTTTAAAGAAAGTGTTCGGACGAAGATTCCTGGTTTTATTTTGGATAAAATTATTCATGCTATGTCAGATTCCATTACACATACTTTCATGCTTGCCTTGATTCCGATCGCGATTGCAGCCGTTACGATTCTCTTCATGGGCAAGGCACGTGTCGTTATTGAAAAGAAACCAGCTAAAAATAACTAAGCCAGTCGCTTGACTGGCTTTTTTGTTGTCGTTATGACGTTTTAATCATGAATTATACTCTATGCATCATTGGTAAAGAGAATAGATAAATATTTGCAATCGCCAGTAAGATCATCATTGTGTAATAGGGGGCCAATATTTTAAATGCTCCCTTATTGCCAATCCGATAAGCAGTATAAATTGAGCCAATTGTTCCTAAAAGGACGATGATGTATTGCATTAATTGCACTGTTGAAGCTGGTAAGAAGGCGAGGTCGCCCCTTGAAACATGTGCACCAAATAATGCTGCAGTATTATACCAGACTGCTTTTCCTTCCGTGATGATGTGGAACAGGTTATGGGCAAGATGTCCTGCCAAATCTAGTGGAATGATTGCATATCCGAACCGAATGAAGTTTTGTTTTACTTTATCAACTGACCCACCCAACAAGGTCGCAATTTTTGCTGTTCCAAATAGGAGGCCGACAGGAATGGCCATTGAGATGATAAACGCTACAGTAAAGTTTACATTGTAATTATCTGTTCCCGTGACAGCGCCTATTGCGTTTAATATATCCTGCCATATCGCTACCATCGTTATGTTTTGTACGAACACGATCCCCATAATAACAGCAGCCAGGAAAGTATGCTCTATCATTGGCTTTTTAATGCCCCATAATTCGGAGGTCGGTACCCGAGGCGAAATTCGAATTGAATTATTTGGACATGATTTCACACAATTTCCGCATAAGTTACAATCGGCTGACGAATCCATTGTTCTTACAAACTGAAACATCGGGCAGCCCTCTGCCTTTTCGCTTCCTTTAAAGCAGCTTTGAGATTTACATGTTTTACAAATTTCCGGCGTGCCGCGCAGTTCCAATGCTCCAGAGCGTGAGTAGTTTCCTGAAAGCCCTCCTAGAAAACATAAAGTTTTACAAAAAGTTCTTCTTTCATAGAAAACGGATGTCGCGACAACCATTGTAACAAGTAGAAGGAGCAAGTATCCCGAGCCTCTGGGTGATTCAACCACTCCCCAAATATGGTCACTGTAAGTGATGGCGATAAAGAAAAGATCAATAAGCCAAAGTACGTATTTTCTTAAAAACTTTGGTGTCGGTCTTTCGCTGCCAACTGTTTTTCGAATAATGTCGCTTAGCTTACCAAATGGGCAGATGGCGCACCAGAATCTTCCCACTGCGAGGAAAAAGATCGGTATAAGCGGCCACCATAAAACCCAAGTCAGAGAGGTTCCGACATTGCGTGTCGGGTCAACTGTTCCAACTACCAATTCATATACAATAACAGAAAAAACGATGAGGACAACCCATTGAAAAATACCTGGATACCATCTGCTTTTAATAAACTTATTGACGAAAGGTATAGATAAGAGATTAATCGTTTTTTTCCCTTCTATCCTATTTTTCTCTTGTGCTAGTTTGTTATTTGGAATAGCCATTGGAACCATCCTTTCTTCTGAACCATTTACTCCAGACTCCTATTAAAATGAAGGATAGATTAACGGCCCCATATGTTCCTAACACTTTTAGACTTGGCGGTGTTTCTTTCACAGGTTCATTGCCGCCCATGTCCATGCCGGCCATGGTGTTTTCTTTTTTCGAACCACTCTTGTCCATGTTTTTGTCCTTGCCGCTCATGTCCATGTTGCTCATGTCGTGTTTTTTTTGCGAATGATCCATGTTCATTCCATTTTGTCCGGCTGCAAAAGCTAATCTTCCGTTCATCAGAGTGAATGCCAGAAATATAATAACAACCATTTTTCCCTTCAAGTTCCTCACCTCAGTTTCATTACTTGCTATCTATAAAATAATGAAAAAGTGTGCAGAAACTATGGGTTTTTTTTGAATAAAATATGTCTGTTTATATTGGGCAAAAAAAATAGTATCCAGCTTTTGACTGGATACCATACCTTACTCTGCAAATTTCCCGTCCATATAATCGCGGTATGCTTGGCGGATTTCTTCCTCGGTATTCATTACAAATGGCCCTCTTGCAACTATTGGTTCATTTAATGGCTTACCTGCATATAGCAACACTTTAAGTGGCTCTTTTGCTTGGATGCTAACTTCACTGTCTTTTCCGGCTTCAGCATTCCCTAATTGTAATGCCTGTCCTTTGGATGCTTCTACATTGTTATTTCCAAAAAGGCCGGTTCCTTCAAGAACATACATAAATCCATTATAATCCCCCGGTAAATCCTGAGTTACCGAAGCCCCCAACTCCAGGTTGATTTCAACAAATGTCACTGGAACATAGTTTTTTGTATTGGATTGGATGCCGCCGGAAGACCCGGAAAAAATTCGAATTAAGACACCTGCTTCTTCACGAACTGGCATTTCTTGACTGCGAAGATTTTGATAACGCGGCTCGGTCATTTTATGCTCCCTCGGGAGATTCACCCATAGCTGGAGGGAATGAACGGTGTCCCCTTCTGCCGGGTCTTCGATATGGATAACTCCCCTTCCTGCCGTCATCCACTGAACGTCGCCCGGCTGGAGCTCGCCTTTTCCTGCCTTGTTGTCATAATGTTCGAGCTTGCCCTCAATTACATACGTAACGGTTTCGATTCCACGATGCGGATGGAAGTCAAACGTTCCTTTTTTGAAAAAATCCTCGGCTAAAAATAGAAATGGATCAAATTCTTTCATGTTTGCAGGGTCTAAAACCATTCCTGCTGCGTGTATTGGACTATGCTGGTGATGCTGAACAGCCCAGGTTCGTTTTATATCTCGATTGGTCATTTCTGTTACCTCCATTCTTAAAAATCGTACCGTCATTTCATGATTTTTTCAAATGTTTAACAAAATGTTTACAAATTTTGATAAATTTCGGCAGGGTTTTTATTTTCTGTTTAGAATAACATTACTAAATTGAGAGGAGTGATTTTATTTGATAATGAAAGACAGGTCAATACCATTAAAAATCCTTATTTTAGCAGCAATTTTGAGGAGACTTCCTTTGAGTCACGCGAAATACCAGCAAATAAAAGAGGAACTGGCAAGAAGGCTCGCCGGCTTCGAAGGGGAAAAATCACTAGATTTCTATTTTCGCGAGCTCCTCAAACAAAAATACCTCATCCTCCACGACCTTAATCTCCCGGATGGTGACTACAACTGCCAGATTGATACCCTTCTTCTAACTCAAGAGTTTGCACTCATTATCGAAGTCAAACATATGGCTGGTAAATTAATTTTTGACACCGATAACGAGCAGTTTATCCAGATTACCAATGACAAAGAAAAAGGCTATCCCTATCCGATTGCACAAGCAGAAAGGCACCAAAAACACATCAAGAAATTGTTGGCTGAACATCATTTTCCGGACGTGCCAGTTGAATATGTAGTCGTGCTAAGCAATGGATATTCGACCTATGTAGTCACCGGAAAAAACGCACACCGAGTTAAGCCGCGGGTATGCAAGTCCGACATTCTTCTGAAAAGAATAGAAGCATTTGAGAAAATGTATTCAGATCCTCTCATCTCTTCGAAGGACCTTCGAAAGTTTTCCCGTCTCCTTGTAAAATTGAATACACCTCCTACTACCTATCTTCTTAAAAAGTATGGGATTCAACGGTCAGAATTAAAAACAGGGGTCCATTGTCCTCAATGTCATCATCTTCCACTGGAACGAGGGAAACAAAAGTGGCATTGTCCTCGTTGCGAGAAGTATTTTGTCGATGCTCATATTGACGCACTGAAGGATTATTTTTTGCTGTTCGATATGAAAATCACTAATCGGGAGTTTCGGGAGTTTGCTCATTTAGATTCTATTCATACTGCTAAAAGATTACTTTTTTCCGCGGGTCTTAATTATTCAGGGACGAACAGATATCGTTATTATTTTCCAAGGTCCTTCCCCTGGTAATTTTCAATTCGCTAATAGAAAAGCGGAATTCGCTAATAGAATGTTAAAATTCGCTAATAGACTCGGCAGATTCGCTAATAGACATTCAAAATTCGCTAATAAAAATTAAATAGGCGCCAATATCGGCGCCTAAACCCACAAAACCTTCAAATTTAAACCTCCAAATCCCTGCCTTCTTCAACGATATGAAATAATAGGTGTGCCAAATGGTGAATCGGGCCGTATTCTTCTTCCTCTTCGTCGATTTCTTCATTAAATTCCAGATCGTTTAAGTAGAGAGCGGTAAATTCATAAAAATCCTCTAGACGGAAGGAATAGCAGCCGACTGGGTCTTCGTTTTCTTCCTCATATTGAAGCATTAAATAGGAAACAACTCCGTCCGCGTCTTCTGCATCAAAAAAGACAAAAAAACCGATGTTTGTATCTAAATCGAATAAATGTCTTGTTCCTCCTTCTGTTGCTTTTCCGAAGTCCTCCTGGCTGAGCTTTTGAATCTGCATAGTATCGACATTATCTTCTTGATGAAAGCTGACAACAAATGATTTCATGATATCCTCCTTAAATTTGCCAATATATGTTTAGTATGCCCTTTTTAAGCAATAAAAAAACGAGAACCGGAATTTTCCCAGTTCTCGCCAGACCCATCTTATTTCAACGATACCCAAACACTCTTCACTTCTGTATAGTTGTTCAAGGCATAGGAGCCCATTTCGCGGCCGATACCTGATTGCTTGTAGCCGCCGAATGGAGAGGCAGCGTCAAATGCATTGTAGCAGTTGACCCAAACCGTGCCGGCACGAAGACGTTCGGCAACATAATGAGCCTTTGCAACATCTCGCGTCCATACGCCGGCAGCCAAACCATATTCACTATTATTGGCGCGATCAATTAGATCATCCAAATCCTCGTATGGCAGCGCAGAAATAACTGGGCCGAAAATTTCTTCTTTGGCGATGGTCATTTCATCGCGAACATCTGCAAAAATCGTCGGAGAAACAAAATAGCCTTGTTCAAACGGTTTATCTCCGCCTACCAATAATTCTGCTCCTTCCGCCAAGCCTTTTTCAATATAGCCAAGAACACGTTTTTGCTGTTCAATCGAAACAAGCGGTCCGATTTCTGTATCTGCATGCAAGCCGGCACCCTGCTTGATTTTTTCGGCATGGCTCACCATATCGGCGACGACATTATCAAATTGTTTCTTTTGAATAAAGACGCGCGAACCCGCACAGCAAACCTGTCCTTGGTTGAACATAACCCCATTCAAGGCACCTGGGATGGCCTTTGTTAAATCGGCATCTGGTAAAATAATGTTTGGTGATTTTCCACCAAGCTCAAGAGTTACCTTCTTAAGTGTTTTAGCAGCGCGTGCCATGATAGACTTACCGAC
Organism: Neobacillus sp. Fa239; assembly: GCF_055395235.1. Lineage (NCBI taxonomy): Bacteria > Bacillati > Bacillota > Bacilli > Caryophanales > Bacillaceae > Neobacillus > Neobacillus sp. Fa239. The sequence goes on from NZ_AP041611.1 coordinate 4,582,459, forward strand.
TTCCGTTGAGCCGGTAAAAGCTATTTTATCAACAAGTGGGTGATCAACAAGCGGCTGACCGGCTGTTTCGCCGAAGCCCGGAACAATATTCACGACTCCTGCAGGGAAGCCTGCTTCCTGGATTAATTCTGCCAAATATAAGGCAGATAAAGGAGTTTGTTCTGCCGGTTTTAGAACAATGGTACAGCCTGTTGCAAGCGCTGCGCCAAGCTTCCACATCGCCATTAACAGCGGGAAGTTCCAAGGGATAATTTGTCCGACAACGCCAATGGCTTCATGACGGGTATAGTTAAAAAATGGTCCATTCACTGGTATAGTTTGACCAACAATTTTCGTTGTCCAACCAGCATAGTACCGCATATGTTCAACAGAAAGAGGAATATCCGCACCAGTTGTTTCGCGAATTGGCTTTCCGTTATCGAGTGTTTCTAATTGAGCGAGCTCTTCTTTATTTTGTTCCATCAAATCCGCCAACTTGTACATTAATCTGCCGCGATCTGCTGCACTCATTTTTTTCCAAGGGCCTTCATCAAAAGCTTTTCTGGCAGCTTTTACGGCACGGTCAATGTCTTCTGGTCCAGCTTCATAAACTGCAGCAAGAACTTCCCCTGTTGCCGGATTATAAGTATCAAATGTTTTTTGTGAGAGACTTTCAACAAATTGACCATCAATGTACAGTTTCTTTTTTCCAAGTAAAAATTTTTCTACCTTTTCTTTTAGACTGATTGTGGCTTGATTCAATGTGATTCCTCCCTATATGTACCATTTTAAGGATTGAATGCGCTTACAATCCCGATTTCAATCTTATCATTATCAAAAACTAGCATTCAACTAAAATCTATTTAAAATATTCAAAATATTACCGACAGCATTTTTAGACAAAAACAGCGGCGCTTTAAACGGCGCCGCTACTCTTGCTGATTCTCCTCTTTATCCTCTTGACCTCGTTCATTTAAAAATGAATTTTCCCCTGTTGCGAAATTGACGGATAACAAGCTCATTTCCGGCTCTAATCCGTATAATTCCTTTGATAAATTCTTCTCTTTTTCTTTCATTTTATCACCCTCCACTTGCCACTATTTTATACAAGCGGGCTGAAATTATCCTTTTTTCGCATTGCTTTTTATTATCTTCTATGATAAGGAATCATTATCATAAAAAGAAAACCAGCCCAAAAAAGGCTGGTAACCTAAAAATATTTCTTTTTCCAAAAGATGAAGGCTGTGACACTCGATAACAACCCTGAAAGGAATAAGGTAATGTAAAAGGCATGCGGGCTATGCTGACCCGGTATATTGACGTTCATTCCGTAAAAACTCGAGACCATCGTTGGAAAGGATAAAATAATGGTGATCGACGTTAAAAATTTCATGACTATATTTAAATTATTCGAGATAATCGATGCAAAAGCATTCATCATCCCGCTTAAGATGGAACGATAGGTTTCGGCCATTTCGATTGCCTGCGTTTTTTCAATAATAACATCTTCTAATAAGTCCTTGTCTTCTTCGTACATTTTTAAATAATTAAAGCGCAGGATTTTATCAAGAACGACCTTGTTTGATTTTAATGAAGTAGTAAAGTATACCAAACTTTTTTCTAAGGCAAGAAAAGCATATAGCTCTTTATTTTTCAATGATTGATGAACTTGACGTTCAATTTCATTTGTTTTCTTATTGATTTGTTTTAAATAACGGAGATAGTAAGAAGAAATCATAAACAAGATTTGTAGGGCAAAACGTGTCTTTTTAAAAGTAAAAAATTCTTTGACTCTATTTTTCCGAAAATCCTCTAATATGGTTGTGTTCTTTAAGGAGACAGTGATGATTAAATCATCTGTTAATATGATCCCGATAGGAATGGTTTCATAAAGCTCCAGTCCGGTTTCATCGTTGACGACATATGGAAAGTCGACGATGATGTTTATCTGACCGTTATCGCGCTCAATCCTTGGACGTTCTTCATCATCCAACGCATCCTTTAAAATGTCAACGTCAATATCGGCATCGTTTGCAACCCGGCTGATTTCATCTTCCGTTGGGGCGTACATGTTAATCCAGCAGCCCTTTGAAACAACATCCACTTTTTCAAGTGCTTTCGTTTCGGTACTTTTGTATATTTCCAACATGTTTAAAACCTCCTCACTCACTTTGTTTGAGGAAGCCAACAACCTTCTCTAGAGCTGATATTCTTGATATTCAATTCAATCAATTCAAGGATCACATTGACTTCCCCGCGCCTACTTGGGTCCGGGTCTACGGAATAACTCAAAAATATCAACTCCTTTAAAACATTTTATTTTCCTATCTTATCATAAACCCAAATGGGCAAAAGCACAAACAGATTTATTGATCTTCCGGAAAATAAGGATTTAAATGAATCAATACTTCGTTTATATTGTCAAATTTGCCCATCAATTTCCCTTTGATTGATTTAGCAAGGTCATGGCCTTCTTTAATCGTTTTAAAATGATCAATGGCAATCCGTAAATCAACGAGGACATAGTGGCCATGTTCTCTGGCACGTATCCGGTCAATCCGCCTTACTTCAGGGAACTCTGAGACAATCGTTATGTAATCTTGAATGGTCTCACTATTAATATTGCGCTCAAGCAAAATGTCGAAGGCTTCAGTTAACATGTCTTTTGCGATTTTAAATATTAAATAGGCAACAAAAATACTAGCAGCTTTGTCTCCGTATAACAGGAATGGAATGTGCAGATGTTCCCCAATGAGCGAAAGCAGAACGCCGATCGCTGCCGAAATGGACGCCACAATATCTGCTTTATGGTCTAACGCAATGGCTTCAACCGCTTTACTGCTGTGTTTGTTGGCAACATTTAGCGAAGTGTGGTATAGGATAATTTTTGCAATGTAGGAAAAAAGAGCGATCCACATCGCAAGGAAGCTTGGAGGTTCAACCTTATGAAAAAATCCACTGATTCCTTCATAGACCACATAAAGGGAAACAAAAAAAAGGAGAATCCCAATGATTTCGGATACAATCACTTCTGCCTTGCCATGACCATACGGATGTTCCTTATCTGCAGGTTTATTGGAAATTTTTATCACCAATAAAACAATAATGGAGGCGAAGACATCGGCAGCAGAGTGGATCCCATCAGCAAAAACGGCATCACTTTTTCCGATAAATCCGATGAAAATTTTCCCCAATGTCAAAACAATGTTACTGATTACACTAATCCATGCCACTTTTCTTGCAAGAGTTTCTCTTAATTCCATCTTTTACCACCCCGGAAAATTCTCTTGAAAAGCATACCAAACCAAGTCTAGGTGGGTCTAGAGAAAAATTCTTGCACCCTTGAACCTTATTTGGACAGATTCAACATCATCCCTCTCGTCCCTTTGTTTCAGTCCTTTCCATTTCCTCTTCTTCCCTAACGGAAATAAGTGTAATTTGATCCTGAAGAAAATGAAAGGCGTGATCCAATTCTTCCCTTGTTGGAAACTCGCTTTTTTTAGGCATGTGGTTCAACTCCAATGAATGAATTATTTTTTTAAGTAGAAAATACGTCTGTAGTATTTAAAAAAAGGAGTGTTTGGAATGAACAAAAAGAATCAAACAGACAGTGCAAAAATTGCCGGGAGTTTTTTTCATGCCAGTGATTATCAAAGTAACAATGAGCTGGCCTCTGGCTTTGCCACTACCCATGAGCAGGCTAGTGATGTTTATATGGAAGGTGTTGTCGACGAGACAGCAGACGATGAGCAAAAATAAGAATTCAATGAAAACAGCTCTCATTAGTGAAAGCTGTTTTCTTTTTTACTTTTCACCGTTGTCAACATATGCATCGTGCTCGAAAGCCGGCAAGTCTCCAAAGCTTGTCATAATGCCTTCATCATCAAGAGCATTTTCATAATGCTCATGCTGTGGATTTGGATAGACCGTAATATTTTTTCCATACATATCCGTTCCCACGAAGTTCTCATAGTCCTCGACATAGCCAATATTTTCATCTGCTTCCGCATAAATATCACTGTAATCATCCTGTGGGAATGCTAAATCAGATGGAGTTTCCGATGTCCCCCACTGTGCGACCGTCTGCCAGGAATCCTCTGCGTCAAAGGCAACATCTTCATTTTTATCATCCATATCAAATTTCCCCCATGGCGGCATTAGGACTCCTTCCTCAACCGGCCGATCATGGGAAACAACCTGATCCGGACTGTGCTCCTTACAATAAGTTGTATTAGGCAGTGCCTCTAACCGCTCAATCGGAATATCCTTCCCACAGACTTCGCATTTGCCATATGTCCCGTTTTCCATTGCCTCCAGGGCATGGTTGATATTCCTTAATTGCAGTTCATAGTGTTCATTTAAGGCAATGTCCTTCTCCCTTTCATATAACTCCGTTCCATCGTCTGCGGGATGGTTATCATAGCTTGATAATTCCCCCATTGACTCATGGTCATGCCCCCGTTCTAAGCCCAAATGGTCATTTTGCTCCAGACATTCTTCCACTTCGCTTTTTTCTTTCAACAATTGCAAGCGTAAATCTGCCAGCTGCTCGGTTGATAGCATAGGTCGAACCCCTTTCATATATAAAAACAGATGCTGAATTCACCTTTATCACTCTATTTTAGTTTCAATGTTTTTCCGATGGTTTATGTAATAAAATTTTAATTCCATAAAAATTCCTTACGAATAAGTTTCATTTAGACGTGTACTTTAACTAATGTATCTGCATGAAGAAATGAGGGGTTTTTTTGGTTAATGAAAATTGGGATGAATTTAATAAAATCCAGCAAAAGCATCGAGGTAGTTATTTAGGAAATGATAAACAAAAACCAGGTTTAAATGATTCCGAATATAACAATCAAGATAATACGGATAAGTCCCCGGGTGCAACAGGGCGGACAATTTAAAGGGTGGGGATTGATTTCCCAGCCTTTTTTGAGGGAGGGGTAATGTGATGAAATGGTGGCAGCTTTCATTATTCGGAGTGGCTTGTACAATCGGGACCGGTTTTTTTCTAGGTTCCAGTTTGGCCATAAAAATGACAGGGCCCTCCATTTTAGTAGCATTTATTATGGCGGCGATTGGATCGTATTTCGTATTTGATGCCCTTTCCAAAATGACATCAAAAGACCCGCAAACAGGCGGCTTTCGCACCTATGCCAAAAAGGCTTATGGCAGATGGGCCGGCTTTAGCAGCGGCTGGGTTTATTGGTGCTCCGAAATGCTGATCATGGGAAGTCAAATGACCGCTTTGTCCATTTTTTCGAGGTTTTGGTTTCCTAAAATTCCATTATGGTTGTTTGCCACGGGTTATTCGGTGCTCGGGCTTGTTGTTCTTCTAGTTGGTGTAAAGGCTTTGAACAGAATGGAAAACGTACTTGCTATATTGAAAATTTCCGCCATCTTAATGTTTATTATCATTGCCTGCCTTGCCATTTTTGGTGTCCTCGATGGAAATAAGCCCATTCAATATCCGAAAGGTATGAAAGATATTTTTCCAAATGGTATTAAAGGTCTATGGTCCTCTGTCATTTTTGCCTTTTATGCATATGGCGGAATCGAAGTATTGGGGTTAATGGCTGCAAGATTAAACGATCCGAAAGAAGCACCGAAAGCTGGAAAGATCATGTTGATGGTCCTTACCACCATTTATATCCTTTCAATCGGCCTTGCCGTTATCATGGTAACTTGGAACTCTTTCAATTCGAAGGAAAGTCCATTTGTCATTGCCTTAAAGGCCTACCAGCTTTCATTTGTGCCCCATATCTTTAATGCAGCCCTTATCATTGCCGGTTTTTCCACCATGACTGCTTCCCTTTTTGGAGTTACAAGCATTCTTGAAACACTTGCAGAGGAGGGGGATGCACCGAGGATATTCTCGAAAAAAGGGAAATTAACAATCCCTCTGCCAGCATTGTTTTTGACCATCATCGGAATCAGCGCTTCCATTGTCACCGCATTAGTGATGCCAGGAAGGATATATGAATATATCACGACAGCGGCAGGCTTAATGCTTCTGTATAATTGGTTATTTATTCTTGCCTCTTCCAGAAAAATTCTTGACTTAAAAGTGAAAGAGAAGATTAAGAACGGGGCCGGCGCCATCTTTATTTTAATTGCCATCAGCGGCACTTTATTTCACGCAACCAGCAGACCGGGGTTCTTTATAAGCTTATTATTTGTTTGCATCATTGGCGTAATCGCCTTCATCATGCATTTTAAGTGGACTAAAAAGAAAATTCTTAATCCATGGCCGACAGCATAAGGATAACCGGGTAGCTGCCCGGCCTTTTTGTAATCAAATAAAAAGCTGAACGGCTTGAAATCCAAAATAAAAGCCAAATCCAATCAATGAAAGACCGGACAAAACTGAGATCATGACTAAAAGCCGCGATGTCACAAAGTTCCGGAAACTGCTGGAAACTCCTGCCATCGATATATCCCATAGCAAAAGACCTATAAAGATGGCGCAGCTGTAAAGAATCAATCGGCTGTTTTCATATGCAGAGGCTGTTTTGGCAAGAATGGAACCATAAATTCCAAGCCAGAAAAGAATGGTTAATGGATTGGAAATGGACATTAAAAATCCGGAAACAAATGATTTTGTCAGCGGTTCCTTGTTTCTTGTATACTCCAAATTTATTTTGCCTGCATTCTTTATGCTTTCGATACCGGTATAAACGAGAACAAAACAGCCAAATAGCCACAAAAATATCTGCACTAATGGAGCCTCAAGGAATTTCACAATGCCAATATAAACAACCAGCATATAAATTCCGTCTGCCAATACTGCTCCTACCCCAATCAGCCAGGCATGAATGAACCCATGCCGAATTCCGCGGTCAATTTGAGCAGCATTAATGGGACCTATTGGGGCCGCCAGAGATAATCCCAATAAAATATAGCTTAAAAATGCATTCATTCCAATCCCTCCCGCCAAAAAAGCCTGTCTACGTATTTTTATTCAAGTAGGAAGGATTGTACGACACAAAAAGGAGCTTTCCAAAATGGAAAACCCTAATTTGTTTCCGTAATTTTTCTTAGCTCATGCTGAAAAAATTCTTCGTCCAGTGATTGTTGGAGTAAATGATGCCGCTGCTCCGGAAGATTAAATAAATCAATATCGATAATATATTTTGGGCGCTGTTTCGACTCCTTGTAAATTTTCCCAACATATTCTCCAATTAAGCCGATGGCAATCAGCTGCAAGCCTCCGATAAGCCAAATGGACGTGATCAAGGAGGTCCAGCCTGTTTCGGTATTTCCCAAAAACTTTAGCGTTAGAAAATATCCGCCAAAGAGCAGACTCAAAAAAAAGGAGACAAAGCCAATCACTAGGACAAAGCGGATTGGGGAAACAGAAAAAGAAGTAATCCCATCAAAAGCAAAGGCCAGCATTTTTTTGAAAGGATACTTTGTGTCACCCGCCTCCCTTTCCTTTCGGTCATACTGAACAACTGCTGTTTGAAAGCCGAGCAGTGGTACAATGCCGCGTAAAAAAAGATTTACTTCCTTAAAATGTGCCAACTCTTCTACGGCACGTTTGCTCATTAAGCGGAAGTCAGCATGGTTATAGATGAGGTCCACACCCATTTTCTCCATTAGCTTATAAAAGCCTTGGGCTGTAGTACGTTTGAAAAATGTATCCGTATCCCGGCATTTGCGAACTCCATAAACAATCTCATTGCCTTCCAGGTATTTGATTATAAACTCGCGAATCACTTCGATATCATCCTGCAGGTCGGCATCTATCGAAATCAAACAATCTGAAGAATTTTTAGCAGTAAATAAACCTGCTAACAAAGCATTTTGATGTCCGACATTTCGCGATAATTTTAAACCGCGCACCAACTCATTTTCTAATCCTTCTTTATAGATCAAGTCCCATGTCCGGTCCGTACTGCCGTCATCAACAAACAATATTTTGCTCTTATCTGAAACAAGACTCTCAGAAATAAGCCCCTTTACAACCTGATGAAGCCGATAAATGGTCATTGGCAAGACTGCTTCTTCATTATAACAAGGAACAATAATTGTAAGGATTGGCTCTATCACAATGGAATACCTCCGATATTACATAGTCTTATACAAATAAATCTTCCATGCAGCCGTTTTCGATTGAAACACTTTTTCAAGGATCAATTGATTTTGCGCCGCATTATCGATGGGCAGGGCGGAGAAAATATATTTTCCGCCCATTTCTTTAAAAACATGTGTATTAAGCTGAAGGTTTTTCAAATGTCTTTTTGAATGTTTCTTAATCATTACGTTCTTTCCCAGTTGACTCGTAAAGAGATAGCAGCGGCCGCCCCATTGATCAAAGTAATTCTGTATCGTTTTATTTTTAGCCAATTCTTTCTCAATCACTTTTCGAAAATGATGTTTATAGGCTAATGGATAAAAATTATTATACGTATCAAGTGTGTAAAATCCATTGTACTGTGAAACAGCAGGATGGATCCCAATGCTTGCAACACGATAATTTTTTTGGGGAACACCTATATACTCTTGAATTTCCTTAAATAATTCCTCCGCATAAAATTGCTTAACGGTGGGTTTTTGATGGTAAATAATTTCGTCATTGGTTAATCCAAGAAGCAGAATCTGAAGGACTGCCAGGGATTTTGCGGCTCTTGCCCAGCTTATTCCTTGAAGAGAAATGATTTTTAATGCAAGAGCAAAGCACACATAAATGACCAAGGGCTTTAAAAAGTGAAAACGGGCAAAATTAAACGTATTCAAAAAATGAAATTGTTTTGTCAGCGATAGCCATCCATGATAAAACCAAAAGGCATACCAAAGGGATAACAAAAAATTCAATGTAAATAGAAAGACAAATAGCTTTTCCTGTTTCCATAATTTTTTAGCATAAATAAAATAAAGTGCAATAAAAGATGCTGGAAGGATAAAAAGGGTATGTAACGTCATCACATGTGTATGCCCAAAAAGGAAATTTTTAAATGTAAGGCGAACCGCCCGCCAAAATGGCAGATAGGCATGAATATATTCATCCCGGCTATTGGCTTCAGCCGAGAATAAGAAGGAATAGAGCAAGCGATATTCAACAAGCAAAAAGACTCCGGTCATATAAACAATGGCCAACAGGAATCGTAAATTCCAGCTTTTTCCGCGCAAAACATCGAAAATCCACAAGATACCCAAGGCGCATAAAAAAAAGAAAAAGCCTAAAACAATGCTTGAATATAAGGGCAATAAAGTTAAAACCAGGTATTCCTTCCACGTTCCTGTTCCATTCCGGATATTGAGAAACGCCCAGAGGGCAAGCGGCATCCCTAAAGTACTCAGCATCCCCGATGGCCAATAAGGGGTTAAGGCAAAGGCAAGTGCTCCGCCAATATGTAAAAAACACCAGTCTGAGCCGGGGATAAAATGCTTTTTAAGGAGTAAATACATTCCAAAAAATGCGACAAATCTTGTTAAGGCTTGGCTTAAACCATAAGCAATCATCGTCGGGAAAAAAGAATAAAGCCAGACAATTAAACTGAATTCCGAGGAGAAGGTATTTCTCGGAGCTCCATTAATAATTTGGGGAATAATCCCGTTCAACGGACCAAACATTTCACCGCTTCGTGCTAAAACCTTATACCATGTTAAGTTTGAATCCAAATTATCATGAACACGAATATGGGCATTGTCCTGTAAAATAAACAATGGAGAAAGGTAGATCATCAGAACGATCAAAGCAAAGATGATAGACCCTTGCTCTTTCTTCGTATTATTCAACACTCTTTACACCCCAATAATCTTTTGTCAAAACCTGCGGTTGTATATAAAATTTGCAATTCAGATAAAAATTATCCCTTTTTTTCCAGTCTCTTAACATAAAAAAACCTTCCGGAAGCCGGAAGGCCTTATTGAAAAAAATATTGTTTTTGCTCTATATTCCTATAATCATTTAAAAGAGTATCGAGTTTTTGGCTGCATTGAACAACTTTCGGGCTGGTATATCCATACTGATGTGCTAAAACAATCATTTCAGATCTGGTACTTTCAATAATTGACAACAAAGCGTTCATGCTATTCTTCATGCCGTCGACCTCATTTCAGAATTGATACTATTTACATGTTATTAATCATAATTTATTAGTTTTTTGAAAGAATTACAAGTAGGGTAAATATAAAAGTAACGAACTTTTTGTGAACAAAGACCTGTGATAAAATACTCCCCATTTGTTAATAATAGGAAAAAGATCATGAGGTGATGGCTTTGCCAAACCGTGTTTATATCAGCTTTCTACGTTTACCGCTATTAATTCGCATTCTTTTAATTGCTTTACTAGTTTTCCTATTTTTTGGTATTTTTATACATTTTCTTGAGCCTGATACCTTTCCTACGATTTATGATGGAATCTGGTGGGCGATCATTACTGGTACAACCGTAGGCTATGGGGACTATGTCCCCTCTTCTTTTTGGGGAAGACTCACAGCCCTGCTCTTAATTTTGCTTGGAGCAGGCATTGTTTCGTCCTATTTTGGAACATTGGCTGCGGCGGCAGTGACTAAACAAGATGCCCTTTCAGAGGGGAAAATTGAGTTTAAAGGGGAAGGACATATCATCATCATTGGCTGGAATGAAAGGTCCAAGGAATTAATTGCGAAAATTACCAGCCCAAAATATTCGCAAATGGTGGTGTTAATTGATGAAACTTTGCCTTCAAACCCCCTGAGCTCCAAGTTTGTTCATTTTATCCAGGGGAAAAGTCATGTCGATGAAACAATTTTAAAAAGTAATATTGAAAAAGCGGAAAAAGTCTTGATCACCGCAGACCGAGGAAATGATGAGCTTCAGGCAGATATGAACAGCATTTTAGCTTTATTGACAATCAAGGGGTTATGTCCGGAAATCAAATGTATTGTGGAGATTCTGACAGCTGAGCAGGTGATCAATGCATTGAGAGCAGGAGCGGATGAAGTGATCCAATCCAATAAACTGACGAGTGTTTTTATGGTCAACAGTCTTCATTCTAACGGGGACGGGCTGCTGTCAGATTTTGTTCATCACTTGCAGGAAAGCCGATTATCCGCTCATTCTATAAATGAAAGTGATATTGGCAAAACCTTTATCGAAGCATGTCAGGAATTTTTAATGAATAAGAGTTTTCTAATTGGAATCAAAAGAGGGGAAGAGACCATACTTAACCCCTCCCATTCATTAAAAATTGAAGAGAATGATCTTTTTTTACTTTTTAAATAATTAATCTGAAAGTAGGACAGCTTCCAATTCTTCAACAAGCGCTTTACCCTTATCAATAAATTTTCGAGGAAAACTGGCATCTTCATCAAGCGGTTCTTGAAATTGATTAAAGGTACCGGCAGAATCAACCCGGTCATCGATTCCAGTTTGATAGACATGTGATAATAAAAATGGTCTTCCGAGCTGGACCGTGCAGTTATTGGCGTCCAGCTGGCCGTCAACGGCTTCAAAGGGCAATCTGAGAAATTCATATCCCTCAATGTCATCGATTTTATAATCAAAGGCACCATGGTCATAATCCCAGTTTCCGCCAATTGAATAACCGATTGGCTTTAATTTTTGCTCTAATTTAAACAAATCAAATTCCATTCCCTCAACCTTTGATGACAGTTGTATCATGATAACCTCTCCTCCTTTTGCTTGTTAGTTTCTCCAAACAAAAGGATTTCAATAAAAAAGGGCGACTAAAAAGTCGTCCCTCCATTTTTATTTTAATCGTTTTTCAAGCTCAGCTTTCTTTTCTTCAAATCCAGGTTTGCCCAACAAAGCAAACATATTGACTTTATAGGCTTCAACACCTGGCTGGTCAAATGGATTCACACCAAGCAGGTATCCGCTCATGGCACAGGCTTTTTCAAAGAAATAAACAAGATAGCCAAATGTGAATTCATCAAGTGTTGGAATCGTAACAATTAAGTTTGGCACGCCGCCATCTGTATGGGCCAACATTGTTCCTTCAAAGGCTTTATTATTTACAAAATCAATGGTTTGGCCTGCAAGATAGTTTAAGCCATCAAGGTCACTTTCTTCTTTTTCAATTGTCAATTCATGGCGCGGCTGTTCGACCTTAATGACGGTTTCAAATAAATCGCGACGCCCTTCTTGAACATACTGACCCAGGGAATGAAGATCTGTTGAAAAATTGGCCGATGATGGGAAAATTCCTTTTTGGTCTTTTCCTTCACTTTCACCAAATAACTGCTTCCACCATTCAGAAAAATACTGAAGGCCTGGTTCATAATTAATGAGCATTTCAATGGTTTTACCTTTGTTATACAGAGCATTGCGAACGGCTGCATATTGATACGCTGCATTATCTTCCAGCTCAGAGTGACTGAAATCCTCTTGTGCAAGGGCCGCCCCCTCCATCATCTTTTCAATGCAAGCACCGCTTACTGCAATGGGAAGTAAGCCGACAGCCGTAAGAACGGAATAACGTCCGCCAACATCATCCGGAATAACAAAGGTTTCATAGCCTTCTTCATTAGCTAAGGTTTTTAAGGCACCACGCGCTTTGTCAGTCGTCGCATAAATCCGTTTTCGCGCCTCATCAACACCATATTTTTCCTCTAATAGTTTACGGAAAATCCGGAAGGCAATCGCTGGTTCTGTGGTAGTTCCTGATTTAGAAATTACATTAATCGAGAAATCCTTCCCTTCAAGAAGGTCCATGACATCTCTCATGTAGGAGGAACTAATATTGTTACCAACAAAAATAATCTGCGGTGTCGTACGTTTTTCCTTAGACAGTGCATTATAAAAGCTATGCTGAAGCATTTCAATCGCAGCTCGTGCTCCCAGGTATGAACCTCCAATCCCAATGACAAGAAGGACATCCGAATCGGATTTAATCTTTTCAGCCGATTTTTGAATTCGGGAAAACTCTTCTTTATCGTATTGAGTAGGGAGTTCGATCCACCCTAGAAAATCACTTCCTGCTCCTGTTTTTTCGTGCAAGGAATGGTGCGCAACCTTTACCGCGTCACGCAAGTATGTAAGCTCGTGCTCTCCAAAGAAGGTTAGGGCTTTTGAGTAATCAAAACGAACATGTGTCATAGATGATCCTCCATTATTTTATTTTCACTAATCACTTTAACGAATGTAGGTCAGATAATCAAGGAAGGTCCATCATTGAAAGCGTGTGCATTTTTCTACAAAATTTTTAAGGAGGTTATCCCAAAAGGACAACCTCCTTATACTTTTTACAAAGATGCCTGATAAATGGCTATTGCATCTTCCTTATTTAGTTTTTGAAAGTTGCCAAAAGCACCGTTAACCATTGCTTTATCAGCCATTAACTCAATTTTACTATCATCAATATCATAATCTGCTAATCGAGAAGGGGCACCAATGCTGTTCCAGAAATCACGCAGCTTTTCAATTCCTTCAAGGCCGGCTTCTTCAGCACTCTTTCCGTTCGGGTCTACTCCAAACACTCTGACAGCAAGCTGCTGAAAGCGTTCCGGCTTTACGTTTAAATTATGCTTCATCCAGTTTGGGAACAAAATGGCAAGGCCGCCGCCATGAGGGATGTCATAGACAGCAGATACCGCATGCTCGAGATTATGTGTCGCCCAATCCCCGCGGTAACCCATATTTAAAATCCCATTTAACGCCATAGTTCCTCCGTATAAAATCGTTGCCCGATCGTCATAATTTTCAAGGTCAGACAGCAGCTTCGGGGCAGTTTCCATGACAGTGATCAGCAATGATTCACACATCCGGTCCTGGTATTGTGTATTTTCTTCTAAATGAAAATAGTGCTCTAAAACATGTGTCATCATATCAACCATTCCATAGATTGTTTGATCTTTTGGAACAGTAAACGTATTGACTGGATCTAAAATTGAAAATTTCGGGAAAGTAACTTCGCTTCCCCAGCCATATTTTTCATTGGTTTCCCAATTGGTGATTACCGATCCTGCATTCATTTCCGAACCGGTTGCGGCCAATGTTAAGACGGTTCCAAACGGAAGAGCTTCCGCTGCAACTGCTTTTTTGGTCACTAAATCCCATGCATCTCCATCATATTTTGATCCTGCAGCAATTAGCTTTGTACAATCAATTACACTGCCCCCGCCGACGGCTAAAATGAATTCGATGTCTTCTTGTTTGCAGATTTCAATACCCTTACGTGCGGTGGTAATTCTTGGATTAGGCTCCACTCCAGGCAGTTCAAAAACCTGGGCATCTATTTCTTTTAAAACACCATGCACCTGTTCATATAGGCCGTTTCGTTTAATACTGCCGCCGCCATAAACAAGCAAAACCTTTTTTCCGTATTGTGGAATTTCAGTTTTTAATTGTTCCAATTGTCCTTTTCCAAAAATCAACTTTGTTGGATTCCTGAAAGTAAAATTCTCCATAGTTTGACTCCATCCTTTTCTTTAAATCCAGCCTCTTATCCGAGCAGCCTCAGCCATTTTTCTTATTCCGACCATATATGCGGCCAAACGCATATCCACGTTCCGATGTTGAGCCAGGTCATAAACTTGATTGAAGGAATGCTCGAGCTTTTCTTGTAATTTTTCTGCTACTTCCGCTTCAGTCCAATAATATCCCTGTTTATTTTGCACCCACTCAAAATATGAGACCGTAACACCCCCGGAGCCGGCTAATACATCCGGAACAACTAAAATATCCCGCTCCAAAAGGATTTGGGCCGCTTCCAGCGTCGTCGGTCCATTCGCCGCTTCAACCACTATGGATGCCTTGATATTATGAGCATTACCTGCTGTTATTTGGTTGGAAATAGCGGCAGGGACTAAAATATCACAGTCCATTTCCAACAGCTCCTGATTGGTAATCGTTCCATCAAAAAGGGTTGTGACCGTTCCAAAACGATCGCGACGGCTTAAAAGATAATCAATATTTAGTCCATCCGGGTCATAAAGGGCCCCGTAGACATCTGAAATGCCAATAACCTTCGCACCTGACTCGTGCATAAACTTGGCAAGGTGGCTCCCAACATTTCCAAACCCTTGGATAATAATTCTGGCTCCCTTTACTGAAATACCCCGTTTTTTGGCTGCCTCATGAATACATATGGCTACTCCTCGTGCAGATGCTTTTTCCCGTCCTTCTGAACCTCCAAGCACCAGTGGTTTACCGGTAATAAAACTGGAGGAATCAAATTGCCGAAGACGGCTGTATTCATCCATCATCCAGGCCATTATTTGTGAATTCGTGTAAATACCTGGTGATGGAATGTCTTTTGTTGGTCCGACAATCTGGCTTATAGCCCGAACGTATCCTCGGCTTAACCGTTCTAATTCTCCCTGTGACATCGTTCTGGGATTACATACGATGCCGCCTTTCCCTCCCCCATAAGGTAAATCAACGATCCCGCATTTTAAGCTCATCCACAACGACAGCGCCTTAACTTCGTCCTCATTGACATCTTTATGAAAGCGGACACCACCCTTTGTTGGTCCAACTGCATCGTTATGCTGGGAGCGGTAACCGGTAAAAATTTTGATGGAACCATCATCCATACGCACCGGTATTCTTACTTGAAACATACGTAAAGGTTCCTTCAGCAATTCATACATTTCCTCGCCAAATCCAAGCATTTTCAATGCTTTAAGAATCACAATTTGGGTGGACTCGAGCAGATTTTTTTTCCCTCTTCCCTTTACTTCACTCCCCATTATTGCACCCCTAAAAGTTCGATCTGTTAACTTAACACCTTTGTAATGCGCTCTATCGCCCAATCCAATTCTTCTTTACTAATAATGAGCGGCGGAGCAAACCGAATGACAGTATCATGGGTTTCTTTACATAAAAGCCCCTGGTCTTTTAATTCTTCGCAGTATTTTCGTGCAGGCTCTGTTAGTTCAACGCCAATAAACAAGCCCCGTCCGCGGACTTCCTTAATTTTAGGATTCTTTATTTCTTTTAATTTTCCAATAAAATACTCTCCAAGCTCCAATGATCTCTCGGCAAGTTTTTCATCCACGAGTACATCAAGAGCAGCAATGGAAACAGCACACGCTAAAGGGTTGCCTCCGAAGGTAGACCCGTGTGATCCCGGATTAAATACACTTAAAACATCTTTGTTGGCGACAACACAGGAAATCGGGAAGACACCACCCCCGAGTGCTTTACCAAGAATATACATATCTGGCTCAATATTTTCCCATTCACTGGCAAACATTTTTCCTGTTCGGCCTAAACCAGCCTGAATTTCATCGGCAATAAACAAAACATTGTTTTCCTTACAAAGATCAAATGCAGCCTTCATAAAGCCTTCCGGTGGGATGACAATTCCGGCCTCTCCTTGAATCGGCTCTATTAAAAATGCTGCTGTATTAGGTGTAATAGCTGACTTTAGTGCCTCTAAATCTCCATAAGGAATCAATTTGATCCCGGGAAGCATCGGTCCAAAGCCCCTTTTGTATTCAGGGTCGGAAGATAATGAAACGGCGGTCATTGTCCGTCCATGGAAATTTCCATTGCACGCTATAACCTCAGCTTGATCCTCAGCAACCCCTTTTACATCATAGGCCCAGCGCCGCGCTGCTTTAAAAGCGGTTTCGACCGCTTCTGCCCCAGTGTTCATTGGAAGGACCATTTCTTTTTTGGTTAATTGGCTTACCTTTTCATACCAAGGACCAAGTTTATCACTATGAAAGGCCCGTGAAGTTAATGTGACCTTGTCGGCCTGACATTTTAGAGCCTGAATAATTTTGGGATGGCGGTGACCTTGGTTTACAGCTGAATAGGCACTGAGCATATCCATATATTTGTTCCCTTCAGGGTCTTGTACCCAAACACCTTCTGCACTTGATATAACGATTGGCAGGGGATGATAATTAGGTGCTCCATATTTTTCGGTTTGTTCAATTAAATGATTTGAATTAACTCTAGCTGTCATAGAAACCCTCCTTCTTTTCTCAATAAAGATATGTACATTAATTATATTTTAGCCGAGCAGACGAAAAGAATGAACTGATTTGAATCTTTTTCCGTTTGATTAATTTACCAAAAAAATAAGACCTAGAATTAACTAGGTCTTACCTTGCTTATTTTTTAATTAAATCTTCTCTTTGTGACTGGTCAATCCAATCTTGAAGCTTATCTTTCAAGGTATTAAATCCTTGCATTCCTTCCACCTCAGGAACAATCGCAGCAGCTTGACGTTTTTTAGGCTTCTTTACTTTAGCAGTCTGTTGAACAGGAGCCTCCTCTGTAGCACGGATAGATAAGCCGATTTTTCCAGCCCCTTCATCTACAGATAATACTTTTACCTTTACTTCATCGCCCACTTTAAGATGATCATTAATGTCCTTAACATAGCCATGGGTAATTTCAGAAATGTGGACAAGGCCTTGTGTATTTTCCTCAAGTGCCACAAATGCCCCATATGGCTGAATTCCTGTTACCTTTCCATTCAATATACTGCCAATCTCAATTTTTTCTGACATGAAAACACTCCTAAATTCATCATTATTTTTTCCCTTTTATACGCATTAAAAAATTATACCATAGTGAATAACTATAATCAAAAAACGAAACAGTTTTTTTAAAAAGAAACCTTCGAATGAGTATTTGTGGAAATTAACAAAATGTTCATAACTATTTTAGGTTAAATGATTTTTTTATGATAGAATATATAAAACAAATTTTTTACAGGATGAGGTGATCAGTATGAAGTCAATCGGCCAAACAATAAGAAATTGCCGTGAAATGCAAAACATGTCGCAGCAAGAGCTGGCACAAAAATTAAGAGTGGGAACCAATACGATTGAGAAATACGAATCTGGTGAGCAAATTCCAAGCCGGCAGACCATTTTAAGGCTGTCAACCATATTGGATATCCCTGCAGCTGATTTATTAGACCAAAAGTTTCATACAAACTCCTCTACATTGAACTAAGGGTTATCTATTCCAAATAATTAAAAGCGGTTTAACCGCTTTTTTTCTTTTTTTATGTATAAAAAAGAGAAATACCGGCAAACCTTAATCCATAAGGCTTTCTAGTATTCCCCCTTTTTTGAACTGGACATACCCTCGTGGTATGTCCTCTTTTTATGGTTTTGCCGAGGTACTTTAGTTAATGGTACACTCACTGCTGTTTTTAATGATCAAAAGCTCCTTTGCCACTTGAAGGCAGCTTTCCAGCGGGATGACCTCTTCAAAGGAGAACTCATAAATACGTTGGATTCTCTCAGCTAAAAGGTCTGGATCGTCGTATTCATGAATGGCTTGTATCGTGTCCGCAATTTCGGTATCATACCCGCCGTCTTTCAATTGAAACGGATCCCACTCGTTTAAAATATCAACAAACTTTAAATTAGTTGGAAGCTGACTTTTCTCCATCCTCCATCCTCCTGCAAAATTATTTAAGAACATATTCTGCTAGAACACTTTGCAGCTCATAAATGTTTAAATTCTTATTAAATTGCTTTTGTAGCGGCAAAGCATTTCCAGAAATCCAAATTTTAAGCTCTGCATCCAAATCTAAGTGCCCTGCTGTTTCAATACTGAAATGCGTAATACTTTTATAAGGAATCGAATGGTACTCGACTTTTTTCCCGGTTAATCCTTGCTTATCTACTAAAATGAGCCGCTTATTTGTAAAAATAAACAAGTCCCTTATCAGTTTATAGGCTTTTTCAATTCTCTCATTCGACGATAGAATTTTTGCATACTCTCTCTGAATTTCCGCTGCACTTACCTCTGAGGCGTTGCCAATTACCCCATCAAAAAATCCCATAATTGTTCACACCTTTCCCGATTCTCCCTTTAGTATACTTTCTTTCAAAGAAATTAAAAAGCCAGAGGGGAAACCCCTGCTGGCTCCATTTTATTTATTTAACCACTCGGTATGGAAGGTACCTTCTTTGTCGGTTCTTTGGTAAGTATGGGCGCCAAAGTAATCCCTTTGCGCTTGAAGCAGGTTTGCAGGAAGAACCTCCGAGCGGTAGCTGTCATAGTAAGCCAGGGCACTGGCAAGACCAGGAACAGGAATTCCCGCTTTAATGGCTACAGCGACTACTTCTCTTGCCGCCTCTTGGTAGTCATCGACGATTGATTGAAAATACGAATCCAATAAAAGATTGTCTAAGTCTGGATTGCGGTCATAGGCGTCTTTGATGTTTTGCAGGAAGGCAGCACGAATGATGCATCCCCCGCGGAAAATCATCGCTATTTCTCCCGGTTTTAGATCCCAGCCATACTCTACAGATGCGACCTTATACTGGGCAAAGCCTTGAGCATAAGAGACAATTTTACTTAGATACAAGGTTTTTCGAATTAGTTCAATAAATGCTTGTTTATTACCGGAAAACTCCTGTACTGACGGACCGCGTAAAATTTTGCTAGCCTTCACGCGCTCATCTTTCATAGCAGACAAAAAGCGCGAAAATACAGATTCTGTAATAATCGATAATGGTATCCCAAGATCAAGCGCACTTTGGCTGGTCCATTTCCCGGTTCCTTTTTGCCCTGCAGTATCAAGAATAACATCAACCAACGGCTTGCCCGTTTCCGGATCCTTTTTCGAAAAAATGTCGGCCGTGATTTCAATGAGATAGCTATCTAGCTCACCTTCATTCCACTCTTTAAAAACTTCATGAAGCTCGTTGGTTGATAGGCCAAGCAGATTTTTCATTAAATGATACGATTCACATATTAACTGCATATCGCCATATTCGATTCCATTATGAACCATTTTAACATAATGACCAGCACCATCTGGTCCGATGTATGTACAGCAAGGATCTCCGTTCACTTTTGCCGAAATGGCTGTTAAAAGTGGCCCGACAGCATCATAGGCTTCCTTTTGTCCGCTTGGCATAATTGCTGGACCTGTCAGTGCTCCTTCCTCACCGCCGGAAACACCCGCACCGATGAACAGTAGACCTTTTTCGGCAAGCTCGGCATTTCTTCTGATTGTATCTTTATAGAAACTATTACCGCCATCAATGAGGATGTCGCCTTTATCTAAATAAGGAATCAGCGATTCAATCGCCTTGTCTGTAATCGTTCCCGCATTGACCATTAATAATATTTTGCGCGGGCTCTCAAGTGATTGAACAAATTCTTCGATATTGTTGGTTCCAAAGAGTTTTTTACCCTTATGATTGTCAAGAATTTCATTTACTTTTTCCGCAGATAGGTCATAGATGGAAACCGAAAAGCCTTTGCTTTCGAAATTAAGCGCAAGACTTCTTCCCATAACACCTACACCAACGACTCCAACTTGTTGTTTTTCCAATCTGAATCATCCCTTCAAGATACTAAATATTTTTTCACTTATATATATTATAAAATAAAAAAATTTTCATATAAAACTTTTTATATAAAAAACATTTAGTTTTATTATTTACTGGGTTAAAAAATTCTATTTTGACAAATTTTTTATGTGCTGAAGCATTTGGTCTTCAGAAAGAATCGCCTCTCCGCCTCCTTGGGCAAACGTCTCGTTCCCGCCGCCCTTGCCATTGATAGGTGAAAGAGATTCCGCTAAGATATTTTTCATACTTTCTGTTCTTGCTGCTCCCCTGGCACATACAAGCTGCAATCGGTTTTCATTTTTTGAAACCAAATAAACCAAAGCAGAATCATCTTTCAAGGTAATCAGTCTTGCCAGATTCTGCAGCGTTTGAATAGGTCGATTTTGATAGGCCTTCATGACTATTTTATCCTTATGTTGAGCAAGCAGGTCGTCTGCCTCGTATTCCTGCAGCTGCTCCCGCGCATGCTCAAGAGCCTTTTCCAAGCTCTTTCCATTCTCAAGAAGACGAAGGACAGCTTGTTCCATGTCCTTTTCTGGGGCATTGAGAAGCTTGGTAAGGGAAAGAATCACATTTTGCTTATTATGAAGCTGGGCCAAAATACGATTCCCACAAACAAATTGAACTCTGATATTTTTCTTTTGCCGTTCCCAATCCAATATTTTTATTGCCCGCACTTCGCCCGTTGTTTTAGGATGTGTTCCACCGCAGCCGTTATAATCAAATTCCGGGATAATGACAAGACGAATATCT
Organism: Neobacillus sp. Fa239; assembly: GCF_055395235.1. NCBI lineage: Bacteria > Bacillati > Bacillota > Bacilli > Caryophanales > Bacillaceae > Neobacillus > Neobacillus sp. Fa239. The sequence continues at coordinate 4,603,426 of NZ_AP041611.1, forward strand.
TCTTTGACTTTTGTCTCTTTGCGTAAGGAATATTGGGACAATTCTTCTTCTTTGACCCACTTCGTTTCAATCGGGTGATTTTCTACTATTATTTGGTTTGCAAGCTCCTCTGCTTTCAAGCTTTCAGCTTCTGATAAATGCTCTGTCTGGATATCGATGGTCAAAGTATCTATTCCCAAATGAAAGCTGACCGTCTTATACTGGAATAAATGATCAAAGGCAGCTGATAAAATATGCTGCCCGGCATGCTGCTGCATATGATCAAATCTTCTTTTCCAGTCGATTTCACCGATTACTTCAGAGTTTATCTCAAGGATAGGGTGTTCTAGGTAGTGACGAATCTCCCCATTCATTTCTTCTACATTTACTACTTTTTGTCCCCCAATCGTTCCAATATCATGTGGCTGTCCACCACCAGTGGGATAAAAGGCTGTTTGTTGTAAAACCACATAATTGCCTCCCGCCTCATCCCATTCTTGCTTTACCACCTTTGTTGAAAAGGTTCGAATATAGGCATCCTGATAATACAATTTATTTTCCATCGTTTATGTACCCCTGTAGTTTTTTAACCATTTTTATTGTCGGGAAAATAGGAACAGAAATCAAGTTTTTGGCACATTTTTTATAAATAAAGGTCCTGTCCCATCTAAATGGGCAGGACCTTCAACCACTATTTCTTTTCTTTCCGTTGCCCTGTTGATGGCTGTGGCTGTCCCAATTGTGGCAAACCGCTTGTACCACCGGTAGTGGTGCCTGTTTGAGGGTGTCCTCCCATTTGAGGGTATCCTGTGTGTGGATAGCCTCCCATTTGCGGATAGCCTGTGTGTGGATAGCCTCCCATTTGTGGATAGCCTGTGTGTGGATAGCCCCCCATTTGTGGATAGCCTGTGTGTGGATAGCCTCCCATATGTGGATACCCAGTGTGGTGGTATCCACCCATATGTGGGTAACCCATATGTGGATAGCCGCCCATTTGCGGATAACCTCCCATTTGTGGATGGCCTCCCATTTGCGGATAACCCATTTGCTGCTGGCCTGGGAATCCTCCGTAATATTGACGCTCTGTCATAATATCCCTCCTAAACTGTCTACATGGTAGTGTATGTCTTAGTTTTGGGATAAGCTTAGATTATTGCCTAATGTGACAATAATTTTATTAAAATAAAAAAATAAGGCTGTCCCATATCTTGTAGGACAACCTTTTCACATCTATTTTTTTTCATCCTGAGCAGCTTTTTGGCCTTTATTTTTATCTTTAGTGATTTCACCACATGCCACTCGATTTCCTGAATTTCCTGCCGGCTGTGTCATTCCATCATCTTTCTCAGCAGTAACGACAATGGATGTTCCTTCTTTTGTAAACAATGACATTTTACCATTTTTCAAAGTCACATTCGGTGCCATCAAATCCGCCTTTACCGACCCATCGTCCTCGACAATCAGATTCGGTAAGTCACCCGCATGTGCCCCTTTTGGATTCAATAATCCATGCTGTTTTTTTTCTGGATTAAAATGATTTCCGGCAGATTTAAATTCCGGAGCCGTACATTTGCCTTTGTCATGAATATGAATGGCATGAACACCCGGATCCAAACCTTTTAAATTAACACTTACTTTCACGCCGCTGGATTGCTCAGCCAACTTCACCTTTCCTAAAGAATCACCCACGGAATTAAATAATTCCACATCGGTTTTTGTTATTTGCTGCTCCATGCATCCCGTTAGAAGAAGAAGCGGAATAAGTATAAAGCCTTTTTTCATCTATGTATTCCCCCAGACTTAAGACAATTTGCGGTTAGTGTGCCTTTTAAGTCTGCAAAATATTCGCAAACAAAAAGGAACAGCATAGGTTTACTGTTCCTTTTGATTAGCATGATTATTATTCAATTGTTCTTCCAGTTCTTTTGTTTTCTTTGCTTCCTTTCTAGAATGGGCAATAAAAAATCGAAATGTTAATATGGCCCCAATAAAAAAGAACATAAAAGAAATCAGACCGGGAATATAATCTGATTTATCTTTTGGAAAATACATAAAATCAGCTAATACAATTGGATGGAACATCATTATCACCCTTCTTTAAAGGAATGCTCGATTACCTAATTATAGCAATAAAATGAGCTCCATACCAAATGGATTGTCCATAAAATCTATTTTAAAACCTTTATCGTTTTAATCACAACGTCCTTTTCTGGTTTATCCTTACCGTCTACTGGGGTAGCTGCAATTTTGTCGACAACATCCATTCCCTCTATTACTTGCCCAAAAACTGTATATCCGCCGTCCAGCCACGGTGAACCGCCGTTCCTTTCATAGGCATTAACAATTTCTTTTGGATAGCCTGCTTTTTCCACTTGTGCTTTCATCGAAGGGTCTAATGATGGGTTTTGAACAATAAAGAATTGGCTCCCGTTCGTGTTTGGACCGGAGTTCGCCATCGCCAAGGCACCGCGAATATTGAATAGATTTTTCGATATTTCATCTTTAAAAGGCGCACCATAAATGCTTTCTCCGCCCGTTCCATTACCATTCGGATCTCCGCCTTGGATCATGAAATTTTTAATAACGCGATGAAAAATAAGTCCGTTATAATAGCCCTGTTCACTGTGCTTCACTAAGTTTTCAACAGCTTTCGGAGCATATTCAGGGAATAATTTAATTTTAATGTTCCCCATGGATGTTTCCATCTCAACTACTCTTTCATTATCTGCTACCTCATTAGTCAATTGAGGATATACAGTGTTTGACACTTGTTTTGTTCCCTCCTTCTTTTCCGTTGTTTTGGTGCTTGTCCCGCATGCATTCAAAACAAATAAGGCTATTAAAACAAGGACACCTACTTGCAAACTTTTTCTCATTTATCATCCCTCCATTTTTATAATTTAACCGAAAGTAGCTTTTTTTGCACTTTGTTTTTCAATTTACTAAAATAAAAGAATATGGACACAGGAGGGATTAAGGTTGTCAGAAATAAAAATTGGTGATACGGTAACTGCAATTTACAAAACAGGGAAATATATCGGAGAAGTGACAGAAGATCGGCCTCAGCATTATCTAGTTAGAGTACTAGCCGTGGTAAAACATCCTTTGCAAGGGGATTTGCACAATCCAAAAAGTGCGGATGTCCTTGTTTTTCATGAAAGACGTGCGCTTAGCTATAGAGAACAAGCCAACATTCCAAAGCAAATGGTCAAACCTTATGAACAAAATGTACCCGATTATCAGGAATCCTTAAAAGAGGCTGTGGGGAAAATGAAAAAGGATTTAACAGAAACTCCTTCCGATTGGGCAGATATGAGCTTAAAAATGCTCGATTCGCTTGAAAAGGACTATTTTAAAATGAAATAATCGTAAAGGCCAAATCAATGATTATGATTTGGCCTTTTATGCGAACCTATTCAAGAGCTTGGAAAAATCAATTCGGTCACCAATCGTGGTCGGTTTTGGTTTTTCTAAATAGCGTTTGTCTTTTTCAACAAGTCGAAAGATATTATAAGTTGTTAATGCATCGTCCAATGCCCGATGATGTTTGCCAGTCCCCTCTTTTCCATATTCCTGCACCGCTTTCCATAACCCGGTTTGATTTTGGTCACCAAAAAAGCGTTTATATTCCATAGATAGATCTAATTCTGCGGCATGAAAGGGAAAGGCTAACCCCGCCGCAAGACAATTATGACGTAATACCTTCATATCCATATTTCCCCAGGTAACAATTGTGGTTTCATAATTTTTATTGAACTCCTCCATTTTGCGAATCAGTTCATGAAATGAAATCCCCTTGTTCACCTGTTGCTGTGAAATATGTAAAAAAGATTTACAGCGTTCCGTTAGTGTTGGGAATTTCAAGGGTGTCACATAAGATGAAAACTGCTCGATAATTTGATCGTCAATGACTGAAACCATACCTACCTCGATAATTTCAGGATAGAACTCCTTCATCCGTACATTTCTTTCTGGCATCGTAAATTCAAAATCAATAAACAAATAATGATGCCTGGCATTCATTTTTTCACCTTCCTTTCTTAGGATCTTCTTCTACTACCATTATATAAAGAAACATGTACAAAAAATTGTGCTAATTAAAATTTTTTTATATTTTCCATTATACCACGAGTTCAAAATGATTTTTTGAATTTTCCTAATTATAGATAAAAGAAAAACCATTGGAAAAATAGGTCATCCCTATAAATATTTAGCTCATTATTTTTTTATAAAAATGACTGCCATGGTACATCTGGAGACACAGATGAGCCGATTCTGTTTGTCGGTGATTTTGATATCCCAAACCATTGTGGATTTCCCTTGATGTAAAACTGTTGCGATTGCGGTGACATACCCTTCTGTGACTGGACGCACATGATTCGCATTGATTTCCAGACCGGCAACTGCTTGATTCTCTTTATCCACCAATTCATATGCACCAATACTTGCCACTGTTTCCGCCAGGGCTACAGATGCTCCGCCATGCAATAAACCAAACGGCTGCTTTGTCCGTTCATCAACAGGCATCGTCGCGATTACTTTCCCTTTTTCAATATGAGTAATTTCAATTCCTAATGCCTCAATTAGTGTGTTTTTAATCATTTTTTAAGTCCTTTCTAAAATTATTTATGTATGCTCTAATTCTAACTTATTCGGTTTTTATCTTATCTTTCCTTTTTATTGTTAAAATGAAAAAACAGCCCGCTTGAGCTGTTTTCACCTGTTTAATAATAACCTGGAAATCCCATGGGTGGATAGCCCATTGGTGGATAGCCGAAGCCTGGGTACCCATAGGGTGGATAGCCATAAAATGGTCGGCTGCCAATTGCTCCCCCGAGAAAACCGCCTAAAAAGCTAAGCCCCCCGATTGCCAAAAGTGGAAAACCAAGTCCAAAGCCGAAAAATCTTTGATCCTGTACCGGAGCATAAGCTCGATAAGGGTACATAACGCGATACCTCCTATTCATGTATACTTGCCTACACTATTTCATATGCGGCAGACATGCAATTGGAGTGGGCATCTCATTTATATAACACTCTGATAAAATCCTATTTATTAATTGGTTCAAATCGTTCCACAAATAAGGCGAGCGTGCGGGTCATGACGCCGGTTCCACCTGCAGGTCCGAGATCATAATCCTTTGCCTTTGTTGCTGTGCCGGCAATATCTAAATGAACCCATGGTGTTCCTTCGGCGAATTCGCCAATAAAAGCGCCAGCGACAATCGCGTGGCCTTCGCTGCCTGGTGAATTATTTATGTCGGCGACCTGGCTGTTTCGTACCCGCTGAATTTCTGATTCAAATAATGGAAGCTGCCACATTTTTTCACCAGCTTCCATAGAGGCCTCCAGTACCTGCTCATATAATGCTTCGTGGTTTGTCATCGCACCTGTTGTATGAAGTCCAAGCGCAGTAATCACTCCTCCAGTCAAGGTGGCCACATCAACTAAATATTCTGCTCCATGATGTTTCGCGTAAGTCATGGCATCTGCTAAAACTAACCTGCCTTCTGCGTCAGTGTTTAACACTTCGATGGTTTTGCCGCTCATCGATGTAATGACATCATCAGGTTTAAAGGAGCCGCCGCTTATCATGTTATCAGTAGATGGAATGACGGCAACAACGTTTTGTTCCGGCCTTAGCTCGCCGATAATCTCCATTGCTCCAAGAACGGCTGCGGCACCGCCCATATCGGTTTTCATGCCAACAATTCCGGCTTTTGTTTTGATGGAATAACCTCCAGTATCAAAGGTAATGCCTTTTCCAACTAGCCCAATAACGTCCTTCCACTCTTCTTTTCCTTGATATTTCAAAACGATCATTTTTGGCGGCTCTGTTGAACCCTGATTGACAGCTAGAAACGCCCCCATGCCAAGCTTCTCGATTTCGGCCTTCTCTAATATTTCCACTTCAAAATCATATTGGACAGCAAGCTCTTTAGCATAGTTCGCCATATCAGTTGCAGTCAGCAGGTTACCAGGAATGTTAACAAGCGTTCTGGCAGAGTTGGTTCCCTTGCCAAAAGCGTAACCGACTGATAGCGATGCCTGCAGTTCTTCTTCATCAAAAACTTCGCTGTATACGGTCAATCTTTTAAGTTTTTTTTCCGGTTCATTCGATTTTTGCCGGTAGCCTTCAAACTGATACGTGGCAAGCGCAAATGCTTCACTTACAGCATGGGCCGCATCACAGCCATCCATTTGCTCTGTTGTAAAGGAATCCAACAGAAGAGCCGTTTCTTCCAGTTTACTTGATTTTAATGCTTTAAAAACGTTTCCTAACGCCCCTGATAGTTTTTCAAAGGATAGCTCCTTTTCCTTCCCTAACCCAACAAACCATATTCTTTTCGAGCCAATTTTACCAAAACTATGTATTTTACTAATATTCTTATGTTTTGCGGAAATATCACCTGACTTAACAAGTTCAGTTAACTGTCCGTCAAAATGTTTATCAAGCTCAGAAAGAAGCCCTGTAAACTTTTCCGGCTTTTCAAATAAACCAACTACTAAGCCCTCATGCTCGGCCGACACTTCAAATTGAGTTTTTACATGAAACATGTCCGTTCCACCTCCGTAGGTTATGTTTTTATTATAACGAAAAAAGAAAAAACAGGCACTATTGGCCTGCTTATCTTTTTTCTGATCGTATATACTGCTGGCGGAATACTTGCATGGATTTAGCTTCATTCAATGCCTGTAATTGCTTTTCGGACAAAGTTCCGTCTCCTTGGTGAACAACATATACATCCAGCTTTTTCTTGCCCCATTTTTGATAAACATCTTCAACAGTTTCATAATAAAGATCCAGTTCATTTCCTTTAATCGCTCCGCCGATATCAGCCACAACACCGTATCCGTACCCAGGAATAAACAGGATGGTACCAATTGGAAAAACATGTATATCTGCAGCTACTGTCGAATACAAATCGCGCTTGACCTTTACTCCTGAATAAGTAATTCCATATTCAGGATTGCTCTTATATTTGCCAGTTGATTCATATCCAGCTGTATAGCCTGTTGCGACTACTGTTTTTTTCGGGTATTGTGACCAGTCAAACGAATTCTCTAAAGTTGGCACCGCCGCTGCTGATGCATGACTAGTAGAAATGTGCGGTACTAGTTGTATTAGTCGTTGGAATAGTTCTTGTGGATTCACACCAGAAATGGATTGAAATGTTGCAATGAGTGCCAAAAAGAATAAACATGCCATTGCAAAACGTCTTATTCCATTTTTTATTCTAATCATCAAAATTTCACTCCTCCAAAAATATTCATTTCCTTGGAGGCAGCGAATTATTCAAAAAAGGTTTAAGAAAAAATTTTCCAATAAAAAAGAGGCTGTCTAAAAGGGTCTGACCCCCTCACTCAACACTCAATATATAGTCGCTCTTAAGATAAGTTCAGCTATATATTATTGTGGTGGGGTCTGACCTTTTGTTTTGAGACAGCCTCTAAAACATTTGATATCCATTTTTCCGCAAAAGTTTAATCACAAAGCCGGCAGCAATCGCCCCTGCCAAACCGCTTGAAAGGATGAGAATATCAGCGGTTGCGAGCGCGCTGAATCGATGCCCCAGCTTAACAAAGGCGGCTTTACTATCAGTAAAATATTCAATAAAACGAACCTTATCAACTATTAAAATCGCAACAATCGGGTAAATGATTGCCATAACCCAAGACATTCTAAGCAGCATATTTAAAATAAAGCCGATTCCAAAAAATAGAACAAAAAATAGCACCATCGAAATAACTAGAATAGGAATGCTCATTTGCATTGGAATTCCCCCTTTAACACATCAACACTAAGTGTACTGAATGTCCAAAAGGAAATCAATATTATCACCTAAAAATTAAATTTCATACACATTTAAAGCAAAAAAAATAGCCCCTCGAAAAATTTATTCGAAGAAGCAGGCTTTACGTTTTTTAGTTTTCTTTTTTCTTCCCAGTACCTTCGCAGCAGGTACATGTTTCTGAGCCGCCAAGTAATAGTTGAAAGTATCCTTCTCCTGAACAGAAATCACACGCTTTTGGATCAATGGTTTTTACTTGCATTCCTTTCATCCTCCTAAAATTAATTTAATTTTCTGATAATATATCAAGAATTTAATAAAAAAGAAAGACGCGTATTTGACCAAAAATAGAGAAGAAAACGGATACATGTAAAGTTTTCTTTCTTTTTCTAATTGTTACTTGAATTTTCAAAAAATTAAAAAAATAATTTATAAGCGGTATAACCAAATTGTTTCCCAGGATCCGGTCCATCAATCCCCGTTTTAAGTGTGATATTGTTTTGCTCAATGAGGTAATGCAGAAGGACAGAAGCACCCTTTTCATGAAGCAATTCCTCCGGCGCGATAAATTTTGCTTCAAATAATTCATCATCCTGGTGCTTGATTTGGGAGATATCTTTTGGCTCAAGTAAAAAAACAATCATATTATCGCTAATCTCTTCTCTTATTATGCCCGTTCTTAATCCTATTAGTCCCTTTACTACACAATCAATTCCGGTTTCTTCTTTAATTTCCCTAACTATCGCCTGATCAGCCGTTTCTCCCTCGTCTACAAAGCCCGCAGGTAACGACCATTGCCCTTTTAATCCGCCGTATCTTTTTTTGACCACCAGCCATTTTCCATCACTCGATTTCACAAGACCTGAAACAGCTAACCAAACCTTTCCGCGCTTTTCCCGATTGCTCATGCGTTTATGTCCTCCCCTATGCCAATATGCTTTTATCTTACCATAGAAATATTCTAATTCTGGAATGTTCAGGTTTACATATATTGATCCTCCGATGGGCTATATAAAGGACACTTTCTTTATTTTTCTTGCCTCGTTTTGTCCGTTAGAGCCTTCATTACGGACACTTTCTTCATTTTTCTTGCCTTTTTTTGTCCGTTAGAACCTTCATTACGGACACTTTCTCATTGTTTCTTGCCAAGTTTTGTCCGTTAGAACCTTCATTACGGACACTTCCTCATTGTTTCTTGCCCCGTTTTGTCCGTTATAGCCTTCGTTACGGACACTTTTGTCCGTAAAATAGCGGCTTTACGTACACCTCATGTTTTTGCCGAGTATCTGACAACTGTCTGAAACTGAAAAACAAAAAAGGACAGATCACTCTGTCCTTTTCGTTTAGAATACTTTTAATTTTCCTTTTTTCAATACAAGACCTGCCCCGCCGATCATGAAAAGGGAGCGGTTGTCAACGACCTTTTTCATGAAGGCTGCTTTTGCACCTGTTACCTTTTTACCAAAGACAACGCCGATGGCATCGTCTTCGCCAAGGGAGCAAACAGTTCCTTTATTATGGAATTCAAATGTTTCAAGGTCTGCTTTCCCCCGTACAAGGGCAGCAAGATTGCGGGCGCAAACTTCTCCTTGCTGCATAGCAATTTGAGCGGTTGGCGGATATGGGCGATTAATTTCTTCGTTTATGATAAGAGAACTGTCACCAATGATGAAGACATCATCAAATCCTGGTACACGAAGATCAGGCTGTACCTTTACACGGCCCCTCATTGCTTCAAACCCAGATTTTTCAATAATGGAGTTTCCACGGACACCTGCAGCCCAGACAACTGTTCCAGCCTTAATCTCACGTGGTTCATCTTCACCCTTTGCCACTAGAATGCCTTCAGTCGTACATTCTTTAATTGCCGTTCCAATTAGGAATTCAACACCTTTACGCTCTAATTGAGAAACGGCATATTTTACAAGTTCAGGGTCAAAGCCTGGAAGAACCGTTGGTGCAGCTTCAACACAGATAATTTTCACTTTATTAAAATCAACATCATATTCATGGCATAATTCAGGAACTCTATTTGTTAATTCGCCAAGAAACTCGATTCCAGTAAATCCGGCACCGCCAACAACAATAGCTAAACGGTCTTCTCTTTTTTCTTCTTCCATGTTATAAGTGGCGAATTGATACTCAATATGCTCGCGCAGCTGACGGGATGAGTTTACATTTGAAATACCAAATGCATATTCTTTTAATCCCTTGATACCAAATGTTTCTGCCTCGCCGCCAAGAGCGATGACTAAATAATCATAATTAACTTCGCCTTTTTCTAAAATAACTTTCTTAGAATCTTTATCTATTTGTACTACCGTATCTTGGATAAAGTCGACTTTACTCCGGTCAATAACGTCACGAATTTCATAGCGAACCCGGTCATGATGAAGCGTTCCTGCAGAAGCTTCATGTAACCAAGTGGTTTCATAGTGGTAATCATTTTTATTAATTAAAACGATATCTGCTTCATTAACACCAACTAATTTTTGTAAACGAACAGTCGTCATAAGTCCGCCATATCCAGCACCGATAATTACAATTTTAGGCTTTCTCAAAGTGATCACTTCCACCTTTTTAGTTTTTTATTTAGAATCTTTTTTCTTATCATCCACTGTTTTCATCATTTTTATTTGGAAATAATTTGTATGTGATATAATTCACGTATATGATTAAAGAAAAAACCCTTCTGATAAAAATAGGGATGACAGAATTAAATAAGTATTACTCACTATATATTACTTAACCGGCAAAAAAATGTTCTTTTTTCGTCACACAATAGTAACAATATATCCACAATTCATCTTATGCTTTTTTCATTCAGTTTTCAAGCGATTTTTATCAATTTTTAAGAATTGAATTTTGGGAATCTTCCGTTTATTTAAAGCATTTTATAAATAATAGGGAGTAAATTTCAAAACAAGCATTCTGAATATTCTATCGAATAGTATGAGGTTTTAGTATAATTATGGTATTATAGGTAAATGGGGTAGTTACTACTTTGTAGGGGGAATTCGAGTGCAAGAAGATCAAAATGTTTTTGATATAACGATTATCGGCGGCGGTCCTGTCGGCCTATTTACAGCCTTTTACGGGGGAATGAGACAGGCAACAGTAAAAATTATTGAAAGCTTACCACAGCTTGGCGGTCAATTATCGGCGCTGTATCCCGAGAAATATATTTATGATGTTGCTGGGTTTCCAAAAATCCGCGCACAGGAATTGATTAATAATTTAAAAGAACAAATGGCAAAATTTAAACCTGAAATTGCATTAGAGCAATCCGTTGAAAAATTGGAAAAGCTTGAAGACGGGACATTCAAATTAACGACTAACTCCGAAGTTCATTATTCGAAAACCATCATCATTACTGCTGGAAATGGTGCATTTCAACCTCGTAGATTAGAGCTTTCAAGCGCTCTTCAATATGAACGCAAAAATCTCCATTATTTCATTGAAGATTTAAACAAGTTTGCTGGTCAAAAAGTAGTCGTATTTGGCGGTGGAGATTCAGCGGTTGACTGGGCATTAATGCTTGAACCTATCGCTCAGAAGGTCACAATTGTTCACCGGAGAGACAAATTCCGTGCTCATGAGCATAGCGTTGAAAACTTGTATAAATCGAAGGTAGATGTAAAAACCCCATTTGTTCCTGCAGAGTTAATCGGCGATGAAAGTGGAATTAAACAAGTGGTGCTTGAAGGGGTAAATGGTGAAGCGAAAGAAACACTTGAGGTAGATGCCGTCATCTGTAACTACGGATTTGTTTCCTCACTCGGACCTATTAAAGAATGGGGCTTACAAATTGAAAAGAACTCCATTTTAGTCAATTCAAAAATGGAAACAAATATTCCAGGGATTTATGCCGCCGGAGATATTTGCACGTATGATGGTAAAGTGAAATTAATTGCCTGTGGATTTGGTGAAGCACCTACAGCCGTGAATAATGCCAAATCTTATATGGACCCAAAAGCAAAAGTACAGCCAATGCACAGTTCTTCCATGTTTGATAAATAAAATGAAAAGGCGTCCTAATTGGACGCCTTTATGTTTACTAGTTAACATTCTTCCGGAGTTCCGGCCGCTGTTGCTGTCCTGAAGGACGAACCACACCCGCATGAAGCGATCGCATTCGGATTATCAATCGTAAAGCCGCCGCCCATCATGGATTGCTTGTAATCAATTTTTGTGCCTTGTAAAATGGGGGCACTTTCTTTTTCTACAATAATTTTTATTCCAAATTGTTCACATTGGATATCGTCTTCCTTCACCTCATGGTCGAATCCCATTCCATAAGATAAGCCGCTGCATCCGCCGCCTTTTACGCCTACCCGTAAATAAGCACCTTCTTCTTCATTATGCTTCATCATGTCCTTAATTTGTAAGGCTGCTGCTTCTGTTAAGATTACAACATCAGTACCCATTTTGGTTTCCTCCTCCCAAGCTTTTACAATATAATATGATAGAGTTTAAAATAATGGAGCGGCTGCCCGCTATTATTTTAAAACATTGGGTTTTCTTCTAAATACTGATATATATTTTCAACCAGTTCTTCAGGCGTTTTACCTTTTACAACGTCTCCGTTAACAAGGGCAAAAAGAGTGATGGCACATTTGCCGCAATGTCCAAGACAGCCATATTCGATGATATCAAGATTCGGATCTCTTTCTAATATCTCTAACGCCTTTTGGGACCCGCTTGCTAAATTGCTGATACAGAATTCTATGATGGGCTTAATCAATAACTTTCACCTCTCCACTATTAACTAATCCTACTATTTTTATTAAACATCGTCAATTACCACGTTTTATGTATACTTGTCAAGAACAAAGATAATTATGTTGTTATTTTGACACAATTCAGATATACTCTTTATGGGTAAAATTTATGGATATTTTATGAGAATCATTTATTGAAAAATCCCATTTTTATTAATGAAATATTTACAATAAAAAAACAAACATTAATGTTAAGACATCAATTGTTTTATTAAAGGGGAATTATTATATGAAAAACCTTGTAATCCTTGGCGGAGGCTACGGCGGTATGAAGATTTTAAATGAACTGCTTCCAAACCAGCTGCCTGAGGATGTTTCAATCACACTGATCGACCGAGTACCATACCATTGCTTAAAAACAGAATATTATGCTTTAGCAGCCGGCACGATTTCTGATAAAGAGGTCCGAGTGGCTTTCCCGGAACATCCGCAATTATCGATCAAATACGGGGAAGTTACCGGTATTGATCAGTCTGAAAAGAAAGTTCTTCTTTTGGAAGATGAGCCGATTTTTTACGATGATTTAATTATTGGGTTAGGCTGTGAGGATAAATACCATGGTGTCCCTGGGGCAGATGAGTACACCTATAGCATTCAAAGTATTGAAAAGTCACGTCTTACGTATTCCACGTTAAACAATCTTGGACCTGGCTCTGTTGTTGGGATTGTCGGTGCTGGTTTAAGCGGCGTGGAATTAGCAAGTGAGCTAAGCGAGAGCCGTGAGGATTTGCAAATTAAGTTATTTGACCGCGGCAAGCATATTCTATCTGATTTTCCGGATCGTTTAAGTAAATATGTTGAAAATTGGTTTAATAAACATAATGTTGAGATTATTAACAATTCCAATATAACAAAGGTTGAGGAAAACCTTTTATATAATCACGATGAAGCTATCCATTGTGATGTTATCGTTTGGACCGCCGGAATTCAAGCCAACAAAATTGTTCGTGACCTTGAGGGGGAAAAGGATCGAATGGGTCGAATGTCGATTACTCCCCGCCATCATTTACCAAATGATGAGCATGTTTTCATTCTTGGTGATTGTGCGAATCTTCCTCATGCACCAAGTGCGCAATTAGCTGAAGGACAGGCGGAACAAATTGTTGAAGTCTTGAAAAAGCGATGGAAGGGTGAAGAACCGCCTGCCTCCTTCCCAGCGATTAAATTAAAGGGTGTACTTGGATCTCTTGGGAAAAAGCAAGGCTTCGGCATGATGGCCAACCAAGCAATCACAGGCCGTGTCGCCCGTATATTAAAATCAGGTATCCTTTGGATGTATAAGTACCATAATGGATGACAAAAAGAGAGGGTCAGACCCCGTAACAGGGAGGCTGACCCTCTCTTTTTTATTCTTGGGTGATAGAGCCGGGTTGCATTGACCGTCTAAGCTCCTTTTTCCTCTTATTGGGCAATGCATCGGCCTTGCTTTTACCGTGGCAACTCTTTTTTCTACTCCACGGGCAATGCAGCGGCTCTGCTTTGACCGTGGCAACTCTTTTTTCTACTCCACGGGCAATGCAACGGCTCTGCTTTGACCGTGGCAGCTCTTTTTCCTACTTCACGGGCAATGCAACGGCTCTGCTTTGACCGTGGCAACTCTTTTTTCTACTTCACGGGCAATGCAACGGCTCTGCTTTGACCGTGGCAACTCCTCTTTCTACTCCAAGGTCAATGCAACGGCTTTGCTTTGACCGTTGCCTCTCTTTTTTCTGCTCAATGGGCAATGCAACGGCTCTGCTTTGACCGTGGCAACTCTTTTTTCTACTCCACGGGCAATGCAACGGCTCTGCTTTGACCGTCCGAGCTCCTTTTTCTCTTTTCGGCTAATGCAACCGGTTTGTCTTGACCACACCATGCTTTTCTTTATTCAGCTTTATAACCGTACTTTTCCATTTCAGAAAAAATGGTCTTTAAACGCGGGTTTCCTTCGCCGACAACTTTTTCCTTAATGACTACGACAGGATAAAACATGTCGTCTTCAATGACTCTTTTGGCAAAATGGTGCTTATCGCCTTCTTCCGGCGGGTTAAGGATATCTACATATGTGATGATAAAAGGCTGTTCAGGAAACTTTCTGGCAATAGCTGCTTTCAGCCATTCAAATGTTTCTTTCGAGGAAGGCAAATGCACACAGCTCGGACACAGTTGTTCTGCACCATAGAGAACGATTTCAACTTCATTCAATTCCATCATATCCATTCCTTACTTTTTTCTTTTATTTTACAACATTTTGATAGTAAAGATAAAAGAATATGGACCGATATAGGGGATTAGTCAATATCTGAGAATGGATTTTTACGGTCGATGACATTATAATATAGATAGGAAAGGAGTCGATTATTTTGGCAGAACAAGAAATGTTTGAACAAGTTCAGGAAGTATTAGATAAATTACGTCCATTTCTTCTTCGCGATGGCGGGGATTGTGAATTAGTTGATGTAGAGGATGGTATTGTGAAACTTCGTTTGCTTGGTGCCTGCGGATCTTGCCCGAGCTCAACGATTACTTTGAAAGCAGGAATTGAAAGAGCACTATTAGAGGAAGTTCCTGGTGTTGTCGAAGTTGAACAAGTCTTTTAATTTTTAAAGCGATTGCCGAAGACGGCAATCGCTTTTTTATTTTGCATTTACTAAGGGTTTCCAATCTTTGTTGACCAATGTTAGGGGTTCATTCCCATTTAGAACTGCGTCAATATTATCCAGGCATAGCTTCATCATGGCTGTTCTTGTCTCCACACTTGAGCTGCCAATATGCGGGAGTGCCACTACATTAGAAAGAGTCAATAAAGGATGTTCCGAACTTATAGGTTCTTTTTCGAAAACATCGAGACCTGCGCCGGCAATTTCTCCTGCCTTTAATGCCTCAAACAAAGCCTGTTCATCGACAACAGGACCTCTTGAAGCATTGACAAAGATCGCTGAAGGCTTCATTTTTTGAAATACTTCACGGGAAAACAATCGGTTCGTTTCTTTTGTAAGCGGTGTTAAACATACAATAAAATCAGACTTCTCAACGAGTTCATTAAATGAACTATAAACAGCCCCATATGCTTTTTCCGCTTCCGGTTTTCGCGTCCGGTTATGATAAAGAATATTCATGTCAAAGCCTGTTGCCCGTTTCGCAACATTTTCACCAATTTTCCCCATACCGACTATACCTAGAGTTTTATGATGGACATCGGTACCAGCAAGCAGCATTGGACTCCAGCTCTTCCATTGACCTTCTTTCACAAATTCCGCCGCCTCGACAATTCGGCGGGCAGCAGCCATCAGTAACGAAAACGTTAAATCGGCTGTTGTATCGGTTAATACATCGGGTGTATTACAAACAGCAACCCCAGCTTTAGTGGCTGCAGTCACATCAATATTGTCAAAGCCAACGGCAAGGTTAGCGACTACTTTTATTTGGCTTCCTGCTGTTAATATGCTTTCATCAATAGAATCGGACAGCATGGTCAACAAGGCATCAGCCTTTTTCGCTTCCGAATGAAGGACTTCTTTTGGACAAGGAATATCTTCGTGCTCCCACATGTTGATTTGATATTTTTGTTTGAAAGGACGAATAACCTCCTCTGAAAGCTTTCTCGTGATGTAAATATATGGTTTCATGCTGATTCCCTTCTTCTCTCTTTAAATAGTAACAATGTTATTTTAACATAGACTTTCGTAAAATATTATTTAACCAGCCATTCCAATAGCGGAAGGTTCAATCGTTTAACAGGAGCTCCTGAGATGGAATAAAAGCTGCCAAGGAAACGTTCATATTCAGTTGACTGCCGTAAAATTTTACTTAGCCGCTCTTCTAATATCTTCCGGTCCTGTTCTGAACGGGTTATATAATACTCTTCCACACACTCAAAGTAATGCAAGGGAAACAGTAATCGCGAGTATAATAACCGCCATGAAAAGGAGGATAGTGATGAAATGCTTTGATATTCTGAATAAAAATCATTTAATTCCTGTCCATATGTTTGGCTGTTGCGGAAATAGCGCTCTCTCGTCCACTCTGCCAGGTCACGGCTGCGATGGTCAAATACCCAATCAAAGGGGTTCTTAATGAGGTAATTGCCACCCCAGGAATTTTTTGAGAATCGTTCATGACATACGGTTCCACTATCCGTTTCAAGCGGTTCATCATCAATCTCTGTATCCACTAAATATTGAATCGCATTTTCCGTCATGCCCATATAATAAGGGAATGATTCAATAAACATTCTTTCGAACTCGTCCTCAGGTGTTTGAAATATTAAGCCATTCCAAACCTTTTCCATTTGTTCAAGACGCTTTTCCCACAATTCCTTCCATTGACCGATCCTGCTTGAGCGTTCGATTTGGAAGGGTACTTTTCTGCCTCGCTCATGAAATTTCGCTAGTTTTCTCCCTAATTTTAGCTTTTGCACCTTTTCTGGCTGCCTATTCGCTAACACACAATATTTATTCTGCTCCCATGTTGTAATCAAGCTGCCATCTTTAGTAGGCAAAAACATCGGTACATGATGATCGCCATAATTTCTTAGGTGTTGGGCGATTTGTTCCAGCTCGGTAATATCAGATTCCTCCTTGCTCCCCGGTCTGGAAATTAAATAAAGCCATCCGTTTCCTCTCAGTGCATCATAAGTATCAACCTTTACATATTCCTCTACCTTAATACCATATTGATTTTCCAATAATTCTCGGAGCATACGCACACCTCTCCCCCAAGCTCTCCATGTTTATATATATGTTTGGGCTTTCCAATACTTGATGAAACGTTCTGACATAGTCAATTGATTTTGTTTCATTTGAAAAATTAACGCATATGCTATGGAAAGAAAGTATAATATAGGAAAAAGACAAGAAAAGGTGATTGAATGACAGCCGACAAAAAAATGGATATTCTTGAAGAAACCGCTCGCAGATGGATCAAAGAAAGAGGCGTCGAAATTCAGGATATTGCCGAATTAGTTTATTTTTTGCAAAATAAATATCATGATAATTTAAAAATGGAGGATTGTGTGGCAAATGTTGAGCGGGTTCTCTCAAAGCGTGAAGTTCAAAACGCCATATTAACGGGAATCCAGCTTGATATGCTGGCAGAAAAAGGTCTGTTAGAAGCACCGCTCCAATCCATTATTAAAAGAGACGAAAGCCTTTATGGTGTCGATGAAATTATTGCTTTATCCATTGTGAATGTTTATGGTTCCATCGGCTTTACCAATTACGGCTATATTGATAAACAAAAACCGGGTATTCTTGCCCATTTGAATGATAAATCAACAGGTGAATGTCATACATTCCTCGATGACATCGTCGGAGCAATTGCCGCTGCAGCTTCCAGCAGACTCGCACACCGTGCAGCTCGAGTTGAAGCAGAGAAAAAAGAATAAATAAGAAAAGGATGGGCTTCCATCCTTTTTCTTATAGCTTCCAATCTTCTAAAGAATCAATGGCATAGGTCGGCTTTTGGTCATAGCCGGCCAATAGTTCCTTTGTCGTCACACCTGTATGGACCAACAATGTATCGATTCCTGCGTTAATGCCCGCCAAAATATCTGTATCATAATAATCTCCCACCATCAATGTTTCTTCTTTGGCAGTGCCTAGTACCTTTAAGGCTTGGTCCATAATGATGGATTCCGGTTTTCCAATAAAAAGCGGCTTTGTTTGCGTTGAAACAGAAATAACGGCTGTAATTGAACCATTGCCCGGAAGAAGGCCTCGCTCTGTTGGAAGCGCGATATCTCCATTAGTCGAGATAAAAGCGGCCCCGTTCCGAACAGCTAAACAGGCAATCGCTAATTTTTCATAGCTAATTTCCCGGTCAATTCCGACCACAACATAATCAGCATTTTCTCCCGCCAGTTGAAACCCTTTTTCTTTTATTGCCGTTTTGAGCCCTTCTTCTCCAATCACATAAACGGAGGCAAGCGGATTTTGACTGTAAATATAATTAGCCGTGGCTTGACTAGTCGTAAAAACTTGATTTTCCTCAGCAGGAATTTCAAAGCCCTGAAGCTTTTCTGCTACCTGTGAGGGTGTCCGTGAAGAATTATTCGTTACAAAGAGATAGGGAATCCCCTTCTCCCGAAGCCTTTTAACAAAATCAGAAGCAGCTTCAATTCGTTCAGTTCCCTTATACATTGTTCCGTCCAGGTCGATTAAATAGCCTTGATATTTCTGCATCTCTATCACTCCTACAAAAGTTATTATGGCCCAAAAGGAAAAAAGACCGCTCAGGTGCAGTCTTTGCGAATTAATTTTTAAAGGCTGAAACAGGTCCTAATTCATTTTCAAGATAAACTCGTACCCTTACGGCGAAATCCTTCAAGGCTGAAATATGCTCACTAAATTGGTTTTCAAGGGTTTGATGGTCTATGTCCGTGTAGTTTTGGACAAGAACCTTACGATATTGGACAAGGGTTTTTAGACTTTTACTTGTTTCAAGTGAAATCACTTTTTCGTCTGTTAAAATTTCAATAATATCGTCATAACTTCCGGGGTCACGCATAATAAATCCGTCAATCATGGCGTTGCCCACATCTAAAACCGATTCAATCATCAGATGAGTCAAGCGTTCTAATGCTGCTCTTTCAATTGGGGTTGACCAGCCCTTTTGCTTTAAGAAAAGGCTGATTTGTTCTTCAAAAAAAACTAAAATAGCTTCGATTTTTTCTCGGTCAACAAAATACATTTCATCCACTTCCTTCTCATGTTGCAATCCCTCTGGCCAATGCGGTAGGCTTCGCATAGAAATAACCCTGAGCCAAATCCACATTATACCTTGTCAGTACGGATGCTTCTTCTTCATTTTCAATACCTTCCGCCACCACTAAGGATCCGGCCTCCCTCGCTACAAGCAGCAATCCTTTTAACATCGATTCCTTTACCGTGTTTTTATCGATATTCTCAATTACAGAACGATCGATTTTAATGATATCCGGCATAATTTCACTAATCGTATTTAAACTGGAATACCCCGCCCCTGTATCGTCGACAGCAAGCCTAAAGCCCATTAACCTTAATATTTTTAAATTATATTTGAAATCCTTCATCTCATCAATGGAGTCTCGTTCCGTAATTTCAATGGTAATTTGTTTGGGAGATATTCCGCGATATTGTGCCATCAAGCTTTTTACATCCCCTGTAAAGCGAATATTCCCTATTGTAAGTGGTGTACAATTTACAAAAATATCAGCACGGCATTTTGAGGCCTTTATTTGCTGTAACGTTTTTTCAAACACAATCATTTCAAGTTCATAGAGCAAACCTGTCTGCCTTGCAACCGAAATAAGAGGCTCAGGGTCCTCCAAGGCGGAACCTTTTGGTCCTCGGGTCAGCATCTCCCAGGCTTTTATTTTATTTGTTGCGACATCAATAATCGGCTGTGCCAATAAATGCAAATCCTTCTTTGATATGATCTTTTTGATCATAAACATCATTTCATTTAATTCCTTTTCAACTCTTCTCTCCGCAACAGCAAATGCTTGTCTATGTGCTCTTTCAATAGAATTCTGAACAGAGTAATAATTTTTTTCGACAAACATATAGCCTGCATCAAAAGTAAGCTGGAAAGAAGGATTCTGCCGGATTAAACTGCTCTGTACTTGAAGTGCAATCTTTTTAACAAAATCATCAATATCCGAGATGGTATGGCGATCATAATCCACCTTTAGTAATAAAGTAAAGGCTTCGCCGTAAAAGTCATGGAGTGCGATGACATCATTCTCTTCAATTTCCTGTTTAATATAATGGTGAAAGATTTTTTTCATTTTCTTATGCAGGTATGTATAATGGAAATCTCGCTGGTTTTCTGCCAATTCTCTTATGTTTTTGATCGTAAAAACAATGACTGCTACCTCATGTCCTTGATTAAATGCAGCCGTTACACCCTCCAAAATCGGATCTCGTATTAAAAATAATGGAGGAAAGTACCGAATGGACGAAAGAGGTAAAAGTAACTTCCACCATTGTAATACATTTTTGGCTTTTTTCATGTACCAACGGACCATTCACTTCATCCTCTCCAGAGTTTGCATACGAAACTATCTCCATTATACCACATTTTGACACTTTTCGTATTTTTTCGTCATTTCCTTAAATGAAAAATCAAAACTCCCTTTGTGGCCTAAAGTTTGATAATATAAAGAGGATGTCGAAAAAGTTGTTTACAAAGGAGACCATTTTTATGAGTGATCGTTTTTTCTTATATGATGATACAGAAAATACAAAGACAAGATTTGTCAGCTTTGTAGGGGCAAATCAACGGTTTGACCTTGCCATTGTTCACACAGGCCGCCATTACGGAAAGCATCTGGTCCTGGATATTCAAGGAAATCGTTTTGCCATCATTGGCCAGGATGATCTCGAAGAAGAAGGCTATTTGGAGTTTGCTTTTCAGTTAAATGAAGAGGATGCTGAGGAATTACGCTCTTTTTTGTATGAATTAGTTTAGTTTATATTCGTGCTCATGTTTTTCATTCCCTTTTCTCATACTAAAGAGGAAAAAGGAGTGAACTAGTATGGACGATAAAGAATACACAGAGCTTTCCAATGTCGAAAAACAGGAAAATTACTTAACGGCTGAGGAATATCCTGAAGGCCCCTATGGGTCACCAAGACGGAAGGATGAACCTGTTCAGAATAAAAGTACCCCGTGGAAGGAAGGGCAGCGCTATTATAGTGCCTTTAATTACGAATTCAAATCGTTGCATCAAGAAATGCCACGGCAAATGGAAGGTGCCCACCTTACACATGATGACCCTGACACCGACGCCCAGCCTCCCTATTCACAAAATGAATAGAAAAGTAAAAGAAGGACCCTAAGGCCCTTCTTTTACTTTTTCACTTTTTTCAAGACAAAATAAGCACAGCCGAAATTACAATATTCGTACAAATATTCGCGCAGTGTACTGATTTTTGTATCAAATGTTGCTTTTTGATTTTGATCGTCAAAAAAGCCCTTGAGCCTCAACTGACTGTAACCCCAATCACCGACAACATAATCATACCTTGATAAAATATCACTATACCTTGCTTTTAAGGCTTCTTCATTAAAACCATTCCGAAAATCCTCGACAATTTCGTAAACGGTATTATTAATCATTATCATGCTATCACCTCATTTTACCAGCCAATCCTACTACTCATTATAACCGATTCCCCATCAATTACTAAGAGAAAAAATCATCCTTTTGGCTATTCTAAAAAAAGGAGGTGATTTCATTGAGAAAAATAATCGTCATCCTCGGATTATGTGCGGTCACAGCCCTTACCGGCTGTTCAAAGGGCATGAACACCAATGATGTTTACGAGGAAAGCGGTAACAGCATTAACGTAAACAATAATCGAACAGATCTTTATAATGAGAGCGCCACGAGAAGCATTCGGAACGTAAGCAACAATTATGGCTATGTCCGTCATCAGAAAAGCCCAATTATGAATGACAATAATAATCACTATTCCGCTCTTAATCGTGAGCAGCTTGCCAATATGATCAGCACGTTGAGTACAAGTATACCCCATGTCCATGATGTAGCCACATTAGTAACCGACCAAGAGGTACTAGTGTCCTATGTAACGGACACAAAAAATCGGAATATGACTGCTGACCAAGTAAAGAAGACGGCAATGTCTGTTGTTCCAAGATACTTTCATGTTTATGTCTCAGATAATAAAGCGTTGATGAAGGATGTTGAGAGTCTATCACATCTTGATTCAACCAGTCGAAATGCACGCCATTCCGTTAACCATTTAATTACACAAATGAAAAAATCACCTCAAGGTAAGCGGATGAATCAAAGTGAAAATGAAAATGGTCTGACACCGGATGACCATGGGTACCATTCCAATCATTAAAAGAAATAAGGGTCTGACCCCACAACGTTAATATATAGCTGAACTTATCTTAAAAGCGACTATATATTGAGTGTTGTGCAAGGGGGTCTGACCCTTATGTTGGCACACCTTTGTTTATGCTTCTTTTTGCTCCTGCTCACCGAGGATTTGTTTTTGCTTAGCTGCCGCATTGACTTGTTCATCAGCATGGTAAGATGATCTTACCAATGGACCTGACTGACAGTGACTGAAGCCCTTACTCATGGCAATTTGTCTTAATTCTTCAAATTCCTCTGGGGTATAATATTTTTGAACCTTTAAATGCTTCATTGTCGGACGCAAATACTGCCCGATTGTCATAATATTGACGTTGTTTGCCCGAAGATCATCCATTACTTCAAGAATTTCTTCTTTCGTTTCGCCAAGGCCAATCATTAAGCTGGATTTGGTTGGGATATCCGGGTTTATTTCTTTTGCACGACGTAAAAATTCAAGTGAACGATCATATTTAGCTCGTGCCCTGACACTAGGAGTCAGCCTTCTTGTTGTCTCGATATTATGGTTTAAAATATCAGGCTTTGCTTCCATTAGTATTCTTAAATTTTCTTCTTTCCCACCCATATCGGAAGGAAGGACTTCAATACTTGTAAATGGACTTTTTCTGCGAATAGCTCTAACGGTTTCAGCAAAAACAGCTGCCCCGCCGTCCTTTAAATCGTCACGGGCAACAGCCGTTACAACAACGTGCTTTAAATTCATTAAGACAACAGAATCAGCCACTCTTTCCGGCTCCTGCCAATCCAATTCTGAAGGTAAGCCCGTTTTGACTGCACAGAATCGGCAAGCACGCGTACAGACATCACCAAGTATCATAAATGTTGCCGTTCTTCTTTCTGCCCAGCATTCATGAATATTCGGGCACTTAGCCTCCTCACAAACCGTATGGAGGTTTTTTTCCCGCATCATTTTTTTTAAACCAACATAATGCTCATTGGTATTTAATTTTATTTTCAGCCAATCCGGCTTTCTTAGATTTTGTTCTTTCGTGCTCATTTCTTCCACCCCTATGCTCTAAATATGTATGATAAATGAGTGTCTACAGATGTCACTTTAACACACTGTCCATAGAACGACAAGGTGAATCGTCAAGGTTAAGTTTTAAAAATTAATGACAATTTATTCTATCTAGACATTCCCTGTTTGATTACCATTTATTGACGATAATGAAAACCGTCCGAAATCATAAACTAATCTTGTACATTAATCGGAAGGAGGATTCCTGTGCGGGCATTTCTGATTATTGGAACTATTGCTTTATTCTTTATTTCAACCTATGCTGTCAGGGATGCCGAGGCGAAAGAACTTAATCCCTATGGAGAAAGAATGAAGCTGTATAAGAAGGTCGAAACGGTTACGCAAATTCCTTGGTACTACTTGGCCGCCATCGATCAATATGAGCGCAATATTCGCCAGGTTCGCCGCGACTTACCTAAAGCGGAAAGCGTAATAGGCATTTATATCAGTCCTGAAAAATGGGCAGGTCTGACAAATCCGAATCCATCAGATGAAAATCCCGGTACCATCCAGTTTTTTAATGGGATGGGAATGGATGGGAATGGGGATGGAAAAGCTGAATCAGATAATGATGAAGATATTTTATATGCGTTTGCTAATTATCTCCTTTCCTATGGGGTTGATCATGATAATTTAAAAATTGGCTTATGGAATTATTATCATCGTGATAAAACGGTCGGAATAATCGTTGGAAAGGCAAAAATATACCGGCATTTTGGCCGCCTTCATTTAGATGAACATTCCTTTCCAATGCCCATCCGCTCAAACCACAGCTACCGCAGTACATGGGGCGATGCGAGGGGCTGGGGGGGCAGGAGAATGCATGAAGGGACCGATATATTTGCCGGTTATGGTGTTCCAGTAAGAGCAACAAACTATGGAATTGTTGAGATGAAAGGCTGGAACAAATTTGGCGGCTGGCGAATCGGGATTAGGGATATTAATAATACGTATCATTATTTTGCCCACTTGAGCGGCTTTTCCAGGGATTTAAAAGTAGGACAAATCGTTGAGCCCGGAATGGTAATCGGTTCAGTCGGAAGCTCAGGATATGGCCCCCCTGGAACATCTGGTAAGTTCCCGCCACATTTGCATTATGGCATGTATAAGGATAATGGATACACAGAGTGGTCTTTTGACCCTACTCCCCATTTAGCCATGTGGGAACGAATGGATAGGATCAAACTAAGAAAAAGAAGATAACGAGGATGCCACATGACATCCTCGTTTTTTATTTGCCCGATTTGGTTTTTGAATTTCCATTCGAAGTCCCAGACTGCGGCATTTGAATAGCCGGCAGCATTCCTCCGCCATTGTTATAAAATTGCGGAACGGGTCCTTCGATAAATCTGCCGCCAACTGGAATATGCTGATTAAGTGTCGTAATTTTAGTCGCGAACGGGGTAATAATTTGGACATGCACTACAAAGTCAATGGATACATCAATCCATGTATTATTAATTCCGAGAGGCGTTGGCTTCACCTTTACATCCGGCCTGACATCCCCGATTGCCGTAAATTTCACCGGAATTTTCGGACCTAAATTCCCAAACAAAGCAAGATTCGTTGCTTGCCCCATTGGAACGTACCAGACCATGCCATCTGACATTTTTGACGGATTGGTTTCAATCTCTGTATCAGTGAGCTGCTCCAATGTCGCAATATCGCCTTTTTCAGCCGATGTAATATTTTTTTGGATTTGATTCGTTAATTCAGCTAATTTCTGATTGACGATTTCCGTTTTTAATTTGGCCGTCGGGGCACTTCCATTGGTGCCAGGCACTATTTCAATGACATCCCCAACATCCACCGTTTTTTGACTAATAGCGTTATTGATGACAAGCGTAGCTATTTTCCTGGATTGAGATGTTGCATATCGCATGAGCGTTGGTTCAATTCCTTTATTAATAATCCAAAAACCGGCCGCAGTAGATAAAAGGAAAAATACCAATGTTAACAACGTTACGTAACGGAGTGGCAGAGGTCCCCGTTTCCGGACCTTTGCGCGAAATTTCACCAAAGAAAATCCCCCCTCAAGCTATATGTATGCAGTGTGAGGGTGAACTAGCCTTATAAAAGGAAAAAAAGCCTGCTGGACTATGCAGGCTTTTATATCATGTACATTAGTGCATCTTTGCCGATCATGCCTTTAGTGATTCCCAATTCTTCTGCCTCGTAGGTGACCGACTCTAGTGGTGCATTAAGAAGCTGCTCTATTGTTCTCACTCCAACAGCCCGGCCAGC
Source organism: Neobacillus sp. Fa239 (assembly GCF_055395235.1). NCBI lineage: Bacteria > Bacillati > Bacillota > Bacilli > Caryophanales > Bacillaceae > Neobacillus > Neobacillus sp. Fa239. Next base: position 4,629,109 of record NZ_AP041611.1, read on the forward strand.
TATAATTTTACGGTCCTTTAATTTATCATTTAATAAACCGACATCCAAGGCGCCGCACATGATATATCCCTTATCGCTTGTTACTGCCAGCAATGTGGTTTTTGGCAGTAAAACGGTTACAGCCAAAAAGGTATGGCCGTTTAGTTCAATTGGTGAAAGTTCAATCAATTTCCACACCCCTTCCCTTATCACTTTATGAAAGTTTTGAAAAAGAGTGTATTATCCCATCATTTCGCTTGTAATTTCCATTTTAAAATATCACGCAAAAATTCCGGAAGAAAATAGTGTTTTGCTTTTTTCGGAAAAATCTCAGTGAAAAAGTGACCGAACGTAAACATATCCGGAAGGGCCAAGGTATAGCTTTTGTCCGGATCTAATTCTTGACCATTAAGGTAAATGGAGTTGTTTTCAGCAAATCCTATCCGGCTGTAAACAAAGGTCCCGATCACAGTTCCTCTAAAGCCAAGCCCTTTTAAGTGCCGCTTAGTCAATGTGTCATCTCTTGTCTCCATTAGTACAGCATGCAGTTCACGCCCCGTTAATTCAATCATACAAGGATTAATCGGGTGTGGACAAATGGTGAGCAAATCATAAAGAGAGACATCACCGGACAGAGGACCTAATAAAAGGCCAGCGTTGATAAATGAGCAATCTGCTTCGCACCACTCCCTAAGTGCCTCACAAAGTATCTGTGCAAGCTTTGTTTCTTGAAAGGGATTAGAAAGAAGCGGTGCCGATAAAGTTGTAACCTTTTGCTGCAATAATTCTTTGCCTTTTTTAAAAAAAACATCTGTGTCCTCTTGCACAGGCAGATTTTCAAAACTATATAAAATGGCTTCTTTACGATGAATCATTTTATGCTCGTCCACTTGGAGAATGACCTGGCCAACAAATTCACCATACTTTCCAGCAGCGGCAATGAGGGTATGTTCAACCTGCTTTCCTTTTTCTAAAAAATGATGGGTATGCCCGCCTAGGATTACGTCAATTTCCGGAAATTCCAAAGCAATCCTTTCATCGGCCTCAATGCCGAGATGGGAGAGGAGGATGATAATATCCGCTTCTTTTGAAATGGATTTCAGGCCTATTTTCAGTTCCATAATCGGGTCTGTCAGCTCCCATCCCAACAATTGATAAAGGTGGGAAAAAGGGGCTGTTAAGCCAATAACCCCTACCTTAGTTCCTCTCGAGGTTTGATAGATCTTATAGGGCTTCAGCCAATCGGGTGAAATCTTTCCCTTCTTATATAGATTGGCTAACAATACATCAAAATCCGCCTCGTCATATAAATGGTCTAAATCTTCAAAAGGGAAATTAACGCCTTCATTGTTCCCGATTGTTACAGCTGTGTATGTACATTTATTCAACAGCTCGATATTCCCCTTGCCTTTTGTTCCCTCAGAATAAGGATGCCATCGATCCACAAAATCGCCAATATCAAAAAGGAAAACATCCTCACCTTTTTTAAAATGAGCCTCTTTTTGATTTATGAGAAATTGCTCAATCCTTGGCCAATGTTCCAGGTGGCTGTGAATATCATTGGTATGATAAATCTGGATAACTTCCATTTCTTCATTCCATCCTTTATAGCAGTCCTGAGATGCCTTGATAGATTAACCGAATCCCAACAATCACTAGGATTGTCCTTAAAATTAGCACGATCGTTGTGCTTTTTAGTTTGGAATTTAAATATACCCCTACCTTTGCTCCTATCCATGCTCCCGGAATTAATGCCAAAGCGTATAGCCAATTGACGTTCCCGAGCGCAAGATGGGTAATCGAGCTGAGGATTGAAGTGGGCAAAATCATAAACATCGATGTAGCCACTGCCACATGCGGCGGGAAGAAAAACACCAAAATCATGGTAGGAACCATTAATGAGCCGCCGCCCACACCAAAAATCCCCGATAGAAATCCTACAGCAAAGGAGATGAGAATTCCTAAAAAGGGATTAAAGCCATATTCAAAGATTTTCCCTTCATTATCTGTAAAAGTGCGGACGATTCCATTATCTTTCTTATAGGGAATCGGTTTTAATTTATCCTTTAATAAAAGGACAATAGAAACAAGAAGAATAAATAGTCCAAAAAAGATATTGAAGGAATGCAAATTTAATTTTTCTGTCACCCAGGCGCCGAGGATGCTGCCCGGACCGCTTCCGATGATAAAAATCAGACCGCTCTTATAATCAACTGTTTTCTTTTTCATATAGGCAAGCGTCGAGGACAAGCCCGTAAAGATCATGGTAAATAAAGAGGTTCCGACAGCCATCTGTGGCGTAATATGTTCAAACCAGGGCATACTCCCAAAGTAGAGCAAGGCAGGGACAACGATAATCCCGCCACCTAGTCCAATCAAGGAACCTAATGAGCTGGCCAATAGACCAACCAGCAATAATATAACCCATTCCATTTTTGAATACTCCTTTAAAATAAATCTAGTTGCCTTGGAGCAAGATCCTTATATTCTATCTTTAAGAGATCGATCAGCTCTTTTGCGTTGTCTGCTGCATCACCGCCGGAGTTATTATTAAAAAGAACGTAAACCTGCTTGCATTCCTTTTGTAAATTCAAGATGGATTCTGCCCATTCTTCCAGCTCCTGCCGATTATAGCGATAAAGGTAGCGGACCTCCCGCCAATTATCCTCCTTCCGCTTTTGCCACCCATGAACATTACGGCCGTGTAATCGGATTAGAACGGTATTGGGATTGACTGGATCCAGAATCGTCGGAATGGAACCCTCGCCGGATTGAGGTTCGTCACAAATACTGTGAATCCAATTTTCCTTTTTTAAAAAATCCAGCGTTTTTTCGTGATATTGGTGTGTAAACCATGATTGGTGGCGGAATTCAAGAGCACATGGAAGATTGCCCATTTCGTTCTTGCACCATCTTAAATACTCAACATTTTCCCGTGTGCATTTGAACCATGGCGGAAACTGAAACAGGACCATGGCTAATTTATTTTTATCTATGTAAGGTTGGAGCGACTCCTTGAAGGCCTGGAACATCTCTTGTTTATTTTGAAAAGGGATCTCGCCCCGCATATGCCCGGTCATGCCTTGATAGGCTTTGACAATAAATTGAAAGGATTCGGGTGTTTCATTGACCCATTTTTCGGCATTCCTGTTGGGCTGTATCGCATAAAAGGCCGTATCAACCTCCACAACTGGGAAATGCCCTGCATATTCCTTTAGCTTATCCCGCGGGGAAATTTGCCCGGGATACAAACTATCATGATCCCCCCAGCCTGTAACACCAATGTAGATCAATGTGAACACCTCCGTTTCTTTATAATAGCATTTTTTGTTATCGGTTTGGATATTTCGGCTAGGTAAGAATTGAAAACATTAACAAAATATTCATTAAGCTGCCACTCAAGTATGTCCCATTTTTTGTAGAATTAAATGTAGAGAAGGAGGAAGGTTATGGAAAAATCAAATATGCCCATCAAGCCTCGTTTTGAATCAGATAAATTAAAAATTTATCGATTTTTAAACTTAAGAATGTCCCTATCAGAAAAAGAAATAAAGTATTATCACAACTTAGAAAAAGGCTTTGCAGGGGAAGTGATGTTTGACAAGTTAATGGAGAACCTTATAGGTGAAAGGATTATTATAAATGATTTATTACTTGAGCAGAACAATTCAAAGTTTCAGAGCGACTCCGTTATTTTTTCTCAAGGTGTCATTGACCTTTTTGAAGTAAAAAATTATGAAGGCAATTATAAATATGAAGATGACAAGTTTTATACCTTATCTGGAAATGATATTAAAAATCCCTTGCATCAGCTGGAACGCAATGAAATATTACTTCGTCAGTTTCTTCAAAGTATTGGATGTTATTTGCCAATAGAACCACATCTTATTTTTATGAACCCCACTTTTACTTTATATCAAGCCCCAATAAACAAACCCATTATTTATCCGACACAGCTTAGTCAATTTATGGAAAAATTTAATATGAAACGATCAAAGTTAACGAGCAAACATTCCAAATTTGCTGATCAGCTTTTATCAGCACATTTAATTGATTCTCCTTATCAGGGTTTACCAAGCTATCGTTATGAAATGTTAAAAAAGGGAATGACCTGTTTACGATGCCATTCATTTTTCATTTTTGTTTCGGGGAATATAATTGTTTGTTCTAAATGCGAACATAAAGAATCAGTTGAGTCAGCCGTATTGCGGTGTGTAGAAGAAATTAGGCTTCTATTTCCTGATATTAAAATTACAGCAAATGTGATCCAAGATTGGTGTAGAGTTATTGAGTGTAAAAGGAGACTAAGTAGAATTTTAAGTAAGAATTTAACTGTAAAAGGGTATGGCCAGTGGACATCCTATGAATTGTAGATTTAATTTTTTCTGTTAGGGCAGCCTATTGTTAGGCTGTTTTTTATTTGGGAAATCGAGTTTAACTTTTTTAGGTGTGGTAGTTTTTTAGAAATATTTTGTTTGGAGAGTTTTTGTGTTACTCACGATACTTTCACCTGCTTCTATCTGATTTTTTTCTGGCCTATAGCATTTATTGGCGACAATTTCAGCTTCTTCGTCCTCTTTTTTGTCGCCTATAGCCTTCATTGGCGACAGTTTCAGCATCTTCGTCCTCTTTTTTGTCGCCTATAGCCTTCATTGGCGACAGTTTCGACTTCCTCTCCCTCTATTTTGTCGTCTATAGCCTTCATTGGCGACAGTTTCGGCTTCTTACTCCTCTGTTTTGTCGCCTATAGCCTTCATTGGCGACAGTTTCGGTTTCCTTCCCCTTTATTTTGTCCCCTATAGCCTTCATTGGCGACAGTTTCGGCTTCTTCCTCCTCTGTTTTGTCGCCAATAGCCCAATTTAAATATCTTTCGCAGAATCTTCACCAATAAAAAAACCGCCTGCCACAATGGGCAAGGCGGTTCCACATATTAACCGATCGAGCCTTCCATCTCGAACTTAATGAGACGGTTCATTTCGACGGCGTATTCCATTGGTAATTCTTTTGTAAATGGTTCGATGAAGCCCATAACGATCATTTCGGTTGCTTCCTGCTCTGAAATACCACGGCTCATCAGGTAAAAGAGCTGCTCTTCAGATACTTTAGAAACTTTCGCTTCGTGCTCGAGCGAAATGTTATCATTTAGAATTTCATTATACGGAATCGTATCTGAAGTAGATTGATTATCCATAATCAGCGTATCGCACTCAATATTGGAGCGTGCGCCATCTGCTTTACGGCCAAATTGGACCATTCCGCGATAGGTTACTTTTCCGCCATGTTTCGAAATTGATTTCGATACAATTGTGGAAGAAGTATTCGGTGCTAAGTGAATCATTTTCGCACCTGCATCCTGGTGCTGACCTTTACCGGCAATCGCAATCGATAAAGTCAAACCGCGGGCACCTTCCCCTTTAAGAATGACAGCAGGATACTTCATTGTTAGCTTCGAACCAATATTGCCATCAATCCATTCCATAGTCGCATTGGCATCGCAGGTAGCACGCTTTGTTACAAGATTGTACACGTTGTTTGCCCAGTTTTGGATCGTAGTGTAACGGCAATAAGCATCTTTTTTAATGATAATTTCAACAACTGCACTGTGAAGTGAGTTCGTGGTATAGACTGGTGCTGTACAACCTTCAACATAATGTACATGTGCACCCTCATCTACAATAATCAATGTCCGTTCAAACTGACCCATATTTTCAGAATTGATGCGGAAGTATGCTTGTAATGGCGTATCCACTTTCACGCCTGGCGGTACATAAATGAAGGAGCCCCCGGACCACACAGCAGAGTTCAATGCCGCAAACTTATTATCAGTCGGCGGAATGACCTTTCCCCAGTGCTCACGGAAAAGTTCTTCATTTTCACGCAATGCGGAATCTGTATCCTTAAAGACGATTCCAAGTGCTTCAAGATCTTCCTTCATGTTATGGTAAACAACTTCGGATTCATATTGGGCGGAGACCCCAGCAAGATACTTTTGCTCCGCTTCAGGAATACCAAGCTTATCAAATGTTGCTTTAATTTCTTCCGGTACTTCGTCCCATGACTTCTCGGATTTCTCAGATGGTTTTACGTAATAGGTGATTTCGTCAAAGTTTAATGAATTAAGGTCGCCGCCCCATTGTGGCATTGGCATATTATAAAAATGCTCAAGTGATTTTAAGCGGAAATCCAGCATCCACTTTGGTTCACCTTTCATTTTTGAAATTTCTTCCACTATTTCACGTGTTAAACCACGCTTTGACCGGAATATGGAAACGTCTTTATCGGCAAAACCATATTTATAATCACCGATTTCAGGCATTTTTTTTGCCATAAAAGTGTTCCTCCCTTTTTAACAGGTGAAGCCCTGTCTTAATTTTGTTCCTCACCATTTAATCCTTTTTCCATTGCCTTCCATGCTAGAGTAGCGCACTTGATTCGGGCAGGAAACTTCGCAACACCTTGAAGCGCTTCGATATCCCCTAAATCAATATCATCGTCATACTCTTTTCCAAGCATCATATCGGAAAAAATCTTTGCCAGCTTTAACGCTTCTTCCACACTTTTCCCCTTGATGGCCTGGGTCATCATCGAAGCGGAGGACATGGAAATCGAGCAGCCTTCTCCTTCAAATTTGGCATCGACTACTTTTCCATCCTCCACTTTAAAGGTCAATTGGATTCTGTCCCCACAGGTTGGGTTATTCATATTTATCGTATGGCTGCCATCCTCTAAAACCCCGCGATTACGGGGATTTTTATAATGGTCCATGATGACTCGACGGTAAAGATCGTCTAAATTATTAGAAGACATCGCTGAAATACTCCTTTGTTTTGACAAGCCCTTCAACGAGTTTATCAATATCCTCTTCAGTATTATATAAATAAAAGCTTGCACGAGCTGTAGCTGTTGCGTTTAACCAACGCATCAACGGCTGCGCACAATGATGACCAGCTCGGACAGCAATACCTTCAGCGTCCAGGACAGTCGCTACATCATGCGGATGGACATCTTTGATATTAAACGTGATCAGACCTGCTCGATTAGCAGCATCTTTTGGTCCGTAAATCGTCATTCCTTCAACAGCTGACATCTTTTCTAAAGCATATGCAGCAAGCTTATGTTCATGCTCGGCAATATTGTCCAAACCAACCTCATTTAAAAAGTCGATGGCAGCTCCGAGACCGACAGCACCTGCAATGATTGGGGTGCCGCCTTCAAATTTCCAAGGGAGCTCTTTCCAAGTTGATTCATGTAAATGAACAAAATCAATCATTTCGCCGCCAAATTCGATTGGCTCCATGTTTTCTAATAAATGTTTCTTTCCATAAAGAACACCGATTCCGGTAGGTCCGCACATTTTGTGGCCGGAAAAAGCGAGGAAATCACAGTCTAAATCTTGAACATCAATGGTCATATGGGGCGCACTTTGAGCTCCATCAACCACCATAATTGCGCCGTTTTCATGAGCAATTTGGGCAATCTCTTTAACAGGATTAATGACACCAAGCACATTGGATACTTGCATAACCGAAACAATTTTCGTATTAGGCGTGATCGTTTCCCTTACTGTATCAAGAGAGATGGTTCCGTCCTCTTGAAGGTCAATATATTTTAACTGGGCACCTGTTCTTCTGGCAACCTGCTGCCATGGAATAATATTGCTATGGTGCTCCATATAGGTAATGACGATTTCATCGCCTTCTTTTAAATTCGCGGCCGCATAACTGGCTGCGACTGTATTAAGCGAAGTCGTCGTTCCTCTTGTAAAAATAACCTCTTGAGTGGACTTGGCATTAATAAATTTACGAACTTTTTCCCTTGCCCCTTCATATGCATCTGTCGCTCTTGTTCCTAATGTATGCACACCGCGATGAACATTGGAATTGATTTCACGGTAATATTTTTCAATTGTCTCGATGACTTTAACAGGCTTTTGGGATGTCGCAGAACTATCCAGGTATACTAATGGTTTACCATTAACTTCTTGGTTTAGGATTGGAAACTGGTTGCGAATATCCTGGATATTCATTATCGCACTTTCCTTTCAATCACTTCAGTTAATTGCTTTTTAACGCCTTCAATTGGAAGCTGATTGACAACTGGTGCAAGGAATCCATGAATGATTAAGCGCTCGGCTTCCGCTTTTGGAATTCCACGGCTCATTAAGTAATAAAGCTGAACTTTATCAACACGGCCTACTGAAGCGGCGTGTCCTGCTGTTACATCATCTTCATCAATTAAAAGAATAGGGTTGGCATCACCGCGTGCTTTTTCACTAAGCATAAGAACACGGGATTCTTGTTCAGCATTCGATTTCGATGCGCCATGCTCAATTTTGCCAATGCCATTAAAGATCGATGTGGCACTATCTTTCATTACACCATGTTTTAAGATATAGCCCTCTGTGTGTTTACCAAAATGAACTACTTTTGTTGTGAAGTTTTGTGTTTGTTCACCACGTCCAACCACAACTGTTTTTGTATCACCAAAAGAACCGTCTCCAATAAGATTCGTTGTGTTCTCGGAAATTGTATTTCCTTCATTCATTAACCCAAGAGCCCATTCAATCCGAGCATCCCGGCTGGCTACACCACGGCGGTTTACATAAGTAGTGATTCCTTTTGCAAGATAATCAACGGCACCGTATTTCACTTGGGCATTTGTATTCGCAACCACTTCCGCTACTATATTAAAAATTCCATTTGCTGATTCCATTGTTGAAATATAGTTTTCTACATATGTGACTGAACTGTTATCTTCTGCAACAACAAGTACATGATTAAAAAGATTTACCTCAGCATTATCATGTAAATATACAGCTTGAATCGGTTCAGTAACTTCAACATTTTTTGGAATATATAAGAATACGCCGCCATTGACAAGCGCTGCATGAAGTGCAGTCAGACGATGCTCATCGGCATTCACCGCTTGAGTCATGTAGTATTTTTTCAACACATCCCCGTGTTCTTTTGCCGCTGTTAGAAGATCGGTAAAAATGACACCTTTACTTTTTAGATCTTCGGATAATGATAAAAAGGCTGGTGTATGATTGCGTTGAATGTATAAGTTTTTATTTTCCGCAACGAGTGCTTTTACTTCTTCCGGTAATTCACTTAATGAAGTGAATGGTTCACTTTTTACGGTATGTGAACTTAATTGGGTAAAGTTCCATTTATCGATTTTTGTTTTATCCGGCCTTGGCATTGGAAGATTATTAAAATCAGCCAATGCCTTTAAACGGAGCTCTTCCATCCAAGCAGGTTCGCCTGCTTGTTTTGAAAAAGAACGAACAAAATCCTGATCAAAAGGTAATTTCGTTTCTGTTGTCATTGTAATCCTCCTAACACTTACTTACGCTTCTTGCCCAACTGTTTCATCTTCAATTCCAAGCTCTTTTTTGATCCAGTCATATCCTTCTGCTTCTAAGCGTTGTGCAAGCTCTGGTCCGCCTGATTTAACGATTCGGCCCTGCATCATAACATGCACATAGTCAGGAGTGATATAATTTAATAGTCGTTGATAGTGGGTAATCACTAAGCAGCCAAAGTCTTCTCCGCGCATTTCATTAATCCCTTTGGAAACTATTTTTAAGGCATCAATGTCAAGACCGGAGTCAATTTCATCCAGGATGGCAATTTTTGGCTGAAGCATCATTAATTGTAAGATTTCGTTACGCTTTTTCTCACCGCCGGAGAACCCTTCGTTCAAATAACGCTGTGCCATATCCAGGTCCATCTCCAGGAATTCCATTTGTTTATCCATTTTACGGATAAATTTCATTAATGAAATTTCATTTCCTTCACCAAGGCGGCTGTTGATAGCCGAACGTAAAAAGTCGGCATTGGTTACGCCGTTAATTTCGCTTGGATACTGCATCGCAAGGAACAGGCCTGCACGCGCACGCTCATCTACTTCCATTTCCAAGACATTCTGTCCGTCTAATAAAATGTTACCGCTTGTTACTTCATATTTAGGATGACCCATGATCGCAGATGATAAAGTAGATTTACCAGTACCATTCGGTCCCATGATTGCGTGGAATTCTCCACCTTTTATTTCAAGGTTTACACCTTTTAAAATTTCTTTCCCATCAATTGCTACATGTAGATCTTTGATCTGTAAAGTTGATCCAGCCATATTTATACCTCCGCAAAGAAAGTTTTGTATCAAGTTAACCATTGGGTCTAGAATTCTATTCTCATTCTATTCTCATTACAATCTTATAACAAATGAAATGTGTTAGCAACTCCTAAACAGTAATAACAAGAAATCATTTTCACTGATCGGCTACTAATTGAGAATGAATTTCCAAACAATGTGAAATTTGCCAAATTAGGCAGCATTTCTGAGGGGTTTATATTAATGCAGACAAACACACTCGGATAAAATCATACCCTATTTTTTTATAATTTGCTATCTCAATTTCAGGTTTAATACTTATCTATTTTTACCGTTGTAAATTATTTCATGTATATAGTCCTATGGCCAAATAAGAAAAGCCAGTGAATCAATCACCGACTTTTCTGTATTTCTTCTTATATATATTATTGTGATACTGGGACAACGGCCCCTTTGTATTTTTTAAGAATAAAGTCTTGAATCGTTTTAGAATGAAGAACCTCTACCAGTTTTTTGATAGCCGGTTTGTTTTCGTCACCCTTACGTACCGCAATGATATTTACATATGGCGAGTTTTTACCTTCAATCGCAATGGAATCCTTAAGCGGATTTAATCCTGCGCCAATCGCATAGTTGGAGTTAATTAATACGGCATCGCCTTCACCATTTTGATAAATTTTTGGCAATAAGGCTGCTTCATATTTTGCATCAAAAATTAAATGTTTTGGATTGGATACCACATCTTTGATCGTTGCAGTTGTTTTATCAATACCTGGTTTTAATTTAATTAAGCCTTGTGCTTCAAGTAAAGATAGCAGACGGCCATGATCGGCAACTGAGTTGCTCATGATTAGATGTGCGCCATCAGGAAGATCACTTAATTTTTTATATTTTTTCGAGTAAACACCAATCGGTTCAATGTGAATCCCGCCAGCATTAACAAAGCCATAACCAAATTGCTTATTTTGGGCATTTAAATAAGGAATGTGTTGGAAGTAGTTTGCATCAAGCTGCTTTGACTGCAATGCTTTGTTCGGTAAAATATAATCCTGAAATGTTTTAATGACTAAGTCAATTCCATCTTTTTTCAAAATAGGTTGTGCTTGACGTAAAATTTCAGCATGGGGAACACTTGAAGCTCCTACCACTAATTTTGTTAACCCTTTATCGCTGCTGCTTGAAGAATTGTTGCTGGATGTTCCGCATGCTGCTAATACAAGGGCTAATGATAACGCTAATACTAAACTAATCCATTTTTTCATGTTGACCTCACCTTTTATCTTTTATCTAATTTTTTTGTAAATGCATCACCAATAAACTGAATCACAAACACGATAATCAAAATAATAATCGTTGCCACAAAAGTGACATCATTTTGGTTTTGTTCAAAACCTTGCAGGTAGGCAAGATTCCCAAGACCTCCTGCACCAATGACTCCGGCCATGGCTGTATAGCTGACAAGAGCAATGGCGGTAACGGTAATACCTGAAACAAGCGCCGGCATCGATTCCGGCAACAGCACTTTCCAAATGATTGTGCCCGTTGTGGCACCCATTGACTTTGCCGCTTCAATAACGCCTTTATCAATTTCTCTAAGACCGATTTCAACCATTCTGGCATAGAACGGAGCTGCCCCAATAATCAGTGCTGGTAATGCTGCGGTTTCACCAATCATTGTCTTAAATAATAGGTTTGTAAAAGGAATTAATAAGACAATTAAGATAATGAACGGGATGGACCGAAAGACATTCACTATTGCACTAATGACCACGTTAATCGGCTTATTTTGCCACATATTCCCTGAAGATGTCAGGAATAGAATTAACCCAAGCAAGATTCCTAAAATAAAGGTTGCCAGTACCGAAACCGCAGTCATATAAAGCGTTTGGACTGTTGCCTCCCACATTGCCTGCCAATCGACATTCGGAAAATAATTACTGTTCATTTGTTACCACCTCCACGCCAACATTCTGCGTGCGAATAAAGTCAATGGCTTTATCGACTGCTTCCCGTCTGCCATCGAGATGAATGAACAGGGTACCATATGAACCACTTTGGGTTTGCGATATTTTCCCTTGCAGGATATTAACCGTCACATCATTCGCTCGGATTAGATTAGTGATCACCGGCTGTTCGGTCGCCTCCCCGATAAAGGTCAACTGAACGATTTGACCCGAATGATACCTCTCAAGAAGATGCTCGGCTGTTTCTTTCGTTTCTTCGGGCTCAGTAACCTGCTGAACAAATCTTTTGGTTATTGGAGCTTTTGGGTTCTTAAATACGTCCAGCACGTGACCAAGCTCAACAATTTTCCCGTTTTCCATGACTGCGACCCGATGGCAGATTTTACGGATAACATGCATTTCATGGGTGATTAACACAATCGTTAAACCTAATCTTTTATTAATATCAACGAGCAAATCCAAAATTGAATCTGTCGTTTGCGGATCTAGTGCTGAGGTTGCTTCATCGCATAGTAACACCTTCGGGCTATTCGCCAGCGCTCTTGCTATGCCGACTCTTTGCTTTTGTCCGCCACTTAGCTGCGATGGATAAGCATTTTCTCTTCCCTCTAAACCAACTAGTTTAATCAGTTCATTTACTCTTTTAGCTCTTTCCGGTCCTTTGACACCCGCTATTTCTAATGGGAAAGCAATATTTTCACTCACTGTCCTTGACCATAGCAGATTAAAATGTTGGAAAATCATGCTGATTTCTTGGCGAGCTTTCCTAAGATCACTGCCTTTGATTTGTGAAATAACTCGGCCAGCCACGGTAATAGATCCCTCAGAAGGAAGTTCCAGACCATTCAGCATACGAATTAACGTACTTTTCCCAGCTCCGCTGTAGCCAATTACACCGAAAATTTCTCCTTCGTTTATTTCCAGGTTGACATCATCTACTGCTTTTAACTGCCCCTGCTTCGATGGAAAAACCTTTCGGACATTTTTAATCGAAATCATTGAATCACCTTCTTTTATCCGTCAAATCCATTTACACAGTGTTCCTTAAATATAGGGTTTGAAATTTTTATTAAAACATTCTATTTTAGAAAAATAAAAATGCCTTTCTGCACAGGCAGAAAGGCATTATAAATAGAACCTTTCTCCCATCTCCCAAAGCAAATGCTTTGTGTGAATTGGCACCATTTCAATAAACATTGACGGTTGCCGGGCTTCATCGGGCACATCCCTCCACCTCTCTTGATAAGAGCTTTTCAACAACTATATTCAATTAACACGTTAAATGACTTAAGCAATTTTTTATCACGAAAGCAATCGTACCACGGAAAAAAATGAGTGTCAACGGAATTTTCTCATTTTCTGAAAAATTATTCTGGTATTTTTTAGGCTGAAGCAACGTCGGTCCCTTTTGTTAAATAAAAAAGCGACTCCAGCATGAGGATCCTTCTAAACGGTGCCACTATCGACAATTTCTCTCTTTTGACCAAGTTTCTTAATCGTTCCTTGCCGGTAAGGAGCTGCTCAATGGCTGAGAAATCACCATAAATTTCATATCTATTGAACATTTCCTCTGAATCGTGAAGCAATGTGATTTCGCCATTTTTTAAGGACAATGTGATGCTTTCGTTGTTTGAGATGAAGCTAATCATGATAGAATCCGTTTCTTTTATTAATTGAAGGACATGTCGATGTTCTTTTGTTTTAAGAAGAAAACAACGAATAGAATCAATCATTTCTCATCACTCCGGTCTATAGGCAATACTATCTATATTCCGTATAACACCAGGAATTCCTTTAATAATCGCTCGACAAAAAAAACAGATGTTTCGCATCTGTTTTTTTAGTTAAAATAATATTTTATTTTTTCTAGTAAGTAAGGAACTGAATGGAAAGCATACAATACCTCTGCCACCATTCCATTTTGAATGAACAATAGGCACGGAACACTTTCAACCGCGTGTGCCTTGGCGAGCTCTGGGTAGAAATTGATATTCATTTTCCCCATTGGGACTTGGACCATTTCCTCAATAATTTGAAGCATTCTCGAAGCAACCTGACAGGTACCGCATAATGGCGTATAAAAGTAAACAAGGCCGGATGATTGATTTTCCATGAATGAAGAGTATTCTTCTCTGTTCCATTCCTTCATAACAATTCGCTCAGCAATTCTCTAAATACTGGGTATGAACGTCAATATTTGCCCCAAGCAATACAGTGGCAAGATGATGTTCAGGGGCGGTGGCTACTTCACGATACATCCGGTCAATATAGATATGTTCCGCATGAGGAAATTCCCTTTTAAATTGTTTGCGCAGCTTTTCACCTGCTTCATCGGCATCCACCAGAATATAAACATCTTTGTCTTCAAGAAAATCAATCAGTTCATCTAATTTGGTTATACTGATCGTTCCATTTGTACAAATAATTTCAACCGGTTCCTTCACAATACTTTTTACCTTTTTTTTGTCTGATTTTCCTTCCACAATTAGAACCTTGTCAACATACGAGTCACTCATAATTAATCACCTTATAATGGAGTTGTTGGTTTAATGTTAACATATTCTACTTATACATATAACGTGTGTATCCCATTTATGAATGTTCGTCCAAAAATAATTAATTATTTTAGCTTACCCTTATCTTTTGATTGAAATAATGGTAAAAAAAAGAAAAGCACCTTCTAAAAAGGCGCTTCCCGTCCATTGATTAATCTTCATTAATCATTTCTTCATATTGTTCAGCAGACATTAACTTATCTAATTCGCTGTTATTAGATAATTCAATAACAATCATCCATGCTTTCTCATATGGAGATTCGTTAACAAATTCAGGGTTGTCACTTAAATCTTCGTTTATTTCAACCACCTTACCACTTACAGGTGCATAAAGTTCAGAAACTGTTTTAACGGATTCCACGCTGCCAAATGCTTCATCAGCAGTTACTTCATCGCCCACTTCAGGAAGTTCAACGAATACGATATCTCCTAGTTCGTGCTGTGCAAAATGAGTAATCCCAACACGTACTTTTTCCCCTTCAACCTTTACCCACTCATGCTCTTCTGAATAACGTAAGTCCTTTGGTGTGCTCATTACGAAAATCCCTCCATAAATTATTCTTAAATCTATCATCGATAAAAAAATCGATTTCCCTGTTTAATAATCGGAAAAGCACGCATTAAAACGCTTACAACCACGTTTTTTCATACTCTTCTTCTTTAAAACCAACCGTAACTTTATTCCCATCCGTTAAAATTGGTCTTTTGATTAACATCCCGTCTGAAGCCAATAAATCAAGCAGCTCGGCTTCAGTTGCAGATTTTAATCTGTCCTTAATACCTAATTCCCGATATTTTAGGCCACTGGTATTAAAGAATTTCTTTAATTCTAAACCGCTTTTTTGATAATAATCCTCCAGCTCAAGCTTTGAAGGGGGATTATCAGCAATATGTATTTCTTTGTAGGAAAGATGATGATCATCCAGCCATTTCTTTGCTTTTCGACAAGTACCGCATTTCGGGTACCAGTAAAAAATCATAGACATCTGTTTCACCGCCGATTTTTCCTTAATTAAACAAACGTAACAATTGAATATTACCACATTAAAGTCGAAATTCCTAATAGAAAAAAGCATAATAATACGACAATTTTAAATAAATATTGCATTTTTCCGCCATTCAAAATTGACAGGGGTCAGACCCCCGCTCCGGTAATGCGTTAAAGCGGCGGGGGTCTGGCCCCATTGAATTAAACTAGGTATCGTTCAGCTGCAATGATTACATCTGCTGCTTCGCGTTTTTTCACAATGACATTGGTTGGTGTGTGGCGGGTTAATTTTCTTAGCGAGGAGAGCATTATTCGAAGAATATCTCCATGTTCGATAGCCACCAAGGTTTCTTTGGCAATCTGCTCCAGTTCATTAAAGGCTTCTTGACAGAAAATCTGTGTGTAAAGAAGCTTTTGTTTGTTCTTTTCCAAACCTGCTTTTGCAATCGCTTTTTCCGTGCGTAACACAACAGATTCCATTGCATATGCATTCGAGATGAGGTCGGCTATGTTGGAAAGCACCTCTTGTTCTCTTTCAAGTGCTTTGCCATATTTTTGAGCCGCTAAACCAGCAGCCAATAAGCCAATTTTCTTGGCATTTCTTACTAAATATTTTTCCTGTGCAAGCGGCTCATCGCCTGGATCTTCCGGCATTAACATCATCAATTCTTCCTGTAGCTGTAATGCTTTTTGGAATAACGGCAACTCGCCTTTCATCGCCTTTTTCAAAAAGGTTCCGGGTACAAGGAGACGGTTGATTTCATTTGTTCCTTCAAAGATCCGATTGATCCGTGAGTCACGGTAGGCTCTTTCAATTGGGTACTCCTGCATGTAGCCGTATCCACCATGAATTTGCACGCCTTCGTCAACAACGTAATCAAGAACTTCACTTGCAAAGAATTTATTTAAGGAGCACTCAATCGCATATTCTGCAATCGAATTTGCGACTAATTTAATGTCCTTTGATTCCTCAGTTGATAGCTTGCCTTGGTTATCCTCATACAATCCTATCGTACGATACACGGAGCTTTCTGCTGCATAAATCTTCGATGCCAACGTACCGAATTTTTCTTTTGTCAGATTGAATTGAGAAATCGGCGTTTTGAATTGCTGGCGCCCATTTGCATACTTTACAGTCATTGCAAAGGCATTTTTAGAACCGCCAACTGCTCCGACCGCCAGTTTATAACGGCCAATGTTTAAAATATTAAAAGCGATGACATGGCCTTTGCCAAATTCGCCTAAGAGGTTTTCTTTTGGTACTGGGACATCCTGAAGAATCAAGGTACGAGTCGAAGAGCTCTTAATCCCCATCTTCTTCTCTTCTGCACCTGTAGAAACACCCGGGAAGTCTCTTTCTACGATAAAGGCTGTAAAGTGCTCTCCATCCACCTTGGCGTATACACAGAATAGATCGGCAAAACCGGCGTTGGTAATCCATTGCTTTTCACCGTTCAGGATATAGTGAGTACCCTCGGCGTTTAATTTTGCTGTTGTTTTAGCGCCAAGTGCATCCGAACCTGAACCCGGCTCTGTTAAGGCGTAAGCAGCCAATTTTTCACCTGATGCGAGGGCAGGTAAATATTTTTTCTTTTGTTCTTCGGTTCCAAACAAAACAATGGGAAGTGAGCCAATTCCCACATGTGCACCGTGAGAGAGCGAGAAGCCGCCAGCCTTCGCCATTTTCTCTGTAATTAGGGATGAGCTGACTTTGTCTAATCCCAATCCTTCGTATTCTTCAGGGACATCTGCCGCAAGAAGCCCAAGCTCGCCCGCTTCTTTTAAAAGTTTTACGGTACGGTCAAATTCATGTTTTTCTAAGAATTCAACATGTGGCAGCACTTCATTTTCCACAAAATCTTCCGTGGTCTTCGCAATCATTTTTTGCTCATCGGTAAAGTCCTCGGGAGTAAAAACACGATCGCAAGGAATATCTTCAATTAAAAAGCTTCCGCCTTTAATGATTTTTTCCGTTTGATTGGCCATTTCTAAATTCCTCCTAAAAGGGGCCAAGTATTTTGCCCCTATTTTTTAAAGAAGTTCAAATACTCCTGCAGCACCCATTCCGCCGCCGATACACATCGTTACCACACCAAATTGTTCATTTCGGCGCTTCAATTCATGGATAAGTGACAATGTTAGCTTTGCTCCTGAACAGCCAAGCGGGTGGCCAAGAGCAATGGCGCCTCCGTTTACATTTACTTTCTCTTCATCTAGGCCAAGTTCACGAATGACTTGCAGGGATTGGGATGCAAATGCCTCATTTAATTCGAACAAGCTGATATCTGAAAGCTCAAGTCCCGCCAGTTTCAACGCTTTTGGCACCGCTACAACAGGACCCACCCCCATAATTTCCGGTGGAACGCCGCCCACTGCAAACGATCGAAATTTTGCCAATGGCTTAAGCCCAAGTGATTCTGCTTTTTCCCGGTCCATGACCATGACTGCTGCCGCGCCGTCACTTGTTTGTGACGCATTTCCAGCCGTAACAGAGCCTGTTACAGAGAAAGCAGGCCGCAGTTTTGCCAACGTTTGAAGATTCGTATCCGGGCGGACTCCTTCATCCTGGGAAAATTGAACCGTCTTTTCAACCAATTTGTTGTCACTACCAATCGTACGGACCGTTACATCCACCGAAACGATCTCATCGGCAAATTTACCTTCTAGAATTGCTTTTGCTGCACGCTGATGACTTCTTACCGCAAACGCATCTTGTTCTTCACGGGTGATTCCATATTTCATTGCCACTTGTTCAGCTGTATGCCCCATGCTCATATAGTATTGCGGGGCTGTTTCGGCTATTTTAATATTTGGCCGGACCACATGACCCATCATCGGAATCATGCTCATGGACTCTGCTCCGCCTGCAATGGCTGTGTCCGTGTGACCCAGCATAATCCCCTGTGCCGCATAGGCAATCGCCTGTAAACCTGAAGAACAGAACCGATTGATGGTGATGGCAGGTACAGTGTATGGCAGACCGGCTAAAGCCCCGATGTTGCGAGCCATGTTCGTTCCCTGCTCGGCTTCCGGCATCGCACAGCCGATAATTAAATCATCTATATTCCCTTCATAATTTCCGGCACGTTTTAAGGTTTCTTTGACTACCAGTGCGCCCAAGTCATCAGGGCGAACATGGGCAAGCGTTCCCTTCTTCGCTTTCCCTACCGGGGTCCGGGCCCCGGCCACGATAACTGCTTCTCTCATTACATTCCCTCCAATCTCTTAATCTAGTAATTAATTTCTTAAAGGTTTTCCTTTTACAAGCATATGCTGCATGCGCTGCTGTGATTTCGGCTCTGCTACAAGGCTTAAGAATGCTTCTCTTTCAAGATCCAATAGATATTGTTCATCCACTTCAGTTCCAAACGGAACTTTGCCGCCTGCAATGACATAAGCAAGCTTTTTGGCAATTTTCAAATCATGCTCCGAGATATAGCCGGACAATTTCATCGCCTCTGCGCCCAGTAATAGGGTGGCATAACCTGTTTCCCCGACAACCGGCACTTTTCTGCGTACTTTTGGTTTATAGCCTTTATCATGAAGAGCGAGAACGGTCTGCTTCGCATCATATAACAAGTGGTCGCTGTTCACGCTGATTCCATCTGCAAGATTTAAGTAATTATTCTCCCTTGCTTCCTCGCCCGAGGTCGACACCTTTGCCATCGCGATTGTTTCAAAGACTTTATTGGCCACCGTTTGGAGGTCGAATGGTACTCCATTCGGATAGCTTTCTAAATGCTTAATATAAAGCTCCTTGTTTCCGCCGCCTCCAGGAATTAACCCAACACCGGATTCGACAAGTCCCATATAGGTTTCTGCTGATGCTTGGATGTGAGATGCCGGTAAACAAATTTCAGCTCCGCCGCCAAGAGTCATCGCAAATGGAGCAGCAACCACTGGTTTTGCACTGTATTTTATTTTCAGCATGGCCTGTTGGAAGTGCCGAACCACCATATCTATTTCGTAAATATTATCATCCTGTGCTTCCATTAAAATCATTGCCAGGTTGGCACCGACGCAGAAGTTTTTACCTTGATTCCCGATGACCAGCCCTTTGTAGTTTTTCTCCACCTCATCGATTGCGTAATTAACCATTTGAATAATATCCAGTCCGATTGAATTATTAGGTGAGTGGAATTCAAGGAGAGCTACACCATCGCCTATGTCGATAAGGCTCGCACCGCTGTTCTTTTTAATCACGCCATTTTGCTTCTTCACTTTTTTTAGATCTATGACTTTTGGATTCAATTCCACTGATGAATATTCACCATTGCGGTAGAAGGAATCTTCTTTATAAAAGGAAGTAAATCCCTTTTCAAGCATTTCCGTTACCCATGCTGGAACTTCTAAACCAGATTCCTTCATTTTTTGAACAGATTTTTCAACGCCAATGGCATCCCATGTTTCAAATGGGCCCAATTCCCAGCCGAAGCCCCATTTCATCGCACGATCAATGGCGACTATATTATCGGCAATTGCACCTAGTAATTGTGCTGAATAGACCAGCACCGGAGTTAAAATATTCCATAATAATTGTCCAGCCCGGTCATTTGCAAAAACAAGCGCTTTCAATTTATTGGACATACCTTTTTCCTGCTTGGAGAGTTCGATCGATGCAGATTGTAATTTTTTGCGTGGACCATATTCTAATGTATTAGGATCCAGTTCAAGAATGTCTTTGCCTTTTTTCAAAAAGAAGCCTTGCCCAGATTTGCTGCCGAGCCAGCCTTTTTCAAGCATGGTATTCATGAATGCAGGCACCGCAAAAACTTCCTTCTCTTTCCCTTCTACCTGTTCGAATACATTGTTAGCCACATGGACAAACGTATCTAATCCAACTACATCAAGTGTCCGGAAGGTGGCACTCTTTGGACGGCCCACTAACGGACCCGTAACAGAATCAACCTCGCCGACACTATAACCGCCCTTCAGCATTTCTTGAAGGGTAATCAGCAGGCCATAGGTTCCGATACGATTGGCAATAAAATTGGGTGTATCCTTGGCGACAACAACCCCTTTTCCTAACACATCCTCACCAAAGGTTTTCACAAATGAAAGAACTTCCGGGTCAGTATATTGGGTTGGAATCACTTCGAGCAGCTTCAAATAGCGCGGTGGATTAAAGAAGTGTGTCCCAAGGAAATGCTTTTTGAAATCATCCGATCTTCCCTCTACCATTGCTTCAACCGAGATCCCAGATGTATTCGAGCTAATGATACTGCCTGGTTTACGATATTGATCCACTTTTTCAAATACTTGTTTCTTCACATTTAAATTTTCGACCACTACTTCAATGACCCAGTCAACATCTTTTAATTTGCTTAAATCATCTTCAAGGTTACCTGCTTCAATTAAGGCTGCATTTCTTTTCACAGATAACGGTGCCGGTTTTTGCTTCAATAGCTTTTGAATGGACAGACTGCTGATCCGATTCCGGACCTGTTTGTCTTCCAAGGTTAGTCCCTTTGCTTTTTCTTCTTCGGTTAATTCCCGTGGTACGATATCCAACAATAAGGTTGGTATGCCTATGTTTGCCAGATGGGCCGCGATTCCTGAGCCCATTACGCCAGATCCTAAGACGGCCGCTTTTTTAATAAGTTGGTTCAACATTGTCTCCCCCTTCAACCTTTTTGAATGAATACTCATTCATTTTTATTTCAAAAAATTTTTTCCATTTAAAGGAGTTTTGCTACCTTTAACTATAAAATATTTTGAAAATTTGTGCAATCGTTAATGGTGGAATTTTGAAATTTTTTTGAAATTTAATTTTTGAGAGGAATAAATGGTCCATTGGGCATTCT
Organism: Neobacillus sp. Fa239; assembly: GCF_055395235.1. NCBI lineage: Bacteria > Bacillati > Bacillota > Bacilli > Caryophanales > Bacillaceae > Neobacillus > Neobacillus sp. Fa239. Next base: position 4,650,516 of record NZ_AP041611.1, read on the forward strand.
AATATCGAGGTGATGAACATGGGCAAAATGAAAAAGCACCCTTCCAAGGCTGGAATCAGTGCAGCCAGTGTGGAGGGCAATGCCGGACCAAGCGTCGAAAATGACGGCGGCGGCAAACGGAACAGCCAGAATAACCAATTTAAGAAGAAATAAAATAGGAGGGTTTTAGGATGCAACAGCAAAATATGAATATGCAAAATCAGCAGGCTACATGGCAGCAGCCGCCTGGAGTTATTTCAACAAAGGATTCCCTTTATTTAACCGATATGATGTCTTGGAATTTACTTTCTGCTAAAAAGGCACATTTTTTTGCCCAGCAATGTCAGGACCCGGAATTAAAAGCAGAAGCAGAAAAATGTGGGCAAATGCATCAACGCCACTATCAGCAGCTGCTTAATCATTTAGGCCATCATGCCAATTCCCAGCAGCCACTAAATGGAATGCAGTAGGAAAGGAGGAAGAAACACACATGAATCAATTTCAAAACCAACAAAAGATTCAAAATCCAGAAGCACAGGTGCCAAAAACACCACAGATGAATGAGCGCGATTTTATCAATGATTTGCTGACTACGGAAAAATATATGACTACTTCCTATAGTCAGGCACTGCATGAGGCCAGTCATCAAGGTCTCTATAATGATATTTTGCAAATTTTTACCGAAACGCAAAAATGCCAACGAGACCTTTATGATTTAATGTTTAGAAAAGGCTGGTACTCCATTGAAGCTGCAGACCAGCAAAAGCTTCAGCAATCCTACCAGCAGTTCCAGGGATATACAAACCAACTCCCTAGCGGCGGCATGATTCAGTAAGAATGCGGCGGCATGAGTGAACGGATTATATCTGAGTTAATGGGAAAACACACGATAAATAAATTCGTGTGTTTTTTGTTGAAATGGTTGTTCTAGTCAGTCTTACGGTCAATTTTATTCTGGAAATTTTGAACAGTGTCCGTTATACCTTTTCTTACGGACACTTTCATCTTAAAATTCATCAACTGTGTCCGTTATCCCCTCTCTTACGGACACTTTCATCCTCAAAATTGTCAACTGTGTCCGTTATCCCCTCTCTTACGGACACTTTCATCCTCAAAATTTTCAACTGTGTCCGTTATAACCGCTCTTACGGACACTTTCATCTTCAAAATCTTCAACTGTGTCCGTTATACCCTCTCTTGCGGACACTTCATCCCGAAAAATCTTCAATCGTGTCCGTTATCCCCCCTCATCCTATACTCTTGAAACATGTCTCCAAATAAAACTGCTTGAGCATAAAAATATCCTCAAGGTTGGCTCTTGAGGAAAAAATAATAATGAAACATTCTATTTTTGCGACGTTTTCCGGTGCTGTTCATTTAGCAGTTTGATTTCATTCACGATTCTTTTCATTTCTTCTTTTCCTTCAGGGTAAAGTCCGTTCCAATGATTGATTAAGGCTGGCATGGATTTGGCGATATGTGAATACAAAGCCCATGCCTTCACCTTTTCCTTTGTTTCTTCTGAACTTTCCCCTAAAAGGAGTTCACTGTATTTTTCAAGCAAAGCCTCAAATTGTGACGCAAATTCTTTGTCCATGCTGACACCTTCTTTAAGCTGTTGTCGAGAACATATATTTTTTGTAATGATAGCGGATCGAGAAAATTAAGCCAAGCCCCATCATATTCCCCATCAGTGAGCTTCCGCCATAGCTGATAAAAGGCAGCGGGATACCGGTAATCGGCAATACCCCGATCGTCATCCCGATATTTTGAAAGACGTGAAAGGTAATCATACTAATGACACCGACACAAAGATAGGTATAAAAATTATTCTTCGTCTCCATACCAACCTTGGTAATATGGTAAACCAATAAGAAAAATATACTAATCAACACGCTTGAGCCGATGAATCCGAATTCTTCACCAACAATGCTGAATATAAAGTCCGTATGCCCTTCCGGTAAATAGACATCTCTGTTCCCGTAACCTTTTCCCATCGTTTCGCCGGAACCAATGGCAAGAAGCGATCTTGTCAGCTGATACCCCTCTGCGCTTTGATAATTATAAGGATCCAGCCAGGAATAGATTCGGCCAAATTGGTATTGCTTTACTCCAAGATACTTCTCCAGCAGGTCCGGTTTTATTAATACGAAATAAAAAACAACAGAAAACATTGTTGCTACGGATGAGAAAATGGGCACAAGCAATTTCCAGGTTATCCCGGAAATAAATATCATCCCTAATAAAATAGATAGTAACACGAGGCCTGTTCCCAAGTCTGGCTGTTTCATAATAAGAGCTAATGGTGCTAGGGTTACCAAGCCTAGCTTGATCAGTAGCCAAAAGTCTGTTTGCATGGTTTTGACTGGATTTTTCTGGTGGTGGTCATCAATTACTCGTGCAAGAGCCATAATGAGGAAGACTTTTACGAATTCAGATGGCTGAAGCGATCCCATTGCCGGCACCTTAAACCAGCTTTTCGCCCCATTAATGGTTGGCGCAAGACTAGCGGGAGCTACTATTAAAAGGGCAAGGAGGAAAAGCCCAAACCCATACACATACCAGGTCAGCTTTTTTAATTGATCGGAATCCAAGGTCATTACACCAGTTGCGATCAATCCGCCCACGCCATACCAAAGTATTTGCTTAACGACAAAGTTTTCTTTGTATTGTCCGCTCGCTTGGGCACTGTAAATCGATAAGCAGCTGGCTAAAAATAGCAATAGTAAAATAAAGACCAAACTATAATCGAGTTTTGAATTTGAATTTTTATCTGAAGTCATGCTTTCATTCTCCTTAAACATCTAAAACCTTAAAAAGGATCTTGTACATTACTCCATTATATTTTTAATAAAAAAAAATCACAACTTCTAACCATAGAATGGGTTAATTTTCATAGTTCATCCATATATCCACCAGCTCATTTGGCAGGAAAATAAAGGGTTCTTACATGCTCGGCCATCCACTCCAAATTATTGGGAACTTGAGGAATGCCGTAACCAATATATAGCGGAGTGGTAACAAAGCGCGGAACAATTTTGGCCGCTATTTTATTATGAATATGATGAAAAAATACATTATAGCTGGATGCCTTGAACGGGAAGTTGTTAAGAATATAATGAACCGCTGTTTGAACAAAATCTCCAAAAGTTTCTATATATCCGGCATCAGGCATTTCAACATTGAACTCATAAAAGCCTACACGAGGTTTTGTTGATAAGGATAATTTAACCCCATCCATTTCTTCGATGAGAATTCCTTCAAAAGCATTCTCGGCAATTTTTTCCTTGTAGTCGATATCATTTAATCCAACAATTTGCATATGCGGGTGAGCAATTGTTCCTCCTGATAAGGGACCATGGTTCTTAAAAAAAATCACCGAGTTCCATTTACCGCTTTTCTCCATCTCCAGCCAATTTCTAATCCCAAAGGATAAAAGTTTATGTAAATGGGATTTGGAATAGGATGATAATTCCCCTTGACATTCATCTGTTTCAATTAAAACGGTTTGATAAGCATTCTCTAAAACAGGATATTTATTTTTCAAAAGAATAATCGACCCGTCAACCTCAAGAAGATTTGTGAGCTGGTCTCGAGCACAAAAAGGGCATGCTTGCTCTTTATTGCGTATATTTTCAGGTTTCTTCACACCTATCGATGTATTAAATAATAAGTGGCTGCTTTTCAAAATGCCTTCTCCTCCCCCAATATGCCTTACACTTATTTTATGGGAGAACTGAATGGTTTTGCACTTAAAATGAACTCGAAATGAAAAATTGATTGAATAGAGACAGCTTTTCCGAATATTTATTATACAAGCACTCCAATACTGAAAAAGAGAGGGAGTTTATGTTAACAAAATTAGAAGCACTTATATTGGGAACGATTCAGGGATTAACGGAATTTTTACCGATCAGCAGTACAGGACATCTTTATTTAGGAAGAAACTTGTTTGGCCTGCAGGAAGCGGGGCTTTTACTTGATACAATGCTTCATATCGGGACACTGCTTGCTGTATTTGTTTTTTATAAGCATGAATTTACGAAAATCATTAAAAATCCGTTTAGTAAATTAACCTTATTGCTCATTGTCGGAACAATTCCAGCAGTGGTGATCGGATTATTGTTTAAGGATTATTTTGAAGAAATCTCGAAAACAGGGGTGACGATAGGCTGGGAGTTTTTAATTACTGGCATTTTTCTCTGGTCTGCCGATTCGATCAAACATGGTTATAAGAAAATGGATGATATCAGCTATACGGATGCATTGATTATTGGAACATTTCAAGCAGCAGCCATTTTCCCGGCGATTTCCCGCTCAGGTATGACCATTGTTGCAGCCCTGTGGCGTAAGCTTGACAGAGGAACGGCTGCCTATTTTTCTTTCTTGTTATCAACGCCGGCGATTGCCGGGGCAGTAGTTCTGCAATCGTTTGATTTGGTCCGCGGCGGCGGCGAAGAAATAACTTTATCGGCCCTGCTGGTTGGAATCTTTTCTTCAGCGGTTTTCGGTTATTTTGCCGTAAGATGGATGATTGGTTTTTTGAAAAAACACTCCTTAAAGCCCTTTGCGATTTATGTATGGGTGCTGGGGCTCGCCGTGTTAGTTTTTCAATATACGGGGAAATTTTAAAAACGCGGCTCATTTCTTGATGCCGCGTTGTTTTATTGAGGCTGTTTTTGCAAGCTTTGTTGCGAAAACAGCCATTTTTTTTATCGTTTTCAATTCGTTTGCTTTACCGAAATGATAGGACTACAATGAAACTACGTTTTGCTAATTAATGACAGTTTAAATCAGCTGCTAAAAACAGGGGGAAAAAATGAGATATGCCATTGTAACCGGAGCGTCAAGGGGATTAGGCGAAGCGATCGCCAAACGGCTGTTAAATGAACAAATTACCGTTATTTCAGTTGCGCGCACCGAAAATGAGGAACTGAGGAATTTTGCCCTTCAACAGGGCAGCAACTATAAGCATTATTCCTGTAATCTTTCGTTGGAAAAAGAGGTTCAGGAAGTATTTATGGTCATTGCCCATTATATTTTTCTAAATAACCCGAAAGAAATCTTCCTATTTAATAATGCGGGTGTGATCGATCCGATCCACACTGTGGGCAATTTAGACCAAACACCCATTATTAGCAATATCCAGGTTAATTTAATTGCACCCATTCTAATTACCAATCTCTTTTTAAAGAAAGCACAGCAAACATCCACCTCCATCCATGCGATTAATATTACATCCGGTGCGGCAAGCCGCTCCATTGAAGGCTGGAGTGTTTATTGTAGTGCCAAAGCAGGACTCAATATGTTTACGCAAACTGCGGCACTGGAACAGACGGCTTTAAGTTCGAACAATAAAATTATTGCTTTCAGCCCTGGCGTAATGGATACGAAGATGCAGGAAACGATACGCTCCTCCTCCAGTGAAGCTTTTAGAGAGCTGGAAAAATTTAAGGAGTTTAAGACGAACAACACTCTCCTTCCAGCAGAAGCTGTCGCAGAGGCGTTAGTTGATTTAGTATTAGGCGGCAATGTTGAAAACGGCAGGATCTATCATGTGAGTGATTTGTTGAATCATTAAAAAAAGGCTGGCCCCGCGGCTATTTGCGCGAGACCAGCCCTTTTTTCTATTCTTCTCTTGGGAACCACATAATCATACATGTTCCATTATTTAATCTGCTCTTAACCTTAATGATTCCCTTATGGGCATCCATTAGCGCTTTGACAATGGAGAGACCAATACCGACTCCGCCTGTTTTTCGATCGCGGGATTTGTCGCCGCGGTAGAAACGTTCAAAAATATGCGGGATGTCGTCTTCTGCCATCCCAGAGCCTTCATCCTCAATTTTAAAACCAACATACCCCTCTCTTTCAGTTAGCACCGATATGGTGACGTTTTTTCCTTCCGGCGTATATTTCAATGCATTATTCAGGATATTCGCGAGAATTTGCACCAATTTATCCTTGTCAGCTAAAAACAATTCCTCTTGATCCGGTTCATCGATATGGAGGTGGACACCCTTTTGTTTACATAATGGAAAGAACATTTCCCAAAGAGCTGCCAATACACTGCCAGCTTCCAGCTCAATTTTTTCCAAACGAATTTGCGGATTTTCAGCTGCAAGCAATTTTTCAAGCTCGTTCACAAGCCTAACTAAGCGCATCAGCTCCTCATGGCTCTGCTGCAAGCGCTGTGGGGTGGGCTTCCATATTCCATCCTGAAAGGCTTCAATTTGACTGCGCAAAGTTGCAAGCGGCGTACGCAACTCGTGGGCTAAGTCCCCGGTAAATTGTTTTCTAAGCATTTCTTCTTTTGCCAAGGATTCGGCGAGATTATTAAAGGATATGGCGAGATGCTTTACTTCTGTCGGCAATCCGGTAAGCGGAATTCGGATATTAAGATTATGCTGCTGCAGCTCATTTGCCGCAAAGGATACTTTTTTTAAGCCAGATGTCAATTTTTTTGAGAAAAGCATACTAAAGAGGATCGCTAAAACAATGGTTACACAAACCGCTCCAAGAATATAAAATTGAATGGTTTGCAAAAAGGTATACTCATTATCGATTAACCCTTCCGGATAAATGGCTGTCAGTTTGCCGATTACTACTTTATCCACTTTTAATGTATACGTTTTGGACTGCCATTTTTCCCCGCTTGGCGTCGGCTCTGCCAATCCAAGATTATTCAGCATTCCTCTGATTTTAGATGAATCCAATTGAAGCTGGCCAAAACGGTCATACAATTGAAAGTAAAGCTGGTCCGTCATCGCATGTTCATGCAGTAAATTAAAGATATCATTACTGGTGAAATGACCAGTATTTTGATAGTCTTTTTCTATTTCACCAATGATTCTATCAATCTTTTTATCACGATTCCCGTCTAAATAGCTTTTAAAGCTTTCTTCAAAACCATATTGGATGAAAAAACTTACACAGATGATTCCAATCATGCTAATGGTTAAAAAATAGAACAAAATCTTAGACCGGAGCGTTTGCAGCATCTAATACCCCTCCAAATTTGTAGCCCATTCCAAAAACAGTAAGGATAAAATCCGGCTGTCTTGTATCCATTTCAATTTTTTTTCGGAGGTTTTTGATATGCGTGTCAACGCTTCGCTCGTAGCCTTCATAAAACATGCCTTCATCCTGAATTTTTTCAAGAAGGTCCATCCTGCTGTAAACTCGTCCCGGATTCAGCGCCATATTGGTTAACAGCTTATATTCAATTGGTGTCAAAATAACATTAGTGCCGTTAATCATTACCTCTTTTTTGATTAAATCAATGATCAGCTTCTTGTCGTTAAATTCCAGAAGTTCGAGTTTTTCAGATTTCTTCACTCTTCTTAAAATAGCCTGGACCCGGACGACCACTTCCCTGGGGCTGAATGGTTTTGTTAAGTAATCATCAGCCCCAATCACAATGCCATTAATCCGGTCATCCTCGGCAGATTTTGCTGTCAGCATTAAGATCGGCACATCCGATTCCTTTCTTAACAGACGGCAAACCTCCTCACCGGATATATCCGGGAGCATTAGATCTAAAATAATCAAATCAGGTTCAACTGTTTTGGCTTTTTTTAAGGCATCGATGCCATTATCCGCACTATATATTTCGTACCCTTCCCTTACGAGGTAGGCTTCGAGAACTTCAATAATTCTTTTTTCATCATCTACAAGTAATATCTTCATCGGACACCACTCCCTCTACCATTACTATATCATCTCAAGTCTGTGATGTTTTCAACTTCACAAATTCACCACAACTTCTTCATAACATCTTCAATCTTTACCGCTAAGATGAAGGAGCAGTAGCAAGGAATACTCGCTCACTCAAATTAACCTCCCTTTTTACATATGGTGTCCCGAAAAATCGGGGCATCTTATTTTTGTTTGATTTCTGCTACATCTTCTTGATGCTTGCTGTAGTATCCTTGAGAGAGAGGTGTCAAAGAAGATGAATAAAATTTCCATTAAAATAGGTGTCCTTTTCTTTCTGGCTATTTTTCTATTAGAATCGATTTCTATGTTTTTTTTACACAATAATATTATCCATTCAAGAGTGCATGATGAGCTGCAGGCACTTCAGACACGCGGGAACAATCATCGTGAAATCCTCGAGGCCTCTTTTCACGATGAAACGATTAAGCATATTGCCCTGATGGAATCCCGAACCGATACGCAAGTCATCCTAACGGACCATACGGGGAAGATTGTTATGTCTTCCAACACAGTAAGTGAGGGAATGAGGAAAATCATTCGTTCCACACCAAAACAGGTGCCGCATGACGGATTAATATTAGAAGAGGATTGGCAGCATGAGGCCTATATTGCCTCCATCAGCCCCATCAAAGTGGATGCGAAAATTAAGGGCTATGTCTATATGTTTCAAACCACACAAAAAATTAAGGATTTAATTTCCGATTTAAATCGCCATTTTTTATTAGCCGGAATATTGTCCATTGTGTTTATGGGAATCATTATTATTTTCTTGACAATTTATGTGACCAACCCGCTCGTTCAAATGAGTGAAGCAACAAAACGGCTGAGTAAAGGAGATTTTTCCGTATCACTGCCAAGCTTGGGAAAAGATGAAATCGGAGAGTTAGCTGATTCCATCAAGGTACTCGCACGTGATTTAGAGATGCTGAAAAATGAGCGAGATGAATTTTTAGCGAGCATTTCACATGAACTAAGAACGCCCTTAACGTATATCAAAGGCTATGCGGATATAGCCCGCCGTGCTGATACAGCAGCTGCTGAGCGGGATAAATATTTAATGATTATCCATGAGGAAGCGGCCAAGCTTTCACAGCTGATCAAAGAATTATTTCATTTGGCAAAGATGGATGAGAATAATTTTACAATTGAAAAAAAAACAGTTCATTTGCGCCCCTATTTTGAAGGGACTTACGAAAAAATTTCGCCTGCCTTTAAAGAGCACCAGATGAATCTCCAATTATGCTGCTCGGAGGATCTCCTTTGGTTCATTGACCCCGTCCGGTTTGAACAGGTAGTCATTAATTTATTGGATAATGCCAGAAAGTACTCAGAACTGAATACAATGGTTGAGGTGAAAGTTTTTGAAGAGGATGGAACACTGCATATTGTCGTTGCGGACAATGGTAAAGGAATACCGGAAAATGATCTACCTCGAATATTTGAGCGGTTTTACCGCGTGGATAAATCAAGAACAAGGGCTCTAGGCGGAAGCGGACTTGGCTTATCCATTGTAAAGCATTTAGTTGAGGCACACGGCGGAACAATCAATGTTTCAAGCAAACCGAATCAGGGGACAACTTTTGAGATTGTTCTGTAACAGCAAAAAAGGATGAAATATGAATTCATCCTTTTTTTATGAATCGGCTGGATATTGCCTGGAACTTTTTTCATATAAATACGTATGTAAATATACAATACTTATTATTTTTGTAGTTTCATATTTAAATAAGGTTATCTTGAAAGGTGGTGATGAAGACTATGCACATCGATGGAGCCACGATGGAACACCTTTATTGGTATCTATTGGTTGGTGGGGTTGTTTTATTAATTATTATCTTACTATTAGGAGACGTAATCGATGCATTAACGGGCCATTTGGATGTATTACCTTTTGGACCAAGTGAAGCCGTATTGTTTGCCAGTTTTCAAGGTGGGGTTGGGTTAATACTTCAAAAGTTTATCCTTTCAGCCTTTTCTTCTATAGGTGTTTTAATTATATCTGCAATCGCAGCTTTTGTTCTAACTTTTGTTATTTCTTATTTTTTCTTACGACCATTGAAACACATGGAGAGTTCTTCTGCGGTGAATTTAGAGGATATGGTGGGCAGAAAAGGAATTATTACGATGGAAATTAAGGAAGGAGCGGATTCATTAGGTGAAGTAAAAGTTGAACACGATTTAGGGTATATATTTAAAACAGCAATCAGTAGAGATGGAAAAGCAATTCCGCTAGAAACAGAGGTAATTGTTTGGGAAGTGAAAGATAATCGTTTTGTAGTATATCAGAGAACGAATGAAACAGATCTATTTAAAATTTAATATGAAATGAGGAGATTCAATGCTTTCAACAATTGGGATTGGCGGCGTATTAATTGTAGTAGTATTAGGGGTTATCCTTTATGCAATTAGCCGTTATAAAGTTGTAGGTAGAGATACGGCAATGGTTATTACAGGTAGTGCATTGGGCAGCAAAAACGTAGAAACCGATGAACACGGTAAGAAAATAAAAGTTGTTGTAGGTGGCGGAGCCGTTGTTTTACCCATTATACATAAAATGGGAACTTTAAGTTTACAACCTTCGAACTTAACAATTGAGGCAAAAGGAATTGTAACAAGAGAGGATGTCCCGATTAATGTTACGGCTGTTGCCACGGTGAAATTTTATAACGATACAAAAAATTTAATTAGTTCTGCGGAGAACTTTTTAGGTGTGCAAATAGATCATCGAGAACAACAAATTCGGCAGATTTTAGAGGGTCATTTAAAAGCGATTATCGCTACATTAACGGTTGAGGAAGCGAATAAAAATAGGGATAGCTTTTCTACCTCGGTAAAAAGAACAAGTGAGTCTGACTTACAGAAACTTGGTATTGAAATTGTTACTTTTAATATTACACACGTTACAGATGACCATGACTACATAAATAGTTTAGCGGCCAAGCGGACTGCAGAAGTTAAACGGGATGCAGAGGTTGCTCGCGCGAATGCTGAGAAGGAACAAAGAATTCAAGTTGCACAAGCGAAGAAAGAGGCTACTTCCGCTGAGTATGAAAGAAATGCTGAAGTCGCAGAAGCAAAGAAAAATAATGAGCTAAAACTTGCCGAGTTTAAGATTGCGGAAGATACTGCAAAAGCGAATGCCGCTATTGCGTTTGAACTTCAAACCATGGGGCGGAAACAAGAATTAAAACAACAAGAGATGCAAGTAGAAATCGTAGAACGTGAAAAGAAAATTGAATTGGAAGAAAAAGAGATTCTCAGAAAAGAAAAAGAGTATACCGCTAATGTTGTAAAATTGGCTGATGCTGAATATTATAAAAAGGTTAAAGAATCTGAAGCTGAAAAAATTCGAATTCAAAATCAATCGGAGGCTTTAAAAATCCAGGAAATCAACAGGGCGGAAGCTGAAGCGAAGAAGGTTGAATTAGAAGGTCTTGCAAAGGCAAAAGCAATTGCTGCTGAAGGAGAAGCTACAGCATCTGCCGTTGAAAAACGAGGGATGGCCGAAGCCAATATATTGCGTGAAAAGGCTAAGGCATTTGAAGAATTCGGTTCCGCTGCCATTATGGATATGATTATTAAAATGTTGCCAGAATACGCAAAAGCTGTTGCGGAACCTATTGGTAATATTGATAAGGTAACTGTTATTGATTCTGGAAATGGCGGAGGAATTTCATCTGTCAGCGGAAATGTAACAAGTTTGATGACTGGGTTGCAAGAATCACTAAAAGAGACAACGGGATTGGATTTAAAGGAACTGATTGAAAACTACTCAGGTAAACATAATTTAAAAGGTGAACTTGGTGCAATTGCTCAAGGTGTTAATAAAGAAGAAGTTTAATAAGCTCTGAAAAAAATGCCATGGCTCGCAAGCCATGGCATTTTACTGAATCATATTCAAAAATTTTCTTGTTCGCTCTTCCTTCGGATTAGTGAAAATTTCTTCCGGTGAGTTTCTTTCCACAATGACACCTTGGTCCATGAAGATTACTTCATCAGCTGCTTCACGGGCAAAGCGCATTTCGTGGGTCACAACAATCATCGTCATGCCTTCCTGTGCCAGATCCTTCATCACTTTTAAAACCTCACCAACAAGCTCTGGGTCGAGGGCCGAAGTCGGTTCATCAAACAGCATCACTTCCGGTTCCATCGCAAGGGCCCGGGCAATGCCTACGCGCTGCTGCTGACCGCCTGATAACTGTGCAGGGTAATAATCAACCTTATCGCCAAGTCCCACTTTTTCTAAAAGCGCGACAGCTTTTTTCCTGGCAGACTCTCTTCCCTCACCCTTTACCGTAACAGGACCTTCCATTACATTTTCAAGAGCGGTTTTATGAGGGAATAAATTATAGCTTTGAAAAACCATCCCGGTTAAGCGGCGAAACGAAGCAACATTTTTTTTCGCTATCGCTCCCGAAAAATCAAGGCTGTGACCTTCAATGGAAATGACGCCTTTTGTCGGTGTTTCCAATACATTGAGGCAGCGAAGCATCGTCGTTTTACCAGAACCTGATGGTCCAATCACAACCACGACCTTACCTTTTTCCACCTCCAGGTCAATCCCTTTTAACACTTCCAGCTGATCGAATTGCTTATATAATCCTTTAATTGAAATCATCGTCATTCGCCTCCATTACACATAACGGTCCAGTTTCTTTTCAATAACCTGCTGAAGGATGGAAAGGAAAAAGCAAATGACCCAATAAATCAGTGCCGCTTCAGAGTAGACCAATAAAAATTCATAATTGAAGGCAGCAATTTCCTGCGCCTTTCGAAACATCTCCGTTAACAGGACAAGCGATGCTAATGACGTATCTTTAACAAGACTAATAAATGAATTCGATAAAGGCGGAATCGAAACCCGTGCAGCCTGCGGCAAGATGATTCTTCGCAATAGCTGTGAATAGGACATGCCGATAGAATAGCCCGCTTCCCATTGTCCTTTTGGAATGGAAATGATCGCCGCGCGGATTATTTCTGAACAATATGCCCCGACACTTAACGAAAACCCAATGATTGCAGCCGTATAGGAATCCAAGGTTACCCCAATGGTTGGCAGCCCATAAAAAATGATAAAGAGCTGAACCAATAATGGAGTACCGCGAATGATGGATACATAGACTCTCGCAATAATTTGCAGAATTTTACTATGAGAAATACGGGCAAGTGCCGTTAAAATGGCTAGGATCAAGCCGATGACGAAGGTGATCAGCGTCAAAGGTATTGTATAAAAAATAGCCCCTTTCAAAAGGGGCAGAAAGGAACTTTGAGCAATATCCATTAATTTGGCTACTCTTGTAGGGTCAATACTATTTAAGAACATCTTCACCAAACCATTTCTCAGAGATTTTTTTGTACGTTCCGTCAGAAATCATATCTTTTAATGCTTTGTTAACTGCATCTACGAATGTTTTGTTGTTTTTTCTAAACATAAATCCGCTTGTTGAAGCTTCACTTTGTGTAGCTACAATTTTCACTGGTGCATCAGGCTTATGCTTTTTGTAATCTAAAAATGAAATCTTATCATTAACGGTTACATCGACACGTTTTGCAGCAAGTAAATCCATTGATTCATTGAAGCCTGGTACGCTGACAATGTTCGCCCCGTATTTTCTGGCAATATCAGCAAAGTTACTTGTCATTGACTGCGCTGCGTTAAGTCCTTTAATATCTTCGAACTTTTTCACTTTAGTATTGTCGTTACGAGCAATCAGGACTGCGGCCGATGTGATATATGGAGTTGAGAAATCATATTTTTGCTGACGGTCTGGACGGATTCCTACTTCATTGGCGACCATGTCGAAGCGCTTTGCATCAAGACCTGCAAACATCGCATCCCACTGAGTCTCTTTAAATTCCGGTTTAACACCGAGACGCTTGGCAACCTCTGTTGCAATCTCCACATCAAAGCCGGTTAAATTACCGCTTTGATCATGGAACGTAAATGGTGCATATGTACCTTCTGTACCAATTAAAAGCTTTCCACTTGATTTAATGCTCGCTAATAAATCTTGATTCGTTGTTTTTGTTCCCGTGGTCTTTTTATTATTATCAGCATTATTGCTTGTACCGCATGCTGAAAGCACGACCATAAAACTTAAAACAAGTGCAAAAATGGCTGTTAATTTCTTCATTTTTCAATACCCCCAAATTCTGATTGTTTTTCTAGGAATTTCATTACCTAATCATATTACATCCCTTTTTTTCTGTCAAAGGATATTTCGTTTATTTTGCCCTAATCAATCAAAAAAATATAAAAAACCTACCAGTTATTTTTTCTGATAGGTTTTTTGAATTTATTTCCACCAAGTATCAAACACGGTCACAGGAAGCTGCCTTTTATGTTCTGTTATCATATACCGCTTTTCAATTTTTGCGGCAGTTTCATGTGAAACTTCCTTCCCTTCAAGATAATCATCCAATTCATCATAGGTAATGCCTAATTCCGTTTCGTCGGCTTGACCTGGCTTATTATCCAGCAGATCAGCCGTTGGAACCTTTAGATATAAACGCTCATTTGCACCCAGTTCCTTCAGTAATGCCTTACCCTGACGTTTTGTCAGGCCGCTTAACGGAAGGATATCGGCTCCGCCATCACCATATTTCGTATAGAAGCCGGTTACTGCTTCGGCAGCATGGTCGGTACCGATTACAAGCAGGCCTTCCATTCCTCCAACTGCATATTGAGCAATCATTCTCATTCTGGCTTTGACATTCCCTTTTTGATAATCACTTAAAGGAGAACCTTTGGTAATCTCATCATATTCTTTTTGAACTTCATCTACTGCACCTTTTACATTAAAAATAAGCTCTTGATCTGCTTGAATAAATCCTAATGAAGCCTTAGCATCCTCCTCGTCCTTTTGAACACCATAAGGAAGTCGGACAGCAATAAAAACAGCTTCATTCCCTTCAGCTCTTAGTTCTTCAACGGCAAGCTGAGCCAGTCGGCCTGCCAGAGTTGAATCTTGACCGCCGCTAATGCCCAGAACGTATCCTTTTGCTTTTGTTTTCAGCAAATAATTTTTTAGAAAGTCAATCCGCTTACGGATCTCCTGTTGTGGATCAATGGTTGGATTAACATTTAATTCTTGCATAATCTGATTTTGCATGCTCAACTTTTATGCCTCCTAAATCTTATCATGTTTGTTATTAATAAATATTGGAGGAAAATCATCATAAAAGCAAGCTAGCTAACCTTAACTTTTTGAATTGGTGATTTTTGCATAGTTAATAACGAATGAAGATCTACGGCCATGCTTTTGACTTTAACTCTTGGATCACGGATATTTACCAAGATCGCCATGGCAGTTTTATCTTTAAAATAAACATGAAGTGTTTCCCAGCCGCCAAGCACCCCTCTGCTGAAAATGCGGTTGCCATAGTTATAAAGTCCAAGACCATATGTTGAAACACTTCTTGGCGTAATCATATTATGCAATGATTTCATCGAAACAAGCTTTCCAGTGAATAATGCTTGATCAAACTTTGTTAAATCCAAAGCTGTCGCATAAATATCACCACAGCCAAATAGCAAATAGGTGTTAAAATTTTTGATATTAATTAAATGTCCACCGGTTCTTTTATACCCATTTGACATCACAGAATGCGGAAATTTTCGGGTAATAAACCCTGAATCCTTCATGCCGGCTTTATCAAATATATTCCTCTGGATATAGTCATGTAAAGAGGTGCCTGACACCTTTTGCACAATATAACCAAGGACAATATAATTAACATCTTTATAATCCCATTCTGTTCCAGCTGGAAATAAAAGTGATTTTTTTTCTTCTGCTTTTATAATTGACAATGGAGTCGTTTCACCCGGATGCCAAATTGGCTTTTGAAGTCCTGAGGTATGTGATAGTAAATTTACTAATCTTATATTTCGTCCATTTGGAAAATGGGGGAAATACTTAGAAATCGGATCCTCAATCGATAACAACCCTTTTTCTTGAAGCTGCATAATACAGGTCGCAACAAATGCCTTCGTAACGGAGCCGATGGCAAAGGTAGTAGAAGATCTGTTTGCGATATGATGTTTCACATCAGCAAAGCCAAGACCTTGGTTAAAAATTACTTTATTACCCTTTACTATCGCAACACTGCCATTAAAATGATTGTAATTTAAATAATCACTTACTCTCTGTTGTACAGAAGGATCTTTTTTGACTATCTGAATGAATTGTTCCTTTTGATTTGAGGCTAATTCCTTTGGATGATTTATATACATGCGCGCATTATTAAGAACATCACAACCGGTTCCTACTATAAGGATCATCGCAATAATAGTCATGAGCAGGAGCTTTTTAATAGTCATATGCTTCCCCTTCTTCCTATCAATATTTTACTTCCCCTATTATGCATGAATAAATATTAATTAATCCACGTTACATAGCTTGTTTCCCGATTAAGTTTTAATTAACTTTCCATTAAGATAATTTGTTTATTGATACATACTTTGGTAAAAATATCATAAAGTGATATGCATTTATTATTATTGGAGGTCGAATATGGAATCGAAGACATGCAATGAATCCCGGGTTGTAAGAACGAGTAGGATTTTTCCAAATGATGTAAATAACCATAATACAATGTTTGGGGGAAAATTAATGAGTGATGTCGATATGATTGCTTCTATTACGGCCACAAGACATTCAAGGAATGAATGTGTGACTGCATCAACGGATTCTGTTGATTTTCTTAGCCCAATCACACCAGAGGATTCGGTTTGTTTTGAATCCTTCGTTACCTGGACAGGAAACACTTCACTGGAGGTTTTTGTGAAAATTATTGCAGAGAATCTGTTAACCGGTGATCGAAAGATTGCTGCAACGGCTTTTTTAACATTTGTCGCCTTGGACGAAAATGGAAAGCCAACGTCAGTTCCGGCGGTCATCCCTGAAACCCCTGAGGAAAAGAAGCTTTTTGAAACTGGACAGCTTCGAGCAGAAGAACGGAAAAAGCATCGAAAAAGCAGTAAAGAACTGGCCAGTTATTTTACAACAAGGAAACCATGGGAATAAGAAAAGAGGCTGTCCCAAACTTATGGGACAACCTCTTTTTGTTTTTTGTTATACTAACCCTTCTAATTCCCTTCGATCAGGTGCTCCTGGCGGCTCCTGCATCCAGCCGCGGTCAACCATAATTTTAAATCCCTTTTTTGCGTACAATAAAATTTCTAAAATGTATTTTTCATAATAGGCCACCAAATCAGTCCTCAAAGACACAGACATAGCATGCCCAATTAGCGTAATATCGATAGAATTCAATGAATGAAAGAGCATGACAATCAGCTTATTGGAGAAAGGAGAAACAGTAGAATCAGTTACCTCCATGGATAACGGGATATTTCCCAATAATTCCTCCTTTATTAGTATGTCATTAAAGGTACGAATTTGTTTTTCGGATATTTTTTTCCCTTCTTGGATATAATCATGAATTTCTTTATCCTTTACGACTTGAAGCAATCCCAAACATAATATTATGGAAAAATAATTTCGTTCTGTATTAAAAAATATTTCTGTGAGTTCCATTGAATTTAATGGCCTTTTCTTCCCAAAAGCACTGATATACGACTTGTCATCAATATACTTTACTTCCTTTGGATAAGGAATCATAGGAGGTCTGTCATAAACTCCTTTAGCAAGCATTAAAGCAGTTGTCTTTTGATATAGTTTCGTTGAATCATTCACAATACTGGTGAATAATTCCAAAATGTCTTGTCTGGCAATATTAGATGTAATAAAGGCAATATTGATCATTCCCATCCTGCTCATGGAATACACAAAAGTAAGCCCAAATAAATCATAAAATAATGGAGGGGCCGATAAATCGATATCCTCGTCCGTGAATCCATCAGGCAGTGGCATTTTCTCGTTATTATACATATCTGTTATTTGCTGGATGTGCCCGACCGATATTTCTAAAGCTTCTTGTAAAGTGACTTTAATTTCTTCGTCACGATTATGATATAGAAAATATTTTAATAAGCACACGGCCATCGTTTCTTGGAGATAGGCAGCCCATAAACCGCCAATTTCCGCACTTGATAACCTTGCTGAATGTGTACCCATATCTTCTCCTCCAAAAACAAATCGATATGAATAGATTTCCAAGCACAATTTAATTTATACACTTGGCTCCTTTTAAAGAGAAAAGACTGCCTCTTGTCGATGAGGCAGTCTTTATTTTGGTATTAAGCTTTTTTCAGTACGGAGTTCAACTGAATATTTCGTTCACCTTTTTCTTCTGCTGAAGCCAAATCATATTTCTTTAATAAATGGAAAACTTCGTTTAACAGCTCCTGTGAGTGCTCTTTTTCAAAAAAGCTCTGAAATAAAGGCAGCAACTCCTTTGGCAAAAACGCCATTTGGGATTCGTATTTCGATTGTACATCTTCTTGTGTGTGATCCAACTTACATTCGCTCATGTCTCTCTCTCCTTTATACCTTTTTATGATCGGTCACTTCTAATACATCCAATAGGAATACAAAGATGGGAATACCAACGATCAGCCCCCATATTCCAAAAAAATGCTCTGAAAAAATCAAGATAATGAACGTATAAAATACCGGCAAATTGGTCTTCGATGACATCAGATTAGGATTTAAAATATAGGCTTCAATGGCATGTATAACCAAAATGGCAATTCCAACATAAAGAACTTTCATTAATCCGCCAATACTATAGGCAATAACAGCTAGCGGAATAAACGAAAGGATGACTCCGGCAACAGGTATGAGTCCTAAAAGGAAAATCATAATCGAAAGTCCGCCCAACTGTGGAAAACCTAAAATCCATAAGAAAATCGTCGTCAAAATACAGTTTACAAGCGCTATGATAATTTGAGCTTCAATAACTTTACCAAAGGTTGCCGCAAATTTTTGTGCAAAAAATTCAATTTCGACATAGATGGTGGCAATCTTACTCTGCCTGAATTTCCTGGTAAACTCAATTAATCGAGGCTTTTCCAATAAACAAAATAAACTCATTAATATCGCCAATAATAATTGCAGGCCAACCTTGCTGATATCGGTAAAATATCGATAAATAAGGGTAAATCCCTGCTCTAAATAATTGGAGATTTGAATTTTTTCCACTCTGTTCACAAGATAATTCAACATAAAATTATCATGCTTAGCGGTATAAAAGGCGGTTAACTGTTTAATTAACTGCTTAATTTCAGTGGCAATGATCGGAAGATAAACAACCAGGCCGTATGAGAGGAGTCCGACAATAACCACATAGGAAAGAATAACAAGTATTTTCCGGTTCAGTCTAATTTTCCGTTCAATCGCCTTTACCAATTGGTCCATTAAAAAAGTAAAAATAAACGTAAATAAGATTAAATTGATCATATCTCTTAATGCATATAAAATGATCGCAATAAACAAAAAAATTAACAACCTTTTAAATCCGCTGCTTTGCAATAGTTTATTCATTTCTAACCCCATTACTTGTGTTTAGATTTGGTATAAATACCCACATGACTTTATTATAACAAATCCGAGAGGAATAAACTGGATTTTTTACCTTTAAAAGTGATATGGCGGCATATTATCAGATAAGGGCTTGCATTCATAGTGCTGCTTGGTTAAGTAGTCTAACAGCTTTGGTAAATTGTCCAGTGTTTGTTTTTGTTCATGCATCAGAATCACAATTGGATGATGTCCCGTTTGTTGTTTTAATTGAGCTATTATGCTTGTGACAAATCTGTCATCCCTGTAGTACCAATCCCTGCTGTCAATTGACCAATCCCACATTAAAAAGCCGTGTTCCGCAACTGCTTGCTTATATTCCTTTGTCATATAAGGAGCACTGCCGTATGGTGTTCGAATTAAAAAGGTTTTCACGCCTGTTATCGACTTTAATGTCTCCTGATCCTGCTCCATTTCACCCAATATGGATTGTTCCGAGGCGTAAAACTTTTTGACATTATGGGTAACGCCATGTAGACCAACCCCTTCACCTAACTGGACCATCTTTTTCACTGCGGCAGGATGCTGTTTAATATTGCCATCCAGCATAAAAAAAGTGGCTTTGAAATGATACTTTTCCAGCAGGGTGAGGATATCGCCTGAAAAGCTTTCCGGTCCATCGTCAAACGTTAAGTAGACTGTTTTTCCTCCACCGTTTACAGGTCCCGTTAGATTGGGCTGTGGTTTCGAATCATTTTTTGGTTTTTGGTGAGTGTCGTTAACCTTGCTTACTGTTTTCTTTTGAGCTGCCGGACCATTGGATGCAGGTTTCGTTCCGTCTAAGTTAGCAATCTCTCTTTTTGCTGTTTTTTGCTTTAATGCTCTTTGCCGCTGTCCCTGTAAAAAATCCTTTTCATACTGAGTTTCACTTGTTAATTGTGAAATCGGTGCTGTCACTTGTATTAGAGGAAGGTTGTGGTTTGTTTTTAGTTGTTTACCAGGTTCATTGGCTTCGGCTTTTGCCGCAAAATAATAAAAAGTAAGTGCTCCTGCACCTAAAAGCCCTGCCAAAGAACTAAGCAGAAAGGTTACCTTCACCCACCGTTTTTTCCGTCTCCCCATTTTCCTATCCCTCTTCGTTGTCTTTTTTTATTCTTGCCATCATTATAGACGATTTTTTGACAAATTTGTTTCGAATATATTAAAAATATTACAAAACTATTAAAATCGATATAAAGTAATAGTTTCATACAAAAAACTCACCAAGAGTTGGTGAGTTCAGCCTAAATGATTTCCTTTTTTATACAATGCCTAAAAGGATAGGGGCACCCAGCGGATGCCCCCAAATTTATCTTATAAACGGCCACCAATTGGCTTTGCCAAAGTTTTTGACCAAGACTGGTATCAATAACGGCAAGATCACAAAGGCGTATAATAATAGCCCAACAAGGACAATGGAAGCAATTTGCAGCAATGATAACATTCCTGATGGCATCATCGCCGCAAAGGTGCCGCCCAATATAATCGCCGCGGAAATGATAACCGTTCCCATCTTTTTCATGGAGATCAGCATTGCCTCTGGAACCGTTAAATCTTTGTATTCATTGAAGCGGTCCATTAGGAAGATACTGTAGTCGACCCCAAGCGCCACCAAAATCACAAAGCCAAAGAATGGCACCGCCCAGCTGATTCCGGTATAGCCTAATAGATTTACAAAAATCGTTTCATTGATCGCCATTGCCGTAAAATATGTCAAAATCAAGGAACCGATTAAATAGAGCGGCATGATGATTGACCTAAATAACAATACTAAAATGATTCCGATTCCAAGCAGCATGAGCACGACTGTCCGTGAAAAGTCTCGGCTGGACATTTGATTTAAATCGGCATTAATGCTCGTAATCCCGCCAACCGCAACAACAGCATTTTCAAGCTTCGTTCCTTTAACGGCCCTTTTCACAGCAGCTTTCATGTCACTAACTTGATTGATTGCTTGATTGGAATACGGATTGGCTTTAAATACCACGTCCATGGTCATGACTTTATGGTCCCCGGGCATATAGGTATCAATGGCTTTTTGAAAATCTTTACTAGTCAGCACTTCTGCTGGCAAATGAAAGCCCGCTAGATTATCTGAATCCGATAAGCCTGATAAATACGTCTTAGCTGAGTCTAGACCCGTAGATACCTGGTCGAGACCCTTGGCACTTTGATCAAGACCGCTGGTTAATTGTGTCAACTGTCCGGTTAGACTGCCAAAGCCATTAAGCAGCTGTTTTTGACCATTGTTAATGCCTGATAGACCATCGGTTAACTTAGGCATATTCGCAACGATTTGCCCTTGCCCATTTGCAAGCTGGTCAAGACCTGCCTGCTGCTGCTCGATCCCTTTGATTAATTTTTCCAGCCCGTCCCCTAGTGACTGCTGACCGCCATTTGCTTTGCTAAACCCTGCATTTGCCGTATCCATGCCGCTGGAAATTTGGGATAATCCTGAGTTTAATTGTTTTAATCCTGTTGTCAACGGTGTTATCTGCTGTTGAAGAGCAAGAACGGTTCCTTTTATTTTCTGGTACCGCTGTTCTTTCGCAAGGCCGCTATAATGGCTTTCTAAATAAGCGAAATCGCCACCGTTGATCTGGGCAAGTGCATCGTTCACTGCCTGTAATCCATCCCCAACCTGCTTATAATTCGTATTGAGCGTGTGGAGATTGGTCCCCATTTCCTGATATCCCTTTTGCAGTTTCTTGTATCCTGCCAATAAGTCCTCTGCACCTGCTTTTGTTTTTTCTAATCCCTTTTTCAACTCGGTCGACCCTTTAGTGCCTTGGCGGATCCCGTTCTCAATTTTAGCCAGGTTGGTTTGAACCTCAGTGAGTCCTGTTTTTAACTGACCTGTTCCCGTAATCAGCCCATTAATTCCGCTCACAGCATCACCCAACTGCGGCTCCGATTTGGACAGCTTGCTGCCTGCTTCATGTAAGCCACTGCTTATTTTCGTAATTCCGTCATTTCCCTTACCCAGGCCTTCACCAAGGCTCTCGGCCTGGTTATTGACATAGAATTCTTTGATCTTTTCACCGGTTGGCCTTGTTACGGAGCGGACCGTATCGACTAGGTTCACCTTTTCCACTTCCTGGCTGATTTTTTCAGCCAGTTCAATATAATCGGACGAATTCATCGCTACATCATTTTTGATGACAATTTGCGTTGGCAGCGATTCACCGGGGCCAAAGCTATCGGCAATCGCATTAAAAGCGCGAATCGACGGGACCTTGCTGCTAATTTCCTCGAGTGAATTAAACGATAATTTGCCATCATAAAACACTAAAAACGGCACACATATGGCGGCAACGATGAATAATGATAGGAGTGGACGAGCCAATGAAAATCTGCCGGCAGTTCCCCATAGCTTACTTTCGGCATGCTCCAGCTTTCCTTTGGATGGCCAGAACAGCTTCCGACCTAATACTGCCATAAAGAAAGGCACAATCGTAAACAAGGCAACCAGCAGCATCGCAACCCCGATGGCGACCGCTGCAGCGGACTGATAAAGCTTGAACTGGGAAAAACCGATCGTTGCAAAGCCAATCATGACCGCCAAACCGCTAAAGAAGACCGTTCGTCCGGCTGTCCGATACGTTTCAACAATAGCTTCTGGTAAACTATCTTTTTGCGATAATTCCTCTTTAAATCTACTAAGCAATAAAATGCAATAATCAGTACCAATCCCAAACAAAATACAAACTAGGAAGATTTGTGTATAGTTCGAAATCGGGAAATTCAGTTTATCCACTAAAATGGCAACAATCGATTGCGAGGCAAGATAAGTGATTCCCACCGTTATGAGGGGAATGATCGGCGATATGAATGACCTGAAAACAAGCAGTAAAACACCTAAAATAAAGACGACCGTAATTCCCTCTGTCTTCTTCAGACCTTCCTCCGAGCTCTTCATCAAATCCTCATTGATCATCCAGTTGCTCGTATAATAGTGATCGACCTTGACGTTATCAATTGTTTTATATAATGCATCGCTAATCTCTTGTGGCTGCCGATTATTGTTGGCAACCGATACAGACGCGAGAATGGATTTGCCGTCCTTAGAAACAAGCTGGCTGGTTAAGCTCTTATCTTTAAAATGGGTGAGGATGCTGGTAATGCCCAGCTTCTCTTTGTTCGCTTCAAGCTCTTGTATCGCTTTATTGGCTTCTTGAATTTTCGCTCCTGTTAATTTTTTTGAATCATGGAAAACGAGCGCGACTTGTGTTTCTTTGCCGCCATCCTTTTGCTTTTGAACCTGATTCATAATATCGGTAGCTAAATAGGAGGAATACCCCTTCGGCACATTCACCTGCCCCTTGTCCCTGACCAACTGGCTCATGTTTGGTGCAAGCAGGAACAATCCGATGACGAGGGCAATCCAAGCCAACAAGACAAACCATTTTCTTTTTAAAATGACATTCACCGGTTTACTCCTCCTGCTGTCCTTTATTGTCCATTAATACTTGATTAATCTTTTCATAGGTTTCTAAAAATTGTTTGATTTCTGTTTCGTCGAACTTGGTAATCAAGGACTCCACCAGTTTATGGATTCGCTCTTCCATTTTGTTAAAAAGGTCAGTCCCTTTCTCCGTTAAGGTCAAGTAAACCACGCGCCGGTCATTTTCATCACGGGTCCTTTGGATTAATCCTTTTTCCCACAGCCGATTAATGATGGCCGTGATCGCACTTTTTTTCACCTCAAAAACATCGGCTAATTCTGACGAGGTACAGGTACCTGATCTGTTGATATACCTTAGCATGTAATGCTGATCGTTGGTGAGATCATTGCCGATTTGTTCTTTTACAAGAGATTCTCCTTTTTTATTCACCGAAAAGGATACCGCAATATAACGGTCAACCAATTCTTTTATTGTCTTGCACATGATCGGGGTTATCTCCTCTCCATATAATTCTATTATTTAATTATTCAACAGTTTAACTATTAACTATGTTAACTATAATGGCAGAGGTTTTCGCTGTCAATTTTTATGATGAAGAAGGGTCAGACCCCCTTGCTCAACACTCAATAAATAGCGGTATAAGAAAAGTTCAGCTATATATTGACGTTGTGGGGTCTGACCCTTATGTTTAGGAACCGCGATATTTCCCTTGGAAACGGAGTTTTTTCAGCCATTTTCTTTGTCGCAAGCTTGCGATGAAAAACGCTATTGCTGAAATTCCAATTAGACATAGAGACCCCTTCCAGATCCATGCATCATGAAGATATTCTCCAGTAAAAATACCAGTTAACCCAAATAAACCAAGAAAAAAAGCCTGCTTTTTCAGATTTTCAAATATGGAAAAATAAAGCTCTCGCTGTTGCTGAGTTTCCTTCAATTCTAAATAATGCTGCGGAACATGCAGCACATCTGAAAAGGAATGAGCAATTCGAAAGATGGGCAGCGCTGAAATCCATTTCAGGATAATTTTCCACTTACTGGTCGGGCTTTGGTTGATCCAATCCATAAAGGCAGGTTCCATCAACTCAATCGTTTCCTTGCCCGGGCAAATGGTATGCAGCATTCCCTCAATGGTTGCGAAGGATCGTCCTAAAAATATGAAGCGTGTTGGCACTTGAATAGGCAAAGATTTTACCAGATCATTAATCTCCTTTTTCGCTGCAAATAGCCCCATTTTTTTAAAATCAGTAAGATTGAATGACATGGTTTTTTTCAACAGTCCTTCCATCGTTCGAGGATTCGTTTCTGGCAGTAAAAATCCTAATTCTAATAATACCTCTGCCATTTTGGGATAGTTTTTTAATAAAAATGCCTCTAATAGGTTTTGAAAATTAGCTGCATCATTCTTTGAAATTTCTCCGGACATCCCAAAATCGAGGAGGACGATTGTCCCATCGGAAGTAACGAGCACATTTCCGGCATGGGGGTCGGCATGAAACATCCCTGCTTCCAGCCATTGCGGTAGAAATACACGAAATAGGCGATCCGCTAGATTAACGCGGTCAATTTGATTCTTTTCCAAAAAATCAACGTCTGTTACTCTTGCGGCCTCCACCCATTCCATCACAAGCACTTTGGATGTACTGAGTTCAGGGTACACTTTCGGAATCTTAAGTCTTTCAACATTTTGAAATCGCTGCTGAAAATTAGACGCCGTCTCCAATTCCTTGGTAAAATCCAGTTCTCTTTCGATAACCTGCTTAAGCTCTTGGAAAAGCATGCGGAAATTAATAAATCCTTTTGGAACCGGGGCAAAGTGATGGACAAACCAAATAATAATCGATAAGGAACGGAAATCGGTATTCACGATCGATGGAATCGTAGGACGCTGTACTTTAATGGCTACCCTCGTTCCGTCCTTCAATCTCCCCTGATAAACCTCTCCAATGGAAGCGGAAGCAACAGCTTTGCAATCAATGGAAAGTACTTTATCAAGGATTGGCGCATTCCATTCTTTTTCCAGGACCCTTTTAATATTTTCCCATGGTGATGGCGGGACTTGGTCCACAAGGTCTTGTATTTCCTTAATAAAACCGCTCGGAAGCAAGTCCGCTCGAATACTTAAGATTTGTCCAACTTT
The DNA here is from genome assembly GCF_055395235.1 of Neobacillus sp. Fa239. NCBI lineage: Bacteria > Bacillati > Bacillota > Bacilli > Caryophanales > Bacillaceae > Neobacillus > Neobacillus sp. Fa239. Next base: position 4,676,219 of record NZ_AP041611.1, read on the forward strand.
TATTAACAGGCCTTCTAACTCAAAGAGCGTCTGTCGAAACCTCTTTCCGATTCTTTCCCATAATTGATTGCGCTCTGCATCAGTTTTGTTCCGAAATCGGTACCAGTAAACTTGTATGACAACAGAAAGAGCAAAAGAAATGACTTTCCACATCCGATAAAATTTTCGTTTCGCCTTCATACAAACTCTCCTCTTTACAGAACATTTCTTTCAATCTATTTCCACAAATGATACGAACGAAAACCAATTAAGTTTCATAAAGGCTATGTTAAATTAATGGCTGTATGTCGGAACGGGAAGAATAAGAGTTGTGGATGCCTTAGGAAAATTAGAAAGGATATGTATCATGAAGCCATACCGTAAATTTGGTCTAGGAAAAGTAATTATTAATGCCTTAGAGGAGATCGCAGAAAAACAGGGAGTATCCCAAGTTAAATTACACGGTCAAACACAAGCAGAGGGTTTTTATCAAAAACTTTAATTAAAAAAGTAATAGACAGCATATTAATACCATCCACATCCCCAAATGATGATAAAGACAAAAACCATTCCATATAGAATGGTTTTTGTGGTTCATTAAACTGCTTCGATCTAAGCAAGCCCCCAAAGGTCGATACTTATCATGAATCTAACTTCTTGAAAATAAATGTTTTTAGCAGCAGCCCTAATGTAAGACCAAAAATAATGGAACTGAAAATATGGGAATAATAATCATTAATGGGTCTAAGACGAATATACTTGCCTTCTATGAGTGCTGTGAATATAAGTTCACATACTAACCATGCGAGTAAGCTGCACGCAGTAGTTTTAATAACTATTTGGCATGTGCCAAACTTTTCAAATAAATAGTAAAGTAAGACTGCAAAAACACTGCCGACTAAGATATCTACAATTAATCCTAAGAAAAATACAGGCCGGTTTAATGTAATAATAAAACTTGCCAATTCATAAATACTAAATTTACTAAAACCAAAATAAGCAAGTATCCTCGAAGCAATCTCTCCTGGAATTGTTGACAGGACACCTAATAATCCAATTATTACTACCTTATCTTTTATCATAGCATCACTACCCTTAATCTTTCGTGGATAATTTTAGTTTACAAATTATATATAAATTTATACGTAAATTAACCGACCAAAAAATTGCCTAATATAAAAAGAAGCATAACCTTGCCAGTGCGGCAAAATTATGCTTCTTTTACATTTATGCTAGTTTTATTATCCACCTTATGTATGGTGGAGACGGCGGGAATCGAACCCGCGTCCAAAGATATTGGCACTTAAGCTTCTACGAGTGTAGTCGACATATTGGCGCTTCGCTGATCCATATGCCTGTCGACAGGCGTCCGGTCAGCTAGCCTGGTTGTTCTCTTCCTTCATCCTCAGGCGGTGGAATCCGGCGTAGCCCACTTAGAGTGAGTCCCTTACCCTACCACATGGGCGATGGAGGGAGGAACCGCTATGCAGTATTAAGCTGCGAAAGCGAGGTTGTTGTTAGTTTTGCCAGTTATGGCTTTGACGTTTTAACGAGGCCGATCCCCTCGACTCGCAACCTAAGCTCAAACTACCCCTGTCGAATCCGTAGCGTCCCCATTATAAAAATGAAGCTAGACGTTCGGAAGCTCAAGTGTTTTGAGCTAAAGTCAATGTCGCATCTCTTAGCGACAAACTTATTATAACACATTGAATGCATTTTTCAATTGTAATTATTTGTAAGCTACATCTTTTGTCGGTCGCGGAAAGCTCGTTCAATTTCACGCTTGGCTTCTTTTTGCTTTAAAGCTTCACGTTTGTCGTAATTCTTTTTACCTTTTGCGAGCCCGACAAGGCACTTACAAAAACCATTTTTCAAATAAAGCTTTAATGGAATAAGCGCATATCCGGCTTCTTTTGTTTCACCAATGAGCTTATTGATTTCCTTTTTATGCAGCAAAAGTTTTCTCGTTCTTAATGGGTCATGGTTAAATTGATTCCCTTGCTCATATGGGCTGATGTGCATTCCAAAAAGAACGGCCTCCCCATTTTGAATCCGGGCATAGGCATCCTTTAAATTTACTTTTCCGGCACGAATCGACTTGATTTCGGTTCCTTGCAAAACCATTCCAGCTTCATAGGTTTCTTCAATAAAATAGTCATGGTAAGCTTTTTTGTTTTGAGCCACTACTTTCCCTTCACCTTTTGGCATGTTCTCACCTCGTTTACTGCTTTTATTGTAGCAGAATGCATTGGTACAAACAATCAAAAGAGGCCTTGGAATTAGGCCTCCTAGAATTTTGAATTTACTTGAGCTCGTTCAGATGGCTTTCTTTGACCGCGAAAGCTCTTTTTTCGCTCTTACGGGCAATCTAGACGGCTTCCTTTGACCACCAAACCTCTTTTTTCACACTTATGGACAATGCAGACGACTTCCTTTGACCGCCAAAGCTCTTTTTTCACTCTATTGGGCAATGCAGACGACTTCCTTTGACCACCAAACCTCTTTTATCACACTTACGGGCAATCCAGACGATCTCCTTTGACCGCCAAAGCTCCTTCTTCACTCCATTGGGCAATGCAGACGATCTCCTTTGACCGCAATAACGCTTTTTTCACTCTTTCGGGCAAAGCAGATGACTCAACTAATATTTTTTCTTCTTCCGCTTCGTGCTTTTGTTTTTTGGTACATTCTCATAGAATTTGCGTTTCTTTTTCGATTTGGAGCCTTCGCCGCCCTGGCCGCCTTCACCGGACTTTTGATTCTTTTGATTCCTCCCGCCCTCTTGATTATTCCGGCGAGGTTTCTTCGAATCACTTCCCGTTTTAAACACTTTCGGTGCCTCGGACCGTTCCCTTCGCGGAGTCCCTTTCATGCCGACAATTTCAAAATCAATCGAGCGTTCATCTTTATTGACCTTCACCACGCGAACCGTGATTTCATCACCTATTCTAAACACGTTTCCTGTCCGCTCGCCAATCATCGCATAGTGGCGTTCATCAAAACGGTAGTAATCATCGGTCATATAGCTAACATGTACTAGGCCTTCAATTGTATTAGGCAGTTCTACAAACATGCCAAAATTGGTGACAGAGCTGATGATGCCGTCGTATTCAACGCCAATCTTATCTTCCATATATTCAGCTTTCTTCAGTTCATCGGTTTCTCGTTCGGCATCAACGGCACGGCGTTCCATTTTAGAGGAATGCTGGGCAATTTCCGGCAGGCGAGCATTCCATTTTTCCCTTGTCGTTTCATCCAGTTTTCCTTCTATTAAATACGTACGAATTAATCGATGCACAATCGTATCAGGATAACGGCGGATCGGGGAAGTGAAATGTGTATAGAACTCGGTAGAGAGCCCAAAGTGTCCCAGGCTTTCCGGATCATATTTTGCTTGCTGCATCGAGCGCAGCATCACAGTCGATACTACCATTTCCTCCGGCTTTCCTTGAACCTCTTCAATGATTTCCTGAAGGGCCCGAGGGTGAACTTCATTGGCCGTCCCTTTTACGATGTAGCCAAAGTTGGTGATAAACTCGAAAAACTTCCGCAGCTTATCTTCCTTTGGATCTTCGTGAATTCGATAAATGAATGGGACATCCATCCAATGAAAATGCTCGGCAACGGTTTCATTTGCACAAAGCATAAACTCCTCAATTAATCTTTCTGCTACCGACCGTTCACGGAGAATGACATCAGTCGGATTTCCTTCATCATCCACTAAAACCTTTGATTCTTTAAAATCAAAATCGATGGCGCCCCGCTGCATTCTTTTATTTCGTAAAATTTCGGCAAGCTCCTCCATCAACTCGAACATCGGCACAAGCGATTCATATCTAGCTCTTGTTTCTTCATCTTTATCGATTAAAATCCGATTGACATCAAAATAGGTCATCCGCTCTGTGGTTTTGATGACGCTTTGAAAAATTTCATGATCGACCACTTGACCTTCTGAAGAAATTTCCATATTACAGGATAGAACCAGGCGGTCTACCTTTGGATTCAAGGAACAAATGCCATTGGATAGACGGTGCGGAATCATTGGGATCACACGGTCGACTAAATAAACACTTGTAGCTCTTTCCTCTGCTTCAAGGTCGATCGGTGTTCCTTCTTTTACGTAATAACTGACATCCGCGATATGTACGCCAAGCTTAAAATTTCCGTTCTCCAGCCTTGTAACCGTGACCGCATCATCAAGATCTTTGGCATCGGCTCCGTCAATCGTCACAATCGTTTCATTCCGTAAATCACGTCGGTTTGCCAATTCACTTTCATCAATGGTATCTGGTGTATCATTTGCTTGCTGCAATACTTCATCCGGGAAAGCCATGGGTAAGCCGTGCTTATGAATAATAGAGAGAATGTCCACACCAGGATCATTTTTATGACCAAGAATTTCAATTACTTCCCCTTCGGCACTTTTTCGTCCTTCCGGATAAGTTGTCAGCTTCACCACTACTTTATGACCCTCGACTGCTCCTTTTGAAGCGGCCTTCGGGATAAAAATATCACTGGCAAATTTTTTATCATCCGGGAGGACAAACCCGAAACTCTTGCTTTCAACATACGTACCAACCATTTGCTGGATGCCGCGTTCAAGGATGCGGATTACGCTTCCCTCCCTGCGCTGGCCGGAACTTTCAGATGAGACACGGGCTAATACCGTGTCGCCATGCATAGCGGTATTCGTTTCATTCGGCGGGATAAAAATATCATCCAGTCCGGGTTCATCGGGCACCACAAAAGCAAATCCTTTGGCATGACCTGTTAATTTACCGCGAATTAAGTTCATTTTTTCAGGCAATCCATAACGATTGCTGCGGGTCCGAACCACTAACCCCTTTTCTTCCATTTGAACGAGCGCCTTGACAAACTCTTTAAAGTCACTTGAATCCTGTATACCAAATGCGGCTTCAAGCTCTTGGACCGTTAATGGTTTATACGCTTCGTCCTTCATATATTGCAAAAGCCTGTTGATATGCTTTTGAATATTATCCTCCAAACAAATCCCTCCTCATAGGGGGCACTTAATCGTGCCAATCTAATTTTTCTAAAAAGGCATATATATCTTCGTGAAGCTGTTCCCGCTCTTTATCGAGCGTAATCACATGACCTGATTCCTCGTACCATTTGATTTCCTTCTCGTCCGATTCCACTTCATTGTAAATAATGTTGGCACTTTCCGTATTGATCATTTGATCATGGCGGGCCTGCACTACGAATGTCGGGGCATAAATATGATCGATATGCTCGCGAACATCTGCAATCAACTCTTGCAGTGCCTTTAACGTTTGCATCGGAGTCTTTTTAAACTCGTTCATTTCTATTTCGATTTGCTCGTCGGTTTTTCCTTCTCGTTGTTTGAATTCACGAGCATATTCAAGAATGCCCTGGTACATGACTTCCTCGCTTTTTATATGCATCGGTGCACACATCGGTACAATACCTTTTATAGGTACAGTGTAACCCAATTTTAGGGAAAATACGCCGCCTAACGAAAGTCCGGCGACAGCAATTTCCTCATGTCCTTTATTTTTCAAAAATTCATATCCATTCAGGACGTCCTGCCACCAGTCTTCAGGCCCCGTAAGGACAAGCTCCTCCGGTGGTACTCCGTGACCTTTATAATGCGGCGCATGACATGTATAGCCTTTTTTTTCGAGAAAGCGGCCAAGCATGCGGACATCGGAAGAATTACCTGTAAATCCGTGCAGTAAAAGAACCGCTCTATTTCCTCCTTTAAAGGTAAATGGCTTAGGTAATGAAACTCTCATGTGAAAAAATCTCCTTTTATATAGATAACTTATCTTAGTTTAAGCAAAGGGATGGGGAACATGCTAGGAAAAAGTCTTGTGGGGGGAGGGTTAACCGAAGAAAATCTGGTTTATCTACAAAATTTTGATTTTATCTACAAACAATCAGGATTTATCTACAAAAAATCAATTCTTATCTACAAAAATTCAATTTTATCTACAAAAACAAAAAACCTAGCCGCCAGGCCAGGTTTAGATTTTAAAGTAAGTCACAGCAATGGCAAGTACAAAAAACAGAACGGATAAGATAATCGTGATTCGATGTAAGTATAAATCAATCCCTCGTGCTTTTTGTTTGCCGAATAGGGATTCAGCACCACCCGAAATGGCACCGGATAAACCAGCACTTTTACCTGATTGAAGTAGGACAACTAGAATAAGTGCGATACTAACGATTATTAATAATGTAACAACTAATGCATGCATGAAGGCCACCTCCTGTAGACGAACATTTCACAGTAATCTTAATTTACCATATTATTTCCCTTTTAACAATAGAGTTATTGTGTCAGCATTTTGGAATATCGGTATGTGAGATTTAAAAAAATCCTCCAAAAATGATTTGGAGGATTTTAATTTTCCTTATTTGCTCAAGTTATAGAATGATTTAATTCCGTTGTATTGAGCTGTTTCACCTAATTGGTCTTCAATGCGAAGCAATTGGTTGTATTTAGCTACACGATCAGTACGTGAAGGAGCACCTGTTTTGATTTGGCCTGCATTTGTTGCCACAGCAATGTCTGCAATCGTGCTGTCTTCTGTTTCACCAGAACGGTGAGAAACAACAGCTGTGTAACCAGCACGTTTTGCCATTTCAATCGCATCAAAAGTTTCAGTAAGAGTACCGATTTGGTTAACCTTGATCAGGATGGAGTTGCCGATTCCTTTTTCAATACCTTCAGCAAGCTTCTTCGTATTGGTAACGAAAAGGTCATCCCCAACTAATTGAACTTTTTTGCCAAGGCGCTCAGTTAAAAGCTTGTGGCCTTCCCAGTCGTTTTCATCCAAGCCGTCTTCGATTGAGATGATTGGGTATTTTGATACAAGATCTTCATACCAGTCAACCATTTCAGCAGAAGTTTTCACAACACCTTCGCCAGCTAGATGATATTTTCCATCTTCTTTGTTGTAGAATTCTGAAGAAGCAGCATCCATAGCTAACTTAACTTCTTCACCAGGCTTGTAGCCAGCTTTTTCAATTGCTTCTACGATCGTTTGTAGAGCTTCTTCGTTAGATCCTAAGTTTGGAGCGAAGCCGCCTTCGTCACCAACTGCTGTATTAAGCCCTTTTGCTTTAAGAACAGATTTCAATGTATGGAAAATTTCAGCTCCCATACGCAATGCTTCCTTAAAGTTTGGAGCACCTACAGGCATGATCATGAATTCTTGAATGTCCACGTTGTTATCAGCGTGCTCTCCGCCGTTTACGATGTTCATCATTGGCACTGGAAGCTGTTTAGCATTGAATCCGCCAAGGTATTGATATAATGGTACATCTAAATAATCTGCTGCAGCATGTGCGACGGCTAACGATACACCAAGAATCGCATTTGCTCCTAGTTTACCTTTGTTTTCAGTGCCATCAAGCTCGATTAACGCATGATCAATTCCCACTTGGTCAAGAACGCTGAATTCTTCGCCAACAAGGAATGGAGCAATTACTTCATTAACATTTTGAACTGCTTTTTGAACGCCTTTTCCAACGTAGCGTTCTTTGTCGCCGTCACGAAGCTCAACTGCTTCGTATTCACCTGTAGAGGCACCACTTGGCACTAATGCGCGTCCAAAAGCGCCTGATTCTGTAAATACTTCTACTTCAACAGTTGGATTTCCGCGGGAATCTAAAACTTCACGTGCATATACATCAACAATAAATGGCATTTGTATCTCTCCTTATTTTATCAATGATTTACCAGTCATTTCGGCTGGCTGATTGACTTTCAATAAATCTAACATGGTTGGTGCTAAATCACCAAGGATTCCGCCTTCACGTAACTCTACTCCCGGTTTTGTTACAATCACCGGAACAGGATTGGTAGTGTGAGCGGTCATTGGTTCCCCTTCAAGGGTAATCACTTCATCCGCATTTCCGTGGTCAGCTGTAATGATCGCTGCTCCACCTTTTTCGAGAATTAAATCAACGATTTTCCCTAAGCACTCATCAACCGTTTCAATGGCTTTTACTGTTGGTTCGAGCATTCCGGAGTGTCCAACCATATCAGGGTTTGCAAAATTTAATAAAATGGCATCGAATTTATCTGCTTGAATTTCTTTTAACAAAGCATCGGTTACTTCATAGGCGCTCATTTCAGGCTGCAAGTCATAGGTGGCAACCTTTGGAGAATTAATCAAAATCCGTTCTTCACCAGGAAATTTATCTTCCCGGCCTCCGCTCATAAAGAAGGTAACATGCGGATATTTTTCCGTTTCCGCAATTCTCAGCTGCTTTAATCCATTTTGCGATAATACTTCACCAAGGGTATTATCCAAATTCGTTGGCTTAAAAGCAACATAACCATCAACTGATTCACTGAAATGGGTTAAGCATACGAAAAATAAATCCTTTGGATGCTTTGGCCCACGGTCGAAAGAACGGAAATCTTCATTTGTGAATGTATTAGAAATTTGGATGGCCCGGTCAGGACGGAAATTATAGAAAATGACTGCATCATTGTCCTGAATAGTGGCAACCGGTGTTCCATCTTCTTTCGTAATCACTGAAGGCAGCACGAATTCATCAAAAATCCCATGTTCGTAGGAATCCTTGACAACATCTAATGGATTGGTGTAGGTTGGACCTTCGCCATACACCATAGCGCGGTAAGATTTTTCAACCCGTTCCCAGCGCTTGTCACGATCCATGGAATAATAACGGCCTGAAATGGTGGCAAATTCACCAATACCATACTCCTTCATTTTGTCCATTGTTTGCTCAATATATTTCGCAGCCGTCTTCGGGCCGACATCACGGCCGTCAAGGAAGCCATGAAGGTAAACCTTTTCGACTCCTTCTTCTTTTGCCAGCTTTAACAAAGCAAACATATGGCTTATATGGCTATGGACGCCGCCGTCAGAGAGCAATCCAAATAAATGAAGGGCTGTCCCATTTTTCTTCACATGCTCCATGGCACCTGTAAAGGTTTCATTTTTTTCAAATTCACCTTCACGAATCGCAATATTCACCCGCGTTAAGCTTTGATAAACAATCCGGCCTGCACCGATATTCAAATGCCCTACCTCGGAGTTTCCCATTTGTCCTTCTGGTAAGCCTACTGCTTCACCTGAAGCGGTTAAATGGGAATGCGGGAAACTTTTCCAAAACCGATCAAAATTCGGCTTTTTCGCATGGAATACAGCATTTCCCTTTTGTTCGTCCCGACAGCCAAAGCCATCAAGGATAATCAAGGCAACAGGAGATTTACTCATACTTGCCAGCCTCCAATAGCTGTAAGAAGGACCCTGCCTCAAGGCTTGCTCCGCCTACTAAGGCGCCATCTATATCCGGCTGTGCCATATATTCTTTAATGTTGGAAGGTTTTACACTGCCGCCGTATTGAATTCGTACTTCGTTTGCAACATCTTGCGAGAATTGTTCGGCCACTACCTTGCGGATATGGGCACATACTTCATTCGCATCTGCTGAAGTGGAGGATTTACCTGTTCCAATCGCCCAAATCGGTTCATAGGCTATAACGGTTTGCTTCACTTGGTCATCGGTTAATCCGGCTAATGCCTTTTGGATTTGACCGCCTACAAAGTCCATTGTTTCACCGTTTTCACGCTGTTCAAGTGTTTCACCGCAGCAAACAATTGGAGTTAAGTTATTTTTAAAAGCGGCAATTGCTTTTTTATTTACAGATTCATCTGTTTCATTAAACATTTCACGACGCTCTGAATGGCCGATAATAACATATTGAACACCTAGGTCTGCGAGTGCATTCGGGCTGATTTCGCCGGTAAAGGCTCCGCTTTCCTCAAAATGCATGTTTTGGGCACCGATTTTTACATCGCTTCCTTTTACGTTTTCCACTAAGCTTTGTAAAAATAATGCTGGTGCGCAAATGACTGATTCCATTTTGTCTTGTCCCGGAACAAGGCTCTTTACTTCTTCCGCAAAGCTTTTCGCTTCAGAAAGAGTTTTGTTCATTTTCCAGTTTCCTGCAATGATGGGTTTACGCATGCGGGTACATCCTTTCTTCCTTCAATTGTAGAATTCTACCTGATTATTGTAGAATACCTATTCATTTTTGTAGAATATGCCACAAAACTCGTTGAATACCTTATTTATCGTTCAAGGCCACGACTCCAGGAAGTGCCTTTCCTTCCATAAACTCTAAAGATGCACCACCGCCAGTAGAAATATGGCTCATTTTATCTGCTAAATGGAATTTTTCGACTGCAGCTGCAGAGTCTCCGCCGCCAATCACTGAATAGGTACCTTCTGCTTCAGCAAGGGCTTCCGCTACAGCTTTTGTTCCGCCGGCAAATTTATCGATTTCGAACACACCCATTGGTCCGTTCCAAATCACTAATTTTGATTTTTGAATGACCTCACGATAGAGTTCAGCGGTTTTTGGTCCAATATCAAGGGCTTCCCAATCCGCTGGAATTTCATTGATGGCCACCACTTTGGAATTGGCATCAGCCGAAAAATCATCTGCCACTACGGCATCAACCGGCATATAGAAATTTACGCCCTTCTCTTTTGCCATTTCCATAAATGATTTGGCTAACTCAATCTTATCTTCTTCAAGTAAGGACTTTCCAATTTCATGTCCCTGTGCTTTTACGAAAGTATAGGCAAGTCCTCCGCCGATAATCAAGTTATCAACTTTTTCTAAAAGATTTTCAATCACACCGATTTTATCTTTTACTTTCGCACCGCCGATAATGGCCGTAAATGGACGTTCCGGGTTGGATAATGCCTTCCCTAACACATCTAGTTCTTTTTCCATTAACAAGCCGGAAACAGCCGGAAGAAAATGCGCGATTCCTTCTGTTGAAGCATGCGCGCGGTGTGCGGCTCCAAAAGCATCATTGACATATACATCCGCGAGTGCAGCAAATTGCTTCGCAAGTTCAGGATCATTTTTTTCTTCACCAGGATAGAAACGAACGTTTTCAAGTAGAAGAACATCGCCTTCATTCAAGGTTTCGATTATTGTTTGAACCGAATCACCATATGCTTCATCAGCGATTTTCACATCTTTTTCAAGCAATTCAGCAAGGCGTTTGCCAACCGGAGCTAACCGCATTTCTTCCACAACTTTTCCCTTTGGACGGCCAAAATGGCTGGCTAAAATAACTTTTGCTCCGTTGTCCATCAAATATTGAATGGTTGGCAAAGCGGCACGAATCCGTGTTTCATCTGTGATTTTCCCATCCTGCATTGGCACGTTGAAATCAACTCGGCAAAATACACGTTTCCCTTTTAAGTCAACATCTTTTAATGTTTTCTTGTTCATGCGAAGGACCTCCTATTGTATGTATAGAGTAACAACTAAAAAGGAAGGGGGAATCTTCCCCACTCCCCTAATGTCTACCATAAATCATTATAGACTTCCATTGGCAAACATGCCAATTCTATCTAAATGAAATTAAAGTCCTTTTTGAGCGATGTAATCTACAAGGTCAACAACACGGTTAGAATATCCAACTTCGTTATCATACCAAGATAAAACTTTTACCATGTTTCCTTCAAGAACCATTGTTGATAATGCATCGATAGTGGAAGAAACAGTAGCACCATTATAGTCGCTAGAAACCAATGGAAGATCGCTGTATGCCAAGATTCCTTTTAATGGACCTTCAGCAGCCGCTTTTAATGCTGAATTGATTTCATCAACTGTAACATCTTTTTCTAATTCAGCTACTAAGTCAACAATAGAAACATTTGGAGTTGGTACACGCATAGCCATACCATTTAATTTCCCTTTAAGCTCAGGCAATACTAGAGAAACCGCTTTTGCAGCACCAGTAGATGTTGGAATCATATTTTCGGCAGCAGCACGGGCACGACGGTAGTCCTTGTGAGGTAAATCAAGGATTTGTTGGTCATTAGTGTAAGAGTGTACAGTTGTCATCATACCGCGTTTGATTCCAAAAGTATCATTTAATACTTTTGCAAATGGTGCAAGGCAGTTTGTTGTACAAGAAGCGTTTGATAATACATGGTGGTTATTTGCATCATATTTATCTTCGTTAACACCCATTACAATGGTAATATCTTCGTTTGATGCTGGAGCTGAGATAATAACTTTTTTAGCGCCTGCTTCAAGATGTTTCGCTGCATCTTCACGCTTTGTGAAACGGCCTGTTGATTCCACTACTACATCAACGCCAAGGTCGCCCCAGCCAAGTTGTGCAGGATCGCGTTCTGCAATAACCTTTACTTTATGGCCGCCAACCACTAAATATTCGCCATCAACGGTAACATCTTCAGAAAGGGTTCCGTGAACAGTGTCGTATTTTAAAAGATGCGCAAGCATGTTTGCATCTGTTAAGTCATTAATTGCTACTACTTCCACATTGCTATTTTTTAATGCCGCACGGAAAACGTTACGTCCAATTCGACCAAATCCATTAATACCTACTTTTACTGCCATGATTATTTCCTCCTTTTAAATGGGTAAGGATTTTTTATAGTTAAAAGGAATTATCCTTTTATTAACTTTCTTGCTGCGCCCTCATCGGTGATTAAGATGGTCGATGCTGGTGCTTGTTTCATATAAGCTCTTATTGCCTTTGCTTTTGATGACCCGCCTGCGACCGCAATGATATTGGGGATTCTCGCCAAGTCATCCAGCTGAAGCCCAATGGTTAATACCTTGTGAACAATCTCGCCGCTTTCGTTAAAATAATAACCAAAAGCTTCACCAACGGCATTTCCCTCCGCAATTTTCCGCATGATTTCCGGGCTGGTTTTTCTTCGTTCAGCCATTGTAATAGCGTCCCCAATGCCATGGAGAACCATGCTTGCTGATTGAATGAGCTCTAATACTTCATGAATGCCGGGTTCTCTAATTAGCGACTCGTAAATTTCATTGCTAACCTCATCTGGAACATAGAATACGCGATGTTTGGAATGGGTGTTTTTTGACATAATCGCGCTGACCGTATTCGCCTGATTTTGGACATCCTCGCCGACACCGCCGCGAGCGGGAACAAAAAGAATCTCCTTCCCATCCAGGTTCGGTGAAAGCTCATCTGCCACAGCCGCCATCGTTGACCCGCCAGTAACAGCGATAATATTTTTTCCTCCGAGAAGTCTTTTCATGCAACGGGCACTTGCTTTCCCAAGCTCTTTCTTCACAATCGGAGACTCGTCATTGTCACCTGGAACAATGATGACGTTTTTGATGCCTAATCGATGCTTCAATTCTAATTCCATTACATCGATACCCTTTAGTTCCCGCATAAGCCCTTCAAGGTCTTCCAGCAAATTTCTTCCTTCGGATGTCAGACTCATTCCGACATTATTGGCGTATATTAAGTTTTGATCCTTTAAGAAATCCACTTCACTGCGAAGAACTCTTTCCGTATAGCCAAGGCTTACAGCTAAACTTCTTCTGCCAACAGGCTGCATAAAACCAATAAACCGAAGGATGGCATATCTTTTTTGCAAAACCTGAAGGAGGTCGGGCACTAACCTTTTTTGGATATCAATAAATGATTGCATGGAAGCATGCTCCTTTATTCTATGTAGTTGGTCGAAAAATGTCCACTGTAGACATATTGTGTCCCACTACATCTAAAAAAAATCACCCCTGCTACATGTTTCATTTTAACAGGAGTAAAAATGGATTTCAACCATTTAGTTTTCAGATTTTTCTTGTAAACGGTTACTTATGTCAAACTTATTAATATAGCCAAAACCAACTTCTTCTCCATCAAGGTGGACCACAGGGATCATTAATCCATATCGTTCGGTTAAATCATCGCTTGCTTCTATATCGATCTCTTCTAAAGAAAAATTCCACTCTTCTTTCAGTTCCAAAAGGGCCTCTTTCGCTTTATCACATAACGGACAGCGATTTCTGGTGTATAGCGTAATATGTGGCATCGTGTTTAAAACCTCTTTCTTTTGGATGAGGAAAGAATCCCTAGTTGCTCACGGTATTTGGCAATGGTACGTCGTGAAACAACCATGCCTTCTTCATTTTTCAGTATTTCCACAATTTCCTGATCGGAAAGCGGTTTTTGTTTATTTTCTTTTTCTATTAATAGAGCAATTGAATTTTTCACCTTTGCTGATGATGTATTTTCATCTGAGGTTGTTTGAATAGTACTTGTAAAAAATGATTTTAACGAGTATGTTCCAACAGGTGTTTGTACATACTTTTCCCTTACTGCCCTGCTGACCGTTGATTCATGAATATCCAGCTCCCCGGCAATTTCCTTCATTGTCATCGGCTGCAAAAATTGCGACCCTTTTTGAAAAAATTCCATTTGTTTTTCTAATATGGCTGCCACTACCTTCGTCAGCGTTTCTTTCCGCTGTTCAATGCTTTTTAAAATCCATTGATAGTCTTGGACTTTATCCTGCATGAACCGAGTAACAGTTTGATCCTGGCCCTGAACTCCGCTGAATTTTTGATAATATCGGTCATTAAACGAAATTCTCGGCAGGAAATCATCACACATCCTTACTGAAAACTCTTCTCCATTTCGTTCAATAATGGCATCCGGAATAATGTACGAGGTTGCTTCATGACCCAAAAGCATTCCCGGCTTCGGGTTTAGCGTTTGAATTTGATCAAATACTTCCTGGATATCCTTCAGCCCAACCTGCAGTTCCTTGGCGATTTGCTTCCATTTTTTATCGGCAAAAAGGACGAAATAGTCCGTTATGATCTTTTGTGCTAACTCATTCTGTTCAAGCTGCAGCAATAGACACTCCTGCAAATTCCGCGCCCCGATTCCGGCAGGTTCAAGTGTTTGGATGATCGCTAACCCATCTTCAACCACTTCAAATGGTACTGCCAATACTTTAGCGATTCTTTCAAGATCCCCTGAAAAGTAACCGTTTTCATCAAGGCTCTGTATAAGGTAGCGAATCGTCTTTAATTGGTCCGTCGATAATTTTTTTATGTTTATTTGAGATAGCAATTGATCTTCTAGTGAAAAGGGCTTATCTGCAATTTGTTCAATCCAATCCTTTTCAGCGGTTCGATGCGTTTTTCGCTGACGGTCAATTAATGGATTGATTGGCTGAACATTTTTTTGTTCAATCTGCAATAGGGGATTTTCAAGTGCCTTACTCTCCAAAAATGCAGTCAGCTCCTGGGCTGAATACTGCAATAAGGCAATCGCCTGTGATAGTTCCTGCGTCATTGCCAATTTTAATGTTTGCTGCTGCCATAAACCAGCCTTCAAATTCATTCCAATCCCCCCTATTCCTATTTTACATGATTGTGTCGATTTGGTGTATGGCAATAAATTGGTATAGGTAATTGTTTTGGGAACTGAAATGAAAATATCATTCCATTGCAGCACCCGTCTCACTTTCTAAATAAAGTACCTCTGCTTTTTCATCATAAGAAATGAGTTCAGCATATCTTCCCCAATCGATTAAGATATCTAATTGATGTTCAGCTTCTTCCGCACCAAAATTTTTCTCAAAAATTTCCACGAAAAATTCCCGCTCCATTTTTTTATTTGACTTTGAATGCAGCACCCATATGATTTTTTCCATTATAGGGACATTCTTTGTTAACTGTTCCTTAAATAATATTTTTCGTTCTAGGACACTTGCATCTGCAAATCGATGGCCGTATTCCGTTAACTCAATATCCCCTTGCTGAATTTTAGCAAATTGAAGCATTTGGGCTGCCTCGACAATCGGAAGGAAATCTTTAAAGCTAAGGCTTAATTGATCGGCAAGTTTATACAAGTCTACTTTTTTACCAAGATCATCAACCAGCTCGATGAAACCAGTGAGAGCCCCTGCAGGAACTTCTTGAACCTTTTCAAGCTTCTTTTTTTGAACTCCTGTTAAATCAACGGATTTCATTTCCCGTTTTGTTAAAATAGAATAAATTCGGTCAACAAGCGAAGTAAATTGCGGCTCTTGTTTATCCCGCCAATGTGGCATGGTTATGGCTATATCAGAAATAACTCTAGCGGGGTCCCGTGATAAAACGATAGCACGATCTGACATATAGACAGCTTCCTCAATACTGTGTGTAACCGTGATAATGCTTTTAGTGGGGATTTTTTTTTCCGTCCATAATTCCATTAAATCACGCTTTAAATTTTCAGCCGTTAATACATCAAGTGCAGAAAAGGGTTCATCCATCAGTAGAATGTCTGGTTCCATGACGAGTGCACGGCCTATCCCAACGCGTTGCCGCATTCCACCGGACAATTCTTTCGGATACGCCCCCTCAAACCCATCTAAACCAATCATATCAATGACAGAAAGTGCTTTTCTCATCTTTTCCTCTTCCCGGAGCGGCTTATTTTCAAGTCCTAGTTTGACATTTTCAAGAACAGTCAGCCATGGAAATAGGGCAAATGATTGGAATACCATCCCAACCCCTGGGTTGGTACCAGTAATCTTTTTTCCATTGTATAAAACTGAACCTTGCGACGGGGCAATGAGGCCGGCAATAATGCGGAGAAGTGTCGATTTTCCTGACCCTGAAGGACCTAGGATGGAAACAAATTCTCCTTCTTTTATGGAGATGTTAATGTCCTCTAATATGGTCACATTGCCTTGACTAGGTAAATCATATCGCTTGCTGATTTGTTTTAATTCAATTAGTGATTTTTCCATTATTCACACCTCAATCTAAATGGTATTTCTTTTCTGCAAGATGAAACAATCTGCGCCATACAAGCCGATTGACGATTACCACTAATAAACACATGACAATGATTCCCCAAATAATCTCTGGCCAATTTCCTTTAGTCGTTGCTTCTGCAATATACGAACCTAAACCTGATGCTTGTATGGTATGACTTTTCCAAGAAACAATTTCTGAAACAATACTTGCATTCCAGGCTCCACCACTGGCAGTGATACACCCTGTAATAAGAAACGGAAAAACTGCCGGTAGAATTAACGTTTTCCAAGTCTGAAAGCGTGTTAGCTTTAATATAGAGCTCGCTTCTTTAAGATCAGAAGGAATCGCCATCGCACCGGCAATGACATTAAAAAGCACATACCATTGTGTCCCTAACATCATTAAAGGAATGGCACCAATCTCCATAGATATTTTTAACTTTAAGTAAAGAATGATAATGATTGGGAACGCCATATTAGCCGGAAAAGATGACAGTACCTGTACAATCGGTTGAGCAATTCTTGAAAGCCGTGGATTGGTTCCGATAAAGACTCCTACAGGAAGTGTCCATATAACTGCTAATAGTGTCGAAATAAACACACGTAAAGCCGTGAGCAGTCCAAGAACAATTACATGGGTCAGTTCAGCCCAGCTTAGCCTGGATATTTCGATTATTCCTTCGTAAATATATTTACAAACAGTTGCCATAAGGAAAACAACGAGCAGCCATTTGATTAAGATTTTGAGTATTCTCGGTACTTTTGGAAAAGCCTTTTCGGTCCGTTTTTTTAAGATGACGATCAGCCAGTCATGGAATATTCTTTTAAGATTTTGGCTAAGGAAATGGACAAACCTTGCCCTTTTCAGGATATTAAATACCCAAGAAGTCGGTAAATCACCTGATTCTGTCTGTTCATTTTTGAATTTTTGACTCCAGGCAATGATCGGTCGCCAAAATAACTGATCGACAACTACAATTAATAGAATCATTGTTAAAATGGAATAAATAATCGCCTTGATATCTCCCTTATCCGCTGCCAAGGCCATGTACGATCCGATTCCGGGTAAATGGATTTTCTGATTGAGAACGCTTATGGATTCACTGGCAGCAAGGAAAAACCAGCCTCCACCAAAAGACATCATGCTGTTCCAAACTAAACCAATCATAGAAAACGGAACTTCTAATTTATAGAATCGATTCCAACTGCCTAATCGGTTCATTTTTATCGCTTCATCCAATTCCCGTGGAATTGTTTTTAAAGAATGATAAAAGCTAAAGGTCATATTCCAAACCTGACCAGTAAAAATAGCAAAAATAGATGCGCATTCTACACCTAATAAACTGCCTGGGAATAAAGACATAAAAGCAAGGACAGTTGCCGATAAAAAACCTAAAACGGGCACAGATTGGAGTATATCAATAGCAGGAATCATAAATTTTTCAGCCATTTTGTTATAGGCAGCTACTCGACCATACACAAAAGTAAAGACTAATGAGGCAGCAAATGCGATAAACATTCGCAGTAATGACCGTCCTGCATAATAAGGAAGCCATTTTGGGTCAAGGCTTAATTTTGACTGCTGAACTGCTGAAAAAGGCACCTCCATACCGGAGCCTAGTTTCGCTGCTGCATATAAAATGGCTAATAATAGGAAGAGGACAAGAATATCGGCCCATCCAAATTTATTTTTTGTTTTAATATTGGAAAAAATATTGAATTGCATGGTGAACAGCCCCTTTTAAAATTCAAAATAAAAACCCCTGCCTATATCAGCAGGAGTGTTATGTTCCTTCTATGGGGCAAGTGGAGTAAATTCAGTCTAAGCGTTTAAAGGTACAGACTGAAAATAGACAAACCATCCCATGGTAAAGGAATTTTATACATCCTACTAAATAACTTTTCTATCACATTACACATTCGACTATTGCTACTGTCCATTTCCAGTTTTCCCCCCTAGCATATAATATGAAAAGCCCCCAAGGATTGTCCCTGGGGGCTTTGAGTTCATAACAAATAAACCGATTCCCCCAAGTTGAGTTTTGGCACTATACAACGTAAAGGATATCCCTTAGCCACCTTATGTAGAGCCTTAATCCGGCAATACCTGTTCTACCCATTGGCGTCTTTCGACGTTTCCGGGCAGTGGCCTATGTTTGTATAGGAGCCTCACCTAACGAGAACATATCAATTATTTGAATAATAGCTCCGGAATCCCTCTTTGTCAACCATTTAGAGAATTAATTTTAAAAGGTATTTACTTTGGCTAATCCCACGCTTTCCTTTAATTAAATTATAACTATTTTTTAATAAAGCCTTAAAATACGAAATGATATACTGAGCAAGGTTATCAAAAAAACAAGGAGAGGATTTATGTTTAAGAAAATACTAAAATCATATGATTATACATTAGTAATCGCGATTATTTTATTATCTCTCTTTGGTTTGGTCATGGTCTACAGTGCGAGCATGGCGATGGCTGTTCAAAGATATGGGGCCAGCAGTGATTATTTTTACCAAAAACAAAAGCTATTTCTGATTATCGCTTTTTTCATTTTTGTAATATTTTCATTTTTTCCTTACAAAGCTTTGAAAAGCAATAAGATCCTTAGAACTATGGTGTTCGGTTCTTTACTGCTATTACTGTTCCTCTCCCTTTATGGCCATGCTGCCGGAGGAGCACAAAGCTGGATTAAACTTGGCCCATTAAGTATTGAACCATCAGAATTTGTTAAGCTTTGTGTCATCATCTATTTATCCGCTATTTATGCCAAAAAACAAGCCTATATTAATGAATTTAATAAAGGAGTCGTTCCTCCTTTAATCTATTTAACAATGGTTTGTTTTTTGATTGCCAGCCAGCCTGATTTTGGAACCGTTGAATTGATCCTATTATTTTCCAGCGCTATTATTATGTCAACAGGAATAAGTTTTAAAAATTTTTTAAAACTTGGCCTGATGGGAGTTATTGCCGCCATTCCCATTATTATTATTTTCCATAATAAAGTATTTACCTCCAAGCGGATGGGGCGATTTTCTGTCTTAAAGGATCCCTTTGCAACTGCAAAAACTTCGGGTTATCACCTGGTTAATTCTTACATAGCAATTGGTTCCGGTGGAGTTAATGGTTTAGGCTTAGGAAAGGGTATTGAAAAACTTGGATATTTGCCTGAGCCGCATACAGACTTTATAATGGCGGTTATTGCGGAAGAGTTAGGAATATGGGGCGTGGGATTTGTCATTATTACCTTAGCCTTTATTGTGTTACGAGGGTTACATATTGCGGCACGATGTAAAGATCCATTTGGAAGTTTATTAGCAATTGGGATTTCAAGTATGATTGGAGTTCAAGCCTTTGTTAATCTTGCCGGTGTCTCAGGTATTCTTCCTCTTGCTGGTGTTCCTCTTCCATTTGTCAGTTATGGAGGGTCTTCTCTGATTCAATTAGCAATCGCTTCAGGTATTTTAGTTAATATCTCCATGTTTGTTAATTACGAAAAGAGATTTAAAGTAACTAAGAAATTAAATCATCAGAAAGAAAATATTTATCTCGTCAAAAATTAGCAGGGACATTTAATTGTCTCTGTTTTTTTGTTTTAATGAAAAAAGCGTGCAGAAAACGATATTTCTCTGCACGCTTTTTATTTAGACTTTATATTGACTCTTTATGCGTTGCTTTATTGGCAAACATGTATAGCCCTAACGTTTTCCGAATCGACAATACCATTCCCATTGCAATCATGTTTGAAAACAATGAACTCCCCCCATAAGTTAAAAAGGGAAGGGAAATCCCTTTAACAGGCATTAATCCAACCACCATTCCAATATTTTGGAAAATCTGTACCGTTAAGCTAAACGCTAAACCTGTACATACATATGCTCCAAATCCGGTTTCTGATTCAAGACCTGTCCCAACAATCCGATAAATTAACAGAAAGAATAAGATAATCACAAATGATGCACCAAAAAATCCGGTTTCCTCCGCTACAGTGGAAAAAATAAAATCTGTATGTTTTTCAGGAACATAGACATTGCCATGCAAGATTCCCTTGCCGTAAATTTCACCGCTGCCTACAGCAAGCAACGATCTTTGGGTTTGATAAGCATCATTACTGTTTCCTGCAGGGTCTAACCAACCGATTATCCTTGATTGCTGATGGGGCGAAAGCATTGGAATTAAATCTTTATAAATCACATTGGGTTGATAATAATACAGATACACAAGCAAGCCCATAACAAGGAGCGGAATAATGGCAAATATAGCTATTAATCTTTTTTGGAGACCAGACAAATAAAGCATGCTTGCTATTGCAACAAAATAGAGAAAAACCATACCCGTGTCCGGCTGTATATATACAACTAGTGATGGTGGGATTGTGACGAGTAAAATTTTCCCGACAAGCAGCAAGTCCGTTTTCATCGTTTTATCTGTATATTTGGAATTATGTTTCGTGATAATTCTAGCAACTAATATAATCAAGGCAATTTTAAAATACTCCGAAGGCTGGATTGAGCCCAGCAAAGGGACACTAAACCATCTTTTTGCTCCCAGAATCAAAGGGGCAATCCTGCTCGGTGAAAATTTCAAAGCAATAATAGAAAGAAAGAAAATTATATAGGAAGGCCATGCCAATTTCTGAATTTGATCAATATCAAGCCAGGCGACTAATATTAAAATTGCAAATCCAATTAAATAGTTAATCCCTTGTTTTAGGGCAAAGTTCGTCGCTCCATATTCGCCTGTTCTTTGGCTGCTATAAATAAAAATGATACTTAAAACAAAAAATGCGATTAATATCAGCAGGATAAAGCCATCTAACCTGCTAGAAAAATTCGTGTCTTTTGTATTCAATTTCATCACCTGCTTTCCGAGTCAATCCATATTCTCAAATATCTAATCAGCAAAAGTAATCATATAATAATAGATACTTATTTACCATAAACTTTCCATTAAAATTCCTTCATCAATTTTTCATATAACTAACGGCTTCATCTTAGTTATAAATAGGTCAATGGCACTTCTTTACATACAAAAAAGTCCCAATGAACGCGAAGATCACGGGAAAAAGCCATTTATAAATTTGATAAAGAAGAAATGAAAGAAATTACCACGAACCCAGGGAGTGGTTATTACGTAAAATTCTTCATTTTTTAAGTTTAAATTAAGATTTCTCCTCGATAATGGGGGTCATAAATTATCAAAAATATAGAGGAGTCTTGAAAATGAAAAAGAAACGATTATTTACAACTTTTGTTTCTGTTTTAATGGTTTTCGTTATTGCAGGTTGCTCCAACACTTCAAATTCTGGACAAGCTTCCGCAGCGTCCAATGGAAATGGAAATTTTGCAAATGGAAATAGACCTACGTTTCAGAAACCGGATGTCTACGGTGAGGTGTCAGCTATTTCAGGGAATAAAGTTACTCTAAAGCTTATGGAAACCCCGCAATTTTCTGGACGTAATCAACAAGCTGGCAATGAAAACGGTAATAGTAATAGAGGTAGCGGAGGAAATCGTTCAGGTAATGGCAACGGCAGTAACGGAAACGGGCGCTTTAATGGTGGAAATGGTGGTGGTGGCTTTAGAGGTGGTATGAGAGTCAGGAATTATACCGGTGAAATAAAAACCATTGTTATCCCTAATGGAGTTACTTTAACAACCATGACAAGAGGACAAAATGGTATGACACAAAGCAATATCAGCTTAAATCAAGTAACGACTGGCAGTGTTTTTTCAATTTTTTATAATACTGACGGAAAAACCATCAAAAGTATAAGAGTTCAACAACCAAGAACAGGTAATGGGCAAGCGAGGGGGAACAATGGCAATAACTAGTTTGGTATATTTATGAAAAGTGTGAGGCCCCATCAGGCAGTATTCATGGTTAAGGTAATTGCTGCCTGATGAGCCTGAATCACGGTTTCACAATACCTTTACACTGGCCGTTCCTTTTCTTCTTGTCATAAATTTCCCACTCCAATTGCATATTAATTCGTTACGTGGTATCCGCAATTGAAGGCACCCAACAAAAAAATCCCCATGTCTGATGAAAAACTCAACAAACACAGGGACTTGTGTACGCCCTCGTCAGGACTCGAACCCGAATTTCAAGAACCGGAATCTTGCGTGCTATCCATTGCACCACGAGGGCAAAATATTAACGACTTACCTATTATATGCGAAATCTTATTATTTTGCAAGCCTGTATTAGGTTTAAAATCATCCTGTTTGGTAATGATGAATAGGGGAAAGTTGTCGAACAAATTTGAAGCGATTTGTTTGACCTTAATTGACCATCAGTGTATGATAACAATACATAAGTTTTAAAATTTTATACTTAAAGGGAGGAAGAAAAATGAATTTGATTCCTACAGTTATTGAACAAACAAACAGGGGCGAACGTGCTTATGATATTTATTCCCGTTTGTTAAAAGACCGCATTATTATGCTTGGCAGCGCCATTGATGACAATGTGTCCAACTCGATTGTTGCCCAATTATTATTCCTTGAAGCAGAAAATCCTGAAAAGGACATTACGCTATACATTAACAGCCCTGGCGGAAGCATCACAGCCGGGATGGCGATCTACGATACAATGCAATATATTAAACCAAATGTATCGACTGTTTGTATCGGGATGGCAGCGTCAATGGGTGCATTCCTACTTGCTGCAGGGGAAAAAGGAAAGCGTTTTGCGCTTCCAAATGCAGAAGTGATGATTCACCAGCCACTTGGCGGTGCTCAAGGTCAGGCAACAGAAATCGAAATTGCCGCTAAGCGCATTCTTTTCCTTCGCGAAAAATTAAACGGCATTCTTTCAGAACGCACTGGACAGCCGCTTGAAGTGATCCAAAAGGACACAGACCGCGACAACTTCATGACAGCTGAAAGAGCAAAAGAATACGGTCTGATCGACCAAATCATTACTCGTAATATTCTTGATGAGAAAGCGAAAAAGTAGTTTTTTAAAGCAATCGGCATTGGTGCCGATTGCTTTTTTTTAACTTAGTCCACTTTGAAGGATTCTTCGTTATTTAAAAGATTTTTTTAATAAACTAATGGTTTTAAGATACTGTCCTCAATCAGCTCTCTTGAGGACAATACCTAACTCGAAACTAGTTAAACTGTCCCCAATCAGCTCTCTTGAGGACATTACCTGCCTTGAAACTGGTGAAACTGTCCCCAATCAGCTCTCTTGAGGACATTACCTAACTCGAAACTAGTCAAACTGTCCCCAATCAGCTCTCTTGAGGACATTACCTTTCTTGAAATCGGTAAAACTGTCCGCGATATCTATCCCCAAAACATTTTTCGGTTATGGAACACGTTTCCTTTGATCGAAATAACACTCTTATTTCATTTTTGGGCAATAACTCACTTAAAATCAATAAAAGAGTGTGACATCTGCCACACCCTTACCAATTAATGATCCTTCTCAATAAATTGAGACAATGCCGTGATAGCGTTTTCTTCATCAACACCATCCGCCACAATGTTAATAACCACTCCAGAGCCTACTGCAAGGCTCATTAACCCCATGATACTTTTAGCGTTGACCTTTTTGCCATCCTTTTCTAGAAAAATATCGGATGAAAACCGGTTTGCCTCTTGAACAAAAAGGGCTGCCGGTCGGGCTTGGAGCCCGGTTTTTAATTTTACTTCTACCTGTTTCTCCTTCATGACACTAAATCCTCCTCAGCTTATTATCTATTTTTTAGTACTTAATTCCCCGATACGTAATTTATCAGCAATCTCGTCTATTTTCCTTAAGCGGTGATTAATCCCCGACTTACTGATTACTCCGCCTGAAACCATTTCTCCTAATTCTTTCAGGGTCACATCCGTGTAATTCATCCGCAGTTCAGCGATTTCCCTTAATTTTTCAGGCAGAATATGGAGTCCAACCGTTTGATCTATAAATCGGATATTTTCTACCTGACGGATGGAAGCACCGATGGTTTTGTTTAAGTTTGCTGTTTCACAATTGACGAGACGATTAACGGAATTTCGCATATCCCTGACAATGCGGACATCTTCAAAGCGAAGCAAGGCATTGTGGGCCCCAATGATATTTAAAAACTCGGTGATTTTCTCGGCTTCCTTTAAATAAGTAATAAAGCCTTTTTTTCGCTCGAGTGTTTTGCTATTTAGACCAAATGTATTCATCAATTCGCATAAAGAGTCATTATGTTCTTTATATAGCGAAAAAATTTCCAAATGATAGGATGAGGTCTCCGGGTTGTTAACGGAACCTCCTGCTAAAAAAGCCCCACGAAGGTAAGATCGTTTACAACACTTCTTTTTCACAAGATCCTCAGAGATATCATGAATAAAAGTGAATCCTTCACCAAGGATTTTTGTATCTTCCAGGATCTCTTTTGCCCGATCGGTTAAACGGACGATATAAACATTATTTTTTTTCAGCCGCATTTTTTTTCGAACAAGCAGCTCGACTTGAACATCGTAGCTCTTTTTTAATAATGAATAAATTCTTCTGGCAATTGCTGCATTTTCGGTTTGAACATCAACAATTAATTTGCGATTAGAGAATGAAAGGGAACCGTTCATTCGAATCAAAGCGGAAAGCTCAGCTTGCGTACAGCATGTTTTCATTTCTAAATTCGTTAATTCCTTTTTCGTTTCCGAAGCGAAAGACATTCCCTCACCCCCTTATATCTAACTTCTATTATTACGCATCGTAACGCCTTTTGGTTTCATCTATAAGTAAATTATATAAAATTCGAGCCACTTTTTTTGGATCATGCCGTAATGCTCCATTTTCTTGAATCGCAATATCTGCATGAACAACATCCAAACCAAGTTGATAGAGATTAGGAAGATCATACTGTACCGGGTCTGCCAGCTCTTCATTATAGCGGAGCTGTACATCCTGCGGAATCTCTTCATTATTCACAAGGATTGTATTAATAAAGGAGCAATTCAAATGTGCATAGATGGCTTTCACATGGTCGCTGGCGGTGTAGCCGTGTGTTTCCCCCGCCTGGGTCATCAAATTACAAATATACACCTTTTTAGCGTGAGCACGGCACAGTTCATCCCCAAGTCTTGGAACCAGGAGATTAGGAAGAATACTGGTATAAAGGCTGCCAGGACCAATAATGATTAAGTCAGCCTGCCTAATCGCTTGAATGGACTCCGGTAAAGGCCGAATATTTTTTGGTGTCAAAAAAACCCTTTTAATCCTTTTTCCTGAGAAAGGGATTTTCGATTCACCTGAAACCGTTGTCCCGTCCTCCAATTCAGCATGTAAGACCACACTCTGATTTGCCGCCGGTAAAACCTTGCCGCGGACATTTAACACCTTGCTCATTTCTTGAATGGCATGAACAAAATTTCCGGTGATTGATGTCATCGCAGCTAATATCAAGTTTCCAAGTGAATGTCCCGATAACTCATTCGAGGTTTTAAACCGATGCTGAAACATTTCTTCAACTAGGGGCTCAACATCGGATAGTGCAGCTAACACATTGCGAATGTCCCCTGGGGGAGGAATATGCAAATCCTCGCGCAGCCTTCCAGAGCTGCCGCCATCATCCGCAACTGTTACAATCGCGGTAATGTCAACAGGATATTGCTTTAATCCCCTGAGCAAAACAGGCAGCCCGGTTCCCCCGCCAACGATGACAATTCTTGGCTGTCGTAACTCCCTCATGTTGTATGTTCCTTTCTCCTCTCAATGTCACGGTGAGAAATGCATGTTTTATAATCATGCTCGAAAAAATGGCCGATATATTCTGCAAGAGTGACGGACCTGTGCTGACCGCCTGTACATCCTATTGCAATCACCAGCTGTGCTTTTCCTTCCCGTTTATAATGAGGAAGCATAAACGCGAGGAGGTCTGTGACTTTTTCCAAAAACTTTTGTGTTTCATTCCATTTCAAGACATAGCTGGATACTTCTTCTTCAAGCCCGGTTTTAGGCCTCATATGGTCAATATAATGAGGGTTTGGCAGGAAGCGCACATCAAATACAAGGTCAGCATCGATTGGAATCCCGTGCTTAAACCCAAATGACATGACATTGACAGTAAAAATAAGTTTTTTATTTGCCGTAAATTCAGTTAAAATTTTCTCACGCAATTCACGCGGCTTCATTTCGGAAGTATTGTAAATTAACTGTGCCCGCCCTTTTAATTCCTCCAACAGCTCTCGCTCCAGCTTTATTCCTTCCAGCGGAAGACCAGCCTGGGCAAGCGGATGGAACCGTCTCGTTTCTTTATATCTTCGAACTAACGTGGAATCATCTGCGTCTAAAAATAAAATCCTTGGGGCAACCCAAGAGGTTTCCGCCAGATCATCCAATGCTTTAAAAAGATGATCAAAGAATTCCCGGCCGCGCAAATCCATAACCAAGGCCACTTTATTCATTTTATTCCCGGATTCTTTCATTAGTTCTAGAAATTTAGGCAATAATGTTGGGGGCAAATTATCAACACAGAAGAAACCTAAATCTTCAAAGCTTTGGATCGCAACTGTTTTTCCAGCTCCAGACATTCCCGTTATAATAACCATTTGAGTATCGCTAGTTGAACCGGTGCTCATGCTCCATTCCCCCTATTAGCTTGGATCTAATCGATAACTGATTAGCTGAAAGTCCTTCGTATAAGTAAATGTGCCGTAAATAATCCCTTTTCCATGGATCATGTAATCGATTATATGGTAATCACCTGCGGCCATCGGCAAATTCTTCAACTGGTCCAGCTTATGCCAGGAAAGCTTGCCTTCATCGGATTCTTCGAAGCGCATACCATCGGATTCTGTTGCGAGAAAGGTGAACATCATCCAATCGCTTAGGACTTGGTCACTTTCTTTCATAATCATGGTAAAAACGCCTTTTAATTGTGGATTTTTTAGGTAGATCCCTGTTTCCTCACGGTATTCACGAATACAGGAATCGCGAACAGATTCCCCCGGCTCCATTTTTCCACCTGGGGCAACCCACCAGCCACGCCTTGGCTTCTGCAGCAGCAGTATTTGATTTTCTCTCATCAACACACAATTGGTGACACGCTGCACGATCTTTCACCCTTTTGTTTTCCGTCATACTTAGAAATATCGTAAAATAATTTTTATTTATTCTACTCATTATACTATTTTTGGCAAGCTGTCACAATGAATACAAATTTCATTTTTATGTAAATAAATCAAGTCAAAAAAAATAGCACAGGCTATTGGCCTGTGCGTGAAAAGGTATATTTTTAAAGGGGGTCAATTACTACCCATATCATACCAAATATTTGTTTCACTACTGTTACAGGAGAATTAAAACAGAATTACTTTTTTAAAGTTTTTGTAAATTATTTTTTTAATTTTAATTCTTCCTTCAGTTCTTCAATATAATGCTGGGCGCTTTGGGCGGCGATGCTTCCGTCGCCTGTTGCTGTTACAATTTGGCGAAGCGTTTTTTCACGAATATCGCCGGCTGCAAAAATCCCAGGGACCTTCGTTTCCATTTGTTCATTTGTTTCAATATAGCCATTTTCATTCGTGATACCTAAGTTCTCAAATGGCTTTGATAATGGCAGCATCCCGATATAAATAAAAACGCCGTCTGCCTTTAATTCTTGTTCCTGGCCATTTTCTGTTGAAACAAGGGTCACACTGCCAACCTTGCCATCTTTATCATTGATGGATTTCAGCGTATGATTCCAAATAAAGTCCACTTTTTCATTCGCAAACGCCCGGTCCTGGAGAATTTTCTGGGCACGAAGCTCGTTGCGGCGATGAACAATGGTAACCTTGGAGGCAAATCTTGTTAAATATACGCCTTCTTCGACAGCCGAGTCGCCGCCGCCGATGACAAATAGTTCTTTATTTTTAAAGAAAGCTCCATCACAAACCGCGCAATAGGAAACGCCGCGGCCGCCAAGCTCTTTTTCACCCGGAACACCGATTTTTTTATACTCGGCACCGGCAGAGATGATAACGGAATAGGCTTTATATTCTTTCGAGCCGGCTTTGACAAGTTTATAGTCGCCATGGTCAACAACCTCTTTAATATCCCCATAGGCATATTCGGCCCCGAATTTTTTTGCATGCTCAAACATTTTTGTCGATAAATCCGGACCTAAGATACTCTCAAAGCCAGGATAGTTTTCAACATCCTCGGTGTTGGCCATTTGTCCTCCCGGCATGCCCCGCTCAATCATGAGGGTAGAAAGATTGGCACGTGAGGTATATACGGCAGCGGTCATTCCGGCAGGGCCGGCACCAGCGATCAGACAATCATAAATTTTTTCTTCAGACATGTTTATTCACTCCTTCAAAAAACAAAAACGATTAGGTAATATCATTCCCTTTACCTAATCGTATAAAACATATCGCATATCGTCCATGAATTTGCTTAATCCAAGAAGTTATTCACCATTTTAACATATTTACCGACAGTGGCAGCGGATAAGCCATAGCGTTGGGCAATTTCCTGCTGGGATACCTTTTCACTGCGAAGCTTACTCCACACATATTCAACGGCTCCCGCCCAGGCATGTTTGTTCTTTAAGCGAACACCAGACTTGGCAATTTCGCTAAAAACGGAAAACCACATTAAGAATAAGCCGGACTCAATGGTGCCAATCGGTTGATGATTTTGATACAAAAGCTCGCCAATTTCTTGGGCATCCGCCGTAATCGACGGCTTTCCCGTTTTGATTAAGGCAATGTATTCCCGTTCCATCAAGGTTAGCTTTTGATTTTGAAATATTCGTTTCGAGGAGAAGATTTCATTTGATTTATCTGACAGCCCGGCAAGAAAAATCGCA
Source organism: Neobacillus sp. Fa239 (assembly GCF_055395235.1). Classification (NCBI taxonomy): domain Bacteria; kingdom Bacillati; phylum Bacillota; class Bacilli; order Caryophanales; family Bacillaceae; genus Neobacillus; species Neobacillus sp. Fa239. The sequence continues at coordinate 4,705,579 of NZ_AP041611.1, forward strand.
AATAAGCGTTCTTCCAGGTAATCACTTTCCAGTTTTTGAAAAATGGAACTTGGGTGATCTTCAAAGCCAATGGCCGGTTCCTTTTCGTCATTCCAAGGTTCAAATCCTTCTTTTTCCGGATTGATTTCAAGGACCTTTTTCCAAATGGTTTTGGCAAAACTCTCGCGCCCTGTATGAAAAGCTGTGCTGGAGAGCCAATAATAAAAGGGACCATCACCATCGAAACCTGCTTTATATAGCTTTTTTAGCCAAAAATACGCAAGTTCATATTCACCGATTAACGCAAAGGTTGCCCCAAGCTTAAATTGATGCTCGGATAGAATCGGCTGGATTTTTTTTAATGTCTCTACGAGATGAATGACCTGTTCTTTCTGGCTTTGGTAATATGCAAAGACCAAACTGTTACAGAGCGCATGAAGATTTCCAGGGTTCCTGACAAGAACATCCTCAAGAATCGACTCTGCTTTTTCCGATTTGCCTAGATAAAAATAGGCAAGCGCTAAATTATTGTAAGCAGACCAATACTCCGGATATTCTTCGACTACTTCTTTTAAGAGCTCAATGGCTTTCGGAAAATATCCTGATTCCAATAAATCTCTTGCCTGTTCCTGCTTTAAGATTAAGTCATCTTGTTGATATAATTCATCTTCAAGGTCTTCTTCCTCAAATGTCAGCACTTCAAGAAGCTCTTCCGTATCCTCAAGAAAATCTCCATCCGGTTCTAATTCTAAATAAAGCTTTGCATGGTGATATGCATCTTTAAAAAGTCCCATATGGGCATAGTTATTTGCTAAAAAATAGTGTCCTTCAACCATTTCAACATCAAGATCTTCAAGGATTAAATGCAAGAGTCGATTGGAATTTTCAAACTCGCCCAGTTCAGTACACACAATCGCAAGCTGACAGACAATCATCGGTTCACCTGGTTCAAGCTGCATCGCCCGCTCGAGATATTTTTTTGCTTTTCGATAATCACGCCGCTGGTATGCTTTGATCCCCTTGGTGAAGTAATATTCCCCTGTTGGTAGAAATGAAAGAACCTTCCCTCTTTGCTTTCTTGCTTTCGAATCTTTACCCATGAAGTCCTCCATCTTCTTTCTTTAAACATAACTAATGTAGTATACCATATATACAACTTGTTCGAGAAGAAAAATGGGAGAAAAAAGTACAGCCGGCAAATCATTGCCGGCTGTTGTGTCTTTCTTCTAATGTTTTGAGAACTTCTTTGAACGGGAGACCTTGTTCCACTAATAATACCTGCAGGTGGTAAAGCAAATCGGAGGCCTCCCACTTCAGCTCATCTTGGTCGCGATTTTTGGCTGCAATAATGACTTCTGCCGCTTCTTCGCCGACTTTCTTCAGAATCTTATCGACTCCTTTTTCAAAAAGATAAGTCGTATACGCCCCTTCAGGACGCTCGCGCTCACGGTCTATGATGATTTGCTCCAATGTTTGGAGAATCTGATAGTCAGCCTGACTGGATTTCCCTTCAAAAACCTTTTCTGAAAAACAGCTGACACTCCCTGTATGGCAGGCGGGCCCTTTAGGATTTACAAGGACAAGCAGCGCATCCTGGTCGCAATCATAATGGATGCTAACGACCTTTTGGGTGTTCCCGCTCGTCTCCCCTTTATGCCATAGTTCCTGACGGGAACGGCTGTAAAACCAAGTTTCACCGGTTGCTAAGGTTTTCTGATAAGATTCCTGATTCATATAAGCAAGCGTAAGAACTTCCTTCGTTGCTGCATCCTGTATAATAGCCGGAATAAGGCCGTTTTCATCAAATTTCATCGGATCATGACTCCCTTCTCCCTTAAATACTCCTTTACTTCATGGACAGACGTTTCTTTATAATGAAAAATGGAAGCCGCAAGGGCTGCATCTGCTTTTCCTTGTAAAAAAGCATCCTCAAAATGACCGGCATTCCCTGCACCGCCTGATGCAATGACCGGAACGGATACTGCCTCACTGACTGCCATTGTCAACGTCAGGTCAAATCCATCCTTTTCACCATCACAATCCATGCTTGTTAGTAAAATTTCTCCCGCACCCAGTTCAACAGCCTTTTGGGCCCATTCTACTACTCTCAGATCAGTTGGTTTGCGGCCGCCATGGGTAAATACCCGCCACGTCCCCCACTCTTCATCAAACTTGGCATCAATCGCCACCACGATACATTGTGACCCGAAATAGTCTGCTCCCTCACTGATGATTTGGGGATTTAAAACGGCAGCTGTATTCAAGGATACTTTATCCGCACCGGCACGGAGAATTCGCTTCATATCTTCAAGCGAGTTGATGCCGCCCCCCACTGTAAAGGGAATGGCAAGCTCTGAGGCTACCGCCTTCACAACTTCCACCATCGTTTTCCTGCCTTCCACCGAAGCTGAAATATCTAGAAAAACAAGCTCGTCTGCTCCTTGTTCATCATAAAATCTCGCCAGTTCAACCGGATCGCCGGCATCGCGGAGCTGAACAAATTGGATGCCTTTTACTACCCTGCCTTCCTTTACATCCAGGCAGGGGATAATTCGTTTCGTCAAGGCCATACTCTCACCTCATCCAGCGCTTCCTTCAAGGTAAAGCAATTTTCGTAAAGGGCCTTGCCAATAATGGCTCCGCTTACTCCTTGATTTGTAACAGATTTTAACGCATTGATATCGGCCAGGCTGCTTACCCCTCCGGATGCAATCACCTGTTTACCCGTCACTCTTGCCAATTCACTCACCGCGGCAATATTCGGTCCGGAAAGAGTGCCATCTGTTGCAATATCGGTGAAGATAAACGTTTCCGCCCCCGCATCCGCAAAGCGTTTCCCCAGCTCAACCGCCTTTATTTGGGATGTTTCTAACCAGCCGTGAGTGGCAACATACCCATTTTTCGCATCAATGCCGATGACAATTTGTTTGCCGTATTTTTGAATCATCTTGATCGCAAAGTCAGGTTGCGAAACGGCCACGCTTCCTATGATGACACGATTCACGCCATTTTCAAGGTAATGCACGATATCTTCTTCCGAACGAATTCCGCCGCCAATTTGAATGTTAACCTTCAATTCTCTTGCTGCTTCTATAACAAAACGGTCATTCACTCGTTTACCGTCCTTGGCTCCATCTAGGTCGACCATATGGATCCAATCTGATCCATCTTGAGCGAAACGCGCTGCCATATCAAAGGGCGAATCACCATAGACGGTTTCCTTTCCGTAATCCCCTTGCAGGAGACGAACACAATTTCCTCCCCGCATATCAATAGCAGGATAGATCGTTAAACTCATTTTACTGACACCCCGCTTTCAACCAGCTGTAAAAAATTATTTAGCAGGGCCATCCCAAGCCTGCTGCTCTTTTCAGGGTGGAATTGCATGCCGAATATTTGCCCTCTGCCGACAACGGCAGCTACATCCTCATGATAATTTGCTTTAGCTATTAAAACATCACTTTCCTCTGCATTCACAAAATAGGAATGGACAAAGTATACATAATCCTCCTGCAAATTTTTCAAAATCGGGGAGGATTGGACAAATTGCAGCCGATTCCAGCCCATGTGAGGGACCTTGTAGGATTCTCCTGACGGCGTTTGCCCAGAGAAGCGCTGGACTTTTCCGGGCAGGAGCCCTAACCCTTTTGCGGGTCCGTTTTCCTCACTTTCCTCAAATAAAAGCTGCATGCCCAGGCAAATGCCCAATAATGGTTTACCTGTTGCGGCAAATTCCTTTATCGCGTCTGCCGGCAGCAGTTCCATCGCGTCACGGAAGGAACCTACTCCAGGGAGAATCAGCCCGTCAGCTTTAAGCAGTTCACTTTTTTCACCGGAAATAAAATAATCCGCCCCTAACCGTTCGAGTGCTTTACTGACACTAAACAGATTTCCCATGTCATAATCGACAATTCCGATCATCTATAACATCCCTTTCGTTGATGGAACCCCCTTGATGCGGGGATCAATCGTCGTTGCTTCATCCAATGCCCGTCCAAGGGCTTTAAACACAGCCTCAATCATATGGTGGGTATTTTTTCCGTAATGAACAATCACATGAAGGTTCATTCTTGCTTCAAGGGCAAGCTTCCATAAAAATTCATGAACAAGCTCGGTATCGAAGGTTCCCACTTTCTGGCCGGGGAACTCTGCGCGCATTTCGAGATGTGGGCGATTACTCAAGTCCACCACTACCTGTGCCAATGCTTCATCCATCGGAACAAAGGCATTCCCGTAGCGCTTAATACCCCGCTTATCTCCAAGAGCCTCTCTTAATGCCTGTCCGAGGCAAATCCCGATATCCTCTGTTGTATGGTGGTCATCCACCTCGATATCACCTTTGGCATCGACTGTCAGATTGAACTGGCCGTGCTTTGTAAATAAATCCAGCATATGGCTGAGAAAGGGCACTCCTGTTTCAAGATTGGACAGACCTTCTCCGTCAATTCCTAGTGAAAGGTTAACCATTGTTTCGTTTGTTTTTCGTTCGATTGTTGCCACTCTTTCCATGAATGCGGCCCCCTTTTGTCATTTTTCAATCTGCTTTCCACTGCCCTGGCATGGGCTTCGAGACCTTCCATCCGGGCGAACTCGGCAATTTTTCGGCCGTTCTCGTTAAATGCCTTTTGACTGTATATAATAACGCTTGATTTTTTTTGAAAATCATCCACATTGAGCGGGCTTGAGAATCTTGCCGTTCCATTTGTCGGTAACACATGATTGGGCCCAGCAAAATAATCGCCAACAGGCTCCGAGCTATAACGTCCGATAAAGATCGCTCCCGCGTGGCGGATTTTTCCAAGAAGCTCCATCGCATTTTCTGTGATAATTTCTAAATGCTCAGGTGCCAACTGGTTCACGGTCTCCACCGCTTCCTCTATGTTGGCTGTCACATAGATTGTGCCGTATTGTTCAATCGCCCTGGCGGCAATTTCTTTTCTTGGCAAAACGGCCAGTTGTTTTTCCACCTCAGCAGCAACCTCTTCCGCTAATTGTATGGACGGGGTAACAAGGATGCTGCAGGCACGCACGTCATGCTCGGCCTGCGACAAGAGATCTGCTGCTACTTCGTCTGCCCGTGCGGAGTCATCGGCAATTATCGCAATTTCACTTGGACCGGCAATCATATCGATATCCACATCACCGAACACTTCCCGCTTGGCGAGAGCGACAAAAATATTGCCGGGACCGGTAATTTTATCTACGGATAGGATTGATTCCGTACCATAGGCAAGGGCCGCAATCGCCTGGGCACCACCAGCTTTATATATTTCTTTCACTCCTGCTTCCTTCGCTGCGACCAGCACTTGAGCAGGTAATTTCCCTTCAGCGTCCGGCGGGGAAACCATGACAATTCTTTTGACTCCTGCTACTTTGGCGGGAATCACATTCATCAAAACGGATGATGGATAAGCGGCAGTTCCGCCTGGTACATAAACACCGACTGAATCAAGAGGGGTTATTTTTTGCCCGAGAATCGTACCGTTCTCTTCTGTTGTCATCCAGGATGGCCGGAGCTGTTTTTCATGAAAGAGCTGGATATTTTCGGCTGCTTCTTTCACAATCTTGACAAAACTCTCATCGATTTGATTATAAGCTTCCTCGATTTCCTGTTCCGATACTAAAAAAGTGGATAACCGTGTTTGATCGAACTTTTCCGTGTAGTCCCGGAGCGCTTCATCACCGCGGGAACGGATATCCTCAATGATGGTTTTAACAATCGAAAGCTGTTCGGAAGTACCTGCTTCAATGCTTCGTTTGATCGAGACGAGACTCGTTACTTTTTGTATTTTCATTTTATTAATCCACCTCCAAAAGCACAACTTCACTAAGTCTTGTGACCAGTTCATTAATGCTGGAATCCTTGATTCGATAGCTTACAGGGTTTACGATGAGGCGCGATGTCACATCAACAATTCTTTCATATTCAACGAGCCCATTTTCCTTCAATGTTCGGCCTGAGGAAACAATGTCGACGATGCGGTCTGATAAGCCTATGATCGGCGCTAGCTCAATGGATCCGTTCAGATTAATAATTTCTACCTGTTCTCCTTGTTCGCGGAAGTAGCGTGCCGCCACATTTGGATATTTCGTCGCCACTTTCGGGGCCACATCATTCATTTTGGTGCCGGGCAGTCCGGCAACCGCCAAATAGCAGCCGCTGATCTGTAAATCGAGGAGCTCATATACATCCCGTTCCTCCTCGAGTAACACATCTTTCCCGGCAATGCCGATATCGGCTACGCCATGCTCGACATAGGTAGGTACATCCATCGGCTTGGCTAAAATAAATCGCAGCCCCTCGCCTTCAATTTCTATAATCAATTTGCGCGAATCATCAAATTCAGGTGGCAGCTGATAGCCTGCCTTCCGGAGCAAGACGACAGCTTCTTCAAAAATCCGCCCTTTTGGCATGGCAATGGTTAAGATTTCACTCATCGTTCAGGCTCCTTCCAATTAAATAAATCGTATTGGAAAATCTTTTTGAAAAAGCATCGAGGTTTTTCACACCGGAAATGTCCTGAAGCACTGCCCGCTGACCTTGCTCCTGCATGCGCTGCGCCATTTGAAAGGCTTCCTTCCTGCGCTCCCCGCTGAACAAAATACACTGGAGTCCGTCTTGCTTGGGGATCTCTCCGATAGCCTCCAACACGCGATTGAGCTGGAGCGCAAATCCGGTTGCAGTGGCATTTTTGCCAAACTTCTCTATTAAACTATATCTGCCGCCATTCCCAATTGGAAATCCCACGTTCCCGGCATAGACCTCAAATAAAACGCCCGAATAATAGCTCATATGGCTGATCAGCGTCAGATCAAATTTCACCTGCTCGCCGACACCATAATCATCGAGAACATCCGCTAATTCCATCAGCTCTAAGATGGCCTGTTTGCCTTGTTCATTTTCAATGATATCAAGCGCTTTGCCGATGACCTCTGCTCCTCCCCTTAATTCCAACAGCTGAAGCAGTCTTTGTTTATCGATAGAGGATAAGGAGAGCGACCCAACATGCTCACGGTATCCAACATAATTTTTTTCAAATAAAAACATTCTCAGTGTTTTGGCTCGTTCTTCGGTTCCAAGTATTTGCAAAAATAATTCTTCGGTAAAGCCAATATGGCCAATAGACACTTGGAATGTTTGCAAGCCGGCCCGCTTTAGGGAGGAAATCAATAAGGAAATGACCTCGCCATCACTCGATATCGTCTCATCATTCATATATTCCACGCCGATTTGTTCAAATTCAGCTGGACGTCCGCCTTCCCGCTGTTGTGCACGGAAAACATTCGCCGAATAGGCCAGCCTAAGCGGCAGGTCCTCCTGCAGCAGCTTAGAAGCCGCCACACGCGCAATTGGGGCTGTCATTTCCGGTCTTAAAACGAGCGTATGCCCATCCTTATCAAGCAATTTAAAAAGCTGAGTATCGGGTATCGCGGACACATTGCCGACTGTTTCATAGTATTCAAGTGTAGGTGTCTCAATAAATTGATACCCCCAGCGTTTGATTGTATCTGCCAGCAGGGAACGAACATGATGCTTTTTTTCATATAGCTCAGGTAATGTATCTCTCATGCCCAATGGCTTCTCAAACATAAATAAACGACTCATCATGCTCATCCTTTTTATGTTAAAATCCTTTAGTCTGCTAATATGGTAATAAGTTAAAGTTAATAGTAGTTTAACCCCTGTGGCAACGTTAGTCAATGAAAAAATCTTGGGGGGGTTGATTAGATAGGGGATTCCTAAAAGGAGGGTGTGGTAGGGATTCCGCGGGTTTTTGAATGAATCCCGCGGGATTCGTGGTTAATTCCGCCGGTACCTAGATTTATTCCGCGCGTTTCCATCAGTATTCCGCTGATTTTCGGATTTATTCAGCGAAATACTTCTTTAGGCCATATCGATTTTCAATGCCAACAAAAAAAGCCTGGTATCCTCACCAGACTTTATCTTTCTAATCCATATATCGGGTCGTCAGCCCAGCGTTTTTCCAGCTCTTCTTTCGAGTAAATAACCCTCATCGGGTTGCCGCCAACAAATGTGCCGGCGGGAACATCCTTGTGGACGAGGGTACCGGCCGAAACGATGGCACCATCGCCAATGTGGACCCCGGGTAGAATTGTCGAATTCGCCCCAATCATGACTTCACTGCCAATTTCAACAGGGCCGAGTCGATATTCCTTAATTAAATATTCATGTGCGAGAATCGTGGTGTTATAGCCAATCACCGTATTGCGGCCGACACTGATTTTTTCCGGAAACATGATATCAAGCATGACCATAAGGCCAAAGGAGGTTTGCTCGCCAACCTTGACCCCGAGAAAGGTGCGGTACAGCCAATTTTTCAGAACCAAAATTGGAGTATAGCGGGCCAGCTGAATGACTATGAAATTTTTCATAACCTTCCAAAACGGCACTGTCTTGTAGACATGCCATAAGGAATTTGCCCCTTCAACCGGGTGCCGGGACGTTTTTCTCATATACTCACTCTCCGAGAATGGTTAATAGGTCAGCCATGTGTTCGAGCATAAAATCCGGTTCATATTTGGCCAGGTACTCTCTGCCTTTAATCGTCCAGGCTACGCCGGCTGTTTTCGTTCCGGCATTTTTTCCGGCAAGAACATCATGATAATTATCGCCCACCATAATGGCTTCCTCCGGAGTGGAATTCAATTGTTCCAACGCTTTTAAAATTGGTTCCGGATCAGGCTTAGCATTCTTGACATGATCGAGTGCCACAATACAATCAAAATACTTTTCGAGTTTCATTAAACGAAGACCCTTTAAAACCGTTCCATGCATCTTGGTTGTAACAATTCCAAGCTTATAGCCTTTCTCCTTTAGACTCTGAACTGTTTCAAGGACGCCTGGAAATTCCTTTGTGAGCAAATCGTGGTTAGCAAGATTATAAGTACGGTATTCCAGGATCATCTCTTCGACCCGGTCCGGGTCCATTTTTGAAAAAACTTCATGAAGCGATGGCCCGATAAACGGGAGGACATCCTCGCGCTGATATTGGCTTGGATAATATTTTTCAAGCGTGTGCAAATAGGTGGTGATAATCAATTCATTCGTATCAATTAAAGTTCCATCCAAATCAAATAGAATGGTGGTAATTTTGTTGTTCATGTGTTGCATCCTTCCTTTTAAGGGGCCTGTCCCCCGATAGATTAACGCGTTAAACCAGCGGGGGACAGGCCCCATTTATGGGCCCCCATTTATGCTAATTCTTGATTCGTTTCGTCCTTATACCTAACATCCGAAAGACCTTTTTTTCTTCGAAAAATAAGAATCGCTACCGCGACTATGACTAAAACAATGGAAATCATTTGCGCCATTCTTAGGCTTGATGTCAGCATTAAACTGTCGGTTCGCATTCCTTCTATGAAATAACGGCCGATTGAATACCAAATAACATAGGATAGGAATAATTCACCGCGGCGCAGATTCACACGGCGAAGCAGCATTAAGAGGACGAACCCGGTAAAATCCCAAACTGACTCATATAAGAAGGTTGGGTGATAGTAATGTCCATCAATATACATTTGATTGATTATGAACGTTGGCAAATGTAAATGTTCAAGAAATGCCCTGGTTACTTCTCCCCCATGAGCCTCCTGGTTCATGAAATTTCCCCAGCGACCTATCGCTTGTCCTAGAATAATGCTTGGGGCAGCAATGTCTGTAATTTTCCAAAAGGAAATTCCCCGTTTTTTGGCAAAAACATACGTCGTGATAACCGACCCGATCAAGGCCCCATGGATGGCAATCCCGCCGTGCCAAATTTGCGGAATTTCATTCGGATGGTTTACATAGTACTTCCACTCAAAAAGGACATAATAAATTCGGGCTGATATAATGGCAATTGGGATAGCCCATATCATTAAATCAGCAAATGTATCCTTCGCTAATCCGCGGCGGTTCCCCTCCCTTATCGCTAAAAAGAGGGCGAGCGCCAAACCAGAGCCAATGATGATCCCATACCAGTGCACTTGAATGGGTCCCAGTGTAAAGGCAATCGGATTAAGCGGCTTAATTGTTCCTGTCATCTTCTTGTCTCCTTAAATTCTTATTGCTCCCCTTCATCAATGACCTCAGAAAGGCGTTCCGTAAATTGCTGGGCAGCATTAACCCCCATCCTTTTCAGCCTGTAGTTCATGGCAGCCACCTCAATAATGACGGCAATGTTACGACCAGGACGAACCGGAATGGTCAGCTTGGTGATTTCTGCATCGATAATTTTCATTTTCTCTTCATCCAAACCAAGACGGTCATATTGCTTTTTAGAATCCCATATTTCTAAGTTAATAACAAGCGTGATACGTTTATTGCTCCGGACGGCACCTGCTCCAAACAGTGTCATCACATTGATAATCCCTAAACCACGGATCTCTAGTAAATGCTCAATCAATTCCGGTGAAGTCCCCACCAACGTGTCACGGTCCTCCTGCCGGATTTCAACGCAGTCATCAGCAACAAGGCGATGGCCCCGTTTCACCAATTCTAGCGCGGTCTCACTTTTACCGACCCCGCTTTTACCCGTAATTAAAACACCAATTCCATATACATCGACCAAAACACCATGAACAGCCGTTGTCGGTGCCAGTTTACTCTCTAAAAAATTCGTTAGATGTCCGGAAAAACGAGTGGTTTTCATACTCGCTCGTAGGACCGGTACACTCTCCCGCTCAGAGGCTTCAATTAACTGAACCGGAACCTCTAAATCTCTTGTCACGATAATGGCTGGAGTAATATCACTGCATAGCTGTTCCATTCTTGAAACTTTTTCATGTTCAGGCAGCTCTGCAAAAAAAGACAGCTCGGTTTTCCCTAGAAGCTGGATTCGTTCTGCCGGATAAAACTCAAAATATCCAGCCATCTCAATTCCAGGCCGAGAAATATCACTCGTCGTAATCGGCCGGTTAATGCCTTCTTCACCGCTAACTAACTCAAGATTAAATTTTTCTAAAATATCCTTCGTTCGTACCTTCGCCAAAAAGCTTCCTCCTTATCAGAAAAGCATTCTATAATGAATAATGAGTGATCAATAAACATTTCCTCTTATTTTAGCATTTTTTATGTTCGTTGTTCAAAATAATCAATTTATCTGGCTCCAGAAGACCCTGTCCTTTTTCCAGCTAACTTCATATTATAATAATGAATTTTAAAATAGGAAGGAGGAATCATGTGAAAATTATGATTGATGCCGGCCACGGGTATTCCACTGAGGGAAAGCGGAGCCCCGATGGGATGCGGGAATATGAATTTACCCGAAAAGTCGCTGCCTTTGCAAAAGAATTATTGCTCGACTATGAACATGTAACGATTTATTTTGCCCATTCCGACGAACGAGATGTTCCACTGCAGGAAAGGACAGATGCAGCGAATCGGCTAAAAGTAGATGCTTATGTATCCATTCACGCCAATGCGTATGGGACAGGCTGGAACGATGCCAATGGAATCGAAACCTTCGTGTATCCGACAAAGCCGAAGGAAGCCTATGAACTTGCAGGGAGAATTCAAAAGCATTTGGTCCAGCTAACTGGTCTTAGAGACCGCGGCGTGAAGACAGCTGATTTTCATGTACTTAGAGAAACACATATGACCGCAGTTCTGACAGAATGCGGATTTTACACCAATCATCATGAAAAAGCATTAATGGTAACAGAAGCCTATCAAAAAATATACGCGAAAGCCATTGTCCAGGGAATTGCTGAGCAATACCATTTAGAGAAAAAGCCGGAGCCGCCAAAGAATACGACAGGAATCTATAAGGTACAGGCGGGGGCATTTTCCGAAAAAAGTAATGCAGACGCTATTGTTAAACAACTGGAAGCAGCAGGTTTTAGTTCGTTTCTCTTTACGGAAGATCAATTATTTAAGGTACAAGCTGGGGCCTTTGCTGAACGAAAAAATGCAGAAGACCTTGTGGAAAAATTAAGAAAACACGGCGTTATTGCCTTTATTGTTGAAAAAAAATAGCGCAGGATTCTGCGCTATTTTTTATTCCTCTTTGATGGTTCAAAAATGGTTTTTTGTATGATCAGGTTAACAATTGACATGATGACCACTACCAATAGGGCCATCCCAAAGCCAGTAATCTCAAAAGCCGAACCCATCAAGGCATCAGTTATTTCGAGAGTAACCGCATTAATGACAAAGATAAAAAGGCCCAAGGTTAAAATAGTTGCCGGCAATGTTAACAAAATTAAAATTGGACGCACTAAAATATTGAGGATGGATAACAGGAAGCTCGCTTCCAATGCCGCTGTAAACCCGTTGAGGTGAAAGCTTCCGTTAAAATATCCGGCAAGTGCCATAAACAAGACAGCATTAATAAGAATCCCCAGCAGCCATTTCATATTTCAATTACCACCTATTTAAAAGGGATGACCCCATCTGATTTATGAATCGTGATCGATCCAGTTTTCGTATCGACGAAAACCTTGAGCAGCCGGTCCGGATGGTTGACTGATTGAAAACGAAGCAATTTTTGAATCATTTCGCTTTTCTCCTCGAGAATTTGAATTCCTTCCAGCTTCACGTTAAAGCCGCCAAGATTGGTTTTCAACTCCCCATTAACCGGGATGCCTTCCGGAACAAAGATATCAACGGTCCCTGTTACGGCTTTCGCGCTAATCAACTCGCTGCGATTGCCGCTAAGATTATAGGTCACATTTCCACTAAACGTCTGGGTATCCATCTTTCTAAAATTCCCATCCAGTTTAATTGCCCCGTAAATTGTTTCAGCCTCTAAATCATCAATGATGCTGCTGGTTAGCTTAATAGACCCGTTTGCTGTTTCAATTTCCGCCCTTTTGCCGTTCACCCGCTCCAGATTTATTTTTCCATTAGCGGTTTTTACGCGAAAATCCTCCACATTCAAGTCTTCACCTGCTATCGAACCATTAAAAAGTCGGATGCGGACTCTCTCATATTGTGATTTCGGTACATAAACTACCGCATCAACCTTCATCCATTTTTGCTGGGTGGTAAATTTCAGCTTCTGCCCTTCGACAGCAAATGTGACATCCCTTAAAAAGTTTTGTCTGGCTTGATCCTGGGAGTCGACACGATAGACCTTGGCCTGACATTCCACCCGCACATCGTTCTGATCCCAGGCTGCAATTTTTACCGATCCATTGGCTACATCAATATCCATATCCTTTAAATGAACATCACCATGATGAAAAATATGCGAAATTTCAACGGAATGGCCAAAGTTCAAATCCAGGTCAATGTCTTTAATTTTTTTCAAAGCTGAATCAACAAATTCGAATATTTTCTCCTTCGTTGATTGGAATTTTCCTTGTGAAGAGTCATCCTTGCCCGCTTCCTCGAATTTAACGGCTGTTGAAAGTTCGTGAACCATTTGTTCCTGCTTTTGCTCCATTGTCTGCTGAGCCTTTTCGAGCTCTTCAAGCAATGCTAACGCAGCATCCACTGTCAGCTTTCCTTCCTCGACCATTTTTAATATCCGTTTTTTTTCCTCGTTCATCTTTTCCACCTCAGAATCAAAATATTTTCTATTAATCTTATTCTGCCCTAAAAACTTTAATGTTCGAAATCCAAGGCTGACTCTGACAAATTCGCCTACTCGTTTCCAATTATTACGATTTCCTTCAAAGAAAGTTTCAAAAAAAAGAACTAAAACACGTAGTTTTAGCTCTTGGCCATCATTTCTTTCTCTTCAATTTGTTTTTTCATGCGCAGCCGGTCGCGCTCGAGAATCGGCTTTAAGTATTTGCCGGTATAGGAGGCCGGGACCTCCGCGACCTTTTCAGGCGTTCCGGTTGCGACGATCGTCCCGCCTTTGTCGCCGCCTTCAGGACCTAAGTCGATTAAATAATCGGCCGCTTTAATGACATCCAGATTGTGCTCAATCACCAGCACCGTGTCGCCATTTTCAACCAGCCGCTGGAGCACAACTAAAAGTCTGGAAATATCATCAACATGGAGGCCGGTTGTCGGCTCATCTAAAATGTAGAACGAACGGCCTGTTGAGCGGCGGTGCAGTTCAGAAGCAAGCTTCACGCGCTGAGCTTCTCCACCGGAAAGAGTTGTAGCCGGCTGCCCTAATGTGATATAGCCAAGGCCGACATCTAAAATAGTTTGCAGCTTGCGGCTGATTTTTGGAATGTTTTCGAAAAACTCTACCGCCGCTTCTACGGTCATATCTAAAATATCGGAGATAGTTTTTCCTTTGTATTTCACTTCAAGCGTTTCCCGGTTATAGCGTTTTCCGTGACAGACCTCGCATGGGACATAGACATCCGGTAAAAAGTGCATTTCAATTTTAATAATCCCGTCCCCACGGCAGGCCTCACATCGTCCGCCCTTGACATTAAAGCTGAAGCGGCCTTTTTTATATCCGCGTACTTTCGCTTCATTGGTTGCCGCAAACACATCGCGAACATCATCGAACACTCCGGTATAGGTTGCCGGGTTCGACCTTGGTGTTCTGCCGATTGGCGATTGGTCAATATCGATGACTTTTTCTAAATATTCAATTCCCTTAATACTTTTATGTTCTCCTGCCTTCGTTTTCGCATGGTGCAGCTTTTGCGCCAGCGACTTGTGAAGGATTTCGTTAATCAGCGTACTCTTTCCCGATCCCGATACACCGGTTACAGCAATGAACATGCCGAGTGGAATTTTCACATTGACATTCTTCAAATTATTTTCAGTGGCGCCTTTTATTTCAATATAGCGGCCATCCGATTTACGGCGTTCAATCGGCAGCGGAATAAATTTCTTGCCGGCTAAATATTGACCTGTTAGTGAGTTTGGATCTGCCATCACCTCTTCAGGTGTTCCCGCTGAAATAATTTCACCGCCGTGTATTCCTGCTCCCGGCCCGATATCAATTAAATAATCGGCAGCGAGCATCGTATCTTCATCATGTTCTACCACAATGAGCGTATTCCCGATATCACGCATGCTTTGAAGGGTTCCGATTAAGCGGTCATTATCACGTTGATGAAGTCCAATGGAAGGTTCATCCAATATATATAAAACCCCGGTTAATCGAGAACCGATTTGCGTAGCCAACCGGATCCGCTGGGCCTCGCCCCCGGAAAGAGTTCCCGCTGTACGGCTCAGTGTTAAATAATCGAGACCAACATTGATTAAAAAACCAAGGCGCTCTTTTATTTCGCGGAAAATCAGCTTGGCGATTTGCATTTCTTTTTCAGATAAATGTAGATCATCAAAAAACTGATGTGCTTCTTGAATGGATAGATCGGTGATCTCCGCAATATGGTGACCAGAAATCAATACAGCTAATGTTTCCGGCTTCAAACGATATCCCTTACAGGCCGGGCAGGGCTGCTGTCCCATGTATTTTTCCATTTGCTCCCGAATATAATCTGAGCTCGTCTCCTTATACCGTCGCTCCACATTCCTGAGAACACCTTCAAATTCAATATTCCCCTCGCGGATTTGTCCAAAATCATTCTCATAGCGGAAATAAATTTTTTCTTTCTTTGAACCATATAATACTTTTTCAAGCAGGTGTTCCGAAATGTCCTTCACAGGAATATTCATATCCACACCGTAATGATTGCAAACGGCCTCAAGAAGCTGTGGATAGTATTGAGAGCTCGTCGGCTCCCATGGAGCAATGGCATGCTCTTTCAGTGTCAAATCTTTATTGGGAATGACAAGGTCTAAATCGACCTCAAGCTTTGAGCCGAGCCCGTCACATTCCGGACAGGCGCCGAAAGGACTGTTAAACGAGAACATCCTTGGCTCCAGCTCCCCAATGGAAAAACCGCAATGAGGACAGGCATGGTTTTCACTGAACAGCAGCTCTTCTTCCCCGATCACGTCGACAATCACTTTGCCGCCGCCAAGCCCTAATGCGGTTTCAAGTGAATCAGCAATCCTTGCCGAAATACCTTCCTTGACAACAATCCGGTCAACGACGACCTCGATGGAATGCTTTTTATTTTTCTCCAATTCGATTTCATCCCCAAGGTCGCGCATTTCCCCATCGACACGCACACGGACAAATCCCTGCTTTTTAATATCTTCAAAGACCTTGGCATGAGTTCCTTTTCTTCCTGAAACCATCGGGGCAAGAATCTGCATTTTGGTGCGTTCCGGATATTCCAATATTCGGTCGACCATCTGTTCGATCGTTTGGGAGGAGATTTCAATCTCGTGAATCGGGCATGTGGGATGCCCCACTCTCGCAAATAGTAATCTTAGATAATCATAAATTTCCGTGACCGTTCCCACGGTTGAACGGGGATTCCGGCTGGTTGTTTTTTGATCAATGGAAATCGCCGGTGATAGACCCTCAATGGCATCCACATCGGGTTTGTCCATTTGACCGAGGAATTGCCGGGCGTATGCAGATAACGATTCCACATAGCGCCGCTGGCCTTCCGCATAAATCGTATCAAATGCAAGCGAGGATTTCCCGGACCCGGATAGTCCAGTCAAAACAACAAGCTTATCTCTAGGTATGGTGACATCTATATTCTTTAAATTATGAGCTCTGGCTCCTTTTACAACAAGTTTTTCCATTGCCATGGTTAATGTTATCCTTCCGCTTTCAATTCTAAAATTAAATCACGAAGCTCGGCAGCCCGCTCAAAATTAAGCGCCTTGGCCTCTACCTTCATCTCTTTTTCCATATCGGCAATCAAGCGCTCTTTTTCCTTCTTCGACATCTTCGCGAACGATGCAGCTGGTTTGTAATCCTCCTGCTCTTCTGCCGCATGTGTCGCACGGATGACATCGCGAATTTCCTTTTGAATCGTTTGCGGTGTTATGCCATGCTTCTGATTATATTCTTCCTGGATGGCACGGCGCCGTTTCGTTTCGCTGATCGCCATTTCCATCGAATTTGTGATTCGATCAGCGTACATGATCACCTGTCCATTTGCGTTACGGGCGGCACGGCCAATCGTTTGAATTAATGAGCGTTCCGAGCGGAGGAAGCCTTCTTTATCCGCATCGAGAATCGTGACAAGCGATACTTCCGGAATATCAAGACCTTCACGAAGCAAATTGATTCCGACAAGAACATCATATTTCCCAAGGCGGAGTTCCCGAATAATTTCAATTCGTTCCAAGGTTTTGACCTCTGAATGAAGGTACTGAACCTTAATCCCAATTTCTTTCAGATAATCGGTTAAGTCCTCGGACATTTTTTTCGTCAATGTCGTAACGAGCACCCGTTCATTTCGCTTGACCCGTTCTTGAATCTCTCCAATTAAGTCATCTATTTGTCCTTCAATTGGCCGGACATCGATCGGAGGATCGAGCAATCCGGTCGGGCGGATAATTTGCTCAATCATTTTTGGCGTATGCTCGATCTCGTATGGTCCAGGGGTAGCAGAGACAAATATGATATTGGAAATATGCTCCTCAAACTCATCAAACATTAAAGGTCTGTTATCAAGAGCTGACGGCAAGCGGAAGCCATGCTCAACAAGCACTTCCTTCCGTGCTTTGTCCCCGTTGAACATTCCCCTTACCTGCGGAACCGTCACATGAGATTCATCGATGACCATCAGAAAATCCTTTGGAAAATAATCAAGCAATGTATAAGGGGTTGAACCGGCCTCTCTTAACGTTAAATGACGGGAGTAATTTTCAATTCCTGAGCAGAATCCCATTTCCCGCATCATTTCAAGGTCGTAGCGGGTCCTCTGCTCAAGTCTTTGTGCTTCGAGTAATTTATTTTGCTCTCGAAGAACCGCAAGCCGTTCCTCAAGCTCTTTTTCAATATTTTCAATGGCGATTCGCAGCTTTTCTTCTCTGGTTACGAAGTGGGATGCCGGAAAGATGGCGACATGTTCGCGCTCACCGATAATTTCTCCAGTAAGTGCATCGACCTCGCGAATCCGATCAACTTCATCGCCAAAAAATTCAACACGCATACAGTGCTCATCGCGGGAAACTGGGAAAATCTCGACCACATCACCGCGAACGCGAAACGTTCCACGCTTAAAATCAATATCATTGCGTTCATATTGGATATCCACTAAACGATGGAGAAGCTGATTCCGTTCAATTTCCATTCCGGTTCGGATAGATAACACCATCTCGCGATATTCTTCCGGTGAACCGAGACCATAAATACAGGAGACACTGGCGATCACGATGACATCTTTGCGTTCGAATAACGAGGAGGTTGCCGAATGGCGCAACTTATCAATTTCATCGTTAATGCTGGCATCTTTTTCAATAAACGTATCGGTTTGCGGGACATATGCTTCAGGTTGAAAGTAATCATAATAACTAACGAAATATTCAACTGCATTGTTTGGAAAGAAATCTTTGAATTCGCTATAGAGCTGTCCAGCCAACGTTTTATTATGGGCAATAACGAGTGTTGGTTTGTTCACTTCTTTAATTACGTTGGATACCGTAAAGGTCTTACCTGTCCCCGTTGCCCCAAGCAGCGTTTGATATCGCTTGTTTTGCTGGATTCCATCAACTAATTGGCGAATCGCTTCGGGCTGATCCCCCTGTGGTGAGTACTTTGAAACTAATTCAAATTGGTCCTTCACTACTCTTCCTCCCGAATTGAAGTGTTGTTTCTCCTAAAATTCATATTATCATTCTATCACATTTCACCAAAATCAAACCAATAATATGCGAACGAATATTCGTTTTTTGTTATTAAAACAGAAAGAGACTGTCCCAAAACAAAGGGTCAGACCCCACAACGTCAAAATATAGCTGAACATATCTTAAAAGCGACTATATATTGAGAGTTGAGGGAGGGGTCAGACCCTTTTGGGACAGCCTCCATTTATGCTGTAAGTTCAATTAGTCTTTTTCATGATTCTTGGTTTCATTTTTACTGCAAGCCAAAAGCCTCCTGTTAACGAGAAAGCATCGACAATAATGAGCGAAATTGTGTTCGTGTACCCTTTATAAGCAGACGCCGCGATGAGGGCAACAGTTAAAACAAGGCCGATGATCCGATTGTAGGTGACCCGTGTAAACAACAAAACGAGTAAACCTGGCATTATAAGGGCGGATAAATATTCAATTACCAATGGGTTCACCTCATTCATTGAATTCTCATTAATTTTAAAAATATATTCACAAAATTGCAACAAAAAAATGATATGGAGGCTTGAAAAATCAAAAACCGCCCAGATTTAAATCAAGGGCGGTTCTTTCATCAACTATATTGCATCCACCGGGGCTTGGGAACAATGAAAGGTTCCCTTTTCGATTTGGATGGTAGTATGTTCAATTCCAAATAGGTCATGTAGTTCCTTATTCAATTGCTGCAGCAATTGATCATTATCTGTTATATCTGAACGGACAAGGTGGACGGTTAAGGCCGGCTCCGTCGTGCTCATTCCCCAAACATGCAAGTCATGTACTTCAATCACTGTAGGAATATTTTTCAAATAACTCGTTATTTTATGGATGTCAATTCCATTGGGAACGGCATCAAGCGATAAATTTAGGGATTCACTTAATAAACTCCACGTACCGATAAAGATAACGATGGCAATCACCAAGCTTACAAGCGGATCCACCCACTCCCAGCCTGACCAGACCATAATAAAACCTGAAATGACAACACCAACTGATACGACCGCGTCAGCCAGCATGTGTAAATAGGCACCGCGTATATTTAAATCGTTTTTTCGGCCTGACATAAATAGCAATGCTGTAATGGTATTGATCACAATTCCAATAAGAGCGACAATAATGACGGTCTTCCCGGCAACAGGAGCAGGAGCAGAAAATCGTTGAATTGCTTCCCAAGCAATGGCACCAATCGCTACAAGTAAGAATACGGCATTAAACAGAGCGGCAAGGATCGAGCTTTTTTTAAACCCATAGGTTCTTTTAGAAGACGGGGCTTTTTTTCCTAACCACACCGCAATCCAAGCAATGACCAGTCCGAGTACGTCACTTAAGTTATGGCCGGCATCAGCGAGCAATGCAAGTGAGTCGCCAATCATGCCATATATGACTTCAATTATGATAAAAATGATATTCAATATAATCCCGACGGCAAAAGCAAACCCATAATTGACGGGGCCGTGATGGTGGTGACTGTGAGAATGCCCATGATGATGGTGTCCCATGTTTCCCCTCCCCAAAGTGCTTACATTTACTATATGAAGGAAAGCACCCATTTGTTTCTCTATAGTTTTTTCCGAACCTGTCTATCTATTCTTTTACTTTTAAAAGCCTCAGCCCGTTTAATGTGACAAGCAGCGTAGTCCCCATATCTGCAAAAATCGCAATCCACAATGTCAGCCAGCCGGGAACCACCAATAAGAGTGCCAACAGTTTAATCGCAAGTGAGAAAGAAATATTCTGCTTAATAATTTGTAAGGTTTTTCGGCTTAATTTGATCGTAAAAGGAAGCTTTGTTAAATCGTCATTCATTAAAGCAATATCAGCTGTTTCAAGCGCGGCATCGGTCCCTGCTCCGCCCATCGCAATTCCAACGGCTGCGGTGGCCAGAGCCGGTGCATCATTAACTCCATCGCCCACCATGGCAACAGGTCCAAACTGATTTTTTAAGCTTTGAATATAGGCAAGCTTATCTTCCGGCAGGAGTTCAGCCGCCACCTTCTTTATTCCTGCATGACGGCCAATCGCTTCAGCTGTTGATCGATTATCGCCTGTCAGCACAATGGTTTCTTTGATTCCCAGCTGGTGGAGCCTCTCGATCACAGCCCGGCTGCTTTTTCGAACTTCATCCGCCACAGCGATTAGTGCAAGAATCTCCTGTTCGTCCCCGGCAATCATCACTGTTTTGCCAGAATTTTGCAGATTGATAATTCGCTCCAGTATTTCGGAGGGCAGTTCCTCAAATAGTTTTACATTTCCAATCCGATATTCTGTTCCGTTCACCCGGCCGATAATGCCCTTGCCAGTTATGGAAGTAAATTGATCAACCTCGAGTTCCCGAAAGGCTGTACCTTCCGCTTTTTTGATGATGGCCGCTGCGAGCGGGTGCTGGGACTTGCTTTCAAGGGCAGCGATAATCGCGAGGAGCTCACTAGGTTCCTTTTTACAAAAACTTACGAAATCTGTGACGACAGGAATTCCCATTGTTAAGGTTCCGGTTTTGTCAAAAGCAATGGCTTTTAGCGCCCCGGCCACTTCTAAAAATTGGCCCCCTTTAATGAGGACGCCATTTCGAGCAGCATTCCCGATTGCGGTTACGATGGAAACAGGAGTGGATATGACAAGTGCACACGGACACCCGACCACTAAAACGGCAAGTCCTTGATAGACCCACTCCTTCCAGCCGGCTGCGAAAAAGAGCGGCGGAATTATGGCTACAAACACGGCAATCGCGATAATCACGGGGGTATAATACTTTGCAAATTGATCGACAAAGCGCTGAGATGGAGCTTTTTCTGCTTGCGCTTCTTCCACTAGATGAATGATTTTTGAAATGGTTGTATCTTCGCTCAATTTCGTTACCCTTACTTTTAAAAATCCTTGTTCATTTAACGTTCCCGCAAAGACTTCATCGTGGCTATACTTCTCAACCGGTACCGATTCTCCGGTAATCGCCGCTTGATTAACCGTGGAGGATCCCTCGATGATGACACCATCCATGGCAATCATCTGACCCGGCTTGACCAGCATGATGTCTCCTACTTCAATGTCTTCTGCTTTAAGCGTGATTTCGTTGCCATTTCGCAGGATTAGTGCCTCATTTGGAGCCATATTCATTAAAGAACGAATCGAAGCCCTCGCTTTGTCCATTGAATAACCTTCAAGCACTTCGCTAATGGCAAACAGAAGGACAACCACAGAGCCCTCCCGCCATTCACCAAGGGCGGAAGCACCAATGACCGCAATTGTCATCAGCGTTTTCATGTCAAAATCAAAATGGAGTAAATTTTTTAAGCCGGTTTTAAAAAGCGGGAAACCTCCTATTAATATGGCTGCCGCGAATAGGAGATTTTCTGAAAAAAGATAGCCGGCCGTCAAAAATAAAAAGGATAGCATCAACAGGGCATAACGCTTCCAGAACGGAGCTTTTGGAACAGGCATTTGTTTATCTTTTTCAGGGAGAATCGTTATTTTATCAAATGAACCGGCTTCTTCTATATCTTCGATTGCGGCTTTTCCATAGACTGTTAGCTTTGCAGCACCAAAATTGATTCTTGCATCAACAACACCATCCAGGTGTTGTACGTTCTTTTCGAACTTAGCAGCACAGCTCGTTCAGGACAAGCCTTGAATCCGGTAAACATTTTTTTCAATGGTCTCAACCACGTTCAGTCACCTCTTCCTGATGGGCAAATGCGATGTGGATTAATTGTTTTACATGATCGTCGTCCAGGGAATAATAAACGAGCTTGCCAACTTTGCGGTACTTTGCCAGGCCCAAGCTTTTTAAATGCCTAAGATGGTGTGAGGCAGTTGCCGTTGTCGCTCCGACGATATTGGCCACATCGCAGACACATAATTCATTTTCCAATGTAAGCGCATAGGCAATTTTCATTCTTGTTTCATCTGATAATGCTTTAAAAATTGTCGTTACATCCAGAATTGTACGGTTTTCAATATGCTGTTTAACGCGACTTGTTTTTACCGAGTCCACACAGCTAACCTCACAAACATCCTGCTCTTTCATTCCATCACCTTCTATTAATCAAATCACCGTTTGATTATATAATATTCAAATCATCATTTGAATGTCAATAGAGGAGCCTAAATAGGGGGCCATTCCCCAACTGATTTAAAGCTTCACCGCAACGGGGGACTGACCCCAATGAAAAATCCCCCATAAAAAAACGAGAGATGTTTTATCTCTCGTTTTCTGCATAGTATATTTCATTAACGAATGGCCGGTCGTCTTGGACAAACAGGATGCCCAGCTGGTGGTGGTCTCCTTCGAATAAGGCGCGCTGGACGAAACGAATCTCAGCTTTCGTGTCAAGAACATCAAGTTTGCAATGAGCACGATTTTTTTGGAGGGCTTCATAAAAATCCTTTTCATTTCGAATCACTAAACCATTCGCTTTCGTAATAATTTCTCCCACCTGCAGCCCCATTTTATCTGCCGGAGACTCTGGAATAATGCCGAGAATCATCAGACCATGATTCTTTCTCGAAAAATAAGTCGGAAGATTATCATCGGACACTCGCTGCATGAGACTCAATAGTTCCCGGCCAACAACCGCCAGAGCTGCACCAATAATGGACACTAATGGATACCAGTACCCTGCAACCGAGATAATCGCTGTAAACGCCCCAAGCAAGATGACCCTGCGTCCATATAATTGGATCGCCTTGTTAGGTAGCATTCCTTGGATTTGCTGATGAAAACCAACCGCAAACGGAACAAGCAATAGTGAATATTTTTCAGTTCCTAAATGAAATACCGGCCACCAATCAAAAGGCAGGTGGAGCGCATTCCCAGGAATAAGAAGAAACAAGGGCAGCATCCAGACACGTTTCACTTCATGGACGCCGACATTTTGCCCGCGTTTACTTTTTAATAGTTTTGGAGAAGTTCCATAACTGCCATTTTTAGAAATAAGAATGCCTTCCGCGATCAGAAGTAATGCTAAAAGAACGACAACTGAAGGATACACCTTGTCATTAAAAGACGGAATGGCATTTGGAAATAAAGGAATTGACCATTTATTTTCAGCAAAAATAATTAAGGTAAAAAATGCGGCCCCCACGGTATAAGCGGGCGACAACAAGCGAATATTCGTAGTCATGCTCCATAAAATGGTAAACACAGCAATCAGGATGATGGCGGCAAATGGCACGGTAATCCCTACTGCAATGGATAAAATCGAAAGGATGAGACCAATCATTAGGCCTGGAGGAAATAGCTGACGGAGCTCAAAATAGGCATCCTTCGCCCGAACATGGAAATTCTTCCGCTCCCGTTTTACTCTCATGACCCCTAAGACCGCTGCTAAGAATAGGAGATAGTATAATATAGGATGAAGAAATAATTTACCTATACCTTTTAAAAGCTCGATTAGCCATATTTGTATCAAAACTTCCACCTGCCTCTATTAAAAATTCATCTAGTATGTAAAATCTCTTAAATTTTATTTTACCAAATCATAGCTATAAAACCTATTGCTAGATTCTTGAAAAAATGAAAAAACACTTGATTTTTTTCTCATTCCTCAGACATTATAACTATTTCCGCGGAAATTCCCATATTTTCACCAAAGTTCACAAAAATTCCAACAAATGTTCAACAAAAATTCACAAATCCTTCCAATAACTTCTTTACGGAATAAGAAAGAGAGGATGGCTTAAGCCATCCTCTCTTTACTATTTCGCGGCAATACCGAGAGCAACTTGCAGCTGAAGGTCATTTTTCTCATCCTTCACTTCCTTTAATGCTGTTTCCTCCATCTTAGCTGCCGTTGCAGAATCAATTACTCCTGTTACAGGGAGACGGCAAAATTGTTGAAATCCTTTAACAGCTGCTGCCGTTTCATCGCTGTAGTAACCATCCTCCCGTCCCGGGGAAAATCCTAATCCATGTAAAATTTGCTGCGCGGTTTTGACTTGCTCATTATTCATATCCTGCACAAGCGGTTCTTGCACTTGCAGCGGCTGTGCATTGAATATTTCCGGCTGTTGAATAACGACATCCGGTTTGATGCCTTTTTTATGAATCCAATTGCCATTAGGAGTCAGCCATTTAAACAGCGTTAATTTTATATTGCTGCCATCCCCCATCGGGATCGCCTGCTGGACTGTTCCTTTTCCGTAGGTGGTTTCACCAACCAGCTGATAACCTGCTGCTTCTTTTAATGAACCGGCCAGGATTTCAGCTGCCGAAGCACTCCCTTTGTTCACAAGGACAACAACCGGATAATTCTTCTTGTGGTTCAATGTAGTGTAATATCGCTTCCTTTCCCCATTGCGCAATTGAATTTGGACCATTGGTTTATTCTTCGGAACAAACTCTCTGAGAATTTCCTCGACACTTACTAAGTATCCGCCCGGATTGCCGCGGACATCCAGTACCAATCCTTGAATATGCTTCTCTTCCAACGCGTTAAGCTCCTTTTTAAAATCCTCGGCCGTATTCTCTGAAAAAGAGGTAATATCGATGTAACCAATTTCCTTTCCATGATATTCCTTTATTGAACCATTTACAGTTTCAAGCGGAATTTCATCTCGGGTAACCTTGATCGTAATAGGTTCTTTTAATGATGGTCTCTCAATCTCCAATACTACTGTCGTCCCTTTTTTGCCGCGAATTTGCAAGGTTGCCTTATTCAGGTCAAGCCCCTCAACACTTTTGCCATTAACCTTTAGTATTTGATCATTCGGCTTTAACCCCGCCTTTTCTGCAGGTGAATTTTTAAACGGTGAAACAATGACGATTTTTCCATTGACCATGCCGACCTCTGCGCCTATCCCTTCAAAAGAGGAGTCCAATGATTGAGTAAATTGCTTCGCGGTATCCTTATCCATATAAGTGGAGAAAGGGTCGTTTAATACGGAGAGCATTCCTTGAATAGCACCCTCGACCAGTTTCGTTCTGTCCACTTTTTCCACATACCTGTTTAAAATCAATTCATAGGCTTGATCCATTTTAGCCAGATTTTCAGTATCCGTCTTTTCAAATTTCGTTCCGTTCGGTTTGGAATAAAGTTCTGTGCTGTCCGCTTTTTTCTCTAGTAACTGCATGCCCGCATAGGTTCCTCCTGCACCTGTCAGAAGTGAACCCGTCATCATTAACGCTAACCATTTTCGATTCATCGCGAACCTCCTTCATAAAAAAATGCCTGTCCCCATTTCGGTTAAATAGGCACCTTTTCCTGCCCAATTATTAACATATATGTCAGGAGCGGACGAGTTATGTATAAAAAAAGGGGGGAAGCTATGCTTCCCCCCTTTTTTTATAAAGGTACAATTCCCACAGGATTAATGGCGTTATGTCGATCCGGAACCCATTCTCCCCGATGAAGCTCAAAGTGAAGATGTTGGCCCGTCGCATCGCCTGTGCTGCCCATTACGCCAATTTGCTGGCCCTTCTTTACAACCGCTCCCGATTGAACTAAACGCTGTTCCATATGGGCATAAACGGTCGTGTAAACTTGTCCATTATAAGAGTGAGAGATAAAAATACAGTTTCCATAACTGTTAGAATAGTAGGAGCGAATGACAACCCCATCGGCTGCTGCCACAATTGGCACGTAACCCGGCTTGGCAATGTCCACACCAAAATGGAATTCTCCCGGACGGAAATCAGGGCGCGTGCCAAATCCAGAGGTAATGACCCCTTCAGCAGGTCTAGTGAAAAATCCGCTGGAAATGGCCGGCATCTTGCCCGAACCGCTGCCGCCTCCATTGGATGGTGTCGGAGCTGCTGCGGCAGCTGCTTCCCGTTCTTTCTCCAATTCAATCGCTTTTTGAACCGCAGCTGCCTGCGCTGCAAGAATCTGATCTTGTTCCTGCATGGCGAGCATGCCTTCATGAACTTCATGTTCCTTAATAACCAGCTTGGAAAGTAATTTATTTTTTTCTGCTCGCTGCGCACTTAATTGCTTGTTCATTTGTTGTAATTCTGCCACCATCGCATTAAGGCTGGAAAGGTCTTTTTCAACAAGAGTTTGCTTCCCCTCAAACTCCTGTTTGTCCAATTCAGCCTGCTTTAATAATTCCTGATCGGCTTCCATTATCGTTGCCACAGCATTGGCACGGTCAATAAAATCACTAAAACTTTTGGCCCCCATTAGCACATCAAGATAATTGACCATCCCGCCAGTTTCCTGATAGTTGCGGACGCGCTCCTTCAACAGGTCATTTCGCGTTTTCATCCGCACTTCGATTACTTTGATTTCATCCTGAAGCTTGGCAATTTTTGTTTTCGTCTCATCGACCTTGGCTGATTTTTCGCGGATTTTGGCATTCGTATCACCGATTGCAAAATCAAGCCGTTTCATATCGCTTTTTACATTTGCCTGCTGCCCCTGTAATTCATTAATTTTGGTATTTGCCTTATTAATATCCGATTTAACATTAGAGCGCTTTGATTGAATTTCATTTTGTTTGCTTTTTAAACCAGAAATGGAGGCAGCTTCCGTGTTAATGGAACCCCCTCCAAACACTGTCACCATTCCAACTGACAAAGCCACGGTAACGGATATAATTGATTTTTTCACTGTCCTCTTCTCTCTTTTCCTAAAAATCTATGTATCTCATAAACAATAGTAAGGAAGGGCATAAAATTGCCCTTCCTTCTAATTACTAAACCTTTAAGAATTTCCTTACAGACATGACGCTTCCCCATACACCAATCAAAGCGCCCATCAGTAACAGAATAGCTGAAACTTGATAAATAAACGGATTATACGGCAGGATTTGCATAAAATTACCGGCAAGCTTTGGAGCAAGATAGTCATAAGCGTTATAGTAGGCAATCGAAATCAATACGATTGGCAAAATAGACCCTAATATCCCTAACCATAATCCTTCCAGGAAGAAAGGCCAGCGGATAAAGTTATTTGTTGCACCTACTAATCTCATAATTTTAATTTCTCTTCTTCTGGCAATAATTGTAATTTTAATCGTATTGGAAATTAAGAAGACCGCCGTGAAAAATAAACCGAGGATTAATACGATTCCTACGTTTCGGCTTGCTTTAACAAACTTAAATAATTTCTCTACACTGCCTTGCCCGTATTTAACTTTTACCACATAATTCATTTTTTCAATTTGCTTGGCAACTTTCATCGTGTCGGTTGGATTTTTCGTCTTGACGACAAAAACATCATTTAAAGGATTGTCCTGTTCAAATAGACTAAATGCCTTTCCTTCTGAGCCAAGACTTTTTATTAAGTCCTTCAATTCCTGCTGCTTGGAGGAGAAGGTCACCGTTTTCACTTCTGGAACGAGTTCAATTTGATCTTTCAATTTTTGCTGGTCGGCTTTGGTTGCCGCCAAGTCGATATGAACGCGAATCTCTACGTCCTCTTCAATGGTCTGGGCCACTTTGTTCAGATTCATCATAATCACGGAAAAAACACCGACTAAAATTAATGTTACCGTTACGGCACTGACAGAAGCAAAGGTCATCCAGCCATTACGGCTAATACTCTTAAAACTTTCCCGTGCATGACGGCCAAGAGTTCTAGCTTTCATAACCGTATTCACCTCTTTGCTCATCACGAACAATCTTTCCACCTTCGATGGCGATGACGCGATGTTTGTTTGTATTTACAATATCCTTGTTATGTGTTGCCATTACGATGGTTGTTCCCCGTTTGTTGATCTCTTCAAAAATGTTCATAATTTCCCAAGAAGTTTCAGGGTCCAGGTTACCAGTCGGCTCATCCGCAATAACCACCTTTGGTGAGTTAACGATGGAGCGCGCAATCGAAACACGCTGTTGTTCTCCACCAGAAAGCTCCGTAGGCAGCATTCTAGCTTTATGTTTTAAGTTAACGAGATCAAGAACCTCCATCACCCGTTTTTTAATAAACTTTGGCTGTGCTTCAATCACTTCAAGGGCAAAAGCAATATTTTCATAGACTGTTAAGGTTTGTAACAGCTTAAAGTCCTGAAAGACCACTCCAAGATTTCGGCGAAAAATCGGAACCTTTTTCATCTTTAATTTTGCGAGATTGACTCCATTCATCAAAATCGTTCCGGTAGATGGAGCTTCTTCACGGTACATCATTTTAATAAATGTTGATTTACCGGCACCGCTCGGTCCAACCACATAGACAAATTCACCTTGATTAATCCGAACATCGATCCCGTTAATGGCGGCAACGCCGTTGGGGTATTTCTTATATACTTCTTGCATTTCTATCATGTAAGATCACCTTTAGAAAGATCTTGCCAACAAAATAAATTCGACAAAAATCTTTTATTTTCTGCGAATTGCAATGAAAATACTCCAAAAATCTACAAAATTTCGCATAGCCCTATTATAACATCATAAACTATTAAAAAAAGCAATAATATATTACAGTTTCTTTTCAATAGATGACAAGATTTTTATGGTGATGTAATGTATTCATTCGACGAATTTTGACCATAGCCAGCAAATAAAAAACGCTCTGTGGGCAACAGAACGTTTTTGTGAAGATCGATATTACTTTCTTGAAGCAAGCCAGGTTGCCACAGTATCAGCATCTTTGCCTGAAATCAATCCTGCTGGCATTCCGCCGGATTTACCATTTTTAAGAATGTCCAAGATTTGTGACTTCGATAACTGTCCGCCAATATGTGTTAAGTCCGGACCAACTGCCCCTTTAAGGTTATCACCATGGCAGCTTGAGCATTTTTGAGAGGTGATTTTTTGTGCGGCACTTGCCACATCAGTTGTTCCACCACCGCCTCCAGTGGTCGTTTTTTGGGTCGTTTTTTGGGTCGTTTTTTGGGTCGTATTCTTGGACGTGTCCGATCCGCCGCCACATGCAGCTAGACCCATTACCAGGGAGGTACCCAACAGTAATGTAAATAGCTTTTTCTTCATCGCTAATCCCCCTCCAGAAAAATTTACCAATCCCTAACTAGTATACCAGTACTATGCCCGTTTGAAACCCTCTCCTAGCACCTCGGCGGCGTCCATCACCACGACAAATGCAGTTGGATCAAGAGCTTTTACCAATTGTTTCAATTTGGTGAACTCCGTTTGGTCGACAACACACATAAGGACTGGCCGTTCATGGTCTGTAAATCCACCATATGCTGATAGTTTTGTCACACCACGGTCGATTTTATTCAAAATTCCTTCACGAACCTCTTCTTGTTTACTAGTAATAATCATAGCCATTTTGGACCGTCCAAAACCGATCTGAACAAAATCGATGGTTTTGCTTGTAACATACAATGCAATTAATGCATATAACCCCTTTTCGATATTAAAAACAATAGCAGCAGTCAGAACAATAAGACCATCAATCAGAACAACGCATGTCCCAAGTGTTAAGCCAGTATATTTATGAATTATTTGTGCGGCAAGGTCCGTCCCGCCTGTTGAGGCTTTTCCTCTGAAAACAATACCCAATCCAAGACCGACCCCAATTCCACCGAACAAGGCTCCAAGCAGGGCATTATGCGTCCAAGGCTCCAAATTTTTTGTTAAATAAACGATGAAAGGTAAAAAAATTGTCCCCGCGAGTGTTTTAGCACCGAATTGTTTCCCTAAAAAGAGAACACCTGAAATAAACAAAGGGATATTAAAAGCCCACTGTACATAGGCAGGCTCCCAGCCAAACAAGCTATGTAATATCGTACTTATACCACTTACCCCGCCTGAAGCGACCTGGTTTGGCAACAGGAAAACATTGAATACCACCCCAATAATCGCTGCGCCTATGAGTACAAAAACATAATCAAAGGCAATTTCCAGTTTAGGATGGGTCTGTCGAAGTTCTAAAACTTTATTCATTAAGCTATTCCCCTTAATCTTTCTATTTTAATCAACGAAAGTGAGTATAGCATGGCTGATTTTTGCTGTAAACGCCATTCATCTGCCGCGTCAAAGGAGTACATTTTCATTAGCATTTGTTAGTATCTTTCATTTCATAAGCGGATGGATAAAAATTTGGGAATAATAATTCATTAAAGATATTAGGTGGTTATCATGATATAATGTCGAAAAAGAGGAGGGGTAATGGATGGAGCAGCTACTGCAGCAAATGATGGAGCAAATGAATAAGCAGTATGATTATATGAACAAGCAGTTTGAGCGGATTGATCAACAATTTCAGCAGATGGATCGGCGGTTTGATGCTATTGACCAAAGACTAGATAGACTGGACCATCGTATGGATAGTTTGGAACATCGTATGGATAATCTGGAACAACGCATGGATAGTCTGGAATATCACATGGATAGTCTAGAACATCGTATGGATAAAGTTGAATTACGACTTGATACGGTTGATCAACGTCTTGATAAGGTTGAAACAAGCATTATGTCTCTTAAGGAAACTATGGAAAACAATGCCACAGAATTTAGAAGCTATTTCAATCATATCGAGTTCAAATTAGATCAGCATGAATCAATGTTTGAAATGGTATCCAACGAAATCAAAGGAACAAATTATTAAGATCTCACCCCCAATTTACAAATCCAACTTCGCAATCCCTCAACATGACCGGCAAATATTAAATCCCAATAAAACAGCCTTTGCCGCGTCAAAATCGGCAAAGGCTTTACTATTTTTACGATATTCTCGAACGTAGATAAGCGTCAATGAACGTATCCAGTTCCCCGTCCATAACCGCCTGCACATTCCCAATCTCTGTATTGGTACGGTGATCTTTTACCATTGAATAAGGATGGAATACATAGGAGCGGATTTGACTTCCCCAGCCAATTTCCTTTTGTTCACCGCGGATTTCTAACAGTTCTTTTTCCTGTTGCTCAATTTCACGTTGATACAATTTGGCTTTCAGCATCTTCATAGCCTGCTCACGGTTTTTAATTTGCGAGCGCTCTGTTTGACAAGTTACGACCACTCCTGTTGGCGTATGAGTGATCCTTACCGCAGAGTCAGTGGTATTAATATGCTGCCCGCCCGCACCACTGGCACGGTACGTATCAATTTTTAAATCCTCAGTCCGGATATCAATTTGGATTTCATCATTAAACTCCGGCATGACTTCACATGAAACAAAGGAAGTATGTCTTCGTCCTGATGCATCAAACGGAGAAATCCGAACCAATCTGTGAACGCCTTTTTCCGCTTTTAAATAACCATACGCATTGTGCCCTTTAATCGCTAATGTCACACTCTTGATTCCTGCTTCATCACCCGGGAGGTAATCAAGTGTCTCCACCTTAAAGCCCTTTTTCTCAGCCCAACGGGTATACATACGAAGAAGCATGGAGCCCCAGTCCTGTGATTCCGTTCCACCTGCACCCGGATGAAGCTCTAATATGGCGTTATGTTTATCATATTCTTCACTTAACAGCAGCTGCAGTTCAAATTGATTTAAACGCTCGGTCAATTGTTTCAACTCTTCTTCAAGCTCCGCCTGCAGCTCGTCATCACTTTCTTCTTTAACAAGCTCATAGGTTAATTCCAGGTTTTCATACGTTTCATTTAAATCGTTGAATTCATTTACCTGGTCCTTTAAGCCGTTCGCTTCACTAATGACTACTTGTGCTGCCTGCTGGTCGTTCCAAAAATCAGGCTGCAGCATTTGATCGTCTAATTCTGCGATTCTGGCTTCCTTATTTTCAAGGTCAAAGAGACCCCCTAAAGTCCGCTAATCGCTTAGCCGTTTTTTCTAATTCATTGCGAATTTCTGCTAATTCCATTATTGCCACCTCTATATCTTTTTTAAAAAATGGTCCGGTACCTTAGTATATTCATCATGTTCTGGTCAGTCCTCACTTATTATAACGGTAGTGCCGCGAAAAATCCAAAGTGTATTACCTCTCTTGAATAATTTCTGCTTGGGGATAAATCTATTTACACATAGTTTTTTATTGTGGATAACGTTTTATAAATCCACACTTAATGCCTTTTTGTCCACATATCCAGTGAGTTATCAACAATCAACCGTAAATTATCAACAAAACCAACTATTATATTCACAGTTTTCTTGTAGTTATCAACAGTAAAAAAAATGAAGGGAGGGCCCTCTCGTTTTTTTATGGAAGTGCTTTTTTAGGTGCATGGGCTGCCTCGATGATTGATTTAGATGAACCGCCATGGCATTCAGAGCATGCTTGTGTATCACTTGTTTGGTGGCCTTTTATTGGGTCACCAGCTGCATTTAATATATTAAAAATGCCTGTTTTCCCGTAAATCTCCGTTTTATTGTTATGACATTTCAAACAAAATGTACGCTCATCAGATGAAGTCCAAACATTAGCTGTTGTCTTAAATATTTCCGCATTTGGATCGTTTCCAAGTTTCTCTCGAAGCAGATTTATGTTATCCGATCCATGGGTTTCATGGCACTCAGCACATGGAATGGATCCATTTAATTTAGTGCCATCACCCTGAGTGGTTTGGTTTGCAGGAAGGGCAAAATTATGACCAGAATCCGTTTGGAGGTAGTATTGTTCAATATCGGCTAATTTTGCATTATCCTTGTGATTTGAAGCATTGTGGCACCTTAAACATAAAGAATAATCGGAAACAGTCAAGTTGGTTTTATTAATACTTAGTTTTGCAGGTGCAATTTCACCAGTTGCGGTCGTCGATTTGTTATAAGAATAGGCATCATAATAACCATCTTTAAAGGTATCCTGATCAAAGATGCTCTTATCCGAATTGCTTGAATCATCGTGAACCAGATAATTTGCATGACAGGCACCACATGATATATCAAAACTGTCAATGACTCTTGAGGTTAGCTTTTGTAAGTCGTCAGTAACACTTTTGTTGACATCAGCCAAATTATGACGATATACATAATGGTCTTGCAGCATATTTGGATTTTGATCTGTTCTTTCCGAATGTGGATTATGGCAGCTCGTACAAGACTCTGCTTGACTCATGTTGTTTGCTGCAGAATCATGATGATGGCTTCCGTCTATTTTATCAACAATCGGAGCATTGGTTGTCCCGTCGTGGCAGGCCGTACAATAATTCATCGAAGAATCATTTAGCTTTTCATTAAACGTTAGGAGATAAGTGCCGCCTTCTCGCTTCGTATCTGATTTAATATAGGTTGGAGAATTGACATGGGTGCTATGACAGGCCGCGCACATATTCGTGTTGAGCTGGTAATGGCCATGCGGGTTATCCTCTTGATCCATATCACTCTTCGTTGTAAACTTAAATGATTTAGCGTATATTGGCAAATTGCTATCATCGTTAATGTCCGAAAGATAAACTGCATAGGTTGTGTTTAATTTAAAAATAGTATCACTATTATTGTTATAAATAAGGTTGTAAACATATTTTCCAGGTTGTTCTTGATTAAAAGCCTCCCTAACGACAGCCGTTCCCGTTCCTGTTGTTGGACCTATGATTTTAACAAGCTTCTCAGGATCCGCATTTCCAATAAGCTGAGTCATTGGTTGATCATCAACAATGGTAATAAAAATTTTTGCATTTTCTGCTACAGAGGTAAGATCCTCCGCGTTTGCTTTACCACCAGGTATCGTAATTTTCATGTCCGAAATATAGGGTCTTTTGCCAACCGTGAAGGTAATGTTCTGGTCGATTGCACCTACTGGATCCTGTATTTCAATATTGACATTATAATTTCCTTCCGCCAGTGTTTTCGTAAGTGACCATGTACCTTTCCCATTAGGGCTTAGCGTTATCGCCCAATCCGTTTTGTCTGTATCAAGGTCTGACTTCGAAAGGATGGAATGATCTGATGTATTCGTTGCAGTAAAAATAAGCTGACTGGTATCTGTTATGTTTTCATCTGTGAAGGTACCTGAAATTACAACACTTTGACTTGGATCCTTAAAATTTGCATTTTCATTGGGTGAGCTAATATTGATTATGGGCGGGTCACCTGGAGCTGAAAATACGGCCGTGTTAGGAATGAAAAATAATGAAGAGGTCAGCATGATCAATGTACAAAAACTATATGAATATGTTTTTTTAAACCAATTGAGTATTCCCATTTTTAATCATCTCTTTTTCTGTAAATTGATAATAAGTTTCCGCGCTTAATATCCTTATAAATAGGGGTTATATGCCTATTATAGCAATGAAGTTAGAGAAAAAATGGGGCGGAATTAGAGCGATTTCTTGACATATTTGTGTCAATTTTTTTGACAATTTTATGGCAATGTGGAATAATTAGATTTATCAATAAAATAAGGTAACAATATTACTATTGCTACCTTGTCTATTGCACTTAAATTTCATACTTTCTTAAGCTAACAAGTAGTTGCAGCTATTTGTTGGCTTTTTTATTATTTGGTAAGGTCACTGCCACTTGCGTTGTGACGAGTAGGAAGGTCTGTTCTTCCATCACCAGGGTTTGTTCCTGTAGGTCCAACAACGCCAGGGTCGCCATTTTTCAAGAATTGGCCTGTTGCAGAATCAGCATTAACATTTGGATTTCCTAAGAATTGTTCACCTTTACCGTGGCAAGCATAACATACGCTCATGCCAGTGTAACGTTTTAATGCTGAAGATGGGTTTGGATCTACAAAATAGCTTAATGCTTTGTCAGTATTTCCTGGAACGTTTGCATCAAATACTTTTCCTGCAGCTGTCAAGCTGAAGTAAGTGTTGTCGTTTGCATCATGTAAGATTGTAGCTTCAGAACCGTGTGCATAGTGGCAACGTACGCAAGTCAATCTGTCTTGAGCTGTTGCGTGGCGGTGTGCAACTGTGTATACACCAGTGTTATTTGTACGAGTACCAGATAGGTAGTCAGTGTGACAAGCTGAGCAATACTTACTCATTTCAGTACCGCTGTCAACAATGTAATTTTTGTCAGTGCTGTCATAAAGAGCTGCGATATCTTTAGAGTTTGTTTCTACGTCAATACCAATAGAAACGTCTGCTTTTGTAACATTAGCTACGCCTGCACCGAATGCAAAACCATCGCGCCAGATTACAGTCATGTTTGTTGCTGTAATATCAGCGCTTGTACTGTCTTTAAGAACAGTATTAGCATTTTGGAATGGAGCGTTTACGTGGCCAACATCGCGTAACCATAAAGAGTAGTCTGCTACATACTTAGAGCCGTCCCATCTGTATGTTTGGATGATTTGGTCTCCAGTTTGTACGCCTGCACGTGAATATAAATAGCCAGTTTTTGTTTTATCAGTTGAAATATCAGAAGCTGCTGCTGTGAATTTTACTAAGATAAAAGGTGTATCCATAGTTGCTGGAATACTAGATTTATCATAGATAGGAATGTTTTTAAATAACTTACCGTTTGAATCATCTAAGGTTGCTGTAGTGCCATCTGCTTTAGTAGCGCCAACTTTATAATATTGAACGCCGCCCCATCCTTGTGGGTCAATGTTCAAGTTGTTTTCAGAAGCAGAACCGGCACCGTGTGGAGCGTGACAGCTTGCACAGTCAAATTCAGCTCCCCAAGTGTTTGCATTAACTGATTTGGAGTCTGTACTAACTGGGCTGTTATTACCTCCAGGAGCTGCGCTTACTTCTAAAGAGCCGTCAGCTTGGTGAAGTGATCCATTGTGTCCAGCTTGTTGAACGTTGAAAGTACCAGCAAGGCTATTTGTTGTTGATGCTGTAGATGGAGCAAAGGCATTGTATGCACCTGTAGTACCGTCATGGCAGGCAGAGCATGTGCTGTATACGCCATCTTTAAATAATAAGCTTTCTCCGTTTGCAGCTGTATGTGTTTGGTGACAGCTTGCACAAGAGTTTGTATTGTTTTGATAGAAACCGTGAGTTTTTTGACTTGGTTTTTTTACAGAATCTTGGCCAGTATGGTTTGAGTTTGGAAGACCTGAACCGTCAACGTCTAAATGTTTCCCTGTAGCAGTATAAAGATTAAGATCATCAGAAACATTTGCTAGGTGTAAATTATTGCTAGTTGTTACAACAGCATATTTAATACCAAGATCACTAGAACCGTCAGCAGTTTTAAGTTCAAATTTGTAAATTGAACCTTTTACAATGTCAGAGGCATTTACTGCAGGAAAAGAATATGCACTTGTGCCAACGCCATGGATAGGAGTATCTGATACTCTAGCAAACGAGCTTGCTCCTGCATCTTTTTTAGAAATAGTTAGTAGAAAATCATTTGCTGGATCAGTACTAATTTTTGTAAATTTAAAGGTAAATCCAATAGTCTGGTCATATGAAACACTAAGTCCATATGCACTGCTTGCAAAAACAGCCGTACTAAGTATTCCCACTAAGAAAATAGTTAGTAGCAGTGAGAAACTAAGTTTGATCTTACTCATTTCCAAAAACCTCCCTTATTTCTTCTCTTTTTCTCTATATGTTTTTTTGAAACCTCTAAGCTTTCTTCTTTGAGGCCTCACCTCCTTTAATAGATTAATAGGTTAGAAGTAAAGAGCGACCCTTCTGTTAACGGTATCCGTGATAAGAACTTCACCCTTATTATCGACAAATAAACCGTTTGGAAGGTAAAACTGATTTTGGTCGCTTCCTAAGCCGCCAAATTGGAAAACTTGTTTGCCATTTTTATTAAAGCCATATACATAGTGGGTCATGTTATCAACCATTAAAAGGGTTCCATCCGCTTTAACGCCGATACCTCTTGGATTAACAAATTTGGAATCACCTTTCCCATCAATGGAGCCATTGATGATGCGAATAAATTTTCCCGCTTTATCATAAACAACAAGACGCTGGTTGCCAGTATCCGAAACATAAAGATTTTGATCGGTATCCACTGCAACAGCATTTGGTGCATTTAGTGTATCTTTCTTGGTAGAAGCTGATGAAACCTCAAGAAGTTTTTTTCCATCCAAGCTATATTCCATCACTTTTCCAAGCTGGATATCAGTGACATAAAGCTTATCATTGAAAATTCTAAGCCCGCCCGGTGATTTTAGAAAATCCGCTTTCTTTTTGTCATTCGTAAAATACTTAATAAATTTTCCTTTTCCAGTAAAAATGGAAATTCTGTTGTTGTAAAGATCAGCCACATAGATATTTCCCTGTTTGTCAGCTGTAATGCCGTAAGGGAATTGGAACTGTCCTTTACCTGTCCCTTGCTTACCAAATTTAAATATTTGGTTTCCGCTTTCATCAAATACCTGGACTTGTTTGTTGTTAGTATCCGTTACATAAATGAATTGACCAACCTTTGTTACATCCATTGGTTTATTAAGGGGAGAATTCATATCCCCTTGAATATACTTGGTTAATGTAGGCGGCCCGCCTTTTACTGTTGCAGCCACCTTTACTGCGTCGCCTTGAAGATGGAAAAAGTAGATGACAGCAAATAGCACAGCGGTCAATCCAACAATGGTGCCCATCCATATATAAACAGTCTTTTTCTTCACGGTTTCCATCCCCTCTTCTTATTTATTTTTTGCTAAACGATCAAGAGCTGTTTGTGCAGGTTTAAATGTTGGATCATAGGTAAGTGCTTGTTTATAAATTTTTTCTGCATCTGATTTTTTCCCCTGGTTTTCAGCTACTAATCCAGCTTCATAGATAATATCGGTATTTCCAGGTTTTAAACGGTATGCTTCCTGTAATGCAGCCGTTGATTGTTTATACATTTTTAATTTTCTGTAGCTTCGGCCTTTTAAAAGCTGGGCCTTGTAATCTTGAGGCTGTAAGTTAGCAGCTTTTATTGCCATTTGCAGGGCATCATCGCTACGATTCTCCAAATCGTAAACAATAGCTAAGTTTAAATATGCCCCATAGTTTTTATTATCAAGGCTTTTTGCATTTTCATATTGCTTTATGGCATTTTCGTTGTCCCCTTTTAAAAAGTAGGTATAACCAAGCTGTACTCTAAGATTTGGATCATTTGGCTTCTGGTCTACCTGCGCTTGGTAATATTTCAGCTGTTTATCATATTGGGTATTGTTTTGATTCCAAAGATATTTTGAACTAATGTAATATCCGACTGCGAGACATATTGCCAAGGTTGCAACAAGGATAATAAGAGATTGCCACCAGGTAAACCGTTTCTTTTTAATTTTTTTCGCAACCTCTCTCGAAGGTCCCTGGGCATTTGGCTGAACTTGAAGTTCCATAATAGCCCTCCTAATTTAGTAAATTGGCCATTATTGTTTATGGCATGAAATACATTTTGGTTTGTAATGGCAGGTATAACATCTGGCACTTGGCGCTTTAACTCCAGAAATGTCAATTGGGTGTATCTGTTTGAAATTTACGTTTTCATGACTTGCTGGGTGACAGCTGCTACAAGCTGGCGCGGAGCCTGGACTTTGTGTCGATACTGAATTTGAAACCAAACCATTACTTGTGATACTGCTTCCCGTTATATTCAGCTCATTGTGACACGCCGTACATTGCTGCGAATCTGCTTTTGCAATTGCACCATGCAGATTGACAAAGTTTGCACCATGGCTTGGCGGTTTTATAGTGGTATGGCACTTTTTACAGAATGTATTTTCTTTTGCATATTCCGGTGCGGAAATGGATTTTTGTTTAACATTACCTGTGTTTAGAAATTGCTGAGCAGGTGGTACAACTTGTAAATCCTTAATTTCATCATCTGACATGTACTGATGACAGACATTGCACTTTAAAACGTCTTTTTCAGCCAGCTTGCCGTGATCCTGAGTCTTAAAGGTTTTTTGCAAATGGGATTTTGGCAACTTACTGGTTGTGTGGCAAGTTTTGCAGGCGATTGAGACATCACGTGCTTTATGACATTCAATACAAGTTTCCATTTTGGGCTCTGTAAATTTCACATCACTCGTCATCGATTTTCCGAGCTTTGCATCCCATTTGTCATAATCTGATTTGAATGTAACGTTACGGTCAGATATATCTCCGTGGACAACACCACTATGACATTGAACGCATTTTACATCTTTTTGCAAGTGTTTTTCGTGGGGGATTATTAAATCCCCCCCTGGAGTTACTTGCCTTGTGGCCATATTGTGACACTTCTCACAAGCCGAATTTGGAATTTCCGTCGGCATTTGAATTGGTGCTGAATATGAATTGGTTGTTTTTTCATATACCTGAACTAAGCCGTTCGCTTTTGCTTTTGCAAGATTTTTTATTCCAGATCCAATATGGCAATTTGCACATTCCACTTCACTATGTGTTGAAGCTTTCCAAGTATAATATTCTGGTTTCATCTCATGGCATGTTTTGCAAAAACTTGAGCTGGAGGTCGATTCCACTCCGATTGTACCGATTGATAAGAAAAGTACTAGGAAGAACAGTGAAATTGTCATGATCTTGATGAACTTATAGCGTGAACGGGCAGGGGCAGGCAGCTCTTTTTGCTCCTCTTTCATTTCAAAAGTCCCTCCTGTTTAAAGACGAGTAGATTCTTAGTTTTTAACTGCACCCTTAAATCCGGTTCGATGGCAATTCTTACAATAGACATCTGTTGGGGCATTATTAAATTGTTTTTCGTCTTTTGCTTTATCCAGATTATGGCAGACAAAGCACTGCGCTTTTTGTTCATCAGTTTTTGCATGCGATGCATGTCCTGTCAGCCATTGGTCACTTGTTAAATGCCCGCCAGGCCGTTGTGCATGGCAGGTGTTACAGAACGTGCTGTTTCTTGCTTCTTCTTTAGCAGTTGCAAGACTTGGTACGTATTTTTGACCTTTTGGTCCCAATTTCAATAATGTAAGGATGTCTTGTTTAGGAATT
Source organism: Neobacillus sp. Fa239 (assembly GCF_055395235.1). Taxonomy (NCBI): domain Bacteria; kingdom Bacillati; phylum Bacillota; class Bacilli; order Caryophanales; family Bacillaceae; genus Neobacillus; species Neobacillus sp. Fa239. The sequence continues at coordinate 4,745,725 of NZ_AP041611.1, forward strand.
GGCCTGGACCACTTAGAGTCTTGGTGGCATGTAAAGCATTTGTCTAATTCTTTTACAGCAGTTGCACCATGGTTGGTGTTCCAGGTTGTGTCCCGATGATCCTTTGGTGTGCTGATTTCTGAGTGACATGTCGAACATGCCATGGAAATTTTCAAGTGGTTCATATTATTGAGTGATTCCAGGATGATTTCTTGTGTTGCTTTTTTACCCTTTAAATCCGTTGTAGCGGCACTCGCCACGTTCGTTTTCGCCTCGTTCACAGCAGCTGTTTCTTCAGGGTTTGGCGGAACGAGATATTCTGGATCTTTCCAAGGTTTTTCACCTTTATTTACCTTGTTATGGCAATCAATACAGGTTCCCATGTTTGGACGTAAATATTTTTCTTCTATTAATTTTTTGGCTGTTGCCGGGCTCCATTTACTGCGATCAGCCGCCACGTTTAAATCACGTGAAGCAATCTTTGCATGCACAACACCAGAGTGACAGGTGATACAAGGAATACCATCTGCAATATGTTTCTGGTGGTTGACCTTTAGATCCCCTGAAGGCGTAACCAAACGGTTTTTAGAATGACATTGCAAACAGTTCTGGTTGGAAACCGCTTCATCAGCTGTTTGGACAATTTGATTCGGTGCACCAGTTACGTGGTAATAGACTTCCTTCAGTGATTTCACTTTGTGCGTCAGCATGTTTGTGAGTCCAGGTTTGATATGACACTGAACACAGGAAATCTGATTATGAGCGCTCGCTGTATACGTTGTATATTCCGGTGTCATTTCATGACAGTTGGAACAGAATGAAGGAGAGTTTGTATAGGAAAGAACTCCATATCCCCCTCCAAATACAACAATGCAGCCCACAAGTGCCGCAAATAATAATTTCCAGCGGTTGACTGGGTTCTTCCAATCTATATTTCTGACTTTTTGCCAGAGCCTATGCATTGGGCCAGCTTTTATTCTATTTTCTCTGGTTTCGGGATCTATCTCTCTGTTCTTTTTCCCCCAAAAGGCCACTTTACTCACCCTTCCCATATTGGATTCGTTCTCTATTTATTTTCCATTTTAACCTCTCTAAAGGTAGTATCTAACATTGACAAAGTATATTCCAATGTACAATTTGTGAATATTTTTTCAAGCGTAGACAAATCTGTTTTTACTCTAAAAACACTGTATTTATAAGGGTTAATAAGCAACATATCGATAGTGTTTAATTGCATATTAGATAATTTTTATACATATTTCTGCCACAATATTCACTTGAAGATTCATGGGGTAATTGGAAACTGTTTTTTAAAAAATGAATGCTGTCAATTGGATAATTTGTGACAGTAAAGGGGCAAATTTTGCTTCCATAGGAACTTTGTTGTCACCCCATAGCGGAAGTGGTAAGATGGATAAAGAAATTATCGAATGATTTTGAAGGGATTCAGCCCATTTCAGGCGAATTCATTCATTTATGGCTTTTGGCTATCTCGATTAAAAGGAGCGTTCACCATATGATGGGGATCTTAAATAAAGTATTTGATTTGAATAAACGCGAATTGAAACGATTAGATAAAATGGCAAATGAAGTTGAAGCCCTTGCAGGCGAAACGGAAAAGCTGTCAGATGATCAGCTGCGGGAGAAAACTGAGGAATTTAAAGCTCGCTATCAAAATGGCGAGTCACTTGATGACCTGCTTGTCGAAGCCTTTGCAGTGGTTCGGGAAGGTGCCCGCCGTGTCCTTGGATTATATCCGTATCATGTTCAATTAATGGGAGGGATTTCACTCCATGAAGGGAACATTTCGGAAATGAAAACAGGGGAAGGTAAAACGTTAACCGCGACCATGCCGGTGTATTTAAATGCCCTGTCCGGCAAAGGGGTGCACGTGGTTACCGTCAACGAATATCTGGCCAGCCGTGACGCTACGGAAATGGGTGCCCTCTATCAATTCTTGGGCCTAACCGTTGGCCTAAACCTGAATAGCATGGATAAAGATGAAAAACAGGCAGCATATGCTGCTGACATCACTTATGGAACGAACAATGAATACGGCTTCGATTATCTCCGTGATAATATGGTGCTTTATAAGGAAGAAAAGGTGCAGCGTCCTCTTTTTTATGCGGTAATTGACGAGGTCGACTCGATTCTTATTGATGAAGCACGGACACCGCTTATCATCTCGGGTTCAGCTGAAAAATCGGCCGCTCTTTATATTCAGGCGAATGCGTTCGTCCGGAATCTGCAAAAGGAACAGGATTATACCTATGATGAAAAAACCAAAGGCGTTATGCTCACCGAAGAAGGGATTAGCAAAGCGGAGAAGGCATTTAGCATTGAAAACCTGTTTGATATGCGTCACGTGTCTTTAAACCATCATATTAATCAGGCCCTAAAAGCTAATGTCAGCATGCACTTGGATGTTGATTATGTCGTTCAGGACGGCGAAATTGTCATCGTTGACCAATTTACCGGCCGTTTGATGAAGGGACGCCGCTATAGTGAAGGTCTGCACCAGGCGATTGAAGCAAAAGAAGGCTTGGAAGTCCAAAATGAAAGCATGACCATGGCGACGATTACGTTCCAGAACTATTTCCGTATGTATGAAAAATTAGCCGGTATGACGGGTACCGCAAAAACGGAAGAGGAAGAATTCCGCAATATTTATAATATGAATGTAATCGTCATTCCGACCAATCGTCCGATTGCCCGTGATGACCGCCCAGATTTAATTTACTCTTCAATGGATGGTAAATTTAGAGCGGTTGTTGAAGATATCGCAGATCGTCATAAAAAGGGGCAGCCCGTTCTTGTTGGTACGGTGGCGATCGAAACCTCAGAGCTTATTTCCAAGCTTTTATTGAAAAAAGGTGTCAAACACAATGTGTTGAATGCAAAAAACCATGAGCGCGAAGCAGAGATTATCGCGGAAGCCGGTACAAGTGGAGCGGTTACAATCGCCACGAACATGGCCGGCCGTGGTACGGACATTAAGCTTGGAGAAGGTGTAATCGAGTTAGGCGGTCTTGCCGTAATTGGTACCGAGCGTCATGAAAGCCGTCGTATTGATAACCAGCTCCGCGGACGATCTGGTCGTCAGGGAGACCCGGGGATTACTCAGTTTTATTTATCGATGGAAGACGAATTGATGCGCCGCTTCGGCTCTGACAATATGAAAGCGATGATGCAGCGCCTGGGCATGGATGATAACCAGCCAATCCAAAGTAAAATGGTGTCAAAAGCCGTTGAATCCGCCCAAAAACGCGTGGAGGGCAACAACTTCGATGCCCGGAAACAGCTATTACAATATGACGATGTTCTTCGCCAGCAGCGGGAAATTATTTATAAGCAGCGCGATGAATTATTAGAATCCGAAAATCTTCGCGAAATTGTGGAACAAATGATTTTGAGAACGATTGAGCGCTCCGTTGCGGTTCATGCCTCCTTAGCTGAAGATGAGGAAGCTTGGGACCTGCAGGGAATTATTGATTATGTGAACGCAAACCTTCTATTTGAAGGCGACATTACGCTTAATGAGCTGAAAGAAAAAGAACCAGAAGAAATAACCGAGGCGATTTTTGCGAAGGTGAAAGAACGTTACGATGAAAAGGAACAAATTCTATTCCCAGAGCAAATGCGTGAATTTGAAAAAGTGGTTATGCTTCGTGCCGTCGATTCAAAATGGATTGACCATATCGATGCCATGGACCAGCTTCGTGACGGTATTCATTTGCGTGCCTATGGTCAAACCGATCCATTACGGGAATACCAGCATGAAGGCTTCGCCATGTTTGAAGCGATGGTCACCTCGATTGAAGAGGAAGCTTCCATGTACATCATGAAAGCAGAAATCCGCAACAATCTTGAGCGCCAGGAAGTCGCTAAAGGCCAGGCGGTAAATCCGAAAGAAGATGGTGAACCTGTTAAGCAAAAGCCGAAGGTCAAGCAATTGGACATCGGCCGCAACGACCCATGCATTTGCGGAAGCGGGAAAAAATATAAGAACTGCTGCGGGGCTGGGAAATAATATTTAGGTTTAGAGGCGAAATCTCGAGGGATTTCGCCTTTTTTATTTATTTTATACAGAGGTTGGCGGATGACTTTTGCAGAGGCAGGCGATGATTCCGCGGGATATCTGGTAAATTCTGCGAGTTTCTTATCTTATTCCGCGGGAGTCCGATTTAATTCCGCGAGGTTTTCCTACTTTTCCGCGAGTTTCTCAATTTATTCCGCGAAAATACTCGTTATCTACACAAATTCATAATAAACTCCAGCCCATTAAAAAGAAAAAGACCACATTCCAATACTGTGGTCTTCATCCAACAACGATTATTTTTTCATAAAGTCCAGTACATCTAAATCTATGTATCCTCTTTTTTGCTCGCGCATTTCAAAGTTTTCCGTATGGATGTAGTTGGTTAGAGCTTGGTAAATTTCATCATCGCCAGTCGCCTCTTCCTTGAGATAGCCCGTTTCGGAGAGATGATGAATCAATTCCTTTTTGACATCTCCTTCAATGGCCGCTATACGATCAGACTTTGATGGAGCAAAATACAATTGCTGCAGATGATAGATTCGAATTAATTCTTTGATTGGGTCTGGATGGTCGTCTACTCTTAGATCAATAAAGCGATCATTGAAACCGCCGTAGCCGCCTTTTTCCTTTACTACATATAACGCAGCTGATTGCATCCCTCTGCTGTCTCCACCAGCCTCCTGACCGGCATCTAATGCGGCAAGAAGACGGGCTGCGAGTGGCCCCTCGGCTTCTGAAAAAATCCTTCCCATCGCCTCTACCGTTTTAGCGTCCACTAATATATTCCCCTGCGCAGCAAAATGGGTGCCTGTCACCCCGCCTGCCCAGTCATAGCACTCTTTTCCGGTATAGGTGGTGGCATTTCCGAAGGCGTCTATCAAGCCCACTTGACGCATTTCTCTTTCTGGATCATCCCGTAATAATAGGGCGAGCGCTTCCTTTGCAGTTTTACCTTCCTCCATCAATGCCAACGCTTTCGGTCCATAGGCGGTGTTTGCGTAGGATTGTGTCGCCACTGCCCCTGCACCTGCCTTCGCCCAAGGAACTACTGCCCCGACACCTAGAAATTTGGATTGAACAGCGATTCCCCATTCTTTTTCGACTGGGTCGTAGCCGATGATTGAAAAAGTCATTGAAAAATACCTCCTGTTTTGGGTTATTCCGCGGGAATTCACCATAATTAAGTGAAAACTATTTTAACCTAGTAATTCTATTATACAGAAAAATCTGATATATTACTAAATAAAAAAACGCAGCCCCTATGGACTGCGTTTCTATCTTTCATTAATGAGCTTCAATTAAGCCGTAGCGTCCGTCTTTACGTTTGTAAACAACGTTGGTACGGTTTGTATCGGCATTGGTGAAGACATAGAAATTATGGCCTAACATATTCATTTGCAGGATTGCTTCTTCGCTATCCATTGGTTTTAGGTCAAACCGTTTCGTACGAACTACTTCAAGCTCATCATCGTCTAAATCATGAACCTCAGTGCTTTCTGCAGTTGCAAATGTGATTGGAAATTCACCTTTTTCACGGAATTTGCGGTTAACCTTTGTTTTGTGTTTGCGAATTTGACGCTCAAGCTTGTCAGAAATTAAGTCAATCCCCGCATACATATCAACATTTGTTTCTTCTGCACGAAGAACAAGATGCGGCAGTGGTATGGTTACCTCAACTTTTGAAGTTTTATCTTGATTGAATCTTAAATTCACATTAACCTTTGCTTCAGGTGATTCGGTAAAATACCGTTCCAATTTTGCAATTTTCTTTTCTACATACTCTCTAATTGCTGGAGTTACCTCAATGTTTTCACCACGAACGTTATAATTCATAAGTGAACTCCTCCTTTTATTAAAAGCTATGTAAATACATTTCTATTTTGCCCTATGATTATCCTGCTAAAACCGAATAATAATTTTGTCGAATTATTGACAAAAACACGGGAGAAATAGTGACAATCTGCTATTCAGTTGTATAAAAGTGGATAATTATCCCTAAAATGGAGAGTTGTATATAATTCCATTTTAATATTCATTTGGACAAATTGCCAGTTAAAAGCTCAGGGAATAGGCTAAATGGTAAAAAAATGAATGGAGGCATCCGAATGAATCATGAAGTAAGAAAGCCGCTCGCCTGGCATGAAACAATGGAATTGCATGAAATTGTAGCTTTCCAATCCCTCGGGCTGATGAAATTAAAAATGTCGATCAATAAGGTACCCGATCATGAATTAAAGGAACTTTACAGAAGGTGCATCCACGAGCTGGAATCAAATTTAAATGAGCTGCTCAAATTTTATTCGTCAGCACCGGGCTATCAGCCAAGGGAGATCACGGTCCGGGAAGATGTCAGCTTTTTTGCTGCCGAACTCCTTGCCTTATCATCAGAATCAGTCCGATGTCTGGCCCATGCCATTACCGAAACGGCGACGCCTGCCTTAAGAAAAACCTTTACCAATCAGTTAATTGCCGCCATTCATGGACATGAAAGAGCCTTCAACTATATGCACAAACATGGCTACTACCCTGCCTACGATCTGGAGCAATTGCTTGGCCAGGACGTTCATAATGCCCAAACAGCTTTAAATATGAAATTTTAGTCCTGCAAGTGGCGGCATCAGCTGCCACTTTTTATCTTGCAAGCGTAAGCGATTGAACGCTGGCTGCACCCGCTTGCTTTATTAGCTTTGCTGCATGCCTCAGGGTCGAACCGGTTGTATAAATATCATCTAGTAACACTACTTTTTTGTTTTCTACCGAGATGGCTGGACGGAGAGCGAAAACCTGTGGGAGATGAATTCTGTCGGACCTGGACTTTTTCGATTGTTTCTCCGAGTGAACGCGCGTTAAAAGAGGGGATACTTCGAATCCCGCTTCAACGATTAGTGCAGCTGATTGATTAAAGCCCCGCTCATAAAGCCTTGTTTCGCTTAATGGAATGGGAACAAATAGATCACAGGCCATTAAGTCCAGGATTTCCTTGATCGATTCCGCAAATGCTTTGGACAGTACATAGTCACCGCGAAATTTATATCTTGCAATAACTTCTTTTAAAAATTCATTATAAAGATAGAGGGAAGTGTTTTTTTCAAGATATCCATTCCAATCCACGTCCTCTTCCCAACGCTGACAGTCATGGCACCGATCACCATGGCGAAACCTTTCAGTCAGATTATGAAGTGGACGGCCGCATATGCTGCAGGTTTCACCTGAAATTTTTTCAAGCTTCCCTTCACATTCAGAGCATAATAACGGTTCCTTTTTAGCTGAAATAAGGGCTTGCCAGCCAATGATGGGCGCGATTATCCCATGGCAGATTAAACAGCGATTTTGTTGGAATCCCTTCATGTATCAATCAGCCCCTTTTTGATTCCCTCACGGTTCATGGTGATAATTTGCTTGCGAGCCTTCAGCATTTCTTCCGTTTTTCCAAAATGAAAAAAGGTGATGTCCCCATTGGGATAATCAGCACTTCTCCCTGCCCGGCCGGCTATTTGTACAAGGGCACTTTCTGTAAAAATCCCATCCTCTGCCCCCACTACCGCAACATCAATATTCGGAAAGGTAACACCCCGCTCGAGAATGGTGGTCGTAAGAAGTAAAGGAATTTTCTTCGCACGCATTTTTAAAACCTTCTCCTTCCGATCAGGATCCTCCGCATGGACAGCCTCAATATTCTCATTTAGTCTGCAGAGGATTGGCAGGGCTTTTTCCATTAAGCGAATATGGGGAAAAAAGATTAACGCTTGCTTTTCAATTTGGAGACGGGCTGTTATCCATTTTAGGACATTGGGAGGAAGCTGACCTTTTTTCAACAGCTTCTTCCAATTCCCGCACCATTTAAATTGGGGCACAGGGAGCGGATGCCGGTGGAATCTGGCCGGGATGGTGGTAAAATCTCTTTTCCCTTGCCTGCATTCCATTTGCCATTTTGAATTGGGTGTAGCGGTCAGATAAATAATGGCAGAGACAGGCTTGCGGGCATTGGCGGCTGCATATTGAAGCGATTCCTCCACTGTGTATGGAAAAGCATCCACTTCATCGAGGATGATCGTGTCAAAAGCCTGATAAAAACGGAGGAGCTGATGGGTTGTGGCAATGGTAAGAGGTGCTGACAGATGTCTGTCTTCACTTCCACCGAATAAGGATGCGACTGATATGCCGGGAAATGCAGCTTTGATTCTTGGGGTTAGTTCCAAGACCACGTCGGTTCTTGGCGTCGCAATACAAACCCTTTTTTTCGCTGAGAGTGCTGCTTCAATTCCTGCGAAGAGCACCTCGGTTTTTCCTGCCCCGCAAACGGCCCAAACGAGAAGCTCTTTATTTTGTTGTATCGCCTCGACTACCTGGTTTGATGCCTCCTGCTGCCCCTTTGATAATGTTCCGCTCCAGTCCATGACTTTAGGCGGTAAGCAAAATTCTGGTTCTGGTCCATTCCAGCCGATAAGTGGCGTACATTCGCTGATTCTTCCCATCATTAGACACTGGCGGCAGTAGAGGCAGGATTCTCCGCATCGTGCACACGGAAACACTGCAAACCATTGCGGATCCTTATTGCCGCATCTGGCACAGAAAGGCTTTTTCCACTGGTAGTCAATTCCTTTACGATAGTTGATGTATCCATTTTGATAGTGGGCTTGAATTTCGATGTGTGGATGCGGGATATCGTCGGGGAGGAGCTGTTTACCCGCTAGCAGATGCTGAAGCTCGGGATTGTATCGGAATGTTGGATTTACGGGCTGCTGCGGGATGGCTGCAATTTTGGATATCGGCAGTGAATCCTCTTTTTGCGGGATCAGCATTCCATTAATTGTGGCAAAACGCACGGGGGCACCTTCTCTATCGGTTGATGGTAAATGCGGCTTTTTGTATTGCCAGTCCATTCCAAGTTTAATGATTGGAGATGTTTTTGGGCGATATTGTTGGAAGGCAGGTGGAGGAAATGGCGGCATTCGGAATTGGTAATGGTTGGTTTAATGATATGGAAATAGTCGTAGTTGGCCTCAATAAACTCGTCCTTCGAGATCGTTTGACATTTTGAGCAATGCCATTTTCCTTTTGAATAGAGCATTGGCATATGCAAGCACTTTGGACATATTACTCCGGAACGGATAGAGTCGGGCCCAAGTTTGAATTCATCCAGAATATTTATTTTTTGCGGGTTGTGATTGTTTATTAGGAGATTTCCCATTTCGGTGATGGCTGTGGAATCGACTTTTTCTTGGTGATAGATTTTTTCATAATCATATATTTTATTTAAAACGTCTCTGCCTTTACATACCTTACTAAAATCACCTCGATCTCCAGGCATTGTTTTTAAGGTGGTTTTAACATTGGCAAAAAAAACGAGGGTTTCGATTGGCAGTTGGGTTATTCCGCGATAAGCGAACCAATCTTGTAAAAGGGTACGGTGCCATTTTGCCTGAACACGCGGGTCCTCAAAGGTTTCTTTCTTGTTATCCTGAATTCTGATGAGTTGGTTGAACGTGCTATCAAATATGAGGGTACCGGAGATATTTTTGGCTTCAATAATGAGAATATAGCTTCGGGAGAGGAGCAGTGTATCAATTTGGAAGTGGACTCCGTGGATTTCTAGGTGAAGGTCGTGAAAAATGAGGTACTTTCCTGGAGGCAGTTTCTTCATATAGTTGCTTAAAATGATTTCACCCCAATATCCTGCTCTTCTTCTTGCCAGATTGCTTTCGACCTCTTGGAATTTGCTATGGCCAAGTATCAATCGTTTGAATAAAATTTCAGTTAATATCAATCTGAGCGGCATGGGTAACTCTCTTGCTATCAAAGATCATCACTCCTTTTGTTTTTTTACATATTTCTACATTAATTGTCGAGATTCCTGCCGGATTTGGAAATTTTTTTTGTTGAGGTGAGGTGTAAATGCTCTGGTGTTGGGAGGGATTCAGCGGGTTTGGGTTGGAATTCCGCGGGGGTTCGGATTATTTCCGCGAGTCTCGAGCGAAATTCCGCCAGCTTTGAATCGGATTCCGCGTAAATCCCGAGTAATTCAGCGCAACTGCTTTAAATTACCTATTTTAATAGCTATCTACTTGCGTTGGGCATGAACTTTTCTTTGCCGTCGGTCGATTCCGCTGGTTCGGAACGGAATTCCGCGGGGGTTCGGATTATTTCCGCGAGTTTCGAGCGGAATTCCGCCAACTCTAACCCGGATTCCGCGTAAATCCCGAATAATTCCGCTCGATAGCTTGAAATGACCTATCCTTATAGATATCTACTTGTCTTGGGCATGAACTTTTCTTTGCTATAGGTCGATTCCGCGGGTTTGAAACGGAAATCCGCGGGTTCTCAGACTAATTCCGCGACTTTCGGACAGAATTCCGCTAACTCTAACCCGGATTCCGCGTAAATCCAACATAATCCCGCGAACCACCCATCCAAAACAAAAAGCCACCCCAGACTCAATGCCCGGGATGGCTGCAGCATCCATTTATTTTTTCATCCAGCCCATTCCCATGGCGCCTTCGCCGAGGTGGGTGCCGATGACAGCGCCGAAGTAGCTGATCCAAAATTCAACATTTGGATATAAAGCAGAAAGCTCAGCCTTCCATTCTTGTGCTTCTATTTCCCGGTTAGCGTGGATGATGACCGCTTGATAGGCAGCACCGTCCTTGACATCCTCACCAAGGAGGTCGGCAATCCGCTTCATGGCTTTTTTCCGGGTGCGGATTTTTTCAAATGGCACAATGATCTTATTTTCAAAGTGCAGGAGCGGCTTCACCTGGAGCAGGCTGCCGATGAAGGCTTGGGCACTCGAAAGGCGGCCGCCTCGCTGGAGATGGCCGAGATCATCAACCATGAAATAGGCACGTGCCGTTTGTCTCAATTCTTCGAGGCGCACCAGGATTGACTGGGTGGATTCACCCTGTGAAGCCATTTTGGCTGCTTCGAGCGCGTAAAAACCTTGGACCATACAGCTGATTTCGGAATCAAACGGATATATTTTGATTCCCTCTACCATCGTTCCGGCGGTTCCGGCACCTTGGAAGGTACCGCTGATTCCACTGGAAAGGTGGATGCTGATCACGGCATCGTATTCATGGGATAGCCTTTCGAACAGCTCGACAAATTGCCCGATGGAAGGCTGTGAGGTCTTGGGAAGGTCTTTCTGCTTCACCTCATCGTAAAATTCACTTGCCGTAATGTCGACTTCTTCCTGATAGGACTCGCTGCCGAAAATGACATTTAACGGGATCATCTTAATATTCCATTTATCTCGCAATTCTTTCGGAATGTACGCTGTACTATCCGTGACCACAGCCGTTTTCATAACATATTTACCCCTTGTCTATTACTCTACTATTTGTTTTTTTATTTTATATGAAAACTGGTCATTTTGCATTAGAAAAAAAAGAACACGCCAAAGGCGTGCTATAAGATTATCGTACTTCCACCCAGCCATTCTTGATCGCGACGACAACTGCTTGTGTGCGGTCGTTTACGTTCATTTTTTGCAGGATGTTGCTGACATGATTTTTAACTGTTTTTTCACTGATAAACAAGGCTTCTCCGATACCGCGGTTACTCTTACCGTCAGCCAGCATTTGCAGGACCTCGCATTCGCGGCGGGTCAAGAGATGAAGCGGCCGGCGGATTTCAACCGTTTGAACGTATGTGCCGCCTGGTACTCGTCCAGCTGTTAAGCGGCGGTATTCTTTTACCAAGTTATGAGTAACCTTTGGATGTAAGTAGGACCCGCCTTCCGCTACAACGCGAACAGCATCGATAAGAGCATCTGCGTCCATTTCCTTCAATAAATAGCCCTGGGCACCTGTTTGCAGTGCGTGGGTTACATAATTTTCATCATCATGAATTGATAAAATAATCACTTTTGTATCAGGGTATTTTTCCACTAGCTCGCGCGTTGCTTCAACACCGTTTTTTTGCGGCATATTAATATCCATGATGACAACATCAGGATTGGACTCTTGTACAATTCTTAGGGCTTCAGAGCCGTCATCACCTTCGGCCACGACTTCAAATGTTTTTTCAAACTCAAGAATTCGCTTTACCCCTTCTCTAAATAATTGATGATCATCAATAATAGCAATTTTCGTCATCAATGTTCTCGCCTCCCTTAATCCTTCTAATTTCGATTCTTTTCTTCTCTCCAATTGGAGGTTCAACTTGTCTGGTTAGTCGGTTAATGGAACACGAATGAATACAGCGGTTCCTCTGCCAATCTTTGAATCAATGGTAATTTCACCATCCAGGAGATCGACACGCTCTTTCATACCTATTATACCAAAGGATTCTGGTTTTTTATTACTAATATCAAATCCAACTCCATTGTCCTTAATTAAAACGGTAATGGTAGAGTTTGTCATTTCCAACTTGACCTTTATTTCGCAGGCATTGGCATGCTTGAGTGCATTTTGCACAGACTCCTGAATCATTCGGAACAATGCTACCTCGTACTTAGTCGGAAGTCTGCGTTCCAGGCCTATATTCACAAAATCAATTTTTGAATGGTTATGATATTCTTCGATTGTTTGTAAATATTTTCTGAGGGTAGGAACTAGTCCTAAATCATCAAGCGCCATCGGACGAAGGTCATAAATGATGCGACGGACTTCATATAAAGCGGATCGAACCATTATTTTGAAGCCGCTAAGTTCTGAAAACGCCTCCTCTGGTCCTGCGTCCCGATATACTCGTTCAATAAGGTCCGAACGCATGATGACATTGGCAAGCATTTGGGCTGGCCCATCGTGAATTTCCCGCGACAAGCGCTTTCGTTCTTCTTCCTGGGCCTCAATAATTTTTAATCCAAAATCCTGCTTCGCCTTTGCATCCTCAAGGACCTCACCCATTTCGCTGGCCAAATAATTTTTGACGACGGAAATTTGCGAAATAAGATGATCAGCCCTATCAATCGTTTCATCCAATCCCATTAACCTGCGCTCAAGGTCATCCCGTTTATCCAGAAGCTGCTTTTTATACTGCCAGTTAATGGAGAGATCCATTTGCAGCTGATGGGCGATTTCATAGGCTTCCCTTACCTCTGCCTCAGAAAAGTTTTTAATGTTCGTGCTTACTTCTGTTAATCTTATTCTAGCTCTTCTAACCTGTTCTTCAAGTGAATCACCTTCGTCAATAAGCTTGACCACCATTTTTTTAATATTGTCCAATTCATTCGTCATTTGTTCGTAATCCTGCCGGCACTGCTCACCAATTTGAAAAATATCACTTTTGCTGCAGGTTACGGTTTCAATCATTTTTTCACGAATCTCATCAATGGTCTTCATATCAATCTTTTTTATTTTCATAGAAATTCGTCAAATCCTTTAATCATATTTTATTTATCAAATTATAAGGTGAATTTTAACTAATTTTATCATCCGATAATGATGCGTGGGTAAAAAGTAGTATAATAAGAGTAGTGTTTCTCATACCTTTTTCCTATAAAACATCAGTATATCGGGAATCTACTATATTATAGCATGCAAAGTTTACACACATGTTAAAGTTATATTACACTAATACGTATTCTTTTTAATGATAAGGAGGAAGCTTATGCTAACCCGCTACTTCACAGTGAAAGATTCCGGTGAACATGAAATCATTATACAAAAATCAAGATTTATCGCCCATATAAAAAGAGTGGAAACGGAAACCGCGGCCCAGGATTTTATTCAGACAATCAAGAAAATACATTGGAATGCGACTCATAATTGTTCAGCCTATTTGATTGGCGAACAAGACCAGATTCAAAAGGCCAATGATGACGGGGAACCAAGCGGTACAGCCGGCGTTCCCATTCTCGAGGTACTCAAGAAAAGAAAGTTAAAGGATTCTGTTGTCGTCGTCACCCGCTATTTTGGAGGCATTAAATTAGGGGCAGGCGGTCTGATTCGCGCGTACGGGAAAGCAGCTTCGGATGGTATCAATGCCGCTGGAGTGGTGGAACGAAAATTAATGAGCATTATGCATGTAACAGTTGAATATACTTGGCTTGGGAAAATTGAAAATGAATTGCGTTCTTCGGTTTACACCATCAAGGATATTCACTATCTGGACACCGTGGAATTCGAAGTATTTGTCGAAGAAGGTCAAAAAGAATCCTTTAGCAATTGGATGACAGAATTAACGAATGGGCAAGGAAAAATAAAAGAAGGTGAACAGGTATACCTTGAGGAGTCTGTATAAAAAGGACTCCTTTTATATTTTAAACCCCTTTTTCGTAAAATTTTCGTAAAATTTCAATTTACCAATCTCTTAAAATATAATAAAATTAAACTTGGTTTAAAGACTAGACTACAAAATTAGACAATTTTCTATAAAAGTGTAAAGGAGTGCATCTATGTCTGTAAATAGACAAGAAAAGTTCAATAAAAAGGGAAGAAAAAAACGAAAGAGGCTTTTGACCTGGTTGCTATTGCCCATTTTAGTTTTAGTATTGGGTGCATCGGCTTACGCAGCTTTTTTATACAATAAAGCAGAATCAGTCATGAACAAATCCTATAAACCAGTCGTAAGAACTACGAAAATCGTCAATAAAAATACTTCACCTGATAATACTTCGATTCTATTTATCGGGGTAGATGACAGCACAAAACGCAAGGAGGGCAATCCCCGTTCCGATGCGTTAATGGTGGCAACCTTCAATAAAAAGAATCATTCTGTCAAATTGTTAAGCATTCCGCGTGATTCTTACGTTTACATTCCTGGAAAAAATATTTATACAAAAATCACCCATGCCCATGCCTATGGTGGTGTGAGTCTTACCCTTGATACAGTGGAAGAATTGCTAAATATTCCGATCGATAATTATGTAAAAATGAACTTTAATGCGTTTATGGATGTCATCAATGCTCTTGGCGGTGTGGATGTTAATGTACCTTACACGTTCTCTGAACAGGATTCACACGATCATAAGGGAGCGATTACAATCCAAAAAGGAATGCAGCACTTAAACGGTGAACAAGCGCTTGCTTTTGCCCGTACCCGCCATTATGACAGTGATATTTATCGTGGCGGACGCCAGCAGGAAATTGTAAAAGCGATCCTTTCGAAAGCAACATCTGTCAAATCCATCGCGAGCTATTCCAATGTCATAGAAGCTATTGGTAAAAACATGACAACCGATTTAACCTTTGATAAAATGACTTCCTTTTTAAGCTATTTACAAGCAGGGACCAGTTTAAAAACGGAATCCATGACCATTAAAGGATCCGATTCCTATATCAATGGCATTTATTATTACCAATTGGACAAAACTTCATTAGATGCAACGAAACAAATTTTAAAAGAGCAGCTTGGAATTAAAACCAGCACATCAAACGATCCGACATCAAATGATACAGCAAATAACTAAAAAACTCGGCGTTTAGCGCCGAGTTTTTTTCATTGCTCTCTTCTTAAGGAAAAAAGGACCTTCAATTAAAGGTCCTTTTTTGTATCTGCTTCTTTTAATACCTGGACGATCCTGAGGAGCGGCCGGTAATTTTTATTAATCAAACCAATGCTTTCGACGAATAGTTCAATTCCCAGCAGGATAACCGCGAGAATAATGAACGATCCCCATACGGTTGACATGGTAAAAATAAACGCCATTAGACCAAACATCGCACTCATCGAATAAATCAATAAAACCGTTTGTTTATGAGTAAAACCAAGCTTGAGCAGGCAATGGTGTAAATGTGATTTATCTGGTGCTGATAAAGGGTTCTTATTATAAAGACGGCGGACTATTGCAAACACGGTATCTGAAATCGGCACGCCTAAAATAATAATCGGTACTACAAACGAGATAATCGCTACATTTTTAAATCCTAATAAGGACAGTACGGAAATCATATAGCCCAGGAATAACGCACCCGTATCGCCCATGAAAATTTTTGCAGGGTGGAAATTGAAAACGAGAAAGCCTAATGTGCTGGCTAACAGAAGCGCTCCCATTACAATCACATAACCGTTCCCCATTACGATCGCCATAGCTGAAATGGTAATCAATGCAATCGATGAAACACCTGCCGCTAAACCATCCAATCCATCAATAAGATTAATGGCATTCGTAACGCCGACAATCCACAAAATCGTAATCGGTGTGCTAAGCACGCCAAACTGAATCAATCCGCCGAACGGTAAGTTGATAAAATCAACCTGAACCCCGCCCCATAATACGACAATTACGGCTGCAACAATTTGCAGTACCAACTTTATTTTAGCGGATAATTCATAGAGATCGTCCAAGACACCCGTTGCGACGATGATTAAACTGCCGACCACAATGGCAGCATGGTAAGGACTGTCAGGATGTAAAAGCAGCAATCCCAAAATAAAACTGATATATATCGCTATACCGCCTAAACGCGGCATAATCTTCTGATGAACTTTTCGTTGATTCGGATTATCCGTTGCTCCGACTTTAAATGCCAATTTTTTTATCATTGGAGTTAGAAGAATGGAGCATAAAAAACATAATAAAAAGGTCAAAAATAGCATAAAGACCCTCCTTATGAATATAATGCCCCTTTGTAAAATAAAGACTCAAGGCATATTTTTCTAAGTACGCTAGTACAACGAGTTTATTATAGCACAAAGATTTGAATTTGGGCTAAAGAAATCTTATTGTAAAAAATATGTCATTAAAACAAGAATAATCCTGAACTAAACGAGATTTTTGTAGGTATTTAGGACGCTTTCGCGAAAATGGTCGAGAGTGAAATAGGTGGAGGCCCGATTATACAAATTTAACCCAATTTCCTTTAAGATTCCCAACTCCCTGTATTCCATCGCTTCTTTAATGGCTTCCTGAAGTGCCTTTTTATCGTCAACAGGCACAATCCAGCCATATTCGCCGGATGGAATCAAGTCGCGGACACCGCCCACATCTGAAGTGATGACCGGCTTTTTTGCCCGGGCCGCTTCCAGTAGAACAAGCGGAAAGCTTTCGCTAAGGGAAGCCAGCAATTTCAAGTCGGCAATTTGGTATAATGCATCCACATCCTGACGATGGCCTAAGAAAACAACCTTATCCCCAATCCCCAAATGGGATACCTGCTGTTTTAATTCCTTCTCCAAATCACCCGAACCAACGACCAGTAATTTAACCCCAGGCAATTCTTTGACGACCGAAAACACGAGTGAATGACCTTTTACCGGGCATAATCTTGCCACCATAATCAATAGAAAGTCATTGTCATTGACGTTAAATTCTTGTCTGGAAAGCGAGAAGCCCTCACACGGTCTTTCAAAATCAATCCCATTATAGATCCAAGTAATTTTTCCTTCCTCAATACCTTCAGAGACGAGCAGGTTCTTAAACCGCTTGGAAATGGCCAGGCAGTGATCCGGTTTCTTTAATGCCCAAAGATGGAGAGTGGTTAAAAAAGCTCCGGATATGCCTTTACCGAGAAAGTCATGGTGCGGATTACTGTGAACCGTCGTAATCCATTTTAAATTCCGCCGCTTTTTTTTAATAAAACAGCCAAAGAAATTAGCTCTCGGTCCGTGTGTGTGGATAATTTTTATATTTTCTCCGTCGACAAGCATTAAAATTCTCTTAATCATCTTAAAATCCAACTTGGATTTTTGATTAAACAGAACGACCTTAATGCCCCTTTCCAGCGCCTTTTCATACATTAGTCCTTTTTCAAATAATCCTAAAATGATATCTGTCCCTTTGAAGTTATGTAAAAGGTCAAGAATATGAACCATTCCACCTCCAGTTTCAACACCGGCATTTAAATGAAGAACCTTCATCATAATCACCCTTTGGTTCAATAAAATAGATGACTCATTTCATTAAAATATTACACATCTATTTATGTTTATCTCCATATAACAGGGTTTTCATGTAAGTAATTTAAAAAGGCCATCATTTCGATGACCTTTTTTTCATAACTTGAATTAAAAATTTTGGCAGTGCGAGCATACGTCCGAAGCGGGAGGGCTGCTTCATTAACCGGTAAAACCATTCCAGATTCATTTTTTGCCATACCTCCGGGGCCCGCTTAACCTCACCAGCCAACACATCAATACTCCCGCCGACACCGATGAAGATTCCCTTTGAAAAATGATCAATGTTCTCGGAAATCCATTTTTCCTGCCTCGGAAATCCTAAACACACAAAAATCAGGTCCGGTCTGACCGATTGGATTTCCTTTCGAATTGCATTTTCTTCCCAGTTAAAAAATCCGTTGTGCGAGCCCACCAGCTGCGCATGAGGAAATTGCCCGCGGATCGTTGCAGCCGCTTTCTGATTTGTTTCCTCCTGTCCGCCTAAAAGATAAATCCGCCACTGGCGTTCATTGGCAAGCTTAAGGAGCTGCATCATCAAATCGTATCCAGTGACCCGCTCCTGAAGTGGATTATCTAAAAGCTTCGCTGCAAGAATGATTCCAGAACCATCGGGAACAACGAAATCAGCGGATTGGACAATTTTTTTGTACTCGGGATTTTCCCTTGTATACATGACAATTTCGGGGTTTGCCGTAACAACGAAGGTTTTGTCATTTTTCTCAATTCGTTCCGTTAGAAGACCCACGACCTCTGAAAAGCCTTTATTTAAAAAATTGATTCCTAAAATATCTACATAATTCATATTGAATGCCTCTTTACTTTTTATTGGAGGAATTTGTTTGCTTAATGATGTCCGGAATTGACCATAATGAATATGATGCCTCCGAAATGAAGACGGTGACTGTATGAAATTGATTAAATCTGTTGGAATTATAACGTTAATTGCGATTGTCAGCAAGCTATTAGGGTTTGGTCGCGATCTGTTAATGGCCGCCTATTTCGGGGCCTCCACCGTCACGGATGCGTTTTTCGTTGCTTCCATTATTCCGGTCTTAATGTTTACCGCTGTTGGAATGGCCATTACGACCGGCATGGCACCGCTATATGCCGAAGCAAAAGGGAAAAATGAATCAATCAGCGTCCTGGCTACGATGTTTACTCTGCTCTCTGTTGTGCTGACCATCCTTTTTTATTTCTTGACACCGTTGATTACAAAAATCATGGCGCCTGGATTTACCGAAGAGGAAAGTCACTTAACCAATCAATTAACGATGATTATGCTGCCGAGTTTTTGCTTTTTTGTCCTATCGGCGATTATGACTGGCATTCTGGAATACGAAAAAGTTTTCGCCCCGCCGGCCTTCGTCGCCATTCCGCAAAATTTATTGGTCATTCTCGCCATTATTTTTTTTACCAATGAATATGGCATTTACGGAATTGCCGTTGCAACACTGCTTGGGGCGATCAGCCAGTTTTTCCTGCAATACCCGTTTATAAAAAAATATCAAGTCCTTCGTATCCATTTTGCTTTTAAAAAGTACAAAAAGCAACTGGTCGATACGCTGAAAATGTTTTCGCCGATTATGATTGCTTCTGTCGCCTATCAAGTCAATGCCGTTGTCGACCGGATGGTGGCCTCCCGCCTTCCGGAAGGCAGTGTTTCATCGTTAAACTACGCCAACAAATTGATGTACCTGCCGCTGAGTATTCTGTTACTGTCCTTGATCACGGTCATCTTTCCTTCGGTCGTGGATGCAGCGGTGATTAAGGGGGCCGAGTTTGTAAGACTGGTTTTTAAAGGCTTAAGCATGATCAGTTTTGCTGCGATTCCCATCCTTGTCGTCATGCTTGTCGAGAGTCAGCTATTAGTTGCCCTGGCCTTTAAACGCGGCGCTTTTGACGAAACGGCGGCACAGATGACGGCACATGCCTTTTTCTTTTATTCCATTGGAATGGTATTTATTGCGTTGAAGGAGTATTTAAACCGCTGTTTTGTCGCATTGAAGGAAACGAAACCGACGATGACGAGCAGTGTTCTTGCGGTGGCTGTAAATATTGTTTTAAGCATTTTTTTATCCCGCTATATGGGGGTCGGGGGTATTGCTCTCGCTGCCTCAGTTGCGATGGCCCTTCAAACAGCTTTATTGTTCTATCGGCTTCCAGCAGCTGTAATGATTGAAAAAGCAGAACTGGTTGCTTTTTCAAAAGCTTTCGCCAAGCTGCTCTGCCTATTTTTCATTGTCTATGCTCTATCACAATTAATCGCGATTATTTTACCAGCTTCCAATTCGTTTCTGCATTTGATGATTTTATCTGCTGTGACGTTAGGGCTATTCGCTGCCGGTTCCATTATTTTTAAATGTCAGGAAGTAGTTGAACTTAGGAAGATGATTAAATTGAGAAGGAAGGATTAAACCATGCCGCAACATCAGAAGAAAGTTATGGTTGCCATTTCGGCAGGTGTTTGGGATGGAGCCCAGCACCGCCCCCACCATTTTATGAAGCGGGCTGCCGGCGACGGCCGAACGGTTGTTTATGTCGAACCTCCGGTGACCCTGATTGCTCCGTTGAAAAATAAACAGCTGTTAAAAAGCTGGAAGAGATGGTACAACGGTCTGCAGCAGCATGATGAAAATTTATTTGTGTTAAGCCCGCCGCCGGTGCTTCCTTTTGGCAATAAATATCGATTGGTGAATAAAATCAATCAGTGGATTATCTCGATTCCGATTAAAAAAGCATCGCGTCAATTTGACGGTGAGCTGGAATTATATTCATTTTTACCAAGCTCAGTGGATTTATTAGGTAAAATGAATTTTCAATCGGTTTATTATGATTGTGTGGATGACCATGCATCGTTCACCGGCTTCATTAAGCCCAAGCTTGTAAAAGAGCTTGAAAAGGAATTAATGGGCGTTTCGCATGTTTGTTTTGCAACCGCAAGAAAGCTGCTGGAGGACCGGTCCGAGTGGAGCAGTAATCTGCACCTTGTTCCAAACGGAGCGGAATATGAGCATTTTTCCAAGGTTCAGGAGGAAACCCTGCTAACCCCATGGGACATTGACGAAATTCCCAAACCGATTGTCGGGTTTATCGGCGGAATCAGCGATTGGATTGATCTTAAGTTAATTGAAGAAGCCGCCCGTGCGCTGCCCTCCTATTCCTTCGTGATGATCGGGCCGATTGATACCAATATCAGCAATCTTCGCGGCTTGGAAAATGTCTATTTTCTCGGTTCAAAGCCCTATAAGCGTTTGCCCAACTACATTCAAGAGTTTGATATTTGTTTGATTCCTTTTAAAATAAATGAACTGACGAAAAGTGTGAATCCAATTAAGATGTATGAGTATTTATCTGCCGGTAAACCAGTCATTTCAACCGCACTGCCTGAGGTCGAGCCCTATCAGGATGTAATCGAGATTATTCATTCCGGACCGGAAATGATTGAAAAGTTAGTTTGGATGATGGAATCGAAGGAGGACGTCCATTCAGCTGAATGGGTAAGCCTAAGGCAGCGTGTGGGCGAGGAAAATTCATGGGATGCCCGTTGGGAGAAGGTTGCCGGGTTGTTGAGGTAATGTTATTGTGGCTACAAACGGCGGATTTTTAGCTTATGAATTAGGTACTTTTTAGCGGGTTTGCGGAATTATTCCTGAAACGCGCGGGATTTTCTGGGAGGTCCGCGGGATTCCTCTCCGAACCCGCGGAATCTCTTTGTCCTCGCTGCAAAGATCATGGCTGCAGACTGGTTTTTACCTTTTAAATTAGGTAACTTTTTGCAGGTTCGCGGAATTATTCCTGAAACGCGCGGAATTATCTGGGATGTCCGCGGAATTCTGACCCGAACCCGCGGAATCCTAACCCAAACTCGCGGAATTCCGGTCAAAACCCGCGGAATCTCTTTGTCCTCGCTGCAAAGATCATGGCTGCAGACTGGTTTTTACCTTTTAAATTAGGTAACTTTTTGCGGGTTCGCGGAATTATTCCTGAAACGCGCGGAATTATCTGGGAGGTCCGCGGAATTCCAACCCAAACCCGCGGAATCCCAACCCAAACTCGCGGAATTCCAACAACCCCACACCCTTCCTAATCCCTCACCATCACCTGATTACTTTTCGCCAATAAGGTCCCCTTATTATCATAGATTCGCAATTGAATGGAGGAGGGCACTACTCCTTTTGGCGCATAAGCATAGATTAAATTTTCATTCATAAAGATGGAGGAAGTCTGTTTGCCATTGATAAAGACCTGGCAGCTTGTCGTGAAATGAGTTCCTTTTAAGAAAAACGAACGTTTTCCATTATGAGTACTTTTTTCAACAGATTTAATATGCGGGTCCGCCGCACCCAACCGATAACGGGGGCTTGGTTTAATATTTATACCTGCAACTTTCTTTAAACCATAGCCCTTTCCTTGCAATAAATCATATTGAAGTTGTTTATAGGTTTTAATCTCCTTCGAAGATAGCGAAGAATATTTCAAATAATCCTGTCTTGGAAAAACGGACTTCCCTTCCTTCATTTGCTTATTTAAAAAGTCAGTCAAATAATAGCCCTGCTGCCCGGCGCGATCGAGTACGTATGGGCCGATAAAGGAGCTGCTGAGCGCAAGCTTTTCCCGCTTCAGACCAAAATTATTCCAGACCAGAATTGGCGTACTGTACATTTTTTGATAGTTAGGATAGGTTTGGTCATCATGAAAATAGCCGGCTTCCCGATAAACCTGATAATTTTCGCCTAATAACGGAAGGTGGTCGCCGAAATAGACCACGATTGATTTCTCCTTTGATTTTTCCAGATTGGCGATGAGCCGGCCAAGCTCCTTATCGATTTGCACCAAATTATCCGCATAGAATTCTGTTATCTTTCTCCCGCTCTGAGTCAGGCCACTTCCTTCAGCCTTCATCGACGCATAAAACTTTTTCCTATCCGCAGGATACGGACCGTGGTTCTGCATCGTCACGGCAAAAATAAAGTCGGGAGCTTGACTGGCCTTCAGTTGCTTGAGAATTTCATCGGTCAGTTCCTGATCGCGGTAATACATCATATCCTTCACCGGACTCGGAAAAAATTCGAGGCTGATGAACCGGTCAAAACCCAGCAAACGGTATTTCACATGCCGGTCATAGAACCAATTATGATATAGATGAATTGCCGAGGTCTCGTACCCTTGCGATCTCAATAAATTCGGCAGCGCCGGCACTGGCTTCTTCAGATAACTTTTATACGGAATGCTTCCGGGCGGGAGGAATTGATTGGTCATCCCTGTTAACACTTCAAATTCCGTATTAGAGGTGGAGCCGCCATAGACCGGTGTCAACACGGTTCCTGAGGTAAATCCGGCAGCCAGCTTATGAAAAATCGGCAGCGGGTCCTTATTAAAATGAACTTTTTTCATAACAGTAGGATCCCAAAAGGCCTCACTCATCACGATGATAATATTGGGCTTCATGGTACCGGCTGCTTTTTTACCCTCCAGCTTCCCGGTCAAAGCCGTCATCTTTTCCGGCGTATAATGCTCCGGTTCTTCGGCAGATACGGTAGAGGTATTTCGCAAAAAGCTTAATAGAACTCCGTTTTCGGTATAATTCAACTTTTGATTATAGAAATGAATTTGGACAGAAAAGACTTTTTTAAGCGCACTTTCTTTTAAAAAGATATCCTGATAAACAAACCCGGTTAAAAGAATAACGGCAATCGTTGAAGACAAATAAAAAAACCTTGTTCCAGTATGGTTCTTTATTTTGAGAAAAAGAAAGAGAAGCAATCCGCCAAAGAAAAGAGCCGCCATTAAAAGTTCCAGCACAGTCCCATTCGATAACGCAGAAAAATAGTGGAGCATGTTTTTCGCTTCCCCCAGCATTTTTAAATCAGTTGGCAGGAGCGGGTCTCCTCTCAATCTCTCTTTCGTAAAACTGGCAAAGGAGAGGAAGCTGAAGCACAGGATCGACAGAATGGCCGCGAGGAAAAAGCCTTTATAATTAAAGAGAAGGAGGCTTTGGAAAAATAAAAACAGCAAAAAAAATAAATAAATCGAACTTGCCGGGTATTCTTTAATCCAGTAAAAAAACGGAGCAGCACCTCCTCGATAAATCCCTTCCATGAGGACTACGGCAGCCCCGGCAAAAATGGCAGAAAACAAAAATTGAAAAAACAGGACTCTTACTTTCGGCACTGTTATCCCACTTTCCAAAAGTTTTCCTTAGTATGTCTCGATTTCCTTATAATAAGCCATCAATACTGCCAAATAGATACTTACTCCCGGGGCTGTTAAGACATGGCCCGCCGTATAGGAAATCCCCAACCCCAGCAGGATGCCGCTGGCAATAAGGACATTGGGCAGCGTCAAACTCGAAGAGATATTTTTGAAGACCAGAAAAACTGCTCGTAAAAGAAAGAACAGAAACGGCAAAAAATAAACAACAGTTCCTAAGATTCCAAAAGAAAAAAAGACATCATAAAAATCCATTTCCACCATCTTGGCGGACTTTTGATAGTTTCCTCCATAACCCATACCAAAGAGTTTTTGGCTAAGCGGTGCCTCCTGAAAGTAATGCCGCTGGACCGCAAGAAATTTTTCTCTGCCGCTGTAAACCAGATTTTCCATCTGCTCCTCGGTTACTGGCGCAGTCTCCGTAGATGTTTTCTGATTTAAACCAAGCCAGGACAAATGCATATTCATATTTTTTGCCAGCGGAGAGAACGGAAAATAGCAGAAAGTTCCTACCAGAATGACCGCTAGCAGAAGCGAATGCAGCCATTTTCGCTCTTTTACAATCACCATCGTCAATGCAATGAAAAGGACAATGACCATCGCACCAAAGCCCACTTTTGTTCCTAAGGCGAATAATGAATAAATCAGAAATATAACCGAAATCCATAGCCATTTAGATTTTTTCACGGCAGAAAGAACGACGACGGGAAAACCCATGGCCAAAATCGCTCCGATTTCGTTGCCGGCATAAAACCAGCCGACATTCCCCTCCTTTCCTCCTTGATAGCTGTTAAAGGCTGTGCCGGTCATCCCTGATAAAACCATCACCAAGCCAATCAATGTCATTGCGATCACAAGATTCTTTACTAACCTCTCCTTACCATCCGTCCGTAAAACAACAAAATAAAATAGCAGTGCCACGACAAAGTACAATAACTTTAAAATATATTTCACTTCAGAAATGGGATGGAAGACAGGTTTAAAGGTGTGATTCACGAACAGATGGATCACAACGAATAAAGCCAAGATACCAAGGTAAAATCTGGCCATACGATATGTAAACATCAGATAGACACCCATAAACAGCAGGAAGGAAAACCGAACAATGAGGCCAATCGTCAGGTCCCTGTTAAACAGGTGGAGGGATAAGGATGTAAAGAGGTCTAGGATTGGTTGAAGAATGATGTAGACCATGGCGACATGGAACCATTTTTGGGATACTTTTTCCACAGTTTTCAATTCCTTTCCTAAGCCAAAAGGAAATTAATTTCTATAACCATAGGTTGCACAAACCACATAAAAAAACACCCGTTACCAAGGTAAAAAGTGTCAACATTTTACCATGGTAACAGGTGCTTTTTTCTATTTTGCCGAACTTAAAATCAGACGGCCCTGCCTTAGCAACGCATTTTCCCTAAAGCGCTGCTGTTCTTCTTTAGACATCGCTTTATATTCTTTTAAGAATTTTTCGTATTGCGGAACCACTTCTTCAGTTGGGCCAAATGCTCGGATTTGACCGTATTCCAGCCAAAGGGCTTTCTGACAAAATTCTTTAATTTGTCCAATCGCATGACTGACAAAAAAGATGGTCTTCCCGCTTTCCTTAAAGCTCTCCATTTTTTGTCTGGATTTTTCAGCAAAAGCTTGGTCACCAACAGATAAAGCCTCGTCAATGATAAGAATATCTGGATCAACCGTTACCGATATCGCAAAGCCCAGTCGTGATTTCATCCCGCTTGAGTAGGTCTTGACAGGCTGATCAATAAATCTGCTCAGTTCGGAAAAATCGATAATTTCTGGCTCCAATTCACGAATTTCCTTCTTACTGAAGCCAAGCATCAAACATTTCAATTCGATATTCTCTCGGCCGGTCAAATTATTGTTCAATCCTGAAGCAATTGCAATCAAAGAAGTTTGACCAATGGTTTCGACAGATCCATTTGTAGGCGGAACCACTCCGGCAATAATATTGGAAAGTGTGGATTTACCGGAACCATTCACACCAATGAGACCAATAACATCGCCTTTTTCTGCAGTAAAGCTGATATTCTGTAAAGCAAAAAAATCTTCGCCATATCCACCAGGCAAAATAATATCTAAAAGCTTATCAGACGTTCGTTTATACATTTTATAATTCTTCGATACATTTTCAACAGTAACAGTTTTCATGATTAAATCACTTCCACTTTATAAGTAATCGACAAATTGGTTCCTGAATTTCAAGTGAAGGATGGATCCAATAAATAATAAGACGAGGACAACTCCCCAAAAATAGAGTGAATACCTCGAATGTACAATGAAGTACCATGAGTGTCCAAGTAAGGCGGCACGATACCCCTCGGTAATGTAATAAAGAGGGTTTATCTTCATAAGATTATGAATAACCGACTGTAATTTTTCAGGTGTCCATAAAATCGGTGTTAAATACAGCAGCATTCTGACAATTGCCTGTACAATCATTTGTACATCCCGCACAATAACGGAAAGGGTTGAAGTAATTAATGATACTGCGACCACTAACATGATCGTTGCAAACATAAAGTAAGGGATTTGCAAATAATAAATCGTGATCGGATATCCGGTGAATTGAAATATACCAATGATGATTGCAAGCAATAGTAAATGCTGATAAAACTTCGAAATAATCACATAAGTAGGAATAACGCTCATCGGAAAACTCATTTTAGCAATAAGGGATATCCTTGTATAAATCGACTTTGACGCTTCCATAAAGGCAGGACTTACAAAAAACCAGACCGAAATTCCTGCAAGCAGCCAATAAAAATAGGGGACGCCGTTAACGGATCTGCCGTTACGGATTCCGTAGCCAAAGACAAACCAATAAATCCCGATTTGTATCATCGGATTAATGACTTCCCAAAGCATGCCCAAGTAATGGCTGTTATTTGCACTTTTTAATTCGAAAAGGGATAATCTGCGTATCAGATAAAAACTGTTTATTTGTTCCCTTATGACCGTAAACATTGAATTCATGTTATGGATCTCCTTAACAATATAATAACAAAAACTCTTTCGAAGCGCGGTGCCTCGAAGCACCAAATCAGTGTATCATAAATCAAATAAAATTTCTATTCATTCCTATTTTAACAGGATCTAATCAATTTATAATGCCCTCTGTTGTGTTAACATTCCCATTCTTTCTTCCTTAAATAGATAATCAACTAAATTTTCACTTGATTTCCCTGTGGAATATTTATTCCATCTCTTTGAAAATTCCTTTATTTTTTCCAAATCAAATTTATTTTCTAAAATAATGTTGATAATATCTTCTGTATGATAAACGACTGGACCAGGGACCATTTCACTGAAGTCATCCCAAAGTCCCCTTTCCTTCTTGTATTGCATTAAATCATAAGCAAAGAATATCATTGGCTTTTTCAATAAAGAAAATTCGTATGGAATGGAGGAATAGTCCGATATCAGAATATCTGTAATAAGTAAGAGTTCATTAATATTAACCTTCGGTGAGGAATAATCATAAACAAAACCTGGATACATTTTATCGTAATCTGTTGTATTTTTGACTGCAGGATGTAATCTCAGCAGAACAATATAATCGTCATTCAGTTTTTGGTACATGCTATCGATATCCAGATTCAGTTTAAATTGATCCAATTCACCGTCGCGGAAGGTTGGCGCATACAAAATAACCTTTTTATCTTTAATGTTTTCATTTTCGCTGATTAATTGTAAAATGATATCATTTCTCAGTTTATCGTCATAAAAAAAATCACTGCGGGGAATCCCCGTTCTTAAGATATTTTGATCGTCCAAGTTAAAGGCATTTTTAAAAATGGCGGCCATGGCGTCTGAACCGACAATCACTTTATGGAAATTTTTATAGACACGTAAAAACCTGTCATTGGCCCTTTTGCTTCGAGTACCTATGGATAGGTCCTCTAAACCAAATTTCTTGATGGCACCAGCTGCATGCCACAATTGAATACATTCAACACCTTGCTTAAAATTTGTTACGGCTAAAAATCCAAAATAATTATCAATGATTACATATTTAGAGGTAGCTAAATGATAAATGGATTTGAAAGTATCGATTACATTGAGCGATTCAATAGATAATAGTTTGATATTCCTGTAGCTGAGAAAATGCTGCTTAGACAATCCCTTGCACAAAAATACGGTATCAATATCAATCTTTTGCCTGCACATTTCGTGATAGACATATTTGCTGTTGTCCCCGAATGAAACTACAAAAGTAACCTTATTTTTTAAAGGGAGCAAATTGCACAGGTCAAATATGCATTTAAACAGAATCAGATAAATAGATATAATGACTTCTCTAACCATTGTTCACACTATGCAAGTCCGACTTTATTTTGGATGTGGAGATACCGCTTGTACGAGGCAGATAAACCACGTTACAATACTCCTTCAGGAAATCAAATTTGCCCTTCCAGTCATCACCCATTACGAATGTATCAATACCGTGTTCTGTTACATCCAATATTTTTTGTTCCCAGCTGTATTCTGGAATCACTAAATCCACATAACTAATCGACTCGAGAATTAGTTTTCGGTCTTCATAATTGTGGTAGGCTTCTTTATGTTTTTCTATATTAAATTGATCGGTCGATAAACCCACAATAAGAAAATCCCCTAATTCTTTTGCTCTTTTTAAAATGTTTATGTGGCCAACGTGCAATAAATCAAACGTTCCATAAGTTAATACTTTTTTCAAAACGAGCATCTCCTTACCTTGTTTATCTATAAACAGGCAGACAACTTTTTATATATGATATCCACATCTGGATTGATCTTAAAATAACTCAACCAATATTATATATCCGGATGTTTGTTATTTCAAACCAGTTCTCTGGAAGATATGCCATATTTTATTAAATAAAAAGGCAGACTTTTAAAGCCTGCCAATTTTTATTATGGCTCAATTAGGGTTTCGACGAACCGCTCGGCCGATTTACCGTCAAGATGGTCAAAGAAGCGTTCTTTAAAACTTTGAATCCGTTCTTTATCAAAATGATCCGCTGTTTTTACTTGTTCAATGACCTCATCTGTCGTCTTAACAATCGGTCCGGGAACAAAGTCTGTGTAATTGTAATAAAAGCCTCGATCCTCCAGATAATCCTCTAAATCATAGGCGTAGAAAATCATTGGTTTTTCCATTAAGGAGAATTCAAATACTAACGATGAATAATCACTAATTAAAATATCTGTAATCATCAAGACATTGTTAATATCATTGCTGCTTAAATTTAACACAAAGTCTTTTGCCGCATCTGGAATTTGTACCTTTTTCGTAACAGATGGGTGCAATTTCAACACCAGTACATATTCGTCAGAAAGTTCTTTTGCCATTTTCGCCAGGTTCAGCTTAATGTTAAAATTGGCTCGCTTTCCAGGTCCCCCACGGAATGTCGGGGCATAGGTGATGATTTTTTTGCCATTAAGCATTGGGTATGTGCCCAAATATCTTTTCCGGACAAACTCAATTGCATCATGATTGAAGAAGACATCTGTTCTTGCTAAACCAAGAGGATAAATGTTTTCCTTCGACATACCGAAAGCTTCTGCATAGTGAGGAATGATTTCCTTACTTGTCACAACAGCTTTTGAATAATTTTGGTGGGCACTCCGCTCAAACTCTCGAGTATTACTTTCCAGATATCCTACTGCACTATGTCCAAATTTTTTAAATGCGCCGGCGGCATGCCATATTTGTATCACTTCAGTTCGCTTTGGCACCTTCAGCTTGTATAAAGGGCGATAATAATCATCTAAAATTAAATACTTGGATGTCGCAATGTCATAATATAGTCTAATAAAATCCTTCATATTGCGTTTTTTCTTAAAATGCCCTTTAATCACATAATCCGGGCGCTTTTCAATCAGCTCATTATAAATATTTTGAAATGAATCCGTTAAAATCGGGAATTTATTTGTCGCCAAAGTGATTTTCTTCTGAACTGGAAGTAATTTAAAAAATGAAAACGCGACGCGGCGGGCATAGGCCATTCTTACCTTTGTTCTTATCTTCTTCAATCTTACTTTGGTCAGAAAATAAAAGATAGGGAACAGGCTATTTTGCTTCCATGCTTTTTTAACCGCTAAAAAGATCAGTTTTTTAGTAGAGGTTTCTAAAGCATGTAATGAACCTGGATCCAGTAATGGGAATACAGCCTTTAACCATTGCAAATAGACTTTCCTTGCCTCGGGAGTGACGAGCAAGATTCTTTCTGCGATTTCATAGGTCATGATTCTATGCAAAGCTGGGAGTTGATTAAACAGGCTAGGATCAAGTGATTTTACCCAGTCCAAGACAAGCAAAAAGGTGGTCACTTGAACTTCTTTATCTTTGCTTACAATGGCACTTCGAAGAGCAGGCCAAATATCAGCTGAAACAATTCGGCTGTAATAGCTTTTCTTTAAGGCTAATCGAGTGACAGAATTGGAGATATATTGATCCCATAATGCATCGGATAGACGGAGACTTGCAAAAATATCTGTCAAAACTTTTACTGAATTCACTCGAACGATTTGTGATAACGATAAATTGGATTCGGTTTCCCTGGAACGGTATTTATAAATGATTTTGTCAACCGTGTAAATCTTTTTAGCTTTTAAATAAGCTTCGATCACAAAGGGCTGATCCTCGGTAACATGGATTCCTTTTGGAAATCGAACATTCTTTACGATTTTCGAACTGTACAGCTTGTTACAAGGTCCCAATGAAAATACTAGTTCGGGGTTTGAAACCAAATCCTTTGTGCCTCGAAGGTATACACCATTATTAAAATGGCTGGCAATAAACCAGGTTTCTCTGCTATTAAAGCTCAAAGAAGTTCCAATAATGACATCTGCCTTTTGCTTTTGAGCGGCTTTGTACATGATTTCTAATGCGTCAGGAGGAAGGAGATCATCTGAATCAACAAAGCTGATAAATTCACCGCGTGCAGCTTCAAGTCCATTATTCCGCGCTTCTCCCGGTCCAGAATTTTCTTGTTTAATTAGCACAATATTATTGTATTTGTTCGCATATTCCTCAATAATGTCAGGGCTCCGATCACTGGAACCATCATCCACCATGATAATTTCAACATGATCTAAAGTCTGATTTACAAGGGAATCTAATGTTTCTTCAATATATTCCTCAACATTGTAAACAGGTGTGATAATACTTACCTTAACCTCTTTT
This sequence comes from Neobacillus sp. Fa239, assembly GCF_055395235.1. Classification (NCBI taxonomy): domain Bacteria; kingdom Bacillati; phylum Bacillota; class Bacilli; order Caryophanales; family Bacillaceae; genus Neobacillus; species Neobacillus sp. Fa239. The sequence goes on from NZ_AP041611.1 coordinate 4,776,921, forward strand.
AGATCCGGTCTGGTGATATACTCAAGTTTGGTCATAAAAAATCTCCTCTATTTAATAAAAAACGCCATCCATAAACAAAGTCACTTTTCATTATTCTTAGCATAAATTTGCCAAAATATTTTTGGAATATGATAATCGAGTATAAATTCCAATCAATTAAAAAGCTTGTCCACGACGCGTTTGCTTGATTTTCCATCAGTATGGTCAAAAAAGTATTCCACAAAAGATTGCAGTTTTTCCATTTCAAACTGTTTGTCCTGAATCGTTCCAATTAATTCATCCACCGTCCGAACTAATGGACCCGGAATAAAGGAATAATAATTATAGTAAAAATCCCTTGATGCAATATACTCCTCAACATCCGGAGAATAGAAAATCATTGATTTATTTAATAAAGCATACTCAAAACAAACAGATGAATAATCGGTAATTAAGATGTCTGAAATAAATAATAAATCATTAATTTCACGATACTTTGAGAAGTCATAGAAAAAGTCACGATATTCATCAGGAATTTCCCAATAGTCTTTTACAAAGGGGTGCATTTTAAATAAAAAAACATACTCATCATGTAAAGAATCATAAAGCTTTTTCAAATCCATATATTCTTGCGGGTAATAGGCACTTTGTTGGCCATCCCCGCGAAAGGTCGGTGCAAAAATAATGACCTTCTTTTCACGTAAGAATGGGTACTTGCTGTATAAAGTTTCTCTTACATTTGTTTGGTATTCTTGGTCAAAAAATACATCCGTCCTAGGAATACCGGTTGCGACTACCTTATCCTCATTAATGCCAAACCCCTCTGCATAATGCTTGGCCACATTTTTCGAACTGACAATCGCTTTTGTATAGTTTCGGTGATTTTTGGAATGGGGATCCGGGCCACCCGGACGGCCAACTCGACTATAACCAAAGGTTTTAAATGCCCCGACTGCATGCCATAATTGAATAAAATCGGCACCCGTCCTGATTTTTAGCGGGTAGACAATGGGATAAAAATCATCCACCACGATAAACCTGGCTGTCGCAAGATCATAGGCCAATCGGGATAATTCCGAGTAGGTTTTTGGAGCACCTGTACTGGCTTTCAGCAAAAATCGATACTGATATTCCGGCTTTTCCTTTTTTAATTCACGATAAACAAAATCAAAATTCCCACTCATATCAGTACGACTATCTGAAGCAAATAAAACCTTTTTAGGATTTAAAGGAAGTAAGCAGAATAGGTAGTAAAGAATTCGGAAAACGATTTTACGAAATAAACGGTAAAGTAAATCGGGCTCCTTATTTAGTTGTTTATTTTCATTTTGCTGAGATTGAATATCTGCCATTTGTTACCTCTGCACTCATTTCTGAAATATTGATGTTTTAAATAAGTTATATGAGAAGTTGATTGGAGCGGAAGGTGCGAGACTCCTGCGGGAGCAGCGGGACAGGTGAGACCCCACAGGCGCAAAAGCGCCGAGGAGGCTCACCGCCCGCCCCGCGGAAAGCGAGCATCCTCGTGACAGGCAAAAGGCAGCCTGTCCCTGCGCTGACAATTCAACGAAGCTTTTCTTTGTAGAGCGGAAATCAACTACTAAGTTTGCTTTTCAAGCAGGTGATTGACAATTCGATGACTCGCTTTGCCATCTATACAATCAAAAAAGTGATCTCTAAATTGTTTTATTTTCACCAAATCAAATTCATCATTGGCAATCCAATTAACAAGGGATTCTGTTTCCGTAAAAAAAGGACCAGGAATAAAAGATAAAAAAGGATAATAAAAATCGCGTTCCTTTATATACTCATCCAAATCATTCGCAATAAAGGCAATTGGTCGAACCAACAAGCTATAGTCAAAAATAACGGATGAGAAATCCGTAACAAGGATATCCGCTACAGTTAACAGCTGTTCTATGTTAAAAGTATCCTTTATATGAAAAACAAAATCCTTCTCTTCTTCATTAATAGTTAAATCAGAACCCATATAGGGGTGGAGGTGGATGAGTAACACATACCCCTCAGCAAGGTGCTTTCTCATCACCGAAAAATTAATCGGGCATTGGAAAGATTGCTGATAATGGCTTTTCCCTCGAAAGGTTGGCGCATACAAGATGATTTTTTTATCCTTCATACCAGGGTATTTCTTTCGAATCGATTCCTTTAACCGTTCCTGCTCATATCCGTTAAAAAAATAATCCGTTCTCGGGAGTCCTAATGGAAAAATCCGATCCGCTGACATATCAAATGCTTCTGCATAAAAAGGGATGATCTCTGAAGAACTTACATAGACCCGTGTATAATTCGAATGGACTTTAATATGCTTTAAATATTCCGAGCTTGGTCCGAATGGTTTATCAACCGTGCTGATCCCAAACTTTTTAAAAGCTCCGGCCGCATGCCAAAGCTGAACAATATCCGTTCCTTTACGGGGGGTTATCGCATAGACAGGAAAATAAAAGTCATCGATAATAAAAAAACGTGAGGTGGCCAAATGAAAACTGGCCTTTACCATATGCAGCAAATAATCGAACTTCCCAATAAATGAAGTATTATATTTTTTAAAAAGAAAATTACACGTCCAATTGGGAAATCTTCCGTGTAATTCCTTGTGGATATGAAATAAATTCCCTTCGATTTTCGTCGCTCGGTAGGAAGCAAATGTGACCTTTTCAGGATTTACTTTAAAAAATAGGCATGACAAGTTAAAAACAAACCTAATAAAATATTTCGTCACAATCGTAGGAAGAATCTTTAATGCATACATGTCATGCCAACCTTTCAACAAAAAAAGCCTAAATTATATTTTCCATTCCATAATCGTTTTACCCCAAGAGGTTGTTAAATCCTTTTCAAAAGCTTCCACTAAATCTTGAATCGATTTTACTTCGTGAATCTCACCGACAAGCATGCTGAAATACTCCACGACCTCTGGATGTTCAACCATAAAATTAACCGTATTGACAAAATCGGCCCGTCCGCTTCTGCTGCTGCCAATCATAGTCAGACCTTTTTCGAGGATCATACGGGTATTAACTTCAACAGGATATTCCGATACACCCATGATGGAAAGGGATCCTTCAGGGTTAATAATATCGATCATCTGGTCAATCGCACTCTGGCTGCCTTTGCCGCCTACGCATTCAAATCCATGGTCAATCTGTACCTCTTCAGGGATTTCATCAATTAGGTAGGATTCATCCACAAACGAAAAATGATCCATTTTATATTTAGTTTTTCCAAAGATGATCACCTTACTGTCAGGAAAACGTTTCTTTAAGATAAGGGTGGTGATATAGCCTAAATTCCCATCTCCCCAGACCCCAAATACATTCCTTCGTGAATGGGCCCTTGCTTCAAAACGAACGAGTGCATGCATGCTAATCGTAATTAACTCCATAAATGCTGCTACGGTTGGATCAATTTCTTCAGGAAGTGGAACAACTCGGTCCCTTTTTAAGAAGACATAATCCTGCATAAAACCGTCATAACCACTAGATCGGAATTTACTTGACCGCAAATAATTTTCCGCAATCACTTCATCGTTTTCTGTAGGCGTATTCGGCACCATGACGACACGGGTGCCGGGGGCAAATTCGTTTTTAGGATCAAAAACCACTTTTCCAATTCCCTCATGAATTAGCGCCATTGGCAGCTTTTTAGCCATCGCTTCCTTCCCGCGTGAGCCTGTATAGTAGCGTTGGTCCGCTGCACAAATAGACAGAAACGTAGGACGAACGACAACATTATCTGATTGAAGTGATCTGTCTTTATACGAAATCTCAAACTGCCGTGGAGAAACTAAACGATACACTTGATTAATCATTGCGGAATCCTCTCTTGTATAATGGCATTCGCTACTTTTAAATCGTAAGGTGTTGTGACTTTAATATTAAACAATTCACCTTTTACAATCTTCACTTTGTCGCCGGAAATCGCGCAAATTTTACATGCGTCCGTTAAAATCATCTTTTCGGCATCTGTTAATTCATTGTAATAGCCGACTAATTTATTAATATTAAAGCTCTGAGGAGTTTGCCCTTGATACATCGTATCCCTCACCGGAATATTCGAAATGAACTCGCCATCTTCTGATTGAATGATGGTATCAATGGCTTCAATAACGGTATCGACTGCACCGTATTTAAGAGCCGCATCAATGTTTTCTTCAATGATTCTATGTGTTAAAAACGGCCTTACAGAATCGTGTGTAACAATGATATCCTCATCATTAATTCCAAAGGTGTTTTCGAGATAGCGGATGCCGCTCATGATCGATTCATTGCGGTCTTTACCACCTTCCACTACAATAATTCTCTCGTCGCTGCCGATATATTTTTTAATAATATCCTTTGTATGATTAATCCATTCTTTCGGAGTTATTACCAGGATTTTTTCGAAGCGGTCATTTAGAATAAACTTTTCAATTGTATGGATAATAATAGGTTTACTATTAAGGGTTAAGAATTGTTTAGGCATATTGATATTGCCCATTCTTGTTCCTTTTCCACCTGCAAGTATTTCTGCATAAATCATTTTTCAGACTCCTTTTTCATCGATATTTATCGAACTGGCAATTGGATGGTTAAGCAAACGTATTTCACAGAAACTTTTAAATAATTATCGTTAAAAACTGACAAAGGTTGACAAAAAAACTCAATTAAAACTATACACTTTTTCACTTTCATTATCAAGAGACATCCGCTTGACTAATGGCTTAATTAAGATCCTATTTCATTAAAAATCTACTTAAATTTTGACAGAATTTTTGGTATTCAACTGTCATAATGAGGATATACTAGTTCAAAGAATAAAATATAAAGGAAGGTGCTTTTTATGCCTCGATGTAAAGATTGTGGAAACGAAGAAACAGCGGACTATATGGTAAATGGCTTTTGTGAAGACTGTCTCGAGTACCATCATTCATCGGATGAAAGTGACACCCCTTTCCATCATGACCCAGCATTAGGTTTTTTCAAAGATTGGAGCAGCGAAAATTCTTGAAACCCTTGTGTAAATGCCTTCATAGTCCGTTATTCTCCTCTGATTGACTCTCATTTCATTCCTTTTAAAAACACACAACAAAAGACGTGTGCCCGTTCACACGTCTTTTGTTTGTATGATTATAAAAGTTCTCTGGCAATGTAGGAGGTGCTTACCCAGCCATCTTTTCCATTTACCAATTTCACCTTGTACCATTGTTTCGTGCTATCCATAATTAATTTTCCGGCAGGATCCAATTGTAATTGGACATAATTATTTAAGTACAATTGGCCGATAATATTTTTATTATCTATCGTACTCGGATCGGATCGGACATTTAAACTTGGGGTAATGACTCTTCCCAGGTTTAACACGGATAGATAGCCCTTGTATTTTGAGAAACGGATGGAATCAATCCAGGAAATTTTATTCCCAATTTGGACTTTCACATTGTACTCATTTGTTTTTTCGAGCAGGATAAACGTCGTGCCTTTTTTAACATCAGATGTTAAATCCATATTGGCAATGGCTTGGATCCCTGCCGGAAATATATCGCTTCCTATAGGGATTCCCGGTGTTAAAGGAACGGAAGGATGAATCACTGCATTTGTATAGTACTGTTTATCAAATGGCAGAATTCCTTGCATATGCTGGGCAATGGCATTGCCCCAGTTGGGGTCGCTTGCATACCAAAAATTCATTCCGATACTCTTGCTGTCAATCCTTGTTCCATATGCATCATTGGTACGATATCCAAGGAACGCACCCTCGAAATGAGTGCCATCTGGGTTTAAGTAATCTGCTTTCATTTTTTGGGCAATATAATTGATACAATCCTCAATGGTTGTAAAACGGTATGCCGCAAAAAACGGGGAGGCATCATAAGCACCATAGCCAAACAAATTCTTTTTCCCTAATGAAATATTGGACATGCCAAAGTTGCTTTCATGAATGGCATGGGCGGCAAGGTATAGTGAATTCACCCCAAATTTATTTCCCGCATCTATAAAAGCCTGCCCTTTTCCGATTAAAACACTCTGTCTCCCAGCTACATTTCTCTCAATATAATCATTGATCTGCTTGGCTGTGACGGTCGATTGGGTGTAATAGGGGCGGTCATCCCGCTCCCAATTAGTAATCCTGTTGATAAAATTAAGACTTTCCCCATGTATTTCACCTGAGCCACTTCCTATCTCTCTATCTCTTTCTTTTCTAAATTCAAAGCTTTTATGAAACTATTAATCTATTATTTAAAATCTCTGCTATAAATATAAGCTGAACTTACCCATCCGGTAGTACCATTGGGCAATACCACCTCGTACCAGGATTTATTAGGATCCATCACCAATGATCCATCTTTTTGGAGCACGATTTGGACAAGATCATTCAAGGATAAGACAGCAATTGGCGCCTTTGCCGTAGAAGGGTCTTGACGTACATTTAATTGATCGATGGTCACTCTGCCGAGATTTAAAACGGATAGATAGTTGGAATAAGAACTAAATTTAATATTGTTTATCCAGAATTCCTTTCCCGCGTAATTGACTCTCAAACGGAAATCGTTTGTTTTTTCAAGAACAAAAAACGAATTGCCTTTTGGAATACCGATTGAGCTGTCTTTCGAAATAGCGACAATGCCCTGAGGGAACAAATCACTTCCAACCGGAACATCCGGTCTTGCGGGAATAATGGTATCCGCATTTGCATTTGCATAATAGGCTTTATCATAGTGAAGAATATTTTCCATATGCTGTGCAATCGCCTTGCCCCAGTTGGGATCGCTCGCATAATAAAAATTCATGCCTTCACTATTCTCATCAATTCTTGTGTTTGACATTGATTTGGTGCTGAAGCCGAGATAGGGACCTTGATACTTCCAGCTTAAAGGATTTAGATAGGTTGATTTAATTTCACTGGCGATATAGTAAATGCAATCATCTACGCTCTCAAAACGGTACGCCGACATATATGGCGCCGCATCATAAGCACCAAAGCCGAATAAATTATTTTTCCCTATGGAAATCGGCGATGTTCCGTAGGCGCTTTCATGGATCGCGTGTGCCGCCAAGTAAAGAGCATTTACGCCATACTTTTTTCCTGCATCAATAAAAACCTGCCCTTTGCCGGCAAGAATGCTTGTCTTACCAGTTAATTTCACATAACCCGCAATGTAATTGTTAATTTGCGCGGCCGTGACCGGAGACTGCGTCCTAAGATCAATGAATTGATAGCTATCCCGATTTCCCATTGGATCACCTGTTATGACTTGTTCGAGATAAGTTCCGTAAACATAACCGGTATTTCCGCCATAAGACACCTTATACCAGTTGTCCGAAGTTTTACTCGTCGGAATGACAATGGTCCCCTTCGGAATGACGGCCAGCCTCGTCGAACTTGTGTCGCTTGTTTGTCGTAGATTTAAATCTGCCAAGATTAAGTAAGTTGCCTGTGAAAAAGGTACTTCCGGATTAACCGGCGGGTTATCCGCGACTTTTTGTAGTGAGGTTCCATTGATGTACCCTGTCACCCCGTTATAGACAACCTTATACCAACCGTTTTCGGTTATGTCGGTTGGCGTCAGCTTTGTTCCTTTAGGGATGGACGAAAGAAGATTTGAAGCATCATCAGGATAAATCCGTAAAACCCCATCTGTTACAGCGATGAAATCTGCCGGTGCATCTAAGTTTTTTTCAGTAGGCTGACTGTATTTCGTCACATCACCATCATATACATAGCCCTTTTTTCCATTAATAGTGACGGCATACCAGTCACCAATTTTTTGATTGATCGAAAGGAACGTTTCCTTTGGAATCTGCAGGATCTTCGTAAAGATCTTCCCGACAGAATCATACAAATAGGTATCGACATTTGCTTGATAATCTGCAGGTGCAAAGGTTTGGGGAACCGATTTTCTGACATTACGGCTATTCACATAAAGCTTTTTGCCGTTATACGTAATTTGATACCAAGTTTCCCCGATGCTATTCGTCACTTGATAGACGGAATTAAAACCATTGCCTTCTTGAACACTGTAAACAGCTCTATTCTTCGTATCAGCTGTGGGGTACAGGCTGACTGTTCCTATTGTAAAATAATAGGCATTTGTAATCGTATGAGATTGATAGTATTCCTTCAAATATGTACCTATTACCCACCCAGTGGTTTTTACCGTTTTTCCATTCAATGTATAGGAGTAAACGGTCTTATACCAACTCCCGATCTTTTCAGAGCTGGAAATAACCGTTCCTTTAGGGATGGTTAATAAAGATTTATATGTAGTGCCTGCACCGGAACGAAGATTTAGACTTTCGGCCGTTTGAAACATGGTTTGTATAAATTGTTGGGAACTTATAGCCGGTGCTTTAGCCGTCACTACTTTTTTTAAATAGGATCCGCTAACCCAGCCTGTTTTCGTTACCTTTTTTCCTTTGACCATAGATTGATAGGTTAGATGATACCAATTTCCTGTTTGTTCAAAAGCTATAACAGCTGTTGATTTTGGGATCAACATAATGATTTGATTCTTTGTACCCGGTCCTTGGCGCATATAAACATTACCAGTAGTTTGATAGCTGATATAGGCCAGTTTTAAGATACTAACAGCTTCTGCCTTCCAGGGAGTATACGGTGTCACCGCCCCGCTAAAAACTAAACTGGTTGACAAGAGAACAATTTTCCCTATTTTTTTCATCCAATCTCACCCTCATCGCCTTTCTTTCATCAAATCTCTCTTAAAATTTGCAAAATTCTACAATACTAGTATTATTATCCCTTATTAAAAAAACTTTTTAAATAGATACGGGCGAAATACTTATTCAAAAATGAAAAAATAGGAATATTTTCTTATATATTCAACTAATGGATAGCAATAAAAATTTTACTAAATAAAAAAAATCAAGGAATAACTCCTTGATTTTTTTTATTTACGTTACATTCGATTGGTTATTGAACAATGACAAAGGAACCAAGCAGGATTAATGTAACACCAATAATTTTAAACCTATTAATTTTTTCCTTTAAGATATACTTCGATAAAACCATCGTCCAAACATATGTTATCGATGTTAATGGAAAAACGATCGAATAGGGCAGCATTCTCAATAAATACACATTTAACAGTGCACCGATTCCGTACATACCACAGCCTAATATGAAAAAAAACAGCTTTTCTTTGGGACGATCAAATCTCGAGACTTGCTTAAATAAAAGGCCACCCATTGAGCCAATGAACGTCATTGCTACCAAAATAATCCAATTCATTTACTCACCGACTCACTTTTCACCGATTCACTTTTACCGCCAACGCCGATAAAGATTGCCCCTGATATGATAAGAACATTCCCTATTATTTTTACAAGCGTTAGTTTTTCACTTAAAAAAAATACTTCGATTAATATGGCAATCACATATCCAATACTTAGCAGAGGGTGAAGAACAGACAGACTCCCAAAGCGAAAAGCAATAATCATTAAAATTGCACCAATTCCGTAACATAAAAAACCAATGTACAGCTGCCATGATTGGAAACCGCTGCTAGATAGTTTCCAAAAAGCCTGGCCGACAGCGGTAAACGTCGCAGATAAAATCATCATGAAGATTCCGATAGAAAGCTTATTCTTTATCATGATTGAACTCCATTTTTAGTGGTGATTTGAATTTACCATATAACAACAGGAACGGTACACTCATAATAAAACTATAGGAATAGCGGAAATCTGTTGCAGGAATGGCGATCGCAATCGTCAGCAAAACAAATAGGGCAGGTGCATACACAAGGAAACCTTTCCCTTTATATCTTTGGATGGAGGCACTTAAGCCAAGCAGTAATAAAAACAAATAGATCGCTCCTTTGGCAAATAGTGATTGCCATAAACCACTACTTTGCAGCCCTTTAAATTGAGCATCAAAGTGATTTTTCAACTCCACCTGTTTGGAAGTTGTTTTCAAAGGATCAATCGTTTTTAACGCTGTGCTCTTGTACTGTTTAAGGGATAGGATCCTTTCATTCGGAAAAGCCTCCCTTACCTCTTTTACGTAAGCAACATAAGCATTATTTATCGTAGACATCTCTGATTGACCCTTAAGCGAATTTAAAAACGATAAATCTGCCATCCGTACATTTAATGGATAATCCTCCAAATTCAATGGTGGACCGACATATACATGATAATCAGGTGGAGAATAAAATTGCCATAAAACAGACACCTGACTGAGATAGGCGTTCACATATATTCCAAGGTTTAGTCGTAATAATTTCTCCCAATTTACCAAATATGCCGCAAAATCCTTTGTAATCACTTCCGAATTATATAATGGATCATGCTTGATTGGGTCTACTGTATAGGGATTATAATCCTTTACCCATTGGTCTGCCGGCAAAATGTTACTAAAATACTTTTTTACCTCTGGTGTGAATCGGCCATTATTTTTAAAAGTTGCCGCAATCTGTTGTGATGGAATCGCCAATGCTTGGTTCAAAGGATTCTTAATAACGTGCAAATAGGTCATTAATGGATAATTGAACAATAAATGCAGAGCAACAATGATTCCGGACATCACCAGTAATTTTTTTCTAATCGCTCCCATGAGAATAATAAGGAAAATAAGCGCTAATAGCAAGGCAATAAATCCATTATTTCTCAAATTCATTGTCACAAAGCAAACCATAATAAACATCAAACAATGTAATTTTTTATCAAGCCATTGACCATTCGTTTGCGTAATTTTGGAAAAATAAACGGCTGTTAATAATAAAAAGGCAGCAAACGGAATGTCCTTCCACATTGTCACAACATAAAATCCATTGACCGGATAAAATGCATACGCTAAAGATAAAGCAACCAGTAACCATCTTGGGGCACCAAATGATTGAAGAACATATAAAGAATATCCGATAATACAGGCAACAACCACTATTTGGCTGACAATATAAGCCGCCGGTGAATCATAAATCGTTGATGCTGCTTGAATCCACAAAGTGTGAAGCATCGGATGCCATGCATTATATTGTTTGATCCCATGTGCCATCGACCATTGCCAAAATGAATCATAGGTCATTTTCCCAGGGTAATATGCCAAAAAGTACCTTGTCCAATTGGCGATCGGAATAGCGATATAAATGAACAACCACCATTTGCTTTGCTTTCCTTTCCTTGCTGCAAATGGCCTGCTGAGCTCTGTCATCAATAAATAGAAAGAAAATGCGATTACAGCAATGGATACAAGGAGAATGACATAAGAAAAATCGAAATTTGATAATTTCAGATGCCCATTATTGGAACTATACAGCCAAAAACTGGCCAATAAAAGGCTGACCAATAATTTTGAAAACGAAAATGTTAAAATGTCCATATTTCTATAAAGCAAGATGATATGAATAATTAAATAGGCGCACAAAAGAAAAGAAAAAGCCTGATCCGTATAGTATTCATTGGTAACCAAAATCCCAAGAATTGAAAGAATGACTAAAATCAATTTTTTTATATTCACAGAACTGTTTCCCCTAGCTGCAATAGGTATGCTTTACTAAATTATCTTTTTAATTTTGAGTAGCTCAATCATGTACAATTGCTTGTGCTTATGGGCCAAAGTGTCTAAAATGAGACCGCACATAAAGAACAGCATCGATAATAACATCAAGCCTGTCGATAAAATAGCTGTCGGCACCCTTGTGACATATTTAGTTTTTATAAACTCGACAATCACAGGAATACCACAGGAAAGTCCCACAATCAAAAAGAGCAAAGAAATAATTCCAAAAAACAAGAACGGCTTACAATCTTTAAAGAGCTTTAAAATCGTCATGATTACCTTATATCCGTCTGAAAAGGTATTTAATTTCGATTCGCTTCCTTCAGGGCGATCGCGATAATCAATTTCAACTTCCTTAATAAGGAAGCGATTTTCTAAAGCATGAATACTCATTTCAGTTTCAATCTCAAAGCCTGGACTTAAGATCGGCATGGTTTTCACGAAAAATCGATCAAAACCTCTAAATCCGGTCATAATATCTTTAATTTCACTTTTATAAATCCAATTAATTAAACTCCTAACGAAGAAATTACCGAAATTATGGAAATTACGCTTGTTTTCCTCTGTGTAGGTTCCATTTGATAAGCGATCCCCAATCACTAAGTTTGCCTCTTTATTCATTAAAGGCTCTAATAATTTAGGAGCAAACTCTGCTGGATAGGTATCATCTCCATCAACCATGATATAATAATCTGCTTCTATATCCCTAAACATGGATCGAACAACATTTCCTTTTCCCTGGCGTGGTTCATATCGCACAATGGCACCATGTTCCAAGGCTATTTTTGATGTTTCGTCACTGGATTTATTATCATAGACATAGATTTTGGCATTTGGCAGTACTCTTTTATAGTCATCTATTACCTTCCCGATTGTTAATTCCTCATTGTAGCAAGGTATTAGAACAGCGATCTCGTATTGTTCAAACATCATTATTCACTCCATTGATTTCCTTTTATTAATATGATTGGTTTATGACCTATCCATTCATTTTACGAAAGAAAATGTCCCCCTCATTATTTCAGTATAAACTATTATAGGTACCCTATTACCTAGCTTTTTACAATTTCATTTAAAATTAATGTTTTAAATGGCAACCGTTAATAGTAAACCTGTTTTTGGAAATCCGCAAAAAAACACCCACTAATATTCTTAGGGGTGTTTTTATCATTATTTTATTTTTTCTTGTCTTACTGATTTTCGCCCTGTCCGGGATGGTTAAAGTTTGTTAGTGCCGGAGTAACAACTAATGAATTTATATTATTTAGCAAGATAACTTGGTCGATTTTATTCTTCACCACATATTGTTCCACTGACATTTTATTGTAATGCCTTAAGTCCAATATATGTGTTTCTTTATAATGCGGCACAAGGAATTGTACAAATGCATTTGCGTAAGAATCTTTTATCACTAAGACGTTTTTACCGTGAGGCATGTTCGGATTCGTAATCTTTACTTCAGGAAAATCCCCGCCTATATAAGCCAAATAACGGTTCGTATACTTATCCGGTAAATTTAAATAAGACTTGTTATATAATCCGCTGAGTGTACGTGTTCCCGATTTTACAATATAAGGCTTATATCGGCCTTTAAGCTTAGCGACAAGAATTTGATCGGCTTTTTTTGCATTCGCACTGGTTGTTTTTCGCGCATCCGAACCATAAAAAGGTTTACCCTCTATATTCCATGAGTAATTATTATAGTTAAAAACATGATCCTTGCTTTTTTCAGTGTTAATAATATAGTTCATCACATTTTGATAAGCATAAAATGCCGCCTTTGCCTCCCAGTGATGGTCTGTATAGAAAAACATGTATTCCTCATTTAAATGTTTTTTCAGTGTATCCCGAGAATCAATCGGATGGGCAAGCTTATTTAGGTTTTTATAGATAAGATCCATATCCTGTTGACCGTAGCTTGGATAATAACTTGGAAATTCCGATTCCATCATCGTGGACTTATTTGGCATTAAGGCTGTGAATACAGTGACATTCCTTTTAGCCATATTATTAGCAAAATCATTAATTCTTCCGGCAATTTTCTTTGCGTTTGCCGGTGTAACGGCAGGTACTTTCGACAACAGATAGCCATTTTGGGCAACATAAACATCTTTTACTACACTTTGTTTCAAAACATCTTTATTAATGGCGGCGTTCGCTTCAATAAAGGAATCCCGCATTGGAAACTGATCATTATAATATTGCTCAAAACGCTTGGAGTAATCCCCCGCCAATAAATTTTTAGCGGTTAAATCAGGTCTTTGCGTCAATTTTCTATTTTCGATAACAGATTGCGCCTTTGACGGGATGACCAATTTGCTGAGAAAGAAACCAAATATCGTTAAAAGAAAAACGGTTATTAGTATAATCCCTTGTACATTCGTTTTTTTCATAATGTCCTCCATATCAATTAGAAACGGAAATAAATAAATGGATTAAAGGTTGATGAAACTACACTAACCAGCGACAAGAAGAAAATGAGTACATAACCTGTTGAAACGATTAAGTTCCGACTGAATACATTTCCAAGGTTTCTCCCTTTTGGTAAGAGTTTTTTGATCACCTGGAAAACTGGAATAGAGACGATAATGGCCAGAAGAATGATCATTCCATTTTGGGCAGAGTAGTAAACGGCCTGCTGATCCCATAAAGAATTTCCATTTGCTCCAAACATGGACTTTACATAACTGAAGGCATAACCAAATGTTGCTGCACGGAAAAACACCCAGCCAATGATGACAGCAAGCAGTGCATAAAGATGCTGAAATACTCTTGGAATCCGCTTTAAAAATTTGAGCAAAAAGGCTTTTTCCAGCATAATTAATGCTCCGTAATATAAACCCCATGCGATAAACGTCCATGCTGCACCGTGCCAGAACCCGGTGGCCAGCCAGACAATAAAAAGGTTGCGATAGTTCTGAAGGGTGGTGCCGCGATTCCCTCCTAGAGGAATATATAAATAATCCTTGAACCAAGTACCTAACGAAATATGCCATCTTCTCCAAAACTCTGTAGCAGATCGGGAAATATAAGGGTAATTGAAGTTCTCCAAGAAATCAAAACCAAACATTTTCCCTAACCCGATGGCCATATCAGAGTATCCTGAAAAGTCGAAGTAAATTTGCAGTGAATAGGCAATAGCCCCTAACCAGGCTAGACCGACAGATAAATGATCGGCAGGCATGGCAAAAATTTGGTCTGCAACCCAGCCGCAATTATTTGCCAAAATCATTTTTTTGGCAAGGCCAATAATAAAACGCTTCGTTCCTACCGCAAACTTTTCAACCGTTTCTTTTCGGTCCGTGATTTGTTCGGCAACCGTTTGATAACGGACAATTGGGCCGGCGATTAGCTGAGGGAACAGCGCTTTGTACATAGCCATATTGATCAAATTGCGCTGTGCTTTACCATCTTTTCGGTACACGTCGATCACATAGCTTAAGCCTTGAAAGGTAAAGAAAGATATCCCTAATGGTAATGCAATATGTTTTAATACAATCGAGCTGCCAAACAGCGAATTGATATTTGTAACAAAGAAATTGGCATATTTAAAAATGCCTAACATGGACAGATTAACAAAAACGGTCAACCCTAACAACCACTTAGCTTTTACCCTATGATCTCTATATTTATCGACCAATATGGCAAATACATAATTTATCAAAATGAAAAAGATTAAGATTAATAGAAACTTAGGTTCACCCCATGCATAAAAAAACAAGCTGGCAAATAGCAATAGAGTGTTTTTCAGTTTTCTTGGTACGATATAGTAAAGTGTCAGGACAATGGGTAAATACAGGAACAGAAATACCGTTGAGGTAAATAACAAATGTTCTCCCCTCCAATTTTCTCTTTATATTATTCTAGGAAAATAATCAATAGATAATTCAGTTGGAATTATAACATATTTACTTATCAATTTAGGTTGTTAAAAATTTCATTTTGTTTACACAAAAAAGACAAACCCTTGATCTGGTTTGCCTTTTTTGTGTTTTGGGTTATTTAACTTAGTTGTTGATTTCCGCTCCAGGCGCTCGCTTTCCGCGGGGAGGTTCGGGAGCCTCCTCGGCGCTTTGACGCCTGCGGGGTCTCCCGTAACCTCTGTATCCCGCAGGAGTCGAGCGCCTTCCGCTCCAATCAATAGTGTAAAAAAATTAATATTCATTTTTTTACAAAGTCTATTTAAAACCGGCGATCACCCCAAAAATTCATGACAATATGATGCTTGGGGTTATATACTTCCAATTTGTAGCCCTTGCTTCTAAGATAGTCAATGATGGTCGGCAGCTGCTGGGCAGTTCCCTTTGAATCGTGGAAAAGAATGACGATCGGCCCTTTTTTCCCGACAAGTCCGGATTTGACCCTTGATGTAATGACGCTCGGATTGGTTCGATTATACTTCCAATCCAATGTATCGATATTCCAGTCCCACATCTTAAAGCCCTTTTTTGCTAAAGCATTGAGGGAAGCTTTTGTCATATAGGGCTTGCTGCCGTACGGGACTCTAGTAAGATGGCTATTAAAATGGGCAACCCTTAATAAGGTCTGTCTGGTAATTTCCATTTCATTTGCGACATTATTAGAACTGCCGCGATATAACTTCTTTATATCATGGGAAACACTATGTAACGCGGGATAGTTGCCTTCCTTGATCATCCTGTTCACCGTTTTGGGATTGCGGCTTATATTTCCAGATATCATAAAAAAAGTAGCATGGGCCTTTTTTCTTTTTAAAATATCAAGAATCATAGGTGTGTACTGATTTGGTCCATCATCGAATGTCAAATAGATGACCTTACTAGATTGATATTCTGCAGCATGTGTAACGGACTCAGAGTAAAATCCCGAACTAAATAATAGCAGCATAGTAATAAACACTGTTGCGGTCTTTTTAAACATATTCATCCCCCTTATAAAACCTTGGTTTTATATATATGTTTAAAACTATTACATTAGCATTTACTGCAGGTTAATAATTTTGAAAGGTCATTTTGTGCCGTACTTAGCTTTATGGTTTTTATAAGCTATTGCGGCCAAATCAGCGATCACCTTTTGCGATTTATTATAGGAAATATTTTTCGTCATAATCGCTAATACAAATGGGTGTTGATCAAAAACAATCGCTACATCGTTATAAACCAGGTACATTGGGATCATTCCCACCTTGTGCGCTATAGACGGTCCCTTGATACCACGGGGGATTGTGGTGTTATAGATGGTTTTTTTCATATAACCTATCAATTCTTTACCAAGCGGGTTTGTGAGGGAGAATTGATAAACCTTTTTCGCGTAAAGGGTTAAATCAGCGGCAGACATATAATTATGTCCATTGGGATAGGCATATTGACCACCGAGACTCTTCATAAATTTAATCAGATTCGCTTGACCCACACGTTCCTTCAGCATAATGAACGCAATATTATCACTATAGATGATTGCTTTTTTGACTAGGTCACGGATCGTATAGGCTGTTCCCACCTTTTGATATTGAATCACGCCGCTGCCGCCATAATAATGATGCTTCTTGTAAACAAGTTTTTGGTTTAGGTTGATTTTCTTTTTCGCAGCCAGCTCCATGATGTACAATGTGAGCGGTAACTTGATCGTACTGGCAGCGAGCATAGGCTTATTCCCGTTAATTTGGAATCCTTGCCCGCTTTTCAAATCCTGGTACTGGATGGTAACAGTACCACCAGCCTTTTTGATGTATTGCTTTAGCTCGGCTGTCACCTTACTTGAAAAGGTTTGCTGTACTGTCAAGGCGGTTGCGCTTGCGCTTTTGCTTGGCATCATGATCGCAAATAACAATAAAACAACTAAAAAACCTGTTCCTAAACAACTAAACTTCAATTTTCCTCCACCCTTTGTCTAGTAATCTATTTTTTTAAGGGGTCAGACCCCCGGCGCTTTAACGCTTAAAAGCGTTGGGGGTCTGACCCCCATGTTGACTTATTCCTTTTACCCCTCCTTTTTGAAAATATATCCAATATGATTTTACCATTTTTTTCTAGTCAGTACGTTGTGTTTTGAAAATATTACTCTAGGAAATTTATTTGCTATATAAAAAATGCCCCTGAAAACTCTCAGAGGCATTTTTTCAATCTATTAGTTCCCTTGGTTTCCCTTCGGAACTGTAACGGTGGCAGTGGCTCTTGCTATATTTCCTGCTTTGTCTTTGGCTAAATAGGTGATTGTATATATCCTGCCGTTACCGTTACCATTTCTTTCGGAACGCAAGCTAAATTCTGTATCCTTTGTTCCATAGTTTGCACCTTGGATGTCTTCTAAAGAAGCAGCGGCTTCGTTTACTGTAATTGATTCTAAATCCACAGAATCAATCCCTGATAGATCATCCGAATAATTAAGTGTTACTTTAATGGATTCCAATTTATGATTTGGTGGAGACAGTATTGGCTTGTCGACTGTCACCTTTAAGTTAGGAGCCTTTTTATCAATGGTAAACGTTACGGTTGTACTGTTACCAGCTTGATCCGTTACCTTGATTGTGTGGGTACCTTCATTCGTAACTGTCGAATTGCTTGTAAATTCCTTCTTATCTAAGGTAGCTGTTCCTTCATTAAACCGAACAAGGACATCATGATTGTAGAAAGCATTCTCTTCTACTCCACTTACAATAGGAGCCGTCTTATCAATTGTAAAGTGAACGGTTGTGATGTTCCCAGCTTGATCCGATACCATTAAGGTATAGGTTCCTTCGTCGGAAACGACAGTTTCTGATGGAATAGGTTTTCCATTTAATAAGCCACCTAATTCATTAAATGAAACAGCAACATTATGATTGTAAAAACCATTGTCTGTTACTCCACCTACAATAGGTGCTGTTTTATCAATGGTAAAGTGTACTGTTGTGACATTCCCGGCCTTATCTGTTACCACTAATGTGTACGATCCTTCTTTACTAACAATCGTGCCGCTGGTAAAGGCTTCATCATTTAATGAGGCTGTTCCCTTATTAAAGGAAATGGTGACATCACCATTGTAGTAACTATCGTCTGCCACACCAGTTACGGATGGATTAGTTTTATCAATTGTAAAGTTTACAACGGTACTATTTCCGGCCTCATCCGTTACGACGATTGTGTAAGAGCCTTCATCACTAACAATGGAACCATTCTTGAACGATTCACCATTTAGGGTTGCCGTTCCATCATCGAATGTGATGGTCACATCATAATTGTAGAAACCATCTTTGACGCCACTGACAGTTGGAGCCGTTTTATCAAGAGTAAATTGAACTGTTGTCTTATTGCCGGCTGCATCTGTTACTACCAGTGTGTGGCTGCCTTCCTTAGAAACGGTGTCTCCATTAGTAAAGTTATCCCCATCTAAAGTGGCAGTTCCTTCATTAAAAGAAATCACAACATCGTTTTTATAGAGACCCTCTTTTGCTACTCCCGTTACTACCGGAGCGGTTTTATCGATAGCGAACACAACTGTTGTGACGTTATCGGCTTGATCAGTTACAACCAATGTGTAAACTCCATCCTCACTCACTACGGTGCCGCTTGTAAACTCTTGTCCATTTAAGAGGGCCGTCCCTTCATTAAATGTTACGGTAACATCTTGATTGTAGAGAGCATTTTCATCAACACCTTTGACTTCTGGAAGGGTTTTATCAATGGTAAATTTAACAGTTGCTTTGTTTCCTGCATCGTCTGTTACCACTAATTTGTGGGCTCCTTCATCAGTGACTCCTGATCCATTTGTAAAGTCAGCACCATCTAATTTCGCCGATCCTTCATTAAAGAAAATCGTGACATTTTGATTGTAGTAATGGTTATCTTCAACGCCGCTAACGGCAGGAGCAGTTTTATCCACTACAAAGTTCACCGTTGTTGCATTTCCATATTGATCGGTTACAACTAATGTGTACGTTCCATCGTCGCTAACATCTGTACCGCTTGTAAAGTCTCTGCCATTTAATGTCGCTGTTCCCTTATCGAAGTTAACTGTAACATCATGGTTATAGATACCGTTATTATCTATTCCGGTTACGACTGGTGCAGTAATATGTGTACCAATTAATTCTCTTGTATCACGTACACGAATCCGGTTCCCTTCAGAGAACTTACCTGCCATACCTACTGCTTCTAACGTGTCGCCTGCCTTAAGAACAGGTACAGGGCCGCTTTGGTTGACTACATATCCATCTGTAAAGACTAATGTTGGACCAGTGCCATCATCAATGACATAGGAATTATCATCATATTTTGAAACCACTGTACCTTTAACTTTGACTAAAAGTCCTTGGTTTTCTTCCGCATTTGCATCCTTGGTTGTTACCAACTTCGGTTCAATTGGCGTTCCTGTGCCAAGTTTCACGATGCTGTCTGCAAAACTACCAAACTCTAATTCAAAGTTATTTTCAAAGATTTTGATGTGTCCATAAACACGGATTTTATCGCCGACCTTCAAGCTTCCTGCTGGAACGTCGTTAAACGCCATAATACCGCCAGTGTCATCTTGAATATAGGCTGCATCAAAGAAGGATGTTGCCGTTACGGTACCTTCTACAACCGTATTTGTTCCTTCCGTTAACTTACGGGCATCGCCAATTGATAATACCTTCGGCTCAAGGTGTGATAACCAGTTAACAGCATTCACCGCAAATGGGTCATTTCCTTTCGCATTATAGGTTTGATCCATTTGCTTATCGTTAAAGATGTTCATACCAGAAACGATAATTCTTCCTTTACCAAGATTTTCAGAGGCAATCATCGGAATGGCAGAGCCTCCTTTAACACCTGTTAAGGCTGGGCCGTTTTTACCGTTTGAAGTTTGAACATTATACTGAACAGAGTCAGATTTGATCGTTGTTGTATCTTGGAACGTAGATTCATTTCCGCGTACAAGCACAGTGACTTTATCGCTGTTGGTTAATGGAACCTTATTTCCGCTTCCATCGATTCCTGCTAGACTTGATCCGCTGTAATACTCAATTGTCGGTACAAAGTCTAATAATGTGTTTATAGGCGTTGGATGCAATCTTACCGAGAAGTTTGAAGTAAGTGGTGTACTCCAGAAGTTACCGTCTGCAGTTTCATCAAATACTCCGTCATTGTTTACCTGGATCCTCGATCCAACTCCGGAAAGAATGGCATTTTCATTTTGGTTTGAACCGCCAAAGTTACTCTTTTCAGTCATTAATAACGATCCGCCGTTTTGAACGAATTTATTAATGGCCGCAATTTCATCCGCTGTATAAGCAGTAGCCGGATGTGTGATATAAAGAACTGCAACATTACTCAATAGCTGGTCAGAAAGCGGTGTTGAGTTATCAACCACTGTATAACCTTGCTGCTTCATTAATGTAGTGAACAGTTTAAGGTTATCTCTGTAAGTTCCAGTATCTTCTTTTGTATTTTCGTTACTGTGTGTGCCATCAATCATGACTGTTTTGCCTAATGGCGCTTTAATCACAAAGGATTGTGAGAATTTATTATCGCCTAAGTCATGCCCATCACCGGCAGCCAATGTGACAATAATATTGTGAGTTCCAGCTACTGGATTTTGCCAAACTACACTTGCGCTTCCTGATGTGTTGGCAGGAAGTGAATCAACGCTTGATGTACCAATTAGATGGTTGGCATCAACACTGTCATAATAGAAATTAGCCGTAATTTTGCTTACATCCACGGAACCTTGGTTGCTGATTCCTGCAGTAAGATTTGCTGAAACACCGCCAACAATGGCACCGTCAGATGTGCTGACATCACTGACGTTGACTGACAATTCTTTTGCCGGTGACCAGATTGGTGAGGAGTAAATTCTGTCTCCGTCTTTTTGCGTTACTTTTACAACAAACCATTGCTGGCCGCCTGCAACAGTGATGCGGTCTGGATGCCAGTCAAGTGAAGTTGAATCATCAGTTGGTGTGTAGGTTTGCAAAACTGTTCCCTTATTTGTAATCAATTCTACTTTTGCAATCGCATCGTTGGATGCTGTTTTAATATAGCTGTAATCAGGGTCCGATGCTTTTTCTAAAACAGGGTCGCTTCCTTTAATACTGAAGTCTAACGTATTTGTATCAACCGTAGAACCCATATAGAATCCGCTTGCGGATACGTCCAATTTGAAGTTAGGATCTTCAGACATGTAGACACGCATGTTTTTCATCGAGTCAAGCAGGGAATCCTGTGTTAAATCTTTTGCCACAATCACTGTACGTTTCTTTGTTTGTCCCCATGTTCCATCGTGGTTGTCCTCACCATAGGTTGGAGCAACGTGCCATCCAAGGTCAAGGGCACTGTAGAACTTGTCTTCTGCATTGGCATATGAATACGCACCAGAACCATTTCCTACTTCAAGCAATGTGAATAATTGGTCAACTTTCTTGTTGTACGGAATAAAGTTGTCAAATGCATTAGCCGACATTGCCGGATGGTTGAACTGGGCAACGATATTGTCATATGTGATGGCCCAGCTGTAATATTTTTGCAAGTTTTGGTATGCGCCGCCATCGACAACACGGTCGATAAAGTTTTGTGTTCCGAATACGTTTGAATGTCCCCATGTTGTAGAAGTCATTTCAAATGCAGGGAAAACAACAAACTTGCCGTCTTCAGTGTATTGCTTCGCTAAATCCTTCGTTAATTGCCATTGTGGACCGCCTGTTCTTTCTTTCATGCCATTGTGGTCAACCGTGTCTTTACCAGCAAGGCTGGAATCAATGTCATGAGAGTGGTCAGAGAAGGCAAAGAAATCATAATGATATTTTTTAGCTGCCTGCAACGCCTCTTCCGGAGTTCCGGCTGCATCGTGTGAAATATTCGTATGGTTGTGCGTTGTTCCACGATAGTGATTACCACCGGTAAATCTGTGTGCTACATTGAATGTCCATGTTTTTGAAGAAGAGTTTCCAAGCGTGTCTTTTGCTGTTACGACAACCGTATGATCTCCTTCAGTTAATGATTGGTCTATGGTCAGCGCAAGCTTCACATTTGTATCCGTGATGACAGCAGCAGAAGTATAGTCCTTATCATCGATTGAAATGGTGACTGAATGAGTATCGACCCCATGTGGATCAATTAAATCCGCAGAGATGGTTGGATATCTCAGCTCATTGCTGTCGCCAGGTACAGGGGCCAAATTCGAATAGTCTGGACCGTCTGTGTCTTCGGTAACAACAACTGGGTTCGGATTATCAGCCGTACCGACTGATTTTGTTTCATCGCTGTTTTTCGCTTCAATATAATAGAAGAATTTCCCTTGTGGCACAGCGTCCTTCAGGATTTTCCCATTATAGTTATGGCCATCGGCAGTTGTCATATCCATTGATGTATAGGATGGATCTGACTCGCCTTTGTAATATAATTTTACGGATGTTGCATTTTTGGCATATGCTTTAAAGTTTGCATCCAAGCCGATATAGGCTTTGGTGATTGGTGTATGAGTTAAGCTCAATTGGCCTTTAATGTCAGATGTCGATCTCGGTAATAAGAAGAAGCCGCTTGTATAAGGGTTTGCCTTCTTATATTGATTAACGATTCCTGTAAAGGTATAGGTTGAACCCAAATCAACAGCGCTAGCCGAGCCTTGTAGGCGGACAATTGCCATGTTTCCTGCATCATTACTTACGGTAATATCGTAGTCTGGACCATTGGTAGGAATATTGGTTACTTTTCCCGTAAAGGTCACTAATGTGCCTTCATAGCCTTCACCTACAGAACTGATTCCAATTGCATTCGCTGTTGGAGCCTTATCGGCACCCAAATCTTTCATGCTTGATGGAATAAATTGCGTCATCCCTGCATTAAAGACTACTTGTCCAGTAATGCTGTACTTATTGCCTGCTTTTACAGCGACAGAAGGGTCAAGGTTGTTCACAACATTGATACCGCTTGTCGGAGAATCTTGAACGAAGAAATTCGTTTTCAAGTTTTCTGTTGGTGTGTTATCAGTTGTTGCCACACCTTCAATCGTAGTCGTATAGCCAGTGTTGATTGCAAAGCCATTTTCATCGTTGCTGCGTAAATCAGAAATTGGTGTTACGGCAGCATTTGTCCCGGATAGATTGACTCTTGTATAAATGCTTTCTCTTGGTGTTGTCTGAGCTGTGTCTGTATGGGTCAAATAAATAGTAGTATATTGGTTATTATCTTGCGCGCTGAACGTAAATGAACCATCAGCCCCAGCTGTTACGGATTGTGGAGTGGTTAGTTCTCCATCGCTTTCATAATAAATTTTTACATTCGCAGATGCTGGAACAGCTCCAGCAAGGCCTGATATTGTGTCAGTTCCGTTATTATCCCTTGTAAAAGTAATTTTGGATGAGTCCGGAGCAACCATGTATTTTGAGTTGTGGACAACAATCTCATCTTGGGCAGATCCAAAAAGGACTTTATTTAACACAAAATCTTTGGAAGGGTCTTTTGTAAACCAGTTATTGATCATTCCAAATGCCGAGCGTGGGTCGGTACCGATATTGGTTTTGCGTTCGATTGTTCCGCCTCCGATTCCGGAGTCAGAAATTCTGCTTCCCCAATATAAGCTATTGCTGAACGTCGTTGTACCATTTGTATAGGAAACTAAATCTATCAAGTTAGGATCATTTAAACCACTTAATTGAGAAGTAGTTTTTGCAAGAGCTAAAGTACCACCACCTGAACCACTCGGGCTTAGAGTAGAAAGGTCTTTATCTGCAGTTACTGGAAGATTTGCCCCCGTTGCACCTTTGGCTCCCGTAATCAGGAAATATCCGTGTGCTTTAATGGTTCCTGATAGAGCTTTACCAGCAGAAAATGCCGTACCACTCGCTGAGGTATAAACAATTGACCAGGTACTTAAGTCAATATCTTTATTTGTGTTGTTGTAAAGCTCGAAAAATTTTGTATTGTAGAAAGCTCCGCTGTTTCCACCGTTCGTATAGATTTGGCTGAATACAACGTCTCCAGGCTGAGCGCCGCTTGTCGGACCTGTATAGTTGATGGCAACTTTGTCACTCAGGTCTTTGCCTGTTTCTTGTGTTGTTACATTAATCAGTGTTTTTGATTGTGGGTTTGTAATAGTTGCAGTAAAGGAACCATCATTCCCAGCTGTTGTTGAGCCAAGCAAATTGTTGCTTTCGTCATAAATTTTTACAGATGCGTTATTTGCCACGGCTCCTACGGCACCTGTAACAGTTGTGTAGCTGGAATAAGTAATCTTAGACGCAAGCGGTGCGGCTGTTTTGGCAACAACGGTGCCAGAATAGTTTACAGTCGCTTTGTCTGAAGGGTCTTTTCCATTTTCTTGGGCAGTCACATAAATGGCTGCTTTTGATTGAGGATTTACAATTGTTGCAGTGAATGAACCATCTGCTGCAGCAGTTGTTGTAGCAGCTTTAGTGTTATCATCATAGTAAAGGTTTACAGTAGCGTTCCCTGCAACAGCACCAGCAGTACCGGTTACAGTTGGATAGGACGCATATGTAATTTTTGTTGCGTCAGGTGTCGCTGTTTTATCTAGTGTTGGAGCACCTGTAGGCACGCCTGATAGTACTACATCTGAGATTTGGCTCGTACCGCCAGAGGCAACAGCACTGCCATTAATTGCAGTTGTTGAATTTTTAAGCCATCTTACATAAATGAGATCTTTATCAGATGCATCACTAGGTATTGAAACACTTGTTAAAACCCCACTTGTCCAGTTATTAGCAACCGTAATTGCTCCACTTGGAACATCAGCGAAATTGGTTCCATCTGTACTATATTGAAGCTTAAAGTCCTTAGGACCTGTATTGGAACCTCTTTGTTTGGATGATAAAGTAATATTTTGATAGCCTTTTGTTGACAACGAGACTTGCCAATAGGAAGGATTCGCTGTTGTCCAAGTTGTAGAAGTCGGAACAGAAATTCCTGTTGTCGGACCTCCAGCATAACCCGTCATTGTTGCACCAGCAATTGACAAAGTCTTGTCAAGATTTGCTGTAATTCCATCAGTTGCTGTAAGGTTTTGACCCTTACTAAAATCCCATTTTGCTAGAGTAACAGGATCTGTGTTTGCCGCCTTGGCTGCCAGTTGCGGACTTACTAATGAAAATAGCATTAATGTTGTTAGGACAATGCTAATCCACTTTTTGTACTTTCTCATCATTTTGTGCACTGATGACTTTCCCCCTTACTAAAATTTTGTAAACCCTTACAACCATAATTATATATGGCTTCCTACCTATTTGAATAACAGGAATTTATCCCTATCACTCCTATTTTTTACCTCTGTTAATTGAGGAAAAAACAGCCTACTATTATATTATTATGGAATTTTACATTATTCTATCTTTTTCTTAAAATATTATTAATTTTTCACTAAACATTTATGAAATTTTTACAAAACTTGTGGTATATTTATCGTGTTTCTTCCCAAAAACCACACTACTACCGGAGGCTATCAATGAATCCCAACAAATTATTACCATTTTTGCGTTCTTACGGACGAGTGATTTTCCTCTTAACTGTTCCGTTTGTGCTAGTATTAACTTCTATACAAACTGCTTCAGCACATGCCTATAGTGCTAGTTACACTACTTTAAATCTATTAAAATCCAATACAATCATGACCTTTGCCCTAGATGAAATTTCGGTAGTGGAATTAACAGGTGGAGATGTAAATGGAAACGGAATGCTAGACCCAAACGAATACAAAGCTATAAAAGGTAAAATCATTTCAGAATTAAGAAATCATCTTACATTAAAAATAAATGGTACTCCCGTGAAATGGACCAAAGTGCTTGAAACAGATTTAAACCGAAAAGGAGATGCGACGCAGTTTCATCTAAAGGTTGCTTATCCGGCTATTCAACCTTCACAATCGATATCCTATTCGGACAGTCTTTATATAAATACTAAATCAACAGCGACTTATGTAGACTTATTAAAAATCAACTACGGAACGGAGAACAGTACTTCCGCCCTTTCACAAAGCAATCGTACATGGTCTATGATTCTTAGCGACAATGATTATGCTAATTTAAATACTACTGAACAGAGTACGCCTCCTGTTCAAAAAGACCCGACAAAAGCAGCAGCAACTAAAACTAATTCTAATTCTAATTCTAATTCTAATTCTAGTTCTACCAGTGGTTGGTTTTCATTCCTAAAGCTAGGGATGAATCATATTTTAACCGGTTATGACCATTTACTCTTTCTTTTATCGCTTTTAATTGCCAGACAAAAATTCAAACAGACCGCTACAACGATTACCGCTTTTACAATTGCACACAGTATTACATTGACGCTCACGGTTCTGGGAATCATTGATGTTCCCGCAAAAATTGTCGAGCCGGCCATTGCGTTAAGTATTTGCTACGTCTCATTGGAAAATATTTTCCGCAAAGAGGTCAGCTTCCGCTGGGTCATTACGTTTATTTTTGGGTTGATCCACGGAATGGGATTCGCAGATCTCTTAAAATCGATGAGTCTTCCTAAAAGTGAATTGGCAATTGATTTAACTAGTTTTAATATTGGAATTGAGATTGTTCAGCTTACCATCGTGATTTTATTATTACCACTGTTAACTTACTTGCATCGTACGAAGTATTCACGAAAAGCAATTGCCATTGTATCATCCATCGCCTTCATTCTTGGGGGAATTTGGTTGATTCAAAGAATATTAGCCTAGAATAACGATAAACAGGAGGAACTTTCAATGGCCAGTGATAGAAAAGGCAAAAAAACTTCAAATTACAGAACGGTTTTGGTCGGGGCGATTATAGTAATTGTTATTTTAGTACTTGCGATAAATTTTAAACAAATGAAAGTGTGGGTGACAGGGCAGCCGCAAACCCAAACGGCAAGGCTTGAGCAGCATAATAATCTTCAAGTGGCGACTATTCATGTTACCAGTGAAGGCATGGAACCGAGGTATACAACCTTAAAAGCCTACACCATGCTCAAATTGATTTTTAACGTAGACAGCAATTTAGGAAATAATATTAAGCTTGTTTCAAACGATTTAAAAATAAATGTTGATTTAAAAAGCGGTAAAAATACAATTCTTTTAGATGATCCGCAACCTGGTACATTTACTTATTCCATTCAGCCTGGGAATTCTAGCGGAACGATAACAGTGAAGAAGTAAGTGATCAAAAGGAGGATGGGTTCATCCTCTTTTTTTGTACAAAAATATCCCTGAAGAAATCTTCAGGGATATTTCTTATTACCTATTTTTGGACTACTGCTTTTGTTGCTTTACTTACGTTACCAGCTTTATCTTGAGCTGTTACAAAAAGGAGTGTGCCTGCCTTTTCCTTGGAGATGGTGACAGAGTACTTACCACCAACAGCAGTTACGCGGCCAATTATTTTTGTTCCAACTTTGACAATAACAGTTGCACCGGATTCAGCCTTACCTGTTACTTTTGTTGACTTAGCAGTTACTTTATCAACGCTCGGAGCTGTTGGAGCTGTTTTGTCAATGGTGAATTTCACCGTTGTTTTGTTTCCGGCTTTATCGGTTACAACCAATGTATAAACGCCATCTGCTTTTACAACTGTTCCGCTTGTAAATGCCTTGCCATTTAATGTGGCAGTACCTTCATTGAACTTAACTGTTACATCTTTATTGTAAAGACCATTGTTGCTTACACCCGTAACAACTGGAGCTGTTTTATCAACCACGATTACAGTTACTGGTTCGCTACTATTTTTAGCAGCATCTGTTACAACAACCGTTAAAACTGTACCAGCTTTTTGAGTTGATTTTAATGTGACAGAAAATTTACCATTGGAATCAACTGTTGCGCTACCAAGTAAAACTTCCCCTGCTTTAACAGTAACATTAGCACCATTTTCAGCTGTACCGGTTACTACTTTATCAGAATCACCTACAATATTTACAACTGCTTTATTTGGGGCAATGGCATCAGTTACAACTGTATAGCCAATTGGACTTAAGTTAAAGGCTGCGTCAACAGCGAATGCAAACACTTGAGTTCCTGCAGGTAGTGGCGCAAGTAATGGTGTGCTAAATTTGCCATCAGCATCAGCAATTAAATGAACCTTAAAGAATCCATTTGTAATATATACATTTGTTCCTGGTTCTGCACCTTGACCTGTTATTTGCATATCTTTATTGCTAATTGGGTTAAGAATCGGAGCTGCTGGGTCCGTTACGTCCTTAACAACCACTTTGAAATCTTTCGAGTTTAATCCTTTATCAGTAATGGTAACCGTTAGTTCTGTACCAGCTTTTTGAACTGGAATATCTACAGAGAAGCTGCCATTTTCATCTGCAACACCATTTCCAAGCTGATTATCTCCAGCTTTTACTACGACTGTAGAACCAGATTCAGTTGTACCTGTTACAGTTGTGGATTTGTCAGTAACATCCTTGACAGTTCCGGTTACATCCGTATCCATTAAAATTCTGCCTTCGATTTGAGCACTTACCGGCTCAGTAAAGGATTTAAAATAGTTAACAAATGCGTCTAGGTCGACAATATTGGTTACACGGTTTTTACCGGACTTAAGGATCGTAAATCCATCGCCGCCGTCTGCCATAAAGTTATTAACCGTAATGGTATAATCTGCATTTGGATCAATTTTTGATCCATTTGGAAGATAGATATCAAGAACTTTTTGACCATATGGCAATTTGTCCGACCAAGTGTAATGAAGACCAGCGATTGCCATGATTTTGTTGTAGCTTGGCGGTGCTTGGAATTGTTGATTTAATAAAGTTCTTACTTGATCACCAGTAATGGTCATTGTAACTAGATCATTACCAAATGGTTGAACCTTGAATAAATCACCCCAAGTGATGGTTCCTTTTGGAAGTGGGTTACGAATTCCGCCTGAATTCATGAATGCGAAATCTGTACTTGTTGTTGCTTTCATTCCGTCAGCAATTAGGTTGCCAAGTGGAGACTCACCGGCCGCGTTAGCAGTGTTAGTTAATACATCTGTTGTTTCACCCATTACTTGACTTGTAATCGGTTTGATGTCGTTTTGATAGCCATCAAGTTCTGCTTTGATGTGGGCATCTGGAGTGATTTTGCTGTGAAGTGTATCAACCACTTCAGCCTTTTCATTGACGATATCTTGTGTAACAGGATCGATTGTTAAATCGATATCAGAGAATGCTGTTCCATATGACCATGATTGAACTAAAAGCTTGCCATTTACTGTTGTGTTTAAATATTTATGGTCATGTGCGCCATAAACAACGTCAACGGAAGGGTCCATTGCTTTAGCCATATCAACAACTTTTCCGGAAGCGTTTGAGCCGTCTGTATTGGAAGTACCCGGATCATGTGCAAGGACGACAATCGTCTTAACGCCTTGATCTGTTAATTCTTTTGCATACTCGTTAACGGCTTCAACTTCATCCGTAAATTTAACACCAGCAACACCACTTGGAGTAACAATAGTTGGTGTTTCAGTAGTGACAACCCCGATAAAGCCAATCTTAACACCATTAACTTCTTTTACCACATATGGTGGTAAAATTGGTTCATTTGTTTTTTCATCCACTACGTTTGCAACCACATAGTCCATTGTTGAACCGGTAAACTTGCCATACTCTGCTTCATATTTTGCCGTTTTTGGATTGTCTCCGCCGTAGATTAGACGCTTCATTTCTGTTACGCCTTCATCAAATTCATGGTTACCGATTGTACCTACGTCAAAACCAAGTTCATTCATGAAACGGATGGTAGGCTCGTCCTGTAATAAAGCTGATACTGGAGGACTTGCTCCAACAAGGTCACCCGCTTGAATCATAAGGGTATTTGCAGGGTTTGTAGCTTCTCTTTGTTCTAAATATCCTGCTAGCCATTCAATACCGCCAGAGTAATCAACAACTTTGCCAGTTGAATCTTTAATTGCTCTCCAAGTATCAAGCTGTCCATGGTAGTCGTTGATACCTAGTAATTGAATATGAACGTTTTGGTCTAAAGTATATTGCTCAAAACCTGAGTTATCAGATAGAGGTCCAACATCCTTAATATTTGGCGTTGATGATAAAACATCTTTTGCTGCTGGAGATGATTTAAATGTTAAAGTTTTCGCCACACCATTGATTGGTGCAATTCTCCAGTTATTATCAGCAGTAGGGTTAACCACTCCCTGTGTTTGAATATAATCCATTAAAATTTGTCTGTTTTCATATGGAGAATCCACAACGATTTGGGCATTTCCACCCTTTGTTCCAGGGAAATTACCGCCGCCACTAGCGCGATAGTTGTTTGTGGCAACAATGTATTTTTGAACTGGATCAATGGGATTACCTTTCATATCGGTAAAATCAATGATACGATGTGCGTCAGGGTTTATGACATCACCAGTAGTGAAATTGTATCTAGCCGGCTGAGTTACATCGACTTGATATTTCACACCATCAATCACATCAAAGTTATACGGTTGGAAGTTATAATTAATTAACTCCTGAGGATCTGCATTGTTTGGATCAATTTGATTGAACTGGGATGCAGACATCTCTAACCATTCTTTAACTTGAGCACCTGTCAACTCGACAGCTTTCAATGTATTGTTATACAAATATAAATCATTGGCACTCTTAATAGAAAGATCACCCTTAACAATATTTGTATAATCGCCAGCACCTTGTCGGCCCGCTTTGAATGGAGCACCTGCAGAGATAACAGGGAGATCAGCTAATTCTGGCTTATTTGTTTTGATCCAGTTTTTTACATAATCTGTTTGAGCATTGTTTACGATTTGAATTGTCGGGTCGTCCATGACACGTGAGAAATAACTGTTCATTGGCGCTTTGGTTTCGCCAATTTTTCCACGTACATAAGCAAGGGTACCTTCATGCTCTGCTTTTACTGCATCAACAATGGTACTGTCTACAGCAGTATCCGCTGTTACAGGACGATCAACAGATTTTGAAGCAGCTTTATCAGCTGTCCAGGTTCCGTCAGCCTTCTGAACTAAAGCTAAATCCAGAACACCAAGGTTATTGCCCCAGAAGCCAGCTTCAACGGCAGGTGTCCCGTTAATGGTTCCTTTTGTATTATCCAGACCTGGTAAATCTGGGTTATTCACATTACTGACCACATGAAACTCTTTGCCGCCAGGGAAATTATAGTGCGCGTGTCCAAATAGAAGGGCATCAATGCCATCTACTTTACTTAAAGAGAATACTGCATTTTCAGCATCCTGTTGGCCGTCATTTGTAACGTCACAACCGGAGTGAGCAATCGCAACAATGACCTGTGCACCTTCAGCTTTCATTTGTGCAATGTATTTTTGAGCTGTTTGAACAATATCTTTTACAATAACTTTACCTTGTAGATTATCTTTATCCCACTGAAGGATTTGGGGTGGCGCGAAACCGATAACTCCTACTTTTACAGTTTGTTCAACACCGTTAACATCCTTAAACTTCTTATCAAGGATTTGATATGGGGTAAAATAGTTTTTATCATTGGTTGGGTCATTATCGTGGTCATCAACATAGATGTTAGCGTTTACAAATGGGTATGGAGCATTCTTTAATGCCGTGTTAAGGTATCCCAATCCATAGTTAAATTCATGGTTTCCTACAATACCTGCATCATAATTTAAAAGCTTCATAGCTTTGAACATTGGATGTACATCATTTTCAGTTAATGGATGTACTTTTGCAACATAATCTGCCATTGGATTTCCCTGCAGCAAATCACCCGCATCAAATAACATAGAATTCGATGGATCTACTTCTGATCGTGCTTGTTGGATTAATGTTGCTGTCTTTGAAAGACCATAATTAATACCCTTATCTGTATCTTGGTAATAATCATAAGCCATTACAGCATCATGAAGATCAGTAGTTTCCAAAATACGAAGTGTTGCAGTATCCCCAGCTTCTGCTGTTGTTCCCGCTGCCTTCGCACTATGTGGAAAAATGTTCAACGGTACAGTTGTAAGCGCTAACAATGCAGCTAAAGTACTATTAAACATTCGCCTCTTCATGCTTCTCTTTATCTTTCTCTTCACACATTTCCCGCCCTTCGACAAAAAAATTGGATTGCATGAATATTCTACTAATATTTCATTAAGATTCATAGAGTTTTTTGTAATTTTTTTATTAATCTTCCATCGTTTGTTTGATTCTATCAAAAGTTGGATATTTATATTTGAAATAGGGAAAAACTCACAAAAAGGATTTTCCAGTTTGAACCTTTCAAAAATAATCGAAATTTATCGATAATTTAGCACTTTTACTCAATTTAAATTCTTGTATGATGAAACTATAAACCGTTAGGGAGGTCGAATGATGCCATTACTGCAAATGAAAGAAATCTTCACACCTTTAAAACTGATTGGGATTAAGATCTTCCGCTGCAAGGAAGGCAGTACCTACATAAAGGTTTGGAATCGCCCCCGTAAAAAATTATTTTCATAATGGAAAGACACTTTCCTAAAAACAAAGCACACGAGATAGTATCAATCTCGTGTGCTTTGTTTTTTATTTTAGCATTTTAATAGTATTGTTCAGTTAAATTCTACTGCTCAAGCTGCACATGAACATTCCCTGTGAATAGATACGAAAGGTTGTAATGATCGACAGTGTTAATTTTCAATTGATAATCGCCATCCGGCACTTGTGCACCGGAGTCATCCGTTCCGTCCCATTGGAAGCTGCTGTTTCCTGCAGGTTCTTCAGTATCCGTTTGGATGGTTTTAATCAAGGTACTGCCCTGATAAATGCCGATTGTCACTATTCCTGGCTTGATCAAACTATAGCCGAAAGTCATCGTGCCTTTTGTTTTAAAATCAACATCCTTTGTGGACTGGATAGTCGGAATCCGCCAATCCTGCACGTCGAACAGATTGCTGTTGATGGTCGCCGTATTTCCCGCTATATCTTTTAGCTGAATTTGATACCGGTATTTTCCTTCCTCCACAAGCTGACCTTTCGCATTTTTCCCATCCCAGCTGATCGTAACGGTGCCCGGTGTGCCTTGATGATTTATGACTTTTTTAATAATCGTCCCCTTTTCATCAAGGACATTGACAACCATTGCGGCCGTTTCAGTAAGAGCAAAAGTTCCTGATGGATGGGAGTAACTGTCTACTTTTATCAAAGCGGGAACAGATACCGTTACGGATGGCCTAGTGCTGTCCACTTTGACCTGAACCTTTTTCGTTTTAAACTTTTTATTATCTTGATCAAGGAGTGAGATGGATAGATAATAATCAGCATCCTTCAATCGTTTGCCACTTGATGTTTTCCCATCCCAAATCAATGATTTCCATCCTGCTGATAATGTTTTGTTGGCGAATAGGGTCTTGACTGTTTTTCCAGCTTGATCGGTAACGACGGCTGTTACTTTTGCTGGTTGTGTTAACTGGTAAGGTACCGTAATTTGTCTTTTCAATACCGGCGAAAATGCATAGGCACCTGACACGATAATATCACGATACGTATGATTGACTACCTTAATGATGGCCGTTTTATAGACGGTAGTTTTACTATTCGAGATTTTTGCCAGGACACTGTACGTTCCAGTCGAAACAAATTTGCCTCCATCTGATTTTCCGTCCCAAAGGGCGGATACTTTTGTGTGGGAGAAGCTTTTATTGGCAAGAACCTGCCTCATGACTTTCCCGCTCGCATTTTTTATAAGGACGGAAACATTTGACTTGCCTGAAACAATGAAGGAAATGGCTGCTTTATTTTTCCCCGTCATCGTATACGAACTTGGTCCGGTTATATTGGACATCGGAGATGGAGTATTGGAAACGGCCTTAAAGGCGTCGATTCTTCCATAGCCATAATAGTCATCCCGGCCTTTGGCCCCCAGGTCCACAGTTGATTTTTCCATGACGGCAAGAACCTGGTCAGGGGTTAAAAATGGATTTTTCGACCGAACGAGTGCGGCAACTCCGGTGACAATGGGAGCGGCCATCGAGGTGCCGGACAGTGAATCATAAGAACTTCCGTTTATCGTAGAATAGATATTCAGACCCGGTGCAGCAAAATCAATATCCGAACCCCGATTTGAAAAATAGGTGATTCTATCGGCCTTATCGGTTGCACTGACACCTACTACCGACCCCAATGCGGCGGGGTACATCGGTGTAAATGAGCCATCGTTTCCTGCTGCCGCAATGAGGAGCACGCCTTTCGCCTTGGCATAAGATGCATAATAATCTAATAGATAGCTATAGCCTTCACTTCCGAGACTCATATTGATGATATCGGCATGGTGGTCCGCTGCATATTTAATCCCCTTTGCGACATCAATGTCACTTGCTTCATCACCGTTAAATACATTAATCGGCATGATTTTTACATTGGGGGCAATCCCGGCAATCCCTAAATGATTGTGGGAAGCGGCAATAATGCCAGCCACATGTGTTGCATGCTCCTGTGGAGGATAGTACGTTCCCCCGGTCACTGCATTATAGGGGCTGACAATTTTCCCTTTCAATTCAGGGTGGTCCTGCTGAACCCCATCGTCAATGACGGCTACGGTAATGTTGGAGGAGCCCTTCGTTAGATCCCACGCTTTAGGCATGTTAATTTTGCTCAAATACCATTGTTGGTTGTAGCTTGGATCCTGTGGAATATAGGTGCTTTTCATCTGATGGTTCGGTTCCACAAAAACGACCTGTTTATTCTTTAATAGATTTTTCGCAACCGTTGATGGGGCATCCTTTTTGGCGAGCTTAACAACCGAAAAACCGCTGTCCGCCAAATAGGATTCTTCAATGGCATTGGCTTGTTTTAAAATTGAGCTTCTTTCAGCTTTTGCAGTGTCTGGCGCAAATTTCACGATTAATTCCTGATTATCAAATTCTTTGTTTTCATCAAAAATAATGCTAGTATTTGATTTTGAGATTTTAGGCTGAATATTAAGTTCATCTGCATAGGTATGTGTTGCCATATAGGAACAGAAAAGCAGGAAAAAGCTTAGTGACCAAATATATTTCATGGTTATCCTCCATTAATTGTAAAATCGTTCACTATTTATCTTCCATTCTAGCATTTTAGGATGGGGATTGGAAATTCTGCTAGAGGACTATTTTTTCCTATTTTGGATGAGCCAATTCTTTCGGGTTTTGGAGATAAAGAAAGGTGTGCAATATTTTGTGAGTTCTTTACATAGTTTTGAGTTATTTGTATGAAGTAAGAAATATCCTATTAAATACTGTTGGAAAATTGGTGATTAAATGGATTTTTTGTTACATTTTGTAGTAGGATAGGATTAGTAAAAAATATCTATGGGGGACTTGTAATGCTGACTCCTGCCCAACAAAAAATCCGCCGTGAGCTGGAAGAGCTGCAAGTGAAGGGCCTTCTCTTGTCTGGTGAAAAAATGGCTGTTCCAAAAAAAGAGAATCCTAGATTTAAGGTCATATTTGCAATGATTGGGATGTTACTCTGCATTGCCGTTGCAGGTATTTTTTTAATAGTAACCAAGCAGGTTGATCAGAATAAATTGGTTCATTATGTATCCAAGGAGCAGGCATTGAATGCTCAAAGTGACCAAATATTAAAAAGCTTCCTTTCCGGTATGGATACTAGTCAAACAAAAATGGAACAAATGAAACTTCTTCAAAAGGCAGCGGCACTTCCGGCTCCCGACAATTTGGTAAATCATAAAGGTGAATTCCTCGATGTCATGGAGGCACGCCTCGAAGTGATATCCTCAGATAAAGAGTCCAACGAGTTTGATAGATTAATAAACGAATTAATGGTGAAACAGGAACTGGCAAAGGATAGCTTAATTCAGGCCTTGGAACAGGGGCAGCTGAAGTATTCACAACATACAGACGGAACCATCCAATTTTGGTTTAAATCCCATTCCTATCAGTATGGAAATGAATAGGGCCAGCCTCCATCGTATAAAGGGGTCTGACCCTGGTTTTTTCTTATTCCTTTTCGCGGTCTGTTGTTTCACCGTTTTCCACGATTTCCTTCAACTCGCCAGTGTCTCCCTTCGCATTAATGATTTCAAAAATTTGATTTAAGCCTTCACTTGTTTTGTCCTCATTTTTTTTCAAAATCATTCCTCCCTTAACGGAATTAGTCAGTATTAGGATGTCCAATTTATTGGAAATTCATTGATCAATTACTTACGTTTTCCAATATCGTTGAATAGAAAGGTCAAGCCTTTCTATAAGGAATCCTGTCGAAAACATTTCTTGTCCGACTGACAATTTTCTTCATTTCTCACATGGACAATTTGTTAAGGTTAGGGAAAACAGTCGATAGGGGTGTATTGGGATTGTATTTTGAAGCCTTATTGGATGCCGTATTAGGGGAACGAGAAATCTTCCATATTATCGAATGCCCTGTCTGTGGATTTGAAGAAATCTATTATCAAAATGCAAAAACCAAAAGACTCATTGGACGAGCCTGTTCCAGCTGTAACTTTGTGCAGAAATTTGAAATTGAACATAAATTAAAAGCCTAGGAACAGTTCCTAGGCTTCTCCATTTTTATTAGAATTAGCTGCATAGCGTCGCCAGTTCAATGGCCTTGCTATTATGATAGATGGCTTTTACCTTATATTTTGATTTTAATTCCTCACAAAGACAATCATGGTGCAACATCTCGTTATAATGGTGCTGAAAAGAATGCCAATAATATTTACCTTTAATAATGATTTTTTTCACACATGAAACCTCCTCAATCGGTTTACATAAATCGCAGGAGTTGTTCGTGTTCGGTAACTGGCAAGCATCGTTTAAAAAACATTAGCCCCTTTAGTTTTGCGTCACCATTTTTCAATGGTTTTGCCGTTTCGTACGATTTATGTGTTACTAAAAATATATGTTATATACAAGTCCTTTAAAAGGGTCAAATGTCCCATAGCTTATGCTTCACAAGGCTATATGGGAAATCCTTCCGGATCAGTGAAAAAAGATATTTCTTAATATTCAGCCTAGACACCAAAATGTTGAAGGATAGCTTCGACAATCCTTCTTGAAGCCTGACCGTCTCCATATGGATTCGATGCTTTACTCATTTGGTCATGTGCGCTTTTGTCGGATAGTAATTCATCCGCAAGCTGGAAGATGGTTTCTTCATCAGTCCCGGCAAGCTTTAAAGTGCCTGCTGCAATTCCCTCAGGGCGTTCGGTTGTGTCACGCAGCACCAGAACGGGCACACCTAAAGATGGCGCCTCCTCTTGAACTCCGCCAGAATCAGTTAAAAGTAAATATGACCTTGAAGCAAAATTATGGAAATCAATGACATCCAATGGCTCGATAAGATGGATACGGTTATGATCCCCAAGGATTCTCGCCGCTATTTCCCGGACCACCGGGTTCATATGAACGGGATAAACCACTTGGATATCTTCGTACTTGTCGACCAGCCTTTTAATCGCCGAGAACATATTTTCCATTGGTTTTCCGGTATTTTCGCGGCGGTGGGCGGTCATGAGTACTAGTCGGTCGGAACCAAGCTCGTCTAAAACAGGATGGGAATAATGGTCCCTGACGGTTGTTTTTAAGGCATCGATTGCCGTATTTCCCGTCACAAAAATGGATGCTTCCGGTTTATTTTCATGTAAAAGATTTTGTTTTGACTGTTCAGTTGGGGCAAAATGAAGGTCGGACAGCACCCCTGTCAGCTGGCGATTCATTTCTTCAGGGTAAGGTGAGTATTTATTTCTCGTGCGCAGCCCGGCTTCAACATGCCCGATCGGAATTTGATGGTAAAAAGCCGCAAGGCTCGCCACAAACGTTGTCGTGGTATCACCATGAACCAAAACAATATCCGGCTTCACTTTTTGAAAAATTTCATTTAAACCTACTAGACAACGAGTGGTTACGTCAATCAAAGATTGTCTATCCTTCATAATATTCAGATCATAATCAGGAACAATCTCAAAAATATTCAAAACCTGGTCCAGCATTTCACGGTGCTGAGCTGTAACAGTTACGATTGATTGGATTTTATTCTTGTTTTTTTCCAGCTCTTTTACCAGCGGGGCCATTTTAATTGCTTCGGGCCTTGTTCCGAAAACCGTCATTACCTTTAATAGATTTTCCATAATAACCTCCAAATCATATGTCGAGGAAAATAAAGTCCATCACCATGATAACAAATTTTGTAGGCACGTCAAAGTTTGGGCGATTGTCTTATTTTGGAACGGGGAGGCCAGATGATTTTCATGCCTAAATTTCCATTTTCACTTGTCTTCATTTTTGATATTCTAGAGATTGCTGTCGTTTTATTGTATCTTATGTTGAATTACTGTTTTTTTGTAACTTCATTCACGTATTGACGTCCATTAGAGATAGGAATATCCTTGAATGAAGTGAATTTGGGTTATTAATTTTTCAAAAAGGAAGTTTGGTATGGTTAAAATAATTTCAATAGGAATTTGTTGTTTCGTGGCAGCTCTATCATTAGCAGGCTGTTCGTTCTTTAATTATAATACTGCAGGGAAAAAGCAGGAGACTCAAGCGGAAATACTGAAGGAGCAGGAAAGGCTGGATGCACAAAAGAGGCAGGATGAGGCTAATCCTGAGAGCATGGCGGTTTTGGTCAACAAGCAAAATAAGCTGCCCACTGGCTATAAGCCGAGCGATCTTGTTTATACCAAAATCCCGTTTATTCCGACTGCAGCAGCGAAGTCAGAAAAGCGGGAAATGCGCAGGGTAGCAGCTTCTGCCATCAAAAAACTATTTGCTGCCGCCAAAGCGCAAGGCGTCTATTTTTTGGGAGTGTCGGCATACAGATCCGAAGCGACTCAAATCTCTCTTTTTAATACCTATGTGAATAGGGACGGGTATGAAAAGGCAAGGACCTATAGTGCAATTCCCGGAACAAGCGAGCATGAAACAGGCCTGGCCATAGATGTGACAGAAGGGGATGGGAAATGTGCGGCGACTGATTGCTTCGGAGGCAGCCCGGAAGCCAAATGGCTGCAAAAACACGCTGTCGATTACGGCTTCATCATCCGCTACCCAAAAGGAAAAGAATCCATCACCGGCTACCAATACGAACCATGGCACATCCGCTACGTAGGAACAGAATTAGCCAAAAAAATCACCAGCCAAGGAATCACCCTCGAAGAATACTACAACGCAGTTAAAGTTAATAAATAAAGATCATGCAAAGAATAGTGCCTGTCACCATAGCTAGCATATTGCTAGCTATGGTGACAGGCATTATTTATTCCCCGCATTATTGCCCTTTGATTTCTAATAGTTTGAGTCGCAGTTCGTTTTCCATGGTAGCCAGTTCTTGCTCGGCTAGGCGACGCTTGTTTCGGCCTTCTTCTTGGATTCGCATGGTTTCTTCGAGTGTGGTAATTAGGCTTTCCTGCGTTTTCTTTAAGGTTTCGATATCTACGAGGCCGCGCTCATTTTCTTTGGCTGTTTCAATGGTATTGGTTTTTAGCATTTCAGCATTTTTTAACAATAGTTCGTTGGTTGTCTTGGAAACTTGCTTTTGCGCCTCAACGGCATGACGCTGCCGAATCAACGTCAAAGCAATCGCAACTTGATTTTTCCAAAGCGGGATCGCCGTCATAATGGACGATTGAATTTTTTCCACAAGGGCCTGATTGGTATTTTGAATCAGACGGATTTGCGGAGCGCTTTGAATCGTAATTTCGCGGCTCAGTTTCAAATCATACAACCGTTTATCCAAGCGGTCGGCAAATTGGAGCATATCTTTAACCTCTTGAAACTTCATTTGATCATTTGTAACTTCCGCCGCTTTTTTCAGTTGAGGGATCGTTTTCTGATGCATTTCCTCAAGCTTAATTTCCCCCGCTGCAATATACACATTTAACGCATGAAAATATTCTTTATTGGTTTCATAGAGCTGCTCCAGCAATTTAATGTCGGACATCAGTGCATTTTTACTGCGGTCGAGCTTGACGCTAATCCGATCAATTTGAGCGCCTGTCTTTTGATATTTGGAAAGCACCTCCTGCAGCGAGCCGGAAATTTTCCCGAACATCCGCGCAAATAAGGACGGCTTTCCTTCTGTCAGCTCATCCGGACTTACCTCGTTTAGTCTCTTCATTAAATCATTAATGATTTCCCCGATTTCCCCAACATCCTTCTTTTGCACATGCTCAAGCATCGTATGGGAGAAGGAAAGCAGCTTTCCTTGCGCCTGGGTACCATATAGAATCATCGCCTGATGGTTTTTCGGGTCAATTTGCTCAGCCAGCTGGTACGCTTTTGCCCGATTTTCCTCCGGAATTACATCAATCAGTTTTTTCGGCTTTTCTTGTTGCTGTATCTGTGGAGATGATGGACTAAATGACGTGTCTTGTTGATCCCCGAAAGGATTCGCTAGAATATCATCCAATAAATTACCACTATTTAAATTGTTCTCACTCATTTTAACCACCTGTTTTCCTCGTGAAATTTAGAGTCCTTATCCATTTTTATTGCATGCTTGGCTACATCAATTTCAAAATTCAAATGATCGATATCATCGGAAATAATTTTATATAAATCCTGTTCCAATGTTTGAGAAAGCTCATTTAAAGTCTTCCTTGTTTCGATTAACGATTGTTCGATTTCCATGTTCTTTTTTGGCTGTGAGGAAAGGAATCCATATTTCTCTGTTAGCTCCACAACGGAATCCAAATGCGAAAAATAAAATTGCTCGGCCTTGTAAAACCGCTTTGGTTCTTTAATAGTGATTTTGAATATTTTTTTGGTAATGCGGAGAATATCGATTCTTTGTTTGACAAAAGCAAGATCGCGAACCCCGAAAAGCCCTTTTTGCAAACGGCGGATTTTCCTTCTGGCTTCGATTAAATTTTTAAAAATATAACGATATTCTTTTCTCGCAAGATGATGTTTTTTCAAAAAACGGGATAGCATATAGCCCCCTAATATTAAATGGGTAAAAATCCCGGCAACGATCGCTAAACCTGTAGAAGCCAAGAAGGGTTGACTAAACATAAAAAAACTGATGATCTATGCGATAACAGCGATGGGCACGGCTACAAACGATCGTAAAATTAACGATAAAATAGGGTTCAATGCAAATCGACTCCTGACCTTAAGAATCCTGACTATTTATACGAACACTTTTCGTTCAATGTTTCATTTTATTAAAAAAATCATGGGTTCATCCCTCATTAGTTCAACAATACACCAAAAAAATCCTTCCCGCCATAGACTGGGAAAGTAAAAAGATCTAGGGCTTGAGACGTATTTTTTTGGTGACTTTTTTGGTGACAGGCACCGTTCGTGGACATTCTGACCCTGTTTGTCCGTTTGGGGTGGGCACTTCCCTGATGTTAAAATAGAAAAAACCTGCGCTTCAAAAAGGCGCAGGCTTTTGCGGCATGTCATCTTACCAAAATCCATTTGGCACCTAACCATGTTGAGATCTGATACCAGCCATCGCCGCGGTCAATTAAGACTTTTACTTTTTGCGGGGCAATTTGTCCATTCGCCTTTGATGTGGTCCATGGCTGATTATATAAAGTGACTTTTTTATTTGTTTTAAGTTCTTTTAATGTTTTTGGATTGATGAAGATCCAGACTGCTCCTACTGATGAAGAAATTTGATACCAGCCATTTCCGTTATTTTTTATAAAATAAACAGTTTGCGAGGCAATCTTCCCATAATTTTTCGAAGTAAAGCTTGGCTTGCTCAATAAGTTTACATAATAAGGAACCTTAATACTGTTAATATAAGAAATTTTTATGCTGCCATTGTTTCCCAATATCCAGCCATCAGTACGAACAAATTTAATTTTATACCAATCACCTGATTGTGCTGTTATATCTATTTGAGCATTTTTAGAAATGGAGCCGATTTTTAGCGCTGTTATATTGAGTGAAGCTTTTACATCCAATCCGGCAGCAGATACTACTATTCCTTTCGCAAGATAGGTAGTTTCTTTTGGAGCTGGAGGTTGTTTTAGAGCAAGGTCAATGATTTGGTGGTGAACCCCGTCTTTACTAGTATTAATAAATTTTAAACCTGCTTGTTTGGCTAAGTTAATAAGTGAGGCACTAACAAAATGGAGGCCATTTAATGCTTTGCCGTGTTCGTCATATATGGTTGCATCGAATGCAATTCCTTTTGTGTGCGGAGCATTTGGATCGGGCTTTGAAACTAAAGCAGCAAGGCCGTGCTTATTCTTTTCAATATTTTTACAAACACTTGAAGGTCCGGTTACAATTTCATATAAATGCTTTTGATATTGAAAAGGACGGTAGGCAGAGCTATAGCGGATGGTCCAGCCTTTTTCCTGCAATAATTGTTCATATTTTGCTTTAGCTGAAAGGAGAGTTGGATTTACATGCTCCCAAATAACCGTTTCACCTTGTTCCATTCGAATCGCCAATGGATCCGTTAGAGGATTTAATCCTTTGCAGACTGCTTCCGCATGCGTTGACTCACTTGGAGTGAGAATGGAGAGAGTTAATAATAGAAGAATAGAATAGAGTAGAGCCCTTGATAAAACTTTCATATTTCCCCCTTAGCGCTGAATAAATTAGCCTTTACTATTCTATCAAAAACATGAGTCTTTAAGACTATAAAAATAGCATTCACACGTTGGTAACTGTTGGGACATTATCGTATAAACTATTTCAATCGAATTGTTGTCCACCCCACGCGTACAAAATGCTTGGAAATGTCCACGAACGGTGCCTGTCACCACCCTCACGATTGTCCTTATCGATGCATATAATAGTATGAGGTGATTATAATGGTAAAAATTTTTATTGATCCCGGCCATGGAGGGGCTGATCCGGGAGCGGATGGAAATGGTTTGTTCGAAAAGAATGTGACACTTTCCATCGCCACGAGAATTCGCGATATTTTAGAAAAAGAGTATGAAAATGCTACCGTTAAATTGAGCCGCACTGGAGACCAAACGGTTTCGCTTCAGGAGCGAACGGATATGGCGAATGCTTGGGGTGCAGATTATTATCTTTCTGTTCATATTAATTCAGGTGGAGGAACCGGTTATGAGGATTATATTCATGACCTCCTGTCTGACAATTCACAATCAGCTAAAATTCAACGAATTATTCATCCCGAAGTTGTAAAATTGAACGAGTTGACCGACCGGGGAAGAAAGAAAGCAAACTACCATGTCCTTAGGGAGTCGAAAATGCCTGCCCTTCTGACAGAGAATGGCTTTATTGACCATGCGTCTGACGCAGCTAAAATGAAAAATCATGATTGGATTGAAAACGTGGCACGTGGCCATGTAAACGGTCTCGCTAAGGCGCTAACACTGCAAAAAGGCAATAATCCCGCCAGTAATACCGGTTCCGGTACGCAACCCCCTTCTTCCAATGACACCGGTAATCGTCAACATAAGACACTTTTTCTTCCTGCTTCCGCATCTTCATGGAGAGTCTACCCCCTAAATGTCGCACCCGTAAAAGAAAATGCCCTGCCGACTCGTTTACATCCCAGCAAATTTGGGGGTCTTCAATACGAAATTTTAGGAGAACCACAACAGAATGTGTATATCATTCAAACAAAGCAATTTGGTAAAGTGCAAATCTATGCAGGACCTGAAACCGGCGCCGTTGTAAAATAAATCATGCTAGTAATCCAAAGAAAATTCTGATCCCTTTCCATACCAATCCAACCACACACCAAGGGAAGTCAGTTACTTCAACAACCGTGTCCACCCTAAACGGACAAAACACCC
This sequence comes from Neobacillus sp. Fa239, assembly GCF_055395235.1. Taxonomy (NCBI): domain Bacteria; kingdom Bacillati; phylum Bacillota; class Bacilli; order Caryophanales; family Bacillaceae; genus Neobacillus; species Neobacillus sp. Fa239. The sequence goes on from NZ_AP041611.1 coordinate 4,820,982, forward strand.
ACAAATGTCCACGAAGGGTGACAGGCACCAATAAAAGGCACCTATAAAGGAGGGATGCAGCAGCTGGCTACATCCCTCTTAATGCTGATTCTCTTTTTTCCTGACCGCTGTTTAACATGGTTGCTTCCCAAATGCTTTCATCTGATATGCTATGTCTACCATTAAGGTCAGAGATTGTCCGTGCGAGGCGGATGATTTTTATTTGTGTGCGATTGCTCCAATTCCGTTTAATGAAAAATTGCTGAAGTGTCACCTGCTGCTCTTTGGTTAGGGGGCTCCTGTCGATTAATTCCTCATATGGTACCCTGCTGTTGCAGATTTCCCTCCCGTATCGAAAATATTGCCTGGCACGTGCATCCTCCACTCTTTTTCGAATAACCTTCGACGGCTCCTCCCTGCCGATTATCTTTTTAAAATCAATCGGCTTTAAGTAAAGCTGAATATCCAGCCGGTCCCTTAGTGGTCCGGAAAGCTTATTTTTATAGGCAAGTATCTGCTTCGGCGAGCATGTACAATAATGGGATTGAGACCCGGCATATCCACAAGGGCAAGGATTCATGGCAGCAATTAAAATAAACGATGCTGGATAGGTAAGCGTCGCATGCGTCCGGCTAATCGTTACATGACCATTTTCAAAAGGCTGGCGGAGCATGTCCAACGTTTTTTTAGGGAATTCAGCTATCTCATCTAAAAATAAAACCCCTCGATGAGCCAAGGAGATCTCTCCTGGTTTAGGGTACTGCCCGCCACCGATAATGGAAATGCTTGAAGCGGAATGATGGGGATTACGGTATGGTGGTAATGTAATCTGAGGAAAAGAAGTTCCGCTCAATTGATACAAGCTCATCACTTCCAGCTGTGCTTCTTTTGTTAGTCGAGGCAAAATCGAAGGAAAGCTCTCAGCCAGCAAGCTTTTACCACACCCCGGCGGGCCGGCCATCAGGACATGATGCTCTCCTGCTGCCGCCACCTCTAACGCATGCTTCGCATGGCGCTGTCCGACAATTTGCTGAAAATCTAAATAATCAACTCCTTTAGCTTGTTCTTCATATCCAATTCGCTGCGGGGAATTCCACTGCCCCAAAAGATGTAAAATGGCCTCCTGCAATGCCGATACATAAATAAATTCCATTCCATCGAACTCGATCTTTGGAAGGGTTGGATCAAAAGGAAGATAGAGTTTTTCAATGCCCAGTCTTTTGGCAGCGAGAACAGAAGGCAGCATTCCTTCAAATGGAAGGATCAAGCCATCTAACGATAAAGCTCCTATGAAGCCTGTGTTTTTTGGAATCTCGATCACTAATTCATTTAGGCTTAACAGCACACTGATTGCCATAGGAAAATCAAACATGGGTCCGCTTTTCTTTTGTTCTGCAGGAGAAAGATTGATGATGATCTTTTGGCCGGAAAGGGTATAACCGAGCGACCTTAGTGCAGCAATGATCCGTTCCTTTGATTCCTTGACAGCCGCATCCGGCAGGCCGACAATTTTTACAGACTCTGCCCCTATAAACGTCCCGACCTCAACATTCACGCGATAGCCCTCCATTCCCTTCAATCCTACACTCGTTACTTTAGCAGACATTGCGTGCACCTCCATTTTTATAAAAATTTTGGGACCGGTGGTATTAAATCCGGCGCTTTCACAAATTGATCATAATGTGCAGCTTTCGGATCTGGAAAATAAGAAAATATTTGTGTTTTATTGATGAGAGGATTTTCTTCACCTAGAATATACGCTCGGTAGCTGCTCCAAGGGTAATCCTCCAGTTTAGCTACCAACCCGGCCTTCAACGGATTTAAATGAATATACTTGCTGACATCCAATTCATAGGCAGCCGAATCAATATGTTCAGAATGATACCGTTTGTCAAATACATGTCCTGAATACTGATACTTTTTATTGAAAAACTTGGCATACTTTGTATTAAGATTACTCATAATGCTGCTGGGAGAAGTGTCGATTGTTTCGAGCTGAAGGTGAATATGGTTGGTCATCAGACAATAGGATTGAAGATTAAAGGGGTATTGGTTTTGTGTTTCTTCTATTAAAAGGAGGAATTTACGTCGGTCTTCATCATCTTCGAATAACGCCATTTTTCGAATTCCTCGACTGGTAATATGGTATTTCGCACCTGGCAGCCATGCACGCGGCCTACGTGACAAGATGATCACTCCTTTTTAAACAGAATAAAAATTGGTTGAGTTTCGATCGTCTGGGGAAAAAACGGATAGCAAATTGGGGGCATTATCTACAGCAAACTACATTACAATTATTCGACATGAACAATTAAAATCCTCCTTACATCGAATATTTATGATAAAAAATTACAATTCATCCTTATATTTCATACTTGTGATGATTTAGTACAATTCACGATTGTCCACCCCACGCGGACAAATAGGGGTAAAATGTCCACGAACGGTGCCTGTCACGGAAAAGTGTCACCGAAAATGTTACCCACCGAAAATTATTAAGAAAAAATTAATGGGACTGTTGTATGATATAGGTATGGTAAGATATCATTAAGTACTAGACATAAGGAGGAGAAAAAGTTGAAAGTACGTAAAGCGATTATTCCTGCAGCCGGCTTAGGGACAAGGTTTCTTCCCGCTACAAAAGCCCAGCCGAAGGAAATGCTGCCGATTGTCGATAAGCCAACACTTCAATACATAATTGAGGAAGCTGTCGAATCGGGGATTGAAGAAATTCTCATTATAACCGGAAGAAACAAGAAGTCCATTGAGGACCATTTTGATAAATCAGTTGAACTGGAGCTTGAATTGGAATCACGAGGAAAAGTGGAACTGTTGGATGAGGTTCGTCGAATCTCCGATATGGTCAACATCCATTATATCCGTCAAAAAGAGCCGAAAGGCCTTGGCCACGCGATTCATTGTGCAAAAAGCTTCATTGGCAACGAGCCATTTGCCGTCTTGCTTGGCGACGATATTGTCTACTCTAAAAAGCCATGCTTAAAGCAAATGATTGAAAAATACGAGGAATACAAAACGACCATCCTCGGCGTTCAAGAGGTTGCCCTCGAAGACGTAGATAAATACGGAATTATTGATGGCAAAGAAATTGAGGAACGTGTGTTTAAAGTAAGAGGATTGGAAGAAAAGCCGGCTGCCAGCAGTGCACCTTCCAACATCGCAATTCTTGGCAGATACATTATCAATCCGGCAATTTTTGAAATCCTCGAGAACACAAGTCCTGGTAAGGGCGGCGAAATCCAATTAACGGATGCCCTAAAAGAACTGGCCCAAAAAGAAGCCATGTATGCCTATATTTTTGAAGGCCGCAGATATGACGTTGGGGACAAGCAGGGCTTCCTGCAGGCAACCGTTGATTACGCCTTAAGAAGACCCGACCTTCGTGAGGAATTCCTCAAATATTTGGAATTAGCGGTTGAGAATGAACATTTAACACGTAAATAAAATAGGACAAAGCAGGTTAACTATCCTAATGGATGGCGAACCTGCTTTTTTTCTGTTTAAAGGATGTCCTCAAGAAAACCATATATTATTTTGTCTATGAATACTGTAAAATATTTTAATAGAATAATAAGTACGGTGACAGGCACCGGGTTGGGAGCTTTCCTCATGTTTAAACATTTATCTATTAAAATGGTGGTCTTTTTTCTTGCCTTTTCTACTTCCTTCTCAAATATGGCAAGTGCCGCAATAAACGGAACCTCGACTGGACTTGGAAAAAGCAGCGTCGAGGGGAACCATCCATCCATAAAAAGCACTCCTCCAAATGCAGCGACTAGAATAAGTTCCTTTAAACAAAAGTATGAGCCGGATCAATTAATTATTAAATACAAGAATAACACTTCTGCCGTCAACGTTCGCAGCAGGCATGCCTTTAAAATTCTGAAGAAGCTTGGTTCGATCGGTGCTGAGGTCGTGAAAACGCAAAAGGGTGCGAACATTGATAGTCTTATCAATACCTTAAAGAACGACCCCTCTGTGCTCTCTGTTCAGCCCAATTATAAGTATCTTCCTACTGACTTACCCAATGATCCTTATTTTAATAAATTATGGGGTTTGAATAATACTGGGCAGAACGTGAACGGAACCACCGGGGTGAACAATATGGATATCGATTACCCCGAAGCAATGCAATCATTTAATCAATTGCCTGACAATGGTCCAGTAGTAGTTGCCGTGATTGATACAGGCATCGATATCAATCATCCTGATTTAAAAAATAATATCTGGACGAATCCAGGCGAAATTCCGAACAACGGCATTGATGATGATGGAAATGGGTATGTCGATGATGTTAATGGCTGGGACTTCTATCACCATGATAATACCGTTTTCGACCCAGAGGATGGGGATGAACACGGCACACATGTGGCCGGGACCATTGCCGCTTCTGGCAACAATGGAATTGGCATAACCGGTATTGCTCCGAATGTGAAAATCATGCCGTTAAAATTCATTGGCCCGGATGGCGGCTCAACAGCTGATGCCATTTCAGCCATTGAATATGCCACCAGGATGGGCGTCAAGATTTCCAATAACAGCTGGGCCGGTGGCGAAGATGACCAAGCCTTGAAGGAGACAATTGAAAAATCCAATATGCTGTTTGTTGCTGCCGCTGGAAATGACGGGCTTGATAATGACCAGCAACCTGACTATCCTGCAAGCTACGATAGTCCAAATATTATCTCCGTTGCGGCGCTTGATAATGCGGGAAACCTCGCTGATTTTTCAAATTACGGCTCCCAGTCCGTAGATATTGCCGCTCCCGGAGTAAACATTTTAAGCACGGTTCCGAAAAAAAGCGAAATCGGTGCTGCTGCCCAAATAAACAATACCACTTCCCATTACAAAGCCATTTTTAACGGATTTGGCTTTGAAAATTTCAGCACCATCGACCGGCAGACTGCATTTCAAAAAGCGGTCGATTATTTAGGGGTTACATCAGCATCCAAAATTCTGCTGGTTCAAGATAATGAATCCACTGCCAGCAATGATCCTGTTTTAAACATCTATTCGACTCTATTAAAAAATGCCGGTCTCTCCTTTACGGTACGAACTGTGGCTACCGACCAAGACGGACCTAATCTGGCGTCCTTAAGCGGGTACGATACGGTCATCTGGTTTACGGGGGACGCAATGGGCTCGGACAACCCGAACCTGACGTCCAGCGATATCAGCACACTTGATCAATTTTTGAAAAAAGGCAGCAAATCGCTCCTTCTTAGTGGAGAAGATATTTTATATCAAAATGAAAATACCAGTTTTGTAACAGATACCCTATCGCTCAACATCTCAGGAGAGGGTGAAACGCGCCCGGTGACAGGGGCTGCTGGAACGATTTACGATGGGGATCACTACCAGCTTTTGGATGCACCTTATGCTGATTATGTAACAAGTAACAATCCCGATGTGGCAAAAATAAACCTTAACTACCTTGCTGATGAAAACTATGATAATGCGTATGCCTATTTTAGCGGCACATCGATGGCGACACCGCATGTTACCGGAGTTGCCGCCCTTTTAGAGAATAAATATCCGGACTTGAATCCGGTAACATTAAAAAATATTATTCTCGCATCCGGTGATAGTTTAGCTTCGTTACAAACCAAGATCCTAAGCGGCAAGAAGCTGAATGCTTATAAGGCATTAACGTTTAACCTTGATAATGCTGGTGTGCTGGCTCCTCCTGCTGGAGTAAATGTGCGGTTTAATCAGAACACACCAACCGTATATTGGGACAATTACGGATTCTTCTCTGGCTACAATGTTTATCGCAAGGAAGTAGGAACTGGCTCACCTATACAGATTACGAGCAGCCCCGTGACCGGCGGACATTTTCAAGACGGGACAGCAGTTCCTGGAAAAACCTATGAATATACCGTAACTTCAGTCGATTCGAGCGGCAAAGAGTCTAATCCGTCAGCACCCATTACGTATGTGTATGATGACCGCTTGCCGGGAATGAAAATGAATGGATTAACCGCAACCGGTGAACTGAATGCTGACAGTGATGTTTTGGATATCCAGGCGGTCACACTTACAGCTGGAAAAACGTACTCCTTCAGCTTTAATGGCCCGAAGGGAACGAATTTTGACTATCGTTTGTATGGTTCATCTACAACAAATATTAATACTGGAACACCGATTCGCTCCCTGACGGATTCCGGATCAGAAGAATATGTAAGCTATCCCGTTACAAAAACAGGCACCTATTATATTGCGGCTCAAGCCGAACAAGGTGCTGGAAAATACACAATCAAGCTGACGAGCAAACCAACGGTAAAGGATGATGACATCCCCGTTGCCATTCCGCTTAAGACAAGAGTAATAAGGGACTTTTTAGATGAAAATGATATCGATGATGTTTATTCCATCAATCTGGCAAAAGGCGATAAGGTCACACTGACCATGACATCCGCAGCTACTAACGGCAGTGATCTTGATTTATATGTCTATGGACCTAATTCAAAAACGGTCGATTATGAATCAGCAAACTATGTGCCGGAATTGAGCTCAAGTACCCAAACAGATACATCGAATGAGAGTCTTACCTTTACCGCCAAACAGACAGGAAAATATTACATTGATGCCAATTTGGCCAGCGGCTCAGCACCTTATCTTTTAAAAATCTTGCTCCCTAAGCCGGCAGTCCCACAGGTTAATGCCGTATCGGATCATTCGACTGCCGTTTCCGGAACTGCCAAGCCTTACGCAAAGGTAACAGTCAAAATTGGGACGAAAGTATATACGGGTTCCGCAAACACAAATGGCGCCTATTCTATCACCATCCCCGTCGCAAAAGCAGGCAGCAGAGTTTCCGTATTGGTTACCGATGCAATTGGCAATAGCAGTGCCTCCAAGCTCATCACAGTTTTGGATAAAACAGCACCACATTCTCCAAAAGTAAATAGGGTTTATCGGACGACCACCCAAGTGACCGGAACCGCTGAGGCCTATGCCGTCATCACCGTTAAGGCAGGCAGCAGGGTCATTGGGACTGCCCATGCTGATAAAGCCGGCCGATTTAATGTCAAAATCAAGACACAAAAGAAAGGTACAAAGTTATCAATAACCGCAGCGGATGCAGCGAAAAATGTCAGCAAAGCGGTGTTGGTAAAAGTACTATAAAATGACATCCCCTCGAAGCTTCGAGGGGATTTTCTTTTTGACAACAAATTTCGGATTTTTGCCGGCTATGTAAAAAAAATGTCATTAAACTAGTAAACTATTGAAATATAACTGTAATACTTCTATGTTATCTTTTATATAACATAGAAAAGAGGGGTTTCCAATATGAAGAAATTTTTAATAACATTTGGATTTGCATCCTTTTTGGCTTTAGGCATAAATAGCGGCGCATTAGCAGCATCCAATACATATACAGTTAAGAGTGGAGATTCACTTTATAAGATTGCCCATACATATAAAATCGCAATTAGTGACTTAAAAAAATGGAACAGCCTTAAATCTGATATTATTCACCCAAAGCAAGTATTAAAAATTACGAAGCCGGTCGTAGCTACATCGGTGCAAAAACCGTCGACTAAGGTCACAGTTAGTAAACCGGCGCCAAAAGTTGTAAAAGTACTTACAGTTAGCGCTTCTGCTTATACAGCCAGCTGCACAAGATGCTCCGGTAAGACTGCAATCGGAATTGACTTAAAGAAGAATCCAAATGTAAAAGTAATTTCCGTCGATCCGAAAGTGATCAAGTTAGGCACAAAAGTTTATGTGGAAGGCTACGGCTATGCGATCGCAGCTGACACAGGCGGTGCCATTAAAGGAAATAAAATTGATATCTATCTTCCTACCAAGAGCCAGGCATTACAATGGGGAAGAAAAACAGTTAAGATTAAAATATTAAAATAGCATTTTAAAAAGGATGACTCAGCCGGGTCATCCTTTTTTGTCGACCTTCCATTCTACAAAATTTGGACGGTTCTTGATGTTAATTGTCTAAATATTGGGTTAAATATTCATTTACCCCCTCTTCTCCCATTCGCTACAATTATAGTAATAAAAAGATTTGGAGGAGACTATGAAAAAACTCATCAAACTATCCATTTCTCTCATTTTCTCACTTAGCATGTTCCTTCCGTTTCTGATGGATGCACATGCCGCTTCCAGTTCCGCTGCCACCGTAACCGCCAGTCTTTTAAATGTAAGGGAAAAACCTTCCATGAACGCCAAAAAAATCGGCACCCTCAAAAAGGGCAGGAAGGTGACAGTCTACGCGAAAACGAAATCAGGGTGGTCTGAAATTCACTACAAAACGAAGAATGCCTATCTTTTTTCAAAGTATTTGAGCTTTACCGCTAAAAAAGCCAGCTATTTACTCGATAAAACAAAGATCTATACTTATAAGTCTGCAACGGGTACCTACAGGATGATTCCTTCAGGGAAAAAATATAATGGCTGGGATCAATGGACCTATTTACCAAGCCGAGGTGACAAGCAGCTATTTATTGTTCGTGAAAACAGCAAGGGACTTTTTACTGGGTTTATCGACTCTGAATATTATACCGATATCAAATATCCAATCAAAATTGGACAAGCCTGGAATGTCGGCTTTGATGGCGAAGGAAAAGCCCGGATTACATCGATAACGAAAATAGTAAAAACGCCTGCGGGAACTTTTAAAAATTGTATCGAGGTAAAGGACGACTCCGGGTATATCACCTATTATGCCAAAGGTATCGGGCTCGTTAAATCGATTGATAACGGCAAAACCGGGACGCAATTAATCCGGTTGCAGGAAAAATAGATGGGTTAGATCGCCAGCCATTTGGCTGGCGGTCTTTTTTATTGTGTGGTCTGCTGGGTTTCGCAGATAATCGTTGATTTCCGCAAATAAAGGTGGATTTTTCTTTATTAAAAAACCTTTTATTTGCGGATTGAATTGATTTATTTGCGAATCCAGCCGTTTTATTTGCGTATTAAAGTTTTATTAGCGAATTATTGCAGTCTATTAGCGAACTTCAATATTCTATTAGCGAATCGAACCCGTCTATTAGCGAATTTCCACATTCTATTAGCGAATCTGCGCATTTTTCAGCAAATATTCACACCGGCTGAATCATAAATTCAAATTCCATCTCTTGATCAGCACGAATCAGATACTCCGCGTGTACCGGTGCCCCCCAACTGTCATCGCCGCCGACACCCATCTGTCTGCCTGCAATCGTCACAACGGTATAGTGAATATTGGGGAGCTCGAAATGATGCTGTGCATTCTCCAGCTCGAATGCGGTATAAGGCGAAAAATTGCACTCGAGCGGTATGCTAACGGATGAAATTTTAATCCCCATACCATCTTGATTTGTCAGACTTACCCGGCGAACTCCGGTACGATTGCCAGACTCCTGCGGCATCACATATCCAGAAAGATTTTCAGATGCCTGATTTTTAAACACACCAAGCCTTGCGCCGCTGCACCGATCCAGATAATTTTCCTCTGGTCCCATGGCGTACCATTCCAATTGGTCATAATCCGCCGAAACCTTAAATGTTAAGGCGAAGATCGGGATTTGCGGCAGATTATTGTCAGCCCCAAGATACTTTGATTTCACGTGAAGTCTCCCGTCCGGAAAAACCGTATACGCTACCTTCACCTCGACCACATCACTAATTGAAAATTTATAGGTAAAGGCAATTGTAGCAAAGCCTTCCGCTTCTTCAACCTCAAAACCTGTACATTTACGGGCCAGACTCGCAGCAAGCCAAACCCCGGAATGGAAACTCTGGGAAAAGCCCCGGTCATTATCCGTGGTCGCCCTCCAGAATAGCGGAGCCGGCGGCAAGGCAATCATTTCTCTTCCTGAATAGTTTAAAGAAATGAGACTCCCCGCCTGTTTCGAGAACATAGCTGAAAAATCACGGCCATGAACCCCGATATTCACATCCCCATGAACAATCCTTAAATCACCTGATGGGAGTTTCGCTGGTGAACCATGCACTGGAAATACAAATTGTCCGAAAGCAACCTCATATCCTGCCTTCGCCCAAATTTGATCCACCTTCAATTTGAAGGAAACATGAATACAATACTCGCCGGCATCGCTTGCGATATCTTGTGGCCAATCAAATTCGGCACGGCCTTCGCTCAAAGCTGGAACGACCACATAAAGCTGATTGCAATACAGCTCCTTCCCTTCATGAAAAAGCCGGTATTCGAGCACCAACCCGGACGTATCGGTAAAAAGGCTGTCATTCGTAATCACAACACCGTTCCGGTCCGGCGCCAGCTTCAAGTTTTGATACAAATATTTTACTTCCTGCATCTTGGGTGATACCTCGCGATTGGCATAGACGATTCCATTGGTACAGAAGCCATAATCGGTCGGGCGATCGTCAAAATCACCCCCGTATGCTAAAAATTCCTTGCCGTATCGATCCTTCATAACCAATGCCTGATCAATATAATCCCAGATAAAACCGCCCTGATACATCGGGTACTTTTGCTCTAAATCGGTATATTTTTTCATCCCGCCGAGTGAATTCCCCATCGCGTGCATATACTCGCAGCTGATGTACGGCTTATCCGGGTTTTCCGAGAGATATTTTTCAATATCGGCAGGCTTCGCATACATCCGGCTTTCCATATCACTTGTCTCATCATAATCACGGTTATGGAACACTCCCTCATAATGGACAAGCCGGCTCGGATCAACGGATTTAAAATAGCGGGAAACGTTGAGAATGACTTCACCGGCATACGATTCATTGCCGCACGACCAAATCAAAATCGATGGATGGTTTTTATCCCGTTCCACCATTGAAACAGCCCGGTCCATGACAATGTTCTGCCACTCAGATTTGTTGCCCGGAATGTTCCAGGACGGGTCAACAGCGCCCATCTTTTGCCAAGAGCCATGCGTTTCAAGATTCATTTCATCTAAACAATAGATCCCGTATTCGTCACAAAGCTCATACCAATAGCTTTGGTTAGGATAATGGGACGTCCGAACAGCGTTAATATTATGCTGCTTAAGCGTTTGAATATCCCAAAGCATGTCCTCCTTCGTAATCGCACGGCCTCGGCGGCAATTAAATTCATGCCGGTTCACACCCTTGAACACAATCCGTTCCCCATTCAGCCGCATGATTTTATCAACGAGCTCAAATTTTCGGAAGCCCACTTTTTGCGGAACCACCTCCACCAATTGTCCAGCCTCGTTATACACCTTTATATATAATTGGTATAAATAAGGATTTTCCGCACTCCACAGCTGCGGCCGGTCTACCTCAATCGAAAGGCTGTCCCCCAGGGCGGAAGCGACTAAGCCTTCATTGGCATCGAACAGCTCTGCGACGATACATGCAGGCCGGGCAGATTGAAACTTTAAATCCGCTGTTAGAACTCCTTTGGAAAAATTGGCATTCAACTCTGTTCGGACAAATACATCCTCGATATGTATCTCCGGTACCGTATAGAGGTATACATCCCTGAAAATTCCTGAAAAACGCCAAAAATCCTGATCCTCCAGCCAGCTGCCGGTGCTGCGCTGATAAACCTCTACAGCAAGCTTATTTTCGCCAGCGGTTACAAAAGGGGTCAATTCAAATTCAGCCGGAGTAAAGGAATCCTCACCATAGCCGACAAATTCACCATTCAACCATACATAAAAGGCTGATTCGACACCTTGAAACGAAATATAGACCGGTTTATTTGCCATCGAATCAGGCAGATGAAAAAATTTCACATAGCTTCCAACGGGATTATCCTCTATCGGGATTTCAGGAGGACGGATCTCTGCATGACCGTCCCATGGATACATGGTGTTGACATATTGCGGTTTCCCGTAGCCCTGCAGCTGGATATGCCCCGGCACGGTGATATTCGCCCAGTGCGAACAATCAAAATCCTGCTGGAAAAATAGTTCCGGCCGATGATCCGGATTGACAGAATAATAGAATTTCCAGTCACCATTCAGGCCATGGCGCATGTTCATTGGACCCGCCGCTTTTGCCTCCTCCAACGTTCGGTAATATTTATGGTCGGAATGTGCTGGAATGCGATTTACAGCAAATACATTTAAATCAGTAAGCCAATTTAAATTTGAACTGGTTGACATTTTTATCACACCTTTGTTATTGAATAGCTAGTTTAGAAGAATTCCGCGCGTTTTACCAGTAATTCCGTCGAAGGACATAATATTCGTGTTTCATCACCCTATATTTATTTTATTTCACAGACCCCATCATACCTGCAACAAAATGCTTTTGCATCACAAAGAAAATCAGTGCTGCCGGTAGGGTTGCGATGACGATCGCGGTCATGATCATCCCAAAATCGGGGGCGTAGCTCGATCCGAGGTTGGAAATCAACAACGGTACCGTCTGGTTTTCCGGTGACTGCAGGATTACAAGCGGCCATAAATAACTATTCCAGCTCGCCATAAATGTAATGATGGCTGCCGCTGCATAAGAGGTTTTCATCGTTGGGATATAAATCTTGAAAAATACTCCGAGTTCCGTTAAGCCGTCCATCCGGCCCGCTTCGAGAATCTCCTTCGGAAACATTTTCGTACTTTGTCTAAAAAAGAAAATGAGAAAAGCAGTTGTAACTGTCGGCAGCACAACAGCTTGAATGGTATCCATCCCAATCAGAGGGAGCGTTTGTGATATGTTGGCAAACATCCGAAATAACGGAACCATTAACGCTGCAAACGGAATCATCATCGAAAGCAGAAGGATGTTGAACACGATATCCTTTGCCCTGCTTTTATAAATTTCAAAACCGTAACCAGCTAAAGAAGCAATGAGCAATCCCAACAGTGTGGTGCTGATGGAAACCTTAGCAGAATTCAGCAAGGCTGTTCCGAGATCCGCTGTGTCCAATAAATGGTGAAGGTTTTGCAGAAAATGGCTGCCTGGCAATAACCTCCCCTGAGTGACATCGACTGATTTATTCGTTGAACTGACTATCATCCATAAAAAGGGGAAAACAGAGATGATTGAAGCAATGATCAGCACCAAATAGCTGAATACACGTTTAAATTTATTCATTTTTATCACCTGCTACTTTGAACTGAATGATGGAGAAAAAGACAATCAAGATCACAATCGCATAAGAGACAGTCGCGGCATAGCCAAAATCTGGCGTATATTTAAACGAAAGGTTATAGATGTATTGCGAAATCGTCATGGTCGCATTCCCCGGTCCACCCTTGGTAATATTCATAACCTCATCAAACAGTTGAAGCGTTCCGATTGTTGAAGTGATGGTCGTAAACAGGATAATTGGTTTCATCATCGGAATTGTAATTTTGAAAAATTGCTGAAGAGACGATGCTCCATCAATTTTCGCTGCTTCATAAATAGATTCATCAATATTTTGCAGTCCAGATAAAAAGAAGATCATATTATAACCGGCCCAACGCCATGTAATCGCAATAATAATCGTAACTTTGGCCCAAAATGGGTCGGTTAGCCATTGAATCGGTTCAGATATAAGGTGAATTTTCAGGAATAAAATGTTAATAATTCCTTCTTGTCCAAACAAATATTTGAAAATAACCGAGTAGGCTACAAGAGACGTAACACACGGCAGAAAAATGGCGGTGCGAAAGATTCCTTTTAGCTTCAGTTTTTTATTATTTAATAAAACGGAAAGAAACAATGCGAGAATAATCATAATTGGTACTTGAATGATGAGATAAATGACAGTATTTTTCACAGTGGTTAGGAACACTGGATCCTTAACTAAACGAACGTAATTATCAAGCCCAACAAATTGTAAATTAACTCCTGTACCCGATTTAAAAGACAGGATGAGCGATTGAATCATCGGGTAGAAATAAAACAAGCAAATCATCACGGTGGCAAGTGCAATAAAGGACCATCCAATCAATGTGTTTTTCAATCGAAGACTCCGGCCGGATTTTGCTAACGGAATTCTCTCTAGGTTCGCTTTTGCTGGTAACACTATCTTTCATCTCCTTACCTTGTCTTTTAAAAAAAGCCTATGGCCACCCGCCTGACACTTCAGTTCGCTCCGAAAAACTGAGTTGGAGAAGCCGGCGGGTTCCCAAGGCTTATTTTCTTATGAATTATTTAATTTGCTCTTCCGCTTGCTTTTGCGCGTCTTCGAGTACTTTATTAAGGTCTTTGCCTTTTAGATAATCCTGCATCGATACAGCTAAAATATCCTCAATTTCGTATGTGTGTAAGCCGTAGTTAATCTGCGGGATTTGCGCCGTCCATTTGGAGAAATCGGTGATCACCTTTTGTCCTCCAAAGAAAGAGTCGCTCGCTTTATATGCCTCGCCATCCGCTGCAGGTTTGTAAGTACCAATTGCACCGATTTCCTTGTTTAGAGTTTGATAGAAATCCACATTGGAACCAAATGTTTTTGCCAGGAATTCAGCTGCCTTTTCTTTACCAGGTACATTAAGAACGTACCAGGAGCTTCCGCCTAAGTTAGAGGCATTAACAGAATTGGGAACACCAGCAAGTTTTGGAAGTGGTGCAACCGCCCACTTGCCAGCTTGAGAGGCCTCCGCTTTAATGGAAGGGGTAATCCAGTTTCCAGTAGGGACAGTTGCAACAGCACCGCTGTTAAATCCGGCAACAAACTGGCTCCAATCAGATACTGGTTTGACTAAGCCTGCATCTAAAATCGCTTTATACGTTTTAAAGGCTTCCTTCAATGCTGTGTTATTTGCTAAGTCAGGTGTCGTGCCATCACTTTTTAAATACCATGAGCCGCTGGACTGAATCATCATCCGAATAAGGCCAAGGTCCTTTGGATCTTGAGTGAGCATGGCTTTTCCTGTTGCTGCTTTTACCTTTTTACCAATTTCAATATATTTATTCCAGTCGATGTTTTTCAAATCATCGATCGTATAGCCGGCTTTTTTCAAATAATCCGTTCTTACATATAGGCCCGTGACACCAGAGTCAAATGGTAGTCCATAGTGCTTGCCATTCAGGCTGGTTGGCGCGATTTTATACTGAGCAAAATCATCGGCATTAAAGGATTTACTTAAATCATAAAAGGCATCTGGATAAGATTTAAGGAAGCTTTGTGCACGATAGTCTTCGATTAACACGATATTTGGCAGCCCCTTTGTGGTACCAGAGCTTAACGATGTGTTTAATTTTTGTACAATATCTGCCTGCCCGTTTTCAACGACTTTAATATTGAGCTTTGGATCTACAGATTTGTATGCTTCTTTTGCCAGATTCATTGCTTTAATATTAAAGTTTGGGTCCCATGCCAATACAGTTATTTCTTTCGTATCTTTGGCGCTGCCGGAAGCTTTATTACTTGACCCGGAAGAACAGGCAGACAATAATAGAATGCTTGCTAAAAAGAGTGCCAGTACTTTTTTCATCGAAATTCCCCCCAATATTAGTAATGTAAGCGTTAACTTCCTACAAGTACTATGGTAGCACCGGCTGGTTGGTAATCGTTAGGACGATATTTTCATAGTTTTGTAATATTTTTGCAAAATGAAGACGTTTCCATTTCAGCATTTGGATTATTTTTAGATTCTATGACTATTTTTTTATTCTGTTGGAATCGGCATGGTAATGCGGACCTTTGTTCCGTTTCCGGGTTCGCTCGAGATCGCTACACCGTATGGCTCACCATAAATAAGCTGAATGCGTTCATGGACATTCTGCACACCAATTCCGGAGAAAAGCTGTTGCTTTCGTTTCGTTTTCGGCAGGCTGTTATCTGCCCCGACTTCCATTCCGTCCCCATTATCCGCCACTTCGCAAATTAAGTTGTCTCCCTCCCGCCAGATAAGGACATTAATTGTACCTTCAGACTTTTTGTTAAAGCCATGGAAAAATGAATTTTCCATAAAGGGCTGAAGAATAAGCTTTGGTACTGGATAGTTCAGACAATCCGGCGAAAGAAAATAGTTTACCTTTATTCGATTGCCATAGCGTTTTTGATTAATAAAGACATAGTTTTTTAAATTATCCAATTCATGCTTCACAGAGATCGTTTCACTCACATTGCCCACCGTGTTTTGCAGCAACGAAATCAACGCATTAATCATCGCTTCGGTTTCTTCTTTTCCACCCTGCTGTACCATAAATTTAATGGAAGCCAAAGTATTATATAAAAAATGGGGATTAATTTGCTGCTGCAGGGCTGCCAGCTCGGCATTCCGTTGTTGCTTTTGCGAAAGCATAAGCTGCTCTACATACTCATGCAGCTCATCCAGCATGGAGTTAAAGGAAATGCCAATTTGCCTCGTTTCGTATGTACCAGAGACAGCTACATACCGATGAAAATCATGTTTGGAGGCATTGCCAATTTGCTTAACCAGGCTCGATAAGGAATTCGTTAATCTCCTGGAGGCAAGAAGGACAATAATCAGTGCCAACAAGACGATACCCACTGAGATGAGAACAATTTCCTTCTTATCGATCAAATCACCAATGGCCGTTTGTTTGTCAATGATATTAAATAAATACATATGAAAGGATGGAAGGTAGTCCATCACAATAATTTGATCCTTCCCAATAAAGTTTCCGACAATGTATTGGTGTGAATGGTTTTTGAGTTCGGAAGCATATTTTAACAAATCCGCGGATCTATACCCAATCAGCTTGGACTGGTTACTCGAAACAATCAATCCTGACTGATCCACCAGGAAAACATTATTCCCGGGACTTGTATAGTTGGAATAAAAATTTCTAAACACCTTTTCTTGAATGGCAAAATACATGGAGCCATAGACGTTGCCTGACATACGGTCCATTAATGCCTTGGATGCGATAATAAAGTGCTTGTCCCCCGTTTCCTCCGCTTGATTTGGCCGATAGTCGGATTGGTACATCAATCGCTTCGGTTCCTTTAGCGTATTGCTGGTAAGAACGCTCGTCTTTAGCTCTTCATCCGAAATCGGCCAGGAAGTACGGTCTGTCCTAAAGCTCTCGCCATTTTTCCCCGTGAGAATAATTTCCACCTCATTGGCATCTAAATTGGATTGGATTCGTTCTATCAGCTGGTTCATATTAAAAAAGGAGTTCATCTCTTGAGCAGGTGTTTGCTTTTCTGTAAAAACAGATTTGACCGTACCGCTTTCCTGTAAATTGGAAGAGGCAAGGACAATTGAATAATGAAACGACTCAAAGCTGTCTTTTACCTGATCCATCACTTTTTCGTTCATGATACTAAATCGATCAAAGAAAAATTGCTCCGACATCCGAATCGTCGTCCAGGTAATGGTGACCGAAACCATGATGATAATTATCACCGTAATGATAAACATGTTGATAAACAAGCCATTATGCTTAAAGCGTTCAGGAATGAATCTCATCGTTTCCATCTCTTATCTTAAGTATTGTTTTCGTTTGTATTGGCTAGGGGACAATCCCTTCATTTTCTTAAATACTTTACAAAAATAACTATGATCGGAATAGCCGACCATTCCGCTGATTTCCGAAATGGTGACATTCCCCTTCAGAAGCAGCTTAGCAGCTTCTTCGATACGAATTCTGTTCAAATATTCAATAAACCCTTCATGATGATGGGTTGAAAAATAACTTGAAAAATAGGAGGGATTAAAATGAAAATGCTTTGCCACATCCGTAAGGGTAAGCGGTTCTGCATAATGCTCTATTATGTATTCCATAAGCTTTTTCATATTCGGATTTTCCTGCTGATTTTCCCTCGAATGGATGCATTTTTTTGCTTCTTCAATAAACTGGTTTAATAGTTGTACTGCCTCTCCTGCCGTTTGGGCTTCATCAATTGATTTGAAATAGGTATACTTGACATCCTCCAATTCCTTCACATCATAATCCATATTACTAAGCAGGATAGTAATATTAAAAACGACGTTTCCGAAAAAAGCTTTATACTCAAAAACATCAGTTGTATAACAGCCGGATAGTGCCTCGATATGCTCTTTTAAATAGGTGAAGGCAGTATCAAAATGCATCCGCTTAAATTCACCTGTAAACCAATCAAGATTAAAAGGGTTTTGTTTAGCAGGAAGCGGCGGCAGATTTTTTTCCATTAACAGAAGATCATGAGGAAAATAAAATCGATAGGAAAGCAGTTTTAACAGACTTCCTTTGTAAATATCGGCCAACATGGATAAATCCGAGAATTCTTCACTTAATGCAACACCGCACCACGGCTCAGATTCAGCAAGCTGCCTGGCAAATTTTCTAACCTTTTCAAGGCCGCCCTTGTTAATGTTCAGAAGAAATACAAGAATATTCTGGTCAGCATTTATAGTATGATGGGCCTGTCCCAACGCCACCAATTTAGCCTTTATATCACCGGCACTTTTAGATGAATGATTCTTCAGATCCACCCCTAAAAGACAGAAATACTCATTAGGAAAAGCTTCTGCTATCACTTCTGGTCCATAATCGGCAGCATATCCATTCATCATTCTGTGTAGGATTTGATCGATTGGAGGGGAGGAATCGACGCATTTCTCCTTCAGCTGGAAGTTGGGGATTCTGCTTACCGCTTTCTTCAAAACTTCTAATAAACCTTTTGCTTCAAGCTTTGGTTTTAAAATATAATCAACGGCGCCATTTTGGAAAGCAGACCTGACATAGTCGAATTCTCCAAAACTACTTAAAATAATGATTTCAATATGTGGATAACGTTCCTTTACCATTCTCGTTAATTCTTCGCCATCCATAATCGGCATGACAATATCCGTGATCAGGATATGTGGATTCGTTTTGGCGATTAAATCAAGTGCTTCTTGTCCATTCGCGGCTTCACCAATTATCGTAAAGCCTTCCTGCTCCCAATTAATACAATGCTTTACACCCTGCCTGATTAACAATTCATCGTCCACAATAAGTGTTTTGCACAGTTCCCTCATAGACAAATCGGGTCCCCCCCAGAAATTAACTAGAAAAACGATTTTTTATATTATTATAAATGATTTTTCTGATTATTTGTTTTGAATATCCTGTCAATCTTTTAGGCACTGCCCATTTTTTAAAGAAAATGCTCATTTATGACATTAATGACATATCTCTAAAATGTAATAAACTAAGCGAAAGCAAGTGCAAAAATGCTTATAATTGTCGGTGTTCCCGTTGTTGGAGTCGGCTTTAATTCATATTTTTATGGATACGGCTTCCATCATCACTATTTCCCTTTCTACGGCGGTTTTGGATACCATCATCATTGGTAAATAAAAAAAGTTTAAGAGGATTGGGCGCCCCCCAATCCTCAATTCTTTTACCATAGAAATGTCATGCCGGCAGACTTCATCAAATCGGTATCAATATTACAGGCTTTTCCGTCCATTCCATATTGCCAGATGGTCACCTTCACGTTTTTCGGAGCATTCGGCAAATATTTTGGGGCCTTGCTCTTTTTCGTGATGCCCGGGTTTGGATTGCTGCTCCATATGACGGATTGCTGCTGAACCTTCTTATCCTTTGCAGCAGCCTTTAGATAGGCTGAACTGATTGCATTGTCATTTGTAAAAACCCCGTAAATCCCTGGTCGATAGGGCGACGATAACAAGGTATCGATCCAGCCGCGAATAAAGGCTTCATCAACCGGATAGCTCGGCTCGATATCGGCAAAAATAGCAGTCCCTTTTGGAATTCCCAGCTTTTTGGCATAGGCAATTGCTTCTTTTGCTTCCGCCGTTCCATTTTTATAGGAAGTAGCGTTGGTGAAGTGATTAAAGATAGGAATAATTTTTATCCCCTGCTTATGAAGAAAAGTGGCTTCTTTTGCTGTCAATCCGGTCGAGACCCCATCTTTTGTCCTCAAATATCGGCCCATTACAGAAGGCTTACCATAGTGATCCTTTATGCACTTAAGAAATGCCTGATTCGTTTTGGTTGTGGAATCAGCACCCCAGTAGATGTGTAGTGTTGGATTTTTCGTTGAATCCTTCCCCTTATGCGTCTGTGCTGAAGGTGGTGAATCCGGATTCTTATGCGTGGAGTTTGGATGGAACATAACAAGAATTAAGGGGAGAACCAATATGGCACATAAAACGATTGGCCAAAACCATTTTTGTGTTTTCATACTTTCCCTCCATTCGACATTCTCGTTAGACAATGTATTCGAATGGGGGGATTCGCGTGTGGGCATGAACGGCATAAAGGTGGATACACAAAAAAGGGGAGCTGGTCCAGCTCCCCTTTCAAAAAATATTATTGCATCGGATTATGAAAATCATTGATTAAAATCTGTACTTCATCACCATCATAAATAACGCCAGTTTTTTCGACTAAACAAACAATCCCTCTCCGCTGATAACCTGCCTTAACAAATCTCAAAGCAAGCTTATCATGATGTGGATAATGCTTCTGGATCTCCTCACCCGCAAAGGTACAAGGTAAATTTTCACCCATACACATTAAACTGGCACCGCTGGGGAAAAGAATTCTTGATCCCATCGTTAATTTTGTCAGTCCAGGAAATCCGCTTATCAAAAGATTGGCGCCTATCCATTCCGGCTGAATCTGTTCCACACCCAATTCTTCCGCAATTTTTTCACAGTCTTCTTTTGAAACGATGGTAATCTGCCGGCGATTGAAAATCTCTGTTCCCTTGGGAAACATCAGCTGTCTGGAATCGGCCGGGCGAGTTAAACCAAAGTGACGGTCACCCTCTAACCCCCCAAACTCCAGATGCGCTTCCGGGATTATCCTTGTCACAAAGGATTCAGGGATATCCCCGATCAAAATTGCATTAACTTTGGCAATAGATTTTTTCAATAAAATTACCCCTTTCTATATAATGGTGACAGGCACTTATGCCGATTGCCTTGTCACAGAATAATGCGGAACACAGCTCCTTTAGGATCTCCATTATAGGCTGTAATTGTCCCGTTATGCCCTTCAATGATTGCTTTTGTAATGGCTAATCCAATCCCCGTTCCCCCTGCTTCGCCGCTGTAAAATCGTTGAAACACCTTATTTTCTTCTCCGGGAAGCAATCCTCTGCCATCATCCTGTACCTCCATGACAACCCGGTGATTAACATGATAACTTTTGACAACAATGGTCGATTCTGCATAGCGAATGGCATTGCCTAACAAGTTAATAAAAGCCCGTTTCATTTTTTCTTCATCGACCCGGACGGATTCCACTACATTACTTTCAACGATGATTCTATTTCCCCTTTTTTCAGCCAGCGCCGCGACACTTTGAACAGACTCCTGAATCAATGCATCCAGTGGTACCTCTCTAAAAACAAAAGTTTCCTCCACACTTTCCAGCTTGGCTAAATAAGTGATGCCTTCCACAATCCGCTTTAACCGCTGGCTCTCCGTGACAATCACCTGCAGGCTATGGTGAACGTCCCCGCCCGTTACAACCCCGTCTAAAATCCCCTCCGCATTTCCTTGGATCGCCATTAAGGGCGTTTTCAATTCATGGGAGGCATTTTGAAAAAATTGCTTTTGGTTGGCATCATACTGTTTTAATTTACGTGCCAAAGCATTGAAACTAGCTGCCAATTCACCAATTTCATCCTTAGTATGAAGGGTTATCTCCTTGCCTTCTCCAAGAACTGAATAATTTTTCATATAATTTGTCAGTTGCCGGATTGGCTTGGTTAAGCTTTTTTCGAAAATCAGCCCTAAACAGACCGCTATCAGAGCTGAAATAACCAGGCTGATCAGCTGCGATTTCCTCATCAAAGAATTGATAGCCTGGAGCTCATCAAGACGGGCAATCAGTGTGACATAGCCTTTCCTGTTGCCATTTTTTGATTTGATGGCATCTGTTTTCGAAACAAACTTTTCTCCATTACGTTCTTGTAAAAACTGCTTTCTTGCAGCATCATTTAAGTCCGTATAAATAATCTCACGTTGATTATTCCAAATGATTATTTTTGAAGACAATAACTTTTTCGAAACCGTGACCGCTTTACGATTGGACAGTTTCCTTTGAGCAATCTCGTTAGAAAAAGCCGCGTTGCTTAGGAAACCGCTCATGACCTTTGCTTCTTTTTGGAGCTGGACCTCAGTTTCATGAATTAAATATCGCTGTGAGATAAAATGGAACGATAGACTGGTAATAAAAAAGAGACTGATAATTAACAGGAAATAAGTTAATAACAGTTTTGGGCCGATTTTCATATTATTCATCCAATCGGTACCCATAACCCCAAATCGTTGACAGCTCCACCATGGAATCATGCATTTCCAATTTTTTTCGAACACGTTTTACAAGATCATCAATCAACCTGCCATCCCCGGAGAAATCATAGCCCCAAATATACTCCAGCATTTCTTCCCTCGTATATGGCTTTCCCTTATTGCGGGCAAGAAAAACAAACAGGTCATATTCCTTTGTTGTTAATTTGATCTCCTGCCCGTCCTTCTCTATGTACCGTCGTTCAGTATCAATCGCCACATCACGGACGTTTATGAATTGCCCGCCGCTTACATTGTTCCGCTCCATTCGTTTAAAGATGTTCTTAATTCGCACCAATAGCTCCCTTGGGCTAAAGGGCTTTGTTAAATAATCATCCCCACCAAGCTCCAATCCCAAAATCCGATCAAACTCGCTATCTCGTGCTGATATAAAAATAAGTGGAATATCACTTTGTTTTCTGATTTTTTTACATAGATCAAGGCCATTGACATGAGGCATCATGATGTCAATGATCAATAAATCAGGCCGTAAGCGCAGCATTTCTTCATAAACATGCCCGCCATCGGAAAAAAGCGTCACTTTGTAACCTTCGTTTTCAAGGTATTTTTGTAAAATATCACGAATATTTCGTTCATCGTCTATTACAAAAACATGCTTCATCATGAATCACCTCACGTCCCATTATATAATAAAAAAGAGATAGTCCTGTAACACTATCTCTTTTGAAATCCACTAGTTTAAAAGGTCAATGGCCTTATTAAGTTGGGTAATTTCCTCTTTGATTTTTCCATTCACTTGCTTCTGTGTGGCAATAAATTTGTCAAATTGGGCCAGCGCATTACCATTATGATTTTTAAGGTCCTGCTTAAGATCCCTTCGTTCAGCACGCGCTTCCTTTAACAATGCTTTTCGATCCTTGTTTATCACCTTTAGTTGATGGTTCACTGCCTTAGCTTGCTTTAATACGTTTTTATTTTTGCTTTGTTTCGCAGCTAGAAGCAGTTCATGCAGCTGCTTCCTTTTGCCAGCCACCTGTTTTTTTAAACTGACACGTTCCGCACGTATGGTTTTGACCTGTTGAATTTGATCCTTAAATTGTGTACGCAGCTTTTTCCCTAATGAAAGACTGGAATGAGACACTGCTTGGGTTTGGACCTTTTGTGGATTCTCAGCAGCAGATACACTTTTAATTCCATAGACGCTCCCTAGCAATATCACCGCTCCAACGCCAGCAATGATTCCTTTTTTCAACTCCATCGCTCCTTTGTTTGTCCGACTTCATTTTAAGTATAGACAAAACTTTCGAAAAAACTGAGGAACAAATATGTGAAAAGTGTGTGAAATCCGGCACCTATACAAATTTTAATTAAAAGATAATGTTTATTGAATTGTGCGATTTTTAAAAATCAATTATCATAGTTAATATTATCTAACTGATTATTAATTCGACACATTTCCCCAAGGCCATGGGGACATCTTGAGGAGGACCACAGCAAATGAAACTAAGCAACGAGGCAGTTGAAATTCTAAAAATAATGGAAGAAAATCACCAAATACCAGTCAAGACCATTGCAGCCATGGTTCAGAGCAGTGAAGACGCAGTCAGAAACACGATAAAAAATCTGGAAGAAAAAAACATCATCATGAGCTATCCGACGTTAATAGATTGGAGCAAAGTCGAGGGTCAAGAAAGCATCATCGCGATGATTGATGTGAAGGTCACGCCAAAACGAGGTGTAGGCTTTGATGAAGTAGCTGAACGAATCAGCCGGTTCCCTGAGGTTTCTTCTCTTTATCTCATGTCAGGTGCCTATGACCTGTCCATTACAATTGAAGGAAAAACCATGAACCAAATCGCCACCTTTGTTTCCGAAAAATTATCGACCATTGATAATGTTATTTCTACGACGACTCATTTCATGTTAAAAAAATACAAACATGATGGGGTGCGCTTTAGCGGCGGCGATGAGAAGGACCGCCGAATGGTGGTTTCACCATGAACTATGCCAATTATTTTTCCAATACAGCCAAAGAGCTAAAGCCTTCCGGGATCAGGAAATTCTTTGATCTGGCTGCCAGCATGGAGGGTGTCATTTCGTTAGGGGTCGGGGAACCGGACTTTATCACCCCCTGGAATATCCGCGAAGCCACGATTTTATCGCTGGAACAAGGCTACACCTCCTATACGGCAAACCCGGGATTATTGGAGCTAAGGCAGGAGATTTCCACCTACCTGGAGAAAAGGTTTGCGGTCCATTATGATCCCGGACAGCAAATTATTGTCACCGTGGGGGCGAGCCAGGCCATCGACTTAGCCTTTCGCGCCATTTTAAATGAGGGTGATGAGGTGTTGATTGTGGAGCCGGCCTTTGTGGCCTATGCCCCGCTGGTTACTTTAGCGGGCGGAACACCTGTCGCTGTTTCCACCTCTCCCGCAAATGGATTTAAGGTCACACCCGAGCAAATCGAACAGGCTATTACGGAAAAAACAAAGGCCATCTTGCTGTGCTCCCCGAACAACCCGACTGGCAGTACGTTGACTGGGGATGAGCTTACTGAAATCGCAAAAGTGATTGAAAAGCACGATTTGTTGGTTGTTTCCGACGAAATTTACGCGGAATTGACCTATGACGACACCTTTACCAGCTTTGCGGCAGTGGAGCGCATGTATAAACGGACGATTTTAATAAACGGTTTTTCAAAGGGCTTCGCAATGACTGGCTGGCGCTTAGGGTTCCTTGCCGCTCCGAAGGAATTGGTGGAGGTCATGCTGAAGATTTATCAATATACGACGATGTGCGCCCCGCATATGCTCCAGCATGGTGCGGTGGAGGCGCTCCGAAACAGCTATCATGAAGTGGAAGCGATGCGAAGAAGTTATCGCAGAAGGCGAAATTATGTCGTCCAGGCACTGAATCAAATCGGACTCGATTGTCATTCACCAGGCGGCGCCTTTTACGTTTTTCCTTCTGTTCGGAAAACCGGCCTAAGCTCAGAGCAATTTGCCGAACAACTGCTGATGCAGGAAAAAGTGGCGGTCGTTCCCGGTAATGTTTTCGGTGAGAGCGGTGAAGGGTATGTGAGATGCTCTTATGCAGCCTCGATGTCCCAGCTTCAGGAGGCGTTGAAGCGAATACAGAGGTTTGTGGATTCGAGAGGAATGGGTCGAAACGAAATGATAGAAGCAATCAATGGGCAGCAGGGCCATTCTTAATAAAAGCCTTGGAAAAGGAGAACCAATTTTACTGGTTCTCCTTTTTTGAATTCTTATGTTGATAGGCACCTATTCCATATCCGCGGGAGATGTGAGTTTGTCCTGATACAGGTCAATGAAAAGAGAACCGTTGGTCCCGATAACGGCATATTGAATCTCTTTTACTTGCAACCCCCTTATTTTCAGTTCTTGATCCAGCCATTGCTTTGAATAATACCCTTGAAAGTTTTTTTCGATAATGACCCCATCCATGATTAGTTCAACTGGAAGATCATTTTTTTGACTGGGATTGCCCAGATTAAGGTCTTTCTTATTTATAGGCTGATATTGTGTTTTTCTTAAAACGGATATATTTCCACTTACCTCTAATAAAGCATATTCCACTTCAAAAATATCAAATATTCCCTGCTCGCGAAGCTGCTGGTTCAAATAATCAATTGAGTATTTCACTTTTTTCATATTTTGATCTAATAGCTTACCATTTTCGATGATCACGATGGGTTGCCCCGATATCCACTTACGGAAATTCCTGCTTTTAGCTGATGCGATTGCCAATACGAAATAAATAATCATTGTTGTTAAAAAGGACGCCAGCATTGGGAAAAATTTAAGGTCCACATCAAAAGCCATATTCGCAATAAATGACCCAAAGAAAATCGACAGCGCAAAATTATAATAATTTTTATGTGCATTAACATGCTTGCCAATCCAAAACGTGGCCACCATTAAAATAAAATAAGAAACAAACGTACGAACCATTGTCACTACAACTAAATGTCCCATAACTCCATCCTTCACTTTCATAGCACTCACTAAGTAATTATTCACCTTGGGAATGGATTCCATACAGAAAATTGGTGATTGGTGACAGGCACCGTTCGTGGACATTCCCCCGCTTTTGTCCACGTGAGGTGGACACTTCCATATCCGGATTGCCTCGGTATCTTTCCAGCGGGATATGCACAAACTGATAGAAAAACAAATTCAGGGTGGTTACGTTTGAAGAAACTTGTTTTAATTCGTCATGGACAGAGTCTTTATAATCTTGAAAACCGGTTTACCGGCTGGAAGGATATCGATCTCACCGATGATGGCTATCAGGGGGCAAGGGAGGCGGGATCCATTCTTAAAAAGCATGGATTTACCTTTGATGTTGCCCATACCTCCGTTCTGAAACGGGCGATACGAACATTATGGATTATGCTGCATGAAATGGATTTAGTCTGGATCCCCATTCATAAATCCTGGAGACTAAACGAACGGCATTATGGCGCATTGCAGGGAATGAACAAAGACGAAGTCATCGCACAATACGGGGAAGAACAGGTCAATGAATGGCGGAGATCTGCCGCCGTTCAGCCGCCGGCCATTTCCAGCGAAGGGCATGTAAGTGACCAATCCGACCCAAAATATGCCGGTATCGGGGAGGAAAACATTCCTTTTACAGAAAGCCTTCTCGATACAGAAAAGCGTGCTTTAATCTACTGGCACGAACGTATTGTCCCTGACTTAAAACGCAACCAGCATATCATTATTTCCGCTCACGGAAATACGTTAAGGGCCCTCGTGAAATATCTCGACTGCCTTCCCAATGACGGTGTGGCAAGCCTTAATATTCCTAACAGTACCCCTCTCGTCTATGAATTCGACGATAACCTGAAGCCCATCCGGCACTACTACCTGATGCATGAAGGAGAAGTTATGGACGGCACCATACCGCGGCATATCGATTTGAACGACCTGGAAAACTGGGATTGGTTGGGCTGAAATTCCTCCTGACAACGATGAGAGACCTTGGTGAAAACCCAAGGTCTCTTTTTACTGACTTAAAACTCAAGACGTGAAACACCGCAACCTATTCCGTCAAATCAATCGAATATTTCGCAAATCCACCGGCTGATGGCCCCATATATTTAATAATTGGGGACTGGTTGGCATAGGCCTGAGCCTTCGGTGAAGAATCAAACACAGTTGTTGCAGTCCCTTTGAATTTGGCAAGCGACCAATTTTGATCCGCAGAAGGATTCAGCGGCTTGTGCGCTTGAATATAGTTCATGACGATCTGTCGATTTTCATCAGGTGCCTTGAAGATTACTTCCCCCTGACTGACTCCAGGGAAGGTAGTACTTGAGGCACGGTAGTTATTCGTCGCAACAATAAACCTTTGGTCAGCTGCAACCGGTTTTCCTTGATAGGTTAAATTCAGAATCCGACTGGAACCCGCGTTAATGACTTTCCCGTTTGCATCATATTTTGCTGGTTTCGTCACATCAATTTGATACTGCACACCATCAATCACATCAAAATTATACGACGGAAAGTAAAGGTTAATTAACGGCTGATCGCCGCTCGCAGCCGGGTTCATTTGATTGAATTGCCCCGCGCTCATTTCCAGCCATTCCTTAAGCTGTGCCCCATTGACTAATTTCGCCTGAAGTGTATTCGGGTACAAATACAAATCCGCGATATTTTTAATAGCCAATGTTCCTGCCGGAATGTCTGTGTAATATTCCGGACCGCCTCGGCCGCCCGCTTTAAACGGCGCCGCCGCCGAGAGCACAGGGATACCAGCATACTTGCTAAAAGCCGGATCCTTTAAGGCTCCCTGCAAATACTCCGTTTGTGCATTATTGACAATTTGCACAGAAGGATCATCCTGAACGAGCGCAAAATAGCTATAAATCGGTGCCGTTGTTTCGCCAACAGGCTGTTTAACATATTTAATCGTAGCTTCATGCTCCGGTTTGATTGCGTTCATTAATGTCTCGTCCGTTTGCACAAGTGATTTGCCTGCAGCATCTGCAATCGGGCGTAGAAATCCTTTACTATCAACCACCTGCCACTTTCCGCGCTTTTTCTCCAATTGCAGATCGATCACACCAAGATGACTGCCGAACGCCCCGGCCATCACTACCGGCTTCCCATTAATCGTTCCTTTTTCGAGATTCGTATTCGGTAAATCCTTATAAATCGGCCCTGGGAAGGTGTTATGCTGATGGCCGGTAAACACCGCATCAATATCTTTTATCTGAGTGACATAATAACCGACATTCTCCATCCCAGGCTGATAAGGCTCGTCGCTGATTCCCGTATGGGCAAGGGCCACAATCACATCGGCCCCCTTCTTTTTCATCATGAGCACATATTTCTGCGCCGATTCGACAATTGACTTCGTCTCTACTTTTCCTTCCAGATTCGCCTTATCCCATTCCATAATCTGCGGCGGCACGAAGCCAATTACCCCAACCTTAAACGTTTGCTTCTTCCCGCGCTCATCCACAACCGTCTTTTTTAAAATCACATACGGTTTAAAATACGGCTGGTCGGTACCGGCCTTGACCACATTCGCATTGACCACCGGCATTTTTGCATCATTCAATGTCTCCTTTAAAAAATCCAAGCCATAATTAAATTCATGGTTGCCGAGTGTGGTGGCATCGTAGCCCAACAGATTAAATGAGCGATAGACCGGATGGACCTCGCCCGGCTTTAATCCCTTCACTTTCGCCACATAATCCCCCAAAGGATTTCCTTGAATCTGATCGCCATTATCGAACAACAGCGAATTTTTCACTTCCTTTTGAGCTTGTTTGATGAGGGTCGCCGTTTTCACTAAGCCAACCTTGTCATCCTGCTTGGTTTGATAATAATCATAATTCGCCAAAAACACATGCACATCGGTCGTTTCCAGCAAGCGCAGCTGAACCGTGCTGTCTGACTTTGCCCCAAATGCCCGGGGAGGAATCATCTGCCCTGCCACCACTAACACGATTATAATAATGATGAAAAAATATTTGGCCAATCCTCAATTCCTCCTATTAATAAATTCACACAAACGAATTTATTATTGGTTCCATTGGGAGAGATTATGTAAGACCACTCGGGACCCTTTTTAAAAGAGTTAACAACCATAAAAAAAGAAGTGCCGCTGCACGACACTTCTCCCCGAAAAGTGGGATGGATTTTCTTCTAATAATTCTTCCCCAAGGCATATCCAAGCATTTTGATATATTCATTAATCGTGGTCATTATACTCTTATTATTACTCCACCACCGGGTTTCGTTAAAATAACGATCCTTTGCGCTCGCATAATAAAGTTTGATATTGGTATTTTTAAATTCCCGATCAAATAGCATTTTGACCCTTTTCATATGATAGTTGGAAGAAACGACGATCGCTGAATGAATCGGATAAGGCTTAAGCACGGCCTTCGTAAAGTGCGCATTTTCATACGTGCTATCGGCACGTTCCTCCAGGATGATGGCCTTTTCAGGAACCCCCAGCTTCATCGCATGCTCCTTCATCAATTGAGCAATCGTGATATCGTTGTAAACAATACCGCCCGAAATGACAAAATACTTTCCATACCCCTGATGATAAAGTTCAGCCGCCTTTTCAATCCGCTCGCCACGGTCCCCGCTCAACACAATAATCGCATCCGACTTATGAATATCATCAGGAATCACCAAAAACCTCCCCGCATTCACAAAAAAAATCCCCAACACCACCAAAAACACCAAAACTAACAGTAATACAATTTTTTTCATTTAAAAACCCTTCCGGGGTCAGTCCCCCACTCTATTATCACTTTAACGCAGCGGGGGACTGACCCCCAAGCAAATTTATGGTATCATTTTTCTATATGAAGATAGTAGGAAATACCCCTGCCTGAGATCCTTGGAGGGATTTTTGTTGGTTAAGAAACTTCTCATTTTTCCAGATAATGAATTTTTTGA
Organism: Neobacillus sp. Fa239; assembly: GCF_055395235.1. NCBI lineage: Bacteria > Bacillati > Bacillota > Bacilli > Caryophanales > Bacillaceae > Neobacillus > Neobacillus sp. Fa239. Next base: position 4,851,001 of record NZ_AP041611.1, read on the forward strand.
TTTTAATAATAAGGTTTTATTTGAACGGATCAAGCTCGTTTCTTATATGCTAATCATAACCTATCCTTGTTTTTTTATTGTAGATTTTTTCTTTTTTCGACCCATAAAGAATCCAATTTTTAAATTCACGCTTTCTGCCGTACATATAACAGGGCTGCTCATCTCACTCTGTTTTCTTTTGATTTATCATTGGTATAAAAACGTAAATAAGAGATTCATCATTCATCTCTATATCTTTCTTTATTTAATGATCGGTGCAGTCTCGTCCCTTAATAGTCAGTTATTCACCGGGAATATATATGCCTATATCATTATATTATTATCCGTTGCTGTTATTTTTCCGATTAGACCAAGAACATTATGTTCTATGTTTTTAGGAATCCATTTATTTTTCCTTATAGGGTTATTTTTCATGGAACACCATTATTTATTGTTTCTATCAAAAATGATAAACTCTACAGGTGCTGCCGTCATTTCCTTTACACTCGCTTTTTCATTTTATAAGTTCCGACAAAATGATTTTTCAAACAAGCTTAAATTAAAAAGGAATGAAGAAAGCTTCATCAGATTATTTAACATGAATCCAACTCCCTTAATCCTTGCAAAGCGACAGACTGGCGAAATTTTACTAGTGAATAAATACGCAATGGAATATTACCATCTTGAGGAAAAAAATATTAACCAGATAAATACTGATTTCTTGATTAAAGACCCAAAGGAAAGGGATCGTTTATTCAAACAGTTAGAAGTGCAGCCCAGCATTAAGCACTACGTGACCGAACAGCAAATTAGTCATGAAAGGTCCATTTGGTCCATTCTGAATTTTGAGTTGGTGGATTACTTAGATGACGTATGCATTTTAATCGGGACGACGGATATAACGGATCTGAAAAAGAAAGAAGCAGAGCTTTCAATGCACGCTTCGATTGATATACTGACTGGTGTGATGAACCGGAGAAGCGGAATGGAATTGCTTAGAAAGTACTTCTATGATGGATGCAGCTCTCAAGAGTTCATTATTTGCTATATCGATATCAACAATTTAAAATTAGTCAATGACCGTTTCGGCCACTCCACTGGTGATGACTTAATAAAAACATGCTGTGAAACCATCATTCGTTGTATTAACCATGATGATGTATTATTTCGCCAAGGCGGCGATGAATTTATCATTATTTTTTTCCACAAGGAAATCAAAAAAGTCCGAGAAATATGGGAAAACATTGAAAAAGAATTCCGGAAAATCAATAAACCCTACCCAGTTTCAGCGAGCCACGGCCTTTACCACTATAAACCAGGTACCATCATAACGGTCGAAGAAATACTCGAACTAGCCGACCAGGAAATGTATAAAGATAAAAAAGGGGGACTGACCCCCGCTGCTTTAAAGTGATATCAGAATGGGGGACTGGCCCCCACCGCTTTAAAGTGGTATCAGAGTGGGGGACTGGCCCCAGAAAGGTGATATAAATGGATTGGAAAATCAACAGTTCTATAATGAAAAAGATTGATCGTTTTGAGGTTATTACAGATGAGGTTACTTTGCCGAACGGGGAAGAGAAGACTTTTTCCTATTTGAGTTTTGCCAAAGGAGTTTGTATCCTCCCGATTACGGAGGATAATGAGGTCCTTTGTTTAAAACAATACCGTCATTCCATAAAAAGCTGGGAATGGGAGCTGCCGGCCGGTATGATTGACGCCGATGACCAGACTCCGATTGAAGCCGCTAAACGGGAGCTTGAAGAAGAAACAGGTCATTCAGCTGAACATTGGCTCGAATTAGGCAGCTTTTATCCTTCTCCCGGCTCCACAAGTGAAGAAATATTTTTGTTTGCCGCAGCCGGTTTAATACCTGCTCAACAAAACCTAGAGAGCAGTGAACAAATTGAAGTGCACAAAATAAGCATGGAAAAGTTGAAAACCCTGGTACAGCAAGGTGAATTCAAACATGGTGCAGGGCTAGCAGCCATTTTGCGCTATAAATTTATAACAGATTGATAAAAATCATTTTGATTGAGGCTGTAAAAAAAAAGAACGATGTAAAAAGAGCATTTTTCAATGATTCTTTTTTACACCGTCTTTTTTTTGATTTGTTATAGTCTTTTTGTAGGATGAATAATTATCTAAAAATTTTACATTTTTCGCCACAAAAACTTTAATCCTTTTATTTTTTACAGTATAATAATAGAAGTGAAAAATACTGGAGGACATACTAATGAAAACACCACTACATAAGAATGCTTTTAAATTTATCTTGGCGGGTACACTCGTCTTAACACCAATGGCAGCTGACTTAGCTGTTTCATCTCATACCGCATATGCTGCGACGATGACAACAGACATTGTCTCCTACCACAGTAAAATCTATAGCAAACTAACAGCTTCCGATATTGCTGATATTAAGGCCGCTTATAGCAATATAGCAAAAGTTAACTTTGCTACTATTCTGGGAGCTAGTTTAGTAGCAAAAATCGACAATAAAACAGTAAAAGGAACAGCGGTTAAAATAGCCACCGACCTAGCTAAGCTTGAATACAAAACAAATACCACTGAATTCAAGGCTGCGCTTGATCAGTTTAAAAAAGACCACGCTGCCGATTTCACAAAGATTTTTGACGGAGAGCTTTCCGTTGACAAGGCCGTTTTATTATTTGCTAGCTTTGAGCAAAACCTTGAGCAGGAATTAGTGAAAAACTTCTTCGAAGCTCAACCCAAAAGCTTTGATAATGTTGTCAATGCTGCAATTGATGCGACCCTTGCTGATCCGCAATTCAAAAGTCTTGTCGGCTTATTCTCAAAGAAATTAGACGTATCTATGCAAAACCTGCTTGGCATCAAAGCTCAAGCGGAAACCGTGATCGACCCAACTAAAGCTGCTTCTGCAGGGTTTTCATCTGCTTTGATTCGTTCTGAAGGCGGCGACATCTATGGTGCGAGCACAATTGAATTTGGCTCAAGTGCAAGCTACAGCTTTAAAGTAATCCAACAAGGCATTTCTTTTGACCTTAGTAAAGGTATTACTTGGAAAACAAACGACTCTTCCGTTGCAACTTTTTCCGGCAATAAGCTGACTGCCAAAAAGACAGGAACAGTCAAAGTACAGGCTTACTATTTGAACCTGCCAATTATTACAAAAGAAATAACCATTAAAGATACTAAGGCACCAGCTACGCCAACAGTTAATTCTTTCAGTAACCTTGACCATGTGATTTCCGGAAAAGCTGAGGCTAATTCCTACATTACGGTGAAGAGTGGAAAAACGACCGTTGCTTCCGGAAAAGCAGCCGCGAATGGAACTTTCGCCCTTTCCATTAAGCCACAACAAGGCAATACAATCCTAACGGTAACCGCAAAGGATGCCGCTGGCAATGTAAGTGCGGCGAAAACAATCAAAGTCCTTGATAAGTATACAGGTGTGCCAACTGTTTATACAGTGGATGACAATGACACAGTAGTCAACGGGAAGGCAGAGGCGAATTCTCTCATTACCATCAAAAATGGAAAAACAACGGTTGCGACAGGAAAAACATCTTCTAAAGGTACTTTCGCCATTAAGATTAAAGCCCAAAAGGCTGGTACAGTTCTAACGGTAACCGCGAAGGATGTCGCAGGCAACGTGAGCAAGGCAAGAACAGTAACTGTAATTGATAAGACTGCTCCTGTAAAACCAACTGTTTATTCTGTTGACTCGAATGATCGTGCAGTCAATGGTAAAGCAGAAGCTGGCGCAACAATTACCATCGGTTATGGTTCAAAAGTGTTGGCGACTGGAACTGTCTCCAGCAAAGGAACTTTCAGCGTGAAAATTCCTGCTCAAAGAAAAGGCACCACTCTTTATATAACCGCGAAGGATAAAGCGAAAAATGTGAGCAAAGCTACAGTCGTAGTTGTTAAAGCAGCTAGATAAAAAAGAGGATCTCCTAAAAGGGTCTGACCCCTCGTTTTACAGACAATATAGAGTCGCTTGCCAAGTGTCGATATATTGTACGTTGAGGGTCCGGCCCTTTTTAATAGGATAAAGTAATTTTTTTCATAAATAAGGAGTTTATAATGAAGAAATTAATTATTATTGTCACTTCACTCGTTCTTTTAGCTGGAATCGGTTTCGGAGTCTATCGGGTCGCCTTGAATATTGCCTCCAATAAATTGATTGACAATGTATCAACGGAATTTAAAAAATCCGGTGAGATGGAAAAAATCAAAAAATCAATTGAGAACGACCCTAACTTGAAAAAATCAATCGAAAACGATCCACAGTTAAAAAATCTTATTAATAAGTCAAATTCAGCTGCGGGTACTAGCTCAAGCCAGGCGAATCAAGCCACCGAGGTTGCTGGAAAATCAAGTAATACCACCAGTAATAGCAGCACAACCAATTTCCAAAGCAAAAAGCTGCCATTCGACACAAAAGAACAAGCGGCACAATTATTAATATCAAGAATAGGTCTGTCCCAGCTAAAAGATATGTACTCAAAAGTCCAAGCCGGAACTATGACCAAAGCCCAAGTCCTCCAGATCCTGCGCAGCAAACTAACACCAGACGAAATAACCGCCTTAAAGGTAGTGGCCTATAAAGAAATAAACAAAAAAGTGTAAATACATGAGTTAAACTTCAGGGGTCAGTCCCCCACTGTGATAACACTTTAATGCAGTGGGGGACTGACCCCTATTTTATTGCGGTAAGGCGGTAGGGGACTGACCCTATCCAAACTTTTTTGCCGCTCAGGACTCCGCAATACCAAGTGGTTTGGCCGACTTTTTCGGTAGAAGAGACTTGATATATTTTCCCTTTATATTTAGAGAGGTTTAGGTAGATAATGTCTTTCTTACCGCCCCATGGTTTGCTATAGGCCGTTCCTGCACCTTTTACTACGAATTTTTTGCTGCGGTGATCCACGACAGTATGGCTCTGTGTCGATAAATCCGTCGCATTTACCCAGCCGATCACTCCTGACACACTGCTGGGCAGCTTACTTAGTAAGTAATAAGTTTGATCTTTTACTGCAGCTTGCTTCATTATATAAAAGACTGAATTGGTATATGTCGAACCGGCTGAAAATGAGGAGAAGCTGTCACCAATCCTTTTATAGATTTTGCCCCCTCCGCTTTTCACAAATCCTAAACGGCTTGTACTGCTCTCCTTGATGGCAAATAGGTTACTCAACGAAATCCACACCGTTTTTCCGCCCAGAACCCCACGATACCACAAGGCCGTTCCGATTCTTTCCGTTGCCACAGCCTTCAACCATTGATCATGATACCCCGAAAGATTCCCAATAACGATATCTTTGCTTCCGCCCCATCCCTTGCTATATGCTCTGCCCGTACCTTTTATCAGAAGCATTTTGACTTTTGTATCGAGCAAGGCAGACGGCATGACCGTTAAATCAGAAGACTTCATCCAGCCGACGACTCCATGATCGCCACTAACCAAGTAGTAGGTTTGACCGTTGGCAATGGCTTGTTTGTTCAAGCTATATACGGTTCCTAAATAAGTGGAATCAGTTGTAACCACCGTCGATTCATCGCCAATATATTTGTAAATCTTTGTGCTGCTATTTTTAATATGACCTAATTGACTTGTATTGATCTCTTTAATAGCTTCCACACCATTCGAATCAATCCAGACGGTTTGCCCGCCTAACAGTCCGCGATACCAAATTGAAGCTCCGACTTTTTCCGTTAATTGCACCTTGAAAAATTGTCCTTTATAGGCGGAAAGATTGGCAAATACAGTATCCTGTTTTCCACCCCATTCCTTTCTAAACGCACTCCCGGTTCCTTTAATCAGAAACATTTTTGTCGTGTTATCGACAACGGTAGCCGGCAAGGTTGATACATTGGATTCTTTTACCCAGCCTATATCCCCCGTATCATTACTTAATAAATAAAAGATTTGACCCTTTTCAATTTTCACCTTTTTTATGTAATAAACAGTATCGGTCGAAACGGTGGCCGCCGAAACTGTATCGGGTATGACAGAGTAAATCACCGCGTTCCCGCTTCGAAGCATGCCCAGTTTATTCGTAGAATCCACTTTGTCAGGCAGCTGATTAAATTTACTCGTTACTAATTGAGCAAACTTATCCCAGCTATACCCCCACTTAGTAAAATATCCAAGGGGATCTCCATGGGTGGTCGCACCAAGGAATTTTGTCACTGCGTTATGTGACCACAACGTCCCGATGCCATTTTTCTCGGCACTTGTAACCGGCAAGTCGTAGTGATAGAGAATGGAAGCAATATAACTGGCATAGTTATTAATCGAACGGGCGAATTGGTCAAAAGTATGTACTCGTACTAATTCGACATGCACAAACCGTTGATTGGCATAGCTCCCTGCCCCCCAAGCACCATAATCCGGAGAATGGATTTCAACAATATGGGATCCATCAACAAAAGCATGTACAAATGCATTATCGTAATGTTTGGACATATAGGCAATTTCACTCGAAAGGGTCGAGTAATCATTCGCCGTTTCATGGGCGACAACCCCTTCCACCATCCCTTTGCCATAACGATAATTAAAGATTGGAAAATCTTTATGATTGTATTCTACTTTTACAGGTGCTAATTTCTTAGAAGCGATATATTGATTCACGTCAGGATAACTCGTGCTTCCCTCCACTAGTAAATGCGGGAAAAGCATAAACATTGCAATAACTAAGATGACTGTCTTTCTCATTTTTCCTCCCCAATTTTTTAAATATACTAGACTATTATACTATTACATTATTGGGATTTTGAGGAATTTTTTCAAAAATGAAAGATTTAGGGTCAATTATCCTATCGAAAGAAAATTTCCCAATCATCCTGTGTGGATAATCCTTCCTAAATATGAAAAATGGTTGTGAACTGGGATTATTATTAACATTGCAATTATGTTATCATTACCGTATGATATTCCTTGTTTACTAATTTTACATTTTTCGACAGCATCACTATGAATTCGATTTTAATCAAACGTTAAATAGATATCCTTAATAATTCTGCCTTTGAATCATTAACCTTGTAAAAAATTTGTTGAATTCTAGTATGGAGTTTCATTAATAGAATGCTAGAAAGAACGGAGGAGAACGATGAGAAGCGAAAAACATGCAAAAAAACCGAAATGGAAAAAGGCTGTTGCCGGTGTTCTAGGCGTGGTCATTATTGCGGCCGGTGTACTGGGCTATGAGTATAATCGTTTGCAGCCAAAGAATCATTTTACAAATATCCCTGTCGTAAGTTCAGCTAATAAAAATGAAGTAGCAGCACCAAAAGATTCAGTTTTTAACGCATTACTGATTGGGTCGGACCAACGAAAAGGGCAAAAGATCGGCCACTCAGACTCAATGATGCTCATTCACGTTGATTTAAAAAATAATCAATACCAAGTGGTAAGTATTCCGCGTGATACACGCGTTCACCTTGATGGTTATGGTTATACAAAATTGACAAGTGTTCAATATATTATGCAGGCAACAGAAGGAACAAAAGCAGGAATTGAAGCAGCTGTCAAAGCTGTCGGCGAGCTTACAGGCGTGCCGATCAACTACTATGTCGAAACAAATTATCAGGGCTTCCAATCGATGGTTGACGCGATTGGCGGCATTACCATGGATGTACCAACGAATGTGACCTTAACTGCACCATGGTATAAACATAATAAAGACAAAGTGATTACAAAAGGTGTTCATACTCTTGATGGTGAAATGGTTGCAGAAATCGTTCACGAACGCCACTCGCTTGCAACTGGAGAGTATGGCCGTCAGCAAATGCAGGAAGAAGCGCTTAAAGGAATTGCCAAAAAGGCGCTTGATCCAACAAATATTCCAAGACTTCCTTCATTGGCCAACTCAATTCCAGACTTTGTCGTTGCAACCAACATGTCAACATCTGACATCCTAAGTCTTGGCCTTGCAGTGAAAAACTTTGATGCCAACAAACAGCTGACCTACCATCAACTACACGGCGTCAGTCAAACCATGTATGACGATATCCTAAAAGCCAACAACTCACAAATCGTCATAAACCCGCAAGAAATCAATGACATCATGTCGAAGTACTTTTAGGGGTCAGTCCCCCGTTCTTATAACGCGTTAAAGCAGCGGGGGCCAGTCCCCCGCTTTTTTACTACATTAAAGCAGTGGGGGACTGGCCCTGCTGCTTATATTTTTTCCATAAACCAGCTTACAATGCAATCCAGCCGGCTTTTTCTTAATGACGGCTTGCCGCTGCGGGAAAGCTCGTGATTTTCTTCAGGGAAACGGATGAACTTTGTTTCTTTACCTAATCGTTTTAATGCAATAAATAATTGCTCTGCCTGCTCGATGGGACAGCGGTAATCCTTTTCGCTATGGAGAATTAATAAAGGTGTGTCAACATTTTCTACATAGGCCAGCGGTGAATGCTCCCAAAGCTTTGGCATATCTCGAAAATCACCATCAATCTGCCACTCTGTAAAATAATACCCAATATCACTTACTCCATAAAAACTAATCCAGTTTGAAATAGAACGCTGGGTGACAGCAGCCTTAAAGCGATTGGTATGTCCAACAATCCAATTCGTCATGAAGCCGCCATAGCTTCCGCCGGTCACACCGATTCGTTCACCATCAATAAAATCATACTTTTCTAAAACGTAATCAACCGCCTTCATTAAGTCCTGATAGTCACCGCCGCCATAATCACCGCGAACAGCATTGACAAACTCTTGGCCATAACCATGGCTGCCACGTGGATTTACATACAATACCGCATATCCTTTTGCAGCTAAAATTTGAAACTCATTCATATAGGTATCTCCGTACATAGCATGCGGACCACCATGGATCTCCAGCAATAATGGATATGTTCTTCCTTCCTCAAATCCAACGGGCTTCATCAGCCAGCCTTGAATCTTCCAGTCCTTTGCTCCTTCAAACTCAATAGGCTCCGGCTCGACCAGCTCTATATCCGTTAACACCGTTTCGTTGACATCAGTTAGCTTTTGAAGTTCCCCATCTTCAGCCAACGATAACAAATACAAATCCCCCATTTCTGTTGGTGTACTTTTTGCAATCAGTGCCTTTTGTGATTCCGTATGCACGGATAGTCCATATACATGCTGCTGACCTACAAATACTTCGCGTACTTCACCACCAATATCTCCAAAGTAAATATTGGTACTTCCATGGTCTGATCCGATAAAATAAAATCCTTTGCTATCATGTGACCAGATTAAACCTGGAGCGGTTGCGCCCTGTTGAAAGTCACCTACCATAAAATCTCCTACCGGAAAATCCAACTCAGATGTTACACAAGAGAACTTCTTTGTATTTAATTGATAAAGCCAGATCTTTGCCTGTGTCGCATTCTCAAATTTCCGATCGTGCCCAATCATCCCTAAATAGTTTCCATCTGGCGACCAGCTCACATTTCCAAAATGGCCGGCACCATCGGTGATTAGGTTGAATTCTTTTTTATCTATATCAAAGAGGTAGATATCATGTATGAATGATAAATCAGCATTCTCTGTTAAGTCTGCTCCTAATGCAAGATATTTCCCGTCTGGTGACCAGCTAAAAAGGGTTACATCGTAATCCCCTTCCGTTAGCTGAGTGACTTGCCCGCCATTCAGTTCCACCAAAGCAACTTGTTTATATCTTCCCTGCCAAAATCCTTCAGAATCGGATTTATATTTCATTATCGTCACTTCAAGCGGAACCGGTTTTTCCTGTTTTTCCTCTTCCTGGCCAAATTTATTCGCTTGGACAGAAGTTGTAAAAGCAAGCTTTGTTCCATCTGGAGACCATACAGGATTGCTCGCCCCGCTTGGAAGAAATGTTATCTGCCTTGCTTCTCCGCCATTTAAACTCAAAACATAAATTTGATTTTTCCCGGTGCGGTTCGATACAAAAGCAAGCTCTTTTCCATCCGGTGACCATCTCGGTGAGTGATTTTTCCCTCTTCCGAAAGTCCATTGAACAGATTGCCTGCTATGATCAAGCACTTGGTAAAAAAGATGTGCCTGGTACTCATCATGCTCCTTGTCAATCGAAGTTTGAACATAAACAAACGACTCACCATCAGGAGAAAACTGCGGATTCACCACCGATTTCAATTGATACAAATCCTCTGACTCCATTCCTCTTATCCCTGCCATAACCGATGCCTCCAATGTAAAATGACTTCTCCTCTATTTATTTCGACACTAGAAATAAATTTCCTTTAATCGGGGTCAGTCCCCCGCCGCTTTAAAGCAGCGGGGGACTGACCCCATATTTTTTATCATATTGGATAAAATAATGGAACATTCATTTTTAACAATTGAATTCGCTCATTCTGTTCTGTTGCTCGGCTAATTTAAAATGGGGTAATAAATCTTCTTCCACAAATTTACGATAGTTTTCTTTCTGCGGCTCTGGAAAATAGGATAAAATTTTGGTGGTTGTAATATGCGGATTGTCGTAATCTGAAATATAGGCAGAATAGCTGCTCCACTGATAGGCTTCGGGGGATGATACAATACATGCTTCGGAAGGATTCAAATGAATATACCGTCCTACTTTCAAAAGATAATCAATCGAATCAATAAAATCTGCCTTATATCTACCTTGAAAAACATGTCCATCAATCTGATGTCGTTTGTTAAAATAAATGGCATACCTTGAATTTAGCATCTTCATAATATCCTTAAGATGATGTTCAATGGTCTCTAATTGGAGATGAATGTGGTTAGACATGAGGCAATATGTGTGGAGGTGAAAAGGGAAATAATCACGTGTTTTTTCTAATAAATCCAAATAAACCAAACGATCTTCATCATCATAAAAAATGACAGACTTTCGATTACCTCGACTTGTGATATGATACATAGCACCAGGCATCCAAAAACGGAGTTTTCTTGCCAACTTTTAACACACCTCTTTCAAATCTAAAAATTATTCATTCACAAATTACATAATTCAACATCCTTCCTCGTTTTCCTCCTTATTTCGATAAATTACTTTAGGGGTCAGTCCCCCACACCGTTACTGCGTTAAAGTTGTATCAGAGCGGGGGACTGACCCCACTTAATGACCCCACGTAATAAAATGTTCAAAACTTATTGACGAATATGTGAAACAGTGAACATTTTACATTCAATTCGAGATAAAAAGATTATAATAACAGTGTAATCAAGTTATTAATAATGCTTTTTCATAAAGGAGTCTATTATATGTTTAACAAATTTTTAAGAGAAAACAAAGCCGCGGCAGCCATTCTTACGGTCATACGTTTATATCTTGGCTACGAATTCTTAATGGCCGGCTTCCACAAATTATCAGGGGGATTTGATGCGACCGGCTTCCTAAAAGGCGCCGTAGCGAATCCAGTGAAAGGTCCAGATGGCAGCATCGTTTACAATACCTATGTAGGATTCCTACAACACTTTGCCTTACCAAACGCACATATCTTTAACACAATCGTTCCATTGGGTGAATTTCTCGTTGGTTTGGGATTAATTCTTGGATGCTTAACCACCGCTGCCGTGTTCTTCGGACTAGTGATGAACTTCTCTTATGTAATGGCCGGCACCGTATCTACGAACCCATAAGATATTTTACTAGGTGTGATTATCATCGCTGCAGGCTATAACGCAGGCCGTATCGGCTTAGATCGCTGGGTTGTACCATTCTTACGAAAAACTACAACTGCAAAAGGAAACAAAACAGCGCCTCATCACGCATAACACAAAAGCACCTCATTCCCAAATGGAAATGAGGTGCTTTTGTGTGGGGTCAGTCCCCCATTGCTTTAACGCATTACTCTGCCGGGGGTCAGGCCCCTAATTTGCCAACCTATCATCTTGCTCTGGAAAATAGTCATAGATTAGCTCAAATAAATAAGTAAGATAGGAATTAAGTTCAAAACGGTCTTCCTTAACAAAACTATCAAACAAGATTTTTCCATTCTCCATGATTTTTTCCCCTTTCTTTTTTTATCCATCCGTCTCTTTATACAAAAGGCTTCTTCTGATAAATGGTAGTCAATCATTTCGGTCCAATGTCTAGTGATCCTAGTATTCAATGAGAGTATCGGCCCCGTCCTACGCCGTATACCATGATGGCCACACATGCCATCCACCTGTGTTAATTATAATTGAAAGCGTTTGCATATTCAAAAGAATTCATAAAACAAATTTTGACAAAACCATCCAAGCAAGCAATAACAACAATTTATTTACGGTTTCAAAAATTGATATGCAATTAAACGAATTAATATGCAAAATCAAAATCCTACATATTAAAGACAACTTGGACAAACAATCTATTAGTTTTCCACCACCAGCTTCTCCCTTTCGATTAAAATTGTAGTACTAGTATGAACCAAAAATACAAAGTTTATACACTTTTAATCTATAAAAATAGAGATCGGCCTGCTTTATTTTCCTATAAACAAATTTAGCTAAGTTTTACAATGGATAATGATGCCGCATTGATTCCTATTCCGCCCAGAACAGGTAATAGCGTATCCGTAGATGGACCTATATTGGTAAGTCGTAGTTTTGACCGCTTTGAAATATGGATAATCGCTTGTCCAACCAGCATTAGATTAGCGCCATCAACCTGTCTTTGAATACCATAGTTGGTAAGCTCTCCGCCCACTAAGGAATTATTTAAAAATAGTCCATATACCGAAGTAGAGGCAGGACCACCGAGCAATATTGTATATTCAATCTGATAATCGCCCGATTTCAGAATCGTTATCGTATCACTGGGATCATTAAACTTAATATTTCGTATTGCCCCATTTTGATTAAATTTAATACTTTCCCCGGGTTTCACCTTGATAGGCTCCGTCCCTGTCAGTGTTACATACGCGTATGCCGGAAAAGTTTTCCCTCCATACCAATTTGACAAGAATCTTCATCTCCTCACCATTTTTAGTATTGTATGTGTGTAGGAAGACAATGTTGATTGGTAACGATGGCAATAACATAAAATGGGTGCGCTGATATTTTTCCTCTTTCTTTTAAAAAATGTATATATAGGAGTTCTCAGCAAATACTGTAATTGTTAAAAACAAAAAGGAGACTTGACAATGGACGCAAAACGAGCACAAGAAATAGCAAATTCAACTTCTATGGCGAATGTTACGTATAACGGAACACCGATTTATATCGAGCACGTCGATCAACAAAACTGTACAGCAACTATCCATCCGCTCGACCAGCCTACTAGCAAACAAAGTGTTTCTGTCACAAATCTAATCGAATCTTGATCGTACATTATTACTAAAAAAAACTGCACAGTGAATAGACTGTGCAGTTTTTTCATTTTATATAAAAGATCAGCTTGTAACCGGCACCGGGTCAGGTTCTACTAAAGATGAGTATGACCCCAAAGTTAGCAGCTTTTCTTCCATGTATTCTTCAATAAGCATATCCAGCTTTATTTTCAGCGATATATAGGTTGAACTGGATGGTCCCGTTTGAAGGTATAATTCTCCTAATTTTATTTTGAGATTAAAAATTTCCATTAAAAGCTTCATATTTTCACGTTGATCATTCTCTATTGCACTCATCATACACCTCGAAATGATTATTTTTATTTTGATTCAGGTAATCATAATGATGACTTGACCCAATATGTATGGAACTTTGTTAGCAGCATGACAAGTAACCTTCTTGATCGTACCATAGAGTTTTTTTCATGAGAATATGAAAACTTAAAGTAAAAATATTTGAAAAAATAACAAATAATATTAATATATCAAGGAAGAAAATGTCGGTCATATCAATACTTTTAAAACCTCATTATCTTCTGCAAAACACGTTATTTTGTTATAACATTGCGTTAAAAAATAATAATTTTTCAAAAATTACGAATAATGTTATAGTCCGTAATAAAATGTTCAAACCTTATTGACAGATATGTGAAATGATGAACAAATTACACTTGTTTCAAGATAAAAGGATTATAATTACAATGTAATTAAGTTATTAATAATACTTTTTCATAAAGGAGTCTTTTATATGTTTAACAAATTTTTAAGAGAAAACAAAGCTGCTGCAGCCATACTTACGGTCATACGATTATATCTTGGCTATGAATTCTTAATGGCCGGCTTTCACAAATTATCAGGTGGTTTTGATGCGACCGGCTTCCTGAAAGGTGCCGTTGCCAATCCAGTGAAAGGTCCAGATGGCAGCATCGTTTACAATACCTATGTAGGATTCCTACAACACTTCGCTTTACCAAACGCACATATCTTTAACACAATCGTTCCATTAGGTGAATTTCTCGTTGGTTTGGGATTAATTCTTGGCTGCTTAACCACCGCTGCCGTGTTCTTCGGACTAGTGATGAACTTCTCTTATGTAATGGCCGGAACTGTATCTACGAACCCATTAGATATTTTACTAGGTGTGATTATCATTGTCGCCGGCTACAATGCAGGCTGCATCGGTCTAGACCGTTGGGTGGTACCATTCATTCGCAAAACTACAGCAGCAAAAGAAAACAAAACAGCTAATCACTGCGCATAACACAATAAAGCACCTCATTCCAAATTGGGAAAGAGGTGCTTTTGTGTGGGGCCTGTCCCCCACTGTTATATCACTTTAACGCAGTGGGGGACTGACCCCCTTCCTTGACCCCTCCTTTCCCCGATTTTGAAACAAACTGAAATAATAGTAACATGTAGTTGAAGCTATGCTTTCAAGAACTCATGACAATCCAAGGGCTAGGTGGAAATTATGGAAGTCACCGACAACGATAATTTAGCAAAGGAAGTTCTTCGGACTATGTCCGAATGTGTCATTATTCATGAAAAATCGGGTAGAATCGTTGCACTGAATGAAAATGTTGAAAAAATACTGGGCATTAAATCGGATTTATTAAATGAATCCAGCTTGATGCAATTAGAATTTGTAAGAGAAGACATGTCACATTTACCCTATTCTGAACTGCCTGGAGTCATCACACTCGAGCAGGGTGCTTCATTCCAAAATTTTATCTTAGGGGTCAACTACTGTGAAAGTGGCATTAAATGGCTTTCCATCAATTCAACTCCTCTTAAAATAGATGAAGGACAGGCTGCCCTTGTTACAATTTCTGATATTACATTATGGAAAAACACGGAAAATAACCTTTTGCAAGCCAAGGAAGAAGCCGAAAAAGCGAATATGGCCAAGTCAGACTTTCTATCGAAGATGAGTCATGAACTCCGTACACCATTGAATGGTATCCTTGGTTTTGCACAGCTATTAGAATTAGAAGAAACGTTAAATGATGAGCAGCAGGATTTCGTCCAGGAAATTTTAAACGGTGGACGACTTTTATTAAGCCTGATTAATGATATTTTAGATTTATCCAGAATCGAGACTGGCCAATTAAAAATGTTGATTGAAGAAGTTGATTTTCTAGTCATTATCAATGAATGTATCAGAATCATTCAGCCAAGGGCGAATTTGAGGAAAATTACCATTCATAAACAATTTGATCAACGGGAAAATACCATAGTTCTTGCTGATCCTATTCGTCTTAAGCAAATCCTTCTTAACCTTCTTGATAATGCGATTAAATATAACCGGGAAGGCGGCAAAGTGATTATCTTCTCTCATTTGAAAGGAAACGAACAGATTATACATGTCGTGGATACAGGGTTTGGAGTTTCCAATGAGGAATATCAAAAAGTGTTTGTTCCATTTTATCGAATAGAAGGAACACAAGAAGAAGGCACCGGCATTGGATTGTCTTTAGTAAAACAGCTTGTGCTTCAAATGGGCGGGGAAATTAGTGTAACGAGCCAAAAAGGAATAGGCAGTGATTTTTACTTTAGTCTCCCCCTGCCCAATGATTTAAAAGCTGCCATGCGATGGGGGGAAGATGTTATCCCAGCTGAAGTAAATGAAGGTAAGGCCGATCACTACCGTTTGCTTTATATTGAAGATAACGAGTCCAACTTGCACTTAGTTCACAGCCTCATGAAAGTACAGCCCTCCTACACACTCTTACCAGCCCGGACCGGAAAAGAAGGATTAGAAAAGGCCGCAAATGATAAAGTAGATTTAATACTTTTAGATTTAAACCTCCCGGATATCCATGGCTATGAAGTGTTGGAATTGTTAAAATCAAGCAAACAAACGAAGGATATTTCTGTTATAGCTGTAAGTGCCAATGCGATGCCGCAAGATATTCAAACCGCATTAGACATGGGGTTTGATAATTATGTAACAAAACCCTTTAATGTAAAAGAGTTTTTGGCAACCGTAAACGAGACTTTAAGAAGCACAATCAATCAAAACATTCCCGAACAAAAAATTCTAAGTACAGGACCATACGGTGAAGTGGCCGTTTCGGCCAAAACACTCCAGCTATCATTGAAAGACTTGAAAAAGCTGAAGGAAAAGAATTATCAGGCTGCTATCGCGATGCACTATACAGAAAATGATTTTTCAACAGCGATTATCAATGGTTTAAAAGATACTTTCAAAAGAATGGGTATAGAAGTTATGGCTGTTACAGATGCAAAATTTAAGCCTGAAAAACAAATTTCAGATATCGAAACAATTATCGCGAAAAAACCGGATGTTATCGTAAGTTTGCCGGTTGATCGAGTTGCAACAGCTCCCGTTTTTAAAAAAGCTGCAAAAGCTGGAATCAAACTGATCTTTATGGATAGCATGCCTGAAGGATTAGAAGTGGGTAAAGATTATGTAAGCGTCGTTACATCAGATAACTATCAAAATGGTGTATTCGCCGGCGACATTATGGGAAAAGCACTCAATGGAGAAGGAAAAATCGGAGTAATTTTCCATGATTTGGATTTCTTTGTAAACAATCAGCGTGTAGAGGCATTCGAAACTACGATTAAAGAAAAATATCCAAATATTAGTATCATTGAACATGCTGGAATTAGCACTCCTAACGATGCTGAAAAAACTGCTTCAGGATTATTAGCAAGAGCCCCTGATTTAGATGGTATTTTTGCCATTTGGGATGTACCTGCAGAAGGGGTACTAGCCGCAGCACACAAAGCTGGAAAAAAAGATTTAGTTATTACGACCGTTGATTTGGGAACGAACGTTGCAATTGAAATTGCTTCCGGAGGAAATGTAAAGGGTCTAGGTGCTCAGCTGCCTTATGAAAACGGAGTCGCTCAAGCCATTATTGCGGGATATTCATTACTTGGCAAGGAAGTAGCTTCATACTATGTTGTACCTGCAATATGTGTAACAAGAGAAAATGTCTTAAAGGCTTGGAAAATGGCTTATCGTCAAGAAGCACCGTATGCCATCAGAAAATACTTACAAACTTAATATTTATTGCAGTGAAACGAAAAAAGGCTGGAAACCCAGCCTTTTTCACGCATTGGCTTACGCCCACCACATCTCTGTTAGTTGCTCTTTGAACAGGGCTCCTTTTAAAAGGGAAATCGCTTTCTTTAGACCCTCATCTGTTGAGGCAAGCATATCCTCATGTTCAATGGAAATGACATAATCGTAGCCGACAGCCCGTAAGGTACTAACAATGTCCTTCCAGAATTTTTCATCAGAACCGTAACCGACGGATCTAAACGTCCAGGAACGATCTAAGATATTACTGTAATGTTTTGTATCCAATACTCCATTTACACTAATATTGGCACGGTCTAAATAGGTATCTTTCGCATGGAAATGGAAAATCGCATTTTCGCGGCCCAGTTTTTTAATCGCCTCAACCGGTTCAATGCCTTGCCAAATTAGGTGACTTGGATCAAAATTGGCACCAATGTTTTCTCCAGCATGCTCTCTTAATTTCAGCAAGGTTTCAGGGTTATACACGACAAAACCCGGATGCATTTCAAAGGCAACATTTACGCCATGTAATTTGGCAAATTGGGCTTCTTCTTTCCAGTACGGAATTACGACATCGTTCCATTGCCAGTTCAGTACCTCTAAATATTCAGGCGGCCAGGAACAGGTTACCCAGTTTGGATTTTTTGCCCCTTCATAATCCCCTGGACAGCCGGAAAAACCATTCACAACCGGTATTCCCAAACGTTCTGCTAACAAAACGGTTTTTTTCCAGACCTTATGGGAATCATTCGCAAATTTTTTATCTGGGTGCAGCGGATTGCCATGACAACTTAACCCGCTAATGATCATACCTCTGCTTTCAATTGCATGCATGAAGGATCTTGCTTTCTCAGGAGAGGCTAGCAATTCATCCGGATTACAGTGATGGTTGCCGGGATAATTCCCTGTCCCTAATTCAACCGCCTCAACACCCATAATAGCTAATTTATCGAGCATTTCCTCTAATGAAAGATTTTGATATAAAGGGGTAAAAACTCCTAGTTTCATACTAGCGCCTCCCTGACCGTCTGAACCTTCACCCATTTTTGCTGCTGATGGCTTTCTAAAATAGCGTCTGTAATACACATGGACACATGTCCGTCCTCGAATGTCGCAAAATTAACCTTGTCGGTTTTTAAGCTCTTGCCATCACGGACAAATGAGTAAAAGTTCAACATCATGTTTTTCAAAGCATCCGGCCATCCTTCATTGTGTCCGCCCGGGTGATGAATCGCAGACCTTGCTTCTGGAGTAAACAAGGAAGGGTCAGCCAACAAAATTTCATTTGCACGATCTCTGTGGCCGATCCATAATTTTTCCGGTTCCTCTTGATTCCAGAAAACAGAGTTTTCACTTCCGTTAAGTTCAAAGCTTAATCTATTTTTCCGGCCAGCACTTACTTGTGATACCGTAAAAACTCCTCTAGATCCATCCTCAAAACGGACAAGAACAGATGCGTAATCTTCTGTATTGATCGGAACATCTTCGTATTCTTGATCTTCTAAATTTTGTGTAGTAAAGGTAGCAATATTATTTTTTGCTTTCTTTCTTACTGGGATAACTGTTGCTAAATCAGCAAAAACTTCTACAATCCGCTTTCCGGTTACAAATTGGACCGTGTCACACCAATGCGACCCAATATCGGCAACGGCACGGGATTTGCCGCCAACTTCCGGAGCAAGGCGCCAGTTAAAGTCTGTCTCATATAACAACCAATCCTGCAGGTAACTTCCGTGGACCAAATTTACTTTTCCAAGGTCTCCGTTTGCAATTTTTGCCTGTAAGTTTTGGACACTTGCATGCTGTCTATAATTGAAATTCACCCCATGGACGATCCCATGTTGTTCAGCTAATGCCAATAATTCTGCTGATTCTTCACTGTTCATGGCCAATGGCTTTTCAGAAATGACATGCTTTCCTGCCAAAATAATCTCTTTATTAATCGCAAAGTGAAGGTGATTCGGTGTGCAATTGTGCACAACCTGGATTTCGCTGTCTTTCAGCATTTCACGGTAATCACCATATGCTTTTGGAATTTCAAGCTGTGCCGCTTTTTGTTCTGCGGATTCCTGACTTGTTTCCGCCAATGCCAAGACTTCTACAAATCCAAGTCTTCGAATCGCTTCAATATGTGCTGGGCCGATAAAACCGGTTCCGATGATTCCTACTTTTATTTTATTCATGGCTCTGTCTCCTTCAGAATTGTAATCGGTTACATCTGTTGAACTATTCGTTTCTCTGGTTGCTGTTTTACCTAGCTATTTCTCTATTTTTTGCGCTTCAAATAATTCAACAATCAATGGTTCAACTAAATAGTTTGATAATTGACTGACAAAAACCTTAAATGCTGTTGTTTCCTCATGCTGCTGAACCGCAGTTTGGTCCCTATACTTCTCTAGTAATACAAACTCACCTTTTTTTTCTGGGTTTTCGTAGAAAGTGTAGCTTATATTTCCTTCTTCTGCTTGGGTGGAGACCGTTACACGTTGGGCCTGTTCAAGAAACTCATCACGTTTTTTGGGATCAACTTTGAAATAGGCATGAATGATGATCATCTAATTCTCCTTTCATTTGTCTTTAAAGGATTAATAACTCTTTTTCATAAGCTTTTGAGTTTTCAATTGAAATCTTGGTAAATTCATCATATAGATCACTTTGTCCTGTAGCACCAGACTGAACATATGGATTAGAAACACGCGGCAGGAATTCCATCGCGATAAATTTTTCATATCCAATGTCAGAAAGGGTTTTAAGAACTTGTTTAAAGTCAATCGTACCAACCCCGACCCCTTCTCTGGTGTTGTCTGCAAAATGGACATGCTTTAAATAGTCTTTTATCATAAGGATCGATTCAACACTATTACGTTCTTCAATATTCATATGGAAGAGGTCAGCCATAACTCCTACTGAAGGCTTATTGATTAACTCGACAAATTTCTTTGCTAACGTTAGATTATTGACAAGATACGTTTCATAGCGGTTTAAGGCTTCAATCGCCAAATAAACGTTATTTTTGGCGGCATAGTCTGCCACGCTGTTCACACTTTCCAGAGCATAATTCCAGGCTTGTTCATAGCTTGTATCTGGAGCAAGTTTCCCCACTGACGATGGAACAACGATTAGAACATCAGTACCAAGTTCTGCACATAAATCAATGTTCGCTTTTACATAATCAACTGCATTTTGCCTTATAGCAGCAGAATCAGACGAAAGGTTTCTTTCTTCCGGGAAGATCCCACATAGGGATGAAGTGACTAGTCCATATTCATCTATCAATTTTTTTGTAGACTTAACATCTATTTTTGTTGGTTCGCCTGCCAATTCAACACCATAATATCCATGTTTCTTTAATCTATCTAAACTTGTTTTAAGTGGCTCATTGCCAAAGATCCATTGTGTCACACTGTATTTATACATTCGAATTCACCTCTTGGATAATGTAAAAATCAGAGTTCCTGCTCATCCCGCAAGGAACTCTGACCACTAACATACTTAATCTGAAATTTTCACAACCGTTTTCAGGATATCCTTATTATGCTCTGCATTTTCAATTCCTTGTTTCACATCAGCAAAATCAAATTGAGTTGTGATGATTGGAGCCGGATTGAAACGTTTGCTTGCAATTAAATCAATAGCTTTAGAGAATGTGTCATAAGTTCCTGCATAGGAGGAAACAATTGTTAATTCCTTGCTATAGATTTCAAATGGACTTACAGGGATTGTTACATTTGCAGGCGCAGCTCCATAAACAAGGATTTTTCCGCCTTTTCTTACAAATTTAAAAGTTTGCGCGTAAGTATAGGCAGAACCAACAGCTTCAATGACAACGTCAGCGCCACGTCCGTCTGTCAATCCTTTAACCGCTTCGATAGGATCCTCTTCACCTGCATTGATGACATAATCCACACCGATATTTTTAGCCAGTTCAATTCTGACAGGATTTAGTTCAGTAAGGATTACTTTGCTTGCGCCTTTCAGTTTTGCAAGTAATGCATGGGCGATACCCATAGGACCCCCGCCGATGATAACAACGTTTTCACCATATTGAACATTCGCTTTATCCTGACCGCTGATCGCACATGCGAGCGGCTCAATATAAGCTCCCTCGAGCCATGTCATAGATTCAGGCATCTTATGAATATTACTCTCAGGAACTTTAACATATTCTGCAAAAGCCCCGTTTACATGCACCCCTAATTGAGTAATCTTTTCGCAATGCAATTTTTGCCCATGGCGGCAATAATAGCATGTACCGCAGGCAATATTGATGTCTGCTGTAACCCGATCACCAGGTTGTACAAAGCTTACATTGGAACCCACCTTTGCCACTTCACCGGAAAATTCATGACCCATGATTAATGGAAGTGGTGATGGAAAACGGCGTTCATAAATATGCGGGTCCGTACCACAGATTGAGGTATATTTTACTTTTATCAATACATCTGTATCCCCAAGTTCAGGAACTGGAATTTCTTCCATCCGTAAGTCTTCTTTACCATACAACACAGCAGCTTTCATTGTCGTTTTCATCTTATTTTATCTCCTCAAATAAGTTTTTTAGGAAAGTAATAGACTCTTCGGTATATTGATCATAAAACTCTTCACATTTACTGCCATTAAATGGATCTGCAAACGGAGGCAATAGCTCCATGGTTAAATACCCGTTATAGTTAATATCCCTTAATGCCTGAGCAATCGGTGTAAAATCGATATGTCCTCTGCCTGGTGCTGCCCTATTACTATCAGCGATGTGAAGGTGATATAATTTATCTCCAATCATTCTGATTGTGTCTGCAATATCTACCTCTTCAATATTCATATGATACGTATCACCCATAACTCCTACGTTTGGCAGATTAACACGATTAACCAACTCTAGTGATTGCTCTAAACGATTTATAAGATAGTTTTCGTAGCGATTCCATGCTTCAATTGTCAATCGAACGCCATGTTCACCCGCATAAATTCCAGCTTCTCTTATTCCTTCCACAGCCCAATTCAGCTCAGTTTCCCGATCAGCTTCTCCGTAGATTTTCATACAAGCAGTAGGGGTCAGAGATATACCCTTTGCACCAATTGTGCTAGCAAAATCTACGCAGCTTTTAATATATTCAACTGCATTTTTTCTAATATTTTCATTGCTGGAAACCAAGTCTCTTTCAGCATTGTAAATCGCACAAATGGTGGAGGCCTCAATATTATATTTATCTAGTAATTCCTTAATCCGGTTCGCATCCATTTTCTCAGGTTCTCCGACGAACTCACCACCGTCATAACCAAATTTCGCAAGTCGGGCAATGCTTGTTTCAATATCCTCTCCTGCGTAAACAAGTGTGTTGTAAGAGTACTTCATAGCTTTCAACCCTTCTTTTTATGATTTTTTTATTTGAAAGTGAATCTAGCAAAATTAATTTTTATTTTTTGATTTTGTATCATAAAGGACTGCGGCAATAATAATGGCTCCTTTAATAACTTGCTGCCAATAGGAGGAAAGGCCGATTAAATCCAGACCATTGTTTAAAACACCAATGATTAAACAACCAATGAGTACGCCGCCGATTTTACCTTTACCGCCAGATAAACTGGTACCGCCAAGAATAACTGCCGTAATAGCATCCATTTCTGCCCCTTGCCCGGCTGTTGGCAAGGCACCACCTAATCGTCCTGCAAGAATAATAGAGCTTAAGCCATACAATAATCCTGCAATGGTAAACACGATAATTCGAATTTTATTTGTATTAAGTCCAGACCAGTGACTGGCTTGGGCATTTCCGCCAACTGCAAAGACGTATCTTCCAAATCTTGTATTATTAATGATGATATATCCCAAAATGAAGACGACAATCATGATGACTACTGGGACTGGGATAATGCCGCCAACATAACCTGTTCCAAACACCGTAAATCCCGGATCTACAATACCAATTGGCGTTCCATTTGTTACGATATAGGCAATCCCTCTGGCTATTCCCATGGTTGCAAGCGTTGTGACGAAAGCCGGGATTTTCCCTTTTGCGGTAATAAATCCATTTCCGAATCCAATAACCGCTCCTGCTGCCAGTGCTGTTACTAGTGTTAAAATGGGACTTCCGGTTCCTTGCCAGACAAAGGCTGCCAAGACACCAATCAGTGCATATAACGACCCCACCGATAAGTCAATGTCCCCTAACAAGATAATCATAAATGCACCAATTGATGCTATAGTTGTAACTGCTACTTGCCTTAATATATTTGTAAAGTTCATCATTGAAAAAAAGCTTTCCGTTGTGACTGAGAACAATACGATTAGTAATATAAGAATAGAAAGAAGTGAAAACTGTCGTAATATTTCTTTTCTCTTATTCTTTTTTGTTAATTTAGCTTGTTCACTGTTAATTTCGATTGTCTCATTTTTATTATTCGCAAAAGCTTGTTGAGCCATTTTGAAACCACCACCTTATATAATTAGCTTAATGCTGCCTGTAGAATTTTTTCTTGACTAAGATTATCATTTACTTCATTCATTTTGATACTTCCATCATGCATAACAACCACTCTGTCACTGACTCTCAATATTTCGGGCAAATCAGAAGAAATCATTAGTATGGCTTTCCCGGATTCAGCCAGATCATTGATAATGTCGTAAATTTCAGCTTTTGCTCCAACATCGACTCCACGGGTTGGCTCATCAAGGATGAGGATATCCGGATTCATAGCTAAGATTTTGGAGAAAACAACCTTTTGCTGATTTCCTCCACTCAGACTTGAGATCGCTTGGTGTTCACTGGATGCGGCAACTTTTAAATCGTTCATATATTTTAAGGCAATATTAGTCTCTTCTTTTAAAGAA
The DNA here is from genome assembly GCF_055395235.1 of Neobacillus sp. Fa239. NCBI lineage: Bacteria > Bacillati > Bacillota > Bacilli > Caryophanales > Bacillaceae > Neobacillus > Neobacillus sp. Fa239. The sequence continues at coordinate 4,875,117 of NZ_AP041611.1, forward strand.
GGGCGGAAGAAAGACAATTCTCTTAATTTCATTAAGACAATATTATCTCGTATACTTTTTCCTCCAATAAAGCCATATTTTTTTCGATCTTCAGATAATAAAGCAATTCCATTCTTGATGGCTTGTTCCGGATTACGGATGGAAAGCTTTCTGCCTGCCTTTTCCACAGTGCCCTTCCGAATCGAATCAATTCCGTAAAAAATTTGTGCCAGTTCAGACCGTCCGGAACCAACAAGCCCGTATAATCCAACAATTTCACCACTATGGACTTTTAAATCGACTGTGTCTTTAAAATTTCCAATCGTGACATTTTTACATTCAAAGGCTATTTTTGAGTAATCGATTCTCTTTCCTCGATTAGAACTATTTTGGGTATCCTCCAGTTTTCTTCCGATCATCATACTGACGATTTCTTCTTCATTTGTTTCCCTTACATTAAGAGTGCCCACGAAGGTTCCATCACGTAAAACCGTAATGCGATCACCGATTTCAAATAGTTCCTCCATCCGGTGAGAAATATAAACAATACTAACTCCTTGCGCTTTTAATTCGGCAATAATTTCAAATAGGGTACGAACTTCCCTTTCACTTAAACTTGATGTAGGTTCATCAAGAATGAGAATCCTTCCGTTATGCGAAAGGCTTTTGGCAATTTCTACTGATTGCCTTTGTGCAGCAGTTAAATTACTTACTAATGAATTTGGTGAAATGTTTAAATGAACCCTTTTAAGCAATTCTATTGTTTGACTATACATAGTCTTTTTATCAAGGAACCCATTTTTCGTTGGTTCATATCCAATAAAGATATTTTCAGCCACCGTCATTTCTTCCAGTAAGTTCGTTTCCTGAAAGACCATATTGATCCCAAGATGTATGGCAGCATTAGGATTTGAAATTTCAATGGATTCAAGCTTCCCGCTGTCCTTGTTTTCCAGGAAGATTTCACCTTCATCCTTTGGATAAACACCCGTCAATATTTTCATTAAAGTGGACTTACCAGCACCATTTTCACCAATTAATACATGTACCTCACCTTTTTTTAGGTCAAAATCCACTTTTTCCAAGATTTTCACACTAGAAAAGCTTTTCGATATATTTTTCATTCGTAAAACTTCTTCACTCAAGTGGCCCTGCCTCCTTTCAAACACCGGTTAATATGAGGCTGTCTCATAAGGGGTTTGAACCCTCTCTTTTGGGACAGCCTTATATTATGGTTTTCTAAGCAATTATTTTTTAGCTAAAAATGCATTATCACGATCAAGGATCTTGTCAACGTTATCCTTTGTTACCAACTCTGCAGGAATGGCGATTTTTGGTTCTACCTTTTCGCCCTTAAGTGCAGCAAGTGCTGTTTTTACTACTGTATAGCCCATTTCGTAAGGGTTTTGAGCGATAGTCGCTTTTACGTTTCCACCTGATTTTATTGCTTTTAGTAAATCGTCATCGGAGTCAACACCCATAATTGGAAGTTTCATATTTGCAGCTGTAGTAGCACCATAAGCTCCCATAGCAGCAGATGCATTGACGCCAAAAATACCATTAAGATGAGGATTCTTTTGGATCATATTTTCAGTTACTGAAAGGGCTTGATTTCTGTCGCCGCCACAGTCTTGTGAAGCAACGACGTGGATATTCGGATATTTTTTGAGTTCATTTAAAAAGCCTTTTTCCCTGTCTTGGGTAGCAGAGACAGTTGTCCATGTAATAACTCCAACATCACCTTTCTTGCCCATTAATGCTGCCAATTCATCTGCAGCCATTTCTCCGATCTTAACGTTATCAGAGGATACATGGGATTTAACGTCAGTTCCACTTACGCCGATATCGCTCGTTAATACAGGTATATTTTTTCCTTTTACTTCATTTACAGTTGGGACGATTCCCTGTGAATCGACAGGTGCTACTATTAAAGCCTTTACCCCAGACTGTGTCATATTTTCGATATCAGCAACTTGAGTTTGTTGGTTTAAGTCAGCGCTTTTCCAAACAAGTTTTGCCCCGTTATCTTTGGCAGCCATTTCAGCACCTTTTACTTCAAGATTCCAGTGCTTAACTAAATTCATTCCAAACGAAAATCCAATTGTAATTTGTTTGCCATTTGAAGAATTGCTGCTAGATGAACTAGAAGCAGATTGAGAATTTTGTGAAGCACAACCAGTTAATGCAACAGTACTTAACATCGCAGCGGTAAGGCATGTGGCTAAAACTTTAGATTTTTTTTTCATCGAGTAATTTCCTCCATTAATAGTTTTTTTGCTAAACGTAATGACTCCAGACCTTCATATATTCCTTTTTGTAATCGATTACATTGAATTTTAAAATATGTGCTCGTTTTAAAAAGGAATCACACTTCAAAAAACGTTTGAATCTCTGGAACCACCTCCTTACAATTGTTCTATTTTCCAATATAACTATTAAACTTCTTATTTAATTAAGGGTAATGGGTACAGCATGTTTTTCTAATCATCAAACGATGAGGTAATACAATTTGGTTTCGAGTCAAATCTTCTTTTTTAATGATCTTTAACAACATTTGCATTGCCTGATACCCCATGTCATATCTCGGTTGTGAGATGCTTGTCAGTTCTGGTTCGATAAGCTCACACAGTGGAATATTATCAAAACCGATAACGGATATGTCCCTCGGAACATCCAGCCCCTTTTGTTTAATCGCTTTCATTGCCCCAACAGCCATTTCATCATTTGTTGCAAATACCGCTGTCGGTGTTTCCTCCAACGCCAGTAGCTTCAACATGGTTTCATATCCAGAAGTAACCGTGAAATCGCCTTCTTGAATCAACACTCCCTCGATTGGGATTTCATTTAAATTCATTGCCTGATAATAGCCTTTCACACGATCCTTGCTTAGGATTACTGAAAATGGTCCGGTAATCAGCCCAATTCTTCTGTGGCCATTATGGATCAAGTATTCAACTGCTTCACGGGCTGCACTGACATTATCAATTGAAACCGTTGGTATATCGAAGCCATCAATGTACTCACAAGCAAGAACAACAGGGATTTCCTGACTTGCCGCCAAAATCTCCTCTTTTGGGAGTCTGGCTGTGGCAAGAATCAGACCATCTACAACGCGCTCTTTTACAAGATTGATATACTCTCTCTCTTGTTCAAGACTATTACCTGTGTCTCCCAATAAAACATGGTAGCCGTTTTCTAAAGCAACATCTTTAAATCCTTGGAGAATACTAGAGAAAAAAGGATTTGTGATATCAGGTACCACCACCATAACGGTATTTGAAGACAATTTCCTAAGATTACTTGCCAGACGGTTTGGCTTATATTCGAGCCTGTTAACTGCCTCCAATACCTTGTCACGTGTTTTAACTGAAACGTTAATGTTGTTTGAAAGTACTCTGGAGACGGTGGCTGTTGAAACCTTTGCTATTTTTGCTACGTCTACAATCCCAACCATCTTTGTTCTTTTCCTTTCATCTTTCTATAATCGGATTGTAATCGTTTACAAAATTGTTGTCTAACGAGCTTCAGACAAGCCTTTCGTGCATTGAAACCGATATTTTTACCCTTTAGGCATATCTATCATCCATTTGGACAAAATTTTCATGATTTTTTAGAAAATAAAAAATGAGACCCAGATTAACTGAGTCTCACAATGATTTATTTTTTTGTAATTCCACTAATTTATGTTTGGAGACTTTCGCTGTCCCCTTGTAATTTTTAAAATGTGCTAAATACGTTTGGCCTGACACTTCAATTTTTGATAAATACTGCAAATTAATAATATAAGATCGGTGAGAAGCAACAAATCGTGAATCAAGGATTTCTTCAAGATTAGTTAAAGCCTCATTAAACTCGATTTTTTGGTTCATTGTATGAATAACAGACTTGCGGTCTGCTTTTTCGATAAAAATAATTTCATCTAATGGAACAAAGGAATATTGATTGTGCTGCTTAATCATTAAATCCTTTTTAATTGGCGGGTCTTGAATCGTAACAGGGCGATTTTTGAAGGCAGACGCGCGCTCCAATGCCGCATATAGCCTGTCCCGCTCAATTGGTTTGATAATGTAATCGATTGCATGCACACCAAAGGCCTCTAAAGCATATTCATCATGGCCGGTAATAAAGATTACCTGTAAAGAAGGAACAATTTTTTTACAAGACTTTACTGCCTCCATGCCGTTCAATAATGGCATTTGAATATCCACTAAAGCAATGTCCGGTTTTTCCATCATGACCTTGTTAATTAAATCCTCACCATTTACAGCCTCGCCGACAATTTCATAAATCGGCACATATTTAATGAAATGCTTCAATATTTTTCGAGATGCTGCATTGTCATCAGCAATCAAAATTCTCATAAATCATCCCTCATGTTGTCCTTTTAGTATGAATATACAAAAAACACCTAATTTATTATCTGTCTTTGCAATCCTTTACAAACAAGATACCTACAGTATAAGATAATTCAATTAACATAGGAAGTTTATTTGAGGGGTCTGACCCCCGCTGTGATAGCACTTTAACGCAGTGGGGGTCAGTCCCCAACAGACGACCTCATCATACTAAAGTCCGAGATAGATTCCATCCTCTGAATGGTATTTTCTTTTTCTATTTTTATAAAATTAGAGTATAAGAAGAGGAGGAGAGAGGAATGGAATTATATGAAACACATCTGCAGGTTCATGAAGTGGAGCGCTCAGTCGATTTCTATAAAAGCTTGGGTCTAATTTTTTGGATATAGGAATCAGAGAGCCGCCTTTATGTGGGTAAATGAATCAAAAAATCAAACGATTGGACTTTGGCCCTGCCCAAAAGAACAGCCGATTCAAAAACGGCATTTTGCTTTCCAAGTTGAATTGGATGAATTACTAACAGCCAAAAAAAGGTTGGAAGAGTTAAATATAAACGTGATTGGATCACAGGGGAAAGAAAATATTGAACCCATCGTCCAGGCATGGATTCCTGCTGCTTCGGTTTATTTCGAAGACCCTGATGGAAATAAGCTTGAATTTATTGCGATGCTGGATGGAAAGCCAAAGAAGTTATCGTTTGTTCCATACCTTAGCGAGTGGCTTGCATTACAAGATTAAGGAAAAGAGCTCCCACTTTTTGTAGGAACTCATCAGTTTATTTGAGAAGAACCCCGCAAGGATCGGCCTTTTCAACATTGCGTGGAGAGCTCAACTCGATAAGCCCTACTCTAGTCGCCTCACCCTGCACAAATTCTAACTGAATTGGCACATCGCATAACAGATCTTGAAAAAGCTGAGGAATTCTTGGGTCTGCGATAATGAGCACCATTCTCTGTATCTCTTCACCATGGATAGACGCAACGGCGTCTTCCCTAAGCTGCAGCTCAATTTTAAAACCAAAAGGGGTGTAAACAAAGGTTCGGCGCTCTCCTTCTTCTACAGTTAGCGACTGCCCTTTGGCATTTTGACAAATCAAGTCATACTCCTCTTGTGAAACGAGGAAGCCCAGGTGATCAAATTTTGTGGCCTTACCGTACCCAAACGTTACATTCACACTGCCTGACACCATTTCAATAATGCGAAATAACGGCGGGTTTGGCCGAAAATCCCCCCATGTTAACGGCGGATTAAAAGAAGTGAACTTGCCATCCCTTTTACCCAAGCGAAGCTTAACAGCAAAGCCGCTTTCAGTATAAAAGTCTTCCATTTCCTCGAGATGCGGTGTCCAAAAATGATAATGAAATAATTTCATATTTCCCCCTTTTTGGGGTCAGACCCCCATTACTGTACCGCGTTAAACCGCCGGGGGACTGACCCCCGACTAGACCCTCGACAGAGCTTGTTCCAAATCACAAATGAGGTCGCTGCAATCTTCCAGGCCTACGGAGATGCGGATGAGGCCTGGGCTGATTTGGGAGGCGATTAGGGATTCGGTGTTATAGCCATAATTCGGTGATAGTGCAAGACTTTCAAAGCCGCCCCATGAAACGCCAATTTGAAATTGCTTTAATCCGTTTAAAACGGCTCTTACGGATTCATATGTACCCTGTTTCAGTTCAAAGCTGAATAATCCGGAGCAGCCTTTCAGTTGTTTTTGCCCCAACTCATAATCCGGATGGCTTGGCAGTCCGGGATAATTGACTTGTTTGACCGTAGAATGCTGCTCCAAAAATTCCGCAACCTGAAGTGCACTTTCTTGATGTGCCTTCATGCGAAGCGGCAGCGTGCGCAGTCCCCTTGTTAGAAGCCATGCTTCATATGGAGGCATGACACCTCCGAATAATTGATATTCATCATAGAAAAGGCGATTCATGATATCAGCACTGGTAATTAAAGCACCGCCAACAATATCGCTATGGCCGCCTAAATACTTGGAAGCAGAATGAACAACGATATCAATTCCAAGCTCCAACGGGTTTTGAAAAATCGGCGTTGCCCAAGTATTATCAATAATCGTACGGAGATTATAGTGTTTGGCAAGCTTGACCATTTTAGCAAGATCAATTAGTTTAAAGGTCATCGTAGTCGGGCTCTCCAGATAGAGCATTTTAGTTGCCGGTGTTATAGCCTTTTCCACTTCCTCCACATCTGCTGATTGGACATTGGTATGGCTGATACCAAACTTCTCGATATACTGAAAGAACTTGGTTGCCGGACCATAAATATTTCCTACGCTTACAATATGATCGTCGGATTTTACAAACGTGAGGATAGCGGACGAGATAGCAGCCATACCTGAGCCAAACAGTTTACACTTTTCCCCTTTCTCAAGTGCGGCTATTTTCTGCTCAGCAATTTCCACCGTTGGATTTGTTCCTCTCCAATAAAGATAGTTGTGCTGCTCATCTTGCATGGCCTCTACAAAGCTATCAAAATTTTCATAGACAAATAGTGAGTTTTGATAAATAGGCGGCACAACAGCGCCATGAAAGCGATCATACTGATCCCCTAAATGCGTGCAGATTTGTTGATGGTTCATCCCAGATGTCTTCACGTTAACATCCCCCCATTCTATCTTTTTTCAAATATTATCTTTCAAATTAATTCCTTCAGCACTGCAATACTTGTCAATATCATTTGTAATAAATTATACGATTTTTTTCAATTAGCTGGTAAAGATTTCTCTTCTTATCATAAATATTTAATGTAAGGACAAAACCCAGGGTATCGATATTAAGTTTAACAAAATGCTGAATGTTCTGTATAATGAAAGTGCTAATTTATAGGAGGGGATAGGCATTGAAAAATGTTGCTGTTTTTTGTGGATCGCGAATTGGTGCCTCTGACATCTATAAAGAAGAGGCGAAAAAGTTTGGTAAAGAATTAGCAAAACGCAATATTGCCCTTGTTTATGGCGGGTCGAGTGTGGGGATTATGGGTGCCGTTGCCGATTCCGTTTTAGATGAGGGCGGTCAAGCTATCGGGGTGATCCCTGGCTTTTTGGAACGGAAAGAAATATCCCACAAAGGCTTGTCAGAGTTGATTGTTGTGGACTCGATGCACGAGAGAAAAGCGAAAATGGCTGAGCTTGCCGACGGTTTTATCGCCTTGCCGGGAGGTCCCGGAACACTGGAAGAATTCTTTGAAATTTTCACATGGGCCCAGTTAGGTCTCCACCACAAGCCTTGTGGATTTTTAAACATCAACCATTATTACGATCCGATGGTTTCCTTATTTAATCATATGACGAACGAACAATTCCTGGATGAAAAGTTCAGGTCGATGGCAATTGTGGACGATGATCCAAAAAGCCTGCTTGACCAATTCCTAAATTATGAACCGCCTATCGTAAAAACGTACTTGACGGAAAAACAGACCTAATAAAAAAGACTGGGGAATTTTCATTCTCCAGTCTTTTCGGCCTTATCTTTGCCCTTTTACAGGCTCACCTGTTTTTTCATCAAGGAAAAGCTTTTTCTGTTGCGGTCCCTTTTTAAAATCGAACAGGCCGTTCAAGCTACCTGCTTTGACATCCAACGAATCGCCGCCGATGCGGCCTAAATTCCAGTTATCCTCAACGAATTTAAGAATAGAGCTTTGATCCGTTAAAGTATGATCAACAAAATTCTTCTTCGCATATGGTGATACCACTAAAAGCGGTAGTCTAGGGCCGTAACCAGCTTTACCGGACTCAACGGATTCACCGTTGCCTGGCGCATAGGCATGATCATACCAGCCATCGGAATCATCATAAGAAATGATTACCGCGGTATCCTTCCATTCAGGTGTTTTTTCAAGATGGTTAATCGTATTGACGATAAATTGCTGCTCATCTAATGGATCAGAATAGCCTGCATGTCCATCCTGATACATCGGGGCCTTCAAATAGCTGACACTTGGCATATTGCCGTGGTCCACTGCCGTCCAGAAATCCTTCATATCATATTGGTGATTGGCTTGGTCCGTCTTTCCGATCATGCTAGGAGAACTTGGCGCCAAATGATTAGGGTTTGCGGTAGACTTATAATATTCGAAAGGCTGGTGGTGCGGGCTATAATCGGTCACAGCAGCACCGCCGATATTCGTATGCTTTGCCGTTGGATCCGCAAAGCCGCCTTGGAACCATCCCCACGTAATTCCTTTTGCATTCAGCAAATCGCCCACGTTTTTATTAGTATCGTCCATTTGAGCGGTTACGCCGGTTGAAGCCTTATCCAAGTGTGGATTGGGGTCTCCGGTAATCGTACCATTTTCAAACTCATTTAATATATCATTGGTTACTGGCTTACCACTATTATCATATAAAGTAGCACCATGAGTCTCACCGGAAATCAAGTTTAAAGCACCAGGTGTCGAAGGTCCATAAACTGTTCCAAAAGAATTATCACTCATCGCAAAGTTTTGCGCATAATTCCAGAGGGCTGTGACCGTGTTGCCATCATAATAATCCATAACGATATCCGGGTTATCCCCTTTTCCGGTTGTCTCGACAGCTTTATCCATTTTTCCGCCATCAGTAGAAGCGATTTCATCATGATAAGTGTGATCCATATCAGCCGTCATCGCCTGCGAACGATCTAAGCGGACAGGGTTAGCTGCGTTTGGATTATTGGTAATAAGGTTTGTTTTTGAAATATCCGGCTGCGTCCCATTATAATCCTTTGGTGTTAATAAATTGTTTACTTCCGGCGTATTAGCTTTAGCCTTGAACTGAGGTTCCCCCTTTATGTTTAGCGCATACGGATATGTACCAAAGTAATGGTCAAAGGAAACATTTTCACCAAAAATAACGACAACATGCTTAATCGGAGTGGTAGTGGTTTCTGCCTTTTTTCCGCCCTCTACTTGGGCATGAACAGCTGGAGACACAGATAACAAAGTTCCCAAAGCCGCAGCACTTAGTACATTTATCATTTTTAACAATTTCTTGCCTTTCATTAAAGCTCCCCCTATCAGTTCATTATTTACATTCCCTACTTTACTCTCGGAGTGTAAAGCTTGTATTAAGGGAGTTTAAATTAATGTAAAGGAAGGATTAAGAAAATGTATCATCAATGGTTCAGCATTTCCTTGAAAAACAGACTCTCAAAATTTCCAATTAACACTTTATTTTTACAGTACTTACAAATATTTGTTAATAATAACTGTTGCTTTATGTCTTATTATTAGAACATCTGTCGAAGCTATTTCGTTATTCAAAATATCTTATATAATCAATATTACATTAAATAATAGGAGAGACTGAATCGGCCATGAACAAAATTTCACTAGAATTATTACTATTAAAACGAATCAATCGCATAAAGAAAAAATTAATAGAAACAGCTAATAAAACCGGATTAAACAGCCACCAGACCCTGACATGCAGCCAAGAGTTAGACAAGCTTATAAACCTGCAAATGAAATATTTTTCCAAAAGAGGAAACAAATTGTTCATTAAGGCTTCCTAAAAACCTTTACTGGTTACCCTTTAAATAAATAATAAGCTCCGCTCGGCTTTTGAGCTCTAATTTATCGAGAATGCGAGAAACATAGTTTTTTACAGTGCCTTCTGTTAAAAATAACGTATCACTGATGGCTTTATTGCTTTTTCCTTCCATCACTTGTTCAACGACTTCCAATTCCCTTGATGTCAGAAGCTTCGACAAATCCTTCTTTTCTTCAGCAAGAGGCTTTGGAACGGTCTTTAGGGCATTGATGAGTTTGCTTGTGACCTGTGAATGCAGCAGCATATTCCCTTCGAGTGCGACTTTGATCGTCTTCATGATTTCTTTTGAATCAGAGTCTTTGAGGATAAAACCATCGGCCCCATTCTTAAGGCCGTTAAACACATACTCATCTTCATTAAAGGTGGTTAAAATAATCACTTTCACACCAGGATATCTTTCTTTAACCGCCTTTGTCGCATCAATGCCAGTCCCCTTTAAGGCTTCGATTCTTTCTTCGATTCCCCGAAGGCCATGCGTTTTCGGAATATCATCACAGCCTACACCGTTATCTTTAACCGTCACAAATATCGTACTGTTACGAAATACATACGTCCTTGGGGATATCTACTTCAATAAGCATAGTATGATGAACGGAAATTTGATCTATATGAATGGAGAAGGCTTAATGGGTCTTATTTTAGGGGCTCTGATCCACTTCTGGTTTATCAAGCAATTGAAGAAAGATTGCAGCACGGTGGTCATAGCCGGGGAAGAATTGAGCAATTAACTTTAAAAACCCCGATCCTTACTTGCAAAGGGTCGGGGCTTTTGTGTGACTAGTAATCTTTTAGTTGGACAGATGCCGTAATTCCAACGGCTTCCGTAAAGCTTAATTCCACGAGTAACCGATTGGGATCAAAGTTATGGTAATCACGTAGATACACGGCCACAGCATCAATGACATCCTGCTCATTGAGATTTCTTGTTCGGCCGTGGCAGCGTGCATCAGCAGAAATCCCGTAAGAAGGATGATAAGCTAATTCAACGTCAATGTTTTCCGGATTGGTATATTCTTTTGCAGCGGTAAATACACAAACGCTATCGACAACGTCCTGCTCATTTAAAAATAATTCCACTTTCTTAGCGCCCCCTAATACCTTCTTCTTGAAAAAATGCTTTTTATGATTTTAATAATAATGAATAAAATTAATAAATCTATTAGGAATCCAAACATCGAGAAACCATAGGTTTGACCGTAATAGTGCCCGCCAAACGGGTGAAACATGCTGCCCAAAAAGGTCCCTGCCCCAAAGGCGGCTGCATGACTCCAGAAACTTCCCCTGCTTGAAGAGCGATTTTGCGTATAGGATCGTGACCTGGACACACTGCTTGGAGGCGCTTTGTAACCTGAACGATAGCTGCTCGACCTTGTCGTTGTTGAATGCGAGCCAAATGAGGAAGAGCTGTGGCTAAACGAACTATGCCCCCCGCTGAAACCCCTCGCCTCCGAAAAACTTGGGCCAACAAAACTAAAAAGCAAAACAAATATCACAATCAATTTTTTCATTCTATAATTCTCCTATCAATTGAAAATAAAATAATATAATTCTCATATTCTAACCCATAATATCTTACGTATCAACTTTGAAAAGGATTCAAAAAAATTTGGGGGTCAGTCCCCCGCCGCTTTAAAGGAGTCCACTGAAAATCTAAGATTACAATGCTTGTCATTGTATGTAGATATAAAAAATGCAGTTTATTGTCCGGATACTGACAATAAACTGCATTTTTTCCAGTCAAAACTTTATTGATTTTTCGTGTTCATTCTACTCCAAGTTGCTATGTCTCCCAAATGCAGCAGTATGATCGACCTCGTTCAACTTACTGAACAGTAAACAAATCGTATCAAACAAAATATGAACACATTGGTCAAATAAGGATCCGAGCGGCTGAATCGTTTGCAGCTCATTTTCACGACGGTACTTAGTTGCTGCCGGTACATGAAGGACCTTGGTGGCTGACACCGTCAGCGCTGACTCAGGATTGGTTGTAACCGCAATAACTGAACAGCCCAGCGATTGTGTTTTTTCAGCCGTCCAGACCACACTCTTCGTCGTTCCTGAGCCAGAAACGGCCACAAGAAGGTCACCTTCTGCAATCGATGGAGTGATGGTTTCACCAACGACAAATACAGTTGCACCCAAGTGCATTAATCTCATCGCGAACGATTTGGCCATTAACCCGGAGCGGCCCTCGCCAATGATAAAAATCCTCTTTGCTTTTTGCAATTCTAAAGCCAATTGCTGGAGCTCTTCCTCTGCCACCTGACTTAGAACAGTTTCTACTTCCTTTAAAATCGTTGGAACTACTAACATCTTCTATTCCCCCTTTAAAATGGCCTGTTTCAATTTTGCTGCGGCTTCTGCTGGATTACTTGCTTTGGTAATCGCTGAGCCTACAATGACCACCGATGGATTCAAGGACTTCCTTAAATCGGCTAACGAATCAATGGTAATTCCACCTGCTGCAGCAATTTCAATGGAGGTACCTGTAAAGAGCTCCCTCTTTATCCCCCTATTCCGTGCACCGGATTCCTCTTGTTCATCCTTACTAACGTGGGCGCAAAAGATGGCGTCCGGATAGTTCAATAATCCCCTTACCTGATCATCAGATGTGTTTAATAAATCAAACATCACCTTTTTATCATAATGAGCGGCAACTTCCATGCAGGCATCAATCGTTACTAACGGGGAAACCCCCATGACGGTGGCGATATCGGCTCCCGCCTGAAAGGCCATTTCAAATTCATATCGGGCATTATCAATCGTTTTCATGTCAGCTACGATGGCTTTATGGGGAAAAGCTTGTTTCAACTCTCGCACACTCGCCATCCCGAATTCTTTGATTAAAGAGGTACCGACTTCTACCCAATCAATGGAATCCTCTACGATTCTCGTTATTTGTATGGCATCGGCGATTTCCAGCCGATCCAAGGCTAGTTGTATTTTCATGTTTTGAGCTCCTTTTAACACAAATAAATCGATTTACTAAATCGGTTTATTAAAATTGTACTCCTCTTCTATCTATTTTTCAATGAAGAATCCAAGATGGTGTCAGGCACCATTAACCTCTTACACCATCTTGCTCGGGAACACGTACTCTTCTGGTTCAATCTCCACTTTATTGATTTGGTCAAACAACAATTCAGCTGCTTTTTTCCCCATTTCCGACGCTGGCTGGACAATAAATGAGATTGGCGTTTCCACCAAATGAGCAAACGGAATATTATCAAAGACGATCAAGTCGATATCTTGTCCAAGTTTTAGTCCCTTTTCTTTTAAAAATTCAACAACCGTTAAAAATACACGGTCATTACCAGCAAACAGTGCCGTTGGCCGTTCCTTCAAGGAAAAGAGTGTTTCCAATTTGCCTTTCATCTCATCAATACTTGATTCGATCATGAACTCAGGTCGAATAGGGTAACCAGCATCCGTTAGTGCCCTTTTATAGCCTTCTAACCGCTCCTTTCGCGTGCTAACGGTTAGCGGCTGGACGGCAAAGGCGATGTGTTGATGACCTTTTGCAATAAAGCTTTGAATCGCCTTATAAGTAGACTCGACATTATCCGTTACCACGGAAAAGGCATCAAAGGTCTCTACTTTTCGGTCGACAAACACGACCGGGTAACCTTCCTTGATCATACTTTCATATAAATGATTATTTTGTCCGGTTGGAAAAATAATCAGCCCATCTACCTGCTTTGCTCGCAGCATTTCAATATAGCGCTTCTCCTTTTCCGGATCATCATCAGCATTACAAACGATGGCATGCAGATCATTGTCTTGACAGAAATCCTCAATCGCCCGGCTGATTTCTGTTGATAAATAGTGCATAATATTGGCCACAATAATCGCAACCATCGAAGTCCGCTTTTGCTTTAAGCTTCTGGCAATATAATTCGGTTGGTATCCAAGCCTTTCAATCGCTTCTCCAATTTTTTGCTTGGTTTTTTCTCCCATATATTCAAACCGTTTATTTAAAAATTGCGAAACGGTGCTTTTTGACACACCAGCTTCTTTCGCTACGTCGGCCATAGTCACTTTTTCCATTCTATCTTCCTCTTTCACCATGCTTCAATGACTTCATTTTAGCTATAAATCGGTTATATTTCCAGTTTAGAAGAAGAAAGTAGATGATCCCCTCATCCTCGGGCTAACCGAACCTCTTTCATCAGCTTTCTTGCCTTTTCGGTTACTTCCGCTAAATAAGTCTCCGATAATTCCCTGTTGGGATCGACCAAAGAAGTCCCTACCCCAACCGCTACAGCACCAACCTTCATATATTCCTTTGCATTCTCCAGATTAATTCCTCCTGTTGGCATGAGCGGAATTTGCGGCAGCGGTCCAGCGATATTTTTAAAATAGCCTGGGCCAACACACCCTGCTGGAAATACTTTTATGACATCGGCACCATGTTCATAGGCGTTCAAAATTTCCGTTGGTGTGAAGGCGCCAGGAACACTGATGACGCCATATCGTTTCGTCATCCGGATGGTCTCGATATTGACTGTCGGTGAAAAAATAAACCGCGAGCCTGCCATAATCGCTGCCCTTGCCGTCACAGCATCAAGAACAGTACCGGCTCCTACCAAAAGTTCATCGCCAAACACATCGGCTGCTTTTTCTATGATTGCCAGTGCCTTTGGAGTTTCCATTGTTATTTCAAGAGCCGTAACTCCACCTTCCTTTAATGCTTTCCCTATCGGAATAATGGACTCGAGCGACGCTCCCCGAATGACAGCAACCACCGCTCTTCTTTTGATTTCCTCAACACTCATCCAAACCTCTCCTTTAATAGCAACAGCCTTAGAGTGACCTCTAAAGCTGCCTGCTTGTTTTATGCACTTACTTTGACACCATTAATTTTACTTTGCTTTTTTGCTGCGCTTACCGCCCAAACTGTTAGAATCGCAGAAAGGAATAGGGAACCTGCCATAAAGACGTAAGATGCACCAAATCCTCCTGTGACCCCATTCAAGTAACCTACTGCATAAGAACCAACAAACGAACCTAAAGCGCCCATACTGTTGATCAGGGCCATCGCGCCTCCAGCAACATTACGAGGAAGGATTTCCGGAATAATTGCAAAGAATGGACCATATGGTGCATACATCGCACCGCCTGCGATTACCAACAGGATAAAGGAAATCCAGAAATGATTTGTTCCAATGGCATAAGAGATATAAAAGGCTACTGCTCCTATTAGCAGGAATGGCCAAACAAAAGCGTTACGGTTTAATGTTTTATCTGAGAAGTAAGAAGCTACTAACATTAAAATAACGGAAAGGATGTAAGGTATAGATGACAACCAGCCTGTTTCCACAATCCCCATATTCGGAGCTGCTTTAATAATTGAAGGGAGCCACATAACAAATCCATAAACTCCAATGCTCCATAATGCATACTGGAAACTTAATAAAATAACTGGTTTCGATTTAAATGCTTCACGATAATTTTTAACAGGTTTTAAGCCTTCTTGTTCTTTTTCCATCTGTTGCTCTAAATCTAGCTTTTCTTGTTCAGTTAACCATTTTGCGTCCTTCGGTTTATCCTGAACTAATTTCCACCAAAGGAAGGCCCAGATGATTGCAGGAAGCCCTTCAAAAATAAACATCCATCTCCAGTTAAAAGCCTTTAACAGATAACCAGAAACAATCGACATCCATAATACAGTGGCTGGGTTTCCTAAGATTAAGAAGGTATTGGCGCGTGAACGCTCAGACTTCGTAAACCAGTGACTTAAGAAGATGAGCATCGATGGCATAACAGCGCTTTCAACAACACCTAAAGCAAAACGAATGACAAATAAAATATGAACATTGCGAATAAGGCCCGTGCAGGATGCTAATGCGCCCCATAAAATCAACGACCAGAAAATCAACTTTTTCGCGCTGTTTTTTTCCGCATAATGAGCTCCAGGAACCTGGAAAAAGAAATAACCTAAGAAGAACAGTGAACCAAGTAAGGAAGAAGTGCCTGGTGTAATGTGCAAGTCCTTGGCTAATCCTGCCGCCGCACCAAATCCATAGTTGGCACGGTCAAGATAGGCTAGACTATACGTGATGAAGGCAATCGGAATTAAGCGCAGCCATCTTTGTTTAGCAATTGTTTGTTTCATCTCATTTCACTCCCTGTAAGTAGTTTTCTATATATTTGTGCAGCTGTATTTTGGTTGGATAGCCATCATTGTCGCCTGGAGATTGAACAGCTAAAGAACCAATCGCATTCCCCCTTAAAACGGCATCCTCAACGGATAAGGATTCAAGCACTCCGCTAATGACACCTACGGCAAAACCATCGCCAGCACCAACCGTATCTACTACTTCCTGCACCTTAAAACCAGGAACTGTTCCCTCTACTGTTGCTGTTTTATAAAAGGCTCCTTCTTCACCGAGCTTAATGACGACAAGCTGGGCACCTTTTTCTAAGTAAAAGGACGCAATATCACGAGGTTTTTTAAAACCTGTTAACATCTCACCCTCAGTAATCCCCGGCAGTACATAGTCTGCTTGGAAAGCAATCGCATTGATTTGCTCAACCATTTCTTTCTCAGTTGACCAAAGGGATGGCCTTAAGTTCGGGTCAAATGAAACCGTTCGGCCATTTTTCTTCATAAATGATAAAGCATGTTTAGCGAAAGCTCTTGTCTGCTCCGAAATGGCTAATGGAATCCCAGTCATATGCAAATGTTGAGCAGAAAGAAAATACTCTTCATGAAAATCAACGATTTGAAGATGGCTGGCAGCTGAGCCCTTACGAAAATATTGAACCTCAGGATCCCCTTCGGTCACCTTCGATTTCAATTGAAATCCTGTTGGATGATGTTCATCCATTAAAACCTGGTCTATGTCAACGTTTTCATCCAACAGCCGGTTAACAATAAACCTGCCAAAAGCATCCCTGCCTACTTTGCTGACCCATCCAGCTTGAAGACCTAATCTTGCAAGTCCAATCGCTACATTGGTTTCAGCACCGGCGAGTTCAAGTGTAAATTGATTGGATTCATGCAATGCCCCTGGCTGAATGGCCATAAACATCGCCATTGCCTCACCAAAGGTAATCACATCCAGCTGTTTCATACGATCACCTCACTTCTAGTTGCTAAATCCGTCATTAACCGAATATAATCTGCAATTTTCTCCTTCGGCTCTATCGGGAATTCCAACGCTTTTACCATCTCAAGCGGAAAATGACGTAATACTCTTTGCCAACTGTCGTTCCCTTCCTGTTGAATTGGCACCGTAATTGGCCCTTTTTCCACTTGTTTTAAATGAAGATATACGACATATTGTGAAAGCTTCTCCAAAGCAGCTTCAACGTCCTCACCAGAATAAAACCAGTTCCCAGCATCAAAGGTCATTTTAACCGGGATATTGTCTTCAGCAGCGCTTTCGAAAAAGGTGGTTAAATGATTGATATTCCCGCCATGTAGGGTCTGGTCATTTTCGACCAGTAATTGAATTTCCTTATGTTTATTTAAAAAGGTGGTTAATTCCCTGACCTTCGATTTCGCCTTATTGTAATGCCCAAGCGACACCTTCAGCCACTTTGCTTCAAGCGTTTTCCCCTCTTGAAACACTTCAGTGATTTCCACTTCATTGAATCGATGGTCTTCTCTCCATAATTCAACCGGAGCAGAGTAAACGGTAAAAAGTCCATATTTGTCAATTTCATTTCGAATCGTTTCTAACTGTTGTTCTCCTACCGGCAATAGTTCACGACGAATCTCAACCCCAAGAGCGCCTGATTGTGCAATCAATTCTATAAAGGATACTTGCCCATTCTCTAACACTTCGAATCTATCAAAAGCGTTCAACGGGACAATCACGTTTTGCATGTTAAAGATCCTTTCTTTGCTGTTTTTTGGTAAATTTTATCACTAAATCGATTTAGTAAATCGATTTATTTAAAGTATAAAAGAAATGTAAGCGCTTTGCAATACAATTTTTTGGCCTATTTTTATCTCGAATAAAAAGGGTGCAAGAAAATCTAATGAGCCATTTCCTGCTGGTCTTTTATCAGGATCGTGAAAATGTGCTTTTTCAGTAGCCTCCTGTAAAGCAGCAGGGACTGCCCCCGTAATAAATTGTTCAAATCTTTTTTACAAATATGTGAAACATTGAACAATAAACTCTCAATTCAAGATAAAAGGATTATAATAACAGTGTAATCAAGTTATTAATAATACTTTTTCATAAAGGAGTCTTTTATATGTTTAACAAATTTTTAAGAGAAAACAAAGCTGCTGCAACCATTCTTACGGTCATACGTTTATATCTTGGCTACGAATTCTTAATGGCCGGCTTCCACAAATTATCAGGGGGATTTGATGCGACCGGCTTCCTAAAAGGCGCCGTAGCGAATCCAGTGAAAGGTCCAGATGGCAGCATCGTTTACAATACCTATGTAGGATTCTTACAACACTTTGCCTTACCAAACGCACATATCTTTAACACAATCGTTCCATTAGGTGAATTTCTCGTTGGTTTAGGATTAATTCTTGGCTGCTTAACAACCTCGGCAGTGTTCTTCGGTTTAGTGATGAACTTCTCTTATGTGATGGCCGGAACCGTATCTACTAATCCATTAGATATTTTACTAGGTGTGATCATCATTGCTGCCGGCTACAACGCAGGCCGCGTTGGTCTTGACCGCTGGGTCGTTCCATTCCTTCGCAAAATGACGGTGAAAGAAAACAAAACAGCTAATTTAAAAGCGTAACTTGAAAAAACCTCTCTCCTGTCTTATGGAGGGAGGTACTTTTTTTTTCCATAAATGACTGTTGCAGGTTGTAGTGTAACTCATTTTGAATAAACTAAGTCTAATATTTATAAAAGGGGGGATTTCAACGTGTTGAAAAATAAGATCCTATTGATGGTTTTCGGTCTTTCCATTGTCCTTGCCGGATGCGGGCCAGCGGATAACCAAAAAACAAGTAACACAGTCTCAGTAACCAGCAAACCACCCACTCATCAAACATCAAATTCTTCCGCTAACAGTACAAATACTGGATCTAGTCAAACGAGTGCACCATCATCAACTCTTCCTACAACAAATACATCAGCACAAAGTAAAATCAATATGAGCATGGTCACTGCCGTCAGATTAGCTGACTTTAATACCGGCTGGCTCGGTGGAAATGGATGGATAGCAAAAACAACGTCGAGAGGGGCAAAATGGACAGTTGTCTACACAGATAAGGGTACCGTTCAGCAATTATTTGCTCTAAATCATTCAGATATTTGGGCAACTATTAACAAAGGTGGAAACAATTTGACGCTCCTTCACTCCAGTGATGGCGGCCAGCACTGGGTGTCTTCCGGATCGACGCCCAATAAAGCTTTTCTTCATTTCACCTCAAAAACAACCGCTTTGAGTGGAAATGCCGTTTCACTTGACGGCGGGAAAACCTGGCATTCACTTCTGATACCCAAAAACATGGCCGGAGACGCGTATTTTCATGACGTGAATAATGGCTGGGCCGTTACTCAACGTAATAATGCTTTTTATGTAAATAGAACGACAGATGGGGGAAAATCGTGGAAAGTGGTGATGACCAAAAAGCTTGAATCCCCTCTTGCAGGTGCGATTATCCGGTCAGCAGGAACGAATGATTCGTGGATTGAGCTAATTGGCGGCACTGGAATGACTCAAACTTCTTACTCTGTTTTCCACACAACTGATGGAGGAAAGTCATGGAGAACAGTCATCGCCAATTCTACTGCAGGCGGCGGACCAGCTCCTGGATTTAGCCTTGGGTATAATAAAGGACCAACCAACAAAGGGTCGAAGCCAGGAACTCTTTATGTCGTAAACCCACAAGTAGCTTTCATGAGCGGGTCATGCCCTGCCTGCGATCAACCGAATTCCATCGGCTGGACAAAAGATGGAGGAAAAACATGGGTCAATAGCAAAGTGGCCTTATCAGGATACGGTGAATCGTACCTGGCCATCGCTGATGCCAATCACGGCTGGTGGATCACAACCGAGAACACAAAACCAAGCATCATGTACACCACATCAGACGGCGGCATTCACTGGAAACAAGCGCATCTTTTCGGGGACTAGTCCATGGGGGCTAGTCCATGGGGGCTAGTCCATGGGGGCTAGTCCATGGGGGCTAGTCCATGGGGGTCAGTCCCCCGTTACTGTAACGCATTAAAGGAGCGGGGGACTGACCCCCATCACATACGAATGAACCCCACTCCCAAAAAGGAATGAGGTTCTTTTTACTTTTCAGCGTTCCCACCTTCAGGAGAATGAAACCGAACATAAAAGGTGGTCCCTTCTTCCCCCGTCTGAATATCAATTTTTGCATGATGGCGGGCAGCGATGGCGTAGCTGACCCCTAACCCCAGGCCGGTGCCTTTTTCTTTGGTTGTGAAAAAAGGAGTACCCAATTTTTCTAGTACTTCCGGTTTGATCCCGTCACCTTGATCCACAATGGCAAGAACGACAAAACCATCTTCTTGGTAGGTTCTGATGGATAAGACCTTCCCTTCACCCATCGCTTCTAAGCCGTTTCGGTAAAGATTGATGATTAATTGGCGGATCTCATTTCGATTTAAACGCAATGATGGGATAGTTTGCGTATCGATATGGATATATTTTTTTTGATTATATGCATCAACCTGAATTAACGGAGTCATATCATGTATGATGGAATTTAAATCTAGCTGCTGTAAATCCGAAGTTCTTGTATTACTCATGGAAAGGAACTCAGTTATGATGGAATTGGCACGATCAAGCTCTTCCATCATTAAATCCAAGTAATGTTTATACCCTTCAAATTCTTTCTCATCCTTTAATATTTGCAAAAATCCCCGGACGGTTGTTAAAGGGTTTCTGATTTCATGGCTGATCCCTGCAGCCATTTGCCCGATTAATTCCAGCCCCGATAACCTTTTCAGTTCCATCTCATACTTCTTTTTTTCCGTTATGTCTTTAATCAGACCACAAGCTCCATCACCATATGGGTAGGCAACGATTTCATACCATATATCACTATAGGCAGAGCGTGTTTCAAAGTGCACGGGGATCCGCTCCGACATGACCCGATGAAATTCTTTAAAGAAAACAGTATCAACATACTCCGGATATACCTCCCAGATACTTTTGCCTAATACTTCTATTGGCTTTTTATTAAGAGGTAATGAATGCTGTTGATTGACATAAATAAATTTCCATTCTTTATTTAACGCGATAAATCCATCTGAAATATTTTCAATGACATTTATATTTTTCTCATGGGCATCAGCAAGCTCCCTTGTCCGCTCTTCAACCACGTTTTCCAATTGGTTCAAATACAAAAGGCTGGTTAATGTTGAAGCAGTGGCATCAACGATCGATTGCGCCAGTTGGATTTGCGATTCGGTATATACGAGTCCATCTTCTTCCATATTCACAACGGCGATAATCCCTAGAACCTCGGACATGGATACGAGTGGAATTATAAATAGACCTTTTATGGAAAAATCTTGGTTAAACCTCCCATCAGCCGCTAAATCCGGGACGTTGATCGCCCTTTTTGTTTTAATCACCATTTGAATCAAGTCATTAAAATTCTTCTTCGCAAATTTTCCAATCAGATCTTCTTCAAGATTACTTGATTTAAAACGGTTCTCAGCTAATAGGTGGACACCCATTTGATCAGAATCCAACACCATTTCTAAATAGAAATAACATTTTTTTATACTTTCCTGCATCGAGGCACACATTGAAAGCTCCCGAGTGGCATCCAGCAGCAGTTGCTTTTCTGTAAGGAGATCTTCCTTCTGTGTTAAATAATTGGCATTTCGAATCGCCACTGCCGCCATATTCACATAGGCCTCAACACTTTGAATTTCTGAATCGGTTAAATTCATTGGGATCCCATAATCAAACAAAAAAACTAAGCCAAATAGCTCTTCCTCAAATGAAATTGGGAGAGCTAGCATGGATTTGATTTGAAAGGCTTCGACCGGCACAGTATCTGGCCGATGATCCTTTGAAGTATCAGGGATGTAGATGGTTTTCTTTGTTTCAATTACTTCTCTTGCCAACTTATCTATATTAGGATCAATCAACTGTGAATCAAGTGTTAATCCATTAATGGTTTTTGGTTTTCCAGCATAGCCGCGATAGGTCCCATCTCCCTGTGGTAAAAAAACCCCAACAGCATCACACTGGACGATTTCCTCCGATATGGCGGTTGTCACGTGCTCTAATACATCACGAAGCTCCAGCTTCATATTAATTAATTTTGTAATATTCGCAAGCCGAGAATACCTCGTTTGGTCCTTTACCATTTACACAAACTCCAATCACTCGGTAATATCTGTCATTCATTGTTGTAAAAACCCCGCAAAGTAATATGGAACGCTATATACCTTCGACTAAGTATTTCATCTTTCTCATTTTACAATAGAATTTAAGATATTAATCACAAAATTAAAAAGAAAAAAGAAAAATGGGACTAAAAGTGTGTGCCAGACTTTATCACATTAAAGCAACGGGGGTCAGTCCCCCGCTGCTTTAACGTAGCGGGGGTCTGACCCCAAATTTATATTTTGTCACCGAAGTAAACACTTCATCCTTTTCCAAAATGCTGGACGGGAAGTGCGGGTGGTGGATGGAGTCGGGCAGGCCTTGGGTTTCGAGGCATAAGCCCAGGTATTTTTGTGATTGGACTCCCTGAATGGAGAATTGATCTCCCATTTGATTGCCGGTGTAGAGGACGACGGCTGGCTGGTCGGTTTCGACCATTAAAACCCGGCCGCTTTCATGATCGGCTAGAGTGATTTCCCCGTGATTGTTTTCATCTAATAGGAACGGATGATCATAGCCCTTTCCGGCAAGAAGATTCTGGGGATGGCTGGACTCCACACCATCAATAATTTTTCTTCCAGCACGGAAATCAAACGGTGTCTCCTCGACTTGTAAAAACTCACCCGTTGGAATGAGCTGTTCATCCAGTTCAAGAAAACGGCTGCTCTTTAATGTTAATTCATGCTGGACGATGTCCCTTTTCCCATTCCCGCTTAAATTAAAATACGTATGGTTCGTGACATTCAGCAAAGTGGTCTGATCCGTTTCGCCTGTATAGCTAATCACCAGTTCATTCTCATTATTCAATGTGTAGGTAACCTTCATCAAGAGATTCCCGGGATAACCTTCTTCCCCATCCTTACTTAAATAGGAAAATTCCAGGCTTACAGAATCCTCGTTTTCAACCAAATTCGTTTTCCACAGGACTTTATCAAAGCCCTTTACACCGCCGTGAAGGTGGTTTCCATTATCATTGGCGGCTAATCGATAGGTTTGATCATTCAGTACGAATTCCGCCCCTTTAATCCTCCCTGCGAATCTTCCGACAACAGCCCCAAAATAAGGGGAATGTTCCACGTACTCTTCAATCGTATCAAAACCAAGCACGATATTCTCGAATACCCCGTTCCGGTCAGGGGTCACGATTTTGGTAATGATACACCCGTAGTCAATACTTGTGACTTCCATTCCTTGAGCGTTGATTAACGTATAGGCTGTAATCGTTTGGCCATCCAGCACACCAAAAGGCTGTTGTAAAATTTTCATTGCACTGTCTCCTATCTATTTAAAGAAGAAATGAATTTTATGAAAGCCTCTTGTCCTTCCTCATTCCGTTTAAAGACGCCCGCATCCTCTAAAACCCTTAAAAATTTGTGCCCTACCTCTTTTTGCACAATTTTCTTTACGGAATCAGCGGTCAATTCCTCTTGATATCGTTTTTTCAATTCATCGGCCCAAGGGATATGATAGGCTTCAATCTGATTTGACTCTTCCAGTAAATATTTTTCCAGCTCCAGCAATTCTGTCTTCAGGCGCGCCGGCAGGACAGCCAAGCCCATCACTTCAATTAAACCAATATTCTCTTTCTTGATATGGTGAACATCTGCATGTGGATGGAAAATCCCTAGCGGATGCTCCTCGTTTGTGCGGTTATTGCGCAAAACAAGGTCGACCTCGTATTCCTGTTCCCGTCTTCTAACGATCGGCGTAATCGTATTATGCCTCGTTTCACCCGAATAGGCGATGAGAGCGACACTCTCGTCTGAGTAATTCTTCCATCTTCCAAGTATGAAATCGCATGTCTCGACGAGCTCTTCCTTTGAGGCACTTCTTAATCGAATGACTGACATCGGCCACTTAATAATAGCGGCATGAATCGCCGGAAAGGCATCGATGGTAAAAGTGAATTCCTCTTCCGCCTTCGCCATCGCAAACTCATAGTTGCCGCCCTGATAATGGTCATGGGTAAGGATGGAGCCTCCAACAATCGGCAGATCCGCATTCGATCCGATAAAATAATGCGGGAATTTCTCGACGAATTCTAACAGCCTTTGAAAAGCTTCCCGGTTAATGACCATATCCCGGTGCTCCCGGCACAAAACAATACAATGCTCAGGATAATAAACATATGGCGAGTATTGGAAAAACCAAGGCTCCTCCGTTAGCTCGAGGCGAATCATTCGATGGTTCGACCTTGCCGGGTGGCCGATTCTTCCGGCATATCCCTCATTTTCCGCACAAAGCAGGCATGTCGGGTATTGAGAAGTAACCGTTTTTCTTTCCTTTTCCCTAGCAATCTCCTTAGGATCCTTTTCCGGCTTCGATAAATTGATGGTTATATCGAGCTTCCCGTAAGGAGTATCCGCTTTATAATTAATGTTTTTACTGATTCGTTTCGTCTGTATATAATTGCTCCTCTGACTTAACTCATAGAAAAATTCCGTTGCCTTTTCAGGCTGCTCCCGATATTTTTCATAAAAATTCTTATTGACATCGGAGGGTCTTGGCATAAAAACATTCATGATCTTACTGCTCAATATTTCTTTTTCGTCAAATAGGTCCTCGATAACTCCCTCTTGAACCGCAAACTCTACCAGCTTATCCAAAAGATCAGGAATATCAAGCCCTGTATTCTCCACTTGTATATCAGGGAAATCCGTCAAATTTAAAAGAGCCATAATCTGATTCCTGGCATAGATTTCGTCCTCTTTTTGAATCATATTCAATGAAATGGCCCGCCCGACAAGCTGCTGTATGTCCAAAAAAACGTTCATCATTTACTTTGCGTACCCGTTTGGATGGGCCTGGTGCCAATTCCACGCATGCTCGATAATTTCATGAATGGAAGTCCGCGTTGGATTCCAGCTGAGAACACGTTTCGCTTTTTCGGAGGACGCAATCAAAGAACCCGGGTCGCCGGCACGTCTTCCCTCAATTTTTGCCGGTATGGGGTGACCCGTCACTTTTCTAACAGCCTCGACAATTTCCTTCACCGAAAACCCGCCGCCGCTGCCAAGGTTAAACACATTGCTTTCTCCACCCTCAGCCAGGTAACTAAGAGCTAAGATATGGGCATTAATTAAATCCTCTACATGAATATAATCGCGGATGCATGTTCCATCCTCGGTATCATAATCTTCGCCAAAAATGGAGATATATTCGCGCTGACCCAAGGCAACCTGCAGAACCACCGGAATCAAGTGAGTTTCAGGATGATGGTCTTCGCCGATTTCTCCCGTGGCTCTTGCACCGGCCACATTGAAATACCGTAACGCAACATATTTAATTCCGTACGCCTCGTCACACCATCTCATTAATTTTTCCATCGCCAGCTTTGTTTCCCCATAAGCATTGGTTGGAAGGGTGACCGCTTCTTCGGTGATCGGCATGACCTTTTGATCACCATAGGTGGCCGCAGTAGAGGAAAAGACGATTTTTTTGACGCCGAAATCCTTCATCACGTCCAATAGTACTTGTGTTCCGTAAACATTATTATCGAAGTACTTAATCGGATTGGTCATCGATTCACCGACAAGGGAATTGGCGGCAAAATGAATCACGCCGTCGATTTGCTCTTTTTCAAACACGGTTTGTAAAAAGGCTTTATCGCGAATATCCCCTTTATAAAATTTCGCTTGCGGGTGGATGGCATCCTCATGGCCCGTTTGTAAATTATCCACTACGACGACATCATATTTTTGATCAATTAACTGGTAAACTGCATGTGACCCAATATAACCTGCACCACCAAGAACTAATATGCTCATTTTAAAATCCTCCGCTTCTATTTGAATAGTTCCTTCGTTCCGTCCCCAATACTCGCTGTATAGAAAGTAGCTTCATAGCCGATTTTCGCCAGATAGTCGTTACCTACCTCCGAAATAAACGTTTCCACTTCCTCTTCTTTGACAATCGCAATGGCACAGCCGCCAAAACCGGCCCCTGTCATCCGGGCACCAATGGTTCCCGCTTGATTCCATGCCGCCTCGACAAGAGTATCAAGCTCGACGCCTGTCACCTCATAATCATCTCTTAATGAAACATGCGACGCATTCATCAGCTTTCCAAACTCAGCCAAATTGCCTTCCCTTAAGGCAAGCAGCGCCTGTAAGGTACGTTGATTTTCATATACGGCATGTTTAGCCCTTTTTACTAAAATTTCATCTTGTATCAGATTCTTGTGCGCTTCAAATTCTTCCTCTGTTAAATCGCCTAAAGTTTGAATATCTTTCCCCTGCTGGAGAAGCTTTAAAGCCGCTTCACATTCACTTCTTCTCTCATTATACTTAGAGTCGGAAAGCTCCCGGCGCTTGTTCGTGTTCATGATGATGATTTTGTGTCCTTCTATATCTAATGGAGCGTACTCATATGTTAATGTATTACAATCTAGCAGAATTCCGCAATTTTCTTTGCCCATTCCAACGGCGAATTGGTCCATAATCCCACTGTTGACACCAATAAAATCATTTTCCACTTTCTTCCCAAGCTTAACCAGGTCAAGGCGCTTCAAGTGGAAATCAAAAATTTCATTGACGATGACACCTGTCAGCATTTCGAGTGAAGCTGATGAAGAGAGACCTGCCCCATTTGGAATATTACCATAGATAAGCAGGTCAAGCCCGAAAGGCAATTCAAAGCCTGCTTCCTGAATAAAATGGATCATACCTTTTGGGTAATTCGCCCAGCTATGAGCCGCATCATATTTCATATCATCTAGTGAAAATTCGATGATGCCCTTCTCTTCAAAATTCATGGAAAACAATCGGATGAGCTGATCCTGCCTTTTTCTTGCGACACCATAGGTTCCGTATGTAATCGCGCAAGGAAAAACATGGCCGCCAGTATAGTCTGTATGTTCACCTATTAAATTAATTCTCCCCGGAGAAAAGAATGTACGCAGTTCCCCGCCGCCTGGGAATATTCCACAGAATTTTTCTACCAGCATTTTTCTATCCATTAGAACCGTTCACCTCAATTGATTTTGTTGTTAAATGATATCTTTATTTTATCAAGGCGGGTAAAAAACGGTCAATGATTTTAGTAAAAAATTAACTAAAAATTTATCAAGTGAGATTTTATTATTTACTGCTTTCTCGAATTTCGAGCTGTGTGGAAAGGATTACTTTTTTGGCAACTTGCCGTTCTGTCATTCTTTCTAACAGCAAATCGACTGCTGTTTCTCCCATTAATTCCGTATAGACTTTCACTGTGCTTAGCGATGGGAAAACATATTTCGAGATGCTGATATCGTTAACCCCAATAATGCTTACCTGATTGGGAACAGAAATGTTTTCTTCATGCAGCACTTTTAAACATCCAATCGCTAATGGGTCATTGCCAACAAAAAAAGCAGTCGGGAGGTTTTCCTTATGCTCTTTGATCGCTTTTTTCATTAAGGCATATCCGCTATTAACGGAATAAGAGCCAATATACACACAAGACTCATCTAGGAGCTTCCGCTGCTTCATATAATTTCTGAAGGTTGCTTCCCTTAGGTCTGGAATTTCAGAAGTATGATCTTTAAAAATTTCGCGCCCGCCAATATAGCCGATTCGTTGATGGCCTTGGTCGAGGAAATAATGAAGAACATTCATCGTTGCCTTCTCAAAATTACTAATCACGGAATCATATTGGTCGTCATCTGGAGAAGAATCAACGAATACAATCTTGTCAGTTATTTTTTTTATCTCTTCCGCCTGCTTTGGACTAAATTTTCCGATGGCGATCACACCATGAATCTCTTCATTTTGGATGGTAGAGAGGTGATCCAGTGAAAGCTTAATAAATTGCAGCTTATGAAGCTCGCAGCGATTTTCTACCCCCAGGCGGATCGACATATAATACAGATCATCCAATTCCTCTTCCTCGGTATACCAATTCACAATGGCAATCCTGTAGGAGGGGCGGCGTTCTGTTTTTTTACGATACGATAAATCTTCTGCCACCTGAAAAATCTTCCTCTTCGTATCATCACTGACAGAAAGCGTCGTATCATAATTAAGCACCCTTGATACCGTTGCAATCGATACCCCCGCACGCTCGGCAATATCCTTAATCGTCGCCATAGCCATCCCCCTTTCTTATATAACATAATGTAATAGAAATAAAAATTGAGGTCAACTTTTTTAGTAAAAATTTTAGTTTAGGGGGTCAGTCCCCCTCCAGATTAACGCTTTAAACCAGTGGGGGACTGGCCCCATTATGTCCACAAGCTTAAATTTCTAAAGTATTTGAGCACAAATTGGTAGAACAGTTTTTCTGATGGAGAGAGCTGGCGTGTTTTTGGGGTAACGACGCCCACTGTTCTTTTTACTTCTGGGTGGATGATTTTTAAGGGAGCGGTTCCGTTTGGCCGATTTTCAAAGAGGGTACTTTCGGGAAGAAGTGTGACGCCGATTCCTGATGAAACCAGCCCTTTGATGGCATCCAAATCTTCTCCTTCAAACGGAATGATTGGGCGGAATCCAGCTTGGTGGCAAGCATCCACAACAATTTTGCGAAGAACAAAGCCTTTTGGGAATAATACAAATAGATCGTGCTCTAATTGACGTAAAGATAAGCTGTCTTCAGTTGCGAGCGAGTGTGTTTCAGGCAAAAGAGCTAAAAAGCGCTCTGAAAAAAGGATATCTACCTGTAGATCAGGTTCGTTAGGCGGCACAGGACCGATAAATGATAAATCAATTTCTCGATTCTTTACACCTTCCGTTAGAAAATCATACGATCCTTGCCGCAAATGAAATCTAACGTCTGGGTGCGCTTTTTTAAAAGCGGAAATGACGGATGGCAGGGTACTGCTCGCTAAACTGGATGGGAAACCAATCCGAATCATTCCGCGCTCCGGCTCCAGATATTCTTCGATGAGCTGCGTGGCATTGTCAACCGCATTTAATGCAAGCATCACCTGCTCTGCGAATAATTTTCCAATGAACGTTAATTTAACATTCCTCCCTTCTCTTTCAAACAACTCAACACCTAATTCTTTTTCTAACAGTCCAATCTGACGGCTTAAAGCAGACTGTGCAACATGAAGGTTTTCTGCTGCCATTGAAAAGTGCTCGAGTCTCGCAACCTCAACAAAGTACTTTAACTGTCTTAATTCCAAACCAATATCCTCCTATCTCAAATTGAGATGATTTTTATCTATATTATATATTGTTAATATAAATAGGGAAAACTACAATTAAATATGTAAAATTTCAGCAAAGAGGTGCTAGAAATGAAAAGAATAGGTTTAGCATGGCAAATTTTCATAGGCTTGGTACTGGGTATTGCGGTTGGAGGGTTTTTTTACGGAAATCCTCACTTAGCTAATTACCTGCAACCAATTGGAACTATATTTATTCACTTAATTAAAATGATCGTCATTCCAATAGTGATTTCTTGTCTGATCGTCGGTGTTGCTGGGGTGGGCGACATGAAGTCACTAGGTAAACTCGGCGGGAAAACCCTCCTGTACTTTGAAATCATTACCACGATTGCCATCGTAGTCGGACTCTTGGCCGCTAACCTCTTCCATCCAGGAACAGGTGTCGATCGCTCTCACTTAAGCAAAGCGGATATTAACGCGTATGTAAGCACAGCTAAAACATCCGAATCACATTCGATGGTCGACACATTGGTCAATATCGTTCCTACCAATATCATTCAATCGTTAGCCAATGGCGATATGCTCGCGATTATTTTCTTTTCCGTTATGTTTGGATTAGGGATAGCAGCCATTGGGGAAAAAGGAAAACCGGTTCTTCAGTTTTTCCGAGGAACAGCGGATGCCATGTTTTATGTCACCAACCAAATTATGAAGGTTGCTCCTCTTGGGGTATTTGCGTTAATTGGTGTGACTGTTTCAACTTTCGGATTATCATCCTTAATTCCACTTGGGAAACTGGTCCTTGTAGTATACGGGGCCATGATCTTCTTCATTCTCGTCGTGATGGGATTGGTGGCGAAGCTTGTCGGATATAATATTTTAAAATTAATAAAATATTTAAAGGACGAATTGTTACTAGGCTATTCCACGGCAAGCTCAGAAACTGTACTGCCTAGAATCATGGAAAAAATGGAGAATCTCGGCTGTCCAAAAGCCATCACTTCCTTCGTAATTCCAACGGGTTATTCCTTTAACCTTGATGGTTCGACCCTTTATCAGGCAATTGCGGCCTTGTTTATCGCCCAGATGTACGGAATTCATTTAAGTATCGGCCATCAAATTACCTTAGTGCTTGTCTTGATGCTCACATCCAAAGGAATTGCCGGAGTTCCAGGCGTATCGTTTGTTGTATTGCTTGCGACACTTGGTAGTGTAGGCATCCCTGTGGAAGGACTTGCTTTTATTGCCGGAATCGACCGAATCCTTGACATGGCCCGTACCGCTGTCAACATTGTCGGAAACTCACTTGCAGCCCTTGTTATTACAAAATGGGAGAGTAAAAACCTCGAAGAAAAAGTGGAGAAAACCATAGCTTAAAAATAAAAAAGGTGCCTTCACCACCGTAATGCTCGGTTGGTGACAGGCACCTTTTTGGGGTCAGACCCCACATAGATTAACGCTTTAAACAGGTGGGGGACTGTCCCCCTATTCATTAACGCATTAAACGAGCGGGGGACTGACCCCCAATTTTTCTCTTTTAAATGAAAATTTCATTTTTATTAGACTTACTGCAAAATAGACAAAGGCTAAAGTTAAAACGTAGGTGAAAATTTGATTGACGACTGGTTTATTCCATATGCCTAAGAAATAAAGCAAGGCGGGGATGGTTAGTGTGACCCATGATTGGACGAAGGCAACAATACCAATGTAAGAATCTATTTTCTTATTTAAGGCATTGGATAAAAAGAACAGGAACCATAAAAATGACCACATGCCCCATGTCAGTGCATTAACAACATTATGAAACTGAATAATAGAAGTAATCGTATAAACGATCCCAATCATCGCAACCCATAAACTAAACCAACCGAGACCAGTGCCCTCCAGTCCCTTCAATAAGGTCATCCCGACATATAGATATGTTAAGCCGAATAAAAATATCGATGCATCATTATAAAAATCCCAGTGATTATGTCCCAAAGCTACCATTAAATAAAATGGGATGATCACTTGGATGGCCCCGACGAAGAGATTAAAAATCCCTACACTTTTCGCTTCCGCCTTGCCTAATAACATGAGGCTGTTGAGAAATAATACGGCACCCGATAAGAACAAGCCAACAAAACCCACAGCATTTCTCTCCTTTAAATAAGAAAAAGCAATAGAAATTGCTTTTTCAACAAAATTATTAAACATATTAACGATTACGGATGTAATCTACTTCACCATTAAAAGTTTGCAAACATTTTTTATCACAAAACATACTATAGCATATATTTTGAACAAATGTTAAGTAGCGTTTGAACAAAACGCAAATGATTTTTTTGGCAGTTTCTATTAATCAGCGGTTTTTATCCTATAACTAATTATTATTCTCATTATTTAAAAAAATATCAAAATTATGTAAAGGATAATTAGAACAATTGTAAGTTTCTGGTGTGGTGCTTTACCGCATTAACCCAACGGGGGACTGACCCCACGATAAGACGCTACGACAAGACCCCACGACAAAAATGCCCTTCCACTGTGAATGGAAGGACAAAACCGAAGTGAATCCTATCTGGTATACATCTGACTCCATATTTTAGTCCTCAATAAAGAGATCATTGATAATTTCTTTTGCAGCCCGTTCCCCGGATTCGACAGCTCCATTTAAATAACCGGGAGAGTGAATCGATGTGTGCTCGCCGGCAAAGAAGATATTGCCTTCCCTCTCCCCCGCAATACCGGCAAATTTGGTATATTGACCAACCTTCCAATACGAATAGGACCCTTTTGTCCATTGGTTACTAAGCCAGTGATCAACCGTTGCCAAACCATTCCAGTAATTCACACTAACAGGCAATAATGAGCTGAGCTTGTCCAAAAAATCCTTCGTTGTTTCGCCAATTTCCTTATCTGTGGCGGCTAGCTGTTTCGCAGCGGTTTCTCCCCCCGTAAAATTAACGAGAATGCCTGACGTGCCGGCCTGTGTACGTGTCGATTCGAATGTCTGCTGGTACCCTGTATCGGCAAAGGTTTCCCCATTATTTCCAAACTCATTCCAGAAGCGTTTGCGAAATTGGACGTGAAGCTTCGTGTTAATCCCCATACCCAGTTCTTCGATCGCTATTTTTTTTAACGGGCGAAAGCTAGCATTCTCATAATCTATGGTTCTTAAAATATTAAAAGGGATCGCGAGAATGGCCTTGTCCGCCAAAACCTCTCCGGTATTTTCAAAAACGAGTTTAATCTTATTTTGAGCGGATTGTTCAATCTTAATCAGCGGGGAATGGAATCTTATTTGTCCAACGAGATTTTTAGCTAATAATGCCGGGAGCTGATCATTCCCCCCTTTAATATGGAGACACTCATCCGAGTCTCCGTAAATCAGAAAGTGGTCTTTTTGAGCATAGCCTAACATATAAAGAAGAGTTAAAGCACTCTGTTCCTTCGCATCCGCCCCATTCTCAATAGTATAGGCAAGTTCTAATAACTTCCCAAATCTCGATTGGCTTCCGCCTGGAACGATTTCGTTGATATAGTCAACAATCGACATATGATCCAGTTCATATCCACGTTTTGTATATTGATTATATAGTGTAGCTTCCCCTACTACTTTTAAATCCTTTTGGAGTTTAGGGAAGATCGTTTTAAAATCGTTTGTCACTTCTTGAAAGGAATAAGGAGCTTGATTAAAATAATAAAATGGTTGGGTACCAGCGGGTTCTGCCAGGATGACATTATCTAATTCTAAGCCAAGCTCCTTTGCCAATTCCTGTATCTGTTTATGGCCCGTATCGATCAATTCCCCTCCCCGTTCAATTATTTGCCCTTCTTTGAAGAAGCCCCTCATTGTTAAGCACCGTCCGCCAACGCGATCCGTCGCTTCGTAAATCGTCGTGATGATCCCTTGCTGCTTTAGGCGATAAGCAGCCGTGAGCCCCGCCAAACCTGCTCCCACAATGACGATTTTTGGAGTGCTATCTCCCATTTCATATACATTTTCACGTTTTGAATGGACAAGTGCATTTTCTGAAAAATCACCAGCTTGTCCATAACTTACACGCTCCTCCATTTCCATGCATGCCGCTGCAAACGATTTTTGCAGAATACTAGCCAATGGTGTTCGCGCCAATAAAAACCAGTCCCTTCAAGCAAAATAAACCACGCCAATTTATTGAATACCATTAACAACTATCCTAAGATAGTAATAGTCTTTCAATAAAATATGCATGGCCCTTTCATTTTGCTTTAGGCAACAATCACGGGGGTCAGTCCCCCGCTATTTTACAGAGTTAGAGCAACGGGGGACTGGCCCCCTTCACAATGACTGAATAATAGCTGTTAAAATAATAGGTCCTTTGTGAATTCCTGTGCTTCATGAATAAAAGCCGGCAGGGTGGGATTCATGTATTCTGTTAAACGAACTTCAAGTCGTAAATGCCATTCTGAAGCGGAATTTACCATTATATAGTGTCTCAGAGAAAGATGATTTTGTATTAAGCGGTTTTGTTGTAATTAAACTAAATGAGGCTGTCCCAAAAGGGTCAGACCCTTTTGGGACAGCCTCATCTTTTTTCGAAATAATCATAGCTTTACAACGAATGCTTCGTATGGGTTTAAGTCAATTTGATCAAAATCTGCAGATGACTTTTTATAATTACTAATAATCACATCATTACTTTGGCCAAAATCCGATAGATGTAAGGTTGTATTCTCTTCTCCAAAATTGGCTACAACAGCCCAAGTTTCGCCTTTATAGTGACGTAAATACATAAAGACGTTCACAGGTACATCCTTCACTAATTCAAAATCTCCCCAGACAACAATTGGATTTTCCTTTCTTAGTTGAATTAATTTTTGATAGCAGTAAAAAATAGAATTCGAATCTTCTAGGTTATCTTTTACATTAATGTCATGAAAATTTGGATTAACATGTAACCAAGGATCTCCAGTTGTAAATCCAGCGTTTATGGAATCATCCCATTGCATTGGTGTCCTTGCATTATCCCGTCCCTTAGCATTGATTGAAGCAATAATATCTTCTTTTTCATAGCCTTTCGCCAAACGCTCATGATACATGTTCACACTTTCAATGTCTTCCACTTCACTAATATCATCTACCGGGTAATTTGTCATGCCAATTTCTTCACCCTGATAGATGTAAGGCGTGCCCTTCATCAAGTGCAGGACTATCGCAAACATTTTCGCACTTTCCACGCGATAGTTGGTATCATTTCCCCAACGGGATACAATCCTGGGTAGATCATGGTTATTCCAAAACAAACTATTCCAACCCTCATTTCCTAGAGCAGTTTGCCACTTAGTAAGGGTCTGTTTTAACTCCTCTACCTCTAGCGGCTTTAGGTCCCATTTTTCTTTACCGGGTTGTTGGTCCAGACAAACATGTTCAAACTGAAAGACCATCGATAACTCATTGCGTTTTGGGTCAGAATAAAGTTTTGCAATTTCTGGAGTTGCGCCCCAGGTTTCTCCTACTGTCAACACATCGTATTTACTAAAGGTTTCTCGATTCATTTCCTGTAAGTAATCGTGCAATTTCGGTCCATTTCCTGTTATTTCTTCATCAGGAATTTTGCCAACTAAATCAATCACGTCCATCCGAAATCCGCCAACACCCTTTTCCAGCCAAAAATTCATCATATCCCAAACTTCTTGTCTCACTTTATCGTTTTCCCAATTTAAGTCCGGTTGCTTTTTGCTGAAAAGATGCAAGTAGTATTGTCCACTCTCCTGATCAAACTCCCAGGCTGGACCACTAAAGACCGAGCTCAGTGAATTAGGCACTTCGCCGTTTACTGGATCCTTCCAAACATAATAGTCACGATACGGATTGTCTTTACTTTTCCGAGATTCGATAAACCATTTGTGCTCATCTGATGTGTGATTCACAACTAAATCCATAATAATTTTGATGTTTCTAAGTTCAGCTTGCTTAATCAGCTCGTCCATATCATCCATCGTGCCAAATTCCTTCATGATATTTTGATAATCACTAATATCATAACCATTATCATCGTTCGGCGATTCATATACTGGACTAAGCCAAATCGCATTAATCCCGAGCTTTGCTAAATAATCCAATCGGTGAATAATCCCTTTTAAATCACCAATACCATCACCGTCACTATCCTGAAAGCTTCGAGGATAAATCTGATAAACCACCGCCGTTTGCCACCATTTCATTTTCACACAATCCCCCCTTAAATGTGTTTTTCAACCAGTATAGGAAACGTTTATAATATCCAATGCTTAATGGGGCGATACGTTCTGTACCGCCCATGTAGTCAATCTAAACTAGTTAAATGATAAGATACTCATTCCATATGGAGGCAAAACAACATCCAGCTTATCTTTTTTCGGAATAAACTCATCATCTGACAGTAAATTTGTTACTTTTTTGCCCTTTAGGTTAAGTAGTGGAGCTACCGTGATTGTCCTATCGGAATTATTGTAAATAAATACTATGTTAAGATCCTGATAGGTTTTCGTATAGATGACATGATTTGTCTCATTATCGGCGGAAAGAAATTGGAGTGTTCCATTGTTTCCAAATGCCAAATTTTCTTTGCGCAATCGGATTAATTGAGAGACGAAATTACGTAAATCTTGATCTTGTTCTTCCTCATCCCAAATCATACACTTACGGCATCCTGGGTCCATTTCACCTGTCATTCCAATTTCGTCTCCATAATAAATACATGGCGATCCTGGTGAAGAAAGCAAAAATGAAAACAGCTGTTTCATCTTCTGTTTATTTTCGTTACATTCCGTTAAAATTCTGGGTGTATCATGACTTCCCAGTAAATTGAATGCCACATCTGTTACATTTTCTGGATACATCAGGAGGGCTTCCGTTGTTTTATTCACAAATTCTTCTGCAGCTATTTTCCCTTTAGCGAAAAATTGAATGGCAGCGTTCGTATATGGATAATTCATGACGGCATCGAATTGATCCCCTTGTAACCAAGGCATGGCATCATGCCAAATTTCACCTAATATATAGAGATCCGGCTTGATCGCTTTTACTTCTTTCCTAAATTCCCGCCAAAAGTCATGGGATACTTCATTTGCTACGTCTAAACGCCAGCCATCAATATCAAATTCCTTCACCCAGTAGCGTCCTACTTCTAACAAGTAGGCTCTAACATCTGGATGCCCAGTATTTAATTTTGGCATTGCGTGTGTGAACGCAAATGTATCATAATTCGGTTTTGGCTTTGTTTGTACAGGGAAATCGTGAATATAAAACCAATCTTTATATTTGGATTTTTCCCCATTCGCAAGAACATCTTGAAAGGGAGGGAAGTAAAAACCACTATGATTAAAAACGGCGTCAAGCATTACTTTGATTCCCTTTTCATGACAGACTTGGACAAGACGTTTAAATGTTTCTTTATCACCAAACTGCGGGTCGAGCTCCATGTAATCGATGGTGTCATATTTATGGTTGGAATGAGCTTTAAAAATAGGAGTGAAGTAGATTCCTGAAATCCCTAATTCCACTAAATAATCAAGGTGTTGAATCACACCCTCAAAATCGCCCCCAAAGAAATTGGTTGGAGTAGGTTCCGTACTTCCCCAAGGTAATGTCCCATCAGGATTATTTAGTGGATTCCCATTCGCAAAGCGTTCCGGGAAAATTTGGTACCACACCGTATCCTTCACCCATGCAGGAATTTGAAAAACGTCCTCTTCATTAAGAAATGGGAAGGTGAAGTAGCTGGAGTTATCATCTAGAGGAGCTTCTTCTAAAAATCCTTTCTCCGTATAGATCAGCTTATTTTCACCAGCCAATAATTCAAATCCATATTTTAATCGTCTAGTTTTTGGCTGAATGGCAACTTCCCAGTAATCAAATAAATCAGTGCTGCCTTTTTTTATCATCTCTGCCTTTTCCGATGGTTTCCAACACCAGTTGTCTTCTTGCGTTTTCTCCCATGAGTATGGATCGCCAGAGACTACATATACTTTTTCCACATCATTACGCTTTGTCCGTAAACGCAAATGTAAGGTTTTGTTATCATAAGCATAAGCAAAATTATTTTTGGGCCTGTGATAAATTGCTTCTTTCAACATAATTAATAGTTCTCCTTATCCTATTTTAATTAAGCAAACGTTTGCATTTCTTATTTAATGGTAGTATTTAAAACTACTAAAGTCAATGTTATTGAAAGCAAATTTTGAATTGTTATATTTTTTCTTCTAGCTAAATATACTTTTATCATTATAATATTAATATAGGTACTTTTTAAAGTGGATATGAACAAGGTATGTAGGGATTTCCAAATAGTAATCGCTTCAAAATAAGAGAGTTACGCCGATTAAAAAACACCAAATATAAACAAATAAGTAATAAATTTAATCAAATTAAAGTTGATAAAAGCGGTACTAAAGTTTTATAATAATAAGGATTGCAAACGTTTGCGCTTCCTTGTAAATAAAAAATTCAATTAAAAACAAATATTTATTGAATATATGAAAAGATTATTAGTGAGCAATAATGATGAAAGGATGCATAAAATGACTGTTACCATAAAGGACGTTGCAAAATTGGCGAATGTCGCCCCATCTACAGTATCACGTGTTCTAGCAAATAATTCTACTATTAGTGATAAAACAAAAAAACGAGTCCAAAAAGCAATAGATGATCTAGGATACATTCCGAATTTAAACGCCAGAAGTTTAATCAATCAAATGACAAATGCAATTGGAATTGTCATGCCTGGCTCTGCAAGTAAGACATTCCAAAATCCTTTTTTCCCAGAGGTTATTCGTGGTATTAGTTCTTTTATTCATACTAGAGAATACTCCTTATACATGTTAACTGGAGAAACCGAAGAGGAAATTTACAATGGTGTTGTCAAAATGGTACAGGGGAGACGGGTCGACGGCATTGTCCTTCTCTACTCCAGAATTAATGATAAGGTCATGCAATATTTAATTGAGCAAAAATTTCCTTTTGTTTTAATCGGAAAACCTCAACAATCAGGCGAGGATATCACGTATATAGACAACGACAACTATTCGGCTGGAAAAGATGTAACAGAATATCTTATAAGTCTCGGACATACACATATAGCTTTTATCGGAGGAAATCCCAATTTAATGGTGACAAAAGAACGGTTATCTGGTTTTAAAGATGCCCTTAAAATTGCCGGCTTGGATATTCCCGACGAATATATTTGTCATATGGAATTTTTACAAGAGGGCGGAAAAGAAGCGGTTGATCAGCTCCTTTTACTCAATCACCCGCCAACAGCTATTGTTGTAACAGATGACCTTATGACTCTTGGGGTTCTAAGTGCATTATCTGAAAAAGGATACACTGTGCCAGATGATATATCCGTTGTTAGCTTTAATAATGTTATTTTTTCTGAAATTTCCAATCCCCCATTAACCTCAGTAGATGTTCGGATTTTTCAATTAGGATATGAATCTGCGCTAAGTTTAGTAGAAAAGATCGAATCTCCAAATCTTTTACCTAAAAATATTATCGTCCCATATAAAATTGTAAAACGGCAGTCTTGTAAAGAATTAATTACTCTTAGTTCTAATTAATCCAAATCATCATAATAAAAAAGGGGCATTGCCCCTTTTTTATTTCAATAAATATACTCTTGTTTCATAAGGCTTTAGTGTAAACTCCTTCCGTAA
Source organism: Neobacillus sp. Fa239 (assembly GCF_055395235.1). Lineage (NCBI taxonomy): Bacteria > Bacillati > Bacillota > Bacilli > Caryophanales > Bacillaceae > Neobacillus > Neobacillus sp. Fa239. Next base: position 4,914,052 of record NZ_AP041611.1, read on the forward strand.
TTTTGGTCCCGCTGTATCATAATTGTTAAGAATAAGTTCTGATGTAGAATACGATACTTTTCCTGGGACTCTAAATCTTGTAGGTTTTTCACTAAAGTTATTAATAACAATGGCTCTTTTGCTGCCCAACTGACGTAAATAAACAAATAATTTTGGATGATTGGCTAATAACAATTCGTATTTACCATAAACAAAAACAGGATTGTCTTTTCTTAAGCGAATCATTTTTTTATAAAAGTGATAAATGGAATCAGGATCATTTATTTGAGATTCTACATTGATTTCAGTATAGTTTGGATTCACACCAAACCAAGTATGATTTGCTTTTGTAAACCCTCCCATGTTCGATGAATCCCATTGCATTGGAGTCCGGGAATTGTCACGGCCTTGGTTCCAAATTACGTCCATAATTTCTTCGTGTGAACGTCCTTTTGCTGTTTCAATATGATAGTAATTAATCATGCCTACATCATTGTAATCATTAATCGATGGAAATTTAACATTTGTCATGCCAATTTCCTGACCTTGATAGATAAATGGAGTTCCCTTCATGAGGAAATACATAGTCCCAAGCATTTTCGCGCTTTCTTTCCAATATTTACGGTCATTTCCCCAGCTTGAAACTCTCCTCGGCTGGTCATGGTTTTCAATAAATAATGCGTTCCAGCCTCTTCCTTCCAATCCGGTTTGCCATTTGGTTAAAACCTTCTTTAAAGCAGGTACGTTGACTCTTCTTGAATCCTTATCCCAAAGACCTAAAAATTCAAATTGGAAAATCATATCAAAATAGCCGTTTTCTTCACCAACCCACTTATCCGCATCATCAAGCCCTACACCATTTGCTTCTCCAACAGTCATAATGTCATATTTTTTAAAGGTTTTTTGCGAAAATTCGGTAAGAAAATCATCAATGCCCTCCACATTCATCATGTAGTCAAAGCAAGGAACATAATCTAAACCTTCAGAATTAGGCATATCCGGCATTCCAGGTTCTTTTTTGATATGAGAAATGGCATCAACACGGAAACCATCAATCCCTTTTTCCAGCCACCAATTTACCATGGATTGTAAAGAATCTCTTACGTCAGGATTTTCCCAATTCAAATCTGGCTGACGGGTAGAGAAAATATGCATGAAATATTGATCTGTTTCTTTATCATATTTCCAAGCAGAACCACTAAAAATGGATTCCCAATTGTTTGGTTCCTTGCCATTTTTTCCATCTCTCCAAATATACCAATCTCGTTTTGGATTGTCCTTCGATGATCTTGACTCAAGAAACCATGGATGTTCATCACTAGTATGGTTGATAACTAAGTCCAGGATCAATTTCATATCCCGTTTATGAACTTCTTCAAGAAGCTCATCAAAATCTGCCATTGTCCCAAATTCATCCATAATATCCTGATAGTCCGAAATATCATAACCATTATCATCATTTGGCGATTTGTACATTGGGCAAATCCAAATGACATCAATGCCTAAATCTTTAAGATAATCTAACTTGGAGGTTACACCTTTTAAATCTCCAATACCATCACCGTTGGAATCCATAAAACTTCTTGGATACACTTGATAGGCGACACTTTCTTTCCACCATTTTTTACTCATTTTGTATGATTCCTCACTCGATTAATATCCGTAAACACAGTACTTCATGTAAACAGATTTTATTTTTACAAATCGTTTCAGTACGCCGTTTATTATCCTTTGACGGAACCAGCAACCAACCCGGAAGCAATGTATTTTTGTAGCAATCCGAACAATATGGTTAAAGGCAATGCAGATAGTAACGCTGCCGCAGCGAATTCTCCCCAGCTTTGCGCAAATTTCCCACTGATCATCTGATACATACCTACACCTAAAGTATAATTTTCAGGCGATTGAATAATCGTCCCTGCTAAAACGTACTCACCAAATGCGCCCATTAACGTGAATAGGAAGATGACAACCAACATCGGCATCGATAATGGAAGCAGGATTTTAATAAATCTTTGCCAAGTATTTGCACCATCAATGATGGCTGATTCATCCAGTTCTTTCGGAACCGTATCAAAATAATTTTTTAGAAGCCAAATATTATAAGCACTTCCCCCAAGCATGACAAGAATATAAGAGGAAATATTATCAATCATTCCGAACTGGGATAAAACTCCATAAATTGCGGCGATCGCCAAGAAGTTTGGAAACATTTGCAAAATCAAAAGAGTCATTAATCCATATTTCCGACCAAAAAAGCGTAATCTTGAAAAGGCAAAAGCGGAGGTCGCTGTAAAGAAAACTTGACCAATAGCGACACTCAAACCAACGATCATGCTATTTTTCACCCAGATAAGAAATTGTCCATCTTGAAAAAGCTTAGTATAGTTGGCTAATGATGGATGTGTCGGAATTAGTGATGCTGAGAAATACGTATTTGATGAATTAAAAGAAGCTGTAACAACAAAAAGCAAAGGAATGATCGTGAGCAAAATAACACACCAAATAACCAAACGAGAAATCCAAAGAACAACACCTTCACCCGGTTTTAATTTCTTACGTTGCACTTTCATTAGTTATCCTCCTCAAAAGCACGGGTATACTTCATTTGGATTAATGTAAGGACACCCACGAATATAAATAAAATGATAGAAATCGTCGCCGACAAATCAAACCGGTTAAATTGCAAGGTCATCTTATAAGCTGCAGATGCTAAGTTATCGGTATAACCAACAAACTGATTATCAGACCGAGCAGGGTTCCCCTGTGTCAACAAGTAGACTGCATTAAAGTTATTAAAGTTGAATGCAAAGCTCGGGATAATAAGTGGAAGGCTGATTTTCCAAATAGTTGGCATCGTAATTTTTCGAAATTGTTGTAACCATCCAGCACCATCGATTGCACTTGCCTCATACAATTCAGTTGGAATCGCCTGTAATCCTCCTAAACAAACTGTCATCATGTAAGGGAAGCCTGCCCATAAGTTCACCATAATGATGGAAATCCTTGCCCATGTCGGGTCATTTAGCCATGGAATACGAGGAAGTCCTATCGAATGCAAAAGTGTATTAATTTGTCCATAAGACTCATTTAAAAGGCCCTGCCATGCAAGCAAACTAATAAGTGCAGGAACCGCCCAAGGGATGATTAAAATGGACCTATAAATCGCTGACTCCTTCATATTTTTGTTATTAAGGATTACCGCTAAGGTTAATCCCACCAAATAATTAAGAAGAGTTGAGACAACTGCAAATACGATACTCCAGATAAAAGTCGGAATAAAAAGAGTGGATAGAGGATTATTAGGATTTAAAATCTCCTCGAAGTTTTTCAAGCCGACCCATTGAAAGTCAAGAAAATGCGAAGAGTTGAAATTAGTAAAAGCAATGTACATCGTGTATAGAATCGGAGCAATACTTAATACGGAAATAGAGATGATAGCAGGAGATAAAAACCCATATGCTGACCAATCTGTTTTTTTCCGTTTTTTGCCTTTTAGTTTTGACTTTATATGGTTATTCGTGTTAACTGTACTTTCCATGTTAATCCCACCTTTATATTAAGGAAGGGAGAAGGTAACGGATTGTCACCTTCTCCTGTTTTCATTGGATTTTAAGAACCTTGAACCTGGATCCCTTTTTGAATGTTTTTAACAAAATCCTTAGCACCTGTGTTTGGAGACACCTTGCCGCTAACAATATTTTTAATTACACTTTGTGCACCCCATACGGCTTGCATTTGAGGGATATTCGGCATTGGAACAGCCGTTTTTACTTGATCAGCAAAAGGCTTGCTATTTGGATCATTTTGAACGGCTGTTTCATTTTGAACTTTCAGAGTGGCTGGGATGGCTTGACTCGCATTGAACAGCTGCTCTTGTGTTGACGCGTTTGTAACGGCTTGCAGTAAGCTCCATTCAGCTGAACGCAGATTTTGTGGGCTGCGTGCATTGACAAAAGCAGTCTTTACACCCATAAAAGGAGTGGCTGCTTGTCCGTTTGATAACGTTGGAAGTGGTGCAATCGCATAATGGATACCTGATTTTTTGATATCAGGAACGTTCCAAGGACCACTAATATACATTCCAATTTTGCCGGAAGTAAACTGAGCTTTGGCAATCGCATCGGTCACATCGGCTGTCATCCAATGATATTTAGCATCCATATCATGGAAAAGATTAAATGCTTGTACGGCTCCGTCGTTCGCTAAACCAATATCCTTTGGATCAAGGGTTCCGCTGTTATTTTTAAACACATAGCCACCAAGTCCGCCTAGGAAAGCGAAATCGTAGTACAGATTGGTCACTTCAAATCCAAAACCGCTTTGATTCGCATCTTGGACAAACTCGTCCCAAGTTTTTGGAGCTGTTTTGATTTTATCGGTGTTATAGTATAAGGCCGTTGTTTCAACAGAAACTGGCATGGAGTAAACTTTACCATTGACCGTTACGGCATCGAGTACCGTTTGGTTATAATCGCTTGAGTTGATCACATTGCTCGGTACAGGTTCTATCAATCCTTGTTGAGCAAACTGACCATTGTTATCATGCGGCATACCGAAAACCAAATCAGGACCTTTGCCTGTTCTAGCTGATGTGGCAAAGAACTGGAAACCATTTGAGTTTCCGGACTGATCGACAACTTTAACAGTATCGCCATGTTTTTTAGCCCATTCTTCAGCAGTCTTTTTTAAGACATCGATTTTCGGCTTTCCATCCCATGACCATATGGTTAAGGTTTGTCCACTAGTGATTTTACCGCTCGTATTACCAGCACCGTCTTTCGAAACTGAATTACTGTTACCGCAACCTGCCAACATGCCACCTACCATACCGACAGACACAACACCAGATACTACTTTTGACCAAAGTTTCATATTCTTTCCCCCTGAAAATATAATTTAGCAAGAATTTCAATAAGCAACCGTTTACAATACTGTTTTTTTGTTAGTGTATTCGTTACCATTTTTTATATCTTTGCTACTTCAAGCATTTACTTCTAAACCTAATGGGCCAAAATGAACGTGAAGAATAATTGAAAGAATTCCATTCAAAGCAATCGCTTGCATAAAAATATTAATTTATTAACAAAATTACCATTTAAACAATCGTTTCAAATCACATTGAATTATACTATTTTTCTATCAATAACTTAAAGCAAACGTTTGCATAAAACTATATATTTAAAATATCATAAATAAAATTGAAATACAACGATTAATTTTTAATACTCAGTAAACTTTAGTTTATTCAAAGTTTACTAATATTTATCGTGACTAAAGAATATTAGTACTTCCAGGATCCCTTTCGTATAAAATTAATAGGGGGAATTGATAAAAAAATCCATCTACATAATACTTCATGTAAATGGATCTACATTTTTTACGTATTTCTAATTATTTCTTTTAAACGTTTTAATCTTTAACATTTTAAGAGGTTTATTGTTTGAGAATAAGCGTACTTATAGCCGGTACTTGAACATTACCCATTACATGCCCTAATGATTTCTCACCTATTTGATCTCCCAATCCTACAATGGTCCAATCTCCACTTGGTAGATTAAGGGTTTGGGAAGTCTTATTTGGGTTATACATGACAATTATATTTTTCCATGTATCATGGTTTGCATAATTCTTTAACTCGAAAGCTACCGTGTTTGTTGGGCTTTCTAAGAATGTAAGATTCTGTTTAATTTGATCCGCTGTCGTCATCCTGAATGCCGGGTGCTGATTACGAAGATGAATCATACTAGAAAAGTAGTCAAAAACATCCTTAAATTGCGCCTTTCTTGACCAGTCGAACTGATTCACACTATCTCCAGCGTTATAACTGTTATCATTTCCGCCTTTTGTCCGCAGCATTTCTTCTCCACCTTGCATAAATGGTACACCTTGTGAAGTGAATACTACGGCATGTGCCAATTCATCCATTTTAATTCGGTCAGCCTCAGTGTCACTTGGATTACTTGCTAAAATTTTATCCCAAAGCGTCATGTTATCATGGCTTGTAACATAGTTAATCGTTTCGCTAGGTGCTGAAGTAAAATCTTGAATACTACCGATTACTCCATTTTTAATGACATCCACCTGGTTTGGATCTCCTGTTGCAAAGCCTTGTGCCGTTTTATCAAACACGTTCCCATCGAGCCCATTACGTATATTATCGTTGAAAACGCCAATTCCTAATCCCTTTTGTTGACCCTTCGTTACAAGCTGGTCGCTAGATAATCCCGATGTGCCGCCAGTCCATGGTTCTCCATATAAAACAATACCAGGATTAATGGCATGCAGCTCGTTTGATATTTTTGCCATCGTGTCTTTTCCTAAAAGAGCCATTAAGTCAAAACGGAAGCCATCCACGTGGTACTCATTTACCCAATAATTAACTGAATCAAGCACAAACTTTTGTGCCATTGGATGCTCAGTCGCGAATTCATTGCCGCAACCTGATCCGTTCGTATAATTGCCATTACTATCGGTACGATAATAATATTGCGGGACAATTTTATCAAAATCAGAAACCATCACATCAAAGGTATGGTTATAAACAACATCCATATTGACACCAATCCGCTGCTGATGAAGGCTTTGAATTAATTGCTTTAATTCTGTTATACGCGCTGTTCCTTCTGGAGTTGTGGCATAAGCTCCCTCTGGTACGTTATAGTTCCTTGGATCGTAGCCCCAGTTATACGTATCAGGCTGGGTCTCATCAATACTGTTAAACTCCTCAACAGGTTGCAATTGAACAGTGGTGATGCCCAATTCCTTCAAACTATCAATACCTGTCTTTACATGATCCGGTCCTTTTGTTCCATGCTCTGTAAACGCTAAATACTTCCCTTTATTTTTCATACCTGAATTAGCATCAATCGAAAAATCGCGTACATGCGCTTCATAAATCACTTCATCTACTGGATTCGCAGGTGTCTGTTCATGATCTCCCTGCCACCCTGCAGGATCGGTAGCTTTTAGGTCCACAATCATACCGCGTGTTGCATTGACAGAAATAGCACGCGCATATGGATCAACTGCCGTTTGTGTTGTCCCATTCACTGTGACTTGATATAGATAATACCAGTTTTCAAGATTACCAGAAACCTGAAGTTTCCATGTACCGTTATCACTCTTTTGCATTTCAAGCTGTTTAGTTATTGAACCTTTCTCACTATTGTATAAAAGCAACTGGACATTCGAAGCTGTTGGAGCCCATACCCGGAAGGATGTTGCATCCTTTGAATAAACATTACCCAAATCATTTCCACTATAATCATACCGCGGCAGATTTAAAACATTCCTTGGTAAAATATTGTGCGCTTTGTAACCGTCTGCTGCTACATCTAAATTATGGGTGACATCCGGTGCACTCGCTAAAGTCAATTGGACTAAATTTGTCTGGACCCCTGCTGAGGATGTAGGGAATGCTTGGTTAGGATGATTGACGCTATCGAATACCTGGTTGGTAGATGGAATATAGGTAAAGGTAACCTTTTCCCCTCCCTGAGGAACAGTAAGACTTACATTGTTACCTGGATAGGAGGTATTCCAAGAATGGTCCAAGGCTATCTTATATTGGTATGTACCAGCTGGAAGTGTCCCCGATAATTGGTAAAGGTTTGGATTTATCTTTTTTAGCAGTGTGTGATCATCATCTGGTGACCAATTATTCGCTGCTCCCAAAGCCTGTTGTAAATCTCCAACAAGAACGGCAGTTACCGGATTTGCGGATACAGCAGAGGTGACAGGGATTTTTTCACCTGTGGTTTTATCTATAACCGTAAAGCCGCTTGCAGCATCCGCCAGCGTCATCGGCATACTTAGCTTTGCTAGTACTGTTTTTTCATCATCAAGATAGGCATTTGAAACAGATGGTATTGCGGCAGCCTGTGCATCGCTCAGATTGTAATAAATAGTTGGATCCCCTTGTACAATCCATACTTCATGGCCTTTTGCAAGGTCAATATGGAGATCGTTTGGTGTATTTTTCTCGCTCCAATCATTTTTACGAACAATCAAACCAACTTGTGTATTATCTCCAGGCACTTGCGTATCTGCAACAGCGCCAAAATCATCATTTGTACCAGTGAATTGGTAAGCTGCTCCATTACCATTAACAGGCTGATAAGGCCACATCCAGACGTCCCAATTCGTATAGTTGGAATCAAAACGATGATAATGAACAATAACTTTAGTCGAAGTAGAATCCGCTAAAGTTCTACTGGCAGGAAACGACCCTATACAAATTGTTAAGAACAAAATAGCAACTATAAGAAGATTGAAATATCGATTATATTTCAAACAAATGAACGACATTTTATAACTCACCTTCTATTCTTTTATTAAAATCCGTTATTTTTAAAAATTTAATAGATGGACCTACCCTGACTCGAGATAAAAATCTTCGTATTTTGTCTATAAATGGTGTCTGATTTCTGGAAAAGTAGAGAAGATTAATTTAGCATTTCTGAGGTGATGAGATGTGACAAACAGTATCTGAGGTGTTTAAATGCTAATAAAAAATTTTTTAATAAAAAGGTTCCTATAATAAGGAGGATTCGTTTGCGTAAATTGTGTTTTCTATGTAACCAAGGGAGAAGGTAACGGATTGTCACCTTCTCTTGTTTTCATTGGATTTTAAGAACCTTGAACCTGGATCCCTTTTTGAATGTTTTTAACAAAATCCTTAGCACCTGTGTTTGGAGACACCTTGCCGCTAACAATATTTTTAATTACACTTTGTGCACCCCATACGGCTTGCATTTGAGGAATATTCGGCATTGGCACAGCCGTTTTTACTTGATCTGCAAAAGGCTTGCTATTTGGATCATTTTGAACTGCTGTTTCATTTTGAACTTTCAGGGTGGCTGGGATGGCTTGACTTGCATTGAACAGCTGCTCTTGTGTTGACGCGTTTGTAACGGCTTGCAGTAAGCTCCATTCAGCTGAACGCAGATTTTGTGGGCTGCGTGCATTAACAAATGCAGTCTTTACACCCATAAAAGGAGTGGCTGCTTGTCCGTTTGATAACGTTGGAAGTGGTGCAATCGCATAATGGATACCTGATTTTTTGATATCAGGAACGTTCCAAGGACCACTAATATACATTCCAATTTTACCGGAAGTAAACTGAGCTTTGGCAATCGCATCGGTTACATCGGCTGTCATCCAATGATATTTAGCATTCATATCATGGAAAAGATTAAATGCTTGTACGGCTCCGTCGTTCGCTAAACCAATATCCTTTGGATCAAGGGTTCCACTGTTATTTTTAAACACATAGCCACCAAGTCCGCCTAGGAAAGCGAAATCGTAGTACAGATTGGTCACTTCAAATCCAAAACCGCTTTGATTCGCATCTTGGACAAACTCGTCCCAAGTTTTTGGAGCTGTTTTGATTTTATCGGTGTTATAGTATAAGGCCGTTGTTTCAACAGAAACTGGCATGGAGTAAACTTTACCATTGACCGTTACGGCATCGAGTACCGTTTGGTTATAATCGCTTGAGTTGATCACATTGCTCGGTACAGGTTCTATCAATCCTTGTTGAGCAAACTGACCATTGTTATCATGCGGCATACCGAAAACCAAATCAGGACCTTTGCCTGTTCTAGCCGATGTGGCAAAGAACTGGAAACCATTTGAGTTTCCGGACTGATCGACAACTTTAACAGTATCGCCATGTTTTTTAGCCCATTCTTCAGCTGTCTTTTTTAAGACATCGATTTTCGGCTTTCCATCCCATGACCATATGGTTAAGGTTTGTCCACTAGTGATTTTACCGCTCGTATTACCAGCACCGTCTTTCGAAACTGAATTACTGTTACCGCAACCCGCCAACATGCCTCCTATCAAACCAGCAGAAACCACTCCAGATACCACTTTCGACCAAAGTTTCATGATTTTCCTCCTTTTAATTACACATATTAGTAAACGTTTTCAAAACAAACTTAAAATATATTAATTTATTTTTTGTACCAAAAATAAATTAATACTTAAATAAAATAATTGATGGTAAAGCAATCGCTTGCATAATATACCATACATTATTAATAAAATTAATTTTTGACTCTCAGTTACCAAACCATAATTGAATGATATTTGTTGGATTATTTCCGATTTTTAACTATTACATTTTAATTTCCTTAGAGCAAACGTTTGCGTAAATTACATTAATAAAATATCATAAATATAATTGAAATACAATGCTATATTTTTTTAAAAATTATAAATTCAGAGTTTAATAATATTAATAGTGTAAAAATAGTATAATAGGCCCGAATAAACTCATTCAGAGGGCTTATCTAGTCCGGAGGGACTGAATTAAACAGTAATATTGTTCATTTGATATTTTAATTACCATCCAAAAGATATTTCAAAATTTCCTGAATTGACTAGACACTGTCAACGGAAATCCGCATAAAAAAAGGCTTACTCAGGTAATGGTCTGAGGCAAGCCTTACTTTATAATAAACGATTAATTAAACGGGGCAGATTGTTTATCCTTTTTTCACAATAACAGAGTGATAGCTATTATATAATTTTAATGATAAATTTTTTGTGAACTCTTGTGCCTCTTGAATAAAAGCCTTTAATGCGGGATTCATGTATTCTGTTGAATGGATCTCAAGACCTAAATTTTGGTACATTTGCGGACATAAGTATGATGCAGTGACTTTAGATAATGTTGAGGGGATCGCCAACTCCGGGAGGATCGTATTTCCCACTCCTTCTTGAACCATCGCAATGATAGTGGCTATGTCACTGACTTCAAACTGGATGTTTGGAGATATCCTTTGCTCCTTAAAGATGGCTCGCAGGACACGATTACATTCTTTTGGCATGATGAAAGGCTCGCTGGCGATTTCCTTTAATTGTATCGTTGCTTGATGACTCAATGGGTGATGCTCCGGTACAAAAACAACCATTTTATCCTGCAGCAAGGGAATAAATTCAAATTCATGCTTTTCCTCGGTGACCACGCCAACATCCACAACCGACAATTTAATCCAATTTTGCACCTCTTCATAATTACCTTCATAGAGAATAACTTCAACCCCGGGAAATCGTTTTTTAAAGGAACTGATCATTCCTGGCAATAGTTTAGCTGACATGCCAGAAATACTTCCGATTCTGATCGTCCCCGTTTCAAGTTCCGTGATTCCGGTTGCTTCATTGATGATTTTTGTTTTAATCATGATTAAGTCTCGAATCAGACTGGTAATGCGTTCGCCGATTTCTGTTAAACTTACTCCCTTCTTGTGCCGGTTTAATAATTTGATATTTAACTCGGATTCCAATGCGGCGACGGCTTGACTGACGGCTGATTGCGAGAGACCGATTTGCTCTCCGGCTTTCGTAAAACTTTTCGTTTCCACTACCTTTAGGAATACTTCTAATTGAAACAGTGTCATGGTATACCTCACATTAGTTTTTACTTATAGATACCATTAAAAGTATTAATTTTACTTATGTTATCACTCAACATATACTACAATCAACAACAAAGGAAAGGTGAGGAAGTTTCATGAGTATTTTGCATGCTGAGGGGCAAGAAATTCTGAAGGAAATCCAAACGAGCGATTCCGTGCTGATCGATTGCTGGGCCCCGTGGTGTCCCCCTTGCAGAATGATTGGCATCGTGTTGGAGGAAATCGATTTGGAATATGATATGAAAATTGTAAAAGTGAATGCCGATGATAATGAGGATTTTATCAGCGAGTTTCAAGTACTGGGAATACCGACCCTGTTGCTTTTTCAAAATGGAGAGCTTGTAAAACGGATTACCGGTTTTCAACCAAAAGCGATGCTGGTCGAATCGTTAAAAGAGCATGGTTTGATAGAAAGATCATAAAATTTCTTTAATGAAAGAAGCCGGTAAGCCTGCTTCTAGTAGCTCCTTCATCACTTTCATGTAAGGAGCAATGTGCCGAAAATATTTTTTATAGGAGGCACATAAGTAATTTATTCCTGGTTCATTTGGATTCAAAACGACAAATCTATTTTTCGGGCATTCACCATGACAGGCAAAGCGAACCTCGCAATTTCGGCAATCCGAGTGAAGCGATTCCCGCTTCTCCTTTCCAAAGGCCTGCTGGAATGGCAGGTTTGCCATGTTCGCCAAGCCGTCTTTAATATTCCCTAATCGATATTCAGGATAAACGTAATGATCGCAGGAAAACAGGTCGCCATTGTGTTCCATCACCATGGCCCGACCGCACTCTTCTGAAAAAATGCAGATTGGAGACGGGATTCCTGCCCAAGCGGCTAACGCCCATTCAAAATTCATGACAAAAACAGAGCCGATATCGTGCCGCACCCACTCATTAAAAATTTGAATGAGGAATACGCCATACATGTCGGGCTCCACGGTCCAGGGGGATACCTGCCCCTTATTCTGTTCTACAATAGGGATAAATTGAATAAATTCGATGCCTTGTTTTTTAAAAAAATGATAGATTTCAAGGGAGTGATAAGCAGAATCCCTTGTGACACAGGCAAGGACATTAAATTCAACCTGATGCTTCTTTAACAGGGAGAGCCCTCTCATCACGGATTCAAATGTTGGCTTTCCCCCGCGGTCCACCCGATACTGATCATGGATCGACTCAGGTCCGTCCAAGCTGATTCCTACTAAAAAATGATGGTTTGCCAGGAATTCACACCATCGGTCATTTAAAAGTGTACCGTTGGTTTGTAGCGTGTTTCTGATTTGTTTCCCGTCTGCGTATTTTTTTTGCAGTGATACGGCTTTGCGAAAGAAATCCACCCCCATTAAGGTCGGCTCGCCACCCTGCCAGGCAAAGATAATTTCCTCTGTATCCTGGGAGGCGATATATTGCTGAATATACATTTCCAAAATTTCATCCGTCATATGAAAAGAATGATTTTTTGGATAATCCTCTTCCTTTTTTGTGTAAAAGCAGTATTGGCAATCAAGATTACAGATGGGGCCCGTTGGCTTTGCCAGCAGGTGGAATGGGCTGAACTTACCCAAATTCGTCCCTCCTTTAAAGATAAAGCGTCGTTCCATTAATCGATATGCGAATGGAATCCCTTTTAAAAATCGGTTCTTCATAAATTTCAATAACCGCTTTTTCAATTTGCCCGCTAAACGGAAATTCAGGCAGAGGGTAGTTAGCGCTGACGGGGGTTAGTCGATCCCGGCCAATATCCAATCCCTCAAAAGAAAGAATAAAGGGTAATGTCCGCGGCATATAAACGGTTCCAACCAGCTGGCCATTAATCGAAAGCTTGCCTGTTCCTTGAATCAACATTTTTCGTGCAAAATGAAATCGAATCGTGGAATAACCAGTCGGTACTTCCGTGGAAGATTGGATTTTATAAATGGTGCCAACATAATTATATTCATAGAATAGGAGGTTATCTTTTATATATAAGGTATACCCGCTTGAATGATTTCCATGGGCAATTAATACCCCTTCTGCAGTACGGTTGGAACGAAAGATGCGAATGGTGATCGAGTAAGAAGACAGGTTGATTTTGGGAGCAGCCATTGATGGCAAATGAGCCATTCCGGGATAAAAGATAAACGTTGTTCTTCCTTCCTGCAGGCCTTCATACCCCTTTCTAAAGGGCTGGTCATCCAGCGGAAGAACACCATATTTTACTGCTTCCTCCCACCATAAGGCTTGAAGCTCTTCTAACTTTCTAGGATATTTCTCTGCCAGATTAAACTTTTGCGAAAAATCTTCGTTTACATGATATAACTCCCATTGATCCTGATCAAAAGGAACCCCTGTTTGATGATTGGTAACCGCCACCCATCCATCCTGCCAAATCGCCCGGTTTCCCAGCATTTCAAAATATTGTGTTTGTCTTTTTGATGGAGCATTCGGCTCATAAAAGGTTTCCAGCATACTGACACCATGAAGCGGCATCTGCTGAACACCCTCAAAAATTGTTGGCGCCTCCATGTTGAGAAGGTCCAGGATGGTCGGAGTAATATCAATCGCGTGATAAAATTGGGAACGAATGGAGCCGCGGTCAGGAATACTCGGAGGACAGTGAATGATGAGGGGGACATGCGTGCCGCCATAAAAGGTATTTTGCTTATAATATTTAAAAGGGGTGTTGGCGGCTTGCGCCCAGCCTTTTGGATAATTGGCACTTACGTTAGGGCCGCCGATTTCATTGATATGATGAAACATTTCATTTACGCTTTCCCAGATCCCATTGAAATAGGCAGTCTCATTAATAGAGCCGTTCCAGCCTCCTTCCTGACTGCCTCCGTTATCAGAAAGCAACACGATGATCGAATTTTCAAGGAGGTTTTTGGATGTTAAAAAACCGAGCAGTCTGCCAATTTGCTGATCTGTATGGGTCAGAAAGCCGGCATATGTCTGTTGAAATTGACTAAACAATATTTTTTCTTTCCTTGTCAATTCGTCCCACGGCTTAATCCCCGGATTTCGTTCAACAAGTTTCGTGTCCGGTGGGATGACTCCCATTTCCTTTTGCCGTTTGAACCGCTCTTCCCTAATCTGATCCCAGCCTTTATCGTATACCCCTTCATATTTATCGATTAATTCCGCTGGTACTTGATGGGGCTCATGAGTGGCCCCGAAGGCCAGGTACAGAAAGAAGCGGCGGTCCGGCGTGACGGAGAGATGATCGGTCAAAAACTCAAGTGTTTTATCCACAAGGTCCTCGGATAAATGGTAATTCGGATGATCAGACTTGGGAACACGATGATTATCATAGACCAAATCAGGCGCATACTGGTCCGTCATTGCTAATAAAAAGCCGTAAAATCGGTCAAAGCCTTTTGAAAGCGGCCAGTTTTCAAAGGGCCCGCTTGAAGCGGCTTCATGACCTGGTACGAGGTGCCACTTTCCAACCATATAGGTAGCCATCCCATTCCGTTGCAGGACCTCTGCAAGCGTGGCCGCTGACTCTGATATTCGCCCTCGTTTATTAGGGTATTCCGGGCCCCAATCAATTTCCGTTATCATCCCCACGCCTACCGAGTGGCAGTTGCGGCCAGTCAAGAGACAGGCGCGAGTAGGTGAGCACAATGGAGTGACATTAAAGTTATTGTAACGGAGGCCATTTTCAGCTAATGAGTCAATATTCGGTGTTTCAATCTCAGAGCCATAGCAACCTAACGCAGAATAGCCCACATCATCTAGGACGATATAGATGACATTTAAATCCGATTTCCTGTCAGGACCCTCATGCCTTTTCCCCATCTCCCCACCATCTTTCCTTTTATTAAGTATAGTTCAGGGATCCTAAACAATGGATGAATATATAATGTAATTTATTAGAAGGACAAATTAATTATGAAAAATCACTAATAGATAGTGGCAAAATATCTTTTTAATAAGCAAAAAGTTTTTATTTCGATAGATTTAAGCCTATGGCTCTTCCCGACTAATCGTAAAAACTCAAGACAAATCCGTTTTTTCTTTGGATTTGTCTTGAGTCTGAAAATGCCATTTAAGGCGTTCTTTGCTTCATAATTAGGCTTTCGCTTTTTTCTTTTGATTGCACTCGACTTTTTTGGATAAAGTATCCGATTGTCACAAGAACAACCCATGGAACACCGATTTTCCATGCATCTACCCATTCAGGATAAAACAACATCGTAATGAGAATACCACTTAGTAATAGAATTCCAACCCATTGAAATACCGGGAACATTGGTGCTTTAACCGGTAACGGTCCTTTAAAATGAAGATGGACTGTTTGTCTGAAACGTAAGTGACTAATTAAAATCATTAACCATACGAGTATCCCGCCAAAAATAGCAATCCCAAATAATTTGTTAAATGTATCTGGGTAGTACATTGAACAAATTGTTGCAATTAATACTCCGACACTAGAGATTAAGATCCCAACAACGGGGGTACCATTTTTTGATAACTTGCCAAATGATTTCGGTGCATAGTTTCCCCTTGATAATGAAAACAGCATCCGTGACGTTAAATATAGGTTAGCATTCATACTTGATAACGCCGCCGTTAGAACAACAAAATTCATAATGCCCGCTGCATAATGAATGCCTGACCCTTCAAAGATTTTCACAAATGGTGAACCCGATACTTCGTGAGCACCAGCTTGTGTCCAAGGAACAACGGCAACAATGATGGCAAGGGATAAAATATAGAATAAGAACAAACGTAAAACCATCGTTTTCATTGCTTTTGGAACGGATTTTTGAGGATCTTTTGATTCGCCAGCAGTGACAGCCACAATTTCTACGCCGTAAAATGAGAAGATTGCCATAAGAACCGCCATCCAAACTCCGTGGAATCCATTTGGCATGAAACCTTTCTGATCAGTATAGTGGTGAAAACCGACAGCATGTGAATGACCAATTCCGAACACCATTGATAAACCCAAAATAATGAATAGGACAATTGCAATGACTTTGATCATCGCAAACCAGTACTCAAGTTGTCCAAAATTTTTAACGGAACGAGTATTCAAATATACAATCACAATCCCGAAACCAAGTGTCCAAAGCCAGACAGGAATACTTGGGAACCAGTACTGCATGTATAGTCCAACGGCTACCGCTTCTCCACCGATTGCAATCACTTGTGCTGCCCAGTAAGTATACCGAATTAAAAAGCCGGCCCATGGGCTTAAATACATTTCAGCATACGTTCCAAATGAACCAGCTGTTGGATGAACAACGGCCATTTCAGATAAACTAAACATCATAATGATGGCGATAAATGCAGCAACGATATAGCTTAATAGGACGCCAGGTCCCGCGTAGCCAATTGCAATCCCGCTTCCCATAAAGAGCCCAGTTCCAATAGCCCCGCCAATCCCAATCATGGTTAGCTGTCCACTTGTTAGAGAACGACTTAATCCTTCTTCACGATTTAATACTTTTTCATTAGCCAATTAGTCCCCCACCCTTCACAAATTGTTTTGTATAGGAGAGCGTCACATCCACACTCTTGCCGGCAAGAAACATACTGACAAAGGTGAAAATCGCCTGCTCGACCCCATTACTCAGTAATGAAAATAATAAAACAAGACCATTCACCACAATCATGGTTTTGCCAATAGTAAATCGTGGTGAAATCCGGCTGATGACAACACTCACAATATCCAATCCGCCGGTTGTTCCACCTGCAGCAATCACCATTCCAATCCCGATTCCTGAGAGGATGCCGCTCAGAATGCAGCCAAGAAGGGGGAAGTGAACACCAGGTATGTGGTTAAAAAGACTTAAACAAAGAGACAAACTACTCATCCCTACTAAACTAAGAAGGGCAAATAATAGTCCGACAGCTCTGTACCCAATTAAAAAGAGAGGGATGTTTAGCACAAAATAAATGAGTCCGAGAGAAAACGGTAACCATTTGGCAAGAATCATGGCAATTCCGCCAAGACCAGGTGCGACGATGCCGTTTGGTTGCTGAAACAGATAATAAGATGACGCAACAAGCATCGTTCCAAACACGATTACAAGTGCTTTTCCTATGTAACTGTTTCTAGTGATGTCGAATCGCATGATAGATTTCCTCAATTGCCCGTTCGACTTCTTCATCTGTATTATAAAAATGTGGGGCAACACGTAAGACATCATTTCTTGCAGAGACTACAATGCGTTTTGTTTTTAAGAATTGTTCAAGTTGCGAAGCGTTTTCGACGCGTATTGCGGTATTACTCCCTTTTATATTCACATCAAGAGGGCTCGCAATTGATAAATCAAGTTTTTTCGCTGTTTCGATGGCAACTGTCGATAATTTCATTAAATAGCTTCTAATCTGGCCTACCCCGATTTCGTTTAAAAGCATAATCCCGGCATGGGCGGCATACGCATTAATCATCATTGGGGTACCTGTGTCGAAGCGACTTGTGCCTTCTGCATAATCAAGCAATTTATGATTGAACGCAAACGGATTCACCCGGCTGAACCAACCAGTAGTTTTTGGTTCTAGTACTTCAGCTAACTCCTTTTTTACATAAAGAAACGAAATCCCTGGAATACCAAGTAAATACTTTTGGGCGCCCGTTGCAAGAGCGTCTATGCCCATTTCTTTTACATCAATTGGCACACTCCCAGCAGACTGATAAGCATCAACAAACAGAAGGGATCCATTTGCATGTGCAATCTCCGAAACGGCTTTCACATCTTGAATGAACCCGTTATAATAAGAAACATGCGGGATTGATGTGACAAGGGTTGCATCATCAATTGCTTGTTCGTATTGTTCGAGCGAAATCATATGGTTACTTTCTGGTACAAATGTAACCTTTGCACCTCGGTGTGCTTGTGAAAGCCAGACATGACCGATACATGGAAAATCAATGTCTGTTGTCACTACCTTTTTGCGCTTCTCTGAAAAATCAAGGGAACCAGCAAAGGAAGAAGCGGCATCGGATACACTGGACAACACAGCAATTTCATCAGGTGATGCATTAATCAGGTTGGCAAATGCAACTTTTGCTTCATATACTTTCGTCATCCAGCCGTCCCAGTCCATCCCGTTTTCGGTCCAGCTCGTCAGGTACGAATCAATCCCTTCCTTGACGGGAATTGAGATCGCACTTTGAGAACAACTCGATAAATGAATCGTTTCTCCTATTGTAGGAAACAGTGTTCGTTTGTCTTGAAATGGGTGAATCATGTGTCATCATCCTTTTGTCATTTTATAAGCGTTTACATTTTGTTTAATACAGATACGAGGTGAACAAATGACCCAATCGTTATGGCTCGAACGAGGCGATTGGACCTCCTTACTTTTTTCCGAGCACGGTACCGAATTGACTTTTCCACGCGAAACCCTTTTGTTTCAACAGGATATGATGCAACCATACGTGTATTTGGTGCTTGAAGGACGCGTTCGCGTATTTTTGTTGTCACCAACAGGGGCTGAGCGCCATTTGTATATTGTTGGCTCTGGTCACTTACTTTGTGAATCAACCGTATGGACAGATGAAAATTGTGAGTTTAGTGCGTCCACTTCGTCGAATGTTCGTTTGCTTCGAATTCCGAAAAACGCATTTTGTGATGTCATCCTAAACGATCCAAAACTTTCCTTAAGGATGCTGCGTTCGTTAAGCCAAAAACAATCGGCTCTACTTCTTCAGACGAAACTTATGAGTTTTTCGGATGTGGAGCAGCGTGTACTTTCGATGCTTCATCAATTGGCGTCGTCTTACGGTATAAAAACAGCTAAAGGGCTGACCATTACCATTCCATTCACCCATCAAGAACTCGCTTACGTAGTAGGTTCCTCGCGTGTAAGCGTGTCGTATGTAATGAATGGGTTACAAGAAAAAGGTGTGATCAGTAAACAAAATGGAATGTATTCACTTTTATCCATTGTAAAATAAACCATTTTGTTTTATTAGTCTTATGATAAAAAAATGAAGCCGTATAGTCTGTCAACTATTTGACAAAATCTTGTCTTTTTTAAATTTTCTGCTATTTTAAAAATATAAATTCAGTGATTTTATAAATAGTTGATAATTTAGGCCTATAGAATGGCCTGAACAAAGAAGGCTCACTATCTGAAGCACATTTAATCCCTTGAATTCTTACAACACGATCCTACTAGAAGGAATCGATTTCAAATCACATTATAAAAAAAACTCCTTAAGCACACGTTAGCTTAAGGAGTTTTTTTAGGTTTTTCGTATTGAAATTCCAGATTATTAAAAATGTTTTTACCATTTATGGCCACTTATAAAACTTTTTCCAAAAAGTCTTTTGCTCTGCTTGTTTTTGGGTTGTTGAAAAATTCTGTTGGGGTGCCTTCTTCAAGGAGCTGGCCGCCTTCAAGGAAGAGGATGCGGTCGGCTACTTCTCGGGCAAAGCCCATTTCGTGTGTGACGATGGCCATGGTCATGCCGGACTGGGCCAGGTCTTTCATAACGTTCAGAACTTCCTTGACCATTTCCGGGTCAAGTGCCGATGTCGGTTCATCAAATAGCATCAACTCCGGCTCCATCGCCAGGGCACGGGCAATCGCAACACGCTGCTTCTGTCCGCCCGAAAGATTATTGGGAAAAGCCGTTTCTTTTTCCGTTAACCCCACTCTGGCTAATAAGTCCCGCGCTTTCTTTTCGGCGAGCTCACGCGACTCACCCTTAACCTTCATCGGCGCATATGTCAGGTTTTCTAAAACCGTCATATGCGGGAATAAGTGAAAGTGCTGAAACACCATACCGATTTGCTCGCGGACTTTCATAATATTCGTTTTAGGATCCGTAATATCTTGATTATTGACCAGTACAGTTCCTTTCGTTGGGGTTTCAAGCAAATTCATGCACCGAAGAAGTGTAGACTTACCAGACCCGGATGGCCCAATAATCGCAACCACTTCTCCCTTATCAATCTGGGTTGAAATATTTTTTAATACCTCATTTTCACCAAACTTTTTAAAGAGGTTTTCTACTTTAATCACTGTATTTCAACCTCCTCTCAACCTGTTTGCCAGCCAGAGTTAAGATAAAAACCAATACCCAATAAATGACGCCGACAAAAATCAAAGGTTCAAAATTACGATAGATATCTGCACCAACCACCTGGGCCCTGCGCATCAAATCTAAATAACCAATCGTCGAGACGAGGGCGGATTCCTTTGTCAGGGTGACAAATTCATTCATAAGCGCCGGTAAAATATTTTTTAATGCCTGCGGCAGAATCAAATCCTTCATCATCATCCGGTAAGGAACACCAAGCGCTTGTGCCGCTTCTGTCTGCCCCTTGTCCACCGCTTGAATTCCGGCTCGAATAATCTCGGAAACATATGCAGCAGAATTGAGTCCAAAAGCTAAAATAGACGAAAGAAATGGAGAAATATCATAGCCTGTTAATTGTGGAATCGCAAAATAAATAATCATTAATTGCAAAATCAATGGCGTCCCGCGGAAAATCGAGGTATAGACATCTCCAATGACGTTTAACACTTTTATATGAGAAATTTTACACAGAGCTAAAATGGTCCCAAGTGTAAAACCAAAAATAATCGATACAATTACAAATTTAAGCGTAACCCATATCCCTTGTAAGATATAAGGGATATAAGGCACGATTTGGCTAAAATCCAAATTCATGCCTTACACCTCATTTCAATATTTTATTGATTTTTTAACCACTTATCTTTTAATGCTTTCATTTGTCCGTTTTGTTCCATATCTTTTAGAACCTTATTCACATCATTGACTAATTTGCTTCCTTTAGGAAAAGCAACGGCCATTCCTGGTGAACTGCTTGTTGGGTCATCAAATCCTGCTAAGTTTTGTTTTTTGATATAGCCTGTAGCTACTGACTTATCCATATAAGCCACTTGAATTCGTTTTGATAATAGGTCTTGTATTAAGGTTTGTGCATTATCCTCTGCCTTAATATCAAATTTCATTGTTCCCTGAAGCTTTTTGGCTCCTTCTTCCTGGATTGTTCCAAGCTGGACACCTACTGTATTTCCTTTAAGATCAGCGATTGATTTAATATTAGCACCCTTTAACGTAATAAACATTTCACCAGAACGATTATACTCTGTAGAGAAATCTACGTTTTGTTTACGCTTCTCTGTAGCAGACATCCCGGCAAGAACGACATCGACACGTTTTGTTTGTAATGCTCCAATTAATCCATCAAATTTCATATCTGTGATTTCAAGTTTGTATCCTAATTTTTTTGCAATAGCATTTGCCAAATCGACATCAAAGCCAATAATTTTACCTGAAGGATCGGTTGATTCGAATGGTGCAAAATCAGCAGATGTGCCCATCTTTAAAACTTTCTGTTGGTTTGCCCCTTGATTATTGGCATTGCTGCAAGCAGCCATCATGACTAATGCAAAAACCATGGTAATGAATAAATATGTTTTTTTCATTGTTGTGTGCCCCCTATAATAGTTGTTCCTCTTTTTAAATAATTGGATTTTTATTCAACAAAGTGAATTTTAACACATGAATTATTATTTGAAAAGAAGAATATTTTTTTATTAAATTACCAATTCTTATCATACTATATACATGTAATATGGCTGTTTATAAATAAAAAAGCGCCCTTGCGTATAAAGGCGCATTTTCAGTGAAGCTTAGCTTTTTATTATTTCACGAAATTCATTTTTCACCTTTTCAAACACTTCTGGATTGTTTATTAAATCATACCCTGTTAAGGCGAGGGCTAGGGCACCGTTGGAAAGAATCATATGAGAGTTATCTGTAATCGTCGTGTCCGCGAATTCCTTTGTATGGCCGACTAATTCAGGATTGTCAAGACCGATATATGGATGAATGGCCGGAACCACCTGGCTGACATTCCCCATATCAATCGAACCATAGGAATCCTTCGATTTTTTGATTTTCTTCACACCGGTAGATAAGAGATTTTTCGTAAACAGCTGAGATAAGGTTTGGTTGGTGACCATATTATTATAGCTCAATTCATAATTACTGATATGAACTTCTGCACCCGTCATTAACGCGGCACCCTTGGCAATGTTTTTCACCTTTTCCACCACTTCATTTAAATACTGGCGGTCGTTGGCACGAATATAAAATTGGGCAACTGCTTTATCAGGCACGACGTTGGCGGCAACTCCGCCCTCTTTAATGATTCCATGAATGCGCACATCTGAGGTCACATGCTGGCGAAGAGCGTTAATCCCATTAAATAATTGAAGTACACCATCAAGAGCATTGATTCCCTTTTCAGGAGAAGCTGCCGCATGGCTCGTTCTGCCGCGGAAATCAAATTGAATCGCATCCATGGCTAAGGATTCGCCGCTCTCATAGGACTCACCGGCTGGATGCAGGATCATCGCTGCATCGATATCATCAAAGATTCCTTGCTCGGACATCGGAACCTTCGCACCATTCGTTTCTTCGGCAGGTGTTCCTAACACGACAACGCGGCCGCCGATTTCATCGATTACTTTGCTTAAGAGAACTCCGGCGCCGGCACTCATCGTACCGATCATATTATGGCCGCACCCGTGTCCGACACCCGGCAAGGCGTCATATTCTGATAAATAAGCAATGGTCGGCCCCGCTTTTTTACTATCATATACAGCTTTAAAGGCAGTAGGGCGGCCAACGATTCCTTTTTCAACCGTAAACTGCTGCGCTTCCAGGAAATCCACTAATTTTTTCATAGATTCATATTCTTCATCCCCAAGCTCAGGATGATGGTATAGAGAATCACTGATCTCCCAAAGCTTTGTTTGGATGTCATCTATATATTTTGTTAAAAGATCCTTCATTGTACAAACTCCCCTTTAGTACTAATAAAATTACATTATAATGTATAAATATAAATGATAAATTCCGTTTGTACAAGAAAAAAAGAAAAGCATCCAATGATTTCCTGCATAAAAGCGACTGGCAGATTTTTTTCGTTAATAACAGACTATTACAACATCATTGTTGCAATTATTAAATCTGCAGCAACGAATGAAAGATGCTATGATATCTTTACTAGATTAGGAAAATTATTTTGTAGCGAGGTTTGATAGATGGATACGATTATATTTGATGTAGATGACACGATTTATGATCAGTTACAACCTTTTCAAATTGCATTCGGAAGACAGTTTAGCCATTTTAAGAATGCACCCATTGAAAAGCTTTATATTTCCAGCAGAAAGCATAGCGAATTCTTATTTAATGAAAGCGAAGCAGGGACCATATCATTAGCAGAGCTGCATACTTATCGTATTAAGACGGCCTGCAGGGATTTTGAAATTGAAATCAACGATCAAGAGGCAATGGATTTTCAAAAAGCTTATGAAAATGAGCAAAAAAAAATAGTCCTTTTTCCCGAAATCGAAAGGCTCCTCGAACTACTTAGCAAAATGGGCAAACAGCTTGCGATCCTAACAAATGGTCCTCACGAACATCAACTTATGAAAATAAACCAGCTGGGTTTGACCAGGTGGATTCCTGAAGAAAATATTTTCATTTCAGGAGCCATGGGAAGTGCTAAGCCGGCTCCCGAGGCTTTCCATATTGTTGAAAAAACGCTCAACTTAAAAGCGGACAGAACCGTATACATAGGGGATTCGTTTGAAAATGATGTAATAGGCGCAAAAAAAGCGGGATGGCAGGCAATCTGGATGAATCATCGAAATAAAGATAAACCCATCTCTACTATTCAACCAGACAAAATCATCCACACACCTAAAGAGCTATTGGATTTATTGGAGAGTTATCTTTAATTTATGTACAAAGTACTCATATCTATAATCCATTTCCCACAACCCTGTTGTGGTTTATTTTTTTCCTCTTAGCTGTTATGTCCAAGCTCACTTATTCCTTCCCCATATACTAATAAAAAAGGAGATGAGTAAGTGAGTAAAAATAAGAATAGCTCTTCACGCAAGGATGAAGAGGAAGTGAGTACTAATGAGCAAAGCTCTTTACGTAAAATAAATTCGGCACACCAAGAGTGTATTGACCGTGCTTATCGTATTCCCGTATTTTTAAGTACGACAACTCATTTAAATGACAACCAGCAACTGTTTCTAAACCGCCTCATTTTAGAGATTGAGGATGCTTTGCTTTTTCCGCGTACATTACCTTTAAGTGAAAGTTATCCTGAATCCATTTTAACTGATATTCGTCGGTTAGTTTCTTCAAGCTATGGAATGTTGGCCGTAAACCTTCGTCGATTTAAAATTCAAACAGTTGATACCAATGAAGGACCCCC
Source organism: Neobacillus sp. Fa239 (assembly GCF_055395235.1). Classification (NCBI taxonomy): domain Bacteria; kingdom Bacillati; phylum Bacillota; class Bacilli; order Caryophanales; family Bacillaceae; genus Neobacillus; species Neobacillus sp. Fa239. The sequence goes on from NZ_AP041611.1 coordinate 4,938,677, forward strand.
TCCACCCTCCCCTCCATTCTGGATTGGATCCGTTTATTCACAAGTAGAACCTTCAATGGCTTTTCAATTTGGACTACCTTTATTATTAGTAAGGGAAGAAGATACTGATGCAAATAATGGAATTTGGGCAGGAGGAATTGCCCCACTCAACCTCTTTATCGTTTGGCATTCTGAAACTCAAACGGTAGATGAATTCTTTAACACGCCTGAATGGAAATCAGCCTTTGCAAACTGGAGTGCACATGTAAGAAATGCTTTTTATATTCAAACAGAGCCTAAGTTCAAGTATAGTTGTGGATGATAAACCGGACCTTTAGCATCAAGTCGAAAATATATAAGGCTTTGTTCATCTTTATATATTTTCGACTTGTTCGCAAATCTTTCTAATTTGTTGTCGAGAAACAAATGTATCTACAAAATAAAAAACCATCCAGATTGGATGGCACCCATGATTGTATTCCCAAAACATCTAATTACATATATGTCGAATAATGAAAATGTTTTCTTTTAAATTTGGGGAACTCTTTCCCAATCAGCAACAAACTTTGCAATGCCTTGTTCTGTTAGTGGATGCTTAGAAAGCTGCTCAATTACTGAATATGGAATAGTCGCAATGTGAGCACCGGCCATAGCAACACGAGTTACATGATCCGGATGTCGAACAGATGCACCAATAATTTGAGAATCTAATTGGTGGATACGGAATAATTCTGCAATTTTTGCAACTAATTGTACTCCATCTTTTGAAATGTCATCTAACCGACCTAAAAAAGGTGAAACATAGGTAGCACCTGCTCGAGCAACTAATAGTGCTTGATTTACTGTAAAGATAAGGGTTACGTTGGTTTTAACATCTTTTCCTGTAAGATAACGACAAGCTTCTAATCCTTCTAAAGTCATTGGAAGGTTTATTGTTTCAACGTTAGTAAATACTTTATCAAAGCATCTTGTTCTTGTTGAGAAAAACCTGTTGAATCATCTACCCAATATTCGTGCCCTTGTCCAGTTACATTTGATTTCATTAGGCTTTCTGTGGATTCATTCACTTTTACAACCTGAGATCTCAAATTTTTGTCAACTAAAGCGCGTAAACTATTATACGGATCAGGTAAAACGCCTGTATTTAACGTTCCTGCTATTCCTAATTGATTTTTAGCATTTGCTCCAACCGCTACACCTCCGTCATGGAGATATGGGGCAGACCAATAAAGGCCTATAAGACTAGGGACTTTATAGCCCCCCTTTGTCTTTCCAATTCCATATGCAAGTTTGATTTGATTAGGGTCAAATCCCCGCGTTGGAACTTTTAACACTAATGCGCGTTTTGGTACAGGCACAGGTGTATCAGGTGAGTAAATAAGTGGATCTGTTAAAAACTCGCCTGCTTTTCTTAAGCCAATTGCGCGAGCCGGTTCCGTACCTATTTTTTCTACAGGTATGATTTTATTATTGGTATAAAAACTTCCTGCATGACACGTTATGCAGGATCCGCGTAGGAATACCTGTTGGCCTAATTTCTTTTCCATATCTGTTATCTTAATTGGTGATTTCGGAGGAACAAAGGTATTTTGAAAAGCTGACATTGCATTGTTTTGTTCTCCAACATTAGTGCCTGGGGTGCTAACGATTAGCCCATTTGGAGAAACAAGTGATGATCTCGGATAAGTTGGTAATGTGATCGCTTTAGATACTCCTGGAGCCTCTGGGGTAGGATCCACTTGGGCAAAAAATTTAGAGGGTTTCAACCCTTTGTTTGGAACAAAACGATATTTCCGATTTGCTGCATTTTGCAGAAGGGTTCCTAGATAGACCTCTTTGTCGATGCCAAGAAGAGCTCGACTGGCGTCAGCGATCGTAGTCAAATCAGAGCCTTGGGCGTGAACAGCATTATTTAATGCACTTAATCCTTTAAACGGTCCAGCCATGGCAAACCCGCTCCAACTGTATGGATGGTCTCCTAAAGTGAAAGAATCCGGGATCTGCGTCGGATTGCTGATAAAATCAGTAGTAATATCAAAGTTTCCTTTTGGCCATTTAATTACACTATCATCAACGGCCTCTTCTAACGCCAATGGATCAGGTAATGGTTCTCTTTTCCCTTCACTCGTTACAACCGTTTTATCTAAATTCCTAATATAATCCTTTAAAGAGGCAATTTCAGTACGCGCAAAATAAGCAGTTGTGTTGGTACCTAAAGCAAGGAGCAGACCGAAATTAGCATCCGTATTAACAGCACCCTCTATGACTTTTTTATTAATAGGGTCAACAGTAGCATGGCATGCTGCACAGCTAAGTCCAACTTTTAATCTTCCCTCTGATCTTACCATCGGCAAACCAAGAATTTCATTCGAACCTTTCGCCACATCAAACCCGGTATCCACTTTCGTTCCTTTTTTATATGTTTTCCTACCAATCGTTACGGTTTCTGCTAATTCCACCTGTAAATTCGTTGTGCCCTTTCCGTTTAACCCTTTTATCGCTTTCTGAAAATTTTCAATCGTAAGCGGCCCGTTAAAAGCACCAAGAATATCAGTTAAAAAGACTTCATTTCCAAATGTTTCTTCGTAAAATGACTTTCTTCCTAAATGTAATAGGGCTTGATCAATTTTTACAGCACCATTCTTTGGAGATAAAAGCTCCCTGCCTTTTGCTGTTTTCATTAAATCATGTGCTTCTTTACGTGAGAAGGTTCTTCCCCAGAGGTCAAAGGCAGGTTGGTCTTCGTCTTTCTGCGATGTTACCTTTTCAGGTTGTACAATTTGATCTTTAGAAGGAATAAAAGCATACACTGGCTCACTTAAAACGAAAATGACGGCTAGAAATACACCTAAACATTGCATACACTTTCTTGTTTTCACTCTATACCTCCTTTACAGAAATGATTGTTGAAAACCATCTTTAATTTCCTCTTATTCGCAAAAAAAATACCATTTCGCAAAACTGTTTCTTTTTTGAGGAAGTATAGAAAGCTATAAGGCATTCACCTATCCTATTTTTAACGAATATGCTAAATGGCACATAAACGAAGGAGGCTTATTATGGATCGCCATTTTGGATATATACAAAAGTGTGAGACAGTTCCTATCTCCTTTCCCCCACAATATCAACCCCAGCACCCAGGTATTGAATCTTTTATGATTCCAAGACCTCTTTCCGAAAATCCAAATTATATTGGAAGTAATAAACTATTGAACAAAACCGCCATTATTACTGGAGGAGACAGCGGTATCGGCCGGGCGGTCGCTTATGCTTTTGCAAAAGAAGGCGCGGATATTGTGATTGTTTATTTAAATGAACACGGGGATGCATTTGAGACAAAAGGCAGAGTAGAGCAATTGGGAAGGAAATGTCTTACGATCGCAGGAGATATTGGGGATGAAATGTTTTGTCATTATGTTGTTAAGAAGACAATTGAGGAATTTGGCCATCTGGAGATCCTCGTCAATAATGCAGGGGAAGTACATCCACAAGCAAGTATCAGCGACATATCAGCTATGCAGCTTATACGCACTTTTCAAACAAATATTTTTTCATTTTTTTATCTTACACAAGCAGCCATTCCCTATCTTAAAAATGGAAGCTCCATTATCAACACGGCTTCTATCGCTGCGTACAGCGGACATGAATACGCGATTGACTATGCCGCTTCCAAGGGAGCAATTGTTGCATTCACCCGCTCGTTAGCATTATCGGCCATTCATCAAGGAATCCGGGTCAATGGTGTCGCTCCAGGCCCAGTATGGACCCCTTTAATACCTTCAAGCGGCCCACCAGAAACTTATGCAACATTTGGGAGTGAAACCCCAATGAAACGTGCTGCACAACCTTTCGAACTCGCACCTGCATATGTTTATTTGGCGTCGGACGACTCCTCAAATGTAACAGGACAAATTCTTCATATAAACGGCGGAATGATTATTAATGGATAAGAGCTTGGACTTAAAAGACATTGTCCAAGCTTGAATTCTAACCCAAAACCTCATTTACTTATAGTACGGTTCACCGTGATTGATCCACAGGATTAACGCTTTACCGCTTTAAAAGAATGGGGGTCTGACCCCCTACTTGTCCTCCCTTAAATGCTCATTTAATACATTCTCTTCTAAGACTGCAAATTTATCTCCATATACTTTTGTGATATGTTTTTCTCCCCAGGTACAAAGCGAATCTAGGATCCCCCTCAAGCTTCCTCCATACTCGCTTAGTTCATACTCCACTTTTGGAGGGATTTGATTATAGACGATTCGATTAATGACCCCATCTTCCTCTAATTCGCGTAATTGCTGAGTTAACATCTTTTGCGTGATAGATGGCATAAGACGTTTCAATTCACTTGTCCGTTTCTTGCCGTGTGTCAGATGACAGAGAATCACACATTTCCATTTCCCCCCAATCACTTCCAGTGTCGCTTCGACTGATATATTGTATTTCTTTTCCTTCATCATCGATCTCCTCCTAAAAGACAGGTACAAAAAAGTACCTATAGAACCCTAAAGTGCCTATATCACTTTAAAGTGCGTACTTCTCATTTATTTCGGTATATCTCATAATAACATTTGCCGGTTGAAATGAATGAAATGATCTATTTATATAGTTTACTTTAAAACAAAATTTAGGAGGAGAACAATGTCCATAAATAAAAAAAGAAGTACCTTTGCGCTAATCGCGTTAGCCATGAGCGCCTTCGCAATTGGGACGACGGAATTTATTAGTGTCGGACTATTACCGTTGATAGCGAAGGATTTACACATACCCATTACAACAGCAGGTTTAACCGTTTCTTTGTATGCTATAGGCGTCACCTTTGGAGCACCAATCCTGACTTCCCTCACATCGAGGATGTCACGCAAGGCTTTATTGCTTTGGATCATGATCATTTTTATTATCGGCAATAGTATGGCAGCAAGTGCCGCTAGTATTGGAATTTTACTGGCAGCTCGTGTGATATCTGCCTTTTCACATGGAGTTTTTATGTCCATTGGCTCAACCATTGCAGCTGACTTAGTACCGGAAAGTCGGAGAGCCAGTGCCATCTCCATCATGTTTTCAGGACTCACGGTCGCCACCGTCACTGGTGTACCGATTGGGACATTCATTGGGCAGCAATTCGGCTGGAGATGGGCCTTTATCATTATTATTGGAGTCGGTGTCCTGGCTATAATCGCGAACAGTATCCTTGTTCCGTCTGACTTAAAAAAGGGGACTCAGACATCCTTCCATGATCAGTTTAAATTGATGAAAAATGGACGTTTACTGCTTTTATTTATGATTACTGCCTTAGGATATGGTGGCACATTCGTAGTCTTCACTTATTTATCACCGATCCTTCAGGATATAACCGGGTTTAAAGAAGGAGCCGTGGCTGTGATTCTGCTCGTTTATGGAATAGCGATTGCGATTGGAAACATGATGGGCGGAAAATTATCGAATCTAAATCCCACAAAAGCTCTATTTTACATGTTCATCATTCAAGCCGTTGTTCTTTTTATCTTCATGTTTACCGCACCATTTAAAATAGCTGGCGTCATTACCGTTTTCTTCATGGGTCTTCTCGCTTTTATGAATGTCCCTGGATTACAAGTATATGTGGTTATGTTAGCAGAGCGCTTTGTACCGACTGGTGTAGATGTCGCTTCAGCCATGAATATTGCTGCTTTTAACGCAGGGATTGCACTTGGATCATGGTTAGGCGGCATGATCACTGATTCAATAGGTCTGATTCAAACCACCTGGATTGGAGCCCTAATGGTTCTAGCTGCTGTTTTCTTGACAGGCTGGAGCCGGATTCTGGAAAAAAAAGATCAAAAAGCAGCAGGTGTACTGCACCAAAAATGTGCTTGATTTTAAAAAATAGGAGGATATATATTATGTTAAAAAGCTTACAAGATACAACTACACTAAGTAATGGGGTTAGAATGCCTTGGTTTGGGCTTGGGGTATTCAAAGTGGAAGAAGGACCAGAACTAGTTAATGCGGTTAAATTTGCTATTAACCATGGTTATCGGAGTATCGACACAGCGGCCATTTATGGAAATGAGCAAGGCGTTGGACAAGGTATCCGAATGGGAATGATGGAAGCAGGAATTTCTAGAGAAAACCTTTTTGTCACATCAAAGGTTTGGAACGAGGACTTAGGCTACGAATCTACCATCGCTGCATATGAAAAAAGCTTAAATAATCTTGGTCTTGATTATTTAGATTTATATCTGATTCATTGGCCGGTCGAGGGAAAATACAAAGAGGCATGGCGTGCTTTGGAAACTCTCTATAAAGAAGGAAAAGTAAAAGCGATTGGAGTAAGCAACTTCCAAATCCATCATTTACAAGAATTAATGAGGGATGCAGACATAAAACCGATGGTCAATCAAGTAGAATACCATCCACGCTTAACACAAAAAAACATTCAGGCCTTTTGTCAAGAAAATGGAATACAGCTTGAAGCATGGTCCCCTTTAATGCAAGGGCAGTTATTGGATCACCCAGATTTATTGGAAATAGCCAATAAATACAACAAGTCGATTGCACAGATTATTCTACGTTGGGATTTGCAAAATGGAGTGGTGACCATACCAAAATCTACAAAGGAACATCGAATAATCGAAAACTCAACAGTATTTGATTTCGAGCTGGCAAATGAAGATATGAAAAGAATTGATCAACTTAATCAAAATTTTCGAGTCGGGCCAGACCCGGACAACTTTGACTTCTAAATATAGGAGTATGTAACATAACAAAAAGGCGCTTTCCTTTGAGGCGCCTTTTTGAATGCTAATTATTATAGGAACAAACCTACGATAGTTCCAGTTAAGATTGATCCCATTGTTGCTACTAACAATACCTTTAAACCAACCTTAGCTAACTCACTTGCCTTTTCATTATTGATAGCTTGTACAGTTCCAAGAATAATACCAATAGAAGAGAAGTTGGCAAATGATACTAAGAATGATGATACGATACCTACAGTTTTATGAGACATATGAGGGATCATTTTCATGAAGTCTAACATCGCGACGAACTCGTTAGCAGCTACCTTCGTACCCATGATGGAGCCAGCTTTAACAATCTCATTCGCAGGAATTCCCATAATCCAAGCGATTGGCGCGAATATATATCCAAGTACGCCAGTAAAAGAGAGACCAAAGATTGTAGTGAAAATCCAGTTAACTGCCGCGATCAAGCCTACATAAGTGATCAGCATAGCGCCCACGATTAAGGCCGTCTTTCCCCCGAGCAATGTCCAGTTGCCGATTGCTTCGAAAAGAGATTTCTCAGGAATCATTCCCTTAATATCGATTTTTTCATCTTCTTCTTTACGAACAGGACATACAATCGTTGATAGGATAAGTCCAGAGAATACGTTAATTGGTAACGCCACCAATACGAACCCCGCAGGAATCATTTGCATGTATGCACCTAAGATTGAACAGCTTACTGCAACAAGAGAAGAAGTAACAACAACGAACAAGCGGTTACCAGAAAGCTTAGGTATGAATGATTTTACAGAAAGAATAGCAGAAGTATCACCAAATACCATGGAGTTAACAGCAACAAATGATTCCACTTTTGGAAGACCTGTTATTTTACTTACTGCACCACCAATGTATTTTATGGCTAATGGCAATATTCTTGAATAAGTTAAAATACCGAGAATAGCTGTTACGAATACAATCATCATGAGAACATCGACAAAGAATAAATTCTTTCCTGTAAGGCTGCCGAATACGAATGAAATACCGTCATTACCAAAAGAAAGAACTTTGTTAAAGACATTTACGATATCGTTTAGAACTTTTTTACCGATTGAAGTATTAAGCATAAACCACGCTATAAATAACTGAATGACTGCCATGATACCAGCAGCTCGGTAGTTTATATTTTTCTTATCGTTTGACATTAACCAAGCAATGCCTAATAAAGCAAGAATACCAGCGATTCCGATTAAGATTGACATATTATTTTACCCCCAAAGGATTTATTAATTTAATTATTTACGCGAGCGCTTTCATTTGCATAAGTAAATATAACACACATTTTGAACAAATGTTAAATGATAATTGAACGAAATGTAAATGTTTTTTTTACCAATTCGCTTAAAAATGCCCATTATTATTTAAGAAATATAAAAATATTCAAATTTTATCCCAAAAATGAAATTATGTAAAAATAAATTTGAAAAAAAGCAAATTCACTAACATAAGATAACACTCTGAAATTGCAATTCAAAAAAAAAAGCCGTCACAATGACAGCTGGATTTTCAACTCTAGTCCGGGTGAGTAACGCTTTCCCGCTTTAACGAATCGGGGGACTGACCCCCTATAGTGGATGGAAATAGCTTTTTGCTGACTTCCTTATCTCTTCTTCGAGCTTTTCTGGATAAACGACAATAAAACACGTGGCAGGACCGGATGATTTACACACATCTAAGGTTGTGGTCAGACTTTCTTTTGTAAACTTCCGCTCGGAAAAAATTTGGTTCATCTCGTGTAAAATTCCTTTTGATCCGACAGGCCAAATCACCGCATTTTTCAGTCGGCTGATCTCTTGAAAAACCGACAAAGGAACCACATGATGGTCTTGCTCAATTACTTCATTTCCAACTAGCGGCATTCCTATGACTGCAAACTTTAATTGGCCAGTGTAAGCTATATCTGTCTTTTCGCAATAAGGCTTTTTTCCAACAACGATTAAACCAACGGCAGATTGTAATAACGAAAAATTACTTTCTGTACTGCCTGTAATGGAAACCTCGGTCAAACCAAGTTCAAGTAATCCTTTTTGTACGCCGCTTACGAGTTCCTTCCATTGTTCATTCCCGCAAAAATTATGGATCACAACTGAAACAGGAACACCTCCTGCTGCAATGCATTCCATGACAGCGACTCTAAACGAATAATAAGCGACCGTATCATACGGGACATGGATCAGATCATCCTTTTTCGCTCCAATGGCACCGCTATTATCACTGGCGATGATAAGGGAGAATTCCCCATCAAAAGGAATGCTGAGAATATCCCTCATGATTTGACCCCATTCTTCGGAATCATCGATCTAACCAGCGGGGAAATCCTTGGAATCACAATGAATGCTATGACACTATTAAGGATGGATCCAATGAAAAGTGAAGGGACAATGGTAAAATAAAAACCTTTATTGATTAATAAAATAAATGGCAATGGAGCGGCAAATGAATTTCCAAGAACAAATAGAATACTAGCTGCCATTTTATGTTTTTTGTAAAGAACCCCAAATATCCATACGAGTAGGGCCATTTCTAAAGCAATTAAAAAGTGCATCGAGCCTAATGGAAAACCGCCTAATAAGGCAGACAACAAATGACCTAATGCACCGACAATCGCTCCTGCCCCGCCGCCAAATAGGGCTGCAGCCAACAGGGCTGGAAATGCATCTAAAGCGACACTTCCTACGACAGCTGGAATCTTGATAGCGGCTCCAACAGCAGAAAGAGCAATCATAATCGCAAGCCAGCTGATCATTTTCCCCTTCATTCTGCCTGTCCTCCCCTGCGTTTTCTAACGCTAAATACGTTTGCACTTCGTACATATTCAACGTCCTTGACCTGTAGCCGGTGATTCATTACCCTTGCCAATGCAAAGAAATAGTCAGATAGACGATTTAAGTATTTGAGTGCGATTTCGGGTGTTTTTGGATCCGCCTTCAACAGTTTGACCACTAATCGTTCTGCCCTTCTCGTGATCGTTCTAGCAATATGAATCGAAGCGGAAGGCTTGGAACCACCAGGTAAAATAAATCGTTCCAGCTCCGGGGCTTCAGCGATAAATTCATCAATCTTCTTTTCCAAATAATCGATGGACTCTTGATGAAGCATCTGGCTGCGTTTTTCCGATATATCAGCAAGCACTCCGCCACAGTCAAATAATTCATGCTGGATTTTTTCAAGATCCTCAAGTATGTCCTTAAAAAGGTCCCCATCCAGCTCGGTGATCGCTTGTCCAACAAAGCAATTCACTTCGTCAACCGTTCCGTAAGCTTCCACTCGCGTGTCGTCTTTGTCTACTCGACCGCCGATTATACTTGTTTTCCCTTTGTCACCTGTTTTCGTATAAATTCTCATGTTACTCATCCCCTTTATTTAATCGTTTGATTGATTCCATACCAGATGATATCCATTTTTTCTGACATTTTGGCACAATCTTGATAAGCCCACCCGGTTACATCCCGCCACAATCTATTTTCTTTTTCCAGCGGAACAATTCCCTTTGTCATATCTGTTCCGATGACGACCAATTTTCGATTGACGCGTGACCGTTCCCAGGTCAGCCAATTGTCTAAGCAGCTGTTCCAGATTTGACGGCACCGGTAGGAATCAAATTCCTTCGTTAATTTTTTCAGCCATATTTCTACTCCTTCGAGAATAATCAAATCCGCTTTCATTTCAGCTAAATCGGTTGGGAGAGGAGCGTGATCATAAGCGGAAAGCCAGCAAGCAGCCTCTGTTACGTTGTATCTGTTCTTTACCCATAGTCGTTTCCCATTAAAGGCACCACCTGTAATGAAGTGCATCGATTACCCCCCCTTAACATTTCCCTATCAAAAACAAGCTCAAATCCGTGTTCATGTGGTACCTGCCATGACCAAAATTCCTTTTCTTCAGATGCAAATTGAGATAATAAATATCTGATTACCCCGCCATGTGTAATAACGGCACAGCGCTCGATAGGTTTAGCGAGAACTTCCTCCGTTATTTTTCTCCAGCCGCCTAGAACTCTTTGAGTGAATTGCTGAAAAGACTCTCCATTTGGCGGGGAATAATTGACAGGGTCTTTCAACCACCGGCAGTATCGTGAATCATTCTTCAAAATTTCGTATGTTTTCCCTTCCCAATCGCCGAAATTCATTTCGCGTAATTCAGTTAATGGATAAGGGTTTGTATGTGGAAACAATATTTTGGCTGTATCCAAACATCTTTTTAAATCACTGGCAAAATAGCAATGATACCGATTATGCGTCTTCAAGTCCTTTGTTTCTTCACATAAAGGAGAATCACTCCAGCCTAAATAGGCTCTTCTTTTATTAGCGATTGTTAAGCCATGACGAAATAATGCAATAACCACACAGTCATCCACAGCACTAACTCAGTCCCTTCTATAGAGGCCCCCAATACATCCCCCGTAATCCCGCCAAACCATTTCACGGCTTTCCGCCTGCAAAAGAAGACACACCCAGCAGAAACAATGACCAATAATCCCGCCAATAAGATATTTTTATACGCTAGAAACAGAAGACCCAGAATGTACAGAGGATAAATCCCTAACACTTTAGGTGATGCTGCACGTTGAAACAAGGAACCCAGCCCTTCATTTTTAGCTGATTTAACAGTTACGAGCAGGACACCCATCACGCTTTTACTCAAAAAAGGAATGGCAGCCATTAAGATATATGATATGGACTTTATGTTCATCGTACTTTCATAGATAAATAGAAACCGGCAGCTGAGTAAAACAAGGATGGATATCACCCCAAATGCTCCTGTTCGTGGATCCTTCATAATTTCGAGCCGCTTTTCTTGATCACGATAGGAAAAATACGCATCACTCGCATCCATCCAGCCATCGAGATGGATTCCGCCGGTTAGGAGAATCGTCGCTAGCCAAAGGAAAAAGGCATCAGCAAGATGAGAAAACGGCGTCCACTCCTTTAATACATAAAAAAGAACGGAATAAATGAGACCTTGAAAAAGGCCTAATAATGGAAAGGTTTGAACCGCCCTTCTGAGAAGATCCTGCTCCATCGGTATTTCAATGGGAACGGGAATGGCTGTGAAAAATTGAAGATTAATCAAAAATCCTTTGATGAATTTCATTTTTGCCCATCCTTCATTTACTTTCTTTTTTCATGACAATTGGAATGCCCGACTCCACTAAATAGACTTCGTCTGCTTCTCTTACCAATTGCTGATGGATTTGTCCTAGTAATCTTTTATATGTAAAAACGAGAGTATTTCCGACTAACGGTTCGTTTAAAACTTCATTACTGACAACAATCAATGCGTTTGCCCTTTTCTTTAAATCGATCATTCCCGCAACAATGCTTTTCTTAACCTTTTCAACATCAAGCGGAACCAATTCACGTTCGTTAGAAAACAGTTCATTATTCAAAAGTGTTGTCACACAATCGAGTAAAATGATATCTTTTTCACGGATATCTTCTGCAAGCTCCCTTATATTCACGGACTGTTCAATCGTTTTCCAATGATCCTTCATGGCCCTTCGATCTCGCTTATGTTTGCAAATCCTCTCTTCCATCTCGTAATCGGAAGGAACGCCTGTTGCCAGGTAAATGAGTTGTCCTCCTGTTTCGCTGGCGATTTCTACAGCCTTCCTTTCTGCAAAGCTGCTTTTCCCGCTTCGCACTCCTCCTGTTATAAAAATGAATAATGGAGATGACACCACCGGATAAACACCTCATTTTGCTGCTATTTTTTGTGAATTTTTAATCGCTTTGGCCGTGCATTGATAGACAGCTTCACTGATCAGTTTTCCTAAAGAATTGTTCGTTCCTGCAGATTCAATCACTGTTCCTGTTTGACTTGAAGCGATTAAAATACGATCCGAAGAGATCCCTGTTACGGAATCCAATATATTTAAGAAAAGCTTGGCTTTAGCTTTGCTTCCGTTGCCGTCATAATGCTTTGAATAAAGGCCTCTTCTGTCAGTTCGCCATTCACAAAAATCCATGTATGGACAGTGACAGGCACCATTTCGTCCACATTTCCAACATTTGCTGTAACAATAACGAAAATCGAAAAGTCAATTTCTTTCGAGGTTTGGACTGTTGATTCATGCCCTACCTGCTATTGTCAGCAACACGGCAAACAATAGTGAATACCATTTCTTCACATTACTTCCTCCTGTTTTTTCGACTATCATAAAATTTTGCACCAATAAAAAAACATCCCCATTTTGACATGGAGATGTTGGTTTGTTTAGATTCTGTTACTCATGCAGAGTAATCGTGGCCTAAGCTTCCACCCCTCCCTATCCTCGTAGGTTTTTTGGCGCATGAAAAAATAGGCAGGTTTCCTGGCTCATGATCATCGCTCCCTATGCCTTCCCATCGATTCGACAGTGACATATTATAGGTTGCTCCCATTTACAGTGGCGGGACCGCGTAGGTATTTCACCTAACTTCCCTTTTAAGCTAAATATCTTTGAAAGAATTTTAGCACCTATGCTTCTATTATTTTTTTATGATAGTTTCATTATATAGGGAAGCAAAATCATTTGTATATGTTTTTCAGAGAAACCTTTCCAATATAGGAAATAGTTTTTCCTCCTAAACTAGTTTCTAATAAGATTGAACTATCCTCATAAAAATGTTTTATGGTATGATAATTAAATTGTTTACCTGCCTTGTGACACATTTACATTCATCTAAGAAAAGAGGTATTTATGAACACCACAGAATTATCTAAGCGGCATTGGCTGCTCATCTTTACACTTACTTTATTAACCTTTGTTCTCGGGACAAGCGAATTTGTCATCGTCGGGATCTTAACCGATGTTTCCTCGGGTCTTCATATAACCAATGCAAAAGCAGGCACACTTGTTTCTGCGTTTGCCATTACCTTTGCCATTGGCACCCCACTCGTGATGTCGGCAACAAGTCATTTTCCAAAGCGTAAATGGATGCTGTTTTTGATCGGATTGTTTATCATTCTCAATGCTCTATGTGTGATTTCGACAAGCTACATGATGATCCTCACACTTCGGATGATGACGGCAATTGTAACAGGAGTTTTAATTTCACTTGCTATGATTGTGGCAAGTGAAACCATGCCAATTGCCAAACGAGGACTTGCTATATCATTCGTTTTTGGCGGCTTTACTCTAGCGAACGTGATTGGAGTGCCCATTGGCACCGTCATCGCTGAAAGGTACAACTGGAATGCAACCTTCCTGTTAACGACTTTTCTCGGTGGAATTGCGTTTTTGGCATCTTTCTTAACTTTGCCTAATAAGCTCAGTCAATTTCGCAGCTCGATGCGTGATCAATTTTCTTTGTTGACACACCCGCGAATTTTAATGGCTTTTTTCATTCCATCTCTTGGATTTGGATCGACGTATGCCGTTTATACGTATCTTGTTCCAATCCTGAAAGTAATGGATGCTCCTAGCAGTTCAATCAGTTTAATCTTGTTTGGCTACGGATTTATTTCGATTTTCAGCAACATACTCGCCGGTAAAATTGCCTCTCACAATGCGATCGGCCGCCTGCGATTGGTTTTCCTCGTACAGGCAATAGTACTGGCTAGCTTGTATTGGACAACCAATCATTTTATCTATGGATTGATTAATATTGGCTTGATGTCATTAATGGCCATCATGTTAACCACATCTACCCAGCTTTATTTGATTGACCTTGCCGGTATATATCAGCCAAATGCGACAGGACTCGCTGCTTCACTGATGCCAGTTGCAAGCAATATCGGGATCGCCTTGGGTTCAGCATTAGGCGGCATTGTTTACAATCAAGGAAATTTGATGAGTGTGACATTGGTCGGCGGGCTGGTCGCAATAGGGGCAAGCCTTCTAACCTTCCTAAGTCATCGCTTAGACCAAAAACAGGCGAAACCCGCATAGGGTAGATTGAATAAGGATCTTGAATAAGGGCTGGCGATGGTCATCGTCAGCCCTTTATTCTGTGGATCTGTATCGTCGTGGAAAAAAACTTCCTAAATCATACTTTTGCTCCTATCATGTTAAAATTTTCCTATATATAATAGAGTTCTAGGACAAATTTAAGGAGGATGAAAAGATGGAAAAGGAAAATCGTTCAAATAGCCAAGAAGAATCCGGGTACGTGCAGATACCTGGAAGTGAGAGAACCCCGCTACCATTTGCCGTTAAATTGACTCCAGTTCATCCTGATGAAGAAATGTCTGTAACTTTACTAGTTCGTCGACCGCCGGTTACTAGTTTTTTAGAAAAGAAGAGCACTCTCCCTTTTACCAAAGTACAGCATCTTAGCCGTGAAGAATTTGTGGTAGCTCATGGGGTAGATCAAAATGATCTATTGAAAGTGAAAGATTTCGCTAAAAACCGTGGCCTATCAATTAAAAAAATGAACGCGGCTGCAGGTACCATCTTGCTTTCTGGATCAGCATCAGCTTTTAGTAATGCCTTTAAAGTAAAGCTCACAAACTACGAACATCTAAAATTTAACTATCGGGGACGTACCGGGCCCATTCATATTCCAGAGGACCTTGCCGATATTGTTGAGGCAGTGGTTGGACTGGACAACCGTCCACAGCTTCGGCCCCATTTTCAGATTTTTGAGGAAAAGATCGTGCCCCATAGAGATCAAACATCAAGGAAGTCTTATACCCCACCTCAAGTGGCCAGCCTTTATAATTTTCCAGAGAATATTAATTGCAGCGAACAGTGCATCGGTATTATTGAATTAGGCGGCGGCTATAACCCTGCTGAAATGCAACAATATTTCTCCTCGCTTGGAGTAACGGAACCAGTATTAGTAGACATATCGGTAGACGAGGCAACGAATCAGCCGACAGGAGACCCAAGCGGTCCTGACGGTGAAGTAGCGTTAGATATTGAGGTGGCTGGAGCTGTTGCTCCGGGAGTGAGAATGGCGGTTTACTTTGCCCCCAACACAGATGCAGGATTTTTGAACGCCATTACGACGGCTATTCACGACACCGTCAATAAGCCTTCTGTCATTTCTATTAGTTGGGGTGCCGCGGAAGATCAATGGACTCACCAGGCAATGATTGCGATGGATCGCGCTTTCCAAGATGCAGCAGCACTAGGTGTCACCATTTGTTGCTCCTCTGGTGACCGCGGCTCCGCCGATGGCATGAATGACGGTCTCGTTCATGTTGATTTCCCTGCTTCCAGCCCCCATGTCCTCGGCTGCGGCGGGACAAAGCTTGAGAGTTTGGGAGAAACCATTACGAGCGAAGATGTTTGGAATGAAGGACCTGACAGCAGTACCGGAGGCGGGGTTAGTGCCGTATTTAATCTGCCTCCTTGGCAGGCGTCAGCCAATGTCCCTTCTTCAGCAAATCTCAAAGGAAAAAAAGGACGAGGTGTTCCGGATGTTGCTGGAAACGCTGACCCCGCTACCGGCTATGAAGTTCTTGTCGATGGACAGAAGGCTGTATATGGTGGAACTAGCGCAGTTGCCCCACTCTGGGCAGGCTTGATTGCTCTCATAAACCAACAAATCGGTAAGCCGGTAGGATTTATAAACCCAACTCTTTATCAACTATCGACTGATAGCAATGCCTATCATGATATTACAATGGGAAACAATGAATCAAGTAGTGTAAGAGGGGCTTATACCGCCGGGCCAGGTTGGGATCCATGCACAGGTCTGGGTAGTCCAGATGGAACCAACTTATTGAACGCTCTTAAAAATGAAATCGTTCCTACTATAAGATCTAAGTAGAATAAAATATTACAAGGCATGTTTTTTTATAAAAACATGTCTTTTTTTTGAAAAATAATTGGAATATTATTCCTATTTCTTTTGTTATACGCTTTACTGCGTTACCATAGCGGGGGACTGACCCCATTTTTTTTAATGGATATTTGGGAATGAATTACCATCAGATTCATATTTTGTAATATTATTTTAATAAATAGAAATGGAGCTCCGTAGTGCATAGTGCTGGGCTTTTTGTTATGAAAACGGTTTAAAAAATGACATTTTTTCTGATTATTCAATTATTTTAGACATATTACTGCAATATATTTGCCACGTATGTAAACGATTTAACACCTCCCTGTTCTTTTTCTCAGAAAATTCTATGCTACTATTAAGAAAAATTAGCAACCAAAGAACACGGAGGGTAAAAGAAATGCTTAAAAAAATTCTATCAATAATAGCAGTTGCTGTGCTCTCAGTAACTGTAAGTGCTAATGCAAACGCTGCAACGATTACAGTAAAAAAAGGGGATACACTTTGGGATCTATCACGCGTAAATAATACGACTGTGAAAAATATCCAAATGGTGAATCGCCTTAATACAGACCTTATTCACCCTGGGGATGTACTAACAATTGCACCGGAAAAACATCATACGGTTATACCAGGTGACACATTATGGGATATATCCATGGATCATCAGGTAACTGTTTCGCAAATTAAAGAATGGAACAATTTAAATACCGATCTCATCCATCCTGGATTAAATCTATTAATTTTTGATGGCTTAAAAACTACTAATCATGCTTTAACAGTAAAACTAAAGAAGCATTCATTCCATACAGAATCGATACATACAGAATCTATAAATCCTGAAGCACAGGCACCCAAGGAAAGTGCACCTGCGGTAAAAGCTGAAGCAACAAGTAATTCGAGTTCAAAGGAAATTACGGTGAAAGCTACAGCCTATACGGCTTCGTGTGCAGGATGTTCCGGTATTACGGCTACGGGAATAAACATTAAAGCACACCCAAATGAAAAAGTCATCGCAGTTGACCCATCTGTTATACCGCTTGGCAGTAAAGTTTATGTAGAAGGCTATGGTGAAGCAATCGCAGGAGATACTGGTGGAGCCATTAAAGGAAACAGAATTGATATCTTTATGCCTTCTGAACAAGATGCCATCAATTTTGGCGTAAAACATTTAAAGGTCACAATAATAAACTAACATGACTAAAACTAGCCTATTCTAAAAAACACTGCAGCCCCTTTATGTACCAAGGGGTTGCAGTGTTTTTTAAATGAAATTTATTAAACTATTCGCGGATTAACACTTTACCGCATTACAGTATCGGGGGACTGACCCCATATTTTTAAAGATCAGCGGCACTTTTGCAATCACAAATGAATCCTATTAAAAAAAGACGATCGCGAAATTCTTTGCTTGAATTTCGCGATCGTCTTTTTTAATGGCAAGATCCTAAATCCTGTAATTATCCGGTCTCCAATTGGTAATCTGTTTCTTAATATCATCCGGACTTAAATTTTGTGAAGCAGCCTTTTCACTTAGTGCAGGAAACTCCGCATCATCAGCAAAACGGAGAGCAATTATTTGTCTTACAGTAAGTCTTGGATTAAGCAATTTTCCCGTTAAGACATAGTGTCGAAGATTCTCTTCCGCTCTTATCGCCCGGTCCTGCGCCTTTAATGGATACGTACGAATTAAGACAAACATGATAGCCAGAATGATAGAAATGGCTAAAGCAAGGATAGACGGCAGACACAGTCCGTTTTTAACAGCAAAGCATATGGCACAAATGATTGTAATTAATATTAATAGCGATAAAATATAATGAAAAAGCGGATGAT
The DNA here is from genome assembly GCF_055395235.1 of Neobacillus sp. Fa239. NCBI lineage: Bacteria > Bacillati > Bacillota > Bacilli > Caryophanales > Bacillaceae > Neobacillus > Neobacillus sp. Fa239. The sequence continues at coordinate 4,956,975 of NZ_AP041611.1, forward strand.
ACCTCGTATGATTCTTATAATTTTGATTCATTTGAGCTTCCTCCTCATTTCGGTCACATAGGACTTCTCTAAGTGAACTGTTTTGCTTTTCCTTACCGGGTTCGGGCACGTAGGACTTCTCTACGTGACCTGGTTTGGTTTTCCTTACCGAGTTCGGGCACGTAGAACCTCTCTACATGACCTGGTTTGTAGTTCCCTACCAGTTTCGGGCACGTAGAACCTCTCTACGTGACCTGGTTTGGTTTTCCCTTCAGGGTTTGGGCACGTAGAACCTCTCTACGTGACCTGTTTTGCTGTTTCTTACCGGGTTCGGGCTCGTAGGATCTCTTCTACGCGACCTGGTTTGGTGTTTCTTACCGGGTTCGGGCTCGTAGGACCTCTCTACGCAACCTGCTTTGGTGATCCCTACCAGGTTTGGGCACGTAGGACTTCTCTACGTTACATAGTTGGGTGTTTCTTACCGGGTTCGGGCATGTAGAACCTCTCTACGTGACCTAGTTTTGTGTTCCATACTGGATTCGGGAACGTAGGACCTCTCTACGTGACCTGGTTTGCTGTTTCTTACCTGGTTCGGGCACGTAGGGCTTCTCTACGTGACCTGGTTTGGTGTTCCCTACCGGGTTTGGGCTCGTAGGATCTCTCTACGTGACCTGTTTTGGTGTTTCTTACCGGGTTTGGGCTCGTAGGACCTCTCTACGTGACCTGCTTTGGTGTTCCCTACCGGGTTTGGGCTCGTAGGATCCTCTACGTGACCTGTTTTGTTTTTTCATAGCAGGTTCGGGCACGTAGAACTCACCGCAAAAAGTTTATCCCTATTTGACACCTGAAAGATTCCGCAGCACCGCACGAACCGGACTCCCATCTGCCTCGGCCAGCGGAAGTGGGAGAGCCGCCAACTCATAGTCACCTGGAGGGATTTTATCCAACACCAAGCCCTCCAAGATATGGATTCCATGTCGGGTTAGTTCATGGTGGGCCGAAAGCTCTTTGCTATCGATAGGATCTACAGAAGGCAAATCGAGGCCGATCAGACGAACTCCCCATTTTGAAAGAAAGGCCGCTAATTCTGGCTCAATCGCAGGGATAGCAGCTGGGAACTGCTGCCGATCACCCCATGCATCTGTCCTGATTAACAATCGGGTTACCCCTTCCAGGTTAAAATCGGCTAGTTCGCTGACTCCTATCGATGGCTTATCTGGTAGATGAATCACCCTGGCCCTGCCAATGTATAAATTCACATCGAGATCGATTACTTTTTTTCCATCATTATCAAAATGAAAGGGAGCATCAATATGGGTGCCGGTATGGGTGCTCATGAGGATTTGCCCAACATTGACAGAACCGCTTTCTTCCTTGCTCCAATTGACCTTGTACGTAAAAGGTGTGTCCCCCGGCCAAACAGCGACATGCTCGTCCAGCCGCTGGGAAATATCAATCCATGAATTCATCTATCTTCCCTCCTCTTCAAAAAACGATTAAAGCTTCGTCCGCAAACTCAGCAGCTCAGGGAAAAATTGCTGGTCCAGCACTCTTTTTAAATAGGAAACACCCGAAGAGCCGCCCGTTCCCTTTTTATACCCAATGATTCTTTCTACGGTAGTCATATGGTTAAAACGCCATAGCTGCTGCTGGTTGCCTATATCGACGAGCTTTTCCGCCAGTTCATATAAATCCCAGTACTGGTCGGTGTTGCGATAAACGGTCAGCCACGCATCTTCAACACTCGCATTTTCTTCATAGTTTTGAGACCAATCGCGGTCCAGGGCTTTTTCATCTACCGATAAACCATGAGCGACAAGGGCAGTGATTGCAGCATCATATATGCTCGGTTCATGAAGAGCTTCGACCATGGCCGGATATAACTCAGGCTGATGCTGATAGACTGCAAGTGTATGAGCGTTCTTTCCTCCCAGCGTAAATTCTATCAAGCGGTTCTGATAGGATTGGAAACCTGAGGAATGGCCCAGCTTATCACGAAATTGCATATATTCAGAAGGAGTCAATGTCGACAAAACGCTCCATGATTGGATTAACTGTTGCTGAATACGCGACACCCGTGAGAGCATTTTAAAGGACGGCTCCAAATCATTGCGGCGGATACACTGGGTTGCCGCATTTAATTCATGTAAAATCAGCTTCATCCACAGCTCACTTGTCTGATGGATGATGATAAAAAGCATTTCATCATGATGATTCGATAGCCGATGCTGGCTGGATAAAATCTGATCAAGGCAGAGGTAGTCACCGTACGACATATCTTTTTGAAAATCTAATTGAATGCTTTTTTCAAGATTGTTATTTTCTGAGTTGTTCATTTTATACCCTCCTAATTTTGTAATTAAGCGACAACCTCTCGTTCATTCGAAAACTTCTCATATTGCTTCTCTGTCATGATTGCTTTCAACGTTTGAACCACTTTCCAAACTTCTTCATAGGAAGTATAGAGGGCCACGGGTGCCAGGCGGATGATGTTTGGCGCCCGGAAGTCAGGAATGATTCTATTTTCTTTTAAAGCCTTGCAGATCCGGGCTGCTTCTTGATGCTCCAAACTGACATGCCCGCCCCGGCGCACATCGTCCCGAGGATTTCCAATCGCAAAGCCGAATCCTGCCAGCTCTCCTTCTATTAAATCCATTAAATACTGATTAATCCGAAGCGATTTTTGGCGGATATTTTCAATGCCAGCTTCGGCAAAAATCTGCAATGAACCAAGTAATGGCGCAAGGCTTAATACATGCGGTGTTCCAATTTGATAAGCTCCCACTGCTTCTGCAGCTGTTAACGTATGCTCGAGGTCAAATTGTTTATCTTTGCGCGAACCAAACCATCCGGCTAATCCCGGGCTCGTTCCAAAATGCTTCTTATTCACATATAAACCGCCGACACTTCCAGGTCCGCCGTTTAAGTATTTATAATTACACCAATAAGCAAAGTCAACATCCCATTCATGAAATGAATGAGGAATAGCACCCACCGAATGACATCCATCAAAGCCGATCAGGATCCCTCTTTTATGCGCTTCGTCCGTTAAGCGTTTCATATCCAAGATTTGCCCGCTCCGATACTGGACGGTTGGAAGAATAATTAAGGCAACCTCCTCCGACATCGCTTCAATAATGTCCGTCTCTTCGATTACGCGGCCATCCCGGCTTTTCACTCGAATCAAATGCTCATCCGGATCATATCCATGAATGCGAAGCTGGCTTTGCAGTGCATAAATATCTGATGGAAAGTTTAGCTCATCGGCCAAAATTTTTGTTCGCGCGCCTTTTGGCTGGTAAAATGTCGCAACAAGCTGATGGAGATTGACGGTCGTGGAACCGGTTACAATTACTTCTTCACTAGAAGCACCCACTAACGGAGCCATCAATTCTCCTAATCTCTCAGAAAGTGAAAACCAAGGATATTGACCTTTTGTCCAGCCATCGATCCCATGATCCTTCCAAGCCTCCACGACCTCCAGGAGTGATAATTCTGCTCGCTTGGAAAGCAGCCCCAGTGAGTTTCCATCCATGTAAATCCAATCCGGTTTTAGATAAAACTCACCGCGAAACCGTCGAAGTGAATCCTCATAATCCTGCTGCAATGCATAATCTAATGTTGAATGAACCATCCATGCCCCTCCTTTTTCTTTTACCATAAAAATCGTATCAATAAATAGGACAGGATGGCAACCATATAATTCTGAAAATTATAACTCTTAATCAAATTGAAATAAAATAAAGCCCGGAGATTACCGAGCCTGTTTTGGGAAATTTTTTATTCCATAATCTCAAAAAGAATCCTGGCAATTTCACTATTTTCTATCCTTCCGCTGAATAAATGTCGATTTAGACCGTAAGCATAGATGGGGACATCCTCACCGGTATGCCCTTTTGTTGTCCAGCCTGTACTTGAATAGTGATTAATGATGTCAATGAGGGCAAGACGGGTATCTTCTTCTTCCATTTCTAATGTCGCATGAAGGGTTTGCAAATCCTCATTACTAAGCGGAACGTGCATATAATCCTTTAAAGTTTCCATATCTTTTGTTTGATGCAATTTTGCCGCAATCACATGTGGGGTTGCAGTAATGGATTTAATGACACTTGGATTCCATTTATAATTATCATTTCGGTCGATACTCATTCCGCCGGTTGAGTGATCAGCCGTGGCAATTACAATCGTATCCTCTCGATTTAAGGCAAATTGAAGTGCCGCTTTAAAGGCCGCCTCAAAATCTTTCATCTCACTCATGGCACCTACTATATCATTATCATGCCCCGCCCAATCAATTTGACTTCCTTCCACTAATAGAAAAAAACCATTTTGATTTTGCTGCAAACGTTTTAGCGCAGCTCTTGTCATCTGTGCAAGTGACGGAACATCGGGGCCCTTGTCGATCTGTTTAGGCAGCTCAATAGGCGCGAATAAACCTAAAAGCTGCTCATTTTTATTGGTGAGCAGTTCTTTAAAATTTGTGACATAGCCAAAACGATTTTTAACAAACTCTTCTATTAAATTTCGGTCATCACGAAGGAAATAAGAATTGCCCCCTCCTAGCATGACATCTATTTTCGGCTTGCCATTGATTCGCTCGTCCAGATAATCGTCCGCGATTTTCAAATATTGCTCTCTGGATTCCCGGTGTACGGCAAACGCTGCCAAGGTCGCGTGATTGATCTGACACGTTCCCACTAGTCCAGTCGATTTGCCGCGAAATTTAGCATATTCTAAAATCGTTGGAACCGATTGACTGTCGATATTGAGTCCAAGGACGCCATTATACGTTTTAAAACCAGTTGATAAGGCGGTGCCTGCCGCTGCTGAATCTGTAATATTACTATTTTTATCCAAAGAATAGGTGGATTGTGTGCCAACAAAAAATTGATCAAATATGGTAGGATTCATCAGCCCCTTTTGGGGATCATGATTAAAATATCGAAGGCCGGTGGTGTAAGAAAAGCCCATCCCATCGCCGATCAGTAGGATAACATTTTTGACTTTCTTCCCTCGATTGAATTGATGATGAATGATGGGATTATAGGTATGTACACTAAAATCATTTTGCAGAACGGCATTATTTAACAAAATAGAACAGCACCTTTCTTTTTTACTTTCCAACCTTCATTTCAATCCATTTATAACATAAATAATTCGTATTTATACTTGTGAAACAGTAGTTTTACAAAAACTCAAACAATTCTTAATAATTGACATGCGTTTTCTTTAGTACAATAAAAGTGACCTTATCATTTGGAGGGATTGGATGAAGAATAATTCTACGGGGGATGGTACTAGGATTTGGAAATGGTTAAGGAGGAGATATGTATGAAAATTGCGATTTTCACGGATACCTTCTATCCTGACATCAATGGGGTGGCCCGAACACTAAAACAATTGACAAATTATTTAGATGACCAAAACATATCCTATAAAGTTTTTGCACCTGATTCTCATTCAAACGAATATATTTCTGAACACATCCGCCGCTTTAAAAGCCTTTCCTTTTTCTTATATCCAGAATGCCAGCTTGCTTTTCCAAACCTTCTTAAAACTAAAGCAGAATTGCAAGATTTTTCTCCTGATATTATTCATGTCGCTACCCCCTTTAACGCAGGGCTTTGCGGCGTCTATTGGGCCAAAAAATTAAACATTCCGCTTGTCGGCTCCTATCACACCGATTTTGACAATTATTTGCAATTTTACAATCTTCAATTTCTTTCAAAAATCCTTTGGAAATACATGAAATGGTTCTATAAACCATGTATAAAATTATTTGTCCCCTCCCATGAAACGTTAACACAGCTAAAATCGAACGGATTCTCGAATCTGGAAATCTGGTCGGGTGGCGTCGATTGCCAGATTTATCATCCTTTTTATGATAAAAAAGCTGTTCGAAAGCAATACGGAATCACAAAAAAATACCTCCTAACGTTTGTAGGCAGGCTCGCACCTGAAAAAGATGTCCATACACTCCTGGCGATTGCAGATGCACTGCCTTCTAAGGTCAAAGAGCAAATTCAATGGTTCGTAATTGGAGACGGTCCGCTAAAGGAAGAGCTTCAACAAAAAGCGCCGGCGAACATGACTTTTACGGGATATTTAACAGGGGAACAATTAGCCCAATTCTACTCCACATCAGACCTTTTTATTTTTCCTTCTCCTACCGAAACTTTCGGAAATGTTGTGATAGAAGCACTAGCAAGTGGTACCACGGTGATTGCCGCCCATTCAGGCGGTGTAAAAAATATTATTAAATCAGGGGTTACAGGGTATTTGTGTGAACCAGGGAATGTACATGCATTTATAAAAGCTATTCTTGAGCTATTAGAAAATGATAGTTTAAGAATGCAATTAGGAATCGAAGGAAGAAATTATGCGCTGACAAAAAACTGGGACCACATCTTCACGCATTTGCTTTGGCATTACCATGACGTGATCGAGAAACCTAAGATACAAATATATGGATGATTTTAATAAGGAGTGATCCTATGGATACTTTTTCGCATATTGTCATCGGCTTGGGAATTGGTGCCCTTGCACAGCTCGATCCATCCGTCTCCGATCATTCTACGCTAACACAAGCAGTTATTATCGGGGCGGTCATTGGTTCAAATGCTCCTGATTTTGACTTTATTTATAGATTGCGAGGGAAAGGCAGCTATATTAGAAATCATCGAGGTTTTTCCCATTCACTTCCTGCCCTTCCCTTATGGGGCATGGTAGTTTCCTGTGGCGTTTATCTATTCTTCCCATCTGCCAATTTTCTTCATTTATTTTTATGGACATTTTTAGCCGTTATGTTCCATTGCCTTTTTGATTTATTTAATGTCCATGGAACACAGATCCTCCTTCCTTTTTCCCGAAAATGGATTGCTTTTGATGCTATTCCCTTAGTAGATCCATATATTTTAATGCTCCATTTTCTCGGCTTCAGTTTACTCCCGTTTTTTCGTAGCGGGAAAACCTTTCTGGCGATTTATTTATTCCTTTTTATATACCTTGTCATTCGAACGTTTACCGCAATTTTAGTGAAAAAGCAATTACAGCATCACTTCCGAAATGCCATTCGCATCAAACTAATCCCACAGACAGCTTTGTTTAAATGGGATGTCATCATTGAGTCGAATGAAGCCTTCCTATTCGGTAATTATTCTGAAGACAGTCTTTTTATTGAACACACCCTTTCAAAAAATGCATACACTCCGGAATTGATTTCAGACAGCAAAAAGGACCCAGCCGTTTCAGACTTTCTTGCGAGTACCCATTTTGCGTATCCATTTGTTCGTGAATGCAAAAGCGGCTTTTTTGTAGATTGGCATGACCTCCGCTTTCGGACAAATAAATTTTTCCCATACCGCGCCATCCTGTTCATTTCCGCTGATTTCAAAAACAAGAGGGGCTATATAGGCAAGTTAAACTCGTTAAAACAATACAAAAAGGTGATGAGGGACTTAAAGAAAAGTAAAGAAGATGTAAAGTTACGGTAAAGAATCGAATAGGTCCACTTTATCCAATGATCCCCTTGCTATAATGAAGTCGATTGATCATTAGAGAGGCAGGAATTTGAAGTGGTTATTATTAAAACAATTGTTTTTGCTATTATTCAGGGTATTACTGAGCTTTTCCCTATTAGCAGTGTGGCTCACGGCGTATTAACTCCTTATGTTTTCCATTGGAATCTTAGCCCAGAGTTCCTAAAAGAACACTTCTTACCCTATGTGGTTATGCTCCATTTAGGGACCGCCGTAGCCTTGCTTTTATTCTTTTGGAGAGATTGGCTTGACCTCATTCGCTCTCTTTTCAACGGAGACGCCAAAACGAATCGTAGAATTTTACTGCTGCTAATTGTCGCAACATTACCAGCAGCCATTATCGGCGTTGTCTTTGAGAAAAAGCTAACCCTTATCTTTAGCAGCGTGACAAGTGCCTCCATCTTTTTAATCGTAAACGGATTCTTCCTTTATTTCGGTGAAAAACTGCGTTCAAGTGGAACCAAGGAGATCAAGGACCTTAAATATGAACAAGCCTTTATCATCGGTTTATTTCAATCATTGGCCTTAATACCTGGTTTTTCCCGCTCCGGTTCTAGTATGACTGCTGGTTTTTGGATGGGGCTCAAGCACGAGGCATCCGCGAAATTATCGATGCTATTGGCCACACCGGTGATTTTGGGAGCAAGCGTCCTTGAAATCCCCAAATTAGCAAAAGGCGGAACACACGGTTTGCTGCAAATGTCCATTGTTGGTGGGATTCTTTCTGGGATCTTTGCCTTTATCAGTGTCTATATCCTAATGAAATGGTTTAAAACAAAAGAAATTAATGCAATGAGACCCTTTGCCATCTATTGTTGGGCAGTAGGAGCAATCATCCTGATAAGTACATTTTTATAAAAATTGGACGGCAGACAAATCTCAAACGAATTTGCTTGCGACTTTTTTGAAAAGTAAAATTAATACGATTTTAAAACTGAGTTAATACTCCTTTTACAATTGAGCTGTATTCTAAAGTAGTACAAGGTTCCAAAAATATATACTTCAAGGAGTGGTCCAAATGCTATCAACAATCCTTAATTGGTTTAAAAACAAACTAGCTGACGATGAACTCGATGAAGATTATGAGGAAGAATTAGACGAAAATTATAATTTCTATTATGGCGATCTCTACTAGAGGATTCGAAGTGGTCTGGCTGTAAATAAAAATATAAAAACCAGCCAACAGGCTGGTTTTTATATTTTGTTCATATTCACTTTACCGCATTACCGTGACGGGGGACTGACCCCATTCCATAAGGGCAGTATTTAATTTGTTTGTATATCTGTTTAATTGGTATTGTGACTCGGATCGGTAGAACAATAGGGCGGTTCTAACGATGGATTCGTGATGCAAGTAATTCAGTTCTCTTTCACAATCTTCAATGTCTTTCTTTTTGGCGGCGATAAGATGATTCAGTTCGATAATCGCTTCATCTAATTCTCTTTTCATTTCTTCCCCTCCTACATTTTAAAGCATTTTTCTCTTTAACGGTTTATGGTCAAGTAATGCCCCAAAAGGGTGAAAAAAATACCTTTTTTGCTGGAATAAGTGGATAAACAGGTATTCCTACCTATCTGCTTTTAAGTAATAATTGGTAGTTCCGTTTAACCAAATGATAAAAAAGTAAGGCTAAACATTGAACGATTAAATAAATAGTAAAAGAATAAGAAAGATGCCAGCCTTTATACGTAAAGAGATGAAATACTTTACATACCCATTCGTATAGAGTACCAGCTACTGTGCATAGGAAAATATAAAGCAGGTTCCAAAGTCCTTTCACCTTCCATTTATCATAAAAGTAAATGAAAAGATAGGAAAATGGGGCATATAAAAGATAGGTAACGAGGTCGAATAAATCGTAGTTTGGTGTATCCATTAAATTATATAAATCAAGTTTGGGTGAAGCCAAGAAATGATCCGAGAGCCTTGCCACAACCGAACCAAAGAACATAAGAAGGATCGTAATCCCTAAAGGAAATCTCCTTGGTAAAAATAGAATAATGGAATAAGAAATAACGATAGAAATAATAAGAAACCATTCATTTTGGTCAAATCTTTGCGGGAGAGGCATCATCTAGAATTGAATCCTTTCTTTTTGTAATATACGACGGTACAACATGAGGCAAAGGCTAGTGATCGCTAAGACCATCAATTGGACAAAAAGTGACTGCCAAAAATGCCATCCTCTATACGTGATGACGTCCCATCGTACCATCCATTGTTCCACAGAATATTGAAGCCCGGCAAAAAACAGCGTCACGATCGATTTAGACACTCGGGATACCATCCTGGGCAGCAAATTGAAATATAGCAGCCAGATAAACGGGTTCATGATTGCTTCATATACTCGGAAAATAATAAAAAGCTCCGTCCCGTTTGCCACCTCCCATACATCTAAATTAATGTACAAAATGGCACAATAACTGGAGACGATGAATTCCAATACCATCATAATAAATATATTCTCGAGTAAAGGAAGTTTTTTATTATACATAACTACGCAAATAATCAAAATGACAGAGACATCGATAAAAAGAGAAAGTTTCATCTGATAGCTTACCTTTCTTTTGAACAAACGGTCATTTCCAGTTTCTTATAAGGTGTTTGAAAATCTAATTCTTATTCTAAATAAGCCAACATTACCATAATTACCCATAATATTATCCTTAGTTCTTGATGTAATCCTTCAATAGATTTAACAAAAGAAATAATATTTACAATAACTCAACATTTATTTACGAACCCTTTATATCTAATTCAAACCGACTTAATACTTTGAAGTTATTATGAAACATGTAAGAAAGAACAAGCAACTAATCAAAATCCTTAGGGGGAAATAAGTAAATGAAAAGTTTGAAAAAGTTTAGTCTGATAACGATTCTAGCAGCGTTAATGGTAGTAATGGCTGCATGTGGTGGCAACACAAATAAAGCTGCATCAAGTCAAACTTCAAACAATACTACAACCCAAACAAAAGAACTATCCGGCTCATTGGTTATTTCCGGTTCAACTGCATTACAGCCATTAGCTTCCGCTGCTGCAGAAGAATTTATGAATAAAAACTCAAAAGTTAGCATTCAAGTAAATGGCGGTGGATCTGGTACTGGTCTATCACAGGTTGCCCAAGGTGCAGTTCAAATTGGTAACTCTGACCTTTTTGCTGAAGAAAAAAAGGTAGATGCGACCCAGTTAGTTGACCACCAAGTTGCCGTAGTTGGTATTACAGCTGCCGTTAATCCTAAAGTTGGAATTAAAGATATTAAAAAAGCTGACCTTATCAAAGTTTTCACTGGTAAAATCACAAACTGGAAAGAACTTGGCGGTCCAGATCAAAAAATTACTCTTGTAAACCGTCCTGATTCTTCTGGTACACGTGCAGTTTTCAATAAATTAGCTTTAGATGGCGCAACACCTGCAGAAGGCATTACAGAAGATTCATCCAACACAGTGAAGAAAATTATTAATCAAACACCAGGCGCAATTGGATACCTTGCCTTCTCCTATTTAACTGATAACACGGTAACACCACTTTCAATTGATGGAGTTCAACCAACTTCAGAGAATGTAACAACTGGTAAATTCCCAGTTTGGGCTTATGAGCACGCTTATACTAAAGGCCAACCAAACGAAATTGCAAAAGCATTCCTTGACTACATGATGAGTGATGAAGTACAAACAAATATTGTGACTAAACAAGGCTATATTCCTGTAACACAAATGAAAGTACAACGCGATGCACAAGGTAATGTGACTAATAAATAGTCGAATTAATGCAAGAGAGTGTCCAAAAGACACTCTCTTTTTCGGTGCCTTTTCGGTGCCTGTCACCATGCCGAAATTTTCGTAATACTAAATACTTTCCCACCCACCTTTTACTGCAGTATAATATAAAGACGATTTATTGGGGTGTTTTTCCAAAATCGGGGGACACTACCTATGCAGCTTTGAATCAAAATATTTTATAAAAGGAGAAAGACAAAATGAATTTTGTTACCCTTAACAACGGATTAAAGATGCCGCAGCTTGGATTCGGTGTTTGGCAGGTTGCCGATGACCAAGCCGCTGCGGCAGTGGCAAAAGCCATTGAAACGGGCTACCGCTCCATTGACACGGCAATGATCTATAAGAATGAAAAAGGCGTTGGGAAAGCGATTAAAGAAGCTTCTGTTCCCCGCGAAGAGCTGTTTATTACAACAAAGGTTTGGAACACTGACCAGGGCTATGAAAATACATTACGGGCATTTGATGAAAGCCTGGAAAGATTAGGCCTTGATTATGTAGATTTATATTTAATCCATTGGCCAACCCCTCAATTTGATGAGTATGTTGATACATATAAAGCACTGGAAAAGCTCTATCATGATGGACGCGTAAAAGCGATTGGCGTTTGCAACTTTGAAATCGAGCATCTGGAGCGCCTATTAAAGGAATGCGAAGTAAAGCCGGTTTTAAACCAAGTGGAATGCCATCCATACCTTGCTCAGAATGAGCTAAAGGATTTTTGTGCAAAGCATGAAATCTTTGTGGAAGCGTGGAGTCCTCTTGAACAGGGCGGAGACGTCCTGCGTGATGAAGTGATTACAAGGATTGCCTCGTCACACAGCAAAACTCCTGCCCAAGTGGTGCTGCGCTGGCATTTACAAAATAATACCATCGCTATCCCAAAATCCGTCACTCCATCGAGAATCGAAGAAAACTTCAATGTCTTCGATTTCGAACTAACAGCAGAGGAAATGCAGGAAATTAACCAACTTAACCGCAATCGACGTAAAGGGCCCCATCCGAACGATATGAATATGCGCTAAGTAGCTAATTCAATCATAGAGCCCATTTTCAACTATTTTAGCTGAAATGGGCTTTCATGTTTTAGGTCAGGCAGTATAATTGGTTCCTACTATTCGCGTGTGTAAAATAAGAATAGGCATGAATGGTTTCACTTAGGTCAAACAAGAAATCCTAATAAATTGGAGGCAAGGGAATCATGAGAACAATGAAACTGGGAAACAGCAGATTAGAGGTGCCGGTCGTTGCAGTCGGTTGCATGCGCATTAACTCTTTAGAAAAAGCTGAGGCTGAGCGCTTTGTCCAAACAGCCTTGGATGAAGGCGCAAACTTCTTCGACCATGCCGACATTTATGGCGGCGGAACATGCGAGGAAATCTTCGCCGATGCCATTCACATGAACGCAGAGGTCCGGGAAAAAATCTTCCTTCAATCCAAATGCGGTATCCGTAATGGCATGTTTGATTTTTCAAAAGAACATATTTTAGAATCGGTTGACAGTATTTTGAAACGGCTGAAAACGGAATATCTTGACGTTTTGCTGCTTCACCGTCCGGATGCGCTTGTCGAGCCTGAAGAAGTCGCAGAAGCCTTTGATCTTCTTGAAAACTCCGGGAAAGTGCGTCATTTTGGTGTCTCCAACCAGAATCCGATGCAGATCCAGCTCCTTAAAAAATCTGTAAAGCAGCCGCTCGTTGCCAATCAGCTGCAATTAAGCATCACCAATGCCAACATGATTTCCAATGGAATCAATGTGAACATGGAAAATGATGCGGCGATCAACCGGGATGGGAGCATACTTGACTTCTGCAGACTGAACGATATCACCATTCAGCCATGGTCACCATTCCAATATGGTTTCTTTGAAGGTGTATTCCTCGGAAGCGACAAATTCCCGGAATTAAATCAGCAGATTGATGAAATCGCCGCCAAATATGGAGTCAGCAACACCACGGTCGCCATCGCATGGCTGTTGCGTCATCCTGCCAAAATGCAGCCGGTCATCGGGACAATGAATATTGACAGATTAAGAGACTGTTGTAACGCAAGCGAAATTCAACTGACACGTGAAGAATGGTATAGCATCTATCGTGCTGCCGGCAATATCCTTCCGTAAATGCCAGACATATTTTTGCTAGAAAGTGAAAAGTCCTTCCAGCTTTTGCTGGAAGGACTAAACTCTCTTATTGACCTTCTCCATTTTCAGTCATGTTTCCCCATTAGCCTATAAAAAACATTTCGTTTTACGTCCTTCGACCTTTTCTTTCAAAATAGCTTATTAATCAAACGTTTGGTTAAAACAGCTGTAACCCTTGCTAAATAAGGATTTCCTCTTGAAAAATAGTAAATTATTTGTCGGGAAATGATTCGACATTCCCAAATGTGCCTGTCACGGGAATGTCCTCACCTATTTCTTCGTAACTAGAGAATCATTTTTCACATATTCATAAAGCTTCATCGTAGAGTTTCCTAAGCCTGACCAACTCCGGTAACTACGATTCATTAAAGATGAATCCTGCCACTTATAAGCTGGTACAACACGGCAATTGGTTTGGATCCAGTTGATTATAGCCGCTTGTTCATTTCCACGCGACTCGCCCTGAAGCAAGAAATATCGGATTTGACCTTCCATGGCCATCTTTTGTAATTTCTCAACCGTTAATGCCGGATCGCTCCCCTTAAACCCACCCATTGCCATAACAGGCAGATTGGTATCGAGTAAGATAGGCGCGGCTGTAGGAGCATCCATTGTGGCAGCCAAGAAAGTTCCTTTTCGATAATTAGCTTTTAAAAAGTTTTCAAGTTTAGGGCTGGCTGTCTTCTCATTCCATATTCTTTGAGTTTTAAGCTCCGGTCCCGCAAACGGTTTTGTTTCTGAGCCTCCATAATGAATTGGCGACATGGCCCATGCCGTCGGAGCAAAAATGATAGCCAAAACAGCTGCCAAGGCAGCAATGTTAGACAGGGCTCTCTTACTAGTATCCTTTAATTTTTGAATAAATAACAAACAAATCAAGGCAAGCAATGACAGTGCTCCAATGGCAAAAGAAACCGGGGTACGTAATGCCGGATACATCCAAACCACTGAAATCTCAAAGGCAGCGTTGCCTACCAAAGCAATCGGTAAAAACCATTTTTTGTCCTTCCTGTTCCATTGATCCCACATTCCTTTAAAACCAACACCAGCCAGCGCAGCAATTCCCGGAGCCATCATAACCATATAATAACTGTTCATCATATTGGCAATATGGCTGAAAAATAGGAACATGGTTAAAACCCACACGGTCCAAAAAATGGCCATCTTCCTCTTTCGACCAAGAGGAGCACGAAAACGCAAACCCCATAGAAGCGATACTATACTAATGAAGGCGATTGGCAATAACCAGCTTAGCTGACCAACTAGCTGAGGAGTGGTAAACAGCCTGAGAAAACCCGAATTTCTATTACCGTGGTTTCCTCCTTTAGACATGATCGTAGAATCGTGACCATTTGATCCAATTGAAGCATAATGATTTCGGCTGCCACCCATTTGGCTATTGGCGTGCTGACCCTGCAGCGACCATGAACCTCCATGTAAACCATGCTGCTGCCCAATCAAGCGGTTGATCCCATTATATCCAGCCGCCAACTCTACCATTGAATTATGTTGCGTACTCCCTACATAGGGCCGCTGGTTTGAAGGGATCGAATCAACGATGACCGACCAGGAAAGGGACACAACAACAAGAACGATAGTTGCAGAAAATAAATGGGCTATTTTTTTCCGCCAGGTCAATTTAGCAGAAAGCAAATAAAATAGATAAAAGGCTGGTAGGACTAGGAATGCCTCCATCATTTTAATGTTAAACCCAACCCCAACTAGAAAATTAGCAAGCAGCAACCATTTTAATGGCTTATCCCCTGTTGTCTTGCTTAGTGCCCATGTTGCCAACAGTGTAACAAACATGAGCATACTATCTACCTCATTGGTTCGGTCTGTCGCTACCACAATGGGGGTAATGGCTAAAAATAGCGCTGAAAGCAGTCCAGCTCCGACACCAAATACACGAGCTACAAGCTGGTATAGTAATGCAACCGATAGAACGCCTGCCAAAGCTTGTGGAAAAAACAGGCTCCAACCTTTAAATCCGAAAATGTATGCACTCAAGGCTTGAAGCCAAAATCCAACCGGAGGCTTATCAATGGTGATAAATCCTTTAGGATCAAATGAATTAAAGAAAAAATTATGCCAGCTGCCCAGCATGCTTTTTACGGCAACAGAATAATAAAGATTTCCATATCCCTCCTGCCCTAACTTATAAAAATTAAGAATAATAGAAATGAATAAAATGGCAGATAACCCCAGGTACTGCCACTTGAATTTTGATTTTAATCGGTTCATTGTCCCTCCAATAACCCTCATTTTTTTTTCAAAACCTTTCATAATCGCCCTTAATGCATAGAGACGGTTTGGTAAAAGGCCCAAACATAATTGTAGAAGAATGTATTAAATTTCATCTAAAGATTAAATTAAATTTATCTTACTAATCTATTAAATGTGTAACTCCTAAAAATCCACACGCCAAATAACCCTCCAACATCCTGCATTTGGAAGGTTTAGAGTTATTTATATGAACTAGTTTTAACGCTTTAACGTAGTGGGGGACTGACCCCCATCGCAACATGGAATATATTAGCATATTAATAAACATTGAATATATAAACATATATTTGTATAATTATACTGGGTTGGATGGTTAATGTGAACATCATAGTATTTAGCGTAGGTGGGGCTAGTACAGAGTAAAATCGAGAGGTTTCCTTGATTTCGCAAAAAATGAAAGCGGTTAAACCAAGATTCCTTTATAATCTTGGTTTATTCCATGAAAAAAATGTTCAAAATTGTGACGCTGGAAATTTTATCATTGAAACAGGATTATGGATCGAATCAAGATATCTTTTAAAGTCTTGGACTGAAAGATTAACTGTTGCTGTATTTACATTGGGATGAAAGTTAATTGAGTCTATATCAAGTAAATCACTGTCTAATACAACCTGCACATGGTTAGTCGTATCATTTATCAATCCGAAAGCGCCGACTGCTCCTGGATAAACCTTTAAATATTTATCCAGCCTTTCAGGAGAACCAAAACTTAGGCGGGTGCTACCAATAAGATTAGGTAAACTTTTCAAATCTACATTCTTATCTTCTGACACAATCACTAAAAAATGTTTATCCCCTTTTTGATTTCTTAAAAATAAATTTTTGGTATGTCCTCCGGGAATCGTCATATCCAAATTACGTATTTCTTCAACTGTGAAAACAGGTATATGTTCATACCTCTTAAAAGGAATGTTTAGTTGTTCTAAAACATCATATACACTTTGTTCCTGCTCTAGTGTTTTCATGTTGTGCTTTCCTCCTCTCAAATAATGATTTAATCTAGTTTTAATAAGAAAAAGTAATATTCTTTTCTAAAAGCGTTTTTTCCAATCTTTTCAACTTTTTAATTGATTCTTCTGATGATCGTTTACCGATTTCAATGACCAATGCATCAATCAATGCCATAATAGGTATGACTGAAAATTGTTCTTCACTTACTTCTACTTTCAATGTTACAGATGCATATGAAATAATTGGACATGAAATATGGTCTGTTATCAATATAATGCTATTACCTAATTCATGGGCCAGCTTAACCGCGTCGATAATTCGATTTGTGTATGGTTCGAATGCAAAAACCACTAAAATTTCATCTTTTTCAAATTGCAAAATCCTATCATAAATGACTTCCGTATCATGGCCTAGTTGCCTAATCTTAGGATAGAATTCTCCAAGCAACAGTTCTAAATATAAGGCAGTTGCTCTGTACGGCCGAGTACCCAAAACATTGATATAACTTGATTTTAAAATCAAATCAATCGCATTTTCGAAGTTTTCCATTAAATTAGAATCCAATGATTTATTTAATAAATGAACTGATTCTTTCCAAACCTGCATCAAAGTTGAAACTTTCTCTTCATCTGTTTGAATTTCTGTCAAGGACTTCTTTAATGTCCATTTTGAGACAGATGGCACCGATTCACCATAGATATCTTTACGTAAGTCATTAAAACTTTCATACCCTAAAGCATTGATCGTACGCATCACGGTTGAAATACCAACTTTGGCATGTTCCGAAAGCTCTTTAACTGTTATCAATCCTAATGACTGATAATTTTTTAGAATATAATCACATAACTGTCTTTGTCTTTTTGGTAAAGAATCTTTAATCTCCATGATTTTATGAATGGTTGTTCCTGGATTATCTAATATCATTTGAATCACCTTTTTACCTTCAATTTGTAGATTATCCATCAAAATTGATTTATCTTTAGTCTATTATATCCCATATTCAAGAAAATGGCCCAATTCAAAAAGGACGCCACCTGAATGGCGCCCGTTCATATTAAGGGTAATCTGATTAGCCTTTTTTATAGGTTAAGGCAGCCGGGGTAAGGTTCTTAGCCTTAGACCGCTTCTCTGAGACAAGAATGGCTGAATACAAAACCAATCCGATCCCTAATACCTGCCACCCCCTCAGATGTTCCCCAAGAAAAAGTACTCCAGATAATACGGCAATAAGGGGTTCTATCGTTGCTAAAATGGAAGCCTTACTAGCTTCTAAGTGTTTTAGACCTGAAGTGTACAAAACAAAAGCTGCAACCGTTGATACTAACGCTAACAATAGCGCTGACACCCATACATCTACATGTTGAAATTGACAGGTCTTTCTTATGATGTCACTTGTCAGTAACATAAAAATACTCGTATAAAGAAATGTGTACGTTGTAATGGTCAATCCAGAATACCGTTTAGTTACAGGTTTACTGAAAATACTGTACAATGCATAACAAAATCCAGATAAAATCCCCATTACCAATGTTTTCATAGGTATACCTTCCTGACCGAATGGCAGTAGACCTACAACAAAAGCACAACCTATAATAGCAACGGCAAGTGCAATGCCTTTACGAATGGTCAACGGTTCTTTAAAAAAGAGCCGGGATAGAATGGTGACAAACAATGGACCTGTATATAAAAGGGTTACGGCAAGAGCTAAACTCGATTTTGAAAAAACTTCAAAATAAAAAAAATTAAAAAAAGCAATGCTTAAAATTCCCGCACCAGCGAAATAAAGATGATCCTTTAATCTGGTACGTAACTGATCACGATAAAATACTGCCATAAGCAGAATTAAGAAAACAAAGGTAAAAATAGCCCGAATCGCAACTACGTCCCAAGCCGTGAAGCCGTGAGCATACAATGGAGCAATAAATAAACCAATAAGTCCCCAACATACCGCACCAAGAATTGTAGTAAGATAAACTCTCAAACTTGGCCGTTTTTCCATATCATTCACTTCCTATTAAGTTGTATGCTAATTTCAGTTCATTTTAAAAAGGGAATGACACCGGTCAGCCACTTTTCCACTAGCCGGGTCAAACCCTCCCTTAGAAACTCAATTTTACTCTTTTTTATTAAACGGTTTCCCTTGCTACGGGGCTTTCTGTCCCAAGAGTACTAGCTTTTTTTATTGAACTAGATTGGGTTAAACTCATATTTTTTGTCTCCGGAGCAATAACGAGACAGATTAAAAATCCAATGAAAAACAGTCCCCCACAAATATACAACGTATTTGCCAAACCATAGTTCGCCAGAATGGTTGGAAAGAGAAACGTACTAGTAGCGGAGGCAGCACGGCTTATTGCTGTAGTAAATCCTACTGCCGTACCCCGAATATGGGTTGGGAAAAGCTCATTCGGATAGATCCATTCATGCATTCCCATTGCATTATTAAAAATTCCATAGATAACAAAGAGTGCTAAGACAAAAACAAATGACATTTTTAATCCAGAGGTTGCTCCCAGTATGAATAAAGAGATGGAAGATATAAAGAAGGGCCAAATAATTGTCGGTCTTCTTCCCCATTTTTCAACCAAATAGAGAAAAGGAATCAAGCCAGCAAGATAGATGATATTAAGGACTGCTGATCCAAGATATTCCATCTTTCCACTAGCAAAACCAAATTGTCCAAGGATCTCAGGGATATAAGTTCCTATTCCAAAAGTGGGTATAAGTTGAAGGGACCAGAAAACCGATACGAAAATGGTCCATTTCCCATTACCATTTCGAAATATATCAAGAAAGCTGGTTTTCACTTTAGACAATGGTTCGGCCGCTATGACCACATGATCCCCGAATATTTTCTGAATAATAGCGTTTGCTTCTTTTTCCCTACCCTTACTAGCCAGCCATTGAGGGGATTCTGGCATATTTAAACGAGCAATAAGCAAAATTAATACTGGGACCGCACTGCTTGCAAGCATCCATCTCCAGCTCGTATCACCGATGGAAAGCATAAAGTATCCGACCAAAAAGGAACTAGCATATCCGACATACCAGAGTGAATTAATCCCTCCAAGTAAGCCGCCACGATTTTTTTTCGGTGAAAATTCCGCCATTAAAGCTCCTGCAATGGGGTAATCTGCCCCTACCGCAATACCTAAAACAATTCGCAAAATGACCAACTGTATAGGATCATGGGCAAAAAATTGAAGGACTGACACAACCAGCATGACAAGCATATCGATGAGAAACATCTTCTTCCGGCCAATAATGTCTGTAAGATACCCTCCTATTAATCCACCAAAAAACATCCCCACAAGAGTGGCCGTTCCAAGAAGTCCCATAATGGTTAAAGACATATCGAATTGATTCTTTATGACTGAAAGGGCTACCCCAATAATTCCTATTATATACCCATCGAGGAATGCACTTCCACTGGAATAGGCAAACATTTTAAAATGAAATCGACTTAAGGGCATATCTTCCATTGTACGGACTTTATTCATGATTTTCCCCCTATTATTGAAATAAATTTTTTCAAGCCATCCCTTTCCAAAAAGCACAATTAATTTTGTGGAAATATTATGAAAATTTATTCGCTCAGTTTTCAAAATGGGAAAATGAGTCGAACAAATAACCCCCACTCCTAGTAAACGCTTGCATTTTCCGTTGTTAAGGAATTTACCCCTAAAAGGTTTGGGGAATTCCCTCATAAACCCACATCATTGATTGTAAATGATTGGATTTAATGAGGGGGTTTTTCAAACTATATAAGTCTTATTATAATAACATAATGAATTTAGCTGCATGACTCACTATAATCATAGTAATTAATTACCAGACACAGCCTTAAATTTCTTCTCTTTTTGAGATTCATGAACCGTGAATTCTAGTAAGCTATTAATATTTTGTGCTGCAGTGAATCCTGTCTGAATGGCTGTCTCCGTATATTTGGAGCCTAAATAATCACCGGCTAAGAACAATCTGCCCGCAGATTTTGTTAAAATTGGCTGTAGTTCTGCACGACCTGGGAAGATATAAGCGGATCCGAACGGAAATTTCATGACGTGAGACTCAACGACATGATTACTAAAACCAGGGAATATTTCATTTAAATCCTTCAATTTCATTTGAATAATTTCATCATCAGATTTATCCATTAACCGACGCCCACTTTCACCAGGTGAAAAGGTCATAAAACTACTTCCTTGTTTCCTCTCCGTTTCCCAAGAACGGACTAGATTCGATTGATGAAGAATAATGTCAAATGATCTTTTAGGCGTTGCAAAAGAATATACATCATCCCAAACTTGAGGTCCTGTTTCATTTGTTAAAAATGCTGCACTAACATGTGGACCATATTTAACCTTTCCAAGAGCGTCTGCGATTTCTGGGTCAATGTTTCTTGCTATTTTTTTTGTAATGGTGGCAGGAGTCGCGAGTACGGCATAACGTGCTTCCACCACATGCTTCACGCCATCTTGCATATAGTGTACGACAACAGAGTCTTCTTTCTGAAGAACTTCTGAAACGTTTGCATTTAGTTGAACCCGGTCGCCTAGTGTTGTGGCAATCGTGTTCGTAAGCGTGGATGGTCCCCCCACAATATTTCTTCCTAACCCATCGTCCTTGTTCCATACAGTGTGGAAATATCCTACACCAGACCCTGCCGTCATGGTCTCAGGGCTGCCTGTCGAACGGCTAACCGTAGGTCTGAAAATGGCATCTGCATCTGGTGGTAATTTTCCAGTAAATTCGGCAAAAGTTCGATCATCCATAAATTCTAAAATTCGTTGTTGCTGAACTCTATAGTCCTCTCCCGGACGTTTTTTTGCCATTTTTCCATATTTGATAACGGCTGCCCGCACTTTAGCACCTGCACGGATCATCGCAAATCTAGCTTTCCACGACATAGGGGCCCTAAATGGATACAGTTCAACCGGACCATCTTTAAGCAGCTTCCCATTCAAAGACATGGCCGTTAATATTCCTGGTACAGATTCTGCCTTTATTCCTACAGATTTAAATAATTCATCTGTAGCTGAACCAGCTCCAGCATATAAATGTCCGCCCCAATTTAACCAATAATCTCCTCGGCGCTCAGATCGTACACGCCCGCCAATACGATCATCAGATTCTAAAAGTAAAATATCATGGTGTTTAAGCTGCCAGGCAGCAGACAAACCAGCAAGTCCACCGCCTATTATAACGACATCTTTCATTGGAATTCATCCCATCCCTCGTGTATTTATAATTTCCCCAATTCAATTATTGTTGGACTAATTTTAGTTCCCCTAATTCATTTAATACTCTTTCAATCTTTGATTTGAATTCTTCGGAAGCAGGCACTAGTGGCGATCTGCTTGGTCCTCCTGATAATCCTAGTGCTTCCAAGCCTGCCTTTACTGTTCCTGGAATCGTTTCTTCTTCAATAGCATTATATAACTCTAGCAATTCCAAATTTAATTTAGTCGCTTCTTTTAAGTTGTTTTCATTAACGATTAAATCATATAGTTTGGCAATTTTTTTCGGAGCCAAGTTGTGGACTACTCCAACAGCACCATGTCCGCCTAATGCTAATGTAGGTAGGATTAAATGTTCAAATCCAGTCAGTACCGCGAAGTTTGGATTGTCTTTTGTTAAAGCAATAAGCTTTGAAGTGTGAATTCCATCAGCTGTATTTTTAATACCGACAACTCCATCTATTTGACTTAATTCATAGATTAGTTCTGGATCAAGTTCAACACCTGTAGCATCTGGATAATGATAGATGACAATTCCAATGTCAGCGCTTTCTGCAACAGCCTTGAAATGATCAATAATTCCTTTTCTGCTCGTTGTCATATAGTAAGGATTAATGACCAAGGCAAAATCGGCACCAACTTCAGCTGCGTACCCCGTAAGTTCAATTGTATCTTCTGTTCGATGACATCCTGTACCCGCCATAACAGGTAATCGGCCATTTGATGTTTCACACACAAATTTAATGACTGCTTTTCGTTCTTCCAAGCTCATTAGTGAGTATTCTCCAGTACTACCTCCCACTAAAAGACAGTTCATTCCACCATCTATCAAATGTTCAATGAGTTGTTCAAGCCCCTTAAAGTCAATACTTTTATCCTCATTCATCGGTGTAGGTAAAGCTGGGATCATTCCAAAAGGTTTCAACATAATTTATCCTCCTCATAAATGTTAATAAAATTAAAATCTACAACTCAATATTTCTATCTTTCTGAAAATTATTAATTAGATAATTTTCTGAATTATCTCATGAGTAGATGATAACAAATAAATGAATTATTGTAAACCGTTTTTTTAAAAAGGGAATATTTATTTTCATTCATTCATCCATTTTAACATCAGAAAAACAAAGAAAACTTGTTAATTCTTCAATTGCCTCCTGTTCATCCCTTCCATCTGCCATTAGAATGACATCTTCTCCCTTTCTAACAGCCAAGCACATAACGCCCATAATACTTTTTCCTGCAACGAATTTACCTTCTTTAATAATGTTGATGTCACAACTAAATGAAGATGCTTTTTTTACAAACTCAGTAGCACCTTGAGCCTGGAGGCCGCGCTGAAGGCCGACTGCAATCTTTCTCTCTATCATGGTTTTCTATTCACCTCTGAATCATAGGCTATTTAATTTTTTTCTGGAGGAGGGCAAAGCCCTTAATTCAATAAAATAAAGCCGATCATTCCCTAGCGTAGGAAAATCGGCTTTAATCATGTCAAAACTACTAATTTAATGCGATGCAGATAGATTTTGTTTCAGTATAGGAAAGGTTTGCCCAAACAGATTTATCCCTTCCGAAGAAACCTGATTGCTTGAAGCCCCCGAAAGGAACATTGGTACTGCCTTCGCTGTAGCAGTTTACCGATACGACACCGGCCTGAATACCGCGTGCGAGTTTATTGGCCGTATTGAGATCCGAGGTATACACAGAAGCCTGGAGACCATACTCTGAATCATTGGCCATCTTGATTACTTCGTCTAGATCCTCAAACTCAATCAGCGCAACGACAGGGCCAAAAATTTCTTCTTTGGCAATCCGCATATTGTGCTCGACATCGTCAAAAATAGTGGGTTCCACATAGTTACCACCAGTTTCAACCAGTACTTGATTGCCGCCACAAATAATCTTTGCGCCTTCAGCCTTACCAATCTCAATATAAGACAAAACAGTCTCCATATGCTTTTTCTCAATCAGTGAACCGATAGTAGTCACAGGGTCAAATGGATTACCGACTTTGTGCCCCTTGGTCTTTTCAACAATCAGCTTGGTAAGCTGCGGCTTGATGTCTTTATGGATGTAAATGCGCGAATTCTGCGTGCAGTTTTCACCCATATTCCAAAACGCAGATGAGACAAGACAGTCAGCCCCATAATCAAGATCCTTTACATCCGGCATGACAACAGCAGGATTTTTGCCTCCCATTTCGAGCAGTACTCGTTTGGCATTGGACTCACCAGAGTCAATCAAAAGTTTCTTCCCCACCTCCGTAGAGCCGGTAAATGTAATGAGTCGTACATCACCATGGCGAGCCAGTGCGCCACCCACCACACTCCCATTACCAGGGAGAATGTTGAGCACACCATCAGGGATACCGGCCTCTTTGGCAAGCTCGGCAAGTTTGAGGATGGTTAGAGTCGTAGGTTTTGCAGGCTTTACGACCACGCTATTACCAGCGGCAAGGATAGGCCCTAATTTCCATGCAGCCATAAGCAGCGGGAAGTTCCAGGGAAGGATGGCTGCCACAACGCCGATTGGCTCACGTACCACGATGTTTAGTCCTTTGTCACTAGAAGGGGTGATATCGTCCTGAAGCTTATCGATGGCTTCGGCGTGGAAACGGATAACTGCAATAGATTCAGGGACATCTGTATTGATGTTGTCTGTAATAGGTTTACCGCTATCCAGAGTTTCCATGATCGCGAGTTCCTCTGAATGCTCCTCGATGAGGTCAGCCCATTTGAGCAAGAGCCTTTTGCGCTCAACTGCCTCGATCCCAGCCCAAACACGAGCTTCAAAGGAACGTTTCGCTGCTGACACGGCCAGTTCCACATCCTCTGTTCCACAACTGGCAATCTTTGTGATAACTTGACCGTTTACAGGGCTAGTTGTCTCAAAAGTATCACCAGAGATACTATTAACAAATTGACCATCAATAAATGCTTGGGTGCGCAAATCTAGTTTTTCTGCCATTTTCTCGTATTCATTGGTTATCATAACGTTCATATTAAACTCTCCTTTTTCAAAATAATAAGTAGCTAGAAAACGATTTCAATTTTAAAATCATAAATAATCAAATTTTTAGAATCATTTATTAAATAGAATAATACCAATAATTTGAATGATTGTAAATCTATTTTTTCAAAAGGGAATATATTAATTCATTTTTAATACCCATGAATAAAACACAAAGAACCGCTGAAGAAGATCAGCGGTTCTTTATTTCACTATATGGCGGAAGCAGGCTATTTGAGTTCCCAAGTCTTCTTTAATAACCGAATTCCTTTATCAATTTCCCTTTCCGACAACCCTCCGAAACCCAATACGATTCTAGGACTCATGCTTTCTATTAACCCTTGATAATAGATCGATACCGGATAGACTTTTACACCAACATGTAAGGCCAAACGAATTAACTGGTCTGCCTCCATCCCATTCTTCACTTCCAAAACAATATGAAGCCCGGAATTTTCACCAATGATCTTTACCCTGTCCCCAAAATATTTTTTAATCGCTGACATTAAGGCTCCGTGCTTTTTACGGTAAAGGGTTCTCATTTTATTCAAATGAGTCTGCCAGTGCCCCTCATACATAAAACGATAAAGTGTATCCTGGTGAAGACGGGAAACCGTCTGTTTATAAATCGTAAAATGCTCTTGGTATTTCTGAAGCAGAGTTGGCGGTAAAACCATATAACTGATCCGAATCGAGGGAATCAAAGACTTGGAAAACGTTCCTAAGTATACTACACTTCCTATTGTATCCAGTCCCTGCAAGGAAGGAATCGGCTTCCCTTTATAACGATATTCACCATCATAATCGTCCTCAATAATATACCCGTTCTTCCCCTCCGCCCACTTTAACAACTCCATTCTGCGTGAGATTGGCATGATCATTCCATAAGGGAATTGATGGGAGGGTGTAACATAAACAACATCGGCCTCACTATTTTTTAAAGGATGGATCTGAATCCCATCTTCATCAAGAGGGATGGAAACCGTCTGGACCCCCTGATCCTGTAAAACGATTCTGGTTCGGTGAAAACCGGGATTCTCCAGTGCATAGAGATGGTCCTTACCGATGATCAAGCTTAGTAAGCACATCAGCACCTGCGTACCGGCACCTATAATGATTTGATCGGCAGAGCACCTGACACCTCTGGACGCAAAAAGATAAGTCGCAATTTGTTCTCGAAGAAGCAATTCCCCTTGAGGGTTTCCACTATAAAATAATTCGCCTTGATCCTCGTATAAAGATTGCATCGTTAATTTTCGCCATATAGCATAGGGAAAGTGTTCCAAGTCGACCTTGCCCGAATTGAAATCAATCTGAATATTCGCTTGGCCTTGCTCTCTTTTTAGCTCTAATTTTTGAGGGAATTGTGGGTTTGAGATGAGTTCATCATCCAATGTGGTCACAAATATTCCTGTGCGGGGCTTACTTTCCACATAGCCTTCTGCACACAATTGATCGTAGGCTGATTGAATGGTATTTAAACTCACTCCAAGATAATGGGACAAATTTCGTTTGGACGGTAATTTTTCCTTAGGCTTTATTCTTCCTGATAAAATTTCCTGTTTCATGTAGTTGGCTAGCTGGATATATAACGGAATAGGGCTATTGCTATCCAATACAGGTGTTAGTTCAATCATAACTTCTCCTCCCCCGCCGCTTAACTGGTACCATTAAATTCATCAAATCTGGTACTTTCGATTATACCAGTGTGCGATTAAATTATGATAAAGGAGATGAAAAAAATGGATATTTTGATAAAGGAATTAACTAATGAGAAGGAATGGAAGGAAGCTTTTTTGGTCATGAAACAATTGCGGACCCATTTGGATGAAGCAAGCTTTCTCCAATTGGTTCAGGAAGCAGCTCAAAAGGAAGGGTATAAAATTGCTGCTTTATATGAAAAAGAAACAATCGTCGCCGTAACAGGCTTTATGCCGATGATCACCTTATATAATGGACGGTTCATCTGGGTTTGTGATTTAGTGACTGATGCCGACAACCGTTCAAAAGGGTATGGGGAAGCCCTGTTAAATTTTGTTCATGATTGGGCAAAGAAAAATGGCTATGGTGTTGTTTCACTCTCATCAGGTCTGCAACGAGTGGATGCCCATCGTTTTTATGAAGATAAGATGGAGTATGACAAAACCAGCTATGTGTTCTTAAAAAGGCTTTAAACGAAAAAAAGACCTTCATTGGAGGTCTTTTTTTCATTCGGAACCAGCATAAAGTGAAAAGTTACACTTGTTAATGTTATAAAATCGAGCCAAAATCCTTTTATCAGCGAATTCCGTTCATTTATCGGCGAATCTAAGCCTTTTATCGGCGAATCAAAAAAGTTGCCTTCCCACACTTCACCGCTTTAACCAAGTGGAGGACTGGCCCCCAACGGTATCTACAGTTTATAAAGTAATACAAAACTGCCAGGACCAATGAGGGCTACTCCGAGGACGACGGCTATCAAAATAAAGTTATATTCAAAGCCCCCTTCGGTTATCCAATAGCCATTTTTTCCATGGACGGTGAAAATCGCATCAATCATCACGATGATGATCAGGATGGCGCCCAACCAGGTAAGGATACCGGCTGAAAAAAGGATACCGCCAATCAGTTCGAACAATCCGGCTAATATCGCCCATGTTTTCCCGCCAGTCTTGATTCCAATCGACCCTAAAAACTCACCAAACCGGACTATGCCCGGTCCGCCGAACCAGCCAAATAATTTTTGCGCCCCATGCCCAATGAACGTCAAGCCAACGGCCAGCCGAATGATCAGAAGTCCTAAATCTGCCATGTCTACCCCTTCTTTCTTTAAAACGATATTTGTATTAAAATCTTCGCCCTATTATCTTGTTTATATTCCTATATAAAATGGAAGAAGGACAAGCTAGCCCAGGGAAGGAATGAACCCTCCCGAGATACCCTATCCCCTCCATTTACTGTTCTTTAACTTTCGCCCGTTTAATAAAGAACGATAATACTAATGCAACAAAGGCGATTCCAGTAGCAAAAATAAAGGCATCATTAATTCCATCAATGGTAGCTTTCTGCATCGTTTGACCGTACATCAGATAGGTAGTAAGCTGTCCGCCTGCTGCAGCCGGCAAGTGTGTGACGGCCGATAAGCCTTGGCTAAGCTGTGAAAAACTATTTGCGATAAACGGATTGGAGCTTGTGATCGTATTGGTATACTCACCATAATGCACCCCCTGCCTTGTCGACATGATCGTCACAAGGAGTGCCGTCCCAATACTGCCAGCCACCTGCCGTGCTGTGTTGGAGGCCGCGTTCCCATGTGCCCCAAGGTGACGTGGCAGCTGGTTTAGACCCTCCGTCATGACCGTCATCATGATGAACGACATCCCAAACATCCGCAGCACATAAAGAAGCAGGATATGGCTATAGTTTGTGGTCATACTCAGACTGCTAAATTGCCATGTGGTGATGACTGTAATCGTTAAACCGGTGACGGCCAGCCATCTTGCCCCGATTTTATCAAAAAGAGCACCTGATATCGGCGACATAATCCCCATCACAATGGCTCCGGGAAGCATCAACAGCCCCGATTGCAGGGCTGTATAGCCACGAAGATTTTGCAAATAGATTGGAAGCAGGATCATTGCTCCAAACATTGCCATGTTGACAATCATACTAATAACCGTCGTTAAAGCGAAAATATCATACTTAAAAACTCGCAAATCAAGCATCGGCTTGTCAGTGGTTAATTCACGCCAGACAAAGAGCACTAAGGAAATAATCCCCACCGCTAAGGAGACGATCACCGTGGTACTGCCCCAGCCATCATTTCCCGCTTCACTAAAGCCGTATAACAAGAACCCAAAACCTAAGGTTGAAAATAAAAAGCCCGGAAAATCAAATTTAGGATTGGTAACCTTCGTTACGTCCTTCATCCATAGGAAGCTGAGAATTAAATCAAGCACTCCGATTGGAATGACAATGTCAAACAATAATCTCCAGGAATAATGGCCAATCAGCCACCCCGATAAGGTCGGGCCGATGGCAGGAGCAAAAATCATCACAATGCCCATGACTCCCATTGCCTTGCCGCGCTTTTCCGGAGGAAACAACGCGAAAAAGACAGTCATTAATAGGGGCATAATAACACCAGCACCGCAAGCCTGGATGACCCTCCCCACCATTAGCATACTAAAGTTGGCGGACAAGGAGCAAGCCAGCGATCCTAATGTGAAAAGAAAAATAGCGGCGATAAATAGTTTCCTGGTTCCAAACTTTTCAATCAGGTAGGCAGTTATAGGAATCGCAATTCCGTTTACCAGCATATAACCTGTCGAAAGCCATTGAACGGTATTGGCCGAAACACCCAAATCATTCATAATATGCGGAATGGCTACATTCAATAACGTTTGGTTTAGAATCGCCACAAACGCTCCGAGCATTAAAGCCACAAGCACTTTTCCAGTTCCTGAATCTTTTTCAGCAGCTGGTTGGTGCCGCCTTTTCAAGCTTTCTTTCGGCTGAATATCCTCTTTGACATCTTCCAATACCGGTTCAGGTATGGCGGAAAATTGCACCTGTGCAGCATCGGTTCGAGAAACACTTTCTTGATCCTTTGGAAGAGGTTGAGCCATATCCTTGCTTATCGCTTCATTGATCCCCGGTTTTTTTGTTTTTATCATCCTTAAATTGATAAGAAGCAACAGCAAAATGGCTAATATTACATAACTTGTGATATAGATTGACATATCATCACCTACTTATGAACTCTTACGGTTACGTTCATACCAGGGACAATGGCAAGACCTTTATTATCATCAATGGATACTTTTACAGGAATGACTTGAGTCACTTTTGTGTAATTACCTGTTGTGTTTGAACTTGGTAAGAGCGAGAACGTTCCCGTTGTGGCTAAGCCGATTTGCTGTACTTTTCCTTTTAATGTGCTGTTTGGGAAAGCATCCACATAAATGTCGACATCCTGCCCTACTGCCACTTCATCAATACTTGTTTCCTCAATATTTGCGGTTACCCATAAATGATTTAGATCATACGCTTGGGCAAGCGGAGTACCGGCGGCAACAAACGAATCTTGCACGGCATTATTTTGGACAATTGTTCCAGCAGTTGGAAAAGTCACATTCACATTGACTGGCTTTCCATCTGCACCCGTGGTTGCAATGGTTCCTACAGTAGCATCTTTTGAAAAATGGCCCCCAACATTGCCTTTCCAATCTGTTAATTTCCCGTTTGCCGTTGCGGCAATCGTTACTTGCTGACCGGCAATTTGGGCATTATCGGTCGTTAAATAATTGACCGTTTTATTGTAATAGGCATAACTCCCAAAACCTCCGCCAACTAAAACTAGCAAAATAATAATATTCATTAATACCAATCTTTTTGTATTCATTTACCTGCTTCCTCCTCTATGGATAGTTTATTTAAAACAAGCTTTTGCAGACGCAGTAATTCAGAGATATCCTCCTTCGGTAATGCCTGGACCTCGTTTATTTTTTTAATCAATAGCGAATCCGAAGAATGAAAGTGATCTAATGTCATTTTTCCTTTTTCTGTTAGGCGAATGGAGACAGCCCTCCTGTTTTCTGGAGGAATCACCCTTTCAACTAAACCATTTTGGACTAAGCGTTCAATCACACTGCTGGTGGTACTGCTCGTCATTTTTAATTTTTCAGCGAGCTCCCCTAAACTAATATTGGGGTTTGAGGCGAGCTTGTATATGACTCTTAATTGGACCGTGGTAATCCCCAATCGATCCGCATCAACTTTAATCAGTCGACTAATGGCTTTTTGGATCACCCAGAATGACTCAAAAATCTCATTATTTAAAACGAACATCACCAATCTCCTTTCCTTTGTTTTCCTAAGCTTTCTATCTAAAACATTTCGTATACGAAATATCACTTATAGCAATAAATTATAAACAGTGAATCGTTAGGTGTCAACAAAAAAGTGACACACTGTCATTCGTTCGTTGACAATCATTTATAGGTCTATTATCATATATTTATGAGTAGCTATGACAAAATGTCGTTTGGAAAAGGGAGTAAAATCAATGCCGAAACCAACCTTTTTAAATTTATCCAAAGAAAAACAAGAAGTATTGATCAGTGCTGCCAAGAGGGAATTCTCGAGGGTTTCATTAAATGAAGCATCCATTTCAAATATCATTAAAGACGCCGGAATACCCAGGGGAAGTTTTTATCAATATTTTGAAGACAAAGAAGATGTATTCTTTTTTTTATTAGATGAGTATTCCAAACGAAATTATGAGCGTTTCAATTCGATCATCATAATGAACAATGGAGATTTAATTGAGTCCTTTATTGATTGGTTTAAATCTATTCTTCTCCTCATGGAAGAACCGGAAAATCGACAATTTTTGAAAAATGCCTTTTTAAATATGAATTATAAAATTGAAAAAACCATTACCCAGAATATGTATGACGAAAAAGTAAAAAGCCGCTATTTAGGAATAGCCAGCTCCATCAACACCGAAAATTTAAACGTAACCAACGAAGAAGAAGTATACCACATCATTAAAATGATGTTAGCCGTAACCTTGCAAAATCTTGTTCATGCCTTTGCACAGGAATTAAATATGAACCAAGCAATCAGAACCTTTTCTTTAGAGATGGAGTTACTTAAGCGGGGCTTTTATAAGGGGAATTAATTAAAGACATTCTTGAAATCAGGAGTGTCTTTCTTTTGCTTGAAATAAAAATGTAAATATTCTGTCACCGTAATGCAGTTGATGTTAGGAAATTGAAAGTATACACTTTACTTACTATTTGAGGAGTGATTAAGGTGAAAACTGTATCCGTGGATCAGCTGGCATTTAAGGAAAATTTAACGATGATTGAACAAGCTGCAATTAAAGATATCCTCTTTAAATGGGTGGGTGGACAAACAGAAAGATTAGATGATTTTCTTCCACTTGAGTACACAGAAAGTGTCTTTGGGAAGATGGAGGCAGAACAGGCATCCGCTTTATTCCTTAACGGGGAAGAACAATTCAGATATGCGACCATTACAAAAGATAATCAAATTGTAATCGGTGTTTTAAACTCAAATGAAGAATTAATACATAGAATCATATCTCTGGATGAGGTTTTAAAAGGGTAGGCACTTTTAAGGTGCCTACCTTTTTAAAACTGTGTCTTTTTCTATTTCTTTCGTCCGAACTTGTGGGCAAAATGTTTGCTCTGCCCCCTTCTCATTTGCCGAACATGGGCCCGCTCTTCTCCCGTTTCAAACAAATATTTTTCTTCCTCTGACTCCGGATAAACAGAAGGCACATCAGAAGGATTTCCATCTTCCTCTATAGCGACAAACGTTAAAAAGGAGGTCGCCGCCGTCCGGATTTCCCCTGTTCGCGTGTTCTCTGCTGTCACGTTTACAAACACCTCCATCGAACTTTTCCCTGTCCAAGTAACGAAGGCTTCTAACGTTACCGCATCCTGAAGGGTGATCGGATGTAAAAAATCAACGGAATCCGTACTTGCCGTGACAACCGACTTTTTACAATGTTTCAGCGCTGCTATTCCGGCAACAC
Organism: Neobacillus sp. Fa239; assembly: GCF_055395235.1. Classification (NCBI taxonomy): domain Bacteria; kingdom Bacillati; phylum Bacillota; class Bacilli; order Caryophanales; family Bacillaceae; genus Neobacillus; species Neobacillus sp. Fa239. The sequence goes on from NZ_AP041611.1 coordinate 4,989,442, forward strand.
GGTCAATCCGACTCATGAGGGCACCCCCAAATAAGGTGTGATGAACGTTCGTATCATTCGGTAAAACAAGATCAGTTTGAATGGTTCTGGACACACTACATGCCTTTCTCTCCATCATGGATTAGCTCCTTTCGCTTTAATTGATTTTCTTAATCATACCAACTAGCAAAAAGCGCGTCCATTTTTACACAAAAAATGGGGGTCAGTCCCCCGGCGCTTTAAAGCGCCGGGGGACTGACCCCTTAATTTAGACCCCTTAAATTATCCTAGCCCGCGGACAGCCAAACCTCCATCACTGGAAATCACTTCACCGGTGATGGCTCGCGCCTGATCAGAAGCAAGCAATAGGTACGCCCCAACGTGATCTTCTGGCATCTGGGCGAGTTGAAGTGGGTTTCGCTTTTTAATGCTGCTTGCTTTCGTCTCATTATCCACGATTTTAACAAATGGATGCAGTGGTGGAATAACCGAGAGGTCTGTCAGTGTGCCTCCTGGCGCTACCGCATTTACGCGAATATTTGGTGCGAGTTCGAAGGCAAGCTGGCGCATCAGTCCGACTTGAGCGTGCTTGCTGGCTGTGTACCAAACGCCGCCGCCATCTGGATAGAAACTAGCACCTGAAACAGAAAAAATAATATTGCCATTTGTTTTTTGTAGTTCTTCAAGAGCTGCTTTCACGCCGAAAAATGAGCCTTTTAAGTTTATATTGAGAAGATAATCATATGCATCGGAAAGCGCATCAGGAGTCACATCAGCAAATTTAGCAAATCCATCGAAGACGCCAGCATTAGCAATAAAAACATCTAACTTTCCAAAGCGCTTAACAGTAGCTTGAACAGCTTGCTCATTGTCTTCGTATTTGCTAACATCTCCCTGATAAGTGAGAATATTTTCACCAAATTCTTCTTTCATTTTCTCTAATTTTTCTTTAGAACGGCCGATAATGCCCACTTTTGCTCCTTCTTGTATAAAACGGCGTGTGACAGCTTCTCCTATTCCTGAAGCTCCACCTGTAATCAACACTACTTTATCTTGTAAGATCTCTGGCATTAGACCCAACCTCTCTTGTTATCTAGTAACGGTTATACGAAGACGGCAAGATTCCTTGTATTTATTGTAGTTTGATCGACAATAAATACTCGCTTGGAAAGCTTCCATGCCCCATCAGCATATGTGAATTCGTCCTGGCGTTCACCTGAAATAATATCATGGTGAATATCTGTGCTTCGGCTGCGGTATAGTGTTAAATAACTGTTTACTACCGCTTTTTCATTAGGAATATACTCAAGAAGCTGCACATTGTTTACCGATCTTCTTGTTCGGGATGGCGGTAATTCAGCCCAAGCATAGTCGGTCTTTAAACGATCGACACGAATTTTCAATAATTCATAGTCATCATCAAAGGCAAACATGTCGAACGAATAATCGGGGCGTTCTACCCCTTCTTTATTGACCCTTACCGGCATCTGATAGGAAATTTGCGGGTGGAGCATGCTAAACCATCCGTCAAAATCAATATCATCAAGGTATTTTGCTTCTTGGTAGAGCCATTGTTCAAATTCATAGGTCGCCAGCATTTTCTCCAAACTCATCGTTAATCCTCCAATCTCTAAAGAATGATCATTACTTCGTCATTAAATCCAGCCAATAACGATAAAAGTTTCTTTGATTCGCTTCCGTAAACTTATCATCAAAGACAACACCTGGACCAACAAAATTCTTAACCGTTTCTCTGTGTAAACCCATTGTATAATTAAAGGTTAATTGTTTCATTAATGGCATGGCACCAGAAGCGGCCGCCGTAATATCCGTGAATACCTCTGTATCATCCTGTTCAAAAATTCCTGAAGGGCTGAAGGTTAAAACAAAGGATTCACGTGATCTTCTTTTCCAGTCCTCTGAAGCATTTTTCTCCACTAAGAACCAAGTAATGACTTCCATTTTATTCACATCAACTGGTCGCCAAAGTCGAATAGAGGTATTCGAAATTAACTGACCTTTTACCTTTGTATGAGAAATGAGAAAGGAAAGATTCGGAAAAATATTACCGATCATATTTTTCAAATTGCACAAAACATCATATTGCTCATCCGATAAATTCGCCTTGTACTCTTCCCTCAGTTCCTCGGGGAAAGCAAAGTCCGGATTTGGTGTGCCAAGATTAAGGCCATGTCCATGTTCGGTGTGGATTTGGTATCCTTTTTTCGAATAGGTAGCACTCGGGACCATTCCTAATTTTGCAATAGAACCGTGTGTAACCATGGTGTGATAGGAATCACCGACAAAGTTATCCGCGCCGATTTTCCAGTTGGAGTGAATGACATATCGTTGCGGCGGCCCTAATACTTCCATTTCGGCACGGCCCGCCAAAATATCGATATACCATTTAAAATCACCTAAGAAATCGGCTAAGGGCTCGGCTTCATCATTCCATGTTCCAAATAGAAGCCCCTTATAGGATTCAATTCTGATTTTATAAAGCCCTAAGCGCGATTTTTCAAATTCCTCACCGTAAATATCTTTTTGTAGCGGCACACCTATGCAATCACCATTGTTTTTAAAATTAAACCCATGATATGGGCAAGTAAAGGAAGCCTTATTTCCCGCATCTGCCCGGCAAAGCTTCATGCCGCGATGTGTACACATATTATAAAGACCGCGAATCTCCCCATCAGCGCCTCTGGTAATAATTACGGAATAGCCGGCAACATCTCTCGTCATAAAATCATTTTTGTTCGGGATTTCTGATTCATGACCAACGAACACCCATGTTCTTAAAAACACTTTTTTGTGTTCAATATCAAAAACAGTAGGATCTCCTAAGAGATAGGCAGGAATAGCGCCAATTTCTGGTTGCACAGATTCTTTTAAGTATTCAATCGCTTCTTTTTGCGACAGGTTTTCTAAATTCACGTTAGTTTTTATCATCTGATTATCCCTCCTATGTAATAGATTTTGATTCATCAATTGGGGTTCTTTTAGTTTAGCATTTATCCTACTAAAATAGATGCATCCTTATTTTTCAGCGAAGACAGGACGCTTAATGCAGCCAGGTAGCTTGTTTTTGGATTATTCGGCATCGGGTTATTTTCCACTTGCAAGGATAATTTCCCGAAAGACCCGGTTGCTTCTATTATATGGTTATTTTTCTTTACGAAAGGATCAGAAATAATTTTAACACTCGTTTGTTCCGCCCCTAAGCCAGCCAAGGACAAGATGATGGAGACATTAATATTTTTTGGGAATAATTCAATGGCATCAGAAGCGGACCCCTCGAACATCACATGTTCCCGGTCTACAGGAGCACCTGGCAAGGCTTGGGGCGGCTTCCTTGTAACGATGGAAACGGAATCAAGCTCTCCAATCGATTTTGCAGCTTTCAATACATCCAAACCGCCAATAGCTCCTGAAGGCAAGTAAATTTTCGTACCATAGTCTTGGCATAATCTTTCGAGTTTATGATAAAAATCTACATCAGCAAGGGCACCGACACTGCTTAATACCAGATCCTTACCACTTTCTAATACAAGCTCTGCTATATCTTTTACCACTTGGACTGTTGCAGCCTCAATCAATATATCTACATTTGAATGAATCAGCGATGGAATATCCGAATAGCTTTCTGTGTCGAATTGAACGGCAAGTTGTTTCGCTGACTGTTCATTTCGTGTAAATAAACCGACAATTTTAGCGCCTGGAAGGAGTCCATCGATATTGATGCTTTGAAGAAGGAATTTTCCAATATTACCTCCGCCAATTAACCCGATTCTCATCTGATGCCCCCCTTTAATTCGCCAAACCATATGAATCTGCGAAATATTCCAGTCCGCAATGTCTAGTTTCACGAGAAAGACCGCTTTCTTTTAGACCAGGGAAATCCAGATGAAGATCCTGAAATACGGTGTGGTTATTATGAAAAACTGCGCCTGCTTCTAAACGGTCAGCTAAATTTAAGGCCATTTCTTCATTCTCTGTCCAAACGGATGCCCGTAAGCCAAATTCACTGTCATTGGCGAGGCGGACGACTTCATCAACCTCTGAAAATGGCAGGATGGGAATAACAGGACCAAACTGTTCGGCACGGACAATTTCACTTGTTTGGTCCACACCGGTAATGATGGTCGGTAAAATATAATAACCCTGCTCCCATGTATCTGGATCTAACTGAATACCACCGGATATCACAGTTGCTCCTGATTCCGCTGCGCGTTCAATCAAACCATTTACATAGTCGTATTGCGCTTGATTATTTAAAGGACCCATTTCAACATCCGGTTGAATCCCATTCCCCACACGGATATGACTGAATTCCTTCTTAAGTTTTTCAACAACTTCTTCAAATCTGGATTCATGTACATAGATTCTTTTAATGGCTGAGCATACCTGCCCTGCAGCGCGAAGGATCCCGAAGCGAAGACGCTTGATGGCTTCATGATCCAGATGAACATCTTCAAGAAGAATCGCCGCATCATTGCCGCCAAGCTCCATATAGAGTTTCTTTACGGTCCCGGAAGCAGCACGCATAATTTCCTTTCCAGTCTCAGTGCTTCCGACGAAAGCAATGGTACGAACGCGTGGATCCGAACAAAGCGCATCTCCAATCACACGGCCTGAGCCGGTTACCACATTAATGACGCCATCTGGAAAATAGGACGCAACTACTTTTAAGAAAGTCATGATGGTTAAGGGACAGCTGGTTGCCGGCTTAACGACCACCGTATTGCCTGCTAAAATGGCTGGAATCACTCGCTTAAAAGTAAGGATCATCGGTGAATTCCATGGAGAAATGATGGCGGCAACCCCGCGTGGACGCCTGCGAATTTGCACCTTTTGGTAACCGGGTAAGCTTTCAGGCCTCCACCATTCGAGTAATTCCTCTGCCCCCTGCTTCATGATATCGACACAGCGCAGCAAATCTTTTTTTGCTTCTACTAAAACCTTACCATTCTCGCGAACTAGCAATGTGACATTCTCTTCAATGATTGCTTTAATCTCATCGGCTGCAAGCTTCATTCGGTTCGCCCGGTCCTCAATTTCACTTTGTGACCAGCTTTCATAGGCTTTTACAGCTGCACCAACCGCTTCCTCTGCCTCGTTTTTAGAACAGATCGCAACCTCACCGACCACTTCATGATGGTTTGCAGGATTGATAACATTCGCCGTTTTTTCAGCCTGAACCCACTTTCCAGCAATCAGATATTTTCCTGAAACAAATGGATGTGTTGATATCATTTTCATGCCTCCCTACAATTTTTTCGGTTTGAATGCGTCTGCGGCACCTGGAGGTCCTCCAAACGGTTTTGCCATTGGTCCCACCGCTTCCATATCGACAACAATCATCGTTGGTTTTTGGTTATCGACCGCTTTTTCCAGTTCCGTCACAAATTCTTCAGGCGATCCGATTCGGGATGCCTCAAATCCCATGGATTGCGCTAATAACACAAAATCAGGACTCATTAAATCAACCGCTACCTGACGGCCATAGGCAGCGCTTTGAATGTTTCGCAAGACCCCATAACCGGCATCATCAAATAGAACGACGATTAACGGCAGATTTTCTTGAGCAGCAGTGGCCATTTCTCCGACATTGACCATAAATCCGCCATCGCCAGCCATCAGCACAACCTGCCGATCTTTAAAGCCCATTTGTGCGCCAATAGCGGTTGGCAAGCCTTGGCCAATCCCGCCGCCAGAAGCATGAATCGATGTTCTTGGTTCATAAATTTCAAATAATCGGCTGCCCCAAACATTTGCCTGGACGGTTACATCGCGCACCAAAATCGCGTTTCGCGGCAACACTTTTCGCATTCCATCAAGGATTTGTTCATATGGTCCAAGCGTCGCTCGTAACGCTGAACGTAATTCTTCCCGAACCGACTTGATTTCCTCGAGATACTGATGGTTCGGGACCATCGAGTTTTGCGATAGTTCTTGATTAATGATTTGCAATATCTGTTTCGCATCTCCGACAAGACCCATGGAGGCTTCATAGTTACGATTCATCGCCTGCCAATCGGCATCAATGGATAGATGTTCGTTTGGAACAGTGACCTTCCAGTTAGAGGTTTCATTCCCCCTAAACCTTACGCCTACACTAATTAGTAAGTCAGCTTCTTTAAGGAATTGTTTCGTCAATGCATTTGCAGCAAAATGTCCGATACATTGCGGATGATCTTCCGGTATACTTCCTTTTCCGGATTGGCTCGTGATGACGGCCGCACCCATTTTTTCGGCAAGCTCTTGAAGCTCATTGGCTGCTCCAGAGGTAATCACTCCTCCACCTGCCCAAATAACAGGCCTACGGGCACTCCTGATTTTGGATAGTACCTCTTCAGGTAAGGAAGGAATCGCTGAAGCTGTTATTCTCATTTCTTCAATCGAAGAATCAGGGATAATGGCAGATTGAAAATCAATGGGGATTTCAAGTGTTACCGGTCCTGCAGGATGGGCAAAAGCATCTTGGATAGCTTGTCTGACGACGGCCGCTGCCTGCTCAGGTCTTCTTAAGCGCATTGCTTTCTTACAGGAACCTTCCATCATCGACAATTGATCCTTACACTCATGGATATAGCCCCTGCCCGTTCCCAAGTAGGGAGAAGCAACCTCGCCGGTAAGGTGAAGAACTGGGACGCCTGCCGCCCATGCTTCAATTAAAGAGCCTGCTGCATTTCCTGCTCCAGTTCCTGTACTCGTAATCACAACCCCCAATTTACCGGTAGCGCGCGCATAGCCATCTGCCATATTGGCGGCACCGCTTTCACCGCGGGAACATACTAAATGAATGCTGCCCTCTCGAAGAATGGCATCATAGATTGGCATATTGTGGATGCTGACAATTCCAAATGCGACTTCAACGCCCGCACGAACAAGTTCTTTTACCACCGCATCAGCTGTTGTAAATTCCATTTGCTTTTGTTCACTCATCATAAATTCCTGCCTTTTCTGTATTTAAAGCGCTTTCCCGAGCGCTCCAGCTGTTTCAATCGTTGAACCCGACACATAGCTTGCTTTATTGGATGCTAAAAATAAAATCACACTCGCTACTTCTTCTGCTTCCCCTACTCTTCCTAAAGGAATGTTTCTCTTTTTGGCTAAGTCCGCATAATAGTCTTCTGGTTTCATCTCCGGAGCATTTTTCAGTCTTCTTCGCTCCCATTGATCGGTACGAATCAGACCTAAACTTACCGAATTGACTAAGATATTATCTGGTGCCAATTCCTGAGAAAGTGTTTTACTTAAATTCAATAAACCGGCTCTCGTTGCAGCCGTAGCAATCATATGCCTTTCTGGTTCTTTCGCTAAAGTAGCGTTGATATTGATAATTCGTCCGCCGCCGCGCTGGACTAAATAGGGGTGGACCGCTTTGACAGCGTAAATGATCGCAAAATATTTCAGCTGGATTTGCTGCTGCCACTGCTCATCTGTCACATCAAAGAAATAGCCCATCACGCTTTGTCCTGCAGCATTTACGAGAATATCGATCCCGCCAAAATAGGAAGCGGTTCCGCCAATAAAATCATTTACTTCCTCTTTATTGGTAACGTCACATGAAGCTGTATAAATGGATTCTGCCGTCCCAAATTGCAGCAGGTGTTCAAATGCTTTTTCTTTTCGCTCCACATTTCTTCCGCAAACTGCAACTTTTGCACCTTCTTGTAAAAGCAATTCTGCTGTTTTTAAACCGACTCCAGATGTGCCGCCCATTATGACCGCTACCTTATCTTTTAGACCTAACTCCATCATGACACCCCTTTTAAACCAAAGTCTTTTCGCTAACCCAGCCAGGATCAGGCTCTCCGCCCATGGCAGCACGGGCTTCCGGTTTTGGCGGTCCGGCAATTCCCCATTGGTCCATTAAGTGCGGGACACGCTTCCAAACACGCGCTCTCCATTCTGATTCGTCTTCAATCGTTTCCAAATAACAGGTATACTCCATCACAAACTTAGCAGGGTCTTGAAAGTAACAAAATACATTGTTTCCAGGACCATGGCGTCCAGGACCCCAAAGCTCTTGATACCCGGCTTTTCTTACATTGCTGATTCCTCTCATCACTTCATCAACCGTATCGACCTCATAGGCAATATGGTTAACAGAGGCATGATTTTCTTGATTGAAGGCAATCGAGTGATGTTTTCGGTTACAGCGCAGGAAGGACATTTGATGCTCACTCCAGTCTGTCACCTTAAATCCAAGAATATTTGTATAAAAATCAGTAATCATATCGAGGTCTTTCGTATTCATCACAACATGATTAAGCTTTACAGGGTCCACATTTTTCTTATTCCAAATGGAGGTATGAATCTCCACCCATGCGGATAATTCAATACAGCGATTTTCCGGATCAAGAAAACGAAGGCCGTACCCCTTGCCTTCCTCATCCAAATACCCCGGAGGTGAAACAATCTTCACACCTTTTGTAGCAAGAATTTCTGCTGCCCGGTCGACCGCATTTTTATCCACCATTCCAAACGCAATATGGTGAAGACCTCTTTTTTCACCTGCATGCAGGCTTAATATATGATGTTCAGGTCCGGCTCCGCGAAAGTAAACGGAATGATCGTCCCCCGAAACTTTATCTAAACCCCAAATTTTTTCGTAAAAATCAGCCTGTTCTTGGAGAACGGGAGTGATTAAGCTGATATGTCTTAAATGAGTGATCCCTAACATCCTGCCACCTCCATTTTTTATCTTTATAAAATCGATAAGGATGATCCCGTATTCGTAAGGGGACCATCCTAAGTTAAACGACAATCAAGAAGTATGTTTTACAAATGAAACATCCGCCTATTTTTTAACATTAAATTCCTTTGATAATGGCTTCTCTTTCTTTAGCACGATTGATTCGAAGTTCTTCTAACGCACTTCCTTTTGGATAGGTCGGTAAATTTGGCTTTACTGCTCCTAACATAACAAGCATTAATGCCTCTTCATCACCATCATTGCGAAGTCCGCGATATACCCCAGGAGGTGAACTAATGCAATCCCTTTCATTTAAGACGATTTCATGAACTTCGCTTTCGCCTTCTTCTTGGATCAGTGCTGTAATGCTTCCTTTGATCACAAAGAAAACTTCTTCCACATCGTCATGTAAGTGAAGCGGTCCCTGGCATCCTGCAGGTAAAACCATTGTGCTTAATGTAAAGTGTTCAGCGGCAATCACATTCGCATCATTGTTGGCTGTAGCGCCGCGGCCGATATACCTCATTTGTGCCCTGCGATAAGTTGGATCGATTTCTTCTTGGAATTTCAATACATTCCAATCTAATGAACGATCTTTTAATCTAGCAACATATTTTTTCTCAAACTCTGGCAAAGAAAATTTTTCTTGAGACATTATCAAAACTCCTTTTATTGTTTTATATATAAAACATTGTTTTCTTTATAGCCTAATATTAAATCTCAACACTATAATTGTCAATTATAAATATTGAGATAATTTTAAATATAAAAATATGTTTTATATACGTAACATTCTATGAAACTTCTAACATTGGTTCTCATTTAGACTATTACCTGATTTGGCGGTAAATTTTCAAGCCTGAGATCCTTCGCTTCCTTTTTCAATGTAAATAAGTACGCAACAAAACCAAGAGTAGCAGCAACGATGAGCATTACGATTGAAGGTCCGAAGTCACCATGTGAAAGATCCACCATCCAGCCCATAATATAGCTTGAAAAACCGCCAAGGATGTTCGTAAAGCCCATCAAGCCGGCTGCACGTCCTGCTGTTTCAGGAGTTGAAAATTTAACGATAAATAAATTGCTTAAATGGAATACGCCGCCTTGCGCCCCCATCGCTAAGCCCATGCAAACACCGGCCAAAACGGGTTGAGGTGAAAGAATAGCAGCTGTTAAAAATAATGCCGTTAAAACAAATAGAATCGTAGCAAGTAAACTAGGGCGCTTTGTCTTATCCGATAAATATCCGCAAAGTAACACAAAACCAAGCGCAAACAGCCATGATAAGGAGGTAATTCCAGTCATTGCTTCTCTTGAAAAGCCCTTTGCTCCTACTAAATAAGTTGGGAGCCAAACACTGATACCGAAGAACAAGAAAGAGGCCACCAGCATGCCGAACCAAACAATCCAATAACGGTAGTCTTGAGCAAAACTTTGTTTGTTCGTATTTTCGTTGGAATCGGATTGACGAATATAGGCTAATTCCCGCTTATCAAGTCGTGGGTGTTCTTCAGGAGTATCTCTGGTCAGGAAAATAAACATTGGTAAGACAATTAAAATATTAAAACCTGCTAAAAAGAAAAAGGAAGCATGCCAATGGAAGGTAGAAATGATGATCGTCAAGATAATCGCCCCGCATGCAGGCCCTAAATAATTTCCAGCAAGCCATGAGGATTGTGCACGGCCAAGCTCACGTTTATTAAACCAGTTGGAGATGAATTTACTGCATATCGGAATCATCATCCCTTCACCAATACCGAGGATGACACGACTGATAATAAACATTTCATAAGAAGTAGATAATCCGCCAACAATCATCGTGATGGCCCATACAATTAGACCCAGAATCCCGGTTTTTCTTGCCCCCAGCCTGTCAATGACAAATCCCCAGAAAACATTGGATAAGGCATAAGAAATCGTAAAAATAAATGTGATCATCCCAATTTTTGCATTCCTGTCGGCACCCGTTAATCCTAAATCCTTTATGAATTGAGGATCTGTTTGAATAATAGAAATGCCTAATTTATCAATTTGTCCAAAAAACCAAAAGAAAAAAATCGGTAATGCAATATAAATCCACCTTTTGTTTCCTTTTAACATCAAAGTACCCCCTTTTGAATGAACACGCTTCCAAAAAAAGTTTTAAGATTAGTATACAATAATCAACAGACTAAATGGACACAATCCTCCTTTATATTATTTGTAGGAAACTTTTATGTTTTATATACAAAACATAGTTTTCCTACTAAGTTTATTTTAAAATTTTAAGAAAATTGTGTCAACAGTTATTGCGTATTTTGTTTTATAAAATAAAATGCGTTTTGTATATCAAACGTTTTGTGGATTTTAAAATAATAATAAAAAGCTTGCGATCATTCGCAAGCCTCATCTTTTCATTTAAAATTTAGAATGGTATCCCATAAAACCGGATAGAATCCTTGAAGTTTCAAGTACTTTTGGTAACGCTATCTTTTCAATATATTCACTATGAAAAATTGTCTCCGTTGCGACCATATTAATCGCAGCCATAACCGTTCCATTTCGATCAAAAATGGGAGCGGCTACAGATTGTATGCCATGATGCAGTTCCCCTTTTGTGATGGCAAACCCCTTCTCCCGAATCGAAGCCAACTCTTCCTGAAAATCAACAAAATCGGTTTGAGTTCTCTCCGTAAATGGTTTTAAGTTGGAACCATATAATAGTTGATTTAATCGTTCTTGAGGCTGATAAGCGAGCTGGACTTTTCCATTTGCCACCGCATGTGCCGGCAGCCTTAGCCCGATGTTCACATTTACGGCCGAGACACCTCTTGCCGGTGCACTCCCCACATAGACCACTTCATGACCATCCAAAATAGATAAATGACAGGATGCCCCTATTTCATCTCTTAATTTTTCCAAATAGGGCTGCGCAATTTCCGGAAGTTTTAATGTACTTAAGAAGGCAAAACCTAATTCTAAAACCTTTGGCGTTAAACTATATCGTTTCGTATTTTCATCCTGGTGAAGATATCCTAATGTTTGAAGGGTATATAATAACCGGAAGGGAACCGTTCTGCTAACATCCAGCTCTTTCGCGATTTCTACCAACGATAATGTCGGTCGCTCCTCACTAAACAGCTTTAAAATTTCTAATCCTCTTACCAAGGAATTGGCATTATAACGCTCTTTTTCTTCTTTCGCCATTTACTATTCACCATCTCGTTGTTTGCTTTTTTTCATATCATATCAGAGTTTAATGAGAAAAGGACAGATTTTATTGATTGAAGGACAAGCTTTTATTAGATGTTAAGAAGTTCATGATAATGGAATTAAAGCTTTCCGGGTCTTCTTGATAGCATAAATGTCCTGTATTTGGTATGGTAACCAACTGTGAATGTTGAATGTGTTCATGAAAGACTTTCGATTCACTTACTGGTGTTACTTTGTCCAATTCCCCGCAAATAACAAGGGTTGGAACATTGATCAAAGAAAGCATATCCATATTATTCAAATGGAATAATGAATAAGCTACTGAACGGAAACCCATCGGCCTTATTTGTGAATAGATTCGTTCTGCTTCTTTCAATATCTCTGGGTTTGGGTCTGGTGAAAGAAGCTCTTTGACACGCATTTTTGCCAATTCACCTGGTGTTAATGAATCTATATTATGTAAACGATTGGTTAATTTCCGTTCATTCTCCTCTTTACTTAAGGCCGCTGACCCTCTTGTGGCATCTGAGATAATAAGCGCATCCACCATATGGGGAAAACGGCAACAGAAATCAATCGCAATGGCCGATCCCATCGAATGCCCCAGAAGGGTAACAGACTGATAATGTAAGTTTTCAATAAAACCTTTTAATACATCGGCAAACTGTTTAAATTCAGTTAATTCCTCTTTTGGGTCGGAACTTTTACCATATCCGGGAGCATCCCACGCAATAACGGTGAATTGTTCGGAGAGTCCCTTCAATTGTTTTTTCCATGATTGCGAGTTATTTCCCATACCATGCAAAATGAGTAATGGTGGGCCCTGCCCTGCCATTTCATAATGAATCGTCAAATCTTCTACTTGTAAGAACGCCATTTTCTTCCTCCTTATCTCCCGTTTGTTTCATTGGCGAAACAATGTTTTTTATTTATTATATCAAAACAACTTCTGGATAAGTCAACAGAATTTTCAGAAGTTTCATTAACTACTCAAAAAAAACCAAATTTCTTATTAAAAATGAATAAAACCAGCAAAAAACGCTTCCAAAACATCTTTTTTAACCCCGAAAATCAATTTTTTAACTAAAATCCCCTTCCAAAAGTGAAAAAGCTCCGTTCGCTCGAATCCACCTTTCCCGATATGGTAGAGGTACCCGGGAATACATGGAAAAGCGCGCTTTCCTGAAGGGATTTCCAAGTGGAAAGCTTTGAACAATTAGCAAAACAATATAAACCGATGATCTATAAAATTATCCATTCTCTTTACATTTATAAGAACCAGGAGGAGTTTTTTCAGAGCGGTCTCATTGCGCTTTGGGAAGCTAGCAATCGGTTTGATCCGGCCAAAGGAACTTTCATCAACTACGCCTATACCTATATCAAAGGCTTCCTTCAGACGGAATTGAGAAAAATGAACAAACAGGAGGAAATAAGTATCTATCCGAAGGGTGAATACTGGGATTCAGTGGTGGATGACTCGACGTCACATCTATTGGAAAAGGAGATTTTACAATCCTACTGCGAAACCCTGACCCCCAACCAGCAAAAATGGGTATTCTATACCTTTCAAGACTTTTTAACCGTCCAAGAAATCGCCGAAAAGGAAAAGGTATCCCTCTCCGCCGTGAAAAGCTGGCGGGCCGGGGCAAGGGAGAAAATAAGAAAAATGGTTATTTCGTAAGGGGTTCTGCTTTAAATAAATGCTGTGTTAAAGGAGAATATTGATTTTTTACAACTGTTTATTGGAGCGAAGGGCGAGACCCTTCGCTGCAATCAACCACCAAGGTTAACAGAGCCAAAATAAAAAAAGATCCGGCATATGCCGGATAAGAAAAAAGGTCTTATGGAAACGGTTGGTCGCCGTTTATATTTTCATCTTATCTTAAAGGAGTAAAGAATAAATGAAGAAATGGTAAAGAGTTTGTAAATATTACAATTCCTAATTTTAATTTAACTAATGATAAAATTAACCATGCATATGCCTTCGGTGGTGTGCCAATGTCTATGAATACCGTTGAAAAATTTCTAAATATCCCGATCGACTACTATATCCAGATTAATATGGAAGCATTTAAAGATGTTGTGGATGCCGGAAAAAACATTCAGCAAATGGAGATCCAAGAAAAAGGCGCGATGTTCAATAAAATCTATTACGGCCTTGTTTCACCGGCAGAAAAACAAAGGGTTCAGAGCATTCTGAGGACACAATTAGAACTTAATAAGAAAGCAAACTGATTGGAGAAATCCAATCAGTTTTTTTTTGCATCAATATTACAGAATAATGGGTGGCTGTCTGAACATACTATCTAGAAGATTTTAAAAGGGAGTTTCAGCAATGCTAGCATCTATGGAAATCATCTTTCGAACTATTGCAGCTTTCATTTTATTATGGGTATTTGTCCTGCTTCTCGGTAAACAAACGATTACCCAAAGGACCTATCATCTTTATATTGCTTCCATTATAATGGGGACAATTGCAGGGAACCTGGCATTTAATATTAAAATTAAGCTCCATTATTTTATCATCTCGATTATGCTTATGGGGATCATCGTTTTTATCTTGAATCTGATGGCTGTTCGAAATCCGCACTTCAGGAAATGGATTGCCGGAGAACCAACAACCTTAATACATAAAGGACAAATTCTCGAAAAGTCCATGGCCCAAATCGGGTATTCATTGGACACTCTTAAACAGGCATTAAGGGGCAAGGATATCTTTAACATCGAAGAGGTGGAGTGCGCGATTTTAGAGATAAACGGCTCACTCTCTGTATTAAAAAAACCCCAATACCAAAATACCACCAAGCAGGATTTAAATATTTTGCCTTCCGCTGAATCTGTACCGGTAGAGCTGGTTTATGATGGAAATATCCTACATGAAAACCTATCCCATCACTCCTATAACGAAGATTGGTTAATGGCTGAGCTTAAAAAAAGAAACCTTAATGTTAACGACATTGCGTATGCGGTCGTAGGAACGAAAGGAAATTTGTACGTTGATTTGTTTAGGGATCAAATAATTGAATAAAGCCCATTAATAAGGGACCTTGGATTCCCTTTTCCTCCTTGTTCGGGCATTTAGTGCTTCTCCTATTTACCCTAATAAATAAATGACCTCAGTACCAGAGGGTACTGAGGTCATGTTTGGGCTTTTGTTAAACTATTATCTTACCGATATCCCTTTACGTGGGAATAAACCGGCTTTTTTAAGTGGAAGAAGATCTCTCTCATTCTCTGACATTTCCAGAAAACCACCTTCTTCATCCAACTCAAACACTTCTCTTAGCTCTGTTGCGGCTTCTTCTAATCGGCCTAGCAAAGTAAGGTAGCAGGCTCTTTGATAGTGAAAGTACAAATCCTGAGGGTGAAGCTCTAAAGCATGATCAATACATTGCAGTGCTTCATCGACCCGTTTTTGCAATCGATAGGTGAGGGCTAGGTCATTGAGGGCACCCGGATCTTCCGGTTGAAGCTCCAGGGCTTTTTTCATGGCCCACTCCGCTTCCGGATAGTTCTTAAGCTCAAGATACACTCGACCAAGGTAATAATACCCATTATCAACACCAGGCTCCAGTTCAAGACATTGAACATACACTTCCTCTGCTTCCTTCAGCCTTCCCTGTAAAAATAGGATAAACCCAAGCATATTCATATACTCCGGCTCATCGTATTCCTCTAAAAGAATGTTCATTAAGCTTTCGGCTTTGGCTAAAACCTTCCCTTGTTTCTTCTCGCTAAATTCCTCCCTTTCATTCACACAAAGGTAAGCAAGCTTATAGGCCAATTCAGCATCCCATTGCGATTTTAGCGCTTGTTCTAACACCTTGATGGCATCTTCAGGAAGGGCCATTTGCAGGTAAAAATCAGCCAATCTTGCCGCAGCAAAATGGTGCTCAGGGTCCAGTTTCATGGCTGTTTCGTAAAAAGTAACGACGATGCCTGCATGGTGACTCAATTTTGTAAAACCTGTCAGTCTATTGATCAAGCCTTTCCGCTTCTGACTCGCTCTTTCCTCAGCCAAATTGATGGCCACTTTTTCATAAGCCGACGCACTATTCATAAAGACAATCGCTTTTTCGCGATCTTTCAGCTGAAGTTTTTTCAAATCATTTTCAAGTTTAGCCATGGACTTGGTTACCGAATAGATCTCGATAAGGGTTTCATACCATTCCCTCTCCTTAAAATCGTTCTGAATGACAAACAAGCATTCCTGTTTGGCTCGATTTACATCACCTTTCTTTAGAAAAAGCTGAACCTGATGGTGTAAAAGCTGCGGCAAATCTGGTGACTGCGCCAATGCCTTCGCTAAATAGGCTTCTTCTTCCTTTATGTCACCGAGCTTACCGTAAACATAAGCCATGGAATCGTATAAAAACGCCTGGTCATATTTTTTCTTCCCCTGCTCCAGCTCCTTGAGTCTTTGCAAAAAGTCCTCCAGCATGGGCGGTTCGTCCATCAACTGGGTGGCCCCTTCAACCGAAATACTATAAGGATTGATACGGAAGGCTTCCATTAGGTAATGAAGCTCATCTGCCTTATTGTCTTTCCGGTAGGCAATGCTGGCTAAATTCAGCATGGCCTGCTCATGATGGGGATCCAGCTGAATCACTTTTTGGTAATACTCTCTCGCTTTCTCATATTCTTCGGATTTATAATAAATTTCGCCGATCCGGAACAGTGCCAGGAGGTCTTCTTTCAAGGTCAGTGCACGCTCAAGATAGCTTTTTGCTTTGACCAAATACCCATTCTGCTCATACAAACAGCCAATATAGCAGAGGAATAGATACTCCTCTTCTCGCTGCACACGCTCCCCTTCCAAAAATTCAATCCCTCTCCTGTAAAAAGGGGTATCCTCGATACTCACGGTGTACAATTCCAATGCCTCTTCCAGATTGGAAGTTGTCCCCCTAATTCCCTTTTCCATGTAAGATAGGGACTGCTCAAGATACGATTCATCCAAATCCTTTTCGAGCGCAGTTTCCCACATGATTTTTCCACCGTTGATCAAAAATTCATGATGATCCTTAAATTGGTCATAAAGGCTGTTCATGTAGGAGAAAAACTCAGTGGTTTTTCCTTCTTCCTTTAGTAATGCGGCAAGTGAAAGAAACGCATCGGGCTCCTTAGGGTTCTTGTCTGCCGCCTTTGAATAATAAGTCCTTGCTTGATCATGTTGCTGTTTTCTTTCGTAAAATTCGCCAAGATCCATAAGGAGGAGACCGGATTCATCCGTTTTACTAAGTCCGTTTTTCAACGTTTCTTCTGCCGTTTTACGGTCTTCAAAGGCAAATTCATAGAGACTGGCTAATTCACGATAAGGAAGCGGAACATCCGGCTCCAGGCCGATCGAAACTTTGAATCCTCTTTCCGCCTTTTGATAGCGGCCAAGCCTTCTGTCACAAAGAGCTCTTTCATACCAAAGATGGGCGCTCCCTTTTTTCATTTTCAGAGTGGTGGTAAAGACATTCCTTGCTTCCTCGTACTGTTCGTTATCAAATAAAATGATTCCATGATTGGTTAATGGAAAAACATCACGGTCATTCATATCCAGCGCAATCTCGGAAAGTCTTAATGCCTCTCCGCTATCGCCCAGGTAGGAGGTGGAAAGCGCCAGATACGACCAGAGAATATAATCATCCGGTTCCCGTTTGATTCCTTTTTTAAACTCATCGGAAGCCGCAAGATATTCACCCATGTCATAGGCCAATCTGCCTTTTAGGTACCGATAAGCAGGATCATTTTGGCGTTCCACTTGTTTAAGGGATTGTGCGGCGCGCTCCTCCTGTTTGACAGCTGCATAGGCCATGGCAAGGATCAGATTTCGGTAATGGGAGTTCGTCAACTGACGCTCCGTTGTGGTGATTAGCTTCTCTAAAAGCCCTTCCTCCAGGTGACCAGCCAAATATTTGACGGAGTAGACCGCAACAAGGCGATCTTCCACATGTTCTTTTAAAAAGAGAAGATCTTCGGGTTCAAGCGGGTGGTCACCCTCCTCCGTAAGCTGCAGCAGCTTTAACCTCGTTTCATGCTCGTCTGGATCCAGAAAATGAAGCTTATCCACTTCACTGGCAGGAACAATCGCCATGGAGAGGGCAAAGTTATTGCCAAACTCTTTTTCAAGGTTCTGATATTCCAGCTGGTGAGGTTCTCTGAAATTCGGATCCTGAATATGAAACACCTGCAAATTATCATCATACCCCGTTACCATTTGAACATGAGAGGAGATAGGATAATCAATCGTCACGATAACCCCGGCACCCAAGTCGACCAATCGCTTAAACCTTTCCTCATTCCCCAAAAAGAGGCGGCAGCAAAAGCCCTTTCCTTCAAAATAACCGATGGCCATAGAGATTCTTGAGCCGGCTATATCAAAGATGGACGCTGCAATTTCCTCCTGGCTGATTTCATGTGAAAACATGTTCAAGGTCATTTGAACGCAGGCAGGGACGCAGAAATTATATTTTTGGACGACAGGTTTGTAAGCCAAGATTTTCTGAGGCTTGTTCTTGCTGCCGCTGAAATGCATAAAATGGGTGTGTACTTTGAGATCTGGATGGGAAAGTAGATGCTGCTGAAGCAGCTCTAGTTTATTTTCCTCATAATAGGCTTCCGCTTCGTAATAAGCGCACATTTTCTGATAATCATGATAAGGAGAAATACTCGCTAACTGGGCAATCGATTCCTTCATCGCATCCCACTGCTTTTGCTTGTACTGAATCCTGATTTTCTCCAGAAGCAGCTTCGGATATTGGGGATGCTCCGTTAATCCCTCCTCTAAAACCCTCTCCGCTTTCGCCATTTCTCCCTGCATCGAGTAATGCTGGACAAGTATGGCATAAGCAAGTGCCCCATCTTTCTGGTCCTTTTTACCTTTTTCAAGTAGCTCGAGTGCCTTGTCCCATTCACCTTTATGAAGGTAAAAATAAGCCCACCTCGTATTCATGCAGTCCTTAGCAGCTGCTTCACATTTTTCCATATAGGAAAAAGCCTCCGCAAAGCGCCGCATGTTAATGAGGGCGACCGCCAGATTGAAATACAGCTTTTCGGCTAATTCGGAGGATAACTCCTCCCTTTCCAGCTCCTTTAATAGCTCTTCTGCTTCGATTAGCTTATGTTCCGCGATCAATTCCTCAGCATACCAAATGGTGGTTAATGGAGACTTCAGCCTCCTGTAGCTGTGCCTAACGAGGATCCGGCCCCACCGGTCCATTAGGGCCAGGTCCATGACACGAAGCAAATCTTTCACATGCTGTTCCGGTAGATTCATAAGATTTCTGATTTCCGTTAATTTAGGTTGGTTTATATCGTTTTGGAATGGCTCCAGAAAGAGTTCAAGCGCGCCCTGATAATTTTTGTTCTCAAGCAGACCTTTGTATGTATTTGTGATCATACCGTTCTCCTTTTCATGACATAACAATATGGAAAAATAATATTCTCTTTATTAATTCTTCGAGTTTTCATGAAAAACCTGCTCCCTATAAAGACAATAAAAAATAGACACTTTTCGAAGTGCAATCAAGAACCACTTTTTTAGGGTTCACTTTTCATATTTAAAAATAAGTTTCATAAACTTATAAGCAGTAACTTGAAGGGTGGGCTGACAATGTATTATGCACGTTTGGTGAAATTCAAATTGGACTCGGGAAAAAGAGCGGTTGCGGAAGAGTTAACGAAAAAATTTGATAAACTGAGCAGAACCTTTTCAGGCTTTAGAGGGAATGTCTATTTTTTTAATGACTCACTTTGCGAATATCGAGCGCTAAATTATTGGGATACAAAAAACGATGCTTTGCAGGCTCATAAAGTCTTATTTCCTAAATTGGAATCTGAACTGCAAAACATTACAAGCGAGAAACCAACCTATCAATTTTTTGAAGTATTTGATCCTACCGATGATGGGGAGATGTTATCTTCACATATTAAATTGTAATTTTTTTCGTAAACTATGATGATTTTAACGATAATTAACTCCGTTTTGGCTGACTTCTAGCTTTTACCGGCAAACTTTTAGTTTTTATCAGCGATTCCAAGACATTTATCAGCGGATTAATGAGTTTTATCAGCGAATTAAAGCGTTTTATCAGCGAATTAAAGCGTTTTATCAGCGAATCAAAAAACAGCAACAATTTTAAAAAGGAACATCTGCATAAAAGAATGTTCCTTTTTGATTGATCTTTCGCCCCCTAAGTGGGGGGTCAGGCCCCCTACTTCACAAAGGCGGCAAATCCAATTTTCCTTCTTCAAACAGCTCTTTTAACATATGCTTCGTGTATCCGGCAGCTTGGGCAAAGGTGATTTTTGCCGGCATCGGTGCTTCCTCCGCATCCACGACGACATCAATGATCACTGGTTTGCTTTGCTTAACGGCTTCTTGCATGGCCGGAAGGAGTTCTTCGGGGCGTTCCACACGATAGCCGACACCTCCGCACGCCTCCGCATATTTTGCAAAATTAGGGTTATGCAGGTCGGTGCCAAATTCAATATTCCCCATAACCTCCTGCTCAAACTTGATCATGGCAATCTTATGATTGTTTAACACAATGACAACCATCGGTAATTGGTATTTAACCGCTGTGACGAAATCGGCCATCGTCATCGCAAAGCCGCCATCGCCGCAAACGGCAAATACCTGTTTGTCAGGATAAGCGATTTTTCCGGCAATCGCACCCGGGAGACCGCACCCAAGCGTCGCGAGCCAGCTCGAAATAATGAACTTTTGATTGGTCATATGAAAATGCCGGGCCATCCAAACGGTCACATTCCCCACATCAACCGATAAGACCGCATCATCGGAAGCTACCTTCTGCAATTCGCAAATCACACGCTGCGGCTTAATCGGAACCGAATCATTCTCTTCCTGATCCTCTAATTTGCTCCACCACTGTTTCATTCGTTCCTGACTTTTCTCTAAAAAGTCGCGGTTCGTATTTCTCCGAACGTTTTCCGTTAGCCATTCAAGCGTCAGACCCGCCTCTCCCGCCAGACCAACATCCACTGGATACCGCTTCCCAATTTGATAAGGATCGATATCAATTTGAATCGTGGCGGTCTTCTCCGGTAAAAATCCCGTGAACGGAAACGATGTCCCAATCATAATGAGCAGGTCGGTTTCATGGATCGATTCATAGGCGGCCTTTGTGCCAATCAACCCCAGCCCGCCCAAACAATAGGGATGCTTATCGGGAATCGCCCCCTTACCGGGTAAAGTTAACACAATCGGTGCAGCGATTTTTTCAGCGAAGGATAATAAAGTGTCTCGAATCCCATGTACTCCTCTTCCGGCAAGGATGATCGGCCTCTCCGCATTTTCAATCAATGCCTTCGCAAGCCGCAAATCTCCCTTATGCGGTAAAATTTCCTGTTTCACCGTAAAAGAAGAGGTTACATGCGCTTCTTTCCCTACCTCAAAGCGCGGAACATCATCCGGAATCGTAAGAACGGAAACGCCCTTTTTAACATAAGCCGTCCGAATCGCTTGATTGACAACGGCTGGAAGCTGTTCTGCCGACATAATTCGTTGATTGTAGACGGCCACATCATCAAACATTCTTTCTAAATGCACCTCTTGAAAAAAGTCCGTTCCAAGCAGATCCGATTCCACCTGCCCGGTAATCGCCAATACCGGTACCCTGTCGAGCTTCGCATCATACAATCCGTTTAAAAGATGAATCGCACCCGGCCCGGCAATAGCCGTACAAACCCCGAGCTTCCCTGTCAGCTTCGCATAGGCTGCTGCCGCTAGTGCCCCCGCCTCTTCATGCCTTACCTGAATAAACTTAATCTTGTCTTTCGCCTTTCTGAGCGGTTCGATAATCGAATTGATGGAATCACCCGGCATCCCATAAATATGATCCACTCCCCACTCGATTAATAGCTCAATCAACTTCTCACCAGCCGTTTGCTTAAACATAGGACCCACCCTTTTTGAAAATAGAGATACTAGTAGTGTGGTACTTATTTCTAATAATTACTCAATATTTCCATTCGAAAAAGGCAGCCAAATAGTTTTGGCTGCCTTTTTTGTGTTCTAAACACTGTCCCTTATTTTTCGACGAAAATCCCGATCATTCCCTTTTAATCAAACGTTTGATTAAAAACAAAGCGAAACTTTGGGAAAAACGAACTTTTACTTATTTCCGAGAAAATTTTTTGTCGAATACTTGGTTCTTGTTCTGCTACCCTTTTCAACAGATAACAGTTGGTGACAGGCACCGGATCAATCTTCTGTTCCTAATACATCTGTATTCGGGACTTCATAATCCATCTGGCGTAACATAGCGACAATTTGCCCTTTGTGATGGAACTCGTGAGTGATAGTGTGCATGAGCAATTTACCAGGCGTGAGGGAGATCGTTTCGGTTGCTTTTCTCCAAGGAATCTTTCTTTCAATCCGCTCATTTAAATAATTTCCATGCTGTTCAAATACCTCATTTACAATAGAATCGACCTCTTCAAAGCGTGCTATTATTTTATCCAAATTGAAATGATCTAGTTCTTTCTTTGGCGTAAGGGGTGTATTAGTCTTTAATAAAACAAATGAGCCAAGCCATGCATAATAGCAATCTGCTATATGGACCAATGTGTCCCGCACACTTTGCCAGCCAAATCCATTATGGTGGATAAAATCATTGGGTTGTAGCTCCCTGCAAAAGTCTAAGAGTGTTCTTCGAGTCTGTCGAACCCATTCATATTCCATTTGTTGCATCAAACCACCTGCTTTCAAAGAATACTAATACATATTCCGAATATGTAAATATAATCCTTTTTAAAGGAAACTATGCAACTGGACTGGAATTGCTTGCCGCGAAATCCCTATCAATTTTCAATTAATATAAAAGCCCTATCCGACTTAAATAACGAATAGAGCTTTTTCGAAAAATTACAAATGGTGACAGGCATCGTATTAATATCGTCTTTTTCGATTGCGCAAAAACGACGGGATATCCAACGATTCTTTTGGAGGTTCAGGATTTCGGTCATAATCCTGAACTGGTTCACTTCGGTAGATTGATTCACGTTGGATCCGTTCTTCCCTATGATAGGGATTCGTCTTCTCTTCGAATACAGGCTCGGGAGTAATTTGTGATACTGGGGCCTCTTGCTCATTGAAGCCTGTGGCAATGACCGTTACGATAATTTCCTCTTTAAGGTTATCGTTAATGACCGAACCAAAAATCATATTTAATTCCTCGTGAGAAGCAGAGGCCACGATATCGGCCGCTTCCTGTACTTCAAATAGACTTAAATTGCGGCCGCCCGTTATGTTCATGATCACACCATGGGCTCCGTTAATGGACGTTTCCAGCAACGGACTATTTAAGGCTTTTTGTGCAGCTTCAGCGGCACGATCTTTCCCCTTGGCAATCCCAATTCCCATTAAGGCTGTTCCTTTATGGGACATGACCGTTTTCACATCAGCAAAATCGAGGTTGATGAGGCCAGGCACTGCAATTAAATCGGAAATCCCCTGAACACCCTGTCTGAGAACATTATCTGCTTCACGGAAAGCTTCGACCATCGGTGTATTTCGATCGACAATCTCTAATAAGCGATCGTTTGGAATAATGATGAGGGTGTCCACCTCTTCCCTAATGGCGTTGATTCCCATTTCTGCGTTTTGTGCGCGTTTTTTACCCTCAAATTTAAACGGACGTGTGACAACCCCAATGGTCAGGGCACCCAACTGGCGGGCAATTTTTGCAATCGAAGGGGCAGCCCCTGTGCCTGTACCACCGCCCATTCCAGCCGTAACGAAAACCATGTCAGCGCCCGCTAACACTTCTTCGAGCTGCTGTTTGCTTTCTTCCACCGCTCTTCGGCCAATTTCCGGGTTTGCACCCGCACCTAAACCTCTAGTCAACGATCCGCCGATTTGCATCGTGATCGCTGCTTTTGATTTATTTAAAGCCTGTGCATCTGTATTAACCGCTATAAATTCTACACCTTCGACGCCAGCCTCAATCATCCGATTTACAGCATTGTTTCCCCCGCCGCCAACACCGATGACTTTAATCGTGGCGTATTGGTCGATATTTGTATCAAAATCCAACATGATGATTCCTCCTCATTTATCCATAGCTAGGTAATATATTTTGAATTTTCTGTTTTTTAAAAGTTTAGTAGATTAGGAGAACAAAATAAGCTGTTAGAATGGCTATCTTACCATTACACAGTTGGTTAGTTTATAGTCTACTTAACCTTCATTCTATTGTCTAGTTAAGTTTAACCTATTCAATAGGAAGAAAAATGGGGAAAAAGCGGACCATCTACTTATGAGAAATTCACTATTCGAGTCCTATGAAAAATAAAAAGTAGTAGGTGATGTAGCCTAACGGGTTTACTTGTGAGGTGCAAAACGGTAAATCACATAAATTTCACAACACAATTCACAGTATAGTGCACAGTCAAAAAGTCTTAGAGATGCAAATATCTCTAAGACTTTTTTGTTTTCAAGTTGTACAAGTTCATTAGACGCTAAAGCGAGTTTGATAAATAAGCGGAGAAATTCCTCTTAATTAAGAAATAACACCGAAAATAGCCTAAATAGACGGAAAGATTCCGACTATCGACTCAAAAAACGTTAAAAATGGGTAATTTTGCTTTGCTTAATCGGAAAACCTCCGCTTATATACCCCGAAACTAGCTCTATTCTGCAGTCTTACCGGAAAATTTCCGCTTATGTTAAATATCAGTATTTACTCAATTAAGGCATTAAAATTCGCCAAAATGTTGATAAACCAATAAAAAACGCACCGTGAATGATATTGTGAATTCAGGTGCGTTTTACAATGTTTGCATCTCTAAAGTAAACCCGTTAGATGTAGCTTTCTTTTTTCCTATTAATCGATGGCCCAATTTATCCAAGCTTATTTTTTATAACCAGTGAAACCGGCAATTCCACGAGAGATATCCCCCATTAAATGAGTAAGATAGGTTCGGTTCGAAAGATTTTGATCCTCGATCGGGTTGGTCATGAAGCCCATTTCGATTAAAACGGTAGGGACATGGGACCAGTTTGTCCCAGACAAATCGTCACGAAAGGAAATTCCCTTTACTATGACATTCCTATCAGCCTTTACGTTATCAAGAATCAGTTCGGAAGCCTTCAAACTCCCCTTGTAGATAGGTTTCGTATAAAGATTTTTGCTTGACGGGGTTAGGATCGAAAAACCTCTGACATTCCGATTGGTTGACCCGTCCGCATGAAGGCGAATAAACAATGCCGCCTTGGTGCGATTGGCCATTTCCGCTCTTTGTTTATTACTTACATTCACATTGTTCGTGGTTCGGGTATACACTACTGTAAAGCCTTTTTCCTCTAACAGTTTACCTAAAATAACAGAAGCCTCTAATGTCAGTTTATATTCAGGAGTCCCTGTTGTGATTCCCCTGGTTCCTCCCGTTACTTTCGGTTTTACCTGATTGGATCCTGGACCGATTTTTTCAGTCGATAAATCAGCCTTCTGCTGGTGGCCAGGGTCAATACAGATGATGAGAGGTTTCCTTTTAGGGATGGCTGCTATCGGTGGTGATGTCTTGTCAACTCTAGCTGGCGGTTCCGTTTTTTCAGCCTCCGTAACACAACCAAATGTGCTCAAAACCATCACAAGGATGAAAAAAACCGAACCATATCTTTTAAAAAAATGGGTCACTATAGACTATCCTCTTTCGCCTTTAGAATGGCTACATTTTGTTTTTCTACTTCACTTAAAGCGCCTTTAAAGGCTGGATCTGGATGATACCATGATTTACTTGCAAAATATTTTTGCAAATCCTTCGATTTAAAAATATATCCATGACGTGCGTAAATTTCATTTCTGGCTAACCGTAGCTGCCCTTTTGAAAGACTCGCCATGTCCTGATCATTCATCACTCTCTGATTACTCGCAGATAAAATATAATCTGTAGAAGAAAGAGTTGGAGTGTTATTAATTTTTTCTTTGGTAGTATTATGACCAGAAGCATCCTTTTTTACTGTAGCTTTATCTTTTGATTGGTTAACCGTAGTCGTGGCTGCCACATCCGTTTTAGGTTCATGCTTATGAGAACCTTTCACGATGAAGGAAAAAACACCTATGAGAAGCAGCAGACCAACAATCGATCCACCCACTGCCATGAATCTCTTTTTCCTCAAATAATATTTCTTTTTTTCTATCCGCGATTGTGGGCTTGAAGACATATTCTTGTTATCTTCGGCAACCCTGGCACCGCAGTTTGTACAGAATCGACTTGATTCAGATAATTTTTCATCACATTTCGGGCATAAAACCATTTAAACATCCCCTTTCCATTGAACATTCCTTACCATTCAATCAGTAAAGAACATCCAAAATACAATACTTTCATACATAAAATATTATAGTACAAAAAGAGGATGTAATTATTTCAATCAGATTATACTGATGTAACAGCAGCATTTCATTTCTGGGGTCATCCAGCGGGGGTCAGTCCCCCGCTGGTTTAAAGTGCTAAAATGGAAGAGTCCACATTGAATCAATATTTTTCAATTCTTGTGATTCTATTTCCTTAACTAATTCTGTAATCTCCTGATGACCGTTTACAATAATTCTTTCTAGTTCAATATAGTATGGCAGCTTTGTTCTTAGCTGCTGCCAGAATTCAAAAGCTACATGTTCAGGTTTTTTACCGCTTAATCTAAAAGAACCCTTCTGCGATATTCTGCTGCTTCCTGCTCTGTAGTGAATTTCAATGATTACGCTGGTATGCGCTGATTGTGATTGAATAGTGGTCATCTTCGTCTTCCTCAAAACTTTATTTATTTTATGCTTCTCTATCATGTTATAAATGTATACGATCAATTGAATATCCCTTGGAGTATATCCAATTTCATCAAATTTCTCAAATAGTTTAAACCCAGCAGATCAGGATAGACATAAAGCCTCACAAAACCAAAGAATGACCCTGCCAACAGATCTAGAGGGGCAGGCTGCTTTGACCGTCAATGCTCATTTTTCTTCTTCGCGGGCAATGCAGCCGCTTTGCTTTGACCGCTCATTCTCTTTTTTCCTCTTCATGGGCAATGCAGCCGCTTTGCTTTGACCTCTCATTCTCTTTTTTCCTCTTCACGGGCAATGCAGACGCTTTGCTTTGACCGCTCATTCTCTTTTTTCCTCTTCACGGGCAATGCAGCCGCTTTGCTTTGACCGCTCACGCTCTTTTTTCTTCTTCGCGGGCAATGGAACCGGGCTGCTTTGACCGTCTATGCTCCTTTTTACTCTTTACGGGCAATGCAGCCAGGCTGCTTTGACCGTCTATGCACTTCTTCTTAAGCAAATATAAAAAGCACCCTGAAAAGAGTGCTTTTTTGGCCCCCAAGCAATTCCATAACTTGTTGTCTTATTCTAGAGGTGTAAGTTCAGTAAGATTAACTAATACTGTTGTACGATCTTTTTGTATTTCACAAAGTCCACTTTCATAAATCCATACTATAACGTAAATCTTTGAATGATAAATTACTTTACTTCCTATTTCCGCGACCATGACTAAAAATCCCCCATAAGAGCTTGAGAGCCTTTATAAAAATACCAAACTATTTTACTAGCCTTCAATGGTAATTTAAGGGGATTGGTAGTTCGATAGTCATAAAATAATTACAAATATTTTGTAATCCGTCCCCACATTTATAATTTTGACAATCCAAATCTAAAAACAAAAAAGAGCTGCCCCATGCATGGCTGCCCTTTGTTTGTCCATTCCCTGCCCCCTCCTAACTCATTTCCACCATTGCCACCATTTCTTTTGATTGGCGGCGGCGATTTGTTTCAATGTTTCCTCTTCCATCGCTTTATATCGTGCTGTCTCAAGTTGTTCCATTTTTTCTATATACTTCAGAATTTGATTAATCATTTCTTCCTGTCTAGCATCCCTAATGGCCTTTTCCTTCAAATGGTTGATTAATTCTATGTTAATTTGCTCTAAATGTTCCATACCTTCCAGCAGTTTTTCATGATTACGATCCTGCTCTACAACCTGGTCATCTGTCTTCTGTAGTGGCACTACTTCTGGATTTGTATTCTGTGCCGGCACTGCTTCTGGATTTGTATTCTGTACCGGCACTGCTTCTGTATCAGTGATTGTTTCATTTTCTTCAGCAACCCATGTCATCGCTGCTTCAACTGAACGTTCCATTGTCATACCTTCCTGTTTACTAAATTCAATTAACTTGCTGAGCACCATAATGTCTTTTTCTAAATAGCTTCTATGGCCTCTATGATTACGTTGAACTTGATACCCACGCCCTTCTAAGAGAGTGGCATACTTCCGTAATGTATTTTTTTCTATTCCAAGCAATTCCTGTACGTCACTAGGTGAATATATTACTGTCATAACACAACACCTCCTTTATAACACTTCTCTACAACAGAAAAAATTCCTTTTTTTTCAGAAAATCTTTATACTTGCAAAAAAAAACTGCCTGGATCGGCAGCTTCATTTAAAATCTTTAAGTTTACACCAAAATTGATTGTTGCTGACTCGGATTAATCATATCATTGAAATCTCTGAGACAAAGAACAGGGATATGTTAATTTGTTAACATAAGTAGCAATTTTATTACAATATTATTTCATTGGTTTCCCACATTCTTTATGGCTTTAATTCATTATTAAAATGAACAAGTCGATCAAACTCTGCCACCATCCGGCGACACTTCATATCATTCTGTTTCCTGCGTCTCTCGACTGCCATTCTCACTGAATGATATCGACAATACATCTCATAGCCTACACCATTGGCACTCCACATCGCTTTTTCCATTTCGCTCGTGTACCTTAATTGTAAATGATTGATAACAATTCATTCCTTTCGGTTCTTTTCACAAGGGCGAGGTGTTTTTAACAACGTGTTCATCTTAACATTGATCTCCAGATCCCACAAAAGCGAAAAAACGGTGTATTTTACGGTATAAAGGGAATATCATCCATACTGAAAAAATAACACTAACATCCTTACAATCCCATCCATATCCTTCCATATGCGACATAACTTAATTATTAGGGTCTGTCAAAGGGCGTTTACTTCTTCCTCCCATTAAATGTGATAAGAGTTAAATTTATAGAGCAAAACAAAAAAGCTTGCAGATCACCGCAAGCTTTTTTTGTTTACCATAAAATCGATAAAGTATATCCATCATAGAAAACGTAATCGTCGTTATTGCTGCCATACATAGCCTGATGGACGAGGTTCTGTAAATCTGTTGAAGTACCAGTATATCCTAGATCTAATGCAACTGCCTGAAGAAGCACAGCATAGGAACCGTTTCCTTCTACAGCAGGATATTTCTGGTCGGGATTAAGATACCCAACATACGCATTGTTTTTGAAAAGATTATACGTACCATCAGCACCTGGTTTGGCCACAACACCCGCGGCCTGAATGTCACTCAAGGCTTTTAGGACCGGAGCGGTTGCCGCCGGCACTTTCGGAGACCAATTGATGGATACCGTTTTGCCATCATCAAAAACGTTATAATTGCTGGCATCTTCCTTTTGAACTTGGTCAACTAAGCTCTTTAATTCTACTGCCGTCGCTTGGAAGCCAAGGTCTAAAGCCATCTTTTCGAATAAAGAGGTGAATTGATTGTTTCCTTCTACGACACCGTAGACGGGATCAAAGTCGCCGATAGCGATGTTGCTTTTATAAAGATTATACGAGCCGTCTGATTGCACTTTTGCGACTACCCCAGCTGCGGTTGCATCATAGAGCGCTTTGTTTAACGGTGTAGACGGTTTTACTGCCCCGTCACTTCCAATGATTTTTCCGCTAATCATCGTATTGACGGCCATGATGCCAGTACTATAGAAGTAATATTGCTTTCCGCCAATGGTCTGCCAGCCGGTTTTCATGGCGCCAGTCGAATCGAAATAATACTTTTTGCCTACTATTGTAACCCAGCCCGTTTTCATAACACCTGTCGAATCAAAATAATACTTTTTGCCTGCTACGGTAACCCAGCCCGTTTTCATAACGCCTTTCGAATCAAAATAATACTTTTTGCTCGCTATCGTAACCCAGCCGGTTTTCATAACGCCTTTTGAATCAAAATAATATTTTTTGCCCGCTACCGTAACCCAGCCCTTCTTCATGATGCCTTTTGAATCAAAATAATACTTCTTTCCGCCAATTGTCAGCCAACCCGTCGCCTTTCCCTTAGCGGTATAGTAATACATATGACCGCTTACTGATTTCCATCCTGTTGATGTGGCTGCAAAAACAGTCGGATTGGTTGTTGAAATTCCCAATGCCAGCGCCAGAACAAAGATAGCCATCCGTTTTTTCATTCATTATCACCCTATTTTATGTATTAAAATCTACTAAAAAAAGTAAATCCTTCAACTATTATACTATAATATTAAATTCTTGAAAGTTTTTTCTGAATGGATTAAATAAAAAATCCACTCCTTCTTAATATAGAGTGGATCACATACAAAATTTATTCATTCGGATTTATGATGGCTAAAACCTGATGGTCTTCCCATTTGCCATTAATTTTAACATTGCTCTTGGAAATCCCTTCTTTTTCAAAACCCGCCTTTTCTAAAACTCGAATGGAACCGATGTTATGCGGCATAGCACCAGCTTCAATTCTATGCAATTTAAGCGTAGTAAATGCATAGTCTACAATTAGTTTTAAGGCTTCAGTGGCATATCCTTTACCATTATGATTCTTGCTTAAACTGTAACCGACGATGGCATTCTGTAATGAACCACGCAAAATACGAAAAAGTCCAATCGTTCCAATTAGTTCATCGTTATCTAATGTAATAATCCCAAAATTGTAATCACTATCATTTTGGGCCTTTTCTATTTTTTGCTGAATTAAGTCTTTTTGAAAATCGATCGTGTAAAAATTGGGAGAGCGTTTCATGGAATAGGTTTGAAAAAATTCTTGATTGTCTTTTTCTAATTGAAGAAGATCATTTGCATCATTTAATGTAAATAACCTTATATAGATATTTTGGGCTTTCAGCATCGTTTTTATCTCCAATATTAGTTTTTTACAATTTATATTATATCAGAAATTAGAGTGGTGACAGGCACAGAAAAAAGCTTGGGAACGATAATCCCCAAGCTTTTGGTATGCTGTATTTTATTTTTTAGCGCTTAGCTCTTTTTGCAATTCCTTAATTGAACGTTCTAATTGTTTATCAAATTTCTCTAGTGCAGCGTTAATAGCGGTTTTGTTTTTCTTTTGAACGGCTGTTTTTAAGGCCTTATAGATACCACGTTCGCCTTTATCTTTTTCAAATAGGGCTGCTATTTTCTTATGAGCTTGCTGTTTTGTTAATTTTCCTTCTTTCACTTGCTGTTTGATCGCTTCAATTTCTTTTTTATGAGCTTGGAAAAATGGATGATCTTGATCTTTAACATGCTCTTTTTTGAATAGGGCCTCTAATTTCTTATGCGCTTGTTTCTTCGTTAATTTTCCGTCTTTTACTTGCTGTTTAATAGCTTGAATTTCTTTTTTATGTGCTTGGTAAAATTTTTCATCTTGAGCTTTATCTTTTTGTCTTAATTGCTTCATTAAGCCTTTCTCAGTTGTAAGATCTTTTGTAAGTTGAGCCTTTAATTGAGGAGAAGCATATTGGTTAATAATCTTCGTAAGCTCTTTTTGCTTTTCCCCTTTTTCCCATTTATGATGCTCTCCTTTATGAACCGTCGTTTGCATCGTGGCGGACTTAGAGGTATCCGTTTTATGATTCGCTACGGCATTTCCTACTGTTGGTACTAAAATAGATGCTGCTAAAACAGGTACAATCAAACTTGATCTTACTCGCATTGTAATTCCTCCTAAATTTTCGATTTAAGATTTACAAGTCTCATTATGGGACATGTATCTTAATTATTTATGAAAGGAATTATTTCTTTTGGGAAAATGCACGTTAATTCTTTATTAAAGCAATGATAACTTTTTCTGAAAATTCCCTTAATGTCTTATAATGGAAGGATATACCCCCTAATCCAACTTCTCCAATATCTTCGAAACGATCAAATCATTATTTTTCTCCATTACAATTTCTTGATTGACGATCGCTACATTTAAATTTTCACAAAACATGCACAGTTTCATGCAATAGGTAGGAGTTATGGAGCACTCAATTTCTTTTTCCTCCAGTTTTTCTCGAATCTGTTCTTCTGATTGTTTGATTCGATTTCGGAAACAATACAAAATTCTTTCGGTCATCTTCTTCCTCATCCTTTATAAAACAAAGCCCCTTTTTCTGCAAAAAGCCAGGGAAAAAGGGGTTCGTTTGTCCATCACTATGAATCTTTATACTGCCGCCGTTTCAACTTTATGGCTGACTTCAAGTGTACGTACAACGTATTCGCCATCTTTCAGAATGACATTTAATTTACTGTGATCCTGCAGGATTGTAATATCATCCAGTGGATTTCCATCTACGACAAGCACATCAGCGAGCTTTCCAACTTCAATCGTACCGATTTGATCTTCCATTTCCATGATTTGGCCGCCGTATTTGGTAGCGGAAACAATGGCATCCATCGGCGTCATCCCGACCAGCTTAACGAAATGCTCTAAATCACGGGCATAACCGCCATGCGGGCACCATTTGAATCCATAGTCTCCGCCTGGTAAAACACGGACTCCCGCTTTATAAAGCCGGCTCATATTTTTTAGGGCAATTTGTAACCCTTCTGCATAACCCGTGGCATCAATCGCTTCTTGTCCAAAATAGTCAGCCCCATGCTCCAGTGTCGATACAAGCCAGTTTAAGCCTGGAACAACGAAGAGGCGATCTTTGTTAGCCACGACCATTTCAAAGACTTCATCATTAATAAAATCAGCATGGCCGATAATATCAACACCGGCATTTACACAAATTTTGACGGAGTCTGATGATCTGGCATGAGTATACACTCTTTTGCCGCGGGCATGGGCTTCTTCTACAGCGGCCCTTACTTCCTTATACGTGTACAGCGTCATTTCACCGCGTGCGTGGGCAGAAAGGCTTTCCCCGCTCACGTTCAATTTAACAAGGTCGGCCCCTTCTTTAAATAGACTTCGAGCCGTCCGGCGAACAGCATCTTCACCATCCGCAAGAATGGCCAGGCCGTGGACCCGAACATGGTTTGGCTGCAGGTCGACAAAGCTTCCTGTCGCTGAAACTTCCGCACCGTTGGCAAGCATCCGAGGTCCCGTTAAATCTCCGCGATTGATGGCATCGCGAATGGCAATGTCGACACGCCCTCTGGCAGCAGCGCTTACAGCCGAAGTAAATCCACTCTTAATCAACGTTTCAGCATTCAAGATAGCGCTAACCATCGTTTCTTCAATCGGTTTAAAATCAATATCCTGAATATAAAGGGCATCCTGCCAAGTTAAATGAGTATGTGCCTCCGTCATCCCCGGCATAATGGTTTTCCCATTTAATTCAATGATATCTACTTCATTTGAAGCATAGGTTTCAGGAACAGAAAGGTTTTTTCCTACTGCAGTGATTTTGTTCCCCTCAATGAGTACATCCACACCGTGCTTAACTTCATTTCCTGTTCCATCGATTAATAAGCCATTTTTTAATAATTTTGCTTTCATTCATGAAACCCCTTTCAAAAATGGAGATGAATTTTTATATGCTCAACACTTGTTCCCTAATACTCCCGGACAAGTTTTGAAACCAATATCGGATAGACTCTCAATGCAGTATTCGTGTTGTAGGATTATGGCAGTTTATGTGGGGAATTCGTGGTATCGATTGATCGTGATGGCAGCCTTTTATGATTCAAAAAAGCCCTCTAGTCCCGGATCAACCCGGACGGCTGGGACCTCATCGTCCCATTCGCATTGAACGAGATTATCACATTTTACATGGTACAAATTCATTTTTAGATTTTCATCATAATAGATTCCGAGAATGCGGTAAGGGGAAAGATTAGGTAAACACTTCGGGCAAAACCCCTTAGAAATCGCTTCTAATTGTTCCTCGGTATAATAGACAGTATTTTTGGCTAAAAGTAATTTATCTAACATGGGCTCTACCATCCTATCCTTGATTAGTATTGAAAAGGAAAGGGGAAGCCCCCCATCCTTTATTCCAACTCAAAACACGCCACTTATGAAACAACGTTCTTTAAGACTCCGAGTTTTTCAATCTCCACTTCTACTACATCGCCCTCATTCAAGAACTTAGGCGGGTCGAAACCAAGACCTACGCCTTTTGGTGTTCCGGTTGCGATGATATCTCCGGGCTTAAGCGTGACTCCACCGGAAAGCGTTTTGATAATAGTAGGAATATCGAAAATGAGGAGTCCCGTATTTGAATTCTGTCTTAACTCCCCATTCACCCGGCATTGGATATCGAGTTGAACCGGACGTTCGATCTCGTCTTCCGTCACGAGGAAGGGGCCCATTGGTGCAAAGGTATCGAGACTTTTTCCTAAAAACCATTGGCTATGCTGCTTTTGGAGGTCGCGGGCGGACACATCATTCAGGATGGTATAGCCAAAAATGTAGTCGTAGGCTTCATCCTCAGAGATGTTTGTCCCTTCTTTTCCAATGACGATAGCTAGCTCGGCTTCGTAATCCACCTTGTTCGTGACATGACGGTGGCTATTGATCTTTTGATTCGGACCAATAACCGTTGTGGTTGCCTTCGTAAAGACAATCGGATGTTTCGGAAGATTTTGTTCCTCTTCCATTGCGGCTGTATATTCCGCGGCATGCTCCCGATAATTTAGGCCTAAACAAATGATATCTCTCTTAGGCTGTTGAATCGGAGCTTCCAGCACGACTTCAGATAAAGGAAGAATCACTTTTCTATGAACTTCCGACTCCCTCCGGCTTATTTCTTTTAAGCGTACCAATGCTTCGGGGTCATCAATAACTCCCTGCAAGGTGTCCGGCAGGATGGCCGGTGAGTACAGTTGCTTTTCCGCCTCGACGGCATCAATGATGGAGGATTCGTCCGATGTTCTAAATCCATATTTCAAAACCCCGCTGTGTGAAAAAGATGCTAGATACATGTTCATTCTCCTTTTGTCGTTAAAATATGTAATTCTGAACTAAATCACATGCAAAAATCTTAAAATGGCTCCATTTACCTCATCCGGCTTTTCAATCGTGGCCCAATGTCCGCAATTTGGCAGAACAACCAGCTCGGCGTTAGGGAAGCTTTGATAAAGAGCTTTTTCCATCGGCAGCGGCGTCGTTTTATCTTCGTCCCCGGCAATGAGTAGGACAGGAACCGTTACTTCCTTGTGATGAATGGCCTTCGCTTCGGCAAGAGCTCGGCAGGATGCGGCATATCCTTCTGCGTCATTCTTCTGAAGTAAAGAGCGAACCAGTCCCATCGCCGCCTGATTGGTTTTGGAGGTAGCGGAGAACCCCCCTTCAAGAAGTGCATCGGCAATGGACTCCATTCCGTTCTCCCTTACCACCGTGGAACGATCGGCCAAAGCTTTTCTTGCTCCTTCCGGAGGTTCGGTAAATCCACCAACAAGCGTCAGGCTTTTGACGGCTTCCGGATAGGCTACCGCAAAATGCTCGGCCACCAGTGTGCCCATTGAATGAGCGACAATATGTGCACTTTCAATGGATTCGTGGTCTAAAAGCGCTTTCAAATCTTCAACAAAAAGCTCAATCGAATATTCCGGCCGTGATACATCCGTACGGCCTGAACCGCGCAGGTCATAGGCAACGGTTTTAAAGAAGCGGGAACATGCATTGACCTGGCTATGCCAAATATTCAGATCTCCCCCTAGACCATGGACAAAGACAACAGCTTCCCCTGCTCCTTTACTTTCAACATTAACTTGAATATCTCCAATTTGCTTTCTCATCACAAATCCTCCAATTCTATTACTCTATTAATTATTTTTTCAAATATTCTAACAAATATTATTTTATTATTTATTTTAAAATTGTCAATTATTTAAATATCATTTATTTTCCTACAAATTTCAACAAAAAAAGAGACTGTCCCATAACAAAGGGTCAGACCCCACTACATCAATATATAGCTGAACTTATCTTAAAAGCTATTTATTGAGTGTTGAGTGAGGGGGTCTGACCCTTAAGGTACGCCTCTTTTTAAATTGCTGATTTAATTGGAAAGGATAAACGCTAGCTCTTCTTGCAGTTCATACATCTTGCGCTGGGCTAGATTTTCATCGCGGCTGCAAATGGATAGCAGCAGCTCTTTATGGAGCCGTAAATAGTTTTCTGTTTCATCTTGGAGACGATCCAAGCTTTCGATCGTTGCATAACGATAATCTAATTGCACTTTAAACAACATTTGTAACATATTCACCAAAAGCTCATTATTGGAAGCTTCGTATATGCTCATATGAAATTCATAATCGGTCTGAGCCCAGGCATCTTTGTCCCCTAACGAATTTTCCAATCGATTATAGCGCTCTGTCATTTTTTCAATATCTGCTTGTTTCGCGTTCTTTGCAGCCAATTTCGCCGCAATCGGTTCGATGGCAAAGCCAAGTTCGTTTAGTTTAAATAAAAAGTCTCGATTATTTCCTGAATCCGATGCCCACGTTAATACATCCGTATCCCACCATTGCCACTCAGAACGTGGTGAAACAATCGTCCCTAATCTGGGGACGGATTTCACTAAACGCCGGGTGGCCAGTCCCTTATAGGCCTCACGAACCACGGTCCGGCTAACCCCATGGTTCTCACTCAATGTTTCGATTTTAGGCAAAGTATCCCCCGGTTTTATATCTCCATTAATAATTTGTTTTCCAAGTTCATGAATTACTTGATCGGTTAGATTATAAATAGCCACTATCAATTGGCCCCCCTTAAAACGCTAGATATCTATATCAAATCTACCTAATATTATACTAAAATTATAACATTATCTTCCAAAGAAGACCAACAATTCTAAATAAACTATGTTATTCGAATAATTATACTTTTTATTTTTATAAAATTCCATATCATTTTAATATACAAGAAAAGAGCATCCGGCAGGACCGGATGCTCTTTGTTACGATTCTATTCAATAAACATTACGAGGGTATCATAGTTGTAGGTTAATAATGGAGTATCCTAGAGATTATTTTCTCCAGAATAGGTCAATAAGAACAGCTACGATCGATGAGATTGCGACAAACATACCAACCACAAGCCAGCCTGTCGAGGAGTCTCCCGTCAGATTGGACCATCCGTTGGCGTAGATGATAGCAAGGGGAATCATCAGCAATACGCTGAGAACGATTAAACCGATTAATCGTCTAATCTTGAATGAATTTGTTACTTTAATATATTCGTAGATAAGGGCTGTTTCATCTTTTTGCATGTATTCTCCTCCTTGTTATCTTCGTGTGGCCAGTAATTCTTTTGGTTCGGTAATAATCAGAATCGCCCCAATGAACATCACGATGGAACCTATAATGACAATACTGCTAAACGGAACACCATAAACTGTCATCGAAAAGAAGGCGATAAAAAAGAATCCGAATGTCCCGGCCATCACGCCTCCGCGTACACCACCTGCATACGCAATGGCAATATAGTAACCCATGATGATCCAAATGGACCAGCCAATGCCGATAACCGCCCCATACGCGATCAATTTCGGATTGGAATAGACTAACCTGGCAATTTCGTGGGAGGCAGGAAACAAGAACCACATTAAAATAAAGCCGATGATATACGCGGCTCCGACCCGCCAAAATAAGAAGGATTCAGCTGGCATTAAGTCCGTTCCGGCCGCGATGGCGAAATTTTCAAATCCCCAGACTAAAGTGGCGAGAATAATAATCAGGACGCCGACAAACGCATAAACCCCATGAGTCGGTGATACCAATGCTCCGCCGGAGAGCACAATCCAAATGCCGATCCCCATCGCGAGCATTCCGACCCATGTCGACCACCGATTGATTTTTTCCTTATACAGCCAGGCCACAATCAAACCACCGACAACCCCGAATAATCCGCCAATAGGTCCGGCGATGGCCCCACCAATCAACACAACGGAGCAGGCATAACATAAATCTCCCAAGAATCCTCCTGTTGCTACAAAAAGGTTCCAGCCGGAGATACGGCTTCGAAACACCCTCCAAATGTCGCGATAGGCTCCTGAGATAAGCGCAAAGACGGTTACCCCCAGGAGTCCGAATGGTACTTGCAATAATACAACAATGGCAAAGGAGCCTGTAGGGTATTCCAGGTTGAAGGGAGCCTTTCCGGCGAGGACACCAAGCAATCCCAAGGCAAGTCCCAGGGCAGGCCCGGCCAAAATGGCATAAAGCATCCCCATTCTTGTTTTCTTTGAATCTGATTTGATGGATTTTTGTAAAGCGCTTTCAAAAGAGTGCATATTTACCCCCCTATCGCTGGATTCATTTGCAGGCTTTGAATCTCTTCTTTTTCAATGTTTAGATCTTGAAGAATGCCGGTAACATCTAATTGATACGAAATAAACGAATTGTGTCTGGATTGAAGGCGGTATTTTCTTAGCAGATAGCCATTTTCTTCACGTATGGCTAAAACGGATAGCCAGCCGATGTTGGCAAATCCCGTTAAATCATCGCGCATACTGCAAATGCTGGAACGCTCGTATCGACTCCTCAATAGATCATACAATTCATATTCCCAGATTCCCTCTTCGCCTGCTTCAAACAAAATGGCAGCTAATGCATACTTTAATGCTGGCTTCACATGAATCCCCCTCTGCATGGATTAATCAATCGGTCACCACTTTTAAGTATTATTTGGCATAGGCAGCTTTAAAAAATTCAGGCATCGTCATGCCGAAGATGATGCTCAGTACAATACCGAACACAAGAAAACAAATCGCCCATTTAAAAGAATTAAACAGAGGAAGGGACCCTGTTTCCAGCTCCACAGGGCTCATCTCATAGATATCACTTTTCATCGTCTCACCTCCTTTCAGTGAATTTTGGAGAGAAAACCAGATTAACACTATAATAAAGATTATAATATTATTAATCTGATTATTATAATAATTTAGAATTTTCGTAGAGTCAATCGTGTCTACTAGACAATTTTTGCAGGATTTTGGGACAAAAAAAACAAACAACCACAGGCCCATTTTTGTATGGGGGAAGGTTGTTTGTTTTGGGTCGATTATCTCTATTTTTTCACGGCGAATTTAGTCTTGGCTTCCGCCCGTCTGCGGTGAAGAATCGGCTCTGTATAGCCATTTGGCTGATCATAGCCTTTGAAAATCAAGTCGCAGGCTGCCTGGAATGCCACGGAGTCGTCAAAGTTCGGAGCCATGTTCCGATACAATGGATCTCCCGCATTTTGTTCATCCACCACTCCCGCCATGCGCTGTAGGGTTTCAAGAATTTGCGCTTTCGTACAAACCCCATGGTGAAGCCAGTTTGCCAAGTGCTGACTGGAAATCCGCAATGTGGCGCGATCTTCCATTAATCCCACGTTCTTGATATCCAACACTTTCGAGCAGCCAACCCCCTGGTCGACCCAGCGGACCACATAGCCTAATAGAGTTTGGCAGTTGTTGTTGAGCTCTTCCTGGATATCCTCTGGTGACCAAGAAGGAGTTTTAACCACCGGGAATTGTAGAATCTCTTCCAGGAAGTCACCAGTCTGATGAAGCATCCCGTTCTGCACTTTCTTGACATCCACCTCATGGTAGTGGAGGGCGTGCAGCGTCGCAGCCGTTGGAGACGGCACCCAAGCGGTATTGGCTCCGGTTTTGACATGGCCAATTTTTTGCTTGAGCATTTCCGCCATTAAATCCGGCATGGCCCACATCCCTTTGCCAATCTGGGCACGGCCGGTAAAACCGGTGGAAAGCCCGGCAACCACATTTGCTTGTTCATAGGCTTGCAGCCACCCAGATGATTTCATATCATTCTTGCGAATCATCGGACCCGCTTCCATGGAAGTATGAATTTCATCCCCAGTTCTGTCAAGGAACCCGGTATTAATAAACACAATCCGGCCTTTCACCTGTTTAATGCATGCCTTTAAGTTCAAACTGGTTCTTCTTTCTTCATCCATGACACCGACTTTCAAGGTATGGCGCTCCAGTCCAAGCAAATCCTCGACACGGTCAAACAGCTGATTGACAAAAGCCACTTCTTCCGAACCATGCATTTTCGGTTTTACGATATAGATCGAGCCCTTTTCCGAGTTTTGGTACCGGCCATTTCCCAAGAGCGAATGTTTAGCCACAAGACTGGTCAAAACGGCATCCAACATTCCTTCAAAAACTTCCTCACCGTTTTGATCGAGAATGGCGCTATTGGTCATCAAATGGCCAACATTTCGGACAAATTGCAGGGAACGTCCCTTCAACGAAAATTCCTCTCCATTTGGAGATAAGTAGCAGCGGTCCGGATTAAGCGTCCGGTTCACCGTTTTATTGCCCTTAACAAAGGCAGCAGACAGGGTTCCTTTCATCAGGCCCAGCCAGTTTCGATAAACCTGCACTTTGTCTTCTGCATCGACAGCCGCGACAGAATCTTCGCAGTCCATAATCGTTGTAATCGCCGATTCAAGGATAATATCCTTCACACCAGCC
Source organism: Neobacillus sp. Fa239 (assembly GCF_055395235.1). Classification (NCBI taxonomy): domain Bacteria; kingdom Bacillati; phylum Bacillota; class Bacilli; order Caryophanales; family Bacillaceae; genus Neobacillus; species Neobacillus sp. Fa239. The sequence continues at coordinate 5,029,825 of NZ_AP041611.1, forward strand.
GCATCGGCTCGGCCAATCGGATGATTCCGGTCGATTTGGATTTCAAAATGCAGTCCATTATTTTTTAATAAAATCGCAGAAGGGTTTTCCACTGTTCCCTGATAACCGACAAATTTTGCTTCGTCGACTAGTCCTGTCACTCGGCCGTTTCGTAAAGCCACATTTAGTTTGCCATCTGCTACCGTGTAGGAAACGGCATCCTTATGAGAGGCATCCTTTAATGGAGCGGATTGCTCCAAAAAATTCCTGGCAAACGCGATGACCTTTGCACCGCGGACAGGGTTGTAGCCGCCTCGACGAGTCGCACCATCCTCGTCACTGATGACATCCGTTCCGTAAAGGGCATCATACAGACTTCCCCAACGGGCGTTGGCTGCATTGAGGCAATAGCGGGCATTATTGACCGGTACCACCAACTGCGGGCCGGCCTGTATGGAGATTTCTTCATCGACATTCGCCGTCGTAATCTCAAAATCTTCTACTTCCGGTTCAAGATAGCCGATTTCCTTTAAAAATGATTGATAGGATTGGAAGTCAACGTTTTCTCTGTTTTCGCGATGCCATGCATTCAGTTTGGCTTGAAGTTCATCACGAACCGCTAGCAGTTCCTTGTTTTTAGGGGTTAACTCGCGGATTAACCTGTCAAAGCCGGACCAAAATGAAGCGGCATCTACTTCGCTTCCCGGAAGGGCTTCCGAATTAATAAATTCATAGAGTTCCTGAGCTACTTGCAGATTTCCTCTTTTCACATAGTTTGTCATCGTCCGTTTTTCCTCCTTGTTTTCTCAAGATTTGGCTGTTTTCGTAAACTTTGCCGCTATTTTACCAATAGGCACAGTTATAACTGAATGTTGATTTCCGTGTGTTTGAAAAAATAAACGTAAAATTCCGTTTAAATCGGGAAATACCCATATTTCCTTAAAAATAAAGGGAGTTTTTCCGTTTATATGATCCAAATCTTTAGATTTTGTCTTATTTTGAGCAGTTAATCGGAATATCTCCGCTTATATCTGCTTCTTAAGCTACCTCTAGATACATTAACCGGAAATTCTCCGCCTATAGATTCCCATACCTACACGAAAATCAACAATGAATCATAACAGAACCAATCTTCTTTTAGAATATAGACTAAGATTTTGATAAATTTGCCGTTTCTCTTTTCATTTCCACACATCGTCCTGGCATCGGGAATAGTTTTCCTGCATTTAGTAGATGATCCGGATTGAACACCTCGCGAATATCCGTTTGTGCGATAATTTCCTCATCTGTAAAGACAAAGCGCATTTCTTCTCTTTTTTCAATGCCGACTCCATGCTCACCGGTGATGGTGCCGCCTACATCTGCACAAACCTGCAGACAGGCACTGCCAGCTTCCAAAGCCTTTTCACTCTGCCCGGGAATTCTGGCATCGAAGAGAACTAACGGGTGGAGATTCCCGTCCCCTGCATGAAAAATATTCGCGATGAGCAGGCCGGATTCCTCGCTTATTTGATTAATTCTTTTTAGAACCTCCGGCAACTTGCTCCGGGGGATCACACCGTCCTGGACTAAATAATCCGGCGAAATCGCCCCCATTGCCCCAAAACCCGTTTTCCGGTTCGCCCACCATCTGCCGCGTTCGGCCTCATCCTTTGCGGCCCTCACTTCACGCACATTTCTTTTTTGGCAAACCTCCAGGATATGATTAATTTGTTCGTCTAATCCTGCTGAAATCCCATCCACTTCAATAAGGAGCAAGGCTTCGATATCCTTTGGATGTCCCACGGGGAATGCTGCCGCTTCTACCCCTTCAATGGCCGTTTTGTCCATCATTTCCAGTGCAGCCGGAACAATCCCGGCTGAAATAATATCAGACACCGCCTGACTGCCGTCTTCTACTTTATCAAAATAAGCCAACACCGTTTTCTTTGCTTCCGGGTCTTTCACAATGCGCACCGTTATTTTCGTGACAATCCCCAATGTCCCCTCAGACCCTGTTAACAGGCCGAGCAAATCATAGCCCGGTTCATCCGGAATGCCATTCGCTCCAATTTCAATAATATCACCGTTCGGCAGCACCACCTCTAGTCCGTAAATATGGTTGGTGGTCACCCCATATTTAAGGCAGTGGGCACCACCCGCATTTTCGGCCACATTCCCACCTATTGTACAACAATACTGACTTGATGGGTCGGGAGCGTAGTAATAGCCCCGATCTGAAATGGAGTTTGTCAGCTTTAAATTGACGAAACCCGGCTGGACGACCGCACGTCTATTCTCAAAGTCTACACTTAGCAGCTTCTTCATGCGAACCAGACTAATGATCACTTCTCCATTTAAGGGAATGGCCCCTCCGCTTAAGCCGGTTCCGGCACCGCGGGCCAGGAATGGCAGCTGATGCTTGGCGCAATATTTCACAACGGCTGCGACTTCTTCAGTGCTTTTCGGAAAAACAACCGCTTTGGGCAAATGCCTGTGTAAGGTGAAGCCATCGCAATCATAAGCGATGAGATCTTCCTTTTGGTAAAGGATGGAGCCGGGACCGCCTACAATGTTGGCCAAATTCAATATATGCCGATCATTTGATTTCATTCCCTTGACCCTCATGATCCTTCCCCCTTGCCGTCTTCTTTTTGATAAGCCCAGTCGAGCAGCTGAACGGTATGGACGATTTTTTGATTTCTTCCGGCCTTTTGTACGCCCATGGCCATCTGGAGCATGCACCCCGGGTTTCCCATCGAGATCATTTCCACCTCTTCCGGGACATTTTGCATTTTACTATCAAGGACAGCTGCGGCCATTTCCGGATTCGTTATATTGTAAATTCCTGCACTGCCGCAGCAACGGTCCGAATTGGGCATATGGACCATTTCCACTCCCGGAATATGGAGCAGCAGATCGCGCGGTTCCTGCCGGATTCCCTGTCCATGGGCCAAATGGCAGGCATCATGATAGGAAATCTTTGTTTTTAACTCCGCTTTTGGAATCTCGTAGCCGGTATCATACAAGTACTTGGAAATGTCCTCGATCTTGGCTGCGAATTCTTCTGCTTTTTGATGCCACTCCGGGTCATCACGGAACAATTCGGGATATTCCTTTAGGGCACAACCACAGCCTGCCGCGTTGACAATCACTTTCTCGGCCTCTTGAAAAGCTTCAATATTTTGTTTGGCGAGCTTTCTACCGGTATCACGGTCACCTGCATGAACATGGAGTGCCCCACAGCAGGTTTGGTTCTTGGGGATCGTCACGTCATTTCCATTTCGAGTTAATACATTGATTGTTGCTTCATTAATATCGCTGAACATCACATCCATCACACAGCCCGTTAAAAAAGCGACCTCATTCTTGGTTGTGCCCTTCGCTTTAATGACGTTTTTATATTTTTTACGTACCGGTTCTTTCACTTCGGGCATAATCGCTTCCATGTCCACGAGATGCTGCGGCAGGATATTGATCAGCTTTGTCTTGCGGACTACCTTTTGTAAACCGCTTTTTTGATAAAATTTGAGCAGGCTTCCGAGTTGATTCAGCCGGTTTTGATCCGGGAACACCCCTTGCAGGAGCATCTTGCTTACCGCTCCTTTTAATCCAGTTAACGGTATGGCCTGGCGAACTTGGCCGCGGGCCTCTTCAATCAGGCCACCAACTTCCACATCGGCGGGACAGGCAGTTGTACAAGCTCGGCAGTCAAGACAGGCAAAAACAGGATCTTGAAACCATTCATTGACATTGAGTTTTCCTTCCGCCACCGATTTAATCAAATGGACGCGTCCTCGCGGGGAATGCTGCTCCTGGCCTGTAATTTCATAAGTGGGGCATGATTCCAAACACATGCCGCAATGAACACAATCCGCCCATTTGCTTTCATCCGGGTGATCCTTAATGGAAAAATTACTAACACCGGTTGCGCAGAAATTACTCATCATCAAATCCCTCCCACAAATCGCTTAGGATTAAGGACGCGATTCGGATCCACCTTGGATTTGATCCCTTCCAAGAGGAAGAAATGCGCAGGTTTTTTACCCCAAGTATCTACTTCCAGTCGTAAGGCAAACGGCAGATGTGTAACGACCGTGTACCCGCCAAGTCCTGTTACCGTTTCCCTCATTTGCCGTATGGCGGAGAGGATATCTTCCTTTGCACCCTTCAGGTGTATCTGACATAAGCCGTGGCCCAATCCACCATGGGCCTTGATTTGTAAATTGTGAGAATCACTAAGGAGATGACTTTCTTTTATCATGTGGGTTACATCTGTGCTCTGAACACCAATTTTCAAAGAAGCCTGAGTTGAAATGCTGTCATCTGTTGAGGAATAAGAGGAGTGTGAGTAAAATTGGTGCCAAAATAATTGTGCATCCTGTCCGGCCTGAATGTTCAATTCCGTATGCTCCGGTTGGATTCTTTGGAGATTATTTTCCTGATAGCGAACCGCTGTCTCGACATCTTCGAGCCCAATTGCAAGCGTGTAACAGCTTTTGCCGGTTAAGGTTCCGGCCAATGTTGGACTTAGCAGCTCCAGCGTGACTGGCTCCATTTTCGTATCAAGGAGCTTGCCGGCAAACGCCCGGATTTCTTCCGCATTTCCTTGCGGGAAACTTACTAGAATCAGACTTTCATATTTAGGCAGCGGACGGAGTTTCATGGTTACCTCGGAGATCACGCCCAGCGTCCCCATCGAACCGATAAATAATTTGTTCATGTCATAGCCTGCCACATTTTTGACCACTCTTCCGCCGGTGCGAATCACTTTGCCATCCGGGTAAACGATTCGCAGCCCGATGACAATATCCCTTGATGAGCCATAGCCCAGCCGCTTGGGACCGCTATCGTTAGAGGCAACGATTCCCCCCATAGTAGCCGACTCTGGGCAGGAAGGATCGAGCGCGATTTTTTGATGATAGGGCGCCAAATACTCTTGCAATTCCTTAAAATTAGTTCCAGCCTTCACGGTTAACGTCATGTCGCCGGCAACATGCTCCACAATGCCTTTATAGTTCGCTAGAGATAGCAAAATATCGGCTGATTCGGTCAAACCGCCAAACCCTCTTTTGGATCCACTGCCTTCAACGAATACCTTTTTGCCACGGTCATTGGAGTATTTTAGAACGGCAGCGATTTCTTCCTCTGTTTGCGGAAAAACCCTCACCATTCCGCTATTCCCTAGCGGATGATTTCTCTCCCCTTCCATCACCTGCCCAGTTGATAAAAGAGCTTTTAAATTTGTTAAAAGTTCTGTTGCAATCAAAAAATCGACACCTCCAGCATTTCTATTACTGACCTTGATGAATGACATGACTGTTCAAAAGCTCTTTTTCAACAAAATCCAAGTGCTCCAGCATCACCTGTTTCGCTTTTAGAGGATTCCTCAGCTTAATGGATTGATAGATTTCCAAATGCTGGTTTTCGATCATCTGAGCTGTGGCTGGATTTTTCTCGATAGAGTGGTAAAGATCGATCATGGCGTTTTTCATTGTCTTCGTGATATGCTGCATCAGCTGGACGATCATTTCATTACCTGCCGCTTTGGCGATGGCGGTATGTAATTGATAATCCGCTTCCCACCCCTTCATGGATGGAGTGGAAAAAATCACATCCATTACATGCAAATCCTCCTCTGTACAATGAACGGCCGCCATTTCAGCGATTCCCACTTCCAAAAGCTTTCTGACCTGATAAAGTTCACTGATATCCTTGGGACTTGTAAGCAATAGATGATGATGAAAGAACCCGGATGATTCTTGGATATAAGCTCCTTCCCCCTGCTTTACATTCACCATGCCTTTCCCTTTTAATGTGGTGATGGCGTCGCGGACAGCGGAACGGCCCACACCAAACAGCTCGCATAGTTCCCTGACAGAAGGAAGCTTTTCCCCCGTTTGAAACGTTCCAGACCGGATCATGTCTTCAATTTGCTCTGCTACCGAATCGGACACTTTCTTGACCGGGATTTTTTTTACCTGCACACATCTACCCCCTTTCATTCAGTTATCACATATCAGATAAGCTAACCTTATTAAATCACCATTAATTTCAAAATACAATAAATTTTCAGAATTTAATTTTCACCTTGGCGGATAAGAGCAATTTCGACGTTATTCCCTATTAATCAATCGTTTGATTAAATTTCGCGGAAGGGTCATCATGACAGGAAATTTCGGATCAAGCTTGTGAGAGAATTGTCGAAGGACGCGGTCAAAACTGATTCGCTGATAAATTGCGAGGATTCGCTGATAAGTAGCTTCGATTCGCCGATAAAGTTCAAAAATTCGCTGATAGGTTGCTCGTAACGGCTTCGTATTTGCGAATCCAAGGCTTTTATTTGCAGATTGCGGCCATTTATTTGCGTATTTACCTTTAGCAAAGAAAAGAGGAAAAATCTTAAATGATTTTTCCCCCATCTCTATTAATAGTTGGAACTATTGGTGAATGTCGTTTGCGGATTAATGATATACCAAACATTCCCTACACCCTGCCCTGTTACATCGCCTTTTGCCTTATCTTGAGTGAAATAGTAAAGGGGATATCCTTTGTAGGTGACTTGCTCCTGACCATTATCTTCTCTTTTGATCGTACTAAAATCACTTTGATTAAAGCCTTTTGGCACGGCGAAATCCTTGGCAGCAAAAGCCGGCCAGTTGACTAGACATTGCCCGCTGCAATTGCTTATTCCAGGTTGATCTTTTGTAAAATAGTACAGTGCCCTGCCATTGGAATCCGCCAAGTATTTTCCAATATTCGCATTATCTAATAATTGTAAACTAGACTTTTCAGTTGTTGTCGCATTACTACAAGCCGCTAACAATAAGAAGACTGAGAAAACTGTCATGAAAAATAGCCGTTTTTTCATTTGAAATTCCCCCTCTTAAGATTTCTCCGATTCTGTGCTTCCTGCGCCATAGCGGTAAACAAGTTGGCCGCCAAACCAACCACTGATTAGAAGAAAAACAAGCCCTAAAAATGACAAGGAAACGGGACTGATAAACCGCCAACCGGATGGAATTTCCACACCAAAACGAATAATAAAGCTGCCCGTATACATCATAATGGCCAGTATCATGATAGTCATGTGGCGCATTGCAGTGCGCTCGGCTGGCCCCTCTTGAGGAATGGCCAGGAAATCAATGACACCGGTAATAAGCGCAGGTATCGACATAATCAGTCCGATGGCAAGACTATAAAACGAAAAACTCCACCAGAATGCAGCCTCTGTCCAGGCTCCAAGCAGATCGCCGAGTAACGACACAGGTAACAGAGCCATTGGAAAATGCGTAACCACTGGGTGTATTGGATGCCCGAAGAGCCTTAATTTGCTCCGCTGTTTCATGTGACCGCCCACCTCTTACAAGAGTCCGATAAGTAAAAGGATAAAGGCGATGACAGCCATTAAGGCATGAATGACGATTAAAGCTTTAGGATGAGGCTTTCTGCGTAAATGAAAAGAAAAGAGTACGAACCCGCTGAGTGCAGCGATGAGGAAGAAAACCAGGGAGGCAATCAGAAGGGATCCGGCACTCCCCTGCACGATCCCAATAATTAAAGTAACAAGACCAGCTGCTGCTACGACACCATGGGTAAGTGACAGCCATATGGGCAAATTCCTTTGACGAAGCCCTGATACCCCTAGCACCAAACCGCCAAGCGCAGCAACCGCAAAAAGAATAGCAGATAATTCAAGCATCTTTACCATCTCCTCCATTTAATAATCCTAATTAACCGATGAAATATTTGATTAATTAAAAATATTGAAAAAAATACATTCTCCATAATATACTTTGTATTAATCAAATAATTACTTGTTTAATTGTTTTTTTTGAAAAAAAATGGAGGTAACCGATGTGAGTATAAACGTAAATCAGTTCCCAAGCGCTCGAAGAGATATTTTGTATTATCTGAAACAGTTTGGCCAGGCAACGGTTGCTGACCTGTCCTCCCATTTGCAGATGACGGGTGAAGCCGTGCGCCAGCATCTCCTCCAGCTTTTACAAGACCGATATATTCAAAGGCAATCGGAAAGAACCCCTGCTGTAAGTGCCGGCCGGCCTACTTTAACTTACAGTCTGACATCCGAGGGTGAGCATCTTTTTCCTAAAGGCTACGACGAGCTGTCGATGGAACTAATTGACACGGTCATGTCGCAGCTAGGAGAAGAACCTTTAAAGCAGGTCCTGATCAGCATGACGGAAAGTCGAGTTCAACAATGGGAAAGCCGGCTGCGAGGATTAAGTTTGAATGAACGAGTGGCTGCTTTAAAAGATATTTATATGGAAAACGATTCATTTATTGAAATGGAACAGAATGAGGAAGAAATTTTACTGATTGAGCGGAATTGTCCGTACGCCAATGTGGCCATGAAGCGGCCAATTCTTTGCAGCGTCACGGTTAATGTGCTCACAAGGCTGCTGGGATTGCGCGTAGTAAGGAAAGAAACTTTTCAGAACGGCGACGGCCGCTGTGTTTTCAGCATTCATCCGAATCAACCGGTTGACACTACATCCTTTTTTCTTGAAAAATAATGGCAATGAAAAAGAGGTTTCACTAAACTGAAACCTCTTAAAGTCTATTAACCTATTTTACTAAATGCATGGATGTCGATTTTCACTTCACAGCCGAGTTCTAGCGAACATAAAATCCCATCAATGATCACTACTTTCTCCAAGAAATTCGTCATCGGGCAAGGGAACTACTAGAAAAGATTCAATTTACTAATGTATGATCAAGGCATAGTATGGAGATATCAAAAATGTTTGAAAGGAGTTCATAGGATGCGCGAAATAAGAGTTTATCATGTGGATGCTTTTACAACAGAAAAATTTGGAGGCAACACAGCAGGGGTTGTGTTAGATGCAGAAAAATTAACGGTAGATGAAATGCAAAGTATCGCAAAAGAATTAAATTTACCGGAATCCGTATTTTTACTGCCTTCAAATAGCGAGGGCATTGATTATAAAGTGAAATACTTTACACCTGCTGAAGAAATCAACTTCTGCGGCCATGCAACAGTTGGGTTAACCTGGCTTTTGGCAAATGAATTTGGTCTAGCAGAGGAAAAAGCAGGGATTGTGTTAGAAACAAATATAGGTAAAGTACCGGTTGTTTGGCATAAAGAAAATGGAAACATAATTGATGTGGAAATGACACAAGTAACGCCAAAAACGCAAGATTTCATAATTGACCTGGATGAGCTCGGTCAGTTGATCGGTGTCAAAACGGAGAGCATCGATCTAAGTTACCCAATCAAACTAGCGAATACCGGTAACTGGCATTTACTTGTTCCGATAAAAAATCAAACGGACATTGACGAAGCTATGCCAGACTTAGCGGCTTTAGCGAAGCATAATAAAGAACATAATATCAGCACCACACACCTTTATACTTTTAACACCTCGAATGACTTTGATTTATATACCAGAGATTTCGCACCAGGGATTGGTATACCTGAGGATCCGGTAACGGGAGCAGCAAACGGTGCGTTAGCTGGATTCTTCTATTTAGAAGGTGTGATTCCTCAAAGTGAAACGACGCATCTTAAAATCGCTCAAGGAGATGCGATTGGAAGACCTGGAACGCTTTACGTGACCGTTACTCCGAATGAATCAGGACCAGTTATCAAAGTAGCAGGAGCAGCAACCATCACTATCCGCGGGGTATTAACCATATAAATAGGAACAGCTTGAATGAAGAGGCTTCATTCAAGCTGATTTTGTGTTTGGATTGCTTTCCGCCAATTGGGGTGCGCTATCCGACAGTTGGAGTTGCTTATCCGACAGTTGGACCGCCTTCCGACAATTGGAGCCCGTTATCCGCCAGTTGGAGCTGCTTATCCGATAGTTGGCGTTGGCTATCCGACAGTTGGAGCACTCTATCCGACAGTTGAGCCGCTTTCCCCCGGGTGGTGACAGGCACCTACCGGTTCATATCCGCCTCAATTCTGCTCATGAATTCTTCTGCGGCGCTGTATCCTTGCTGCTTCAAGTACCAGTTATTTGCAGCTGCCTCAATTAACCCCGCCACATCACGTCCTGGCTGATGTTGGATTTCAATGGAAGGGATTTTAACACCCATGTAGTCGTTATAGAGAATTTCCTGTTCCAATTCATTATACAAGGCATCCTTCTCCCATTTCGTTAAATGAATATCAAGAACGATTCGAGTTTCATCTTGAAAAGCCCTGCGACCATATAAGCGGACCACATTCAATAATCCAATGCTACGGAGAGCCAAAAACTCTTTCGTTTTCCCATCATGAGTTCCCAAAAGGGTCTGTGGACTAAGCTTCTTAAGGACAACAATATCATCCGACACAAGCCGATGTCCCCGGCGAATTAAGGTGTGCGCGGTCTCGCTTTTCCCTACTCCCGAGCTTCCGCGAAGTAAAATCCCAATACCGTATACATTCATACAAACGCCATGAACCGCAATTTCTGGTGCTAATTCCTTCACCAAATACGCATCCAATTTGGTGATGAACTCTGAGGTTGTCTCAGGGATGTTTGTGACTAATAAAGGGATACCCTGTTCTGTACAATGATGAATTAAATAGGTAAGTCCCTCTTCACCGGCCGTTACAATAAAACATGGCGGATGATAGTGGACAATATTTCCGATTCGAATTTTTCGTTCCTCTCTACTTAACTTATGTAAATAGGTAATTTCCTTTCTTCCTAAAATTTGGACTTGTTCCGTTGGAAAAAAATCAAAATGGCCAACAAATTCCAGGCCCGGACGATGCACCCTGCATTGTGTAATCCTTTTCTGCAGATGACTTTCACCAGCAAATACTTTCAATGAAAACTTCTTAACCAAGTCTTCAACTGTTAAATTTTTCACCCTATATTCACGCCCTATTTAGCCTTTTTATTTTGAATTATACTTAAGAATAATGGAATCGTCACCCATTTACAAACTCCTCCTGAAAGGCTGGACAATGACTTATTATAAAAATTGCCTCTATTTACGATAAGGATCACCCTAACGCATCTAAATGAGGCTCTAAATCAAAGCACTCTTTTAAAAATCTCACTTCCTTTAAATAAGAAAACTTGTCCATAATATAAGTAAACATCGATAGTAAGCGGAGATTTTTCCGTTAAATGCAGAATAGAGCTCTTTTCGTGGTAAATAAGGGGATGTTTTCCGATTAGGCATTGCAAAATTACCCATTTTCACGTTTTTTGAGTCAATAGGCGGAATCTCTCCGTCTATTTAAGCTAGTTTTAATGATAATTACTAATTAAGAGAAATTTCTCCGTCTATTTATCAGATTGGGTGCTTACTCTATTATTTATGTATCGTTATCCGGTGTTGCTTTATATACGAATATAACCCTATTACCACTATAATAATTACTGTACCATTAGCCGCTAAGTTAACAATGTTAGCACCTGGAAATATCTTATTAATATTCGTTATCCAGTCGGCTAACCATGGATCCTTTAACATTCCGATTACGGCATATTGAGCAATAAATCCTCCCGCAATAATATTGATCCAAAAAAAGGTTCTAGCTAGATTGATAATCAACGGCAAAAAAAGGAACGAAATCAAAAGACTACAAAAGATTCCTAATGTTACTAATTTCATATTTTTGGAAATTCGAGAAATGACCATAACACTGTCCAAACAAATTAAAAAATCTGTGGATACAAAGATGATCAATGCCTTGATTTTTAAATAGAGGGAATGATTTGAAGGTCTCGAGTCATCATCATTCCTTATTGATGTTTTAACCAATTTTAATGCAACAAAAATCAAAAGGACCCCTATAACCAAATTCACCAATGGCAGATTTGAAATTCTATGAATCAAAAATATATAAATCGTTCGTGAAAAAGTTAGAGCGATTACGGCAGGAGCTGTAATATTAAGGTGCGAATACCTTTGTAAAATAGTTCCTAAGATAAGCAGATTATCTATATCACTAATTAAGTTAATAAAAAACACTTTGAAAAAATCCTGCATCTAATTGAAATCTCCTTTATCACCTTCTTTTAACTATTTATATTCCTTTTTTTGGTGAATAATGATAAAACCCCGGATGGTGACAGGCACTCTCTCTCTATGAATACATCTCCTAACAAGATTCAAATACTGTACCAAAATACACATATTTGATTTACCTAAACCATGCTTCAAATATGCTAACATTGCATTATTAAATCAGTGAGGTGGAGACATTGAAAAACAAAGTAATTTTACTTACTTCCGATCAGCTTGGCAAAGGAGAAACTGAACTAGGCGAAGGAATATTAGAAACCTTCTTTACTATTATTAAGCAAAAGGAAGAACTGCCTGCGGCTGTTTTTTGCATGAACCGCGGTGTGTTTACATTAACGGAAAGCTCGCTTGTTTCTCTCCAATTAAAAGAACTGGAAGAAAAGGGCGTTGATGTTCTTGCTTGTAAAACATGTGTCGACTATTATGAGCTAAATGACAAGCTTGTAGCTGGGAAAATCAGTGGGATGGCCCACTTTATTGAGTTAGCCTCAAAGTATGAAGTCATTACATTATCTTGATTTTGAAATTTAGCCATAGAAAAACTGCACCTACAATGATTAGATCGTACTAGGTGCAGTTTATTACTGTTGAAAGTTTCAGCAAAAACCTCATTTACTTATGGTCGGTTTACCGCGACACATCTAAATGAGGTTTTTTTGGATTAATAAAATGCTAAATCAAAGCACTCATCTCACTTCCTTTAAATAAGAAATCTTGTCCTAAATTTGAGGAACCAGCGATAGTAAAATAAGCGGAGATTTTTCGGTTAAATGCAGAATAGATCTCTTTTCGAGGTATATAAGCGGAAGTTTTCCGACTATGCAAAGAAAAATGACCCATTTTCACGTTTTTTGAGTCAATAGGCGGAATCTCTCCGTCTATTTTAGCTATTTTCAGTGAAACTTACTTATTAAGAGGAATTCCTCCGTCTATTTACCAGATCGTGTGCTTAACCTGATCCCACAACCGATAAGAGCGTACCCTCACGATCCCTGACGTGGGAATCGCATTATTTTTGCTTCAAATACATCTCGACTTCTACATGGAATTAGCATCCAACCCTTATCTTTCGACCATAACCCCCACCATTCCCTATTAATCAAACGATTGATTAATAACAGTCCAAGCCCTTGGGAAAAACGAACTTTTACTTATTTCCGAGAAAATTTTTTGTCGAATACTTTGTGTTGGTTCTTCTACCAATCTCTCAAAACCAACAAAAAATTTTCACCCTTACAATCTTTTCTCTCATTTGACAAAAAATCGTATTAATCAAACGTTTGATTAAACTTCCTCAAAAACCCATCACAACAGGTTTTTTCAGAAAAATCTTGTAAGAAAGCTGTCGAAGGATGCGGTCCTCTAGAAATTAATAGAGGAATTTAAAAGAGGCATCTTGAATTTTCTTTAATAAGACAAAACCGCATGCCTACTCCCACCTTGTTATGATGCAACAACCCCAATCATAAAATGTCATATTGGTGGTGTTTGGCTAGAAAGGGTGAAAAACGTGAATAACTTTGTTTTGCACTTTAATGATGTTGACAAAGAATCATTACCGTTTGTTGGGGGCAAAGGAGCAAACCTTGGGGAGATGACGAAGGCCGGCTTCCCTGTACCGCAGGGCTTTTGCGTGACTACATCCGCTTACCAGGCCCTCGTTAAATCCAGCAATGAAATGGAGCGTTTTTTCTCCGAGCTTGACCATGTTGAGGCGGATAACTTGGATGAAATTTGTAAGCTAGGAAGGCAGATTCGTGAGCATTTAGAGAACCTCACCATTCCATGGGATGTACAAACGGCTATTGTGGAGGCGTGGCAGCATAACGGTATGGGGAAATCCTATGCGGTTCGTTCGAGTGCCACCGCGGAAGATTTGCCCGGGGCTTCTTTTGCCGGTCAACAAGAAACCTATCTCAATGTGCGGGGAATGCAGCAGCTCATGGATGCCGTTCATCGCTGCTGGGCATCACTGTTCACGGATCGGGCCATTTCATACCGGGCGAAGAATGGCTTTGATCACCGGCAAGTCCTCCTATCCGTGGTGGTTCAAGAAATGGTCTTCCCGGACGTTTCCGGAATTATGTTCACAGCAGATCCGATTACGGGGAACAGGAAGGTCACCTCGATTGATGCCAGTTTCGGATTGGGAGAAGCCTTGGTATCAGGGCTGGTATCCGCAGACCTCTATCAGGTGAAAGGCGGCCAAATCCTCCAAAAGAAGATTTCAGACAAGAAAATAGCCATATACTCTGTTCCGGATGGTGGCACAGTAACACAGAATCTGCCTCCTGAACAACAACAGGCCCAAGCACTTTCGGACGAAAAGGTTTTGCAATTAGCCGAGCTCGGCCGGAAGATTGAAGATCATTACGGAGTCGAACAGGACATTGAGTGGTGTTTAGTAAACGGAGATTTTTACATTGTACAAAGCCGCCCAATCACTTCACTCTACCCTATACCGAAGATTGCGGATGACCGTCTTCACGTCTTTTTCTCAATGGGGCATCAGCAAATGATGACGGATGCCATAAGTCCTTTGGGCATTTCAGTCCTTCGTACTTTTTTTCCACTTGGAAAATCCGGGTCGTATCATTTAGAGAGTCCAGCCGTCCTAGAAGCTGCCAGCCATTTGTTTTTCGACCCGACTGAATTGCTGCACCTGAAACCGTTCAGACGAATACTCCCCCGAGTCCTGCGCTTGGTCGACGAACAAATTGGCAGCGCCATTGAGGAAGTGATTCATCGTCCTGAATTTCAACGTTCGACAGACAAAAAGGTTAAGAAAACGGTATTTCGAATCGCTCGAACTGCCATCAGGACTGTACTACCCGGTTTGTTTGTAAAAGATTACGCCTCCGCTAGGCAAAACATTAGCATCTATATGGATCAAAAAGTGGAAGAAAGTCGACGCCTTCTTTCTGAAGTTTCTGGTGCTGAACGTATTTCGAGGCTTCAAGAAAACCTCGGCAATGTCATGTTTACGGTCATAAGAAAAATGGCTCCCTACATGTTTTCAGGAATTGTCTCTAAAGTGTTGACGGAAGCTCTGGTCAAAAAGTGGCTGGGTGATGACGAGAGAGTTCATTTGCTCAATAAATCCTTGCCCGGCAACGTTACCAGCGAGCTTGGCCTAATGATTGGGGATTTGGCCGATATTGCCAGACAGTATCCGCAGCTCGTCCAATATTTACAGAGTGCGGAAGATCTGGATGGATTGTACCTGGTTAAAGGAGGCGATGTTTTCGGAAAGGCATTCGAAAATTTCA
Source organism: Neobacillus sp. Fa239 (assembly GCF_055395235.1). Lineage (NCBI taxonomy): Bacteria > Bacillati > Bacillota > Bacilli > Caryophanales > Bacillaceae > Neobacillus > Neobacillus sp. Fa239. The sequence goes on from NZ_AP041611.1 coordinate 5,045,070, forward strand.
TGAGCCAATACGGGATGCGGTGTCCAGGTGAAATTGACATTGCGAATATACGGTGGCGGGAAAATCCCACGGCACTCGTTCCTTCCATATTGAGCCACATTCATACTCTTGCACCGGGAGAACATCGGGATAAATTCATTGAAGGCGAAAAAGAGGCGCAAGAAGCCGAAATTCAAATCGTCTCGGACGTTCGCAGGACACCAGGGGGAATGGTGAAGGCGAGAATCCTTGCTAAGTTGATCCGCAACTATCGTAATTTATTAGGGCTTCGGGAGTTACCCAAATACACCATGATTCGGCATTTCGACATCTATAAGCGCGTCATCCTGGAGGAAGCCAGCATACTTGTAAAGAACGGAAAACTATATAACGAATCTGAAGTATTCTTTCTGTCTTTAAATGAGCTTTTAGCGATTAAAGAAGGTACATTTGATGGAAGCATTCAAAAATTGATTGTCAATCGTAAGAGGGAGTTTCAAGGAAATAAAAAGCTTACCCCTCCCCGCGTCATGACAAGTGATGGAGAAGTGGTTTCAGGCAGGCAGCGTGATGTAAATGCTCCAGAAGGTTCATTGATTGGGACGCCTGTTTCAGCCGGTGTAGTGGAAGGGTTTGCAAAAGTGGTGTTACGGCCGGAGGAGGCCAAACTCAAGCCCGGTGAAATTATGATTGCCCCCTTTACGGATCCAGGATGGACACCTTTATTCCATTCGGCAAAGGGTTTGGTGATGGAAGTTGGTGGAATGATGACACACGGGGCTGTAGTGGCCCGCGAATATGGGATTCCTGCCGTAGTAGGGATTGACAATGCCACCAAAACTCTAAAAGACGGATGCTTTATTCGGGTAGATGGAACCCATGGCTACGTTCAAGTTTTGGAGGAACCGAAAAGCTTTGAATGATTCCCTTAGACTATCACAAAAACAGCAGCGGTTATGTCAAACCGCTGCTGTTATAATTTGTGTTTTCAGTTAATTTGTTGGAGCACAATTTAACACTCTACCAAAATAGTCTACACTGCCAAATTGCCCGCCTTTTAATGATAATTCCAGGCCGTCAATACTAGAATCATCAGAGTAGCAACGGCAAAGTGGTGCTCCTGGCGAGATCGATGTGACCATCTCCAGCGCATACACACCTAGCTGCCTTGTGGCATAACTGGATGTGTCCCCGCCGGCAATCACTAATCGTTCAATACCAGTCTCTTGAATCACCATTCTTGCCACATCACCTAAATAGGAACCTAGGATTTTACTAGAATCTGAAATCGAAGATCCGCTTTCGGTGAATTGGCGTTGATTTTCCTTGATGCTTGGGTCGTCTGGTCCTAACGCCGTATAGATGACTACGCTCTGACCTCTTTGAATGATTTCGGCTGCTTTTGCAACTAGGTTCTGCATGGCTTCCTGTCCGTGAACCTCATCCATTACTTCCTGAAGAGACAGATGAATACCCTCAAAACCATTGTTCATGGCCCAACGAAGCTGCTGTTCCGTTACTGGAGAGCAGCTTCCGGAAACTACAAGAAGTTGATCAACCTTTTTAAAAGAAGGACGTTCATCGCTTTTCACTTCGACAGCCGATTGCTTCTGAGCAGCAGCAACAGCATGTCCCACACCTGATGACCCGATCAAAAATAAAGACTCTTCAGGTTTCCGAGAGAATGCAAGGAGTTCCCCAACCTTCTCAACATGTTCTTTCCTTGAGGCATCGAACAATAACGCCTGAGTATCCTCAGAAACTTTTTCTTTATAAACTTCCTGTAATTCACTCATTGGCTGTTCGAGATCGACTACATTGATTAATTCCATTTTTCCGTTTATGCCCTGTTCCTCTAAAACCACCCGCAAATCCGCTTCCGACATCGGTGTAATCGGGTGACGAGACATCACCGGATGCCGATCTAATCGATACACCTGATTCCCCATTGCTGCATAGTGGTTTCCAAATATCGTATAACGCTTCAAATCCGGTGAAGCCACGAACACTGGAACACACCCTTGAGAATCGAAGACATCCTTTCCAATTTTTAAAACGGTTGCAATGTTTCCGATATTTTTGGAGGAATCAAAGGTTGAACAAACTTTGTAATGAACATAATCACTGCCCAATTCTTTCAGCTTTGTAAAAATGGGAGGCAATGCCTGCTTCATTTCCTCCGGACTCATCACCCGGCTATTACCCGCGACACCGATGCACTTGACATAAGGAAAACGACTCAATACTGTTTGATCCGGAACATCAAGAAACAACACAGTTGGGAGTCCATTGATGGTGAGGGATTCCATTGAATCCGTTGAACCGGTAAAGTCATCCCCATAAAAGGAGAGAACCATTTTCCTGTTTTTCTGAGTTTCATCCTGCATGACTATATCCCCCAAACCTAAATCTTAAATCTTAATTTTACGTGAATAGTTAATAGCAATTGATCCAACCGCCATAAGTAAACCTGCGAAAGCAAAGATGACGAAAACGCCAGTATAACTATTAGTAGATTGAACAATATATCCGATTACAATTGGAATGATCAAACCTCCAACATTACCAGAGAAGTTCATGGCACCAGTTAACTGACCAACATGTTTTTTTGCCGCAAGTCTTGCTGGAACACTCCAATACAAACCACCCCAGCGAAGGAAGAAGTTAGCAAGAGTAATTAAAAGAATAGCCGCAGTCGGGGTGGATACGTGACTAACCAACATAATTGCGGTTGCAACACCTACACCAGCAAATCCAAGCATGGTCCTCAATACTTTGTTTACAGAAGCACCTTTTCGAATCAAACGGTCTGCTAATTGTCCTGCAAATAATTCACCTACAAATCCTGCGCCAAAAATAACAAATGTCCAAATACCTGTCATTCCAAAAGAGACGTGCTGTGCTTGACTAATATAAGTCGGAGCCCAAGTAAGCAGTCCGAATAGAACAATGTCATAGCCTAAGAAAGCTAAAAGTAACATCCATGGGCTTGAGTGCTTAAAGTATTTAATAGCAGAACCAGTTGCTAAACGATCTGATTCATCCTCATCTTCTTCAATTTTAGCTAGATACTTTTTCTCTTCCTCAGTAATCATTGGATGATCAGCAGGATTATCACGCATAAACAACCAAGCGATTACACCAATTAGAACGGTAATTGCCCCAACGACTCCAAACGCGATTCTCCATGAACCAAGCCAAACGATCAGTGCAGTAACTAAAAGTCCTCCAAATGCAGTACCCAGTGGGCCACCGCCATCGACAAGTGTGCTCCCACGGGAAATTTCAGATTTTCTTAACCAACGGATTAAAGACGTATTTGCGCCATTTTGAACCGGTCCTTCAAAAACACCTAATAACATACGAATACCAATCAAACTTGCAACTCCTGAAGCAAGTCCTGTAAGAGCCTCAGCAATCCCCCAGCCAATTAAGCTTGTTGTAACAACCTTTCGAGGCTTCAGTTTATCAACGAGCCATCCGCCAGGTAATTGCATAAGAACATATGTCCAACTAAAAGAACTAAGGATAATACCGATTGTAACGGAACTAATATGAAATTGTTTACTTATCAATGGCATAGCAATCGAAATGGAAGAACGGTCAATATAATTAATAATCATGACTAAAATAAAGAATGAGAACATCCACCAACGTAATCCAGGCAGAGTAAAACGTTTCTTCTCCTCAACCACTTGCTGTTTTTGATTTGCCAGCATAAATACACCCCTAATGATATTTTTTCGTTTAAAGCGCTTTCTAAAAACGCTTACGTTATTTCTTTTGACCAAACTTTTCTATGGCAAGTGCCAGTTCCCGATGAGTTTTGGCATAATCTTCTATTGTTGTACCTGCAAGAGCGGCTTCCCACCCCTGTTTCATGCTTTCCACTCCAGCAGATACGCCGCCAGGATGGGCCACAATACCGCCGCCAGCCAAATGAATAAGGTCTATTGTTTTCATAGCTTTATAAGAGTCCATCGCAGTCCCTGCCCATTGACCTGATGAAAGTACAGGCATAACTGTATCATTCCCAAATATCGGCGTCAGACAACTCTTCACGGATCGAATGACGGACTCGTTGGATTCAAAAAATTTGCTGTTTAATCCGTTTGCATGGAGATGGTCAACTCCCGCTATGCGGCATAATTTCTGATAGACTTCGAAATCCATTCCTAATAGCGGACATCGGGTCATCGCTCCCCACTGATTACGATGGCCATGAATCGGGACTTGGGCATACTTTCTTAAATAAGCTACTCCTGCATAACCGACACTATTGATTCCAACCATGACACAATTTCCACCAGCTTCTACAACCGTATCATGGTTTTCCCGCAATTCATCGATATCCCCAGTGATGTTAAACGCATACATAACCTTTTTACCCGTCATGTCTGCAGCCCTCTCAATCTCCTCCATCACTACTTTGACCCTGTCTTTTAATGGTGCGTAGGGTGGATTGGCATTAAGTTCATCATCTTTAATAAAGTCAATTCCTGAAAGGGCCAAATCCCGTACCAAAACGCGCAATTCCTCAAGTGGAAGTCCGATACTTGGTTTAACAATTGTTCCAATCAATGGTCTGCCATATACATTTGTCAGTTTCCGCGTTCCTTCAATGCCAAACTGCGGCCCTGAATATTTTTCCAAAAACGCATCAGGCAGCTCTAGATCAATCAATCTAAGACCGGAAAACTCCTGTAATTCATAAAGATTACCCGCTACCGTCGCCAAGAGATTAGGAATGGAGGGTCCGAAATTATGATAAGGAAAGGAAAGAGTAACCTCTCCTCGGCGAAAAATGGAATTCGTTTCATGATGTGGCCATTTTACGCCTGGCAAAGTAGGTCGTTCTACCGGTTCAAGTTCATTAATCGCCATTATTTGTGCACCGTGCATTTGCTTAAGCGCTTCCGTTTCACCGGGTACAGAAACAAAGGTACCCGTTGATTGCTCTCCAGCCATTACAGCTGCGGCGTATTCCAAAGTGAAAGGCGTTTCAATAAGATACTTTGCAAGAACGCGTACATTTTCCACTTTCATCCCTCCCTTTCATATCGATCTTCTCAGTCAAAAGTAACCAGAATCTTAAGCGGATTTCCCTCTTTCTTGTCCATCATCCTAAAGCCTTCGGCCGCTTCAGAATATGGTAATACATGAGTAATAATCGCATCTGTCTCAATACGCCCTGATGCAAGTAAATCGACAGCTGTGATGGTATCTTGACGAGTATAGCAGAAACAGCCGACCAATTGTTTTTCTTGTCCTTGAAGCTGCATTATATCTAATGATTGCTCTTCATGGAACATGGCAACCGTAACGACTCGTCCGCCTTTTTTCACAAGTGAAAGGGCTTGGTTGACAATTCCCGGTACGCCAATGCAAACAAAGACTTTATCAAATTGTCCGCCGATCATTTCCTTCGCTTCTTCGATCCAGTTATCTTTACCTTTAATGTTAACCGTATGAGTAGCGCCCATTGTTGTAGCCGTGTCTAAGCAATAGTCAAAGACATCTGTTGCAAGAATAGTAGTTGCCCCAGCTTCCTTCGCAACAGCTAATACCAATAGTCCAATTGGACCTGAACCAAGAACCGCCACTTTTTCGCCGATTTGAATGTCAGCCTGACGTACAGCATGAACACCAACTGCTAAAGGTTCTGATAAAGCACCGAGATGATAATCCATATCTTGTGGCAAAACGAACACGATGTCTTCATGAGCCACAAAGTCTTCAGCCATCGTACCATACCAGTTGCCAATACCAGGTGCTTGACGGTTATCACAATAATTGGTTCTTCCTTGTAAACAATGTTCACACTTGCCACAGCCAACTTGCGGTTCCACTGTTACACGATCTCCCACTTTTACACGAGTAACTAAACGACCATGTTCAACGACTACTCCAGAGATCTCATGACCAATGATGACTGGCGGCTTACGAAATGGATGAAGACCTTTATAAGCATGAATATCGGAACCACAAATTCCTGCTGCTTTCACTTGAATTCGAACTTCGTGTTCCCCAAGTGGAGCACTATTAACATCTGTAACTACTACTGAATAAGGGCGATCGATCATAATCGCTTTCATGTTGACTGCACTTCCTTAAAATATAATTTTTTATAAATGCTGCTTTCGATTGACCAGTTTCCGTGGTTTATATCTGCCACTTTCTAAGAAATCTCTGACCACATGATCTGGTATTTTCGTAAACTTAATCCCTGCTGACTTTGCCGTTACAATCATACGGCATGCCATTTCCAGTGTTTCTAAACGCATAAGACAATCGGAAAACGAATCATCAAAAAGGATGACTCCGTGATTTTTCAAAATAATCACATGTCCTTCTTCCGCTTTATTCTTAACGGCTTCGCCCAGCTCCACCGTACCTGGATGGTAATAATTCACATATGCGATATCTTCAAGGTAATACATCGTTTCTACAAACAACTCAGAAACAATAGGTTCTTCACTTGAAGCAATAAGTGTTGTATAAAAAGGTGAAGAATGAAGGATCACATTGGCATCCTTTCGCACCTGATAGATTCCAGTATGCATGGGCACTTCTTTAGATGGCTTCCGGTTTCCTTCCCATGAGCCTGTCTCAAAATTACATAAAGCAAAATCGTCTGGTTTGAGATTTCCCATTTCTGTACCTGAAGCCGTTATGAGCATTCGCTTATCATCTAAGCGTGCGCTGATATTACCCGATGTCCCCCAAGCAAGTTGATGATCCAACAAATACTTTCCTGTATCGATTAGCTGCCCGGAAATCTTCAGTTGATCCTCATTCATAATTTAACCTCCCTTTCACTTATCTTAATATGCAAGAAGCGTGCCAACTTATCGAAAAACTGTGAACACCACCTGAATTTTTTATGAATTATTCATGAAAACCCTTTATTTAAAGGTGATTTTTTTATTTTTTCACTATTAAAAAAGGGAGAGCGTTTTCATTTTAGAACGAACAAATAGGTTGATCTATTATGATATAATTGTATTAAATTGAAATCCTACGTTTCATTTTGAAACCACCGTAATAACAAGGAGGCTGTTATGAGCAAAATTGTTGTGATCGCACCATCAAGAGAATTTGCTGACGTCGTACGAACAGCCATCGGCGACCAAATCAAAATTTATGCTCCTGATAGTGATCGAGACTTTTCATTTCATGAAACCATTCCAATCGCCAAAAAGGAAGAAAATCTTGGTGCAGAGGTTATTATCACGCGCGGCGGTCAAGCTACTCTATTAAGACAAAAAGTGAACATTCCAGTTGTAGAAGTAAAAATGACTGTACTTGATATCCTCCGATCCGTGCACTCATTAAAAACAAGATATCAACGCATTGGCCTAATAGGTGTAGAAAACATCATTTGTGATTACCGCGAACTTGGCCGTTATATCGATATAAAAATATATCCTGTCTTCTCGTACGAGCATGATTTAGACATAAGAGTAAGAGAAGCGATTGCGGATCAAGTAGATTTTATCGTAGGCGATGGAATGTCGATTGACTACGCCAAACAATTTGGCTTACCAGGCATTAAATTAATGCCATCAAAAGGAAGCGTTTCAGAAGCATTAGACATTGCAGAAAATCTAATCTTTGCCGGTTTTCAGGAAAGAAAGATTAGTGAACAATTACGGATGATTCTTGAGACTGCTCAAGATGGCATCTTTATCGTTTCTAACGAAGACAAAATTGTGTTAGCCAACAGCCGAGCCCTTCATCTCCTCAATCATGAACGGGAAGGGTTTATCAATCAGAAGATTGAAAACGTTCTCGGGACCGAAAAGGAACTGTTTGAGTTAATTCAAAAGAAAGAGGAAATAAACGGGAAGATCGCCAAACTTCATGACTCCGTCGTGACGATATCTAAACGGATGATTTGGGTGGATGAGGACAAAATTGGCTGGGTTGTCACCTTTCAAGATATCACCCAAATTCAAAAACTGGAGCGGAAAATCCGCAGACAGTTAACCGATACAGGGTTTATGGCAAAACAAGACCTATCCGAAATGGTGGCGGTTGCTCCTAAAATGCAAAATGTGATGAAGAAAGTGATCCATTTTAGCAAAACAGATTCTACCATTCTTTTACAGGGGGAGACGGGCACAGGAAAAGAGTTGGTGGCACAAAGTATTCATAACCAAAGTCATCGGAAGAATCGCCCTTTTGTACCGATAAACTGCGGTGCACTGCCTAGTAATCTACTTGAAAGTGAGTTATTTGGTTATGAAGCCGGGGCTTTTACAGGTGCAAATCGTAATGGTAAAGCCGGTATATTTGAACTTGCCCATACCGGAACGATTTTCCTCGATGAAATCGGAGAAATGCCGCTTGAATTGCAATCGCGTCTTTTACGGGTAATTCAAGAACGAGAAATTATGCGGATTGGCGGAAGCTCTATTATTAAAGTAGATGTTCGAGTCATCGCCGCCACACACCGTGACTTACAAATAGATATAAAGGAAGGGAGATTCCGGGCTGACTTATATTATCGTCTAAACGTCTTAAACATCCCACTTCCTCCCCTTCGCCAACGCCAGGAGGATATACCATTACTTATTGATAGATTACTAGAAAAAATTTGCCAACGTTACGGATCTGCCATACCGACTCTGCCCAATGAAATAATCGATACTTTTTCAAGGTATTCATGGCCAGGGAACATTCGGGAATTAGAGAATGTTTTAGAAAGACTTGTTGTATTGTTCCAGGCTGAAATGAGCGAGGAAGTCATTTTACAAGAAATAATACAAGATTTGGAGGAACATAATGAGCCTAAACGGGATGGTTCAGTGGACCAGGCAGACCATTACCCTATTTTAGATGGATCTCTTAGAGACATTGAAAAACAAGTAATCCTTAAAAATCTTGAGAAGTTTAATGGAAACAAGGACTTAATTGCTCAAAAACTAGGTATCAGCAGGGCAACACTGTGGAGAAAATTGAAAGAATTATAGTTCTATATAACATGAAAGACCCAAATCAGTTTTCGAAACAACAAAAGTGTCCTTCATCGAGCTTGAAGGACACTTTTGAAATTATAAAAAGATTAATGAAGAAATGACCAGCTTCTTCTTAAGAAAGGTCGCCTATAGTCTAGTTAACCTGGTTGGAAATAACAAACCGGGCATCTAGCCTGCTTCTAGATAACCGAAATCCCTTCGAATATAAGAAACCGGTCATCTATAAAGCTTCTAGATGACCAAAATCCTCTCGAATATAAGAAATCGGGCATCTATCAAGCTTCTAGATGACCGAAATCCTTTCGAATTTAAGAAACCGGGCATCTAGAAGGCTTCTTGGTGACCGAATGCGCTTTGAAAATAAAAATCTAGTCATCTATCTAGCCCGATACTGACCGAAATCGATTAGAGTTTATATGGTTTATGAGTTACTTCTTAATTCCTTGGACTGCGATCAACTTGGTAGACTACTATTTTCTTCGCCACGGCAAGTATAGTGTAAAGGACATTTTTGATGTTAACGGAAAATATGGAAAAGTGAATATGGTTACTTTGTTAGCCTTTTTGGCATCCATTATTGCAGAAATTCCTTTTATCAACACGACCTTATATGTCGGTCCAATCGCTAAAGCATTCGGCGGAGCCGATCTGGCATGGGTCGTAGGATTGATTGTTCCAGCTGACTTATACTACTTCCCAATGAAGAAAAAATTAGCATCAGAGCTGCAAGAATTTGAGCCCCGAGAGAAGGCTCTGTAAACAAACCGATTAAGAATAAATGAAAGCCATAGGCCTGATAAAGGCTATGGCTTTCATTTATTTCAAATCTTTGGTAGATAATTATTTATTTTTTAAATACGCTATTTACATCACGATTCGTATTTTGCAAGTCTTCAAGTGAAGACAGACCTGAAATATAGCCTACACCACCAGTACGATCAATACCAATTTCTCTTTCCATTGCCCTTTCTAATTCTACTTTATCTACGGCTGTAATTTTCTTACCTTCCAATTCATCACCAGGATGCTGGAAGTTGCTCATAATGTATGAGTGACCATTACGGTTATCTGCAGCAAACAAACCTGTAGCTTCTGCACCAGCAGGAACGGATAAAATTCTCGATAATTGCTTGGTATCGATATTATAAGCCCATACAAAGTTATTTGTATGCATACCGCTGTCCTCACCAATGAATAAGGTTCTTAATGCTTCGGAGTAGCTTAGGTTATCCGTATTTGCTACTGAATTCACATCTGCTGTATTTCCATAAGCATCTGCGGTTGGCATATCTTTACCAACGACTAATCCAGACATTTTAGCAGCAACATATTCACTATTAATCTCTTTCCCCGTGCTGTCCTTTTGACTATCGGTTAAATCAAGTTGATAGGTTACACCAGACTTGATTTTTGGAAGTTGCATATCATCCGTCGGGTCTGCTGGATTTGAAACCATTCCATTGCTCTGATCCGATATTGCAATGTATACTTTCTTATCCTTTTCGTTTAAAGTGACACCTTCCATTTTATTAAATTCAGAGGTAGCACCAAGCGTTGCAGCATAACGGCGGGATTCTAAAAACGCAGCAGCTTTTTCCATACCCGGCTTTACTTTCAAGTATTCTGTCGAGCCATAAGAGTATTGCTTAACCGCCTTAAATCCTTCCTTAGGCACATCAGAAGTTTCAAAAATATCGCTGAATTTCACGCCGCTATCAATGATCGCTTTGATTTCCTTGTCAGAAGCGTGCCCTAATTTAATCCATTCCAAGTTACCAGAACCGCCATTTTCCGTACCAGTTTGGTGGAATTTTGCTGCATAAAGGGTCCCTGCTGAAAGGTCCTTGTCTTTATCAGCTACATACATAAACATGGTTGTGTAGGAGCCGTCATCACCAAAGAAGGCTGTGCGGTTATCAGGCATCATTTTCGTTAACTCATGAGAAAAACGTCCCATACTGTAATGTTTAGAAACGGAAGCATCTCCATGATTGTCTACTTTAATTTCTGGAATAAAACCATAGAAATAAGGATTAGCTTTCGATTTATCTCCAAAATATAGCTGGTCAAAGCTTTCAACCTGAGATCTTACAGATGAAGCAGGTTCTAATTCAAATCGGCGTGCATCCGGCTCATACTCTTCGGAACCTAAATGGGTATTCCATGGTGATAGGGAACCGTTACATGGAATCCAAAGACCATTCACACTTGAAAAATCAATTTTCTTAACTGCTTTCGGTGTTAATTCACCGGTTTCTTTATCCTGTTCCATAGTAGATAATGACATCGAAGCAGGGACGATTCCATATGCCGACTTTCCTGCAGCATCAATAGTCTGGTATTCATAATGGGTTACCATGTAAAGCTTCCCGCCAATAGGATTCAATAAACTATTGGAATCAGGTGCATCTGAGACATAATTGGTAGGGTTTGCTACTACACTATTATCTACAATAGGATCGCCATTCACATCAATTGGTGTTCCAGCCGCGATGAGTTCCCCTTTGTTCATTGCTATTTTATCTTCAGATTTGAAGAGTCTTTTATAGGAAAGTGGGAATTTCTCCACTTCACCGTTGCTATACTTAACTTCCATTGAAGCGTTAGAATAGGTTTGAACCATTTGTTCAATTGTAATTGGTGCGTCCATCCCATTAAACTTCACGGAATCGATTGTTGCATGACCTTTATTTGCCATGGCTGCTGCAGGTGTAACAGCAGGAATTGTTAGTGCCAGTGCCAATGCAATTGTTGCCCCTTTTTTGCTAAAACGGTTTTTCATTTTTCTCCCTCCCGAATTTACCATTAATGAAAAATTAATGAATTTCTCATCTATTTTTAATGTTCAATTTAATCTTATATTAAACTATATTTGTAAATGTTTTATTAAGAGGGTGTAAAGATATTATGCAAAATCTGACCTATTGTTTTTTGTGTAATTATTATTAGGAAAGTTTTTCCACATCAATAAGCCTCATTTACTTAAAATACAGTTTTCACCGTAACTAAGTTAAATGAGGTTTTTACCTTCTTATTAAAAAACTAGCTGACATACAAATACCCCCCTATTCTTCTAAACAGGAGGGTATTGCATAATTCAAATAATAGTATAACGGTGAAAGAACTCTTATTGAACTTTTCTCACAGAATCCCCTTCAATCAGAGACACTCTTATTAAAGGGTGAATATGGCGGCAATTATGCTTTATAAATGGCCGGCTCAACCTATATGGTTGTACCAATCGTGATTATTTTCATCATCTTCCAGAAACATATTATCGAAGGATTTACCATTTCGGGAATGAAATAATAATAGCAAAATCCCGTTTCAATTATAGGTTGAAACGGGATTTGTCTTGTTTAAAGCTTTCCAAATCGAGCTTTTTCCAAAGCATGTATATCAATTTTTTTCATCTTGAACAGAGCCTGAGAAACTCTAAGGTTTTCTTCTCTTGAACCCTTAAACAAAACCTCATCCATGTTATCAGGTACAATCTGCCAGGAAAGCCCGAATTTGTCCTTTACCCAGCCGCATTGTTCGGCCTCAGGAACAGCCGAAAGCCGATCCCAGAAGTAATCAATCTCTTCCTGATCTTTACAGTTTACTATTAATGAAAATGCTTCATTAAAATTAAAATCGACATCATATCCATGGTCCATTGCTGAAAAATGAATACCACTGATTTTGAAAGCTGCATACTTCACCTTCGCCTTGGATGACATGGCTTCGCCAGGTCCATATTTGCTGATTATTCCTACCTCTGAATCATCAAATATTTCGGTGTAGAAACTTACTGCTTCTTCCGCTTTCCCACATGAATCATTAGAGAACAGGAAGTTGGGGATAATTTTTTGAAAAGGTTCACCATCATCGATCAGCATCAATTGCCATGACAAACCAAATCGATCCTGAACCCAGCCATACCACTTACTAAAAGGATATTCACCAAGTGGCATTAATGCAGTCCCCCCTTCGATTAAAGCTTTCCACTTAGTGTTTACTTCTTCTACCGAGTAGCAAGCTACCATCAGGGAAACCGTTGGATTAAATTTGAAGTAAGGACCAGCACTGATGGCCATGAATTGCAGCCCAGCTAATTCAAAGCTTACCAATTCTGAATCTCCAGAAGGAGTGTTTTCAATAACGGTGGCATTTACTAGCTTAGATTGATCAAATAAACTGATATAAAACAACGCAGCTTCTTTCGCCTCTTTGTCATACCATAAATGTGGAACGATTTTTTGCATGTAGGCCTCCTCCTTTAAATTATTCTTGTTCTAATTGTCACTATGTACGATTAACTGCTAGCATATACATTACGATCTGGACGAATGAAATCTTCTTCTTCCTTCGTTTTGTCGCCTATCACCTTTAAAGGCGACACTTTTGGCTATATCAACCTGCTTTTGGACACGTAGACCTCCTCTACGTGACTGTTTCTTCTTCTTGATCCTACATTTGGGCACGTAGACTCCTCCTACTTGACCGTTTCTTCTTCTTGAACTTACTTTTGGGCACGTAGACTCCTCCCACGTGACCGTTTCTTCCTCTTGATCCTGCTTTTGGGCACGTAGACTCCTCCTATGTGTCCATTTCTTCTTCTTGATCCTGCTTTTGGGCACGTAGGCTCCTCCTACGTGCCCATTTCTTCTTTCTGAACCTATTTTTGGGCATGTAATTACCTATGAATGGACTCAAGCCCATTTCTATAAAAATATGTTAATGTCCATTATACTTGTCCACATTCATTCACATGAAACAGAATACTCTAATCCTGTAAGAGCTTTTATAAAATTAAAAAGAAAGGAAGAATTTTTTATAGATGAATAAAAATAATCAAACAAATCAACCCATTGACCCCCCAGGCCCCTGTACGGTTGGTACAACACCACTTACTCCATTTGAAAATTTAGCATTTTTCGATGTTGATGGACTTACAACCATTAAGGTTCCTGTTGTAACGGCAGCGGTAACAATCCAAATTCCTTTAGAGACGACTATTACCCTAACTCCTGCAGCAACTGAAATTAAAAGAGTGAAAAAAAATGTATTTCTGGATCAAGTGAAACTTGTTCCGACTTCATTTGATACTAGTGGTCCCCATATTAAAGTGACAGCTGGTAAATTATTTATAGCTGGGCATATTCGAAAAAATATTGAATATACATCATCAGGGACAACGGGTGGGGCTGGATGTACCACAGCACTTCTAGATAGAGTTGTCGATATTAATTTTAATGGTTTTACAGAAATTACAAGATTCGCTACTCCCCCAATTATCGACATTTCTGCAAGTGATGAGGCAAATTTCCTTAGTGAAACAAACAACCTAAATCCTCGTTTGGATAAATATTTATTCCGAAATACTGTGGAATACAATGAACAGCCATTCGGTGAGTTAGTGTCAGCTGCCTTCATTGAACTTGACTTTTCACCAAACGTGACAGCTCCTGAGGCACCTTTTAGCACGTTGACAGAAAAACTTGTCCTTGAACTTACTCTAAAAGTATTACAAATTCAGCAGGTTCAAGTTGTTACTCCTGGTTCAGGCACTTCTGGACTCACTCCTTCAGCATCTGATTTTAATGTTACGGAAGAGGGACAAATAGGCACACCTACGGTAGGAAGAAATGATCGGTGTCCTTGTGGTTCTGGAAGAAAATATAGAAAATGCTGCGGTAAGTAATGATGAAAAAATAAAAAAGAGCCATTTGGCTCTTTTTTATTAGGGGTTGTGCATTAAAAAAATCAATAGCTTTAATTCAAAAAATGTACCAGCTTAACTTTATGAGTAAGTTCTTCATCTTCGACAATTTCTCAGGAGCCAGATTTGTTCCCCATATCGTTTAGCATATGTGTTAATTATCTAAGTTTGCGTTTGTTCCTTAAACAATGGCTCTGTTTTTATTCATTGTTGATTTTCTTGTAGGTATGAGAATCCATAGGCGGAGAATTTCCGGCTAATATATATAGAGGAAGCATAAGAAGCAGATATAAGCGGAGATTTTCCGATTAACTGCTCTAAATATGGCAAAATCCAAATATCTGGATCATATAAACGGAAAAACTCCCCTTATTTTTAAGGAAATATGGGTATTTCCCAATTTAAACGGAATTTTACCGTTTATTTTTCAAACACAGTGAAATCAACATTCAGTTATTACAAAGTCTAAACAATAAAAATTTTATGTTAATTCCCCTTATTCATATCAACGGATATACATTAGCGTTGAGGATTTGTTCGAACGCAGCGAGGAGGAAAATGCTTGATTAAATTATTGGTATCTTAGAAATAAAAAGAGGCTACCCAATCAGGGTAACCTTTAAATGACAGATAATATGAGCAAAACAATAATCGCTTTTACATTGACGCGCCTTAGAGGATTCGAACCTCTGACCGTACGCTTAGAAGGCGTATGCTCTATCCAGCTGAGCTAAAGGCGCATGAATGGCTCCGCAGGTAGGATTCGAACCTACGACCGATCGGTTAACAGCCGATTGCTCTACCACTGAGCTACTGCGGAACAAAAATATATTAGTATAGTGGGCCTAAATGGACTCGAACCATCGACCTCACGCTTATCAGGCGTGCGCTCTAACCAGCTGAGCTATAGGCCCCCATTTTGGAGCGGGTGATGGGAATCGAACCCACTACATCAGCTTGGAAGGCTGAGGTTTTACCAGTAAACTACACCCGCAGGATAATAAAAGATAATGGCTGGGCTAGCTGGATTTGAACCAACGCATGACGGAGTCAAAGTCCGTTGCCTTACCGCTTGGCTATAGCCCAATATTAAAATCAAATGGGGCGGATGATGGGAATTGAACCCACGAATGTCGGAACCACAATCCGATGCGTTAACCACTTCGCCACATCCGCCATTATGGTGGAGGGGGACGGATTCGAACCGCCGAACCCTGAGGGAGCGGATTTACAGTCCGCCGCGTTTAGCCACTTCGCTACCCCTCCACATTTAAGCAAATAAAGACAAAATTTTAATGGTGGCTCAGGACGGAATCGAACCGCCGATACAAGGATTTTCAGTCCTTTGCTCTACCGACTGAGCTACTGAGCCAAGAAATGGCGGTCTGGACGGGACTCGAACCCGCGACCTCCTGCGTGACAGGCAGGCATTCTAACCAACTGAACTACCAGACCATATTGCGGAGGCAGGATTTGAACCTGCGACCTTCGGGTTATGAGCCCGACGAGCTACCAGACTGCTCCACCCCGCGATAATAGAAAATATTAAGTTTGGACTATGCTCCAAGCTTAATGACCGCCCCGATTTCAGAAAGCTTATTCAAGTTGCGGTTCAATCGGTGCGCTGTGGATGATTCGAAGAAGATTATTCGAACGTGCTCCACCCCGCGATAATAGAAAGGAAACTTAACATTGCTGAAGTTTAAATAATATGGCGGAGGAAGAGGGATTCGAACCCCCGCGCGGTTTAACCCGCCTGTCGGTTTTCAAGACCGATCCCTTCAGCCGGACTTGGGTATTCCTCCATATAAAATGGACCCTGTAGGACTCGAACCTACGACCGGACGGTTATGAGCCGTCTGCTCTAACCAGCTGAGCTAAGGGTCCATTGATATTTTTTATAGCGGCGGAGGGGATCGAACCCCCGACCTTACGGGTATGAACCGTACGCTCTAGCCAGCTGAGCTACACCGCCAATTTCATAAAAAATAAATGGAGCCTAGCGGGATCGAACCGCTGACCTCCTGCGTGCAAAGCAGGCGCTCTCCCAGCTGAGCTAAGGCCCCATGTTGTTATTGTAATCCTGAGACTGGTCGGGAAGACAGGATTCGAACCTGCGACCCCTTGGTCCCAAACCAAGTGCTCTACCAAGCTGAGCTACTTCCCGTTAAATAATGGCGCGCCCGAAAGGAGTCGAACCCATAACCTTCTGATCCGTAGTCAGACGCTCTATCCAATTGAGCTACGGGCGCATTATTTTGAAAGTTATTTTGCTGTCACAAAAAACTTTGGTGCCGAGGACCGGAATCGAACCGGTACGGTAGTCACCTACCGCAGGATTTTAAGTCCTGTGCGTCTGCCAGTTCCGCCACCCCGGCAAATATGGAGCGGAAGACGGGATTCGAACCCGCGACCCCCACCTTGGCAAGGTGGTGTTCTACCACTGAACTACTTCCGCATTTTTGATAAGTTATTTTGCTATGTCAAAGACATTGGTGCGGGTGAAGGGAGTCGAACCCCCACGCCTTGCGGCGCCAGATCCTAAGTCTGGTGCGTCTGCCAATTCCGCCACACCCGCATATTGAAAGTTAATTTGTTATCGCAAAAAACTTTGGTGAGCCATGAAGGACTCGAACCTTCGACCCTCTGATTAAAAGTCAGATGCTCTACCGACTGAGCTAATGGCTCGCAAACGTGGTGCCGGCTAGAGGACTTGAACCCCCAACCTACTGATTACAAGTCAGTTGCTCTACCAATTGAGCTAAAC
>NZ_AP041611.1:5070000-5527500 GCF_055395235.1 Neobacillus sp. Fa239
CAGTCGCCTGGGCCTATTCACTGCGGCTCATCGAGGCTATTCACCTCAATGAGCACCCCTTCTCCCGAAGTTACGGGGTCATTTTGCCGAGTTCCTTAACGAGAGTTCTCTCGCTCACCTTAGGATTCTCTCCTCGCCTACCTGTGTCGGTTTGCGGTACGGGCACCTTTTATCTCGCTAGAGGCTTTTCTTGGCAGTGTGGAATCAGGAACTTCGGTACTATATTTCCCTCGGCATCACAGCTCAGCCTTCACGGTGAACGGATTTTCCTATTCACCAGCCTAACTGCTTACACGCACATATCCAGCAGTGCGCTTACCCTATCCTCCTGCGTCCCCCCGTTGCTCAAACGATAAAGAGGTGGTACAGGAATATCAACCTGTTGTCCATCGCCTACGCCTTTCGGCCTCGGCTTAGGTCCCGACTAACCCTGAGCGGACGAGCCTTCCTCAGGAAACCTTAGGCATTCGGTGGATGAGATTCTCACTCATCTTTCGCTACTCATACCGGCATTCTCACTTCTAAGCGCTCCACCAGTCCTTACAGTCTGGCTTCAACGCCCTTAGAACGCTCTCCTACCACTGACACCTAATGGTGTCAATCCACAGCTTCGGTGATACGTTTAGCCCCGGTACATTTTCGGCGCAGAGTCACTCGACCAGTGAGCTATTACGCACTCTTTAAATGGTGGCTGCTTCTAAGCCAACATCCTGGTTGTCTAAGCAACTCCACATCCTTTTCCACTTAACGTATACTTTGGGACCTTAGCTGGTGGTCTGGGCTGTTTCCCTTTTGACTACGGATCTTATCACTCGCAGTCTGACTCCCACGGATAAGTCTTTGGCATTCGGAGTTTGTCTGAATTCGGTAACCCGATGAGGGCCCCTAGTCCAAACAGTGCTCTACCTCCAAGACTCTAACAACGTGAGGCTAGCCCTAAAGCTATTTCGGAGAGAACCAGCTATCTCCAAGTTCGATTGGAATTTCTCCGCTACCCACACCTCATCCGCGCACTTTTCAACGTGCGTCGGTTCGGGCCTCCATCCAGTGTTACCTGGACTTCACCCTGGACATGGGTAGATCACCTGGTTTCGGGTCTACGACCACATACTCAAAACGCCCTATTCAGACTCGCTTTCGCTGCGGCTCCGTCTCTTCAACTTAACCTTGCATGGGATCGTAACTCGCCGGTTCATTCTACAAAAGGCACGCCATTACCCATTAACGGGCTTTGACTACTTGTAGGCACACGGTTTCAGGAACTATTTCACTCCCCTTCCGGGGTGCTTTTCACCTTTCCCTCACGGTACTGGTTCACTATCGGTCACTAGGGAGTATTTAGCCTTGGGAGATGGTCCTCCCTGCTTCCGACCGGATTTCACGTGTCCGGCCGTACTCAGGATCCACTCAGGAGGGAACGAAGTTTCAACTACAGGGCTTTTACCTTCTATGACGGACCTTTCCAGATCGCTTCATCTACCCCGTTCCTTTGTAACTCCATGTTGAGTGTCCTACAACCCCGAAAGGCAAGCCTTTCGGTTTGGGCTGTTCCCGTTTCGCTCGCCGCTACTTAGGGAATCGCGTTTGCTTTCTCTTCCTCCGGGTACTTAGATGTTTCAGTTCCCCGGGTCTGCCTTCAATACCCTATGTATTCAGGTAAAGATACTGCTCCATTACGAGCAGTGGGTTCCCCCATTCGGAAATCTCCGGATCAAAGCTTACTTACAGCTCCCCGAAGCATATCGGTGTTAGTCCCGTCCTTCATCGGCTCCTAGTGCCAAGGCATTCACCGTGCGCCCTTTCTAACTTAACCTAAAAGGTTTTACTCTAATTCAATAGAGAGAAAAACTAAAATGGCGATTAACTCGATGTTTTACTTGACTTCTTCATTACGATTATCTAGTTTTCAAAGAACGAATAAAAAAAGCTCTGAGAGAATTGCTCTCTCAAAACTAAACAAACAAAGAACGTGAAACTTGTCTGGCTCATACGTCCAGCTTTTATCCTTAGAAAGGAGGTGATCCAGCCGCACCTTCCGATACGGCTACCTTGTTACGACTTCACCCCAATCATCTGTCCCACCTTAGGCGGCTGGCTCCTAGGACAAAACTTAACTTCCTATAAATACAATAAGATGTTAAGTTTTGCCCCAGGTTACCCCACCGACTTCGGGTGTTACAAACTCTCGTGGTGTGACGGGCGGTGTGTACAAGGCCCGGGAACGTATTCACCGCGGCATGCTGATCCGCGATTACTAGCGATTCCGGCTTCATGTAGGCGAGTTGCAGCCTACAATCCGAACTGAGAATGGTTTTATGGGATTGGCTCAACCTCGCGGTTTTGCAGCCCTTTGTACCATCCATTGTAGCACGTGTGTAGCCCAGGTCATAAGGGGCATGATGATTTGACGTCATCCCCACCTTCCTCCGGTTTGTCACCGGCAGTCATCTTAGAGTGCCCAACTGAATGCTGGCAACTAAGATCAAGGGTTGCGCTCGTTGCGGGACTTAACCCAACATCTCACGACACGAGCTGACGACAACCATGCACCACCTGTCACTCTGTCCCCCGAAGGGGAAAGCCCTATCTCTAGGGTTGTCAGAGGATGTCAAGACCTGGTAAGGTTCTTCGCGTTGCTTCGAATTAAACCACATGCTCCACCGCTTGTGCGGGCCCCCGTCAATTCCTTTGAGTTTCAGCCTTGCGGCCGTACTCCCCAGGCGGAGTGCTTAATGCGTTAGCTGCAGCACTAAAGGGCGGAAACCCTCTAACACTTAGCACTCATCGTTTACGGCGTGGACTACCAGGGTATCTAATCCTGTTTGCTCCCCACGCTTTCGCGCCTCAGCGTCAGTTACAGACCAGAAAGCCGCCTTCGCCACTGGTGTTCCTCCACATCTCTACGCATTTCACCGCTACACGTGGAATTCCGCTTTCCTCTTCTGCACTCAAGTCCCCCAGTTTCCAATGACCCTCCACGGTTGAGCCGTGGGCTTTCACATCAGACTTAAAGGACCGCCTGCGCGCGCTTTACGCCCAATAATTCCGGACAACGCTTGCCACCTACGTATTACCGCGGCTGCTGGCACGTAGTTAGCCGTGGCTTTCTGGTTAGGTACCGTCAAGGTACCGGCAGTGACTCCGGTACTTGTTCTTCCCTAACAACAGAGCTTTACGACCCGAAGGCCTTCATCGCTCACGCGGCGTTGCTCCGTCAGACTTTCGTCCATTGCGGAAGATTCCCTACTGCTGCCTCCCGTAGGAGTCTGGGCCGTGTCTCAGTCCCAGTGTGGCCGATCACCCTCTCAGGTCGGCTACGCATCGTCGCCTTGGTGAGCCGTTACCTCACCAACTAGCTAATGCGCCGCGGGCCCATCTGTAAGTGACAGCCGAAACCGTCTTTCAGCTTTTCCTCATGAGAGGAAAAGGATTATCCGGTATTAGCACCGGTTTCCCGGTGTTATCCCAGTCTTACAGGCAGGTTGCCCACGTGTTACTCACCCGTCCGCCGCTAACCAACGGGAGCAAGCTCCCATTGATTCGCTCGACTTGCATGTATTAGGCACGCCGCCAGCGTTCGTCCTGAGCCAGGATCAAACTCTCCAAGAAAGTTGATTAGCTCAAAAATGTTACGTTGGCTTCGTTTCAATTAAGAAACGAATATTATTGTTTGTTTACACGTCTTGTTTGTTTAGTTTTCAAAGATCAATTTTTCAGCACCGCTCAAAAGCGACTTTATTAATATATCATCTCATCTTCAAAGCGTCAATTATTTTTTTGAAATAATTTATTTTGTATCAACGACTTGAATCAGCGACATTTACTAATATTATAGATTCATATTAGAATTGTCAACTGTTTTTTATCTTCTTGCAAAATTAAAAGCCATGCCATTTTTTCGTAGCGGGAATTATTATTTTGATATAACCCTCTTGAATAATCAATATATTAAAATGTTAATCTCCAACTATCTATTTTTTGATTGATAATAACAACTGGAAAATAGTATCTAGCTTGTTTAGCAAATTCAAAAACCTTTGTCTTGTTTTTTCTTTATCATCTGCTTTCTTCATTAAACAAAGGAGCCCCCATACCTTCCCTTCAGTCTTTTAAAGTTGGTAGACTATCAAGTTTTTCACTTATGTCATTAAATAACATCATTTGATAGAATTCAGGTCTATCATATGCGATAGTTTAACAAGTCCTTTTGTTGAAAAACGGCAATCCTCGTCTATTTTTGTTTCTTTTTATCTTATTTTAACGAATCTATTCCATATCAATTTATAAATGATATAATTCTTTCAACTCCATTAGAATCTAAGTTTACTTAAATGTCACTTATATTTTACGAGGTGTGATCTGCAATGAGAATTGAACAATTTGAAGCTGCTATTAAAGAGAAAAAAAACGAAATGATTAAATTAGGAATGACAAAGGGACTTCAAAATGAAGATACCATCTATTGCAGCCAGGAATTAGATAAACTGCTTAACGATTATAATAGGTTATTATCGGACAATGAACATTCTAAACCTATTAATCATTACGATGACTATTTCTCTATACTTACAAAAACATATAAAGAATTTTATGGGTTCCTTTCAGATTGCAATAGTGAGTATACCTCAACTTATGTAAGGGAAATCGAAAAATACTCATTCGTTGCATTTATAGCGGAATACTTTAAAGAAGGGTTAGTGTTTTGAACACTAACCCTCTTTCTTTTTTCGACCCGATTCGATGTTAATCAAACGTTTGATTAAATTCGGCCTTAACCCGCTAGACGTAAGGATTTTTCTCATAAGGAAGAAAGAAATTTGCCGAAACGTATCGCCTCCCGATATAAGACCTTGTCGAACCATATCGCCTCACGATATGGTTATTACTTTTTAGTCCTGTTCCCATCTAAACAAAGAAAAAGTTAATTCTTGGAGGTTTTTTCTTCTTCAAGATTTATTTTCCGATAACAGATTGCAGCTGGATCTAATCCATTTCCTAATGATCCGTAAATATTATTTTCTCTAGGGTCGATTAACTCATTGTTCTTATAGTAGATTCTCGGAGTTTTCCAAAGAGCTTTTAGCGCCAGCCCCATCGGCATCTCATGATATTGATCCGGCCACATCATTTTAATATGCTGTTTGACCAATGGATAGTACTTGGGACTAATACCAGGGAAAATATGATGTTCCGTATGATAGGAGAAGTTAAAGTGAAGAACATCCACCCAATTCGGCACCGTTACAGAAAGACTGTTAGCCAATGGATCATTTACTGATACATGCGGGTTTAGAAAATGGTTGGTCGAAATATAAGCCATTAAAATGAAGTTGCCAATGAATAAAGGCAGCAAAAAGGCAAAAAACCATTTTCCAGGCCCCATTAAAAATAGTAAGGTGATCCAAATTGCCCAAGGGAAGAGGAGCTGCAGCCAAACCTTTGGTTGTGTCTTTGGATTAAATTGTTGAATAAAGCGGAAAAACATTCGGCTGGAATGGACGTTGAACCCGATCGTTAAATAACTAAAACTTATAAATGACCGGACCATCAGCGGAAGACGCCGGTAAGCCCCTCTCATGAAAGGACTTTTTGCGATTTTTTCTAAGGTTGGCAATGAATCAGGATCTTTCTGATTCATTTGAGTATGAACATGGTGATTGGCATTATGCCACTTTCTCCAGAGTTTTGGTCCGATGGCTAATGGAAAGAAAGCGACCATGCCAAGAAATTCTTGGAGCCACGGTTTTCTAACGATCGTACCATGTAAAATCTCGTGAGCCAGAAAACCCATTGCAGCAAAGCTTGCTCCTAACACGAGAGCAATAATCAAACATATCCATGGACTCAAATCAAATAAACCAATCATTAGAAATCCTGAAATAACAACAAGCAAATAAGCGAGGCCACCAAAAAGGCGAGCAGGGACAGGTTTAAATGCCTCTTTTGGCAAATGCGGAGTGATCCGTGCTGCATACCATCCAAAAGAATGAAGTTCCTTCATCCATTAACTCCTTTCGTTTCGTCCCTTGCCTCTGCACAGTAAAAGGATTTTTCTATAGAAAAATATATGCCTTTTTTATCCCTCCTATTATGATGAATTTCCTAAATTTTTTATAGGTAATTTTATTTATTCCGACATATAAATTAAATGTATACAAAATACCTCATTTAAAAAGGATATTGAGGTGGACAGCTATGCGTTTTCAACAGGGTGATGCCATTTTTATTTTAAGTAAGTCCTGGATTCCAAGAACCATCGCATTAACTTCCAAAAGCAGATACTCACATGTAGGCATGGTGATTGAGGAAGCTGAGGGAGAAATGGTAAACATAATAGAATCCAAACCTTTTCTAAAATTACGCATTAGGTGCCTCTCTTTACAAAATGAAGAGTATGACTGTTATCGGATAAGAGGCAACCATTCCCCAAAATTGAAATTAGCGGTAGAAAACGCCAAGCAAATGATTGGGATTAAGTATAATTACTCGCAATTTGCTAATTTATATTTTCATGTGAATTTTAATAAAAAACGCACATTGCCTCTAAATAATAGACTTGTTTGTACTTCATTGATCGACCTTTGCTATTACTCTGCAGGAATCAGTCGAAAGGATACATTGGATATTGGAAATGTAACGCTGGAGGAATTATTAATCAAATATGATTTTGAAAAAGTGGAGGAATAAATCTCGCTAATATAGTAAATGAGCTGGCCAATAAGCCTGCTCATTTACTTTTTGTAAGGTCTAATGAATGATCGTAAATTCAGCACCGTCCCCCTTATCTTTCGACCATAAACTCCATGATTCCCTTTTAATCAAACGATTAATTTAAAACAAGCTGAGCCCATGGGAATAACGAACTTTCACATATTTCCGAGAAAATATTTTGTCGAATACTTCGTTGGTGGTCTTCTGCTATTCTTCCAAAACCAACACAAATTTCCCGTATTTGAAATCTATCAAATCATTTGACAAAAATCTTTTTTAAACAAACGTTTGATTAAATTTGGCTCTAATTCGCTACATGTAAGGGTTATTCTCATAATGGAAGAAAGAAATTTGCCGAAACGTATCGCCTAGCGATACATGAAACTTGTCGAAGTATATCGCCAAGCGATATGGAGTTTTCTAGTATAATCAATGCTATATTTTGGCATGGATCCTATAAAACATAAGTAGTCTTATCCTTAATTGAGTAACCAGTGATATGAAAATAAGCGGAGGTATTTCGGCTATTTGCAAAATGGAGCTCGTTTCGGGGTAAATAAAGGGAGATTTTCCGGCTATGCAAAGGAAAATCCCCCATTTTCATGTTTTTCGAGTCAATAGGCGGAATCTCTCCGTCTATTTTAGCTATTTTCAGCGCTATTTCTAAATTAAGGGAAATTCCTCCGCTTATTTATTAAACTAAGTGCTTAACTTGCCCCCCAACTTAAGAGATGGAATCTGAATGTGCTTTTCTTGCTGCCCAAAAAGCTAACTCCGTTGATTTGGAAAAAATCCGCAAATGTCTGGATGATATGGCGAGGGCGGGAAACGATGAGGAGTTAGGATTACTAGCTGACATCAAGTTTCATGAATGTATCGCACAAGCTTCAAGCAACTCGATCTTTGCTGCCTTAATTCAAACGCTAAGTGAACAATTGCGAGAAACCATCCGAACAACCCGCAATCATCGTTTCTTACGAGTTGGAAATTTTGAAGATACCCTAAACGAACACAAAGAAATCTTCCTAGCCATTGCGTTAAAAGATTCCAAGAAAGCCAAACAACTTATGAAAGAACACTTAACAAGAATAAGAGAAGAAATCGTTCGCGCTTCCCTAAGAGATATTAATTTGAATGAACTTTACGAATAAAAAAAGAGAGGTAAGCGAGAGAATTCATTTTTTTACTTTAAAAGCCTAAAAAAATGGACCCATTCGGGTCTTATGATACTGAACTATAATATAGTAATGCCGACATTTGAGAATTAAATGAATAGTTAATTCTTTTTTTAGATTTTCAATTGTTCCTCTACAATTTTCATATTAGCTGGACCAAATTTATGACTTAAATAATAAAAAAGAAAGATACATCAAAATCATAAAAATTAAAAGGGAGAATAACGTAGAAACAAATATAATAGAGTGATTGGACGGAATAAAAATGCCTTCTTGGATTTCTCTTCTTTTTCTTGTGTATTGAATTGTAGATAAAAGCCCGATTATAAATCCAACAGCACATGCAAAGACTCCTAGAAACATAACTAAAGTATTAATATATGAAATAGTGCTAATTTTGATAGTAAAATGTAATGAAGTAGTTAAAAAACCTACCCCGGTAATAGATATGGCTGTACGAATCCATGCTAAATAGGTTCTTTCATTAGCTAAATGCTGCTGTGCATATTTCACACTTTCTTCTGGCTGTTCTTTGACTTTTTTTAAAGCATCCATTGGTGGGCTAAAACTCCTTTAAATTGATTTCAATAGAAAGTGCTTTTTATTAAAAATAAATAACCTCATACAAACGGAAAAATAGTATGCATTGATGAAGCTACTAGCAATTACTAGTAGCTTCATATCGTTATTTTTCAATCACTTAACTAAAGCTGTATTAAAATTTTCCAGAAATTCATTTAGCATATCATCACTAAAAATAGGTACTAAGAAATTAAAATAATCAAGAATTTGTTGCCATTTCCAAAGTGTTCAAATAACTATTTCTTTTTTCCTTTAAATCCTCATGCACTGTATTCAATTTTTTATCAAGTTGGTAGAAACACA
Source organism: Neobacillus sp. Fa239 (assembly GCF_055395235.1). Classification (NCBI taxonomy): domain Bacteria; kingdom Bacillati; phylum Bacillota; class Bacilli; order Caryophanales; family Bacillaceae; genus Neobacillus; species Neobacillus sp. Fa239. The sequence goes on from NZ_AP041611.1 coordinate 5,078,772, forward strand.
TAAGAATGATTACAATAACACTGGCTATGATTGGAACCCAAATAAAATTATTTTCAATAGCGATTAAAGCAGAATGTGGCTGATGTTGACCCTTGGGAATATAATGCCCTAATGAAAGTAACCATCCTCCCACAAAACCACCAATTCCTGTACCTAACTGAGTAGCGAAAACAATTGTCGAATAAATTAATCCATTTGCGCGCTTTCCAGAAAGCCATTCTCCATAATCAACTGTATCCGCAATCATTGCAAATTTTAATCCCAAACTAAAGCCAATACCGAGCCCCGATACAAAGGTCCCTACGTAAAGTAGATTAAGAGACAAAGATGGTACACTTGCAAGGATTATGAGGTAACCTATAATTCCAATCCCATATCCAAGAATTATGGTGTTTCGATTTCCCATACGGTTAGCTATAAAGGATACAAAAAACATAGCGATTATCGTACACGCAAAGTTAATTGCCATTACCATTGGAACGAGATCAGGTCTTTTGAAATTATAAGTTAAAAAGTAAACTCTCATTTGATTACTAATTGTGTAAGCAAGGAAAAATACTATCATAACAACAAACATAATAAGCCATGGATTATTACCTTTTAGAGATTTAAAGCCTTCGCGAACAGGAACGGCTTTATCGTGACTAGGCTGATTTCTTTCTCGAACGTTGAAGAATGTAATGAGAAATAGAATTATTCCGATTATTGAAAAAATTAACATTGTTAAAACGTATCCTCGTGATTGGTTACCATGACCTAGCATAGATACTAAAGGCATTGTACCAATTGTAACGATTCCTGCACCAATTTGAGACATGACCATTCGCACAGAGTTTACATCTGTTCGTTCTTTTGGATTACTTGTAAGACTAGGTAAAATAGCTGAGACTGGGATGTTAATAAGGGCATAAACAAGGCTTAAAAGTAAATACGTAACGCTAGCATAGACTATTTTCCCTGAATAGGAGAAGTTAGGTGTTAAAAAGGAAATTGTTGCTAAAATCCCGAGCGGAAAGGCAAACCATAGAAAATAAGGTCGGCATCTTCCCCAACGCGTATTCGTTTTATCGATCATAATCCCAATTAATGGATTACTAAAGGCATCGATTGCTCTTACAACCAGGAATAATGTACCCGCAGCCGCTGCATCAATCCCATATATATTTGTGTAGAAAAACATAAGATAAGTTGAAACCATGGCATAGACCAAGTTCGAAGCCGTATCCGAAAAACCATAACTTATTCTCTCTAACCAAGAAACCTGGTTTTTTTCATTCATTGCTATTCCACCTTCCTATTTTCAATTTATTCGATACTCTGTTGCGTTACTAATGGCGTTTACACAAAGAAGCGCTTTCATTTTTGGTAGACAAATAATTAATTTGCAGTAAATGTTTTATAACAGGCACATGCTTTAATCATGCACCTGTTATAGGCCTATATGAAGGTCAATTACTAAACTGCGCAAACGATTTTTTATAAACTAGATCTGAATCCATGTTTGAATCTTCAAATGCACGCGGGTGTCTTCGTTGAAGCTCTGGAATTGCCCAACCTCGACCTGTTTCTTCCAAACGTTTAACATATTTCCTTAGATCTTTTGCTTGCGCATGAAATGGTCCGCCTTCCTTTATTACAGTCCATAAAGGATCGACATCAAAGTCCATCGATTTCATCATATCGTCATGCCATTGATTAAGGCGATAGACGGCCTCTTTACAAACATCTGGCTCTAGTCTTGCCAGGTTATGCTGTTCATGCGGATCATTCTCAAGATCAAACAGCATTTCATCATCAAACAAATGGAATCCATCATGATAGGTACGAATATATAACCAATTGTCAAAACGAACACTTCGTTGACAAACATGGGCACATTGAGAAATGACCAAATAATCTCTTCCACTATCTTGACCTTCCCTTAATACAGGAGCATAGCTTGTTCCATCCCAGCTTGCGATAGGTTCTTTTCCAAATAGCTCAGCAAGAGTTGGCAACAAATCAAGGTGATAATGCAACCCTTGGTCCACATGCCCTTGTTTCATTCCAGGCCAACGGATAATCATTGGAATACGGCAGGTGGCATTGTCGGCTGTTCCATGCTCACTATATATACCAAGCTCCCCTAAATTTTCCCCATGGTCTGCTGTGATAATAACAATGAGGTCATCCATGACACCTTGTTCCTCAAGGGCTTTAAACACTTGACCAATGTTGTCATCCATGTGCTTGACACCGCAGTCATAGCCATCAATCACTTGACGTAACCCATCATAATCCGAAATTTCCCCAGGATATCGTGGATATTTAGGAGAGGTCTGATTATCATACATGTTTAAATCCTGAGCACTGTGAGGCCCAACTTTTTCCCGATGACGTACCAGGACTCCTGGGGTAATCCAATCAGGCAGGGGCTCATTTTCAAACGGATTTCCAAAACCATGTGGAACTCGATATGGTGTGTGAGGATCCCAATAATTCACATAGAGCATCCAGTTATCCTCTTGGGCATGATCTTTTACCCACTTTAAAACAGTTGGAGTCACTTGTTCAGCAGATTCCATGCCAACTTTCCCTGTATTATGCATTTCATTAAATCCAGCATAGAAAGTCCATGCAGAATGTCTTTCAGGAAATGGGCTTACGAGAGCTGTTTTAAATCCTACTGAACGAAGGAAAGCTGGAAAGTTTTCAGTTGTATGGCGGTCCATGAACAAGCGGCTCGCACCTTCCTGACGAACATAGCCGGCTGTCCCCCCATGGCCAACAGCACCAGTATGGATACCGGTTCGCCCTGTCATTAATGCACTTCGTGACGGAAAGCATGGGGCATCAGAAGTATAATAATTTGTAAATCGAACACCTTCTTCCGCAATTTTATCAATGTTTGGTGACGTATTACGATCATAGCCATAACAGCCTAAATGATCAGGTCGTAATGAATCTAAATCTAAAATAAGCATTCTCATTTTCAAAAACCTCTTTCCTTAAGTTTGTAAATTTATGCATCAGCTGCACAGCGGAACCCAATATTGCCTGTTGAACTGTCAGGCGTATTAGAGCTTCGGGCAGCTACACGATAACGATTACAATAAGACTTGTGACAAAGATAAGACCCGCCACGTGTTACTCTTGCCTGACCATTTAAAGGTCCTTTCGGATTATCACAGGTCCCATCAGTATAATAGGTAGAGCTGAACCAATCCGAACACCATTCCCAGACATTTCCTGAAACATTGTATAAGCCATAATTATTGGCCGGAAAGGATTTTGCTGGTGCTGTACCTAGATAGCCATCCTTACCCGTATTTTTAGTTGGAAATGTACCTTGCCAAATGTTACACATATGCTTTCCGCCAGGGTTCAACTGGTCCCCCCATGGATACCTTTTTTGAACTAGACCACCTCGGGCAGCATACTCCCATTCTGCCTCGGTAAGTAAGCGCTTTCTAGACCAGTTGCAGTAAGCCATAGCGTCATTCCAAGATACATGAACAACGGGGTGGTCCATTCGTTCTGTTATATCTGAATCCGGGCCTTCTGGTTTTTTCCAGTATGCTCCCTTAACAGCCCACCACCACGGAGCATTCCGAACCATATCCGTAACCGTTTTTGCAACTTCTTCAGAAACAAAACTATTAAATACAAAAGACCATCCAAATAGCTCAGCTTCTGTTTGGTAACCTGTAGCTGTCACAAATTCCATAAACTCTGAATTCGTAACGGTACACGGATCGATATAGAACGGATCAAGCTTTACAGCTCTAACAGGGCCTTCTCCATCTTTAGGAAACCCTTCTTGACTATCAGTCCCCATTAAAAATTCACCACCAGAGAGATAAATCATCCCATCTGTAACAGGTCGGTCACGCTTTGTTTTTACAGCATGGATCTGTTTACCCTCACGATCCGGCGATATCGGTCGACTAGCGCAACAGCATGAGGCAGTTTTGTTTTCATGAGTCACTTGAATCACCTGTTTCTTTTAATTATAGGATTATTCAAATCTCGTAAGACACATCGTAAAATGTATCAATTACTAGAATTAATCTTAGTCAGCTTAGAATTGTACATTTTTAATATCTAAACATGTTAAGCAACCTTTAATTCTTTAAATTACATACTGTCCTAATTTAAAACTAGATTTACCTATTACCTTGTAGAAACTACCAAATAGCTATAAAATATTGTGTTTTTAATAAGTTCTCTTATTAAATAACTAATAATTGAAAACGTTTTAACTGTTTCTATGTTGTTAATTATAAAAACACAAAGAATATATCACAATGTACAATATTACAATTTTATGTACAATTTTTATTTAATTTTGAAAATTGCAAGCAGTTACAAAAGATAATAGTGTATATTAGAATTAAATATTTACTGAAAGCGGGATAAGTATGATTGATATTTTAGGCGTATATTATGATAATTTCATTTCGGATTGGCATACACTTACTGAAAAAATCGACTACAATGTTTTAGTTTTGGTGACAGATGGAAATGTACAATATTACATAAATGGAAACGAAATCACTGCAAAAAAAGGAGATATTTTATATATCCCCTCTTCAACAGTTCGCGGTGCGGAAAATGATTTTTCTGGCCCACATCAAAAATATACAGCTATTTTTAATTTAAAAGAGGAGATCTTTTCAACTGATCCTTTTCCAATTAAAGAAGCGTTTTATCAATTAAAAACCAGAAGCTTTGAATACTTTAAGCATAGATTTGAACAGCTATACACAGATATTAGGGGAAATAAAAAACATAGAGACTTTATTTGTCATGGAATTTTACAAGAGTTAATTGGGCTTGTTGCGAGAGAACTAGATAGTCCTCGCACTACGCCAATTAAAGAAAAATATGTACAAATTATTGAAAAGTTTTTGTTAGAAAACTATCGAGAACCTATTGAAATAGAACAACTTGCAAAATTAATTCACCGTTCACCAGGATATACCATTTCAATTTTTAAAGAAGTGATGGGTCAAACCCCCATCCAATATATCCATCAATTACGAATACTTGAGGCATGTAATCTTTTATTAAATACTGATATGACTATTGTAGCAATCTCGGAGTATCTCGGTTATTACGATACATCTTACTTCTTTCGTATGTTTAAAAAAGCAACATCAATGTCTCCAAAGGAATTTATGATAACTGGTAACTAGATCAAACACATAAAGCAAATCGTTTTAAATGATAATAAAATTCCTAGAAATTGGGCTTTTTCGTTATTCAATAAAAGCGCCTGTTTGCTTATCCCTACTTCGTCTTTTACATAGAAACTGACAATATGATTGATGTTCAATGCAACAAAGTTGTAATTTTACGTTAGAACCAGTTTGAATACCAAGTTGGAGATCGAAATCAATTCAAAGTCCCCCCAATATTTATTTGATAATTAAAACTTTGCATCTTGAAGGAAAACAAGTCTGGTTGATTTAAGTCAAAAGCTAATTCATACTGAAATGATAGAAATGATTAGCAAAGAATAGGGGAGAAACATGGAAGGTAAAACACATATTATTGGGGGCTTAGCAGCTGGCGCTCTATATTTAAACTTGGGAGGAGCCATTGGCCATGAAGCTCTTTTTTTTGGTAGCTTAACTCTGGGTGCTTTAATACCTGATATCGACCACACCGGTTCATCTATTGGCCGAAAGATACCGTTGATTGATAATATAGTCAGTTCAGTATTCGGTCATCGTTCCTTTACTCATAGTCTTTTGTTTTTAGTTTTAGCATTCTTCTTATTTCAGCAGACTTCCTGGCCTAAAGATATTGAATTAGGTATCTTGCTGGGAATGTTCAGCCATATTATCCTGGATATGCTCACAAAACAAGGAATTAAGTTTTTATGGCCTTTAAAAATCCATATAGGTATACCTGGTGGAATTCGGACTGGCGGTGCAATTGAACAAGGATTTTTCACCGTTTTAGTCGTATATATTTGTTATGTAGGTTATCACATTTATTTATAAACCCGGAGGAAAATTATATAGGGAACTTCTGACTTCTTTCCATTCGTGGTCACGATTTTCATCCTGTATACTAGAACCGTGCCGGCGCACTTAAAGAAGGTAAGCCAATCTCCCCTGATATTAGGTGGGATTTTTATGAGGGCTATTGGTGACAAAACTGAGGTCCATGAACCTGGAATTGTCGCCTATGAGGGCTATTGGCGACAAAACCGTGGTCCATCAAGCTAGAAGTGTCGCCTATAAAAACTATAAGGGACAAAATCCAATTTAATTTGATAAAGTTCCCGCACACGTTTCAGGTCATCAAAAAAGCGTAAAAGATCAATGTCCATCTTCTACGCTTTCTCTTCATTACGTATGAGAAACAATCAATTCACATGCCCCATCAATTTCAAATTCCCCTATTCCTACAGGAAGAATGAGATGGGTTCCTTTCGCCAATCCATACTCCTCACCATTATGAACAAGTGTCCCCTCACCTTTTATCACGCTGAGAAGCAAATATTGATCTTGATAGGAGAACGTTGACGTTCCGCTAACATCCCACTTATAAACAGAGAAAAACTCCGATTCTACAAACGTGGTAATCGTCAAATTTCCTTTTTCCAGTACCGTCGGATTATTCACGGCGTCTCGATGCGGAACCGTTGTGACATCAATCGCCTTCTCTAAGTGAAGCTCACGCAAATGGCCTTCCGCATCTTTGCGGTCGTAATCATACACACGGTAAGTCGTATCCGAGCTTTGCTGTGTTTCCAATACTAGCGTACCTTCGCATAACGCATGGATCGTTCCGCTTGGTACATAGAAAAAGTCGCCAGGTTTAATTTTGACGCGGCGAAGCAGCTCATTCCATTTTCCTTCATTAATTTGTTCCATTAATTCTTCCTTTGTTTTTGCATTGTGACCGAAAATCATGTCGGCATCTTCTTTACAGTCAATGATATACCAGCATTCCGTCTTTCCCAGCTCTCCATTTTCATGGACCTTTGCATAGGAATCATCGGGGTGAACCTGTACTGATAAATCCATATTCGCATCTAAGATTTTCGTTAATAGTGGAAACACGGCTTCCTTCGGATTTCCAAAAAGCTCCGGATGCTCACACCATAAATCGTCCAAGGCCATACCTGCAAATGGGCCGTTTTCAATAACAGAAGGTCCATTTGGATGGGCGGAAATAGCCCAGCATTCCCCAGTGTGGTCATTTGGAATGTCGTAACCAAATTCCTTCTGTAAGGCTGTACCGCCCCATATTCTATCTTTAAATACGGGCTTTAAAAATAATGGTTGCAATTTCATTACCTCACTTATCATGATCTTCTCTGCTTTATTTAATAAATTACATTTTTGTTTCTTCCAATGTTTTATGTGCAAGGAGAAGAGCTCCTGTGATCCCCGCATCATCACCTAAGCCAGGACGGACGATATAATCAGCAAGCTCTGGCAGCACGACATAATCGTTAACAAGTTCCGGCAAATATTTATAGATAGAATGGAAAACCTGGTCTTGCTTCATCACTCCACCACCAAGGATACTCGTCCTCCAAAAACATTTATCAATACTATGTTCTACAAAACGGCATTACTAAGCCATTTTCTCACTTATTTCGGAATTCTACCAGCTTTGCAATATTTCTTGAAGTCGCAACAATGTTGGGGTAGGCATTCTGTAGGGCTTCTTCCAGTGTAGTGACTCCAGGAACAACGCTGAAGACGGCGTCGATTCCATGATCGTACACAGCTTCATATCCCTTCCCAAGTGATCCAGCCAATCCGATCACACAAGCGTGATGTTTCCCGGCAGCCCTAGCCACGCCGATTGGTGTTTTTCCATAGATGGTTTGACCATCCATTTTCCCTTCTCCAGTAATGACAAGGTTCGCATCACGAATATGTTCCTCTAATCCTGTAGCCTCCACCACGATCTCGATCCCTTTTCTCAAGCTGCAAGGAAGAAAAGCCATGAGTCCTGCACCCAAACCACCTGCAGCACCTGCTCCAGGAATGTCACAAACCTGCTTTCCTAAATCTCTTTCTATCACTCTTGCAAAATGGGATAAATTCTCGTCGAGCACTTTTACCATTTCTTCAGTAGCTCCCTTTTGCAGTCCAAATACGGCAGATGCACCTAAAGGTCCAGTTAAGGGGTTCTCGACATCACAAGCAACCTCAAACGCAACTTCAGATAAACGCTGGTCCAAATTTCGGATATCAATAGAGTGTAAGGTTGATAATGCTCCGCCTCCAAAGCCGAGCTCCTCACCGTTTTCATCCACCAACTTGCAGCCTAAAGCCTGGACCATCCCTGCTCCGCCATCATTGGTAGCACTTCCCCCAAGACCGACAATGATTTTCTCCACATGGTATTCAAGCGCAGCGGTTATTAATTCCCCAACCCCATAGGTTGTCGTGTATAGTGGATTTCTATCTTTAGGAGTAACCAAGTGTAATCCGGCAGCAGCGGCCATTTCAATCACAGCCGTTTTTCCGTTATGAATTAAGCCGAAGAATCCCTCCACTTTATCACCAAGTGGACCCGTAATATTTTTATGGATGATCTGTCCGTCCAATGCGTTCACTAATGAATGAACTAATCCTTCCCCGCCGTCTGCCATCGGAACCTTTACGAAACAAGCGTTTGGGAAAATCTCACGAAACCCTTCTTCAATGGCATTGGCCACTTCCATAGCAGAAAGACTTTCTTTAAAACTATCTGGTGCGATGACAACTTTCATTTTTCCATTCGCTCCCTTTCCGTTTTTCCTACTTAATTGAATAGAATTGCTGGAGAAAATCCGTGAAATTCTTCTTGGAACAAAGCTCATCAACCAATTTTTTATGTTGCACCAGCTGCCATAAATGATTAAAAAGATGGCTGAACTCTTCCTTATCCGCTTCATTCAATGCGAGCAGCAGCACCAATTGAACCGATTGCTCTCCCCATTTCACGGGTTTCTTTAGAATCCCGATGGCGATACAGGACCCTAACGCATTGGGTTTTAACGGGTGAGGAATGGCAACAAGATTTCCAATGGATGTAGGCGAAATTTCCTCACGGTCAAGAACCGATTGCTGAAAGGAATCATCCACATACCCTTTAATATTTAAAATCGTCGTTAATGATTTGATAATTTCTGTTGGATTTTTCTTAAGAATATCAGTGAAAAATAAATCTTCATGAAATAAATTTTGCAGTTTATGGAAGGATTTCGTTTTATCCTCATTTAAATATTTGCTTGAAATATGCTCTTGCACCTTTTTAACATCTTTTTCCGTTAACATCGTGTTAATATGGAGAATCGGGATCGGGCTTTCTTCTTTCACAGGAATCGTACTTAAGATTAAATCAGCGGCTTCCTTTTTAATATTCTTAATGGAATAGGATGGAAAGGTCCCAACAATGTCAATCCCCGGAAACTTGCTCTCAATACTTGCCGAAAGTAGCTTGGCTGTTCCCAATCCAGAGGCACAAACAATGGCTACACGTTTCACCTCACGCCGTTTCTTGTTTTTCATCCGCTCAAGCGCCGCTTCCAAATGGATCGCAATATAACCGATTTCATCCTCATTCACGGTAAGCTCGCTGTTTTTTTGAATGAATTCAGCTGCGACAATCCCTAATTCAAATGAAAAAGGATAATGACTTTTGATTTCCTTTAACAACGGGTTTCTCAAGTTCATCTTATACTTCATTCGGTTCATCGCCGAACGCAAGTGAAGTCCTAAGCCATAAATGAGTTCTCGGTCAGCGCATAAATCAATGAGGTACACTCTCTTGATTTCAGCAAGAATTTCTTTAATTAATTGATAGTTACCCTCTCCAACCAAATGGGTAAAGTTGGTGTCTGATAAATTCTCATCTTCAAAATGTTTGGCCCCAAGCAAATGAATCGTGACATACGCTACTTCACCAGGAGGGACCTTGATCGAAAATGTTTCTTCAATCGAAACGACAATTTTCTTCGCAACCAGATATTCGACCTGATTTTCAATTTGTTCGAGTGCAATCGTACCCGCTTCCACATTTTTACCCTTTTTAATTCTTTGAATGGCAATCGCAATATGCATCACAAGATTGCCCAGCGGCAGTTCAGCCATTTTAAAAGGGAGCTGTTCAATATGTTCCTTTGTAATGGCCTTAATTTCCTCCATGTTCACATCTGGAATCAGAGGGTGATCGGCATTCATCTCAAGCTGCATTTGTTCGTTTCGCATATTTGCCAAGCTTTCAGACAAACAAAAACGAATATTCATTTCGCTTCCAATCAATTTGATTCCATAGTTTTGTTTCTTAAACAATGTTAAGTTATATTTTTCTAGTAGTTTCTCTACCTGTTTGAGGTCATTATCAATGGTGGATTTACTGACAAATAATTCATTGGCGATTTGCTCTGTCGCAATAAAATCATCCGCCATGATAATACTTTTCAAAATGTATAAGACTCGTTCCTCCGGCAATACAGGTGCATGACTTTGTTCCTCTTCCTGCAGCATAAAGAGCTCTTCGATTAACTCTGTTAGTGTTGGATCAATAAAATACCCAACACCTCGATTCGCTTCAATTTGAACACCAATTTTTTTCAATTCAAGATTTAATGTTTTCACATCATTTCTTATCGTCCGGGAAGTGACACCGATTACTTTAGCCAAGTATTCACTCGTTACAGGATCCTTATGTGATAGCAATTCTTTTACTAATGACTTAAGACGGTTGTTTAAAACAAGCATGACTTCCACCCCACTAAACGAATAAGAACTTTTAAGCTAAAACCATTCCGTGTAATTGCAGTCGAATTTCCTCAATCGCTTCAATCGCTTCATTTAAGCATTCACTTGAAAAGGCCGTAACTAAGGCGATGGCTTCTTTTCGTTTACCAGCTTTATGAAGAAACGCCGCTTCCTCTTCAATCTCACGTGTTAAGGTCATCCATTTCCGCTCTAACCGATCAAAGGAAGATCTCGCCATTTCCTTATTCTTATTAAATAAATTTCCATTTTCATCGCCTTTTAATTCATCAAGTAAATCCCTAAACATCCACCAATAGGAATCCTCTGCCGATTCATCAACCGCTGATTTTGAAGGATCTGCCGTCTTTTCTTTCTCCGTTCCGGCATTAGATAGAAACTCAGGAAAGTCCTGTTCACACATAAAAATCGGCAGATAAAGGCCTGTGCATGGTGTTGCAGGTGACCACCAAACAAGCGGGAAATGCCACTCATCCTTTGGAAGCTCAAAGATCGTGGATGAAGCCGTAATTCCCCAAGTAAAATTCGCCGGAGAGGAGTGCATACAGATTGTTTGAAAATCCGGCAATGCCGCATTAAAGAAGGGTCCTTCTAAAAACGTGTCTTCATAATGATCCCGTAAAATCCTTTTCAGCCAATTGAGGTCCACCTGTTGACCCGCAGCCAATTTCTCGCTAAGTAATTGCTTTGTGCGCTGGACTCGAATATGGGAAACCTGCAAGGAATTCGTAAAATCAGTATAGGCATAGGCAGCATCAAAATTCGTCTCACGATTAATCCAGCCTGAACGAACAGCCTTTTCAACGAAATCCTCACTCGCTAAATCCCACTTATCACGAATGCTCATTTCGTTTGAAATCGAATGGAATGGATCTTGAATTCTTTTCGCAATCCAATTTTGGCCTGCTGTTTCCAATACCCATGCTTCTTTAGAATCCGCGATAATGAAAGAATTATTGTAAGGCTTCTCCTCACCGACGACGGCACTGCCCCATTGACCATACTCTTCAATTAACTTCGCAATTACATCCAATGCCTCTTTGGCCGTTTTACCTCTTTCAAGTCCCAGACGGACAAGCTCCATCCCCAAAATCCCTTTTGGTTGATTGGGATTTGCCGCACTTTCCTTCAGATCTTTTGTAAAAGTGGCTTCATTACCTATTGCCACACCGTATTCATTCATTCCTTGCTCATAACCCCAACACCAATAAGGGGATGACCCAATCGTTAAAAATGTTTCATCGATTTGAGGTATCGTCACGTAGGCCAGTTTTAGCATGTCCTCATTGGCAAAGACCTGACGTGGATGATAGACAAGAGGCTGGCTCTCGTAGGCAGGTCGGTCACTATTCTTTGCCACAATCATCCGAGACCCGCTTGTATAATCCGGCAATACAACTAAATTATCGCACATGTTTATCCCTCCGCTCTGAAAAATAACGAAGGAGACACCCTTAAAAAGAGGTGACTTGATCACGCTACTCCTTGGGTATCTCCTTTTAAAAGACGTTAAGCTAATTGGAAACTGAAGATTTCGTTCGAACGAATATCTTTTATTTGAATTTCATTGTCAGTAAAAAGGATACGCTTATCTGCATCAATGATAGGAGTTTCATTCAAATCAACTAGTTTAATAGTTTTGAAAAACTCTTGATTGATTTCAACCTTGGCCGCCTCAATCGGTTGGTTGGTTGTATTATAAATTCTTACTAAAAGACTCTCATCATTTTCCGATTTTTTCACTGCACTGATCGCCATGCCTGTATGATCAAGACGGATAAAGCTGCAATTGTCAGGCAAAGAGCCCTTGCCCTGCTTCCCGGCTGCTGGAATCGTCACAAACGGTGCAGTAAATTCGTTTGCTTTACTCCCAATTCCTGCTTCTATCTCATTACCTTGGTGCGGAATAATGGCGTACTCCATTTCATGTCGGCCCATCAGAAGACTATCCGGCGTTTCGACATGAAGACCTGAACGTCTTCCAGGACGATCGACTAAATCCTGTTTACCCATATAATCGGTTCCAGCTAATAACGTAAGGGCAATGGTTGGTTGATCCCCGTGTAAAATCTCGTATTGCGGCAAGCCTTTATTAAGAATGGAAATGCCTTTTTGATCATCCGATACATCCACAAACTTCTGCTGCGGATAAATAGGGTAATATTTTTCTTCCCAATTTTCCTGTTCCCAGTATTCAACCTGCTCCAAATAGTTTTCACGACGAATAGTGCCAAATTGCTGGTCAGCAACATGCGTGTTTGTTTGGATTCCCGTATCAAAAAGGGCACGTATTCGGTGGTTTTTAACCGTATTATCAATGACGGTTTTAATATCGACCCGATCTTCAAAACGATTGACGGTCACATACGATTCAATCGTAGACGGCATCATTTCTTCTACACGTCCGTAAACATCCGTATCTACTGGGAATTCCAAACGATAGGAGATCTTCACCGTCGCAAAGAGCGGACCATTATGAACTACTTCTATCTCAGGAGTTGATTCCTTTGTCGTAATGATGACATCTTCCCTAGGTGGTGAGAAATCATATTCATCCCCGGCATTACCGCCTTCTTCATAAACATTTAATCCTTCAAAAACGGTACCAGTTTTTCTTTCTTTGATGGTTAATGACCCATTTGGGTTAATATTCATTTCAAAAAATTCGTTTCCAAATGTCCCATTTTGGTAAACATCTGCAAATGGATAGGACTTCGAAGCATTTTCTTTTACGTAATAAGTCGTAAATCCAAAGCCATCCACTTCCGCGGCAAATTTTATTTTGGTCGTAATAACGAATTGATCTTCATTTTTTACGCCAATTTCAATTTGTTTATCGTTTAAGTTTTCTTCTTTTGTTTCAATGATTTGGTATGGTACTTCCTTTCCATTCGAATCAACGATCGTAAATTGCTTCGAAGTTAAATGAAGCGTTGCTTCCGCAAGATTTTTCCGTTTTTGACCAAGAGTATTCATAACCACTAATGGAATACCCTGGTTTTCTTGAAACGCAATGTCCCCTAACAAATCCTCTACGGCCGATTTCTTTACAGTCTTACCAATTTGCTCGGCAAATTCATATCTCATCTTCATTTCTTGATGAGTGGCATCTGTACACACGTTACAGATGGAATCATGAGCATGATTTTGCATCATGTATTTCCAGCCTTTATTGATGATTTCATTATCATACGGATGGCCGGCTAAGAAGGAAAGGGCGTTTATCGGCTCTAAATATTTCTCATAAAGATTTTGAACCTCAAAATTTTTCTTTTTCAAATCTAAACGAGTCGATGCAATACTGACATGAACGCGCATATTTTTCCCTTTTCTAAACTCACCTGAAAGAGTTTCCAGTTTTTCTGATTCACGAGAAACCCCTTCAAAATAATCCTGCAGACGGCTGAGTTTGACCTGGAACTCAGATCCTTGTTCCGCATAATATTGATTTAGTTCGTCAATGATTTCAGGCAGGTCTTTATTGGCACTTCTCTGGTCAAAGCCTGACATCAATAACATATTGGGTGATGTCGCCATATCCTTTAAGTTCTTATGATTATCTGCGATAATTTCTAGATTTTGTTCGAAATCCGTTGATAGCATCCGGCCATTCCCATAGCCGAATGGAAGATTTGTTGTTAATACTTTCGATCCATCAGGACCTACCCACCAGAAATCCGTTTTTTCAGTTTCTTCATGGGTAATCCCGCGCCAGAATAAGGCATGTCCGATCCCAAATCCCTTTAATACTTGAGGAATTTGCGCTGCCTGTCCAAATGAATCTGGTAAATAGCCGATTTGCATCGAAGGACCAAACTCATTTCCAACCTGCTGGCCAATTAATAAATTACGCACGAGCGATTCTCCGCTTGGAGTGAACTCGTCCGGCTGGATGTACCATGGACCGATAATAATCCGGCCCTCTTCCACCAGCTGCTTGATTCGATCCCGATTTTTAGGTTTAATTTCTAAATAATCCTCTAATACAATCGTTTGTCCATCCAGTAGAAAGGAAGTGTAGCCAGGACTTGTTTTTAAAAGGTCCAGTAATTCATCCATAAAACGGATTAACTTTACCCGATATTGCTGATAGGTTTGGTGCCACTCCCGATCCCAATGTGTATGGGAAATGACATGAAAATTCATAGTAATAGCCTCCAGAAACCATAATTTATAAAGAAGATGAGGGTCCTTTAAAAGTCCCCTCAGTAAAATGTAATCTATTTTTTTCAAGCAACTTCTTGAGTGTAGTCTACTTCTTCTTCAACTTTCTTTTTTAACAAAACAGTCATTAATGCAGTTGTGACGATCCCTACAGCAAAGGCAATGACGAACATAAATGGTTTAATAAAGAACGGAATAACCAAGACCCCGCCGCTTGGTACAGGAGCTGCTGAACCAAGTGCCATCGCTAATGCGCCACCTACAGCTGAACCAACCACAATGGATGGAATAACACGAAGCGGGTCACTTACCGCAAATGGAATCGCACCTTCTGTGATCCCTGTCGCACCCATAATTGTCGAAGGAAGCGCACTTGCTCTTTCTCCCACTGTAAATTTCTTCGGAGCAAGTCTTGTCGCAAGAGCAAGTCCAATTGGCGGTGTCATAATACCAATCCAACAAGCTGCCATTGGAGCGTAAACATGTTGATTCAACATTCCGACACAGAACGCAAACGCTACTTTATTAATAGGTCCACCCATATCAAATGCCATCATCGCACCAATAATCAGACCAAGTAATGCTAAATTTCCACCGCTTAATGATGTTAACCAAGCTTCTAATCCTTTGGAAGCAATCGCAATTGGCTGACCAATAATATACATAATTAAGGCAACAGCCCCAGCACCTAATAAAGGAATAACAATAATTGGTTTAAGAGCAGCTAAATAAGGGTGCATAGGAAGCTTTTTAATAAAATTAACAATATAACCCGCAATAAAACCTGCAACAATACCGCCTAAAAATCCAGCGCCAATTTCATGTGCAATCAATCCGCCAACCATACCTGGAGCAATACCCGGACGGTCTGCAATGGAATAGGACATATAACCTGCCATTACTGGCACCATTAGTGAGAAAATTAAGACACCGACTTTAACCGTTTGTTTAGCAAAAGCTGTACCATGCCCAGTATCGCCCCCGCCTAAAAGTAAACCAATCGTTAGGAGTAATCCACCAGCAACAACAAACGGCAACATATAGGAAACACCAGTCATTAAATGTGTTTTTGCTTCTTCAAGAAACTTTTTCATCATTACTTTCTCCCCCTTTTTTTACTTTACAAGCTCTAGAGCTTTATTGATAAGACCTTGCGGGTTTTTAACGGCTTCCGCAACCGGCACCTTAAGAGTAGGGATGTCATTAAAACGGTCTGCTTTGGCAATCGCTGTATCAACAGCCAAAATAAGAACATTTGCTTCCGCTACTTCTTTAGCTGAAATAGAATTTTCAATCCCCATAGCGCCTTGTTTTTCAACCTTGATTTGATGACCCATCTTTTTTGCTGTCATTTGTAAAGCAGCTGCAGCCATATTTGTATGTGCTACGCCTGCTGGGCAAGCTGTTATTGCGATAATTTTCATGATAATTTCCACCTTTTCTTAATTTGTTTTTTGGGTAACTAATTCATCTATTAATTCAAGAATTTGTTTAGGATGTGTTGCGGTCATTAACTGATCACGGAACTCATCCTCCATTAATTTGCCAGACAGTGCTGCTAATATTTGAAGATGAGTTGTGCCACCTTCTGTTGCTGGTATCGCCAGCATGATAATAAAGGTAACAGGTTTGTCATCGAAGGAATTCCAGTCAATTTCGTTTGCTGTTTTCCCGATCACTATACTCGCCGTTTTTACGGTATCGCTTTTGCAATGAGGGATGGCAAATCCATTGCCAAAGCCTGTTGTAAATTCTGCTTCTCGATCAAGAACACCTTGGAAAAAGGCAAGTTCTGATTCAATTCTTCCTTGCTTAGCTAACAATGAAGTTAATTGAGAAATCACTTCGTTCTGGGTTGCAGCATCCAAGTTTAACTCAATCAAGTCTTCATTTATCAATGATTTGATTTCCAATCCTTCACCCTCTATCGTGTTAAATTTTACTTCTGTAAACCCTTACAACTGATAACGTTATCTTCTATACTTTGAATTGTATCTATTTTCGGTGATAATTAAAAATTAGTTCTTTTCCGTATCGTTAAGGAAATTTTTCGAAAGTTATAAATGAAGGGGGAAATTTTATTAAATTGGCTCTTTAAAAAAGCGTAAAGATCACTGCTTGGACCAAGGTAGCTCTTTTTTCTCCTCCACGGGCAATGCAGCCGCTCTGCTTGGACCGCGGCAGCTCTTTTTTCTCCTCCACGAGCAATGCAGCCACTCTGCTTGGACCGCGACAGCTCTTTTTTCTCCTCCACGGGCAATGCAACCACTCTGCTTTGACCACGGCAGCTCTTTTTTCTCCTCCACGGGTAATAGCCACTCTGCTTTGACCACGGCTGCTCTTTTTTCTCCTCCACGGGCAATACAGCCCCTCTGCTTGGATCGCGGCTGCTCTTTTTTCTTCTCCACGGGTAATAGCCACTCTGCTTTGACCACGGCTGTTCTTTTTTCTCCTCCACGGGCAATGCAGCCCCTCTGCTTGGACCGCGGCTGTTCTTTTTTCTCCTCCACGGGCAATGTAGCCACTCTGCTTTGACCACGGCTGTTCTTTTTTCTCCTCCACGGGCAATGGATTGTTTTTAAATCATTTTTTTCAACCACCATGTCCTTTCCACCCCCTAAATCCCTATATAGAAGGTGAAAGGTGGTGATAAACATGGCACAGGCAAGATTAACCGATACAAAGCTGCGATTGGTGTTCGATGTCGGGATGGACGAAAAGGGAAATCCGCTTACCAAAGCAAAAACCTTCAATAACATCAATAGCCTGGCTACTGCGGATCAACTCTATCAAACAGCACAAGCCATTTTCGTATTGTGCAACGATCCGATTAGCCGCGTCGAAAGAGCGGACAGCTCCGACATACTAAGCTAATGAAACAGGAATTGATTATGACAGGAGGTGAAAAAAATGGCCAAATCATTGGAGTTACAATTTGATACCGATCTTGGTAAAGTAGCTCGTTTATCGATTGATAATCCGAAGGAACCCATTGATGAAGCGGTTGTTAAGCAATCAATGGCCCAGATTATCGCAGCTGGTGTCTTCAACACTTTGAACGGAAAGCTTGTTTCCGCAAAAGGAGCACGAATCATCGAGCGCAATGTGACCGATTATGAACTAGCATAAATAATGAAAGGCCGGTTTCCATGAGGAAGCCGGCCTTTTGGCAAGTGTTTTTAAGCTCCGGGATAGTATTACTAACCTTTAAAGTTTAAAAAGGTAAATGGGGATATTATATTTGGAGCAAATACTTCTTATTCTATATAGAATCTGAGAAATTTTCGTCCAATTTCCCCACATAATTTTTCCCCACTTTTAAATTCCTTTTGGCATGAATATCTGATTTATCTAGATACATAATAACTATGGTTATTTTAAAAATCTACATGGAGGAGATACATTTGATGCAAAATCAGCAAGGGCAAATGCACCAAAATATGCATACAGGAGCCGTGCCGCCGCAAATGAATCATGGAGGGCACGAGGTATTTGATGTTCATGAGGTTCTTTCCGGAGCAATTGGGGCAATGGATCAGTACATGCTGTTACGTCAGCATGTTAAAGATCCGGAATTAATGGATATTCTGGACCGCCAATATCAATTTATGCAGGATGAATATAACATTACGGTGGAGTGCTTTAAGACAGGGCAAAATCCTTCTCACCACACCAACCGGTATGAAATGAAGCAAGGCAATGATTTTGTCTATGGGCTGCAGCCGTCCCAGCCGAAAAAGCCGTTGCAATCCGTATCGGAATTAACAGATCAGTGTATTTCCGGAATGATGCTTGGCTGTTGTAAATCGGGTGCCTCGATGAAAACAATGGTGGCATGTGAAGTCACCAATCCAGTCGTCCGTCGCGTGCTGGCCGACTCGGTTCCTAACTGCATAGAAATGGCGTATGAACTTTCAATTTATCAGAATAAACATCATTACTATCAGGTCCCGCAGCTTGCTCAGCAGGATATGCAGCAGCTGCTTAATGCCTTTGCGCCGGCACAAGGAATGCCGCAAACTCCAGGTATGAATACAAATATGAATCATTAAAGCGATGGGGACGGTTCTCTTGGTCTAAAAAAGCCGAGAGAACCGTCCCCGTGATGCCTCTCAAAAGAAGGTGTGGAATTATTTACCTAAAATTAAAACTTTTAAAAAAAGATTTATGATATTGTGAAATTAAGCAAGGTACACATGTATTCAAAGCATGTGTTGTGAGAATGGGGAAGGCACTGCTGCTTTAAACATATATTAGACTCATTCCTTGCATATTCTTTAAGTGATGATTTTGAATAATAGCATAAGGAGGTGCTCAGAATTCATTTAAGTCCTTCATCTAACACATTTATTATTTCATAGACAGCTCGATATCATTTCAATGACGTCGCTCCACAAGAATCCTCAACTAGAATCTATTTTTCGAACTCCCGACTACCTTCATTATTTTTCACTACAATGTTTAATCCCTATACGATCTATGTATGAGCACACTTTATTGAGAATCAAGTTGATCCTATTAATATGATTTTCCTTAAATCAATGGGAGGTTATCGCTAAATGTTTAAAAGCGAATCGATTCAAAATAAAATTTTACCAAAAAGATCCAAAGGCAATATAAAGAAAAATGTAGCCTTTCTTGTTTGTATGTTCCTCGTGTCTTTAGGTGCTTTAGGAAGTTTATTTATTACTCCTACCCAGGCTGCTGTGGGCACTCATGTGGTGATCAGTGAAATTTATGGCGGTGGAGGGAATAGTGGTTCTTCCTACAAAAATGATTATATTGAACTCTACAACCCGACAAGTTCTAGCGTTAGTTTGTCTGGATGGTCTGTTCAATACGCCTCTTCAACCGGTACATTTACTAGTATTACAAATTTATCAGGCAGCATTGGCTCACATCAATTCTATTTAATAAAAGAAGCGAGCGGCGGCGGTGGAACGGTAGACTTGCCGACTCCTGATGTGACAGGAACGATAAACTTAAGTGCCAGCAGCGGAAAAGTGGCATTGGCCAAAGTCACTACTTCGGTATCGGGTTCAACCAATGCAAATGTTGTCGATTTTGTAGGCTTCGGCTCGGCCAATGATTCAGAGACGACTCCAGTTGGCACTCTTTCCAATACGACAAGTGCAGAACGGAAAGACAACAACGGTGGAACCGTACAGGGGCAAGGGAATGGCTGGGACACGAACAATAATGCAAACGACCTAGTGATTACAAGCAGCTTGGCTCCTCAAAATTCGACTTCTCCAGCTGAACCGCAAACACAATCAGGTACTGACAATGATAATATGGGATTAGGAAATCCAAGTGGTGCGACAAGTAATACATCCAATTCCACTAATTATTTGATGATCAAGCCGCAATATGATCTTTCCTACAATAATAGCAAACACGAGCCAAACTGGGTGAGTTGGCATTTAGGTGCATCGGATCTTGGGAGCACCCCGCGTCAGGATGACTTCCGTCCAGATACAACCTTGCCGACAGGATGGTATGAGGTTACAGCCAATGAATTTTCCGGAACCGGATTTGACAGAGGGCATATGTGTCCATCTGGTGATCGGACATCTTCAGTTGCCACCAATTCAGCAACGTTTCTGATGAGCAATATGATTCCTTAAGCTCCCAATAATAATGAGATCACTTGGGAAAGTTTAGAAGAATATAGCCGTTCACTTGTTTCAGCTGGAAATGAATTATATATTATTTCCGGAGGTTACGGATCCGGGGGCACTGGTTCAAATGGATATATGACCACTGTAGGGAATGGAGTTGTCGTCCCGGCAAAGACATGGAAGGTGATCGTCGTATTGCCTAACGGGAATAATGATCTTAGCCGTATCACCACTTCGACCAGAGTAATCGCGGTGTTGATGCCGAATGATCAAACGGCTTCCATTCACCCTTGGAGCTACTACAGGGTAAGTGTCGATACCATTGAGTCCTTGACTGGCTATGATTTCCTTTCCTATGTGCCGACCAGCATCCAAAGTGCCATCGAAGCCACTGTTGACAATGGTCCAACGAATTAAGCCATGCGGATGGTTCTCTTGGGGAGCAGTAAAGCTTTTTTATCTCCATAACGATTAGATATATGTCCCTATTCATTTGAAATCTGCAGTGGCAGTCGAATTGTCCATAATATATAAGAATTCCTCATTTGCTAGTCTAATATCTTCTATGATTACAGGTGGATTGTTTGTGATATTGACAAGGTAATTTTTCCGTTTGATGTTTCGTTTAAACTATTTTGTTTGGTTTTAAACAAAGATTTCTTTAGGTGTGAAACATTCAATTCATATCTTTCCCTTTTGTAAATCTTTATTATCCTTTTATAGATTTAGTTATATGAATAATAATGAATTGGATGACTTATATTTAATATTTAGCCTGTAGGGTTCGAAAAACAAATACCTGCGAAAATAGCCAAAAGAAAAAACAGAAGGCTGACTCCAATGCTAAGGTGTCAGCCTTCCGTTAAAGATCTTCTTATAGTTGAAACACGACCAAAAAGCTAGATCCTAGTGGATGTGTACTTTTTCTTGTCTTGGATTTAACACTTTATTTAATTGAATACACTACCGCCTCAAATGGTGCTAATATGCTTCTCTCATTTTCATTTTCTTCATTAGTAATGACGATGGATGTTCGATTAAGTGATTCAATATTTAATTTATCAATTAAATCAATGGATTGATTTGAAAAATTACAAAGTATCAATAATGTTTCATTTTCCACCATTCTTTTATATGCAAACACATTGGCATCATCTTCCAAAATAAGTTCGAATTTGCCAGTTGTAATAATATCCATTTCTTTTCTTAAACGGATAAGACGCTGGTAATAATAATAGATGGAATCGTGATCCTCTAAAGCAGCATTTGCATTAATTTCTTTATAACTTGGATTCACTTTTATCCATGGGATACCTGTCGTGAAACCGCCATTTTCAGACTCATCCCATTGTATCGGCGTACGTGCGTTGTCCCTTCCTTTAGCATAGATCGCTTCCATAATCCTCTCATGTGACCAGCCCATTAATGTTTTTTCTTTATACATATTTAAAAGTTCAATATCACGGTAATCATCAAGCGTCCCGAAATGCACATTCGTCATTCCAATTTCTTCACCTTGGTAAATATATGGCGTACCCTGCATCATGTGAAGGCAGGTTGCCAGCATCTTCGCCGATTTCACCCGATATTCCTGGTCATTCCCAAAGCGGGAGACGATACGCGGCTGATCATGATTGTTCCAATACAAACTATTCCACCCAGTGCCATGTAAGGATGTTTGCCATTTTTCAAAGTTCTTTTTCAGTTCCACTAAATCAAGCGGCTTTAAATTCCACTTGTCACCATTTACACAGTCAAAATTCATATGTTCGAAAGTAAAAACCATATTTACTTCTTTGCTCTCTGGGTTTGTATAAACCAATGCATCCTCAGGTGAGGCTCCTGGCATTTCACCAACCGTCATTACATCATAATGGGAAAGAACCTCGCGATTCATTTCTTTTAAAAACTCATGAATTCGTGGACCGTTTACAAAATAGGGGCCGCTATCTCCGTATAATTGGCCTTCTGCTACTTTTCCATCAGGGAAGGAAGGATCTTTTGAGATAAAGTTGATAACATCCATGCGGAAGCCGTCGATTCCTTTATCCAGCCAAAACTTCATCATTTCATAAATGTCGGATCTTAAGTTTGGATTTTCCCAGTTTAAATCTGGCTGCTTTACCGCAAATAAATGAAGATAATACTGCTCTGTTTCTTCATCAAATTGCCAGGCTGATCCGCTAAAAATAGAGCCCCAATTATTTGGCGGTTCTCCATTCCCTTTACCGTCGCGCCAAATATAATAATCGCGGTAAAGATTATCTTTACTCTGTTTTGACTCAACAAACCATTGGTGTTCATCCGAAGTATGATTGACGACCAGGTCCATTACCAGCTTTAAATCTCTTTGATGCATTTCCGTTAATAATTGCTCAAAATCATCCATCGTTCCGTATTGTTTAAAAATAGTTTGGTAATTCCGAATATCATAGCCATTATCTTCTTGTGGAGAATCATATATAGGCGATAACCAAATAACGTCCACTCCAAGGTTTTTGAGATAATCCAATTTTTCAATAATTCCTTGGATATCTCCGATACCATCGCCATTACTATCATTAAAGCTTTTAGGATAGATTTGATAGACAACACTTTTTTTCCACCAATCATTTGTCTCTTTCTTCATGTTACTGCTTCACCCTCTTATTTCACTTTTAGGACATTCCAATTATTTCAATATTTTTAATTGAAGCGATTTGGGAATATGAACCTTCTTTTTCAATTCTAAGCTCGAGATCCTCATCCATTTTAAAGGTTGATAAACGATATTGATGAGCCTGATAATCATAGGAGTATCCATCATCTTCGTATAGATGCCCCATCATTCCTACTTTGGAATAATAGACTTCCAGTTCAATGTCTTGGTTTTCTTTTGTATTTTGAACAGGGGTTCCGAGTGGTAGTATTGTCCCTGCCTTAACAAAGATTGGAAGTGTATCCAAATCAGCTGATATCAGATGATATTGGCCGCCTTCATATTTTTGATGTGTCCAAAAATCATACCAAGTACCTGCTGGTAAATAAACAGAACGATGGGTTTTACCTGGACGAAGGATTGGTGCAATCAGTAGTTGACTTCCTAACAGAAATTCATCACTGCATTGGAAGGTTTCAGGGTCATTTGGAAATTCCATTACTAGTGGCCGAACAACAGGCAGTCCAGTTTGTTCTGTTTCGTGAAACAAAGTATATAAGTATGGCATAAATCGATAACGTAATTCGATATACTTTTTAACCAAAGCTAATGTATCACTTCCAAATGCCCAAGGTTCTTGATAGATTGAGTCTTGAACACTATGATTACGGAAATACGGCATAAAGGCGCCAACCTGTGTCCACCGGATGAGTAGCTCTGGAGTTGCATCAGATGAAAAACCTCCAACGTCTGCACCTGCAAAAGCAACCCCTGACATTCCTAAATTCATAATCATCGGCAGTGACATTTCTAAATGCTCCCAATGGCTTCTGTTATCTCCTGTCCATACAGCAGAATATCTTTGAACCCCTGCATAACCTGCTCTAGTCAGAGAAAATGGCCGCCCGTTTTCCAGTAGTTTCTGTAAACCCTCAAAAGTTGCTTTACTCATATATAACCCATATAAGTTATGCCCTTCTTTATGAGTAATTTCCTTGCCATCCACATCATGAATAACATCTAAATCCATCGTTTTTGATTCATTAAAAACGGAAGGCTCATTCATATCATTCCAGATTCCCCGAATACCCAAGTCCGTATAAAAGCGGTGGAGTTGTCCCCACCATTCTTGAACCGATTGATTAAAAAAGTCAGGAAAGGCGCTAATCCCTGGCCAGAC
Organism: Neobacillus sp. Fa239; assembly: GCF_055395235.1. Classification (NCBI taxonomy): domain Bacteria; kingdom Bacillati; phylum Bacillota; class Bacilli; order Caryophanales; family Bacillaceae; genus Neobacillus; species Neobacillus sp. Fa239. Next base: position 5,103,114 of record NZ_AP041611.1, read on the forward strand.
CTCACCATAATATACTTCCCCGCTCAAATATTTACTGAAAAATCCCTTTTTCATTCCTTCACGGTAAACTGGATATTCTACGTCCTTTTTAATGCCGGGATCCACGATTGGAACAACATCAACCTTTTGTTGAGCAAGGTCCTTAATTAATTCTTTATATTGTGGAAACTTATCTTCATCAAAAGTAAAGACACGATAACCATCCATGTAATGAATATCCAGGAACACACAATCTAAAGGAATATCGTTGTCCTTGAACCCGCTGACAATCCCCTTTACTTCCTCTTGGGAAGTATAGCTGTAGCGAGACTGGTGATAGCCAAGCGCCCATTTTGGAGGCAGCGGCGTTTTCCCTGTTAGATTCGTGTACAGTTTGACTACTTCTTTTACATTTTCCCCCAGAAGAATATAAGCATTGACTTGACCGCCTTCAGCCATAATGGTTAGCTGATCCCGATAGCTTTGCATATCAAATTCGGTGCGAAAAGAATTATCATAGAAAATCCCTGTCGTTTTATCCTTATCATGTAACAGAACAAAAGGGATAGACTGATAGAGTTCGACTGTATCCTTATTATGCGGGGCATAGACATCTGTATTCCAATTACTAATTTTTTCCCCATTTTTATTGATAAATCCGCTTTTTTCCCCTAAACCATAAATAGGAGAATGCTCACGTTTCTTTACCGTAAAATAAATATGTTTTTCTGAGTTATAAGAAATGGAAGGGGTGGCTGTTTGAAATAGAACTTCCCCTTCTTTTTTTACTGTAAGTCCAAAAAGTTCTTTTTCTATGATTACCTCATTGCCACCCACCTGTAATTGAATGAATGGATCGGTTTCTTCCAATGAGCCGACCATGCCCCTTAAATCACCAACTGCTGCGATTGAAACAGAACGATCCACCTCGCCAAATGGATTTACAATGAATCTCATCGTTTTCTCATTGATAAAATAGAGACAAAATGCCCCTTTGGAAAGAGTTCCTGTTAATACTTTTCCGTCCCATTCATAGGATAGAACAGACGTAACAGGATGGCGGACCTCCGCTTTTTTATTTACTTTAGAAGGTAATATTGCATGACTCGTTGTTTCTAACATAATCGACCTCCTTTGCGTTTTTTAACAATCCGTTTACCAAGGGATTATAAAAATTTTATTTCTTGATCATTCTAATAGGTTTAAGATTTCCAACTACTTCAAATTCCAGGTTTTCTATTTTACTTTCCACTTTCACTGCCAATTCATCATCTTCCTCTTGAATAGAAACGAATACTTGATTGCCCATATGATCAACAAGTGTTTGCTCAAAAACATCATCACAGAAGATTTTACAGAGCGGAGTGTTATATTTAGTGATATCATTTCCTACTGATGAACCAAGTTTCCTAGTATCGTCGACATTGAGTAGCAATGCTTGATTAGCTTTTACAAAAACCGGAATTTGGTCAACTTGAGCAACGACACGGATCATGACTGGTCCTGTGATTTTTTCATTCGTCCAAAGATCAAACCAAGTACCTTCAGGCAGATAAACATTTCTAGTTATCGAGCCTTCTTCAATAATCGGGGCAACCAATAGGGATTCCCCAAAAAGATATTCATCATATAATCCACGTGCCCTACCATCATCCGGATAATCAACCATAAGCGCTCTCATCATCGGCAGCCCTGTTTCACTTGCTTTTTGAGCCTCTTGATATAGATAGGGCAATAGATTCATTCGGACATCGGCAAAGAACCGATATACATCTATAACTTGTTCTTCACCTGTTCTTCCTGCAATATTCCATGGTGTTCTATCTTGATTGAATTCAGCCTTGCTTTCCGCATGGTATTGCATGATCGGGCAAAATGCCGCCATAGCAGATGAACGCATAAACAATTCAGCTGATGGGATTTCTCCATTGAATCCAGCCATATCCCAGCTCCAGAACGGAATTCCAGCTAACCCGGCATTGAGGCCTGCTATAAGTGAGCGCCTAAAGGCTGCAAACGTTGAGCGCTCATCACCGGCCCAATGGGCTGGAAAATTCTGTGCCCCTGTATATCCTGCCCGGCTGAAGGTAATACCGTTGTTTTGCTGGGCAAATTGATAATAGGCTGAAATATAATCATTTGGATACTGATTACGCATCTCACTGCCTGTTTGGCCATTGGCAAATTTTAAATTCTTGCCAAATACAAATTCACCGCCATCGGTTTTAAAGCCATCTACTCCAATATCAATTAAGTATTGGCGTTTCTTAAACCACCATTCAAAGCCCTCTTTATGACTAAAATCCATGATTAAGCTTCCCGTAAACCAATTTTCCGGAATACGGTAGGGGGAGCCATCTTCATTCTTTACAACGTATCCTTGCTCAATCATATAAGCCTCATCTTGATCTTTAAGAGGATGCTGCTGTTTGTTTAAATATTTTTGGATTGGAATTTGCCAAAGGATAAGCTTTAAACCATTCTCATGCAGATACTCTACCATCCCTTTCGGATTTGGCCATCTGCCCCATTCTGGAAATGATATTTCTTTATAGCTATGGCTTTCACTTGGATCCTTTAGATCGTATTCTGCATCATTGAACATGTAATAAGTGGCCTCATCACTCCATTGTTCAAGAACGAAAACGGTCGCTGGGATTTGATAGTTATTTGTCGCTTCCACTTCTGTTCTTACAATCGATTCTCTATCCCAGTTATTGCTGGACATCCATGGCCCTAAAGCCCAAGCAGGGAGCATTTTTGGCTTGCCCGTATCATTCGTAAAGGCCTGGATATTTTCTTTATAATTTCCAAAATAAAAATGAAGCTTCGTTTCTGGAATATAAGGTACTTGCTCGATTGTAAACGTACATTTATCCTTTAACTCTTTTGCCAAATCGAATTTGGTATATAAATTTGTATCAACAAAACAGCCGTATCCTGAATTGGTCATATAGAACGGAATTGGCATATAGGTTCTCGTACCTTGATCACGGTATTGGTTATAAACAAAGCAATCAATGACTTGCCCGCGTTGCTCCGTTGCATTATAACGTTCTCCAAATCCATAAAATTGTTCCGTTTCAGGACTTTGCCAATGAATGAGAAATTCTTTAACTTCATGATTATTGTCCGTTTTCCATTCAATCGGTGCTAAAAATGGATGTGTAGCGAGAATTCTTTCATTACCCTTGTTTATTTCAATGATTGCTTGATCTAAATCCACTTTTAAGGTAATATCCCCAGATTTCAGTGTTGCGGTTTCTAGATTTAAGGATCGATTATCTATTGGAGCACTTTGCTGCAAGATCATATCCAAGCCGCAATTTCTAAAGGAAAAGGATAAACCATATGTCCTTTCACCTTCTCCAAACGCTAATTTAAGCTCTTGATCACTTTGTTCAATCAAATAAAAACGATCTGCTTTGTGTACTTCTAATGTTGATACCTCATAGGCATCTGATACAATTTGTTTTCCGCTGCTAAGTAATGCGACAAAATGGTATTGATATGTTTCATGGTATGGAAGAGGGGCCAGTTTCTTTTCATACACTAGTGAATTGTTTTTTACCACTGGTTTTAATCGTTCTTCGAGCATCCAGGTTTTCGTTTCATTTTCTATCATTACCATCACTGATTGTACTTTTTCTTGAGTAATAACTTGGCAAGTCACCTGTAGGTAATCCTCTAATGTAGGGAAATGCGGAATTCGCTCGGTTAATTGTGGAATATACACATTTCCATGACCATATGGTACGTGAACAATTTGATCATTTTCTACAGTGCCTTCTGTTGCATAAAAATCAAATATGGCTAAAACAACGGTTGCTAATTCATCGATTTCATTGCTTTTCCGTGCTAGATCCGCATAATGCAATGCTTTTTCCCGATCCGATTTTTCTAAGTAATAAAGAGCAAACATAGCTGCTGCCGCTGAGGATGTTCTTGGTGAACCTACAAATGGCAATAGTCCTTTTCCATTCTCCAATTGCACGGTCATTTTTTGTACTGCTTCAACCACAATCAAGTCTTCAGGAGAAAACAATCCATATGGCATAACCGCTAGCAGTTCATCAACAGCTAAGCTTCGTTCTCTCGTCCCATTTAAAACAGTTCCGCCTGAGAGTAAATGATTGAAAACATAATCTCTCATTTCTGTCATTGTCTTTTGCACAATAAAATCATGTCTGACATTCTTTGTCTCAAGCAGTGCAGCATAGGCCATAGCCAAATTTGAAAGATAAATATCGGTTCTTCCATCTCCCCAAATTCTAGGTTGAGGGTTGGACCATTCTTCACATAAATACTCTGTATATGGGAGATATTCAATATTGGCTATTTGAGGATGATTGGGTTGAAGTGAAATTTGCTTTTGCAGGATCCATACCCATGTTGCTATGGTATAAAAAGAATCCTGCTTTAAAGTGGGCTGCATATCCAATAGATATTTTTCTACTTCTAAATAATTCCCTTTTAATTGCTCAAGATAGATCGTTAATAATTGGATAAAATCCTTTGATGGTTTCATGGTAAACTCCCTTTTATACAAAAGGATATAAGTGTCAAATCCCACTTATATCCTTTTTTATTTTTATAGAGAATATTATTTATTCAGTATTCCCTTGTATTCAGAATCCAATGTTTCTAATACTTGCTTAGGTGTTTCCTCGCCACTCAATGCTTTTTGGAATTCTTTATCTGTTGCGTCACTTATTTTGCTCCAGTTTTCAGTAACAGGAGGTAATACTAAAGAATTTAACGCCTCAAATACAACCTTTTTATTAGCAGGAGGAGTTTTTTCAAAGTAAGGCTTCAAAATAGCTTGATTGGTAATGGCAGGTAATTCCCATGAGGAATCAACACGAATTTTTGCGACATCTTCACTGGCACTCATGAAGGAAGCAAATTTGTATGCTGCCTCTTGTACTTTCGAATCCTTCGATACAGCAAGACCATTAGCAAAGAAATGATGTGCTTTTTGCGTATTTCCTGCTTCTAATTGAACATCCCATTTAAATGGAGCATCCTTAAATGCATCAAACTCCCAAATACCAGTATGAAGAATAGCTAATTTACCTGCTTTGAATAGATCCTCCGGGGATTGACCAGACATATCTGCCGGAGAAGGAGAAACCTTTGATTTTGTGACTTTATCTACCATGTAAGTAAGTGCTTCTAAATTCTGAGGACTGTTAATGGTTATATTTCCATCCTTATCAAAAATTTGACCGCCATTTTGGGCTGCAATTTTATAGAATTCATTCATGGTAACTGGAGCATAAGTTCCCCATATCTTGTTTTTGCTATCTGTTAATTTCTTCGCTGCAGCAAGCTCATCTGCCCATTTCCAATCGGCTGTTGGATATGGCACCCCAGCTTTATCAAATAAATCTTTGTTATAGAATGTTAATACATTGGAGAAGCTTTCAACCATTCCATATTGTTTCCCATTATATTGATAGGCTTTATAGGCTTGCTGATTTAACTGATCCGGTTTAAAGTTTTTGTCGTTCTTTATATATCCAGATAAATCAGCTAGTGTTCCTTTTGAAGCATAATCTACGAAGTTTTCATAATTCAATTCAAATACATCCGGGGCTTGCCCGCCGGCAATGCGAGTTTGCAATTTTGTAAAGTAATCATTATAAGAAGCTAATTCAGTATTGACTTTAATATTGGGATTTTTCGCTTCAAAAGCTTTAATCATTTGATCCAATTGTTTTTCATGATCAGGTGAGGCCGAAAAACTAAAGTAATTAATGACTGTTTTCCCGTCTGACTTGTTTGAATTCGATGAAGAAGAACAACCTACTAGAGAAAAAATGAATAAAGCAATTATTGAGAGCACCAACATTCTTCTAAATTTCATCTAAACCCTCTCCTATCAAATATTTGTTTTTATTCTTTCATTCCACTCATTGTCATACCTTGAATAAAGTATTTTTGAGCGAAAAGGTAAACCACTAAAATCGGAATAACGCTAATAACGACGCCAGCCATCATCAAACTCCAGTTTGTACCCCAACGACCTTGCAAAAGGGATAAACCAAGAGGTAATGTAGCTAGTTCTTTTGAACTTGTTACAATCAAAGGCCACAAAAAATTATTCCATGAAGCCATAAACGTGAAAATTCCCAGTGTGGCGATAGTGGGTTTTACTAATGGAAGACAAACATTCATAAAGACTTGAAAATGATTGGCTCCATCCATAAATGCCGCTTCCTCTAATTCCTTTGGTACACCTAACATGGCCTGACGCATTAAAAACGTCCCAAATACTCCAAACATCCCTGGTACAATTAACGCCTGATAAGTATCTAACCATCCAAAGTCTTTCATTAAGATAAACTGAGGAATCATGGTTACCTGAGAAGGCACCATCATCGTCGCAAGATAGAGCATAAACAGCTTATCTCTTCCTTTAAATTGCATTCTCGCAAAGGCATAAGCTGCCAATGAGCTTAAAACAATTTGACCAATTGTTGTTAGAACTGCAACTAAAAGGGAGTTCCCTAAAAAACGGAACATTGGAAACATCTCTGATACGGTTTGATAATTTTCTATCGTCGGTTTTTTCGGAATAAACTCTGGCGGAAGAACCATGGTTGTATTACTCGTTTTAAAAGACGTAGAAACCATCCATAGAAATGGAACTAACATGATGAAAGCGCCTGCAATTAAAATCACGTAAAAGAGTATTTTTTTGATCATGCTCGGGGTCTTCATTTGCCTTTTATTCATAATCTGATCCACCTAATTCGCCCCCTTTTTTTGGACCTTCATCTGAATCAACGTGAAAATGAATATGACGATGAAGAGAGCCCAACTCATGGCAGATGCGTATCCCATCTCAAAGTAACGGAAAGCATGATTATAAATATTTTGCACTAATACGGTCGTTGCACCGCCAGGTCCTCCCTCAGTCATAATCATGACCTGATCAAATACTTGGAACGAATTAATTAAAGAAATAATGGTCACAAAGAATGTCGTTGGTGTTAGCAGCGGAAGTGTGATGCTCCAAAACATCCGAAATTTATTTGCCCCGTCAATCGAAGCAGCCTCATAATAAGATGGTGAAATATTCTGTAAACCACCAAGGAATAGTACCATGATAAAACCGGTGTCTTTCCAAGCACTTGTCAGTATAACTCCCAGCATCGCAGTCTTTGGATCGTTTAACCATTGTGGTCCCGTGATACTAACTAAAGATAATAGATAGTTAATTAAACCGTAGTTAGGGTTATAAAGCCATTTCCATACGAGCGAAACAGCAACCCAGCTCGTCACTACAGGTAAGAAATAAATAGCACGGAAAAGGGCCCGAAATCTCATTTTTTGATTAAGTAATAATGCAGTACCTAAACCAAGAACCATAACTAAAGGAAGATATCCAATAATAAATAAAAACGTATTTTTAAAAGCGGACCAAAAGTCGGGGTCTTTTATTAATTTAAGATAGTTTTCAAATCCTACAAAATGAATGGCGCCCACTAAATCCCAATCTGTAAAACTAATTGCCAGTGACGATAATATAGGAGTACCTATAAAGATTAGAAAACCAAGCAAATTCGGTAAGAGAAATATACATAACCAAAACAGAGTTTTCTTTTTTGTCATCCCAACCATGTTGTTGTGCACCCCCTTATAAAACGTTTGAGTCTATATCTTCATAAATTGGAGCCTGAAATAAATGGTTTATGGCGAGCAACGCGCCTCCGATCAACCAAGCATCATCCTGCAATCTGGATGGAACAATAATAGTTTGGATATCTACTTTTGAAAAAAAGTTGTCTTGAGAAATATGGCATACATTGTCTAAAAATAACTGACTATACTTCATTCCTTCCCCGGCCATCACAATCTTGTCAGGATTAAGTGTGTTGATAAGATTTCTAATCCCATAGCCAAGGTATTGGCTCATATCTTTAAGCAACTGGTTTGAAAGCTCATCTCCAAGCTCTGCCTGTTTGGCAACTTCAGAAAAAGAAAAATTCTCGAGTGAAGTATCAGGGTATTGGGATAATAGTTCTTTCCCTTTATTTTCAAAATAAAACTCGGAAGCATACATCTCTAAACAGCCAATTTGTCCGCAATGACAAGGGTATCCATTAATTTCAATTGTTGTATGCCCAAACTCCCCAGCCCCGCCAATCGATCCGTAATTAATTCTTCGGCCAATAACGACGGTCAGGCCGATACCAGCACCTACCGATACCACAAGAAAGTCATCACTTTCTTGTCCCTCCCCCTTCCATAATTCCGCAAGAGTGTACCCGTTTATATTCTTATCAACAAATATTTGAATATCGGGGAATTTTTCTTTTAACATATTGGCAATCGGTACGTTGTTCCACCCCAACATGGACGATCTGATAACGATTCCTTCATGGCGATTTATTAATCCAGAGCAAAGAATTCCTACACCAAGCAAGTTAGAAATTTTTTTGTTATTATTCGTGAGTATTTTAGGGATCTGTTCTTCAACAATATCGATAACAGCTTCCGGGGAAGAGTATTTTTTAAACGGTATTTTAATAACGTCAATAATTTCTGCATCCATATTAGTAAGTGCAATTAATAACCGTTCCTCTTCAATTTTCACACTTATTGTCGAACCGAAATCTTTATTAAACTCAATCAATTTCGCTCTTCTTCCACCAGTTGAAGAAGATTCTCCTACTTCATGAATCAGCCCTTGATTGGTTAAATCTTCAATGATATATGTGAGCGTTGAAACGCCTAATTCACACTGTTTTGAAATTTCAATTCGGCTGATAGGATGCTGCTCACGAATGATATTCAATACTTTAAAACGGTTAATATCTTTGATAAGTTCTTTGCTCCCATTCCTTAGGACACGCATTGCTTTCACCTCTAACAATTGTTGAAACTGATTTTTGAAACTTACTTCTTTCATTGAACGAATTAAGTATATGTTTATTATATTGTAAACGTTGTCTTGATGCAATCAATTTTTATTTTCTCCTTGGATAAAAAATTAAATCTCTGCTTTGACCGTGGAAGCTATTTTTCTCCTCCACGGGCAATGCAGCCGCTCCCCTTTGACCTCGGCTGCTCTTTTTTCTCCTCCATGGGCAATGCAGCCGTTCTCCTTTCACCTCGGCTGCTCTTTTTTCTCCTCTACGGGCAATGCAGCCGTTCTCCTTTCACCTCGGCTGCTCTTTTTTCTCCTCTACGGGCAATGCAGCCGCTCTCCTTTCACCTCGGCTGCTCTTTTTTCTCCTCCACGGGCAATGCAGCCGCTCTCCTTTAACCTCGGCTGCTCTTTTTTCTCCTCCATGGGCAATGCAGCCGCTCTCCTTTAACCTCGGCTGCTCTTTTTTCTCCTCCATGGGCAATGCAGCTGCTCCCCTTTGACCTCGGCTGCTCTTTTTTCTCCTCCACGGGCAATGAGTTGTTTTTTTATTATTAATTTTCATCTTAAATACGATAAATTTTAATATCCTTTAGTAATACTCTTGTACATAACGATTAGATGATAGTAGGGACTGCGAAGTCATCCACAAATAAATCGAAAAGCTGCCTAAAAATTATTTTTTGGCAGCTTTTTTTTACTATTTCTTTTTATTTAAATACGTATTCCCCAAAACTCCAATTAAAATAAGAGCCGCATTTAGGAGCGGTGAAAAAGAATCCTGTTTTCGATTATTTCTCTGTATATTTACTATATTTATGGTAGGATTCGCTTTAGCAGGAGCTTCCTGTTTTAGTTTATTTGTGTCCTTATGAGCTTTTTTGAAAAGGAGGTCGTCATACCTCTTTCTTTTTTCAACATTTTTAAGAATTTCATATGCTTCTTTAACTCTTTTAAACTGTTCAGCATTCCCTTTTTCGATATCTGGATGTACTTCTTTTACCTTTTTTCGATAAGCTTCTTTAATTTCACTAAAAGTTGCGTCATAGGGTACGTCTAAAATACGATAGTAATTACCAATGTATTTCATGTATTTCCACCCTCTTTTAGTTAAATTGCTCCGGTTTTAATCCTTCCAAAATAGTATTCTGGTTTTTTATAAAATATTCGTGCTTATTAAGTACGGTAACACAGCCAATTAAACTGCAGGAAGAAGATTACGATTAAATAAAAGCAAAAAAACACCGACGATCTGTCGGTGTTTGTTCTATTTCCTCAATAAAGCTCCCTGCCTTACGTATGCGAAACAATCAATTTACAATGACCTTCTAGATCAAATTCTCCAAAACTAGCCGGTACAATAAAATGTGTTCCTTTTTTCAAAGAATATTGTTCCCCTTTATGAATAAGTTCAGCTTCTCCCTTAATCACACTTACTAATAAGTATCGATCGTTAAATGAAAAAGTAGATTTACCGCTAAGCTCCCATTCATATACAGAGAAAAACTCTGATTCCACAAATGTCGTAATGGTAGCATGATCCATTTCTTTAACTTTTGGTGTCGTCACTGAATTTTGATGAGGAACAGTGGTCACATCAATTGCTTTATCCAAATGAAGATCACGTAAATTTCCCTCTGAATCACGGCGGTCGTAATCAAACACCCGATAAGTGGTGTCAGAGCTTTGTTGCGTTTCCAAGACTAGCGTGCCTTCACACAAGGCATGAATGGTCCCACTTGGCACATAGAAAAAGTCGCCCGGTTTAATTTTGACTCTTCTCAATAAATCATTCCACTTTCCTTCTTCAATCATGGCGATTAATTCATCTTTTGAACGGGCATTATGACCGAAGATCATGTCGGCGCCTTCCTTGCAGTCAATAATATACCAGCATTCGGTTTTACCCAGTTCCCCATTTTCATTAACAATTGCATAAGAATCATCCGGGTGTACTTGAACCGATAAATCCATGTTCGCATCTAATATTTTCGTTAATAGTGGAAACACGGCTTCCTTCGGATTTCCAAAAAGCTCAGGATGCTCGCGCCAGAGCTCGTCCAATGTCATTCCCGCATATGGTCCATTCTCTACTTCGGAAGGTCCATTCGGGTGAGCGGAAATCGCCCAGCATTCGCCTGTGTGATCCGTGGGTATTTCATAGCCAAATTCCTCTTTTAAGGCGGTCCCTCCCCAAATTCGTTCTTTAAATACAGGTTTTAAAAATAAAGGTCCCACAATTATGCCTCCTCTTGAAATGCCTGATGTGCCAATATAAGTGATCCGGTAATTCCTGCAGTATCTCCTAAGCCGGGACTTACGATATAATCCGTTAACTCCGGCAATACCACATAATCGTTAAGAAATTCCGGCAAATATTTATAAATAGAAGCAAATACTTGTTTTTGATGCATGACGCCGCCACCGAGAATGATTTTGTTCGGTGAAAGAATCAAAATATACTGCATCAGTGCCTGCGCAAGATAATATCCTTCTAAATCCCATACTTCCATTCTGTCAATTAAATTCTTTCCTTTGTTGCCCCAGCGCTCTTCGATGGCTGGACCTGCCGCAAGGCCTTCTAAACAATCATGGTGATAAGGACACTTTCCTTGATACGGATCTTCCGGATGACGCCGAATAAGGATATGCCCCATTTCAGGATGGGTTAAACCTTGCAATAGTTTCCCCTGTACCACGGCCCCTGCTCCAATACCGGTTCCAACCGTAATGTACAAGCAACTATCCAATCCTTTTGCTGCGCCCAGAGTAAGCTCCCCTAATGCTGCTGCATTCACATCAGTCGTAAAGCCGATAGGAATTGGAAATGCTTCTTTAATCGCATGTAAAAACGGGTAGTCCCTCCATCCCTTTTTGGGCGTAGAGGTTATATTCCCGTAAGTGGGACTTTCCACGTTCACGTCAATCGGCCCAAACGAACCGATCCCGATGGCTTTAACAGGATATTTTCTAAAAAAAGCAATCACTTCCGGAATGGTTTCCTCCGGAACAGTTGTAGGAATTTGAATCCGCTCGATGATTTTCCCTGTTTCATCCCCGACCGCACACACAAATTTTGTACCGCCTGCTTCAATTGCACCTAACATGCGAACCCCTCCTAATATCGAATCAGCCATTTGTAGATAAAATCTATAATTTGTAGATAAAATCTAAATTTTGTAGATATCCACCAAAGATTTGTAGATAAAACCAAAATCCTGTAGAAATCCACCTGAAATTTGCAGATATCCCCCTAAACCTCTTTTAATATTAGCGCTTCATTTGGATAAACGACAAAACTCTTGCCCTTTTCAAGGGAGGTCCGCTTGGATGACAGCAACAATTCCACCTGATCGCCAAAACCTTCAAGTACTCTCGTCTCATTAGAAAAATTCAACACGACCCTTACCGTTTCCTCCTCATCCGTTCGGGCGAAGGAAATGACGTCATCCTCATGACGAAGATATTCATATCTTCCAACCCGTAATGATGAATGTTCTTTTCGCAACCGAAGCAATTTCTTATAAAAAGAAAGCATCGAATCCGGATCCTCCAGCTGCTCAGCCACATTCACGTGAACCGCCTCGTCCGGAATCGTAATCCACGGCGTCCCCTCGGAAAAACCAGCATGCGCTGTCGAATCCCATTGCATCGGCGTACGGGATTTATCGCGGCTCTTTTCGTTCGCCACCCGCAATGCTTCCTCAAAGGATTTTCCGGATTCCACTGCGAGTTTATATCCCATCAAGCCTTGAACGTCCTTCATTTTCGCGATATCATCAGTCAGCCAATCGAGCATGCCAATTTCATCGCCGTAATAGATGAACGGAACCCCCTTCGCTGTCAGCATCAGGGCTGCAACTAGCTTGGCCCGTTCCAAGTCTCCGCCAAATCGGGAAATAAACCGCGACATATCATGGCTGGAAAAGAATAAAGTCGGAATTTGATCTTCCCGGTACGCTTTCTCTGTTGCCATCAGCCCATCAAAAAGCTGAACAACATCTAACGCCGCGATACTGCCAATATTAAAATTAAAAACTACATCCAAAAGGCCAAACCCAGAATATCGTTTTAATATTTCGAGGTCCTCTGATCCCACCTCGCCAACAAGGAATTTATCAGGATATTGATGAACAAGCGCTGCAATCTCTTCAATAATCGTTAAAATGCCTTCTTGATCTTTATCGTATAAATGAACTTGTTCCTTACCCTCATAAGGATTGTCTTGGAATGCATGTTTCACCTTTAGAAAATTGATGACATCAAGCCGGAAACCATCGACTCCCTTTTCCAGCCAAAATTTCATGACATCAAACATGGCCGCCTTCACTTCAGGATTGGCCCAATTTAAATCGACCTGTTCCTTCGCAAAGGCATGGTAGTAATATTGATTTGTCTTCTCGTCGTATTCCCAGGCAGAACTGCCAAAGAACGATTCCCAATTGTTCGGCTGATCCCTCCAGAGGTACCAATCCCGCTTCGAATGATCCTTTGAAGATCTCGATTCCTGAAACCAGGCATGGCCGGACGAAGTGTGATTCAAAACCAAATCTACTATGACGCGAATTCCGCGTTTGTGGGCCTCTTGGATAAACGTTTCAAAATCCGCCATCGTGCCATAATCCGGATCAACCTCATAATAGTCAGCGATATCATAGCCATTATCGACCTTTGGAGACGCATAATAGGGAGTAAGCCACAGGCCATCGATCCCCAATTCCTTCAGGTAATCAAGCTTGGAGGTAATCCCTGCAAAATCACCGATTCCGTCCCCATTGCCATCATGGAAACTAGGCATATAGATTTCATAAAAAACCGATTTCTGCCACCATTTCTCCATTTTCAAGACTCACTTTCTTCTATTTTCACACTATTGATGGCTTTTACCCGTAACGTGTCCCAAGGAATGTCTTTCCCTTGTGCCTGCTCCACTTTGATCGTCTTTGATTCTCTTGCTAACAAATCAAAGAAATTATCCTCCAGCACGAGCTGCTCCTCGTCCAGTTCAATCGAAACCATTCTTGCAAGTGTTGTGGTCGAAATCGTAAGCTCACTCGTCTCGTGATTAATCGAAATCGTTAACTCCGACTCTGCCAATCTCAAATCCTTTTGGTCACGGAAGTAATAAATATTTTCAAAGTTTGAATGATTTTTTGAGCGAATCACCATCACCGCTTCTTCAGGACGAAGCCCGCCAAGTGCATCTCTTTCCAAGACAACATCTACCCGCTTCGAAACATTGGCTTCGATGGCAATCGTCCAGCCTTTTGAAAATACTTCTTTCCCATGAAAGTCGAAGACGGCTAACTCAATTTCGTCCTCGTAAGGCTCCAGCCGATCATTTACTACCCAAACACCGATCTCCTCCCCTGGTACATGATCTAGTGTTAAGAGAATCGGCCGGTAGAATTTCCGTGCATAATAATAGGACGCCTTTGGCAGTAAATAGTAATCGATCACCGACCAGCTCGTGCCCGGCCAGCAGTCGTTTAATTGCCAAAACAAGGCTCCGCTTGTATGCGGTTTATTGCGACGATAATGCTCAATCCCAAATTTCAAGCCCTCTGCCTGCGTTAACATCGAATACGAAATGTACTCTTCTAAATCCTTCGGAGCCCCCGTATAGCCTTCCATTAACAAAATCCCTTTTGGATGGTGGATATCTTTATTGCGGTAAGCCATTTCTTCACTGCCCCAGAAAAATTGATCCTTTGGGATATTCCTTTCTAACGTATACCTGTTAGAAGAAGCATGCATGCCAAACTCACTCGCGAAGAGCGTCGTATCATTCTTAAAGTTTTTAAAGGACAGTCCTTCTATACTATAATCCACTGTCTGCGGCTCGCCAAACTTTCTTGGCTCAATATTGCCATGCCACACTTGCCAGTTATGGGTGTCGCCGACTTCCCTTGAGTTGTGGTCATTGCCGCCAAACGGCGAACTTGGCCAGAACAATCGCGTCGGATCAAGCTCCTCTAGCAATTCCGGCATTAATTCATGATAGATTTTTTCACCGTAAAAGGGATGAGTGATTTCACCCGATGAATACAATGCCTCATACAGCCAATCATTTTCATTGTTTCCGCACCAGATGGCAAGACTTGGGTGATTCCTTAACCATTTTACTACATGAGCCACTTCTTCTCTGACATTCGCCATAAAGTTTTTATTGTAGTCTGGATATAAGGCGCACGAAAACATAAAGTCCTGCCACACCAGAATACCGAGACGATTGCACTCTTCGTAAAACACATCTTTTTCATAGATGCCGCCGCCCCAGACACGAAGCATATTCATATTGGCATCTTTGGACATCTTGATTAAATGCTTGTAGCGAGAATCAGGAACTGCTCCTATGAAACTATCAATCGGTATCCAATTAGCTCCTTTGGCAAACAGCTTTTCTCCATTTAATACAAAGGTAAAAGCATGATTCCCTGCTTCATCCGTCCGCTGCACTTCAATCGTGCGAATTCCAAAGCTTTCAAGGCGTTCATCAATCTTCTCGCCATCCGCAAACAATTCCACCTCTAATTGATAGAGATGCGGCGTCCCGACATCATGGGTCCACCAAAGCTTAGGATCTTCCACTTCCAATCGTGCGATTGCTTTTTTCCCTTCCACCTTTACCTTAGCTCTGAACTGCTCATCGCCGTAGGATAAGCTTGCTTGAATTTCATACCATTTTCCTCTTGAGTATTTCTCTATATCAATCTCTAATTCAACAATCGCCTTTTCAGGAGATATGGACACGGTCTTGGCAAAAACACGATCGATTTTGGCAAAGGTTCGCTTCTCTAAGCGGACGTCCTTCCAAATCCCCGCGGCAACCAAGCGCGGACCCCAGTCCCAGCCATAATGGCTTTGAGCCTTTCGCGTCCAAATTCTTTTTTTACTAAATCCGGACCAATAATATTGAACCTTCTCTTTCACATGAACATGAACCGGGTCAATTTTAACCGCTAAAACATTTTTTCCTTGCTTCAGCTCTCGAGACACTTCGAAGGTATGACTGATAAACATATTTTCGGTCGAACCGAGCTCAACTCCGTTTAGATAAACGGTAGCAAAGGTATCCAGCCCTTCGAAAATCAATTCATATCGAACACCTTTTGCAACTTCACCATGGAATTCAAAGGTATTCCGATACCACCAAACCTTTTCTTCCACCCACTGGCATTTCAAATCATTATGACCGTAAAAAGGGTCCTCAATGAGTTTTCTCTCAATCAAGGTGGAATGAACATCACCAGGTACATTGGTGGTCATCCAAAAATAATCAATATACTCAGGAGAAGCCACTTCAAGTTCACGAGCAGCACCTACATCAAAATGCCGCAGTTTCCAGTTATCGTTTAATAGCATTGAACGCCACCTGCCTTGTTTTATTCAAATAAAAAGAGGCTGTCCCAAAAGGGTCTGACCCCCTCACCCAACACTCAATATATCGGCTCATTTAAGATAAGTTCAGCCATATATTGATGTTGTGGTGTTTCAAATAAAAGGGTCTGACCCCCTCACTCAACACTCAATATATAGGCTTATTTATGATAAGTTCAGCCATATATTGACGTTGTGGGGTCTGACCCTTGTTTACAGCCTCACTTCAAAAAATTTATTCAAAGTATGTCAATGAATCGAGGATTTCTTGTAAGCTTAATTCCGCACAAGCCATGGAGGTATCAGCCACACCGTAGTACATTTTGACAACATCCCCTTCAACGACTGCACCGCATGAAAAGACAACATTACCAAAGAATCCTTCCACCTCATAGTCTGCTTCCGGCTCTACTATTGGTTTGTCTGAACGGGCAATCACCTTGGTTGGATCCTCTAAATCAAGTAGAACGGCACCCATACAATAACGGTGATCAATAGACGCACCATGGTAAAGCTCAAGCCAGCCTTTTTCCGTTTTGAACGGAACGGCTCCGCCGCCCATCCGCGCGCTATCCCACATACCTGAACGCAAGCCAAGTAAATGCTTGTGATTTCCCCAGTGTAATAGATTGGTAGATTCCGCAATCCACATTTCCGGCTCTCCATTACTTTTTGGAACAGGTCGGTGGATGGCGTAATATTTTCCATTTATTTTTTCAGGGAAGATTAATACGTCCTTATTTTCTGGCGCAAAAATCATTCCAAGATGTTCAGTTGTCACAAAATCCTTCGTCGATACCATTGATTCACCAACACCTACCGGGGAAACGGCACTAAAATAGATATAATACGTGTCTTCAATTTGAGTAATCCGCGGATCCTCAATCCCGTAGATTTCCAATTTATTGGATGGGTAAACAAAAGGCTTTTCATCGATGGTAAAATGGTGGCCGTCTTTGCTTCTTGCAATCCGTAAATAGGATAAAGACGTCAGATACGTAAAGCCTTGTGTTTCCCCTGCCTTTCGAATCACCCGTGGGTCAGAGAAATCATAAGCAGAATCATCTAACCTAAATTCCAAAATCTCCAGTTCATTTGTTTCCGGCTGATAAATCGGCGCTTTCACGACATTCGAATCTTCACATATTGGGCGTTCAGCGACTCGAAGCAGCATGATAATTTCATTATTAAAGGTCGTTACGCCTGCATTAAAGGCACCAATGACTTCAAAATCAGAGCGATGCGGCCTTACATCTGCAGGAGTGACTAATGGATTCTCTTCATATCTATATACATTCATTTTGATTACTCCTAATTTTCAAATAATTTTTTCACTACGACATAAAATACATTCCAACAGAAAACATAGGTAGCTTTAGTAGAGCGTTCGATGCCAGAAAGATTCAAATGTTCATGGCTAAAAGGTTCATCTTTAAAGAAGTTAAATTCTTGGTAGACTCTGTTTTCAAATCGTTCTTGTGCATGTTTCCATCCATGACAAAAGCCCGCGTAATAGGCACAGATTTCCTCTCTCATCCAACTACCGCCATTGTAATAATAGCCAGGTTCAAACCATTCCCACTCATTCCAGTGATGATAACTTCCGTCGAAAGTTCCTTTATCAACATCACCAATTAAGCGGCCAATTCCATTGACATGAGGAAGTTTATCTAAAGTATTGATGACGATTTCATCTGTTAACATTTTTTCTCCAAAAAGCCAAAGAGAAACGAACTCTGGTAGTAAATCGCAATAGGTTACAACCTTTGGAAAATCCCGATCACTGATCAGGTATCCTAATTCATGATCATAATAAGCCTGGTAATAGTGAATGGCATTTTGAATCAACTCATCAGAAACTTCATACCCCAACTCTTTGATTACTTTTAAAGTGACGGCATACATCCCTTGATTTACAGCCAATCGGTTCGACGGATTACCTCGGAAGTCAATCACATCATTTTGACCTAACACATATTCTGCAAAACATTCACCTGTTTTTTGTCTATCAAAATTGAATACATAATCAACTAATAGATCAAGTTTCTCTTTTGCAACACCGTTGTAGCCTCTTCTACTGTTCAAAAGATGCCACCACAGCAATTCCATTGCTGCTTCGTTATTTTTCTTTTCAACACTTCCCATATCAGGTGTAATGATGGTTCCTATAACACCATCAGGGCCTTGTGTATTTAAAAACTCTGATAAAAACATTTCATTTAAACGTTGATCAGCAAGTGAAATAATGGTCCAAAATGTGTCTCTAGCATACATATCAGGAGAATAGTTAACATTCGGAACACAGAGATTATCATCTAAGATATTGACTAAAGTAGAGGCATAAAATAATTTCTCGTACTCATTTGTTTCGTCAAATCTTACAAAATCAAGCAAATGATTGAAGTGAATTTGAGGAAAATATCTATTATTTCTTTTATCATTTTCAAAGTGAGCTTCTACAATTAAAATCTCGTTTTCATAAGACTTAGCTTGTTCCAAAGTTATATGATTACTAATTTTCGGCTCAATCTTTTCGAACAATACATGGACCTCATCTGATGAAAAATTTAATATATACTCATTCGTTGAACCTATTTGGAAGAAATCCACCAATTTAGAATGCGGCTTAACTTTCATGTACTGAAGTTCATAAATTTCATTGTTTAGATCATTCAACTCAAAGGTTATTTCTTGTTCTGTATTGTTTTCCACAACAATTCGATAAAAACCGGAATCAATCTTAATAAACTTATTAAGTTCTAATTTTACGTCTTCTAACTTTACATAATTGATAAAGTCATATTTGAAACCATAATTTAGGGAAACTTTATTTCCAGATAGCCTGATTAATTCTAAGTCATGAATAACGCTTCTCTTTGTAAAACCGCCACTACTAAACGGATTTCTTTTTCTAGTTACTCTAGTGAATTTATTTTTATAGGGGATACCTGGATAAACAAGTGTATTTATACCGTCATGATTTCCAATATAGAAAAATTCGTCATGTACAACACCGTTTGTAAATTGCTCAGAATTAAATGTAAAAAATTCTTCACTTTTAAAGGAGATGATATGTGAAAATGAAACATTTAACTTTTGGATACAATTTTGTTCAAGGATGAACTTAATCTTCGAAACTCCATCAACCGTACTTATTTCATATCGATAATCAATATACAGCTGCAAGCAATCTGAAAAATACCTGCCGCTTTCCAAATTATCGATCACAAAGGTTTCTTCATAAGCCTGATCCAGGGTAGAGATATTTACAACCGTCTCAAAATGATTAATATTCCGCATTATAGGTATGATCCCCCTATAGTTCTAATTATCCTTTTATTCCTGCTGACTTTGCTGAGTCAAGAATATATCTTTGTGTAAACAAGAAAACAATCAACACTGGTAGTGTAATAAGGATTGTCGAAGCCATTTTTACTCCAAGTTCAATCGGTGGTGACATCGTAGCACTATTCAATGCAGCTAATGATTGTTGTAACGTGAATTTATTGGAATCCGTTAACCAAATAAGCGGCCCTAACAAATCATTCCATGTCCCCTGGAAAGACCAAATACCGACTACAATTAAAGCTGGTTTACTAATCGGCAAGAAAATCTTGTACCATATTTCAAAATCTGAGTACCCATCAACCCGTGCAGATGCCACTAATTCCTGTGGAATCGCGATGAAGTACATTGTTAAAAAGAAAATATATTCTGATGCACCAAACATTCCAGGCACGATCATGGGTAGATACGTGTTGATCCAACCAATTTTTGAAAAAACAACATACATCGGAATCATCGTTATTTCGAAAGGGATCATTAGCGATGCTAATAACACCAAAAAAATGACCTGCTTATATTTAAAAGAAAATCGAGCAAAACCATAAGCAACAAACGCGGATGAAAACACACCAAATATCACAGCTGGAATGGCTACTGTTAGTGTATTTCTAAATCCTTGGAAAAAATTAAGTTGTTGAACAGCAACCTTATAATTATTCCAGTCCCATTCCGATATATTTCCCTTAGGCAATAACTTAAAGGTAGAAGAAATGTTTTCAACTTGCGGTTTAAGAGATGCAAATAATGTCCAAGCAAATGGTACTGCCAATAACAAAGCAACAAATATAAGCAGGACATATACAGCAGCTTTGGCCCCATATTTCTTTAAATAAAACTTACGCTTCTCTGACATTCTTCTTCACCTTCTTTTTCTCCATCCCAGAATAATACTCCCAGAAAGGTGTTTTTTTATAAATAATTAACATTAAAGACATAACAATGACGAATAAGATCCACGCTAAAGCAACAGCGTATCCCATTCTAAAATTACCAAATGCTTGTTGATAAAAATAAACCATATAGAACTTCCCAGAATCACCTGCTCCACCTAACACATAAGCATCTGAGAATTTTCTAAAGCTGCCAATAATCGCCATGATAAAGTTATAAATTAAGATAGGACGCATTAATGGTATGGTTACCTTGAATAATCTCTCAAAATATCCCATTCCTAGAATCCTTGAAGACTCGATTAATGACCGTGGAATTTCCTTTATGGCCACTAAGTATGTTAAGAATCCAGAGAAAGCTCCCCAAACCGCCATGATGATATAGGATGGCACTACTAATTTAGGATCAAATAACCATGCTCCATGAAATCCAAAAACACCAATAATCTTGTTTAATAAACCGCCATCAGGAGAAAAAATCCAACTCCACATCACAGCAATGGCAACGCCTGACGCTAGTGTAGGCACGTAATTTAAGCCTCTGAATATACTGACGCCTTTTACATTAGAATTCAATATCAGAGCTGACGTCAAGGACGCGGCCATCGAAAGCGGAACTGCCCAAACAACAAATCTCACGGTTACAGAAAGCGAATTCCAAAAATCACTTGATTGAAAAGCGTGAATATAATTTTCAAAACCAATAAACCCTTTATTTGGACCTACTAATCCCCAATCAGTAAGGGACATGTAAAAACTATAAATGGAAGGAAGCAATGTAAATGTTGTAAAACCAATTACCCACGGAAGAACGAAGCCAATCCCTTTGTACTTTTTCCTTCTTTTTATTCTCTTAATCTCTTTTGCATCCAAGACTTTTCTCCCACCTTAAACTTGTCGTCATGCTTGCAGTTTTATATCTTATTTAACTCATGTATCAGAGCATATGTTGTTTTTTGAATGATGAGGATGTCCCAAAAGGGTCTGACCCCTCACTCAACACACGATATATAGGCCGTTTTTATGATAAGTTCAGCTATATATTAACGTTGTGGGGTCTGACCCTAAGTTTTTAGGACATCCTCATACAGTTCATTTTTTCTATTGTGCTTGTTTAATTTTCGCCATAGCATTATCAACTAATGCCTTGACATCAACCTTTTTACCTGTAACCGCTGCACTTAGAATCTGGCTATAAATTTGCTCCCACTGCGCAGTTTGTACGGCAGCCGTGTTCTTACCATAGTTATCGATACGAGCAATTTTCATTGTTTCTTTCAATGTCGCTGCCATATCTGCCTTTTGCGGTGAATTCTTTTTAAGATAGTCGGTATAATCAGCATAACCAAGTTTTGTAATATCCGTTACAGGAGGAACGGATTTCCATTTCCAAAACTCTTGTGTTAAATCGCTCATTGCGTTAAAAGCAGCTTCTGGGTTTTTACTATCTTTTGTAATGACTGTAGATGCAGACCAGTTAAAAGTAGCCGGTGTTCCCCCATTCGGTACGACCGCATAGCCAACTTTAAACGGAACTGGCTTACCAGAAATCAATTCCATATTATCTGCTACTCCACCAAAAATGAAAGCCGTTTTTCCTTGTTGGAAAGTTTCACCATACCCAACTTTATTGACAACATCTTGATTTGGTGAAACAGGGTCATTTACTGCTAAATCAGTCAACTTTTGGATACCAGCAATCGATTGAGGTGAATCTAATCCTATAGTTCCATCTTTTTTCTGAATTTCTCCGCCATATGACCAAATGAAATTTTCCATAGCAGGAGAGCCATTGATGACAGTACCGTACTTCCCGTTTTTAATATCTGTATACTTTTTAGCCATTGTTTGGAATTGATCCCAAGTAATATACTTTCCATTGTTCGTTGCTTCCAAAGTAGCCTGATCCGCAGCATCCACAATGTTTTTGTTGTAGTACAGGATCACTGGATTCGCAATCCAAGGTAATCCGTAGATATCCCCGTCATTTTTAACAGCGCCCATCAATTGATCACTGATAGCAATTTTAGAAATAGCAGAATTTTTATAATACTTAGTAATAGGTGTTAACGCACCATTTAAAATAAACGGCTTGATTTGCTCCTGTGACATCCACAATAAGTCAGGTGCATTTCCTGCTGATAATTGCGTTTGCACCTTCATATAATAATTATCCGGAATGGAAACTAACGTAATATGATAAGTTTTTTTGTGAGCTGCATTCACCTTATCAACAATGGCTTGCATTTGCTTTAACTCATCGCCACCAGCCCAAGTTGCCATCTTTAATTCAGCTACACCGCTCGATCCATTTGATCCAGTGGATTTATTAGAAGAACATCCAAACAACAGCATTGTAGACATAACAAATACGATTGAACAAAGTACTATGATCTTTTTCACGTTATTAATCTCCTTTTATGAGTTTTTATTTGGACTACTATTAATGAAATTCCTATTAAAATAGCAATACTCTCTATAACAAATTTATCCTTAATAACGAATGAACCATATGAATAAAAAATAGCGCTTACAAACATTGCCAGAATACAAAATTTAAATTTTATGCTGCGCAGAAAATAGCTATATCCCGCAGTAATACCATCTCTAAACAACATATACTCGTATACTCGAATAATAAGATATAAAACTCCAAACACAACGGTGTATTTTAGAATTGAACTGACAAAAATAAAAAATATTAAAGTAGGAGTCAAATAAGAAGAATATCTGTAAACAAGGTACTTATTATAAACATCATCTTTTGTTTCAGCTTTTATTTCAGCATAAGACACCTTATTTCCATAACCATTTACAAAAGTAGTAAAACCTTTTTTTGTAAAATTAATTCCATTTTTCAATTTCCCAGCATAATCAACACCAGCCACAAAGTCTGTTCCTGGTATTTTATAGACCCCTGGCTCAGTTCCAATCATCTTCTTGTTTTCAAAGACGATTTGAAATTGTTTTAATACATTTTGTTGATTTAATGAAATGTCCAAATAATTCACTAAGAAGATGAGTGTGATCCCCATTACTACCATGAATAGTTGAACACTTTTGGTATAAAGAAATTTAAATAACATTAATATTCTTCCCGGTCACAGGATCAAAGAACAAACATTTATTGGTATCAATTTGAATATAGTAAACCTCTTCATCGCCATCAAAGTCGGAAGTCCTTACTACAAAATTGATATCGTAGCCTCCAAGTTTCCCGTTTACAATAGTTGTATTCCCTAACATTTCCTTGCCCTCTATTTGAACCTCTAAAAATCCTTTTTTAGCGGTTTTAGAATATTGAACATCATCTGGTCTAAAGCATAAAACGACTTCATCTAGTTTCAATATTTTATCTTGATTACCATGTTCTAAATCAAGCGAAGCATCCCCTGAAATGACTAACATTCCATCCTTTTTTACTTTTACCGTAATCGTGTTTATTTCAGGATTACCGATGAATTGCGCAACAAAAAGGTTACTTGGGTTATAGAAAATATTTTTCGGACTATCAATTTGTTGTACGACTCCATCTTTCAAAACAACGATTCGATCAGCCATCGTCATCGCCTCAACCTGATCATGCGTTACGTAAAAGAAAGTTTTCTTAAGTTCTCTATGCATGGAAATAATCTCATTACGAGTAGAATGACGTAACTTAGCATCCAAATTACTTAGAGGTTCATCAAAAATATAAACTAACGGTTCACGTATGATAGCACGCGCTAAAGCTACACGCTGTTGTTGCCCGCCACTTAAATCTTTAGGGAGCTTATCCAATATTTTCGTAATTTGCAGCTTTTCTGCAACAATCTCCGTTTTTTTGCGAACTTCGCTTTTTGGTAATTTCGCATTTTTTAGCCCAACTTCAATATTTTTACGAACAGTAAAATGCGGGTATAAGGCATAGTTTTGGAATACCATTGCAATATTGCGATCTTTTGGTTCTTTATAATTGGCTAACTCGCCAGCAATATAAATTTCACCAGAATGAACTTCTTCAAGACCAGACAATACCTTTAATGTTGTACTTTTACCACAGCCTGACGGACCAACAAATACGATAAACTCACCGTCTTCTATTTCAATGTTCATATCTTTAATTGTTAAATCATCGTTGTTTTTGTATTTAACACACATGTTTTTAAATTCAATCAATTTTGCCATTATTCTACCTCATACTCTAAGAACGGATCTTGAATCTTTACATAGTGCACTTCACAGTCTCCAACACCTGTATACAATTCAGCTGTTCCATCTTCATTTCTAACAATACCGCCAGAGAACAAAACATCAACTAAATCAGGACGTTTCGCTTCTCCTTCAACCAAATATTTTCGCATGCAGATAATTTTCATATCTGTATATTCTTTTGTTTCTGGATCAAAACAGAATGTTGTTGGATAGTAATGACGATCACCATTTTCATCAAACTTTGCGATGTGACCTAACACACCAACTTTTCCATTCTTCAGAACCATTGCTTGATTACCACCAACCCACTCTTCATCAATGCAAAGGTTTAACAATGGTGCCTCTTCTATTTTTTCAACAGTAATATCCGCTAAGCTATCAGCAAAATGATAACCAATTTTTCCTCTCCCGCCTTTTTTACCTTGAGGGCGAGTCAGAACAAGAACTTTGCTTCCTAAGTCACAAATACGGATATCTTTCATACCGTTAGGACCGTATACCAAATGTTCTAAACCTGCAATATCATTACCCACTAATTTTTTAGCGCGCCACCATAAAGCATTGGGAATTTCAGGATGGTCAAACACCTCAGTACCACCTAGGACTAATTGGTCACCAACGAATGAATAATAAGGATCCTGCAATTCAAAAGTTGGTAGATTATCGATCAAATTCCAAGTATCTTCATTAATTTGTTCAAAGAACATAATCTTAGAATGCTCACTGTCACGCTTTTCTACACGACCAGCCAATACATTTTTCCCATTATTCAAAAATGGATTAGTAGGATTGTATACATCATTTCCGTCCACACCAGTGAACTTAAGCTTATAGGTAGCGATAATGTTATCACCACTGTATTCACTAACCAGTTGATCAACAATTTTTACCATTGTAGCCCTCCCTTATTTCTCTCAAAACATACATACATGAATTTTAAAATCTTTTTCAACATTACCAAAACACATTGTCATGTATGTTTCAAAAAATGTAACGTTTCAATTTTGCAAATATAACGTTACTTTTATTGTAAGGGGTTTCTTGTAATTTGTAAATGACAATATTTTTTTCGAAGCAAACTGTTGAATTCTATCAAAACAACATAGTTTCAATGTCGAATCACTAATGATTTAGAAAGTTTTTGTTCTAAAATCGCTTTTTGTAACGTTACAATCAGTCGATACCATGAGAACCGTCCCCATGAAAAAAAGCTGACCAGTGGCCAGCTTTTTTATTTTTCGTGAGGAAATACTCCAATCATACGAGTATTTTTAGGAGGAATAACGATTTGATTTGAAGGATTCCATTGATTTTCCTGCAAGTCAAACAACTCATATTCTTCATCATCCACCTCAACGGTAATCGTTTCACTTACATCCAAGGGGTTATAATAAACGAATATTTTAAAATCATTCGTTCTAAAGAAATCAGTTTTAGTAATGTCTAGTTGCAGGATGTAGGGATGATCGGTTTTTTCTACAATAGCATCCCACCAATAAGTCAATGCCCCTCCATAAACAGATTTATGGGAATGAAAATCACCGAAGGCAAATGGCTGATGTCCATTTTTGTCGATGTGCAATGTCTCATAAGGAACATCCGGAGGTAAATCCGGCCTGCTCTGAGCATTTTCATTAACAAAATCAGCAAAAAACCAGCGACTATTGGCTGCGACATGTAAAACATACTTTGCAATCGTTTTTGCCAAGTTGGGCTGATACTTAATAACTGGCACAATAAAAGGAAGAAACAACAAGGATTCAAGGCTATAAGCTGTTTGGGATGCCTCTTTTCTTGAATAGCCTCTCCACCCTCTCATTAAACCATTGACCTCCGAGTTTCCCCACTTTCCAATATGCAGTGGACCTTGTTCAGGATCGAAGACGAAATTGATTATTTTATTCAAATCAAAAGAAAAGCCCATACTAGTTAATTTTGCAGCCGCTAAGCACGCCATCGCACCACTTGGTATTTCGTACCAAGGATTATTTTCAAATGCCTGATAGAGATTCATTCCTTTTACCGCTTCTTTTAGATAACGGCTATCTCCAAAGATCTCAAAACCAACTAACATTAAATAGGAATAGGCTCCAATCGTATCCGGCTGTCTATATGCATCCTTATTCGTAAACGGCAGCCCCGTTTCAAAGTTAAATCCTTGGTCATTAAAGTCATACTGATTTTTTTGTGAAATCTTTATAAGCGTCTCAAGACTTTGCTTAATCAAATCTGTGTAGTCATTGTGAGCAAATAATTTTCTCCTAATCATTTCAAATGCATAACAGTTAACAAGCATTAAATACCAATATTCTTCCCGTTTATTATTGGGATGGTTCATAAATATTCCAAATTCATGGCTAAAATAACTTTTTAATGAAGGAAGGAACTCTTCAACTTCGTCTCCTCGTAAAATCTTACCTAAAACAATTCCCCCGTAGGTGATCAGCTCATGTCCTCCGTCTTCCACAAATGCTCCAAAACGGATGAAACCATCAGAATCCGTAAATTTAACTTTGTTTTTTTCATTATTTATGTAGGCATCAAATCGATCAGCAATCCACTTCCAATCTAGTGGCTTTTCCAATGGACAATCTGGAAATTGATCAATAATAGGTAAACAAATATTATTTTCCATTACTTTACACCTCATTGTTTTTGGTAAAAATGAAAACGATGTTGTAATATCCATTTCGTCACGTTACAATATAATTACAACAGATTACTGACAGTAAAACAAGGGAGTACGTAAATAGATGGGAAAAAAAGTTACGATGCAAGGTATTGCTGATAAGCTGAATATTTCTAAAAACTCTGTTTCCCAAGCCTTATCTGGGAAGCCAGGAGTCAGCGAAGAAACAAGAAGGCTGGTCCAATCGACAGCCGAACAATTGGGTTATCAGTTTTCTTCAATCCGCAAACCAATGAAATCAGGCAATATGAATCATAAAAATATCGCTTTAATCGCCTCTGAATATGCGTTTTCAAAAAAAAGCTTTTTCGGTGAAATTTACTTAAGTGTTGAAAAAGAAGTAAGAGAACGCGGAATGAATTTATTTATTGAGTCGATTCATCATGAGGCAAAAGAGACATTACAGCTTCCTGCATTGCTGGTCAATCATGAGATTGATGGAATATTAATATTATCTCACATCAGTACAGATTATATCGCAAAAATAATCGGCACAGGCATTCCTACGGTGTTAATTGACCATCACTCCCCCTATTTGCAGGCCGATTCGATTTTAACAAATAATCGATTTGGTGCTTATACGGCTGTAGAACATTTAATCCAGTTAGGGCATCGGGACATCGCCTTTGTCGGCAATGTCGACATTTCTCCAAGCTATCAAGAACGATTAGAAGGATATTTATTGGCATTAAAACGCTATGGAATCGAACCGAAACAGGAGTTTATTTTTGAACATGCCCGAGAAGATCAAGAGGGAATCAATGATATTTTCAACTGTTTGGCGATTAATCCCTCAGGATGGTTTACCGTAAACGATGGCCTTGGCTTCCTAGTCACATCGGTTTTGCAGCAAAAAGGCTGCAAGATACCCGAAGATGCCTCTATCTGCAGCTTTGATAATGGGCAATTATCACAAATTTCTACTCCCAAGATTACAACAATGGCTATCGATTTAAAATATTTTGGCAGAAAAGCGGTTGAACAACTGTGCTGGCGAATCGAAAATAAAGAAGAGCCGATTCATGAAATCTTGCTTCCGACAAAGCTATTAATTCGGGAATCGACTGTTGCAAAAAGCAAATAAATAGGATAAACGAGGCTATATTTTTTATTATTTAGGCTGTGTTAAATTAGACTTTTGATTTGAAAAATCATCTGTTTAATTTAACACAGCCTTTTATTTAAATACGTATTTCCTAAAGGCCCTTTCTTGTCTAAATCCCTACGAAATACCCCATTTTACGAAACATATCATGTGATTGCCAGAAAGTTTCTTCCCCGGGTTCAGGTGAGCATGCCTCTACGCAGCAAAATCAGAGTTCGATACTCTCATCAATGGCGGAATAAATCAATTGTTTCTGGATTTCATCGTGAATTTGCTTGATAGATAACCGGTTGCTTGTTTTCTAAACGATTTCCGTCACGTAGAAGCCTTCTAGATTACCGGTTTCATGTTTTCAAACCGATTTCAGTCATCTAGGAGCTTGATAGATGACCAGTTTCATGTTTTTGAACTGAATTCGGTCACGTAGAAGCCCTCTAGATGACCGATTTCATGTCTTCGAACCGAATTCGGTCACGTAGAAGCCTTCTAGATGACCAGGTTCATTTTTTCGAATCGATTTCAGTCACGTAGAAGCCTTCTAGATGACAGGTTTCATGTTTTCGAACCGAATTCGGTCACGTAGAAGCCTTCTAGATTACCGGTTTCATGTTTTCAAACCGTTTTCGGTCATCTAGAAGCTTGATAGATGACAGGTTTCATGTTTTCAAACCTGTTTCGGTCATCTAGAAGCTTGATAGATGACCTTTTTACTCTATATTAACTTGTTCTATTTCCTCAAAAAAGAAACCACAAGATAAATCGCGGCCCCCCACATGACCAAGGCTGATATTTTATTTAAAGCCATCAAAAAGTTCCCAGATCGATCAAGTTTCCCACTTAATCTTCCAACCAGTGATAATCCAAAAAACCAAATCCATGAAACCAAAATACACGCAAAAGCAAAGATTACCTTTGCTTCCCCCTGGTATCGTAATGAACTGGTTCCAATGACACCTAC
Organism: Neobacillus sp. Fa239; assembly: GCF_055395235.1. NCBI lineage: Bacteria > Bacillati > Bacillota > Bacilli > Caryophanales > Bacillaceae > Neobacillus > Neobacillus sp. Fa239. Next base: position 5,132,532 of record NZ_AP041611.1, read on the forward strand.
CGTATTCAAGATCGCATGTGGGTTCAGTAAAGAAACGGAAGCCGAAAACAAAATTTGTTTTTTTATAGAAAAATTTTCGGCCATTTCCTTTCTTTCATTGTTGGGTTTACTATTCCAGGTGGCCCATCCCATATAGATTAGAAAAATAAACCCTCCCCCTATTAAAATAGCTTTTATCCAAAATGAACCTAGAATAATGACGGAAACACCTAAAACAGATACCAAGATTAAAAGGGTATCACACAAAGAAGCGGTCAAAACGATTGGTAATACTTTTATAAAACGTGGTTGCAATGCCCCTTGATTAAAAACAAACACATTTTGGACACCAAGCGGCAGAATTAGTCCAAGTGCAAGAATAAATCCATGAATAAATGGTGCTAACATCCAAAGTTCGCCCTTTCTAAATTCCTACGAAATACCCCATTCTACGAAACATCCCTTCCGATTCCTTGGAAAATCCATGGGATTTCCAGAATGATTCTTCACCGGGTTCAGGCGAGCAGGCCACCCACCCGCGAAACCCAAGTTCCATACTCTCATCAATGGCTGAATAAATCAATTGTTTCTCAATTTCATCGTGAATAGGTGAGAAATCAGGACAAATCGCGATGTGCTGAATAAAGAACTGGTTGAAATATGGAGCGCCGCACATGACCCCAACGATGGTTCCACACTCATCCTTCGCAACAGAAATGTGCGGAAAGGGCTGGAGTGATTGTCTCGCCATCCAGATCTCCGATTGAATCAAGCCCAATTTGGCGAGATCCCGGTCATTTTTTCCGAAACGCTTTGCGGTCCCATACAAAACCCGATACATTTGATGTGTCTCTAGCCATTCGATTGTCAGTCCGAGACTCTGCATCTTCTTGCCCCCTTACTCCCTTAATCGAGCCACTACATCTTCCGTCTCTGAGACCAGCCGATCGAAGAGTTCCTTCACCGTTAAAGATCTGCTTAATGGGGACGCTTGCCCCGCCCACAACTTCATAAAGTCTGGGTTATTCTGTTCGGCAGCAGCTTTACAAATATCCCCTGTCAACGTTTCTTGAATGGGATAGCCGGGAATCAAGTTGCTCTCCATTTCGGTTTTAAACCGATTGCGAATCCCGCGAGCTGGCTTACCGGAAAATGTCATCGTTACGCAAGACTCCTCTTCAGTGCTGTTCAATATGGCCTCTTTGTGCTTGAGATGTGCCGCACTTTCTTTGCAGGTTAAAAAGGCGGTTCCCATTTGCACCCCTAAAGCCCCCAAAGCAAAGGCAGCGGCAATTCCCCGTCCATCCATGATGCCGCCGGCTGCAATCACCGGAATATTAACAGCCGTCACAATTTGCGGGATTAGCGCCATGGATCCAATTAAAGAATCATGAAAATCTCCAAGAAACGTTCCCCTGTGCCCGCCTGCCTCGCTGCCCTGCGCGACAATAAAATCAACGCCACTTTCTTCTAAGTAAACCGCTTCTCGCACATTCGTAGCCGTTCCAATAACAGTCGTGCCATTTTTTTTCAATGTCTCAACACAATATGGTTCAAGGCTGCCAAACGTAAAACTGGCCACCGGAACTTTTTCTTGTAACATCACGTCTAGTTGCTCCTCCAAATTGTAAATGGGAGGCGTAAATGGCCTGGCGGTAATGTTCAGTTCTTCTCGATAGCCCTCCATGGAAGCATTAGCATCATTTACAAGCTCCAAACCGTCCATGCTTTTTTCTGGGATAAAAAAGTTGACACCAAATGGTTGATCTGTTAACTTGCGTAGCTTTTGGATGACTTCTCTTACGCCTTCCCCGTTCATCCGTCCCACTCCAATCGACCCCAGGCCTCCAGCGTTCGAGACCGCTGCAGCAAATTCCGGACTTTCACATCCCAGCATAGGTGCTTTAATGATCGGATATTTTATTCCCAGTCTTTCAGATAACTGATTGTTCCACATCTTCTCAAAACCTCCTTAAATGTTCAAATCTTTCTTCCACCATTTTACTTCTAAAGTAATTATCATGTCATACGATAAATCCGATGACATGAATCGTTTATATCGATTGGAGGCCTTTTGGATGGAGTTAAAACAATTACAAACCTTTCGGGTGCTGGCTGAAGAACTCAGTTTTACGAAAACAGCACATCGGCTCAGCTACGCCCAATCAAGTATTTCTGCCCAGATTCAGGCACTTGAAGCTGAGTTCGGCGTCCCGCTTTTTGAGCGGATCGGGAAACGAATTTCTTTAACGGAATCTGGTAAGCGATTGAAACATTATGCTGACGAGATTCTTCGGATTGTCGATGAATCCATGATCGCTGTTCCAAATGATTCTGAGCCTTCCGGTACCATCACTATCGGATCGGTAGAAAGTCTTTGTACGTATCGACTATCTCCTATTCTTGGCCGATACCGCTCTCTCTATCCGAAAGTGGAATTGATTTTCCGAACAGGAATGTGTATGGACCTTCATAAAGCAGTATTGGACGGTTCCATTGATGCAGCCTTGACCTTTCAGCCAACGATCTCTTCCGAAAAGCTGTATTGTGAACCACTCCTGGAAGAATGCATGCTTCTCCTTGCCCATCCAGATCATCCTCTAGTTCATGACAAGGAGGTCCAGCTAACGGATCTTAAAGAGGAAACCATTCTCGTGACGGAGGCAGGATGCCCTTACCGATCGATGTTTGAAGAACGTTTGGCAGAAGCGGGACTGAAAAATCCGATGAAAATGGAGTTTGCTAGTATCGAAGCCATAAAACAATGTGTCATAAATGGACTTGGAGTGGCACTGTTGCCGGAAATGGTCGCAGCAAAAGAAGTGGAACGAAAACAGCTTATGGCACTTCATTGGGATGGTCCAGCCATCCGGATTATTACACAGCTGTGTTGGCATAAAGACAAGTGGATATCGCCGGCATTACGAGCTTTTTTAGAAATGACAAAGCAAAATATTTGTTAGATTTGAGATTTTTCGACGGTAAACTCCATAGCTTATAAGAAAATGGTCGAAGGATGAGATCCTCAAATGGTAAGAAATGAGGACAATGTGGATAAACAGAGGATTATATAGAGGTATTGTGATTTTCCATTTTCTACTCTGCAAATAGAACACACTACCACTGTGTGGCCGAAATAATCAAGAGGGCAGGTTAGCAAGCCCTCTTGATTGTATTTACAAAGATTTTTTCCTAGTTATTTATGATTTTCCTGTCATCAGCATTAGGAGGTTGCTCCATCCATTTTTTCTTAATTATTAACTTACCGAAACTACCATAAACAAGTAAATCATCTAAAATGGCTTTTTCACATTGCATGACAATATCTGCTCTCATACTATAAATCGCTGAAGTTCCATAATAGGAAATTGCTGCAGCAAATAACCCGCCTGAATGAAACAACATAAGTTTATCGGAAAAGGGTGAAACATTAGAATTGGTAATTTCCGAGTCAAATGTACGAGGTAAATGAAGATCTTCTTTAAGTAATAAGGTTGTAAATATCCCGATGTGTTTATTAGCCACATTAATACATTTTTCTAAAAACTTACTTCTTTGTCTTTACATACTTGTTTAAAGGCAATAAGGCATCCTTTCGTAATCGCACTTTTTTCTAAATTAAAATAGATATTTCCGCATTCAAGTGCATTTATGGTTCTTTTATCACCAAATAAATCCGTTACATAATCAAGAGAGTTGATGAAATGAACGGTGTCTGGTGCTGAATAGTATGGAGGGTTAACAAAAAGATTTTTTGCGACAAGGACATCAAGTGATTTGTTATATAGGTCCATCGTGTCAATATTACACTGGTAATAAAAATCCCTAATGTCTTGACGAATAGAAACAGTAAATGCGAGGCTGTAAGATTGCCCTCCGTGCATAGACATAGTATGAATATAATTTAAGCAAAAGTGATCAGTAAATAAAGGGGGGGGCATCCAAATTAACATCTTCTTCCGTAAACCCTTTTGGGACTGGAAAATTTTCTTGGAGAAATAATTCCTTCAGTTTGTATAGATGCTCTTGGCAAATTCTATGTGCAGTTTGAAAAACTTTTTTTATCTTTGAGTCTTGAATGGACTTTAGCATGTAATTGATTACACAAATCTCCATTGACTCACGGATATAATGTGTCCATAAATTTGATATTTCTGGTGAGGTTAATCTTTTGTTGTTTTGATCCATTTATTTCATCCTATAATTTAGTTATTTTTGTTTAATGTTATTAATTTCCCCAAATATTATGTATATACACCAATAAGCTATAAACACCAATATGCAACTTAAAGAGCTGCGTGATTTAATAAGCCGAAATGACAGGCATGGTGGTCTATCTCCTCTTCCTTTTCTAAAAAAATAAGCTACCCGATTGTAACTGTAGGGTAGCTAAAACTTATTTAATATGTTTTTAGGTAGACGGAATTGGAATATCCACTATAAATCTTTTTCCCGCCTACGGTTCTAAAGGCCCTGATTTTGAAGTAATACTGCTTGCCTTTCGATAGTTTCGTATTTGTATAACTAATAGTAGAACCCGATGTTAGAGTGGCTACTTTCAAATATACGCCTTTATAGGAAGTCGTCCTGAAAATTTCGTATCCGCTGGCTTCTGTCCCTTTATTCCACGTCAGTTTGATTGAGGTGCTGCTTGCTCTTGCCGATTTTAATCCGGTCGGTGCTGCAAGGACTGGCGTACCACTTACAATCGTTGAATAGGAACTATAAACCGTCGTACCATTCACCACTCGGTATGCCCGAACCTTGTAATAATACGCTCGGTTCGTTACCAAACCACTGTTTGTGTAAGAAGAACTGGATGTAGTAGCGAGATAACTGTATGTTCCCGTTTTCGTTGTAGCCCTGAAAATTTGATAGCCTTGTGCTCCAGAAACAGCTCCCCAAGAGACCTTTATTTTACTGTAGCCTGCTGAAGTGGCTTTCACTCCACCCGGTACGGCCATATTTTTGGCATAGCGTGCAGATAGGACAACAGCTGATTTTATCGGTGTTTGAAGATTGTATGGAACGGTATCCTTTGAACTTTTAAACCAGCCGACAAACGTATAGCCTGTTCGAACGGGAACTTTTACCGACAACGGATTTGCCCCATAATTAACCGTTTGAGAGCTAAGGACTCCGCCATCGTCGTTCTTAAAGATAACCTGATATTGGTTAATCTTATACTGGGCAGTAATGGTTAGGTCGGAAGTAGCATTGGTAAACTTCTGATTCCAGCCAGTAAAGGTATAGCCAGTCCGGCTTGGCTGTGCAGGTGCTGAAATTGGCATATCATATTTCACTTTTGAATTACTCAAAATGGTTCCATTATAGTCTTTGAAAATAATCGTATAGACTTTGGGTACGTAAACAGCATTTACCGTAAGATCAGACGTTATATGGTTAAATGCTTGATCCCACTGTAATGTATATCCTTCCTTTGATGAAGATTGAGGTGCAACGGCAGATGAACCATACGCTACCGTCTGATTATCAAGGACCGTACCATCGGAATCCGTGAACACGACTTTATATTGATTGATCTTATACTGGGCAGTTACCACTAAGTTTGATGTAACATGGCTGAAATCGGTATCCCAACCTGTGAATGTATAACCGGTTCTCACTGGATTTGCGGGAGGACTAGCCGCAGAACCAGATCCAATCTGCTCCGTAGACAAGACTCTACCGTCCGCATCTTTAAAAATAACCGTGTAGCTCAGGATACCCTTTAATGCATCGATTGACGTTGGACCATAATCTAAATCTACAGGTCCCGATATGCCTGGGACTGTACCTTGGTCACTATACTGCCACGCCGTCCATTGGGTCCACCCGCCAACAGCTGGTGGTTGAGAAATGCCATAGCGTGCAATCCAAAGGGGAAGATCTGAAAGCTTGCCTCCAAAATCGTTGTACTGCTGTACAAACCATGCACCTGTATAGACCATTACCTGACGATTCGTCAGTGACTTTACTGTATCGGTAAAAACTCTTGCCCAACTGGTTATTTCATCAGAAGTTAGTGTTCCAGTAGAAGCAGGCTGTTCTAAATCAAGAACGGGCATGATATCCCCAAAATCACCCATTCCTCCATTTGTCATCACATTGACGAAATGCTGCGCTTCGGTTTTTGCTTGGTCAGGGGTATATGGCGCACTCGGACTTGCATAGTGGTAGGCACCGATCGGAAGTCCTGCTGCCCTTGCTCCCTGCACATTAGTCAAAAACATAGGGTCGGTAATTGTTGTACCTTGTGAAGCCTTTGCATAGACGAAGGCGATACCTGAGTTTTTAACTTGATTCCAGTTAATTGTCCCCTGCCAATGCGATACATCAATCCCTTTTAAATTGGCGCTTGTCGCTGGCAGCATGACACCCGACGCCCAAGCTGTAGAATGGCTCGTTAGAAGTACGCTAATCAGCAGAACAACAGAAAATAACGAGCGCATCCACTTTGTTGCATGTTTCAAAATCATCTCTCTCCCTTAAAATTATGTATTCTAGCAAGCTCTTTCCTTAAGGGAAAACTACTAGTATATAATTCTATCATAACCTTTACAAGTGATTGTGTTCCACAGCATTTTATACCATTCGTTATGTATTTTTATGATGAGGCAAAGATAATTAGTGAATTAATAAAAAAGAGAAGTGCGCTAACACTTCTCCCTGTAACCGCTACCGTCAGGGTGGTGGCTGTCAAAGTAAATTATTTTTGAAAACCAACCTTCTGCAGCGACGGCGATTTTCACGAATAAAAGCCATTACTGCTCACCGTAACGCATCAAAAGGAGGTTCTCTTGGCAAATCAAAGCACCCTAAAAAAACCCGTCTCGCTTTTGTCCTTAATTGAGTAACCAGCGAAAGTAAAATAAGCGGAGATTTTCCGGTTAAATGCAGAATGGAGCTCTTTTCGGGGTATATAAGAGGAAGTTTTCCGCTTATGCATAGCAAAATGGCTTCATTTTCACGTTTTTCGAGGCACTAGGCGGAATCTCTCTCTCCGTCTATTTAAGCTATTTTCAGTGCAATTTACCAATTAAGCGAAGTTTCTCCGTCTATTTATCAGATCGGGTGTTTCACCTGATCCCCCAACCGATAAGAGCGGACCCTCTTGACCCCAGATGCGGGAATCAGCATTTTTTTGTCAACTAGTTGAGAAAGTACTTTTTTTACCGTCTTGTCGCTTAGCTTCAAATACTTCTCGACTTCTATAGGGGATATGGCTTCTCCTTTTCGAATCACTAGCCGAAGCACTTCCTTTTCGGCAAAGGACAGTGAGGTCTGGTCCAATTCATCACCAAGCCATTGGCCAATCACTTGCTGAACAATCTGTTGACATCGACGAGGCGTCTCCTTAACCTGGTCATAAGAAAAGCGGATCACGGTCCATCCGTCAATCACCAACTGGTTTTGACGTTCCAGGTTGTCGGAAAATTGCCATCTGCTTATGTTCTTTAGGTGAGGGCCATACCCGTCGACCTCAAGGCAAATCCGGATGGCAGGACGAATATAAGCAAAATCCAAATACCTTGTGCCATCCTTGAAATCATTGACTTCATATTCTGGATGAAGATACCGGAAATGGTGAAATAGAGGCCACCAAACTTGTTTCAAAAACAACATTTCAGCCTCGTTGTGACCTTCTTGTAAGAGCCGCAACCGTTCACCGGTTCTTGCCTGCAAGTGAGCATCCAAAAAAGCCTGGTATTCTTCTTCAAATCCCATAGCATTGCTCCTCCTATCCAATATTCATGTCTTTAGTGGACAAACTGCAAAAATTATACAGTTAACCTAAAACTAATTTTCTGAAAGATTTTTTTAAAAAAATTAATGAATGTGAATGCGAGTGAAAAAAAGAGGTTTAATATGGCTTCAAATGGAAAACGTAAATGGCAAATAAAGACTTGCGGAGGAGCTAATATAAAAAGAGATTTTGAGGATATAACTATTTTTAGTTTAATATATTTCTAAAATTTGTCAATCTGATATCTATATATTTCGACAATACCATTTTCTATTTCCGCTAAGAAAACTTATAATGTTCTAGCCTCCCCAACCTTAAGGAGAGGCATTTTATTTATGGTACGGCTTACCGCAACACATCAAAATGAGGTTCTCTTGGATTTTTAGAATACTAAAATCAAAGCACCCTTAATTAAGAATTCTTGTCCTTAATACAGTAACCAGCGGAAAGTAAAATAAACGGAGAGTTTTCGGTTAAATGCAAAATGGAGCTCTTTTCGAGGAATATAAGAGGAAGTTTTCCGCTTATGCATAGTAAAATGGCTTCATTTTAACATTTTTTGAGTCCATAGGCGGAATCTCTCCGTCTATTTAAGCTATTTTCAGTGCAATTTACCAATTAAGCGAAGTTTCTCCGTCTATTTATCCGATCGGGTGCTTAACCTGACCTCCCAACCTATAGGAGCGGCTCCCCTTGGCCCTAGATGCGGGAATCTTTTAATGGGCAGGTAACTGGTCTTTGGCCATCTTAGATTTAATGCAGCAACTTGCGAATCACTAAGCAACACCTCATGAGAAGGCAAAACTCTCCATTTTCGCGGAAAAGTCAAATAGGCTGGTCATCCCGAACACTCCAGGTTTCATAAGATGATAAAGGGACTCCATATGCACAGCAAATTCCTGCTGAGAGAAACCATACGGGAAACATTCAATTCATATCTCCCCTTTTTCCTTTTATAGAAATATAACGATTTGGATGACAAATTTTTCAAAAAGAAGGAGAATAAAATATAAAAAATAATAACAAGACAGCATATGGAGGAAATACTTTTGAAAAATACACGAATGAATCATGTCATTCTATTATTTGTTGTTTTTGGCGGCTTTCTCATTTTCGGTTTATCCGAAAATATTAAAGGCCCGGCAATACCTAGTATGCAGGCTGAATTCAACCTGAATGAATTTCAGCTGGGACTCTTGCTTGCTCTTAATTCTTTAGGATATTTGTTTGCCTGCACTTTCACATCCATCCTTGCCGATAAGATTGGGATCAAATCGACGGGAATTCTAGCGTTTTCCTCCATGGCTTTGGCAGGGATCTTGATCTCTCTAGCAAAAAGCTATTCTACCTTAACAGCTTCCTACTTTTTTCTATATGTAGGAAACGGAATCCTCGAGATTGCTCTTGGGATCATGGCTGCTCGCATATTCACCAAAAATACGGGGACAATGATGAATCTTTCTCACTTTTTTTATGGCCTCAGTTCAATCGGTGCTCCCATTTTTGGTGCTACGATAATGGGCTGGCATGTATTCGATGGTGAACTTGGATGGAGGGGAATGTATTTGGTCGTCCTCTCTTTGGCCATTTTACCAATTATCCCATCCCTATTCGGGAGGTTTCCCGAAGATCACCCAAGCGAAGGGAAATCAGCATCATTTTCCGGCCTATTTCGGGACCCGGTCGCCTGGCTAATTGTAGCGGTCCTCTCGTTTGGAGTGATTTCTGAATTGGCAGTCGGAAGCTGGCTTGTCTATTATCTGCAACATGCTTATGATTGGTCTTTAAAAAGGGCATCTGAAATGCTATCCTTATTTTTCTTGTTTTTTACCCTTTCCCGTCTGTTTGTGGGACCCATCACAGACAAAATTGGTTATCCCCTTTCCACTATGCTGTTTTCCGCTTTTTCCGGCATCTGCAGCCTTGCAGCCATTTTTGTTGGAGAAATCGGAGCGATCCTATTTGCCATTGCTGGCATTGGAATTGCCCCCATTTACCCAACCGTGATGGCCTTGCTTGCCAAACGATATCGGAAAGGGGTTGGGACAGCGATAACCTTTACGGTGACTCTCATGGGTATAGCCAGTGTGATTGGAAATCTGCTGATCGGAGTCATCATTGATACTGTAAAGCAGCTTTATGGAAACTTTCATGGGGGCGAACTGATTGGGCCCCAGGCAGGATATATTTTTATTGCAGGGATGGCCTTGCTTTGTTCACTTTGCTCCATGTTTTTATACAAAAGACTTCGAATTCAAAAGAATACGATTGTTACACATGATATGACAAGTGCTGATTAAATAAAAAAATTTTTCCACAAAATTAGGCTTAACCCGTTGATTATTCAATTGAACAGGTGCATAAGCTAGAGTGTAACCGAAAACCACAGTTTAGCCGCGTAGCCTTTCGTTGCACATACACCTTTTTGAATCTCAAACACAAAAAAGCCCCATTTCCAGGGCTTTTTTGTCTTTTTAAGTTTAGCTTATTTTTCTTAGTAAAAGATTACTGCACCAACGATGATTAACAGGATAAACAAGACAACAATTAAAGCAAATCCGCCTCCGTAACCGACACCACCGTAGCCAAATCCACCGCAGCCGCAGCCGCCAAAACCACCATATCCAAACATTTAATATTCCTCCTTAAAAATTTATTCATTATAAAATATGCTGAGAAATTAAGGAGGGAATAGGCTCCTACACCATATTTTGTAAGGACAACATTTACAGTTTTTTGCACAGTCAAAAAGGCTTAGAGATTCTAAGCCTTTTTTTACAAGTTCATTAGACGATCAAGCGAGTTTAATAAATAATCGGAGAAATTTCCCTTAATAAAGAAATAACACTAAAAACAGCTTAAATAGACGGAAAGATTCCGACTATTGACTCGAAAAACGTGAAAATCGGTAATTTTTCTTTGCTTAATCGGAAAACCTCCGCTTATATACTCCAAACTGGGCTCGATTCTGCATTTAACCGTAAAATTTCCGCTTATTTTAAATATCACTGGTTACTCAATTTAGAAACAGACTTCTTATGTTTCAAAAAACCAAGTTAGATGCGGCGCGGGTCTTCTCAGATCAAATCTTTATCTACTAATCATTCCTTCAATTCGTTGTTTCATGTCAGTACTATTTTGATAGCTCTCAAGAACAATAGCCCCTACATTTTCTTTGTAGAATTCATCATGTATCAATGAGAGATTTACCTTTACCCCATATTTTGCCGACGCTGCTGCAGTCTCTGCCAAGTTGGCACTTCCAGCTAGTTCCCCTAACACTCTTTTGTTAGATAGATGAAGGACTTGTTCAACTCCAGTTAAAATCATTTCACAATTTTTCACAACAGAAACTAATGTATTGGTCGCATTCTTCATGGCTTCTTCATATTCATTCGGAAAATCCGCCTTTGATTTTGCGGCCTTCACTACCTCAGCGAGGGTTTTCATATCTTCTGTTGCAAGGGCAAGGCACTGATTACGAACATCTTCTATATGTTTTAAAGATATCGGTATGCTTTCTCCACCCTTCCTTATTGTCACTTTACAGGACATTTCCAGCAGTGCGGCTGCCATCGCAGCAACGGTTGCTGCAGCACTGCCACTTGCCGGACCCGGAAAATCGGGGGCAGCTAATTTTTCAAGATATTCATGGACTGTTAAACAATCAATATGATCCAGACCCATCTCCACCTTCTTATTATCCTGTCAATCGGATAAAACCAATTTCATTTTCATTGCCATCAGTATAACAGATAAACACTAATTCAACTAAAATCCAAGGGAATAGATTAAGTCAAATCCGGAAAGATCGCCTTTTCCTTTTTAAATTTCTAAAACAGATTATTGACTACTTCCTAAAAAATGGATTATCATTTTGTTATGAAAATTTTAGGAGGATGGGGAAAGGTGATAAAACTTTTTGCTATTTTAGTAGCTTTTGGTGTAGCACTTAGTTTTACTTATGGTTCTACCAATATAGCGGAAGCAAAAACAAAAATTATTACGTTTAAAAACTGCAAAGATATGAATAAGGTTTACAAAGGCGGCGTTGCACGTTCAACCAGCGTTCGAAATAAGGGTGGTAAAATCCATTTCAAACCTTTTGTATCAAAAGCCCTCTACGACGCAAATAAAGCCCACGATCGTGATCATGACAACATTGCTTGTGAAAGATAAATATAAAGAAGCTATTGATTTTAGCGATAACATACTTACTGATTTGAAGTAAGGAAATTAAGGCTGCCTTCTGGTAGTCTTTTTTATTATGTATTTAGGAGAATCCCAATATCGACACAAACCTGTCATAAACCCCAATCATCCACCATGTCCTCCCCCCTCCATCCTTTCTATATAGAAAGTGAAAGGGTGGTGCAATATTATGAATTTAAAATCTGGCCAAATAGAAAAATTTGAAGAGTATTCCCAATTTGAAAGTCTTACAGAATTTAACCATCACATGGAAATGTGGCTGCTAGACTATAAACAGGAGTTTACCAAAGGGGAGCTTGTCGGGCTCAAGCGCCTTGTCCGATTTTCTGCTAAGATCCCTGGAGTATGCAATGCCAAAATTGGAACCATCTTAAAAGCGATTCACGTGGAATTTCAAGACAACGGCATTTCCCGCTCCACTTTTAAACGAATGATCCAAAAAGCAATCGAATTTGGGATCATTACCGTTTATGAAACCGAAAGAAAAAACGGCTCGCAGTCCAGCAACCTTTACATATTTAATCGTGTTTCTTTAAATGAACCACCTAAACACGAAGAATTGAACCACCATAATAAAACTATTAATCTTTTTAAAACTGATAAAAAAGAGATTATACGTAAGGAACAACCGTTAAAAATAGATCATACCTTTACAAATGATCGTGTTCCACAGCCCTTTATACAATTAGTGAAGTATTTTTACGACGAGGCAAAGACGATTGAAGAGTTTTGGAAAATGGCCGAAATAGCCGCATGGCGAAATAATTTTGAGGATAAAAGAGAACAGGTCCTGACCATGGCCATCGTTTCCTTTAAGCAGCTCATCAGCAAAATTAAATCCAGCAAGAAAATCCATAAACCTATCGCCTATTTTTACGGGATCTTGGATAAAAAATTGGATGATCTTTTTTATGATGAGTTGTTTATGGAAATGGATCAGGTCGCTGATTAACGATGGGACGGATATACATAAATTTACATATTTTATGATTCCTTCGAAGCTCCTTTTCGTCTTATGCTTAATCGTCACAAGATTGTCACGAAAAACATCAAATTTTGACGAATCCTGTATACTATAGTGCATGGTATAAAAGTCCTGATTACGATTTAATAGAATATAAGAGAATGACTTCCATTTATGAGAGTTCATTTCCATCACAAAGACTATTCACTGATGATCCAACCTAGTACATGCTGCGAATAGTTTGTAATGGAGGCAAAAACCCGCTTGTCCATCCAAGAATCCATTTCAGAATCGTAAAAACTCAATTGGATATTAAGGAGAGGAAGATTAGTATGATTCAACCTGCTTATGTAATCGGAAAGAAAAACCATTTTAATGACGGGAGAATATGATCGATTTGGGAAGCTGTGTGCAAGGATTATGGCTGGAGAAACATCTTTTCTAGTGGACAATACCCCTCTGCAACTTTTAGATGCGACATTAACATACATAGGTTTTAATTTAAAAGGGGCAATGGTTGGCGCCAAAGCGATTCTCGGTAATAAGAACAAGTGCCCGATTATTGCCAATCCCTATCAGAACATATGCCTTTTTCCTACCAAATCTCCGCTTAAAGAGGATTGTATCTGGTTTAACATTGAGCATATTGTTCAAACCAAAGCGTTGGGCGGAAAGACCGAGGTAGAGCTAAGCAATGGTCACTCCATTATTGTGAATGCCAAAGTATCCGCCCTTAATAACAAAATACATACGGCTGGTCAATTGAAGCGGATTTCGCTAGAAAGAGGCCAGTACAATGGTCCGTCCACTTTCTATTACCATCCCAAAAAAGGGCATCAATTAGTCTTAGAGAAAACGGGCAAATACAATTTTGAAGTAATAGATGAAAAGCAAATCTAAAAGGAGACATGTCTATGGAGGATACTACAAAGATTCAATTTGGCAAGGTATTGAAAAAATTGAGGATGTCACAGCAGCTTTCACAAGAGGGACTGGCCAATCGCACCTCTTTTGATCGCTCTTATATCAGCATTCTGGAAAGAGATCTGAAAAAGCCACGCTTGGACACGATCATTGATCTTGCTGCAGGTCTTGATATGAAAGCTTCAGAATTTGCAAAAGAAATCGAAGAGCATCCAGAAAATAAATGGTTAATCGAGCAATTCCAAAATAATGGACCAGGAATGTTCCACTTTCTAATCGCCTGTTCTTTATACTCTTTTATGATATAAAATTTAAAGCGCTTACGAATACAAATGGCCAGCCCTCTAAAAGGAGTCTTATCTTGAAAAATATTCGAATGATTACCATTGAACCCGTCATAAAAAGTTTAAGGATAGCAAAACAATTATCACAAGAGGAACTTTCGAAACGAAGTGGCCTCGACACCAGATCGATTAGTAACATTGAAAGAGACGAACAAATACCCAGTATGGATTCATTTTGCTCTCTTGCAGAGGCCTTTGATATGAGGGGCTCTGAATTATTAATCATCATTGAGGATTATAATGAAAAACAAAGTAAAATGATAGCACTACATTGATGGTAAATTCTCTTAAACAAAAACGACAGTCTCCAGTATCTGGAGACTGCCGATTTATTACCACTTTAATTGCCATTTATATCGCGGATTAAATTATACGCATCCGGTGTTCCAATACCTGAGGCCATATCATAGCCTGCTGTGGCCGGATAATACAAGTTTGTTCCAGACGTAATATCATGATAGGCTGCATAAGGTTGAGTTGTATTAAAGACTTGATAAAGAGTAAGGTTTGCCTGACCAAGGTTGCCATGGCCATGTCCTGCTGCATATTGATTATTAAGTGCAGCGATTCCAGCCCATAACGGTGCAGCAGCGGATGTTCCACCGACTACATTCCAGGCGCCTCCGGTATAGATGGAATATCCGGTGTTAGGGTCGGCATCTGCCGATACATCCGGAACCTCACGTTTACCATTCGAATAACTGTTTTGGACACCAGGACCTGACTGGTAGGTTGGCATAGCATAAACTTTGGACAATCCTCCACCGTCACCAGATCTTTGTATTTTGTTACTCCAAACGGTTTCTGAACCATAAGAAGTACCGCTTAAAGTCAGATGAGTTCCACCAACGCCAGTCACATACGGGTCATTTGCGGGACTATCGACCTCTAAAGTTCTGCCTCCGGAATCGTAAGCGCCATTGTCTCCAGACGCGGCAAAAATACTTTGTCCTTGGGCAGCATATTGTTTGAAAATGGTGTCTAGGCTATTCATGGTCGCACTTGCTTCATGCTGCTCACCGATCCCCCAGCTGACAGAAATGGTTTTTGACGTATTATCAGAAGCAATTTTTTGATACGTATCAATTAAGCCCTGGGAGGTATTTGGCCCTTCGTATACAACCACTTTTGCTTGTGGAGCAATGGCATTGATTACCTCAATATCAAGTTCTACTTCGATTTCCCCTGAACCGGCAGCACCACTATAACCATCAACATATACATTCGTTGGCAAAGCGCTTCCTAGGCCATAGTAGCTGTCATAGCTACTAATGTTCGTTGCTTTATATCCGTCCAACTCCATGAGTGCTACAGTTTGGCCAGTTCCATTATACCCGGCACTTGCCAGTGGGTTGACATCGTAAGCACCTTTTAATTCACCCGGTGTATAACCTCCAGCTGGACCGCTGCCCACTTTCGGTGTCACCGCTTTTGGACTGCTAATTTTCGGATGTGTATAATGTGCTTCATTATTCAGACCCTCAATATCCGTAATCACCCCAGAAAATTCTGCAGGAATGGTAGGAGCCTGATTATTAGCATAATAGGTTTGGCCTTTTGCATTTTTATAGTTATTTATGGTTACACCAAAAGCATCTTCCATGTGTCCAATGTTACCACTGACGGTAATAAAGGCATTATTGGAAGACACATGATCGACTGTAAAGCCTTGACTTGTCAAATAGCTTTTAACTTTGGCAACCGTTGCATCAGTCGGTCCATATTGATTTTTAAATTGTTCGGGTGTTAAATATTTCTTGTAGTTGAAGGAGAAAGGGTTCTTTAGGCTGGCAATATAATTATCCAGTTGATCGCTGTTTCTTAGCTGAAGGGCAATCGTTAGAGAAGCTTTGGTGCTGCGGTTTGTGTGACCAATGGAAGTGCCATTCATTGCAGCGGTTGGAGCCGCCTTAACAAGTTGTACATGATTGGGCGCTGCGGCAAAAGTTGAGCCTCCAGTGAAGTACATCGATAAAGTTAACACTGAAGCAACGGTCGGTACTAATAATTTTCGGTTTCTTTTTTTCATCCTTACACCTCTCCCCTTAGTTCCTAAATAAAATCTTACCAACAATCTAGAATCAAAAGACTATTTGAGGCTGCCCGACTGCCTTGGAACTAAAATTCCAGCCATTTCTTTAGGCAATCGGTTTTGGGCTATGTATCACCTTCATTCCATAGGACAACTTTCCATTTGGGATCTATTGCACTTGCTCTATTATTTTACCAAGTATAGATGCAAATCATATAGGTCTTTCAACTCATTCTTTTGAAAAATTTAGAATATATGGAAAAGTATAATAACTTTTAATCAATAGCTTCACTACGAGTTAATTACTCCATTAAATAATCCTTATTCTTCGACGATAAACTCCATCATCCCCTTTTAATCAAACGATTGATTAAAAACAATTCGAGCCCTTGGGAAAAACGAACTTTTTCTTATTTCCGAGAAAATTTTTTGTCGAATACGTAGCTTTTGTTCTTCTATTAATCTTTCAAAACCAACAAAAAATTTTCATCCCTACAATCTTTTCTCCCTTCTGACAAAAGGCCTTATTAAACAAACGTTTGATTAAATTCCATCAAAAGCCCATCACCACAGGATTTTTCGGATAAATCTTTTAAGAAAATGGTCGAAGGATGCGTTCCCCTAAATGTTACGAAAATGAGGACAATATGGATACCCAAAGGAATTTACAAGAGGTATCTTGAATTTTCTTTTAAAAGACCTATTCAAATTAAACCACTAAAAAAGAAAAGGTGTATCCGATGAAAACAAAATCAAGAACATTTGGTGAGGCGCTAGAAATCCTACGAAAAACCGAAAACAATGCCCTCACGATAACAGGAAGTGTTTAAAGTTGACGATAATCTCAAAATATAAAACCTCACTCACTTACTTGCCATGCGGTTCACCGTAATGCATTAAAATGAGGTTTTATTGTATTTATGAGATAAAACTCACTTTCTTTTAAACTAAGAGGTCCTTAATCGAGTGACCAGCAAAATAAGCGGAGATTTTTCGGTTAAATGCAGAATGGAGCTCATTTCGGGGTAAATAAGGGGATGTTTTCCGACTAGGCAAAGCAAAATGGCCCCATTTTCATGTTTTTCGAGTCAATAGACGGAATCTCTCCGGCTAATTAAGCCATTTTCAATGCAATTTACTTATTAAGAGAAATTTCTCCGTCTATCTGATCGGGTGCTTAACATAATCTAATTCCGAGATTCGCCCTGCCCGTTGATAAAAAAACAAACCTGACTGGAGAACTCCAATCAGGTTTGTTTTACCCTTAAACTTATTTCAAACAATCCCTAGCTTTCCAGATTGATCACCTCCCCCCTCACAATTTCAGTTGCAACTCCATTCGAACACTTTCTATTAATATAAAAATCTATCGATCATCGGCAAAATCCGGGCGGTGACAGGCACCAGAATTGATGGGATAATATCTAAAGATACATTTTGTAAAAAAACAATTTACTATAAAAAGGGGTTAATCATATGTTGCAATGCCGCGACGATATACTAGCTTTCACGAAGCAGCTCGTTAACATTGAAAGTATCGTAAACACAACGGGCGAAAAGACGATTGCTCAGTCTTTATTTCAGATCATTTCTTCGTTACCTTACTTTTCAGAGACCCCTGATTACATAGCTATAGAGCAGACTATCAACGATGATCACGAACGTTATAATGTTTTGGCATTTGTAAAAGGGATAAAGGGAAACAGCAATCGAACGATTATATTAATGGGCCATATGGACACGGTCGGAATTGATGACTTCAATCAATTAAAAGAGCAGGCTTGCAATCCAGATGAGCTGATGGAAGCACTGAGAAAGGAAGAACTGCCCGCCGCTGCCAAAGAACATTTGGATCACGGGGATTGGTTATTTGGCCGTGGCGTCCTAGATATGAAGAGCGGGGTAGCCAGCCATCTTTATCTATTAAAATATTATTCCGAGCATCCAGATCAACTGGAAGGCAACATTTTGCTATTAGCAGAATGTGACGAAGAAGACAGCTCACACGGGGTTCTTTCCGCTTTAAAAACCTTGAAGAATTGGAAAAACCAACATGGTTTTAACTATATTGCAGCCATCAATTCTGATTTCGTTTCGCCACGCTATGATGGCGATGATAATCGCTACATCTATAAAGGAACGGTCGGCAAACTGCTTCCATCCTTCTTTATCACCGGGGCAGAAACACATGTTGGTTCCGCTTTTGAAGGGTTGGATCCTAACTTTATTGCTGCCGAGCTTACCAAACAAATAAACTATAACCCTGAACTTTGCAACGAAGCTTTTGGGGAAACGACTATCCCGCCTGTATCGTTGAAACAAACTGATAAAACCGTCCTATACCGTCCAGACAGCATTGTCTGCCTATGTTTACTATAACTTTTTCATCCATTCCTGGTCTCCAAAAGATGTATTAGTCAAGCTAAAAGAGCAGGCCATGATCGCTTTTTCCAATACGCTTGCAGCATTTGAAGAAAGATATCGTCAATACAGTAAAATAAGCGGCCATCCGTTTATCCAGCATCCTTGGAAGCCGAGAGTATTGACCTATGAAGAAATGGAGCAATTGTTGATTGAAGAAAACGGCGATACATTCATCACTCATATAAATGAATTTAAACAAGGCCTTTTAGAAAATACGGGGCTCGATACACGGATGTTTGCCGCAAAAGTAGTCGAGGAATCATGGAAATGGATGAAGGATAAAAATCCGGCCATTATTCTATTTTACTCTTCGCTCTACTCACCAAGGATTGAACTGACGGGTAAAACAACTGATGAGCTTAACTTAATGAATGCTCTTGATGATGCAGTAGCTGAGATACAGCCGAAGTATCCCCATCCGATTGTAACAAGAAATTTCTTCCCATATATTTCTGATATGAGTTTTATGGCCCTAAGTGATGATGAAGATGGAATTAACGCCGTTTCAAAAAATAATCCAGGTTGGGGCACAAAACACTATGTTGAATATCAAGATATCCGCGATATTAATGTTCCTGTTATTAACATTGGTCCATATGGTTTAGATGCTCACAAGAAACTTGAAAGAATGGAAATGACCTACTCACTGGAAATCGTACCGAATATAACAAACCTCGTTATCCAAAAATTATTAAATAATGAATAATAAAGCTTGTCCCATGGTCTTTATTCATTTACACCATTGTCAACCGCATACCGGAAGTTCATGCTTGGCTCGCATCAAAATTTTAATAATATTATCAAACATGCTTGGTTTTGAACCAGGCGTGTTTGCGTGTGAGGGCTCCACGTGGACGGTTCTCATGGCCAATTTTATTCATTTCTTGGGCCAAAAAAGCTGACAGAACCTTCCCCATGGTCCTCCGTAAAAAAATGTTCATACCTTATTGACAGATATGTGAAATGATGAACAATTTACACTCATTTCAAGATAAAAGAATTATAATAACAATGTAATCAAGTTATTGATCATATTTTACTAATAAAGGAGTCTTTTATATGTTTAACAAATTTTTAAGAGAGAACAAAATTGCGGCAGCTCTTCTCACAGTCATCCGGTTATATCTAGGATACGAATTCTTAATGGCTGGTTATCACAAACTGGCTGCCGGCGGCTTTGACACTACCGGATTTCTAAAAGGCGCCATCGCAAATCCTGTAAAAGGTCCGGATGGCAGTGTCGTTTATTCTACTTATGTAGGCTTCTTGCAACACTTTGCATTACCAAACGCCCACCTATTCAACACCATTGTTCCATTGGGTGAATTCTTGGTTGGCCTAGGCTTAATTCTTGGCTGCTTAACGACAGCTGCAACGTTCTTCGCTCTTGTCATGAATTTCTCTTATGTCATGGCAGGCACTGTTTCTACGAACCCATTATGTATTTTACTAGGAGCTTTCATTATTGCCGCTGGCTATAACGCAGGCCGCATTGGCTTGGACCGCTGGGTAATTCCGTTTATCCTTAAAACAACTGCCAAAGAAAAAGCGGTCAAACTGAATGCATAACGCAAAATCCCCTCACTTCTAATTGGAAGTGGGGGGATTTTTTTATCTTTCCGAGGAGTTGAGCTGTTGTCCATCTAATGGAGGTCATATGTTAATGTGATTCGCTGATAAAGCTCAAAAATTCGCTGATAAGTCGTTTGCCGACCTTCATTTTCTCCCCACGATTCCTACTTATTTGCGAATCAACCGATTTTATTTGCGAATTTTACCCTTTTATTTGCGAATCTAATTATCACGACCTGGTCCCGCAGCCCACAATGGGGTCAGACCCCCGGCATATTAAAGCGTTAAAGCGCCGGGGGTCTGACCCCACTCAATTAAGAAGCTTTCTGTTTTACCAGATGAAGGCTAGATTTTTTTGTGACAACGCTGACAATTACCATGGCAACGATGTTTAACACCATCGCGATAATCCCTACATTGAGGTCTTTAATCAACTGTGGCAGTGACGGGAATAGTGTCCCAACCGTAGCACTTGTGATGGTGACATATAGGACGGTCACTTCTCCGACAATAATTCCAGCAATGGCCCCCTGCTTGGTTACAAAATTCTTCTTCAATAAACTACAAACCATTGATGGGAATAATTGAGTAACAAAGCTATATCCCATTAATAACAACAATACAATCGTATTTCCGCCGTTTAAGGTGAAATAGACAGAGATCAAAGCAATAACAGGAACCAAAATTTTTGCCAACATGATGATTTTTTTGTCAGTCGCATTTTTGGCAAAAGGTTTGTACACGTTATTGGCTAACGAAGTGGAAGCCGCCATTAACAGCATCGATCCCGGAACAAGTGCTGTTAATAAACCTGCAGCCCCAATCAGGCCAACAATAAATGGATTAAAGGACTTGATCGAAAGCTTTAATAAAGAAAGGTCCTGATCTGATCCCTGCAAGCCAGGAACTTGCTGAATGGCAGTAAAGCCGACGAAAAAGACAAACAGTACTAGCAGAGCATAGAGCGGACTAATCATGGCGTTTTTACGGAATACCTTTGCACTTTTTGCCGAGAAGGAAGAGGCAAAATATTGCGGCCACATATAAAAGCCAAGGGACGTCAATATTACGGTGGAAATATACCACGACATACTATTTCCTTGAGCTGGAATCGTTGCAAAATTCGGGTGTGCCTTATCAACGGCCTCAAACATTGGCTGGATTCCGCCATAATAATGGATAGGCAAATAGATTCCTATAATAGCTACAATCACTAGAATCATAGTATCTTTTAATACAGCCGTCCAAGCGGAACCGTGAATCCCCGATACCATGACATAGAAGGTGACCGCGATGGCCCCAATCCAGATGGCCGCCGTATTGGAAATAGTACCGTAGGAAGCCAGTGATACGATGATCCCCAGTCCCTTCAATTGAAGGATAATATAAGGAACCATGGCCAGAACACCCACAAGGGCTACTACAATACCCAAGGTTGGGCTGTTATATTTGCTGGCAAAGAAGTCAGGCTGCGATAAAAGCTTCTTTTCTTTTCCATACTTCCAAATAGCCGGTAATAGGTAGTAAGAAATAACATAAGCAAGCGTCATATAAGCTAAAATATAAAGAGCGGGTCCGCCCTTGCCATAGGCCCATGAACTGCCTCCAAGGAACGTAAACGTGGTATAGATTTCTCCGGCCATTAACAGGAACACAAACAAGGCGCCGAAGCCGCGACCTCCAACCGACCATTGCTCCAGGTTCATGTCCTGGCCTTTTTTTGCCCTCACACCTAGAAAAACCGCAAGCAACAGAAAGACAAAAATGACGATGAGTGAAATATTCATTAGGCTTCACTCTCCTTATTGACAGGATCAATTCGATAAACAATCCACAAAATAATCGCTGTAAGCAATACCCATATGACTACCCAGAAGAAGACAAATGGCAGGCCGAATACATATGGCTTTACTGTATTGACAAATGGCATCAGGACAAGAATACCTATAAAGGGCAATAGACTAAGCAAATGCTGGAGTTTCATTGTTTTACCTCCTAAAATAGTATATTTCTTACAAATTAAACTTAAATACAGCCTCAACAAACATCTTCAAAGCAATTTCAAAAGAATCCTCATCCACAGTAAATTTAGGATGATGATGTGGATAAGTAATGCCCTTGGCAGCATTCCCTGCACCAACATAGAAAAAGGTACCTGGAGCTTTTTGCTGGTAAGCGGAGAAATCCTCTCCACCCATTGTCGGTCTAAATGAAACGACATTTGCATCTCCCACCACTTTACGGGCAAGCTCTTCCACAACACTTGTCACGGTCTGGTCATTCACAACCGGACGATAGCCAAAATCATATTTAAAGGTATAGGTCGCTTGATGCGCCTTTGTAATCCCTTCAATGATTTCTTCCATTCGTTTAGGAAGACCTTCGCGTACTTCTGGATTGAGCGTGCGGGTTGTCCCGACAATTTCAACAGTGTCCGGAATGACATTGTGAGTGGTTCCGCCGATAAATTTGGTTACAGAAAGAACAACCGGGTCAATCGGGTCAATATTTCTGGCAACAATTTGCTGCAAATTATTGACTACCTGTGTTCCAATCGTGATACTGTCGATCGTTTGATGCGGCATCGCGGCATGTCCGCCTTTTCCCTGGATGGTAATGTAGAAGGTATCCATGGATGCCATAACAGGCCCATAACCAATGCCGATCTTGCCCAATTCGATAGGGGACCATAGATGCTCTCCGATGACTAAATCAACCCCGTCCATGACACCAGCCTCAACCATTGCTTCAGCCCCGCCAGGCAGCGTTTCTTCGGCATGCTGGAACAGAAAACGCACTTCCCCTTTGATCTGTGCTTTTAACGAAGAAAGAATCTTTGCTGTTCCGAGCAGGATGGCGGTATGTCCATCATGGCCGCATGCATGCATGGCACCGGGATTCTTGGAGACAAATTCAAAGGTGTTCTCCTCTTGGATTGGCAAAGCGTCCATATCGGCACGAATCGCCAAAACTTTCCCAGGCTGTTCGCCAATTAAGCGTGCCATGACACTTGTTTTGGTTGGCCGGGAAACTTCCAGATTTCCAAAAGAAATAAGAGTTTCATAGACAAAATTAGACGTGTTTTCTTCCTGAAAGGATATCTCAGGATTTTCGTGTAAATAGCGGCGCCACTTTACAACCTCAGCCTTTACCTCATTCACTAAACTCTCGACACTATGAACTAATTCAGTGGTCATTGAAAACCCCTCCTTATATTTCTTGAACGACATGCTTTTTAACGGCTAAAGACGCGACAGCCTTTAGCATTAACTGACATCCTGCCTCAATATCTTCCACCTTGGTAAATTCATCTGGACAATGACTCTTTCCCTTCACGCTCGGGATAAAAATCATTCCAACGTCGGTCACGTCTGTCATGAGGGCAGCATCATGGACGGCACCGCTATTCATTTTCTTATAGCTGAAACCACCAGCAATTGCTTCCTGCTCAATCACATTCATGACACGAGGGGACAGTTGTTTAATTTCAGATTGACCAACCAGTTCAATATCGCTTGTGAGTGAGTGTTCTTTTGCCACTTCACTTACTCTTTCGGCAAGATACTCCGTTACAAAATCGATTCCCTTCATCTCAACATCTCTGACATCGACAAAGAACTCGACCTTCTGCGGAATGACATTCGGCAAATTGGGCTCACAGGAAATTTTCCCAACCGTTGCCACCGTCGTTGGCAAGGCACCGTTCTTAACAGTACTTTGAAGATGGGCGATGATGCTGGCAGCTCCAACCATTGGGTCTGACCTTAAATGCATAGGGGTTGTCCCCGCATGATTCGAATCCCCTTCAAGCGTCACTTTATAGGTTTTCATCCCGGCAATCGCCTGGACAATCCCAATCGTTTTATTTTCGGTTTCCAAAACGGCTCCTTGTTCAATATGGAGTTCAATCATCGCGTCCATTTCGTCTTTTCCAACCGTTTCATTTTCGATATTGTCAAGCTCCAACCCAAAATTTTTGACAAGATCGTAACAGGATTTCCCCTCACTGTTTTTAATAGACTTTAAATCAGCTAACGAATATTTACCTGTCATCACTTTACTTCCCATCATGGTTACACCAAAATTGGAACCCTCTTCTTCGGAAAAAATAATCAATTCAACGGGACGGATAAGCTCGGCATTCTCTTCCTTCAAAACTCTAATAGTCTCTAAAGCTGCCAAAACGCCAAGTAAACCATCATACTTTCCCCCGTTTGCAACCGTGTCAATATGGGAGCCGATTAAGATTGGCTTCTGATCTATGTTTTTACCATAAGTCGCTCGAATATTGCCAAATCCATCCACCTTAATAGAAAGATCCAACTCTTTCATCAGCGTGAACAAATACTCCCTTGCTTGCCCATCTTCACAGCTAAAAGAAAAACGGGTACAGCCTTTTCCTGGGGTCTTCGTGAATGAAACAATCCTGTCCAAATCCTTGAATACTCTTTCAATATTAATCTTCATCTCTATCACCTCCCTCTAATGAGTTAACACCCGATTTTCCAGCTGTTCTGCGTAGACGATTTCACCGTCAATCATGGTACAAACCACTTGAATGGATGGGATTTCATCTGTTTTTGCGTGAAGGATGGAACGATCCAGGATAATGATATCCGCCAGTTTCCCTGGTTCAATCGAGCCTGTTTCATTTTCACTGAAGGATGCGTATGCCCCATTCCAAGTAATCATCCGGATGGCTTCCAAAAGCCCGATTCGTTCCTTTCCACCGAGAACACTTCCGGATGGAGAGATTCTTGTGATGGCACTATGAATCCCCCTTAGCGGATTGAAATCTGTCACCGGACAGTCAGACGCGATGGCGGCGGGTACCCCAGCCTCAATATAGCTTTGTAACGGATACATTTGCCTGGACCGTTCCCCGTAGTTTTTAATATAAATATCACCATACTCAAAGAAGAAGGCCGGATTTGGAGTTGGAATGACGCCTTGCTTTTTCATCCTTTCAATGAGGTCTGGCTGAGCAATTCCCGCATGCTCAATTCGATGGCGCGTATCTTCTCTTGGATATAGGCTGTTGGCCTTTTCAATGCATGTTAACAGCATGTCAATAGCCGCATCCCCCTGGGCGTGAGAAGTAATTTGCCACCCTTTTTGATGAGCCGGAATAAAAATGTCCTCGATTTCGTCCTGCTGATAATAATGGATGCCATAATTGTTCGGGTCACTGTCATAGGGCTCTCTCGTCCAAATGGTTGGACCGCTGCTGCTTCCATCCAGGAATAATTTCACTGGACCATATTTAAAGCGGTCATTTCCATCCTTCGTTTTAAGATCCGTTGCAAGAAAATGCTTAATCACCTTTTCAGGCTCGTTCAGCGCGCCGACCATGGCGTAAACTCTTTGTTTTATGATACCGCTTTCAGAATCCTGTTTAAGAGCTTCAATATTTGACACTCCGTACCCTGTTGCATCATGGATAGAGGTAATTCCCTTTTTAGCAAAATCCCCGGATGCAATCAAATGGGCTTTTTGCAGCTCGTCGCGGGTAAACCCGGCTATTTGGAACACTTGCATATGGGCATTTTCAAGCAGCAATCCGTTAGGCTCTCCATCAGCCCCCCGCACAATCTTCCCGCCTTCAGGATCTGGTGTATTTTTATCAATGGATGCGATATGTAAGGCATGGCTATTGACCGTTGAGATATGGTTACATGCCCGTACGACGATAATGGGGTGTTCGGTTGAAACGGAGTTCAATTCCTCTTTTGTTGGAAAACGGCCGTCTGCGATGGTTTGGTCATTATACCCCCAGGCACGAATCCATTCACCCTTTGGCGTTTCTTTGGCCTTTTCCTTCAGTTTCTCCAGTAAATCAGCGATGGTTTGTACAGATCCATCCTTGCATGAAACAGATAATTGATTCGTCCCATACAGGCTGATATGAAGATGGGATTCAATAAAACCTGGAAGAAGGGTTCTTCCGTTCAGATCAATCACCTTGCTCTTTTCGTCTTTCAATCTCAAAATCTCTTCTGTACTGCCAACGGCAATAATTTCCTTCCCCTGAACTGCAACTGCACGATGAATCTCATCCTTTGGATTGACCGTTATAACCTCTCCGTTAATGAATAGGTAGTTGCTGATCAACTGCCTCTCCTCCTTCCAATATGGAAAATATTTTTGCAGTATATGTATACCTTATTTGGAAACTAATTTGTCACACATTTCTGAAATATCTTAATTTATATAATACGACAATAATCTTCACTTTCTTTTGTAAGTTTTTTAGAAATTTTCAGTAATTTTTGTAGAATTGTGCATTGTTGCAATAAAAATATGTTTTACAAAACAATAAAAAAAAGCACTTAATTAAAAATTTAAGTGCTTTTCAAACATTAAAACGATTTCCAATTTTAATCTTTCGGTTGGATCCTCTAAATCCATTTTAGTAAGCTGCTGAATCTTTGCGATTCGATATCTTACCGTATTATTATGTATAAATAATTTTTTCGCTGCTAAATTAAAATTACATTTACTTTCAAGAAATGCCTTTAATGTACAAATCAATTCTTCCCCGTCATCCTGTTGTAAAACAGGTAAAATATTCTCGATCATGTGACTGAAGTCTTCTTTAAAAGAACGAAGATGAATAAATCCAAAAGGCCCTAAGTCTTTATAAGACAGCATCTTTTTATCCGGATAAATATACTGGCCTATTTCAACGGTTTTCACGCTTTCCATATAACTCTTTTTTAAATGATAAAAAGTATCGGTTGTATAGCCAATTCCGCCTTTTATTTTTGCTTTTGGAATTTCCATTTCAAGCGCAGCAATCAATTTTGTGCATTTCTTTTTTAACTCTTCCGTATTGCCTTGGCCAAGTTCTTCGTCAACTGGGTGGAAAATAATCACTTTCCCCTCGTGCAAACCTAGCGGTGACTCCCTTTTTGGAAAAAACCTTCTTATGGAAGAATTGATCACTCCACGATAATCGTCAAAGCTAATTCCGTCATTTAATTGCTTAAAACTGATACACACATATTTCTTACGAACATCCCAACCCAAATGTTTTGCTTTTTTTAATAGCTTTTCCTGATCACTTTCTTCCAGCAATATTTCTTGAATAAAATCATCTTGGAAATTTGCTTCCTTTGAGTTCATAAAAAACATTTGCGCAAAGATATACAAAAGGAGTTCAAAGGTTAACCTTAAGGCTGAAAAATCAAAGTAGCCCAATTCTTTGCCCATTTCCCACACGACCAAATTTCCCACTAAAATATCATTCACTTGGATCGGGATGATAATCCAGCTTTTATTCCGGCCATCTTCTAAATCTTTCATTCTATAAATATTGATTTTGTCATAAACTTTTTCTCTTTGATAGTTAAAGTTGGGTTCTACGAGACCTCTTAGTATTTTTTCAAGCTCGTTTGTTTTTTCCTCACTCGGATAATGAAAATTCCTATCTTCCAAATAATCTACAATCGAAACGGGCAAACCAATTTCCTTTGAGAGATTCTCCATGCACTCATTTATCTTTACTTCAGGATAAAGACTTTCTAAGGTAGAGCCTAGCTGCCTCTTCCCATTATTCATTCTGATCATAAAACCATGCATGGCAATGGCATTTGCAGCATCGATGATTTCTGCCCAAGCAGGTTCAACAGGAATGTCAATGAGAGGGAAATTCAAGTTATTGCACAATGTCAGGATTTCTTCAGGAATTTGCTTTAGAAAACGGTTTACTTTTATGCCTAACGCAGCGGAATGATGTTCGACCAAATGATCGATTACATTTTTAAAAAGTTCAATATCCTCTATGAATAAATACCCGGTGGATAACACAAACTCCTTGCCACTGTACCACATATACCCGTCTGGGGAGTCAAACACGGAAACAGACTGAATCTCCCTGTCAAGGCCGCCAGCCCCGGCTAAAATCTTATATCCAACAAAAAACTTATCATCCAGCAAATCTCTAACTTTTACACTCACCAGGAATCCCCTTCCTATGATTGGGGTCTGACCCCCGGCATATTAAAGCGTTAAAGCGCTGGGGGTCAGGCCCCCGATATATTATGCCACGATATTTTTTCTATTTAGTTTATTTTATCATATAGTGATATTTATTTAATATTGACTTTTAAAATAATACTGAAGATTTAAAAGAGCAGAAATTAATAAACTTTTCTTATTTTTCGACCATAAACTCCATCATTCCCTTTTAATCAAACGATTGATTAAAAACAATTCGGGCCCTTGGGAAAAACGAACTTTTTCTTATTTCCGAGAAAATTTTTTGTCGAATCCAAAGTCTTTGTTTTCTATTAATCTCTAAAAACAACAAAAGCTCCTTATCAAATAGGATTTTACGAGTGCTTATTTAATGAATCATTACAGTACTATAAACAGTAACTTGCATTTGTTAGCATTTTAACATCAAGATGTGGAGAAAGAAAAAAGCACACGTTGCAACATCGCACCGAATGCTTCGAATCATTTACTTCATTTCTATAGTTTTCATAATCCCAATGAGTCTTTAAAAAAAGCTGTTAAATATTCGACATTGGTTATTTTTTTATTACATTCGCTGCCGTCAGCGCAAATGAGATTGCCGATGGCTTTGTAATAATCCGGGTTTTTTGATTTTTTTGCTTTTGTTATGGTAGAGAAAAAGGCAACCTCACCAAAACAATTACAGAAAGAACAAAGATTTTTCTTACTAGTTGGTGTAAATTCACATTCAATGCCGACCATTTTTCCTTCAAGCTCATAAACGATAAATTTTTTATTCGATCTTAGGTCGTTCCAGCTCAAATAGGTTAGCTGGCTGCAATCTATATTTGCTAAATCAGGCAGCTTTAATTTTTTTTGTTTCGGAAACATTTTTTTGAGTTGCTGCTCGGTGATTATTGGAAAAGGCAGCAAAAAGGCAGAAAGACGCCGAATATATTGCTCATATTCGTTATCTGTTTTAAGTCTGGAAAGATCCAGCATTTCTTGTTGTTCCAATGTTGCGTTTGGAAAGAGGCCCAAGATTTTGGCATAGGCTAAGTCAATCACCGCTGCCAAAACGTTTGGGGGTACATTCTTTCTTACACTGTCCTTAATTAAAGCAATTTGTTTTTTTATAAAATTTAACTGTTCATTTTTAATGAATTTTTCGGTCATCATGTAGATCTCCAATCGTTTTGCTACCCTTAGTTTAATAAATACAGCAAACGAATAAAATGGATAAAATAACTTAGAAACGTTTTTTACACAAAAAAGCACTGATGATAGATTTTCACCAGTGCCGTTCACCTACTTTTTATGTGAATAAATAATTTTCTTAATCGTTTCAGTTGACAGGTAATACTCATCAGCCAGCTGCTGGATACTGCTGCCACTAATAAAGGAATTTCTAATGGCGGCATTACGTCGGTCAAGCAGCCGCCTTCCTCCGCTTGAAGTTCCCCATTTCCGGTACTCCGTTTCCTGCTTAGGAATATAAAGAGTTTCCCCCTGTACATACTTTTGGATTTCCATGATTAAATTCTCAGGTAAAACGTTGTTTGCATTCAAATATTTCATTTTTGCCCGCCCCTTATTTTGATTTTGAAAAAATAAGGTGCAAAGCCCAATATTAGAAAAGCCTTGTCAGCGATAAATTAATTGTTTCGCCCCATGCAAAGTATCGCCTTTCCAATAATAGGCTTTGCATGAGTGGAAGAAGTACCAGACAATCGTATGTGATTCTCCATCTGTAAGCACCCCCTTTAAATTTATATTATATCGTAAATGACTGTTCAATTGAATTGCTTTAGACTTGTCTTTTTCAAATAAAAATAATGACATATTTACAATTTAATCAATAAAACTGCCTCTATTTATGATACGGTTCAACGTTATGCATCTAAATGAGGTTTACTCATTGTTGTAAAAAGATTTCTTCACAAGAGAAAAAAGCAATTTTTATCCTTTTAGAGATAAAAAATTGCTTTTTCAACAAATTCTTTATAAATAAAGAAATAGGACAACACGTTACTTGATAACCTGTTTGGATAGAAGACTATGTTTATACCCGTAACTCGTATATAGTACGAGACCGATGACAAACCATATAGCAAAGCCTATCCATGTGAAGGATGAAAGGTTAACCATTAAGTAGCCGCAGGATAAAACCGATAAAAGTGGCAATACAGGTGTGAACGGTACTTTAAACGAGCGCTTTAAGTCCGGGTGTGTTTTACGCAGCACGATGACACCAATTGATACGACGATGAAAGCGAACAGAGTCCCGATATTCGTTAAATCTGCTAATTGATTAATAGGAACAAGGCCTGAAAAGATTGAACCCATTAATGCCGTTAACCAGATGCTTTTCGTCGGCGTCTTTGTTTTGGAATTTACCTTAGACAACCCCTTAGGAAGCAAACCGTCGCGGCTAATTGCAAAGAAAAGTCTAGTTTGTCCATACATCATAACAAATAATACCGTTGTAATCCCGATAATGGCGCCGAGAGAAATAAAACCGGCAATCCAATCCTGGTGAACATATTGAAGGGCAAACGCAACAGGATTTTTCACATTTAATTTTGTATAAGGCACCATACCTGTGAGAATAGCCGATACACTCACGTACAAGGCTATACAAATGAGTAAAGACGAGATAATTCCAATAGGCATATTGCGTTGCGGATTTCTTACCTCTTCTGCAGCTGATGAAACAGCGTCAAATCCGATATAAGCTAGAAATGCGGTAGCCGCCCCATTCACAACTCCTGAAAAACCAAATGGCATAAACGGTGTCCAGTTTGCCGGCTTCACATACTTTACACCTACTATGATAAATAAAAGGACAACAGCGATCTTCAGGATCACCATTAAATTGTTTATACGTGTCGATTCCTTTACTCCTCGGTTTAAGATGAAGGCAAGAATCAAGACAATCACGATAGCCATAACATCGACATATGTACCCTGAGCGGGATTATAAGCGCTGCTGATAGCAGTCGGTAGATGAATACCAAACCCTGAAAGCAGCCCTTGGAAATACCCGGACCATCCGCTGGCAACCACGGAACAGGCTAGTCCATATTCAAGGATTAGGTCCCATCCAAGAATCCAGGCGATTATTTCTCCAAATACCGCATAACTGTAAGTGTAGGCACTTCCTGACACAGGCACAGCAGAGGCGAATTCAGCATAGCAAAGGGCAGCAAATACACAAGCTAAACCTGACAAGATAAAGGATAGAATAATCGCTGGACCTGAATGCTGTGCTGCTACGACACCAGTTAGGACAAATATCCCGGTCCCAATAACAGCACCGACCCCCAACATCGTTAAGTCAAAGGCGCCAAGGGCTTTTTTTAAAGTTGTTTCTTTTTGTTCTGATTGAGCAAGTAAACTGCCAATCGTTTTTTTACGAAAAAGTTTCATTCATGCATCTCTCCTGGGTGAAATTCAATTCTATTTAAATATTCAGAAAACAGTATCCCTAAAGACTCACATCATTTATTTGATACATTCATGAGTATAGAATATTGAAAATATTTTTTCGTTGTTAGAAAAACAGAAAAAAACAGTGTCCTTTTGTAATATTCCACAAAAGGATGGCGATATTTTTCTCAAATGGCATAAGTGAGGAGGTTACTAGTTTAAACAAAAAAAGCGACTAATATAAATTGAACGGCTTCCCTCACTTTATATTAGTCGTTTTAATATTTCAATATCTAGCGTTAAGATTCCAAGCTTTGCTTTATCACTACTTATGGTACGGTTCGCCTTAATGTATCTAAATGAGGTTTTTTACTCTTAATTGAAATGATTCTGTTGCATCAACCCTCTTTATTTCTGTTAAGATTCCTTCAATGGAACAATTGGTAAAATTAGATGTGAGGGATATTGTTTACTATGATAAATGGTTTGTTTCGCCTTTATTGTCTTATTACTCTCAATTAAGGATTCCCCCGTATTTGGATTCGGTAAATATTGAGGAAAACTGCTTGAAGATATTTCAAGTGTGATCTGATGCCCAGGAAGAAAGACATTGCTAATTGCCCAAAGGTCGATAACAAACTCAACGACTTCACCCTTCAATTCTTTTTCAGGATAGAAACCATTCCGATATTTGGCATTCACTATTCCTTCAGCTAAAATCACAGCATTCCCACTTGGCGCCTTATCGACGAGCTTGGCTGTAAAATCTGTATCCTTTGCATCGGAAGAAGCCCACAGTTTCATTATCACAGGACCAGTCACTTCCACTGCATCGGATAATGGTTCGGTCGAATAGACGAGCACATCCAGACGTTCCTCAATCTCAAGTTGATCAAATGGCCCCATTGTCAGCGGGCCGGCAAACAAGGTACGTCCTCCTTTTGTTGAAACAGGATTTTTAGGGTCATATATAAAGGAATCCCGATCCTCATCCATAGGAGGAATCATCGAAAGGGAGCCATCGCCATTTTTTGAATTGGCATTTCCATTGCTATGCAAATACAAATTAGTATAACGGATTCGTTTTAGCGGCCATTCCATTTCATCCCGCCATTTATTGATGCCCATGACAAATATTTTCACCGGCGGCTCCGTATCCAAGCCGGTATCTATTCCTTTAAGCCAATGATTAAACCAGCGTATATGGAGATCTGTAATGTCTTGTTCAAGATCAATCCAATCACCTGATGCCTGTACACCAAAGGAGGATTCGCCTTGAATGGAGGCAAATAATCCATGTCCCCATGGACCAACAATCAGTTTTTGAAGTTGTCCCGTTTTTGTCATTTCCACATAGTTCATTAAGGTCGGACCGATAAAGCAATCATACCAGCCTCCTAAATGAAAGGCCGGAATTTGCAAAGCTTCATATTTATCCATAATGCTTGATTGCATCCAGTAATCTCCATCTTCAAGAGGATGGGACAATTCCTCAAAAAAATAGCCGGCAACCTCTAGTTCCTTTAACGGAGGCCATTGATTAATCGGGGCAAACTGATATAAATCCTCCATTCTATTAAGATAATCGGCAAGCTTTCGCATGGCCCCCTTTCTTTCTGATGAGTTATCGAATTTTCGCCTTAATAAATCGGGTACAATCGATTCGAGTGCCCAGGTTTCCGTAAACCCCGGCTGATAAACGCCATTTCGATAGGAAACACCGGTTCTTTGATCATTTAACGTCATCGAAGGGAAAATGGCAGCCAAATGTGGTGGCTTTTTCGTCGCAGCCAAGAGCTGGGTATATCCATAATACGACAAACCGAACATGCCTACCTTTCCTGTTGAAAAGGGGAGCGTAGCTGCCCATTCTACCGTATCATAACCATCATCGGCTTCGTGTCTGAAGGGTTGAAATTCACCATCTGACTGAAACCGCCCTCTCACATCTTGAATAATCACGACAAATTCATTTTCAACAAGACGGTTCGTATCTAAATAGCGATGAGAATAATACGGTAAGTCTTTACTGTAAGGAAGCCTTGTTAACAAAACTGGAAATCTACCATTTCTATTCGGCCGGTAAATATCCGCATAAAGAATAACTCCATCCCGCATCTCACAAGGGACGTTTTTTTCAACTATAATTTGAAACGACTTCATTCGATCCCCCACACTTTCTTACAGTTTTTTTTAAAACCTTTTCTAACTAAAAAAATACTATCCCACGAGTTCGTAAGCCTCATGGGATAGCAGTATTTTTAGATTAGGCACTCAAGTTATTGATTGACTACTTTTGAAGCTTGCTTGTGCTCGATTTCTTGAAGTTCACCTGTCGCAGTTAATTTGGCCTTCATCGCGTAGTAGTAGATGATGGCTGGTAAAGTTAAAGCAACCACCCATGAAATGTCTGCGTTACCGACAGCTTTCGAAACGGGTCCTTGAAAAATACCTTCTACATTCATGAAAGGAATTTGTGCGACGACGCTGATTAGGTACGCCCCGATACAAGTCCAGTTGAATTTTCCGTATTTGCCGTTTACATCAAATATATCTTTGATACTATAATTCCCACGACGAAGCAGGTAGTAATCGACTAAGTTGATAGCGCTCCACGGAACCATGATGTACTGAAGCAATAGCATGAAATCGTTCATGATGGTCACAAGGTTGCCTTGACCAACGATGCCGAGCCATGTCGCAATAATCGTACAGATGGCCAGGATGCTAAAGCGTTTGGTTGGGGTCACTTTCATTTTCGTGAACGGCTCAATGGACGTAACAGTTGCCATGAAAGCACAGTAGAGATTCAGCACGTTAACACCAAGGATTCCTAGCACAATGACGATATAGATGACCGGTGCCAAAGTGTGGCCGACCATGTTGGCAAGAAATCCAGTCGGATCCGTCCCGAATTTTGGAGATGCAGCGATAAGGATGACGCCAAGGGCCATCGTCCAGCCTGTCCCGAGAACCCCACCAGCATATGTCCAGCCAAACGTTGCCCGTGTCGATGTGTTTCGTGGTAAATACCTGGAGTAATCAGCGACATATGGTGCATATGTCAAAAGCCAAGTGGTGCAAACACTTAATGCCATCAAAAATGGCCCAACTTTAAAACCGGAAGCTGACCAGCTATGTGCAGGTAATGGAAGGCGAACAGCTTCCACAGTAATTAGGATGAAAACGATTGCAAAGATAACAGCAAAATATTTCTCAATTTTATGGATGAGGTCATACCCATAGGTGGTGACCACCAAAGTGATACCGTTTAGGACAATCATGGAAAGCCATATAGGAATGGATGGGATGGCGCTATGAATCGCTTCAGCACCGAGCAAACCACTGTAGTATACAGATCCGATGTACATGACCATAACAAGAATCAATGGTAAGATAGCGCCGATGACACCAAATTGTGCCCGGCTTTGGATCATTTGCGGTATGCCAAGCTTCGGGCCTTGGGCAGAGTGAGTCGCCATAAACAATCCGCCGATCAAATTGCCGAGAACCACCGCAATTAACGCCCAGAATACGTTCAGACCAAGGGATATGGCAACAGCACCGGTAATAACCGGTGTAAGCTGCATGTTTCCACTAAACCAGATATTAAATAGATCCCTCGCTTTGCCATGTCGCTCCGAATCTGGAATATAATCAATACTACGTTGTTCTACTTTCATTTGCTTTCCCCCTGTTATTTTGTAATTTTCAGAATTTAACGTCAAAAATTATTCAGCTTCCGTTATGATCTGATCATTCATTTTGGAAAAGTCCCCCTTCTTTTTAGTTGAACAACCAAAAAGAAGGGGATAAATCGATAAGTGAACATTAAGCCTTTATGGATGATAGTGAATGAATAATTTCCACAGCGTGGTCCCCAACTTCGGAAGTGCTCGCTTTACCCTTCATATCAGGTGTTAAAATCTTCCCTTCCACCAGCAGCTCCTCGATTGACTCCAGCACGAGTTTCCCGTAATGTTCATATCCTAAAAAGTCGAGCAGCTGACTTGCGGACCAAATGGTTGCCAATGGATTGGCAAGCCCTTTTCCGGCAATGTCTGGGGCAGACCCGTGAATGGGTTCAAACATGGAAGGATACTTTCTTTCCGGATTGATATTCGCACCTGCTGCTAGACCAATCCCTCCAGCCAATGCTGCACCTAAATCCGTTAAGATATCACCGAACAAATTGGAAGTGACGACCACTTCAAAGCGTTTCGGGTCTGTAATCATTAACATCGCTGCTGCATCAACAAGATAGGAAGCGGTTTTTACATCCGGATACTCCCTACCCACTTCTTCAAAAATCTGATCCCAAAAAACCATCGAATAGTTGAGAGCATTTCCTTTACTAATGCTAGTAAGTGATTTGCCTTCTTTTCTTGCCGTTTCAAACGCATAGCGGATTACACGTTCCGTCCCTTTTCGCGAGAATACCCCCGTTTGCAGGACCACTTCGTTCTCTTGACCTTTAAATAACCAGTCCCCAGCCCCTGCATATTCACCCTCACTATTTTCGCGGATAAACAGCATGTCCACATCTTCCCGCTTTACGTCCTTCAATGGGCATGTTGCCCCTTTCAATAACGTAATGGGACGGATGTTAATGTATTGGTCAAAGCCTTTTCTAATTTTTAAAAGCAAATCCCATAATGAAATATGATCGGGGACTCCTGGATAACCGACAGCCCCAAGGAAGATTGCATCAAAGGCCTGCAATTTTTCAATCCCGTCTTCATCCATCATGACGCCGTGCTTTGTGTAATACTCACAGCCCCATGGAAAGTAGGTGTACTCGAACTTTAGGGAACCGTCCAATTCGGCAATTTTATTTAGAACTTTTATTCCTTCCTGGAGGACTTCCGGGCCAATCCCATCTCCAGCGATAACGGCAATTTTATAGGTGCTCATTATTTTTCGCCTCTGTTCCATACCACTAATTTTAATTCAGTCATTTCTTCAACTGCATATTTGATTCCTTCACGGCCTGTTCCGCTCTCTTTTACACCGCCATATGGCATATGATCGACGCGGTAGGAAGGGATATCATTAATCATTACTCCCCCTACTTCAAGCGTATCAGCTGCCAAAAGGGCATGATCAACATTTTTCGTATAAATGCCTGCTTGCAGCCCGTACCGCGAATTATTGACATAACCGATCGCTTCTTCAACAGATTGCACTTTATTAATAATGACGACTGGGGCAAATACTTCTTGGCAGGATACTTTTAACAATGGATCTACATTTACAATGACAGTTGGCTCTAGTATACCATCGGTTAATTTTCCGCCGGCTAAAACCACTGCCTCGTTTTGTTTTGCTTCATCAATCCAGCTTAAAGCACGTTGCGTTTCCTTTTTTGAAATTAAAGAAGAGATATAAGTTTCCGGATTTAGCGGATTGCCAATCTTTAATTGCTTCGCTGCTTCAACGAATTTTTGAATAAATTGATCATAAACATCTTCATGGGCATAAACGCGCTGTAAGGAAATACATACCTGGCCTTGATTGGAGAAAGCTCCCATAATACAGCGATCAATAACTTGATCAATATTTGTATCCCTATCTAAAATCACCGCAGCATTTGACCCAAGCTCTAAAGTCGTTTTCTTTAAACCTGCTTTATTGCGGATGCCGATTCCAACCGCCGGACTTCCTGTAAAGGTAATCATTTGAACGCGATCATCGTTTATAATCGCCTCTCCTACAACCGAACCGGATCCGGTCACCACATTCAATACCCCGTCCGGAAGCCCTGCTTCTTTAAAAAGTTCGGCAATATATAAGGCGGATAGGGGGGTCTGTGATGCAGGTTTTAACACAATTGAGTTCCCAGAGGCAATAGCAGGCCCCACTTTATGGGCAACAAGATTCATTGGAAAGTTAAACGGCGTAATCGCCCCAATGACTCCAATCGGTTTGCGGACGGTATAACCGACCTTTCCCACGCCTCCTGAAGCAGCATCAAAGGGAATGGTTTCACCATAAATTCTCTTTGCTTCTTCTGCCGCAAATTTATAGGTCTCAATGGTCCTGAATACCTCACCTTTTGCAAAGGATATCGGTTTCGCTGACTCAAGGGCAATAATTTCCGCCGCTTCGTCCGCTCTTTCTTTCAATAATTCTACCACTTTTTCTAAAATCGCCGAGCGCTGAAATGCCGGCATTTTTGAAATAGCTTGAAAGGCTTCATAGGCAGATCCAATGGCCTTTTTAGTCAACTCTTCATCCGCCATAGCAATTTCTGCAATTAGCTCATCTGAATAAGGGGAATAGAGAGGCGAATAAGAGTCCGCCTCAACCTCCTGGCCATTAATAAATAAATGCTTTTTTTCTGCAATCTTTACAGTTGTCATCGTCCCAATGCCTCCAATACTAATTCATGAAATTGAACAATAGCTTTCTCCGATTTTGAATAAACCCCTCTATTGAAAGCACGGGAGTTGAAGCCAATTTGCTCCAATTCTACGAGTTCTACATCTTCTTCTCTCACTTGTTCAGCGAAGGTAACTAAATCTTTTTCTTCTTGTGTCAGGTTTTCATCTCTAAAATAGTAAGTGTAAACGGCTAACGTGTTTTCATGGTCAATCGGAACCATTTGGATGGTTGCCATATTTCCTGGACCCGGATAAAGCGTAACCATTAGGTTTGGCCATAACCAGTAGAACTCGCCGCCCTGCATCTCCGCTTGGTCTAAATCATTTGAGCCCATCGTTTTATTCGGCTTTACTTCGGAATATTGAAGAGAATAATTCTGGCATGTCACAATTTGATAATTTTTCATATCCAAAGTGGCAACAAAGCCCGGATGTGCGACATGACAGTGATCACATTCCAGATAGTTGTCAATAAATGCTTTCCAATTGCATTTAAGGACTCTGGTTTT
This sequence comes from Neobacillus sp. Fa239, assembly GCF_055395235.1. Classification (NCBI taxonomy): domain Bacteria; kingdom Bacillati; phylum Bacillota; class Bacilli; order Caryophanales; family Bacillaceae; genus Neobacillus; species Neobacillus sp. Fa239. Next base: position 5,171,010 of record NZ_AP041611.1, read on the forward strand.
TTGGTTGACTCTTTTCAACTCACTCAAGAAAGGGAACCTTGCTAAACGGTCAAAGAAATCACCATATGTTTCACTTAAAGATTCAGCATTATCATCCAGATTAACAAAAATTAATGATTCAATAATCTCGATCCTTACAGTCCGTAAAGAACAGTCACTTACACATGCTGCATCTTCTCCTGTAAAGTTAGGCGCTTTATTTAATTTCCCATCCAAATGGAAAGTCCATCCATGATAGCTGCATTGGAAAATTTTCTTTTGTCCTTCATCTTTTTTCTCAAGCTTTGTTGCACGGTGTGGACATACATTATAAAATGCGCGAATGACACCATCATTTGCCCGCGAAATCAGCAGTGGCTCGCCAGCAACTTCTGCTGTAAAAAATTGTCCTGGATTTTCCAACTGGCTGACATGTCCAACCAATTGCCATGATTTTGCAAAAACTTCGTCGATTTCTTGTTCATACACTTTTGGATCCGTATATAAATCATAAGTTAATGTTCTTTCGAATGTCCGGTTTGTTCTATTTTTTACTTCATTATAAGCCATGTTAAGTTTCCTCCTAAAATGATTGTGAATATATTCCTTTACCTGATGGCGAGTGTACTATACCCGTTTGCTTTTAAACTACCATCTCCCCTTTCAACACTTGTAACAGACTGGATGATAAAATGAACCAAGACCAACTCACCTTACAAACTACTAAATACAACGTGACAATAGTAGAAATTAAGCGTTTACAAGCTGTTGAATATTTTGTTTAATTAATTCAATGAGATTTTTTATTTATGTCTTAACGACACTCACTTTTATTAAATGCAAGTATCGTGCCAACATTAAAAGAGTTGATATATTCAGAAAAATACTAAAATATAGTTCAAAATTCGAGTTGATTTCAACTCACTGAATTAAAACTAACTCAATTCATTGGGAGGTTAAGGTTAAATGGTATCCGTCATGCAAAGCCCTTTCGAAATGACCGTGGAGACGTTAAAAAAAATTCTCGATTATTCCTCTGATGAAATATTTGTGCTTGATTCCCAGCAGCGGGTTATTTATGTGAATGGTGTCTGTGAGAAACATTATGGTTTAAAACCGGAAGATGTAGTGGGGAAAAACAACTCGGAGCTCTTTGAAAAAGGATACTGGAAACCGTCCATTATCCCCATCGTATTTAAAGAGAAAAAAACGGTCACGATCAAGATGACGACTTATCTTGGTGCGGAATTGTTAACGACAGCCGTCCCCATTTTGAATGAACAAAATGAAATCGAATTTGTGGTGACGACTTCCCAGGAGCTGCAAAATTATAAAACGATCAAAACAGAAAAAGCAGATACAGTATCTTCCGAAAGCCAAATCAACTCTACACCCATCACCAATAGTGAAAAGATGAAAAATATCTTAAAAGTTTGCGAGAAAATTGCCAAGGTCGATTCCACGATTTTAATCCAGGGAGAATCGGGAACAGGAAAAGGGGTGCTTGCCAACCACCTTCATAATATCAGCAAGCGAAGGAACCGAACGTTTCTAAAAATCAACTGTGCAGCACTGCCTGGGGATTTACTAGAGTCGGAACTGTTTGGCTATACGGAAGGAGCCTTTACTGGCGCAAGCAAAAATGGAAAAAAAGGCTTGCTCGAGATTGCGGACCAGGGCACATTATTTCTCGATGAAATTGGTGAAATGCCGTTATTGCTGCAAGCCAAGCTTCTTCAGGTCATTCAGGAAAAGCAGTTTCTTCCGATTGGCGGGCACGAAATGAAAAAGGTAGATGTACGAATTATCACGGCAACAAACCGCGATTTGATAGAAATGGTTCAAAATAATCAGTTTCGTGAAGACTTATTTTACCGCCTGAATATCATTGATATCCAATTGCCGCCGCTACGGGAACGAAGGGAAGATATCATTCCATTAACCTATAATTTTTTATATAAATTTAATAAAAAATATGAAATGAACAAGATTATCTCCCAAGAATGCCTGGACTTATTTTATTTGTATTCCTGGCCAGGAAACATCCGCCAGCTTGAAAATGTGATGGAAAGGCTGGTTGTCACAGGTGATTCCATCATTCAGCATAAAGATTTGCCTGATTTAATCTTAAAAAATATTAAACCTAAAACGCATCACCTCCTCCCTTCCGAACTTGATCATGCGATTGAACACGTAAAGAAAACATTGGTGATTCAATCCTACAAAAAACACAGAAGCTCCAGAAAAGTTGCAAAAGATCTAAACATCAGCCAAACAAGGGCAGTTAAGCTAATCAGTCAATATTGTGGAGATTTAGAGGAGGAAAAATAAACGAAGTGAAATGAGAATTCCATTTTGCTCCAAAATTAATTCATGATTCATCCAAAACGTTTGAATACAACAGGACCTATCCGATAAAAGATAGGTCCTGTTGCTCAATTCTATTTAAGATTTTTGCGATAGAGAACTGAACCCCCTAACCTATTTGTCGATTCACTTACTTGTTCATCTTTGAATTTTAATATTCCTGATCTAATTTGCATGATTATATAAATATCTAAATCAGCCATCTTGTATCCCAAAATGACAAAAACCTCATTTACTTATGGTACGGTTCACCGTATCGCATCTAAATGAGGTTCTTTTGGATTAATAAAATCACCCTTTTTAAAAAAATCCGTATCGCGATGGTTTTCATCTCACTTCCTTTTAAATAAGAATTTTGTCCTTAGTTAAGTAATCGGCAAAAGTAAAATAAGCGGAGATTTTTCGGTTAAATGCAGAATGGAGCTCGTTTCGGGGTATATAAGGGGAAGTTTTCCGATTATGCATAGCAAAATGACCCTATTTTCACTTTTTTCGAGACAATAGGCGGAATCCCTCCGTCTAATTAAGCTACTTTTTATTAGATTTACTAATTAAGAGAAATCTCTCCGTCTATTTATCAGATCGGGTGATTAACCTGACCACCCAACCGATAAGAGTGGACAATACCATTCTTATCATTTCTATTTCCGCTAAGAAAACTAATAATGTTCTAGCCTCCCCAACCTTAAGGAGAGGTATGGCTAATATCCTCATTTACTTATGATACGGTTCATCCCGATTAATCATCCTAAATAATAATTATAGTAAATTCATATCCGATTGGATCCACTTAAAACATTCCAAAACTAACAAATGAATGTATTCGACAATAATAGAGCATTCATGTGGGTGTTTCTAAAAAATCGATCTATAAATGGATACCATTTATATTTTCATTAGGATGAGTCCCATTTCCACGTCTTCCAAATTGCTAAAGAAAGTTGTCGCTGAGGTCTTTCCCCATGGTCATGGGAGCTTATTTCACTTTGCCGCCAAAGTTTTCCAATATAAATTGAGCTTCTTCTTCAGGAGTAGCATTACCGGTTGCTTTGCCAACTGTTCCACCTTCAAGACTCCAAAGGTAGTTATGGTCTGAAGCAATATATGTAAAATCTCCCTTCTGCCATCTTTTAACCATATCAAGTAATTCACTTTTATGGTTGAAGTCACTTGATACTATACAATTATAAGCTTGATTGATTGTGTCAGGAATCATAGGAATTGCTCCCCATTTTTGAGCTGCTTCAATCTTTTGATGAGTCATTTCGTGCATATCTTGAATAACATCATCTTCAGGTGTAGCAGAGGTTAAATGTAAATTCCATTTTGATCGATCAATTGTATTAGCTACAGCTATAGCTTTGTTAGGATTTTCTTTTACATATTTAGATACTTGGTAACTATGAAAATATGTATAAGAGTAATATCCCAAAGCTATAACTGCAACTGATGCTATAACATAATGTATTTTATTCCTTTTTATAACTCCTTTCACTATTTCCAGCTTCTTTTTCAAAGCCCTGTCCCCCTATTGATTGAATATTTATCTTAAATTTGAATCCCGCACCAATATTTCATACTATTAAAAATAATCTGAAAATGTTTTTCAGTCTTATCCATTAACTTTATCAGGTCCTGCTTTTCATTTTCATTATCTTTAGTTGCATCTTTTATGTAAGTTTCATCTGTTCTCTTATCAGCAGGAACAAAAAGAATAGGAGGCTTCATTTCTCGAACTTCTAAAAGTCTTTCATATTATAGTAGTATCTTTATCTAAAAATATTATATTATGGAATTTTTTACAAGTATATACTTTGTAGATTACGATCTTGTTTTATCTGAAGGAAAACAATGGATTCAGAGCGAATTAAAGACGCAATTAGAACTCAAATAAAAAAACAAACCTGATTGGAGAATTCCAATCAGGTTTGTTTTGCCCTTAAACTTATTCAATCATTTGAGAACCAAACAATTCCTCCTCATTGTTGTAAGCTATCCGGACCTTTCCAGATTTAAATTGTCTAGCTGTCTCAAAAACAGACAAATTTTGTTACTTCGACTGCATGGTGTTTGTGGCCCAGACCGGCTTTCTGTCAGTTCGGTAGATGACCACGTTACCATCGTCTTGGACAACTAGTTGGCTGCCTGAACTTCCAGATGTTTTAGATGACCAAATCGGCTTTCTATAATCGTCATAAATTACCAGATTATCGTCGCCTTGCATGATGCACACCCCAACTGGTCCTTTTCCGTTGGTACCCGAAGCCCACAGTGCTATTCTACTTCTATCACTTGTGTTTTTATAGAGTACAAGATTTCCATCTCCTTGGAAAACGAATGTATACAATCCGTTTGCTGAATGGATAGGCCGGTCAACACCAAGTAGATCATTAGGGTGCATAATGCTTCCTTGTGCGATTGGGCCAACAGGAGCACTGGTGTGTGTTGACCAGACCGGCTTTCCGTCAGGTTGGTAAATGACTACGTTACCATCGTCCTGGACAACCAGTTGACTGTCTGGACTTGTAGAAGTCCCAGATGCCCAAAGTGGCGTTCTATACGTGTCATAAATCACCAGATTTCCATCGCCTTGCATGACGCAGACCCCAACTGGAACTTTCCCATTGGTCCCTGAAGCCCACAGTGCTATTCGATCTTTATTACTTGTGTTTTTATATAGAACTAGATTTCCATCCCCTTGGAAAACGAATGTATATAAACCGTTTGCTGAATGGATAGGTCGGTCAGCGTCGAGTACCTCGTTAGGGTGCATGATGGTACCTTGCGCAGTAGGGCCAACGGGAGCAAAAAATAATTCGTAACGCATCCGGGCTTGGGTATTTCCAACACCACATTCTTTGTTAATCCGATAATTCTTTGCGTTTGGGCCAGTTAATTGCAGGTCACAACTGTTACTGCCTATAAATGGATCATCCCAATAGGCTTTAAGTTGGATGCCATCACCAGCATAGGTGATACTTCCTTCTGTGCCAGTCGCTACACTCCATGCGCTGCTTTGTGATCCAAATACCAAAGCCTTATGAGGGGGAATTTCACCGGTTGGCGTTTCTGCCCAGCCACCATGATCATGATTTTCACTAGCCTTCGTCAATTTAAGATCCGTATTATTATCAATTTCTAGAATCACTGACCGTGCTTGATTAAATGTTGTTATAACGTCTTTTACCTTTGAGATTGCCCCAGCTACATCTGCAATGTCCGATATAATGCCCATATTTTCTCCCCAATCTTTTTTAAGCATGTCCACTCTTCAAAAATTGCCAGCTCCTAATAGATTTGGTGAAATTATATTCTTTTGATAACCAAATCGTTAACTTTATACTTTAGCAATATTTGAAAAATACTTGCTACAAATTAATTTTTATTATTCGGTTACTAGGAATATACTAGATTTTTGACAAAAAATATTTTCCATAACCCGGTCTAAAGCAGCGTTGCCTCCATAAAAGGTCCTAGATTAAGGATGGCTCATTGTAAGTAACTTCCCAGTCTTCTTTCGGAATGTCTTCAATCTCTTATGTAAAATCTTCCGCATGAATTCAATAGGCTTCCTATCAACGTCTTACCGCTAGTATCGTCCCTTCCCCACCCTGAAAGCTACCGTCACTTCGTCAAGCCTTTTACAGCCATACTGCATAAACGTTAAGGAAATTCCAATAAAAAAAAAAAAACCAATTCCTCAATACTAAAATTGAGAAATTGGGATATTATCTTTACTCCATAAACGCGCCCGTTTGTTGAAGATCATTTCTTAAATCTTAAAGCCTCTTTACGACATATTCCAGTTGAATTTCATGGTCTATTCGAATGGTGCTTTTGCTCGGTGCTCAGCTCTGCTTGGATGAATTGGCGCCCTTGCTTTTCAGCCAGGTAACAAAGGTATCCCTCCGAGTGTCGAGACTGCCCGCGGCATCGAGTGGTGTTTGATTCGTGTAACCAGGGACCCCATTTATGTCAGCTCCTTTGGAAAGTAGATATTGGGCAACACGCCGTTGACCTCCACTGCACGCTTGCCAGAAAGCCTCAGTAATTTCATCCACCGTAGGTGCTGGATTGGAGTCCATCAGTTCCTCTACGCGAGACATCATACCTAGAGCTGCTGCGTGCCAAAGCTTGTTCACAGGCGCACCCCGCTCTACCAAAAGTCTCGCAACGTTCCAACATCCATAACCCACTGCATTGTCCAATGGAGTACCGCCAGCGATGGAGCCACCAAGCAAGTCAATGTCGGCTCCACCATCGATTAACGCAGCAGCAACATCCACATCGTCACTGCTGGCCGCCCAGTGCAATGGGGTCTCCGAAAAGACTCCCCCTGTAGCTGGGGCATTAGGATCTGCTCCTGCCTCAATCAGCATTTTTACAATTTCGGGACCGTTTGGGAAGTATCCTGGCCAATCCGTAACCACGTGCAAAGTAGTACGCGTTCCCTCTTTGTTATCAATGGCTCTCATTGAGGCCATACCAGGATACTCGTTCAAAAGACGACGCAACGCCTCCACATCTCCCGTTTGGACCGCTCGCAAAAACGACACGGCCACTGGATCGTTATGTTTTATTAACTCCATGATATCCTCTCCTTGGAACCTCAAGCTTTTCTGCCACTTTGGATTTACTAATTTCATTCTTAACTAATTGTTGTATTTCTATATACATTCCCACCTATCTACCTTTTCTGTACCCTAATTGATGTATGAATAAATTCAAAAACATCTTACAATGGAAGATGCTTATGCTTTACGGGTATATTTGGGTAAATAAGTGTTTCTTCTAATCAAGCGAAAACTGTCTTCTTTAGTTTAGCAGTCACAAAAGGTCATGGGGTTAAGTTTTGAATGATGGATTGAGAGAGCTAGAAAGGTGAAAAAATTGAAATGGATAAATTCTTAGTTTTCAAAGATGAGTATACTTTAAAGATGAGTTCGTGTTTTGAAAACACGAACCCTCTTTCATTTTTCGACCCGATTCGATGTTAATCAAACGTTTGATAAAATCCAGCACAAACCCTTTGGAAAAACGAACGATTGTCTATTTCCGGAGAAATTTTTTGTCGAATACCTCGTTTATGTTTCTCTGTAAATCTCCAAAAACCAACTATAACTTCCGTTTTTGCGATCTATCAAACCATTTGACAAAATTCTTTGTTAATCAAACGTTTAATTAAATATCGCTCTAACCCTCTACACATAAGGGTTTTTCTCATATTTGAAGAAAGAAATTTGCCGAAACATATCGCCTCACGATATGTTAATACTTTTCAGTCCTACTTCCAACTAAACAATATATCCAACTTTGTTTCCACCAATAAGATGTTTTGTCATAAAACAATCACATTTTTATAAAAACCATACCGTCCTTCCCCTTTATTTATCTGTATATCATCTATAAGAAGAATTTTAATAGAAGAAAGGACAGTGGTTGAGGATGGCAAAGTATAGAATGGTGCGTACTGATTTTTGGACGAATCCGATTGTTTTGGAGGAGATGACTCCAGAGGACAAATACTTCTACGTTTATCTGCTTACGAATCCGCATACGACTCAAATTCAACAGGGGTGTTTGTATTTAGCGACAGTACAGGACTACTATTCATACTGAATTTAATAATCGATTTCTAATGGAGTCATATTCTCGCATATTTGCTGACCAGATTCTAAACTGCTTTTTAATGTCTGGTATCATTGGAGCATTGTGATGTATCTGTTCCTTCTGCTCGATAACAGGCTGTTCAGTTATTTCCTCACGACTTCTACAATAGATATTTGATTGTTTTACAGCAAAATCATTTGTATCAAGAATAGAAGCACTTATAAGAATTTCCAAAGCTGTTCTCTTTGGCTTAGTAATATCCTCTAGAAAAAAGTAATTAAAGATAGAAACTACTATTTTGTAAAGTCTTTGGAAGTATGATCGCATAAAATATCACTCCCCATACTTATTTCCTATATTTTACATCATTACCAGAAATATATCAACAATATTTACCAAAAAATTCACGACTTTAGTAGAGTGAAAATTATTTAAATATGTAATTTTAGCAGTGAAAAAGAACTACCTCCGTTCGATTCTGGTTTTAGGTAGGTCTTTCAATGGATTATTTGTGTCTGATAATCTTTCAGTTAATGAGTAAATTTCCAAAAGAATTGTTTAATAGAACACCACAGTGACGGTTCTCATGGTTTATGCAAGCCACTAGAAACATCCCTAAGGTCTTTATTATTCATATTTTTATAAAATAGAGTTCCAACTCCTACCTATGCTTTATAACCTTCAATAGACTTTTGAATCTATTTACATATTTTTGGGGATATTATCCTGTTTTTATGAATAATGTAGTACAAGGCTTGGAATGAGGGTAAAGGATACCTAAACTTTCAATTTTAAAGCAAATATCAAAAGGGATTTGGGAGGAAAAAGGATGACCGTTGGACTGGTGTTGAGTGGTGGCGGTGCAAAAGGTGATTTTGAGGTTGGGGCTGCACGGTATCTTTATGAACACAATTTAAAGCCTTCCATTATAGCAGGTACTTCAGTCGGGGCAATCAATGCGATTAAGTTGGCTGAGGGTGAAGGGGATGGAAAAGACGCCACGCGTGGACTGAAAGGGCTGATTAACATCTGGCGTGGACTGAAAACCAGCGATGATATGTGGAAAGAGGAGGCATGGTTGACTGATATTAAAAACTCGGATGTAATCGCCTTTCTAAAGGAGTCAACCATAGAGAAAGTTGGTTCGGTTGGCTTGGAATTAGGCAAATTGGCCATACCAGTGGTTGGCCCGATTTGGTTTGCCATCGATATGTTTAATACAGCGAATGATATTGAGGACCTAAAAAATGATCTTGATAAGGTGGTTAATGGAAGTTCACTCTCACTTTATAATCTCGGACCGATTCTTGCCAAGCTGAACGACCCTTCGAAGCTAGATTTGAGTAAGGTGCAGAACAGCGGTATCAAGATGCGCTTAGCTGTAGTTGCACTTGAAAGTGGTGCACTCCGTTATGTGACCGAGTCTGGGATCATGTTGGAGAGGGATGACAAAACACCTGTAATGGGACCGTCTTATGTCCTTGCACCAGAGTGCCGCACCATTGCTGATAGTATTAAGGAGATGGAAAAAGAACTCCTCGATTTTCAGGATCAACTTTCAGGGTCAGCTGGCACCGCGAAAACGGGAATAATTGCAGGAATATGGCAGCACAATAAAGAGATTAGTCAACTGAAAAGTCAATTAAAAAGCTGCAATATTGCTCACCCGCCGCAGCAAGTCCCATTGAAAGTCAAGTTGGTTCAAGGTACACTTGCGTCTGCTTCCATTCCTTTGGCCTTCCCACCAGTTGCGCTCGGCTCCGAGAATTACGTAGATGGCGGCGTTCGTCAAATAGTGCCGATTCAAGTTGCCATTCAGGAAGGGGCAACCGATGTTTATGCCATTATAGCTTCACAAAGCGGGGTAGACTCCGCTCGCAGTGCTATAAGTGGTAAGCCTTTACAATCATTTGATGCTGGGATGGCTAATATGGCCGATGTGGCAAACCGTGCCGCTGATGACATCATGACAAACGAACTTGTCTTAAACGAAATCGATCCACCGAATGGCTGGGGAGTGAATTTGACCGTTATCCAACCTGACTTCGACCTCCATGACATCATGACGATAGACCCTGGCTTGATTGATATCCGCATGGCGCATGGTTATATGCGTGCTGATGATATCATTCAAGCTAAACAACAGAATCCAGCGGACTATCGGAACCTTGCCGATGAGATTTCCAAGCATCAGCGTAACACCAGGTTAATTGTACAAACTCGCAAGGCAATTTGGGAGCTAGAGTATGCTGCCAATGGGTTCCTTCTGAAGTATGATGATAATGGCCGCCCAGTTTATCCTCCTCAGGCGATTCCAGTAGATCTTAAAGCAGTTGAGGAAGTGAGAAAGCTCAAGAATATGCTACGTGATCAAGTACATGAGCGCCAACAGGCAGGCGGAGCCGTTCCGGGAGAGATAGAAAGCTGGTGGTCTGATTGGGAACGCCACCCATGGCAGCCAAAAAGAGGATTTGCGCTTCCTTCAGGCCCAGCTGCTGCCGGGGATGACGCGCAACCAGGTGAAATCCTTGAAACGGACCACCCAATCAACTCAGCCAATGGTCTATATACCTTTGTCTTCCAGGGTGATGGAAATCTGGTGCTTTATAAAAACACAAAAGTTACAGGTGCCCTTGCCCCAGAGTGCCAATCGATTGATACTAAAATTAAAGAATTGCAAAGACAGATTGACAATCTTCATAGTCAATTAGGTAAATCAACTAGCACCAGCGACAGAACGGAAATACTTGGTGAAATTCGTCAGCTTAGTTCCCAAGTCACTCAAAGCACAAATCAACTGCATGATTGCAATATTGCTCATCCACCACAGACAACTATTCAGAGACAGGCTATTTGGGCCTCAAATACAAACGGTATTCCAATTGGTACCTGCATCATGCAGGCGGACGGAAATCTAGTTATCTATGACACAGCCAATCAATCCCGTTGGTCATCCAATACCTGGAATAATCCTGGTAGCAAATTAGTAGTTCAGGACGATGGTAATGTTGTGATCTACCGGCCAGATGGAAAGCCTGTTTGGGCAACGGCAACAAATCGCTAAATTTATATAATGATGAAAAAACAGGCTGTTGAGAATATCTCGACAGCCTGTTTGGAATGTTTTCATTTAGGGGCAACAAATGTCACTCATCACCAGCCGTCTAAAGATTTCGGAATGAAACGTTCAAAAATCCTTGAGACCATCCCCATGGTTTTTTTCATAGAAATTCCATTACACGAGGTCACGTGGAATCTTGCAGTTCCAATTTTTAGAAAATACCTGGTCCTCGCCCTCGTAGGCATTAAGTTCATTGATGATGAAAAACTGCTCGGCATCAGCTTCCATTTTACTGATACTCTCCAGTCGTGTCTGCCACTCTCCACGGCCAACTTTCAAAGTCCATTCACAACAAACCTGAGCAGATAAAGGTTCTCCCTCCTTAATCGTGTATGTGTTACGGTTCGTGCTACCGTACTCAATCCCGTTCGGAAGTAACCGGCGCTCCCCCTCATCTGAGAAATCGACAAGACGCCATTCATCCGTGATCAGATCATGCTGAACCTCACGTGTACGGTCGCCCACACGCAGGATCTCCCGTTTCATCAAGGCAGCTGTCTCCGGCTCGTCAAAAGGAGGCAGCTCATTATCCGCTTCCTGTGGGGGACGAACAGGCAACGTCAACCGCGTCAATTTTCCTGTCATTACCTGCAGCGTGACCGGCTCAGGTGATGGCCAGGCATGAGGCCAGTAGGTTGGCGCCAGCGCAACTTGCCAGCGATGGCCGACAGGAAGAACGTGCCCGATCGCGTTAAGGCGGACTGCCACTGTGTAACGTTCACCTGGAACTAGTGGGGTCGGATGCTCATGACTCTCCCTATGGGTCAAATTCAGCATTCCCCAACTTACCAGTGTCGAGGCTCCATCCGGGGCTACATCACACAGCCGAACCGCAAGTTGGGCGTTGGGTTGATCAGATGACAATTCAACCGTTACCTCGGGGAAGCCAAGAATTTCCATTGACGCTATGAGCGGATCCGACGTGAAGCAGACGGACAGGCCATTCTCCATGCGCTGGTCTGAGGCCAGATCTCCAGCCTGACCAAACGGACAAAAAACACCTGCATAGAGTCCATGCGCTTGCATGCTTGTCACTGTGACACTCGCCGATTCTGTCGGAGGTGCGCCCACCAATTGCTGGTCTGCTGACAACCAGAGATCCGTAGGCATGACGTTCGGCGTTGGCCATGAGCTTTCAGCCACCCATCTTCCCGGCCGCTCGGCATAGGCCGTGCGAGGTTCAATACTATCCTGCATCCAGGCCCTTAACATCGGTTCTTCCATAATGCCAGTATCGATGCCTTTCAGCCAGTAGTCCCACCAGCGCAAGCATTCTTGCAGGAAGCCGATGTTCGGACCAGGCACGGCAACCTCAGGATACTCATGGGCCCAAGGACCAATCAGCCCTTTTCGCGGTCCTGGCAGATTTTCTAAGAGACGCAGGATGGCGTTCGTATAGCCGTCTGCCCAACCCCCCACCGCAAAAACTGGAATATTGATATCTTCATAGTTCTCGCACACCGATCCATGCTTCCAGAAGGTGTCGCGCCGCTGGTGATTAACCCATGCTTCAACAAACGGCGGTGTCTTCTCGAGGCGCTCAAGCCAATTGGCACGCCACTCTTCACCTACCACGAGCGGATCTTGCGGCCGGCCATTATAGACCAGCATCGTGGAGGCCCACCAAAGCATATCGGAAGCTAAGAGACTCCCACCTAAGTAGTGAACATCATCGGCGTAGCGATCATCCGTGGAACAAAGTGTGATGATTGTCTTAAGCGGTGACGGACGGCGTGCTGCAACCTGCAAACCATTAAAGCCGCCCCAGGACTTCCCAATCATCCCGGCCGCTCCTGTACACCATGGCTGCTCCGCAATCCAATTAAGAACCTCAATCGCGTCATCTTGCTCCTGCGGCAAATACTCATCGTACAAAATGCCTTCCGAATCTCCGGAACCGCGCATATCTACGCGAATGCTGGCATATCCATGGCCAGCAAAATATGGATGGCGGATCGAGTCACGAAGCGCCGTAAAATCATTCTTGCGATAAGGTATATATTCCAGAATAGCCGGAACCGGATGCTGTTCGGCATCCACAGGCAGCCAGATGCGTGCCGAAAGTCGAGTGCCATCCGACATCGGAATCCAAACATGCTCAATTTCGCGGATCTCTCGTGGAAACTCGGTCTTGATGCGAAGAAAAGAATCACGAACATTAAAAACCACTATAAAAGCCTCCCTCAAATCTATTAATATAGTAAAACTTACTTAAAAAAGAGCCGCCCGAAGGCAGCCGTTCACTTACTTAATCAAATTCTTTTTCACGAGAAAGTCATGGGCAACTTGTTTCGGATCCTTTTTCAGGACATCAACATCATAGTTCATCGCCGTCTGTTCCTCTTCAGTGATTTTTCCCCATAAGCTCCTTAGCGCCTCATCCAATTTAGCTGCTTTGCGAGTCTTTTCATCGATTAAGACCACTCCGAAATACGGTGGGAAGAAGGATTTATCATCCTGTAAGATGACTTGGTTCAACTTCTTCAAACGCCCATCCGTGCTGTACGAAACCGTCGCCTGAACAGCTCCATTATCTAATGCAGGGAAGATCAGATTATAATCCATCGGTTTTGCATCTTTAAATTTGATGTTATAAGCAGCTTCCAGCCCTTTTAACCCGACTGGTTCCTGATTTGGGAATGTCGTGTCTGTTCCCAGTACCATATCTTTCGCAACAGAAGACAAATCAGAGACGTTTTTCAAATTGTATTTCTGTGCCGTATCAGCCTTGACCGTGATCCCATACGTATCTTGATAACCCAGCTTTGGAGAAACCCAGATTCCGTCCTTAGCTTCCTGCGCCTTTACATAGTCATAAACCTTGTCCGGATTGCCGGCGAATTCACCTGTATATGATTTTTTGTACTGCTCCATAAACTCTGTCCCGTCATAGCTGACATATAACTGGACATCGCCTTTTTTGAGAAGGCTATGGATTAACCCGGAAACCCCTGCTGTTTTCGTAACTTCTACTTTAATATTCGTTTTGGCTTCAATTAAATCGGCCAGCAGATAATCGTCAATCTGCGCTTCTGTGTAGTTCTGGGATGCGATTTTTAGAGTTTTGATGGAACCTGAAGAATTCGAAGATGATGATGAGGAGCTGCAGGCCGCCAAGGATAGCGTAAGCATACCCGCCATTACTCCCGTTACAATACTACGCTTTTTCATAAAAAATACCCCCTCGGTTTTGTTTTTATCTGATTCCTTTTGGTGTCATCCATTTTTGCAGGCGACCCATTAAAAATTCGGCCAGAAAAGCCATTAATACAGCTGGCAATGTCCCGGCCAACAAGATATCATTGCTTGACATGCTTAGTCCGCGCAAAATAAGGTCGCCAAGCCCCCCAGCGCCAATCAATGCCCCTAATGTGGCAAATCCAATCGTTCCGACCAAAGAAGAACGGATTCCTGCAATAATCACTTTTAATGCCAGCGGAATCTCTACAATCCAGAGCAATTGCCAGTTGGTTGCACCCATACCGACAGCCGCTTGTTTCACCTCTGGTGCTACTCCGATAATTCCCACATATGTATTTCGAACGATAGGCATTAAGGAGTAGACAAATAAGGCAATGACTGAAGGGACAAGTCCGATTCCCGTTCCTAATGTAATCATTAACGCCAGCAAGGCTAAGCTGGGTATGGTTTGCACGCCATTGCTAAAACCGAGAATCAATGGATAGAGCTTCGGAACTCTCGTGGATAAAATCGTTAACGGTACTGCAATCAGAATCGCAAACACCATGGGAATGGAGACCAGGATTAATTGTTGCCTGATGGCCGTCCACATATCGGCAGGGTTTTCCACCATAAACTTGAACATATCAACGAAAATCATGAGATCATCTTCACCTCTTTCTCCACGTCATCTAAAAGCTCAACCACACTGGCGCGGGTGATCCAGCCGATAGCTTGCCGATCTTCGTTAACAACCGCAATCCTGTCTACTTGATGGGAGAGCATCAAATGTGCGACTTGCATGATTGTTGCATTCTCGTGAACATAAATTCTCGGCATTGAAATCGGGTGTTCATCCTTGATAAGCAGATCCTTTGCCATTGTATCCGTAGCTTGTCGGATGAAACGCTGTTTGCCAATAAAGTTCGCTACGAAATCATCAGCAGGTGATTTTAAAATTTCTTCTGGGCTGCCGGTTTGAATAATCTCCCCACTCTTCATGATGACAATCTTATCTGCTAACCGAATGGCTTCATCCATATCATGGGTGACAAAAATAATCGTTTTATTAAAATTACGTTGTAATCGTTTCAGCTCATCCTGCAGCTGTTCCCTTGTGATCGGATCCAATGCCCCGAATGGTTCATCCATCAAAATGGTATCGGGATTGTGGGCCAGGGCCCGAAGAACACCAATCCGTTGCTGCTGCCCGCCGCTTAATTCGCGCGGATAACGATTCATATAGATTTGAGGATCCATATTGATTAATTCCAACAATTCTTTGGCGCGTGCTTGACGTTCAGCTTTTGGTGCTCCTTGTAATTTCAAGACGAAGGCAATATTTTCGGCAATGGTAAGGTGGGGAATCAGACCAACCTGCTGAATCACATAGCCCAACTTGCGCCGAAGCTCAACCGGGTGATAGGACTTATAATCCTTCCCATCAATTTTAATCGTCCCTGATGAAGGATCCTCGAGCCGATTAATCATCCTTAGTGTTGTCGATTTCCCACATCCAGAAGGGCCAATAAAGGTTACGAATTCTCCTCGATTGATTTCAAGGTTAAAATTTTTCACAGCGATGGTCCCATCTGGATATACTTTTGAAATATTTGAAAAAGTCAGCATAGATACCCTCCTTTTCTTTTTATTTCCACTTTCAAAATAATGTAGATTGAGTTTTTTATATTAAGATTTAGCACAGGAGTACAATGAATGTTGATAGTTAGTCTACGGTTGAAGGATCAAAGTTGAAGGATTGTAAGGTGATTTGGTTAATATATTTCATCGTTAAATGAGTCGCTTCTTCTGGCGTATAGCTACGCCGGTTACTCAGGATTGTCGTCAACATGCCTTTCCAAATGAGAATCCCCATCTCGTTGATTTCTTCCAGATTGTTAGGGTTTATCAGGCCTTCTTCCGCAGCCTTTTTCAGTACAAAATGGCCTCTTTTGGAAATGTTGTGTTCAAAGATTAAGGATTTGGTATCTTCCGTGAGATCTGTTAAATCTTGATTATACATATCGTAATACTTTCTTAACAGCTCTTCTGGATGACTTCCTAAATCAGAAATAAAAAGAGCTTGGTAGATTTGTGGTTTACTATAAGAGTGTTTACAAAAGCATTCCCACGTTTTCATATATTTTTCCAATGAATTTTTCCCATGCTTCATATAGTACGATAACTCTTGTGTGTAGCTTTCTAAAAATCGCATTGAAGCAAAAAATATTAAGTGGGAAAGTTCATCAAAATAGTTGTAGATCGTAGAACTTGTGTAACCAGCTAAATCCGCGACCTTTCGGATGGTAACAGCTTCGATGCCTTCTTCTTCGATAATTTTTACAGTTGCATCTACAAAATAGCGCCACATTCGACTCATCTGTAGCTCTTTTCTTGCCATTATCAAACCTCCAATCTGTATCAGTTAGTTCTAATGATCATTAAAAGTTTACCGGATGAACTTCAGCATGTTTACTTATGCCTTTCCGCCCCGGCGTGATGGCTAAAAGGGTTCCAAGAAAAATGAAAATCCCGCCTAAATAAAAATTCCAAAGTAATTTTTCCCCCAAGATGAGCCATCCAAAAAGGCTTCCTGTTACGGGTGTAAAGAAATAAAACATGGATCCGACACTCGCCTCCACACTCTCCATCCCGCGATTCCAGAGTAAAAAGGCAATAGCGGTGCCAAACAGACCCAAATAAAGAATGCTGTACCAAATATTAACTTGTTGCAGAAAAATTGAATCTTGCTGATTCCATGTTACAAGCATAACTGGCGTCATCATGGCGAATGCAAAACCTGTCGTATAGACAGTAATCGTAAGCGAAGAATATTTTGTAGCTACCTTTTTGACAAATACAATGTAAATCCCCCAGGACACAGCAGATATGATTAATAGAATATTCCCAAGAAGAGAGGTTCCTTCCCCTCCTTTTTCAAAGCCGATGACTAATAGAACACCTAGTGTAGCCAAGGATATGGACAATATTTTCTTGGCTGTCAATTTCTCTTTCAAAAACCAATAAGCCAAGATGATTGTAAATATGGGAGCAGAAGCACTAATTAAGGAAGCTAGATGTGCAGTTGATAATTTCGTTCCTAAAAACGCACTTCCGTATGATATAAAGTAACCACTAAACCCAAGGCCAACCATAATGATCATATCTTTCGAACTTACCCGCTCTCTTTTTAACAAAAAGGGGGGGATCAAAAAGATCAGGCCCAATAACAGACGAAACCAAAGCAGCACGAAGGGTGATAAAAAATTTAATGCCTGCTTACTTACAACAAACATTCCCCCCCACATAGCCGCAGCTAAAACCAGGTATATATAACTCAATATTTTTCCATTCATATAGAGCTCGAATGTTCAAAAATCCTTGCTATCTTAACCCGAGTACTGTACATTATTTAATTCCCCTTTCATAAAATGACCATATTCATATAATGATCATGTTCTTTAAATGAATCATATCATAGCGTAATTTTCGAAACAATAAGAAAAGTTAGAATATTTTTAAAAACTATGCTCTCTAAGTCCTAGATTAAAAATTGAAAGGTGACAGGCACTGGAATTTATAAATTTGAACATTCTGTGGCAAAAGGAGATTTAATTTTGACTTGCAGGATTAACCATTACATTCATCACTATTTTTTAGAAATCCGATTGTTACAATTAGTGGATATTAAACCACTCAATAAACGTAATGAAATGGGGTTTTTTTTTGAACTAAAATCAAATCCCTTTCTAATATTCAAAAACCAGTAAATAAGAATTCTTGTCCTTAATTTGAGTAACCAGCGATAGTAAAATAAGCGGAGATTTTCCGGTTAGATGCAGAATAGAGTTCTTTTCGGGGAATATAAGCGAAGGTTTTCCGATTAAGCGTAGCAAAATGGCCTTATTTTCACGTTTTTCGAGTCAATAGGCGGAATCTCTCCGTCTATTTAGGCTATTTTTTATTAGATTTACTAATTAAGAGAAATTTCTCCGTCTATTTATCAGATCAGGTGCTTAACCTGATCACCCAACCGATAAGAGCGGACCCTCACGAAAGAAAAGTGGCTCACAGTCCATCCGTCAATCACTCTAATAAAACTTATTATATTCTAGCCTCCCCAACCTTAAGGAGAGGCATTTGGATAAAAACCTCATTTACTTATGGTACGGTTCACCGTAAAATATCTAAATGAGGTTTTATCTTTCTATAAATTTACATTACTTGTTTAGTTTCTACCATATCTTCATCTTCATCCTCATCAAACACTGCTTTTGGCAGACCTGATCTTCCTCCCCAGTAATACGAAATTAATGCCACGATGGCAATTGCAATTTGGTCCCATGGACTTTTAAGAATTTTGATACCCCCAAAAGTACCTAGATACGAAATAACAATAATGGATGAATAATAGAAAACAATCCACCAAGAGGATTTTAATTGTTGTGCAAAACTTACTTTTTTTGTAGGCACAGATTTCTTAAAAAATAGATAAATAACAAACATAACCAATTGTGACCCTAGCAACCAGGAGTTAACACTCCATCCTCCCCAATAGACCATGAAGGAAGCAATAATAAAGGAAATGGGGCCCAATACGCTCATTCCTTTTAAATAAAACGGCCTTGGTAAATCCGGTGCATTTAACCGTAATGCATAGGCTGATATTGGGGCTAAAGCATAGGTTAAGACAAGTGCATCCGAAACAACTGCAATCATAGCATCCCATGAAGGGAACGGTAATGTCCAGAAGATGGACAGTATAAACGCAAGCCAAAGCGCTGGACGAGGAATACCGGATTTCTCGTCAATTTTTCCAAAAACCTTGAAAAAGGTACCAGTCCGTGTCCACCCAAAAATTAGGCGAGATGTGGTATTCATATAAACATTTGCCGCTCCGCTGGGAGATATGATAGCATCTGTAACAATCATTATGGTAAGCCAGCCTAATCCTAGTGCCACAGCAATATCTTTAAATGGAAGAGAGAACTGGGTGCTTACTTTCGCCCATCCACCAGCTAACATATTCGTTGGAATACTTCCAATAAACGCTACCTGAAGAAGTACGTAGACGATTGCTGATAATACGACGGATATAATGAGGGCTATGGGTACCGAACGTTGTGGATTTTTAGCTTCACTTGCAACTGTTACAATCGGGTGAAGTCCTAGATAAGCAAAAATGACGCCACCAGTTGAAATGGCACTTGTTATCCCCGAGAAACCGAACGGTGAGAAACCCTGAATATGAAAATTGGCAGATTTCATATTCAGGAGTAAAACTACAATAGTCAAAGTTGGAACGACAAACTTAATAATGGTGATAACTATGTTTGATTTAGCAAACGTTTTGACGCTCTTGAAATTAAGCAGGAAGAATGCCAAAAGCAATACAAATTGCACAGACCAACCTAGTAAGGATGGTGAGCCTGATGCTCCTGGTTGGGATAATCCAGGCCACCAAGAGGAAGCATATTGACGCGCCGCTTCTACTTCAATCGCAGTGAGGCTGGAATACGCAACTAAGGAAGCAAATCCCATTAAATACCCTATTAAAGGACCATGCGAATAAACCGGGTAACGAACGATACCGCCGGACCGAGGGAGGGCACCTCCAAGTTCAGCGTATACAAGGCCAAGAAAAAGGACAGCAATTCCGGCGATGACCCAAGAAAAACTGCCAGATGGCCCCGCCATAGAAGCTACCCGACTCGCTGCAAAAAGCCATCCCGAACCAAATACAGCCCCAAACCCTATAAAAACAAGATCTGCTAAAGATAAATTCTTTTTAAACTTTCCATGTTCTTGCATGTTGAACCTCCTAATAGTTTAACATTGTAATTTAGTAAGCGCTTTCTGTAAGTACCTTCAATTTGTTAGGAAGAAAGATGGCTATGTTCCACTGACAAATAACTGAGAATGGAAGCAAAAATTAAAAACGCAAGATGATATCCATTACAAGAATTATTTAGAGAAGCCTTTTAATGCAAACCCAACATTTTGTGGTCTTTCAGCTAAGCGGCGCATAAAGTATCCGAACCAGTCATTTCCAAAAGGGACATAAACGCGCATATTATAGCCTTCTTTGACCAGTTGTTCCTGCAGTTCTGTTCTAAATCCATATAGCATTTGAAACTCGAATTAATCATTTGAAATTTGATGATCTTTCACACCAAATTTAATTCCCCACTTTTTTGCCGCCTGTTTAGGGATTTGTTCTCTGACAGAGCATGAAAAAAACTCTTTGAAACAGTGGCTAACATAAAAATAGACCTCCTCGATTTATTCTTTACTTGAGTGGGTTTAGCGATACAAGGTGGCTCGAACGCCAATATAAGCGGGTAATGTTACCCAACTGGGAATTGACGGTTTCAAGCGCTACCTTAGACACTTGCTTATTTTCTTACAGGTTGAAGTCTGTTAACGGTTCATTCAACAGGGTTGTTTGTATTTAGCGACAGTACTGGACTTGTTTTCATGCTGAATCTAATAATCGTTTCCTAAAAGTCTCCCCTTAGTCTAGAATCCCTGAGTGGTGGTCTGACCCGGAAATTGGTTTATCTTATTATTTTAATCCTTCCCTTTTCAATCTTTTTCCGAAGAGCTTTTATCATGAAAAATTTAAAGGCCTTCCTCGTTGGAGGAAAAAGCATTAAAAAGCCGGTAATGTCTGTAATGAAACCTGGTGTAATCAGAAGTGTTCCGCCGATCAATATACAGATCCCATCTAACAGCGCTTCACCCGGAAGCTGGCCATGGCGCAGCTGCTCCTGCGCCATTCGGATTGTTTGCAAGCCCTCTCTCTTCGCCAAATAGGCTCCAATTACACCAGTTAAAAGAATAAACAGTAAAGTTGGCCAGACCCCGATTATTTTTCCTAAAAAAATTAATAAGGCTATATCTGCTGCAGGGACCGCAATGATTAAAAGAAATAAATAACGCATGTAGCAAGCTCCTTCTTAAACGTTTAATTCCATTATAAATTTATTTAATTCAAATGGAAATTTCCGCTTTCTTTGATCCGGCTCCCACTTAAAATATATTGCAAATGAATTCACAGTCTGTTTATGGCAGTATGCTATTTAAACGAAAAAGGTGCTACTACTTTCTTTAGGATTTTAATAGAAAACCGTCCATTAGTTGACGTTTTTCCCTTTCCAATAACATTGGAGCCCTTTTTAACATATACAGAAGAACTGGCTTCGGCTTTTCCTCTAATAGTAGTCTAACCGGATCTACGGTTGGCTTTATTATGGATTCTAATAAAATTCTAATAAACAGCTATTATATTAATTCATGTAAAAATGCAATACAAATATTGAATTTAATTTTTGGAGGTAAAACATGATTAAAAAGAAAATCGGACAAAGCATGACGATTATCGCACTGGTTTCTGCTTTATCCTTTTCCCTTGCTGGATGCGGAACTAGTAATGTGGCAAAAGCAGTTCAAAAACCTGTGAAGACAGTAAAGACAGCAACTACGGCACAAACAAATAAACAAGTCCAAACCGCTGCTAATCAATACCTTGTTATTCAAACAGATTCTAAAGTTGGTCCAGATAAGAAAGTACACGACGCGTTTGTGAATGGAAATATAAAGATTACAGAAGGACAAGCTGTGACATTGCATTTCCTTAACTACGATGATGCACCACACACCTATACTTCAGCTGATTTAGGTTTAAATGTGGCTATCAAAGGGTCAACCAAAAAGGGTGTGCCAGCGGAAACAACTTACACGTTCACACCAACAAAAACGGGTACATTTAATTGGATGTGTGCTGGAAAATGTGATCCATGGGCAATGACGCATAAAGGCTATATGCAGGGAACTGTCACAGTTTTACCATCAACAAACAAAGTCCAATATGTATCAATGGTTATGAATGCAGGGTATAAATTAGGCACCGACGGAAAACTTTACGATGCCGCGACACCTGGTGATATTACCGTTAAAGCAGGACAACCAGTCGTTTTAACCGTATATAATTTTGACGATAGTAATCATACCGTTACAAACAAAGATTTAAATTTGAATCTTAATGTGGTTGGCAGTAAATCAAAAGGAACGCCGAGCATTTCTACCGTACAATTTACTCCAGCAAAAGCTGGAAAATATATGTGGATGTGTACGATAGGCTGCGATAGCTATTCCATGTCTCATGATGGCTTTATGATGGGTAGTATTAATGTAGTTCAATAATGAACTAGCATCAGGTTCAAAAAACTAAGGCAAAATTAAAAGAAAACCGATCGCCACTTAAGGGGTAATCGGTTTTCTTGGTGTTATAGTCATTGCCTTCACAAATAAAAGGCTTGGGATGCCAAGTAGTCTTCTCTATCTAAGTCTTTCCGTTTCTCCTATCTGCGATATAAAGCTAAGGCCGCCGACCCGACAATTGGAGTGCTTTATCCGCTAGTTGCGGCTGCTTATCCGCCAGTTGGAGGAGGCTTGCCGCCAATTGGAGCATACTATCCGCTAGTTGGGGAAGGCTTGCCGCCAATTGGAGCATACTATCCGCTAGTTGGACCGCTTTCCGACAAGAAATTTGTCGAGTACAGCAGGGCCTCACTAGTGACAGGCACCATTATGCTTCTACAATATCCTCTTGCTTGTAAACTTCACTCTGGAATTCCCCAGTAGCTTTGCTGGTTAGTATGCCGGCTATCATGGCATCACTGACGTTGAGGGCTGTTCGGCCCATATCGATTAATGGTTCGACGGAGATGAGCAGGCCCACAATGGCAATGGGCAGGTTCAGTACCGATAGAACGATGAGAGCAGCGAAAGTGGCACCGCCGCCGACACCAGCAACCCCTAACGAGCTAATGGCCACTACTAAAATCAGCGTAATAATAAAGCCTGGACTAGCAGGATGAATACCTGCAGATGGAGCGACCATGACCGCGAGCATCGCCGGATAAATGCCGGCACACCCGTTTTGCCCAATGGTCAATCCAAACGAACCTGCAAAGTTTGCGATTCCTTCAGAAACCCCCAAATCCTTTGTCTGTGTCTTAATGGTTAAAGGTAATGTTCCGGCACTTGTTCGGGACGTAAAGGCAAAGGTCAATGTCGGTAACGCCTTTTTCACATATCTGGCAGGGTTCAGTTTGGCAAACACCAAAAGTAATAAATGCACAAGGAACATCACGATCAGCGCAACATAGGACGCAATGACAAATTTTCCTAATTTCACGATGGCTCCATAATCATATGTCGCCATTACTCTTGTTATGATGGCCAAGACCCCATATGGAGTAAGGCGAAGAATGAGTGTAACAATTCTCATCGTTACCGAGTAAACGGTATCAATGATTTGGGCAAAAAATTCACCTGTTTCAGGTTTCCTCTTTGCTACCCCAAGGTAAGCCATACCAACAAAGGCCGCAAAAATTACGACGGCAATCGTCGAGGTTGGACGGGCTCCTGTTAAATCTTGAAATGGATTGCTTGGGATTAACTGAAGGATTTGCTGCGGAAGGGACACACCTTTAACACTGACAACCGCCTGCTGCAGCTCTTGATTTCGCGCAACCTCTGCCGTTCCTTGAGCCAAATGAATGCCGGCAAGGCCAAAGCCGAGTGCAGAGGCAATCCCAATTGCGGCTGCAACAGCGGCGGTGCCAAGAAGAATCCCAATGACAAGAGCACTAACCTTGCCAATATTCTTGGTCAGCTTCAACTTGGTGAAAGACCCGACAATGGAAACAAAAACAAGCGGCATGACCACCATTTGGAGCAGTTTGACATAGCCATTTCCAACAATGTTAAACCAATCGACGGATCCTGTGGTAACGTTTGATGTGGTTCCATAAGCCAAATGAAGAATAAAGCCAAAAATAATTCCAATTCCTAAAGCAGAGAAAACCCGTTTTGAAAACGAAACCTGCTTCCTTTGCATCCAAAACAGCCCCATCATCAACAGTACCAGGACAACGATGTTAACAATGATCAAAAAAACGTCCATCTTACTTCCCCCCTTTATTCCAATTTATGAAGTAGGAATACTTCCTATTCCAAGAAGTCCAAAGTCGGGAAGTCCATAGGGAAGGTTCCACTGGTTCCAAAAACCGGGAGAACCGTCCGAGGCCAGTGAAAAAGTAGGGGTTGTGTCGAACCTACACCTCATTTTCAATCTACTTTTAAAAGGTATAGAGGGAATATATTCCTTCTCTATTTAGTAAAAGAAGCGGATGCAATAGTTGCGATCCGCTTCAAGTTTACTGCGATGGCAGCCAGCCTGGATTGTATTGACGTACTTAATAAACCATACCCTTAACGCGGGAGAGACCGTGAAATCGTTTGAGCTCCGTATTCTTGCCTTCAAATGAAGTAACCTGTTACCTTTAGTGGAACAAGGAAAAGGGCTGCCGCAGCAGCCCAATCATTAATAGTTTAGTCTAGAACAAATTCCTTTTGTTTTACGCGTGCTTTGAAATTAATTCTGCCAAAGCTTCTTTAGGTTGGAAGCCAATAACCTTATCTATAGCCACTCCGTCTTTGAAAAGAATCAAAGTTGGAATGCTCATGACGCCAAATGCCTGTGCTGTTTCTAGGTTTTCATCTACGTTAAGTTTGCTAATTCTAACTTTATCACCAATTTCACTATCGATTTCCTCCAAAATAGGTGCAATCATTTTACAAGGGCCGCACCATGGTGCCCAAAAATCTACTAACACTAATCCCTCTTTAATTTCAGTAGTAAACGTTTGATCTGTTACATGTGAAATAGCCATTTGTATATCCTCCCAATATCATTTTTTTACAACACTTTTTTATTCTCCCCGAACCCTCCATGGAACCAATCCCTTTATCCATAATGATCGGCTATCGTTATCTCAGCCTCCCTAAATGTAGTAAAAAAAGTTACAGTTTTTTTAAAAAAATCTCTATCATTAATTTACTTCATTAACAAGCTGCTTAATTGAACTCAGCTTGGAGGAAAGCTCATTAAACCAGTCCTCATCCCCTGTTGATAATGCCAAGTCTATTAGAAATAGAATTTGTTCCTTGTTTATCACATTTGAAACAGGCAGACTCTTAACCCGATTACTTGAAATAGAAATGGTTTTGCCAATGGTTTCATGATTGTCACTTGTTATTACATTTACTTTAACTACTCCTTCAATATTTAGCGATTCAATATAACCAATTATTAATTCCCCCTCCTGTGACTTTCCCTTAATCCAATCACCAGTTTTTAAAATGGACTGATTGTTTGATAACATACCCTTCACCTCCATCAATCATTTTAGTACTCAAGGATAGGAATATTATTCCAATAATTAAGAAATCTTCTCTTTTTACGTTGTAATCATCATTATTTCATTACCAGTTAAAACTGTAGTTTTTTTTATTACAAATTAATTATAAAGAAGTCCGCGGTCATATTATCCTTCTCAAACCTCTTATTGTTCTTCATTGATAAAATCGACCACTTCTTTAATTGTATATTTCTTTAAATATTCACCTAAATGTTCTTCAGCACCTAAGAAAATTGAAAATAGGACTCTTTGCATATTCGCACCTACAATACAATGTTCATTCGATTCAGGGCATTTAGGCTGAATTGCACCTTCAGAGGTTACCTTATAAATATCCCATAGATTAACTTCATTTAGATCCAGAGCAAATTTAAATCCGCCTCCAGTTCCCTCTTTTGATTTTATAAATCCATGTTTTTTTAACAAACTTAGGACTTTACGAATCCGAACAGGGTGAACACAGGCACTCTCTGAAATAGCATCACTCGTTGACATCCGGTCCGGCTGCAGTGCAAGAAAAATTAAACTGTGTATGGCAAGTGTAAAATCACTATTCATGGCCGGCCTCCTAAAAAAATAAAAACTGCTAATCGCCTATTTACTATTACATGTATTTTTAGCATGTTTTTGAATATTTTATCACGTACTGTAATACTAAACCTTACAGATTGGGTTGTCAAATATATGCTCTATTCAAATTTCTTCATGGTTTCAAAATGGAGTCATAGATTTAAATATTCCATTGTTTTTTGACTTGTTCTTCTGCTAACCGTTTTATTTTTTCCCAAGTAAGTTCTTTTTCCAAAATGACATTGGTTTGATAATTTCTATCTTTATAATTAACTGTAACGAATACTTCAATCACCTCGTTTTTCCTCCTTTCAAAAATCTCAAATGGTTAATTGGCCACTTTTTGCAATTGGATGCTCAAAAATTGACGAACCTTCCGAGGCAAAAAACTACGAATTTCATCCTCGTTATATCCTACCTGTAATCTTTTTTCGTCCTGGATAATCGGACGGCGTAACATTTGAGGGTACCTCATTATTAAGTTATAGAATTCATTAAGCGTTAGAGATTCAATATTTACATTCAATTCCTTAAAGATTTTTGATTGAGTTGAAATAATTTCGTTAGTTCCATCTTCCGTCAGGCGAAGAATAGATTTAATCTCATCGATTGTCAGGGGATTTGAGATTATATTTCTTTCAATATAGTCAATATGATGTTCCTCAAGCCAAGCTTTTGCTTTACGGCAAGAACCACAACTTGGTGTCGTATACAGATTTACCATACTTTTATACACTCCCTTAAAAAATTTTGGATAAATGATATGAAAGCCTAACTTAGAAGACCCATCATATTGTCCTTCAGTAAAACAAATATAATAAAAAATATTACAGTTTAGCACTTAATATTCGCAGTGCTTTCTTCAATTATTATGAATCGACTATACTGTAAATATAATCATTACAGTTAAATATGTCAACTGTAAATTTACAGATAAAAAACTCGCGCCTATCTTTAATGACTTTTCCACAGAAAAAGGTCTGACCCAAAGCTAATGAATATATTCGGCATGAGTTCTTCGTCTACATACCAATACTTTGGGTACAGTTCACCATTTTTTCTGTTAATCTAGATAAAAGATTGAACCACATTTGCATCAATTAAAAATCTATCAATCTTCGATCAAATTTCAGGAAATGACAGGCACCGGTATTAACCGAATTTAGTGACTTGTAATTGAAATTATGGTTTTTTTGGAAGGTTTATTTCATGTATAATAGGAATATAATAAAGAGAAGTGCGCGAACACTTCTCCATGCAACTTCTACCGTCAAGGTGGTGGTTGTCAAAGTAGATTATTTGTGAGAACCACCCTTTTGCTTGCGACGGCTTAGGGTGGTTTTCTTGTTTTCTAGCACGTTTTTCCGAAAGAAATATGCCGCCACTTCACGCAGCATTCCCTTCAGAACTTCTCTTAGAATCTCAATAATGTTTCCATGATTTTCACCTCCTTTCCAACAACGGAAAGAAGACTGACAACCTACCACCCTAACAACATTCAGTTGCAACGCCATTCTAACACTTTCTATTAACATAAAAATCTATCAATCTTCAACAAAATCCGGGCGGTGACAGGCACCGGAATAAAAATTTCCGCATAATTTATTGCCATTTGTACAAGCATTTCAACACCTATTTAATATGTTAGTAATGGAGGTGATGAATTTAAGATGGTGAAATTTTTTATTGACCCTGGACATGGTGGTTCAGACAGTGGAGCTATTGGGAATAATCTGCAGGAAAAGAATCTTACATTACAAATCGCCAAGACTTTAAGGGATATTCTATTAAATGACTATGAAAATGTAACAGTCATGTTAAGCCGGACGGGAGACCAGACCGTTAGTTTGACTGAAAGAACCGATGCGGCAAACAAATGGGGAGCAGACTATTATCTTTCCATTCATATCAACTCAGGTGGGGGTACTGGATTCGAAAGCTATATTTATCCTAACGTTGGCGCTCCAACAACCACATACCAAAATATCATTCATGAAGAAGTTCTAAAAGTAGTAGACTTTACTGATCGTGGTAAAAAATCTGCTAACTTCCATGTATTACGGGAATCACATATGTCAGCATTGTTGACGGAAAATGGGTTTATCGATAATGCCGATGATGCTGCCAAGTTAAAAAATACTAGTTTCTTAACGACGGTTGCCATAGGACACGCAAATGGATTAGCTAGGGCATTTCGTTTAACAAAAAAACATCTGTATAGGGTTCAAATAGGTGCTTTTAGTACCAAATCTAATGCAGACAACCTTGCAGCAAGAGCTAAATCGAAAGGTTTCGAACCCGTTGTTTTATTTAAAGATGCTCTGTACAAAGTCCAAATAGGTGCTTTCGTATCAAAAGATAACGCAGAAGCTCTAGCCATTAAAGCAAAGAATGCCGGATTTGAGGCAATTGTGTACCAAGAATAACTCTTGAGCAGTTCCTATTACATCAAGAATATGCAAGTTTTTACTCATAACTTGCATATTCTTGGCTCATTTTTAAAAACAATTTGTATGATTTATAAGATTTATTTACAATATAAATCCCTTAATTTTTTTAAATTCAGTTGAAAATATTCTGGATAAGATCAACTTTGATATTTAGTTGGCAATAAAATCATGATTATCTCCTCCTTTCCAATAGCGGAAAGAAGACTGACAACCTACCACCCTAACAATATTCAGTTGCAAATCCATTCTAACACTTTCTATTAATATAAAAATCTATCAACCTTCGACAAAATCCGGGCGGTGACAGGCACTGGAATTCTTCTCCTTCTCAACAGGAATATTTTTATGTATAATGGAGATATAATAAAAAAGAGAAGTGCTGCTAACACTTCTCCATGCAACTGCTACCGTCAGGGGTGGTTGTTGTCTACGTTAATTTTTGCGTGAACCACCCCCTTTTGCTTCCTACGGCGCAGGGTGGTTTTCTCGTTTTCTAGAACGTTTTTCCGAAAGAAATAAGCACAGAATTCACGCACAATTCCTTTCAGAACTTCCCGTAGAATTTCAAGAAATGTTTCCATGATCATCACCCCCTTTCTTAAATACAGAAAGAAGATTGACAACCAACCACCCTAACAATATTCAGCTGCAATTTCATTCTATCACTTTATTTCTATCAATAAGCCTATCAATCTGCGACAAATTTCGGGTGGTGACAGGCACCAGATTTAATCTCCAGTTCCTCAATGGTAAAAAGTAAATTAAAAAGCACTCGTAAAAGCTCCTATTCAAATAGGATTTTACGAGTGCTTTTTAATGAATAATTACAGTACTTTAATGACCGTTGCTTTACTTATATTTTTTGCCTTATCAGTTGCTGTAATACTTAAAATAGTCTTCTTCTTTTGTGCCTTTATTTTAACTTTAAAGTTACCATTTTTATCGGCGGTGGCTGTACCAATAACTTTAATCCCTACTTTAATTGTTATGGTAGCATAAGCTTCAGCTTTACCTGTAACAATTGTTGTGATGCTTTTTACTGTATTTACTTTTGGCGCAGAAGGAGGAGTTTTATCAATGACGATAACAGTTCTGGCTATACTCACATTTCCAGCAATATCAGTAGCCGTTATGGAAATTTTTGTTCCCGCCTTCTGCAGCGGAATAGATAGGTTAAAGATACCTTTTACATCAGCTTTTGTTTGATACTTCTTTGTTCCAATTAATATTGTTACATTTGCATTTGCTTCAGTTTTTCCGATTATCACTTTTGATTGATCTGTCACTGAGTTAACGATTGGTGCTAATGGCGCTGTCTTATCAATGACGGTTACCACGGCTGCTAAGCTGATATTTCCAGCTTTATCGGTAGAAGTTATGGATAATTTGGTGCCTGCTTTTTGGACAGAGATTTTTACAGAGAACTTTCCGTCTGTTTCTGCGATTCCTGAACCGATAACCATCCCATTTACTTTCACTTCCACTTTTGAGCCTGCCTCCGTCTGACCTTTTACATA
Source organism: Neobacillus sp. Fa239 (assembly GCF_055395235.1). NCBI lineage: Bacteria > Bacillati > Bacillota > Bacilli > Caryophanales > Bacillaceae > Neobacillus > Neobacillus sp. Fa239. Next base: position 5,201,074 of record NZ_AP041611.1, read on the forward strand.
AGTATCTTTGTCGGATATTTGATTTACCAATGGTTTGTCTGGTGAAGTTTTATCTTTTACTACGATCGTAAGTGGAGCACTTTCATTACCGGCGCTATCAGTGGCAATTATGACTAATTGAACACCGGCTTTTTGAACTGGGATAATTATTGAAAACTTGCCGTCTGTTCCTGTGGTTCCTGAACCAATAACTGTTCCATTTACTTTTACTTCTACTATGGATCCAACCTCTGCCTGACCTGTTACAGAAGTATCCTTATCGCTTACTTCATTCACTGTTGGTCTGTCAGGCGCCGTTACATCTTTAACCAAAATCGTTTGAGAATCGCTTATATTCCCTGCGTCATCAGTCGCTGTTATAACTAATTGGATGCCCGCTTTTTGCACAGGAATGGTAATGGAAAACTTTCCGTCTGAGTCTGTGGTACCCGAGCCAATGACCTCGCCATTCACTTTCACTTCCACATTTGAACCCGGCTCCGCCTGACCTGTTACAGAAGTATCCTTATCGGTTACTTCATTCACTACTGGCTTGTCTGGTGCGGTTACATCTTTTATCACAATCGTTTGAGAATCACTTACATTCCCTGCATCATCAGTCGCTGTTATAACTAATTGGATGCCCGCTTTTTGAACAGGAATGGTAATGGAAAACTTTCCGTCTGGGTCTGTGGTACCCGAGCCAATGACCTCGCCATTCACTTTCACTTCCACTTCCACATTTGAACCCGGCTCCGCCTGACCTGTTACAGAAGTATCCTTATCGGTCACTTCATTCACTATTGGCTTGTCAGGTGCGGTTACATCCTTTATCACTATTGTTTGAGAATCGCTTATATTCCCTGCATCATCAGTCGCTGTTATGACTAATTGGGTGCCCGCTTTTTGAACAGGAATGGTTATGGAAAACTTGCCATCTGTTCCTGTGGTTCCAGATCCAATGACTAATCCATCCACAGAAATTTCCACTCTGGAGCCTTCCTCCGCCTGACCTGTTACGGAAGTATCCTTATCGGTTACTTCATTCACTATTGGCTTGTCTGGTGCAGTTACATCTTTTACCACTATTGTTTGAGAATCACTTACATTCCCTGCATCATCAGTCGCTGTTATAACTAATTGGGTGCCCGCTTTTTGCACAGGAATGGTAATGGAAAACTTTCCGTCTGTTTCTGTGGTACCCGAGCCAATAACTGCTCCATTCACTTTCACTTCTACATTTGAGCCCGGCTCCGACTGACCTGTTACGGAAGTATCCTTATCGGTTACTTCATTCACTATTGGCTTGTCTGGTGCAGTTACATCTTTTACCACTATTGTTTGAGAATCACTTACATTCCCTGCATCATCAGTCGCTATTATGACTAATTGGGTGCCCGCTTTTTGCACAGGAATAGTTATGGAAAACAATCCGTCTGTTCCTGTGGTACCTGAGCCAATGACTTTGCCATTCACTTTCACTTCTACATTTGAACCTGACTCCGCCTGACCTGTTACGGAATTATCTTTTTCGGTTACTTCATTCACTATTGGCTTGTCAGGTGCTGTTACATCCTTTATCACTATGGTTTGAGAATCGCTTATATTCCCTGCATCATCAGTCGCTGTTATAACTAATTGGGTACCCGCTTTTTGCACAGGAATGGATATGGAAAACTTTCCGTCTATTCCTGTGGTTTCAGATCCAATGACTAATCCATTTACGGAAACTTCCACTCTGGAACCTTCCTCCGCCTGACCTGTTACAGAAGTATCCTTATCGGTTACTTCATTCACTGTTGGCTTGTCTGGTGCGGTTTCATCTTTTATCACAATTGTTTGAGAATCGCTTATATTCCCTGCATCATCAGTCGCTGTTATGACTAATTGGGTGCCTGCTTTTTGCATAGGGATGGTAATGGAAAACTTGCCGTCTATTCCTGAGGTACCCGAGCCTATGACTGCTCCATTCACTTTCACTCCTACATTTGAGCCCGGCTCCGCCTGACCTGTTACAGAAGTATCCTTATCGGTTACTTCATTCACTTTTGGCTTGTCTGGTGCGGTTACATCTTTTACCACCATCGTTTGAGAATCGCTTATATTCCCTGCATCATCAGTCGCTGTTATGACTAATTGAACACCGGCTTTTTGAACTGGGATATTAATTGTAAACTTACTGTCAAATTCTGTAGTACCAGAACCAATGACCATTCCATTCGCCGAAACTTCCACTTTGGAGCCTGCCTCTGCCTGACCTGTTACGGAAGTATCTTTATCGGTTACTTCATTCACTACTGGCTTCTCCGGAGCTGTTACATCCTTCACCACTATAAGTGTGGGCTCACTTACATTTCCAGCCTTATCTGCTGCTGTTATTTCTAGCTTAGTTCCTGCGGTTTGAACTGGAATAGAAACAGTAAAGCTACCATCCTCTCCTGTAGTTCCTGAACCGATTACAGTATCATTTCTTTTTACCTCAATAATCGCACTAGGCTCAGCCTGACCTGTAATGATTGTACCTTTATCCGTTACTGCATTCACTTCTGGTTTCTGAGGAGCGGTAAAGTCTTGAACTTCTATAGTGGCAGCTTCCCCTTTATTACCACTAGCATCGACTGCATATACATTGATTTTAGTCCCGGCGGGTTGTTTATCTATCGAAATCGAAAAAGATCCTCCTGGTTGGACTTGTCCACTTCCAATAGTAGTCCCATTTATCTCAGCAAAGACATTGGCATTTTCTTCAGAAGTCCCTGTGATAGAATTTTGGTTATCACCGACGGGGTTAACAATGGGCATTGCTGGCGGGATATTGTCCACAACGGTAATAGATCGATTTACTGTAGTTAAATTTCCAGCCTTGTCAATAACGGAATAGGTAAGCACATACACTCCTGGAGTATTGGTATCGACGGAACCATCCACCTTTAAAATGGAGGTTAAATCACCGTCAACATTATCAACAGCTTTCACCCCATCCATTGCATCAAAAGTTGTATCCATATTAATGGTTTGATCAACGGCACCTGTAATTACAGGAGGTGTATTGTCAGCAACATGAATATTTACTTTATAATACTTTGTATTTAAATTACCTGCTGTTACAGTTAAAACAAAAGAATTATCACCTTGAACAAGGTTCTTTAAACCGCCACCCGCTAAAGTAGCTTTACTATCTTGAGTCTCTCCACTTAAAAATATACTAGTTACATTACTTGGTAAATTAATAGAATAAGTATCGATATCTGAAGAGAATTCAGGTGTAAGCGGGTAAGTGTTATTTCCATCTGTGACCGTTATATTATCTAAATTGGCATTGGAAGGATCACTAGCATAAAAAATTCTCTTTTGATCATAAGTAACTTCATTACCCGCAAGATCGACTATATTTGATAAAAGGCCATATACAACGCCATGCTGACCTTCTTTAATTTCATAGTAGATCTCATATTGGGTTCCGTTACTGCCTGGAACCTCGGTCATGACATACTCCTCATTATCAATCCCACCGGATAATTTGAGTTTGACACCTGGTTTTATAGGTTCAGTAAATGTAGCGATAATATGCGCGTAGTCTCCAACTGTGTATTCCTTCTCTTCGGATTCAATGGAAACAATTGCAGGATTAATTCCATCAGCTTGAAATACATCCTCCTTATTAAATTTCGGAGAAGTATTACCTGCTAAGTCTTCTACTTGATCTATTGTTGCCTGAACGGAACCAAAATCGCCTTCCTTCACAACATATTCATACGTAAATTGAGTAGAGTTTGACCCTACAACTTCATTCATTGAAACATTTTCTAAGTTAACGCCATTCGTTAATGATAAGGTAAAATCAGGTTTTACCGGTTCATCAAATACTACCGTCAATAAGACCTTATCTCCCAATTTAGCTGAAGCAGTGGAAGCTGTTAAGCTACTAATATTTGCCCTATTGCCGTCAACATCAAATAAATTGTTGCTAATATACTCTTGAGAAAGCTTGTTATTTAAATCATATACTTCCTTAAGATGTGCATTTAGGCTTCCTGTAAATCCTTCAGGAACAGTATAGTTATAAGTATACTGAGTTCCATTACTTCCCGGTGTCTCATTCATGACAACAGGATCCATTTCTCCAGCCCCATCAAACGAAAGTTGGACCCCATTTTTAATACTTTCTGAAAAATTTACGGTAACCGTTACAACATCACCAATTTTGGCTTTGTTGGTGGAAGCTGTTAATGAACTAACTGGTGCTAATCTATTTTGCTTTGTAAAAACATTTTCTTCCGTATAATTACTAAACTTCTGTCCATCAGCTGTTTCCACATTTTGCAGTGATGCATTGATAGCACCATCCTTATAGCCGTAAGGAACCGTATAGGTTAAAATATATTTTGTTCGATTGCTGCCTGACACCTCTGTCATGGTCGTTGGAGATAAATCAACTGCTCCATCTAAAGCGATTTTAAATCCAGGATTTACACTTTTATAAAAGGTAGCTGTTAACGTCACTCTGTCACCTGAACTAGTAGTAGTCTTAGAGGATTTAATAGATTGCAGTGGAATCACTCTAAAGAAATCACTTTCCTGCAAGTTATTCCCAAATTGATCAGTTATTCCTGGAAAAGATATATCTACTGAACCACTTTCAGTAGGTTGAACTTTATAGGTATATTCGTAATCCATATCATTTACAGGGTCCATTTCACCAGTTGCTGTAATTCCACCATTTAGAGAAATACCTAAATTATTCACTTGATAAAATTTGTTCGTTTTATTTTTAGATAATAAAACCTCTAAATCTTCACCAGGTTTAACAATATTTTTATTGACGCTTAATTGTGGTTTAGTTGAATAGAACATGTGAGAAGAATCAAAGAAGGTTCCATCACTCTTTTTACCGATTACACTTATTGGACCACTAGAGATAGATGTTATATTCTTCCAACTGCTAACATCAGGTTCTTTAAATCCATAGCCAAGAGCTACAACTGTACCGTCTTTTTTAAGCCCTGATGCATTATAATTACCTGCGGATATTTGGACAATATCCTTCCAATCACTGATTTTAGTACTTCCATTACCTTCCACACCTGTAGAAACAACAGTTCCATCTTTTTTTAGTCCCAGTGTAAAAGAATTTCCTGCTGCAATGGCAACGATATCCTTCCATGAACTTACATTTGCTTCTCCGTTATAATTAGTTCCTACAGCTACTACTGTTCCATCCCGTTTTAACCCAACTGTATGACTATTACCAGTTGCAATGGCAACAATATCACTCCAATTGTATACATTTAATTGCCCATATTGGTTGTAGCCAGCTCCAACTACAGTCCCATCGCTTCTAAGACCAACTGTATGAGACCAATTGGAAGCAATAGAAATAATATTGCTCCACGAACTCACATTTGTTTCTCCGTAATAATTATTTCCTACAACTACTACCGTTCCATCCTTTTTTATTCCAAAGGTTTCAGAATTACCTGTTACAATTTTATTAATATCATTCCAATCACTAACATTTATTTCCCCATTTGCGCCTACCACTTTTACTGTTCCATCACTTCTAAGCCCTGCTACTTGATCGGTGCCAGAAGATACAGCATTATAATTATCCCAACTACTTACGTTCGTTTGACCACGCAGATTGTACCCCACTGCAACATATGTACCATCACTTTTTAAACCAATGGTCTGATCACGTCCAGCTGCGACTGCAACAATGTCATTCCAATCACTTACATTTGTCTGTCCATATTGATTACTTCCAATAGCGACTACGGTTCCATCGCTTTTTAAGCCGACAGTTTCATAGTAACCCGCGGACACTGAAACGATATTATTCCAATCACCTACATTCAATTGGCCACTATCATTGTTTCCTACCGCCACAACAGTTCCATCACTCTTTAGTCCTACTGTTTCCAAATAACCTGCTGAGATGGCTACTATATCCTGCCAGCCACTTACATTATTTTCCCCATGTCCACTATTTCCAGTCGCTACCACCGTTCCATCTTTTTTTAAGCCCACGGTTTGATAGAAACCTGCTGAGATTGAAGTTATATCCTTCCAGTCACTTACATTTATTTGTCCATAGTAATTATTACCGGTTGCTACCACCGTTCCATCCTTTTTTAAACCAACTGTAAACGCAGCTCCAGCAGAAACTGCAACGATATCTTTCCAATCACTTACATTAAGTTGTCCAGCACCATTGTCACCCACAGCTACGACAGTGCCATCACTTTTTAAACCTACTGTATGAGTAAAACTTGTTGAAACTGCAACAATGTTTCTCCAATTATCTACATTGCATTCTCCATCATTGTTATAACCAACACAAGTAACTGTTCCATCATTTTGTAACATAACTGTTTGACTGCCATCGTAGTTCCCACCAGCTGAAATGGAACCTTCAAACTTTTTAAAATCCTCTCTAGTAAGGTTAGTATCTGCTTTTGCTTGTTGTATAGGAAAAAAGTTCTGCATCCATCCTAAAGGCAATATATTAAACAAAATGCTGCTTAATAGTACTAAACTAATAACTTTTAATTTTCTCCTCATATTATATCTCCAATATTTTTTTATTAACTATACGATTTTTACTAAAATTACTTACGTCCACCCTTTCCTAAATATTAAAATTGAAAAAAAATTAGTAGATTATTATAAAAACCATTAATACCCTTATATGAGTAAATATTACCATATCATAATATTAACTAATATATTTTATTTGAACTAAAAGATAGTAGATAAATCTATTTATTGAATAAAATGGGAATTGAAAAACACCCGTAAGAAATGCTTAACCCCTTGGTATCCTCGGTAAATTCTTGACTTTCATCATTACTGGATTAAAAAAAAGACGTAAAACATAGCGTAAAAAAACACCATGTTCTACGTCCTAAATACATTACTTAACTCTGAAAATACTTCGCGATAATACTTTTCATTTTCTGTTGATCAATCACGATCTGATCATTATTTGCCTTTAAAATATCATCGTACATACTCCTGCCAACCCCACTAAGTTGTTGGTAGTGTAGTTGATTGCTTGGATTAAAGTCTTTCATCGCAAGACCAAGACTGACCATATCGGATGTCGACATATTGGTGCCAATCATATATTGGGAAACGGAATTGACAAGTGATGGCAGCTTAGTAATTTGAGCTGGCTTTAAAGCTTCTTTGGCAATTCCTTTTAACGCTTCCAATTGAAGTTGCTGCCGTCCGTAATCTCCATTGGCCAGAGAATGACGTTCACGGGCAAGAGATAATACCGTTTGACCGTCCAAGAAATGAGAACCGGCCGAGATCACCTGAGATCCTATCTTTACATTGGTCGGTACATTCATTTGGATCCCGCCCATTGTATCAATCATCGATTGCAGTCCCTCAAAATTGGTTTCCACATAATAGTTAATCGGCACACCGGTAAAATCACTAATCGCCTTGACCGCTCCTTCAATCCCTTGCTTAGAGCCTTTGGTGGACTGCAAAATATATTGGACACTGGTAAGTTTTGTGTAACCATAGCCGTCTAAATGAACACGAGAATCACGCGGAATGCTGATCGCATTGATTTGATTTTTTCCTAAATCCACATGCGCAAGTAGCATGGTGTCGGAATGCCCAACGGTTTGACCTGGTCTCTCGTCCGAACCCATGATCAAAATATTAAAATTAGGATCTTTCGGATTGCTTTGCTGTTTTGTCTTTCCTATCGCTCCCGAGTTCACTACGGGAATAGTTTTAAAGTGATTCTGCGGCTGAAGCTGATTGTATTCAAATCCCACAGCTGCAACAGCAATAATGATGAGTCCTAAAAAACTATAACCAATCATTTTCCATTTTCTTTTTTTCTTCATAAATCCTCCACTGGTTCTCAATCTCTACAACACTAAATATTTTACACCCATTTGTGAAGACTTACATCGACTTAATCTTTCCATTTTCTATTATGCTAAACTCGCCCTTTAATGGCATATCCTTATTTCTAAAACAAAGCTTTTTAACTCGTTCAGTGATTCTCCGGCTTGTGTTGTTTTTAAGAACTAATTGCCGGGCAGTTGGATGCCGCGCCAGCCACTTACATCACATTGTCCATATTTATGATCACCCACAGCCGTCACCTTTCCGTCAGATTTAAGCCCAACGGTATGACGACGACCCGCCGCTATTGATTCTTTAGGCCACCTTATCACCTTTAACACCGCTTCTTTCGGTGAAATGTAATCCATGTTCTACCTCCTATATAATAACCCTGCAATTATCTGACAAGTATATGTAAATTTGCGGTTTCTCGTCAAATGTAAGCAACTGTATGGTTGTGTGTTTTCGACCAAAAACTCCATCATCCCCTTTTAATCAAACGATTGATTAAAAACTGCCAAATCCCTTGGGAAAAACGAACTTTTTCTTATTTCCTAGAAAATTTTTTGTCGAATACTTCGTGTTGATTCTCCTACCAATCTATCAAAACCAACAAAAAATTCTTTCAAAATCTGAATGAGTTTTTCCCATCTTCCATAGAATCAGCATCCTTCTATTTCATTGGTAACACCTTTTCAGGTTGAAAGTTGGGCGGGCGTCACGTTTGTAATACATAGTATAGTGGCACTTTTTTGTCCATGTTGCATCATCTATGTAAAAAAATTTCAGAGATGAAACTTTTGAATAAACTATGAAAAAGTTGTCCATCCTGTAGCTATTAAAAGATAGTTTGGGAGAGTGCAAAGAACATGAAGTGGTTTGGGATTGGTAAGGACAGATCGAGGTTGGGTCGTTATATTGATCAGCACGGGATTAGTCAGAAGGAATTGGAGAATTCAGGAGTGAGCAGGGCTACAATTAGCCGGTTATGTTCCAGTGATGAGCATCAACCAACGATGGGTACAGCGAGGAAAATCATTAACTTCCTTAAAAAACTTGATAGCCGCGTAAATTATGATGATTTCTTTGACATGTAGGGGGATAAAAATGAATCCTAGATTAAATGAATTAAATAAAATCATTGCTGTTAAAAAGATGGATATTGAAGAATCCATATACGAGCTCAATAATCGATACTATCCAATAATCGTTAGAATGGCGTTAACAGAATATATAGCAAAGCTTCAGAATGAACTGGAAAGCTATAATTCCAAATTAACCGCTGCTCTAAACGAATGTGAGTTAACTCCCTAATGGCGTTGGTAATTGAATACTTTGTATTTTTCGACCCTTTCATCCTGGCCATCATTCTACACCTGCTTCATAGGAAAAAGCCAAAAGAAGCATTCGTTGCCGATCCGGAAAGGAACAAATGCGAGTCATCAATTGAGTTTCGGCTATACGATGCATTAAAGGCAAGAGGTGAATACATAAGGACACAGGTTCCCTGCAGAAAATATAGCATTGATATAGCTCTTCCGGCACATCACATAGCCATTGAATGCGACGGAGCAGATTACCCACTCTACCCCGGAGCAGAAATCCCACGACAGGCGTAAAAATACCTACTTAAAAAGAATGGATGGAAAGTCCTTCGGTTTACTGGAAAGCGGATTTATAGGGATTTAAACGGAATCATAAAACGAATTGAAAAAGAAAAAGGTGACTAATTTAAAACTTAGTCACCTTTTTACGATTTGCTTAGGTTAATGCTGAAGCTATCTTTTTAAAAAATCGATGCCTAACGCAGATTTCGTAACGTGAATTTGGCACTTGTCCCAGTCACTTTTTGTTTTGGGACATACCTTATCAGTACAACCAAAACTTTTTTCCTCATGAAGCGTTTGCTGAATTGCAAATGCTTCTTTATTTTTGTGGGATGCCACTAATTACATAAAGAGTTTATGAGAAATCACCTACATAACATCTTGTTCAACTAAAAATATGATGAGGTGGTTTCTTTGAAGATGAAATGCAATTCAGCTGTTACAGTTTACCGGGATTATTACATAGAAGTTGAGGCAGAATCACAGGATGAAGCCTATACAATCATAAGACATATGGATCCTGAGGAACTGGAAACAAAAGGCGAATTAGAAGCGATTGAGATTTATAAAGAACAATCTATATAAGTGATTAGCGAAAGCACTGGACTTATATCATACTGAATCTAATAAACGGTTCCTAATAGAGTCATATTCTCTCATATTTGCTGACCAAATTCGAAACTGCTTTTTTATGTCTGGTATTATTGGAGCATTGGGAAGTATCTGTTCCTTCTTCTGGATAACAGGCTGTTCAGTTATTTCCTTACAACTACTATTATAGATATTTGATTGTTTTACAACAAAATCCATAGTATCACAAATGGAAGCACTTATTAGAAGTTCTAAAGCTGTTCTCTTTGGCTTAGTAATATCCTCTGGAAAAAAATAATGAAAGATAGAAACTACTATTTTGTAAAGTCTTTGGAAGTATGATTTCATAAAATATCACTCCCTATACTTATTTCCTAAATTCTACCATATAGCCAATAATCTATCAATAGTAATTATCAAACAATTCGCGACTTTAGAAACATAATTATTGTTGTAATAAGTAATTTTATTAATTAAAAAGAACTATCTCAACACCACAGAGACGGTTCTCATGGCTTATGTTAGCCACCAGAACCGTTCCCTTGGATCGCTGTCTGGCGTTACGAGAGCCTGATAGCTGAACAAACTCTCTAAGTATAGTGGTTTTTCCCCTCAACTAGGAGACGGCCATTACGGTTCCTGTAATGGATCTCGCAAAAGACCTGTAAATCTACAAGAACCGTCTCTATTAATGTGATTTTAATTTGAAAAATACCTTACATGGGTATATAATTTCGGAATAAAAATTGAAAGTTGGTACCAATATGCTTCCCCAAGTAGTCAACCATTATATTAAAAATATCTTGAAACATAAAAAACTTCTTATTATCATATGGAGCATCTATTTAGGAATACAAATATGGACAGACAATTTAGGGGCTTTGTTAAGCCTAAAATCGATTGGTTTCACCTGGAATCCTACTCCCAACTTCCTCTCATTCTTTAACCTCAGTGATATAACTGAGATACACCAATACTTTATTATCATAAAATTAGGACATTTCACTGGATTTGCCATTTTTGATTTTCTAATTTTTAATTGGATCAGAAACCATAAATGTTCCCTAGCAGCATCGATTTTATTTGCTCTCACTACAGAGATCCTACAGCTCTTTTTTGAAAGAGACGGAAGATTATATGATGTCATCATTGATTCTCTAGGTGCTTTTGCAATCTACTACATTTTAAATAAACCAAAGGCCAAAAATTGGTTTATGGAATTCGATAAAAAATCAGTATTGTAAAATAAAATACTGATTTTTCTTCTAGTTCAGTAAGACGGTTCCAGGAGGGACAGTTCTTACGTTACTATATTGGATCTAGCAAAAGACCTGTAAATGCCACAAGAACTGTCCCTATGGTTTTTTTTGTTTCGTCGTCATACCATTTTGGCCATGATAAAGCAGCATAAGAAAAGTCATTTGAAAATATCTCAAATGACTTTTCTATTTCCTCTATAATTGATAGTTTAACCGTTAGTAACCTGCGTTCTTTATCCATTAAATTAGTGACAAACTAACCCTAGCTCTGAAAATATTTAGCTATGATATTTTTCATTTCTTTCGGATCAATTACAATTTGGTCGTTGTATGCCTTCAGGATATCATCGTACATACTTTTACCTTTTCCATAGAGCTGATGGTAATGTAATTGTTTGTTTGGATCGATATTTTTCATCGCAAGACCTAGGCTTAACATATCCTGTGTCGACATATTGGTGCCAATCATATATTTTGAAAGGGAGTTGACAAGTGACGGCAATTTTGTCATGTTTTCGGGCTTCATTGCTTGCTTTGCAATTCCTTTTAAAGCCTGCAATTGCAGCTCCTGCCGTCCATAATCCCCATTCGCAAGGGAATGGCGCTCACGAGCAAGGCCTAAAACCATATTTCCATCCAAGAAGTGGGTGCCTGCATTTAGCATTTGATTGTTAATCTTCTCATTTGTAGGTACGTAAATTTCGATACCACCCATTGTATCAACCATCGATTTGAGTCCCTCAAAATTGGTCTCAACATAATAATTGATCGGCACTCCGGTGAATTCACTAATCGCTTTTACGGACTCTTCAATCCCTTGCTTAGGGCCTTTGGTTGCTTGCAGAATGTATTGGACACTTGTTAATTTTGTATAGCCATAACCATTTAAATGAACACGTGTGTCACGCGGAATACTCACTGCGTCTACTTGATTGTTGCTCAAATCAACATGCATCAGCACCATTGTGTCGGAATGTCCAATCGTTTCACCTGGCCGCTCGTCTGATCCCATCAATAAAATATTAAATCCAGAAGAATTTGCATTGCTCGTCTGCTTTGTCTTCCCTGTAGTGTTATGCGTCCCAGAAGTTCCTGTCGTCCCCGTTGCAATAACAGGAATATTCTTAAAGTGATTCTTTGGCTGAAGCTGATAGGCTTCAATTCCAATAGCTGCCGCGATAACAATGACAATTCCTAAAAAGCTAAAACCAATGACCTTCCAAATGCCTTTTTTTCGCATAATGCCTCCAATCAAATACTATGTATTTCTAAAAATTTATAATTCATAAAATAATTTTACACTATACAAGAGGCATAGGGTTTATAATTGAAAAATAATTTTCGGACAAGAATGCCTACATTTCGATTTTAATCAAACGCTTGATTAAATTTGCTAACGCCCTTTAAACAAAAGGATTTTTCATCAAATTGTTGAAATAAACTGTCGAAGAACTGGCATTATTCAACTCATCCCTGATATTACGGGAAAATTCCAATGAGTTATTCACCAATTTGTCAAAGGTAAAACCATAACAACCTCATGTCGAAAACATTTTTTCCCCTCCGACAGCATTCTCCTTTCTTTCTATCATTTATTTGTTATTTTAATAAGAAATATAGTTCCCGGGTCCTGCATTCATTTAATTATAAAATATTCCTCTCGTATCTATTGGTTACTAACTTAATTCAGGCATGTTGATATTCAATTTTATTTACCTATTTTCTTTAAAAACATTCACAAAAATATATTAAATCGAACATTATTAAAAAAAGAATTGGTAATTTACATCTGAATTAGGAGTAGATTTTCATGGAGAATGAAGGAAACTTTTTTACTGGTTTATTTTGGGGAACTGCTTTTAGTATTTTCTTATGGCTTGCTTTTTTCGGCTGGATAAAAATATTGACTTAACTATTTGCAAGATCTTAAAATACAGTTTTATAGACACACTTAGACTATATTACCAATCCCAGGGTCTTACCAAAAAGGAGCCACAAAAGTGACTTTGGAGCTCCCCTTTTATGTTTGAATTACATGTTCCATTTTACCTTATCCAAATTTACGAACCTGGAGAACTCTAATCCCAAGATCCTTATTTTGATACCTATCTTTGGTCCCGCTTATACTTTTACTTATCCTGACAGTCCGTGCAACTGCTTACTTCTGAAAATAACATTCCTCTCTGTACCTTAAACCGTCCCTGTAGCGTTCCCTTAAACAATACTTTCGGAAATTTACTCATGAACTGAAAACTCCCCATGGCTTTCCAGTAATAAATCACATAGCATTTTCCGTATAACGGCATTTTGGATAGTTACTACATCCATAAAAATGGCCCCTTTTACCGGTTCTTAACATCATTGGGCTGCCACATCTGTTGCATTTTAATACTGGACTCCCAGAATTATTTATCGACTTTTCTAGTAAAATTTGATTTTTGATAGCAGGATTCATTCGTAATATTAAATCGATTAACTGATCACGATCTATTAACGTAACCTTACTTTTATTAGCAAGTTCTCTAGCTGCCTTTGTAAAATAGCTGTTGGACACGACCCATGCTTCGTCTCCTGAATAATAAGCTTTTGCGCCAATCACTTCTTGGACAGCTTTTATGCCAACATTCTTCGAGTGACGTTTTGCTTGAACAATAAACTTTTTACCATCCTTAGAAAGCAGCAAATCGCCGCCATAATCTCCACTAGCATTTGTTACCTCTGCTGTATATCCTTTTGAGAGATATAACTCCTTCAAGTAATACTCAAATTGAATACCTTCCATTGCATCAATCTCATCAATACCAGATTCTCTCAATCTCTTCTTACGCTTTTTGTTTTGATAAATGAACACGGATGTTACTAAAAACATTGCCAGTCCTACATAAATAGCTGTCTGCATAAGACTCCTAGTATAAATATATGATGTTGCAGCTATTAAAAGAAATAATCCATATAACCCCTCTTCTAGCTGCTTTTGTTGCTTTTTTGATCTCCTTCCACTCATGAACACCACTCCATCATTTCCAAATAATTCCCACACTCCTATTATATATCTTTAAAACTACAAATTTCATCATTTTTCTTCCTTTGTTTGCAAAGTCAAAGGTAAAACTGGGGCAAATTGCGAGCAAATTTATCCCCTTCCATTAACGAATACCTAAAATATACCGACAGACACAAACCTGTCATAGATACCAACCACACACCATGCCCTTTACCTTCCCCCCTCTCTATATAGAAAGTGAAAGGGAGGTGCAATTAAATGAATTTAAAATCAGGCCAAATTGAACGTTTTGGGGATTATTCCCAATTTGAAAGTCTTACAGAATTTAATCGTCATATGGAAATGTGGCTGCTAGATTACAAACATGAATTTACAAAAGGGGAACTAGTCGGGTTAAAGCGATTGGTCAGTTTTTCTGCAAAAATCCCTGGAGTCTGCAATGCCAAAATTGGAACAATCTTAAAAGCGATTCACGAGGAATATCAAGACCATGGCATTTCCCGCTCCACGTTTAAACGAATGATCCAAAAAGCGATTGATTTTGGGATCATTACTGTTTATGAAACCGAAAGAAAAAACGGCTCACAGTCCAGCAACCTATACATATTTAATCGTGTTCCTAAGAATGAACCACCTAAACAGGAAGAATTGAACCGCCCTAATAAAACTATTAATCTTTATAAAACTAATAAAAAAGAAATAAATATACGTAAAGAAGAACCGTTAGAATTAGATCACACATTTACAAATGATCGGGTTCCACAGCCTTTTGTGCAGTTAGTGAAATATTTTTATAGTGAAGCAAAGACGATTGAAGAATTTTGGAGAATGGCCGAAATTGCAGCATGGCGTAATAATTTTGAGAATAAAAAAGAACAAGTCCTGACCACAGCCATCGCATCCTTTAAGCAGCTGATCAGCAAGCTTAAATCCAACAAAAAAATCCAAAAACCCATCGCCTACTTCTATGGAATCTTGGATAAAAAATTGGATGACCTCTTTTATTTTGAGTTGTTTACGGAAATGGATCAAATGGATTAATAACTATTTGCCCTTATAAGCAAAAGCTGAGATATTTTTTTCCTCCTGCTAGTATGGCAAAAATCGACAATTATCGAGGAGCCCTGTCCCCTCTTCAAGTAAATTGTCGATTAATGGACAAAATTTACAATTCTATCAAAGGAATCCCTTTTCTATCTCTTTTCATGGTTTTTTTCTAAATTTTCATAAGTTTACACTAACTAAGTGAGTGAAATCCAGGAAGATAATGGTTAATTGCCAACACTTAATTTTCCCTAAGGAAACAATTTTTATCTATACAAAAATCTGTAACCCTCAGTACGTGGAGTGATTTCCAATCTAATTATGTAATGGTTTTAAAAAGGGGAAAAACTATGGAACCCAATAAGACCATTACCTTCGGAGAGTTACTATTTAGATTGAGAAAGGCTAGTATGCTTGCACAAGAGGAGCTTGCTCATAATTGCAAATTCAGTCGTAAATATTTGAGTAACCTTGAACTAGATAAAACAAAACCAAATTATGAACGGACTGTTACTCTTGCGAAAAACCTGAATGTAAGACCCTCTGAATTGTTTCATAAACTCGGAGAAATGGCCGATAGAGAAAATGGGTATTAAATCATCACGATTAAAATTCCCCTGTTGTTCAAAATGATGAGGTGGTGAGGAAGGTGTGATAGAAAAAATAAAATAACCAAGAGCATTGGTTGTCCTGGGAAGACAGCTCTTGGTCAGCAGTTAGGATTACTAACTAATTGATAGTATATCCTTTTTCAAAAATAATTCAAATGAAATAGTTCGCTAGGAGATGAATCAGTTGTTCATAGAAAAAAGTTATATTATCAATCAGCATATGAGGTATATGATAGGCTTTTACGATCGAACCGCCAAGTTATGTACGAAGGTGAATGAAATAGACAGAACCTTTATTGTGGACAAAGCACCATTAGAAATATTAGAGGACACGATTAAAAATATCGGCTTTGACTTAAAAGGTGCCATGGCAACCGCTAAATGGATCACAGGTGTGGCGCAAATGTGTCCGGTCATGATCAATCCTATTTTAAAAATTTGTGTGTTCCCAACCAAATCTGCCCATCATGAAGAAGCCATCTGGTTCAACCCCGCTCACATTGCCAGAACAAGCAGCATAAATGGGAATACACTTGTTGAGTTTCGAAATGGGAATGCCATTATGTTTCCTTGCAGACTCTCTGCCTTTAATACCAAGCTGCAGACGGCAGAGCAATTGAAACATCTTACCATCGAGGCAGGGACACACCCCATATCCTTTGTGATCGAACCGAAGCAGAAACCAAAGCAGAAAAAACGGAAATCCCGAAATAAAATAGAACAGCGATAAAGTCAAAGGTCAGTGTCTTTATCTAAGTGGATAAGAGCACTGACCTTCTTTTTCGACCATAAACTCCACTATTCCCTTTTAATAAAACGATTGATTAAAAACAGCCTGAGCCCTTGGGAGAAACGAATTTTTACGTATGAGCAAGAACATTTTTTGTCGATTACATCGTCCTTGTTCTTCTATTAATCTATCAAAACCAACAAAAAATTTTCATTCTTACAATTTTTCCTCTCATTTGACAAAAAGTCTTATTGATCAAACGTTTGATTAAATTTTGCCAAAAGCTATTTGCAGCGGGATTTTTCAGATCAATCCTGTAAGAAAACGGTCGAAAGATGCGATCCTCTAAATGTTAAGAAAATGTGGACAATCTCGATTAACAGAGGAATTTTTAAGAGTCATCTTGAATTTTCTTTAAAAAGACCTATTATTACTAATCTGGCAATTAGCCACGCTGCCGCTATAAGTTAAATATTAAAATAGAAAAGGTGTATCCGATGAAAACAAAATCAAAAGAAATTGTTGAGACACTTGAGATTGTTCAAATAACTGAACACAAAGGACTCACAATAACGGTTGAAGTATTTAAAGTTCCCGAAGGTTATCACAGTTTTGCAAGGAATTCGCATCTTCATCAGGAGGATTTATTAGGGTCGAATTTCCATGAAGATGAGCAGACGAGTATAGATTTAGCCATTAAGGAGCTGCGTGAATTAATGGCGGTGTTTAACCAAACTCTACACTGAAAATGCTGGGCAATCTATAACCGATAGGAAAGCCGCAAGGCTTATAAATAAGTTATGTACTCATTGTTTGCTTTATGGGTCACAGAACGGATTTCGAATAATAGATGATCACATGGTTAAACGGGTTATTGAGGGAGAATTATCTTGATTCTCCCTTTTTTCAAAAATACGGTTGGACAGTAATTCCGTCAAACTACGGACACCTAATACCGTCAATTTATGGACTATATAATATATCAATAACATTTATAGCATAAAAAACTTTTCGACTTCCTTCTTGCTAGGGCATTCAAGAATTTTGCGATGTATTTCAAAGTTATGATTCCCTCTGTTTATTAAACTTCTAATTATATTTAGTTCTCCTCTACTTGAGCAAAACTTCCGAATGACCCATGTTAGAACCGTCCCCATGGTTTTTTTTAGCATATTTTGTTCAAACAAATATGATTTAATTGGTCGATACCGCCTCTTCATAAGACGATAGCCTAAAAGAGAAATATAGGGGCTGTAGGATCCCAAAATCTATCTCCAAGTAACGACATCCCTCATCTATGACTCCTGATAAACTTCCAAAAATAACATAGGCAGTAATTGTGGCAAAAAGAAATATCGCCAGTATTCCAATTTCACAATGGCTACAGATGAATCTCTTTGTTCGGTTGGAGTGATTTTACTGAAAAGGCTATTATTTCGGTATTTAATTCCCTCCAAGCCCCAGCGTACAATTAATCCTCTAAAAAGGAGCACTGTTTTCTCATAAATTACAAATCAAATATATTCCATTCCCAGAAATCCTGCGAAGTTATGTGTATATCCTGATGTTGCAAAATAAATACGCCCTTCTTGCCATGTCCAAGTCGCATTTTGAGTTTCACCGACTTTTAAATAATCTCCCATGTCGTTAGTAGTAATTTGTACCACACTTTCAAAATAACCTGCTTTTCCTGTTGTATCCATTGTTGCTACTAAAATTCCATCGGTTGAAACATTAAAACTACTAGGATTGGTCCAATAACTTTTGTCTTTTACAATATACACTTGAAAAACAAAGTTTTCTGCTAATCGAATTGGGTGTTTATAACAAAAGGCTTTTATCGGTCTAGCATTGTATGGAAGTTTGAATTTTACATTTATTAATGTAGTACCTCCCAATGTTGCATTATCATTGAAGATAATTTTTCCGGCTGATACCATGTTTAGGCCAAAGCCCATGTGATTATATTTGAACATGGAACTATTTAAAGAATAGAATCCGTCTGAATCAACCGTATTTAGTACATTGGTGTCATTCCCAGAATTATTTTCTATTTTGGTAATAGAACTATTTCTTTTACTCCACTTTCCAAAAGGAGATGTCTGAGATTCCAAAAAAAGGAAACCTTTGCTGTTTTGAATATTTATCATGGTAGAAGAACCAAATCTAGCTTCTCCTTCAAGACCAGCCGTTGGGTAATCGTATACCGTAATATCTCCAGTGTACACATCACAATTATTGATACTAAAGGCAATTCGCATTGTTTTATTTAAAGTAATAGATGAAGCTTGTTTATAAAAAATACAGTCAACAAAATCCACCTTTGCAGCAAAATTTACAGAATAACTGGTTTTTCTATCAACCAAGCATTCTACTAGCGTTCCAATATGATTACTTCTTAACTCAAACCTAGTCTTACTAAACGAATAACGACAAGAATTAAACAAATTTGTTCCTTTTTTATTTCTGTAAAAATCAATAACCTTTCCTTGCCCAATCCAACTACCACCAAAAATATTAAAATGTGAACCTGCTTCATCTCGAATCAGGGTATATTGTTCCCCAATATCCGTGTTCTCTACATCAGAAGCTAACAAATTAATATTAACTGCTTGTTTATTTTGATTTAAAAAGGTTAACTTATTATTCCAAAATTTACAATGTTCAAAATTAGTACTATCTAAACAGGCATGTGTTGCTCCTACTAAAGGTTGACCTGATGTAAAATTAACCGCAGTTTTAAATTTATTAAAGATACAATATTTAAAATTATTGTATGCATTCGGATAATTAACTCCTGGAAATGCGGTTGAAAATGTTAGTTTTACGCCTTTTGAGGTATGGTTTGTATCATCATAAAAATGTATATTTTCAAACACAGTACCACTTGACATATTATCCAATAGAATAAACGGTTTATCCACAGCATTATTAACAAAACGGAAAATTGTATTTAATGGGTTGCTTCCGACAAACCGTATTCCATAACAGTTCGTAATATTGATAGTGTTTTGAAATTTATAAGTTTGTGGTTTTAACATAATTGTATAAGCTACCTTTTCATTCGCAACTTTTTCCAAAATCGCTTGTAGTACATTATCCCAAAAGATGGGGGCTGCACCTGTTACAAAATCATCCATTGTTAAATAATGTGTCGTCTTATTAGCTAACTGTTTATTTATTCCTTCTCGATTATTTGAAAGGGAAATCGATGTATTAGCCTTTTCAAATTTAATTGTAGTTAAGAAAGATAGAATCCAAAAAAATAGTCCAGATAAGAAGTACCTTCGTTCATCATCATTCAGCTTCTTATTAGAATTAAATTTTTTGGGTTTCATAATCGGCCTCCAAATCAATATTATATTTTGCACCTTAAAGTTTTATTGATTTCTTCTCAGTGTTCCGCTTCTGGGCCATGAAATTGAAACATAGGATTATCAACATGCAATTTTACCCATTTTCTTCACCAAGTGCTAAATCAATTCCTGCTTTTGTTCTTCAAAAAGATCCCTATTTCAATTTTTAAACAAGTAATAAAAATTGTAATTCTAATTATCACTGTAAATCTACTCACCCTAGTAAAATATCAAATGATTTTAATAAATGTGGATTCCAACTCTTGATGGGTTATTTTACTAAAAATAATTTCTCTCTTTTTATCCAAACAATCTTTATATATGAAAAACAGTGGTTAAAAAGCAAAGGTTAAAATAATTTAGCATCAATATAAATAATAAAACCGGCATTATTTTACAAACTACTCTGCCTTAAAATCCTCTATGAAAAATCCTTTATTTAAATTAACGCCTATTCAATATTCCAAATCCAGACCTTTATAATTGTTTATCCGTTAAATACCCAAATTGCAGTATATCCTTGCGTCCCTAAATCAAACCAACTTGGGTAGTTTAAAAATTTTGTAATCAGATATAAAAACATAGGTGCTATTTAAGACACGGCCCCTATTAGTATAGCTTTAGGACAGTTACACTAATAGGAGACACGGCCTTTTCCTTTCTCGAAATTATACGAGGAGTAATACAATAAATTATCCATAACAGTAATGGAGAATGAGGAACTTATTTACAGAAAGCGTAGATTTTCAAGAAAAAAGTGACTTTACGCTATTGGTATGAGAAAAAAGGCAGTATCTTGAAACAGGAACCTCTAATCAAAATTTTATGAAAAACATTGTTTTTTAAACATTATAATTTTACAAGAATATATTTCAAGATTGCATTTAACTAATCTCTACTGAACAAATCCCTTGTATACACCTTATCTCTAACTTCCATTAAATCGTCTGATAATCTATTTGCCACGATGACATCGCTAATAATTTTAAATTCTTCAAAATTATTTACAACTCTAGAATTATAGAATTTCTCTTCATGGAGAGCCGGCTCGTATACCACGACCTCAATTCCTTTTGCTTTAATGCGCTTCATGACACCTTGTATAGCTGACTGTCTAAAGTTATCTGAATCCATTTTCATGGTGAGTCTATAGATACCTACAATTTGAGGATGTCTTTTTATAATCATTTCGGCAATATGATCTTTTCTCGTTCGATTGGCATCCACAATAGCTGTCATAATATTATTAGGAACATCTGCGTAATTGGCTAATAACTGCTTCGTATCTTTAGGAAGGCAGTAGCCACCATAACCAAAGGAAGGATTATTATAACGATTCCCAATTCGGGGGTCGAGCCCTACCCCATCGATAATTTGCTTCGAATCTAATCCTCTTAATTCTGCATATGAATCCAGTTCATTGAAAAATGCAACTCTCATTGCTAAGTAGGTATTAGCAAAAAGTTTAATTGCCTCCGCTTCTGTTGAATTTGTAAACAGGACAGGAATATCCTCCTTTAAAGCTCCTTCCACTAGTAAATCAGCATATACCCTAGCTCTATCTGATTGTTCTCCAACAACAATTCTTGAAGGATACAAGTTATCATAAAGTGCTTTTCCTTCTCTTAAAAACTCTGGTGAAAAAATAATATTTTCGGTTTCAAACTTCTCTTTTACTTTCTCCGTATAACCTACAGGAACTGTTGACTTAATCACCATAATGGCTTCTGGATTAATTGATAGTACATTGGCAATAACAGCTTCTACCGTTCTCGTATTAAAATAGTTTTTTTCTGGGTCATAGTTTGTTGGTGTTGAAATGATAACATATTCTGCATTTTTAAATGCCATATAATTATCGGTTGTGGCAATCAAATTTAGTTCTTTTGTTGCTAAAAACTCTTCAATCTGACTATCAAGAATAGGTGATCTTTTATTATTAATCATATCTACTTTATCTTGAATAATGTCAAGTGCTATTACTTCATTGTTTTGGGCTAAAAGAATTGCATTTGATAATCCCACATACCCTGTTCCTGCTATTGTAATTTTCATTTTCAATACATCTCCACTGAATTTATCTTTTACGATGATTTATATAGAAAATGATTATCGTAAAGTTTTTGCTTTTTCTTCAAATAGTATTGAAAAAGGAATCAAAATTAAATTGTACCGTATCCTTTGTAAAGGGTACGGTATAATTTAATTAAATATTAATTACCTTAATGAATACTGCTTCTTAATGTAATTCTGATATTCCCCACTAATAATTTCTTTCCACCACCACTTGTTATCCAAGTACCATTTAATGGTTTGTGCAATTCCAGTTTCAAAAGTAAAGGTTGGCCTCCAACCTAACTGCTCTAATTTTGTTGGATCAATCGCATAGCGTTTATCATGTCCAAGTCTGTCAGTTACAAATTCAATTAAGCCTTCTGATTTACCTAAAGTACTAATGATTGTTTTCACAACTTCTAAATTTGACCGCTCATTATGGCCGCCAACATTATAAACTTCACCATTAATACCCTCATGTAAAACTAGGTCAATAGCTGCACAATGATCAAGTACATGCAACCAATCACGGATATTTTTACCATCACCATACACTGGTACCTTTTCATCATTTAAAACACGAGAGATAGTTAATGGAATCAACTTCTCTGGAAAATGAAACGGTCCATAGTTATTGGAACAACGAGTAATGTTAACTGGAAGTCCAAATGTTTCATGATAAGCTCTTACCAATAAGTCAGATGATGCTTTACTTGCACTATATGGGCTATTTGGCTGTAATGGAGTTTCTTCCGTAAAGAATGTAGTCGGATCAAAATCAAGTTCACCATATACTTCATCTGTGGAAACATGAATAAATTTTGTTACCCCAATTTGTTTAGCAGCATCTAGTAATACTTGAGTACCTATTACATTGGTACGAACAAAAACTTCTGGGTCTGTAATAGAACGATCTACGTGACTCTCAGCTGCAAAGTGAACAGCATAATCAAACTTTTGGTTTTCAAACAGCGGCAAAATAGTCTCTCGGTCTGCAATATCTGCCTTTACAAAAAAGTAATTTTCTTTATTTTCAAAATCACGGTGTTTGGTTAAGTCTCCAGCATAGGTTAATAAATCAAGGTTATAAATATCATATTGCGGATATTTGTTCACCATATATTGAACAAAGTTTCCGCCAATAAATCCTGCTCCACCTGTTACAAGAATTTTTTTCCGTTCCATTATTTCACCTCAATTAGTAATTGATCTACGTATCGTTTTAATGAGTCCTTCCAATGCGATAATGGTACGAATCCGCTATCGGTTAATTTTTGTTTTGACAAACGGGAATTTTTCGGACGAACCGCTCTTGTAGGATATTCCTCTGTCGTAATGCAATTCACTTGTACCTTTTTTTCAGCCAGAAGAAAAATTTCCTTAGCAAACTCTGCCCAACTGCAAAACCCTTCATTTGTAGCATGATAAATACCATATTTATTTGTTAAGATCATATCAATTAGCAACCGAGCTAAATCAAAGGTATTTGTTGGAGAACCAACTTGATCACCCACAACATTTAACTCATTACGGGTTTCTGATAAACGAAGCATTGTTTTAACAAAATTATGCCCATTTATACCAAAAACCCAGGATATTCTTACAATAAACCAATTTGATAATAAAGATTGCACTACTTTTTCCGCTTCATATTTCGTTTTCCCATAATATCCCTCTGGATTGGGGCTATCTATTTCGACAAATGGGGCTTCGCCCTTTCCATCAAACACATAATCGGTGCTAATAAAAATGAACTTAGCACTTATTTCTTTTGCTGCGTTTGCCAAATACCTTGTTCCATTTACATTTACATCCCAGCAGTTTTCCTGATCATCTTCAGCTTTATCTACTGCTGTATAAGCACCACAATGAATAATGGCATCAGGATTTGCATCCTTTACATATTGATAAACAGCAAATTCATTAGTAATATTTAAATCTTTTGATCCAATACCCAGCATTTCATAACCACGTTTTATTCCTTCTTTAACCACATCATAACCAAGCTGACCAGTATAACCTGTAACTAGTATTTTCATCTATTACTCTCCATAGGTAAAATTATTATCAGCCTCACACAAAAGGGGGGCTTTTTCATCTTTTACTGATAATACCGGTGTTATTTCGATTGGCCACTCGATTCCTATAGAACGATCATTCCAAATAATACTGCGATCACATTCTGGAGCATAAAGCTCATCCACTTTATATTGAACTTCAATATCATCCGTTAATGTCATGAATCCATGGGCAAACCCTTTTGGAATTAATAACTGTTTTTTGTTTTCTGCACTTAGCTCTATCCCAAACCATTTCCCAAAGGTTGGGCTGCCTTTTCGAATATCTACTGCTACATCAAATATAATCCCTTTGGTGCAACGGACCAATTTCGTTTGAGCTTTTGGATTCAACTGGTAATGTAATCCCCTTAAAGTACCTTTATTTGCAGAAAATGATTGATTATCTTGAACAAAATCAATATCTATTCCAACATCCTTAAATATTGATTTATTGTACGTCTCCGTAAACCAACCACGATGATCACCAAATATTTTTGGTTCAATAATTTTTACCCCAGGTAAAGTAGTTTCAATAACTTCCATTTCAGTCACCCCAAAATTAATACTTAATCGCACCATTTGCTACTTTCAATAAATATTGCCCATAACCTGTTTTAGAGAACTTTTCTCCTGAATCAAGGAGCTTTTCAATTCCAATCCATCCATTTATATATGCAATTTCCTCAAGTGCAGCAATTTTTATACCTTGGTGCTCCTCTATTGTTTTTACAAAATTAGTTGCTTGTACTAAACTTTGATGAGTTCCAGTATCAAGCCATGTAAATCCACGTCCAAGAAGTTCAACTTCGAGTTCTCCCATTTGTAAATATGCTTCATTTACCGAGGTTATTTCTAACTCGCCACGAGCAGACGGTTTGACATTTTTCGCAATTTCGATAATCCGATTGTCATAAAAATACAAACCAGTAATGGCATAATTTGATTTTGGTTCCTTTGGTTTTTCTTCCACACTTAAAACTTTCCCATTCTCATTAAACTCTACGACACCAAAACGTTCAGGATCTTGAACATGGTATCCAAATACTGTTGCACCGGATTCCTTTTTAGCAGCACGTTGAAGTAACTTTCTCATGCCACTACCATAATAAATGTTGTCCCCTAAAATCATAGCAACTGAATCGTGTCCAATAAACTCTTCCCCAATTAAAAAAGCCTGGGCTAAACCATCAGGGCTTGGCTGTACTTTATATTGAAGATTTAAGCCGAACTGAGTCCCGTCACCTAAAAGTGCTTCAAAGCGTGGAGTATCTTCTGAAGTTGAAATGATTAATATATCACGAATACCTGCGAGCATTAGTGTTGAGAGTGGATAATAGATCATTGGTTTATCAAAAATAGGTAGTAACTGTTTACTTGTAACCATTGTTAATGGATAAAGTCTGGTTCCACTTCCACCTGCTAATATTATGCCCTTCACTTTACATATCTCCTTAGTTTTAAAATATTTCCAATAATCAGTAGGGAATTTATAATAAAAATATATCCTAAAATTCATTATAAAAAGATTGATTTTCCACGATTTAACTATTTAATTCAAATAAAAAGAATCATTGCTTTTTATATTCTTACAAAACAAATACCTAAAACTTTCACCTATTGAGATTGAAAATTCGGTCTATCCAATAAAGCGAGTTCTGATTTTCTGATATAGTAATACTATTACTTTCTCTCTTGCAATCAGTAGGATAGCTATATAAACAATACAACCTACTATTACCCCAACAGCAAATGAAAGAAACAAATTGTTAATAGCAGTTCTTATTAAGACTATCATTCCTCCCATAATTAGCGCTGCAATTAGGTAAGTAACAGAAGATTTACTTATAAATTTTACCTCTTTATATTTTAATTTATATTTCACTATATATAGCCTAATACCAACCGCACTAATTTCAGCAATGACTTGGACAATTCCAGAGCCTATAATCCCTATAGTAGGAATTAATACTATGTTCAAAAACAAACTTATAATGCTAGAAACAAGTGCTATATATAACCCAATTTTTTCTTTTCCGACTGCTACAATCACTTGATTTTGAAGATACCCAGATAGAGGGGAGCATATTACTGTTATTGCCATTAACTGTAACAAAGGTCCAGCTTTAAGAAAATCTGAACCACCTAAAATATACATTATGTTGGTTGCTAAACAAATAAAGGATACAGTAATAGGTATAGTAATAAATAAAATAAAGTTCGGTACTTCTGTTAAAAGTTCTTTGAATTTCTTTTCATCATTTTGTTGATAATAAGAAGCCCTTGGTAAGGTCACATTAGATATCGCTGTTGATATAGCAATACCCATACTTAAAAGTATTTTACTCCTATTCATATATGCAACGGCTTTAGTATTAATAAATAAACCTAGGAGTACTTGATCTAAATTTGTATAAATATTGACAATAAAAGTGTAGAAAAAGAAAATGCTCAGTCCCTTAAAATGACTAAATGGATTGATACCCTTAAAAGTAAATTTTACTATCTTCCTGCTATAAATATAATTTAGGATTCCACTTAAGCTTGTAGCCATTACACTAATTAATCCATATATAACGTAATTCTCAGTATGCTTTACAAAAATAAATATACAAATTAACGATATGGATTTGAAAATTAAACTTCTAATTGTAATATATCTATATTCTTCAATTCCTTGATAAAACCAATCAATGTCAAACAAATTTAATATTATACTTAAGGACATAATAAGATATAATGATAGCTCAGGAATAAAGGTCGTAACATTAAATATAGTACTAAAATAAATTGCAGTAGCAACTAAAGAAAGGGTACCATTGATAATTACAAGTTCCGAAAATACTTTACTAAGTCTTTCTTTATTATCTCGAGTTTTTGCTACCTCTCGAACTCCATAGGTTGTCGTTCCGAATGCAGCGAATAAAACAAACCAATTAACAACTGTTGTAGCCAGATTTACCTTTCCCAAATTTGAAGCACCAAGTATTCGTGATACATAAGGCGCAGTTATCAATGGAAAAAGCAAATTTAGCCCAATATAGAGAAAATTATAAAAAGCGTTTAGTGCTAATGACTTTTGCCTTTTTTTATAATTATCAAAAGTATTCTTCTCCACTAAGATTCTTTCTCCTTGTTGTACACTTAAGCTGAAAAGGATTTATTATTATACACTAATTATTAGGAAATCCGTGCAAATAACAATTTTTCAAATTAGCGTAATTTACTAAACTTTATAATACTGCTAAGAATTTTTAAAAATCCTGCAATAAATCGGGCTATTCCAATCCCAAACTGTGTAAGTTTAACACGAATTTATCCTGATAAAATCTTTATTAATTTTTTTTATATTTTTGCCTTTTAAAAGCAAATAATAAAAAGATAAATGAAAGAGCAAACGCAGAATTAGTAAATTGCCATCGCACCATTGTTGTGAATATACCCTGAATTAAAATCAAATAAATGGAAATGTTTTTTAAATTTGGTCTATATTTCACAAGGCAATATGAATAAGCACAAATACCACCATATATTAAAGAGCAAATAGCAACCCCAATCAAACCACCGTCTAAATAAAAATAAAAGAATGGGGTTACAAACGCATTGTAGATAGTTCCCTTCCCTATATTAACGAAGTTATCCACGTTAGATAAAACCAATGAATCTGCATATCCTTTTGGATAATCCAATAATCCAATGTTTTTTATTAATTGAAAAAAGGGTTTTAAATAACCACTCATAAAAGTCCAACCATTTGTATAAACTTGACTTGCATCTATTAACTTAAGCCTATAATCCAAATGGGGTATACATCCAGATAAATAAATATAAATTTGTTTAGTAATAGAGGCAGACGCTCCTCTCATAACTGTAACAACATAAATAGCAGAGATACCAACGATTATTGTGATAAAAATTGTCCGTTTAATTTTCTTGCTAATCTTAGTACGCTTTTTGAATATAAGTGATGCGAATATAAAATGTACAAAGATATAATAAAATATAAATCTACCACCACTTGTTACCGATGAAAGGGTCGCTAATAAAATTGATAAATATAATAACCTCTTATCTTTTCTTCCAACGAAAAAGTCAATAATTCCCAATGGTATCATTATTAACAGCAATGGTTCGTTAACATAATTTTCATACATAATTTCCCATGATGATCCTAGAACCGTCGTGCCAAATGAACCTCTTAGGTTACTTAAGGAATTGCCCTTTAAAAGCAATAATAATACGTCAAAAGATCGATAAAGCATGTATATTAAGGTTATAAAATATACAATATACAAAAAGTTATATCGCAATCTATATTTTTCTAAAGTATTATAAGAATTAATAGTAATTTTTTTAATAGGAAAAAAAACTGTTTTAATCATTAAGTAACCAATTAAGTAGCTAAACAATCCCACAGATATAACAATATAGGTATGCTGACTCGTTTCATATAAATCAAATAGGCATAATGAAGCTAATCCGATAATAATAGACCAAAATAAAAAGAAACCAGTAAGAGGATTGTATATGTTTTTCTCCTTTAATTTAGCTAACCAGGCAATTAATATACAAAATATAACAATATAATATTGCAAAACAATCTCTCCTTTTTGTATCCAAAGATGCACAATTTGCATATTATAAACCCTGTTCGTTTAAAAGCTTACTATTTATCTGGGTTGGGGAGAGAACACCTTCACTCTTTCCACTTTTAAATCTTTAAATTACAATTCTCCTTGTTTTATAAATTCTCATTTAAAAGGTCTAATATTTCTTTACTACAATTCCCTATAGTAAACTTATCAACTGCGTACTTAAAACTTCTTTTTCCAATGCGCTCTATTTCAGATCTATTATTATGAAGATATTCTATTTTATCCACTAAATCGTGTAAATCGTCAGGCCTATATAGTAAACCTGTTTCCATATCTTTTATCAATTCACTTGTGCCTGCACTGTTACGGCCAATCATTACCATGCAACTTAGCATACCTTCAATAGTTACACGCCCAAATGCCTCACTCCTTGAAGCAACAATACCAATGTCCATATCTTTTCTAAGCGCGTTCATATCTTTTACAAGCCCATGAAAAACAACATGTTTTTGTAATTTATTTGTATTTACATATTCAGATAAAACATCGAAATATTTACAATTTGTACTACCTGCAATATTCAGTATTAATTCGTAACCTCTTTCTATTAAAATCTTTACAGCTTTTAACGCCTCCAATTGACCTTTACCTTCACTCAAAGTTCCGGTAATCAGTAATTGTAAATTTCGTTTGTTTAGATTAAATTGGGGCTTTGGATTAATAAAATTCGGTGATATATCATTATAAATAATTCTTAATTTGTCTGGATTAATATTTTCTTCATGTTTTTGATACATACTTTTTGATATAACTACTATTTTGTTAGCATATTTATTTGCAAACTTAAAGAAATACCTTCTTCCAAAAAAGAAATCTATTTGTTGATCCTCTCTCCTAAATTCGCGAAAATGCCAAATGTGTGGGATTTTAAAGAACTTGCTAATTAATCCCCCAGCAAAGATAACACTTGTGTTTGTGTATACTAGGCCTATCTTGTATTGAGCTAATGTTTCCTTTAAATTATAAATATGGAAAATTGAAGATAACAAACGTGCCAATCTAATAGGAAATGCAATAAATTTCCTTATCCAACTTTGATTAATAGGCGCAACTAATTCCGTATAATAACTAAATATTATCGGAATACCTTGCTTGGTTAAATACTCTACCGCTGTTCCTTGTCTAGGAAATAACGCAACAATGTTTATCGAATTGTTCTTTATATAAGAGTCAAGAATATCTATTAAAGAGCGAGTAGCTCCACTGTAGAAGTCGGAATTATGAAACACAAATAATGCCGTTAACTTGTTATCATGATTAAAATTTGACATTAAAATTCTCCTTTTTTTCTTGTAAAAGGAAAGCAAAATATTATTCATAAGTAAATAATTTTGTTCTGTCTCTATCAAAATCCATATAAATAAATATACTTTTTCTACCTTTTCCTTAGAAAAACTTTTGTTTACACTTTCGAGAACTAAGTCTACTCTAGTTCATTGTTTTCGATAAGCGCCTTATATAAAGCTTCTAAATACCCATATCCGTACTTTTCATCCGGTTCCATATATCCACCTTCAGCCCATTCATTCCAAGCAAATAAAAATAGCTTGTCTTTCTTATATATATCTCTTGCATTTTTAATTTGCATTGTTAGGTATTTTTGGAATTTGTCGGGAGAAGCACCGGTGTAAACCATCCCTCTCTCTTTTCTTCTAGGGGTGTTATCCCAGTCCACAAAAGCACCAGGTAATGATTTTTCATTTGTCGGACCTCTGTGTAAAATTGCTTTCCAGGCTTCATCGTAATCTGTAAAACGTAATTTATTACCAACTACTCTTTCAGTTAAATTGAAGTTAAATTTTTTATCTAAAATACTAAGAGTGTTCCGTACTGAGGTACGAAGCTTATACATTGTTAGACCTGTCTTGTCATAAGAGCTAACCTTCATATCATGCAAAGCATATCCAGGTTGATATTCAATATTATATTTAAATCTGCTATCATCTTTATCTTCCTTGAGGTAAAAGGGCAGCTGTTGATAGGCAAAATCGATACCATTTAATCCACTTTTGATAGCTAACTCCTGCCAATAATCTAGCATATCATTTAAACAATCTATTAATTCAGGCCGATAAATCACAAAAAGTGGTTTGCCATCATCTTTGATATAATTATCATCAAGGAAATATGGTAGTAAGTAATTAAAATGTTCTTTCCACTCAGGTTTACCACCATATCTTTGAGCCATTAAAGTTTTCACATCTTTATCAGCAACCCAAGCATTTGTCCAGTTTTCATTTGCCCAACAAATACAATAAGGGTGATTAAGTTCTGGATTATCACGGAATTGTTCGACTGGCTTCTCTAACAATAATTTACCATCGAACCAATAGTGATAAAAACAAAAGCCATAAACTCCGTACTTCTTTGCCAATGAAACTTGCCATTTCATCACATCTTCATTTCGTAAATTATAATAGTTTTTATTAAGAGGTATTCTTGGCTGATCATGACCATCAAATAGAGGTTTGGCCTTTTTTACATTCACCCATTCAGTAAATCCCTCGCCCCACCAAGCATCATTTTCTGGAATGCTATGAAATTGTGGTAAGTAAAATGCAATTACTTTCATATTATTTCTCCTTCAAATAATTGATCCCATTTTTCTAATATCTTTTGATTATCCCAATTTAAAGCTGTATTAAATGCATTTTTCCCTAGTATATCTAAATAGTTTTTATTATTATTTATAAGAATAGAAAGCTCTTTTTCATAAGAATGTACATCATTGTGAGGTATTAGGGCTCCATTTACACCGTTATTTATGATATCCCTAGGTCCACTAGGGCAATCAAATGAAATGCACGGAATCCCAAAAGACATTGCTTCCAGAAGAACCATTCCAAATCCCTCAAATCTTGATGTAAATGCAAACATAGAGGCTTGCTTAAATATTTCTTCTACATTTTTTACAGGAGATAGTATTTCTACACAATCCACAAGACCGTTTTCCATAATAAATTTCTCAAGGTTTACTTTTTCCTCGCCACTTCCTACTATCCAAAGCTTCCAAGATCCAATTTTATTTTTCTGCTTTAATTTAAACCATATTTCCAATAATTTCATTTGCTGTTTATCGCTGGTTAATCGCCCGATATTTAAAACAATTTTACTATTTAATTGATTGGGTCTCCTCGCTTCAAATGTGGACAAATGTGGAATATATATAGCAGGATAACCATCTTGAATATATAATTGTGTATCCAATTTTGTAGGGATAGACAATTTATAAACTTTTGGATAAATTAATTTTTTTATAAAATTATAAACTTTATTGTATGCATACTTTGAACCATGTTCACTTACTATCAACTTTTCCTGAAATCTTCTTCCCAAGAGAAATATTTCAAAAGAATTAAGTGGATTAGAAGTGTAAATATAATCTGGATTTTCATATTTAATAATTTTTCTTAATTTTACTTGTGAAAAAAAAATGCTTTTTAAATAACTAAAAGCTCTTGAAATCCTACTATTCATATTTAATTTAAAATGTAAATTTAAAGGATTTATTCTTATGCTATTATTTAGGTCGTAAAATACTCTTCCAGAATCTTTTACCACTAAAACAACAATATATTTCTCAATCCACTTATTTGATAGATTAGAAATTACTCGCTCTATTCCACCTGCTGGTGCCATACTATCGATGTAAATTAAGATTTTTTTCATAACCTCTCCCATACTCCAGTATGATGATTGTATCTTTTAATTATTTTCGCCGGCGCTCCTACTATAACACAATAATCCGGAAATTCCCCTCTTACAACAGAGTTTGTCCCAACTACACAATGTTTCCCCAGTTTAGTTCCCGCTTGTATTGCTGCTCCATAACCAATGAAACAGTTTTCTCCGATTATAGTTTCTTTTACTATATATTTTTGATCCAATATATGTTTACCTACTTCTTGGTAGTCATGATCAATATTTGTTACAAATACATTTCCAGAAATAGTAGTATTTTTTTTTATAACAAGAATACCTTTGGAGGTAATATGAAAATTTTGTCCTATCGAATTATTATCTTCAATAATAATTTTACTATCTACCCCTATAGTTTCTAACCTTATCCCAGGGTAAATTCTAACCCTATCCCCAATTTCAACTCTAGAAACACCATCCAAAATTAATGGGGTGCCTATATAGGATAGATTCCCAAATTTTTTAAATGTTAGCTTATATATTAAACTTCTTAACCCCCAAAATACTTTTACTAACTTCATATAATTTACCTCATTTTTACAATCAAAATTCTTCGAATATATTTTATCCAATAATAAAATTTTAAAAGGTTATAACTAAAATGACTGAGGTGATTTAAATTTTTTAATTCATTTAGATTTTTTAAATTACCTTTATGCATTCCTTTTAAGTTAGCTGAGAGGCCACTATAACCAAATGATGGTTTTCCACTCCCGGTAATAACTAATGATTCAGAAATTATATAAAAATTATATTTAGAACAAATCCTTAACCAATAGTTACCATCTTCAGCATATTTTTGATCTTCGTCATAATATCCAACCTCATCTACTATCTTTCTTTTAAACATGGCAGTGGATGTTTGAGGGAACATTGTTATGAGCAAATCCCATAAGGATGCTTTATATAAACTATCTATTTTTTTAAACAAAATTTTAATAGTCTCATTGTTCCTAGTACATCCCAAAAAGTCTATTTCCTTATTTGAATTCATTATTTTCATTTGAATTTCAATTTTTTTAGGTAACCATTCATCATCGGAATCTAGTAGACTTATATATTCACCTTTAGCAATTCTAATCCCAGCATTCCTTGCAGCTGATACGCCGCCATTTTTTTTATCAATAATTTTTACTGGCATAAATCCATTGACTTTTGAATAATTTTTTACGACCTCTAAAGAATGGTCCGTTGATCCATCGTTTACGACTATTATTTCTTTTATTAAACCAAAGGCAGTTTGATTCTTTATTGAATCTAATGCTTTTATAATTGTATCTTTACTATTATACATAGGAATTACTACAGATATCATTTTGTTATCCCTCTAAAAATTAAAATTCATAATCATTTCAATGCAGCTTCTTCTGTA
Source organism: Neobacillus sp. Fa239 (assembly GCF_055395235.1). NCBI lineage: Bacteria > Bacillati > Bacillota > Bacilli > Caryophanales > Bacillaceae > Neobacillus > Neobacillus sp. Fa239. Next base: position 5,234,965 of record NZ_AP041611.1, read on the forward strand.
AATAAATTTTGATTCTTAAATTTTTATATACTTATTTTCTTCTTGGTTTACTATTGTACTTATCCAGCTCTGTAAGCTGTATTTTTTATAGATTTCGTCTTTGATTGGCTCGTACCCTTTTAATAAAAACTCTTCAATATCCGCCAAATTATGCTTTTCCAATACAAAAATATTATTCTCATTATAGAAGTCATACTTTTTGATATTCATATTTGTTGTTATCAGCTTTCTTTTTGCTCCAAGAGTCTCAATTGTTCTCATTGTTAAACCACTTTGTTTGTCATGAGGAATATCAAATACAGTTTTTGATTTCTTTAAAACAGATAGATGCTCTTTGTCCGATAAAGGAAAAAATTTAAATTCTCCGCCCTTTGCATTTTTAAATTCCGGTACACGAGCTTTATTATATAAGTATTGTAATCTATTTAAAAACATATAAGAAAAGATGCGTACCCCTTTTGATTCAAGTAAAGGAAACAACGCCTGAATAGTCTTATACCTATTCGGATGCGCAGTACATACACTGACAATATCGAATTCCCTTTCACAATCATTTCCTTGTCCCAGGTACTCATAAGTCTTTCCATAAAATAACGGAAGGAAGGTCAAAGAATCAATTTTTTCACAATCATCAGTATCAAACGAATAAACCCGGTCAAAAATTGGAATTAACTCCTCGCTGTTAGGATATAGCGTAAACGAATCCCACATATACAAGACAAACTTAGCAGATTTCTGGCGATTTCTTAATTTCTTAATCATATCAGGAGTGAAAACTTTGCAATTCACTATAAAAACCAAATCATAGTCTATTTCTTCTGTTTCTGACATAATCTTTTCAAAATACTTAATTACCAGGGAATTCATCATACTCCTTCTAATCTTTAACATTCCCTTTAGGAAAGAATTTTCACTAGGCCTGTCATTATAAAAGTCTACTAAAAACCCCTGTTCCTCAAACTCTGCGATTATTTGCTTATGATAATTAAAGAAGGGTGTACCAATATAAAGTACTTTTTTATTTCCCATTACCTTTATCCACCTTAATTTTCTCCTTGAATCAACATACCAGTTGCTTTCATTTCGTCTAATGAATACTTATACTTATCATTTTTCATCTCCAAAGTATTTTCATCATTTTGTTTCAAAACCCAAGATGTAAACTCTCTCATGCCCTTTTCAAAGGAATAGACAGGGGAATAGTTACACAATTCTTTTCCTCTTTTTATATCTGCAATATTATGTCTAATATCACCTTTTCTAAAATCCCCAGAAATCATAATATTTGACTCAGATAAATATAATCTTTTTAAAGTATCCGCTACTTGCATTACAGAAATACTCTCACCGGTACCAACATTGATGTACTGATTATTAGTAGTTTCATTATTAATAGCGTTACATGTAATATCTGCAACATCAGTCACATGAACAAAATCTCTACTTTCTTCGCCATCCTCAAATATATTGATGTCCTGGTTCTGTAATAAAAGCTTTGAAAATATTGATAGAATTCCCGTATATGGATTATTCAGTGACTGACCCGCTCCATACACATTTTGATATCTGAAGATTGTAAATGGTATGTTAAGTGTAGGGCACATCACCTCAAGCATTTTTTCTTGGGCCAATTTTGTATATGCATAGTAAGAAATTGGGGTTAACGAACACTCCTCGGTTGTATGACGAAGCTCAACTTCATCACCACACACTGGACATTTAACCTCGAAGTCACCATTCTTCATATCACTTACATTCCTTGAATTAGGAACAACAATACCATGTTCTTTGCAATAGTACATTCCCTCCCCATATACAGAGCGTGACGAAGAAAGGATTATTTTTTTAACAGGGAAATTATTTTTAAGGATAGACTCCAATAGATTAGATGTTCCCATAATGTTAACATCAGTATATTTATTTATTTCGTACATTGATTGACCAGTACCAGTTTCTGCTGCAAGATGTATGATATAATCAACACCCTCTAAAGATAAAGTTACATCTTTAAAACTACGGACATCTCCTTTAATTACCTTACATTTATTTTTTATACTTTTATACAAATAAGATTCTTCATAATTTTCTCCATGAATTTGAGTAGAGAAATTATCTAAAACTACAACCTCATAATCTTTGTATATCTTATCGACGATTGTACTACCGATGAAACCTGAACCACCTGTAACAAGTACCTTTTTCATATTCCTTTACTCCTATTTAATTTTTTGCTTTTATACTCAGCAATTTCAATTTTTATCCCCTGACTAAAAGGAATTGGATTAAATCCAAATTCTCCTTTAGCTTCTTCATGTGGAAAACTTCTATCCTCACCCATTCTTTGAACCTTTTCTATATAATCAACTTTCCCTAATGTACAGAGCTTTAAGGCTCTAGCCATTAAAACCCCAATTTCTAAAGGGAAACTCACAAAGAATGTTTTCTTTCCTAGGTTCTGACTTATCAGCTTAAACGCCTCAAGCATTGGGATCGGTTTCTCTCCAGATAAAATATATTCACTCTTGGTTCCTTTTATTGTTAGCAACTGATAATATGCCTTACCTAGGTCACTTGCATTGACAGGTTGAATTAATCCATTTCCTTTGTTTATTACAGGAAACACTCTAAATTTATCCACCATCTTTATAAATTTACTCATGTTTAGGTCTTTCATACTTCCATAAATCATGGTGGGTCTGAGAATAGTGATATTGATTTTGTGGTCCTTTATCATTTCCTTCATTTCTAACTCTATGTTCTTGTAATCCTGAGAAGCTGACTTAAAATTTGAAAAGATTCCAGTTGTGTGAACAACAATAACCCGTTTTACACTTTCCTTCAATGCAGATTTAATTACAGAGAGAGTTTTTTGAATACCAGCAATATGAAGTACAGTTTCTATTCCCTTCATGCAATTGTCCATAAAAATAGGATCATCTAAATCTCCAACAACTTTCTCTAGTTTTAAACCACTTTTATCTAGAAAGGTAGTAACAGAGTTTTTCCTCACAATACAACGAATGGGTTTATCATAATTATGATTTATTAGCTCTTGTAGGAAGTGATTCCCCGAGTGACCTGTAATTCCAGTTACTAAAAGCATTTTTTTACCTCACGTTTATTCCATTTTTAGTTTCATTTTGATCCGAATCCTGAATTTCATTTTCCAGGACTCCTGTCGCACCTTCGACTACACCTTCACTTCTCAAAACACTGATAATAGTTCCTAAAAAGCACTTAATATCCATTAAAAATCCAACTTTCCGAACGTATACTCCATCTAGACTAGCCTTAATATCTATTGGTAGTTCATCTCTCCCGTTTATCTGTGCCCATCCAGTGAGCCCTGGTAAGATACTATTAGCCTCATACTTATCTCGTTCATCAATTAAATCATACTGATTCCAAAGTGCTGGCCTCGGACCAATAATACTCATTTCCCCTTTAAGGATGTTTATTATTTGCGGGAGTTCATCAAGACTTGTTTTACGAAGGAACTTCCCAACTCTTGTAATATAGCTTTCGGGATTTTTTAAGAGATGTGTTGGTGTATCCTTTGGTGTTTCAATTTTCATTGTTCTAAATTTAAGAATAAGAAACTCCGATTTATTTTTTCCTATCCTCCGTTGTTTAAAAAGTATCGGGCCTTTCGATTCAAGCTTAATGAAAATGATTAAAATTATAAAAACTGGTGAAAGCATAACTAATCCTAAAAAAGCAATAGTAATATCAATTATTCTTTTAATATACGTTTTGTAAAACACCTTCGAATTCACCTCAGTTAGAAAAGGTAATTTTAGTATTAAACCATTTGGTCCTCTAATATTTGACCCATAAAATTAATAATCTCTTCTTTTAATAAAAGTTCTTGCAAAGTAAACTCAATTGTAGTCCTAACTAATCAAACTTTCCCCGCAACATTGTACTTCTTATCCTCAAATACAAAAGGGACAACCCTTTGAATTTAATTCAATTTCGCGTTATTTTTCATAGACATAAAGCTGATAATTCTTTTGAATACCCTAATAGATATTTAGTTTGCTACAGATAAAATAGAAGTTGAATCAAACCTGTTATTTGCAACAGCAATTAACATATCATGCATTTCCGTTTCACTCATATTCAAAAGTTGATTGATTATTTGACTAAGTACTTCGGAGTTCATTACATTAGCTTTCCCAATTTGAATTTTTGGAAAAATACTTTCAGGATGCACTTCATTTGCATTAAGAAGCTCTTCGTACATCTTCTCTCCTGGACGAAGTCCAGTAAAATGGATCCCGATTTCTTCTTCTTGATAACCAGAAAGTTTAATTAAGTTTTTAGCTAAATCAACAATCTTAACTGGCTCCCCCATATCAAGCACAAAAACCTCTCCGCCTCTTGCTAAAGATCCCGCTTGAATAACAAGTCTCGAAGCTTCTGGAATGGTCATAAAGTAACGTGTCATTTCAGGATCAGTAACGGTAACTGGTCCCCCAGCTTGAATTTGTTTTTTAAATAACGGAATAACACTACCACGGCTGCCAAGCACATTTCCAAACCGAACTGCGACGAAATTTGTATTACTATTTTGGGCTAGACTTTGAATAATCATTTCAGCAAAGCGCTTAGTCGCTCCCATAACATTTGGGGGATTCACTGCTTTATCTGAGGATATCATGACAAAGTTCTTTACACCGAAAGTTTCGGCTGCTTCAGCTACGTTTTTCGTACCAAAAATATTATTTTTCACTGCTTCTCTTGGATTGTATTCCATTAAGGGAACATGCTTATGTGCCGCTGCATGGTAAACAACGAATGGCTTATGATCTTCCATTATTTCAAATATTCTCGTTCGATCTTGAATATCTCCAATCACAGGAATAATCTCAATTTCATTTTGGTACTTATTTCGAAGCTCCATATCTATTTGATAGATACTATTCTCACCATGTCCCACCAATACAATTTTACTAGGGGAAAACTTACATATCTGCCGGCAGATTTCCGATCCGATTGAACCGCCAGCGCCGGTAACTAAAACTGTTTTTCCTGACACATATTCCGAAATACTCTCAATATCCAACTCTACCGGTTCTCTTCCTAATAGGTCCTCAACCTGAACTTCACGAAATTGATTAACAGAAATCTTCCCTGTCATTAAATCTTCTAGTTTCGGAATAATTTGCGTTTTCGCTTTTGTTTTTGCACACTCATCAAAAATACGTGTTAACTCTTTTTGTTTTAAAGAAGGGATGGCAATGACGATATTATCAATTTGGTATTTTTCGACCGCTTCCGCAATGCATTTTGAATTACCCACAACTGGTATTCCGAGTATATCCAATTTATATTTAACTGGATTATCATCAATAAACGCTACAGGCTTCAAATCACTCTCATTGTTATGCAGCAATTGTCGTGCTACCATTGTTCCGGCTGAACCGGCACCAATAATCAAGGTTCTTTTTACGCTCTGTTGATTACTAATGTAGTTATCACGAAACATTCTCCACGAAAACCTTGATCCGCCTATTAAAAGAACATGAAGCATCCATGCAATCATTAAGGCTCTGACATAGATATTATGAAAAACAAGTTCTTGCATGATTGCTGTTACCGCGACTGTGAAACTTACCGCTTTAACAATTGCAATCAGTTCCCCTACACTCGCATATTGCCAGGCCTTATTGTACAGCTTATAAATAGAAGCAAATATATGATGGCAGCATAACAAAGTAATCGAAGTAATCGGCAACATTTTCAGTTTAAAGATCGGTATTTCTGGGACCAGTGTAAAATAGCTTATGTAGATTGCTGTTAAAACGATCACCGAATCCAATAATGCCAGTGTGGTCAATCTCTGTCGATAGGACAATGGTTACTTCCCCCTTTTATTTCTCTATTTTGTTAGTCTACTAAAGTAATAATGAGCAAAAAATAAATATCTAATGGAATTGCGAGTGCTTTCACACTTATTCTTTCATTAGATATCTATTGTTTTTTAATTTGGCATCTAGCCCTTCCTCACATCATCCCTTTGACGACATGCGTCTTAGGAGGGATTACCCTCCTATAGCATGATCGAGTGCCTCCATGGATAACGGACAGAGAGACCTCGCCAGTTAGGTGGTGAAATCTGACAAAGTTATATGCTTAATACGTCAGCATGCGTCTAATAAATCGTTCGCACAAATCGAACTTACAAACACACATTTTTATCATTTATTAACAAATACAGCACGAAGTTACTATAATAGGTAACCAAAATAGTAACCTCATTTATAAAAAATTATTTATTTATTGCTTTACCGATTTCTCTTTCGATCTCTTCGGAATTTAACCCCTTGTGTCTCAGATTTAACATAAACAATTCTCCGGACCTCATCTCTGAAAATCCTCTATGATAGGGAGCATTCCATTTTGCAGGGTCTTTCAAAGAAAATAAATTATTTCCTTCATCCCAATCAATGACATTTAAATCTACAAGTTTTCCTAACTCATTTCGAATTCTAGTCTTACCAACACCACATAATTCAAAATCTTGCATATTTGGCACTACCGCTGATTCTTTCGATAATCCATGAGATAGAGCAGTTATAAAATTTATAATATTAACTTGCCTCTTTGTAAGGTCTCTTTTAATAAGTTCGCCTCTAATTGTCATTAATTTCACTATGAATCCATCTTCCATATCAATATACTTCACAAGAGTATTGTAGACGGCATCTCTGAAATTTTGATACTCCTTACTACTCATCTGCCTCACTCTAATCCATCCCTCGGATACTTTTTTTCAATTTAAATAATACTTATATAATTTACAAAAAAGTCCAAACTATGCAAATGGATGGAGGCAACCGGGATGAATGCGAGTAGCGAAAACGTCTAAGCTTCAGCGAATATACAATTAACGAGATTGTTAAACAAATTGCCTTTAAATTCTATCGGTATAGTCGGTTAAAATAACAGAAATTTCTTTTTCTTTTTTATTTGAATCGGAATTTCCTTTATAATATTTTTCCCATCAATTAAAAGTTCTGCATTTTCTTTAAAGAGATAAACATAGTCCGTTCCAAACTCAGAATCTATGAAATGAAAGGCTTCTTCCATTTTGAAAGAACGGTTTACAATATTATGAGCATCTGATGCAATGAAGTGAGTTAAATTTGATTCTATTAATTGCATGGAAAATTTTTTGATGTTTTTACCAAAATACCCGCAAACGCTTGAAGCCGTTACCTGTGTTAATGCACCCTTTTCAACTAACTTATAAAGAACCTCGGGTCTTTCTATTAGTACAGAGTTTCTCTCAGGGTGGACAATGATCGGTGTAAGTCCTTTCATTTGTAAATCAAATAGAAGCTTTTCTGTATATCTTGGTACATGGCTTGATGGAAATTCAATGAATACATATTGACTATCATTTAATGTCTGAATTTCATTTTTTTCAAAGTCATCTATTAATTCGCCGTAGATCCTTGGTTCTTGCCCTGCAAGAATTTTTACCTTTATATTTTCGTCTTTTAAGACCTTGTTTAACTCTTTCACTTTTTCAATAATCAAACGTTTGCGATTATCATATTGACTATTTAAATGAGGGGTGGCAATGATTGTATGAATCCCTTCTTTTGCCGCATACTTTGCCATAGTAATGCTATCTTCGACACTCTTTGCTCCGTCGTCTACACCGGGCAAAATATGACAATGTAAATCAATCATGGCCCCACGCTCTTTCCAAATAATTGTTATATTATTAGAACCTTTTTAATAATAGTCTTGTGGAAAACATTGGTAATGATTGGTGTTTTGTTGAAATTTGTTATTTTGAACCATAATAATAGTAATAATCGTTTTTCTGCACTTCTTTATGGTTTAACACCACACCTAAAAGCTTGCTTTGTGCATTTCCGAGCAATTCTTTCGCTTTTTTCGCTTGATCGATTTCAGTCCTTTCACTATAGACAACCAAAATCGATCCATCACACTGATTAGCGAGAATTTGCGGGTCTGCCACAGCTAATAATGGTGGTGTATCAAATAAAACGTAATCAAATATTTCTCTGGCTTCTTCGATAAACTGCTCCATGGACTTAGAGCTTAATAGTTCTGCCGGATTTGGCGGAATCGGACCACTTGTTAAAATAAATAAGTCATTCTCTTCCGTGTCTTGAATGGTTTTATTAAGCGTAGATTGCTTTGTTAATACAGTAGTAAAACCATGTAAGTTATTGAGACCAAATGTATGATGGACCGTTGGCTTTCGAAGGTCTGCATCTACTAGCAATACTTTTTTCCCAAGCTGAGAGAACGCCACCGCAAGATTTGCAGCAGTTGTTGACTTTCCTTCTGCAGGGCCGGAAGAAGTAACCATGATGACTTTGATCTCATTATCAACAGAGGAATATTGAATATTGGTACGAATCGTTCGGTATTGCTCAGAAATCGGTGATTTCGGATCAATCAATGTCACTAGCTTCCGAGTTGTATCATTTCCGGTGTTATTTTTCTTTTTTGTCTTAAGAGCCAAGTGTCTCACCTCTTACTGAAGATTTTTTCGCTGCTCTTCGTAATTTCAGTTCTTCCATCTTTTGATCATCAATGGTTGCAATGACACCTAATATCGGAAGCTCTAAAACTTTTTCAACGTCTTGTTCGTTTTTAATGGTGTTATTAAAGTACTCTAGTAAAAAGGCAAGACCGACACTAGCCATTAAACCAACAACAGCCGCAATGGCTACATTTAAAGATTTTCTAGGTTTGATTGGTGCTGGGTGGTCACCTACATTCGCTTTTGCCAAAATACTCACATTATCGACTTTCATAATATGAGGAATTTCTGTTTGGAAAACTTCTGCTGTTTTGTTTGCGATCTTTTCAGCCACAATTGGATCCGGATTTGTAACAGATACATTTAATACCTGTGAATTCGTTTCGTTGGCAACAGTAATAATTTTATTCAATTCATCGGTTGTCATGTTTAAGTTAAGGCCTGCTGCAACTTTGTCTAATATTGCCGGGCTTTTAATAATAACATTGTAGGTATTAATCAATTGCAGGTTGGTTTGAACTTCGTTTCCGGTGTAGATGGATTGATCGCTTTTCGTTTGGTTTACGAGAATCTGTGTAGAAGCTTGATAAATCGGGGTTAAGAAAAAGTAACTTACAATTCCACTTGCTAAAGCGGCAATGATTGTTATCGAAACGATCATCCATAATCGTTTTTTTATTGTTTCTAACAATTCTTTTAAACTAATTGTCTCTTCCATTGTGTCCTCCTAAATAAATCAATAAATCAAAACATGTAACATTATAGCATAATTTGTCATCATTTTGTTTTTTTGTCACGTTTATCTCACAAATTCTATTAAACACCTTTTTGTAAGAAATTTGAAGAGGAAATGGACAATTCCATTATTTTCATAGGCTTCATTTGCATAAAAAAAGTGATAGTAGGCGCTTTCATTAGGCACTATTACCACTAAGATTAACTTACTTTCATATTTTTCAATTCAGCCATCAAAACCTCCACTAAACTCTTCACCGTCAGCTCATTTTCACTGTTACCTTTTTCATAGGCCTTTTTTACGATATCAGAAAACGTGATTTGGTGACTCTTCTCCGTACTCTCCACTTTCTTTCCCCTCCTGCGTGCTCTCTAATTTCCTATTTTATTCCTATTAGATGTGGTTGTAAATAAAAGTTAAGTCATAATTTGGTTAAAATTTAATGAATTTGTAGAATATTGTCTCAATGGTCATTTTATTTCCACAAGAAATATTCATTCCCCCATTTTTCGAGGGTCTTTTGTCATGAATTGCAATTTCTTGTTCTGATAATTAGTAAACTATGGTAAAATATTAATCAACTACTATACTACATCGAGGTGATTAATAAGTGAAAAGAACCATCGTCGGCGCTGTGTCGACAGCCGCACTTCTTTCGATTATTTATGCCGGGTCTGCTTCGGCTGCTACATATAACGTACAAAAGGGTGATTCTCTATCCAAAATCGCCTCCAAATACCATATCACTGTCAGCCATTTAAAGTCGATGAACGGATTAAAATCTGATGCACTCCATGTGAATCAGAAGCTCACCGTTCCAGGTTCCACCACCACTACAGTGGCAGCCAAGCCGCAAACCTACACCGTGAAATCAGGCGACGCCTTAGTGAAAATCGCCAATCATTACAAGATTACGGTTGGTGAACTTAAACTATGGAATAGATTAAGCAGTACGATGATTTATCCTGGCCAAGTTTTGAAGGTTTCGGCACCAAAAAAGGTAACCCTTAAGATTGAATCAACCGCTAAACCTGTTGTGGTGAAGAGTGCTACTCCACAGACGTCTATCTATGTAATCAAAAGCGGGGACAGCCTCAGTAAGATTGCCGTGAAATATAAAACCACTGTCGCTCAATTGAAATCGTTGAATATGCTCAGATCCGATTCAATCAGAGTGGGGCAAACACTGAAGGTGCCTTACCTCGCGAAGCCCGTCGTGACCACTAGTACAACCGTTAAACCGGTGACAGATTACACCGTTAAAAGCGGCGACACGCTTGGAAAAATTGCCTTGCATTTCAAGACCACTACTGCACAATTAAAAGTGCTTAATAATCTAAGATCCGATCAAATCTATGTTGGGCAGAAGCTGAAGGTTTCTGGTAAGGTGGCCAAACCGGTTACGCCGCAGCCGCCAAAGGTTAACCCGCCGGCACCGAGCCAACCTGCTCAAAATAATGTATCGGATTATACCGTTAAAAGCGGCGACACACTCGGGGGAATTGCTTTACAATTCGACATGACTACCCAGCAGTTGAAAACACTCAATAACTTGAAATCAGATAGTATCTATGTCGGGCAGAAGTTAAAGGTTAATGGGGTTTCAAAGACAGAATCTACTCCGACACCGACAACAAATCCGGCACCTACTACGAATCCGACGCCGGCTGCTAGCGATTTGGGAGCTCAAATGCTGGGCGCCGCGAAAAGTGTGATGGGCGTACCGTATGTCTGGGGTGGCAGCACGACATCAGGCTTTGATTGCAGCGGATTTATCTATTACATAGCCAATAAAGCCGGCATGAATATCGGCCGCTTAACAGCAGAAGGCTACTACAACCGCTCCTACTATGTAGACAAGCCAAAAGCCGGCGACCTCATCTTTTTCGAGAATACATACAAATCGGGCATTTCCCATGTCGGAATCTACCTAGGCAACAACCAATTCATCCACGCCGATGAAAAACTGGGCATCTCGATTAACAGCTTGGATAATTCCTATTTCAAGCAGCATTTTGATGGGTTTAAGAGGTTCTATTAAAATACAAAGGGTCAGACCCCTGGGGTCTGACCCTTTTAGTATTCTATGAAACAATCAGTAATGGTTGTGCGATGGCCGGTAAGATGATTTCAACCGTGGTCCCTTCATTCACCTGGCTATGAAACTTCAATTCTCCCTTATGACTTTCGATAATCCTGTAGCAGGTCATCAAGCCAAGGCCGGTTCCCTTTTCTTTTGTGGTGTAAAAGGGCTCGCCCAGTGTCGGAATTCTTTCCTGCGGGATTCCCACCCCATTGTCGATAATCTGAATCACTACTTTTCCCTCTTCTTTTCGTTTGACTCTCACATCGATAAGGCCGCCTTCTGGCATCGCCTCGATGGCGTTTTTCAACAGGTTGATGAACACCTGCTTTAATTGATTTTCTTCGCAGCTGACCTTCGGTAAATCGCTTTCAATTTCCACGAAAATCTGCACATTATTCATAATCGATTGCGTATTGATTAAGGTAACAACATCCTTCAATAGTACCTTTAAATCACGTTCCGCAAAAACCGCCGCATTCGGCTTAGCGAGAACCAGGAATTCCCCGACGATGGCATTGATCCGGTCGAGCTCCGACAGCATGATATCTATGTATTCTTCCCGAACAGTGTTGGACCTAAACAACTGAATAAAACCGCGAATCGAGGTGAGCGGATTGCGGATTTCATGGGCGATCCCCGCCGCCATCTGTCCTAATAACGCCAGCTTTTCCGACTTTTGCAAAAGACGCTCGGTTTCTTCTTTTCGCTCTGAAATATCCTTACCCATTGAAAGCACTGCCGCTTTCCCTTCAAAGATAATACTCATGGACGAGACCTCAAAGAATACCGTTTTGCCGTCCGGCCGTTTTGCTTTGTATTCAATCGTGTTGACCGGCCCTTTCTCTCTTTTTACTTGATTATATCGTTCATTCATCCGCTCGAGATACTCAGGTACAACAAATTCAAAAAGGGAGTGGCCGATCAGAACTGATTTATCATCGTCCCCCAACATAGCAAAGGCTGCTTTATTAGCATAAATAAAAATATGATCCCTTGTAATATAAACCGGCTCCGGCAGCGAATCGACTAATTGCTTGTAGCTTTCCTCACTGGCCCGGGCTTTTTTTTCAAAATAGCGCGCACGGTCATACTGCCAGCCAACCGCCCAAGCAATCAGCGTAAAAATAAAAAAGTCGTACGTAAAAAAATCACGATCCTTAGTAATATACTGGAAGGCGGTAAAACCTAAAGAAATAAAAACAAGAATAATTTGCCCCGATTTTTTCATAATTTGTCCTCTGAAAATACGAATATAATAATTAATTATAGCACTAATATCCCAATAAGAAATCGCAATATTTTGGTAGAATTGTTGGTGTGTAAATAAATATAGGAAAGCGGCAATTAAAATGGAAAAAGTGGCAAATAAAATTTTGAAACTGGAAAATAAGTTTGGGGAAATGAAATAAGAATGGATATTCGGGTAACCTTATAAGGGTTATCTTTTTTGTTTACAAACACTTTACATACCATCCCTTGAAGATGCGATCATTTTAATATAATCTATATAAGCAAATAGTTATATGTTTATTTGCGTGAAAGGAGTTATGCCGATGGAACTGGAGCGAGCTGCCTATGGCTTAAAGTTACTGGGAGATAAAACCCGTTTAACTATCGTCGCCCTTCTCAAACAGCGGGAATGCTGCGTATGTGAATTTCAAGAAGTATTCGACATGAGCCAGCCGTCTATCAGCCAGCATCTAAGAAAGCTGAAGGATGCCGGCATTGTAAACGAATCAAGGAAAGGGCAGTGGATCTATTATTCCTTGAATTCACAAAGTGACTTGTATGGTCTAATTGATGATGTATTAAGGCATGCGCCAGATCAGACAGAAAAAATCAAACAGATTGAAATAAGCAATCCGACGCTTCGTTGCGGTTGTTAAGGGGCAAAATAATGAAGAAAAAGTTAATCAGCGAGTTTTTAGGCACCTATTTTCTTGTTTTTGCCGGAACGGGTGCGGTCGTCATTGACCAAATAACAAAAAGCCTGACACATGTCGGGATCGCACTTACATTCGGTTTGGTCGTCATGGCCTTAATTTTCACTTTCGGTCACCTCTCGGGCGCCCACTTTAATCCTGCTGTGACAATCGGATTTCTCCTCCAAGGGGATATTCAAAAGCGGGAAGCCCTTTATTATATTTTGATTCAAACCCTGGCAGGAATCGCGGCAAGCGCAACGTTATTGGCTTTATTTGGAAACGTGGCGTCACTCGGCGCTACACTGCCGAGAGGCTCTTGGTCGCAATCATTTGTATTGGAATTTATCCTAACGTTTTTCTTGATGATGGCCATTTTCGGTTCAGCCGTTCACGGAAAAGCAGTAAAAGGCTTTGCCGGAATCGCGATCGGCGCGACAGTCGGGCTGGAAGCCATGTTCGCAGGTCCCATCTGCGGTGCTTCGATGAATCCGGCTAGATCAATTGGTCCGGCATTGGTATCAGGGAATACCCACTATTTATGGGTGTATATTGTTGCAACCATTTTAGGGGCAGGTTGTGCAGCAATCATTTATAAACTACTACACGAAAAATAAAGGAGAAAACGCTATGTCTAACAAAACCATCTACTTCTTATGTACAGGAAACTCCTGCCGCAGCCAAATGGCAGAAGGATGGGCAAAGAAATACTTAAGCGATGAGTGGAACGTCAAAAGCGCCGGTCTTGAGGCACATGGATTAAACCCTAATGCCGTTAAGGCGATGAAAGAAGCAGGAATCGATATCTCTAATCAAACGTCTGATGTGATTGACCCTGAAATCCTTAATAACGCAGATTTGGTCGTCACCCTCTGCGGACACGCAGCAGACCACTGTCCTGTCACTCCCCCTCATGTCAAACGGGTTCACTGGGGATTTGATGACCCGGCGAAAGCCGAAGGGACAGACGAAGAGAAATGGGCATTTTTCCAGCGCGTTCGCGATGAAATCGGCGACCGGATTAAAACTTTCGCTGAAACTGGGGAATGATAAGATAAGACGGGAAATTTGTTAGGAGGAATCCGGACATGATCATCACAGACGAAGCTCGTGAAAAGTTAAAACAAATGTTCGTAGAAGAGAATGCACAAAACATCCGAATCTATTTAGAAGGGTTTGGCTGAGGCCAGCCAAGAATTGGACTGGCTCTGGATGAGCCGGAAATAGACGATATCATCGTCAACATCAATGATATACAGGTCGCAATTGATCCGATCATTGAAACGATTACCCAGGACCTTATTCTTGACCGTAGCGGAGATGGAAAAGGGATTTCGATGATCGGAAATACAGGGGGATGCTGTTAAAAAAGACCTTTACAGGTCTTTTTTCTTTGCTATTTTCGTAAGTATTGTAGTTTTTCGAAATGATTTTTTATTAACGATTTTAACCAAGAGCTCCAGTTTCGGACTCCATGCTTTGAAACATGCCAAACCTAGCTATAGGCGACAAAACAGATGGAGACGCTGCTGAAAGTGTCCTATAATACGTCTCCTCTTATAAAAATGGGTCTCACAGAAGTAAGACCCTTCGTAAATCAGAATCAAGAGCAGCAGTCAGTGGATTAGTGGGTTTGAGCAGCAGTAGAACAACAGGTAGAAGCATTTTCACGGCTTATATCAACATCTGCTTTTGTGAAGAAAAACTCCCACTCGTTTCCATCAGGGTCATGAACCCAGAATTTGTCTTGGAGGGCGTAACAGCAGGTTGTGTTGATTTCGTCATATTGGGAAAGAATCCCGTTTTCTGTGAGTCTATTCTTATGCGCCATTACCTCTTCTGTACTTTCCAATTGAATACCAAAATGTCCGACTTGATTTCCGCTTACTTCATCTCGAAGATTTAGGGTAAAATTTAATCCCGGTGTTTCAAGCAGGAACTTTGCATAATCGGGCTTTACTTTTACAGGTTCGACACCAAATAGATTGCTATAAAACTCAATAGATTTTTCCAGGTTTGTTATATTAAGACCAACATGCGCATATTTCATATCGATTTTCCCCTACATGATTATTTACTGCAGCAACCATTCCCTTTTTGTTCAGTTTGTGGTTTGACTTCTTCAATTTTCACATTGCAGCAGCTGGATTTTTTCTTAAAGATCTTTAACATGAATAACCCCTCCCTTCGACTAGGCTTCATTATTATTCATTGTTGATTTTCGTGTAGGTATGGGAACTCATAGGGGGAGAATTTCCGGCTAATGTATATAGAGACTGCTTAAGAAGCAGATATAAGCGGAGAAATTCCCATTAACTGCTCTAAATAAGACAAAATCCAGAGATTTGGATCATATAAACGGAAAAACTCCCTTTATTTTTAAGGAAATATGGGAATTTCCCAATTTAAGCGGAATTTTACCGTTTATTTTTCAAACACAGTGAAATCAACATTCAGTTATATCAGAGCCTTCGATTAAACCAGGTAAAAGATAAAGCCTGACAGGGTCGACATCACAAAGACGGAAAATACAAAGGTGGTGACCAATTGCTTTTTAAAGATGGATTTGAGCAGAATGACTTCCGGGAGGCTCGCACCGGCGGAGCTGATGATCATCGCCATGACCGGACCCAATGCCATCCCTTTTGCGATCAGGATCTGAGAGATGGGTATCATGCTCGAAAGACGGATATAGAGTGGAATCCCGATGATGGCGGCAATCGGAATCAGCCACCAATGGTCTTTTCCAAATACACTTGAAATCCATTCCGTTGGTACCAGTCCATGGATGACCGCACCGATTGCAGCTCCAAGAAGTAAATAGGGATAAACACTTTTCATTAAGTTGAGCGTTTCTGAGAGGGCATATTTTAGGCTGAAGGTTGGATGTTCTTCCTCATATCCAGTCATGACGACGTTTTTCACGGATTTTTCAAACCCTAACTTTTCAAGGGTAAAGCCGATGATGATGGAAAATATCGAGGTTAATAGAGTATAAATAATCGTCACTTTCCATCCCAAGGCAACAGTCATTATCGTCAATATGGTAGGGTCGAGAACAGGTGAAGCGAACAAGAAAATCATCACGATCCCAAAAGGCATTTTTTTCTTGAGCATATTTACCACCACTGGAATCGTGGAGCAGGAACAAAAGGGTGTAATAAAGGCAAACACGATGGCAGCGAATGTGGCAATGAATTGATTCCTTCCGGTTAACTTTTTTTCGATTTTTTCATACGGGATCATTCCTTGAAGAAGACTGATGACAAATGAAATGGCGATAAACAATACGGTTAATTCAAGGGCAATCGATAAAAAGCTTTTAAATGTGTTCAGCCACATAGATAGATCCCCCTTAGCATTGGCTTGCACAGCCGCATGTTTGTTGCACCGTTACTGATTTCTGATGGCTGCTCCATTTTTTAACCAACTTTTGAAAGAATGTTTCATATTTTACTCCCTCGTATTTCCATGCATCGCGGGCAATCCTTTCAATTTCCTCTTGACGCAGCTTCGCCATTTGATAGATTTCATAGTCGTTAAAAGACATGGTAAACTCCTCCTTAATCAAATTATATTGATATATTAATCAAAAAAAATTGATATAAAGCGTAAAAAAATTTATCAGCTGTCCGGTTTGAACAGACAACAAAGCTCATGAGACAATAAGTGGTTTAATTCTTTCTGGTTTAATTCGTAATAGCTCCATGTTCCTTTTGTTTCTTTTTTGATGATGTTGGCATCTAATAAAATTTTTAAATGATAGGACAATTTCGACTGCGCCATGTCAATCATAGGTGCTAAGTCGCATACACACATGGCACCATTTTTGGTTAGCAGATTCATGATCTGTAGTCTTTTTTTATCGGCTATTGCTTTAAATTTTTGCTCGTATGTCTCAAATACCCGGTCCAGTGAAACGTCCTGTAATTCAATGGTGTAGTCCGATTTCTCTTCCATATTCTCCCCTTCCTTAATTAATCAAATAATCTTGATACACTTACTTTATTCCAATATTTACAAAATGTCAACCACTTAATCAAAAATATTTGATATATTTTCCGGCCGGTCCCCCACCATATTTTAATACCTAAGCATGTGAAGGATTTTTGGTTTCTCCTAACTTAGATTGGGATTATTATACTGATGATTTCTATTGAGAAATACAAGGTAAAAATAGCGTTGATGAACATATTAAAACTTTTATGATTTACTTAAAAAAGGTCTATACATTTTTCTTTTTTTTATTTATACTGTATTATAACAACATAAATATCAACTAGCTGTATTAATAAAGGAGGAGTTAAAATGTTAATGAGTCCAGTTGAATTTTTTCGTAATTTGCCAAAAAAGGAATGCCCTAAATGCGGGCAGCATATGCAAGAGCAAGCAGAAAGTTATATGATGGATTGTGACGAATGTTTATCGAAAAATGAAGAGTAAAGTTTGTTAACTCTCCAGCATTGCTGGGGGGTTTTTTTCTTTCATAACAATAATTTACCGTTAAGTGAGTGAGCGGTTAAAGTGGTCTACTTTTTTTATGTGTCCAAGAACTAAAATAAAACCCGAATAAAATGTTAGTACCATAAAGTGAGGTGATTACAATGCTCAATAATCGAAGTGAACCAGGTTGGGCGGATATGAGAAACAATCGAAGTAATTGTAATTGTGACTGTAATGGAGTTGGCCAACCGAATGAGGGTTGCTGTTCTGGCTCTCATTTAAGAGACCCTGGAATTAAAAGAATTCGTCCTGGTCTTTATTTTGCTGATGCAGATCTCCAGTGTAGAGGGTCAAACTGTAGTGGTGCCGACAGAGACATTATTTATGAGTGGACTTTATATCCACTTCAAGGATCCAATGTAAGGATCGTCGGAGATTCGCGTAAAGTAGGTAATGACCGGTTGGAAATCGCGGGAACAGGAACATTTGAATTGTATGTAAAAGTTACTTTTCGTTGTTATGCTAATGCCTTTGTTGATTGCGTTAGAGAAACCTCAAGAGAATTCACAGAGAGGTATGGCTATAGTAACATTTACCGAGTAAACAAATAAAAAGTGCTTTATTTCAATAAGGAAAAAGCCTTTATCGTTGTAATTATCGATAAAGGCTTTTATATTTATTGGCACTTAAATTTTTTATAATTGTAATGCTGCTTTTTTAATAACTTCGTAGTTTTTATGATTGATAACGGTTACATTATTATCATAAAAAATATCCGTAGGATTTATATGTATTTTAATCATAACGGAGTTTTCATAAACCTTTTCCACAATCCCGATAATTCCTTTTTTAGATCGAATCTGATCATTTACTTCTGCAATTTTCATGATGTCTCACCCTTTTTAACTATAATTTACAGAAGATTCTCTAATATTTCAACCCTTTATTGCAATGAAGAGTAAAAATACTCTTAAAAGCTGAAATGAACTGCACCCTTTAGTTTTTCCTTTCATCTTCATTGTCGTTCATGGTTTCTTGAGTAAGCTCACGAGCTGAATTTTTAAATTCTTTTAACGTTTGTCCGAAAGCTCTCCCAACCTCAGGTAGCTTTTTGGGTCCGAAAAGGATTAATGCAAGCACTACTATTAAAATTAATCCTGGTATTCCTATATTCGAAAACATTGGTATACCTCCTTTATATTTGTAATGGTCCTTTCAACTTTATTAGTTTTTAAATATTACATTATATAAATATAGGTTAATAATTTGGTAACATTTTCGATGTTAATCAGATTTGTGCCTTTATAACAACGCTCGTTCTGTTTTTTCCATCTTTATTTTGCCACCGCCGTTTTCATTGCTTTTAAAATTTCATTTGCAGCACGTTCTCCTGATTCTACTGCACCATTTAAATAGCCTTGAAAATCGAGGGAGGTGTGCTCCCCTGCAAAATGGCAATTGCCTTCAGGCTCACTTTCTACCCCTACAAATTTTGTATATTGTCCTACTCCCCAATAGGAGTATGAGCCCAATGTATATTTGTAGCCGGTCCAGTAATCAATCGTTGGGGCTGCATTGGGATTCATCTTATTCTTTATCCCCGGCATTAATGGATCGAGTTGATTAAGAAATACATTAGCTGCTTGATTCGGGTCCGCCCACTTCGCAGAATCCGCACCGATATTTCCTCCGGTGAAATCAACAAGAATCCCGTTTTTTCCGGATTGAGCTCTTGTTACTTCCCACGTATTTTGAAAGCCTATATCCGAAAAAGTCTCTCCATTGCATGCGAAATTTTTCCAATAACGATCCGTAAATTGGACATGTAATTTCGTATTTGTCCCCATTTGTAATTCCTGAATAGCAATCTGCTTTACAGACTTGAAATTCGCTTTTGAATAATCAACACTCCGTAATTTTGAGAAGGGCATGGCTATTACGACTTGGTCAGCTATTACCTCAACATTGCTAGAATCCTTTTTGAAGGTTAATGAATAAGTATTGTCCTGATTAAGCTTAATTGCTGTCAATGCTGAATTTAGCTGGATTTGGCTTTGCAGTTGCTGCCCTAACAATTGAACGATTTGTTCGTTTCCTCCACGAACATGATACTTTTCGTTAGACGGACCGAATAACCTCATTTGTCCCTGCCCCGAGAATGCCAGTAAATAAAGAAGATTCAATGCACTTTGTTTGCTTGACTCGGCACCGTACTACGAAAAATAGGAGTATGTGCCATCCCCTTTCTCCTCTCATCATTCAAAATACTCATGAAATAATTGTATAAGATAAGGGACAAGCATTATAGAATATTTTTCCATCAATTTTCTACACAAAACTAAAAGATATTACAAATATTTTTGAATCTAAAATACCCATTAGGAAGCGTTAAATGATTGTGAAGGAGTTTACTTATTGTAGCGGGCGCTTTAGTTGAATAATCTAGAAGCTGCGGCAGCCCTTTTTCTTATTCGACTAATTGGCTGGTATGTTAAGGCACGAAATACTTACACTAGTTCTATAGAAAGCTTTTTGTTAAAGATTAAATAAACTGCATTTGAACTTAGTATTAGTTGGTAGAGACCATAATAATTATAAGGAAGGAATGAAATGTCGGATTTTTTTGAGTCTATAATTGAGTTATTTTTGGACCTTGTTGTGGAGAAGTTTAAGGAAAGTAAAATTGGAAAAAAACGTGAAAGATTACGCCGAGAAAGAGTTGAAAAGAATATTAACCTTCTTTCAGAGCAGGAATGGTTTGCAGATTTATTAGAAAATCCTCCATACAAAAAAATAATTTATAATCAGATGGACAACTTACTTCATAATCAAGGATTTGTAAACAGCTTGGTAAAAGGTGATACGAAAACCAAACATTATTTTTTGAAGACCCTCAATAATAAAAATCCAATGGATATTAAATGAGAAGGATGAACGTGATCCCTAATTATAATGCTTATAGTCCAGCATATAAGAGGATTGGTTTAATAGCCGGAAATTCACCGCCTATGAATTTTCATACCTACACGAAAATTAAAAAAACGCAGGTGTGCTTAACGGGTTCCGTTTCCTGTCACAAAACCCAAAAATGCAATTGAAAATGTAGCCCAATTTGTACTGCCTTTTGTATCTATTTTAATATCTATTTTTAGTAAAAGAGCGGACCCAGTTGAGGGAATCCAGCATAGATTTGATAAATAAGCGGAGAAATTCTCTTAATTTGGAAATAGCACTGAAAATAGCTAAAATAGACGGAGAGATTCCGTCTATTGACTCGAAAAACATGAAAATGGGGGAATTTTCTTTGCATAACCGGAAATCCTCCCCTTATTTACCCCGAAACGAGCTCCATTTTGCAAATAACCGAAAAATCTCCTCTTATTTTAAATATAACTGGTTACTCAATAAAGGATAAGAATATCAAATTGAGAGTAAAATTGTAGGGGTACATTTTATAGTTCTCAATTCGTACTAGAGAAAATTAAGCCATTAAAGTATTTAATGAAAGGGGCAATTTATGTCGATAATTGATGACAAAAACCATTTTATTGTATTCGCTTTCATTTGTTAGAATCAGTTTACTGACGTAATTAAGGGGCGAATATTGGTGAATAGTAATTTATTTGAACTCATTGAAAAGCTGAGAAGAAGAATGATTTCAGTAGGAATGTCCAAAGGATTTACATCTGAAGAAACAATTAATCTTAGTCAGGAACTTGATAATCTATTAAATTTGAGAAGAAAATTATTGAGTGAAACTTCTGCGTAAAAGTATAAACTAGTGTTCCGGTAAAAAGGTAAAAGGTGAGAAAAATCTTTGTGAAACAATTCACCTAAAGTAACGAGCGCATTAGCTACAGCGATTTTTTTATTATTCTACTAACCTATAACATTGATATGATGCATATGTAACCAAAGAATAGCGTTTAAGGACTTGACTAGGAGCCTCTGTGGGTACGATTTATCTTGAAAGGCTGAAGCAGTTGTTTCATCAGGCAAACGAGCCCATCATACCCACCTCTCCAAGTAAAGTCCTATCGTTGTTTATGTTGAAATGCGAGTTTTGCTTTTTCAGGTTCCAACATGAAGCAAAGATCGTTATTCAATTGTATATTTCATTGCATTGTACATATTTGCTACGTGTTCATCGACTTTGTCTCGTGACATGCGTAGCCGTTCCACTGAAGTACCATATCCAATTTCTTGTTTACCCTCTTCTAAGCCTTTAAAAATCCCATCTGCGAATTCATCTAACGGTTCTCCAAAAGTATGCAACCCTGCTCCGCCTAAATCTGTATTCACTGCCGGAGGAGCTACTTCAATTACTTCTACAGATGAATCAGAAAGTTGGTGTCGTAGACTCATCGTAAATGAATGAAGTGCCGCTTTCGTTGCTGAATAGATCGGAGCAATGGCAAACGGAGTAAACGCCAACCCAGATGTGACGTTAATGATCGTCGCCTCTTCTTTTGTAGCAAAAAATGGAGCAAACAGCATAGACAGATGTATTGGTGCTTCAATGTTAGTTGTGATTTCTTGATTGAAATAATTCCATTTGCTCTTCGCATCTGCTTTTAACACATTAAAACGTTGTTGAATCCCTGCGTTGTTCACTAACACATTCACTTCTGGATAGTTCTCTGTTACCCAATCAAACAATGATACACGCTCAGATTCCGTGCTCAAGTCACTTACATGGGTAATAAGGTCCGGGAATTTTTCTTTTGCATTTTTCAGGACGTGTTCACGTCGTCCCGTAACGATGACTTTATTTCCAGCTTTAATAAAGCGCTCAGCAAAAGCTAATCCTATTCCCGCACTTCCACCTGTAATAAGTATGGTATTTCCTGAAGGTTTCATGTTAGTTCCTCTTTTCCTATTATTTTCTTCACTTTATACCTTTTCTGAAATTGTGCGTTTTATATACCTCGTAATTTTCATGTCAATCCTCTTTAAAGATTCTGTCATTAACGAAATTTCATCTAGTACTGCCTGCTTGTGGTTCCTCATCATTTCAAGTCGGAGTTCAATGGTATTGTCTCCTTCTACTACCCAATCAATATATTGCTTAATCCCACTAATGGGCATGTGCGTATTTTTTAAACAAATAACGGTTTCAAGGAGTGAAATTTGAGCTTCTGAAAATAACCGCCTCCCTGCTTTATCACGCTCAATCAGTGGCAGTAGTCCCTTTTTTTCATAATAACGTAACGATGATTCTGTAATATTGAATTTTGCTGCAGCTTCGCTAATTGAACAATATTTCATCAGAGACCTCCAAATTCTATCTTTCCTTGTCGACAGGATTATGATACGACTTAAACCCTAGTTTAAGTCAACAAAAAAGAGCTGCTAAATTAGCAACCCTGATTTTTTTTAATGAAATCATCGGTGAATGTGAAATCATTAATCGAGTTTTATTAGCCGAATTTAAGCACTATTTATCGGCTTTGGATACATATTAATTTGGAGCAGCTTTTCGCTTCTTTATGAATTTGCTGCTGTAAAATCTGGCTATTTATATCATCATGGTTGGACTTACTGGTACTCTTCCTTTTGCTATCCCGTTCTTTTCTATATTCTTGTTCTAGCTTTAAAACTGGTTCGGTTGTTTGTTCAACAGTCGAGGGATAGTAGCAATCAAAGAGTGAATTGAAGCAGAAAAAAGCCTAAATGGTTTTCGATTTAGGTTTACTCTTTTGAGATAAATATAATTAAAACGGGGATTATATTGAACTCTACTAGTACGATTCCCTTTTAATTCATCCTCTTACTTTTAGTTGTGTGATAGTAAACAGATCTCTAATGATCCGTCAAAAAAGCCATAATCGCTTCATTAATGATTTCCGCCTGCTCTACTGTCAATGAATGTCCCGCATTCGGAACCAGTTTTGTCGTAAGATTTGGGATAAGCTGCTTTGCTTTTTCGAGCATTTTGAATGGATTGTAAATGACCTCGTGTTCACCCACTAGTAACAGCGTTTCGACTGTGAGATTTTGAAGCTCATGATCCGAAAAAACAGTGGGCACGACTCGGATGCAAGGCACACAATTTAAACCGGATACGACAAATTGACGGATCAGCTTCTCCGATTTTTCCTCTGTTTGAAAGGATGGACTTAAAAACCACGAAACCTCTTTCCGAATCCGTTTCACTGACGGGAACAGGACAGCCGGATACACTTTGAAGAAAAATTTCGGCGTGACTTTATGAATGCCCGCTGCCGGCGCACATAATATCAATTTTTCAACTCTCTCAGTAGTGTGAATCGCATAATTCATCGCAAGCCATCCACCCATGGAATGTCCGATAAAAACAGCTGATGATAGATGGAGTCCGGCGAGGATATCGTCCAGCCATTCCACCGCATCCTGTGAAGTTTTCATGACCCGTGTTACTCTCCCTTTCCCTAAGTCGCCAATCGTATCCAATGCATAGATTCGATAGCGGCTGGTCAGCGCCTCCACATTGGGGTACCACATCGTGGCGCTGAAGGTCATGCCATGAATTAAAATAAGAGGCTCCGCATCCTTTGGCCCTGCTGCGACGATATGCGTTTCCCCAAAACGAGTGGAAATCATCATTTCTTCGTAAGGAACCTTCCAAAGTCCCAACACTTCCTCATATGCATCTATAAACGCTTTTGAATTCCCCTTCTTCCGAAAGATTGAGGGATTATTAGACATACTTCATCACACCACCTGCGAACAATTTTTACCATTTTTACTTATTTTCCTATCTTTTATCCAATTCCTTCCTTCGTTTTTTTAAGGAAGGGGAAATTTGCTATAATCTTTTTAAAGAGAGGCGGGTTTTTATGAGGAAGGTTGAAGTTGTCGCACATAGGGAAGAATGGTCGAAAATGTTTCAGGATGAAGCTGAAAACTTAAACGCCATTTTCGGGAATGAGATCATCCAAATTTTTCACATTGGCAGCACTGCCATTCCCAATATCCAAGCCAAACCGATTATCGATATTTTAGTGGAAGTGAAAAAAATCGAACGAGTTGATGATTTCCTTCATGAAATGGAACAGATCGGGTATGAAGCCAAAGGGGAAAATGGAATAGCGGAAAGAAGATTCTTTATCAAAGGCGGGGATCATCGGTCTCACCATGTTCACATGTTCGAGACAGGCAATAAAGAAATCGACAGACACCTGGCCTTTAGGGATTATATGATTGCCAATTCCGAGGAAGCACACAAATATAGTGAACTGAAACAAGCATTAGCACAAAAGTACCCGGCAGATATTGAAAAGTATATTGAGGGTAAACATGAATATATTCGAGAAATTGATGAAAGAGCAAAACGGATGTAATTAATATACCGGTTGCTGATTTTAACAAGATCGAGGGCATCGTCCAAAGACAGTTTGTGTGTTTTTTCGGGTGGAGGTGTCCTCGAGGGCTTGGTTCAAGGACACTTTGAATGTTTTTTTAGGCCGTAGTGTCCTCGAGGGCGGGGTTCAAGGACACTTTGACTGGTTTTTTAAGCCGAAGTGTCCTTGAGGGCGGGGTTCAAGGACACTTTGACTGGTTTTTTAGCCGTAGTGTCCTCGAGGACATGGTTCAAGGACACTTTGACTGTTTTTTTAGGCCGTAGTGTCCTTGAGGGCGGGGTTCAAGGACACTTTGATTGTTTTTTTAGGCCGAAGTGTCCTCGAAGGTGTGGCTCAAGGACACTTTGACTGTTTTTTTAGGCCGAAGTGTCCTCGAAGGCGTGGCTCAAGGACACTTTGACTGTTTTTTAAGCTCAAAGTGTCCTTGAGGGTATTCGATATGATACGAGGCCAGCTTTTTTGGTCGCAAATATGCCCTCTTCTTTACATAGCTCAAAGATATCAATCGCTAATTCAATAAAAAAACGAAGACAATTGATCTCTCGCCTTCGTTCTTCTAAATTACATGGTAGCTAAAATCTCCTGCATTTTTTGTCTTACAAGAGGATAAAAATTATTTTTCGCATCGGTAGTGCTGTTACCTCCAAAAAATCCTGTACCCGGACATGTTTTCACTGCATGCCCTTTATTGTTATCCAATACTCTTTCCCCCGTATTCATGTCCCACCAATGATGGTATTGGATGCTGTCAATGGAAGGCGTTAACCCAAATTTGATACAAAATAAAGCCGCAACCGTAATGATGGTTTCTCTTTGCTCGGGCGTCATTTGATCGTTTCCAATATCAAAGTTCCCCAGGTTTTCCGTCGCGACCGCCGTTGCTTCAATGGTTGGTGTGACCGATTTATTTAGCAGCCCAAACGAACCTTGCGGAGGTGTGTTAAATGGTCTGCCCACGACGACTCTTCCATCCGGGAATGTCGTTAATTGCTGACTGATATCGTTCCAGTGCATCGTATTCACATGATAATCCTTCATCGCATTCATTAAATCAAAATGATTGGAGCCGTTAAAGTTCTTATAGGAAGGCTGGTAAGTGTGATGCTCTTGGAAAAACGTAATTTTTCTCGTGATTTTTTGATTAAATAGCCAATCCCTAAATTGCTCCCTCGTCATCAGCACAAACTGCCCGTTCATTGACAGTTTTGTCGGGATAATCTTCAATTTTTGCCCCACATGCAGGACATCTGTGTTAAGTCCATTTGCCGTTTTGATTAAGGAAACCGAGGAATTAAACGCTTGGGAGAGCTTCCATAACGTATCCCCTGCCACTACTTGATACATAATCGGAACCCGCAATTTCTGTCCAACCAGCAATTGATCAGGCTGTTGCAATCCATTGATCAATTTAAGATCCGTTGCCGTGGTCCCATAGGTATTGGCAATTTTCCATAACGTATCACCTGATTTTACTTCATAGGTATTCCGAGGATTATTTTGGGCAAAGGCTTGAGAAAATGGTAGAAGCAGCAATAAGGTCAAAATCGATATCACTTTTTTGTTCATGTTCATTTTCCCTTCTATAAGGATGATAGACACCTTATATTTTTTGGAAAAAGCATGAGGGCTATCCTAGATGTCCGATTCCAAATGCTGTAAATAAAGCAATTTCAATTTAAGCATCCATATAAAACCTTTCCCAAATAACCTGCAAAGGTGCTCCTAGAACAATTTTTTTACTTTTGTAGGCACAAACACAGTCATAACTACATATTTTACATATAGTTACCACCTATATTTAGGAGGGATTCATTTGTCCCGGAAATTTCAAAAGCATTCGTATGGTGCCTATTGTAAAAACATCGAGTTATAAGGAGGCTGTAATACATGGGAATCATAAATGGTAAAGATTTTATTGATCGTTTAGATAGAATGGAAAATGAAATTTGGTTTGATGGTGAAAAAGTCAAGGGTAAAATTTCAGAGCATCCTGCCTTTAAAGGGATTCTTAAGTCAAAGGCTTCCCTTTATGATTTGCAAAACAATGATGGTATAAAGGATGAGATGACTTTCTTTTTGCCAAAAAAAGAAGACCCAATTGGACTATCCTTCTTACAGCCCAAAACGAAAGAGGATTTAAAAAGAAGAAGAAAAATGTTTGAACATTGGGCAAGACAAACGAATGGAATGATGGGTAGAAGTCCTGACTATATGAATACGGTAGTTATGAGTTTTGCCTCCTCCTCCGGCCTTTTAAAAGATAGAGAAAATTGTTTTCCTGAAAATGTTCAACGCCTGTATGAAAGGGCTATGGAGGAAGACCTCTCGTTTACACATACCTTTATTACCCCCCAGGTAAATCGTTCCCAAGCCAATTTTGGATTTTCGAGTGAGCCAATCTCCGCTAAGGTTGTAGATCAAAATGAAAAAGGATTGGTGATAAAAGGTGCCCGTTTACTTGCCACTCAAGGTGGTTTAACGGATGAAATTTTAGTTTTTGGTGCTCCGAGACTGTATTTCGATCCAAGCGAGGCGTTTGCCTTTTCCATTCCCTCTAATACAAAGGGATTAAAATTTATTTGCCGGGAATCATTTGTGGGAGGAGATTCTTCTTTCAATCATCCCTTAAGTTCAAAATATGAAGAAATGGATTCCATCGTTGTCTTTGACAATGTTTTGGTTCCGTGGGATCGTGTATTTTATTATGATAATGTCGATGCTGCTACTGATTTTCTGATTATAAGCTCTTTTTACCCATTCGCTTATCATCAAGCCGTAACCAGACAAATGGTCAAAACAGAATTTGTTCTTGGAGTAGCTCTACTGCTTGTCAAAACCATTAATGTTGGTGAATATCAGCATATACAAGATAAACTTTCTGAAATTATTACTGGTCTTGAAACCATAAAAGCACTATTAGAGAAGTCAGAAAATGATGCAGAATTAGATGAATGGGGATATATGCGCCCCAGTATGGTTCCTTTGCAGGTCGCAAGTTCCATTTATCCAGGAATTTACCCCCGTTTCAGTGAAATTGTCCAATTAATTGGCGCCAGCGGAATGGTTTCATTACCAACGGAAAGAGCCTTTGATTCTGAAATTAGGGCAGACCTGGACCAATATCTTCAAGCGGATAGTATGAGTGCCATGGACCGAGTCAAACTATTCCGTTTGGCATGGGATCTTACCATGAGTTCATTTGGTACAAGGCAAACCCAATATGAAAGATACTTTTTTGGGGATCCCGTTCGATTAGCCGATCTTTTATATAGAAACTATGTAAAAGACCCTTATATTGGAGAAATACGCAAATTCTTAAATCTAAAAAATTAAGACTAAAAAGCCGCTAGAATCCTATCTAGTGGTTTTTTTAGTATGGTGCCCCAAGCAGATAAATGAATTATTACATTTATTTACAATTGTTTTTTGAAAATGTGTGTTTTTTTTACGGGAAACTAACTGTTACCGAATGATTAAATGGAAAGAACACATAATAAAGGAAAATAACCTTTGCGTTAGGAGCTGCTTTTGTGAAACAGCTTGCCTTTTTTACCATATTCATACATATTATCACTTCAATTGCTACCATAGGCTGGAATAGGCGGAAAGAAAATAAACAAGATAGAAAGTTGTATTTTGCTTTAATGGTAGGCGGCTTTATATGGTCCCAGCTTCAGACAGAATACCTTATTTGGCGAGTCAGACGTGATACAAAAAAGATTGTAGATTAAACCGATTTAGACTGCCAGTGTTAAAGGAGGGGGTAGCAATCCTTTTTCTCATTTTATCACTCATCATTTTCTATGGTTTCGCCATTTTTATGCCGAAACGGATATCGTGGCTGCAAATCTGGTCTGTTTCCTTATTTTCTCTTGTGCTTGAGTCGATGTCAGATATGACGTTGGATTTGAAATTAAACCTGTTCGGCTACATCGCTCCAGGTAATCAATGGTCTGGATTTCTACCCATTTTCTTATATCCGCCCATAAATGCCATTTTTTTAAATTACTTTCCGTTCGATAAAAGAAAATTATTAAAGCTGCTGTACATTTTGGGATGGACAGCCTTTTGTCTTGTCTATGAAGTGGGGGCGTTGCGTTCCGGATTTTTTTACTATACAAGGTGGAAATTATGGTACTCAGCCTTATGCTACCCGGTATTGCTGCTATTTGTGCTTGGGAATTATCGGTTAACGGAATGGCTGCGCCTGCGTGCAGATAAAGTGTAAGAGGTAATTATTCTCCACAATTCCTTTTTCTTAGTTGAAGTCATATTTCGGTAATTTTTTCTTATATATGACTAATAACAACTTTAAAAAGGAGATGAAACCTATTACTACCAAAAAGAGTTCAATCATCGTAGGGGTCCTGTTTATCCTTGCAGCCGTTACAGCTATCATCGGTCTAACTTTATACAATCCGATTTTAAATGGTCCGAATTACCTGATGAATGGTTCTAAACATGCCAATCAGGTAATCGTGGGAGCCGTTATGGAATTAATCCTCGTTGTTTCAGCGGTCGGCACGGCCACAACGATGTTTCCGATTTTAAGGAAGTACAATGAAACCATCGCACTTTGGCATGTGTGCTTTAGGTTTCTTGAGGCCATCATTATTACCATTGGAATTATTAGTGTATTGTCCCTTTTAACTTTAAGCCAGGGAGTAACAACAACGAATATCGCCTCTTTTCAAGCTACGGGTACTGCATTAAAGGCGGTCCATGATTGGACCTTTTTACTTGGCCCCAATTTTATGCTGGGCATCAATACCATGATGTACAGTTATATCTTTTATCGATCCAGGCTTGTCCCCCGGTTTATCCCGATTTTGGGCATGACAGGGGCGACTCTTATTTTTATTAGTGCCTTGTTGGAAATGTTCGGTGACATCCAACAGGTTTCTGTTTGGGGTGGGATTTTGGCACTGCCGGTATTTGCGAATGAAATGATTTTGGCTGTGTGGCTGATTATTAGAGGATTTAATACATCCATCAAAAGTTGATCGAAAAATGAAGGCGCAGGGATTCACGTCGATATCGTCAACTCGTCATTGTAATGGCGAGTTTTCTTGGCTTAAGAAGTAAAAAACATCGTCTATCGAGCTTTTAGTTAACCGAAATCGGTTTGAACATAAGAAGACGGGCATTTATACCGTTTCTACGTGACTGAAACCCGTTCGAAAATAAGAAGACAGGCATCTAGAACGCTTCTACGTGACCGAAACCCGTTCGAAAATAAGTAACCGGTCATCTAGAACGCTTCTACGTGACCGAAACCCGTTCGAAAATAAGAAGACGGGCATCTAGAACGCTTCTACGTGACCGAAACCCGTTCGAAAATAAGTAACCGGGCATCTAGAACGCTTCTACGTGACTGAAACCCGTTCGAAAATAAGAAACCAGGCATCTAGAACGCTTCTACGTGACTGAAACCCGTTCGAAAATAAGTAACCGGGCATCTAGATGGCTTCTACGTGACTGAAATCGGTTCGAAAATAAGTAACCAGTCATCAATCGTGCCTCTCACTGACCGAAACCGATTAGAATGAAGAAAATCGACATTAAGCTTGACCTTCCAAAGAACCCCTCCCCTTTTTCCAATTAAACTTTATTTAATCCGTACACTGAGTTTACAAGACTTTAATATTCAGATGATATGCTTGTTGTAACAACGGATGAGGGGGCAAAAGAAATGAATGTGCGTGCGATATTTATTGATATGGATGGTACACTACTAAACGCCTCAAATAACATTTCCCACCGAAACATGGAAGCCATTAATAGGCTCGTTCATCAGGGAGTCAAGGTTTTTCTGGCCACTGGTCGACACTATGAAGTGACCGTTCCCTACCATAAACAAATTGGATTACGGACTCCCATGATCTGTTTGAATGGCGCCTCTATTCACGAGGCAGAAACAGGCAGAGTGATGCAAATGAAAACCGTCCACTTGAACGAAGAACGATTCCACCACCTGACCGCTGAAAATCCTTGTAATGTTATGATCCACACAGCAAATGGGCTTTATTGTAAGAAAACAAATGAGGAAATCGATTACTGGACACAAGTTGGGCAAATTCCGCCACGGTATATCGGAGATTTAAGAGAAGCAAATTATCAAGATGTTCTTAAATATAGTGTTCGAACCGGTACCCCAAGTACTGAATTATCCGCTTTGTTTAAAATGGAAGCTGAAGTCATCGATTGGAATGACGGGTTTGAAATCCTTGCTCCTAATGTTTCCAAATGGTCCGCTATCAGAAGCTTACTTCGCGAATTTCGAATTAGTCCAAGTGAAGTCGTAGCCGTTGGAGATGGACCCAATGATATACAGATGCTGCGCCATGCGGGAACTGGTGTTGCAATGGGCAACGCTAGTGAAGAGGTTAAAGCAGCTGCTGATTTTGTTACGGGGCACCATGAAAATGATGGATTAGCTGAGTTCATAGAACGTTATCTTCTTAAATCAAATCTATCATTTGTGATTTAGGTTATTATTGATTTTCGTGTAGATTTGAGAATTCATAGGCGGAGAATTTCCGGCTAATGTATCTAGAGGGAGCTTAAGAGGCAGATATAAGCGGAGGTATTCCGATTAAGCAAAGAAAAATTCCCCATTTTCACGTTTTTTGAGTCAATAGTCGGAATCCCTCCGTCTATTTAGGCTATTTTCAGTGCTATTTCTTACTTAAGAGAAGTTTCTCCGCTTATTTATCAAACTCGCTTTAGTGTCTAATGAACTTGTACAACTTACGGATGCTTTTAATCAGTCTGCTTTTTCATTTCAATCATTAAAATATGTGAAGTTTCCATTGCTTTAATAGTAATAGTTTCTTCTACCATCTCCATTCCATCTCGTTCCGATAACTCAACATCGCCAATGGATGAAGCACCTTCTATTTGCACGAAATAAGCCTGCCTGCCTTCTTTTACTGGGAAGGTAATCTCTTTTCCTTGTTCTAATTCCAATGAATAAAGATTGGCATCTTGATTGATTTTAATGGGAGCATCTCCGTTTAATCCTGACACCATATGAAGCCAATTATTTTTTCTGTCTTCCCAATTGAATCGGTAATCACCATAGTTTGGCTGAAGCCCATTTTTATTTGGAAAAATCCAAATTTGTAAAAGCCTAGCTGTCTCTTCCCCTAAATTATGTTCACTATGAAGGACACCTGTTCCCGCACTCATGTATTGAACTTGTCCACGTGTTATGGTGCTTTGATTCCCCATGCTGTCCCCATGCGTTAATTCACCATTGACGACATAAGAAATAATCTCCATATCTCTATGTGGATGAGTATCAAATCCTGTTTTGGGTGCAATCAAATCATCGTTGATGACTCGTAAAACACCAAATTGGATATTATCAGGATTAAAGTATTCTGCGAAAGAAAAGTGAAATTTACTTCTTAACCATCCATGATTACCGGCGCCCATGTTTTTGCTGTCGATCTTTTTTAACATCGTCTTTCTCTCCTTTTTTACATTTCTCCTTACTAATTTTTACTAACAATTATAAATTAAAAACATTTATCTCGAATTCGAGATAATAATAATCCTTTTTCACTTTCATGTCAATATACTTAAACCCTACATAAACACAATAAAAGATGGGACCGCCGCAGCAATCCCATCTTTAACTTACTAAAAGTTTTATTTTACTTTGAGTATATATGTAAAAACTCAAAGAATAAATTTAACTGCTATAAACACTATCACAGGTTCCAGGTTTTGGCTCATAAAAACAATGTTGTTTAAATTGACCTGATTGAGGTTGACCGAACCATGTTGGAGGGCATGGAGCATGTGGATTGAAATACCAAAGGGCAAATTTCGCTGGGAAGTCTCTCCAATAATTTAAATTCTGTTTTGCTAATCGTCTTTCAGCAGTTCTTGATCTTTGATAAAATACATTCCCTTTTTGAACGGCTTCAAAGGAAAAATTTCCACCTTGTACTTGAAAAATAACTTGGTTAATTGTTCTTAAATCTTTAAAGTCTAAACAATTTGCTACAAGACGATTCACGATTACATTCCCAACATATAACATTCCCTGGTTTCCTTCACCTTCAGCTTCAGCTCTCATCATCCTTGCCATTAAGTCAACGTCTGAACTTCGGTAATTTACACGCGGCATTTTTCCACCCCCAAAATATAGTATGAAAAAAAGCCTAAATTGATGTCAGTGTTTATTTAATAAGAATGCTTAGTTGGACATGCACCTTCGCTTTTATAACAAATAGTTTCATAAAATAGGTGACCAAACTAGTCCAAAACAATAAAAGCTTCATAGACTATTGTTGTACCAAGACAAACACAACTGGAGGTCATTTAATGATGAATAGAAATTATGGATTTGGTGTAATGCCAAATATGCCAAATCAGATAGCGCCTGTACAACCGTTCTGTCCGCCGCCACCCTGTCCACCGCAATACTGCCCGCCACAAGTTTTTCCGACTCAGTATGATCCACCGTTGGTTTCACCTGGACAACAATATGTTAAGACGAAGTTATTTAATAAAGTAGTCACACATGTCCATCCGTCTCACACAACGACAGTCAACAAGCAAATGATTAATCATCAACATTTTTTCCCGCATACTGAGTCATGTGTAAATGAATGTTGTGAAACACATACAATGTGCGGTATGCCCGTCAATCCTTGCTGCCCACCAGGACCATTTGGATTCTAATTACAAAATACCACCCATATCGGGTGGTATTTTGTAATATATTACTTGCTCTCATCCACCACCTTTATATCGCCAATTGTTTCGATTCGAGCTTTTTCTTCTTTTAAGGTTTCGTTAATGTGGATCATTTCTTCGAATTGGTTTTTATAAACCTCAACATTTTCTAAAATGACAGGCTGCTTCGTGACTTCAATTCGTTCCTCGCTTATAGGGATACGGATCGTTTCCGATTGTTCTCCCGTAGTGCCCATCCTTTTTTCAATGACCAACTCTTCATGAGTAATAGGAACAGTAATCTGCTTCTCTTCGGTATAAGTGTTTTTATATACTTTCACATCCGCTGTCTCAATCCATTTTTTGCTTACTTCTAATTCCTCTTTATGTAGTAGAAGATGAGCTTCGTCTTTATGATCATTCTTTGCAGGCAACATAATCTCCCTCCATAGAAAATACACCTCCCCATTGCTATGCAATACAGAGGTGTATGTGTCTTATCAATCGTTATTTATATCGGTAAAATTCGAGTCATCGGAAATAATATCCACACTTCCAGTGGTATTCACATGAGCCTCTTCATGCTTAAGCGTTTCTTGAATCTGCCGAGTTTCCTCAACTTGACGTTTCGAAACAGAGATCTCCTCGGTTGTTACTGTAAATTTGTTAACGTCCACCTCTTCCTGGCTAACAGGAATGTGGATGGTCTCTTCTGAGATGGAATCTCCATCACTTCGTTCGTTATTCAATTTCGTTCTTTTTATGACAACTTCCTCGTGCATCACAGGAACGTCGACCGTTTTTTGTTCTTCCACAACATCTTTTGAAAGGACTACTTCTCCGGCATCAGTTCTATTTTTCGAAATATCTAACTCTTCTCTATGAAGCTGGAGTGCACCACTGTCCGAACTGGTTTTGTTTTTTTCATACTCTTGTGGCTCATCACCTTTGAACATATCTAAAAGATCACCCATAAAAATCCCCCTCAATCTAAAGATTATTTAAGTCAACCTTTATAGAATGTGTCCTCGCCTGATATTTATGCTTCAATCGATTTGGAAAAATGAACT
Source organism: Neobacillus sp. Fa239 (assembly GCF_055395235.1). Taxonomy (NCBI): domain Bacteria; kingdom Bacillati; phylum Bacillota; class Bacilli; order Caryophanales; family Bacillaceae; genus Neobacillus; species Neobacillus sp. Fa239. The sequence continues at coordinate 5,269,789 of NZ_AP041611.1, forward strand.
ATTCTAAAATTACATACCTGATGTCGTCAATGCTCTACTGAAATGACAAAAGGCACAACAATCACATGACCTTGGTATTGGAATTGTCCCCAAACTTTATAAATTCCCTTTTTAGGAAAATAAGTCATAAAGGTGACCTTCGGACCGTTTCCCTTTGTTTTCATCGGATGGATATGGAGATAGTTCTGTAAATCTTGGCTCATGGCCACGCAATGCCCCATTACTCCTAAATAATGTTCAAGGTTGGTAATGGGTTTATTGGTCTTGCTGTCGTGAAAGGTAAAGGTCATATTGGTTGTCATTTTCGCCATTGGAACCATATCAAAAGAAAGATTCACTTTTAATCCATCAATCACTTTCTCAAAGGTTTGATCAGGTTCAATCGGATTCGGTTTTGGCACATTTCCATTGATGTGCAGCCAATGCGTGTCGACGCTGCTATCAATTCCTCCTTTAGGGGTAGTTTCTGAAATAAGTTTGTAATCCCCCGCCTTAGGGAACGTTGTATCGATATCAAATTGCCCGTTGCCTTTAAATGTTGGATGGATATGTACAAAATAAGATAAGTCCTTACTAATGACGATCAAATGCATCAATTTTTCATTAACCACCCGAAATGACTGAATCGGTTTATTCGCCTTATCCTTTATTAGAATGGTTAGATGAACGTTTTGATTTGGCTTCAGTGTCCCTGTTGTTTTCCATTCCGAATTGGTCGGTATAACACCTACTGGCTTCATAATCATTTTTTGTGAATTAGGTATATTGATTGCTCCTCCGCACGAGGATAGTAATAAAGCAGTTACTATTAAAAGTATGGGTATATAGGGTTTCAATAGTAGATCTCCTTTTCTTTGAATAGTGTTTTTATTTTATGCCCTGAAAAAGGGAAAGTAAAGAAAGGGGACTTATACCTTTGACCAAAATCTGGAGAGCAGAAGGAATCTATGTAACCTGTGGCTGGTGGAAAAAGAAAAAATAGGCACGTAGAAAGAGTCTACGTGACCAATTGCAGGTCGAGAAAGAAGAAATAGGCACTTAGAAGGTATCTACGTGACCATTTGCAGATGGAGAAAGAAGAAATAGGCACCTAGAGGAGTCTACGTTACCAAAAGGCCAAACTGGTACATAAAAATCGGCATTAAAGTGGAGAACCCTCAATCCTGGCCATAGGCCAATCCACAAGAGCAACGCTTATCCCCAAATAGCAAGTGATAAGAGGCAGGAAATTCCTGATTGACCTGTTGAACTGCTTGTGCAAATTCCTTACTATCCTTCGGAACTTTGGAAAGGGCATTTGCTTTTTCCTGCGAATCAATATTCGCTCCAGGCGGGACGAATCGATTAGGTGGAATTCGCACGCCGTTTGTTACGACCGCATTATAAGAAATAAAGGAGCCTTTCCCGACAATAGCGTTATAAACAATCGCATTAAAACCGACAAATACTTTGTCCCCAATATAACAAGGACCATGGACAAGAGCACCATGAGCAATGCTCACTTCATTTCCCATGAAGATCGAATACCCTTTTCCTCCAACTGAAATCCGTTTATTGACTAAACCATGTAAAACGACTCCGTCCTGGAGATTTGAATTAGATCCAATATAAAAAGGGGCCCCCTCATCCGCACGTATACTCACATTAGGAGCTACAAAAACATTGTTTTTTATCGTAACATCACCTATGACACTGGTAAACGGACTTACAAATGAGGTTTGATCAATTTTCGGAAAGCGTTGAACGGGATTAAATGATGTAATAGGATTGGGACTTATGAATGGTTCAAAGCAATGAGAATGGTGATTTTCTTCTTTTTCCCCCAAGAAATCATCTCCTTACATTTAATGCGTTATAGTATGCAAAAAGATTGCGTTTGGAATAAAGAAAAAGCGATGCCCTTCTTAAAGCATCGCAATCTGTTACATAACTTTTTAGAAATCAAGATAAACACCCAAGAACAAATACCCAAAAATTCATATGCTCTAATGTAAAAAGAAATGAAGAGGAGGACTGTGATTCCTATGTATTATGAAGATTACGCAAGAGTTGGATTAGGTGGACCAGGTTCAGGATTGGGTGTTGCTCCAGGGGCTGGATTTGGAGCTCCAGGAGTTGGATTGGGCTACCATCATCATCATTACCCGTACTATCACCACCATCATTATCCGTACTACCATCACCATCATTATCCGTACTACCACCACTATCCGTACCCCCACGTCCATTATTAAATTTGGCTGATAAAGGAGTCCAATTTATTTAATGAGATGGTCGAAACCCTGTTTTAGGAAATTGCTTATTGTATTTAGGTGGGTCTATTTGGGAATGGACTTACGACAAACTCAATTTGTTTATTTGCTATTAACAGAAGAATTGTACCTTAACTAACGAGTGCTTGAACTCAAGAATGATCGCTACAGCGGTCATTTTTCTTATTAGACTTTTGTTCAATAAGAAAAAAAGTTTTGTGATCGTTTGTAATCTTGTTTTATTACTGATGGTAATCTGGGAAATGAAAACTCCCAGGGTTAATGTGACTCCATACAGATCCTGGTCAAAAGAACACAAACAACTTAAAAATGGCTTGCCAAAAAACGGTTGTCAGTTGGCGAGCCATTTTCATTGTCATTTTTATAGTATGCACCTCAAAACGGAACCCTTTAACGTTTACCAAACGAAATACTTATAAATCCAATTCCCCACCATCAACATAAAACCCAATGAAACGTTAATCCAGCCTAAAAACATGGCTACCTTTTGTTCCTTTTTCAGCTCTGCATTTTTATAGGCCTTCACGTCCGTTATCAGAATTAATGCTCCTGTTAGAAAAAAAAGGACGATTAAATATCCTGTATACCCGATAGACAAGCCTTCAACATCCCTTCTAATCTATTTTGCTTTCATGCCGACCCGATGTAATTGAGTATCGATTTTCACCTCAAAAGTAAGTTGATCTTTAAAAATCTCTTCCCACCTCTGTTTGGTTCTCACACGTTGATTCCAATATTTAGGGATTTTCGCGCGAAAATGCTCTCCGAAACCAAAAATATCGGATTCTGCCCCTTGTGTCTTATGGATAAAACCCCGAATCGATTTCACGACACTTTTCGAAAATTCCCTTTCAATTTTTTCAATCATACTGGTATTGGAAATCGAAAGCTTCGGGCTTTCCTTTTCTTGAATCTCACAATCATAGTGAATCTTGATTAAGACATGCGGTCTGCCATTCTTCAGATTCACCTTTATTCTCGTTTTACGGGTTTTGGTGCTCACCATGATGACCTTATCTGTACCAGGCACTTCACTAAAGGCATCATACCCGCCTTTTTTGACACCTATGACGGACATAAAGTCCCCTATTTCCAGAGGGGTAGTATGACCTGCCATGCGATCTCCTTTAAAATAGGCAAGACCGTTTAATTGGATGTTTGAAGCATCCTTGATCGTGAAATATGGAAGGAAGGTATCCTGCCCTTTACTAGAAAGAAGCGTCCAAAAATGACCGATGAAGCTGGGTGGAAATTTCCCTTGAGAGGCCAAATTATCGACCATGTCCGCCAAATACAGAGATGGAATTCGCTCCAGCTTCGGGGAAACTTTCATATAAGTAGCTGCTTTCTCTTTTGATACGACCAGATTCGCCGTCCGCCGGATTTGAGGATTTCGCCTTAGAAAATCATTAAATCGCTGCGTGCCTTTTCTGGCTACCTTTTCGTTCAAAACAATAATACGCAGATGTCCCAGAAATAATTGGCTTGCCACCTCCTGCTGAAGATTGACGATCGCGTCATCAATCGTATGACCCACGACTTGAATGACCAAAACTGGATTTTGGGGACTTCCTCCCCCTTGTTCAGGCCCAAGCGGAATTCGTCCCGGAACAGCGATTTGGGCCGTCAGTTTAATCATTTCCTTATTGGGAATGGGAATTTTATTTTTCGAATGGGCAATCGTATCTTCCTTTTTTTGTTCCTTCGAATTTGCTTGATCGATTCCAATGGCGAGCACATTCGCACGCTTATCAATTTCCTTGCTGTCCCAACAGCCCGAGAGCATGGGGACGAGGAGGCAAAAAAGCATGGTAAGCAGCCAATTACGATGATTGTGAAACACCTTTTTTCCGCCTCCAGCTCTTGAAGAAATCAATGATTAATAGGAATCCCGGATACAAAATCGTAATCAACAAGCCCGCCCGGCCAATATATTGAATCACATCGTACATTTGTAAAATGTCCTCTGGCAGCATCGCCGAAACAAACACAAAGGGAAGGAGAAAATAGGACAGCATTTTATGGTCCTGAAGGTGGCAAAGCTGTTTGATCGAAAAAATCGTATAATAATAGCTGGAAAACAGAGTGGTAAAAACAGCGGTTACCCATACCGCTAAAAAGATGACATCCAACCGCTGCAGAATATTCCCTGGAACCGTCGTGGTACGGGCCAGCTCTAAGGTTGGCCAAAAAATTTGCTTGATTTCTTCTGTTCCGAATACAGCGACCGTAGCAATCACAATTAACAGGTATAACCCGCCTGAAACAAAAATCCCCCAAAAGCTTGCCTTCATGGCTTTTTGCGGCTTCTTCATGGACGGGATGATCATCGAGATCACAAAGGAACCTTGAAACAAAGCAGAAACGGTTAACATCCCCGCAGACATACTTTGCAGGTTGCCTCCAATGAGTGGACTTAAATATAAGATGTTGGCATTTTTTAATGATAAGGCCACAATGATTAGACCTGGGGCCAGGATAATGGGAACATAAAAATTGTGTATATAGGCAAACGTATTCAAATTGTTCCGCGCGCTTAAGGTAGAGAGTAACAGCATGACGATGACGGTGATCTCCAAGGGGGTTTCCCGCAAAACAGCAGCCACCACTACTTCCCCAAATTCACGGGCGGCCAGGCCGGTTAAGATGAAAAAAAAGAAAATCACAAATACGCTGCAAATCCTCCCCAGCCACTTGCCAATAATCTCTTCACTGTAAAGAATGATGGTTTTTTGTGGATGACGAATCCCAAGCAGTGTCAGGATAAATAACCCGATTGCGGCTAAAACAATACCAGCTAAGGTCACCAAGGGCGCTCCCGTTTCACCTGCTTGAACAGCAAACAACGGCAAGGGCAGGACCCCAACGCCAATAATGGTACTAATTAAGATGGTTGTCGCCTGAAGGGTCGTGACTTCCCTGGTGTCCTCCATTATTCGTCTCCTCCCTCTGGTCATTTCCGATTTTGTTATGCTTTAATACTGTATTTTCATTTTTTGAAAGCCGAGTACGGTTACGTGGTTTAAGAAATTCGGGTCTTTTTGGCATCCACCATAAAGGAGCGCGAATGACAACGTCCTTCATCCCTTGATAGTTCTCTGGGGAAACCGGTGCCATATAAGGCACACCAAAGGATTTTAAGCTCAGCATGTGATTAAAGATAAAGATGATGCCGATCATGACACCGTATAGCCCGAAAATTCCGGCTAAAATCATAATCGGAAACCTCAGCATCCTGAGTGCAAAAGCTGCTGAGTACGCAGGGGTGGCAAAGGAACCAATGGTTGTGATCGCAATAACCACGACTGTGATAGGACTTGCTAAACCGGCGGCAACGGCAGCCTGCCCAATCACCAGTACCCCGACGATCGATAGTGCGCCCCCGACTTGTTTTGGCAGGCGGACCGTGGCCTCCCGTAAAACCTCCATCGAAATCTCAATAATCAATACCTCAAAGACGGCAGGATACGGAACCCCCGCTCGTCCCCCGGCAACGGCAACCGCAAAATCAGTCGGCAGCAGCTCCGGATTAAACGAGATGAATGAAACGTAAAGCGACGGAAACACAAGTGAAAACACAAGCGCTAAAATACGCGCAATCCGAACAAAACTCCCCATCAAAAACCGTGAAGAATAATCCTCCGCCGTTTGGTAGAACTGATTGAAAACCACCGGAGCCATTAAGGCAAAGGGAGATCCATCTACAAAAATGGCCACTCTCCCCTCCACTAAATTCGCTACGGCTTTGTCTGGCCGTTCTGTACTTTGAATTTGCGGAAACGGTGAAAAAGGATTATCTTCAATGAGCTGCTCGATATAGCCCACATCCATCACGGCATCAATATCAATATCCTTTAATCTTTTTTCCACTTCCTGAATGACCTTCTCATCGGCGATCCCTTTTATATAACAAAACGCAACGGTTGATTTGGTCAGCCTGCCGATTTTCATCGTTTTCACTTGGAAATCGGACGTCGGCAGACGATACCGAAGCAGCGCAATATTCGTGGCAATGTTTTCAATAAATCCCTCACGAGGCCCTAAAATCACCTGCTCCGTTTCAGGCTGGCCAATGGCCCGCTTCTCCACATCCCTCGTGCCAATGTGAATGGCCTCTTTGACCCCATCAATAAAAATCACGGTTTCCCCGCGCAACAGCACCTCAATGATGGGATCCACACACTCCCCCAGCCTCGCCTGACTGTGATAGAGCGTTTCATTCATAATGATATCGATTAAAAAGTTTAGCGGCTTTTCCCTGCCGATCAAATGCTCCGGCACATACATCAATGGTTTCAAAATATCGTTATTAATAATCTCTTGATTTACCAAATTCGAAAAATAAATCATCGCCGCCTGATATTGTCCAAATATCCGAAAAGGCTTAACTACGAGGTCATCATTATCCCCCAAAATTCCCCTCATGCACTCCACATTCTTCTCCAGCGAAATGGAAATGTGCGTGTTAAGCTGTTCCTCCTGCTCCTTTCTCGGAATAATCAAACGGCTCTTTTTCCTAAAAATGGTCATACGAACACCACCTTTTAATAACTTTTACCAAAATATAGATTATATTCCTCAATTTATCTGTGCCGAAAGCAAAATAAAAAGCCACCAAATTGGCAGCTTATTTTGATCCTAACTTATTCAATAACCCTACAAATCCCACCACAAATACTTTTATTAAGGCAACTGCTCCATACGAATGGTACCATCTCCAACCATTTTTGTATTTTATAATTTTTGTGTATTTCTCTAAAAGAATTTCCACTACGATTTGGGGGGTGACGAATAAACAAGTTTTCTTGAAGAAATCCATGATATTTTTACTTTTACAGGAGGAAATGTAATACCAGGTCGTCACCAGCGGACAAAGTAAACTGTCATATAAAACGCTCCCTTTCGTTAATAATGGAAAGCGATTTAACCTTTTTGGATACTGAATTCGTTTGGTGGAAACCAAGTAATTATCTATATACATATTTAAAAAGCCATTTAACAAAAAGACCAGCCATCGATCTTTCCTCGGCTGCATAAACAAAGTAGGCGAAAGCACCAACCCAATCAACCAGAGCTGTTTCAAAATTCTTTTTTCTAACAAGACACACACCTCTTTCCAATAATAATGTGTGTATCTCCTTAAAAATTTAGCCGTTTTTCAAAAACTTTCGATTTTTGCATCTTACACTGTATCGGCGAATTGAAGTACTTTATCGGCGAATCCAAGACATTTATCGGCGTATTGAAGCATTTTATCGGCGAATCAAAAATTGCAACGATCCCAGGAATAACCTATTCCCGTATAAATGGCATTTGTCATCCTCCATCAATGCAGGTTTCATTGGAGCTGCCAACTACATTATTTAATTCAACTAATAATAATGGTAGGAGATTATCATCAACCAATGCTTGTAATGTCTTTTCTGTAATTGGAACATTGTATCTTCGGAAAACCGCTAATGTTTCTCCCCACACTTCGGTTATCGCCTTTGAAGACATATTAGACTGAATTACCATAAAAACAACCTCCTCCCTTAACAACTATTTATTCTACAAAGGAGAGCTAAATTCCTCGTATTCAGTCTTTTTCGACACTAATCAAACGTTTGATTAAATTCAACACAAACCCTTTTGAAAAACGAACTTTTGCTTATTTCCGAGAAAATTTTTTGTCGAAGACTTCGTTCATTCCGTGCAACCAATCTTCTAAAACCAACAAAAAATCAATCTATCTTACTTTTTTGACAAAATTCCATGTTAATCAAACGTTTGATTAAATTCGGACAAAACCCTTTAAATAAAGGATTTCCCGCCCCCAATTGAAAAGAAACTTGTCGAAGGTTGCAGTGTTAATTAATACGTCTGTATACTTCATAACCAATACCATAAAATAATCTCAGAAAAACAAATGATCGGAGGCAATCCTTTTGGGGATTTTTAAGAAAACACAGACAAACACCTTAACCGCTGCAGAAGTATCCGCGCTTTGGCTTCAATACTCGGGCGATAGTATGGCAATATGTGTTTATAAATATTTTCTTAAAATCGTCTTTTTGTTACAATATCATGGTTAAACACGGATGGATGGAAGAACAACCTGAAGCGATCGACAGAAAATCCCTGACACAAGGTTCAAAGAAATAAGAAATGGACGTTGTCCTTGAGAACAACGCCTTTTATTTTTAACCAAAGAACGTTTTAAACAGTAAATAGACATTTAAGCTAATAATCACAAAGGCTACAAACCAGGCGAGGATTTTCAGCCATAATGGATTGACGAACTCACCCATTTTCTTCTTATCACTGGTAAATTTAATGAGTGGCACGACTGCAAATGAAAGTTGCAATGATAGGATGACCTGGCTTAAGATGAGCAATTGAGCCGTACCGCTTTCGCCATACAATGCCGTTACAATGACCGCAGGAACAATCGCAATTAATCGGGTAATCAGCCTTCTTAGCCACGCAGGAAAACGAATATTTAAAAAGCCTTCCATCACAATTTGACCAGCCAACGTGCCTGTTAAAGTAGAGTTCTGCCCGGAAGCCAGCAGGGCCACTCCAAATAATATACTTCCAAGTGTTGTTCCTAAAAGCGGAGTCAGTAAATTGTAAGCATCATTGATTTCTGCCACACCGGTCATACCTGCTTGATGGAAGGTGGCCGATGAAACGATCAAGATGGCGGCATTGATAAATAAGGCAAAAAATAGCGCAATCGTTGAATCCCATGTGGCATATTTGATCGCCTGTCTTTTTCCGCTATTGGTTAGTGAATACTTTCGGGTTTGGACAATGGAAGAATGAAGGTACAAGTTATGCGGCATGACGGTCGCCCCTAAAATACCAATCGCAATATATAACATCGTGGGGTTGCTGATGATCTCAGCGCTTGGAACGAACCCTTTTAAAATCCCTCCAGCATCAGGCTTCGCTAAAAAGATTTCAGTACCAAAACAACCACCGATGGTAATTATTAAAATAATCACCAACGTTTCAATAAAACGAAATCCCTTATTTTGCAGAAGCAGCACCACTAGTACATCAATAGCGGTGATCATCACGCCAAAAACCAATGGAATTCCAAATAACAAATTTAAGGCGATTGCTGATCCAATTACTTCCGCCAAGTCACAGGCTGCGATGGCTAATTCACATAAAACCCACAGCCCCATTGCGACTGGCTTACTGTAATGGTCCCGGCACGCTTGAGCCAAATCTCTTCCCGTAACAATCCCCAGCTTACCAGCCAGCGCCTGAAGCAGAATCGCCATCAAATTGGACAATAAAATTACCGAAAGCAGCGTGTAGCCGAATAACGATCCTCCCGCTATATCCGTTGCCCAGTTACCTGGATCCATATAGCCGACGGCCACTAAATATCCTGGTCCCGCAAAAGCAAGAAACTTCTTAATCCACGAACCCTTCTTTGGAATCCGAAGGCTTCGATAAACTTCAGGTAATGATGGTTGTGATTGTTCTCCTCTCCATCCTTCTTGGGCTAATTCATTTTCACTCATTATTTTCATCCCTTTCACTGGGTATTGGTACAATCTAAATATTTTTCCCTAAGGAAACTTTTTGGCTAAAAAAAAGCTCTTTTAGTATTTGTAAATAAAGTATATGAAGGATCGTACTAAATGTTGCTTACTTAAATTGTATACCGCTATTTTTTTTAGTCAAGGGAAACTTTTTCGGCATAAATAGGAAAAAAGCCACCAAAATGGCAGCTGATCAAGTAAAAGGAAGCGTTAAGATTTGGATTTGAATTTATTAATCCATCCACTCAACAACGGAGTGACTTCTTTCAATAATGGTTTGAATTGATTTGTTGTCGCAACAAACATATCCACCGTTTCCATTAGCAGCACCAAATCCACATTATTAAGCAGATTTTCTATTTGATTTGGAGTGGACGGCCCATGTCCATTTCTTCTATTCCCAAATAACCAATCATCGTTTGGCTTCGGCCTGCTTTCAAAAGATGCTGGTTCTTCATGCTCGGGCGCTTCTTGTGAATGATTGTCAGTTTCTCTTTGAAATCTGTTTCCAAACATAAATTTTGAAAAATGGTCCATTTCTCGTTCCGGTTGATGCTCATTCTCCACCAATTTCTTCTGCTTCCCTTCGTACATATTCTTATATACAGCCTATGATTGGTTTTGAATTGGCGTGTGGACACTTGTCCGATGGAAGAAAAGAAGTGTTTTGGCTGGCGACAATTGCCCCTCCTTCCACTTCTGTTTTGTCGCCTATACCCTTCATCATTTGCAATGTCCATATGTACCCTCCTAGGAAGCATTATGAGCTTCAAGTTTCTCCATTTCCTTTTTATTATTTTTCGAGAATACGAGAAGGCAAATGAGTATAGCAACGGTGCTCATCATGATGGTCATGGCAACCATTAAATGCCGAACCCCCAACCAGGTCGAAACAAACCCTCCCATCAGAACGAACAGGATATTCAATACCTGCTGTGGCGGGCCAATCACACTGTTGATCCTGCCCCATTGGGAAACCGGCATGGCTTGTTGCGTATAGGTCGTAAATCCGACGCTTGCTGCCGACCCGAAGATACCTAGGATGATTAACCCCGTGACAGCCCACCAAAAGGATTGTGACAAGGCATAGACCAAATAACCGAGGGCATTCAACAATGATCCAACGCCAATCAGCCATACGGTTTTAATACGTTTGGCTAAGAATGACAGGATGATGGAGCCGGATACGAATCCCACGCCAGCCGCTGTTACCATCATTCCAAATCCCAGTTGTCCAAGGTGCAAAGCTTGTTTGGCAAACACGACTTCCTGGCTGTCAGCGGCAAGGGCAAAGATGTAAAAGAGCGCATTTAGCACAAAAAGCACGGTAAATATACGGTTACTCCCCAGAAATTGAAAGGCCACCCGCCAATCTTTAAGAACCGTCCGCCATGGATGCAGCTTCTCAGCCTTATTTTGCGGAAGCCCCAATTCGGGTAACAGGATAAACGAGAGTGCCGATGCCAGGAAACTGAAAGCATCTAGCCACAATGGAATAACTGCATTCCCATAGGTTAAGAGAACTCCCGCGATGGCCGGGCCCGTCAAGAAGGCGCTGTATTTTAACGTACTGACAATGGAATTAACCCGCTTTCGAGATTCCTTCGGGATCAACAGGGTCTGATATGGTAAAAATAGACTGCCGAAGAAGGTACTGAAAACCCCTAGCAAAAAGAGGATGCCATATATGGATGTCAAATGGGTAAGAAGCGGCAGAATCCCAATAAGAACAGCCCGAGAAAATTCAACCCCAATCAACTGCTTGCGACGGGAAAAACGATCGGTAATGCTGCCAACCCATGGACCAACAACCAGAGCGGCAATTCTCGAAACCACCCATAAGCCAGCAACGGCTGTGGCGGAATGGGTCATATCAAGAACAAACACATTAATTACAACCATATAAATAAAGTCTCCGATACTGGAGATCCCAACGCCCGTAACAAAAATTGCGGTCCATAATTTATTTTTCATCTACCTTCCACCCCTAAAAAATTGCAATACAATTACAATTCTACAAGAATCAGCCAAATCCTTGTTCAGTCTGCTCGGGATCCAAAGTTAAAGGAGCAGCCTCCCAGCCGCTCCTTTTATAATGTATTTAAGTTTCACTACTAGACCCTGGCTCATTTTTAGCATCTCTCATTTTATTCTTTCCACCCTTAGTGCCTATTCTATTGATATTTAAAATAATCGGAGATTTTTCGGTTAAATTTAGAATTGAGCTCGTTTCGGGGTAAATAAGGGGAGGTTTTCCGGCTATGCAAAGAAAAACCCCCCATTTTCATATTTTTCGAGTCAATAGGCGGAATCTCTCCGTCTATTTTAGCTATTTTCAGTGTGATTTTCTAATTAAGAGAAATTTCTCCGCTTATTTGTCAAACCATCCTGATTCCCTCAACTGGGACTGCTCTTTTACCAAAAATAGATATTAATAATGCCTCAGTAGTGAGGCATATAATTTTTAATTACAAAAACAGATACAAAAGGCAGTACAAATTGGGCTACATTTTCAATTGCATTTTTAGGTTTTGCGAAAGGAAACGGAAACCGTTAGAAAAAGCTACGCTTTTTGTTCTAGTACGTCCTCTTCCTCGTTCCATTTTGGATAAATATCAGGGAAAAGGAGATGCCCTATTTTAGCCAAACCGTTTAACAGCCGGGGCGATGGCCGGCAAAATAGAGGTTCATCGAGAATATGCAGTTGATTGTTTTTGATCGCGTTCATCTGCTCCCAGCCTGGCCGTTTGAGGATGACCTTGGGATTCACCTTCTTTTTCTGAACGCCCACCCATACCACACAGATCACGTCTGGATTTCGGAGCAATACGTCCTCCCAATCTGTTTGGACACTTGCTTCCGCCTGATCTTCAAAAATATTCCTTCCACCTGCAAGTCTGCTGATCTCCGTCAGCCAGTTCCCTGCCCCCGGAGTAAAAATCGGCTTTGCCCACCACTCCCAATAAAGGGATTTTGGTCTTTCTACTTGCTGGCTTAAAGATTCGTAGTTTTGAAGGATACGGTTAAATTTTTCGTACAGCTGCACTGCCTTGTCATAGGTTTCCGTTGCGTTTCCGACAAACAAAAGACAGTCCCCGACTTCTTGCAAGGTTTGTGGATTCGGCACAATGACATAGGGGATCCTGCGTTTTTCCAGCTCTTTAATATTGCGTTCCATCCCTGGAACGGAAAGGGAGGCTAAGACTAAATCCGGCTTTAGTTCTTCTACCATGTCCATGTCAATGTCCAAATCTGGTCCCAGCCTTGGTAATCCATTGATTTCTTCGGGCCAATCCGAAAAATTATCGACTCCGATTAGTGACGCGGTTAATCCCAAATAGGCGACTAATTCGGTATTACTCGGACAAATGGAAATCAATTTCAATTGAATACCCCTTTCTTATTCGGATTTTAATTGTTGCTGAAGCTCTGCTGCGGCGAAAAGAGCCTTTTTGTCCTGCAATACGGCGTCAGGACTGTTTCCTTCCCCTAGAATATAGCCCCCAAACTCGATTCCCATAAAATCAAAGATATGCTGGAACTGTTGAATCATCGCAAGGCCTTTGGTGGTTGGACGATCCCCTCCGACCGCGATGACATAGGCTTTTTTGGAAGCCATTGTCTTTTTAAAATCTGGATAATTCGGGTCTCTTAATGTCTGGGACCAACGATCAACAAAGTTTTTCATGGTGCCGGACATGCTGTACCAATAGATTGGTGTCGAGAATATTAAAATATCATGGGGCAGAATCCGGTCAATGATCGAGTTATAATCATCCTTTCGGTCTTGAAATCCTTCTGGTGCATGACGCATATCGATGATTGGCTCAATGGTATGATCACGCAGATAAATTTTTTCGGCTGCAATTCCCTGTACAGCTTTTTCTGTCAGTAGTTCTGTATTTCCATTTGGACGGGTTCCCCCATAGATTACGGCGATTGTCATTTGTTCATGTCTCCTTTTCGAATTGGTGCTTGATTACCTTATATCATATAATGACATTAAAATCGATTAATACGATGCGAATGCAAGAGCGCGCAATGGGAGGGATTTTTCTATGAAACTACATGATATTCTTGAACTCGACTTTGCTTACCTGGATACCTTTACAAACCGAACGAAAACCGAATGGGGATCCTTCTTTTGAAATGAAAGCCAGCCTACTTATTTTGATGCCAATCATGCCCATATTGATCGTGCCTATGAGAATCCTCAGAAGATGATTGATGAGGTTGTTGATTTCTACCAATCTCGTAATTTGAGACCACGAATCTATCTCTATGATTTAGCAGCCCAGCAAAATCTGGTTGCTAGATTAAAAGCAAATCATTTTGGCTATGAAGAATTAATTAGCCCCGTGCAATTATGGGATCGCAAGTTAGTGAAAAAGGAAGCTGATGAGGGTGTTACGATTGAGGTTGTAACCGAGGAGAATTATTCGGAAACATTGGCGATTGAGTGCAGCATAAAGGAGTTTGGCGGCAAGTCGGTTCGGGAAAAGGCATTTGAACATGAATTCCGCCATCCAAACTTTGAGCATTATCTATTGCGATATCAAGGTACTGCGTGTGCAACGGCTTGTATTTTTTCAAACGGCAAGCAGGCCCGCATGGAAAGTGTCGCCACATTAGAGGAATACAGGGGCCGGGGATTAATCGGCGAACTTATTCGTTTTATTCAAAAGGAAGCAGCCAAAAAGGAAATTGAAAACCTCTGGGTCTTTCCCATCAACGAAAGAGTTGAAAAAGTGTACGAGAAATATGGATTCCAAACCATTGAAAAACTGCGAATGGGCCACGCCTTTTTAGGCGGCAGAAGCATTAAAGAGATTCGGGAAGAGGAATAAAGTTTGGGTGGGGGCTTTGCCAAAATTAAGCAAAAAGCAGCAGGCTCCCGATTGTGATTAAAAATATGCAGCATCCCCATATGGAGACGATGTATTGCTTGGACGGGCGGCCGTGCTTCCATTCCGTGTTGGCGCGCAGGGCGTTTAATAGAAGTAAGAAGACGAATATTAGATGGGATGTAAACTTCAAATTGTTAAAGGCGAATACAAGGTAAGTTAGGATAAAACCGATGTACAAGATGACTTGGCTCCTTTTGTGCAGGCGGTTGACGGGGTGATAGAGCCAGCCCGATTTCTCGATGTTAAATTTTTTGCGCAGCAGTCGTTCTCCGAGGAAAGATAAAAGGAAGATCGGGGCGAGAATGATGAGTAATGGTTTAATCAATTTTGGCGACACTCCTCTTTTCCTTTATTTTACAACATTTCCGTCCATTTTTGGGTATAATAGAAGAATATGTTTTTTTCAGAGGAGGCGAAACTTTGGTGTCTCAGTTAGAGGGTTTTGCGGATGACATTGCGGACCTGCTGAATCCGCATGCGGCGGAGGATGCAAAGCTGGTGCAAAAGGGTTTAATGCTGTACCGGCAGGGTTTGGTGACACAGCTTGTGGTGGGGGATGATTTTGCCAGGGCCAAGGTCCAGGATGTAACGCCGGTGAATGTGGATTTGGATTTGACGGCTATTTCGTTAAGTGAGTGTTCATGCCCTGCCGATCAGATATGCCGCCATCAGATGGCTGTTTTTTTTGCGGCATATGGACGTGTCAATAGTGTGTCGGAATGGGTGGATACTTGGCGGGAGCCGATGAGAGAAAAGCAAGCCGCCGCGAGCTGGGGGCTGCAGCAGGCGAAGGATTTGATGAAGGCAAACGGGGTGCTGAAGCCGGAATACAGCCGCTGGGTTCAATCGTTTGAGGTAAGCTTCGATACACTGCTAGCTTCGAAAAAGTCCACGAGCCCCTATGTTGTCCCGGAGCTGTACGGGATTTATGAGCGGCGGATTCGCGCCAGTGCTCCGATTGAACAGGAATGGCGCCTCTTGTACGAATTGGTCGGAGTGGTGATTTCGTTTCGGAAGCTGGCGGTTTATAGTGAAGCCACGAACTATGCTGAGGATGTCGTGAAGCGGGCCTACCTCCATTTGTTCGATAATTTATTGGATGATGCGGAGGAGCTTGTTGAGAAAATTGGCATTCAGACGCTACCGTTTGACTTTGATGAGTTTATTTTAAAATTAAAGGACGATGTGTTTGAAGTGCTGACGTGCGCAAAGGCGCTTGAGTATGAACGGATTTATTTGTACCGCCTGCTCTGGACGCATTTGTTTAAGAAGAAGGCGTGGCGTGAAGAGGAAGTTGAGAAGATTCGCGTGCGTGGGAAGGAATTGCAGGAGTGGGAAAATGCGGTTCCCTTGATGGTTGCCGGGGTTCACTTGAATTTGCTGCTTGCGAATGATGAAGAGGCGTCGCGGAAGATCAATCTGATGACGGACGAGGTTTTGGCGCCTTATATGATTCATTGGATTGAATTTTTGAGTGCGCAGAAAGCGTGGAAACGGGTCGGACCATTTATTGAGCTATTTTTAGGAAAAATTAAAAGGTATTTGGATCATGTAAGTGGTTACCAGGCCTGCTCGACGTTCACAAGGACGGCGATCCGGGCAATCGGGCCGTTTTGTGCGGAGACGGATCGGTTTGATTTGTATGAGAAGGCATTGGTGACGACTTTGCCCTATAGCTATGCTGATTATGAGTTTATGTTGTTTGAGCGCGGGATGTTTGAAAAATGGGGTGAGCTCCAGGCGTTTGTCGGTTTGAATTTTTACGATATTCCAAAGGACCGCGTGAAGGTGGTGGAGAAGGAACAGCCGGAGGTACTGCTCGCCATGCTTCACCAATCGGCCCAGCGCGAGATCGAAGCAAAAAATCGGTCGAGCTATAAAATGGCGGTCCGGCATCTCAAAAAACTGCGAACCATCTACAAAAAATCAAAACGCCTGGACGATTGGCAATACTTCCTCGACACATTGCTTGAGAGGACCAAGCGGCTGCGCGCCTTCCACGAAGAATGCCGGCGGAGTAAGTTGATTGAGGGTTGAGTGATGTGAGATGGTGACAGGCACCGTTCGTGGACAAATCACCCCACTTTGTCCGCCCCAGGTGGACATTCGGGGTGATGAATTTAGGTATCTTTGGATTCGCAAATAAATTCAGGGTATTCGCAAATAAACATCTGGGATTAAATTAGATTTGTTGAAAAGCAGCCTTCATAGGGTGCTTTTTGCTCTTATTTCAGGGGTATTTCAAAGTTTTGTACATGTTTTTGCAAGTTTTGAACATGTTATCGTGAGCTTTGTACCTGTTTTTTGAGGTTTTGTACATATTTTTGGGAGTTTTGTACTTTTAACCAATATTTGGAATAACTACCCCCACCCCAAATTAAACAAATAAGCCGGTCCCCCACACAGGACTGGCTTTTATCTTCCCTCCCCCTCCTCTAACGGCATTTTTTTGGGTATAATAAAGGAATATGGATTTTTTTCCCCGAAGGAGCCTGTTTGGGATGCTTAAAACTAGGTTTATTAAACTATTGACAAGTAAATTGGATGACGGACGGTATTTTCTTGCGGCGCAGGATGAGAGCGGGCGCTATTTGAATCCGGCGGTCTGGAAGAATCTTGTGTTCAGCCGCCATGAGGAGAGTTTTTTTGGGACGCTGCTGGAGACGGAGATGGCACGGAATGTGGAGGGTGTCCCGATTAGTGCCTGGCACCTGGTGTCGCTGTTTGCGAAGGAGTCGTTCAATCGCTTTATTGAGTGGGATTGGAGCGAGGAGTCGGAGATTTGCCTCGCTGCAGCCCACGCCTGTCATGAAGGGATTGTGGAAAAGGATTGGATGCCGGATTTTTCGGTTTGGGAGCAGGGGCACTTTCACTGGCGACTCCCGGAGCGCGTGAAGGATGAATTTGATCCCTCGTTTTGGGAGCAGGATATCTCGGCAGCGGTCCCCGAATCGGCACTCCATTTTATTACCGACTTATACAACCATGCGCTCGATGCCTATTTGACGCGGAATTCCGCCATGAAGGAACTGTTTGGGCCGAAGCTGGATTTATTGAAAAAACAAAATATCTCCGGCGCCGAACTCGCACGTTTTTTTGATGAGGAAAGCTGGCTCGAATGGGTTGGTATCAAGGAAAGCGACACCCCGTTTACGATCGGCCTACGGTTGGAGGAGCCGGCTGATGGGGAAGGCGCGTGGAATTTGGATGTGTTTTTGCGAGGAAAAAAAAATGTCGATGAGATGTATGGCGTTGAGTCGAAAATTCCCGGGAAATGGAAGCCATTCTTGGAAAAAGTCGAACGGGAGCAGGCACGCTGGGTACGGCTGATTCCGTGGCTGGCAGACGAGGATGAGCAAACGCTGAAATCCCACCTAACCGAAGAAGAAGCGTGGATGTTTTTAACAGAGGCAAGCGAGACGCTGGTGGCACTCAACGTTGAGATCCTCCTCCCTTCCTGGTGGCAGGCGATGAAAAATGCCAATCTGAAGGTGAAGGCGTCTCTCAAAGGTTCCTCCAGCCACCGACCATCGTTTGTCGGACTCCAGGCGATGCTCGATTTTAATTGGCGCTTTTCGATGAACGGGGTCGACCTCTCTGAAGAGGAATTCGGCAAGCTTGTCGAAGAAAAACGGCGTCTTGTCTATATCCGCGGGCGCTGGGTGAAGCTGGATCCGCAGTTTATACGCCAAATTCAGGATTTAATGAAGCGGGCGGAAAAAGAAGGCCTGCATGTCCGCGATTTGCTGGAGCAGGAGCTGGTGGAGTCTACCGCTACAGAGGATGAGCTGGAAAATCCGAAGGCGTTTGCCAAAATTCAAATTGAATTGAACCGCCAGTGGAAGCAAATGGTCAAGCAGCTTTCCGAGGTAAATGAGCTTCCAAAAGAGCCCGTGCCGGATGCCTTTCATGGCGAACTCCGCCCGTATCAGCAGCTTGGGATGAGCTGGCTGTGGTTTTTGCGACAGTATGGGTTCGGTGCCTGTCTGGCCGATGATATGGGGCTTGGCAAAACAGTGCAGCTGATTTCTTATTTGTTAATGGTGAAGGAACAGACCGGCGATGAGGCTCCGGTCGTGCCTTCCCCAGGGCGGCGCCGAAAGAATTCGGAAGAGGCGCCCGCTGCGAAACTCCCTACGAAGGCGTCGCTGATTATCTGCCCGACCTCCGTGCTCGGAAACTGGCAAAAAGAACTTGAGCGCTTTGCGCCGGAGATGAACGTGTATCTGCATTACGGCTCGAACCGGTTGAAGGAAGAGGATTTTTCTTCGAGAGTCAAAGAGGTTGATGTCGTGCTGACCTCGTATGGGTTGAGTCACTTGGATTCAGCCGAGTTTGAATCGATGATTTGGAGCACGATTGCGATTGATGAGGCGCAGAATATTAAGAACGCACAGACGAAACAATCGAAAGCGGTGCGCAGGCTCAGGGGGCGGCACCATGTGGCTTTAACGGGAACGCCGATGGAAAACCGCTTGTCGGAGCTGTGGTCGATTTTCGATTTTACCAATCATGGGTATCTCGGCAGCCTCGGGCAATTTCAGAAAAAGTTTGTCATTCCGATTGAAAAGGATGAGAAAAAGGAAAAGGTGCAGCAGCTGCAGGCATTGATCCGCCCGTTCTTGCTGCGGCGTACGAAGAAAGATGAAGAGGTCGCGCTGAATCTGCCTGATAAACAGGAGCAGAAGGAGTACTGCCCGCTGACGACAGAGCAGGCTTCGCTGTATGAACAGCTCGTCCGCGATACATTCAACGAGATTGAAAAATTGTCCGGGTTTGAGCGAAAAGGCTTAATTTTGCAGATGTTGAGCCGGTTGAAGCAGCTGTGCAACCACCCGGCGCTCTATTTGAAGGAAAAGTCAGTGGGACGGCAGCTGCTCGAGCGGTCGAATAAATTGGAGAAGCTAGTCGAGCTGGTCGACGCCGTTCTGGACGCGGGCGAAAGCTGTCTGATTTTCACGCAGTATATTGAAATGGGCGAAATGATTCGTTCGACTATGAAGAAGCGGTTTGGGGTCGAGGTGCCGTTTTTAAATGGAAGCGTGGCGAAAACGCAGCGGGATACGATGATCGAGCGCTTCCAGAATCAGGAGTTTCCGGTGTTCCTGCTGTCGCTGAAGGCGGGTGGAACAGGGCTGAATCTGACAGCGGCGAATCACGTCATTCACTATGACCGCTGGTGGAATCCGGCCGTGGAAAACCAGGCGACCGATCGCGCTTATCGGATTGGACAATCGCGGTTTGTGCACGTGCATAAGTTGATTTGCACCGGAACGCTCGAGGAAAAAATTGATGCCATGCTCGAGAAAAAGCAATTTTTGAATGACCAAATCATCCAGAGCGAAAACTGGATCACCGAGCTATCGACCGATGAACTCAAGGATTTGGTGTATTTGGGTTAATAGTAAGAAGGACCTTCAGGTTTGAAGGTTCTTTTTTATTGAAGTGGAGCAAGCAACTAGCTTATCACATAGGATATAGGAACAAATGCTGAAAGAAGGGAAAGAAATGAGTCAATCCCCGCAATTAAGCCCACCTGAGTTTACTTTTTTTAACAAATTGAAAAATTCGATTGGGAATGACACACAGGTCACGGTAGGAAACATGATTCAGCTTCCGAATGGTGTGAATCTCATTCCAGTGATTGTGAATAAGCAGGAAAAAGCACAAGCATTGGCGACTATTCTAGATCTCCATAAAGATTTTGGCGGCACCAATGTCTATGTTCAAGTGATATTCGATGGGCAAGGGGTCCAGCCATCGGATCAGGAATTTACACCGCGGCAGCTCGTGAGATTATTTAAGGCCGCACTAAACACGAATCACTTTTTTAAATTTGCCGACTTTAGACAAATTTCCCCTGGAACCTTCGGAGTATTTCCGGTATTT
Organism: Neobacillus sp. Fa239; assembly: GCF_055395235.1. Classification (NCBI taxonomy): domain Bacteria; kingdom Bacillati; phylum Bacillota; class Bacilli; order Caryophanales; family Bacillaceae; genus Neobacillus; species Neobacillus sp. Fa239. The sequence continues at coordinate 5,290,399 of NZ_AP041611.1, forward strand.
TCAAAAAGTGTCATTCAATACTTTAATGATGACTTATCAGACCTCTTCAAAAACTTCAATGAAGTCGCCGCTGCCGTATTCCGCGATGTCCTAAGGGACTCCATCAACGACATTGTCATAAACCCTTCCACAACAGAAAACGATGAAAGTGATCGTGATAATAATAGTAATGGCGATCAAGATAGTGATCGTGAGAATGATAGTGAACGTGACCGTGATCGTGACCGGGATCGGGATCGTAACCGTGATAATGATAGCGACCGTGATCGGGACCGGGACCGTAAACGTGATAATGAAAGCGGCCGTGATCGGGACCGGAAACGTGATAATGAAAGCGGCCGTGATCGGGACCGGAAACGTGACCGTAAAAAACGTTAAGATGGTAACGCGGTGCCTGTCACCGTTCGTGGACATTTACCCCAAGAATGTCCACGCTGGGTGGACACCAACTTTTGATGCCGCTTTTGCTTTTCTTATTTGTAGGTTAAGAGGAACATGAAAAAGACCCGACACTTTTCGCTAAAGTGTTGGGTCTTTCTATGTCAGCGTTTCTAATTTAAAACAATTACTTTTATAGTTTTTCTGCCCCATTGTGTTGCGGCTGCTTTTGTTGGCATGAGGATGTCGATGCGGTGGCCGACGATTGCGCCGCCTGTGTCGCCTGCAATCGCCACTCCGTATCCTTCCACCCAGACTTTTTTCCCTAATGGGATCACCGATGGATCAACGGCAATTAATTTCATATTCGGATTCTGTTTTATGTTGTAGCCTAAAGCGGTGACACTGCCTGAGTCATATGGAGTATAGGCGGTCGCCGTGACATACATTTCCTCGCCTTGTCCTGCCGGCTCAGAAGGAGCCTGTTGATTGCCTGCTGATGCTGATGCCGAAGCAGCCCTTGCCGTTGCGGCTGCCGCTTTAGCCGCTTCTTGTTCTTTCCGGATCATCTCTTGTTCAGCTTTAATCTGGGCGACAATGCCCGCCTTTTGTTTATTGGCAAGCGCCATTTGCTTGTCGATTGTACTGTATTTTGACTGCATGGCTGTTAAAGCCTGCTGTCTTTTTTGAAGGTTTTGATTGAGCTCTCCCTGCTGTTGAACGAGCTTGTTCTGCTCATCCGCTAAAACCTGACCTTGTCTATCAATCTCTTTTTTATCTGCCTCTATTTTTTCAAGATCGTTCTGCTGCTCTTTTAAAATGGTCTGATCTGCATTGAAAAGAGTTGTAACAGCACTTGCACGCTGGATAAGGTCATCGAAACTTTTAGCATCAAAAATTACACTAATGATCAAACTTACATTATCATCGTGTTGAAGTGACACGAGCCGTTTTTTCATGACCACTTTGCGGGCAGAGATATTATCCTCGCGGGTGACAATTTCTTCTTTTTTCTTTTCGATGAGCTGATTGGTTGCGGCAATTTTCTGCTCTGTTGCCGCCATTGCCTCTTTATTATTTGAAATGTATGTATTGATCGAATCCATTTGCTTTTTAATGGCTGAGATTTGGTTTGTAACAGATTGCTTTTCTTTCGCCTGCTGGTTAAGCTTCTGCTGAACGACTTGCAATGCCTGTTTGCTGGTTTGTGCATGTGTAATCATCGAGCCCGATATAAACATTACACATGTAATCACCATGAGAATCGTACGCTTTATCAATTGCATATACTTTCCCCCTTTATACCTAGTTATAACAGAAGAATATACCAGTAATGTTACAAATAGATTAAAAGTCTTTCACAATTTGTCATAAAAGGGGGGAAAGCAACAATTCGTGACAGACAAAAACCGCTGTACATCGAAGAATTCTGTCTGAACATATACGTAAAAAATCCACCCATGAAGCACTCATGGATGGATTCTATCTTCGCTTATATTTATAAAGGACATACGTAACTAAAAGTGTTGTTCCAACTAATAAAATGATTCCAATAAAGCTAATGGAAATTCCGCCATTTATACGGAAAGTAATCGCATTGAGGATGTCCGTTTTAAACAAATGGCCAATAACAAAATAAATGAAATAAACAATGAGAACAATGATTATTACCGAAATGGTTGCGGCTTTATTTTTAGATCTCTTTATTTCAATGATCACGCCTACAATGACAATTAGAACAAAAATCGACCATCCAAACCAATCCAAATAGTTCCCTCCTTAAAATAGACTATTTAGTCCATTTTAACCGAAACCTTGTTCCACTATTCTGCCCTTCGCTTAATTGTCCTCAGGAACCAGCGTAATGACAACATTTCCCTTTTTGTGTCCCTTTTCTACATATCGATGTGCCTCCGGAATTTGTTCCAGCGGATAGCGTTTATCGATCACCGATATTATTTTCTCCGTTTCAATAAGCTCTTTGAGGAAAATTAAATCTTCCGTCCGTACCTTTGCGATCCCCTGCCCATCCACTGTGACGAATGTCCCGTTCGGAGATAGGGCTTTCTTGCAATGGGATTTCGAGATTTTTCCAACGGCATCAAAGATGATATCATACCGCTCTTCTCTGTTTGTAAAATCTTCTTCCGTATAATCAATGACTTCGTCGGCTCCCAGCGATTTCACCAATTCAAAGTTAGCGGCGCTGCATACCGCAGTCACATCGGCGCCAAAGTATTTGGCAAGCTGAACGGCAGAAGTCCCCACCGAACCGGAAGCCCCATAAATCAGAACTTTTTGTCTGTCCTGGATCTTTCCCTTTCGTAGAAAATATAGGGCAGACGTTCCGCCAAAAGAAACGGCAGCGGCTTCTTCATACGTCAGATTGGCGGGTTTGATAGCCACTGCCCTGTCTTCCGGCAAACACGCGTACTCGGCATAACCGCCAAAATTCATCCCTGTCATGGCAAAAACCTGGTCGCCTTTTTTAAAATTTTTCACGTTCTTCCCTATTTCCTCAATCTCCCCGGCTAATTCCACGCCCAGTATGGGTTTTCTTGGTTTTCTCAGTCCCAAAAAGAGCCGCATCGGCAGCCATAGCAAGACAGGGCTGTTGAAACTCCGAACCCGAATGTCCCCTGATGCGACGGTTGTGGCATAAATTTTTACCAATATCTCATTGTCCTTGGGTACAGGTTTTTCCACCTCTTTGAGCTCGAGAACATCGGGTGAACCGTACTTGGTGCATACAATTGCTTTCATAGCGCCCTCCTTCATTTTTTTGAATGAACAGTTAATCATACAAAATATATGTAAGGAACTTTAACAACTTTACTGAAATCATTCTCAATGTGCTTTAAGCTAAGGGAACAGAAGGAGGGCCGACCGATGATTTTTCAGATTTTGATTTTGCTGGGATTCCTTCAGCTAGGCAGTCTTATTACCGCCGTTTTTCATGTCCCTTTGCCCGGCAGCGTTGTTGGAATGATTTTTCTCTTCCTATTCTTGCTGACAGGCGTGATGAAATTGCGCTGGATTGAAAAAGCAGCCACTTTACAGCTGAAGCATGTTACCTTACTTTTTATTCCACCGATTGTCAGTCTCTGTCTATCGCCGAAATTGCTTGAGGTCTTTCATTGGTATATCCTGATGATTTTGCTTGTGAGCAGTATTTGCAGTTTGTTAGGGACAGCTTTTTTTGTAGAGTGGTTTGAAAAAATGAAAAGGAGGAAGGAAAATTGATTGAAAACATTTTATACTGTGTGTTCTTCACGTTACTTTGTTATTTGTTCGCATTAAAGCTTTATAAAAAATATAAAAGGGATTGGTTAAATCCTCTATTTACGGCATCGGCTCTTCTCATTTTCCTATTGCTGGTCTGCCATCTGCATACCGATTCTTATCAACAGGGAAGCATGTTCTTTCAACAGCTTTTAAAACTTGCCGTTGTCTCCTTAGCGGTTCCACTATACAAACAGTGGTCATTCTTAAAGAAAAATTACAAAAAAATCTGTACCGGGGTGATCGGCGGTACCATTCTAGGAATGGTCTCAGTGGTAGCCTTAGCCCAATTTTTCCAATTAAAGCAGCAGCTAATTGCGTCACTCATCCCAAAATCCGTCACTCTCCCTATCGCCTTAACCATCTCCACTGACCTTGGAGGTCTCTCTTCCACCACTGTTCTATTCGTTATTTTTTCAGCCCTCATTTCCTTAACGATCGGTCCCCATTTATTTAAGCATTTCGGTATCAGAAGCAAAGGGGCAAGGGGATTGGCGATGGGGATGTCCGCACAAATGCTGGGGGCAACTCGTTCACTGATCTGGGGAGAAGAAGAAGCCGCGATGGGCAGTGTAGCCATGATTACTTCCGCCCTCTTCCTTTCCATATTATTGCCTATCCTGCCATTCCTGCTGTAGGGGCCTGTCCCCCATCGAATTAAAGCGTCACCGCATCGGGGGACAGCCCCCCCATGCTACCTCGTTTCAACTTCTTTTCCATCCTTGGTCTGGTAAAGTCTTAATGAATCGCCAACTTCTGAATGAGGATAATACTCAACTTTACAATAATAGCTTCCTGCACGTACTTTATCGTATTGATCAGCATCAAACCAGATACTATGTTCTCCAAAATCGGCCTCTACATGTTCGTCTTTGCCAGAAAACTTGTCGATTTCACATTTACCTTCATATTTTGCTGTATGATGCAACACTACAGCAGGTAAATCTGGAACCGTGATTATGAAAAAAAAACCTCCTACCAGCAGACCAATAATAGCTCCCAAAGTTTTCATTATCGGTATTTTTCCGTTTTCTTTTTTTTCAGTATAAATAACCCATAAATAACCTATCATTACAATAATGAAAATGATTGAGAAAATTAACATAAGAAAGTACCTGACCATTTCGTTTCTACTCCCCTTTTAAATATATTTTACCAGATTTGTTTTCACTATCTTCATAGTGAAAACCATCCCGATATGTTAAAATTAGTAAAAACGCAACTTATAACAGGGGGTTTTGTTTTGTTTTGTTTTGAAGATTCTAATTGTGGAAGATGAGATTAGAATTAGTCATTTGTTACGGATGTATTTGGAACGGGAGTCCTTTCATGTTGATGTTGAAAATAATGGTGATCACGGATTGGAAAGAGCGTTAAACGAAAACTATGATCTGATCATTTTAGATGTATTAATGCCTGGTAAAGATGGTTATCTGGTTCTGGAGGAACTTAGACGGACCAAAAAAACACCTGTGATCATGCTTTCCGCCAAATGCGGCGAAGAAGACTTAAAGCGTGGATTTGATTTAGGTGCAAATGAGTTTATTGCCAAACCGTTTAGTCCTGCCGCAGTTGTTATGAAAATCAAAGAAATAATAACTCAAGTCAGATAAAAAGCAACCTCACAGGTTGCTTTTTTTATTCAGCTTTCCATTATAGAAAAAACCTTCTTTATTTTTCAAAACCTTTATTTCCACGTCTCCCTTCAATCGATCAAGTGAAGATTCTGTTTCAATATAAATGGGTGGATTGTGAAAGGTTCCGTAGTGAATGGGTACGACGATTTGACAATTGAGGACTTTCGCTGCAGCAATGGCCTGTTCCGGCCCCATGCAAATCGGCTGGTTGCTTGGTATCATTCCATCATCCCTTACCACCGCTGCATTAATCGGAAGAAAAGCCACATCCATCGGACCGTATTTCTCGGCGACTTTCCACCAATAGCCATGCCACAATGTATCACCGCAATGGATGAACGTTTGCTCCTTGTTTCTGATGACCCACGAAACCTGTTCGTCCCCTAAACCATCCACTGCCTTCTCTGCAAAAATTTCGAAGTTTCCCAGCACAAAGCTTTCACCTGCCTCTAAACCCGTGACCCTCTGGAATCCCGCAGAATGAACCTTCTCGACACACTTCTTCGGGACAACAATGCTGACATTCTCTCCAAAATGTTTACGGATTGACCCCGGATCAAAATGGTCGGAATGAAGATGGGTAATCGCAATCACATCAGGCCTCGCAAATGAATCCAGTTCAAATAACTCCTCCAATGGCTCGCCAAAAAAGCTTGGATCAAAACTATTAAAAGCAGGGTCAATCATCACTACCTCCTCATGGTTCTCCAGCAAAATCCCCGCCCATTGGATTCTTTGAATTCTCATAAATTATTCCTCCTTTAATAAACCGACTGTATAGTTTATATAAATTATATCTAAAAAGGAGCTGCCGCAGCAACCCCTTTTTAATTTACCTTCCTTTGTAAAGTGAAATCCCCGGTGCTGATTTTTTTACCCACAGCTGCTGGCTGTTTCCTCTTGGCTTTTTTCTTTTTAAAAAATGCGTGATGATCGATGGCCGATTCAAGCTCTTTTTTGATCATATTAATAATTAAAATCAGGAAAAAGTAGCAAATAAGCGGGTCAAACACAATCCAAGGAGATCGATAAAACTCGCCATAGTTTTGGCCGATGAGCCCTGCCCATTCCTTCGTCAACGAATTGGGTGTGTCGAGCCCGACCACCTCCTCCTGTGACATCCCGCCGATATAAATGCCAAAGGCGCCGAGGAACATCATCAGTACTAACATATTGATCAAGTGCTGCATCGACATTAATAAGCCATATGATTTCAAAAAGGGCTTCAGATGCGTTTTTAGCACATGGAAATGACCTGCTCCCATTAAATAGGAGCTTTCAATAAAGGTCTCACTTTTGAATTTGTCGATGATTTCAGCTGTCATGATCAGAACGGATGGAATGCCCATGATCACCAAAACAATCATTTGATAAAGCAAAATCATATTCACCATGTCTTCCTTCACATAACCTATTACGGCGTTTGCAGATATCGTGCCGGCTACGGGGACCATCAGGAATAAAGTAATGATGATGGGGGGAACGACATTAAACACGGAAAGAAAATCTTTGACAATGGGCAGAAATCGCTTGAGCCATAGGGACATTATGATTCCTAATATCCCGCCGATCACGACTCGAAAAAAGGTGACAGAATTTAACACCCTTAGTTCTGCCTGTCGGGCTGTTCGTGAGCGGCGAAGGATCCTTTCGCAAAAGATCGAGGAGACCATCGGCCGGACCTTCAAACCGCATATCCTATCTGTCGGTTCCGGTCATTTGCGGGAACTGATGGATTTTCCGAAAAACGCCTTTGGTCATTTCGTGGCCATTGATCAAGACAAGGAATCCCCTACTGTCGCAGGAGAAATTCTTCAAAATTTTGGAGAAATGATTCCGGCTTCCGTGGTCGAGATCGTTCGCGGCAGGATTCCGCTCTCTACATTCGACTTCATTTATTCAGCAGGTCTATATGATTATTTGCCCGCTAAATTTGCGAGCAAACTTACAAGCAAACTGTTTTCTCATCTGAAGCCGGGCGGGCGATTGCTCATCGCTAATTTCCTCCCGTCCATTCCCTGCAGAGGCATGATGGAAGCTTGTGGTGACTGGTGGTTAATCTATCGAAACGAAGCAGGAATGAAAAATTTAATGGCGGAAATCCCTCCATGCGAGGTCCGGAGTTTTGATTTTTTTGTAGAAAAAAACGAGAATATTATCTTTATTGAAATTGAAAGAATTTGAAGAAATCTATTTTCTTGCTTCCTCCTCTTTGATTCCATTCGATAAAATCCTCCCTTTATTACATTTATTTCCATTACCATACAATAATTTCAATAATAATTACAAAAGGCCGCTGAAATGGATTCAGCAGCCTTTATCAAAAAAACAGGGGGGTTTTCTATAGAGTATAACCAATAGGAATGATATTATTCATCAATAGCAAAAATTCCCGACATGACTGCCGGGAAAATCGGAAGGATAGTTGCGAAGAGATGATTGATTTTTTCTAATAAGGAAACTATTTTATGGGGAAATTTTTTTGGAAACCATTCAGCTTACTATTCTTTGGTGGGGGATCGGTGGATGTGGTGGATGGATTTCAATCGTGCTCTGCTCCATGATTTGTTCCTTAATGAACCGTTCTAACTGGTTGACACGCCGCTGCAGGCTATCGACATTTTGATTTGCTTTTCCTACCATTTTTATTAATGTTTCCAGGAGCCGCCCTTCATCATTGTGATACATGAACCAGCACTTCCTCTTTTTTTACAGGTTGTCCGCTTGGCTTTGAACTTAAAAAGCGAATTTGCTCCGCTACCACCTCTGTCACATAGATTCGTTTTCCTTCTCGGTTATCGTAGTGACGGGTTTGGAGCCTTCCGGTGATCCCGACGACTGAGCCCTTTCGGCAATATTGGACCGTGTTCTCAGCTGCCTTTCTCCATATGGCGCATTGGACAAAATCGGCATCAAGCTCGCCATTTTGATTTCGAAAATGACGGGTGACAGCCAAGGTCACATGGGTGACCGCCGTCCCTTCCGGCGTCTTTTGCAGCTCGGGGTCCTTCGTCAATCGGCCAACAAGTATAACTTGATTGATCATATTTCATCTCCTCTCACATGTTATGGCTTTATCATAGTCCCATTCCACATCCCCTGTAAAATGGGGGAAAAGTCCTATTCTTGCTGGAAATCGCCTGAAAAAGGTCGTTTCGTCCAGAGTAATAGGGTTTTTTGGGAGCATTTTTAGGTCAAAAATGGTTTTTTTGCATAAGTCGACATTTTTTTTTCGACAATTGCCTTGTCTAGGGGTATGGTATAATTTAGATGGCTTTTATTTATGAATGTATTTCAATAAAATTGAAGCAAGGAGGCTGATGTGATGAAAACCTTTAAGCTAATCTCGCTGGAAGTAGTGGAAGAAAACAATTCAGTGGTCGTTCCGTTAGAGGATGGTTTGATTATCAATAAGGAAGACGAAGGCTCCACCTGGCTGCTTGAGGCTTATACCAGTTTGTCTCTCTATGATTATTTTAAGAAAATTACCGATGAAAAACGCGACATCATCGTGGAGGCTGTGATTACGAAAAAGGAAAATGATCCTGCCTATTTTCAAACCAAAGTCAGCACATTAAATAAATTCGAAAACCATATCGGCGTCTTGCTCGAAGGCCGCCTGCGCCGCTACCGCCGCGACTACTCCGAGCTCCTGCTCGAGAACCTGCTGCAAAAAGGCCTAAACGGCCCGGCCCTCCTCACCGAATTCAGAGACAAAATGAAAAGCAAACCGAAATTAAAAAATTAGGTGACAGGCACCGTTCGTGGACATTTTGACCCCATTTGTACATACGGGGTGGACACTACCCATAAAAAGAATGACCGGAGAATTCCGGTCATTCTTTCTTTTCACCTAATGCAAAGGTGATTTCGGCTTCGCAGGCAACTTCTCCGTCGACTGTGGCAACGGCTTTGCCTTTTCCAACTGGTCCGCGCAGGCGGATGATTTCCACTTCAAGGCGCAGTTGATCGCCAGGCTTAACTTGTCTTTTGAATCGGCAGCCATCAATTCCGGCAAAAAAGGCTAAGCGTCCGCGGTTTTCTTCCTTTATTAACATAGCCACGGCCCCAACCTGTGCAAGAGCTTCAACGATCAAAACACCCGGCATAACGGGATAGTCAGGAAAATGGCCATTAAAGAATTCCTCATTAGCAGTAACGTTCTTAATCCCAACTGCACTTTTCCCTTCTTCTACCTCCAAAATTTTATCGACCAATAAAAATGGGTAGCGATGCGGAATGATTTCTTTAATTTGAGTAACATCAAGCATTTTAGTACCTCCTACTAATATTAGGTTATAATAACATTCTACTATTAAAATAAGACAAAAGGAAGGGTTACCCCTTCCTATTTTTTATCGACTAGATCGCGAATGTGGGTCCAAGTGGACTCTTTAAACACATCCAGCGTTTTTCCGTTTCCAAGCACTCCATAACCAACCATAGCCCCCGCTGCCAAGCTTATAAAGATGAAAACAACCAAGAGAATGAGCCGAAGCCAAATAGGAATCAGCCGGACCCTGACCTGCTGCTTACTTGGGCGCACTTCCGCTTGAGTCTCTTTGTTTTCTTGATATTTTAATTTTTTATATGCTTCCCTCGATTTCACTTGTTCAGACATTCATATTCCCCTTTTAGCGATTCCGGTAGGTCCTATTATAAATATACCTCTATTATAAAAAATTATTTTAAAATCCACATTAACTTTTTTAGGAAAAAGTCGATTCATGCAAAAATTGCTCGAATTATGGTTGCTGTCTGGATAGGGTCGATCATATTTTATGTGTCACATTGAGTGGTTTATATGCAGCTTTCACCAATTTATGTGCCGCTTCTTTAAGTTTATGTGTCGCTTCAAGCCACTTATATGCCAAACCAAACCACACCAAACAAAAAAAGCCCAATGACCTCTTCTGTCATCAGACTTTTCACATCGCTTACCCTAATTTTCTTTTTGGCAGACGGTCGATATTATCGAGCATGATGCCCGTACCGATGGCGACGCAATCCATTGGATTTTCAGCGACCAATACTGGAACCTTTAATTCATCCGCTAAAAGCATATCGATTCCGTGCAACAGAGCTCCGCCGCCAGTCAAAATGACGCCGCGGTCGATGATGTCGGCAGACAATTCCGGTGGTGTACGCTCAAGGACACTCTTTGCCGCCTGGACGATGACTGAGACATGCTCGCGCAATGCTTGTTCGATTTCTTCGGAACGAACAGAGATGGTACGAGGTAGTCCGCTGACCATATCGCGGCCGCGGATTTCCATTTCCTCTGAACGAGAGCCAGGGAAGACGGTTCCGATGCTGATTTTGATATTCTCAGCCGTACGCTCGCCGATCAAGAGCTTGTACTCGCGCTTGATGTAGTTGAGAATTTCCATGTCGAATTTGTCGCCGGCCATTTTGATGGAGGAAGAAGTCACGATATCACCCATTGATAGGACGGCAACATCTGTTGTTCCTCCCCCGATGTCCACGACCATGTTGCCGCTTGGCTGGAATATATCCATTCCCGCACCGATGGCCGCTACTTTTGGTTCTTCTTCAAGGTAAATCTTTTTGCCGCCGCTTTTTTCAGCAGCTTCCTTGATCGCCTTTTGCTCAACGCTTGTGATGTTCGTTGGGCAGCAGATCAAAATACGCGGCTTTGATAAAAAGCCTTTCACGTTCAATTTATTTATAAAATGCTTTAACATTGCTTCTGTTACATCAAAGTCTGCGATTACACCGTCTTTAAGCGGGCGGATCGCGACAATGTTACCTGGTGTACGTCCGACCATGCGGCGAGCTTCCTCACCCACAGCCAAAACTCGATTTGTATTTTTATCAATTGCCACGACAGAAGGCTCATTTAAGACAATTCCACGACCTTTAACGTGAATTAACACGTTAGCGGTACCTAAGTCAATTCCAATATCCCTTGCAAACATTCTCTTTTCTTTCCTCCTTGAACGGATTCCTCATACTTTCCTAATGGTTAATTGTATCACATTCTTTAAAAATTCCATACTTTTATTACAGAAATATGGTGATTTTTGCAGAATCATGTCGGAAAAGGAGGACTATTAGAGAATGCCCTAAAAACGGCTAATCTACAACGTTTTTTTAATAAATTTTGGATTAATTTTTCATTAATGATTATTTTACTGTCTCGCCTTCTCTTTCTTCTTTCTGGTACTTCATCTTGGTTGCTTCCCCGCCCCTGAGGTGACGGATCGATTTATGATAATCTAGAATTTCTTTTACCTCATTCGCCAGCTCTGGATTAATTTCAGGAAGCCTCTCTGTCAAATCCTTATGGACTGTACTTTTGGATACGCCAAACTCCTTCGCGATAACGCGAACTGTTTTCCTCGTCTCCACGATATACTTTCCAATCTTGATAGTTCTCTCTTTGATGTAATCGTGCACACTCTCGCCCTCCCTAAATTGGTAGTGAGTAGTGTGAAATGAGACCCGCTTATCACTAAGACGAAATTCTGCTGCCGAATGTTGCCACACGGCTTAAATACATCGTATAATCATGTCCCCGACTTCATTCACCGCACCCTTCAAACGACTCCTCACCTCAAACACACTCTTTGTAAAGGTTTGTAACATTTTATTAGCTTGGATACGAGAATATGCACGAAAACTCAATATTGACGGAAGATTTTTGAAAATGGGACAATTGGAGATGCCTTATTTTCAGAATAAATAGATAATTTCATCATTCGACACGGCTACAAACCTTACTACACATGGGTTTTTTATGGAAATTGATTCAAATTCCATTATTTCCGAAGAAATTTGTCGAGGCGGAAATATTGGATGTATAATGAGGCAGAAGCAGGAAAGGAACATCGCCATGACACCATTTACTGAAAAAGTACTTACGATTATTAAAAATATTCCCGACGGCCGGGTCATGACCTATGGCCAGATTGCGAAATGTGCGGGTAGTCCACGGGCGGCGCGCCAGGTCGTCCGAGTTCTTCATTCCATGAGCAAGAAGCATCGGCTGCCGTGGCATCGCGTCATCAATTCGCAGGGGAAAATTGGCTTGGAGGACAATGAGGAGCAAGTGTTTTTGCTGGAGAGCGAAGGAATTGAAGTCGGGCCGCGAAACACAGTGGATTTGGATAAATATTTGTACCAGCCGGAACTTTAGAAATAGGCCATTTTATTTGCCACTTTATACACGCGCAAAAAAACCAGGCATCCGCCTGGTTTTACTTCATCATTTCAAATACTTTTTTCACTTTCTTGACCGGCACTTGTGAGCCGCCGCGCTTCTGAACGTTCTCGACCATCATCGCGATCATCAAGCTTGGCTTCGTCGTATTATAGGCGATGAACCAGCCATTTTGTTTGCCGGTTTCCCCTTGCTTTTCCTTGATCTCGGCTGTCCCTGTTTTGCCGGCCAGCGGGTAGCCTGGAATCTCGGCAGCATGGGCCGTGCCGCTTGGATTGCCGACTACTTTTCTAAGTTCCGCAGCAATCATTCGGGCCACATCCGCTGACATAGCCTGATTCTTCCATACCTGGCTCTTCGCATCACTCGCGAGTAGTATCGGCTTCATCATATTTCCACCATTCACAAGCGCCGTATAGGACGACATCAAGTGAACGATATTCATCTGGATTTGCCCCTGCCCGTATCCGGAGTCCGCAAGCGCGATTTCACTGCCCATAGTTCCTATTGTCGAATTGACCAATGGAAACGGATAATTCAGCTCCTCTTCAAAGCCAAACTTTTTCAAGCCATCCATAAAGGCATTCCTGCCCATTTTCAAGGCCGTCTGCGCAAAATAAATATTGTCCGAATACAACAGCGCTTTTTCCAAATTGACCGGGCTTGCTGCGTGCACCCGCGTCACAAAGTATTTTCCCCACGACTTATCCTTCTGCCACTTCAGCCCGCTGATCGCCACGCCCTTGCCAGGGTCAATCGCTTTATCCGAAAGCGCTATCCCTGCGGTGATCGCCTTCATGACCGAACCAGGGGCGTACGTTTGCTTAAAGCGCGTTGTCAAGGCTTGGTTCTTTTGAAGAGCATTCCATTCATCCGCGGAGAAGCCTAAGGTGGCTTGATTCGGGTCAAACGACGGGCTGCTGACGAGCGCCAGGGTTTCCCCAGTCATCGGGTTCATGGCCGCTGATGCGCCTGCATTCCCCTTCAGTTGATCATACAGCGCCACCTGCAACTTGGCGTCAATCGTCAGTTTGATCGTTTTTCCGTTCTCAACTGGTTTCTCCGCCAGAACCTGTTCACTGCCATCCGCCTTTTGAATCGTGATCTTCACACCGCTTTTGCCGCGAAGCTCTTCATCATACACTTGCTCGAGGCCGCGCTTACCGATGATATCCTCAGCGGTATAGCCTTGATCCTTTCGAGCGGCCAGCTCATCTGCCGTAATCGGACCGACATAGCCAGTCAGTTGTGCAGCTGCCTCTTTCAAAGGATATACCCTTGCCCCTACCTTCATCGTACGTACAGAGTCCAATTTCACGAGCTCCGCAATCCGCTTGTGGTCCTCCATGGAAACCCTTCCCAGAGGCACAAACAGTTCAGGCTTCACCCAGCTCGCATTCAAATCACTGTTAATTTGTTCAGGTGTCAGCTTTAATAAGCTTGCTAACTTCTTAATCACCTGTTCTTTCTGGGTACCCATCTTTCCAGGAACGACACCGACTTCGTACACTTGACCGTTTGCGGCCAGCTGTTTGCCTTGGCGGTCAAGGATTGCTCCGCGCACAGGGCTGGTCGTGTGGAGTGAAATTTTGTCCCCCTCCTCCAGCTTTGGAAAAATGAACCCAGTATTCCAGTCTACATACCAGTTTTTATCCTGTTCTTTCATATTGGCTTTTTCGGTGAATTGAATCGGTCCAGCGACACTGTTCATTTTGGCCGTAAAAGGAAAAACGGTAACGCCGTCTTTCTTTGGCTTCTTGAAGTCAATCTTGAGGTCTTTGATTTGTAGGTCATTGTAGATTTTCTTGTAGCGGGTCGTAAAATCTTTTTTGGTAATCTTCTTTTTGGCATTATCGGAAAGGTAATCATACATTTTATCAAATTTTTGTTGGTTCCATAATGCGACATATGAAGCAAATCGATCCTGTGGTGTCGGTTCCTTGCTGCAGCCGGCCAGTATTGCCAGAAAGACTAGCAGCAGGAGCCCTAGTACTTTTTTCAAGACGTCCTCCCCCTTTATTCTATTATTTTAACATATATTGGGCAGGAGCCAATTTTGTTGCTTTTCAAATAAAAAAAGGAGAAGGTTTCCCCTTCTCCTTTGTTCCAAAATTATGAGTTTGTGTTGTCAGTTGAATCAGTAGAGTTGTCAGAAGGTGTGCCAGAACCATCATTCATGATGTTTTTGGCTTTATCTTCTTTGACTTTTTGATTCGTGCTAGCTGCATCTTGCAATGCGCTTAATGGTTTGTTGAAGTAGTCTGACGGATTGACAGCTACCCCATCTTTGCGAATTTCAAAATGTACGTGGGTACCAGCTTTTTCGTTGAACAAGCTTTGTCCAGCCTTGGCAATGACTTGTCCTTGTTTTACTTGATCGCCAACCTTGACGTTAATGTCTTTAACGGATTGATATTGTGTAACAACCCCTTTGTCATGCTCGATTTCGATGACATTGCCTAAAACGGAATCCTCGTTCACTTTTGTAACGGTACCGCTTAGTGCTGCAACGACATCAAATGTTTCCCCGTCCTTCATCGTGAGGTCGATACCAGTGTTTGGCTGGTAAGTGTTGTTGTAGAATACTAGAGCTGCTTCCTGATCCTTTGTGCTGGCATTGAAATCATAGAATTTCTTTTCGATGACAGCAGAGTCCGAATTTTTCACCGGCATTTGGAAGTTCTCCAAAGTTTGGTTTACTTCAACAGCGGCTTGGTTGTCGCTCTTTTGGCCAGCTTGGTTCGATGTATTGTAGCCGAACTTGTCAGATGGCTTGCTCGCGCTTTGATACCAAAGAACTCCGGTCAGAATGATTGCTGCACTTGCGATATAAATGGCTGGAAATACCCAACGCTTTTTGAAAAAGCTTTTTTGAGAAGATCGTTTGTTTTCTTCCTCTCTCATTTTCATCACCTCAGCAATCATTCTGAACATTTAAGTAGAATTATATACACTAGTCAGAAAATTTTTTTAGAATTATTTTTTGTTGGTGGGTGGGATTTTATGCATGGGGTGGTGAAAGTTTTTTCTCCTTCTCTTCTTCCGATTTAATTAGGTCGCAAAGGATCGTATGAAACTCCTCCATTGGTGGTTGTTCATAGACTCGGCCCTTATTTACTCCTGTATAGGGCAAATTCATGGAGTTAAGGATTTTATTCGCAACTTTTATGGATTGAATATGTAGAAGTTGACGTAATTCGCTATTCGTTATCGTGGGTTTAATAAGGAGAAAATGATCGTAGATTGCCGGAACATGAGCATCTTTTGAGGTCTTTTTGCAATTTGTGCAGCGCCACTTCCCATAATGATAATTGACCGGTAGAAATCCACAAAAGGGACAAAACACTCCAGTGAGGATCTCTTTTGAAGGAATATTAAATTGTTGAAGAATATCAGGATTGTCAGGAGTGTGGTTCGTTAAAATGAGGCGTTTGATTTTTCGAAATTCCTTTGTGTCAATACTATCATCTTTATATTCACTTGCGATATCACCTATTTTCTCTATCAATCCTTCACTATTGCAAATATGATGAGCGTGTTCATAATTGTGTTCCATTGTAATTAACGTTTCTTCTTTACAATTTACAAAAAGGTACCTAATTGGAAGCTCCGCACAGTTGTGCTCCCGCAGCCATTTTTTCAGCTTTATCGCTTGGAGCTGTGCCTGCAAAATTGGATTTGCGATTCTTTTCCTTTTGTTGTGTTTCTTAATTGTAGTTTGATTAATATCCCTTTCGAATACGATTTCTCCGCCCCTATTCTTTGATTCAAGTATCAATGCAAATCTCTTACATAAGATTAGGATATCAATTTGAAAATAGTATTTTCCATCAAATAGGCGAATATCATGAAAAATAGTATATTTTGTCGTCGACAGCTGGTCCAAGTAAAAATCCAACGATTTCTCCCCTTGGTATCCTAAAATTCTATTGACAAGTTCCGTAGCAATATCGGGCCATTTCGGAAAATTAAGAGGATACCTCCTTTTTAGTGTGTAAAGTTTAATGATTCTCCATGAAAGTGCGCAAGGTTTTTCTATCAAAAGCATCAATCCTTTCTATTTTTCTAACAATTTCTTTATTTGTAATAGAAAACCCTGCAAAAGTTGACCTTTTTTGTGTTTTTTTGTATGGTTTATTTTTGCTATAATTGTTGGGGCATTTTATTTACCACTTTGGAGATTTTATTTTCCACTTCCATCGATTTATTTGCCACTTTGACTATTTTATTTTCCATCTCATGTAATTTACTCAATTTTTAAGGGATCCTCATACCTTTTCAAAGAATGCCTCATTTATTTTCTCAATTTCTCATTCAATTTTTTAAGAATCCAATTACCTTTTTCATTGGATTCCTTTTTTATTGTCCACTTTAGAGATTTTATTTTCCACTTCCACCGATTTATTTGCCAATTTGACTATTTTATTTTCCACCAAAACTTAACACACAAAAAAAGCCAGGCACAAAGTGCCTGACTCTAGATTTTCGCGAGCATACCCTGGGCGGAGCTGATCTGTACGCCTTTGTAGTAATACTTGACAATTTGTTTGTAGCTTTTGCCTTCTGACGCCATTCCATTGGCTCCGTATTGGCTCATTCCGACGCCGTGGCCAAAGCCCCGTGTTGTGATGATGATATCGTTTCCTCTGCGCTTCCAGGTGAAGTCGGAGGACTTTAAATCAAGTTTGTCACGGATGTCTCTTCCGGTAAGGATTTTTCCATTTATATTGACTTTTCCAACGCGATTTCCTGCTGTTCGATCAATGATCGTGCCGATATTGGAACTTGAACCTATCTTGACCCCAAGCTTCGCTTCAAACTCAGAAACGGTTTTCACTTCTTGGTAGGTGAATTTCGGTGATTTTAAATCCCATGGGCTTGGGACGCTTCTTAAATAGGGGATTTTTCCAGACCAATAATCTTCGGAATTTTCCGTGTAGCCGTTGCTTGTCGAAAAAAATGATGCATCAATTGGGGCTCCCTTATAGGTTATAATTTGTCCGCTTGTCGCTTTTACGGCATCAAGGATTTTTTTTCTTTTCCAGCTGTAATCGATTCCCCATTCCCTCTTTAGCTCATCATCACTTTTATAAACCTGGTTGAGCTGTGTATCCGTTACCTCTGCTCCTTTTGGAACACCAAGGCTTTCTTTCGTAATCATTTTATTGACAATATAAGTCCTCGCAGTGAGGGCCTGGGCCTTGAGGGCCTCCTCATTGAATTCAGCCGGCATTTCAGCAGCAACCACTCCGACGAGGTAATTTTCCATTGGTACAGTCTCAATTTTCCCTTTGGCCGCCCGATATACAGCGACTTCCACAGATGCATCGGCAGAAGAAGCAGCTGTTTTTTTAATCGGAGCCTGTGTCAGATCTTCACCCAATTTTCCGGTCGCTTTGCCCTCCATATACGGCAATACCAGGACCGTGGGAATCATCAACGTTACGGCAACTAAAAATGATACTAGTACGACGAGTGGTTTGAATTTTTTCATGACTGTGCCTCCAAGTTTGAAATTTGCGGTGACAGGCACCGTTCGTGGACAAAACACAAAAATGTCCACGTGGGGTGGACACTGCTGTCTTATCCATCACATTTCATACTTATGGAGGGGGACAAGCTTTTATGACAAAAAAACCGAAGAATTTTTCATTCTCCGGTTTTCTTTATGAGTTAGGCATTTAGGTCTGAAATTAGTGGTTCAATGATTGTAAAGGTTTCGTCTTGTTCTAGGATGCGTTCGATGTCAGCACCTAGTCCCGCCAGCTTTTCGTGAAATTTAACATAGCCGCGGTCTAAATGCTTCAATTCTGTTACGCGTGTCACGCCATCAGCAACTAATCCTGTTAAGATCAAGGCGGCAGCTGCGCGAAGGTCTGTAGCAGAAACTTCGGCACCCTGCAGGTTGGATAGGCCGTTTAAGATGACGGAACGTCCTTCAATTTTGATGTCGGCATTCATGCGTCTGAATTCCTCTACATGCATAAAACGGTTTTCAAAGACCGTTTCGGTTATCATGGAAGTTCCATCTGCGCGAAGCAAGAGCGCCATCATTTGTGATTGCATATCGGTTGGGAAGCCTGGGTGTGGCATCGTTTTGATGTCAACAGCCTTTAAGCGATCAGGACCGATGACACGAACGCCATCTTCTTCTTCAAAAATCGTGACGCCCATTTCTTCCATTTTTGCGATTAAAGAAGATAAGTGCTCAGGCACAGCTCCTTTAACCAGCACATTTCCCCCTGTAATCGCGGCAGCTACCATGAAAGTACCCGCTTCGATACGGTCCGGAATGATGTTATGGTCTGCACCAAATAGCACATCGACACCCTCGATACGAAGTGTGCCTGTTCCGGCGCCTCTTACCTTCGCGCCCATTTTGTTCAGGAAGTTTGCCAAGTCGACGATTTCAGGTTCCTTCGCGACGTTTTCGATGATGGTCGTCCCAACTGCGAGAGTTGCCGCCATCATGATATTTTCGGTTGCCCCAACACTTGGGAAGTCTAAATAAATTTTTGCACCTTTTAAGCGGCCATTTACTTCCGCTTCAATAAAGCCGTTCCCTACCTTTACGGTTGCACCCATAGCTTCGAAGCCTTTTAGATGCTGATCGATAGGGCGGGATCCAATGGCACAGCCGCCAGGTAAAGCGACCCGAGCCCGGCCATTACGAGCCAATAGTGATCCCATGACAAGGACAGACGCCCGCATTTTTCGAACATACTCGAATGGCGCCTCTACTTTTAACTCTCTGGATGCGTCGACTACAACTGTATTATTTTCAAACACCACTTCAGCGTTTAAGTTACGTAATACTTCATTAATTGTGTATACATCGGAGAGTGTAGGCACATCACGAATTACACTTTTTCCATCACTTGCTAATAATGTTGCAGCGATAACAGGCAAAACGGCATTCTTTGCACCTTCAACTTTCACCGTTCCAGTAAGCCTTTGTCCGCCGCGGACGATAATCTTTTCCAAGAGTATTCCCCTCCGCGTCCATTTTCTCTATATTAATATTCAATCGTTATGATTGGTGTGCCAATTACGATAGTCGTCTTAGCGCCCAATCCTTCGGAGCGTACCCCAATTTGTAGATTCATATCTTTTTTTCCACTTTCGAGCTCTTCTGAAAACATCGGAGAAAAAGCAGTCACAGACATGAACGTCTCCTCTTTTAACGCTTCGATTTTTTTTGCATGCAAATCAGACAGTAACTTGTTTACTTTTGTTGGTAAAGCTTTATCAATCTTATCACTGACGCTGCCTTTCATACAAGAGAAAAATGTTACTTTTCCTCGAAATACGTCGCTTAGCCTAGTTTTGAATTGATCCGTAGTGAAAAAGGACTCTGTCTCCTTATTCCACACGTTACCGCTGACCCTATATACTATATACGCATTGACAGGTTGTTTTGTGTGGGTTGCCATAAGTTGAAGTGTTTCTTTGTGGTGGTCTGAAGCTGGAGATACTGCTGTTACTTCCCATTTTTCGCTGGTGTTAGTCGTGGACCAATCCCAATCGGGAAACTTACGCTGAAGCTCCTTCGCATAAACCTGTACTTCTTTTTCACTTTTCAGGTCAACCAAATGTTCTCGTGCATACAATGACCATTCACTGAGCATAATATTTTCTGTTTGAAAAACGGAACCAATTTTTATCAAATCAAGGCCTTTTTCTGCGGCATTCGTACTTCGATTCCCCATAAAGATTACAATCGCAATGATACATAATAGAAATTTGCTATATCTCTTCAATTTACTCTCCCCCTTACTACCATTGTCTCCAATGAGGGTGAGAGCATACTTGGGAATTCTCGTCAAAATTCGATAAGTTTGGTAGTTCACAAATCATTGTATGTAAATAACACACAAAGAGAATTGTACTCAAAATGTCCGAAAAAAGGAACATGTACTAAGACCTAAATTTTTTCCAATTGTATGAACTGTAGAATCAATGGCAGTTGTTTTGACCATTGCAGATAGTCAAGGAAAAAGTTACTAACATTGGAGCCAATGACAATGGCTAATAATATATAAAGCAATCGAGCCTGGATTACATGACCCGCTTTTAGCAATTTCTCCAACCGGATCGCCTGCAGCGCCCACCATGCCAGCGAAATAAACGCCAAATGGGAAATAATACTAACTAGTGCTATTTGACCAAAATCATTCACCAATCTGCCTCCTCCTTGAAAA
This sequence comes from Neobacillus sp. Fa239, assembly GCF_055395235.1. NCBI lineage: Bacteria > Bacillati > Bacillota > Bacilli > Caryophanales > Bacillaceae > Neobacillus > Neobacillus sp. Fa239. Next base: position 5,311,080 of record NZ_AP041611.1, read on the forward strand.
AGTGACCAAACCATATTCTATCATATTGACGTGGGAAAATCTTAAAAGTTTCGTTAATGTTAATTTTTTGTACATTCGATTTGGCTACAATTGTGTCTGTTCTGTGAACTTTTGTGTGGGAATTTTATAGGAATTGCCGAAGTAGTTGGAATAGGCCTCTTCTTTTTTTGTTGTTTCGCTGAATTATGGTGGGTTTCCGCGGAATCATGGTCAAAAGTCGCGGAATTCCGAAGAAATCTCGCGGAATTCCGAAGGAAGCTCGCGGAATACTGATCGAAACCCGTTGAATTCCATTCAAAACCCGCGGAATTCCTCCCGACCCACACCAAAACCCCACCAAAACTCTAATAGCCAATAACCAAAAACCCTACCAACAACCGAAAACAGAAAAAAACCCACGCATCACTGCGCGGGCCCCATCTAAGTTACTTCAAAAAGTCCGAGAACTCATTAAAGTGGTTTTGTAAGAAGTTCATTGCTAGGTTTGGTGCTACACCGAATAGGACGGAAGCGACCACTGCCACGATTAGGACGACGATGATTCCTAATGGAATGCTGCCAAATTTGCTTTCGTCGCTTGCCGGGCGGAAGAACATTTGCGTCATGACGCCGAAGTAGTAGAAATAAGATACGACGGTTGTGGCGATCATGATGGCGGCCAAAATATAGTGCGGTGTGCCGACAAATGTTCCGATAAAGATGTTTAATTTACCAATGAAACCAGCGGTACCCGGGAAGCCGGCCAAGGAAATCAAGAGAATTCCCATCGCTACAGCTAACACCGGTGAACGGCGGTACAAGCCGGCAAAATCAGAAATATTTTCTGATCCTGTTTTTTCTGAAATCAGCTGGATGACCGCGAAGGCGCCAAGGTTCATGAACAAGTATGCCAATAGGTAAAACCAGATCGCATAGATCATGTTCGAGCTCATTGCTGCGAACGCAACCAGGATGTAACCGGCATGGGCAATACTTGAGTAGGCAAACATTCTTTTGATGTTCGTTTGCTTCAAGGCAATCACGTTACCGACAATCATCGTGACGGCAGCAACGACAACAATGTAGTCCTGCATTTTTAGTAAGATTGGCAGTGAGCCAGGTCCTTCAGAGGCAGCTACGCCGAATACGGATAACAAAATCCGAATCACGATAACAAAACCGGCTGTTTTCGAAACAACACTCAAGAACGCAGTAACCGGTGTCGGTGCCCCCTGATACACGTCCGGTGCCCACATATGGAATGGAGCAGCGGCAAGCTTGAAGGATAAACCAACGAAAATCATTAAGAAACTAAGGCCAAGCAAGTAGGCTTGTTGGCCGTCCGCTAAGGCAGACAGCTTGTTCGCAATCGCAATGAGGTTCGTTGTGCCAGTTAAACCGTACACATAGCTCATCCCGAACAGCGTAATCGCTGTTGAAATCCCGCCGTTAATGACGTATTTCATAGAGGATTCGTTTGAACCTAAATGGTGTTTGCGAATACCCGCTAAGATATAAGAAGAAATCGATAGTAATTCCAAGCCGACGAACAAGGTGATCAAGTCTCCGCTTGATGCCATCATCATGGCTCCGAGCAAGGCAGTTAAAAACAAATAATAGAACTCGCCGCGGTACTCCTCCATGCCATCTTTTGGTTTGTAGCTGATGGCCAAGAACATCACCAGTCCGGCCCCAACAAGAAGCAGTAATTTAAAGGCCTTCGCATAGGCGTCCAGGCGGAACGTATCATCAATGATCGAGACAACGCCTTGGTCCAGCATGCCCACGACGGAAATGATCGCTGCAAAAATGCCCATGATGCTGATCCAGCCAAAAATTCTGCGGTCCTGATTTTTAGGCATAAACAAATCGAGTACGGTAAGAACGGCGGCAACACCCAGGATGATGAATTCCGGTGTCATGACGCTCCAGTTATAGGATTGTAAATTCATCCTTCATCACCCTCCTATTCCAGGCAAGATAGTTTCAAGTGTAGTATGAAGCGGTGAGCTTAGAACACTTGGGTATACACCGATTAACACAATCAGTAACATAAGAACCACTACAGGCACGACTTCCACGCCTTTTAAATCAAGAATTCCCGTAAATTCACGGTTTGCCTTGCCAAACGTAATGCCAAGAACGGCGCGGAGTAAATACACAGCGGTTAAAATAATACCGAGCGTACCAACTGCCGCGATCCAAGGCATTTTATCAAACAAGCCAAGGAAGGCCATGAATTCACTGACGAACCCGGACATGCCAGGAAGTCCAAGTGAAGCCAAACCGCCTGCGAGCAGGAACCCAGCCGCAACCGGCATCCCCTTTGCCATTCCGCCAAGGGCTTCGATATGCGATGTATCCGTGCGCTCATAAAATATTCCAACAAGGAAGAACAACAAAGCAGAAATTAATCCGTGTGAAATCACTTGGAAAATGGCCCCTTGGACCCCTGCTTGGTTCATGGCGGCAAGGCCGATTAACACAATTCCCATGTGAGAAATCGAAGAGTAAGCCAAAACCATTTTAAAATCAGATTGAATGAACGCCAGAAACGCCCCGTAGAGTAGGTTGATCACACCAAGAATAGCGATGAGCGTCGCAAGCTTTTCAAACTGCGCCGGGAAGATGCCCATTCCAAAACGGATTAACCCGTACGCACCAATTTTTAAAAGAATACCAGAGTGAATCATAACGACAGATGGCGGTGCTTGTACGTGTACGCGCAGCATCCAGCTGTGTAATGGAAAAATCGGTAATTTGACTCCGAAAGCAATTAATAATGAGATGAACAAGCCAAGCTTCAATCCGGCGGAAAGCGGACCGCCCTTGACGTTCACAATATGCTGCAAGTGCTCGATATTGGTTGTACCTGTTTTCGCAAATAGGATCATGATGACAATTAATAGAATCGCTGAACCAAATCCGTTATAGATTAAGAAGCTGAAAGCTGCTTTTTCTTTTTCAAAATAACCCCATTTTCCGACGAGGAAGAACGTTGGAATTAAGGTAACCTCGAAGAAAATAAAGAACAAGATTAAGTTTTCAGCGGTAAAAACACCAAGCATCCCTGTTTCAAGAAGAAGGAAGAGCATGAAATAGCCTTTCCATTCTTTTTTCACAAATTTCATTGCACCTAAGGCCGACAGCGTCGCAATCACAGCTGTTAGAATAACAAGCACGAGCTGGAAGCCATTAATCCCTAGTTCATAGTAAACCGCTAACAGCGGATCTTTGATTCCGATGATACCGCGGAATTGAATCCATTTCACTGACACGGCAAAATCGTGCAGGTCCTTCCCTGCCTGGAAATGCAGATAAATCGCAAGTGCCAGCAATAGTGCCGGCAGGGTGAAAAGAAAGCCGACAGCCTTGATGGCCTTTTCCTGTGTTTTTGGCATGAATGCCAGAACCACGATACCAAGCATTGGGGAGAATACTAGGATAGAAAGAACAGATGTTAAGTTCATTTTAAGTACCCCCCTGTTAACGCATAGATGACAGCTAATACAGCAAGGCCGATGAAGGCCACTGCGCCATATGTTTGAACCTGTCCGGTCTGCAGTTTGGAGCCGAGTCTTCCAAGTCCATGGACAATACCGGTTACAAGTTTCACGAGTCCTTCGACGATAACCGTATCAATGAAATGTAAGATGTAGCTGATTCCTTTTGTAAGAGCTACAATCGACATTTGATAGAATTCATCAATGTAATATTTGTTGTAAAGAATGGTATGCAATGTACCGCCGCGGCCGCTTAACCAGTTGCGGGAAACGGAACGTTTTCCGTAAACGAGCCAAGCAAAGTAAATACCTGCCAACGAAACGACAGTAGCAAGAATGGTAATCCAAATCGGGCTTTCGATATGAGCGTGAGCTTCAAGCGTTGGGTTTCCTTTCACAAGCCAGTCGCCAAGGAATTCACCGAACCATGGTGTATTGACATAACCGCCAATGATGGCCAGAACACCAAGAACGATCATCGGGAAGATCATATTTGTTGGTGATTCATGAACATGTTTTTGGTTACCGCGCGCTTCTCCGGTAAACACCAAGAAGAACAAGCGGAACATATAAAATGCCGTAAAGAATGCTGCAATGAGCGCAAGCAAGAACAAGATTGGATGCCCGGCTTCCCATGCTGCTGATAAAATCGATTCTTTACTGAAGAAACCTGATAATAATGGTACACCGCTGATGGCCATTGTTCCGATTAAGAATAATGGTCCTGTTAAGCGAAGCTTTTTCCAAAGTCCGCCCATTTCTTCGATATCCTGCGTATGGACTGCGTGGATGACACTTCCGGCAGCAAGGAATAATAATGCTTTAAAGAAAGCATGCGTCATAAGGTGGAAGACACCAGCGACATAACCTGCAGAACCTAAGGCAAGCATCATGTAGCCTAGCTGACTGACTGTAGAATAAGCTAAAACTCTCTTAATATCTGTTTGCACTATGCCAATGCTTGCGGCAAAAATGGCGGTGAAGCCACCAACGACGGCAACCGTCATCAATGCAGTTTTGCTCGCTAAGAACAACGGGTATAGCGCCGCTACTAAGTATACCCCGGCAGCAACCATTGTCGCGGCGTGGATTAACGCCGAAACTGGTGTTGGACCTTCCATCGCGTCAGGAAGCCATGTATGCAGGGGGAATTGACCTGATTTACCAACAGCTCCGATAAAAATGAGGATCGCTGTTAGGGTAATCATTGAATGTGAGATTGTGCCGTTTTGGACCGCGGCAAAAATATCACTGTATTCAAAGCTTTTTGTTTGCCAGAATAATAGAACCATGCCGATGAAGAGTCCAACGTCCCCGATCCGGGTCATGATGAACGCTTTTTTCGCGGCAGCCTTTGCCTCATCTTTGTAAAAATAAAAACCGATTAAGAGGAAGGAACCGACACCGACAAGCTCCCAGAAAATATAAGTTTGCAATAAGTTTGGCGAAAGGACCAGTCCAAGCATCGCAAACGTAAATAATCCTAAATAGGCATAGAATACTGGAATCCGCTCATCCCCGTGCATATACCCTTTTGAGTATGTATGTACCAGGAAGCTGACGAGCGATACAATAAACAGCATTAATGTATTTAATTGATTCACTTCAAATCCCGCTGTTAAATGAAGATCTCCTATGGTGAGCCAGTCTACCTTTGACAGGTATGTTGGTTGACTGAAGCGTTCGAATAGCACCAGCACCGAGTAGACAAGCGATGCAAGCGTGAGCAGAATCCCCACGTAGGTACTCGCTTCCTTCAGCCGCTTACCAAATAGAAGAAGGATCACAAACGATAATAGCGGGAAAAGCGGTATGATCCATGCACTTTCCATCATTATCACTATCCCCTTTTTTAAACGCGCGATTGAGCCTGAGATTTTTTTATAAAAATTGCGCGCCAGATTGGGCCCGCTTATGTAGCGGGACAATTATCAGGTATATTTTCACTACCTGCGTAATTATTCACAAATTGTTCAAAATTAGTTCTTCATCGAATCCATTTCATCGATATTTACCGTTTTCTTGTTGTTATACCATGAAATCAGAATCGCAAGACCAATGGCTGCTTCGGCGGCGGCCACACAGATCGCGAAGAGGGCAAAGATTTGTCCTGTGATCGATGGAGTTAAGCCGTATTTGCTGAAGGTTACCAGGTTAATGTTAACCGCATTGAGCATTAATTCGATTGAAATCAAGACGATGACAGTGTTGCGTTTTGAAAGAGCACCGTACAGTCCGATGCAAAATAAAATGAGCGCTAACGCCAGGAAGGCTGAAGCGGGTACTGAACTCATTCGGAATCCGCCTCCTTCACATCTTTTTTCGCCAAGACGATCGCACCAATTAGGGCGACTAGTAGTAATACAGAAACCAATTCAAATGGGATCAGCCATTTGGTATACATGGCTTTACCAATTTGCAGCGTGTTGTTCACATGCAAACTGCTTGCTCCTTGCGGAATGTCAAAGTTGTAAATGCCGATGTAGACGGTAAAGGCAAAGCCGATCACACCCAAGAACAATAGAATCTTTCTCCATTTGCCCGGTGATGGTTCTTCTTCGGCATCATGCTTCGTTAACATGATTCCAAACAGCATGATGATCGTGATGGCCCCAGAGTAAATTAAGATTTGTACCGCGGCGACGAATTCTGCCGATAGCAGCACGTATATGCCGGCAATGCTGACGAACGTAAAGATCAGGGCAACCACCATATGCATGACTTTGGTCAGGTTCAAAAGAAGAACGCCGCCGATGACCGCTGCTAAGGCAAGGCCGATAAATGCGAGAAACTCGCCTGAGAATGTCATGGTTTATTCACCTGCCGTACGTTTTCGTCGTTTTCATCTAACCATTCAAGATTTTTAAATAACATGTCCCTGCTGTACTCTGCGAGTTCAAAGTTGTTGGTCATGATAATCGCTTCTGTCGGGCAAACCTCGGTACATAGGTCACAAAGGATGCAGATTTCAAAGTTGATATCGTATGTATCGATGATTTTCCCTTTTTTCGTTGGGTCCGGGTGTTTTTTCCCCACTAAATCGATACATTCCGTCGGGCAAATGTTCATGCACTGATTGCAAACGATACATTTTTCCGGATAGAACTTTTGAATACCGCGGAACCGGTCAGGCATTGGCATCGGCTTATTTGGATAGTCATATGTGACTTTTTCGCGAGTTAAGTTTTTCAGGGTATATTTCAAGCCTTTAAATAAACCTTGCATGTTTTTCACCCCTTTTTCCTGTTAAAAATGATAAATCTTCCAAAGATATCGCTCGTATCGCTAGGCGATATGGGTTCTTTTTCTTCAAAAATATCGCTTGTATCGCCAGGCGATATGTATCGCACAGCGATATGAGTTCATTTTTAAAAGAATAACGATTTAATTAACGCAGTTAAGAAAATGTTTGCCAATGCGATTGGCAATAATACTTTCCAGCCCATTTCCATTAATTGATCGGCCCGAAGACGCGGGAATGCTACGCGTAGCCATATGTAGACAAATACGACTGCGGAAAATTTAAGTGAGAACCAAATGGCGCCCGGGATAAAGTTAAGGAAATGAAACGGCGCTAGCCAGCCTCCAAGGAATAGCGTAACAATAAGTGCGGACATCGCGAATAAGTAGACATATTCCGCTAGCATAAAGAAGGCCCAGCGGAAGCCAGTATATTCAACGTGATATCCGGCAACGAGCTCTGATTCCGATTCTGGAAGGTCGAATGGCGTCCGGTTTAATTCTGCCACGGATGCAATAAAAAAGATAATAAAACCAATTGGCTGTACAAGAATGAACCAGCCGTGAGTTTGTTGATGGACAATTGCATTCAAGTTCAGGCTTCCCGTTATTAGGATAATCCCCAGTACAGACATCACAAGCGGTACCTCATAGGAGATCATTTGTGCCGCAGCACGCATGCCCCCAAGAAGGGCGTATTTGTTATTGGATGCCCATGACCCTGTTAAAACGCCGAGGGTGGTTAAACCTGAAATGGCAATGTAGTAAAGCAAGCCCACTCCGATATCGGCAAATTGGAATTTGTCAGTAAATGGAATTACAGCAAGCACCATGAACGACGGTGCAAAGGCAATGACCGGCGCGATGATAAATAAGGGTCGATCGGCCATTTTCGGGATGATATCTTCTTTTAATAAAAGCTTTAAAACGTCAGCAACGGTCTGCAAGAGCCCCCATCTTCCGCCGACTTGGTTTGGACCATGCCTGAGCTGCATGTAACCCATGACCTTCCGCTCTGCTAAGATACCATATGTTACGAAGCCAAGTACGACTAAAAGTAAGATCACTCCGAGTAAAAAGAAAATTGCGAAGTTGAGCAATCCTGGACTCGAATGGAGTAAATTCTGTATCATTAGCCGTCCACCTCCCCAAGGACTATATCAATTCCTCCTAAAATGGCAATGAGGTTCGAGATATTTTCTCCTTTTAATAGTTTCGGGAGAATTTGCAGATTATAGAATGATGGTCTTCTAAGCTTCATTCGATATGGCTCTTTTTTACCATCGCTATAAATATAAACGCCAATTTCTCCGCGTGGTGATTCGATTCTGACAAAGCCCTCTCCTTTTGGTGCCTTAATAATTTTCGGCACTTTTGCAAGAATTTCCCCTTCAGCCGGGAATTGCTCGCAGGCCTGTTCGAGAATTTTCAGCGATTCTGTGATTTCCTCCATGCGCAGGAAGTAGCGTGCGGCAACATCGCCTTCCTCGCGGGTTGGAACGTCGAAATCAAAGCGGTCGTATATCGAATATGGTTCATCTTTACGAAGATCCCATTTGATGCCGGTTGAGCGAAGATTGATTCCGCTCAATGAATAATTGAGGGCGTCTTCTTTTGTATATTTCCCGACACCGTACATACGAGTTTTTAAGATTTCGTTGCCTGTTGCCAGTTCATGATAGCCTTTCAGCTGCTCTCTCATGTAAGGGATAAAGTCTTGGATTTTTTCAATCCAGCCTTCAGGTGCGTCCCATTTCACGCCGCCGACCCTCATATAGTTGAAGGTTAAGCGTGCTCCTGATAATTCATTTAAGAAGTTCAAAATCATTTCCCGTTCACGGAAAGCATATAGGAATGGACTGACGGCTCCCATATCCAATAGGAATGTCCCCCACCAAAGCAGGTGGCTGGAGATCCGGCCTAATTCCATGGCAATGACCCGCAGGAAATCGGCTCGTTCCGGAACTTCGATACCCATCATTGTTTCAACAGCATGACAGAGAACATAGTTGTTGGTCATGGCTGATACATAGTCCAAGCGGTCTGTATAAGGGATAATTTGTGTATATTGCAGGCTTTCAGCTAATTTTTCTGTTCCGCGGTGCAAGTAACCGATGACAGGTTTTGCTTCCGTTATAATTTCCCCATCGATTTTGACGACTAGACGGAAAACTCCATGCGTACTTGGATGCTGAGGGCCCACGTTAAGCATCATTTCTTCTGTTCTGATCACCCGCTACACCTCCACATCGTACTGCTCATAATCTTTTCTAAGTGGATAGCCAATCCAATCTTCACCGAGCAAGATCCGGCGTAAGTCCGGATGTCCTGGAAACTTAATTCCTAGCAAATCATAAGCTTCACATTCTGCCCATTCCGCTCCGGCCCATAGAGGCGTAACGGATTCGATTGTTGGTTCATCCCGGTCAATCTTACACTTCAGGGCGACGGATTGACGGTTCTTGTATGAGTATAAGTGAACATAGATTTCCATATGTGTGACAAAGTCTGTTCCATGAAGCTCCGATAAATAATCAAACCCCAACAGCTCATTGTATTTTAAAAATTGAGCCAGCTTGTAGTAGCTTTCGCGCTTCACCACAAGGGTTGGAACGTCCTTCGAGAGTTTATTAATATAAGAATCTTCCAAGACTTCCCCGCCTAGATTTTCTTCGATAACTTTCCGATATTTATCCAGGTACGGCTGGTTTGGAGATGGTTTTGCTTCTGCGGCAGGTGCCGGCGCTTCGTCTGCTTTGCCTGCGGCCTTTGCTTTGGCTGCAGCGGCTGCTTTTGCTTTCGCTTTTGCCGCGGCAATTGCCTTCGCTTTTTCGTCGTCTCCGTCTGCTGCGGCGGTTGTCCCACCTGCTGCGGCCTTAGCTTTGGCGGCTGCGGCAGCTTTTGCCTTGGCAACGGCGGCGGCTTTTTTCTTGGCTAGATCATCATCGCCTGCTGCTTCCGGTTCTGCTCCGCCTGCAAGTTCTGCTGCTTTCTTTTTCGCGGCTGCGGCGGCTTTCGCTTTCGCAGCGGCTGCGGCCTTGGCTGCGGCGGCAGCTTTCTGTGCAGCTAGGTCATCCGCTGATGCAGGTGCTGGTGCTTCTGTTGGTGCTTGGGCGGCGGCCCTTTTCGCGGCAGCTGCGGCTTTCGCAGCGGCAACAGCGGCGGCTTTTTGCGCAGCCAGGTCTTCCGCTGATGCAGGTGCTGGTGCTTCTGTTGGTGCTTGGGCGGCGGCCCTTTTCGCGGCAGCTGCAGCTTTGGCAGCGGCAACAGCGGCGGCTTTTTGCGCAGCCAGGTCATCTCCTGCTTCAGGCGCGGCAGTTTTTGGCGGTTCTTCCACTTTCGGTGGCTCTTCCGCTTTTGGCGGCTCCGGAGTTTGTCCGGCTGCTTTGGCGGCGCGTTTAGCAGCTGCTGCTGCTTTCGCCTTTTCTACCGCTTCTCTCTTTAATTGCTCGAGATCTTTTTCCCCGCTCATTGATTACATCACCTTCTTCCCAGTCTTCGCTTCGTACCGAATCTTTTCCTTTAATTTATTAATTCCATAAATTAAAGCAGCCGGGTTTGGAGGGCACCCTGGTATATAAACGTCAACGGGAACAATTTGGTCAACACCCTTTACAACAGAATAGGACTTCACATACGGTCCGCCCGCTGTTGCACAGGAACCCATTGCAATGACCCATTTTGGTTCAGGCATTTGATCATATAAACGTCTAAGAATAGGCGCCATTTTTTTCGTAACGGTTCCCGAAACAATCATACAGTCCGATTGTCTTGGAGAGGTTCGGAAAAACGATCCAAAGCGGTCCAAGTCATAATGTGAGGAACCGACTGCCATCATTTCAATCGCACAACAAGCTAGACCAAATGTCAGCGGGTAGATCGAATTACTTCGCGCCCACGCCTTAACTTGCTCTAGTGTTGTTAAGAACACATTTCTTTGTAATTCTTCCATTTCCTGTGGTGAAATATTGTCTAATTTTAGATCCATCGTAGCACCTTCTTCTTCCAAGCGTAGACCAGACCAATCAACAGCATAATAACGAATACAAACATTTCGCCTAATGCATATAGGCCCAGCTTATTATAAGCAACTGCCCATGGATATAAAAACACTGTTTCCACATCAAAAATAACAAACATAAGGGCAAAAATATAATAGCGGACATTGAACTGTACACGGGAATCGTGAAATGGCTCAATACCGCTTTCGTATGTGGTATACTTCGCTTCACTTGGCTTATGCGGACGCAGAAGCTTACCTAAAAATAACGCCACGACAGGCAGCAGCACACCGAGACATAGGAACACAAAAACTATCAGATAATTATTCTGATACAAATTTAGAAGTTCCATGTCTATCCCCTCCAATTTTTAAAATTTTCTCATTAGTGAATAATGTAATCGAATTCATTATAGCATTGTTAGAATAGCGTGTCGACAAGCCTTCCACTTTAATTTCGAAAGGCGAAATTTCCCCATTTTACTTACATAATGGTCCTTCCAATCCTTACATTACAAGGGTTTTCCACCACCTCAAAACACAGACTATTCGACAACAACCCCTATTTAACAACAAATCTCTTACACTGTCAGTGAGATTTGTCATTAATTGTTCATCATCTAACAAACTTTTAGGCGTTTGGCTTGGATTGTCAATAATTTGTTAAAATTGGCTTGTTCTTGTACCATCATATTCTCGATTGGGGAAATCATTCTTCTATTGTGAGGGATGGGGACTTTGGGTTTATGTGCGGGTTTAAATGGTTTATGTGCCGGTTTTATCAGTTTATGTGCCACTTCTTTCAATTTATGTGCCACTTCCCTCGATTTATGTGCCACTCACTCACCCACACCTCCCCAAAACAAAAAACCCCTCCAAAAAGAGGGGCCCCACATGAATCTATAATTTCGTATCTTTTACGCCGAGGCGGTTGATCGCACGTTGCAAGGCGAGTTCGGCGCGGCGGAAGTCGATGTGCTCCTGGTGCTGATTATGAAGACGCTTTTCAGCGCGTTCTTTCGCACGAAGGGCACGTTGAACATCAATATGTTCAGCCGTTTCAGCTGACTGAGCAAGAATAGTGATCTGGTCAGGACGGACTTCCAAGAAGCCGCCGCTAACGGCCACAAGCTCATACTTGCCGGCTTTTTTCAGGCGGACTACGCTAATTTTCAGCGGAGCAACCAATGGAATGTGACCAGGTAAAATCCCTAGTTCACCACTTGTCGCCCTGGCAATTACCATTTCCACATCTGATTCATACACCGGGCCATCGGGAGTTACGATATTGACCTTGATTGTATTCATTATTAAACCTCAACGCCCATGCGTTTTGCAGATTCAACTACTTCTTCAATGCGGCCGACTAAGCGGAATGCATCTTCTGGAAGGTGATCATATTTACCATCAAGGATTTCCTTAAATCCTTTAACCGTTTCTTTAACCGGCACATAAGATCCTGGCTGACCTGTAAACTGTTCCGCAACGTGGAAGTTTTGCGATAAGAAGAACTGAACACGGCGGGCACGAAGTACGACTAACTTATCATCATCTGAAAGTTCGTCCATACCAAGGATCGCGATGATATCTTGTAATTCACGGTAACGCTGTAATGTTTGTTGTACGCGGCGGGCAACATTATAATGTTCTTCGCCAACGATTTCTGGTGACAAGGCACGAGAAGTCGAAGCAAGTGGATCCACCGCTGGGTAGATACCCATCTCAGAAAGCTTACGCTCAAGGTTTGTTGTTGCATCCAAGTGAGCGAATGTTGTAGCCGGAGCCGGGTCAGTGTAGTCATCGGCTGGTACGTAAATCGCTTGGATCGATGTAACAGAACCTACGTTAGTAGAAGTAATACGTTCTTGTAATTTACCCATTTCAGTAGCAAGGGTTGGCTGGTAACCTACGGCAGAAGGCATACGGCCTAATAGCGCAGAAACCTCAGAACCTGCTTGCGTGAAACGGAAGATGTTATCCATGAAGAACAACACGTCTTGTCCTTGCTCATCACGGAAATATTCAGCCATTGTCAAACCAGTCAAGGCCACACGCATACGTGCACCTGGCGGCTCGTTCATCTGTCCGAATACCATCGCAGTTTGTTTAATAACGCCAGAATCCGTCATTTCGTGGTAAAGGTCGTTTCCTTCACGCGTACGCTCACCTACACCGGCGAATACGGAAATACCACTGTGCTCTTGCGCGATGTTATTGATCAATTCTTGGATTAATACGGTTTTACCTACACCGGCACCACCGAATAGACCGATCTTACCACCCTTGATGTATGGAGCTAAAAGGTCTACTACCTTAATCCCTGTTTCAAGAATTTCTACCTCAGTAGAAAGATTTTCGAAAGTTGGTGCTTCACGGTGAATCGAATCACGGCGTTCTGAAGCCGGAATATCATCCTTAAGGTCAATGGCTTCACCTAGTACGTTAAATACACGGCCAAGAGTTGGTTCACCAACCGGTACAGAAATAGGAGCACCCGTATCTGCCACTTCCGAACCACGAGTTAAACCGTCAGTGGAAGCCATCGCAATTGTACGAACTGTATCATCACCTAAATGAAGGGCTACTTCAAGGGTAAGCTTGATGCTTTCAGTACTAATTCTCAACGCATTATAAATCTCTGGAAGTTGACCGTTCTCGAACTTTACGTCAACAACCGGACCCATAACCTGAACAACGCGTCCAATGTTCATCATTTTCCCTCCTAACTTACTCTCTTCGATTCAAAACCTTTTTTTAAAAAGGAACCTATTGAATCGCTCTTTACTTGTATCCGTCCAACACGCCGTAGGGAATGAACGAATCATTCCCAATGGCTTTTGAAAAAATACTATTCTAGTGCGGCCGCACCGCCAACGATTTCCGTGATTTCTTGTGTAATCGCTGCTTGACGGGCACGGTTGTAAATCAATGTATAGTTCTTAATCAATTCTTTAGCGTTGTCCGTTGCGTTCTTCATGGCTGTCATCCGGGCAGCATGCTCACTTGCTTTACTGTCTAAAAGAGCACCGAAAATCAAGCTTTCTGCATATTGCGGGAGGAGAACTTCCAGGATCGCTTTCGCGTCCGGCTCAAATTCATAGGAAATGAGTTTGCCGGAAGTCTTAATTTCCGCAAGCGGCAATAGTTTCTTCTCGGTTACTTCCTGTGAAATCGCGCTAACATAATGATTGTAATAAAGGTAAAGTTCATCGAATGTACCATCGGCGAACATGCCTACTGTACTGCTGGTTAGATCTTTGATATCGGCGAAATTCGGCTGGTCTGAAACACCAGTGATTTCGAGTGCGACATTCATGCCCCGTTTGACGAAGAAGTCGCGCACAACTCGGCCGATTGCAATGACCGCAAATTCATCATTTGACTTATGACGGCTTTTGATATCTTGGAGGACGCGGCGCAGCACGTTGCTGTTAAAAGCGCCCGCAAGACCGCGGTCAGAAGCGATGACGATATAACCGGTTTTCTTTACAGGACGAGCTTGAAGCATGGGATGACGTACACCCTTTGCTCCGTTCGCAATAGCGGCGGTCACTTCCTGGATTTTCTCCATGTAAGGCACGAATGACTTCGCATTCATAACTCCACGGTTCCATTTCGCAGCCGAGGTCATCTCCATCGCCTTCGTAATCTGACTCGTCTTTTTCGTCGAATTAATCCGCGTTTTAATATCGCGTAATGATGCCATAGGTTCTCACCACCCTTTTTCGGGGGTCTGACCCCCGTTACTTTAACGCATTAATGCGGTGGGGGTCTGACCCCTATTCAGAAACTGCGAACGTCTTTTTGAAGGCGTTGATTGCAGAGCCCATATCTTCATCTGATGGAAGGTCCTTCGTTTTGGTGATATGGTCTAGTAGTTCTTTGCGGTTGTGGTCTAACCAGTTATGGAATTCTGATTCGAAACGACGAACGTCCTGCAATGGAATGTCATCTAAGAATCCGCGTGTTAATGCATATAGGATCGCTACTTGTTTTTCAACAGACAGCGGCTTGTGTAAGTCTTGTTTTAGTACTTCAACGGTACGTGCACCACGGTTCAATTTCGCTTGTGTTGCTTTATCAAGGTCAGAACCGAACTGAGCAAATGCTTCTAATTCACGGTAAGACGCAAGGTCAAGACGCAGTGTACCGGCAACCTTCTTCATTGCTTTGATCTGTGCAGAACCACCTACACGAGATACAGAAAGACCTGCGTTGATCGCTGGGCGAACACCGGAGAAGAATAAGTCAGATTGCAAGAAAATTTGTCCATCAGTGATGGAGATAACGTTTGTTGGGATATAAGCAGAAACGTCACCTGCTTGTGTTTCGATAAATGGTAAGGCAGTGATTGAACCAGCGCCAAGCGCGTCGCTCAATTTCGCTGCACGTTCTAGTAAACGGCTGTGCAAGTAGAATACATCCCCTGGATAAGCTTCACGACCTGGAGGACGACGAAGCAACAAGGAAAGCTCACGGTATGCAGCCGCTTGTTTTGATAAGTCATCATATACGATTAATACATGTTTGCCGGCATACATGAACTCTTCCGCCATTGCAACCCCTGCATATGGTGCTAAGAATAGCATTGGAGCAGGCTGTGAAGCAGACGCAGATACAACGATGGAGTATTCTAATGCGCCATTTTTACGAAGAGTTTCAACCGCACCACGTACTGTTGATTCTTTTTGTCCGATCGCAACATAGATACAGATCATGTTTTGACCTTTTTGGTTGATGATGGTATCGATCGCAACAGATGTTTTACCTGTTTGACGGTCCCCGATGATCAACTCACGCTGACCGCGGCCGATTGGCACAAGGGCGTCAATCGCTTTGATACCAGTTTGTAATGGCTCATGAACGGATTTACGAGCCATAACGCCTGAAGCTACTGCTTCAACAGGGCGAGTAGATGTTGTATTGATTGGACCTAAACCATCGATTGGTTGTCCTAATGAGTTTACAACACGTCCGATTAGACCTTCACCAACTGGAACCTCCATGATGCGGCCCGTACGGCGAACCTCGTCGCCCTCACGGATATCAGTGAAAGGTCCAAGGATGATAATACCGACGTTACTTTCTTCCAGGTTTTGTGCCATACCCATAACGCCGTTTGCGAATTCAACAAGTTCTCCAGCCATGACATTGTCAAGGCCATGAACACGTGCGATACCGTCACCAACAGAGATAACTGTACCGACATCTGTCACTTGAATTTCAGCCTGATAATTTTCGATTTGCTGCTTTATCAGGGCACTAATTTCTTCAGCTTTGATGCTCATGAGTTTCACCCCTAGCTTAACAATTTACGTTCTAGTCGATCGAGCTTGCCGCGCAAGCTGCCATCATATATACGGTTTCCGATGCGGAGCTTAACGCCACCGAGCAGGTCGGATTCCACGAAATTTTCAATTCTCAATGATTTCTTGCCAACCTTTGCTCCAAAGACGGCAGAAATCGCATCACGTTCAGATTCTGAAAGCGGGCGTACGCTGTAAACATCAGCTTTCGCAATGCCCATCTCTTCATAGGCCAGTTCAACAAACTGGTTTACCACTTCCACAATATCGTTTTCACGGTGACGGTCAATAAGAATGAGTAGTGTATTAACAACATATACATTTACAGAGACAAAAGCCTGCCGAATCATTTCTCTTTTCTGCTGTTTCGTCAGCTTTGAAGAGTTAAGGACAGCTGTTAAATCAGCATTCGTTTGTAACACTTCTTTGACAACACGAAGGTCTTCTTCGACAGTACTTAGAATCTGCTGGTCTTTTGCAATTTGAAAAAGAGCCGACGCGTAGCGTTTTGCTACTATGGAGTTGCTCATCGCTCTTCTCCTGCCTCTTTAATATATTCGTTAATGAGCTGGTCCTGATCTTTTGCATCCAGTTCTTTTTCAATCACTTTAGAGGCAATTAAAACAGACAGGGACGCCACTTGTTCACGAATAGCGGCAACAGCTTTTTCTTTTTGCTGGTCAATCTCAAGTTTTGCTGCTTCTTTAATGCGTTCTGCTTCAGAACGAGCAAGCACAATGATTTCTTCACGTTGAATATCGCCTTGCTTTTTAGCATTTTCAATTAACACTTGCGCTTCAGTACGTGCTTCTTTCAAAAGTGTTCTTTGCTCTTCTAAAAGCTTTTTCGCTTCTAAACCGCTTTGTTCAGCGGCATTAATTTCACTCGCAATATGCTCTTCACGCTGTTTCATGATGCCCATTAAAGGCTTCCACGCGAATTTTTTAAGCAATGCTAACAAGATTAAAAACATAATTAATTGGAAGATCATATCTCCGCCGTTGAAATGGGCGCCTGCTTCTGCTGCACCCAATACCAGATTGCTTGTTAACACCCTCGATTCACTCCCTTCAAGAGTCGTTGACTTTAAAAAAACGCTTTATTACCGTCACATAAATGAATGGCGAAGTTTTGCGTAACATCTTCGCCACCTGAAAAATTCTGTTGATTTTATCGGTTTAATACCATGAACGCTACAACGACACCGATAATCGGTAATGCTTCAACTAGACCAATCCCGATAAACATGTATGTTTGAAGTAATCCACGTGCTTCTGGTTGACGTCCAATACCTTCCACTGTACGACCGATAACAAGACCGTTACCGATACCTGCACCTACTGCTGCTAAACCCGCTGCAATTGCTGCTGCTATAAGATTCATTTTAAAGTTCCTCCTTAAAATTGTATGGAATAATTTATTTTATATTTTGCTCATGAAATGAACAGGAATATCTTAATGATCATGACTCACTTTGTGTGATAAATAAACCATTGTCAGCATAGTAAACAAATAGGCTTGGATTGTGCCGACGAAAACAGAGAATCCTTGCCAAACTAGTGTCAACGGTACGGCTGCTATCATACCTGCTGCACCAGTCCATGCCAGACCACCCGCAAGGAGTGATAATAACAATTCACCTGCGTAAATGTTACCGTAAAGCCGCAGACCAAGTGTTAAAGTATTGGCAAATTCCTCAATCAGTTTTAAAGGAAATAAGAATGGCAACGGACTTAAAAATCCTTTTCCATATTCTTTTGCTCCCTTTAACCTAATCCCATAGAAATGGGCAAGCAACATAACCATTGTTGCCAACGCCAGCGTATTCATCGGATCCGCCGTAGGCGATTTCCACCAGAGGTTACCCTTGATGACGATAGCAAATGGTAGTCCCAGCATATTGGATACAAAGATATACATAATTAATGTAATCCCAAGAATATGGAATCTTCCCCCATCATTCCAATCCATTGTACTTTTAATAAGTCCTTTAACAAAATCCATTACCCATTCGAGGAAATTCTGCATTCCAGTTGGTTTCATTGCAAGCCTTCGTGTTGAAACGACGGCGATGATAAAAACAATTAGACTAGCAACTGAAATCATCAAAATGTTAGCCAAGTTGAAGTATAGGCCCAAAAATTTTACTATAGGCGCTCCATGTTCCATGTAATCTCACCTCACTTCCCTTTTATCTATGTAAAATCAAAGAATGAACTAAATAATCTATCATAATGACAACATAAATTGTCATTAATCCCAATACAACAGATAAGATTTGAAATTCGTGGGGGTATTTTAACGCAATCACGACAGCGA
Source organism: Neobacillus sp. Fa239 (assembly GCF_055395235.1). NCBI lineage: Bacteria > Bacillati > Bacillota > Bacilli > Caryophanales > Bacillaceae > Neobacillus > Neobacillus sp. Fa239. Next base: position 5,329,427 of record NZ_AP041611.1, read on the forward strand.
GAGCAGCTGATGCCATTCTGGAAAAAGATCCAACTGAACGCACCTTTTTACCCTTTGTGATAGTTTTATCAAACTTATTCATTTCTCTAATCATCAGCCACAAATTAAAGAAGCTGAAGACGGTGCCGAGAATTAAACCTAGAAATACAGAATGATAAGGAGTAAAACCCCAGCCCAGAACATAGATAGACAACAAATAAAAAAGCCCTTTCCGTTGTCTATTGTACATCTGCATAAATTCCGGCATACTGTTTACTCTCCCGAAAAAAATTTTCGGATTGATAACACCATGGCATAAGTCCCTGATGCTAAACCAATAAACAATCCGATTATTAAGAAAATTGGACTTGTACCCCAATGCTGGTCTACCCATCTCCCGGCAAAAATACCAATCAGAATGGACCCTACTAGTTGGGAAACGATGGCAGACATTAGTGCCATTGCTTGAAAGGGGTTGCGGTTATTATTTCTCATTTTATCGCATCCTCACAATAGGAGAATGAGGCATGATGATAATAACATTTCCACTATAAATATGACCTAAATCGTTTGTGAAAACCTTATCATTTACACCCTTTGTAATCATACAATAGCGACTATTCAAAGTCAATTGATTTTAACGAAATATTCACTTGCATTTCCCATTCATTTTAGGTATATTAGAATATTAAATTTTCTGAAAATTAACCATTCGAATACTTATTCCTCCAAAAAACCTCCTAATTGTTAGGAGGTTTAATGGTGATTTTGGTTTCGATAAAATCTTCCCTGCCGGCCTTTTTTGCAAACACTTTGGCCAGATAGGTTCCTTCATGCATGCTGGGGACTTCCTTCTTGATCAGGCCTTTCCTCACATTTTGAATCGTATCCAGGAATCCGACAAAGCGGTAATCCTCTGGGTTAAACAAGGCAATGCCAAACTCCTCGGCCCCTCCCGGCAGATATACCTCATACATGTATTGCCCCGGCACATCGCCTTCCCCGAAATGAAAGCCCATCACTCTTGGGTAATTCGGTTCCTCCAGCACGTATATATAAGGTATGCGGATGGTGGATGCCCCGGCATGCAGGGTCAGCCAGCCATCATGGATCTTTTGTTTGAACTCCTTGGTATCCACCGTTAACTCGATGGCCATATCCTTTGTCTGTCCCCCTTCCAGGTTAAACGAAAGCGGCAGCTTCCAGCTTAAGCCCTCCGCTCGTCCGGGAATATCAAAGGCATAATGGGTCGGGGAATTACTCGTATTTTCCACATGTAAATTAACTTTTTGCACCGCCTCGTCATTGGTGAATTTCCCAAAATGGATCGAGCTTGGCGTTACAAGTGTTTGGGCCATAACGGCGTCATCCACCTGAATCCGGCCCGCCCCCTGCTCAAAGGTCCGATACGGGATGCCATTTCTTAAAAGCGGCTTCGCCGTATTCATCAGCGCCGCCTTGATTTGCAGCGGCGTCCAATCGGGATGTGCCTGCTTGATCAGCGCACAGGCCCCGGCCACATGCGGTGCTGCCATGCTCGTCCCCTGCAAGGAAAGGTACCCTCCCGGAATCGTCGAATTAATCGCAACCCCCGGCGCCACAATATCCGGCTTAATCTCCCAGGTGCCTGTCACCGGCCCCCTTGAGCTGAACTCAGCCAAGCGGTCCCGCTCCTCCAGGGTGGCGACTCTTACGGAAAGACCATTCTTTTTTAAAATGCCTCCGTCACGCTTAGAGAGTGAGCCCACTGGGATGGTCAGCGGTGATTCAAGGTTCCCCATAAAGTTTCCACTCATATTATTGTAGATCAGCACCGCTTTGGCCCCCGCAGCCAGGGCATTTTTGGCCTTTTGCGTAAAAGTCAGGCGGCCCCGTTCGATGAGAACCAGCTTGCCCTTCACATTTTTCATGTCTTCCTTCCGGCCTAACCCGCCGTCGGCAAGCTCCATAGAACGGTCCAGCTTCCATTCCTTCGATCCCTCCATCGGCTGTATCCTCAGCTTTTCGTCCGGTGTGATGACGTATGGAATCTCAAGGGTCGGTGTGGAAGCCCCAACGGAAATGGCTTTTGAAGCGGTGCCTGGTGAGCCGACTGTCCAGACATTCGGCCCCGCATTCCCATTTGCCGCGACTGCGACAATTCCCCTATCCACCGCGCGGTTCAGCGCGATGCTGATCGGCAAATCCGGGCCGTTGACATCGTTTCCCAGCGAGAGATTGACAATATCAACTTTATCTTTAATCGCCTGGTCAATCGCTGCGAGCACCTGCTCAGTCGTCCCGCCGCCGCCTGGACCAAGCGCTCGGTAAGCAATGATTTTCGCCTCTGGGGCAACTCCGCGGATTTTCCCGTTGCCGGCAATAATCCCCGCAACATGGGTGCCATGAATCGTTGCTCTGCCGATTGCCTGCGTCTCCATCGGATCGCTGTCGCCATCGACCAAATCATGCCCGCCGCCATAATTGCGGCGCAGATCCGGATGGGTATAGTCGACGCCCGTATCAATGACCCCAACAGTCACCCCTTTTCCGGTTAAGCGTTGATTTTTCGGGGAGAAAAAACGACGGACCTCCTCCCCGCCAATGATTTTCACATTCTCTTCCGTTTCTGCTTTGTATTGGGTGACGGGGGAAACCGTTTGGACTTGACGGTTTCTTTTCAGTTTCGCGATCGATTCCCGCGGGCCGACTACTGAAAAACCATAAAGTGCCTCCTGAAAAACATAACGCAGCTTGATGTCTTTGTAGGGGATGAGCATCTGTTGAATTTGCTGCCGTGTTTGCGGCCGTTCGGTTACGACAATGGCGGTAGTCGTTTGATTGGGTACGGGCGGTATGAGTGAATGGGATGTGGTTGGTGAAGGAATGGAAATGGTGAGTATAAGCAGCAGGATAAATTTTTTCATATGTACGATTTTCCCCTTTTTTGAATAGGGTTTTCTTTGGGTGGGGGAAATATGCTTATTCAAATAAATCTTCTTCCGGAAGTGTGAAGATTCGATCTTTGGGGAGATGGTAGGTGGTGCCTCGTTTTGTTCCTTTGGAAGGGAGCTTTAGAGATAGCAGTAAATTCCTTGCTATTGTAGGTGAGTCCATTTGTAAAAGTACTTGAAATTGTTTCCTGGTAATCTTTGCACTTTGGAGAAGAAAGTAATCATCCACTGTTTGGATATGAGCTGTTTTCGAAGTGTATTTACAGCAGGTGCAGTGCCATGTTCCTGAAACATAAATCATGGGGGCTCTTTTACACTTAGGACAATGAACTCCAGTGGGTAACTCTGTTGGGGAGATCCTGTAAGTTTTTAGAATGTTGGGGATAAACGGCCGGTGCTCCTGTAAAAGTGTATCAGCAAGGGTAACCAGTTTCTTTTTACTTAAATGTGGGGTCTGATACGTAATTTCTAATTCTTTTATTTTCTCTAACAATGCCTCTGAATAAATTAAGTCGTTGAAAATATCAGCATCTGTTGTGTGGATTTTTGTTGATGTTTTGCTTATCATCACCATGCTAATAATAGGCAGACTCTTCAGCTGCTTCTTAATTAAGATGTTTTTAAACTGATAATGATGCCTCTTTACTTGCAGGATCGGGTTTTGTACCCCTTCTTCATGCCCATCAAATATTCTAGTGACATGTTTTGAGTGTTGATCGAAACATAGGGTTCCTGAATAATTCTTGATTTCAAAAATTAGGGCAAAGAATTGTGATAGTAGCAGTAAATCCATCTGAAATTTCTTTCGATCCTGTAGACGCAATCCATGAAAGATGTAATATTGATCTTCCGGCAACAAAGACAAGTAATGTTTGCAATACTTTTCACCATAGTACCCTTTTAACCAGGCTTTTAGATCTTTTTCAATTTGCGGTCTCTTTGAATGAATTTTTGGGAGATTCCGCATTAGGGCAATACACTGAATCGCCTGAATGGGTACCTTTAAATCCATCATAATCATAGAATCATCTCCTCATTAGGTAAGTTCAATTCAAATTTCGAGGGTTTTCAGCAAAATCCTTCTGAAAAAAATGTGAATTTTTCTAGAGGGTTTGGGGTATTGGTTTTTTGTACATGAATTAAAGGGTTTTGTACATAGTTCTTGAAGTTTTGTACATGATTTTAAGACTTTTGTACATTTTTACAATATTTAGAAGGAGGTCTACATGTACTTTTTCTAGAATGTTTGGGTTTGTACATGTTTTTGGCTTTTTTGTACATAAATTAAAGGGTTTTGTACATGTTTCTTAAAATTTTGTACATACTTTTATGAATTTTGTACATGTTTCCTAACCTTTTGTACATTTTTACAATATTTGGAACCAAACCAACCAAAAAAAACCAAGCAGACGACACCCGTCCACTTGGTTTCCTTAAAAATCTTATTTCGTCCCAAACAACCGATCCCCAGCATCGCCCAAACCTGGCACAATGTATCCGTGGTCGTTCAATTTTTCATCTAAGGCTGCGATGTAGATATCAACATCCGGGTGTGCTTCTTTGACTGCTTCGACACCTTCTGGAGCGGCAATCAGGCACATGAATTTGATGTTTTTGGCACCGCGCTTTTTCAAGGAGTTGATCGCTTCATTTGCGGAACCGCCTGTTGCGAGCATTGGGTCCACGACGATGAAATCGCGCTCTTCCACGTCACTTGGCAATTTAACATAATATTCTACTGGTTTTAATGTTTCAGGGTCGCGGTATAAACCGATATGGCCCACTTTTGCTGCTGGAATTAATTTTAAAATTCCATCTACCATGCCGATTCCGGCGCGCAAAATAGGGACAAGGCCGATCTTTTTACCGGAAAGAACCTTTGATTTAGCCGGGCAGACAGGTGTTTCAATCGTAATGTCCTCAAGCTGCATATCCCTCGTGATTTCAAAAGCCATCAGTGTCGCCACTTCGTCTACCAATTCCCTGAAATCCTTCGTTCCTGTGTTTTTATCGCGTATGTATGTCAGCTTGTGCTGAATGAGTGGATGGTCGAAGACGTATACCTTTGCCACCAATATCGCCCCTTTATTAAAATTTACTTCGTCTCATTTTACAGAAAAAAATCCGAATGAGCAAATAAAAAACCGACCTTTTTAAAAGGCCGATTTTTCAGCTAATTAATATTCTGGATATAAAACAAACTTGCTGGTTAACGCCTCAACACGGGCACTTGCTTCTTCAAGCTTCGCGTGATCGTCATGGTTTTTCAAGGTAAACGCGATGATGGAGGCAATTTCGTCCATCTCTTCCAAACCAAAGCCGCGGGAGGTAACAGCAGCTGTACCAATGCGGATACCGCTTGTGACAAACGGACTTTGCGGATCGAAAGGAATCGTGTTTTTATTAACGGTAATACCAATTTCATCAAGCACATGCTCAGCCACTTTGCCTGTTAAGCCAAGATTTTGAACATCCACTAGTAAAAGATGGTTGTCAGTACCGCCGGATACAAGCTTCAGTCCTTCTTTTTGAAGACTTTCAGCTAAACGCTTCGCATTCTCCACAATATTACCGGCATATACTTTGAAATCCTCTTGAAGGGCTTCACCGAATGCAACCGCTTTGGCGGCAATCACATGCATAAGCGGACCGCCTTGAATGCCAGGGAAAATTGACTTATCGATTTTTTTCCCAAACTCTTCACGGCAAAGGATCATGCCGCCGCGAGGACCGCGCAATGTTTTATGGGTAGTCGTAGTGACAAAATCAGCGTATGGCACTGGATTTTGATGGAGACCTGCAGCAACAAGTCCGGCGATATGGGCCATGTCCACCATCAAATAAGCGCCAACCTCATCAGCAATCTCGCGGAATTTCGCAAAATCGATTTCTCTTGGGTATGCACTTGCGCCAGCTACAATCAGCTTCGGCTTATGCTCAACCGCTTTTGCACGAACATCCTCATAGTTAATCGTTTGCGTTACTTCATCGACACCGTATTCAACAAACTTATATTGAATACCGCTGAAGTTGACCGGGCTGCCGTGTGTTAAGTGGCCGCCGTGTGACAAATTCATGCCAAGGACTGTATCGCCATGTTCAAGAATCGTAAAGTAAACTGCCATATTCGCTTGGGCGCCGGAGTGCGGCTGAACATTGACATGCTCTGCGCCAAAAATCTGCTTCGCACGGTCACGCGCCAAATCCTCGACGATATCCACATATTCGCAACCGCCATAATAGCGTTTTGCCGGATACCCTTCCGCATATTTGTTTGTTAAAACGGACCCCTGTGCTTCCATAACCGCTTCACTTACAAAATTTTCTGAGGCAATTAATTCAATCTTCGCACGCTGGCGGCCTAGTTCCTGCTGAATTGCCTGAAATACCTGCTCGTCCTGCTGTGATAAGTGTTTCATTGTGAATCCCCCTTGTGTTCGTATGTATCCGTAACAATTTGAAAATTCCATCATCAATCTTAACACACTTTTCCCGTTATGAAAATGAATTACTATGAACAGCTTAAATTACTGCTGTTCCTTACGTAAACAGCCCGCTCGCCGCCAATCAGCTTCGGACGTGTCCGCGCCAATGTCACATGGGCGTGGCCAAGCGTTTTTTGCTTAACCCGGACGGGAACGGCCACGTGTTTCAAATGCATACCAATAAAGGTTTGGCCGATATCGATTCCTGCGTCTGCTTTGATAAACTCGACCACAACCGCATCTGATAGCTGTTCAAACGCATAGGTTGCCATCGCGCCCCCCGCTTTTCGGGCCGGCACAACAGATACCTCGTCCAAACCTCTTTCAAGTGCGACCGCCCTTTCGACGACAAGCGCCCTGTTCAAATGCTCACAGCACTGGAATGCCAGCTCGATTCCTGTTTCGTCCGCCAATTTTTTCAGCTGGCGAAAAATCATTTCCGCCACTTCAAGCGTCCCCGAGGTTCCAATTCGTTCGCCCAGAACTTCACTGGTGCTGCAGCCCACCACCAACAGCTGTCCCGGTTTAAAAGCGTTAAACTCTTCCAAAATTGCTGCCAATTCGGCTTCCCATTCCTGAATCATCAGCCTTTACCTCCTTTACAGCTGCTTTTTTTCAATCTCACTGATTTTTGCGATGCGATCGGCATGACGTCCGCCCTCGAACTCCCCTGTCAGCCATACTTGGGCAATTTCCCTTGCAAGGCCCGGGCCAATGACGCGTTCACCCATCGCCAAAATATTGCTGTCATTGTGCGCGCGCGTTGCCTTCGCACTGAAGGTATCATGCACAAGAGCACAGCGAATCCCCTTCACCTTGTTGGCCGAAATGCTCATACCAATGCCGGTCCCACAAATCAAAATGCCTCGGTCAAACTCGCCGCTCGCCACTTTTTCCGCAACCGGCAGCGCATAATCCGGATAGTCCACAGACGTGCTGCAGTCACAGCCAAAATCAACATATTCAATCCCTAGCTCTTCTAATAAATGTGCAATTTCTTTTCGAATATTGACGCCACCATGGTCCGATGCCAATGCTACTTTCATCAATAGCCCTCCTCGAATTCGAATTCTCTACCATTTTGACATACTGTTAAAAAAAGATAAAGAAAGAGGAGGTCCCAAAAGGGTCTGACCTCCTCTTTATTCTTCCAATTTTTCAATTACCTGCTCAATTAATTCTTCCAATTCCCGAAAGGTTTCGCGGTACATCGCGAGCGTCCCCCCATATGGGTCGGCAACATCTTGTAACGGGATTTCACCAGCAAATTCCTTTAATGTAAAAAGCTTCGCGGCAGATTCAGGGAAGTTTCCGAGGATCGCCGATTTGTGAGAACCCGTCATCGTTAAAATCAAGTCTGCCCACTCCACGTCCTCGCCCCTAAGCAGGCTCGATTGATGATTATGTAGAATTTCATTTTCCACTAGGACCTGCTTGGCATGCGCTGATGCTTCAGAGCCGTTTGCGGCAAAAATCCCCGCAGACCTTACTTCCAACCCGGCGATGTTCTTGCTTTTTAAAATTGCTTCGGCCATTGGACTCCGGCACGTGTTTCCGGTACATACAAACAAAATGTGCTGCAATCTGTTCGCCCCCTTTTACATTCATTTTACCAAAAAAGATGCAGCAATTTAAAGCCAAAGGCAAGTAAAATCGCCCCGCCGAGCGCTTCGCTGTACGGGCCAATCCAGCCTTGAACCTTTCTGCCAAGCAACAGACCGATCCATGTTTGTAGTGTTGCCATTATGCCAAAGCATAAAATAACCATCACCACTTTGGCGCCGTATATTCCTAAAGTAAGCCCCAATGAAAAGCTATCAAGGCTCACGCTTAAGGCAAATACAAGCAGGCCAAAACCAACCGGGGTCATGATCTTTTCTTCGCCTTTTTTCAGGCTGGACCAAATCATTTGCACGCCGAGGATGATTAAGAGCAATCCGCCGATATAGGAAGCAAAGGTCCCAAACTTGGCCGATAAATATTTGCCGGCGAGCATGCCGACAAGTGGCATCCACACATGAAAAAGGCCGATCGTTAAGCCTATTTTAAAAATTTGCCTTAAGCGCAGGTTGTACATTCCCATGCCCAGTCCAACCGAGAAGGCATCCATTCCAAGCGCCATTGCCATAATTACGAGTGTTACCATTTCGCCAATCATTTCCGTCAATAGTTCCCGCCCCCTTGGACTTGCTATTTCAACATATGCACGTCCAGGAGAATTTAGGACACGGAAGGACCTTTCATAAATAAGAAAATGCACACTTTATCGTGCGCATTTCATTTCAATCCTCTTTGATCACTTTATTCCCCGCCGCTTTTTGCAGGCGGTTCATGATGGCGTGGCCGACTCCGGTGCTTGGAAACATTTCGCTAAAAATAATATCAGCCTTCTCATCGTTAAATGTCCGCAATGTATCATACAACGCAGCTGCCACGGTTGCCGGCTCGGACCGTCTGCCACAGGAAAGAACAATGTCAGCCCGGTACTCGGCCGCTTTCTCTTCCGTTGTCAGAATTCCAACCCTCAGCCCTTCTCGCTGCTTCTCGTCCACAAGCCCCTGGAGAAACGCTTGGCTGCCTTCTACTAAATAAAGAGGAGCGTTCGGAGCATAATGGCGATATTTCATTCCGGGGGATTTCGGCTTCGATTCCGCATCCGTCAACGCCCTGTCGATGTGAACCTCTCCGATTACTTTCTCGAGCTGTTCCTTTGTTACACCGCCCGGCCTTAAAATGACCGGGATTTGTTCCGTACAGTCGACGACCGTGGATTCCACGCCAACGCCTGTCGGGCCGCCGTCAAGCACCCCGGCAATTTTCCCCGCCAAATCAGCCATGACATGCTCCGCATGGGTCGGACTGGGTTTTCCCGAGCTGTTTGCACTCGGAGCCGCAATCGGCAGTTCGCATTTTTTCAACAATGCCAGCGCAACGGGATGATCCGGCATTCTGACCGCAACCGTTTCGAGCCCGGCGGTTGCTTTTTCCGAAAGGATGCCGTCTTTCTTTTTAAAAATTATCGTCAATGGACCTGGCCAAAAAGCATCCATTAAGGTCACCGCTTTTTCAGGAATTTCCGAAACAAACTGGTGAAGCTGTTCTTTTTCCGCGATATGAATAATCAACGGGTTATCCCCAGGTCTGCCCTTCGCGGCAAAAATTTTCGACACCGCTTCATCACTTAGGGCATTTCCCCCTAGACCGTAAACGGTTTCCGTCGGCAGGGCCACCACTTCATTTTTCCGTAAAAGCTCGGCTGCATCCACAAGTTGTGGATTATTTACCGAGATATCCACAAACTTATCCACTTTCCATAGTTTTGTATTCATAGTTATCCACCTTACTAGTCAAATGAGTCTCTTAGCGAAATTTGCCGAATTTAGGCACCTAGACTCATATATTCGAGTTGTTACGTTTGAAAGTATAAAAGATGGTGTGGATAAAAACAAGTTTTTATCCCCAATTTGTGCATAACTAAGTGAAAACAGTGGATAACTCTGAGACATCTATCCACAACTATAAGGTGAATTTTAAAAATAAGGAGTTATCCACATTTAAAATATGGTGAATATGTTCAGATTGATAGAATTCCCTGGGCAAATCTTCCTTGCTTGTCTGGGCGAAGCCCAACAGGTTAAAGAATGGCAGCGACTCCTGTCTATTCGTCGCCAAATATAACTCGCGCACGCCTTTATTCTTTGCCAGAAGCATCATTTGGTCAAACAGGAAAAAGATTTCTTTCTGACCTTGTCCGGCTGAAACTACCAATGACCGCAGCAGCCCAAATTCCTCAAAAACTTCCATTCCGAGCGATCCGGTCAATCGGCCGTCAGGGCCCTCCAGCAGTAAAAAGGAATCCATCTTTTCCTCCGTCAATCCATCCGTTCCAAGGCCTGCACTTGTCAAAAACTCCGTCAATCTTTTTAAATCTTTCCCTTCCGCAACGCAAATCATCCATATCCACCTCATTTTTTAGATTCTAATCTATGAATATGAATCATTTGATAGAATAGAACAGAAAAAGTCGACCCGCTTTCAGGCCGACTTAATGAAATAACTTATCCCATAATTCTACGATAAAAAACTTTACCTTCACAGGCTGCTCATCTTCTGATGTGTATACCGGAGCGGTTTGTTCTCCTGTTGAAGTTACGGATGATTCTTGGTCAGGCGCTGTATTAGATAGATCCAAGGCAGCTTCTTTTGCCTTTGGTACTTCTACTTGCGTTGGTTCATCAGTTAATGCTTCTTGCTTCGGTGCGTCATAAGATGAATCCACTGATTCTTCCTGCTTTGGCGCATCATAAGATGAATCCACTGATTCTTCCTGCTTTGGCGCATCATATGATTCTTCTGGCTTTTGTTCTACTTCTGCTGTTTGATCAGGTGCCTCTTCGTCGGCACTATATAACATTTTTGGTTCTACTGATGGCCCTTCATCTGTCGTCTTCGGTTTGATGTCGAGCTCCGATTTCACCTTTTGCTTATCATCAAACCCCGTGCTGACGGCGACTCCATTTGAAAAATCCAGGAAGCATAGCGGCGGATACAGCACGCACCACCAGTTGGCGCCTTCCCCTTTGCCTAAAGTAATCAAAATCGCTTGATACTCTCCTGCCGGATACAAAAACTCTCCATACAGCTTCGTCGGAAATTGAACCTTGCCGAACTTCACGTGAACCGTTTGATTGGAGTGATGGTCCTTGACCACTTTTTCCGCAATCCCCTGTATTTCCGGAAGCTTTGAATGAATGACCTCTTTTGCTTTTGGCAGCGATGTTAAATCCTTCACCCAAAGCGTAATCTTCGCATTGACAGCGTCACGCACATCGCGCTTTAACTGCTGATCAGATGGGGTATCACTATTTGCGAGAATCCGAAGGCGGATGGCATTCCCCGGAATCACCACCGACTCCTTCGCCATCGCTTCATTCTTCGGTATATATAAACTTAAAATAGTTCCTAATGATAGAATTAATAAATAAGCCCAAACCAACGTTTTACTTTGCATTCCCCAGCACCGCCCTCTCTACCCCCATTGTGGACAAATGCCAAGAATCTTAAACTAGTAAATTTTAATATTTTTAAAAATAGGGATAAAAAAGGGGGACAAAAAACGGGGTCAGTCCCCCGTTCTGTTAACGCTTTACTGTATTGGGGGTCAGTCCCCCGTTGCGTTACCACTTTACTGCATTGGGGGTCAGACCCCAGCAAAAACCATCCGGTCTTTGCCGTTTATGTCGTTGATGATTTCTACGTTGATTGGCCCGAAGGTTTTTTGGAGGAGCGCTGCTACGGCTTTGCCTTGACCGGCTCCGATTTCAAAGGCGACTAATGCTCCCGGTGCGAGGACAGCGGGGAGCTCGGTCATAAATCTCCGGTAAAAATCCAAGCCGTCCTCGCCTGCGAATAAGGCCCGGTGTGGCTCATGCTCGGTGACAACCTCTGACATGTCTGCCATGTCGCCTACTGGAATATACGGCGGGTTCGAGATGACGACATCCAACTTTTTCCCGAAAAGCGGCTGCAGCAGATCTCCCTGAATGAATTCAACCTCTGCACCGAGCTGGCGTGCATTTTCTCTAGCAACTGTCAGCGAGTCCTCCGCAATATCCGTGGCATAGACTTCGAGTGATGGCTGCTCGAGCTTAAGGGTAATCGCGATAGCCCCGCTGCCCGTCCCAATATCGGCCAGCCTTTTCGGTTCCCCTTTGATTCTCTTTAACGTTTCGTAGACCAGTTCCTCAGTCTCAGGTCTTGGAATGAGAACCTCAGGATTGACGATAAAAGACCGCCCGTAAAATTCCTCCGAGCCGATGATATATTGAACCGGCACCCCTTTCAGGTGATCAAGGACCGATTTTTCAAAAGCCGGCCAAACTCCCGGTGCTAAATCATCTCTTATATTCGCAAACAGCTGAGAGCGGGACATACCGGTAAAATGCCGAAGCAGCAGTTCCCCAGCATTCTCATCGCGCCCTGCTTTTATTAAAAAAGAAGAAGCCCATTGCAGAGCTTCGTAGACTTTTTTACTCATTGGAGGCACTTTCCAATCTTTTTGCTTGATCATCCATAATTAAAGCTTCGACAATCTCATCGAGCTTGCCTTCTAAAATTTGATCGAGCTTTTGAATCGTCAAACCGATGCGATGGTCGGTTACCCGGTTTTGCGGGAAGTTATAAGTACGGATCCGCTCAGAACGGTCCCCTGTCCCAACTGCCGATTTCCGGACTTGATCGTATTCTGCCTGTGCTTCTTGCTGGAACTTATCGTAGACACGCGCACGTAAAACCTTCATCGCTTTGTCTTTGTTTTTGTGCTGGGATTTTTCATCCTGACACGATACGACGATCCCCGTTGGAATATGGGTTAACCGAACAGCTGACATCGTCGTGTTAACGCTCTGTCCGCCGGCACCGCTCGATGCAAACGCATCAAAGCGAATATCTTTATCATGGATTTCCACTTCCACCTCTTCTGCTTCTGGCAAACAAGCCACAGTAGCGGTAGAAGTATGAATGCGGCCGCCGGACTCTGTTTCCGGAACACGCTGAACCCGGTGGGCACCATTTTCAAATTTTAATTTGGAATAGGCCCCTGTACCATTGATCATAAAGGTAATTTCCTTGTATCCGCCTAGGCCGGTTGGACTGGCATCAATGAGTTCCGTTTTCCATCCTTGTGCTTCCGCAAAACGGCTGTACATCCGGTAAAGTGAACCTGCAAAAAGTGCGGCCTCTTCCCCGCCGGCAGCTCCGCGAATTTCAAAGATAACGTTCTTATCATCGTTCGGGTCCTTAGGTATGAGGAGAATTTTTAAACGTTCTTCTAACTCCCCGATTTGCGCTTCAAGCTCGCTTACCTCTTCCTTGACCATTTCGCGCATTTCAGCATCAAGCTTTTCCTCTAGCATGGTTTTCGCATCTTGAAGCTGCTCTTTTGCACTTTTATAGTCCCTGTAGGTTTGTACGGTTTCTTGTATATCAGATTGTTCTTTTGAATATTCACGAAGTTTTTTTGAATCATTAATGATTTCCGGATCGCTCAAAAGTTCGTTCAGCTTTTCAAAGCGATCTTCAACGGATTGAAGACGATCAAACACAGATATTCACCTCAGATTTTAGTCCATAACATTCTAATTATAGTATAGGTGATTTGCACGCGTCAAAACCAAATATTGTGGGTTTTTGTTTGTCCGACCAGTAAATTTTCTAAATTGACCAGTATTTCATAAAAAGTGGCCAGTATTTCTTAAAATGTGATCATTAAATTTACAAATTAAAAACATGCCCTGAATCAGAGCATGTTATCTACGGCTTTCCTGGACTCTAACTTCGATATTGTAGCGCGGCAGGGCGTGCGTTAATTTTTTATGGAGGCGTGCTTCGGCATCGATTCTTTGTTTGTGAGTAAGAGGACCTTTTTTATAAACCTTTACCCACATCCGGTCGCCATTAACCCAGATAGAGTCGGTTGTGAACTCCTTTGTGGAGGCAATGACCTGCTTTGCATTATCAGTATCCACACCGATGTTTCCAGAGTCGCCGGATGCGCTGCCGTTTCTTGTTCCTTGGAGGTTAAGAAAATTAGGGTTCTGATCCGTTGCATCGTAGCCGACTATTCGTCTGTCCCCATTGTCCAGGCGATTGGACATATTCTGAACATTACGGTCCTTGCGTAAATCGTAGGAAGCTTGGTTCACGTTTTTATTGCTCTGGCACCCGCCGAGCAGCAGCATGGAAAGACATATCGTTGGAAAAATAAACTTTTTCAATGTTTACACCTCCATTACTATCATGCCCGGCCAAATCGGTAACTTTGCGAGAGAATTCTTTCCATGGAAAGAGAGGATTCCGCGGTTTTTGGAGGTTATTCCGCCGGAGTTGAATAGGATTCCGCGGGTTTTTACGCTATTTCCGCGCACTTCACACATTATTCCGCGGCATTTTTGATTTTTCCCGCGAACTCATGTGATTCAGCAGAAATCTAGGTTAATTCCGCTGACCTAACCAATTATTCATCAAAAAACACCCCATCAAAAAAAACCGCCCCCAAAGGACGGTTTTAAACAGTTTTCTCTACAATTCCCACACGGTTGCCGGCGTTGTTTGGCACTTCGTGGTGGTGGCGGCAGCGCGGCTCGTAGGCCTCGGATGCGCCGACTAAAATGATTGGATCATGATAGGAGGCTGGGCGGCCGTCGATTAGCCGCTGAGTCCGGCTCGATGGAGAGCCGCAGACTGTGCAAACGGCTTGGAGCTTGGTCACATGCTCAGCGATGGCCATAAGTGCCGGGACTTGTCCGAACGGTTCGCCGCGGAAATCAAGGTCCAGACCTGCGACGATGACGCGGTGGCCGCTGTCGGCAAGCTGCTCGACAACCCGGACAATTCCCTCATCAAAAAATTGAACTTCATCGATGGCGATGATATCCATGTCTGCTTCGACATGATGGAGAATTTCAACGGAGTGAGAAATTGCCTTTGCAATAAAAGAAGAGCCATTATGGGATACTACTGATTGCTCATGATAGCGATTATCTATTTTTGGTTTAAAAACAGCAATTTTTTGCTTGGCGAACTGAGCTCGGCGAACACGGCGGATCAATTCCTCCGATTTTCCTGAAAACATACTGCCACAGATAACCTCAACCCATCCGCTTTGATTCATGATATACATAAACGGTCTCTCCTTGTAAAAATCTATCCAATAAAAAACAGGCAAGTATGTTGCATCTTGCCTGTTTTGGGCGTTCATTATTGCTGTTGTTGTGTTTTAATGCCGTATTTTTTGTTGAAACGATCAACACGTCCGCCAGCTTCAGCGAATTTTTGGCGACCAGTATAGAATGGGTGGCATTCAGAACAAGTTTCAACGCGGATCTCTTTTTTCACTGATCCAGTTTCAAACGTATTTCCGCATGCGCATGTCACCGTAACTGTTTTATAATTTGGGTGAATTCCTGTTTTCATTCTTTTCAGCTCCTTCCGCCCTGAATCTTTCGAAACAGAGTTATCATAAGAGGATAATCCTCTGAAATACTAAAAACACACTGTACCCATTATAACAACATGGACTCACTTTTGCAAGCTGGGTTTTTCTGGTTTAGCGACGGGATTTCATCTCTTCCCCGATCTGGGCGAAGAATTCCTCATTGGATTTTGTTTGGCGTAATTTTTTCAAGAAACGCTCGGCAAAATCCGGGGAGTCGGACATTGATTTACGGATCGCCCATAATTTATCCAAATGGTCTTTTGGAAGAATGAGCTCTTCTTTCCGCGTACCGGAACGACGGATATCAAGCGCAGGGAAAATTCGGCGCTCAGCAAGCGAACGGTCTAGATGCAGCTCCATATTACCGGTTCCTTTAAATTCCTCATAAATTACATCGTCCATGCGCGAGCCCGTATCAACTAGCGCAGTGGCAAGAATGGTCAAGCTGCCGCCTTCTTCGATATTTCTTGCTGCCCCGAAGAACCGTTTTGGACGGTGAAAGGCTGCCGGGTCAATCCCCCCGGATAGCGTACGGCCGCTTGGCGGAATGACCAAGTTGTAGGCGCGGGCCAAACGGGTAATGCTATCCATTAAAATGACAACATCACGTTTGTGTTCCACTAAACGCATCGCCCGGTCTAGCACAAGCTCGGCCACTTTAATATGATTCTCCGGCACTTCATCAAACGTAGAGCTGACGACATCGCCGGCCACGGAGCGCTCGATGTCGGTAACCTCTTCCGGACGTTCATCGATCAAGAGAACGATTAGTTCTACTTCTGGATGGTTGGTGGTAATGCTGTTGGCAATTTCTTTTAACAGCATCGTTTTACCGGCCTTTGGCGGTGCGACAATCAAGCCCCTCTGCCCAAAACCGACCGGTGCCACTAAATCCATAATTCGCGTTGACATAAATTTTGGAGTTGTTTCCAGCTTCATCATACGATCTGGATATAAAGGCGTTAAAGCAGGGAAATACACGCGTTCTTTCGCCGATTCAGGGTCTTCCCCATTCACGGCTTCCACATGCAATAATCCGTAATATCGTTCGTTTTCCTTTGGAGGACGAACTTTACCGGAAACTTTATCCCCATTCCGAAGGTCGAAACGACGGATTTGCGATGCCGAAATATAAATATCCTCCGAACTTGGGGAATAGTTAATTGGCCGCAGGAATCCGAAGCCCTCTGACTGGATGATTTCCAGGACGCCTTCCATGAAAAAATAACCCTGCTGTTCGGCGCGAGCCTTCAGGATGGCAAAAATTAATTCCTTTTTGGTTAATTTGCTGTAATAGGTCACTTTATATTCGCGGGCAAGCTCATAAAGCTCCTTCAGCTTCATATTTTCTAAACTAGATATTGTTAAGTCCATTTGTACACCACTCTTTAATATTTTTCGCTCGTTGGATTGTTTTCACACTCATTTGATCGCGATTGGGTCTCGAGGAATAGAAAAAGAAGTATCGAAGAAATGAATAGAATTGTAGATAGATTGCCTCTTCAAAAACAATTTCTATTTTACCCTCTGTGTAAAAATTTAATCAATCTATTTTTCATTTACATGAATGGAAAATTTTATTGTGGAAGGAATTTTTCATGAATTGCATGAAGAGACCGGAATTTGGGAGGTCCAGCCTCTTCATGGTTATCTCTTATTTAATCACTAAATTAGGTTTCTTTTTCAAGCTGTGGCGTCCATCAATAAAACGGACTGTTCCGGATTTTGCACGCATGACGACGGAATGTGTCAAGCCGTATGAGCCTTTAAATTGAACTCCGCGCAATAGTTCCCCGTCTGTCACACCTGTTGCAGCAAAGATCGCGTCATCACCCTTAACAAGGTCTTCCATGCGAAGCACCTTGTTTACGTCAAGGCCCATTTTCATACAGCGTTCAATCTCCGCGTCGTTTTGCGGTAAAAGTTTCCCCATCAGCTCGCCACCGAGACATTTCAAGGCAACAGCAGCAATGACACCCTCAGGGGCACCGCCGGAACCGAATAGAATATCCACACCGGTGTTATCGAAAGCGGTATTGATGGCACCTGCCACATCGCCATCATTGATTAATTTAATTCGGGCCCCGGCTTCGCGAAGCTGGGCAATGATATGCTCGTGGCGCGGACGATTAAGAACGGTTGCGACAACGTCCTCAATATCCTTATTTTTTGCTTTTGCTACAGCCTTAAGGTTGTCCAGCACGGAAGCGTTAATATCGACAAGTCCGACCGCTTCCGGTCCGACCGCGATTTTTTCCATATACATATCCGGTGCATGAAGCAGGTTTCCATTATCGGCAATCGCCAAAACAGCCAAGGCGTTCCAGCCGCCTGCCGCTAAAATATTCGTGCCTTCCAGCGGATCAACGGCGACGTCTACCCGCGGACCATAGCCGGTCCCCAGCTTCTCGCCGATATAAAGCATTGGTGCCTCATCCATTTCCCCTTCACCAATGACGACAGTCCCCTTCATTGGAATCGTATCAAAAACATCACGCATTGCTGATGTAGCCGCTCCATCTGCTTCATCTTTTTTTCCGCGGCCCATCCAGCGCGCAGAGGCAAGAGCAGCAGCCTCAGTTACGCGGATCAGCTCCATCGTTAAACTTCTTTCCATTGGTCGTTCATCTCCCAAATTCCACACTGCTTATGTGTTTTTTAATTGCTCGACTTCTTCTTCTGTCATAGCTTCGCGCCAAACCGTTGCGCCAAGACCATTGAGTTTTTCAACAAGATTGCTATAGCCCCTGTCAATATGTTCAAGGCCTGTCACTTCGGTTATTCCTTCAGCGATTAGACCGGCGATCACCAAAGCAGCACCCGCTCTCAGGTCGCTGGCCTTCACTTTGGCACCTTGCAACTGAATAGGGCCGTTAATAATCGCTGAGCGGCCTTCCACTTTAATATTTGCGTTCATTCTTCTTAATTCATCAATATGTTTAAAACGGGCACCATAAATCGTATCGGTAACCACACTCGATCCGGTTGACTTTGTCAAAAGGGACGTAAACGGCTGCTGAAGGTCGGTAGGGAAACCGGGATACACCAGCGTTTTAATGTCAACCGCCTTGAGTTTACCGATACCGCTTACAAAAATTTGGTCATCGCCTGACTCAATTTGTACGCCCATTTCCCTCAATTTTGCGGTTAAAGATTCTAAATGCTGTGGAATGACATTGTCGATTAACACCCCATTGCCCATCGCGGCAGCAAGAATCATATAGGTCCCCGCTTCGATCCGATCTGGAATGATCGTATGGCGGCAGCCATGAAGCGTGTCGACGCCATCAATCCGAATGACATCCGTGCCTGCTCCTTTAATCTTTGCGCCCATACTGGTCAAAAGTGTCGCGACATCAATGATTTCCGGCTCTTTTGCCGCATTCTCAATAACGGTTCGACCCTTGGCACGAACAGCTGCGAGCATAATATTAATGGTCGCTCCAACGCTGACAACATCCAGGTAAATCCGGGCACCGCGCAATTCATCCGCGCGCAGATAGATTGCCCCCTGCTCATTGGTCACGCTGGCCCCAAGCGCTTCAAAGCCCTTGATATGCTGATCAATCGGCCTTGGTCCCAGATGGCATCCGCCCGGAAGACCAATCACCGCTTTTTTGAAACGGCCGAGCATGGCACCCATTAGGTAGTAGGAAGCACGAAGTTTTTTAACTTTCCCATTTGGCAGCGGCATCGAAATCATCTTGGATGGATCAATCGTCATCTCTTCTTCTGAGAGCTGAACCTTTCCACCGATTTCTTCCAGCAAGTCTTTTAAAATTTCTACATCTGATATATGTGGTAATCCCTCAATGGTTACTGGTGATTCGGCCAAAATAGTGGCAGGAATCAAAGCAACTGCACTGTTTTTGGCACCGCTTATTCTTACCGTACCTGATAATGGATAACCGCCTGCAATCTTTAGTTTTTCCATTTTCGACTCCCTTCTAAGCCTGTTGCACGTCATTCAGAGTTAATGACATTGGTCGACAAATTCTCTTTATTGGCATGTTTTTCCAACAGAAAAAGGCATTTTCCGACAGCTTGTCTATCTATATAGTTTACACGAAAATTTTATTTTCATGTATTAATATTAAAAAAAGTTATCCGAAAATGGAAAGCCGTGAGATAGGCGCCGGAATGGGGATTCGCATTAAAAGAGCGTTACTCCCACAAATTACCAGCTTAAGCGTTTGAGCGAGATTCCCAGTCTTTAAGGAAAGCTTCAATTCCTTTGTCTGTTAATGGGTGGTGGAATAAGCCCATCAATACTTTATATGGAATGGTGGCAATGTCAGCCCCTCTTAAAGCGGCTTCTGTCACGTGAATTGGGTTGCGGATGGATGCAGCAATGATTTGGGATTCAATGCCGTGAACAGCAAAAATTTCGGAAATGGCGGAGATCAATTCCAAGCCATTTTGACCGATATCATCCAATCTGCCAAGGAATGGTGAAACATAAGTAGCTCCCGCTCTGGCAGCAAGCAGCGCTTGGTTTGCACTAAAAATAAGCGTTACATTTGTTTTGATACCTTTTTTCGAGAAGGCATGGCAAGCCTTTAATCCATCCGGAGTCATCGGCACCTTAATGGTTACATTTGGCGCAATGGCTGCTAATTCGAGACCTTCCTTGATCATGCCTTCCGCATCAAGTGAAATGACTTCGGCACTGACTGAACCCGGAACCAACTCGGCAATTTCGCGGATGCGGTCATGGAACGATACATTTCCTTCTTTTGCCACGAGGGATGGATTGGTGGTTACACCAGCGAGTAAGCCTAGTTCATGTACTTCACGAATTTCTTCTAAATTGGCAGTATCAATAAAAAAGTTCATCATTAACCTCCTAAATTTTCGACGAATTTCGATTTATTTCTCTAATTTCTCTATACATATTGAAACCGCCCTTTCTATTCAAGGACGGTTTCAATCTATCAAATTACGCTTTGCCGGCAGAACCAAATTCACGCATTTTGCCGATTACGGTTTCTTTAATCGCATCGCGTGCTGGTCCCAAGTATTTACGTGGGTCGTATTCATTTGGTTTTGCTGCTAATACTTCACGTACCACTCTAGCCGAAGCAATTTGGTTTTCTGTATTGACATTGATTTTAGCTGTTCCAAGGGAAATCGATCTTTGGATATCCTTTGTTGGGATTCCAGTACCACCATGAAGAACTAATGGTACACCAGTTAGGTTACCGATTTCTTCCATTTCTTTAAAGCCAAGGTTTGGCTCACCTTTGTACGGGCCGTGTACAGATCCTAAAGCAGGTGCAAGGCAGTCAATACCGGTGCGTTTCACTAGTTCATCACACTCGTTCGCATCAGCGTAAATAATTCCACCGACAACATCATCTTCCTGTCCGCCAACTGTTCCAAGTTCTGCTTCAACTGATACACCTTTTGAATGAGCATATTCAACCACTTTTGAAGTTGTTTCAATGTTTTCTTCAAACGGGTGGTGGGAAGCATCAATCATGACAGATGTAAAGCCGGCATCGATTGCTTCTTTACATTTGTCAAAGCTTGAACCGTGGTCTAAATGGATGGCAACCGGTACGGTAATTTTATAATCTTCCAATAAACCTTCTACCATTTTGACTACCGTTTTGAAACCGCCGATATAACGGCCTGCTCCTTCAGAAACACCAAGGATAACCGGTGATTTTTCTGCTTCTGCCGCTTGAAGGATGGCTTGGGTGAACTCCAGGTTATTAATGTTAAACTGCCCTACAGCATAGCCCTCCGCTTTTGCTTTTTTGAGCATTTCTGTCATTGAAACTAAAGGCATATCATTTCCTCCTTAGTATGGGTTGGCGTCTTTCGAGTTAGGGTTTCCATATAAAGGTTCCCCTGTAATTTTCACGATTATGTATCCATCGAAAAGAATAGACAACCAGTAAAATTTCATATGTATCATACCAAACTGAAGGAGGAATTGCTATCATTCAAACCTAATTTTTTGAATTGTCATAATGAAAGCGTGACCATTTATATCAATTGATTTTTATCGGCAAAAGCCGCAAAAATTACGCTTTTTGCGGCATGTGTTTTTTGACTGCAGCACGTATATCATCGATATCGAATGGCTTCGCGAAGTGGGTGATGGCACCAAGGTCCTTCGCTTCCTGGATCATATCCAATTCTCCATAAGCCGTCATGATGATCACGCGGATATCCTTATCAATGACCTTCATTCTTTTTAAAATTTCAATTCCATCCATTCCTGGAATTTTCATATCGAGGAGTACGAGATCTGGGTCATGTTTCTTAACAATATCGAGGGCCTGAACGCCATTAGCTGCCTGATATGTTTGATACCCCTCTTTTTGGAAAACCTCATTTAGTAAAATCCGTATTCCAAACTGATCGTCAACGATTAAAATCTTTTCTTTCATAACTCCACCTCTTCCCGTTTCATTAAATTCCAACCATTTATCTATTTATTTTCTCATTATTCTTTGTTAACTTCGACCTTTTTTTTTAAAATTCCTGCCTTTCTTCGGTGTTATTTTGTGGTAATTCCTCTTTTTTGTAAAAAAGTTTATACTAATTGGGTGATAGGAGGAGTATTTTCATGTTAAAAATGTTTACAACCCAATTAACCGGCGTGTTCAAAAAAATCGCCGATGAAGAGGACTTTTCGTTTGAGGACGGCGCCCGTTTGCTTGCCCAAGGAAGTGCGATTTATTTTTATGGTTCCCGCGAAATGAAAGCCGTCGAGTTTGAGGCTGTGGAGGGTGCGGAGCCACTAAAAGGAGCAAAAGTGCTGACGGAAGCGGATTTACCAGAGCTGTCAGGCGCAGATCGGGTGCTGATTTTTACGCGGACCTCTTCTGATGCGGAGGCGGTGGCACTCGCTGAAAAGCTTCGGGAACAAAATGTGCCGTTTGTGGCGGTTTCGACAGTATTGGACTCTGAAGGACCTTTGGTGGACCTGGCTGATGTCCATATCAATTTGAGGCTTACAAAAGGCCTTCTTCCGGATGATGTCGGAAATCGGTACGGGTATCCGTCATCGATGGCGGCATTGTTTGTGTATTATGGCTTGAAATTCACGATTGAAGAGATTCTTGCGGAGTATGAGGAAGAGTAATTTCGGAGAGTGGCAAATATAAAATCAAAGTCCATCTAATTCAAAGGGTCAGACCCCACAACGTCGGGGGTCTGACCCTTTTCTGCCATCTATTTTTTCAACGTCGCCTTCACAAAATCCCTAAACAACGGCTGTGGACGCGTTGGGCGGGACACGAATTCCGGATGGAATTGCGATGCCACGAACCAAGGATGATCCTTCAGCTCGATAATTTCCACTAAACGGCCGTCCGGGCTTGTTCCGGAGAACACAAAGCCGGCGTCCTCCATCTCTGTGCGGTAATGATTGTTAAATTCATAGCGGTGACGGTGACGCTCATAAACGACCTCATCTTCATAGGCCTCAAACGCCTTCGTTCCTTCCACTAAACGGCATGGGTATAAACCTAAGCGCAATGTTCCGCCTAAATCCTCCACATCCTTCTGCTCCGGCAGCAAATCAATAATCGGATAATTCGTTTCCGGTACAAACTCGGCAGAATGCGCTCCCTCATATCCCAACACATGGCGCGCAAATTCAACCGTTGCCAGCTGCATGCCCAAGCAAATGCCAAGGAATGGCACTTTATTCTCACGGGCATAGCGTGTAGCGAGGATTTTCCCTTCAATCCCACGGTCTCCAAACCCGCCAGGCACAAGGACTCCATCCACATCATTTAAAAGCTCTGCCACATTTTCTGCCGTTACCTGCTCAGCATTAATCCATTTAATTTCCACATCGGAATCAAAGGCATATCCGGCATGACGCAGTGCTTCCACAACCGAAATATAGGCATCCTGAAGCTCCACATATTTTCCGACTAAACCAATTCTCGTCTTGGTAGAAAGATGAAGCACACGATCGACTAAAGCCTTCCACTCCGTCATATCGGCTGCCTTCGTTGTTAATTTCAAATGATCACAGACGATTTGGTCCATGTTCTGCTCCTGCAGGGCAAGCGGAACGGAATAAAGCGTGTCCGCATCGCGGCACTCAATCACGGATGCTGCATCGATATCACAGAACAAGGCAATTTTATCCTTCATATCTTGTGAAACCGGCATTTCTGTCCGAACCACGATGATATTTGGCTGAATCCCTAAACTGCGCAATTCCTTCACACTATGCTGGGTCGGTTTCGTTTTCATCTCACCGGCTGCTTTGATATATGGAATCAACGTACAGTGAATGTACATAACATTATCGCGGCCAATATCATTGCGGATTTGGCGGATGGCTTCAAGGAATGGCAGCGACTCAATGTCCCCTACCGTTCCGCCGATTTCTGTGATCACGACATCAGCATTTGTTTCATTTCCGGAGCGGAAGACACGTTCCTTAATTTCATTCGTAATATGAGGAATAACCTGTACGGTTCCGCCTAAATAATCTCCGCGGCGTTCTTTTCGCAACACAGTAGAATAAATTTTTCCGGTGGTTACGTTGCTGTACTTGCCTAAATTAATATCAATAAAGCGTTCATAGTGACCTAAGTCCAAATCGGTTTCCGCCCCGTCATCGGTCACGAATACTTCACCATGCTGATACGGACTCATCGTACCAGGGTCAATGTTAATATACGGGTCAAATTTTTGAATCGTCACGTTCAAGCCGCGATTTTTCAATAAACGCCCCAAGGATGCAGCGGTAATCCCTTTTCCTAGTGATGAAACCACACCGCCCGTTACAAAAATATACTTTGTCATCAATAATCCCCCTCATTTACAGTTTGTGCCTTATCCAAATAGTTTTAGGCTATTTTTCAAAAAATATTTGATTTTTCGCTGGGGAGATAAACGATTTTTGCCGATAAAAATAAAAAAGCGCTCCACTTACACATTTGTGCAAGGGAGCGCATAACCGTTAAATAAATGAATCGTTCCTTATTTAAGGAGCCCAAAAAAGATTCTACCTAGCTGTGAGTAAAAAGTCAAGGAAATTACTTTTCCTCTTCCTCGTCTTCAAATTCATCGGCGTCGTCCATGTCCTCATCGAGATCATCTTCGTCGAGGTCTTCATCCTCATCCAACTCAAACTCATCATCGGCATCAAGGACTTCGTCTTCATCCTCATCGATTTCATCGACATCATCTAATTCATCGAAGACATCGTCGTCATCTTCAAGAAGGTCATCTTCATCATCGGTATAATCGTCGATATCATCGTAATCCTCGTCATCGATTTCATCGTAATCGTCAAGATCTTCCTCATCGACAACCTTCTTCGCCTTTTTCTTCTTCGACTTAATCGGAGTGACAACTTCTTCTTCCGCCGTATCAACCGGATACCAGACGCGAAGTCCCCAACGATTTTCTCCTAATGATAGAAAACGGCCATCAATATTTATGTCGGTATAAAATTGAGCCAGTCTTGACCGAATTTCCTGCTCAGAAATATCGGCAGCTGATGCAATTTCTTTTACTAAATCATTGAACGAAATGGCTTGTTTGCTATTTTTTAAATATTCATAGGCCATTTCAATAAGAGATAACTCTTGTAATTGCTCTTTTGAGTAATTGGCTAAACTCAATTTTGGCACTTCCTTTCTCTTGTTCCGAAGGCGCTTTCGCATTTCTATAAAAATACATATTCTTCATTATAAACAAAATCTTCCCGTTTATGCTACTGTTTCACTGTAATTTTTACCGGCGTGATTTCTCTTGTTCCTTTTCCCTCTGCCGTTTGTGCTTTTTATTTTGCTTCATAGCGATCACTAGAAAGAAAATCGCCAGCAGCAGAAAGGAAATAGCACCCAATTGAAGCTGATAGAGATAATATAACGGCCAGGCAAAAACTATTAAAACAATAATTATATAGATTAACTTCATCCGTTTTCACCTGCCTGGGAATCATATGTTTGTTCACAAATACGATTATATAAGAAAAATGCGATTTTGGAAAAACAAAAAGTCAACGGCTTCAGATGGAAGCCGTTGTCTTTTCCTTACATATTTCTACGATACTGCCCGCCCACTTCATAAAGGGCTCTGGTGATTTGTCCTAGACTTGCCACCTGCACCGTTTCCATTAATGCTGCAAAAATGTTGCCATTATTGACGGCTGCTGCTTTTAAAGCCTTGAGAGCCTGTTCGGTCACACCTGCATGTTTTTCTTGGAACGCGCGCAAATTCGTGATCTGCAATTCCTTTTCCTCATACGATGCCCTTGCCAGCTCCATGCTGTTGACATCCTCTTCGGAAGGAGGATTCGGATTCAAATACGTATTGACCCCGATGATTGGCAGTTCACCAGTATGCTTTTTCATTTCATAGTACATCGATTCGTCCTGGATTTTCCCGCGCTGATACTGGGTTTCCATCGAGCCGAGCACGCCCCCGCGGTCGTTTAAGCGCTCGAATTCCTGCAGAACGGCCTCTTCAACGAGATCTGTCAGCTCATCGACAATAAACGCTCCTTGAAGCGGATTTTCATTTTTCGTTAAGCCATGTTCTTTCGTGATGATCATTTGGATCGCCATAGCTCTTCTTACCGATTCTTCCGTCGGCGTCGTAATCGCTTCATCATAGGCATTGGTATGCAGCGAGTTACAGTTATCCTGCAGGGCCATTAACGCCTGAAGGGTCGTGCGGATATCATTAAAGTCGATTTCCTGGGCGTGCAAGGAACGGCCGGATGTTTGCACATGATATTTCAGCTTTTGACTTCTTTCATTCGCACCATACTTCTCACGCATCACCGTTGCCCAAATGCGACGGGCAACACGGCCGATCACAGTATATTCCGGATCGAGACCATTCGAGAAGAAGAAGGAAAGGTTTGGCGCAAAATCATCTATCTTCATGCCGCGGCTTAAATAGTATTCCACATAGGTAAAGCCGTTGGATAAGGTAAAGGCCAGCTGTGAAATCGGGTTCGCCCCCGCTTCAGCAATATGGTACCCCGAAATCGAAACGGAATAATAATTGCGGACCTGTTTATCAATAAAATACTGCTGAATATCGCCCATCATTCTTAGTGCAAATTCAGTGGAGAAAATACAGGTATTCTGTCCTTGGTCTTCTTTTAGAATATCGGCTTGAACCGTACCGCGGACGGTTTTTAACGTATAATCTCTTACTTGGGCAAATTCTTCAACGGTTAACACACGGCCAAGCTCGGCTTCCTTCTTCTGAACCTGCTGGTCAATCGCAGTATTCATAAACATCGCCAAAATGATCGGTGCCGGACCATTAATCGTCATCGAAACCGATGTGGATGGATGGCATAAATCAAAGCCGTCATAAAGCTTTTTCATATCGTCCAGCGTACAAACGTTCACGCCGCTTTCGCCAATTTTCCCAAAAATGTCCGGGCGGTGGTCCGGATCTTCCCCGTAAAGAGTAACGGAGTCAAACGCGGTGCTCAAGCGTTTTGCCGAGTCATCCTTCGATAAATAGTGGAAGCGGCGGTTCGTCCGTTCCGGTGTTCCTTCGCCGGCAAATTGCCGTTTCGGATCTTCCCCCTCTCGCTTGAATGGGAATACCCCTGCCGTGTACGGGAACGATCCCGGTACGTTTTCACGGTATACCCAGCGGAGGATTTCCCCGTAATCCTTGTATTTTGGCAAGGCCACTTTTGGAATATCCAGGCCGGAGAGGCTCTTTGTTTTTAAAACGGTAATGATTTCTTTATCGCGAATTCTTGTGACAAATTGGTCCTTGGAATAAGCTTCCTTCGTAGCTTCCCAGCCGCTGAGGATTTTTTTCGACTCCGGTGTTAATTTTTCTTCGGTTTCCTGCTTGATGGCTTCTAACGCAGCCACGATTTCCGGCTCTTTCACCGCAAGGATCGCACCTTCAAGCTGGAATATTTTCCGAGCCAAATTCGCTTGCTCCTCCGCCTTTTGATGATAGCGGCGGACGGTATCCGAGATTTCCCGTAAATAGTAACGGCGGTCGGTCGGAATGATCACATTTTGCTTTTCCACCAGCGCCTGTTTGTTAAAAGAAGTTTCCCATTCAGTCGCCATCTTTTCATTAATTTTTTCAATTAATGCGGCAAACAGGGCATTGGTGCCAGGGTCGTTAAACTGGCTGGCAATCGTGCCGTACACAGGCATGTCGGCAGGATCCTTTTCAAACAGCATATGGCTGCGCTGGAACTGTTTTTGCACCTGGCGCTTGGCATCCTCGGAGCCTTTTTTCTCAAATTTATTGATGACGATCAAGTCAGCAAAATCAATCATATCGATTTTTTCAAGCTGGGAAGGAGCCCCGAACTCGCTTGTCATGACATATAAGGCCACATCGCAAATCTCGGTAATGCCGGCATCCCCTTGGCCGATTCCGCTTGTCTCGACAATCACAAGATCAAAGCCAGCCGCCTTCGTAACGGCCACCGCATCTTTAATCGCTAGAGAAAGCTCTGATTTAGATGAACGCGTTGCAAGACTGCGCATATACACATTCGATGAGAAAATTGCATTCATGCGGATGCGGTCCCCAAGGAGCGCGCCGCCTGTTTTTTGTTTCGTTGGGTCAACAGACAGAACCGCAATTTTTTTATCAGGCAATTCATTGATAAAGCGGCGGATCAACTCATCCGTCAAAGAGCTTTTTCCGGCGCCGCCCGTACCGGTAATCCCAACCACTGGAATGGTTTTCGTCAAGGAATTCACCTGGTCAAGAACAAGCTCAGCAGCGGCTGCCACTTCTTTATTGTCGTCAACATGAAGCTCCGCCAAAGTAATCAGCTTGGCAATCGCATTCACATCGCCTGAAGGGAGCTTTTCAATCTGTTCAGCAGCCTCGGTGGTAACTGTTGGAAAATCGCATTCCTCAAGCATCCGGTTGATCATCCCCTGAAGGCCCATCGTTCTGCCGTCTTCCGGTGAAAAAATCCAGGCAATTCCGTAATCATGAAGCTCTTTAATTTCTTTCGGGATGATGACGCCGCCCCCGCCTCCATAGATGCGGATATTCGGCGCGCCTTTTTCCTTTAATAGATCGTACATGTATTTAAAATATTCCACATGACCGCCCTGATAAGAGGAAATTGCAATCCCTTGGGCATCCTCTTGAATTGCGGCATTGACCACTTCTTCGACCGAACGGTTGTGGCCCAAATGAATGACTTCAGCCCCGCTCGACTGAAGAATTCTTCTCATGATATTGATCGAAGCATCATGACCGTCAAACAGACTGGATGCAGTGACAAATCGAATATGATGCTTTGGCTGATAAACTTTTGTCGTGCTCATCGTTTTCCCCCTTGTTGGTGAAAGCCTGAGAATAATAGCTTTGTTTGTAATTCAATATATTCATCAAGTGTACATTGTTTTTGCAGTGCCCAGCGGCGGAAACTCCACATATGCCCATCGACAATGATGTTATGGGAAATGATTTTTTGCTGCTTTTCGGATAAATCAAGCTCGCCATTTTCCACACAAAGGCTGATTAGCTTTTCAAACATCGCCGCCATTTCCATTTCTTTATTCAGAACATATGGGAGTGCATCCTTAGGAAGCGATTTAACCTCTTGATACATGATGAGAATTTCATCCTGCAATTCGTCGACCACTCGAAAGTAGTTGGCAATTCCTTGCTT
Source organism: Neobacillus sp. Fa239 (assembly GCF_055395235.1). NCBI lineage: Bacteria > Bacillati > Bacillota > Bacilli > Caryophanales > Bacillaceae > Neobacillus > Neobacillus sp. Fa239. The sequence continues at coordinate 5,358,443 of NZ_AP041611.1, forward strand.
CAAGCTTTCCAGGGTCCCCTTTTTCTTATCCAGGTCCTGCTGCAAGCGTTCGCTGACATGTTCATAAATGTGGTCACATACCAAATAAAGGACGTCTTCCTTTGTACGGATGTATTCATAAAGTGTTCCAATGCTAAAGCCCGCCGCCTTCGCAATTTCCCTCGTTGTCGTCCGATGAAACCCCTTTTGTTTAAAAAGTGTAACGGCTCCTTTGATCATCTGTTCGCGCCTTTTTTCAACCAGTCGCTCATCCTTCACAGAAGCCTGAACTTCCCTTTTTTTCGTCATGTATAAAACCGCCTTTGCCCGCTTCCCTATTACTTTGTAATCATTCTTGAGATAACGAGACGTTGAATTTCTTGTGTTCCCTCATAAATTTGCGTGATTTTCGCATCGCGCATAAATCTTTCAACCGGATAGTCTTTTGTATAGCCATAGCCGCCGAATACTTGAACAGCTTCCGTTGTCACCTTCATCGCTGCATCACCGGCAAACAGCTTCGACATCGCTGATTCTTTTCCATATGGAAGGCCATTTGATTCAAGCCATGCTGCTTGATAGGTTAATAGTCTTGCTGCTTCCACAGAAGTCGCCATATCGGCAAGCTTAAAGCTGATTCCCTGCTGGGCCGCAATCGGTTTGCCAAACTGATGGCGCTCTCTTGCATAATCAACCGCTGCATCCAGAGCACCTTGGGCAATTCCAACTGCTTGAGCAGCGATCCCGTTCCGACCGCCGTCAAGCGTCATCATCGCAATTTTAAAGCCTTCTCCCTCTTCGCCAAGTCGGTTGGCAACGGGAACTTTGCAATCTTCAAAAATAATTTCCGTTGTCGGTGAGGAACGAATCCCGAGTTTCTTTTCCTTTTTCCCTACAGAGAAGCCTGGGAAGTCGCTTTCAACGATAAACGCTGTTGTGCCTTTTTGTTTGCTGGTTGGGTCGGTTAAGGCAAATACGACATAGATGTCGGCTATTCCGCCGTTAGTGATGAAAATCTTCGAGCCGTTTAGAACATAATGGTCGCCTTCAAGTCGCGCCGTCGTTCTCATGCCGCCTGCATCCGAGCCGCTGCCTGGCTCTGTTAAGCCGTAGCCGCCAATTTTCGTTCCTTCGGCCATTGGACGAAGATAGGTTTGCTTCTGCTCTTCAGAACCGAATTTATAGATTGGCCAGCCGGCAAGTGAAGTGTGGGCGGAAAGTGTTACCCCTGTTGACGCACACACGCGGGAAAGCTCTTCAACGGCAATACAGTAGGCAAGGTAGTCGCTGCCGATTCCGCCGTATTCTTCCGGCCAAGGAATTCCCGTTAAGCCAAGCTCCGCCATTTTGTCAAAAATCTCACGGTCAAAGCGCTCTTCTTCATCGCGCTCCGCCGCCGTTGGCGCCACTTCGTTTTTCGCAAAGTCGCGAACCATTTTCCGGATCATTTCATGCTCTTCAGTAAGTTTAAAGTTCATTTTAGTTAGTCCTCCTAAGGTTTATCTGCAAATTTTGGGGCGTTATCTACAAATATTGGATGGTTATCTACAAAGTTTTAAATTTATCTACAAACATCAGTACTTTATCTACAAACTTTTAATTTTATCTACAAACTCCCGAGATTTATCTACAAATCAAAGATGCTTACTTACCACAATCCGCTGAATCTCACTCGTGCCTTCATAGATTTCGGTAATTTTCGCATCGCGGAAATAGCGTTCGACCGGGTAATCCTCTGTATAGCCGTAACCGCCAAAGACCTGGATTGCTTCTGTTGTCACTTCTACCGCTGTCCGTGAGGCAAACAGCTTCGCAACGGAAGCTTCAAAGCCGCATTTTACGCCGCGTGCCTTTAAATCGGCAGCACGGTAGATTAATAGTTTCGCAGCCTCCACACTTGTTGCCATATCAGCCAGCTTAAAGGCCACACCCTGCTGAGCTGCAATCGGCTTGCCAAATTGCTGGCGTTCCCTTGCGTAGGCAGTCGCTGCCTCCAATGCGGCTTCCGCAATTCCGAGCGCTTGGGTGGCGATGCCAATCCGACCCGCTTCCAAGTTAGCCATTGCAATTTTAAAGCCTTCGCTTTCTTTGCCAAGAAGGTTTTCGACCGGGATCCTCATATCCTCGAAAGTCAGCTGCACCGTTCTTGAGCCATGCAAGCCCATTTTCTTTTCATCTTTCCCGATAATGAGACCAGGCGTATTTTTTTCCACAATAAATGCGGCAATTCCCTTGGTGCCCAAGCGTGGGTCGGTGTTGGCAAACACAATATAAATATCGGCTTCCCCGCCGTTGGTGATAAAGATTTTCGAGCCGTTTAAAACATAGTGGTCTCCATCCCTGACTGCCCTTGTTTTTAAACTGCCGGCATCCGATCCTGAACCTGGCTCCGTTAAGCAAAATGCTCCCAAATATTCACCGCTTGCCATCTTCGGTACAAACTTGCGTTTTTGCTCCTCTGTTCCAAAAAGAAGAATCGGGTAGGTGCCTACCGATGTATGAACAGAAAGAATAACACCGACGGTAGCGCTTACTTTTGAAATCTCATGGATGGCGAGAATATAGGAAATGAAGTCCATCTCTGCGCCACCGTATTTTTCCGGTACCGGGATTCCCATCAGGCCAAGCTCGCCCATTTTGCGAATAATTTCCCTGGGAAACTCCCCCTGCTCCATTTTTTCAACAAAGGGAGCAATTTCCTTGGCCGCAAAATCGCGAACCATTTTCTGCATCATTCGTTGTTCTTCAGTAAAGGTTAGATTCATCTCTGACTCTCCTTCTCCAGGGAAGATTATTCGTAGCTGTAAAAACCGCGGCCTGTTTTCTTGCCCAGCCAGCCGGCTTTCACATATTTGCGAAGCAGCGGGCATGGACGGTATTTATCATCGCCAAAGCCTTCATGCAAGGTTTCCATAATGTATAGGCAGGTATCCAGCCCGATAAAATCAGCCAAAGTTAAGGGTCCCATTGGGTGGTTCATGCCAAGCTTCATCACTTCATCAATCGCTTCCTTCGTTGCCACACCCTCGTACAAGGTATAGATCGCTTCGTTGATCATCGGCATAAGAATACGGTTGGAAACAAATCCAGGGAAGTCGTTTACTTCGACAGGGACCTTGCTCAACGTTTTCGTCATATCTTCAATCACTTGATATACTTCATCCGCTGTAGCTAGCCCGCGAATGATTTCAACCAGCTTCATCACTGGAACCGGATTCATAAAATGCATGCCGATTACTTTTTCCGGACGTTTTGTCGCTGCAGCAATCTCCGTAATAGGCAGTGAAGAGGTATTGCTCGCTAAAATCGCGTGTTCTGGTGCAATCTCGTCTAACTGGGCAAAGATTTTCGCCTTGATTTCCATATTTTCAATGGCTGCTTCAATGATAAGGTCGACCTCGCTTGCATCTTGCAGGTCAGTTGAAGCTGTAAGGCGACTTAATACTTCCTGCTTCTGATCCTCGGTTAACCGGCCTTTTTCAACATTTCTTGTGAGGTTTTTATTGATCACGCCTAATCCGCGTTCCACAAATTCCGGCTTTATGTCATTTAATAAAACCTGATATCCCGCTTGGGCACAAACCTGGGCAATCCCGGAGCCCATTTGCCCCGCACCAATTACCATCACTTTTTCAACCTTCATGTTTTCTCCTCCGAACGAATTCATTTTATATTTGAGTTTTGGATCTATTTTTTAAAGTTTTGGACATGTTCTTTCGAGTTTTGTACATCATTTCGGAAGTGTTGTACATGAAATCGAATGTTTTGTACATTTTCCTAAATTTTGTAACAAAACTCGAAAGTTCCCCCCATACTAAGCCTTCGGAACCTCAATCATAACCGCATCCCCTTGGCCGCCGCCGCTGCAAATCGCAGCAATACCGATCCCGCCGCCGCGGCGCTTGAGCTCGTGCATTAAGGTAAGGATAATCCGCGCGCCGCTTGCCCCGATCGGGTGTCCAAGGGCGACCGCACCGCCGTTGACATTGACCTTTTCCGGATCAAGGTTTGCTACTCTCCCACTCGCTAAAGCCACAGCTGCAAAGGCTTCATTAATTTCAAATAAGTCAATTTCCTCAAGCGTTTTGCCGGTTTTCCGCAATAATTCGTTGATGACAAGACCCGGTGTTTGCGGGAAGTCCTTCGCTTCAACTGCAATGGCCGCATGGCCCAAAATGACCGCTTCAGGTGTTCTGCCTTCGCGGAGGGCGCGTTCTTCACTCATGAGAACGAGGGCTGCCGCACCGTCATTTACTCCCGGAGCATTTCCGGCCGTGATTGTTCCGTCAAAATTAAACACAGGGGCAAGCTTTGCCAACTTTTCGATGGTCGTATCTTTGCGCGGTGCCTCATCGAGCTCCACCACAATTGGCAAGCCTTTACGCTGCGATACCTCAACCGGAACAATTTCTTCCGCGAACTTTCCGCTTTCAATGGCCTCAATGGCACGCAAATGACTTCTTAACGCCCATTGGTCCTGCTCTTCACGGCTCAGTCCCATTTCCTTCGCGGTCGAGTTGCCGTAGGTTCCCATGTGAACGCCGGTGAAAGTGCAAGTTAAGCCATCATGAACCATTAAATCCTTTACCGTCGAATCCCCCATGCGGAGTCCCCATCTTGCTTTCGGAAGAATGTACGGCGCATTGCTCATCGATTCCATTCCGCCTGCCACGATGACTTCCTCATCGCCCGTGCGGATGATTTGATCGGCGAGCGTGACACTGCGCATGCCTGAAGCACAAACTTTATTGATTGTTTCCGTCTTTACTTCCCATGGAAGGCCTGCGAATCTTGATGCCTGGCGGGATGGGATTTGCCCCTGGCCCCCTTGCAAGACGGTGCCGAGGATCACTTCCTGTACATCTTCGTTGCTGACATCTGCGCGTTTTAATGCTTCCTTCACCGCAAATCCGCCAAGCTCAGACGCTGTAAAACTGCTTAATGCTCCACCCATTTTTCCAAAAGGCGTTCTTACTCCACTTAAAATGACTGTTTTCCCCATTTAAAACACTCCTTTTTCTCATTATTCGACTGAACGCTCGCTCGAAACCTTTTCAAAAAGTAACGCAGGCATGTGCCTACGCAATGAAAGCGTTATTATAATCTTATTTTACACAAAAAATAGTAGAAGTTGAAATGTTTTTTCACGCAATTCCTAAAATTTAACGAATTCGTAATATACAATCAACCACTACTATTCTAAAAATTAGCTTGCCTTTAGCTCGCCGCATACTGCTTTCTCAAGCAATTCAGCGACATCATAAGTCGATACCTGTTCCTCTACTTCCTTCGCCTTTGTTCCGTCGGAAAGCATCGTTAAGCAATACGGACAACCAGAGCTGATCACCGTTGGATTGACGGCAAGAGCCTGCTCAGTCCGGCTTACGTTAATGCGGTGGCCGGTTTCTTCCTCCATCCACATCAAACCGCCGCCTGCGCCGCAGCACATCGCTTTTTCGCGGTTTCGTTCCATTTCAACGAGCTGAACACCCGGAATCGCCTTTAAGATTTCACGAGGCGCGTCGTACACGTCATTGTAACGGCCAAGATAACAGGAATCATGGAAGGTAATTTTTTCATTTACCTCATGCTTAGCTACAAGCTTTCCATCACGGACCAATTCATATAGAATCTCTGTATGGTGATACACTTCAGCCGTTAAGCCGAAATCAGGGTATTCATTTTTGAAAATATTGTAGGCATGCGGGTCGATGGTCACAATTTTCTTGACCTCGGCCTTTTCGAATTCCTCAATATTTTTCACCGCAAGGTCCTGGAATAAAAATTCATTTCCTAAACGACGTGCGGTATCACCGGAGTTCTTCTCCTTGTTGCCAAGGATGGCAAACTTCACGCCTGCTTCGTTCATTAATTTAGCAAAAGATAAAGCAATCTTTTGGCTGCGATTATCATAGGATCCCATCGAACCAACCCAGAAAAGATACTCGAATTCTTCGCCGGCCTTGTTCATTTCTTTGACCGTTGGAACGTGAACATCATCGCGAACCTCGCGCCAATTCTCGCGCTCTTTACGGTTTAAACCCCATGGGTTCCCCTGACGCTCGATGTTCGTCATGGCACGCTGAGCATCCGCATCCATTTTCCCTTCGGTTAACACCAAGTAACGGCGAAGGTCAATAATCTTTTCAACATGCTCGTTCATCACCGGACATTGGTCTTCACAGTTGCGGCATGTTGTACATGCCCAAATTTCTTCTTCTGTGATGACATCCCCGATGAGGCTTGGGCTGTAAATACCCGCTGCAGCGGTTTCTTCTGCCCCTTGACCGGCAGCAGCTAATGCAATTTGGTTTCCTTTTGTATTCGAGAACGCAAACGTCGGCACCCACGGCTGTTTCGAAGTCACCGAAGCCCCGTAATTGGTGAGGTGGTCGCGCATTTTCACGATGAAATCCATCGGTGACAGCATTTTGCCTGTTCCGGTGGCCGGACACATATTGGTACAGCGCCCGCATTCTACACAGGCATAAAAGTCGATCATTTGCAGCTGAGTGAAATCTTCAATTTTCCCTACCCCAAAGGATTCCTGTGTTTCATCTTCAAAATCAATCTTTTTCAATTTCCCCGGATTTTCCAAACGGTTAAAATAAACATTTGCCGGTCCAGCGATTAAGTGTGCGTGCTTAGACTGCGGCACATACACCAAGAACCCTAAAAGGAAAAATAAGTGCATCCACCAGGAAATATAGAAAATAACGATGGCTGAGGTTTTGCCGATTCCAGTAAAAATGATGCTAATCAGCGAGGCAATCGGTTCGTTCCAAGATGTCCCCTCACCATGCCAAACAATATCCATGCCATTGCCGAGCAAGACAAAAATCATCAGACCGCCGATAAACAATAAGACTAACCCGGATTTAAAATTCCGCTTCAAACGGACTAATTTTTCAATATAACGGCGGTGAAAAGCCCAAATTACAGCAACCAAAATCACCAGCGTGACAATCTCTTGGAAAAAAGTAAAACCGGCATATAACAGCCCTAACGGCAAATGCGAACCCGGATGTAACCCCTTCCAAATAAAATCAAGCGCGCCAAATTGGACAAGAAGAAAGCCGTAAAAGAACATCACGTGGATGGTGCCGCTCTTTTTGTCCTTTAATAATTTTTTCTGGCCGAACACATTGACCCATATCTTTTGCAGCCGCTCTTTGACATTGTTATCGAAATCGACTTTCTTGCCCAGTTTAATAAAGGCAATCCGCGTTTTCACAACATAAACGAATAGACTGATTGCGTAAGCGGTTACAGCTAGAAACGCAATAAGATTAATCCATAAAAGAACCTTCACTACAAATGCCCCCTTTTGTAGAAAATTTTAAAACAAATTAATTTTCAGAATCATCTCTATCCCTATTATATAATGAATGAGCATTCAGTCAAAGGGATTTTTGAAAAGTTTATCCCCATTCATAGAAATCCTTCTGTTTGGCAAACATAAAAGAACGAAACGGAGGATTAAATCTCGATGATTTTCGCCCTTATCCTGCTTTGTATCCTTATTTGGTTTGTTATCGATTATAAGCTTGGCAGAAAGAAGCATCTTTCGTTATGTAAAAACAGCGAAACGCCGATTATTCACGGAAACTTCGATATTTTTCCGCATGGGAAGGCCCTTTTTGCTGATTATTTTAACGAATTAAAGCGAGCGCAAAAGCATATTCATATCCTTTTTTATATCGTCAAGGACGACGCTTTCAGCCAGGAGTTTTTTGCTATTTTAAAAGAAAAGGCCGCGGCGGGAGTCGAGGTACGTCTGCTTGTTGACCGAATCGGCAGCAAAAGGATCAAGAAGAAAACGGTCCGTTCCCTCCGTGAAAAAGGAATCCAGTTTGCCTTTAGCAACACAATTCGACCCCCATACTTTTTCTATTCCTCTCAAGTGAGAAACCATCGGAAAATCTCGATTATCGACGGAAAGATTGGCTATCTCGGCGGCTTCAATATTGGGAAGGAATATATTGATGAAGATCCGGTCTTGAGCCCATGGCGTGATTATCATTTAAAAATCACCGGTGAGAGTGTGACGTTTTTACAAAGTCAATTTTTGATTGATTGGCAGGAGTATGGCGGGGAGGATATTAAGGAAAAATCCACCTATTTTCCGGAGCAGCCAAAGGGCACCGTCCGCCATCAATTTGTGCCGTCAGAAGCCTCGACATTGGAGGGGAAATATTTACGGCTGATTGATCTGGCAACGGAATCGATCATGATTGGAACGCCCTACTTTATTCCAAGCACCCCCCTGCTTCAGGCGCTGATTAAGGCGCTAAGGCGCGGGATCCAGCTCTCGATCATTGTTCCTTATACCGCAGATCATCCTTTGGTGCAGGAGGCTTCTTTTCGGTACTTAAGGATTTTGCTTAAGGAAGGTGCCAAGGTTTTTCAATATAAAAACGGATTTTATCATGCCAAAACGATTATGATTGATGACAAGCTGTGCGATATCGGAACAGCCAATTTTGATAAACGCAGTCTTTTTTTAAACAAAGAAATCAATTGCTATTTGTATGACCCAGCCTTTATCGCCCGGCTGCAGACTGTTTTACAAAAGGACATCCTCGATTCCAAGCCCTTGACGCTAGCGGATTTAAATAAGCCCAATTTGTTCAGGTCATGTAAGGAATTAATTGCCGGGGCTATTTCTTTTTTTTTATAAGAGATGGGAGCTTTCAGTATGAAGATTCGCTTTGGTTATGTTTCACATGCGATTAGTTTATGGGACGCCTCGCCGGCTAAAACGGTTACCTTTACCCGTTATCAGCAGCTGGACGAGGCGGAGCGCCGAGAAAAATTGCTGTTGGTGACGAAGCAGAATCTTCTGCATACCATCCGCATGCTTTATTACAATGTGGCACATGAAATTGAATTGTACCGTTTCTCCAGCTCGATTGTCCCTCTCGCTACTCATCCGGAGGTGCGTTGGGATTTTGTGACACCCTTTCAGAATGAATGGCAGGAAATTGGCACACTCGTCAAAAAAAAGCAGCTGAGGGTCAGCTTTCATCCCAATCAATTTACGTTGTTTACCTCACCGCAGCCGCACATTACCAATAATGCGATTGTTGATATGGGGTACCATTATCGAATGCTGGAAGCGATGGGGTTGGAAGATTCCGGTTTGATTAATATTCATATTGGCGGTGCCTATGGGGATAAAGTGGAGGCATTAAGCCGGTTTCATCAGAATTTGCGGGGGCTGCCCGAACCTATCAAACAAGTGATGACGTTAGAAAATGATGATAAAACCTACAATGTTGAGGAAACCCTGACGGCATGTGAAACAGAAGCGATTCCCTTTGTGTTTGACTATCATCACCATATGGCCAATTTATGTGAGGCGCCGCTGGCTGATTTGCTGCCGCGGATTTTTGCAACATGGTCTGAGCGTTTGCACCGGCCGAAAATCCATATTTCTTCTCCCAAATCGGAGAAGGAATTTCGGTCCCATGCTGATTTTGTTGATTTGGAATTTATTATCCCTTTTTTCAAGCTGCTTCGTGAGGTTGGTCAGGATGTAGATTTTATGATTGAAGCAAAAGCGAAGGACCAGGCATGTTTAAAGTTAGTGGAAGACCTGTGCAAAACCCGTGGCGTGAAACGGATCAGCGGTGCAGCCGTTGAGGTGAAGTGATTTCCAATTTGTGTGTACATGTTTTCCGCGGTAAATGGTTACAGTAACAATTATCAAGGAGGGATGATGAATGGAGAATACCAATGAGTTTGTTCAAAAATTAAACGAGGATCGGAAGAAGCAGGAGAAAAACAAAAAGAAGGGCAAAGGCCATCCTGATAAACAGCTACCTAATAATCAGCACAATTAAAAAGAAAAAGCATCGGAAAATTTGCCGATGCTTTTTTTATTCTTCAATTAGGTTTAAGATTGGAACGTCCCGTTCGTTTTCTGGATTGTTCCGCGAATAAATTCTCGCCATTTTCGACGCTTCATCGACGTGCTGAATGATAACGGGTGTCCCTTGATAGGTAACCTGGATCATTTCTGCAGACTCAGCTATTTCCTTCGCTCTTCCTACATTCATTTGGTCCCCTCCTCAGCTTCATTTTCTATATTAATATTTGTTATTTTTTGGATGATATTCTTGGGAGGGGATTTTATTTTTCAAAGAAAAAGAGGCCGCCTAAAACAAAGGGTCAGACCCCACAACATAATTTTATAGCTGAACTTATCTTAAAAGCGGCTATAAATAGAATGTTGAGCGAGGAGGTCTGACCCTACCCTTTTACATTTTTTCCGGAGCCGAAACGCCAATTAAGGCAAGTGCATTCTTTAAGGTAATCTGGACGGCTTTTACGAGCGCGATACGAGCGCTTGAGCGTTCCGGATACTCGCTGTCGAGAACTTTTTCGGCATTGTAAAAACTATGGAAGGTCGAGGCAAGCTCAAAGATATAGTTCGTGATGCGGTGTGGCACACGCTTCACGGCGGCCTCACCGACGGCTTGCGGGAACTCGCCAAGCTTTTTCAATAAGTCGATTTCCTTTTCGGAATCAATGAGAGCAAAGTTGGCATTCAGATCCACTTCGCCGCCTTGACGTAAAATACTGCAAATCCTGGCATGCGCATACTGAGCGTAATATACCGGATTTTCATTCGACTCGGACACAGCTAAATCCAAATCAAAATCCAAATGCGTATCAGAGCTTCGCATCGCAAAGAAGTAACGGGTGGCATCGAGGCCGACCTCATCGACCAAATCCCGCATCGTTACGGCTTTTCCGGTCCGTTTGCTCATCTTCATTTTTTCTCCGTTTTTATAGAGGTGAACCAGCTGGATGATTTCGACCTCGAGGGCATCGCGGTCATAGCCGAGAGCCTGAATGGCCGCCTTCATCCGCGGGATATAACCGTGGTGGTCCGCTCCCCATATATTAATCAATTTTTCAAAGCCGCGGTCGAGCTTATCTTTGTGATAGGCAATATCTGGTGTCAAATAGGTGTAAGAGCCATCCTGTTTAATGAGCACGCGGTCTTTATCATCACCGAATTCCGTTGAACGGAGCCAGGTTGCGCCCTCTTCCTCATAAATATAGCCGGTCGCACGCAGCGCCTTCAAAGCCTCATCGATTTTGCCATTTTTATAGAGGGAGGTTTCCGAATACCAGACATCAAAGCCGACACGGAAATCCTCGAGGTCGCGTTTTAATTTTTCCATTTCATATTTCAAGCCATATTCGCGGAAAAATTCAAAGCGCTCCGCCTCATCGACTTCCACGTACTGTTTGCCAAACTCTTCAGCAAGGGTTTTGCCGATTCCGATAATGTCTGCTCCGTGGTAGCCATCTTCAGGCATCTCTTTTTCAAGACCCAGCGCTTGGAAATAGCGAGCCTCAACGGATAATGCGAGATTATTAATCTGGTTGCCGGCATCGTTAATATAGTACTCGCGGGAAACATCATAGCCCGCCTTCGCTAAAATATTGCAGAGGGAATCGCCGACGGCCGCACCGCGGGCATGTCCAAGATGCAAATCACCAGTCGGATTCGCTGAAACAAACTCGACCTGGACCTTTTGCTTATTGCCGGCCGTTGTTTCCCCATATTTTTCGCCCGCTTTCAGAACGGTCGGAATCAATTCGGTTAAATAGCTATTATTCATGTAAAAATTGATAAATCCCGGTCCTGCTAATTCAATTTTTTCAATGGAAGCTTTCGAACGGTCAAAGTTCTCCATAATGGCTTCCGCAATCATTCGCGGCGCTTTCTTGGCAACACGGGCGAGCTGCATCGCCATGTTTGTTGAGTAGTCGCCGTGTGCTTTTTCTTTCGGGGTTTCAAGAATGACGTCGGGAATTTGCTCTTCCGACGCAAGGCCTGCTTTTAAAACAGCTGCCTTAATTTCTTCCTTAATCTTATTTTGAACCTGCTCAACTATGTTCATTTCATATCCTCCTGGAACGTGATCTCTAAATGGTATGTACCGGCAGGCGATCCCTGCATGGTGAAATCATAAAGTATGTCAATACGGCCTTGGCCATTGTCAAAGCTGTGTTCGATTTTTTTCGTTTTCGTCGTTGTTTCAAACCGGCCAAACGGCACTTCGTAGCTGCCGTTCATTTTCCTGTTTACTTGAAAGGGCAAACGCATTTTCACCGCGCCGCTGCGCAAAATCAAGCCTTCCCCAGCGGTCATTTTGACGATCGTGCGGACGCTTCCCTCCTCCATGACTTCTTCATATTGCAGATAGGAGGCATTCTCTTTTTTATAATATTGACCAAATAACACTAACTCAAAAGTTTCCTCGTGGTCAATTGTTGTTTTTACGTTGATTTTTACAGGTAGTTGAGGGATTGACAACTGAACAGCACTCCCTTTAATCATTACTTGTACTATTATACCCAAAAAAGACTTCAATTCAAAAGGGGCTGTCACATAAACAAAGGGTCAGACCCCACAACAACAATATATAGCTGAACTTTTCTTAAAGGCGCTATATATTGAGTGTTGAGCAAGGGGGGTCTGACCCTTTTGAGACAGCCTCTTATGTCAATTATTTTACCCAGCCGAGAATCATTTCCCGAATGAGTTTGCTGGCTGTGTTGGCAGTTTGTTCGGAAGTGTCGTAGATTGGAGCCACTTCAACGAGGTCGCCGCCGACAACCCTTACATCTGATCGGGCGATTTCATGGATGGAGGCAAGCAGCTCTTTTGATGTGATGCCGCCACAATCGACCGTGCCCGTTCCAGGCGCATGGGCAGGGTCCAAGACATCGATATCTATGGTAACGTAGACAGGACGTCCGGCAAGCGTTGGCATAATTTCTTTTAATGGCTGGTGAACTTCAAATTTAGATATATGCATGCCATTTTGTTTCGCCCATTCGAATTCTTCTTTCATTCCGGAACGGATCCCGAACGAATACACATTTTTCGGTCCAATGTGCTCGGCGATTTTGCGAATTGGGGTGGAGTGGGATAATGGCTCCCCTTCATATTGCTCGCGCAGGTCGGTATGGGCATCAAAATGGATAATCGCCAGGTCCGGATATTTTTTATAGACGGCTTTCATGACCGGCCACGAAACAAGATGTTCTCCGCCCATGCCAAGAGGGAATTTCCCTGCATCAAGCAGTTTATCAACAAATTCTTCAATTAAATCTAAGCTTTTTTGTGCATTTCCGAATGGAAGCGGAATATCACCCGCATCGAAATACTTTACATCTTCCAGTTCACGGTCCAGGTAGGCGCTATATTCCTCAAGGCCAATCGATACCTCTCTGATACGGGTCGGACCAAATCTCGAACCCGGGCGGTAACTAACCGTCCAATCCATCGGCATCCCGTACAGCACCGCCTTACTCTCCTCAAAACTCGGATGACTCTTAATAAACACATTACCTGAATAACTCTCATCAAACCGCATAACAACGCTCCTTTTGGGGATTACCTTTTGGGGTCTAACCCCCATTGCTTTACCTCGTCGGGGGACTGTCCCCCATCGCTTTAACGCATTACTCTATCGGGGGACTGTCCCCCAATGCTTCACCGCATTACTCCGTCGGGGGTCTGACCCCTTAACGGCCCCTTACTTAACTAAATCTCCAACAAACTTCGGCAACACGAAGGCTGCTTTGTGGAGTTCTTTTGTGTAGTATTTGGTTTCGATTTCGTGGAAGCGGTCTTCGCTTACTTCGAGCGGGTCGTGTTTTTTGGATCCGATGGTGAATGCCCATAGGCCGCTTGGGTATGTTGGGATATTAGCAACGTATAAACGTGTGATTGGGAAGATTTCCTTCACATCGCGCTGCACATTGCGGATTAAATCGGCCTTAAACCATGGATTGTCGGACTGTGCGACAAAGATTCCGTCTTCCTTTAATGCCTTCGAAATTCCTGCATAAAATCCTTTTGTAAATAAGTTAACTGCAGGACCAACCGGTTCTGTTGAGTCAACCATGATCACGTCATATTCGTTTTCGCTTTTGGCAATATGCATGAAGCCGTCATCAACACGAACGTCCACACGAGGGTCATCAAGCATGCCAGCGATTTCTGGAAGAAACTTCTTCGAATACTCGATGACTTTTCCATCAATATCAACCAGCGTAGCTTTTTTCACACTTGGGTGCTTCAACACTTCACGAATAACACCACCATCGCCGCCGCCGACAACCAAAACATTCTCAGGATTTGGATGAGTAAATAATGGCACGTGCGCCACCATTTCGTGATAAACAAACTCATCGCGAACGCTTGTCATCACCATGTCATCTAAAAGCAGCATGTTGCCCCATTCTTCTGTTTCCACCATATCAAGCTTTTGAAATTCTGTTTGCTCTGTATGTAAGGTTTTATTGATTTTCATTGTGATACCAAAGTTTTCGGTTTGTTTTTCTGTAAACCAAATTGTCATGTTCATCTTCCTTCCAACTAATATCTATATTTATTCATTTTTTTATCGTACCCAAACGTTTAAATTACAAACAAGAAAAAGTATAGAGGAATCTAGCAAAATTTCAAGAAAAATTTTCATTCCCCCTTGGGAAATGTTTAAAACACAGCCATTTTTTTCATACTAAGACTATTAATTTCTTTCGAATGGACAAATTCTAAAGCCACAGCGGGGTGACAAATATGGAAATCATGACTGATCACGGGTTCCGAAAAACCATCAAGTATTTACGTGCGTTTATCATCATCAGTTTGATAGGCATGATTTGCATGCTGATTCTCTTCTTTGGCATTTTAGCCTATGCAAAAATCCTTGGCGCACCGCCGCTTGCCGTTCCGCAATCCACCTTGTTTTTTGCAGATGATGGAACGAAGATTGGCGAGAGTAATAACGGGGAAAAGCGCTACTGGGTTTCGTTAAAGGATATTTCCCCTGATTTGGTCGATGCGACCCTTTCCATTGAGGACCGCAATTTTTACCACCATCACGGCTTCGACATGAAGCGGATTGGCGGGGCCGTCCTTGCCGATATTAAAGCCGGCGGCAAAGTTCAAGGCGCGAGTACGATTACCCAGCAATATGCCAGAAATCTTTTTCTCGAGCATGATAAAACCTGGACGCGAAAAATACTTGAGGCCTTTTACACGATCCGCCTTGAAATGAATTACACGAAGCAATCGATCCTGGAGGGTTACTTAAATACGATCTATTACGGAAACCGGTCGTACGGTGTCCAGGCTGCCAGTCAATTTTATTTTGGCAAGGATGCTTCCAAGCTTTCATTAGCGGAAGCCTCCATGCTTGCCGGTATTCCGAAAGGGCCAAGTCTATACTCACCGCTTGTTTCCTTGAAAAACGCCAAAAAGCGCCAGGCCATTATTTTACAAAGCATGGTGAAAAACGGCTATATTAAAGAAAGTCAGGCCAAAACAGCTTTAAAAACACCGCTAGCTTTCGTCGGCGCCCATCCGCAGCAGCATGTGAAGGTAGCGCCATATTTTCAGGATGCCGTAAAAAATGCGTTGAAAAACCAGCTTCATTTAGATGACCGCACGATTGCGCTTGGCGGGTTAAAGGTCTATACCACCCTTAATCTAAAAGATCAGGAAGCTGCGGAAAAAGAAATAAAAAGATATGTGGCGGACACTTCGCAAATCCAGATGGGCCTCGTCGCGATGGACCCCAAAAATGGCAACGTCAAGGCGATGGTCGGCGGCCGCGACTATGAAAAAAGCCCGTTTAACCGGGCCGTTCAGGCGATCCGGCAGCCGGGGTCAACGATTAAGCCGCTCCTTTATTATGCAGCACTTTCTGACGGCTTTACTCCATCTTCTACGATGAGGAGCGAGTTTACGACCTTCCATTTTGATGACGGCACACCGGATTATACGCCGCATAATTTTAACAACAAATATGCGAATGGGGAAATCACCCTCGCCCAGGCCCTTGCCTTATCGGATAATATTTATGCCGTGAAGACCCATTTGTATTTGGGTGAAGAAACATTGATTGATACCGCGAAAAAATTCGGGATTACCACCAAAATGGCCAAGGTGCCTTCGCTTGCCCTCGGTACCTCCGGGGTTCGCGTCATTGACATGGCAAACGCCTACAGCATGTTTGCCAACGGCGGAAAAAAGGTAAACCCGACCTTGATTACAAGAGTGGAAGATTATAGCGGAAAGATTATCTACGAAAGCGAACCGGAGAATAAACAGGTGTTAGATCCGGCGAAGGCGTATGTCATGACCCAAATGATGACCGGTATTTTTGATCCAAAGCTAAACGGCTATGCGAAAGTAACCGGGAGCACTGTCGCCAATGATTTGACCCGCCCGTATGCAGGTAAATCTGGCTCCACGGAGACCGACAGCTGGATGATTGGGTTTTCGCCACAGCTCGTGACCGCTGTTTGGGCCGGTTATGATGCCGGCAAGCCGATTGACGTTGTCGCCGAAAAATCGTATGCCAAAAATGTATGGGCCGAGTTTATGGAGGATGCGTTAAAGGATAAGCCTGTTCAAGCGTTCAGGCCGCCTCACGAGGGAGTTGTCGGCGTCTATGTCGACCCGGAGAATGGCAAGCTTGCTACCAAGGACAGCCCTGTAAAAAGATTCACGTATTATGTCGCCGGCACCCAGCCGACTGAATATAGCACCGATCACTTAAATCGTTCGAATGATCATTTGGCTAAATCGGACCAAAAGAAAATCCCTTGGTACAAGCGGATTTTCCATTGGGGCGGTTAGTTCGAACAACAAAGAATGCACACGGCGTCTCGTGTGCATTTTTTTTAGCTGGACAAAATGAAAAACTCCGGATGCCTCCGGAGCTTTTCGTGTCCTAGTTTTACGTGTATTCACGTTGGTAATAAGTTTACTTAATTTTCTGTAAAACTACAAGTGATTTTTGGCATATTTGTAAAAAATATCTAAACAGAACCCAGACCCTTCTTCAATACTTCAGAAGAATTTTTCCACAATTCGGCATTGTGGTTGCGGAGAAAATCAGCGAGGATATTCTTCGATTTTTCATCCATATGATCGACAATGATCTGTCGTTTCAGCGACTTATCCATCCGGTTGACATGTTCCGGAAGCGATTTGTAGCCGCGGCGGATTTCCCGGTCAACCGTCATTTCACAGGCCGTGACGCCGGCGTAATACGGACCATCGATATTGCGGTCGATCGTCACCCAAACTAGCCAATACGGTTTCGCGTTCGGCACCTCGTCTTTATTAGGCAGGAATTTAATCCCTTTTTCCACCACGCTGCGGGCATGCATCGCCCCCACATCAATCTCCGCTTCCCCGGCATCCACATCAATGATCACAGGGGAAACATTATCAAGGCTGAGCGCTCCCTTTCCATAGCCGCGATGCCCGTCAGTCGGGTCACTTTTAATAATATTAAAACCAAGCTTTTTCTTATTTTCATCCATATTGGCTAACCTCCTACTCTAAAAAAACCACGAATGATAAAATTCACCTAAACCTTCCCGCATCCATGGGAGAATCACATCAAAAATGGGTTGGATGGTGAAGGAACTCAGTGGTGTAATCACTAAAATTAAAAAAATGAGCGAGCCGTACGATTCAAATTGGGACATTTTCGCCCGCACTCCATTGGGGACTAAATCCTCAATAATCCGATAGCCGTCCAGCGGCGGAAACGGCAGCAAGTTAAAAATAAACAAAACGGCATTAAGGTCGATAAATATGTTCATAAATGTGTAAAAGTTATCAGAAAGGTTAACACCAGCACGGTTCAATCCGTACCAGATGATAAAGCCAAGCGATGCCAAGACAAAATTACTAATTGGACCTGCAACCGAAACGAGAACACCGGCAAGCCGCGGCTTTTTAAAGAAATGGCGGTTCACCGGTACAGGGCGGGCCCAGCCGAATCCGGCGATAAAAATTAACAGCGTGCCAATCGGGTCCAAATGTTGAAGCGGGTTTAATGTTAAGCGCCCCTGTTTTTTGGCAGTCGGATCCCCAAATTTATAGGCAACATAGGCATGGGCTAATTCATGAAACGTGAACGCAACCATCAGCGTGATCGCCACATAGGGAATTACTTTCAATGGATAGGCTAAAAAATCCAAACCCGTTCTCCTCCTCTTTTTCTATATTCCGGGGAAATCGTATTATTTTCCTATAAGTATACAGGATATCGCAGCAAAAATGAAAATTGGTTGACTGGTCTTGAACTTTTTTATCCAAAATGAAACAATAAAGTTAGTTACATAAAAAGGAGGAAACATCATGCCATACGTTACTGTAAAAATGCTCGAAGGCCGTACAGATGACCAGAAAAGAGCACTCGTCGAAAAGGTGACCGCTGCTGTCAGTGAAACGACCGGAGCGCCAGCCGGAAATATCACCGTGTTTATCGAAGAAATGACCAAAAATAACTATGCAGTTGGCGGCGTAAGAGCCAGCGATAAATAGTCAAAAAAAGCTAAGCCCTTGTCTAGCTACAGCGCCTAGGGGCTCGAGGTCATAAGTCAAGCCGGAAAGAAGGTTAAAGAGCAACCTTCCCGCCGGCTCGTCTTATGCTTGTCGCCCCTGTTCAAGGCGCTTTTGCTTTTCTTATTAGAGCTTAGCTTTTTCCTTCAACGCTTCAATATATTGATAAGCTTCTTCTACTTCCGCCTCTGTATAGCGCTGCTTGCTTTTTAAGGTAAACACCTTTTCCGCCACTTCATCCTTCGCTAGATTATCAAAATATAAAACCGTCGAAACGAGCTCCAAAAATCTAGCATTTTGATGATTCATATCCAGGAGGCAATCCTCCAAAAAGGGCATGTTGATTTCATTTAAACTCAAAAACTCGCGTCCCGGATCGGTCAGGGAGTAGCGATATTGATAATACCCGCCCTTTTTCTCTTTCACTTCATTCAAAAAGCCCATATTGCATAATTCTTCTACTCGCAGTGTTAATTCCTCCGAATACGGGCCGTAAAAATGAAACTGAAACCTCTCCTGGAAGGGGTAGGCTATCTTTTTTGCAATATATATCATCTTCTGCAGCTTTTTTCTTCCGACAATTTCACCGGATACCATAATCGCCTGCATCAGCTTCGCATGATCATTTAACACAATTCGTCATCTCCTACTCCGAATAAACGATATCTCCTATAAATCCAAAAGAGCGCAAATTTGTTTTTTACTATTTTTCTTGAAGGATTGGTCCAACAGAAAGTCTGCTGGATAATACAGCTTGTGATCCGTTCTTCTTTTACCGGAAATCGCATCGACAATCTCCGACTCGCGGGAAAGCTCCCTTAACTCTCCGTTCTTCATCAGCAAATGAATCGGCAGGCGCTCCTCTTCTTCACCCGGACGGTAAAAATCATACGGTAAGTCCGATGACGAATCGACCACTAAATAATATTCAGGGTCCAACCCTGCTTTTTTAAATAAGGAGTTGAGTTCGGCGAGCTTTTTATATTCCTTCGCAGGATCAAATTCGACAAATTTAAAGAGATTCCGATTGACAAACCTGCTGCAGAGGTCGCTTAAAATCGAATCTTCCTCCTCCTGCCAAATTTGAAAATAATATAATATGATGGCTTCATCTAATTTTAAATAGTCTTCTAAAGTTACATGATTATGGAAAAAAGAATAAAAATGAATGGGCTGCTGTTTAAACGAGTAATTTTGCTCAAAAAGGTATTTTGCACGATGGAGGATTTTCGTTAAAATCACCTCTGCACTGCGGGACACCGGATGAAAATACACCTGCCAGTACATTTGGTAACGGCTCATGATGTAATCCTCTACTGCATGCATGCCGCTCTTTTTGATAACCACCTGATCCTCGCGGGGGCGCATAACCCTTAAAATTCGTTCCATATCAAAATGACCGTAGCTGACCCCTGTAAAATAGGCATCCCGCTGCAAATAATCCATTCGGTCGGCATCAATTTGACTGGAAATAAGGCTGATGACGAGCTTCTTGTCGGAGGTTTTCGCGATCACCTCGGCGACTTGTTTTGGAAAATCAGACTGGACCTTTGTTAAGACCTTGTTTACCTCAGTTTCTCCTAAAATAATCGCTCGTGTGAAATCTTCATGGTCGAGCCCAAAAACCTTCTCAAAGGAATGGGAGAACGGGCCGTGCCCTAAATCGTGGAGAAGTGCTGCACAAAGGGTTAAGAGGCGGTCGTCATCGTTCCATTCCGGTCTTCCGGCAAACACATCATCGATGATGCGGCGGACAATCTCATAGACTCCCAAAGAATGGTTGAAACGGCTGTGCTCTGCACCGTGAAAGGTCAAAAACGTGGTTCCGAGCTGCTTGATCCGCCTTAAACGCTGAAACTCCTTCGTGCCGATTAAATCCCAAATCACAAGGTCGCGGACATGAACATAGCGATGAACGGGGTCTTTAAAAACCTTTTCTTCACTCAATTTTTCCTGTGCATAGACCATTGGTTCACCCTCTTTTTGCTTTGCTACTATTATATCCCCATTTAAAAGGGAAATCACTCAAAATTCCCACAAATTTCTACAGTAAAATTCGACAAAATGAGAAAAAGAAAAATCACCTAAGGGCGGTGATTATTTTATCTTTTTATTAACTTTTTCCATTAATTCCTCTTCGGTCAAGGCAGCAACCGGGCGGTTATTGACGAAGGCAAAGGTCTTTTTCCGGCCGGGTCCACAATAGGATTGGCAGCCAATTTTAATTTCGGCATCAGGGTCAATCTCTTTCAAACGAGGGATTAATGTCTTTAAATTTACGGCCTGGCAATCATCGCAAACTCGAAATTCATTGGACATTAGCTTACAACCCTTTCATCTATACAAACTATCTTCTATATTATTTTAGCCAATTTCTGCAAAATATTATCATACTTTAACTCCTATGGTATTTTACATTTTCTTATCTTTGAAATCAAGCGGTGCTTCTTAGTAAACTCTAAAAAAATCTACTATCCTTGCAACATTTTGGTATAAAGCTGGTAAATATTGTCCATCCTACTACTAGAACTTTTAAAATTGTAAGGGAGTTGAAAAAATGAAAGTTCGTCAAGATGCATGGACAGATGAGAATGATCTACTTCTGGCTGAGACCGTTCTGAGACATGTAAGAGAAGGCAGTACACAGTTGAACGCCTTTGAAGAGGTTGGTGATAAGCTGAACCGGACTTCGGCAGCCTGTGGCTTTAGATGGAATGCCGTCGTACGTCATCGCTATGAAAAAGCATTGCAGCTATCAAAAAAACAGCGTAAACAGCGGCAAAGGGTGTTAGGAAAAGACCAAGGCGGCAAGAAAAAGCTGCTCTACAGTCCACCGGTAACGACTACAGAGGATTTTACCGTGGTGGAAGAGGAAATGACGGAATTGACGCAAATGCCGGATTTAGATTTAACAGCAGAAGTGGCCATGGAGACGCACGCAATGCCAGCTGTTCAGGTTTACAGGCAGGCACCACGCTCAAGCGGCCCGCTTACCATGGATGCCGTTATTGATTTCTTACAAAACTTTAATCATTCCAATCTGCAAAATGAAGCACTAAAAAGTGAGAATGAAAGATTGAAGAGGGAAATCGCCGAATTAAAACGGTACAATGAAGAAATGTCGGCAAAAATCGGTGACCTCGAACAAAACACCGAGACCATTCAAGAAGATTACGAGACGCTCATGAAAATCATGAACCGCGCCAGAAAGCTCGTCTTGTTCGAGGAAGAAGAACGCCCCGCCACAAAATTCAAAATGGACCGCAACGGCAATCTAGAAAAATTAGCGGAATAGGGAGAAAAGGCAAAGCATCCTTTTGGGGGCCAGTCCCCCGGTGGTTTAACGCATTAAACCACCGGGGGACTGGCCCCCTTACTTATTCCGCTCGATCACCCGCTGATAATACCCTGGGAAGAGCTCGAGTTCGTATTGGTTTAGCCCGCCCGCATATAAAAATTCGCTGTTTTGTTTTAATTCTTTCAGCAGCCGCATCATGACATCGGCGATGGTGAAGTTATGATTAAGCAATTCCGAGAGGGAGGCCATAACCTCGGGAACGATCTCCGGGTAGATATATTTGGTTGGCTCGCCCTTTTTGGCAATCTTGTAAAATTGCCTGATTAATTCGGCTCGTTTGCTGCCGCTGCCGTTCACACAGAGGTAGATCTGCACGGCAACGCCTCTTTTTAAGCGGCGCTGTGAAATGCCGGCAAATTTCTTTCCAGCAATGCTTAAATCGTAGCTTCCCGGGCAATAGGAGCCGACGATTTCCTTCGCCTCGATGGGCTGCCGGAAATCAGCAAACATATTTTGCACAAGCTGCCACATCGTATCATACCCGCGATTGATATCAATTCCCTTTTCCGCTTCAGGTAAAATGAGAGAAATATTTAAGACTCCTTCATCAAGGACGACCGCGAGACCGCCGGAATTTCTGACAATCGACTGAAATCCTTGCTCATGGAGAAATTGCCTGCCTTCATCTAAGAAAGGCAGCTTCGTATCTTGGATCCCGAGCACCACTGTATTGTGATGGACCCAGGTTCTGGCCGTTGCAGGTGCTTCGCCGGCACCGATGGAAGCACAAAGCGTGTCATCTGTCCCAAATGACTGTAATGCTTGAAAATGGCTGCCTGCGGCGGACTGATCAATAACCCGCCACTGTGGTTGGCGGAGCAAATGAAGTGGTTTTTCCATCCGTTTCACCCCTTTTTAATAAAATCCTATAGTAAGTGGATGACCTTTGAAGAGAATATCTACAAATTTCTAAAGGATATCTACAAATTTTAAATTATATCTACAAAAATCTAACCCTTATCTACAAAATCTCGAGGATATCTACAAAATTTCAAATTTATCTACAAATCCACGTACAAAATCAAAAAAAGCCAGGCACCGCCTGACTTTTTCATCTTACAACACCTGTCCAGCCGTAATCAAGGCGAGCTTGTAAACATCTTCTTCATTACAGCCGCGTGATAGGTCGTTAACCGGCTGATTCAACCCTTGTAGAATAGGACCGACCGCTTCAAAGCCTCCTAAACGCTGGGCAATTTTATAACCGATATTTCCAGCTTCAAGGCTTGGGAAGATAAAGACATTCGCATCCCCTTGAATCACTGAATCCGGTGCCTTACTTTTCGCAACAGACGGCACGAATGCCGCATCAAATTGAAACTCGCCATCGAGCACGAGGCTTGGCTCACGGCGCTTTGCTTCCGCGACGGCTGCCGCAACGCGGTCCGTTTCTTCCGATTTTGCCGAGCCCTTTGTCGAAAAGCTGAGCATGGCAACGCGTGGCTCAAGGTCAAACATTTTAGCCGTCTTGGCACTTTCAAGTGCGATTTCCGCCAAGTCCTGGCTGTCCGGGGCAATATTGATCGCGCAATCGGCAAACACATATTTTTCATCGTCGCGGACCATGATAAAGACGCCGGAAGTCTTCTTAATGCCTTCTTTTGTTTTAATAATTTGCAAGGCAGGGCGGACGGTATCCGCTGTCGAGTGGGCCGCACCGCTGACAAGTCCGTTTGCTTTATTTAAATACACGAGCATCGTTCCAAAGTAATTTTCATCCAAAAGAATGTTGCGGGCATCCTCTTCTGTCACTTTACCCTTTCTGCGGTCAACAAAGGCAGCCACTAGTTCATCCATTCCCGCATAGCTCTTTGGATCATAAATTTCGGCAGCATCTAATGAAACTCCGAGATCTTTCGCTTTCGCCTGAACCTCATCGATATTTCCAACCAAAATCGGGGTAATTAATTTTTCCTCGGCAAGCCTGCTTGCTGCCTTGACGATTCGTTCATCCAATCCTTCCGGAAAAACAATCTTCAAATCACGGCCGGATACTTTTTGCTTTAATCCTTCAAATAAATCGCTCACAACGAAATCCTCCCTAAAAAAACTACTTATTTAGCATACTTTACCTGTTGAAAATTTCAAGAATATCCATCACAGATAACGTTTTCATGACAAATGTTTTTGTTTTCAAAAAATTGCCCTCATCCTTTTACTATTTACTTCCTTTTTTAAAATTATCCGTAAGTGTTTATTCCGACGTTTCTTGGTCAGACTATGTTATAGTAAATATTGTTAAACAAGTAGAATGATGATTTAGGAGTGATGATCATGAGTGAAGCAGCACAAACGCTCGATGGCTGGTATTGCTTGCACGATTTCCGGACTGTCGATTGGACAACGTGGAAAATGCTTTCCAGCGATGAGCGCGAGTCCGCCATTCACGAGTTTTTAAGTCTCGTTGAAAAATGGAACACAACACAGGAACGCAATGAAGGCAGCCATGCTTTATATACAATCGTTGGTCAAAAGGCTGATTTTATGATGATGATTCTAAGACCAACTATGGAAGAGTTAAATGAAATTGAAACCGAGTTTAATAAAACGAAATTTGCAGAGTTTACGATTCCGGCCCATTCCTATGTATCAGTTGTCGAGCTCAGCAACTATCTGCCTGCCGGGGAAGACCCTTATCAAAATCCGCAAATTTTGGCCCGACTTTATCCAAAATTGCCTAAAACGAAGCATGTTTGCTTTTATCCAATGGACAAGCGCCGCCAAGGCAATGACAACTGGTACATGCTGCCGATGGAAGATCGCCGCAGCATGATGCGCAGCCATGGCATGATTGGCCGTACATATGCAGGCAAGGTGAAGCAGATTATTACCGGTTCAGTCGGCTTTGACGATTATGAATGGGGCGTTACCCTTTTTGCCGAAGATGCTCTACAGTTTAAAAAGCTAATCTATGAAATGCGCTTTGATGAAGTAAGTGCCCGCTATGGTGAATTCGGCGCTTTCTTCGTCGGTAATATTTTAGAAGAAGAACGCGTACCAAGATTCTTGCACGTTTAATATGGAAGTCCTCAGTTGCTGGGGACTTTTTTCCTTTTCCTCGTCAATAAGCCAGTCATATTTCCACTTTACCCTTCATACAAATAAAACAGCGAGTCAAAGTATTGCGATAGTTTGGGGGACATTATCGCCCATTGTAACCAATCGTAGGTTTGGGAGTATAAATAGAATGTTGGGCAATCGCGAGTTATTTTTAGGAGGGGAAACAGATGAATCAATATTACGGATTTCAGCCTTATCCTGGGCAGCAAGGTGCAGATTCAACCGGTCAGCCTGCGTATTTACCACCTTTTCAGCAGGATTTTCGTCAGACACATCATCCTGCGCATACCGCACATCCGACACATATGACGCATACGACACTTCCGGCACACCCTGCAGGACAATTGCCTGGGCAACTGCCAATTGAGCAATCATACATCGAAAACATTTTACGTTTAAACAAAGGAAAACTGGCCACCGTCTATGCTACTTTTGAAGGAAATTCCCAATGGAATGCCAAAACCTTTAAAGGTGTGATTGAAGCGGCCGGACGGGATCATGTGATCTTGAGCGACCCGCAAACAGGCATGCGTTTTCTCATCCCAATGGTAGCAGTTGACTATATTACTTTTGATGAACCAATCGAGTATGAATATCCATTCGGAACACCGGGATTGACCACTCATCCGCCAAGATAATCAAACAAAAGGGCCAGACCCACGTCTGACCCTTTTTGTTTTTATTTAAAAGTTTTTTACGGCTCCAACAACCATCAGAATCCAGGCTGTTAAAAAGCAGACTCCCCCAATTGGAGTGATGGCTCCTAGGATTCCCACTTTTGTTAAGCTGAGAATGTACAGGCTTCCGCTAAAAAAGATGATTCCAACCAGCATCAGCCAGCCGGACCATGTGAATAAGGAGCTTGCCGCCACACGACCGAGAAGCAGACCAATCACCAATAGCCCGGTTGCATGAAACATTTGGTATGTAACGCCAGTTTTCCAAATCTCTAAATATTTCGGCTCCAGCCTGTTTGCCAGTCCGTGAGCACCAAAGGCTCCGAGCGCAACGGCCAGAAATGCATTGAGTGCTCCAATAATAATAAATACCTTCATCGTTCTCCTCCTTTACTTTTTAAAAATCAAATAATGAATCCCCGTTTGCTTCGTTGTCTATGTGCATTTTCTTCGGCTGATTTATATCCGAATATCCTTGCGCAGGCTGCTGGATGACCCGACCCACTGTCGCTTGGCCATTCGGCTGCATTTCATCAAGAATCAGCTCGCATAATATTTTAATAGAGTAAACCCGTTCCCGCAAGCTTTCACCGTGGGCGAGGCTCAATTCTTCCTCCATTTTTGTTAATAATTTTTCAATTGAAATGTCCATCTATTGATTACTCCTCAGATCCGACATGTTTCACGTGGAACACGTCGGATTTTGCCATTTTTTTAAAAAACCCCGCACTTCACGGAGGGTGCGGGCAACTTTATCCAAATATTCGCTGGTAAACCGCCTTGGCATGGGTCAAATCCTTCGTACCATGGATAAGCGCGCGGCCATCCTTAAAAATAACCATCCGTTCTGGCCCCATTTCAACGGACAATAAATAAGGGTTTCCCTTTACGGAATGTCCAAGGGATGTAAGCTGTCCGGCTAATTTTTCAAGGGAAAGCTCTCCTTGAATGGATGGTCGGATCTGCACGGTATCCCGCCCGCAAAGAACGGTCGTTTTCGTCCAATTTTCCTGCTCCAAATAGGGATAAGTCCGCGTTTCGCCGCAGGATAAGCAGCCGGGGTCTTTCGCCTTTGACATTTTCATGCTTGTGTATTGGTTTCTCCAAAGGTCAAAGCTGACAAAAGCCGTCCGAACGGCCTGCCAATCCTGGGCGAGCATTTTAAGGGCTTCGGCTGTTTGATGGGCTATCACCATTTGCACAGCCGGTGCGATAATCCCGCCTGTATCACAGGTCATTCCCTGCAACGGTATGGAGCGCAGCAAACAATTAAGACAGGGCGTTTCCCCAGGAATGATTGAAAAGCTCATCCCAAAACTGCCGACACAGGCCCCATATATCCAGGGAATCCCATGCTTTTGCGCGACGTCATTCATCGCCATCCGCGTTTCAAAATTATCGGTCGCGTCGATCATGACGTCGACACCCTTCACTAAATCCTCGAGGAGCGCAGCGGTAGCATCGCCGATGATAGCACTTACCGTTACTTCCGAGTTGATGGCCTTAAGCCGCTTTTCTGCCGCCGCTGCTTTTGGCAGCTTTTCAGCGACATCTTCTTCCGTATAGAGCTGCTGGCGCTGAAGATTGCTGGGCTCGACATAATCCCGGTCTATAATGGTAATCCGGCCGACTCCGGCACGCGAGAGTACCTCGGCATTTCCTGAACCCAGTGCCCCTGCCCCGACGATCAGCACATGTTTTTGACGGATTTTTTCCTGACCGGCTTGTCCGATTCCCGAAAAAAGAATCTGCCTTGAATAACGATCATTCATCTTAATTCCCCCGATCAGCCACCGCTTACCGGCGGAATAAAGGCAATAACATCCCCATCGCGGATAACTTCCTCGTTTGTAGCAAACTCTTCATTAATCGCCGTCATCACCGTATCCAGCTGCATCAGGTTGTAGATGGCTGTCAGTTCTATTTTTAACTCAGCAACGGTTTTGCCGACTGCCTTTACCGTTAGCGATTCCTCGCCAACCGCATCGCGCAAATGAGCAAAAAACAACACTTTATTCACGTAAATCGCTCTCCTCCGGTTTTCCTGTTGGATAGGCCACGGTTTCCAGCTGGTTTCCCTTCCATTCCTCGCCATCCTCCCAATGCTCCTTCTTCCAAATCGGGACAATTTCCTTAATGCGTTCAATTGCATAGCGGTTCGCTTCATAGGCGTCCGCACGGTGCGGCGTTGAAACCGCAATGACGACCGCTACATCGGTAATATCCAGCTTTCCGACCCGGTGGGTAATCGCCACCTTGGAGCCTTGCCAGCGCGCCTCGATTTCCGTGCCAATTTGCTCGAGCTTCTTCACCGCCATCGATTCATAGGCTTCATAGATGAGGAACAAGGTTTTTTTCCCATACGTTAATTCGCGGACCGTTCCGATGAATGTGGTGATAGCACCGGCCTCGCGCTGGATGACTTTATCTATGACCTGCTGTATATTGATCGGCTCTTTTGAAATTTCGTAATTCATAGTTAACCTCTTTCATAGGCGATACTCTTATTATATTGCTTTCAATCTCCCTGTCGCAATACTCCACTGTTACTCCTCGCATTGTGCCCATTTCTTTGCTTTTTCGTACTCCGAAGGGTTATTCATGTTAAAAAAGACCCGCTCAGGACTGGCGATTTGCAGTTCTTTTTCAGTAATGTAATACGGATGAAGTTTGGCCAAGAGCTCCGACATTCTTAGTTCCCCGCTTTTGAGGCATTGGACAACCAGTTTGGTAATTCTTTTGTGAAAAACGGCAAACAGCGGCTGCTGCCTCCCGTCGATGACGGGCACGACCGCATCATAATCGGCTATTTTTTTCACAAGGTCTGAAGCCAGTTTGCCGGAAAGAAACGGCAGGTCACAAGCTGTTATGAAATTCATTTCATAGTTGGACGCCGTTAGCCCGGCGTGAAGTCCTGCTAACGGACCCATGCCGGGATATTGATCGGCGACTGTTTTTAACCCCAGAAATTGATAGTCCTTCGGTTCATTTGTAACCAGAATTATTTCATCAAAATAGGTGCTTAGCTGCCCGGCCATTCTCTCGATATTGGTTTGTTCATTTATTTTTAATAGGGCTTTATTCGAGCCCATCCTGCTCGATTTCCCGCCCGATAAAATAATTGCCGCTGCCTTCATGAACGCACCTTCTTATTTCTTCTATAAAATAATCATAATATACTTATGGGAAATTTTACAGTAATCCCTCGAACTTCAACTTTTTTTAAGCAAGGATTTCGCATTTTCCAACTGATTTTAGTATGATAGTAACATTATTAAATAAAAATAGGTTAGAGAATCTTTCGTCAGTTTTGAAGGGAAAGGAGCCATGAGCTTTGGAAATCATTGATCTTACCAGCGTCCAAGAAGCTATCAATCGTTTTGCCAATCAAGATGTATATATTCACCTTGAAACGACCAACGGTGCCTATGCGTCCCACTTTGACCAATCCTTCTTTTCAGCGGGGGCATATATCCGCAATGCCCTTGTCCGCTATGAAATAGGGAAAATTACCGGAAACGGCCCATACCGTGTGGGTCTTAAAATAAACCTCGGTTGGGTATATGCAGAAGGGATTACGCATTCTGAAATCGATGAGCAGGGCCGCTTGCTTCTCGCCGGTCATGACAGCAAAGGCAAGCTTGCCGTCGCTTTAGAAATCAGCCCGACCCCATTCGAATAAAGAACGGAAAGGAGAATGTCTTATGGAAAAAGAACGTAAGCTGTTGGTTGTCTTTCCCCATCCCGATGACGAAGCATTTGGTGTGTCGGGGACGATTGCCACACATGTTCAGAATGGAACCCCTGTTACCTATGCCTGCCTGACGCTTGGTGAAATGGGCAGAAACATGGGCAATCCCCCATTTACCAACAGGGAGAACCTGCCGAAAATTAGAAAACAAGAACTAAAAAACGCCGCGGCCGTCTTGGGCATCCAGGATTTACGAATGATGGGATTCCGCGATAAAACGATCGAATTTGAAGACGATGAAAAACTGACGAATGTCATTTCATCCTTAATTGATGAGTTACATCCTTCGCTTATTATCACGTTTTATCCAGGCTACTCCGTGCATCCAGACCATGAGGCAACCGGTGCGGCCGTCATTCGCGCTGTCGAAAAGCTTCCTGAGGCCGCACGGCCAAAACTGCACTGCGTCGCCTTCTCAAATAATTGTGTCGAAGAGCTTGGCGAACCGGATATCATCAACAACATCAATGCGGTAGCTGAAAAAAAGCTAGCTGCCATTCAAGCCCATCGCTCCCAAACCGAGCAAATGATCGGCAACATGTCCGAAAAACTGGCCAACAAAGATCCGCAAGTCATGAACTGGATCAACAACGAGCGCTTCTGGACCTACAAATTCAACTAGCCCTTCACCGTGAAGGGCTTCATTTTTTTATAAAAAGGAACCTTTGCTACTGTCCCCGACTCTATAATCTCCCTAAACTAGACTTACACACCCAACTAAAATCTACAATTCCGGATGCAGCAGCGTGCAAAATCTGCACCAATCAAGAACGATAATCTTCCGTGATTTCATTTCAATCATTTCCTGCTTTTTTAATGTGGAGAAAACGCGGCTGACACTTTCGCGTGTGGTTCCTACGACCGTCGCAAACTCTTGAACTGTTAAGGGGATTTCAATATTCCAGCGGTTCACGCCCGTATTAAACTTTTTCCCGAGCCGTTCTAATTGCTTTATGGTTTTCGCGTACACATCAAGCAGCGCCACGTCCCTTAAAGTGGACGTCATTTCCCGCAAATTATCGCTCATGTAGCGGATCATTTGAATCGAGAGCTCGGGGTTTTCATATAAATCCCGCTCAAGCTCATGTTTATCTAAAAACAGCAGGCGGCCATCCTCAAGCATCGTTGCTGTGGCCGGATAGCACTCTTCACGTTTGGTGAACAAGCAGGCCTCCGCAAAAATATCTCCTTTTTGTTTGATGCAGACAATGACCTCATTTCCGTTCTCATCCTGTTTGGTCAGCTTTACGGCACCGCTGTGAATGAAGAAAACACCTCTGGCCGCATCATTTTCCGTAATGATCCTTGTTCCTTTTTTATACGAAAATGATTGGATTCGTTTTTCAACAACCTTTAGAGACTGCGGCGATAAATCTTTAAAAATATCGATTTTTCGCAAAAGCTCCTCCGTTTTGACGTTATGAACTACCGTTAAGTACGGGTCTTTTAAACAATCAATTCGAATCATCCTTATTCCACCATCCTTTTCAAAGTTATTGGTAATACCATTGTAAACAACATCCTAATAAGAAGAAGTGACGAGATTCACAAAACGTTCAATTTTTCAAAGCCCTGCTATAGCAAGGCTTTGAAAGCCATTTCACATAACGTTCAAAATCCCAAAATTCAGTGTGACGTACGTCACATGATTGCCATTCAATACAAATTACGATGAAGATGTTCATTAGAGATAAAAGGAGGGAAAAAAGTGAAAAAGGCATTAATCAGTTTTGTTATTTTTGCAGTACTCGGATTTGGTCTTGGCTACCTTGTGTTTGAAGTGATGATGGGCGATTCAGGAAAGTCTCAAGCTGCTGCTACGCAAACGCAAACAACAGATACCTCTTCCACTAAGGCTCAAAGTGCTGATACATCTAAACCAGCTGCGACAACGGTTTCGGCTAATCAAGATAACATCATCGTAAAAAGAGGATGCATCAGCTGTCACTCCGTGAGTGCCTTAAATATACATGGGGGTCAAGTTGGTCCGGACCTGTCACATGCCTATGTTGAAGTAAAAGATAAACACGGTATTCCGATTGAACAATTCCTAACCAAACCAAACTCTGCTGTTATGTCAGGTGTACTTGGAAGCAGACCATTAACCAACGGAGAGCGTAAGCAGGTTATAGCATTACTGAAGAAAGCATCTGAAACGAAATAAAAAAGGTGGTGCAAACGAATGAAGAAATGGATTCCAATCGCTTCGGGTTTTGCTGCTGGATTCTTGGCCGCAACGATCTCCTATGCTAACTTCTCTTCGGGAACAAATACCGCAGCAGTAAGCAGCACCAATAAAAGCGATGCAGAAAAAGTTTATGTCCCATTTGGGAAAAAAGATGATTATTACTTAATCGATTCCGGCGGTCACTCTGGTCAGTTATTTGTATACGGTGTGCCATCGATGCGTGAAATTCGTACGATACCGGTCTTCTCACCGGATCCGGCAACAGGATACGGCTTTGATTCCAGAACCAAAAAAATGCTTGGCGGCTATACATGGGGAGATCTTCACCATCCAGCCCTTTCCGAAACAAACGGTGATTACGATGGTAAGTTCCTGTTTGCCACAGACGTAGGAAACAGCCGTGCAGCGGCCATCGATTTAAGCACTTGGACAACAAGAGACATTATCAAGGTTCCGAATACAGCCGGTCCGCACTGTGCGGCCTTCGTTACGCAAAACACAGAGTACATGTTCCTACCAACTCGCTTTGCGGTTCCGCTAGGACAGAAATATGAATCGCTTGATAATTATCATTCCAAATACCGCGGCGTCATGAGCGCGTTAACGTTTGACCAGAAGAAGGAAAAGTTAAATATCGCTTATCAGGTTGCCCTTCCACCATGGTCCTATGACTTATCCGACGCTGGTAAGAAAAGCTCCGGCGATTGGGCTGTTTTAACCACTTATAATACAGAAGAAGCAACAACAACAGAGGAAATCAATGCATCACAGGCAGACCGTGACTACATCGTTCTTTTCAACTGGAAAGAGCTTGCGCAAATGGTGAAGGAAGGCAAGTACACTGATGTTAACGGCCAAAAAATGATTTTCCCTGAAAAACAAAAAGGCGGCATTTATTTAGTGCCGGTTGCCAAATCACCACATGGTGTTGACGTTACGCCTGATGGCAAGTACTTCATTGCCTCCGGTAAATTGGCACCTTCGATGACCGTATTCTCATTTGAAAAAGCATTTAAGGCTATTGCTAACAAAGATTTTGCCGGCACAAGAAATGGTATTCCAGTTTTAAATTACAAATCTGTCATGCAGCGTGAAGTTAACCCAGAAAACGCTCTTGGACCACTTCATACACAATTTGATAACAAAGGTATGGCTTATACCACGATGTTCATTTCTTCTGAAATCGTGAAGTGGAATCCAAATACTGGTGAAGTATTAGACCGCGTGCCAGTTCAATATTCTCCAGGACACTCTGTTGCTGCTGAAGGTGACACAGTTTCCCCTGATGGACATTGGCTCGTTGCACTGAACAAGCTGTCAAAAGACAATTTCTTATCTGTTGGACCTTCACATCCGGAAACGATGCAGTTAATTGATATCAGTGGTCCGAAAATGAAGGTTGTTGATACAGTTCCATCTAATCCTGAACCGCACTATGCGCAAATGATTAAGGCCGATAAGATTCACAGCATTAACGTTTATCCGAAGGATCCGAATAATAAGGATGCGGTTTACAAAACATCGGATACACGAATTGTCCGTCATGGAAACACCGTCGAAGTTTACGGTATCGCGATGAGATCCCGATTTGTCTTTGACCATAAAGCCAAACGGCCTGACACAATCGAGGTCAATCAAGGTGACCATGTCATTATCCACTTAACCGACATCGATTTCGATGAAGATATCACCCACGGCTTTGCGATTAATGACTACAACTTGAACATGGAAGTTCAGCCTGGTGAAACGAATACACTTGATTTTTATGCCAATAAAGCTGGTACCTTCCCGCTTTACTGCACAAACTTCTGCTCTGCGCTACACCAAGAAATGAACGGTTATTTCCTTGTAAAACCTAAGCAATAACACATTAGACACAGCATCTTACCCAGATGCAAAAACTAGGACACTTAGATGTAAGGGTATCAATTTAGAAGATTGATACCCTCATCCATTTCACGTTTTCACTAGAATTGTCTAGCTGCAGCGCCTAGCCCCTCGAGGTCGCTTCGGTCCAGCCGATGAAGTCAAAGAACGACTTCACCGTCTGGCCCTCCAGCGCTTGTCGGGGCTGACCAAGGCGCTTCCGCTTTTCTATATAGGAGTGGTTAACTTGAATGCTATTCACAAAAAATTATCGGTACCTTCAAAGAATAAAAACGAAAAAGCTGATTCACACAATAAATTATCGATTATTTCTTCGTTAATAATTGCTGTTTCGGCTGTCTTATTTGTGATTTCCCTTCATTTCCCATGGTGGAAGATGCTGTTTATTGCACCTCAATACCCGGAAGGATTAAACATTATCGTTTATCCGAATAAGCTTGAAGGACAAATCGATATTATAAACGGGCTGAACCATTACATCGGGATGAAGAATTTCAGTGCAAAAAACTTTCCCGAATTGTCGTACCTCTCCTACCTTGGTTGGGGATTAGCAGCCTTTACACTCTTAACGGCCATTTTAAGAAAAAAACTGGTTCTTTATATCCTAATTGTCGGGCTTATTCTTGGCGGCACACTTGGCGTTCTTGATCTTCATAAAGCCCTCCATGATTTTGGAACCAATCTCGACCCGCATGCACCAATAAAAATTGCCCCATTTGTTCCGCCGATCTTAGGGCAAAACCGAGTCGCCAACTTTATTACACATAGCTCTCTCGGCTATGGCGCTTACTTTTTAATAGCAGGCTTTATGCTGCTATTGATTCCTTTATGGAAGGATCGAAAAAAATGAAAAAATGGACGCTTCTTCTTTTCGTTTTTTCTCTCTTTTTCCTTATGAAACCTGAGAAAAATTTGGCAGCCGACAACTTGCAATCAATCATCGACTCCACGAAAGAGGGAGCGGTATTGAAGCTTGAAAATAGAACCTATGTCGGCGATATTGTCATCAAAAAACCAATGACCATTATCGGCGCAGCGAACACCGTGATTAAAGGGGACTTCACTGGGAATGTCATCGAGGTGAAGGCACCGCATGTGCACTTGAGCCATCTCAAAGTAACCGATGGCAGCATGGACCGCAACTCCAGTGAGGAATATGCCGCAATCAAGATTTATACGAATCATAATCTGATCGAACACATGGACATCCGCCGCTCTTTTCACGGGATTTATTTAAGCAAGGCTCACTATAATACCATCCGCTATAACCATATTACAGGGATGGGTAAAGGCGAAATTGCCGGTCAGGGAAACGGGCTAAATGTGTCCTATTCACATGATAATGTCCTTTCTCACAATACCATTGAAGGCACCCGTGACGGGATGTACTTCATCTACGGGAATGGCAACAAAAGCTACAGCAACAAGATTAGCAACACGCGTTACGGTCTGCATTACATGTATTCGGATAACAATGTTTTTAAAAACAATATTTTTACGATGAACACCGGCGGCGCCTCGATCATGAACTCGAACCATCTTTACTTGGAAAACAACCAATTTATTATCAACTACGGAAATCAGTCCTTTGGTCTAATGCTCTTGTCAGCAAATGACAATAAAATCGAAAACAATACCTTTTACATGAATCAACGAGGTTTATATATTGATCAAGCAACGCGAAATCTATTTCGCCACAATAAAATCATTCAAAACCAAATTGGCGTCGAGCTTTGGGCCAGCTCCAATGAACAGACGTTTACGTTAAACCAAATTACCGAAAATACGATTCCCGCAGTGACTCTTGGAGGACAAGGAGAAAACAACGCCTGGAGCCAAAATGGCAAAGGAAATGACTGGGGTCGGGGCTTCCCCCTTACCGATTTAAACCAGGACGGCATCGGGGATTTTCCGATAACCTATCAATCTTCGCTTCATCAACTGATGGAGGATCAGGAATTAACCAGTTTATTTTTAAAAAGTCCTGCACTTTCTATCTTTGAAAAAATGAATGCCCTCGTGCAGGGAGAAGACGTGATGTTTAACGATCCGCACCCACTGGTAGGAAGCGCAAAGAATAGCCACACCACAGCAATTGTCATTGTAATCGCACTGCTCGGAGTGCTGATTTTACTAAAGGGGAGACATCAACTATGCAATACATTTGGAAGGAATGGAAGGAAAATATAAGGGGTAAAGGGCTTTGGCTCAGTTTAAGCATCATTGTTCTCATTTCTGTCAGCATTTTGTTTCGTTCCAGTGCCCTTTCATTTGATAAAGGCTTCTATATTCTCTTAATCAATTTATTCGATTCAATCATTTATTTCATCCCGATTCTCTGCTTGTTTATCGGCGCCTTTTCGATTTTTCAAGAAAAGGAACAAAAAACGTTAATCATGCTGCTAACGAAAAGAGACAGCTATCCAAGCTTTTTGGTCAAGAAAAGCCTCGGTCTCTATACCGTCGTTCTTGTTCCATTATTGATCTGGTTCGTTCTTTATCTAGCTTTCTTAAAATTTAACTTTCAGCTTGATATCAAAAGCTATTTCATCTTTATTGCGGCAATTGTCACGATGGCCCTTGTGTTTATCCAAATGGGCGCGGCAATTGGCAGCTTCAGCCGTTCCAGAATGCAAATTATCGGCTATACGATTTTTGTCTGGTTTTACTTTTTCTTTTTACATGATTTTATCATGCTATCCTTTCTTCCACATGTAACCCATGAAAATGTAAACCTATTTTCGAGCGCATACTTTTTAAATCCGCTTCAGGCGGTCCGGATGTTTTTAGAAACAGGAATGGGCGTTTATTCCTTCGGCCATATGTCGCGCCTCCTTCAGGCCTTCATGTGGACGAAGCCAGTGTTCTTCCTATTAGGAAATCTCGTATTCTGGTTGATTGTTTCAACGGCCGCTGCGATCCTATTTCACCGCAAGGAGGGCTTTGAATGATTAAGGTAACGGATTTAATCCAATCCTACGGAAAAAAGACGGTTCTCGATTCGATTCATTTAGAGGTAAGCAAGAATGAAATTTGTGCCCTTGTCGGACGAAACGGTGCCGGTAAATCAACATTCATTAACAGCCTGCTTGGACTTCTTCCCGTCAAAAAGGGAACCATTTCGATTAATGGCATTGAAGTCACCAAGAAAAATCAGGAATGGAAAAAGGCGATTGCCTACCTGCCCGAAAAATTCATGCTTTATCCGATGTTAACCGGCCTTGAAAATATGACCTTTTTTGCCGAGGCGGTTTCAAAGACATCGGATCAGATGCGGATTGAGCAAGTGTTGAATTCGGTCAGCTTATGGGATGACCGCAATGTCCAGGTCAAAGAATATTCAAAAGGGATGCTGCAGCGCCTTGGCCTTGCCATCACGCTTTATCAGGATTCAAGCCTGCTGATACTGGATGAACCGACAAGCGGCATTGACCCAATGGGACGAAAAGAAATTTTAGACGTGCTAAAGTCGCTGCATGTTAAAACAATCCTGCTTTCTTCCCACCATCTTGATGAAATCAAACAGGTTTGTACACATGTTGCCTATTTAAATAATGGAAAAATGGAAAAATACTCGGTAGAGGAATTTTTAACCACTCACAACTTAGGAGGGATGGAATCGTGAAGAAATCACTCATGCTGGTGATCCTGCTATTGATTGCCGGGCTCGCGGGCTGCAGCTCAAGCCCCGATTACAAAATTGATTTTACAAAGCCACTTTATTTTCATCAGGATAAGGCTGCCCCTTTTAAAATAAAAGTAACCGAAAACACAAAAGCCGTAACCGGCCTTAAGGTGAAGGCGGCATTTACGATGGCCAATATGGACCACGGCACTTATAATGCGACGTTAACAGAAGGACAGAACGGCACTTATTCAGGTAAAGTAAAGCTACCAATGACCGGAAAATACGAGGCCGACTTAACGTTTGAAAAAGGCGGCAAGAAAACGGAACAAACCGTTGACCTTACGGTGAAAAAGCCCGCTGGTGTGGCACTGATTAATGGAAAATGGATTACCAATGACGATGTCGACTTCTATAAATTTATCAATTATCTGCAGCTTGCGATCAACCGTGAGGCCGCACACAAGCAATTCAGCGGCAAAAAGCTTGATGAAGAATTGGCCTATTTGAAATCACAGGAAAAAATGGCTGAAGATAAAAACCAAATCCTAACGCAAATCATCCGCCTGCGCGCCATGGGCTTAATT
The DNA here is from genome assembly GCF_055395235.1 of Neobacillus sp. Fa239. Taxonomy (NCBI): domain Bacteria; kingdom Bacillati; phylum Bacillota; class Bacilli; order Caryophanales; family Bacillaceae; genus Neobacillus; species Neobacillus sp. Fa239. The sequence continues at coordinate 5,395,958 of NZ_AP041611.1, forward strand.
GCGAAGGAAAAAGGCTATACCGCAACCGATGCGGAAGTAACCAAAGAGTTAACCAAAGCCCGTGAGCAGTACAAAACGTATAAATCAGCTGAAGCGATGATTAAAGCCCACGGTGAAAAGAAATTCTGGGATATCGAAAAACAGCAATATACGTTAATTGTCCTAACTAAAAAAGTACAGCAGGAATTACTCGCCCAAGCTAAAAAAGAAAATCCAAAAGCAGGCATCCAAGAAATCGATTACGAAGCCCAGCAAAAATATGAAGACCTGCTCGTGTCCCAAGTGAATTCGTTAAAAATTGAAATTCTATAGAAAAAAGGCCTCACGCGTTGTGATGGCCCTTTTTTACTTTTGGAAAGTGTAGGTTTTCTATCGGATAGTGTCGGGTTACTCTCGGATGCAGTGCGGTTACTCTCGGATACGCGGCTTTACTCTCGGATAGCCTCTCGTTACTCACGGTACCGTGCGCTTACTCTCGGATACCGCGCATTTACTCTCGGGAACCACTTCCGAATCCTATTCATCCGGCGTGTTTATGATCTTGATCGTTTTAAAGCCAAGATTGATTTTATAATTCAAATTCCAATTGCTGCCGAGGATTTCGACCTCATTTTCCTGTAAGGCAAACCTTAGTGCCACATCGTTGTCTTCATCAATAAGGACATAGCCATTTTTATTGGAGTAAACTTGGTAGGAAGCATGGGCAATCAGTGTCCATCCCTTTTGCAATTGGTTACTTTTTGTGCTCATGTGAAACCTTCCTTTTTGTAAAAATTATATATCAAAGCTATCCATATGTTAATTCAAATCCACCCAATTTTTTCCGGGGAAGTCCCCTTCCATCGATATTGTTGCTGACAATATACAAAATGGAATTATTAGAATATTCTCGCCCAAATTCAGCTTATACATACTTGCTGCCTTCCCGGACGCTTAATGGAGCAAGCTGATGATTTTCAATAAATGCTTTAACGGAAGCCGGATTGGTTTTGGAATACTCCCTTAATGCCCAGCCAATTGCCTTTTGGATAAAGAATTCCTTGCTGTCGGCATTTTTCTGTATGTATTGATAGAGAAGATGCTCATTTGTTTCCTGTTTATATTTTAGTTGAAAAAGGATAGACGCTCGTCTCAGCCACATGTTCTCATTCGTAGACCATTTATCAATCGTTTCACCAATCACTTCCGGAAACCTTTGTGCAATGGCTCCGACAGAGTTTGGGGCGATCGTATCCACCGTGTCCCACCACGATTTCGTGGTGATCAAATTTTCTATGAATCCTAAATCGGATTTTTGCAGCCTTTTCAATGATTTTCCGATATAGGTTAAGGCGGTATATTGGTATTCCCGTTCCGGCATTTCCCATAGCTGTAAAACAAAATCCTTGTTAAACGGCTCTTTTAAGAGACCCGTTTCGTTAAAGAATTGCTTTTCCAGCTCTTTTCGTTCCGGCATCTTAATCCCCAAAAACGGAAGATGGTTCTTCATATATTTTTCCATAGGTCCTGAATTGGCCACATTACGGCTTTTTTCAAATAGATTTGTAATCAATTCTATATACTGCATTGGCCATAACCTCACATTTTCCATTTGTTTCAATTTTAATATGGACAAATCTTGTTTTGTACATGTTTTTGGTAGTTTTGTACATGATTTTGCGAGTTTTGTACATGTTTCCGAAAGGTTTGTACATTTTTACGGCAGTTTTGTACATTTTACCAAATTGAGGGATTAAAAAGATACAACTCAATAAGAATTTTATCTCTCAAGACCACTATCACCATACATAAAGAAGGTAATTATAGAAAAAATAATAGTAGCCATTTAGAAAGGAGTTTATTTATGACCAAAAAGTTTAATAAAGGCAGCAAAAATCAAAATGCCCCTCAACTGGGAAATGAGTTTTCCAGCGAATTTATGAGCGGTGACAGCAGCAAAGGAAATAAAAAAAATGTAAAGAGCCAGAAAGCCAAAACAAACCCACAATAAAAGGTGCCGGAACCCCGGCACCTTTTATAAGGTAATTAATCTTGCGGATCGCCAATTTGTTTTAGGTGATCCCAATATTGACTAACATTATCTTTATTTACAAGCTGCCCTTCTAATGTAGTTGCTGCTTGAACTTTCTTTCCATCAAGGATGTCTTTAGCGATGTCAGAAACTTGCATTCCTAAATAGAATGGTGATTCGGCATTTGTTGCTGCCAATGAACCACTTGTAATGCCGTCTAATGCATCCTTAATACCGTCATTTCCAACGACAAGAACTTTTCCAGTCAGATTACGAGCTTTTAATGCAGAAACAACCCCCATCGCCATTTCGTCATTCGCTGCATATACTCCATTTACATCCGGATGTGCCTGGATGAGGTTAGTCATAACATTAAGCGCTTGCGCACGGTCAAAGTTTGCCGGTTGTTTGGCAACTACTTTAATATTAGGATATTTGGCAATTTCATCCTCAAATCCCTTGCTGCGATCTTGTGCCACGTTTGTGCCCATAATTCCTTGGATTTCAATGACATTTCCTTTTTCATTTAATGATTTTGCTAAAGCATCAGCTGCTGTTTGGCCAGCTTTAATGGCATCGTATCCAATAAAGGTTTCTAAATCGCCGCCATCCGGCTTACGGTCAAATGCATAAACTGGGATTTTAGCTTGGTTGGCTTGTTTAATCGATGCAACAATCGCGTTGCTATCTACAGGATCCACTACGATCGCAGCAGGCTTTTTCAAGATATCGGTTTGAATCAAGTTTAACTCTGTTTGGTTATCATTATTTGCATTTTGAATAACCAAATTGAAACCTTGTTTTTTCGCTTCTGCTTCCGCACCATTTTTTAACGAAACAAAGAATGGATTGTTAAGTGTACTGATAATCATATCTACTTCTTTACTACCTGAGGAAGAAGCCGTTTTTGACTTTCCATCAGTATTCGATTGAGAACTGCACCCTGCAAGGATTCCTCCTACTAATAAAGCACTTAAAGCTCCGGCAACGTATTTCTTCATTTTGAATACCTCCAATGTTTTAGGCAGATTTTTTAAAGCTGGCAATACGAGCAAGCGATGACAATGACTTCATATTACGGTCCAGTAACACTGCTAAGAGGATAATCACCCCTTTCGCTACACCTTGATAGAATGCTGATACATTCAATAAATTCATTCCGTTATCTAAAACGCCCAAAATGATTGCTCCAATAACTGTCCCAATCAAACCGCCTTTCCCGCCGGTTAGGCTTGTACCACCAAGAATAACGGCAGCAATGGCATCCAATTCTAATCCGCTGCCAGATGTTGGCTCAGCAGAGTTTAAGCGGGAGGTGATGATAAAACCAGCGATGGCTGATAATATTCCAGCCATAACAAATGACCATAGTTTCACTTGTTTTACGTTAATACCTGATAAACGGCTAGCTTCTTCATTTCCTCCTGTTGCAAAAACATAACGGCCAAAATGTGATCTGTGTAATAGAATCCAAAATACCGCATAAAGAATAATCATTAACCAAACAGGGAATGGAACCCCTCCAATAAATCCCTGTCCGATAAAGGAGAATGATGTCGATGAAATCGAAATAGGATTTCCTTGTGTATAGACAAGAGTCAAACCTGAGAAGGCTGTCATCGTTCCTAAAGTAGCAATGAACGATGGCAGTTTTCCAACCGTTACCAACAGTCCATTAATTAGTCCTGCGACAAGTCCTACAAGCAGTCCTATTAATAAACCTACTATTAAATTTCCATGTGAGAGAAATCCTGCCGTAATCGCTGCTGATAGTCCGAGAACCGCACCGACAGACAAATCAATCTCTGCAAGAATAATAATGTAGGTTTGTCCAATCGCAAGAATCGCCGTTACAGCAACCATTAACAAGATATTGAGCAGGTTGGTGATGGTTAAGAATACCGGTGATAAAAATGCTGCAATGATAACCAAAATGATTAAGACAACGAGTGCCTGCATCTCTGAAAATAGTACTCGGATCGCTTTCAATGTGCTCCCCCTCTTAGTGCATAATGCAGAATATTATGTTGGGTGATGGAATCTCCCGTCAGCTCTTGAATGACGCTGCCTTCCCGTAATACAATCACCCGGTCGGACATCGCCACTAATTCTGGAATATCGGAACTTACGAGCAGGACTGAAATGCCCTGAGCCGTTAAATAATTAATGACTCGATAAATTTCGGATTTGGCACCAACGTCTACCCCACGTGTTGGCTCTTCCATAATGAAAACTTTCGGGCCGGTCATCATCCATCTTCCAAATACGACCTTTTGCTGGTTTCCGCCGCTTAAACTGCGGACCGCAATATGTGGTGATGCTGCTTTTACGTTCACCTGCTGAATAAAATCATCGGATACTTTCTGTTCTTTTCTCCGATTTACAATGCCAAAACCACCTGAAAATTGCTTTAGAGATGATAGTGAAAGATTGTTATAGATTGATAGATCCATAATTAATCCTTCCTGCTTACGATCCGCAGTTAAATACGCTATTCCTTGCTTAATCGCATGAATAGGGCGATTTAATTTGATAGATTTTCCATCTACTGTCATATCGCCGGCATCTATCTTCAGATCACCAAACAAAGCTTTTAATAACTCCGTTTTCCCTGAGCCTAAGAGACCTGCAATCCCAAGTACTTCACCTTTGGCAATATGGAAGGAGACATCCTCGAAGTACGGCGTTTTCGTCAGCCCTCTTACAACAAATCGATTGACTGATGGATCTGTATTGTGTTCCTTTGGATAAAAATTATCAACTTGTTTTCCAACCATCGATGTGACAATTTGTTTTTGATCAACCTCTTTTATGGGTGCTTCCAAAACTAACTGTCCATCTCGCAAGACGACAATTCGATCCGCCAATTCAAAAATTTCATCCAGTCGGTGGGAAATATAAATGACTGAAATTCCTTTGCTTTTAAGTCGGCGTATTTGATCAAATAATCGATCGGTTTCTTCTTTATTTAAAGCAGCGGTTGGCTCATCCATAATCAAAAGCTTTACTTCTTTAACCAAAGATTTGGAGATCTCAACCATTTGCTGTTCAGCTACCGCAAGGTGTGAAACCGGGATTCTCGGGTTTATATTCAGCCCCATATCCCCTAAAAAGGCTTTTGCATCTTCGAACATTTTCTTCTTGTTGGAAAGGAACTTCCCGTACCGTTTCTTTTCATCGACAAGAAATAAATTTTCTGCAACGGTCAAATCTCTCATTAAATTCATTTCTTGATATATCATTCGGATATTATAGGCCATTGCATCCTGCGGGGTATGAAAAGTTACCTGCTGTTCGTCAACAAAAATTTGACCGGAATCAGGGTGTAAAGCACCTGACAAGATTTTCATGAGCGTAGATTTTCCTGCTCCATTTTCTCCCGCAAGCGCAACGACTTCGCCAGGTTCAATGTTTAAGCTGATTCCTTTTAGTACATCGTTATCCCCAAAGCTTTTTTTGATATGCTCGAGACGAATGCTCATTGGAATACCACCTTTCTAGTACGCAACTCCCGCCTGCAAAATGATGTTAGCATATGGTGTAAACTCACCGGATCGAACTGCTGCCCGTGCAGACTTTGTCGTTTGCTTAAATTCCACATGCGGAAGATAAACGACTTCTAAATCCTCTGGAAAAAGTGCCAAAATTTCTTCATGCATTTCCGGGCTGATGGTTGGTAATTCTTCGGCAAGAATAATTTTTTCTACCACTACTTCACTTAAAACTGCTTTTAACACATCTAAAAACTTTGGCAGATTTGGCTGAATGGTAAGGTCTACTCGTTCTACCTCCTGAGGGATCGGCAGTCCAGCATCCGTAACGACTATGTAATCCGTATGTCCTGTTTCCGCAATAACTTTTGATAGCTGCGGGTTGAGAATTCCACCTGTACTTTTCATCTTATAATCCCCCGTTCATTAGTTTGATGACTTCATCTTTTGTCGGCAACGAAGGCTGTGCCCCGATTTTTGTAACAGTCAGCGCCCCTGCAGCCATCGCAAATTGGACAGACTCTTCAATGGTTTTCCCTTCAGAAATACAAGCCCCAAGCGTTCCTGTAAAGGCATCGCCAGCAGCCGTTGTATCTACAACCTCTACATTAAAAGAAGGGAGGTGGCGCTCGGAATTGGCATCAGCGATTAACACACCATTTTCGGCAAGGGTGATAATAGCCAGCTTGACACCCTTTTCTAATAGAATCGCAGCTGCTTTTTTCGCTGTATCCAAATCAGAGACTTCAATGCCGGTTAATGCCGAGGCTTCCGTTTCATTCGGTGTGACGATATCAACATATTGATAAAGTTCATCCGGGAAGGAAGCAGCAGGAGCCGGATCGAAAATAACGGTAAGGTCTCTCTCCTTTGCTGCTTTTGCCGCATACACAACGGTTGGAACTGGAATTTCCAACTGCAATAAAAGGGTGTTGACACTTGAATTTGAAGCAAAGAAACGGTCCACCCGTCCTGGATTTGTTTGGTTATTGGCCATTGGCACAATCACAATATCGTTATTCCCTGTATGATCCACTCGGATATGAGCCACACCTGTTTTTTGATCTGCTAATTGATCTATAAAATCAGTATTCACACCATGTTCATGGAGACTATCAAGTACGACGTTCCCAAAGGCATCCGTGCCAATACAGCCAACCATCCATGTGTTTACTCCCATTCGCGACGCCATGGCAGCTTGATTGGAACCCTTCCCTCCGGAGACAATCGTTAATTCTTCTCCTAAAACGGTTTCACCGCGCCGCGGTAAGGCCGCCGCTTTTGCTGTCACATCAGTTGTCATACTGCCAATAACTGCTACACCATTTTTTTGATTCTCCATATGAACACTCCCTTTTTATCGATGAATCGATTCAGAACCCCGCACAATTAAATGCGGTGTCATAATGACGGTTCGTTTTGCCATTTCTGGATTTTGAATACGCTGCATCAGCATGTCTGCTGCACATTCACCCATTTCACGCATCGGTCTTGAGACCACCGTTAAATTTGGCTTCATCAGCGTTGCGATTGGAAGATCGTCAAACCCAATCACTCCAACGTCTGTCCCTATTTGGAAGTTGCTATTATGAATCGTTTCCAACAATCCAATTGTCATTAAGTTATTACTGCTAAGAATCGCTGTCGGGGGATCAGGCATCTCCAGCAGCCGTTTTCCTAATTGGTAGCCTGAACCTTCCCGGAAATCCCCTATCTGAATATAATCCGGATCCCACTCAATGCCAAAATCCTCCAAGCATTGTTTAAATCCTTCAAATCTCTCTCTGCCTGGTGTACTATCCATCGGTCCTGTAATAATGGATAATTTTTTATGCCCTTTTTGAATAAACAGTTTTGTCGCTTCATAGGTTCCACGTCGATTGTCAACCAATACACGATCGCAATCAGCACCAGGGGTATCACGATCAATTAAACAAATGGGAACGCGGCTGCCAATCCGGTCCAGCCAACCCGTTTTCACTCTTGCAGGAGTTAACAAAATTCCACTGGCCTGATGCTCAAGAATCGTTTGCAGAAGTTCATCTTCCCGTTCCTCCGTATCATTTGAGCCTCCGAGGAAGGTGGTATAACCATATTCCCTGACAGCTTTATCCGCTCCGCTATACACCGCGGCAAAGAATGGATTTTCAACGTCAGGAACAATCATGCCAATCAGCTTTGTTTTTTTAGAGGCTACACTTCTGGCTAATACATTGGGAATGTAATGAAGCTCCTCCATTGCACATTCAATTCGCTTTTCTGTTTCCGGCCGGACACCGCCTAATTTATTTATTACTCGGGAAACTGTTGCAACTGATACTCCTGCAAGTTTTGCAACATCCCGTATAGTTGAACTCAAGATTAACACCACCTGTAAATGTAACCGTTTAGATTTTAGTATTTTAATAATGTTATATATGTTACATTTTTACTAGATTTCATATATTTATAGCTTTTTTCCCATATGAAACCGCTATCATTTGTCTTTATCATATCAAATTATACCAATTTTCGTCAATATTCAAAATCTAAACGTTTACATTTTTGTTTTACTTTCACTAAATTAAAAAGTGCCGGAACCCCGGCACCTTTTTTTATTGACAGCTAAACGAGCGGATTTGTCTTAGATCCATTCCGTAATATTGCCAGTGATTGCCTCGCCAGCGGTATCCTGCAATGGAGGTTCTGCCAACATAGGTTGGATAAAACCAAAAGCTCCTGCCGTTGTTTAGCCAAATATAGGTGTAGCGATATAAACAATGCCTGATTCCGCCAGGATCAACCGCATATGCTCCAACTGTTTCATGAGGGATGAAGGATGGCGGCGGTGCAGTTGGCGGCCCGTCATGATGTCCTCCCCCATGATGCGGCGGGAATCCATGATCGAAGCCTCCCCCGTGCGGCGGCGGTGGCGGTGGCGGCGTAAACCCATGGTGGCCACCCCCGGACGGCGGTGGTGAGGTTGGGAAACCGTGCCCAGGCACAACCCCTTGCTGTCTCAGAGCATCTTCATAAGGATTTTGTGATAGATAGCCATATCCGAAATACGGATAATAAAAATAATTCAAGGACATTACTCCTTTCTATCTAGATTCCTTTTAAAGTATGCACTTTGCCTATTTTAGGTGATAAGCCAGCAACTAGCTGTTTATGGACTCAAGCTCATTTATTTCCCGGCCAATTCTGGCTTGAATTTTTTCAACGACAGTAAAATCCATGGCAGAAATATAGATGTCTTCGAGGTCATCATGCAAAGCCTTGGCTTTTGCCAAATAGGATGTAGCTTCTGTCATTTTTTCTTTATACTGAGCAGAAATTTTGCTGATAAACTCTGCAAAAGTATCATCTGTCCCTGATGCAATCAAGATTTCGTACATATCAATAATCTCGTCACCGTCCCGGCTTGGGAAATACTCGTGAGGGGCTGTGCTGTCAAAAATTGCAATGCCAAGCTCCCTGAAAATCACCATATCTAAGCTGTTTGGATCAAAGCCGCAGTGGTAAACCTCTGCATCGACACCTCTTGTTTCAGCAGCAGCTGCAAGCTTCTTCAGCATTGTCGACTTACCGGAGCCGGGACGGCCTTTAATAAAATAACGCTTTGGTATTTCTTCCGTTAAATTCGGAACAAAATCAACAGCTCCCATTGGTGTTGCCGCGCCGAGGAACCGATGGCGAATATTGGCTTCTTTATTCAGCTTTATTTTTCCAAAAAAGCTGTCAATTAAATTATTGGTCAATTGATCGGCTTTATCGAAGTCCATGTTGCTAATGTAGATTTTCTCCCATTCATCATGGATGTCTAACGCTTCCTTAAAAGTAGCGTATGCGGTCTGGAAGGATTCACTTATTTGTTTGGTCAGCCGTTGAATTTTTAGCTTATGCTGGGAAAGTTTAGCTCTGTCCCAAGCTTCTCCAAGATTAATATATTCCTCGACAGCGCCAGGCGCCTTTGGTTCAATCACATGCGGTGCCGTGCCATCGACAATCCCTACTTTTAAGGCAGGGATAATTAAACCATCAATTGAATTGTTATCTGAAGAGCAATGCAGTAATTCAATATCATAGCCTTTTTCAACAAACTCGTTGCCAAGCTTTTTCATTAAAGAGGATTTTCCGGTTCCAGGTCCGCCTTTTAAAATAAATAAACGGTCAAGCCCTTGAAGATTGGAATCAAAAAGACTATGAAATCCCCTGGCCGTATTGCCGCCGGCGAAGTAATTTTTAATTTTTCCAGCCACTTGTTGACACACCCTTTATCGTGGTTTCAACCTATCATATTCAAAGTCATGATATAGGTGAGTGCCTATTTTTTATTTTGGCTGGACCTCCGCTCAGGGCACCCGCTTTCCCCGGTGAAGTCCGGGAGCATCCTCGGCGCTCCTTTGCTATTTAATTAAATCAACAAATTCAGCCTTTGCCACTTCTTTTATATCCTCAGGCTTTAACACAATTTGGACGCCAATTTTCCCGCCGCTGACGGCAATGGATGAATGCTTCATGGCGCTTTCATCAAGAAAAGTTTGATATTCCTTTTTCATCCCGATCGGAGAACAGCCGCCTCGTATATAGCCAGTCCACTTTTGGATATCCTTAACAGGAATCATTTCAACCTTCTTCTCTCCAGTCACTTTGGCTGCTTTTTTCAAATCCAGCTCTTCTTCTACAGGGATAATAAAAACAAAAATGGCCTTGCTCGCTCCTTGGGCCACAAGGGTTTTATATACTTCTTTTGGATCTCTGCCAATTTTCTCAGCCACAGAAATCCCATCAATTTTTCCATCTTTGTTATCGTATGTATGCATCTCATATGAAATCTTTTTGGCATCGAGAATGCGCATGGCATTTGTTTTGGCTTGTGCCATTTTCATCCACCCCTTACCGACAAATTTTATAAATTTATTATAGCAGGAAAAAAATGATCCTCAGGGTTCTTTTCGATAGAATCACCTAAAAATTGTCACTTCTTTGTCACTCACTGAAACAAAAATTATTGTAAACTAAAGTGAATTGGAATAATTTACAATAGAAGGTGACTTGGATGAAATACGATTTAGTTTTGTTGCATGCACCAAGTGTTTATGATTTCCGCAAAAATTCCCTCCTTGCAGGACCTATTAGTGACGTGGTACCGTCATCACCGGTCTTTGAAATGTATCCCATTGGACTGACCAGCATCGCTGATTACCTGGAACGGTATGGGCTAAAGGTGAGAATTATCAATATTGCCAATCGGATGCTGATGAATCAAAACTTTGATGTAGAAAAAAAATTGCGCGGCCTTCATACAAGTGCTTTTGGAATTGATCTACACTGGCTCCCCCATGCCCATGGCAGCATTGAACTCGCCAAAATTGTGAAAAAACTCCACCCAGAAACTCCCATTATTTTTGGCGGACTATCCGCAACCTACTATCATACAGAGCTCATTGAATATCCATGCGTCGATTTTGTGATGCGCGGTGACTCCACTGAAAAGCTTATGCTCCTATTAATGAACAAAATTGAAGCAGGAAATACCCACTACACAGATATCCCGAACCTCACCTGGAAGAACGGCAACGAATACGGCTGCAATCCGCTTACCTATGTCCCGAAGGATCTGGATGAGTTTGATGTGCCTGGCTACCGGTATACCATTCGTTCCGTGTTCAAGTATCATAGTTTCCTAGACCCGCTGCCCTATAACGGCTGGCTGCAATACCCTAACACGGCTTTACTCACAGCGAGAGGCTGCACGCAAAACTGCCTCATCTGCGGTGGTTCAAGGGATGCCTATCACGAAAATTGCAAACGAAATGCCCTTGCCTTAAGATCACCGGCGAAGCTGATCGAAGATATTCAATTTATCCAGCGCTTTAGCCGCGCACCTATTTTTATTCTCCATGACCTCCGGCAGGGCGGTCCGGAATATGTGGATGAATTTTTTAGCCGTCTTAAAAAAGTCAAAGTAAAAAATGAAATTGTCTTTGAATTGTTTCAATATGCCGATGAACTATACTTTGAAAAAATCAATGAAAGCGTTCCAAAATATAGTATTGAAATCACGCTTGAAACCCATGATGAAGATTTGCGGCGTTTAAACGGGAAATTTAACTGTACCAATCAAAAGGTCATTGATACGCTAAATTTCGCATTAAAACACGGCTGCAAAAAAATAGATTTATTTTTCATGGTCGGCATACCCGGTCAGACCTATGAGAGCGCCTTAGAAAACATCGAATTTTGCGAGCAAATTCATCTTGACTGCGGGCAGAATCAACGACTCTATTACTTTGTTGCTCCGCTTGCACCTTTCCTTGATCCGGCAAGCCCGGCCTTTGAGCATCCGGAACGGTACGGCTACAAAAAATTCTGCCGTACGCTTGAAGACCACCGCAAGGCGATTGCACAGCCTTCCTGGAAGCATATGTTAAGCTATGAAACCAATGAAATGACAAGAGACGATATTGTTAAAGCCACTTATGAGGCGGCAAACCGGCTCAATCAATTTAAGCTGAAATATGGGCTAATCGATCCAGCTGGTTTCCTTGATATTGAGAAGAAAATTGAAAAATCAATGACTTATATTGATAAAATTGATCAGCTGCTCGCCCTTGCCGAAGAGAAGCAGGCTGGGGAATTAGCGAAGATTAAGAAGGAAATTGAAGAATTAAACCGCTATAGCATTTGCGGGAAAAATGAATTGAAATGGGAAGTCACGAAGAACTATGCGGATGTATTTTCACTTGCCTCGGTGGGATTAGAGCAGCTTTTTGAGGATTACGCGATAAAAATCAGACATCAATTGAGCCCGAAACAACGGGAGCAGGTGGATCTGGACATATAATAATAAATGGTTGGTCGAGGACACTTCGGTCTAAAAATCTACGACTTGTGTCCTTGAACGCATGCCTCGAGGACACTTCTGTTAAAAAAACTGATGCTTCTATCTTTGAGAGCCTGGATCGAGAGCACTCTGGTCTAGAAAAATAATATTAATGTTGAAAAAGGGGTATCGACATCGATACCCCTTTTCTTAATGTCCGCCCAAATAGGCCATTTTGATTTGATCGCTCTGATTAAGCTCTTGAGATGAGCCGGAGACGACAATCTTTCCGGTTTCAATGACATAGGCACGGTCAGCAATCGATAACGCCATATTCGCGTTTTGCTCGATCAGCAATATGGTCGTTCCGGTTTGATTGATTTCTTGAATAATTTTAAAAATCGTTTTCACTAATAATGGGGCAAGTCCCATTGACGGTTCGTCTAAAAGTAAAAGCTTAGGGCGTGCCATCAAAGCGCGGCCCATGGCGAGCATTTGCTGTTCTCCACCTGAGAGCGTGCCGGACAGCTGTTTCTTCCGCTCATGAAGGCGAGGGAAAAGCTGATAAACTTTTTCAAAGTCTTCACGAATGCCTTGTTTATCATTCCTTAGGTATGCGCCTAGTTCGAGGTTTTCCTCAACGGACATATTAGAAAACACACGGCGTCCTTCTGGAACATGGGATAAACCAAGCTTCACAATCGACTGCGCCACTTTGCCGCCGATGGCTTTTCCTTCAAAAAGGATCTCACCCTTTTTCGGCTTTAGTAATCCTGAAATTGTCTTTAACAAAGTACTTTTCCCCGCACCGTTCGCACCGATTAATGTAACAATTTCACCCTGATTGATATCTAGGGAAACACCCTTTAAGGCATGAATATTACCATAATATACATCAATATCATTTATTTTTAACATTAAGAGACGACCTCCTCACCGAGGTATGCTTTGATGACTTTAGGATTATTCCTAATTTGCTCAGGGTTACCTTCAGCAATTAGCTGACCGGAATCTAGTACATAAATGCGTTCACATACACCCATTACAAGACCCATGTCATGCTCAATTAGTAAGATGGTTAACGAGAATCGCTCGCGAATTAATGCGATCAATTTCATCAATTCTTCGGTTTCCTGCGGATTCATCCCGGCAGCCGGTTCATCAAGAAGCAGCAACTTAGGATTTGCCGCAAGCGCACGGGCAATTTCGAGCCGGCGCTGTTGACCGTACGGCAGGTTCTTTGCCTTTTCATGCATAAATCCTTCTAGATTAAAAATCTTTAGGAATTCAATGGCCTTTTCTTCCATTTCCCTTTCCCCGGAAAAATGGGAAGGGAGGCGAAAGATCGAGCTCAACATGGAATGCTTCGCAAGCGAATGATAGGCAACCTTTACGTTATCGAGAACTGATAATTCACTGAACAAGCGAATATTTTGGAAGGTACGGCTGATTCCTTTTTTGGTAATTTTATAGGGAGCCAGGCCATTTAATTTTTCCCCGTCTAAATTAACACTTCCTTCTGTTGGAACATAAACACCTGTCAAAAGGTTAAAGAAAGTAGTTTTACCAGCTCCGTTTGGTCCAATTAATCCAACTAATTCGCCCTGCTTTAATTCAAGGTTGACGTCTGATACTGCTTTTAATCCGCCAAATCGGATTCCTGCATTTTCCACTTTAAGCAACGGTTTGTTTGCTTGCATCTTGAACTCCTCCTTTAACGGATTTCCGGCCTTTAAAGAAAGAGGTAATTTCTTTCGTTCCTAATAATCCTTGTGGACGGTAAAGCATCATCACGATTAATACTAAGCTGTAGATAACCATTCGCAGTTCCGGGAAGTCTTGTAAGTAGGTTGAAATGATCGTTAAAAGGATCGCTGCAATGACAGCACCTGACATACTGCCTAAACCGCCAAGCACAACAAAGATTAAAATATCAAATGATTTCAAAAATCCAAAGTTTGTCGGCTGGATGATATAAAAGTTATGTGCATATAACACACCGGCAATACCGGCAAAAAATGCGCCGATCGCAAAGGCTGCGACCTTATAATAGGTGGTATTGATCCCCATGGCATCGGCCGCGATTTCATTTTCACGAATGGAAATACAAGCACGACCATGTGTAGAATTAGTAAAGTTGACGATAACTACAATGGACACCAGCACGCAGGCAAACAACCATGGCCATGTGGTGAGGTGGGAAACGGTCATCCCGCTCGCGCCACCGATATAATCAATATTTAAAAAGATAATTCTGACAATCTCTCCAAAGCCCAGCGTGGCAATCGCAAGATAATCTCCTTTTAAACGAAGACTTGGGATGCCAATAATAAGACCTGCAATAGCAGCTGCGACACCTCCGACCAATAAGGCAATCGGGAACGGCATCGAAAACTTCATGGTCATTATGGCAGAAGCATACGCCCCAATTGCCAGAAATCCGGCATGGCCAATGGAGAACTGACCGGTAATTCCAATGATTAAATGCAGACTTGCTGCAAGAATAATATTAATTCCAATATTAAACAATGTATTTACATAGAAGATGTTTAAAGTTCCGCCATTGATTAGAACTTGTGTTACCACTCCGAAGATTACGGCTAAAACGATTGAGCCCCAGAATCCCTTAGCTTGTTTTAATATTTTCATCGTTTAGCCACCCCCTATACTTTTTCCCTGATATTTTTTCCAAAAAGACCGGCCGGGCGGAAAATCAGGATTAAAATTAAAACCACGAATGCTACACCATCACGCCACAATGAGAAGCCAAATGCACTTACGAGCGACTCAATTACGCCCAGCACAAGCCCACCCGCCATCGCACCAGGGATGATGCCAATTCCGCCTAATACAGCGGCAACGAATGCTTTCAATCCTGGAATAATCCCCATTAGCGGGTCAATTTTCGTATAATACATGCCAAAAATAACACCAGCGGCACCAGCAAGTGCCGATCCAATCGCAAAGGTTGCGGAAATCGTATTATTAACATTTATCCCCATTAACCGCGCAGCATCCATATCATGAGAAACCGCACGCATTGCTTTCCCGATTTTGGTTTGGTGAACCATAAACTGAAGCAATAGCATTAAAACAATCGATGTTCCCAAAATGAGCAAGGACTGTCCGCTGATGATTACACCAAATACTTTAATATCCTTAAATGGAACAAGATTGTCGGGATATGCCGCTAATTGTGCCCCGCGGACATAAATGGTCCCGTATTCAATAAAGAGTGATACCCCAATCGCGGTTATAAGGGCTGCAATCCTAGTCGCATTTCTTAATGGTTTATACGCAATCCGCTCAATAAGGACTCCGATAATCGCACAAACCACCATGGAAATGATTAAAGCCAGGAAAAAATTTAAATGAAAAACAGTAATTGAATAAAATCCAATAAATGCCCCAATCATGAAGACGTCTCCATGAGCAAAATTGATAAGTTTTACTATACCGTATACCATCGTGTACCCTAAGGCAATCAAAGCATAAATACTGCCCAAGGAAATGCCGTTGACTATCTGCTGGATATATTCCATCCTATACACTCCTTCAAAAGGACATTCAACTATTTTGATTTTCAATTCTCTATAAATTGGAATAGGGAGACATAAATTCTCCCTATTCTTTTAGTTCATTATTTTATTGAGGATTAACTTTTGTTCTAAATGTTTGTTTGCCGTCTTTGTATTCAAGGATAACAGCTGATTTAATAGGATTATGTTTTTGATCAAGTGTCATTGTTCCAGTTACAAGTGAAAGACCTTTTGTCTCTGCAAGTGCTTTTTGAATTTTTTGCGGGTCAGCACTGCCGGCACGTTTGATCGCATCCGCGATAAAGTTAGCTGAATCGTAACCTAATGCATTGAAGGCATCTGGTGCTTTCGAATATTTTGCTTGGAATGCTTTTACGAAATCTTGTACTTTTGCATCTGTATCACCAGAAGAATAGTGGTTGGTGATATACGTATTATTTAAGGCAGCAGCTCCTGCTAAATCTACAAGTTTAGGAGAATCCCAACCGTCAGCACCGATAATTGGAACATTGAGACCAATTTCGCGGGCTTGTTTAATAATCAGCCCCACTTCTTCATAATAACCAGGGATAAAGATAAATTCAGGATTTGCAGCTTTGATACGTGTTAATGTTGCATGGAAATCAGTATCCTTGGCCACATAAGCTTCTTTGGAAACAACTGATCCGCCGTTTTTAGTTAAATCGGTTGTGAAGGAAGCCGCAAGACCTTTTGCATAATCGCTTGCATTGTCAATCATGATGGCAGCTTTTTTCACTTTTAGTTCATTTGTTGCAAAGTTAGCTGCAACCGTTCCTTGGAATGGATCGATAAAGCATGTACGGAATACGAAATCATTTAACTTGCCATCTTTAAAAGTAACATCTGGGCTTGTTCCAGAAGGAGTCAAGATAGGCACTTTATTACCTTGGGCAATTTGTACTTGCGCTAATGTATCACCGCTTGTTGCCGCACCAATGATCGCGGATACTTTATCTTGGCTGACAAGCTTGATGGCGCCGTTTGCTGCTTCTGAAGCATCGGATTTATTATCGACACTAACAAGCTCTAATTTTTTTCCATCGATTCCTTTTTTATTGATTTCAGCAATTGCCAAGTCAATACCTTCTTTAATTGATTGACCGTAAGAAGCTACACCGCCGGATAGTTCAAGGTTTGCTCCAATTTTAATTACTTTATCTCCGTTTCCCCCGGCATTTCCACTAGTTGAAGCACTACAGCCGGCCATAACACTTGCCGCAACCAAAAATGATGCGATAACGCCTGTTACTTTTTTCTTCTTCATAAGTCTACCCCCTGTTTGTTTTTTATCTTACTGTTCCTAATAAAAATAATATTCTGAAAACATTGTACAAAATATATCTCTATAAGTCTAGTAAAATTGTCCATTATTTTAAAATAGTTTTGAAAAAAGACAATATTTAAATTATTACGGTTTCCGTAGTGTTTTTATCACGTTACCGTAGTAAAATCATGTCAAAACCTGTTTTTTCTTGAATTTCGAATAATTCTGATATTATTTATAAAGTAAAAAAAGAGACTCCCGTAAAAGAAATCTCTCCTTAAAACATTATACTAATTCTTTTTTCTTTGTCTCTTTACCTAAGAAAAAGACTGCGACAGCCCCGATTAAGACAGCAATACAGAAGATGGTAAAGATCGTTGGAATGGACATTTTCTGTGCCACCCAATACCCGACTAAGAGTGGACCGAGCACGCCGCCAATTCGGCCAAATGAAGCAGCCATTCCGGTTCCGGTTCCGCGGATGATGGTTGGGTACTGTTCAGGGGTGTAGGCATATAAGCCGCCCCATGCCCCAAGATTAAAGAAGGATAATAATATTCCGGATCCCATTAAAAGGGCCGTTGTGTTGGCTGTTCCAAAGAAATAAGCGCTTATAGCGGTACCAATTAAATAGACGACCAAAACAAATTTTCGTCCGAACTTTTCAATTAACCATGCCGCTGTAAAATAGCCGGGCAGCTGTGCCAATGTCATAATTAGGACATATTCAAAGCTCTTAATTAGGGTGAAACCTTTTAAGACCATGACGCTTGGAAGCCATAGGAACATTCCGTAATAGGAAAATACGGTGCAGAACCAAACAATCCACAGCATGGTGGTCTGCCGGCTATAATCTTTAGAAAATAATTTGGCAAGACCCTGTGAGGCAGAGATCTTTTCTTTTTTCGTTACCGACGTAAAGCGGGGTGAATCAGGCAAACCTAAACGTAAGTAGAGCACATATAATGCCGGAATTGCACTAATGAGCATGGCTACCTGCCAGCCGAATTTTGGAATAATGAAATAGGAAATCAATGCGGCAATTAACCAGCCAACCGCCCAAAAGCTTTCTAATAAAACGACCGTTCTTCCGCGCTTTTCAACCGGTACACTTTCGGAGACAAGTGTCGACGCGACTGGAAGTTCACCGCCAAGCCCCATCCCAATGAAAAACCTTAGTACAAGGAAAATCGTGAGTGTTGTGCTGAAGGCTGATGCTCCACTGCAAACGGAGAAAATCAAAAGGGTAATCATAAAGACATTTTTCCGGCCCATTCGGTCCGCCATTAACCCAAAGATTAAGGCACCAACAGCCATTCCGATTGAATTGATACTGCCAATCCAGCCCATTTGCTCAGGGGTTAGCTTCCATTGCTCTTTAAGCGCCGCAATGATGAAGGAAAGCATTCCCACATCCATGGCATCAAACATCCAGCCTGTCCCGGCAATGGCAAGCAATTTCCGGCTGGAGGCATCTTTGTTTATTGCTGCCCCTCTTTTATAAATATCCTGTTCGTTGATCACATCGTTCCCCCCAGTTAGAGATTCATTAATAAAATTATTCCCATTAAAAGTAGTTTTAGGTATGAAAAGTGCATCTATTGCCATTTAGTATTTTAACACGTGTCTTTACAGTTGTCCTAAAATTTCGACAAAAAAATATGGTTCGCTCCGAAAGGAACGAACCATATTTCCCAAATCTTATCGATAGATTAAAATTTTCCCGACCGAAAAAAGGTCTGATTCGCATTTTATAGCGAACCAGACCTACGGGAGCACGGTCAATCCAATGCCCCTTCCATATTTTTAAACTGATTGAAAAACATTTGATAGTACCTGCCTTGCTGCTGCATGAGGGCATCGTGACTACCGCTTTCAATGATTTGCCCCTGATCAATCACCATGATGGTATCGGCATCACGGATGGTATTCAATCGATGGGCAATGATAAAGCTCGTTCTGCCTTCCATCAACGTTAACAAGGCTGACTGGATATGCAGTTCGGTGCGTGTATCGATACTGCTCGTGGCTTCGTCTAAAATAAGCAGGGAGGGCTTTGCCAAAATCACCCTTGCAATGGCCAAAAGCTGACGCTGTCCCTGGCTTAAGTTTCCGCCATTTTCCGACAAAACGGTTTCGTATTGATTGGGCAGGCGCTTAATAAAGGGATCGGCATTGGCCATTTTAGCCGCCGCCTCGACTTCTTCGTCAGTCGCATCAGGCTTTCCGTACAAAATGTTCTCTTTGATTGTTCCTGAAAACAAATACGTATCCTGTAGAACAAAGCCAAAGCATCTGCGCAAGGAGTCCCTCGTATAATCGCGGATATCTCGGCCGTCTAAAAGAATCCTGCCGCTCGTCACATCATAAAAACGCGTTAATAAATTAACAACCGTTGTCTTTCCAGCCCCTGTCGGCCCTACCAATGCGGTACTGCTTCCAACTGGCGATTCAAAATTGATATTTTTTAAAATCGGCACATCAGGTCGGTACCCAAAGGTGACATTATCAAAGATAACATGACCTTTGGGGTTTTCTATTTGTATCGCACCCTCTTTATCCGCCGGCTCCTCTTGCTCATCGAGGATTTCAAAAACCCGCTCAGCACCCGCCACACCTGACTGCAATACATTAAAAATATTGGCCAAGTCATTAAGCGGCCGGACGAATTGTCTTGAGTAGGTAAGGAAGCTGGCGATCGCTCCAATCGTGATTAAGCTTTTAACGGCGAGGATTCCCCCGACCACGGCCACAACCGCAAAGCCAAGATTATTGATGACGTTCATGATCGGCATCAAAAAGCCGGACCAAATCTGCGCCCTGAGGCCGACCTCGCGGAGCTTCTCATTGACCTCGTCAAATTCTTCGATCACTTTATCTTCATGATTAAATGCCTTGACGACATGAATACCTGAGATGGTCTCTTCCACATGACCATTTAATTTCCCCAGCTGGATCTGGTTTCCTTTAAACAAGACACTCGTCCGTTTGGCAATCGTCCGGGTCAGTAAATAGACAAGAGGAACGGTAATTAAGCTCGCTAACGTCAAAATAGGGCTTAAAACAATCATCATAATCAGCGATCCTGCAATTACTACCAAACCCGACATGAGCTGTGTGGTGGATTGAGAAATCGTATTGCTTACATTATCTACGTCATTCGACAGCCGGCTCATCAGCTCGCCATGCGTTCTTAAATCAAAAAAGGCAATCGGCAGCTTTTGCATTTTATTAAAAAGGGCATCTCTGAGGTTCTTCACAATTCGCTGTGAAACACCTGCCATCAGCCAGCCTTGCAAAAAGGTAAGAATCGCATCTGAGAAATAGACGATGATTAATAATACGATTGTTATTTCAAGTACACTAAAATCCACTTTCCCCTTATGAAGGCTCATGGCATCAACTGCTTTACCAATTAGGTAAGGGGCTAAGAGCGTTATCACAGAATCAATCACAATAAACAGAAAAATAACGGTAAGCATGTTTCGTTCTTTCCCAACGTAATGCCACAGCCTCTTTAGAGTTCCCTTTAAGTTTTTTGGCTTAATAACAGGGGCACCTCTGCGATTGGCACCTCCAAAGCCGCCAGGTCTGCCCGGCATGGGCGGGGGGGTTTGCGGCTGTACAGTTTCCTTCGCCATTTACAGCACCTCCTTACCCATTTGAGATTGAAAGATTTCCTGATAGACTTTACTTTCTTTTAACAATGCTTCATGTTTGCCAACTCCGACAATTTCGCCATTATCCAATACGACAATTTTATCGGCGTCCATAATGGAGGTTATCCGCTGGGCAATTAACAGGCAGGTAAGTCCTTTTGCGTATTTTTTCAAGGATTCCTTAATCTTCGCTTCAGTAGCGACATCGACTGCACTAGTGCTGTCGTCCAATATTAATATTTCCGGATTTTTGATTAACGCACGGGCAATCGAAATCCGCTGCTTTTGGCCGCCGGAAAAATTGACGCCGCCTTGACCGATTAATGTATCATAGCCTTCCGGTGCAGCTGATATAAATTCGTGGGCTCCAGCTATTCTTGCGGACGCTTCGACTTCCTCCGTGCTTGCCTGCTCACTGCCCCAGCGAATATTTTCAGCGACACTACCTGTAAATAAGATCGTCTTTTGCGGCACCATCGCAATTTTCTCTCTTAACCTTTTCGGATCCACCTGCCCAATTTCCTCACCATCCACTTTGATGGCTCCCAAGGTTACATCATAAAAGCGAGGAATCAGCCCGACCAGCGTGCTTTTTCCTGATCCTGTTGAACCAATGATTCCTACAGTTTCTCCAGGGAGAATCGTCAGATTAATATTTTTTAGAACAGCCTCACCATTCATCCCCTCATAGGAAAAGGAAACATTCTCAAAATCAATTCTTCCTTTTTCAAATGGAAGTTCGCCCACTTCTTCCTTCCAGGTTTGCAGATTATCCTCTAAGAAAACTTCGCCAATTCTTCCGGCTGAGGCTCTGGCCCTGACAAACCAATTGAAAACCATGGAAACGACCATTAATGAAAATAAAATCTGGGTCATGTAGTTGGTAAATGCAATTATATGACCAACCTGAATATGGCCTGAACTCACTCCCAGCCCCCCCAGCCATAGCACAGCAACGATACCAAGGTTTACGGTGAGCATGATGGCAGGGCTAAAAATAGACATTAACCTTGTAGCTGAAATCGATTGATCTTTAAAGTGATTATTAGCCACGCCGAACTTTTCGATTTCAATATCAATCCGATTAAAAGCCTTAACCACCCTGACGCCTGATAAATATTCCCTCATAACACCGTTGACCCGGTCTAACGCCTTTTGCACCTTCGAGAAAAGCGGGAAGCCCATTCTCATATTGAAGACGATCAAAAGCGCCACGATTGGAACGACAACCGCAAGGACGACCGCAAGGCGGAGATTTAAGCGGGATGCCATGATCAATCCACCGATGGCTAATAACGGGGCTTTTACAAAGACGCGCATTAAACCGTTTACAAAAACTTGAACCTGGTTTACATCATTGGTTAACCGTGTAATTAAGGAAGCGCGGTCAAACTTATCAATGTTGCTAAAGGAGAGCGTCTGAATTTTTTTAAATAAATCGGACCTCAGCTCGGCTCCAAAGTTTTGTGAAACCGTACTGGCCACGACACTTCTGGTCGAGGCCGACACTGCTCCGAATGCCGTTATCAAGAGCATAACCCCGCCCATTTTCAAAACATAGTGGATGTCACGGCTCGCCACCCCAATATCAATAATTTTAGACATGATGGTCGGCTGCAACAGGTCGCAAATCGCCTCAAAGGTTACAAATAAAATGGCAGTACAAAAAAGCTTCCAATACTTCCTTATATATTTGTTAAGAAATTTCACGTTATGTTCACCCCTGGTTTTGTAATGAGGAAGTATTTTGATAGATAAATCTATTATAATTTCGACCTGATTCAATAAACAAATTTTAAAACTTCGGAATGCGAATTATTTTTAAACAGTTTGGAACTGTTCCTATTTACCGAACAGCCGCTTTTTTCCTCATTTCGGGCTTTTGGAGACGCTCCTATTTACCGAACAGCTGCATTTTTTCTTATTTTGGCCATTTGGAACCGCCCATTAATAAAAAACAACAGTCCTTTAATCAAAAGAACTGTTGCCCAAAAACCCATATATGTACTTATTATTCTACAGGACGAAACTCGTGCACCCACACCCTCATTTGCGGCAGCCACGGCATACCCGGGTGCATGGCGAGAATCGATTGTTTGTAGTCTTCGACAGATTCGAAGCCCTCGCGGCGGGCGTCATCATCTGTCAGCTCACCCAAGCTTTGCGAATATACTTTTTCCACAATAAATTGACGGCCCTCAAGGGTCATAATTTCCCCTGGATCCGCGTATCTTCCATTGCGGCGCGTTGCTGTTTTGGCTCCTGTAAGAACCTTTTGAACATCGTCTGCTACCGTTACAAGTCGATCAATTGTACAGGTTTTCGGTGGTAAGGCTTGATTTTCAGTCATGTATTTCTCCTCCTTTTTGAACTATATTAACACATGTAATCAATATAATTAAATTTTAAAAGCTCACGCCCAATACTTATTGGACGTAAACTTCACTACAAAAACATATTATGTTCCAAAAAAAAACATATATACTTAAAATAGAAAATGGAAATTGCATAAAAAAAGGAAGCCATAGAATGGCTAATAAATGGATACAAATGGCGAAATAAAAAAAAGGCTGAGCTAAAAGGTCTAAGGTAATGACCTTTAGGTTCAGCCTGAATGTCTTTGCTAGACTATTTTAAACTAAAGGACTTCGAATTCCAATTGATTGAATTCCCCACTGAATCCTTCGCCCGTACATGTAAATACCATTTTCCTTTTTTACCTGAAAGGGTTAAGGTTGAACCGCTCTTAAAGGTCTTCCAGCCAGTGGCAGGGGCTGCTTGTGACTGCGTCCAAACATAACCGAGTGTGCTTGACACGGCTCCATTAACAGTGACTTTTACAGATACAGTTTTTACTGCCGTGGTGCTGCCGTTATGATTTACTATTACAGTTGGCGCATCGTTATCCACTTTGAAGCTTAATTGTTTAGATATTGACTTTCCGCTTTCATCGGTTGCTGTCACCTTTACATAATAATTTCCTGTAGTTGTCTTACTAGGCAATGTAAGGGTATGGACGAAAGATTGATAGAGTCCTGTTAAGGTCTCAGTATAACTGGAGATCGCCTTTGCTTTACTATTCAGTAATTCATATTTCACTTTCAAGCTCTCACCAGAACCGTCATCATCGACGAGTCCCGAAACAGATACTTGGTTAAAACCTTTTTGGTTAGAATACACTGACTTGCTTAATGGATTTAGCTGAATAGAATGACTGGTACCTGCATGAAGCTCGATTGCTCCAACAGACATATCACTCGCTTGACCGGTAACATGTATCTTCAAGCCAAACTGAGGAATGTCGCGGCCTGCATAGATTTGACCAGCATTGCTGTAATCCCTTGAATCATCAAATACAGTCGCTGCAGGCTGTGAATTTAAAGACAGATAGGTTCCGAAAAGATCTCTATAGTCTAAATAAGTATTATCCGTTTTGCGTAATGAGAAGGCAGCATCCTGAATTTGCTCAAATGTTCCTGCAGGCCCGAATTCATCATATCCATCATACGGGTTGCTATCCTTCCAATAGGCTGTTTCCTGGTGGGCATCCACCACCCCGAGGAATCCATCGCCAGGATGATCCCCGACCCAGTTATCGGTATACTTATTATCAACATACCAGACAACAAGACCAGGATCATAGCTCAATAAGGAGTTTCCTTCTGCCAAATGAGCTAAGCCGACATCAGCGGCGGCATAGTTACGCCATTCTAATAGATAATATTGACTGGTCATGGTAATACCATTGTTCTTCTCAAATCCAGCTAACATAAATGGCGAATTCGTCCCTTCAGCATCATCGCTTAAAACGGAATTTCCGTTTGCTGTCAACTGAATATCATCTACATAAAAGCCAGGTAAGGCAACGCCAGGATCCGTCACATAAGCAAAAATGAGATATATTTGCTGTCCTGCAAATGCGGAAAGATCAAAAGTTGCATCTCGCCAGCCATTCGAATTACCCGTTATGCCATTTCCTTGATTTTGGCCATATGGATTATCATTTGATGTGATATTTCCCGGGAGTGGAATGAAATTTTGCCCATCTGTCGAAACTCCTACATAGGCATAGTCAAAATCTTTTTCAATGTTATACCATGTTTTAAATGTTAATTGTGCAGAGGTTTTCCCTGCTAAATCAACAGGGGTAATCATACCGTTGACTAGATTATTACCGCTGCCGCTAAAGTATTCATACTGACCGCTGGTAGGCTTATTAACCGTTGTGGATTTATCCGGAAGTTTTATTTTGACGCCATCCGCATTGGTCCCCTTCACACTTGCTTCATCTAATTTAACGTTCTTTCCGTTTTTAAGATCATTAAGGTTATATTCAACATCCTTAAACCAGTTCAGTGTTGGCATCGTGGATTGGAGATAGCTCTTATCATATGGACTAAAGCCTGTCGGTTCTGTTCCAGGAAGTTTCCCTGCCCAGTTACCCTGCGACATAATGGTCCAGGCCCCAGTTGGCGCTCCAACTCCGCCATGTGTATAGCCAGTATCGTATTCATCCGGCAATCCCAAATTATGTCCGAACTCATGGGCAAAAACACCAGAGGCGCCGTCTTCAGGTTCAATGGTATAGGCATAGCCAGCCATTTGGCCTCCCCAATAATCAACATCTGACTGTGAATTTGGAATGGCAGTCGGTTGGCCTAAATCCCAGCTATGTGACCAAATCGCATCGGCACCCAGCGAACCACCGCCGGCTTCTTCTCCCACACCAGAGTGGATCACCATGAGGTGGTCGATGATTCCATCCGGTTCATGATAATTACCATTACCATTTAGATCAAACGGATCCTCTTGATCATAATCTTTTAAATTAATAGAAGGATCTTGAGCCGCGTGTGCTAATGCTTCCTGGACTAAGGCACGCGGGTTTTGATCACTTCCATACTGCGGGTCGTTTGCACCGTAATAGGCTGCATTGTGGCTTGCTTGATACCAATCTGATACTTGACCATCTATGGTATAGCTTCCCCCTGACTGCTGTTCATAATATTGTTTAACCGAGAGGAATTTTTGACCGTTTGGCCCCGTATAACCATTGTTTCCAAAGATCATATCTTGATAATGCTGCTTGCTGTAATTGCTGTACAGTAACACAGGATTGTCTGCTTCCGTAATTTGATTGTGTGGTGCATCAGGGTATTCTATTAACAAAACAAGAACCTTATCTTTTCGCTCTGTACCCGTCCAATTATCCTTTTTAAGAGGTCCAACTACGGAGGAATTATTCGCAACTACATTTGATTTTGTTGTACTTTCGGCTTTTGGGACCCCTGCAGGTTTAATCTTAAGCCCTGCTTTTTTCTGCATAGCTGCCCGGACTTTCTTCATTTCTTGTTGATTCGTACCTAGTGCTGCAGCCTTATCCGCACGCTTTGCAAAATAAGACTGCATCTGCAGTTCTTTCACACGCTTAGAAGCATTTTTACTTACAATACCTTGCTTGATTAAAAGCTTAAGTATTTTGTCCTCATTTACGAGTCCCATATCGAATGGACCCCCGCTATGTTGATCAAGAAAGGGCAATTTTGCCGTATCACTATTCGTTTGCTTTTTAATGAATTTTTGCATAATTAGTGGCTGCGATGTCGATGTCTTCGCAAAAGAAATCGGTGCAAATGAACTAAAAACAAGTCCTGCAGATAGTACGGTCATGCCAAGTGATTTTTTCCAATTAACCAATTGCTTTTCTCCCCCTCTGATATCTGTTTGTAAGCTAGAATGCCCCTCCTTTTTTTAAGATTCAATCTACTTTTAAAAAACTACTAAAACTTAAACATAGTCCTTTTGTAGTAGATTTAGTTACAAAAAGAATTTTATCACTATTTTTTTGAAAAATTAGTAATATTTTGGTAAAACAAAAAGGTTATTTCTTTACAAAAAAGCCCTCAACAAAACAAAAAAGGACCAGAATTAGCCCTTGAATGTCGATATTTCATAAAAGGTAATATTTTTTCGACAGTTATTAAGAAGAGAAGAATAATAAAAGAGGATGCCCCAAAACGAAAGGCATCCTCAAACCATTGCTATCAATTATTTTTATAAGCCAAGTGATACAACGCTGGAGTATGAGCTGTATACATTTGACCCACTCACAGAACGATAGGCTCTAACTTTATAATAATAAGTTTTGCCTTTCGCTAAGCCACTATTAGTGTAGCTAGTAGAAGAAATAGATTTCACCTTCGTATAGCTGCCAGTTTTAGAAGTGGCACGGTACAATTCATAGCCGGTTGCACCACTCACTGAAGACCAAGAAGTCTTAATTGAAGTGCTGCTGACTTTTGAAGCTTTAAGACCTGTTGGTGCGGAAAGAACTGGTGCAGCACCTACTACTGCTGAAGCAGAACCAGTTACCTTTGTTCCATCAACAGTCGCAAAAGCCACAACTTTATAGTAATAAGTTTTACCAGTTGTTAAACCGCTGTTCGTGTAGCTGCTTGCGCTGCCACTTACGGTTGCAACTTTTGTAAATGTACCTGTTTTGGATGTTGAGCGGTATACATCATAACCAACTGCACCGGCTACTTTAGACCAGCTGACGGTTACTTTATCATATCCTGCAGATGCCGCCTTAGCAGATGCTGGTGCAGCAGGATTTGGAACGACAAGTGCATAAATATTTGTATCATCTGTAATCGGAGCGTTAAAGTCATATTTTGCACTGAAGCTTGCATCTTTATACCAGCCAATAAACGTATAACCAGGGAAGCTTGGAACCTGTGGTGCTGTTACGGTACCACCATCAGCAACAGGTACTTTCAAATATGTTTGGCCGTTATAAATATAGCTCACATTATGTGTCGCTGCACGGCGGAAGATATTGACTTCTTTCGTTGTAACGTTACCCGCACGGTCAACAAGCTTAAGCGTGAAGGTATTGTTACCTGGTTCAAGTGAAACATGTGTGGTTACATCCTGGCTGACGCCATTCATTTCATATAATCCATTAGAAGGCTTGTAGAATTCTTCATTTCCATTTACAAAATAACGGAGTTGATCAAAATTATCCGAAATCGTTGCATGAAGGTCTACAGAATCCACATCCGCTTTCACGTTTGTTGGGGCATCGACATTAATGACAGGTGCCGTTGCATCAATAATTAAGTCGCGAACCTTATAAGAAATGGTATTTCCGGCTACATCTGTAGCTGAAATAGGAACAGCGTAAATTCCATCACTATCAAAGGTAACTTTTGTGCTGAAATCATATTCTTTCTTATCAGCGTTCCATGTTAAGTCAACAGGGTTACCATTAACTGTTACTTCACGAATTTTTGATTCATCGGTCACATAACCGGAAACAGGTAATTCATGTGTAGTATAAGCATTTGTTGCACCAATGGATGTAACGTAGATATAAGGAATCGTTGTATCGTTAACTCCATCTACCACTGTATCCGTTTTATTTCCTGCAAAGTCATATGCCACTACATCAACTGTCGAACCAACCTTTGGAGTTTCCTTGAATGTATAGCTTGTAGTATTTCCTGCTAATGGCTTATCCTTTTCACCAAAAACAGAAGTACCATTTACCAAAACATCATAATAAGCGATACCTGAACCATCATCCGATCCATTGATCGTTAGTTTGTCACCAGAAACGCTTGCGGAAACTTTTGGTGCCACTGTATCAACAGTAACTGGAACCTTCAATACTTGCGGATCTTTTCCTGGGTAATCAAGGGTAGAGTCAATTTCATAATAATATTGACCATCTTGAACGACTTTGTTATTTACTTTTCCATCCCAAGCAGTTGATGGATCTAAGTAAACTTGAAGTCCTCTTCCGCCATCATTAAAGTTTTTACGAACATATTCGTCGGATTTAATTTTGCGTAGAACATTTCCGTCTTTATCTACGATTTTATATTCTACTGTTTTTGCATTACGCAAGAATGATAGATATGCCATTGCATCATCATTCACACCGTCTCCATTAGGAGAAATAGCGATTGTGCTGGATTTTAAAGAAGCATCTACTGGATTGTATCCTAAGTAATCGAAATTGTCGTTGCCATTTTGATCTTTCCCAGCATGAGTAAGCATTCCTGCTTGCTTATAGAAGGAAGTAACAGCTTTACTGTCATAGATCATGTCATCTAAGATCGGTGCTTTATTCCAATCACCTTTAAAGCCTACGTATGGTACAGAAATAACTGGATTTACATCACTCACATCTGTCAAAGATACGAAACCTTCAACAAAATAGCCGTTTTTGAAAATTTGGTCTAGTGGAGCGCCATATGCCCAATCAACGTTATTTGATAAATCAACAGTAACGTCAACAGTTGCAGTTCCATTCGCAGGAACGGTTAGTTGATCCTGGCTAAATGAAATTGGGAATTCGCCAACACCTGTATTAGGATCAAAGTTGCCATCTGCTTTATAGATTCCTTGAGCTTCGCCTTGGTCAACAGGTACACCATCTTTATTAAATAATGCTAAATCAGTTTGCACATTCCCATTCACTTTATAGGTTACATCTTTGTCAGAGAAGTTTTGAGCTTTCAGCGTAAATGTTGCTTTATTGCCGTCAATTTCTTTTAAAGCAACTTTTGCTTCATTTGTTGCAGTATTTGTTACCACGACAGGTGTGCTTAAAGCCGCATTTAATTGCATTAAACCGGCACCTTGACGTCGAGGTGAATATGGGTTGTTCAGACCGAGAGCTTTATTATATGTGCTGCCCTTATCAATGACAACCTGACTTGTGTTCATTAATAGGTTTTTCGCCATTTGTACTTTTTCAGCGCCTGTAAGGTTAGCAAAATCCTTTTTCACGCGTTCAAGCACTAATGCAGATCCGCCTGAAACGTGTGGAGCAGCCATTGAAGTACCACTCATTACACCATAAGTGTTGTTATTTAAAGTGGAATAAATATTTCCACCTGGTGCTGTGATTTCAGGTTTGAAGTCTAAGTTCGGTGTTACACCCCAAGATGTGAAGCTAGACATTTGGCCTGCTGTTGGATTGACAGCAGTTGTTTTGTCACCCTGGAATTCCACTTCTACTTTTTTGCCAGCATCTAATTGTGCTTTCAGATTGTCTCCGTCACTCTTTAACATGAATAATTGAGGAATGGTGATGTCTGCTTCCGTTGCCATGCTGACAAAGCCATCTGTATTGTTGTAAACGATGATCCCTGCAGCGCCCGCAGCTTGGGCATTTAATGTTTTAGTTACAAAGTTAAGCGTTCCACGTTTAACTAATGCATATTTTCCATGGAAATCCTTACCTTCAAAGTCGGAAGGGTTACCAATTCCTGCCGCAAGGACTTCAAATTTCTTTTGTGTTTGTTTATTCGGATCTACTGAACTTGCAGAAAGGAATGGAGCCTTTCCACCTACTGTTCCGTCAACGGAATAGGTAATCGCATCTAAATCAATATAGCTGTTTTCAAGAGAAGCTACTTGAATAGAGCTGTTCGCTAATCCAGGTGCACCTACTACACCTTTATCTGGGTTAGTCGCGAATGGATTTGCATAACCGTCACCAATGTTATTGGAGTTACCAGCTGAAATGGACATTAACACGCCATTATCTACTGCTTTTTGAATAGCTTCCTGTTCAGGATCATCAGGCTGAACAAATGCGCCTGTAGAACCCAAGCTCATATTAACGACATCGGCACCAAGTTTGATTGAATCATCAATGGCTTTGATTTCAATGTCACTCCAAGTAGATTTCATTTCAGGATCGTTACCAAAAATTTTCATAGCAAGTAATTGTGCTTCAGGGGCGACCCCTTTAATTCCGCCATTGTTTTCATCACCATTTGCGGCAACAATACCGGAAACGTGCATTCCGTGCATGGAGGCATTTGGACCCAGGTCCCTGATTTCACTATTTTCATCATAGTAGTTATAGCCGTATGGAACCTTATTTGTATAGAATTTACCAGGCAGCCCTTTTTCAGCAACAAGTGAATCTACTTTATCTTTCGTTAAAGCAGCTTGAGAAGGATCACTTATAACCATATCCTTATGGGTATAGTCAATTCCGGTATCAATGATGGCAACAACCATCCCTTGACCTTTGTAGCCATAGTTATCCCATGCTTCTTGTGCCTGCACAATCGCCTTACTATATTTCAAATCAGGCTGTTCTTCAGGGCGCTGAATTTCATGAGCAATCGTTACATTTGTAACTCCATCAATGCTTTTAATGGCTGGGATTTGCCCATATTCAACCACACCGCTAAATCCATTAAATGTAGTTGTGAAATTTTGCTTATATTGCATCGAGATTGATTTCTGCTCAATCTGATTTTTAACAGCCTGTTGCTTATTAAGTATTTTGCTTTGTAGTTGTGCTTTTACAGATTTTGATAGTTCACTATATTGTTTGCCTTGCTGAGTTGCATATGTAATGGCCGGAGCTCCATCAACTTCAACAATGACACGAACCTTATCACCAAATTTATATTTCTTTCCTTCAGTGCTATTACTTATTGATTTTGAATAATTATGCACAGCTTTAGCTACTTGGCTTGCAACGCTCTGTCCTGCTGACAGCGGTGCGGCTTGTGCAACGCTAGAGAATACCATTAGTAAAATCAATAAGAGCGGTAAACTTCTCTTTTTCACCATTTTTCCCCCTTTTTTCATACTATAAAACTACTATTTTTTTGCTAAAAAATTTCCCCCTTTTCTATTTTTTGGATAGCACCTCTAGTTTAATTCAGAATTTATTTAATAGTCAATCTATTTATTATATTAGAAAAAATAAATTATTCGTTAAATTCCGACAAACAAAATAATAAATATGCAATAAAAAAAATAATCGAACGAATGTCGGTTATCCTTTAAACATGAAGATCTCTTTTTTTATAAAAAACATACGTAACAGCCATTAGAACAGCGATGGCAGCAAAAGTCACTGTCACAAAAACGGGATCAAGCGCTCCGTCTACCAATACCGTTTTCGCTTCGTAATATTTAAAAGGAGTCAGGTATTTTAAAACTTCCAATTTACGATTCATATCAATGGCAATCGATAGAATATACATGATGAGGAGAATTCCTGTGCCAAAAGAAGCAGCCCGTTTTGGCTTCCGGCTCACGGCAGCAATTCCTGTGCCAATAGTCATAAAAATGAGCTGTAAGAGAAACAATCCGGTGAGTAAGAGATAGATTTCTTTATGCGGCGGTGCCCCCTTACTATACTTAGCCACCATTATGAGAGAAAAGATTAAGGTAACAAGGTTAAATATCAGGATATTGACAAGTGCCGCCACAAGCTTAACCGTGACGATCTTCGTTCTCGAAATCGGCTTCACCATTAAAAATTCGGCTGTTTTATCGCGCTCTTCCTTTGCCAGGATATTCGCACCAAGCATTAACGCGTGAATGGCCGCCATTATTAGTAAATAAGCGAACACCATCCCATAAAACCCAATGATGGAGGATAAATCTAAAACTCCTGCCCCCATCAGCGCCTGCAGGGATTTCGGCATATGCGAAATCAACTCGTTGATCGATTGACCCGAGGAACTAGAATACGCTTCGTACTTGCTCATCCCGGCTACTACCATAAACAAAAGGCAGATACACCAAATAATCAATGATTTCCTCGTCGCTTTCATTTCCCGTAAAAATAAATTCATGACCGCACCCCCTTATACCGCATGTATGTCCTTTTTGGAATAAATCAGGTAACTCGCGGCTATTGTCACAATAATGAACACCACTTCAACGATGATAAAGGCAGCTTCATAGTTTGAGTGCTTTATTATATAAGCCGTGTCATAATATTTAAATGGTGTGAGATAGCGAACAGCCTTTTCGCCAATCACCGCGCCAAACAAATTTAAGATAAAAAGGCCAAATACCGTCCCAAGTGAGATCGGCAAAACGGATTTAATTTTCGGCACAAGCACTGAAATAAATATTCCCAGTGCAATAAACATCAATTCAATGAAGAACGCCGTAAGTGAAATTAATAAAAAGCTGTTCATATCAAATGACTTTTTGCTGACGGCATCTGCCGTTATAACGGCTGCTGCCAGATAGACGATATTGGTGATCGCGATGGAGGTCAACACGGACATCAGCTTGGCGGTGACAATTTGTTTCCTCGTGACCGGTTTTGTTAACAGAAAGTCCGCCGTTTTTTCACGAATCTCTTTTGAAAGAATCGAGGTTCCTAGATTCATAGCCTGGATCGATCCGCATAATACCACATAAGAAAACGTATAAGAGTAAAAGCCTAATAGGGAGGTAATGCTGTCTAGTGAAATGCCCAAGGCTTTCCTTACCCCTTCCGGATAGGCTTCAAGCAGCTTTTTGAATTGATCGGCATCCTTTGTTAAACCAGGAAAAAGAGACATAAAGAAGACCATTAATGCCACAACAGAAACCGTCCATATAATCGTTGATTTCCGATAGGCCTTCAACTCATGGAGATACATATTCATGGCCGATTACTCCTTCTCATAATAGTGCATAAAGATTTCCTCTAGGTCCGGCTCATCAATCCAAAGATTGGTCAGATCGATTTCCGATAGTTTTTTCATGATCAGGTTGATATTGCCGCTATACAAAAAGCTGAGATGATGGTCCTTCACTTCCAGATTGGTGACACCCGGTATATTGAAATGCTCAATTGGCGCCTTCGTTTCCACCTTAAACTTTTTATGATTATTTTCTTTTAAGGTACTTATTTTTTCCAATTTGATCAGTTTGCCTTCCTTGATGATGGCAACCCGGTCGCAAAGTTTTTGAACTTCACTCAAAATATGGGAGGAGAATAAAATCGTCGTTCCTTTTTGATTCTCTTCTTTTAATAAATCAAAGAATTTCTGCTGCATTAAGGGATCCAAGCCGCTTGTCGGTTCATCCAGTATGATGAGCTTTGGTTCATGCAGCAGCCCCTGAACGATCCCGACCTTTTTCTTGTTCCCAAAGGATAAATCATCAATTTTCTTGTTGAGGTCAAGGTCCATGATTTCTGCTAATTCATTCATCCTTTTGCGGCAATCCTTTTTATAGAAGCTGGCGGAGTACTTCAGCAGGTCCTTTACTTTCATGTTGTCATAGTAAAAGACTTCGGATGGCAGGTAGCCGATTTCCTTTTTAATTTCTGGAGCGAATTTGATGGTATCCTTTCCAAAAATAGTGGCGCTGCCGCTGGTGGGATAAATGAGTGAAAGAAGCGTTCGGATCGTCGTTGATTTGCCGGCACCGTTTGGGCCAATAAACCCGAAGATTTCACCTTCTTCGACGCTAAAGCTGATGTTCGATATGCCTCTTTGTGTTCCATATGTCTTTGTCAGGTTATTAAGCTCAATCACATTCATCGTGACAGCCCCCTCTATTTATAAAAAGCTTTTGTTAAAATTTCGAAATATTCTTCAGCTTCCTGTTGAATCCTTTGATAATCAAGCTGGTGTGAAGGGGTTTGCTTCGCTTTCTGGAGTTCCTCTTCACTAAGTTTTTCAAAGGTAAATGAAATGATTTTCATGATCTTTTGGATATCCATGTCCTCACGGAACTTTGTAAAATCAATGCCCTCGTAAACCTTACCCATATTAATGCCCGTCGCTTCCTTGAACCTTTTTTCAACTTCCACTTTTATTTCGGCAGAGTCTTCCATATAAGACTCTTCCATAAACTTAAATAGGTTTGGGTATTTGTTCATTAACTCCATTTTGATAATAATTGCTTCACGAATCCTGTTAAAAAAATCGGTTTCTTTTAGATTGATTTTTTTGTAAAACTCATCGGCAATGATGTCATAACAATAATCAAACAAAAACAAGTACATTTGCTTTTTATTTCCGAAGTAGTGGAACAGCAGCCCCTTTGAAATGCCAGCCTCCTTCACGATTTCATTGGTCGATGCAAGATTGTAGCCTTTTTGGGCAAATTCATTCATAGCAGCATTGATGATGCGGTCTTGTTTTTCTGGGTCGAGGTTCATAAATTTTGAAAACATTCTGGCAGCCCTCTTTCTAGTTTCCATTGACCTATTTGGTCAATGCTATTGTAACTACGTTGACCAGTTAGGTCAATAGTGGTCAATGGAATTTTTAGCCTAAATTTTTGAGGTGTGTTAAGATGGGTGTGTAAGGAGGTGAAAGCATATTAGTGTAAAAGATCGAGATTGGTCCCTTTCACTGGAAGGCATCATTTCCGCACAAAATCGGTTGTCGTGTGGCCATCCCATCCTCCCAGTGTTAGCCGCGAAACAAGCCTCGCTTGAAGCCGGAATTGGCGGAGAGGAAAGGGTTGCAGAACTCTTCCGCAAGCATCCTTTTTCATTCGAGCACCGCATTTTCCACGATTTATCGCCTACTTCAGACTCTCAAATTGATACATGGTTTATGACACCTTCTTATGGGGTTGTCCTCGAGGTGAAAAATATAGCCGGGATTTTGGAGTTCAAGGATAATCCACCTCAATTGATTCGCACAAGGGAGAATGGTCAAAAGGATGGATTTGAAAGCCCGGTTGTTCAATTGGAACGGAATTGTGAGCTGATGGGCGTATGGCTCCGACGTCACAATATAAGCCTCCCCGTTTTCGGTGCGGTAGTCCTTGCTTATCCAAAACAAATCGTTGCCGTTCCCCCGGCGAAAACAAAGATCTTATTCCCCAACTTGATTCCCTCCTATATTAGAAGCATCCCACAACAAGCCAAAAAGTTGGATTTAGATCTTTTAACTGGCTGACCACCGAGCTCCTTAACAGTCATCATCGTTATATACCAAAGCCAGTTTGCGAAGCCTATCACATACCGTTCGGGGATATTAAGCCAGGGGCCATTTGTAAAAAGTGCGGTAGAATTGGGATGGTGAAGCATCCTAGGACATGGGTTTGCCCGTTTTGCCAGGCGACTGACCAACTAGCCCATCAAAGAGCATTACTTGAATGGTTTTTACTGTTTCAAAGAAGTATAACAAATCGTGAGTGCAGGGAGTTTCTAAAAGTTGAGGATATTCAAATGGCAAAACGCATTTTGCAAAGTATGGATATGGACATTGAAGGGTCGTTTCGACATCGATCATATATAATGGACCTTAGCAAAATTTAAAGCGACAATTGGAGTTGCTTATCCGACAGTTGGAGCTCGCTATGCGACAGTTGGAACCGCCTATCCGACAATTGGATTGCTTTGCGACAATTGGAAGCACTCATCCGACAGTTGGCACTCGCTATGCGACAGTTGGAAGCACCCATCCGACAGTTGGCACTCACTATGCGACAATTGCAGCCGCCTATTCTTCACACTATCCCTACTCAAAAAGGTGTACCGCCACCCATAAAGTGCTATTATAAAACATGTACGAAACACAAAAAGGGAGTTGTATGCAAAAGTGAAGAACGAGATCATTGAAAGATTTACTTCCTATGTAAAAGTGGACACACAATCGAATGAGAGCAGTGAAACATGTCCTTCGACGCCTGGACAATGGACATTGCTGCATATGCTTGAGGATGAATTAAAGGCCATCGGAATGCAGGAAGTGAGTTTGGATGAAAACGGCTATTTAATGGCAACGCTTCCATCCAATACGGATAAAGAAGTCCCAACTATCGGATTCCTTGCTCATGTGGATACGGCGACAGATTTCACTGGCAAAGACGTCAAACCGCAAGTACATGAAAACTATGATGGCGGTGACATCGTTCTTAATGAGGCTTTAAAGGTTGTTCTTTCACCAAAGGATTTCCCAAGTCTTCAAGAATATAAAGGCCATACACTGATTACTACGGACGGCACCACACTGCTCGGCGCCGATAACAAGGCTGGAATAACCGAAATCATGACTGCAATGGCGTACCTCATTCAGCACCCGGAAATTAAGCACGGTAAGGTCCGCGTTGCGTTCACACCGGATGAAGAAATCGGCAGAGGACCGCATAAGTTTGACGTTGCAGCGTTCAATGCCAAGTTTGCCTATACGGTGGATGGCGGTCCGCTAGGAGAGCTGGAATTCGAAAGCTTTAACGCAGCGGGTGCAAAAATCACGATTCAAGGAAACAATATTCACCCAGGTTCCGCCAAAGGCAAAATGATCAACTCTGCAAAAATTGCCATGGAATTACATAGCAAGCTTCCGGCAGAAGAAGCACCGGAATATACGGAAGGATATGAAGGCTTTTATCACCTGATTTCTTTCAATGGTGATGTGGAACAAACAAAGCTGAACTATATTATCCGTGACCACGACCGGGAAAAATTCAACGCCAGAAAAGCGTTTATTGAGCAGATTGTAAATGAATTAAAAGAAAAATACGGCGAAGATAAGATTTCGCTTGAATTGAAGGATCAATACTACAACATGGGCGAAAAAATTAAGCCTGTTAAGGAAATCGTCGATATTGCCCAACAGGTAATGGAGACATTGGATATTAAGCCATTGATTAAACCGATCCGCGGTGGTACAGATGGCTCGCAGCTTTCCTACATGGGCTTGCCAACCCCAAATATTTTTACCGGTGGCGAAAACTTCCATGGGAAATTCGAGTTTATTTCCGTTAATAACATGGTAAAAGCCGTTAATGTTGTTGTAGGGATTGCGGCTACATTTGAACAAAGAGCATAACCAATCAAAAGAGGATGACCGGACAGGTCATCCTCTTTGCACAGTTATAATAATGAACTTCCACATTGAACCAGGCTTAATACCGTCTCCTCCAACTGCACCTCGAGCCGTTCCTTCGGCCATATCATTTTTTCAGAATGCAGGTCATTGAAAATAAGTAATAGCATCCATATCGAGAAGGCGGATGAAAATAAATGATACTCCTTGATGAAGGCCTCGCAGTCAACCGCAGCGGCTATGTTATCCAGATAGGTATCCAGAGCCTGCCGGCGAAGTTCACTGGTCATCCTTTTAGGAAATAGGGGATGGGACATATCAAGCAGATGGTATAAATCCCAGTAGGGCAGGTTGATATGGGCATGCTCCCAGTCCAAAACAATGAGACGGTTATTTTTGATTGCATAGTTCCCAATATGCAGATCCCCATGAGACAAAACTATTTCCCGAGAAAATTCCACTGTTTCAAGCAGGGAATAAACACTGAAAATAAACTTTTCTTCGATCTTCAACTTCAGCAATAATTGCTCCATTTCCTGTCTTTTCGAGAGGACGTCCGCCACTATTTTCTCAAAGCTTGGTTTTAGGCCTGCTAAAGGTGCTGATAGTAAGTGCTCGAAGGGGAGAGAGTGCCAGTTCGCCATCTGCTTGACAACTCCGACCACACTTTCCTCCTGAAAATCATGGGATAGCTCGCCAAGATCCTCAAAAATGACCCAATTGGAAGAATGAGCAATCATTTTTGGATAGATTAGTGGAAACGTAGGGAGGACATGCTCATAGACCCATACCTCATTACTCCCATTACCCGATAATGGCTTAAACACATAGCTTTCCGTTGGAGAAAGATAGAACCGTTCGACAAGATTGCCGTTTATCCCTTTATAAAGGACTTCTTTTTTCAAAATTATATCACCATTTAGCGATCCATTTGATAGAATAAGATTTTTTGGCAGCTCCATATTCCCTCCAACAAATTTTCTTTTTATGTACATTTTATTCCAATTCATAAAAAAAAGCCCAACGATTTGTTTGGGCTTTTTAGTGGGCAATTTCTCTTTATAAAATTGCTATCGACTTTTTCAGCGTCTCCAGCTCTTGTTTTAATTTCTGATTTTCTCTTTGGATTGCTTCCAGTTCGGTTTCGTTTACAGAATGCATAGAGGAGATGAGGCTGACTTCATACCAGGACTTATCCTCCGCGTATTGTCGTGCTGGACTCTTTTTCACACTGGCTTTGGGATATCTTTTTTTCAGATAATCCACTTCTTCCACGGAAAGCCTCAGTTCACGAAAGCTGACACCATCACGAAACGATTCCGACAAAAATTCAGCAAATTTTTCAGCTTGATTGGTTACCATCATTATCCCACCCTCCACTACGAATCCTCCAAACTAGCAAATTACGAAAATAAAGGAATCGCATTATTTTTTGCATTTTTAGATATTGCTCCAGACAACTCAATGGACCGCTCAACAAGGACATTCATTGCGTCGACGCAGTACTTTGCTACATCTGAACTTATCTGAATGCAAGACAACTCTGTGCAGGCGAGAATCACACAGCTGCAATTTTCATGGAAAATGAGATCGCGGACTAGATCTTCTAACGAATTAGGATCGATGGCAACATCGCCTTTAATGTTATAAATGATATCCATCGTTTGTTTTTGGACAGCTTCATTCGGAACATGCAGCTTCATATTATATTTATTACATTCTTTTTCATATATGCCACTGCTGATTGTCCCCTTTGTAGCTAAAATCCCGACTTTGGTGTTTTCGCCATAGGTCAAATAGATGGACTTCAAGGTTTCATCCACCATGTGGATAATCGGGATATCCGTCAGCGCCTGCATTTCTTCATAAAAATAATGAGATGTATTACAAGGGATGGCGATATTCGCAACCCCTGCTAATTCTAAAAGCTTGAAGTCCTTTTTCACGGCTTCTAAAAATAATGCTTCACGATTGGTCAAGATGGCTTCTGTTCGATCGGGTAAGGTGGCATGGTTAAGGATAACCATATCGATATGGTCTTGATCCTTATCGGCAGCCGTACTTTCCACAACTTTATCAAAAAATACTGAGGTTGCTTTCGGTCCCATCCCCCCGATAACGCCCAAGCTTTTCATTCTACCACCTGCTTTTCTAAAAGATTATAATTCCACAAAAAACTTCTTATACCAAACGAGGAACACATAAGCAGTCCAAATATAACGAGCATAGTTGCTCTTTTCGTTGTAGTGGGCATCAAGGTATTTCATCAATTCATCAGTGTCAAAGAATTCCTTGGCCATATCGGATGTGAACATATCTTTGACAAGATTGTAGTATTTTTCTTCACGGAGCCAATAACGGATTGGAACCGGGAAGCCGACTTTCGGACGGTTGGCCCATTCTTCCGGCAATACTTCTT
This sequence comes from Neobacillus sp. Fa239, assembly GCF_055395235.1. NCBI lineage: Bacteria > Bacillati > Bacillota > Bacilli > Caryophanales > Bacillaceae > Neobacillus > Neobacillus sp. Fa239. The sequence goes on from NZ_AP041611.1 coordinate 5,435,735, forward strand.
TTGCGGCCGTCCGTAGGGCATACTTTGTGTTTTGCTCGTTTACGCGAAGCGGAGTTGGGATGTTTGAAGCCATTGACATGACAGCCTTGTCTAAGAACGGAACGCGCAGCTCAATCGAATGGGCACAGCTCATTTTATCCGCTTTTAATAAAATATCTCCCGGCAGCCAAAGCTTCAAATCAAGATATTGCTTTTTCGCGACATCATCTTTGTTTTGAACCTTGTCATAAACCTTTTTGGTAATGCTTTGAACGGAAGGAGCTTTTTTATAATCATCCTTTAATACATTTAAAGCATCATTCTCATCCCAAACCTTTGCCTCGCCAATAAAGGTTTCTTCCACTTTTAAGCCGCCTTTTTCAAGGAAGGCAGTGATTCGGTTTTTCGGAAGCTTCTTTACCACTCTCGAAACACCGCGGCGAACCGCAAATGGGACTTTTTCATATTTCGCCATTGCCGGAGTCGGACGGTACCATTCATAACCGCCAAAAATTTCATCCGCGCCTTCACCTGATAACACAACGGTTACATGCTTGCTGGCAAGCTCCGCTAAGAAATACAACGGTACAGAAGATGGATTGGATTGCGGCTCATCCATATGGTACTGAATCGTAGGGAGCTTCTCAAAGCACTCATCCGCATTAATCACGGTCTTGTGGTTTTCAATCCCCAAAATATCGGATAAATCCTTTGCAAGGTTTGTCTCATTAAAAATACCTTCGTGATCTGCAAAGCCGACAGAAAACGTCTTGTTTGGCTTTAATAGGGACGTAATATAGCTGGAATCAATCCCGCCTGATAAGAACGAACCAACCTTTACATCACTGATTTTGTGATATTTAACGGATTCTTCCACTGCCTGTTTGATTTTTTCCACATAATGCTCTAAGCTGTCTTCCTTCTCGTCGAAGCCGGTATCCCAATATTGCTTGATTTCGGTTTTGCCATCTTTATAAATCATATAATGGCCAGGCTTCAGCTTATAAACACCTTTAAAGAAGGTTTCATCCTGTACGGAATATTGGAATGTCAAGTATGGCTTTAAGGCATCCTTATTCAATTCTTTCTTAAATTCAGGGTGCTTCAAAAATGCTTTAATTTCAGAACCGAAAATGAATGATTGATCGTTTGTATTTTGAGTATAGTAAAGCGGCTTGATCCCAAAGAAATCACGCGCAAGGAACATCGTTTGCTTTTTGGAGTCCCAAATGGAGAAGGCAAACATTCCGCGAACCTTTTGCAGTAAATCAACGCCATACTCTTCATAGCCATGGATGATGACTTCGCTGTCAGTGTGGCTCTTAAATATATGACCCTTAGCAACAAGGTCCTCTCTGATTTCTTCAAAATTATAGATTTCACCGTTAAAAATCAAGACGCAGCTTTTGTCTTCGTTGTACATTGGCTGGCTTGCTTCGTCTGATAAGTCAATAATCGAAAGACGTCTAAAGCCAAAAGCCACTCGATCATCAGTAAATACGCCGCCGCTGTCCGGTCCTCTATGGATGATGGTGTCCATCATGTTATTAATTGTTGCTGCTTTATCCAAGTTAGCCTTTGTATCTGCAAAACCTACAAAACCACACATATTCGTCACCTTTCGTAATGCTTTAATTATTATCCGTTATGATATTAATAAACTAATTGTTTACTATCCCTTAAGGTTGCCATGACTATTTCTGTTTCATTGAAGGGAATTTCTTTTTTCCCAACAATTTGGGCTGTTTCATGCCCTTTGCCGGCAATTAAGATGGTATCTTCTTTACTGCTCGTTAAAATGGCATATTGAATCGCTTCGGCCCGGTCGACAAAGGCTTTATAGTTTCCATCCTCTTCTTCGATGGCCTCGACTATTTCTTCAATAATAAAATTCGGATCAAGATCTTTCGGATTATCGGAGGTGACAATCGCCAGGTCGGCAAACTTCGCTGCCACTTTACCCATGGCTCGCCGCTTTAATCTACCAATTTCACTATCAGGTGCATAGACACCAAAGACGACAATTAATTTCCCCTTCGTATGGGTCCGAAGCATCGTCAGCGCCTTTTCCAGCCCATCTTCCGTATGGGCAAAGTCAATCACAATTCGGTAGTCCTTGTCCTTATAGACCACTTCAAATCTACCTTTTATGTTTTCAACCGCCATAATTCCCTGCTGGATTTCTTCCAACGTAATATTGTGACAGTACGCACATGCAATCGCCGCTAAACTATTATAAACATAAATATCCCCTGGAATATTGACGCGGATGCCAATGCTTCCCTTCGGTGTATGGACTGTAAAATTCGTATAGTCGGCATGGTATTCAATATCCGTGGCAAATATATCAGCGTCTTGATTCATTCCATAGGTTACTAGATTCACATGATAGTCTTTAATTCGATCAATCAGCAAGCGGCCATAATGGTCATCGAGATTGACAATATTATAATCGCGGGTCATGTCAAATAGCATGGCCTTTGCTTCAAAATATTCCTCCATGCTATGATGCATTTCTAAATGATCTGGAGATAGATTCGTAAAAATCCCGGTGTTGAAATGGCAATAAGCCACTCGGTTTAAGCTTAAGGAATGGGAGGAGACCTCCATAATGCATTCATCTGTATTTAACTGAACCATTTCCGAAAATGTCCGCTGCAGGTTCAACGATTCTGGTGTTGTATTTTGAGTCTTGATGAGCTTATTATCCATCAGCGTTCCGATTGTACCAATCAGCCCAATGGATTTATCCGCCTGTTCAAAGATCGATTTAATAAAGTAACTTGTCGAAGTTTTTCCGTTCGTTCCGGTAATTCCAACTAAGCTTAATTTTTCCGTCGGATTCCCGTAGAAATTTGCAGAAATTCTTGCTAATGCTTTACGGGAATCGGCGACTTTCAGGATGGTGACATAATCCTCCACCCAAATGTCCTGCTCGACAATGATGGTGGTCGCACCCATTTCAATCGCTTTTTCAATAAAGCGGTGGCCATCAACGGTAAAGCCGGAAATGGCAACGAAAAGGCCATTTTCTACTACTTCTCTTGAATCATAGGCAATGGAGTTTACTTCAATATTTACATCTCCCTTAATCGGCTCAAACTCTAGGCCCTTCATTACTTCGGTCAATAACATTTAATCAACTCCATTATCCTCTTTGAAATTTACTTGAAAATTTTCTTGGCAAACTTACCGGCAATAATCCCTGCATAGGAAATTCCTGGAGCAGGATCCTTCCAATCCCAAATCGCATAGGCATGCTTTTTAAAATAGGAGGCAAATACGTTGCCGACGGAAAGCTGACCTTCTTTAATATAATCCTTTACTGCCAGCATATCTTCATACCCGTACCAGAACACCTGGCCGGTATTCTCTTTGATGGCCTTTGGCGGAAGCGGGTTTCCAGTCAACTCGCGATACGCAATATAAGGCATATTAAGGCCGATTTTATTGATGAGCGTGTTAAAATTAGTCGTCCGCACGTTGATTTCAATTAAATAGAACTTGCCGGTTTCGGCATCCTTTTTAAATTCAATTTCGGCAAAGCCCTTCCAGCCGATTTCTTCCAAAAATTTACCGCCGATTTCATACAGCTCCGGGATATATTTTTGACCCGTATAAACGGACGCACCGAAGTTGATCGGATACTGACGGAACTTTTGAAAGGTTGCCCAATGGGTGACCTTTGAATTTTGGTCTAAATACGCATCAAACGTGTGCATATGGTCATCAAAGCCGGGAATAATCCGCTGTATGATGACTTCCAAGCCAGCCTCTTCGGCCTTCTTTAACGCTTCTTGTAATTCTTGACGATTATGAACCTTAAAAAGTTTCCTTCTAAATTTTGCCACGAAGGTCGGCGAATCCGTTGGTTTGACGATACAAGGGTATTTCAAGATGCTTTCCACTTTTTCAAAAAGGTTTTCTTCATTGACCCTTACCGTCTCTGGAACATTAACTCCTTTTTCCATAGCAATCCTGTGCAGGACTTCTTTGTTCATTGCCTTCGTATAAAGGCCTTTTTCTGTTTGTGGAATCAGGTAATATTTTCGGATTTCATCCAAATATTCATCAATGACTTCCACATAGGAATCATGGCACGGAAACAATACGGGCTTGGCACTTTGTTTCTTTGCATAATCTATTAAAAATTGAACAAATTTCTCTGATTCATTTTTATAATGAGGGGCGATCAGCCGTTCAGTAGTATATTTTGATTTTGCCCCGTAAGTATTTTCATCCGAATAATCCACCGCCACTGTCTGGATCCCGTTCGTTCCTAAGCAGCGGATTACGCTCAGGCCGATATAATAATTGCATCCTAAAATAACTGCCTTATTATTCATACGTTCTTCTCCCCATTTTATGTCCTGCCCTCGTCCCGCCAAAAAAATGGGCCACGAGGCATTCATTGATTTATCTAGAATAAAACAAATGTAATCTAGTTGTTATTTCAGTTAAGTTCTAATTCTATCAAATTCATACACATCTAAAAAATTCGCAACTTTAATTATATGACTATCCTCCATTATTATAAAGCAATTTAATCGAATATTAATTGTAAGTATTTAGGAATTTTTCTCAGGTGCCTGCCACCATCAAATAATTATAGGGTATCTTTCAGCTTGTTTACAGGACCATTAGGATTATTTATCAATTTAAATACAAAAGACCTTGGAATCCAAGGTCTTCTTGTTTTTTAAGCTTAACGGTTGTCCACTTTCTCTGGATATAGATCATGATTCATCAAGCGGAATTGGGCCATTTCTTCATATTTCGTGCCTGGTTTTCCATAATTGCACCATGGGTCAATGGAAATACCTCCGCGCGGCGTGAATTTTCCCCATACCTCAATATATCTTGGGTCCAGTAACTTAATGAGATCGTTCATGATGATATTGACACAATCTTCGTGGAAGTCACCGTGGTTTCGGAAGCTGAAAAGATACAATTTCAGTGATTTACTTTCGACAATTTTCTTATCCGGCACATACGAGATGTACATCGTTGCAAAATCCGGCTGCTTTGTTAATGGGCAAAGACTCGTGAATTCCGGGCAATTAAATTTAACAAAATAATCGCGATTGGAATGGAGATTATCTACTGCCTCCAATACTTCCGGTGCATATTCAAATGAATATTGTGTATGTTGATTCCCTAATAGGGTTAAATCCTCTAATCCTTCTTCGTGCTTACGTCCTGACATGAAAAAACCCCCTTGAAAAATGGAACCCGCCACCTTTCAAGAGAGCCGCTTGTAAACCAATCAATAAAAAACGAGGATAGGAAAAAGTCCATATATCCATAGTTTTTTATAGAGGGTTTCAGCTATGAACCTCTCCCGTCACAGTACGGGTATTCTCTTCTAACCATCATAATGAACCGGAATCCAATCGTCAACCTAAAAAATAAGCCAAACTATTCCAAAGCTGCCTTTTGCGTTTCCTTTTGTGGTTTTTCCTTAATAAGAACTCCCCCAACAAAGCCTAAAAATGAGAATAGGACCGGAATAATAAAACCATAGTGGTACCCGACACTGCTTGCAGCAGTGTGATAATGATCCAATACTTTCCCAAAGATACTCGGTAACAATACAGCGCTTAAAAAGCCGCCTGTATTGGCAAATCCTGAAACCACTCCGACCTCTTTCATTGGGAAGGATTTACGAACAACGGCAAAGGTTAAAGCGCTGGCACCATTTCCATATCCGATAATGAAAAAGAGAATGACCAGCATGTAAACCGGCGGCTTGCCATTAAACAAAATGAAAGATGCCCAGCTTAAAAAAATGAAGATATGAACCGTGACATAGGGACGTTTGATCGAATCCATACGGCTTGATATCCATGATGTCAACGGTGCGCCAATAATGGCCCCTATTAAACCAAGCATAATAAGCTGACTCGCACCTGAACGCGTCATTCCATAAACGTGCATCCCATACGGCACGGCCCATGAACCGATAAAACCAACATATGTACCAACAGCACCGAAGTGACAGAAGAAGGTTGCCCATGCTTGGCGGTCAGAAAAGATCCGCTTTAATAAAAGGATAATATTTTCTTGTTTTTTGACTATTTTCATCGATGGAGAAGCGGACTTTATGGTTTGTTTTGGTTTTTTCACGAGGACAAAATAAAGGATTAAACCACAAAGACATAAAAGAATTCCGATTGTCAAAAATGGCATTCTCCATCCCGTTAAGGAAATCCATGCCGAAAAAGGAACGGTCGCCAATAAGAAGCCCAAACTCCCTGTCACGCCAGCAATACCAAGTAATCCGACAAATTCCTTTACTTTAAACCACTGGCTTAAGATCAGAACCAAATTGACCCATATTGTCGCATCGCCAATTCCCACCAATAATCTCGCAAAGAGGAGGACGGTTCCGTTCGGGGCTAAACTGTATATAACAGTTCCCAATCCATTAAGCAATGCCCCACAAACAAGGAAAAAATTGGGACCAAAGCGATCCGCCAGGATTCCGACCGGAATCTGCAAACCAGCATAGGCCAAAAATTGAATGCTGGTCATTAATCCAATCATCGAGGCGGACACACTGAAATCCTTCATCAACTGATCGGTAATTAATCCCGGTGCCGTTCTTTGGCTTACGATTAAAAAATAAGTAAACAGTACCGAGGCAAAGACAACCCAGCGATACTTGCTATTTTGTTTATCCAATGATCTCTACTCCCGCTCAAATAAATTAACTTTACTATTATACACCTTTTCCCAATAATCGATTTATCATTTGCTCAGAAAGAGACTTTTCATTTATTCCAGATTGAAAGCAAAGCATATCTCTTTCCGCATGGGAGATAATAGGACTGGTAAAGTCGCAAAAGAGGTGTTGTTATGGACGGAAACAAAATCCTGCCGCATGATCAGTGGATTGAAGCAAGGAAAGAACTGCTTCAAAAAGAGAAGGAATTTACCAGATTGCGGGATGAACTAACAAATGCGAGAAGAAAACTTCCATGGGAAACCGTCAGTAAGTCGTACCAATTCGACGGGCCTGATGGCCAGATGCCATTGACGGACCTGTTTGCAGGAAGAAGTCAGCTGATCGTTTATCATTTCATGTTCAATCCTGACTGGGATCAAGGCTGCAAGCACTGTTCCTTCTGGGCAGATCACTACAGCGGGATGATCCCCCACTTAAATCATCGTGACGTCACCTTCATCTGTATTTCCCGGGCACCGCTGGAAAAGCTTGATGCATTTAAAAAGCGGATGGGCTGGTCGTTTCCTTGGTATTCTTCACAGTATACGGATTTTAATTATGATTTCCAAGCTTCCTTCACGGAAGAGGAAGTAGATAAGAATGAAGCCTATTACAACTACACATGCCAAAATCCAATGAGCACGGACAGAGAAGGTGTAAGTGTATTCTACAAAGATGAAGATGGAAGCATATTTCATACCTACTCCACTTATGCCCGCGGCATTGACATGATGAACATCACCTACCAATTCCTCGACCTGGTGCCCAAGGGACGGCAGGACGACCGCGGCCTACGGCACAGCGACCAATACGTTGCAAAAATATAGGGGGTCATTCCCCCGCTGCTTTAAAGCAGCGGAGGAATGACCCCTCTTTTTATGACATTTGTCACCTGATATTGATGACAATGCTTACTAAGATTCCCATTTCCAGCATTATACAATGATAGTAAGAAAACTGGAGGTGTTCGGATGATGAATGAAGTGTTGAGTGTATTGCAGGTATCCAAGGTGTTTCAGCATAAAACAGCGGTTGATCAGGTGAGTTTTTCGATTGGAAAGGGTGAAGTGGTGGCCATTCTCGGACCGAATGGGGCTGGAAAGACAACAATGATCTCGATGATCCTCGGGCTGCTTAAACCAACGGTCGGAGAAATTAAGCTTTTTCAACAGGATCCCGCTAAGAAACTGGTTCGCGAAAAACTTGGAACCATGCTGCAGGAGATTAGTGTCATCCCAGGGTTAAAGGTTAGTGAAATACTGGAACTTATCTGCAGTTATTACCCGCATCCACTGCCAATAAACGAACTAATCAGCTTAACAGGACTGACTGAGCAGGATTTGAAAACGAGAGCAGAAAAATTGTCCGGGGGGCAAAAGCGCCGCCTCAGCTTTGCCTTGGCATTGGCAGGCAACCCGGAATTAATGATTTTCGACGAGCCGACTGTCGGTATGGATATATCTTCAAGAAGCCGCTTTTGGCAAACCATCCGCTCTCTTAGTGAACAAGGAAAAACCATTATTTTTTCGACTCACTATTTACAGGAGGCAGACGATGCAGCAGGAAGAATCCTATTATTAAAAGAAGGCAAAATCGTTGCAGATGGAACACCCATGCAAATCAAAGCCAGCATTAGAAAGCAGTCGATATCCTTTATGATAACACCTGAACAACCGCTGGAGATGCTGTATAAGCATGCGGAAATTGAACGGGTTTTTAGAAAAAATGACCGAGTTTATCTGGAATCTGACAATACGGACAGATTGCTTGAACTCATTTTCGAGGCAAAGATCGGAGCTTATGATATTCAAATTGAGCGCGGAAACCTGGAAGAAGCGTTTGAACAATTAACAAGCGGCAATAAGGAGGAAATGTAAAATGAAGGCATTTCAAATGCAATGCAAAGCAGAAATCAAGAGAGTCTTAAGGAATCGGTATTTTGTGTTTTGGTCCCTCGCCATGCCGATTATCTTCTATTACATTTTTACAAAAGTGGTGAACACGCATGCTGTGGACCAAAAAGAATGGCAGGCGCATTATTTAATGTCAATGACTGCCTTTAGTGTGATGGGTTCATCCATCATGACTCTCGGGATTCGCATCGTGCAGGAACGCACTCAAGGCTGGTCGACTTATATTCGTCTCACACCACTTTCCGACCGCGTGTACTTTGCTTCACAGCTCATCGGTCAAAGTGTGATACACCTTTTATCCATTATCGTTATCTTTATAGCCGGAGCTTTCATCAATCGCATATCGCTGTCACCAATCGAATGGCTGGCAAGCGGATTATGGATTCTAGTCGCAGCACTTCCATTTATGGCTTTAGGTACATTGATTGGAATGGTGAAAAGAGTCGAAACCGCTTCAGGTGTCAGCAATGTCATCTATATGGTTTTAGCCGTAGCCGGCGGTATGTGGACTCCGCTTGAAATGATGCCGAAGACGATGCAGAATATCGGCCACTGGCTTCCTTCCTATCATTTTGGGAACGGCGCATGGCAGATTGTCAGTGGCAATTCGCCTGACTGGAAAAACATTCTAATTTTAATCACTTACCTTGCCTTGTTCATGGTAATATCTAAATATATTAGAAGAAAACAAGAAGCGGTGTGATGCGGATGCCAGAAAAAAGGATCACAATATTTCCGAAGCAATTTGGCTTTTTTCCTTATATTTTCCTCATTTATCTATTATTCCCGATCTTTTCTTTAACAACGGAAACAGGGTTGAAACAAATGATCGGTTTTATCCTAGTGGCTTTATTTTTAATCACATATCGACAGCTGTATTGCAGCATGGGAAAAAGGGCATTTACCTACTGGCTGGCCCTGCAGCTGTCTATTATTTTCCTGTTTAGCTTTTTTTATAACATAAATTATATTTTTCTCGGCTTTTTTCCTGCAAACTTTATTGGCTTTTATCGTGGAAAAACAAAATTTAACAGGGGACTGATCAGTCTTGCATTTGTTGAATTGATTCCCTTTCTCTATCACATTAAATCGGTACAATCACCTGCACAGCTGTTTTATTTCCTTCCTTTTATTGTCATCATCCTATGTTCCCCCTTTGGCATTCGCTCGATGAATAGACGGATGGAACTGGAGCGAAAGCTTGATCAGGCGAACCAGCAAATTGAGGAGCTCGTGAAAAGGGAAGAGCGCGTGCGCATTGCCCGCGATCTTCACGACACACTCGGGCACACACTCTCCCTTCTGACGTTAAAAAGTCAGCTTGTCCAACGGTTAGTTACCGTCGACTCGGAGCGTGCTAAGGCGGAAGCAAGGGAAATGGAAATCACCTCGAGGTCCGCCTTAAAGCAGGTCCGCGAACTCGTTTCCGATATGAGGGCGATCACGATTGCCGAGGAGCTCGTCCAAATTCAGCCCATTTTAAGGGCAGCTGGAATTACCTATCAGTATGATGGTGAGGTCGATTTATCAAATATCCCTCCCTTTACGCAGAACATTGTCAGCATGTGTATAAGAGAAGCAGCCACGAATATTGTGAAACATAGCGGGGCGACACATTGCAAAATATCAATCTCTCAATCTACTGAAAAAATGATCATTGTGATCCAGGATGATGGGATGGGTCTTAATAAAAGTAAATCTTTTGGAAATGGGCTGCGAGGGATGGAAGAAAGACTGGCATTAATTGACGGTGGACTTGCGGTCTCAAACCATCACGGTGCCGTCTTGAAAATTTCCTTCCCAATTATTAAAAAAGCTGAAAAGGGGGCAGCAATTTGATTCGACTGTTTATTGCTGAAGACCAGCGAATGCTGTTAGGAGCGCTCGGCTCCTTACTTGATTTGGAAGAGGATATGATGGTCATTGGCCAGGCGATGAATGGCGAAGAAGCACTTTCCTCCATTCTAAGGCTTGAGCCGGATGTCTGTTTAATGGATATTGAAATGCCTGTTATGAACGGGTTGGAGGTGGCTGAGGAGCTGGTGCGGCAGGCCTCGCGGTCAAAGGTCATCATTTTAACAACCTTCGCCCGCCCCGGATATTTTGAACGTGCCGTTAAAATTGGGGTGCACGGTTACCTTCTTAAAGATGGTGAGATTGACGAACTGGCAAGTGCCATCCGTAAATGTATAACAGGGAAACGAATTTTCAGTCCGGAGCTGACATTTGATGTGATTCGCGAGGAGAATCCGCTCACATCAAGAGAACAAGAAATTTTGCGCCTCGCGGCATTAGGTAAATCCACCAAAGAAATCACTTCAGAGCTCTATTTATCATCAGGTACAGTCCGCAACTATATATCCGAAATCATCCATAAACTAAATGCCAAAAATCGAACAGAAGCCGCCAGCATCGCGGAGAAAAAAGGCTGGATTTAAAGAAGGGGTCAGTCCCCCGCTGCTTTAAAGCAGCGGGGGACTGACCCCTTTATTTATTCATTTTAGCCAGAAAATCGCCTAAGAGGCTGTCCAGATCATTTTCTTGTTCTTCTGTTTCTTTTTCCTCGATGGCAGGCTGACTTTGTTTCGCGTTTTCCCAGTCAAAGTCATCCAAGTCATCATCGAGGTTATCTAAATCAGCAGCTGCAGCAGTTTCCGCAAAAGTTATTGGATTTTCAGTCTTTATTTCCTTTGAAATAAATTCTTCCTGCAGGTACAATGCGTCGTCAATATTCAATGAATTACTATTCATTGAAGCAAGCAGTGAAGAAGCACGAACAGGGTCTGAAAGCAATTGAAAAATAATACTGCCCAGCAATGCCTCCGAATGTTCATGCTTTAGCCAATCTCTTTGTGCTTTACTTAATCGATGGGGGAGGGGAACCGTAACTGTTTCCCTTTCCCTTGTGAAAGAATGGCCGACACCCTGCATGACAAACTCAGCAATTTTACTGGAGAAGTTTCTTCTCTCCGTATCCTTTAGTTTTTGCAAATGCTTTAATAAATGGTCAGGTGTATCCGAAGGGACGCGGAATGAAATCGCTTGGCCCCGTTTAATCTCACTGGCAGTGGATTTTTTCATATGATCACCCTATATTATTTCTTAATTACCTCTTGTGGCACCTTAGGCTTCTCGGTCTTTCTGATAAAATCAGTAATAAGCTTATAATAAGCATTTGCCATCATCCAAATACTTTCTTTTTCGTCTTCAAAGAATTCTATATTATATCCATCTAAATTATTATTTAATGTCTTAATATATTCTTTTAATACATTCGCCCCGCCGCCAACAAAGTAGCAAATTTCTGTTTGCGAGTTTTTCAGCCATACATTGCGCAATAATCGATATTGTTTTTTGGCTAGTTCAAGAAGGATGCGGTCCGTAATATCATGAACACTAGTCCGGCTTCCTCGAACCATAATATGATTGCGGTCATTTTTCCTCGTAATAATTTCAACGACATCCCGGCGGCTGTCTAATTCTACACCATGCTTCGATCTAATTTCTTCTCTGATTGCCTCTAATGATTCCGATACCCCGAGATTAAATCCTTGTGCCTTATCATCATCGACATTTCGATTCTTAATGACCGCGATATCTGTCGATAATCCTCCGATATCTTGAATGATGATTCTTTTATCAATTAAATCTTTATTAATAATCTTTAGCTGACTATCCATCAACAGATTAATATATGCGGCAAATCCTTCCGGATAAATCTTTACTTCTTCGAATTTAATATTGACCTTTAAACCTTGGTACTTTGGTGTAACGAGAAATTCCACCTGATGCACAGAACCAACCAATCTAGAGCGATATCCAGCATCCTTTCCTTCCTTCACTTCACGAAGGGGGAGACCGGTTCCGAGCGTATAGTTCGCATCAATCACATTCTTATTTCTGGTGAACACATTGGCATTTTGTGATCTCACTGCATCTAAGGCCAGTGTGGTAAACAGCATGACTAGTGTTTGGTCTTCTTCTGATTTACTGCTTCCTGGATCCAATTCTGTCGCATTATTCATTTTGGTAGCCAAGTGACCCACACGATAAATGGAATTATTTTCTTTCAAGGCAGGGGAGTGCACCTTGACATGAATTCCTTCAAGGGGGTTTTTCGTATCTAATTCCTCTATGCCTATTACAGGACGATCCTCAGTATCTCTTGCAACAATGTTAGGTATATTTAATTCATAATCCATTTCTCCAAAAATAGCCTTAATCGAGTCATTTCCTACATCAACAGCCGCAATTCTAGATTTCATTATAATCAGCCTTCCTTTTTTAATAGATTAAGTAATTATTTATCTATTTACTAATTAATAGAGTATAGAAATTTAATAGATTCCACAATAAATAGAGTATAAAAATTTAATAAATTCTACAATGAGCAAAAGCAAAAAGAAATAAAACTGTAAACCTGTAAACATCTTGTAAACTGAAGCTGTTTTGTAAACATTTGTGTATACAAGTAAACAAATTCGTACACATGTTGTCATTTAAGGAAGTAAACGTATTCGTAAACACGTAAACATAAATGTATACAATTTGTTTACTTTTTTGTATACTTGTAAACGTTTTTGTAAACAGATATATTTTTCCTAATTTCTGATATTGAAAGCAATAAGGGACAGTCACTAATACGGAACAGCCCTTCCTGTTTTATCTCATTGCCACAACTAAATCTCCTCACATATATTCTTTTTTGCTCCCGAAGAAGATTGAATAGCATCCAAGAAAATTACATACGTCCGAAGAAATGCGATAGCATTTTCGAGGAGTCTTACCTACCTTTCTAATCAACTTCTAACAAAAACTATTTAAAAACACCAATCTTTTTGAAAACAACCAATATAAAAAGTTAGCTGTATCAAAATCTCTTGTTTATATGCGCTCCAAATTCAACAATTACCATTAACACATCCAAAATTTGAAGCTTTACAATATCCTATAGCGAACTTGAAAACATATATGGTAAATGCAAGACAAATCCTTATAAATGTTGATCTCAAAGGATGTAAACACATCTGTCTACGTGTAAACACCTTTGTGCACATTATGTTTACTTTTCGTATACACGTAAACGCTTTTTGTAAACAGATACCATTTTTCAATGTCTGACTTTCAAAGTAATAAGGGACAGCCCTTCCTGTTTTATCTTATTGCCACAACTAAATCTCCTTACATATATTCTTTAACGTTTGGGTTGCATTAACAAATAGCCTACTTGCCGTTCCCTGGCCAGTTCGTTAATCTATCCTTTGGTAAGACCTCCTTTTAAGTGGGGGGGAATTTAATGGATAGATCAAATCAAATTTAAAAGCTGCTTTCGTAAACTTTGTTGCTATTTAACTAAAAAGAAGAGTGGATGATTACCGCTACGCTGAGGAAAGCTTCCAAGAATTATCTTTACAGTGACAGGCTGCCTTTTACACTTGTCACTATGATACTCACCGCCCACACAAAGGAATGTGATAGCTTTTTCGAGGAGTCTCACACATTCCACTCCAATCTACTTCTCACATAAACTTTTTAAACCACAATCTTTTAGAAAACATCCAATATAAAAAATTGGCTATGTCAAATACATTTGTTTATATGCATTCCAATTCCAACAAATACTTTTAACTCATCCAAAATATTAAGAGAGATTAGGAGCTTCTTATGAAGGTAGAGTAAACATGTAAACAAATATGTGTATATGTAAACTAAATTCGTATACATATTGGTATCAAAGGATGCAAACACATTTGTAAACATGTAAACGTCTTTGTGCACCACATGTATACTTTTCGTAAACGTGTAAACGCATTTGTTTACTTTCAAGAAAAGTTAGAATTATTAGAAAAAACATTGAATTAATAGATTGATTTGTAATATTATGGATAGAGGAACTCCTCCTTGCTGTATTTTGGAGGTAATTGGATCATTGAATCTTTTTTTACGTTTATTAGGCAGTCTTCTACTTTGGGTTTGTATGGCCATCATCATCATCCTAATAGTCTTATTGCCACGCGAGACACAATCCCACCGGGTTGGTGTTACCGATGTCATGTCCTATCATTTTACTTGGGATCATTATAAACAAAATATTTATGATTATTTGAAAGAAGTACAAATCGAAAAAAGCCTTGGGACGACCATTTATAATGAACCTGTGGAAACGGAACTTTGGCTTTATTTTAAAAGGAGTATTATCGTTCTGCTTCCTGCCATGCTGCTTAGTATCTTTACAGGAATCTGCAAAGGTGTCTTCGATTATCGGTTTCAAACCAATAAATTGGGGAGTTTTTTGGGAAGAGGCTCTACATGGCTGGGGCAATCAGTTCCTGACTTTTTCCTGATTTTCCTCTTTCAGACCCTTTTATACCTGGCCATGCACTATGGTTTTCCTAGATTGCATATGTACGGGAATGATGAATGGTACAGCCCCTTTTTGCCAATCGTATTTTTAAGTATGTACCCGGCGTTTATTATCGCAAAATATACTTTCCAAGCATTAGAAGAAGAAGATGAAAAAGATTATATTAAAACAGCAAAAGCAAAAGGTGTTCCTGACCGAGTAATGCTTTGGAAACATATTCTAAAAAATTGCTATCCAAAATTACTTCAGCATTTTATGCCTATTACCTTAATATTATTTTCCGGTATGTTTGTCGTCGAATTTTTAACCATGTATCACGGTATCGGTTATCGTTTAATAACGGCCATACATATTAAAAGTATTTTCTTTGCTGGTGAGTCCTTTCCCATTGATGTACCTGCTGTCATTGGCTTTAGTTTACTGATTCTGGTTCTTTTGCTTTTCGCACAGTGGATCAACCAAATACTTGAATTTGTTTTTAATCCAAAAAAAGGGGGAATGTTCAAATGAGAAAGATCCCCTCTTTATGGATCGGAATAATAGGTTGCAGCATCTTTGCCATCATTTTTATCTTCGGTCCTTATTTGCCTCATGTCGATCCACATGTCACACCACATAAATATGTCGTAGGGCCAAAGAGCAATTTGGATTTTAGGATCCCTC
Organism: Neobacillus sp. Fa239; assembly: GCF_055395235.1. Taxonomy (NCBI): domain Bacteria; kingdom Bacillati; phylum Bacillota; class Bacilli; order Caryophanales; family Bacillaceae; genus Neobacillus; species Neobacillus sp. Fa239. The sequence continues at coordinate 5,451,381 of NZ_AP041611.1, forward strand.
CATTTGCTCCAAATCAAGATTTCTTATTAGGTTCCGACAAATCCGGCAGGGATATCTATAGTGCCCTCATTATGGGTACCCGCGGGACCTTAACGGCCGTTCTTTCCATCTCTTTTATTACCTTTTTACTTGCGATCCCGTTTGGTGTCGCTTCAGCCCATTTGCCCTTTTTCAGGGTGTTGTTACAGGGATGGAATTATTTATTTTCAAGAATACCCCTATTTTTTTACTTTATTATCGTATCGACCATTCCATTTTTTATCTTTTCGCCGCACCGGGCGATTTGGATGATCAGCTTTCTTATTATCTTTGAATTGGGAAAAGTAGGAGAAGTTGTCTATAAAGGCGTGACACTCATTCAAAAAGAAAGCTATTTTGAGGCAGGGATTGTAGCCGGGTCCAAACCATTCGGACTGTGGAAACGATATTATTGGCCGGGTTGTTATCCTCAGTGGGTTGCCTATTTTGTGCAGCATTTGGGAAGTATGTTATTTTTACTAGGTCAGCTTGGGATTTTTGGAATTTTTATTTCCCAGAAATTTATCCAACAAATAAGCGGTGCTTATTTAATGGATAATACTGCTATAATATGGCCGAGTTTTTTGTTCGATGTTTTAATCGACTTTGATGCGTTTCCATGGGTTCCTTTATTCAGCTCTCTTTTTATCACTTTATCCATGTTTTCCTTTGTTTCTTTAGGGGAAGGGATTTTAGAATATCATTCAAGAAAGCATAAAGGATTTCTTTTCGGGCGAAAACCGTTTATGCGCCGATTCAAAAGCGAAACGGCCAATCTGAAATTGAACAGGGCTGATTCAAAAGGTCATTGAGAAATGACTTTTGAGCCAGCCCTTTTTTATGCTTTTCAAGCTATTAATGGACCACCGTTGGACCAACTAATGCTCTTGGGTTTTCTCCTAATGCCAACTTGCTAATATTAGCATAACTAACGGGTTTATACGTTTTTAGGAGCTGTTTTAAATCTAAGAATCTATTATCTGTTTTTAATTTTTCAATTTCACGCTTATAGACAGACAATACATAATTATCCTGTGACATAGGTTGGAATTTACTTGAATCCTCATCCATTATTAATGAGCCCATATATTGATAACCATACTGAAATTGACGAGTTAGTTTAATGATATTGATAAATTTTTCATAAATAGATGGTTTTGTTTCAATAAAGTTTTCGATCGCCATTTGCGCATTTTTTAATTCGCTATAACTTGTTGCGATTACCATATAATATCTCCCCTTTGAATCGTATTAATCCCATGGTTTATCCAGTGTAAGCTTGGACACGAGTTCTTTATTTTGTTCCCTTTTTATCTTGCGGATACTTTCCCGTTCTTTTCCTGTTTCATAAAGAAATTTCTCTTCCTCTGTTTCTGGAACAACAGCTGGCACTTCTTTCGGTCTTTTATTTTCATCCAAAGGAACGAATGTGAAGAATGCTGTAGCCGCGATTCTACGATTTCCAGATTCAAGATCTTCCGCAATCACCTTACAGAAAATCTCCATTGACTTTTTACCTGTATAGCTGACAAATGATTCAATACAAACCGAATCACTAACTCGGATCGGTTCAAGAAAATTAACGGAGTCGGTCGATGCCGTAACGCATTCCTTTACTCGTGAATGCCTGCGGGCGGAAAGCGTCGCACAAGCATCCATCTTCTTCATTAAAACTCCACCGAATAATGTATAATAATTGTTTAAATCATTAATGAGTACTTGATCGGTTTGAACTACACGCGTTTCTTTTATTTTCTTTGTTTCCATTTATTATCACCTTATATAAAAATGCTTTTGAAGTGTTACTTCAGCATTAGAATTTTTGACTAGGTCATTATAATACATCCTCAGTGGTAAGATACAATGCCAATAGGACATAGAAAGCATAACAAAACTGTATGAAAGCGCTTCTTAGCCTAAACATAAAAATAGAGGTTGTCATACAGACAACCTCCTTACAATATGGACTCAATCTATAAACCTTGGTTCGGATCAGCCTCCGCCAGCTTTACTTTTGCGAATCGGATAAATTCTTTGGCAACCTGTGATAAGTTTGCGTCTTTTTTCCATATCATGGCTAGATTCCATTCAATCGTCGGGTCGGTTACGGCTACCGTATGAAAATCATTTGTTAGTTCCAGACATGTACTTTCAGGAAGTAAAGTGATACCGATATTGTATGCAACCAATTCTTGAATGAAATCCAATTGTGATGTTTCCGAAACAATAATCGGTTGAAAACCAGCTTCTCTGCAAGCGGTGATGACAAGACTTCTTAACTCAAAATCCCGGTTGAACATAATAAATCCCTCTTCTTTAAGCTCTTGCAAGGACACCTTCTGTTTCCCCGCAAGACGATGTGACGAGGGTACAACTAGTTTTAATTTCTCATGGACAAATCTATAACTATCGAGATTATCGTTTTTTTCAGATAGAACAACAACCCCAAAATCGAGTAAATCATTAACAATCTTCTCTTCAATCAGCTTTGATCCATCCTCTTCCAATTGAAATGTCACCTCTGGATATTCTTGATGGAACGAAGCAATTAATTCTGAGAAAAAAATGGTACTGGTGATCGTAGGTAGACCGATACGGACATGTCTTCTTTTTAGCATAAGCATCTTATCGAGATCAGCATCCAAAAGCCGTAATTGTTTTTCAATTTTTAATGCATGGTTTTCCAGAACACGTCCTGCATCTGTTAGCGTCAGCTTTTTTCTTGATCGAATAAAAAGAGGGGTTCCGAGTTCATCCTCCAATGATTTGATAATCCTACTGAGGGCAGGCTGCGTCATGAACAGATTTTCAGCAGCATTGGTAAAATTACCTGTACGTGTAACTTCAATAAAACACTCTAATTGTTTAATTTCCAAGCATATCATACACCTTATATCTATCTTTAAAGATTTTTTAGAATATCATATCACGAATCCTGCATTTTTAAAAAAGGTACTATTCCACTACAGCCAAGACGGTAACTGAGTATTAAAAAGTTACTCAGTACCAAAAGCCCTTGGTTACTATCAATAGAAGTAACCAAGGGCTTTAATTCTAGGTGATTTCTAAACAAAGTTTATCGTACGATACATTGTCCTCCTTCCTTACTTCTCAATTCCCCATTTTTGCATTTTCCGCAATAAGGTAGCATGGCTAATTTGCAAACGGCCTGCGGCTTTGCGAATACTCCCGTCCATTTCAAGAGCCTGTTTAATCAGCAAACTCTCAAACTCACCCACTTGTGAATCCAATGACCCTGCGGGCACAGGACTCGGATGAATATAGCCGGGAAGGTCTGATGGCTCAATATATTCCGCAGTGGTATTGACGCAAAGAATCTCAACTAAATTCCTCAGTTCAAGGATATTACCGGGAAAGGGATAAACTCTTAAAATTTCTAGCGTCTCATTTTTGAACCACTTCTTTATTTTGTATTCCTTACAGAAATATTGAAGGTAATGATCAATCAATGGCAAGATTTCTTCTGGACGATTGCGCAATGGAGATACAGGAATATAAGCGACATTCAGTCGATAAAATAAATCCTCTCGAAATTTCTTTTCCTTGACGAGTTGAGCGATAGGTATGGTTGAGCTCGCAATGATCCGTATATTTAATTTTTTAGACCAGCTTCCACCAGCCCTATCATTTTCCCGTTCTTGTAAAAACCGCAGTAACTTAACTTGTAATTTTGAACTTAATTCCCCTACTTCTTCAAGAAAAAGTGTCCCCTGATCGGCAGACTCTACCAAACTTGGATTTCTTTTAACGGCTGGAACCGATGTGTGGTCCGTTCCAAATAACTCAGGGTCGGACTCATGGTCCGTAAACGAACCACAGCTTATTTTAACAAAGGACCGATTCGACCGATCACTTAAACTATGAATTTTTTCGGCAATCATTTTTTTTCCTGACCCTACTTCACCTTCAATTAAAACAGTTGTTGGAAAATTGGCTAGACGTTTGATCATTTCAAATAACTTGATACTTGAAGGGCTTTTTACAATATAAGAGAAATCCAAGCTATTACACCTCATTTTTGGTTCAATTACAAAAAATACAAACAATAATGAACCGCCGTTAAATTAATACTTTCATAATATTATGGTTCATTTTTTAACCAACGTCAATAATCGAAAATAAAAATTGTTGAAATAATTATAAATTTACTGTATATTCAAAAATAAGTTAACGCAAATGGTTCATAAATGAAAAGAGGAGAGAGGCAGATTGCTAGAATCTGATTGGCAGACTCATATTCAACAAATGATTCGAGATCACCAAATTCATACTGTAAGAATGTCTCTGAATGATAACTCCAATATCGCACGCGCACGTTATATACCGGCACAAAAGTTTTTGGAGATGGGGCAAAATGGAAGTATTTCCTTTCCTTCCGTGCTATTTTCCATGGATACATCTGAACATGTACAAACAAAAGTTGGATCAGGATTTCACGGGGGATTTCCAAGCTGGGAAATTAAGCCGGATTTCCCGACGTTTGGTCCCCTCCCATATAAATCCGGTATGGCGAGGCTGATTGGAGATCTTTACAACGCAGATGGAACACCAATCGAAACTGCCCCGCGCTACGTGTTGAGGAGAGTTCTCGATGAATATAAAAAAGCTGGTCTTCGTGTCTATGGAGCGTTTGAGTATGAATTTTACGCTTTTAAAGAAACGGAAAATGGACTGGAACCTTCGTGGAAAGGATTACACTGTTTTTCAGAAACGAAACAATCTCAAGTGGAAGATATATTTGTTTCGTTACTGAAAGGCCTTGCTGAAATGGGGGCAGGTCCAGAAGTAGCCAATACGGAGTATGGTTCCGGTCAATTTGAAGTGACCCATTCCCCATTTTGGAATTTAGAAATTGCCGATATGGCTTTTTATTATCGGACAAGCATTAAGGAAATTCTCCATGAAAAAGGCTATAAAGCAACATTCATGAGCAAGCCCGTCAACGATATGAGCGGCAGTGGTGCTCATTTAAATTTATCGCTTCATGATGAAAAAGCCGGGAACTTATTTGCAGATGCATCTGCACCGGATGGATTGTCCGATTTGTGCCGCTGGTTTATTGGCGGGCAGCAGCGGCATGCCAGAGCCTTATGTGTACTTGTCAATCCAACAGTAAACAGTTACAAGCGACTGAAACCGTATTCATTTGCTCCGTCGACCAACACTTGGGGATATGAACATCGCGGTGCCATGATCCGAATCCCTAATAATCGGGGAATAGATACCAGGTTGGAACACCGGCTCCCTGGAGCAGACACCAATCCATATTTAGCACTTGCCGCTATCCTGGCAGCGGGACTAGACGGTATTCGCAATAAGATAGAGCCTGCTCTTCCCCTGCAAAGTCAGGATGCTTACACGGCTGACTTTGAACCGCTTCCTAGGTCATTATGGGAGGCACTGAATGATTTAAAACAGGATCCATTTTTCAAGGAAATGCTCGGTGAGTCCTTTATCAATGACTATCTTGCACTGCGCGAGGCAGAACTCGAGCGATACATGTTTCATGTAACGGATTGGGAATTAAAGGAGTACCTAGATATTTTCTAACTATTTATGAGGAGGATTTACTATGTATCGAGTTGAAAAAAAGAATTTAATTTACGCTATGTCGGATCAAAATAAACCAGTTCTTTCAGTAGAGAACGGTTCAACTGTCGTATTTGAAACCTGTGATTGCTTTGAAGATCAGATTACGTCCATTGATACCCCTTATCATTCATTAAACTGGGACCGCATCAACCCTGCAACCGGACCCGTTTTTATAGAAGAAGCAGAACCGGGAGATATCTTGGAGGTAAAAATTGAAAAAATCCATCTTACTGACCAAGGTGTTATGATGACTGGACCAGGTCTTGGGGTTCTGGGAGAGGATTTAAGCGAAAATGTTATCCAGATGGTTCCCATTCGTGAAGAAAAGGTGATTTTATTAGATAAAATCGAATTGCCTTTAAATAAAATGATCGGCGTTATTGGAACAGCTCCTGCGAATGGAGAATCGATTTCCTGTGGAACTCCTGATAAACACGGCGGGAACATGGACTCAAAAGTGATTACTGAGGGATCAACGCTTTATTTACCAGTCAATGTTCCTGGTGCCCTGTTAGCAATGGGAGACCTTCATGCAGCAATGGGTGATGGAGAGGTTTCCGTTTGCGGTGTAGAAATTGCAGGGGAAGTCACCGTTACTGTCAACGTCATCAAAGGTAAGCAGTGGAACGTTCCAATGGTCAAAACAGAGCATGCACTTTATACTATTGCTTCTGAAAAAAGTCTTGATGACTCAGCCGTTGCTGCAACTAAAAATATGGTGGCATTTTTGGAAGCAGAAGCTGGGATTTCCAAGCATGACGCGACTTTCCTGCTAAGCATTGGCGGGAATTTACAGATTTCGCAGGTGGTCGACCCATTGAAAACCGCACGTTTTGAATTACCGATGTCTATCATTCGACAGCTCGAAATTACAATCTAAAGAAATGAGGGAAACAGCATGTCATTAGAAAATTTCGGTTACAAGCAGGAGTTAAAACGAGCACTAACATTTTGGGATTTATTGATATACGGAATGATTTTCATGGTCCCTATCGCCCCTTTTGGTGTGTACGGCTATATTACCGATTCCTCTAAGGGAATGGTTGCTTTGGCGTATATGATCGGGATGTTCGGAATGATTTTCACAGCGCTGAGTTATGCAAGAATGTCCGAAGCTTTCCCAATTGCTGGATCCGTTTATGCATATGCCCAGCGAGGAATTAATGACAAAGTAGGCTTCCTTGCCGGATGGGCCATTTTGCTAGATTATATTTTGGTTCCAGCGCTCTTGTATCTTGTCAGTGCTGCAGCCCTAACCGCTTTAATCCCGTCTATCCCGATTTGGGTCTGGCTGGTTTTATTTATCGCGATAAATACAGTAATTAACGTATTTGGCGTAGAGTTTACAGCAAAGGCCAATAAAATCATCTTAATTTTAGAATTTATTGTATTGGGAATTTTCATCGTTGTCGGTCTTGTTGCACTCTCTCACGGAATGGGAAATGGACATTTAACAACGAAGCCGCTTTATAATCCAGGCTCCTTTAATTTATCACTTGTGATGGGTGCCGTTTCGATCGCTGTATTATCTTTCCTGGGCTTTGATGGAATCTCCACATTATCTGAGGAAGTTAAAGGTGGTAGTAAAGTAATCGGAAAAGCAACCGTTACAGCCCTTCTTGTTGTAGGCGCATTATTTATCATTCAGACATGGATTGCCAGCGACCTTGGTGCAGGAATGAAATTAGCTAATCTCGACACAGCCTTCTATGAAATTGCCGGTAAAGCAGGTGGTACCTGGTTAAAGAATTTAACCATTGTTGCAACTGCGTTTTCTTGGGGAATTGCCAACGCGCTTGCCGCTCAAGCTGCGATTTCGAGAATTTTATATTCGATGGCCCGCGATAAGAAATTGCCTGCTGTCCTTGCAAAGGTACATCCGAAGTTCAAAACCCCTTACATTAGCACGATTCTTGTCGCAGTTGTTTCGTTGGCCGTGGGATTATTCTTCCAAAGCAGAATTGATGTCCTAACCAATATCGTAAATTTTGGGGCCCTTACCGGATTCCTTGTCCTTCATGTATCCGTTATTAATCACTATATCATTCGTCAAAAATCAAAGCAGTATGTTCGTCACCTGATCCTACCGCTTATTGGATTCCTGGTCATTGGCTATGTTATAAAAGGAATGGATCCAACAGCCATTAAACTTGGCGTGGTCTGGATTATCATTGGTGCCGTTTATTTATTTGTAATAACCAAAGTATTTAAGGTATCCTCGGCATCGCTGGATATTTAATCTTCGAAAAATAGTTGGGGCTGTACTATAAGACCAAAATGGTTTTTTAGTACAGCCCCTTTTGGTTATCCAGTTGGATCGAACACTTTCTTAATCGCTTCAATGGAAAAGGCTACGACTAGTGAATAAGCCGGCTTTCTCTCGCCTTTCTTTTTAACCCGCTGCCCCATTTATCAATGGGTCCTTTCAGGAGCAACCCAAACAACAGGGTTATAATCACAATGAACAGGAAAATAGCAAGATCCTTTTTGGCTACGTCCCATTGAATGCCACCAACACTTTCTCTCATGAGGCTGATGGCATAAGTAAAGGGCAGAAGCGGATTAAGTCTTTGAAAGAATGGCGGCATAATTTGAATCGGAAATGTTCCACCTGAACCTGATACTTGTAAAACGAGTAAAACAATCGCCAATCCTTTCCCTACATTTCCAAAAATAGATACTAGTGTATACGTAATTAACATAAATATTGCACTAATTAATAACCCGAATAACACAAAGCATAGTTTCGCAGCTACATATGTCTTTAATAGATAAAGATCCCCTAGAGTGACGATAATCGACTGAAATAAGGAAAATGTAAAAAAGGTTAAAAACCTTCCCAAATATACCTGGTTCGGGCTGAATTCATTTGCTGGAATCTCAACTGGGATCAGTGAAATTAATAGCGTTGTCCCTACCCAGAGCGACAATATCGTATAAAAGGGTGACATCGCTGAACCGTAATTTGGAATAGGAAATAATCGTTTTTCCTTCATTAAAACCGGCTCTGCAAAATAATCACTTTCCTTCATCGCATTATTTCGCAACAAATCAATTATCTCCTGGATGTTAGCCGTTTTTTCAAATTGGCGAATTTGATTCGCGAGTTTAGCAATCTTATGTTTCACACCGGGAAAATCCTGTTTAATCAGAGCAATATCCCTTCGACCAATGGCAATGCCGTTTGATGCATCATTTAGAATTCTCTTAATCTGTGGCAGTGTTTGATCTGCTTTAGTGAAGAAATCATTAGCATGTATCGGGATGCTTTCTACAGACTCACTCAATTGTTGAATTTTCGGTGCCAACTCCGTATCATAATTGGCCGTCAATTGAGTAAGTCTTGATGTAACAGCCTTTGACGCCTCACCCGCTTGCTTGACGAGTGCTTGTGAAGGGCCAGCCTGGGTTTGAATGGCGGTTAACATATGTAATAGATTTTCTGAAGTTGCCTTTTCTTTAGTCATGCTGGCTAGCTGTTGACTAAAAACAGGGTTATTTCCTAATCCATTTAAATTTTCAAACAGGTTGATCAATAATGTTTCCAAATGAATCAGCGTGTTTAACCGAGTTACACTGTCATTTAAAGCGTTCTTTTTATCTTCTTGACTGGCGGTTGGAGATAATAGTAGCCCTGTTAATTGTTCGATAGAAGCCGCATTTTGCTGCATATAGAGGAGATTCTGTTTAACTGTTGGTCCAAGATTCGAAAATGCTTCTTTATTTTTATCAAGAAAGTTTGTTACTTGTCCAGATAGTCCCTTGGCTTCGTCTATTATGCCCTGCACTTCTGTCACATAGCTTTGCAGGTCCCCTACAATTTTTTGTGCTTGAGCTGAGTCCTGATCGGCTGTATGAATAATGGTTTCAGCTTCTTCTAAATGGTCGTTGAGCCAAAAAATCATGGTTTTTAATTTTTCGATATCCAGCAAATTCTTCTGAAGTTCAATTCCAAGTTGATTAAAAATGGTAAAAATGACATTACTAGCTGTCTTAACGAAATTTTTACTGATTTCATCCTGCAGACCTTCTGCTCCTTTAACGGTAATTTTAGGAGAGATGGCGTTTATTTTTTCATTTACTGTGTAGATTAGCACAGGCTTTTTGGGGTTGTCGCTTAGGATAGTCGCAATTTTGGATGAAAAGTCTTTTGAGATTGTGATACTCGCAAAATATTTCCCTTGCTTCACTCCGCTGTCAGCCTCCACTGAATCAACAAATCTCCAACCAAGCGACTTATTTTTCCTGAGGGCTTGAATAACCTCTCGGCCGATATTGATCTCCCGGCCTTTTAATACAGCACCGGTATCGTTGTTAACAACAGCAATGGGGATCCCCCTGGTATTTCCATACGGATCCCATGTGGCTTCAATATTAAACCAAGCATAAAGCGATGGCAGAACTATTAAGGCAAGAATGATTGCTGCTGCGGCCCAGTTAGTGGCAACACTTAAGAGATCTTCTCGATAGATTTGGAAAACCCTCTTTAACACGAATAGACCCCCAAAAATCATTATTAATAAGAATAATATTTGATTAATTTTGCGGTCTATACATTTTAAATGTATAGAGATTCCCTTTCAATACAAGGAGAATTAAAAGTTCGCCTTGAAACATACTAAATCAAGATAACAGGAAAGAGGGGCATGTAATGAAAAGAATCTTAGCAATTCTTTGTACGATATTGCTCTGTGATTCAAGTGGTGTTTTTGCTGAACAACCACCGGTGCCGAAGCAAAAACTGGTTGCCAGTAATGAGAAAGAAGGGGTCTACCTTTACGCGACTCCTAACCTCCAAGAAAACATCTATAAAGACTTTCATGTAAAAATTAAGAATGAGATGGTTGAAACGTATAGATGGGAAGTGGAAATGAGAGAAGAGCGCAAACCAGAATTACATGTGGTTGACATTAATCATGACGGTCAAAAAGAAATTGTGGTCATCTTAACATTAGGTACTGGTACATCGGTAGTACAAAAAGAAGCACATATCATTCAGCGTGTAGAAACAGCAGACGGAAAAGCTTACGAAGAAATGGATATCGATGACCCCGTACACACAATTGAGCGTGATTTCATGATTAAGGCTACTGACAAAACCATACAGGTAAAGGGCCGTAAGCAATTGTGGAAAGCGAAGAATCAATGCGGCAAAACCTATTATCACCACCGATTCCCGTTACATCAATCTGTCAACTGGAAGGTAGCCGGTAATCAATTGATCGCGGATGTAGGTTTAACCATCACATATAATTGCGTCCCGGCTAGTTTTATCCTAAAGTATCAGCAAAAAGGGGAAATTTATGTTGCAAAGCAGGTTGAAGTGAACTTGTAGACCTTTAATAGTCGTCCCGCGATGGTTTTCATCTAAATAGGAATTCTTGTCCTTAATTTGAGTAAAGAGCGATAGTAAAATAAGCGGAGGTTTTTCGGTTAAATGCAGAATGGAGCTCTTTTCGGGGAAAATAAGGGGAAGTTTTCCGATTATACATAGCAAAATGGCCCTATTTTCATGTTTTTCAAGTCAATAGGCGGAATCTCTCCATCTATTTAAGCAATTTTTTATTTTATTTACCAATTAAGCGGAATTTCTCCGTCTATTTATCAGCTTGGATGATTGACCTGATCACCCAACCGATAAAAGCGGATCCTCACGAAAGAAAAGCGGATCACAGTCCATCCGAAAACTTATTATATTCAAGCCTCCCCAACCTTAAGGGGAGGCATTTGACTAAATTTACTTATGGTACGGTTCTCCCCGATTAATCCGAAATGCCCGGTAAATCTGTTCCACCAAAACCAATCTCATCAACTGATGGGGAAAAGTCATCTTCGAGAAAGACAGCTGTTCATTCGATCGCCTTAATACTTCCTCACTCAGCCCCAATGACCCGCCGATTATAAAAGCGATTTTGCTTTTGCCGTATGTAGCTAATTTATCGAGCGTATCCGCCAGTTCTTCCGATGATTGCATTTTGCCGTTTATGGCGAGCGCAATCACATATGTATCTTGGCTGACCTTTGCTAAAATTCTTTCTCCCTCTTTTTGCTTCACCTGCAACATTTCTGATTCACTTAATTCCTCTGGTGCCTTTTCATCGGCTACCTCGAAAACTTCTACTTTTGCGTAGGCGGTTAATCTTTTTAAATACTCCTCAATCCCCTGCTTTAAATATTTCTCTTTTAATTTGCCAACCGTTATGATCGAGATATTCACAATCCACAGCCCTTTACAAAATGATTACAAACAGGTTACAAACAACTTATCCACAAAAGTTATCCACATATACACATTTTTTATCCACATCTTGTATGGAATCACTTGTTCGCCACAATATATACAGCCGCATTTTGACAATATTCACAGCTTGTAGATAAGTTATCCACATCTACTTTCGATAAAACAGGATAAGTTTCATATTCATCCACAACCTCATCCAAGGCAATTTCCACATGTTCTTCACAGCAATAAATCATTCATCTTCACCTTTCCCACTAAAAATTCCAATAGTCCTATTGTTTACGTTATCTACTTCCGTCATACTCAGCCGGAAATCCTTATCCATCATACCACAAAAAAAAGCAGGGAAGTCTCCAACTCACTTTCCTGCTTCACTAAATCCTGTTATTGGGTAACAGCACCGGTTAATTTTAGGGTAGTCTCCATCAATTTTCCGGCCCGGTAAAATCTTATTTTCATGAGATCGCCAATTTTCTTTTTCTCATACAAATGTTTTCGAAGATCGATGACATCATTTACCCGCTGCCCGTCAATTTCCACGATCACATCTAATTCTTTTAATCCTGCCTGCGCTGCTGGTGAATGGGATTCCACTTGTCTAAGGGCTACACCATAATTTACATCATGAGGCAGCTTTAATGCTTCAGATTGATAATAGGCAGGGATTTCCGAAACAGATTTTAAATCAACCCCCATATAGGGCCGCTTGACGCTTCCGTAATGCTCAAGATCATAAATAATCGGCTTCGCAGAATTAATCGGAATGGAAAGTCCAATTCCTTCAACGGCTGTTTGAGAAATCTTCATCGAATTGATTCCAATTACTTGCCCGCCAATATTGATGAGAGCACCGCCGCTATTACCAGGGTTAATGGCTGCATCGGTTTGCAGCACCTCTGCCTGCCAGTCAATGACGCCATCCTGATTAATATCAACAGGAATCGTCCGCTTAAGACCTGAAATAATTCCCTCTGTCACAGAACCGGAAAAGGTTGGTCCAAGCGGGTTTCCGATCGCCATTACGGGTTCACCCATCTTTAATTTATCAGAGTCGCCAAAAACCGCTACTTTTTTGACCTGGCTTCCGTCAATCTCCACTACGGCTAAATCGGTCCAAATATCACTGCCCAAGAGCTTTGCTGGCAGTTTGACCCCATTGGACAGACTGACCTCCAGCTTCGTGGCGCCTTCCACCACATGATGGTTTGTGACAACAAAAGCTCTATTCCCAACCTTTTTGTAAATAACTCCTGAACCGGACCCTGTTGCTTGATCCGATTTGCTGCCATTGTCCGACCAAAAATTCGATGATTGAATATTGGTGATACCAACTACAGCATCAGCAGCCTTTGCAACCGCCTGTGTCGTACCTGTATTTACATTAAGGGCCACTTGTTCCTGAACCACATTTGGCTGATTATTCATATTCGAATCGGTTGCAAGATTCTGATGGGGTTGAATGTTATAAGGGAGAATTCCTTGATTGGACAATGCCGGAATTGCAATAATCACCAGAACTGCTCCAAGAATCGCACTCACAATACTGGAAATCAAAATGCCGCTCCGGCCTCTTTTCACTCTGCCTGAATGATCATCATAATAACCCAAATCACACCATTCCTCTCTTACCAATGAAAAAAATATTTCTATTTTGGCTTATATGTATCATTATGCACACCAAACTGCTAATTTATTTCATTCGATAAAAGCAAAAAAGAGTGAGACCTGTTAGCAAGGTTTCACTCTTTTTCCGTCTATACGGCTGTTAAAGCCGTTGGTATTTTTGGATCTGTGTCATATAAATCGAATTGTTCACCGACAATGAATCCACGTTCCTGAAGGGTCTGTGCAACCGACATCCTGGCTAAATCCTTCATATTGTTATCCAGACTTAAATGAGCCAGATAGACTCTTTTCGTTTTGTCACCGACCACTTCGCTCATCGCAACTGCTGCATCCTCATTGGAAACATGGCCGACATCACTTAAGATTCTTCGCTTAATATTCCATGGATATCTTCCCATTCTGAGCATTTGCACATCATGGTTGGATTCAAAAATATAAGCATCTGCATTCGAGATGATGCCCTTCATCCGATCGCTGACATAGCCGGTATCTGTAATAAGGACTAGCTTCTTGTCAGCATGATGGAACACATAAAACATCGGTTCAGCCGCATCATGAGAGACGCCAAAGGATTCAATTTCAACTGAACCGAACGTTTTAACTGTCTCCATATTAAAAATAAACTTTTGATCTGTTGGAATCTCGCCAACCAATCCGTCCATTGCCCGCCAGGTTTTCTCATTTGCATAGACAGGCAGTTTATATTTGCGGGCCAGCACGCCAATTCCTTTAATATGGTCGCTGTGCTCATGCGTTACAAAAAGGCCTGAAAGCTTACTCATATCCCGGCCAATTTGCTGAAAAAGACCTTCCATTTGCTTTCCGCTAAAACCGGCGTCGACTAAAAAGGAATGTTCTTCTGACTCCACATAAAGGGCATTCCCTGTACTTCCGCTTGCTAAGATGCTGAATTGTAATGACATTCTACTCACTCCACTGTACTTTTTCCATCGCTCGAAAATTGGATGATCTGCCCTTCAAATGCATTGACAAACAAACTCTCTTTATCATTTACGACAAAACGCCATGTTGGTGCCAGAACTTGAGAAGCCGTAAGCTGAATCAAGGTTGAATATCCAAGCTCAATCTTTGTAATATTACTTTTTGATTTGAGGATTCCCTTTTGATGCAACGTCTCAATCGCCTTCAATGGCGGGAGAATCTCCTCTTTGGCTGTCAGCTTTTCCATTCCCTCAAGATAGGTTTGTTCATAAGAAACAATTTGATTATCAGAATTAATATGAAAGGTAATCATTCCATTAATGTTTTGATACAAAGGGAAGTTGTCATATTCTTGAAAATAGGTGATCGTTTTTCGCTTTTTATTTTCTTCCCAAAATTGATAATGATCGCCGTATAGGACATTCTCTTTTAAAAGGTCGGCAAGCTCTGCCGGTTCGAATTTTGTGCTCAATTGAAGGGGCTTGTCCAATATCATTTGAATGCTGGTTCCATTTTTTAAGAGGAAGGATTTTCCCTTTAACTTTGCCAAATCTCCTTTATTAAATATTTTCGGTTTTGCACTAAGGTATTGATTTTTAATGGGTGCCTTTGGAAAGTCTACGTACTTAATTTCATCTGCTTTCAGTTTTTCCTCGAATGTGGCCTCGGTCACCAATTCATATTTATTAGCATCACGGATTTGCAGGAATTGAAATAAAAGATAGACATCTAAAATTAAGAACGTAATAATAAAAATGGTTTTAATTTTACTCCAATCCATGCCCTAAGCCTCCAGAGTCATCCATTGTAATCTCGGTCCATTTATTATTATAAAGGTAAAACCAGGCGGGTTCTAAGAGAATCAGCCTGCCTTCCACTTCATCCCTTTGCATGCGATAACCCAAAGTCATTCCATTAAGCAGTTCAGGTTTAAAATCCTTTTTGCTTTCTAAATATTTTAATATCTCATGTCCGGAGGGAATGGTAATCTTTTGTGTTTCTGACTTAAGTGGGAGTTCCATGGAAATATCCGGACGTACATATTGATTAATATCATTCTTTCCCCAAACCTCTTTAATTTCGGAATTGCCCTGATTATTAAATACTGGATACCCTTCAAGGCTGTATAAACGGAAAATAACCGATTGATTTGCCTCATCCTTTGAAACATAACGGTATGGATCTGTCCATCCTCCATGCTCATTAACAAAATCAATGCTTTTCTTCACTAAGTCATAGGCATTTGTCGAAAAACCACTTTCAGCGGTCGGATTCACATATGAAAGCATATTCGTATCATAATAGACATTCATTTTACTGGAACCATTCGTGTATTCTTCTCCCTGCGGAACCAAGTTCTTTTGAACAAAGCTTGGATCGCTGAAGAGCGCTTCTTTGAATACTTCAGAATCAAGGGTAACAGGTAAATATTTATATTCATTCATGACGGTTGTGCTCTCAGGTAAAAAAATCGTCCGTTTCGAAGAGGCTTTATAGGAAAAATACCGCAGCAGACGTACCGCATTTTTATAATAATTCCGGTTGAAATCCCTTAGAAAGGTAGCAGAAATATGGCTGGTATAAACCTGCTGGTGCTGTGATGAAGCAAAATAAACGATTCCATTATCCTTTCCTGAGTTCTCAGCATTAATAATAATCCGGTCAAAGTTGAAATCAGGTAGTTTTCTCTCTTCAAAATTTAAAACACTTCGATATAAGGCAATGGGTACCTCTCCAGGGAAAATAAGTTCAACATTCCCGTTTGCATGGGCCAAGTCGTCAACATTACCCACTTTACCAGAATCGTTTTTGAGAGCAGAGAAACTCCACTGACTCATTTGTTTAACCATTTTATCTAAATCGGTTGAATTGGTCGTCCCATAATGCTCACCTTTTATATGATAAAGCACTTGGTCAGGACGAATGATCTTTTGTACCTCTTGTTTTTCACTGATCGAAACCTCTGCGACCACATTGCTGTTTTTCATCGTTTCGTAATCAGGCTGATATGTCCATAAATTCCAAGTTAACACGATACTTAGTAACACGAGAATTGTTAATATAGCTGACTTAATATTTTCGTATCTCATGACCATTCATCCTCTTCGGAACGTTCATATGGCAGAGAGAAGGAGATGATGGTTCCTTTTCCCTCCTGACTCGAAGCCCAGATGGCTCCCCCGTGTGCATTCACCATTTCTTTCGCAATGGCCAAACCTAAACCTGTACCGCCCAGCTTCCTGGTTCTTGCTTTATCGACCCGATAGAAACGGTCAAAAATCTTTCCGATATTTTCCTTCGGAATTCCCACTCCCTGATCTGATATGCTGACAATAATTCTTTCCTCCTCTTCCTTAATAGAGAAGGTAACTTTTCCGCCCTCAGGAGAGTACTTTAAGGCGTTAGAAATAATATTGTACAGAACCTGTGTCAGCTTATCCTCGTCAATTTCAACGAAAATCGCTTCTTTTGGAAGCTTTCTCTTGAAGGTAACATTTTGTTCCTTCGACATCTCGAACCGATCAATGATGCGATCAAAGAAATCAACAAAGTTAACCCATTCTTTGGACAGCTTATAATCGGTACTATCCATTTTTGATAATTGAAGAAGATCATTGACTAAGCGAATCATTCGTTCTGTTTCAGTGCGCGTAACTTCTAAAAAATTCGGAGCAAGCTCCTCATCCTGCCAGGCACCTTCCGCTAACGCTTCTAAATAGCTTCTCATCGTTGTCAACGGTGTTCGCAGCTCGTGGGACACATTGGCCACGAATTCTTTTCGTTCCGCATCAATTTTTTCCTGTTCGGTAATATCATGAAGAACGGCAATTAAGCCATTCACAAAGCCCGTTTCTTTTTGAATCACGGAAAAATTGGCACGGAGAATATAGGGCTTCGTTTTTGTACTATAATCCAAAATTAACGAATCACTTTCTTCCAGCAAGTCCTCGAAGGTATTGGTATCACTTAGACCAAGCAGAGAGACAATCGGCTGCGAAAGGACTGTTTCACGTGAAACATCTAGCATTTCGGCTGCTGGTTCATTGATCAAAATGACGCGCCCTTTCCGGTCTGTCGCTATGACTCCATCTGTCATATAGGACAAAACAGAGGAAAGCTTTCGTCTTTCACCCTCTGTCATCGCTTGTGCTTCCTGGAGCTTTTTCGTTAAATTATTAAACGTAATGGCTAACGTACCAATCTCATCAAATCCATATACTTTTACCTTCCGGGAGAAGTTCCCTTTGGCCATCGCCAATGCCTGCTTCTTCATATCGGCAATCGGCCTTGTGATGGTTTGGGCGAGCAGAATACCTAAAACGGCCGTAATCGATAAAGCAATCGCTGTCCCTGAAGCAAAGATTCCATTGATCGTCTTCATTTGTTGAAAGACATTTTCGATTTTGGCGACAAGGTAGATGGCCCCGATTACCTTTTTCCCCGATTTGATTGGCGTAGAGAGGACCCAAATCCGGTGCCCTGATTGCGGGTCAATTAAAATACTGCTTTGTTCCTCTTCTAGTGTAATGGATTGTTTGATCCTTAACTCTGTTGTCCTTTCACCGACAATCCCTTGATTATTAGGGTCAGAGGTACCAAGAATTTTTAACGACCGGGCATCGATCACCCGTACCTCTGAAATATCGCCCGCTGAAAAATCTCTAAGGATTTTTTTTATGTCTTCTTCAAGCGGCGGGTCTTCAGGTGCTCTTTCCTTTTGCATTTCTTCTACAATATTATAAGCAAGTAAATTTACGCGCTCTTTTAACGACGTTTGAAAATTAGTCCTTAATGTTTCTTCCAGCTGCTTCACAAAATAAACACCAATAATTTGCATGGCAACCAAAAGAAGCAGAACATAGATGATGACAAATTTAACGTGTATTGAGCGAAAGAAACCAACCTTTCTCATGAAGGCATTTACTCCTGTTCAGGATTGCGCAGATAATATCCAACCCCTCGTCGGGTGACAATCCAGGTTGGATGGCTTGGGCTATCCTCAATTTTTTCCCGCAGTCGTCTGACGGTAACGTCCACGGTACGTACATCTCCATAATAGTCGTATCCCCAAACGGTTTGCAATAAATGTTCCCTTGTCATGACTTGACCAATATGTTTGGCCAAATAGTAGAGAAGTTCAAACTCGCGGTGGGTTAATTCAATCGTTTCCCCTCGTTTTGAGACGATATAAGCATCGGGATGGATGACCAGAGAACCAATTTCAATTTCATTTGTTTCCTCCTCTTCATCCGGCGGGGAGTTAAACTGTTGATGGCGGCGCAAATTCGCCTTGACACGGGCAATTAATTCCCGTGTGCTGAACGGCTTTGTGACATAGTCATCTGCGCCGAGCTCAAGTCCGAGGACCTTATCAATTTCAGAATCCTTTGCGGTAAGCATAATGATCGGCATTTCATATTTCTTGCGGACTTCACGGCATACTTCCATCCCGTCTAATAATGGAATCATGATATCCAATAGAATTAAGTCCGGCTGGATCTCGTCCACCATTTTAACGGCCTCGTTTCCATCATAAGCACAAAAGACATTGTATCCTTCTTTTTTTAAGTTAAATTGCAAAATATCTGCAATCGGCTTTTCATCATCGACGACAAGAATTTTCTTCTCCATACTCATTCCTCCTTTGTTCAAATGGATGCTAATTATGAAAAATCCTTTAAAAGTCATATATACTCTATTTTACTTTACCATTGTTTCTGTTTAAATTCACCTATTAGTAGCATTTCTCAACATTGGGAAAAAAAAAGAGGATGTTAAAAAAACAGCCTCTTCTTGGTTTTATTTAAGATAGGAAAGCGGATTTTTTAAGACTCCGTTTTGATGAATTTCAAAATGCAGGTGAACCCCTGTCGCATCGCCGGTTTGGCCCATAATGCCAATCGCCTGGCCTTTTTTAACCGTTTGACCGGCATGGACCTTTAGTGAAGACATATGGCCGTAAATCGTATGAAATCCATTTCGATGGTCGATTTCAATTTTGTTCCCAAAATCTCCATCCCAGCCTGCGAAGATCACGACACCATTATCAGCCGCTTTGATGGTTAGATTATTGGGTCTGGCAATATCAATTCCTTTATGAAACTGGCCCCATCTATATCCCATGGTACTGGAAATATAGCCGCCATTGGTCGGCCAGGCAAACGTGCCATCCCCTCTTGATGGAATCTCTTTTGTTCCCTTAATGATAATGCTATTTATTGGCTTCTGTAGAACTTTTTGAGCTTCGACTGTTTTTTTAACCGTTAGCCCGTTTTGTTCCGAAATCATATATGTAACATCTTTTTCACCTGTTTTGCCTTTTTGTTTTAGCTTTGTTTCGCCTTTAGGTAAGGATGATTGGCTGATGACCTGGGTTTGGTATGGAATCACTTCTTTTTTATTGGCTTCTTTTTCAACCAACACATGAACAAATGGTTTCGGAACCGTAATATTTATTTTTTGACCGATTTGAATGATGGAGGTCACTTTAACCTTTGGATTTAAGGCTAATAATTCTGAGAGCTTTAAATTGTGTTTTTTGGCAATGGAACTTAGGACATCGCCTTTTTTCACAACATATTGCTCTTCTGATAGTGTCCCTTTTTGTAACAAGGCGATTGCCTTTTCCTCTGTGAGAATTTTATTGGCAGAAGCTTTTTCTTCCTGAATGGTAACGTTTTCAGAAAACTGCACACCTAAAACCCGAGTTTCATTCTTCTTTAACGGGGGCAGTGAATTTTTGGCCAATGTATTTAGCTTATTTAATTGATCCTTTGTCACATATTGAAGCTTAAGTTTTTCAATTACGTCTTCAGCGGACTTTTCGTTATTTAAGAAAACAATCGGCTTGCCGTTAACGGTAATAGCGGCTGCTTCTGTCAGATCCGGACTTTTATGTAAGGCTGCTTCATCAGCATGTACAGGACCAGTGGAATAGATGATGGCAGAGGCTGCGATGGCGGAGGTTACTGCCATTCTTAGCAATTGTATCATTGAGTTGTTCCTCCATAAACGATGATTCTAATAAACTAGTTCTATTAATCTATTAAATATTTTTTTACAAATTTCGACTTCTCCAATTTACCATAATTTATATAAAAAACTTTATTTGTATTGGAAATGTAACCAAAATGTATAATTACTGACATTTTCCTACAAAAAACTTCTACAAATAAAAAGAAGCTAACCCAGAGGGTTAGCTTCTTTTTAATTTAAGGATGGCTCAGGACGGAATCGAACCGCCGACACAAGGATTTTCAGTCCTTTGCTCTACCGACTGAGCTACTGAGCCATATATAAAATTGTGTCCTAAACTTTGATAGTGGTCGTCCTTCGTCCCCATCTCAGAGTGCTTATTCAAGATGCAATTCGATGGGTACGCTGTTGTTGATTCGATGTAGCTTATTCAACGTGCTCTACCGACTGAGCTACTGAGCCATATCTTATCTATGTAAAAGTGGCGGTCCGGACGGGACTCGAACCCGCGACCTCCTGCGTGACAGGCAGGCATTCTAACCAACTGAACTACCGGACCAAACTTTGAATATAGCAGTCAGCAAGGCAACCGTCCTTGCCAGTCGCTTACCGACCGCTATGTGCCATGACCCCTACGGGATTCGAACCCGTGTTACCGCCGTGAAAGGGCGGTGTCTTAACCGCTTGACCAAGGGGCCTAACAATGGAAGTTATTTTGCTTCCGTAAAAAACTTTGGTGAGCCATGAAGGACTCGAACCTTCGACCCTCTGATTAAAAGTCAGATGCTCTACCAACTGAGCTAATGGCTCGTACTCTTTATCGTTTCGTGACGACGCTTTTTATAATATCATGGATTTAATAATATATGCAATAGTTTTTTTAAAAAAATTAATAATGGTAACCTATAATTAATTTTTTTGCACTCTAATAGATAGTAATAGGCCTTTTGGGAACATTCTTAATGCCCGAAATACATGAAAAGATCAGGGCTCGGGCATTAAGAGTGCCTCTTATTTACCGATTCCATCAAATTTGCTGCCTCCCGGGCATTTAGGGAGTCTCTTATTTACCGAGATCACCAAATTTGCTGGCGCTCGGGCATTTAAGGAGTCTCTTATTTACCGAGATCACCAAAATTGCTGGCGCTCGGGCATTTAGAGTGCCCCTTATTTTACCGAGATCCTCAATAATGCTGCATTACAGGCATTTAGAGGTTCTTTAATTGACCAATATCGATAAAAAAACAGCTCCAAAGACAATAGAAACTGTTCTTCCTGCCCTTACAAACAGGAAGAGCCCTCACATAAAAGGAGGGCTCTTCATTTCATATTAGATCTGTCTCCAAGGACTGCGCACAACATTGGTTTGCTCACGATCCGGTCCGACGGAGAAGGTGGATAATGGAATCCCGGTCAGCTGAGTGACACGCTCTACATAGTGTCGTGCATTTACTGGCAATTCATCTAATGATTTGCAGCCGGTAATATCCTCTGTCCAGCCTGGTAACTCTTCATATACCGGTTCACACTCAGACAAGATCTTCAAGCTCGCCGGATATTCTGTAATAATCTTATCCTTATAGCGATAAGCTGTACAGATTTTTAACGTCTCAATGCCTGTTAAGACATCAATGGAGTTAAGGGATAAGTCCGTTAATCCGCTGACACGGCGGGCGTGGCTGACAACCACACTATCAAACCAGCCGATACGGCGCGGGCGTCCGGTTGTAGTCCCATATTCACGGCCTACTTCACGAATGCGATTGCCGATGTCATCAAATAATTCCGTAGGGAATGGTCCGTCACCAACACGTGATGTATAGGCTTTGCAAACTCCAACGACATGGCTGATTTTTGATGGGCCGACACCTGAACCAATGGTTACTCCTCCGGCTACCGGGTTAGAGGAAGTTACAAATGGATAGGTTCCTTGGTCGATATCAAGCATAACGCCTTGAGCGCCCTCAAAAAGAACGCGGCGGCCTTCATCCAATGCATCATTTAAGACAACGGAGGTATCGCATACATATTGTTTAAATTGTTGTCCATACTCATAATATTCGTCTAAAATTTCTTCTTTTGTAAAACCGGTTGTCTCATAAATTCTTTCAAATAAGCGATTTTTTTCTGCTAAATTGCGCTCAAGCTTTTCTTCAAATACTTCGCGGTCGAGCAGATCGGCAATTCGAATTCCGACCCGTGCCGCTTTATCCATGTAGGCTGGACCAATACCCTTTTTGGTTGTTCCAATTTTATTGGCGCCTTTGCTAGCTTCTTCTGCTTCATCCAATTTTAGATGGTAAGGCAGGATGACATGGGCACGGTTGCTGATGCGCAAATTATCCGTCGAAACACCTTTTTCATGTAAGTATGCAAGTTCCGTAACAAGTGCTTTTGGATCAACTACCATTCCATTTCCGATTACACTGATTTTTTCTTTATTGAAAATCCCTGATGGAATTAAGTGCAATTTGTAGGTTTCTCCATTAAATTGGATGGTGTGCCCTGCATTATTGCCTCCTTGATAACGAGCAATTACCTCTGCATTTTCAGAAAGAAAGTCGGTGATTTTTCCCTTTCCTTCATCTCCCCATTGCGTCCCAACTACTACTACTGATGACATTAAAGGCACCTCCGAATTATTTGCTTTTAATTAATATCCTCTGTTATTTTATCAATTACGCTGCCCAAAAGTCAATTAAACACGAACATTTATATAACATTAATAAAATATGTTCGTAAAATATTAATTTATGAATATAGCAAAAAAGGATGACTCAAGAGCCACCCTTCTACGCACCAGGAGGATCATCAAAGCGCCTCTCCAGGTTCACGAATTTATTATATTCCTTTACAAATGCCAGCGATACCGTACCAGTTGGGCCGTTACGCTGCTTGGCAATGATAATTTCAATAATATTCTTATTCTCGGATTCTTTATCATAGTAATCATCACGATAAAGGAAGGCAACAATATCCGCATCCTGCTCAATACTACCAGATTCACGAATATCGGACATCATCGGGCGTTTATCTTGACGCTGCTCGACACCACGGGATAACTGAGAAAGGGCAATAACTGGAACTTGAAGCTCACGGGCTAGCTGCTTCAAAGAACGTGAGATTTCCGATACTTCCTGCTGACGGTTCTCACCTGAGCGGCCGCTTCCCAAAATAAGCTGCAAGTAATCAATCAGGATCATTCCTAAGCCATGTTCCTGCTTTAAACGGCGGCACTTCGAACGGATATCACTAATCCGGACACCTGGAGTATCATCAATAAAGATACCAGTGCTCGCCAGACTTCCCATCGCCATTGTCAGCTTACCCCAGTCTTCCTCTGTCAGGGAGCCGGTACGAAGCCGTTGCGCATCAATATTGCCTTCCGCACAAAGCAGACGCATGACAAGCTGCTCTGCACCCATCTCAAGACTAAAAATCGCAATGTTTTCACCCGTTTTTTGGGCCACGTTTTGCGCTATATTTAGTGCGAACGCCGTTTTACCTACAGACGGACGGGCACCGACAATGATTAAGTCATTTCGCTGGAAGCCTGCCGTCATTCGGTCAAGTTCAACGAAGCCTGTCTCCAGCCCTGTAATTTCACCGACGCGCTGATGCATGATTTCAATATTATCATAGGTCCTTACAAGGACATCCTTAATATTATGGAAAGCACCGGCATTTTTCCTTTGGGCTACCTCAAGAATGCTTTTTTCTGCTTCACTTAATAGTGATTCTACTTCATCCTCGCGGGAATAACCATCAGATGCAATCGTTGTAGCTGTGCGAATTAATCGGCGTAACAACGATTTTTCCTCTACGATTCTCGCATAGTATTCAATATTCGCTGCCGTTGGCACAGACCCGGCTAAATCACTTAAATAACTAACCCCGCCTGTATCCTCCAACAGCTTAGCAGCAGCAAGTTCCTCAGTAACCGTAATTAAGTCGACTGCTTTACCCGCATCATTAAGATTCAACATCACATTAAAAATCTTCTGATGGGCAGCTCGATAAAAGTCTTCCGGTATTAAAATTTCTGAAGCCATCGTAAGTGATGAAGGCTCAAGAAAAATGGCACCTAAAACGGCCTGTTCAGCTTCAATATTTTGCGGTGGCAGACGATCTGCAAATAAATCACTCAATCTATAAAACCTCCCGTTCAAGAGGATAATATATTAATAGTTCCATCCAATTATATCCATAAAGAAGAAAAGTGACCAGTTAAAACCGATCACGTTCTTGCCAACTTTTATATTCTAACATGTTTCTCAGAAATTCTGCACTGTAAAAAATTAGTGAACTTCCTTCACATGAACATTTAACGTAGCGAGTACATCATGATGAAGCTTTACTGGTACCTTTGTAACTCCGAGACCACGAATGGCGTCGCCCAGTTCCATTTTCCGCTTATCAATTTTGATTCCATGTTTCTTTTGCAGCTCTTCGGCAATTTGCTTTGTCGTAATCGATCCGAATAATCTGCCGCCTTCGCCAGCTTTTGCAGAAAGCTCAACCGTAATTTTATCCAAGGATTCCTTTAATTTTTTGGCTTCCTCAAACTCAATGGCAGCCTGTTTTTCTTCCTTTTTCTTCTGGGCATCCAACGTGCTGATATTGGAAGTGTTTGCTTCAATCGCCAACCCTTGTTTAATTAAAAAGTTATGGGCATATCCATCGGCAACATTCTTCACTTCGCCTTTTTTTCCTTTTCCTTTAACATCTTTTAGAAAAATGACTTTCATTCCTTTTTTCCCCCTTCAAAGTATTCATCAATGGCATGCGTTAATTGTATTTTTGCTTCTTCTAATGAAACACCGCTCAGCTGAGTGGCCGCGTTCGTTAAATGTCCGCCGCCCTTCATTATTTCCATGATGACCTGGACATTGATATTTCCTAGAGATCTGGCGCTGATGCCGATGACCGCTTCACTGCGTTTTGAAATGACGAAGGAGGCAATTACACCATCCATGGTTAGTAAAGTGTCTGCTGCTTGAGCAATGACAATTTGATCATTCATTTCACTTTCATTTCCTAAAGCAATGGCAATCCCATCTCGATAAAAAGAAACAGATTCAATTAACTTCGACCTCTTAATATAGGTTTCCACATCTTCCCGTAAAAACTTTTGGACAAGAACGGTATCCGCTCCATGTGCCCTTAGGTAAGAGGCCGCATCAAAGGTGCGCGAACCTGTCCGTAATGTGAAGCTTTTCGTATCGACAATTATTCCTGCCAGCAATGCTGTTGCTTCTAACATTTCTATTTTACCGCGTTTTGGCTGGTATTCAAGAAACTCTGTCACCAGCTCTGCCGTTGATGAAGCATAGGGCTCCATATAGACGAGGAGAGGATTTTTAATAAAGTCTTCCCCGCGGCGATGGTGGTCAATCACGACAACATTATCAATTTTATTTAACAGCTTTTCTTCCATGACGAGCGCCGGCTTGTGTGTGTCTACCACGACCAGCAATGTTTTATCAGTAGCAATTTCCAATGCCTCTTCAGCACCAATAAAACGGGAAAACAAATGTTCATGGTTTCGGATTTCATCTATTAAGCGCCTTACACCGATATCGATTTCCTGAAAGTTAACGACGATATAGGCATCCTTTTGGTTCATTTGTGCTACTTTATAAATTCCGATAGAGGAGCCAATGGAATCCATGTCCGGATTTTTATGGCCCATAATGATGACTTTGTCACTGGCAATAATCAAATCCTTGAGTGCATGAGAGATGACTCTTGCTCGAACTCTAGTTCTTTTTTCAATAGGGTTTGTTTTGCCCCCATAAAATTTCACCTTGCCATTTGGCTGCTTAATGGCAGCCTGATCACCGCCGCGCCCCAAGGCTAAATCCAAGCTTGACTGGGCCAGACTTCCTAATTCGGGCAGGGAAGAAACACCTGCGCCAACCCCAATACTCAAGGTAAACGATACATTCTGTTTGGAGGTCATCTCCCTGACATCATCGAGAATCGCAAACTTCGCTTTTTCAAGAATATGAAGGATTCTTTCACTAAAAACAGCAATAAAGCGTTCTGAGGAAATTCTTTTTATAAAAATCCCATTATCCTGTGCCCACTTATTCAAGATGGAAGTTACGAGATTATTGATGCTTCCACGCATTTGGTCATCCATACCCTGTGTCAGATCATCATAATTATCTAAAAAGATGATAGCAATAACGGTTCGCTCATCTTGATACATTTTTTCAATTTCCGTTTGCTCTGTCACATCGAAAAAGTAGAGAAGGCGTTCCTCATGCTTATGTATCACTCGAAACTTTCGATCATGAAGAGAAATAATCTCCGTTTCCACCTCTTGCTTAATTAAAGGGATTAACGCATCCGCCACATCGTAAAGTGATCTCCCTACAAGGGTATCTTCGTCAAAGCACGATGATAGATAAGGATTCGTCCACTCAATATAATACTCATCATTGATCAGCATAATACCTATGGGCATTTCCATCAGTGCTTCTTCCCCAACTTTTTTCACACGATAGGAAAGGGTCGAAATATACTCAGCCATTTCCTTCCGTTGACGATGGTCAATGACAAGCATATAATACAGCGGAAAAAACATTAACAACAGCCCACCCACACTTAGTATCCAATTATATAAAAATAGGATGATGTCGAGGACTATTGTCACGCCTATCAACCCGTAAAAGGGATAACGAATTGACCGCTTTTCTAAAAATGCAGGCATTTTTTCAGCTCCTAACGCCAAGTCTCACTCTTTTTTATCAAAGCGCTTTCTCAAATCCATACCTAAATCAATAATTCCTAATATCCTTATAATATAACGGAAAATTGGCAATAACGCTAGAACCGTAATGACTAAACGCAGGCCTTTTGGAAAATTTCTTTGATGAAAAAAGAAATATAACAAGGAAAAGCCTTGTATGATCATAAAAAATTCCAATACATATGTAAGGTTAATGAGAGCTGCAAATAAATAGGTGCCTTCTTTAGGATGCAGCAGGAAATTGGCTGCCAAGGCTATTAAATAGTACCACAACAGGCTTCTTGGCAATGTAAGGTTTCTGAATTTGCCCCAAGTGGGTACTGTTAATCCAAATCTTTTTGCAATAGGGAAGCACACCAGTTGGATAATCAAAACGGAAAATATCGAACTGAAGAGGAGAATGGTGGGCGCTAAAACCTCCAGCAATTTAATCGCTTCGTTGTTTTGCTTCACCATCAAATTCAGCTGATCATCCGGAATTCTTGATTTAAGCAATTCCTGCGACTGAATATTTGATTGCTTCACAACACTCAGGATTTCATGGAACATATCCATATGGAAAAAGGCTGCACTTATGACGTACATGATTAAAGCAAAAAACATAAATGTGAGTGTGCTTGAAATAAGGATTGCAGCTCTGCTTTTATTTCTTTGGAGCATATAGCCCATTACAAATCCGACGGTCCCATAAATAAATAAGAGAACAAGACCCATGATCGAACCCGCCAGAAAGGAAAGAAATATAGCAGCAGCAAAGAGTGCACCCGAATATTTCAGCTTATATTTTGCCGCAAACAGGATAAAAGGCAGCGGTAGGACCAGATTCGTGATTATGCCGATTACTGGCACGTAAATGGTTAGTAATAAAAGAACTGTGTAGGCTGCTAAAAGTACTGCGCCTTCTGTTAATCTCCGAGCATTTTTCACTTCTTCACCCCTAAATAATATCGAAACCCATTCTTTTATTTTAGCCAGTCACACGCTTGGATTCAACTTTTACAAATTAATAAAGAAAAAGGCAGCAAGACCAGAGGTCCCGCTGCCTTACATTTTTTTATTCACCAGCTACGAATGGTAATAATGCCATTTGACGTGCACGTTTGATTGCAACTGTTAGTTTACGTTGGTATTTAGCGCTTGTACCAGTTACACGACGTGGTAAAATCTTTCCACGCTCAGAGATGAATTTTTTAAGTAAATCCACATCTTTATAATCGATGCGAGTGATGCCGTTAGCTGTAAAGTAGCAAACTTTACGGCGTTTTGCGCGGCCGCCTTTGCGTCCTCCTGCCATGAAAATTCCCTCCTTTATTGTTTAATTATATGAACGTTCAATAAGTGTTCCGTTTAGAATGGTAGATCGTCGTCAGAGATGTCAATTTGACCGCTGCCAGCGAACGGATCATCATTCACGCGTGTATAGCCTTGGTTGTTATTGCCCTGGCGTTGGTTCTGATTTCCTCCACCAAAAGGATTTCCTTGTGGTTCTCTCGGAGGAGCACCGAAGTACTCGTTGTCGTTTCTGCCGCTGCCGCCGCCTGATGAATTTCTAGGCTCAAGGAATTGAACACTTTCTGCTACAATCTCAGTAACATAAACACGTTTTCCATCTTGTCCTTCATAGTTGCGGGTTTGAATCCGGCCATCAACACCTGCTAAGCTGCCCTTTTTCAAAAAGTTCGCCACATTTTCAGCTGGTTTACGCCAAACAACACAATTTATAAAGTCTGCCTCGCGCTCCCCCGACTGATTGGAAAATTGGCGATTTACAGCCAAAGTAAACGTCGCAACAGCAACTCCACTTGGCGTATAACGCAGCTCAGGGTCTTTTGTTAAACGGCCAACAAGTACGACACGATTCATCATCAGAATCAACTCCTTTGTTTCATGTGAAACATTTAAAGCAATAAAACCTATATATTAATTTTATTCTTCTTCTTTAATTACAATATGGCGAATGATATCTTCGTTGATTTTTGCAAGACGAGAAAATTCTTGTACTGCATCAGCTGAAGACGTTGTTTTAGCGATTTGGTAGTATCCGTCGCGGAAATCATTGATTTCATATGCAAGACGGCGCTTACCCCAATCTTTTGTTTCTGCCACTTCCGCACCATTTTCAAGAAGAATTGTGTTAAAACGCTCAACAAGAGCTTTTTTAGCTTCATCTTCAATATTTGGGCGGATGATGTACATGATTTCGTACTTATTCATCACAGTCACCTCCTTTTGGTCTAACGGCCCGTTTATGGGCAAGGAGCAATTATTCATTACTCACAAGTTAAGATTATAGCATAGGTATTAAGAAAAAGCAACGACCTTCATTGGCCAGTAAAATTCAACTCAGCAAATAGTTCCTGATCAATCAGGAAACTGCTACACATTAAAACGGAAATGGATAACATCGCCGTCTTTTACAATATAATCTTTACCCTCTAGACGAACTTTCCCGGCTTCTTTTGCTGCATTATGGCTTCCAGCTGCTAAAAGGTCTTCATAGGCGACTGTTTCTGCCCGGATAAAGCCGCGTTCAAAATCAGAGTGAATGATTCCGGCACATTGTGGAGCCTTCATCCCCGTTCTGAATGTCCAGGCTCTAACCTCTTGAACACCAGCAGTAAAATAGGTCGCTAAACCAAGTAAACTGTAAGCAGCGCGAATTAATTGATCAAGACCGGATTCTTCAATGCCAAGCTCTTCGAGGAACATTTGCTTTTCTTCTCCTTCAAGTTCAGCAATTTCCTCCTCAATCTTTGCACAAATGACGATGACTTCTGCGTTATCGGCTGCAGCAAATTCACGGACCTTTTGAACATATTCATTTCCTGATGGATCGGCGACATCATCCTCACCAACATTCGCCACATAAAGAACAGGCTTAATGGTTAGTAAATGCAATTGCTTTACATATTTCAGCTGTTCTTCTGTAAAATCTACAGTACGGGCCGGTTTTTCCGCTTCAAATGCATCGCGAAGCATGGAGAGAGCTTCAAATTCAGCCGCTGCATCCTTGTCCTTTTGCTTTGCCAATTTTTCCACACGGCTAATCCTTTTTTCCACCGATTCCATGTCGGCAAGAATTAATTCCAAATTGATTGTTTCAATATCGGAGATTGGATCAACCTTTCCGGAAACATGGGTGATGTTATCATCTGCAAAGCAGCGGACTACCTGACAAATGGCATCGACTTCACGAATATGAGAAAGGAACTTGTTCCCCAACCCTTCCCCTTTACTTGCACCTTTCACAATCCCGGCAATATCGGTAAATTCAAATGCGGTTGGAACGGTCTTTTTAGGCTGTACGAGTTCGGTCAATTTGTTCAATCGGTGGTCAGGAACTTCCACAATCCCTACATTCGGATCAATTGTACAAAATGGATAGTTTGCAGATTCAGCACCTGCTTGTGTAATTGCATTAAATAATGTAGATTTTCCAACGTTCGGTAATCCAACAATACCTGCTGTTAGTGCCATTCATGTCACTCCTCAAGTAAAAATATCTATTATAAAAATTTAGTTCGAATGATTAGGGTTGTTGATTTCCGCTCCGGGTGCTCGCTTTCCGCGGGGAGGTCCGGGAGCCTCCTCGGCGCTTTAGGCGCCTGCGGGGTCTCCCGTGACCTCTGCATCCCGCAGGAGTCGAGCACCCTCCGCTCCAATCAACAACGTGCAAAATCAAAAATTCCACTAACATTGACAATGATTTAAAAAGCCTCTCACAATTATAGTGATTTGTTCGAAAAAAGACAAGGATGCCTTTTAGACATCCTCGTCAGTTATTCTTTCAATATTGACCAGACAATCATAAAGGGTGCTGCCAACTCCGTTGTCAGATGGTCTGCTTGAGGTCAAGTTATTAACCGATCCGCCGAACTCCTTCCAAATTCCCTCATCAATATTGATGATATCTGGATGGGATTTTTGTAAAATCGATACATATCCTTTGACTTCACCGCGGTCATTCCAAACCTTTACATAATCCCCATCGTGCAAGTGCTGGTCCTCCGCAATATTTTTCGCAATCTCCACTTTCAACTGCGGCTTCACTTTCAGCAGGTGATAATTCTGTGAATGGTTCGAACGCATTGGATGGATCGTTAATAAATGATACGGAAAGTCTTCAGCAAGCTTTGGATTTTCCCATTTCGATTCTTGTGGCAGCGATAATTGTAATTGACCATTTTCAATTTCCGGCAGCGTGGAAGTAAACTCAAATTTCCCCGTTGGCGTCCTAAATTTACCTTCCTGCCACGGAATCATCCTCACTGGCAATTCCAGCGTTTTTCGTTCCTTCAGTTTTTCCAATGTAAATCCCTTTTCCTTTAGCGGTTGCAAGGCCATATTGAAAAATTGATCTCTTGTAAAATGAAAATCCTCACCAAAGCCAAGTCGTTCTGCCAATTGAGTCCAAATCCACAAGTCGGATTTGGACTCACCTGGGGCTTCAACAAGCTTTGGCCCATAGTTTACATAATGATGGTACATCGAGGAATAATAGAAATCCTCTTCCTCAAAAACCGTTGTTGTCGGCAAAATATAATCAGCCAGCTTTGCTGTATCCGTCATAAAATGTTCAATAACCACTACGGTTGGAACAGAAGCAAAGGCCTTCACCACAACTGAAGAATCCGGAACCTGTGTCAGCGGGTTGCCGCAGGTTACAACAATCATTTGAATGGCAGGGTCCTTGGCTGTCAGGACTTCTTCCGCCTGCTTCATAATGGGGAACTGTCGATGGTTCTGTTTTCTGCTCTTGAGGGTCAATTCGTCGAAGGCAAAGCTTTGCCCCACCTGCCGATTCGCATAATTGGCCCCGCCGCCGGCAATCCCAATATTTCCGCTGATGGCCACAAGGGCATCAATTAGCCGAATCGTATTGCCGCCATTTTGATATCTTTGCATGCCAAGGCCCATATAGACAGATGTCGGTTTATCCGCAAAAACAGCAGCTAACCTCGTCATAACTTCCACAGGGACTTCCGTTTTGTCACTGATCTCCTCGATCGAAACGCTATGAATGAGCTGCTCTAAATCCGAAAAGCCGTGCGTATAATGGTCAATAAATTCTCGGTCTGCCAATCCTAAACGAAGCATTTCCTTCATGATTCCAACAGCTAACAGACCATCCATTCCCGGCTTAATGGTGATATATTCATCTGCAATTTTGGCTGTTGCATTAAAAATGGGATCAATGACGAAAAGTGTAGCGCCGTGTTTTTTTGCTTCGAGCAGCATTTCGTAGAAATGCATGTTGGTTCGTGCAACATTTCTTCCCCAAATGATAATGTTCTTACTATTGAAAACATCGTTTGGCTCATGGGACCACGCTTCCCCAAAATCCCATCTTTGCGCTTCAATTCCTGCTCCCCAACAAAGGGAACCCACCACTTCCGTTACTCCGCCATATCCATTAAAAAAGCGCTGGTCGAGATTTTTCAAAATCCCGTTATTCGCATAATCATGGCTGTGTAAAACGGCTGTCGTCCCAAATTTCTCTTTTATTTCCAATAATTTAGCGGATATTTCATCAAGTGCCTGTTCCCAAGTAATTGGAACAAATTCTCCATTCACCTTTTTCAAGGGGTATAATAAGCGCTTTGGAGAATTAGTTCTGGTTTCCAGCATCCGCCCGCGTCCGCAAATTTTTCCTTTTGTTATCGGATGTCCCGGATCCCCATCTACCTTTATGACCTTATCATTCTCAACCGTGACATGAAAGCCGCAGCTATCCCAGCAATTTAGCGGACATGCCGATTGAAATACCTGCTTATTGCTCATGCTTCACCAATATTTTCTTCATTTTCCGTGAGAATTCTTTCCTGGGAATGAGCACACTATGTCCGCAGCCCTCGCATTTGATGCGGACATCCATCCCCATTCGAATAATTTTCCAGCGATTTGTCCCACAAGGATGCTGTTTTTTCATTTCCACAACATCATTTAAGGCAAACTCCTTTTCCTCCATTGGTCAATCCTCCTTATAACCTTGATTTATTTTGACGGACTATTTTCACGGGAGTACGCAACAAGACGCGGCAGTGGGACATCTATTTCATGCTGATCTAACACTAATTTAATTTCTTTTCTCATCATTCTGGCGATATATACCTGC
This sequence comes from Neobacillus sp. Fa239, assembly GCF_055395235.1. Classification (NCBI taxonomy): domain Bacteria; kingdom Bacillati; phylum Bacillota; class Bacilli; order Caryophanales; family Bacillaceae; genus Neobacillus; species Neobacillus sp. Fa239. The sequence continues at coordinate 5,484,669 of NZ_AP041611.1, forward strand.
TTCATTGGCAGGGTCTCCGCCACAATCCTTAAGACGATTTCGGTAGGTCCCATATTTTGAATACCTAATAACTCAGGCGGTTTGATTAATTCTTCATAACGCTCCGGCAATGTGACAAGAAGATCGCCAATCACCTTTTCGGCCTTTTCCACATCTTCACCATAAGCAATGGCCACATCGACAACGGCAACACTATTGTTAATTGAAAAATTGGTTACCTGGGTGATGCTTCCGTTTGGAAGGATATGGATTTCTCCTGTCCAATTTTTAATTTTTGTGACTCTTAACCCAATGGATTCGACATTACCTTCAAATTCTCCTATGCGGATATGATCGCCAACGGCAAATTGATCCTCAAAAATGATAAAAAAACCTGAAAGGATGTCTTTGACGAGACTTTGTGCACCAAAGCCGACGGCTAATCCGACGATTCCCGCTCCTGCCAGCAGTGCCTTCACATCAATCGCAAACACCGAAAGGATCATTAAAAAGGCAATAAAGTAAACAACGTAAGAAAGAATATTATCCAACAGTCTTGAAAGCGTTTCTTCCCTGCGTTCTTCTGTTCTAAAGGGAGACCGGTTGCGAATTTTAAAAATGTTGCGGATGGTCACTTTCCCAATTCTGATTAATATATTAGATATAACCAGTATAGCAGCAATTTTTAAAAATCCTTCCCCAAGTGTCAGCCACGTATCTTCATTTTGGAATTTATTAATAATATTATGAATACCTTTTTCAGTAAGACTCATTTAACCACCTTCCTTTGACACCTAATAGCACTATCCTATTTTAACAAGATTTCTTCTCTCTTTGTAGCATTGTGATTTATTAACAATTTCTTATGTATAGATTCCATAAAATTCCCCTATACTGATAAAAATTGCTGAACATGAAAGGAGTGGAAGGAATGAATCTCAAAGTGGGTTTTTTTGAACGGAAGTCGCGGACACGAATTAATTATGATGATTTTCAGGCAGCAGAAAGCCTTGCAGGAGAATTAATGAAAAATCTCCCGGATCATCCAAGCCGCCCCATTGTGTTTGTTTGTATCGGAACGGATCGCTCCACAGGAGATTCATTAGGACCACTTGTCGGAACTCTGCTGGCTGAAAAAAATCCCCAATCTTTCTATGTGTACGGGACATTGGATGAGCCTATCCATGCCGTTAATCTAAATGAGAAATTAATGGAGATTGAGTCGAAACATTTGAATCCATTTATTATTGGAATTGATGCCTGTCTTGGACGTATGAAAAATATTGGTCTGATTCAGCTTCTGGATGGACCTGTCAAACCGGGAGCAGGGGTTAATAAAAATCTTCCTGCTGTGGGTGATATACATATAACCGGGATCGTAAACGTGAGCGGTTTTATGGAGTTTTATGTGTTACAAAATACCCGGCTGAATCTTGTTATGAAGATGGCAAAAACCATTTCAAATGGAATTTATCTGGCCAGCTTACACTATGCCAAGCGGGATTGGCCCAAACTTGACTGGAAAAACGAAACAGAAGCAATCGTGGACTAGACGATTGCTTCTGTTTGTTTTATTTAATGGGGTGATTTCCGTTACAGGATGCTCGCTTTCCGCGGGAGTCTCGCACCTTCCACTCGAATGAACTTCTCACATAACTTATTTAAAAAAATGATGATAGTTATAAAGAATGGTGACAATTACTCCGGTGACAACAATACCCGGGAGGAAATTGGCTACTTTTATCTTCATGATTCCTGTCAGGTTTAACCCAATAGCCATAATCATGACCCCGCCTGTTGCGGTCATTTCGACAATAAATTGGTTCATCAGCGCATGGGGGACAAACCGATCAATTTGGGTAGCAAATAAGGCAATCAGCCCTTCATAAAGCACCACAGGGATGGCTGAAAAAATGACGCCAATTCCTAGGGTTGTCGTTAAAATCAATGCAGTAAAACCATCGATAATCGACTTTGTATAAAGAACAGAATGATCGCCTCGGATTCCGCTGTTAAGAGCGCCAATAATGGCCATCGCACCAATAACAAAGATGAGTGTAGCCGTTACAAATCCTTCAGAAATACTGCCCTTTCCGCTCGTGCCAACCTTTTTTTCAATCCAGAGCCCTAAATCATTCAGCTTTTCTTCTAATTTTAACAGCTCCCCGATTACCGCTCCAATAACCAAACTTAGGATTACAATGAGGAAATTATCACTTTTCAGTCCCATCTGTAAGCCTAACACCATAACAGCCAGCCCTATAGCATACATAACTGTTGATTTCATACTTTCAGGAATTCGATGGAGGAGCTTCCCGAAAAGTGTTCCCACAACAATTAACAAACCATTTACAATTGTTCCCACTAAAAACATGATGAATTCTCCTATTTTTTCCTTATAGTGACATAAAAATAAAGAGAGGTTATCCCAAAACAAAGGGTCAGACCCCACAACGTCAATATATAGCTGAACTAATCTTAAAAGCGCCTATATATTGAAAATTGAGTGAGGGGGTCAGACCCTTTTGGGGCGAACTCTCTTTTCGACAAAACTCATAAGGGAGATTCTTGGTTGAGCATCTCTAATATCCGCTCTAAATCCGCTTTGGAAAAAAATTCAATTTCAATTTTCCCTTTGTTTTTTGATTGTTTAATATGAACGGTCGTGCCAAAACGTTCGCCAAGTGAGTTTTCTCGTTCCTGGATAAACACATCTTTTTTCTTTTCCGGCTTTTTTGTTTCACGTGAAACATTTTCATTTAGTTGTTGAATCAGTTTTTCCAACTGACGGACATTTAAACTTTCATTGATTACTTTTTCGACTAAGATTGGAATTTTGACTTTTTGGCGAAGCCCCAATAGGGCACGGCCATGACCCATTGAGATCTTACCGCTTGAGATTAATTCTTGAATGTTAGCAGGAAGGGAAAGGAGGCGGATATAGTTGGCTACATGCGGCCGGCTTTTTCCCAGACGCTTTGCCACTTCTTCCTGGGTTAATGATAGTTTTTCCAATAAAGTTTGATACGCCAGGCCTTCCTCAATAGGATTTAAATCTTCCCTTTGCAGATTTTCAATCACTGCCAGTTCCATCATTTGTTGTTCTGAAAGTTCTCTCACAACCGCTGGTACGGTTTCAAGCTTTGCTTCCTTCGCTGCACGGAAACGACGTTCCCCTACAACAATTTCATAGCCTTTGATGCTCTTTCTTACAACAAGAGGCTGGAGAATTCCATGCTCTAAAATCGATGCTTTTAATTCTTCGATGGCTTCCTTCTGAAAGTTTTTCCTTGGCTGATAGGGGTTGGGACGTAATTCCTTCAACTTAATGTCTTGAACGGCTTCATCTTTAATTGGTTCCGATTGAGGGAAAAATGCATCAAGTCCTTTGCCTAATCCTTTAGCCATTTGAGACCACTTCCTTTGCCAAATCTAAATATACTTCTGCTCCGCGAGATTTTGAATCATAAGTGATAATCGGTTCTCCGTGGCTTGGTGCTTCACTTAGACGGACATTTCTTGGAATAATTGTTTTATAAACCTTGTCTTGAAAATACTTTTTCACTTCTTCAATCACCTGAATGCCAAGATTTGTCCGGGCATCAAGCATGGTTAATAAAACACCTTCTATTTTCAAATCCTGATTTAAGTGTTTTTGTACAAGCCTTACGGTATTTAATAGCTGACTTAAACCTTCTAATGCGTAATACTCACATTGTACAGGGATCAAGACTGCATCTGAGGCTGTTAATGCATTGATGGTTAAAAGGCCAAGTGACGGAGGACAATCAATAATAATATAATCAAATTGATCTTTAATCTCTCCAAGTGCACGCTTTAAGCGAACCTCTCTTGAGATGGTCGGAACCAGTTCAATTTCTGCTCCTGCCAATTGGATTGTAGCAGGTAAAGTATACAAATTTTCAAGGGATGTCGGCTTAATCACATTTTTAACTTCTACATCATCTACCAGCACATCATATATACATTGTTCTACTTCTGCCTTTTCAATTCCAATACCGCTCGTTGCATTTCCTTGAGGGTCAATGTCTACCAGAAGGACCCTTTTCCCTATGTATGCTAAGCAGGCGCCTAGATTGACAGAGGTAGTCGTTTTGCCGACTCCGCCTTTTTGATTCGCGATTGCAAGAACTTTGCCCACGATGTCACCTACCTTAATAATTTTTCCTAGATTCTTACACATATTCTATCAAATATAAATCTATTAAACTGCAAAAACGCTTGAAAAAAAATGACTATGTTACCTATTTTATCATGAAAAGTTTTGATGTTGCTTTTTTTCTAAAAATATTCAAACAGAGAATATTAGATGATATACCATAATTTGGGTGAAAATAAGGACCAAACGATATTCCGTTTGGTCCTAAAAAGTACATTTATTTTTTCTTTGGTATCCGAATGGTAAATTGGTAAAATTCGTCAAATTCTTCTTCTTCTGAATCAAGATTTATTCCGCTATCCGACACCATTGATAAGGATTGCCTGATTGTATTGACAGCAATTCGCATATCTTTACTAAAGGCCTTCCTTTTCGGCTTTGGCTTTTGATTTTTTTGTTCCAGCAGTTTGTAGACACGGTCTTCGGTCTGTTTCACATTGAGATTTCTTTCAATGATTTCCCCTAATAGGAATACCTGTTTTTCCGGATCTTTCAACGGAATTAATGCGCGTGCATGCCGCTCGGTAATGACTTTACTTAATAAGGCCTCTTGGATTGGCTGCGGTAATTTAAGCAGTCGAAGCTTGTTCGCAACGGTTGACTGCCCTTTGCCCAGGCGCTGGGCGAGAGCCTCTTGCGTTAAATTATGCAGTTCCAGCAGCTTGCCATAAGCAATCGCTTCTTCAATAGGTGATAATTCCTCGCGCTGCAAGTTTTCGATGAGGGCAACCGAAGCTGTTTCTGTATCTGACATATTTTTTACAATAGCCGGCACTGTGTCCCAGCCAAGTTTTTTCATCGCACGCCAGCGCCGTTCACCCGCGATAATTTCATATTTTTCTGTTTCAAACTGCCTGACCACAATGGGTTGAATAATTCCATGAATATGAATGGTCCGCGATAATTCTTCTATTTTTTCATCGTCAAAAACCGTTCGTGGCTGGAAACGGTTCGGCACAATTAGGTCAATGGGTATTTTCCTAATTTCATCGGATTTTTCTATATTCAGGTCTTTATCAAGCTCAAGCTCAAGCTCCTGCTCTTGCTCTTCTTTTTCTCCAAAGCCAAAAAAGCGTGTAAATGTATGTTTCATCCCCAACACCACCTTTACGAAAACTCCCTAATATTTAATTCTCCATTTCTATCTTAACATCCTGCTATACCATTTGACTTTTATGGAAAAATGAAATTATTCATAAAATTTCCTTATTCTATCGGCATTTTTCCAGGTGTCCCCGGCTTCCTCGGGTATTTTTTAGGTGTTTGCTTTTCTTTCTTAATGACTAAGATACTCCGCTCACTTTCTTCAATTGGCAAAGTGAAGGTATACTTATGTTCCAATTTTCCACCAAGGGTGGTGATTGCTTTTTGCCCGATTTCCAGCTCCTCATTGGCATTAGCAGCCTTCATTGCAATAAAGTGGCCGCCAACCTTTACCAACGGTAAGCAAAGCTCACTCAATACGGACATTCTTGCCACTGCCCTAGCCGTGACAACATCAAAGGTTTCCCTAAAATCTGGATTGACTCCAAATGTCTCGGCACGGTCATGAATAAACTGAACCTTGTCCAGCTTTAATTCACTTGCAAGGTGATGCAAAAATGAAATCCGCTTGTTGAGTGAATCAACAATGGTTACCTGAATGTGCGGAAAAGCAATTTTTAACGGAATGCTCGGAAACCCCGCTCCAGCCCCGACATCGCAAAGGTGAAAGGGCTTGGAAAAATCAAAGTAAAAGGCGGCCGTGATGGAATCATAAAAATGTTTTAAATAAACATCCTCTTGATCCGTGATCGCCGTGAGGTTCATTTTTTCATTCCACCCCACAAGGGTCTTATAATACGTTTCAAATTGATCCAGCTGTGTATCGGTAAGAGTGATCCCCTTTTCTGAAAGCATGGCTGTAAATTGTTCAATAATCATTGGCAACTCTTCCTCGCTAATTGTCCAGCTACAGCGCCTAGGGGCTCGAGGTCACAAGCCAATCCGCAAGAAGGTTAAAGAGCAACCTTCTTGCCGGCTCGTCTTGTGCTTGTCGCCCCTGAACAAGGCGCTTCCGCTTTTCTATATTTCATTCGAAATCCGTGCGATCCGCCCTTGTTCTAAGTACACAAGGAGAATGGAGATATCGGCCGGGTTTACCCCGGAAATACGTGATGCTTGGGCAATGGATAATGGCTTGATTTTTTTCAGCTTTTGTCTTGCTTCAGTCGCGAGGCCATTAATCACATCATAATCAATATCTTCGGGTACTTTCTTATTCTCCATTTTCTTTAAACGCTCAACCTGCTGCAGTGATTTTTCAATATATCCTTCATATTTAATTTGGATTTCCACTTGTTCCTTAATATCCATATCTAAAGGACTATCACATGGTGCCAGCATTTCAATATGCTCATACGTCATTTCTGGCCTTTTTAATAAATCGGAAGCACGAATTCCATCCTTCAGTTCACTTCCGCCTAAACTTTTAATGAGTTCCTGAACCGCGGCCTGCGGTTTAATGATGGTTGACCAAAGCCGCTCTTTTTCTCTTTCAATCGCGTCTTTTTTCGCGATAAATTTTTCATAACGCTCATCTGGAATTAGTCCAATCTTATGGCCAATTTCAGTTAACCGTAAATCAGCATTATCATGGCGCAATAATAAACGATATTCCGCTCTTGAAGTTAATAAACGATACGGCTCATTAGTTCCTTTCGTAATTAAATCATCAATCAGGACGCCAATATATGCATCGGAACGGCTCAGCACGAGCTCATCAAGGCCTAATGCATTTAATCCGGCATTAATACCGGCCATTATGCCCTGCCCTGCGGCCTCCTCATATCCTGATGTTCCATTGATTTGACCCGCTGTATACAGGTTTTTGACCACTTTTGTTTCTAAAGTCGGCCACAGCTGAGTAGGAACGATGGCATCATATTCAATCGCATAGCCGGACCTCATCATTTGCACGTTCTCAAGACCTGGAATGGTTTTTAGAATTTGCTGCTGAACATCCTCAGGCAGGCTTGTTGACAGTCCTTGAACATATACTTCTTGAGTATTTCGGCCCTCAGGCTCTAGAAAAATCTGATGCCTTGGTTTGTCATTAAAACGAACCACTTTATCTTCAATCGAAGGGCAATAACGCGGACCTGTCCCTTTGATCATTCCGGAATACATCGGGGAACGATGCAAATTTTGATCAATCAATAAATGGGTTTGTTCATTTGTGTAGGTTAACCAGCATGGAAGCTGGTCGGTAATATATTTGGTTGTCTCATAGGAAAAAGCACGCGGCGTTTCATCCCCTGGCTGAATCTCCGTTTTGCTGTAATCAATCGTATAACTGTTTACTCTTGGTGGTGTACCTGTTTTAAAACGAACAAGTTCAAAGCCAAGCTCTTCCAGATGCTCGGATAATTTAATGGATGGCTGCTGATTATTCGGGCCGCTTGAATATTTCAATTCTCCGAGGATAATTTCACCACGAAGGTAAGTTCCGGTTGTGATCACGATTGTTTTCGAGCGATAAACCGCACCTGTTTTCGTCATGACGCCAACCGCAGTGCCATCTTCAACAATCAGTTTTTCAACCATTCCCTGCAGCAAGGTCAAATTCGGTTCATTTTCCAATGTATTTTTCATCTCATGCTGATAGGCAAATTTATCAGCCTGTGCTCTTAAGGCACGGACAGCAGGGCCTTTGCCAGTATTGAGCATCCTCATTTGGATATAGGTTTTATCAATATTTTTCCCCATTTCCCCGCCCAGGGCATCAATTTCACGCACGACAATTCCCTTTGCAGGCCCTCCAACAGATGGATTACATGGCATAAATGCCACCATATCGAGGTTAATGGTAATCATTAAAGTCTTTGCACCGAGCCGCGCCGCCGCAAGGCCAGCCTCACAGCCGGCATGACCGGCACCGACGACAATGACGTCAAAACTTCCAGCTTCGTATTGCATTGTTGCTCCTCCAATTTCCGAATTTCTCGGAATGTAAAAATTATTATTTTCCTAAACAAAACTGCGAGAATAACTGATCAATCAAGCTTTCATGTACACTTTCACCTATTACTTCACCAAGAAGCTCCCAGACCCTTGTTAGATCAATTTGTACGATATCGATCGGCGTTCCCGATTCGGCACCATCAATGGCTTCCTCAATCGCCTTTTGTGCTTGATTTAATAAGGCAATATGGCGGCTGTTCGAGACGTAGGTCATATCACCGGCTTCAATGGTTCCTGCAAAGAAAAGGGAGGCGATTGCTTCTTCCAGTTCGTCCACACCGCGGTCTTCAAGGAGCGATGTCGTGACTAATTTATGGTCTGCTGCCAGCTTTTCCACTTGTTCCATATCTATTTGCTGCGGTAGGTCTGTTTTGTTGACAATCACAATGACGTCCATCCCCTCCACAGCTTTAAAAAGATTCTCATCTTCCATTGTTAACGGGTCGGAGTAATTTAAAACGAGCAAAATTAAATCTGCTTCTTTTAATACCTGGCGGGACCGCTCCACGCCAATTCGCTCCACAATATCTTCCGTTTCTCTAATTCCTGCTGTGTCCAAAAGTCTTAACGGAACACCTCTCACATTGACGTATTCTTCAATCACATCGCGGGTTGTCCCGGGAATGTCCGTGACAATCGCCTTATTTTCATGAACGAGGCTGTTAAGCAGAGAAGATTTTCCGACATTCGGTCGGCCTACAATAACGGTGGACAAACCCTCTCGTAAAATTTTCCCTTGTTGAGAGGTTTGCAAAAGCTTCCTGATTTCCTCCCGGACATAAAGGGCTTTTTCTACCATCATTTTATGAGTCATTTCTTCGACATCATCATATTCAGGGTAATCAATATTCACTTCAACATGGGCGAGGATTTCTAATATTTCCTGCCTTAATCCGCGAATGAGTCTTGATAAGCGTCCTTCCATTTGTCCGAGTGCAACATTCATGGCTCTGTCTGTTTTCGCTCTGATTAAATCCATCACGGCCTCCGCCTGAGAAAGATCGATTCGACCATTTAAAAAGGCACGTTTTGTGAATTCACCCGGTTCAGCCAATCTCGCTCCATTATTTAAGACGAGCTGCAGCACGCGATTAACTGAGACAATTCCTCCATGGCAATTGATTTCAACAACATCCTCTTTCGTAAAGGTCTTCGGCCCCTTCATGATCGAGAGCATCACTTCTTCGACGACCTGGCCATTTTCCGGATCCACTAAATGCCCATAATGAATCGTATGGGTTGGCATTGCTGCAAGTCTTTTACCGCTGATACTTTTAAACAGCGCGTCAGCAATGGCGACGGCATCATCACCGCTAAGCCGGACAATGGCGATTGCTCCCTCTCCCATTGGCGTTGAAATTGCCGCAATTGTATCAAATTCCATTTCTTTCACCACACTTACTAAAAAATGATCTATTTGAAGTTGAGATTATGAATTCCAAATTACTAGAATACCACATCATTTTCTGCATAAAAAGCATTCGAATTATCCACAACTAAAGATGGTTTATTTATTATTTTAACTTATCCACATGTGAATAACAATAAAACGTATATTCCCGCCCAAATGTTATACACAACTAACAGAAAAATGGCATAAAAAAACATCCTATCTCATTGATAGGATGTCTGCTCGGAACATTTATTTTGCCGGGGTAATCACAATAAATCGGTGTGGTTCTGCACCATCTGAAAAGGTTTTTACCCGTTTGTTCTCAGCTAAAGCGGTATGAATCACTTTACGCTCATAGGACGGCATTGGTTCTAATGCCACATCTTTTCCAGTTTTCAAGGCTTTCTGAGCCAAGCGGTGTGCTAATTGAATAAGCGTATCGTTTCTTCGGCTGCGGTAATCCTCCGCATCCAAAATCACCGTTAAGTATTGATTCGCAAAACGATTAATCACAAGCTGGGTTAAATATTGAAGGGAATTGAGGGTTTGACCCCTTTTTCCGATCAATAGGGCAATTTTTTCACCAGTCAGGACAAAGTAAACATTTTTACCCTCACGTTTTACCTCAATTTCCACGCTTGTGCCCATTTGTTCACTTACCTGCCGGATGAATTTCTTTGCCTCTTCAATTGGGTCAATAATCACTGATACCTTTACTACTGCGGGGCGCGACCCGAAAATACCAAATATCCCCTTTTTCCCCTCATCAATGATGTCTACTTCTGCGCGGTCTTTTGTTGTCTGTAATTGAGCTAAAGCTGATTCTACTGCTTCTTCGACAGTTTGCCCTGTAGCAGTTACCTGTTTCACTTTTTTGCTCCTCCCGCTTTGCCGGTGGCCTGCGCCTTTAAATCCGGTCCTTTAATAAAATAGGTTTGAACAATCATAAACATATTCCCGACTACCCAATACAAGGAAAGAGCCGCTGGGAAATTAAAAGCAAAAATCACAATCATGATCGGCATCATCCATACCATCATGGCCATTTGCGGATTCTGGCTTTCCGTTCCGGCCATCATCATTTTCTGCTGAATAAACGTGGTGATACCGGCAATAATCGGTAAAATATAATAGGGATCCTTATGCCCTAAATCGAACCATAGGAAGCTGTCCTGGGAAATTTCCCGAGTTCTTGAGATCGCATGATAAAACCCAATTAAGATTGGCATTTGGATTATTAGCGGAAAACAGCCAGCCATTGGGTTGACCCCATTTTTTTGAAATAACGCCATCGTCTCTTGCTGCAGCTTTTGTTGTGTCTTTTGATCCTTGGAGCTATATTTCTTTTTCAACTCGGCTAATTGCGGCTGAAGCGCCTGCATCGCTTTGGAACTTCTTGTCTGTTTAATCATGAGCGGCAAAATGGCCAATCGAACCAGGATCGTAACAAGAATAATGGAGAGACCATAGCTTCCCCCTAGTGAATGCGCGACCGCCTTTATTAACCAAGACAACGGATAGACAATGTACTGATTCCAAATACCCGTACTCTCAGGCGTGATCGGCTGCTTAATTTGCGAGCATCCTGACAGCAGCAAGAATAATAACAACAAACCGACCAATGGTAATATTCGTTTTTTCAACCAAATTTTCCTCCTATCTAAAAAGAAACTATAAAATATGTGGTAATTCATTATGTATAGAGGTTTTTCCAAAGGTTATTTTAGCATTTTTTTATAAAATTCACCTGCAATTCCAAGCGGATATTTGGCAAAATTTATAATTATTATGTCCAAGTCGTCATTTCTTCAGAACCTTCCCGACCTTTAGAACATGTGTTAAGCTTTTTTTCACCTCAAAGAAGTCCATCTCAGCTGCAGGCTTTCTCGCTATAATCACATAATCATTCCCTGCCGCTAATTCATCGCTTAATTCAAATATAGCTTGCCTTACGTATCTTTTAATTTGATTTCTTGTCACAGCATTTCCGATTTTTTTACTGACTGACAATCCAATTCGAAAGGAAACTTGTTCTTCCTTCTTTAATGCATAGACAACAAATTGCCGATTGGCAAAAGAATGCCCCTTTTGGAATGCTGTTTGGAACTCTTTATTCTTTTTGATCCGCAATTCTTTTTTCACAAAAAACACCTTCCTAAGGGAGAATACTGGTAAACATTATTCCCTTTTGGTTAGAAAAAAGACCACTGAGCGTTTCAGTGGCCTAAGCAGATAATACTTTTCTTCCTTTTTGACGACGGCGAGCAAGAACCTTACGTCCATTTGCTGAACTCATACGACTGCGGAAACCGTGAACTTTACTATGTTTACGTTTATTTGGTTGATACGTTCTTTTCATTATATGACACCTCCCTGAGGAATAGCTCTCGAATAAAACAGAGTCTTATCTATTATAAAGACGTCCACATGAAATTGTCAACTGCTCTCCTCATATTGTTTCCCATTTCCAATTATTATTGAATACATTTTTCTGCTAAAAGTTAGAAATTCTAATAATACATCTCTAAAAGGCGAAATAATTGGCTGTGGATAAAAAAATCGACAAAATTCTATGCTTCCCACAAGTTATCGACAGGTTTTTCACAAAGCCAGTCCTTGTGGACAAATTCTATGCACATAATGCTGGTGTTGTGGATAAATACAGAAAAATCATTGCACACCTTGCTATTATTTGATATTATATTTGTGTTTTCACTCTGAATAACTTTTTCTCCCATATCTGTTATCCACAGATTGTGGATAATGTGTGGATAGATTATTCTGGATACTGCAGAAACTTGTCCACAAGGAGTGGATATTGTCGAAACTCCACTTTATTTCCTTATTATATATTTTTCCACAATCATCGTTTTGTATAATTATAAATTGCTAGATTGTACAGCTTGTATAACCTAGAAAATGAGGAGCCAGATAGTTCTTTTTTAAAGAGAAGAGAAGTTAATCCATATTAATAGAATCTGAAAAAAGGGAGGGAAACTCGTTGGAAAATATTGCGGATCTTTGGAATGCAGCGCTAGCCAATATAGAGAAAAAGATTAGCAAGCCCAGCTTTGATACATGGCTAAAGTCAACAAAAGCACATACCCTGCAAGGTGATTTGCTTGTGATAACAGCACCGAATGAATTTGCCCGCGATTGGCTGGAGGAGCGTTATTCTCAGTTGATTTCCGGAATTCTTTATGAAATAACCGGGGAAGAGCTATCTGTAAAATTTATAATTCCGCATAATAAGAATGAGGAAGAGCCAGATGTGCCATCACCTCCAAAAAAGACAAAAAAGGATGAGGACCAAACTGAATTTCCTCAAAATATTTTAAATCCTAAATATGTTTTTGATACATTCGTTATCGGTTCAGGCAACCGTTTTGCCCATGCGGCATCGCTTGCAGTTGCGGAAGCACCAGCAAAAGCCTACAATCCCTTATTTATCTATGGAGGAGTCGGGCTCGGTAAAACCCATTTAATGCATGCAATTGGCCATTATGTATTGGACCATAATCCAGCGGCAAAAGTGGTTTATTTATCATCGGAAAAATTTACAAATGAGTTCATAAACTCGATTCGTGACAATAAAGCGGAGAGTTTTCGCAATAAATATCGAAATGTCGATGTCCTGCTAATTGATGATATTCAGTTTTTAGCGGGAAAAGAATCAACCCAGGAAGAATTTTTCCATACTTTTAATGCGCTGCATGAAGAAAGTAAACAAATTATTATCTCCAGTGATCGGCCGCCAAGGGAAATTCCTACGCTCGAGGATCGATTACGCTCCCGATTTGAATGGGGACTGATTACGGATATTACTCCGCCGGATCTGGAAACAAGGATCGCTATTTTGCGAAAAAAAGCGAAGGCTGAAGGATTGGATATTCCAAATGAGGTCATGCTTTATATCGCCAATCAAATTGACTCGAACATCCGTGAGTTAGAAGGCGCACTCATCCGTGTTGTTGCCTATTCCTCATTAATTAATAAAGATATCAATGCCGACTTAGCAGCAGAGGCATTGAAAGATATCATTCCAAGCTCAAAACCAAAAGTGATTACAATCCATGAAATCCAGCGGGTAGTTGGTGAGCATTTCAGTATAAAATTAGAGGACTTTAAGGCAAAAAAGAGAACGAAATCCGTTGCTTTTCCAAGGCAGATTGCGATGTATTTATCACGCGAATTAACTGACCATTCTTTACCGAAAATAGGAGAAGAGTTTGGTGGCCGTGATCATACGACTGTTATCCATGCCCATGAAAAAATTTCAAAAATGCTTCAGACAGATTCTCAGCTGCAAAAACAGGTAAAAGAACTAAATGAATTATTGAAGGTCTAAATCCATTGTTCCTTTTGTGAATAACCCCTTAAGATTTATACACAGTCTGTCCACATGTGGATAGACTGTGTTTCCTTTGTTTTAGTTAGTTATCCACATAATAACAGGCCCTACTAGTACTTCTACTATTTTTTTAAAATCTTAATAATATATGTTATAGCCATTAAAAATATGCTTAAAAAAACGGAGGGTAACGAAAATGAGATTTATAATCCAGCGGGATCACCTCGTTCAAAGTGTTCAAGATGTCATGAAAGCCGTCACATCCAGAACCACTATCCCGATCTTAACGGGAATTAAAATTACTGCTACGGATGAAGGAGTTACCTTAACTGGCAGTGATTCTGATATTTCAATTGAATCCTTTATTCCAAAAGAGGAAGCTGGGGATGAAATTGTTGAAATAAAACAGTCGGGTTCTATCGTCCTTCAAGCGAAGTTTTTTAGTGAAATCGTCAAAAAACTCCCTACTGATTCAGTCGAAATCGAAGTTCTAAAATCTTTACAAACGGTCATTCGTTCAGGTAAATCCGAATTTAACCTTAATGGCCTTGATGCAGAGGAATATCCGCATCTTCCGCAAATTGAAGAAAATAATAAATTCCATATCCCGACTGATCTATTAAAAGCCATGATCAGACAGACCTTTTTCGCAGTGTCCACCTCAGAAACACGCCCTATCTTGACAGGTGTAAACTGGAGAATTGAAAATGGGGAATTAACCTGTATTGCAACAGACAGCCATCGTCTTGCACTAAGAAAGGCAATGATCGAAACAGAAACTGAAACAGTCTATAATGTGGTCATTCCTGGAAAGAGTTTAAATGAATTAAGTAAAATCATTGATGACTCAAATGAATTAATCGATATCGTTATTACCGAAAATCAAATTTTATTTAAAGCTAAGCATTTATTATTTTTCTCGCGACTGCTGGAAGGAAACTATCCTGATACATCTAGACTGATTCCAAATGAAAGCAAAACCGATGTGACCATCAATACAAAAGCATTCCTTCAAGCAATTGACAGGGCGTCCCTGCTTGCACGTGAGGGAAGAAATAACGTCGTGAAATTTGCAACAAATGAAGGAGGAATTATTGAAGTTTCCTCCAATACACCGGAAATCGGGAAGGTAGTCGAGGAAATCCAAAGCGGATCCATTGAAGGAGAAGAATTAAAAATTTCCTTTAGTGCGAAATATATGATGGATGCCCTTAAGGCTCTTGAAGGGACAGAAATTCAAATCAGTTTTACAGGGGCAATGCGTCCATTTGTGATCCGCCCGCTTCATGATGAATCAATTTTACAGCTCATTTTGCCTGTCAGAACGTATTAAAGACTAATAATGCCGCCACTTGTTTGGCGGCTTTCTTTTCTTTTTTGTTTTCTTTGTAACTTGACAATTTTTTTAGTAAAATAAAGTATTGAGACCATTTCAGAAATGAGTGAAAAACGATGCCTGCAAAAATAAAAGTAGACACGGAATATATTACATTGGGTCAATTTCTAAAATTGGCTGATGTAATCCAAACAGGTGGAATGGCAAAATGGTTTTTAAGTGAAAATGACATTTTTATAAATGGTGAACAAGATCAGAGACGAGGAAGGAAGCTTCGTGCAGGTGACAAAGTGGAGATTCCCGGCTTCGGCGAATTTCTGATTGTCGAGTAGCTATGGTGTCTTTTCATGCATATTGAACAATTAGCCTTAACAAACTATCGAAATTACGAAACATTATCTGTGGAATTTGAAAATAAAGTCAATGTCATTCTGGGGGAAAATGCCCAGGGGAAAACAAATGTAATGGAATCCATTTACGTTTTAGCGCTGGCGAAGTCCCACCGTACGTCCAATGACAAAGATCTTATTCGCTGGGATCAAGAGTATGCTAAAATAGAAGGAAGGGTTCAAAAGCAATACAGTTCCCTGCCCTTGCAATTAGTGATTTCCAAAAAGGGCAAAAAAGCAAAATGCAATCATATTGAGCAGCAGAAATTAAGTCAATATGTCGGCAATCTAAATGTCGTGATGTTTGCACCTGAGGATCTGAACTTGGTAAAAGGAAGCCCGCAGGTAAGGCGGCGATTTATTGATATGGAAATTGGCCAGGTTTCGCCAATTTATTTACATGATATGAGTCAATATCAAAAAATACTTCAACAGCGCAATCATTTTTTAAAAATGATGCAGATAAAAAAACAAACCGACCAAACCATGCTTGACATCTTAACGGAACAATTTATTCAAGTGGCCACAAGGATCATTATGAAGAGGTTTGAGTTCCTCAGAATGCTGGAAAAATGGGCCGAACCCATTCATAACGGAATTTCAAGAGGATTGGAATCACTGAAAATCGAATACAAACCTTCAGTGGATGTATTAGAAGAACAAGATTTGTCGAAAATGATAACACTATTCGAGGAAAAATTTGCAAAAGTCAAGGAGAGAGAGATCGACAGAGGGACAACTCTGTTTGGTCCGCATCGGGATGATTTGTTGTTTTTTGTCAATAATCGGGATGTGCAAACATTTGGTTCGCAGGGACAACAGCGGACAACGGCTCTTTCTGTTAAACTGGCTGAAATTGAATTAATTCATTCTCAAATTGGCGAGTATCCCATCTTACTCCTGGACGATGTGTTATCAGAATTGGATGATTACCGCCAATCCCATCTGCTTAATACCATTCAAGGCAGGGTTCAGACATTTGTGACGACCACAAGTGTTGATGGCATTCATCATCAAACGTTAAAAGATGCTTCAACATTTAATGTCGCCTCTGGCGTGATTCATAAAGTGGATTGAGGTGGAAATGTGTATATTCATATTGGGGAAGACCTTAATATCAGGGCAAAGGATATTATTTCGATTCTAGATAAAGAGAGTGTTCATTCTTCTGAAATGGTTGAAGAGTTTTTAAAACATCATGAAGACCAATTAATCAACCTTTCCAAAAACCCCTTTAAGTCAATTGTGATTACACAGGACAAAGTCTATTTATCCCCAATTGCATCCGGAACATTAAAAAAACGTTCAAGTCAAATTAATATACCGGAATTTTAAAATTTTATATAGATTTAGCACGAAATTATAGCGTTATTTTGGTAAGAAAGTGCAGGTGACGAAGGTGACATTGGAACAAAAAGAAGTTCAGGAACAAGCCTATGGCGCAGAGCAAATACAGGTGTTAGAGGGCCTAGAGGCTGTAAGAAAAAGACCTGGTATGTATATCGGTTCTACAAGCGGGAAAGGGCTGCACCATCTCGTTTGGGAAATCGTTGATAATAGTATTGATGAGGCGTTAGCTGGATATTGCGATGAAATCAATGTTGTCATTGAAAAGGATAACAGCATTACAGTAAAGGATAACGGCCGTGGAATACCTGTAGGAATTCAAGAGAAAATGGGCAGACCTGCTGTAGAGGTCATCATGACCGTCCTCCATGCCGGCGGAAAATTTGGCGGTGGGGGCTATAAGGTTTCCGGCGGATTGCATGGTGTCGGTGCCTCGGTTGTAAATGCACTCTCCACGGAGCTTGAAGTGTTTGTTCACCGCGACGGACAGATTCATTATCAAAAATATGAACGAGGTGTACCGGTCGAGGATTTGAAAGTAATCGGAACAACGGATGTTACAGGAACAATTACCCATTTTAAGCCTGATGGCGAAATTTTCACTGAAACATTGGAATATGAGTATGACATTCTTGCAACGAGACTGCGTGAACTTGCCTTCCTTAACCGGGGGATCAAAATAACCATCGATGATAAGCGCGTTGAAAATAAACATAACGAGTATCATTACGAAGGCGGGATTAAATCCTACGTTGAACATTTAAACCGCACAAAAGAAGTCATCCATGAAGAGCCGATTTATATTGATGGCGACCGTGAAGGAATCAGTGTGGAAGTGGCCCTGCAATACAACGAGGGTTATACCGAAAATATCTACTCCTTCGCCAATAACATCCACACCTATGAGGGTGGTACACATGAATCCGGGTTTAAAACGGCATTAACAAGAGTCATTAATGATTATGCTCGGAAAAATGGACTTATTAAAGAAAATGATGCAAATCTTTCCGGGGAGGATGTTCGTGAAGGCTTGACGGCCATTGTTTCGATCAAACATCCCGACCCTCAATTTGAAGGCCAGACCAAAACGAAGCTCGGTAACTCTGAAGTCAGAGCGATTACAGATGCCGTGTTTGCAGCCCACTTCGAAAAGTTCCTGCTGGAAAATCCAACAGTGGCAAGAAAAGTGGTCGATAAAGGATTAATGGCAGCAAGAGCAAGACTTGCGGCCAAGAAAGCAAGGGAACTGACAAGGCGGAAAAGTGCACTGGAGGTTTCCAGTTTACCTGGGAAATTAGCGGATTGTTCCTCAAAGGATCCATCTGAAAGTGAAATTTATATCGTAGAGGGAGACTCTGCTGGCGGCTCTGCCAAGCAAGGACGCGACCGGCATTTCCAAGCCATTTTGCCATTAAAGGGGAAAATCCTTAATGTAGAGAAAGCGCGACTTGATAAAATTCTCTCTAACAATGAAGTGCGGGCGATGATTACAGCTATTGGAACAGGAATCGGAGAAGAATTTGATATATCGAAAGCCCGATATCACAAAGTCGTAATTATGACAGATGCGGATGTGGATGGCGCTCATATTCGAACACTCATCCTAACTTTCTTTTATCGTTACATGAGGCAAATATTAGAAGCTGGTTATGTCTATATTGCCCAGCCGCCATTATATAAAGTTCAACAGGGTAAACGAGTTGAGTATGCTTATGATGACAAAGAACTAGATCGAATTTTCGCCGAACTGCCAAGTTCACCCAAGCCAAATATCCAACGATATAAAGGTTTGGGCGAGATGAATCCTGAACAATTATGGGAAACAACCATGGATCCATCCAACCGAAGCATGCTTCAAGTTAATCTTGAAGATGCGATTGAAGCAGATGAAACATTTGAAATGTTAATGGGTGAAAAAGTAGAACCACGCCGAAATTTCATCGAAGAAAATGCAAAATACGTTAAGAACCTGGATATTTAAAGGTTAGAGTAGAAAAAGGGTAGAGGGGTGACCACTATCCTCCTTTTTTCGTTTACAGTGAAGACGTTTAAGGTTTATTGTCACCCAAAATAGGAGGTACCAATAATGACTGAAACACCAAATCCTCAAATTAAAGAGATTAATATTAGTCAAGAAATGAAAACATCATTTCTTGACTATGCCATGAGTGTTATTGTTTCACGTGCCCTGCCAGATGTCCGCGATGGGCTAAAACCGGTACATCGCCGGATTCTTTATGCTATGCATGACCTTGGAATCCATTCAGACAAACCGTATAAAAAATCAGCTCGTATCGTTGGGGATGTTATCGGTAAATATCACCCGCATGGTGATTCAGCTGTTTATGAAACCATGGTCCGTATGGCACAGGATTTCAACTATCGTTATATGCTTGTAGATGGTCATGGAAACTTTGGGTCTGTAGATGGTGATGCCGCGGCTGCCATGCGTTATACAGAATCCAGAATGTCCAAAATCTCCATGGAATTGTTACGTGATATCAACAAAGATACCATTGATTATCAACCTAACTATGACGGTGAAGAAAAAGAGCCAGTTGTTCTGCCAGCACGCTTTCCTAACCTATTAGTCAACGGGACTACGGGAATAGCCGTTGGGATGGCAACGAATATCCCGCCGCATCAGCTTGGTGAGGTCATTGATGGAGTCTTAGCTGTAAGTCATGACCCTGAAATAACCACTCAGGAATTAATGGAAATTATCCCTGGTCCTGATTTCCCGACGGGAGGAAGTATACTTGGTCGGAGTGGTATTCGTAAAGCATACGAAACAGGAAGAGGATCAATAACACTACGTGCAAAAGTAGAAATTGAACAAAAGTCAAATGGAAAAGAAGTTATCATCGTTAATGAATTACCTTACCAAGTAAATAAAGCAAAATTGATTGAAAAGATTGCTGAACTAGCCCGTGATAAAAAGATTGAGGGAATTACCGACCTCAGAGATGAATCAGACCGCAGAGGGATGAGAATTGTCATTGAGGTTCGTAAAGATGCGAATGCAAATGTCCTCTTGAATAATCTTTATAAACAAACGGCACTTCAAACAAGTTTTGGTATTAACACACTAGCCCTTGTTGACGGCCATCCAAAGGTGCTCAATCTAAAGCAGTGTTTAGTGCATTATTTAGACCACCAAAAAGTAGTAATACGCAGGAGAACCGAGTTTGAATTAAGGAAAGCGGAAGCACGCGCCCATATACTAGAGGGATTACGTATAGCGTTAGATCACTTAGATGCCGTCATTACCCTAATTCGTAACTCGCAGACAACGGATATTGCCCGTGAAGGGTTAATGACTGAATTTAATCTTTCTGAAAAACAAGCTCAAGCGATTCTGGATATGCGCTTACAGCGTTTAACCGGATTGGAAAGAGAAAAAATTGAAGAAGAATATCAAGGTTTAGTGAAGCTAATTGCTGAATTAAAAGCCATTTTAGCGGATGAAGAGAAAGTCCTTGAAATCATCCGAGAAGAGCTTCTTGAGATCAAAGAACGGTTTAACGATACCCGCCGTACTGAAATTTTGACAGGCGGTCTTGAGAATATTGAGGATGAAGATTTAATTCCACGAGAAAATATTGTTATTTCTTTAACCCATAATGGTTACATTAAACGACTGCCGGTTTCAACCTATCGTGCCCAAAAACGCGGCGGCCGCGGTATTCAAGGTATGGGGACGAATGAAGATGACTTTGTCGAGCACCTAATCACCACTTCAACACATGATACGATCCTATTCTTTACAAATAAAGGAAAGGTTTACCGTTCCAAAGGGTATGAAATTCCTGAATACAGCCGTACTGCGAAAGGAATTCCGATTATCAATCTTCTTGGTGTTGAAAAGGGAGAATGGGTAAATGCGATTATTCCTGTAGAAGAGTTTGTTGATGACTGGTTCTTGTTTTTTACAACAAAAGAAGGAATATCGAAACGTTCACCACTCTCATCCTTTGCAAATATTCGTAATAATGGCTTGATCGCCTTAAATCTTCGTGAAGATGATGAGTTAATCTCAGCCCGTCTAACGGATGGAAGTAAGCACATCATTATCGGTACCATGAAAGGGATGCTCATCCGCTTCCCGGAAACAGACGTAAGATCCATGGGAAGAACGGCTACCGGAGTAAAAGGGATTACCTTAGACAGTGATGATGAGGTCGTCGGCATGGAAGTGCTCGAAGAAAACAACGATATCCTGATTGTAACGAAAAACGGCTATGGCAAGCGTACCCCGGCCTCTGAATATCGCATTCAAGGCAGAGGCGGTAAAGGGATTAAAACATGCCATATCACAGAGAAAAACGGAAATCTCGTCTCAATGAGAGCCGTGACCGGTGAAGAAGATCTCATGCTGATCACAACTGGTGGTGTCCTGATTCGCATGGATGTAGCAGGTATATCCACAATGGGGCGGAACACAATTGGTGTCAAACTCATCAGCATGAAAGAAGGCGAAAATGAGTTTGTGGCAACAGTGGCAAAAGTAGAGAAAGAAGAAGTCCAAGAGGAACAAGATGAAGATGTTCAAGATGGCGATGATATCGAATCTCCAGATGAAGAATAAGATCGATTGAAAGGGGAACATTATTTTTGTTCCTCTTTTTTTATTTTTCACTTGAACATATGTCTGTCCCCTGTTATAATCATTTAGTCAGCAAATTACTTACCTTCTTCTAAAAGAAAAAAGTAAAAAGATGTTGACAATGGTTTTTAAAAATGTTATATTATTAAAGTCGCTTCTGAGCGATTTGAGAAAATCGACCTTTGAAAACTAAACAAACAAGACGTGTAAACAAACAATAATATTCGTTTCTTTTTTGAAACGAAGCCAACGTAACATTTTTGAGCTAATCAACTTTCTTGGAGAGTTTGATCCTGGCTCAGGACGAACGCTGGCGGCGTGCCTAATACATGCAAGTCGAGCGAATCAATGGGAGCTTGCTCCCGTTGGTTAGCGGCGGACGGGTGAGTAACACGTGGGCAACCTGCCTGTAAGACTGGGATAACACCGGGAAACCGGTGCTAATACCGGATAATCCTTTTCCTCTCATGAGGAAAAGCTGAAAGACGGTTTCGGCTGTCACTTACAGATGGGCCCGCGGCGCATTAGCTAGTTGGTGAGGTAACGGCTCACCAAGGCGACGATGCGTAGCCGACCTGAGAGGGTGATCGGCCACACTGGGACTGAGACACGGCCCAGACTCCTACGGGAGGCAGCAGTAGGGAATCTTCCGCAATGGACGAAAGTCTGACGGAGCAACGCCGCGTGAGCGATGAAGGCCTTCGGGTCGTAAAGCTCTGTTGTTAGGGAAGAACAAGTACCGGAGTCACTGCCGGTACCTTGACGGTACCTAACCAGAAAGCCACGGCTAACTACGTGCCAGCAGCCGCGGTAATACGTAGGTGGCAAGCGTTGTCCGGAATTATTGGGCGTAAAGCGCGCGCAGGCGGTCCTTTAAGTCTGATGTGAAAGCCCACGGCTCAACCGTGGAGGGTCATTGGAAACTGGGGGACTTGAGTGCAGAAGAGGAAAGCGGAATTCCACGTGTAGCGGTGAAATGCGTAGAGATGTGGAGGAACACCAGTGGCGAAGGCGGCTTTCTGGTCTGTAACTGACGCTGAGGCGCGAAAGCGTGGGGAGCAAACAGGATTAGATACCCTGGTAGTCCACGCCGTAAACGATGAGTGCTAAGTGTTAGAGGGTTTCCGCCCTTTAGTGCTGCAGCTAACGCATTAAGCACTCCGCCTGGGGAGTACGGCCGCAAGGCTGAAACTCAAAGGAATTGACGGGGGCCCGCACAAGCGGTGGAGCATGTGGTTTAATTCGAAGCAACGCGAAGAACCTTACCAGGTCTTGACATCCTCTGACAACCCTAGAGATAGGGCTTTCCCCTTCGGGGGACAGAGTGACAGGTGGTGCATGGTTGTCGTCAGCTCGTGTCGTGAGATGTTGGGTTAAGTCCCGCAACGAGCGCAACCCTTGATCTTAGTTGCCAGCATTCAGTTGGGCACTCTAAGGTGACTGCCGGTGACAAACCGGAGGAAGGTGGGGATGACGTCAAATCATCATGCCCCTTATGACCTGGGCTACACACGTGCTACAATGGATGGTACAAAGGGCTGCAAAACCGCGAGGTTGAGCCAATCCCATAAAACCATTCTCAGTTCGGATTGTAGGCTGCAACTCGCCTACATGAAGCCGGAATCGCTAGTAATCGCGGATCAGCATGCCGCGGTGAATACGTTCCCGGGCCTTGTACACACCGCCCGTCACACCACGAGAGTTTGTAACACCCGAAGTCGGTGGGGTAACCGTAAGGAGCCAGCCGCCTAAGGTGGGACAGATGATTGGGGTGAAGTCGTAACAAGGTAGCCGTATCGGAAGGTGCGGCTGGATCACCTCCTTTCTAAGGATAAAAGCTGGACGTAAGAGCCAGACAAGTTTCACGTTCTTTGTTTGTTTAGTTTTGAGAGATCGATTGAACTCTCTATAATTAAATTATCTGTTGTGAGGGGCCTATAGCTCAGCTGGTTAGAGCGCACGCCTGATAAGCGTGAGGTCGATGGTTCGAGTCCATTTAGGCCCACCATTCTCTTATAACGGGGTCTTAGCTCAGCTGGGAGAGCGCCTGCTTTGCACGCAGGAGGTCAGGGGTTCGATCCCCCTAGACTCCACCAATGACGTTTTTAAACGTCCAATTCGTTCTTTGAAAACTAGATAATCGTAATGAAGAAGTCAAGTAAAACATCGAGTTAATCGCCATTTTAGTTTTTCTCTCTATTGAATTAGAGTAAAACCTTTTAGGTTAAGTTAGAAAGGGCGCACGGTGAATGCCTTGGCACTAGGAGCCGATGAAGGACGGGACTAACACCGATATGCTTCGGGGAGCTGTAAGTAAGCTTTGATCCGGAGATTTCCGAATGGGGGAACCCACTGCTCGTAATGGAGCAGTATCTTTATCTGAATACATAGGATATTGAAGGCAGACCCGGGGAACTGAAACATCTAAGTACCCGGAGGAAGAGAAAGCAAACGCGATTCCCTGAGTAGCGGCGAGCGAAACGGGAACAGCCCAAACCGAAAGGCTTGCCTTTCGGGGTTGTAGGACACTCAACATGGAGTTACAAAGGAACGGGGTAGATGAAGCGATCTGGAAAGGTCCGTCATAGAAGGTAAAAGCCCTGTAGTTGAAACTTCGTTCCCTCCTGAGTGGATCCTGAGTACGGCCGGACACGTGAAATCCGGTCGGAAGCAGGGAGGACCATCTCCCAAGGCTAAATACTCCCTAGTGACCGATAGTGAACCAGTACCGTGAGGGAAAGGTGAAAAGCACCCCGGAAGGGGAGTGAAATAGTTCCTGAAACCGTGTGCCTACAAGTAGTCAAAGCCCGTTAATGGGTAATGGCGTGCCTTTTGTAGAATGAACCGGCGAGTTACGATCCCATGCAAGGTTAAGTTGAAGAGACGGAGCCGCAGCGAAAGCGAGTCTGAATAGGGCGTTTTGAGTATGTGGTCGTAGACCCGAAACCAGGTGATCTACCCATGTCCAGGGTGAAGTCCAGGTAACACTGGATGGAGGCCCGAACCGACGCACGTTGAAAAGTGCGCGGATGAGGTGTGGGTAGCGGAGAAATTCCAATCGAACTTGGAGATAGCTGGTTCTCTCCGAAATAGCTTTAGGGCTAGCCTCACGTTGTTAGAGTCTTGGAGGTAGAGCACTGTTTGGACTAGGGGCCCTCATCGGGTTACCGAATTCAGACAAACTCCGAATGCCAAAGACTTATCCGTGGGAGTCAGACTGCGAGTGATAAGATCCGTAGTCAAAAGGGAAACAGCCCAGACCACCAGCTAAGGTCCCAAAGTATACGTTAAGTGGAAAAGGATGTGGAGTTGCTTAGACAACCAGGATGTTGGCTTAGAAGCAGCCACCATTTAAAGAGTGCGTAATAGCTCACTGGTCGAGTGACTCTGCGCCGAAAATGTACCGGGGCTAAACGTATCACCGAAGCTGTGGATTGACACCATTAGGTGTCAGTGGTAGGAGAGCGTTCTAAGGGCGTTGAAGCCAGACTGTAAGGACTGGTGGAGCGCTTAGAAGTGAGAATGCCGGTATGAGTAGCGAAAGATGAGTGAGAATCTCATCCACCGAATGCCTAAGGTTTCCTGAGGAAGGCTCGTCCGCTCAGGGTTAGTCGGGACCTAAGCCGAGGCCGAAAGGCGTAGGCGATGGACAACAGGTTGATATTCCTGTACCACCTCTTTATCGTTTGAGCAACGGGGGGACGCAGGAGGATAGGGTAAGCGCACTGCTGGATATGTGCGTGTAAGCAGTTAGGCTGGTGAATAGGAAAATCCGTTCACCGTGAAGGCTGAGCTGTGATGCCGAGGGAAATAGAGTACCGAAGTTCCTGATTCCACACTGCCAAGAAAAGCCTCTAGCGAGATAAAAGGTGCCCGTACCGCAAACCGACACAGGTAGGCGAGGAGAGAATCCTAAGGTGAGCGAGAGAACTCTCGTTAAGGAACTCGGCAAAATGACCCCGTAACTTCGGGAGAAGGGGTGCTCATTGAGGTGAATAGCCTCGATGAGCCGCAGTGAATAGGCCCAGGCGACTGTTTAGCAAAAACACAGGTCTCTGCGAAGCCGCAAGGCGAAGTATAGGGGCTGACGCCTGCCCGGTGCTGGAAGGTTAAGAGGAGGGGTTAGCCTTAAAAGCGAAGCTCTGAATCGAAGCCCCAGTAAACGGCGGCCGTAACTATAACGGTCCTAAGGTAGCGAAATTCCTTGTCGGGTAAGTTCCGACCCGCACGAAAGGCGTAACGATCTGGGCACTGTCTCAACGAGAGACTCGGTGAAATTATAGTACCTGTGAAGATGCAGGTTACCCGCGACAGGACGGAAAGACCCCATGGAGCTTTACTGTAGCCTGATATTGAATTTTGGTACAGCTTGTACAGGATAGGTAGGAGCCTGAGATGCCGGAGCGCCAGCTTCGGTGGAGGCGTCGGTGGGATACTACCCTGGCTGTATTGAAATTCTAACCCGCACCCCTCATCGGGGTGGGAGACAGTGTCAGGTGGGCAGTTTGACTGGGGCGGTCGCCTCCTAAAGAGTAACGGAGGCGCCCAAAGGTTCCCTCAGAATGGTTGGAAATCATTCGCAGAGTGTAAAGGCATAAGGGAGCTTGACTGCGAGACCTACAAGTCGAGCAGGGACGAAAGTCGGGCTTAGTGATCCGGTGGTTCCGCATGGAAGGGCCATCGCTCAACGGATAAAAGCTACCCTGGGGATAACAGGCTTATCTCCCCCAAGAGTCCACATCGACGGGGAGGTTTGGCACCTCGATGTCGGCTCATCGCATCCTGGGGCTGTAGTCGGTCCCAAGGGTTGGGCTGTTCGCCCATTAAAGCGGTACGCGAGCTGGGTTCAGAACGTCGTGAGACAGTTCGGTCCCTATCCGTCGTGGGCGCAGGAAATTTGAGAGGAGCTGTCCTTAGTACGAGAGGACCGGGATGGACGCACCGCTGGTGTACCAGTTGTCTTGCCAAAGGCATCGCTGGGTAGCTATGTGCGGACGGGATAAGTGCTGAAAGCATCTAAGCATGAAGCCCCCCTCAAGATGAGATTTCCCATAGCGTCAAGCTAGTAAGATCCCTGAAAGATGATCAGGTTGATAGGTCAGAGGTGGAAGCGTGGCAACATGTGGAGCTGACTGATACTAATCGATCGAGGACTTAACCAAAATGATTACCTCGTTTTTACGAAAACTTCTTCTGTATTATCTAGTTTTGAGGGAACGATCTCTCAAGCAAATAGTCTGGCAATAATGGCGAGAAGGTCACACCCGTTCCCATCCCGAACACGGAAGTTAAGCTTCTCAGCGCCGATGGTAGTTGGGGGCTGTCCCCCTGTGAGAGTAGGACGTTGCCAGGCAATAAAGAAGACAACCTGTAATGGGTTGTCTTCTTTGTATGGGTGGAAGTGAAGTGGCACATAAACCGTTGAAAGTGACAAATAAATTCAAAAAAGCAGCTCATAAATAAACGAAAACGGCACATAAATCATTCAAGTTGGCACATAAACCGTAAAATGTAATAAAACGATTTTTAATAAAAAAGGAATTTTACTACAATAAAGGAAAGAAAAATTACCTTTTTAACTGCCGAAAAAGGAAGTTGTCACATAAATCATTCAAAGTGGCACATAAAATTCTTAAATCCCCCCAAATTACAAACTAAAAAATATCACCTAAATTCCCCCCATCAAAAACTCATAAATAAGAAACGGCCCTTTATGTATCGTAACATCCAAAAATGATCGAATAACCGGATAATCGCGATTAGGCATCATCTTCGTTAATTCACTCCACCATTCCGTTTCATAGCGGGCAATCATACTTAAGTTATATAACAGCAAATAATGGACCAACAGCTCCGGAAAATGAGCAAGCTCACTTTTGGTTAAGGGCAGGACATAAAACTTACCTTCAAAGTGAAATTTGAGCGGTGAAATTCCCCTTTGGGTATTCTTTTTAAATTCAAAATTAAGTCCCTCATTTGGAAAATCAATGTTTGCTTTAGAAGTTAAATACTCTCGAAAGCGGCTTTCTGTCATATGGTAATAGTCTAAAATCTTTTCTGGAATAACATATTGATTTCCTTGAGCCTGTATTTTTGTAAAAGCGCGCTTTCCCTCAAACAAAAACATCAGCTCATCTAATTCGGGGATCAGCCGCAGCAATTCCTCCATAATGATTTTTTCTCCTTCTAACTGTTTCATGTGGAACATTTTCTCAGACATAAAAGGAAAAAGGCCATTTTTTTGAAGTTTGACTTCATCTTGGAAGAATTGGTAATTTTGTTTTTTTCTCTTCCTTGTTGAAACCCCATGTGCCAGCACCGTTGTTGTTTCCGGATAAAAGGGATCAATGGAAAGAATGCATGCTTTAATCAAGTGGACTAGCCCATAAAATAAGAGAATTGGTTTAATAATAAGCGGTGCTGCTTCCGCCTGTTCGTAATAGATTTGACCATGCTCCAAATAATATAAAAAGGCATAACAATTTTCGTAGCTTTTTTGTTCAGGATTCTCCAAATTATTCCTTTTATAGCTATTTTTCAAATAGGTTTGACAATATTCTGCCGAAAAAAAACAGGAAAAGCTTTTCCACCCTAAATATGGGATATCCACATAATCACCTTTTTCAGAAAAATCTAATTAAAACTTGGCTCTTGACAGTATTTTGTCCAATTGATAACCTACAAATAAAAAAATTTTGTCCTGGAGGCCTTTTAAATGATGTGGGAAAACAAATTTTCAAAAGAGGGTTTAACGTTTGATGATGTTTTATTAATTCCAGGTAAGTCTGAAGTACTTCCGCGTGATGTTAGCTTAAAGGTGGAATTGGCGCCAAATGTAAAGCTAAATATACCAATCATTAGTGCGGGCATGGATACAGTTACAGAAGCTGAAATGGCGATTTCAATGGCGCGGCAGGGCGGCTTAGGAATTATCCATAAAAATATGACCATTGATCAGCAGGCCGAGCAGGTAGAAAAGGTAAAAAGATCGGAAAGTGGCGTCATCACCGATCCCTTCTTCTTGACTCCGGAGCACCAAGTATTTGATGCAGAGCATCTTATGGGGAAATATCGCATATCCGGTGTCCCGATTGTTAATAACATTGATGATCAGAAATTGGTGGGAATAATCACCAACAGAGACCTCCGTTTTATTCAGGATCAGGACTATTCTTTTAAAATTTCAGATGTAATGACGAAGGAAAATCTCGTTACGGCTCCAGTAGGGACTACATTGAAAGAAGCAGAAAAAATTCTGCAAAAATACAAAATTGAAAAGCTGCCATTAGTAGATGATCATGGTGTGTTAAAAGGATTAATCACAATCAAGGATATCGAAAAGGTGATTGAATTCCCTCATTCTGCCAAAGATACGCAAGGCCGTCTATTAGCAGGGGCAGCTGTTGGCGTTACGAAGGACACGATGAAGCGGGTGGATATGCTTGTCAAAGCGAACGTCGATGTCATCGTAGTGGATACAGCCCATGGCCATTCGCAAGGCGTGCTGGATACAGTGAAAGAGATTCGGAACGCTTATCCGAATTTAACGATTGTGGCTGGGAATGTTGCAACAGCTGAAGCAACAAAAGATTTAATCGAAGCAGGAGCCGATGTTGTGAAGGTCGGAATTGGTCCAGGCTCCATTTGTACAACCAGAGTCGTGGCGGGGGTCGGCGTACCGCAAATTACAGCCGTATACGATTGTGCCACTGAGGCCATGAAGCATGGGAAAACAATCATTGCTGATGGCGGAATCAAGTACTCTGGAGACATTGTGAAGGCACTGGCTGCCGGCGGGCATGCGGTTATGCTCGGCAGTTTATTGGCCGGTGTATCTGAAAGCCCAGGAGAGACGGAAATCTTCCAAGGAAGGCGATTTAAAGTGTATCGCGGAATGGGGTCTGTTGCCGCTATGGAAAAGGGTTCTAAAGACCGCTATTTCCAAGAGGAAAATAAAAAGTTTGTCCCTGAGGGGATTGAAGGCCGCCTTCCTTATAAGGGTCCATTAGCCGAAACAATTTATCAATTAATTGGCGGGCTGCGTTCAGGTATGGGATATTGCGGCACGAAGGATTTAGAGCAATTAAGAAATAATGCACAGTTTATCAAGATGACAGGTGCCGGTCTAAAAGAAAGCCACCCGCATGATGTGCAAATCACAAAAGAGGCACCTAATTATTCACTATCATAAACAGGAGAAGCAGCTGCTTCTCTTTTTTTTAGGAAAAAAGTATAGAATATGGAAAAAGATTAGGTCTTTGCTCTCGCTAGGATTTGCCAAAGACTTGTGTTAAAATAACCAAGGTGTATTAATTCGTTGGAGGGCGTTATAGTGAAAAAACGTTTTTATCAAAAATGTATACCTGGTGGATTGGCATTGATTATGTTCTTTAGCCTATTTACCGGGATAAATAAAGCTGAAGCAGCAGCACCACCATTAAAGGTCAATGCTGACAGTGCCATTATCGTCGATGGTAAAACTGGAAAGGTTTTGTTTGAACAAAACGCTGATAGTTTGCTAGGTATTGCGAGTATGTCCAAGATGATGACGGAATATATTCTTCTTGATTCCGTTAAAAATGGAAAAGTGAAGTGGGATCAAAAATATTCTGTAGATGATCTTGTCTATAAGATGTCTCAAAAACGTGAATTATCCAATGTTCCCTTGCGTCGTGATGGTGTGTATACGGTACGGGAATTATATGATGCAATGGCCATTTATTCTGCGAATGCTGAAACCATTGCACTTGCAGAAGTTATTGCCGGTTCTGAAACAAACTTTTTAAAATTAATGAATAATGAAGCAAAATCATTAGGGTTAAAGGATTATAAATTTGTTAACTCTACTGGTTTAAATAATAGTGATTATCATGGCGAACAGCCGCAAGGGACAGGTCCTACTGATGAAAATGCGATGTCCGCTCGAAGCGTTGCCACTTTAGCATTTCACTTAATTAATGACTTTCCTGATGTTTTAAAAACGGCAAGTATTCCAAAAAAGGTATTCCGTCCGGGCACTCCTGATGCGATTAACATGGAGAATTGGAACTGGATGCTCCCAGGTCTTATTTATGGTTATCAAGGGATGGATGGATTAAAAACAGGGACAACCAATTTTGCCGGTGCTTGTTTTACGGGTACGGCAATGCGTAATGGCCAAAGGTTTATCACAGTTATCCAAAATGCAAAGAATGCACAGGGGCAAACCGGTGATAAAAATGCCCGTTTTACCGAAACAAGAAAAATGCTTGATTATGCCTTTAATACGTTTTCAAACCAAGAATTGGTGCCAGCCCAATACCAGGTAAAAGGACATAAAACTCTTCCTGTAACGAAAGGAAAAGCAAGTGAAGTCGAGATCTATACAAAATCTGCTCTAAACATGACAATTGCGAACGGTGATAAACAAAATTATCAACCGGTGCTAGTTTTGGATAAGAAGATGTTGGACAAGAATGGAAACTTGACTGCTCCGATTAAAAAAGGGGAAAAAATTGGTTATTTAACAGTAACCTCCAAGAATGGCGACAAGGTAAGTTTCTTAACACCAGAGGGACAAAAGAGTGCTAATATCGATGTAGTGGCCGCACAGGATGTTGAAAAAGCTAATTGGTTTGTTCTGATGATGAGAGGCGTTGGCAGCTTTTTTGGTGATGTATTCCATGGAATATCCACGACAGTAAAAGGCTGGTTTAAATAGAGGGAAACATTGGATATTATTCCAAGATAAGAAAAGAGGATTCATGTCTTGACATGAATCCTTTTTTGTTGATATTGTCATAAAGGAAGCATAATAATTTCCGTTTGAATTTATCTAAAAATTTCTAATAGTAAAGTTAAGGGGGATTTGGAATGTTAACAGGTACGGATCGTGTAAAACGTGGTATGGCAGAAATGCAAAAGGGCGGCGTTATTATGGACGTTGTCAATGCAGAGCAAGCAAAAATCGCAGAAGAGGCTGGAGCAGTTGCTGTAATGGCATTAGAGCGTGTACCTTCCGATATTCGTGCAGCCGGCGGTGTAGCCAGAATGGCTGATCCACGAATCGTTGAAGAGGTTTTAAATGCTGTTTCAATCCCGGTTATGGCAAAAGCAAGAATTGGCCATATTGTGGAAGCACGCGTTCTTGAAGCAATGGGTGTAGATTACATTGATGAAAGTGAAGTTTTAACACCTGCTGATGAAGAGTTCCACTTAAATAAAAAGGAATATACCGTTCCATTCGTATGCGGCTGCCGTGATCTTGGCGAAGCTGCCCGCAGAATTGGTGAAGGTGCTTCCATGCTTCGTACAAAAGGTGAACCTGGAACAGGGAACATCGTTGAAGCCGTTCGTCATATTCGTAAGGTAAATGCACAAGTGCGCAAGGTTGTTGCCATGAATGAGGACGAGCTTATGACTGAAGCAAAGCTTTTAGGTGCACCATATGAAATTCTTCTAGAAATCAAACGTCTTGGACGTCTTCCAGTTGTTAACTTTGCAGCAGGTGGAGTAGCCACTCCTGCGGATGCAGCTCTTATGATGCAATTAGGTTCTGACGGAGTATTTGTTGGTTCCGGAATTTTCAAATCCGAAAATCCTGCAAAATTTGCAAGAGCGATTGTGGAAGCAACAACACACTACCAAGACTATAAATTAATTGCCGAGCTTTCTAAAGACCTTGGAACACCGATGAAGGGAATTGAAATTTCTTCCTTGGCCCCTGAAGCACGCATGCAAGAGCGCGGCTGGTAATAAGAAAAAAGAATCGCCGTATTCTAAAGTTCAAAGCATAAGGAGCATTTTTATGGTAACGATAGGAGTTCTAGCCTTGCAAGGCGCTGTACGTGAACATATTAAGTCAGTAGAGGAATGCGGTGTGCAAGCCATTGCCATAAAAAGAAAAGAGCAGTTAAAAGAGGTAGATGGCCTCATCCTTCCTGGCGGAGAAAGCACCGCCATGCGCCGATTGATTGATAAATATGATTTTATGGATGCCCTTAAGGAATTTGCTCAAGCAGGTAAGCCGATGTTCGGGACTTGCGCGGGGTTGATTCTTTTAGCGAAAAATATTGTTGATTATGGTGAGCCGCATATAGGGGTAATGGACGTTACGGTCGAACGCAACTCCTTCGGCCGTCAGGTTGACAGCTTCGAGGCTGACCTTGATATCAAGGATGTAGCCGGATGCTTCCCAGCCGTGTTTATTCGTGCGCCGCACATCGTCGAAGCAGGACCAGAGGTTGAAATCCTAGCAAAGCACAATGACCGCATTGTCGCCGCACGGGAAGGCCAATTCCTGGGATGCTCCTTCCACCCGGAATTAACAGAAAATCATCTCTTTACAGCTTACTTTGTTGAGATGGTTAAAGAAGCGAAGGCGAAACAATTTGTATAAATACATTGCATTTTGTGGATAATTATAGTAGATTATAAAATACAAATCATTCATATGCTTAAAGCTATGAGAGGAACTAGTAGCAGGAAGTCATTCTAAAAGAGAGCCGGTGGCTGGTGTAAACCGGTGAATGGAACTTGTGAATCCATCCTCGAGCAAGGTGCGGAACGCTCTTTGGAGCAAGTAAGTACTTTCGGTAGAAACCGTTAAATTTTTCAAGGTGGACAGAAGTTTCTGTCAACCAGGGTGGTAACGCGGGTAACTCTCGTCCCTGTTTATAGGGGCGGGAGTTTTTTTATTTTTAAAAAGGAGTGAAACGTCCATGCTTGATATTAAAGTATTACGGGCAAATTTTGTTGAAGTAAAGGAAAAGCTTCAGCATCGCGGCGAAGATTTAACCGACCTCGGAAGATTTGAAGAGCTTGATCTAAAACGGCGTGAATTAATTGTTGAGGCAGAGCAGCTGAAGAGCAAACGCAATGAGGTCTCACAGCAGGTTGCAGCATTAAAACGTGAGAAACAGGATGCCGATCATTTGATTCAAGAAATGCGTGAAGTAGGTGACCGCATTAAGGTATTGGATGATGAACTGCGCGGTGTAGAAGAAACATTGGAGCTTTTACTATTAAGTATTCCAAATATTCCCCATGAAAGCACACCGATTGGAGAATCTGAAGATGATAATGTGGAGATTCGAAAGTGGGGCCAGGTACGTGAATTTGATTTTGAAGCAAAGCCGCATTGGGACGTTGCCGACCAATTAGGAATCCTTGATTTTGAACGTGCTGGTAAAGTTACCGGCAGCCGTTTTGTTTTTTATAAAGGTCTTGGAGCCCGTTTAGAGCGTGCGTTAATGAACTTTATGCTGGACCTTCATGTCGATGAGCATGGCTATAAAGAAATCCTGCCGCCTTATATGGTGAATCGAACAAGTATGACAGGCACAGGGCAGTTGCCTAAATTTGAAGAAGATGCCTTTTTAATCGAAAGTGAGGATTATTTTTTAATTCCTACTGCAGAGGTGCCTGTCACCAACTATCATCGCGACGAAATTTTAAGCGGTGAGGATCTGCCGATTCGCTTTGCGGCGTACAGTGCGTGTTTCCGCTCTGAAGCAGGTTCTGCAGGACGTGACACGCGCGGTCTGATTCGCCAGCATCAATTTAACAAGGTAGAGTTGGTTAAATTTGTTAAGCCAGAGGATTCTTATGACGAGCTCGAGAAACTAACAAATGATGCGGAACGTGTTCTGCAATTGCTTGAGCTTCCATACCGGGTCCTTAGCATGTGTACGGGTGACCTTGGCTTTACGGCCGCGAAAAAGTACGATATTGAAGTGTGGATTCCAAGCTATGGAACATACCGGGAGATTTCTTCTTGCAGTAATTTCGAGGCATTCCAGGCTCGTCGTGCCAATATTCGCTTCCGCCGCGATCCAAAGGCTAAGCCGGAGCATGTGCATACATTGAATGGATCTGGCCTTGCGATTGGCCGTACGGTCGCCGCAATATTGGAAAATTACCAGCAGGCGGATGGCAGTGTGGTCATACCGACTGTTTTACAGCCATATATGGGCAATCGAAATGTTATAAAACCAGAGTAAGATTTATTTTTTCGGGCGGGAGGAATTCCGTCCGAAAATGATTTATTTATTGTTTGACATTGGATTCGGAATATGATAAATTAGTTTTTGTTGTTACGGAGGAATACCCAAGTCCGGCTGAAGGGATCGGTCTTGAAAACCGACAGGCGGGTTAAACCGCGCGGGGGTTCGAATCCCTCTTCCTCCGCCATAACTTACAAATATTCAATCGCGCATAAAACTGGAGATAAAAAACCGTTACAGAAATGTAGCGGTTTTTTTATGTTCGAAAAACAAAAAACACATATCTTAACCGATATGTGCTTTTGTTTTACCTAATATTTCATTTAATTTTTCTTCCACATCGCGGCAAACGCGAATGGCATCTTCATCACTATTTACCACATCAGTTGTATCCATATCGATGATTAATACTTCACTGGCATCGTATTGATTGATAACCCATTCATCATAGCCTTTCCAAACCTCAAAGTAATACTCTTTTAATTCCGGGTTAATTTCAAAGCTTCTGCCGCGCGCCATAATGCGGTCAATTACGGTATCAAAGGAGCCTTTTAAATAAACCATTAAATCCGGAGCTTTTTTAGGAAGCTGATTCAGCTCTTCCATCATATTTTCAACAAGCTCTTCATATATTTTAAATTCCAAATCAGAGATTCTGCCAAGGTTTTTATTTACATAGGCAAAATACCAGTCTTCATAAATGGAACGATCCTGAATGGTGTAAAGGGGCTCCTGCCAATTGATGCATTCTTTTATGGTTTTAAAACGTTTATTTAAGAAGAATAGCTGCAAGAGGAAAGGAATACGCTTTGCATCTAGTTCCTCAGGTGTCAATTCATAGTAAAGGGGAAGAATGGGATTGTCATCCACCGCTTCATAAAAAACCTTGCTTTCGATTCCTCTATTTTGAAAGTGTGCATTTAATGTATCTGCGACACTTGTTTTTCCAAGTCCAATCATACCACCAATGACGATACTCACGAACATCCCCCGTTCTTATAATGTGTTTGTCTTTTGTTTTAACGATTTTGCCAGCTGATCAAAAATATGTTGCAGGTCATCTTCATTTTTTACAAAATCCAGCTCATCGCCGTTAAAGCGAAGTACGGGGACCTCTGGATGTGCCTGTTCAAAGCTCGTTATGGCATTTTCATAATCAATGGATAGCTGTTCCAAAT
Source organism: Neobacillus sp. Fa239 (assembly GCF_055395235.1). Classification (NCBI taxonomy): domain Bacteria; kingdom Bacillati; phylum Bacillota; class Bacilli; order Caryophanales; family Bacillaceae; genus Neobacillus; species Neobacillus sp. Fa239. Next base: position 5,520,413 of record NZ_AP041611.1, read on the forward strand.
ATAAGGGACTAATATTTTTTTCGACTTCCCGTCCCCTTATTTTAATTCGTTTTAATAGGGTATCAAGGCTTGCATTTAAATAAATAATGACATTGGGTTTCGGCATATCTTCTGTCAATATTTGATAAATTCTAAAGTACTTTTGGTATTCCTCAGAATTTAGTGTTCTTTGAGCAAAGATCAGATTTTTAAAAATATGATAATCCGCAACGACTGATTGTTGTTTGCTCAAGTAATGGGTGTTGATATCCCCTAATTGCTTAAAGCGATTGCAGAGAAAAAACATTTCCGTTTGGAAGCTCCATTCCTCGATATTTTCATAAAATTTCCCTAAGAATGGATTTTCATCAACAATCTCTTTTAATAAAGCAAAATTGAACTGTTTTGAAATGGCCTTGGCAAGAGATGTTTTGCCTACACCAATCGGCCCTTCAACGGTAATAAAGGGTGTATCCCCCATTGCAAGTCCTCCTTCTCCAACTGCCTGCTGTTTCTATGTTTAACTAGATATAACTAGGTAATTTATCATTTCTAAAAGACACAAAGAATATTTTATCATAATCTGTCGCAGGAAGGGATATGGAATATTTAGTAGATGTCAGTTTTATGTCAAATATATAAAAAAACTGCCGAATGACGACAGTTTTTGTCATAAAATTTTATATAAGATTACTTTTTAATGATCGTAAAATTATTGCCAAGAAGGGCCCAGTTTTGCGGGAACGGATAACCCAATACCCAATAACTAATGCCTCTGAGGCGATATTGCTTAGCTAGATCAAATTTTGCCTGCGCACTCCGTGCATCCTCAAACCAAACTTCATGGGTCTTTCCATCCGCACCATGGTACCGGAAAAATGGAGTTTCTGTTTTATGTTCATATTGAATTTCAGCCTTGTTCTCGACTGCGCGGCGGACCGCTTCCTGCATACTAAAGGTTTCCGCTTCAACATGCTCAACATGCGGGAGTACCCAGTCGCGGGCATATAATTGGAACCCCATAAAAATTTTATTTCTCGGAATGACGGTAACGGCGTAATCTAATACGGCTTTGATTTGGTTGATCGGTGAAATGGACTGCGGCGGTCCAAACCGGTAGCCCCATTCATAAGTCATGAGAACAACAAAGTCGAGAATTTCTCCATGTGCTTTGTAATCATGTGCTTCATATAACAACCCTTTTTGCCCGGTGCTTGTTTTTGGTGCGAGTGAAGAAGAGACAAAATAACCTAGTGGATGAAGCCTGTCGACAGTTTTCCTGAGAAATTGATTATAAAGCTCGCGGTCCGTTTCCCTGACATTCTCAAAGTCGATATTTAATCCGCGATAACCCTTCGATTTCATGATACTGACAACATTGTCCAGTAATTTTGTAATGACATCAGGATTGCTAAGAATCGCATGGGCCGTTTTCGTCCCAGGGTCAGTCGTAGAAAAGTTGGTAATCGCCATCATTGGAACAACATTATTGGCAATTACGGACTGCACCAGTGCCGTATCATTTAATGGCTCTAAACTGCCATCCACATGCATCCGATAGCCAAAGGGGCTTAAATAAGTTAAATAAGGAGCGACATGTCGTGCTTCTTGGGTTCCCGGTGCAGATGGTTCTGTAAAAGCATTCACTTCAATAGATGGTTCCTTTGGCCTTGGTATTCTAAGTACTTGCCCTGCATGAATATGAGTGGAGGATAAATGATTTACCGAAACAATGGTTTGAACAGTCGTTCCATGCCTACGGGCAATGGCGGGCAGTGTTTCACCAGGCAGAACTTTATGAAGGATCGGAACCTCCAACACCTGACCCGGGTAGATGAGTCCGGCATTGACAATATTGTTCATTTTTAAAAGCTCATCTGCAGTTATACCGTACCGGGCTGCAATGGTTTGGATATTATCACCGCGCTGGAAAACATACTCGCTTTCCGGATCCTGTATAAGAAGTGCTTGCCCAACAAGGATTGCATGTTCGTTAGGAAGCTGATTCATCAGCAGCATTTGATTTAAATTTACACCATATCGATGCGCTATCTGCCATGGAGTTTCCCCTTTTTGAACCACATGAATATGCACAAAAATACCTCCCCTTCTCTTTTTCATTTTGCATTCTATTTCTTGTTAGATAGGTATGTTCCCAATTATTTGTTTTAGAACACAACTTGCACTATAACTAATTTATGAATGCGGGAGGGTTTAGATGTTATTATTTCCAATAAATTTTCTGATTGCTTGGCTGGGTGCTGGCTTTTAAAACATTCTTCATCATCGTTAGGGCATATCGGTTATCCTCATCATCAGCAGATGCCAAACAATTCTTTGGAACATGTAATCGGTACTCGCGCATATAGGCATCATTGGCTGTAAACAAAACGCATATATTTCCGGCAATCCCCGTTAATACGAGAGTGTTTACTTTTAATTGAAAGAGAAGTGTATTCAAAGCCGTTTCATAAAATGCAGAATGCTTTGGTTTGATTAGAAAAAAATCGTTCTCTTCGGGAAGTAAAATTTGTAAAATAGGATTACTCCATTTATTTCGGCAATAGTCAATTATTTTTGTATAGTCAGCCTGCCATAAGTTATAGTGATCATTGATAAAAATGACGGGAAGATTTCTGGTATTAAAGTCATCCTTTAATTTTTTAATAGGCATGGCGATTTTAAGTGCCTTTTTGGCAAGAATAGGGCCATGGGAAAAATCAAAGTCATTAATCATGTCAATAATAATGAGGGCAGGGCGGATATCATTCATCATTATCACTCCTTTCCCTTTAGTGTGGAAAATTTAAACCAGTTATATGAAAGGAACAAGTAAGTGGAACAGAATTATGATGACCATTTTATGATAGAAGCAATAAAGGAAGCAAAAAAGGCAGAAGAGTTAAACGAAGTACCGATTGGAGCTGTCGTTGTCATTGAGGACAAGATTATTGCCCGGGCACATAATTTACGGGAAAGTCAGCAAAGTGCTGTTGCACATGCGGAATTGCTGGCGATTGATCAAGCATGCCGGGAAATTGGCTCGTGGCGATTAGAAAATGCCACTCTTTATGTCACGTTAGAACCATGTCCCATGTGTTCCGGAGCGATTATTTTGTCTCGGGTAAAAAAGGTGGTTTATGGGGCATCTGACCCTAAGGCAGGATGTGCTGGGACTTTTATGAACCTGTTACAGGATGACCGGTTTAACCATCAAAGTGAAGTTGTAAAAGGTGTAATGGCGGAAGAGTGCGGGCAACTGCTTTCGGCATTTTTTCGCAAAATCCGGGAAAAAAGAAAGCAAGAGAAGAAACAGAACAATGGGGATTTACAGTAATTTACAAATGATAAGGATTGCTTTTTTCATTAAATGTTAGTATACTAAAAAAGCGTCAGATACGACGCACTAAACATTGGTATCAACTTTGCCGTGCTAGGTGGGGAGGTAGCGGTGCCCTGTATCCGCAATCCGCTCTAGCGGGACTGAATCCCTTCCCGAGGCTGGTGGCCTGTAGGGTCTGCCTTAAGTAAGTGGTGTTGACGCCCGGGTCCTGCGCAATGGGAATCCATGAACCATGTCAGGTCCGGAAGGAAGCAGCATTAAGTGGACGCTCCCATGTGCCGCAGGGTCGCCTGGGCCGAGCTAACTGCTTAAGTAACGCTTATGGGCGCCAGTCAAAGGAAGGTGCACGGCAGTTATTACATATTCCTTTATCATTAACTCATCTCAGATTCGCGAGATGAGTTTTTTGTCTATTCTTATGATTTCACTTTGTGGACAGTTACGGTATAATAAATGAGATGAAAATTTAGAAGGGGGCGGTGTTACTTGGCTTATCAGGCTTTATATCGTGTTTGGCGTCCACAGCAATTTTTCGATGTCGTTGGACAGGAGCATGTGACCAAGACATTGCAAAACGCCCTGCTTCAACAGAAAATTTCACATGCTTATCTTTTTTCCGGACCCAGAGGTACAGGGAAAACCAGTGCAGCGAAAATTCTGGCAAAGGCAGTTAACTGTGAGCGTGCACCTGTTTCAGAACCGTGCAATGAATGCCCGGCCTGCTTAGGAATTACAAATGGAACCATTTCGGATGTTTTAGAATTTGACGCGGCTTCCAACTCCAGGGTCGAAGAAATGCGGGATGTTTTGGACAAAGTCAAATTCGCTCCTACTGCGGTTAAATACAAGGTCTATATCATCGATGAAGTGCATATGCTATCTATTAGCGCCTTTAATGCTCTGTTAAAAACATTAGAAGAACCACCGAAGCATGTTATTTTTATTTTAGCAACCACCGAACCTCATAAAATCCCACTTACGATTATTTCAAGATGTCAGCGTTTTGACTTCAGGCGCATCACCGCGCAAGCGATCGTGAACAGAATGAAGTTAATTGTTGAGGAAACAGGTGTCGATTGTGACGACCAAGCATTACATATGGTTGCCAGGGCAGCAGAAGGCGGAATGCGTGATGCGTTAAGTTTACTGGATCAGGCGATTTCCTTTAGCCAGGAGCGAGTCACAGTAGAGGATGCATTAACTGTAACGGGGTCAGTCTCACAAGGTTTTTTAAATAAAATAGCCCATGCCTTTCAAGAGAAGGATGTTGCAAGTGGTTTAGAAGTGTTGGATGAGCTTTTGTTTCATGGGAAGGACCCTGCACGGTTTATTGAAGATTTGATTCTATTTTATCGGGATATGCTGCTGTATAAAACAGCACCGACACTCGAAGAATCACTTGAAAGAGTTATGCTCGATGATGACTTCCGCCTAATAGCAGAATCAATTCCTACTCAAGCCATTTATCAGTTGATTGAATTACTGAATAAAACACAGCAGGAAATGCGGTGGACTAATCACCCGAGGATTTTTTTGGAAGTGGCCATCGTGAAAATGTGCCAGACAGAGATAAAGCAGACAGAACCTGTTCCGTCTGACCAAATCTCAAAATTGCTTGCCAAAATTGATCAGCTTGAACAGGAAGTAAATCAATTAAAAGCAGGCGGACTGACTGTTTCGCATGAAACACCAGCACCGGCACAAAAACAGGCTCATCGATCGTCCAGAAAAGGATTTCAGCCGGCAGTCGGGAAAATTAATGAAGTGTTACGAAGTGCTACAAAAGGGGATTTGAATCAACTCAAAGGTATATGGTCCGAAATGCGGTCAAGGTTGATGAAGTCTCATGCAGCCTTATTAAATGAAGCTGAGCCCGTTGCGGCCTCAGCCAATGCCTTTATTTTGAAATTCAAACATGAAATACATTGCCAAATGGCAATGGATAACAGCGTTTTTCTCGACACGATTACAAATGCTTTGCATGAATTAACAGGAAAAAAATTATTATTACTAGGTGTTCCTGAAGATCAATGGTCAGCGATCCGGGAAGACTTTTTAAATAACCAGCATACCGACGGTGGAGAGAGTAATGACTCCAAGCCGGAAGAAGAGCCTCACATTGCGGAGGCGAAAAAATTGTTTGGTGCTGAATTTGTTGAAATAATTGATTAAAAAAATTGGAGGTAATGAAAATGATGCGCGGTGGCGGAATGGGAAATATGCAAAATATGATGAAACAAATGCAAAAAATGCAAAAGAAAATGGCAGAGGCTCAAGAAGAGTTAGGCCAGCAAAAGATTGAAGGAACTGCAGGCGGAGGCATGGTGACTGTCGTGGTTTCTGGCCATAAAGAGATTTTAGAAGTAAAAATTAACCCGGAGGCAGTGGATCCGGAAGATGTTGAAACGCTTCAAGACCTTGTACTATTAGCAACCAATGATGCGCTTAAGAAAGCGGAAGAGCTGACAAACAATACAATGGGGCAATTTACTAAAGGAATGAATCTTCCTTTTTAAGAGAGGAATAATAAAAAATGCATTATCCAGAACCGATTTCAAAGCTGATTGACAGCTTTATGAAGTTGCCAGGTATCGGCCCGAAAACAGCCGCTCGTCTGGCTTTTTTTGTCTTAAGTATGAAGGAAGATACTGTATTAGATTTTGCTAAGGCCTTAGTAAATGCAAAGAGAAATCTAACGTATTGTTCTGTATGCGGGCATATTACAGACCAGGATCCATGCTATATCTGCGAGGATGTCCGCCGCGATAAGAGCATCATCTGTGTTGTTCAAGATCCTAAGGATGTTATTGCGATGGAAAAGATGAAGGAGTTTAATGGGTTGTACCATGTCTTGCATGGTGCGATTTCACCAATGGATGGCATTGGTCCTGAGGATATTAATATCCCTGATTTATTAAAACGGCTGCAGGATGAATCGGTCCAGGAAGTCATATTAGCAACAAACCCTAACATTGAAGGGGAAGCAACGGCTATGTATATTTCTCGACTGTTAAAGCCATCAGGGATCAAAACAACTAGAATTGCCCACGGGCTGCCGGTTGGCGGCGATCTTGAATATGCAGATGAGGTTACTTTATCAAAAGCATTGGAAGGACGAAGAGAATTATAATGATAATGGATTCATCCAATGCATCACAATAATGATGGGCTATTTATTTGCTCTACCGGAGGAATCAACCATGTTTTTTCGGCGAAAAGGCAGGCTTCGCAATGAATATGACGAAAAGCTATTAACTCAATTACAGCGGTTTAAGGAACAATCCCAACGGCAAAAACTTCTATTGGAAAAAAGTTTTGACCCTTCAGAAGAAGTGATTTGTGAAACCAAAATTGCAGAAGCGAAATATTTCTTCCTTATAAGAGAAGCGAAACAGCGGAATGTTACCATAAAAAGATGAAAAGAGAAGGCTATCCACTTCACAGGTCTTTTTTAATAACTTGTACATATGTTATTAATAAAAGTAATCTGGAAAGGGGATAGCTTTTTTGGAACCAATTGTTGTCATTTCTGTTTTAGGGGGACTTATTCTTCTATTATTATTTTCTGGTTCTCCTATTAAACCAGTAAAATTTGTTGGCCAAGCCGCCATTAAATTATTGATTGGTGCGTTATTCTTATTTTTCCTAAATGTTGCAGGAAACAGTTTTGGAATTCATGTCCCTATTAATTTTGCCACTTCTGCTGTTTCTGGTTTTCTTGGGATCCCCGGTTTATTTGCCTTAGTCGCCATTCAGCATTGGGTTA
>NZ_AP041611.1:5532500-5590000 GCF_055395235.1 Neobacillus sp. Fa239
TGCCAAAGGCATCGCTGGGTAGCTATGTGCGGACGGGATAAGTGCTGAAAGCATCTAAGCATGAAGCCCCCCTCAAGATGAGATTTCCCATAGCGTCAAGCTAGTAAGATCCCTGAAAGATGATCAGGTTGATAGGTCAGAGGTGGAAGCGTGGCAACATGTGGAGCTGACTGATACTAATCGATCGAGGACTTAACCAAATAGAAAAGCGGAGGCGACTGTTCAACTTCGAGAGACGCTGGAGAGCCGGCACTGCAAATCCTGCTTTTTGGATTTGTAGGGACGGATCCAAACGGCCGAGAAGTTAGGAGCCGAAGCTAGACAGATTACCTCGTTTTTACGAAAACTTCTTCTGTATTATCTAGTTTTGAGGGAACGATCTCTCAAGTAAATAGTCTGGCAATAATGGCGAGAAGGTCACACCCGTTCCCATCCCGAACACGGAAGTTAAGCTTCTCAGCGCCGATGGTAGTTGGGGGCTGTCCCCCTGTGAGAGTAGGACGTTGCCAGGCAATAAAGAAGACAACCTGTAATGGGTTGTCTTTTTTGTATGGGTGGAAGTGAAGTGGCACATAAAATCCATATCAAAGCACACGTACCTTATTTCTACCCAAAAACCCCACTAAATCAAAAAAAGTACAAAGCATTACATAAATAGACATACACCCAAAAGCCCATTGCGACATAAAATAGCATTATAGACTATTCGAAAGATTGTATACAATTCGTTAATAGGGGAAGAATAGGTGTATGGAGGTGGAGGGATTGAGTTCATTATTTGCACAAAGTCAATTTGAGCGGAAGTGCGTGATTTGTGATCAATTTAAACCAAAAGGTATACATCTATACACTTCATTTATTTGTGTAGAATGCGAAAAAGATTTGATTCATACAGAAACAACGGATCCAAAATATAAATATTTCCTTAAACAGCTAAAAAAAATAACAACCCCAGAAATTTTTTCATAACAAGTCCAATTAGGGCTTTATTTTTTTGTTAAAATAAATGAGACTCTAAGAAGGATGTAAACACATATGAAAAGTCAATTAGATATCCCATTATATCAAGCCTTATTCAATCACATAAATAAGAGCCCTATTTCGTTTCATGTACCAGGCCATAAATATGGACAAATCAGCCAGGATTATTTTCAGCAACTCTTACAACTTGATGCAACAGAATTAACAGGGCTTGATGATCTACACTCTCCAGAGGGCGCAATCTTAGAAGCGGAATTACTTTTAGCACAGTTATATCAGGTTAAAAAAAGCTTTTTCCTTGTGAATGGATCGACAGTCGGCAATCTTGCCATGATTATGGCAGCCTGTGATGAAGATGATGTTGTCCTTGTTCAAAGGAATTGCCATAAATCTGTTCTAAATGCTTTAAGGTTAGCGAAGGTGCACCCCATTTTCCTTGAACCTGAATTTGATTTAGAATGGAAAGTTGCAAGCGGGGTAAGCTGCCAAACGGTAGAAAGGGCAATAAATTTATATCCGGCAGCAAAAGCGGTTATTTTAACCTATCCTAATTATTACGGAATGGTTTACGACATAAAATCGATTATTAATCTGGCACATATACATAACATTCCGGTATTAGTTGATGAGGCACATGGACCTCATTTTATTCTCGGGGATCCTTTTCCGCCTTCAGCCGTTCAATTGGGAGCAGACATTGTTGTGCAGTCAGCGCATAAAACACTTCCTGCGATGACAATGGGGTCCTATCTGCACATGAATAGTGATAGGATTGATGAGAAAAGTGTGAAAGAATACCTAACCATTTTTCAATCAAGCAGCCCGTCTTATCCAATAATGGCCTCATTAGATATTGCGCGGCATTATATGGCAACATACAAACGTGAGGATTTGAATTACACAATAAAGGAAATGGATCATTTTAAAAGGCTCCTTGCTGAAATTGAAAGTATAAAAATAGTAGAATACCCTCATCAACAAGGTGATCCATTAAAGATAACAATGCAATCGGTGTCTCATTTAAGTGGTTTTGAACTTCAAGATATTCTAGAAAAAGCAGGGATCTTTACGGAACTAGCAGATCCGTCAAATGTATTGTTTATCCTCCCTTTATTAAAAGAAGAACAGCCATATCCGTTTGAAAAAGCAGCAAAGGAAATTAAAAATCAGTTAGATGGAGTTCAGGCCATTCACCAAGTGGAAGAAGTTTTGATGGATGAACAAAAAATTTCCCGTTTAGCCGTCGCATATAAAGAGATGGGAAATCTCAAAGAGCGGAGTATCCCTATTTTAGAAGCCATTGGTCAGGTTTCCGCAGAAATGGTCATTCCCTATCCACCAGGGATTCCCCTTCTATTAAAAGGGGAGAGGATAACAGCAGAGAAGATTGAGCACCTTATTAGACTGATAGAGACCGGAGCTCGTTTTCAAGGCGGAGAATCTCTTGATGGGCGATGCATTAAGGTGTTTATAACAGCATAAGTTGGAGGTTTACTATAAATGAAAAAGGGAATTTTTATAACATTCGAAGGCCCGGATGGAGCGGGAAAGTCGACAATCATTCAAATGGTAGCAAACGAGATAAAAAATGTTCAGCTTACAAGAGAACCAGGTGGCATTGATATTGCCGAACAAATCAGAAGAGTGATCCTGGATAAAGAGAATACAGCGATGGACCCCCGTACAGAAGCCCTGCTTTATGCAGCGGCGAGGAGGCAGCATCTCATTGAAAAGGTTAAGCCGGCTCTGGAAGCTGGAAACGTGGTTTTATGTGACCGGTTTGTCGATAGTTCACTCGCCTACCAGGGATATGCCCGCGGTCTTGGTATTGATGAAGTATTTAGTATTAATCAGTTTGCTATTGAACAAATGATGCCTGATTTAACCATCTATTTCGATATTGAACCGGAACTGGGACTGGGGCGCATTAATAAAAATAAAGGCAGAGAGGTTAATCGTTTGGATTTGGAGGCAATTGATTTCCATCAAAAGGTAAGGGAAGGATACTATCAAATTATCGATCGTTTTCCCGATAGAATTATAAAAATTGATGCTTCAGGGACAATAGATGAGGTTTACCAGAAAACGCTTAAAGTAGTAACAGATAAACTAGGATTAAAAAAGCCTTTAAACTGAGGCTTTTTTGTTTTCTTTATTCCTATTAATGAATTCCTGTTATAATATAGACAGAGATTTGACGGTATTACAAAGTAGAAAGGGTGGGAGAAATGAAACTTATCATCGCAGTTGTACAGGATCAAGATAGTAATCGGTTATCGAGGGCACTTGTAGAAAATAATTTTAGGGCAACAAAGCTAGCGAGTACAGGTGGATTTTTAAAATCAGGGAATACCACTTTTATGATTGGTACCGAAGACATTCGTGTGGAGCGGGCATTACAAATCATAAAAGAAAACTGCCGGTCACGAGATCAGCTGGTTGCTCCTGTTTCTCCAATGGGTGGAAATGCCGATTCGTATGTCCCATATCCTGTTGAAGTAGAAGTAGGCGGTGCTACCGTTTTCGTCCTTCCGATTGAACAATTCTTGCATTTTTAAAAAATAGTAAGTGAGTGATTAGCATGGTAAAAACTTGGGATCAACTAGAAGAACTGCAGCCAACCGTCTTGAAAATGTTAAAGAACAGTTTACGGAAAAACAGGGTTGCCCATGCCTACTCACTAGAAGGTATGAGGGGGACAGGCAAAAGGGAAATTGCCCTTTTATTTACGAAGACTCTCTTTTGTCATGACTTGGTGGATGGGTTTAAACCATGCGAGGCTTGTTCGAATTGTAAAAGGATTAACAATGGAAACCACCCAGATGTTCATATTGTGGAGCCCGAGGGGTTATCGATAAAAGTCGATCAAATTAGAAGCTTGCAGACAGAGTTTTCTAAAAAGGGTGTAGAATCCTTAAAAAAGGTCTATTTATTGGTCCATGCTGATAAAATGAGCGTAAGCGCTTCAAATAGTCTATTAAAGTTTCTTGAAGAGCCAAGCACTGGGACAGTGGCATTTTTACTAACAGAGCAGCCACAGCAAATATTGCCTACCATTCTTTCCCGATGCCAGGTTTTATCATTTCAGCCACTATCACCCCAGGCGATGACGAAACAATTGATTGAAAATGGGGTGGAACCAAGAAGGGCACCTCTTTTAGCCCAGTTAACCAATAGTCTCGATGAGGCGTTAGCATTAAATGTCGACGATTGGTTTGCACAAGCTCAAAAAATCGTGTTAAAATTGTATGAAGTGCTAAAAAGAAATCCGTTGGAGGCAATGGTTACGCTTCAAGGTGATTGGTTTTTACACTTTAAAGAGAAAGAGCAGATTCATCGTGGTTTAGATCTTTTACTTCTTATTTTTAAGGATTTACTATATATACAAATAGATAGGCATGAGCAAATTGTTTTCTTGGCAGAGAGTGAACGGTTAGAACAATTTGCCTTGCACACATCAAGACGGCGCTTAACCGAACAAATGTCAGCTATCCTTGAGGCAAAAAGGAAGCTGCAGGCTAATATGAATCCTCAGTTGATGATGGAACAGCTGGTTTTAAAATTGCAGGAGGGATCTTCATTTGTATGATGTTGTAGGCGTACGATTTAAAAAGGCAGGAAAAATCTATTATTTTGATCCTGGAGACCTTCTGGTTCAGAAAGACGACTATGTGATTGTAGAAACAGTACGCGGTGTCGAATATGGAAAGGCTGTAATTGCCCGGAAACAGGTGGAAGAACACGATGTTGTTCTTCCACTTAAAAAGGTAGTCCGAATTGCAGATCATAAGGATCGAATGATTGTTGATGAGAATAAGCAAGCAGCACAAGAAGCTTATGAGGTTTGCAATGAAAAAGTGACCGAGCATCAGCTGGATATGAAACTAGTGGATGCTGAATATACATTTGACCGAAATAAAGTGATTTTTTACTTTACAGCCGATGGCAGAGTCGATTTTCGTGAGCTTGTGAAGGATTTGGCAGCCATTTTCCGCACACGGATTGAACTAAGACAAATCGGTGTCCGCGATGAAGCCAAAATGCTTGGCGGGATTGGCCCTTGTGGAAGAATGCTATGCTGTTCAACATTCTTAGGGGATTTTGACCCTGTGTCCATCAAAATGGCGAAGGATCAAAATCTATCTCTAAATCCTACGAAAATATCCGGTTTATGCGGCAGGCTCATGTGCTGCTTAAAATATGAAAATGATGAATATGAATCAGCTAAGGAGCAGCTTCCTGATTTAGGTGAAATCATTGTAACTCCCAATGGTGAAGGAAAAGTAGTAGGATTAAATATATTAGAGCGGGTTCTTCAAGTGGAATTAAAAGAACAAGAAAGAGTCCTGGAGTATACTTTGGATGAGATCATTAAAGAGGGTGCCTTTTCTATACCATCCACAGATTAAGAGGTGTGCCACGTGGATAAAAAGGAAATTTTCGACTCAGTAAGTAATATGGAAACACAAATTGGTCAGCTTTACCAGCAACTAGGAGAATTAAAGCAGCATTTAGCCGAAATAATAGAAGAAAATCATTATTTAAAACTTGAAAATGAGCATCTAAGGCGCCGTTTGGATGTGACCACGGATAAAGAAAAGAAGGATGAAACGAATAAAAAGGGGACAACCCCGATGGATAAGTCCATTGATATTGGTGAGGGGTATGATAACCTCGCCCGTCTTTACCATGAAGGATTTCATATTTGTAATCTTCATTTTGGAAGCTTGCGTAAGGAAGGCGATTGTTTGTTTTGTCTCTCTTTTCTTAATAAGAAATAAGCTTGGCCTTCCTTTAGCGGGAAGGCTATTTTTATCAGTTGGGAGATCTTCAATATGATCAACTTAAAAGATGATGAAAGACTGGATTATTTATTGGCGGAGGATTTGAGAATTATTCAAAGCCCTTCTGTTTTTGCCTTTTCACTTGATGCGGTCCTATTGGCGAGATTTGTCTATGTGCCTATTCAAAAAGGGAATTTAATCGATCTTTGCAGCGGAAACGGGGTCATCCCTTTATTCCTAAGCGCACGAACAAAGGGGCAAATTACCGGGGTGGAAATACAAGAGCGATTATACGATATGGCGGTAAGGAGTATCGAACATAATCAACTTCAAAATCGGATTAACATGGTCCATGGTGATATAAAGGCATTGCCAAAAACAATCGGATTTGGAAAATATGATGTCGTGACCTGCAATCCGCCGTATTTCATCACACCCTCAACAGAGGAGATTAATCAAAATGAACATTTAGCTATTGCCCGCCATGAAATTCTTTGTACACTGGAGGATGCTGTCAAAGCTTCAAGTCAATTAGTGAAGCAGGGAGGAAAAGTGGCATTTGTTCATCGTCCAGGCCGATTCATTGATATCATCACATTAATGAGGCAATACAGGCTCGAACCAAAGCGCGTGCAATTTGTTCACCCCAAAAAGGGGAAAGAGGCTAATACGTTTTTAATAGAAGCCATTAAAGACGGCAGCCCCGATTTGAAAATCTTACCTCCACTCTATGTTTACAATGATGCCGATGAATATACCCCTGAAATAAGAGGGATTTTATATGGAGAATAGTCATCATTACTTTTATGTGCTGACCTGCCGCGATGGCAGTTATTACGGCGGCTATACGAATAATTTAGAACGGCGATTGAAGCTTCATAATGAGGGAAAAGGGGCTAAATACACAAGGGGAAGAGGACCGGTTGCTTTAACATTCAGTAAAGCTTTTGATAATAAGAGTGATGCATTAAAAGCGGAAGCCCGGTTTAAGCGGCTTTCCAGGAAGAGCAAAATAGAGTTTTTAATCAGGGAAACGAGTGATGATCATGTGGCAGCAGAAAAGTTTTGAAAATGAAGAACATAAAGGTATTTTATATCTTGTGCCGACACCGATTGGAAATTTGGAGGATATGAGCTTTAGGGCAGTCAGAATTTTAAAAGAAGCCGACCTTATTGCAGCAGAGGACACGAGAAATACGAAAAAGCTCTGTAATTATTTTGAGATATCCACGCCTGTTGTAAGCTACCATGAACATAATAAAGAATCGAGCGGCGAAAAAATTGTCCAAAAGGTTAAGGAGGGCATGAATGTAGCTCTTGTCAGCGATGCAGGAATGCCAGCGATCTCAGACCCTGGCTATGAGCTCGTCACGGCAGCTGTTCAAGAAAAATTGCCTGTTGTTCCTTTGCCTGGTGCGAATGCTGCTCTCACCTCGTTAATTGCATCAGGACTTGTTTGCCAGCCCTTTTATTTTTACGGGTTTTTAGACCGGAACCGGAAAGAGAAGCGTTTGGAATTAGAAGGATTGAAAAAACAAGAAGCAACGATCATTTTTTATGAATCGCCTCACCGCTTGAAAGAGACCTTGACCATCATGCTTGAAGTGCTTGGGGATAGAAAAACGGCTTTGTGCAGAGAGCTAACCAAAAAGTATGAAGAGTTTATTAGAGGAAGCCTGACGGAAGCATTGGATTGGGCAAATCAAGATGAGGTGCGCGGAGAGTTTTGTGTGATTGTTGAAGGGGCAAGCGGCCATCTGGAGGAGGAGGAAAGTTGGTGGGAGCACTTAACGATAGAAGAGCATGTTAACCACTATATCTCGCTTAAAAACATTCCGTCAAAAGAGGCCATTAAACTAACAGCCAAAGACAGGAGCTTGAATAAAAGGGAAGTTTACCAAACTTATCATATTGAACATTAAAAAGAGGCTGCCTAAGGTCAGCCTCTTTGATTACTTCGCTAATTCAAATGATTTTTGGATTTCTTCTAGAAGCTGCTCTGCACCTTCACGGCTAAGGATTAGCTTGCCGCCGGCAAGAGCCATATTGTCGTCAGAAACTTCACCAGTTACTTGGCAAGTCATATTTGGCTTGTATTTCTTTAAGATAATGCGCTCGTCATCAACATAAATTTCAAGTGCATCCTTTTCTGCAATACCAAGAGTACGTCTTAATTCAATTGGAATAACTACGCGTCCTAATTCATCAACTTTACGAACAATACCAGTAGATTTCATGTTTATGAACTCCCCTCATTTAGTTATTTGTCTATTTATTCTTCGTCATTATTCGACATTTTTTTTACAACTTTATAATACCAGCCATTCCCATATTCGTCAATTATTTTATTTAAGAAAATAAAGGGAATTTTTTATATAATTGATAAACATTGATTTAATGGGGTTAATTGAATCCTCATTCATTCTTAATCGTTTTTTAATATTATTGTGATGTAAGTCACTGCCATATTTTTACCCTTACACAATTCGACAAAATTCTACAAAAACCTACTTTGTTCACTAATATAGCCTTCGAAAAGTATTCTATTTTTTTGACGGTATGATTGTTTTATTAAATTTAGATGAATAGGAGATTACGGCTTTGTTGCACAATGAAATGTTTTTCGGTATATTTTGATGATATAAGAGATTAAAAAAGAGGCTATAATGGTTACGAGGATTTGAAATTTAATCCTGTAGGAGGGATTCAGATGGAGAAAAAGCTAAAAACATTCTACCTTACGACACCCATTTATTATCCAAGTGGAAATTTACATATTGGGCATGCGTATACCACAGTGGCGGGGGATGCCATGGCGCGATACAAACGGATGCGCGGGTATGATGTCATGTATTTAACGGGTACCGATGAGCACGGGCAAAAAATCCAGCGCAAGGCAGAAGAACAAGGAATTACCCCTCAGCAATATGTTGATGGAATTGTCGTTGGAATTCAAGAGTTATGGAAAAAACTCGATATTTCTTATGATGATTTTATTAGAACCACACAAGAGCGTCATAAACAAATTGTTGAAAAAATCTTCGCCAGATTACTTGAGCAAGGTGATATTTATCTAGATCAATATGAAGGCTGGTACTGTACTCCATGTGAATCGTTTTTTACAGACCGGCAGCTGGTCGATGGGAATTGCCCTGATTGCGGCAGACCTGTAGAAAAGGTAAAAGAAGAATCATACTTTTTTAGAATGAGTAAGTATGTTGACCGCCTATTGCAGTACTATGAGGAAAATCCTGATTTCATTCAACCGGAGTCCAGGAAGAATGAAATGGTCAATAACTTTATCAAACCAGGCTTGGAGGATTTAGCTGTTTCCAGAACAACTTTTGACTGGGGAATTAAAGTTCCGGGGGATCCGAAGCATGTCATTTATGTGTGGATTGATGCCCTATCTAACTATATAACTGCACTTGGGTATGGAACAGATAACGATAGCAAGTATTTAAATTATTGGCCTGCGGATGTTCACCTTGTCGGTAAAGAAATTGTTCGTTTCCACACAATTTATTGGCCAATCATGTTAATGGCATTAGACCTTCCTCTTCCTAAAAAGGTCTTTGCTCATGGCTGGTTATTAATGAAGGATGGAAAAATGTCCAAATCGAAGGGAAATGTTGTCGATCCGGTTACATTAATTGACCGCTACGGTCTTGATGCCCTTCGTTATTACTTGTTACGCGAAGTACCGTTCGGTGCAGATGGGGTTTTCACTCCGGAAGGCTTTGTTGAAAGAATTAACTTTGACCTTGCCAATGATTTAGGCAATCTGTTAAATCGTACGGTTGCCATGATTGAAAAATATTTTGCAGGAGAAATCCCTGATTATGCCGGTTCCATCGGCGAATTTGATGAATCATTGCTTCAGGCAAATCGGGATGCGGTTTTGAAATATGAAGAAGCAATGGAGAAAATGGAATTTTCAGTTGCATTAACTTCCATTTGGCAATTGGTCAGCAGAACCAATAAATATATTGATGAAACACAGCCATGGACTTTGGCTAAAGCGGAAGAAAACAAAGAAGCGCTTGCCAGTGTAATGGTTCATCTTGCTGAATCTCTCAGAAGAGTCGCCATTCTGCTACAGCCATTTTTAACCCGTACACCAGGCGGGATTTTTACCCAATTAGGAATTCAGGATGAAGGGCTTAAAACATGGGAAAGCCTTGAAGACTTTGGTGGAATCCCTCATGGAACTAAGGTTCAAAAGGATGCACCTCTTTTCCCAAGATTGGAAATTGCTGATGAAGTCGAATTTATCAAGACGAAAATGCAGGGTTCAGCACCTCCACCAGCGGAACAGAAGGTAGAAGAGAAGCCGGAAGAATTAGCGGAAATCGCCATTGATGATTTTATGAAAATTGATTTGCGGGTTGCAGAGGTTATTCAGGCTGAGCCAATTAAAAAAGCCGATAAACTCTTAAAGCTGCAGCTTGATTTAGGATACGAAAAACGCCAGGTTGTCTCAGGGATTGCCCAATATTATAAGCCGGAGGAATTAGTCGGAAGAAAGGTAATCTGCATTACCAATTTGAAACCGGTCAAACTCCGCGGCGAATTGTCACAGGGCATGATACTGGCTGGTTCAAAAGATGGCTCGCTCTCACTTGCGACTGTTGACCAGACCTTGCCGAATGGTTCGAAGGTGAAATAAAACGAAAATAATGTAAAACTGAAAAATAGGAATGTTCCACGTGTAACAATTTTCGGGACATTTCTATTTTTTTATACAAACGTGAAAAGGAGTCTGTTCGATGTTATTTGACACACACGTCCATTTAAATGATGAACAATATAAGGAAGACTTGGAGGAAGTCATTGAAAGGGCTCAAGCTGAAGGCGTTTCTCATATGGTTGTTGTCGGTTTTGATCGACGGACGATTGAAAAAGCAATGGATCTTGCGGAACGATTTGAATTTATTTATGCCTGTGTCGGCTGGCATCCAGTCGATGCGATTGATATGGAGGAAGAGGATTTACTTTGGATAGAGGAATTAACGAAACATCCAAAGGTTGTAGCCATTGGTGAAATGGGTCTCGATTATCATTGGGACAAGTCTCCAAAGGATATACAGAAGGAAGTGTTCCGCAAACAGATTAGGCTTGCCAAAAAAGTTAAGCTGCCTATTGTGATCCATAACCGGGAAGCGACAGCAGATATTGTAGAAATTTTAAAGGAAGAGAAGGCGGAGGAGGTAGGCGGAATTATGCATTGCTTTAGCGGCAGTTCAGAAATCGCCATGGAATGTGTCAAAATGAACTTCTATATTTCCCTTGGCGGACCCGTGACCTTCAAAAATGCGAAAAAGCCTAAAGAGGTTGCGGCTGAAATTCCATTGGATAAACTTTTAATTGAAACTGATTGCCCCTATTTAGCCCCGCATCCTTATCGTGGTCAAAGAAATGAACCGGGTCTTGTGAAACTGATAGCTGAGAAAATTGCCGAAATAAAAGGGATCACATTGGAGGAAGTAGCCGAAATCACGACACAAAATGCTAAAAAATTATTCGCTATTAAATGACAAAGAATGTTGTCGAAGATAAATGAAACTTGTCCAAATATTTTCTCAAAACAAAAAGTTCTACACGTCTCCTTTTCTACATAGGATTACCGTGTCGATAAGTTTTCCTTTGCATTTCATCCAACATTATGCATAATTAGTAATACGTTTACAGGATATGCAAGGGTTGACAGCCGACAGCATGGTATTTTTATAATCTCTCCGAGAAAAGGAGGCGTTTTTCATCGTATTCAAATACATGAAAAACCTGTTTTCCAAATCTTCGGCGAAGCAGAAATGGGCCATCGCTTTTGCTAGTTTTATAGTTTTGTCAACATCACTTGGAGTTTTTATCAATGAAGGCTCAAAGAAAACAGTGGCAATGACTATGAATGGTGAAGAAAGGGATGTTAAAACGCATGCAGTTACCGTTGGAGAATTATTTGCAGAACTGAATGTAAAGCTTCGCTCCCAAGATTACTTGTTTCCAGCAGCAAATACAAGGGTGAAGGATCACCTGAAAATTGTTTGGAGGCAAGCGAGACAGGTTCAAATTGTCAAAGACAACGAGAAGAAAACGATCTGGTCCGCAGCCGATACAGTTGCTGGGCTCCTTAAAGAGCAAAACATTACTTTGAACGAACATGATCAAGTTTCACCTGGTCCACAAAAAGCAATAAAAAGTAGGATGAAAATATATATACATAAGGCTTATCATCTTACATATGTTGATGGTGGAGAAAAGAAACAATGTTGGTCCACTTCGACTACGGTCGCTGACTTTTTAAAACAACAGGGCATTAAACTAAATCAATTAGACCGAGTTGAACCGTCATTAACAGAGGCAGTTAATAAAAATGATGTGATCAACATTATTCGAGTAGAAAAAGTCACCGATGTAGTGGAAGAACCAGTACAATTTGCCGTAATCACTAAAAAGGACCAAAGTTTAGCAAAAGGCAAAGAGAAAACTGTCAAAAAAGGTCAGCAAGGACTTGTTTGGAAAGAATACGAAGTGATCATGGAAAATGGCAAAGAAGTATCGAGAAATCTAAAAAGCGAACAGCAGGTTAAAGAAAAACAGGATCAAGTTGTGGCTGTCGGAACGAAGGATTTAAACTTGCAGGTTTCCCGTGGCGAAAGGGACACAGGACAAGAGTTTTACGTAAGTGCAACGGCGTATACCGCTAATTGCAATGGCTGCTCCGGTCATACAGCAACCGGTATAAATCTTAGGGCAAACCCTGGCGTGAAAGTGATCGCGGTCGATCCAAGAATCATACCGCTTGGAACAAAGGTGTATGTAGAAGGCTATGGTTATGCGGTAGCCGCTGACACTGGTGGTGCGATAACAGGGTATACCATTGATGTGTTTGTTCCCGATATCGCAAGCGCTTACCGCTGGGGCAGAAGAAAAGTAAAAATCAAAGTCTTGGATTAATTTTTATTTATGCAGAGGGTATCCCTCTGCATTTTGCTTTTTCTTAAAATTTCTTTATACTAAACAACGAATCGTGATATTTTTGATACTTTAGTGTATGAGTGTTTTCGTTAATATAGACGATGGACATTACAAAAATGTTTCAAGTTTTTTTCAATTTTTTATTTTTATTTTTACATAGGAAAAGCTGGCAGCAAAACGGAGGAAAGAATGAGAATTAAGGAATTTATTGTTGTGGAAGGCAAGGATGATACAACAGCGATTAAAAGAGCGGTTGATGCCGATACCATTGAAACGAATGGCTCTGCTGTCAATCAGGCTACGATTGAGAAGGTTCAGCGTGCTCAGGAGAAAAGGGGGGTCATTATTTTTACAGACCCTGATTTTCCCGGCGAAAAGATCAGAAAAACCATTGCTGAAAAGGTACCTGGCTGTAAACATGCCTTTTTACCAAAAGAAGCTGCAATCGCCAAGAATGGCAAAGGCCTTGGCGTAGAACATGCCCATCCGGATGAGATTAGGAAAGCGCTGAAGGATGCGCAAGTAATGCATGAAATGATTACAGAAGAAATTACACAGGAAGACTTAATAATCGCTGGATTGATAGGCGGAGAAGGGGCGAAGGAACGGCGAACACTGCTTGGAAAGCTTCTAAAAATAGGGTATACCAATGGGAAACAGCTGCATAAGCGTTTAATGATGTTTCAAATCAGCCGGAAGGAATTTGCCGATGCCCTTCTTAAGATGAAGTCAGGAGGACCAAATGAATAAAGATATTGCAACCCCATTAAGAACAAGATCGATTCTGGAGAAATACGGTTTTTCATTTAAGAAAAGCCTGGGGCAAAATTTTTTAATAGATACGAATATCCTTAAGAAAATTGTTGAATTCGCGGAGATGACTGAAGAAACGGGTGCTATTGAGATTGGACCAGGCATTGGGGCTTTGACCGAGCAGCTGGCACGAGCCAGCAAAAAGGTTGTAGCGTTTGAGATTGACCAACGTTTACTGCCAATCTTAAATGATACCCTATCACCCTATTCAAATGTCAGTATTATTCACCAGGATGTTTTAAAGGCAAATGTCAAAGAAGTCATGGAGGAGAAATTTGCCGATACCTCTGATATTATGGTGGTTGCTAATTTACCTTACTATGTGACGACTCCAATTATCATGAAGCTCCTTGAGGAGCGGCTGCCTATCCGCGGGATCGTGGTGATGCTGCAAAAAGAAGTGGCCGATCGAATCTCGGCGAAACCGGGTTCAAAAGACTATGGTTCTCTTTCGATTGCCATTCAATATTATACAGTGGCTGAAACGGTCATGATTGTCCCGAAAACCGTTTTTGTTCCGCAGCCGAATGTTGATTCAGCTGTTATTAGGTTAACAGTAAGAGAGACTCCTGCTGTCTCTGTGAAAGATGAAGCATTCTTTTTCCAAGTTACCAAGGCGAGTTTTGCTCAAAGAAGGAAGACATTACTCAATAATTTAACAAGCCAGCTCCCCAACGGCAAAGAGCGAAAAGAAGAGATTTTGAAAGCATTAGAAGCCTCTGGGATCGAGCCTTCAAGAAGGGGAGAAACGCTGTCCTTAGAGGAATTTGGGCGGTTAAGTGATGAGTTATATCCGTATTTCCATTAGACCCGTGTAATTGGGTCTATTTTTAATGTGCCAAAGAGACAGCTATGTTTGAAAAAGAAGAGGAAGTGTTCCTTTGTGGGTCTCGAGGACAAAATGTCCTGAAAAAGAAGAGGAAGTGTCCTTGAAGAAGCACCTCGAGGACAAAGTGCTCCTGAAAAAGAGAGGAAGTGTCCTTGAAGAGGCACCTCGAGGACAGAATGCCCCGAAAAAAGAGAGGAAGTGTCCTTGAAGAGGCGCCTCGAGGACAAAATGGTCAGAAAAAAGAGTAGTAGTGTCCTTGAAGAGGCGCTCGAGGACAGAATGCCCCGAAAAAAGAGAGGAAGTGTCCTTGAAGAGGCACCTCGAGGACAGAATGCCCCGAAAAAAGAGAGGAAGTGTCCTTGAGGAGGCACCTTGAGGACAGAATGGTTAGAAAAAAGGGTAGTAGTGTCCTTGAAGGGCCAAAACCTCAAAAACAAGTATGGAAAAACATTATAAATGCTTTCAATCAAGATAGCTCCCCTTGTATCCATAAGGGGTTATTCACAAAATCCCCAGTAATTGCATAGCCTATGACAGGAACTTTATTTGGAAGGCCTTATGCTGGTCTTATTGGAGTGACAGTAGTGGATATAAAGCTAATGGATATTGTCGGAAGAAAGTCGTATAACTGTGATATTCTATTCCGAATTACTGATATTCGAGAAAAAGATGGCCAGAAAGTTGCCGTTCTTTATGGTGAGGATTTCCGCCTGGTAGCAGATGCTCCATATAACGATTTGATTGTCATTAACCCGAATGAGCGGGTAAAGTGGACGCAGGAATATAGAACACTTGAAGAGCAGTCCTTTCGCCTTTTTACTCAGGATGTTGATTTAATTAAACATAGGCAGGAATACGAAGCAACCGGTGGTTATGTAAAACCATCGAATTATTTTCAAATGCCCGGGAAGGTCCTTCATTTGGATGGCGATCCGTCCTATTTAAAAAAGTGTATGACCCTTTATGAAAAGATCGGCATTCCTGTTGTAGGGATACACTGTAATGAAAAAGAAATGCCCGATAGAATTGGCCAATTAATTGATTACTACCGTCCGGATATTCTCGTCATCACTGGCCATGATGCTTATTCCAAAGCAAAAGGGAAGATGACGGACATTAATGCCTATCGTCATTCCAAACATTTTGTTCAGACGGTTAGAGAAGCAAGAAGGAAAATCCCCCACCTGGATCAGCTTGTCATTTTTGCTGGCGCCTGTCAGTCCCATTTTGAGTCGTTAATCCATGCCGGGGCCAATTTTGCCAGCTCTCCCTCAAGAATTAATATCCATGCCCTTGATCCGGTTTATATCGTTGCAAAAATAAGCTTTACACCGTTTATGGAAAGAATTAATGTATGGGATGTTTTACGCAATACATTGACAGGAGAAAAGGGTCTCGGCGGAATTGAAACAAAGGGTGTTTTGCGAACCGGAATGCCGTATAACCCCGTTCAGGAAGAATAAAAAAAGCCTTATATTTGATGAAGGCTTTTTTTGTGCGTTTTACACATAATCCAGCCAAGTTAAGGTAACCATAAAAATGTTGAAATTTAGCAAAAAAAGTAGATGAAAAAATATTGACAATCTTTTTGTGGTGCTGATATAATTTATGTTTTTGTTTGACTTAAATATGTCAGTGTGTTATACTTTACACAGTGAGGTGGACCGAATGCCAAAAACCTTAGCCGATATTAAAATGGCTCTCGATTCAAATTTAGGGAAAAGATTATTGCTTAAGGCGAACGGTGGACGTAGAAAAACAATCGAACGTTCAGGTGTCTTAGCAGAAACTTACCCTTCTGTTTTTGTGATTGAGCTGGATCAAGATGAAAACTCATTTGAGCGTGTTTCTTACAGCTATGCGGATGTTTTAACGGAAACTGTGCAAATTACCTTCTACGAAGATACATCAGGACACCTGGCATTAAGCTAGTATACAAAGCAACCCTGAGGCGGTAAACCATTGTTTACTGCTTTTTGCTATCCTCATTTATACTGACATAAATAATCTTGCGTTTTTTTTACATACTAATAATGCCGTAAGTGAAGAAAGGGGTTGTTTAGATGGGCAGAAGAAGAGGTGTCATGTCCGACCGTTTTAAAGAAGAGCTTGCAAAAGAGCTTGGTTTTTACGATGTCGTTCAAAAAGAGGGCTGGGGCGGCATACGCGCCAAAGATGCTGGAAATATGGTCAAGCGGGCCATTGAACTTGCAGAGCAACAGCTGGCAGGTAAACCTCCTAGTCATTAACTTCACAACTTCTTAATTTAAACAAATCATTCACTACGGTAAGGCCGGGGGCAGCAGCCCTTGGCCTTTATTTATTTGGCTGTATTAAACTTGGTTTTTGATTGAAACGAAGGGTATCGCTTTCCGCGGAGAGGTCCAGAAGCCTCCACGTCGCTTCGCTCCAATCAACAGTTGTAAAAAATCAATTTTCGCTTTTAACACAGCCATTTTTCGAAATAACATTAATTTGTTAAACATTTTCTAATCGGATTGGCCTATCTGACGTCTTACTTTTATTATTTTGTGGTAAAATAGGACAAAATGTGCAATTGTGGAATTTTTAAAAGTAGGTGGACGAGCGTGAAGCTTTTAGTAAAGGCACCGGCCAAAATTAATTTGTCATTAGATGTTTTGCACAAACGGCCTGATGGATACCATGAGGTTGAAATGATTATGACGACAATTGATTTGGCCGATCGTGTCGAATTAACTTTATTACATCAAGACCATATACATATACTTTCTCAAAACCGCTATGTTCCGGATGATCAGCGTAATTTAGCCTATCAGGCAGCACAGCTCTTAAAGGACCGTTTTCAAGTGAAAAAGGGAGTCGTGATCTCGATTGAAAAGGCAATTCCCGTTGCGGCTGGTCTAGCCGGTGGAAGCAGTGATGCAGCCGCTACCCTTAGAGGTTTAAACAAGCTATGGAATCTGGGTTTATCCCTGGATGAATTAGCAGAGCTAGGTTCGGAAATTGGCTCAGATGTATCGTTTTGTGTATATGGAGGAACAGCACTGGCAAAAGGAAGAGGCGAATTCATTACCCAGCTTCCTGCTCCGCCGACCTGCTGGGTCATTCTTGCCAAACCCTTTATTGGCGTTTCTACAGCTGAAGTGTATCGGCGTCTTGATATCAATGGAATGAAGCATCCGGATATTCAGACAATGATGGATGCCATTAAAGAAAATAATTACCAAAAGGTGTGCAGCCATGTAGGAAACGTTTTAGAGGAAGTCACGCTGAATCTTCATCCTGAGGTAGCGCAAATCAAAGAACAAATGAAGCGCTTTGGAGCAGATGCCGTATTGATGAGCGGCAGTGGGCCAACCGTTTTTGGCCTTGTCCAGCATGATTCAAGAATGCATCGTATCTATAATGGTCTAAGAGGGTTTTGCGATCAGGTCTTTGCTGTGAGAATGCTGGGGGAGCGGCATCTTCTTGATTAATTGCGTACATTAATGATATATTCGAATTAGAATATTCGCCTTTGGGGGGTCGTTATGAAGTTTCGCCGCAGTGAACGTTTAATAGATATGACAAACTATTTACTAGATCATCCCAGGCAGCTCGTGCCGCTCACTTTTTTTGCGAATCGTTATGAATCGGCTAAATCATCGATCAGTGAAGATTTGGCCATCGTAAAAGAAACATTTGAACAACAGGGAGTTGGAACCCTTCAAACGGTTCCAGGAGCCGCAGGCGGTGTCAAATTTCTGGTGAAAATTAGTGAGGAGAAAGCTAGGCCGTTTGTACACGAGCTATGTGATTTAATTGCAACCCCTGACCGGCTTTTACCTGGGGGCTATTTATACTTAACAGACATTTTAGGGAATCCCTCCATTGTTCAAAAGGCAGGGAGAATCATTGCCTCAGCCTATGCTGAAACGAAAATTGATATTGTCATGACCGTTGCCACAAAAGGAATCCCTCTTGCTTACGCCGTAGCCAGCCAATTAAATGTGCCGGTCGTCATTGTAAGGAGAGACAGCAAAGTTACAGAGGGACCAACTGTAAGTATTAATTATGTTTCAGGCTCAGCGAAGCGAATTCAAACGATGGTTCTATCGAAACGGAGTCTTGCACATGGGTCACGGGTATTGATTGTCGATGATTTTATGAAGGCAGGCGGTACGGTCAATGGGATGATCAGTCTGTTGGAGGAATTTGAGGCACAAGTGGCAGGAATCGCTGTTTTGGTGGAGTCGGAAAGAATCGAGGAACGCCTTGTTGATGAGTATTTATCACTTGTGCAATTATCCGATGTGAATGTTAAGGAAAAAACGATTAATGTCAAAGAAGGAAACTATTTTTTAAAAGATCATTAGGAGGCATCCACAATGAAAACGGTACAAACCAATCAAGCACCAGCGGCCATCGGGCCATATTCACAAGGAATTATTGTGAATAATCTATTCTATAGTTCCGGACAAATTCCCTTAACTGCAGAAGGAGTTTTAGTGGATGGGGATATTAAGGAACAGACCCATCAAGTTTTTAGAAATCTACATGCCGTTTTGACTGAAGCGGGTGCTTCATTTGAAACCGTTGTGAAAGCAACAGTCTTTATTAAAAATATGGATGAATTTGCATTGGTCAATGAGGTATATGGGGAATATTTCTCCTCTCACAAACCTGCCCGTTCGTGCGTTGAAGTAGCCCGTTTGCCAAAAGATGTGTTAGTCGAAATTGAAGTCGTTGCACTCGTAAAATAATTTTACGGGTGTTTTTTTGTCGATTTTAATACTGTTTCAACAGTATTAATGTCAATAAATGGTATGAAATTTCCGTTTTTTACAAATGTTCACTTTTTTGCCCTAATTATTCTAAAAAATTTTAAAATTTAAGAAGGAAAACCGAAATCTCTGTTGAATTTATTTAACTAGCTTTTTATCTAGAAGAAAAGGGTGTGAGCACATGGAAGTAACAGACGTAAGATTACGCCGCGTTAATACTGACGGACGCATGAGGGCAATCGCTTCAATCACTTTAGATAATGAATTTGTCGTTCATGATATCCGCGTTATTGACGGAAATAACGGTTTATTTGTGGCAATGCCAAGTAAACGTACTCCAGATGGAGAATTTCGTGATATTGCGCATCCAATCAATTCCGGAACACGCGGTAAAATTCAGGAAGCTGTTTTAGCAGAGTACCACCGTCTAGGTGAACTGGAAGTGGAATTTGAAGAAGCCGGAGCTTCCTAAGAATCTTAAACAACTGGGGCCTTTCTTCTATGTAAGGCTCTTTTTTATTTTTTTTCCCCGCCAAAAACGCTTCAAAAACTTACTCCTAATTGCCTCTGAAACAAACTTCTCGTTCCTTCCTTGAAATGCTCATCTTTTTACGTTAATATTTTTAATGGATAAAAAGGTAAATTGGAGGCATGAACATGCTTAATCGCTATGCTGTGATTTTAGCTGCAGGGCAAGGTACGCGGATGAAATCAAAGCTTTATAAAGTATTACACCCTGTTTGCGGGAAACCGATGGTTCAACATGTTGTTGATCAAATAAATAAGCTTGATATACAAGAAACTGTCACCATAATTGGCCACGGGGCAGAAAAAGTGAAAGCACAATTAGGGGACAGCATCCGCTATGCTCTGCAGGAACAGCAGCTTGGAACAGCACATGCTGTCATTCAGGCAGAGGACATGCTTGCGGGAAAACAAGGAATAACCATTGTGGTTTGCGGGGATACTCCGTTAATCAAAGCAGAAACAATGGAGGCCCTTTTTAAACATCATGAAGAATTATCGGCTAAAGCTACCGTCCTCACGGCAAGAGTGGAGGACCCTGCAGGATATGGCCGGATTATTCGAAATGAAAATGGGCTGGTTGAAAAAATTGTTGAACATAAAGATGCATCAGAAGCTGAACGAGGCATTAAGGAAATCAATACAGGAACTTATTGTTTCGATAATTATGCCTTATTTGAAGCTTTAACAAATGTATCTAATGATAATGTTCAAGGAGAGTATTATTTACCGGATGTCATTGAAATATTGAGGAAACAAGGTCAAATTGTCACCGCTTACCAAACGGACGAATTTGAAGAAACGATCGGTGTCAATGACCGGGTGGCTTTGGCTGAAGCAGAACGAATCATGAAGTTGCGGACGAATGAATTCCATATGCGTAATGGAGTAACCATTATTGATCCTGCAAATACTTACATTGAATCAGATGTAAAAATTGGACAGGACACAGTCATCTATCCGGGTACAATGATTAAGGGAGACACTGTGATCGGCACAGATTGCCAAATAGGCCCGAACACAGAAATTGATAGCTGCGAGATTGGAAATGAAACAGTGGTTCGTCAATCTGCTGCCTTTAGGAGTTCGATTGGTTCCCATGTAAACATCGGTCCTTTTGCTCATATTCGACCTGATTCAGCGATCAGTGATGATGTGAAAATTGGAAATTTCGTTGAAATTAAAAAAGCTGTTTTCGGAAAGGGAAGTAAAGCCTCCCATCTCAGCTATATTGGAGATGCCGAGGTTGGCAGTGATGTAAATATCGGCTGCGGTTCGATTACGGTTAATTATGACGGCAAAAATAAATTTTTAACCAAAATTGAAGACGACGTCTTCATCGGTTGTAATTCAAATCTTGTTGCGCCTGTCACGGTCGGAAAAGGAGCATATGTTGCTGCCGGTTCCACGATTACGAAAAATGTACCGGGGGAAGCGTTAGCGATTGCTCGAGCAAAGCAAGAGAATAAGGAAAATTATGTTAAAAGGCTTAATCTTAAGAAATAAGCGATAAAATTGGAGGCCCCATTCATGTCAAATCAATATTTAGACCCAAATTTAAAGGTATTCAGTTTAAATTCAAATGTTTCCCTTGCGAAGGAAATTGCGAAAGTTATCGGTGTTGAACTCGGAAAAAGCTCTGTAACAAGATTTAGCGACGGTGAAATCCAAATCAATATTGAAGAAAGTATTCGCGGATGTGACGTGTACGTTATTCAATCAACAAGTGCTCCCGTTAACGAAAATATTATGGAATTGTTAATCATGATTGATGCATTAAAACGTGCTTCAGCCAAAACGATTAACATTGTTATGCCGTATTACGGGTATGCCCGCCAAGACCGTAAAGCCCGTGCTCGTGAGCCTATTACCGCAAAGCTTGTAGCAAATTTGCTTGAAACGGCTGGTGCGACACGCGTCATCTGTCTTGACTTGCATGCACCGCAAATTCAGGGCTTCTTTGATATTCCAATTGACCATCTTATGGGTGTTCCAATTTTGGCTGAATACTTTAAGAATAAAGAATTAAACGGGGATATTGTCATTGTATCTCCAGACCATGGCGGGGTTACACGTGCAAGAAAAATGGCTGAGCGCTTAAAAGCACCGATCGCCATCATCGATAAACGCCGACCTAGACCAAATGTGGCGGAAGTCATGAACATTGTCGGAAACATTGAAGGAAAAGTAGCCATTTTAATCGATGATATCATCGATACGGCAGGAACGATTACACTGGCAGCTAACGCATTAGTAGAGAATGGGGCTTCTGAAGTTTATGCCTGCTGTACACATCCGGTATTATCCGGCCCGGCCATTGATCGCATTCAAAACTCAAAAATTAAGGAATTGGTCGTAACGAATTCCATTGAGCTTTCCGAAGAGAAAAAGACTGAGAAAATTATTCATCTATCAGTTGCTCCATTAATCGGAGAAGCCATTATTCGCGTTCATGAAGAGCAATCGGTCAGCACGCTTTTTGATTAATTTTGTCCGCTTTCATGTTTAGACCTTCCTGTTTTAGGGCAATTTCTATATAGATAGCTATTGAACTATATTAGGAAGGTGACAAATCCATGAGTCCTGTTTTACAAGCAAAGGAACGAAAAGAATTACGTCATTCGGCATTAAAGCAAATAAGAGACAACGGAAATATCCCAGCCGTTATATATGGTGCGAAGGTTGAAAGTAAGCCGGTTTTTGTCAGTTCGGCTGATTTAACTAAAACGATTCGCCAAGTGGGGAGAAATGGCGTGATTTCTCTTGATGTCGATGGCAATAAACATGATGTGGTTCTAACAGATTATCAAGAGGATTTCATCAAAAAAGAAATCATTCATGTTGATTTTCTGGCGGTTGATAAAGCTTCAAAAATAAATGTAAACGTAAGATTAGTCCTTACTGGTGATGCGCAAGGTGTGAAGGATGGCGGTGTCCTGCAGCAGCCTGTTCATGAACTCTCCATCACTTCGACACCAGCGGAAATTCCGCAGCAGATTGAAGTGGATGTCACAAACTTGCAGGTGGGCGAAACCGTCACCATTGCCGATATCCTTTACCAAGGGTCATTTACCATTAATCATGAAGCAGACGAGGTTGTGGCGTCTATTCTTCCTCCAAAACAGGAAGAGGAGATTAATGCCGGAGAACAGCAGGATGGCGGTCACCCTGATCAAGAAGAGGGTAGAGAAACAACTCCTATTGGAGACTAGAAAATAGAGGATGACTTCAAGAGTCATCCTCTTTTACAGTTTTGTATTCCTTACAAAAAGGGAGAGAAAGAATGTTCTGGAAACTTTTTAAAAGGAAGCCTAAGCAGGGTGAGGTGGAGAAAATGAAATTAATTGTTGGCTTGGGAAACCCGGGAAAACAATATGAGCAGACGAGACATAATATTGGGTTTGAGGTCATTGAGGAGCTGTCTAGAGGGTTTAATATTCCGCTTAATCAATCCAAACATAAAGGGCTGTATGGAATGGGTTTTTATAAAGGGGAAAAGATCCTGCTCTTAAAGCCGCTTACCTATATGAATTTATCCGGTGAATCGATTCGGGCTGTCATGGATTATTATGATATCGCCCTCGAGGATTTTCTAGTAATTTATGATGATCTTGATTTGCCGGTGGGAAAAATCAGACTCCGTCAAAAAGGAAGTCCGGGCGGGCATAATGGGATTAAGTCCACTGTCGCTCATCTAGGTACGCAGCAATTTAACAGAATCCGCATTGGAATAGACCGTCCCGAAAGCGGAATGAGTGTTCCTGATTATGTTCTGGGGCGCTTTCGTAAAGAGGAACAAGATGAGATCCTGGATGCAGTCAAAAAAAGTGCGGGGGCCTGCCAGGCATGGTTGGAGAAGCCTTTTTTGCAGGTTATGAATGAATTTAATCAGTAAGTGTTATTGTTTCGGTGTTTCTATCATACACTATTGCTATCTAAACCTAAGGTGAACCGAACAACATAGTGGTAAATTGAATGACATGAATAAGTTCCTTCTAGCAGGTAAATACTATTAAAGAATTGTATACTAGGGAGGGACAGGCGTGGCCATCCATTATCATTGTCGGCATTGCGGGACAAATATAGGTTCAATTGAAAATACATCGATTCACAGTGAAACACTTGGGCTTCATAAATTAACCAATCTGGAAAGACAAGAAATGGTTGCGTACGATCCGTCGGGAAATATCCATATCACTTCCATTTGTGAGGATTGTCAGGAAGCCTTAGAACGAAACCCGGAATATCATCAATACGATTTCCTAATCCATTAATGCGAGCTTTGGATGTTCTCCAAAGCGTTTTTCTGTTTTTATTATTCGAAACAAATTGAATTCTATAAAATTATTTATGGAGAGGAGGAAAAGGGTTGAACAATTTGAAAACGCTCTTTCTTCAGCAGGAAGACATACGCTCCGTGATCTCTGGAATGGAAGAAGGGCTGAAGGAACAGCTTATTGCGGGATTGTCAGGGTCATCAAGGACCGTTTTTGCCGCGTCAATCTATGAGCAAATGAAGCGTCCGATCCTTTTTGTCACACATAATCTATTACAAGCACAAAAGCTCTATGATGATATTGTTAATCTACTAGGGGAGAATGAAGTCTTTCTTTTTCCGGCAAATGAATTAATCGCAGCAGAAATGAGCATTGCCAGTCCGGAGTTAAAAGCGCAAAGGATTGAAGCCTTAAACCACTGGAGTAAAAATAACCGTGGTATTTTAATCGTGCCTATTTCGGGTTTAAGAAAAATGATTCCGCCCAAAGCTTTGTGGAAGAATTATCAGCTTTCTCTTAAGTTAGGAGAAGAAATAGATGTTGATCATCTATTAACGACCTTTGTCAAAATGGGCTATGCCCGTGCGGAAATGGTTTCTACCCCTGGTGAATTTAGTGTAAGAGGGGGAATCATTGATATTTATCCCCTTACCGAGGCAAATCCGCTTCGAATTGAATTGTTTGACACTGAAATTGATTCAATACGCTACTTCTCCCTTGAAGATCAGCGTTCCAAGGAAAAAATTACGGAGGTGTTCATTGGCCCGGCAACAGAAATCCTTCTTGAAGCAGAGGATTATAGCCGTATTATTGGAAGGCTTGAAGAGGGGCTTGCCAAAAGCTTAAAGAAATTAAAGGATGATAAAGCGAAACTGCAGCTCTCCCAAAATATTAGTTATGAATTAGAACAGCTTAAAAATGGCCAAAAACCGGACCAAGTCTTTAAATACCTGTCATTTGCCTACGAAAAAGCTAGTAGTTTACTAGACTATCTGCCCCAAAACGGAATGGTGTTTATTGACGAAATCAGCCGTGTTCAAGAGATGAACGAATCGCTTTTGAAGGAGGAAGCAGAATGGTACACCTCCCTGCTTAGCGAAGGCCAAATGATTCATGATGTTCCAATTTCTCCTGACTTGCACGGACTACTGCAAAGAAGGAATTTTCCGATCCTTTATTTGTCTTTATTCCTTCGTCATGTAGCCAATACAAGTCCGCAAAACATTATTAATATCTCCTGTAAGCAAATGCAGAATTTCCATGGACAAATGCATTTGTTAAAAACGGAGGTTGAAAGATGGAAAAAAGGCAACTTTTCCATTCTGGTTTTAGGACCTGACACAGAACGTGTAAAAAAACTGGAACGGGTCCTCGAGGATTATGAAATTGAGGCATCAATTTTAGGAGAAAACCAGCCGCTTATGCCAGGTAAAGTGCAAATCATGAGAGGGAATCTGCAAACAGGTTTTGAACTTTCCATTCAAAGAATCGCTGTCATCACGGAAGAGGAGTTATTTAATAAGAGAGTCAAGAAGTCTGCTAATCGACAAAAACTATCGAATGCAGAAAGAATAAAGAGTTATTCTGAACTGCGGGCTGGCGATTATGTTGTCCATGTTAATCATGGGATCGGTAAATATTTAGGAATTGAAACACTTGTGATCAATGGCATTCATAAAGATTATCTACATATCCGCTATCAAGGGACAGATAAGCTTTATGTCCCAGTCGAGCAAATTGACTTAGTACAGAAATATGTCGGCTCAGAAGGTAAGGAGCCCAAAATTTATAAATTGGGCGGTACTGACTGGAAAAAGGTTAAAAAGAAGGTTCAATCGTCCGTACAGGATATTGCCGATGATTTAATTAAGCTTTATGCGGAGCGGGAAGCGGCCGTCGGTTATGCCTTTGCTCCTGATGGTGATATGCAAAGGGAATTTGAGACGGCTTTTGCCTACCAGGAAACGGAAGACCAGCTGCGTTCTATCCATGAAATTAAAAAGGATATGGAAAAGGCCCGCCCAATGGATCGATTGCTTTGTGGCGATGTTGGTTATGGGAAGACAGAGGTGGCCATCCGGGCGGCTTTTAAAGCGATCGCTGACGGCAAACAGGTAGCTTTCCTCGTACCGACAACGATTTTAGCCCAGCAGCATTATGAAACATTGCGGGAGCGTTTTCAGGATTATCCGATTAATATCGGTTTATTAAGCCGGTTCCGTTCCAAAAAGGAACAAACGGAGACGATTAAGGGGTTAAAGGCAGGAACGGTTGATATCGCCGTTGGAACCCATCGCTTACTTTCAAAGGATGTCATCTATCGCGATTTAGGATTGTTAATTATTGACGAAGAGCAACGATTTGGAGTTACTCATAAAGAAAAGATTAAAAGGTTAAAAACGAATGTGGATGTCTTGACCTTAACCGCAACACCAATTCCACGAACGCTGCACATGTCCATGCTCGGTGTACGGGATCTATCGGTGATTGAAACACCGCCTGAGAACCGTTTTCCTGTCCAAACCTATGTGATGGAATACAATGGTTCGCTTGTCAGGGAAGCCATTGAACGGGAACTGGCCCGAGACGGACAAGTATACTTTCTATATAACAGAGTGGAAGACATTGAAAGGAAAGCAGAGGAAATTTCCATGCTTGTCCCGGATGCAAAGGTAACATTCGCTCATGGACAGATGACCGAAAATGAGCTGGAGTCGGTGATGTTAAGCTTTTTATCAGGAGAAGCGGATGTTCTTGTCAGCACAACGATTATTGAAACAGGGGTCGATATCCCGAATGTGAACACCTTGATCGTCTTTGATGCTGATCGTATGGGACTTTCACAGCTCTATCAGCTTCGGGGACGTGTAGGCAGGTCCAATCGCGTGGCTTACGCTTATTTTACCCATCGAAAAGATAAAGTGCTGACGGAAGTAGCTGAAAAGCGTCTGCAAGCCATTAAGGAGTTTACCGAGCTTGGTTCAGGCTTCAAAATAGCTATGCGCGACTTATCCATTCGCGGCGCTGGAAATCTATTAGGCGCTCAGCAGCACGGGTTTATTGATTCTGTCGGTTTCGATTTATATTCGCAAATGTTAAAAGAGGCTATTGAGGAGAAAAGAGGCGGCATTTCAGCTGAAAATAGAAAAACGATCGAAATTGACCTCGACATTGATGCCTATATTCCAGATGTCTATATTAAAGACGGTCATCAAAAGATTGAGATGTACAAACGATTTAGAGGAATCGAAGCTTTAGAGGATATTGAAGAGCTGCAGGATGAAATGGTTGACCGTTTCGGTGAGTATCCAGAAGAAGTAGCCTACCTATTCCAAATTGCTGAAATGAAGGTTTACGCCCTCCTAAATGGTGTAGACCAAATCAAACAGGTTAAACAGGAAGTAACGATTTATGTGAATGAGACGGTCAGCAATGAAATTGATGGACATAAAATTTTTCAAATCAGCAGTAAGTTTGGCAGGATGATTAATCCCGGGATGGAAGGGAAACGGCTGAAATTGGTCCTGCAATTGAAAGGTATTGAAACGGCCAAATGGCTGAACGCGGCTTTTGAAATGATTAAAGGACTTCAGTTTGCGAAAAAAGGTGAAGAAAATCCCGTCAAATAAATCCCCATTTTTTTCAAAATGAATTTCTATATTTTTCTCGAATATGAAAAAATATTATGAAAGTGTATAGAACTTTCCAGATGAAAGATACTAAGTTCAAAGTTGGTGATGATTCCTAATAAAGGGGTATCATTACCAAGTTAGTAAAATCATCAGATGAAAGTGAGGCAACATTGGATGAAAGCAACTGGAATAGTTCGTCGAATCGATGATTTGGGTCGTGTTGTCATTCCGAAAGAAATTCGCAGAACATTAAGAATTCGCGAAGGAGATCCATTAGAAATCTTTGTGGATCGAGACGGAGAAGTCATCTTAAAAAAATATTCGCCCATCAGTGAATTAGGTGACTTTGCCAAAGAATATGCTGAAGCCCTTTTCGACAGCCTCGGAAATCCTGTACTAATTTGTGATAGAGATGCATATATAGCTGTTGCTGGCGGTTCTAAGAAGGATTATTTAAATAAAAATATTAGTGATTTAGTTGAAAAAACAATGGAAGATCGCAATTCAGTACTTATGACTCAGCAGGGTGAAGTAGCCTTGTCTGAGGGAATTGATGAAACAATCTCTGCTTATACCATTGGACCCATTATTGCAAATGGCGATCCAATTGGAGCTGTTATTATTTTTTCTAAAGAAGGTACACTTGGTGAAGTAGAACAGAAAGCGGTTGAAACCGCAGCGGGTTTCCTTGCGAGACAAATGGAGCAATAATTATACCAATTAATAAAAGAGACAGCGTATGCTGTCTTTTTTAGTGCTATAATACACTCGAGTTTGTTTTTGGAGGAAGTGTGGCTCGTGTATCAATCTAAGGCTCTTTTCCGTGGGGCTTTCATTTTAACTATTGCGGCACTCATTACCAAAATATTAAGTGCCTTTTACCGCATCCCCTATCAAAATATCGTTGGCGATGTCGGGTTCTATATTTACCAACAGGTTTATCCGTTTTACGCCATTGCGGTAGTATTGGCAACAACCGGCTTTCCAGTTGTGATCTCAAAACTGTATGCCGAACAGAATGAAACCGGAGACAAGGAAAAGAAACAAAGCCTTTTGCTGTGGTCGTTTATATTTTTACAAATCTTTGGTTTTCTTTTTTTTCTTATTCTTTATGCAGGTTCGGGACAAATTGCCCAATGGATGCATGACACTAAACTGGCCATTCTATTAAGGGTTGTCTCCATAGTCTTTCTTTTGTTTCCTGCCGTTTCTGTCATGAGAGGCTATTATCAGGGAATAGGGAACATGGTTCCGACCGCCATATCGCAAGTGGGTGAGCAATCCATTCGTGTGTTGACGATTGTTATCATGGCCTATCTTTTTACCAGAAAGGGTTATTCGTTATACCTTGTGGGCGGGGGAGCGATGTTTGGCTCCATCACCGGAAGTATTGTTTCAGCATTAATCTTGTTTACCTTTTTATGGATGGGTAAAGAATGGAAAAGAGAGAGCGGATTTAAATTTCGTTTTATCGATGCAAAATGGATTTTAAAGGCATTGATTTTTCAAGGGCTGACGATTTGTGTAAGCGGTATGCTGCTGATTTTTATTCAAATGGCCGATTCGCTGAATCTCTATTCCCTGCTCATTGCAAAAGGAGTTAATCAGGATATGGCCAAAAGCTTAAAAGGCATATTCGACCGCGGGCAGCCACTGATCCAATTGGGTACCGTTGCGGCCACCTCGATGTCCTTATCCCTCGTTCCTCTTATTTCAAGTGGAAGACTGAAGGAGAGTGCAGAATTCCTTCAGGAAAAGATCCGTGTCGCCATGAGAATCAGTCTTGTCATCGGTGCAGGAGCCTCTGCAGGATTATGTGCGATAATACGCCCAACCAATACGATGCTTTTTGAAAATGGATTTGGATCCGCTGTTTTAGGGGTGCTGAGTTTTGTCATTTTGTTCACCTCGATTATTTCAACACTCGTTGCTATTTTGCAGGGCTTGGGCTTTCTTTTGTTTCCGGCATTCGTAATCCTCACCGCATTTCCCGTTAAGTTCGGCTTAAATCTTCTCTTAGTTCCGCTTTTAGGAACGATGGGTGCAGCGGTCGCAACCATTATTACTTTATTTATTATTAGTCTCCTTCTTATATGGAAATGTAAAAAGGAAATGAACTTTTCTCTATTTACCGTTCGATTTTTAACGGTCGTTTTAACAGCAACAGTAGTCATGATTATCGTTTTAAAAGGATATGATGTACTTACCGCCGGCTTCTTTCATGTGGTCCATCCTGCTCGACTTCGGGCCGCACTGCAGGCGTTACCGGCCGTATTATTAGGTGGTGTCCTATTTCTATTCATTGTTATTCGCGGGAAGGTGTTTAGGTTAGAGGAACTGGCATTATTTCCATTTGGCAGTAAATTAATCTGGTTATTGCCTAGGAAGGATAGGGGGTAAAGCGTATGAGTAAAAAAATTGAAATTTTGGGTTTGGGAGCGGGAGATTTAGAACAGCTGCCATTGGGCGTTTATAAAAAGCTCCTGGGGAATGAAATTGTTTATCTGCGTACGAAGGAGCATCCAGTTGTTGCAGAGCTGGAAAAGGAAGGGTTTTGTTATACATCCTTTGATGCAGTCTATGAAAAGCATGATCAATTTGAGGAAGTATACCAGGAAATTACGAAGACATTATTACATAGTGCTGAAACAAAGAACATTACATATGCGGTGCCAGGCCATCCTCTTGTTGCGGAGCGGACCGTACAGCTTCTGCTGGAAATGGGTCCGAAACAGGGAGTGGAAATCGCCATCGGCGGGGGACAAAGCTTTCTTGATGCCTTGATTCAGGCATTAAAAATTGACCCTATTGACGGCTTTCAATTACTTGATGGGACCTCTTTATTCGCTCATGAACTTCAACTCAGCCAGCATATTTTTATCGGTCAAGTGTACGATCAGTTTGTTGCTTCTAATGTGAAATTAACGTTAATGGAAAAATTGCCCGACGATTACGAAGTCTATGTGGTGACCGCCGCAGGGAGCCGGGATGAGCGTATTGAAAAAATTCCGTTGCATGAGTTAGACCGCAACGTCACGATTAACAACCTGACATCGGTTTATGTTCCCCCTGTAAAGGAGGAAACCGTTTTATGGAAGGATTTCGCAAAGCTGCGCGAAATTATCGCCATCTTAAGGGGACCGAACGGCTGTCCTTGGGATAAGGAACAAACCCACGAATCATTAAAAAAATATTTAATCGAGGAAACGTATGAAGTACTCGAAGCGATTGACCAAGATGATATAGACCATTTAATCGAAGAGCTTGGAGATGTCCTGCTGCAAGTGCTGCTACATGCGCAAATTGGCGAGGATGAAGGATTTTTCTCCATTGATGATGTGATTGAAGGACTATCCGCTAAAATGGTGCGACGGCACCCGCATGTTTTTGGTGACGTCAAGGCGGAAACGGCCGATGCTGTGGTACAAAATTGGCAGGAAATCAAACAACAGGAAAAAGGGAAAACAGCAACTTCCTTGCTTGAAGGAGTACCTAAGTCCCTTCCTAATTTATTAAGGGCTTATGAACTGCAGAAGAAAGCGGCTAAAGTTGGCTTTGATTGGCAGGAAATGGCCCCGGTACTGGCGAAAGTAAAAGAAGAACTCCAAGAATTTGAAAATGAATTAACCGGTACGGGGGAACAATTGATTTTAGCGAAAAGGGAATTCGGCGATTTGCTGTTTGCCTTTGTGAATGTTGCGAGGTTTTTGGATATTCATCCGGAAGAGGCCTTATTTGAAACGAACGAAAAGTTCATTCGCCGCTTTCACTATGTTGAAGAAAAGGTAAAGGAAAGCGGAAAGCCATTTGAAGCTTTTACACT
The DNA here is from genome assembly GCF_055395235.1 of Neobacillus sp. Fa239. Classification (NCBI taxonomy): domain Bacteria; kingdom Bacillati; phylum Bacillota; class Bacilli; order Caryophanales; family Bacillaceae; genus Neobacillus; species Neobacillus sp. Fa239. Next base: position 5,563,888 of record NZ_AP041611.1, read on the forward strand.
TGAAGAGCTTGACCGTTTTTGGGATGAAGCAAAATTAAAGGGATTATAGAATTGGGGGAAAAATATGCGCTTAGATAAATTTTTAAAGGTTTCAAGATTAATTAAAAGGCGGACGGTTGCCAAAGAGGTTTCTGATCAAGGAAGAATTGAAATCAACGGAAAAGAAGCCAAGGCGAGTTCAACTGTAAAAGTAGGAGATGAACTTACCATTCGGTTAGGACAACGAAGGGTAACAGCGAGAATTGACCGCATCCAGGAGACAACGCGAAAAGATGAAGCTGCCGAAATGTATACCATTATAAAAGAAGAAAAACTCACTTCACAAGAATAGCTTGTTCTATATCCCCTATCCCTCACATAAATATGTACAAAATGGGTTGTACAACTGATTGCGAGGGATGAAGGATGAATCAATTTTATGAAGCAGGTACAACAAAAAGCAATGTTCCCGATCACGATGTCATCATGCGGGGGAGAAAGCTCCTCGATATAACAGGTGTTAAACAGGTCGAAAGCTTTGATAATGAGGAATTTCTACTGGAGACTTCGATGGGGTTTTTAGCCATCAAGGGGCAAAACCTGCAAATGAAAAACCTCGATGTGGAAAAAGGAATTGTATCAATTAAAGGGAAGATTTTTGATTTAGTCTATTTAGATGAACAGCATGGGGAGAAAGCTAAAGGGTTCTTTAGCAAGTTGTTCCGATGACACTCACGACACAATTCTACACCATGCTGTCGATGATAGGAATGGGCGCGCTATTTGGCGTGATGTTTGATACCTATCAGCGATTTTTAAATCGGCCGAAAAGAAATCGGTTCATTGTATTTGTAAATGATGTATTGTTTTGGGCTGTTCAAGCATTGTTGATCTTTTATATATTATTTTTAGTCAATAATGGAGAGATTCGCTTTTATATTTTTATTGCCCTGGTTTGCGGCTTTGCGGCATATCAAAGCTTGCTTAGAAAAGGATATCTCCGCCTGCTGGAATTATTGATAACGGTAGTCATTGCTGTTTTTCAATTTTTGAAAAAGACATTTTTATTGCTCATTTTTAAACCGGTTGTTAGCCTGATCCGACTAACCATTTTTACGATCATCCTTCTTGGCAGGGGCCTATTTACCCTTGTCAAATTTATTTTTAAGGTTCTATTATTTATAGTGAAGATTCTTTATCTGCCATTGAAAAAAATAATGATATTACTTTGGAAACTTTTGCCGAAAAGTCTTAAAAAATACGTCGAGAAGTTATATAATAGAACGGCAGGAATTTTTAAGAATATAAAGAACTTTATTGTTAAATGGTCCAAAAAGTGGAAAAAACCTAAAGGGTAAGGAGGTTATGAGATGGGAGCGGAACGCAAAAGAAATGTAGCAAAAATCCAAACAACATATGTTGAACAACAAGAATTTGCCGAAATTTCATCAGCTAGAAGGAGAACGTTATTGATGAGACGGCTTTCTTTATTTTCAGCTTTTGCGGTCTTCGTGGCTTATTTCATGGTTTCCAGTATTTTATCTCAAGCAAAGATGCTCGATGCAAAAGTTTCACAAAAGAAGCAGCTGGAACAACAATTATCGGATTTAAAAAAACAGCGCGATACATTAAAAGAAAATATTGTCAATTTGAATGATGATACTTACATTGGCAAATTGGCCAGAAAAGAGCTCTTTTTTTCCGATAAAGGTGAAATCATATTTAATATCCCTGATGATAAAAAGGAAAAATCAACCGGTAACTAGTCTTATTGACACTGATTTTTTACTTTCTGTATAATATATAGTAAGTTTGATTTTTTATATTCTTAAGGAGGAACATTCTTTTTATGTCAATTGAAGTAGGCAGCAAGTTACAGGGAAAGGTAACAGGGATTACAAATTTCGGAGCGTTTTTGGAGCTGCCAGATGGATCAACAGGGCTCGTTCACATCAGCGAGGTTGCGGACAATTATGTTAAAGATATCAACGATCATCTAAAAGTAGGCGACCAGGTTGAGGTAAAAGTCATCAATGTTGAGAAAGATGGCAAAATCGGTTTATCCATTAAAAAGGCAAAAGATCGGCCAGAAGCGCAACAAAGATCCCATTCACACTCGAATTCACAACGTCCTCGTCAGGGCAGATCGAACGATCGCAATAATGCTAGACCAGAAAACTTTGAATCAAAAATGGCTAAATTTTTAAAGGATAGCGAAGATCGTTTATCTTCCTTAAAACGCCACACGGAATCAAAGCGTGGAGGAAGAGGAGCTAGACGGGGCTAATTTGCTGCTCATTTTTTTAAAATATAGTTGGCTATTTTATTCATACTATCTTAAAACAAAGACAGGTCATGAGACTTGTCTTTTTTGTATTTATTAAAAAAACTTTCCGTACTACGAATTACGACATTATTCAAGTTTGTTAATATTAATTGGATGAATTTAGTGAAAACCGTCGAACGAAATATTCATTGTTGTTCACTATTTTGACAAACTTTTAACCCTATCAATTTTATAATAGTCGCAACGATTGAAATAATAGGGAGTGAGTATGTTTTATGGAAAAGCCAAGCGCAAGTTTAATAGAGCCGATCGGTGAAGTCAACTTTCAGTCGTCAAAATGGGATTGGGGAAAGGGATTGAAGAAAACCCAAATGTACTTGGAATCCTTTTTTATAAAAAAAGGAATTCTATTATTAATAGTGGGCTTTTTGCTGGGACGAGCCTTAATCATCTCGAAGCTTACACCTTTTAGTCTACCTTTTTTTGCGGCCGTTTTTTTAATAAAACGGGATAAGTCTCCGCTTGCGCTGGTTGGGCTTATTATTGGGGGAGCCACCCTTTCACTGATCAATTCTGCCTTTACCTTTACGGTAGTTGTCCTGTTTTTGATCGTTTTCCGTTTTAGTGAAAACCGGATAAAAACGGGGAGAAGGTCAATCCCTATTTTCGTCGGCGTCATTTTAGCTGTTGGAAAAATGGCGGAATCGTTCATACTAAATGGGCAATTGACTTTATACGATGGGATGATGGCCGGCGTGGAAGCTAGCTTATCCTATATTTTAACATTGATTTTTTTACAAAGCATTCCATTATTAACTGTAAATAAACGCAGACAATTGTTAAAAACAGAGGAAATTGTCGGATTAATCATTATGCTGGCATCTATTATGACCGGTACAATTGGCTGGCATATTTACGATTTGTCGGTTGAACATATTATGTCCAGGTATTTAGTGCTTGTGTTTTCCTTCATTGCCGGAGCGACGATAGGCTCCACAGTTGGTGTGGTGACTGGATTAATATTCAGCCTTGCGAGCGTTTCCAGCTTTAGCAACATGAGTTTGCTAGCCTTCGCAGGCGTATTGAGCGGTCTATTAAAAGAAGGGAAGAAAATAGGAGTCTCGCTCGGCTTGTTTATTGCCACTCTCTTAATTGGTATGTATGGTGAAGGCGGCGGTTCCCTATCACTTACTCTATTAGAATCTGCTGCGGCTATTCTTTTATTTCTACTAACTCCTCAAGCATTTACCTCAAGATTAGCAAAATATATCCCAGGGACACCGGAATATACGGCAGAACAGCAAAAGTATATGCGAAAAATGCGTGATGTGACAGCACAGCGAGTCTCGCAATTTTCAAATGTCTTTCATGCTCTTTCGAAAAGCTTTTCTCAAGTTGATACGGAGCCTGATGAAAATGCTGATATCCGTGAAATGGATTATTTTATGAGCAATGTTACCGAAAGGACATGCCAAACCTGCTTTAAAAAGGAACAATGCTGGGCAAGGAATTTTAGTACAACCTATGAATATATGGAAGAAATTATTCACGAAATGGACCAAAAAGATGGATCAGTATCTCCAAAACTTACGAGAGATTGGGAAAAGCATTGTTCGCGTTCAAAAAAGGTTTTCGACGTAATTGGACAAGAACTCACCTTCTATCAAGCCAACCAAAAATTAAAGAAGCAGGTTCACGAAAGTAGAAAGCTTGTGGCTGAACAATTATTAGGTGTTTCAGAGGTGATGGATAATTTTGCAAAGGAAATCATGCGTGAGCGGGAAAATCATCATAAGCAGGAAGAGCAAATTATGGAATCACTTCAGGAGTTCGGCATTCAAATAGAACAAGTGGAAATCTACAGCCTCGACCAGGGGAATGTGGATATCGAAATGACTGTTCCGTATTGCAATGGGCATGGTGAATGTGAAAAACTAATTGCCCCCATGTTATCCGATATTCTTGGAGAAAACATTGTCGTTAGAAAGGAAGAATGTGGGACCTATTTAAATGGCTGCTGTCATGTGACATTCAGGTCGTCAAAAAAGTTTATCATCGAAACCGGTATCGCGCATGCGGCTAAGGATGGCGGTTTCATTTCAGGCGACAGCTATTCAGAAATCGAACTCGGCTTAGGCAAATACGCAATTGCCATCAGTGACGGAATGGGAAATGGCGAAAGAGCCCATGTTGAAAGTAAAGAGACGCTTAAGCTCCTGCAAAAAATATTACAGTCGGGAATAGACGAAAAAGTTGCGATTAAATCGATTAATTCCATTCTCTCACTGAGAACAACCGATGAAATTTTCTCAACCCTGGACTTGGCCATGATTGACTTACAAAATGCCTCGGCGAAATTTCTTAAGATTGGATCAACCCCTAGCTTTATTAAAAGAGGAAATAAGGTCATGAAAATTCAAGCCAGTAATTTACCAATTGGTATGCTCGAGGAATTCGAAGTGGATGTGGTAAGTGAACAATTAAAGGCCGGCGATTTGCTGATTATGATGAGCGATGGGGTCTTCGAAGGGCCAAAGCATGTTGAGAATTACGAGCAGTGGATGAAACGAAAAATCCAGGAGCTCCAGACAGAGGATCCGCAGGAAATATCGGATTTAATTATGGAAGAAGTGATTCGTTCAAGATCCGGTTATATTGATGACGATATGACAGTGACGGTAGCAAAAATAAAGCATAACACACCAAAGTGGGCGAGTATCCCTGTCCAAAAGTTAAAGAAAAAGGCGTAAATAGTTAATTTGTCCTAACCATCCGTGAATTATGTATATTTCCCTTCCTTCCAGTCGAAAATGGTAACAATTCGAGATGTGGAGGGAGAATGTGAATGTATACTGGGAAAATTCGACAAATTCTGCTAATAACGGATGGATGTTCGAATCAAGGTGAAGATCCAATTGCCATGGCTGCTCTTGCGCGAGAACAGGGAATAACGGTTAATGTTATAGGAGTAATGGAGCATGATGTAATTGATGAAAAGGGAATGACTGAAATTGATGGGATTGCCATGTCAGGCGGGGGCGTCAGTCAAGTGGTATATGCCGAGCGTCTCGCTCAAACAGTACAAATGGTTACTAGAAAGGCAATGAACCAAACCCTTCATGGTGTCATCAATCGGGAGCTGAAACAAATTTTGGGACAATCACAGACCATAGAAGACCTTCCACCTGAAAAGAGGGGCGAAGTAATGGAGGTGGTTGAGGAACTAGGAGAAACTGTCGAATTAGAAGTGTTGATTCTTGTCGACACAAGTGCAAGTATGAAGCATAAGCTTCCAACGGTTAAGGAAGCCATTCTAGACCTTTCTCTAAGCTTAAATGCCCGAACAGGCGATAACTATTTTTCAGTTTACGTATTTCCCGGGAAAAAGAATGATGTCGAAAAATTGTTGGATTGGACTCCAAAACTACAATCTTTGACAAGTATTTTTTCTCAGCTTTCAACGGGGGGAATTACACCAACCGGCCCGGCGTTACGTACGGCATTAGCCGCTTTTGATCAAAAACAATCATTAAGGAGCCTGCTTTCTCGTGATGATGAATCCTACTTTGAAGAATCAATGTAAGGTAAGCCCTGGTACAGTCATTATCGGCAAGTGGCATTCTAATCAGTATACAATTGTGAAGGAACTAGGATTTGGAGCAAACGGGGTCGTCTACCTGGCGCATCATAACAATACCCAAGTGGCATTGAAGATGAGCGATAATGGAATGTCCATTACCTCGGAGGTAAATGTTTTAAAATCTTTTGCAAAGGTCCAAGGGTCCGCCCTAGGGCCTTCTTTGCTTGATGTTGACGATTGGAAAACGAATCAGCGGCAAATTTCCTTTTATGTTATGGAATATTTAAAAGGTCCGGACCTTTTATCCTATATCGGCCAAAAAGGAAAATCATGGACGGTTGTTTTAATGCTGCAGCTGCTAAGTGATTTAGATAAGCTGCATCAAAACGGCTGGGTTTTCGGCGATTTAAAACCTGAGAATCTTATCATAACAGGACCTCCTCCAAGAATTCGCTGCATTGATGTCGGCGGCACGACCATAAAGGGCAGGGCCATAAAGGAATTTACAGAATTTTATGACCGGGGCTATTGGGGATTAGGCTCAAGGGTAGCAGAACCCACTTACGACTTATTTGCCCTCACGATGATCATCATTAATACGGCTTATCCGAACCGCTTTAATAAAACAACGGGAGGAATCAGCCAATTAAAGGAGGCTGTTCGCCAAAGACAAGAGTTAATGCCATTAGAAAAAGTAATCATAAAAGGACTGCAGGGAGCTTACAGAAGTGCTCATCATATGAGAGAGGATTTATTGGCTTTATTGATAGAAAAAAACAATTCAAACGTGCAGGCTCCAGTAAATCATTCTTCTCCTATAAAGCAAAGTGTTGGTTCAACAAAAACACGGCTGCAATATCGGAAGAAAAAGAAAAAAAAGCGTTGGCTCGAAACATTGGTCATTGCTGCCGTCCTCAGTCTTTTTTATGCGATATTTATTTTAAAATTTTTGAAACTATTTTAAATCTGTTTCGTAATAAATGTTATTCAAACGGAGGCTTTGTTTTTGATAGTTCATTGAATGTAGTGGTAAGCTATTGTTATTCAAATTTAAATAAGGAAGAGTTAACATGGTGGAATCAAAGGTAGAGGCCCTTCTAAAACGCCATTCCTTTACATTGGAAAATAAATCAATTGTTGTGGGTGTTTCAGGCGGCCCAGATTCCCTTGCGCTGCTTCATTATTTATGGGGGAAAAGGGAGAAAGAAACGCTTTCCATTGCGGTGGCCCATGTAGATCATATGTTTCGTGGCCAGGAATCACTGGATGATGCTTTATATGTAAAGCAATTTTGCGAAAGATACGAAATTCCCTTTGAAATGGCACGCATCAATGTACCTGAAATAATGGAACAGACGGGGAAGAGTTCACAAGTTGCGGCAAGAGAAGCAAGGTATGAGTTTTTCTTGGTGGTAATGGAAAAGTATGGGTTTTCTTATTTGGCGCTTGGTCACCACGGTGATGATCAAGTTGAAACGATGCTGATGCGCTTTACGAGAGGCAGCACTGGAAAAGCACGAGCTGGCATTCCGTTTATTCGACCATTTCATAATGGGTTTATTTTCCGGCCGTTTTTAAGTATAACAAAGGAAGAGATTGAACACTACTGCGCGCTGCATCATCTCCATCCAAGATATGACCCGAGTAACAAAAAAGACATTTATAGCAGGAATCGATTTCGAAAAGAAGTCCTGCCCTTTTTAAAGGCTGAGAATTCCCATGTTCATGAGCATTTTCAACGATTTAGTGAAGAAATGCAAAGTGATGAAGATTTTCTGGAGGAATTAACTGTCCAAGAATTGAATACAGTAATGAGAAAAAGAGAAGAAAGCAAAATTGCCATTGATATTAACTGCTTTCTTGATATGCCTTTACCTTTACAAAGGAGAGGTATTCAACTAATATTAAACTATCTTTACAAAAAAAGGCCGTCGTCTCTTTCAGCAATACATATTGATCAAATTTTTACCATTATTCATCATCGGCAGCCTTCAGGAAAACTGGATTTACCTGATGGTTTAAAAATTATTCGTTCCTACCATCATTTGTCTTTTCAATTTGAAGAAGTGGACAGTTTCAGCTATTGCTTTGAAATCCATGAGCCAGAAATCCTCCATTTACCGAATGGCGGAGTCATTCAATTGGATGTACTTGATAAGGAACCGGCCGATACCAATGATTGTTCGATTTGGTTTAGTCGTGAAAGGGTTACCTTCCCTCTCACTGTCAGAACAAGAAAAAAGGGTGACCGGATGTCCCTTAAGGGGATGGCGGGAACAAAAAAATTAAAGGATATCTTTATTGATCATAAAGTTCCGATTCATGAAAGGGACGGGTGGCCGGTAATAACAGACGGAGATGGTACGATTATCTGGCTTCCAGGTTTAAAAAAATCAGCCTTGGCTGGGATTGATTACTCCGCAAACCAATATATACTACTCACATATTCAAAGTAATGATCTTCTAGGGGGCACAATACAAATGAAACAGGATATTGAAAAGGTGTTAATTTCTGAGGAAGAGCTTCAAGAAAAGACGAAAGAGCTGGCAGCGCAATTAACGGAAGAGTATAAGGACCGTTTCCCGCTGGCAATTGGTGTCTTAAAAGGCGCTATGCTATTCATGGGTGATTTATTGAAGAAAATGGATTGCTATTTGGAAATGGACTTTATGGATGTATCCAGCTATGGAAACTCCACTGTTTCATCAGGGGAAGTGAAAATTCTAAAGGATTTGGATACTTCTGTTGAAGGAAGAGATATTTTAATTATCGAGGATATTATCGACAGTGGTTTGACTCTCAGCTATTTGGTTGATTTATTCCGATACCGGAAAGCTAAATCAATCAAAATTGTTACACTGCTTGATAAACCAACCGGAAGAAAGAGCCTGGTAAAAGCGGATTATGTCGGCTTTATCGTTCCAGATGAGTTTGTAGTGGGCTATGGGTTGGATTACGCCGAAAAATACCGAAACCTTCCATATATTGGTGTTTTAAAACCTGAAGTATATAGAGACAGTCTTTAAGCAATACCTATATAGACGGAGTAATTCCTAATCGTTTGAACAACTGCTATAAGTGCAATTTCTTGAATTGGCATGATTTTCTATGATACTATTTAATATAGTTTGTTTATCCGTGGGAGGAGGTAAGAGATGAATCGGATTTTCCGTAATACCATCTTTTATTTATTGATATTTTTAGTCATAATCGGTGTTGTCAGCTTCTTTAACGGAAGCAATCAGACCACCAATAATATCACGTACGATCAGTTTGTTACCCATTTAGAAAAGGGTGATGTAAAGTCGTTTTCGATGCAGCCCGAACGAGGTGTTTATGAAGTTCGTGGTCAATTTCAGAGCTCTGTAAAAAAAGGCGAAAACTTCCTTACCTATATTCCGAACAGCCAGAAAATTCTAGATCGAATTGATAGTGCGAAATCAACAGTCGATGTCTTGCCGGCTAAGGAAACAAGCGGCTGGGTAACCTTTTTTACATCGATTATTCCTTTTGTGATTATCTTTATTTTATTCTTCTTTTTATTAAACCAAGCTCAAGGCGGCGGCAGCCGTGTCATGAACTTTGGTAAAAGTAAAGCCAGACTCTATAATGATGACAAGAAAAAGGTTCGTTTTAGAGATGTAGCTGGTGCAGATGAAGAAAAACAAGAATTAGTTGAAGTAGTCGAGTTTTTAAAAGACCCACGGAAGTTTGCTGAGCTGGGTGCCCGTATTCCAAAAGGAGTATTGCTTGTTGGACCTCCTGGTACCGGTAAAACCTTGCTTGCACGTGCTGTAGCAGGAGAAGCTGGCGTACCGTTTTTCTCAATCAGCGGTTCTGACTTTGTGGAAATGTTTGTTGGGGTCGGAGCATCCCGTGTCCGTGATTTATTTGAAAATGCAAAGAAAAATGCTCCATGTATCATTTTTATTGACGAGATTGATGCAGTTGGACGCCAGCGTGGTGCCGGACTTGGCGGTGGACACGATGAGCGTGAACAAACGTTAAACCAATTGCTTGTAGAAATGGATGGATTCGGTGCAAATGAAGGAATTATCATCATTGCGGCTACCAACCGTCCTGATATTCTTGACCCAGCGTTATTACGTCCAGGTCGTTTTGACCGTCAAATCACGGTTGACCGCCCGGATGTTAACGGACGTGAAGCTGTTCTTCGTGTCCATGCCCGCAACAAACCGTTAGATGAATCAGTCAATTTAAAAAATATTGCGATGCGCACACCTGGTTTCTCTGGGGCTGACTTAGAAAACTTATTAAACGAGGCAGCACTGGTGGCGGCCCGCCAAAATAAGAAAAAAGTTGACATGGAAGATATTGATGAAGCAACAGACCGTGTAATTGCCGGACCGGCGAAAAAGAGCCGGGTTATTTCGGAGAAAGAGCGGAAAATTGTTGCCTTCCATGAAGGCGGCCATACCGTTATTGGAATAGTCCTCGATGAAGCAGAAATGGTTCACAAAGTAACTATTGTTCCTCGCGGTCAGGCAGGCGGATATGCGGTTATGCTTCCGAAAGAGGATCGCTACTTCCTCACAAAAGAGGAATTACTTGATAAAATTGTCGGTTTACTTGGCGGACGTGTGGCGGAGGAAATCGTATTTGGTGAAGTAAGTACAGGTGCGAGCAACGACTTCCAGCGTGCAACAGGAATTGCAAGAAGAATGGTGACGGAATTCGGAATGAGCGATAAGCTTGGTCCACTGCAGTTTGGCCAAGGCCAAGGCGGACAGGTGTTCTTGGGACGTGACATTCATAATGAACAAAATTATTCCGATGCCATTGCCTTTGAAATTGATTTGGAAATTCAAAGGATCATCAAAGAGTCCTATGAAAGAGCGAAGAAGATCCTAACAGAAAATCGTGATAAATTAGATCTAATCGCCAAAACACTTTTACAGGTTGAAACTCTTAATGCTGAACAGATTAAGTATTTAGTGGATAATGGCCATTTACCTGAAGATCCTGCTGAATTAGCAAAGGTAGATGTGAAAAAAGTGGATGATGTTAAAGTAAACATTAACAAGAAAAAGGAAGCGGACGGGAAAGATGATTCCTCCTTTTTAGACCTTCCTCCTGAGAATGTATAAATAATCTAATAAAAGGGCGCTTCGCTGAAGCGCTCTTTTTTTCACTCGAAAAATAATTATGGTATGATGTTGGCAGTATGACGAAAAAACGAAAAGTGAGTGATGGATTTGATTTTTGTATTTGATGTTGGAAATACAAATATTGTACTAGGTGTATATCAAGGGGAGGTATTAAAGTACCATTGGCGTATTGAAACGTCCAGGAATCGAACAGAGGATGAATTCGGAATGGTCATCAAATCCTTGTTTGATTCTTCAGGTCTGTCCTTCTCGGATATTGATGGTATTATCATCTCTTCTGTGGTGCCGCCGATTATGTTTGCTTTGGAAAGAATGTGTCAGAAGTATTTCCATCTAAAGCCGCTGGTTGTTGGTCCTGGAATTAAAACAGGTCTCAATATTAAATATGAAAATCCTAGGGAAGTCGGAGCGGACCGAATTGTTAATGCTGTTGCTGCCATCCATGAATATGGAAGCCCGCTGATCATTGTCGACTTTGGTACAGCAACTACTTATTGTTATGTTAATGAACAACGTCAATATATGGGCGGTGCGATTGCTCCCGGCATTAATATCTCAACAGAGGCCCTATATTCAAAGGCAGCCAAGCTTCCAAGAATTGAAATTGCCCGACCTGAAGGGGTAATTGGAAAAAATACCATCGCTGCGATGCAGTCTGGAATTGTTTACGGCTATGTGGGACAGGTAGAGGGTATTGTCAATCGAATGATGGATCAAAGTGAGCAGAAACCAACCGTCATTGCAACCGGAGGGCTTTCCCGCTTAATTGCCGAGGAATCCAAGCTCATTGATATAGTGGATCCCTATTTAACACTTAAGGGACTTCAGCTTATCTATAAACGAAACATGGACACCATAAGAACGAACAGCTAGAAAGGAGTTTGACAATGAATGATTACCTAGTAAAGGCTCTTGCCTTTAATGGACAAATCCGCGCTTATGCAGTAAGAACAACGGAAACTGTTTCAGAAGCACAGCGCCGTCATCAAACATGGCGCACGGCTTCTGCCGCTCTTGGCCGCTCGCTAACAGCAGGCGTCATGATGGGAGCAATGCTCAAAGGGGAAGAAAAATTAACGATCAAAATAGTCGGAGATGGCCCGCTTGGTCCTATTCTTGTCGATAGTAACGCTAAAGGGGAGGTCCGCGGCTATGTAACCAACCCACACGTTGATTTTGAAGCGAATGAGCACGGCAAACTGGATGTACGTCGGGCAGTGGGAACCACTGGAGCATTAACCGTCGTCAAGGATATTGGACTCCGTGACTTTTTCTCTGGTTCGGTTCCGCTTGTTTCCGGAGAACTGGGAGAAGATTTCACGTATTATTTTGCCACATCAGAGCAAGTGCCTTCCTCCGTTGGCGTAGGGGTGTTGGTCAATCCGGATGATACGATTCTGGCAGCAGGCGGCTTTATCTTTCAATTAATGCCTGGTACAGAAGAATCTACCATTTCGAAGGTAGAGGAGCGGCTTAAAACGATTCCGCCAATCTCAAAGTTGGTTGAAAAGGGTTTAACCCCTGAAGAAATATTATTTGAACTTTTCGGAAAAGAACAAGTAAAGATCCTTGAAACGATGGCCGTTAAATTTCAATGTACCTGTTCAAAGGAACGATTTGCTGATGCAATAAAAGGATTAGGAGCCTCCGAAATTACCGCTATGATTGAAGAGGATGGCCAGGCGGAAGCCCATTGCCACTTCTGTAATTCAAAATATCTTTTTACAAAAGAAGAATTGGAAGAATTAAAAAAGTCATAAAAGAAATGGCTGCAAAATATGATTTAAGAGTAAAATTAAAGAGGGTGGGTCATCCTCTTTTTTAAATGGAAAAATTTATTTTTGCAAAATTCGGCAAATAAAACGATTGACAAAACCATAGGTAAATTGGTACATTTTATATAAATCCAATAAAAATACTCGGAATACATGAAAGAGGTGGCCATAATGGTACGTGTTGCAAATTCAATTGCCGAATTAATCGGTCAAACACCTATTGTGAAATTAAACAGATTAGTAGATGAAAACAGTGCAGAGGTTTATTTGAAATTAGAATATTTCAACCCGGGAAGCAGTGTCAAGGACCGTATTGGTTTAGCAATGATTGAAGCTGCTGAAGAAAAGGGACTAATCAAGCCGGGAGTCGATACCATTATTGAGCCAACCAGCGGAAATACCGGAATCGGACTTGCGATGGTTGCGGCTGCAAAAGGCTATCATGCGATTTTTGTTATGCCTGAAACGATGAGCTTAGAAAGAAGAAACCTGCTTCGTGCCTACGGTGCAGAATTAGTATTAACGCCTGGTCCTGAAGGAATGAAAGGAGCCATTGCAAGGGCAGAAGCGCTTGCCACAGAGCATGGCTACTTTATGCCCCAGCAGTTTAAAAATCAAGCAAACCCGGAAGTACACAGAAGAACGACAGGGCCGGAAATTGTATCGCAAATGGAGCAATTAGATGGTTTTGTTTCCGGAATTGGAACAGGCGGCACCATTTCAGGGGCTGGAAGTGTACTTCGTGAACATTATCCGAACATCAAAATTTTCGCAGTAGAACCAAAAGATTCAGCTGTTTTATCCGGTGGGAAACCAGGACCTCATAAGCTTCAAGGACTTGGTGCTGGATTTATTCCGGACACATTAAACACAGCTATTTATGATGATGTTATTCAAATTACAACGGAAGAGGCATTTGAATATTCCCGCCGTGCGGCCAAGGAAGAGGGAATTCTTGGCGGGATCTCATCTGGTGCGGCCATCGCTGCGGCCGTAAAGGCAGCAAAGGAATTAGGTAAAGGTAAGAAGGTACTTGCCATCATCCCGGATAACGGTGAACGTTATTTAAGTACACCTCTTTATCAGTTAGATTAATAATTTACGGAAAATAAGGGGATGGTTCCTAGCCATCTCCTTATTTTTTTGCAATGAAATTGAAAAGTCGTGTATGATGAAATGAGAAAAATAGGGAGGGTCAAGGAATGAACAGGAGATCCGTGCAGCAAATTCATTGTGGAGAATACATATTAGATTTGAACAAAAAAACAATGATTATGGGAGTTTTAAATGTTACACCAGATTCATTCTCTGATGGCGGAAGATTTAATAATCTAGATAAAGCAATTCAGCATGCTAGTGAAATGGTTGCAAATGGCGCTGATATTATTGATATTGGCGGTGAATCAACTCGCCCGGGTTTTGAAGCCATTTCTGCAGAGGAAGAGATTGAAAGAGTGGTACCGATCATTACGGCCGTTTCAAAGCATGTCTCTGTGCCAATATCAATTGATACATATAAGGCGGAAGTAGCAAAGCAAGCTATTGAAGCGGGGGCATCTATCATCAATGATATTTGGGGGGCGAAGGCCGATGATAAAATGGCCCAAGTTGCAGCAAAATACAATGTACCAATTATTCTGCAGCATAACCGTCATGACCAGGATTATCAGAATTTTATTCGGGATGTAATGAATGATCTGTTCGAAAGTGTTGCCATTGTTAAAAAGGCAGGCGTGCGTGATGAGAATATTATCCTTGATCCCGGGATTGGTTTTGCAAAGGATTACGAAGAAAATATCCTTATGATGAGAGAGCTGGATACACTCACAGCCATTGGATATCCGGTTCTATTGGGTACGTCCAGAAAAAAAATGATTGGACAAGTCCTGGACCTCCCTGTTCATGAGAGAATGGAAGGGACAGGGGCAACCGTTTGTTATGGTATTCAAAAAGGGTGCCACATCGTTCGGGTACATGATGTTAAGGAAATAAGCCGGATGGCCAAAATGATGGATGCTTTGATCGGAAAAGGTGAATAGCATGGATAAAATTTATATAAACAAGATGGAATTTTACGGCTATCACGGCGTTTTTGCAGAGGAAAATCGACTTGGGCAGCGGTTTATCGTAGATTTAACAGTTTCCTTGGACCTAAAAAAAGCCGGAGAAACCGATCAGTTGGAGGACTCCGTTAATTACGGCGAGCTTTTTCAGGTTTGTCAAACGATTGTAGAAGGTAAACCATTTAAGCTGGTCGAAGCTGTTGCAGAAACTATAGCGAGTGCCGTGTTAAAGGAATTTCCTTTAATTGTGGATGTCACGGTAAAATTGATTAAACCGGACCCGCCGATTCCTGGGCATTACCAGTCTGTAGCAGTAGAAATTACAAGGAGAAGATAATCGTGGAAAATACAGCATTTATTGCCCTTGGATCTAATCTGGGCAACCGTTATGATAATTTAATGGATGCACTACAGCTTTTGACCCGTTACTCGGAAATTCACTTGGTAAATTCTTCATCCGTCTATGAAACAGATCCTGTCGGATATGAAGATCAAGATCAATTTTTAAATATGGTAGTGGAGTTACAGACTGATTGGAGCCCATTCGAACTTTTAGAAGTTTGTTTAAAAATTGAACTTGAACTTGGTAGAAAAAGGGAGATAAAGTGGGGGCCAAGAACAATAGACCTTGACATTCTTCTCTATAACCAAGAAAATATTGAAACGGAGAAGCTGATTGTTCCTCATCCCCGGATGCATGAACGGGCATTTGTTGTCGTGCCGCTTTTGGAGATCCAGCCTGACGTGGCCATTCCTGGGATGGAAAAACCACTTCATACATCATTAGATGAATTACCTGATAAAGAAGGAGTCCGAATATGGAAGCGGAAAAATGGGGAAGACGTATTCGAGCCTATCGGAAGCTAAAAGGGTACACACAGGAGAGCTTTTCGAAGGAACTTGGTGTTTCAGTATCAATATTAGGAGAGATTGAACGGGGGAATCGTCTGCCAGCAGGAGATTTACTCAAGAAAATAAGTCGAACCTTAAATATAAGTATAGATGAATTAGCACCCGCTAAGGATTAGGTAGAATAGGAGGTAATAGGATTTGTTGAAAATTGGCGATATCGAAATGAAGAATCCAGTCGTTTTAGCACCGATGGCCGGTGTTTGTAATTCTGCATTCCGATTAACAGTTAAAGAGTTCGGTGCGGGTCTTGTTTGTGCGGAAATGGTCAGCGATAAAGGAATCATTTTTAAGAATGAAAAAACATTAAACATGCTTTATATAGATGAACGCGAAAAGCCGCTAAGTCTGCAGATTTTTGGCGGGGAAAAGAATTCTTTAGTTGAGGCGGCTGTATTTGTAGATAAAAACACCAATGCAGATATCATCGATATTAATATGGGCTGCCCGGTACCTAAAATAACAAAATGTGATGCCGGTGCGAAATGGCTGCTTGACCCTGATAAAATTTATGAAATGGTTGCAGCCGTTGTGGATGCCGTCGAAAAACCGGTTACCGTAAAAATGCGGATAGGCTGGGATGACGAGCATATTTATGCGGTCAAGAACGCACAGGCAGTGGAACGTGCCGGCGGGAAAGCTGTTTCCCTGCATGGCCGTACACGCGTTCAAATGTACGAAGGAAAAGCCAATTGGGACATTATTCGGGAAGTGAAACAATCGATTAATATTCCGCTCATTGGTAACGGGGATGTTGTGACGCCCCAGGATGCAAAGAGAATGATGGAAGAAACCGGCTGTGATGGAGTCATGATCGGCAGAGCGGCTCTTGGCGATCCATGGATGATTTACCGCACCGTTCAGTATCTCGAAACGGGAAAATTGCTGAGCGAACCGTCTGCCCGCGAGAAAATAGATGTATGTATTCTTCATTTAGACCGATTAATCGCATTGAAAAATGAAAATATTGCTGTCCGTGAAATGCGTAAGCATGCCGCTTGGTATTTAAAAGGGGTACGCGGAAACGGAAAGGTGCGAAACTCTATAAATGAGTGTAATACACGTGATCAATTAGTAAGTTTATTAAACAACTTGGTATTAGATGTTGAAGCAACGGAAGAAATTCAGATGATTGTAGGATAAATTTAACTTTCAACGCAGCTGCCAGGGTCCTTACTGGCAGTTTTTATTTTATTTTTGAATTTTTTTAATGTCTGAAATCCTAAGATTGTGTAAAATAATAAAGTATGTGCAAAAAGGGGATATCCCGACCGGTTTACATAAAAGTTAATAAATTGGAGTTGATATACATGAGTCAAGAAGAATTAAATGACCAGCTGAGAGTCAGACGCGAAAAAATGAGTACTATGCGTGAAAATGGTCTGGATCCTTTTGGCAAGCGTTTTGACCGAACGCACAACGCAAATGGATTAATCGAACAATACGAGGGTTTAGAAAAAGAAGCCCTTGAAGCGGAAAATGTATCTGTTACGATTGCCGGCAGAATCATGACAAAGCGCGGTAAAGGAAAAGCAGGTTTTGCCCATATTCAAGATTTATCTGGTCAAATTCAAATTTATGTTAGACAGGACGCCATTGGCGAAGAAAAATATGAAATCTTTAATTCTGCTGATTTAGGCGACATTATCGGCGTTACAGGAACACTCTTTAAAACAAAAGTCGGAGAGTTATCTATTAAAGTTCAAGAGTTTGAGTTTTTAACGAAGGCACTCAGACCGCTGCCGGATAAATTCCACGGACTAAAAGACGTTGAACAGCGCTACCGTCAACGATATTTAGACTTAATCATGAGTGAAGAAAGCAAAAAAACCTTTATCACCCGCAGCCGGATTATTCAATCGATGCGCCGTTACTTGGATGATCATGGATACTTAGAGGTAGAAACACCAATGATGCATGCCATTGCTGGCGGAGCCTCTGCCCGTCCATTTATCACTCATCATAATGCCCTTGATATGCCATTATATATGCGAATCGCCATCGAACTTCACTTAAAAAGGCTGATTGTCGGTGGTCTTGAAAAAGTATATGAAATCGGCCGGGTTTTCCGTAATGAAGGTGTGTCTACACGTCATAATCCGGAATTTACTATGATTGAACTTTACGAAGCTTATGCCGACTATCGTGATATCATGAGCTTGACTGAGAATGTAATTGCACATATCGCTCAAGAAGTTTTAGGAACGACTACTGTCCAATATGGAGAATATGAAGTAGACCTTAAACCTGAATGGAAAAGGCTTCATATGGTGGATGCGATAAAAGAATATACCGGTGTAGATTTCTGGAAACAGATGAGCGTTGAAGAAGCGCGCACGCATGCAAAAGAACATGGTGTGGAAATTACGGAGCATATGCTCTATGGTCATATCGTAAACGAATTCTTTGAACAAAAAGTAGAAGAAAAATTGATTCAGCCTACCTTTATTTATGGGCATCCGGTTGAAATATCACCTTTGGCGAAGAAAAATGATGAGGACCCTAGATTTACAGACCGATTTGAGTTGTTCATTGTTGCACGTGAGCACGCAAACGCCTTTACGGAGTTAAATGATCCAATTGATCAGCGGGAGCGTTTCGAAGCTCAATTAAAGGAAAGAGAGCAAGGGAACGATGAAGCACACTTAATGGATGAAGATTTCGTTGAAGCCCTTGAGTACGGGATGCCTCCAACAGGCGGATTAGGAATTGGCATTGACCGTTTAGTCATGCTATTAACTAACTCTCCATCCATTCGTGATGTCCTATTATTCCCATTAATGCGCCATCGCTAATAATCAAACAAAAAAGGTGTCGGATTCCGACGCCTTTTTTGTTTGAAAATAAACCTGAAAGATTTCGAATATTATTACTTCAAAACATTTGTAAAAAAACATCAAAAAGCTATTGCGCCTTGATAATAAAGGTGGTATATTATTATCTGTTGTTGCAAAACAACGAAGTAAGAAAAAAGAAATAAAAAAAGTTGTTGACTTTCAGTTAATAACTTGGTAAGATTAAAAAGTCGCTTTTGGGCGATAAGAGAAAAATTGATCTTTGAAAACTAAACAAACAAGACGTGTAAACAAACAATAATATTCGTTTCTTTTTGAAACGGAGCCAACGTAACATTTTTGAGCTAATCAACTTTCTTGGAGAGTTTGATCCTGGCTCAGGACGAACGCTGGCGGCGTGCCTAATACATGCAAGTCGAGCGAATCAATGGGAGCTTGCTCCCGTTGGTTAGCGGCGGACGGGTGAGTAACACGTGGGCAACCTGCCTGTAAGACTGGGATAACACCGGGAAACCGGTGCTAATACCGGATAATCCTTTTCCTCTCATGAGGAAAAGCTGAAAGACGGTTTCGGCTGTCACTTACAGATGGGCCCGCGGCGCATTAGCTAGTTGGTGAGGTAACGGCTCACCAAGGCGACGATGCGTAGCCGACCTGAGAGGGTGATCGGCCACACTGGGACTGAGACACGGCCCAGACTCCTACGGGAGGCAGCAGTAGGGAATCTTCCGCAATGGACGAAAGTCTGACGGAGCAACGCCGCGTGAGCGATGAAGGCCTTCGGGTCGTAAAGCTCTGTTGTTAGGGAAGAACAAGTACCGGAGTCACTGCCGGTACCTTGACGGTACCTAACCAGAAAGCCACGGCTAACTACGTGCCAGCAGCCGCGGTAATACGTAGGTGGCAAGCGTTGTCCGGAATTATTGGGCGTAAAGCGCGCGCAGGCGGTCCTTTAAGTCTGATGTGAAAGCCCACGGCTCAACCGTGGAGGGTCATTGGAAACTGGGGGACTTGAGTGCAGAAGAGGAAAGCGGAATTCCACGTGTAGCGGTGAAATGCGTAGAGATGTGGAGGAACACCAGTGGCGAAGGCGGCTTTCTGGTCTGTAACTGACGCTGAGGCGCGAAAGCGTGGGGAGCAAACAGGATTAGATACCCTGGTAGTCCACGCCGTAAACGATGAGTGCTAAGTGTTAGAGGGTTTCCGCCCTTTAGTGCTGCAGCTAACGCATTAAGCACTCCGCCTGGGGAGTACGGCCGCAAGGCTGAAACTCAAAGGAATTGACGGGGGCCCGCACAAGCGGTGGAGCATGTGGTTTAATTCGAAGCAACGCGAAGAACCTTACCAGGTCTTGACATCCTCTGACAACCCTAGAGATAGGGCTTTCCCCTTCGGGGGACAGAGTGACAGGTGGTGCATGGTTGTCGTCAGCTCGTGTCGTGAGATGTTGGGTTAAGTCCCGCAACGAGCGCAACCCTTGATCTTAGTTGCCAGCATTCAGTTGGGCACTCTAAGGTGACTGCCGGTGACAAACCGGAGGAAGGTGGGGATGACGTCAAATCATCATGCCCCTTATGACCTGGGCTACACACGTGCTACAATGGATGGTACAAAGGGCTGCAAAACCGCGAGGTTGAGCCAATCCCATAAAACCATTCTCAGTTCGGATTGTAGGCTGCAACTCGCCTACATGAAGCCGGAATCGCTAGTAATCGCGGATCAGCATGCCGCGGTGAATACGTTCCCGGGCCTTGTACACACCGCCCGTCACACCACGAGAGTTTGTAACACCCGAAGTCGGTGGGGTAACCGTAAGGAGCCAGCCGCCTAAGGTGGGACAGATGATTGGGGTGAAGTCGTAACAAGGTAGCCGTATCGGAAGGTGCGGCTGGATCACCTCCTTTCTAAGGATATAAGCTGGACATAAGAGCCAGACAAGTTTCACGTTCTTTGTTTGTTTAGTTTTGAGAGAGCAATTCTCTCAGAGCTTTTTTTATTCGTTCTTTGAAAACTAGATAATCGTAATGAAGAAGTCAAGTAAAACATCGAGTTAATCGCCATTTTAGTTTTTCTCTCTATTGAATTAGAGTAAAACCTTTTAGGTTAAGTTAGAAAGGGCGCACGGTGAATGCCTTGGCACTAGGAGCCGATGAAGGACGGGACTAACACCGATATGCTTCGGGGAGCTGTAAGTAAGCTTTGATCCGGAGATTTCCGAATGGGGGAACCCACTGTTCGTAATGGAGCAGTATCTTTATCTGAATACATAGGATATTGAAGGCAGACCCGGGGAACTGAAACATCTAAGTACCCGGAGGAAGAGAAAGCAAACGCGATTCCCTGAGTAGCGGCGAGCGAAACGGGAACAGCCCAAACCGAAAGGCTTGCCTTTCGGGGTTGTAGGACACTCAACATGGAGTTACAAAGGAACGGGGTAGATGAAGCGATCTGGAAAGGTCCGTCATAGAAGGTAAAAGCCCTGTAGTTGAAACTTCGTTCCCTCCTGAGTGGATCCTGAGTACGGCCGGACACGTGAAATCCGGTCGGAAGCAGGGAGGACCATCTCCCAAGGCTAAATACTCCCTAGTGACCGATAGTGAACCAGTACCGTGAGGGAAAGGTGAAAAGCACCCCGGAAGGGGAGTGAAATAGTTCCTGAAACCGTGTGCCTACAAGTAGTCAAAGCCCGTTAATGGGTAATGGCGTGCCTTTTGTAGAATGAACCGGCGAGTTACGATCCCATGCAAGGTTAAGTTGAAGAGACGGAGCCGCAGCGAAAGCGAGTCTGAATAGGGCGTTTTGAGTATGTGGTCGTAGACCCGAAACCAGGTGATCTACCCATGTCCAGGGTGAAGTCCAGGTAACACTGGATGGAGGCCCGAACCGACGCACGTTGAAAAGTGCGCGGATGAGGTGTGGGTAGCGGAGAAATTCCAATCGAACTTGGAGATAGCTGGTTCTCTCCGAAATAGCTTTAGGGCTAGCCTCACGTTGTTAGAGTCTTGGAGGTAGAGCACTGTTTGGACTAGGGGCCCTCATCGGGTTACCGAATTCAGACAAACTCCGAATGCCAAAGACTTATCCGTGGGAGTCAGACTGCGAGTGATAAGATCCGTAGTCAAAAGGGAAACAGCCCAGACCACCAGCTAAGGTCCCAAAGTATACGTTAAGTGGAAAAGGATGTGGAGTTGCTTAGACAACCAGGATGTTGGCTTAGAAGCAGCCACCATTTAAAGAGTGCGTAATAGCTCACTGGTCGAGTGACTCTGCGCCGAAAATGTACCGGGGCTAAACGTATCACCGAAGCTGTGGATTGACACCATTAGGTGTCAGTGGTAGGAGAGCGTTCTAAGGGCGTTGAAGCCAGACTGTAAGGACTGGTGGAGCGCTTAGAAGTGAGAATGCCGGTATGAGTAGCGAAAGATGAGTGAGAATCTCATCCACCGAATGCCTAAGGTTTCCTGAGGAAGGCTCGTCCGCTCAGGGTTAGTCGGGACCTAAGCCGAGGCCGAAAGGCGTAGGCGATGGATAACAGGTTGATATTCCTGTACCACCTCTTTATCGTTTGAGCAACGGGGGGACGCAGGAGGATAGGGTAAGCGCACTGCTGGATATGTGCGTGTAAGCAGTTAGGCTGGTGAATAGGAAAATCCGTTCACCGCGAAGGCTGAGCTGTGATGCCGAGGGAAATATAGTACCGAAGTTCCTGATTCCACACTGCCAAGAAAAGCCTCTAGCGAGATAAAAGGTGCCCGTACCGCAAACCGACACAGGTAGGCGAGGAGAGAATCCTAAGGTGAGCGAGAGAACTCTCGTTAAGGAACTCGGCAAAATGACCCCGTAACTTCGGGAGAAGGGGTGCTCATTGAGGTGAATAGCCTCGATGAGCCGCAGTGAATAGGCCCAGGCGACTGTTTAGCAAAAACACAGGTCTCTGCGAAGCCGCAAGGCGAAGTATAGGGGCTGACGCCTGCCCGGTGCTGGAAGGTTAAGAGGAGGGGTTAGCGCAAGCGAAGCTCTGAATCGAAGCCCCAGTAAACGGCGGCCGTAACTATAACGGTCCTAAGGTAGCGAAATTCCTTGTCGGGTAAGTTCCGACCCGCACGAAAGGCGTAACGATCTGGGCACTGTCTCAACGAGAGACTCGGTGAAATTATAGTACCTGTGAAGATGCAGGTTACCCGCGACAGGACGGAAAGACCCCATGGAGCTTTACTGTAGCCTGATATTGAATTTTGGTACAGCTTGTACAGGATAGGTAGGAGCCTGAGAAACCGGAGCGCCAGCTTCGGTGGAGGCGTCGGTGGGATACTACCCTGGCTGTATTGAAATTCTAACCCGCACCCCTCATCGGGGTGGGAGACAGTGTCAGGTGGGCAGTTTGACTGGGGCGGTCGCCTCCTAAAGAGTAACGGAGGCGCCCAAAGGTTCCCTCAGAATGGTTGGAAATCATTCGCAGAGTGTAAAGGCATAAGGGAGCTTGACTGCGAGACCTACAAGTCGAGCAGGGACGAAAGTCGGGCTTAGTGATCCGGTGGTTCCGCATGGAAGGGCCATCGCTCAACGGATAAAAGCTACCCTGGGGATAACAGGCTTATCTCCCCCAAGAGTCCACATCGACGGGGAGGTTTGGCACCTCGATGTCGGCTCATCGCATCCTGGGGCTGTAGTCGGTCCCAAGGGTTGGGCTGTTCGCCCATTAAAGCGGTACGCGAGCTGGGTTCAGAACGTCGTGAGACAGTTCGGTCCCTATCCGTCGTGGGCGCAGGAAATTTGAGAGGAGCTGTCCTTAGTACGAGAGGACCGGGATGGACGCACCGCTGGTGTACCAGTTGTCTTGCCAAAGGCATCGCTGGGTAGCTATGTGCGGACGGGATAAGTGCTGAAAGCATCTAAGCATGAAGCCCCCCTCAAGATGAGATTTCCCATAGCGTCAAGCTAGTAAGATCCCTGAAAGATGATCAGGTTGATAGGTCAGAGGTGGAAGCGTGGCAACATGTGGAGCTGACTGATACTAATCGATCGAGGACTTAACCAATATTAAGATTACCTCGTTTTTACGAAAACTTCTTCTGTATTATCTAGTTTTGAGGGAACGATCTCTCAAGTAAATAGTCTGGCAATAATGGCGAGAAGGTCACACCCGTTCCCATCCCGAACACGGAAGTTAAGCTTCTCAGCGCCGATGGTAGTTGGGGGCTGTCCCCCTGTGAGAGTAGGACGTTGCCAGGCTGTATAAATGGAGGATTAGCTCAGCTGGGAGAGCATCTGCCTTACAAGCAGAGGGTCGGCGGTTCGATCCCGTCATCCTCCACCATGATTTTTTCACGATAGTGAAAATAATCTTCAAATAATGCCGGTTTAGCTCAATTGGTAGAGCAACTGACTTGTAATCAGTAGGTTGGGGGTTCAAGTCCTCTAGCCGGCACCATGCTTCTTTCTTCTTTGAATCACATCTGCGGAAGCATGCGCAAAATCCTGAAGGGATTTTAAGCAAAAAAACGAGTTTGTTTTCTAGAAATACTTTTTTGAGCCATTAGCTCAGTTGGTAGAGCATCTGACTTTTAATCAGAGGGTCGAAGGTTCGAGTCCTTCATGGCTCACCATTTAAATGAATATGCGGGTGTGGCGGAATTGGCAGACGCACCAGACTTAGGATCTGGCGCCGCAAGGCGTGGGGGTTCGACTCCCTTCACCCGCACCATTTAAATCAATTATGCGGAAGTAGTTCAGTGGTAGAACACCACCTTGCCAAGGTGGGGGTCGCGGGTTCGAATCCCGTCTTCCGCTCCATTTTTGCCGGGGTGGCGGAACTGGCAGACGCACAGGACTTAAAATCCTGCGGTAGGTGACTACCGTACCGGTTCGATTCCGGTCCTCGGCACCAGTGTTTTTTCGATAACAAAATCACTTATAAATAATGCGCCCGTAGCTCAATTGGATAGAGCGTCTGACTACGGATCAGAAGGTTATGGGTTCGACTCCTTTCGGGCGCGCCATTATTATTACGGGAAGTAGCTCAGCTTGGTAGAGCACTTGGTTTGGGACCAAGGGGTCGCAGGTTCGAATCCTGTCTTCCCGACCATCTACTTCACTATATATTGGGGTCTTAGCTCAGCTGGGAGAGCGCCTGCTTTGCACGCAGGAGGTCAGGGGTTCGATCCCCCTAGACTCCACCAACTTTTTAAAAAAGTTATTGACTTTAAGTTAATAACTTGATAAGATTAAAAAGTCGCTTTTGAGCGATAAGAGAAAAATTGATCTTTGAAAACTAAACAAACAAGACGTGTAAACAAACAATAATATTCGTTTCTTTTTGAAACGGAGCCAACGTAACATTTTTGAGCTAATCAACTTTCTTGGAGAGTTTGATCCTGGCTCAGGACGAACGCTGGCGGCGTGCCTAATACATGCAAGTCGAGCGAATCAATGGGAGCTTGCTCCCGTTGGTTAGCGGCGGACGGGTGAGTAACACGTGGGCAACCTGCCTGTAAGACTGGGATAACACCGGGAAACCGGTGCTAATACCGGATAATCCTTTTCCTCTCATGAGGAAAAGCTGAAAGACGGTTTCGGCTGTCACTTACAGATGGGCCCGCGGCGCATTAGCTAGTTGGTGAGGTAACGGCTCACCAAGGCGACGATGCGTAGCCGACCTGAGAGGGTGATCGGCCACACTGGGACTGAGACACGGCCCAGACTCCTACGGGAGGCAGCAGTAGGGAATCTTCCGCAATGGACGAAAGTCTGACGGAGCAACGCCGCGTGAGCGATGAAGGCCTTCGGGTCGTAAAGCTCTGTTGTTAGGGAAGAACAAGTACCGGAGTCACTGCCGGTACCTTGACGGTACCTAACCAGAAAGCCACGGCTAACTACGTGCCAGCAGCCGCGGTAATACGTAGGTGGCAAGCGTTGTCCGGAATTATTGGGCGTAAAGCGCGCGCAGGCGGTCCTTTAAGTCTGATGTGAAAGCCCACGGCTCAACCGTGGAGGGTCATTGGAAACTGGGGGACTTGAGTGCAGAAGAGGAAAGCGGAATTCCACGTGTAGCGGTGAAATGCGTAGAGATGTGGAGGAACACCAGTGGCGAAGGCGGCTTTCTGGTCTGTAACTGACGCTGAGGCGCGAAAGCGTGGGGAGCAAACAGGATTAGATACCCTGGTAGTCCACGCCGTAAACGATGAGTGCTAAGTGTTAGAGGGTTTCCGCCCTTTAGTGCTGCAGCTAACGCATTAAGCACTCCGCCTGGGGAGTACGGCCGCAAGGCTGAAACTCAAAGGAATTGACGGGGGCCCGCACAAGCGGTGGAGCATGTGGTTTAATTCGAAGCAACGCGAAGAACCTTACCAGGTCTTGACATCCTCTGACAACCCTAGAGATAGGGCTTTCCCCTTCGGGGGACAGAGTGACAGGTGGTGCATGGTTGTCGTCAGCTCGTGTCGTGAGATGTTGGGTTAAGTCCCGCAACGAGCGCAACCCTTGATCTTAGTTGCCAGCATTCAGTTGGGCACTCTAAGGTGACTGCCGGTGACAAACCGGAGGAAGGTGGGGATGACGTCAAATCATCATGCCCCTTATGACCTGGGCTACACACG
>NZ_AP041611.1:5595000-5660000 GCF_055395235.1 Neobacillus sp. Fa239
GAAAAAACGGAAGTACATCTTTGTGAAAAGTGTGCACAGGAAAAGGGCGATTTGTTTATGATAAATGGAGGTTCGGGCTTTGCCTTTAATAATCTATTAGCCGGTCTCTTAAATATCGATCCTACTTTTCAAAAAACAAATCAAAACCCTTTCCATCAGGAAGAAATTTTCCAATGTGAGCAGTGTTCGATGACTTTTCAGCAATTTTTAAAAATTGGCAGATTTGGATGTGCTCATTGTTATGAAACTTTTAAGGATCAGCTGGAGCCTGTTTTAAGGCGCCTGCACAGCGGAAACGGGGCACACAACGGGAAAATCCCGAAACGAATCGGCGGAGGTATTCAACTCCGGAAACAACTTGAAGAATTGAAGTACAAGTTAAGGGAAATGATCCTCCAGGAGGAATTCGAGCAGGCTGCCATGATCCGTGATGAAATCCGAATTTTAGAAAAGACATTATCAAGCAGTCAAGAGGGAGGGGAATAACGTGTCGCTTGAACGATTTATTAATCAAGCTGTCAGCTCCTGGATGAGTGCAGAAGGACCTGATTCAGATATTGTTCTGAGTTCACGGATCCGATTAGCTCGAAACTTTGAGGATTATAAATTTCCAACCTTGTTTTCGCCTGAAGAAGCAAAAGCGGTTATTTTTAAAATGGAAGAGGTTTTAACTGAATCTAATTTAAATAAGTTTGGGCCAATGGAGTTATTAAAAATTGACACGCTGCAGCCGCTTCAGAAACGTGTGTTAGTGGAAAAGCATCTAATTAGCCCTCACTTAGCAGAGGATTCATCCTATGGAGCCGTCCTGTTAACTGAAAATGAAGAAGTCAGTATTATGATTAATGAAGAAGACCATATTCGAATTCAGTGTTTATTTCCAGGACTGCAGTTATCTGAAGCATTAAATGCTGCGAATGAAATTGATGACTGGCTTGAGAGTCAGATTCAATTTGCTTTTGATGAAAAGCTTGGCTATTTAACAAGCTGTCCGACCAATGTTGGAACAGGTCTCCGTGCCTCCGTCATGATGCATTTGCCGGGATTGATTTTGACTCAGCAGATTAACCGGATTATTCCTGCAATCAATCAGCTGGGACTGGTGGTAAGAGGAATTTATGGAGAAGGCAGTGAAGCGCTCGGCAATATTTTTCAAATATCGAATCAAATCACTCTTGGGAAATCCGAAGAGGACATTGGGCGCGATTTAAAAGGGGTTGTCAGCCAGTTAATTTCACAAGAAAGGTCGGCACGTGAAGCATTACGAAAAACTTCAAACATACAATTAGAAGACAGGGTGTTTCGCTCCCTAGGCGTTTTAACCAACAGCCGAATCATTGAATCGAAGGAAGCTGCCAGATGCTTATCCGATGTACAGCTTGGAATTGATATGGGCTATATTTCGAATATGCCTAAGAATATATTAAATGAATTGATGATTTTGACCCAGCCTGGATTCTTACAACAGTATGCCGGCGGACCATTAAGGCCGCAGGACAGAGATATTAGACGTGCTGCATTAATAAGAGAACGACTAAAAATGGAATAGGATAATGGTGAGGAGGAAGGGAATATGATGTTTGGACGTTTTACTGAAAGAGCTCAAAAGGTTTTAGCGTTAGCACAGGAAGAGGCAATCCGTCTTGGCCATAATAATATTGGAACTGAACATATTTTATTAGGATTGGTTCGTGAAGGTGAAGGGATTGCGGCAAAAGCATTATACGGCCTGGGATTAGGCTCGGATAAAATCCAAAAGGAAGTCGAAAACTTAATCGGCAAAGGCCAGGAAACTTCGCAGACTATTCACTATACTCCAAGAGCCAAAAAAGTGATTGAACTGTCAATGGATGAAGCGCGAAAACTGGGACATTCCTATGTTGGAACGGAGCATATTCTGCTTGGATTAATCCGTGAAGGTGAAGGGGTTGCAGCGAGGGTACTGAACAACCTGGGAGTCAGCTTGAATAAAGCCCGTCAGCAGGTGCTGCAGCTTTTGGGCAGCAATGAGTCAGGGGGGCATCAAGGCGGGGCATCTGTCAGTGCTAATACTCCGACACTTGATAGCTTGGCGCGTGATTTAACGGCGATTGCTCGGGAAGGAAGCCTTGACCCGGTTATTGGCCGCAGTAAAGAAATTCAACGTGTTATTGAAGTGTTAAGCCGGCGCACCAAAAACAACCCGGTATTAATCGGGGAGCCGGGCGTTGGTAAAACAGCTATTGCTGAAGGGCTGGCTCAACAAATTGTGAATAATGAGGTTCCGGAAATTCTTCGCGATAAACGGGTGATGACGCTTGATATGGGAACGGTCGTTGCCGGGACCAAATATCGCGGTGAATTTGAGGATCGCTTGAAAAAAGTAATGGATGAGATCCGCCAGGCGGGAAATATCATTCTCTTTATTGATGAATTGCACACTTTAATTGGTGCAGGAGGGGCTGAAGGGGCCATCGATGCTTCCAATATCTTAAAGCCATCGTTAGCTCGCGGTGAACTTCAATGTATTGGTGCCACTACCCTTGATGAATACCGAAAATATATTGAAAAGGATGCTGCATTAGAGCGCCGCTTCCAGCCGATCCGCGTGGATGAACCGACATCGGAAGAATCCATCCAAATTTTACAAGGCTTGCGGGACCGTTATGAGGCCCACCATCGTGTGTCGATTACGGATGAAGCGATTGAAGCAGCTGTAAAGCTGTCTGATCGATATATTTCCGACCGCTTTCTGCCGGATAAAGCGATTGATTTAATTGATGAGGCAGGATCCAAGGTGCGGCTTCGTTCCTATACAACACCGCCAAATTTAAAGGAATTAGAAGTGAAGCTTGAGGAAGTCCGTAAAGAAAAGGATGCCGCAGTTCAAAGTCAGGAATTTGAAAAGGCTGCTTCCTTAAGAGATACTGAACAGCGTTTACGTGAACAATTAGAAGAGACGAAAAAGACTTGGAAAGAAAAGCAAGGAAAAGAAAACAATGAAGTAACAGTAGAAGATATTGCGAATGTTGTTTCAAGCTGGACGGGAGTACCTGTCTCAAGACTTGCCCAAACAGAAACGGAGAAGCTGTTGAATTTAGAATCGATTCTCCATTCTCGTGTAATTGGACAGGAAGAAGCAGTCATAGCCGTTTCAAAAGCTGTTCGTCGTGCGCGGGCAGGTCTAAAAGATCCGAAACGTCCAATTGGTTCTTTCGTATTCCTTGGTCCAACAGGAGTAGGGAAAACCGAATTAGCCCGTGCGCTTGCAGAAGCGATGTTTGGTGATGAGGAAGCGATGATTCGCATTGATATGTCTGAATATATGGAGAAGCACTCTACCTCTAGGCTGGTTGGTTCTCCTCCAGGATATGTAGGATATGAAGAGGGTGGACAATTAACGGAAAAAGTAAGAAGAAAGCCATATTCCGTCATCCTTCTGGATGAAATTGAAAAGGCCCATCCAGATGTCTTTAATATTCTTTTGCAGGTCCTTGAAGACGGCCGCTTAACCGACTCAAAGGGCAGAACCGTTGATTTCCGAAATACGGTGCTCATCATGACTTCAAACGTCGGTGCAGAGGCATTAAAACGAAACAAATATGTCGGCTTTAATATCCAGGATGGAGCACAAGACTACAAGGATATGAAGGGAAAAGTGATGGAAGAATTGAAAAAGGCCTTCCGTCCTGAATTCTTAAACCGGATTGACGAAATTATCGTGTTCCATGCTTTAGAGAAGAAGCATTTAGAAGAGATTGTTACTTTATTGTCTGAGCAGCTGGTAAAACGATTGAGGGAACAGAATATTACGCTTGAGTTAACGGAAGCGGCAAAGGGTAAGATCTCGCAGGAGGGCTATGATCCGGAATACGGAGCTAGACCGCTGCGCCGGGCTATTCAAAAGCATATCGAGGACCGCTTATCGGAAGAATTATTAAGAGGTACAGTTTTAAATGGTCAAAATGTTATAATTGATGTAGATAATGGTGAATTTACTGTAAGAACGGCGGAACTAACTAAATAGATTTGCCTCGGATTTTCATCTAGCTTTACTAGTCGCATTACCAGGGGGTACACGTTCATAAAGCTTCATCGTGTACCTCTTTATTTTTTTTGAATGGAAGGTTGGAAAGAATGGTAAAGCGGAAAACAAAGTTTATGTGTCAGGAATGCGGGTATGAATCTCCGAAATGGATGGGAAAATGCCCTGGATGCGGACAGTGGAATAAGATGGTGGAGGAAGTTGAGGTAACGGGTGCGAATAGAAGGGCTGCCTTTACCCATTCACAAGGAATCGTCGCAAAGCCCACACCCATCACATCGATTGAAACAGAGAGTGAACCAAGAATATTAACCGATTTACATGAACTAAACCGAGTGCTGGGCGGCGGTGTTGTAAAAGGATCATTAGTATTAATCGGCGGCGACCCGGGGATTGGGAAGTCCACACTGCTTTTGCAGGTATCGTCACAGCTTGCGAATAAGGGAAACCAGGTGCTCTACATATCCGGGGAGGAATCATTACGCCAGACTAAGCTCAGAGCTGAACGTTTAGGAATCTCTTCTGAAAATTTGTTTGTTTATGCGGAAACAAGCTTAGTGGAAATTAACCGTACTATAGAAAATACGAATCCTGGATTTGTCATTATCGATTCCATTCAAACCGTTTATCATCCGGATGTTACATCAGCGCCGGGGAGTGTTTCGCAGGTTCGTGAATGCACAGCGGAGTTAATGAGAATTGGGAAAACGAAGGGGATTGCTATTTTTATTGTCGGACATGTTACAAAAGAAGGCTCGATTGCCGGCCCGCGGTTATTGGAGCATATGGTCGATACGGTTTTATATTTTGAAGGAGAACGGCATCATACCTATCGGATTTTAAGGGCTGTAAAAAACCGATTTGGTTCAACGAATGAGATGGGAATTTTCGAAATGAAAGAATTTGGTCTCGATGAAGTGGCTAATCCGTCTGAAATTTTCCTTGAAGAAAGGTCAAGGGGGGCGGCAGGCTCGACTGTTGTTGCTTCCATGGAAGGGACACGCCCTGTTTTGGTGGAAATTCAGGCGTTAATTTCACCAACTAGCTTCGGGAATCCGCGAAGAATGGCAACTGGTATTGACCATAACCGGGTCCCGCTCTTAATGGCCGTTCTGGAAAAACGCGTAGGTATGCTCCTGCAAAATCAGGATGCTTACCTAAAAGTTGCCGGCGGAGTAAAATTAGATGAACCGGCCATCGATCTCGCTGTAGCTGTAAGCATTGCTTCCAGCTTTCGTGATAAACCGACAAGGCCGACAGACTGTATCATTGGGGAAGTGGGCTTAACAGGGGAAGTCAGAAGGGTTTCTCGTATAGAACAACGGGTTCAGGAAGCGGCAAAGCTCGGATTTGAACGAGTTATCTTGCCGGCTAATAATCTAACCGGATGGAAGGGACCAAAGGGAATAGAGCTTATTGGTGTTTCATCTGTAAGCGAAGCATTAATGGCAGCGCTAGGAGGATAGTGAATGGATAGTAAAAAACTGGGGGAACAAACGGTTAGTGAGGTATTGCAATTTATTGCTCCGGGGACACCAATTCGGGAAGGAATTGATAATGTTCTCAGGGCAAATACCGGGGGGCTAATCGTTGTTGGTTATAATGATAAGGTGAAGAATATTGTCGATGGCGGATTTCAAATAAACTGTTCTTTTTCGCCTAGCTTTTTGTATGAGTTAGCCAAAATGGATGGTGCGATCATCCTGAACGATTTAGGGAATAAAATACTTTTTGCGAATGCACAGCTTGCACCAGATTCGGATATTCCATGCTCAGAAACGGGGATGCGCCACCGGACAGCAGAAAGGGTAGCTAAACAAACAAAGGCCCTTGTGATTGCCATCTCGCAAAGGAGAAATGTCATTACCCTGTACCAGGGTAATTTCCGCTATGCCTTAAGAGATATCGCCGTAATTTTAACGAAAGCCAATCAAGCGATTCAAACGCTTGAGAAATATAAAGTTGTTCTCGAACAAAGTATTACGAATTTAAGTATTTTGGAATTTGAGGAGTCTGTTACATATAATGATTTTCTGCTGGTCCTTCATCGCTTTGAAATGGTTCTAAGGATTAAGAAGGAATTATTAACCTATCTGAATGAACTGGGGACAGAGGGCAGGCTGATCCGCTTGCAAATGAATGAAATTTTAACGGAATTAGAAGAGGAAATGATGCTGATCATCAAGGATTATTCCTTTGATAGAGAGATTAAGTCCAGGGAGATAATCCATCGTCTGCAGGCTATGACCAATAACGAAACAATTGATGACTTGGTCCTATTAAAAATGATTGGGTACCAAGGTTATGTTCATCTCGATGAAAATAAAAGTCCGCGAGGGTATCGTATCCTACATAAGATTCCACGGCTTCCGGCGGTCATCATCGAAAATATAATCACCAGCTTTGGCGAGCTTTCAAAAATTATTTATGCTACCGTCGAAGAGTTAGATGATGTTGAAGGAATTGGGGAAGTACGGGCAAAGAAAATAAAAGAAGGTTTTAAATTAGTTAAGGAACGGCTAAATACTGAACGGCATTTTTAAAAACCGTCTAAATTCTTTTCCAAATCTTTGACATATCCTTTTCAAAGGTGCTACCCTATTGGAAAGAAATGTTGATTGTGGTAATCGAAATTTTATTTCATTATGATTACATTTTGGAAAAATAATCATTAAACAAAGGTTTCAATTTTATGAATCTGTTTATAATGAGTAGAGGAGGTGAGGGAATGTTAAAACGAATCGTTCAAGCGTGCTTCCTTATTATCGGAGGAACATTAGGAATACTATTAATCCCTGAACTATTGCAATTAATGAAAATGAATGACATTCCAATTATCAGCAACTCGTATGTCACGGCTTTATTAGGTGCAATTATTTTTTATCTTCTTACCTTTTGGGCAGTTGATTATGTATTTGATTTTATTAAGTGGGCGGAAGATTCACTGGTAAAAGTACCGGTAACTGACGTGCTCTTCGGCAGTATCGGCTTAATTTTTGGCCTGGTAGTCGCTTTTTTAATCGGCTTTGCCCTTAATGCGGTACAAGTACCGATTCTTCATACGGTCGCTCCCATTTTATTGACACTATTGTTTGGGTATCTTGGTTTTCAGGTAGGTTTTAAGAAGAGGGATGAACTATTAAACCTCTTTACGAACCGGATTGGCAAGAAAAAATCAAGCGAAGATGAGAATGAAAAATCAAGCCGCCAATCCTTGAAGATTTTAGATACAAGCGTTATTATTGACGGCCGGGTGGCGGATATATGCCAGACAGGCTTTTTAGAAGGGACGATCGTGATTCCCCAATTTGTGCTGGAGGAATTGCAGCATATTGCCGATTCATCGGATGTTTTGAAACGAAATCGCGGCCGAAGAGGGTTGGATATTCTCAACCGAATTCAAAAGGAACTTGCGATAAAAGTGGAAATTTACGAAGGTGATTTTGAAGAAATTCAAGAGGTTGACAGCAAATTAGTGAAGCTGGCAAAACTGACAAATGGCATTCTTGTCACGAATGATTTTAATCTGAACAAAGTTTGTGAATTGCAAAATGTTTCCGTTCTAAATATCAATGATTTAGCCAATGCGGTTAAACCGGTGGTGCTTCCAGGTGAGGAATTATCGGTACAGGTCATTAAAGATGGCAAAGAATATCATCAAGGTGTTGCCTACTTGGATGATGGCACGATGATTGTTGTCGAAGAGGGAAGAGAATATATCGGAAAAAGAATTCAGGTTCTTGTTACGAGTGTTCTTCAAACATCAGCCGGCAGAATGATTTTTGCTAAACCAAAGTTATTGGAAAAAGCGCTATAAGAAGATTTTTAGATTGGGGTTTTTTTATGGCTTACCAAGTCATTATCCCTGCTGCTGGCCAGGGGAAGAGAATGGGGGCGGGGAAAAATAAGCTTTTAATTGAGCTTAATGGAATCCCTGTTCTGATCCATACTTTAAGGGTGTTTGAGGAAGATGAGCACTGTGAGGGAATGATTTTAGCCATCCATCATCAGGATGAAGCAGCATTTAAAGCCTTGCTGACAAAATATAACATACACAAGGTGAAAAGATTGGTTCCTGGCGGAAAGGAACGTCAGGACAGCATTTATCAGGCATTAAAAACGTTTGACAGCGACGGGATCATCCTTGTCCATGATGCAGCCCGTCCTTTTATTCTTAAAGAGGCAATTTTACGGTTAACAGAAAAAGCAATGGAAACCGGCGCAGCAATCATTGGAGTGCAAGCGAAGGATACGATGAAAACTGTACGCAATGGAACGGTCGTAGAAACGGTCGAACGATCTAGCTTGTGGGCTGTTCAAACCCCACAAGCTTTTCGCATGTCCATCTTATTAAAAGCCTATGAAAAAGCAGAACAGGATGGTTTTTTAGGAACGGATGACTCAAGCTTAGTCGAGAGGATTCCTTTTCCGGTAATGATGGTAGAAGGCGATTATGATAATATTAAGCTTACAACTCCAGAGGATTTATTTTTTGCTGAAGCAATATTAAAAAAAAGAAAAGGTGAACAGTAATATGTTTCGAATTGGTCAAGGGTTTGATGTCCACCAACTTACTGAAGGTCGTCCGCTTATTATCGGAGGAATCCGGATACCTTATGAAAAAGGATTATTAGGTCATTCCGATGCAGATGTTCTATTGCATACGATTTCGGATGCATGTCTGGGGGCAATTGGGGAAGGGGACATTGGAAAGCACTTTCCGGATACAGACCCAAACTTTAAGGACGCTGATTCCGCCAAGCTGATGGAGCATGTATGGAAGCTGGTTAAAGAAAAAGGGTACGAGCTGGTCAATACCGATTGTACAATCATTGCGCAAAAGCCGAAGATGGCGCCTTATATTGAACAGATGAAGGTGCGGATTGCTGAATTACTCGAAGCCGCCTCCGATCAGGTCAATGTAAAAGCCACCACAACAGAGAAACTTGGCTTTACCGGAAGAGAAGAGGGAATTGCGGCTCAGGCTGTTGTGTTATTAAAGAAAATAAATGCTTAATCTTTATGCTTCACAGTGGTAAAATAGACGAGGTGAAAACTGAAGTTAACAGGAGGCTTCATGCTAATGTCAAACCAAGTACGTGTAAGATACGCTCCAAGTCCAACAGGACATTTACATATCGGAAATGCCCGTACGGCATTGTTTAACTATTTATTTGCCCGCAATAAAGGCGGTAAGTTCATTATCCGCATTGAAGATACCGATAAAAAACGGAATATTGCCGGCGGTGAGGAAAGCCAATTAAAATATTTAAAATGGCTTGGAATGGACTGGGATGAAAGTGTCGATATCGGCGGTGAATTCGGCCCGTACCGTCAATCTGAAAGAAATCATCTGTATGAAACCTACTACAATCAATTGCTTGAGAGCGGCCAAGCCTATAAATGCTATTGCACGGAAGAAGAATTGGAGGCAGAACGCGAAGGCCAGCTTGAAAGAGGCGAAAACCCGCAATATTCTGGGAAGTGCCGTCATTTAACTGCTGAACAGCTCAGCCACCTGGAAAGCGAAGGACGCCAGCCAAGCATTCGAATCGCTGTTCCTCAAGGAAAAACTTTTACATTTGACGATATGGTTAAAGGGGTTGTTTCCTTTGAATCCGAAGGAATTGGCGACTATGTAATCGTGAAAAAGGACGGTACTCCGACCTATAACTTTGCGGTTGCCATTGATGATCATTTGATGGAAATCTCCCATGTATTACGTGGTGATGACCATATTTCCAACACGCCGAAACAATTGGTAGTTTACGAAGCACTAGGCTGGGAGCCGCCAATTTTCGGGCATATGACGCTGATTGTAAATGAAAGCAGAAGGAAATTAAGCAAACGCGATGAAACGATTATTCAATTCATCGAGCAGTATGAAGAATTAGGTTATCTGCCGGAAGCATTATTTAACTTTATCACTTTGCTGGGATGGTCACCTGCAGGGGAAGAGGAAATCTACTCCAAAGCGGAATTTATCGAGCTGTTTGATGCAGACCGCCTGTCCAAATCTCCAGCCTTATTTGATCAGCAAAAGCTTGAATGGGTGAATAACCAATACATGAAAAAGGTAGAGCTTGAAAGAGTTTATAATCTTGCTGTTCCCCATTTAATTAAAGCAGGGCGATTATCTGAGAATATGACAGAAGCAGAGCAGCAATGGGCGAAAAACCTCGTTTCTCTTTTTCAAGAAAGAATGAGCTTTGGAGCAGAGATTGTGGAACTGACGGATATGTTCTTTACGGATGAATCAGAAAATGAAGAAGAGGCAAAGGAAATCCTTTCTGGTGAAACCGTTCCGGAAGTATTGAAGGCATTTTCCGCTGAGCTTGATCAGCTTCCAACGTTTAAAGCAGAGGAAATAAAAGCAGCGATGAAAGCTGTCCAAAAATCGACTGGTCAAAAGGGAAAAAATCTCTTTATGCCAATTCGTGCAGCCGTTACCGGTCAGACCCATGGGCCGGATCTCCCTCAAACAATTGAATTATTAGGAAAAGAAAAGGTACAATCAAGAATAAATAAAATTATCAGTTAACAATGGAGCGAAAATATAATATAGTAAAAGAAAGTAACTTCATAAGTATTAAAGTGTTGAAAAGGATAAGTAGAAAAATGAAGCTTGAAAGAGAGAACCATCAGCGGCTGAAAGTGGTTTAAGCCTCTCATTTTTTGAAATGCACCTTTGAGCCCCATTTCAAAAGGACTATTCCGAGTAGGTCTGGGCGGAACCGATCCGTTAACAGGTGGAGTGAGACCAGGAGGCATTTTTGCAATAGTGGTCTAATCAGAGTGGAACCGCGCACAAAGCGTCTCTGTCGATTTGACAGAGACGTTTTTTTATTGAACAAAGGGGGGAAACAACGGTGTTTAAAATGATGAAAGAAGACATTGGAGTCGTCTTTGAACAAGATCCGGCAGCTAGGAGCTATTTGGAAGTTATCTTAACTTATTCTGGTTTACATGCCATATGGTGGCATCGAATTGCCCATGTTTTATATAAAAGAAAATTTTATTTTATTGCCAGAGCCATTTCTCAAACTAGCCGTTTTCTAACGGGAATTGAAATTCATCCAGGGGCAAAAATAGGCAGGAGATTATTTATTGACCATGGCATGGGTGTTGTGATTGGGGAAACATGCGAGATTGGAAATAATGTTACCATCTTCCAAGGGGTAACATTGGGTGGTACAGGTAAAGAAAAAGGGAAACGGCATCCAACTATAAAAGACAATGCCTTAATTGCCACAGGTGCAAAAGTATTAGGATCGATCACAATTGGAGAGAATTCTAAAATTGGGGCGGGTTCTGTTGTTTTAAAAGAAGTTCCGCCAAATTCAACCGTTGTAGGAGTTCCCGGCAGAGTTGTCATTCAAGATGGAAGACGAATTAATAAGGACTTCAATCATTGTGATCTTCCGGATCCAGTTGCCGATCGGTTAATGGAAATGCAAAATGAGCTGAATCAACTAAAAAAACAATTGAAAGAATTAGAAGAGGAAAGGAACAATTTAAATGGCCATACAACTCTATAATACGCTTACTCGAAAAAAGGAAGTCTTCGTTCCGCTCGAAGAGGGAAAGGTCAAAATGTATGTTTGCGGACCGACTGTCTATAATTATATTCATATTGGAAATGCCCGTCCGGCTATTGTTTTTGATACCGTTCGCCGCTATTTATCTTACAGGGGCTATGATGTCGAATACGTCTCAAACTTTACCGATGTCGATGATAAGCTGATTCGCGCAGCAAACCAGTTAGGCGAAGATGTCCCGACTATAGCGGACCGTTTTATCAATGCTTACTTTGAAGATGTCACTGCCTTAGGCTGCCAAAAAGCGGATGTTCATCCGCGAGTGATGGAGAATATGGAGATCATCATTGAATTTATCAGCCAGTTGATTGACAAGGGCTTTGCCTATGAGTCAGAAGGAGATGTCTATTTCCGTACGAGGAAATTTGATGACTACGGAAAGCTATCGCATCAATCCATTGATGAATTGCGTGTAGGTGCAAGGATCGAGGTTGGCGAGAAGAAACAGGATGATTTAGACTTTGCCCTTTGGAAGGCGGCAAAAGAAGGGGAAATTTATTGGAACAGTCCTTGGGGAATCGGAAGACCGGGATGGCATATTGAATGCTCGGCCATGGCCAAAAAATACCTCGGGGAAACGATTGATATCCATGCCGGCGGACAGGATTTAACCTTCCCGCATCATGAGAATGAAATTGCCCAATCAGAAGCACTGTCCGGCAAAACATTTGCCCGTTACTGGATGCATAATGGCTATATCAATATCGACAATGAGAAAATGTCGAAGTCACTTGGTAATTTTGTCCTTGTTCACGATATTATCAAGAAGCATAATCCTCAGGTGCTGCGATTCTTTATGCTGTCTGTTCATTACCGCAACCCAATTAATTATAGTGAAGAGCTGCTGGGGAGCACAAAGGCTGCATATGAACGGATCACAACCTCCTATCAAAATTTACAGCACCGCAAAACGGCCAGCACGGATCTGACGGATAACAATCAGGAATGGCTTGATAAAATAAGTGATTTACACGAGCAATTTGTCAGGGATATGGATGATGATTTTAACACGGCCAATGCCATTTCAATCTTATTTGAGCTGTCAAAGCTGGCTAATTATTATCTGTTGGAAAAGAATACAGCCATTGCAGTGATTGATGCCTTCTTACTGGAATTTGAACAATTGTTTCATGTATTGGGATTATCCTTCGAAAAAGAAGAAATGTTGGACGAAGAGATTGATGCTTTATTGGAAGAACGAATTCAGGCCCGTAAGGATCGGAATTTCCAATTAGCAGACGAAATTCGGGATAAATTAAAGAGTATGAATATTATTTTAGAAGATACGGCACAAGGAACAAGATGGAAAAGAGGCTGATTCATGCTGGATTATGAGAATAAGGTGGACGCCAAACAATTGAATAGCCTGGCTCTTGCCTATATGGGGGATGCAGTTTTTGAAAACTATGTAAGGCGGCATCTACTGTTCAGCGGGCAGGTAAGGCCACATCAACTGCACCGTGCCGGTACCAAATATGTATCCGCAAAAGCCCAATGCCACATCCTTTTTCAGTTGATGGAGGATCAAGTGCTGACGGAGAGTGAAAAGGCTGTTGTCATGCGGGGGCGTAATGCAAAGTCCAATACGGTCCCTAAAAATACGGATGTTCAAACCTATCGATACAGCACAGCGTTTGAAGCATTGATGGGATACTTGTACTTAACTGGTGAAATGGAAAGGCTGGAGGAGCTTATTCAAAAGGCATTTTTATATGTAGATGATAGAAGGGAGGAAAAATAACATGGAATTGGAATACATCATTGGTAAAAATCCGGTAATTGAAGCGTTGAAGTCAAATCGGGATATCAATAAAATCCTCATTGCAGAAGGGTCGCAGCGCGGTTCGATGCAGCAAATAACCCAGTTGGCCAAGGAAGGGAATGTGCTCGTTCAATTTGTTCCAAAGAAAAAAATTGATCAAATTACCGATCAAAATCATCAAGGAGTCCTTGCCTATATTGCAGCCTATCAATATGCAGAACTGGATGATTTATTTACAGCTGCAGAGAAGAAAAATGAGCCGCCATTCTTTTTATTATTAGATGAAATTGAAGATCCGCATAACCTTGGCTCGATAATGAGAACGGCTGATGCGGTGGGGGCACATGGCATTATTATTCCGAAGAGGAGAGCTGTCGGTTTAACAGCAACCGTTGCTAAAGCCTCAACTGGTGCAATTGAATATATTCCAGTAGTCCGCGTGACGAATATGGCACGGACAATCGAGGAGCTTAAGGAACGCGGTGTATGGATTGTTGGAACAGATGCATCGGGAAAAGAAGATTACAGGCAAATAGATGGTACACTTCCGCTTGGAATTGTGATCGGCAGTGAGGGCAAAGGAATGGGCAGACTCATCCGAGATAAATGTGATTTTCTCATTCAATTGCCGATGGTAGGAAAAGTAACCTCTCTAAATGCTTCCGTTGCAGCTGCATTGCTCATGTATGAGGTATATCGAAAAAGACAGCCGCTTGAGGGATAGCGATGGATATCCTGCTTGTCGACGGCTATAACATTATCGGGGCCTGGCCGGATTTGAGGGATTTAAAGGAACGCGATTTGCCTGCCGCACGGGATCGATTAATAGAAAAAATGGCGGAATATCAGGCCTACTCTGGATTTCGGGTGATAGTTGTTTTTGATGCCCAATACGTTCATGGAACTGAGAAAAAATATAAAGATCACAAGGTTGAAGTTATTTTCACCAAAAAAAACGAAACAGCAGATGAGCGAATCGAAAAATTAGCCATCAGCCTCAACAATCGGAGAACGCAAATTCATGTTGCCACCTCTGATTTTACAGAGCAATGGGCCATTTTTGGACAAGGTGCCTTACGCAAATCAGCGCGGGAGCTGCTCATTGAAATGTCCACCGTTGAAAAAGGAATTGAAAAAAAGGTTAAGAAAATCAAAGAAAAAAGGCCCGTCTCGAAGATACCAATCAGCAAAGAGCTTGCAGAAATTTTTGAAAAATGGCGCAGAGATCAGAAGTAAGCGTTGACTATTCAAAAAATTCTGCAGTATAATAATCATATCTATGCTTGTTCGGTGGAGGGGATCTTAGTGGGTACAGACTTCGGGATAAAAATCAACGAACAATTTTTTTCACTGGAAGATGAAGAAATTGTAGACCTAGTGCACCAAGGCGAAAGTGAAGCATTGGATTATTTAATCCACAAGTATCGCAATTTTGTCCGTGCTAAAGCAAGATCCTATTTTTTAATTGGCGCTGACAAGGAGGATATTGTCCAAGAAGGGATGATTG
This sequence comes from Neobacillus sp. Fa239, assembly GCF_055395235.1. Classification (NCBI taxonomy): domain Bacteria; kingdom Bacillati; phylum Bacillota; class Bacilli; order Caryophanales; family Bacillaceae; genus Neobacillus; species Neobacillus sp. Fa239. The sequence continues at coordinate 5,609,892 of NZ_AP041611.1, forward strand.
GGCTTTACAAAGCCATCCGTGACTTTCGGGAGGACAAGCTTACATCCTTTAAAGCCTTTGCTGAATTATGTATCACCAGGCAAATTATCACGGCGATCAAAACAGCAACAAGACAAAAGCATATTCCTTTAAATTCATATGTTTCATTGGACAAGCCTATTTACGATGAAGAATCAGACCGAACACTTATGGATGTTTTATCAGGAGCGAAGGTTCTTGACCCGGAAGAATTGATCATTAATCAGGAAGAATTTGACCACATCGAGGTTAAAATGACCGAATTATTGAGTGATTTGGAAAGGAAAGTCTTAGCGCTTTACTTGGACGGGCAGTCCTATCAAGAGATTTCGGAGGAACTAAACCGTCATGTGAAGTCCATTGATAATGCACTGCAGCGTGTGAAAAGAAAGCTTGAAAGATATCTCGAACTCCGTGAATTTTCAATCTAGAGGTAATTTTGTCAGTTAAATGAATCTGTTCTCAGGGTTATTGACAGAAATTAGGGGAGCATGGTACATTTTTATAGATTAAAGAATGATAATTGAAGGTGTCGAAGTGAGTAAAAAAATTATCTTGGCATGCGTTGATTGCGGTACTAGGAATTACTCAACGATTGGGAAACAATTAAAATCGGAACGATTAGAATTGAAAAAGTTTTGCAAGGCTTGCAATTGCCATACAATCCACCGTGAAACAAAATAATTTTAATAGACTCTGGCAGTACTATTTACCTAGTTGGGGGTTACAGAATGCAACGCATAAAGAAATTCTTCAGTGATGTGCTTCGCGAAATAAGAAAGGTTAGCTGGCCAAGACGCGGCGAATTGACTCGTTATACGATAACAGTTATAACGACAGTTGCTTTTTTTGCCATATTCTTTGGCGTGCTAGATTTAGGAATTTCAAAATTGATTCGTTTAATTCTTGAATAATAAACGTTCATTCATGGTATAATGGTCATTAATAAGGAAATTTTTCTATAAAACCCGTTACTGCGGGTTTTTTCATTTGGAAAAAATTTTCGAATTCAGATAAATAGCATAGGGAGGGACGGACGCTTTAGTCCTCTTGAATGGAAAAAAACTGGTATGTAGTGCATACTTACTCAGGCTATGAAAATAAAGTAAAAGCCAATTTAGAAAAACGTGTTGAATCAATGGGTATGGCGGATAAAATTTTCCGCGTCGTTGTACCGGAAGAAGAAGAAACAGAAATAAAAAATGGTAAAAAGAAAGTTGTAAAACGAAAGGTTTTTCCTGGTTATGTGTTAGTTGAAATTGTCATGACGGATGATTCATGGTATGTGGTTCGAAATACTCCAGGGGTAACTGGTTTCGTTGGTTCTGCTGGTTCCGGTTCAAAGCCGACTCCGCTTCTTCCGGAAGAGGTAACCGTATTGCTTAAGCGCATGGGAGTAGAAGAAAAACGAATTGATGTGAATTATGAAATCGGTGAAACCGTCCGAGTGAAGGAAGGTCCATTTGCGAACTTTACCGGCTCCATTGAAGAGATGGAAAAAGACAAATCCAAGCTAAAAGTTCTAGTTAATATGTTCGGCCGTGATACGCCGGTAGAACTGGATTTTACACAAATTGAGAAATTGTAATTGAAAAAAACTTGAAATTGATTTTAAAAAGTGGTAATATTTCATAGGTCAGTATGTCTCCACTTGGAGACAAGACTATTTGTCAGTTCTTTATCTTTATATAAAGACAGATGCCTTGAGTGGGAGGGTAAAACCCTATTACCACATCACGGACTTTAAGGAGGTGTGTCTCGTGGCTAAAAAAGTAATTAAAGTCGTTAAATTACAAATCCCTGCTGGTAAAGCAAACCCTGCACCGCCAGTTGGTCCAGCACTTGGTCAAGCCGGTGTTAATATCATGGGATTCTGTAAGGAGTTTAACGCTCGTACAGCAGATCAAGCTGGTTTAATTATTCCTGTTGAAATCACGGTATTTGAAGACCGTTCATTTACATTTATTACGAAAACTCCTCCTGCTGCCGTTCTTTTGAAAGTAGCAGCTGGAATTCAGTCTGGTTCAGGCCAGCCTAACCGTAATAAAGTAGCAACAGTTAAGCGCGGAACAGTACGCGAGATTGCGGAACAGAAAATGCCTGACCTAAACGCAGCTAGCGTTGAAGCAGCAATGCGCATGGTTGAAGGTACTGCACGCAGCATGGGTATCGTTATCGAAGACTAATCCATGTAAAACAACTGTTTGATGTAATGAGGGGTTGCGGTGTTTTAATATACTCGCAACCTTTGTTTTGTCCGGCTGCGGCGCCAAGCCCCTCGAGTCGCTTCAGTCCTGCCAATGAAGTCAAAGAACGACTTCACTGTCAGGCCCTCCAGCGCTTGTCGGGGCTGGAACTGGCGCCTCCGCTTTTCGAAGTGGGAGTTGTCCAACGTTAAAACCACAATCTAGGAGGAAATAAAAATGGCTAAAAAAGGTAAAAAGTATTTAGAAGCTGCAAAGCTTGTAGATCGTACAAAAGCATACCCGATTGCAGAAGCAATTGAACTTGCAAAACAAACTAACTATACTAAATTTGATGCAACTTTAGAGGTTGCTTTCCGTTTAGGTGTTGACCCTAAGAAAGCAGACCAGCAAATCCGTGGAGCAGTTGTTCTTCCAAACGGTACTGGTAAAACTCAACGCGTATTAGTGTTTGCAAAGGGTGAAAAGTTGAAAGAAGCAGAAGCTGCAGGTGCTGACTTTGTTGGCGATACAGAATACATCAATAAAATTCAACAAGGTTGGTTTGAGTTTGATGTTATCGTAGCTACACCAGATATGATGGGCGAAGTTGGTAAATTAGGTCGTGTATTAGGTCCTAAAGGTTTAATGCCAAACCCTAAAACTGGTACTGTTACATTTGATGTAACACGTGCAATTAATGAAATTAAAGCAGGTAAAGTTGAATACCGTGTTGATAAAGCTGGTAACATCCATGTGCCAATCGGTAAATCTTCTTTCGAAAATGAGAAGCTTGTTGAAAACTTCAAAACTATTTTCGATACTATGCTAAAAGTTAAACCTTCAGCTGCAAAAGGTACTTACATGAAGAACGTAACAGTTGCTTCTACAATGGGACCTGGCGTGAAGGTAGATCCATCATCTGTTGCAGCAAAATAATTCCAGTTGACAATGTAGATTACATTTACTATACTAATTTATGTTGTTTAAATAAATAAACATTTGTACTGTAGACAGCAGGGGCTGAAAATGCTTAATCATCCTGCCGAGGTAATGCGATATAATTAGCTGATACTTTCAGTTGATCAATGCAGCCTCCATGTCCTGAACGTATGTGGAGGCTTTTACTTTGCCTGGTATAAATGTAGACAATCTACAGGAGGTGTAAAGATGAGCAATGCAATTGAATCAAAAAAATTAATCGTTGATGAAATCACCGATAAATTAAAATCAAGCGTATCAACAATTGTTGTTGACTACCGCGGCCTTTCTGTTGCTGAAGTAACAGAACTTCGTAAACAGCTTCGTGAAGCTGGAGTCGATTTCAAAGTTTACAAAAACACCATGACTCGTCGTGCAGCTGAAGCAGCTGAGCTTGCAGGTTTAAACGATGCATTAACAGGTCCGAACGCAATCGCATTCAGTGCTGAAGATGTAGTAGCACCAGCTAAAATTTTGAACGACTTTGCGAAAAAGCATGAAGCACTTGAACTAAAAGCGGGTGTAATTGAAGGTAATGTTGCGACAGTTGAAGAGATTAAAGCTCTTGCTGAACTTCCTTCACGCGAAGGCTTGCTTTCTATGTTACTTTCTGTACTTCAAGCTCCAATCCGCAATCTTGCTCTTGCAGCAAAAGCTGTTGCAGAACAAAAAGAAGAACAAGGCGCGTAAGTTAATCTTATCGCTACAATATTAAATCGAACGAAAACTAAGGAGGAAATTTAAAATGACTAAAGAACAAATCATTGAAGCAGTTAAAAATATGACTGTTTTAGAACTTAACGATCTAGTAAAAGCAATCGAAGAAGAATTCGGCGTAACTGCTGCTGCTCCTGTAGCAATGGTTGGCGGAGCTGGCGCTGCTGCTGTTGAAGAAAAAACTGAATTTGATGTAATCCTAGCTGGCGCTGGAGATCAAAAAATCAAAGTTATTAAAGTTGTTCGTGAAATCACTGGACTTGGTCTTAAGGAAGCAAAAGACCTTGTTGACAACACTCCAAAACCAGTCAAAGAAGGCGTTTCTAAAGAAGAAGCTGAAGCAATCAAAGCTAAGCTTGATGAAGTTGGAGCTAACGTTGAAGTTAAGTAATAAACCTTTAAAAAAGCTCGCTGTATAAGCGGGCTTTTTTTGGCTCATTCATTATTCCTCCATATATCTTCTATTACAATCTCTCCTCTGGAGGTGAATATATGCCTGAACACTACTATTCCCGTACGCAAAAGGTTGAGAGTGATCCGAAATTTTGGGATTACACCCTAAAGAATACTCCTTTTCGTTTTAAAACTGATAATGGAGTTTTTTCAAAAAGGGAAGTAGACTTTGGCTCGCGTTTATTAATTGAAGCCTTTATCATGCCTCTGGCAGCCGGACCTGTATTGGATGTTGGGTGTGGCTACGGACCTATTGGTCTTTCGATTGCTAAAACCAATCAAGACCGTGTGGTTCATATGATTGATGTGAATGAACGGGCATTAGCTTTAGCAAAAGAAAATGCAGAGCTAAATCAAATTCGGAATGTTGACGTATATGAAAGTGACCGCTTGGAAAATGTAAAAGAAGAAAATTTTTCTGCTGTTTTAACGAACCCGCCCATTCGGGCAGGTAAACAGGTTGTTCACGAAATCTTTGAACAAAGCTTTCAGCATTTACTACCTGGCGGTGAGCTTTGGGTGGTTATTCAGAAAAAACAAGGTGCACCATCTGCTATTGAAAAATTAAAAGAGTTATTTTCCGATGTGATGGTCGTTGACAAGGAAAAAGGTTATTTTATTATAAAAGCAACAAAATAGTTGACTCTAAAATGCCACTATGTTAGCATTATAAAATGCCATCATAATATTTACCGAATTATTCCTAAAAACGTTAAATTTTCTGTATAAAATTGGATTAAGACGGAAATGATGACAAAATAATAGTCTAAATGTGAAAATGTGGTTTTTGAGTTAAAAAACCCTTTTTCTTTTTGTCTGATAAGAAGAGTGTACATTTCTTCTTGGAGGACGTAAATACATTTTTTATTATAACGCTTGATTTGAGGGGTGAATCAGTTGACAGGTCAACTAGTTCAGTATGGACGACACCGAGAGCGGAGGAGTTACGCGCGTATCAGTGAAGTTTTAGAATTACCAAATCTTATTGAAATCCAAACCTCTTCTTATCAATGGTTTCTTGATGAGGGTTTGCGGGAAATGTTCCAGGATATTTCACCGATTGAGGACTTTACTGGTAACCTATCACTTGAATTTATTGATTACAGCCTTGGCGATCCAAAGTATTCAGTTGAGGAATCAAAAGAACGGGACGTTACATATTCTGCGCCACTTCGTGTAAAAGTGCGTCTTGTTAACAAAGAAACAGGTGAAGTGAAAGATCAGGACGTTTTTATGGGTGATTTTCCACTTATGACAGAGACAGGTACGTTTGTCATCAATGGTGCTGAACGTGTTATTGTTTCTCAGCTTGTTCGTTCACCAAGTGTTTATTTTAGCGGTAAGGTGGACAAAAACGGAAAAAGAGGCTATACAGCCACTGTTATTCCAAACCGCGGTGCTTGGCTTGAGTATGAAACAGATGCCAAAGATGTTGTTTATGTCAGAATAGATCGTACTCGGAAACTGCCCGTTACGGTTCTTTTGCGTGCACTTGGGTTTGGCTCTGATCAAGAAATCATTGAATTGGTTGGAGATAACGAGTACATTCGCAATACGTTGGAGAAGGACAACACAGAGGGTGTTGAGAAAGCACTTTTAGAAATCTATGAACGCCTTCGTCCGGGTGAACCACCGACTGTTGAAAATGCGAAGAGCTTACTAGTATCTCGTTTCTTTGACCCTAAGCGCTATGACCTTGCGAATGTGGGCCGCTATAAAATCAATAAAAAGCTCCATATTAAAAACCGATTATTCAATCAACGATTAGCAGAATCACTTGTGGATCCTGAGACTGGTGAAATCATCGCTGAAAAAGGAACCGTGCTTGACAGAAGAAATCTGGACCGCGTCCTCCCTGCACTTGAAAAAAATATTAACTTTAAGGGCTTTAATCCTACGGGCGGCGTTGTTGAAGAGGAAATTATTCTGCAAAGCATTAAGATTTATGCTCCGAATGATGAAAATGAAAAGGTTATTAATGTGTTGGGCAATGCATATGTAGCAGAGCCAATTAAAAATATCACACCGGCTGACATCATTGCATCGATTAGTTACTTCTTTAACTTACTACATGGTGTGGGTGATACAGACGATATTGACCATTTGGGAAATCGCCGTTTGCGCTCAGTTGGTGAACTTTTACAAAATCAGTTCAGAATTGGTTTGTCCCGTATGGAGCGTGTTGTACGTGAAAGAATGTCGATTCAAGATACTGCAACGATCACTCCACAACAATTAATTAATATCCGTCCTGTCATTGCGTCGATTAAAGAGTTCTTCGGAAGCTCACAATTATCGCAATTCATGGACCAAACCAACCCGTTGGCAGAATTAACACATAAGCGCCGGTTATCTGCATTAGGACCTGGTGGATTAACACGTGAGCGTGCCGGTTTCGAGGTTCGCGACGTGCATTATTCTCACTATGGCCGTATGTGTCCGATTGAAACCCCAGAGGGTCCGAACATTGGTTTGATTAACTCATTATCCTCTTATGCGAAGGTTAACCGATTTGGTTTTATCGAAACACCTTACCGCCGTGTCGATCCAGACACCGGGAAAGTAACGAATCGTATCGACTACTTGACAGCGGATGAGGAAGATAATTATGTAGTCGCACAGGCGAACTCGCGCTTGGGTGATGACGGTGCTTTCTTGGATAATGATATTGTAGCTCGTTTCCGCGGTGAGAACACCGTCGTGAATCGTGAGCGAATCGATTATATGGATGTATCACCAAAACAGGTTGTCTCTGCAGCAACTGCATGTATTCCGTTCCTTGAAAATGATGACTCCAACCGTGCGTTAATGGGAGCGAACATGCAGCGTCAAGCCGTGCCGCTTATGCAGCCGGAAGCACCAAGAGTGGGAACTGGTATGGAATACGTATCGGGAAAAGACTCAGGGGCGGCGGTCATTTGTAAGCATGACGGAATTGTTGAACATGTTGAGGCTCGTGAAGTTTGGGTTCGTGAAATAAAAGAAGTAGATGGCCAAGAAGTAAAAGGCGATCTTAAAAAGTATCGACTATTAAAGTTCATCCGTTCCAACCAAGGTACTTGTTATAACCAGCGTCCAATTGTAGCTGCTGGTGACCGTGTGAAAAAAGGAGAAATTCTTGCTGATGGTCCATCCATGGAGCTTGGTGAATTGGCACTTGGACGAAACGTTCTTGTCGCGTTTATGACATGGGACGGTTACAACTACGAGGATGCCATCATTATGAGTGAACGTCTGGTAAAAGATGACGTTTATACTTCGATTCATATTGAGGAATATGAGTCGGAATCTCGTGATACGAAGCTTGGACCGGAGGAGATTACCAGAGACATTCCAAATGTGGGGGAAGATGCCCTTCGCAATTTGGATGAACGAGGTATTATTCGTACAGGTGCTGAAGTTAAAGACGGAGACCTTCTTGTTGGTAAAGTAACACCAAAAGGGGTAACAGAATTAACAGCAGAAGAACGCCTCCTACATGCTATTTTTGGTGAGAAAGCACGTGAAGTTCGTGATACATCACTGCGGGTACCACATGGCGGTGGAGGAATTGTTCATGATGTCAAGGTCTTCAATCGTGAAGATGGCGATGAACTTCCACCAGGAGTAAATCAGCTTGTCCGCGTTTATATCGTTCAGAAACGTAAGATTCACGAAGGCGATAAAATGGCGGGACGCCACGGTAATAAAGGGGTTATCTCCAGGATTTTACCTGAAGAAGATATGCCGTATTTACCGGATGGTACACCTGTTGATATCATGTTAAATCCATTAGGGGTTCCTTCCCGTATGAATATCGGGCAGGTGCTTGAACTCCATTTAGGTATGGCGGCGAGATCGCTCGGCATTCACGTAGCAACACCGGTATTTGACGGTGCGCGTGAAGAAGACGTCTGGTCAACTATTGAAGAAGCAGGTATGGCTCGTGATGCCAAAACGGTTCTTTATGATGGCCGTACCGGTGAGCCATTTGATAACCGTGTATCAGTTGGGGTCATGTATATGATCAAGCTTGCTCACATGGTTGATGATAAATTGCATGCCCGTTCCACTGGACCTTATTCACTTGTTACGCAGCAGCCTCTTGGCGGTAAAGCGCAATTTGGCGGTCAGCGTTTTGGTGAGATGGAGGTTTGGGCACTGGAAGCATACGGTGCAGCTTATACGCTTCAGGAAATTCTTACGGTTAAATCAGACGATGTTGTCGGCCGTGTGAAAACATATGAAGCAATTGTAAAAGGCGAAAATGTTCCGGAGCCAGGTGTTCCAGAATCATTCAAGGTTCTAATTAAAGAACTTCAGAGCCTTGGTATGGATGTGAAAATCCTTTCCGGCGATGAAGAGGAAATTGAAATGCGTGATTTGGAAGATGAAGACGACTTACAGCAGGTCGATACATTAAACATTGTTCCTGAAGCCCAGAACTTTGAATCGGAAAAAGTTGGTTCAAAAGAGTAGATTAATTTAAGCAGTGCACTTGCATGGGAAGACTAATAAAGTTGGCATATTCGAGTGCGCTGCTGTTTTTCTTTTTCATAAGGGTAAAACCTGGAGATCAAAAGGGAGGTAGGCCCCTTGCTGGATGTTAATAATTTTGAGTATATGAAGATTGGCCTTGCTTCACCGGATAAAATCCGTTCATGGTCATTCGGAGAAGTGAAAAAGCCAGAAACCATTAACTATCGTACGTTGAAGCCAGAAAAGGACGGCTTATTCTGCGAAAGAATTTTTGGTCCTACAAAGGACTGGGAATGTCATTGTGGAAAATATAAGCGGGTTCGTTATAAAGGTGTAGTATGTGATCGATGCGGTGTAGAAGTCACTCGTGCAAAAGTGCGCCGTGAGCGGATGGGACACATTGAGCTTGCAGCTCCTGTATCACATATTTGGTATTTCAAAGGAATCCCGAGCCGGATGGGGCTAGTATTAGATATGTCTCCTCGCGCATTGGAAGAAGTAATCTATTTTGCTTCCTATGTTGTGACAGAATCCGGAGATACAGCTCTTGATAAGAAGCAGCTCTTATCCGAGAAGGAATATCGGGCATATCGCGAGAAGTTCGGAAACAAATTCCAAGCTTCCATGGGTGCTGAGGCTATTAAAAAGCTTTTATCGGATATTGATTTAAATAAAGAAGTAGACGGTTTAAAAGAAGAATTAAAAACAGCTCAAGGACAACGCCGCACTCGTGCGATTAAGCGTCTTGAAGTATTAGAGGCTTTCCGTGGTTCAGGAAATGAGCCGTCATGGATGGTTCTTGATGTACTGCCTGTTATACCTCCAGAACTTCGCCCGATGGTTCAATTAGACGGGGGAAGATTTGCTACGTCCGACTTAAACGACCTCTATCGTCGTGTAATCAATCGTAACAACCGTCTAAAGCGTTTATTAGACCTTGGTGCACCAAGCATCATCGTTCAAAACGAAAAGCGGATGTTACAAGAAGCAGTGGATGCACTTATTGATAACGGCCGCCGCGGCCGACCAGTTACAGGACCTGGTAACCGTCCATTAAAATCACTTTCCCACATGTTAAAAGGGAAACAAGGCCGTTTCCGTCAAAACCTGCTTGGGAAACGTGTAGACTATTCAGGACGTTCCGTTATCGTTGTAGGTCCAAACTTAAAAATGTATCAATGCGGACTTCCAAAAGAAATGGCTCTTGAGCTTTTCAAACCATTTGTCATGAAAGAACTTGTTGAAAAGGGCTTAGCTCACAACATTAAGTCTGCAAAGCGGAAGATTGAAAGAGTGTCACCAGAAGTGTGGGATGTGCTCGAAGATGTCATTAGAGAGCATCCGGTTCTATTAAACCGTGCCCCTACATTGCATAGATTAGGGATTCAGGCATTTGAACCGACACTTGTTGAAGGACGGGCGATTCGCCTTCATCCGCTTGTTTGTACAGCCTATAACGCCGACTTTGACGGTGACCAAATGGCGGTACACGTTCCACTATCTGCAGAAGCGCAAGCTGAAGCACGTTTGTTAATGCTGGCTGCTCAAAATATCTTGAATCCGAAAGATGGAAAGCCAGTTGTTACCCCTTCCCAGGACATGGTGCTTGGTAACTATTACTTGACGTTGGAACGAGACGGTGCAGTCGGTGAAGGAATGATTTTTAAAGATACAAATGAGGCAATACTTGCATACCAGAATGGCTATGTGCATTTCCATACACGCGTTGCCGTGCATGCCGGTTCTTTAAAAAATGAGACCTTTACTGAAGAACAGAATCAAAAACTTCTCATTTCCACGGTAGGTAAATTAATTTTTAATGAAATTCTGCCGAAATCTTTCCCATATATCAATGAACCGACAAGGGACAATTTAGAGGTGAAAACCCCTGAAAAGTATTTTGTTGAAAAAGGGGAAGATGTTATAGCAAGAATTAAAGAAATGCCAATCGTTGATCCATTTAAGAAGAAAATTCTTGGAAATATTATCGCTGAGGTATTCAAGCGATTCAAAATTACCGAAACGTCTAAAATGCTTGACCGCATGAAAGACTTAGGATTTAAGCACTCAACAAAAGCTGGTATTACAGTTGGTGTTGCGGATATCGTCGTTCTTGGCGAGAAGCAGCAAATCCTTCATGAAGCACAGGCGAAAGTTGATAATGTTATGAAACAATTCAGACGTGGTTTAATCACGGAAGATGAGCGTTATGACCGTGTCATTGCAATCTGGAGTCAGGCGAAGGATGTCATTCAAGGAAAGCTAATGAAATCCTTGAACAAGACCAATCCAATTTTCATGATGAGTGATTCAGGTGCCCGTGGTAACGCATCGAACTTTACACAGCTTGCTGGTATGCGCGGACTGATGGCCAACCCGGCTGGACGTATTATCGAATTACCAATTAAATCAAGTTTCCGTGAAGGATTAACGGTATTGGAATACTTTATTTCCACACACGGTGCGCGTAAAGGACTTGCCGATACTGCCCTTAAAACAGCTGACTCAGGTTATTTAACACGTCGTCTGGTTGATGTGGCTCAGGATGTTATTGTCCGTGACGATGATTGTGGAACAGACCGAGGATTGTTAATCAGATCGTTAAAAGATGGTACTGAGGTTATCGAATCATTAGAAGAACGTCTAATTGGCCGTTATGCTCGAAATCCAATTAAACATCCTGAAACGAAGGAAGTCCTTGTACCTGAAAACGGCTTGATCACAGAAGATTTAGCTGAAATCATTGTTGGAGCAGGAATTGAAGAAGTTAAAATCCGCTCAGCCTTTACATGTAACACACGCCATGGTGTATGTAAAAAATGTTATGGCCGTAACTTAGCAACTGGTCAAGAGGTTGAAGTGGGTGAAGCAGTTGGTATTATTGCTGCACAATCTATCGGTGAACCAGGGACACAGTTAACCATGCGTACATTCCATACAGGCGGGGTTGCCGGAGACGATATCACTCAAGGTTTACCACGTATTCAAGAGATTTTTGAAGCTCGTAATCCTAAAGGGGTTGCCGTTATTTCCGAAATTGATGGTATTGTCGTCGGTATTAACGAAGGACGCGACCGTCAGCATGAAATTGTGGTTCAAGGTGAAGTGGAGTCTCGGACTTACAATGCTCCATACACCGCACGCTTGAAAGTGGCTGTGAATGATCAAGTGGCCCGTGGTCAAGAATTAACAGAAGGTTCAATTGACCCGAAAGAATTAATCAAGGTTAAAGACGTAAACGCTGTTCAAGAATACCTATTGCGTGAAGTACAAAAGGTTTATCGTATGCAAGGGGTAGAAATCGGCGATAAACACGTTGAGGTAATGGTACGACAAATGCTTCGCAAAGTACGTGTGATTGATGCGGGTGAAACTGATGTTCTTCCGGGTACACTTTTAGATATTCACCAATTTACTGATGCCAATGAAAAAGCGTTGCTATCAGGTAAATTACCTGCAACTGGACGTCCAGTATTACTTGGTATTACGAAGGCTTCCCTTGAAACAGATTCATTCCTGTCTGCGGCATCCTTCCAAGAAACCACAAGGGTTCTTACCGATGCAGCGATCAAAGGCAAGCGCGATGAATTGCTTGGCTTAAAAGAAAATGTTATCATTGGTAAGCTTGTACCAGCAGGTACTGGTATGCAGAGGTACCGTAAAGCTGAACCGGTCTTAACAGATTCACTTTCAGATGAAACGGTAACGATTGACTAAACAAATTTTTGGAATGAGGATGACTCATAAGTCATCCTCATTTTAAAGAGTAATCTTAAATATTTTTTTGAACTTTAGTTGACATCTTTTTACTAAGGTGTTAATATATCAAAGGTGCTCCTATTCACCTAGTACTTTGGAGGATATGAAAATGTCTTATGAAAAAGTATTACGGGCTAAAAAGCTCGTTATAGGAACAAAACAAACAGTAAAAGCACTTAAAGAAGGTCAGGTGCAAGAATTGATCGTTGCTGACGATGCTGAAGCGAGAGTGACAGCTATTGTTATAAATCAAGCTCTTGCAACAGGTGTACCAATCCAATATGTTGACTCGATGTACAAACTCGGAAATGCATGTGGAATTGAAGTTGGTGCTTCTGCTGTTGCTATTATCCGTTAAAAACTGTTTTTGTAGATAGAGTAGTCTGCAAAAACTTTGTTTTTGCAAAAAAATGAACCGCCTGGATGTGTGGGCTTACAATTTATGAAGGGAGGAAAAATCATGCCTACTATTAATCAGTTAGTGCGCAAACCTCGTCAAACAAAAGAGGAAAAATCAAAATCACCTGCGCTTAATAAAGGCTATAACAGCTTTAAAAAATCACAAACAAATGTATCTTCACCACAAAAACGCGGAGTATGTACTCGTGTTGGTACAATGACTCCAAAGAAACCGAACTCAGCGTTACGTAAATATGCTCGTGTACGCTTAACGAACGGTATTGAGGTGACTGCATACATTCCTGGTATTGGCCACAACCTTCAAGAGCACAGCGTTGTTCTTATTCGCGGAGGACGTGTAAAAGACTTACCAGGGGTACGTTATCACATCGTACGTGGAGCACTTGATACAGCTGGTGTTAACAACCGTATGCAAGGACGCTCAAAATATGGTACTAAGAGACCAAAAGCTGCTAAAAAATAATCGATATAAATAACAGCTTCTTTGAAAGGAGGAAAAAATATGCCACGTAAAGGTCCTGTAGCAAAAAGAGATGTATTACCAGATCCACTTTACAACTCAAAGCTAGTGACTCGTTTGATCAACAAAATGATGATCGACGGTAAAAGAGGTAAATCACAAGAAATTCTTTATTCTGCATTCAATACAATTCGTGAACGTTCTGGAAAAGAACCTATGGAAGTATTCGAAGCAGCAATGAAAAACATCATGCCAGTACTAGAGGTAAGAGCACGCCGTGTAGGTGGTGCGAACTACCAAGTACCAGTTGAGGTGCGCCCAGACCGTCGTACAACACTAGGTCTTCGCTGGTTAGTTAACTATGCGCGTCTTCGCGGTGAAAAAACAATGGAAGAGCGTCTAGCTAACGAAATCATGGATGCAGCTAACAACTCTGGCGCATCAGTTAAGAAACGTGAAGATACACACAAAATGGCAGAAGCAAACAAAGCGTTTGCTCACTATCGTTGGTAATTTAACCTTCAATATAAAAACTTTCATACTAGGAAGGAGAAAGACCCAATGGCAAGAGAGTTCTCCTTGGAAAATACTCGCAATATCGGCATCATGGCTCACATCGATGCCGGTAAAACAACCACCACTGAGCGTGTACTTTATTACACTGGTAAAATTCATAAAATCGGTGAAACACACGAAGGTGCATCTCAGATGGACTGGATGGAGCAAGAACAGGAGCGCGGAATTACCATTACTTCCGCAGCAACAACTGCGCAATGGCATGGTCACCGCGTTAACATCATTGACACTCCAGGACACGTAGACTTCACAGTTGAAGTTGAACGTTCCCTCCGTGTACTTGATGGTGCTGTAGCCGTTCTTGATGCGCAATCAGGTGTTGAACCTCAAACTGAAACAGTTTGGCGTCAAGCAACAACTTATGGAGTACCACGTGTAGTATTCGTTAATAAGATGGACAAAATTGGAGCTGACTTCTTATATTCTGTAGGAACACTTCATGACCGCTTACAAGCAAATGCTCACCCAATTCAGCTTCCAATCGGTGCTGAAGATCAGTTTGAAGCAATCATTGACCTAGTGGAAATGAATGCTGTATTCTATGGTAATGACTTAGGTACTGACATTGAAGTTCGTGAAATTCCTGATGAATACCGTGCGCAAGCTGATGAATATCATGAGAAATTAGTTGAAGCGGTTGCTGAACTAGATGAAGAATTAATGGAAAAATACCTTAGCGGTGAAGAAATCACCAAAGAAGAACTTAAAGCAGGGATTCGTAAAGGTACTGTTAATGTTGAATTCTACCCAGTAATCTGTGGATCTGCTTTCAAAAACAAAGGTGTTCAGTTAATGCTAGATGCCGTTATTGACTACCTTCCATCTCCATTAGATGTACCTGCTATTAAAGGTCACGCTATTGATGATGAAGAAGAAGTTATTGAACGTCATTCAAGTGATGAAGAGCCATTCTCAGCTCTTGCATTCAAAGTTATGACTGACCCTTATGTTGGTAAATTAACGTTCTTCCGCGTTTACTCTGGTACTCTAGAGTCTGGATCATATGTTCAGAACTCTACTAAAGGCAAGCGTGAGCGTATAGGACGTATCCTGCAAATGCACGCAAACAGCCGTCAAGAAATCTCTAAGGTTTATGCCGGTGATATTGCAGCAGCAGTAGGTTTAAAAGATACAACAACTGGCGACACTCTATGTGATGATAAAAACCTTGTTATCCTAGAATCTATGCAATTCCCTGAACCAGTTATTCAACTTTCTGTTGAACCAAAATCAAAAGCAGACCAAGACAAAATGACAACTGCATTGCAAAAGCTTCAAGAAGAAGACCCAACATTCCGTGCACATACCGACCAAGAAACTGGACAGGTTATCATCGCCGGAATGGGTGAACTTCACCTTGATATCATCGTTGACCGTATGCGTCGCGAATTTAAGGTTGAAGCAAATGTAGGTGCACCACAGGTTGCTTACCGTGAAACATTCCGTGCTTCTGCACAAGTGGAAGGTAAATTCGCTCGTCAATCTGGTGGTCGTGGACAATACGGTCACGTTTGGATCGAATTCTCACCTAACGAAGAAGGTAAAGGATTCGAATTTGAAAACGGTATTGTCGGTGGTGTTGTTCCTCGTGAATACATCGCTCCAGTTCAAGCTGGACTTGAAGATGCTCTAAATCGCGGTGTTCTTGCTGGGTATCCATTAGTTGATATTAAAGCAAGATTATTCGACGGTTCTTACCATGATGTTGACTCCTCTGAAATGGCGTTTAAAATTGCCGCATCCATGGCATTGAAAAACGCAGCTTCTAAGTGTCAACCAGTCATCTTAGAGCCTGTTATGAGAGTTGAAGTTGTTATCCCTGAAGAGTATCTAGGGGATATCATGGGTCAAATCACAGCAAGACGCGGCCGTGTGGAAGGTATGGAAGCTCGCGGTAACGCTCAAGTTGTTCGTGCAATGGTTCCACTTTCAGAAATGTTTGGTTATGCAACTGCACTTCGTTCAAGCACTCAAGGTCGTGGAGTATTCTCTATGCACTTTGACCACTATGAAGAAGTACCAAAATCAGTTTCTGAAGAAATTATCAAAAAAAATAAAGGTGAATAATTGATTTTCACCTTTCATTAAAGTATAACTACTAATGTAAGCATGGAAGCTGCGACAACCATTATGCAGCTTCCATAAATAACTATACTTAAACTTTTATAATTTAAAGGAGGACTTCCTAATGGGTAAAGCTAAATTCGACCGTTCAAAGCCACACGTAAATATCGGTACAATTGGTCACGTTGACCATGGTAAAACAACTTTAACAGCTGCAATCACTTCTGTTCTTGCTAAATCTGGTAAAGCAGAAGCACGCGCATATGATCAAATCGACGGTGCTCCAGAAGAAAGAGAACGTGGTATCACAATCTCTACTGCACACGTAGAATATGAAACTGATGCTCGTCACTATGCACACGTAGACTGCCCAGGACATGCTGACTATGTTAAAAACATGATCACTGGTGCTGCACAAATGGACGGCGGTATCCTTGTTGTATCTGCAACTGATGGTCCAATGCCACAAACACGTGAGCACATCCTTCTTTCTCGTCAAGTAGGTGTTCCATACCTTGTAGTATTCATGAACAAGTGTGATATGGTTGATGACGAAGAACTTCTTGAATTAGTAGAAATGGAAATCCGTGACCTTCTTTCTGAATACGAATTCCCTGGCGATGACACTCCAGTTATCAAAGGTTCTGCTCTTAAAGCATTAGAAGGCGATGCTGCATGGGAAGAAAAAATCATTGAGCTTATGACTGCTGTTGACGAATTTATCCCAACTCCAACTCGTGACACTGACAAGCCTTTCATGATGCCAGTTGAGGATGTATTCTCAATCACTGGTCGTGGAACTGTTGCTACAGGACGTGTAGAGCGTGGTGTAGTTAAAGTTGGTGACGTAGTTGAAATCGTTGGTTTCACTGAAGAGCCAAAATCTACTACTGTAACAGGTGTAGAAATGTTCCGTAAGCTTCTTGACTTTGCAGAAGCTGGAGACAACATTGGTGCACTTCTTCGTGGGGTAGCTCGTGAAGAAATCGAACGTGGACAAGTTTTGGCTAAACCAAAGTCAATCACTCCACACACAAAGTTCAAAGCACAAGTTTACGTATTATCTAAAGAAGAAGGTGGACGTCATACTCCATTCTTCACAAACTACCGTCCACAATTCTATTTCCGTACTTCTGATATTACAGGTATTTGTAATCTTCCAGAAGGTACAGAAATGGTTATGCCTGGTGACCACATCGAAATGACTGTTGAGCTAATCGCTCCAGTTGCAATCGAAGAAGGTACAAAGTTCTCTATCCGTGAAGGCGGACGTACTGTAGGTTCAGGTTCAATCACTACAATCCAAGAATAATTTTTTATAAAAAAGCAGGTGGGTGACGATCCACCTGCTTTTTATTTTGATCAAACAAAAACGAGTTTCTTCTATTATATATTGAATGAATTTTTATACTTCTATATGGAAGTGCATTGGTCCTGAAAACTCACTAAAATGACACATTTGATCTTTAAATTTAGGATATTATTGGAGAACGCGAATATTACTTGAAAAACCATTGCCGAGTCGTTATAATAATAAAAGTGTGCTAGAGCACAAGAAACATAAAAGAAAATCAAGATATATGTTGCGTTTGATATAACTTTTATGTATAATAGACAATGTTGGTCTTTGACTGCGATGATGTGGAAGGTTGCTGACACACCCGGCCGCTTTGCCATGGCGAGTGTGTGGGAAATTTTCACTGAGTATGTCTATTTAGAAAATAGGCGATAAAGGAGGGAAAATAATGGCAAAACAAAAAATTCGTATCCGTTTAAAAGCATATGATCACAGAATTCTTGATCAATCAGCTGAAAAAATCGTGGAAACAGCGAAACGTTCTGGTGCAGCCGTATCTGGTCCGATTCCACTTCCGACTGAAAAATCAGTTTACACGATCCTTCGTGCGGTTCATAAGTACAAAGATTCTCGTGAGCAATTCGAAATGCGGACACATAAGCGTCTAATCGACATCGTTAATCCAACTCCACAAACAGTTGATGCATTAATGCGTTTAGATTTACCATCTGGTGTTGATATCGAAATTAAACTTTAATAACAATAAATCAAGATATAATATAGGAGGTGTGACTAAATGACCAAAGGAATCTTAGGAAGAAAGATTGGTATGACTCAAGTATTTGCTGAGAACGGCAATTTAATCCCAGTAACTGTGGTTGAGGCAGCTGCGAACGTTGTTCTTCAAAAGAAATCAGTTGAAACTGATGGCTACGAAGCTATCCAAGTAGGATTTGAAAACAAACGTGAAAAATTAGCTAACAAACCAGAAAAAGGCCATGTTGCGAAAGCAAATACTGCTCCTAAGCGCTTCGTTCGCGAAATTCGCGGAGTTGACTTAGCAGGGTATGAAGTTGGTCAAGAAGTCAAAGTTGATATTTTTGCTGCAGGTGAAACTGTAGATGTAACAGGAATCTCAAAAGGTAAAGGTTTCCAAGGCTCGATCAAGCGCCACGGACAATCTCGCGGCCCTATGGCTCACGGTTCTCGTTACCATCGTCGTCCTGGTTCAATGGGACCTGTTGCTCCTAACCGTGTATTTAAAGGTAAAGCATTACCTGGACGTATGGGTGGAGAACAAGTAACTGTACAAAACCTTGAAATTGTCAAAGTTGACGTTGAGCGCAACTTGCTTTTAATCAAAGGTAATGTTCCAGGAGCGAAAAAAGCTCTATTAAAAATTAAAAGTGCGGTTAAAGCATAATTACGTCGTAAGAAAGGAGGAACAAAAGCATGCCTAAAGTAGCATTATTAAACCAAGCGGGATCACAAGTTGGTGAAATCGAACTTAATGATTCAGTATTTGGTCTTGAGCCAAACCAACACGTATTATTTGAAGCAATCGTTATGCAACGTGCTTCACTACGTCAAGGAACTCATAAAGTAAAAGGTCGTTCTGAAGTAGCCGGCGGTGGACGTAAACCATGGCGTCAAAAAGGAACTGGTCGTGCTCGTCAAGGGTCTATCCGTTCTCCACAATGGCGCGGAGGTGGTACTGTATTCGGTCCAACACCACGCAGCTACAGCTATAAATTACCGAAAAAAGTGCGTCGCTTAGCGATCAAATCTGCACTTTCATCTAAAGTGTTAGACGAAAAAATCTTGGTACTTGAAAGCTTAACTTTCGATGCGCCAAAAACTAAAGAATTCAAATCAGTATTAGGTGGTCTTTCTGTAGAGAAGAAAGCACTTATCGTTACTGCTGACCTAGATGAAAACGTAGCATTATCTGCTCGTAACATTCCTGGTGTAACTGTTGTAACAGCTGATGGAATCAACGTATTAGACGTTGTAAATCATGATAAGTTGATCATGACGAAAGCAGCGGTTGAAAAAGTAGAGGAGGTGCTTGCATAATGGATGCACGCGATATCATTAAGCGCCCCGTTATCACTGAACGTTCTACTGACCTAATGGCTGAGAAAAAATATACATTTGAAGTTGATGTAAAAGCTAACAAAACTCAAGTTAAAGATGCTGTTGAAGAAATCTTCGGCGTTGATGTTGAGAAAGTTAACATCATGAACTATAAAGGTAAATTTAAGCGCATGGGCAAATTCGGTGGTTACACAAATAAACGTCGTAAAGCAATTGTAAAATTAACTGCTGACAGCAAAGAAATCGAATTCTTTGAGTCGTAAGAATCTAACAAGAAGAGGAGGGAAATAAAATGGCGATTAAAAAGTACAAACCTACCTCTAATGGTCGTCGCGGTATGACAAGTTCTGATTTCGCAGAAATCACAACTAGCACACCAGAAAAATCTCTATTAGCTCCATTAACGAGAAAAGGCGGCCGTAATAACCAAGGTAAGTTAACTGTTCGTCATCAAGGTGGCGGCCATAAGCGTCAATATCGTTTAATCGACTTTAAACGTACAAAAGATGGCATTCCAGGACGCGTTGCCACAATTGAGTATGATCCAAACCGTTCTGCAAACATTGCATTAATCAATTATGTAGATGGAGAAAAACGTTATATCCTAGCTCCAAAAAACCTTCAAGTAGGTATGGAGGTTATGTCTGGTCCTGAGGCTGACATTAAAGTGGGTAACGCTCTTCCATTAGCAAATATTCCTGTTGGTACTGTGGTACACAACATTGAGTTAAAACCTGGTAAAGGCGGACAATTGGTACGCTCTGCAGGTACTTCTGCACAAGTTCTTGGTAAAGAAGGAAAATACGTACTTGTACGTTTGACTTCTGGCGAAGTTCGTATGATACTATCTGAGTGCCGTGCTTCAATCGGTCAAGTTGGTAACGAACAACATGAACTAATTAAGATTGGTAAAGCAGGTCGTAACCGCTGGTTAGGCAAACGCCCAACTGTTCGTGGATCTGTTATGAACCCTAATGATCACCCACACGGTGGTGGTGAAGGTCGCGCTCCAATCGGACGTAAATCACCAATGTCTCCATGGGGTAAACCAACTCTTGGATTCAAAACACGTAAGAAGAAAAATAAATCCGACAAGTTTATCGTACGTCGTCGTAAAAAATAACGTGACTTGGCTACGGTTCAAATGCGGAACCGTAGAACTGTCACGAAGGGAGGTTCATTCATGGGTCGCAGCTTAAAAAAAGGACCATTCGTTGATGATCATTTAATGGTTAAGATTGAAAAGTTAAATGAAACCGATGGTAAGCAAGTTGTTAAAACTTGGTCACGTCGTTCTACGATTTTCCCACAATTTATTGGCCACACAATCGCTGTTTATGATGGCCGCAAACATGTGCCTGTGTATGTTACTGAAGACATGGTAGGACACAAACTTGGAGAATTTGCTCCAACACGTGCTTACAAAGGTCACGGTAATGATGATAAGAAAACAAGACGTTAAGAGAGGAGGGCATCCAAATGCAAGCTAAAGCTGTTGCAAGAACAGTTCGAATTGCTCCTCGTAAAGCACGTTTAGTCGTCGATTTAATTCGAGGAAAGCAAGTTGGTGAAGCTGTGGCGATTTTAAATCTCACACCTAAGGCTGCTTCTCCAATCGTTGAAAAAGTATTAAAATCTGCTATGGCAAATGCCGAGCACAATTATGAAATGGACGTTAATAGCTTGGTAGTAACTCAAGCTTTTGTTGATGAAGGACCAACGTTAAAACGTTTCCGTCCTCGCGCAATGGGTCGTGCTAGCCAAATTAATAAGCGCACAAGCCACATTACAATCGTTCTATCAGAAAAGAAGGAGGGATAATCAGTGGGTCAAAAAGTAAATCCAGTCGGTTTGCGTATCGGAATCATCCGTGATTGGGAATCTAAATGGTACGCAGGTAAAGACTTTGCTGATCTTTTACACGAAGACCTTAAAGTTCGTGAGTACATCACGAAGCGTTTAAAAGATGCTTCTGTTTCTAAAGTAGAAATTGAACGTGCTGCTAACCGTGTGAACGTAACTGTTCATACTGCGAAGCCAGGAATGGTTATCGGTAAAGGTGGTACGGAAGTTGAAGCACTTCGTAAAGCATTAAATCAATTAACTGGCAAACGTGTTCATATCAACATTCTTGAAATCAAGAAAGCTGATGTTGATGCAAAACTAGTTGCTGAAAATATTGCTCGTCAATTAGAAAATCGTGTATCTTTCCGTCGTGCACAAAAACAAGCTATTCAACGTGCTATGCGTGCAGGTGCTAAAGGTATCAAAACTATGGTTTCCGGTCGTTTAGGCGGTGCAGATATTGCTCGTTCAGAACACTACAGCGAAGGAACAGTTCCACTTCATACACTTCGCGCCGACATCGACTATGCTACGGCTGAAGCAGACACCACTTACGGTAAGCTTGGCGTAAAAGTATGGATCTATCGTGGAGAAGTCCTTCCTACTAAGAAGAAAACTGAGGAAGGAGGCAAATAATATGTTATTGCCAAAACGCGTAAAATATCGCCGTCAACACCGTGGGAAAATGCGTGGTAACGCAAAAGGCGGCACTGAAGTAACATTCGGTGAATATGGTCTACAAGCTTTAGAAGCTTCTTGGATCACGAACCGTCAAATCGAAGCTGCCCGTATTGCGATGACACGTTACATGAAACGTGGCGGTAAAGTTTGGATTAAAATCTTCCCTCATAAGCCATATACTGCTAAGCCTCTTGAGGTGCGGATGGGTTCTGGTAAAGGGGCACCTGAAGGATGGGTAGCCGTCGTTAAACCAGGGAAAATTATGTTTGAGATCGCTGGCGTTTCAGAAGAAATCGCTCGTGAAGCTCTTCGTCTTGCAATGCACAAACTTCCAGTTAAATGTAAGTTTGTAAAACGAGAAGAAATTGGTGGTGAATCAAATGAAAGCTAATGAAATTCGTGACCTTACCACTGCTGAAATTGAACAAAAAGTTAAATCCTTAAAAGAAGAGCTTTTCAACCTTCGCTTTCAATTGGCGACAGGACAACTTGAAAATACTGCTCGTATCCGTGAAGTACGCAAAGCGATTGCTCGCATGAAAACTGTGATTCGTGAGAGAGAAATCAGCGTAAACAAGTAATATTGAGAGGAGGTTCACCCGATGAGTGAACGCAACCAACGCAAAGTTTACACTGGACGCGTTGTTTCTGACAAAATGGATAAAACCGTTACTGTTTTAGTCGAAACACACAAAAAGCATCCATTATACGGTAAACGCGTTAAGTACTCTAAAAAGTTTAAAGCTCATGATGAGCAAAACGAGGCAAAAGTTGGCGATATCGTACGTATCATGGAAACTCGCCCGCTTTCAGCTACGAAACGCTTCCGTTTAGTAGAAGTAGTAGAAAAAGCTGTTATTATTTAATTGTTCGGAAAAGCTTGATTCCGAAGGGAGGTTACACACATGATTCAACAAGAATCACGTTTAAAAGTTGCTGACAACTCTGGTGCACGTGAAGTACTTACCATTAAAGTACTTGGGGGTTCAGGCCGTAAAACTGCAGGTATTGGCGATGTGATCGTCTGTACAGTAAAACAAGCAACACCAGGTGGCGTTGTTAAAAAAGGTGACGTTGTTAAAGCTGTTATTGTTCGTACTAAAAGTGGTGCTAGACGCGCTGACGGTACTTACATTAAATTCGACGAAAACGCATGTGTAATTATCAAAGATGATAAGAGCCCACGCGGTACTCGTATCTTCGGACCAGTTGCCCGCGAACTTCGCGATAACAACTTCATGAAAATCGTATCATTAGCTCCAGAAGTATTATAATTTTAAATTCAAATGCCTTTAAGGAGGTGCGAACAGATGCATGTGAAAAAAGGTGACAAAGTAAGAGTCATCTCTGGTAAGGATAAAGGCAAAACAGGCGTTATCCTAGCAGCTTATCCAAAAGAAAGCCGCGTACTAGTAGAAGGCGTAAACATTGTCAAAAAGCATTCTAAGCCTTCTCAAGCGAATCCGCAGGGCGGAATCTTAAGCTTCGAGGCTCCTATTCATGTATCAAACGTTATGCCTATCGATCCTAAGTCTGGTAACCCAACTCGCGTAGGTTACAAAACGGTTGATGGCAAGAAAGTGCGCGTAGCAAAATCCGGTGAAGTTTTAGATAAATAGTTTAAATTAAGAAGGGAGGTACAATAAGTGAACCGCCTCAAAGAAAAATTTGTTAAAGAAATTTCTCCTGCTCTTGTGAGCAAATTCAACTATAAATCAGTTATGCAAGTACCAAAAATTGAAAAAATCGTTCTGAACATGGGCGTTGGTGACGCTGTTCAAAACGCTAAAGCACTAGATAATGCAGTAGAAGAACTTGCTACAATTACTGGTCAAAAGCCATTAGTAACTCGTGCAAAGAAATCTATCGCTGGCTTCCGTCTTCGTGAAGGTATGCCGATCGGTGCGAAGGTAACTCTTCGCGGAGAGCGTATGTACGAATTCTTGGATAAATTAGTTTCTGTTTCTTTACCTCGTGTACGTGACTTCCGTGGTGTATCTAAGAAAGCATTTGACGGTCGCGGTAACTATACTTTGGGTATTAAGGAACAATTAATCTTCCCTGAAATTGATTACGATAAAGTAAGCAAAATTCGTGGTATGGATATCGTTATCGTTACGACTGCTAACACTGATGAAGAAGCTCGTGAACTGTTAACTCAAATTGGAATGCCATTCCAAAAGTAATCGCTAAATAAGGGAGGCGAAAACGTGGCTAAAAAGTCAATGATTGCGAAACAAAAACGCGCGCCTAAATATGCAGTACAAGAGTACACTCGCTGCGAACGCTGCGGCCGTCCACACTCTGTATATCGTAAATTTAAGCTTTGCCGTATTTGTTTCCGTGAATTAGCATACAAAGGACAAATTCCTGGTGTCAAAAAAGCTAGCTGGTAAAAACCAGAGTTGTGGAAGGAGGTAAAAATAATGGTCATGACAGATCCAATTGCTGATATGCTTACTCGCATTCGTAATGCGAATATGGTGCGTCACGAAAAGTTAGAAGTGCCTGCTTCTAATATGAAAAAAGAAATTGCTGAAATCTTAAAACGTGAAGGTTTCGTACGTGACGTTGAATTTATCGAAGACAATAAACAAGGTATCATCCGTATCTTCTTAAAATACGGTGCAAATAACGAACGTGTTATTACTGGTCTGAAGCGCATAAGCAAGCCTGGTCTTCGCGTTTACGCAAAATCAACTGAGGTACCTCGTGTACTTAACGGTCTTGGTATCGCGTTAGTTTCAACATCACAAGGTGTTATTACTGATAAAGAAGCTCGTTCTAAGCAAATTGGCGGAGAAGTATTAGCTTACGTTTGGTAAAAGAGTTTCTGAATGAATGGAGGTGCACTAAATGTCTCGCGTAGGGAAAAAACCGATTGAAATTCCAGCTGGAGTTACAGTTACTGTTAATAATAATTCCGTTATTGTTAGAGGACCTAAAGGAGAACTTTCTCGCTCTTTTAATCCTGAAATCACCATTAACGTTGAAGAAAACGTAGTTACGATCACTCGTCCATCAGATGCAAAAGAACACCGCGCATTGCACGGTACAACACGTGCGGTTATTGCAAACATGGTTGAAGGTGTTTCTACTGGATTCACAAGAAATCTAGAATTAATCGGGGTTGGATACCGTGCTTCAAAGCAAGGTAACAAGCTTGTATTAAACGTTGGTTACTCTCATCCAGTTGAAATCGAACCTGAAAATGGTCTTGAAATTGAAGTACCATCAAATACAAAAGTAGTTGTTAAAGGTACAGACAAAGAACGTGTTGGTGCATTAGCTGCCAATATTCGCGGAGTTCGTCCTCCAGAGCCTTACAAAGGTAAAGGAATTCGTTACGAAGGCGAATTTGTTCGTCGTAAAGAGGGTAAAACAGGTAAGTAATAGCCTTATTGGGTAAACGAAAGGAGTGACGTAAATGATTACGAAGCTTGATAAAAACGCTGTTCGCAAGAAAAGACATGCTCGTGTTCGTGCGAAACTTAGCGGTACTTCAACTCGTCCACGTCTAAATGTGTTCCGTTCTAACAAACACATTTATGCTCAAATTATCGATGACATGAATGGAGTTACTTTAGCAAGTGCTTCTACATTAGATAAAGATTTTAATCTTGAGTCTTCAAGTAATGTTGAAGCTGCACAAAAGGTCGGAGAATTAGTTGCTAAACGTGCAGTAGAAAAAGGTATCACTGATGTTATCTTTGATCGTGGCGGATACCTTTATCATGGACGTATTCAAGCACTAGCTGATGCTGCCCGCGAAAACGGCCTACAATTTTAATAGACAAAGGAGGGACACAAAAAGATGCGTCGTATTGATCCAAACAAACTTGAACTAGAAGAACGCGTAGTTACGGTAAACCGTGTTGCGAAAGTTGTTAAAGGCGGACGTCGTTTCCGTTTCTCTGCTCTTGTAGTAGTTGGAGATAAAAACGGTCATGTCGGTTTCGGTACTGGTAAAGCACAAGAAGTACCAGATGCGATCCGTAAAGCTATCGAAGATGCTAAGAAAAACTTAGTTGAGGTGCCAATGGTTGGAACAACTGTTCCTCACCAAGTAATTGGACGTTTTGGAGCTGGCGAAATTCTTCTAAAACCTGCTTCTGAAGGTACAGGAGTTATCGCAGGAGGCCCAGTCCGTGCCGTTCTTGAATTAGCTGGGGTAGCTGATATCCTTTCTAAATCACTTGGAACAAACACACCAATCAACATGGTTCGTGCAACAGTTGATGGTTTAAAACAATTAAAACGTGCTGAAGACGTAGCAAAATTACGTGGTAAATCAGTAGAAGAACTGTTAGGATAAGGGGGGAATTCAAATGGCGAATAAACTATTAGTTACCCTCAACCGCAGCGTAATTGGTCGCCCTGAGGATCAACGCGCAACAGTTACTGCATTAGGTTTACGTAAGGTAAATCAAACAGTTGAGCATCAAGATAACGCTGCTATTCGCGGTATGATTAACAAAGTTGCTCACCTTGTAACAGTAAAAGAACAATAATTAATTGTTTTCTTTCATAAGGAGGTGCCAATATGAAACTTCATGAATTAAAACCTGCGGAAGGTTCTCGTAAAGAACGTAAACGTTTAGGACGTGGGATCGGTTCTGGCCAAGGAAAGACTGCTGGTAAAGGTCATAAAGGTCAAAACGCCCGTTCCGGCGGCGGTGTACGACTTGGTTTTGAAGGTGGTCAAACCCCTCTATTCCGTCGTTTACCAAAACGTGGATTTACAAACATCAGCCGTAAAGAATATGCTGTTGTAAACTTAACCGTTCTTAACCGCTTTGAAGAAGGTACAGAAGTTACTCCAGAACTTCTTATCGAAACAGGTGTTGTTAAAAACGAAAAAGCAGGAATTAAAGTACTTGCAAATGGAACGATTGAGAAAAAATTGACTGTTAAAGCTCATAAATTCTCCTCTGCTGCTAAGGAAGCTATCGAAGCTGCTGGTGGAACTACTGAGGTGATTTAATGTTCCAGACAATCTCCAATTTTATGCGCGTGGGTGATATAAGACGGAAGATCGTATTCACCCTTTTAATGTTAGCCATCTTCCGTTTAGGTACCTTTATTCCTGTTCCAAATGTAAATGCAGATGTATTAGGTGCTCAAGATAAACTAAGTGTTTTCGGGGTTTTAAATACCTTTGGCGGTGGAGCGTTAAAAAAATTCTCCATCTTTGCTATGGGAATCATGCCGTATATCACAGCATCTATTATCATTCAGCTTTTGCAAATGGACGTTGTTCCGAAATTTACGGAATGGTCTAAACAAGGGGAGGCTGGACGTCGCAAGACAGCTCAATTCACCCGATACTTTACTGTTGTCCTTGGTTTCATTCAAGCGCTGGGAATGGCTTATGGCTTTAATAATTTAACTGGCGGCCAATTGATTGAAAATCCGGGAATCGGTACGTATCTTTTAATTGCAATTACATTAACAGCAGGAACTTGTTTCTTGATGTGGTTAGGGGAGCAAATCACCGAATTTGGAGTTGGTAATGGAATTTCGATTATCATCTTTGCCGGAATTGTTTCCGCTATTCCTACTACAGTCAATCAAATTTTTGTTCAGCAATTTACCAATGTTGGCGGACAATTATTTATAAGAATTGTTACCCTGTTGCTGATTGCTATTGCAGTTATCGCTGTTGTCGTTGGAGTTGTATTTATCCAGCAGGCTAATCGAAAAATTCCAATTCAATATGCTAAACGTGTGGTTGCAGGGCGTAATCCGGTTGGGGGACAATCAACTCATATGCCTTTAAAGGTTAACGCTGCTGGGGTTATCCCGGTCATCTTTGCGATTTCCTTTATAGTTACTCCAAGAACGGTTGCATCATTTTTTCCAACAAATAATGTAACGACTTGGATACAAAATGTATTTGATTATACCCATCCAATTGGAATGATTCTCTACGCAGCATTGATTATCGCCTTTACGTATTTTTATGCTTTTATTCAAGTAAACCCTGAACAAGCGGCAGAAAACTTGCAGAAGCAAAGCGGCTATATTCCTGGTATACGTCCGGGTAAAAGCACTCAAGAATATTTAACGCGTGTATTGTATCGCTTAACATTTGTTGGTTCGATTTTCTTAGCTGTTGTGTCTGTTTTGCCGGTGCTTTTCATAAATATTGCGAATTTGCCGCAAACAGCTCAAATCGGTGGAACAAGCTTGCTCATCGTCGTGGGTGTTGCCCTTGATACAATGAAGCAGCTTGAAGCACAATTGGTAAAACGCCATTATAAAGGTTTTATTAAATAAATGGTTTTAGGGGAACTAAATGCCCCTAAAAACCCATTTAAAGCACGAGGGGGAATACGTGTGAATTTAGTTTTAATGGGGCTTCCGGGTGCTGGTAAAGGTACGCAGGCCGAAAAAATTGTCGAGCAATACGGCATCCCTCATATCTCTACTGGAGATATGTTCCGTGCAGCGATGAAAGAAGGAACAGAACTAGGATTACAAGCTAAATCCTTTATGGATAAAGGCGAACTTGTTCCAGATGAAGTAACCATCGGGATTGTTCGTGAACGGTTAAGTAAAGAGGACTGTCAAAAGGGCTTTTTACTTGATGGTTTTCCTAGAACCGTACCACAAGCTGAAGCATTAGAAACTCTTCTTTCAGAGTTAGATCGAAAAATCAATTTTGTCATTAATATTGACGTTGATAAGAGTATCTTAATGGAACGCTTAACAGGGCGTCGAATTTGCAAAGAGTGTGGCGCTACTTATCATCTTGTTTTTAATCCTCCTGCAAAAGAGGGTGTTTGCGACCGCTGCGGCGGTGAGCTTTATCAAAGAGCAGATGATAATGCAGAGACTGTGCAAAATCGCTTAGATGTTAACATTAAACAATCCAAGCCATTATTGGATTTTTATGAATCAAAGGGTTATTTGCGAACAATCAATGGTCAGCAGGATATTCATAAAGTATTTGCTGATATTGAAGATTTACTTAGGGATATCATGTAATGATCCTTAGGAAAACCAGGCGAACGTCTCTCGAACATCTCCAAAAGAAACAAACTTATGAGGATGCAAACGGCTTTTAATTGTACGTGAGTATGCAGGACACGGTGTTTGGTAAGACTTACATGAAGACACAGCTTTTTACAACACGGACTGCGTCTACAGCCTGGTATGGATCTAACAATTTCTAATAGTTACTAGCTGACGTGATGTTCATCCTGTGCTATAATCGTATGGTTGAGCTTCGTTTTGCACTTGAAAGTTTTTTATTGAACAATCTGATTAAGAGAAGGGAGACGAGACCGATGGCCAAAGATGATGTAATTGAAATTGAGGGTAAAGTAATTGAAACTTTGCCAAACGCAATGTTTAAGGTAGAATTAGAAAATGGTCATACCGTGCTTGCTCATGTTTCCGGCAAAATCCGAATGCACTTCATTCGAATCCTTCCGGGTGACAAAGTCACTGTTGAGCTTTCTCCATATGACTTAACACGCGGAAGAATTACTTACCGCTTTAAATAATCTGCATGCACTCCGTACCACTAAGGAGGTTAGGATAATGAAAGTAAGACCATCTGTCAAACCGATCTGCGAAAAGTGCAAAGTTATCCGTAGACGCGGAAAAGTTATGGTTATCTGTGAAAACCCTAAACATAAACAAAAACAAGGTTAATTTGAAGGAGGTGCGCTCATTATGGCACGTATTGCTGGTGTAGATATTCCACGTGAAAAGCGTGTAGTTATCTCGTTAACTTACATCTATGGTATTGGTAAAAATACAGCACAAAAAATCTTGGCAGAAGCAGCTGTTTCTGAAGATACTCGTGTGCGTGATTTAACAGAAGACGAATTAAACAAAATCCGTGACATCATCGACAAGTTAAAAGTTGAAGGTGATCTTCGCCGTGAAATTTCTCTTAACATTAAGCGTTTAATGGAAATCGGCTGCTACCGTGGATTGCGTCATCGTCGTGGTTTACCGGTTCGTGGACAAAATACGAAAAACAACGCTCGTACACGCAAAGGTCCTCGTAAGACTGTTGCGAACAAGAAGAAGTAATCGGCAAAGGAGGTTATTTAAATGGCACGTAAAACGAATACACGTAAACGTCGTGTTAAAAAGAATATTGAATCTGGTATCGCACATATCCGTTCAACATTTAACAACACAATTGTAACTATCACTGATGTTCATGGTAATGCAATTTCTTGGTCAAGTGCAGGTGCGCTTGGATTTAAAGGTTCTCGTAAATCTACTCCATTCGCAGCGCAAATGGCAGCTGAGACTGCAGCTAAAACATCCATTGAACATGGTATGAAAACGTTGGAAGTAACAGTTAAAGGACCTGGCGCAGGGCGTGAAGCTGCAATCCGTGCTCTTCAAGCTGCTGGTCTTGAAGTTACAGCAATTAAAGACGTTACACCTGTTCCTCATAATGGATGCCGTCCGCCAAAACGTCGTCGTGTTTAATTTTTCTGTATAGATTTTGTATCATGCGTCTATAATGGGATATGATACTAATTTTTCCGTTCATACAGAATATTTATTCCAGTTGTTGTGCACAAAACGGGAACGTATACATGGGGGAATTTCGATTAGTTAATTAATCGAGGTTCGACGTTTTGAAGGAGGGTTATTTGATGATCGAAATAGAAAAACCAAAAATCGAAACGGTTGAGATCAACGATGATGCCAAGTACGGAAAGTTCGTCGTAGAACCACTTGAGCGTGGATATGGTACCACTTTGGGTAACTCCTTACGTCGTATCCTATTATCTTCACTCCCAGGTGCCGCTGTTACATCGATTCAGGTCGATGGGGTACTTCATGAGTTCTCAACAATTGAAGGCGTCGTAGAGGATGTAACATCCATCATTTTAAACATTAAAAAATTAGCTATTAAAATTTACTCTGATGAAGAGAAAACTCTTGAAATTGATGTTCAAGGTGAAGGACCTGTCAAAGCAAGTAATATTACTCATGACAGTGACGTCGAGATTTTAAATCCAGATCTTCATATAGCGACATTGGCTACAAATGGACATCTTCGTATGCGTTTAACAGCTAAACGCGGACGCGGTTATACACCTGCAGACCAAAACAAGCGTGAGGATCAACCGATTGGTGTCATTCCGATTGATTCTATCTATACACCAGTCTCTCGAGTATCTTATCAGGTAGAAAATACGCGTGTAGGTCAAATGACAAATTATGATAAGCTAACGCTTGATGTTTGGACAGATGGAAGCACTGGGCCAAAAGAAGCGATCGCACTTGGTTCGAAAATTTTGACCGAGCATTTGAATATTTTTGTTGGATTAACTGACGAAGCTCAAAATGCTGAAATTATGATAGAGAAAGAAGAAGATCAGAAAGAAAAAGTTCTTGAGATGACTATCGAAGAACTGGATCTATCCGTTCGTTCTTATAACTGCTTAAAGCGTGCTGGCATTAATACTGTTCAGGAATTAGCTAATAAAACTGAAGAAGATATGATGAAAGTACGGAACTTAGGTCGCAAATCGCTGGAAGAAGTGAAAGCGAAACTAGAAGAGCTTGGATTAGGTTTGCGCAGAGACGACTAAACATTTAGTTCCTCGAGCAGCATACTATTCCGTTTATGACTTCAACAAAGGAGGGAACCCTTCATGGCATACAGAAAGTTAGGACGCACAAGTGCACAGCGTAAAGCTATGCTACGTGATTTAACAACAGATTTAATTATCAACGAGCGCATTGAAACAACAGAAACTCGCGCGAAAGAAATTCGTGTGACTGTTGAAAAAATGATCACTTTAGGTAAACGCGGTGATTTACATGCTCGTCGTCAAGCTGCTTCATATGTTCGTAATGAAGTTGCTGATGCTGAAAATAATCAAAGTGCATTACAAAAACTTTTCACTGACATCGCTCCACGTTATCAAGAGCGTCAAGGTGGATATACTCGTATCATGAAACTTGGACCACGCCGCGGTGACGGTGCACCAATGGTAATTATCGAGTTAGTTTAATACACTAACAGACAACAAGGGCGCTGGACAGTTTACACACAAACTTGTTCTATGCCCTTTTGCTGTATTTTAAAATTATATCGAATTGCGACACAAGCCAAACGAGTGTTATGATGAGCGTGACTCCTTCCTAAAGGAGCAAATCGGAAGGGTGTTTCCCTTCTACATGGAAAGAAACTGTTTTCTTTTTCACGTCTCGTCTAGCTCAAGCACCTCCTCCCATTTCTATTTTTAGAAATCCCGAATTATTAGCAGAGTGATGATCGTTTCTGCAAGGGGGAGGTGCAGGCTTTTTTTCTTTGTGGTAAATTTTGAGGAGAGTTTAGCCTGAGGCGAGGGGAAGATGTATCGTTGAAAAAGCCTGTTGTTACCCTTGATAATGTAACCTTTCAATATGAGACGCAAGAAAGAAACGCCCTTAACCATGTTTCCTTTGAAGTTTATGAAGGAGAATGGCTGGCAATTGTCGGCCACAATGGTTCAGGCAAGTCTACAATGGCGAAGCTTTTAAACGGCTTACAGTTCCCAAAACAGGGAAAGGTAACAGTTTGCGGTATTGATTTGAATGAAACATCAGTTTGGGAGATCCGCAGTAAGCTTGGGATGGTTTTTCAAAATCCGGACAATCAGTTTGTAGGTACAACCGTTCAGGATGATGTGGCTTTTGGGTTAGAAAATCATGGAATTCCAAGGGATGAAATGATCCTTAGGGTAAAAGATTCTTTGCAAAAGGTCAAAATGGATCCATTTCTTAATCAAGAGCCCCACCATCTTTCTGGTGGACAAAAACAGCGGGTTGCGATTGCAGGTGTACTCGCCTTAAGACCGTCTATTATCATTTTAGATGAAGCCACTTCTATGCTTGACCCGCGGGGAAGGGAAGAAGTGTTAGAAACGGTTAGAGCGTTAAAAGAGGAGAAATCTTTAACGGTTATTTCAATTACACATGATTTAGAGGAGGCAGCCAAGGCTGACCGCATTATAGTCATGAACAAAGGTGAAGTGTATCGGGAAGGTACGCCTGAAGATATTTTTTCAATGGATGAGCAATTAATTTCCTTAGGTCTTGATATTCCTTTTTCAGTAAAGATGAGCAAGGCGTTTCGTGAACAGGGAATTGATTTTTCAAAGCACTATTTATCGGAAGAAGAGTTGGTGAAAGAGCTATGGATATCTCGCTCCAAAACGTAGAGTACCGTTATCAGATAAGAACACCTTTTGAACGAATTGCGATTCAGGATGTCTCCATCGATATTCCATCCGGTACGTATATGGCGATAATCGGTCATACAGGTTCCGGAAAATCAACGGTTCTTCAGCATTTAAATGCCCTATTGAGGCCTACAAAGGGCAGCGTTGTGATCGGAAGCCATGAGATTAAGGCAAAGCAAAAGAATAAAAATCTTCGGGCGATCCGTCAAAAGGTTGGCATTGTCTTTCAGTTTCCCGAACACCAATTATTTGAAGAAACCGTTGAAAAGGATATTATTTTCGGACCCATGAATTTTGGTGTCTCTGAAATGGATGCAAAAACAAAAGCCCGAATAGCACTAAAGCATGTTGGATTACCGGAAGAGATATTAGAAAAATCACCCTTTGATTTATCTGGCGGGCAAATGCGTCGGGTTGCGATTGCCGGTGTACTGGCCATGGAGCCTGATATTATCGTCTTGGACGAGCCAACGGCCGGTTTAGACCCAAGAGGGCGAAAAGAAATCATGGATATGTTCTATGCTCTCCATAAAGAAAGAAATCTTTCCACCATTCTGGTTACGCATAGCATGGAAGATGCGGCCAGATATGCTGATCAAATTGTCATCATGCAGCAAGGTAAAGTGGTTAACCAGGGAACCCCTGAACGGATTTTTTCCCATCCTGCAAAATTGATTCAAATGGGGCTTGATGTTCCGGAAGTGGTACGTTTTCAGCTGAAGCTGGAAGAAAAAATCGGAGTACAATTGGGCAAAATATATTTGTCCATCGATCAGTTATCAAGTGCAGTTGCCGAGTATTTGAACAGAGGTGAGCGCCGATGATGGAAAAAATGATTTTCGGCCGATTCGTACCAGTTGACTCCCCTGTTCATCGAATGGACCCCCGTTCAAAGCTGGTTATTATCTTTTTATTTGTCTGTATCATATTTGTTGCAAACAACTGGATAACTTATGGCCTTATTGGTTTATATGCGATTCTAATGCTAAGCTTATCAAGGATTCCATTTCGATTTTTATATGGTGGTTTGAAGCCGGTCATTTGGCTAGTTTTGTTTACCCTTCTCCTTCAAATATTCTTTACGAAGGAAGGGCATATCGTCTACGAACTAGGACCTGTCAAAATATATGATGAAGGATTAAGGCAGGGGATCTTCATTTCCATGCGATTCTTTTTCTTAATTTTAATGACATCCTTATTAACGTTGACGACAACGCCTATTGAAATGACAGATGGGCTTGAAACAATGTTGAATCCATTAAAAAAGATCAAGTTTCCTGTCCACGAAATGGCCTTAATGATGTCCATTTCCTTACGTTTTATTCCAACGCTAATGGAAGAGACGGATAAAATAATGAAGGCGCAAATGGCCAGAGGGGTTGAATTCTCAAGCGGACCTATACGAGAGCGAATGAAGGCGGTAATCCCTTTATTGATCCCGCTATTCGTAAGTTCCTTCAAACGGGCAGAGGAGCTTGCCATTGCGATGGAAGCAAGAGGTTATCGCGGTGGAGAAGGCAGGACGAAGTATCGGCAATTAAGCTGGAATTTAAGAGATTCTATGCAATTAATAGTAATTGTTGTTTTAGCCATTTTCTTATTTTTACTACGATCATAATGGAGCGAAGTTATGCAGCGGTATAAATGCATTATTTCATATGATGGAACGGGATTCTCCGGATATCAGGTTCAGCCGAATAAGCGGACCGTGCAACGGGAATTGGAAATGGTATTAACCAAAATCCATAAAGGACAGCAGGTCAGGGTTTCTGGCTCTGGGCGAACGGATGCAGGCGTCCATGCGAAGGGTCAGGTGATTCATTTTGATTCCCCGCTGATGATCCTTGAGGAAAAATGGGAAATTGCACTCAATTCCTTGCTGCCTGACGATATTTCTGTGTTATCGGTTGAAAAAGCAAATGAACAATTCCATGCCCGCTTTGATGCAATAGGGAAAGAATATCGCTATTTTCTTTATTTATCTTCAAAACGGGATCCTTTTCAGCGGCATTTTTCCTATCGGTATCCCTATAGGCTCAATATAGATTCCATGCAGGAGGCTTCGCGGCTTTTACTTGGAACACATGATTTTTCGAGTTTTTGTTCAGCGAAAACAGAGGTGGAAGATAAAATCCGTACCATAGAAACAATTGAACTAGTTGTGGACAGCGAGTTTTTAACTTTCAGGTTTATTGGAAATGGATTTTTGTATAATATGGTTCGAATTTTAGTAGGAACCTTATTAGAAGTTGGTTCAGAAGAGCGAAAACCAACAGATATACTTGAGATATTAGAAAAAAAAGATCGCCGTTTTGCAGGAAAAACTGCTCCAGCCCACGGGTTGTACCTTTGGAAAGTAATGTATGTATAAATTTTGTAAAACAACCTATCCAGGTGTAACATACACTTGACATGTGGACTGTGAGAGTATATTATATTACATGTGTGTGTTTTTAATCCCACGATAAAGCCCCGGAAAGTCTTCATCGTGATTGAAAATATGTGAATTCGAAACTTGAACGCACATGTGTCATTCCCGGAACAGAATGGCAAATATTGTGCGAAATAATAATCTTTAAAGGATATAATTAGGAGGGAAATTCATGCGTACAACATTTATGGCTAACGCTAATAATATCGAACGTAAATGGTACGTGATTGATGCTGAAGGTAAAACTTTAGGTCGCCTTGCTTCTGAAGTTGCATCAATCTTACGTGGTAAAAACAAACCAACTTTTACACCACATGTTGACACTGGTGATCATGTGATCATTCTTAATGCTTCTAAAGTAGAACTTACAGGTAAAAAACTTACTGACAAGATTTATTACCGTCACAGCTTACACCCAGGTGGTTTAAAGCAAAGAACTGCTCTTGAGATGCGTACAAACTATGCTGAGAGAATGATTGAGCTTGCTGTTAAAGGTATGCTTCCAAAGAATTCTCTTGGTCGTCAAATGTTTAAAAAATTACATGTATATGCTGGTAGCGAACATAAGCACCAAGCACAACAACCAGAAGTTTACGAACTTCGTGGATAATTTAAAGGGAGGGAATTAACTTGGCACAAGTTCAATATATTGGTACTGGCCGTCGTAAGAGCTCTGTCGCACGTGTGCGCTTAGTTCCAGGCACTGGTAAAATCGTAGTTAATGGTCGTGACATCGTAGATTATATCCCATTCGAAGCTTTACGTGTTGTTGTTAATCAACCGTTAGTAGCTACTGAAACTGTTGGCAGCTATGACGTTCTTGTAAACGTAAGCGGCGGAGGTTACACTGGTCAAGCTGGCGCAATCCGCCACGGTATTGCCCGCGCATTACTTCAAGCTGATCCAGAATATCGTCCAACTTTAAAACGCGCAGGTTTATTAACTCGTGATGCACGTATGAAAGAGCGTAAAAAATACGGTCTTAAAGGTGCTCGTCGTGCGCCTCAGTTCTCAAAACGTTAATTATCAATGTTTCAAAGACTCCCAAGCATTTTGCTTGGGGGTCTTTTTTATATTAACCGATTGTTTAAGCGCAAAAATGCGGGAAAAGATAGTGAAGGGAAAAATCCCTATTCAAATAGTAGAATATTCGCCACTGTCGGGAGAAAAACTAACTTTGTCTATTAATGTGCGACAATGTCAGTTTTACTCTTTATTGAATGCCAAAGTTACCTGTTTTAAGATTAAAAATAAGATGTAACTTAAAGGATAAAGGAGAGAAGCAAATGGCTCAATCAAATATAAAGCTAGCTGTGCAAAAATTCGGGAACTCATTAAGTTCCATGATTATGCCGAATATCGGAGCGTTTATCGCTTGGGGCCTTATTACTGCATTATTTATACCTACGGGATGGTTGCCGAATAAGCATCTAGCTACACTCGTAGGTCCAATGATTACTTATTTATTACCGCTCCTAATTGGATACACTGGAGGGAAAATCATTTATGGGGATCGAGGGGCCGTTGTAGGTGCTGCCGGAACGATTGGTGTCATCGTAGGTACCAATGTCCCGATGTTTTTAGGTGCTATGATTATGGGACCTCTGGGCGGTTACTGTATAAAACAAGTAGATAGGTTATTCCATAATAGAATCCGTCAAGGCTTTGAAATGCTTATCAATAATTTTGCGGCAGGAATTGTAGGCGCTATCTTAGCGATCCTTGCTTATTTTGGAATAGGTCCTGCAGTTGAATTTTTAAGTCATCTGTTAGCCTCTGGTGTTGACTTTTTAATTAAACACCATCTAATTCCATTAGCAAATATATTTATTGAACCAGCAAAAATCCTATTCTTAAATAACGCTATCGGTAATGGAATTTTGGTTCCATTAGGAATTGAACAAGCAAAAGCAGCCGGGAAATCAATTTTGTTCTTGCTTGAAGCAAACCCGGGACCTGGTTTAGGCGTCCTTCTTGCATATATGTTTTTTGCGAAAGGGAATGCTAAACAATCTGCTCCTGGTGCAGTTATTATTCATTTC
Organism: Neobacillus sp. Fa239; assembly: GCF_055395235.1. Lineage (NCBI taxonomy): Bacteria > Bacillati > Bacillota > Bacilli > Caryophanales > Bacillaceae > Neobacillus > Neobacillus sp. Fa239. Next base: position 5,647,587 of record NZ_AP041611.1, read on the forward strand.
CTTGGTGGGATTCATGAAATTTACTTTCCGTATATATTAATGCGTCCTTTACTCATTCTTGCTGTTATGGCAGGTGGAGTTTCTGGTGTCTTTACACTTTCAGTATTTCATGCTGGTCTTGTAGCCCCTGCTTCACCAGGAAGTATCTTTGCTGTTTTGGCAATGACACCTAAAGGTGGTTACCTTGGTGTGCTGGCTGGTGTTTTTGTAGCTGCGGCCGTGTCATTCCTCGTTTCTTCTGTCATTCTTAAAACAAGTAAACAAACAGATGAAAATATTGAAGAAGCAGCGGAAAAAATGCAACAAATGAAAGGTAAGAAAAGCTCAGTAGCAAGTGCTCTTGCAGCCAATCCGGGAGTTTTCCCAGAGAATGTAAAGAAAATTGTCTTTGCTTGCGATGCAGGTATGGGTTCAAGTGCGATGGGAGCTTCCCTTCTTCGCAAAAAGGTTAAGGAGGCCGGACTGCCTGTTACCGTTACAAACACGGCGATCAGTAATCTTCCGTTAGATGCCCAGATTATTGTGACCCAGGAAAGTTTAACTCCTCGGGCAAAGGATAAAGTCCCAAATGCGTATCATGTATCGGTGGATAACTTCTTAGCCAGCCCTGAATACGACAAATTAATTGACCGCCTTAAGCATCAAGGTGAAAATGGACTTCAGGAAAATGTAGACGATGCTGAAGATAACCTCGCTAAATCGGACGATTATAATGATCATAATGATGACTTGCTGCTTGAGAAAAATATTTTCTTAAACCAAGACTTCGCCACTAAGGAAGAAGCAATTCGTTTTGCTGGAAGAGCCTTGGTGAATGGAGGATATGTAAACGAAGGCTATATTGAAGCAATGATTGAGCGCGACAAATTAACCTCAACCTTTATGGGGAATGATGTTGCCATCCCGCATGGAACGGAAGATGCCAAAAAAGAGGTTCTTAAATCGGGATTCACTGTTTTACAAGTACCAAAAGGAGTAGATTTTGGTGATGGCAACATGGCACGGATGATTTTCGCAATTGCCGGAAAAGATGGCACACATCTTGAGATTCTGTCTGGAATTGCCGTTACATGTTCAGATATAGCCAATATTGAAAAAATGGTAAAAGCGAAAACAGCACAAGAAATAATGAATATCTTAAATGATAAAGAAGAATTAGTTCATTCTAATGAATAAAAAAGCGCAATTTGCGCTTTTTTATTCATTATTTCTTTCCAGAAATGAGTGGGTAGCATGCACATTACCTCAAGGGAAAAAGCAATCATTGAGTTAATTGTTAAAACAACTGGAAAACATACTGCTTCTTCTATTGCTTCCTATTTAAATGTAAGTGTTCGAACGGTTCATCGTGATCTGAAAACGATTGAAAAGGTTCTTGAATCTTTTGAGCTTCAACTATCACGTAATACCAATAAAGGACTTGTTATTGAGGGAAGGAATGAACAATTATTTAAGCTAATTCAGCACTTAACGGCTGCTCACACTGTTGACCAAACGCCTAAGGAAAGAAAATTGTTGCTCCTTTTAGCATTGCTCGAAGAAGAATCCTACAAAATTCAGGGATTAGCTTCCTATCTTGGTATCAGTATTTCAACATTAACAGCATTTTTAGATGAATTGACCGATTGGATAAAAGATTACCATATTGACATTTCCAGAAAAAAAGGGGTAGGGGTTGACGTTTTTGGATTGGAATCCAATAAACGTCAAGCTCTTGCAAGCTTTTTTTTACAGTATTTCAATGACGAACTAATTGAAAGTCTTTTTTTATTAGAAAAAGGAAAAGTCCCTGAAAAAATTATTTTGTATTATTTTCAAGCGGGTTATCTTGATGTAATAAACAGGGTGGTAAATAGTACATTTCATCAAATTAAACCACGCCTGGCAGATAGTGATTACATAGGGTTAATTGTACAAATTTGCATTTCAATGCAAAGGACGGAAGATGATTTTCTTTTAGAAGATGAGGTCGTTTACTCAAACGAACTGACAAATGAATATAATCTTATCATTAAAATATGTCAGGAATTAGAAAGAATGTATGCAGTGTCTTTCACAAAAGAGGATCTTATCTATTTAGCTGTCATATTTAAAGGGTCTAAACTTCAAGCAGTGGATGCGGTTCCTTATGATCGTGTTGTACTCAACCAGATGGTGAAGAATATAATCCGTGGTGTTTCTTCACAGCTACATGTTGATTTCACAAATGATTTCTCTTTGTTTCAAGGGCTTCTTGCACATATGGAACCCTCTCTATTTCGCCTTAAACAAAAAGTAGGCCTATATAATCCTTTAGCAGAGGAAATAAAAAGGAAGTACCCGCTTCTGTTTATGGCAGTAAAGAACAGTGTAGAAAAGGAATTAAAAGAGATTGACTTCATTCCTGATGATGAGGTTGCCTTTATTGTCCTCCATTTTGGTTCAGCGCTCGTTATGAGGGAAGAAGATATATCGATAAAGGCCCTTGTGGTCTGCCCTACTGGTATAGGTACCTCGAAAATGCTTGCCAGCCGAATAAAAAAGGAAATAAATGAGATTGATTTGGTGGAAATCAGCTCTATTAAAGAAATACAGCAGCAGGAGAGCTTTAAAAATTTTGATATTATCATTTCCACGGTTCGTCTGCCTTTTATAAACAAAGATTATATATTGGTTTCTCCTCTATTAACCGATGAAAATGTTAAGACAATAAGAACCTTTTTAAGAAATAATATTGAGAACGTAACTGCAAATAAACATTACCTAAAAACAAAACAAAAGGAATCCCCTCCAGCCGGTATAGAAAAAGGAGGGATTATCGAGATTTTGCAGGACTTAAATGATGTTGGGCAAACTATTAAATCTGTTCTACATCACTTTCGAGTCTACCCGCTTTCTAATTTAAAAAGCCATGAACAGATTATTAAAATGATGGTAAAGGAAGCGGAGGAGGAAAAACTTTTAATTGATCCAGAAGCTGTTATGAAAGAACTTAAGGATCGAGAAAGATTAGGCGGTCTTGGAATACCTAATACGGAAATGGGCTTTTTCCATTGCAGACATAAGAACGTCGAAGAGCTAATATTTCAAATCACTTCAATAGAAGAACCCATTGAAATAAAAGGTATGGATGGGAAGGAGATGCCTATGAGGCATCTGCTGTTAATGATAGCACCTGAGGAATTGAGCTTTAGAAGGCAGGAAATAATAAGCTTGATAAGCACGAGTTTAATTGAGAATAATGAAGCAATTATGATTTTCTCATCATCGAACGAAGATCTAATTCGAAATAGATTAGAGAAGATTTTTTTAGAATATCTATACAACAATGTGATAAAGGAATGATAAAAATGAAACAAGTAGTACATTTTGGCGCAGGAAATATTGGCAGAGGTTTTATTGGAGCTCTTTTTTCACAATCCGGTTATCATGTGACTTTTGTTGATATTGCTGATCAAGTTATAAATCAATTAAATGAGAAAAGGCAGTATCAAGTGAAATTGGCTACAGAACAACAAGAAGATTTAACTATTTCCAATGTATCAGGGCTAAATAATATGACACAGGAAAATGAAGTCATAGAAGCTATAAAGAAGGCAACCTTTTTAACAACTGCGATTGGACCAACCATTCTTCCGCGCATTGCTCCGTTAATTGCAAAGGGTCTAACAGAAAGAGTGAAGTCGAATGACGAAAAATTATATGTTATTGCCTGTGAAAATCAAATTTCAGCAACTGACCTTTTACAGAATTACATAACAGAAAATTTGGATGAACAAACAAAAGCTGCTTTACTTGATCAAGTATATTTCTTTAATTCTGCCGTAGACCGGATTGTTCCAATTCAAAACAATCAGGGTTCACTTGATGTTCTGGTTGAGCCTTATTATGAATGGGTTGTAGAAACGGATGAAACCATTCCGCCAATTAACGGAATGAAAATTGTTTTAGACTTGGGCCCATTTATCGAAAGAAAGCTATTCACAGTTAATACAGGACACGCAGTGATTGCCTACCTTGGTTATCTTAAGAACAAAGCATTTACGATTGATCAGGCTTTAGCAGATGAAGAGATTCTTGCCCAGGTTCAAGCGACACTTGTTGAGACTGGTGCATATTTAATAAAACAATATGACTTGGATGCAGAAGAACATCAACAATACATTAACAAAATTATCTCCCGTTTTAAAAATCCAATTTTGAATGATGCTGTAACAAGGGTAGGCCGTTCACCTCTTCGTAAACTTGGGCCGAATGATCGTTTGGTCCGTCCGGCAACCGAAGCTAAGAAAGCAGGTCTATCTTTCTCGAATCTTGCAAAGGCGATAGCCTCAGCCTTACTTTTTGATAATAAGGAAGATGAAGAGGCAGTAAAACTTCAAGAGATGATTAAAGAGAAAGGTGTTCTACAGGTACTTCAAGGAGTTTGCGAACTGGATGAAAACGACGACCTTACTCAAGAAGTTGTAAAACATTTTAATACATTAAAACGTTAATGATGCGTTCAAAGGCTCTCAACTAATTCAGTTGGGGGTCTTTTTGATTGCAGGAATGAAGTTTTTTTGTATCGCATGCCGATATGTGTTGCAAAAACTCTTGAAAACCTTCATATTTAAAAGAAAAGGAGGTCCGATATGCGACGTGATATACAACCGAATGAACGTGCTTTCACTACGAAAGAAGCGGCTGAAGAGGTGGGAATTGCTACACCCACTGTCCGGAAGTATGGTCAGATCTTAGAACGGAATGGATATGAGTTTTTAAAAGATGGCGATCGGCGTATCTTTGTTCAATCCGATATCGAAGCGCTTATAGCGTTACGCGATACGGATAAGCCTCTGGACGATACGGCCAAAGAGATTGTCTATCAACAACAAGAAATATTGGAAGGGCCAAATGAAACAGGAATGGCGATACACGATACATATGGCCAATTACCACAAGACCCTAATCAAATAAAAGAAGTTTTAATGTTTTTAGCGAATGAACTCGCGGCCGCACGTGAAATGAACGTTCAGCTAACAAACGATATGTCTCAGCTTAAAACCACTGTTTCCCGGCTCCAGCAAGATCATCATGTTATAAGTTCCAATATTGCAAATTCAGCCCAAAAAACTAATGCAAAAATTGAGAAATTAAATGAACAACAAAGGGAATATTACGAAGATTTACTGGAACAAGAAAGGCAAATAAGCGATTCCTTGCAAAAGGAAATCCAAAAGATGCGGGACGAACAAAAAGAAGAATGGCACTTACAGAATAATTTTAATAAACGTTTAGAAGAAGCAATATATAAGCCAAAAGATAAATGGGACTGGCTATTCTCCATATTTCGAAAATAATGTGCCTATATCAGTCTTTTTTTCGCGACTCAATCTTTTTGATTCATATCGCCAGGCGATATAACAAAGACATCCAAGAAGCGTCATATCGCCAGGTGATATAACATAACAAAAGACATCCAAGAAGTGTCATATCGCTAGGCGATATAACAAATCCATCAATGAAAATGCCGTATCGCCAGGCGATATACCTACGATAAAAACAATTCCCCCAAACGGCCAACTGGCAGAACGATATGTATCAGCTAAGAATAATGGTTTCCTCACTTTAAAACTTACTTATTTTCATTATTTTTCAAATTTCAACAAGTTCCCGGGAAATATCTACAAATTCTGAGTAGGTATCGACAAATTCGTTTTATGAAAAATTGGAAATGGAAATCAGCTTTGCTTTTGCATTTTTATCACCTAGGGATAAAGAATAGACCTAAGAGGTGAAAGTGCAGTGAATGTAATTACAACCTTTAAAGAGAAAAAGCGTGAAAAACAAATCAAATACGAGCGCTCCGTTCTGAAAGATCTCTCCATTAAAATGTTAAAGGAACGGGTTCAGCACTATTTTGGCTCGACTAGAATTACCTCCAGTATTGTGATGAATACAGGAGTAGAAGAAGCCTGCTATGACGTTGCCCTTGAGGCTTATTTATTAGGGGCAAAGTTTAGCAAATTTGGCTATTATGGTGAAAATATAGATGATGTCAGAATGCGCTGTGTGAAGGAAGAAAAACATTTAATTGATACATTATTTAACTTTTTGCTTTATTGGGGAAATGGAGAAGAGGGTACGATGAGTGAATCGCTTTATTACCTTTGTGAACAATATATCCTCGTATGGTGGAGAGAAGGCTATGAAAAAGGGGAAAGACGTCACAAGCTTAGGTTGCATTAATAATCTTCGATTACTGTCCAGCTCCAGCGCCCAGCGACTAGAGTACTTCGCTCTCCGCCCTACGATAAGTCAACATCGAATCGCTAACGCTCTTCGTGTTTCCTTTATCTCAGTTGGAGAGCTCCAGTCCTGTCGTGCGCTAAACGTGCGCTTCCGCTTTTCTTTGTTCTAAAAATCCCACTTGTCCCATATAGTGTATATGAACATGGACGAGCGGGAAGGAATGATTTGGTTGTTAAAGCGAAGATTAAAAATCATTGGGTTTACTGTGGGGCTGTTGTTGCTATTTTTAATTTTACAGCATGACTTTACAGAAAATAACTCATGGAAATCGTGGAGCCTTCCATTATCGGGTAAAATCATCTTAATTGATCCCGGCCATGGCGGAGTCGATGGCGGAGCAGGTGAAGACCCCGTGCTAGAAAAGGACATTGCTCTAAAGATATCTTTAAAACTGAGGGATTTATTACAGCAGCAGGGAGCTCTTGTGATTATGACAAGGGACAGTGATTACGATTTAGCAGACCCTGATACAAAAGGCTACAGCAGAAGAAAAGTACAAGATTTGAAAAGAAGGCTGAAATTGATTAATGGTTCAGATGATGATTTTTTCGTCAGCATCCATTTAAATGCTATTCCGTCCTCGCAATATAGCGGTGCCCAAACCTTTTATTCCACACATTTAGAGGAAAATGCCAGAGCAGCAAAATTTATTCAAGATGAGCTTAGACGAAATCTGGAGAATACAAAAAGGAAAGCTAAAGCTTTTAATCAAATATATATTTTAAAATACGCTAAAAAGCCTGGAGCGCTGGTAGAGGTTGGCTTTCTTTCAAATCCAGCGGAAAGAGCTAATCTTAAAAAGGACTCTTATCAGAATAAAGTGGCAGGATCTATTTATACTGGAATCAATCGATATTTTACGAATGAAAAGGAATTTAAATAAACAGATTAAGGAAGGTGAGCGAAATCACCTTCCTTTAATAGTGGGTTTGCTTAGTCTGGATAGGAATAATGTGTGATACAATTAACAGTTTCTTTCCTAAGTTATGATATACTTGGTTTTGGAAACGAATTCTTAAGGTGAGGTGTTTGTTTACATGTTAACAGAAGTAAGAGTACGTGAAGTCCTCGGTAGTCTACAAGAGCCATTCTTACATAAAACCTTGGCAGAATTGAATGCTATTGAGGAAATTAAAATAAAAGAAGAAAAAAATCATGTCAGTGTAAAAGTTCAGATTGCCAAAACCGGCACTGCGGAACAATTACAGTTACAAACCCAAATTGTTAACTTACTTAAGGAAATAGGAGCAGCCACAGTCGGCATTCGCTTTAGTGAGCTGCCAGAGGAAGTGTTGGCTGCACATCGTCACGCTTCAAATGAAACCGAAGAGAAAACCTTATTATCCTCTAAAAATACAACGTTCATCGCGATTGCCAGCGGAAAAGGCGGCGTAGGAAAATCAACGGTATCAGTCAATCTGGCTGTTGCCTTGGCTCGATTAGGCAAAAAAGTCGGCTTAATTGATGCTGATATCTATGGATTCAGCGTACCGGATATGATGGGAATTACGAAAAGACCTGTTGTTCGCGGGGAGAAGATCATTCCAGTTGAACGCTTTGGCGTTAAGGTCATTTCAATGGGCTTCTTTGTGGAAGATAATGCACCGATTATCTGGCGCGGCCCTATGCTTGGTAAAATGCTTAACAGCTTCTTTAGTGAAGTGGAGTGGGGCGATGTAGATTATCTACTGTTAGACCTGCCTCCAGGCACCGGTGACGTGGCTTTAGATGTTCACACCATGCTTCCTGCCTGCAAAGAAATTATCGTTACGACGCCGCACCCAACGGCAGCATTCGTAGCAGCGCGTGCAGGAGCGATGGCGCTTAAAACGGAACATGAAATCCTTGGAGTAATTGAAAATATGGCCTATTTTGAAAGTAAATTGACGGGTGAAAAAGAGTATGTATTCGGCCGCGGCGGCGGAGAGAAATTAGCCGACGAATTAAATACCGAAGTGCTTGGTCGTCTGCCGCTTAATCAGCCTGATTGGAATGAAGAGGACTTTGCGCCATCAGTATACCAAGAAGACCATCAAATAGGTAAAATATATCTCGAAATTGCTGAGAAGGTAGCAAGCCTTCTTAAATAACATAAGAAAAAGGCTGACTCAAAAACAAAGGGGTCAGCCTTTTTATCGTTTTTAAGACCCTGATTTTGAACCGCTATCTCCTTGACTTCCTTGCCCTCCGCTGGAAGCCTTTGAACTTGCTTTATTTTTCATATCCTCAGCTGCTTTTACAAGCAATTCCTGCATTTTCACTTTAAACAGCGGGCTTTCAATAGTTTCCGCTATTACCTTTTGCAGATGTTCACGGTAGTCTTTGCTTTTAAGGGCATCTGCCAACTCCTTTTGAATTTCCGGCTCTTTAAAAACCTGGATCATCATTCCGCGATATTGGGGATCATTCATTAAATCTTTAAGCAGCTTTTCATTTTCAGCCCGCATGTTCTTTGCCACACCTTGAGCAAACTTGGGATCGCTGAATGTCTTTTTCCAAAACACGGTTGCTTTGTCTGATGTAAGTGTTTGTTGGATTGTGTCAGAGACTACCTTTTGATCCATAACCAGTTTTTGTTTCATTTGATCATCGGACATGATGTCCTGAATGGCCTTCTTACCCTCATCTGTTTTCAGAATATCGACAACCATTTTTTTGGTTTGTTCGTAATCAATTTGTCCTCCACTGCTTGATTCATTCGAAGAACAACTGCCGAGGAGTAACATAACAGGTAGGAGGAGCAGCATTTTTCTAACTTTCATGGTTAAGCTCCTTTCACATATGAATCCTTAATTTTAGAATGAAGAAAATGCACAAAGATTATTCGTTGTGAAACGCAAAATATAGATTTTTCTAATACGGATTGGTACAATCATGGAAGGAATTATTTTTTATACGGGGGTTTATAGTGTGACGAGCCGCAATTGGGTAAGACTTTTTTCGACTACATTAGGAATCGGCGGGCTCACAACAGCCATTGTGGGTTTTATTGTTCGCTGGAATGAATTTCAGCCTTATTTTACTGAATTTAAAATTGTCGATATACTTTCATCACTTGTATGGTTAATTGCAATGGGATTTCTCTTTAGTTTAGTCAGTCAGCTTGGTTTTTTTGCCTATTTAACTGTTCACCGCTTTGGTTTAGGAATTTTTAAATCTGTGTCACTTTGGAATGGCGTTCAAGTCGTTCTCATTCTATTTGGTCTGTTTGATCTGATTGATTGGCGCTTTGAAAAATTTGCTTCACATGGAAGCTCCATTTTGCCTTTTTTAATACCTGCTGTCATCTTGCTTGTTGTTGCTTTCACGGTAGCATGGTTTAAAATGAAACAGACTAATAAGGAGGCCTTTATCCCGGCTCTTTTTGTCATGACAGTTGTTACTTTAGTGGAATGGGTTCCGGCAATTAAAGTCAATGATAACAGTTGGTTCTACCTCATGATGTTTGGACTGATGGCATGTAATGCGTATCAAACATTGGTCCTTCATAAATTAAATGCACAATCGAAACTCGAGAGAGAAAAACGAAGAGAAAACGCAGGAGTAGGAAAAATTAATAAAAAACCGTCCGTTTAAGGGACGGTTTTTTGTTTATCTAATTTCTTTAGACTGTACATTGCCATTAGCAATCATTTCAGAAACAGAAACAAGCTTTAGTCCTTTTTTTCGGATTTCGTCCAAAATTAATGGAAGTGCTTTCGCTGTTTGTTTTGCAGAATCGGAGGCATGTAAAAGAACGATATCTCCTTTATCCGCCTTTTCTACGTTTGCAGCAATTTTCCCAATTCCCGGATTGGTCCAATCCATTGAATCGACACTCCAGTGGACGACGGTATATCCATATCGATCGGCAATATTAAGTGTCCTTTTATCAAACTGTCCCGTAGGAGCGCGTAAAAGTTTAATATCCTTAACATTTAATTTTTTGAAAGCCTCTTGTGCCTTAGAAATATCTCTGCTGATTTTTGAATCCTCCAATTGTGTATAATCCTCATACGCATAGCCCAGCATTCCGATTTCATAGCCATCTTTAACAATTCGATTTACAATATCGGGATGCCGCTCGGCCCAAGATCCAGACAAAAAGAATGTAGCTGACTTTACGTTTGCTTTCTTCAGGGTATCTATAATGGGTTCTGCTTTTTCGTCACCCCAGCCGATATCAAACGTAAGAGCAAGATCCTTTTCCCCTCGATAAATTGCCTTTGGACCATCCTTTGCAGAAAAAACAGGAATCTGTGCAAGATTCTCCATATAGAGAAACCATGCGGCAAAAAAAGCTGCAATTAAGATTAACGAAATGTTTTTTAATGCTTTTCCATTCAACACAAAAAAGAAATTCATATTTACCCACCTCGTCCATTACCATCCTTGTCTCAACCTATGCGTCTTTTTTTAATAATATGAATAAAGATTTTTATTATAAAATTAAATAAATTGGAAAAGACTACTATAACTAGAAGTTAACGGAGGTAATGCAATGATTGGTTTCCTAATAAACGAAAAAGAAGTAAAAGAAATGGAATACCTAATTAAAAGAGAGATGGATGAAATTCTATTTGATTTAACGGATGAGCGAATCGATCATATTGTAAAGCGTGCTATGAAAGAGAGATACAAGGTTTTGTTCACGTTGTTTAGACGAGTAGCTTCGCCAACCGAATGTCTAAAATATATGCGTAAGGATAGAAAAGATAGAAAAAAAGGGTGAAATCATACTTTTTTTTAAAAAAGCATTGACGAATATTTATTATCTTGTTATATTAATAAACGTCGCTGCTGACATAAAAACAATTTCAAAAAAGTTGTTGACTTTATGTGGCGCAGGTGATATATTAATAAAGTCGCTTTTGAGTGGCGCTGAAAAATTGATCTTTGAAAACTAAACAAACAAGACGTGTAAACAAACAATAATATTCGTTTCTTTTTGAAACGAAGCCAACGTAACATTTTTGAGCTAATCAACTTTCTTGGAGAGTTTGATCCTGGCTCAGGACGAACGCTGGCGGCGTGCCTAATACATGCAAGTCGAGCGAATCAATGGGAGCTTGCTCCCGTTGATTAGCGGCGGACGGGTGAGTAACACGTGGGCAACCTGCCTGTAAGACTGGGATAACACCGGGAAACCGGTGCTAATACCGGATAATCCTTTTCCTCTCATGAGGAAAAGCTGAAAGACGGTTTCGGCTGTCACTTACAGATGGGCCCGCGGCGCATTAGCTAGTTGGTGAGGTAACGGCTCACCAAGGCGACGATGCGTAGCCGACCTGAGAGGGTGATCGGCCACACTGGGACTGAGACACGGCCCAGACTCCTACGGGAGGCAGCAGTAGGGAATCTTCCGCAATGGACGAAAGTCTGACGGAGCAACGCCGCGTGAGCGATGAAGGCCTTCGGGTCGTAAAGCTCTGTTGTTAGGGAAGAACAAGTACCGGAGTCACTGCCGGTACCTTGACGGTACCTAACCAGAAAGCCACGGCTAACTACGTGCCAGCAGCCGCGGTAATACGTAGGTGGCAAGCGTTGTCCGGAATTATTGGGCGTAAAGCGCGCGCAGGCGGTCCTTTAAGTCTGATGTGAAAGCCCACGGCTCAACCGTGGAGGGTCATTGGAAACTGGGGGACTTGAGTGCAGAAGAGGAAAGCGGAATTCCACGTGTAGCGGTGAAATGCGTAGAGATGTGGAGGAACACCAGTGGCGAAGGCGGCTTTCTGGTCTGTAACTGACGCTGAGGCGCGAAAGCGTGGGGAGCAAACAGGATTAGATACCCTGGTAGTCCACGCCGTAAACGATGAGTGCTAAGTGTTAGAGGGTTTCCGCCCTTTAGTGCTGCAGCTAACGCATTAAGCACTCCGCCTGGGGAGTACGGCCGCAAGGCTGAAACTCAAAGGAATTGACGGGGGCCCGCACAAGCGGTGGAGCATGTGGTTTAATTCGAAGCAACGCGAAGAACCTTACCAGGTCTTGACATCCTCTGACAACCCTAGAGATAGGGCTTTCCCCTTCGGGGGACAGAGTGACAGGTGGTGCATGGTTGTCGTCAGCTCGTGTCGTGAGATGTTGGGTTAAGTCCCGCAACGAGCGCAACCCTTGATCTTAGTTGCCAGCATTCAGTTGGGCACTCTAAGGTGACTGCCGGTG
>NZ_AP041611.1:5665000-5706330 GCF_055395235.1 Neobacillus sp. Fa239
TTATAATTTCTGCTTCCTTAGAAAAATTCCGCATATATATACATAATTTTGTCGAGTTGAGTCATTGGTATGAAAGCGGTTAAAATAGTAAGTATTAAGGGGTAGGAGGAATAATGATGAAAAAGCTTTCTATAATTGGGATGCCGATGGATTTAGGTCAAATGAGAAGGGGCGTCGATATGGGTCCGAGTGCGATCCGCTATGCTGGAATTAATGAGCGCCTTAAACCATTATTTGATGAAATTCAAGATTTGGGAGATATTGCAATTGGAAGACCTGAAGTCGTTATCGATAAAGAATCAAATCTTCGAAATCTAGACTTGGTTGCAGAAAAGAATTCGATGCTTGCTGAAAAGGTCGATGAAGTCATCCAGGCTGGATCCTTTCCGCTTGTTCTGGGTGGAGACCACAGCATTGCAATCGGCACTTTGGCCGGTGTTTCCAAACACTATAAAAACCTTGGGGTTATTTGGTATGATGCACATGGTGATTTGAACACAGCGGAAACGTCACCAACAGGAAACATCCATGGAATGCCTTTAGCTGCAAGTTTAGGATTGGGTCATCCATTGCTTACACAGATAGGCGGCTATGGACCGAAAGTAAAGCCAGAGAATGTGGTGTTAATTGGTGCAAGAGCACTTGATGACGGTGAGAAGGATTTAATTAAAGAAATTGGTATGAAAGTTTATACGATGCATGAAATTGACCGTCTGGGAATGACAAAAGTGATGGAAGAAACGATTGCCTATCTGAAAGAGAGGACGGACGGAGTCCATTTATCATTAGACTTAGATGGTCTTGATCCTGGTGATGCACCGGGTGTCGGTACTCCGGTCATGGGTGGGATCAGCTATCGTGAAAGCCACTTGGCGATGGAAATGCTGGAAGAATCAAAAATTATTACCTCTGCTGAATTTGTTGAAGTAAATCCGATTCTGGATGATAAAAATAAAACAGCAACTTGCGCTGTTGCTCTAATGGGTTCATTATTTGGAGAAAAACTATTATAGATGAAAAGCAGCGTTTGCTGCTTTTTTTTTAGTTTCGAACCCATTTTAGTAAATTTTTGCTAATATTAAAGGTATTGAGAAGTTTTTTCGTTTTTAACGGAACTTTTTCGCTATCGATTCGTAATATCGAATAGCCGCATTGGAGCGGAGGTAAATAGATGGAAGCGGTCATTAAAAAGAGAATTAAACAGGTAATAAAGGGAGATCAAGATGCATTTGGAGAAATCGTTGAAATATACAAAAATAGTGTCTATCAGCTTTGTTACCGGATGATCGGAAATCAACATGAAGCAGAAGACCTCGCACAAGAGGCGTTCCTGCGGGCTTATGTGAATATAAAATCCTTTAACCAAGAATTGAAATTCTCTACCTGGCTTTTTCGCATTGCAACCAATTTATGCATTGATCGAATTCGAAAAAAGAAGCCGGATTATTATTTGGATGCAGAGGTTTCAGGAACGGAGGGATTAACGATGTATTCGCAAATTCCTTCTGGCACTCCACTGCCTGAAAGTCAGCTGGAGAGTTTAGAGCTCCATGAGACGGTACAGAAGGAGATCCTAAAACTTCCAGAAAAATATCGTACAGTGATTGTTTTAAAATATATTGAGGAATTATCATTAAATGAAATTAGCGAGATTCTTGATTTGCCTTTAGGTACAGTCAAAACAAGAATCCATCGTGGACGGGAAGCATTACGACAACAACTACGGTATGTTTGATAAGAGGTGAAACCAATGAAATGTTCGGATCAAATCATTGAATTAATACATGAATTTTTAGATGAAGAAATCGAACTTGAAAATGAACAGCTATTAAGAAAACACCTCCAGCAATGTAAAGATTGTGAAACCTTATTTCAAGAGCTGAATAAGACCATTGCGTTTGTCAAAAGCACTGCATCAATGCAGGCACCGCCTGATTTCACAGCCAATGTCCTTGCAAAACTCCCGAAGGAAAAGAAAAGGATTGGTATTGAGCGTTGGTTGAAAAGCCACCCATTGGTAGCCGCGGCCTCATTATTTATCATTTTAATGCTCGGAAGTTTAGTTTCGAACTGGAGCCAGGACCGTGATTTTTCTGTCACGAAGCAAAAAAATTTAATCGTAAAAAACAATACCGTCATTGTACCAAAGGGTAAAGTTGTGGAAGGGGACGTCATTGTTCAAAATGGAAAAATCAAAATTGAAGGTGAAGTAAAGGGCAATGTCACTGTGATTAACGGTGAAAAATATATGGCTTCTGCCGGTCATGTAACGGGGAAGGTCTTCGTCGTCAATAAAGTCTTTGATTGGATTTGGTACTACATGAAAAAAACGGCCAACGATTGTTTAAACGTTTTTGACCAAATAGGAGAAAAATAAAAAAATCACTCGGCCCCGAGTGATTTTTTTTGAAATCAATATACATATAATAGGTACAAGTTGGTTTTATGGTATAATGTATTGGTTATTTGTTTCAATGGATTCTAAGCGAAATTACGGAGGAAAAACCATGCTGTTACCTGATTTCACATTATGGAAGTATCTTTCCAGTATTGTTGATATTCTCCTCGTATGGTATGTCATTTATAAGCTGATAAATGTTATTAGGGGAACAAAAGCTGTTCAATTACTTAAAGGGATCATTGTCATCCTGCTTGTAAGAGTTGTCAGTGATTATTTAGGATTAAAAACCTTAAGCTGGATCATGCAGCAGGCCATTAATTGGGGCTTTCTTGCCATCATCATTATTTTTCAGCCGGAACTCAGAAGAGCCCTTGAACAACTGGGGAGAGGCAGATTTTTCTCAAGGAGTTCTAATCCGGATGATGATAACCAGGAAAAAGCAATTTCAGCCATTCTAAAAGCAACAGATTACATGGCAAAACGACGGATCGGTGCCTTGATTTCGATTGAAAGGGAAACGGGCATGAGTGATTACATAGAGACGGGAATTCCGCTTGATTCAAAAATTTCATCTGAATTGCTTATCAATATTTTTATCCCTAACACACCACTGCATGACGGAGCCGTTATTATTCAAAAAAATATGGTATCGGCAGCGGCCTGTTATCTTCCATTATCAGAAAGTCCCTTTATTTCAAAGGAGCTAGGCACAAGGCATCGCGCTGCACTTGGAATTAGTGAAGTAACCGATAGCGTAACCATTGTCGTGTCAGAAGAAACCGGTGGAATTTCATTAACGAAAAACGGGGAGCTGCATCGTGATTTAAAAGGTGATGAATTTAAGGAATTGCTCTCAGATGAATTATTCATTAATAACAAGGTCAAACAAGCTTCCTCAGCTCGTTGGAACTGGAGGGGGAAGAAAAATGGATAAATGGATGGATAATCCTTGGTTTATTAAAATCATTTCCCTGCTGCTAGCCATTCTGCTTTATTCATCTGTTCCGTATACAAGCAGTAAATTAACCGACATCAATGTGCCAGGGGAACAGACGACTGCGACCATAACAGATGTACCAGTTAAAGCGTATTTTGATACTGAAAATCTGGTTGTGACCGGTATACCTGAAACTGTGGCGGTCACGATAAAGGGACCAATGCCGCATGTACAGTCTGCAAAGGCGTTAAGAAACTTTGAGGTCTATATAGATTTGACGAAGGCGAAAATTGGAAACCAAAGGGTTAAAATGAGAATTAAAAACTTATCAGATAAATTGACGGCGACCATTGACCCATCGTATGTAGATGTATCGGTTCAAGAAAAAGTTACAAGGGAATTTAAAGTTGACGCTGAATTTAATAGCAGCCTGCTGCCGTCCGGGTATGTGGCAGGTCAGCCTCTAATTCAACCGAATCAGGTGAAAATTACGGGTGCAAGTAATGTAGTCGACCAAATTTCTTATGTCAAAGCTACATTAGATTTAGATCAAGGCGTTACGTCCGATTTTACGAGAGATGCACACGTACGGGTCCTTGACCGAAATTTAAATAAATTGGATGTTGTCGTGGAACCGGACACAGTCAGAGTTACTGTTCCAGTTACAGCCCTTAGTAAAAAGGTTCCTATTGATATTATTCAAAAAGGAACACCGCCAACAGGAATTTCGATTGACTCCATCACCCTGGATAAACCGGAAGCCACGATTATTGGCAGTGAGGACGTCTTAAATAATACAGACCGTGTCCGAATTGAAGTGGATGTCAGTAAAATAGGGAGTAATACGACCTTGACCCTGCCGGTGATTATTTCAAATGGGATTACGAAGGTTACACCAGAGGTTGTAAAAGCCAAGATCGTAGTTAAAAAACAAAGCGCAACAACTATATCAGGATTGCCTATAAAAATAGAGGGGTTATCAGAAAATTATAAGGCTGATATAACCGATGGAAGCATTGATTTATTCATTAATGGACCAAGCTCTATCATTAAAAATTTAAATCCTAATGACTTTAATGCTTTTATAGATGTAACAAAGCTTAAAGAAGGGGCACATAAAGTGGAAATCCAAGTGGAAGGACCACCAAATGTAAACTGGGAGCTTGACCATTCTACAGCAAACGTCACAATAGCTAAAAATAACGCCTAAACCTTGCAATATATCATGAAGGAGCGATTTTTAAAATGGGAAAATATTTCGGTACCGATGGGGTTCGTGGAGTCGCAAATAGCGAATTAACGCCTGAATTTGCTTTTAAATTAGGCCGTTTCGGCGGTTTTGTATTAACGAAGGATAAGGACCGGCCAAAAATACTTATCGGGCGTGATACCCGTGTATCAGGACATATGTTAGAGGGGGCTCTTGTGGCAGGCTTGCTGTCCATCGGTGCAGAGGTCATGCGATTAGGGGTTATATCCACCCCCGGTGTATCCTATTTAACTAAGGCATTAGGAGCGCAAGCAGGAGTTATGATTTCTGCTTCCCATAATCCTGTCGCAGACAATGGAATTAAATTCTTTGGACCAGATGGCTTTAAGCTTTCTGATGACCAGGAATTGGAAATAGAAAAATTAATTGATTTGCAGGAAGATCATTTGCCTCGGCCAGTTGGTTCAGACCTTGGACAGGTCATGGATTATTTTGAAGGTGGACAAAAATATCTGCAATATTTAAAGCATACGGTGGACGAAGATTTTTCAGGTATTCATATTGCTTTAGATTGTGCGCATGGGGCCACATCTTCCCTTGCAACGCATCTATTTGCTGATTTAGATGCGGACTTATCCACGATGGGAGCGTCCCCGAATGGACTTAACATCAATGCCGGAGTTGGTTCAACCCATCCCGAGGCCCTTGCAGCATTAGTAAAAGAAAAGGTTGCAGACGTTGGACTTTCCTTTGATGGAGATGGAGACCGTCTCATTGCTATTGATGAAAAGGGCAATATTGTTGATGGTGACCAAATCATGTACATATGCGGTAAGTATATGAAAGAGCATGGCCGCTTAAAGCATAGTACGGTTGTTTCTACGGTAATGAGTAATCTTGGTTTCTATAAAGCATTGGAAAGTCACGGCATCCATAGTGTTCCAACAGCAGTTGGCGATCGATATGTAGTGGAAGAGATGAAAAAAAATGGCTACAACCTCGGTGGGGAACAATCTGGCCATATCATTTTCTTGGACTATAATACAACAGGTGACGGATTGCTGACAGGTCTGCAATTAGTAAATATTATGAAAGTAACTCATAAATCATTATCTGAACTGGCTGGTGAAATGAAAAAATTCCCACAAAAGCTAGTGAATGTAAGGGTCACAGATAAGCACCATGTGACGGACAATGAAAAAGTTAAAACCGTTATTGAGCAGGTAGAAGCGGAAATGGCGGGTGACGGTCGAGTTCTTGTCCGCCCATCCGGAACTGAACCGCTTGTGCGAGTTATGGTCGAAGCCTCCACAGAAGAGCTTTGCACAGCTTATGTGAATCGAATTGTCGATGTGGTGAAGGAAGAAATGGAATTAAAAGAGGTATAGTCGTCCATTTTCATATGCACAAGGGACCTTTTGCTCCCTTGTGCATATTTTATTATGTATGATTTGTTATTATTGGAAAAAATTTAGTTGACGAATTTCTTCCAATCATGTAAGATGAATCTGCTTTGTTTTATTAAAGCATCTTAAATAGCGAAAGGTGGGCAGCGAGGATAGATTTATCTAAAGCGCCTGAACTAATCTGGAGCGATTAGATTAGTTGACGAGGAGGAGGTTTATCGAAACTTCGGCGGATACCTCCCGGTTGCGATGCACAACCGTCAGTTCTTCCTTAAAACTCCTAAGGCAACTTGGGGTACAAAGGGAAGAAAATGCACAGTTTAATGAGTATAAAGAAAATGATTAAATCAGAGATAAGGGGGCGAGTATGCCCCAAGCATTCTTGCCCCCTTTATTAGGGAGGAAAAAGAATTATGTGTGGAATTGTTGGATATATCGGTAATAATGATACGAAAGAAATTTTATTAAAGGGCTTAGAAAAGCTTGAATATCGTGGATATGACTCAGCTGGTATTGCTGTAATAAATGAAAATGGCGTTCATATTTTTAAAGAAAAAGGGCGCATTGCAGATTTGCGCAATATTGTAGATGAAGAAGTAATGGCCAAGATCGGAATTGGCCATACACGATGGGCAACACATGGTGTTCCAAGCAAAACTAATTCCCACCCGCACAAAAGCACATCTGGCCGTTTTACGCTTGTTCACAACGGTGTGATTGAAAACTATGATCTTTTAAAGCGTGAATACTTGGCAGATGTTACTTTTACAAGTGAAACAGATACGGAAGTTATTGTACAGTTGATTGAGCGTTTTTTAAACGAAGGCTTGGAAGTCATTGAGGCATTCCGTAAAACATTGACTCTTTTAAAAGGTTCTTATGCGCTTGCCTTATTAGATGAGCAAAATCATGACACCATTTTTGTTGCGAAAAATAAAAGCCCGCTCCTAGTGGGGTTAGGCAAAGACTTTAATGTTGTCGCAAGCGATGCAATGGCCATGCTTCAAGTGACGGACCAATATGTTGAATTAATGGACAAAGAAATCGTAATTGTGAAAAAAGATCATGTAACGATTCAAAATCTAAACGGTGAGACGATTAACCGCGAACCATATACAGCTCATCTGGATGCAAGTGATATTGAAAAAGGCACTTACCCGCACTACATGTTAAAAGAAATTGATGAGCAGCCGCTTGTTATCCGCAAGATTATTCAAACGTACCAAAATGAGCAGGGGGAATTGACCATTGACACTGATATCATCAGTGCCATGAATGATTCTGACCGTATCTATATTGTTGCGGCGGGAACTTCTTATCATGCGGGCCTTGTTGGAAAACAACTCATTGAAAACATGGCAAAAATTCCGGTTGAAGTTCATATTTCCAGTGAATTTGTCTATAATATGCCGTTGTTATCGAAAAAGCCGTTGTTTATCTTTATTACACAAAGTGGAGAAACGGCAGACAGCCGTGCCGTACTTGTAAAAGTGAAAGAAATGGGCTATCGTACGTTAACAATTACGAATGTTCCAGGTTCAACACTTTCACGTGAAGCAGATTATACATTGCTGCTTCATGCCGGTCCAGAAATTGCCGTAGCTTCAACAAAGGCTTATACAGCTCAAATTGCTGTGCTTGCGATTTTGGGGGAAGTTACAGCGAAAAGCCAAAACATTAAGGTTGATTTCGATCTTGTGCATGAACTTGGAATCATTGCGAATGCGATGGAAGTTCTATGTGATTCTAAAGAGCTGATTGAGTTTATCTCAAGAGAATTCTTATCTGTTACACGCAACGCCTTTTTCATCGGCCGCGGTATCGACTACTATGTAGGCCTAGAAGGTGCCTTGAAGCTGAAAGAGATCTCTTATATTCAAGCTGAAGGCTTTGCTGGAGGAGAATTAAAGCATGGAACGATTGCTTTAATTGAAGAAGGCACGCCGGTCATTGCGCTTGCAACCCAAAACAATGTAAACTTAAGCATTCGTGGAAATGTAAAAGAAGTGGCTGCGCGCGGGGCAAACACTTGCATCATCTCCATGAAAGGCTTGGAAATGGACGATGACAGCTTCGTTATTCCAGAAGTACATGAATTATTAACACCACTTATCTCTGTTATTCCAACGCAATTAATTGCGTACTATGCAGCACTTCACCGTGAATGCGATGTTGATAAACCACGTAACTTGGCAAAATCAGTGACTGTTGAATAAATCCTTGTGAGGACTGAAAGAAAGCGGGAATTACCGCTTTCTTTCAGTCCTTTTTTTTGTCCAATGGTTTTATTATTGCAAGGAGAATATCGCTATTTTGTAGAAATTGTTAATGAATTTATCCGAATGGACATACTGTGAAGTAAGTATGTCTTATTGAGGTGATTGGGTTGGGGAAATTAGCGAAATTCGGAGATCTTTATTGGGAAGCAATAACCTTAAAACATGTTTCAAAAAAAGAAATTGTAGTTCCATATCTACTATTTGTTTTGATTGCATTGATTTTTGAGGTATTTTTAGCGGTTCTTTTCACAATATCTAGTTTCATCTTTTATTCATATCGTTTTAGTCCCAGCCTTGGATATTATATTAGTGGGGCAGCTTTGACCCTACTATTGATTAAAACAATCTTTATCTTAAAAAAAGTAATAAGTAAATATAAGCTGTCTAGTGTCACACGTGGAGCGTCTTAAGGAAGAGTTCGGGAACGTACAAAGCTAATATAAGTGCAAGAATTTACAATACTATTAGGTTTCGAAATGTGGTGCTCGAGGACACAACTAGATGAAAAAGAGAACAAAGTGTCCTCGAAGAAGCCGCTCGAGGACACAAAGAGGTGAAAAAGAGAGCAAAGTGTCCTCGGAGAAGCCGCTCGAGGACACAAAGCGATGAAAAAGAGAACGAAGTGTCCTTGAAGAAGAAGTTCGAGGACACAAAGCGGTGAAAAAGAGAACAAAGTGTCCTCGAAGAAGCCGCTCGAGGACACAAAGAGGTGAAAAAGAGAACAAAGTGTCCTCGAAGAAGCCGCTCGAGGACACAAAGAGGTGAAAAAGAGAGCGAAGTGTCCTCGAAGAAACCGCTCGAGGACACAAAGCGATGAAAAAGAGAGCAAAGTGTCCTCGAAGAAGCTGCTCGAGGACACAAAGCGTTGAAAAAGAGAACGAAGTGTCCTTGAAGAAGCTGCTCGAGGACACAAAGCGATGAAAAAGAGAACGAAGTGTCCTTGAAGAAGAAGCTCGAGGACACAAAGCGATGAAAAAGAGAACGAAGTGTCCTTGAAGAAGTAGCTCGAGGACACAAAGAGACAAAAAAGAGACCGAAGTGTCCTCGAATAGGCATCATCACTCGTAATAAGAAGCGTGGCCATGCTTCACAATCTTAAAGTTCCTCTTCAGAATCCTGCTAATCCTCTTTTTACTTTCAATCATCTTACACCATTCAAAAACCAAATTCGTTGTAATCTTCATTTCAGGAAATAACAACTTCAACTCCTCCACGCAACGCAATACTGCAGCCTCCACATCCTCTTCCGCCCCACAATCATGACAAACACATTTCCTTTCACCGACAGAAATTTGAAACGAGTTACAAGTTGCACAAGTAAGCCCTTTTTTGAGGTGTTCGTACGCATATTGAGGCAGCAATGAATTGCGCGATTTGGTTTTATGGCCGGCAATTAATTGATTAGCAAGCTTTGTATGTTTTTCATTTAAATTTGTGGGATGCATATTTAACTTTTTCAAAAAGCGGTTTAGCTGTGAGGGAAGAATAATTGGCTGGTCTCGAGGTGTTTGGAGTAAGGCGAATTCGGGGTTAACAAAGACAACATAGCCTTCCACCGTTAAATTGCAATTAAGACTTTGGAGGTACTGGCGAAGAAGGGATAAACTTCGACTTAATTGGTCAAGTGGATTATTGATTAGTCTTCCTGCGCTCGTATAGAATTTACCTCCCTCAAAATAATAATCCCCTTCAAAATTTTTCACTTCAAAGATTTTAACTGTTTTTTGAATAATAGTAGAGTCAATCTGAAATTCAGTGTTGTTAATCTCGAGAAGTAAACCCCTTAAAATATGACATTCATTTGTAAGAAACTTCTCTGTCAATTTGTCAAACATCACTTCGCCTTCAAAACCTTTTTCACGGTGTAAATAGTACTTTTTGTCATTTTCCGATAAATTCATACGCTTGTTCAGCAATCTGTAAATAATTAAGTCATTAGGCACTGGGCGGGGCATATTAACCATATACCACAACCTTTCAAAATTCCTAAGTTAATTTTATAAAAGATGGATGACTCTAAGTATGAACACTTTGTTAACATTTTCTGTATATCTTCACACCGATTCTGGGAAGCCTTTTTATCCTCCCATGCTTAATCATTTGGCAGGTGGGTGTCAGGCATTACCGCTCAACCGGGTCGTAATTTCATTATGTAGATAAGGCACTTGCTTCCAGCGCAAGTGCCTTATGATATTTTGAAAGAATTTTTTAAAAAATCAGCCAGAATAGAAGTATAATAGATAATATATGGACTTCAAAGTGGGAGGAAATACATATGGAAAAACCAATCAAAGTCTACCGGGGGGAATATCTTGAAAGCACGCATGATATTCATGTGGCAGTCGTTAATCCAAAAGGAGACTTGCTATACTATTATGGAAATCCTGATCGAGAAACTTTCCCAAGGTCGTCAATGAAGCCGTTTCAAGCCGTTGCCGTTTTAGAAACGGGTGCTGCTGACGCCTATCAATTTGAAGATAAGGATATTTCGCTAATTTGCGCTTCACACAGTGGTGAGCCAAGGCATCGTGACCGTGTGATGAAAATAATGAATCGGATCAATTTAGAAGAGAACCGTCTTCAGTGTGGAACCCATATTCCAAGGGATATGGATAGCTACAATGCGTTAATAAAATCAGGTGGAGAGCTTACCCCTGTTTACAGCAACTGCTCCGGGAAGCATTCGGGAATGTTAACCGCCGTTGTTCATAACAAAGAGGATGTAAGCAGCTACCGTGAACTGAGTCATCCCCATCAACAGCGGATTTTATCGGCGATTGAGGATATATGCGAATATCCAAAGGAGAAATTGGGGATCAGTGTGGACGGCTGCGGAGTGCCAGTACATAGACTGCCATTAAAAAATACCGCACTGGGATTTGCACGGTTAGCCCAGCCTCAGGGTAAACACGGTGAGGCACTTGAAAGAATCCGCAATGCCATGATGCGGCACCCGGAAATGGTGGGCGGAAAAGACCGTTTTGATACGGATTTAATGAATGCCTTTAATGGAAAAATTGTTGCCAAAGGCGGGGCGGAAGGAGTCCAGTGCATCGGTATTGTGGGTGAAGGCCTTGGCATTACCATTAAGGTGGAGGACGGGAATGCAAGAGCAACCAGTGTTGTCGCCATGGAAGTATTAAAGCAGCTGGGAATTGGAGATGAATCGATTTATCAACAATTAGAACAATATGCAGATGCACCTGTTTTAAATGCAAGAAATGAAAGAATCGGCCGGATAGAGGCTGAATTTGAACTTTTAAAAAATTAGGCTGTGTTAAGCACGAAGGTCGATTGTTTACAACTGTTGATTGGAGTGGAGGGCGCTCGACTCCTGCGGGAGCAGCGGGACAGGTGAGACCCCACAGGCGCTTAAGCGCCGAGGAGGCTCACCGCCCGCCCCGCGGAAAGCGAGCTTCTTGAACGGAAATCAACCACCATGTTTAACTGAGCCAAAAACCAAAAGGATGACAATAGATGAATAATCATTATGATGTAGTAATTGTAGGCGCAGGATCTATGGGAATGGCGGCAGGTTATTATCTATCAAAGCAAGGAATAAAAACCCTCCTGCTTGACAGCCATAATCCCCCGCATGATAAAGGAAGCCATCACGGAACAACGAGAATTATCCGCCATGCATACGGCGAAGGTAGTCAATATGTTCCAATGGTATTAAGAGCGCAAGAATTATGGGAGCAATTACAGCAGGAAGCAAATCAAGAATTATTTTTGCAAACAGGGGTTCTTTGTGCAGGAGCACCAGGATCTGCCTTTACAAACGAGGCAATTCAAAGCGGAAGGGAATATTCTTTGCCGATTGAGGTCTTATCCGACAAAGAAATAGAGTATCGCTGGCAAGGGTTTACCTTTCCAGAAGGGTATTTCGGCTGCTTTGAACCTAAAGCAGGGGTTTTGTACAGCGAAAAATGTATACAGGCTTTTCGTGATCTTGGCACCTCGAATGGAATGACTTTACTTCCTTACACGAAGGTTGAAAAAGTGGAAGTCCATGCAAACGGTGGCATCATTCAAACGGCCAGTGACACCTATTATGCTGATTTTATTGTGATGAGTGCCGGTGCGTGGTCTGGAAAACTATTAGAAGAATTGGGACTGGATTTACCACTTCAGCCAACAAGAAAGACGGTTTCATGGTTTGAATGTGACCGGGAATTATTTGAACCTGGATTATTTCCTGCCTTTTCGGTAGATACCCTTCATGGTCAGTATTACGGTTTTCCCGATATTGGCGGCAGCGGCTTTAAAATTGGACGACATGATGGTGGAAAAAAGGTCGACCCGGATGGGTGGATTGTACCCTACGGATCCGATGATGAAGCGGAAATCCGACCATTTTTAGAAAAATTTATGCCGCGTGCGAACGGCTCTTTATTAAAGGGAAGTATCTGTTTATATACTTTCACACCAGATGAGAATTTTATTTTAGACCAGCATCCAGAGTTTCCACATCTCTTTATTTCGGCAGGTTTTTCTGGTCATGGCTTCAAATTCTCGAGTGTTGTTGGTGAGATCATCAGTCAGGTGATCACAAAAGGAAAATCCAATTTTGACCTAGCTGGTTTTTCTATAAGAAAGTAGGATAAGACGTCCATGGGGGCGTCTTTTCTTTTTTAAGAAATATAATAGCAATATTGTGCTAAAATTTCGAAATATTATCTAGAGTAAGTTGCCTTGTAAATCGATATAATCACTTTATTACACTAACAGATTACCCAACTATTGAAAGCGCTTTAAATACTGTTTGAGGAGGAGAAAGGTCAAGTTTGTCATTTTTTTTTTGAAATAAAAAGTCTGAATAATCAAAAATATGAAGGAGGAGATTTCCGTGAACGAGCAAAAATATAAAATGGACGACGCACCCTTAAATAAGTTTCATTTAAAGATTACCGCATTAACCTTTGGTTCCAATTTCTCTGATGGGTATGCTCTCGGAATTATTGGGATGGCCCTCAGCCTCTTAGGCCCGCAAATGCATTTAAATCCAATGTGGAATGGATTAATTGGCAGTTCAGCATTAATCGGATTGTTCTTTGGCAGTCTTTTGCTTGGCGGACTTTCGGATAAAATTGGCAGACAGAAAATCTTCCTATCAAACTTTGTTATTATCACGATTGCATCTGCTTTGCAATTCTTTGTAAATGATCCAGTAACACTTTTCATACTAAGGATTTTAATTGGTTTTGCCCTTGGAGGGGATTATGCAGTTGGTTCTACATTATTGGCTGAATTTGCTCCAAGAAAATATAGAGGAATGCTCTTGTCATCCTTAAATGTTTTATGGACAGTCGGGTATGTTCTATCAAATGCGGTTGGTTATTACTTAGAAAAAGCCGGGCCTGATTCATGGCGTTGGATGCTTGTCAGTGCAGTAGTTCCTGCAGCAATTGTTTTAATTTTGCGGATCGGAACTCCGGAATCTCCAAGATGGCTTGTAAAGATGGGCCGCACTGAAGAAGCAAGGGAAATTGTTAAAAAATATATTGGTCCAAACGCTGTAATGGAGGAAAATATTTCGGAAAAAACTTCTTCCAATTATCGTTTTGCAGATTTATTTAATAAACAGCTATGGAAACGCACCGCCTTTGGAGGATTGTTTTATGTGTGTCAAGTAGTTCCCTATTTTGCAATTTATACTTTTCTTCCGACCATTCTAGATAAAATGGGCTTTAAAGAAACCTTTGGCGTTGATATGCTGTTAAATGTATTCCTTCTTGTCGGAGCGATTGCAGGTCTATGGTGTACAGAAAAACTTTCACGCCGTGGCTTCACGATTTATACCTTTATTATTCTAACTGTATCTTTATTTGTTTTAAGCCTTCTGCCATCAGGGTCGCACGGTTTTGCTATTATGGTTTTTGCCATCTTTACCTTTGTTATGTCGGCTGCTTCGAATCTTACTCTTGTCTATCCGGCAGAACTTTTCCCTACCGAGATTCGCGGTACAGGTGTTGGGGTCGTAACAGCAATTAGTCGTGTAGGGTCTGCCATTGGAACCTTCCTTTTACCTATTAGCGTAAATTCATTTGGAATGACCACCTCAATGATTTCAATGGCTGTCATCTTATTAATAGGAACGGTAGTTTCAATTGCATGGGCACCAGAAACAAAGTCACTCGGATTGGTTGAAGCAAGTGATCCAAATCTTGATAGTGTTGTGAGCTTAAATGAAGATGTAAAGAGTGTTGGAAGCGGACGTTAATGCTCTTCGAATTTGAAGGGAGAATGTAGATATGATTACTACAAAAGTTAGTACACATCCAAAAGATATAAAAACCGTTACACTGGGTAATGATGATCTTTCCATTAATGAGATTATTGCTGTATCCAGGTATGGTGCCGAGGTTTTATTTTCGCCGGAATATTGCAATCGTATGAATCAATCACGGGCTGTCATTGAAAAATTTTTGAATGAAGAACGGGTTATTTATGGTGTGACGACGGGATTTGGAAGTAACGTAACAAAAAATATTTCATCCGAAGATGCTGCGGCTCTTCAAAAAAATATTATTCGTTCTCATGCCGTGTCGATTGGTGAACCTTTGGAAAAGGAAGTGGTACGGGCCATCCAATTTATGATCTTGATTAATGTTGGACAGGGATTTTCCGGAGTAAGACTGGAGACTTTAGAACTTCTAAGGTCTCTGGTCAATAATCAGATTGTCCCATTTGCCCCTGGCGACGGCTCAGTTGGTTATTTATCTCCCGAAGCCCATATGGCTTTAGTATTAATCGGTGAAGGAAAAGCATGGTACAAAGGGGAGTTGTTGTCTGGAAGTCAAGCGCTTGAAAAGGCAGGTTTACAGCCCGTTTCCTTGGGATGTAAGGAAGGACTGGCGCTCATAAGTGGAACAACTTCGGTTTCAGCTTTTGCAGCTTTGGCTCTATATAATAGTATTCAAGCGGCTAAAACAGCAGATATTGTGGGTGCGATGACGTTAGAAGCACTAAAGGGGACTAAAAAGGCCTTTGATCCTCGAACGCATTCTGCCAAGAGGCATAAAGAACAATCCAGTACGGCAAGAAATATTGTGAAAATGCTTGAAGGCAGTGAGATTGCTGAAAAATATCAAGATTACCGATTACAAGATGCTCTTAGTTTAAGGTGCATCCCTCAGGTACATGGGGCAGTAAAAAGGGTTTTAAAAGATGCTGAATTTACGATTCAAAATGAGATGAACTCATCAAGTGATAATCCAATGATCTTGACGGAAGAGGATGGGGATGCACTTATGGGAGGAAACTTTGATGGGACCTTCGTTGGTCTGTATGCCGATTCAATGGCTATCGCGATGGCTAATCTCGCCAAGATCTCGGAACGAAGATTAGACCGTCTTGTTAATTATCATGTAAGTGAACTTCCCAATTTCCTTGTAGCAAAACCGGGATTAAATAGCGGGTATATGATTCCCCAATATACTGCAGCAGGATTGCTCAATGAAATAAGGGTGCTGGCCCATCCGGCAACGGTTGATAATACACCTACATGTGCCAATCAAGAGGACGTTGTCAGTTTTGCTTATTATGCAGCAAAAAAGGTCTATCAAATATCCAAAAAAATTGATTGTATTTTAGCTCTTGAGCTGATGGCAGCTGTGCAAGCCTTGGATTTCCATCGGCCATTAAAACCCTCACCCGTCAGTCAAAAGGTTTATGAACTAATCAGAAGGGGCGTCCCAACTGTCGAGGAGGATCGCTATTTCTATCCGGATATTCAATTTATTACCAATCTGATTAGTGAAGGAGAAATCCTAAACACTGTCGAATTAAAAATGGGAACAGTAGAGTGGTAAGCATGTTTTAAATAATGGAAGCTCGTTTTACTCATGTTTTTTAGAGTAGAATAGCTTCCTTTTATATTTGGGGGCAGTTAGATTATGGTTGATGAACTGATTCAAATATCTTTTTCTCAGCTTTTATTGTCTGGAACTTTTGTACACGTGGCACCTTTTGAGATTTTACAAGAAAAGTATGGTGTGTATATTCAGCCCAATGTTGTCGTTTTAGTTTCGATGGATCGCTATCCTGATTTAGTTGAGGGGAAACCAATTGAGTGGAAAATAAACAGCGGGAGAAACCTGGTAGAAAAATTAGACACTATTTTACCTATTCCTTTTTTAAGAGTCTGGACAGAAGAAGGGGTACTGGCTCTCCTGCTGGATTTTAATGAGATACATAGTAAAGATAGAAAGAAAGAAGTCCTTTTGCTTGCCGAAGAGATTCAAAAGGCTTCAGATCAAATAGGCATTAATGTTTCGATTGGAATTGGCAGTTTTTACGATGATCCTGCGCTGCTCATTCATTCGTTTGAAGAAGCAAAAAAATCAATGTCCGGAAGGTTTTTTCAAGGGAACAAATTGATCTTTCATACAGATATGAGAAAAAGTATGGTTGAATCATTAAAAATACCTCTCACAAAAGAAAAATCCGAATTATTTTCGATTGTTAGAATCGGGCATACGGATGGGGCGGTAGAACATATTAAACATATCATGGAAAGTGTTGCACAGACTTATAACTATAATGAGGATGTATTTAAATCCGAAGTGGTCGATTTACTGATGATGATGTCCAGAATTGTTTTAGATGCCGGGGTAAGCCCTGTCTCCATATTGACGAATACTGCAAATGTTATTCAAGATCTTTATCATACAATTCGCTATGACAAGTTTGTCATAAAAGTTTGTAAATATGCAGAATGGTTAACTGAACAGGTAGAACATACCTATACACGTGAAGTTTCACCCATTATTCATCAAGCAATCAACTATATGAAGGAGAACCATCAAAACGGTATTACATTGGAGGAAATAGCCAGCTATTGTCACTTAAGCAGATTTCATTTTAGCCACCTTTTTAAAAAGGAAGTTGGTTTGAGTGTCATGGATTTTTTTAATAAACTAAGAATGGATAAAGCATTATTTTATTTAGAAAAAACGGATATTTCTATTCAGGAAATTGCAAATCAGGCAGGTTTTATCGATACTAATTATTTTAGCCGGCTTTTTAAGAAGTATCAGCAATACAGTCCGACAGAATACCGACGAATTAAGAGGGAAAGTGAACAGCGTATTTAATCTATTGAAATTAAATCTAAGCCGTGGTAATATGTAGTAGCGAACAATTGACTAAAAAACCAAAATGGTCAAAGGGGATTAAGCGATGGCTCCCGATCGAAGAAAAATGATTGTTGAAGCGGCAACGAAGTCGTTTTCAATGTTCGGATATAAAGCGACAACGATGGACCAGGTGGCAAAACTCGCCAATGTTGGGAAAGGAACAATCTATACCTTTTTTAAAAATAAAGAAGAATTATTTGAGGAGATTGTCTCATCGTTGGTTAAAGAGATGATTTCTGAGGCAGAAAGTGTGATTCAGCCTGGCCAGGCTTTTATTGAAAATGTCCATCGCGCCCTCTACCGTCTCTTAGAGTTTCGCTCTCAACACCAGCTGATGATTAAATTAATTCAAGAAGAAAAAGAGATGGGGACACTTGCTGTTTCGGAAATGCTTCAGCATGTTGAAGAAGAGATTATTGCCTTTTTAAAAAACAAAATGGATATTGCTATTGCCAAGGGTTCCATTCCTGCTGCGAATACAGAGATTACAAGCTTTTTGCTGTTAAAAATGTATATAGCACTCGTGTCGGACTGGGAAAAACATCACGAACCATTGAGTTCAGAAGAAATTGCCGAATGGATGAAGGTATTTCTTTTAAGAGGATTATCAAATAGATAATTCTTCTTTTTAAAAATAAAAATGACTAAATGGGGAAAATAGTCATTATGAACAAGGAGGAAAGCATGAAAGCATTAACATCATTGAAAAGCGAATTTTTAAAAATCCTTCATAATCGAAAACTTCTCATTGCCATCATCGGGGTCATGACCATTCCAGTTCTTTATAGTGGAACATTCTTATGGGCCTTTTGGAATCCATATGGTCATGTCGACCGATTGCCTGTGGCCGTTGTCAATCAAGACCAAGGCGCGGTCTATGATGGTAAGAGCCTTGAAATTGGCAATGATTTAGTCAAGAAATTAAAAGAGAAAAAAAGCTTCAATTGGAAATTTGTTAGTGAAAAGCAAGCGGATAGTGGTTTGAAAAAACAGGATTATTATATAAAAATTGAGATTCCAAGTGATTTTTCCAAAAATGCAACAACCCTTCAATCGAATGATCCGAAAAAATTAAATTTAATTTATACTCCAAATGAAGGCTATAATTATCTGTCATCGAAAATTGGAGATTCTGCCATTGAGAAGATTAAAGAGGAAGTGGCAAGTGCTGTAACGGAAACATATGCGGCCTCCATGTTTGATAACATAAAAGCTGTGGCAAAAGGATTAAAGAATGCGAGCAATGGCGCCGGTGATCTTTATAATGGGATTGGTCAAGCGAAGGATGGTGCCGGAGAATTACAAAATGGCATCGGAACAGCGGAAAACGGTGCCGCCCAGTTGAGCAAAGGGGCAAAGTCAGTAGGCTCCGGGGCAAGGCAATTGGAAAATAACCTTAAAATGTTGGCAGGGAAGTCCGTGACTTTTTCCCAAGGGATTCAAACTGCGTCAAATGGCTCAAAGAATCTGCAAAGCGGTCTACAGCAGTTTGACACAGGACTCTCTCAAATGAAGGATGCCAATGCGCAGTTGTTGGATGGAGCTGTGAAGGCCGAGGCTGGAGCAAAGCAATTGACGGATGGGATAAGTACGGCAGCTGCGAAGCTTCCAGAGCTTGAAAATGGCTCCAAGAACCTTGCCGATGGTTCTTCACAGTTATCGGTTTCTATCGAAGCATGGAAACAGGGCTCAGTGGACGCAAAAACTGGCTCAGTCCAAGTAAGTCAAGGATTGCAGCAAACCGTCGCATTGGTTGAACAAATGATGGAAGAAACCAATGACGCTACAGAAAAAGCCAAGCTGGCCGGATTAGAAGCCAGCCTGGAACAATTAACTACTGGCAGTGACAAGGTGACAGCGGGTATTGGGACTTTAGCGGATCATGCCGTTCTTTTAAAAGGAGCCTCTGATCAATTAGCTGCCGGTGCTGATAAACTGAATCAAGGGCAAAATCAATTTGCCGACGGAATCGATCAGCTGTCTACCGGGGCGAAACAACTGGCAACCGGACAAAGTCAGCTTAAGGAAGGCATAGCCACATTTGGTGGAAAACTAAATGAAGCAGAGAAGGGCTTTAACCAAATTAGCGGTGGCAGCACGAATTTAACAACAGGATTAAATAAGCTTGCCAATGGATCGGTTGCGCTTCAAAATGGTACTGAAAAACTTGCAGAGGGCTCCCAGCAATTAGCCGCTGGCACAGGTAAGTTTGCGGCTGGCTCCAAGAGCTTAGATAGCGGAATATCCCGCCTTGCCGATGGTTCATCAGAGCTGTCGAACGGTATGGCGAAACTGAAGGATGGCTCCAGGCAGTTAAGCAGTCAATTACAGATTGGGGCAAAGGACGCAAGTGATGTAAAAGCAAATAAGAGTGTCTACAATATGTTTGCCAAGCCGGTAAATTTGAAAGAGAGCCGGATGAATCAAGTGCCGGACTACGGGACAGGGTTTACCCCGTACTTTTTATCACTTAGCTTATTTGTTGGTGCACTAATGCTTTCGATTATTTTCCCGATGCTCGAACCTGCTGGTGAGCCGAAAAGCGGCTTTAGCTGGTTTGCCGGAAAATTGGGCATTCTGCTCGCTGTCGGAATTGGTCAAGCGCTATTAGCGGACTTTGTCCTGCTGCAGGGCTTGGGATTAGCAGTAAAAAGTGTTCCGTACTTTATCATGTTAAGCATTTTTACAAGCTGGACATTCTTAGCCATCATCCAATTCTTAGTAACAGTTCTTGATAATCCCGGCCGGTTCCTGGGCGTGATTATTTTGATTCTGCAGCTGACAAGCAGCGCCGGGACCTATCCAATTGAATTAGTGCCAAAGATTCTCCAGAACTTAAATCATTTCCTGCCTATGACCTATACGATCGCAGGATTTAGAGCGGTTATTTCAACGGGTGATTTTGGCTTTATGTGGGACAATATTGCGCGAATTGCCATTTTCTTCTTTGCTTTTATGGCAGCCACATTGACCTTCTTTATCGTTAAATTCAAGCGCCGCAATGTAAATAATATGAAAGAGGCTGTTCCGTGTTAGGAACAGCCTCTTATTTTTTAGTAGAAATATTTATCTGGATTCGTATTCCCTTTGCTGTTTACAGAGTATTCCTCCATCAGACTGAAGGAGATTCCGATGATTAATGCAAAGATGGAGGCAATCACAATCCCAATACCTGTAGAAAGAACATAACTCATCATGTAACCGCCTACAAGAAAACTGCAAATAATAAACAAAAATCCTGTGCCGATTCCATAGATAGCTGCTTTCTCAAATGCCAACAGTGTTTTGACGTGTGGTTTGGACATTATCATCACTCCTCCTTACTGAATATTCTAACAATTTGTCACAAAATTGTCAAACTTATTGTCACAAAATTGTCAAACTTTTTTCAAAATTATAATTGACCAATAAGTTTACAATTGTTCCAACGTAAAAACTCGAGACCGATTCGGTCCCGAGTTTTCATTTCTGGTTATTTTTAAGGTTTTCCTGTGCCATTTTGACGAGTTCCCGGACCATGCTGCCGCCGAGTCTTCCGCCGACTTTCCCTGCCTGCTCTGAAGTCAGCTGACCATTATAGCCTTTTTTCAGCGGAACGCCGGTCTCTTCCGCGGCCTCAAACTTCGCATCCTCTGGATTCTGAACCTGTGCCACTTTTGCTTTTAACGCATCTAATCCCTTTCTTGCTTCAGGAACAAGGATTTTATTTCGTCGTGCCAAAGCAATCCCTCCTTACCAATAGATTTTCCATTATGAAAAAATAAACACAAACAGTGGATAAATCCTTTTTTATCCAGTATAATATTTGTTAATCAATTCTGAAAAATCAATGAAAAAGAGAGTAGTTATTTGTAAAGGCAAGCGAGTCAGGGGAGGTGAGAGCCTGATCCGGAGCAAATAATGAAGCGCACTTTGGAGATGCCTGCCTGAAAACAGTAGGGTATGCCGGAGAATTCTCCGTTATAAAGCATTAAGCTGGTTCTTTTGAACAATTAGAGTGGTACCGCGGGATAACTCTCGTCTCTTTTTAAAGAGGCGGGAGTTTTTTGTTTTATCAAGAAAAAGGAGGTCATGAGGATGAATTTTAAGAATCAGTTTACCGCTCTGCTTTTTGAAGCGCTTGAGGGTGAATTACAGGAAAGTGAACTGGAGCTCTTAATTGAAAAACCTAAAAATCATTTACACGGCGACTTGGCTTTTCCATGCTTTACGTTAGCCAAGAAAAAAAGAAAATCGCCGAATCTGATCGCACAGGAATTAAGCGAAAAGCTGCACTCGCCTATTATAGAAAAGGTGGAAGTTGCGGGGGCTTATGTCAATCTGTTTTTAAACAAAAAGCTAGTTTCTGAAAAGTTGATTTCTGACATTATCGCCAAAGAAAATTATTATGGCAACCTAAACCTTGGAAACCAGGGACAGGTACCGATTGATATGTCCTCGCCGAATATTGCCAAGCCCTTTTCTATGGGGCATTTGCGGTCAACGGTTATCGGCAATGCCTTGTCACTGATCCTGGAAAAATGCGGATACCATCCGGTTAAGATTAATCATCTGGGGGACTGGGGAACGCAATTTGGAAAACTGATTACTGCCTACAAGCTGTGGGGAGATTCAGAAAAGGTAAAACAAAATCCGATTAAGGAATTGCTGGCCCTTTATATAAAGTTTCATGATGAAGCAGAACAGGACCCATCTCTGGAAGAACAGGGACGCAGCTGGTTTAAAAAGCTCGAGGATGGTAATGAGGAAGCCTTGGCATTATGGAAATGGTTCCGTGATGAATCGCTGAAGGAATTTTCGAAAATTTATCAGCTTATGAATGTTGAGTTTGACTCCTATGCAGGGGAAGCTTTCTATAATGACAAAATGGAGCGAGTGACTCAAATTCTCGAAGAAAAGCAATTATTAATCGAATCCGATCAGGCACAGGTTGTAGATTTAACCGAGGAACAGCTGCCGCCGTGCCTAATAAAGAAATCGGATGGAGCAACGCTTTATGCCACCCGTGATCTCGCAGCTGCCATCTACCGCCAGGAAGCCTATCATTTTGATCTTTCATTATATGTCGTGGGCCATGAACAAAGCCTTCATTTTAAACAATTAAAAGCCGTATTAGGGAAAATGGGATACGAATGGTCTGAGAAAATGGTTCATGTCCCTTTTGGCATGATGCTTAAAGATGGCAAAAAGATGTCAACGAGAAAGGGCAAGGTTGTTTTATTGGAGGAAGTTTTAGATGAATCCATTTCGCTGGCACGGCATAATATCGAAGAAAAAAACCCCAATCTCTCTAACAAAGAGGAAGTAGCTAAACAGGTAGGAGTCGGAGCGGTCATTTTTCACGACTTAAAAAACTTTAGAATGAATGATATTGAATTTTCACTTGAAGAAATGCTGCGCTTTGAAGGTGAAACGGGTCCATATGTTCAGTACACTTTTGCGAGGGCCTGTTCGATTTTACGAAAAGGAAAATGGCATTCCATATCTCATCCTGTGCTGGGTGATCATCCTTGGGAAAAAGAATGGAAGGTAATCAGCTATTTAATGGAATTCCCACTTGCCATCAAACGTGCCCTTGATCAATTGGATCCATCACAGGTAGCTAAATATGTAGTGGACCTTGCACAGGCCTTTAATAAATACTATGGTGACGTCAAAATTCTCGAAGGCGGTCCGGAGCAGCATGCTCGTTTGGCACTTGTTTATTCTGTGACCGTGGTTCTAAAGGAAGGCCTGCGTTTGTTAGGGATTGAGGCACCGGAAGAAATGTAGAATGTTTTATAATTCGAGGATGACCCTTTATGATTGGAGGCATCCTCGTTTTCCATTCTATTGAATTTCAGACGGCTTATATCATGATACCTCTCTACATAAAATAATACTTTTCGACAAAAATAAAGATAACAAGTAAAGGTTTTTCCACAGACCTAAAGTTCTTTTGTGTACTTTGTCGAAAAGAAAACACTTCATATTACCTAACCTGTTGTGTTAAAATCAATCGGGTAATTCTACTTCAAGTCTGGTGGGTGAGTCACTTGCTCTCTTCTGTTAAGAGATTATTAATTGGCCGGCCGTTAAAATCTACGGCATTGGGCGAACAAAAATTAAATATTTTTAAGGCATTAGCCATTCTTTCTTCTGACGCCCTATCATCAGTGGCATATGGGACTGAACAAATTCTGATTGTGTTAGCTACCATAAGCGTGATCGCCTTTTGGTATTCAATACCGATCGCCATTGGGGTTTTATTTCTATTAGCAGCATTAATTCTATCTTATCGACAAATTATATTTTCCTATCCTCATGGCGGTGGCGCCTATGTGGTTTCAAAGGAAAACTTAGGTGAAAATGCAGGCTTAATTGCCGGCGGGTCGTTATTGGTTGATTATATATTAACAGTAGCTGTAAGTGTTTCAGCTGGAACGGATGCGATCACTTCAGCTTTTCCAGCCTTACACCCGCATACCGTATCAATTGCCTGTGTTTTAGTTGTTTGTATCACGATATTAAATCTCAGGGGTTTAACGGAATCGGCATCTATTTTAGCTTATCCAGTCTATTTATTCGTTATAGCTATTATCGTTTTAATCGCTATTGGTCTTTTTAGAATTTTTACAGGAAACGTAGCTCCCACTGTCCACCATGCAGCTATTGGAGCACCGGTTCAGGGAATTACTTTATTCCTTCTGCTTCGCGCTTTTGCTTCAGGATGTTCGGCGCTGACAGGGGTTGAAGCAATTTCAAATGCGATACCAAATTTTAAAGATCCAGGACCGAATAATGCAGCAAAAACCCTTATCTTAATGGGCTCACTGCTGGCGATATTATTTTCAGGGATTACTTTCCTGGCTTATTATTATGGAATCGCCCCTAAAGCAGATGAAACGGTTGTTTCGCAAATCGCTAAAGAAACCTTTGGCCGGAATTATCTTTACTTTTTTGTACAAGGTACAACAGCCTTGATTTTGGTGCTGGCCGCCAATACAGGATATTCCGCCTTTCCGCAATTGGCCTTTAACCTGGCAAAAGACAAGTATATGCCAAGAATGTTTACGATTCGCGGTGACCGTCTGGGTTATTCAAACGGAATTGTCTCCCTTGGAGTAGCTTCCATTTTATTGATTATTGCCTTTCATGGACGAACAGAGCACTTAATCCCGCTTTATGCTGTAGGTGTATTTATTCCATTTACATTGTCGCAAACAGGAATGATTGTTAAATGGGTTCGTGAAAAGCCCCCAGGCTGGATTGCCAAGCTTACCGCCAACTTTATAGGTGCATTAATTACGTTAGTCGTCTTACTGATCTTCTTTATTACCAAGCTTGGGCAGGTATGGTTCGTCTTTATTTTTTTACCGTTGATTGTCA
The DNA here is from genome assembly GCF_055395235.1 of Neobacillus sp. Fa239. Taxonomy (NCBI): domain Bacteria; kingdom Bacillati; phylum Bacillota; class Bacilli; order Caryophanales; family Bacillaceae; genus Neobacillus; species Neobacillus sp. Fa239. The sequence continues at coordinate 5,689,742 of NZ_AP041611.1, forward strand.
TTCTTTTTCATCGAATTAATACACATTATGAGGCGGTTGGGGAGCAATTACGGATTCGTAAAGATGCGCCGGCTGTCCCGATTGAGGGAAATGTTATCATTGTCCCTGTTGCGGGTATTACGAGGGTAGTAGAGAACTCGATCAACTATGCCAAGTCACTTACCGACCAAATTTTTGCCGTATATGTTTCATTTGACCGTGAGGATGAAAAGCGCTTTGAGGAAAAATGGCAGTGCTGGCAGCCGGATGTCCGCCTTGTTACTCTGCAATCTCATTATCGCAGTGTTTTACATCCCTTAAGTAAATTTATTGATACGATTGAGCATAAGGCTGCTGAAAACAATTACCGCGTTACCGTGCTGATTCCCCAATTTATCACCAAGAAAAGCTGGCATAATATTTTGCATAACCAATCAAGTCTACTGATTCGTGCCTATCTTTTATTTAAAAAGAATGTTATTGTGGCCACTTTGCCGTATCATTTTAAGAAATAATTTGGTTAGAAGGCTTGGGAATAATTTTCCCGGGCTTTTTGTTTTAGGAAGGGAGTATTAAAATGGATTTTTTGCTTTCGAATAAGTGGCTTATATTAGCGAGTCTTGAAGTGCTGGCCTGGTCTTCTACATTCTTCCTGCTGTATGCACGATATGGTCTGCAGTCCAAGCTTTGGTTTCGGGTGGCCACTGTTTTGTTTGCGTTAACTGGGGTCATTCCTCAAGTATTGATGGGGATCCTTAATTTTATTGCGACGAAGAAAATCGATCAGTTTACATTAATCATTGTATTGCTGATTATCTATGGATTTACGATCGGAAAAGGTCATGTGAAAAGGCTTGATGCCTGGGCGCAAAGGAAGTTTTCGAAGGAGAAAATAACTTAACGAAGAAAACCACCATCAATCGGTGGTTTTCTTCGTTTTTTTGATTAAAAAGTAAATAGCACTTAATACAAGAGCCGCGATGATCAGTGGAAGCGTATATTGATGGGCGTATTCTTTTACATTTGACCAATTTTTCCCGAGCACTTGTCCCAAGTAAAGGAATAAAATACACCATGGAATCGTAGCTGCCACTGTGTAAAGCGTAAATTTACTGATGGACATTTTGGCGATACCAGCTGGAATAGAGATAGCTTGCCTTACAACAGGAATGAAGCGGGCGAAGAATACAACTCCAGCACCATATTTTTCAAACCAATGTTCAGAAAGGTCAATATGGCTCTGTTTAAGAAAGATATATTTGCCGTATTTTCCTAAAAACGGACGGCCGCCATAATAGCCTGCCCAATAGAGAAACAATTGAGCAATCGTCCCGCCAATTGTCCCTGCAATAAGCGCCCCGATAAAATTGACATGACCTTGCGAAATCATATAACCGCCATAGCCTAAAACAATTTCACTTGGAATAACCTCAACCATTAAACCTAAGGCAATACCGAGATATCCTAAATGGGATAAAAACGTTAATATCGAATAAATGATGTCCGTCATAGTTCACCTACACATGAGTTTTTTTAGCTTTTATTAGTCTAGCTCCAGCGCCTAGCCCCTCGAGTCGCTCTGGTCCTGCCAATGAAGTCAAAGAACGACTTCACCGTCAGGCCCTCCAGCGCTTTTCGGGGCTTACCAAGGCGCTTCCGCTTTCTAAGTTTATTACAATTTGTAAAATAATGAAATAAATATCCCATTTATAAAGATTAAGTTTTTATTAATTACAAAGAAACACAAGTTTTTTAAAATTGATGTTTTTTCTTATAATAATTTGCAATCCTGCTAATTAAAGCTTTAAAATTGTAAAAGAATTGAAATGAGCTATTTGACCTATTCTCTGTTAAAATGAATAAGGATTAAGGAGATATAGCAGTTTCAAGCCGAAGCTGTATTTACAATAAGTGGTATTTTTGATAACTGATCGGAGGAGTTTGGCTTTGAAAAAGCACCATCAAGACATACGCGATCTTATTTATGTTCATTTAAATCAAACAGATCAGTATGTAATGTCCTACGGCATCGAATTCGATGAGTTTGCTGCTGCTTTTTCAGGTTCATTAAATCAATTGCTTTTACTAAAGCACCGCTTTGATGATACTGATTTTAATATGCATACAGGCCTTGAATATTGTCCGGAAGATCGAGTACCAAGATTAGCAGCGGAAGATGTTTATGGGTACGGAGATTTTTGCTGGATTGATTTTATTGAGGAAGAGGTATTGAATGAGCTCTCAGGCCAGGAAATCGCAGAATTATTGTATTTGGGCCATCTGAAGCAGCATTTGAAAATTCCTTTTTATAATAAATTGGGAAATCGCTTTGTATACCTGGCTCATGATGATGGCTGGTTTAATAAAACCTATTACCGGAGTTTTAAAGATTTTTTCCATTTACTTAGTGTGGCCATAGCGGGCAAATTAGGAACTTTAAAACTTGAAAAATCAATCTTGGGGATACGGAAGAAGCGCTCCTATCCGCCCATTAATAAAGAAATCCTTCTTTCCTTAACACCCTTTATTAAAGAAGGGATTTGTATTTCATTAAAAGACGCGGATCATCAACGCGGCAGAATCGAACTTCCGATTTGGGTGATCGGGGATTATGCCAATATGGACGATATGTATGAAGAATATGAACAACTTGCCCATAAGGACTGTCATGCGAAGCTCATTTTTGATAAAAAAACAAAAGAATGGAAAATGAACGTTATTTAAAATCTCTCCTGTTGAATGGAGAGATTTTCCTGTGTTATCGTGTTTTGAAGCAAGCTGTCTATATCATAAAATAAAAGTGAAAACAGATCACTTCATTCCCGCTCTTAATCATAAAGTGTTAAAATAATACCAAGAATAGATATGGAGGATTATGATGAAAACAAAACTTGGTTTATTATATGGTGGCAAATCCGCTGAACATCAAGTTTCTCTGCAGACCGCACTTGCAGTTATCCGCGCGGTTGATCATGAAAAATTTGAAGTTCATCCTATTTACATAAATACAGAGGGTCAATGGATCAAAGGGCCGCAGCTTGATGGGCCGGTTGAAAACGTGAAAGCCTTGGAATTTTCCGAAGGCAATCCGATTTCACCATTAGCTTTAGCACCGACTGCTTTCCGATCCGAGGAACAAGAACAAGAACCGCTTAACGTAATATTCCCGCTTCTGCATGGTCCGAATGGTGAAGATGGAACGGTGCAGGGGTTATTAGAGCTGTTAAACCTTCCGTATGTAGGAAACGGGGTTTTGGCTTCAGCAGCCGGTATGGATAAAGTGATGATGAAAAATGTCTTTGCTCAAGCCGGGCTTGCCCAAGTCAACTATGTTGCTTTTATCAAAAGCGCATGGCAGAAGGACAAAAAAGCCGTGTATGCAAAGGTGGAGGAGGCGCTTGGCTTCCCTTGTTTTGTGAAACCGGCCAATCTCGGTTCAAGTGTTGGGATTAGCAAATGTAAAAATCGCGAAGAGCTGGAAACGGCGTTCGCAGAAGCCTTTCAATTTGATCGCAAGGTGATTATTGAAGAGGGGGTTGTGGCGCGGGAAATCGAAGTGGGCGTTCTTGGCAATGATGACCCTGCCTGCTCGGTTGCAGGTGAAATCGTTCCGAAAAAGGATTTTTATGATTATAAAGCAAAATATGAAGACGGTGATACCGCATTGATCATTCCTGCCGATATTACGGAGGAAGAATATCTGCAGATTAAAGAAATGGCCATTCAGGCATTTAAAGCATTGGATTGTTCAGGCCTTGTTCGGGCGGATTTCTTCTTAACAAAGGATGGCAAGGCATTAATCAATGAAGTAAATACCATGCCTGGCTTTACACCGTTTAGTATGTTCCCGCTTCTCTGGAAGCACACCGGAGTGGAATATCCACAATTAATTGAGCGCCTTGTTGATTTAGCTAAAGAAAGACATGCCGAAAAACAACAAATAAAATATACTTTTTAAAATTAACGGTGACACGGCGGATGTGCCGTGTCATTTTTTTAATAGTAAACAAAGTATAAAATTTTGAACTTAGATTACTGTCTAGCTCCAGCGCCCAGCGACTAATGTACTTCGCTAAACGGGGCGCTTGCGCTTTTATAAAAAAGGAGGATCATAATGATTAAAAGGTCGTTATCGCAAATTGCTGAAATGGTTTCAGCAACAAATGACATTGCTCCCTTTGCCGAGACAATTATTGAAGGAGTGGTGATTGATTCTCGAAAGATAGAAGCAGGCAATTTATTTGTCCCTTTTAAAGGAGAGCATGCTGACGGACATAAATATGTGGAAGAATCAATTCGAAAAGGGGCTGCCGCTGCTCTTTGGCAACGTGATGTTCCCAATCCACCTGCCGATTTGCCTATCCTAATCGTTGATGATTGTTTAACTGCATTACAGGAATTGGCAAGAAAGTATCGGGAAGAGCTGGACGTTAAGGTAGTCGGCATCACTGGAAGCAATGGGAAAACCACCACGAAAGATTTGACAGCGGGATTATTATCTACCCAATATAAAATTCAAAAAACAGAAGGAAATTATAATAACCAGATTGGTCTCCCGCTAACGGTATTAGGCTTAGAAGAGGATACGGAGATTGCGGTTTTAGAAATGGGGATGAGCGGCAGAGGGGAAATTGAATTTCTCACCAAGCTGGCCTGCCCTGATGCAGTTGTCATCACGAATATTGGAGAATCACATTTACTTGACCTTGGATCAAGAGAAGGAATCGCCGAAGCGAAAATGGAGATTTTGCAGGGGCTAAAAAACGGCGGCCTTGCCGTATTGAATGGTGATGAGCCTTTATTGATGGAACGGATCCAACAGCATAAAGGAAATATTCAACTTCAAACTTTTGGAAGAAACGATACGAATGATTTATTTCCAACAGAGATTACCCAATTGAAGCAAGGAAACCGTTTTAAGATTAATACTTCAAGCGAAAGTTTTGAGCTCCCGGTTTTGGGAACCCACAATATCTTAAATGCACTTGCTGCAATGTTAATTGCCAAGCATTTTTCGATTCCGTTTGAAAAAATGAATAGCGGTTTTGCGGGTATTAAGCTCACAAATATGCGTATGGAGCTTGTCGAGGGAAGCCGAGGGGAAAAAATTATCAACGATGCTTATAATGCCAGCCCAACCTCGATGATGGCGGCAATCGAATTGGTGTCAAATCTCCAAGGCTATGAACGGAGAATCCTCGTACTTGGCGATATGCTAGAGCTTGGACCGCAGGAGGAACAATATCATTTTCAGATTGGTAAAGGTTTGGACCCTGATAAAATTGATTTATTGTTTACTTATGGTTCATTAGGGGAACATATAGCTGCCGGAGCCCGTCCTGTTTTAGGGGATAAGAACGTGTTGTCTTTTAAAAATAAACAAACATTACTACAAGAATTAATCGAGCATGTTGATGAGAATACACTTGTTCTCGTTAAAGCTTCACGGGGAATGAAGTTAGAGGAAATCGTTACTTCCTTACAAAAGTAGTAGTTAGCAGGTGATAGATATGATTGGCTGCTTATGTATTCATGGTTTTACCGGGGCTCCGTATGAGGTTGAACCACTGGTGGAATATTTGTCGGAACGAACTGACTGGAAATTCAGTGTGCCAACCCTCCCGGGCCATGGTGAGACTCTTTCGTTGCAAGGTATTGGTTACCAGGAATGGATTGATCATGCTGAAGCTGAGTTGCAGAAACTCATGCAGACATGTGATGCGGTTTATGTGATTGGGTTTTCAATGGGAGGGCTGATTGCAAGTTTTCTTGCAGCAAAATATCCTGTGGACAAGCTGGTTTTGCTCAGCGCAGCTGCCTATTACCTTAATCTCCGCCAAATGGCTGCAGAATTAAAGAGTTTCGTGCTGGATTCATTTCGAGGAAACTTAGCTGATAATGAATTATTTCAGCGCTATTTAAGAAAAATAAAAGAAACACCAATTACAGCTACCCTACAATTTCGCCGGCTTGTCTCCTTTATAAAACCATTTCTACCTCAAATAGAAGTGCCCACATTGATTGCACAGGGAGAGTGTGACGGAATTGTTCCCCCAAAAAGTGCTGAATACTTATATCGGACCATTGGTGCAAAACATAAAAAGATCACCTTTATTAAAGATTCAAAACATCATATATGTCACTGTGAGGAAAAAGAGGCCCTATTTTCTCATGTGCTTGATTTTTTAAAGGAGCGGTAATGTTTGCTTGGGAGCTGTTACCAACTGTCCTTTATTGCATTAAACTATTAATAGTGGTAGAATTATCATCAACGTGTCTAAAGAACGATGAAATTAGGGCATACTCCTTTGGAGGAATGTCTTTTTTTTGGTAAAATAAACTTGTTACCTAATTACGGCATTTTGATGCGTATCGGGAGAAAATATTCAGCACATAAAATATTTTCAAATAGATGAAGGAGAATGAAAACATTGACAAAGTTTGAAGAATTAGGTCTGAGTCAGGCCACTTTAAAAGCTGTACTCAAAATGGGTTTTGAGGAAGCAACACCAATCCAGGCAGAGACGATTCCATTGGGTTTGAAAAATATAGATTTGATCGGGCAGGCTCAAACAGGAACAGGGAAAACTGCTGCGTTTGGAATTCCATTGGTTGAAAAAATTGATACGAGTGTAGAGGCAATCCAAGGGATTATTATTGCGCCTACTCGTGAACTGGCGATTCAAGTTTCGGAAGAGCTTTATAAAATTGGATCCGGAAAACGAGTTCGTGTCCTTCCAATTTATGGAGGTCAGGATATCGGCCGCCAAATTCGCTCATTAAAGAAAGCTCCACATATTATTGTTGGTACACCAGGTCGTGTATTAGATCATATTAACAGAAAAACCATGCGGCTTGATACTGTCAATACGGTTATTCTTGATGAAGCAGACGAAATGTTGAACATGGGATTCATTGAAGACATTGAATCGATTCTTGCATCAACACCAGCAGAACGACAAACCTTACTATTCTCAGCAACAATGCCAGCGCCAATTCAAAGAATGGCTGAAAAGTTTATGAAGGACCCACAGATTGTTCGTGTGAAGACAAAGGAAATGACCGTTCCTTCCATTGAACAATATTATTTAGAAGTCCAAGAAAAAAATAAATTTGATGTGTTAACAAGACTTTTGGATATTCAATCACCGGAATTAGCGATTGTTTTTGGTCGTACAAAACGCCGCGTTGATGAATTAGCGGAAGCGTTAAATCTTAGAGGATATACTGCAGAAGGCATTCATGGTGATTTAAGCCAGGCAAAGCGTCTTTCTGTTCTTCGTAAGTTTAAAGAAGGTACTATCGATGTTCTTGTTGCAACAGATGTAGCAGCAAGAGGATTGGATATTTCAGGCGTAACACATGTCTATAACTTTGATATTCCGCAGGATCCAGAAAGCTATGTTCACCGGATCGGCCGTACTGGTCGTGCAGGGAAAACAGGTGTGGCGATGACATTCATTACCCCAAGGGAAAAATCTTACTTGTTTGTTGTAGAAAAAACAACGAAGCGTAAGATGGAAAGAATGAAAGCACCGACACTTGATGAAGCGTTGGAAGGCCAACAACGTGCTGTTGTCGATAAGATTGCCCAAACCATTGAATCAAATAATCTTCATTACTACAAAGCAGCAGCAGACGAATTGCTTGAAGCAAACGATGCGACAACAGTTGTTGCAGCCGTATTAAAAATGCTGACAAAAGAACCTGATACAACACCAGTTAAGCTTACTGAAGAGTCCCCTCTTCCGCAAAAGCGGGACAGAAAACCGGCCGATCGCGACCGCAGAAGAAGAGACGATTCTAGGTCTTACAACTCTGACCGAAGCCGAAAAAAGGCACCGCTAAAGCCTAGAAATGGTGAGAAAAGAACCGGTGGCAAAGCAAAGCCTAGAAGCTATAATCATTAATAAAAAAGCATAGACGCGAGTCTATGCTTTTTCTAATGCCTTCGAAAAAATGGAATAGCACCAAGGAGAAATCCTCCGAGTAAACCAATTAGGTGGGCTGAAATATTTATATTTTCCTGTAAGAATGTCATAATCAAACTGACAGCACAAAGGGTAATGATAATCTGTGAATTTTGTCGGGACAGCCAATTCTTTTGGAATTTTATGATTGCAAGATAAAAGCCGAAAAGCCCAAAGATGGCACCGCTTGAACCAACATGGGTATAGGAAAGCGGTTCAATGGCTAACGTGCCAAGATTTGAAATTAAACCTGACAATAAATAAATCAATAAAAATTTTCCGCTGCCAACCATGCTTTCAAGTGCCGGTCCCAAGAGCATTAGTGAAATGCTATTAAAAAACATATGAGAAAAACCGCTATGCATGAACATTGGGGTAATTAACCGCCAAATCTCCCCTTGGGAAATATATAAATTTACTCCTGAAAAGGTTTCAAAAAACCAGAAGTTTGGAAAAATCGGCAGGGAAGTTACAAGAAATAAAGTTATATGAATGGCAATAATAATAGAAACAATCGGATACATACGGAGAAAGTGACGAAAACTTTCGGTTCTAGTAAACATGAAAAGCCCCCAGAGAGTTCAAATTCGAATTTGTACACTCTATGCAATTAGTAAACTAATTAGAAGGGAACTAAACGCATGATAAAAGGAATTGGGATTGACATTATAGAATTATCGCGGGTACAGGATTTATTTAACAGGCAAATGAAGCTGATCGATCGAATTTTAACATCTGAGGAAAAGCAAACATTTGAGGTGCTTTCAAGAAAAAGGCAGGTGGAATTTTTAGCGGGCAGGTTTGCAGCGAAAGAGGCATTTTCAAAGGCATATGGCACCGGAATTGGGAAGGAGCTTTCGTTTTTAGATATTGAAATCAATACGGATGATTTAGGAAAGCCGTATATTGCGAAACCGGAGGTATTTGCTCATTTGTCCATCTCCCACAGCCGCGATTATGCCGTTGCCCAAGTTATTATCGAGGACAGATAAATTCAGAAATTAATACAGCCTGGCTCACCTCTTAGCATATTCCAAAAGGTTGTCTCATATATTCATAGTGAATTAGGAGAGACAAGGTCAGCTATGAGCATTTTGGGAAACAAATTTGCTTGTTTACTTCAGTGTCGAACAAGAAGTTTGTAGATCATCTCCCTGCCTTTCTCTTCTTATAATCATAAAGAAATGAGACAAGAAGGGGTTGAATGAATGAAGAAAAAGTTATGGCTGATCATTTCGGGGCTTATGGTCATTTTTTTACTGGCTGCCTGTGGTTCTAAGTCACAAGAGGATGTTGTGAAAGCATTAAATAATAAGCTTGGCGATCTAAAGGGCTACAAAGTTAATGCCAAAATGACGTTAAAAATGGGGACAGATTCCCAGGTTTATAACGTGGAAATTTGGCATAAAGACCCAACGTTCTACCGGGTTAATTTAAAGAATACTGAAAGAGATCAAAGTCAGATGATTTTACGGAATAATGAAGGGGTATTTGTTCTTACTCCGGCATTAAATAAGAGCTTTAAATTCCAAAGTGATTGGCCGAAAAATAGCAGTCAGGCCTATTTATATGAATCATTGATTCAAGATATCATTTCGGATAAAAATGCAAAATTCTCGACCACAAAGGATTATTATGTATTCGAAACGAAAACACGCTATCAAAATAACAGCATGCTACCATACCAAGAAATCAAGCTCAACAAAAGTGACCTTTCACCAGCGGTTGTTAAGGTGATGGACCCGGATCGCAATGCACTTGTCACTGTTGAGTTTGACAAGGTTAAATTTAATGCCAGCTTTAACAAGGATGACTTCGATATGCAGAAGAATATGACACGTGCCCAGGTCGGTCTTCCTGCAATGGCGAAGCCTGCTGACGATTCCTTTACAGTTAAATACCCGACAGCTCAGATTCCAGGTACAAAGCTCATTAAGGAAGATGACGTAGGAATTGAAGATGGAAAACGTGTTGTTCTAACCTATGATGGGAAAAAGTCTTACACCCTTGTCGAAGAAAAAGTATCGGTTAAAGAAGCATTAGCCACTCCAACCTATGTGGATGGAGACTTGGTGGATTTGGGAGTAACCATTGGCGCCGTTACAGACCACTCGATTACCTGGTCTGAGGGCGGGGTTGATTACATGATTGCTTCGAAAAACCTAACCAAAAATCAACTGGTAGAAGTGGCACAATCGGTCCAAGGTGATTCTGTTAAGTAAATAATTTTTTAGAGGCTGTCCTAGGGATAGCCTCTTTTCCGTTAACAAACTCAAATAAAGAAGTTCCTTTCTGTTTATGTTAAAATAATATAAATATAAAATCATTAGGAAGTGTAAAAATGGAAGAGAAGGGCTTTTACAGAGATACATGGGCTGAAATAAACCTGGATCATATTTCAGAAAATATCCTCTCCTTTAAAAAGATATTACCGAAACAAGTCGATATTATTGCTGTCGTAAAAGCCAATGCATATGGACACGGTGATGTACAAATTGCAAGATCGGCATTAGAGGCAGGCGCCTCTTATTTGGCAGTTGCCTTCATGGATGAGGCGATTGCCTTACGAGAAAAAGGAATTAAAGCCCCTATCCTTGTGTTGGGCGCTTCCCGGCCGGGAGATGTTCAAGTAGCCTCCAGATATGAAATTACCTTGACGGTCTTTCAAAAGGAATGGCTCTACGAAGCGAAAGCAATCTTAGAAAAGAATGAAAAGCTTACCGTTCATCTGAAACTCGATACCGGTATGGGGAGAATTGGCATTCGCAATAAGGAAGACTTAGCGGAAATGGAAGCCTTAATTGGCGGGGATGAGCGATTTGTTCTTGAAGGGATTTATACTCATTTTGCAACTGCAGATGAATTGGAGCAAAAATATTTTCAAAGTCAATTAGTAAAATTTCAAGAAATGATCAGCATCCTAAAAACACGTCCAAGATACATTCACTGCAGCAATAGTGCGGCTGCCTTACGCTTCCCGGGCGCCTATTATAATGCAGTAAGGATCGGTATTGCCATGTACGGCCTGACCCCCTCCCTTGAAATGGAACAGGAGCTGCCGTTTGCTTTACACGAAGCTTTTTCATTGCGCACAAGGCTTGTCCATGTAAAACAGCTTCAAAAAGGCGATAAAGTCAGCTATGGCGCGACGTATGAAGCGAGTGGCGACGAATGGATCGGGACCATTCCGATTGGCTATGCTGATGGCTGGATCCGCAAGCTTTCGGGGCAGGAGGTACTTGTGGGAGGCGAGCGTGCACCTATTGTCGGAAGAGTATGTATGGATCAATGTATGATCAAGCTTCCCTGCGCTCTGCCAATCGGAACCATTGTTACTTTGATTGGTCAGCAGGATGGGCAGACAATATCCATCAATGAAATAGCCGGAAAGCTCGAGACGATCAATTATGAAATTCCATGCCTTATTGCCTCACGTGTTCCCCGGCTCTATCAAAAAGAAGGAAAAATAGTGGACATAAAAAACCCCCTTCTTTAAAGAAAGCTGTGTTAGCGATCGCACGGATCGGAAATCAACAACTAAGTTAAAAGAGCCTAAAAAAAGGTGAATGAAGAAAGAAATTCAAACATATTTTTGATATTGCGGATGTTTGTGCATAAAACCATTCATTCTTGGCTTATAATACAGTAGTATTATAATTAGTCTATGCATTTGAATGGATTAGTGTTATTATTAAATATGGTACAGATAAAAAATGGTGTGTAGTGATGGTGGAGGTGTATGTTTGTGTCTGAATCCGGCGCAACTACGGAAATCTTAGTGAAATTACCGCAACATCTTTTAACCGAGTTAGATGGTTTTGTGAAGCAAGAAAATGTTAATCGTAGCGAATTTATTTATCAAGCTACAAAGATGTATTTACGCGAACGAAAAAAGAGACAAATTCGCGAAGCCATGAGACGTGGGTACATGGAAATGGCGATGATTAATTTAAAGATTGCATCAGAAGCATTCCAAGCAGAATATGAGGCAGAACACACTGTAGAACGTCTTGTTAGCGGAGGATAATCCTTTGATTGTCAAGCGTGGTGACGTATATTTCGCGGACCTATCCCCAGTTGTTGGTTCTGAACAAGGCGGCGTCCGTCCTGTACTTGTCATCCAAAACGACATCGGGAATCGGTTTAGTCCCACAGTTATTGTTGCAGCGATTACAGCTCAAATTCAAAAAGCGAAGCTTCCTACTCATGTAGAAATTGATGCGAAGCGCTACGGTTTTGAACGAGACTCGGTCATTCTGTTAGAACAGATTCGTACAATTGATAAGCAGCGGTTAACCGATAAAATTACCCATCTCGATGACGAAATGATGGAAAAAGTGGATGAAGCCTTGCAAGTTAGCTTAGGTCTCATCGAATTTTAGCACCAGAGTACGCTCTTTTTATAGAGCGTTTTTTCATACATACACACTGTTCTCATATATTTATTTCTGCTCCTTTAGCAAGCTGCCCAGCTTGCTATTTTTTTGTTAAAATTTAAGTCATGCTATCTTTTTTGTTACAATAAAAAGAAATGAATTGGAGGATGATGGAGTGGTTGAAACAATTGTGAAAGACGAACAAGTATTCAGTAAAATTGCCGCTGAGCAAGCAATTTCCCAAAAACAAGTAAAAAGCGTTATTAATTTAATGAATGAAGGCAATACGGTTCCCTTTATTGCCCGTTACCGGAAGGAAATGACCGGTGCTTTGGATGAAGTTCAAATTCGGAACGTCTTAGAGCGCTGGCAATATATTCAGAACCTTGAACAACGAAAAGAAGAAGTTCTCCGGATCATAGCCGAGCAAGGGAAATTAACAGATGAATTGAATGGAAGTATTTCGAAAGCGGAAAAGCTTCAAGAGGTGGAAGATTTATATAGACCTTATAAGCAGAAACGACGGACAAAAGCGACTGTTGCAAAGGAAAAAGGGCTTGAACCATTGGCAGAATGGCTCATGACTTTCTCAAATGAAAGCATCTCAGAAAAGGCAAAAGAATTTTTATCTGAAGAAAAAGAAGTTCTGACCATTGAGGATGCCCTTTCAGGGGCCAAGGATATTATTGCGGAATGGGTTTCAGATGATGCAGAAGGCCGCAAATGGATTCGAAAAGAAACCTTTAAATCCGGAATGATTGGTTCTTCCGTGAAGGAAGAAGATAAAGACGAAAAAAAGGTCTATGAAATGTATTATGAATATGAAGAACCGGCCAACAAAATAGTGCCGCACCGAATTCTAGCCTTAAATCGCGGCGAAAAGGAAGAAATTCTAAGGGTAGCGATTAAAATGAATGTTGATTTAATTCTGTCCTACCTTTCGAAAAAGTGGATTCGAAATCAGCATTCACAGGCAGCTCCTGTCGTCTTGGAAGCAATAGAAGATAGCTACAAACGCCTAATTCAGCCATCGATTGAACGAGAAATACGCAGTGAACTGACAGAGAAGGCAGAAGAACAAGCCATACATATATTTTCAGAGAATCTCCGGAATTTACTCTTGCAGCCGCCACTAAAAGGAAAGGTGGTCATCGGTGTCGATCCTGCCTACCGGACCGGCTGTAAATTAGCGGTAGTCGATGAAACAGGTAAGGTGTTAAAAATTGATGTCATCTATCCGCACCCGCCAGTAAATAAAACAAAGGAAGCACGGGAGAAATTTATTAAAATCCTGCGTGAATATAAGGTGGAGATGGCGGCAATCGGAAATGGAACTGCCTCAAGGGAAACGGAGCAATTTGTCGCCGATATTCTGAAAGAAATGGATGAAGAAATTTTTTACTTAATCGTCAATGAAGCAGGAGCAAGTGTTTATTCTGCCTCTGACCTTGCGAGAGAAGAGTTTCCGAATTTTCAAGTGGAAGAAAGAAGTGCGGTATCTATTGCTCGCCGCCTTCAAGACCCGCTCGCAGAATTGGTGAAAATTGATCCGAAATCAGTTGGAGTTGGTCAATATCAGCACGATGTATCACAAAAGAGGCTTTCTGAATCCTTGCACTTTGTGGTAGAAACGGCTGTTAACCGAGTGGGTGTAAATGTCAATACAGCCTCTTCCTCGCTGCTTCAATATGTAGCGGGCCTTACAAAAACAGCAGCGAATAATATTGTGAAGAAACGAGAAGAGGAAGGGAAGTTTACAAGCAGGGTTCAACTTAAGAAAGTCCCAAGGCTTGGTGCAAAAACCTATGAACAAGCGATTGGTTTCTTAAGAGTCTTAGATGGAAAACAACCGCTGGACCGGACAGGAATTCATCCGGAAAATTATGATGAAGTGAAAAAATTATTGGTGAAGCTTGGATTTGGAACGGAAGATTTAGGGTCAGATCAGTTGAGAGAGGCGCTGAATGGTCTTAACCTAAAGGCTGTTTCTGAAGAACTGACCATTGGTGAATTAACCTTAAAGGATATTATTGATGCCCTTGTGCGTCCTGAAAGAGACCCGCGCGATGATCTGCCGCGTCCGCTTTTGAAAAAAGATGTTTTAAAGCTTGAAGACTTAAAAGCAGGAATGGAGCTTCAAGGTACTGTCAGAAACGTGGTAGACTTTGGTGCCTTTGTTGATATCGGTGTCAAACAAGATGGGCTTGTGCATATATCAAAACTAAGCAATCGCTTCGTCAAACACCCATTAAACATCGTCTCAGTCGGTGATGTCGTTACCGTGTGGGTGGATTCAGTTGATATGAACAAAGGACGTGTCGCACTGACGATGCTTGCGCCAGGTGAATAAAGTAAAGCGAAAACACTGCTTTTAGGAGCAGTGTTTTTTTCTGTAAAAAAACCAGCATTGGTTTAAAAGTTTGATTTGGTAGCGATCTTTCTCATAAAAGGCTCTTTTCATTTGGTTTTGAAACCAAGTCGGCATAGTCAAACCTCCCGAAAAGTACATCATTAATGGTATCTACAATATATGCTATAATAGGTTGTCATGTTCGTATGGAAAGGAGTGGAGAAAAAAATGGAGGAGTTTGAGTTGCAAAAATTAGTTGAAACCGTTTCATTGGAATCATTTAATAAACCCTTTAAACACAAGGCTTCTTTTAATTCCAAACTCCGTTCGACAGGAGGAAGATATCTTTTAGCTACCCATAATATTGAAATTAATAAAAAGTATCTGGACCAATTTGGGATGAATGAATTAATCGGTATCATTAAGCATGAGCTTTGCCATTATCATCTCCATCTCGAAGGAAGAGGCTACCAGCATCGCGACCTAGAGTTTAAAGCGCTATTAAAAAGGACGGGGGCACCAAGATATTGTAGTCGTCTGCCGGAGTCAAACCATAAACGTTTTTCTAGAAAAATTATTTTGTTTGAGTGTTCAAAATGCCATCTTCAATACAAAAGGAAAAGAAATATTGATACAAGCAGGTATGTCTGCGGGAAATGCAGAGGGAAATTGAAGAAAATTAAAGAATTAATCATTGAGTAAACTCAAATTTTGGAAGATAATTTTATGAAAAAATAATATTGACTTTATATTATATCGTCATTATAATGTAAAGAGTCAGCAAGGCAAAAGCCTTGTTATATTAAAATTTTTTTATTATTCCGCAGTAGCTCAGTGGTAGAGCTATCGGCTGTTAACCGATCGGTCGTAGGTTCGAGTCCTACCTGCGGAGCCATATAGAGAAGTACCCAAGTGGCTCAAGGGGCGCCCCTGCTAAGGGTGTAGGTCGCGTAAGCGGCGCGAGGGTTCGAATCCCTTCTTCTCTGTTTTGTTTTTTTGGCCCCTTGGTCAAGCGGTTAAGACACCGCCCTTTCACGGCGGTAACACGGGTTCGAATCCCGTAGGGGTCATCAGGAATGGGGGATAGACAAAAAGTCATTTCCCGTTTCTTAATTAATTTTTTCGGTCTGGTAGTTCAGTTGGTTAGAATGCCTGCCTGTCACGCAGGAGGTCGCGGGTTCGAGTCCCGTCCAGACCGCCATTTTCATAATAATATTGGGCTATAGCCAAGCGGTAAGGCATCGCACTTTGACTGCGACATGCGTTGGTTCAAATCCAGCTAGCCCAGCCATTTAATTTAATATGCGGGTGTGGCGGAATTGGCAGACGCACCAGACTTAGGATCTGGCGCCGCAAGGCGTGGGGGTTCGACTCCCTTCACCCGCATCACAAATTCCTCTTGATTCAGAGTTGAATGTGTGTTATGATAATTTTTGTCGCTAATTTAAATGCGGTCGTGGCGGAATGGCAGACGCGCTAGGTTGAGGGCCTAGTGGGGGCAACCCCGTGGAGGTTCAAGTCCTCTCGGCCGCACCAAAAAATATGTTGACAAACTTTAGAGGTTTTGATAAGATATAAAAGTTGATTTTAAAATAATGCGCCCGTAGCTCAATTGGATAGAGCGTCTGACTACGGATCAGAAGGTTATGGGTTCGACTCCTTTCGGGCGCGCCATTATATTAACGGGAAGTAGCTCAGCTTGGTAGAGCACTTGGTTTGGGACCAAGGGGTCGCAGGTTCGAATCCTGTCTTCCCGACCATTTGAATTTTTTATATGCGGGTGTAGTTTACTGGTAAAACCTCAGCCTTCCAAGCTGATGTAGTGGGTTCGATTCCCATCACCCGCTCCAATTTGTTCTTTGAAAACTAAACAAACAAGACGTGTAAACAAACAATAACATTCGTTTCTTAATC
>NZ_AP041612.1:0-142500 GCF_055395235.1 Neobacillus sp. Fa239
TTTTGAGTGGCAAACCGATAGATTTGCGGATTCCAAAATCCTGCTTGTGTGCCATTTGCGCTGTTGATCAGTGCAGATAATCCGGCAAGCTGAGGTGCGACAAAGCTTGTGCCGCCGTAGGTTTCATATCCGGCATCCACTCCAGGAGCGCCCGGTTTGCTAAAATACACTGCGTATCCTGTGTAAGGGTCTGCCGCCATACTGATGTCTGGAAGGTTCCGCCCGCTTCCGTTTCCGCTGACAAGGGTCGGGGAAGCGTCGCGTGTCACGGAGGACTGGTCCGCGTTTTCCGTCCACCAATTTACGCCGTTGAAGGTGTTCACACCCGGAACATTCAGCTGGTAGTTAGGCGTCGGGAATACCTGGCTGAATCCGCCGCCGCCGCCTGCCATATAGCGGCCTGTCCAGTTCGAAGACGTATCTAAACCGCGTGCATTGAAGTACGGGAAGAGGTAATCCCAACCCCATGCGCGTTCCTTCTCATTTGTGATATCCATGTTATAGAGACTTGAGTGAAGGGTAAACGGAAGCGTCGTGCCGCCGGCAGCCGTGATGTACGGGCTGTCTGCCGGTTCGTCAACCGAAAGGCTAGTCGCATTCGGAAGTCCGGAGTCGTTTCCTAGCTGCCGTGCCGCGTCATGCGCCCCTTCGTCTCCTGCTGCCGCGAACGTGCTGATGCCCTGGGCTGCCGCCTGCATGAAGAGCTGATTGAACGCTTCTGCATATCCAGGTGATTCCCATTTCAGCTGGGTGAGAAGATCCACGACCGTTTCGCTTTCGCCCCAACTGACCGAGATCTGCTGCGCCTTGTTTTCATCAATGGCGGAAGAAAAAGCATCCACAAAACCTGTATCCGAGTTTGGTCCGACAAACACGTGGATATCGGCATCCGGAGCGAGTGCTCCTGACTGCTCGACGTCTAAGGTTGTTTCGTCATATCCGTCCCAGCCGGAACCGCCGTCAACGTTCGTTTTCGTGATCCGATTCGGATTCACCGGGATGCCAGCCTTGCTCCAGAAGGTATAGGCATCTTCCGTGTTGAAGTCGGCTAACGTCACAATCCCGATCGTCTGACCTTTTCCGGTTGCGCCTTTATCATAAAGCGGATTCACATGGTACTGGTTCGCAAGATTCTTCGGCGAAAGGCTGAGCGGACCATTCGGAACGGTGCCGTTTTCTAAAAGCGGTTTCTGCTTCACGGCGTGGCTTGTGAAACTCGAATAATCGGATAAGCCTAAGATGCAAAGAAGCTGATTTCCAATACTCGCTGGAAGCGTTGGTGAGCCTTTTGTTCCATGGAATACTTTTCCGTTATAGCTTTCTTTGACTAGCTGAACGTTGAACGCTTTGTTAAATGCATCCGCTGTACCAGTTGCAGCGACGATGAAACCGTTCGATTGAAGAGTTGCTTTGATTCCAAAGCCCTGCAAGTAATTCGTCAGTTGTTTCACTGCCTCAGGATTTGCCCCGTAGTTCTGGCTGAAATCCGATACCGACAGATATTTTCGGTAGTCCTTTGTTCCAGGAGTCGTTGTGTCCTGGATGAAACGGGCAAGCTTGTCCTTGTTTTGAAGTTTGAAGACCAGATTGACCTGAACCTGTGTATCCCCCGGCAGGTTGCCGAAAACTTGCGCATTCGCAGGATTACCCGCTTGTTGAACCTTCACAGAACTGACGCTCTGTGCGTTTGTCACAGCCGGCAGTGCATTGAATAGCACCATCGAACTCATAACGGCGAAGCCAGCAGCCTTTTTCCATGGTTTCATCGAAATCTCCCCTTAGTCCTTATCTATGTAGGTTTTCTACAATTCAAAATTATACTAAGATTATGAAATTTTTCTATTCGTTTATTCAGACAGATTTTTTTATGAAAAACCGCTTGAAATAGCTGTTGACTTCTCATGCGATTAGATGTCGCACTCGTTGCTTGAATAAAAAAAGGCTTTGCTCTTTTTTAAGCAAAGCACCATTCTATCAAATTAAGATTTTATAGAAAATGAATTATTTAAGAACTGAGAATGGGATATCAAATTTCCTCCACAATCACCAAAAGTTCAATCATTATGAAAAGTGAGTTCACCTAAAAATTAGCAATAAGTTAATTACTTAGTTTCGAAATTTTTCTACCTTCCAAATTTTAATAATTAATTTGATTAAACAATTTGTTATAAGTTGTTAGACGGCTTCACATTCCACCTTGACATCAATATTCCCTCTTGTTGCCTTTGAATAAGGGCAGAACCCATGAGCTTTATGGACAAGCTCTTCAAGTACCTCTTTTTCAATTCCTTTCCCTTTTACATGAAGGGTGACACCCAGCTTAAAGCCTTGATCACTTTCATCCTTTAGCAAGCTCACATGAGTGGTCACTTCAGAATCAAATTTCACCCGTTCCTTACGAGCTATAAGTTGAAGGGCACCATCAAAACAAGCCGAGTACCCTGCAGCGAATAATTGTTCAGGGTTAGTTGCTGTTGGAATGGACTTAGCCCGTGGTGTTCCAGGCATTGCAACATCTAAATTAATTTTTCCATCTTCTGATTGAACGTGTCCTTCTCTGCCGCCTACTGCGGAGGCACTTGAAGTAAATAAGATTTCTGACATATTGAAAACCCCTTTTTTGTTTTTATTTTTCAAAATTTAATTTTGCACAATTTTTTTGTTGCTGACATCATAATAAAATAGATTATTTATATTGTCAACAATTTAATTTTGTACAACTAAAATGGACGCAATTCTTGATTTAACCTTTTGTATACGTTATAATTTTTTCAATTTTAATTGTGCACAAGCAATAGAAAGAGGAATGATAAAATGACACAATCTCCAAACATTTCTTTAGATGAACATCTCTGCTTTTCCTTATATGCGGCCTCCCGAGCGGTTTTGCGTCTTTATCGGCCAAATCTCGATGACTTACAACTTACTTATCCCCAATATTTGGTGTTATTGGTTCTATGGGAACATGGAGAGATATCGGTTAAATCACTGGGAGAACGTTTGGCCCTAGACTCTGGGACATTAACCCCCCTGTTAAAAAGAATGGAAGAAAGAGAACTTTTAACACGAAAACGCGCTAAGAATGATGAACGAATCGTTATGATTCGCTTAACTGAAGAAGGAATTGCCCTAAAAGAAAAAGCAGGCTGTATCCCTAAATCTCTTTTAGAGAAAACAGGATTATCAGAAGAAAAGATTAAGGAACTTAACGAAGCGATTAAAAAATTATTATCTATTGTTAATAGTGTTACAAAAAATTAAAAGAATTAGATTCACTTATTAAAATGATTAATCCATACTCTATAATAATTAAGAAAGGCGAAGAGTAATGAGGAAGGAATAGCCGGCAATTGTATTCTTTGAAAAAAATCCTCGTGTTCAACCACGAGGATTTCTTTATAATCACTATCAACATGTATTATATAAGTCGCTTTTTAAGCGTAAAATATGAATCTTTGTTTTTATTAATAACCTGTAGGGTCTGCTATACCAGTGACTAAGGCAACACTTGAGCTTGAACCAATTCTTGTTGCTCCCGCCTCTACCATGGCTTTCAAATCGTTAAGATCACGAACGCCGCCGGAGGCTTTTACTCCGATGTCTGGGCCTACTGCTTTTCTCATGATTGCAACATCCTCGACTGTTGCCCCGTACAATGAAAAGCCAGTTGATGTTTTGACAAAATCAGCACCCGCTTTTACCGCTAATTCACATGCGCGAACTTTTTCTTCTTTTGTTAATAAGCACGCCTCTATTATTACCTTAACTAATGCTTTTCCTTTTGCAGCCTCTACAACCACACGAATATCTTGCTCTACTAGTTCATCATTTTTACCTTTCAATGCCCCGATATTTACTACTGTATCGACTTCCGTAGCGCCATTCTCTATTGCATTTTTTGCCTCAAACGCTTTTGTTTCAGGGGTATTGGCCCCTAATGGAAACCCAATCACTGTACAAACCTTTACATCTGTTGCTTTTAAAATTTCTGCTGCCTTTTGTACCCAAGTTGGGTTTACACATACAGAAGCGAAACCATATTGCTTTGCTTCTTCACATAACTTTACAATCTCTTCTTTTTTTGTGTCTGCCTTTAGTAATGTATGATCAATTAAATTTGCATAATTCAAATGAAACAGCCCCTTTAAAAATAAATTGGAATTATAGTCGTCAGACGACTAACAACAACATTCGATATGATTATAACAAGAAAACCACTTAAGTAAACATCTATTTTATATTTCAATAAATCGTCACATTTCATACAATTCACTTCTATTTTCATTTTCACCAGATTCTATCTAGGTTTTATTGGCGTGTGGAACTCATCAAAATAGGTGGATGGTTAAAATATTATAAAATTGGATGGTTATTTTTCTGAGATGCTCTATATAATAGGAGGAAGAGATATATCTTTCAATCCCTCATCTGTACGACTCCCAATTATTGTTCCAAAGGACAATCCTCTAGGAAATGAAGGAATATAAGCTTCAGGATAAACTACAATCTTAGCCCCCTCTTCACCGACTCGTTTTATAAAACTGAAGACTTTTTCTATGGTTGCATCCCGATCCATAATAACGGATGCAGCTTGTATTACTGCGACTCTAACGCTTTCCAACATATCTGAACCTCACCATAAAATTTTTGTTCCTTAAAAATTGATTTTTTAAATTATGTTTCCAAATAAAATAAATTCATGCAACGACATAATCAAGGTGATTAAGTAGAGACTAAAGGAAAGACGAAAGGATTTGTTTATCCCCTATTTTTTTCGTCTTTACAATGGAACGTCTTTAAAAATCGTTGAGGTGAAGAGTAATGAAAACAATCTTTGGTTTAATTGTTTTCAGCATAGTTTCGTTATCTCTATTGGTCTGGCTTTTAGTTTTAGGTTTCCAAACTCAATCACTGGTTGATGTGTTTACTTTAGGCGGCGCATTTGGCCCTTGGTCTGCATATGACATCTTCTTAACATTCGGTATTCTGTTGATGCTCCTGTTACCATTTATCGTCTTTGCATCCACTATCTTCAGAATACATTAAAAGGGGAAAATTAAAATAAGCACCAGGAAAAATAAAATAGATAGTGCCTTGGCGAGGGTACTAAAAAAGTTTCTTAAATTTAGGTTGTGTGTCTAAAATTGGCTGTTTATCTTCGCTCCAATCAACAGAGTTTATGTACCTAGACTAAATTTAAAAAGGTATAATTTCTCATTGTTATGAGGATTATACCTTCATTGCTGTATAAATATTGTATCAAGTCTAAGATTAAAAAAGTATTTCTCTTATTTAATAGCTAAATGTTCCTTTATTACACGTATTGTTTTTAGGTCTTCATCTTCCGAACCTTGTACAGGAAGACCGGCTTCGATATTTTTTCTTGTATATACTATATTATCTTCTGTTATAATTTCCCCCGGTATAAAAATCGGAATTCCAGGTGGATAGACCATTACAAATTCTGTAATGATTCTTCCAACAGACTGTTCAAATGGAATCACTTCTGTTTCCGCGTAAAAAGCATCTCGTGGTGTTAAAGCCAACGAAGGAATCTTAGGTAGCAGGACAGAACTGTCTACATTTTCATCAGCTTGTTTTCTATACTCCTGTGAAAGTTCAGAAAGAGCATCAACAAGTGTTAACAAATCCTCTTCAGAGTCCCCAGGTGTGACAATACAAAGAACGTTGTAAAGATCAGACAATTCCACTTCAATATTAAATCTATTCCGAAGCCATTTTTCAACATCGTAACCGTTAATCCCAAGCCCCTTTACAGATATTAAAAGCTTAGTTGGATCCATTGCGACTGCAGCGCTTGAATGAAGAATTTCACGTCCCATGCAATAAAGATGGGGAATATCATTAATTTTGGAACGTGTATCTTCTGCCTTACGAATCGTGTCCTCCAGCAGTGCTTGACCTTCAGTAGCTAACGACTTTCTGGCAACATCCAATGAAGCCAATAATAAATAAGATGTCGAGGTCGTTGTTAACATACTTAAAACAGATTGAACCCGCTTTGGTGAAACAAGCTCTCCTTGTAAATTTAAAATGGAACTCTGAGTAAGGGAACCGCCTAATTTATGCACACTTGTTGCAGCCATGTCTGCCCCAGCTTCCATGGCAGATAGCGGCAGTTCCTTATGGAAATGAATATGTGCCCCATGTGCTTCATCTACGAGTACGGGGATATTTTTCGAATGTGCAATGTTGACAATTTTTTTCAAATCCCCGGAAATGCCATAATACGTTGGATTGATAACAAGAACTGCTTTAGTATCAGGGTATAACGTTAAAGCTCTTTCAATAGAATCCGGTGTGATTCCATGAGAGATACCAAAGTTGGGATCTACTTCCGGATGGATAAAAATAGGCACTGCACCTGAAAAAACAATCGCACTCATGATGGATTTATGAACATTCCGCGGTACGAGAATTTTGTCACCTGGTCCGCAAACCGACATAATCATGGTCATAATAGCTCCGCTCGTTCCCTGTACCGAAAAGAAGGTATGATCCGCACCGAATGCTTTGGCGGCCAGCTCTTGTGACTGTTTAATAATTCCTTTTGGAAGGTGTAGATCATCAAGAGGACTTATATTGATTAAATCAATGGAAAGTGCATTTTCACCAATAAATTCTTTAAACTCCGGATCCATTCCATTCCCCTTCTTATGACCTGGAATATGGAATTGGATCGGATCTTTTTCTGCATGTCTTTTTAAAGCTGTAAATAACGGAGTTTCAAATTGGCTAATCAATTTTTTCACACACCCTTTCTTATCTAATATGTTGGAAATCAATCACTGTTGCATAGATAATTGATGTGTTCCTGACACAGTCCAAAAAAAAATCATGATTGACATCATGATTGATACAAAAAGATTCACTGACATACCTTAAGCATTACCAAACTATTCATGCATCATTTTATGGAACATTATATATGAAACGACCATAGAAGCAACAAACAATCCAAGTATTAGAATCAGACCATAGTCCATTTTTTTTACACCCCCAGAACACTAATATGGGAACATCTTTTATAGAGAAAGATTGTTATTCCAGCCAAGTATTTTTGCTTTAATTCCCTTTAATTATAAAAGATTACAAAAAAAAATAACCCTCCACTTCCCAACTATTTCAACCATCCATTTATCATTCAAAATAAAAGGAATCATGATATAGATCATGATTCCTAAGATAAAATAAATATATCAGGTATAAAGGAAATCAAGTGCTTCCGAAAACCTTTTAATTCCTTCATGTATTGATTCTTCATCTTCCCTTGCAAAAGTAAAACGAGCAAACCCCTGTTTTGACCCCATCGTGGAACCCGGTACATATATAACACCTCTTTTAATGGACTCTTCCAACAATTGAACCTCATTAAAGTCTCTTTTAATCTTGCACCAAATATGAATTCCTCCTTGAGGAATTTGAAACTCAACTTGATTCTGCAAATAATATCTTAGACTCCGGACAATTTGATCCCTTCGCTTTTCTAATTCTTTGACTAATCCTGTGATATGTGAATGGAAATTTTTTGATTCCAAAAAATCATTTGCCATCCATTGAGTAAAACTGCCATGTCCAAAATCAATTTGTTGTTTTGCATCCGATAATCGCTCGATAACAGGCTTGGGACCAATAATCCATCCAATCCTTAACCCAGAAGCTGCAATTTTCGATAAAGAACTAATATATAGAACATTTCCATGGACATCCATTGATTTTAGGGTTGAAACGTCTTCACCGGTAAAAGAGGTCAAACTATATGGATCGTCTTCTACAACTGGAATTCCATGTTCGGAAGATATATTCAATATTTCCTTCCGTTGCTCTTCTGACAGTAATGCCCCTGTTGGATTTTGAAAAGCAGGATTTAAAAATATAATTCTAATCCGATGCTTTTTATGTAATGACAATAAATCATTTGGGTTAATTCCGTCCTTATCCACTGATAGAAAAAATGTTTTTAATCCAGCTGTTTTAAATATGGGAAGGTTGTAATGATACGATGGGTCTTCTAAGACTACTGCATCCCCTGGTTTTAATAGGCATTGTACCACTAAGTGCAATGCCTGTTGCGCGCCAGATGTAACTAATATCGAAGAAGGGTTTGTTTCAATTCTTCGATAATCTTTAACATGCTTAGTTATGGTCTCTCTTAGTATTTCGTTACCCTGTGGATGGTCATAACCTAAACTTCCAATAAACGACCTAGTGGCTGTAATTTCTCTTAAGATTTTCCTCGGGAAAAGATCCTCCGACAATTCTCCACTGGCTAAATTGATTAGTTTATGCTCTGTCGCTTCTTTTCGAATACGTTGAGTAACAGGTAAGTTAGGCAAAAACGATCCAGCCTCAATATATCTATTCCAGCTGGGAATACGTTTCTTAGTAACTCCCCATATATCTTTACTGATGGTCGTCCCGCTTCCTCTAGTTCTTTGAATGAGCCCATTTGATTCCAATTCGTCATAGGCGGTAACCACCGTACTTCTGTTTATATTAAGTTCATTGGCTAAAGATCTTTCAGATGGAAGTGGTTTATCCGGAGGAAATGTCCCATCTGCAATACCATTTTCGATAAATTCAGCGATTTGTTTATATATTGCTTTTTTTGACTTGCGATCAGGTTTCCAGTCCATACACAACAACCCTTATTTATTGGATTTAATTCAGAATGACAATAAATGAAGTTTCAAAAAAATAACCTATCGTCAGTATGACCATAGGTTTAGTTATGATAACAATAGCTAGCTAAAAAACTTTATATATATTGCTAGAGCAATAAAAGCTAATGGGATTACTATAGCATAAATTAAAGTTAAATTTATTGTGTTCTTTTTTGCAGAGCTGCTATAGTTTTCGTCAGCTTTCCTGGTTGCCAATAGTGTTCCCAAAAGTGCTAAGATTAAAATAATGATTACCAAAGCAATCATAACATTCATTTTTTTCACCTCTATATACAATTTAAAAGTCCAATGAAAGATGACCCGAAAAGTACATTCCTTCAAACAATTATAGACTAAAGATATGCAAAAATAACCATCCATTTTCCTTTTAATTTAACCATCCACTTTAGTACCTCTATCTCACGATAAACTGCTCCTGGTTTTTTGGATGCCTCCTCTAAAAGATTCCTACCACCATAGAAGAAAACATTCCTAAAATATATAGTAAAGAACAAAGAAACGTTCGTTTTGCCCAAACGAATTGATGGTCTGCTTCTTTCCACATTTTCCATGTGCAATAAAGTAGAGCGATATTAAAGGTCAATGCACCACCTAGATATAAGTAATTCAAATTCCCACTTACAAAAAGGACGATGGAACAGATAAACAAAAATAACATATAAATAAGACTTTGAATTTTCGTAGATCGGGGACCTTTTACCACAGGCATCATTGGAATTCCGGCCTTTGTATATTCGTCATTCTTATACAAAGCGAGTGCCCAAGAATGTGGTGGAGTCCATAAAAATATCACTAAAAACATGAGCCATGCAGTAGTATTTAAACTATCCGTTACGGAAGCCCATCCAATTAAGACAGGGAATGCACCAGCCCCACCGCCAATAACAATATTCTGTGGAGTTCGACGTTTTAACCACATCGTATAAACAATAGCATAATAGAAATACCCGGTAGCATTTAAAAAAGCAGTGAGAGGATTGACATAGACAAACGCAATCATTACAGAAATAACTCCCAAAAAGATACCAAACCATAAAACAGATACGGAATTGATACGCCCTGATGGAATAGGGCGTTTTGCAGTCCGTTTCATGATAATATCAATATCTCTATCGTACCACATGTTGATTGCAGCCGATCCTCCTGCGGATAGGGAACTGCTCAAAAGCATGGCAAATATTTCACTCATTGAAGGGATTCCTTTGTCTGCGACAATTGCTGCACAAAGGGAAGTAAAAGTAAGCATTACCAATATTTTTGGTTTTGTCACTTCTATATAAGCTGAAATTGTTTGGTTCCACCGATTTAATCGAGAGGGTGAATCTTGCTGAATTTCATAAATACTTGACACAGATCTCTCACTCCTCGTTTTTTATTGAACCTGAGAATTAAATGCCATAATCCATATTGAACCAATAGCGATGGTAGCAACGAAAACTACCCCCAGAATCAATGCCGCTATATTATACTTCGGCCCTTCTCCATCTCGGATGTGCATAAAGAAGAAGAGCTGCAGCACAAACTGCAAAACAGCCATAAACAAAATACTTACAATCAGCGCTGTTTTTGCCATCAAATGTTCCAATACGAGAAGAAGCGGAATTATTGTCAATAAAATAGAAAGAACAAAACCTGTAACGTAGGCTTTGATTGATCCAGTATGTTCATGATTTGTCATATCACATCACTCCCATTAAGTAAACAACTGTAAAGATGAAAATCCAGACAGCATCTAAAAAGTGCCAATACAGACTAATAAGCGTTATTTTACGTTTGGTAACACTTGTAATTCCTTTATTTGATAACTGAATAATCAGCCCTATCATCCAAAATATACCAAATGTAACATGAAGCCCATGAGTTCCAACAAGTGTGAAAAATGAAGTAAGGAAAGCGCTATTTGAAAGAGTGGCACCTTCAGCAGCCATTCTTGAAAACTCATGGATTTCAAATCCAACGAACAATGCACCTAAAAAAACAGTTACAATTAACCATCCAATAAGTCCTTTTTTATCTCCTTTATGCATTGCCAATACGGCTACACCTCTCGTAAACGAACTAATTAACAATATAAACGTTTCACCAATAAATCCGGGAACATCAAATTCCTGTGCTGTAAAGCCGCCATTTGTATGGGTGTGTAAAACAGCATACGTGGCGAAAAGAGTAGAAAATAATAGACAGTCGGTTATAAGGAAAATCCAAAAACCTAATACCTTCAAACCTTCTTGGTCAACATGTCCATGGTCGTGATGACCATGGACAGTATTCATGCTTTGTTGCATGGATATATCCCCCTTAAGCATTTTTTCCAATTGGAACGGAGCGCCTTAAAGCCCTTTCCGTCTGTGCAATTTCTTCAACTGTTATATAGTAATCTGTATCATATTGGAAGGAGCGGGCAAATAATGTTACGACAACGCCAATCATGCCGACAATCCCCATCCAAAACCATTCAAATGTAAATCCAAATCCCGCAATAAAGAAGCAAACCGACATGATAAAAGGAATACCGGTGTTTTTTGGCATATGAATCGGTTCATATTTTACTGGTTCAGGATAATATCCTGCCTTTTTCATTTCTTCTTTTTTATACCACCATGCATCGCGACCGTTGACCTTAGGCAAAACAGCGAAATTGTATACTGGAGGCGGAGATGGAATAGACCATTCTAATGTACGGCCATCCCAGGCATCGCCCGTAACATCACGTTCACCGTATTTGATGCTGTAAATAATTTGCCATACCTGGAAGACGAAACCTATACCCATTAAAAATGCGCCAATGGTTGAAATAAAGTTAAGAGGAGCCCAACCCATATCCCATCCAGCTGATGCATTATAAGTGTAAATTCGGCGAGTCATTCCCATGAAACCAAGAGCATATTGCGGCATGAAACATACATAGAAACCAATTTGCCATAACCAGAACGCCCATTTACCTAAGCGGTCATTTAATTTAAATCCGAAAAGTTTTGGCCACCAATAGTAGAGACCTGCCAGATAACCGAATACTACTCCACCGATTATGACTTGGTGAAAGTGGGCGATAAGAAAGTAACTGTTATGATATTGATAGTCCGCAGGTGCTGCAGCAAGCATAACACCTGTTGCACCGCCGACAAGGAAACATGGAACAAATGCATAAAACCAAAGTAGCGGTTGTGTTACGGTAACCCGACCGCGATACATGGTAAACAGCCAGTTAAATACTTTTACACCTGTTGGGATAGCAATAATCATCGTACAAATAGCGAATACAATGTTGACATCTGCACCGGCACCCATGGTAAAGAAATGGTGTACCCAAGTATAGTAAGACACGACGGCAATGGCGATCATCGAAAATACCATCGAATCGTATCCAAAAATACGTTTTTTAGAGAAGTTTGCCACAATTTCAGAGAAGACTCCGAATGCAGGTAATACAATAATATATACTTCTGGGTGACCCCACATCCAAATCAAGTTGACCCACATCATTGGATTACCGCCAGCATCAATGGTGAAGAAGTGTCCACCAAGCAAACGGTCAATTGTCAACATTGCTAAACAAGCCGTCAAAATAGGGAAAGCACCTAAAATAGCAATCGATGATGATAATACAGACCAAGAGAATAGGGGCATATCTTTTAGACGCATAGAAGGTGTACGCATTTTTAAAATGGTTACCACAAAGTTAATTCCTGTTGCCAAACTTCCAATACCGGAAATCTGGATTCCCCAAATCCAAAAATTTTGACCAGGACCAGGGCTAAATTGATTTTCCGATAAAGGCGGGTATGAAAGCCAACCTGCATCCGCAGAACCGCCGATAACAAACGAAATATTAAAAAGCATGGCTCCCATGAGGAACAACCAAAAACTTACAGCGTTTAACATAGGATAAGCAACATCCCGGGCACCAATTTGCAACGGAACGACCATATTGAATAAGGCAAACATAAATGGCATAGCCATAAATAAAATCATAATCGTTCCGTGTGTTGTGAAAATCTCATTATAATGTTCAGATTCTAAAAAGTGATTGTTAGGAATAGCTACTTGAAGCCGCATCAAGACAGCATCTACTCCACCACGAAAAAGCATAAGCAGTGCAGACAAAAGATACATAATTCCGATCTTTTTATGGTCAACAGTGGTGATCCATTCTCGCCATAGCCATCCCCATTTTTTAAAGTAGGTCAGGGTAAAAATAATGGCAATAGACGCCAAAACAATGGAAACATCCGCCCCATAAATCATGGGATCGCCTGTTACAAAAAAACCCGATGTATTCATGCTAAAATTCCTCCTATTAATTATTTTTAGACTTCATATCCATGCCGGACATTGAGTTACTATTGCCCATCTTCATCCCGGACATTGAGTTACTATTGCCCATCTTCATCCCGGACATAGAGTTGCTATCACCCATATTGCTCATATGATAATAAGAACCGCCGTTTTTATTGACAATTGACTCAAACAATCCTTTCGGGTAAGATGAAAAGCTTACTTCTTTTGCTAGACCTGGTTTGGACAGGTTTTTATAGCCTGCATCGGTTAAAGCAGGAGAGTCTTTCTTTATGCCAGTTGCCCATTTATCATATTCAGCCTGACTGACAGCTTTGACTTTGAATTGCATATGAGCAAATCCTTTTCCGGTAAAGTTAGCACCAGTTCCGAAATAATTTCCTTTTTTATCTGCCTGCAGCCATAATCCCATAGACATGCCAGGCATCGTATATTCCATACCACCCAATTGTGGTACCCAGAAAGAGTTCATTGGTGCATCAGCGGTTAAAATGAATTGAACAGGAACACCTGCAGGAATTTCAGCATAATTGACCGTCGCAATCTTTTTGCCTGGGTAAGTAAACAACCATTTCCAATCCATTGAAGTAACTTGAACTGTAATCGGAGTGACATTTTTCACAGGTGGCTTAGTTAAATTATTCGTTGTTTTTGCAGTAAAAACTCCGAGTATAGCGACAAGTATAATTGGAATACCCCACCAAACAATCTCAAGTACTTTGCTATCATCCCATTCAGGTTTATAAGGAGCTTTATTGCCGGGTATATCCCGATAACGGATTGCAATATAAACAAATATACCTATAACGGGAATAATGATGATTGCACACAAAATAACTGAAATGATAATTAACTTTAACTCTTGTTGACCAACAGGTCCTTTTGGGTAGAGCACTATATATTGGCTGCTATCACAACCTGACAATAGGGCCAATCCTAATAAAGCTAAAATAGAAAACTTAGCATAACGTATCCAATTTTGCACTTTCCTTTCCCCTTTCATTTTGAATGCTCCTTTTTCAAACATAAACAATATGATAATAATAAAAATAGAGTAATAGTTTTCTTGTGAAATTATTCACATTAAAAGTCATACTATTTCGATCAAGAATGTACTTTAAACAATACATACTTCCTAGTAGGTACTTACAAATAATAGATAATTCAACAATCTCTCTATAAGAACAACTCCTTTACCACTTTTAAAAAATCGAGAGTTCATACACATTATGAAAATAAATATTAATTTTCCCTTTTACAGAGTTGGGCTCTTAGTCCACTTGTTTATAATAAAGGATTTTTTAATTTTATAACCATCCAATCAATCATTTTTTAAACCATCCATTTCACAAATAGAAAATAATAATGCCGTGCTACTGCCTCCATTCCAACCTAAAGAAAATAAATAGGCAGTAAAACCCGAATAAGGTTCCACTGCCCTTCCGATGAACTACCTAAATCTGTTGTTGTAAATTTAAAGGACTACCTCAATAGCCCTTAATAAAACGACTTTATTTTTTCTATTCAAAATTAAAATATTACTAACATAAAATATAGGAAAAATTTGACTTAATAAAATAAGTGACTTCTAAAGATCGAACAGAACTCTGCTCATTCTTTCTTCTCTTTTGACGGAAAGGTATGAGGACTATTGGTAATATCATCTAGATTCCCTCGGTAAAAGGTATCCTTCCATTCGTTAGGATTTAACGGAATTAGCGGAGCTAAATAAGGAACGCCCAAGGATTTTAAACTGGCAGCATAAATAATCAATAATAAGCTTACAATTCCAAGGCAACTTAAACCAAAGAAGCTTCCGATAATAAATAAAAGGAATCGTAAAGAGATTACAGTACTTAAAAAGCCTCTAATAAGTAAGGGATAGCCAGTAATAAAACACACCCCTACAATAAAAAGTGAGAGCGGATGAACCAATTTAGAACTCAAGGCTGCATCCCCTACAATGATTGTACCCAGTATCGATAAACTAAAAACCGTACTCTTGGGTAATCGAAAGGAAGCCTCATTGATGAGATGTAACAGAATCAAAAGGATTAATACTTCTGCCCAAATTGGGATAAGTGTATGAGATAATAATGAGGATTTCAAATCATGATCCGGAAGAACATCTTTATGGAATCTCATTATGGCAGTATATAATCCAGGCAAATAAATTGTGGTAAGAAAACAAAGAAAACGCAGAGGACGAGTAATAAATCGACCAAACTTACCATAATAGTCATCAGGGGTCTGAAAAAATTGCCAAAATACCGTTGGCACAATAATTGCTTCTGGAGTCCCATCAACAAGGATCGCAATCCTTCCTTCGTATAAAGCAGCTGCAATACTATCGGGTCTTTCTGTCGAGAGTGTAAGGGGAAAAAATGTTTTTCTTTTACCTTCGATATAATCCTCAATAATCCTAGCTTCCAACAAATATTTTACATTAATTCGTTGAATTCGATTCATTACTTCTGTTACGTTTTTTTCGGTAGCTATTTCCCTAATATAAACAATTGATACATCTGTTTTTGATAGGATTCCTACTTTCATGGAACGGATACATAGCTTAGGTGTTTTCACAAGACTTCTGATTAGGTTTAGGTTCGTTTTTAGTTTTTCCGAACAACCAATTAACGGTCCCCTATAAACCTTTTCATTGACTGCTTCCGCAACATGCCTTTCCTTCCACTGAGCAGTTTCGGTAATGATTCCTTTTGTATTTTGATCGAGAAGGATTACCGCTTTTCCTAATAGCACCCCGTCTATCAGGGGCTGAAACGATTCCACAACCTCAACATCTGCTGTTTTGATATGGTGATAGGCGATTTCGTCGATAAAAGCTTCATCATCATTTGCACTGTTCAAAGATAATAATGGAACAACCAGATATTCTTGTATTTTTTCCGTATCTGCAATTCCGTCAATATACAGAATCGCACCATCTATATAAGGTCTGCTGCCAATTTTCAATATTCGGATCCGTAAATCGGAAACATAGTCAAGTATCTTTTGGAAGATCTCAATGTTTTCTTTTAACGATTTAGTTATATTTTTATTGGTCAAAATCTTTCTCCTCGAATATACAAATATATACTTGCTCCTATTTATAAAGGTAATCACAAACAGAATTGCTATTCTTGAAATGACGGAATTTTTTGAGCAACACCTCATTATAGTGTTCCCAACCCTGTTTTGTTATTCAAATTCAAATCCTACGAATAAGCCAACATTCGGTAATAGAGCAAGCTGCTAGAACAGTGACAGGCACCATGTGAATTCTTCACATGGTGCCTGTCACTTTTTATTCCCTTTTAGTTATTTACTTTAGCAGCATTGTAGTATTCTTCTAGTGTAATGCCTTGGCTCGTGATTTCCTTTGCAAGTTCTTTGCCGACATATCGAAGATGCCATGGTTCATATTGGTAACCTGTTATGGCTTCTTTCCCTTTTGGATAGCGGATGATGAAACCGTAATCCGCGGCATACTCCTGCAGCCATTTGGCCTCAGTACTGTCGCCGAAGCAATCCGCTGCCGCGCATTGGCCATCTCCTTCTGTCACATCAATGGCCAGTCCGGTTTCATGCTCGCTTGTTCCGGGAAGTGCGCTATAGGTTCTAGCTTTTTGATAACCATCCCTATTTACATAAGTATTAAAAAGAGAAGTTTGTGTTTTTTCCGATCTGTAAGCCGAAACTCCTAAGAAATTCACGCCCTGTTCTTTCGCATCATCAAAAAGTTTTTTTATAGCAGCTGCAGCTTCATTTCTCATTTCACGTTTTTCTGAATTAGCCGGAGTGGGAACAAACGTTATTTGGGTAAAAACAAGGTCCTTGGGCACATAGGCTGCAGGCAGTTTATTTTGTTTGTTCACCAGCACGGGTATGCTTTCAGGGTATGAGACAACCACTGTTCGATTATTCTGGAAATTATAATGTGCTTGTTTTTGCTTATTGATTTGCTTCTCTTTATGTTGATTTTCCACCAGGGAATTTTGCTTAGCGGTATTAAATAAAAATAACGAACAGCCGGATAGTGAAGTAACAAGGACAATACAACAAATTCCTGTGGAAATTAATTTAAACATATTAACCTTCCTTTTTTTAAACTTTCGTGATTATCTTACATCTATATTTATTCTTTGTAACCGATTACCAAGGACTGATTTTCATACAACTTTCTAGCCGATTCAGGCGAAAGTTATTATATGACCATATCTTTCCTCTCACTTAGTTACAACGAATTGTCAGCTGTCATCAAAATTCTTCTTATACTGCCTACTAAAGTACCTCCTGAACGATTAATCCCATTTCTGCCTCTATTTGAAATAAGGAGTCTGAATTTTAAACAAATTTATGTATGAATCAGTCGGAAAAAATGAACAAAAAGGCGCTTAAGCAATCATAATGGTTTGAATTTTATTCAGTATTCCCTCTTTAGTGGGCAGATAATGTGGTCAAGGTTACTTTTCTAAAAAAATATTTTGTTGTCAAGATATTAGTCATAATTTAATATTTGAGTTGTGAAAATTTAAAAAATTCTAATCATATTTTAATGATTAGTAGATTGGTATTAACAGTCT
Organism: Neobacillus sp. Fa239; assembly: GCF_055395235.1. Taxonomy (NCBI): domain Bacteria; kingdom Bacillati; phylum Bacillota; class Bacilli; order Caryophanales; family Bacillaceae; genus Neobacillus; species Neobacillus sp. Fa239. Next base: position 17,585 of record NZ_AP041612.1, read on the forward strand.
GTATTTACAGGTTGTTTAATATAAAAAAAAATTAGGAGGTTGACAAATGAAACCAAAGCTGAAAAAACGAATTACAAGAAAACTTAGTAGTGATAGGATGAAAAGAAAAGTATTCATTTCAACGGCTGCATCCGTGTTAAGTTTGACGTTGTACATGTCGGGAGGATCGAGCTATGCAGCAACATCCAATCACGTTCAGCTTAATGGAGCAGCGCCAATGGCCGCAAAGCACGGTACTCTCATTGGTCACACGAACAGCAGCACGAAATCTTCTTTAACAATTGCCTTGCAATTAAGAAACAGTGATAAACTGGACCATTTTATTGCCAGTTTGAGCGACCCTTCCTCTCCTAACTACAAGCATTACATATCACCTGAAGAATTCAAAAGTCAATATGGGCCAACTGATGAAACGGTTACCAATGTGAAGAGCTATTTAACTAGTAAAGGCTTTAAAGTACAAGATGTTTCAGCCAATAATGCGTTTATTACGGTCAGTGGGACAACCGGACAAATGGAAGATGCATTTGGTGTAACGATTAATAACTATAAAAATTCCAAAGGGCAAACCTATTATTCAAATGCCCAGGCACCGATGATCCCTGCGGAATTTTCCGGAGTAATCACAGATGTAGAAGGGATGAATAACGAAGCACACTATACACATCCAAAAATCAGTAAAACATCACCCTATGTAAATCAAAAGCCAGCAGCAGTTATACCGAATGTGGGCAGCGGTCCAGCTGGCGGGTATACGCCTGCTGAATTGAAAGGGGCTTACGATGTCAGCGCGCTGGAAAGTGCCGGCTATACAGGTAGCGGTCAAACAGTAGCCGTCATGGAGCTTGACGGATATAAGGCTACGAACACTGCCAACTATAGTAACTACTATGGTCTTGGAAGTCCTGCACCAACGAACGTTTATATCGACGGTTATAACGGTGCTGCCGGTCAAGCAGAACTTGAGGTTGAACTGGATATTGAGGTCATCAATGCGATAGCTCCAAAAGCGCAGGTCATAGTATATGAAGCACCGAATACAGATCAAGGTTTAATCGATAATTATCAAAAAATTGCGTCTGATAATCTAGCAAAAACAATCTCCGTCAGCTGGGGAATCGGCGAACAGCGTATCTCAAGTGCGACCATGAATAGCTTACATACAATTTTTCAGCAATATGCTGCACAAGGACAAAGTATTTTTGCTGCGTCTGGTGACCATGGGGCTTACGATTCAGGCGGCAGTACCTTAGAAGTCGACAGTCCTGCAAATGACCCATATGTGACAGGTGTTGGCGGAACCCACTTAAATCTAAGCGGATCTTCTTATAGCTCTGAAACAATTTGGGGCGAACCCGCATACGGGCTCGGCGGCGGCGGCGGTTTGTCCAAAGAATTTACTATGCCTTCTTTCCAATCAGGTACTGGTGTCCAAAATATTTATACAAATGGCTATCGGCAGGTTCCGGATGTATCGGCCGATGCTGATCCAAGCACTGGTTATTCTATCTATAGCGGGGGCTCCTGGACTGTAGTCGGAGGGACATCGGCAGCTGCACCTTTATGGGCAGGAATCACGGCCCTCAATAATCAGTACGCTGCAGCCAATGGTAAGGGCAATCTTGGCGAGGCGAACCCAACTCTTTATAGAATGTTTAATACTGTACAAACATTTCCGGCGTATCATGATATTACGTCCGGAGACAACTTATTTTATCGGGCAACACCTGGCTATGATTTGGCATCCGGTATTGGGACCCCGGATGCATATAATTTGATTCGCGATATAAACAGTCCAAGCGGAGGAACGGTTACAGAGCTTATTACAAATGGCGGTTTTGAAAATGGACAGTCTCCTTGGGTAGAATCGAGCACTAACGGCCAACAATTGATTACAACCCAACCGCATTCCGGCAGTTATTCTGCATATCTAAATGGCTACAATAAGAGTACTGATATAATCTATCAGACTGTTACTATTCCATCCACTGCAACGAGTGCTTCTCTTACTTTTTGGACATGTGTATCCACCAAGGAAAGGAAACATCCCAATGATTATTTTTATGCACAGGTTAGAAATACAAGCGGGTCAGAACTGTCCACCCTGTTAACTTTGAATGATGGAACGGCAGCAGGATGGGTGCAGCATAGCTTCAACCTTTTGGATTATAAAGGGCAGACCATACAGATTGCTTTTAAGGGCACCAATAACAGCAGTAATCCAACTGATTTCTTTGTAGATGATGTAAGCTTACAGGTTCAATAACATAAACCCGGCGGTCTTCATTAAAAGGAGGCCGTTGGGTTAAACAAATTTATGTATGAATCGGTCGAAAAGGATGAAATCACATGAAGAAATCTAGTATTAGTAGATTGATATTACCAGTATGTATTTACAGGCTGATTAATATAAAAAAAATTTCGGAGGTTGACAAATGACAACAAAGGTGAAAAAACGAATTACAGCATTAACTCTCATCTTTACCGTAATCCTATCTCTATTTAGTAGTTTGGCTTCTGCCTCACCTGAAAAGTTAGTAAAGGAAACAAAGGAACCGCCCACAAAGGAGATCGTACAACTTACTCCAAGTGAATCGACAGTCTCGTTCTCTCTTTCTAAAGGCAAACATGAATTAAAGGCTGAAGCAGAGTATAAGGATGGTTCCAAAGCCGATGTTACAGCAGAAGGAAAATGGACTTCACTAGATGAGAAAGTTGTAACAGTTGCTAGTGGAGTGCTAACAGCTGTGAATGCAGGGTCTACACATGTACAATTCAGTATTGGTAATGCAGTGTTAAACGTTGCAGTTAATGTTACTCAAGATGCGCGTGTTTTAAGTCAAACTCTAAATGCTTCAGTAGGGAAAACAATTGTATCGCTCGTTTTAGTTGCACCTAGAATATCATTCATAGATGAAGGGCAAGAGCGTCCTATCGCTTTAAAAGCGCTTTATAGCGATGGTTCGATGGAAGACGTAACTAATTTAGCTACATGGGAATCACAAGATCCGTCGATTGCAAAGGTTGAAAATGGCGTATTAAAAGGGTTATCATCAGGTGATGTTTCATTGGGCGTAACCTACTCAACTTTTCCACAGATAAACTTCTTTGCTTCTATACAAGATGTTCCAGATAATGTAACAGGGCTTGAACTTACGGCTTCCCAGTTGAGGTTAGAAACCTCTGATCAACCGGTTCAAGTAAGAGCCTATACAAGGAATTCCATGGTGGGTTCTACAGATGTTACTAATTTAGGAAGTTGGACAACGACAGATCGTAATGTTGCTATCGTTAGTAAAGGTGGTCAGATTACTCCAGTTGGACTAGGACAAGCATATATATATTTTAAATACGATAAATTGGTTACTGCTGTACTTGTTAATGTTGTTAAGCCGGTGAAGCTTGTAACCGATACACCTGCTGTTGAAATGTTGCCAGGTGAAAATTCGCCGGTTAATTTAACCGAAGTATTCACTAACGGAATATCAGAGGGTGGTATGCTTTTAAATCAAAATGTAGATCCACGTGCTGTGCAGTTGACTGTCGAAGATAGCAGCATTGCAACGGTAACGAATTCAGGATTAATCATCGCAGGTAAGCCAGGTAAAACAATTGTGACAGCTTCCTATCGATCAGATGTTCTTCCGCCAGTTAAAATTGAGATTACTGTCACCAATAAGCTTACTACTCCAAGAGTTATTGGTTTGACAGCTTCTCCATCAAATATCTCCATAGGTGTAGGTGAAGAAAGCGCGCCTATTGCGATAACAGCGATTTACAGTGATGGGAGCACGAAGGATGTCACAACTTCCGTTGAATTGTGGTTGGACAATCCGTTCGTAGCTTCAGTTCAGCGACCATATGCTGGTACACCAAAGGTTATTGGTAAATTGAGTGGCGCGACCATTTTACATGCTAGCTATAATGGTGGTCGTAACACTGTAGATATCCCGGTGGCAGTCACGAATAATGACGGTCAGAGGAAGGCTCCAACCCCTGAATCGATTTCTGTTACACCAGATATGAAAAATATGGTAGAACATCAACAGCAGCAATTGGAGGTAAAAGCAAGCTATACGGACAAATCTGTGGTAAATTCGACTTCAACTGCGGTTTATAAATCATCTAATCCTGATGTTGTTAATGTGAATAAGGATGGCCTACTTACTGCAGTAGGTACTGGTACAGCAATCATTACCGTAGATAGCTCTGGATACTCAAAGCAGGTTTCAATAGTCGTTTCAAATGAACCTTCTAAAGATTTCGTGAATAAAATTGTTGGTCTGATTCCTAGTGAAACGAACATCTCCTTTCAGTTAGCTGACCACACACATTCGTTTTCTGTAAAAGCAAAATATCAGGATGGTTCAACATCTGACGTTACCTCAGACACAAGATTCACATCATTAGACCCGGACATTGTTACAGTTAAGAATGGTGTTCTTACAGCGGTTGCACCAGGTACAACACAGGTCCTTATCGATCACGGAACAAGCACCGAAATCTTGAATGTTTCCATCCATTCTAGAAATGATGCATCTACAGAGGATTTAAAAATTGAGTCATTGCTTGTATCCTCAATGGATGTTGTTGTTCAAAAAGATAAGCTTTATCCCGTACATGTTCTTGCCCAATACAATGATGGGACTCAAAAAGAGATTACGAACTCAATCCAGTGGACAACAGAGGATCCTACTATTGCTGGTGTAACAGACGGGAAATTTACTGGAATGAAACTTGGAAAAACGACAGTTAGTGCAACAATTGCAGGCTTCCCTCCTATTAAAATTCCAGTAAAAGTACAAAGTCAACCTGGACCAGTAAATTTAGTAGGAATTGTTAGCACGGGGATGGTATTACAGCCTGAAGCAGGAAATATAGTACAAGCGATAACTTATGGTAGCAATGGGATGATATTACACCCTGAAGCAGGAACTGTTGATGCGAACGCGTTTGCTGAATATACAGATCATAATATAGTTCAGGTTGATACAGAAGGGAAATGGGAATCTTCCAACGAAAGTGTAGCAACTGTTGACCAGAACGGGGTCATTACATGGGTCGGCCCTGGTGAAGCATACATCTGGTTCAATTATAATGGTTTGAAAGATGCTATTTGGGTAAGAAACACTAAGCCTGTAAATATATATTGGGCTAAAAACGGTGTATATACAGATAGCAATGTAATGTTAGAACCTAATAAGTCCACTGACATCTCAATTAATGGATTCTTTGGTCGTCCAGGCAGAGATGGAAATTGTGATTGTTATAATCTTACTAGCAAAGCAAAATTGACGGTGGCGGACGAATCGGTTGCAACGATTTCTGCTGATGGACATCTCATCGCTCACTCTGTTGGAAAAACGACAATAACTGCTACTGTTTTTGGAATGTCAAAGACAATTGATGTTGAAGTTGTAGCAAAGTATCCTACACCTCCTACATTTACTTTGGGGATAAGTTCTTCGCCGGGTTATATCGTAAATTCAGCAGGCTCAACAAATGATGTAGTCATAAATGCTATGTCCAGCGATGGAACGGTAAAAGACGTTACGGCTGATGTCACTTGGGGTACGTCAAATCCGGAAGTAGCTGAGGTGACCGCTGATCATAAGATCGCAGCGAAATCTGAAGGGGCGGCTGTGGTATTTGCGGAATATGACGGATTTAAAATCATTATTCCTGTTATCGTTAAACCTAATTAAATAATGACCATTTAGAATAAAAAACTGGAGCCGTTTCTATCGAAATGGCTCCAGTTTTTTTAGTTTCATACTTTATATTTTTCACTAATACCCTCTCACACTATTAAAAAAGACAGACCCGACATGGGTCTATCTCTTCGACTTTATCAAACTAGAATGTATGAGCAAGGTCTTTAGCACGAGCAATAGCATTTTCTTTTATTTCCTGTGCTTTATCTGGCATGGCATTATGTCCTTCTACAAATAGCCCTTCGAAAGCCGGAATTCCATAGAAACTCATCATTATACTTAAATAACGATGTCCCATTTCCATTTGAGCTGCAGGACCATCTGAATAAACTCCACCACGTGCCTGAATGTGCAATGCTTTTTTATCAGTTAGTAGTCCAATAGGTCCGTTTTCAGTATATTTGAATGTTTTCCCGGCCACTGAAACCGAATCAAGATAAGCCTTCATAACAGGAGGGAATGAAAAATTCCAAAATGGTGTAACAAAAACATATTTATCTGCGCCCACAAATTGGTCACTTAACTCGCCTAAACGGCTAACTTTTGCTTTTTCTACATCATTAAGTGTATCAAATGCCTGTCCTGATTGGAGCTCCCCCATCCGCTAAATACATCGGCATCGATATGTGGGATGTTTTCTTTAAACAAGTCTATATGAACGATTTCATCATTTGGATTAACTTCCTTATAAGTATCAATAAATGCTTTCCCAACCGCCATACTATACGATTGTGTTTCATTGAGTGGGTGTGCTGTAATATACAATACTTTTGTCATTTCTTTTTACCATTCCTTTTGTTTAATTTGAATATTTTATTTTGAATCAAAAATATAAAAAATCATAATTCTCGATTTCTATTATTTTGAATTCGAGATAATTGTATAAAATAATTTAATGAATGTCAAAAAATTTGTTCGCGTCATATATTTTCTATTTTGGACACCGGGAACCTATCCAATTTTTTTAGTGAACATCAGCGTGGTTTTCTGGAATCACTTTGTACTGGAAATTTAGCGGCAAATTGCTTCTTATTGCATGAATAAAAAATGCAATTGCTTCTTCAGATTCAAAAAGAATATCACCAATGACTTTATTTTCAATTTCAAGTTCTTTTCCTTTTTGATCAAATATTTTCACCCAAAATATCATGAGATGACCGTCCATATGATTTTATGATTTTATGATTTTTGCTTATATCGTTTTATTTCATGACGTTTTTCAATACGTTTTTCAATTCTTTCTAATTCCTCGTTATTGTTAAGAAGGGTTTTTTTGTTTTCCTGAACTAATTCTAGAAATGATATTTTTTTCGTTTTACGCATGATCGTTCCTCCTAATGTATTCGTTTCGTTTTATTATTCAGAATAATGAACATAAAGCACTCCAACCTCTAATTTCACGGGGAAACCGGCGCCCGAAATACCGTTGCGATACCCTGTCCGCCAGCCATACAAAGGGTAGCAAGCCCCCACTTCGACTTTCTTTTCAACATAGAGTGTATAAGTGTCACACTAATTCTAGCACCACTGTTTCCAATCGGATGCCCTAGTGCAATGGCTCCTCCATTTACATTCGTTTTATTCATTGGTAAACCCAGTTCTTTTATGACAGCTAACGATTGAGCAGCAAATGCTTCATTAAGTTCAATTAAATCTAAATCCTCAATTTGTATATTTGCCATGCTTAACGCTTTTTTTGTTGCCTCAACAGGCCCAATTCCCATCCGATCTGGCTTTACCCCTGAAATTCCTAATCCTACAACTTCTACTAAAGGCTCTAATTGATAGCGATCCACCATTTCACCGGAAACCATTAACAACATAGATGCACCATCGTTTAATCCAGATGAGTTCCCTGCAGTGACTGTTCCGTCCTTCTTAAACACAGGTTTTAAAGCCGCTAATTTTTCTAAATCTGTTTTCCTTGGATGTTCATCAGTAGAAAAAATAATGGATTCTCCCTTTTTTTGTGGAACTGTTACAGGTACAATCTCGTTCTGGAAATCTCCATTTTCAATAGCGTTAAGTGCCTTTTGCTGACTTTCATATGCAAATAAATCTTGCTCCTCACGGGAGATCGAATAATCTTCAGCCAGATTTTCTGCTGTCATTCCCATTACAAGTCTTCCGTACTTCTCCACCGGTTGGGAACCCGGTTGACTTTCTTTATTCGGATCGAGAATTTCACTGTTTCCTGAAAGAAAGCCATAACGTCCATTTCGAATATAATATGGGGCATTGCTCATGCTTTCTACCCCACCTACAATATAGGCATGACCTAGACCAGCTTTAATTGCCAAGAAAGCATTTTGAATAGACTGCATACCCGATCCACATTGGCGATTTACGGTGTACCCTGGAATTGACTCGGGCAGGTCTGCCTTTAAAAGAGCCACTCTAGCAATATTGGCTTGGTCTTGGCTCTGTTTTGCCTGACCAATAATCACTTCATCAATAACATCTTCAGGTAGCAGATTCTTTTCTTTTAAATTCTGAAATAATGGAAGTAATAGATCATCCGGCTGTAAGTCTTTTAGAGCTCCACCCAATTTTCCCACTGCTGTTCGTTGTGCACTTACGACATAAACTTTATTATTCATGTTGTCCTCCATCAATTACTGACATCACTTTAAAGTCTGCATCCGTCTTTTCTTGAACTTCTTCTAAACTGACACCAGGCATTAATTCTTTTAATACTAACTGATCATTTTGGAATTCAAATACAGCTAATTCTGTAATAATCAAATCAACTTTACGAATGGATGTAATCGGGTATGTGCAATTTTTAACTATTTTGGAATCTCCATTTTTGGCGGTGTGATTTGTCGTAACAATAATCTTTTTCGCCCCGCTTAAAAGATCCATTGCTCCTCCTACTCCCATGATATTTTTTCCCGGTATAGCCCAGTTTGCAATATACCCCTGTTCATCAACCTGCAGGGCCCCCAAGATGGCAACATCCACATGTCCTCCGCGGATCATCGCAAAAGAGTCTGCACTATTAAAATATGAGGCGCCAATTTCCTCTCCAATTGGAAGCTTTCCCGCATTAACTAGATTAGGATCAAAATCTTCTTCCCTATTCAACTCTTGAACTCCAAGCATTCCATTCTCTGTATGGAAGTATACGACATCTGAATTCACATACTTTGCAATTAGTGTAGGAATTCCGATTCCTAAATTAATGACAGAATAAGGTTTCAGCTCTGTTGCTGCCCGGTTCGCTATTAACTCTTGAATTTCTTTATTTGATTGCATATTTTGATACAACCCCTTCCTTAGTTAAAATGAGATGGCTTTCTACAATGGCGTCTACAAATAGATGAGGAGTGACGATTTCCTCAGGTGAAAGCTCTCCTAGCTCAACAATCTCATCTACCTCCGCAATAACAAAGTCAGCTGCTGTGGCCATTAAAGGATTAAAATTACGAGCAGTTTTGTAAAACACTAAATTCCCTAGAGTATCTGCCTTTGCAGCTTTAATCAGTGAAACATTTGCTCGTAGCGGCTCTTCGAAAACAAATAATTCTCCATTGATTTCGCGTACTTCCTTCCCTTCTGCCAATTGAGTCCCAACACTTGTTTTTGTATAATAGCCGCCAATACCGGCTCCTCCAGCCCTTATCGATTCAGACATGGTTCCTTGAGGCATAAGCTGAATTTCAAGTTTTCCTTGGTTAAACTGTTCTCCCACTTCCCTGTTGCTAGTAAAATACGACCCTATTGCTTTTTTAATTTTTCCTTGTCGTAATAATATGCCTAAGCCCTTTCCCGGTTCACCGAGATTATTACTGATCACAGTTAGTTGATTCACATCAAAGCGTGTCAATTCTTCAATTAAACTTAATGGTGCACCCACCAAACCAAATCCACCTACCATGATGGTGTCACCTGATTGAACCTTTTTAATGATTTCTTCTGCACTTTTTACCTTTTGCATTGATATCACTCCCGAATTTTTTAAACAAAGCAAAAAGCCCAGCCAATCCAAAGGAAATAAACATCTTGCTTTTTCCTTTGGATTGGCTGGGCTATCTTAAATTTAATGAAAACGGTCAGTTTTCAACATTAAGATTTCATCTTTCCATCATCTTAATCAACAATCGATTAAGAATTTTATTGTAAGTAACATCGTTGAATTAATTATACTACTTTAAGAATAACATTCAAGTAGAAATAATTATTCTTATATACTATTATTACCCAGCCATATTATTATTTGCCAAGGATCCGTTATATATAGAGTAATGATCAAGAATCAAGGTTTGAGTCCCAAAAGGAAAAACAAACTTTAATGTATTGTTTCCAACTGAATAGCTGATAATTTCTTCCTTGTTACTTGTTTTAACATCTGTTTTAGGAGAACCAAAATAATCCTCTATATCTTTAATGGTTAAGGCTTTTAAACCAGGATCATAGGAGCGAATCTCAAACAGTTGTAGCCCTTTATTATAAGCAACAACTACATGGTATTTATTATATGTGCAATACGTCCCATTCGCTGCAGCAATATATTCTCTTTTATCTTCTTTTCCCCAGAGCTTTCTGACAAGATCAATCGTGGTGGTTTTTAGATGGAAATCAACGTTTATGATTGAACCTAATTTTGCTTTCGCTGCTATATTTGAAAGTAATTTATTCTTTGAATTATTCGTGGACACAGAAACATTTGAAATCGTATTTGTTATTAGATTATTTAGATTCGTTACATTTACAGGTGAAACTTTATTATTATTAACATTATATTTATGTTTCAAAGTTAAAATCCTGTATACACTCTTATTTATAGTATCTACAGAAATGGTATGATTTCTCACAGCTGAATAAATACTGTTATAGACTATGGCCACATTATCCATTCCATGTCCAACTAAAATAATGTCGGCCCCCGCATTTACGGCTCTTACGGCTGCGTTTTTCATCGTATAGTGCTTGGCAATAGCACCCATTGTCATATCATCTGTAATGACCACACCTCCAAATCCATATTGTTTCCGCAATAGATCTGTAATAATGGTTTTTGACATTGAGGCAGGATAATTAGGATCAATTTTTTGAACTAATATGTGGGCAACCATCACCATATCAGCTTGATTTTTGAAAGCATTGTTAAAAGGAACTAATTCAACCTTTTTTAGTCTAGTTAGATCATTCTTTACTAATGGAAGTTCCAAATGAGAATCAACAGAAGTATCACCGTGTCCAGGGAAATGTTTTACAACTGGAATGATTTCCCCAGAACTTATCCCTTTCATCATACTAACCCCTAATCTTGAAACAATACCGGAAGTTGTTCCAAATGAACGGTCCCCGATAACTGTATTATTCGGATTCGTTTGGATATCTAGATCAGGAGCGAAATCTGTGTTAAATCCAAAGGATTGTAATTCTTTGGCTATTACATTACCGATATTATATGCATATTTTTCATTATTTGTATTTCCAATAAGTCTTGCACTAGGTGTGTTTTTGATTGAAGCTGGCATACGGTGAACCCTTCCGCCTTCTTGGTCGGCGGATATAAATAATGGTATCTTATTCTTACTGTTTACAGCTTTAATTGCATTTGTTAAGTTTACTAATTGTGCAGCACTCTGAACATTCGTTTGATAGAGGATTAACCCGCCTGGCTTGTATTTATTAATAAGGGTTTGTGTACTTGAATTAACGTTTGTACCATCAAATCCTGCGATAATCATTTGCCCGATTTTCTCATTTAATGTCATTTTGTTTAGTTGATCTTTAATTGGATCAATTCTTGTTGTAACAGTCATCTTTTTGGTATCTTTAGTTCTACTAGTATTATTTATCCCCTCTTGTTTGTCAGTTTTATTTGTATTGGTATTATTTGTATTAATTGAATTATCCGGATTATTATTCGAACAACCATTAATAAGCAATAATGAAATCAAAATGAACATCATTTTGACTATCAACTTTTTCATAGTGTTTCTCCTTCCAGTTACAAAAAGCATCTTAATATCGCAAGCCAAAATATTCAGACTTAATTTTAAACCCAACAACAACTTTACAAAAGAGTGCAGTTATTGTTTTTTCACGGAGCAAAGAGATTGAAATCATCTTTATACAAAGATTTAATAACTTTGCTATATTGAATATTGATTCGCTTTTTTCACCCATTCTGCTACTGTAACTGTACGTTTTGCCTGATGCTTAACAGCAGCTTGTACAGCGGTAACGTCTTCCACCATTTTACCATTCTGATCAACAGTAACACTTGTGCCGTATGGGTTACCGCCAGCTCCAAATATGACTGAATCTGTATATCCTGGAGTTACAACAATACCTCCCCAGTGGTGTATCGTTGTATACAATGATAATATGGTTGCCTCCTGACCACCATGTGGGTTTTGTGCAGAAGTCATGGCACTTACTACTTTGTTTTTAAGTTTTCCATTAAACCATAGACCACCTGTAGTATCTAAAAATTGTTTCATTTGAGACGGCATATTACCAAAACGGGTAGGTATGCTAAAAATAATTGCGTCTGCCCATTCTAAATCACTAAGTGCTACAGTTGGAACACATACTGAGACTTCTTCAACATAATTCTTCCATTCAGGATTTGAATCAATTACGGATTGAGGAGCTAATTCTGGAACTTTTAAGATCTTAACTTCTGCACCGGCTTCAGTAGCACCCTCGGAAGCCCATTGTGTTAAATGATAATTTGTACCTGTTGCACTATAAAAGATAATTGCAAGATTTACATTGGACATGCAGCCAATCTCCTTTTCAATTTAGAAAAATTTTATAATAGTTAAATATCCTTTATGAATTTCACAATGATTATGTTGCCCCCTGATTTTATTATCAATTCCTATTAATCCTTCTTACTAATTAGTTCTCCACAAAATGTAGAATAAAGAATTGTTTTATTTAGGCTGTCATATTACCGGATGGAGTGGAGACACTTAGAATAATCACTGCTTCCCATAAAAATCATTTAATGTATCCTTCGGAACATCTTTTATATGCTATAAATTGGTTCAGTAATTAGGAGGCACAACAATGGGAAACCTACCAGAATTAAATACTGTGTTAGTCACTGCATATGCTAAGGCACCTCAAGGAAGCGCAATGTATGAAGTATATAAACACGCTGGAATTATATTAGAGATTGATCCGAATACAAACATCATTATTAATGCGGAATTTACCTTTTTGGCAAATTTAACAAAAGATTTTTTTAGCAGAATGATGGTCGGTTTTGACCTATCGAATGGGATAGATCAACTTATTCAGAGAGTTGAAAAGCATTACTTTGCTCCCTCTACAAATTCCGTAATTGTTGCATTAAAAGCAGCCTATAAACGATACCTTGAAAAACTTAATCAAGAAAAATAAAAATATTTGATACCTTCGTGCTAATAATTTAGGGTAATCATAACACTCTACCTAAAAATTGTGACCAGCTATTTCGTTCGGTTTCTCATAAAGAAATCTGTCTAAACAAGACAAAAAAGAAGAAAACTGTGACTTTTCTCCATTTAACATTATAATCAAGAAATGCCAGAAGAGAGTGATTCCCTTCTGGCATTTTTTACATATTGATATGTTGGCAATCACCAAAAATCATTATGGAGTTAGTTTGCGTTTGCCAGGTTGTTTACCACGCTGGAAACGTCAGGTGTACCCAATCCAGTCGCATCATCCCAGCCTGCGCCAGCCTGGAGTGAAGTGTCAGTTCCCATCAAGACATTCCATGGCTTTGGATTACCTCCCGGTACAATGGGTGCCCAATAGATGTAGGAATAGTTATCATGTTGCACATCATGGAATGAAGATGAATTCATCGAATACAACAGTGGATTGATGAACGGCAAAGGACTGCCCGTTTTTTGCATGTGCCCTTGGTTGGCAAGTGCACAAATGGCTGCCCACTGTGGTGCAGCGTCGCTTGTTCCACCCCAACCATCTTTGACAACACCGTTTTGGACTATTGAAAAACCTGTAAAGGGGTCGGAGTTAAATGCTACATCAGGAAGCTGACGGTGTGATATGTTTCTGTCTAGTCCCTGAACACCAGTCTGCCAACTTGGCTTAGCAAAGACGTTACTCACACCGCCGCCTGTGCCCATCCAAAATTGATTCTTTGGCAACACTAAGATTCCACCAGCAATTTTAACAGTGTCACCCCACTCGAATTCATTCTGATAGGAGTTATCACTATTCGTGAACAATGATGTACCACCCACTGCGACCACATTTGGGTCGGATGCAGGGAATGAGACATCCGTTTGTCCAAGCTGTTTTGCAAAGTCACCGTCATCACCCGATGAAACAAATACGTTGATGCCTTCAGCGGCTGCTTGGGCAAACATTTCATTCACCGCATGTTTCTGTGAGGTAGACATATTTTCCTCTGGGGCTCCCCATGATAGCGATATCTGGTTTGCCAACCCTTTGTCGATCAGCTTATTAACATCAAGAAACAGTGAATTACCATCATCTTTCGTTACATCCAACAAAATCTTTGCACCAGGTGCAACTGCGTGCGCCAACTCGACATCCATGCTTGTTTCGCCTGCCCACGAGGCGACAACGTTCTTGTCAACGGGCTGCTTTGTTAATCCTAACCCTGGTGGAGGAGAGATGACCTCTAAATTAAGCGGTTCATCTGCACCGAACGCCCCTTGCTCAACTTTTTGATTGTACAATTGTAAATCTGACTGTATCGTCGGACTACCGTATGCATCGACAATGGCAATGGTTTGTCCTGCTCCATCAAGCCCACTTTTGTATACTGATGTAAAGTTATAAGCCTGTTGAATTTTTGCACTGTTGTTACCATTAAAGAAATTGCTTGGTTTCGGAGGGCCGACTGTTAAGTCGGGACCTTCAGTTGACTTAATCATCGGTTTCGGAGTGGCCATTTGGTTCACTCCGGAGGTTCCGGCTAATTGATTGGCAAGTGGACCTGTAACATGATAATCTGTCGTGTTCGCCAAAAAGGTGTTGCCGCTGCTGTCCTGAAACTGATGAATGTCAGTCCCAAGAACAGACTCAATTTGCGCAACTGTTCCAGATGCGTCAATCACTAGATTGTTATCCGTTGTTCCATTAACGGTTAAACCAGCATTTTGCAATTGATTCACTACAGCATGATAGGCGTTCCCATTTGGAGAGAACTGAGCGTGAAATTGCGCAGGCGTTAGTTTTTGGTGACTCGCAAGGACTTGGTCTAACTGTTCTTTATTTTGTAATTGCAAGTAAGAATTCACATTTAATGTCGCGTCTGCAGATGCTTCACCTAAGTCAGTAAAGTTGGTAAGCCCAGGAGTGGCACTTTCTGGGATAACTGTCGTACTTTGAGCGAAACTAGGTGTAGCAAATGAACCGCCTAATGCCAGTGCCGCACACATTGCACAGGACAATACATATTTCTTTTTCACTGTGTCTTCCTCACTTTCATTAATTATTTTGTTTTGAATAAAGGGCTAATTAAATCTACAATAAAACCGTTTATTCACCTCCTTTTTTCCAATGAACAGAGTACTTCATATTCTTTTTCGATTTAATTGAATATTTCAACTATTCTAAAATAACATGATCACTATTCTTTGTAACCGATTACAAAAGATGGATTTACTTATAACTTTCTGTCCGAATCAGACTATTTTGTTGGAAATGTATTAAATACCTATAAAAAAGACAAAAAAAGAAGAAAACAAATTTTTCTCCTTTTAACATGATCCATATGATTTTATACTTCTAATAAATTAATCTTTCCATTGGCATTCAGAATTCTTAAAGCAAGTTGAAGATTAAATTTTTGGTCAGCATGATTAAAATCGATCTCACCAATTTCTTTTAATCTATGAATTCTATACTTCAAGCCACTTAGTGAAACATTCAAGTCTTTTGCTGTTCTTTGAAGATTGCATTCATTTGCAAGAAAAATGTGAAGGGTAGAGATCATAGTATTTCCACCACTTTCTTCATCATATCTGAGAAGCTTTTCGAGCGTCCTAGTTGCATACGTAAGAAGTTGTTCTTGAGCAGAGCCTGCATACAATAGGTCAAATATGTTCATTTCTTCCACAAAAAATATTTCACCTGTACGTCCTAGTCGAGTCATAACCTTCATCATGTTTGAACATTCTTCAAATAAGGCTTGAAGTACCTTAATGGACATCGCTTCACGACTAATGCAAATGGAAGTTTTTATATTTGCAAATAATTTCTGTTGGTGGTCTTGTAGGATTTTTGCTACCTTTTGAAAATCTAATCCATTTGGATCTGATGGCCCCAAAAGGATAATCTCCCCTCTTCGCTCAACAATTAAAGCATTACTTTTAGAAGAGTGAAGTTTAGTTCGAACAATATTTAATAATTCATTACGGAGATTCATAGGCAGATCTTGATCTTCAATAAAGCCATTGCCGTTTCCTTGTTGAATAATTTTCACAAGCATAAATCGGTGCGGCTTTCCAAAATCATATCCCATAAAATTTGCTCGTTTCACTAATTGTTCAATAGGTGTTACACCGGATAACAATTCATCAAGAAATTCACCTTTTAATTTATGTTCAGTATTCAATGCCGTTTTTTCTTTCAATAAATCTACTGCCATAGCAGCGGCAGCGCGCGCGGTAATCATTTGTCTTAGTTCATTATCTGTTCCTTCAACATGGATGACCGATAAATATCCCATTATCTCATCGCCAAGAACAATTGGGGCAACAGTCCTGTTTAGAAACGTTGGATCATCCGAAACAATAAAATCTTTCGCACATTTTTCCTCATCTAACAGTCTAAGCTTATGGTGAAATTCTGAAAAAAGCTCTATTTCCGGTTGAATGAGGTATGGGTCTATGCTTGATTTTTCCTTGTTAGGCAGCCACCATGAAAGCGGACGAAAATATTTATCTTGAACAATTACAGGCGAATTGACCATTTGTCCGATAGTATCTATAACAGCTTGCCTGCTTTGCCCTGAAAGAACCATCCGGTTTAGCTGTTCATGTATATTCATAATTCGTTGTAACATTTTATGTTGTTTTTGAATATGCCGATGTGCCTCTTCTAATTCTTCCGCAATTTTGGTTTCCCCATAATAAGACAGTTCCTGTTCGATTTCATTTCCCCACTCTTCTACTGTTCTTCCAACAAACCGGCACTCAGCATCCCCACGACCAACACAAGTCACTTCTTTATATAATATTTTCCGTCCAAAAATTCCTGATGAGACCCCACTTGCATATCCAATTAATGTCCAGCACACCGGATCTTTGGCGAAACCGAAATGTTTAATATATTGATCTGCTTCATATGAATTTAACCAAACTCCTTCCATATAAAACTTATTCTGTTCATAATCCACACTAAGAGCTTGTAAGTCAACTTGAACAACGCCTTCTTGCATATGAAAAATTGGAGCTTGTTGATGGAGAAATTCCTGGGAAGCATTAGGAAATAACTTTTTAATTGAAATCGAATCTTTATATCCACATTCCCACCCATAACGAAGGAGGAACGCCCTTGCTCTTTCACGTCCTAATGTTGAAATAAGGTCACGAATGAGCATTCCTAATGCTTCGGCATCCACCAGAATAAAACGTTCCCCTTTAAACCAGATATGGCCTGGATGAAATTCAATATCTGAATTATTCACTGAAGTTAGACCTTGATCCATTGTCTTGCTCCTTATATTAGAGTCATAGTTATTTGGACACACTTTTTACATTTTTCGATCCCTAGTAAAGGCTATTTAACAACTAAATAAAAATTTTAAATTATCTTTATTCATATCATAAAAAAAATTAGACAAAATGCACCTGCCACTAACATATTATTTTCCTCATCCAATTTTTATAGCATTTCCTTAACCTACTCCTATACTAAACAAACGGAAGCCACTCGCACCACAAATAAGTTTTGCCAGTTTATGGGCAAATATTATATTTTGGAATGAATCCCCGATAAATTTTAGAATGGCAGATCCAACATCCAATGATCTGCCATAACTCGAAATTCCATTCCTTTAGGAGGACGTTCACCACTAAATGCACAATCTAGTAATTGTTTAATGGACTGTTTTGTAATTGACCTTGGATTATAATAAGGATTGTTTGAAGCAAGCTCTGCAGCTCGATCCAAATCCTGTTCTTTCATCCCAATTTCAGCTAAAGAAGTTGGGGCATTAAGAGATTTACTGAAGTCAAAAAGGAAACCGGCTACATCCTCTTCCTCCGTACCAAGTGCACGTGCCATGATTTTAAGGGCTTTAGGAATATAACTGGCATTGTACCAAACCGCATAAGGTAAAATGACAGTATGGATCTCAGCATGCTGAAGGCCAAAGCTTCCTCCTAATACATGACATAACTTATGATGCAAAGCCATTCCCACAGACCCTAAAACCGTTCCGCTCAGCCAGCAGCCATATAGAGCTTTAGAACGATTATTTAAGTCAATAGGATCTTTCATAATATTGGGTAAACTTGAACGAATTGCCTTTATCCCCTCTTCAGCAAAAAGAGAGATGATCGGATTCACTTTAGGAGCATAAAGCCCTTCAATACTATGTGCCATCGAATTCATTGCACTCAATACAGTTAAACTTTTTGGCAGGGTAATAGTAAGCGTGGGATCATAGATGACAGTTTTCGGCTTGACTTTCAGGTCAGTACCAGTTTTTTTGATCCCATTTTCCGTTATTCCCCACACCGGGGTCATTTCTGATCCAGCGTATGTTGTTGGAACAGCTACAATCGGAAGAGAAGTAGATAAAGCAATCGCTTTTGCTAATCCAATGGAGGAACCCCCTCCTACTGAAACAAGACTATCAACCTTACTTTCCCTCACAACTTTAAGTGCATCCTCTACAACTTCTATAGGCACATGCTGAATCGCTTTTGCATGGATTCCGACACATACGTCCCCAATTAATTCAGCCATTTCAGTTGCCATTTTTTCATGGCCAGGTGTTGATAGGACTAATGCTTTTTTTGCTCCTAAAACAATTAGCTCCGCTCTAACTTCGCCTACCACTCCTAAACCGAAGATAACCCTGGCTGCTTGTGTTTCGTAAACAAAATTTTCCATCTTCAGTTTCTCCTTAGGAAATACAATAAATTGAAAAATTCTATAAGTTTCTCCAATTCATAGAGTTTATTAACTAACTTTATAGTAGCAAGATTCTGATTACTTTTAATCGGCTGCAAAAGGTGGTTTTTCATACAACTTTCTGTCCGAATCAGTCTATTATGGATCCTATAATTATGAAAAAAGGGATTAATATGTACAAAAGTTGGGTATATATACAGTTTTTAGAATTAAAAAATAACTATCTTTTTATATAAGGAATAAAGTGGAAGAATTGAGGAAAATCTATCACTATTAAAACTGTTGCAAGGGAATGAGGATTTGTTAGCAATGAGTTCTACGAAAATTTTTACAAGTACAGCTCTAATGATCGTCATTCTCTCGACTGGGTTGATGAATCATGTTCTCATGATTCCACTAATACTCGATCAAGCAGGAAGAGATGCGTGGATTTCAGTGCTCGTCTCCATTCCGCCCTTTTTATTGTGGCTTGGAGTTTTATACTACATCATGCGAAAAACTAAACAGCAATCGTTGACGTTGTTGATTCAACAGCATTTTGGAAATCTGGCGTTTCTATTGATTGTTATCCCGTTATTGTTTTTCTTGCTGGCAAATTCGTTTATAACGTTGAAAGACACAACCGACTGGATTTCCATCAATTTTTTGAAAGAGACACCGACCTTTGTCATTACATTTTGTACCTTGCTCCTCTGTTCGATTATAGCTCGAGTTGGCATTTCCTCGATTGCCCAAATGTCCGCAGTCCTCCTGCCTGCTGTGGTTTTGTTCGGTTTTTTTGTTATGTTGTCTAACATGCATTACAAGCACTATTCTTGGGTGCTGCCGATGTTGCAAAACGGCTGGGGGCCAATATGGAAAGGTAGTTTGTACTCGGCTGGCGGCTTAGTGGAGATTTTGTTCCTCCTGCTTTTTCAGCAACATATTAAACAAAAGGTGAAATTTAGGCATTTGCTAATACTGGGAATGATCCTTGTTGGGCTTACACTTGGACCGCTTCTCGCTGCTATTGCGGAGTTCGGGCCGCATCTCGCAGTAAAGCAAAGATACCCGGCATATGAGGAATGGCGTTTGGTGGAGATCACAAAGTATATTACACATTTGGACTTTTTAGCATTTTACCAATGGATGTCGGGGGCAGTGATCCGTATTGCTATGTCGTTGTACCTTTGTGTGGATGTGCTGAATTTTAAAAATAAACGGGTGCAGAATGGCTTACTGTGGGTGATCAGTTGTGCTGTGTTGGTCCTTGCTATGGTACCGTTCTCCGATACGGATTTCTACGCACTGTTGAAAAATTATTACATTCCATTATTTCTTCCGGTGGTCGTTCTGATCTCGTTGTTGCTCTTGATCTTCAGCTACAAAATCCAATCCAAAAAAGGGTGAGTCACTATGTCTTTTACATTTCAAGAGCAAGGATTACGCAGCCTGTTTACCTCATGTGCAGATGTGCAAATCCAGACGCATGAATATGGAACAGATCTGCTTGAAGAAAAGGTAGTATTCGTCTTTTGCACCGGACTTGCTGATTGTGAACAAATTAATTACGTGGTGCTTCCACAGTTGGAGCAAAACAAATCCTTGCCATTAGTTCCGGTTTCACTGGAAGGAAGTAGAAAAGAGGTAGAGCAACAGATTGTGACGAATGTTTTTGAGGGCAAACTGTTGCTGCTATTTGAAGGGACAGGCGAGTTGTTCTCGCTGAATATCGCTAAACTTCCCCAGCGCCAGCCGGAAGAATCAACATATGAAGTGTCAGTGAAAGGAGCACGCGACTCGTTTACGGAGTCAGTGGAGACCAATGTTGCTCTGCTTCGGAAGCGGGTACGGAGTACGTCACTGTGCAATGAGTCGTTTGTGCTCGGGAAACGAAGCCAGACCAAAGTCTCCCTAATATACCTTTCCGATGTGCTAAACGAGGAAGTATTGAAAGAGGCACGAAAGCGGTTAAATTCCATTGACGTGGACATTGTCAACGGAGTCTCCCCGCTAGAGGATTTACTTGCCGATTCTCCTTATACGTTGATGCCGTTAATTAACTATAATACACGACCTGACTTTGTGGTGGAATCGTTACAACGGGGGCGGTTTTGCATTTTAATTGATGGTGCTCCTGCCGCTTTAATAGCGCCAGTCAATTTGCAATATTTAATAAAATCTGCGGAAGATATGTACTCTCCGTATTATTTTGCAGCGTTTGAGCGGCTGATGAGGTATTTCGGGTTGTTTCTTACTGTGCTCCTGCCAGGATTTGCGCTCGCTCTAGTATCGTATCATCCGGAACATCTTCCATTTCCTCTAATGGCAACAAGTTCGTTAAATAGCTTTGGTGTTCCATTCTCGCCACCTATTGAAGCATTTGCCATGCTCTTTTTGTTTGAACTGTTGCATGAGGCCGGCTTACGATTACCAAAGCCGGTGGGACAAACAGTAGGAGTTGTGGGAGTTTTGATCTGTGGCGATGCAGTTATTCGTGCAGGGCTCACTTCTCCTAACGTCATTGTGGTTACAGCGATAACAATAATGGCGCAGTTTGTGCTAATAAACCAGTCCTTAGGATCAACAATGATTTTTATGAGGACATACGTGATGCTGCTTTCGAGCCTGCTCGGCTTATTCGGGTTTATAATAGCCTATTTTTCTATCCTGCTGTACTTGTCGACGTTAAAATCTTTTGGAATATCGTACCTGTCAGAAATGAACGATCCTCTCGACGTTGAATCGATCAAATCCATCATTCAATTTCCGAAACCTTTTCAACGAACTCCGCCGAAATTTCTTGGGACAAAAAAAACCCAGAAGCAAAGGGAAGATTCAGAATGAAGTGTTCAGTGTGTCGCTTATTGCTCCTGCTTTTCGTTTTACCTAGTTTGACAGGTTGCTGGGATTACAAAGTGTTGCAGGACATGTCTTACATCTCGGCAGTCGGCATTGATTACGTAGATAATCAGTTTGTCATTTATGCGCAGATGGTTGATTTCGGTTCTGTAGGTAAATCTGAAGGTGTCAACCCTGAGGAAGCCGCCTCCAACATAGTGGTAGGCAAATCTAAAGGCTCTTCATACTCGGCAGCGTGGCATAATCTATACAATAGCACACAGCAAAGGACTCATTTTGGGCAAATATCGGCAGTAGTGTTCTCAGAGAAAGCGATGCAAATGCATCTGAATGAAACATTGGATTCGATTGAACGTTTTCACGAGACTCACTATACGCCTTGGATTTATACTACAAAGGAACCGATGGATGATCTATTCACAATCACGCCGATGTTCCCTCAGGGTCCGCTATTGACAATACTGCACTCTCCAGAAAGTCATTACAAACAGCATTCCATAATCCGGCCGCTGAAATTCTTGGAATTTGTAGCACTCTATTCGGAACCAAGTACTTCAATTATAGTACCGACGCTTTCAATCGAAAAAAACAGCTGGAAAAAAAGCAAGGTGAAACTGCCTGAGATGATGGTTAACGGAGCGATAATTTTACATCAAGAAAAGAAACCGCGCTGGGTGTCCAAGGGAGAATTGATGGGGGTACGCTGGTTGGAAAATCAAACGAATAATACCCCACTCATTTTGTTCGATGGCAAAGAGAACATCAAAGCGTTATTGACCTGTAAGGTTACTAATGTAAAAGTGACGCCTGAGTTCTTGGCGATGGGAACCCCAGCGTACAACATGCACATCAAAGTTCACGCTAGTATTACGCAATTGAGCGAACAGACGACAATGAATCAGTTGCAAGCGGAAGCCGTGGCAAAAATCAAAGCGGAGATTCGCAAGACTTATACCGCAGGTCTGAAAAGTAATGTAGACGTGTACCATTTGGAAGAAAAAATGTTTCGCCATCGGTATGCAGACTGGAGGCGGTTGACACATAGAAATTCATTCCCATTAACAAAGAATTCACTGAGAGACATTCAAGTAGATGTTGAGATTTTGAATACTGGGAAGACAAAGTTCAAGGTTTAATCATAATCAAAAGAGATCTTTAGTGATCTCTTTTTTCATTTTTACAATACGGAAGTATTTACATAATATTTTGGTACATAATTACAATTTTAAGTAGCGCACCTTTTAATTAACAGAATTTAAGAAATATATTTATATAATTATTGAATTGGTTTTCATCAAAGCATCTTGATCACACAGACTTCTAACGCTTTTCCTCCTTTGGGCTCCCCATCAGTCGTCTTTTTTGATAACTGAAATGCATCATGATCATAACGAGAATGTCATTTACCCCCAAAAATTATCGCCATATAATTACCTTAGCATTTGGAATAGTCTTAATTATACCAATGTTATTAATAGTTTAGTTTTGCTATCCGTAAATGCAATTCAAATTAGAGGTGATTACATAAGATGAAAAAAAGAAATCAGTGGTTTAAGGGGAGGACCGCAACCTGTATTGTCGCTTCAGCCCTAGTTTTCTCCAGTGCGAGATTTGCTATTGATACTCCCATTGGTTTAGCACAGGGAAACGATTCGGATAATGCGATGACACGTGTTGTGGTCGAAATGGACGGCGCACCCGCCATTCGAACACTACCGAAGTCAGAAAGGATAGGGGCCGCTTCCAAAGCATCTGTAAGTATGTTGAAACAAAATATCCAGAGTTTAAAACTGGCACATGGGAAAGTGTTACAAACAATAAATGATAAAGGGATTCCATTCAAAGAGTCTAACGAATATACGTTTACCTTTAACGGCATTTCATTAAAAGTTCCCAAAAACAAATTGGATGAACTGCGTTCGATTCCCGGCGTAAAAGCAGTGTATCCGGATCAGGAATATCACGCAGACTTAGCCGACAGCGTTCCTTTGATTGGTGCTCCTGACGTTTGGTCCATGCACGACCAAGAAAATCAAGGAGTTACAGGGAAAGGAGAAACGGTCGCTGTGATTGATACTGGTGTGGACTATGATCACCCTGACCTGGGAGGAGGATTCGGACCAGGGCATAAAGTTGTCGGGGGGTATGATTTTGTCAATCATGATAACGACCCAATGGACGACTACGGCCATGGAACCCATGTTGCCGGAATCATTGCGGCTCATGGTAAAGTGACCGGGGTGGCACCTGATGCTTCCATAACAGCCTATAAAGTCCTAGATAATAACGGATCAGGATATACATCCGATATTCTTGCCGGAATAGAAGCCTCTATTTCTCCAGACAATCCAAACCCGGCTGATGTCATTAATATGAGCCTAAGCGGACCTGGTGATGGCAGTGATCCCATCTCCCAAGCCTCCCAAAATGCGGTTGATGCCGGTGTAGTTGTGGTAGCGGCAGCCGGGAATGCAGGCCCTGGATATGGAACAATTGGTGCTCCTGCTATGGCAGAGGGTGTACTTGCTGTCGGCGCTAGTACAAGCGGTATCAAAGTGCCTGACGCGAAAATGGTTGCCCCAGTTGAAGAGAATTTGGCCGTTACCCGCCTTGGGATTTCAGCTAATCCTCCTGAAGGAGCAATTACCAGCGAGCTCGTAGACGTTGGAGAAGGAGGACCGGAAAGCTACGATGGATTAGATGTAAAAGGAAAGATTGTCCTAATTCAATTGCCTCAAGGTGCAACTGTACCGCAAGCTTTTTCAGAAGCGTCTACAGCTCAAGAAAAAGGGGCCGATGCTGTGCTCTTTTACCTGCCTGACCAACCTGGCCCTGTTTTTAAATTAGGAGATACTATACCATCTCAATATACATCCAATTCATCTGAAAAGTTACAAGCTCAAGATCAATTCCAGACAGATTCATCCCTGGACGGTCGGTTGGATACGTTGGCCGCAATGCTAATTACCGGAACAAAAGCTGGGGAATTAAAGTCCTACTTGGCCAAAGGACCCGTTAAAATCACGATTACAGGAAAAGACGCAACGGATCAAATTGCTAACTTTAGTTCCCGTGGTAATTCCGACTTCCGAGCAAAGCCTGATTTAGTCGCTCCGGGTGTTGAAATCAATTCGACTTACATCAAGACACAAGATAATGATACCGGTTACACCAGAATGAGCGGGACAAGCATGGCTGCCCCCCATGTGGCAGGTGCAGCTGCCCTCATAAAACAACTACACCCTTCCTGGAAAGCTAGCGAGATTGCCAGTATTTTAAAAGAATCCGCGAAGCCGCTGGCATCATATGATGTGCTTACACAAGGGGCAGGAAGACTGGATGTAAAGGCTGCAGCGGAAACCAATGTCGTCGCCTCACCTAATGGCTTAAATTTTGGAATAGCTGATTTAAAAGATTCAGAGATTCATAGAAGCGCTTCGTTATCTTTAAACAATCACGGCGAAAAACCGGTTGATATGGATTTCACTGTAAAAGACGATACAAAATCCGGGGCAGCCGTTACAGTAACTCCATCCCATATTCATATTGAACCAGGTCAGCAGGTCAATGTTGATGTGAACATCAACATGAATCGGCCGGATCAGGATACGGTTATTTCCGGATGGATAGAAGGAAATATCCAATCTGGAACAGAATCGCAGCATATGCGTGAGCCATACCAGTTAACTGTAAGGCATCTTCAAATCACTGCATCTCCGGATCCAGTAGCATCCACAGTGAATGAAACGGAGGCCTACATATACAGTCCGGTTGATTTGTCACAAGCTCCAATCGTCACAGTACGAACTCCAAGCGGAAAGACAAATCAAGTGACTTCTGTCTTAGATCATGGTCATTGGTGGCACGTGCCCGTTCAGACTAGCGAAGTGGGAATATATCGGATTGATGCTAACTCTACAGTCAAAAATTCCTCTAGTGAGGAATCTACGATAATAGGCTCTAGTTATGTGGAAAAATTACCAGCCGATAAGGAACACTCTTCCACCTGGAAAGCTGTCGGACCTTACTCTAATGCAGGGCTGATTCATGTTGACCCAAAAAATCCTAAAGTCATGACCGTATTATCAACACTGTCTCCTTCCATTTTCCGGACGGAGGATGGGGCAAAAACTTGGCATGAGCTTCGAAATTTTCCTGTTGCAGGAGGTTGGCCAACTGCAATCGTCGTTGATCCTACGAATGAAAAAAATATATATGTTCCTGTTAAGTCGAGGGATAATGATCCAACGTATATAGGTAAGATATTCGCCAGCAAAGACGGTGGAATAACATGGAACACACTATCTTTTCCTAACATAGAAGTATCTGACTTAGTTATTGATGAGAGCGGACAGAAATTGGTTGCTATTTCCGGCAATGAAGTATTTATCAACTTAGACAGGGGGATGAACTGGGAGAAATTGTCTGGCGATTGGCCATATCTAATTGGCGCATTTCTTCTTAATAACGACCTATACCTTTCAACATACAGTGGTGTTTACGCTGTTAAAGATGTATTTTCTGGTTCGGCTACGCCTGTGAAATTGTTTCAGCCGCATTATAGAGGGATACAGGAAGTAGTAGGCAATCATGATATCCTTATTGCACGTGCTACTTTTGGCGGTGGATTGTATGCGTCCTTAAACCAAGGTAAAGATTGGAATGAACTTACCCACAATCAAGTACCATTTCATGATGTATTTTGCGTTAAGATTCTTGATGGGGGTATTTATGTAGGAACTGGTTATGATGGAATTTGGGTAAGTCACGATTACGGAAAAACATGGGAATCTTGGAAACAACCGCTTCCAGGGTCTAGATCCCTTGATATCGATTTTGCATTAGGAGCAAAATCTTCCCCTAACGGGAATCGCCCATTTTATGTTTCTTCAGATCAGGCAGGAATATATGAAACAGAGGATAAAGGTGAAACATATAAACGGGTCGGTATTCCTGGAGCAACGGTTTATGGCTTGGCTATTTCCCGTAACACCCAAGGATACCAGTTACTTGCCGGAACTGATTCTAACACGTATCGGACAATGTTACCAGATCAAAATAAAGTTGATTCCTCCACTCTCGAATGGGGAGCGGCCCAAGGTGAAGGAATGGCAGGAGAACAAGTGTATCAGGTTGCAACGTCCCCAACTTTGCAAATTTAAAAGAGCTACCTCAGTAGCCCTTAATAAAGCGATTACATATGGAATTAAAGTTCCTCACTCATTCCACTTCATGAATTGGGAAAGGTTTTTTAAAAAGGGAAAATTCTTTAGAAAGAAAGTAAAGTATTTTCAGGATGCACCGTCTCATTCAGTTTTGTTTTTTCCACATGAATAACCAACAAGTCTATAAAACTTCTCGCTGCAGATCCAATGTACTTTTCTTTATGATGGACAATGGCAATTTCATTACAAATAGCTGGGTTTTCAATTTTTATTACTTTAAGGGTTCCATCATTCTCCGAATCGAGAAGTGTTTTGGGAAGAATGGTTGCCCCCATTCCTGCTTTCACTAAACTCAATATAGATTTTACCTCAGTTAATTCGATGATTGGCTCGATTGCAAATCCCACAGATGCAAAGGCAGCATCAATTAATTTTCGGCATTTGTGGTTTATTGGACATAATACAAGAGACAAATCCCTTATCTCTTCCAACTCCACTATATCCCTATCAGCCAATGGATGGTCATCTGAAACTGCCAAATAATATTCTTCAATATATAAAGGGATATTCGTTAACTGACCATTCTCTATAGGCATGACTGACAAAGCTATATCAATTTCATTTCGAAAAACCTTTTCATCAATATTTTCTGACATAAAGATCTTTGTTTGTACTTGGGGCCACTTGCGATGAAGTTCTAAGAAAACAACGGATGCAAGCTGACTTAACTCTTCCGACATTACCCCAATGATAAGTTTTCCTTTTTTTATATTTTGAAGTTCATCTATTTGTTCATAAACACTTTTTATATTGGAGAATATATTTCTAGATTGTTCTCGCAGGATTTCACCAGGTTCCGTGATGGCAATTTTTTTTCCCAAGCGATCAAATAAACGGACTCCTAATTTATCTTCAAGGTCTCTCATTTGACGGCTCAAAGCAGGTTGTGAAATTCCTAATTTTTCTGCTGCTCGTGTGAAATGTAATTCATCACAAATAGCCATAAAGTATTCCAATTCCCTAAATTCCATAATTCCCCTCCTGAATCTAGCCTAATCTAAACATCTATCCTCAACTTTAATAAATTAATAAACAAAGAATCTCGAAATAAAATATTATTAATTTGAAATAATTTCATTATAATTTTTATAGATGTTTTGTCAAACTTAGAATTTAAAGATAAAATGGGGTTTGCAAATTTATTAATAAATTATCTATTGGTTACTTTTTTATACAAAATTCCCTAGTAAAACAATTCTTTAAACTCTTTATACATCAGAGTATTTGAGATATAATAATCAATATACAATTAAAATATTGTTACTTTTAGTATACAATAACATTACTAGGAGGTGGTAATTTTGTTAGAAAATGAAACAAAGGATAAAGTATGTTCAAAAGTCGAAGAATCGTACAATATTATCGGAAAAAAATGGATGGGTTTGATTATCCATACTCTAACGGAAGAACCAAAACGGTTTAGTGAAATCCATGCTTATATTCCTGATTTAAGTAAGAGAATGCTTAACGAACGAATAAAGGAACTTGAGGATTGCGGAATCGTCCTAAGAAATGTTATTACAGACCGCCCGGTGCGGACAGAGTATTCACTCACAAAAAAAGGTACGGAATTAGGTAGAGCTTTAAAGACAGTCGAGGATTGGGCCAACAAATGGCTGTAAAGCGAAACTTCAATTCGTGTGAAACCTTCCTGACTTAACCCTACGTAATTTAGATAACCTCTCCATTTTGGGAGAGGTTATTTCATACTAATTGCCCCTTGGTGCGGCGAAATAAGGATTATTCTTTTTCTTCCGTTCAATCTATTTCGAAAATTTCTTAAATGCCAAAACTGCATTATGTCCGCCAAAACCAAAACCATTAGAAATAGCATAGTTTATTGGCATGTTAACCGCATGGTTTGGAACATAATCTAAATCACATTCTTCATCTGGTGTTTCATAATTTATAGTTGGAGGAGCAATATCTTCCATGATACTTTTGAGGGTTATTACAGCCTCTATCCCACCTGCTGCTCCAAAAAGGTGGCCAGTCATTGATTTAGTGGAACTTACCTTTAAGTTATAAGCATGAGCACCGAAAACACTTTTGATTGCTTTGGTCTCTGATTTATCTCCTTCAGGAGTACTTGTACCATGTGCATTTATATAATCTACATCAGTCAAACGAATATTTCCCATATCTAAAGCCAATTTCATGGCATTTGCGGCCCCATTGTAATCAGGGGAGGTAATATGATAGGCATCTGTCGTAGAACCATAACCTACGATTTCTCCTAAAATTGTCGCACCTCTTTCCTTGGCATGTTCATATTCTTCAAGGAATAAAACACCCGCTCCTTCAGACATGACAAAGCCATCACGTTCTTTGTCAAATGGGCGGCTTGCCTTTTCTGGAAAATCATTAAAAGTGGACATTGCTCTCATTCTTGAGAATCCAGCAAAAGCTAGTGGATTAATAGGAGCTTCAGCCCCTCCGGCTAATATGCCATCTGCATAACCATGTCGAATATTTAAAAAAGCCTCTCCAATTGCTTGATTCCCTGTTGCACAAGCAGAAACAGGTGAAAAGCTTGGCCCTTTAAAACCCGTTTTTATAGATAAAATTCCTGACGCCATATTACTGATCATCATTGGAACCATAAAGGGAGAAACTTTTCTTGGTCCCCTTTCAAGCAAAGCTTTATGATTATCTAATGTTGTATTAATTCCTCCAATACCGGAACCAATATAAACCCCTAATCGCTCCTTGTTAACATTTTGTAAATCTAGATTTGCCTGTTCTAAAGCTTGTTGCGCAGCAGCAACAGCATACTGTATGAATAAGTCATATTTTTCTTTGTCTTTCTTTTCCATATATTGCTCTGCGACAAAATCGGTAATATAACCTGCAATTTTGGTGTTTATATCATTATAGTCATCAGATGTAAGTCTTTTGATGCCTGAATTACCTTCTTTAATGTTCTTCCAGAACGCTTCAATTGTATTTCCTAATGGTGAAACGACTCCATATCCTGTCACGACAACCCTTCGTGCCATCAACAACACTCTCCTGTCATTCCTTTTTCATATAACTAAATTTAAAGACTATTATTCATTCCAATATTTTACACAAGAAACCATACCTTAATACACGTTTACATTGTAATCGGCCTTTGATGCTAGAAATGAGAATAAATCATCATCAAGCGTCGTCGGATAAGCAAGCCCTATCGCAGAATCTGAAATATCGATAAACATTTCTTTATTACCTATTAGTAGGTAAGTGAAATTCATTTGAAACCGCCTTTTAACCTTTTAGAAGGCGGTATATTTCATTCATTGCTTGCGGCAATATCTGCTTTCCCAGTACCCTTTCGTATTGGATTGTTCCTTTTATACATGACACGATGGCAAAAGCTAATGATTCAATTTCTTCGGCTCCCCTATCTTCAAGTGTTACCTTTAGAATATTTTTAAATATCGTTATTTCTAACTGACTGATTTCCTGTACTTTTTGCCTTATCTTTTCAGGAAGAGATTCATAATCAGACTGGAGAGATGATATCGGGCATATCCCACCGTCGATTAAAACGATTTGTCTCTCATAAAAATTCTTTATTTTTTCTTCAAGAGTCAGCTTAGAATTCGTAATGAACGAGGAAAAGTCCTGCAAATTTTGAAGCACCCGTTCAGTAACTGCAACTCCCAAATCCTCCTTTTTTTCAAAATGATAATGGATGCTAGCTTTCGTCACACCCAATTGTTTGGATAAATCATCATAGCTAATAGCTACATAACCTTTTTTAATAATTAGTTTCAGTGCAAGATCGACAATTTGTGTTTTCCTGTTTTCCATGTTTTTATCATAACTTACTAGTAGGTAAATGTCAAATTTATGCCATTTATCCCCCATTCCATCAGTAAAATGACTGCGACCCCGGTCATGGATATTTGACAAATGTTTAGGTTTTGCGGATGCCTTTTTACTTAAAAAGCATAAAAAAAGCACTCAGTTGAGTGCTTTCAAGGCTATCATACTTAGATTAGGAAAAAATCCGGTCAATTTCTTGAATTTCTTCATTCGTTAAATGGACTTCCAGTGTTTTCAGATTTTGCAAGACTTGTTCTGCCCTTTTTGCTCCGGGAATGATGACGTCGATGCCTTCACGGGTTAAATACCAGGCAAGAACGACATGGGCAACTTCAGTCCCTTTTTCACCGGCAATTTTACGAACTTTCTCGATTTTTTCCAGGTTCTCCTCATAAACGCCCTCTCGGAATTGCGGGCGTTTTCTCATTTTTTCACTTAAATCGGTATTTTTGTTATATTTGCCCGTTAATAATCCTGAAGCAAGCGGGAAGTACGGTATAAAGGAAATGGTATGCTCAGCAACATAAGGGAATAACTCCTTCTCGGCCCCGCGGCTTAGCAGATTATACTCCCCTTGAAAGACATCCACATAACCATCTTTATTGGCTTCTTTCAATTGCTCAATCGAAAAATTGGAGACACCGATCGCTCTGATTTTTCCCTCATCCTTCAATTGTTTTAGGGCTCCAACGGCTTCATCCTTTGGCGTATCCTGATCAGGGAAATGAATATAAAATAAATCAATGTAATCCGTTTGCAGACGTTTTAAGCTCTCTTCGACAGATTGTTTTAAAAAAGCAGGAGAATTATCATTCACAACTTCAGGACCAACAATTTTATGAGCTGCTTTTGTCGCAATCACAATTTCTGAGCGATTACCGGTTTCTTTTACGACTTCACCGATGATCTCCTCGGAACGTTTGGGACCATAGATAAAAGCTGTATCCAAAAAATTTATCCCGTGTGCCAGTCCTGCGCGAACTAATTCTCTTCCAGTTTCTTCATCAAGGTTAGGAAAAAGATTGTGACCGCCGACTGCGTTTGTTCCTAAACCAATTGGATTGACATATAAATCTGTTTTCCCGATTCGAACATGCTCTGCCATTTACACTTCAACCCTTTAGTAATATTTTTCTTTATGGTTACGAACAGTCTTTTTACAATTAGTACATTTCATTTGAATACGGCTTTCGATAGAATTTGTACCATGATGGTAAATACGAGCTGGCTTACTTCTTATACTTTTTGTCTTAGTACTTGGTGTAACGATCACCTCATATTTACTTTACAATCATTACAGCACAATGAGCGTGCTGGACCACTTTATGGCTTACACTTCCCACGATATTGGCATTATTCCCATGACCTCGGGAAAAGCCCTTTTATTTTTTATCCGTAATGTGGATAATCCCTTCGTCGAATTGGACGTCCATAAGGATCCTAGTGTCCTATAACCATGCGCAATGAGTTCAACTGAACCGGAAGTTGCTGAGATCAATCGAGACTAGCAACAGACCCTTAACTGGCTCCAGATTGGGTCCACGAAGATATGCGCGGCGTTTTGTCGGGAAACGAAGCCCTTCGATCTCAATGAAGTCGTAGACATATTGCGCAGCTGGGAAGCCACCTGAAACATCGACATGGTAGTCGTGCCTGCGTAGTAGTAAATCATCGCCAAAGTAGAAGTCTTGCTCCTTGCTATGACTGGCGACGTGTTCGGGAAAGCGCACACGCAAACCGTGCCAGAGCTCGTTGCCCTCTTGCAATGGGGGGATTTCGCTGACCTCGAATCCTGGCATGACCATGAAAAAAGGCGTTGTCAGGTATGTCCACATTGCGTACCCGTTGAAATATGCTCGATGAAGCGGGTCCCACGGTGTGTTCATCGTATGGTTAGCAAACAAGGTCCTAGGATCGTATTTCTCGCGGACGGTTTCCCCAGAGAGGGTCTCAATCGCGATACGATCGAGCGTAAAGGAAGTACGCCAATCCGGTTGACCAAAGGGAGTAAGAGATGCGATTTCCGAATGTAGCGCGACTGTCATCTCACGAGGATTGGAATCTTGTACGAGCCCTTTCATTGCCCATAAACCGCCACCGGTGACGATCGTGGCAGTCAGTGAACTAAATTTTTCCCATCGGTCAATTCCGCCGTGGGCGTCAATAATTTTTTCCAGTAGGTTGTTCATATTCTCCTCCTTAGGTTGAAAGATGATTCGATAATGAAAATGAGTTTTAATAAATCACCTCATATTTACTTTACAATCATTACACCACAATGCGCATGCTGAACCACTTTATGACTTACACTTCCCACGAGCAGTTCTGAAAAGAGGCTAAGTCCCCTGCTGCCCATTACGATCAGGTCGTAATCTCCTTCTTTTGCCTTCTTGCATATCATTTCTGCAGGATCTCCAATATGGTATTCGCTATCATATTGTATAGATGACCCTGAAAGGACTTGTGCGGATTCCTCTAAAATCCTCCTAACTTCCTCTACTTGCAATTGTTCACTATCCACTCCGTAAGCAACTGTATTGATATTGTTACTAGGAATGATATGAAGAAGCGTTATTCGGGCATTTATCCCAACGTTTTGCGCCAACCAATTAGCGGATTTCAATGCATGTTTGGAGTGTTCGGACCCGTCAACTGGAACCAAAAACCGTTCATACATGTTCTCACTCTCCTTTTTATAAAATCTTATTTTTATAATAAAACCCATGACGGTGATTAAGGAAATAACGGTGTAATAAAAGTTGCACAGCAGGACATTATAAGATAAACCCAAAGCATTCTTTTCATTTTAGAAAATTCCTACTTTCTCAATTTTATTTTACTTACTAATTGGTAAATTATATTCCTAGAAAAACCGCCTTTTAATTTTTAAAAAAACTGTTTATTTGATTCAGAACTTGGGAATACATTCTTTCCCAATATACGTTTATATTGCAAAGTACCTCTTATACATGGCCGCTCATGGATTCAAGAAACGCCATGTTGGTTGATATGAGTATAATAAGGGTATCAATAAGGAGTAGGAGTGTTATACATGGATAACATAACCTTTTTTCCGGAATAAGTTTTAGTACCAGGCCTAAAATTTGTGTTTTTCGATTTCCACCACTATATTTTAACTTACTAGTAGGTAAGTGTCAAGCGTTGATATGCACCCATGAAACCAAATGCTCATTGGACATATCCCAAAACCAGATATTTAGCTGTTCTTCACATTAGTAACTTAAAAAATAATTACTCATCCAAATTGAAGCACTTTATCCCATTTCAAGTCGTTCTATATCTTCCTGATGAGAACTTACTCTCTGCGCAACCACGTGATCTAACTTTTCAATTTGTTCTGTTAGGAAGTCAATGTGAGTTAGAATCGTATTAAGCATCATGCGTTGATGAGGATTTACATAGCCTTTAAGAGCGAGCTCAAGTTCGTCCTTCTTCTTTTTCATTGTACCTCGAGCGAAGTTTGATAGTTTATCAGGATCATCTTCGCCATCTGCGATAGCACGAAGCATATCCTTGGATGAAACACCCATAATATCAGAAACCACAGAACCAAGTTTAATGTTTGGTTTACTGCTTCAGTCAAATCTAAACATCCTTTGGGATTAATACAAATCGTAATGATTACTAATAAAAATAGTAACCATTACGATTTAATATATCAATAATTTTTCTTATTGGTAAAATGGTATACAAAACAAATGAAAAATTTAAACAAGAAAGCCAAGAAAAGATATTCTTCTTTTCTTGGCTTTCTTAGGGTTTTTCTTTAGCTAATTTCGACTTTAGTGTTGGATCTTATATTATCATAAATCCACTAAAAAGAGAATCATGTACGTAGAGGCTCCATATCAAAGGACTTTATTGTTATTTTTTAAGTTCGGTGAAGCATTTTTTATCAAAAATTAAACAACTTTATTTTACCTCCGTCCTAAAATCAGGACGGGGGCCCTTAACTTCTCTGCATTTCCCATACTACCATCAGGATTCCCTGACACCCATCGGCGGTTCATTCGAAGTCATAGCTGAAGGCTCGCCACCTCATCCATCATTTGCCGCATGGAAGCTGCATACTCCGTGCCGAATTGGCGTTCGAATTCAACCTGGGCGCGATCCCATCCCGCTCTTCCCAGCTCGATACGCTTGAGCCCTTCGTCGGTGATCGACACGATTCTGGCTCGCCGATCGGCTTCACTCACTTGAATCGTGATCAGGCCGTCACGCTCCAGCGGCCGAAGATTGTGCCCGATTGTGGCACGGTCCATGGTCATAAGTTCGGCGAGCTCCATCATTGTCTTCGGACCCCGGTGGCTGAGATGGCCCAAGATGGAGTACTGCGTAACGCGCACCCCCGACTCAGACAAGCAGGCGTCGTAGAAGCGCGTGATATGGCGCGCCGCGCGCCTTAACTTCGTACAGTTACAAAGTCCTGGGATATCATCGATTGTGGCCATTACATATAATCCTCCCTAACGCTGCCAGATGGTTACCGGACACTTATTTTTGCCCGTAAGCTTTACGCTACATCATTTATTTTCTCATTACTATTAAACACACTTATCAAATAAAAATAGAGGCCTGTTCCAAAAACGGCTGTGATTATTCCCATGTCAATGAGAGAAGGTCTTCTGCCAGTTTTCTAGCTGATCGTGCCGCCAAGTATACATGTAATGATCAAAATTGCATTAATGATCATTACTACGATTGTAGCTGGTTTCCCCGGAATTTTCAAATGGGCTTTAAGGTAACTTTCCAAATAGAACCAGTATGTGCTGCGCAGTGTGTGCAAAACGAATACCTTTTACGAAAATTGGTAAAATACATGTAGAATAAGTTTTGTCAGGAGGGCCTAACTGTGAAATGGTTAAAGAAATGGCTGTTCAAGAAACCGGTAATTCTAGATCCGACACATGAGTTTGATGATAACGGGTACGGCAACCTATCCTCCGACTTAGAACATAATGAGGCAATATTAAAAAACATATTCCAAAACTGTTCGGATATTGTATACCGTAAAATTGCTCGGGCCGGAAACATTTAATGGCTTGTAGTTTACCTGGAAAGCTTAGTTGACGAGAAGCTGCTTGATGACCATGTACTTAAACCGCTGATAGCCAAAGGTTCGAAACAAAATGTCAATCACGAGGAGTGATAGCGGAAGGAGATTGTGGTAAGACCTATCATTGGAAAAACATAAGTAAGCTTATTGAGAAGTTCTGCAGAATTCGTATAACCCCAAGCCGAACCTAGAATCCATAAGAGTGTAACCGGTGTAACGACTCCCTGATATTCCCGAATTTCGAAAAGCTGGCTTATATGCAGACATAGAATAAATAACTGCACCGACACTTTGATAAATATTCCCATCATCCACATCGAGAAAGCAAGTGCCTCCAGCGTTCGAAGGATCCCTTGATACCGATATATTGAATGACGCTTAAAAATGAAAACTGCAGTTTATCCGTTAACGGACCGAAAACCATAATCGTCAGCAAATCAATGATAAGAATAAGAATAACGATACTAAGCAGCGTGACCAAAGAAATCCTGCGCGCCTTCTCCGGTTGATTTAAAAACGGCAGGAGCCAGCCCCACAAAAAGAGTTGACTCATCCAAGCGGATGGGACATAGGCTCATTGCAATATCGGCAGCTTTCCTTCCCCTAAGAAAGGCTTAAATTGTCCCGGATCTGATTCCTTAATCGCCAAAATAATGAGAGGAATCAAAAGAACAATTAATAGCGGCATAAGGAACTCATTGCATCTTCCAAAGACCTCAATTCCCGCATATAGGGCCAGACCGCAAAGGATCAACAACGACAGGCTCACGACAATCGATAGGCTTTCCGGTAATAAAACCAAACTAATAAAACCGATATGCGTACTTACTATTTGACAAATCATTACAAACAAAAAGTAGAAGTAATAAAAACCCAAACATTTTCCGCGCCGTTTGTCGACAATTTTTGAACTGTATTGGGTAATCGTCAAACCCAGATAACGTTGTGCAAGTACCGTCATCACCCAAATGCTTAATAATCCGGTTAAAGCAGCTGGAAACACCGACATCCAAGCATCTTGCTTGGCGAACGCCACCATTACTCCGGGAACGATAAGGATAATGGTGGCACCCACAAAAGAAAAAAGTAATAAGCCAAGCTGGGTTCCTGTAATCCGCATATTTACCTCTAGTCATATTCATAAAGTTATTCTATTCTTCCCTAATCGTATCCTTTCATTCAAATTCGCGCCCTTTTAAACCGATTGGTTCAATAGGCTGTTCTTTCGGCTCTTGGAAATATCAAAAGGCCTAGCCGCTGTTTATCGGCTAGACCCCTTTTCCTTCCATAACCGGCAGTGAAGTGTGCGGACGATGGCTCCGAGTCCCAGGACTGCCGTACCATCGGTAACAACCGCCACCGTATTACCTTTATTGGTATATTCGTATACCTTATCTTCCATTTTATAAATCTCTCTGCTCGGCTCGGCCACGCCGGGAGAATAAGCGAGGCTTAAATCCTTGGCATTTAAAACCGGGACTTTGGAGACAACACCGAGCTTGCCCTTGAAGTGGCGATGCAGCTCCAACGCTTCCTCGCGTAAAGACATACTTTCCTCCCACCCTCATCCAAATATGTTTATCTTGTCAATTTACCCTCGAGCTTCCTTACGTCAAAGGCGAGGAATCGGCAGCCTTACTGCCGATTGAGCAAATGCGTCTGGAACCATTCCAGGGCTGCGCTGCTTGATAGATCGAAATATTGCGTGTACGGGTCAAAATGTCCTCCCGGTATCAGCACCAGTTTTTTAGGCTCCAGTGCTTGTTCATATGCAGCAAGCGACAAATCGGTAGGCGTAATAAAATCGTTTTTTGCAACCAACATTAAGAGCGGTGTGGGACTGATGTTGGCGATAAAAGCTCCCGGCTCGTAACCCCTTGATAATTCAATCGAACGCAGCGTGACTTTGTTGATGAATTTATCCGAGCCTTTCGTATAGAATTCAATCGCATCCTTAGACTTATAGACGCTATTTTCAAATTCTCCGCCGGTAACGATCGAATTATAAACAGGATCCCCGCCCCGTTGCCGGTTAAGTCTGTCTTCCGCAAACGAGGACAACAGCTCTGTGAGCGCGTCTCCGTTCACTCTTCGAACCGCAATTTTCGAGCCGCTGATTGTCGGCACTTGAGATACGACGCATTTTACTCGTTTATCGGTCGCACCTACTACGAGAACATGTCCCCCACTGTAGCTCGTACCCCAAATTCCGATGGAATCTCTATCGATTTCCGGACGCGAGCTGGCGTATGTTATGACATGCCGGTAGTCCTCGGTTTGCTGCCACGGATCGATTTCGTGCCTTGGAGTGCCTTCGCTGTCTCCAAAATTCCGATAATCGAACAGCACGACTGCAAATCCGTTCGCGGCAAATTTCTCAGCGTACGGCTCCAAATACATCTCCTTCAGTCCCGCATATCCATGCGCCATCACAATGGCCGGTTTTTGCTGCTTATTCTCGCCGGCTTGCGGCAAATACAGCCAACCTCTAAGGACGGTTCCTTCCGCATTAATTTCCACATCTTCTCTTGTAAAAGCCGATTGTTTATTCATAGCACTTCCGCTCCTTTTTAGGTTTGATTAGGAGGCGCGGGCAAATAGCAAACTTCCTGCATCGCATTTTTTGCTTTCGCAAGTCCCCTGGATATTGCCCGCAGCAATCTCTTATAAAAACAGATAAAAAAATTGAATTTGGTTAAAAATAAGACGAAGCGATTTTTGCTCTAGTGGGATTGGTTGATCGAGAAATTGGCACTTCGTTCCTTCTTACTTGCCTTTAAACGGAAATGCAGGTCGCGGTTTGCCTTCTTTAAACGCTTCGACCGAGACTGGTAAAGCAAGTTTTACATCCTCACTTTCAAACAATGGGAGCCCTAATTCCAGCACTGCCTGATCCGCGGCGGAAAGGCCGCCTTTCTCCCAGATTCGCAATAAAGCTTTGTGTACCCCGTGGGCGCTTGTCGGGCCTTTGGCCAATTTCTCGACAAAGTTCATCGCCTCATCGAACAATTTGTCGTCCGTCACAACCCGGTTTATCACGCCGTGATTCTCCATAACCTTCGCAGGAACCTGCTCGGAAGTAAACGCCCATTCGATAGCCTTCTGTCTCCCCGCGCGTTCCGCGACACGGTAAACACCTCCAAGTACCGTAATAATACCAAGAGTTTGCTCGGGGTGGCCGAAGCGTGCGGTTTCTCCCGCAAAGATGACATCCGCCCGAACGGCGAGCTCGAGTCCGCCGCCGAAACATAGCCCTTGTACCGCAGCGACGGTCGGGATCGACAGCGACTCAAACCGGTTGAAGGTCACCAAATACTGCTCCAGCAAGGTGCGCAGCTCGTGCGCCGTCATGTCCGGCCAAGGTACAATGTCTCCTCCGAAGCTGAAATCCGGACCTTCCGCACGTATTAGCAAGGCGCGCGCATCGCTGTTTCCTATGGTATCGAGCGCTCCGTTAAATTCCTCTATCATTCGAGGTGAAAGACGGTTCTGCGGCGGATTGTTCAGCGTAATGACAGCGATCTGATTCTCTATCTTATAAGTAAGGTGTGCCATCCCGTTATTCTCCTTTCTCGGAATAAAAGTACGACGGATCGATCTCACCGTGAAGGCTATCTCTTAGCACGGCAGAAAACTTCAATGCGCCTCTCAGTGGGCGATGATGAATCGCGATATGAGCGATAGCTTGATTTTCGCTGCGGGTAAGCACGGTGATCCCCTTGAGCAGAACGCCGCCAAATGCTTGCGCTTCCCATTCTTTATACTCCTGCAGACCTGAAGTCGCGCTCCTCGTAAACGTCAAGCTTTCGTAAATTTTGCTGGCTGCTCCCATGATCTTCTGAACGTTTTCCCGACCGGAGATCGGGGCGTTCAAGACTGCGGCCTCGAAAACAACATCTTCAGCGAAGGCTTCGCCGAATGCGGCTTCAGACTTTTGGGCAAATGCGTTTTCCCAGTCGTTCTTAATCGATTTGTTCATAGCTATCACTCCCAATCAAGTTTTTGAAGATATTGGTTTAAATGTTGCGCAACGGCTTCCGCATGTTCCACATGAGACCAGTGGCCACCACCGGTGATATCTTTCTCGGTAACGCGGCTAAACCGCGACACGATGCCTGCAACCATCTCTTGGGTGACGAACGGGTCATCCATCCCCCGCATAATCAGAGCCGGACGCGTAAATTGACTTGGTGAATGGCCGTCGGGATGACCTTCGTTCCACGCATCGACGAGAGCGGCGACAACGTCCGGTCTGACATGTACGCTTAACCCGCAAAGCAGGTCCAATTTGTCGTCTGTAAGCCCGGGAGAAAATTGCCTGCGCACGGCCATCTCGATCTCGGGGTGCTCGCCGAGCTGCTTTAAAGGAGCCACCACTTCAGCCGGCGCCTTGACCCCTCCGAGCGGGACGGGCGTAAGCAGCGCCAATCCTCGAGCAAGTTCCGGATGCAATCGAGTGACGAGCTCTGCGATTTGCGCTCCCATGCTTTGCCCCACAATGACAAAGGGTTTGCCGATCTCTTCGATGACGGAAGCAACATCTGCGGCATAGCGATCAAGCGTTATTTCTCCTTCTACAGCCGTTAGCGCCCCCATCCCAGGTAAATCGAGGTAGACTTTTTGTAAATCTTTTTCCGCAATTAAGGCGACGACATCGTTCCAAACCGCGCTGGCGTCCATAAAGCCATGCACAAAAATAATGGCGCGAGAACCGTTGCCGGACGTCGTAAAAGGAATGGTTGCTTTCTGATCATTCAATCGGTTCATGTCTTCTTTCCTCCTGTGTGAGCATAATAATCGCAAAAACGGGAGCATGTCCGTCACGTGACTCATGTTCATAGCCATCTGACTGGGTAGGAATAAACATAGTCATCTTATAGTCTTATATGCCCGTATTCGTGGTCCAGATTCCCGTCATCAGCACGAAAACCTGCAGGAAATTCCGGCCGCTTTCGCCTTTTAACAGTTCTTGAATCGGAACGCTGCGTTTCTTTGTTTTGTGCCCCTTTTGTCCATCAAACCTTGCTTTTCATTCGTTCGGCTCTATGGTGCACGGATGTTCCCGAATGAGAGGCTCGTCATGAGTGCAATCAGTTGTGTACGCCCCCTTTTCGGGCTTAAAGCTTTCCAGGCAGACCGAACAAACAAGAAGCTTCTACTGCTTATCGACAAGGTTTATCGCCGGGCAATTTGGAGCATATACAGGTTATGCAGAACGCTGGAACTACTCCTCCATAACGCTGCCGGAAGGTGACCAGTTCTTCTGATTGATAGCCGCCCAATCGGTAGGCCGGCCGTCGAGGCGATGCATACGCGAGCCCTCGCGACTCTTAAGAACTTCAGGATCCAATGGCGTCATGAACACATTTTCAACGAGGGTGTATTCAGCGGCGAGGCGACCTACTGGCGCAAGAGCTGCCGTATCCACATGGCCTTTCTCATGGTCGTAAACGTCATCACGGATATGATAGCGGACGACACGGCCCCAAATGACATGATCCTCGAATTCGCCAACCGTAAACACTCGTTCGAGCTTGCATTCCATGGATACGGGCGTGAGCGCGACTCGCGGTGGTTTCACGACGACGCTGGGTGCTTTTTCAAGCCCAACGGCTTCGAACTCGTCGACCTCCGACGCGTGCTCAAACGCCGATCTGTGCATCTTGTCAGCGAGGGGCATCGTGACAAGATTGAAGACGAATTCCCCCGTATCGCGGATGTTCACGAATGTATCCTTCAGCGTACCGTCCGAACGGTGTTGAATGGTAATCGACAGCATCGGGGGCTTTCGACCGACGACCGTGAAGAAGGAGATCGGTGCAATATTGGCGATGCCGTCCGCTGAAAGCGTGCTGATCCAGCCAATCGGCCTCGGGACAACCGTCGCGTTCAAGAGTTTGTAATTGCGGGCTGCGTCAAGCTCGTCTGCATTTAGAATCATAAGACTACCTCCGATTTAAGTTTGGTTGTGGGCTGATCCTCAGCCGCACAGAAATGCAATGCATCGACTGCATTTCGAAAGCGTTTGCAAAACTTCAAAAAAACAATGCCACCCTTGTTCGCTCAATGGTGAATAGCATGTCTCCGTATCGCACCGTTATCGCAGCGTGTTCTTGGTAACCCGGTGCTTCCGGACGACTAAAATGCGATAGCTCCGGCGCCCTCTATTCACGTTAAATCACTTCCAAGTTTGACATAATACCATTATAGTCTTATATGCCCCTATTTTCAAGTGGGAGGAACCAATTTCCTTCGGCGCGAAGCGCCTGCACAAAGCTCCAATATCCCAAGCCTTGAATTTCAAGATGTCTTGCGCTAACAGTGCTTCTTAAAAGACGCCATCAATTAAAGATCAACAAGAAGAAAGTCTACCGTCTATGCAAACAAATGGATGTGCATCGTCCACAGCGGAAACTAAAGCTAAAGCATCCTAAGTTTCATCTTTTTATGACCGCCATTGTGCAAACGAAGTTCCCTTTTAATTAAGCTTTGACAGCATTTGCTGATCCCCAAATGGCTCCAGGGTTTACTCGATTTGGATAAAGATTAAGCATTTCATTGTATAAATCTAAAACGGTGACTGCTTCTTTATCCAAACGAATAAAGTCTAATAGATATTGTTTAGTTTCATCCAAAATCTTTGGGTTATTATCATTTTCAGGGACTTTATGACCCGCAATAACAAATTGGGGATTTAGTTCTTTCAAGCGATCGATCGCTTGAATCCATTCAAGTCGTGAACTCTCTGTTGTTTCAGCTAGATGCTGATGGATTCCGTTGTATACAACATCACCTGCCACTAGTAATTCAATATCTGGAATCCATAAGGATGTTGTATTTGCTGTATCCGTAAATCCAGCTTCAATGATTTCTAACATATGTCCTTCAAGTTCAAAAGAATTTGAATCGATTACATCAGGA
Organism: Neobacillus sp. Fa239; assembly: GCF_055395235.1. Classification (NCBI taxonomy): domain Bacteria; kingdom Bacillati; phylum Bacillota; class Bacilli; order Caryophanales; family Bacillaceae; genus Neobacillus; species Neobacillus sp. Fa239. The sequence continues at coordinate 60,268 of NZ_AP041612.1, forward strand.
AAAACTTGGGGTTGAGGAATTTGATTAGGGAATAATTTACCCCAAAAACTTTCAATATGTTTTAGACTTCCTTGTATATAACTCACTTCAACTGATCCTTTTGTTGCTAGTGCTTTGACATTGGGAAAGGCCTCTTTTATTTGTTTGATTCCAAAGAAATGATCCCCGTGACCATGCGTAATATAGATGTATTTCAAGTTACGATTAAAAGACTTTATCCAATCAATCAATTTTTGGTTTTGTTCAATTGTAGTAAAAGTATCCACTAATACTGCGTCGTTTTCTCCATAAATTAAAGTAGCAGTATTGGAAACCCATTGAAGTTCTTCTTTTCCTTTTGGCAGGTTTCTTGTGAGACCGGCACGTTTTACGCATAATTCAGCGAATTGTAAGTTTGACATTTTAACCACCCTTATTTTTTTGCTTAACTTACTAGTAAATAAGCTTAAGCTAGTGTCTATGTAAAAATTGTTTTTAGACTGATTCATTATAAAGAAACAGCGTCGGTTAAAGGCCTTAAAGAGCAAGTCTTAAACTACCGCTGTTTCAGCCTGTTATTCATTTAGTCAGCTTCAGCCGAACGCTCAAACCATGTGTTGACCTCTTCTAGCCGTTTGGTATAAGCTTCGCGTATCGTATACGCAGCTTGAGATCCAACTGCCAAACGAAGCGGCGAATTGTCGCTTTTTATAATGGAAATAATCAGTTGCACTGCTTTTGCCGGGTCGCCGGTCTTGATGTTCGACATACCTTTCTCGTATGCTTTATAAAGCGGCGCATATTCTTGTGTCTTCTCGGTATGCTGCATCGATTCACCGAAAAACTCAGTTGCGAACACAGAAGGCTCCACAATCGTCGTCTTGATCCCAAAGCTTGCAAACTCTTGCGCGAACGCTTCGGAGAATCCTTCAACGGCAAACTTAGATGCAGCGTACAGGCTGTACGGAGGCATGGACCAAGTTCCGAAGAAGGATGAAAAATTAACGTAATGGCCCGATCCTTGACGTTTAAAGACGGGGAGTGTTGCTCTGATGACATCTAGTACACCGAACACGTTAACGTCGAACTGCTTCCGGATTTGTTCATCCGTATACTCCTCCATCATACCGAACAGTCCGTATCCGGCATTATTCACGACAATATCAATTTTCCCGAAAACGTCAACGGCTTCTTGAACAGCCGATTGGATTTGCTCCTTGTTTGTTACGTCCAAAGCTGCTAGGTGAACACGATCCGGTGCCAGTTCTTTAAAATCCTGAATAGATTCAAGTCTGCGTGCCGTTGCGACCACTTTGTCTCCTGCTTGAAGCAGCTGCTGCACAAATTGCCGTCCGAATCCTGACGAAGTTCCTGTAATAAACCATACTTTACTCATTGTTTTCATTTCTCCCTTTTTATTTATTCAGACCTGATCCACCATTTTGATGACAAAACTTGACGGCGATCGATCAATAACTTTTAGCTTTTTGAATTGTACTTTTTCTCTTAGTACTTGGGGTAACGATCACTTCATATTTACTTTACAATCATTACTGCACAATGCGCATGCTGGACCACTTTATGGCTTACACTTCCCATGTGCAATTCTGAAAAGAGGCTAAGTCCCCTGCTGCCCATTACGATCAGGTCGAAATCTCCCTCTTTTGCCTTCTTGCATATCATTTCTGCAGGATCTCCAATATGGTATTCGCTATCATATTGTATAGATGACCCTGAAAGGACTTGTGCGGATTCCTCTAAAATCCTCCTAACTTCCTCTACTTGCAATTGTTCACTATCCACTCCGTAAGCAACTGTATTGATATTGTTACTAGGAATGATATGAAGAAGCGTTATACGGGCATTTATCCCAACGTTTTGCGCCAACCAATTAGCCGATTTCAATGCATGTTTGGAGTGTTCGGACCCGTCAACTGGAACCAAAAGCCGTTCATACATGTTCTCACTCTCCTTTTTATAAAATCCTATTTTTATAATAAAACCCATGACGGTGATTATTGTGAAGAAACTTTAGAATTTCCAACAAACTTTTTGGTTGTTTCGGCCACACGTTTTCCAAGGGCCCTTCCTAAAGCAAGATCATTTTGATTAAGGATGTTGTCAGATTCATCAACCGGACATGTAATTCCAACCCCATAATAGGAGCCATAGGTGGCATTTTCCGGAATGTTTCCGGGTAATCCGACAATGATCATTCCTTGATGCAGCATCGGAGTAATCAAGTTTAACATGGTGGCTTCTACTCCGCCATGAGTGGTAGCCGTGGTACAAAATACAGCGCCTATTTTCCCTACTAATTTCCCGTGGGCCCACAGATAACCTAATTTATCTATCCAGGTTTTTAAACCTGCACTTATCGTTCCAAAGTGTCCCGGGCATCCCCAAATAATGGCGTCCATATCTTCAAGGTCTCTTACGTTTGCATTATTGACATGGTTTATATATACTTCCGTACCATTGACACTTTTTGCCCCTTCGGAAATGGCCTCCGCTAATGCTTGGGTATGTCCGTTATCACTGTCAAATACTACAGATATTTTCATTGTTGTATCTCCTCCGTTAAATTGAGTAATTGATTTTAGTAATTCATTTTGGAATTGTGCTGGAACCTTCGAATAGCATCCCGATAAATTTAATCATCCATGGGCTCATCTGCCTCTGGGATTTTTCCATTTTTGATTAACGCTCTAAGAACCTCACGAAATTCCTTATCGTTAATAATTCTGTCCCCATGTTCCAGCGAAGCTTTTGGATGTAAAGTCCCTCGTTTGATTTCTTGGATAGCCTTGCGGAAATCAAAATCAGCATTCTTTTCAGCATAGCTTAAAGTTTTCCGTTGGTTAGACGTTTCAGTACCAGGTACTGTTTCAAAACTTGGAGCAGCTTCCTTACTTGATAGCGATTTTTCATTTTTTGCCTGGATTTCCTCAACCGTAACTTTAGAATAATAACGATTAAATCTGATTGAATAAATCAACACATAGATAACAATTACCGCAGCAAACAAATTTAGAATAATCAATGAGAAGTTCAAGCTAAAAAATTGAGTCAGCACTCCGACTCCAATAGGCGGAATTATGAATCCGGAGTAGGCGCATAAATAAAATGCCGAAATGACTCGCGGACGTTCTTCCGGTTTCGGCAACTGGCTGGCAAACCTTAAAGCAACTTGAAACGTCCACCCACCGCCAATTGCTTGAATGAATATGCTGGCCCATACCAAAAATAAATTCGCTGTCAGACCAGAAAATACAATGCCCCATGATCCAATAGCAAGTAGTAAGATTCCAAAGCGCATCCGTGAGACTGGATGACTCGGCCAAGGAACAAACTGAGCCAAAGCCCCTCCTCCAAGAAGCAACAAGACTATAATCCCTGAAAAGGCAAGATTTGAAGTGTGAATGACATTTCTGACGAAAGAAGGTATTAGGGATAACGCAATTCCTTGAATTGTGAAAACTGTAAAGATCGGCAGTGCAGCAAATGACCAAAAATGTGAACGAATACTATTAGGCACTCCAAGTGATATCTTAGTCTTAGCCGGTTTCTGCATGAGGGAATCCTCATGCTTAGGAAGAGTTTCCAGAATTACTAAAGAAGTAATTAACATTACAAGTAAAAACCAGAATGGTACTCTAAGCGGCTGCAGATGTAAATATTGCAAAATTAAACCAGCAATAGCTGGACCTAGGCCAAATCCAATGAGTATCGTTGCTCCTGATAACTTGATAGCTGTACTTACTTTATTAGGAGAGATTTGTTTTATTAAAAATGCAGCGGCAGTACCTGTAAAAGAACCATATGCAATACCTTCCAAAATTCTTGCAGCATAGAGCATCCAAACATCAAAACTGCCTAGAAAGAACAACGTAGAGGCAATAAAGAGCAACGTAGAGGCAATTGAAATCCATATACTGCTGCGAAGCACCCTCTTCAATCCCCAGGCGCTCCCTTTGGCTCCTACAACTAACAAGGTCGGCAGTAGGATAGCAGCATAAACGGCAAACAAAATCGTAATTTGCAGACTATTCAATTGATAATGTTCACTGTACAAAGGAAATAACGGTGTAACAAATGTTGCACAGCAGGACATTATAAGATAAACCCAGAGCATTCTTTTCATTTTAGAAATTCCTACTTTCTTATTTTTTACTTACTAGTTGGTAAGTTAGATTCCTAGAAAAACCGCCCTATAATTTTTATAAGACGGTTTATTTGATTAAAATTTGTGTTTTTCGATTTCCACTATTGTATTTTAACTTACTAGTAGGTTAGTGTCAAGCATTAATGTGCACCCATGTAACCAAATTCTCCATATATACCAACTCGAATTGTAATAGCTCATTCCATAAAGTTTCATATAAATATACATATTTAATGTTAAAATGGAGCAAATTACGCCAATTCAACAATTGTAGCAACAGCTTGACCGCCACCAATGCAAAGTGTGGCTAAACCAGTTTTGGCATTTCTGCGTTTCATTTCATGAATCAAGGTAACAAGAATACGGGCTCCGCTGGCACCAATTGGGTGTCCAAGTGCAATGGCACCGCCGTTAACATTTAAAATTTCATCTTTAAAGCCTAATTCTTTTCCTACTGCAAGGGCTTGGGAAGCAAATGCTTCATTCGCTTCGATTAAATCAATATCTTCGATTGAAATTGCTGCTTTTTCCAATGCCTTTTTCACCGCTGGTACTGGGCCAACTCCCATAATGCTTGGGTCTACCCCGGCATTTGCAGTTGCTTTAATCGTAACTAATGGCTGAAGTCGCAATTCCTCTGCCTTTTGCTTGCTCATAATAACTAATGCTGCTGCTCCGTCATTAATCCCTGGAGCGTTACCTGCTGTTACAGTTCCGTCCATTTTGAATGCAGGGCGCAACTTCGCTAACTTCTCTGCTGTTGTTCCTTTTCTTGGAACCTCGTCTGTATCGAAAACGATCGGATCACTTTTACGCTGTGGAATGACAACCGGAACAATTTCATCTTTGAATTTTCCTGTTTCGATCGCTTGAACTGCTTTTTGCTGGCTCCATTCCGCAAACTCATCCTGCTGCTCTCTGGTCAGCTCATATCTCTCTGCAACGTTTTCACCTGTGATCCCCATATGGTAATCATTAAATGCACACCATAGACCATCATTGATCATGCTGTCGATTAATTTTTGATCTCCCATTTTAAAGCCATCGCGTGCATTTTTTAATAAGTATGGTGCCTGACTCATACTTTCCATTCCGCCTGCTACAATGATTTCAGCATCTCCTGAAAGGATCGCCTGCATGGCAAGATGAACGGCCTTCATACCAGAACCACAAACCTTATTAATTGTAAGGGCCGAAGACGTCACTGGAATACCTGATTTTATCTGTGCTTGTCGAGCTGGGTTTTGACCATTACCTGCTTGAAGAACGTTACCCATTATGACCTCGTCTACCTGATCCGGCTTCACTCCTGCTTTTTCAAGTGCTCCTTTGATCGTGACTGCGCCCAGTTCAGTTGCAGACACATTCTTTAAACTTCCATTAAATTTTCCAATTGCTGTACGAACGGCACTTACAATAACAATCTCTTTATTCATTTTCATTACTCCTTTTTTCTGCTTTTATCATAAATAATTCACCGTCTAATTCTAAAATCTCTATTTGGTACTTTTTATCTTCCAACTGATTTTTCACCACGAAGGATCATACACGTACTTAATGCATGGGCAACTAATGAACCACCTTCATCAAAAACATCGCACTTGATTAGCCCAATCGTCTTTCCTTTCTTCATAACCTCACCTTTTGCTGTAATTTTTTCATTCCAAATCGGTTTTAAATAATTGATTTTAAGTTCAACAGTTGTAAAGGATTCATTCATTTCTAACAAACTTGAAAAGGCTACGCCCATTGCCATATCGGCTAAATCACATAGTATTCCTCCATGGATTGTTCCCATAGGATTTGCATGCTTCTCCGTATTACACTCTAATTCAAAAACTGCTTTACCCTCTTCGATTTGTAACAGCTCTGCACCAATTAACTTCGCGATAGGCGGCGGCGGAACCTCGCGATTAATTATTTTTTGCATACTTGAAATTTTCTCGTTCATATAAATCCCTCCATTTAAAAAATACAAACCGGTCTGTTTTTATTATACACTCAACTAAGATATATTCGTCAATATGATTTGAATATTCTAACAAAAAAAGGTGATGTAAATTACATAAAAGGTTATACTTACATTAACAAGACCGTTCGGTTTTAAAATTCTAATGAAATGAGGGTTAAAAATGCGTAAAGGAGAACAAACAAAACAGATGATTATTGAAAAGGCCTCTGGACTTCTAAATACCCAAGGATACTTGGTAACTTCCATTACAGACATTATGAAAGAGACTGGTATGGAAAAAGGAGGGATTTATAATCACTTTAAAAGCAAACAAGAGCTTTCATTGGATGCATTTTCATTTTCTATCGAAAAGATGTCCACAACCATCCAAGAAGCAATTATGAGCAAAAATACTTCCATCGAAAAATTGAACGCACTTCTTGAAGTCTTTTTGTTATTAGCAGAAGGCAAGCCAATTCCCGGCGGATGTCCAATTCTTAATGCAGCAATCGAGTCCGATGATGCGCACCCAGCATTACGTGATGCGACCAGAGAAGCAATGAATGATCTTTATTCTATGATCCTTCGAATTATTCGAGCTGGGATAAGAAACAATGAAATAATCTCTACAATAGATTCGGAAACATTCACCACTATTATTTTATCTACAATTGAAGGAGCCCTTATGATGACAAAGCTTTATAACGACACCATTTATATAAATCGATCGATTGGATTTTTAAAAGACTACCTTTCAAAATTCGAAACTCCTTAAATATTTCCTTCTATTTAGAAGCTAAAAATGATTTAAATGCCCCAGAGTTTATTCTGAGGCATTTAATATAATTCTTATTATTAATTTTTAGACTTTGTTGGTTTAAGACAAACTTGCTTTGCAGACCCCTCTGTCTTTGATAGGGCTTATTTACTTATAAATAAATTCCAACCATCTAATTCGATGCTATATTAAACAACCTGAAGAGTAACATCAATATTGCCTCTAGTTGCTTTTGAGTATGGACAGAATTCATGGGCTTTATGTACAAGCTCTTCTAACTTTTCCTTTTCTATATTAGTCCCTTTTACTTGCAGCGTTACGGCAATTTTGAATCCTTGATCAGCCTCATCTTTTAAGAAATCTACATTTGCCGTTACTTGTGATTCGAATTTGACATGTTCCTTCCTTGCGATATGTTGTAACGCTCCATCAAAACAAGCGGAGTAACCGCAAGCGAACAATTGTTCTGGGTTTGTGGCATTTGGAAACTCTTTCGCTCTTGGGGATCCTGGCATTGCTAAATCGAGTTTTAACTTTCCATCAGAAGATTCAACTCTGCCTTGTCTTCCTCCGATAGCAGTTGCAGATGATGTGAATAATGGTTGTGTAGTCATCGATTTTCTCCTTTTTATATGTAACGTTTTAAATATTTACGAAGAGTGAGCCTATAACCATTTCCTCAAAACTAATAATTATTGAAAAGCTAATCGGAAATTTCCGACTAGCTCTTCTTTTTGATCAGTATTTTATTGATTCGCCTTTTTTACCCATTCTGCAACTGTCACTGTACGTTTAGCTTGATGTTTCACAGCTGCCTGAACATCTTCGATCATTTTCCCATCTTGTCCAACAGTAACGCTTGTTCCATAAGGGTTACCACCTGCTCCAAAGGTGACTGGATCTGTATAACCAGGAGCTGCTACAATTGCACCCCAATGATACATCGTTGTATAAAGTGATAAAATCGTTGCCTCTTGACCGCCATGAGGATTTTGTGCCGAAGCCATGGCACTAACGACTTTGTTTACAAGCTTTCCGTTAAACCATAAACCTCCAGTTGTATCTAAAAACTGCTTCATTTGTGCAGGCATATTACCAAATCGAGTAGGTACACTGAAAATAATGGCATCTGCCCATTCCAAATCATTTAATGTTACTTCAGGTACTGCCTTCGTTGCCTCAACATGAGCCTTCCAACCTGGATTACCTTCAATAACGGATTGTGGCGCAAGCTCAGGTACTTTTAATACTTTTACTTCAGCCCCCGCTTCTTTTGCTCCTTCTTCAGCCCATTTTGCTAGTTGATAGTTTGTTCCACCCATGCTGTAATAAATTACGGCTAATTTTACATTTGCCATTTTTTCTATCTCCTTTTCTGATGAATCTCCAAATAGTTTAGATAAAATACCCATTTTAATACATCTCCTATTTTCTCAATCGTTTTCATTAATTATTCATAATAAAGCCGATCTTTTTATCTTTTTGACTCTCATTAAAAAACAGTTGATTTACATTATTAAATTATAGTTTTCGATACCATTGTGCTGCTGCTTCTACCTCTTCGACCGTTAACTGATGGCCTCTATTCTCCCAATGGAGCTCAACCTTTGCGTTGGCATGCTCAAGTAACGATTGTAGTTCAGCAGATTCGAGAGGGGAGCAGATTGGGTCATTTGTTCCAGCTGCAATAAATACTGACTTTCCTGATAAATCTGGAAGATCAATACCTCTTCGCGGCACCATTGGATGATGAAGAATGGCCCCCTTCAATGCATTTTGATAGTGGAATAATAAACTGGCCGCAATATTGGCACCGTTTGAATACCCGATAGCCATGATATTATTTCGGTCAAAATCATATTTTTGTGATGCTTCGTCAAGAAACTCATTTAATTCTTTTGTACGGAATATTAAATCCTCTTCATCAAATACACCTTCAGCTAATCTTCGGAAAAATCGAGGCATACCATTTTCTAATATATTCCCACGGACACTTAATACTGAAGCCTCATCATCAATTCTTCCTGCAAGTGGCAGAAGGTCTAATTCATTTCCACCTGTACCGTGAAGCAATAGTAAAGTTGGTTTTGAAGAATCAGTCCCTTTATTAAATATATGTTTCATCATTTATCTCCTTCCAGAACGCGGACCTCCACAGGAGGTAAGCTTTCTTCTAATTCTTCTCTTTTTGACTCTAACCATGAAGGCAACATGAGTTTTTTCCCAAGTTCAGCGACAGGTTCATCTACCGAAAAGCCCGGTGGGTCTGTTGCAATTTCGAAGAGGATTCCCCCTTCTTCATGAAAATAAAGAGCTTTAAAGTAGTTTCGATCACGAATCTCTGTCGGATGATACCCTTTTTCTTGAAGAAGTATTCTCCACCTGCTATGCTCTTCGTCATTCTTCGCTCTCCATGCAATATGGTGAACCGTTCCAGCCCCCATCAGCCCACGGACTGAGGGATTTAGCATGATATCAATGGTATTTCCAAATTGTCCTTCCGTTTTAAATCGTAAATATTCATCTTCTTGCCCAATGCATTCCAATCCCAAAATACTTTCTAGGACATCCGCAGTTTTATGCGGCTGAGCAGAAATAAGAACAGCACCGCCAAACCCTTTAATAGCATTCTCTGCTTGAACTCCTCCAAAGTTCCAATTATTAATTGGTCCTTCCTCTCGTTCAATCAGTTCAAGTTGAAGTCCATCTGGATCATAAAATTTCAAATAACTTTCCCCAAAACGAACGGATGAACTAAATTCAATATTAAATTTTTGCAGTCGGCTCTTCCAAAATTGAATCGAGCCCTTCGGAATAATATAACTTGTCACCCCAACCTGTCCTGTTCCAATTCGACCTTTTAGTTGTTTCGGCCAAGGGAAAAAAGTTATCACAGTTCCAGGTTGACCCGTTTCATTTCCAAAATAGAGATGATAAACCTCTGGACGATCAAAATTTATCGTTTTTTTAATGAGTCTTAATCCAAGTACACCGGCGTAAAAATCAATATTCCTTTGTGCATCGTTAACCATCGCTGTAATATGATGGATACCAGTTGTTTTTTGCATTTTTATCTACTCCATTTCATCAATGGGATTGGGTGTAACCTCTTCTTTCGGAATTTGCGGATAGAACTATCGTTAGCAAATCAATTATTCTTTTTCGTAAATTAATCTAATTCTTTTACTTCAATCGGTATCAATACTTGCTCAATTTGTCCTCTATGAGATTCGTATTGTGAAGGCAGCATCAATTTTTCTCCCATCGTCGCTAATGATTCATCATGAGCGAATCCTGGTGGATCAGTTGCTATTTCAAATAGAATTTCCCCATGTTCTCTAAAGTAAATGGCATTAAAGTAGTTTCTATCCTGAACTGGTGTAACACCATAACCATTCGACTCAACAAACTTCTTCCAATCCAATTGATCCTGGTCATCCTTAGCGCGCCATGCGATGTGGTGCACTGTTCCTACACCCATTTGACCACGTCCAATAGAAGTTAATTTAACGTCGATAATATTTCCGATATCAGCTAAAGAACGGTAACGGGCAAAATCTCCTTCTTTTCCGATTAATTCGAGTCCCATTACTTTTTCTAACAATTCAGCTGTTTTGTTTGGTTGTGCCGATAAAAGAGTTGCGCCGCCAAACCCTTTGATGGCAACTTCAGGAGTTACTCCTCCGAATGTCCATGAATTGACTTCCCCTTCTTCCCTTTCCACAATTTCCAAGTGAAGTCCATGCGGATCATCAAATTCCAAATATTGCTCGCCAAAGCGTTCCATTTTTGTAAATGAAACGTTGAATTTTTCAAGTCTTGCTTCCCAAAATTCCATTGCACCCTTCGGAACAACGTAAGAAGTTACCCCTACTTGACCGTCTCCAATGATTCCCTGACGAGCACCAGGCCATGGGAAGAATGTGATAATTGTTCCCGGTTTTCCACCTTCATTACCGAAATAAAGATGATAAGTACCAGGATCATCAAAATTTACCGTTTGCTTCACTAATCGTAACCCTAGAACACCAGCGTAGAAATCAAGATTTTCCTGTGGATGTCCTACGATTGCTGTTATATGGTGAATACCCATTGTTTTTTTAGTCATTTTTGTCAACTCCATTTTCTAATGATTTTTTTAAATCATGTTCAATTGTCTGATACTTAGGCTAATCCTTAATATTTATTTTGTACATTTGATAAGATTGAACTCTTTTGATATCAACTGTTTTTAATTCGAAAATCTCTAATTCGAGATATTTTACCTAAAAATTCATTTTATCACTTAATTATTAATTTTTTTCAAAAGATCGAAGATTATCTGAGCCTCATCATTATTTAAGGAACCGAAAATTTTTTCCACCAATTCTTGATGTTTTGGCATTATTTTTTTCATCAAAGCAATTCCAGCCTAAGTTAAAGTGACAACCACCTCCTATAATGAAATATCTTATTTTAGTATATCTCGAATTCGAGATATTTATAAAAATAATAATATTATAATAATATTTTATTCATTCTCTTTTTATTTGTATTGAACTTCAGATTTAATTAATCATTCGTTGAGCTTCTTGAAGTTGGAATAATCGATTTTTCCTAGGTAAAAATTTTCGAATTTCTTCTTCGTTATACCCGGCTAATAACCTTTTTTCATCTATGATTAACGGTCGTCGTAATAATTCTGGGTTAGCTTTAATTATTTTGTACAATTCTTGAATTGATAGAAATTCAATGTTCCCATTCAATTTTTGAAAAGCCTTCGAATGTGTTGAAATAATTTCATCTGTACCATACTCTGTTAGCCGAAGAATTTTTTTAATCTCATCGTTCGTAATCGGTTCAGATAAAATGTTTCTTTCTTCATAAGCAATTTGGTGATCCTCAAGCCAAGCTTTAGCTTTACGGCAATATACACAACTAGGTGTTAAAAATAAAGTTACCATTTTAGCAATACCTTCCTAACATTAACAATAAATGTCAATCATAGAAATTGTGAAAAAAATTACAAAACCAATTTTTAAACCTAAGAAAAAATACAATGATTTATTTAATAACTTTTAAAAAAATATCTCAAATCCAGTTATCTCAAATTCGAGATAACTTAATTATAAATAATATAATCAATTTGTCAACGCTCTATTTTTTAAATTTGGAGAAATAATCAAAGGAACAAAACTGAAGAAATATGTATTATATGACCTTTACAAACAATAAATATCCCTTTATCTATTTTAAAAAGGGAAACCAGCGGCATCTAATACCGTTTTTTTGAATTTTAAGTTACAGCTCCCATAATATAGTATTTGAGGTAATTTATTAAAATCATAATGAATTACTCTCGAACCAATCTAAACGACAAATAAAAATATAAAAAACTAATCGGAAATGTATCCGATTAGTTTTTTCATTGCACCCCTAATATGAGCTTCTTTCGCTCCAATCAACATGCAAGTTTAACAGAGCCTTAATTTTATTTAAAAACTTTAACACGTTCTTCTAATGGTTGAAACTGTTTCTCTTTAGGTGGAGCAGTTGGCTTACCAAATGGGATTTGGGCTATCATTTTCCAACTACTTGGAATTCCCCATTTCTTTTTAACTTCATCGTCAATAAGTGGATTATAGTGTTGTAATGAAGCACCAAACCCTTCAATTTCCAACGAGGTCCATACTACAAATTGAAGCATCGCATTTGATTGTTGAGCCCAAACAGGGAAATTTTCGGCATACGATGAAAATTGTTTTTGATAAGATTCAATTACTGCCATATCTTCAAAAAATAATACGGTGCAATTTTTTTATTTCATTTTCACTGCAAACCTATTTAGGTCTTTCTATTTCAAAAAATTCTCCAATTTTCGCATAATTATTACCAGCCAATCGGCTTACAGCGGCTAATCCCCTCGGGTTTATTCTTCCCTTTTCATATATTTCATTTTCTATATGAAATTGAACCACTTTTCCTATAATAAGGTCGCAGCCCGGTGAATCCGAACCTCCTAATTCTAAGGAATGCTCTAATATACACTCCATTCGGATTTTCGCTTCCTTAACTCCCGGTACAGAAATTTTTATACTCTCAGTAGGAGTTAAATTTGCTAACTCAATCTCACTCTGATCTGGAGGCAGAATTGCCGCTGTTTCATTCACTTTTTCAACATTTTGTTCATCCACAATGTGGACAACAAATTCCTTAGACTCGATGATGTTTCTCGCTGTATCCTTTTGTCTTCCCTCAGGCCGTTGAATCGCTAATGAAATCATTGGGGGATTCGATGTAACAATATTAAAATAACTAAATGGTGCACCATTCAAAATACCATCTTTTGAAATAGTTGTGACGAAAGCAATGGGTCTAGGTATGATGCTTCCGATTAAAAATTTATAATTTTCTCTTTCGTTGTTATTGACTGGGTCTATTGAAAGCAAAGCAATCATTCCTTTTCGTGAATTAATCTAATTCTCTTACTTCAAATTTATTTAATTCAATATTCTCTAATTCGAGATATATTAGAATAAAAAATCGACTAAAACTTATTGACCAGGACCAATCAAAGCAATGTCAATGTTAACCACTAACAAGGTTAAGATGTATGAATTAATTCTAAAAATGGCTTGTTCGTACAATCTTTTTTCTGTTTAAATCACCACCTACATGAAATATCTCACGTTAATATATCTAGGGTTCCTTATTTATTTTACCCTTCATATTGAATTACTCATCCTTTGAACTTCAAGAAGTTGGAATGATCGCATTTTACGAGGCAAAAATCTTTGAATTTCTTCTTCGTTAAACCCGACTTGTAATTTTTTTTCATCAGAGATTAAAGGTCTTCGTAATAATCCTGGGTTATCTTTAATTAGCTTATACAATTCTTGAAGTAATAAAGTATCAAAGTTAATATTCAATCTTTGATAAGCTTTCGAATTTGTTGAAATGATATCATCTGTACCATTTTCTGTCAGGTGAAGTATATTTTTAATCTCCTCAATCGTAATCGGTTCCGATAAAATGTTTCTTTCTATATAATCAATTTGGTGGTCCTCAAGCCAAGCTTTTGCTTTACGGCAAGATCCACAACTGGGTGTTGTATATAAAGTTACCATTTTAACATAACCTTCCCTAATATTATCATCATTACTGGATTTAATAGATAATTAAAAAACTTTGGTATATACCGGAGTATTTTTTACACCTTGGAAAAGATAAATATATTTTTAAAAGCTAATTCACATTATCTCTAATTCAATTATCTCAAATTCGAGATAAAGTTATTATAACTAACTTAAACAAATTGTCAACAATCTATTACACCCGCCTTTTGCTAAGAGTATAATCCCTTTGTTATCTTCCATCATTTTTATTAGTAAATGGTACATTTTTTGAATGACATTAAAAGACAATAGGCTGTGAAGTGTTAATAGGATATAGTTTTCCGTTTAAGGCAAATGATATTTTCCCCGTTTCTTCTGAAACCACTAGTGCAAGTGCGTCGCTACGTTCCGATACTCCAAGGGCAGCTCTGTGACGTGTCCCAAGCTTTTTTCCCTCAATATTCATTGTTGTTAAAGGAAGTACATTGGCAGCAGAAACTACTTCGTTTCCCCGGATTAAAACCGCCCCATCATGTAACGGGTTTCCTGGGTAAAAAATAGATTCCATTAATTTAGGCGTTACTAAAGCTCCTATTGTTGTTCCTTTTTGAATAATCGGCTCCACCGAATCACGGCGTTCAACTACAATTAAGGCTCCATGCATATTTTTCGAAAGCTGCTGAACAGTAGCGGATAAATCTTCATAAGTGTCAGTAAACGATGATAAATAACAATTTAAATAAAATGAAGCAGCCATCATTTCAATTTCATTTAAACGATCTTTAACATCCTCTAGACTACCCAATACACAATAATTTTCATTTCCGAGTTTTTCCAAATTAGATTGGAGCAGAAGGATCAGGTTTTGAATACCATCTTCTAAATGCTGTTTCATAGGTGAAAAATCACATTTTTTATTGTCCATCTAAAAATCCCTCCATTCACCTTTTATCCGGTTAACTACAGATACTTAAATTTAAATACATCCATCTTTAAAATTTACTATAAATAGTATAAGTAATTAGTTCTGATAATATAAAAAGGTAAATTTATTAATTGATTTATTTGCTCCTATTAACTATAATAAAAAATGCAACTAGGTTACTTTTTGTTAACTAATTACTTTTTAATCAAATTATTTATTTTATAAAACATAATAAAGTGAGGTAAGCAAAATGAACTTGCTAGAATCCAAAGTGATCCAAACAAAATTTGAAAAAGAAATATTCATCGATCAAAGTTCAAACATAGAACTTAAAAGTATTCATTATCCTGGAACGACCTTTCACTATTATGAATTTATGGTTGGCTTAGAATTAATTCGTATAAGGGATAATAAACTTTATGGAACTAAAAAAGCCTACTTTGGACTAAAAATTACAGAAGAAATGGAATCTAAAATCGTATTTGAACCGGATAAACAAAGTATTTTTGCACTTAAGAGCGAACAGGAAACCCAAGCCGTAATAGAATTAATTAATTATTTAGTAACTGAATCCCCCAATTTTAAACAATTGGTAATGAAAATGATCCATGATCTCAAAGAGGAAGATGTAGTTTGTGAAAAGGATATTAAAGAATTAAAAGCAAAACAGGCGTTATTAGAAAGTTTATTAAATATCAGGTTTGAAGATGTTATATTTGAAATACAAAAGAAAATTACAGCTTGAATTGTTTAATTTATGATATTTTTATTGATTCGAATTCATTTACATTAGTTTGGGGAAAAGCCTAGAAATTAATCAACTTCTTTTCCCCTATTCATCTAATCCCCTTTATTTCTTCTTAAAAATCTTTCTAAATAAACATTCAGACAAAGTAAAGACCCCTTTCACAATTTTTATAAAGGGGACCTTAATGAGAAATTTTATTATGGTGTTTTAAGAAAAAATTCAACCCTTAAGGACTTTCAATTATGAACTTTTAATGTACATTAAATTCCTCTAGTAACATTTTTTCAGTCTGAGGCATGGTTAAACCTAGGTGCCAGCACCCCATTCCAGCTAATCCATATTGTCGGACAAGACGGAACTTAACAAGTAAGCTTCGAGGGTCCTCAAACCACACTACGTGTAAATTTCCTTTATTATCTACATAACGGAACCAAGGTTCTGCAGCTTCCTCATCATAGTGAACCTGACTTTGATATCCTGTATATAAATCGATTGCATGTTGGGTGGAATATGCAGTTCCTAAGCGTTTATTACTTCCTATAACCCAATCATAAGCATATTGGGGAATTCCAAGCATCAATTTTGATTTATTTACGACAGAAACAGCGTAATCAAGTGTTGCTTTTACTCTGTCTAAAGGGGCAATTGGACCGGATGGACCTCCTGGCCAATGCCAATCATAAGTCATCAAAAACATCTTATCTAAATAAATTCCTAGCGTACTGTAATCATAAGCTGCAGCATAAGCAGGTTTAAGTTCTCCCTCTTTTGGAGGAACGGACATCATAATTTGCATTCCCGCAGGATGAAGCCTTGCACCTAATTCCTTTATAAACTGGTTAAGATTAGCTCGATCTTGAGGAAATACTTGTTCGAAATCAATAACTGCGCCTTTATAATCGTGACTATCTAATAAAGAATAAATATTATTTACAAACTTCTGTCGCAGCCAAGGAGTGCTGATTAACTTATGTGTAAGGCTAGGATCAAATCCCTTTTCACTTAAATTTGTTACTGTAGCAAATGGAGGAAGGTTGTCTTTCCAAGCAATCTTATGTGCCTGGTGTTCTGGTGTTTCAATAATATTCCCTTGCTCATCAGATCCATATTCAAATACGAATATACTACTAAGAGTCTTCTTATAGTTATTTAGCATCCATGTATTGGTATTTCTATCTTTTGGAACAAAATAAGTTCCGGTCCAAATATTCATTCTGGGTGGCCGAGGTATACTTAATTTTTGATATGGGGTAATTACTCGACTGTTTAAATGGTTTTGTCGCATTAATGTTTCCACACTAATAGCATGACGGTTAGCAATCTCCCACATACTTTCTCCTGGTTGAACAATATAAGTGGAACTCGGTATTAACAATGCCTGACCAGGGACTAGTTGGATGTTCCTAGCTAATCCATTTAGCTTAGCAAGGTTATCTTTATCGATTTTGTATCCATTTGATATTTTAGTTAGACTATCCCCAGGTTGGACTTCATGAATTACTTGAGCATAAGTTAATATTGGAGTCAAAAGAATAATACAATTTGCAATTAAAAAGAACATAATTTTTTTGAGCATGTGCATCCTCCTTGTATAGATAGTATTTGTTATTTTATTAAAAGTTTTAAAAGGAAAATGTAACCAAAAAAATAAAGAGTCAAATATTTAAAAACTCATTACTAATTACTTAAATATTTCTGGCAAGAAAAATCCTGTGTTTACTTTCAAATATTGGTTTAGAGTATCTTGTAAACCATTATTGATTGAATAAGCAGTTGGAGTTCTGGGTTAACTAAATATATAAAAAAGTGAGGTAATTAATATGAACTTACTAGAATCCAAAGTTATTCAAACAAAGTTTGAAAAGGAAATATTTATAGATCAAAGCTCAAGCATTGAACTAAAAATTTTTCAATTTCAAGAAACTAAATTTGAATTTGTGGTTGGCTTGGAATTTATTCGGATAAGGGAAAATGAATATTATGGAACTGAAAAAAGATATTTTGGCATACGTTTTACAGAAGATCAGCAATCTTTAATCGTATTTGAGCCGGATAAGTACAATATATTTGCCGCAAAGAATGAACTGGAAAAGCAAGCAGTAACAGAATTAATTAATTATGTATTAACTACTTCACCCATTTTCAAGCAGTTGGTAATGACAATGATTAATAATTTGAAAAATCAAAATGAAGTTTGCGATAAGGAAACCAACGAAGTTAATGCAAAACAGGTACTCTTAGAACGACTATTAAATGTACATATTGAAAATATTAAATTTACAAAACAGAAAATAACTTGAGTAATTCGGGGAAAAGCATAAATTATTTTGAGCTTTTCCCTTTACTATTTACAATTAAACCCTTTTTATAAAAAAATTTTGTGTACTGAAGATACACCCTTACCTTAACCTTAAAGAGTTAGATAAGGGTGTAGATAATTATTTAGAAATGCGTTTAAGTAATTCAGCTTTTTCAGCCTCATAACCAGGCTTTCCAAGTAATGCGAACACGGGTCACATGGGCTGGGTGCCGAACAGATGCCACAATAATTTGTGAATCTAAATTTTGGATACGGAATAATTCAGCAATTCGTAAAGCTATTGTACCTTAAACTGTATATTTAAAAGTGATCAAATATTTTTTTATCCTACGCTTCGCTTTTTAATGATAATTTCCTTATCTTTATTTAGGGTGATGATTATCTCAGCCATAGCAATAAATAGTCCATTATCAACAACACCCGGGATCAGATTAAGCTCTCTCTCTAGATCTCTAGGAAAGGTAATATTTGAGAAGCTACAGTCAAAAATATAGTTACCGTTATCTGTTCGAAAAGGAATCCCATTTTTTTGCCGTAACTGTGGACTGCCTCCAAGGTCAAGAATATATTTTCTTGTCATTTCAAATCCAAAAGGCACCACTTCAACTGGTAGTGGGAAAGATCCCAATTTATCCACAATTTTGTGTGGGTCGGCAACAACTATAAAAGTTTTTGCTGCTTTCGCAATTATTTTCTCTCTTAAAAGGGCACCGCCTCCACCTTTAATGAGATCTAAATCTCGATTAACTTCATCAGCACCATCTATTGCCACATCAATTTGATTGATTTCATTAAATGAAACGAGTGGGATCCCTACTTCTATTGCCAATTTTTCAGTTTGTTTGGAAGTAGGGATTCCTTTAATAGAAAGTCCTTGTTGAACTAATTTCCCAAGCTTAGTAATGGTATAAAATACAGTAGACCCCGTTCCGAGTCCAACTACCATTCCTTCTTTAACATATTCTACAGCTTTTTCTCCAACTTCTTTTTTTTCATTCAAGGCATTTTGCTCCTTTCAATCAAAGACATGGAGATATATCATTTTTTATTTCACCATTGTTTCTTAATTTGTTCCTTTGCCCCAGCAATTAGAGATGTAACATAATTCTTTCTTTTTACAATTAGTACATTTCATTTGAATTCGGCTTTCGATAGAATTTGTACCATGATGGTAAATACGAGCTGGCTTACTTCTTATACTTTTTCTCTTAGTACTTGGGGTAACGATCACCTCATATTTACTTTACAATCATTACAGCACAATGAGCGTGCAGGACCACTTTTTGGCTTACACTTCCCACGAGCAGTTCTGAAAAGAGGCTAAGTCCCCTGCTGCCCATTACGATCAGGTCGTAATCTCCTTCTTTTGCCTTCTTGCATATCATTTCTGCAGGATCTCCAATATGGTATTACCCTGAAAGGACTTGTGCGGATTCCTCTAAAATCCTCCTAACTTCCTCTACTTGCAATTGTTCACTATCCACTCCTTTTCATTTTAGAAATTCCTACTTTCTTATTTTTTACTTACTAGTTGGTAAGTTATATTTCTAGAAAAACCGCCCTATAATTTTTAACAAGACGGTTTATTTGATTCAGAACTTGGGATTACATTCTTTCCCAATATACGTTTATATTGCAAAGTACCTCTTATACATGGTCCCGCTCATGGATTCAAGAAACGCCATGTTGGTTGCTATGAGTATAATATGGATATCAATAAGTTATGTTATACATGGATAACATAACTTATGGCAACATAACCTTTTTTCCGGAATAAGTTTTAGTGCCAGGCCTAAAATTTGTGTTTTTCGATTTCCACCACTGCATTTTAACTTACTAGTAGGTAAGTGTCAAGCATTAATATGCACCCATGTAACCAAATGCTCATTGGACATATCCCAAAACCAGATATTTAGCTGTTCTTCACATTAGCAACTTAAAAAATAATTACTCATCCAAATTGAAGCACAGTTTTCTCAATTGTTCAATGATGCTTTTAAGCTCATGCTCTTTCTTCAAAAACTGAAGCATGGCAAGGATTAGTGCAGATCTAGGCTGATCTCGCTCTACTTCCTCCTGGAGTATAACGAGCGCTTCATGCAGTTCTGTTTTGTTATAATTCGTTATCGCCAATTCTTTTAGGGTAGAGAAAAGAAGCTCGAACAGCTTACGTCTTTGTTCAGCTACAGAAACAGTGTTGCCCTTATAAGCTGATTCCACATAATTATTTGCGAAGCGCTAGCGTAGCACCCTTGACTGCCCTTATGAGCAAACGATTACAATAAGGAGAACAAAGAAGGAGATTAATAGAGTCCGAGCGTATATTGCGATCCAACTGGCTCCCGTTGGCTGGGTTTGGGCAAGGGGCCCAAGGTCTTAATGGTTTTCGGCTCGTTTGGTACGGCGGCCTGCCGTAAATGGAACAGGAACCTACGGAATGTAGGCGTTAGCCGTACAGACCGTGATTATCGGGCCATTTAGTGCCAAAGCGACACGTACAGAATGACAGAAAGTGTACTTTGCTTTCTGATCAGTCCGTAGTGCTGCCGACCGAAGCTAGTTCTGTATATTTTTAAACGAATTCATTAAAGTCATGATTTCTAAAGAAAAAACACAGCCTTAAGGCTGTATGGATAACAAAAAATAGAATAATAAAATTTGGAATAAAAGTATTTTCATTAAACTATTGAGTTATCAGGACAATTAGTGCATCTTCTGGCATTCCTTATGTAATAAATCACTTAATTAATGAAAAGAACCATTTGCTCTGGCAAGTGGTTTTCTTACTTCCTCGAGTAATCTTTCAAAAGGTTGCCTCAGCAACCGTCAAGCAGGCTCGATCCCTGCGTCATATGATCAAGAAAAAACGGATGTTTTTTATACATTCGTGGACCGACATCGGCGCTGATCCAGCCGATGTTTTTTTGGTTATTCGATTTCCTCTTTCAGACCTGCCTTTTCAATTGCTTTTGCCTCATCTTTATAAAAATTAGATACGAATATCATCATGATAAATTTCTCCTTTCAAGCAAAGGGGAAAATCCCCCTTTGCTATTTTGGTATTTTTATAAATAGCCTTTCTCCTTAAGGCTGACATGCTTCCCGGTGTAGGTGACAATCACATGGTCCAGCAAATCGATGCCTAAAATTCTCCCTGCTTCTGCAAGCCGCTTGGTTATATCGATATCTTCCCGACTTGGTGTGGGGTCTCCGCTAGGGTGCTGATGACTAACAATAATGGATGCCGCATTATTGAGAATCGAGCATTTCATGACCTCTCTAGGATGGACTACGCTCGCATTCAAGCTTCCTACATGAGCTCTATGTAGCCCCACTACCTGATTTTTCGTATTGAGCATCATCACTAAAAGCACTTCCCGGTCGTCATCTGCAATATAAGAGGCCGCTAATTTTTGAGCATCTTCTGGTGAACGAATGACATACTGTACAAACGGTTCAGAGGATTCCTTAATTTCTTGTTTGATTCTAACGACTTCGAAGATTGACATGAATTCCATTTTTCAAAACTCCTTTTCATTTTTTGTTTTTTTTGTTCATTTTTTCTTTTTGGATTCCGAAGCGAATTCGTTCCCCAAAAGGGGGATGATTTTTCCCCTTTTGCAAGTAGAACGAAAAACACGCATAGGCAATGGGTCAAGGCTCACTTCGCACAAAAAGTTTTTTGCTGTTGCGTTAGCGCCTTTAAGCAAAAAAGTTTTTTGCCCCTTGACCGATTGACTAGCTTTCTTGGCTTTTAGCCGGAAAGGTTCGGGTGCCCTACCGGCAGGAAGGTTAGAAAGCTTGCGCTGTTTTACGATTCGGAAGGCAAAAGGGAAAAATCAACAATAAAAGCAGCCGTTTTTTCGGCTGCTCTCCTTTTGTCTGTTATTCTTTTGATCTTTCATTTTTTTCTTTTAATCTTTTGATTTTCCGGTTTTCGGCTCGTTCGGTATGGCGGTGTTAGCCGTAAATGGAACAGGAGCCTACGGAATGTATGCGATAGCCGTACAGACCGTTGTTATCGGTCCATTTAATGCCGAAGCGACACGTACGGAATGACAGAAAGGCGTCTTTTCCTTTCATATCAGTCCGTAGTGCTGGCCGTCCAATGTCTTTCTGTATGCATTTAACCTAGAATTTTAACTTCCTAATTTCTGAAGAAAAATCGCAGCCTTAAGGCTGCATGACTGATAAAAAATCGAAAAGAGGATGTAGACATATATAAAATTTTTAAAACATACCCATTGAATAACAAGAACAAATGTTCCTATAATAAATAAAAAGGGGAATTTTTTAATGAATAAAGATCATAAAGATCGTGGAATAAAAGAAGTGGCATGGTTTTTTCATGCCGGAATCCATAAAATTGTTATAGGATCTTTGGCAGGATGATCAAAAAACGCCTAGACCACTGCTGGATAAAATGAAAATAGAAGAGATGGAACAACTATTATCTAAAAGCATGGAAACCAAATTACTTTTAGAAATTACTACATGGAAAAACGGATTTTTTACTTCCCGTGTTGGATTTGTAACGAAAATCGATCCTTTAAATAAAAAGATTCAACATCAGGATGAATTTGAATCCATACTCAATCTTGATTTCTTTTCCATAACCAATGTAAAGGTCAAATAAATACTTACCTTAAAAAGGTCAAACCTATAATTATTGCACTTCAATAGGAGGATTTTTTTTACATACATAGAAATAATTAGAGACATGTCATTAAATCGAGGGGGATTTGAATGGAGTTTTCAGTTCTCAATACTTGGTTGCAATTTTTCTTGTTGATTATGGGTGGATGTCTAATTTTATTCATCTCAATGTTATTTATTTCCAACCAACACATAAAGAATAGATTAAAGCAAATGGAAGAAATCGATAAAAATGCACTCATGGATACCCTTCGCTATTTACTAGTATAGAAAACGGTTACATTTTTAGATTTATTACCAAAGAGTTCTTGAAAAATCAGGTATTTAGACTTCACTTTATACACAATCAATAACCTTTTGGTGATACACGATTTTCATATCCTTTTCAGTTGCCAAATCACCAAGAAGATGCAGCCCTTTGATTAACACCTTCCACTCATCTTCAGTAAAAGCAGGCTTTTGATCAAACAGTGCTTAGGTTTTTACTCCAGCCTTCTGGGGCTTTTGCATAATCATTCTTCATGTTAGACCATCAATTTCCCCGTTTCCGGATTCCGTTTACTAAATTCTGTGGCATAGCTGCCCATGCTATTTTCCATATGTAAATTGTTAAGACAGCCGAAGCTAGAATTATAGAAAAGGATGGTTTTAATTTTTTTACCTTCTTGGAGACTGGTAAGTTTGCTCGCTTAAAACCGCCTTTTAACTTTTTAAAAGGCGGGATATTTCATTCATTGCTTGCGGCAATATCTGCTTTCCCAGTACCCTTTCGTATTGTATTGCTCCTTTCATACAAGACACGATGGCAAAAGCTAATGATTCAATTTCTTTGGCTCCCCTATTTTCCAGTGTTACCTTAAGAATATTTTTAATAATCGTTATTTCTAACTGACTGATTTCTCGTACTTTTCAGGAAGGGATTCCTTTCCAAAATAAATCGATTTACTAAATCGGTTTATTAAAATCTGTTTTTTGATGGTTTCAGGCACCTGCCTACACCATCCGGCTTGGGAACACAAACTCTTCCGGCTCCCGTTTTACTTTATTGATTTGATCAAACAACAATTCCGCTGCTTTATGTCCCATTTCAGAGGCTGGCTGGACAATAAAAGAAATCGGTGTTTCGACTAAATCGGCAAACGGAATATTATCAAAAACAATTAGTTCAATATCCTTGCCAACTTTGAGTCCTTTTTCTCGTAAAAATTTCACCAAGACAAGAAAAACCCGGTCATTTCCGGCAAATAAGGCTGTCGGCCGTTCCCCCGAAGAAAAGAGTTTCTCTAGTTGGCCCTTCATTTCATCAATATTGGATTCAATAATGAACTCAGGATTCACTTTTAATCTAGCATCGGTCATCGCCTTTTTATAGCCTTCCAATCGATCTCGCCGTGTACTGACGATTAACGGCTGCACGGCAAAGGCAATGTTTCGATGGCCCTTTTCGATGAAAGATTGAATCGCCTTATATGTTGACATGAAATTGTCGGTTAACACCGAAAAGGAATCCAGTTTTTCAACCTTTCGATCGACGAACACAACGGGGTAACCTGCCTTAATCATGCTTTTGTATAAATCCTGATTTTGTCCGGTTGGAAAAATGATCAAGCCATCAACCTGTTTAGCCCGCAGCATTTCAATATATCTCTTTTCCTTTTCCGGGTCATCATCGGCATTGCAAACAATCGCATGCAAATCATGACCTTGGCAAAAGTCTTCAATCGCCCGGCTAATCTCCGTCGATAAATAATGCATAATATTGGCAACGATAATTCCCACCATCGAAGTACGTTTTTGCTTCAAGCTTCTCGCCAGATAATTGGGCTGATAGCCAAGGCGCTCAATCTCTTCTTCAATCTTGAGCCTTGTTTTTTCTCCCATATATTCAAAGCGCTTATTTAAAAATTGTGAAACGGTGCTTTTGGATACACCGGCTTCTTTCGCTACATCGGCCATTGTCACGTTTTTCATACTATCTTCCTCTTTTTTTATTTCGCTAACTCCATTTTATCCATAAACTCATGTATTTTCTAGTTTCGTTAGAGCATGCAGCCGTTTATCAACGTTGGAGTCCGAGCGCCCGCAAGTAGTATGAAATTCGGGAATCGTTTTTATAATCAATAATAAGTCTAGAAAAACAATACCCGTTCGTAAAAAATGGAACTGGATACTGTGTCTTATCATGCTTAACACCATGACCTATTATTTCCACCTAACCCATCACAGTAAGGCAGGAGTGGGACACCAAACCTGTTCCCTCGTCCGGGTTTCATTCAAAGGAGTAAGAGACACTGGATTGTTTGCGAACCTCGTCCATAAGCTGCATCACATCTACGGACAATTGCAAAGTATCATTCTTACTTTTATGGAGTACATAATTATTCATATCTTCCACTTCATAGTGGAAGGCTTTTTCAGTACTGCCTGCTTCAATTACTTCTACATGGCCATCTTCTGTATAGGTGATCGTTGCTTTTGTAGGTCTTTGATAATCTTCCACAAAGATAAAACCCTTTTCACCGGCGATAATTATATTTTTTGGCATAATGGCACTTAGTGTCATGGATATAACCGCCATCTCATTGGAGGCATTTTTCAGTAAAATTCCTACTTGCTCGTCTACCCCTGTTTCAAATTTTTTCACGGTTGATAGTATCTGATTTGGTTGTTCAGAAAGGAAATATCTCGAAAGCGATAGGGTATACGTACCAATATCCAGCATGGCCCCACCCGCTAAATCCGGATTAAAGAAGCGATTCATTGGATCAGGCTCTTTATAACTGCCGTGAGAAACTTGAATCAAATTGATCTTTCCTATTTTTCCAGCGTCTACAATCTCACGCAGCTTTTTATAGACTGGCATATGGTAAATGGTCATTGCTTCTGCAACGATTAAATTCTTCTCAGTGGCTAAGTCAACGATTTCCTTTAATTGCCGTCCATTTACTGTAATCGACTTTTCACAAAGAACATGTTTGTTTCGTTTTAGGCTTTCCATAATCCATTCATAATGGAAAGTATGTGGTGTTGCAATATAAATAATATCAAGATCATCGTCATTTAATAAGTCTTCATAATTGCCGTAAACCCGATCAATATTATATTCATTTGCAAACTTTTGCGCTTTTTCAAGGTTTCTGGCGCCTACAGCTGATACCTTACCATTTACATCTATGATTGCGTTTGCAAATTCTTTTGCGATAATTCCAGGTCCAAGAATCCCCCAGTTCAATTGAGTCATCTTCCATCATCCTTTTCATAAATGTATTTTGAAAAAAAGTTTCATACTGTTTGCTTAAGATTACTATGTTCCTTTTTAACAGGTGCCTGAACGATGGCTGGTAATGTGGATGCGATGAAGGCGGATACAAAAAGTAAGACAACTAAACTGTAAATACCTGCATTAAAGTTAAAATACTGAATGAAGAAGCCAACAATGTAAGGTCCGAAGAATCCACCAATATTTCCAAGAGCATTGATGGCACCTCGGGCACCGCCTGCCACCTCTTTGCTAAAGATACGGGATGGAATTGCCCAGAATACCACACCTGCTGCTTTAACAAAAAATCCAGCGCCGATTAGGAAAATGTAAGAAAGCCACACATTAGCATGTATCGTAGTCGACAGTAACAAGCATAACGCAAAACCAATAAGCGGTATTGCCACAAATTCTTTTCTGCGGCCAGTCCGGTCAGAAAGTTTGGAGAAGAGCAGCATCCCGGCGATACAGGCAATCCATGGTAAGCTTGAAAGAAGGCCGACCATGCCCATCCCGCTGTTCGTTAATTTCTTCAGCGTCGTCGGCAGCCACATCGAAAAGCCGTAATCCCCTGATTGATAGCAGAAGTTTAAGATGATTAATTTCCACATAGTCGTGTTCGGGAGCAAATCTTTCAGTGATGCCTGCTTAATATTATTTTCCTCTGCCAGTGTTTTTTGTTCCTCTTTTAAACTATCCAAAATGTATTTTTTCTCTTCATCACTAATCCAAGGTGCTTGTTCCGGGCGATCCTTCACTAAAATCAACCATGGAATGAGAACAATAAGAGAAAGGATTCCTTCCAAAATAAACATGAAACGCCAATTCGCGAAAGAAATAATGTAACCCGAAATTGGTCCGGTGATAATCGACGCAATTGGAGCAAACATCAAGACAATTGCGTTAGCACGGCCTCGTTCCTCGTTCGGGAACCAGTTAGAAACCATTGTGAGAACAACCGGCAGCATCCCGCCTTCAACGATTCCCAAGATGAAACGAAGAATCAGCAGTTGAGTCGAATTGGTACACAAACCGCTTAAGATAGAAATCAATGCCCAAATTGGAACAATGATCGATATGACCTTTTTTCCGCTCCGCTTCGCTGCAATTTGTCCGGCTGGAACCTGTAAAAATAAATATCCAAAGAAGAAGATGCCTGATGCTAGTCCAGCCATGCTGGCTGTCATCCCCAAGGCTTTATCCATTCCGCCCGATATCGCAAAACTGATATTAACCCTATCCATAAAAGCAATGATACAAACGATTAACAATGGAGGTAGAATACGTTTCCACCGGCTATTGTGTAACTTGCTAAGTTCACTCTTCATCTCAATTATCCTCCTTTAAATGTGTCCTGCCTTTTTTATTGATACCGTTTACATAACAGATTCTTTGATCTTGATAACAACTCTCCGTATCATTGTACTTCCACCATTTTCCCATATTGGCCGATGAACGTCTTCTGGAAAAAAAACAAAATAATCGCCAGGTTGAAAAATCATTTCATGTTCATTTTCAACTTCTCCATAATAGATTGCATCTTTCGTCTCTAACAATGTTTCTATCACGGGGTTATTCCCTAGATCGACGGCAAAACCGACCCGTTCTTTTCCTTCCACCGAATAGTGCACTTCGATATATTTGCGGTGCACTTCCGGCTTCGCCTCCTCCTTTTTCATTGTCTTACGGTCGAACACCTGAACAAAAATATCCCCCCCTTCAATTGGATAAATGTCAGGTTCCATATGGATAAACTCATCTTGTTTGTTTTTTAAATATTGAATAGCCTTGGCAATCGGTTTGGGATATTTTTTTTCGATGTTTTCATTTGCATGAATGTTTGAGAAAAACATGGTTAACTCTCCTTTAAATTCAAGTAAATCTGTTTATTAAACGACTGTTTCTACATGATTTTTTATAAAATCTATTAATTCTGGTTCCGTTGGATAACCGTTGGAGTCCCCAGGTGACTGAACAGCCAATGCTCCAATGGCATTTCCTCTTAATACCGTCTCTTCCAGTGAAAGCTTCTCGAGCAAACCGCTAATCACTCCAACCGCAAAACCGTCACCTGCTCCCACCGTATCCACAACCTTTTTCGCCTTAATACCCGGAACCGTTCCTTCTTCTAGAGCGGTTTTATAAAACGCTCCCTCAGGACCAAGCTTGATCACAACAAGCTCAACGCCTTTTTCTAAATAAAAGGAAGCAATATCACGCGGATCTGTATAGCCGGTTAAAATTTCACCCTCGGTAATCCCCGGAAGGACATAGTTGGCTTGAAAGGCTGCCGCGTTGATTTCCTCGACCATTTCCGCCTTTGAAACCCATAGGGAAGGCCTTAAGTTCGGGTCAAAGGAAACGGTTCTGCCGTTCTTTTTCATAAACGATAGGGCATATTTGGCAAATGACCTTGCCTGTTTGGAAATCGCAAAAGGAATTCCTGTCAGATGCATGTGCTTAGCTGATTGAAAATACGCTTCATTAAAATCGGCGATTTGCAGGTGGCTTGCCGCGGACCTTTTCCGGAAATATTGAACCTCAGGATCCCCTTCTGCCACCTTCGCTTTTAATTGAAAACCGGTTGGATAATGGTCATCAGTCAGAACTTGACTGATGTCAACGTTTTCATTATGAAGACGTTCGGTAATGAATTTTCCAAACGCATCATTGCCCACTTTACTGACCCAGCCTGCCCGAAGACCTAGCCGTGCCAGTCCGATCGCCACATTGGTTTCCGCACCCGCAAGCTCAAGCATGAATTGGTCAATAGTATGAAGCGGGCCCGGCTGATTGGCAATAAACATCGCCATCGCTTCGCCAAAGGTGATCACATCAAACTGATTCATGATATACCCTCACTTTCTAACATGAATTCGTTGATCATATGAATGTAATCTTTCGTTTTCTCTTTCGGCTCAATCGGAAATTCAAGCGCTTTCATCATGCCGCCAGGAAAATGCTGCATGACATTTTTCCAGCTCTGCTCCCCTTCCTTTTCAAGCGGCACAGTAATAAGCTCATTACCTTTTTTTTCCACATTCTTCAAATGGAGATAAATCACATAGGGGGCAAGCTGGTGTAAAGCCTCCACCGCATCTTGGCTAGTGTAATACCAGTTCCCAACATCAAAGGTCATTTTGACTGGAACATTGAGAACGTCAGCGCTTTCAAAAAAGGATTTTAATCTGCCGACGTTTCCGCCATAAAGCGTTTGATCATTTTCAACCAATAATTGAAATCCTTGGTGTTGGTTTATAAAATTATTAAGTTTAACAATATCGGAATCTTCCCGATGATAATGGCCCAGCGATACCTTAATCCAGTCAGCACCAAGGGCGATTGCCTCTTGAAAAACATCGGTCAATTCCTCTTTGTTTAGCTGGTGATTTTCATTCCATAATTCAATCGGAGCAGAATAGACGGTAAAAAGTCTGTATGCCTTAATTTCATCTCGAATGAGCTCATGCTGTCTTTCTTGGACTGGTTTCGGCAGCAATTCACGGCGGACCTCGATTCCAAACGCTCCGGATTCCGCTATCAGCTTTACAAAGGATTCTTGTCCATTCTTTATCACTTCCACACTATCAAAAGCATTCAATGGGACAATCACATTTTTCATTGCCAAGATCCTTTCTTTGATGTATTTATATTAGTGCTATATCTCGTATTAATAAACCGGTTTAGTAAACTATTAAAAAAATAAGTTTGCTTAATAGACAAATTTTGAAAAAGATGAGCCTAAATATAAATCGGTTTAGTAAATCGATTTATCGATAGTATAATCCGATTGTAAGCGTTTTTCAATAGTTTTTTTCGATTATTTTTCTCAGCATTGTCTTTCAATCCTTCCAAATCAAAAATCAGAACTAATGTCCTTTGCCCCGCTGGTATAATCGCTGAATAAATTCTTCCTTTTTCTGAGTTAATAACAATATCTATTTTTATTAGCTTATTTTTTTCTGAATCTATGCTAGCATAGATTCAGCTCTCTTATTGGGAGCATCGCCCCCCAAAAAAGCTCCCAGCAATCTTTCAATCATTAGGAGAAACACAAAGCAAGCGACACGATCCTGGCGTAGCCGGGAATTTTCCATTCTCTTCGGTACGCTTTTTAAAACAAAAAAACAAAAGAGGGAGTTACCCCTCTTCCCTCTCTACCACTTCTTCCATGATGGATTCGATCCACTCGATAGCTTCTTGTTTGCCTCTGAAATCATCGGTTAGTCGTACAAACTGTGAAGTGACTTCGTCTTCCTGAAAGTATCTACCTACATAAAACCCTGTGCTTGATTTTGCTACCTTCAATCCATGAAAACTTACTTTCATTCACAATCACTCCTTTTTTGTTTGACCTCTCCGAATCTTTGCGAAAAGGGCTGTCAACGAGCTTGAAGTTTGTGAAGTTTGTGAAGTTTTTTATACGCTCTTCTTAAAAAATTTCACAAAGTTTGCGAAGCGCTAGCGTAGCACCCTTGACTGCCCTTATGAGCAAACGATTACAATAAGGAGAACAAAGAAGGAGATTTATAGAGTCCGAGCGTATATTGCGATCCAACGGGCTCCCGTTGGCTGGGTTTGGGCAAGGAGCCCAAGGTCTTATAGGTTTTCGGCTCGTTTGGTACGGCGGCCTGCCGTAAATGGAACAGGAACCTACGGAATGTAGGCGTTAGCCGTACAGACCGTGGTTATCGGGCCATTTAGTGCCAACGCGACACGTACAGAATGACAGAAAGTGTACTTTGCTTTCTGACCAGTCTGTAGTGCTGCCGCCCGAAGTAAGGTCTGTATATTTTTGAATGAATTCTTTAAAGTCATGATTTCTAAAGAAAAAACACAGCCTTAAGGCTGTATGGATAACAAAAAATAGAATAATAAAATTTAGAATAAAGGTATTTTCATTAAACTATTGAGTTATCAGGACAATTAGTGCATCTTCAGGCATTCCTTATGTAATAAATCACTTAATTAATGAAAAGAACGATTTGCTCTGGCAAGTGGTTTTCCTACTTCCTCGAATAATTTTTCAAAAGGTTGCCTCAGCAACCGCCAAGCAGGCTCAATGCCTGCGTCATATGATCAAGAAAAAACGGATGTTTTTTATCCATTCGTGGACCGACATCGGCGCTGATCCAGCCGATGTTTTTATAGATTTCATCATTTAGACTGATAAGATCATTGTATTTTTTGTAGGTTTATATTTTTCGTTCATCGCCTCAAAAAATGGTAGGATATATATTTTCAATGATAGGGCAATTGATCCGTTGAGACATGGGAGGGAAAGCCTCCAGGGGCGGCGTGGAGAATGCACATCATATGGTAAAATGTGGAGTACAATTATACTCCTCTATTTCATTATCCTCCACGAAGCTATTAATGGTTCTGGCCCCCTATTTTCTATCGTTACAAAATATCAAGGTACATGAAATCCTGCGAATAAGTGAGCATTCGGGAGAAAATCGTATTAAACTGAGGGAGTTGAAGAAGAACATTAGCTATGGGACCGTTTTTGATTACGATTCAAAATAGAGGAAATACAAAAAGAATTCTTATGCCGAATAGTGAATTGCATAAGAATTCCATTGTCATCAGGTTATATAAAATCATTTAGAAAACGGGTTGTCCTTTGATAAATTTACTTTTTAACATTCATTAAACTATCTTTCAGTACGGTGTACCCATATAACAAAGGCAAATAGGCTATAAGTAGATAAACCCCTGTTTCAGAGGTTATTTTCCATAACATACTGATATCTGGCCTTTCCTTCAACATAGGAGTAAAACACAACAATCCTATTTTGCACTCCTTTATTTTTTCACCAGAATCAGGTCAGAATCAGAAAAGTTTATTTTTATAGGATTGATTTACCAATCTCATTTGCCCCAGCAATTAGAGATGTAACATAATTCTTTAATTCACTTTCATCAAAATGTGAGTTAGGCATAAATACACTTAAAACCGCAACAACACTGGTCTTTTTAAAATTAAAAACCGGAACAGATATACCTGCTACCCCAGGAGAATGCTCGCTATTCGTATAGCAGTATCCTTCATTTAATATTTTCTCTAAGGATTTTTTTAATTTCTCAATTGTAACGATAGTATTTTCGGTATATGAAGTTAATTCCATCTTTGAAATAAATGCTTCTCTTTCCGATTCATTTAAATCTTTAATTAAATAAGCTAGATGCGTTTTGCCTGCAGTCCCAGTAGGAAGTGAAAAGGCCGTGCCTATATGTTCGCTCCATTTTACTTGAGAAGGACTGTCTTCTCCTTCTATAAATGAATAATAGGAATTGTCACTATGAACGATACTTAAATAAACAGACTCCCTAAATTCCATTGCAAATTTCTTGATAATAGGACGAGCGACCTCTCTAAGGTCCTGCTCAACCATATTGTATAATAGTAAAATATTTGGTGCGTCTAGAGAATATTCTTTTGATTGCTCTCGCTTTATAAAACCTGTTGTATGTAAAGTGTCCACAAGCCGATAAGCAGCTGTTAAACTAATTTTCAATGAATCTGCTATCTCTGCCACCGATAAATATTTTTTCTTAGAAAATAACATTAGTGCTTTTAGGGTTCTTTCAGCAACCAATGATCCTTTATATGAATTATCCATCAAACACACCCCTTGAAAAATCTTTCATTTATAGCAGCTTCTGTCATTATATCACTAGAATATAATTTTTGGACAAATGCTGAAAAAAATATGAATCCAAGAAAAAAAACCTTCTTTAAATTACTTTGCACAATATTGTGCAAATTTAAAATACAGAAGGTTTTTTAATGAAGGAATAAATTCACTTTATCAAACTAAGGCAATTATTTACCTTCAAACCAATTGATAACGTTTTCAACCATCATTGTCTTAATTAGTTCGTCCGATACCCCTTGTTCACGTAATTGAGGGATCACTTCATCTAATAAAAAGGTAATGGACCAATTTGGAACCAATTTAGCAATTTCTTCTTCTGGGAACCAGTCAATGCTGCAGCAATAATCTTGGGAAAGGAACATCCGATTAGCGAAACCTTGTTTTAAAAGTTCAAGCAGTGTTTTGTTTCTTTCCGTAAAAGGCAGACCTTGTCCATAACGGTCCATTCCGATATATGCCCCGCTGTCCAATACTTGGTGAATATAATCTAAATTTTCTGTATCCCCTGTATGTCCAATCATAATGGACTTAGGGTTAACCCCTTCTTCTTGGAAAATTTCCAATTGTTTAAGGCCATTGCCGCTAGCAGGGTGGGAATGAGTCATAATTGGTACACCCGTTCTTTTTTGAGCACGCGCCACTGCTCTGAAGACTTTTTCAAGATCTGTAGTAATTCCTTGAGCGTCGGCCGAACACTTTAAAAAGCTCGCTTTAATGGATGTATTTTGTACCCCCACTTCAATATCCCTAATAAAAGCTTCAGCCAAATAATCAATATCGCGGTTTTGAAAATGGGCTGGGATTTCTGTAAAAGAATAAATACCTGTCGCCGTAATAATTTGCATTTCAGTTTCTAAGGCTACCTTTTCTAAAAATCGGACATCACGGCCAACCCCCATTACAGTAGGGTCACATATTGTTTGTACACCTTGTGCTTTAACTGCCTTCACTGCGTTGACAGCTTTTTGATAAAGTTCCTCTTCATCATATAGATGAGGAAATTGAACAGCTACTGCTTCTGAACGTAGAAGAAGATGCTCGTGTACAAGCGTACAACCCAAATTTTTACTATCAATTTTTCCGGTAACTGTATTAACGAAACCCATTTTTTAAAACTCCTCTCGGGATTTAGTATTATCATTTTTTATTAACCAGTTATTCTTCGATCCCACATGATTTTAAACTAACAAGGGACCAGTCTTTCCCACGTTTTTTCCCCACAGTTTCTCGGGTAAACAGTAAAATTAAAAAGAAACAAATGACCATTAAAGCTGTTAGAAAGTATAGACCTGTTATATATCCTTGATGTGCTTCCCATCCGCCGCCAGCATTGATAAAAATACCAAGAACGAGCGGACTGAGACCTCCAAAACTGGTACCTGCCAATAAAATACCCATTGCTGTACCTACATACCCTTTTTTGGCTGAATCGGAAACTAGAGCGTAGGAGACTGGATAAATGGCGTTCGTAGAACAGCCAAGAAATAGTTGAATTCCAATCAACCAACCTAACCCATTTCCAACATATTGGAGAAGGTAGAAACCGATTGCAAGCCAAGCAAAGCTAATTAACAAACTCATGCGCCGGCCAATTTTATCAGATAAAGCCCCCCAAACGATTTGTCCGATTCCCCCTGTAATGGTGAATACAACGGACCAAGCGGCGGCAGCAGCAAAATCAAATTTTGCAACGAAGGCTAAATAGGGAGCGAGCCAAAAGCCTATTCCTACGTACCCGGCAAATCCAAGTGCTAGGGTAATCGTACCAACTAAAATATTAGGATTTTTAAGAGTTTCTAAAACAACGCCCTTCTTCTTTAAATTTTCAGTATTTTCCGAATTGGTAGTCGGTGTTAACCCCATTTCACGAGCCCGATCTTCATATTTCTTGAAGTTTTGCGGTGTTGCAAAAATCCAATAAATAATGAAAATTGGGATGATCGCTAATGGTACAGTTAAGAATACGAGTCGCCAATCATTTCCAGAACTAGCTAAAATGGCGGAAATCGCAAGTCCACTAAGTAAGGTTCCCCATGGGTAGGCTGTATGATGGGCTCCTAGAGCAAAGCCTCGTGATTCTGCCGGCCACCACTCTGCCACTGAAGAAACTTCGATCGTCTCCCCAGCTGCATTAAATGCACTTCTTAATATTTGTAGAATAACAAATCCAGCCACAACGGATGTAAAGGTAGAAAACCCTGTTAAGAAAACAAATAACGTATAGGCGAGTGCAATCCAAATATTACTTTTTTTACGGGCCCAACCTTGTCCTACCCTATCAGACCATCTTCCACCCCAAATTGTCAGGGTACAGCCAGAAATAATGATGAGAGTAACAATTCCACCGACGGTATCCGCAGAAATTTTGTATTCGTTTACAATCAACGGCATTACCCGATTCATAATTTCTCTATCTATGGCATTCATTGCGAATACTAACCATAATAAGAGCAGGGCTATCCAGGAAATTACCGGTGCTTTAGGTAATATTCCTGTTTTCGCTTGCCTGTTAGCTTGGTTTACGAATTCCACATTTTCAACTAAGTCCTTATTTGATTGCGTCAATTAATTACCCCCTTATTCATTTTAACATTATGGCATTTTGATAATAGGTTTTAATACTTTCTGTTGTTTAGAATCGGAGAAAGCAAGTGAGCCATCTTCCAATGGATAGATAGAAATAATATTTTTTAACGGTTCTTTATAAATGTTTAATAGATCAAAAGACTGCTAAAAATCATTACGGTCATAGGCGTAGCTTGACAATATATTAATTTCCCCTCTAACCATAATGTTTACGGGAAACTTCACTTCTTGTTCATATAATGTGACTAATACGTATGTTCCGCCTTTTTCAATCTGAATACACCTGTTTCCGCAGCGAACGAAGAACCCGAACATTTAAAGATAATATCAAACTTTTCGTATTGCGGCGTTTGCAGGAGTGATTTACATGCTGCCAGTCATGCTAAAGGCTACGAATTTGCGCCGAAACCAATTATTTTATGGCATCAATTATCGCGAAAAAATTTCTATAATTATTAAATACTTGCCATTTAAATATACATTCTAGTATTTTTATTATTGTAAAAGTGAGAGGAGCATATTTATGTAATTAAGGCTCCTCTCCATTTAGTTGAAAAAATAAAATGCTTATTTCAGAAGTCCACCAGTTACATCAATGACAGATCCTGTCACATAATCTGATAGATGCGTCGTTAAAAATTCAATAACATTTGCACAATCTTCTGGTGTTCCTAACCGTTTTAAAGCTGTTTGGCTAGTATATGTTTCAACACCAGCTTGTTCAAACTGTTCTATTAATCGGCCAGTTCCAATGAATCCTGGTGCAATCGCATTGACTGTAATATTATATGGGCCTAAATCCTGAGATAAAAATTTTGTATAGTTTACAATGGCAGCTTTAGCAGCACCATAGTGAGAATAAGAGCCCTCAGAATTTGCTTGTAAACCAGTGACTGATGTAACTGTTACAATTTTTCCGTACCCTTTCTTTTTCATCCCTGGCGCAACGGCCGCTACACTATAGACTGTTCCAAATAGGTTTCTTTCCAAAACTGTTTGTAATTGTTCAGGATCCATTTCAGAAGCTTTATTTTCAAGAATTGAACCTGAACCACCTCCGGCATTCGCTACTAAAATATCCACTTCGCCTAGATTGTCCACAATTTTTTGAAAGGCATTTTGAACCTGCTCTTGATTTGAAATGTCTGCTTCCATACCAAAAGCCTTTACACCTAATTCTTTTAATTCATCTACAACGGTTTCGTATTGTTCACCAATACTCTCACCTGCAAAATGTTGATAAGATTTTAAATCGATATCAATTACCCCAACATCTGCGCCTAATTGTGCCAATTTTAATGCATATGCACGGCCAATTCCTCGTGCAGCACCAGTTACTACCGCTACTTTACCTGTTAATTTCCCCATAATAATTATTCTCCTTTTTTAATTATTTAGTACATCCATTACCCCGACTGGCGGTATGTTATTTGGATCAGTTAACAAATCAATCACAACAGTTTCATTGGATTGGAATGCTTCATCAATGGCTGCTGGGATATCCTCTGTAGAAATCACTTTTATCCCTTTAACACCGCATGCCTCAGCAATCTTGGCATGATCAACAAATGAAAAATCACAAACATTTGTATATCGGCCTAGCATGGCTGTTTCACCATATTTTTGATACCCGAGAATTCCGTTATTAATAACAGCTACGACTACTTGAATACCAAGTCTTTTACAAGTTTCTAACTCGCTCCAGACATGACCGAATCCTCCGTCTCCCACAAGGCAGAACACTTTCTTATTTGGATTGGCAATTTTAGCGCCCATTCCCATTGGCAATCCCCAGCCCAATCCTGCAAGTCCTCTAGGGAAAATAAACTTTCTGTTCTTAATGGCTTTAAGATAGTTGGCATTCCAAACAGATGAAAGACTGGCATCCGCCACAATGATATGGTCATCATCTAATCTTTTTTCCACTTCATATAAGAATTTTTCCACTTTTATTTTTCCAGATTCAACTGAGTAGATTTCCTGCATATCCTCTTGATGCATTTCTCGAGACAATTGAATACGCTTTTCCACACTTTCGCGTATAGCCATTCTTTTTTGAACACCTTTTTTCAATAAGGTTTCTTTTAAAGCAGCAAGGGTTAATTTCGCGTCACCAACAAGTCTAAGTGATTCATAGTTTCTACCAATTTCAACAGGATCAATATCAATATGAATATATTTAGCCTCTTCTGGCAAAAGGGTCCAGCTGTCCGTTCCATTTTGGTTTGTGCGGTTTCCTACTAATAGAATAACGTCAGCCTCTTGTACCATTGATTTTAAGTGTTTGCTGACCCCTCTTTTTCCCATATAATAACCAATTGGTCCTATGGTTAATGGATGTTCTTCATCGACAGATCCTTTTCCCATGGTGGTAGTCGCAACAGGAATCGAACATTCTTCTTGTAATTCTCTTATTTCATTAAGAGCTCCAGATGAAATAACACCACCGCCAGCATAAATAAAAGGATGTTTCGCTTCTATTAAAAGGTCTGCAGCTTCATCAATTTTTGCTAAATCTGCTATAGTTCGATCGAGTGGGAATACTCCTGAATTTTGGCTTCTTCTTTCATTGATTGCATATTCTTTTGTGTCTGTAATAATATCTTTTGGCAGGAGTAAAACAGTTGGTCCCGGTCTGCCGCTTGCAGCAATTTTAAATGCCATGTCAACATAATCTTCAATTCTTTCTTGAATCGGTATTCTTTTAATCCATTTAGAAACCCCTTTAAACAGCTCAAGATGATCAATCTCTTGAAAGGCATTTTTTTCTTCCTGTTCTCTAGATACTTCTTCGACAAGGGCAACAACGGGATAGGAAGCTTTTAAACATTCTGCGAGTCCTGCAACTACTAATGTAGCAGCCGGTCCATGTTGTGCAGTGACCACTGGGATTGTGTTTGTACACATTGCATATGCTTGTGCCATGTACGCTCCTGAGTTTTCTTGTCTATAACCAATTTGTTCAATTCCAATATCCGAGCATGCAAGAGTGACAGTTGGAGGATTACTTTGTCCAAAAATATACTTTACGCCATTTCGTTTTAAAGAAAGTGCTATTCTCATCGCATTTGTAGCTTGTTTTACTCCTGTTGGGTCTTGAATTATGCTGTTCGTCATTTTACTGTCTCCTTTGTTTGGATTTAAGCAATTACAATATTAGAAATTTTGATTCCACACCACTAGCTTTGCTTCTGTCATTTCCTCAATGGCATATTTAATGCCTTCTTTTGTGTTTCCGCTTTCTTTTACACCGCCATATGGCATCTGATCGACTCTATAATTTGGAATATCATTAATCATAACGCCGCCGACGTGTAACTTTTTGGATGCTTCCAAAGCTGTCTGAATATCTTTCGTAAAAATACCAGCTTGTAATCCATATTTAGAATCATTAATCGAATCAATTCCTTCTCCAATTGATTTAATCGGAGTGACCGTAACAATTGGTGCAAAAACTTCCTGGCACGATACTTTGGAGGTTGATTGAACATTCGTTAAAATGGTTGGCATCAAGACATTATCTTTTTCAAAACCTCCGCTTAAGACCACTGCCCCTTCTTTTACAGCCTCTTCGATCCAGGAAATACTTCTCTGTAAATCTCCCTTTGTGATAAGGGAAGATACATCTGTCTCCGAATCAAATGGGTCCCCGCAAATAAGACTTTTTGTCTCACTAATAAATTTGTCTATAAATTTATGATAAACACTTTCCATTACATAAATTCTTTGTAAGGAAATACAAACTTGCCCTTGATTAGAAAAAGCACCAGCAGCACAACTTTTTGCTATTCTATCTAAATTAGTATTTTCGTCTATAATTAATCCTGCGTTAGAACCTAACTCTAAACTTACCTTTTTCAGACCTGCTTTCGCTTTAATCGACAATCCAACTTGAGGACTTCCTGTAAATGTAATCATGTTCACCTTTTCGCTTGTGACAATACGATCCCCAACCACTGAGCCTTTTCCTGTCACTACATTTAGCACACCCTTAGGAAGTCCCGCTTCTTCAAAAAGCTTCGCAATGAAAAAGGCTGTTAATGGTGTTTGTCCTGCGGGTTTTAAAACCACACTATTTCCTGAAGCAATTGCTGGACCAATTTTATGGGCGACCAAATTCATAGGGAAATTAAATGGTGTTATGGCTCCAATGACTCCAATAGGTTCTCTAATTGTGTAGGCCAATCTATTGACCCCACCTTTTGCTGAATCCATAGGGATCATCTCTCCATGAATTCTCTTTGCTTCCTCAGCAGAAAACTTATAAGTTTCTATGGTTCTGTCAACCTCATCAAAGGATGTTTTCAATGGTTTAGCCGATTCAAGAGAAATTAACCTTGCAGCTTCCTCTCGATCTCTTATAAGTAAACTCACTAATTCCTCTAAAATGTTAGCCCTTTCATATGCTGGTATAGAAGAAATTTTATGTTGATTTTTTGCTCCAGACTCTATTGCCTCATCCACCTGTTGAATTGAGGCTTGTGGTATTTCAGCAATTTTTTCTCCTGAAAAAGGAGAATATAAATCTTTATATATCTCACTGCAAACCCAATTACCATCAATAAAAAGTTTATTTTTCAATTTCTCCACCTCCGTTTTTCCGATTATCGTAATTAATTACTATATTCGATAACCTACTTTAATTTTAAGAAACTAATTTTTCAATGTCAACTCATAATTTAGAAAAATATTTTGATTTAGAAAATTCAAAGGAATTAATGTTTCATATCATTTCTAATTACACTAAATTAAAGCATAGATAAAATACCTCTGTTTATATAAAAAACCCGAAATTTAACCGATTATGGCTTAATTTCGGGTTTTAATTTTTTTATTAGGTTTCTAGACCGAATGTTATGTTGGCGCTACCTCAAAAGAAAAAGTACCAAAAACGATCGTTTATGGTAATAAAACAAGGACCGTCTCTTTCACCTCAAAAACTACTAAATTACATAACCAAAATTATAAACCAAAAACAAATTACCAATATATCAATTATCAACCCCTTTAACTGGTGTTAGGCTAGGCATTACTACTGCCCTCATCGCACGTTGCTTCAACCCTAAAGAATGTACCAAGCGCAAATACAAAAATCCCCTTCAACATAAGGGGATTTCAGATTGTAGACAAAAGGCATCCGAATGAGTCCATTCGGGTGCCTTTTGTCTACAATCTGAGCCAAGAAAAGATATTCTTCTTTTCTTGGCTTTTTTTAGGGTTATGCTTTAGCTAGTTGCTGATAATAGATCGGAACTCCATGCTCCACGCAATATTGGTTAACCCTCTGAGATACATAAGTTGAAGTGACAACAAGAGTGCCACAAACAAAGATTACTTTTTTACCCATTCGTTTCTCCTCATTCATTTATTTAGGCTTACCTACTATAGAGCAACTCCTCGAAGAAGGAGAATAATTAATCCTGAGATATTCTCAAGAAGTTTAGAAGAACGCCTTCGTAATAGAATAATCCCATGAGCTTTTTCATGATTTCAATATGTCTCGAAGAATAAGCAAAAAGACAATTCTAACCTCAACAGATTTTTTTGGATTTAACATATCCGAAAAATCGACGGGTTCCTTTAAAACTCCGACAGCCATTCATTTCCTCAGCACATGTTCCCGCTCAGATAGGTGTTTCCTCCCTACATGCTGACGCAAATCCACATTACGGGACAGGTAAAGGTACCACTTTTTATCGTTTTGTTAGCGATCAATTTTCTAGCTTCTACACAAAAGTGATTAATACAAATGCACGAGATGCTGTTCATGTCATTGATGGTTTATTACATCATGAGACTGATTTACATATTGAAGAACATTATACTGATACGGCTGGTTACACGGACCAAGTATTCGGACTAACAAATTATTAGGTTTCCGGTTTGCTCCAAGGCTACGAGACCTTACGGATTCGAAACTTTATACATTTGAAAAACCAGATCCATATCCAGAAATGGAGAAATTACTGCGAGGAAGAATTAATTCAAAAATCATACAGGAAAATTATGATGATGTGTTAAGACTGGCATATTCCATTAGTGAAGGAACTGTTTCTGCTTCTTTAATCATGGGAAAATTGGGTTCCTATTCTCGACAAAATAGCCTTGCTACTACATTAAGAGAGATGGGACGTATTGATAAAACCCTGTTTATATTAGATTATATTTCTAGTGAAACTTTACGACGTCGAATCCAGCGTGGGTTAAATAAAGGTGAAGCCATGAACGCTTTAGCACGTGCCATATTCTTTGGAAAACAAGGAGAGCTGAGAGAACTGCATTACAAGATCAATTGCAGCGCGCTAGTTCATTAAATCTTATTATTAATGCGATTAGCATTTGGAATACTGTTTATCTATCTCATGCAATTGAATATTTGAAATCTAAAGGAAAATATAAAGAGGATTTGCTTCCTCATTTATCTCCGTTAGGGTGGGAACATATTAACTTTCTCGGAGAATATTCCTTTAATCCAAGGAATTCAGATTCCATTCATTCCCCCCGGCCACTCAGGACATAAAAATAGCCCTAATTTTTCTGCTTAGCGTAGAAAAATTAGGGCTTTCACTTCCAAAAAATGTCTTAGCGTATAATATCCACGTTTTGTCGGAAGGACCCCTATAAGTTATTGTTTGTTGATCTGCTACGACTAAGTGGACAGGATTAGGTAAATAATTCTGTCCTATTCCACTCCCTCTATATAGAAAGGAATATCTCCCGATTTCTATAGTTTTCTCTAAATTACGTAGTAGTCTGTTTTAATGAAAAAATTTGTGGCCTGGAATAAAGGTGTATTCAAGGATAATTTTGGGGTCCAATTGAAAAGAGACTAATAGCTACTAAACCACACATATCCATATATCACTGGAATTTAAAGGGCAATAAACCTGCTAGCAAGCTGCTAGAAAAAGTGACAGGAACCATGGGGATTCTTCACATGGTTCCTGTCACTTTTTATTCCCTTTTAGTTATTTACTTTAGCAGCATTGTAGTATTCTTCTAGTGTAATACCTTGGCTAGTGATTTCCTTTGCGCGTTCTTTGCCGACATAACGAAGATGCCATGGTTCATATTGGTAGCCTGTAATGGCTTCTTTACCTATTGGATAGCGGATGATGAAACCATTATCCGCTGCATGCCCCTGCAGCCATTTGGCCTCAGTACTGTCGCCGAAGCAATCCGCTGCCGCGCATTTGCCATCTCCTTCTGTCACATCGATGGCCAGTCCGGTTTCATGCTCGCTTGTCCCGGGAAGGGCGCTATAAGTTCTCGCTTTTTGATAACCATCCCTATTTACATAAGTATTAAAAAGAGAAGTTTGTGTTTTTTCCGATCTGTATGCCGAAACTCCTAAGAAATTCACACCCTGTGCTTTCGCATCATCAAAGAGTTTTTTTATAGCAGCCGCAGCTTCACTTCTCATTTCGCGTTTTTCTGAATTAGCAGGTGTAGGAACAAACGGTATTTGGGTAAAAACAAGGTCCTTGGGCACATAGCCGGCAGGCAGTTTATTCTGCTTGTTCACCAGTACGGGAATGCTTTCAGGGTATGAGACAACCACAGTGCGATTATTCTGGAAATTATAATGGGCTTGTTTTTGCTCATTGATTTGCTTCTCTTTATGCTGATTCTCCACCAAGGAATTTTGCTTAGCAGTATTATATAAAAATAACGAACAGCCGGCTAGTGAAATAGTAACGACAATACAACACATTCCTGTTGAAATTAATTTAAGCATATTAAACTTCCTTTTTTAAAAAACTTTCATTGATTTTATTATTAAAGATAAAGTTGTTGACTAAGATGAAGAACACTTGGATGTTGAAATTCAAAATTATGATTTATTACTGAATTTGTTAATTTCCTATATTACATTACCTTTTGAATACATAATAACTCTTCAAATGCTTTTATATTTGTATCAAAATTGGGCACAGTTTGAGATACTTCGGCAAATTTGACTAGTTTTACAACCAAATCATTAAAAGGTATTGGAATTATATACTATACTTACTCATTGTTTTCATTCTCCCTTTTTAATAATTTAGACCTAATCCACCCGTTTTGATGACAAAACTTGACGGCGTTCGATCAATAACTTATAGCATTTTTAAAGTTAATAATTTGAATCTCTTTAATAAAATCACCCCAATTTCTCCAATATATCTACAACTTTTCCATAATTTGCGACATCAAAGGGGATCTTCTCTTATCTATAAATCCATAATTTTTGTTTTTCAAAAAACCATAATAGTGATTATTGTGATGTAACTTTAGAATAATAACGATTAAATCTGATTGAATAAATCAACACATAGATAACAATTAGCGTAGCAAACAAATATAGAATAACCAATGAGAAGTTCAAGCTAAAAAATTGAGTCAATACTCCGACGGCAACAACCGGCCCAATGAATCCCGAGTACGCGCATAAATAAAATGCCGAAATGACTCGCGGACGTTCTTCCGGTTTCGGAAACTGGCTGGCAATCATTATAGAGACTTGAAACGCACATCCGGCACCAATCATTTGAATGAATATACCAGCCCAGAGCAAATTAAATTCGCTATCTGACCGGAAAAAACAATGACACACGATCCAATGACAAGTAACAGAATTCCTATACGCATCCGTGTAACAGGATTACGTGGCCAAGGAAAGAACTGCATTAAGCCCCCCCGCCTAGAAGCAGTAATATTAACAACCCGGAAATAGAGAGATTGGTTGTGTGAATTACGTTTCTGGTGAAAGTAGGAATAAGAGAAAACACAATTCCGCCTAACGTGAAAACATTAAAGAT
Source organism: Neobacillus sp. Fa239 (assembly GCF_055395235.1). Taxonomy (NCBI): domain Bacteria; kingdom Bacillati; phylum Bacillota; class Bacilli; order Caryophanales; family Bacillaceae; genus Neobacillus; species Neobacillus sp. Fa239. The sequence continues at coordinate 104,192 of NZ_AP041612.1, forward strand.
CGGAAGTCCGATGAAAGACCAAAAATGGGAACGAATATTGTTGGGAACACCGAGCGAAATTTTAGTTTTATCCGGTTTCTGTGCTTGGGAATCTTCGTGCTTCGGTAACATTTCCTGAAATACCAAGGAACTCAATAACATGACGAGCAGGTACCAATACTGCAAAAGCAGTGGCTGAAAATGCACATATTGCACGATTAAACCTGAAATGGCTGGGCCAAGGCCAAAACCAATGTTTACCGTTACTCCTGATAACTTGCAACGTCGATGCGATGGAAATCCATATACTGCTGCGAGGTACCCGTTTCAATCTCCATGAGCTGCCTCTGGATCACACGATTAGCAAGGTCGGCACTGGATAGCGGCATAAACGGCAAACAAGATGGTGATTTGAAACTGCTCAGCCGATAATGCTCCCCAAATAAAGGGAATAATGAGGAAATAAACGTAGCCCCGCAGGACATCATAAGAACAACCCAAAACATTCTTTTCATATTAGTAGTTCCCTCTTTCTCTAATTTATTTACTTACTAGTTAGTAGGTAATATTCGTAGAAAAACCGCCCTATAATTTTTAATAAGCCTTGGTTACCTTAATATATTGTTCAAATCATTTTAACTTATAGCAACATAACCTTTTTCCGGAAAAAGTTCTAGCGCCAGGTCTAAAATTTGTGTTTTTCGATTTCCACTACTGCATTTTATCTTACTAGTAGATAAGTATCAAGTAAATCAGAGCAGAATTACTCTCCTCTTCTCAGTTCATTGAGACCGGCCTTACTTGCTTTATTCAGTTTACGATAGAACTTTTTTCTGCTTTTTTAAAACATAATTCACAGTATAATCCTAAAATTTCTATTTGGTATTTTTTATCTTCCTACTGATTTTTCACCACGAAGAATCATACACATACTTAATGCATGGGCAATTAATGAACCACCTTCATCAAAAACATCGCACTTGATAAGCCCAATATTCTTTCCTTTCTTTATAACCTCACCTTTTGCTGTTTTTCATTCCATATCGGTTTCAAATAATTGATTTTAAGTTCAACAGTCGTAAAGGATTCATTCATTTCTAACAAACTTGAAAATGCCACGCCCATTGCCATATCGGCTAAATCGCATAGTATACCTCCATGGATTGTTCCTATAGGATTTGCATGCTTCTCCGTATTACACTTTAATTCAAAAACTGCTTTACCCTCTTCGATTTGTAACAGCTCTGCACCAATTAACTTGGCGATAGGCGGCGGTCCCCTTCACAAAGAATTCACTGAGAGACATCCAAGTAGTAGTTGAGATTCCAAAAACAGGGATGTCAAAGTTCAAGGTTTAATACTAATCAAAAGAGATCTTTAGTTTAAGATCTCTTTTTTCATTTTTACAACACGGAAGTATTTACATAATATTTTGAGTACTTGCATAATTTGCAATTATAAGTAGCTTACTAATTAATTAATGGAAATTAAAAAATATATCTATAATTATTGAATTAGTTTTATATCAAAGCATCTTGATAGCACATATCGCTTTTGGGCCCCGCATCAGTCCTCTTTATTGATAACTGAAATGAATTACTATCATAACAAGAATGTCATTTACCAAAAAAATTTTCGCCATATATAATATCTTTAGCATATTAGAATAGTCTTAATTATTTCAATGTTATTAATAGTTTAATTTTACTATCCTTAAATGCAATTCATATTAGAGGTGATTACATAAAATGAAAAAAAGAAATCAATGGTTTAAGGGGAGGACCGCAACCTGTATTGTCGCTTCAGCCCTTCTATTCTCCAGTGCGAGATTTGCATTTGATGCTCCTATTGGTTTTGCACAGGGAAACGATTCGGATAATACGATGACACGTGTTGTGGTCGAAATGGACGGCGCACCCGCCATTCAAACACTGCCGAAGTCAGAAAGGATAGGGGCCGCTTCCAAAGCAAGTGTAAGTATGTTGAAAGAACATACCCAGAGTTTAAAACTGGCACACGGGAAAGTGTTACAAACAATAAATGATAAAGGGATTCCATTCAAAGAGTCTAACGAATATACGTTTACCTTTAACGGCATTTCATTAAAAGTTCCCAAAAACAAATTGGATGAACTGCGTTCGATTCCCGGCGTAAAAGCGGTGTATCCGGATCAGGAATATCACGCAGACTTAGCCGACAGCGTTCCTTTGATTGGTGCTCCTGACGTTTGGTCCATGCACGACCAAGAAAATCAAGGAGTTACAGGTAAAGGAGAAACGGTCGCTGTGATTGACACGGGTGTGGACTATAATCACCCTGACCTGGGAGGAGGATTCGGACCAGGGCATAAAGTTGTCGGGGGATATGATTTTGTCAATCATGATAACGACCCAATGGACGACTACGGCCATGGAACCCATGTTGCCGGAATCATTGCGGCTCATGGTAAAGTGACCGGGGTGGCACCTGATGCTTCGATAACAGCCTATAAAGTCCTAGATAATAACGGATCAGGATATACATCCGATATCCTTGCCGGAATAGAAGCCTCTATTTCTCCAGACAATCCAAACCCGGCTGATGTCATTAATATGAGCCTAAGCGGCCCTGGTGATGGCAGTGATCCCATCTCCCAAGCTGCCCAAAATGCGGTTGATGCCGGTGTAGTAGTGGTAGCGGCAGCCGGGAATGCAGGCCCTGGATATGGAACAATTGGTGCTCCAGCTATGGCAGAGGGAGTACTTGCTGTCGGCGCTAGTACAAGCGGTATCAAAGTGCCTGACGCGAAAATGGTTGCCCCAGTTGAAGAGAATTTGGCCGTTACCCGCCTTGGGATTTCAGCTAATCCTCCTGAAGGAGCAATTACCAGCGAGCTCGTAGACGTTGGAGAAGGAGGACCGGAAAGCTACGATGGATTAGATGTAAAAGGAAAGATTGTCCTAATTCAATTGCCTCAAGGTGCAACTGTACCGCAAGCTTTTTCAGAAGCGTCTACAGCTCAAGAAAAAGGGGCCGATGCTGTGCTCTTTTACCTGCCTGACCAACCTGGCCCTGTTTTTAAATTAGGAGATACTATACCATCTCAATATACATCCAATTCATCTGAAAAGTTACAAGCTCAAGATCAATTCCAGACAGATTCATCCCTGGACGGTCGGTTGGATACGTTGGCCGCAATGCTAATTACCGGAACAAAAGCTGGGGAATTAAAGTCCTACTTGGCCAAAGGACCCGTTAAAATCACGATTACAGGAAAAGACGCAACGGATCAAATTGCTAACTTTAGTTCCCGTGGTAATTCCGACTTCCGAGCAAAGCCTGATTTAGTCGCTCCGGGTGTTGAAATCAATTCGACTTACATCAAGACACAAGATAATGATACCGGTTACACCAGAATGAGCGGGACAAGCATGGCTGCCCCCCATGTGGCAGGTGCAGCTGCCCTCATAAAACAACTACACCCTTCCTGGAAAGCTAGCGAGATTGCCAGTATTTTAAAAGAATCCGCGAAGCCGCTGGCATCATATGATGTGCTTACACAAGGGGCAGGAAGACTGGATGTAAAGGCTGCAGCGGAAACCAATGTCGTCGCCTCACCTAATGGCTTAAATTTTGGAATAGCTGATTTAAAAGATTCAGAGATTCATAGAAGCGCTTCGTTATCTTTAAACAATCACGGCGAAAAACCGGTTGATATGGATTTCACTGTAAAAGACGATACAAAATCCGGGGCAGCCGTTACAGTAACTCCATCCCATATTCATATTGAACCAGGTCAGCAAGTCAAAGTGGATGTGAACATCAACATGAATCGGCCGGATCAGGATACAGTTATTTCCGGATGGATAGAAGGAAATATCCAATCCGGAACAGAATCGCAGCATTTGCGTGAGCCATACCAGTTGACTGTACGGCATCTCCAAATCACTGCATCTCCCGATCCAGTTGCATCCACAGTAAGTGAAACGGAAGCCTTCATTTACAGTCCGGTTGATTTGTCACAAGCTCCAATCGTCACAGTACGAACTCCAAGCGGAAAGACAAATCAAGTGACTTCTGTCTTAGATCATGGTCATTGGTGGCACGTGCCCGTTCAGACTAGCGAAGTGGGAATATATCGGATTGATGCTAGCTCTACAGTCAAAAATTCCTCTAGTGAGGAATCTACGATAATAGGCTCTGGTTACGTGGAAAAATTACCAGCCGATAAGGAACACTCTTCCACCTGGAAAGCTGTCGGACCTTACTCTAATGCAGGGCTGATGCATGTTGACCCAAAAAATCCTAAAGTCATGACAGTATTATCAACACAGTCACCTTCCATTTTCCGGACGGAGGATGGGGCGAAAACTTGGCATGAGTTTCGAAATTTTCCTGTTGCAGGAGGAGCGCCAACTGCAATCGTCGTTGATCCTACTAATGAAAAAAATATATATGTTCCTGTTAGATCGAGGTATAATGATCCAACGTATTTAGGTAAGATATTCGCCAGCAAAGACGGTGGAATAACATGGAGCACACTACCTTTCCCTAACATAGAAGTATCTGACTTAGTCACTGATGAGAGCGGGCAGAAATTGGTTGCCATTTCCAGTAATGAAGTATTTATAAGCTTAAACAGAGGGATGAGCTGGGAAAAATTGTCTGGGAATTGGCCATATCTTAATAAAGCACATCTTCTGAATAACGACCTATACCTTTCAGCAGGCTACGATGGTGTTTACGCTGTTAAAGATGTATTTTCTGGTTCGGCAACATCTGTGAAATTGTTTCAGCCGCGTTTTAGAGGGATACAAGATATAGTAGGCAATCAGGATATCCTTGTTGCAAGTACTTTTGGCGGTGGATTATACGCGTCCTATAACCAAGGTAAAGATTGGAATGAAGTTACCCATAATCAAGTACCATTTCATGATGTATTTTGCGTTAAGATTCTCGATGGGGGTATTTATGTAGGAACGGGTTATGATGGAATTTGGGTAAGTCACGATTACGGAAAAACATGGGAATCTTGGAAACAACCGCTTCCAGGGTCTAGGTCCCTTGATATCGATTTTGCCTTAGGAGCAAAATCTTCCCCTAACGGGAATCGCCCAGTTTATGTCTCTTCAGATCAGGCAGGAATATATGAAACACAGGATAAAGGTGAAACATATAAACGGGTCGGTATTCCTGGAGCAACGGTTTATGGCTTGGCTATTTCTCGTAACGCCCAAGGATACCAGTTACTTGCCGGAACTGATTCTAACACGTATCGGACAATGTTACCAGATCAAAATAAAGTTGATTCCTCCACTCTCGAATGGGGAGCGGCTGAAGGGGAAGGAATGACAGGAGAACAAGTGTTGCAGGTTGCAACGTCCCCAACAGAACCGAATGTCGTCTACAAGATACGCTTTAGTGCGATTGGGACGATGAATGTGTACCGAAGCAATGATGGAGGAGAAAACTGGGATTTGAAATTTGAAGATTCTTCAGTCCCTCTTGCCCTTCTGGTTCATCCAGCCAACCCGAATGAAATCGTGATCCCATATGATATCCCAGGCACTAGCGAAATAGGTGTGTGGGTCAGCCAAGATGGTGGGGATAATTGGAAAAAGATTAAGCAAGAACACCAGTTTACAGCCATAGCCGGTGATCCCAAAGATCCTAACCGGATTTGGGCTGGCGGAAATGACGGGCTATTCCTGTCCCAAGACATGGGCCAATCATTCCAAAAAGTTCAAGACCTTCCTGTAAGCAGGATAGCGATCGACTCACACAATCCGGACCATTTAGTGGTCGGAGGTAACCATTTATATGTCAGCACAGACGGTGGGAAAACATTAGATAAAGCAAAGTATGCTGAATCTGAGCTCAACATTTATGTCAATGATATCATTGTTTCCCCTACTAACCCTAAGGTCGTCTTTGCAGCCACTGGTTCCTTTTATCAAGGGGGACAAGGAGGTCTCCTTAAGGGAGGTCGCGGTGTGTTAATGAGTGTGGATGGCGGGGAAACATGGAAGAATATATCCGATGGCCTTGATAACAAAAATGCAACTGCCCTTGCACTATCACCAGACGAAGAATATTTGTTTGTCGGCACACAGGGCGGCAGTGTCTATCGTATGAAATTGCATAATAAATAACGTTAAAGCACATCAAATTAATAGAAATCTCTTCTATTCCTTCCCCATTCCGCTTCATAAATGGGGAAGGTTTTTTAATAAGGGAAAATTCTTCAGAATGAAAGTAAAGTATTTTCAGAATGCACACTCTCATTCAGTTTTGTTTTTTTCACATAAGTAACCAGCAATTCTATAAAACTTCTCGCAGCAGATCCAATATACTTTTCTTTATGATGTACAATGGCAATTTCATTACAAATTGTTGGGTTTTCTATTTTAATTACCTTTAGAGTCTCATCCTTCTCCGAATCGAGAAGTGTACTGGGAAAAATCGTTGCTCCCATACCTGCTTTCACTAAACTCAATATAGATTTTACCTCTGTTAATTCGATGATTGGCTGGATGGCAAATCCCACAGAGGCAAAAGCAGCATCAATTAACTTTCGGCACTTGTGGTTTATTGGACATAATACAAGAGACAGGTCCCTTATCTCTTCCAACTCCACTATATCCCTATCCACCAATGGATGGTCATATGAAACTGCTAAATAATATTCTTCCATATATAAAGGGATATTCGTTAGCTTTTCACTCTCTATAGGCATGACTGTCAAAGCAATATCAATTTCATTTCGAATAACCTTTTCTTCAATATTATCTGACATTATGATCTTCGTTTGCACTTGGGGCCACTTGCGATGAAATTCTAAGAAAACGACGGATGCAAGCTGGCTTAACTCTTCTGACATTGCCCCAATGATAAGCTTTCCCTTTTTTATTTTTCGAAGCTCATCTATTTGTTCATAAACACTTTTAATATTGGAGAATATTTTTCCAGATTGTTCTCGTAGAATTTCACCAGCTTCCGTAATGCAGACTATTTTTCCTAAACTATATCGATCGAATAAACGGACTCCTAATTTATCTTCAAGGGCTCTCATTTGTCGGCTCAAAGCAGGTTGTGAAATCCCTAATTTTTCTGCTGCTCGTGTGAAATGTAATTCCTCACAAATAGCCATAAAGTATTCCAATTCCCTTAATTCCATAATTCCCCTTCTCTCTATCGCCTATTTCAACTCCTATTCGCAGTTGGTAAAAACCAAAAAGCAAAAGGCAACGTTCTCAAAATATTGTCTTTAAATACGTGGAAGAACGACTTTTAAAGTCTAGTTTTCTTAGTTCAAATCACACAGATATACCCCAGTTATGATAAGCATTTATGTCTAAAACGCCTCAGAATTTTGTTCTGAGGCGTTTTATTATGAGTCTTATTATTAATTTTTAGTTTTAAAAATGTAAGACTAACCTTACATTAGAGACTCCTATCCTAGATATTAATAAATAAATTAGATCCAACCACCGAACTGATTTATTGAACAACTCCCATTAGACACAGGCAAATGGGTGTAGGGTTCCTTTCTCGCATAACTAATTCAAAAGATCTTTAAGTTGTTCCAATATTTTAAACATGAAGGAAACTCTTAATACTCGTTTACATTGTAAACCGCCTTTGATGCTTGAAATGAGACAAAGCACTTATCAAGCGTCGTCGTATAAAGCAAGCCCCATCACAGAAATTGCAATGAAGCAAAGCAGCCTTTATTACTTATTAATAGGTAAGTATACCTCAAAAAATAAATCAGTTAAAAACCACCTTTCAATCTTTTAAAAGGCGGGATATTTCATTCATTGCTTGCGTCAATATCTGCTTTCCCAGTACCCTTTCGTATTGTATTGCTCCTTTCATACAAGACACGATGGCAAAAGCTAATGATTCAATTTCTTTGGCTGCCCTATTTTCCAGTGTTACCTTAAGAATATTTTTAATAATCGTTATTTCTAACTGACTGATTTCTCGTACTTTTTGCCTTACCATTTCAGGAAGGGATTCATAATCAGACTGAAGAGATGATACGGCGCATATCCCACCGTCACATAAAACAATTTGTCTCTCATAAAAATTCTTGATTTTTTCTTCAACAGTCAGGTTAGAATTTGTAATGAACGAGGAAAAGTCCTGCAAATTTTGAAGCACCCGTTCGGTAACGGCAACTCCCAAATCCTCCTTTTTTTCAAAATGATAATGGATGCTTGCTTTCGTCACACCAAATATTTTGGATAAATCATCATAGCTAATGGCTACATAACCTTTTTCACGAATTAGTTTCAGTGCCAGATCGATAATTTGTGTTTTCCTGTTTCCCATCATATTATCTCCTCCTTAGGTTGAAAGATGATTCGATAATGAAAATGAGTTTTAATAAATCACCTCATATTTACTTTACAATCATTACACCACAATGCGCATGCTGGACCACTTTATGACTTACACTTCCCACGAGCAGTTCTGAAAACAGGCTAAGTCCCCTGCTGCCCATTACGATCAGGTCGTAATCACCTTCTTTTGCCTTCTTGCATATCATTTCTGCAGGATCTCCAATATGGTATTCGCTATCATATTGTATAGATGACCCTGAAAGGACTTGTGCGGATTCCTCTAAAATCCTTCTAACTTCCTCTACTTGCAATTGTTCACTATCCACTCCGTAAGCAACTGTATTGATATTTTTACTAGGAATGATATGAAGAAGCGTTATACGGGCATTTATCCCAACGTTTTGCGCCAACCAATTAGCCGATTTCAATGCATGTTTGGAGTGTTCGGACCCGTCAACTGGAACCAAAAACCGTTCATACATGTTCTCACTCTCCTTTTATAAAATCCTATTTTTATAATAAAACCCATGACGGTGATTATTGTGAAGAAACTTTAGAATTTCCAACAAACTTTTTGGTTGTTTCGGCCACACGTTTTCCAAGGGCCCTTCCTAAAGCAAGATCATTTTGATTAAGGATGTTGTCAGATTCATCAACCGGACATGTAATTCCAACCCCATAATAGGAGCCATAGGTGGCATTTTCCGGAATGTTTCCGGGTAATCCGACAATGATCATTCCTTGATGCAGCATCGGAGTAATCAAGTTTAACATGGTGGCTTCGACTCCGCCATGAGTGGTAGCCGTGGTACAAAATACAGCGCCTATTTTCCCTACTAATTTCCCGTGGGCCCACAGATAACCTAATTTATCTATCCAGGTTTTTAAACCTGCACTTATCGTTCCAAAGTGTCCCGGGCATCCCCAAATAATGGCGTCCATATCTTCAAGGTCATTTACGTTTGCATCATTGACATGATTTATATATACTTCCGTACCGTTGACACTTTTTGCCCCTTCGGAAATGGCCTCCGCTAATGCTTGGGTATGTCCGTTATCACTGTCAAATACTACAGATATTTTCATTATTGTATCTCCTCCGTTAAATTGAGTAATTGATTTTAGTAATTCATTTAGGAATTGTGCTGGAACCTTCGAATAGCATCCCGATAAATTTAATCATCCATGGGCTCATCTGCCTCTGGGATTTTTCCATTTTTGATTAACGCTCTAAGAACCTCACGAAATTCCCCATCGTTAATAATTCTGTCTCCATGTTCCAGCGAAGCTTTTGGAAGTAAAGTCCCTCGTTTGATTTCTTGGATAGCCTTGCGGAAATCAAAATCAGCATTCTTTTCAGCATAGCTTAAAGTTTTCCGTTGGTTAGACGTTTCAGTACCAGGTACTGTTTCAAAACTTGGAGCAGCTTCCTTACTTGAAAGCGTTTTTTCATTTTTTGCCTGGATTTCCTCAACCGTAACTTTAGAATAATAACGATTAAATCTGACTGAATAAATCAATACATAGATAACGATTAGCGCAGCAAACAAATTTAGAATAATCAATGAGAAGTTCAAGCTAAAAAATTGAGTCAGCACTCCGACTCCAATAGGCGGAATTATGAATCCGGAGTAGGCGCATAAATAAAATGCCGAAATGACTCGCGGACGTTCTTCCGGTTTCGGCAACTGGCTGGCAAACCTTAAAGCAACTTGAAACGTCCACCCACCGCCAATTGCTTGAATGAATATGCTGGCCCATACCAAAAATAAATTCGCTGTCAGACCAGAAAATACAATGCCCCATGATCCAATAGCAAGTAGTAAGATTCCAAAGCGCATCCGTGAGACTGGATGACTCGGCCAAGGAACGAACTGAACCAAAGCCCCTCCTCCAAGAAGCAACAAGACTATAATCCCTGAAAAGGCAAGATTTGAAGTGTGAATGACATTTCTGACGAAAGAAGGTATTAGGGACAACGCAATTCCTTGAATTGTGAAAACTGTAAAGATCGGCAGTGCAACAAATGACCAAAAATGTGAACGAATACTATTAGGCACTCCAAGTGATATCTTAGTCTTAGACGGTTTCTGCATGAGGGAATCCTCATGCTTAGGAAGAGTTTCCAGAATTATTAAAGAAGTAATTAACATTACAAGTAAAAACCAGAATGGTACTCTAAGCGGCTGCAGATGTAAATATTGCAATATTAAACCAGCAATAGCTGGACCCAGGCCAAATCCGATGAGTATCGTTGCTCCTGATAACTTGATAGCTGTACTTACTTTATTAGGAGAGATTTGTTTTATTAAAAAGGCAGCGGCAGTACCTGTAAAAGAACCATAGGCAATACCTTCCAAAATTCTTGCAGCATAGAGCATCCAAACATCAAAACTGCCTAGAAAGAGCAACGTAGGGGCAATAAAGAGCAACGTAGAGGCAATAGAAATCCATATACTGCTGCGAAGCACCCTCTTCAATCCCCAGGCGCTCCCTTTGGCTCCTACAACTAACAAGGTCGGCAGTAGGATAGCGGCATACACGGCAAACAAAATCGTAATTTGCAGACTATTCAATTGATAATGTTCACTGTACAAAGGAAATAACGGTGTAATAAATGTTGCACAGCAGGACATTATAAGATAAACCCAAAGCATTCTTTTCATTTTAGAAAATTCCTACTTTCTCAATTTTATTTTACTTACTAATTGGTAAGTTGTATTCCTAGAAAAACCGCGTTTTAATTTTTAAAAAGACTGTTTATTTGATTCAGAACTTGGGAATACATTCTTTCCCAATATACGTTTATATTGCAAAGTACCTCTTATACATGGTCCAACTCATGGATTCAAGAAACGCCATGTTGGTTGATATGAGTATAATATGAATATCAATAGGAGTGTTATACATGGATAACATAACTTATGGCAACATAACCTTTTTTCCGGAATAAGTTTTAGTGCTAGGCCAAAAATTTGTGTTTTTCGATTTCCACCACTGTATTTTAACTTACTAGTAGGTAAGTGTCAAGCGTCGATATGCACCCATGTAACCAAATGCTCATTGGACATATCCCAAAACCAGATATTTAGCTGTTCTTCACATTAGCAACTTAAAAAATAATTACTCATCCAAATTGAAGCACAGTTTTCTCAATTGTTCAATGATGCTTTTAAGCTCATGCTCTTTCTTCAAAAACTGAAGCATGGCAAGGATTAGTGCAGATCTAGGCTGATCTCGCTCTACTTCCTCCTGGAGTATAACGAGCGCTTCATGCAGTTCTGTTTTGTGATAATTCGTTATCGCCAATTCTTTTAGGGTAGAGAAAAGAAGTTCGAACAGCTTACGTTTTTGTTCAGCTACAGAAACAGTGTTGCCCTTATAAGCTGATTCCACATAATTATCCATCATGTTATTTTGTAAAATTGCTTTTGGTTTTTTATTCAGGACGCCGCCAACGACTTCCTCTAAGAGATCCACAATAAACATAGAAACATCTCTTATATTTAACGGCCTGTTATCAAATATTATTAAGAAAAGATACTCTTTAACAATCCCATTATAAACTGATACAAGGTCCCATATATTAAGTTCTATTTCTTTACCAAACCTACGAATCAGGGCATCTTTATTCATATTGAGAATATTTGCTCGTTGACTAAGCAGAATAGAGGCAATTTTCCCCTCACTACCTTGCATTTCAAAAGTATTCTTCATTATAAAATTATTCTCAATAAAAAAATAAAATTGACATTCGGTTTCACGAATGAAAATTTCTCTTAAGGTAAGTGTCGTGTCCGATCTAATCTCTTCCATTTTTTCGAAAAGGCTTTCCTGCTTTGAGCGATGCACCTCTACGAATAGATCCTCTTTGGAAGGAAAAAATTTATATAATGACCCTTTTGCGATTTTGCAATCATCAGCGATATCCTGAATCGATGTTGCAAGATAGCCTTTTTCTGAAAAAAAACGTTCAGCGGAATCCATGATGTTTTGTTTGACAATACTTAGGCAAAAGTTCGATAGAATTTTGACGTTAATACTACTTTCCTTCTATTTTTTCATAGCCTTATCGACTTTTTGATTGACCGATTCTTGATAGAGATCAGCGTAAGTTTTTGAATCTTCAATCAGCCCATCGCAGAAAGCAGCAACATCTGTTCCTGTGACTTCAAGCACGCCTTTTCCAGCAGCTACGCCTTCTTCAAAGAAGCTGTGAATTTCCGAGAGCAATCCGATACCTTCGTTTAGCTCAACAGGACCGACTTTGAAGAAATATTTTTGGATCTCTTTATAGACAATTTGGTAATCTTGTGGAAGCGCTTTGACACGCGCAACATGGGCTCTCCATTCTTTTTTGCCTTCGATTATTTCTTTGATACTCATTTCAGTTCTCCTAATTTTCTTGCTACGTTCTTGTTGAGTTGGTCACGCCATTTATCTCGATAAGTTTTTGCGCCTTCGTCACCAACAAGCGCTGCACAGAAGCCTTTGATATCATCTCCTAGTACTTCTTCGACGCTCTGGCCGTCTGCTGATGTAACTTCAAGCAGTTCAAGAGCACTGTTAAGAATCGGCATCAGATTACGACCGGTAAAATCTCCGTGAATCCAGAGATTACTTCCAATTTCTTTCCAAGCAGTTTGATATTCAGCTGGCATGACTTTTGCTCGTGCTTCAAAACCTTTCATTTCTTTATTCATATCGCTGCCGGTTATTTTTTCTAAAAAATTCATTGTAGTCTCCTTTAAGATACTAAGCTGTTCAGCAAAGTTCTATTATTTAATCGCATCGTTGAGTTTTTGACGTTGCTTATCAACCCAAGATTTTGCATCAATGACGAGATCATCACAGAAGGCTGCTACGTCGTTGCCTATAACTTCTTTAACGCGCTTGCCATTGGCTGCGGCTTCTTCAAGAAGGTCGATGATGTGATTAAAGACGAATTTCGTTTCTTGCCAATCCATCACGCCGCAGTGTTCCAGAGATATTTTTGCATTGCTTTATAGGCGTTGTAGTAGTCTTCAGGTAAGGCTTTTGCGCGGTTTTCCATTTCACGCCATGCTTTCTTTTCGTTAAAATCTCCAAAGATTTTTTCTAAAATACTCATATTTGTTCTCCTCCTTTTTTGCCTTTAATTCGTTTAGTTTGCTTGAGACAAAGTTCCATTTGGCCCAGAAATTTGCCAGTTCTTTCTGGCCAGCTTCATTGAGCCGATAAAATTTGCGCGGTGGGCCCATCGTGGATGACTTTTTCTCGATATCCACGAGTTTATTTTTTTCGAGCCGCATCGTGATGATGTAAACTGTTCCCTCCACAATGTCGCTAAAGCCCAGTGCTCGCAGCTGCTGCGTGATTTCATAGCCGTAAGTTTCGCCACGGCTGATGATTTCAAGCACACAACCCTCAAGCACCCCTTTCAGCATTTCCGTGATATTTTCCAATTTTTTACCCCATTTATATTTTACTTATATTTTTTTCAGAACTCTGTAACACAGGTATTTTGTGTTGCTTATATTCAGTTATACCGACTACTAGTATATAGTATTACTAAATAGCATCAATTGTCAATAAAACTTTTGGTCAAAAACGGATTCAAAGGTGCTTTTTTTCAAATTTGACAGCTTAGACTTTAGCCAGAAACGTGATTATTCTCAAGAAGATCTAAATAATTTAAAAATAGCTGGTGAAGAGGTTGATGGCCAGGAACTCGCTCTTTTTTGGAGGACTTGATTTACATGTTAAAGTGACCGAAATGATGATTAATAATACAAAATGGTCTCGACTTCACAAAAAAAGCAGGCGACTATTTAGTTACAAACGCATTGAGTAAATTAATTTGATTCGTTTGTTATTTTAGGGATAGGCTTATCAATAAATTTGTGAAGAAATTCACTTAAACTAAACTGCTACCGTTAGCTCAACATGAAAAAATGACCGCCGCAGTGATCAGTGACGGAAAACGTTCTTTCATTCAAGCACCCCCTTACTTGAAGAAGAAATAAATAACTTTCCTACAAAAGGCATGGGAAATTTCCATGCCTCTAATAGCTATTTCTAATAAACGCTGGACTAGAGCTTTCGGGAAGGGAATCCACATAAGTTATTGAACCTATTGGAACAAATAAAGGGAATTGAAAAAGACACTTTTGCAGAATTTTTTCAGAAGTAAGAGACCTAAGTTACTACTCTCACCCAAAGCAGATTATCAAATTAGCTGGGCTCAGTCTAGAGAAGTAATTTGAGCAATCTTTTCATTTTGGTTATAATTCATTTAAATAGCCTCCTGGTATTTATGTTTGTGTCCTTTTTGCCGCCAAGCTTTGGACACTCATATCTTACCAAGAGTTTTTTTCAAACCTCATATTTCTTCATTACAGGAATGCTGACCGTTATTTCAAAAGAAAATCCGCCGAAAATGGCACCCTGATCTTCCAAATAAGCTTCCGTTACTTTAAGTACAACTTCCACAATCTTGTAAGTAAATAATAAAAAAAGAGCTGCCGCCGCAACTCGATTTTTAATTCAAGCACCCATGCATTATTAACCCAACATGCACATTCTTTAACTTTTACCTTTATATAGGTTATCGGGTACCGCCTGTAAGATGCGCATCAAACATATCAATAATTTCAAGGAACCTATCAGCTTCCCGGAAAACATGGTCTGCTTATAGAGGATGTATAATACTCTTTATTTTACATTGCTCAATTAAATCACGGGCTGTTTTCTTGAAGTCCCTAAGTGATACGACCGATACCCGATTTTGATCAAGGAATTGATCTAAAAGCGGAATTGTTTGAGATTGTGGCTTCATAGATTCTAAGTCCCTTGCTTGATACAGCAATTGATTAAAATCATTGCTGAAATTCCGTGCTACATCAACTAGTTTCATTTCTGACGGATCAAGGAGATGACCAATAAATTTGGCATGGTCTGCCATAATCCTTAAGAAGAAGACATTTTCTTTAATAATGGCATCTGGAAGCGCTTGTAATTTTCCTTCATTTAATTCAATTAATCTTTTTCTAAAATAATTTGCTTCCCTACTTGTATGATCAACTAATAGTGGGAAATTATTTTGCCCTGGCAATTTGCATGTGAGAATTAGTTCTAATACTTTCCGTTTAAATACGAAAATATTAGACGCGGCTTGTTGCACCTCTGAAGTAAATCTTCTTATTTGTTCGGGGTCTGTTTGATTATTGAAGGAATGTGCAGTTTGTTCGATGTGTTCAAATAAGCGATAAAAAATTGATTAGCCTCTTGAATTAATTGAGTATCTTCTGCTCTAAAACCCAATCGAAGAAATAAAGAATGCTCTTTCATGATCCTAGCCCAAAAACGAATTTCATTTAAAGAGCGCTCAACAAACAATCCAGATGTAACACCGGTATCAGCATGCAAAGATCTATCATCCCCGTTCATTCTATAGCCTCCCCGAAATGCTCCTTTTGTTTTATTCATATTTAGATAGTCATTTGAATATGCCTTAAAGCAAAAATCCCGTTTTATTTTAGTAAACTATGAAACCTTGGCTATTTTCACAAAAGAAAGCGGCGGATCATATTATCCGCCGCAACAAAAGAATGATACTAAAATACTAGAAAAAATCACTGTTTTACTATTTGCCTTGTCCGGGCTTCTTATTCCTTGGGAGCCGGATAGGCCTTTGGCAGCTTGTAACCGCGTTCCTTCATTACGCTGCGCAGCAGGTCCGGGTAATCCGTGATCACCCCATCAACCCCATCATCCATCAGCTTTTCCATAGTAGGCTTATCATCTACCGTCCAAGGAATGACCTTCATGCCGTACTTGTGGGCTTCCTCGACCATTTGCTTCGTCAAGTAAGGCTTGTAGTTCGGATCGGTTACCTTGCCGCCCTGAGGATCACCATGTACTGGGGAAACAGCACTTGCGCCGAACGAGTGGGCTGCAGCGACAAAATCCCCTCCGAAATCATCGATGTCGATTCCGCCAAGCCATGGTGATGCGCCAGGCTTACCAGGCTGCAGGAACTGATCACCATTAGTCAATGCGACAAGCGGCAAGCGCGGCTCGACTTGGTGCATGCGCATGAGTGATCCCCAGTCAAAGCTTTCGATTGTTACACGGTTAATCATTCCAGCTTTACGAACCTCGTTGGCAACTATCTGTACAAACTCTTCACGGGGGGCCGTTTCATTCGGTGCTCCGGCTTCCACTTTGGTCTCGACATTCATGTGTACCTTATTGGCGTGGTAAAACTTGACAAGATCAAACACCTCGCTCAAAAGCGGCATGCGGGCGCCAGGATTCAGCTGTTGGCCAGGGAATGACGCCTGCCTCAGCGAGCCGCAGTCCAATGTACGCACCTCGGCCAAGGTGAGGTCCTTAATGTACTTGCCGACATATGGATACATAGGATCACCAGGAAACGCCGGACCCGTGTCCTGACACTTGGAACCCGCAACCTGTCGATCGTGTGTAATTATAGCTTTATGATCCTTCGTGATTTGCACGTCCATCTCAAGGGTGCTGACACCTACTTGGAGGCCCTTGGAGAAAGATGCAATCGTGGACTCGACGGTAAGCCCGATACCTCCTCGGTGCGCCTGCAGATCGAACTCTTTCGGACTACCTGCAGTGTAAGACTTCGGCGCAATTTCTGCAGCCGAGGCAGGTGTTACGGCCATTTGGATGGCAGCTGAACCCGCCATAAGGGCCGCCATTGCTGCAACGATCAATTTCTTCTTTTTCATTTCTTCCACCCCTACTTCTCTTTTAATCTATTACTTCTAAAAGTATAGAGGTAGGATGTAAAGGAATGATTAATGCTATAATAAGAAAAAGTAAAGAAAAATAAGAGAATTTTCACAGTACTTTTAGCATAACTTTCGCTGATAAACCAGCAATTAACCCCTACTCAAGAATAGTTCTACAATTAACATTTTTCATTGAATAGCCATTTTCTTAAGCTACCCTCCCCATAAGTTCAATAAGAAAAGGCGATTACCATTATTCAGCAATCATACTCGTTACTGGAATAAGACTTATTATACTTTTTGTTGAATCCATCGATAAACCCTAACATGGACAATAAGCATGTAATAAATAAATGGATAAATTAAGAAGGAGTAAAATAAATTCCAATTTTTATGCCATAGAATTCCGACTTTAAGGGCAAGCCACTCGTAACCCGTTGAAAAAACAGCCCACGTAATAAGATACAGAACCTTTTTCCACCAAATACTGCGATAAGGGTACCAATTAATAATCATAGCTGCAAACATAGGATAGATTCCAAATATTATCAATAGTGCAGTTTATTCAACTTTTTCAGCCTCAAAAAAACCCCAAGCTTTATGCCTGAAGGCAGCATACGTATCTGCTAATACATCCACTAACAGACCAAAAACAACAGTTGTGTATATTTCAGAAACAGATAAACGTTTTTTCATAAGTATTACAATAGGATAAATAATTAATATCGTCCCGAATAATACAACCCAACTCATGGAATCACTTTCCTTATTAGGATAGTAATATGATTACCAAGTATTTGAAATTGAATCCTTTTCGATACTTATTTCCTAACAGAGTTATTTCAACTAACCTCCCCGATACTTAAATAAAGAAAAAGCAATCTTTCAATAAAATGAAAAAACTACCCATATTTAATGGATAGTTTTTTCGATTCTTAAGCATGTAAGGTTGGTGTTTTCCGACACCAATATTATTATGTAAGCTAGCATTAAATCTTATTCAAATTAATAATGTACCCGTAATGCTTCAGGGGAAAGTACCACGAGTACATTAGCATAGGTTATTGGGGATATACAATCTCCATGCATATCCCTAAAAATTATTATGTCCAAAAAATTTGGAATTATTGATGACACAATAATATTTAAGGTTTTCCAAATGTATATAAGAATGCTGCTAAATCAATATAAATGATTGTGCCTTTTTCAAGTTTTCCCTGTTATTTTTATTAAACTAAATTCACTCGTTATACAAAAAGTAAAAATGCCCGCCGCAGCGATCATTGCCGGAACACTATCTTTCACTCGAACACCGTTCGGAAGAAGAACTTCTCTATAAAGGTTTTCCATATCCATCATATATCGCAATCCAATTTTCTCATAAACTCTTCTTCCTTCAATATTGCCCACAACCTTGCCCTTCTTGCACCTCAAAATTTATGTATCAAAAAACCTTAGCCGACACTAGGGCTAAGGCTTCTTTGTAACTGATTCCATTCAATTATCTCTTCTTTATTTATTACTTCTTAACAGGTTGCCCAGTTTCTGGGTCTAGGAAAAGTGTTTTGATACTACCATGTTTAAAATCAAACATATTTTTAATGGACCCTGCAATGGAATCAAAAGAATGATCGCCAATTCTTCCTAATTGCCAATTGTCCTCAATAAACTTTAAGATAGAGGTTTGGTCCGTAAGTGTATGGTCTACATAGTTTCTCTTTGCATAAGGAGAAATAACCAGTAAAGGAAGGCGTGGCCCATACCCTGCACGATCTAAATAATCTCCAAGAACGGTCTTTCCTGCATCACCAGGTCCAAACAAGGCATCATTTTCAGGATCATTGGAACCATTGACAGGCTTATGGTATGCATGATCATACCATCCGTCAGAATCATCATAAGCAAGAATAACAGCAGTAGAGTTCCATTCAGGTGTTTTTTGTAAACGATTGATAGTATCTACCAGGAAGTGCTGCTCATCGATTGGATCAGAATATCCAGCATGCGCATCTTGAAAATTTGCCGCTTTTAAAAAGCTTACGGCAGGCATATTATGAGCCCCAACTGCATCCCAGAAATCGGTCAAATCATACTGGTGATTGGCCTGATCTCCTTGATGTCCAATTGATTGAACAGATGATGGACGCAAGTGATTTTTATTGGATGTTGATTGATAATACTGGAATGGCTGATGATGCGGGTTATAATCAATGGATTGAACACCGCCGATATTTTTATGCTGTGCAGTTACATCACGGAATCCACCTTGGAACCAGCCCCATGTGACCCCTTTTTGATTTAATAAATCACCAACGTTTTTGCCAGACATGGCAGCTTGTGCGCGTTTTGGATTGGACGCCATATCATAATAAGGGTCAGGGTCTCCGATTACAGTTCCATTTGCAACATTGTCTTCTATGTTTCCTACCGCAGCTCCATTTTGATATCCGGTAGCTCCATGTGTCTGGCCGGAAATAAGGTTGAGTGCACCTGGTGTGGAAGGTCCATACACTGTTCCAAAAGAGTTATCGCTCAAGGCAAAGTTCTGCGCATAGTTCCAAAGTGCATTGACCGTATTTCCATCAAAATAGTTCATGACTAATGATTTTTCATTTCCCCCTGCCGTATATTCCATGAACTTATCCATCTTACCGCCATTAAACGCCTGTTGTTCCGCTTTGTATTCATGATCCATATCGGCTGTCCAGGCTTGAGACCGTGCCAGCCGTTTAGGATTTGCAGCATTTGGGTTATGGTTTAATAAATCCTGATTCCCATTTCTAGCATTAGGTTTTAAACCGTTGACTAAAGGCGTATGGGGTTTCGCAACAAACTTTGGTTCACCAGGTGAATTTACGGCATGTGGATAGGTCCCAAAATAATGGTCAAAAGAAACATTTTCACCAAATATGATAACCACATGCTTGATTGGTGTAGTGGTTCTTTGTGAAAAATCATTTCTTGCGATGTTATTTTTCCCTTTGTTGTTATTGGTGTTATATTCTACTTGTCGAACATTAATCCTTTCACCATTGTTTCGGACATTTCGGGCATTATTGTCATTACCACCATTTAAAGCATTTCGATTATTGTTTGCGGTACAACCAAATAGTGAAAAGGTTACCAGTAATACTATGAGGGTGATGGTTGTTTTTTTCATTTATCAAACCTCCATTTATATAGACTACACATTTTAAAATAGACAAAAGTGAATCTATTATTCGAAGTAAGAATGTAAAGTTTTGATTAATTATGGATAAAACAAGTTATATTTTTTATCTCATATGGATAAAATCCATTATTTACCTAAGAAAGGCTGCCTACAGCAAAAGAGACAGCCCTTTGTCTTTCAGTATGAATTAAGGCATAATTAAAACGGCATCTCCCACAGGGCGTTCACCAGTCGCGTCTGAAGGACGATTTACAAGTTGAGATCCTAACGTCATAGTTGTTGAACCGCCGCCGTCCAGATTGACTGCATCTTTCGCACCAAGAGATTTCATTATTTTTGCACTTTCCTCGAAACTTGCCCCAACACTATAGTCTGGGTAGTGTCCATCTACGGTAACGAGAAGAATGTTTCCATCTGGCTTTACCCCTAAAAGTGTACGAGGATTCCGACGATCACCGAATCTGTAGAAGAACTCCGGTTTCTCCAGATAATGGAATCCTTCTGCGTATGCGGTAATGACTAAATTTCCGTTACGGAGCAAACGCGGTCCGCCGTTAACGATTCCTATTGTTGCTTCACCTTTAAGGGGGGCCTTATTCTCTAAAATGGAAGTGTTTATGTTGAGCCTTTCCCCTACTTTAGCATGTGAACTCAGCCAATCTGCGGCGTCCGTTGTTCCGGCGAGCACGATGCCGTCCTTTGGAATGGCACCCCCACGTTGATTACGAAATTCCATCACCTTTCCTGTCGAATCCAATACTGCCTCTACCCCTGCCCCGGGGTCGGTGGTTTGGCCAAATCTGGAACTGAACCCAATAAGTTCTCCTGTATCCGTACAGGTGAAATCATGCTTAGGTTTGTCTGTCGGTGTGTCACCAATGCCACCACACCCGCGGATCAAACCTGGTTTTCTGTTTAATCCGTCAATATCCCGCTTTGTACCATCTGAAGAAACTACTGAAAGATGTGTCTCCACAGGAGCAATCCGGACATGTTTGCCAGATTGGGATATAATCACACTTGTCCTTCCATTTACTGCCTCACTGATTAGGTTGCCATCAATCATGGATATACCTGCAAGATCGCCTTCCGTGCCATCAGTCGGTCCCATCACAAAATAACCGCCATTTGTTGCTGCTAAGGCTTTTGTTCTTGCCGCTATACTACTTACTTTCTCGCGGTCAGGAACAATTTCAGTGCCTAGTTCAGGCACAATCCTTCCCTTAAATACTTTAGGATTTATTTCCAGTACATTCACAACCCATGGTCCTGATGTCGCTACACCGTCCTCACCGGAATAGACGACACTAGGATTTTGGTAGCCCTTTCCCGAAAGTTCATTCTTCAGTTTGTTTGCTTCATCTTTAGTTTTAAATGCTCCCAACCGAACAAGATAACCAAGCGGGCCCCTTTCAGGGTCATCAGGTGCACGTTTTGTAATGGTTTGCACTATAGGATTATATCCATCCTTTTTCAATCGATTGGTGAGGGTGTTTGCTTCCTGTAGAGTGGCTAAAAATGCTATATCTACTATGTAGACTTCCTTATCCGATTGAAAGCCACGTACAATTTTTGAATAGGTGACCCCTCTTCCAATCTCTTTTGTTACCCTTGATTCTTTTAGATTCGGTTGTCCAAGCGGAAGGGAATGTTTTATAATAGGAGCTGCTTGTACAACCTCTGATGGAATCCCATAAAATTCAATTGGAGCAAAAGCCATTGACACTGACACTGATAGGGCAAAAATATGACGAAAAGATTTTGATTTAAGTCTGTTCATTTATCATTTCCACCTTTTTTTTTACTCTTTGAGATGAATAAATTTTATTTATTTAAAGAAAACTACATAATCCTTAACACTTCCCTTCTAAAGTATTTAGAGACTTAACGTTGGTTACATTCAAAACTCATTAATTAATAGAAAAAAGCTCCTATTCAATGGCAATATTGAATTTCCTTCCCTGTTCTTAACGTCCATTATGTTAATTGAAAAAGGAGAATCCCATATTACTTTTTTAAGGTTACCAATTCCCGACCATTAATATGCACGGTAAGGTTTATGGAGTAGGGATACTTCATGCTTTTCAAATTGATTAAATGAGGGAAATTAAAAGCTACCCATTTTCATGGATAGCTCTTGGACACTTTAGGAGTGACGGTTTCCGACATCAAATACTTTTATGATAACCAGTATTTCACTTTATTCATTTAGTATTGAACATTAGGAGTCTTATAAGAGAGGACAATAAAAATTTTAATTACATCTTCCTGTATTCCTTCAATGACTGCCGTCCTCCAAGCGTTTCTTTGCTCTTATAAGAGTACTTTTGCTTATCCCTGTTTTTTCTTCTACTTGCTTATATGAATGCATCTCCAGCAACTGCAAGGCATGTGTAATTTGCTTTTTACTATACTTTTTCGGCCTTCCCTCTCTATAGTCATCCCGTTGTTTGGCAATAGCTTTACCTTCTTGTGTACACAACCAAAGTATCCCCTGGCTTCAATTCTTGTAATAGCTTATTGAACTGCGGCCGGTCCTTTTTATTTCCTGTGAACTTATCGGAATAAATTTTATTGCAACCTTCTTTTTCTAATGCTTGTAGTTGTGATTCTAACTCTTGATGTAAAGTCGAGACCCGCGCATATCCATATTTCACGGCTATTCACCTCTTTATTTATGAACCTAAGTTATGCCACCAACAAATAAAAAAGCCGATTCAAAGTAGAATCGACTAATTAGATATTCTTCAACTAAAGCTACCCTTAGTGTAAGTACATTTTTTCACAATCTTGTATCCATTTTTGCAGTTTCGAAAACTTCTGGGGTAATTCTCAGAGTTACTTATCTAGAAATACGTTCATATTGATGGTGAATCAGCTTTCTAACCCACTTCAAAACCAGCAACAGAAACAGTAATAAAAACGGATAGGTAATTGCAGAGTGCCAAAGTTTCCATTGGTGATGATAGAAATATCCAGATTTAACAGCTAAACACTCGTAACCTACGGCGAACACAGAGCAACCAATGATGTACCAAAATTTCTCAGTAATATTCTTCATGTATTGATAGTAATTCAGAAAAATTGCGTTCACCGCTGGGTAGATTCCGAGAATGGCTATTATGTACGTCCATTGTATGCCTTTTGAAAAATAACCATACCAGTCGAGTTTTAAGTCTAAAGCGAGGTCTACTATTTGCTGAAAAACCATTGCAAACATACAAGTAGAGAATATCTCGATTAAGGTCAACTTTTTTGGCATGAACAAGAACCATACGTTAAATACAATTACGGATAGTAAAAAGAACCACATCGTCACCTCACGTCCTTCACGTTATTTTCCTACAAGTCCAAATATTTCATACTCCCCAAAGCTGTCCACAGAATGATTCTTTTGGGCTTATTCAAGTAACCCTCTTTCTTGAAATGCGTTCATTGTAAAGAAACCGTTGGTGGAAGTAAAGAAAAGTATAACGAGAGAGTTAGAATGTGACCTAGTTGATATAAAACCAGGAAAAAGATCGGGAAAAATATGAAAAAAGCGTTAATTAATAATTTATTTTCCCGTTTACTTTCACTGGTATTACTCTGTATTCAGTTTCTGTATTGTGCGTATCTTGAAAGAAATTAATAATATCTGTGTGGTTCACACACATCTTGATAAGCTCAGCTGCCAACATGGTTTTGGTCATATTGCAACTAACGCTTAGTTTTTTTAACTTACGATGAGTATCTTCATCTAACGGAGAATTGACTCGGTTTTTTTATTGGAACGAAATTTTCGTTCATCTTCTTTTTTAATAGCATTTTTTATATAATTACTCCCTCTCCACCTCTTTTTTATTTCTTTATCTCCAGTAAAATCAACGCTTAAGTCACTAACACTGTTACACATTTAATCTGTTAATCTGTTACTAATTTACTCGCCTACACTCCAAAATATGTTTATAAATCAATCATTCAGCCTCCCTTAAGCGGAAAAAATCGTGTCGCTATCCTATCTCGAATCAAAAATTCGCAAAGGGAGGGGCTTTTCAACTATTTTCCTTAAAATTTATTTTTTCATTATAGTAATGGTAACAAGCAATTGGGCTTATGAGGCTCATTGTAATTTTGGTCATGTACATAGCCTTATATGTAGTTCTTATCTTTCAGAAAGGAGTTTTGCCGCACAATTACTTCAGAATTCAAGTAACTGTAGACACCCTTACGTTAAGCTAACCACTACTACTGTCTTCATGGTTCGGGACTTACCCCCAATAGACTGAACCCATGCCTGGCACACAACTAAAAAGGACTCTGTAAAAAAACAGAACCCTTTTTCTTGAATACCGACTTACGGGTGGAGTAAGTCCAGTAAGCACAAGAACTACTGACTAGCATCCAATCGAATTTGCTGAACGTGTGAAACGTTTAGAGTAAGGTCTAGAATTATTTTTTCACGCAACTTGCTATAAGTCCTCTCAGTTAGTTTATAAAGAAAATCATAATCACTCTTTAACTAAGTCAAAAAGCACCCCCGAGGGATGCCTTTGTTCTAAATACAATATTTACTTTTTCTACATAAAATGATCCATCATTTACTTCGGTAGATGGCAAACCGTCCCGATCCACTACTTTTACGGTTGGGATCACCGTTCCCAGGAAGGTCAAAGGGTTGGAGGAGCTACGGTTATTTTGCCGTAACCAGGAGTGGAGTAGCTGATTATAGAAATCGTCAATTTATGACCACCAATAGTATTTCCTTTTCAACCATTTAAATGCAAATCTGTTTAGGATATTCTTTTTCCCTTACTTTCTTAAAATCAAGTCCCCAATTGTCGAACTTGGAAATTAAATTTCATATGGTTTTGGGAGAAATAAATTATAAAAAGCTACTTTTATTTTGGTTATTATTGTTATTAGAATTCTAATTTAGATTTTTTCCTTTTCATAACTGCAATGCCTTCTCTTGAGGTTCCCTGTCCAAAACTCGTATTGATGCAATAAATCAGTTCCCAACCATCTTTTCCATATCCATTAAGGTCTTTTTCGAATTCATGTTCATCAATCAATGTCTAATTGTTAAAGATGTTTCTTAAAAAAAGCACCGCAGAAAAAGGCTAAAACAAATATTTATTAAATGTATCTAACCATAAGATAAATGTTTTTACCCTTTTTCCTTTTATATAAACTATTTAATTTGTCCTTTCAATTGCTGGCGTTGGATTCGAATCATCATTGGACCTTTTTTGTCATTTTTAATATTATCTAAATAATTCGCTAGATACTTTTCAGTAATTCGTGCTGGAACATAACCCATCCGCGAACGAATAATATTTTCTACAACAAACGCCTTTTTCGTGAAGAACATGTAATCTCGGCCCGTTTCCTTTTCAGCTTCTTTAAACTCATTGTTTCCATCATAACCAGCCCGGTGAAACACATGCAAATGATGATACATATCATTGCGTTCTTTCCGAATCATTTTGAGCAAATATAACAGTTCAAAAGTGGATAATGTCATCATTTCATGTGTGGTCTTGTCAATATAGGCATCCAGAGCAAACTCACGAAATCGAACGTCTAGGCGTTCACGATTCTCTTTAACAATTCTTGCATCAAGATTCATAAAACAAAAATCACAATAGTAATATTGCTGATTCATTCTTTCGATGTTGCTTCCGCAATATGGACAAGTTTTCAATCAGATCCTCTCCTTTTATCCTTTTTAGAACTTTCATTCCCACAAGGAAATGCATTTTTCTTTCTTTTTATAAACATGTGCACCCTTTCAAAAGGTGCTTCTTTCCTTTTTTTATGATACTTTTAGTCTCCTTGAAATTAACTATTTTGAATCCATTCAAAATTCTTTCGTCCCTCAGCTATAGGGTACTATTTCTTTAAAACTATATTGAATCCCTTCGTTATGAAGATAACTAATGATTAGATTATCTCGATCAATGAGGGTTTTAATATCAGAAAATTTTACATCCTGATGAATTTAGATTGCTTTAGCAACCGACAAGCAAGCTCGATGACTGCTTTTGTCAAGAAAAAAATGATTGTTTTTTTCATCCACCCGTGAAACCATACCTGCTCCTTTCCGGCCGGTATGGTTTCCAATAATCAAGTGTTTTTACCTGTATTCCCGACACCAGTAAACGAACTAGGAATCATGTATATCAAATAATTTCGATTACTTCCGTATGGAGAATGTTTTCAGCTTTCAATTCACATTCATGGATCCTATCTAATTCGTAATGATCATTCATATTAAAATTTTTAGAAACCATTTTTTCTGCCTGTTCTTCATTTTGGGCAACTACAATCGATACCCTTTGAAGCCCTTTTGCAAAATAAACAACTTGAAAAACTTTCATCTCTTTCACTCCTTTTACTTACACTCCGGATTAAGTCCAATTGTTCGATTATTCCTTCTACCGGCTGACTTGTCAGCCGGTGAAGTTTGTATTTGTAAATTTGAATATCCATGTATGTTTAATTTTCTATTGTAGATTGATTCTTAGATTCTCCTAAAATATAATCGGCTGCTTTCTGTGCTTGAGCAGCGGCTTGTAAAATTAATCGGCTATCTTTCTTTAAAGCTCGTAACCATGAATCAATATAGCTTGCGCTATTTTCGATGGTACTGTTATCAATTCCGGCCACTCCGCACAACATCGCCGCACCCATTTCGGCTATTAATTCCTCCTTGGAATACACTTCATCCCCAAACGCAACTCCTTCTGTCATGATTCCTGGTCGAGCTAAACGGCTTTGATGTCCAGTGCTGTGCGTCATTTCGTGAAACAACGTGCAATAATATTCCTCTGGAATCTTAAAATCTTTTATCGGAGGACAATTGATTCGATCCCATATTGGATAATAAACCGCCTTACCTGTATGAAACGTGTAATCTGGGGAATCGATATATCCTTTAAAAATTTCCTCCGCCTTTTCTATCGGATCATGCTCAAAGGTTTCCATCCATCTTTTACTCTCTAAGCCGGTACACTGTTTAGTAATCTCCCAAACTCGGTAATAAAAGGGTTTGGCAAAAGTCTTTTTCTCCTTTGTTTTTTCGTCCTCCGTCTCTTTCCAAAGCCAATAGACAATGATATGAGAATTTTTTAGTTCTTCTTTTTTGATTCGTCCACCCGCTTCTAAAATCTGTTTTTTGGAAGCATATTCTCCAGGTTCTACTAGAAAAATATTGATTCCTCGATATGGCTTTTGTGTTTTCCAATTAACCGCGTTTGAATTGGTCCATGGCTTGCGCCACGGTACAACCCCTTTTTCTAATTTTTCAATGATTTTTTCTGTAATGATTTCATAAACACCTTTTGTCATTTGCTTATTCTCCTTTGATTTTTTAATAATTTTTGATTTTTTTAGATTTTCTTTTTCCTTTTGACTTGCGAAGCGAGTAAGTTCCCCAAAGGGGGATGATTTTTCCACTTTTGCAAGTAGAACGAAAAACACGCATAGGCAATGGGTCAAGGGTGCTCTTTGCACAAAAAGTTTTTTGCTGTTGCGTAAGTCGCCTTTAAGCAAAAAAGTTTTTTGCCCCTTGACCGATTGACTAACTTTCTTGGGTTCTAGCCGGAAAGGTTCGGGTGTCCTGCTGGCTGGAAGGTTAGAAAGCTTGCGCTGTTTTACGATTCGGAAGGCAAAAGGGAAAAATCAACAATAAAAGCAGCCGTTTATTCGGCTGCTCTCCTTTTGTCTATTATTTTTTTAATCTTTCAATCTCATGATTTTCCGTTTTTTCGGTTCGTTCGGTATGGCGGCGTTAGCCGTAAATGCAACAGGAACCCACGGAATGTAGGCGATAGCCGTACAGACCGTGGTTATCGGTCCATTTAATGCCGAAGCGACACGTACGGAATGACAGAATGGTGCTTATCCTTTCTGATCAGTCCGTCGTGCTGCCGCCAAAGTCTTTCTGTATGTATTTAACCTTAAATTTTAACGTCATGAATTCTGAAGAAAGATCAGGCTGCATGACTGATAAAAAAACGAAAAGAGGATATAGACATATCCAAAATTTTTATAACAACCCTATTGAAAAATAAGAACAAATGTTCTTGAAATAAATAAAAATGGGGGATTTTTTTAATGAATAAAGATCATAAAGATCGTGGAATGAAGAAGTGGCAAGGTTTTTTCATGCCGGAATCCATCAAATTGTTAAAGGATCTTTCGCACGATGAACAAAAAACTCCTAGACCACTGCTGGATGAAATGAAAATAGAAGAGATGGAACAGCTATTATCTAAAAGCATGGAAACCAAATTACTTTTAGAAATTACAACATGGAAAGACGGATTTTTTACTTCCACGTGTTGGATTTGTAATGAAAATCGACCCTTTAAATAAAAGAATTCAAATCCAAGATGAATTTGAATCAATATTCAATCTTGATTTCTTTTCCATAACCAATGTAATGGTCAAATAAATACTCAACTTAAAAATGTAAATTATTCACATTATTGAATTACAGAATGTAGAGATTTTTTTACATAAAAAGAAAATAATAAATGAAGGTCATTATACGAGGAGGATGTAAATGGAGTTTTCAGTTCTCATTAATTGGGTGCATCATTTTTTGTTGATTATGGGTGGATGTTTAATTTTAACTCTCCTCATGCTAGTTAGTTCAATTAAGTACACAGGGAATAAAGTAAATCAAATAGAAGAAAAAGATGGAAAAAGTACAACAAATGATCGATGAAACATTTTTTATATTTTACGATTGTTAGATATCGGGCCCTTCTATTCAAATGAGAACAAATACGCTCTAGATAAGAAGGGCTGTTCATCCTTTTTAGTTCCATCTGTTGTAAAACTTCTTTATCAATCTTAGGTGTATTTCCGTTTCTTTCTTAACTCATCTTTACCCGAAAATCCTCTTTCTTTCCATGAATCCTAAGTTATAAACCGTACGTTTTTGATATTTTGTCATGTTTACCTCATTCAAGCATTTATCGAGGGAATAAGAATCAGTTTGCCTTCTGCTTTCCGGTATAAAATTATTCCTAAGGACGATGAAGGAAAATGATTTTTGATTATGGACCGGTAAGTTTCACTGATTATAACTGAGTCGTCAATTTAAAGCATATAGTCGTTTGAGTGTGAAGAAGATTATTCGGAATAACAATGAGGTTAAAGACTTCTTACGATCTGAATATTAACCGATTAAATCAAAAAAGTAGCTTGAAATCTTCAAGCTACTTTGAATCATTATCCCATTAAAAACTTCTACACCTTATTCCTTTTTCGATCTTTCCTTATCCCTCTGGCAAAACTTTTCGACTATAGACTTACTTCAATAGGGTGTACCAGAAAGTTCAACATCTGCTTTCGGTATTTTTCCTCGACTGTAATACACATTTAATAAATTAGAGAAGTTTATTTTCATAGTAGTTAAAGTGCAATATTTCACAATTTTTCTTTTGTATTAGAAAAAGGGAACTTTATTTTTAAGAGGATCATTTCAGTTTTAGGTTGTTAATCCTCTAAACTTACCCACTATAAAAGGAATAGTGTTATTTTCATTTTGTTGTTCATCGTATAATTTATAAATAATCATATCCTCATTGTTAAATTAAACTGCTTAATTAGATACTTCAATTCTAAAGAAAATTCTAAGAATATTAAAATGTTTACCGATGACACAATTTCACCTTGTTCAAGCTAGCATACTTCAAATTTATTTAATGAACAGTTACTAGCAAAATCTCTTATCAAAATTTCCATAATCCAGTTCCCTACCCAACATATTTATAACCATATTATAACAAAACACTCTAATACATCTTCCATTAACTTGTTTCCTTTTGTACAATAACCAAAAATGACCACCATATAAACGGTTCATGAAGAAGCCCCATCCTCTCTCTTTCCTTCAACAAGTTTATTATCTGTAATTCACAATTGGGGTGAAATTTAGAAAACGTTTACATAAAATTCATCAGAACTTAAAAAATTGCTTTTATAATTTAATTATAAGCCATAATTATTGTACTAGAGGAAGGAATATCCACTGTTCAAATTAGGGATTAACTCAATATAAATTAAGTTCGATTGTTATAATTATTTAATCGAAAATAAAATCAAAAGTAATGACAACTATGTTCAGATCTTAGGACAATAAGGGGTACCTTTTTATTCACTCTCTTTTTTTCTTTTCCAGTTTTTTCATGGATATCATAATCAAAATAGAAGGAGAAATTTTTTTGCTGTGGTTAGATAGTATTTTAATTCTGTGTGTAAATAGAATTTTACTTATTGGTTCTGTTTTTTCGTTTGTTTTAGCGGTCGTTATATTTAAAAAATCATCTGACCGTGATTTACCGTTTATTTCATTTCTAATAGGTATTGGCTTTATCAGCACTTTTTTTATATTTAATTACACAACAAGATGAATAAAACCAACGTATACTTTGCTTTTTAGTAATGCAAAAATCCAGTAGATTAGTTTATTTGCACAAGCAATCATGGCTACTAAAAAGGGTTTTCCTTCTTCTCGTTTTTTATCATAAAACGCTTTTAGCATCTTATTTCGGGAGCCTCTAATCGCACAGAGAACAGCCATATATGTTCTCACAAGCCTTTAATTTACCTTTAAATTTCGGGAACGTTTCAACAATTCGTTTAGTTGAGTGTTTCATTTTCTCCCCTCCCGTTGACTTAGTCAACTTAACAATAGAATAAAACGTTGACAAAGTAACACAACACTCTTTATATATTTTTTTATGCTTCATCCATGCATAGCTTGGAATAAAGCCGTCTTGTTGGGGGTCGATGCCCCAAACAAGACGAACTACTACACAAAAAAACTAGAATAAAAAAACCATCGCGCCATAGCGTGATGGTTCACCTAAGACCCTTTCCATTCCTGTGTTCATGCCCCCGCCACGGTCCGTGTCACTAGCGCTCGCTTCAGCGCTCGTGGATCATTCAAATATATAGCACTCTCCCAAACAGGTTTCGCACGTTTCAGAGTATAAACCCTCATTTTCAATGACCTTACCTTTATGCTTCCGTTGCCGTCGCACTCCCTGCATACGAAATTGGGTAATGGATCCTCTATCCCGTAGAAATCAAGGCACCGAGTAGAGATACTAATCGGTGCCTTGTTTGTTCTTAATGACCAAATCTGCAGAGAAAAGACACCATTGCAATTAAAAACGCCGATTCAAAAAGTGATCGGCGTTAAATGGGAATTTTTACTTTTATTTTTTTTCTGTAAATAAATATCAAGTAAAAAATTTCGCGTGTTAAAATTAATATGTTTCAGCGATAATTATCTATCAAATGCGAAAGACCTCGATAGAAATAAGATTATACTAAAATATAGGTGATTTTATGAATCAGCGTAAAATGATTTTGTTTTTATCCTGTTTGCTCATTAGCAGTGCTGCTCTATTCCTCTGTACATCAAATAATAAAAAGAATAGTGCGAATGGTTACCAAATAGAGCAGAAAAAGAAAAGTGTAAATCTTGGACACAAAAAGCAATACAATCGACAGCGGGTGGAAACTCTTTATCAACAGTTTCCTGCTGTTGTTATCTATGAGGGACATTCGAAGCTGAAACAGGTGGCGCTAACATTTGACGATGGTCCGGATAACTACTATACACCAAGGATTTTAGATATTTTACATGCAAAAGGAGTGCCCGCAACCTTTTTTATGGTTGGAAAACAAGTCAAACGTTACCCAGATATAGTGAAAAAGATTGTGGCAGAAGGCAATGCGATTGGGAATCACTCGTGGGATCATCCGAAACTATGGACACTTAACAACGCACAAATTACTCAAGAAATTGTTTCTACACAAAACGAAATTCAGCAGATTACGGGTCAGCGAACTACATTGTTTCGACCACCTTACGGAATGGTGACGCCAACAGAAGTGACTCTAATCCATGATCTTGGCTATCGCATCATTGACTGGTCTGTCGACACAGAAGATTGGAAAGGGACTCCAGCCCCCGCCATTGTCAAGACAGTGAACAAGGAAGTTTCACCAGAAGGGATCATTCTGGAACATTGCCTAGCCAGCCGTGCAGGGGAACTGAATGGGACACTACAAGCCCTCCCACAAATCATTGATCATTTGAAGGCTCAAGGCTATCGGTTTGTTACTGTACCATCACTACTTGGTCAATCGCTTTAGGAAATGGATTGCTCGTTGAGAGCATCGAGTTCCTAAGAGGTGAATTAATACGAAAAGGAAACCTGTAGGAGTTTCCTTTTTTTATTGACAAATCGAAATAAAAAAAACGAGTTAACCATACAATGTACTGAATATTTAAAAAGGGATGATCATATGGACCATGAGGAATCCAAAGGCAGTACGTTGCTCGGAATAGTGTTCAACCTCATTTTTTTTGTGTTAAGCGTTCCAATAAGCCTTTACTTTTCTCCTACTCCTAATCTGTCCATTGCCTTTAATATAGCACTCGCTCTTCATATTGGATTCTTCTTCTACTTTGGAGGATTCAGAAAAGAATGGAACACAGTGGGCGGTTTGGGAATAGCTTTTGTCATACAGGTATATATTTTCGGAGGTTTTTTATATGTACCCTTATTTCTGTTGTTCTGCAGTTAAAAAAGCGCCGCAAGGCGCTATATCGAACCAGTTCCATCAGCCTATACCCTTTCCAGAACCGCACCATATGGCATTTCTCTCCGGATTCGCCGAAGCCATTCATAAATGACCGACGTTTTAAACGAGCTTAATCCCAGCTTTTTCACATAGTTCAAATTGATGATCCATCATAACTGTAAACTCATCAGCCTGTTCAACTTTCTCAAAACAAAAAATCATTTTATGATATGGTTCTAAACCCACCGCGCTCTGAATATGTTCAATCCCAACTGTTACAATGTTTTCATTCTGCTTATAACTGATAGAGTAATCGTTAATCAAATGATTTGCTACAAAATCAGTAGCAAATATTTCTTCGATTTCCTTTCTTTTTACCCTATGTATACCTTCTGTAATTCCTCTGAAATTAAAGTTTCTCACTACAAGAATTGCTTTCATTATTCTTCATCCTTTCAGAGACTCATATTTGCCTACTGAGCTATTTTAATCCTTATTTTGATACTAAACTATTATCAAATTGTTAAAATTTCATATAGTTTCCAAATGATGTAGAGAATCCATTTTAAGAATTGATTAAGCTTAAATGAGCTATAATGTATACCTTCATATATAAGCCCTCGAGAATCCTTGCCTAGGGTTTTTTCTCCATCAATTAAATGTTAAAAATAGATTATATTTTGATAGAAACCTGTCCATCCTAGTATTGTAGTTTAAGTAGGATGGAGGTTACTAAAGTGATAGCAACCCGAATGAAGCAAGTATTGGCTGTTGTAAGTGTTTTTGTCCTATCACCCCTATTTTTTATTCCCTTTGAAAGGGATCAAACGGTTTATGCAACTACGATTTCTTCCGAAGATAAGGCAGGATCCAATGAAAATATAGGAGCAACCGTAGAAGCAGCTGTTTTAAACGTTCGAAAAAATCCGAGTTTATTGAGTCCAGTTATAGGTAAAGTAAAACGGGGAACCAAAATAGACATTCAGGAGGAACAATTTGGATGGGCAAAAATGGTGTCCTCTTCTGGCATCCATGGGTGGGTCTATGAAGATTACCTCGCTAAAGACGCACCTGTTATTGCAGGTCCAACAACAACGGGGAAAATCGTTGCTTTTAACGAAAACGGACAAACTCAATCGACTGCATCTATTACAGGGATTCAGACATCTGACCCATCCACTGAGCCCCTTCAAGGAAAATTCATTGTGCTGGATCCGGGACACGGAGGAAAGGATGACGGAGCAACAAGTATTGCCGGAACACCAGAAAAATCTTTAACCTTACCTACAGCGGAAGCCGTTAAACAAGAACTTGAAAACGCAGGTGCCAATGTCATTGTTACTCGGACCGACGATTCGTATGTTCCTTTACTACAACGAGCAGCTCTCTCAAACCAAAACCTTGCGGATGCTTTTATTAGTTTTCACTATAATTGGACAAGAGACCCATCGGTCAATGGGATAACCGATTTTTACTACCGGCAATCAGTAACCCTTTAGCATTCGATATTTTAAATAAAGTCGTCCAAGCAACGGGGTTAAATAGCGAAGGGACAAGATTTGATAACTTGAGTGTTTTACGCAACAATTCACGACCAAGTACTCTCATTGAGCTTGGCTTCCTTACAAATAACAAGGATGATTCGGTTGTTGAAAGTTCTGATTACCGTGATAAAGTAGCTCAAGGTGTTTACCAAGGATTACTCGATTATTTTCAATCAAATAATTAGTGAAAAGTCAGAACCGACGAAACGAAAGAAATTCTTTGGACTGTTTTAAATGTGAAAGGGAGATTCCTCTTGGGGAATCTCCTTTTTTACAGTAATAAAGTAAATCATTATTCAATAATATCTATTTGGAAATGGTGAATTTGAACGAGTATCAAAGACTTGAAAAAATTATTAAAATGACAGATGAAATTTCATCTCAAGCTGATAAGGACTGTTATATAAGGTAGCCAAAATATAGCCGAAATCATCCGATATTAAGGGTTAATATTTCAACATGGTTTCCTATTTTACAAGTTTGCTCTTTTTTGGATTTAAACTGAGGCAAAGCCAAGTATAAAATAAGGAGCAGTAAAGAACAAAAGAAGCTCACAAACTGCCCTTATCATTGGTTTTCACTCAATTTTGAACGGCAAAAAGCAGGCTAGTCGCCTATATTCCCCACTGGCATGTTTGCTTCTCTCCAAAACAAGACTAATCAACACCAACCAAAATAATAAAAAAGAAGCGATTTCCCTTTAAGGTTAGCACTTTACCAAATATAAATGAAATTATGTCTTCACGTTTCATTTTTATATTTTTTCCGTTTAGTGTGCAGGAATCTCTCCCATACGGTCTGGTTTGCTTTGTTCTCCATTTCATCATCGAGAGGTTCTAGTTTCCTCCCAGTCTTTCGTTCATACGCCTTTTCAATTAAGTAATCGGCAATTTTGGGGTTTTTCGGTAGAATAGGGCCATGAAGATAGGTTCCGATTAGGTGATGGTAATGAAGACCCTCTTCGCCGCCGCTTTCTTCATTATTTCCATATCCATTAATAACTTTTCCAAGTGTCTTAAAGTAGTGGTAAGTTTTCCCTCCATGATTCTCAAATCCAACCACTTTCCCAAATTGTTTGGACTCTACTAAAAGGTTGGTCATAAGTCTATCTTCACCTGCTATTGTGTAAAAAGGTAAGATACCCATTCCTTTTAATTTTTCTCCATTTTTAATTTCATAATAATCCCCTAAAAATTGGTACCCTCCGCAGATGGTAAGGGCAGAGACCCCATCCTCAATCCACGCTTTGATTTCCTTAATAAGGGGTACAAGTCTCGTAGTGGCGATGGATTGTTCCCGGTCGCTGCCGCCGCCAATCATAAATAGATCACAGCCCGCCTGTCTTGCATCCTCAGGGTTCTTGATTTCTTCGATGCGAAGAGAGATTCCCCTCCAATCGCACCGTTTCTTTAAGCAAATAATATTTCCTCTGTCCCCATAAAGGTTTAGAGTGTCTGGGCAAAAATGGTATAGTAAAAGTTCCAAAATACCCATCTCCTTTTTTAAGTACTTCTTCCCCTGTAAGTAGGGTAACTAAAGGTGAAAGACAAGTATACGTAGCCATGATATAAGCTGGAAACCCTTTCTGTTTAGCATAAAGGACTGCCTGTTTCAAGTTTGGCAAAATGATAATTTTTTTTTCATCAACGCCGGCATACTTCAATCTAATCGCAACATCATATGCTCTTTTACCGCTTGCAATAAACACTTCTACTTCATCTTGGTTGGCCAATTCCATGTCGATATCCCAAATCCACGAAATGTCTTCCCCATCAGCAAGAAGGTCGTTTAACAAAAAATCAATTGTTTCTTTTCTTTTGATTGAAAAAACTCGGAAAGCGTAACGTTCCCCCCAGCAGGATTCTTCACAAGATTAAGTTTCCATGTTTCATTACCGATAGAAAATTCCTGCATTCTTCCATCTGTTTTTTGGTAGGACATAAACCCTTTCCGGATTGCTTTTGATTCCATTCCTAAAGCTTGGCACACACTAATTGCAAATAAGGCGTTATATGCATTATATTTTCCCCTTAGGGTAGTCGAATATTTCTCCCCATCCATAATAAGCTGAATCCCTTTTTTGCCTTGAAAAACCTTTTCTACAAAAATGGCAGGCTGGGGCCGTGTAAACCCACAACTGCAATAATAATGCCCTAACTGACCAAAATGTATATAGCTGTATGAGAGCTCTTCTTGGCAAATTGGACAAAATTTCGATTCTCCCATATTGTATGTATGAAATCGGCAAGCATTGGCACTTAAACCGACATATATTGTCTCTTTTTGAAGGTCTGAAAACCGATGGACAAACGGGTCATCCGCATTCAAAATGAGCTTAACATTAATGGATTTCAGACAATCTTTCATTTTTTGAATTAAAATGTCAATTTCTCCATACCTGTCCAACTGATCTCGAAAAAAATTGGTCAAAATCAAATAATCAGGCGGGCACTCCAATACAACTTTAGGAAGGCTTGCTTCATCTACTTCCAAAACTGCCACATCATTCATCATCCATCCAATAATTGGAGCATTGCGAACCATTGTTGCAGATATTCCAGTAACCATATTAGATCCCTCGCGATTGGCTATCACCGTTTTTCCACAAAATTCAAGTAGGTGAGCAATCAAATTCGCGGTAGTCGTTTTTCCATTGGTTCCTGTAATATAGATGATTGATCTGGCATTCTTTCTTAAATGACGCAAAAACTTACCATCCAATTTCCTTGCCACAACCCCAGGGATGGTACTCCCTCCATAACCTATTATTTGACTCAATGTTCCTGCTGTTTTCCCTGCCCAAATGGCTAATTGTGTTTTCATGTCTATTCCTCCACAGGTTGTCACAATTTAACTTGAAACTAAACTAGCCATTTTAGAGTATTTCCATTACATTTATATTTCTAAATTTCAGGAAAGTAAAATCAAAAAGTTTCAAAACGAAATCCTTTCCTCTACTCTTAATTTTTACTATTATTTTATATATCCTAACGAATTCTATAACCATTGGATGTATTTTTATAAATCTGGTTAATAATGGATTTTTATGAGCCATTGACTCTTGTTTATCCTCATACATTATAAGTTTTACAGATTTTAAAAAAATTCCATATTTTTCATTCTATTAACAATATTTATAGTAGATGAGGGCACTTACAATTTTAAGTTCAATAAATTTTTTATATCCTCAAACTGATGGATATAAAAAAATGCTGGTACTTCCCGGCAAAGTAATCAAAAATTGTCGAATAACAGATATATAATATAGCGTTTCAAAAAGTTGTTATCAAAGTACATTTTACAATTAAAAATACACTAATTGTTGACTCTTTAAAATGTGAAAACGATTGATTCTTTCTAACCTTTTCTTACTCAAAAATAAATTTCTCCACCGAATAATACGAGAACCTTTATCTTGAATATAGGTTAAACAGTAAATCATGACAAAATCCCCCGCTGGGAGATTCCCCCTTAATCCTTTTTCAATTTATCTTTCTTCTGTTCACAATAATTTTTCGCCTGCAGATTTACTCCATTACGGGGTACCAGCAAATATCCGCTTTCGGCAATTTACCTCGACTATAATATACATTTAATTTACGCTTATCGTAATTCAATCCATGTTCAGATAAAAAATCAGCAAACTGCTTTTGATTAAAATAATGATCCGGCGTTTCTCGAAGAATGGAATGGGTAGGTTTTTGAATTAAATACGTGACCTCTTTTAGACTAATTCTATAAGTAAGTAAGAAATATAAAAGTAAGGAAGTGGATAATGATTCGTCAAAGAATGTTTATCTTGATTGATGATTTTGTATTTGATGTAGATAAATCTGAATTAACGCTAAAAAAATCAAAGTAACGCAGGTTAAATTTAAAAATGAGGAATATAAATAACTCCGAAGAGAATATAATAAGGATATTTTCCTCTTAGAAAAATTGCATG
>NZ_AP041612.1:147500-427279 GCF_055395235.1 Neobacillus sp. Fa239
TATTCACCGCGGCATGCTGATCCGCGATTACTAGCGATTCCGGCTTCATGTAGGCGAGTTGCAGCCTACAATCCGAACTGAGAATGGTTTTATGGGATTGGCTCAACCTCGCGGTTTTGCAGCCCTTTGTACCATCCATTGTAGCACGTGTGTAGCCCAGGTCATAAGGGGCATGATGATTTGACGTCATCCCCACCTTCCTCCGGTTTGTCACCGGCAGTCACCTTAGAGTGCCCAACTGAATGCTGGCAACTAAGATCAAGGGTTGCGCTCGTTGCGGGACTTAACCCAACATCTCACGACACGAGCTGACGACAACCATGCACCACCTGTCACTCTGTCCCCCGAAGGGGAAAGCCCTATCTCTAGGGTTGTCAGAGGATGTCAAGACCTGGTAAGGTTTTTCGCGTTGCTTCGAATTAAACCACATGCTCCACCGCTTGTGCGGGCCCCCGTCAATTCCTTTGAGTTTCAGCCTTGCGGCCGTACTCCCCAGGCGGAGTGCTTAATGCGTTAGCTGCAGCACTAAAGGGCGGAAACCCTCTAACACTTAGCACTCATCGTTTACGGCGTGGACTACCAGGGTATCTAATCCTGTTTGCTCCCCACGCTTTCGCGCCTCAGCGTCAGTTACAGACCAGAAAGCCGCCTTCGCCACTGGTGTTCCTCCACATCTCTACGCATTTCACCGCTACACGTGGAATTCCGCTTTCCTCTTCTGCACTCAAGTCCCCCAGTTTCCAATGACCCTCCACGGTTGAGCCGTGGGCTTTCACATCAGACTTAAAGGACCGCCT
Organism: Neobacillus sp. Fa239; assembly: GCF_055395235.1. Taxonomy (NCBI): domain Bacteria; kingdom Bacillati; phylum Bacillota; class Bacilli; order Caryophanales; family Bacillaceae; genus Neobacillus; species Neobacillus sp. Fa239. The sequence continues at coordinate 148,298 of NZ_AP041612.1, forward strand.
GCGCGCGCTTTACGCCCAATAATTCCGGACAACGCTTGCCACCTACGTATTACCGCGGCTGCTGGCACGTAGTTAGCCGTGGCTTTCTGGTTAGGTACCGTCAAGGTACCGGCAGTGACTCCGGTACTTGTTCTTCCCTAACAACAGAGCTTTACGACCCGAAGGCCTTCATCGCTCACGCGGCGTTGCTCCGTCAGACTTTCGTCCATTGCGGAAGATTCCCTACTGCTGCCTCCCGTAGGAGTCTGGGCCGTGTCTCAGTCCCAGTGTGGCCGATCACCCTCTCAGGTCGGCTACGCATCGTCGCCTTGGTGAGCCGTTACCTCACCAACTAGCTAATGCGCCGCGGGCCCATCTGTAAGTGACAGCCGAAACCGTCTTTCAGCTTTTCCTCATGAGAGGAAAAGGATTATCCGGTATTAGCACCGGTTTCCCGGTGTTATCCCAGTCTTACAGGCAGGTTGCCCACGTGTTACTCACCCGTCCGCCGCTAACCAGCGGGAGCAAGCTCCCATTGATTCGCTCGACTTGCATGTATTAGGCACGCCGCCAGCGTTCGTCCTGAGCCAGGATCAAACTCTCCAAGAAAGTTGATTAGCTCATAAGTTACGTTGGCTTCATTTCACATCGAAATGAATGTTTATAGTTTGTTTACACGTCTTAGTTTGTTTAGTTTTCAAAGAACAAATTTACTGTCAAATCACTATTTAATTTAGCGACAAAAAATATCTTATCATGTTGGTTCATAAATATCAACTAAAAATTACTTTATTCTTAAAAATTTTATTTTCAATTGAACTTTTTATTGAAGCAGCTTTTATAAGGTAACATTTCTGTTTGTTTAGTACAATAATTTTTTTGCCTTATTACCTATTTTACCTTGGAGTTTCTGAATACTACTCCTCAGTTTCGCAATCATTTTAAAACTAGATAGCCTTTTAAGACTATCCAGCCCATTCTTACCTATCTGAATTTAAGAATTTTTTCTTACCCAGGATAACTTTATCCTTTTTCAATCTTTCCTTCTCCTGTTTGCAAAACCCTTCGACTGTAGACTTGCTCCAATAGGGTGTACCAGAAAGTTCAACATCTGCTTTCGGTATTTTCCCTCGACTGTAATACACATTTAATTTACGTTTATCATAATTCAAGCACTGTTCCGATAAGAAATCAGCAAACTGCTTTTGATTAAAATAATGATCCTGCGTTTCTCTAAGAATGGAATTGGTAGGTTTTTGAATTAAATACGTATCCTCATGAAAGAACTGATTCATTAATTCTAACGCGAATTCAAGCCATTCATTATCTAAATGAAGATAAAATAATCCAATATTAAAACTTTCCTGTTGGGGTGCTTCAAAAAACCAGGCTAATTTTAAAAATACAGCTTCAACGTCTGTTAATCCTTTCATTGCTTCTTCCACTGTTACAATGTTTTGATAAGACTTTAATTTACCTTTTAATTTCGGGTACGCTTCAATGATTCGTTTAATTGAGCGTTTCATCTTCTCCCCTCCTGTTGACTTAGTCAACTTGACAATAATTTAAAACGTTGACAAAGTCAACGCATTACCCTTTATAATATTTTTTTAAGCATCATCCAAGAGCAGCGTGAAATGAAGCCGTCTTGTTCGGGAGTCGATTTCGAGACCTTTCTATACTGCCTAGTGCAATAAGGGGTCCAAACAGCTATATGCTGGAAATATGAGCTAAACAAATTTCAACATCAAAAAAGCCGATATTTCCTATGCTAAGAAAATCGACTTTAAATAATGCTGATATTGATAATCGAAAAAAGGACCTCATAAAGGGAATTTTTCCTGCTCCATCTATCTTATTATTAGTAGAACATAAATGTTGTACCAACGATGATAAGAAGGATGAACAATACGACGATTAACGCAAAACTATTTCCTATTCCGTCCATTTATTACACCTCCAGCCTAATCATTCTTTCCGCTAGAACGTGTATTGATTTATTAAAAAACAAAAGAAGTACCAACAATAATTAAAAGGATAAATAATACTACAATTAAAACAAATGTACTTCCTCCGCCGAAACCTCCGCCATAGCCAAAACCGCCGCAGCCGCAGCCTCCGAAGCCTCCTCCGAATCCAAACATACTTATCACCACCTGTTAGAATATCCGAAATAAACAATCACTCTGTATCCTATTTCATAAGACAAGAATTGATTGGACAAACATCATATTGAAAAGGCAAAATATACGATTTGCCTATAAATGCAAAGAAACGTCTGCTTTATAGGCAAACGCTCTTTAAATAAAAGAAGGTAATGTATATGTTGGTGTTACAATGATGGTTGGCAATAATAATATATGTACAAGATAATGAAATGAAATGGACAAGGGCTGACTTTTTAACGAATTAATTCTTGGTCTGTTCTAAAAAATTCCCCCAAATAAGACTTAACTGATTGGGTACTCAAGTTAAATTTTTGTTTTTTGAACATCGCGAATTGTTCAATTTCAGCTTTTTTAATGATGTATCCATATTTTTTGGATCCCTGGTACAACTCAGCTGCAATTTCCCCCCAAAGGATATACTTACGGATCTGCTGTATTAGTAACCATCTTCCTTAGCAAAACACAACGTATCTTCCTTATTACACATAAATTCGCTCATATCAGCAGAATAGAAAAATCAATTTTATGCTAAAAGCTAGATATTATTAAGAAGTTCTGCCAAGCTTATATAATATGTATGCATTAAAGAAAATAAGTAATCGTTTATTATTTAATTATTTTGGTTTCTAGAAAGGGTGAGAAGTATGAGGGAAAGTCTTTTTACTATTGGGGAAAAAGTAAAATTAAAGCCTCCGGTGAATCAGTAACAATCTATAAATGTCAGTATGTTAAAAACATGAAAAGGTACTCTTACATTGTTAATGAATATCTAAATACCTTTTTCTTTGAAGAAGAATTAATTAAAGAATAATAACAATTAATCGTCATTAACTTACAGCAAAGATAAATTTCCTGCAGATGAGTTTGGTGGAAAATTTCCTGTTTACCGCCTTTAAATTAGACTCCAATTTGTCTCAAAAATACATATAAAAAAAATAATGAGAAGTAATCCCTCGATTTAAAGAAATAAAATATAAAAAGAGCGATCCTTCTACCATATATATTATAATGTGGAAATTTCGTAATTGTATGTTGCACTAATTTTATTATTTGATTTGATTTACCGACCTCCATTCCTTACTCACGTGTGAGTGGGGTTTTTATTTTAATAAGTAAATAAAAAAAGACTCTAGAATAAGAGCCTTTCTATATGCATCCTTATAATTAAGCTTTATGAACGTATGAAGCTTGGGATCCACGTTGTCCTTGCTCAACGTCAAAAGTCACAGCTTGACCTTCTTCAAGTGTTTTGTACCCTTCACCTTGTATCGCTGAAAAAGAACGGATTCATCGTCTCCACCTTCACGTTCGATGAATCCGAAGCCTTTTTCACTGTTGAACCATTTTACTTTACCTTTTTCCATTTGTGTTGCCTCCAAGTGTGTAGATACACACAATGTAATACTATCCGCTATCAGTGATGATTAAGACGAAAAGCTTTAATGATGCTATCCTTTACACCGAACAAAAAAAATCTTTTAAAGAATAGATTTTTCGAATGTGTTTGCAAGAAAGCTTATTATTAACTGTTGGATTAGGGCTACGGATACTTAAAAAAAAGTGGTGAGATATAGAATATCCCTATTTGGTTTTTCCAAGTAAAGGAATACTTTCTTTTTTTCGAGGGGACTTGGAAGTATTTTTACGTTTACCATTTCCCCCTTTTCCTCCAAATTCCCTATTCCCTTTATAGTTTCTCCTTTGTTTCTCTTGTACCTTTACTTTAGACTTATTGGAATATCTAGGCGCCTCGGATGTTAGCTCCACAGGAATATACCTCTGTTCCTTCGACAACAATTTCAAGGCAATTGCAACTAACGCTATCGAATCGTATTGTTCGAGCAATTCGTTTGCTGCTTGTTTAAATTGCTTGTATTCCTCCTCTTCAACCAGTTGAATCATCTTTTCTATTGCGGCTCTCTGTATAGACTCTTTTGCCTCTGCTACAGTCGGTATTGATTTACGCTGGATCTTTCCTTTCGAGGCTTTTTCAATACTGTGAATCTGTCCAATTTCCCTCGGTGTAGCAAATGTAATAGCTAACCCCGTCTTACCAGCTCGCCCCGTTCTGCCAATTCGGTGAACATAACTTTCCGGGTCTTGAGGAATGTCAAAATTGTAGACGTGGGTAACCCCCGATACATCAATTCCTCTCGCAGCCACATCGGTCGCAACTAAAATATCAATGTTTCCCTCACGAAATTTATTCATCACCACATCTCGCTGTCGTTGACTTAAATCTCCGTGCAACCCATCAGCAAGATACCCTCTTTTATTCAATGCATCACTTAATTCATCCACGCGTCTTTTTGTTCTTCCAAAAATTACGGCTAATTCCGGGTTATCCACGTCAAGCAAACGGCAAAGAACTTCAAATTTATCTCGTTCATTAACCTCATAAAATATTTGCTTTACCGATGGAGAAGTAACTTCCTTCGCTTTTATCTTTACTAACTCCGGATCATTCATAAACCTTTCCGCAAGATTTTGAATCGGTTTTGGCATTGTTGCAGAGAACAGCAAGGTTTGTTTTTCTTCTGGAGTATCTTTGAGGATTCGTTCGATATCCTCCAGAAAGCTTCTATTTGCTACATCCACACTTGTCGTTTTAATTGCGCCTCCTAAGGCAGCAAACACTGAAAAAGCTCCTGTGTAGGAAAAGGTATTCAGTACATTCTTTCCGTCCGCATAAGCATCCCGAATTTTTCTTCTTACATCTCTTTGATCTAAAAATACACCAACCATGGCACTTTCATTTAAGTAAACAGCAAAGTTTACTCCATTTTCTTTCACGATAATCGGAAATGTTCCTCTTTCTCCTGTTACAAAATCATCATCTTCAATATATTTTCCGCTGACATCAAATCTTTTCTTGTGATAAATGGCTTTATATTTAGTCAATTCTTTTAGCGCATTTATTATATAATCCCGAAAGTGGTAAATTCCTTTGCTGTACCAGTTGATTAAATAGTAGCCATCAAAATATTCAATGGTCAATCCGCCCAAACCATCGCCTTCGCCATTCACTATTCTGAAGGCATTAGTATCTATGCTATTAAAAAACGACTCTCTATACTTGATTGCATCCCTTATTTTGTTCAGAAAAAACCTTTGGTCAATCTGTTCATTCTCGCTTCTGCTTAGAACCCATCCATAACCTTTATTTTGTTTGCCAAAATAGCCTTTTGCTATGAATTTATTCTTTTCATCAACGAGCCGGATTATAGTTCCTTCTTCGGCAGCTTCGTTCAAGTTCAGTATGGCTTCTTTTGATATGAGCGGATAACCGCTTTTATACTTATTTACAAACTTGCCCTTTACCTTAAAAGTGACTTCTTTTTTCATCTTGTTATCCTATCAAAAATTATTTTTTCGCCTTTTAAAAAAAAGGTGGAGTGGAGATCTAAATTTTTGCAGTTGCTTATGGTCCGGTTCACCGTAACATATAAAAATGAGGTTTTAAAAAATTTCTAATCCAAATATCCATTAGTACTTAAATTCGTAAATTTAACAGCTGTAAATAAAAATCGAGAAATGAGTTAGGCCACATTTAGTTTATATTTCTTCCATTTTTAATGGTATAGACAATTTTCGAATCATTTATCCTTTATATTACACTGCCTGACTGTTGACCATGTCTTTCACTAATCCCATTTTTTCCATATTAACAACATAACCATTTGTTGAACTGCCCGTTCCAACCTTCGTAAGTTTAACAATTAGAAATCAGTTTCAACGTGTTTTCCTGAAAGAATCTTCATAAATTCCTCTCCTGTTATAGTTTCCTTTTCTAACAGGTACTTGGTCGATTCATGTAATTTATCAATATTATCCGTTAAGATCTGCTTTGCTTTCTGATGGCAGGATTTAATGATTCTGAGAACCTCCGAATCCACCTTGGAGGCTGTTTCTGCCGATACCAATAGTGTCGTGTCTCCACCTAAATAAGGGTTATTCACTGTTTCTAGACCCATCATATCGAATTCATCACTCATTCCAAACCGAGTTACCATTGATCTGGCTATCTTGGTCGCCTGTTCAATATCATTAGATGCACCAGAAGTTATACTTTTAAAAATAATTTCTTCCGCAGCCCGGCCGCCCATAAAGGTCGTAATTTTATCCAGCGCCTGTTCCTTCGTCATCAGCACTGTTTCCTTTTCATCTACCTGCATCGTATAGCCTAAAGCTCCTGAAGTTCTTGGGATGATTGTTATTTTATGAACAGGTGCCGAATGACTCTGGTTGGCAGCAACCAGTGCATGGCCAATCTCATGATAGGCAATCGTTAATTTGTCTTTCATCGAAATCACGGCATTTTTACGTTGATAGCCCGCAATGACCACCTCTACTGACTCTTCCAAGTCACTTTGGATCACCCTGTTACGGCCAATTCTAACCGCCCTAAGTGCAGCTTCATTGATGATATTGGCTAAGTCGGCCCCTGATGCGCCAGATGTCGCCCGAGCAATGACATTAAAATCTATATCATCCGCTAACTTTACTTTTTTGGCATGAACCTTCAAAATTGATTCTCGCCCTGCTAAATCAGGTAGTTCCACAGGGACTCTCCGGTCAAATCTTCCAGGTCTTAAAAGGGCTTTATCCAGCGTTTCAGGTCGATTGGTAGCTGCAAGGATTACGATGCCTTTATCAGGTTCAAATCCATCCATTTCCGTTAAGAGCTGATTTAATGTCTGCTCACGCTCATCATTACCGCCAGAAATTCCTGAATTACGGCTTTTCCCGATGGCATCGATCTCATCAATAAAGACAATACATGGGGCTTTTGCTTTAGCCTGCTTAAATAAATCTCTGACTCTTGCCGCACCCATGCCAACAAACATCTCAACAAATTCCGAACCGGACATTGAGAAAAACGGTACCTTAGATTCCCCTGCAACTGCCTTTGCCAAAAGGGTCTTCCCTGTGCCTGGAGGCCCCACCAACAAAGCCCCCTTGGGGATATTAGCGCCAATGTCGATATACTTTTTTGAATTATGCAAGAAGTCAACAATTTCCTGGAGCGCCTCCTTGGCTTCATCCTGGCCTGCGACATCAGCAAAGGTGATCCCTGTTTCTGATTCTACATATACTTTTGCATTGCTCTTCCCAAAGGAGAAGGGATTCCCACCGCCTCCCATCATCCCTTTTTGCATTCTTTTCGTCAGCCATTGACCTAGAGCTAAAAAAATCAGTAAAGGGGCTATCCATGTCCAAAAGAAATTGATAAGCGGTGAGTTTTGCATCGGTATTACCTTAGAAAATTTAACATTCTCCTTATGGAGCCGGTCCACTAATCCAGGGTCATTCATAGTTCCTGCCTTAAAGACTACATTGTCATTTTTCAGACCAAAGGTAATATAATCATCTTGAATTTCTACTTGTTTTACTTTTCCTTGATCAACCATTGTTAAAAATGTCCCATAATCTACATCTTTAATTGAATAATGAACTATTGCCGGAAAAACGAAAGTATTTAGAAGCATGATAACAATTAATATCAATATGTAATAATAGATTAGCGGCTTCTTTGGCGGTTTTACTACTTTCATTCTGCTTCCTCACTTAGAATTAAAATTTTGTTTAAATCCTTTAAACTTTCTGTTAAACATGCCTGTTGATTTCCGCTTCAGGCACTCGCTTTCCACGGATGGTCCGGGAGTCTCCCTTGACCCGCTTTTCTCACAGGAAATCGCGCCTTCCAATCCAATCAACATAGTGCCAAAATATACATTGAGCTTTAATCATAGCGTTCCTTTAAATCATTTTTATTTTCTCCTAGTTCATTGAAATTTTTCCATTCCTTTTTACCCTTCCTTATGGAAGAATTTGGATATTTTTACGCGTTTCCTCTTTTAGTCAGCAAGCTAAGAAGGAGATTCCCTAGCCTGCAAAGGCTCTAACCAAACTAAAAAAGAAAAGAAACCGAAAACGCTTTTAAATGTGAAAGGGAGATTCCTCTTGGGGAATCTCCTTTTTTTACAGTAATAAAGTAAATCATCATTCCATAATATCTATTGGGAGATGGTGAATTTGGACGAGTATCAAAGACTTGAAAAAATTATTAAAATTGCAGATGAAATTTCATCTCAAGTTACGGACAAAGATTATGATAATGATATTACTAAACTAAAAAGGGCTTTAGATTTAACTTCCCGGGCATTAGGAATGTTTGCTAAAATAGAAAAGCAAAAACTCGATGGTGAGATTGTTAAACCTAGTTTGACATCTATTGAAGCAAGATTGTGTACTGCAATATATTATGTGATGAATCCTACAAAAGATGGTAAAGTGATTGATTCACCAAAATCATCGAAGAACAGTGAATAGCATCCTTCGGGATGTTTTTTATTTTGGTTTGAAATAAAAATATTAACTTCACTCGTTACGTGCATGTCCCCAAGCATTTATTGGCTCAGTGAGTTATGAAGGTTCACAATTTCTAAATCTCATAAAAATTCTATGCGCATCCTGGCTTACTGTATAACTTGAAGAACACTATGGTGATTCACCCCAATAAAAAATGCATCCAATTATTCGGATGCATACTTAATTATTCCATGTAAATAAACTGAGTATTCTCTCTGTACATATTCTCTTAATTTAATTCTTTTTTCTGCTTCTAATATTCTAACCATTTCTTGAATCTTTTTTTCACTTTCTTTTGTAGTAGGAATCTCTAGTGAAAACAAATTACCTCGACTACTATTTAGTAATTTTTTTAATAACTCAACTTTATTCATTGGATAATCCCCTTTATTTACAATATTCGACATAAAGGCGACTTTTTCCTTGGAACATCTTATATTGTTTTAAGTTTTTCCTACTTTTCATTAAAAAAATTTGATTACAGGTACTATGACAGGCATGGGGTAGCTTTTTTATTAGCTTTTTTTATAACTACCTTTTACCAATTTAATCATATCACGCCCTGATACTTTATCTGTTTCATGATAACCTTCTTCATCACGCAAACTCAAGTTCCAGCTACTATCTTTATCTTCATTTAACCTATATAACTTATTGGTAAAAACATTTGTATAAAAATCTCCATTTTTCAGCCTCATACTATCCCCCTCTCTATGTATATAAACTGTATTATGCCCAAGATATTGACCCGGAGCCATTAGAAATAAGCAGTCTAAAAATCCTCCTAGATATACAGGGGAAAGAGGTGAAAATCAGAGGGTAGGGACAGAGCATGGATAGTTTTGTAAAGTAAGAAGTACGGGCAAAGGAAATTTCCCTTATTCAGCTATCCTGAAAATAAGTTTCTTCAAAAATAGAGAAGTGACAATACTTAAGAAGACCCTGCTCAATAAAAGAGGAGAGTGTTAAATTAGCAAGCCTATAGATTGGATTGACTGGATTAAAGTCAGTATCACTATCCATTTTCATTCTTTGTGGTGCAGCCATGCTGCTCTTTGCACAAAATTTTTTTGCTGTTGCGCTAGTCGCCATTAAGCAAAAAAGTTTTTTTACCCCTTGACCGATTGACTAGCTTTCTTAGCTTCTTGCCGGAAAGGCTCTGGTGCACCGGCTAAATTAGATGGAACTCTGAGTAAATTCACCCGAATGTCACGAATTTGTCACTTTTTTATAAAAAAAATATAAAGAAAGGATGGACATCAATAAATAAAAGAATGAATGCGTTTGCCAAGGGTTTTTGAATATACATTCGTGTGATTTAAATCACACATTCTATGTATAATGCTCCCTATAATAAACCCTATGAAAACAGTAATAACTACAAAGGAGTGTTTGTTTTGTTAGACCAAAAAAGGATTGACCTTGTAAAATCAACTGTCCCGGTTTTGGAGCAACACGGAGAAAAAATTACGACCCGATTTTATCAATTAATGTTTGGGGCACATCCTGAATTACTTAATATATTCAATCATGCAAACCAAAAGCAAGGAAAACAGCAAAGAGCACTTGCAAGTGCTGTATATGCAGCAGCCATGTACATTGATAACCTTGAATCAATCCTTCCAGTCGTTAATCAGATTGCCCAAAAACACCGCAGTTTGGGGATCAAACCGGAACATTACCCGATCGTAGGGAAATATCTAATCCTGGCAATCAAGGATGTACTTGGTGATTCTGCAACGGACGAAATAATTGATGCTTGGACTCAAGCCTATGGAGTAATTGCGGATGCCTTTATAGGTGTTGAGGCAGAAATGTACAACGAAGCAGCCAATCAGAAAGGAGGCTGGGATGTATTCCGTCACTTCATCGTCGACCGCAAAGTAGAAGAAAGTGACGTCATTACATCCTTTTACCTTATACCTGAAAATCACAAAGAAATCGCTGGCTTTCAACCAGGTCAATATATCAGCATTAAGCTGGAAATCCCTGGTGAGGAATAAACCCATATTCGTCAATACAGCCTTTCTGATGCGGCAGGAAAGGGCTATTATCGAATTACCGTAAAGCGCGAAGTTGGTACTGATATTCCAGAAGGCAAGGTGTCAAATTATCTCCATGACCATGTCAATGAGGGAGATGTGCTTAAGATAAGTGCCCCAGCTGGAGACTTTACCCTTGATTTAAAAAAGAAATCACCTGTTGTGCTGTTGAGCGGCGGCGTTGGACTTACTCCGATGATGAGTATGTTAAAAACAGTAGTTGAGGTTCAGCCGGAACGAGAGGTTACATTTATTCATGCCGCACAAAATAGCAGCGTTCATGCGTTAAGAGATGAAGTTGAGTTGATTGAAGAAAGGGAGAACGTAAAATCCTTTGTATTTTATGATTCACCAACAGAAGAAGACCGTAAAAATCATAACTTTGACTTTGAAGGATATATATCTAAAAATTGGCTGAAGGACAATGTGGTCTTTCAAGATGCGGACTTTTATTTCTGTGGTCCCACTCCATTCATGAAAGCAATTTACCGTTCCTTAAAAGAATTGGGAGTAAAAGAAGAGAGAATCCATTTTGAATTCTTCGGTCCAAAGAGTGATTTAGCAGCATAAAGTATTTTAACCCTTTTTTAGATAGTTAGATTAGCAGTCAAAACAGGTTATACCAGTAACTGGTATAACCTGTTTTTCGTCAATATGACCTTATTTGCAGCTCATGTCTTGAGAAGATTAAGTTGTGGTAGCGTCGTCAGTGAAAAAGCGACAGGTACGTTCTGAAAGAAAGGGCACTCGTTCTTTCTATTAGCTCTTGGTTCGTCTATTTATACAATTTTTTGTAATGTTTTAGGGGGTTTTGTCAGATGTATTCCAATTATTTAAAATTTTTCGCATAATAATAATTGCGGAAAAACTCAATTTATCGAATTAAACAGTTAAAGAGAATCAGGGGAATGCATGATGGTTATCGAGATGGAGGAACTAGAGGACCGGATCAATCAGATGAGAAAGATGTTGATCCTAATTGCAGGGAACACTGGGTTAAATAGCAATGACACCCTTTGTTACAGTCAGAAATTAGACGAGCTCATCACGATGTATCAAAAAGGAAAAAATCAGCAACATACAGAAGTTTGATTAAAAGTCCTGTATTTTTACCACTGAATACGGGAATTTTTTTTAGTTTTTTTTTGATGGTTACATAATAATAGTTCCAAGATGGTACCAAACCGTCCTTTATTACGATACATGTTGCGTAAAATGAATAAAATCCTCCAGAGCCTTTTGATCGACGATCTGTTCAAAGTCGCATGGTTGCTCTAATGTAATCCCCCTGTCACTTGCAACTGAAATCAGTAAACCTAATTCATAATACATATTTTTCGTTAATAATCCTTTTTCAATGTTTTTCATCATTTCATCATAAAAAGCAATTAAAAAATCAGTAGGTAACTTTCCATAAAAATCCATATTTACATCTCCCATTTTTAAAAAATGTAGAAAAACCTATTGGACAAACAAGAATCACCTTCCTCCATTATAAATGAGTGATTGTAAAATGTTTGTCGATTTAACCGAATATTTACAATAATCTAATAACTTTTACCCTTTAATAGTGTTAGGAAATAGCTTAGCGCACATTTTCAGATTTTTCAATAAATTTTTTTGTGCCAGTCGGCATTTTTAAGGGTTCAATGCCCCCAAGATGCCGCTAACACTCTTTCAATTATTAGGAGCAAAGCGAAGCAAGCGACACGATTCCTAGCTTAGCCGGAAATTTTTCATGCTCTTCGGTACACTTTTTAAAACAAAAAAACAAAAGAGGGAGTTACCCTTCTTTCCTCTACGAAACTTCTTCCATTATGGATTCGATCCACTCGATGGCTTCATGTTTGCGGCTGAAATTATCGGTTAATCGGACAAACTGTGAAGTGACTTCGTCTTTCTGAAAGTATCTACCTACATAATATCCTGTGCTTGAGTTTGCTACCTTCAATCCATGAAAACTTACTTTCATTCACAATCACTCCTTTTTTGTTTGACCTCAACGAATCTTTGCGAAAAGGGCTGTCAATGGGCTTGAAGTTTGTGAAGTTCTTTAAACGCTCTTCTTAAAAAAGTTCACAAAGTTTGCAAAGTGCTAGCGTAGCATCCTTGATTGCCCTTAAGAGCAAATGATTACAATAAGGAGAACAAAGAAGGAGATTAATAGAGTCCGAGCGTATATTGCGATTCAACGGGCAACCGTTGGCTGGGTTTGGGCAAGGAGCCCAAGTTCATAAAGGTTTTCGGCTCGTTTGGTACGGCGGCCTGCCGTAAATGGAACAGTAAAGGTGATAAGGGAAATTTCGGCCTAGGTTTAAGCATTTCTAACAAAAATGTTCATTTTTATCATGGAAGTATAAAGGCTGAGAATCAAAATGGGCAGGTTTGCTTTACAATTTCGTATCCTAAAAAATAATGGATAATTGAAAGAAGCCACCAAAATTGGCAGCTTCATTTCATACTTTGAATCTTGAGTCTTAATTGCTTCCTCTTCCACTACGTTTGAAGGGGGGTTTTTAAGATTTTTTATTTATTTGCACCATTTATAATACTGAGCGAATTGTTAAGGGCTGTTTTGCACTTGCTTACATCAGGGTTTCCTGAGCGAACTGCTGCTAGTACAACGTCAATCGTTCCGTCAATTTTAGTCCATGTGGTGCCATCAATTTTCCGAAGTTTAGCTTCCGATGTGTCCCATTGATGTTCCAAATTGTCAGCACCCTTTTTTGCTGAAGCGAAGTCCTTTGAGTTTACTTGTTTTAGCATATCACTTTCGATTGTAGCAAAATCTGTCAATTGCCCTTTTAATGTTGTTTGTGAAGAAGCGGTTTGTTTATTTGCTCCGTTAAGAACACTAAGTGAATTATTAAGTGCAGATTTGCTTTTGCTTGCATCTGGGTTTCCTGAACGGACGGATGCTAATACAACGTCAATTGTTCCATCAATCTTTGTCCAAGTGGTGCCATCTATTTTTCTGAGCTTCGCTTCCGATGCATCCCATTGATGTTCTAAGTCGTCAGCACCTCTTTTCGCAGAAGTAAAGTTATTTGAGTTTACATCTTTTAGCATATTATTTTCAATGCTAATAAAAGGCGTTAACTGCCCACCTAGTGTGGCTTGTTGTGAAGGGTTTTGCGTTGCTATAGCATTACTTCTCCACACATAACCTCCTACACCAACAACTAAAAAAACACACAGTGCTACAATAGTTTGTGTCATAACGTTTTTCTTGCTTTCTTTTGATTTGTCTTTTTCTACTGTTTCACTTTTTGCATTTATATCAATTTTCGTAACAGCAAGAAATACAATTATCGCTAAGATAGCAACTAGGAAAATGACACTGGTCACGGTTGTACCTAACCCAATCCCGCCATTAACTTTCGGTTGAGAAAGGAAATCTCCTATTGATGCCCCAAGTGGACGAGTCAAAATATACGCAATCCAAAATGCTAGTACCCCATCAAGTTTCATTTTCCATGCTAAGAATATACAAGCAATAATAATTATGACTGTGATTCCTGTTTTAAGATAACCAAGACCTAGTTGTTCGGAATATAAATCTCCTACTGCAGTTCCTAGTGCAAATGTGAAAAGAATGGTAAGCCAGTAAAAAACTTCTCTTCTTCTTGTAAAAATCGAGTGTATCGAGAGTGTTTTTTCACTAAGATACCAGAAAAGAAAAGTTAATCCTAGCAGTATGGAGAAAACAGCTGTACTAAGCTCAAGAGGTACTCCCATCCCATCTGTTAAATTATCGGTTACCAACGTTCCAAATACGCTTATAAGAACAACCGTTGTCCAATAAATACCTGGAACATATTTCGTTGCTCTAAATTGAATAAATAATACAATGAAAAACGCTACCCCCATAATAATCGTAGTGTTAGCTAATCCGAATCCAAGGTTGAAATTCAAGAAATCAGCAAATGTTTCACCCACTGTGGTACATAAAATTTTGATGATCCAGAAATAAATAGTCACTTCTGGTACCTTGTTTAGCAACATTTTCATTTCAATTCGTTCTGCTAGCATTGATAACTTCCTTCCATTCAGTTTTTACCCACTAAATCTTAATTTGATTATTCTATCACGGGGTAAGATTTCTGTTTCTCTGACAGTCATTGCCATAAGCTTGACCTGTACAAAAGAATATTGTTTAAATGTGGTTCTTACTTAGCACGGACTTCCCCACAACATTTTCAGCGATTGGTTAATTTTTAGACCAAAAAAGTTCAGCTCCTTATGAAAATAAACATTATTCTTAAAGCAATTGTGTTACTAAAGAAATTAAAATCAACAAATTTACTATAATATAATGTTTTTGAGTTAGTATTAAGTAATTATTAAAAGAAACTTAAGTCTATATTATGCCCTATATTTTTCTATTTATGGTTTTATCATCACAAATTGGTAATAAAATTTCAGTTATTGAGCATAATAAAAGTATGGGTACTTACCCTTGACTGAATTAAAATTGCTCCCCCTTTGCGAAACCCCAAATTGGGGTTTTTTCTTTTTAAAGGTTACAAATAAAAAAATTTTAATAAAAATCCAAGTTGCAAATTGCATTTTTTATGGCAAACTGTTAAATGGTTATTGTCAAAAATTTTTGCAAAAAAGTATTTTAAGGGAGAGTAAAAATTGAGTATCTTACATCAATTGGGAGACATAGCAATAAACTGGATCAATTCTAATGGATATTGGGGAATCCTTTTAGGAATGATTTTGGAAAGTGCCTGCGTACCTATACCTAGTGAAGTGATTATGCCTTTTGGTGGCTATTTAGTTTCAACAGGTCATTTAAATATAATAGGGGTTATTTTGATTGGAACACTTGGTAATATCATCGGCTCTCTAATTGCATATGCGATTGGATATTGGGGTGGAAAAAGATTCATCGACCGCTTTGGCAAATATGTATTTTTGTCAAAAAGACATTTAGAATCTCCTGAAAAGTGGTTCGGTAAGCGTGGGGAAATTACTGTATTTGTTTCCCGTATTTTGCCAGCAATTCGTACTTTTATTTCTTTACCTGCAGGAATTGCCCGAATGTCCCCTAGTAAATTTTTCATTTACACTGCCATTGGTAGTGTGATTTGGTCTGCAATCTTAACTTACGTAGGATATGTGTTAGGCAACAATTGGGATAATATTCAGAATTTCTTGCATCCTATTGCATATTTGGTTGCAGTTATTGTGTGCTTTATTTTAGTTTTCATAGCAGTAAAAGTTATTAAAAGCAGAAAGGCATCAGCATAGCATAATTTGCATTTGGGAAGCAATGCTTCAAGGAGCATTGCTTTTTTTCTGCAACGCTTCAACCATAAATTTGGTTTAATCTTTTGATTTTAAAAAATAATATACTCATCCCCCATTTTAAATGGGTTAAGTTTAGTTACGAATACTATAATTCAAACTGAGTGGAGGAAAAATGTTATTATCATATCCAATTTTAGCCGCTCTTTTAGGCATGCTGATTGCTCAATTCATAAAAGTTCCAATTCACTTCTTTACATCAAGGGAATATAAATGGAAATTGATGTTCAGTACAGGTGGAATGCCAAGTTCTCATACTTCCACAATCATTTCATTAACTACAGCTGTTGGATTAACTTCTGGCATTTACGCAAATGATTTTGCAATATGTGTTGTAGTTTCTATAATTGTCATGCACGATGCTAGTGGTGTCCGAAGACATGCAGGGTATCATGCTGAAATTTAAATAAACTATTAGTTGATTTTAATCGGTTAATTGCCATTTTAAAAGATCCTAACATCAAGAAAGCTGAGTCCAGAGAAAAATTAAAAGAATTGTTAGGTCACCAACCAAAGGAAGTTTTTTTTGGAGCGATTACTGGCATAATAGTTGGCATATTAACTTATTATTTGTATCCTTTCAGATAAAGAATATAAAAAAATGACCTAATAATCGATTATTAGGCCTTTTTTTTCCCTTTTATTCCGGTTAATACTTTTCCAAGACTAGCCGCAGCATTTCAAACAATAAGAAATTAAAAAATATCCAGACTCCCCCAAATACATATCCACCAACAATATCACTTGGTAGTACATTGGTTGATACAATATTTACAATTGCCAAACCCATTAATAAGACTAATCCTAATAATAGAACAACCATTGCTAATAGATTTCTCATTGAATGACGGATTAACAGAAATATATACGTTCCATAGACAATAATCATAAAAGTTGCATTTAAATCGGGAAAATTCGTAGAAGGAATTTTCCCTATGAACCCGAAGGATTGAAGGGAAGAAAAAGCGTACCTGATTAATTGATGAAATGGGGTTGCACCCCCTACAGAAACAACAAGCAGTAGATACTCTAGTCCCCTGTTTCGTTCCTTTGTCCAGATAGTAATTATGGCTATAGCAATAATGCTGCAAAATGCGATTGGTGCTTGAAATACTAGAAATCCTTTCATCCAACTCATATAAATAGCAGAATGAACCATATATTCGGCAATTTTATTGAACTGGGTAAAATCATTGTCTAAATAATCATCAGCTAGTCCAAGCATCAAAATAACCATACTTATTAAAGCCACAGTAAGGAAAATCAGAAATAGTTCTGTTGCCCTTATTGTTTTAAGTCGTTTCATAAACAGTTTTATCAATCTGATAAAATAGTCTTTTATTTGTATCTTATAGAATCGAAAGGTAAGAATAACTGCTAGCGACACAGCCAAAACAATAAGGAAAATAATTAAATATTTACTTGCAGCTTGATGGAAAGAATCCCATTCTGGTCCCAATACTTTTCCTAATGTAATAAAACACATACCCCATAAAAATGCTCCTGTATATGCAGATAAGATAAATTTTTGATAAGGCATTTTTGAAATTCCTGAAATATAACCAGTAAAGTGTCTAATTCCTGGTATGAAATAGGCAAAAACCAATAGCTTACTACCCGACTTTTCAAACCAAGCAGCTGTTTTACTGTATCTTTCAGGTCCCAGATGAATATATTTGCCGTATTTTTCAATAAGTCTATATCCTCCAGCTCTACCAATCCAATATGTTAAGGTTATTCCAGCACCTGCTGAAAAAAACACTGTTAAGAGTGCCAAAATATAATGCATTTTCCCTTGATATACAAAATACCCTGCATAACTCATTAATAGCTCCCCTGATATAGGAAATGCCATCAGCTCTAGAAAAATCCCTAGAAATAAAATGAGGTAACTATGTTGTTCAAACAAAGTGATTAAATATGACATATGGCCTCCGAATTTTAAAAAAAGAATCAAATACAATGTAGCACTATTTTATGAGTAAGTTTTCGACTTAAGGAACTCTTAATATTTATTTTAGAGAACGATAAGATTTACTTTATATACTTATTTCTGTTCATGTTTGATGGCTGTAACCTAAATCAAATAGATGATAAACATCAAAAATGAAATTTTAGTTTGAAAAAAATTATAAAATTTTAGACAGAGGCGAGGGGCTAGAGTGAATTACGAAATATTTCAAGCAATCAATCAAAATGCAGGCCATCATCCCTTTTTAGATGGATTAATGGTTTTCTTTACGCAATATGCATTTCCTTTCTTTGCATTGGTTTTACTTTTAATGTGGTTTTTGGGCAAAGAAAAAGAAAAATATACAGTTGTATATGCAGCCCTAACCGCAGTGATAGGTTTAGTTATTAATGTTATATTAGGTCATATTTTTTATGAAAATCGTCCATTTGTATCACACCATGTCAATCTTCTGGTTCAACACGCAAAAGATTCTTCGTTCCCTAGTGATCATGCAACGGGTACATTTTCAATTGCTTTAGCGATATTATGGCGGAAGCATCATAAGATTGGTATTGGTATGCTCTTGTTTGCGATTTGTACAGGGATTTCCCGTGTTTATGTAGGAAACCATTATCCTTTTGATGTACTCGCAAGCATCATCGTATCACTGGTAGTAAGCGGACTTGTTTTTGCATTGCAAACAGTTTTTGCACCATTTGGCCGTGCCATTATCCACATCTATAATCGAATTCCATTGGTTCCAAAAAACGAACAAAGCGTTTCAAAATAAAATAAAAAGTTAAAAACATCGGAGTTTTTTATAACGAGTTCTCTTTTCGGAGGGAAAGTTAATTATTTTAATGTAAATCACAGTGAATTAGCACCGAAATTAGCTTTAAATTTAACAGTAAAATAATCAAAAAAAGAGCATTGAATAGACACTATCAATGCTCTTTTTATCATTTAAATATCAAATTCAAGCCAGTTTCTAAATCGTTTTGCAGATTCCCCTAAATTTTCAGATATGGTGATTTTCATCTTATTTATAATTCTAATTGGGATCTACCTATACTTAGCGTTTTTTTGGAAAATTGTAGTTTTTTTTCATTAGACTACAAAATAAAAATGGTTGTTCATTATAATATTTATTAAAAAATCCCCATGTTTGTCCATTTCTTTCTAAATCGTTTGTTCATAAAATAATGTACTCCTTAAGTTAGGGGGACCCACCACTTCTGAAAAGCGTCATTTTGACGCTTTTTTCCTTTTTGTTAATGAACACTTTTTGTTCATTTTCCTCACAAATTAATTCGCTATACGGGTCTAATGCGAAGTTAATGAGTCGTTACCTTGTTGAACTAAACTCCCGTTACTTCAACCACAAAAAGTCTCCAGTTAGAACGTTTTATACAACACTTCATTAAAAAGGGGGAACAATAATTTAGTAGATTAATAATTTTATTGACTGAAAAAAGAATCATGAGATATAATCAAATTATCTAATTGATAAAGATTATCATTATCATTTACATAATAAGGAGCGATTGTAATGTTAAGGAGAATTTTTAATCTCAAAAATTTACTTATCACTGTTTCGTTACTGGTGGTAATAGGAGTTATTGTATGGCAGGGAATGAGTTATCATGGAAATCCTGATCCTACCGCCAAAAACATAACCCCAGGTGCTGCCATTATAAATACAGCTATCCTTATCTTTCGGGAAGGATTAGAGGCTATTTTAGTATTATCAGCGATCATCTCAGGGTTAGTTAAAAAGAAGCAAGATAACTATTGGAAGCCAATCTCTGCGGGAGCAGGGGTATCCTTTTTAGCTACAATTGTAACGTGGTTTATTGTGGTTGCCATCATTGCTTCTGTAAATACATCGGAGCTAAATATCCAAGCTGGAACAGGACTTCTGGCTGTTATTGTTTTATGTATAATAATGAACTGGTTCTTTCATAAGATTTACTGGCAAGGGTGGATTAACCTTCATAATCGAAAAAAACAAAAAATAACTGGTAATAACATTGAAGGAGTCGAGAAGAATACATTTTGGTCTCTTTTCCTACTTGGTCTTACATCAGTATATCGTGAGGGATTTGAAGTGGTTCTCTTCCTTCAAAATTTAAGGTTAAAAGTAGGTTCTGAAGTTATCTTACAAGGAGCACTAATTGGGTTAGCGTTAACAATGGTTGTGGGAGTTCTAACATTTTTAGCCCATCAACGACTCCCTTATAAAAAAATGTTGGTATTCACAGGTGGGCTTTTAGTTGTAGTACTTGCTGTAATGGTGGGCGAAACAGTTCAAGAAATGCAATTGGCAGGATGGATTGGTACAACTACACTCAACCTTCCTATCCCTGATTGGGCTGGAGTATGGTTCTGTTTATTCCCAACTGCAGAAACGTTATCTTTACAAGCTGTTGCTGTAATTTACGTGTTAGGTTCATATTTTGCAGCTCGCTATTTAACTAGAAGAAAAGCATTGAAACAAAAGTTAAATATTACAGCATAATTCTTTAAACTAATAAGAATAGGAGCAGACCGTCTGGTTTGCTCTTTTTGGGTTAAAAAATTTCAACTCATCTTAATCAAAAGTAGTACCCTCTTAAAAAGCAAATTTTTTAACCAAACTGTCAAGTAAGAATAATAAAAAAGTTTTATTAAAGAGTAACCAGCCCTATAATCAAATAAGAAAAGTGATCCTTCCTTATTGAAGAATCGCCTCCTCATTTGTTTATTTATAACTTTGGTTTAGCATGGTTTAGGAATTGCGGGAATTCCTAAAACTCCAACTAAAATGCCTGTGATGACACCGAAAACACTTCCATTATAAGAACCAAACGTTTTTTCCTCCTCGAGTAATCTTTCAAAGGGTGCCTCAGCAACCGTCAAACATGTTCGATGCTTGCGTCCAATAATCAAGAAAAAACGGATGTTTTTTATCCGTTTAAGCATCGTAACAAGAATCTATCACGGTCTTCATCCAAATGTAAGAGGCCGTAATTTTTGGGCATCTTCTGGTGAATGAACAGCATACTATACAAACGGTTCAGAGGATTCCTTAATTTCTTGTTTGATTCTAACGACTTCGAAAAATAAATCCCCTTTAGGTGAGAATAACAATCAATTTCTTAACCTTATAAAATACAAAAGCTGCCATCCAAACCGGACAACAGCAGTATGTCTTAATTTTTCCCTTTAGATAGCTTCAACTTCAGCTGATACTGAATGGAGACCCATAAAGATATCAATAGCCCTGCCCAAATGACGAATGCGGCGATGAAAGTCTGGCCAGCTAGCGATAACAACCAGGAAATCACCAGACAGCCGATCAAAATGGATGCTAACCTTCCATCATCAACGATTAATCCCCACATCGTTGAAAGTACTTTCATTCTGTTTTCCTCCTTTCACTTGTTGAAGTTTACTTTTGATATAACGGACAGTCAGCAAGGAGAAAATCAATAATGTCGCTGACATATAGACAACAGACAGATCCTCCTGTGGCCAGTCAACCTGAAAGGCTTCTCCTACCCAAAAAGATCCGAAACTAGTAAGCATCACACCGACAATAAACTTCATGGTATTTTCAGGTATTTTCGTTAGAGGCTGACGCAGCAATAAACCTGCCAATAATACAACGACTACCGCAACTAGTGCGCCAATAATGGTATTTTGCATCAACCCAGATTTCGTTGAACTGGTTCCTAATGTAATGACGATAAAAATTGCTTCCATTCCCTCTAAAAAGGTAATGCTTAGGGAAGTCATAAATCCGAAGGAATCAATTCCATTGCCTACTTTCCCCGCGTTTTTCTGGCGTTCGAGCTCACTTTGATAGCTTTCCGCTTCGTCATGAATCGCTTTTAGGCCTGAATAACGCAAGATGGCTTTCCTCAGCCAACGGATTCCAAACAGTAGCATAAAAAGACCGACAAGAAGCTGCACCCAGAAAATATGAACAATTTGGACAAGCGACGTACCGATTCCAGCTACTAATATAATTAAAATGATAATAGCCGCAGCTGCACCGGATAAGGAACTTTTCCAGCCCCTAATCGTACCAACAGCTAATATAATCGTTAATGCTTCAATAAACTCAACACTAGTTCCTAGAAAACTAGCTAATACCGCGTAAGATTCAAAAATCATGAATGGCACCTCTCCTGTTTTTAATAGATAGGCTCTAATATCCTGCACTTTTCCACAGGGATTTCGATTTTCACGGATGTACCAATTTCAATTTTTTTCGGATGGGTGACTTCAATTGGTTCCTGATATCCCTGCAAATTGACAAGGTATCGATAATGGCTGCCCAGATAGGTTCGAACCATTACCTCCCCTAAAGCTCCTTCCTCCTCATCAGATAAAATACGAACATCATCCGGCCGGATAAAGGTAGAAAATGATTTTCCCTTTTTATAAATGATATTGGCACGACCCATAAATTTTGCGACATATTCAGAAACGGGTTCTCGATAAAGTGTTTCGGGTGTCCCGATTTGTTCAATTTCCCCGTCTTTTAAAATAGCAATTTGATCGGCCATACTCATGGCCTCTCCCTGGTCATGGGTGACATAAATGACGGTCATATTTAATTGTTTAAAAATTCGCACCAATTCCACTCGCATTTCTTCACGCAGTGCCGTATCGAGAGCGGATAGCGGTTCATCCATTAATATCAAGAGAGGATTGGGCGCAATGGCACGAGCCATAGCAATCCGTTGTTTTTGCCCCCCGGACAATTCATGGGGATATCGGGTCAAATACTCTTCCATGTGAAAAATGGATAGGGTATCGATGACACGTCGTTTTAACGCATGGCCCTTTATCCCCCTTAACTTGAGACCAAAGGAGACAATCTCAAACACATTCATATGGGGCCACAGGGCAAAGTCCTGGAACACCATCCCAATTTCCCTTTTTTCAATCGGAACCTCGTTTCCGGGCTCGGATACAATCTTTCCATCGATAATAATTTTTCCTTTATCAATGGATGTAAGACCAGCGATCGATTGAAGCAAAGTGGTTTTGCCACAGCCCGATGGACCAAGCAGTGCTAAAAAGGTTCCTTTTTCAATCGATAGATTTATCCCGTGTAAGACGGGTTTATCAGCATAGTGTTTTTGAACAGATTGTAATTCTAAGCTCATTCGGCAATTTCTCTTTCCTTTTGTTTAGGGTATGCTGGTTCCGCTGGAACATGCTGCAAATCAATGGCACATAGTGAAAGCTTCTTACTGATTTGTTTCCAAGCATAGATGATGAGCTGTCCGAGTCCATAGCAAGCTAGCACAAGCCCAATCGATAAAACGGTAAGCGCTGCTCCATCTTCAATTTTAAATTCTGTGTAAGACTTGGTAATCACAACTGGAAGCACCGTCTCAGCCGGTGGATACAAAAGCTCCGATGAAGGCAGCTCAAACATGATATGGCTGAAAATCAGAAACAGTGTTGAAATGGAAGTACTTGCTATTAACGGGAACAGAATCTTTCGGAAAACACGGAATAGACCTGCACCGTGGATCTGTCCAGCCTGCAATAAAGTCGGACTGACTTGAGTTATGGCTGCCATTTGCAAGCGGATCGAGTTCGGCAAAGAGCCCGCCACATAGGCTAGATACAAACAAAATAACGTTCCGTAAAAATTTAAATGGAAAGGAATCAAATACGGCGCATTATAAGCAAACACAAAACCAGCAGCCAAGACGATTCCCGGAATCGCAAGCGTGGACATCGTTAAACCGGAGAGAATCTTTGTCTCGATTCCTGACTTGTGATGAATGGCAAACGCTAACCCAATCCCTAAAATGGTCACTGTCAGTGCTGTTAAGGATGCCAAACAAAGTGAACGCAGGATCGCCGAAGAGGAATCACTTCCGCTTTGGATCGCACTTTGGTAATGGGTGAGTGTAAAGTTCGATGCCATGAACCCATCACTAGAATTTTTAAAAAATGATGTGATGACCTCTCCGCTAATCGGTAACACATATACAAGGATCAGGAGAAGGAAAGCCACTGCCGTACATACCGTTGAAGGAGAACGCTCCATGCGATAAGGTCTGATTTGGTTTTGAATCACACTGTAGGAGCCTCTTCCTAGAATCCACTTCTGAACCCATAGCGAAAGAGCAATAACCGCGATTAGGACAAAAGATAAGGCACCGACCTGTGAGTAATTAACCGGCATTTGACTGAGAGCCGTATAAATCGAATAGGTTAGCATCGGAATATGCGCCTGTGGAACCATGGCGGAGGCAAATCCAAAATCACTGACCGATTCAGCAAATGACAATGTAGCCCCAGCCAAGATGGCAGGAAACAAAAGCGGGATGATAATTTTCATCCAAACACGGAATACGGAGGCTCCTTGTGTTCTTGCAGCCTCTTCGAAATCGGCCCCCAAGCGTTCAAGCCCCGAGCGAACCGACAGGTAGACAACGGGAAACAACCGAAAGGACATCGCAGCAATCAGACCGACAGGTGTAAAAAACCATTTGAAGGTTCCATCGGGCAGGTGGAGCAATTCGCATATTACCCCTTTGTCCTGCAGCGTTAAGACCCAGCCTTCTGCTACTAAATAGGACGGAGTAAAAAAAATAATCCAAATGAACAAGCTGACGATTTTGCCCCCATATACCCATTTCCGGTGCACGGCGACCGCGAAAAACGTCCCCATGATGGCTGCAAGCAATGCTGTTGCTCCACCGAATAAGAAAGCATCCACAATCGAACGGTACGTATAGTTGTCTTTCAAGATTCCACCGAAGGACTGGAATGAAAATGCATGAAACCCCTTGTCGAACAGTTCAGGGAACACGCTTTGCAGCAGGATAGAACCCAATGGGTAAACGACCAGGCATAGCAGCACGAGTATGCTAGGCCAGGTCAGAATTGGGTATTGGAAACGTCCGCTTGTCCGCTTACTTTTGAACAATGTTCTGTGTGAACCACTGCTTAATGTCATTCTCGTGCTGAGCGCCCTGAATCGGATCCTCCTCATTCCACTTCACTGTATCCGGACGGATTCCTTGTTTTGCAGGCGCATCTTGAATGAGCGAGATAAAATTTGAATCTCCTCCATCAATAGTAGTACCTAATTTGATGGCTTCAGCACTTATAACAAAATCAACAAATTCCTTGGCTGCTTGTAAATGCGGAGCCTTTGCGTCGATTGCGATATTGCTTGTTAAGGTCGTTACCCCAGAAGTAGGATATATGATATTAATAGGTTCTTTTTTATTGATTCTATCAATAATGGCAGAGTCCTGAGCAATGGCAAATTTGACATTACCTTTACTTAAATTGGTTAAAGTTGGACCGTTCGAGTCAAATACCTGTAAGCTATTTGCCTTTAATTTTGTGAAGAAATCCTCCCCTTGGGAAATGCCGCCTTGTAAATTCATCAATCCAAGAACTGTTGAATAGGTTGGACCTGAAATACTAGGGTTATTCATGGCGATTTGGCCTTTGTATTCAGGTTTTAATAGATCAGACCAGTCTTTTGGCAGTTCAGATTCTTTTACTAGTTTCGTATTGTAAGCAATGGCCCCGGCAGCCGTAGCCGTTACAGGAAAATACGCATGATCGCTAGGGAACATTTTTTTGCCTAAATCAGTATATTGAGCAGTCCCTGCTGGTACATAGTCTTTGTAAAGCATTCCCTGGTCATCTAGACCCTGCATATTAGAAGGACCATCAAACCATGCCACATCCCACTGTGGATTTGCCTTTTCGGCTTGCATTTTGGCTAAAAGCGGACCAGTTGAGTCATCTATTAATTTCACTTTGATTCCTGTTTTCTTTTCAAAGGCTGTGGCAATATCCTGATCGAATCCTTCTGCTGAATAAAAGACCAATTCTTTATCTTTCGCTGCTGTTTTTCCTGCTGTTCCTGTAGAAGCCGATTGTTGTGTTTGTGTGCCGCACCCTGCAGCCACTACCATCATTGATGTGGTTAAAGCGCCAAGTTGGATGATTCTTTTGAAATTTTTCAAAGTGATTTCCTCCTGAATTTTAATATTCAATTAAGAATTTGTTTTGCGTTTCAATACACGAAAGTAACTAATCAGCTTGATAACATTCCAATAATCTTTTTATAGATTAATAGATTCCTATAACGGAATGATGAAAAATCCAACAATAATTATTTATAAGTCATTTGCGCTATTTCTTACATTCAATAAGGTTTTATTCCCACCATTAGTGCTCTATTGCCATGTGTATGTATGCATGCGGCTTCAAATCCAATTTCGCGCAGCCACTTCAGATGTACATCTAGTAATACAGGGAAATCTCCTCGTTCCCGTACTTTTTTTTCATGTTCCTCAAAGTCAGCACCTTCATGATTTGCCACTTCAGACCCATATAGGCGGTCTTGGCGATGCCAGACTGTGTGAAACACCCCCCACAAATTAGAGGTTTCGACAAGAATCCTGTCCAATAGAAGGAATAAACCACCTGGCTCTAAAACTTCATAAATTTTTCTGTAGACTGCTTGCATTTCTGTTTTTGAAAGATGGTGCAGGGACTGACTTGCAAGTACATGTTGATATTTATGCGGAGGCAATTTTATATCATCGATATTGGCTAAGTCCCACTTTACCGAAACAAATTGATTTTCATATTGAGTAAGTCGTTGCTCCGCCAAATTCATCATGGCATCAGAATGATCCACTCCTACAATCTTTGCCTGTGGTATACGTTCAAATATGAGCTTCTCGATTTTCCCAGACCCGTATCCGAGATCAAGAATCCATCCATTTTTTTTAAAGGAATTTTCTAATATCGTTACTAACCTGGCCCATCTCCATACCTCCTCCTTTTTTAAAATTATAGAAATGATAATGATATTTTTTAAAATTACCATCCTCCCAAATGAACCGCTCATCCATCGAAATGATTTCCTTTAATGAGCTTTATTGTAAACTCGAAATTTTAACGGAATGTTATATAGATGTTGAGTTTGTGTAAAAAAAACTACATAAATTGAAATATGATATTTTTTTTTCATATATCTAGGTACTTCGGTTGAGTTGAACTATAATAGGTTCAAGGAAATGATTATTTAAAACAATGAGGAGGAGACCATTGGCAGGCTTATTTAATGGGGATATTCGCAAATTATCTGCAACGCAGAAAAATATCGCTGATTATATCCAAAAGAATTATGATCGGCTGCCCTTTATGAATGAAAAAGATATCGCCGCTGAGGTTCCAACGAGTATTGCCTCCGTGTCACGTTTTTGGCAGGCAGTTGGATACGAGAATTTGAAGGAATTTAAGCTGAGTCTGAGTAAGATGGAGGCAATTACCCCAGCCAAAAAAATGAATGAAGTATTCAATAAAATTTCAAATGAGGATCTTCTGGGAGATATGCTGGAACGGACGGCCGGTTATTTGCAAGATACTTCCTATAAGTTGGATAGAGACAGTTTTAACCTTGCTGCGGAAGCAATATCTCAGGCGAGGAAAATTTATGTATTCGCTCCGGGTCCATCAGAAGGGCTCGGGCGCTTACTCCAATTTCGCCTGAACCGGTTCGGTGTTAGTATTCAGAACATGCCAAAGAGTGGGGCAGAAGTGTACGAAGCGTTGCTGCAACTTACGTCTGATGATGTGATTGTAATGTTCGGCTTTCATAAAATCGCCCCGGAGTGTCAAGATATTCTCGATTATGCTGGGGAATTGAAATGTACAACCATCATGATCACGGACCGGTTGATTTCCGACGTGAACGATCAAGCCTCTATAGTACTTTACGTATGCCGCGGTCAACTGTGGGAGTTTCATTCCATGGTTGCTCCTACCGCAGTTGTCGAAAGTCTTATTATAGCTGTCGGATTGCGTATGGAGAAACAGGCACTCTCTACCTTAGAAACGTTACAAAACCTAAGACGACGGTTTTAGGATCAGTAGGCTCGTTTGGTACGGCAGCCTGCCGTATATGGAACAGGAGCCTACGGAATGTAGGCGTTAGCCGTACAGACCGTGGTTATCGGGCCATTAGTGCCAAAGCGACACGTACAGAATGACAGAAAGTGTACATTGCTTTCTGATCAGTCTATAGTGCTGCCGCTCGAAGTAAGGTCTTTATATTTTTGAACGAATTCTTTAAAGTCATGATTTCTAAAGAAGAAATGCAGCCTTAAGGCTGTTTGGATCTAAATGAGGAAATTGCAACGGAAGAAGCTCTCGTTTCAGCATAACTTTTGAGGGTTATTATAGAAACCTCACATTATGAAACAAATGATTCTTTTCACTCCATTCGATTATTAATTCTTCAACTCCTAAGATTGCTGTATCTGGTTTTGCTACTTGTTCTTATATCCATTTTTTTATTTGAGGAAAAATTGCGTTATTGAATTCTTCGTATGCTTGTTCAGCATAGTCATATTGAGGTATTGGAAAGAACGAAACACCTATTGTTTTATCTCTGTTACAATAAGCAGAAGCAACAACTATTCCTTTGATATTAAGCATATTTGAGCATCTGGTATCAAGTTTAAATACTCTTCTTAAACCAAATACAACAGTTAAATTTTCATAATTAGAGAGATTTGATTTAACTTGTTTTTTAGTTGTCGCATACTTTTCGTTTTTATTAAGATTTCGATAATAAGTAAATCTCATATCATCACCTCAGTAAAGATAGCAGTATTATAAGTTAAATATTCAATATCCTTCTTCAAGTACCCTGCTCATTTAGTGGAACAAGAAAAGCGACTGCTCTTATTGAACAATCGCTACCCGTTTGTTTAAGTACAATGTTTCACAATCTTGCTTTTCGAAAAAATTGCGACCATTGAAAACTCGCACCAACTCGTCACCTTATTTACAACAAATGATTTTGTTTTCTTATCAATATACATCAGTCTGGCGACGTGCAATAAAAACGTACTCCCGTCCTGGACGGTCAGGGGCTTCTCTTACATTTTCTACAGGCAGTCCTACTTCCCTAAGAGATTTGGTAATTTCCTTAAGACTCCTAATCCGCAACGTGGAGTCGGACGCGATTATGGCACCATCGTTCTCGAAAACATAAGTCCATCTGAAAGACACCAAGGAGTCTTGAACATCAGTTACATCAACCCGCTGGTAGGTGTTCTCCCTGTCCCATTTTTGCCACGCTTGTGATTCAGGTTTCCGTGTTTCAAACACCAATCGTCCACTTGGACGCAATACATTCCTAATCGCAAGCAGAGCCTCTTTCCACTCTTCTTCGGTCTGAAAGACTTGAGCAACGTTAGCAGTCATCGTTACAAGGTCAACCTTCAATGGTGGAAGTTCCAGTGCACTACCGTGAATCCATTTAACATGATCAGACTAATTTTTTGTTTTAGTCACCTTTAGTGACGCTTCGGCTGGCTCTAGTCCAATAACCTCGCTACCTCTGGCTGCAAGGGTTCAAGTTGAGTTAGAGTGGTGTCTATACTCATATCTTACTGAGGAGTCCTATTTTTTCCAAAGTCGAAAATAGCATCTAAAGGAATGCTATCCTTCCATTTTCTTGAATAAGGAAAATCGATCCTTCGCGATTGAAGCATCGCGCCAGAATGTTGAAGACCTAAATTATTATTTCTTGTTGAACTAACTTCCAAAGTTAGTACAGCAAATAAAGGAATCGCTGCCAAACCCCCATTAACTTATTAAAGATCAAGAAAAATAGACTGCTGAAACAGTTTCTTTCTCTACTTTAATTATTATATTAGAGAACAATGTAAGTTATAAGGGCTCAGGAAGGTTCATCACTTTATTTAGCCGGTTTCTGGAAGTCGAAGAACTTTCAGGTTATCTTTTAATGTTAAACAAAGCTGTCCTTTAGTACAACAAAAAAATGGGTATTAGACCCATTTTGAGGTAGGATAATTGAAGACTTAAACGAATGGAGATCTAATTTAAAACTTTCTTTAATATTCTTTCTGACTAAACCTATAGTAGCCTAAAATAAAGAACAATACACAAAAAGATAAAAGATAAACCGTTCTGCCCATAATCACTCGGTTAAATCCGCTATTAATCCAACGTTGATACCAATCAATATCATAAGCAGGCAACCACTGCGCGATTGCTGGAAATAGATAGTTCAATAAAACTATAACAACGTATAGAAGAATAGAAAAGGTTAAGGCTTTGCTGCTTGAACCAAACCACTGAACAAGAAAGACTAAAAGAACACCTATTGCCATTAAAGGAAACCATGATAATAAAAACGCTGATATTCCAAGAAACAACCCATGGAAAGTAAGATTCTCCAGCCAGATTGCTCCTGTTATAAGAGACGAAAGACAAATAATGAGTAAAAGAACAAGTAAATAAATACCGGTACAAGCGATTTTTGAAGAAAAAAGTTTAAACCTTGAAATAGGACGTACGAGAAGAAAGGCTAGAGTTTTTTGTTCTTGTTCTCCAGCAAACATATCACTGACACCTAACGCCAATAACAATGGTAAATAAAAGGAAACAGCTAAACTTAAAATGACAAGCGGAAAGCTTTCCCCATCGAATGCTGTAAAACCAAATCTGTTTTGGAGCATTTGAATAGCCGGTCCGACTGCTAATGGAAATAATGCTGATAGGCATAATAGCACGACAGTCGATCGTTTACGCAATAATTTATTCCATTCATTTTTTAAATTCAGCATATTGTTCCACTTCCTTCCCTCTACGGGTACAGTCAATATAATAAGATTCAAACGATTGACCATAAGCTAATTCATTTTTTGCAACTTCTCCAATGATTTTACCCTTTGAGAGAATGGCAATTCGATCACATAGTCGTTCAACCTCATCAATCAAATGAGTAGAAAGAATAAATGTGACCCCCTCGTTATTAGCTAAACGGCTTATCAGATCCAGAAAATCCAGTTTCCCTTCAATATCAAGACCATTTGTTGGTTCATCTAAAATAACCAAGGTTGGTTTAGATAGTAAAGCAGCTGCTAAATATAAGCGCTGGCGCATTCCTGTTGAAAAAGATTTGACTTTTTCATTCTTATGAGATTCCATGCCAACCCATTTGAGTACTTCATCAATCCTTGACAATCCAAGGTTTGGATATAATCTAGCTGCAAGAATAAGGTTTTCATAGGCAGTTAGATAATCAAATGCTTCTACACCGCTGATGAGTGTTCCTACTGACTCCATCGCTTGTTCAAAGTGTTCCAGGACATTATGACCGTTTATATATATTTGTCCATTATCTGGCTGACATAAGGAAACAATACATTTCATTAAGGTTGTTTTCCCCGCTCCATTTGGGCCTAATAATCCAAAAATTTCACCCTTTTGGACAGAAAAACTAATGTTATCCACGCCTCTTCCATTTTTAAATCGCTTTGTCACGTTTTTAATCTCTAGAACTTTCACATATTTTCACTCCAATCTTGACCCAAATATTGATTTTTGTTTTACTTGGGTTTATTAATTGCTTTCTCTTTAATCTCATATTAAAGGCAGAGAAAATTCTCTGCCTTATTTGATTGATCATCTCTCAATCGATATATTTAAATAAAACTAAACTTAATCTTCGTGACGTTCAAATTTATTTTGAACAGTAACAACTTTTTTGCCTTTTAAATCAATTAAGTCTACTTTTGAACTATTTATTTGATCAAATTGATTTTTAATTGAGAAAACAAGATTGTGCACTGTTCCTTTTGCATCTTTACCAGATACGTAGATGGTTGCATCTTGTTCTACTAAGTAATTGTTTTTATCCACGATTCCGTTAAGGTCAACTTTATTGACTGTAATGCTGCTGGTTAGCTGTGGAAGTATCGGTTTCAAATCGGCCATATTTAAAGAACCGAATTCACGGTGCCCAAAATGCTCCTTATTTTGGTCGATATTTTTCAAAAAGAATGATACAACCGCTTGACCAATTGCTGGTACTTGATCTTTGGTAAGCTCAAATGAAAGGTTTGTATGATCTCCTGATTTAACAGCAGTAATTTTATCCTGATAATTTGTCGTAATGGCATCAAAAATTGCTTCTACATCCTTTTGCATTTGAGGAGAAAGCTTGTGGCCTTCATGATTTTCATTTTTTTGTTGATTATTTTTTTCTGCATGTCCCTGACGAACATAATAGTTAGCGTCATTAGTACTTTTTATAATCGTCTCATGATTTTGGGAATAATAGTTTACATTTGTGGTTTTACCACCATTTGTTACCCTTACACTACTGCTTCCTTCATGGGCAGGTAAATTTTCTGAACTCAGAGAATTAACCGAGTAAATATTTTTACCATTATCAGTAAATGATGCCTGAACATGTGAAGTAAAGTTTGTTAAAGTTTGCGTTTTTTTAACCGAATCCTTGAAAAGTTGATAGCCGTTTCCTGAAGCTGATGCCGATAACACACCTCCTGCCATTAACAAGCTACTTATTCCAACGACTGTAAGAACTTTCTTTTTCATCTTCTTTCCTCCTTCATAGAAAATTATGTAACAGATTAATATTAGACAATAAGTCTAAACATCGTCTTAATCAATTATTAATTATTAATTAATTTATTGTGGATTGGATTTTTGCAATCCACTGTACCACCAAATTATGAGTCATAGTGATGTTTGTAAGTTTCTCAAAATAAAAGAATCCACTTTACGCAGTTATGCCATTATTTTAAACGACGTTGGATACCATTTTGCTAAAAACGACAGAGGAAAAAGAGTGTATGTTGAAAAAGATGTTTGAGTATCCAAGATATTAATTGAAATTAAAGGATCACCTGCCATGACATTAGAACAGGCAGCATATGCTGTAATGACATGGTTTGAACAATACAATATGTCGGTCCGTAGTATGGATAAATAAGAAGAAATCAAACGTCATAAAGATGATATAAATGAACTTAAAGAGAGGATTAATCAGCAAAATGTTTTACTTAAAAGACTAATGAAAAAGATAGGTCAGCAGCAGAAATACATAGATGAGAAATTGGAGTAACGGGACCGCAAGCTTATGAAATCGATAAGAGAATTCCAAAAGATATAACAACAGCTATCCCATGAAAATCTATTAGCATAAATTGAAACGTAACCCTCGATCTGGAACCCCTTTAAGCATAATATCGCTGTAATCAGACGGATAAAGTCTGATTTAAAGTTACGTTTTGATAGCCTTCCTACTGTCCTCAGGAAAATTTGGACTGTATAAATTCGCTTGATTTTAGAGATTCCTTAACCTTTTAGCGTCTTCTAATCGAGAATGAGAAATTTACACAAGATTCCTTGAAAGGTCGTCTTTAATGAACATAAGCTACACCGGGAATTTCATGTCATGTCATCATCGTAAATCATCAAGAGATTTCACCACTGTGTGAGGAATTGGTTTCCATTTAACATCCTTAAATAGGGCTACTACAGAAATAGGTATATAGGTAATCATAAAAAACGGAAAAGTGATAGTATATGCAATTTTTTTCCAACTAGAACAATGAATTTTTTTCCACTCTGTTAGAGTTGTAATTAGACCAAGTATAAACAATATACTATAATTCCAGCCAAAGGAATATAACATTTCCACTGTGATTACATGAACAGTCAAGTTCGCATCAATTAAATGAAATAAACCGGCTAAGTAGAATAATCCATTTACCAAAATACTTATTATGGTAATGAGTATGGATGGCATAATCGTTATGAACATATCGTAACATGAAAACCTGTTACGTTTTTCTCGGAAAAAACTTAAAATCAGATTCCTTCCGTATTTAGCAAATACTTGGTAAAATCCCTTCGCCCAACGTAATCTCTGATGCCACGACTGGACCAGGGTGACTGGCTGTTCGTCATAGATCAAGGCGCTTCTACAATATCCGATTTTTTCTCCTTTAATGATCTGAGAAACGGAAAACTCGATGTCTTCTGTAAGGAGATGGTGGATCCATCCACCATTTTCTTTTATCAAATCAGCATGTACCAAAAATCCTGTTCCAGATATGGCACAACTAGAGTTAAGCACCATTCTTGGTAGGTTGATATACTCAGCTTCATGCAGGAACCAAAGCGAATAACCTGCCGAAATCCAATTCTGGTCGAAGTTCTTGGAGTTTCTATAACTGGTGATTACCCTGTATCCTTGATTGAAGGTTCTGTTCATCTCCATTATATAATTCTCATCAAGGAGATTGTCGGCATCAAAAACAAAATATCCTGCAAACCCTCTGGATGAATATTCCTTTTCAATAATTTTTAACATATGATCTAGGGCATACCCTTTTCCAATTAAAGTCTTATTGTAGCGCTCCCTAACAATTGCCCCCGCTTCCGCTGCAAACCGTGCTGTATTATCAGTACAGTTGTCTGCTACAACGAAAATATCAATCAATTCCTCAGGATACTTCTGATTTTTTATACTTTTGATCAGTTTTTCGATGACAAGTTCTTCATTTCGAGCTGCAATGATCACTGCGTATTTGCGAGGATGAACAATCTTCATTCCAGGATTATTGTCCAGTTTGGCCTTGAATGCAACAAGTATGTATACAATTTTAATTGAATATATTAATGCAAATAGTAGAAACATGAAAAAATTAAAATCATTAATAATAGTTGATATAGTTGAACCCACGCTGACACCCCCACGAAATTATCATTTTTTTCATTCCCAAGTTATCTACATGATCATGGAAGCTATACAAGTATAAACCTTAAATTCATTCAGATATTCAAGAGTAATTAAACCTTAGGTACGTCTTGCCTTACTGCTTTAACTCATAAATTCCCTGTCAAAAGGCATAAAACATCCTTTTTGAAACACATATCTATATCATATATTAAAATCATTTTAGTCAGAGGTAAATTTTTAGCATAAAAAAGCAGACACACCTCCAATATATTGTAATAAAATTCAACTTAAAGTAGCAACAGCAAAGACTTCTCTATGTTTTATATATGAGTGTTCAAAGTGTAATCGGTTTGCCCTTAAAAAAATCAAATGAAATCATCCTACGATATAAAAACTAATAGAGTTTAAGAACATGAAGGGATTTTTAGCTGTGTTGATTGTTTTTAAATAGCTTTCATCAATAGATTCAATTATACTTTTTGGTGTGACAACTAAAAGATTATCCCTTCTGTAATTGATTTTTTTAATTTCTTTTACAAAAATAAAATGATAAAGTTACTGTGTTTAGCAGGAGAGAAGAAAAATATGAAAAAAACAACTCATAACCACCTGGTTTTTTTTCTCATAAGTGTGGTGTTATTCTGGACAAAAACGTATATCGCTTATCAACTTGATTTTAAATTTTCACTGGACGATAATATGCAAAAGTTTTTATTATTTTTGAATCCATTGAGCTCTTCCCTTTTCTTTTTAGGGTTTGCTCTCCTTTCTAAAAAGTATTTTAAATGGATTTTGATTGGCATCGAATTTTTATTGTCTTTTTTATTGTATGCCAATATTGTTTATTACCGATTCTTCAACGATTTTATTACTCTCCCTGTTTTGCTTCAGGCAAAATCGAACGGCGGGCAATTAGGAGATAGTGCTTTAGGTTTGATGTCAATATCCGATATTTTTTATTTTACGGACACAATTATCCTGATTGTACTTGCCTCCACCTTGTTTAAACAGGCGAAAGTAAAAAGCCGTAAAATGTACAAAATCGTCCTAATGTTTTCAATCACTATTTTTTTATTAAATCTAACACTTGCGGAAAAAGATCGGCCCAACCTTTTATCGCTCAACTTTGACCGAAATTATATTGTGAAATATTTGGGTGAGTACAATTATACTATCTTTGACATCATTCAAAGTATTGAATCAGCAAGTCAACGTGTTTTTGCGTCAAGCAGCAATCTTAAAGAAGATGTGGAGAATTACCGAAACGCAACCTATACCCCTCCGAATCCGGCTTTGTTTGGGAAAGCGAAGGGGAAGAACGTCATATTTGTTTCAATGGAATCATTTCAAAATTTCTTGATTGATTTAAAGATGCCGTACGGACAACTTGTCACTCCCTTTTTGGATTCATTGGCCCATGATGGCAATACCTTTTATTTTGATCATTTTTATCATCAAACCGGACAAGGGAAAACGTCCGATGCGGAGTTTTTAATGGAAAATTCGCTTTATCCTTTGAACCAGGGCTCTGTGTTTATCAGCAAAGCGCAGAACACCTATCAGGCGACTCCGGGCATTTTAAATCAACAAGGCTATACGACTGCCGTATTCCATGGTAACTACAAAACGTTCTGGAACCGGAATGTGATGTATAAGGCTTTAGGATACGACCAGTTTTTTGACGCCTCTTATTACAGCATGACACCGCCAAATATAAAGAATTTCGGATTGAAGGACAAGCCGTTTTTTTCGGAAAGCATGCCGATGCTCGAAAGTTTAAAACAACCGTTTTATGTGAAATTCATCACCCTGTCAAACCATTTTCCATTTGAGCTTGACCCGGGTGATACTAATTTTCCAAAAGGAAATTTCGGGGACTGGGCTGTTGATCAGTACCTCCAATCGGCACACTATGCGGATGAGGCATTGCAGCAATTCTTTGATTCCCTTAAAAAAGATGGATTGTATAATAAGTCGGTCATAATTCTTTATGGGGACCATTACGGACTTTCCAGCAACAACTACCCTGCTATGGCAAAAATGCTGGGAGTGGATAAAATTACTCCGGTAATGGATTCTAATCTTCAGCAGGTACCATTGTTCATCCATGTTCCAGGCGTTAAAGGCGGTGTGCAGCACCAAGTGGGCGGTGAAGTTGATGTTCGCCCGACTCTTCTTCATTTTCTTGGAATTGATACGAAAAATTACATTGAATTTGGTTCCGATCTATTATCCCCACAGCACCGCAATTGGATTGCATTTAGAAATGGGGACTTTGTTTCATCCGATGATGTGATTCAGAATCAGGGCAAATGTTACAGTGTGGCTACGGGGGCTCTGGCTGCAAACCAAAACGCATGCAGTAACATCAGTGCCAAAGTGAAAAATGAACTGCAGATGTCTGATATGGTCGTAAATCAGGATTTGCTCCGCTTCTATCATCCGAAGGGTTTTAAACCGATCAATCCCAATGATTATCAATATTTAGGACCGACTAAGAAAAAGGGAGCTTAGGTCCCTCAGGCTGTCGGAAAAGCTTGAGGATTCCCTCGCAGCCGCCGATGTGAACATGACCCAGAATGGCGTGATGGAATTTCTTCACTTTCAATAAAAGCAGCCGTTTTCGGCTGCTCTCCTTTTGTCTTTTATTCTTTTGTTTGAGCTTTTAATCATTTGATTTTCCGAATTTCAGCTCGTTCGGTTTGGCGGTGTTAGCCGAAAATGGAACATGAAACTACGGAATTTAGGCGTTAGCCGTACAGTCTGTGGTTATCGATCCATTTAATGCGGAAGCGACACTTACGGAATGACAGAAAGACGCTTTTCCTTTCTGATCAGTCATAGTGCTCCCGCCAAAAGTCAAGTGACCTCGTCTTCCTGAAAGTATCTACCTACATAATATCCTGAGCTTGAGTTATCTACCTTCAATCCATGAAAACTTGCTTTCATTCACAATCACTCCTTTTTTGTTTTACCTCAACGAAACTTTGCGAAGCGCTAGCGTAGCACCCTTGAATGCCATTATGAGCAAACATTACAATTAGGAGAACAAAGAAGGAGATTAATAGAGTCCGAGCGTATATGGCGATCCAACGGGCTCCCGTTGGCTGGGTTTGGGCAAGGAGCCCAAGGTTTTAAAGGTTTTCGGTTCGTTTGGTACGGCGGCCTGCCGTAAATGGAACAGGGACCTACGGAATGTAGGCACAAGCTGTACAGACCGTGGTTATCGGGCCATTTAGTGCCAAAGCGACACGTACGGAATGACAGAAAGGCGTCTTTTCCTTTCTGATCAGTCCGTAGTGCTGCCGCCTCCTAAAAAGTTATCTTTTTCAACTTTAAGCAACCCCAAAATCTCAATATAGAAAATTTCCTGTTAAATCTTGTAAGTATTTAGGAATTTTTGTCGTATCTATTCAAATTATGCGAAAATTCGTACATAATATTGTGTATACAAATTACATTTGCACTAACAAAACGGCCAAGGAGTTATGATGATGAGTGTAGAGGACGATGTATTAAAACTCAGTATCAATCAAATGAGAAAGAATTTGATCCACATTGCGCAAGAAACGGGATTAAATAGCGATTACACCCTACGTTACAGCCGGAAATTAGACGAGCTCATCACGATGTATCAAAAAAGGAAAAAGGAACAATATTCAATTGTTTGATAATAAGTCCTGTATTTTCACATGATGAATATAGGATTTTTTTTTGATTTTCATCACGATCGTTAAAGTCAACAAGACGGATACGAAATATCCATTAGTTCGTTACATTTATACGCCATTTGAATGAATTCATCCAAATCCTTTTGTTCTACTTTTTGTTCGAAGTCACATGGTTGTCCTAATGTGATACCCCTTTGACTAGCAACTGAAATGATTAGACCTAATTCATAATACATATTTTTCGATAATACTCCCTTGTTAATGTTTTTCATGATTTCATCATAAAAGGCTATTAAAAAATCAGTAGGTAAGTTTTCATAAAAATCCACTATTACATCTCCCTTATAATGAATGTAGGAAAATCTTTCTGGATAATCATAGAGTTGCTGAAACTTCATTATAGATTAGAGATTGTAAAATCTTTGTCGATTTCTTAGAATTTTAACAAACTGTTTAACAACATTATCTTTCATTAACATTAGAAAATGGATTACAACATTTTTTGGTTTTAATGCTTCAACTAGGCGCAGCTTAAATGAAGCTCTGTTGTTGGGGCTCAATGCCCCAAACAAGTCGAACTATCACAAATATGAAAAAAATTCATATATACATTTGCCTCTCATTATAAGAGCTACATGTTTCTATTCTTCCTCGAATAATCTTTCAAAAGGTTGCGTCAGCAACCGTCAAGCAGGCTCGATGCCTGCGTCATATGATCAAGAAAAAACGGATGTTTTTTATCCATTCGTGGACCAACATCGGCGCTGATCCTGCCGATGTTTTTTTAGGTTTCTTCATTTACACTGATAAAATCATTTGATGTTTTGTAGGTTTATATTTTTCACTCATTGCCTCAATAAATGGAAGGATATAGATTTTCATAGGCTTACAAACATATTCCATTACATGATATTCAATTTCATCTTTCAGACCTGCCTTTTCAATGGCTTTTGCCTAATCTTTATAACAATTAGATACAATAATTATCATGATTCATCTCCCTCTTTATAAGCAAAGGGGGCAAAATCCCCCTTTGCTATTTTGGTATTTTTATAGATAGCCTTTCTCCTTAAGGCTGATATGCTTCCCGGTGTGGGTGACAATCACATGGTCAAGCAATTCGATGCCTAAAATTCTCCCTGCTTCTGCAAGTCGCTTGGTGATATCGATGTCTTCCCGGCTGGGCATAGGGTCTCCGCTCGGGTGTTGGTGGCTGATGATAATGGATGCTGCATTATTGAGAATGGCGCACTTCATAACCTCTCTAGGATGAACGATACTAGCATTCAAACTTCCTACATGAGCTCTATGTAGCCCAACCACCTGATTCTTCGTATTAAGCATCATCACAAGAAGCACTTCTCGGTCTTCAGCCGCAATGTAAGAGGCCGCTAATTTCTGTGCATCTTCTGGTGAACGAATTGAGTATTGTGCAAACGGTTCAGAGGATTCCTTAATTTCTTGTTTGATTCTAACGACTTCAAAGATTGATGTGATTTCCATTTTTCAAAACTCCTTTTCATTTTTAGTTTTTTTCTTCATTTTTTCTTTTTGGATTCCGAAGCGAATCCGTTCCCCAAAAGGGGATGATTTTTCCCCTTTTGCAAGTAGAACGAAAAACACACATAGGCAATGGGTCAAGGGCGATCTTCGCACAAAAAGTTTTTTGCTGTTCGAAAGCGCTTTTAAGCAAAAAAGTTTTTTGCCCCTTGACCGATTGACTAGCTTTCTTAGCTACTAGCCGGAAAGGTTCGGGTGCCCTGCCGGCTGGAAGGTTAGAAAGCTTGCGCTGTTTTACGATTCGGAAGGCAAAAGGGAAAAATCAAAAAATAAAAGCAGCCGTTTTCGGCTGCTCTCCTTTTGTCTTTTATTCTTTTGGTCTTTCAATCTTTTGATTTTCTGGTTTTCGGCTCGTTCGGTATGGCGGCCTAAGCCGTAAATGGAACAGGAACCTATGGAATGTAGGCGTGAGCCATACACTCCGTGGTTATCGGTCCATTTAATGCCGAAGTGACACGTACGGAATGACAGAAAGGCGTCTTTTCCTTTCTGATCAATCCGTAGTGCTGTCGCCCAATGTAGTTCTGTATGCTTTTAACTTAGATTCTAAAGTCCTTATTTCTGAAGAAAAATCGTTGCCTTAAGGCTGCAAGAATGGCAAATAACCGAAAGAGGAAGTAGTCTACGATGTGATTCTGATTCTATTTCTATCATTTTAGTCATAGAAATGAAGAAAGGAACGGCTGCACCCGTTCCAATCTAAAAATCTATCTATTGGGAGATGTATTATAAATGAAAATGCTAGCACAACAGTTGAAATTCGTAAACCGTTTCTTAGATTTGGGCACAGCCTCCGATAAAATTATGCTTGGTCTTTATGTCGGTTCGGTGGTAACTTTTATTTCAGTCGTAATTACTCATATGTAGGTTAAAGTTACAGGAGTTGCTATTGATTTGATAGCAAATTATAAAACTTTGGATCTGGTAATAAAAGAATCAAATGCTCTAAAATAATTAAATGCCATCAACATGAATGCTTAGTTTACTTCATTAGTTCCTTATTATTAATTCATTTCGTTACAAACGCCTTTTATCAGTGACTCAATGCTAGCCACGGCTTTAAGGACAGTATCAATACTTATATTTGGAATATCATTATTATGATCAAGATATCCACTAAGATACTTTACAGATGAGTTCTTAATTCCCAACCTCTTACAAACTAACCAACATACACTCTCAGCATCAAATTCCTCAACGGCTCTTTCAAGAGGATTCTATTCCCCCACCATACAGGATTAGGTGTACCAAGTTGGCAACAATATAAGTGGCATAGTTCGTATACAATTGTAGCGAGTTTAGTTTCATCTGAGTGTTTTCTATTAACGATTTCCGTAATATGTATTAGCCTACGATTTTCGCGTGTTGACAGCGATACCCCTAATAATTATGCAGATATTTCAACAAGCTTTTAAAAAATATTCAATATTACTTTCTACAAAATCTTTAAATTTCATAGAAAAAACCTAAAAAATATTAGGTGGTATAGTAATAATTGGTAACCATCGGGGTTTTGGTAACATGAATGTAATAAATTGAAGTTGTGCTAAGAAAGGCGCTCTTTCGGCCTTTCTACCTCGAATGAGGGTTTAGAAGGGCCATTTTTCAGACATTTTTGTAAATTAGTAAATATTATCGAAATATAATTGCTATATATGTAAACTAAATAATATCCCCCTGTTCTTTGTTTCAAATAATTCTATGTTACTATTAGGAAAAATTAGCAACCAAGGAATATGGAGGGTAAAAGAATGCTTAACAAAGTTAAAACAATGATGGCAGTTGCTGTACTCTCAGGAACTGTAAGTGCTAATGTACAGGCTGCAACGATTACTGTAAAAAAGGGAGATACTCTTTGGGATTTTTCACGCGTACATAAGACAACTGTAAAAAAAATAAAAGAGTGGAATCATCTTCACACGAACCTAATTCGACCTGGTGAAGTACTAACCGTTTCACCGGAAAAACATTATATTGTTAAACACGGGGACACATTATGGGGAATCGCCAGAGCACACCACATAAACGTTTCACAGCTTATGAATCGGAACAATTTAACATCTGATCTCATCCATCCTGGATTAAATCTTGTAATACCTGATGGTTCAATAACTATTAATCATTCAATAATAGAAAAACATAGAAACCTATCTGGAACCGGCCATTCACATGAAAAGGCTAATGCTGCACCGAGGCACGCTGTACGAGAGTCAATGGAAAGTGCACCTAGAGTAAAAGCTGCCTCCACAACAATTCCAAGTTTAGGAAGAGTCATAACTGTAACAGCCACAGCGTATACAGCTTCATGTGGTGGGTGTTCCGGCACTACGGCTACAGGAATTAACATTAAGGCCAATCCAAATGCAAAGGTCATTTCCGTTGACCCTTCTGTTATACCACTAGGCAGTAAAGTTTATATTCCGGGCTATGGCGAATATACAGCTGCTGATACCGGCGGAGCCATTAAAGGAAATCGAATTGATGTCTTTATTCCTTCAGAACAAGATGCAATCAATTTTGGGAGAAAACAATTAAAGGTAACAATCTTAAACTAAGAACCTAAAATCAGAAGTCTCTAGTTGTCTATGTGAAAGGCGACTCTCCGTTTCGGAGATTTGCTTTTTTTTTAAAAAAGACTTCGCACGAATTTTGTACCCTTTTTTAAATTTCCTCTATTCTTGTAATCTTGGCTTTACTCAAAGCTAGCTTCAGTGCATATAAAAAGTTTATTTATTGATAAATAGCCTTACTCTATATGAGTAAAGGCTATTTATGTCGAGTTTCTTCTATTATTTATGTACTTTTCAATTCAAATTCGTATTTTATCAGTTTTCGCCACTGAACGATCTCTTTTAAACTTTGAATAATAAATTCTTCTTGTGTCAAACCCTCTATTTCCGCATACTCCTTTACCTGATTTTTTAAATGAGTGGATTCATAAGCCACAAAGGAAACTAAATCGCTATCTAGAACAACACCATTCGGCCTGCAAATCATTTTTCCTTCTACAAGGCTGTTTTTCAAGAG
Source organism: Neobacillus sp. Fa239 (assembly GCF_055395235.1). Lineage (NCBI taxonomy): Bacteria > Bacillati > Bacillota > Bacilli > Caryophanales > Bacillaceae > Neobacillus > Neobacillus sp. Fa239. Next base: position 190,966 of record NZ_AP041612.1, read on the forward strand.
GTCGATTTCATCTCGATGTTCGCTTTTATAAAATGGAAGGAGTACAGGTTTCATCCCAATCACAATTTCGCTATTGAAAACTTCCAACTTCATGTTATGAGGCCAGCAATCCGATAGAATTGATCAATCAATTCAAAAGCATTGATTTCACTTGTTTCGGTTTGGTCAATTTCAACATTACGGATCCCTTTTTGTTATTGACAATCTCCTCGTTAACTTCTATAACCGGTTCGAAACCCAACTGCTTCAATTCTTAAATCGAAAGTTCTCTCTCCCGGTTGGTCAAGACCTTGCCAATACCGATTCCATCCCACTCCATAATCCGGCAAAAGGACACTCGTTAAACGAATGCCCTTTTTAGTATGAAATGATAATAAATGTTTTTTTAAACTTTTTTATTTGTAATTCATTCCGCTAATCTGCGTAAATTACATGTCCCGTATGACGAAAAGTAACATGAAAATCTCCTGAATTGTCAAGAAAACTTATTCTATCCAATTTCATTTTTCCATAAGGATCGTACATAATGTCATACTCCGTATCTTTACTAAACGGAGACGGATGTTCCAAATGCCCTGTTAATGCATTTCCTGCTAAGGTATTAGTGAAAGAAACTTTTCCGAAATTCGTCAGATAAGGGTAAACAGCTGTATGAACCACCTTTCCACTTGACCATCCATATTCTTCAGGATTCACAATAGGGCGTTCAACAATCCATTCTGCCGTACTTGTTATACTAGATATATATTCGTTCTCTATGCCAGGAACGCTTTTACTAAAAACCGCTCCAGTATCCAAATCCTTCATATAGAAATGGGCTGTCGCAGAATGGGAATCTTCTGTAAGCCAAACATCTGCATAATATTTGTCTCCAGGATGGTGGGCAAAGCCTGTTATAGGTATTTCATAACTTGTATCCTTATTGGTACCAACAATTTCCCACCAAGCCGAATTATACTTTGTGCCGTCTGGATAATGAAATGAGTTGGTCCCTATTTGGATCAAGGGTTGGGTTCCATATCCACCAAGACCTATCCATTGGCACGAAAAAGTCGAATGACGTCCATAAGAATGGACATATGGTTGAATCCAAGTCCCTACCACACGAGAGGAAGTTTTATGATCGACCACACCACTCCAGCCCCGCTGAGTAGCCGAATACGAACTGATTATATGAGCCGGTTGAACAGTAGCAACGACCCGTTTATTCCAAGACGCAGCATTCTTGCCGTTTTTTAACATTGCTAGATTAGTTGAACGTAGAGATACTCCGTCTGGTTGTAATTCCTCCGCCTTTGCTGTTAACGGGTTCGAGCCTTTTGGGAGTAAGTGAACTGTCGTATTTATTATTGCATGATGAACATTGTTTGTAGCCTTGTTACCCTGAGTTATTTTTACTGATTTAGAAAAAGGTACATTACCATTTTCAGCAGCGAAAGATATATGCGGATTCAAGATGAGCCCCATCGTAAAAATGATTGGTGTGATTTTTTTAAACAAACCTTTCCTCTCCTTTCAAATTATTTTATTAAACCAGCGTACCTCGCTAGGAAGGTGAAAGGTCTTAACCTTCATATGTATGGTGTTTCCCTTTAGGAATTTATTTACATTTTCCCATATTAATAGATTTATTGTAAAGTTGCTTTGGAATCAATTATCGGAAAACATTCTAACGAAAAATTAGGGCAGTACGCCCTCCTTAAAAACGAAAAGCTGGCTAAATCAGACCATGTAAAAAATAACTATATAGCTAAAGGGGAAAATTCGTAGCGTCAATTGCTTATAAACCATTAGGATACATAAAAAATAGCAATGGAAAAAGTAATATGGCGAACAACTATTCGGACGTTTGCGGTAGGTTGGTGGCTGTATGTATGGATGTATTGGCCATTGATTGATTTTAACGGTAACATAAGGAAGCTGCTTACTGTCACGATGAAGGTTTTTCCATCCGTTTGTATCTTGCTATTTTGCTTTTTGGTGTGTTTCTCACCTCCTTCAGCGGTGTAGGGATATGAAAATTTACATTATTCATTGAAATTTGCTCATTCTTTACGACAAGAGGGTTGCTGAATTGATAATTAACCAATGGATTTGGATTTTTCACGAAAAAGTTCAACAGCATCGGATTCCCCGTTGGCTGGGTTTGGGCGAGGAGACCAAGGTCTTAAAGGTTTTCGGTTCGTTCGGTATGGCGGCGTAATCCGTAAATGGAACAGGAACCTATGGAATGTTGGCTTTAAACGTACAGTCCGTAGGTATCGGTCCATTTAATGCCGAAGCGACACGTACGGAATGAAAGAAAGGCGATTATTTTCTTTCTCATCAGTCCGTAGTGCTGCCGTCCTAAATAAGTTGTTTATGCCCTAGATCTATAAAGTTCTTTTTTCTGAAGAAATTACGCAGCCTTAACGCTGGCAGATATTATAAACATGGAATTGGCTTGATGCACATCTTAATAATTTTGTAGAACTGGAATGAACCAAGTATAATTTTAACCAGTCATAGTCAATGACTGGCCTTTTACCCAACATTCAAACTGAATGGCTCCAGTAGATATTACTTTCTTCGAAAATTTGTTATAATGAAGTGTTTTTAACATTATTGAGGGGGAACGTTATTTTTATGTCAGTTGAAGTTGGCAGCAAGGTCCAAGGAAAAGTAACAGGCATCACTAATTTTGGAGCATTCGTAGAATTACCGGATGGATCAACAGGTCTAGTGCATATCAGTGAAGTTGCGGATAGCTATGTAAAAGATGTGAATGACCATCTAAAAGTAGGCGATCAGGTTGAAGTAAAAGTGATTAGTATGAAAGACGGAAAAACTTCTTTGTCCATCAAAAAAGCAATAGATAGACCCGAAGGACAAACCCCTTCTTATACAAAAAGCCCACCGCGCCAAGGAAGATCTGATAATCCTTCCAAAGATTTTCGTCCAAAAGGCAATTTCAAGCCAAAGGAAAGTTTTGAAGATAAAATGGCTCGTTTTTTAAAGACGAGTGAAGAGAATTTATCTACCATCAAACGTAACACCGGAGCAAAACAGGGCGGAAGAGGCGGAAGACGAGCATAACTTGTTGCGTTTTTTAATACTTCATTATATAGATAAAGGCAAGCCTGTAATTGGCTTGCCTTCTTTTGATATAATACATTAGGTCATAAGAAAGTAACAACAACGGAAATTTATTTGAAGGAAATCATGAAAAAGGAAAATGGCGCAGCGCAGTACATTGATGAGAAGAAATATTAAAAAAGTTTATTACATTTGGATAGTAAATGAATCAACCGGGACTTTTCCTGTTTTTAAAGATTAGCAATTGTTTCTAGCAATTATCTGATGTATGTTTTGGCGGAAAAATTCAAAAGTAAATATGGAAGAAAGATACGTCCAATCGTTATTAAAGAAGTAGAAAAATTTCTTGATTGTGGAGATATAAGAACAAAGATTGGTAGATATTGTTTTGTTTGATTTATTTCTTCATATCGTACAAATTCTTTCATTGCGGTATAATAACCCCAGCAGGCGGTAACTTCGCCGGTATGAAATGGGTGTTTAGGATAGTAATCAATTGAAGTTTTTATAGCGTTTACTAATATACGCTGACAAATTGTTCACCTCTTCATTCATTTCGATTACATTTTTTCCAAATATTTTAATTCTGAGTGAACTGGTAAAAATAAAAGAAAATGTATTAATTTTAAAGGACCCAAGTAAAACAGCGAGATAAAAAGGAAGGTGAGAGTATGGCATTTGAAGTCATTTCACGTAATGAGATAAAATCATATAAAGTTAGTGTTGTGATGCCCGTATATAATGTTGAGGACTATCTATCAGAGACTCTCCATTCTGTACTTGGGCAAACTTTAGAAGGTGTCGAGATCATTCTTGTCAATGATGGTTCAACCGATGGCAGCGATAAAATTATTCATGCTTTTATTCAAAATCATGATTCTATTGTATACATAAAACAGGAAAATGCCGGGCCTGGGGCTGCGAGAAATACTGGAATTGAGATTTCGCGGGGAGATTATATCAGTTTTGTGGATTCAGATGATCTCCTTCCGAAAGATGCTTTAGAAACGATGTACAAGGCGGCGATTAAGGAAGAGGCTGATATTATTACCGGCGGGTCTATCAGCTTTAATTCAACAAGATTCTGGTATAGCCAAAGCCATGCCGCGAATGGCGTTTATAATCCTGGCCCAAAAACGTTATTCAATAATCCGGAATTATTATATTCAGTGGGCCCATGCAATAAATTGTTCAAGGCCGATCTCATTAAACCAATACGGTTTCCTGTTGGAATAAAAGTGACGGAGGATCATCCATTTTGCATTGAAGCTTATTTGAAAGCAGCTAAAATCTATACCGTTGATAAGGTTATTTATCAATACCGGCGGCGCGAAACAGACAAGAATATTTCATTGTCACAAAGTGTAAAAAGCAACCCCAAAAACGTACTTGATGATATTTTAAAAAGCGTGAGATTGACAGATCAACTTTGGAACCGTTACATACAGAATGAAGAACAAAGGGTTTTTCTTAAGGGCTATTATTACCATCGTTTGTTAACGGCTGATGTGTGGCCAGCCATTAACTCGCTAAGAAACAGGCCTAACCATGATTATATAGATGTTGAGCAGATTGTTGAATGGATTAACCAAATGGACCAGACCATTCTATCCGTCTTAAAACAATTAGGCTCAGAAGAAAGAATTAAGGCCATTGAAAAAATGGAGAATAAGGGCCTGCTGAAAAATGAGCTTCTTTTAAAAAGAATTTCTCAAAAAGTAGCTTCTGCTAAGTATATGGCAGGAAAAGCCCTTGCCTATTTTATCTTGTATCCTTTATGCAAAAAAATACGTTTAGGTAACAAAATCCTTTTTATTTCATACAAATTAACGACCATTGAGGGTATAGAAGAAAGTATAAAAAGTGAGATTAGGGAAAAATGGCCGGAATACAGCTTTAAATGCTTTTTACAGAAACCAAAAACGATAAGAGGATTTTTAAGAGAAAGTTTCGATCTTGCTACAGCAAAAGTAATTATTTTAGACGAATATACGAACCCATTTAACCATTTTAAGAAGCGCCCTGATGTCGAAGTTTATGAAAGAAATAAGTTAGAAGGAATATGAAAAACTGCCTGTTTTTTCATAAGCCGTTTTCTTTTGAGGTACCCGCATAGCAAAAAGCAAATAAAAAAACAGTTATATAAGCAGTGTATTTCTCATATGAAATCACACTGCTTTTTGCACGATTTCAGGAAGATTATGTTTAAAGTATTTATACTAGCTTCTTTAACAAACGTTGCAGTATAGTTGAAAAGCGTGTTTAACTTGTGTTCAGTATTCGGTTCAGATTGATGAGTAACGCTTTGCAAGATAAATGGATATTTATGATAAGGTAAAGAAGAAATTGCTCAATTAAAGGTTTAGCGTAATAATAAGAATGTTTGTAATTTGCTTTACCTCAAAAAAGTTCATAAAAAAGACACCCCCTATCGAGCGATAAGAGGTGTTTATCAAGTCACAAATTAAGAGGTTTGGTTCTTATTTTGCTCGGATTGTTGGTTTTGACGTCTTACCTTTTCTGCAGTTGTTTCACTAGCAAATTCTGTTCCGAATTGACCAGCTCCAGCTTGTCCACCTTGAGCATTTTGTTGTCTAGCCTGTTGGGCGTAAGTTCCAGCTTGAGTTTTGTTTGGTTGTTGATTGTTAGCCATAATAAATCACCTCCACGACAATAATATTTCCTGAGCTTAATTAAATATCCAAAAAAGATTTAAATTACTTTAAAGCATTTTTAACTTTACTATGAGGATTTAGCAAAATAACTGTGGATCTATTTTTGAAGCCTTGTTTTTCAACATTTCGCTATCATCGCTTTTCTTTAATAAGGAAGCGCTTTTTATGGAGTAACACATTTAAAAGATTGAAGTTTATTATGTGTAAAAAAAGATTGTGAAGGATTCTACTTACACTAATGGGGGCTTATAACAATAAGGAATAAAATTAAAGAGCCTTAAATATGCAAGTTTTTATACACTTCTTGGGTATTTTGACTCTTTTTACATTCATAAAAGATACTACCATTGATAGCATTATTATCCTAATGATCAGTAGTTGCCGGACGAGTTTCTTCTATTATATTTAGGCATATAATTAAAATTTTGTATCTTGAAGGAAACTAGTCTGTTTGATTTAAGTAAAAAGCTAATTCATACTGAAATGATAGAAATGATTAGCAAAGAATAGGGGAAAAACATGGAAGGTAAAACACATATTGTTGGGGGCTTAGCAGCTGGCGCTCTATATTTAAACTTGGGAGGAGCAGTTGGCCATGAAGCTCTTTTTTTTGGCAGTTTAGTTCTTGGTGCTTTAATGCCGGATATCGACCACACCGGTTCATCTATTGGCCGAAAGATACCGTTGATTGATAATATAGTCAGTTCAGTATTCGGTCATCGGTCCTTTACTCATAGTCTTTTGTTTTTAGTTTTAGCATTCTTCTTATTTCAGCAGACTTCCTGGCCTAAAGATATTCAATTAGGTATCTTGCTGGGAATGTTCAGTCATATGATTCTGGATATGCTCACAAAACAAGGAATTAAGTTTTTATGGCCTTTAAAAATCCATATAGGTATACCTGGTGGAATTCGTACTGGCGGTGCAATTGAACAAGGATTTTTCACCGTCTTAGTCATATATATTTGCTATGTAGGTTATCATATTTATTTATAAACCCGGAAGAAAATTATATAGGGAACTTCAGGCTACTTTCATTCGTTTATCGCGATTTTCATCCTGTTTACTGAAACCGTGACGACTCACTTAAAGAAGGCAACCCAATTACAGACTTGCCTTCTTTAATCCCCGTAATTTTTTAATCTTACTTTTTCCTTATGCTTCTTTTAGACATGACGTGTCACTATTTTTACTTTATTTTTGGACCGTATTTGATAGATTTCTTAACGAATTTATGCGGTAAATTATTACAGGAAATAAGCGAAATAAAAGACTGTCGAGTGTTTCTCGACAGCCTGAGGATGTCCCTTAGGTATTTTCTAAATTCTTTTTATGAAGCTGGTTCAACTTTTGTTGCTTTATAGCCTGAGCCATCCCATTGGAGATACACACGATATTTTTGCGAGCCTTTTGCTTTTGCTGATACAGTCCCGACTGAACCGCCTGGGTTGCTTTTGTCGCTCCCTAAAAACCATACAATCATATTGCTTTGATCTATTCCAGCAGCAGAAGAGATTGTCTGTAGCATCTCCTGCCAATCTTGAGAACTTGAATCATAGCTTGAAACATGTTGCTGACCCGTTTGTGCCGGTGTCTCAGGTGCTCGTGATGTTGTTGAACTTAACTGCGAGCTACCCGAAGAAGATGAGGATGAATTGCCTTCTGATACTGTATCGCTATTCGTTTGATCATTTTGAGTTTGAACTTGGGACGATGAGTCGCCATTTGTTTGATTACTTGTTGAATTCTTTTTTGCAGCAGTCTCATCCTTCTTTATGTTGTGAACCGATTGTTTTTTGCCTGAGGCTTGAACACTTTTTTGGGATGCTGCTTGGTTATCTCCCGACGAAAAAATCGAATACGAAACAAATGCAATAAGTATAAGTACGATTACAATTGATCCGTTTAAAATGAAATTGGTTTTTTTCCTTTTTACTCTAGACGTTGCACGTGAATTGTCTCGAAAATTATTCAAAATAACCACTCTCCCAAAACCGAGAATGTTAACATTCTAACATGTGTGGTGAAAAACTTGAAGTATTTTATCACAATATTACATATTATGGCACTTTATATCTATTTACTGATACCTTCAATAATGCAATTTAACCATTTCGTAAAACGACTGATAAACCCATTTTTTATTGCCAGTCATATCTCCTTTTCGAGAGCCACGATGGTTTGCCTTATTACGCCCACCTTGTCAGCTAATTGCTGCCGTCATTTCATCATGGTTGAATCGTAATTTACAGATGTGATTGCCGACAAGAGTTTTGCCCATATTATACTCCTTTCCTATAGTGATAAAGTTTCGTAACGGAGCCATGCACTACCTCATATTGGAATACGTGTTATTTTAGATGCAAAAAAATTAAGTAATAAATGGTATAATAGATACTCATAAAAGCAGAGGAGGAATTTATATGAATCTACTAGAAACCATCCTTATTTCAGTGACTGGAATTATGGCAGCGATAGGAATTAGAGTAAATATGGAATAAACAACAAAAGACCGCTGAATTGCTGTCTTTTGAATGGAGAGACAAAGGATCTTTTTGTATACCACCCCTTATGTCAATCTAAGTGCCATTTTAACTATAAATTTAAGAAAAGAACCTCAAAAAACGGAAACCTTTATCAATAAGAAGAGGGTTTTTGTTTCAATTCTAATTATGCCCATTTGTATATGGAAACGAAGGGGCACTATTCGAGAAAGGCACCCTCTGCAATAGACGTTTGAGTTTTTACCCATATTGTTAATCACAATCACATTACTCGAAGCTTCTTCGATTGAATTCGCTATCTGTCTATAATGCATAGCCCTCTCTCTCCACCAATTTTTTTCGTTATCTCCACTAAAATCAACGCTTAAGTCACTAACACTGTTACACATTTAATCTGTTAATCTGTTACACATTTACTTGGTTCCTCTTCAGAATATGCTTATAAATCAATCATTTAGCCTCCCTTAAGCGGAAAAAATCGTGTCGCTATCCTATCTCGAATCAAGAATTTGAAAAGGGCGGAGCTTTTAAGCTATTTTTCTTAATTTTTATTATGGTAATTGTATTAAAAAATTGCTGCTTGAATATCCCATAATAATGCTTTTAGTCACTAACGGTGATGTCAGTGACCTATGTGTTCTCACGTTATCACGCAGGAATTTTAGGATTTAAAAAGAAAAACAGGCTAAATTATAAACCTGTTTTAGTCCCTATATCTTAGTCGTAGGCCAAGATTTTTATATTTTGTTTTGAATTATTCCATTTTCTAAGCCTCTAATGTTATATTTTTATCCACTTATATTCTCATAACACGACCATTAAACCTTTCGTTCCAATAGCCTTTTGTCATATCTTCTATGGCTACACCTCCATCTGGTTGTACCCCTATGAACTTACCATTACCAATATAGTTACCAACATGTCCGTCTGATGTGTAAGTATCAAAGAATACAAGATCTCCTGGCCTCATTTCACTAGGTGATACTGGCTGCGCTTTTGGCCACCACTGGTCTCAGGATTCAGGAGATTGCCCAAAGTCGTTGGTATGATCTCTACTACGATCGTGGAATAGGAAAATATTATCTTAAGGTTCAGGGAAAACGGGATGAAGCCCGACATGCATTGATCAAGAAATTAGTTTTTGAAAGGCTTCAAACATTAGTAAGAAAACGGCTTTCCCCACATCTTGCCCCCACGGATGAGGCTCCTTTGTTTACTACCAATCGAGGAAAGGCTTACGATTTTAGGGATTTATCTAAATATGTCACCAATATCATCAAGCAAACCAATTTTGATTTTATAAAATACAAACAAGGAAACGTGACACCCCATTGGTTTCGTCACTATTTTGCCCAGGAAGCCCATCGATGTGGAGAACCTCTCTTGTTTATCCAAAATACATTAGGGCATAAGAAAGTAACAACCACGGAAATTTATTTGAAAGAAATCATGAAAAAGGAAAATGATGCAGCGCATTACATTGATGAGAAGAAATATTAGGTAGGTATACAGGAGTCATGATGGAGCAATGACCGGATAAACTCTCTGATAAATGTACATTTAAAGGTTCGTAGTCTTCAATAAAAATTCTAAGCTGGTTTTTAAACCGCAATGTGCAAATAATTGCCAAAGAGCAGCCATGAATACTGGATTGTTGACTCTGTTAATTTCTTCATCTAAGTCTTGTTATTATGTACTAGATCTCAGTAATTTATGGTTTTTGGTAATCGCCATAAGTGGATTTACGTGGAAAATATTTACCTTTGAACTGTTGTTGTCAGTCACTTTTAGGTCTATGACACGCACCCTGTCCTCCCTCCTATATTTGGTCTTTTTTGTAAATTAAAATGAAAAAGGGTGCGGTAATTTGAAAAAAGCTAAAATAAATGATTAGATTCTGTCTAAAAGAGGAATTATTGGGATTGTGAAAAACGTTTATGAAAATTCCGTTTTGATTAAAATCCTTAAAAATCCTACGGGGATTGATTATGAAAATAATGTAACCTTTATCAACCATAAAAACTACGAGATTATTAATAAAGCAGCTATACAATCGTAAAAAGAGCCTGGACCTTCCAAGCTCTTAATTTTTTCAAGAAGTTAAAACTACCTTTTTACTTCTCAATTCATTGTTAATATACTTTCTGTTTTTATATAAAAATTGAATTAATTCATTTCTTTGTAATTCCTGTTCATTTTGATCACAATAATTTAAACCTTTACCGTGAACAGTCCATTTTTGCTCTTCTTTGTAAAACATTAATGTCCAATTCCCATTCCGGGTATGATCCTTAAATACAAAATAATTTTTATTCCTTTGTTTATCGCATTCAGCTATGTCTAAAAAGTTATTTAGAAAATATTCAATATCTTTCTTGTAAATGATCAATTTCATATTTCCTCTCTCACTACCTTCTTATTTTCTGTTATTTATCATAATCCGTTAATGCCGAGATAGTTGTTATCCCCTTCTACTCCTTACGAAGAATGATTAGCTTTTAAAGAACCAAGCTTCCACTAAGGATACAGCTATACTATTCTTGGCTAGTTACAGCATTATCCCATAAAAGAAAAAGCCTGTTTTGTAGAACAGGCTTACAAAAAATATATATTAAAGGGGGTCTGCTTTTCACCCTGAGGGTGTAATCTTAATTCGTATCAGTATCAAGGTGTGCTTTATTCAAGTCGAACGCAAGTTTAACAATGTCTCCAGAATGAGCATTTGCACGGGAATCAATTCTTGCAATAACATCGTTTACTCTTTTTCCATCATTGAATCCTCAATATGTAGGTTGAATTCCTGTACAGCGGTTACTTTATTATCATAAATTTTATAAATGTGATCTAATTTTAATTCTGCCATTGGGATAACTTCCCAGATGGTTTATTTATTAATAGTTTACGGGGAGAGGCAGAATTTAGGTATGGTCAAGGTGCACAAAATTATAGTAGTAACTTTTGGGCACTTTGTTAATTGATTTAAGAAAATCACCCTGATTCTTAAAAATATTTATTTTCCATATTTTATAAATTACCACTGAGAAAAAACTTTACTCCGGTTTGATTAACGCCCTCAGGCCAACTTAACTTCAACCTGCGGCAAATGTAGGACTAAAAACTGTCCTTTCTTCTTTAAAAAATCGTAATCCCTTTGGTTAGTTGATCCAATCCGTATCAATTCCTTTGTTACCTCCTCAAGTATTTCTTCTCTTAATTTCAATCTACTCCCCCCTTTTGAGCTTTTAATCTATTGATTTTCCGATTTTTAGCTCTTTCAGTATGGCGGCGTCAGCCGTAAATGGAACAGGAACCTATGGAATGTAGGCGTGAGCCCCGTACAGTCCATAGTTATCGGTCCATTTAATGCCGAAGAGACACGTACGGAATGACAGAAAGGGTGTTTTTCTTCTTTATGAACAGTCCGTAGTGCTGCCGACCTAAATAAGCTATTTATGCACCTGTTCTAGATCTTTAAAGTTCTAATTTCTGAAGAAACGCGCAGCCTTAAGGCTGCAACAAAGCCCCCTATTAGGAATTCAAGATATACTTTTACAAATTTAGATTACTCAGAAAGATTTAATACAGTGACTTTTTCACGTGTCATCGATTCAATGCTCTTTCGGATTCCTTGCGCTCCCATACCGGATCCTTTTACTCCGATAAACGGGAAGTGATCAGGACCGCGTTCCGTACGTCCATTAATTTGAACAGAACCTGTTTCCATTTTATTTGCAATCGCAAATGCTTTGTTTATATCTTTCGTAAAGACACTTGCCTGTAAACCAAATTCAGATTCATTGGCAATCTTGACCGCTTCTTCATCAGATGATACACGGATGATTGGCAGCACAGGCCCGAACGGTTCTTCCCAGGCTACGGCCATATCTTCTGTCACATGGTCGAGAAGAGTAGGGTAAATTAAATTGCGTTCACGCTTATTTCCAGTTAAGAGTGTTGCCCCTTTCTCAATCGCATCCTCAATTAACCCTTGAACGAAGTCAGCAGATTGTTCATCAATTAACGGGACTACCGTGCTGCCCTCTTCCGGAGAACCGACCTCCAATTTTTCAATTTCGTCTTTTAAAATCGTAGCAAGCTCGTCTGCCACGCTGTTATGAACTAATACTCGTTTAATCGCTGTACAGCGCTGACCGGAATAGGAAAATGCTCCGCTAATAATATGATTCGCCGCTTCCTTTAAATCAGCATCTTCACGCACAATCCCAGGATCTTTCCCGCCAAGTTCAAGGACAAGTGGGATCATGCCTGCTTTTTTCGATAAGCGGGTACCAGTATTTGTGCCACCTGTAAAGGAAATCATATTGATGCCTGCATGCTCAACCAAGTAATCACCAATAACAGAACCACGTCCTGTCACGATATTTACAAGACCTTTTGGCAGGTTTGCTTTGTGAAGAGCTTCAATCATTTTGATTCCACTGATTGCTCCTTGTGTAGCAGGTTTAAAGATGACTGCATTTCCTGAAATAAGTGCGGGTGCCAGTTTAGCTGCAGCTAAGTTGACCGGATAGTTAAATGGAGGGATGGCCAAGACTACACCAAGCGGAACACGATCAACAATCGCAATCTTTGACTTTGAACCACCTGGAAAGCTGTCTCCTTTCAAACTTTCACCATTCATATGCATTGCTTCTTCTACCGTGAATCGAATAAAAGTTGCAGTACGTACGACTTCACTCTTTGCATCTTTGTAGCTTTTTCCTACTTCTTTCATAATAATTTCGGCAATTTCATCCTGCATGTTTTCTAATTCATCTGCCCATTGATACAAAAACTTTGCTCGTTCCTGAAGTGAAGTTACTGCCCAACTTTTTTGTGCATTATGAGCATAATAAATTGCCTCATCAACCTCTTCAGGTGTTATGGCTTGTACTTCTCCAATCACTTCATAAAGATATGGCGAAGTGATTTTAATTGTTTCACCTGACTTACTTTCTCTCCACTCCCCATTTATATAAAAAGGATAAGCTGTTAAGGATAATACGTTTGTATGCATAATAAATCCCCCTTTGATTTTGGAATATATTTAAATTTATCGAAAAATATGGCATGTACTATTTTCACTATTTATTTTAAAAAATAATTGTGTTGTAAAAAGAGAATTTACTAATTTGCACCTTTTACCATTTAACCCTAATGCAGTAAGTATCATATTGGAGTCTCTTGGGGTATGACTGGATAAAACGAATGAATACCCTGGTTATTAAAAAGAAGAAAATAGGGACGGAATTTATCCACCGCGGACAAAAATTGTCCCGGTTAGGTATAAAAAAATTCTTCCCCATCTTAATCCGTTTATTACAACCAAATCTATTTACTAACGTTGATTTACCATATTTCGAAAAAACTAAATGTATTGATCATACTATTTACGAGGAATATGTTTTCTTAAAAGGAGTTTCGACTATTCGATTATGGGTCTTCCTCATATGATTCAATTGTCTTATCCCTACAATCCCAACATTCGCATCGGTTTCTCTCCATTTTTGACAATTCAATTCCACAAAAGATACAATTATCCATTTGTATAATCCCCCTTTCTGTTGGGGCTAAAAGCCTCCAAACAAAAATAACTTTAATGTCAACTAAGGAAGCCTTCTCATGCTTTTGCTTTTTACCCTATTAATAAATTAATCTATTCCAAATTCTATAATTTGAGTGAAAAGAATTAATTTTCTTAATATTTAGATGATAAATTCAATTGTACACATTGAAAACGAATTCAATAAAGAATTATTTTTCGGGAAAATTCGACATTATTTTTAATAAATGTATCAAAGATTGGTAATAACACGGAGATTTGGGGGTTGTTACCCTCAAAAAATAGCCGATACCATTTGAACTAACAAATACATCAGGATTCATTACTGACATTGCAATAGTTGGTTATTTCCACACTTAATTGATGGCAAGGAAAAAAGTCTCTTAAAAGTATGATGAAGAAAGTAGTGCCTGGTTTATTTGAGCATTCTTTTAAATGAAGGTCAAATCCTAATCCATCCATCATCTTTTGCACCTCTTTATTTATATGCTAAGTTTAAAACTCTATAAAGCATTTCAAACAATACTAAAAACAAATATTATTTGATAGTTTAAATGAATATAATGTATATTATATTCTGAGTTATAATTCTGAATAGAAGTTGCCAATCCAGCTTATCTATTCAAAAAAACTCACATGTTATTAGCCCTATCACTTTATTGATGTCCCTCACTTCGGATTTATCGTCTAAAAATCCGAAGTTCTGTTTTTCTGAATTTCACATCATTTAGTGGCATTGTGATTTGATTGCATAGTTTAGTAAATAATCATTAATTAGGAATTCTACATAGTTTATGGGAGTGGTAAATAGGATAGATTGTTTTAGGAGGTAACTGTAAATAGGAGGAAAAAGTGAAAATATCATCAGGGTTATTTTCAATCTGATTACGGTTTCCTTATTAAGTTTGGTAAATCAAAAGAAGTAGAATTTAAAAAATTAGATCACGAGAATATATGTGAGTAAATTTCATTTTTGAAAAACAATAAACGTTCGAAGCCGAAAATCATTAATACAAAATTGCAGCCTCCATATAAATATAAAAACTGGTATTGTCCGAAGTGATATCAGAGGTATTAGAAGCATATTGCTAATTGCCGTAGAATCGAAATAAGATTTAGGAGGAAATTGACAATGAAAGTAAAATACAAAGACGATAGTATATACGGACCAGGCCTAACAGATTTCCCTTATCAGCAAGGTGACTATGTAACGATTGTTGTTCGCTATTGGACTTCTAAAGAGGACGAAGAAGATATTTATTATCATGGCCATATAACACAATTAGAGGACGAAAGAATAGGTTTTTGGGCCATTTTAGATGATGACCCCAATCAGGAAGAATTTTTTCACTTTGGAGATATAGAAGCGGTCTTTGACGGTGATAAAATCCCCTTTCTAAGTGGATGGACTAAACGTAAAGAATAGTTGCAAACAGTTACATAAAAATAATAAAAGCCTACAAACAAGGTGACCCTTTTAATTATCCAGTCCAAATTGAATATTGAAGTTTCCAGTACCTTAAATGAGATAATTTGTAGGTACGAAAGATATTTGTTTACTTTGTAGCTCAGATTATTACTTATTGCTCTGGGCGTTTTAATCAATTAAAACTATTTTTCTTCAACAATCTTGCCCATTTGTTGAAGAAAACAAAGACTTAACCAACTAATCTTCACAAAGCTAGCTTCAGTGCTAAAAATTTTTCCACTGTTAAATAGCCCTTTATTCTCGGTGAATAAAGGCTATTTTGACGAGTTTCTTCTACTATAAATTGATACTTTTCAAATTAATTTCATATTCCTTAACTAATTAATAAAAAGTTGTCTTTTTAACACCTATTTCCATCATTGCTTCCTCAGCAGTCATCTTTCCTGATTTCCATCGATGATAAGTTTGTTTAAAATCTTCCGTAATTATAGATTTCGTTCTGCCAAAAGCTACACCGTTTTTCAATGCCACATTTATACCTTCACGCTGCCTTTTTCGAATTCGATAACGTTCGTCCTCTGCCATGCAAGGAAGAATTTGTAAAACCAGATCGCCAATAAATGTGCCTAGACCATCTTTAAATTGCGTGGCATATCTCTAATATCACAATGTCGGCCTGAATGTTTTTCGTAATGTCATTCCACTCCTTTAAATTCTCTTCTTTGTTTCGTCCAAAGCGGGCAACTCCCAAAAATAGTAATTTGAACTTTGTACCATCCTAGTGGCCAATGTATCGGGAATTTAAGAGTGAAAAACAACTAAAAAAGACTGCCGGCCAATCGATTTTTCCGATTTGGCCAACAGTCCTATTCGGTTCCGGGAAGCTTTTTATTAATGTAGAATCTTCCCAAGAAAGCTTTTTGTCCTTTCGTGCTTAGGAGCCGTAAACAACTCATCAGGCTTTCCTTCTTCGATGATGGTTCCCCCATCCATTAATAAAACTCGATCCCCAACTTCCTTTGCAAAGCCCATCTCGTGGGTTACTACAACCATAGTCATGCCTTCCTTGGCCAAATCCTTCATTACCTTTAACACTTCACCCACCATTTCGGGGTCAAGTGCCGATGTTGGTTCATCAAAGAGCATCACCTCAGGCTTCATTGCCAAGGCACGAGCAATGGCCACACGCTGCTGCTGGCCTCCGGATAATTCGTCCGGATAGCTGTTTTCTTTATGAGCCAGTCCCACTTTTTCAAGTAGCTGCCGTGCAAATGCGTCACTTTCTTCCTTTGACATTCTTAACACTTTTCGAGGTCCAATTGTAATATTTTCAAGGACGGTTAAATGATGAAACAAGTTAAATCGTTGAAAAACCATTCCAACTTTTTGACAAACTTGATGGATATTTGTTTTGGGATGGGTGATTTCCGTGCTGAATATGGTAATTTTCCCACCCGTTGTTGTTTCCAGCCCATTTAAGCATCGAAGAAATGTGCTTTTTCCACTACCTGAAGGACCGATTACAACAACCACTTCTTTGGGATGGATTTCAACAGTGACATCTTTTAAAACATCCAATGTGCCAAATGATTTTTTCAAATGCTCAACGTTTATCAATTTGCAGCCTCCTTTCCAGGTAACCGGCAAAACGTGTAAGTACGAAAATAACAACTAGATACAGAAGGGCAACTTCCCCATAAATTTGAAATGCTGCAAAGTTTTCAGCAACAATGATCTGTCCAGTGTAAAGGAGTTCGACAATTGCAATAGGAGCGAGCAAGGACGTATCCTTAATTGTTTGGGCAAATTGGTTGACCAAAGGTGGAATCATTCGTTTAAACGCCTGCGGCAAAATAATATTGATCATTGCCTGAAAGCGGGTCATCCCGATACTGTGTGCCGCTTCGCTTTGCCCACGGTCTACACTAAGAATACCAGCCCGAATGATCTCTGTAATATATGCGCCTTCATTTAAGGCTAATCCAATTCCGGCTGCAATGTATGGGTATACACCGGAACCAAACCATTGATTTAATGGAATAACCGTAGGTAGTCCCAAGGCTATAAAAATAAGTTGAACAAGGAGCGGAGTTCCGCGGAACACCTCAACATATACCCAGCTTAGTCCCCGTAATACACGAAAACGGGAAAGTCTGAATAATGCAGAAATAAGTCCGATAATACTTCCAAGAATAATCGCAATCAGTGAAAATTCAACAGTTCGTCCTAAAGCATGAAATAATTGAGGGAAAGCATGTACCATAATGTCCCAAGAATTCAAAGGATTACCTCCTTAATGTTAACAAAAAAACACCTATTGGCGGCCTGTATGGCCGATGCATTGACAACTTTTTATATCCACATCAAAGGCGTAGCAAAAGAGAGCTACGCCTCATATCAGGTTACATTTATTCAGACTATTTATTCGTTTAATGCTGCCTTATCTGGGGCAAGATCCTCATTGACGACTCCACTTTTATCTCCGCCAAAGTATGTGCCAAAAAGTTTCTCATACTCACCATCTGCTTTAATGGCCTTTAATCCATCATTAATTTTTTTCAATAAATCCGGATTACCTTTAACTACAGCAATTCCGTAATACTCACCAGTAGGGATGGATTGGATGGCATGTACATCCTTATGACTATTGGCATAATCTGCGTTAACCGGGCTATCAAACACAACTGCATCAGCGCCGCCACTTTCTAGTGCACTATACGCATCAGTGATATTGTCGAATTGTTTAATGTTTTGAGCCGGAATACCTTTCGAAATTAACAGGTCAACAGATGATGTACCTTTTTTGGTTGCAATAAGTTTTGACTTTAGATCATCTAAACTTTTAGCGGAAGATGACGTTTTGGCAAGAACTGAAATCCCCGACTTGTAGTAGGCATTTGAGAAATCAACTGCAGCTAACCGGCTTTTCTTTATGGTAATTCCGGCTACTGCCACATCGACCGATTTAGCCTGAAGAGCAGGAATAAGGCCAGTGAACTGCATAGTAGAAAGTTCAACTTTAAGGTTTTCTTTCTTAGCAATCGCGTTAATCATGTCAATGTCAAATCCTTGGACCTTTCCATCCTTTTCTGATTCAAATGGAGGAAAAGTCGTATCAGCTGCTACTTTAATTGTTTGTTGCGAAGATGTGCCGGTGGCATTTGATGATGTAGTTTTACTAGTACTGCTACCACATCCAGCTAACACACCTGCGGTAAGAACACCTGCGAGTATAAGAGATCCATACATTTTTTTATTGATCAAAAATAAAACCCCCATCTATTTAATATATTAATATACAATTGTATTTTTAAGTTTATTATTAATATTCAATATTTGTCAACTCAGAATAGAATTAATATTTTTATAATTTATAATATTTTTATTCCATTTTCCAATCTTTCGGGTAATTATAATAACTGTCAAATTGATTACCAACAAAAAAAGGAAAGCTAATCTCCATTTATTTTTCCTATTTCTCCTCAAAACTGAACAAGAACTGCCTTTGTCCGGAAGACTTGCCTAACGATAAATTTTCTTTTTATTTTATCTAGTTATCGTTGTGTATCCAGACTTTCCTGATGATTCCCCTGTAGAGATCTTATATAATAAGAATCTATCTTAGATTTTGTTTATTTTCTATTATTCTTGTCCATCCTTATCGTATAAGGAGGGATTACAAAATGAAATGTGTTCATTGTAAAGAAACCGTTGGTGGAAATAAAGAAAAGTATAATGAGAGACTTAAAATGTGCCCAAGTTGTTATAAAGCCTGGAAAAAGATCGGTAAAAATTTGAAGAAAGTCGTTTATTAATAATTTATTTTTCCGTTTACTTTCACTGGTATTACTCTATACTCAGTTTCTGTATTGTACTTATCTTGAAAGAAATTAATAATATCTGTGTGGTTCACACACATCTTAATAAGCTCAGCTGCCAACATTGTTTTGGTCATATTGCAACTAACGCTTAATTTTTTTAACTTGCGATGAGTATCTTCATCTAATGAACAATTGACTCGGGTTTTTTTATCGGAACGAACTTTGCGTTCATCTTCTTTTTTAATATCATTTTTTATCATAATGAATACTCTCTCCCCCACTTTTTTTTCTTTATCTCCAATAAAATACAAAGCTTAAGTCACTAACACTGTTACACATTTAATCTGTTAATCTGTTACTAATTTACTCGGTTACAGTTCAAAATATGCTTATAAATCAATCATTAAGCCTCCCTTAGGCGAAAAAAATCGTGTCGCTATCCTATTTCGAATCAGGAATTTGAAAAGGGAGGAGCTTTGGGGTTGCGATTTTATTTGAACTTTTAATCATCTGCCGTTTAACATGAGTCACTTCTATATGAGTGATGCTGATACCAAAGTCAGGGTGCAGGGAATACACTCCTAAAAAACATAGATCTGCTCTAATATTTTTAAGCACTTCAATTACATCCAATCCTACAGTCACAAAAGATTCCTTGAAGAAGGTTCCGCCCAAAAGAATGATATCTATATTTGGATGTTTTGATAATGCCAAACTAATAGAGGGACTATTCGTAATAATAGTCCCTTTAAACTCCATTGGAATTTCTTGAGCCAGATAAAGATTTGTTGTACTTCCATCTATTAAAAGAACTTGCCCATCTTTAATTATTTTCACGGTTTTTAAAGCCAATTCTTTTTTGGCATCTATATTTTCTTCCGTTCTTTCTGAAAAGGTTAAAGCGCTCGCAGGAGGCAGGAAATGCCCCGCCAAACGGGAGCTTTACTTGAAGAAGCCAAATAAAAAAGTCGATTCCTTAACGTACAGGAAATTCGACTTTTTTTATGTTTGATTTTGCTTAGCGTACAAAATTTCCGAAATGTTGGCGATACCCCATATTGAATTAGAGGATGGTTTATAGGTAAAATGGTTAGCACAGCACGGTAAGGACTTTATCAAAGGCTGGTATAAAAGATGGCAGAAGTGGTAAATTGTGATGGCCGTAATCATTTTCTAAAGATGAGCTAAAAAAACACTGATCGTTTAGAGCTGAAGTGAGTTTTATGTCACTTTTTTAATCTGTTAGAGACGGATTAAAGTTTATTCTTAGCTTTAAGTTTTAAAGGTGTCGTAGAACACTAATTCTATGATGAAAATTCGTTATTGTACCTTTTCGGTATGCATCACTGGTGGATAACGCTGTATTCGGAGCCACCTTTATGTTTTGCTGGGTTACTATGACAATAAAAAAAAGGGGCTCTTTTTAACATCTACAAGAATTCCATTTTTTTTGGGGATAGCGATCATTTTTCCCCAAATCGATTGACAAAAATGTACTTTTGGTTCATTGAGGTTAAAGCTATGAATAATTTAGGTTATATTGTTTCCACAATATATCTAATTCTTTCCTTGCCTCTTGAATTTTAGGATGAAATTTAATTTTTGAGGATTCCCTTACTTTTTGGACGTTAGCAATACTTTCTTTTATTTCCTTGTCATTTACTTTTCCAAGATTTAATTGTTTGCAAATTGATTTTCCCGCCAAACTTCCTTGAGCTAATGCTACTTTTGCACTTTCAATTCCTGTTATATTTCCAGCTACAAACAGATTGGGAACATTGGTTTGTAACTCGATTCCGTGTAAGGGCACAATTCCAGATAATCCTTCCAAGTACACAAATTTGCATCCCACAGTCGCTGCTAATTCGTACAAGGGAGTTAATCCTCCAGAAATACAAACTGAATCTATATTTAAACTTTTTGGTTTACCATTTGGGGTTCCATCTACATCAATTCTTACTATTGAGACACTTTCAACTTCACGATTACCATTCACGCTAAGCAAGGATTGTCTTATATACACCGGTATTCCCCAGATTTTAACCCCCTTGGCAGGGTAAAACTTTGCTGCAAATTTTCTTCCTTTTTCAGACTGTAAGAATAATCCCATCTTTCTAATTAACCAAGATGGTGCATATTCTGTCAAATTCCTTAATCCTTCCAACTGTGAAAGTGGTGATAGATTATTTGAAAAAGGGCTATTAGGAAGAATATATACGCCCAAAACATCAGCCCCAGCCAATTTCATGGAACGGGCTATTGATAGAGAAAGAATGTCGATACCTGCCACTATGACTCTTTTACCTGGTAAAACTCCGTAAACATTAGTCATAACTTGAGCAGCCCCGATAGAGATTACCCCAGGAAGAGTCCAACCTGGAAAAGGTACTGGTTTTTCTACAGCCCCAGTAGCAAGCAATACACATTTTGCCTCAATTGTTATTCCTGGCTCATTTTTTGTAAGGTCTGAAACGTAAACTTTCCAGCCTTTCTCTAGCCCCCATACCTGTTTTCCGTTTAAAAAGCTAACATTAACAGATTGGACTTTCTGGGCCAAACTTTCAGCTAACTCCCTACCCTTCCACCAGTTTCGTGAATTTCCCTCTTCATGGAGCTGGCCTAATAATTTCCCGCCTAGAGTTGGATGGTCATCTACTACAATGACATCGCCCCCCCTTTCACCAAGCTCAATTGCTGCTGCTAAGCCTGCAGGACCCCCTCCGACAATAACTACATCACATTTCACATTCTCTCCTCCTGATTGGCATCCTCTATTTCCTTTATCAAATGAATAATAACTGCCACCTTCTTGAATAAGAGTTGTGCAGGCTTTTACTAAACCGATTTCAGCATGATAAATTCTACACTCGTAGCACTGTCCAATCCCACAATACATTCCTCGGGGCTCGTTATTTTTTTCGCTAGTTCTTAAAGTCTTTATTCTATTTGCCCATAATGCCACACCGATTGTTTCTCCTTCCCGTCCTTCGTAGACATCGTTATTAAAAGTAAAGGAAATTGATTTGTTTGAGCGTGGTTTTAACATTGGATGGTGAATCCTCATTCCTTAACCCTCCTTTCCAATAATTTTCGAAAGGGCAACAGGTCGAACCGGTTGATGGGTAGTTAAAGCACTCGGATCTTCTAAAATCCCTGCTTTTCTGTTTGGAAATAAGCAATCCAAGGCTGTCCTGCAAACTCTCCCTTGACATATCCCCATTCCTGCACGTGTAGCCATTTTTAACTCTTGTGCATTTTTTACTCCAGCATTAATGGCATCTTGAATCATTTGAAGGGATACCTCTTCACAACGGCAAACGATGTGTGTTTGGTTAGACAAATTAATCCCCCACCTTTTGGCATAAACGTGTGACCGAAAAGCTCGATAATATATCTTCGACAGGGTTCTCTTTTCCTTCAAGAACACAATCTAGGCTATGGGTCATAATCTTTCCCATCACTGCTGACATTCCATAACCATGACCGCTATATCCTGCTGAAATAAAGGCATTTTCCCATTGATTTATTTTACCGAAAAAGGGAAGATGGTCCTCGGTCAATTCAACGGTTCCAGCGAAAGCTCTGATTAATTGTTTATGCTCATAAGCAGGGAAAATTTCAATCAAACGCTTTGCAAGAAATTCTATTGCAAAGTTGGTATTTGAAACATCGAAGCTATTAATCTCCCATGGTCCCCCTCCTCCAAATAAAATATTGCCTGCATGTGTCTGCCTAAGATACAGGGAATTGCCAGTGACAAAAGGGTCAATTACTCTTTTTCTTACAATTTCTGTAACAAGAATTTGTGAACGTCTTGGTCTTATATTTATCTCTTCATTCAGCATTCTGCAAAGTTCTGTTGTCCATGGCCCAGCACAAAAAAGGTAAATATCTGAAGCAAAATCTCCTTTAGTTGTAATGGCGTATTCAATTGTCCGCCTTGAAGTTTTAAATCCAATGACTTCATAATCTTTCAAAACAGTTGCGCCGTTTTCCTTTAGATAATGAAGTAAGCTATTTACTGTAGTAAAAGGGTAACTTTGACCATCTATCCTGCTAAAAACTCCAAATTTTATTTGAGGATTTAAATTTGGGACCATCCTTCTCAATTCACTTGAACAAAGAAGCCTCACATCCAAACCAGATTCATTATATAGCTCATATGCTTTTAATAATTTTTCTTTCTCATCATCATTTCTGGCAAACATAACATGCCCCGAACGGAGATAATGGGTATCAATTCCTTCCCGCAAAAGTGAATTCCAAATCTCCGCAGCTAGCCTGGCATAAGGTATTTCAGCAAGCTCCCTCCCAAGTGCGAGGACGCCTCCCGCGTTTCTTCCTGATGCTGCCGCACCGAAGGATTTTTTCTCCAAGATTGTTACCTTAAACCCACTCTTTTGTAAAAAAAAAGCGGTCATTAAACCAACAATTCCACCTCCAATGATAGTAATTGTTCTTTTTTTCAGTTTTAAATTATGTTCCCTGTTTAAAAATTCTTTTAAACAGCCATATGTTTCTTGCGCCAAAGAAGCTGTTTCAAAAGAATCCTTTCCATCCTTAAGTGATAACAAACTCAACCGGTTTTTTTCTTCATCCATTTTGCTTACACCCTTATCCTCTTTTATTTAGGGCAAAAATTTATTTTACTAGCCGTAAAAATGAATTAAGCCGATCGCTTTTCGGATTATTTAGCACTTCTTTTGGATTTCCTTCTTCTTCGATTACGCCATTATGCATAAAAATTACCCGATCTGCCACTTCCCTCGCAAAGCCCATTTCATGTGTCACAACAACCATCGTCATACCTTCTAATGCCAGTTGCTTCATGACCTGCAAAACTTCCCCGACCAATTCGGGATCTAAAGCAGAAGTCGGTTCATCAAAAAGCATGATTTTCGGATTCATGGCAAGAGCTCTTGCAATTGCCACTCGTTGTTGTTGTCCGCCAGAAAGCTTTTTCGGATAAACATCTTTCTTTTCCTTCAGCCCAACCTTTTCTAATAATTTCAGCGCTTCCTCTTCCGCTTCCATTTTGCTTTTCCCCAGTACTTGTATTGGTCCAACGGTCACGTTTGCCAACACGGTCATATGAGGAAAAAGATTAAACTGCTGGAAGACCATCCCAACCTCTTGCCGAATTTTACTAATATTTTTAACAGAATTATCAAGAGTGATATTATCAATCACCACTCTGCCGCTGTTAATTGTTTCAAGCCGATTTAAACAACGAAGCAGTGTACTTTTCCCTGAACCGCTGGCACCAATTAAGGCGATAACTTCGCCCCGATGAATTTCAAGATCAATTCCTTTCAAAACTTCTAATTTGTCAAAGCTTTTATGAAGATTTTCAATGGTAATTATCGGTTCTGAGGCTTGGAAATCCTTTTCCGTCTTTATAGCTTCCACTCCAATTCCCCCTAGCGATCACTAATACTCATCCTAATTTCCACCCGATTTAAAATAAACGTAAAGAATGTAGTCATGACGAGGTAAAATCCAGCTGCAGTAATATAGAATTCAATAAAGGCAAAGTTGGTTGAGGCGAATCTTTGAGAGACCATCATAAGCTCAGAAACAGTAACAAGTGAGGCCAATGATGAGTCTTTCAGCATCATGATTGCCTGGTTTCCCAATGCCGGAACACTCACTCGAACGGCCTGAGGAAGGATAATCTTTTTCATAATGGTTGGGTATCTCATTCCAAGAGATTCAGCTGCCTCTATTTGACCTTTTGGCACAGACATGATACCTCCGCGGTATATTTCAGCTATATATGCCCCAGAGTTAACTCCTAATGCAATAACAGAAGAAACAAACGGGGACAGTTCAATTCCAAGCTGCGGCATACCGAAATAAACAAGAAATAATTGGACCAACATTGGGGTTCCACGTATTATCCATAGATAAAAACCGGCAATTAAATTAAGAACCTTGAATTTTGAAATTTTCATTAAAGCGATAATCAATCCTAGCACTAAACCTATTAAGATTGAGATAATTGAAAGCTCTAGTGTTACAAGAGATGCCTTAATCATAAATGGAATAAAATTGCCGACTAAATTAAAATTAAGCATCTAATCGCTCCTTATCGAATATCTTGACCAAACCACTTTTCACTAATTTTTTTATAGGTTCCGTCCTCCACTATGGCTTTCAATTGTTTATTGATTTCTGCTTTTAATGCATCCTCATTCTTGTTTAATGCAATACCTGCTGCATCCTTTAAGAGCATATCGCCAACGGCTTTAAAATGATATGAGTTTTCTTTAATCAATCTTGCTCCTACCGCTTTATCAGTAAGAACACCCTCTACTCGTCTATTTGCCAAATCTTGAAATGTAAGGAGGTCACTCTTATAGTTAATAACTATTGCCCCAAGCTCTGTTGCTTTTTTTTCGAAAGTGGTTCCAATTGCCACACCAATTTTCTTTCCCTTTAGGTCTGTTTCAGGATTTGTTATGTTGGTATCACCAGCATTAATAAATAATTGTGCACCTGTATGGTAGTATGGGTCAGTGAAATCTACTTTTTGCTTTCTTTCGTCTGTAATAGCCATGCTGGATAGGATAATATCATACTTTTTGGTAAGTAATCCCCCAATAATCGTATCCCACGGAGTAGGCACATAATTAGGCTTTACTCCCATTCTTTTCGTGATTTCGTTTGCAATATCCACATCAAATCCAACTAATTTATTATTCTTGTCAAAATAATTAAAAGGAGGATATGCTCCCTCAATTCCGATATTTATAACATCTTCTTTTTTTATTTTGGCAAGTTCACCACTTCCATCAACCTTTCCCCCAAAGGAGTTAGTTTTTTCACTGGTTCCACAAGCGGCTAACATAAATATTAAAACCACAGCCATTGGAAATAAAATCATTTTCTTCATTTTCATTCCTCCTACTAATATTTTTATTTACATTCTCGAATCCTTAAGTTTAAAGAATTCAAGAAAAAGTAACATAGAATATAAAAAAAACCATAAAAACGTGAAAACGTTAAATAAGCATAATAAAATGCTATTATTTTAAACGTAATCACGGTTTTATGGTTTATTGGGATATGAAAAGGGGTATTCTTTTCACAGCAAAGTAACCTGACCTTGATTATATATTTTTCGTAAGCGCTTTAATATATAATTTCATTGTATTTACTATTTTGTAAATTATTATAAATATAGTAAAACTATTAGTCAATATTGAATTCTGAATATTTAGTTTAAGTTAATAGGAGTAGAGACGATTAATAGCAGACCAATTTTTGTCGTTGCTTTCGTATGTTGCTGATCAAGAACGTAAGAAAATTCGTCAGAGACAAGTAGAAGGTATCACAGTGGCTAAATCCATAGGCAAACACTTAGGGTGCCCACAAAGTTAAGCGTTGGTTGTAATATGGCCAAAACAATATTGGCAGACCTGAACGGGGGCAGAGGTTCTTCTTTCAAAACATATTAACCTTTAAGCTTACTGTGGTATGCTCCATGTCAGGTTGGACCGATATATTCATTTAAGCGAAATCCTTGCTGGATGCCAGCATTAACAAACGATTTGACAATTTCTGCTATCACCGCAACGGAATTAGTGCAGCATTACCGTGGGTAATCGTCATCTAATGCCCTCCCTTCGCATTCGGTACAGAAATAGAACCGGATTTCTTGTTCATTGATTTCGCTCATCCATTCTTCCCAATCTTTATGATCAGGATAAATATTTCCAATGCCAATCCGTAAATCTTCATCTAATTCTTCGTTTGCATCACATTCACATCCGAAGCCGTATTTACCGCGGTTATCTCCACCATGCCCCTTCAAATTCTTGATGCACCAATCTATCATTCTTTCGTCATTGCAATTGTGCCAAACATGATTTTCCCGTTTTAATTCGAATCCATCCATTAAACCCTCTCCTGTTTTTCTCTTTCTTTTATGATATAGGACGAAAACCCTTCTCAGTCAAAGCGCTCCCAATAGTTCCATCGATACTGCCGCAATAAAAAAACCACCGTGCTGTAGCACGATGATTCATTCAAACTCCTTGCCAGCTTGCTTTCTAGCCCCCGCTTCAATCCGAAGCGCACAGGTCACTTCGATGGTTTCCAGCTGCATCACGGGAAGGAACTGGATTATTAGCAACTATTCGGAAGACTATGTTAAAAAGACTCCATCTTACTTAAAATGGAGTCTTTTTGATGTAAATCAGCCATTATTTATTAGCTTTGATTTGCTTTTGTAATTGCTGATTAGCCGCTTGTATTTCTTTATCGATTTTTTGTAAGACAGAATTAATGGCAGTTTTGTCTTTCTTTTGAATGGCAGCTTTTAATTGTTTATAAATTGTCCGTGTTCCTTGCTCTTTTCCTTTTTCACTATCATGGTCTTTACCTTCTATTTTGCCGAATATTACGTCTAATTTTTGATGTGCTTGTTGTTTTGTTAATTTTCCATCTTTCACCTGTTGTTCGACAGCATCAATTTCTTTTTTATGAGCTTGGTAAGTGGCTTGTCGTTTTGCTTTCTCTTGTTCCTCTTTCTTTTGTAAACCAGGTGTTTGTCTTAATTGCTTCATTAAGCTTTCACGGGTTGAAAGATCTTTTGTTAATTGATCCTTTAAGTGAGGTGTGGCGTATTGATTGATAATGTTCGTGAGTTCTTTCTGCTTTTCGCCATTTCGCCATTCATGGTGTCTTTCTTTTTGATCCTCTTTTTGAACAGATACGGATGTTTTTGTAGACGAATTGGTTGTATGATTGGTCATTGCCGTGCCAACAGTTGGTACTAATATAGATGCTGCTACTATAGGTGCGATTAAACTAGATTTAACTTTCATAATAGAAACTCCGTAATTAATAAAATAGGTTTCACAAGTTCAATATAGACATGCAATTTGAACAAACTGTGACCGAGAAATGAAAATTAATCAAATTTTTATTAAAAATTTTCGTTCATCCGTCCGTGCTCGCTCATTCAACCTTATAAGCCCAATGACTCTCCCCGGTCGCCAATGGTGCTGCCATTATTACCGCAATAAGTGACGCCATAATAAAAAAACCATCGTGCTGTAGCACGATGGTTCATCCAACTAAATTCAAACTCATTACCAGGCTTGCGTTCACGCCCGCTTCCGTCCGAAGCGAATCTGTGCGCTTCGACAGCAGCCGCTCAGAGACGAAGCGACGGACCATTCTTCTATAAAACCAGTATGATTTTGCTACAATCGCCTCTAGCCACACAAAAAAACGAGCCGTAGCCCGTTTTTTGTTAAATCAGATCGATTTGCTATTCTTATTTTTTGTTTCCTGTACTCTGCTCTCCTGCGGTCTATCCGAACAAAAAAATGGACGGTAGGAAACTATTTTTAAATGTCCGGTTTACACGTACTTTCATCCAACTTGTGCAGCATCGCGATTTTTTTGCCATCTGTTTCCCTAACCTGTTCAATAATACTATTAAACAAGGAAATATAATATTTGGACGAATCGAAAGAATAAAACATAAGCAAGGGGTATAATATGACCGAATATGATCGCCAAAAACACTTAAAGCAAATTCACGAAAGTCGAAAAGCTATTACCATGAGTAAAGTTGATGAGGCTATTAAAAGGCTCGTTAGAGCCAATCAAGGAATTAATTTTAATAGTGTAGCCAGCGAGGCCAGAGTCGCAAAAGCTACGCTATATAACAATGTGACATTACGTGAGCGTATTGAGACACTACGTCAACAGCAGATAAAAAGCCCTTCTGCAAAGCAAATTAAGTATGAAATGAATGAAAATAGTAAAGACACGATTATCGAATCATTAAAGAGGAAAGTTAAGCGTTTAGAGCATGAGAATAAGGATTTACGAGATCAATTAAAGGTAGCGTATACAGAAGTCTACAAGAATTTATAAGCTGAGGCACCTTCCCTTTTTTGTTCAAGTAAAGGGCCAGATTGTTGCGAAATCATGAACAGTAAACATTGTTTGTGAAAAGTTACATTAAAGCAAACGGTGCAGGATATAGATTTTCTCATGATTCAAAAAATATTATTTTTCCTTGACTCTTACGTGACGTAACGGTTTATAGTGAAGATACCGGTAAAATTCTCGCGAAATAAGGGGGTGGTTATTTTAGTTTCAGGTAAGAAGAAATGGAAGACAGGGGAACTTGCAAAGTTAACAGGTTTAACGATTCGGACCTTGCGGTATTATGACCAAATTGAATTGTTCTCACCATCAGATTATTCAGAATCAGGATATCGCCTATATAACGCCACAGATCTTTCGCGGTTACAGCAAATTCTTAGTCTAAAAGATTTAGGATTAACGCTCGAGGAAATTAAATCGATCCTGGCCGACGATATGTATAACCCTATTGAAGTGGTGACTCTTCAAATAGAACGTTTAAGAGAAAATATAAGAGTTCAACAGAAGCTGTTAAAGGATTTACAAAATGTATCTGAGATTTTGCAAACGAAAGAGACATTGACGGTTCAAGATTTTTCAAATTCAATTGGAATGATGAAAAGGAGTCATGAAAATTATTTTTACGGGCGTCAAAAGAATATGGAGCGCCAATTTGATCGACTTGGCGAATTCCTTTCTAATCATCCGTCCCACCAAAAAAGGAGGAAGTGAAAATGAAAAAACACTATGCAACACACGATACCTTTGTCATTGAAAAGGTGTATAATTTCACACCTGAAGTGGTATTCGCTGCATGGGCGGACCGAGAGCTTAAAGCAAAATGGTTTACTGAGGCGGAAGAATTTGATTTTCGAGTGGGTGGACAAGAGATAAATCATGGCGGCCCTCCAGGAGGGCCTGTTTACACATTTAAGGCTCACTATCAGGAGATCATTCCTGACCACCGTATTGTCTATTCTTACACCATGGATCTCGATGAAACGAGGATTTCCGTTTCTGTAGCAACGGTCGAGTTTAAACAAATTGATGAAGGAACACACCTGATTTTTACCGAGCAAGGCGCATTCCTAGACGGCCATGATACAGCTGCAGTTCGTGAGCACGGGACAAGTATTTTGCTGGATCAGCTTGGTGAACAGTTGAAAAATAAGCAAGAGTTAACAGTATCCTCTGGGGTATCGGAGATTATTAACTCTCCTGAGCCAATCTCTGATCGTGAGATTGTCAACACACGTATCTTCAATGTGCCACGTGAAATCATGTTCAAAGCATTCAGTGACCCGAATCATTTGGAAAAATGGTGGGGACCCGAGGGCTTTACTAATACGTTTCATGAGTTCGATATACGACCAAATGGTATTTGGCGTTTCATTATGCATGGACCCAATGGTGTAGATTATGAGAATAAATCCATCTTTTCCGAAATAATTGAACCTGAAAAGATTGTTATCCACCATCTGGAGACAATTCATGAATTTTTATTAACCATTACATTTGCTAAGAAAGAAGGCAAAACCGAACTTATATGGCAAATGCTCTTCAAATCAGTTAAAGAATGCGAAAAAGTGAGAAGTTTCTGTTACGAAGCCAATGAACAGAACTTTGATCGACTTGAGGCGGAACTGACTAAAATGGTAAGTAACCGGAAATATTAATTTTATTTTATTAAAATAAGCGTTAACATAGAAAGTTTACTTATTCAGTTAAAGGGCGCATTTGTTGAACAAGAATTAAACGGGTGAAACATATTAGCCATGTATAATATGTTTCACCCTTTATTTTTTGTGGCTTTTTACAATTTAGGTATTGATAACACCGTACCATTCGGAATATCAATTGTTAATAATTCCGGAAATTTAGCTATAACTTCATTTTTATGACGAGTATAAAGTCTTACCTTATTATCAAACTTTGAAAGTATCAGTCTTATACCGTCCAGTTTTAGTTCCGTAATGTATGAATCATCATCAAACGGTTCGTTTGTTTTTTGTAAAAGCATTGGTGAGAAAAACACTTAAACCACCTCAATAGTAATTGTACGACACAATTAAAGTGGATTCATTGTTAATTGATTTACATTTATGGAATAAACATCATAAAGAAAATACAAAAAAATGTACCTTGTATTTACAGTTGAAAAACTAGTTACCTACTCCATAAAAATCCGATACCAGTAGGCATTTCTCAAAGGAAAACCATTAAAAATTCCATTGACTGATAAAAAAGATTACCGTAAACTAAAATTATAATAAATGAGAAAGATTATCATTGTCATTTGGAGGAAGATTATGGTTAGGAAAGTTTTTAATATTAAAACAATACTTATCACCATCTCAGTATTGGTTGTTCTAGGTGTAATTATATGGCAAGGATTATTCTTTCACGGAAACCCTGATCCAACCGCCGAAAACATAACTCCTGGAGCTGCAATCATAAATACTGCCATCCTTGTTTTCAGAGAAGGATTAGAAGCAATATTAGTATTAGCTGCAATCATTTCGGGATTAGTACGTAAAAAACAAGATACACTATGGAAGCCTATTTCTATTGGAGCTGGTGTTTCCTTTATAGCTGTATTAGCCACTTGGTTCATTGTGGTGGCTATCATTTCATCCGTAAATGCATCCGAATTGAATATTCAAGCATTCACAGGAATACTGGCTGTAGTAGTTCTGCTCATTATTATGAATTGGTTCTTTCATAAGATTTATTGGACTGGTTGGATAAGACTTCATAATCAAAAGAAACAAAAAGTCACTTCTAATAGTGGAGAAGTTGTACAAAGCAATACTTTTTGGTCCCTTTTCCTAATTGGGCTTACATCCGTTTATCGAGAAGGATTTGAAATCGTTCTTTTCTTACAAAATTTGAGATTAAAGGCTGGTTCTGAGGTAGTCTTAGAAGGAGCATTAATTGGATTGGCATTAACCATGATCGTTGGAGTTCTAACCTTTTTAGCACAAAAAAGCCTCCCACATAAAAAAATGCTTGTATTTACAGGTGCTCTTTTAGTAGTCGTTCTTGCTGTAATGGTCGGTGAAACTGTTCAAGAAATGCAATTAGCTGGATGGATGAGCGCAACAACCATTCACAGTCTTTATGTTCCTGATTGGGCTCAAGTATGGTTCTGTATATTCCCAACAGTAGAAACTTTATCTTTCCAAGGACTTGCTGTTATTTATGTATTAGGTTGTTATTTCGCACAACATTATTTAACAAAGAGAAAAGCAATTAAACAAAAATTGATTTCAAAAGCATCTTAATATATCAAAAAGAGCAAACCTAAAATGATTTGCTCTTTTTTACCAATTATTCCATCATAGAATTATATGTGTGACTTACACCAGACGAAATAAAACCTGGAAGGATTAACTTGATTTTATCCTACTTACTTTTATCTAAAACAGTTTTCAATGTGTTCTCAATATTTTCTGCTATTTCCTTAAGCTGAGGGTCATCAATCATCCCGACCATCATTGTTGGTTTAGGCAATCCCATTTTAGTTATTCCATTGCTTTGATAAACAACTATTTTACATGGTAGGAAATAACCGACAAGTTCATTTATGTTAAGGACACTTGCAGCTTCAACAGGATTACAAACTTCTAAGATTCGATATGGATTGTTGTAGCTTTCTACACCCTTTTCTCGCAACTTTGCTGGAAGATCTAGCTGCCATAACACACCGAACTTTTCTTCCTTTAAATTCTGCTCTAAAGATGAAATGGCCTCATCGACTGATTTATTCGTTTCAACTGTATAATGGAACAATGCTTTTCACTCCTTATTGGAATTAATCAAACTAGGATTCCGTACCAAATCTTAAAGGTTGTTATTACAATTAACGTAGCTAAGACTATCCGCAAAGCTTTTGTATTTATTTTTTTGCCTAACAACACCCCAACAGGAGATGCAATCAGACTAACAATTACAATCAATACCGCAGGCAAAAAGGGGACTTGCCCAGTTGTCACTTTCCCTATTGTTCCTCCGATTGAAGATATAAAAGTAATGGCTACCGATGTAGCGATTGTTATGCGAATAGGAATTTTTAAAACAACAAGCATAATAGGAACTAATATAAATGAACCTCCAGCACCCACTACACCAGAAGCAAGACCTACGATAAAGGAAAGAATTGTTGCCAACCATTTATTAAAGTCTTTGCCCCAATCAGATTCAATTTCCTTTTTAGGAACCAACATAAGTATTCCCGCTAATAATGCCACTAATCCATAAATGACATTGATACTCTTTTCTGAAAAGAAATGTGAACTATACCCTCCAATTAGGCTTCCGACTAAAATGCTGGAACCCATATACAGGATCAATGTTTTCTTTATATTTCCCCCATTGCGATGGGCCCAAATCCCTCCAAGTGCTGAAAAAAAGACTTGAACAGCAACCACCCCAGACACTTGATGGGCTGTTAACCCGTGAAAACCTAATAACGGAGGAATATACAAAAGAAGTGGGTAGTTAATGATGGCCCCACCGATTCCTAACATTCCTGAGAATAGGGATCCAATAAATCCAATAATTAATATGGTGATAATCAATCCGATCTCCATAAGTCACCCCCTAATTTGACTTAGTGACTATCTTTTTTTCAAATAGATTTTTAAAACCTCATTTTCTTCTATAAAATCCAATAATTCATGCCCACCTGACTTTGCCCATGCACTCATATCATTTTTGGCACCTTTATCAGTGACGTGAATTTCTAATATTTGGCCACTTTCTAATTGGTCCATCGCTTTTTTTGTTTTAACAATTGGCATTGGGCATGCTAGCCCTTTTGCATCTAAAAATTTATCTGATTTCATTGTCATATTCCTCCTAGTTATTATTCATGAACGGCACAACGGTTCGGTCCAATTTCCATTTCCCGTTGCATCTCTGCATCAGGTGTGATTTTACCCATATTGGTTTGGCGAATTTCTTGATAAGAATTTGGCTGCGGAGGTAAGATTTCCGTTACCACTTTGCGAAATTCTGCTTCCTCCAAGTTGAGCCCCTTATTTCGTTCATATAGGTCACCTAATATTGCACTTACTACGCCATTCTTTCCAAGTTCAGTTATTCTAGAAAAGTGGGCAGGTAAAACAATCACATCTTTAGGAAACTGTTTATATTTGTTATAAAGGGAATCTCTAAGGTCTCCCACCCAGTCCTCCGCTTTACCCGCCAAGTCAGGTCGACCGATAGACTCTACAAATAATAGGTCACCTGATAATAAATACCTCCCATCAACGACTAAAGATGTGCTCCCGATTGTATGTCCAGGAGTATAGACGGGATTCACCATTACTTTTGTATTTCCAACCACAATATCGTTACCTTCAATAAGCCCTGTATAATTAAATACAGCTTCCTCGGCATCTTTTGGAGGTAAATAATAGGTCGCTCCTGTTTTATCAGCTAGTTTTCTTCCTCCAGAAATGTGATCAGCATGAAGATGAGTGTCCACCACATGTTTAATTTTGATGTTATGTTCTGATGCAAATGACTCATACTGGTCAATCATTCGGGAAGCATCTACAACCACTGCTTCCCCATTTGACTCGATTAAATAAGATAAACAACCCTTTCCAATTCGAACAAACTGATGAACGCTTCCGCCATCTTTTAAATCCCCAATTTTAACAGGCTCTTTATGTTCACTCCAATCCTTCATTCCACCTTTAAGGTAGTGGACTTTAAGGCCTTCATCGGACAACTTTTCTGCCACCATTGCTGATGATCCTTCCTTTGCACAAACCACTAAAATTTCTTTATCGGTGGGAAGTTTATCAAGAATGTCTTCTACATCATCAAGTAAATCGAAATAAGGAACATTTAAATATTGAAAATGAGCACCTTCGATTTTCCAATCTTTAAAAGCATCTTCATTACGAACGTCTAAAATAAATAAACCTTCTTGATTGATTACTTTCTTCGTTACCTCTTGAGCTGTCATTTGAAGTACAGGCATTCCATATACCCCCTGCAGTATATTTTTCCATAAAAAAATATTTTGAATTAATCCAATGATTTTTCTGTTTCACCTTTCCATTCACTCATACCTGGAACGACATTTACGACATTTATAAAGCCAGCTTGAGCTAATTTTTGTGCGGTCAAATCACTTCGATTTCCAGTTCGACAAACCACATAAATTTCTGCCGCTTTATCAAACTGGTTTAAATGATCGTCTAGTTGGCCCAATGGTACAGATATGGCACCTGGAATATGGTTAAAAGCGTATTCAGCTGATTCACGGACATCCAAAACAATAAAATGTTTCTTTTCTTCCATTACTTTTATTAATTCATCGTTTGAAATTACAATCGGATGCTTTTTTTCTACCGTTTCGTCGTTACTAGCTTTGCGAATATAATGCTTAAGAACTTGACCTTCCTCGATAGTACCTAGATATTGATGACCTGTGCTATTTGCCCATGCTTTCATATCAGCCTTGGACCCTTTATCTGTTGCTTGTACTTCAATTACCTGGCCAGCTTCTAAACTGTTCATTGCCTTTTTCGTTTTTACAATTGGCATTGGACATGCTAATCCTTTTGCGTCTAATATAATATCTGTTCTAATCATTATTTGATTCCTCCTATTTATACCGATAGGGGTATTTCTGACTTTAAAAAAATTATTCAATTGGACCTTGCCACTCCAACATGCCACCTGACATGTTTTTTACCTTAAAGCCATAGCTTTCAAGAAATCTCGTAGCCATTGCACTTCTTCCACCTGAATGACAAACCATAATGTACTCTTTGGACTTATCAAGTTCGTTCATACGGAACTCTAGCAATCCTAATGGAATATGAATGGCATTCGGAATTTTGCCAGCTTTTACTTCTTTAACCTCACGAACATCTATAATGTGAACTGGGTTCTTTTCATTTAATAACTTTTCAACCTCAAATGGTGTTATATGTTCCATTTACACACTCCCTGTTGATTAGATAAATAAATTAACGCTTCCTTCTGAAGCTTCACCTAAATATGCGGCAACTCCAGCATACTCAATTCCGTCCATTAGTTCTTTCTCTTGCAGGCCAAGTAGATCCATTGTCATTGTACAAGCAACCAGTTTTACGTCTTGCTCATTTGCCATTTCAATTAGTTGTGGAAGCGTCATAGCATTATGTTTTTTAATGACATGCTGAATCATTTTAGGACCCATACCAGCAAAGTTCATTTTAGAAAGACCCATTTTTCCTGCACCTTGCGGCATCATTTTTCCAAACATTTTTTCTAAAAATCCTTTTTTTAGAGGAACTTGCTCATCCTTACGAAGTGCATTTAGCCCCCAGAATGTATGAAAAATGGTTACTTCATGATCATAAGCAGCTGCTCCATTTGCGATAATATACGCAGCCATCGCTTTGTCGTAATCCCCACTAAATAGTACAATCGTTGTTTTTTTCTTCTGTTCAGTCATTTTGATCCTCCCCCATTATATACCTGATAGGGTATATTTTTATTTAAAAAAATTAAAACAGATTTTTAGTACTTCTTTACAATTACCCCCATGGGTATATTAATATATAAAAGATAAGTTCGTCAACCCATAAATAAGGTTGATGAACTTCTATCTACTTTTAATTAATAATTCAACAGCTTCTTTTACAAGATCTTCTGTTGATTCACCTTTTTCAATGTTTTCCCGTACACAACGTTCCAGATTTTTACTAACAATTAGACCAATTGTCCGATCCATTGCACTTTTCGCTGCGGATAATTGAGTGATAATCTCTCGACACTCTTTTCCTTGCTCCATCATGCTTAAAACACCTTTAACTTGTCCTTCAATGCGTTTTAAGCGATTCTTAACATCTTTTCCGTATTCCATTACCTTCACCTCACTATTACTTTTGTTTGCAAGGGCAGTTGATTAACATGTAACTTGCGATTTCAATACCCTTTGCTTTTAAGAAGCGTAAACCCAAGTTTAGCTCTAATTTATTTTGAGCCACTACATGGACCTCCTCATCGGGAATTTCTTTATTGTTACGTTTTAAATAAGCGTAAGGAATATTTAGTTTATTAGTGCCTGATACTAATTCATTTTCATTGTAATCTCTTATATCAAGTTTTGTTATATTTTTGTTCTTTAACACACTTTGTTGGTCAATACACGGATAACCTTTTACTGGATAATATCAATCGCTTATATAAGCTCGTACCTAGAGTCAACAACAAAAATAACACTAATCGGAAAATGATTAACACCACCTGTCCATAAGCTGTGACAACCAAATAATATACCCCTATAGGTATAATGTCAAGGAGGGGCAAAGCTTAAAATTTTCCAAATTTAATTTTTAAAAATAAAATAGGTTGACTCAAAATGTCGTTGAATGACGACTCTTTTGGGCCAACCTATTTCTTCTTAATAATCACTGGTCCGCAACATGATAGCATGTATCCCAATCGTCACCATCATCATACCATATCGCAAATCCGACACTAATGGTATAGTCACCTGATTGTGGGAATACTCCTCTATACGTTGGCGTACTGATTGGTAATTTTGATTTAAACGTTTAGTATACAATTAACTCACCTTAAATCGAGCGTAATATAGTCTGATAAGAAATAATTATTGTTGCGAATCCAGACTTTCCTGATGATTCCCGTGTAATCATGGCTATGCTTTTTCTGATCTTATATTATAAGAATCTATCTTAGATCTTGTTTATTTTCTATTATTCTTGTCCATCCTTATCGTATAAGGAGGGATTACAAAATGAAATGCGTTCATTGTAAAGTAACCGTTGGTGGAAGTAAAGAAAAGTATAATGAGAGACTTAAAATGTGTCCAAGTTGTTATAAAGCCTGGAAAAAGATCGGTAAAAATTTGAAGAAAGTCGTTTATTAATAATTTATTTTCCCGTTTACTTTCACTGGTATGACTCTATACTCAGTTTCTGTATTGTACTTATCTTGAAAGAAATTAATAATATCTGTGTGGTTCACACACATCTTAATTAACTCGGCTGCCAACATGGTTTTGGTTAAATTGCAACTAACGCTTAATTTTTTCAACTTCCGATGAGCATCTTCATCTAATGAACAATTGACTCGGGTTTTTTTATCGGAACGAACTTTTCGTTCATCTTCTTTTTTAATAGCATTTTTCGTCATAATGAATACTCTCCCCCCCATTTTTTTTTCGTAATCTCCAGTAAAATCAAAGCTTAAGTCACTAACACTGTTACACATATAATCTGTTAATCTGTTACTAATTTACTCGGTAACACTTCAGAATATGCTTATAAATCAATGATTTAGCCTTCCTTAACCGAAAAAAAACGTGTCACTATCCTATCTCGAATTAAGAATTTGAAAAGGGAGGAGCTATTAAGCTAATTTCCTTAAAAATTATTCTTTCATTACAGTATGTTAATAAACAATGCAGCTTCTGAGCCCCAGTGTAATTTGAGTCATCTACGGTAATACCAAAGCAGTTATAGTCTTTAGTAATCCGATTTAAGTAACTTTTTATGGATTTAAAAAGAAAAAACATGCTTTATTATATAAATCTGTTTGTCACTGCAGCGGAATTGGTGCAGCCGTACCGTTGGTAAAAGTCGTTTCAATTTTTCCGCATTAGTAAATGTTGAATTACTTCCCATCAAATAAAGGGTCACTCGCTTTTTCCTCCGAATGAAACTTCCTAACGCCTTAGAGCTAATTGTCAGCATAACGGCTTTTGAAACATGTAGTTTATTAGAAATTATTTCTAGTAACGGAAAAAAATTTGTTTTAAAAAACAAATAAATCAAACCATTAAAAATAAATGAAGTTATTCATTAACAAATCTTTATTTTTAAAATAATACGGTAATCTATAATTCAATATTAATGATAAATTTGTCAACTTCATTAAAAACAAAATATACAATAACATATATTATATAAAAAAGATTAATATATATATTGTCATATAATTTATTGTTATTTATAAATTATTAGCTGAAATAGCTCTCAAGTCATACTACATTATTGCAATAAAAAGGAGACATTGAATCTGCCACTACTCTACCTTTTAAAAAGAAATTTTCTAGCAGCAAGTTTTGATCCCTATCAAAGACATCTCATCCTTGAGTTTTGCAATTAAAAAATACTCTTGATTTCACTTATTTAATATCGCAATTAATCAACGATGCTGGAACTCATTTTCTTTAGAAATACATTGATGGTATGTTAAAGCCATTACTAACGGAATTTTCATCTTAAAGAGTTACGTACTTTTGAGTACCTCTGTCAACTATATGCAACAATTTTCTCATTAGGTTCGTCCGTTAAACTTTCATGTTCCACCCATTCAATTAAAGAAAATATAGTTAGCATACTAACTTCAATTTCGTAAAGCTCAAATGCTCTCTTCATAAAACTCTTCTCTTTAGAGGCCTTTCTCCCTTCAAGCTTTTTGTCCAAAAGTATTCCCGTCTTTCTTACCATCTACATAAAAAGCGTTTGGATTTTGCATGTAAATCATCTTCATATTGTTAAAACTATATAAGGGAAGTGTAGTTGAAAAGCCTAAATACTCCTTATGCTTTTCAACTGTCAAATCCCACTTACCCCTTTGACAATTTTTTCGAAATGCTCTTATGTTTTTTCTCCCGTTCCTGGCTCGACGATGGGAGATAGTTTTTCCAATTTTGTTAAATTCCCTTTCTAACGTTCCATTCCTTTTCGACGTTTCTTATTTTTGTTTTTGTGTTGCTGAGCAAATTCATCTTCCCTCCACTTACGATCCGCTTCACGGATTGCACTTTCAAGAATCGAAAAGAAATCCGAACTATTTGGAAGAACAAACCCTGAAACATGATTAGAAAGTGGAGCGATTGAGTTATTTTCTCCATAATAGGATTCTTCCACATTACCAAATGATTGGATCTTATACGCATGGTGAAGTTGATTCATTTTATCTGGACCAATTTCGTCTTCATATCGCATGCACTCATGATAAAACATTTGTTTGTAAGATTGATTTTCAAATTGAAAATCAGAATATTTATTACGTAAAAGCTCATGATATTGATCTTTATTATTAGAATCCATGTTATGACGATTAATGTAATATAAACAGCTAATAATTTCTTTTTGTTCTTCAGTTGAATATTTTCTTGGTGGGTTTGATAAATCTTCGGGTATTATGTTTTTTCCATAATACTCATTTGCCATTACAAAGAATTCTTTCTGTTCAATTGTTAAATAATTTCTTCCCTCCCAATTTGGATATAATTCTTGCAGCTGATAATCATATAGCTGATCCATTAATTCTAATGATTTAATCATATTTTCTTTTTGATTTAATAAAAACTGCATTTGGTTTAAAACTTTATCAGTAGCATTTTTAATTGTAGAGTGATCAGCAAAGTTAATCCCATTTTTCAATCGTAAATGCTCAAATTGGATCTCTGCATTTTGTATCTCTTTCTGCAAAGATAAAACAAACTTTGGTCTATTATTCAATAATACAAACAGATCTTTTTCAATTTGCTTCTTCTCTGATTCACTAAGTACGTTATCGATCTCAATAGTACTTAACATTTTATTTTGCGAAACAGTTGATTCTACAATTTCAATCTTTTGATCTTTAGATAATTTTTCTTTATCTAAATTAGGATAATATTGATCCAAAAACCGATTAGCTTCCATTTCTAAGATTTTTTCAGTTTGATTTAGAATTTCGGTTTCTTTTTCAATCCTAGTTAATTTTTTATATTTATCGATGGTATCGTGATGAAACTCTAGTCTAGATTGCCATTTTTCTAATTGTAACTTTCGAGTATTAATATTTTCATAGTTCACAAACATCCGTAACAGTTTTGCTGATTCACGTAATTGCTTTTTTTCTAAAGGTGTAAATCGACGAACAAACTTTTCCGTTCTTTCTTTTACCTGTTTTTCTTTCTTAGCTTCTGCCAATTCAATAATGGTTTTATTGTACTCTTTCCGGGCATTATTTATTTGAATCCTGTCGGATTCTTTCCCTTCATCTTGCATCTGTCTTGCAACGAACCCCTCATGAATGGTTGGAAGTGTCTCAATCCCTCTATCCTTATTTGATAAATGAGTGATTGTTTCAGAAAAACCATTTTTCTCTAAAAAACGATTAGCATGGTGAGCCCACTGTTCTCTCCAATACATGAGTTTTTCTTTTGTATTCCAATCGGTTGTATGTAAAGCTTTCACTTGTTGTTTTCCATCTATCAATTCTTTTACTTTCGCTTGTTTATTTCCCCATGACCCGTCTTCATTAAATGGACGGATGGTCAACATCACATGAAAGTGAGGATTTTGTTCATCATCTCGATGAATGGATAAATCCACAACCATCCCATCCTTAACAAAATTATTCGTACAAAATTCAATAGCTAATCGTTCTTGTTCGTCATGGGATAATTCTTTTGGTAGGGCAACATTTATCTCACGGGCCAATTGCGCATTCCATTGTTTTTCTTTCTTCTCAACTTCATTCCATAATTGCTGACGATTATAAACCCATTGAGGTGCATGACTAGGCGCCAGAATATGAGTAATCGGTTTTACTT
The DNA here is from genome assembly GCF_055395235.1 of Neobacillus sp. Fa239. NCBI lineage: Bacteria > Bacillati > Bacillota > Bacilli > Caryophanales > Bacillaceae > Neobacillus > Neobacillus sp. Fa239. Next base: position 232,510 of record NZ_AP041612.1, read on the forward strand.
TTCGATTGTAAAACTTTTCTTCATTCGTTCTTTCATCTATCAATCTTTCACCAGAACGATAAGCAGCAGCCGCAATGGTATTTTGTTGTTTTTTTCTTGAAATGATCTGATTAGAGAAATGGTAAATTGCCATAGTTATAGTCACCTCAATTTATTTCATGACATGAGCGAAGCGAATTTTACAGACGCCTCACGAAATTGGTTCCTTCGGAGAAGGGACCAACGCACTATAACACGATAGTGGTATATAAGTGCGCCCTGAACTTCGTTTTCGGGATTATTATATCACTTCCCATGTTTTGGTTCAAATGCTATAATATAGTAAACTGCCAGAAAAAGGAGCCGTTAGCATGCAAAAATCAAATACAAAGGAACAGATAACAAGTATCAAAGAACAAATTAAAAAACTAAAAGAAAAGCAAAAACGTATTTTAACCAATTCCCAAAAAGAGATTGGTAAGTATCTAATGACCACCTGGGGAATTGAAAATGTTAGTGAAGCAAAAACATTAATAGATTTGTTTAAGGACCAAGTAAAAGTATATGGTGAAGTTGCTATATCTAACGAAGCGGAAATTGAGGATGAGACTAACCACTAAACCTATTGGGTGATCAAGATGTCTAATGAAGAGTTACATAAACTTGAAAATAAAATTAAAGCCCTAGAGCAAAAAAAGAAAGCCTTAGAATACAAAATTTCGAATGAAGATCGGCGAACAAGAACAAGAAGATTGATCCAAAAAGGAGCACTTTTTGAAAAGTATTTAGAAAGTGAAAATGAAAATGTTTCCCTAAAGGACACAGAAGATTTGATAAAAATTTTAGCGGAGTTTAAAAATAAGAATAAAGAATATATTAATAGAAAAATTCAAAATAAGATGAAAGAACCGGATGTGCAATAACAATTTATTTTCTACAAATTGTTATTGCGCTTGTCATTTTTTAACTGATATTGGCATTTTCTCAATGTAACGACTGGATGAGGAAATCCCCCTCTGTTTGGAGGTTGAATTGTTTAGCCCTTCTCGATATTTTAATTTCTATATTATGAGATTCACTTTTAGTTTCTCCGCACCAAATTTCACAGTAGGCATTTATTTTGCATTTATTCTCTTATAATGGCTTGTTGTGAACTCACACCATTAAGAGTCAAAAGGTTGCATCCACAAAAAAGAGCAGTTCCATATTCGGATAAAGGGTTCCGTTTTGAGGTGCATATCAAATAAATGACAGTAAAAATGGCGTGTAAACTTACAACAGTTTTGCCCCTCCCTTTTTCTGATTTATTGTGTTTTTATGACAAGTAAAATCCTGTTAAACATAAGAAGCGGCATTTGAAGTTGAATTTGTTACGCCCATAATCTTTGAACTACCTAGAGCTTTTCCCCTGAAAATATCAATTTATAAATGGCAGGGTTAGAGGTGTTTTTCCAAAATTCATATCCGTAATCAGCACTAAAATAATTCATAATGGTCATAACATTCCCATGATTGCCGATAATATTGGTCTTTCCTATATAATTGTTATTAAAAAAAAGTCTTTGATTACGGGTATAGCTTGATTTTGTACCCTCTCTTAATAACTCTCCTCCTAAAAACTAAAAATCACTATCTTCATAGGATTCTTTTTATTGTACGTTGTATTACTTTATCAGGTAATTTATAAGCACCTTTAACTGCCTTTCCCTTAATTCTTCCATCACTTTTATTTCTATATGATTGGCATTGGCAATTCCCTGAATTGTTTGTATACCTCTGATATTAGAACTTGAAACTATCAGATCAACTGTTTTATCACTTATTAGATTGGTTCCTCTTTTAGCATTAATTTCCCCGTGTAAGGATATTTTTCTCATCCGTTTTTGGCCAAAAGCAAATGGTGATTCTGCGTGTCTTATCATATAAATTGCGGTATTCAATTTTGGTTCCCCCCTAGAGTTTCTTTAACCTAACCACTTGTTTAATAACTTATGTAATTTAATACATTTATCAAATCGAATTGTCTATTGAATTGACAGCTCAATTGCCTCATAAATTGGCGACAATAATGAAGTGTACACCAATCATTGTCTTTTAAACATTACGTTCAACAATCGACTTACCAGCACCAATAGTATTTGACAAGATGCTAACTCAGCTCTTGCTGCTTTTGCATTATATTGGCTGGATCAAAATCATCTTATGATGGTCAATCGAAACCCTAATAGTTAACGCAATGATAGCTACTAAAATATATCTCCATATTTTTTTATCAAAAGATAAATTTTATCCCATTTTTCTATTTTTCTCTCAATTTTGATAGTAGCACAACAATGTAATGGCATTTAAGTTATACAGGTGTCAGACTCAGAATGGGTACAGGAAAAACATATCGAACTATAGATAAAGTGTACTTTTTCTCGGAAAAATAAGGTGCTAAGGTAGATAATCTTTATGTACCTATCCATTCAGAACTATAAATAACCGCCGGGGTTAAAAAGTTAGATTATTAAGGCAAGGATCTTTTCAGTTAGAAGGGAAAATCAAGATGTAATTGCATATGATAGGGGGAACCCAATTAATGAGTGTAATTTTTTGTTGATTTGGAACTGTAGACTATTATTTTGGATGGAGCGGAAGCATCAATATTAATTTAATAATAACTTCTCTGGACGGAAAGGGGTTTTCAAAGTCCACCATTTATGATCGAGATATTATCTACCATCAATTGTCCTAGTGTGGGAACCCACCTGAGTGCTTAAACGGGATTACTCTTTTGTTTAGGGACATTGAAGTTGTTCAATGGAGCAATTATCTCCTTATCTACATAGAAAATGAATATGAATTTTTTAGATTCATGGATTTTTATCGTAAATAACATATTTAATAAGAATATTTATATTTAATAAGGAATACATAGTTAATAAAAGAAACAAATATTAATAGGCATTTTAAAAGTTTTGGGGTATATCCCTTGCAGGACAAGGAGTTCAGCTTTTTTTAAGATGAGCAATAACATAATTTCCACTATTGCACAAAGGTAAAATAAAAGAATAAACATCTACACAAGTCTTTTTTTTGATTATTTACATCTACACAAGGTTCTATTTGTGATATTCACTAATACACAAGTGTACATTCGGAACCTCTTAGATATAAAAAAATATCCCTTCGCAGTAAATCTGTCATATTTTATGACAGAAAGGAAAGAGAAGGAATTTTTTTGTAAGATTTGCTTGTGTATTAAAATTTCAATAAACACTAATAGCCCTGTGAAGATTGAATTTTTTCACAAGGCTCACAATTTCATTAGATTGTAAAGTGCTGGATCTTGTCCAGTTATGGTAAGTTCCCTAATGTTAGCTTCAAAGATCATTTCATATGGCAGCTTTCTTAAAGCGCCAGGAAGATACTTTCTGAAAGCCATTCTGAAAAAAGCACCGATGGAGTAAAAATGAAATGATCCGGTTCGTTGTTTTTCTGTATGTATTAGGCTTCCAATTTGATCCATTGTTTCTATAAAGAATTTTTTCATGAAACGATCACGTACAGTGTAGTTCTTCTTATCTTCATCCATAAGATAGTTCATTTTATTTACTACTTCTTGTTTAAAAGAAATCATGACATCAATTTGGTCTCTTGGTTTATATTTAATATGATGCCCATCTAAGAAGTAGGTAAGTTCCTTCGATAATTTTGCCATCAGTGAGTTCACGTTAAATTCATCTGTTTTTTCTTCTACGCATTCTGCCTTCAAGGTAAAAGAAACTTTTTTAATCCACAATTGTTTCCCTCGAACTTCAATCCCAGTGAATTCTATAGAAAATAGAGCCTCTAAAACGCTTAATGTTTTACGGACTCCTTTTGCATTTTTGTTCAGTTGAAACTTGAGTGTTTTCATTGTCCGTTCTTGTTTTATTTTCTCTACTTCACCGGACTTACTGAAAGACATACCAGTTCGAAATTGGTTAAGCAAAGATAATAGCAGTTCGATCCCTTCAGGGTTTGAAGTACGTACGAATTCAGCTAAGATATTGGTGTCAAAAAGGGCATGCGGTATGATCAGGTAGTTAAGAATCCCACCAATATGTTCAGGCGTATTATACTTTTCTACATCTTTTAGGACAAGGACTGGTAATCCTTCGAGGATTTCCTCTTTTACAAAATGATGCTCTTCTAAAAACCTCTTCCCTCCCCAAAGGGTAGAGTATGAGATTCCCAGTTTTTTTGCCCAGAATGAAAGATTGTACTCCTTTAACATGCCGCGTTGATTCTGTTCTACTTCCAATTGTTTTAACATCGTCATATATACGACATAAGCAGAGGCAGGAGGGCGCTCAAAAGACTCATCGCGTAGAAAACGGAATTCTTCCAATATAGCATGATGCATGCGAAAACCATCAATTTTCATTTTACTCTTCATTGTTCGCCCTCCTCTCGCCTATTTTCCCTAGTTTGAATTATAGCAAAATGAAAATTTAGGTTATGATGCCCTTTATTAAGGGATTTTTAAAGTTGCACAACAGGCGTCAAACCCTTGAGAGACAAGGGTTTGGAAAAAACTATAATTTTTTTTATGTGAGAGGAAACGTCAAATTTTTTCATGTTTTGTGCCCATTGTGAGAGGAAATGTCATGGAATAATAGACTAATAGGTTAAGAGAACAGTTGATATATCAACGTTTCTTTAGAAGTTTCCTTCAAAACAAAATCAAAACTAAAAAACTTGCACAGGAATCAGTGCAAGTTTATGTGAGAGGAAACGTCATTTTTTTCATTTTCAAACAAAAGAAAGAGAAAATTGTGCAATATTTTGTGTTTATATAAGATATTAATGTAAATTTTAAGGTTCATTAAAGACAATAAAGAAAACCTAGTCAATTTAAGGCTTTGTGCATAATGTGAGAGGAAACGTCATGCAAAGAAAAGTTGCACAATGATCCTTTGATAATCTTCTGTGAATAGTAGTTTCTTTAATCCGGTATTTTTATCGATCCACTTTGTGAGAGGAGAAGTACATGATGGTTTTGGGAAACATTGTCCACGTTGAGAGGAAACGTCAAAATTTAAAAGTCATGGCAATCCTAGTGCTTGTTTTTAGTGCCTCTTTGTTAAGGGTGAATAAAGATTTAAGAAAAATATATTGTGCACATTGTGAAAGGAAACGTCAAATTGGACAAATCATTGCAATTCCTGCGGTGTATAGACCTTCTTTGTTCAGGAGAATTGAGGATTCTCGAAAAAAAAAATATGTGCACATGGTGAGAGGAAACGTCAAAGTAGACGAAATTTTTTGCAGTCATAGTGACTGTATAGTCCCTCATTGATTAGGACTAATGAGGATTCTATAAAAATGCATTGTGCACATTGTGAAAGGAAACGTCAAATTGGACAAATCATTGCAATTCCTGCGATGTATAGACCTTCTTTGTTCAGGAGAATTGAGGATTCTCGAAAAAAAAGATATGTGCACATGGTGAGAGGAAACGTCAAAGTAGACTAAACTATTGAAGTCCTAGTGTCTGTATAGTACTTCTTTGATAAGAGTAAATGAGGAATCTATAAAAAAGTATTGTGCACATTGTGAAAGGACCCGTCAGATTGGACAAATCATTGCACTCCTGTGGTTCTTAGTCTCTCGTTGTTAAGGAGAATGAGGATTCTCGAAAAAAAGATATGTGCACAATGTGAGAGGAAACGTCAAAGTGGAGAAATTATTGCAGTCCCAGTGCCTGTATATCCTCTCTTTGATAAGGCTGAAAGAGGATTTTTAGAAAATCCATTGTGCACAATGTGAGAGGAAACGTCAAAGTGGACGAAATTATTGCAGTCCCAGTGTCTGTATAGTCCCTCTGTGATAAGGCTGAAAGAGGATTTTTAGAAAATCCATTGTGCACAATGTGAGAGGAACGTCAAAGTGGATGAAATTATTGCAGTCCCAGTGTCTGTATAGTCCCTCTGTGATAAGGCTGAAAGAGGATTTTTAGAAAATCCATTGTGCACAATGTGAGAGGAAACGTCAAAGTGGACGAAATTATTGCAGTCCCAGTGTCTGTATAGTCCCTCTGTGATAAGGCTGAAAGAGGATTTTTAGAAAATCCATTGTGCACAATGTGAGAGGAAACGTCAAAGTGGACGAAATTATTGCAGTCCCAGTGTCTGTATAACCTCTCTTTGATAAGGCTGGAAGAGGATTTTTAGAAAATCCATTGTGCACAATGTGAGAGGAAACGTCAAAGTGGACGAAATTATTGCAGTCCCAGTGTCTGTATAACCTCTCTTTGATAAGGCTGAAAGAGGATTTTTAGAAAATCCATTGTGCACAATGTGAGAGGAAACGTCAAAGTGGACGAAATTATTACAGTCCCAGTGCCTTTATAACCCCTCTTTGATAAGGCTGAATGAGGATCTTTAGAAAATCCATTGTGCACAATGTGAGAGGAAACGTCAAAGTGGACGAAATTATTGCAGCCCAAGTGCCTGTATAGCCGCTCTTTGATAAGGTGAAAGAGGATTTTTAGTAAAAAGCATTGTGCATATTGTGAGAGGAAACGTCAAAGTGGAGGAAAGCATTGCATTTCAAATGCCCGTATAGTCCCTTCTTGATAATGAGTATGAGGTTGCTAGGAAAAAGGAATTATTGTGCACATTGTGAAAGGAAACGTCAAAGTGGAGGAAAGCATTGCATTTCAAATGCCCGTATAGTCCCTTCTTGATAAGTATGATGAGGATGCTAGAAAATAGAGATGTGCACATGGTGAGAGGAAACGTCAAAGAAATAAAAAGTAGCACATTAATGTGTCAGTCTGATGTAGAATAAAATATAATTTGTGTGCTTTGATATAGTTCCAAGAGATGTTGACAAATGCAACATATCTCAATCATAATAACTCTATACTAGTTTATAAGGGGAAGAAAAAGGGATGGATTTTTTAGTAGGGGTGAAAGAGGTAGGTGAAATCCTCGGATGGGATCGGAGGAAGGTCTCCACCTATCATCGGCGTGGAGTGTTGCCCAAACCAGTCATTAGCTTATCAAGCGGTCCTATATGGCTGCGAAAACAAATCGAATATTATAAGTCTTATAAAGAATCTAGTATACCTACCTATTATATTGATGGTGAAATAGTATATGAGTGTAATTATACTTATCCAATGATCGAAACCAGCTATTCACCTCAAGAGATAAAGGAATCTAAAGGGAATTATCTTATTTACCAAAAAAAGGACATCAAACTGTTGATAACGGCCATTCAGGAAAAAAATCCGATAGCTCAGTTCCTTTCTTTTGAATCCATCTGCTTTCTGCATGATTTGGGTATTTTGCAAACGGGTGTTTTCCATGATTACATCCATCAGTACTCACATGTATACATTGAGTCGACTAGGAAAGGAATGGATGAAAAATCATGTTAAATACCTTGCAAAATAAATTTTTAAATGTGACGAAAATAATCTTTCCAGATTATCCTCAACTCTTCACTGAATGGAGCGAAGACATTCGTCATCTTATGGCAAGTCAAGGAGATTATCAGCCTTGCCAATCGTTAAAAGCTTTTTTTGTGATCATAGATCGTTTAGGAAAAGATCATCAATTGAAATTTGAAAGTATGGAACAATGGGCCCACGAGTATAAAGATGAGATTAGAAATTTTGTTCTCCCCTACATTCGGATAGTTGAGGAAGAAAATGCCCCCTACTCCTTAAAATCAAACAATCGCCAAGTAATTAATTCCTTGTTGAATCAGAATTTCGCTGACTCCGGATCCGCATTGTTATTTCATAGATTAAGAGAGACGATCAGTAAAAATGATTTTGATATCGCAACCGAGATTCCTACTGCAAAGATTGCGGAAAAGGCATTAGAAGCCACTGCTCAAGTAAGGTCAGAAAACGCCTATTTAAAAATGAAATCGAATGCAGCCATTGAACAATGGAAAAATCTCACTTCTCAAGCTATCACTTCGATGGATGACTTAACGGCTGATATTTTTGATATTGTTTCGATTCTGTGGATGCAGCAAGCTGCTCATAAAGAACAAATGATTCATTTTCACACAGATGATGCGCTGAATCTTAGAAGATTACAAGGACGGAGTGAAGATGACGACGGATATCAAACCTCTTATCGGAAAAAAGAGCGGGATGAAATTATGAAAAGGCTGGCAGCCCTTACCACTATTTGGATCAGGATTGAACGAGAAAATTTGAGGTTCATCAATGAAGATCAAGGAAACTTTGAGGAAATTGGTCAAGTTCAATTTAATCCCTTGTTTTTAGTGGATAGCGTAACGGTTGCTTATAGAGGAGAAAATCCAATTGGTATATATGAATGCAGCATTCGTCCAGGGGAATTGCTCGCCAACTTCTTGTACGGCTCCCAAAGGAGCAGTGGTTTGTTGGCATTGAAGACGCTCGAATACCATCCAACGAAGCAAAAGTACCATAAAAGATTGTCCAGGTATCTATCCTGGCAATGGAGGATACGCCAAAAAAGTGCGGACTATCTAAGAGCCTACCATATCGGTGGAGATAAGGGGCTGTTAAAAGTCATGGACTTGGATGTGAACCCACGATATGGTTCGAGGATTAAAGAACAGTTTGAAGAAATATTAGATACACTCCAACAGGACGGAATCATTAAAGAATGGAGTTATAAGGAAAAAGACTTAGAACAGCAGATCGAGCAGGAACGAAATTGGTTTGCAAACACTTGGTTGAAGGCTCGTGTTCAAATCATTCCTCCCATTGAGGTCACGGGAAATGGGGATGATAGGGACTTATTGTTAATTGAAGATCATGATTACGAAACCATGAATTTCTCCAGTATGTTGAAGGGCATGTCGGAAATTGAGGCTGCAGCTACCAATGAGATTGTCGAAGAAAAATTTGTGAGTCCCGAAACCATGAATAAGGAAAGAATTGAACGGGGTTTAAGCATATTAGAGGCAGCTAAGGAAATGGGCATCTCTCATAGTACATTATCCCGGTATGAAAGAAACCTAATCAAGCGGCCGTATACAGATAGCTTAGGAAAAATGAAGGATTGGCTAAATGCAAAATAAGCACCGATGGATGCTTATTTTTTTTATTAAATTGAGTATTCAATATATAATACGTGTTGGTGTCTTTTGAATCTCTTCATTTTTGCCCCTTGTTACTCCCCTCCAATTATATGGGATGGTGGAATCACTTCTGTAAGACAACTATTTAATTGGTTAAAATACTCCTATCCGTGGAATATATTAGCTGCATACATTTCACCATATTTAATTTTCCCTAAATATTCCACTTATTTTTTCCACATCGTTTCAACTAATCTTCAAACACGTTAGAGTTCTTAAAATAATTAAATAAATTGGTAAGGTATTGGTTTAGCTCAAATTGGTTCTCTTGTATAAATTCACATATCATCGGTTTATTTTCTAACTTCATCCGTATTACCCCCAATTTTTAATCTTCTTATCTATATAATTCCCAAACTATAAAACGTTTAAACATACAAATTAATAAAATATCTTCCTTGACAAAAATTTAATTCTTTTTAGAGATCCCGATGTTCTTTTTGAAAATGTTTAATTATTAGGGGGGCTCCATACATTTCATATATATAATAAACCTCATCGGCCTTTTTTAAGAAAAACGTATACAAGGTATACGTTTTGTAAACATTCAAGTAAACGTTTATATCATTATTATTAATATCATCATTATTATTAATATCATCATTGTTATAAGTAATAACAATGATGATATTAATAATTAATTTGTTGTTTATTATGTTATATTCAAAGATATCATATATGCATTAAACAACAATAACATATATGATATTGTTGTTGTTTTTTTATATAATTTATTTTTTGGTCACTAACGATATTAATGAAAATACATGTGTTTTCAAGAGGAAGTAATGTTGTTTTTGGCAGCTATTATTTGGATTGAAAGTAAGAAGAAAATAATTTATTAACAAAAACTTGGATATTTTTCAGTCAAATAAAGTTATTTGATGATGTTGGTTTAAAGTACTCGATAATAAAGTATTAGACCACCTAAATCAAAAGGTTAACCAATACTAATAAATCCACCGACTAGGAAAAAAATTAAATGATCCTAATCAAAATTATTTTTTGAATTATTCTTGCCCAATTAATCGTTCTCTCCCCTCTTTCATTAAATTCTCTTTTTTGTATGATAACTCATGGTTACTTTTCCATTTCTCCATTCTTAAGTTGAATTAGGGAGGGGGAATCCTGAGTTAGAATAGGTATTTTTTGAAAAAATTAAAAGGGTTCAATCGTAGTTTAAAGTATTCCAGCAACAAGGAAAAACGAAAAGAGAAGAAAATGAAATATACAATAATATATATGTTATTGTATATTTCATTGTAAATAACGATTTTAATTTATTGATGATTAAAACATTATCATATATTCATATATTAATAATTAAGACATTAAAACCAAAAAAACTAATGAAGTTTCGGACAACTCCTTTGAATAGGATTAAGTAAAAATTTTTAAGGTATTTATATTATGACAAGAGAATTCGTCATTATCTTTAAGAAGAGTAATGACCTGTGAATAGTTTATGAAACATAAATAAAATCAATCATTCCTTCTTCTTCTTTGAGTCTGGATTGCGATTGAAATCAGAATCTTGATTTTTGTTTCTTGTTCATTAAATAAAAACAACTGAATATACTGGATTTTCTAGCACGCGACTTATAGTATTTGATAAAGTTGAGAGAAATATTTTTAAAGGAGATGGATTAGATTGAGCATTAGTACAGTTGAAAAAGGATTATAAGGAGAAGTTGGCGGAAGCTACGTTCCTGAAGATTTGCAAAAAGTGTTGAACACTTTGGGAGAACTGATTAACCGCTATAAAAATGATCCTGAGTTCGTTGAAGAAATTCAATATTATCTTAAAGAATACATTGTCGTGAGAATCCACTTACCTATGAAAGAATTGTAAGTGAAAATATAGGTGATGCAAAGATTTATCTAAAGTATTAACATTTAAATCATAATGGTGCCCAAAAAATCAATAATACTAATTGGTTACATTTTACTTTGTAAATGATTGGGAACAAAATGTATTATTAACGAAACAGGTGCAGGTGAACACGGTGTTGCTACTGCTTGTGCGATTTTTGGTATGGAGTTCACCTTTATTGGAGTAACTAAAAGTCCTATTCTATTAAGAATAGGACTTTTAGTTTTATTGAAGTATTAGAGAAAATTCTTGTATTCACCGGGGAAAAACATAGATATTTTTCAAACATATTCGTAATTATTTGAACATGAATAAAGTGAAGTTATTTACTATGAATTACTCCGTATTCTTCTAATAATCTTCTTATTCCCATGTTAATAAGTTTGGATTTGTCCCCTTTTTCTCCTCTTGCAGCAATTTTGTCTACTTCAGCTGCTAAGTCTTGATCCATATAAAACGAAGTAAAAACTTTTTTGTTTTTCTTCTTTGTTGGTTTCTTTCCGGAAGCTAACTCGCGAAAATAATCATCATAATCATTATCAACAACAACGTTATTATTATCATTGTTATTATTAACATATGTTTTATCATCATTCATAACATCAGTTTTCTTATCATTGATAGTCTCATCAACGTCATTACTAACAACTTCATCTTTAACAATAGCTTTATTCACTTCAACAATATTATCATTAATATCGTTTTTGATATTATCTATTTTGATAGTGTCATCATTATTAGTATCATATGAATTAAAAAAAGCTTGTGTAGCATTGGGCTTTTTAATTCGACTTTTGAGGTTGTTTTTGGTTGACACGTTCCTTCAACTCCTTTACAAATGGAATGTAATATTCTAGGGCATTTCTTAATTCTACATTTCCTTCAAAACCTTCGATAGCTATACGTCTAGTAGAAGCTTTTCTTTTTATGATGGTATTGAATTTCATATTTGGGAAATCCTCATCAACGGCCTCTATCATTACATCGTTTTCCTTAGCTCTTGTATCAATCAATGAAAATAGGATTCCAGAAGTTATTAAGGACGGATTATAACGCTCTTTGGCACCTTCAATAATCTCTAAAAATTTAGGAATAGCATAATAAGCAAACATAGATCCGTCAAACATTACAACAGCATAACTCCCTGCTTCTGAATATGTACTAAGAGGCATAACTGTTTGCTCAGATAATGCAGGTGGTGTATCAATTATAATCCAATCATAATCTTCCATTATTGGTTGTAATGCTATCTGCAAAGCATCCAATTTCAGTTGTTTTTCGAACATTTTTCTAGGTAGTGTAGCAAGAAAATCATTTGCTGGAATTAAATCAAGATTTTCTTTGATTTTAATAATATAAGACCTTGCATCCTGATCCAAAATGGCCTCCAGAACGGTCCTTTCCTCAAACACATTACATATGTCATATTCACCGGTTAAGAAACTAGTTAAATTACCTTGTCCGTCCATGTCGATAGCTAATACTCTTTCATTTTCACTTAAGAGAAATGAAGTGATTCCGCTGGTAGTAGACTTAGAGCAGCCGCCTTTACTAATTCCAAACGTTATTATTTTTGCTGTCAACACTATCACCTCTTTTAATGTATTTTTGAATATATAAATCCTTTATCATCTATTTTAGCATTATTGTCCAAATATACCAAGTGGATAATGACAACATTATACTTTATGTTATTGCATTATTTGATAATAGTTTCATAACATATGTCAACATATATATTGACATATAGTAAAACATGATGTGTATGTTAACTTTCAATTCATAGTTGATGTATATTTTTATTTTGTTGACGACTACTAAATTAATAATCTATTTAATGATGTCCATTATTAATCTATTTTTCCATGGTTATAACAACACAGATCCTGGGATTCAGCTTTTATCAATTTAGAATAGATTTGTAAAATAAAACATATGTTAACATATACATCGAATTATTATATTTATCATATGAATTTTTATAAGAATAATAAATTTATTAATATATGTTAACATATATATCAAATTATAAATTGCTTTATAAGCAAACAATAAAATCATTATCAATATTAATATCCTATTGTATATACTTTTATAAGATTAATATATATATGTATATATCTTGAAAATTATATTATAAATAGAAATGAGATTAACGACAATAATAACATATATGTTAACATATATGTTATTTGATAAATCAAAATATTAAATAAAATTGATAATAATATCAAAAATATTTTTTAAATAAATGTAATTATCAATCGCATATGACTTTGAATATTATTTCAATCAATAAACAATAGATGAAATAATAATAAAGTCAAAATTAAAACAAGAATAATATATTAAAAACAACATTAATATATATGTTATTGTATATAAAATATATATTAAATGATATATACATCAACGTTCGTTTAAAATTCCTTGGAATGGATCTTTATTATATGGTATTTTCAAATTACTCATTTCATTTCGTTAATCTTAGTTCATTTTTATTAATAGAATATAATAGGGATAACAACGTTAGGTTCTCCTTCAATTATTTTAAAATAAATGCAATGATAATAATGATTAAACATATGTTGATATATATGATAAGTTATACTTTGATACATAAATAAAATGTGTTTTATTGGCATTTTAACCAAATTATTTGGTATATCTAAGAATTTTAGATTTTGCTACATCATGGTTTGAGAGAAACTAAAAGAGAGAATAAGAAACCATTAGAAATTATATTTATATATATATGTAAACGTATATGTTAACATATAAGTTGATGTATTTTTTGAATTATTAATCCATGTTATATTTCCATATATATGTTTAAAAAGAGATTTCATTTCCAAGTATAAGCATTGTCTTTAATGATCATAGGGAGATTATTAAAAACAGATTACTAAATTAAAATATAAAAAATTATTTTCAATAATATCATCAATATATATATCGACATATATATTATTTTATAAATTGATATTAAAATTATTTTTAGATTTGTTGTTTTTAAACAGATAATTTGTTTATTAAAAATAATGAATACTTAACAAAAGAATTTTAGTAAACTTGTTTCCTACGTTTCGAATAAATATATAAGTACATGATCTATTCCTACAACCAATGATAAGGCATTATTTAATATAGGAAGGTGAATAATAAACCCTTCTTTGTTAACATAGTCTTACGTTATTTTAATTTGACGATAGGTCAAAATCGTTGGTATTTTCAAATCCTGGTTTATTTAGATAGATTCAACCCGGAGTCTATAAATAGACCCTTTAAAATGAGTGAACAAATAGGTTTTCTGGATTTTCTTGAGAAGACTTGTATATTAAAAGCATGAAAGAGTCTAATTTAATAAAAATTAATTCTACCAATCTAATATGACTTAAGTCTCTTAAAGCTCAAATACTATATTTGGGCTTTTTTACCATACACAATGCTTATGACTCATTTTTAAGAATTTGTTATCAGAATATACCGATAATGGTAAAAATTTGTTATGGTATAGGTAGAACAAATATTCGAGATAAATAGCAATATCATCTAAGGGAGTTGAGAGGAAAAATCTATATGTCTGATATTTACTCAAACAAATATCATGTGAGTTGCTTGCAATATCATATTATTTTTTTTACAAATAACTTTTTGCTAAACGAAGAGGAAGTAAACTTTATTAGGTCCTATTTTAAAAATGTATCCAACCGTTATGAATTTAAAATATTGGAAATGGAGATGAAGGGGTATAGAGTTAAACTCCTTATTAATTGTAAAACAACACATTATATACCAAATATCATGAAAGCTTTAAAAGGTGGTTCTGCAAGGTTTTTGTTTAAGGAATTTCCAGAATCTAAATTAAGAAACGGTAGTAGTTTGTGGGATCAAAAATATTTTATTTCAACTGACGAAAGGCAACTAGATAATTTGATAAAAAAGTATAAAGATACACTTTGAGGATTTGCTAGATAATTATTCCCTTTTTTTCGGAAAGGAGAATGTCTTGTGAGGAACGATTCGATTGAACGATCCATTAATAATTCAATGCTTACAATAACCGATTCTATTTTACAAATGATAGAAGAGTTTAAAAAGCAAAAGGAACTAGATAAGATAAGAATCATTGATGATGAATTGAAGGCCTGGAGAATGAATTTTACGTCAATCGAAGAGCGAGATGAAGCAAAGTACGAACTGTATTACTCTTTAATAAAAAGACACCAACCGGAACTATTTGAAGTAAATGGGGACTTAATAGAATCGTTTCCAGTTGATAAAGGTAAGAGTGCTTTTCATATTTTCCAGGAAAACAATAATTTTTATGGTGTTTATAAACAGGAGTTTAAAGTACCTCATAAAGTTACCCAAGTTTTTCAATCCAAAGAGGAAGTGCTTCTAAACACGTTCGGAACATCTGAATTTGAAAAGCTCAGAAAGCAAACATTCTTACTATCTGAAAATGGTAAGGTGTTCTCTCTTCAAGATAATAAGCAATTTCGACTGAATTTACTAAAACCATTTAAAACACTTACCTCCTTTGAAAATATTGAACAAGCTAGAACCGTTGTAATTAAAGACGAATTGAAAAATAATCCGATGTTTAGAAAACACTCTCTAGAGAAAGCGTTTGAGGAATTACATATTCCTCTGGACCTTATAGGTAAGACAATTTTGATACATAGTATTTCCAAGGATGATAGAGGGGTTCGGATCTTCTTTGAAGGGGATGGAAAGGAAAAGGAGCTCAGGCTACCCGATCTTGCTGAAAAATGGATAGAAAGAGTAAGTAATTATCCAAGTCTAAGAATAGCGTTTGACGAACTTATTTTGGATAGTCGTTCAATTGGAGAAGGATTTCTTGCCTCTTTTGATAATGAGATACATAAAGAACTCCAAAAAATGCAACTTGATTTTGAGGTAATCTCAAATAAAGAAGGTTCGTACATTGGGAAATTAAATGGGTCGGGGACAGTTAAGAAACTATCACCTTACTTTTCTGAAAAGGAGGCAATTCAAGAATTAGTAAAATTGAATAATTTTATTTATATAGAAAAACAAAAAGAAAAATCTGTGAATAAAGAAGTCGAATTAGGCATCGAATTCATAGAAAATTATTAAAAATAGTGAAGGGAGAAGATAATTTGTGAAAATAGTCACAAAGTTACAACTGATACTTTTGTTTGCAGTAATTATGGCATGTATATATATCCTACCAGAGCATGCTTTTGCAGCCGGTGAGGTTGAGGCAAAAGTAAAGGAAGGCCTAAAACAAATTCAAGCATTCTTAACAAGTATTGTGGTCATAGTAGGTATTTGTGTAGGTGTCTGGATTATTATTAAAAAATTACCTGGTGTAGACGATCCACATACGAAAAATGAAATGTTCCGTGGTGTAGGAATGGCACTTGCAGGGGTTGGATTGGCATCTGCTCTTGTCTGGATTGTTCCTTGGGTATATGGGTTATTCGCTTAAATAAAGGGGATTTTTATGACTACAAAAGAAGATGTGAAAGCAGTCCTTAAAGAATTATTAGGACAAGATGATAGTCGAAAAGGGAAAACGTTTGTTTTCCCTGAAAATGTAGATAAATCTTATAACATAGTGAAAGGTTTATCGATTAGAAATTTTTTTAAATTTATTTTGCCGGCTATAGTCGTTGCTGCAGTCATTTTACTTATACCACCATACTCATTGGGGTTTATGATGGTCAAAATGTTTTTTGTCTCATTAGTCCTTTTAGGTTCTTTTATTTTTGCTGTTTTACGTCCAATTACATCACGTCCGAATATATCCTATAGTAACTATTTGAAATTAATTTTTAATTACAACAATAGACAGAAGATGTATTTCTTGAAATCAAATAAAAAGGATGATTTTCATGGCTAACAAGAAAAAGGAATTCGACAAAACAGAGTTTGACTATGAAGTGGAAACCCTTGTAAAAAAGGGTCACAGAACGATTCAGGATCTAAGTGTGATTGAGGGTATTTATAAGGATTACATTCTTTTGAAAAATGGAAACTTAACGTCCATACTGCAGGTAAGTGGTATCAATATGGATTTATTAGCTGAATATGAACAGAATCGCTTATTTGAAGACTATGGATCATTTTTAATGAGCCAAGTTCACGATCAATTACAAACCATCTCAATGAGTGTACCTGTGGATTTAAGATCGTACAACTTAGGGTGGAAAAAACGTTATCTTCAAGAACTTGAAAATAAAGAAAATGCCGGAAACGAATACAAACGACAATTAATTGCTTCCTATATAGATCACTTCCAAAGTATTAGTCTTAAAAACGAAATGTCAACGAAACAACATTTTATTGTCATTAGGGAGAAAATGGATAAACGTACTTTTCAGGATTTAGAACGTACGGTAAGTATTTTAACGAAAAAGGTAGAAGAAATAACCAACTCCTTACGGTCCACCTTTGAGACGTATGAAATAACAATTCGAAAATTATCTGAGAAAGAAATCTTGTCGTTGCTATACCGATACTTTGATTTTGAAATGTCGAAATTATTCGCTTAACCACTGGGAAAGGAGAAAAGATTATGCCCTTTTCTTTAACATCACTTTTTCAATCAAGAATACATAGAAATTCAAAAGAAGAGCAAGTCGAACAAAGACATATAGACTTACTCCATGGGGTTTTAGAGACAGAAGAACTTAATTCCATCTATCCTTTTGTTTGGAAGGAAAATAAGAGTTTCATAGAAAGTGGGGGAAACTTCATTAAGGTGCTTGCCGTCGTTTCTTATCCCAAAGAGCAAAAAGGAAACTGGCTCTCTGACTTGAAACGGTTAAGAGGAAACATATCCTTTGTCCAATATTTAGAGCCTGCAAACTCTGAGGGAATGATTAGTTATTACAATGATTCTATTAAAAATAAGGAGGCTGAACTATTAAGAACAAGAGATCCAGCTACCCGTATCAGGTTAAAATCGGAAATTGATAGTGCTAGATTCCAACTCAATCAGGTTTTAACAAACCGTTCCAACTTTATGTATCTTTACACCTATATTTTCATTCAAGCAATTTCACTCGAAGAGCTAAAGACCTTAGAAGACAATGTACAAAGGATACTCACAAAGTTAAGAATGAAAGCTTTAATCCCTCATTATGCTGCACCAATGGCTTTCTGGTCAGCCTTACCTTTAGGTGATAATCAATTAAAGGATTATACCTATCAAATGTGCAACACAGAAACAGCCTCTTCTTTTTTTCCATTTGATGATTCAGAAATTTGTTACCTATCTCCGATGGCTCAGGTGGAAGGGATTAATAAGACAACCAACTCATTAGTAGCCATTGATTATTTAGATACGCAGCGTACATTAAACCAAAACATGGTTGTTATAGGAACATCGGGTGTTGGGAAATCGACCTTTATGGTTCAGAAGATTCTTCGGAGCTTCGCCATGGGGATTAAGGTCTATATTATCGATCCGGAAAATGAGTATTCCCATATCGTGAAAATCCTGGGAGGAGAAGTTGTACACCTTAGTAGTAATAGTACAACAAAGATCAATCCTTTGGAGATATTCTCAACAGAAATTACAGACAATGTAGATTTTAATACAAATGCTGAATTCGTAAGGGACCTTGTTAAACAAAAGGTTCAACGTCTAAAAGCCTTTTTTAAAGTGTTAAAAGCGGATTTAACACAGGTTGAATCGAGTATTTTAGATAAAGCTCTAACAAATCTATATAATCATTTTTCTATTAATGAAGAAAGTGATTTTAAAAAACTCAGAGCCACTGATTTTCCCATCCTTCATGATTTTTATAATTACTTAGGGGAACTAAAGGAAAGTGATATCGAACGGTATGAAAAAATCCAAGATTTTTATTTTATATTAGAGAGTTATGTTCGTGGCTCTAACTCATTATTTAATGGCCATACAAACGTAAATATCAATAATTCCTTATTCTCCTTTAATTTAAAATCACTTCAAAATGAAGTCGATGTTCAGGCAGCTTGTTATTTTAACATTTTTGGTTTCTTATGGGACGAAGTAACAAAAAGGAAAGATGAGTTAATTTATCTATTTATTGATGAATTTCACTTCTTATCAAAAAATCCTGATTCTATGAGATTTTTCTATCAAGCGTACAAACGATTTAGAAAATACAATGCCGGAGCGATTGCAGGTACACAACAAATTATTGATGTCCTCGATACCGATGATAATCTGGGGGCGGCCATGATTGAAAACAGCCATGTAAAAGTGTTTTTTGGTCTAGATAATAAAGGGGTAGACGATGTTGTGAAAAAGATTAATCTATCCTTTTCTGATGAAGAACTCTCCTTGCTTAGAGCCAAAAGACAAGGGGAAGCATTAATTACATATGGATCTCAACGAGCTTTTATCAGGGTGGAGCTAACACAAGAGGAACTTCGTCTTTGGAATAAAAAACGTTATTTTGAAAAGTATGGGTTAGATCCTGAGGAAACCCCAAACTATGAAGCTAGAAACGAAATGACTCCGATTGAAAAAGAGGAAGTACGAAATTTTGTTCTTTAAAGGAGGGCAGAGGGTGAAAATCCAATTGTTCGAATACGGAACGTTATTTATTCATCAAAATAAACACTTTCGTTTGGAAATACCAGCAAATAAAGTGTTGGCAGAAGGTCTAGAAGATTTAAAAGAGATTAAAGAAGACTCACCTTATTTCTTTACTCTAAGTGATATAAAAAAAGGAAATGATCGATATATTCTTGACTATGTTTTGGAAGACGGTTACCAAACACTCGTTAAAGCAAAAGAATACTCAAGTGTTGTACGCCTCTCCTTAGTAAATGAGTTGTTGGAGCTGGACCCATTAAATACTATTGAAGAAAAAGTACTAATCAATCCTAGAAACATTTTCTTTAAGGATATGAGAACACTAAAGTTTCTATATAGGAGCAATCAATGGTTACCTTATGATGAACATATTGAAAAGCTGGAACAATACAAAATATTAATAATCTCTATGTTTTCCCGGTTCACCTATGAAAAATATAAACGAGAAAAAGATAAACTCTTGAAAAAAGAAGAAGATGAATTTTTATTTAGAATTGAAAATGCTGAATCCGTTAAAGATTTGAAAGAATTGATTTGCAAGAGACTCCAAAAGGAAGAAACTCAGCACTTCTTTGGAATTGAAGAGGAAAAACAAAAAATGAAAAGGCGAAAGAAGATATTTGCGGGCTTATTCATTGGGATTGGTGCTCTTGCCTTAATTTTAGCTCTTTTTCTTCAGCAATCAGCAGTAAACAATGTTCAAACAGTCTATGCGATGGAACTTCAAAAAGTAAAAAAGGAATCAAAGTTTTATCAATTACTAAGTGAAAAAAAGTACGATGAAGCCATATCTTTCTTGAAAAAAAATGGCGGTAGTAATAAAGAGATTGCTAACGTGTATTTTAAAAAAGGAGAGTATCAAAAGGCGATAGATATGGATAAAAGTTTAATAAAGCCTGCAATAGAAGCCTTATATAAAGCAAATAAAAAGAATGAAATTCTAGGATTGGAAGGTGAAAGTACTTATTTGGATATTGAAAAGAAAATAGTAAGTTATGATTACAGTGTTTTGTTATCCATGGAGTCATTTACAAAAGATAAAGAACAACAACTACGAATGGGTAAAGCCTTTGTTGAACATGGTGATCTCGAGGATGCAAAAAGTTTAAACCAAAAGCTGAAAAGCCATGAATTAGAATTGGCGATAAGAAAAAAAGAATTAGAATCAAGTCAGTAGCAACGAATAAATAAAAATTAAGATAATGTATACGCCATACCTGAAGATAAACAGATAGAGCATGATAAAAAATATAGAACGAACAGGAGAAGTTGATTAAAAACATTATTTAGAAAAGGGGGGATAAAAAGTGGCAGCAACAGTGGCTATTAAGGGAACGGTTTTTGTTGTTAGGAACTGGAAGGAAGTTACGGTAGGAGTCGTATTTGGTTTAATCGTAATGGTAGGCTTGTTAAATGGAATGACTACCTTTAAACAACAACCTAGTGAGAAAATTGATTCACCATTTGGTGCAGCAAATGTTCCACCACATATTGCGCAATGGAAAGGATTAGTAAGTGAATATACTACGAAGTATGGAATTCCAGAATACACAGATTTCCTTCTAGCTCTTATGTATCAAGAATTAGGAAATTCTCAAACACTAGATATTATGCAAAGTTCCGAGTCTGCTGGATTGCCACCCAACTCGATTCAGGATCCAGTGATGTCCGTTAATTTAGGTGTACAACATTTTAAATCCATGTTAGAAAAAGGGCAAAAAGCTGGGGTAGATTTTGCTACCATTATTCAATCTTACAACTTCGGTTCTGGTTATATAAACTTTATTGCTTCAAATGGTGGGAAGAATTCCGTTAAATTAGCTCAAAAATTTTCTTTGATTGAGGCAAAGATAGGAGGATACAGTTGTTCTGATTGGAGAGCTCCTTACTGTTACGGTGACTTTATGTATGCAGAAAAAGTGATGAAAAATCTTATTCCATTAGGCATTTCTGTTGGTAGCAGAAATGTTTCCCCACTGGGTGAAAAAACATTTAAAGCGATTATTTCAGAAGCACAAAAATACATAGGATGGCCTTATATGTGGTCAGGTGCAAGTCCTAATACAGGATTTGACTGTTCTGGCTTTACACAATGGACGTTTGCTAAGGCTGGTATAAAGCTACCGCGTACTGCTCAGGAACAGTATGATGTTTCGTCCAAAATCCCACCAGAAGAAGCAAAGCCAGGTGACTTTGTTTTTTATACTGGAACATACGAGACAGATCAATATATCACACACATAGGTATTTACATAGGGGACGGGAAAATGTTTGATTCAGATGATTCTGGTATTGGAATTCATGATATTTATACTCCTTATTGGAATTCTCATCTTGTAGGTTTTGGTAGAGTAGAACATTAGGAGGGAAATGCCTTGAATAAAGTATTGGCTGTCTTTTTGGGGATATCCATTCTAGCAAATATTATCTTGGGTTTAATGTACGTTGGTCAAAGAACAATGGTTACCCAAGCAGAAAATAATAAGGAAGAAAGCAAAAAGCAGATAAATCAGTTAAAAAACGAATCAAATATAAAGGAAAAAGCTCTTACTGCCTTTCAACAGAATGAAGCCTATTATGAAATAGAACATAGTGAAGAGGTTAAAAGTTTTGTAGATGAAACCTTTAAAGAACTATTTAATTACAATAACAAAAATTATGCTTCACGTTTTGATCGACTCCAAAACAAATTAGTTGAATCTGTTATGTCAAAACTAAAAGCTCCCGGAGAAACAGGAAGCACACAAATTAAATTTAAAAATGAGGTAAAGTCTTTAAGTATTTATTTGAGTGCTGTTGAAAAGAATCAAGCAAAAGCTCTTGTAAACATGGAAACACAATATTCGGTGGGTGAAAGCCAATTTCCAAGAAAAAATCAAATGTACGAAGTAACTCTCATTCGAATTGGAGATAAATGGTTAGTTGACAAATTGGAGTTAATGGGATCTTTCGAACCCTTTCAAGGTAACTAAATAAGAAGTATTTTATCAGAAATCTAAAAGGAGAAAAACTCATGAAAATGTTTGGTATACGCCTTTTGGTAACAGTCTTTTTACTGGTCCTTCTTGAAATGATCGTGATCAATATAGCCGGTTTTCTTCCATTTATTGCGGAACACAAGGCAAACATTTCTGGTGCTCCATATATGGAATTCATAGCGAAAAATTTATGGCATCCCATTGTGCAAGCAACTCTCATGATTAAAGATAAGAATCCTCTTTTCTTCTTAGGTAGTGGGGCAGTTTTCCTATTAACGTTCTATGCTACTTTTTTTATGAAAGGTGCAAAAGGAAAATATCAGTTAGCGGACAAATATGGTGTTCATGGTTCAAGCAGATTCGCTAACAAGCATGAAATATTTAAACAGGGTGAGACAGTTGGTGTTCCGGTAAATCAACTTATGAAAGATCTTGAAGCTAGTATGATGAATGTGAAAGGGGAAAATAGATATGGCTGATGACTTCATAAAAAATAACGGAATCATAGCCGGTATATTGAAACAATCCGTTATTGTGCAGCCAACGGATTCGATTCTTCCAAACAGAAACCACTTTGTAGCTGGAGGCCCGGGTTCATCCAAAACACAAGGGTATGTCGTAACCAATGTATTACACGAAAAGGAATGTTCTTTAGTAATTACTGATCCAAAAGGGGAAGTTTATGAAATGACTTCTGAAGTCAAACGAAGACAAGGCTATGAAGTTCATGTGGTGAATTTTTCAGAAATGGAGTCTTCAGATCGTTATAATCCCTTTGATTATGTTAGGGAGGAAATCCAGGCCTCCACGGTAGCAAATGCGATTGTGGCTTCTAAAAATGATCCAAAACGAAAAGATTTTTGGTACAATGCACAATTTAGCTTGTTAAAAGCGTTAATCTTGTACGCGGTTCACGAAATGGCACCTGATCAACGGAACATGACAGGTGTTTTAGACTTCCTACAGGAGTTTGATCCAGAAGCCAGCGATGATGGAGCGAGTGAATTAGACGAACAATTTTTAAGATTAGATAAATCACATCCAGCAAGAAGAGCGTATGAGTTGGGATTTAAAAAGTCCCAAGAAAAAACTCGTGCGAACATTATTATCTCGTTGCTCACCACGATTGGAGACTTTACCTCAAGTTCCGTTTCACGGTTTACGAGTTTCTCAGATTTCTTCTTAGGAGATGTGGGAAAAAGGAAAATAGCTTTATATGTCATTATTCCTGTAATGGATTCAACATGGGAAGGCTTAATCAACTTGTTTTTTAATCAGATGTTTCAAGAGTTGTATAAAGTCGGAGCTCAAAACAAAGCAAAACTCCCTCAGCCTGTGGTTTTTATCTTAGATGAATTCCCGAACTTAGGTAAGTTTCCGGACTATGAAAGGTTCTTAGCCACTTGTCGAGGGTATGGAATTGGTGTTTTGACAATTGTTCAAAACATCACTCAATTGCAAGAAAAGTATGGGCGGGAACAAGCAGAATCCATTTTGGGTAATTGTGGAACAAAAATATGTTTAGGAAATGTAAATGAAACAACAGCTAAGTATTTTTCGCAATTAATGGGCAAAACAACCGCAAGAGTAGAAACGGGTTCATCGTCAGAATCAAAAGGGAAATCATCTAGTACATCTTCATCATCTAATTACTCGTTTGCAGCACGTAACCTAATGAATGAAGACGAGATTCTAACCATGCATAAAGATGATTGTATTATCATCATTACTGGGAAGCACCCCATCAAAGCAAAAAAAGCGTACCAATATCTCTTGTTTCCAAATGTTACGAACTCATTCTATGTCAGTCAATTAGACTATCAAAATAACCCTTCACAAGGGGTAATAGACTGGTTTAAGAGGAAGATGGAGGAATACGAAGAATACATTGGATCCGATGATTGGGAAATATCCTTACAAAAAGCAGAAGTTGAAATACAGGAAAAACGAATTAAAGTAGCTGAGAAAGAGGCCAAAAAGCAAGAAGAATTGGCTATGAGCTTTTTTTCTCAAATGAATTCCGCCACAAGTATAAATTTAACAAAAGAAAGGAGCTCTTAAAATTGAAAAAAACAGCTTTGATTATATTTGTATTAATTGTGAGTACATTTCTGGCCGCTTGTAATGGTGTTGGAAATCATTTTGATCCTAAGGTTGAGCAAGAAAATGCCACAAAAGTAATAAATGGTGTTTTAACTTCCTTCAAGGATCAAGAAAAGTTAGCTGAAGCAAAAACAAGTGATGAAGCAAATAAAATAGCATGGGATAAGCTTAAAAAGAGGAATACACAGGCAATTTCTAACCAGTTAACCAATGAGGATCAACGGAGGTTACTTTACCTATTAACGACAAACAAAGCAGAAGATTTACCAAATGGGGAAACAAAAGCAAATCTTCTTTTTTCCCAAGATTCTAAAAAGAATAAAGTGTCTTTTAATGAATCTGCTAAGACCTTTACCTTTGATATTGAACGAAGTGGATTTGATCACAAACTAATTACACTAAAAAAGCAGGATGGTATTTGGAAAATAGTCACAGTACAGGATCCTACTTAAGAGGTGAAAAATTTGTTTGATTTTAAGGAAAAAATAATTGAAGCCATACAAGGGATGTTAAAGGATTTTATTGAATGGGCACTTCTAACCTGTAATGATTTGTTATTAAAACAACATCCAGAAATTCAGTTTTTTACTTCAGTCAATAATTTCATATTGGGCCTTACTTCAACTATTGCAGTAACAATCGTTTTATACAAAATTATTGAGGTCATATCAAGGAATGCTGCGGGAGATGCTATATCATACGGCCCAGTTATAGTTAATACATTAAAAAGCGCATTACTGATTCCTGTGATGCCTTTTATCCAAAAGATTTTGTTAGAAAAAGTTGCTTATAATATGGGGAACTGGATGATTGGAGAAGGAAGTAAGGTAAGCAAAACGAAAATTGAAGAGATGTTAGTCCCAAGAAACTTTGCAGCACTACATTTTCAAGGGGCTGCCCTTCTTATTTTGCTGGCTGTTTTTGCATTAGCATTTATAGCATTTTTGTTTTCAGTTGCTATTTTTCACGCAGATGTGATGTTTCTATATTTACTCTGCCCTTTGGCTTGTGTGTCGGTCATTGCGGATGACAATGAATATTTAGGTATATGGTGGCGTGAATTATTAAGTCAGATTGTTACGATTCTTGCGAAAATCTTTTTATTCATTGTAGCTTTAAGTATATTACTCAATGAAAATATTACGTTTCTTAATTTTCTTTTACTCATGGGTTGCTGTATTCTCCTTATTAAGAGTCCGTCAGTACTTCGAAACATGTGGTATTCATCAGGTTCTGGAAGAGGAATGATGGGTGCTATGGGTGGTGCAACTAAGCTTGCTGCTAGAAGGTTTCTATTAAAAAGATAAAGAAATGATGATATAAATCAAGTAAAATACAAAAAAATAATAAGCCCTTATCATTTGAAGGGGCTTATTTTGTATCTTCATTCTTTTTAGTTGAGGTAGAAATATTCAAACTTAAAAGGAAGATTTACGTCTATAAGAGTAAAGTAAAGATAGATGATGAATAATGAAATATAATCCCTGTAAGGGCAAAGATTCATAAAAGTTCATTGTAAATTGGTAATCTATATTTTATAAAATTATTCAACCAAATTACTCCTTTAATAATCAAGGTATAAATATGATTATCAAATAAAGCTAAGCAAATACCAAAGATTTAAAAATGAAAATCCTTTATTCGAACTTTATTATTTTTTATCAGGTTAGTTTTTTTACTGAAAAACAACTTTATGGTAACAACTCCATCCCTTCTGAATAATACCATGTAAATCAGATAAGTATAACTAACTGATGATAATTTAGAGTATACATATATATTGACATATATAAATTTGTATACTTATTTAGCGAAATATATATGTAAGTTGTTCATGTTATATATTAAATTGTATAAAATAATTTTGTTTATATAGTATATATCATCTTTGTATTTAATGTTTTTTTAAAATGACAATTCATAAAAGCTAAGTGCTCTTTTTGTTGCAAAATAATGTTTTAGTACTTTTTGTTGATAGTGAGTTCGCTGTAAACGTGTAGCTCGAACTGGCCGTAACCCACAGATTATTTTTAATTATTTATTCAGATTACATTAACCAAACGGTAATTAATCCATGATATAGTCAATACGTAGCTAGAATTTATGACTTCTTGCTGTTAGAATCAGGTCCAATATCCTTGGAACTGAAGATGAAGCCCAGTAAGAAAAGCCGGGCTTCATCTTTTTTCGCATTCCTTGTAATTTGAAAGATAAACAATCTATTACAGAACGAATTGATCGATTGGTTGATAACTACATCGTTTTTCTTTTTTAAATGGGTGATTTTTTTCAATTGATTAGATTAATGATCTTCCATAATCGGGCGCATTTCTGTGAAGATTTATGCTCTTTCTTCAAAATTAGCGTTTTTTGCATTGAATCCCTTATACAGAAAATCGCGGAAATCTATAGCTAAACAGAATAGAAAAGTGCAAACACAATGCTACTTTTCATTTGGAGAAATTCAGGAAATAAAACGAGTCAGGCTATGGGAAGGTGGTGTATAAATGATTTTAACATCGAAAGGCATTCAAGGGCTTACTAATAAAATTCAAAATGATGCTACGTGGTTAATCCTTGGTGAAGGTCTGTTAAAAATTATTGCCATTTTGATCATTGCGAAAGTGTTAATTAAAATAGGGGAAATGGCAATCCATAACATCTTTAAGATTAGGAATCTCTCTCCTCTTGTGAAATCATCTGGTCGACGGGAGGGAACCTTGTCAAAGCTCCTGGAAAATGTCCTTTCATACGTGGTTTATTTTATTGCGTTTATGATGATACTTTCAGTTTTAGGGATTAATGTTCAGTCACTGATCGCTGGTGCAGGAATTGTCGGTTTGGCAGTTGGTTTCGGGGCAAAAAATTTAGTGCAGGATATTATTGCCGGCTTTTTCATTATTTTTGAGGACCAATTTTCCGTCGGCGATCATATACGTGTCGGAAAATTTGAAGGGAATGTAGAGTCTATCGGCTTAAGAACGACAAAGATTAAAAGCTGGACTGGGGAACTGCATATTTTGCCAAATGGCAGCATCACTCAAGTAACGAATTTTTCCTTAAATAATAGTATTGCCGTTGTCGATATCGCCATTTCTTATGGTGAAGATATTGAGTGGGCTGAAAATGTCATTAAAAACAGCCTGAAAACAATGCCAGATCAATACGAAGATTTAATCAACGTGCCGGAGCTGCTGGGGATTCAAACAATGGGAGCAACAGAAGTCGTGCTACGGATCGTAGCAGAAACATTCCCAATGAAGCAGGCTAAAATAGCGAGGATAATTCGTAAGGATATCAAACTTCTTTTAGATGAACAAGGAATTAAAGTTCCGCCAACGCGGCTTGTAATGTATCCGAGCGGAACGGAGCAGCCTCAATTGAGCAATTAGTTTCATTAACATAGTAGTTTTTTGGGCACATATGAAAAAACCTTGGAATATTTTAATATTATCCCTTCTATGAGACAGTAGGAATAAAACCCTTACTGCTATATAGGAGGGAATTATTTTAGCTAAAAAGGGACAAAAATTCATAAACTATTCAGTTGAGTTCAGACTTATGTATGTATAGGTTAGTATTAGAACCTCTTTCAAGACATATAAGGATTATTTAAGAAAAGGATCCCAATACAATCCTACAAATCATAATGAACTGGTATACTGCACGTTCAACTTCATATGTTGATGACTCCAAGACTGGGGATTAGTTATACCTAAGGAGTAATCAAAACTCAAAAGTTATGAAACTGTTTGTTTTAAAATAAATTAAAAAGTCGTTTTCTGTATTTGAAGTAATCGACTTTTAAAAAGCAATACTTAAGTATTTATTATTATACATCAATTCTCTCAGTTACTCCTTTCACTAAATTGCCTGTATGAACAGCTTTGGTTAAATCTTGACTAGAATAGGTGTTTTCGATATTATAAAACTCTTCACTTATGTTAATACTTAATATATCCCTAAAAATCTAGGAGAAATAAAGGAGAGTACATACTGATATGAATAAAACTGAATTAATTAATGCAGTGGCCGAAGCAAGCACACTATCAAAGAAAGATGCTGGCAAAGCAGTTGATGCATTATTTGAAACCATCTCTAATTCCCTTGCTACGGAAGAGAAAATCCAGATAATTGGATTTGGAACGTTTGAGGTACGTGACCGTGCAGCTCGAACCGGTCGTAACCCACAAACAGGGGAGGAAATTCAGATTCAAGCTTCTAAAATTCCGGCTTTTAAACCAGGCAAGGAATTAAAGGAAGCTGTTAAATAATTATTCGCATACTATAAACGGCTCTAAGGAACATTCCTTAGAGTCTTTTATTATTTACAAGTAGGAAGGCTATTAACCATATTCTGATCAAGTCTGTTTGAACAAATTTATACATTGATTTCACTACGTTTCTACTTGTTCTTGCGAAAGCTGCCTGAAAATATAAAGTACAAAGGACGAAAGAAAGTCTTTACAGAAGTCAACGAGGCTATACAACTCGCCGTCAAATTGTATAAGCAGAGCGAAAAGACTTCCAAGCAAATCAACGCTGCCACAAAAGTAATATGGAGTTCATTGTATGCTTATATCAAAGAAAACAAGATTGAGAGATGAAAGCGGGGAACAAAAAGAACAACTGGATGGAGTTGCTCTAAGATAGTCGTAAGCGATTAAAGTGTTTTTCCTCGATTTTCTTCTCTATTTTATCTAATAGTTTAAGGTCCTTGATGATTTCCTTTTTATTAGCCAATACTAGTTTATTAAAGTTCATACCTCGTTTTCTCATGATGTATGTCACCTCTTTCTTGCTGTTATGATGATTACTTTATCATCTAATTGTAAAAAAACGATGAACAAAAAAAGAAAATTCATCAAAATTAGTCAAAATAAAATATTAAATAATAGTCATGAAGAAAACTATTTAAGCGAATAAGGACTATTCTCAAGTCGAAGAGGAGAACCACCAATGAAACAAATAAACCATTATATATTCCAATTGTAAGAATTAAACAGAAATACCGAAAAGGGCTCTCACGATTATCCAAATATCGTTTTAACCAAATTTCACTACGGATATTAAAGTAGACTTCCCGTTCCTTATCACCTTTACCCCTTATAATGGTGGAAAGGTTCAACTAATTAATTCTACCTCTATCTAAAGAAGCAATTTCTCCTATACGGCATCCAGTGGATAACATGAATTCAAACAGAACCTTTTCCATTGGGCTGCAGTAGGCTTCAAGTAGATATTCAATTTCCATTTCTATCAGAAATTTAGGAATACGTTTCCCAGTTTTAGGTTCTTTTATTTGAGCAGCCAGATTTTTGGGGATATGCCCTTCTTCATGTGACCATCGAAACAATGATTTCATAAACCTAATTCGGTGGACCAAACTGGCAGGTCTGAGACTTTCACTTGATTTCGCTAAATAAGCTTTTAATTGATCCGTAGTGATCGTATCAAGTTGAACATCTTTTAAAAAAACGAATAAGTAAGGAGTATAGTAGTTTATATGCTTTTAATGTCTGGGGCGAAAAGCCTTCAATTTGTTTATCAGCTTCATACGTTTCCGATGCTTTCGATAATAACAAATTCATTTCTCCCAAGAATTTCCTTTTACAGGAAGTATCGATGCGGCGGATTCCCTTACATTACTGTCAATGATGGGGATTATTTAAAAATGGGGAGCTTTACTTACAACATTCGTATGAAGGAATAGAACTGGATGTGAAGTACCTTGTAAAGGTCTTCCCGTATATTCATCAACTTTGGGGAAGGCCCGTTCATATGGAAACATACACTGATGAAAGACGAATGCTTTCAAATCTATACCTTGATTTTGTTCTGTCAGGATGTACTCACAAATGTGAGTATTTAGGAAAAGCGTGGAAAATCGGATTTTGTTTAGAGGTATTGATTATGTACCTATAGGGAAAATAAACGTAAATTAAGATGGAATGGAAAAGGGCACCCTTGCTTTAAGCAACACTTGCAGGATTAAGCCTGCCTTATGGTTGTCTTCAAGGCTATACCCGTCTAAAAGCTATATAACTTCTTGTACACCTATTTTAGACTAATTTTTAGATAGGAAACGAGAAAGAAAAGAAAGAAAAAATACGATAATTTTCAGAGTACCAAACTTACAACTTTTAGATACATAGATTTTTAGATTTATAAAGGCTCTTGCCTCTTCACTGAAGGTTAACAGCAAAGCATTAACTAATTTAATTACATCATAGATAGAATAGGTAACCGACGGTGTTTTTTCTATGGCCTTAGAGGCTGGAAAACCTCAACAAGGGGATGAACAGACCAACTTGCATGGTTCTACGAGGGACTGTGCCCTTTTAATTGACTTTTATAAGTTAGTTAAGGAGAACGAAATAAAATTGAAAAGAACCAATATATAATAGAAGGAACTCGTATAAAAATAGCCTTAACTCAAGGAGAAATGCATATTAATGAGTAAAAAATTAGCTTTAAAGAGAGTGGCATCTTTTCGTATTCAACAAACGAGCAATTTAATTGTATAACTTACTAAGATTGTGAAGTGGTGAACTTAAATTAACGTGGAAGTATAGTTTAAGAACCATTTTAATTTCTTTTGGAATGGGGATGTATTTTTTTGTTAATAATTAATCTAAATTATTAGATGGAGGTGTAGAATGAAAAAGCCTATTCTTATTATAGTTTCAATAATTGTTGTTTCTCTAAGTCTTATTTCTTTTTCAAATCAAAGTAAAGCATCGAGTAACAATAAACAAATTGCAGCACCTGCAAAAGATATTAGGGAAGTTGTCTGGAGTCAGTTGCCAAAAGTAGATAAAGAACGAATAAAAGGAACTTGGAAAAACGCAAAGGTGGTTTCTAAGGGCTTATTAACAAAAGATATGGCAATCGGTGTTGATGATAAATCATATATAGGAAAACAAGTATATTCAATTGTTTTTCCAACGACTTTTATTGGTCAACCTAACTTTATGCTTGTATATGCTGATGCAGCGACCTATTCTTTTATCGGGAAAGGTTTGGTCCATTAAATACTATTTAATAGATATTTATTAAACTAACGAGTTCTTTCGTTCAACAAACATTATAAAAGGATCTTCGCTGGAAGATCCCTTTTATAATGTTAATAAGAACG
This sequence comes from Neobacillus sp. Fa239, assembly GCF_055395235.1. Lineage (NCBI taxonomy): Bacteria > Bacillati > Bacillota > Bacilli > Caryophanales > Bacillaceae > Neobacillus > Neobacillus sp. Fa239. The sequence continues at coordinate 264,288 of NZ_AP041612.1, forward strand.
AATACATAAATCAATTTTAAGAAACATTATTTAATTCCTCTGTTAATCGTAAGAATTCTGCTTTATTTTTGTCTCGTAAGGACAGGTCGATTTTCTTTTGAATTTTCTCTTTTTGGAAATCACGCAGGGCTTTATCTAACACCATTTCAGCAAATAGAGAATCCATGACATTAATTTCAGGTTGTGGTGAATTAAGCAAATTCATTTCCATAAGAAATCAACTCCTTGACCTTTTTTCTATTATACTAATTACTTTCAGACTATTCAAATATTTGAAATTTGTAATTTGAGAGAGGAACAAAATGGAACATACTTTATCTACATATTTGGTTACGAATTAATTCATGAGTTTACAAAAACACCAGAATATGACGATTAATAGGTATTAATTATATAGAGCAGATTTCTACACAATACCAATTAATCTATGTTAGGCTTGTTTAAACATAGGTGCTGTCGAATGTCCAACTATGTTTACAGTTTTAATTTGTTAGCCAATGGGAAAGATAGTAATGAAATTGGAAAAGGAGGAATGAAGAATGGATGGTTTATTAACATCAAAGGAAGTCATTACTCAGATCCAGAAGTTACACAACGAAGGTAATTCGCTACGAAAAAAAGAGGTAAAACAACTTTATCCTGATTTAATGCGGAGTGCTTTGTATTACTACCCAAGTTGGCAACATGCCATAGAAGAAAGTAAAGTAGGTTAGAGTATCTATTTTCATCATGAATTAAATAACATGAACGCTGTAAACAAAGGGCCATCCAGTCTGGATGGTTTTTTATTTTGTAAATATCCCTCTTTTTAAACCCTCCAGTCTTCTCTCTTACTGATAAATCACTGAACCATTTCATACTGACGAAATTTTAAGTTTTGGAAAATTCAATAGAATACAAGAGACAACATTTAGAGAAGTGGAAGAGGACCCTTACTAACGAAGCAGGGGTTCATAAATAAGCATGAATAATGAACGGAGTTTTGTTGCATTTTTGATGATAAAAAGCGTCCCTTTCGAAGTAAAAAGGAGCGTGTTCAGAAAAGGGAGAGTTTTGTAACATAGATGGCATCACAATCTATAAATTTACATTGTGAAAATAAATAATAAAGTCATTGAAATTTACCATTAAGTCAGTCATGGTATTTCACAAATGGGTCAGTTTGTGGAGGATCTTTTCTAAATATAATTGAGATTGTGAAGGTACTTAAACTATAGGTTAGGATAGTGGAAGAAGGAAATAAATCTCAAGCGTAGAATAATTACCCTTAGTAGTCGATTTTAAGGAGTTAGTCTTTTTTAATAATTCCAAGGGGAGTTCATTAATGTTAGAGGAGAACAAAAAATTAACATATTCAGGTGATGAAATAATTGAGGCTTTAAAAGAAATTGAGCTAATCTTAATATCCTTGCATAAAATTGGTTCTTACTATGGTGATAGGTTTTTTATGGAAGGTGAAGAGAAATATAGGACTGAATACGAAAAAGAAACAACTCAATTTATTAATGGATGGAACGTTACACAGAGATTGGCTAAAGTAAGAGCAATATTATCGCAAAAATTTAATGATACATTAGGAAATGATGATTTGGATGATATAGAAAGAGCTATGGAAGGTCTTAAATATTGGTCTAAACCAAACGATAAACAATAAAATAAACCATTTTCTTATTAAGCTAACAGGGGCATTAGTAAAAAATATCAAAAAGGTGATCTAACTATGAGAATACAAGTCAAACTGAAAGATATTATTGAGGAATTGGAAATACAGTTTGAAGAATCACGTTCATTACTAAATATTAAAAATGGTGAAATCGTGTTAGTGTCATCGGGAGACTTGAGAGCTGCTGAAGACGAAAAACCATTTGATCATTTACCTGAATGGGAACGTGAAAATAGAATGGTTGCAATCGATGTGGTTGAAAACTTTGAAAATTATATAGAATTACCTACTAAATATGATGTAGATGAATATGAGATAATGGAAAACTTTTGCCTAACTGTAAGTGAACAACGAAAGCAAGAATCCTTATTAAGGGCAATTAGGGGAAAGGGTGCCTTTAGAAGATTTAAGGACAAAATTATTGATATTGGAATAGAAGAACAATGGTATTCATACCGAGACGAGTGTTTTAAACAAATTGCGATTGAATGGTGTCAAGAAAATAAAATAGACTTTATTGAATAGAAACGACAAGGGTGATTACTAAAATACAAGCAATCACCTTTTGTTATTGAACTAAAGATGCAGGTTACTTGAAGAAGGTAAACGAGTTTATTATGTGGAATTATGTCTTATATGGTGGACTTTAGGATGTGTTTAAAATAGATATTAGACTTTTAGAAATATTTGTTGGATGGGAAGATAAGTTAGGTGATGACGAGTGGTATTTCAGTAATTCTTTCGAATCAATTTACAAAGGAATGTCTCCAGAAGAAGCATATAACTACATTCCGAATGTGGTTGAGGTGTTATTTAAATTAGACGATGACTATTTGATATGGGAAACCCTTTATTTTTTAATGCAACTGTATAATGTTGCGGATACCACACAGATGCATCCATTGCTCGAAAGAAATTGGTTGCCGTTAAAACAACATATTATGAAATTTGAAGACTCTTATGCTAATCCATTTAAAGAACTAATGAAACAGCTGAGAATAAAAGAATGAGGATCCAACCTTGTTAAACTAACGAGGCAGGTTTGTGCAATAACAAGTATAATCTTTTTATATTCAATGTTTGATAGTAAATGAAAAGATACTTATTGAAGGATGAGGGGAATAAAGTGTTCACAAAAGAAAAATATATTCATTCGTTAAAAGAAAACCTTCAAAAGAACTCTGATATTTTGGTTAAAAATATACAAGAAACGCTTAATTTTAATTATTATAATGAGGTAGATTTATTAGATTTCTCCGTTTTTATCCAACCCTTTGACCTTTCCGTTATGATGTTTTCAATGGACAGAGAAGCAAATGAAGTTTTTTATGAAGGGAACGATAACAGTATATTTGCTGGTAGTTACAAATTGCTTGAAGATATAAAATACTACAACCTTTCTGATGACGAATCAGACGAGTTCTGGGAATTTTACGAACAAAATGATGAAGAAATATCCAAAGCTGAAACACAAGCTGTTATGGAATGGTTTGTTACTTGTTGGAGTAAGGCAAACGGACAAACCCTTAAGTTACCTGCCTATTTTGGTTTCCACGATGATGTTAAATGCTTTGACTTACATAAAAATAAATGGATTTTTGATGAGGAAAAGTGGTTCGAATAAGCTTTAAAAGATGTCCGTCCTTATTGAACTAACGGGCAGTTTAGTAAAATAAGGAATTGTGTAAATTCACTATACAAAGTTCTTCTTTTGAAGCAAAATAAAGTGAAAATATCTTAGATAAATGAATATTTTTTCTTTCAAAAGAAAGGATTCAACAATGAAGGATTATTTTGTAAAACTCCTTTTTGCGTTTTTGGCAATAGGGATTCTGTATGGAGTAGCCTATATTTTTAAGATTGACTGGCTTATCGGGAATTACGGAAGTCACTTTGTTATATTACCATTAGCCTTTGTTACAGGCTGGGGTGGTTTGTACCTTTATAAAAGAGTAAAAAAATAACTTTGACTCTATTACTTCTACAACTATTTGTGCATTACTGGAACATCGGTAATGCTTTTTCTTATTGATGTAACGGTCAGTTTAGTTGAAGAAGGAATGGTATTATAATTGTATATAAAAGATTGAAAATGTGGCTTAGTTGGAGGGGAAATTGCATTTGAATAAAACTCAAGTAAAAGTTTATTTCAGCTTGTATGGAGATAACTTTCCTATTGAAAGAGTTACTGAATTATTGGGAATTAAACCTACTGATACCTATAAGAAAGGTGATGTCGTTGAATGGGATTTTAATACAAATGTTGTTTGCTCTATAGTCCACTATAAAAAAGAGACTGCATGGGAATTAGGTACCGACTATGAAGAGTCCTACGATGTAGAGGAACAACTGGACCAGATAATTAGACCTTTAAAAACCAAAGTAGATATAATTAATCAATTAAAATCGCAATTTAATCTGGAATGCTTTTTCTCAATTGTAATAAAAATGGAAAATGGTTTTACACCAGGTTTTCATCTTACTAAACAGCAGGTTGAATTTGTTAATAGTATACAAGCTGAAATTGACATAGATTTGTATGCAAACCCTTATGTTGACCCTTTAGAAGATCGGTATAATTAATCCTTATTCAAGTAACGGGGGTGATTCTTCAATAATAACGAAGGATCGCTTTTCTTATTCAAGTAACGTGGCAGTTTACTTTAATAAAAGGTAAATTAAAATTAAACAAACTCTAATGGAGAATCATGAATTAAACCTTTTGACGAATAATGGGGGTAAATTGATGAAGATTGAGAAATTAAAAGAAAAATGTATTAAATCTGCCATAGAACACGGAATCGCTGCTTATGAAGTTGTAGTTGATTCTAAAAAAACAAATCGGTTATTCGATAAAAACCGCAAAAATTTCAAAGAATTAAAAAGTCAAAGTGACGGGATAGAAATATTATATCAATTGGTCAAACATGATAATGATTTTGTAAAATTTAATGCAGCTTTATATCTAATAATTGTAGACGAGTGTATGGCAAAAAATGTTATCAATAATATTTCTACGAATTTAAATTTTTTTGATACCACTATCGAATGGTGTCTTCAAGAATGGGATAAAAGTAACTTAAAAGAGTGTTACTCATAATCAATACAAATAAAGAAACTCTAATCGCTTGAGTGGTGGTCTTTTTCCTTATTCGACTAACGGGCAGGTGTGCGGCCGAGCATAGGTCGTATCATATAGCGGGTGGGATTCCCGTCGAGTAAGAACTAGCCATTCGCTCGTAGCGAGTCTTGGAGGACCAAAGGTAACTTTAGTCTTTAAGCGTAGACAGTTAGGTGACGGGCCGAAAGCCAATTGGTTGAAGGGATTGAGCTCCATATTGTTAGTAAAACGAGAGGGCTGATGTTTTACCTGCAACAGAAAGCTACATTTTATCCATCGTTTAAGGTAAGATGGATAAAACCTCTCTGGAGTCAGAGACCTTGGCACGTTACACAATGATATGATACGGCAACTCGGGAGACCCTATTGGTCTTTTCTTAATGGAAGAGTATGGTGTACAAGCGATAACAAGCAAGGAAGCCAAATGCCGAATAGGGAGTCGGATAGCAGCGTAGTACCAATGAAGTTGGGTAATGCCGATGGAGGAAAGGCTAGCTACCAGTTATCAACCTTAATAGGGACACATTTACTACACTCTGAGGTAGGAATAATGATGGCAACAAAACTATTAAGGATAGCAGAAATGTGAATGGTAACTAGGAGGAGCCGTGTGCATTAATAGTGCAAGCACGGTTCTGTGAGGGGGTGGAGTACAATCTACCGAAAGGTAGAAAGTCTCCATTCTACTCGACTACTTAAAGAAGGAAAAACACCCTATTTTGTTGAAATAAAGGGGCAGGTTTAAAAAAAAGAAATTATCAAAATTTGATGAGTATAGGAGAATGAATTATGTTTGAGAGCTATGAAGAATTGCCAGATTATATGGACGTTAATACTCTGAAAAGTACGTTTAGACAGTTCTTATATTTAGTTCATACATCTCCTAATTTAGACGTTATCGATGCACTTGAAGGGCTTCTTCAATTAGCAGAAAGACAATGGCATACTTACGAGATATTAGAAGACCAACTTAGAAAGGAAATTGACAATTGGACTTTAAGCGTTTGGGATACAAGTAACATTAACGTTGTGGAACTTATTACGTGTATTGTTGGACCTTTAGGCTTAAAGGAATCCTTTGATAAAATTAAGGAATCCTTGAATCAAGACCTTTCTCCTGACGCACGAAAAGAAATTGTTCAATGTATAGCAGAAATTAAAGATGAAATTAATGACCCTTTTATAAGTTTGAAAGATACTGGAAAAGAACCCAATTCTAATTAGACATCTTGAATTAACTGGGTGCTATGGTTTAAGAACGGGATCGCTGCGGCGGTCAATTATCTTGTTGAGCAAACGAAGCAGGTTAGTATAGGAACTTTGTGGTAAAATTTTATTGAAACAAAGGTAATATATGAATAATTTAAGTCTAAAGGTGAGTGAATCAGTTGTCTGAGGAGAGAGTTTACAAACCGCTTGAGGAGTTTTCAGATGAACAAATAAAAGAAATTCTTCAAAGTAATGAAATTAGTCAAATTAGAACCCTTCCTTTTTCAGTTGGAATGTATCATAGGAACTGGAAGTTTGCACAGGACTTATGTGCAAAGTTATCAGAACACGAGGATGCTTCAGTAAGGGCGAATGCAGTGTTGGGTTTTGCATATATTGCCAGAACAAAAGGAAGTTGGAAAAACATATTGTTAAACCCATCCTTTTAAAAGAACTTCGGAGTAATCAGGAGTTTAATTGGAGAATAATTGATGCCATAGAAGATATAAACCTCTTTATGAAATGGAAAATTGGAACAAAATCACTTAGTGAGTGAAAATTGTTGCACTAACAGGGGCTTGAGTGAAAATTCGTTTCCGGCAATGATCGCTGCGGCGGTAAGTTTTACAATGGAAATTTGTAAAAACACTTTTACTTATATTTACAAAGGAGGTGTGGTATTGAAGAACATATTTCCTGGAACCAGAGTATTTGAGAATTTCGATGAATTAAGAGAAGAAATAATTTTACAAATGAATCCCCAAAAAATACATCCGTTAGATAACAAGAGTAAGTGGAAACGATTAGACAATGAAATTTACTCCATTGGAAAATTGGAAAAGTATAATGATTTTTATTTACTTTATACCCATCCCATACATAATTATCTTGATAAACTTTTTGTAACTAATTATGACGAATTGCTTGAATTTCTTAAGGAAAGAATCGTCCCCGAAAAAGGAGAGGGATTAGATTTAATTATTGCTTCTAAAGATTTTAGAAAAATAATTGTCTGTAATCACGATGGCGAAATTTATCTTGTTAAATAAATAATAATGGTTCGTTATTTAGCTGACGGAGGCTTGAGTGAAAGATAGATTTCCGGCATGGTCGCTGCGGAGGTGTGAGAATCCGAATCATAACGAGAAAAGAAAAGGCAGACGAAGAAATTGAACTCTTGGAAGAGAACAGGTATGAAGAAGCCCTGGATATATTCGGGGAAGCAGTTCGCGCAGGACGGGACATCACTTATCGCGCGATCAAAAAGGGTTAGGAAAAACAGCTGCCTTGTTGAACGAAATCAGTAAAGCCGAAGGGGCATCGATAGGAATGTCGGCGGCAGATCTAAAAAAATCCATTCTTCAGTTCAAAAAACAGGTGAAGGAGATGATTCCGGACTTAAAAGCATCAGGCGCACTCGATCACCGGAATTTCCTGAAGACCGACATTTTAGTGGATAAACATATGCAGGAACGAAAAGCGGAAACCGTGATTGCGCTGAACCATCTGCCAGGAGACACGGGCGGATTAAAAGGAATTGGGGAGTGAAATGACAGATACATATGAAATTTTACGGTTGTCGAAAATAAGTGTTTAAGAGTTATGGCAAATGTTAAGGGATGTGTATTAATGAAAGAGTTTTATCACTCTAAAAAGAAGAAAATTCGGGGTTGGAAGCGGCACAAGAGGAAAATACAAAGATGGAGACAAAATGTAATCGATTTAGATATGGATTACGTCCGAGAACATCAAAGAGATTATGCAAAGTTATGGATTCATCCCTTTTATGCGTTGGTCAGGACCAACCCACCGAATTGGTATAACCGTTTATTGCTAAGCGAAATGATCGATGTTTATTTAACCTGGTATGAAAAAATGGAAAAAGAATCGGATGATTTTTATCTGAAAATTTGGGTATACGAACCGAACTTTATAAGTTCCCAAATTGTTGTTTCGTATAAAGATTGGATAAATACTTACAATGATACCTTTGACAAAAACCCAATCACAAAGACATTTCCAATTCATAAATTCGAATCGTTGAAAGAGAAATTAGCTTTGTTTGATTGGGTTGCCCATATTAATGCCGAAAAGTATTCCGAAGAGGATATGAAAGAAGATATACAGTTAGGATATAAGACTGAAGCTGAGTTGAATGAGATAAGAAATAAATCTTATAAAACCGAAAAAATCAAATTCAGCTATGGAAATGACATTCTGTATAAAGTAAATGTCGGGGATGTTTGGGTGGGAACACTAAAAAAGGGGAAGTTCCCTAAATAGGGGTGTTCCCATTTGTTGGTATAAAAATCAACATTAAAATTTTCACAGAGCCATTGTTTAAGAAAGGGATCGCTGCGGTGGTCTTTTTTTGTGTTTAAAAGGTGGGAAGCGATAAGGGGATTTTTTACCTTCAATGAATATAGAACATTATTATTTGCATGAGGTCGTACAGGGAGTCTCACAATGGGTGTGTTGAGCGCGTGCCAAAGCAATGGTCGGTTCAGGTCGACGAAGCGGAACTTGATAAAACATCGGTTAGACCGAAAAAGGGTGTTTATGATAAAATAGATATACATACCTTTGGAGGGGATTCGAATGAAATGGGAAGAGGTATGCCAAGCGTTCCCGGAACAGTGGGTGTTGATTGAAGCTATCCAAGCTTATACGAATGAGAAACGTGAACGTATTTTAGAAGAAGTGACTCCCTTAGAGAAATTTTCTACTTCTCCAGATGCCATGAAAGCGTATCAAGAACTACATCGTGAAAATCCCATTCGTGAACTATATGTGCTTCATACGAATCGGAAGAACCCGAATATTATGGAGAAAAAACGGGTAGGTGTGAGGCAATAGTGTACCGGCATTAAGCCTTTTTGGACCATAAAGCGAAATGAAAAAACAAAGCAGTTGATTTCGTATTCAGCTGCTTTTTCTATGGCTAACGTATTGTCAGACCAGTAACGAATTCGGTTCCGAAAGGGGTAGTGCACCGTTAGTCGCAGCGATCACCGACCGTGTAACCGGAATGCCTTATTATTTTGATGGGTGAAAAAGCACCGTTCCGGTCCTTTTATTGTGTGGTCTTTCTTCCACTAACCTGCTTCGTTAGCTTAAAAAGACTTCTAATTCTTACTATCCCACTTTAAGTTTTCCTTCCAATCTAGCCATTCAGATTTGATTTCACTAATTAACCATTTTCCACCAAACGTGATTGTTTCTTCGTGGGAAATGTAAATTATCCAATCGTAGTTATTATCGAACCAATATCCTTCGTTGTTCCAAAAATAATCATCGCTTCTCCAAAAACTGTCTGGAATTTTGAATGTATTTAATTCGAAAACATAACCATTATCATTTTCACGTAATTCATTTACTTGATGAACTTGGTGCTTTAATAATAATGATAGTAAAAAACCGAGTTTTTCATCGGTATCAACATATGAAGAACTAAAAGAAATTAAGTCTTGCCTTTGGCATTTTGATAAAGGATACCAATAATGTTGGGTCCGTTCCCATATGGTTCTTAGGCTCTCTTTATATCTATAAATATCTTCCTCAGACAGCGTTCGCTTCAAAAAAATCATTCCTTCTATTAAGGGAGTTTCATTAATTATAACTTAATTTTCAAAATCCTTGTTCAACTAAACTGCTCCGTTTGTTTAAGAACAATCGTTCACAACCTCCTATCCATTTTAACACGGATTATTAAATTTAGGATTTTCAATTTATAGAGGCGAAGCTTTATGGCGAAGGTCGGGGCAGCCACCAGTTGTTAGACAACACCATTGTTTTTCCCGGCTGATTTGAAAAATGGTCCATCCAACAAACAGGAATCCTATCCTGCTTCTACGGCTTGCCACGCTCGGCGGTCTGACCGGAGAATCCGGTGGGCGGCGCATTTTCTACGGTCACATGGGAATTTAGTGACAATTGATAATGGATATCTTTCCGAATTTTTGGTATAATCAAAATAATAACGAACATTCGGGAAGGTAATTTCATGTTAGATCGATCCGTTATTCAAGTACGGTTGCGGTGGCGATCTCGTTTTTTGTTATTGAGCTAACGGAGCAATATAGTTGAACAAACTAATAATAAAATTAAGATATAAATTAAATACCAGTAGGTGAATAAAATGATTGTACCCGTACTAAACCAATTACATATTAGATATGAAGAATGGGGAGAAGAACCCGATGACTTTTATGTTTGGTTAGAGGTGTTTGTGGGTGAAGAAGGTTCTAAAAACCCTTATGCCTATGAACTATTCACAGTTCACGTTATAAGTCCCAAAAGATTAGAAAAAAAATTAAAAGATACTCTTGAAATGGAAATTGGTCGTGGATATTTAATAACCATCGATTATAGCCTTCCAAGAATCGAAAATAAAATCAAATATTTATTAACCAATTGTAAAGGGGCAAATTGGGATGAGGTTATTCAGGCAATTAGAAGATATGGAATTTGGTCCGATGAAGTGTAACTATATTACTTACTCATTAAGCTAGGGAGCAAGAGCTGAGAACCCAAGCTATCATTTTGGCAGTTTTTCTTATTCAACAAACGAAGCAGTTTAGTGGAAGAACAATGAACATTTTTTACCTGAAGGTTTAATGGGATATTTAATTTTTTGTGTAATAAAAGGGCATAATATTAATTAAGCAATTTTATAAAAGGATGGTCCGTGTATGTCAATTCATTTAGTTTGTTCTCGTCCAGCTATGGGGAGAAGGTACCTCTTAGTGAAAAAGGCGAACTTACTAAGCCAAGGTGGACATAAAGTTGGTTTCATTACATCAATAGAAAATACCCAACGTTTTAGAGAAATTTATAACCTTTCAAACAATGTAATGATTTTCCAAAATCTTGAACTTACCCCAAAGAAAATTAGAGAATTGATTATCCAAAATCATTTTGATGTATTGATGATCGAATTATTTGAGGATCTTTTATCCGATGATAATAAACCAATTAAAGGGCTTTCTGATTACAAATCGGTGCATTCCTTGTTAAAACAGACTTGTGATGAACTTGACGTAATGTTGTATGTCGGAAGGCAATTAAAAAGAACGTTAGAAACAAGAAAAAATAAACGACCAACGATTAAAGATTTATACGCATTTGAACGGTCCACATCATTTATTTTGGGATTGTACAGGGATGAGGTTTATGACCCTGATGGCGATTCGAAAAATGTGCTGGAGGTTATAGATTTAAAAACACAAAAGGTTGAAAAAATGAGCTATAACCTATTCAATTGTTAAAAGGCAATTTAACATCAACCCCTTCATCCCGCTAATCACAAGAGCAATCGAAAACCGTTCAACCGCCGACCGCATAACCGGATTTACTTATTATTTTGATGGGTGAAAAAGGACCGGAACGGTCCTTTTTTTGTGGGGTCTTTCTTCCAATAACGCCCCCAGTTAGTTCAACAAACCATTTTAACCTTTGTTAAATTACCTTAAATTACCAACAAACCAAATGGACTCACCTTTATAAAATTCAGTTATTCCCTCAAACCCTTTAACTTCTAATCCTTCAGGAATATGAAGTCCCCATTCTTCTTGAAGAAACTTGATATTAGTAGTGAGTTCAAAGTCTTTTGTAAACATACCGCTATGGTTTAAACCTTCATAAAAACTATCTAGTCCAGCTTTAGTGTACCCTATCATAACATTCATACGAGATAAACCTGGAAAGGGCAAATAGCAAATAATTCGATATTCTTTTTCTTTCTCCGTTTTTAATTCATGTAATTCCTTTACAAAGTTAATCATCATTTGTGCTAATTCTCTTTTTTGGGCTTTAGAGAAATCTTCGTAACCTTTAAAATCCTCATACATGTCAAACCCATATTGCCTATATCCGAGATAGGTTGGACTAAAATCTGGCGGAGTTGGTAGACATCGTGACCATTTCGCAATGTTGTTCCTAAAGTTACGATACATTCGTCTTTTTCCACGGACTTTCTTTTTTCTTATCATTTATAAAAACTCCTAATTGTCATTAATGGGTGGCTTTTAAATTTTAGCAATTGAACTTTAGACCTGTATATATTCAAAATAACGCCATTTCTTATTAAGCTAACCTGCTACCGTTTGTTTAAGAACAATTTTTTACAACCTCATTTCCATTTTAACACGGATTATTTATTGATGCGAGGCTTTATGGCGCAGGTCGGGGCAGCCACCATTCCAATAAACGGACCGAGCCGAACGTTTTTCCCGGACCGGAGATTCCGGTGGGCGGCGCATTTGGTTCCGCTACAGAATCATGTTGAAATGGATATCTGTCCGAATTTTTGGTATAATCAGATTAAGAACAAATATTCGGATGAACATTCAAAGTGAGTAATAATGTTTCATAATTTATTAGACTCCATTGACAAATTACCGATTAAATTAATTAAATGAAAGGTGGGATTTGAAATGAAAAATTTCATAATTAAATGCCAAATTAATAAATTGATTGGGGTTAACAACGAGTATTCAAACGTTTTAATTGAATGCTCGTAATATCTTTCAAAATATAGGAGGAGAATTCGTGTTAAATAAACAAGGATTTAATTTATGGGCAGATAATTATGATAACACCGTACAAATTAGTGAAGAAAACAATGATTATCCGTTTGCAGGTTACAAACAAATATTAAATGTTATCTTCAATGAAGTAATGCAAAAAACTTGTTCAGACGTGTTAGATATAGGGTTTGGAACAGGTGTATTAACGAGTAAACTGTATGAAAATGGGCATCAAATAGATGGTTTGGATTTTTCACCTAAAATGATTTCTATTGCAAAGGCAAAAATGCCTGAAGCCCATTTAATAGAGTGGGATATTGCAAAAGGATTACCCTCCGAAATCCTTAACAACAGGTATGATTCAATTGTAAGTATACATTGCACCATCTAACGGATGAAGAAAAGGTTTCCTTTATTATTAAATTATTATCTCTTCTAAAAGAAGAAGGGCAGATTTTAATTGGAGACATCTCTTTTCAGAACAGAGATAAACTGAATATTTGTAGACAGAAAAACCTGCACCACTGGGACGATGATGAATTTTATTTCGTTTTTGATGAATTAAATTCCTCATTAGCAAATGTATGTACTTGCAATTTTCATCCCATTTCTCATTGTGGCGGGGTTATCGTCATATCTAAATAAAGCATGTAAGGGAGTAGCAGACATAAGTGCTGTTACTCCTTCACTATCTGAAATTTCATTTCTTTATGAACTAAGGGGGCTTGAGTGAAAGATCGTTTTCGGCAAGGATCGCTGCGGCGATCCCGTTTTCTTCTTGAACTAATGAGGGAACGTTTGTGCAATAACGAGTATAATCTTTTATTCAATATTTGATAGTAAATGAAAAGATACTTATTGAAGGATGGGGGGGATTGAATTGAATCGGCAAACGCTAATTGATGATTTCCTAAAATGCTTTCCTGAGTTTATGACTTTGTATTATGAACATCTTGACGAATATGATGGTGATTTTTTAGCACACATCTTTTTTGGAGATAACCTTAATCCAAAATTAATCGAATTATTAGAGGATAACCGAAATATAAAGGAAATCGAAAAAATATTTACATTTTTAGAGCGAATGGCAAATGAGGGAGATGTGGATGTAAAAGAGGTTCTGGTTGCTACAATTTTAGAAAGACTAGCAGGTGAGGACCAAGGATTATTGAAGAAAGGGCATCTATATATGGGCAAAGCCACTAGGGAAGCTTCGGATCAACTCGAAAAATCCTGGAAAGAATTTCAAAGGAGAAAATAAAGCTTCTTCCACTAACTGGGTGCTTGAGCGAAAGATCGTATTCCGGCAAGGATCGCTGCGGCGGTCATATTTTCTTTTTAAGGTAACGGTGCAGGATAGTGAATGAAGGAGTCCAGTTTTCCCTTGATGAATATTAGGGTATGTGGTTTTAAGGAGAGATTTTTATGATAAAAAATATCGAATTATTATCGAATGAAATTGAAGATTTTTCTTTCGGGAAAATAAAGTATTTGGTTGGATTTTATTTGAACTTTCCAAGGGAATCAGCCCTCATTGGTTCTTCGGTTCTTGATATTGATTTTATTATTGAAGTTGAGTCAACCCAATATCTTTCACGGTTTCGTTTCTACAACCCTGAGAGTATTACCTTCAAAAGCGGTGGACCATATCATCAAATTTCCATCTCAATAACCGATATTAGGGACAGAGGTTGGGAAGGTAAAAATTATGAAATTGATGATTACGAAGAAGGAAGACTTCACTTTTATTGTCCAGAGATTGAAGTAATGTCGGTAAATGAAACAAATTATTTTATTTAAATTTATTAACCTAACGGATGCTTGAGCGAAAGATCGGTTTCCGGCAATGATCGCTGCGGCGGTCGTTTTTTCTTGTTGAGCTAACGGGGCAGTTTAGTGGAACAAGAACATGATAAAATATAGCTAAAATGAAAAATGAAGGATGTTTAAAATGGATATAGGATTATTTAGAAAAGCATTAGAGAAAATTGATAAACACACTCTAATGAAGGTTGAATTTAGTAAAAGTACAATTAAATTTTTTGAGGATTATCAAATTCCTGAGGATGTAATTTCTTTTTTAAAAGAGTTTTCTTTTAGAGAAAACTTAAAGTTTAAGCATGTTTATTTTAATATTGTAAATGAAATGCCTGAAGAAAATTTAAACGAAGAACACAAACGCTGTATTGATAATGGTTTGTTTATAATTGGTTATGGACTTAATGGAGACCCTATTGTAATCGATTTAAAAACTAAAAAGATAGGTTATATTTTTCATGACGAATTATGGGAGGATGAAGATGTAAATCCGAGAGAAATACATATTAGCCTTGGATGTTCTATTCCACAATTTTATTATAATTCAGTTACGATTGATGATTATCCAGTAGATGGTTATGAAGCCGAAACTTTTATGGAAAATCAAAGTTAAATGATATTTCCTTTATAAACAAACGGGCTGTTTCGGCAGTCCTTTTTTCATTATCGTTCTTCAACTAAAGTTGCAGTTTAGCGGAAGAAGGAAATCAAAATCTCCTAGTCGAATTTTAAATACAGTTTGTATATAGGAGGAGTAAAAATATGGGCAATGAGATAATATTGAATTTTTTTAAACAGCTTAACAATTATAATTTATTACCTCAAAGGTTTTTTCAAAGAAACACGATATATTATCGTTTTGTTTCTTATATAAATAATTCTATTGCATGTTTTATGAGTGAAAACTATAATGGGACAATGCTTTTCATAAATAGGGCATATAAAGAAATGAAAGAACTTAAAAAAGAAAACTACATTAATGATGATAATATAAAATATTTCACTTATTGCCAAAAATATATAAAAACTACAGTTGATTATTTAATTGATAATAATCTAGTTGATGAATTTTTTATAGAGAGATTTTATAGAGAAAGTAAACAAGATGAATTTTGATTTCTTATTGAACTAAAGGGTGCGTGCTTTACTTTCACAACAAATGGACTGTTTCGGCAGTCCTTTTTTTATTATCGTTCTTCAACTAAAGAGCAGGTTTGTTGAAATATAGAATGACTCAGTTTCATACATATTTTATGTTTGGGGAAACTAACCTTAAAACTCGAAATGTTGGGGGGGTGAGTATGAAAAAAATCATTTGCATTATGTTAATGATTTCTTGTGTTTTAGTTTCTCCTAAGATTGGGACAGTCTTTGCAGCTTCAAACGATAAACCTCCAACTTATGAGGAAACCCTTTTTGAAATCGGTTATCAACCTGTTGACGAAGCTTTAAAGGCTTTTGAACAGCATTCTAAACGAAAATTAAGATTACCGTTTAGAATACCACCCGTGGCTTTTACTCATACTTTTGGGAGGTTTAGTGATTTAGGTGGGGATTTAAATGATACTTTTGAAGTTATGTTTATAAGTGATAAGTCACCCGAAAATCATTATAAAGTTAATGTTCGTCCTGCAAAGAATGGAATATCTATAAATAATAGAGATGCATTAAAAACATATAAGCTAAAGGATGGCAAACAAGCTACTTATATGGTAACTCGAGTTGCTAATCTCCTTATATTTGAAAAAGATAATTGGCAGTATATGCTGGGGATAGATAAAAGAATTTCGGATAAAGTGACTCCTCAAACCTTAGTTGAAATTGCTAATTCTATTGATTATTCACCTAATAATAAAAAGTAATTCTTTAACTAAAGGATGCTTTACTTTCACAACAAATGGACTGTTTCGACAGTCCATTAGCTATGCGTTTCTGTAGCAAGACAGGAACGCTTTTCACATAGGGGAAGTGAGCGATAACTCAACCCTTATTTATATGTGTTCACAACAGATCGACTGTTTCGGCAATCCTTTTTTCGATATTACACTAAAATGAAAGTACGGCAGGATTATTAGTGATTCTAACAGAATTACTTCAGATACCATATTTAAAAGGGTGCGTGAAGAATGCTAAACGCTATTTTACCAGATACTGTATTTTTTGTTTTATATTTGTTATATGTTTTCTTCTTAATAAAAAGGAAGAATTTTACACTTTATAACCATTTACTTTTGTTCTTAATGGTGGTTTATGTATTATCGGTTATGTCTGTTACATTATTTCCCTTACCAATTCAAAAGTCATATATTATTTATATGGATAAACATATACAAATTGGGGAAAGAAATAATTTTATCCCTTTTCATTCTATTTTGGATACTTTAAGAACCGCAGTTGCAGGGTCAGTAATTTTAAGACAAATTGGTGGAAATGTTCTTTTGCTATCTCCATTTGGATTTCTTTTGCCACTATTAGTAAAAAATATGTCATTTAAAAAGACAATTTTGGCTGGTCTTTCATTAAGTGTGATTATAGAAGGCATGCAATACTTAATCAGTGCCTTTTTGGGTTTTAGTTATCGTTCAACTGACATTGATGATGTTATCTTAAATACAACTGGTGCTTGCTTTGGGTATCTGGCTTTGAGATTGCTATTAAAGGTTTTTGTATCAAACAAATTTAAGCATAGTAATCTCCAATCAAGTAGTCGTAATTAAAATGTTATAAAGCTATCAGAGTGCTTTACTTTCACAACAAATGGACTGTTTCGGCAGTCCTTTTTCATTGCCGTTACTCAACTACCATGGAAGAACGGGGTGAAATTCCATCCTCTGTGGTGAAGCTCTGCTTCATGGATGGCTAACGGGTGCAGTTTAGTTCAATTAGGTGCACAACTAATTTTAGTAAAGTATATGGTTTTTTATGGTAATATAAAAGGAGGAGGTGCATGGGATTTGGTTTATTGGAAATTAAATTATAAAAAGAAGTTTCTTTGGAATTTAGTACAAATTCCTATGGTAATTGCCTTAATAATATTGATATTACTGTCAAATATTTTGTCATTGTTTTTATCTATTTTATTGATTACAGCTCTCGTTGCAGTGTCAATCACTACATTATTTTATACACATCGCAAATGGAAGAAAGAGGGAGAAATTGATACAAAGAATTTTTGAATCGTGATTTCTTATTAAAGTAACGGGTTCTTTAGCGGAAAATCTGGCTGCCATTCTCGGAGGCATTTCTTATTGAAGTAATGGGGCAATGATACGAAGTATATTTGCTATACAGAGCCTGCTGTTTGAATGTGTTCTGAATATATTCATAAATGAGTGTGGTCATATTGATAAAAAATAAGAAATATCTCTTTATTGCTCTTATTCCTTTTTTTGCGTCAATGGCATTAAATTTCCCTTTCCCTAATGTAAATCCTTATGGTGAGACAGTTTTTTCGGTTTTTAATATACCTGTTCGAACAGTAAATGGGATAAATTATGTAGGAATAACATCATTCCTTTTACTAATAGTAAGCTTATATTTTCTCTGTAAATCATTTAGGAAATATCATATAAGATTTGTAGTGATTGCAATAATGATCGCAATTTTTACTCCTCCTTTTCTTGCACGATCGTTTCAAAAAACATTTGCAACAGGAATTTACGCAATTTCATATGACCGTGAAAAAAGTAATTGTAGTTTTAAAATGACCAATAAGACAACATTGCACGGGGTATGTGAACTTCCTTTTGAAAATTACAACAGAAATGATGTACAATTCACCATAGAATTTTATGATCAAAACCAAGATGATGTTCAAATAGTATCACTTATGAATAAGAATGGACCATATGAATTAAAGTTAAAAGGAAATGAGAATAAAAATGTAAAAATTGTGGCGAATATTGATGTGTCAAAAATGAAAAGCCACATAGTTGGTGGTGGAGCAACTGGTGTTAATATTATCATTAAGTCGGGTGGAAGTAGCAGAAAATTATGAGGTGGTATGGAAATCTAATTAACCAATCGGGTGCAAGAGATGAAGAGTGGGTTGCTGCGGCAATCTTTTTTTCTTGTTGTGCTAACGGTAGCAGGTTAGTGGAAGAACAATGACCATTTTTTACCTGAAGTTTTAATGAAGATTTTTCTGATAAACTAAATTGAATACAGCATTTTTGAGGAGAAAGATTGATTGAAAAAGAGACACATTTTTATCACTTTAATAATACTTGGGTTGTTAGGATATGTGGTTTATTGGGCATTTTTTGATATGAGTCGATTACCTAAAGGAGATATAATTTCTGAAGTGAGTTCTCCTGAAGGAACTTATACGCTTAAAGTCTATGTTTCAAGTGGAGGAGCTACAACAGATAATGCTGTTCTAGGGGAACTAAATTTTAACAAAGAAAACAAAAAACCAAAGAACATTTATTGGAACTATCACGAAGAAACTGCAAATATTAAATGGGTAGATGAAAATACAGTTATAATTAATGGTCATAAATTAAAAGTACCTAGTGAAACTTTTGATTATAGAAGAAAATAAATAATTTTTCTGCCACTAACGAGATGCTTTAGCTTCATAACAAATGGCAACGAAGGGAAAATTTTTTATGGCAGTGTTTGGTGGATTCATTCTCTTTTTAATAGGTATTGTTTCTTTTATATCACTATTGGTTTATGGTTATAAAGAATTTAAGGCAGATGAGTCTAAAACATCAAAAAAGGCGGTCTTTTTAGTTTTAGGAATACTTGATACCTTTTTCGGTACAGGTGGTGAACTAACAGGACTTGCTTTAATATTATCACTTGCAGCTATCCTTATTGGTCTTGTGATTATGGGGGTATTTCATTAATACATTAATGTGAAGTTTATGCAATATTATACTTAAAGTAACGGTTGGCTAGAGTTTAAGTTAGGACCACTGCGGGCGATCCTTTTTCTTATGCAACTAATGGGGCAGTTTAGTGCAATAAGGATATTGGTTTTATGTTAAAGTAGAAGAAAGGTGGGGAGTATTTTGAAGTATTTTACAAAAGATTGGTATAAAGAAAACTCAACGATCAGTTTTTTAGTCTTTCCAGAAACAATCGAAGAATGGGAAGAAAGCATACAATTGTATGAACAAAATGGGATTGACATTCAAAAAAATTATCAAGTTGAGTTAGAAGAATGTAAACAAGACCTATTAAAGTTTCTGCCTGAATCGTTTCATCCATATATTAATGATGGAACATTGAATTCAACCTTTCCAACACCACAGCTTAAAGAAATGGCTGACGAATGGATAAAGAAAACAGAAGAAAAAACAATAAAAATGCTTAAAGACTACGATAAGTATTACCACGCAATTAAAGAATCACTCCCTCCAAATGCTAATAAAATACACGATCTTGGAATGCACGATGCACAGGTTAGCGATGTTGAAATATCTGACAAGACTTTTAAAATTACTTTTAACGATAGAGGATTGAATTTCACATTCACTAACGTACAGCCCATAACGATACCTAACCTTTCAGGTAGATGGTGGCTTTATGATGAAATATATCCAAATGATAATGGATTTGAATTACGGGTTCTTTTTGATGATCTAACAGAGATGAATCTTGTTGCCGAAAATGTATTAATAGATGAACTAACGGGTTCTTGAGGAAACAAGGAGTTGTAGCGGCAGCTCCTTGTTCTTGTTCGACTAACGGAGCAGGTTAGTTCAATAAGAATAAGGAATATATAATGTATTTAATCAAAGATTTAGGAGGAGTTATAGATGGAGTGGTCCCAATGGTTGCAAGGCGGTCCTTTCCTTGAAGTTAGTTTCTTGTTGGAACTTAAAGAAGAGAAAACAAAAACAATACAGGATATAATAAATAAGTTATCAAAGGTCACAAATAAAGTTGAAATCGTTGACGAAAACGTTGATGATATTATTGATTTTTTTGATAGAGGGTATCCATATGATGAAGAAGACCCGAAATCCATACATATACACTCATTAAGATTAAGATTATATGTCTATTTATCAAGGAAACGAAAAGCGACCTTACAAATGGAAAGGGTTTTTCCCAACACACTAATGGTGGATTTTTGGTTTTATGGGAATGAATTTGATGCACCAGAATGGGACCAAATTGGCATAAAGAAAGAAGAATTTACAGGCTTTACAAGTTTTCTTAAAGAGTTGTATTCCGTTTATGAGTTTAAAATCGGTGGAATTGCAATCGAAAAAGATGTTCTTGAATTATTTGGGTTCGATGAAACATACCCTAACGAATGTTATCGTTACGAAAACTTGTTTCCTGACTATTTTCTTAAAGAACCATCTCCATTCTTAAGTATCATTTGGAGTGAAAAACATAAGAAATTAAGCCATATTCCTTACAATTACAAAAGGCTTGATAAGGAAGGAATCCTTATTGAAACGGGTAGTTTTAATGACTAACCTTGTTCAACTAACTGGGTGCTTTAGTAAAACAACAAAAGGACTGTTTCGGCAGTCCTTTTTCCTTCGTAATTGAATGCTAACGATTCTAGTTAGTTGAGTGTTTTAGTAAGAACGTAATATAAATAAAGATGCTAAAAAAAGGAAGGAAATGACAGTAGTAATCGAGAATACTTATTATTGGAATATTAAGGAAAGCGTGGGGAGAAACGATTTATAAGAAATTTGTTTTGATATTATTACCTTTAATAATTGTTATTTCATTTGCTACTTGGTTGCTATTAAAAGATATTAAACCAGCAGAATCATCTAAAATTGGAAAAACACCCAAAATTCAATTCTCTCCAAAAAGTGTGCCCCCAGGAAGTCAAAGCCAATATAATATCAGGTTGTCAATGAATCAAGACGGAAGGTTTCATTTAGAAACAACGGTAAAAGTCAAAAACGTTTCTAAAGATTCGTGGGACGATTTAGTGTTTTACATTATTCCAAATATGTTTACAAAAAACAATTCACCACAATTAGAACACCCATCTATAGTTCAGTTTGATAAGGTTTCAGTCGGGGGAGAAAAAGTAGATTATAAACTAGATAAGGATACATTAACCATTCCTCTGTTAAGTAAATTAGACACAAACAGTGAAGTGATCGTGGATTTTGCTTATGATTTTACTCTTCCTGAAAACGGATATAGATTTACAAAGAACAATGGGAATTATTATTTGGCACAATTCTATCCTATGGTTGCTACTTATAAAAATCATAAATGGAACAAGGAACAATATTCTGCACATGGCGAAACCTACCATACTGCATTCAGTGATTTTAAAGTAGCCTATGACATTCCAAATAGTTATACTTTTGTTTCCACAAGCGAGAATGACAAATATCCTAGTGAAAACAAAGGTTCTTTCGAGGTTAAACATGTAAAAGAAGTTTTTATGGCGATTCTGAAAAAGCCAGATGTGACCGAGAAAAAGGAAGGAAATGTTAATATCAGAGTATTCGGAAATAACTATGATAAAAGTTTATATAAAGAGTCAATAAATGCTGCCTCAGATGCCCTAAACTTCTTTCAAAAGAATATTGGTCCTTATCCATTTAAACAATTAGATATAGTATTAAATCAAATGGGAATGGAATACCCAGGCATAGTAACGGCTGGGTCAATTCAAAACATAGCTCAAGTTAATCTCAATTCTCTCAAATATATGATTGTTCACGAAATTGCACATCAATGGTTTTATGCAGTTATCAGTAATGATCCTTATAATGAAGCTTGGTTGGATGAAGGGTTTGCTGATTTTGCTGCAAAACTTTATTATTTTTCTAATTCAAAACGTAACAACCCATTTGATACGATACCAGTTGGGCAATTAAATCTTCCCGTAAATATGCCTCTAGATAGATATACATCTAATTCAAGTTCATATATTTATGGGAAATCAGAAGTAATGATATGGAAATTGTTTGAAAATAGGGGTGGGATAAAAGAAGCTGAAAAGTTCTTGAAAACTTATTATGATTTTTATAAATACAAAGAGGTTAACACACAAGAATTTGTCAGGTTTACTAAATATTATTTCAATTTAAAAAGTAACTCTGTATTCAAGGGATGGTTATTACTTCAGGACTCGTAAAACTATAGTTTCACAACAAATGGGCTGTTTCGGCAGTCATTTTTCATTATCGTTATTCAAGTAACGTGGCATTTACTGGAAGAAGGATTTCTTTTGATAACCCTAGAATAATTGTATATATACTGCAATCGAAGAAAACTTTTCTTATGGACTAGAAGAAAATAAAAATTGAAAAAGGTGATGAAATGAACAATAAAATCCTTGATTTTTTTGGCGAAATATTAATGGAAAAGGTTCGGGATTATTCTATTGGGGAATGGGAGAAAACAATTAAAGGTGAGATGAAAAGCGAGGATTCTAAAAAATTACATAGCTTAATTTCAGCCTCCGGTCAAAGTGAATTAATAAAAAAATTAGTTCCTGAAATAGTTGATACAACGATACATAATCTACTATGGATGTTAGAACAAGAAGAGATGATTGATGTTACGGTAAATGTAGATGATGATGGAAAACAAGAAAGTTTAAAAGATGTAAGTGACGGCTTAGCGGGTGAACTATATACGGAAGACGGCTGGATTTACCGTTTTAGTAAAAAAGATAAGTACGGGGGCTTATGCTAAAGATGGGATGGCTGCGGCGATCCCGTTTTCTTAGTGTGCTAACGGGACAGGTTACTTTAAGAAGGATTTTTTAATCCAAATCCTGAATTGCTAATTTAGCCCAGTTTCAAAAAGGTATTGAGTTGTAAAAAAGGACAGGAAGTGATGATGATGCTAAAACAATTAGAAGAAGCGAAAAATAACAAACATTTGCTTGAAATATACAGAGACTTGAGTGATGTTGGAAAATTTAGGGCTGGAAGAGTGTTGAAGGCAAATGAAGAATATACTATTTTAGCGGATATTTCAGCCGTTGGTTTATACGATGGTTTTTCCCTAATTTTAACGGAGAATATTTTTCAAATTAACCAAAATACACGTTATCTTAAAAACCTTGAAATATTATATGAAGCTAAAAAACAGAACCATTTTAGATTTGATGTGGAGAATGAAGACTTAATTCAGGGTTTTTTTGAGGTTGCGAAAAAGCAAGAATTGGTTGTTATAGTAGAAATTTCAGAAACAGAGACAATTCAAGGGCTTGTTAAAACTATCGAAGATGATATTGTCGTTTTATCTGCCTTAACAAATGAAGGGTTACTTGATGGTGAAACATATGTAAAAAAAGAAGATATAACTTGTATTGTCTGTGATAATCAAGAAGCGAATTGTTTGAAAATTTTATACCCCAAGATTGGCAAAGAATAGATAAAACCATTATCGCAAAGGAACACAAAGTTTTGTGAAGAATTTTACTTAAGCCAACGGATGCATTACTTTAACATCAAAAGGACTGTTTTGCCAGTCCTTTTGATTTTTTCCAACTTCTTATTGAACTTAGTTTATTGATTCCTTATCAAAATTGTCGTAACCAAAGAAAGTCATTTCCCACATGGAATGTGCAATAATATTTTCAACACTCATCGAGTTAAGAGTGTCTACGTCGATGTAAAAGTTTATCCATTCATTAAAACTATTTCCTACAAGTGAATACCCTGTATGGTTATCATCTCTTCCAGAAACATCAAAATATAAATCCTTATTATTTTCATCGAATTGTGTTCGATAAACCGATTCATCATCTTCGTCTGTATCAAACGCAGATATATAAATGAACATATTCGAATGGTTCTCTTTTAAATTAATAATTTGTAGTTTTTCATATAGAACCTTAAAATCTTCTCGAATATCATTTATTTCACGTTTCATTTGGTCGGAATAATGTAAGAGGACTTTCTCCCAAACTTTATTAAAAGGAGTTAACAAAATTAAATCTTTTAAGGTATTCAAAGAAAAAACCTCCGGTTGTCAGGTAAATTAATTAAATACTATCATTAATTTATAGTTCTTCCTAGCTAAACATAAATGAATATGTGAATGTTTGTACTTAATTAACGGGGGCGATTGTTTAAGATTGATCGCTGCGGCGGTCTTTTTCCTTGTTTAGCTAACGTTTGTAGGATAGTTTAATAAAGTTGAGAAATTGTATTTTGGGGAGAGTGTCTTTTTGATATTAAAAGATGTTTGTAAATGTAAAATTACTAAATCATTTAAATTCGAAGCGGATTTTTCGGCTGACCCAATTTGGTGCAACGTATGTGGTTGGAATCTTGATATAGATGATTTCCCTTTATCAGATAAATTGCAGGAAGAACTATTTGAATGGGTAAGGGAATATGGTAAATGGATTGATTTAGAAACCGATTCATTAATAGAAAATGGATTAAAACTAGTGGAAAATCACAATGAAAAAGGGTTGAAATTATTCCAAGAAGTGAAGAAACAGTTAGGAGAAAAATATCCAATCGTATTTGTTCCATCTAAATCATATTGAAAAATAATTGATTTTCTTCTTCAACAAACGGGTGCTTTCGTTGAACAAAGGGTTGCTGCGGCGACTCTTTTTCTTGTTCCACTATCTGGCAGAATAGTTTAATAAGATACACACTATACTGGCTGAAAAAATATTAAATATTTGATACAAGGAAAAACGAATTCCTTTATAGAAATCTCTTAGTTGGTAATTATTTTGATGAAGAAAGAGGAATTTAATGAACATAAGATTATTAGAAGTAACAGAGAACAATTTTTGGGATGTTAATAGTTTGAAGTCGGACAAGGAACAGGAACAGCGTATTCAAATATTTGAAAGATGGGTGGGCTCTAATGCTTTTTTTCTTGGGGCTTGCCAAGTATATGGATTCGTCCCAAAAGCTATTTATGACGGAGATGTTTTAATAGGTTTTACTTGCTTTGGCTATCGAAATGAGCATGGAAGATACGAGTTAATCAGTCTTATGCTAGGGCACCAATTTCAGGGAAAAGGTTATGGAGTTCCTATTTTGAAAACGGTGGTGAATAATATGATTAAAATGTTCGACTGTAAGGAAATTTATTTAACAGTCATTCACAATAATGAACCAGCAAAACGGATCTATGAAAAAATAGGATTTAAGCCAACTGGAGAGATTGAGAAAGCTCATCACGATGAATTTGTTTATTGTTTAAAACTGACCGAGTAATTTATATTATTTTACATAAAGCACATTCTTTCTACGTCAACCATAGCATTGCTCGAATATCGGTAATGCTTTTTTCTTATTCAAGTAACGGTGCAGAATAGCTGAAGAAGGAAAGGCATAAAATGTTAAGAAATTAGGTCGAAAAGGAATATTTTCTTTTATAGCCGAGTTGATGTTTTCGATAATGAGGTGTGATTAATATGAGTTTAGTAAATAAGAACATTGTTATAAAATTTTTATTTTGGATACTTCTCATATTTTCCGTTTTTGCACAAATGTCCGATAAACTCATTATGTGGTTAGCCCCTAATACTGTATCTATTTGGGATGAAAGATTGTGGTTTACATTAATACCAGTATTAGTGAACTGTTTACTATTATTTTTAATTTATAAAAGTTCTATTGTTAAGCCATTGTCTTCTTATTTATGTCTTACCCTTAATACCTTTTTGATTTGTTATTATTTTTATTATCAATTTATATGGGATGTCGGAGGCTGGAAGTTATTTTAGAGAACTTTATAATAAGATGCTATCTTATTTATTCAGAATTGGAAATTGTGAAGTCTTGTACTTAAAGTAACGGGTGCGTTAGTGAAACATGACATTATTTAGGAATTATAAAATTTGAAAACAAGAAGGCAATATAAAAACCCTGATTTTTCTGCTTAGCGTATAATATCCTCGCAGTACCCCATAAAGAAATACTCGTTTTTTTGTTGTTTGTTGTAGTATAGACAGGAGATAATATTACCGAGGAGGGATAAAAATATGAGCAATTTTTCGGCAACTATTGTTATAAGGTCTATTCGAAATTTTGAATCGGCGGCTTCGGACATTTTAAATGCTGGTTATACTACATATAAAGCTAGAATCAAAAGATTCATATCAATAATAAACCAGGATGCTGTAATTAACTCCATTGTTGCACCTTTAATGAGTATACCTGTTGAATTTGATAAAATACATATTGGCAGAGGTGACTTTTGGATAAATGAGTTAGATCTACCTACAGATATAGACAGCCAAATCGCTTATGTCTTGCAAATATTTAATCAGGTTACAACAGATGAAATATCATTAGATCACTTAGCTCATAGGATATTTAAGCAAAAGGCATTGGCAGATAATGTCCGGGAGTTTATTTTGGAAGTTGTTGCCCCTTGTTTAAGGGAACTCCTTCATCGTTTAAATGATTTAGTTGAAGACGAAGTGGAAGGAAAAGAGGAAATTGCAGCAAATACTTTGCAAATTTTTAATTACGGCCATATCAATGCTTCAGGTGGCAGTAATATTGCAATAGGAAAAGATATACATCAGGCATCTCATTATGAAAATATCGTGAACAAAATAATGGATGAAGTAAACAAACACCAGGTAATTCCTGAAGAGAAAATGGCTGAAGTAGAACAGGTAGCTAATGAAGTTCAAGCGGAGATCAATAAACCATCACCTTCACCAGGCAAATTAAAAAGTTTTGCAGACAAATTATACAGAATTGGTGAAGCTGCTTTATTAAAAGTAGTCACTAAAGCGGTAAACGACCCTCAGTGGGGCCAAGCTGCGGCACAAACTATGTTTGATCATATTGATAAAATTTTTTAAGCATCCTGTGGATGCTTCAGACTGTCGACAAATCCGAGAAAAATCGGGTCTGCCGGCAGTCTTTTTTGTATAATTGATATATGAAGATTTTAATGAGGTGGATACTATGCTTTCAAAAAATACACAGATGAATCGTGACCAAATAGAAATGATAGCTTTAGAACAACTTGTACCTGCGAACCATTTGGTTCGCAAAATAGAAGCTGCCATAGATTTCTCATTTATCTATTCACTTGTACAAGATATGTATTCATCTGATCGAGGTCGTCCGAGTATTGACCCTGTAGTATTGATTAAGATGGCGTTTATCCAATATACCTTCGGTATTCGCTCTATGCGTAAAACTATAGAGGAAATCGACACAAATATTGCTTATCGTTGGTTTTTAGGCTTTGGATTTTATGATAAAGTACCACATTTCTCAACCTTCGGTAAAAATTACGAAAGACGTTTCAAGGATACTGATTTATTTGAGCAGATTTTCTATCGTATTTTGAAGGAAGCTTCTGATAAAAAATTAATAAGCAGTGATCACGTTTTTATTGATTCCACACATGTTAAAGCAAGTGCAAATAAGCGTAAAATTGAGAAGAAAGTCGTTCGAAAAGAAACCAAAGCATATGAAGCGCGATTACAAGAGGAGATTAATAGTGACCGCGAAGATCACGGGAAAAAGCCATTTCCTCCAGATAAATTTGAAAAGGAAGAAAAGAAAGAAATTAAAGAAAGCACCACGGACCCAGAAAGTGGTTATTACGTAAAGGACGAGCGTACGAAACAGTTTGCTTACTCATTCCATACAGCTGCTGATCGAAATGGTTTTGTTCTGGGTACGATTGTTACACCAGGGAATATACACGATAGCGTTATTTTTGAACCACTTCTAGAAAAGGTCATTAAAAAACACGGGAAACCTGAGGCTGTTGCTGCTGATGCTGGATAAAAAACGCCTGCCATTGCCCAATACTTATTTGAAAATGATATAACGCCTGCATTACCTTACACTCGCCCTCGTACGAAGGATGGCTTCTTAAGAAAGCATGAATATGTTTATGATGAATACTATGATTGTTATATCTGTCCGAAAGGACAAATATTAAAATATGCAACAACGACAAAGGAAGGTTATCGACAATACTTCTCTAACCCCATTGAGTGTAAAAATTGCCCATTATTATCACAGTGTACACAGAGTAAAGAACATAAAAAACTAATTCAACGACATGTGTGGGAAAACTATTTAGAAGAAGCCGACCATCTTCGTCATACAGAAGAAAATAAAACTATATATGCAAGACGTAAAGAAACGATTGAGCGTGTCTTTGCGGATGCTAAGGAAAAGCATGGAATGCGATGGACAACCTTAAGAGGTCTAAAAAAATTGTCTATGCAAGCGATGCTTACTTTTGCTGCAATGAATTTGAAAAAGATGGCCAGCTGGACATGGAAAAGTCCGGTAATGGCGTAAATATATGAATAAGATAAGTCTAAGTTTTGCTCTTACGAGCAAAAGTCCAACAAAAAGGCATCCGAATGGACACATTCGGATGCCTTTTGTCTACAATCTGAAGCATCCTGTGGATGCTTTTTTTATGTGTAAAATTCAAGTGATTTTAATTTTATATATTCTATTAACATCAAAAAATTCCCTCATCCATAATCTTCTTTTTTAGTATTTTATTGGTTTTTTTACATAAAAGGGCAGGAATTGTTGTATATGGATAATAATCAATTAAGAGGTATTGGTGGTTGGTTGCTACTGGAACAGAGCCTATTCCGAGTATCGGGGGAATTATTGACAGCAAGCAGTTTGATAAGTATTAAAGCCGTAAATCCAGATGCAAAACCATTGAAATACGGACCAGAAATGAAGCTTCAGTGTAGAAAGACATTAGATGAAGTAATTGTTCTTTTGAATGACGAGTTGAGATAAAATCGTTTTGAAATTAGAATTTTTCTTAAAAGGAGTCAGAGTCGCAAACTTTTTTATAGGTATTTTAAATTGATTACGCAGTCTGAATATTTGATCCATCAGTTACTTTGCTTAGAAGCTCGTATTCTAATTTAGAGGCAATTTCAATCGAGGGGTGAAGTCTGTCCAGGAGCAGGCTTTCCTTACACGAACCTAGGAGATGGTATTTTTATCATCTCTATTTTGTTACTAATCCTTTATATGGGACATTTTACATCTTTTCTCTCCCCATTTGTTCAGCTTTTGTCAGTTAGACAGCCTTAAGGCTGCAATTTTTCTTCAGAAATAAGGAATTTAAAATCTTAGGTAAAAGTATACAGAACTACTTTTGGCGGCAGCACTACGGACTGGTCAGAATGGAAAAAGCCCCTTTCTGTCATTCCGTACGTGTCGCTTCGGCATTAAATGGACCGATAACTACGGACTGTACGGCTCACGCCTACATTCCATAGGTTCCAGTTCCATTTACGCTTACGCTGCCATACCGAACGAGCCGAAATCAAAAGATTAAAAGCTCAATCAAAAGAATAAAAGACAAAATGAGAGCAGCCATAACGGCTGCTTTTATTGTTGATTTTTCCCTTTTGCCTTCCGAATCGTAAAACAGCGCAAGCTTTCTAACCTTCCAGCCGGTAGGACACCCGAACCTTTCCGTCCAGAAACTAAGAAAGCTAGTCAATCGGTCAAGGGGCAAAAAACTTTTTTGCTTAAAGGCGCTATCTCAACAGCAAAAAACTTTTTGTGCGAAGATCGCCCTTGACCCATTGCCTATGCGCGTTTTTCGTTCTACTTGCAAAAGGGGAAAAATCATCCCCTTTTGGGGAAGGATTCGCTTCGGAATCCAAAAAGAAAAAATGAATGAAAAAAACAAAAATAAAAAGGAGTTTTGAAAAATGGAATTTACGTCAATCTTCGAAGTCGTTAGAATCAAACAAGAAATTAAGGAATCCTCAGAACCGTTTGTACAGTATGCTGTTCGTTCACCAGAAGATGCCCAAAAATTAGCGGCCTCTTACATAGCGGATGAAGACCGAGAGGTCCTTCTTGTGATGATGCTGAATACGAAAAATCAGGTAGTTGGGTTACATAGAGCCCATGTAGGAAGCTTGAATGCTAGTATCGTTCATCCAAGAGAGGTCATGAAATGCGCTATTCTCAATAATGCAGCATCCATTATTGTCAGCCACAATCACCCAAGCGGAGACCCTACACCGAGCCGGGAAGATTTGGACATAACCAAACGGCTTGCAGAAGCAGGAAGAATTTTAGGCATTGAATTGCTTGACCATGTGATTGTCACCCACACAGGAAAGCATGTCAGCCTAAAAGAGAAAGGATATCTATAAAAATACCAAAATAGCAAAGGGGGAAAAAAATCCCCCTTTGCTTGAAAGGAGAATATATGAATACGATTCTATCTTATAAAAACCGTGGAAAATGGGGGAAATCCACATATCGTGGGAATTGTAGCGGATATGTCATAAAAGATTTATTGGACTTTTACAAGCCTAGCAAATTTTTAGAAGTATTCAGCGGTTCCGGGACCGGGAAAGAAGTCGCGCTTGATTTAGGCATTTCAAACAGTGTTCATCTTGACTTGAATAATAGTTGGAATGCGTTACTAGATGACATTCCAACAGGGAATGACTTTACATTTAGTCATCCCCCATATTGGGACATTATTTCGTATGAAACGCAAAGAGGGGCACCACATGATGATGATTTATCCTACCATATGAGTTATGACGAGTTTATCCATAAATTAGATAAAGTGAACCAAAAAATATACCAGGCATTATTGAATAATGGGCATCATGCGATGTTATTAGGTGACGTGAGAAAAAAGGGGAAATATTATAGTCCAATCAAGGACTTAATCTATTTTGGTGAGATTGACGTTCATATGATAAAAACTCAACATAACACCGTTAGCGATAGAAAAAAATACAATGGCCATTTTATTGCCATTGCTCATGAACATTTAATCGTTTTTAAGAAAAAGTGTATTTGGTCCGTTCCAGTCAAAATAACAAAAACCAAAACCTTTGATTTAAGAGCATTTGAAAATATGACTTGGCGTGACTTGATTCAAGGAGCAATAGAGTATCTTGGAGGGGAAGCAGATTTATCTGCCATTTATGAGGTCATTCGAGAAAGTGAAAAATCTCGAAAAAATAAGCATTGGCGGGAAAAAGTTAGACAGACTTTACAAATTCATCAAAACTTTTCTTCCATCGAAAGAGGAAAGTGGAAATTAACTATAGTCTAAAAAATGGTAAGCAATGGGGCTTTGCCCCTTGCTTTATAAGGAGGTATCAACGGGAGCTAGAAGATAAGAAAAAGTGCTGGATGGCCAACTGACGAAGCTTCACGAATGGATAAAAAACATACGTTTTTTCTTGATTAGTTGACGCAGGCATCGAGCCTGCTTGACGGTTGCTGACGCAGCCTTTTGAAAGATTATTCGAGAAGAATAGAAACATTTAAAAAAGCAATTAATCAAACCCCTAAGCCCTCTGCATTCCATACTATGCACGGATGCAGCATAAAAATCATGGCATTAGAGTTGACTATGTCAACTTTTTGTTTTATTCTATTGTTGACTAGGTCAACAGGAGGGGATTATATGAAAAGCTCAACCAAACGCATCGTTGAAACTTTCCCGGAATTTAAAAGCAGATTAAAGGCATATGAGAACATTGATTTAGTAAGCGAAGCTTTAAAAGATTTAACGGAAGTAGAAGTCACTTTTTTAAAGTTAGCTTGGTTTTTTGAGGTTCCAGAATATGGAAGTTTTAATATCCGTTGGCTGTATGAACATTTAGATGATCAGTGGCTTGAATTGGCATTAGAATTAATAACTCTGTTCTTTCGAGAGGATACGTATCTCATTCAAAAA
Source organism: Neobacillus sp. Fa239 (assembly GCF_055395235.1). Classification (NCBI taxonomy): domain Bacteria; kingdom Bacillati; phylum Bacillota; class Bacilli; order Caryophanales; family Bacillaceae; genus Neobacillus; species Neobacillus sp. Fa239. The sequence goes on from NZ_AP041612.1 coordinate 296,245, forward strand.
CCTACCTTCTCCATTATTCGTGAAACGACAGATGATTATTTGAATCAAAAACAGTTTGCTGATTTCTTATCGGAACATGGATTGAATTATGATAAGCGAAAATTAAATGTGTATTACAGCCGAGGAAAGCTCCCAAATGCAGATATTGAACTTGCGGGAACCCCATATTGGAGCAAATATACAGTTAAAGGTTTTTATGAGCAGGAGAAAAAACGTTTAAAAAAGGATTAATTCAGAACTATGGATGGTAAGGAATAACAGATCTTATACAGCTGTTTGGGAGGTCCCACCCAAAACGCGGAAAACGCTAAGTAAATTTCGACATGGAAAAAAGCTGATTTTCCCTACACTTAACCCCATTATGTAAATGATTAAATAGCAAGATATCTAATTCTTTAAAAAGAACTTGATTTTTTCTTAGTTCTTTTTTTAGGAGGAAACTTATCTTCTACTAGATGTGGTGCAAGAAATTCATCCCAAGATAAGGTACTGTTATTGTCTGCTTTTACGGTTTTTTTAATTTCTTCACCTAATCTAGTTTTATCCCATAATTCCACTTTTAAATCTTTCGCTTTCTTTATAGCTGAAGTTGTGAATCCTGAAGTAGTTATAATGATGGATTCACTGCATTTACTAAGATGTTGTCCATTAAAAACTTCTTGTACGGCAGCTACTCCTATTGATTTTTTATATGATTTACAGTGAATTGCGGTTTTATTTATTTGGTTATTTATCTTTTTTGTCATCACTAAATCTATTCCAACATTCCTGATTTCAGGTGCTTTACTTATAGTAAATCCCTGTTTTTGAAAAAAGAATTTTATATAATTTTCAAACTCTACACCATTTAATTTAAGAATTTCATCTAAATGGGTGGGAGGATTTTTTTATAATATTGTTGGCGAAGTTCTTCTTTGTATTTCTTTGCTTTTTTCTTTCCGTTATTAGCGTGGCCTCTATATAATTTTTCAAATTCGTAAAAATTAGGTTTATCAAGTGAAAGTAAATTCCTTATCCACATTAGGTTAGATGTTTTTAGTTGTCTTTCAAATTTTTTCATTTCTTTTTTAAATTCTTGATCTACCCAACAAGAAAAGCAGTAGCTACTGATATAAATTTTCTTTTCAATTGTCAAAAGAGCCTCTATTTTGGTTTCTTTATGCCTGGAACATTTCTTTTTTGAATCCATTGTTATCCCCTCTTTGTTTAACCCATTTAACCTATTTATTCTTGATTACTCTTCAATTCCCCTGTTAATCCAGTCATTTTTCATTCTTTTCTAGAACAAGTGAAGAAGGATATCCTTCTCTTTTTTGCATGAAGCAAATATGCAGTTATTAATGAACCAGTTCGCCTTTAAGGCGGGCTATTTTCCTTTAGGAAGGCATAAGATTCAAAACCTTTTTTGGCGGCTGCACTACAGTCCGTAGGAAAGGAAAAAGCGCTCTTTCCAACAGACTGTACGTGTCGCTTCGGTATTAAATGGGCCGATAACCACGGATTGTAAAAAAGGAAAAAGCACCTTTTAACAGTCCGTAGGTTCCTGTCCCATTTACGGCTATCGCCGTCATACCGAACGAGCCGAAAACCTCAGAACCCAAAGCGGAAAGCAGCCAAACGGCTGCTCTTTTTATTTTTCCCTTTGCCTTCCGAATCGTAAAACATCGCAGGCCGACTAACCTTCCAGCAGGTCGAGACTCCTAGGCTGCGCCCTCCACCTGCTGGAAGCTAAGACGGCAAGTCAGCCGTTCAAGGGGCACAAAACTTTTTTACTTAAAACCACTTTGTAACAGCAAAAAACTTTTGCGCTAAGATCACCCTTGACCGGCAGCCTATGCGTGTTTTTCGTTCTCCATGTCAAAGGGGAAAAATAATTCCCTTTGGGGAACCATTTCGCTTCTTCAGGCAAAGCAAAAAAGGAAATGAAAACCCAAAAACGAGGAGGAACACCCAATGAAAAAAAGCGTTTATGACATCGTTACAGAGAAGGTCATCGGGCAGTTGGAAAAGGGGGTTATACCGTGGCGCATGCCGTGGATTAACGGGGGAGCAGTCAACTGGAAGACGCAAAAGCCATACAGAGGAATTAATACTTTTCTTTTAGAAGCCGGAGAATATGCCACATTTAATCAAATTCAAGAAGCCGGTGGCCAAGTTAAAAAAGGGGAAAAATCGCATATCGTGGTATTTTGGAAGTGGCTCGAAAAAGAAGATGGAGAAAGAGGAAAGATTGAAAAGATTCCTTACCTTCGGTATTATCGTGTTTTTGAAATCAATCAAGTGGAAGGGCTGGAAAGCAAACGAAAAGAAATAACCTTTGACCATAATCCAATTGAAAGAGCAGAAGAAATTTATAAAGGATACATCAATGGGCCTGATTACACATTCTATTCAGGGAAAGCCGTTTACTATCCAACTGTTGATAAAATCAACTGCCCACCACTAAAGGATTTTCCAAAGGCTGAAGAGTATTACAGCACTTTATTTCATGAAATGCTCCATAGCACAGGCCATAAAAACCGATTAGAACGTTCGGGCGTCATAACGCAAAATGTAGCCTTTGGAGATGACGTTTATTCCAAGGAAGAACTGATTGCTGAAATGGGGGCAGCAATGCTCTGCGGTGTTGCTGGGATTGATAACCATACCATTGAAAATAGCGCAAGCTATATAAATTCATGGATTAGAGCTTTAAAAGGTGATAGCCGTTTAGTTACACAAGCAGCAGCACAGGCACAAAAAGCAGCAGATTATATTTTGGGGAAAGAGGAAACAGAAGAGGAATAAAAGAAATGTAACATATAAGGTCACAGGCACAAGGATCCGTCTCCTTTCCTTAAACGGAAAGGAGACTAAAAATAGAACACTAAGAGCATTTATTTAAGAAGATAATTTGAAGTTATCAGCCTGCACATCAAAAAAAGTGTATGATACACCGTTTTGACTTTAAAGGAGGTTTTCTGATATGAAAGAATACGATGTGATTACTTGTCCATATTGCGGGAGCGAATTGATCCAGCAGCCTGAAAAGTATTATTGTGATTTCTGCGTTATGCGATTATGGCCGGAACAGGTGCAGCAGAATTATGAGCGAATTTCTGTCCGCATTAGAGATTTTGCGCTAGATGCTTATCTGGACAAATCCACCCCCGACCTTATGAGGTATTCGACTTTTGAGCTGCTTAATTTGCTGAAATACGCAAGAGCTGAAAGATCATCCTTTTATCATTATTTAAATGTGTTTTATAAAGCTCGAAAACATGGTCAGACAGATGAATATAAAGAAAATGAAGAAGAAAGCGGGAAACAATATGAAAAAATGACTCGCAAAATGTTTGTTCTTGAAAATATCATTCGCCAGCGGCTGGGGTATGTTCCCCATCGCATCACAGACGCTTATTTAGCGAGATATTTACAAGAAATGAAGAAAGATAAGCATAAACCTATGATTATCCGTCAGCAGAGAAAAGATGAAACAAAAAGCAGTATTCCAAGTTCTCAAACTTAAAATATTTGGTAAAACAAAGTAAGATACTCTTTGTGCTTGAGTATTATATGTTATGAGGAACAGCCCCGGTTATACACATTCCGGGGCTGTTTTGTATAATTAAGTAGATTGATAAATCGCTTTATTAGAAGCCATTAGGGGACCTTAGATCAACGTGTCTTTTACATTTTGTACATTGATAAAGATTTGGTTCAATTTCTTTATGTTTTTTTAGTTTTCGGCAGGTTTGACAGGAAAGAGTCACGTACCTACCTGTTGAGCTGCTTACAATTAAATTGTTTCCGATAGCCCCAGCTACCGGAATCATTTCATCTTCTTCATCCCGATCGCCCGTAAATAAAGCATAGGTTATTAAAACCGTTATACCACCACAAATAAAGCTGACCCAACTCATAGATCATACCTCCCACTAAGCGTGTAATGGATCTCTCCGTTGTTCCTAATCGGTACTACTCTATAAGCATTTTCTGTGCAAAATTCATTTTGAAGTTCATTTACTTGCTGAATGTTATCTAGAGCTTTTTCAATTAAATAAGCAGCTAATGTTGTATTTTTCATATTGCAAGCATTAGCAAGCCTTTTAAACTTGTTAAAGCCACTAATATTACTTAAAAATGATGAGAAATTAGGAATGATATTTCAGCTTTTTTCAATATATATATAACAAAATCATCATATATATCAACATATATGATGATTTTGTTATATATGATAATCTTATGTTATATTTTAGTTATGAAAATAATAAATAAAATGTTATTAATTATATCTTATTCATATATCGTAATTCACGAGTTTAGAAATATAGAAAAGAGAATTACATCTAAGCTAAAATTGAACGTCTTAGATTAAAAAAATAATGATACACAAGTTAATTGAATTATCAATCTTTTATTATACAACGAAATTAGACCGATGGTTATACATAAAACAATTGATAAATACGCTACAATGCAAATCTCCAACAAACCAGTTTAAAAGGAAAATATGATTTAAGTAGATGATTTTAAAAAAAAGTTAAAAAACAGTTAAAAAACAGTCTAAAGAGAATTTAAATTAATGCTTTGAAACACTTATTCAAATACAGACTCTGGGCCAATTTTTCCTTGTATAATATATTTTATATAATTAGAAGCTGTATTTTCCTCTATCCCAAGTTCCTTTGCAATTACTTGTAAGGGATATTTATTTAAATACAGATTTAGGGTCATTGCTCTACGTATTGAAATTAGAGTCAATCCTGGAGAGTTTTCCCCAAGGTAATCTAAAGTTACCGCTTTTAGATGGTTTAAAATAGACATTACCTGAATGGGTCCTTCACATTTTTCACCATGTTGTGTAGTGGTAAAAACATATTCACTTTCACTGTACATAATCATCTCGTTAAAATACTCCCGAAAGCTTTTGGCTTCCTTACCATTTAATAAAATGGAACGACTCTTAAGTTGAATGGTAATAGAATTTTCTTTGTCATTATCTAAAACATCTTCCTTTTTAAAACGAAAATCTGCTGTCTTTAATCCTTTAACCGCTAAAAGGAAAACAGCTTTTCTCAATATAGAATAATCTTGGTTCACCAACACCTTCTCCAAAATGTTAAGTATTTCATCATAAGTAATGACTACTTTAAGATCTTTTTTCACTTTCGATCGTTTAATCTTTACAGCCGGATCAATGGGTACTTTGTTAATCTCCCAAAGGTAATTGAAAAAAGTCTTAATGATTGCTAACTCTTTGTTAACAGTAGAAATACTCTTATTCCGTTCCAGTTGTTCTTCTAAGTAATTTTTGATGTCTGTTGAAGAAATTTGAAAAGGTTCTTTATTTAAAGGATAAGATTTCACTATATACTTAAAAAATTGACTAAGAACTTTCTCATAACTTTTTATTGTCTCTGAACTGTATCCTTTGTCTTCTATATGTCTTACAAATCCATAAAGCATCTTTTTCATCCCCAGTTACTTATTTAAAAGAAGATTATCAAAGTTGGTTTTATCTTATTTGCTAATAAGGGTACAAATGTACCCTCATATATTGAAAATTATTAAAAATTAAAAACCGACAGTTAAGGAAAAAAACAACTTTAAATGAAGTCGAGTCATAAATCAAAAGAAAAATTTTAAAATAACAAAATTTTTTATCGCACTTCCTACCATGTAGAGGTCAAAAATACTAAAAAATTTTGAACCACTAAAATTACCTGTTTTGTAATAATTAGTAGATTAAAACAAGTTAGCTTTCTTTATTTAAATGTAGGAGTTATCTTGGTTTATTCTTTCTAAATTAATATTCGTTGTGGATATATCTGAATGGCCTTCACAATCCTAAACATTCGCAAGTGGAACATCATTCTCCAATAGAGGAGGGACAAAAGTATGCCAAAACCAGTGCGGCTTTACTTTTGAATTTTTTCCAGCAAGATGAACAGCTTCTTTTACAATTTTATATTAGGTGGGGTAAGTTAATTGCTTTTTATTTTCATGAGGTGCATTTTATATTATATAAAACGAAGAAAAGGGGACTTGTATCTTGCATATTTATTTCAATCGATTCTCCAATACTTTTTCGATAGCTAAATAGAATTTCCTTGGTTTCCTCTCTTATAGGGATCGATTGCGACTTATTCCCCTTTCCAATAACATCCACAACAATTATTATTATTTTTGATTATATTGTATATTGCATCATTACTGTTAAATATAAACTATATTAATAAAAATATCATAACTCAATGATAAAATATAAAACATTAGTGTATCATATAGCAATATATGATCTTAAGGCAACCCTATAGTTAGGTTTTGCCCTGGCAAGCCGACGTTCAGAACTGGTGACTATTAATATAGAAGATTTACAGATTAACGACTTTGGTATGGACGTACGAGTTCGAGAGACCAAAACAATGAATTATGATCTTATAAAAGGAGTTGTTTATACTTATAACGAATTTTGTCCAGTTAAAGCGACTCAAGAGTGGATTAAGATAGGGTTAATTACTTCCGGTGCTTTGTTTCGTTCAATTGATCGGCATGGAAATATCAAGGAAAGGTTGAGTGATAAATCCATAGCACTTATTATAAAAAAATATATCGGGGAACTCGGTATGGATATAAATGACTTTGCAGCACATAGTTTGAGAAGTGGACTATCGACAAGCGCGGCCATGATGGGAATGACGGAAATAGCCATAATGAAACAAACTGGCCATAAAACCAGGGAGATGGTTAATCGTTATGTTCAGACAGGTTTACGATATAAGAACAATCCAAGTAGTATTTTTAAAAATTTATAATATACAATTTTTAGTGTGTTGGAGGTTTGAATTTTAACGAATTTAACTTTCCTTTGACGAACAACTCTCATCTAATTTCGTTCTGTAAAAATTGTCAGAAAAATTCAGAATACGTAAGTCTGGTGTTTCCTCCACAGTCTTCAAAACTATTGAGTTATTAAACTATTATTTAGTGTTTAGAAGATGTTTTGGGAGTTTCTGTATTTTAGTAAAACCACGTTTCTCCGGTTCACATCATTTGTAAAAATGGAATAAAAAATGAAATGAATTAAGGATGGAATCGAAATGACTCCATCCTTTTTTTGTTAAGAAAAGAGTTTGTGAAGGAAGTAACTTGTATCGTATTATAATATTCAAATATGGACTTCGGGAAGTTTTCCATTGCTATCATATTTAAATACCATAATACACATTAATAGGAAGCTCGCTTTCTCCTAAAAGTCTTTTTTATTCGTATATTACATTGAATGGTATTCATCATGGACAAAACAGGCTCCTTCCTCTTTGAAGATAAATATGATGAACTTTGAATCCCACTAGAAATTCAAGAGGCTAGTTTTTAGTATCATTATCTTTGCACCGGAACCTTCCTTTATTCAAATGTTCCCTTCATTATTGGAACTTTGTTTTCTACCATAAGCTTACCTTTTGCAATGACACTGTGAATGTCCAACGTTTCTTTTTCCAACAATACTATATCACCATCCTTCCCGGTTTGGATGCTGCCTTTACTTGAAAGCTTTAGCACATGTGCAGGATTCGTGGTGATGACCTCCAATGCCGTTTCCAGCGGGATGTCTTCCTCTAAAACAGAATCGCGCACTTCGTGATATAGAGATGATACTTTTCCGACTTGAAGGCCTACACACTCCCCATTGCTGTCAAAGCAGGGAAGGCTGGCCTGCCCGTCTGAAGAGAAGGTGATGCGTCCAATTGGAACCTCTTCTTTAAGCATCATACTTAATGCCTTGCTGCACTTCACTTCGCCTTCTTTCAAAAACTGAGGAATGGTACTTGTGGTAAAGTCTACGTATCCTCCTCGTTTCGCATAATCAATACCTGCCCTGAATAATTCTTCATTTCGGTTGATATGTGTCGGATGGAGCTGCCGAATCGGAATGTTGGTTTTATCTGCAATTTCATACAGTAATGAAAGCTTTTCATCTCCGTCCCCTACATGAACTTCTAATATGCCAGCTTTTCCTGACAGGATACCGCCATTGCGTGCCGCAGCGGCGACTTTAGCCAGTTCCTCAAATGTGGGTTCTGATGATCTATGGTCGGAGATTGCAATCTCTCCAACACCGATAATTTTGTCGATTAAAATAATATCGTCTTCGATTTTTCCAGTCAGTGTTTTTACTGGCACTTGATAGGATCCTGTATGAATAAAGCAAGAAACACCCTCTTCCTCTAACGCCCGTGCCTTGGCAAGAAGACTTTCCATTTTGCGCGTTGTCCCATCAGTACCAAGTAAGCCGACTAATGTTGTTATACCTGCAGTTGTAATATCAGAGAGCATTAGCTCAGGGGTGCGAGTTTTGAACCCGCCCTCTCCACCTCCACCTATAATATGAACATGTGAATCTATAAATCCTGGAACAACCAAAAGATTTGTCGCATTAATGATTTGAATAGGGGCAAAGTTGTCAGGAATCTCGATTCTCTCATCTATGAATGCGATTTTATCTTCTGCAATTAATATGTCTTTCTGTCCTAGGTAATTGGGTGCGTAAACTTCGCCATTTTTGATTAAGGTAAGCAATTCTTTTCTCCTCCTGTCAATACTTCTTGTCCCATATCAGAATGGACCATATCCAAAAGCATTAGCAATTATAACCGCTATTAAACCGATTGAGTATTCAATTAGAATCAAAGGGAGAATCCACTTCGCCCACTTTGTCCAAGGAATGCCTGCAATGGCTAAGCTCGCCATTAGGGTGGTGGCAGTTGGGAAAATCATATTTCCAATACCATCCGCGAATGAAAATGATAATACTGCTGTTTGGCGCGTAATGTGCAATAAATCTGCAAGCGGCGCCATTATAGGCATTGTCAGCATCGCATGACCGCTGCCGGAAGCTAAAACAAAATGTATAAGAGTTTGGAAGCTGTACATACCGGCAACACTTAAATAACTTGGGAAATACTGGATATATTCAGATACTTGATGCAGGAGAGGGTCAACGATATGTCCCTGATTCAATACAACAAGAATGGCGCGTGATACGCCGATTATCAAAGCTCCGCTAATCAAGGAAGCAGAGCCTTTAGTAAAGGAGTTGACAATATGATCTGCTGACAGTTTTCCGATGATTCCAATTACGATTGTCAATATAACGAATAAGGCTGCAATTTCTGTAATGTACCAATGGAACTTGATAACACCAAACGCCAAGACGATGTAGTTAATTAAAAAAGCACCCAGGATAAGCTTATGTCTAGTTGTTAACTTCGCACTTGATTGAAGTAAATGGCTCGCTTCTTCTTTTTTATATTTTCCGTAGATGCCTATAGAAGGATTTTTCTTTACCTTCATTGCGTGACGATAGACAAAAAAAACAGAAACAAAATAGACGATAACAAATAAAACAAGGCGGTACCCCATCCCAGAGAACATCGGTAATTCTGCGATTCCTTGGGCAATTCCTACTGTGAAGGGATTCATTATGGCAGTCGTAAATCCTGACAATGCTCCTACTATGACAATGGCAGTTCCTGTAATTGTATCGAATCCAAGTGCCAACGCTAGCGGAATAATAAGAGGAACATAGGCCAACGTTTCTTCCGCCATCCCTATTAAGGAACCACCTGCAGCGAAAACCAGCATCACGACAGGAATTAAAAGCTTTTCACGCGTAGACAACTTTCGGGCCATTGTGGCAATCAGCCCGTCAACCGTACCTGTTGCTCTTAAGACACCGAAAAATCCTCCAATAATTAATAAGAAAAAGATAATATTGCCGGCATCTACCATTCCTATATGAACAGCTTTTATCATATCGAACAATCCGACCGGTGCCGATTTTATCCATTTAAAAGAATTGGGGTCTACAGTTGTCCGTCCATCCGCTTCAATTCGTGTATATTCTCCTGCCGGCAAAATATAAGTTAATAGAGTTGATATTGCTAGAATGATGAATAGCAATACAAAAATATTGATTTTTCTCTCTTTTTTTTCAAACGAAACAACCTTTTCTTGTAGCTGGCTCATGTATGACTCTCCTTTGTATTTAATATAAATGGATAAAACTAAAACGCTTACAAAATAAATACCTCATATAGACTACCTTCTTTTTTTCTCGTATTCTGCTTTTTCCCTCCTTTTCTAATCCTTGAGGCATTCATTGATTACACATGCAATATCTGTGCCAAAACGGGTATATTGATGTATAAGTAAATTTTTATGGTTAGATTAGATTTTTGGGTTTTTATCGGTCTTTTTTGGTGATATAATAGATCCAATTTAAAGGCGAGTAGGTGTTTTTATGTCAAAATCCTCACTTACGCTTATAGCGGGAAGTGCAAAAACAAGGCAAGCCTTGCAGGAACAAATGGAACAATTAATTGGAGACTATATTCATATTAGAAGCCATGCTGTGGATGATGGATTACCGCAGTATCTGGAAGATACAATTATCTTATATTCATCAGATATTGCTTATAATAGAACAAACAGTATTTCTAACGTGAATGCCAAGAAAATAATTGTAGGAAAGAGAACAGTTCATCATGACCATATTGACAAACTTTTAAGAATACCAGAAGGTTCAGCAGTTCTGCTGGTGAATGATGATGATGATACAACTACCATGCTTATTGAATCCTTATATCAACTTGGTATCAATCACGTTCAATTTATCCCTTTTAGGAAAGGTAACTTGTTTTATGAGAATGTTGAAATTGCCGTTTCACCAGGAGAAACACATCTTTGTCCCTCTTATATAAAAGAAGTAATTGACATAGGTGTGCGTCTTTTTGATATGACAACAATTCTGGAAGTTGTAGAATGCTGCGGTTTGAACAAGGATATATCCTCGAAGATTTCAGAAAGATATATTAGCAATATTATTGAATTACAACGTAAACTGCTATATGCAGAGCGTGATGCAAGGCAAATGAGCGAACACATCCAAAATGTGGTAGGAACTATCGATGATGGAATATTGGTCGTCAACCAGGAAGGTCGGATTACAGTATTCAATCATCGGCTTGCTGCATTGTTTCATGTTGTAGAGCAAAATACAGTTAATAAGGATATAGAACATGTGATAGATTGCCGGGATATCACCGATTTCATCATGAACGGTAAGGATGAAAGCAAGTTCTTTGACATAGATGGCGTAGCTGTCGTAATTTTTCGAGTGCAAATGATGAAAGAAAATACAATTATCGCAACTTTCAAGAGTGTGCATCAAGCTTTTGAAATTGAAAAGACAGCGCAAAGAGAAATGCGTAATAAAGGATTTCATACAAAATACGGATTTGATGATATTATCGGCGAGCATGATGTAATGAAAGGTCGGAAGAGGATCGCCAAGAAACTTGCCTTGTCGGAGCATCCGATTTTAATTCAAGGAGAGACAGGAACAGGAAAAGAATTGTTTGCGCATGCGATTCATGAGCATTCATTGCGGAAAAACGGGCCGTTTCTGGCTGTAAACTGCAGCGCATTAACAGAAAGCCTGCTTGAAAGCGAATTGTTCGGCTACGAAGAAGGGACATTTACAGGAGCACAAAGGGGAGGCAAGAAAGGTTTGTTTGAATTGGCGGACAACGGGACTATCTTTTTAGATGAAATTGGTGACATAAGTCTTACAGTTCAATCACATTTGCTGCGCGTTCTACAGGAGGGGGAAATTCGCAGAATCGGTGGTGGAAGAATTATACCTATTAATGTTCGAGTGATTACCGCAACGAATAAAGATCTTCAAGGAAAGATACGGGACAGTTCATTCAGATCAGACTTATTTTACCGGCTGAATGTACTTAATCTCCGCATTCCACCACTCATTGAGAGAAGAGCGGATATTCCACTTTTGATTAAACATTTCATCAGAAAGAGCGGGAAGTGGGTAAAGACTGAACAAGATGTTCTGGAGTATTTCATGCAATATGAATGGCCTGGAAATATACGAGAACTAAAAAGCACAATTGATTACATGTTGACGGTTTGTGAAGGAAATGTCGTAACGAAAAGAGATCTTCCATCCATGTTGGGACAAGCGAAAGACGGCGTAATGTCCGAATATTCTACATGTGAAAGTATGCTGGAAATGAAGGAGCGCGCTTTCATCTTAGAAGTAATCAACCAATGCAACGAAAAGGGAAAAGTAGCAAGCAGAGAGTTGATTTCAAGTCAAAGCAAAGAAACAGACTTTGTCTTGTCCCCTCAGCAGATTCGCCTCCGTTTGGATATTTTAGAAAGTGAAGGATTTGTCGTCAAAGGAAGAGGACGGGGCGGCACGAAGATAACCGTTGCCGGAATAGAGTATTTATATTTTCTTAAGTCAAAGCGTGCAGTGTATTCCTAAAGCAATCATTCCTGCATTTTGCTTTTGAATGAAAATGATATAATTAGCCACTACTAATAGGGGGAGTTCGCACATTTGAACGTTTTTGTACGTTAAAGAAATCTTAAAACTTAATATAGGGATCCCGCCATCGCCATCAAGCTAAGTTTAATTGAGGATAATTATTTAGCAAAGTTTAGGAACGAAACGGAAATTATCCAATATTAAAAGCCCAATTTCTCAGTGTTATAAACGAGAAATTGAGCTTTTTTCACTTCACAATCGCTCCCTTTAGTGCAGTATGCCTTGTTCAACAATCTGGCCCTTAACATTAAGAAAGACGCTATCCTTATTCTAGATAAGCGCCCTCATAAAATGCAATTATATGTCAGAATGCAAATCTTCAACATTCCAAATTAAGAAAAATTCGTTGTTCAACTTTTTAATTGTCTTAAATTACTTTGAGTAATGCATTTTAATTATTTTAAGGCTGAATTTTCCTCAATTCCAAGTTCTTTTGCAATCACTTCTAAGAAAGAATATTTAAAATAAAGATTTAAGTCCATTGCTCCACGTATTGAAATCAAAGTTAATGCTGAATAGTTTACCTTCAGATAATCTGAAGATATCACTCAATGGTTTAGAAATACACATAACCTGAATAGGTTCATTCGATTGTTCTCAATGCTGTGTAGTTCAATAAAAATATAAAGAATGGTCAATAATTTTTCCTTCTAAGAATGTTTCAAAATCACTCTTTCTAATCAAAAGGTTACAGAACAATGTTGTATGCTTGACGTTAATGAAAAAGAATGTTTCTAAAACAATTTAACTTTCTTTATTTAAATGTAGGAGTTATCTTGGTTTATTCTTTCTAAATTAATATTCGTTGTGGATATATCTGAATGGCCATCACAATCCTAAACATTCGCAAGTGGAACATCATTCTCCAATAGAGGAGGGCCAAAAGTATGCCTAAACCAGTGCGGCGTTACTTTTGAATTTTTTCCAGCAAGATGAACAGCTTCTTTTACAATTTTATATTAGGCGGGGTAAGTTAATTGCTTTTTATTTTCATGAGGTGCATTTTTATTATATAAAACGAAGAAAAGGGGACTTGTATCTTGCATATTTATTTCAATCGTTTCGCCAATACTTTTTCGATAGTTAAATAGAATACTTTCATCAAATTGGAAAAAGTTTGATAATCAAGCGAATCAACTAAAATGGAAACGCTCTTCGGTATTTAAATATTTTCTTACCTTTTCCCTTACCTTCAGATTTTTATGAAACGAAAAAATCACATCCAAATTATTATGTAGTGTGAGTATCTCATTGATGGATCCATAAACATGCTTTAATTCGTCAAAATTTCCCATTCTGTGGGTGGTTAGAAGAAGATTGCGCGAAATTTTTTCCATTACCTCTTTATTGGTTGAGAAAAAATATATGGTTTTTGAAAAAAGTACAATACCTTCCACTTGTGTGTCCACTCGGTCATGGCATTGATGATGTTGGTGGAACCTGTATGTAGATGAGCTTCTATTGGTTCATATGTATTGAAAATGTATTATAATGCTTGAATGATAGGTTTCATTTTCACTTTATTGTTCGACGATGAATCTTCTTTTCCAGACTTTTGACGTAAAATGAGATTTCTTTCTTTATCGACAATTACATAACCCTTTCTCCCTGGTCTAGGGTTTCTACTATAATGGGAAATTATTTTCATTGTTTTCAACTCTGTTTGTATTGTATCATGATAAGGGTCTTACCTTTTAAAAAAAATAGATTGTTGGAAGTGATAGGATGAAAAAATTCTTAGTCAGTCTATTCATACTACTTTTGGCGGTAGGTGGGATTTCTTTCTGGGGAATGAGGGAAATGAAAGTGAAATCCGGTACAGTTGAAGTTTTCCATGGTGCCACGCCAAGGCAAGTTGGAGGGATTTTGGAACAGGATGGAATCGTCAAAAATGGAACGATTTTTTATACCTATATTCGAATTAAACAAGAATACTATCAATATATTTTAAAAAAGCCAAAAGCTTTTCCCATCGCTTTCTATGAAGGAACCTATCAAATTAAAGCGGGGAATTTTGATGATTTAATTCGGCAGATGAATCAAAAAGGAATCATGAATGAAAAAAACAATGAGGTCACTATTCCAGAGGGTTCGACGATCGTTGATATGGCAGCTGTTTTTGAGAAAAAAGGTTTATTTTCATCAGAAAAATTTATCTCGTATGTGAACAATAAGCAGAATTATGAAGCATTGCAAAAAAAATATGGTTGGCTTCCAGCGTACAATCCAAATGTTTATTTCCCACTTGAAGGATATCTTCAGCCGAATACCTATGAATTTCCATTAGATGCGAATCCGCAAAAAGTGGTGGAAATAATGTTGAACCAAACAAACAAGTTTTATACTCAGAATTTGGCTGATATCAACCGAATAATGAGCACCACACCACTTCATTCTTTTTCTAATATTGTGACGCTCTCATCCATGGTGGAAAGAGAATCCAAATTAGATGCAGACCGACCGAAAGTGGCGCAAGTCTTCTTGAATCGTCTTCAATCTGGCATGAAATTACAAAGTGATATGACTGCTTTATATGGAAATAGAGAATTGAAAGTAATAGTAACTAATAACGATATTTCGCAGAAAACTCCGTATAATACGTATATTGTTCGAAGACTTCCAATTGGTCCCATTAGTAATCCTGGAATGAAATCTTTACTTGCTGTTTTGAATCCTGCAGGACAAGGTTTTCATGCTCTTTATTTCTATGCCCGTCCCTCAGGTGAGACGCTTTATGCGGATTCACTTGCGGAGCAGCATCAAAATGTACAGAAATATCAACAGGAGTGGAAAAATATAGCCAAAAAATAAAAAAGCGAAAAAGCACCAAACGGTGCTTTTTTGTTGTTTTTAAAATCTAAAATCCCCCAAAATTAGAGACCATCCCGTCAGGATGGCCTTGATTAACAACGGTCATGTTATTCCATAGTCTTGATGTTAATTAGATAATCTAGCTTATTTTACTTTTTTCTATGGCCCAGAGCCTCCTCAGGAAATGAAGAAGATTTTTACTTACCATACAGGCGAATAAAACGGGATTCCAGCCGTGAATCCAGCCCGTGAGGTTGGTCCATAGTCCTAAGGTGAACTAACTTCAAAACTGCTTGAGACATACTGACCAGTATTAGTGGGTAATTTCTCGTTCATTCTATTAAAGGCCATAGTGGAGAAGAGTTGTTGGAGTATTAGTAGCTTTTTAGAATGAAATGTAAATAGATTAAATGGATTTACTTTTTGATGTAAAACTACAGATCCTAACCCTCTTTAAAATGGATTATTAAAACTAAAAGTCTCAAATATGAATTTTTTGGGATTTTTAAAATTGGAAGGAATCCTTGCAAGCCACTAATATTACTTAAAAATGAAAAGAAATTAGGAATGATATTTCACCTTTTATCAACATATATTTCTTTTACAACATTATCATATATATTAACATATATGATAATAAATATAATAATCTTATGTTATATTTTAGTTATGAAAATAATAAATAAAATGATATTAATTTTATATTTATTCATATATCGTAGTTCACGAGTTGAAAATTATAGAAAAGAGAATTACATCTAAGCTAAAAATTGAACGTGATAATAATAATGATACATAAGTTAATTGAACTTTCATCCGTTATTATACAACGAAATTAGGTGAAGGGTTATAGATGAAAGAAAAGATAAATCCGTTAGAATACAAATCTCAGACATCCCTAATTTAAGGAATAATTTTTTGATCTAATTTTGTATTCATATAACAACAATGAAAAAGAGTGACATAAAAAACTTATGAAAACATTTTTAACTTTTTATATCGTCAATTTTATCTTAAGTATTTTGCTATTACTCTACAAATAGATATTAAAGTAAAACTTGAATTTCCACATAGATAATCTTGTAAAATTCACTCTTAAATAATTTAGAATTGACATAACCTGAATCGGTTTACATTATTGTTCCCCCTACGGTTTAATCGATAATACGTATTCACTTCAACTGTGAAATGTTCCACAATAGAATTCCTGAATGTAATTGGCCACAAAAAATATGAAGCGGATCAGCAAATTTAGTTTCTCTAATGTTCACCACTCTTTTTTGCTTCCAAAACTTTAGGAAAAAGGAGAAAAGAAATTTGCATCCCTTTGATTCAATTTCCTGACTTTGAGACTTGTTTGCACTTCTTCGTGACGTGTTTCTTCTATATAATATGATTTATTTTTAAATTTCATTATAGTCCGGACTATTTACAAAAGTGGTCATTTTATGTTAGCTATTTAAAATAGTTTACTGCCAGTCTTTGAATTACATCATGGATTTTACACTATTCTGTTTGCGGTAGCGCTAAGTTCCGATAATAGATAGTTATCGGAACTTAAAACCGGAAAAACCAGCCGTTAAGGAGGTTCGATATTATGTTAACTGAAAGTGGAAAATTTCTTCAGATTGATAATGAGAAACTCGAAAAAATAAAATTCTACATACAAAACTCAAAAAGTAAGAATACACAGAAAAGTTACGCTTCCGACTGGAAACACTTTACTCAGTGGTGTGAAACGAATGGAAGGGAACCCCTACCGGCATCTGCAGGTACGCTTTGCCTTTATTTAACGGAATTGGCAACGACACATAAATATTCAACTATACGAAGACGAGTTTCCTCTATTAATATGGCGCATAAATTTAAACATCATCTTCCACCTTCTAAGGAAGTTGAAGTTCAAGCCTTATTAGAAGGGATAAAAAGAGAAATCGGTACTCGGCAAGAACCGAAAAAGGCACTGATGCTACATGTCCTTCCTGCCTTAATCGATAAAATTGACACCTCGTCTCTTATTGGTGTACGAGATAAAGCCATCCTTTTATTAGGTTTTGCCCTGGCGAGCCGACGTTCAGAATTGGTATCAATTAATATAGAAGATTTAGAAATTAACGACTTGGGAATGGACGTAAGGGTTCGCGAAACAAAAACGAAAAATGATGATCTTATAAAAGGAGTTGTTTATACGTACAATGAATTTTGTCCAGTTAAAGCAACTAAAGATTGGGTTAAAATAAGTGAAATTACCACTGGAGCGTTATTTCGTTCCATTGATCGGCATGGAAATATCAAGGAAAGGTTGAGTGATAAATCCGTAGCACTTATCATAAAGAAATATATCGGGGAACTGGGGATGGATGTAAACGACTTTGCAGCTCATAGCTTGAGAAGTGGGCTGTCGACAAGCGCAGCTATGATGGGGATGACTGAGATAGCAATTATGAAACAAACTGGCCATAAAACAAGGGAAATGGTTGATCGTTACGTTCAGGCAGGCTTACGTTATAAGAGTAATGCAAGTAGCATTTTAAAGAATTTATAATTTACAATTTTTAGTGTGTTGGAGATTTGTATTTAAACAAAATTATCTTTCCTTTGACGTACAACTACTCATCTAATTTCGTTCTGTATAAATTGTCAGAAAGATTCGGAGAGGAGTAAGTCGGGTGTTAGTTCCACAGTCTTTTTTCCATTTTGAACGACACTGTCTTTGACCGAGAAGCTAAAACTGTGTGTGTTCAGAGCCTTCAAATTATTATATTTGGAGGTTTTTTGTATGCGTAACGAAATGGGTCGAACGGCTCCTCCGTAGAAGGCTTAAGTTGGAGGACGACAAGGACGTTGATTCTAAATACTTTAAGACCGAGGAGCAGATCTCAACCATAGTGGTCAAATCTTGATTAGTACGGCTCCACACAATATGACCCTCGAGGTCGTCTTGACGTGGTTGATCTTTAGGGACTTGCAATTAGTAACAATTACTCCTAGGGAAGCTTGGAGGAGGACTATGAGAAAGCTCAAGCCGTGAACACTCAAGACAAATTTCTTTATAAACAATTCGGAAACGCAATTGTCGTTGACGTGTTGGAAGCAATATTCAAAAAGCTGCCAAGGTAGGAATATTTTGTTTTATATTCCTTTCCTTTATTATTTAAACATAGTATCCTTATTTTAGTTTAAAGGAAAGGGGAGGTTTAAAATGGGGCTACAAGATAATGAAAAAGCAATTATGAAAGCGTATAAGAGCAATGGGAGTCGAACTGGTCTTAAAGGTGTGACTCTTGGTATAAGAGACAAATCGGGTTACCTTGACTCGATTAAAAATGTTGAGGTTGATTTCTGCCCAAGTCCTCCAAAACACTCAGCTATTGAAATTAATGTTAAGGCCAAAGATAAAAAGAAGTTTGGAGACTACAATTTTGATTGGAAGTATTTTTCGGAAGAGCCAGTTGAAATGGAGTTTAATGACGTTAGTGATTACCAAACTAAAAAGGGTATCTTTTATATTAAACCTGAAGACTCTGAATATGGGGTTCAGCCGAGATACGTGTAAAAATGGGTCATAGACTTACTTTTATTTCCAGTCGATGACCCATTTTATGTTTATACCGGTATATTCTCCTCGACTGGTTGAGGGATGTTTTGTAAATCGATGACATAATCACCAAAACGTTTAATGTGTCTTGTAAGGTATGGACTCAGCATAACAAGATCTTCTCGCGAAAACTTATAACCTTCGTTTTCGGTATTATTCTATAAAATATAAAATGGATATTTATGTTAATATAGAGGAGAGATTGTGAAACGATGTACTTAAACTATAGTGACAGGTTACTTGAAGATCCGGCTATCATTGCCGGCTTTTTAATTTATTCAATTAAAGGACAGTTGAAGAAGGAATGGTATTATAATTGTTATAAAATGAGGCTTTGCGGAAGGGGATATTGTACTTGAAAAAAACTCAAGTAAAAGTTAATTTCAGCTTGTATGGAGATACCTTCCCTATTGATAGAGTTACTGAATTATTGGGAATTAAACCTACTGATACCTATAAGAAAGGTGATGTCGTTGAATGGGATTTTAGTACAAATGTTGTTTGCTCTATAGTCCACTATAAAAAAGAGACTGCATGGGAATTAGGTACCGACTATGAAGAATCCTACGATGTTGAGGAACAACTAGACCAGATAATTAGACCTTTAAAAACCAAAGTAGATATAATTAATCAATTAAAATCGCAATTTAATCTGGAATGCTATTTCTCAATTGTAATAAAAATGGAAAATGGTTTTACACCAGGTTTTCATCTTACTAAACAGCAGGTTGAATTTGTTAATAGTATACAAGCTGAAATTGACATAGATTTGTATGCAAACCCTTATGTAGACCCTTTAGAAGAATGGTATAATTAATCCTTTTTCAAGTAACGGGGGCGATACTTCAAGAAGAAGGTCGCCTTTTTTCTTTTTTAACAAGATCGAGATTGTGAAATGTTGTACTTAAACTATCGTGGCAGTTTAGTGGAAGAAGAAAAATGAAATTTTTTGCCGAAAATAATAACCATATGGTAAGGTTAAGCAATTTTAAAAAAAGATAAATAATTAATCCCTGATTTTCTGATTTATTTTAAAAAGGATGGATAGAGGTATGGTAAAGAAAAAACCTGATGAAGTTTATTTTATGTGTTATGGATTTCAAACACCATCAAAAGAAAGAAAAGGGTGAACCAATCACTAAGGATAAAAAAATGAAGGATTGTTATTGAGGTTATCGAGTAATATTTTGTGACTATGGCGACTTAAATCAAATGTTTGAGAAAATTCTACAAACCCTATGTCCTCGTAAAGACTTTATCCATAAAATCTCTAAGGATTGTGATACTTTTATAATTTTTAGCTTTACATCTAATCTAGGACAATTGGTTTTTAATTTGCTTCTAGTTTTACTAAATTATCTTCTCCATTAAGATGTGGTATGTTTATTTTGCAGTAAATATTCAAGAGGGTAACCAATGAACAAAACAGACCGTTTGTTAGCCATCGTGCTGGAGCTACAACGTAAAGAAGTTGTACGGGCAGAAGATTTGGCGACCCTATTTGAAACTAGCGTGCGGACCATCTACCGCGACATCCAGGCGCTGAGTGAAGCGGGCGTGCCGATCATAGGAGCACCTGGGACAGGATATTCCCTGATGAAAGGCTATTTCCTGCCGCCAATCAGTTTCACGGTACCAGAAGCCGTGGGCTTGCTGATTGGAACGGACTTTATCGAACAAAGATTTGATGATGATTATCGTATCAAGGCTCAAGGTGCCCGCGGAAAAATTGAGGCAATTCTACCGGAGAGCGTACGCAATGAAACATCTCGTGTACGCAAGGCTATGCGTTTGCTCATTTCTGATAAACAGGTTAAGCAGTCAAAAGAAAAAGAATATCTAGAAAAGATCCGTCGAGCGATATTAGACGAGAGAAAGATCAGCTTTCATTATGCAAAAAGACTTGCAGATTCCGACGGGAATCGCCATAGTTTTCGTACCGTTGCTCCCTATGGATTGGTGCTCGTTCAAGGATCATGGATGCTCGTTGCCCGGTGTGATCTGCGCCAAGACATTCGCCATTTCCGCTTGTCCCGAATGATGGAACTTATCGATCTGGGAGAACGATTCGAACTACCAACACATTTTAACTTAAGAGAGTATACCCCTCCGGATGATCGACACTTGCTAGTTCGCCTTTTATTTAACCATGATATCGCAGATAAGGTGAAAGAATCGAA
Source organism: Neobacillus sp. Fa239 (assembly GCF_055395235.1). Classification (NCBI taxonomy): domain Bacteria; kingdom Bacillati; phylum Bacillota; class Bacilli; order Caryophanales; family Bacillaceae; genus Neobacillus; species Neobacillus sp. Fa239. The sequence continues at coordinate 317,231 of NZ_AP041612.1, forward strand.
CAATCATTACATAGAGGATATGGAAGAGCATCAAGATGGATTGCATGTGATCTTACGCGTTCGTCAACTCGAAGAATTGTTGCAATGGGTGCTTGGCTGGGGAGCTGCTGCGATTGTATTGGAGCCTGAATCATTACGAAATCGGATGAGGAAGCCCAAAAAATGTTTAAACGCTACTGACATACTGCTGTCAGTAGCGTCATTTTATAATAGGAGTAATTAAACATAAAGGGGTGAGAGATAAATGCTAAGTATGTCTTGCTTCAGTTTGTGTACACTGCCATTCAACGTCCACAGGAATTAATTCATTTCACTATGGATCAATTGAGCAACAGCCAGTAGAACCAAATGGTTCAGTTTCTGATTAAATCGGGCCTTTACGGAAACTTCACTGGTTCTGGTCCAAAATGATATGATACGATATTGTATCATTTATTATAGGAAGGATGGTTTCTCGTGAATTTTGCTTCTGTACGCATCATTACCGACGACGTGGATCGTCTTGTCAAGTTCTATGAAAAAGTCATGGGTGTTTCGGCGGAACGCCCCGCGCCAGTCTTTGCCGAATTCATTGTTCCATCGTGCACCCTTGCGATCGGCCACTCGCAGACAGTGCCACTGTTTGGCGCTGGTTCCGCGGTGGCGGCCGATAATCACACTGTCATCATCGAGTTCCGCGTTCACAATGTCGATGGCGAATACGAGCGCTTGAAACCGTTTGTCGATGAGTGGGTAAAGGAACCGACCACTATGCCGTGGGGGAACCGTGCTGTGTTGTTCCGTGATCCCGACGGAAACCTCGTTAACCTCTTTGAGCCGGTGACCGAGGAAGCTATTAAACGGTTCAGCGGAAGGGGTTGAAGGACAGTTGAAGTGAGTGAGGCTTCAATTTTGTGAAGAATTACACTTAAAGTAAGGGGGGCTTAAGTTCAAGAAGAATGATCATCATTTCATGGATGGTCATTTTTTATTTATTTCACAGGATAGTTACTTATTCCAAAAGTGACAATTAGTTACCAATGATTCTAGCTTATTGGTATCGTACAATTTTCATGAGGTGGTTTATATGTATGTTTCACCCATGCTACTACAAAAAGTAGACCAGCCATTTGATGATAATTCCTATATAACTGAATTAAAGCTGGATGGCATTAGATTAATATTTACGAAGTTTAATAATATAGTAAGACTATATACTCGCTACAACAATGAGGTTACGGCTAAGTTCCCGGAACTTTTAACAATAGATATTCCGGATGGGACGGTATTAGATGGAGAGATTATCGTTACCGATCCAACTGGAAAACCGGACTTTGAAGCAATGATGTCCCGTTTCCAATCAAGCCGGAACACCCTATTCAAGACCGTACATTAAGCTACGTAGTATTTGACGTGATTCAATATAAGGGAAAGTCAGTTACCCGGCTCCCATTAATGGACAGAAAGCAGTTGCTTGATGCAATTATCCTTCAGGATACAAGTTTAATTGCAAAAGTTAAATTTATAGAAGGTCACGGTTCTGCATACTTTGATTTGGTCCAGCAGCAAGGTCTAGAGGGCATAGTCCTAAAGCGTAAGGATTCTCGTTATGAGGTCGGTAAACGCAGCCAGGCGTGGCTCAAGGTGATTAATTACCAATATGATGAAGTGCTGATTACTGGGCTTAGAAAAGGCGAATTTGGGATGCTTCTTAACTTTCTAGATGGCAAACCAGCTGGGATAATGGAGTTTATCCCACCGGCTGAACGGATGAGCCTATACCAGCAGCAGCAATTTATTTCAGAGAATGATAAGTTTATCTTTATCCAGCCGATCAAGTGCCGTGTGAAATACAGGCACTTAACTAAAGGCGGGCTGCTCCGACTTCCCTCATTTGTAGGGTGGAACTAAAATAGGATGGAATCGCAATGATTTCATCCTTTCTTTAGTCCATTAATAGATTACAACAATTATGCAGACCATTATTCTTGTTTATTTTTTTTATTTAATTCCTGTGCAATGTCTTGGAATAACTTAAATTTGTAAGGCTCAAGTTTTTCATGCTCTAAAAATTCGTATTTATCTGGAGCAAGTGACTGTGCTTCAAAACAAATATCTTTAATTTCAAAAAGTTTAGAGGATATTGGCTTACATTTGTCATATTTAAAAAAAGTAATATTTTTACCCGAGCTATGTAGTGAACTTCTGAATTTTATTCCATGAAAACCTAAACTTTTAATAAATTCAGCAATGTACTGTGTTGGCAAATAATGCATTGTATCAGAATCAGATGGTTTAGAAAAATCTCTCATTATTTGGTGAATAAGATATGTTTCATATTCATTGTCAACATAATTTAATCTGGAAAAGTCAGCGATACAAACTGAATCTTCTACTAGGATGTTTGCAATACTTACTTTACTACCTAAATATGGTCGCACTTCCACCATTGCTGTATATGGATCCTCTGAGGTATATAAGTATTTAATAAAAGCTGGATTTACTCGACCATTACCTACTTTGTCGTTATTTGGTGGAACAAAAGAATCTTGTTCCCCATAACCCCAAAAATCAGATTCGGCTCTTGAATGTATATCTTTCTTGTAATATAGATTTGTAAACTGACTATACCTGTTTGAACCTTCTTCATTATTAAAATCCTTATTAATGTAATGAATATAACCAGAATCGTCTGTGAAGATTCTTGCTCTATATAAAATTGAATCTTTTTCGATATATATTTTATTTTTTTCTGCAAAGTGTTTTACGTACTCCAGAACCTCGTGTTTAATAATAAACCTATTCTCAAATAGTATTTCTGATTTGAAGCCATTCCATAATTTATAGGCTTTTTCAAACAAATTATCCTCCATAGAAACGCCCCTCCATCTTCAGTACAATTTTTAACATATGTATGGTTATACTTTCTGACCTCATCAAATACAAATTATACTCCATTTATTTCCTTTAGGGTAAAGCATAAGTACAGACAAAAAGGTGCTTAAAAAATATTAAGAATCAAATGAAAAAAGGGGTTTGTTGGTAATTTATAGAATGTAATTTATTGAGGGGAGGAATCAGACTGATGACTAGATTAAGTGAATTTGATAGATACAAAGGTGTTAGATTTTTAGTTAAATTCATTAACCCAGAGTATGTAGATTCTTTATTAGAAGGTAACTTGTTTATGAATACATTGGGACATTTCATCGACCAAGAGAAGGAAACAAAGATACGGGGACAGGGGGATAGGTACGAAGGGGCACATGTCTTTCCTGTTCAAAACATTCAAATTATCGACCCTACAAATGACAAAGTTATAGCAACAGCTAAAACAGGGATATTTGAAGAAAGATTTGAAGGTGTAAGAGAGATTCCGGTTTTCTGCTTTACTGTTTTCACAGCTAAAGATTTTAGCTTAATGGAGGAAGGAGAAGACTTTGTTACTTTCAAGTTAGATATTGCCCAAGAAGAAATAAATAAGATACTTGAAAACTTCGGAAGTAAAGCGTTGTTGCTCCCTAGCGATTTTGTTGAAATTCTCGAAGAAGATGCGAATAATCAAAACCTGGAATTTACTATTCGTTCTGTTTCATACGAAGATTATTCAGTTATTAATTCGGAACGTAAAAAGAAGTTTGAGGAAAAGTCTATCGAGATTATTACTTGGAAAGATTGTTTTTTCGAATACCAGAGAGAAGCTCGTTTTGCGATTCTTAATCGTCCTACCCAAAAGCCAATTAACTTTAAGATGAGAAGCCTTAGGGAACAATCTGTAATGATGGACGCAGCAAAATTCTTAAAGGATTATTACGTCCAAATAAAATTCCAAAATGGGGAAAAAGAATAAGGGAGAGCCCTATCCTTTTATGAGGTAGGGCTACTTTTCGTTAATAGTGTCTTTCTAATAATAATCCGTCCATCTGCCTTCCTTAATTAATACCTCTTTTAAACGCCGGAATAATTTTGGATGATAGTTAACTGAATTTGGGTGATTATTGGCTTCAGTGGGAGCTAAGATATCATTGGACACAATCCATATTTTTTCTTTATCCTTTTTATCTTGATAAATATTTACAACAAAGGATAATGTCCTTCCATCTTCGTTTTGAGATTTATAAACCTCTCCCCTGTAAAAAGCCTGTTTAACTTTTGACATTATTTGATCCCCCTAAAACTTTATTATTACTTATTTGATTGTATTAATTTAGAGGGTGTTCTAGGACCATCTTTCTGAGGTATTTTTTACTTTAAAAAATCTTTAAGCAGAAGGGATTTTTAATGAGGGATGTCGAAAGTATTAGTTAAAAAGAACTGCTGGAGAGTTACTATATAAATTACTAAATTGCTATTTTCGAGCAGATATTTTTACTGAAAGGATTGAGGAATATGTATAAAGGGAAATATGAAAGGTTATATCAATCTCTTAATATAAAGGATAAAGAGATTTCACAGCTTACTTTATCATTTAACGAGATTGAAGAATTACTGCAGTTCAAACTGCCTAATTCGGCATATAAATATTCAGCTTGGTGGGCAAATGAGCTAGAAGGAAGACACTCACATGCCCGTTCTTGGTTGATGGCTGGTTGGAAAACAGCAAACGTAAAACCAGGAATTAAAGTAACATTTTTTAAATAGGGGGATTAATTTTGGGCTTATTAGAACAACGTTTAGAAGTGATGAAAGAATGTGGCTTAGAAGTTCGTAATCTTGCAAATAATCGAATGAGTGGTTGGTTTGGGGGTAGGGCAATTGTGCAACAATTACATGTTAGTGGAACAGGTTATGTGCCGGGCCCTCTTGTACAAAAAGTAACAAGTGAATTTAATGAATATCTTGATGATCGTAATATGATACCGTTTGAAAAATTTTCAACCGAAAAATTTAGACGTTTATTGGAGGTAGCTAAGGCAGCTACTTCACGTTATTAATTTTTTGTATGCAGGGTTCATAATTGCAAAATGGCGTTATTAGTGAAAAATTATTTATGAAAGAATTTATCTAATTACATATTAGGGGGATACATATGGCTTTAACTTGTAGAGTTTGTGGAGAAGCAACGAGAGGAAGGAACTTTGAGTGTGAAAAGTGTTGGAAATTTTATGAAAGAGCAGAGCAGAAATTTAATGAAAAACGAGGCATTAGTGTAGAATTTGATAGCATTGAAGATTTAGCGAGACATTTAAAGAAGCTGTATGAGGATAACCCCTACTGTAGTTATACAGGTCTTGAAATGGTAGTAGAAGATAGGGAGCGTATTGAGCGTCTTAAAACTGAAGACAAAATGGATGAACATAATCAGTATAAGAATGAATTAGCTGTTCTTGGTTTTAGTGTTGACCGAGTGATTTCAGGATTGGGCGATGAAAAGGCACCTTATAGTAAAGACAACATTGTATTGTGCATTAGAGCATTAAACACAATGAAAGGTGAGTTTGAACCCGACGTTTTTATACAAGCTTGTTTTAAAGTATTAGCATACCAAGTTGAGAAACAAACAATTTTTGCTAATAATGTTATTTCGATGCTAAGAAATTTTAATGCAAAACACATTAATAAGCCAATTATTCCTATAAATGAAGAAATATTGAAAAGTGCCGGTGTCTATGAAGAAGATTTTGAAAAATTTAAGCATGAGTATGAAAAACAGTTAAAAATAAAACATAAAAGGAAAAATTGAAATTAAAAGAGCTTGAAATTTAATCCAAGCTCTTTTAATTTGCCTTTGGGAACAACTTATTATTTTATCTTTGTTCTTTAAACTTAGCGTAAATTGTGGAACGGGGAACGCCAGTCATTTTTGAAATATCATTGACGCTTAATCCATTTGATTCTCTTTCGCTATATAGCTTCAATGCCTTTTTAACGTCCTTTTCAGCCTTTCCTATACGTCCCATGTGCTTCCCTTGAGCCTTTGCTCTTTCACGCCCTTCTGCTGTTCTTTCAGCGATTAAGTCACGTTCAAACTCAGCTATAGCTCCCAGCATAGTAAACATGAGTTTCCCGGCTGCAGTGGAAAAGTCGATCTGTTCTTTAATAAACACTAAGAAAATTCCCCGGCTTTGCAGCTCATTAGCGATTTTATGTAAATCGAAAGTACTTCGGGCTAACCTATCAATCTTGTAAACAACCAGCTTATCGCCTTCTCTAAGGTAGTCTAAAGCCTTCGCAAGTTCCTCCCGGTCGCTTTTGGCACCACTTTGCTTTTCCATAAAAATTCTTTCGCAGCCGTATTCAGTTAGTTTGTCGATTTGCAGCTCTAAGTCCTGGTCTTTGGTTGATACCCTTGAATATCCAATAATTGCCATGTTATTTTCCCTCTCTTGTTGTCTAAAAGTCCTATATCTTTTGTGCTTTTTATTCTAGACTAACTTATAGACAATATCAATAGCAATAATAGCAGCAATTTAAGATATTTTTTTCTTTGTACAAAACTTATAACTATTAAACAGTTTTAGCTGAGTTTCTTTAAGCCTAGTTTCCATTACACTAATAAAGAAAAATATATGATCACCAAATCTTCCTTAATTCATGGTCTTGCAGCATGGGGGCACAAGGAACCAAAGCTATTAAAAGGTATAGAACTAATACGCTATAATCTTATAATTGAGAATCCACCATTCAGTTTAAGTATTGGTGAAGAGAAGTAGCTAAAAGTGATGAATTCGGTTGTTTCCGTTTCGGTATTCCTCCAAAGGATAAAGGTGATTATGCATTTGTGTAGTACAACATTGCAACATTGAATCATGAAGGAAAAACTATGGTTGTAAGAATGCTTTAAAATTTAATTGCACATTTCAACTTTAAAGGGAAAAGTATCAATTATGTGGTATAATTTAACATATTAGTGTTTATTTCGACAAATTTTTAATGTTTCAATTATTAAAATTGGAGTGGTTACCATGAGTACTAGGGCAAAAAAGAGAAAAAGGAAAGGAATAAATTATATTTCTCAGTTTCATAAGTTTAAAAACTTAAATGACGCGATTTCATACTATAAAATTAATTTATCAAATAATGAATTAATTAAATTTGTGAAAGATCTTTCTAATAATCCGTTTTATAGAAAGTCATTGGTAGGAAATCCATTTCCCGAAGATATATCTCATTTAGGGAAAGCAAAAATGTTATATGCCACTAGTAATATAAGGGAAATATTTTGGAACGCATTAATTGTTTATCAATATAAAAATGAAATAAATAAGTTCTTAATCTTAAAGGATAAATTTAATTCATATTTATTGGAAAGTAAATTTGATTTAGCTAGAGATACACTAGGTGAGATTCAAATAAATTTTGGTTATTCTAATTGGTTAATTGAGAATAAAATCGCGTTACTTGAAGAAATGGAGGGATATGAAAAACAAAAAGAATTTGTAAACGATATTAGTAAAAATAAAAATGTTGATCCTCTTGTTGTTTTTCTAACCAGTTATTTTAGTATTAGAGCTGAGAAAAATGTTTCTCCTAATAAATACAATTTTAGGATAGAAGAAATAAAACGAGAGTTTAATGAAGCAAATTCAGATTTAAAGGATCTTTCAGAGTATATGCAGTTTAAACTAAACTTAAATACTATCGAAGATTATAGGTGTAATATTATTCTTTCTTATGAAAGTAAAATGTCAATAATAGATAGGTATCTTACTTTTGTTAAAATTTGTAGTTTCATTTCTTCAAATGTAGATGAAAAAAAAGATATTGATCTAATTAAGGATTCAATTAAACTCTTAGCTAATGTAATTAGGGATCCAATTTTATCAAGTCTTTCACTTAAACTAGGTGGATATGAAATTATTTTGAATAACAACTCCAAAGATATCATAACAGTGATAGAAAAATATACCATTGGAGACTATGCAGGATGTATTTATTTATCTGAACAACTCCTAAAGCAATCACCTTGTTTAGTCGATATATATGATGTTTATGTAAAATCATTAATAAGAGAAAATGCAAAAAGTGTCTTTAATAAAACAGAGACTTTACTAGGGAAAATCCTTAACTCTTTAGAAGATATTATTACTTACTCAAACCGTTCAAATGAAGCTTATATCGAGTTGTTAAAGTTATCTTATGTATTTTCGAGTCAATATTGGTCCTTACAACTAAGAGGATTAATTGTGAGTTTATATTTCGATCCTATCATAACCAATAACAATAAATTTATTACTATTGGGCGTCTACATGCAAGTCCTGTAAATCCTATTCAATCATATAGATTTAATTCCAAAAATAACGCTAAGGAATACTTTGAAATTTTAAAATCACATTTTAGTTGCAACCAAACAATTTTACTCTATGAGGCAATACTTGAGCAAAATTTAGAAATGCTTATGAGCGTTAATCTACCTCAAGATAGATTAAGTAAGTATCAGGCTAAAATACTCTGTGTTGAAAAACAGTATAACAAAGCTATTCCAATCTTTAAATCTCTTATGACATCTAAAATATATATAAATGAACTAGACGGAGTACTTGGTTTAGCTGAGTGTTATATTAACACTTACCAATATTCAGAATGTATAGATTTAATTGTAGATGCTTATTTCAAGAATTCAAATATTTATATTAAATTTCCTCTATCACAGATATTAAGTGAAATAGAGACGTCCTTCTTCGAAGAACTTAGCGATAATATCTCTTTACCTATTATTTACGATATTTATTCTAGTAATTACTCTTCTGATAAGGATTCTATAAAGTCAGATGCTTATGAGGAATTTTTATATTCCCTTTCATTACGAAAACCATCTTCATTAAAAAATTATGTAAGTTATATTGATAGATCTAAATTAGTCTATTATTTGAAGAACATTTGTGTTTTCCACGTAATGGATAATTCTATTGAATTTGATAATACTGACGAAGTAGAAAAAGAAAGGATATTAGTATGTCAATTATTAAGAGAAATTGACCCAAGTAATGATGAAGTATATGCAGAAGAAATTAAGAACATTACGCAAAAGCAAATGATACAAAAAGGTATGAGAGATATTGAAAAGAGTAAAATCTATGTTGATGTAGAGGGAATAAAGAAATCCCTAGAAAAAAATCTAAAGGAAAGTTATGCAAGGTTTATTACACTGAAATCTACCTCTATTAAAGATGAGGTCCCAGAATACATATTAGTGGATTCAAGTGAAGAAGAAGGTATTCAAATTCAGATAAAAATGCCAAGTAATGAAGCTAGGAATTTATTGACTACAATGATTTTAGAACTACGAGATAGTTTTGTTTCTAGTAATGAATATGGACTTGATGGGTACTTAAGTGTTGGTATAAGGCACGGAACTTTATCTGGACAACTAAGGGGACAACTTGAGGCTGAACATTTAATTACTCAAAAAGATAATGTGACCGGTAAATATCATTTAAATAAATATTGGAGAGAGAAGTACTCTACAAACAAAGACAGTGAAGTAGATACCTTAATGGAATATTTTAATGATTTTTCAAGTGATATCGACGAATTAATTGACATACTGAAGAACTCCTGGATTCAAATAAAAACTGAAAACAAAAATAGTAAAGGGTTATTTAATTTCCAAATTACAATTGAGGATATGGAAGAGTTAGAAAATTTTTTAGATAAGGATACCCCATATGAAGTATTTATAGATCTTATTTTTGATATGTTGTGGAGAAAAACAGATACAAGCTTAAGGATTATAAGAGATAGAATTTCAAATACTTTAAAAGATAAATTCAATACCGTTTTCGAGCTACTACAACTGAAGGTAAATCTGTTGAAGGAATCTATAGATGTAACGGAACTTAATTCGAATATTGCTAATGCAAAAACTACTATTCAGTATGAACTAGATAAAATCTCGAACTGGTTTACTAGAAGTAAAGTGGAAGAAAGTTCAAATTATCAATTGGATTTACCTATAGAAATTGGACTGGAAATGGTTAAGAATATTTATCCTAATAAGACTATTAATGTTATTAAAAAAGATATTGATAATGCAATATTAAACGGTAGAACACTTAAGAGTTTTGTAGATATATCATTTATCATTTTCGATAATATAATCAACCGAAGCCGAATGGATACAATTGCTCCTAAAGTGTGGATTGAGTTTAAAAAAGAAGGTAGTAAATTAAGATTAACATGTATCAATGAGGTTGATCCAAATTTTAATACTAATGAGGGTAACAAACACTTAAAAAAATACAGAGATATGTTAGAACTAGACAATGCATTTGAATTAGTTAGCAAGGAAGGTGGAACAGGTTTTCCAAAAATTAAAAAGATCATATTAATAGACCTTAATTGTCCTCACAACATAGATTTTAAATATATGGATGATAAAAACTTCATTATTAATATTGAGATTAATGCTGAGGAGATAATAGCGTGAATATCCTAATTATCGAAGATGATCAAAATAAAATAAAACAAATTGTTGAATTTATAAATGAAAATTTAGAAGAGGCAAAAATCACAAAGAGATTCTCTTATCAGAGTGGTCTAAAAGAGCTGACCTCAAATTACTTTGATTTAATAATATTGGATATGAGTATGCCAACTTTTGATATCACAGCTTCTGATAATGGTGGAAGGCCCAAACACTTCGCAGGAAGAGAGATTTTAAGGCAAATGAAAAGAAGAAAAATCAATATACCTGTAATAATTGTTACACAATTTGAAAGGTTTGGTGAAAATACGATTTCTCTTTCAGAACTTAAAGAAGAACTCCAAAAGATGTTCCATGATGTTTATATGGGCACTGTATACTATAATCCTGCCCTAAACAGTTGGAGAGAAGAGTTATCCATCTTATTGAATAATATTAAAGTTAGGTGAAAATTTTGATTAAGATATTAGTTTTAGATGATACTCCTAGTAAACTTCAAAAAATAACTAGCGTACTAACCAGTTTGGAAGATATTGGTGTAGAGAATATTGAAATTGCTACTGATATTATAAATGCAAAAAGGGTTCTCCGTGAAAAGCATTATGATTTGTTGTTATTGGATATACAAATTCCTAACAGAATTGACCAGGTTGCCAAAGTAGACGGAGGAATTAGCTTTTTAAAAGAAATAAGGGAAACCAAAAGATATAATATACCCAGTCACATTATAGGTATTACAGCATATGACGATAGCTTTTTTGAAGCTAATACAGAGTTTGATAAGCATTTGTTATCCCTTGTAAAATATAGTGATTCTTCTGATGATTGGGTAGAAAAGATAACAAATAGCGTTAAACATATAGTTCAAAGTAGGACGAAAGGACAGATTTCTGTTATGAAATATGACTATGATTTGGCAATTATTTGTGCTCTTGACAAAGTTGAGTTAGAAAGTATAAAGAATTTACCGGGAGATTGGAAAGAGCATAGGATTCCATTTGACAGCACAACGTATTACACTGGAGTCTTTGAAAATGATAAAAAACGCATCAAAGTAGTTGCAGCAGCAGCTCCTCAAATGGGTATGCCTGCAGCGGCAGTACTTTCTATGAAATTAATTCAAAATTTTAGACCTAACTTTTTGGCAATGACGGGTATAGCTGCAGGCATTAAAGGAGAAGTAAACTTAGGAGATGTTCTTGTATGTGATCCATCCTGGGATTATGGCAGTGGGAAGATTAAAGAAGAAAATGGAGAAGAAGTGTTTTATCCTGATCCTCAACCAATAAGACTGGATACAGATATTCAACAATTATTTTCACTAATAGCTAATAATAGTAGTTTATTAAATGATATCAAGTATAAGTGGCCAGCTGATAAACCTGAAACAAGCTTGAGACTTCATATCGGACCCGTTGCATCTGGTGCAGCAGTATTAGCACACGATTCTGTTGTAGAATCAATTAAAAAACATAATAGAAAATTAATTGGAGTAGAAATGGAATCGTACGGTGTATTATATGCAGCTACTCATTGTCAAAAACCGCGACCTATTACCTTTGCAATTAAATCTGTTTGTGATTTCGCTGATGGAGAAAAAAATGATAGATATCAAAGATACGCAGCTTATACTAGTTCTGCTATCCTATACAGTCTGGCTTTAGACTATTTAGAATATGAGAATAATATATTAAAAAGTGAATCATTGGTATAAAATGATTGTATTTAGCCATAGGACAGGCCGTACGGTTTTTTTTACTTTTCTTGGAATGCAACTGGCAGTAGATTCTCTAAGAATTAGTCTTTGACAGGGTGAACCCTTGTTTGGATTGGTTTACTAATTCATAAGGTATTTGATAATCGTGTGGACAAAAACATACTTAGCATTGGTATAAGGTGAGAAACAACCTGTTGTATCGCAGATGTGGCGGAATTGGCAGACGCGCAAGACTCAAAATCGTGTTCCTTCCGGGTGTCGGTTCGCCCCCATTACTGGCATTTACAATTTCGAAAGAAAAACAAAATGCACGTCATATTAACATTTTAAGCGTTCCTGCTACGGCGGGGACGCTTTCTAATTTCAAAACTGATTGAAACTTCGTTCTAATTCATCTCCACTTGGTATCTCCAACTCCGGTATTAAAGAGTTTTTGAATATTGGAGAAGTAGTCCAGAGTGGTTTTAATCTTTTACTTAAGGTACGATTGGTCACATAATTTAATTTACAAACTCAGACGGAGAGAATGATTGAATGATGTTTCCACAAAAAATTTTTTTATGCTACCGGCTAAGCGAGATTAAATCTTAATGGTGTTTTTCTTAATAACCTTGAATTGACACCCAAAAAGCTTAAGTACATTATTTACTGGGTTACATTGCAAGAGGACTTTAATTTTCCAAGACCATATAACAATGGTATTAAATTCCCTTATAAGAGGTACATTGAGTCTTTACTTGCGGCATACAATCCAAATGTAATAAATCTTGGAACGGTAAAAAAAGAACTGAACCACAACAATATAAAATAAATGATAAAGTTATTTTTCCCAAGGACTTACAATATGTTAAATCTAATTTACCGGATAAATTTAGAAGGGCTTTAAATTCCCTTGAAATAATTTCGTGTGAAATAATAGGCGAATTGGAAAAAATTAAGGATTGGAAGGATATTTTAAGTGATTATAAATTACGTAATTATTTAATCCAGAGTGGTGAAATTCAAAAATTATTATATGACCACTTGATTGATATAGAAATAGTTAAAATACTTAATAATTATTTATATATCGATGCAGTTGATGTTATTTATAATAAAGTTACTAAAATTAATATGGTTAAAATAGTAGGAACTTTCAATTCAAAAGTAAATCTAAATTGTAATCTACTACCATGGAAGAACGGTTTATAATTCCATCCTTTGTGGTGAAGCTATGCTTCATGGATGGCTAACGGGGGATTTTGAAATAACTGAAATTGAAACAACGACGTTAATATCTGGTAAAATAACATTCGAATTTCATGTACAATTAAGAATTAGGGAAAACCCTCAATTAGATAATGACTCGTTAAAAGTGAGTATTGATAAGTTTAGTATTCCTGACGAAAAAAAGTGTTGTATCCTTTGCAGGAACCCTCAAGCCTCATATAATTTCAATGGAGATCCTGTTTGTGAAAGCTGTACAGTACATTATGAAGAGATATGTTTATCTTATAATGAGGTATTCAATAAAAAAAACTTTGCACCTGATGGGATGTGCTTACAATGTGTGTTGGGTCACAAAATCTAAATCTGCTTAAAATCTAAAGGAGTAAGTTTTGTTTGGAGGAAATATGAAAGTATTTTAAATGGATCTCTGATATATTAAGAATAAATAATTTTTTCAACTGGTCTCATAATAGAATAGACGACTTTTAAAAAGTTTATTAATGTATTTTTTCTATTTTTTGTAAAAGAAATAAGAGCATTTTTAATATTTTGCACTTATTAAAATTTATAAACTAAAGCCCATTTCTTGTTGAGAGGGGCTTTTTTGTTTAAAGTTAATATAAAAAAATACAGGAAAATACTCCTATGTAGGCGAATATAAAAGTAGTATTTTCCTATGAAGTGAGCATTTGAAAATTGAACGACCATTGCCCAGTCTATAAAAGATGGTATGAATAGAATAAGCTATCTATGAAGAAAGAACATAAAAAAATAAATGAAATATAATAAAGAGGGATTGTATTGAACGAGAGTGAAGTTAAAATAGCTGAAAAAGCGAAATTTTGGAAAGAACAAGATGAGATAAATAAAGAATTAATACCCAGAGTAATAAAAAATCATGAAATGATTAGTGAAATTTACATTCATTTAGATAATTATCCTAATACAGTAATTATCTTAAAAGAAGAAATAGAATCATTAAGGCTTCAAAATGAACAATCCTTATAAAGCAAAAATATCATATATGTAATTAATGTAAACATTCACATCATGTGAAAGTAAAAAAATGCAGAAAGAAATGGAGGTATGAATTATGGAAGAACTGAAAGTTAGAGTTGACTATTATAATAAAAAGCACAAGAAGAAATTTATAGCAAATCCAGATTATAAATTATTTGATGCTGTAGCTGAAAAGTTAGTTGATATTAAAATAAGTGAATTTAACACTTATTTTATATTTACAGAGCAGCATGATAGGGATGGATTTAGAAGATTTTCGGAATTAAAGGAACGCTTCGAGACGCGAATAGGCCTACTGGAACACCTAGATTTTAGTGGAGATACAATAAAGGCAAAAACCCCTTACCAAAGCGTTCCAAAAGACATAAGAGAAAGGGTTGGCGTGTCTGTAAGTCTTTGTCTAGCTAATAAGATTTATAATCTTACTGAAGCAGATTGGGAGGGAGTTCCAGAGACTAACAAAAACAAAACTTTGGATTATAATATCTGCTCCAATGGAAATAAATACATATATGTAGAATCAAAAGGTTCAGCTGTAGAGGATAATAAAAAAAAATCATCTACTATTTCTCAACATAAAGGTAGTATTGAAAGTAAAAAGAGTTCTTCCCCAACTAAATCTACTAATATTTACTTTGGGGTCATTACTGCCATCGATAATGGAACTAATTTATATACACAAAGCTGGCTGCTTGATCCTGATGCTCCAACCATACAAATAAATCCAGGAAAATTCAGGTTACTTTCTAGATTGTACTATTATTGGAGAAATTTAGCGGATATTTTTGGCTTTAGATCTACAATTCTCATCGCTTTAATAAACAGAATCAATATTATTAGTACTTTACAAGATTATAGTTTGGTAGATAAATTACCATTGTACAGAAGCGATGGAAAAGAAATTGTTTTTAATTTTAGGTCATATACTTCGAAATCTCAGCTTTTTATTGAAAAAGTAGTTGGAAATGTTTATCCAGTAGGTCCTAAAAAAATTCTGTTTGTGGGTTTTATCGAGGAAGTCTTCAATCTACTTATTTCTCAAAACTTTAATGAAATTGTTCAGTATAAATCTAATCAAAGGTCTATTCAAAGTGTGTTAAGCTGTAGAATTGGACTTAACGAACTAAAACATTTCAAAGAACTTAATGAAAGTTTTGAGAGATATAAAGTAAAAGATAAACAGTATATTGAAGTTGAGTTAAGTGGTGTATTTAATTTTACTACATCTGGAAGAGTATATAGTATTCTTGATCTAGATCAGTTAGAAGAAGGGAAAGCTAGTAGTAAAGAATAAACCTACTTAATAAGGTAAAAAAATTTAAATTATCTAAAGGGTTATTGTTCAAAACCTTTATTTTTTATGATTTTTTCTGGCTAGTTTTTGGATTAAAACAATACTAGCATCTTTAGGAGATTAAAATTCCCTTCTATAGGTAATAGAAGGGAATTACACTTACTGTCCGAATCTAAGTTATTTACATAAATATTTGGTTGCACATCTTGGCCGCTTCTTTTATATCCTAATTCTGTGTGATAGTTCAATAAAAAAGGTCACATTATTGGTCACAACTTGGTCACGAAATAGATGTTTTTATATTTTATTAGATAAAAATAAATGATATATCTCTTATTAAAAAGTGCATTAATTAAAGACTTTACAGCATTACATAATACTAAATGGAATAAAATCAGATACCTTCCCTCTAACTTCAAAACTGCTTGTGAAGAGTAGTCCAATGAATTTGATCAGTTTGTAAAAGTAATCTTTAATATATTTAATAAAAAGTCCCGAAAATTAATTTTCGGGACTTTTTAGATGTGAAAAGAATTCCTGCGGGTCACCGACTTACTAGGAAAACGAACGATTAACGTTGGTTTATTCATTCTCTTCTAATATATATAAACCAATATTAAAATATAATTCAACATATATGATGAATTATATTATTTAGTATAAATATATATGATTTTTAACATTAATAACATTATGATCATTGTTATTAAATATATATTTGTTTTATAATGAGAATTGCACATAGGGAGTTGGAGACGAAAGGGTACTTAACTAGTAATACATCACTTTTAGAAATGAGACAAGCACATGATTTTTGAATTTTTATACAATTAATCTACAACAATATTACTTGAAGAATTATACATGAGTTAAAAGATAATTACGTCAGAATGCAAATCTCCGACATTCTAAATTAAAGATTATGTGTTGTACATTTTTTTGAATGAATTAAATTACTTTGAATAATGTATTTTAAATAATTTGAGGCTGAATTTTCCTCAATTCCACGTTCTTTTGTAATCACTTGTAAAAAAATCTTAAATAAAGATTTATGGCCATTGCTCTAAGTATTGAATCAAAGTTATTGCTGGATAGTTTTCCTCTAAATAATCAAGAAGATATATTACCCAATGGTTAGAATAGACATAACCTGAATAGATCCCCTTGATTGTTCTCATGGTGTGTAGATCAATAAAAACGGCCAATATTTTTCCTTCTAAGTAAGTTTCAAAATCACTCTTTCTAATCAAAAGGATTCCGAACAACTATAGTATGATTTTTCGTTAATAAAAAAGAATGTCTTTAAAACAAGTTAACTTTATTTAAATGTATATATGAGTTATCTTGATTGATGCGTTCTAGGTATATATTGGTTGTAGAAATATCCGAATGGCCAGCCCAATCCTTAACTACCGCAAGAGGAACGTCGTTCTCAAGCAGAAGTGTGACAAATGTATGACGGAACCAGTGAGGCGTTACGCTTAAATTTTTTCCTGCAAGATCTACAGCTTCTTTCACAATTTTATACAGGGCAGGATAGGATAACCGTTTTTTATTTACTATGGGCTCATTTTTATTGTATAAAGCGAAAAAGAGAGGGCTGGTATCCTGCATATTTATTTCAACGGTTTCGCTCATACTTTTTCGATAATTAAATAAAATATTTTTGGTTTCTTCTCTTATAGGGATTGATCGAGGTTTATTCCCTTTACCAATGACATCTACAAATAAAAAACCTTTACGGTTATAACGAAAACTGCCCCAATTTAAACTCAAAAGCTCGCTTGCTCGCATTCCTGTCGTATAGAGTAAGTAACCAATTAGTAAATTCCTCTGTTCCAATTGTTCGCGATTCCTCTCTGCTTTTACCACTTTAGGAAAAAAGGAGATAAGAAATTCAGCATCTCTTTGATTCAATTCCCTGACTTGCAAACGAGTTTGCGCTTCTTCCTGACGAGTTTCTTCTATTATATAGTGTCCTTTTTTAGACACCGGTTTGGATATCCAAGTGGAAAGGTGTGCTTTATAAAATTGTGTCTCATATCCAAAGTCTAATAATCTTCGGAAAAACTCCAATTTTCTTATGGCTGATTTAGCTGCATAATTTTCTTTGATAAATTTGTTATAAGCTTTTACCTCCGGAAAACCGATATCCCGAAAGGAAAGGGAATGGTCCGTTAAAAAAGTGAGCAGCGTTTTCGCATCTGAACGGTATGCTTTAATTGTATGAGGAGAGAGCTTTTTATCATGTGGAAAAAGTTTCTCTAAAAAAAACAATTCAAGAAAATCTTGCTCAGAACCATTTTCAAGAGTGAGGTTTCTATTTTCATCGAGGAGGAATCGCTTTTTTAGATTCTCCTGTAAAAGTGTTAAGTACTGCCCACCATTCAAATTTTGAAGAAGAGTCAAGTAATTCATCTTTGACCTCCTTTGGATTAGTTATTAATAATAATATTATGTATAGTAAAGATAATACCTAATTATCTTTACTTTATATTATCACAGAATATCCGTTCTATCCATGTTCTTTTTCTAAGCGATAAAAATATAAAATACTAATTAAAAGCTGGAAAAAATAAAATTCAACAAACAAAACTCTAAAAGTATGAATACACAGAAAAGTTACACTACCGGCTGGAAACATTTAACTCGTTGGTGTGATTTAAATGTGCGGAATCCTCTTCAAGCATCTGCAGGCACGGTTTGCTTTTATTTATCGGAATTGGCAACAACACATAAATATTCGACTATAAGAGATCGAGTTTCTTCTATTAATATTGCGCATAAATTTAAACATCATCATCCACCTTCCGAACAAGTTGAAGTTCAAGCCTTATTGGAAGGTATAAAAAAGTGGAGATGACATAATAACAATTATGAAACAAACGGGTCATAAAACCAGGGAGATGGTTGATCGCTGCGTTCAAGCAGGCTTACGATATAAAAACAATGCGAGCAATATTTTTAAATAAATAATTTATAATTTACAATTTTTAGTGTGTTGGAGATTTGCATTTGAATGAAATTATCTTTTCACTGACGTACTACTACTCACTTAATTTAGTTCTACAATATTTATCGGAAAATTCAAACTATAAAATGTGAAGTGTATGGAGTGTATATGGCAATTAAAAAATGCTATTAATGGTGGTATTTGTTATGAATGGAAAAAGAGCCAAAATAATCAAGTAGTGAATAAAAACTTGCATATTTTTGGCTCTTTATTTTTATTCCTTATTTTGTTATAGCACCCGTCACTTTAAGTGAATCATTTCACAAATCTAATCATTAAATGAAACCTTTAATGATTTACTAGTTTTACATAAAGGGAGCTTATATTACTCTAAAAAAGGCAATAGATGTTAACGCAACAGTAGTTGTACTTAAAGAGTATAGCCCATCCTGTGGAAGTTCAATGATTTATAATGGTGAATTTATAGGAAAAAGAATTGCTGGGAATGGAGTTACGGCTGCTTTGTTACTAAGAAACGGTATACGAGTAATTTCAGAAAAACAGTTTGCCGATAATTATGATGAGATATAATAATTTTCTTCAATTAAAGGGCGAATTCCAAAATAAGAATTGCGTTCTTACTGTATGTACTGGGAATATTCCGAAGCAAGAAGGGAAAAAGAAACTTTTCCTGAATTATTAGCTTTAATCCGATGGAAGGAGAGATCCAACTATTTATGGAATTATCAGCGTCCCAATTATTGGCCTTGAAAAATATTTCAATTTATGCAAGAAACCATAGACATGAAGCTAAAGTTACAATAAAGAACATACTCAACATGTCTAATATTTCGGATAAAATATTTGAAAATGCTGTTGCTAAAATAAAAACTCATGCCAGGATTGGATTACATTTTCATCCAGATAGACCAGATTCAACTATGAGAACGGTTGCTGAAGCACTACTAGAGCATGGAATATATAGGAGTCAGTTTGAAACAGGTATATCCAACGGCAGTGTATCTGCTTACCCTGGTGGTGAACGAGACCTTTGGGAGAAGCGAATCTTTGGAGGTGCATATCAACTGAAGGGCACAATCAATAACCAACGGCCTAAATATGGTGCACTAAATTTGATGTTGCACCCAGACGGACCTGCTCCACGGTTTGGATCATGCTATTTTCTTCTATCCCCTGAGGTTTCATATCGTTCTACCTTCACCTATTTAGATTCGCATCAAGACCCAAAAGAAAAGGGGACTTATGAAGAGTTTGATATGATATTGTCTGCACTTCTTGAAGAGGTGTTCTTAAGAGATTTTGCGATTGGTGAAAAAAATTTGACGCCAGTTAGATTAGTGAATCATTTGCTGGTTGATCTTGAAAGCCCATTCCCAGACCCAGCAAATAAAGAGCCAAACCGGAATCTTAATCACTATATTGAAGCTCAGATACATGGGGATATTGTTCTTAAAGACGATGTGGAAATGCTTGTGGCAGATCCTTCATTTAAGGACACACATGTAGGGAGTATCTTAGAAAAAATATGCCTTAAGTATTCCATTGATCTGTATTGGCACAAGGGTTTTACTCTAATGATAGACGAAGTTCCTTCTGATTTTAGAGGTCCATCAATGCCTTCTTTGGCAAAACGCATTGCGCAGAAAAATTTTATCGATGCGAGAATAATTGGATCTGCTGTAATGGACTTGAAATGCAGTCTAACATCTTGGAGTGATCGAGGAACTAATGAGGATGTACTTCAAGAATTAAAACTGTTGTGGCATATTTTGGTAAGACATGGAAAATCATTTCCTAGTTAAACGAACGAGGGCGATTTATCAAGATGGTGGTCACTTTTCAAAGGGAGCGCTAGTCCTCCAAGCTAAAGTAGCAATCAATAATTATCTTGATCTTCCACAATCGGGTGCGAGTCTTAAGTAAAGAAAGTGCCTTTTTCTTTTATTTCAAGGGAGCTTACAGTTCGGTAATTAGTTATTATCTGCGATTGTTGAATAACTTGTGTTTAAAAAAGTCTCTCCTTAAGCATCATAATATCTAGACTAATGGATTTATAACATAGGAGAGTGAAAGAATAATGTTATAATCTGAAGCATGGGGAAAGTATCAACTTGATAAAAAAATTGAGGGATATTCACCTCTTACATTAAAAACATATTGTTTTCAATATTTAATACCCGTTGCTCCATTTGGTTAAAAAGGTATCTAGATGAGCGAGATGATGAGGATTCCTGTTTGTTTATTACGGAAAGAAGGCCAAACAGGCGTATGAGTATTGATAACTTGAGATATATTATCAAACGCATATCAAATCGTGCCGGGATAAAAAAGAGTATACATCCTCAACAATTAAGACATAGCTATGCAACACATATGATTAATAACGGTGCGTCACTTGAAGTGATCCAAAGCTTACTTGGTCATGAGAAAAGTGAGACCACAAAAATATATGCCCAACTAAGTGGAAAATTGAGACACGATTTTTATAGTAAATATTTTTGAAAACTTTTTAAATTAAACATTAATCAAAATCAAGGCGCCCATATAAAAAAGAGTGTCTTTTTTGTTATCGGGCCATTTTCTGGAATAAAAAAGAAGGGATTATTTGTAAGTAAATCGAAGTTAATTAACGTTAAGAAGGAAGAAAATTATAAAGAAAGTGGGAGATCTATTGGATACAAAAGAGATATTGAAGCAGTTCGAACAGGTGGCTACATACTATATTGAAGAGTTAAGTAAATATTCGCTAAATGAGTTTACGAGGAAGCCTACTGAGGATGAATGGTCATTAGGGCAAATGTACAATCATTTAATTCGAACAGCCCTCTATATGCAGCTGGGTGCAATTGAAAAAGGCTTGAATGGTGAGGCTCATGAAGGCGGTGAGAAGACAGAAGCCGGACAGCATGTTTTCAAGGCCGGGGCGTTCCCGCCGATTCGTATCAAAGTTCCGCCACAAGCTGGCTATACACCGGAAAACCCGATCGATAAGAGCGAGTTGAAAGAAGGGATGTTGCTGCTAATGGAGAAAATGAGAGAAGTAGAGCCGAATCTGGCCAACATTCCTGAAAATCGGAAAGTCGAACATCCTAGATTCGGTTACTTAAATGCAGAGGAATGGTTCCAGCTTATTCAAATGCATTTCCGACACCACTTACTGCAAAAAGAGCGTATCGATCAGTTTCTTTTAAAAGAAAGTAAGTAATTTTTAAGATTCTATGTGATATTTCCTGATTCACCGTGGCACAGATATACTGAGGTAATTACATGATACTGTATGAAGAAGAATTGTCGATTCTGAAAAAAAAGGTGAATTAAAGATCTCCTTAACAGACGTCGTTCAAGAACTTTACATTGAGGGTGCTTTAATAAGTCTAAATATAAAATATCATAAGTTTATTCCTAAAAAACAACCTCCTGGAAGTAAGTACTTGTAATAAAGATCAAGAAATAATTTAAATAATTCAGGTATAGATTCTTTTGTAATATTGTGCAGTATCACGGTAATACAGAACGATATTCTACAATCGGGCGCATTTCCTGAATAGGATTAGTGCCCTTTTTGCATGAAAGGGCCATTTAATGTATTAGGTTACGGGGTAAGCTATGTTATAAATATAAAGCTCTATGATGGAGGTATAATATGGGCAAAAGACGCAATTTAGTATTGTTTATCGCTTCAAGTTTGGATGGATACATTGCTACGAAGGATGAATCTCTTGAGTGGTTATTCAAGGTTGAAGGTGAAGGAGATAACGGTTATTCAGATTTTTATGAAACAGTTGATACAGTTTTAATGGGCAAAAGAACTTATGACTGGGTAATGAAACAAGAAATTGAGGAGTTCCCGTATAAAAATAAAGAATGCTATGTGTTTACAAGGTCTTCCGTCGAGGATACCGAGAATGTGAAGTTTGTTAATGAGGATGTAACTAGTTTTGTTCATAAACTAAAAGATCAAGAAGGGGAAAATATTTGGATTGTTGGTGGAGGAGAATTATTACATTCCTTTGTACAAGAAGGTTCAGTTGATGAATTTATCATAACAGTTGCCCCAACTATAATCGGTAAAGGAATTCCGTTATTCAGGGAGGGAAATTATCAATTAGATCTTTCATTGGTAGGAACAAGAATCTTTAATCAGTTTGTTGAATTACATTATAAGGTAAACGGCAAAAGCGTTTAGAAGGATTTAGATTATTCAAGAAGGGCGCGATTCTGCAGAATTGTGCTCTTTCTTTATGTTTCGGGCCAGATTTTTGAATAGGAGTTTACAAGAATAGCAAAATATCCTTCGATTAATAAGCCTTTGAGAGAGGCGATGGTTAGCTGAGTATGATACAATGAAATTGAAAGTATTGCCAAAAAAATGATTAATTGCCAATTTAAGGAGGAATG
Source organism: Neobacillus sp. Fa239 (assembly GCF_055395235.1). Taxonomy (NCBI): domain Bacteria; kingdom Bacillati; phylum Bacillota; class Bacilli; order Caryophanales; family Bacillaceae; genus Neobacillus; species Neobacillus sp. Fa239. Next base: position 340,189 of record NZ_AP041612.1, read on the forward strand.
GAATGTTTACATCAGTAAATGATTTCTTAAACGAATGGAAACAAGAAGCAGCTGTTACCCAAAAAATGCTGGATGTGCTGACGGATGAATCGTTAAATCAGGATGTTTCTCCAGGGTTATACAGCATTGGAAGCTTGGCTTGGCACATTACTGGAGCAGCTTACTACTTTCCTTCACAGGTTGAATTAAAATTTGAGATTCCTGATCTTCAAAAAGAGGCACCGACATCAGCTGCTGAAATCAGTGAGACCTACAAAACAGTAAGTCAGAGGTTAACACAAGCATTTTCTGAACAAGTTTCAGATGAAAAAATGAACAAAATGGTGAATGTATTTGGAATGGACATGCCAGTTCAAGCTGTTTTCCGTCTGCTAATTCAACATCAGGCTCATCATCGTGGACAATTGACTGTCCTTATGAGACAAGCCGACTTGAAAGTTCCTGGCGTATATGGTCCTAGCAAAGAAGAATGGGAAGTAATGAATGCTCAAAAGAGCTGATATCATTGATATAAAAAAGGCCGGCGCCTGCCGGTTTATTGTACAAAAATTTCTCCAGGAGGTAATAAAAAATGGCATTCACATCCAAAAATATCTTTATCAATTTATCAGTAAAAGACGTGAAAAAGTCCACCAATTTTTTCAAGGAGCTAGGTTTTGAGTTCAACCCACAATTCTCCGATGAGACCACATCTTGTATGATCATCAGTGACAACATCTTTGCTATGATAATGATTGAAGAACGTTTCAAAGGATTTAGTAAGAAGGAAATTGTGGATACTACTACTTCTGCCGAAGCAATTCTCAGCTTTTCAGCTGAAAGTCGGGATCAAGTGGATGAGATAGTAAATAAGGCATTGTCATCTGGTGGTAAATCTTTTAGCGAGCCTCAAGATCATGGATTTATGTATATATGGGGGTTTCAGGATTTAGATGGTCATTTATGGGAAGTTGCTTATATGGATGAAAGTGCAATTAATCAAGAATAAACCTTAAGATTTAAAGTCGAATCAAGCTTAATATTCTAAGGGATGATGCCTTAAAAGGTATCATCCTTTTATTTATTTTTTATCAGAATAGAATATGTGAAGTAATGGACTTAAGTAAAGGGGGCTTGACTTGAATAAGATTTAAGCAATGATCTTCCACAATCGGGCGCTTTAATGAAGTAACTAAAGCCTAATTTCTCACTTACAATATCGAGAAATTAGGCTTTTTTATAGCTGGATTTCCTTAACGTTGTAAATCCGCATTTTCCTGACGCTACCCCTAAATGGACTTTCAGTTGAGAGTTAATATCATTGATAATAATTATTATTAAGAAAATAACTAGATTTATGCATTTAAATCTTGTTTTTATTGACTTTTAACTTGATTATCATTCTCGATTAATGATATTTTTTTATTATAATTGAGAATAAGATTATCATATTTCTATCAACTATGATAAAGTATTAACTAAGAATCATTTAAGGCAGTTTAAATTAAACGTAATTGGAAGTGAAAAAATGGATCAACACCTGCATCACATAGAAGAACATTTTTCAGGATCTGACTTCATTCGAGATGTTGTCATTGGTATGTCAGACGGATTAACCGTACCTTTTGCATTAGCTGCTGGTTTGTCCGGTGCTGTTGATACAACAACATTAATTCTCACTGCCGGAGGCGCTGAAATTGCAGCAGGGTCAATTGCAATGGGACTTGGTGGATATTTGGCAGGAAAAACAGATGCGGAACATTACGAATCTGAACTTGCCCGTGAACAGCGAGAAGTAATAGAACTACCAGAGCGTGAAGAAGAGGAAGTCGCGGAAATTTTCAGGGAATATGGACTTGAAGAAGAGCAAATCAAATCTATTACTGAAACCATGAAAAAGAACCCTGAAAAATGGGTGGATTTTATGATGAAATTTGAATTGGGGCTAGAAAAGCCAGAGCCGACAAGAGCGAGAAACAGTGCGATTACCATTGCTATTTCTTATATTGTAGGAGGGTTAATCCCTTTGTTTCCATATTTTATTTTTCATAAACCTGCAACAGCATTAATGGTTTCTGTAATTGTCACACTTATTGCCTTACTTATTTTTGGATATGTAAAAGGAAGGTTTACAGGTACTTATCCGATGAAGAGCGCTTTTCAAACTATGATTACTGGAGGGCTTGCTGCAGCAGTTGCATTCGGTCTAGCAAGAATTCTCACCTGACGGTTGAATTTTCGTAAGTGGTAAACGATAAATACATCTATCCCCTGCCTAATGGTGGGGGTCATTTTGTCTGAGGGAATGGAATTGTGAATAATTACACTTAAACTAAACCATATTCTTTAGAGTATCTTAATATTCTTTTTCCCATAACGGACTTTCCAACATCGCAGTTTCTTCTGTGGAATGAAAAAATTCAACTAAGTCATGGTACAAGGTGTTAAAACTGCAGATTAGGATATTTTCTTTCTTCACAGATTCGTAAGAAACCTGTTAATTTTACATTTTTCGAGCCTTTTTCCTCTCTTCTCTTGTTAATCAAACGTTTGATTAGTTTTGGTATGAACCTTGATTAATAAAGGACTTTTCTATCCTATCCTGTAAAAAGATTGTCGTTTGTGTTTTGGGGTTTTTTTAAAAATCTCAAAGATTATTAAGAAACCAAGTAATCTTACATTTTTCGACCCTTTTTCCTCTTTTCTCTTATTAATCAAACGTTTGATTAGTTTTGGTATGAACCTTGACTAATAAAGGACTTTTCTATCCTAGCCTGTAAAAAGATTGTCGTTTGTGTTTTGGAGTTTTTTTAAAAATCTCAAAGATTATAAAGAAACCAAGTAATCTTACATTTTTCGAGCCTTTTTCCTCTTTTCTCTTATTAATCAAACGTTTGATTAGTTTTAGTATAAAGCCTTACTTATAAAGGACCTTTACAACCTGGCAGTAAAAAAAATGTCGAGATTGGGATTCTTGTTATTAGCTTATTGTAACGTGGATTTAATAAAAAGACCTAGAGCATATTTTGAATAAAGATTGATCAAAATAAACACTAGGTATTAGGGGAATTCAATTTTTAAAAGAAAAAAAGAAAGATTTTTTATGGTAGAAAGGGATTTGCCTTATTCAAGCATATCACTCATAGATATTTCGAAATCAGGGAAAATGTGAGCCTGAAATACATCCCTATCATTATAAATATTTGGTGTCCCAAACATACCATTTTCTTCAAGGATATATTGCTCCATAATTTTTTCATTAGGATAAATTAATAAATACTCTTTTACCCCATGTCTTTGATATTGGTTCAACTTCTCTATACGATCTCTTCGCCAAGTGGAAGGAGATAGAACTTCTACAATTAGGTCTGGAGCGCCTTTGCACCCTTTATCATCTAATTTTCTTTCGTCACAGACTACGGTAATATCAGGCTGTACAACCTGATATTCTTCTTCATCTTCTAAAGCAGATAATCTGACATCAAAAGGAGCTGTATATACATCACATGTTTTCCCTTTTAAAAACCTATATAACTCACCGGTAATTTGGGTTACAATATGTTGGTGTTGTCGAGATGGTGTAGCTTGCATAAACGGAATACCATCAATAATTTCAAAACGTGGATCATTAGGCCATGTTAAATATTCAGCATATGTTACTTTCTTTGGATGAGGTTGATTTATACTCAATTGAGACACCTCCTTAATTATAATTAATCTAACATTATTTATTAAACACAGCAAAAGATAAAATTAATCTCAAGTTTTCCAGAATTCCTAATTAGGAAAGGCTTTATTCAATATTTTATTGAATAAACTCGTCAATATATAAACATCAATCTATCTTCAGTAAAAGTTGATTCTTTTATGGACTCCAAAGTTTTTTCTCATTTTGAAAATCTCTCTATTTACTTAACAACTATCGCTACTTAACAACAAATTTCACTTAATTTCCCTATACGAAAATACTAATTAAACGTTTGTTTAAATTAGGGACAATCCCAATAAATAAAGCCTATATTCACTAATTTTTAAAAAAAGATTGTCGGGAATTAGTTCAAATAATAATAGAAATAGCGACACATATCAACAATATGGATGATTTTTTCTATCCTCTATCACTCTTTGACTAATTTCGTGTTTTTCATACACTAATCAATCGTTTGATTAATAATGACTTCAACCTGCTTCATTGCTGAATATCTTTATGAAAATACGGGAAAAGAATGTCGCATTCTGTCTTTGTAAAGGTTGAACTTCTCTCTTATTTATAAATGAAAAACCAAAAAGGAAAAAGAGGAAGAATGGCATATAAGAACTACATTTCTTTTTCAGAAAGATTTATCCAAATTTCTTGTGAAACTTTCTAAAAACAACCGAGGCTTAAAGATCCATTTTATGAAAAAAACATGGAAGGTCTTTTGAAAGTATTAGAATGTAAATAAGAATTTTTTAAAACAGCTTAAATTAATTAGGAATTAATGTTCAATAATTTAATGATCAAATTATTATATGTTTTCATTAACTTGGTAAGGCGCCACAGATTAAGAAGCTTGGATTTTATAAATGTATGATTTGCGAAAAACCTTTTAAGAAAAATGATTTAGTATGATTCAGTTTATACTGACACCATGTTTACACAGATCCAGCACTTTGCCTGTTTAATTTATAAAGATGAATTCATTAAAGACAAAGGTACAATATTATTAGGGGCTTACATCTAATGTAGGCCTTTTTTTATTAATGACTGTTTTTATTACAACATTTGTTGTAATATATATTTAATAAATCAATTGTTGTATGAAAGGGGGATGATTTGGGTGGAAATGTATAACGTGGATGAAGCCTTTGAATTGCTGAAAGCCAATAAAATCACTTCAAACAAAGAAAGTGTTCGACGATGGTTACGTCAAGGAGTAATCAAAGGGATAGCGCCTAACTCTCGAAAAGAAGGTTGGCAAATTCTTAAGGATACACTATATGATTTTATTCAACACCGTTTACCCGATGGTTATACAACAGATATTACAAAAGCATCCAATCTTAATAATACAACGATTGATGTAAAAGGAATTGAAGACCAAATTCGAGCAGACATGTGGAGGCAATTAGCCAATAAAAATATATGGGAAGGGTATGTTGAGCTGAAAAAATCACGTCTTCATGAATGCATCCAGCATCGTCAATATCCCAAAGATCTGGAATTCGAAGTTTGGCAGAGATGCATCGCAAACAGTCGGGCATACAGCAAGCCTCGAGTATTCTATTTGCTTGAAGCGTTTGGATTTGAAGGAAAACGACTCTTACTCGATAAAAACTTTGAGGATCTAGAAGAACAAGTGATTTTTGCAATCATTGAACATGTACGTTCTAACCGAAAAAGTTAAATACCATAAGTCATTATTCCTTGATTTTGTAATAATAAACAAAAAACCGCTTAAATAAAGACGAATTCTACAAAATAAATCTAGGTTATATAACGAATACAACATTGAATTTAATGTGACGATAATACGCTCACCAAAAGATAGACCTGAGTTTTAAAAAACTGAGTCCTCTTCTAGTTAAAGATTGGTGAAAATTTAGTTTAACAATTTTGTGAACATGAGTTAATCCTCTCTATGCCTGTCGTGGGCTTTCTGCCCCAGGGTAGAGTGAGATAAGCTTTTCCGTTGCATTCAATCGCTCCGTGGTAAGCTGGAAGAGCTATATCAATGCTATACCTCCCGCAGGGGACATGTGTCCTTATGTATTCACCTTTGGCTTTTAAGCGTCATATAACCGGAACTTGATTGATGATTCGCATTTATGCCTTTCTGAATCCACAACAAATGATTCTTTTGGCTTTTTCTCATAAAGTCCGTAAAAAATGACGCACAATAAAAGCATTCCAAAAAATACGATGTATTCAATCATATAATTATCAACACCATTATGGGGTTAATTCTAATTTGTTTAGGACAGCAATTACCTTGATATTATAGCTTCCTAGTTCGTTTTGAATCTTTATTATGCAATCATTCATCGCCATTCTAACAATGGTAGGAAAATATCGATTATCAAGCTCCTCTACACATTCTCCAATATCCACTTTTTTCACAGAAATAATTTTGTATAATTCCTCTAAATCTATGATAATCCGAAGAAAATATTGAGAAATAAAATAAAAGCCTTGGCAAACGCCAAGACTTTTATCCTCAGAAAGTATTTTGATTCCAGCTAAAGAGGAATCCATCTCTTTTAAAGCAATGAATATAACCAGGTAATTTCAACATAAAATTAGTTACGTAAGAATTTTATTAAAAGAAAATTGTAATTTCAAAATTATTTCTATTCTAGGAAAGGAAAAACTCATTCTTAAATCATTCCTGGCTCATTCCTGATACTTTCATTTTCATTCCTGGAAGCTTGTCTAACTCACACCTAAGCTCATTCCTATGGCTTCAGGAATTCCCAAGATCGTCAGGAATGAAAAAAGACCACCATTTAAATTTTTAGAAATGAAAATGGAAAATTATTTTTCTCAAAGAATGTTCCATAGGAGGGCTTTACTAAAAGTACAAGGATTTTAATTTATCGAATGATATTTTGTTCATCCAAAAATCGAAGTAAATTTCTTAATTCTTCACGGCTCATGCCAGTCTTTTCAATCACATAGTCAGATGTATAATCTAAGCGCTCTTCCCATGCTGCTTGGTAATCAGGCGTAAACCAAGTTCCATATTGTAGAGGCATAATATGAGCAGCTCCTTATACTTAATCGTCGTCGTTATTACCAATGATTTCTTCGATTTTTTCATCACGATTTTTAGAAAGATACGGCATATTTATGACCTCCTGCTGAGATGATTGGTTTGAATAATTTAATTATGAACGGATAAAAGGGGGATTATACGTGAGCAGTTATAAAAAAGTGCAGATTTTTTTAAGCGAAGAGTTGTACCAAAAAATAACCAATATTATTGATTATCGAAATAAGCGAGTGCAATTTGACAAAGAAGAAAAAAAAGTGGCCAGCATTGAAGAATTTGTGAAAGGCAGTGTTATTCAAGTTGTAAAATGGATTGAAAATGAAGATTCGTTTGCCGGCTATGATGATTTAGGTAGACCCTATCGCCTTGAAAATTCTTTTAAAAAAATTATGGAGGATAAAGGATTGAGGGGGAAGGAATTAGCAGAAATCACGGGTATTCATCAAGGGAATATCAGCGCGATTCTAAACAATAAAAATCAGCCTTCGCTGGACTATTTCCTTCGAATATGGATCGCTTTGGGATGCCCACCTTTAAATGAATGCCTATATCGGATTAAGAATGGAGAGCTGGAAGAGAGCTGATATGTGAATTCGCAATTTTATATTAATTTTTGATAGTACAAATTCTAATTCCAATACGCTGTCATAGATTTTAACCATTACATGTAAAAGGAGATGAATGGTGTGGGAACAACATTTATTGTGATGACATCCCTTAAGCTTGCAGCGGTTTTTGGAACTGGGATTGCACTCTCTTCCGCGTTTTCTTATTTCCATAATTATGAATGTAAACCAAGGAGAAAAGACAAGAAAGAAAAGGGTGATACAGATGGCATCTCCAAAGTTAGTACGTCTGTCCGCGCGAAAACAGGATCCATTGACTAAGTATATTGAATTTTCTTCCATCAATGTTGAAGATGATGTAATAAGGGTGGAAGAGCTAAATTTTCATATCCCTACTATACTCAAGGAGGCGATAAAACTCCCAAAGAAAACTGTCAAGGAATACAAGTGCATGATCCAGACCTTTATAATAACAGCCACAAGCTTTCTCGTATTACCATTAACATCAATGGCCAACACATTACCGAGCATGCCTGCTTCCACTCTTCCAGTAAATGCCGATGGAATTCCACCAGAGATACTGGAACTTCTCTTAAAATTTCTGGTGATCTCGGTGGGATCAGCGGTCATCTTTGGGGCCATACTTTTGGTGGCAGCCGGTGTGAAACGGATGCTCGGAAACAAGAAGGAATCAAACGAATGGACAGTAGACATCATCAAGGGGCTCGTTCAAGTCATGGTAGCCGTACCAGTCGTATTTTTAATTTATTATGTTGTGAGTCTTCTTTTCAGCGGTTCAGGATGGTTTGTCCGTCCTTTTTAAAGAAAAGCAGGATTCCCTTTGCAGTACTTTCCTCTTCAGGATTATTTTTCTCCATCCATCATGCAAAGGCGGCTACATTTTCAGTTAGTGGCCAGGATGGAACGAACATCATAAACATGACAAAGAAGGCTTATATTAATATTGAATATATTACGAGTAAAATATTAGATGGTATCGATTGGTTGAACAATCTACCTAGTTCCTTGCCGAAATATACAGCAGATTTATTTACAACCATTTATCATTTCCTATCTAAAATCGCACTTGAGACTCCACTTATTATCTTCGATAATCCATATGTCAAAGACACCTCTTTAACGTTTTCGCTAATTTCCATAGCAGTAGTTACCTTTATGTTCATATACGAGTCGGTCATGAAGATGCTAAAGAAAAAACATACCGATATCAAAAAAATTTTAAAACGATATGCCATTGTGGTGGCGATTTCGGGATTTATGCCATTTGCTTTTAAAACCGCCTTTTATTATTTGAACGAGCTCTCTAATGCTATCTCCCATATTGGAAGTTTAGATGGGGGCAATCTTAATGGGCTGGTCAGTAATAAGAGACTAGGCTTCTTTGATACGTTAATTCTTATTTTATTTGATTTAAGCACAATTGCTCTTTTGATTCCCGTGTGTTTACAGGCAGGTAGAAGGTGGTGGGATTTATTTTGTTTGGCCGCGATTTCTCCTCTTGCTTTATCCTGCTGGGCATTTGAGCGGCATCAACATTATTCCAAGAAATGGTGGAACAAAGTGAAATCCTTATCATTGGTTCAGCTGGTTTATTCAGTCTTTATTCTAATGATGGGTGTTTTCATTTTCTCTACACAATCCGTTCAAGGTGGTATTTACACGTTGTTCATTAAGCTCTTAATTGTTGCCGGTGGTTTATATCGGTTATCAAACCCTCCTAAATTTGTCAAAACCATGACGGGTCCTAAATCCGATGTATTAGATGCCTTGGACGAAGGAAAAGGCATGCTGAAAAATACAAAAAAGCTTTTGCTCTTTCAAGACAAGAAATTTAACCCTGTGAGAAAATTTTATGAGAAAGTCATAAAGTGGAAGAACAAAGCATGATTTGATTAAAATGGAGGTTTCCGTATGTTCACAACAACAAGCTTAATCTTGATTTTGAATACGACGGTGATTCTGGCTAATTTAACAGTTTTAATGGCTGGCAGCAATATAATGATGAACGAAATGAAAAAAAAGGTGTAAAGATATGTCAATATCCAGGATGATTCATAAGACACCATTAAGGAATGAAAAAACCATTCTTTATGCCGTACCGGAATTCACCAGCTCTTTACTACATGAAATGATCCATTTGCGGTTTATTGCAGAAGGGGTTTATGGATTTGAAAGATTTTCTGGACCTGATGATTATTATGATGATTATGTATTTGCTCCTGTGTTCGATAAAAAGAAAGGCAAAGTCTCGGAAATTACCTTTAAAAATGAAGATTTGAATGAAATTGCGTTATTACAATTAACGTTAACAAAATCCATATGTATGCCGTTAGATACAAATGCATTTGTGAATCTGTTTCAATATATCAATGAATTCTCCTATGCTCCTGTTTATATACAGGTATTGTTTTGCAAAAGGCAAGACAATTGGAGAGAAACAGCAATCCAGCAATATGAAAGCTATCTAAGAGGAATTGAACGCCCATTAAAAGGAAAATTCATGATGAAATTTCAAGAAAAAATATTAGGCGCTTTATCGAAGTTAAACAATTATTCCAATACGTCTGAGCCCCAGCCAATTGAAGAGATCGAGCAAAAAATCCTTTCGCGGAATTATCGATTTGAATGCCGTTTTCTCCTTTATGACGAGAAATATACGTATGAATTTATGGAATACATCAGGAAGGCACTTGCGAATTTGCAACTTTTTAATGAAATTACGATTCATAACGTGAAACATAAAAGAACTTTCCTTGACTTAATGGAGAAACGGCAATTTCAGACGGAATTGGTAGATCAGATCCTATCTGAAAGCGAACTGTTTAGCTTGTTATGTGACAAAAAACCATCCAATGTTCAGAAGACAGATCAGAAAAATCCAGTACAGCCTTTAAATGTTTCCCCCAATTATGAAATCACAAAAAATCTTGAAGAGCATGAAGTGATACAAAAGGCTTCCCGTTTTATGCCTTACAGTGAAAATAAAGTGTTAGAATTGGATAAATCCAAGGTTATTGCCATCAATAATGCCTTTCAGCGGGTTGGCATTGTAAAAAAACCATTAGAGATTTCTCAAGTTTATCAGGGAGCAAGTTTATTAAAGGTACAAATGCTTGTTCCGCCAGAAATTACCTATAGCTCCATTATCAAAAAACTAATGGATATTCAGGGAGCGATGGGCAACAAAAACATTACTGTCGAGATCGGCGATAAGCCGGATTCGGTAAATATCTTTATTCCTCTCGATAAAAGAGAGCCTGTTTATTTCAATAATATATTGGACTCGGAAGAATTTCAGGAATTTAAAGGGGATCATATTCTTCCGTTTATCATTGGTGAAAATATCAATGGCGGATATCTTTTTGCCTGCTTAACCAAACTGCGCCATTTATTGATAGCAGGGACCACAGGGAGCGGGAAGAGCGTTTTTGTCAATCTGATAATTCTTTGCTTGATTTTATCTGTTCCGCCAGAACAATTGATGTTGTATCTGATTGACCCGAAAATGGTCGAATTCAGCCAATTCAAAGGATTCCCACAGGTAAAAGAGGTCATTACGGATATGAAAAAAGCCAATGGTATTTTAATCGCCTTGGTTGCGGAAATGGAGCACCGGTATGAAGTGTTTTCCGAATCCGGCTGCAGGGATATTCAGAGCTATAACTTGAAGCACGAAATGAAATTGCCCTATATTGTATGTGTAATTGATGAATTAGCTGATTTGATGATGGTTAACAAAACAGTAGAAGAAGATATTGTTCGTTTATGCCAAAAAGCGAGGGGAGCGGGGATTCATTTGATTATTGCCACTCAGCGGCCTTCAGTGGATGTCGTTACAGGATTAATCAAGGCAAATTTGCCTTCCCGAATTTCATTTGTTGTATCATCCGGTATCGATTCCAAAACTATATTAGATAAAGTGGGAGCAGAAAAGCTATTAGGATTAGGAGACGGGCTCGCAAAAATTGAAGGAAGTAAAAATGAATTTGAGCGTTTTCAAGGTTCTGTCTTAACGCTTAATAAAAAAGAGGAAGAAGGAATTTATGATAAGTTAAAAGAGCTTTTTAAGGATGTAGTCGTAGAAGGCGGATTAGAGGAATCGGAGCAGGAAGAGCCAATTGATCAGTTAAAAAGGATAATCGCCAATACCGGGGAAACTCGTGTTCAAGATTTGGCTCGATTAATGACTATGGGAAACACAAAAGTTCAAGCAATGGTATTTGAACTTGTTGATGAAGGCTGGTTAAAGAAAGAAGGAAGAGGTTATGTTATTTCTGTGGATGATGAAGAGCTGAAAAAATGGAAGGATAGTGGCCGATAGGGTCACTTTTTTAATACTTCATTTAAATTATTTCCTTGTTAACATATCAGGTACAAGATCAACCAAATCGATATCAGACAGGTCATAGATTGACTTCAATAATATATATTGAACATTCTAATAGGGTCGAAAGTGTTTCAACCATTATCTTGGCAATATTATGATACTGGTATTAAGATCTAGTATGATATCTTAAATAAGATAGAGTTTGGGAACATATAATAGCTTCTATGATATCATCAACAGGTGTATTTTGATAAAGTTGTTTTTAGCAGCATAAACGTCTGTTTATGGAACCACCTTATTTATAAACTAAAATTTCAAATAGCTAAAGGCGCTTTTTAAATTTTTCTACAAACGAGCCAGATTGTGGAGGAAATAGAAAGAGTAAGAATACTGATATAGTTCATTTGTGAAATGTTTCACTTAAACTAACGGGGCAGCATTCCTGTAATGAAGGAAAATGGAGTTTGAACAAAAAAATAACCTCTTGGTAGAATGAGAGAGTCCTGACGCTGGCCAGCAAAAAGGACAAATCTCTCAAATACCAGGAGGCTTTAAAATGAATTATAACCAAAATAAGAAGATTGCTCAAATTACTACTCAAACCTTGATTATAGGGGTGGATATTGCAAAATTCAAGCATGTGGCACGTGCCCAGGATTTTAGAGGTATAGAGTTTGGATCGCCTTGTCAATTTGAAAATACAAAAGAAGGTTTTGAGCATTTTCTTCAATGGATTTCGGAAATCAAAAATGAACAGCGTATGGATAAAGTCATGGTTGGCATGGAGCCAACAGGTCACTATTGGTTTAACCTGGCTCATATTTTAAAAGAAAACGGGATTAAATTTGTCGCTGTAAATCCCTTGCATGTCAAGAAAAGCAAGGAGTTGGATGATAACTCGCCTACCAAGAATGATGTGAAAGATGCTAAAGTCATAGCCCAGCTGGTCAAGGACGGAAGATACGCTGAACCTACTATACCGCAAGGTGTTTATGCCGAACTCCGTGTGGCAAAGAAAATACGCGATCTTTTAACTGAAGATCTTCAAACGGTCCAAGGACAGGTACACAACTGGATTGACCGATACTTCCCTGAATTCCTGAAAGTGTTTAAGAAGTGGGAAGGAAAGGCAGCATTACAATTCTTAAAGCTCTATGCCTTACCACATGAAATAGCTGAATTCACCGAACATGAACTATTAATCCATTTAAGGAAATCCGTATCCCGGAGTGTGGGATTAAACAAGATTCGGGAGTTAAAGCAGGCAGCCAGTAAGTCCATCGGACTTAAACAAGGTGCTGAAATGGCCAGGCTAGAGCTTAAAACCATTCTGGCTAAGTATGAATTAATTAAGTTACAATTCGAAGAATTGGATGCAAAAATAGATGGTCTGCTTGAAGAAATACCGGGTGTACCACAAATATTAGCGATAAAAGGTGTGGGCAGGGATACTATTGCCGGCTTCTTTGCGGAAGTAGGGGATTTAAGCGACTACACTCATCACCGGCAAATTATAAAGCTTGCCGGCTTAAGCTTAAAAGAAAATACATCTGGCAAGCACAAAGGAAAAACGACTATCACCAAAAGGGGACGGAAGAAGCTAAGGGCTCTGTTATTTAGGGTTTGTATGATTCTCGTCGCCAAAAATACGGCATTTAAGGCATTGCATGCTTACTATACACAACGTCCGGATAATCCGTTAAAGAAGATGCAGTCCCTTATTGCCTTATGTAATAAACTGATTCGAATTTTCTTCAGATAGGTAAAAAGCAATTTGAATTTAATGAAGAAAAGATGTTAAGAGATATTCCTCATCTTGCAGTATCGAAGAAGGCAGAAATGGCGGCTTAACTAAAGTTTAGCTTAGATAAGTAGTAGTATTGTTTTTATAGTTTTTGGGGACATTTGAAGCACGGATTAGTCGGCAAAGCAACTAAATTACGGGCTTGGACCCTGTGGGGCAGCATGGCTGACATCCACCTCATGGAAAGGTTGGACGAAGGAATTTGAGTGCGAAGACTCTGTGAGGCATGGGAGGGTTGACCTCCATGAGTAATGTGGATATCCACCAGTGCGATCATATTTTAACTAATTTACCATTTTATTCAAGTGGTTGGTTAGTGGGTTGTGGCTCTTTTTTCCCACCCTGTCCAAATATATCCTTTCAAGTGAAGATCCTCCATCTATAAAGACATTTACCGATATATAAATAACTATGAAATTCTAAGAAAACAGGAGTAATTCGGCGATTATGCTTGTTTTATTGAGGGAGTTTAGTTCAACAAGTATGGTAGTTTAAACTAAAGAATAAGTGGGCAGAGGGTGTAAAAATGGCTAAGTTAAAGTTGTTAAAAAGTATAGGTCATAACACTATTCACAGCTTTTTAAGCTTAATGAATTATAGAGAAGACGATTATGTTATTGCCTACTTATATAATATAGCTAAGGAAAAAGGTATTGATTGTATTGTTATTGATATTTTAGATAGAAGTATAACCCCTAAAGCCTTTGAAATCCCTTTAATAAAGCAAGCTTTGAACGATTTACGGAAGAATTTTGAGTGGCAACTTAAAAATGAAAATTTAACCTTAGATGATGTTCATTCTGCAACAGCAAAAGTTGTGTTTAACCTAAGAAATCCTCATATTGGTGCTTCAGGTGAAGAATTTGAAAAGTACGATTGTAATGTTCAATTGGTAGATAGAAACGAAAAAGTTTACGAAATTAATGTAAAAGAGTGGTGGCAATAGTAAAATCCTTCTTAAACAAACGGGTGCTAGAGTAAAACAACAATTGGACTGCTGTTTCGGCAGTCCTTTTTCCTCTTTCTTATTTAACTCAAGTGGCAGGATAATTTAAGAACGATTCTAAATTGGCAGGGTGATAAGGTTGCATTGGATTCTTGCATTGGTGTTTCTTTTGGTCGGGGTCACTGTCGTTGTTCAAGGATATAGGATGAACGAGAAGAAACGTCGTAAAGACTTGCGGGATGGCACTGGTAGATTTGCGGGTCTTCCGTTATGGCTTTATAAATCATTATTTTTTGTATCAGGGGGATTATTGATTTTAGGTGGGCTTGTTATGGCTTTTGCTAAGCAGTAAAATCTCAATTCTTATTCAACAAACGGCTGCCTTTGTTGAACAGTATACGTTGCTACGGTCGCCTCTTTTCAAATTATCGGCAAAAATTATCTTGTCTCATTTAACAAATTATTAGCAATGAAACAAGAATCCTGATTTTAGGCTCAACCATAAGTAGTGTTCTTTATAAACATCTATAAAACCTCAACGTGAAATAGGCTCTTTATTTAGTAACAGGGACCTAAGAGAAATCATAATTTGTTGAGGAGAGTACACAGATTATCTGGTGTTTAGACGCAAAACTGACAATTTACTGTTCAATTCTCTATTTAGGTTTAACCTGATTAAAACAAAGGGGGGGGTAAAAATGCAGAATTTTCAAAATGATCTTCAAGGGTTGGGAATCGATCCTTTTCAAGTTGGTGAGTTAGCTCCATTCTATTCACAGAGCCAGGATCCGCGCCATTTTGGCGGAATGCGTTGTGGAGGCGGAATGGGTTGTGGAGGAGGAATGCGTTGCGGAGGAGGAATGCGTTGCGGGGGCTTTCGCTGTGGGGGTTTTCGTTGTTTTGGCTGTTTTGGCTGTTTTGGATGTGGTGGATGTGGTGATGTGGTAGTTGCTATAACGGCTACTATGATGGCTACTATAACTGCTACAACTGTGTCAGCGTTGTTGTTATTTAAACATTTCCGGAAAAACTTTATGAAAAGGAAGTGTCCCTGCAAATCCGCAGGGCACTTTTTTACAGTTTATCGTTTTGGACAAAAAATCGTACATAAACTGATAATACGCAAGTAGTAACTTCAGTTGATACTCGTTATTCTCTGCCGATATTTTGATTATCTGAACGAATTTAGATAAAAGAGATTGTGAAAAAAAGTACTTAAAGTAACGGGGGCAATACTACAAGAAGGATTTTCGCAAAATCTTAGCCGGCTTATAAATAAAACAGGGAATGAGGTCAACTCATTCCCTGTTCAATGTTTCCATTAATTGCTTTTACATTGCTAGTACTATAATTGTATAATTTGGTATTTAAAATAAATAGTATGAGTGCTAATGACTATTGTATATCTACTTTTTCTATATTTGGTTTAGTTATATTTATATAACTGGCTCAATTGACATTGGGAAAACGATAGAGTAGAGAATAAGAGAAAAAGAGAACAGAAGAAAACGAGGAAAAGCTTGCTGATTTTGCGCTGTATGAATGGCTAACGGGGGCTTTAGGTTAACAGTGGGGTTGCTACGGCATCCTCATTTTTTTGGACTAACGTGGAAGTTTAGTTGGACAACTGCAAAGAATTTAGAGTTTTTTTTATCTATAACACCCTGGATTCAATAACAAAATGGATTTAAAAATATGTTTAAAAGGAGGCGACGCCGGAAGGCTAGAAGAGAGGCCACTTATAAGCACGCTATAAACCCGCTTCCGAGTAGGCTTTGCCTGAATACTTTTTGTATTTTTGTGGGCAAAAAAGCTATTGACAATACCATCCTACAAGTGTAATCTGTAAATGCAGATTACACTTGTAGGATGGAGGAAGAAAGATGAAGAAAATAGATTGCAAAATATCTGATGCAGAGTGGATAGTAATGAAGGTGTTATGGAAAGAAGCTCCATTAACTGCTGCGAAGATAATAGAGGCATTAAGTTCTAATAAGGAATGGAGTCCGAAAACAATTCATTCATTAATAAGCAGACTGGTAAAAAAGGGAGCTTTAGGTGTGAATAAGGAGATGCCTCAGTATGAGTTTTATCCTTTGGTAGATAAAAGAGACGTTATCCTAGAAGAAACAAGGTCGTTTATCCAAAAGGTATACGATGGTTCTCTCCACCTTATGCTCGCCAATTTTATAAAGGATGAGAAGATTTCTGAAAAAGAAATAGAAGAACTTCAAAGATTGCTTGATAAAAAAATGAATGAGTAAAAGGCAGGTGTTGAAGCATGGTGTTATCTGCAGTATTTAAAGAAGTCTTATTACTGTCACTTATGGGCAGTATATTAGCCTTAGGGATACTTGCCATTAAGGCAATTTTTGGACAGAAGCTTAGCGCAAGGCTTCATTATTATATTTGGTTTATGCTTGTACTTAGGCTAATTCTGCCAATAGGCATTCAAAGTCATATAAGCTTGCTGAATTTTATTCCAAATGAGCAGAAGAAAACTGATATTAATTTTATTGCAGAGCAATATGTTCCTAACATAATATCAAACAGTGCTATTAAAACCGGAAAAACACCGTCTAAAGAAGATAGTAAGGCATTGGCTGAACCAAGTATTAAAGGGACTATATTTAATTATGATACTGCGGCAGTGCTGTGGATAATAGGTGTTTCATCAGCTTTACTGTTTTTTCTATGCGTAAATATCTTGATGATGGCTAAATTGAAAAAGTGCTCAAGCTGTGAAAGAGAAGACTTAATCGACATTCTTGAAGCGGAAAAATCAAGGCTAAAAGTAAATTCGAAGGTGAATATTATTTATAATAATTACTCGAAATCGCCTGCAGTTTACGGGGTGATACGTCCTAAAATTTTAATTCCAGAGGAGCTTATAGACAAATTAACCCCGGAAGAGCTTAGGTTTATTCTCAGCCATGAATTAACTCATATTAGGAACAAGGATTTAGCGGTAAACACCTTGCTTATGATTGTTAAAGCAATATATTGGTTCAATCCCTTAATCTGGTATTCACTTAATCAGATAAAACAAGACTGTGAGCTGGCTTGTGATGCGGCTGTCCTCAACACCTTAAAGACAGAAGAAGTCAATAAATACGGTCAGACTATGATCAATATGCTTAGATTATTCTCAGAAAAAAAGGACATTACTGGGGCATTAGGATTTGCAAGTAAATACAATAAAAGAAGGATTATTATGATTACACGATTCAGAAAAAGTTCGGCAATATGTGCAGTTTTAGCTGTATTTCTTACAATTATGGTAGGCTGCTCAAGCACCATTAAATCAGTCAGTACAGGGGTTATCCCAAATAACAACAGCGGTACAAATAGTTCTAATGTTAATTCTACTTCGTCAGTGAAAAAAACATCGCAAGATCAAGCAACACAAAGCAATACAACACAAGACAATACAACACAAAGCAATACAACACAAAGCAATACAACACAAGCTTCAG
The DNA here is from genome assembly GCF_055395235.1 of Neobacillus sp. Fa239. Classification (NCBI taxonomy): domain Bacteria; kingdom Bacillati; phylum Bacillota; class Bacilli; order Caryophanales; family Bacillaceae; genus Neobacillus; species Neobacillus sp. Fa239. Next base: position 358,060 of record NZ_AP041612.1, read on the forward strand.
CATCGATTAACAATTCTTCTGCCCCATCATCTCAAGAGAGCAATAAGAGAAAGCTTCTTGCAAGTATCATGCAAATGGCAAAGCAGGGTAAAATCATAAATTCAGAGTTTCCTATTAAAACAACAGTTATAGATGAAGCAGAGAAAAAGCTTGGAAATCCGGATAAGGTCGATTGGGTACCTAGTGCTAAAGGGAATTATGCTGTATTTTCGAAATACAATGTGGTGTTTGGCTTCAACAAAGGGGATCAAATATTCGAGGCGAGATCCTTTGATAAGGAATTATATGAATTATCACTTTCTATGGTCAAGAAAGCAAATGGGACTCCGGCATATGATGTAAAAAGTAATGGTGAGGAAATTATAGGGTATGTTGTAAGTTCGGAATACAAGATTTTGTTCGTATTTTCTCAGCCTTCAAAAAACAATCAGGACCCGGTAATGGAACACTACTCCGTACTTTACCCTAGGGGAACCGTTAATAGTATGGCAGGCGATCCGGGAAGACAGTGGTGATGCAAGAATGAGTCTCAATTTACGGTTAAGGCAACTTAACATCAGGAGGATATCTTATGAATCTAGTCAAACGAATGACTATTAGCGTTATTATATTGTTGATGTTGAGTGCATGTTCAAGTACTTTGAATCGTTCCGAGCATACTCCGAAAAAAGATCAAAGTAGCCGAGGGCAGATCTCATCCGAATTTGAGAATACAACCAGCGGTGCTTTTACGGGTATAAATAGTAAAACAGATTCAAAGAGCATTCTGCACAACTTAATGTCCCTTGCGAAATCAGGAAAAGTCGATAATTCCCCTTTTACTGCTGGGAAGTCAACCATGGCAGAGGTCCAACAAAATTGGGGAAAACCAAATAACCAGGTTGTTGCGGGTAAAGGGACTTATGCCACCTACAATTTAAAACAAGCCGCTTTTGGGTTTAACCAAAACGGGTTGATTTTTGATGTGCGATCATACAGTAAACAAGTTCAAAGTTTGACACTTTCTGATGTAAAAGGCGTGCTTGGTAATCCGAAAACCACCACGAAGCCGACATCGAAACAAGTGAATGAAATTTATCAAGTGAATGACACTTTCCTGCTTGAATTCATGATTAATACAGATTCTAGCAAAGTGGATCATATTTCTGTTTTCGATCCGAATGCGGTGTTATCACACCCATCTGGCACTTCACTACAAGTCCCTATTCGAGGCGTCATTGAGGGTTTTTATGGAACTCCTTGGAGTAACGCACAGCGTCTCAATATGTTTAATTTTATGGAGAAAGAAAAATTAAACACGTATGTGTACGCACCAAAAGACGATCCCTATCAACGTTTGAATTGGCGCTCAATATATCCGTCAGCCAAACTGTCGCAAATGCAAACATTAGTAACAGGCGCTAAAAAAGAGCACGTTAATTTTATTTATTCGATATCACCGGGTATGACCGGAACTTCAACAAACGCGGTTAACAAGTCTATCACCTATAGTTCTCAGTCTGATCGAAAAGCATTAGAAGCAAAGATAGATCAACTGCGGTCAATTGGTGTTCATACATTTATGCTATCTTTTGACGATATCCTAACGAGTCTAAAGTCAGCTGATCGAAATGCTTACGGTTCAGACTATCCGAAAGCGCAAATGCAAGTAGCGAATCAAATTTTATCAGATGAAAAAGCAAAAGATCCAAGTTTCCAGTTATGGTTTGCCCCTACTTCTTATTATGGATTGACGGATGGTCCATATTGGAGGACGCTTCGATCTATTTTGAACCGCAACATAAAGGTCATATGGACAGGTAATTGGGTGTTAAACCAAAGCATTACAAGTACGCAAGCTCAAACGATTACAAAGCTGCTAGGGCGCAAACCGATCTTATGGGACAATTATCCCGTCAACGATTATACGTATGTTCAAAAACATAGGCCACAGTTGTTGATGGGGCCACTAGAAGGAAGAAGTGCCTCACTCACAAATAATATAGCCGGTTATATGAGTAATCCGATGATACAGCCAAGTACTTCAAAACTTGCGCTCGAGACGATCTCGGACTATTTACAAAATCCTAATGGTTATCACTCAAGAACTTCATGGGAGAACGCCGTTAAGAATATGCCAGGAATCACGGATCCATCCCTATTTAAGACATTTGCTGAGTTTAATACGTCGAGTATCTTGAATACCACTGGCTATTCACCAATAAAATCAATGGTAGCTGCCTACCAAAATGCGTCGACAAATACACAAAAACAAGCAGCGGAAAAAGCATTACAAACCGAATTCAGTACACTCGAGAAACTACCCAGCACGTTGCCATCGACCATTTCCGACAAAGAGCTACTGCATGAAATTCAGCCGTGGCTAACCAAGCTAGGTGATGAGGGACAAGGTGGGCTGGACGCACTCGTGTACCTGAATAAGCCAAATCAGACAAATAAACAGCGGCTTGTTGACCAAATTAAACGGATTAATGGCTCAACATATAAAATTGGAGATGACATCGTTTCATTCATGAAGTGGGCAGAAAAGCAATAAATGCCCAAGGAGAAAAACCATTTTTATTTTGCTAAAAGGACAAAATTTGATTTATTGCAGTATATTGTTAGTATTAGTATCAAGTACTAATACTAACTTCTATATAAATGTGAGTGGATCAAGTTTTCGGGGTAAGAATAATACCTATCGGAACTCATGTTCCCAAAAGAAGGTTTAGAAAAAAGGCAAGTCAGTACTTGGCTTGCCTTCTTTAAGAGCGACTTTCATCCAGATGAAAGTCGCGACCACCGAATGAAAAGAAGTTTGAAGTTCTCTATATAATTTTCCTCCGGGTTATAAATAAATATGATAACCTACATAACAAATTTATACACTAAAACGGTCAAAAATCCTTGTTCAATTGCACTGCCAGTACGAATTCCACCAGGTATACCTATATGGATTTTTAAAGGCCATAAAAACTTAATTCAGCCCCCAACAATATGTGTTTTACCTTCCATGTTTCTCCCTATTCTTTGCTATCTATTTCTAAAATCTCAGTATGAATTAGCTTTTGACTTAAACCAAGGAACTCGATGATAATTCACCAACTAAAAATGAAACAAGTTGGATTCTTCTCTAATAGAAATTCGGACAAAATGGCGCAAATTGCTGGGACAGTCCTTCTTAGTGGTATTATGAATAAAGCAATAAATTTCCACTAAAACTATATACTGATTTCTCTAACAAGGTGGTGATCAGTATGGAACCAAGCGTTCCCATAGATATAAGTGAAGATGTTAACATCAATCATGATACGTTGCGAGACATTTTTCGTAACTGCGCTGATATGGTATTTCGCCCGTTGAAACTATCAAATCACTCGGACATTTTGCTCGTATATCTAGAAGAACTGACTGACTCGAACAAATTGGAACAAATTATTTCGGCATGTATGATTAGTCGTGATTTTGACCGACTGGAACAGTATAAAATTGTAGTTCGCTTATCAGAAATTGTAGCAAAAGTTCTGAAGGGCAGTACAGCCATCTTTCTAGATGGTAAGCCTTATGCTTACTTAGCAGATCTGACTACTTTCCAACAACGCTCGATCACTGAACCTTCAAACGAAGCATCGATCCGCGGCCCACGTGAAGGATTCACCGAAGACCTAAAAACAAACTTAAGTATGATTCGAAGAAAAATAAGTCATTCGAAACTAAAGATTGAAAGCCATCAAGCTGGCGAGTTGACCAATACAGAATTTGTCGTTGTATATATCGAAGATAAGGTCAATCCCGAATTACTTCAAGAAGTTACACGAAGACTTCATTCTTTCCGCACTAATCAACTGTTGGATTCCGGCTATATAGAAGAATTTATTGAGGACAAGACTTTATCCCTATTCCCTCAAATCCAAAATACAGAACGTCCGGACACCGTTTCAGCGAGTTTGTTGGCAGGAAGAGTAGCCATTATCGTTGACGGCTCTCCAAACGCATTGTTGTTGCCAATGACATTTTGGTCAGGTTTTCAAGCAGCGGAAGACCATTATGAACGCTTTGTATACGTATCCGCAGTCAGACTCTTGCGACTATTGCTGGCAATTTTATCTTGCTTGCTTCCTTCCCTCTATGTTGCGCTAACGACGTTCCATCCTCAGATGATCCCGCTAGCTCTCATGCTAAGTATTGCAGCTTCTAGAGAAGGTATTCCGTTTCCGACCGTAATTGAAACTTTGTTGATGGAACTTATGTTCGAAGGATTGAGGGAAGCCGGCCTTCGATTACCTAAAGCGATCGGGTCAGCTGTGAGTATCGTAGGCGCATTGGTTATTGGGGAAGCAGCCGTCCAAGCTGGATTTATATCTGCTCCTATTGTAATGATTGTTGCAGGTACTGGTATTGCTTCATTCGCTTTTCCCAACTATAGTCTGGCTTTGCCTTTTCGCATTCTGCGGTTCCCTTTGCTGATACTAGGGGGATTCCTTGGGATGTACGGAGTTGCGATCGGGCTTATTTTTATCATGATCCACCTTGTGACACTTAAGTCGTTCGGCATACCATATTTAAAACCGGTTGCTCCTATTGGACCAAATTTCTGGAAGGACACGCTGATAAGAATGAATAAACGGTTCATATCGGCGCAACAAAAACAATGAAGAAAATTGGCTGTTCAGTCATTTGTTTAGTGCTGGTGTTGCTGCTTACTGGATGTTGGGACAGGAATGAAATAAACGATTACGCTTTTTGGATAGGATCTGCCCTTGATTTATCGGAAAGCGGCAAACTTGAAAAAAGCGCTCAAATCGCAATTCCCGGCGAAATGAATATCTCCAAAGGAGGCGGGGGAAAAGGGCAAAAGGCGAATATCGTGCTAACTGCAACTGGATCTTCTATCTTAGATTTGGAGCAAAAAATTCAAGACAAGTCTCCCCGCAAAATATTTCTTGGCCATCGCAGGGCCATTTTTATTGGAGAAAAGATGGCACGTAAGGGGCTAACCGATGTTATGGATCAATTTGCGCGAAATACTGATACTCGAATGCGGACAGATATTTTTGTAGTAGATAACGGAAAAGGAAAGGATGTTTTAACTATCAACAGTCCGTTCAATCCATTCTCCGCGATCGCAGCCGTTGATCAGGACCGATTTAGTCGATTAGGAGACATTGCCTTACGGGATGTCTTACTCGATGTTGGAAGAGATGGCATTCGGCCTGCCATGCCGATGATCAAAATCTCTCCAAAAAATAAGGAAGAGAAACACGAAACCTTCGATGTTAGATCCGTTGCTATATTTAATAAAAATTTACAAATGGTTGGAAAAGTAAGCGAGAGAGCATCTCTAGAATTGTTTTGGATAAAAGGGACTTTAAAGAATCGATTCGTAACTGAAGAAACAGGGCAAGGTAGTATATCTATGTATGAATCCAACTTAAAAAAATCCATTCGCACGGAAATTAAAAACAATAAACTGAAAGCCCATTTGAAACTGGTGGGAACTGCGAGGGTGCTTGAAAATAATACGGATATTGACCTTTCAATATCCGCCGAACGCATCCGGTTAGAACGCAAAATTAATGAAATTAAAGAAAGGCATGTAGAAGCTGCAATAAAAAAAATTCAGCATCAGTATGGACAGGACGTGTTTGGATTCGGTGAAGAATTTCATAGAGAACATCCTTACTACTGGAAAAAAATTCGCAAGGAATGGGATCAAATATTCCCGACGCTTGAAGTATCGGTTGATGTCAAATTAAAAATTCAGAGTACAGGGGATATAGGAAAGCCAATCCCAGGGATAGGAGAAAGAAAATGAAAATTTCAACTTGGCAATTGTTTTGGCTATTTACGACGTTAGAAATTTCGATGAGTATTTGGCTGACTCTATCGCCAACGATTGAAATTGCTAAACAGGACGCGTGGATTTCCCTTACAGTTGCCGGTGTCATTGGACTAGTCGTGACACTGATTGTAGTTCGAGTCAGTCAGATGCATTCTTCCTATACGCTGGTGGAGTTTACACAAAGGATTTTTGGAAAGTGGTTTGGAAAACTAATAAGTGTGTTGTATATTTTGGTGTGGTTCTCGGTATCCGCCGATATATTAAGAATCTTTTCTTTTTTCATTAATCAAGTTCTATTTCACGATACGCCGATATGGATTATCGCGGCTCTTATGGTTGCAGCTATGATTTACATAAACTACGCAGGAAGCATCGAAGCTATTGCCCGCTTCAGTGAAATGGCCGGACCTTTACTTCTGGTTGGCATTGTCATTACCTTTGCATTAAATTTATCTAATATTCACCCGAATCTTCTTTTGCCTGTATACGCGGATTCTAGAGTAATAAACCTTTTAAAGGGATCACTGGCGAATGCATCCTTCCTAGGAGAGTCCATGATGATCATGATGTTAACGCCTTTTATTACCAACCCGCAAAAACTCCAAAAACCGACGTTATTTGCAATTGGCACTGCATCATTAATCGCAATTTTTACGGCGGTTATGGTTATTACAACATTTGGAACAAATATCAGCTCAACCTTAGTCTTTCCATATTTTAGTATGGTTCGATTTATTAATTATTTAGAATTTATTCAAAATCTGGATGTCTGGATCGTATTCATCTGGATTTTTAGCGTATTCGTAAAGTTGTCCATTTACTTGTTCATCAATAGCTATGGAACCGCACAATTGTTTGGTATCAAAAACTGGCGGGTAATGATTGGATTTGCTGCACCCGTCATTTTCACTATTTCCTTAGTACCTGCTAATGTTTTTGGAATGTTGGATTATACAAATTTTGTTTGGATTAAATTCATTTTCCCAATTTTCATGATCAGTTTTCCAATTATTTTTCTACTCGTTAGCTTTATTAGAGGACGATTATTGGTCAAACAGATGCAAAGGTAGTAATCATAGATATCGAGATGGAGTAACAACAGTTTCCTACATGATGGGTCCTGCTTATCAAACAAATAGAATTTTGTGGAATCCATTGTGGGAATATATTATCATGCTTATTTTTAATCGCCGCGATATAAAATTCGTATTTAAGCGAGAAAGAAAGGGAGCCGGTAAACGAAAAAATAATCTACAGGCACTAAAAAATCTATAACTCAAACTTAATTCGTCTAAAAAATCTTAAGATGTAAAGAGCAGTGTTAATGAGGCAATTATTACCCTTTTTTTATTTTTTCAAAGGAGCAAATTACATGGAAAATCTTTTTATCAATAGATTTTATATAAATGGAAATTGGATTGATACAGAAAAATATACGAATGTAGATAACCCTGCTACAAAAGAGGTTATTGGGACTGTTCCACAAGGAGATAGTCAACATGCCCAGTTGGCTGTAGATGCTGCATCAGCAGCTTTTAAATCATGGTCACAGAAATCAGCGTATGAACGAAGTGAATATATCTTAAAATGGCACCAGCTAATTGAAGTTAATAAAGAAGTGCTTGCACGAATTATGACAATGGAACAAGGGAAGCCTCTGAAAGAGGCATTAACAGAAATTAAATATTCTAATGATTATGTTAGGTGGTATGCAGAAGAAGCAAAACGAATATATGGTGATCTTATTCCTTCTTCTGATACAAACAAACAAATCTTTGTTAAAAAGGAACCGATTGGAGTAGTTGCTGCAATTACTCCATGGAACTTTCCAGCTGCCATGATAACTCGAAAATTAGCACCAGCTTTCGCTGCAGGATGCACCGTTGTTTTAAAACCTTCTAAAGATACCCCTTTTACAGCATTAAAATTAGTTGAGTTAGCTGAAAAGGCTGGATTTCCTAAAGGTGTTATCAATATCGTGACAGGAGATTCAAGAGAAATTGTAGGTGTTTGGCAAAATGATTCCCGAGTTCGTAAAATCACCTTTACAGGTTCAACTCCTGTTGGAAAAAAATTGATGAAAGATGCAGCCGACACCATGAAAAAAGTCTCATTAGAATTAGGTGGTCATGCACCATTTATCGTTACAAAACACGCTGACATTAATAAAGCAATAGAAGGAGCCATTCATTCTAAATTCCGAAACGGTGGACAAGCATGTGTGGCAACAAACCGATTCTATGTTCAAGAAGAGGTAGCGGAGGAATTCACAAAAACATTTGTTGAACGTACTTCTCAACTCGTAGTTGGTAATGGGCTAGAGGAAAAGGTAGACATAGGTCCACTTATTAATGAGTCTGCACTTTTAAAAGTAATAGAGCATATAGAAGATGCTGTTAAAAAAAGTGGTAAAGTTCTTACTGGTGGTAAAAGAATTATGGAAGAACAAGGTTTTTATTTAGAACCTACGGTTATTAACGCTATCACTGATGATATGCTTTGTATGGTGGAAGAAACTTTTGGACCTGTAGCTCCAATTGCTACATTTAAAGAGTTAGACGAAGTAATTGAGCGAGCCAACAATAGTCCTTTTGGTCTTGCAGCGTATGTGTTCACTGAAAACATTAACGAAGCAATCTTACTAACAGGTAGATTGGATTATGGAGTAGTAGGATTAAATACTGGAGTACCTTCTACTGCAGAAGCTCCTTTTGGAGGATACAAAGAAAGTGGTTTAGGAAGAGAAGGCGGAAAATATGGAATTGAAGACTATCTAGAAACTAAATATATTTCATTAGGGTTATAGAGATCATTTGATTATTTTTCATCATTTACACGGATGTTTTAATTTGATTTGTTAGGTAAAAAAGAGAATAGACAAAGCTGCCCTAGAAAACGATCAATTATTTGGAGATGAAAAGGAATGAGTAATAAATTATTTTCACAGTTTGAACTGAAATCTTTAAAATTGAAGAACCGGGCTGTTATGGCTCCGATGTGCCAATACTCGGTTACTGAAAAGGACGGGAAGCCTAACGAGTGGCATTATGTTCATTACATCAGCCGAGCCATCGGTGGCACAGGTCTAATCATAATGGAAATGACTGATATAGATCCTGATGGAAGAATTACGGACTATGACCTTGGTTTATGGTCAGATGATCAAATTCCCGCCTTTTCAAGAATTATTGACCAGGTCCATGCCTATGGTACAAAAATAGGCATACAGATTGCCCATGCCGGACGAAAAGCAGAGGATGCTGCTAATCCAGTTGCCCCCTCGGCTATAAAATTCCCTGATGAAGGCTATAAAACTCCACGTGCTTTATCCACTGTGGAAGTAAAGGAAATGGTTCAGTTGTTTGTTGATACAGCAAGAAGGGCAGTGAAAGCTGGGGTAGACATGATTGAAATTCATGCTGCTCACGGGTATTTGATCCATCAGTTCCAATCACCGCTTACGAATAAACGTGATGATCAATACGGCGGGGATCTTTCCCTTTTTGGAAGAGAGGTTATCCAAGCTGTTAAAAAGGAAATCCCATCTGACATGCCCTTATCTGTCCGTATAACAGCTGTAGAATACGCTGATGGAGGCTACGATTTAGATCATGCCATTATGCTAAGTAAAGCCTATAAAGAAGCAGGTGCTGATATTCTTCATATTAGTAGCGGTGGTGAAGGAATTCCAGGTGAAAGAAAGCCAGGAAATTACCCAGGCTACCAGGTGCCTTTTGCCCGTAAAATTCGTGAGGAGGTCGGCATTCCGGTAATTGCAGTAGGAATGCTCGAAAAACCTGCAGTAGCGGAGGCAGTGATTGGGAATGGAGATGCAGACTTGGTGGCAATTGCCCGTGGAATGCTAGTGGATCCATATTGGTCAACCCATGCAGCTATTGAATTACGTAGCAAGCAGTTAAATGTACCGAAACAATATGAACGAGGTTATCATATAAAAAGATAGCGTAATGCAGGACCTGCGTTATTTTTAGTAAGCTACGAATCATCGTATGTTAACGGTGCAAGTCTCATTGTAGATGGTGCATTGGCAGTCAGTTATTATCCGGATTTAAGTAAATTCTTATAAATTGATTTTGTACAATATAATATACCTCTAGAGGAAGTACGCAGCGGTAGAAGAGTGGGAAATGAAATTGAACAGGAACTGTTTTATTATGGGGAAATCAAAAATTTATTAGAAGTATAAAATCATATGGATATTTTAAAAGGAGAAAATATTTGTTTTCTTCTTTTTTTTGTTTTATTTATAGATTTTTAATAAGTTTCCCATAAATATAGACTGATTCGGCCAGAGAGTTTAAGCAAATTTCCGATTTTCATCGGAGAAACTAGAAATTTTAAAAATTTTTTATTTATGAATTTACAGGATGTTACAGGTGATTAAGTGTTTTAGTGGAACAGGCTTTGGATAAAAGAATAGAACACACTCGAACTAAACAGAAAACAGCAACGGTTTCGCTGCTGTTAAATTAGTAATGTCTTAATCTCAATTTCGTTTCTTTAATAAATTTTGTCCAAATCCGGTCTTCTTTTGGCCATCCAAATGAGGATCGCACCTCATTAACACGCTTTTCTTCCAGAGGATGATATCCAAAATAAACAGTCATCAGTTCGATCATCTTCAACACTTTCTCTTCGTCTTCTTCAGTTGGTGATTCATCCTCAATCCAAATACAATAGTCATCAATAATGTGTTCCGGCAGGTTGTTTGTAGCAGTAAGAATAGAGCAAAGGAATTCAAACCAACATTCGGTTAAAAGGTAGGATTCAATACTTTTATCCCCGAATGACCAGCTAGCAATCCCCGCCTCATCGTCTGAAAATTCTACACCATAGCCTACTTCATCATCACAATCCCATAGTAGGTGAAGATTCGACTCGAAATCATCATCCTCGTCAACATAAGGAACACTCATACTGTCAATCACTTCTGCCATATAAAAACCACCTTTGTTATATTCGACAATCTATATTTGTAAAGAAAAAACAATTATCCTGCTTTATTAAAAGTAAACTTTTTACCAAATGTCCAGTTGCCTATTCCTTCCTTATCACTCAAAAATTCGACACCATACCAACGTCATCATCACAATCCCAAATTAAATGAAGATTGTCATCTCCGGCAGCAACACTGAAACTATATTTTACTTTTGCCATTACATAGCCCCATAATGTTTTTTTATTGACACCCAATAGTGAAAAACGATAGATAAAGAGGAAAAGAGAATATGAGAAAAAGCACGCAGCTCCGCCTGCTAAAAACCACGTATACCAATGGGTGATTAACAGTCAATAGTTTCTTTGGTACTGTAAATGGTCTTGTGTTCCGTAATTGTGTTTGCGAAGATTGCTTTTCAAAGAATACACATTAATAGGATAAGTAAGCGGACCGCCAATCACATTTTTCTATTGGACAATGTATTGGCGGCGTAGCAAAAACGGTCTGCTTTATTCTTAAATAAGCTATTGATTCTGTGGAACGAAATCCATATCCTTCGTATCCAGTTTATAAAAGAAACCGTCGTATCCTCTTATGTATGCAGAAAAAGGAGGCGTGTCAATAAAGCCTAAAACAGAATCATCGATGTCCAAGATTTCAGAAAGAGAAACTAATTCAAAATTTTCCCTTTCTTTATTAAACTCAGTATCTTCATAGCCGCTTAAAACGACCCATCCAGATTCTCGCCCCTTTTGGTGTATTTGCCGGCTTAAACGGTTTATAGTTCTCCTTTTCAGAACATCTTTGCTAACCATAACCAGCAAGAAGTTAAAATATTGCCATTGAAGCAATTCGCCATCAACAAATTCAGTATGACAAATATGTTCCGCACCAAAAGAAATCTTTTGGCCTATTACCAAGCATTTTATTTTTTTCGGCTGGTTTATAAGAGTTCCAGTAATAAGGTTCCACTTTCTCTTTGTTATCACCACCCACAATTCTTCACAGCAGTATCCCTCTTCTACAGAGTCGGTGAAAAAATTCAATTTGACCCGATCACCTTTTTTTAATTCGCGGATCACCAACTCACTGGGAACAAAAGTGGTGTAGGGCTTTTTTTCCTTCAATTTAACAAGATTCACTAGTTTAAAGCTCATTTTATCCCTCCAGTAGTCAATTGGAACTGTTAATAAAATTTTCGCTTCATTATAAATGATGAATACCGATATTCAACGGAGAAACTAGAGAAATTTTAAAAATTTTTTATTTGTGAATTTACAGGATGTTTCATAGGATTAACTGTTTTAGTGGAACAGGCTTTGGATAAAAGAGTAGAAAAACCCGAACTAAATAGAAAACAGCAACGGTTTCGCTGCTGCTAAATTAGTAATGTCTTAATCTCATTTCGTTTCTTTAATATATTTTGTCCAACTCCGTACTTCTTTTTGCCTTCCGAATGAAGATCGCAACTCATTAACACGTTTTCATCTAAAGAATAGTAACCAAAATGATCGGTCATTAATTGGATCATCTTTAACACTTTATCTTCGACTTCTTTAGTTGGAGATTCATCCTCAATCCAAATACAATAGTCATCAATAAGGTGATCCGGCAAGTTGTATGTTGCTGTAAGAATAGAGCAAAGGAATTCAAACCAACCTTCGGCTAAAAGGTAGGATTCAATGCTTTTATCACCGAATGACCAGCTAGCAATTCCCGCCTCACCGTCTGAAAATTCTACACCATAGCCTACTTCATCATCACAATCCCAAATTAAATGTAGATTCGTATCTTCAGCAGTAACACTGATACAATCCTTTACTTTTGGCATTACCTAGCCCACAAATGAATAAGAGAAAAAAAGAGAAAACAAGGAAATACTTGCTGATTTTGCTCTGTATGAATAGCTAAATTAGGTCAAGATATAAGGAGACTTATCACTTTAATATGTTTTTACGACTAGCAAAAAAGTCAATACCTTTTAAGGTACTGACTTTTTAACATTCATTATGTATTAAAATTAATTTTAAAAATTATTTTCCAGATACTGCGTCTTTAAGAGCTTTACCAGCCTTAAAAGCAGGAACTTTTTCTATCTCATTTTAATCTTATTTCCCGCACTTTTTTTATATTTATCTAAATTTCCTAAAACAAGAGTGAAAATTATTTTATATGTATTTGGTTGGATTGTTTTACTGGTTGTAATCGAATTGATTGGGTTGAAATATTTTCACTCAATTAAACATTATCATGGTTGGAATATTTGGTGGTCTTTATTATTTGAAGCAGTGATGTTCCCAATGTTACGACTACACTTTGTTAATTACAAATTAGCTTTACTGCTTAGTATACCGTGTACTTTTTTCATGTTGATTTGGTTTAATTACCTATGAAAAAACAAAGTAGATATTGAACTTACGGGTGCAAGAGTTGAATATCTGGCTGCCATTTTCGGCGGTCTTTTTGTTTATCCGTACTTATTGTCACTCATTTAATTCAAAATTTTATTTTCCTAAGGAATTTTTAATCAATGTAGATCGTATAATCGATAAGTGAAAGCATAAAAAAGGTGGGAACAATTCTATGTTTAAACCAAACCCAGCGAATACTGCAATTGTTATTACTGACCCTCAAAATGACTTTTTGTCTCCGGGCGGAAGAGGATATCATTTGACAAAGGCTAACATTAAACAGAATAATACTTTAGCCAACTTGGAACTACTGTTAGGCACTGCCCGTAGTAAAGGTTATCAACTCTTTGTTTCCCCACACTTCTTATATCCACATGACTATGATTGGCAGTTTACAGGGAACGAACAAGAGATGTTGATTAGTTTGCGTGTCTATCAGAAATTAAATCAATATAGTTCTCCAACTCCAGAAGCCGATTATGTTCCAACTTTAGCTCCGTATATCTGGGACAAAACAACCGTCATTGCAACACCTCACAAGGTGGCCAGCCCTCAGACAAATGATTTGGTCTATCAACTAAGGCAACGCAGAAAAGAACAGGTAATTTTGGCTGGGGTATTATCAAACGTATGTGTTGAATCGCATATGAGAGATTTAATCGAAAATGGCTTCAAGACAGCTGTTGTTTACGATGCAACTGCCACGATTAGTGAAAACGATTTTCATGCTGCTGTTACGAACTACCGAGCTTTCAGTAGTGCTACATGGACAACACGAGAAGCCATTTCAAATATGTAATGATACTCTTAAAAAGGCATACTAAAGGGAAGATTATTCTTTGTCTAATTGTAATGTTTCAGCCGTTAGGTGCTTTCAATAACGATATCCAATAAGTCTATTATAATTATGATATTAGTTCTTGAAGTATAAAGCTATTTTATTGGTTATATAACAAAAAAAGAAAGCAATGAGTATGTTAAACTTTAAATTTTCTTCTTCAATTAACGGGTGCGATACTTGAAGATGGGATTACTAAAAAAACACACTATTGAAGGCACTAAAGGAGTAATTAAATGTTTAGAACGATAAATTGGCGGATATTCATCGATGTCACCTCAAAAGAAAAGGCACAAAAAGTAATAAAGGGGTTATCTCAAGTAATTGGAGAATTGAACACCGTTAAATTGGGCTATATTGGAAGGATAAATCGAAGTACGAACTTGTTTGTGAAACCAAATTACTGATTGAAGAACCAGAAAAGGCAGTGTTTTATGTACTTCAATTAGTTAACCAACTTGGACGAGAAATAAATGTAACGGGTCCTCATACATACGATAATGGTCAGGTGGATTTCGAGGGTTTTTGTTCATCTCCTACATTTGTAGGGCTAAGTTGGATCCATTTTCATATCGATAATTCTGGATCCTAATTGAGCTAACTGGGTGCAAGAGTTCAATAAGGAGTTGCGGCGGCAACTCTTTTCTTATTGAACAAACGGAGCAGGATAGTTCAATATGCTGGATACTTTTACGCTGCTCTAACATAATGGCATATGTACTCACCTATATTTATTAATATCTTATTGTTGAAACTAATTTAACTTAGGAGGAATCTTCATGGGATACTTTGTTACTGTAGATAAGGGTGTGAATTTATATGTTGAAGATATTAACCCGAGTGGAAATAAGACTATTGTGTTTTTACATGGTTGGCCATTAAGCCACAAGCAGTTTGAATATCAGTTTAATATTCTTCCTGCTATGGGATACCGCTGTATTGGTATAGACTGGAGGGGCTTTGGCAATTCGGATAAACCAATGAGTGGCTATACATTTGACAGACTTGCAGATGATATCCGCAATGTAGTTAATACACTTCAATTAAACAATTTTACTCTCGTTGGTCACTCTACTGGTGGGGCTATCGCGATTCGATATATGTCTCGTCACAACGGTTTTGGGGTATCAAAGTTAATTCTTATTGATGCTGCTGCTCCGATTGGATTTACATCAGAAACGGCTAATGAATTTCTTACGGAAACCTTAAACGACCGTCCTAAGATGATGCAGAGAGTAACAGATACTTTTTTCTTTCAATATATAACTAAACCTTTTTCGGATTGGTTTTTACAAATGGGATTAGAAGCAGCAAGTTGGTCTACAGCTGCTATTATAATTACATTAAGAGATGAGAAGCTGCATGCAGATCTTCCAAAAATTAATGCCCCTACTTTAATCATTCACGGCATTCATGATAAAGTCATTCCATTCGCACAGGCTCACGAGCTAAACCAAAACATAAGAAATTCACAGCTAATTCCGTTTCAATATAGTGGTCATGGTCCATTTTGGGAAGAACGTGACAAGTTTAACCAGCTTTTAACACAATTTATTTAGGTGAAAATTTATACTTAATCTAATAACGGATGAAAGATTTAGCAATAATCTTGTACTTTTATGGGTAGTAAAATTATTGCTCTACTAAATAAGCTCAATTGATAGATCACCTATAGGGTGCTTATTTTGAAAAAGCAACTAATAAAACAATGGCATTTGCAACGCAGTACAAATCTTCTGTACATTCAAACAACATCTACTTGTACTAGCTTTGTGAAAAAATGTACTTAAAGAAAAGGGTGCGATTGTTCAATATGAGCAGTCGCTTTTCTTGTGCCGCTAAACAAACAGTTTACTACAAGAAGGATTTTCGTAAATTCAAAGAATCAATTCAAGAATTTGACAAAACTTCGTAAACATTTTATGAACAATGCACGTTCCCAATAATTAAAGTGGCAAGGAATAGTATTATTCACATGAATTGTCATATTTTAGGGAGAGGTGTCAAAATGAATCAAATTACTGATGTGAATATTGATTTGGAAAATGAATGGTAGATGAATACTTGTTTGAAAAATTTGCTGTAAGTCCAATTGATCCGGAGATTGGTATCCTTGTCGCTTCAAAAAAAGAAGTTGATCATTTTGTTGTCAAATAATATAAAATGAAGCAAGATGAAGCAAACCAATATTCAATGGATGGGGAGGTTGCAACTTTTCGTTTTATTTTTGTGAAACAGCAGCGTGAATTTATCGAACATCTGCCTAGGATGTCTTCTATTGATTTTATATTTCTCCTTAGCGCTTCTTCAGGGCAATCGCTAAATTAGAACGGATGGGGGTTGCTGCTGCAGCCTTCTTTTTTATTGAACTTACGAGTGCAGTTTAATGGAATAAGGAGTTTTACCATAACTAGGTTAATAACATAAAGGATTATCATATGGGGAATATAAATTTATTCGTTTTTTGAAGTATTTTAGCAGTATAATAGTATCGGTGTTTCTACAAATATTTACAAAAAGGGGGCAATTTATGAAGAAATTAACTTACTTATTAATGGCGTTTTTATTAGTTTTCCTTGCAGCTTGTTCATCAAATGAAACAACTAGCAATGAGGAAAATGCTAAAACAAAGAAAGTAGAGCAAAAAAAGGAACAGGGTGTAGCTGAGGCCAAAGCAAAGGCAGAAGCCAAAGCAAAGGCAGAAGCTAAAGCCAAAGCGAAAGGTGAAAGTGTAGTCAGTCCAAGCGTTACTTCCACTAGTACACCAACGATAACAAGTGTTAATGGTGACTTTGACTACAGTAAAAATACACTACTTGTCGTAGATGGCGGTGATATGTCAGGATATAGAAAGCCGAATGTCAGAGTGGATGCCGGGTTTGGCGACAGGAAATATTGGGCTTTTACAAATGAATACGGTCAGCTCATTCGTGTGGAGGCGAAAAAGATCACCCTTCAAAATCCGAATACGGAACATGTTTTGTCATCAGGTAGATATTACTCGGATGAAGCAAATGTTCCTGGTACAGAGAGTCCAACCTTGGATAAAGGGCATGTGATTGCTGACTCGCTTGGGGGAGTATCAAACGCATATAACATTACACCTCAGGACAGCATTCTCAATAGGCACGGCGATCAAGCTTATATGGAAAAAGTGATTCGAGATGCAGGAGGTTGTACTGATTTCGTAGCAGTGATTCAATATCCAAATACTCAGACGCAAATTCCTAACCATTATAAATTCACATACAAAATTCAGGGCAGATCCATTACAGATGAATTTGACAATGTAAACCCAGATAAAGTGAACAAAAATTCAGGGAAAACGACAGGTACGAGCAGTACGCCACCGAAAACAGCCAATGTACATGCAACCGGAACGGAAAATAGTAATGAAGATGTTAGTAAAGTGGATACCAATCATAACGGAAGAGTTACGATCGCTGAAGCAAAAGCTGCTGGCTTTAAAATGCCAATTACGCGAGATTCATGGCTCTATAAATACATGGATGATCGAGATGGTGATGGCTTAGTAGGTGAATAAGTGGGGTTATGCGGCGATCATATTTTCTTGTTGAGCTAACGAGGAGTTTAGTGTAATAAGGAAGACGGAACATCCAGTGTTAATATATAATTTTGATATTTCTTATTTGCAATTTCCACTTATAAATTTGAAATGGAGAATAACTAATATTTTGGAAATTAAAAAGAAACTGCAAACATACTTCATTTAAATTCGAAGCTAATTTTTCTGCTGACCCTATTTGGTGACGTATGTGGCTGTAATCTTGATATAGAGGAATTCCCTTTATCAGATAAATTACAAGAAGAACTATTTGAATGGGTAAGGGAATATGGTAAATGGATTGATTTAGAAACCGATTCATTAAAAGAAAATGGATTAATACTAGTGGAAAATCATAATAAAAAAGGGTTGCAATTATACCAAGAAGTAAAGAAACAGTTAGGAGAAAAATTTCCAATCGTATTTGTTCCATCCAAATCATATTGAAAAATAATTGAATTTCTTCTTCAACAAACGGGGGCAAGAGTTAAAGATTGGGATGGCTGCTGCGATCCCGTTTTAATTGCACTAACGAAGCAGGATATTACAATAAGAAGTACAAAAGGACCAAAAACTTGATCCTTTTTCTTTTTATCAAATTTTTCAATTGCTTCAAAACAAACTGGATTAAACTTTAACAATAAAACCAGTATCATTAATGATTACATCCACTATCTCTGCTGTATGTCTTAGAGTTGTATCAAACATAAATTGTTGATTGGAGGGGGTTGATTCCAGTTTGTTCAACAAAAACAACGAGCGTTCTATTGAATCATTATCTCCCCTCATATGAATACGTTCGATTAGTTTTTCTTTATCTGCTCTCAATACGATATATTTCAATGTTACTTGTAAATCAGATATATGTTTACAAAACCAGTCAAATTCATCTTCAACCACAAAGTCAATAACGACATTGAAGTCATTTTGAATAAAATTCCTGGTTAAAGTAAGTATATTCTCCCATGTTAGACTTAAGCGTTCCTCCCATGATGCTTCTGATCCGTATTCAAACATATGTAGAATAGAGTCACCTTCAAGAAGAACACAATTTTTAACATTCTGGGCAAGTTTTTTTGAAGTTGTTGATTTTCCAACCCCTACTGGACCTGAAACAAGATAAACTATGTTTTTTTTGTTTTCAGCTGTCAATAGTAAACACCCTTCCTATACCAATTATTGAATTACAAACAGCATATCATATTTCCCGTATCATTATTATATTACTTCTTTAGAAGGTCGTTTTTCCTTGTTAAACTCAAGAGTAGCTTATGCGAAAGATCCATGCTGCCAATATAATGGCGGCTTTTCTTATTAAAGTAACGAGTGCAGTTTAGTTCGATAAGGATTTAGATTATAATTTGTATATTATCTGAGGAATGGAGATGGTTTGGTGGAGCTTAATGATTTAATCAATTTCCTCAATAAATTAGAGAACAATAATATATTTTATAAGCTAAATAAAGTTAGAAATGATGCTATTATGGTTGAAATTGCAGTTCCAGGACAACGTTGGGAAATTGAATTTATGGCGGACGGAACAATAGAGATTGAAAAGTTTATTGGTGATGGTAATTTTTATGATGGTCAAGAGATAGAAGTATTGTTCAGGGATTTCTCTGATTAAACATTTCTTTAAACTAATTGTTATATTGAGGAAGGAATTATACTTATGTGGGACCCTTTTATGGAAATTGAGAAAATAAATAAGTTCGTTAAGGAATTACCAGAGAGAGATGCAAGGTTACTTCTTAGCCATATTTTAAAAAGAATACATTTTTTAAACAAGCAGATGTTTTCTGATGAGCAGTTTATTCAAGATATGAAAAGAGCATACAAGGCTGTTTTGGAGATTACTGAACAGCAGCAAAATACAATAGAAGGACCCATCAAGGTTGTTCATATTCTGTTCGGAGATTCTGCTGCGGGATGTTTTAGACAAGCACTCAAGGAAATGGGTGCTGATTATAAGGATGAAAAGGTCATTTGTGTTCGACAAATGTTCTCTATCGGTCCTATCTGGAAGTTTAATGAAGAAGTTGGAAAACAGGCCAGGTATAAATGGATGCAAGATAACTTGGCTGATGAGGATGGAGAGTTTGATGAATTCAAGGAAAATTTCAATAGAATTGTTAACCGAATTCTGTCTATTAAAGAAGATATACCAATTTATTTGTGGGCTGCTGAAAATGCTGAAGAGGAGACGGGACTTCGTTTTGTCGTGGATGTCTTAAAGGAAAAAAATAATGATATTTTCGTTATGAACACAACAAAGGGATTTAATGAATTATTTAATAAGGGGAAACGGAAATATTCACTTGCTCATACAGGTGAATTATCTCCAGATAATCTCCAAGCAATTTACCAAAAACAACGAGAGGACCAATCTCCTCTAACCCAACAAGAACTGGAACAATATGAAAAGAAATGGCTTTCTCTCACTGAAAATAATGAAACATTAAGAATTTGGAAAAACGGAACAGTACAAAGTGTTCCTGAAGACTATTTTGACGAGCTTATTATAAATAGAGCGAAAAAACTCCACGGTAAACGTAAAATAAAAGATTTTTTTAAAGCGGCACGATTAATTGGCGATGTCCTTGGACACATACATTTAGACCAATATATAAGTGATACCTATATAAACTATCGGTTGAAGAAGATGATTGAAAATGGAATCTTTGAAATGGAAGGCAGTCTTGAGGCAATGAGATTATACAGTGTCCGTTTGAAACAATAATGGTATTTGGAATGGGATTAGAACTGAAAGATTGTGAAAAATTGTTCTTAAACAAACGGGTGCTTGAGTAAAACAAAAAGTCATATCGGCTCTTTTTCTTGTTCTACCGTTTCAAGATTGTTGATATGGGATGGAAATCTCTTTGGGTTAAATGGTAAAGTTGATTTTGTAACAATATTATTTGTTTAGATTTGGATCCTTTTTACATAATAGGACATTATCTACCCAAGGAGGATTTGTTTTGAATACTGATTTACTAAAGGAAGCTGAGGAATTTATCCGAACTTGTTATAGAGAATTAAATAAAACAGAGCAGGAACTAGAAAATAGATTGAATGAATTGAATGAACAGATACGGACTAGAGGTTTTTATGAACACACGAACCTAGAGCTTGAATATGGGGCAAAAATGGCTTGGCGTAATAGTAATCGTTGTATAGGAAGATTATTTTGGGATCAACTAAACGTGGTCGATAAGAGAAACCTAAAAACAGAAGAAGAAATTATCGAAGCTTTATTTGAACACATCGAATATGCAACGAATAAGGGTCGAATACGCCCTACCATCACCATTTTTTCACAAAAAGCTTCGAATCAAAAAGTCCGTATTTGGAATCACCAATTAATTCGCTATGCAGGTTACAAAACGGAACAAGGTGTTTTAGGTGATCCAGACTCCATTTCATTTACCGAGACCTGTATAGATTTGGGGTGGGAACCGAAGTTTGGAAATTTCGATATTTTACCCTTAGTCGTTCAAATAAATGATTATCATCCAAAAGTAGCCGAGATTCCAGAAAGACTACTTCTCGAAGTCCCAATTCGCCATCCTCATTACAAATGGTTTAACGATTTAAATTTGAAATGGTATGCAGTACCGATGATTTCGGATATGATTTTAGAAATTGGCGGCATTACGTATACCGCTGCTCCTTTTAATGGCTGGTATATGGGGACTGAGATAGGAGCGCGAAACTTTGCAGATGAATCGAGGTATAATATGCTCCCTCGAATTGGAGATTTAATGGGTCTGGATATTAAAAGCAATATTTCCTTATGGAAGGATAGGGCACTTTTAGAATTAAATACAGCAGTTTTACATTCCTTTAAGGAGGATGGAGTTAGTATTGTAGACCATCATACGGCTGCACAACAATTTAAAAAATTTGAAGAAAAAGAAAGGGCAAGTGAAAGGTCTATTACAGGCGACTGGACGTGGCTTATTCCACCCTTAGCACCAGCTGCAACACATATTTTCCACAAACCATATAATAATGTTATTAGAAAACCCAATTATTTTTATCAACCTAAACCATATTAATTTTTTAGTATAGTTCTCAAAAATGTTAGTTTTTATAATTTAATACTCTGGTTTTTAAATGGTGCTTATTAACTAACAGTTTAGGATGCTTAAATAAGGCATCCACTCTTCCTTGTTCGATCAACGAGTTAGTTTGTGAAATACTGTACTTAAACAAACGGGGGCATTACTGGAACAGCGGTAATGCTTTTTCTTATTGAAGTAACGGGCAGCATTCCTGTAATGAAGAAATATGAGGTTTGAATATAAAAAAGCCCCTTGGTAAGATATGAGTGTCCAAAGCTTGGCGGCAAAAAGGACACAAACATAATACCAGGAGGCTATTTAAATGAATTATAACCAAAATGAAAAGATTGCTCAAATTACTTCTCAAACATTAATTATAGGTGTCGATATTGCTAAATACAAGCATGTGGCAAGAGCTCAAGACTTTAGAGGTTTAGAATTTTCAGCACCGTTTTACTTTGAAAATACAAAATCTAGCTTTAATAACTTTTTAGAGTGGATTAAAACGTTAATGATCCAAAACAAAATGGAAAAAGTGATCGTAGGAATGGAGCCGACAGGTCATTATTGGCTTAATTTAGCTCACTTCCTTAAGGAACAAACAATCAAGTTTGTAGTCGTAAATCCGATGCACGTAAAGAAAAGCAAGGAGTTAGATGATAACTCTCCAACTAAAAATGATGTTAAGGATGCAAGAGTTATTGCACAATTGGTCAAAGACGGGAGATATGCTGAACCTAATATTCCACAAGGAGTATATGCAGAACTTCGAGTGGCTCGAAAAATTCGTGATCTCTTATCAGTTGATCTTCAAGCAGTTCAAGGACAAATCCATAATTGGATAGACCGCTACTTTCCAGAATTCCTTACGGTATTTAAAGATTGGGAGGGTAAGGCTGCAATTCAACTATTAAAACTTAATTTATTGCCACATGAATTAGTGAATCTCTCAGAACAAGATATACTTCAACACCTTCGAAAAACTGTTAAACGTGCAGTGGGACTCAGTAAAATAAAAGAACTAAAGCAAGTGGCAGTGGATTCAATTGGCATTCGTGAAGGTTCGGATATGGCTAAATTAGAGCTAAGCACGTTAATAGACAAATATGAACTTATAAAGGAAAAGTTCGAAGAACTGGAGTCTAACATAGATAAACTTCTTGAACAAATTCCAGGCGTTGAACAAATGTTGGCGATTAAGGGAATAGGCAAAGATACGATTGCAGGCTTTTATTCGGAGGTAGGGGACCTAGGCAACTACACCCACCCTAGGCAGATTATCAAATTGGCTGGGTTGAGCCTAAAGGAAAATACATCTGGAAAGCACAAAGGACAAACCAAGATAACAAAGAGAGGAAGGAAGACTTTAAGAGCTCTCCTCTTTCGGGTTGCCATGCCTTTGGTCGCTAAGAATACAGCTTTTAAAGCATTACATGAGTATTTTACAAAACGTCCAAATAATCCTTTAAAAAAGATGCAATCGCTGATTGCAATATGTAACAAGCTTATACGAATTTTGTTTACCATTGGTACAAAACAATGTGATTTTAGTGAATAACGTATGTTAAGGGACATTCCTCATATGGCAGTATTACAGGTAGCAGCTTAATTTCTCTTTTATTCGAAATTATTTAGTAGGTTAATTGTTTTTAACATTTGAAGCACGGATTAGTCAGTAAAACAACTAAAGTACGGGCAAGGACCCTGTCGGGCAGCATGACTGACATCCACCTCATGGAAAGGTTGGACGAAGGAATTTTGGAGCAAAGACTCTGTGAGAAATGGGAGGGTTGACCTCCATGAGAAATGTGGAGATCCACCAGTGCGACCATACTTTACCTATATATCCACCTTTTGGATAAGGTTGGTTTGGTAGCTATTAATTGTTTTTTCACTTTGCCTCCAAAATTATCCTTTAGTACACAACTCTTCCAATATTCAAATGAATTTAAAAACAGACTACTGCGTAATTCAGAGAAAACAAGAGAAATCGAGAGATTTTCCTTTCTATATAGAGGGAGTTTAGTTTAAGTGTAATGATTCACAATCAGCATTTTTTCTTGTTAGGTACTACAATTTTCCTCCTCTCAAATGGACCCCCACAATTAGGCAGGGGATGGCATAGTGAACTTTTTAATTAAATTACTTCGTAGGCAGCATCAAGAATAATTTATTAATATTTTCCAAAAAGGGTAAACTACTAAAAATTATTGACCGTTGATAGAACAGAACTTTTACCGCTGCATTAAAAGAGGGGGATTTGGTTGATCCAAAAGGTGACCGCTGAATTTGGTGCGGAGGGGGCAGGAAAATTAAAAGGTTCCTGCAAATGAAGAATGGAAATACTATCACTTGGCATCCATGTAAGCACAAGCCTTTTGAATGTAAAAGGTGTCGGTATCAGGCTACTGTTACAGTGTGAACTGTGATGAAAAAAAGAACGGACTTAACTAAGTGGTGCCTAGCCATTTATTTAATTTTTCATGAAAAACGTGGTGTATTTGTGACAAGGATTTCCGAAGAGCTTGAAGTCACATAAAAAACAGCTTGACTCATGCTTCATAAAGTCCGTCAAGCTATGAGAAAACGTCATGCATACTACGCCTTAGTTGGCTGCATTAGAGAACACAATAATCCAATTTTTCAAATGTGGCTATTTAAATACGAACGGAATAGGACTAATACACAAAATGCACAGTCCCCTTAAAAGTAATTGTTCCATTTCAACATACATCCCTTCTCTTCCGTACATAAATGTATTGATAGTATGCACAATATCAAAAAAACTATTTACAAAGTAAGCGTCAAAAAATCCCCACTTGTTCAGATGGGGATTCCAGTATTGTTTAGATAACTTGTTAAAAACAATGCAAGTGATTGGTAATGTTGTTGACCAAGGGAGTGGTGGACCGAAAGCGCGGATATTAGTTTGGAAATGATTCTTTCAGCAATCAGCCAGATCCTGTTTCATTCGTTAAAAATGTTAATCCATAACAAAGAAGCATGAGTAAATAGATTCCAGATACCAGTCCAATCCAGTGAAGGCTGATCCAGATAAATCCGCCGGCCCAGCCAATGATACTGGAACCCAGATAATAGAACAACAAATAAAGGGAGGAAGCGGTGGCCTTCCGATTCGCTGGAGCTGCCACTCCTACCCATCCACTTGCAATCGTGTGCCCGGCGAAAAAACCAAAAGCAAATACGGCGATTCCCAGGATTTTCAGCCACAAATTCGAAATAAGAGTCAGCGATGCGCCAACTACAAAAATTAGACAAGCCAGTCCCATCAATTTTTTACGTGAATGATGGTCAGCCAATTTTCCAAACATGGTCGAACTCCACATGCCGTCCAAGTTTACAATAAATAAAAAACCAAGAGCGGTTTGGCTTAAATGGTAGGGTGCTTTGGTTAACGGATAACCAATATAGTTAAACAACATGATATACGAACCCATAACCAAAAACCCCATTGTGTAAATGGGAAACAGCCGCTTACTGCCAAGTACCGCAGCTAATGCTGTCAGATACTTGGTGAAAGGTGTTTTTTCCGTTTCGAAATTCCGCGAACGTGGTAAATAATACCAAAAATATAAACTGCATAGAAAACAAGCGAAGCCCAAGACAAAAAAGGCGATTTGCCATGAAAATAAATCAGTCAATGGACCAATCGCTACACGCCCGACAAATCCGCCCACAGCTGTTCCCGCAACATACGCTCCCATCGTACCGCCAATGCTTAACGGAGAAATTTCTTCATTTAAATAAGCAATTGCAATGGCGGGAAAACCTGATACACTAATCCCTTCTAACAGTCGAATAAATAGAAAAAACCCAAAGCTGTAACTGAAAGCCGAAATAATCGCAAGGACTGATGTTACAAACAAAGAAATGGCCATGATTCGCTTCCGGCCGATTCTCCTTGATAAAAATGGAATGAACAATAAGCTTGCTGCAAGGGCAAGTGTCGGCAGCGAAATGGATGCGCTTGCGGTTGCAGGAGATACTCCGTATTGCTTCGAAAAAACATTAATTAACGGCTGCGGTGCATACAAAACGGCAAAGGTAACAATGCTACCAAGAAGCATAGATATTAACACGCGCTGGTAAGCTTTATCTTTTTTCTCTATGAACTCCATAGTTCTCAATTCCCTTCTTAAGTCCATTAATACTTTAGAACATAACTGAGAAAAAGTCAAAGTACCAAACGGTCTGGCACCATACTATATTGATTCAGGGTGTTCATAGAGCTTCATTTGGAGAATAGAGGTCATCAATTAACCATGGAAGAAGTTGAATCCGCCGCAAAATGGTATAAAAAGCTTTAAAAAAATAAAAATATCTTCAAGATTGGGATATAAACTGAGCAGAATGAAATAATAAGGTAGGTGTTTATAATGGGGTTTTTATCCAAATTGTTGGAAATTCTTCTTATAAGGAGACAGGAACAATGACAAATGTAAAATTAGCAGTAATCTATTACAGTATGGGTGGAACAAATCACCAATTATCACAATGGGCTGCAGAAGGAGCGAAAGAAGCGGGGGCTGAAGTAAAAATTCTAAAAGTTCCTGAACTTGCACCACAATCAGTTATTGAAGGAAATCCAGGTTGGAAAGCACATGTAGAAGCAACAAAGGATGTTCCAAAGGTTAAATTAGAAGACCTAGAATGGGCAGATGCCATTATTTTCAGTGTACCTACTCGTTTTGGTAACATGCCTGCACAAATGAAACAATTCCTAGATACAACTGGAGGACTTTGGTTTAATGGAAAGCTAGTAAATAAGGTTGTAAGTGCCATGTCCTCCGCTCAAAATCCGCACGGTGGTCAAGAGGCAACTATTTTATCACTATATACAACTATGTATCATTGGGGTGCAATCGTTGTAGCACCTGGTTATACAGACCCTGTAACCTATGGAGCTGGTGGTAACCCATATGGAACAAGCGTTACTGTTGGTCAAGATGGAAAAATGATTGAGGATGTCCAAGCAGCTGTAAAACATCAAGCAAAGCGTACTGTAACAGTTGCTGAATGGGTAAAAAAAAGCAAATCAATAAGTTAGAAAAACTAATCGGAAATTTTCCCGATTAGTTTTTTTGTGGAATAAATTTTTTTTAATCAGATTGTAAAGAAATGTGCTTAAAGTGAGGGGTGCAAGAGTTAAAGGTCGGAGCTGCCATATTGGCGGCTTTTTCTTATTCGACAAGGTGGCAGGATAGTTTAACAATAGAAAAAGTTTAGGAGGATTACCCAAATGGTACAATCCTCTTAGATTTCTCATGATTTAAATAGCGCAGATACATAACAATTATTTAGCCGGAATACCTAATAATTCTGGTATGGTTACTAGCTTAAAGCCCTCGTTTTTTAGCTCCTCAATAATTATTGGAAGGGCATTTACTGTTCCCGATAAGTCCCCGCCAGCTCCAGTTCCAGAATGTTGTAATACAATTGAACCAGCGTGCACATGTGTTAGAACATTGGTTGCTACTTGTTCAGCCTTTAAACCTTTCCAATCTAGGGAATCCACATTCCAATTCACAATGGTTTTTTTTTTAGTCACCAACCATTGGACTTGTCTCTCGGTGACATTTCCATATGGTGGTCTGACAATATTTGGAGTATATCCAGTGAAATTCTCAATAATCCTATCCGTCCTAATAATTTGTTCATGGAATGCATCGTCCTTTAGTTTCGGAAGATTCGCGTGGTTATACGTATGATTACCGAGTACATGTCCATCAGCTACTATCCGTTTTACTATATCGGGATAGGCTTCAACCCTCCATCCAACTACAAAAAACGTCGCTTTGACCCCATTTTTCTTTAAAATAGCTAGTATTTTGGGAGTAAAGTTTACGTCCGGTGCATCGTCAAAAGTCAAAGCGATTTCACGTTTTGTACTAGGTCCATTCGTTAAAATGCCCCTGTGGTATTTATTTTGTATATTCGCTAAAGAAAGAGAATGAGGTTTACGAACGTTTTGTTCCTGATCTGTTAAATTAAGTGTTAATGATACGGTCTCTGCTTTTAATTGTTCAGAAAAGATATATGAATTTGATCTTGGTGTTTTTTGGATTTTTATTTGTGAACAACCAGAACCTATGCACAAGACTAAAAAAAATGGAAAAAGCCAAAGAAGTTTCATGGTTATATACATCCTTTATTTAATATTTATTCAACTGTGTAGATAGGTTTTGTTATTCCGGACCGATTATTCTAGTTTCACGTAAAATACACGAAATTGTAGCATCAATGCATTAATCTTAAATTTCATTAAAGGACACATTCTGGTTTTTAAAGGAACTAACAGTGTGGGATGTCTTAAATAAGGCATCTACTCTTCCTTGTTCGATTAAAGAGTTAGATTGTGAAATACTGTACTTAAAGTAACGGGTGCTTGAGTTGAATATCCAAGGTCATTTTGGTAAAAGGGCGAAGTAAAGGAGGTTTTTAAAATTGAGAAAATTGAAGTATGAAGAAAAGCAAAGCCAAAACTTTTCAGCTGAATTAAGTGAAAATGTGGATACCTCCTTAAGTTGGGAAGATATTACCAAGAAAAGAATTGAACGATATGAAAAAATATTAAGAGTTACCAAACATTCGGTAAAACGCAAAAAAATATTGCAACATTTGAACTGGTTAAAGACCGTGATTAAAGTAGTAAAGTGAACTAAAGTTACGTCGTTCTGTCTATTATATGAACTAGATGAAGAGGTTTCTAACTCAACTACCATGGAAAAACAGGTTGAAATTCCATCTTCTGTGGTGCAGCCATGCTGCATGGGTGGCTAACGGGTGCGTTTGTGAAATTGGAAAGACACTTATTCTAACGGAAATTTCAATAAGGATGGTAGGTATGAAGAATGCAGTGGAGCAAGATAAAAACAAGAGCAGAGAGCTTCATTTGTGATTCCCTTAAGGATAGAATCGAATTTTTTAGTACCTGGTATAGAAACTCAGGTAATGACAAAATTGGACGAGCAACCATTTTGTTGGATAAAAAAGAAATCTTTGAGGCTGATACTTGGAAAAAAATATTTAATCAAAGTCAATTCGAAAGATTAGATTTACATAAAATGCTCAAAGAATATCCTCGGTTGTCGATAAATGAAGCTATTCAAAATGAAAATCCTATCATCCGTGGACTAGCTATGATTGATAGGCGATTAGGGAAAAGAAGATTACAAAATATCCAAATGAAAGAAAATGAACACGAATTTGTAAAATTTATGTTCAATCTCCGATACGAATCACAGTTAATAAAGCAATTTGATATAGAGGAATCTTGTTGAACTAACTGGTGCGATACGTCAAGAAGAAAGTCGCTTTGTTTCTTTTTGAAAAAGAAACATTGTGAAATGTTGTACTTAAACTATCGTGGCATTTAGTTTAAGTATATTTCTTCACAAAGTTAAAGAAAAAGCCGATCTTCCAACTACTTACTAAGCCGAGTTAAGAAGTCTTTCCTCTTTCAGAAAGGCGGGGTTTACTAAAAACTTGCTCTTAAATATAGGTTATTCTATCCACTTACATCATTGTATCTTGGATACGTTTATAAATTACATCAGGAACTTCTTGAAGTGAATCTACTGTTATAAAAACACTACTATGCTTAACGTTAACCTCAACCATGTTATATTTCCATTCACTTTCTGCTGGAATGTATATTGCATGGATACCCATTTCCAGTGCTGGGACAATATCCGTTCTTAATGAATTTCCAACCATCCATGTTACATTAGGGTCAGCCTTAATGGTTTTTAAAATATCGGATAGAGCTGTTGTATCTTTATGTTCCGAAATAAAAATGCGATGTTCAAAATATGTAGTCAATTCTAACTGGGTAATTTTTCTGCGTTGATTAGACTCATCTCCTCCTGTATGCAAATATAATTCATGTCCCTCTTCTTTTAAACGTTGTAGAGTTTCATTCATATACGGAATAGGTTCAACAGGGATCTCGAATACCTTAAAACCCAACTCTCTTAAATATTGGATTTCATCTTTTTTCTTTTCCCTCCCAGTTAAGTCACAATAGTATTTATAAGTACCAACAAATGACTCGGGAAACCGATCTGACTTTAGTCCGTGCTCACTAATCGCAGAGACATCAAGTTGAAGCTGTTTTTGTTTTATACCTTCCTCAGTAATCGAGTCAAACCACGCCATCATTTGGTCAGCGAACTCGTCTATTACTAGGTTAAAATATCTATTACAGTATGCTAATGTATCATCAAGGTTAAATAAGATGTTTTGTTTTTGCATTTTTAACTCCTTTTCAAGTGTATACCTTTAACTATTGTTCCACTATGACTAAGTTAATATTACTAAGATAAGTAAGCAGAATGTGAGAGTTATTCAACTAATTGGCAGGATAGTGAAAGAAGGAATTACGGAGTAAAACAGCGAATAAAAAGAATTGTTAGTAAGGGGGTAAGAGATATTACAAAACCTTTAATATTAAAAAATAAGACATACAATCAAATAAAAAAAATGGTTTCACCAAGATATAAGGGGATAATTCCTAGCGGTGATGAAATTGTTACTGGATTAATTTTTCCAGAAGAAACAATTCTATTGAGTGATGTTAGAAAAGCGTTGAAAAGAATAAATCAGGACAGTGAAATAAAAAGGATAGCAGTTGGTTATTGCTTTACGATTGAAGCACAACAATTATTAAAGGAATATAATTTTAACATTTTTTCTATCAGTAATTTTGTATGGTCAGATGAACGTTATAAAGAAATTAAGGGTGGAAGTTCCTAAAAGAATTGAGGAACTTCTTATTTATATATAAGATTGTGAAGGAATGCACTTAAACTAACGGGCTTTACTTCAAGAAGAATTTTCACAAAATCTTAGCCGGCTAATAATAAAACAGGGAATGAGGATCACCTCATTCCCTGTTTTGTGTTTCCATTATTTACTTTTAGAATGCTTGTACTATAATTGTATAATTTGGTATTAAAAATAATTAGTATGAGTGCTAATGACTTGTAGATATCTACTTTTTCTATAATTGGTTTAGTTATATTACCCGCCCAACCGATAGTGGAAAAACGATAGATAAAAAGAAAAAGAGGAAAAGAGAATATGAGAAAACGTACACATGCTTCGCCTGCTAAATACCACGTATACCAATGGAAATTAACAGTCATTAGTTTCTTTGGTACTGTAAATGGTCTTGCGTTCTGTAATTGTGTTTGAGAAGATTGCTTTTCAAAGATTACACATTAATAGGATAAGTAAGCGGACCGCCAATCACATTTTTCTATTGGACTATGTAACGGCGGCGTAGCAAAAACTGTCTGCTTTATGCTTAAATAAGCTATTGATCCTGTGAAACGAAATCCATATCCTCCGTATCCAGTTTATAAAAGAAACCGTCGTATCCTCTTATGTATGTAGAAAAAGGAGGCGTGTCAATAAAGCATAAGACAGAATCATCGATGTCCAAAATTTCACAAAGAGAAACTAATTCAAAATTTCCCCTTTCTTTATTAAACTCAGTATCTTCAAAGCCGCTTAAAACGACCCAGCCAGATTCTCGCCCTTTCTGGTGCATTTGCCGGCTTAATCGGTTTATTGTTCTCCTTTTTAGAACATCTTTGCTAACCATAACCTGTAAGAAGTTAAAATATTGCCATTGAAGCAATTCGCCATCAACAAATTCAGTATGACCAATATGTTCTGAGCCAAAAGAAATTTTTTGGACCATTACCAAGCATTTTATTTTTTCGGCTTGTTTATAAGAGTTCCAGTAAAAAGGTTTCACTTTCTCTTTATAATCACCACCCACAATTCTTCACAGCAGTATCCTCCTCCTATTGAATCGGTTACAAAATTCAATTTGACCCGATCACCATTTTTTAATTTGTGAATCACTGTTTCATTGGGAACAAAAGTAGTGTAGGGTTTTTTTTCTTCAATTTTACAACTTTCACTAGTTTGAAGCTCATTTTATCCCTCCAGTAGTCAAATGGAACTGTTCAGAAAATTTTCGCTTCATTATAAACGATGAAGTCCGATTTTCAATGAGGAATACAAAAAAAATTAAGAGAATGAGGTCCACAAACGTTTTGTTCCTGATCTGTTAAATTAAGTGTTAATGAAACAGTCTCTGCTTTTGATTGTTCAGAAAAGTTATATAAATTTGGTCTGGATGTTTTTTGGATTTTTATTTGTGAACAACCAGAACCTATGCATAAGACTAAAAGAAATGGAAAAAGCCAAAGAAGAAGAGATTTCATGGCTATATACATCCTTTATTTAATATTTATTCAACTGTGTAGATATGTTTTGTTATTCCGGACTGATTATTCTAGTTTCGTAAAATGCACGAAATTAGAGCATCTATACATTAAACTTAGATTCCATTAAAGGACACATTTGGTTCATGCCTTTTAATTTTGCCTTAATTCGTTTGTGATTATAATATTCTATATAATTTGCTAGTTCTTGTTTAAAGTGTTCTACACTTTCAAATTTCTTTAAAATTAAGAAGTTCTGATTTCATGATCCCAAAGAAATTTTCCATAAAAGCGTTATCGGTCCTTTACGAGACATACTTTGCGTAATACCACGTCCACTCAGGGCATTTTGGTATTTTATCATTCAAATTTCTGTTTACTCGAAGATATGGCTTAGACAAATTGATAGATATGTGTTAGAACACCTCACCTTTTTTTAACACAAGAAAAGAAACAATCCCAAAAAGCATGGGAACTTGAAGGGTGTCAAGAGAGAAGTTGAGCATATTTTGGTGAAATTGAATGATGTGGATTTTTATATTGCAGATAAAAAGAGGATTGACAATTCCATCCTACAGTTGTAATCTGTAAACGTAGACTACAAATGTAGGAAGGTGCCACTAATATGAAAAATGCTGATTGTAAAATATCTGATGCGGAGTGGATTGTAATGAAGGTATTATGGAATGAATCACCTTTGACGCCACAAAGAAAATAGAAGCATTAAGCTCTAATAAGGAATGGAGTCCAAAAACGATACATTCCTTGATCAGAAGATTGGTAAAAAAAGGAGCTTTAGGTGTCAATAAGGAGCTTGCACAGTATCAGTTTTACCCACTTGTAGAAAAAAAAGATTGTGTATTGGGAGAAACCAGATCTTTTATTCAAAAGGTCTATGATGGTTCTCTGCATCTTATGATTGCTAACTTTATGAAAGAAGGAAAGATTTCTGAAAAAGAAATAGAAGAACTGCAAAGACTGTTTAATGAAAAAATGAAAAAATGAAAGTTAGGTTGTGGAAGATGGATTTAACTATGATATTTAAAGAGGTTTTATTATTGTCATTTATGGGTAGCGCATATATTGACTTAACCCAATCCTTTGGTATTCAATTTATCAAAGCAAGATTGTGAGATAGCTTGCGATGCTGCTTCTCTCACTGTATTAAAGGATGATGAAGTGAAAAAATA
The DNA here is from genome assembly GCF_055395235.1 of Neobacillus sp. Fa239. Taxonomy (NCBI): domain Bacteria; kingdom Bacillati; phylum Bacillota; class Bacilli; order Caryophanales; family Bacillaceae; genus Neobacillus; species Neobacillus sp. Fa239. Next base: position 391,174 of record NZ_AP041612.1, read on the forward strand.
CGGGCAGACCATGATCAATTTGCTTAGATTCTTTTCTGAACAAAGACGGTTTCCAGGAACATTAGGTTTTGCAAATAAATACAATAAAAGGAGAATTATTATGATTACTCGATCCAGGAAAAATTCAGCTGTTTTTGCGATTCTAGCCATATTTCTAACTGTTATTTTAGGAGGTTGTTCAAGTACTGTTAAGGCTTTAAATGCAGGTGACTCTCAGAATAATAATGGCAGTACAAATATTTCTAATGTTAAGCCTGTGAATACAGGTGACTCTCAGAATATTAATGGCAGTACAAATGTTTCTTATGTTACCCCAACACCTGGGGTGAATAAACCATCCGTGGGTAACAATACTACAGCACCAACATCTAACAATATTATAGTTTTAACTTCAACTGCGCAAGTTGACTCTCAGAAAACTCTTCTTGTAAATATTATGACATTGGCACGACATGGCAAAATTATAAATTCTCAATTTCCCGATAAATTAACGGTCATAGATACTGTTGAAAAAAAACTGGGAAAGCCCGATAAAGTAGTTTGGTTACCGGCTGCTAAAGGGAGTTATGCTGTGTTTTCAAAATATAATGTGGTATTTGGTTTTAACAAGGGCAGTCAAATTTTCGAAGCCAGATCCTTTGATAGAAGATTAAACAAAATATCACTATCTATGGTGAAAAAAGCCTATGGAACTCCTGCATTTGACGTAAAGAGTAATAATGAAGAAATTATAGGATATATTGCGGGTCCGGAATATAAAATTTTATTAGTATTTCCTCAGCCAACAAATAGCAACAAAAATAGGTTAATAGACCACTATTCTGTGCTATACCCTAAGGGTACTGTTAATATTATGGCAGGTGACCCAGGAAGAAAATGGTAATGGAAAACAAAAAAATAGTTAATTAATATAGCCTAAGATACATTAATTAACGGTGCTGATTAACTAAACAAGAACTAATAAAAGCCAAGGAATATTATTTCCTTGGCTCTTGTCATAAAATACATTTATTTGCAAAGTCAGCTTTCAAAAGTATCTCAAATCTTGGAATGGTCGTCAAGAAAAGCACTTGACAACCATTCCAGGGTTTTAGGAGTCTTGGATTGGAAATGATATTCTTATAATGTTATAAATATGATTTTCTTTCGATTGAATTTCCATTTATGCATTTTCAATCTCAGTAAAAATCCTGTTTACATGTCTCAAAAGAATTTTCCCTGACGAACTCAATTGAATATTTCTTCCTTTTCTCTCAAATAGGATTGTTCCCAATTCATCCTCAAGTCTTTTAATAGTCAGGCTTAAAGAGGGCTGGGCAATATTCAATTGTTTGGCTGCTTTAGAAATGTGCTCAGTATAGGCAACTGTCTGAAAGTATTTTAGCCGAAGCAATTCCATCTATCTATGCCCCTTATTTATTAAAATAAATATATATATATACCTTATTATGTATTAGATTGAATGTAAATATAGATGTAAGATAATCACGTAAGTTATATGAAAAAAGACAAACTAAAAAGCAAAACAAATATTACAGAACTTTGAGTAAAAAAAGGAAGTTGTGCAAAATGTTTCACATTTCTCTGGTAAAGGCTAGACAGTTCCTATCGGAACTGAAGAATTATATCGAAAAATCAAATGATGGGGTAACGCCCTGAAGGGTTCTCTCTTAGTAATATGAACTTATTTTATAAATAGAAAAAAGTACAGCGGTATAGAGAAAACCCCTTTTATTTCTACCCTCGAGAATCGACTCTGAGACAGTTAACTCGAAGGTTTTTTTTATCCATAACGCCCTGGATTCAATAACAAAATGGATTTAAAAATATGTTTAGAAGGAGGCGACGCTGGAAGGCTAGAAGAGGGGATCCGGGGAAATAAAAAATTTCCTGAATTATTCAAAATAATTCTGTAAGCCTAAATATGGGCACGTTTTAACCTTCACTGGCTCAAGGGTCTGTAGTTTTTTCGTAGCACATTTCAAAGGATTTTGAAAAAAGTAAGTACACTTATAAGCACGCTATAGACCCGCGTCCCAGCAGGCTTTGCCTGAATACTTTTTGTATTTTTGTAGGCAAAAAAGCGATTGACAATACCATCCTACAAGTATAATCTATAAATACAGATTACACTTGTAGGATGGAGGAAGAAAGATGAAGAAAATAGATTGCAAAATATCTGATGCAGAGTGGATAGTAATGAAGGTGTTATGGGAAGAAGCTCCATTAACAGCTGCGAAGATAATAGAGGCATTAAGTTCCAATAAGGAATGGAGTCCGAAAACAATTCATTCATTAATAAGCAGACTGGTAAAAAAGGGAGCTTTAGGTGTGAATAAGGAGATGCCTCAGTATGAGTTTTATCCTTTGGTAGATAAAAGAGACGTTATCCTAGAAGAAACAAGGTCGTTTATCCAAAAGGTATACGATGGTTCTCTCCACCTTATGCTCGCCAATTTTATAAAGGATGAGAAGATTTCTGAAAAAGAAATAGAAGAACTTCAAAGATTGCTTGATAAAAAAATGAATGAGTAAAAGGCAGGTGTTGAAGCATGGTGTTATCTGCAGTATTTAAAGAAGTCTTATTACTGTCACTTATGGGCAGTATATTAGCCTTAGGGATACTTGCCATTAAGGCAATTTTTGGACAGAAGCTTAGCGCAAGGCTTCATTATTATATTTGGTTTATGCTTGTACTTAGGCTAATTCTGCCAATAGGCATTCAAAGTCATATAAGCTTGCTGAATTTTATTCCAAATGAGCAGAAGAAAACTGATATTAATTTTATTGCAGAGCAATATGTTCCTAACATAATATCAAACAGTGCTATTAAAACCGGAAAAACACCGTCTAAAGAAGATAGTAAGGCATTGGCTGAACCAAGTATTAAAGGGACTATATTTAATTATGATACTGCGGCAGTGCTGTGGATAATAGGTGTTTCATCAGCTTTACTGTTTTTTCTATGCGTAAATATCTTGATGATGGCTAAATTGAAAAAGTGCTCAAGCTGTGAAAGAGAAGACTTAATCGACATTCTTGAAGCGGAAAAATCAAGGCTAAAAGTAAATTCGAAGGTGAATATTATTTATAATAATTACTCGAAATCGCCTGCAGTTTACGGGGTGATACGTCCTAAAATTTTAATTCCAGAGGAGCTTATAGACAAATTAACCCCGGAAGAGCTTAGGTTTATTCTCAGCCATGAATTAACTCATATTAGGAACAAGGATTTAGCGGTAAACACCTTGCTTATGATTGTTAAAGCAATATATTGGTTCAATCCCTTAATCTGGTATTCACTTAATCAGATAAAACAAGACTGTGAGCTGGCTTGTGATGCGGCTGTCCTCAACACCTTAAAGACAGAAGAAGTCAATAAATACGGTCAGACTATGATCAATATGCTTAGATTATTCTCAGAAAAAAAGGACATTACTGGGGCATTAGGATTTGCAAGTAAATACAATAAAAAGAGAATTATTATGATTACACGATTCAAAAAAAGTTCGGCAATATGTGCAGTTTTAGCTGTATTTCTTACAATTATGGTAGGCTGCTCAAGCACCATTAAATCAGTCAGTACAGGGGTTATCCCAAATAAAAACAGCGGTACAAATAGTTCTAATGCTAATTCTACTCCGTCAGTGGATAAAACATCGCAAGATCAAGCGACACAAAGCAATGCAACACAAAGCAATGCAACACAAAGCAATGCAACAGAAGACAATACAACTCAAGACAATACAAGCCAAGCGTCAGCATCCAATAACAATTCTGCTGCTTCATCATCTCAAGAGAGCATTCAGAGAAAGCTTCTTGCAAGTATCATGCAATTGGCAAAGCAGGGTGAAATCACAAATTCTGAGTTTTCTGTTAAAAATACAGTTATAGATGAAGCAGAGAAAAAGCTTGGAAATCCTGATAAGGTAGCTTGGGTACCTAGTGCTAAAGGGAATTATGCTGTATTTTCGAAATACAATGTGGTATTTGGCTTCAACAAAGGGGATCAGATCTTCGAGGCGAGATCCTTTGATAAGAAATTAAATGAAGTATCACTTTCTATGGTCAAGAAAGCATATGGAACTCCGGCATATGATGTAAAAAGTAATGATGAGGAAATTATAGGGTATGTTGTAAGTTCGGAATACAAGATTTTGTTAGTATTTCCTCAGCCATCAAATAACAATCAGGACCCGGTAATGGACCACTACTCCGTACTTTACCCTAGGGGTACCGTTAATATTATGGCAGGCGATCCGGGAAGACAGTGGTGATGCAAGAATTTAAGTGAGGGTGTCGGTTGATTTGGCAAAAAAATCATTCCAGGGCTAGATGGTTGGTTCATACGAGATCTAAGTCCCAACCAGCCTCAAACATGTTTCCACAAGTAGGGGGCGAACGGTTTAGCTGACGAGGTCTAAGCCCCACGGGCAGGTACGTTCTACCCCGGCTACCGTTATAATAAAACCATATAAAAAAATGTTCAACCAGAAATATCTGGCTGAACTTATAATACGAAGGGGCAGGTTAGCGTAATAAGGGCATAACCAAAAGGGAAAAATAATTCAGAGATGAATTATGAAACGGTTATGTTTTTTAGTAATATTTATTTCATTTTTTTCTTTGAAAATAGTTAAAGTACAGGCAGAATCGAAATATCTGTATAACGAAAACAACTCACTTGACATTACTATAATGGAATATAGTTCAAAAAAAATACCATCGAAATTTAATGGATTTAGGATAGTTCATTTGTCAGATTTGCATAGTAAGACATTTGGAGAAAATCAAAAAGTTATATGCCAAAAAATAAAATTGTTAAAACCAGATTTAATCGTCTTTACGGGGGATTTAGTTGATCAAAAGAATTATGACGATGGAACAAGTCTATCGTTAATGAGGGAGATAAATAAAATTGCACCAGTTTATTTTGTGACTGGAAATCACGAATGGTGGTCAAGAAAGTTTAATTCACTTGAAAAAAAATTAACCACTCTTGGCGTTAAGGTGTTACGAAATAGCCGGGAAAGGGTTCATATTGGTAATGAGAATATTTATATAATTGGCATAGATGACCCAGCTATAAATAACGGTGATGAGAGTAAACTCGTTAGATCTGAATAAAAAGAGGCATTAAATAGTATTGAAAATCAAGAAGACTTTAAGATACTTTTATCTCATCGACCTGAACTGTTTCCGATTTATACACAATTCAATTTTGATTTAATTTTTTCTGGTCACGCCCACGGAGGACAAATTAGGTTACCCTTAATTGGAGGTTTAATCGCTCCTAATCAGGGATATTTTCCTGAGTATTCTTCAGGTAAGTACAAAAATCGAAATTCAACAATGGTGGTTAACAGAGGGTTAGGAAATAGCATATTTCCTCAGCGGCTATTCAATCATCCAGAGATTATTGTTTTAGAACTATCCCATAAGGATAAATAAATGAAAGACATCTTATTTTAAAACTTGTTCATTATTTCAGATGGGATTGCAGCAGCGATTCCGTCTTATTTGTTCTACAAGAAGGATAATCTTACGGGGTGTTGAACTATTGTTCTAACGGATCTGTATTTGGCAGGAGAAGGAATTAAAGATTATTTCTTTAGAGGAGTTTAAATATGAGCAACATATCGAAGGAACAATTGATTGAATGTTTTAAATCATTTTTTAAACAGTATAAATTTAAGAAAACGGGAACAAATTGGAGAAAATCAACTGGTGAACTTATATTTGTTCTCAACATTCAAGGGTCGCAGTAGAGCAAAGAGGATTATTATATTAACGTTGGCATTTACATTAAGGCTCTTGGAGAAGACCAGAATCCAGCTGAGTACAAATGTCATATTAGAAGCAGGATTGACGAGAGTAATAAGTCCTGTAATTTATTATGTAATGAAATACTCGAATGGTTTGAAACATACGGAACCACTCAAAAACTAAAATCACATAAGAACCAAAACAGTTTGCCGTTAGCTACTACAGTGGATGCCAAGAAATACCTTAACGAAATAAACTAATACTTGTTTTCTTAGCTAAAAATTTTCCTTGTTCGACTAAACGGGGGCTTGAGTCAAAGATTGATTTCCGACATTGATCGCTGCGGCGGTCATATTTTCTTGTTGAGCTAATGAAGCAGGTTAGTATAATAAAACTTGATAATATTTAGGTTTGCATACATAGAAATTCTATGTATAATCAGAATACAGATTTAGGAAATCATTTGTTTGATGGTGCAACAATAAGTGCAATCGTTTTCGACTCATTCGAATATTTTCATTAAGAATAGAGGTTATCAACTTGAATTTACACACTCAATTAGCTTTAGGGAACTTTGGAGATACCCTTGGCAGTATTTTGGCTTTACTTATTTTAATATTGACATTTCCTCTTCTAATTTGGTTAATTATTTCATTGGGCTTTTTGGTCTCTTATAAGAAGAAAAAAGCTATAAAATGGTGGGGAATTATTGTTGGGATAAGTTGTGTTTATGGAGTTATTGTATTAGGATATTCGAAAATATTTAACGGGGCACCATTCACTATTGCACAGAGAATAAATGTATACATACCAATGTCGGTTTATGTTCTAGAGGACTACCAAGAAAGTACGATAGATTCAAAGACAGAGTATGAAGTTATTCGGTTTAGTCACTCTCAAATGGATCAATTCATCCAAACAATCAGAGATAAAGGCTGGAAATATGGAACTGTTGTTCCAAACTCATTGCGACATCCAAATCCTAATGACTCCCAAGATCTAATGTTAAGCAAAAAATATCCGTTGCCTAAAGAAAAAAAGGAAGGGTATTATTATTCCTACATCAAAAAAACGGTTGGAGATGGAGATTGGTATACAAAACGCAAGGCATACTTTTTAGATGTTAAGACAAGGACATTGTATATTTTTTATGATAACTCACAGTGGAGTTAAAGATAGTTGAACAAAAAATATTCATTTCCACAGCATGATAAAATGCATTTCAATTCAGGCAACATATTTTAAGAATCATAGTCGATGGTAATTAAGAATGTGAAGGATTGTTCTTAAACAAACAGGTGCGTTAGTTAAATAAGAAAAAGTAGTTAAAATCTTCAACAATGGGGGCTTTTATGGAGTAACGGAAAAGGTCAATTTCCCAATTTTATTGCTAAGAAATTGGCCTCTATAATTGAAATTTCCTTAACGTTGTACATGCGGTTTCTTGACGCTACCCCTTTATGCTGCAGTTTTGTACATTACTTTCATTGTCAAATTTCCCCTTAAATCTTTTTTCGATTCCAAGGTAATATCCAATGCGCTTCTAACAATTCGGGCAATACTAGTTTTTATATTCATCTAGAAGCTGCTACATTTCCGTTTGTGGAAACCACTTTGCGCAGTAAGCACACATTTGTTTTACTTTCGATTCTCCCAATGTTCTTCAATCTCCAATTCCTCTTAAATCATTCTTTTTAACTGTGTTTCATTCACATATTTAGGACCTTTAATTAAAACATTTAAAGCTTCTCGATAAGTATAGGTTGTTTTAAAGGATGGACAATCAGAAAGCTTTTCGTATTCATTGCTCTTCCATTCCTTTTTTAGTTCCTCATATTCAATATCAAACCAAACCATTAAACTGTTTATTGCGTGATCGTCTACTGTCATTATTTTGCCCCCTTTGCTTTTTCGTAAATGGTTGAACGTGTGACGTCTGTTTGTTTAGAAATGTCATTTTCACTTAATCATTTTTCTTCCGTTCTGCAAAAAGCCAAAATGTTCGTTTACAATTCTATATTTAAATTGGTATAGCTTTAATGATTGATCAAAAAATTAAATAAAAACAGCAATTAAAAAAGTTAGTAAGCGAAAAGAAGGATCGTCTTTTGCTATTTTAAATCTGGAAGATTAGTGTGCTGAAGATGCTAGTAATAAAAACTTTACTAGGAATTAATAAAATTGAAGAGATTTCTAATTTTTCATATCTCTTCTTTTATCTAACATTTCAGCTGCTTTACGTGCTTTTTCTCTGCTGGTATTAATATACAATAAAGAAGTGTCCGATGACGTATGGCCAAGTTGTGACATGATCAAAGGAATATCCCCATTTGTTTGTTCTGCCAGGTTCGTAGCATAAGTATGACGTAGCTTATGAGGGGACATTCTCTTATCAAATGATTTTGTAAATTTATAAACGATGTTTTCAATAGCACGGTTTGTCAAAGGTTGAACTATATTTTTGTATAGTTTTATGTATACAAACTCATTTTCACCATCACCGGATTTGTATTTTAATTTCCGAACCTCTAAATATTTTTGCAGGTCTTTTAAGCTAGAAGGGGTTACGGAAACTGTGTCTTTTTTATTGCCTTTACGGATAACGCTAATTTCTTGGGAGGTAAAATCAATATCCTTTAAACGTAGATTAGATAATTCATTGACCCTGATACCACTTCCGAGAAATAGTGAAAGAATACTGATATTCCGCTCTTTATCCCGTTGAAAGTAAGTTCTTTCAGCAGGGGATAGGGAATTTACATATTCACCTTTTATATAATCTAAAAAATCTAAGTCTTTGTTATTAATAAATATCTTATCTGTAAGTTTTTTTGCACGCTCGTTGAATGTTTCAGATACTTTGGTAACTTCGATTTTTTGCATAACATTACGGTGGAAGTAGGGTTCATTATTTTCCAATTCTGCTTCTACTGTCATGTATTTAAACAATGATCGGAGGGAGGATTTATGCCGATTTACTGTCTTAGGATTAATTTGTTTGATTTCATCGTCTGATACTTTGTATTTTTTCCTTGCCAAATATTTAAAGTAACTCCTAGCTTCGTCCAATGTTATGGAAGAAAGTACAGCTGGGGTAATATCCTTAATTCGGTCACACTTCGCAATTCCTTCCATCATAAGCCAATTAAAGAAATCACGAAAATCTCTTACATAGTTAAATAATGTGATAGGGGAGCGGATGTCTTGTTTGGCGTCCACAAACTCCACCACATAAGAGGGCATTTCTTTAAGTAAGATTTCTAATTGGTTCTCGAATTTTTCATGTTGTTTGGAAATTGCCATTCAAAAACACCTCATAAGAAATAATACTTTAATTATAGAACTAATGTTCGTATAATACAATTTTTACGAATTTTAGTTTACATAGTTATATTATAGAAAACAATTTTTAATACATTAGAATTGTTTTTGTAAATTGTATAAAATCAACTAAATGATTTTCTAAAATTTTCTGTAAAATAGTTAAGTTAATCTCCTGATAATCATGTACTGCAATATTACGAAAACCCACCATAGCTTTCATTTTTTGTGAAAGTGAAGGGGGGAGAATACCTTCTTCTTCTAATAAGGAAAAAGCGTCTCGGCTATTTTGTGGAAGTCCAAGTTTTTTCTCTGCTACAATAAGCATCGAAAGATCAATACTTGCTTCGCATGCTCGTTGCAAATTCAATACAATGGAGTCCTGCTTAGTATTATTCTTTAAGTTTTCCGGATTATTTGCATACTCTTCATGAATACGTTTAATACCGCGTTCAATAATACTTACTTTATTTAAAATCACATCATTTTTCATAAATCGATCCGCTTTCTTCAATATTTTTTAAAATAAGATACCGTTCCTCGTTTAGTTTGGCATACATTTTTAATGTTTTTAATTCATATTCTGCCTTTTTAAGGTTGTCGGTACAATAAATTACTTTTCCTGTATGAATCACTTGAGCTTTGAATACTGTACTTGCTTTGTATAGGTCAATTAAGTCAACATCACAATTAAGCCTGGAGGCAATTTCTTGAGCTATAAGGAATATCTCATATTTATCAAATTCTTTATCTTTACTTAGAAATGCAACATCTATGTCGCTATCTTTACGTATGTAACCATTAACATTCGATCCAAATAAATATATTAAAAATGGAAAGACTTTATCTTTTAAGGTTTCTACAATGGTTTGTTCCAAATTTTTACTCATCGTCTAAAAAGCTCCATATTTTTCTTTTATTATAACATAAGTAACTTTTACACTTCCAGATTATTCGTAAAATGTGTATTATACGAATAGTTATTTATTTAAAATTTGGGCTCTTCCCTTTGAAATGTTTTTATGTTCTTAGCCCAATAGTAAAATGTCGTCTTTATATCTCCATGAAATATAATAAGGTGATATATTCACCACTGGAGCATCTTCAAAAAAAGCACCCGCTGCGGACAGACAGAAATGCACTGAAAATTCTAGGGGCCATAAAGAAATACCTTCAAATCAAGACACACCAAGGCTTACTAGCGAGGTCAAAAAGCACGATTCTAAAGAATAAGAAAAAAAGGTCGGCCTAAATTGGTAAAGATGAAGCACCCTCTAAGGAGGACGAAGAGAAAGTAATAAAACTGATCCAATTAATGACCGATTATTTTGGTTATCACCCTTTAGAAGAAAAACGTGTTAATGAGTTGCGATCTTCATTTGGATGGCCAAAAGAAGATCGGATTTGGACAAAATTTATTCAGAACAATTAGTGAAGATCGAAATTTCTACAGGTTTGTTTCGCTTTGTAGCTCCCAATAAAAAGCGAAATTTTTTTATTTTTCCATTGAAATTGGAAGTTCTCCTTGTATAATGAAGCGAATATTTTTTGAAATATTCTATCAACTGATGAAGGAGAAATGGAACATGTCCTTTTATCTCGATAATGCCTGGGAGAGAAATGCTAAAGCTCCCTATACGTTTCAATTTGAAAACAAGAAGGCAATATAAAAACCCTGATTCTTCTGCTTAACGTATAGAAATCAGGGTTTTTATTTCCAAAAAAATGTATTAGCATATAATATCCGTGTATTGTCGGCAGTACCCCTTAATGCACTACCGTTACGGTATTATCAGCCGTTGCTGTCACTTTAAAGCCTTGTGCGTTTTCTGCATCTGCAAAGACCTTGTAGGTTCCATTCGGGATATCGCTGGATGGAGCCCAGTTAAGATGGAGCTCAGCTGTATTTTCAACTGTTTTTGTGTACACAGTATTTCCGCTCGCATCTTGAATATAAACCTTCCAGTTTATTTTATTGCCTGCATAGCCAGCAATTTGGGCTGGGTTATTTTCATTTACCTCCGTATTGTTGTAAACGGTAAAATAGGAAACTAGTATTTCTGGATTAATATTGGATTGATCTCCCCATACAGTGACTCCCTGATTATAAGCATAATCTTCAGCCATTACGATAATGCTTTTCGGCTCTTTCTTTACAATGAGAGATGTTGCTCCGGCTGGCAATGATTTATATTGGCCATCGACATACACGATACTTCCATAGTAACCGCTTCCTCCTTGATTATCGTTTGCAGTAAAAGTGATTTGATATTTTCCATCTGCTGTTGGCTGAACTTGAATTTCCGATACGGTTGGAGCGATTGAATCGACTTTAATTGGCAATTTTGTCGTTTGAGGTTTCGCTTTGTCATTATCAAGAGTAGTACGAATCACATAGTTGTAATCGCCATCTTTCACGACTTGGCCGTTTTGATCCGTAGCATCCCAATAATATTTGTCTTCAGCTATTAAGTAATAATAATCTCCTGCGGACATCACATTCTTACGGAACTTATAAGGAGTTCCGGTAAATTCATCAAAGTCTCCTAGATAATCAACCAAATGCCCATCTTTGTCCTCGATATACATTTCTGCTTTTGATAAATCACGTAAAGCCGTAAACGATGCGATAACTCCCTCCGCCATAGAACATGGAGAAATGGCAATTCTATCTAAATTAAAAGTTCCTTTTTTCGGATTATACCCTAATGGTAATTCAGATAAATTATCCCAAAGAGCGGTATAGCCTAAGAAGGCATCCTTGTCCCATGCTGCTGGATCCAAGTTTTGCGGTTCATCCCAATTTCCGTAGAAGCCCATGTATGGCATGCTTAATGGCACAACCTTTTCACTTTTATTGTTGGCAGTTGGAATAAACCGAACGAAACCTTCCACGAAGCTGTCTTTTTTCAGATCGTTTGGAAGCTTGATATCGATATTTAATTCTTTCTTTTTACCTTTAGAAATTTGAACCGTTTGACCGCCATTGACTTGGACATCCGCTCCCTCAATCCGCTTGCTTTTCATCGTTAAATAATTTTCCGAACGGTGGTTGCTTCCATCCGCATTAAGGTCAAATTCCTTGTGCTCTGTTTCATCTGTCAGGACATCGACAACGACTTTGTATTCCATTTTCTCTGGAACATCTTTTCCATCTAAAGCTTCTATATTCAGTTTGAAATTAAAATTATTCCCATTTATTTCTTTCAACGCAACTGCGCCTGCTTGTTCAAGCGGAGCTTGCTTGTCGGTTACTAACACTGGGGTATTGATGGCATTGGCAACTTGCATCAAACCGGCTCCCTGAACACGCGGTGAATATGGGACTTCATTATTCGTCCTTGGATCATTGACGATTGTTGATGTGTTCATCAAGGCGATTTTGGCTTTTAATACGGTATCTTCTGATTTTGGCAAACCTTTGCGGTATAAGGATTGCAGAACAAGAGCAGCGCCGCCGGCAACCTGCGGAGTGGCCATCGATGTTCCACTCATGACCTCGTACCTGTTACCAGGAATAGTAGAATAAATATTGCCGCCTACTGCCGAAATTTCCGGTTTAAAATCAAGAGTACTTGGTGTGCCCATCGAAGAAAAGTAAGACATTTCACTTTTATGAGGATTGTCTACCCAAGTCCCCTTTGAAAGCTTTACGGTAACCTTTTGACCATTTTGCAGCTGTCTGATCAATGCTTGTCCAGCAGCCTTATTCGTTGTGATCGCTGGTATGGAGTAAGGGCTAAAATATAATTGTGGATAATCTGGAATCGTTGATGGCGGGACAAGGATCGTCGCTACTGCCCCTTTACGTCCAGGATTAAATTGAGCATATGAATAAGCCTCATAATTTTGTTTAGGTTGGACAACGACAATTTTTCCATTAACATCCAGATTTTTCAAATCATCCGTTTGCCCTTCACCTGCATAAACCACTTCATACTCTTTATTTGGGTCGAGTGACTTTGAAAGCATGAAACCGGAATACGTTTGGTCCTGATAGGCTAATTCTGTACCAGTTGAAAGGTGCAGGGTGTTCATTTGGATATTATTATTTTCATAGGATGCCACCTGCAGAGCAAACGGGCTGACACCAGGTGAAGCTACATCTCCGACATCCGGATTTTGGGCGTAGGGCTCTGTGGAGCTTGGTAGTATACTGTTTTTTGTGCTGTAAGCGGCATTCCCGCCTGCAACAACTACTAATACTCCTTTTTCTGTCGCTTCGCGAATGGCCTTTTGAATCGGATCATCTACTTCACTTACAGAACCCGCATCCGATCCAAGGCTCATGTTGATGACATCAGCACCCATTTCTACTGCATGCTGGATTCCGGCAATAATATCATCCTCGGCTGCGCCGCCGCCGTTATCCGAAAACACCTTTTCTGCCAAAATTTGTGCACCAGGCGCGATTCCTTTTACGCCGCCGTTATCCTCATCACCATTTGCCCCAATGATTCCCGATACGTGCATGCCATGGGGTTCACTCTTCGGATATACATCATTATCGTTATCTGCCCAATCGTATCCAGTTGGCACTTTGTCACTGTACCAAACATCGTTTTGAAGCGTTTGAGCTAATTTGTCTTGAATATTAGCTGGTGTTAATTTTTCAGCTTCCTTCCCTTTTTCTGTAATGGTCATATCCTGGTGTTTGTAATCAATACCTGAATCGACAACACCTATCACCATGCCCTCACCTTGAAAGCCGAGAGACTCCCATACCTTTTGTGCTTGTACAAGTCCCTTACTCTCATCTGCAGCCTTTTGGAAGGTTCGGGCAATATGTACACTTTTAACACCTTCTATTTTTTGAATTTCTTCCAAGTTCTTAAACTGAGTCTCTAGGCTAAAACCATTAAAACCTTCATAGAACCGGTGTCTGACCGTTGGTTCATTTTGTGATGTTTTTTCTTTCGATTGCCCTTTTGGCAGTTTGGCAATGACTTGATCTTGAATTTGATCATATTTTTCTTTTTTCGCTTTTAGATTTGATGGATCTATCGTTTCAGTCGGCTTAGTCACCTCTACGATGACCCTTACATTTTTCTCTGGAGAAAATTCACTTGTTTTAGATTTTTTTAAATTACGATAATCATATGGATCGTTATCGTCCTGTGCAGCTTGATTTTGTTCTTGCATAAAGATTTGCTGGCCTTGCGTTAAGATATTTTGGATAGCATTTTCATTGTGGGATTGGTTAGTCGGCGTTTCTGCTGATGCATAACCTCCTGTTAATAGCAACGTGGATATGGCTGTTGTTGCAAGCACTTTAAATGGAAGCGTTTTCTTATTTTTCAAATTTAAATCCCCCTTTTTAATATATGAAAATTTATTAAACTCTTATGTATTTTTGTAGATACATAGGAATTGTAACCATACTGATTGTTAGAAATTTTATTGATACTCGAAGAATAAACCTTGGTGTATGAACAATTTAGAAGAGGTAATACCTAATGGTGTGAAGTTGATTGTTGGTGGTTGATTTTAATGAAATTTTCTAATTTCCTGCAAAGCACACAGAAATAACGTTATTTTCACTTGATTATATTTTTAAGAATATTATAAATAATCTGTTTTTTTAGGAATATTCGCAATTTAAATACTAAATTATGACTAATAAATTGACAACAAAATATTTTTTTAAAAAAGTAACCTTGAACACGCAATCTGTCCAATAAAGGGGAATTCATAATATAATTCAAACCATTATGATTGCTCAAACGTTTTTTTCATCACTTTTTTCGACCGATTCATACATAAATTTGTTTGACATTCAGACTTTATTATTTCAAATAGTGATCTTGAACATTGATATGCTCAAATAAATGAGTAACTTGCTATAGTCTGATTCGGCCTGAAAGTTGTATGAAAAATCCATCTATTGTAGACGGTTGTTGGTATTTCTATTATTCTATCTCATTTAACCAAATTTCCCCTCAGTCTTTTCATTTTCTTATTAAACCTTCCATTTTTTTATATTGGGTATAAACAAATAGGTAAAACATTCGCCTTCTCCACACTTTTTGGAATTGCCTTCCTCTCTTTTTTCACATCACTTTTTCACCCAGTACCTGCCTTTACAGATGATATTCTGTTGGCCACCATTTTTGGAGGAATGGTACTTGGTATCGGAGTCGGACTTGTCATTAGATTCGGTGGAGCTTTAGACGGAACTGAGATTCTTGCTATCCTTAGATGGCTAGAAAAGTGGGATTTGTTCAAAGGGCAAGTAAGTATCAAGCCAAGGTTTCAATAGCGTTGTGTGTGGGGTTAAGTCAAAAAGTAGCGAATACTTCCTTGACTCAGTTATGTAGCTCTTTGGAATCTTCAACGGGTGTCCTGATAAGTCCTGAAGGACTCAATCAACGATTTAATCCTTCGGCTGTTAAGCTTCTACAACTTGTACATGGATTGTTATTTTTTTTTACACCTTTTTGTAAAATTTTTACCTATTTTGACGCAAAACGTTCTTATGTTATGAACGCTGCATGTTGTGAAATTAATACAAATATAAAAAGATGTTGAAAAACATATCTTCGAGTGTTGCCGAAGACAAATAAATTAAATCTTATTTAAGATACTAGATTTGACCAAGCTACACGATTGCGTTTTTCATATAGTACTGGAATGGACCAGTATCTTGGCGCAGGATGATAGACGGTATTGGCTTGGACATAGGTTGACCAATGAATCCCTTCTTTCCATCATTTGAGTCATATATCCACATGTTTGTTCATCTAATTTCTCTTTTTTTTAGATGAATGATCGATGGGTTTGTATGCAATCAATGGAAGAATGGTAAGCATTGGTCTATTTTTTGTTCCTAGATTATAAAAAAGTGGGAACACAATGAAATTTCACCCCATGGATTTTTATATTTTTTTTACACTTTTGCGCAATATATTTACCCTATTTTTACGCGAAACCGAAGTAAAATTTATTTATCAACCCTCAGAAAAGGGAACTGTATATAATAGATGAAACTCATCAAAAATGAAAAAAACTGGAGTCATATTTCAAGAAAATAGGAAAATTTAGATAGAAAGGAAAGAAATTAGCTATGAATAAGATGAATAAACAAACCATCAGTCCCCTTTTACCTAAAAACATCTAGGACCTAGAATGGAAGCTCTTTGGGAAGAGCTTGGTAAGCCGTATCTTGATGAAGCTAAAATTCAAGCGTTATCCGAACAGGCTATCTCTTCATATGGCAATATGGAGGATCGGTAGCTACGTCTGGTTTTACAGGTGGAAGAGAAGTCTCCACAACCGTTACTCCGCATATTTTAAGGGGCGTCAATTGGATCGGTATTGACTCAGTTTTATGTTAAATGAATAAGCGATTACAAGTTTGGGATCGTCTGGGTGATGATCTTAAACCAACAACGTTAAATGAAGACATGGCAAATGAAATCTCATTAAAAGAGCTTCCAGGAGTATTAAGGGATATTCTAGAAAAGGAAAAATACGTGGAAGAACGATTGTAAAACTATAAAAAGCTTAGTTCAATTCTCAACAGATATACATCCGTCATGATTTGGGCATATGTTTAAAATGATTCTCAGTATTAATTTTTGGATTTAAAAAATGTAAGACAAACTTACATTGCAGATCCCTGTCCTTGATAAGGCTTTACTTTTAACGTAACAGCAATTTTGAATCCTTGATCAGCCTCATCTTTTAAGAAACTTACATTTTCGATTAATTATGATTCGAATTTGAATGTTCTTGTCTTGCAATATGCTTTAAAGCCCCATCAAAACAAGCGGAGTAACCCGCAGCGAACAACTGCTCAGGGTTTATAGCGTTTGGAAGTTCTTTGGCTCTAGGGGAT
This sequence comes from Neobacillus sp. Fa239, assembly GCF_055395235.1. NCBI lineage: Bacteria > Bacillati > Bacillota > Bacilli > Caryophanales > Bacillaceae > Neobacillus > Neobacillus sp. Fa239. Next base: position 408,098 of record NZ_AP041612.1, read on the forward strand.
TCCCGGCAAAGCTAAATCCATTTTTATATTGCCAGCATCAGAGAATTCAACTCTACCCTGTCTTCCCCCAACAGCAGATGACGTGAATAATGGTTGTGTAGTCATCCATTTTCTCCTTTATTTGAAGTTAACGCTTTAATGCTTACAAAGAGGCATTCTTATAACCTTTTACTCAAAATCTATAATTTAAGAAGAGCTAATCAGAAATTTCCGATTAGCTTTTCTTATTGATCAGAATTTTACTGATTCGCTTTTTTTACCCATTCTGCAACTGTAACTGTACGTTTAGCTTGATGTTTAACAGCTGCCTGAGCGTCTTCGATTATTTTCCCATCTTGTCCAACAGTAACACTTGTTCCATATGGGTTACCACCTGCTCCAAAGGTAACTGGATCTGTATAACCAGGAGCTGCTACAATTGCACCCCAATGATACATGGTTGTATAAAGTGATAAAATCGTTGCCTCTTGTCCGCCATGAGGATTTTGTGCAGAAGCCATGGCACTCACTACTTTGTTTACTAGCTTTCCGTTAAACCATAAGCCACCTGTTGTATCTAAAAACTGCTTCATTTGTGCTGGCATGTTACCAAATCGAGTAGGTACACTGAAAATAATGGCATCTGCCCATTCCAAATCATTTAATGCTACTTCAGGTACTGCCTTTGTTGCTTCAACATGTGCTTTCCAACCTGGATTTCCTTCAATGACTGATTGTGGAGCAAGTTCAGGCACTTTTAATACTTTTACTTCAGCACCCGCTTCTTTTGCTCCTTCTTCAGCCCATTTTGCTAATTGATAGTTTGTTCCACCCATACTGTAATAAATGACTGCCAATTTTACATTTGTCATTTTTTCTGTCTCCTTTTCTGATGAATTTCCAAATAGTTTGGATAAAAGACCCATTTTAAAACACCACCTATTTTCTCAATCTTTTTCATTTAATATTCAAAACTTAACAATTCTTATTAACTTTTTAATTTTCTTTTAAAAAACCAGTTGATTAACATTAATTACATAGTCTCGTAATTATTTTATATTTAATTATAATTTACGATACCATTGAGCTGCGGCTTTCACTTCTTCATAAGTTAACTGATGACCTTTATTCTCCCAATGAAGTTCAACCTTTACGCTTGCCTTCTTAAGTAACGATCGAAGTTCAGCAGATTCCATTGGTGAGCACATTGGGTCATTTGTTTTAGCTGCAATAAATACTGACTTCCCTGACAAATCTGGAAGAACAATTCCCTACTCTCGGCACCATTGGATAATGAAGAATGGCACCCTTCAATGCTTTTTGATAGTGGAATAATAAACTAGCCACAAGAATTAAATGCAAAACAGGCATTATTAGAAAGATTATTAAATGTCCAGTTTGGAGAAGTTAAATTTGCAATACAAAAGAAAATTATAGCTTGAGTTTGTGTATGTATTATTATTTTTTGAATCGAATTAATAAACATTAGTTCGGGGAAAAGTCTGGAAATTAATCAACTTCTTTTCCCCCTTTCATCTAATCCTCTATTTCTTCCTCAAAAATCTTTCTAAATAAACATTCAGACAAAGTAAAGTCCCCTTCACAATTTTTATAAAGGGGACCTAATTGAGAAATTTTATTATAGAATTATAAGAAATAATTCAAACTGAATACCCTTCACCAATTAAAATTCTATGTTTATATTCAAAATCGGTTTAGAATACCTTGGAAACCTTATTGATTGGATAAGCATTAAAAGTTCTGAGTTTACTAAATATATATTGAAAATCCATTTATTGATTAGATTTCTTTAAAAAGTTTGTTTACTTCATAACTGTTTAAAACAACCAAAGTGAGGTAATTAAAGTGAACTTATTAGAATCCAAAGTTATTCAAACAAAGTTAGAAATGGAAATATTTATAGATCAAAACTCAAGCATTGAACTAAAAATTTTTCAATTTCTTGAAAAAAACATACCCTATTTTGAATTTGCGGTTGGCTTAGAATTTATTCGGATAAGGAAAAATGAATATTATGGAACTGAAAAAAGGTACTTTGGCATACGTTTTACAGAAGATATGGAATCTTTAATCGTATTTGAGCCGGACCAATACAATATATTTGCGGCAAAGAATGATCAGGAAAAGCAAGCAGTAACAGAATTAATTAATTATGTATTAACTACTTCCCCCATTTTCAAGCAGTTGTTAACTACAATGATTCATAACCTGAAACATCAAAATGAAGTTTGCGAAAAAGAAACCAACGAAGTTAAGGCAAAACAGGTACTCTTAGAACGTCTATTAAATGTGCATATTGAAAATATAAAATTTTCAAAAAGAAAATAGCTTGAGCAATTCGGGGAAAAGCATAAATTATATGCGCTTTTCCTCCTTCTATTTACAAAAACACCCTTACCTTGACTTTAAAAAGTTAGATAAGGGTGTTGACAATTATTTAGAAATGCGTTTGAGTAATTCCGCTTTTTCAGCTTCATAACCGGGTTTACCAAGCAATGCGAACATATTCTTTTTATATGCTTCCACTCCTGGTTGATCAAATGGATTTACACCCATTAATAATCCGCTAATTCCACACGCCTTCTCGAAGAAGTAAACCATTTCGCCAAAGGTAAATTCGTTTAATTGGTCAAGCTCTACAGAAAGGTTTGGAACCCCTCCATCCACATGTGCTAACACGGTACCTTGGGAGGCATTCTTATTGACATAGTCCATTGTTTTCCCAGCTAGATAATTTAAACCATCAAGATTGGATTCCTCTGCTTCAATGGTAATATCAAGTTTAGGTTCTTTTATTGATACTACAGTTTCAATTAAATCGCGACGGCCTTCCTGCACATATTGCCCCATTGAATGAAGATCCGTTGTAAAGTCCACTGAAGCTGGAAAAAGCCCCTTTTGATCCTTCCCTTCACTCTCGCCAAATAGCTGTTTCCACCATTCTGAAACATAATGTAGGGATGGTTCAAAGTTTACGAGAAGTTCAATGGACTTCCCTTTTCGGTAAAGAGCATTTCTTACTGCAGCATATTGATAACTTTGGTTTGTGGCAAGATTTGGATTATTATATTTATCTGCCGCAGCTGCTGCTCCTTCCATCATTTTATCAATATTGATACCAGCTACTGCTATTGGCAAGAGTCCCACAGCTGTTAATACAGAGTATCTTCCGCCAACATCATCTGGAATGACAAAAGTTTCATACCCTTCTTCATCAGCAAGTGTTTTTAACGCACCCTTTTTACGATCAGTTGTTGCATAAATACGTTTTCTCGCTTCTTCTTTTCCATATTTTTTCTCCAAATAGTCCCGGAAGATGCGAAAAGCAATTGCTGGCTCTGTTGTTGTACCTGATTTTGAAATCACATTTACAGAAATATCTTTGTCTTTTATTACATCAAGCAAATGGGAAATGTATGTTGCACTGATATTTTGTCCGGCAAAATATACTTGCGTTTTATTGCCCATTTGGTTATGAAAGGTATGAGAAAGTGCTTCAATAGCGGCTCTTGCACCCAGATAGGAGCCCCCAATCCCGATAACAATTAGGGCATCGGAATTACTGCGAATTCTCTCAGCAGCAGCTTTAATTCTTCCAAATTCTTCTTTATCATATTCACTTGGCAAGTTGACCCAACCAAGATAGTCTGATCCAGGACCTTTCTTCTCGTGAAGCATATTGTGAGCGGTTTTCACAAATTCGCTGAGGTTCTCCACCTCACTTTGTTGCATAAATGATAGTGCGTTAGAGTAATCAAAAGAAATCGACATTTAATTGTTCTCCTCTTTTCTTGTTTTACTTATAATGTGTCAGATAAGGGTGTTAGAACATCCATGATAAGAACCGCAGGATAAAATCTAACACCCTGGATACCTTTTTCTAATTTTTACAGTGCATTCTTCCAGTCTGCAGCAAATTTTTCAATTCCTTGATCTGTTAGTGGATGTTTAGATAATTGCTCAATTACTTTAAATGGAATGGTTGCAATATGAGCTCCAGCCAATGCTACACGGGTCACATGGTCTGGGTGCCGAACAGATGCCGCAATAATTTGTGAATCCAAATTTTGGACGCGGAACAATTCAGCAATTCGTGAAACGAGTTGAACACCGTCTTCATTAATATCATCTAACCGGCCCAAGAATGGAGAAACATAGGTTGCTCCAGCTCGTGCTGCCAGTAGAGCCTGATTTACTGAAAAAATAAGGGTAACGTTTGTTTTAACTCCTTTTTTTGTGAGGTATCGGCAGGCCTCTAATCCATCCAAGTTCATTGGCAATTTAATGGTAATATTCTTATCGCCACCATTAATTTTAATGAGCTCATTTGCTTCAGCGATCATTTGCTCAGCTGTTAGAGCGTTAGGAGTCACTTCCGCTGATACAGACTCAACATCAGGAACCGCATTGAGAATTTCTGCAATCCGGTCTTCGAATTTTACACCCTCTTTTGCTACTAATGAAGGGTTCGTGGTAACTCCTGATAATACTCCGATTTTATACGCTTTTTTAATTTCATCTAAATTTGCTGTATCAATAAAAAATTTCATGATGTATTCCTCCAATTATTGTTAAGAAAATTATTAGTTATTTATTTTTTCAACAGCATGTCCGCCAAACTCATTTCTTAATGCGGCAACAACCTTACCTGTAAAAGTATCGTTTTCTAGAGATCGGTAACGCATCAATAACGACATGGCAATAACAGGAGTAGCCGCTTGAAGATCTAATGCTGCTTCAACAGTCCATTTCCCTTCACCTGAAGAGTGCATGACTCCTTTAATTTCTTCCAAATTTGGATCCTTAGAAAAGGCGTTTTCTGTAAGTTCCATTAACCATGAGCGAATGACGGAACCGTTATTCCAAACCTTAGCTACCTTTTCATAATCGTAATCAAATTCACTTTTCTCTAGCACTTCAAATCCTTCACCAATAGCAGCCATCATTCCATATTCTATTCCATTATGAACCATCTTTAAGAAGTGACCGCTTCCTGGTTTGCCTGCATATAAGAATCCATTTTCTACTGCAGTATTTTGGAAAATAGGTTCCACTACTTCCCACGCTTCCGGATCACCACCAATCATATAACAGGCACCATTACGCGCTCCTTCCATTCCACCTGAAGTACCTGCATCCATAAAGCTGACACCTAGTTCTTTTAATTCATTATAACGGCGAATTGATTCTTTATAGTGGGAATTACCCGCTTCAATAACAATATCGCCTTTTTCTAGAAACGGTCGAATATCACTAATAACCGAATCAACTACAGAGTGTGGAACCATAATCCAAAGAACTCTTGGTCGATCCAATGATTGAACAAGTTCCTTATAACTTGATACACCAATAGCTCCGTAACTTTTTATTTCTTTTACCGCACTTGGATTTACATCGAATGCTACTACTTCGTGATGGTGATCGATCAAATTTTGCCCTAAATTTAAACCCATTTTTCCTAAACCAATTAAGCCAACCTTCATTCTATTTCCCTCCGATGAATAAAACTATTTTTATTTTGCAAAGTTCTATCTTAAGATTGCTTCAAAAGATTTCTTGCCATATGGACAACATTTTCAGTCGTAAAGCCAAATTGTTTCATAACAGCAGCACCATCTCCTGAAGCACCAAATGTTTCAATAGATAATACCTTCCCTTCAAATCCAACAAAGCGTTCCCATCCAAGTGAGATACCCATTTCGATAGCCAAACGTTTTAAATTGGAAGAAGGCAAAACAGATTCTTGATATTCTTCAGATTGCCGTCTAAACAATTCCCAACTTGGCATGGCGACGATCCGAACAGATATATTTTCTTTTTCCAACTCTGATTTTGCGTTTACAGCCAAAGAGACTTCAGAACCAGTTGCAATTAATATTAAGTTTGGATTTGAAGTTGTTTCGGACAAGACATATGCACCTTTAGAAACTTTCTCCAGATTCGCTTTTGTTTCATTAAACACTGGTAAATTTTGACGGCTAAGTATTAAAGCAACTGGTCCTTCTGATTGCTGAAGTGCATAGGCCCAGGCACTTGCTGTTTCATTTGCGTCCGATGGTCTAATGACAGTTAGTCCTGGAATCGAGCGAAGTGCTGCCAAGTGTTCAACCGGCTCATGTGTCGGTCCATCTTCACCCACTGCAATTGAATCATGTGTAAATACATAGATGACTGGAAGCTTTGATAAAGCTGCCAAACGGATAGACGGACGAAGATAATCGTTGAAAACAAAGAATGTACTAACGAAAGGCTTTACTCCGCCATGGTAAGCCATCCCATTAGCTGCGGCACCCATTGCATGTTCACGGACACCGAAGTAAACATTACGTGCGCTGTAGGATTCCACAGCGTAAATTTGTTCCCCTTTAATTTCGGTCATGGTAGAATGTGAAAGGTCTGCACTGCCACCGAAAATGGCTGGAACTGATTTAACAAAGTGGTTGATAGCATCCCCACTGGCTACACGAGTGGAAACATTTTTTCCAGTTTCGAACGTTAAGATATCTTTTGCCTCAATGAGGACTTTTCCATCAATTGCATTGGTTAATTGCTTTGCCAATTCTGGATAGGCTTGCTTATATGAACGGAATAGGTTAATCCAGTTTTGTTCAGTGTCCATTCCCTTACGCTTTAATTGTTCAAAGTGAGCTTTTACTTCTTCCGGAACATGGAAATCTTCTTCATATAGCCAGTTATAGGCTTGTTTCGTTATTTTTCCTTCTTCTGCCCCAAGCGGTGCACCATGTGCTTTATTTGTCCCTGCTACCTTCGGACTTCCATATCCGATAATGGTTCTAATTTCAATAATGCTTGGCTGTTCGGTATTTTGTTTTGCTAATTCAATTGCTTTTGAGATCGCGTTAAGATCATTACCATCTTCCACCCTTAAATAGTGCCAATGAGCCGATTCTGCTCTTTTCTCGATATTTTCGGAAAAGGATACATTTAATTCGCCATCAAGAGAAATATCATTTGAGTCATATAACGCAATCAACTTACCGAGTTTCATATGGCCTGCCATTGACATTGCCTCGTAAGAAATCCCTTCCATCAAGTCACCATCGCCTACTAATGCATAGGTATAGTGATCAATTACAGGGTGTCCTTCTTTATTAAACTTTGCGGCCAAATGTGCTTCAGCCATAGCCATGCCTACTGCGTTTGCAATGCCCTGCCCCAATGGACCGGTTGTCGCTTCTACGCCAGAAGTATGACCAAATTCAGGGTGCCCCGGTGTTCTACTGTTTAATTTTCTGAAATTCTTTAAATCATCTAGTGTGACATTGTAACCAGTCAAATGAAGAATACTGTATAACAAACTGGACCCATGTCCTGCGGATAAAACGAAGCGATCACGGTTAAACCACTTTGGATTTTCAGGATTGTGATTTAAATGATTAGCCCATAATGCATAGGTCATTGGGGCAGCCCCCATTGGGAGACCTGGATGTCCCGAATTCGCTGCGTTGATAGCATCAATAGATAAAGTCCGAATGGTATTAACTGCAAGATTATCAATGTTTTGTATCATAGTCATATTCCTCCTGGAAAACCCTTATTTCTGAAGTACCTTCTCTTTACTTTCATGAATTTCTTTATCAAGCCACCATTTGAATCCATTCTCAGATAATAATAAATCTGCTGCATCTGGACCATACGAACCAGAACGATATTCATGAAGAGGCAATAGATTTTCTTCAAATGCGTTAAGAATAGGCTGTACCCATTCCCATGACAATTCAACCTCTTTCCAATGTGCAAAGAATGTAGATTCTCCAATTAAAGCATCATAAATTAGCCCTTCATAAGCTTCTGGCACTCCTAGTCCTGAATTTTCACAAGAAAAATTAATCCTTACCGGTTCGATTTTCCCGTTATTCGATGGATTTTTGCTGTTTAATTGTAAGGAGACATTTTCATCTGGGCTAATTTCAATGATTAATAAATTAGGCTCAACTTTATGTTCTGTATTTTTATATTGCAGTTTTAAGGTATTTTTAAATTCAATGACAATACGGGTGGATTTTTCCTTCATTCTTTTTCCTGTCCGGATATAGAACGGAACCCCTGTCCAAAACGGATTATCAATCCATAAACGTGCAGCCACAAATGTATCTGTTTGTGAAGAAGGATTTACTCCAGGCTCATCTTTATAACCGGCAACTGATTGATCATCAATCTCTCCCGAAATGTACTGTCCACGAACAATATCTGTTTTTACATCTTCTTTTTTTACTGGCCGAAGAGCTTCCATAACCTTCCGCTTCTCATTTCGAATTTCACATGCGTTAATCTTTCGAGGCAGATGCATAGCTGTCATCATTAACATTTGCAACATATGGTTTTGTACCATATCACGTATAGCCCCTGCATGATCATAATATCCAGCTCTTTTCTCAACCCCAACGGTTTCACTCGCAGTAATTTGGACATTGGCAATATGTTCTTTATTCCAGATTGACTGCAGTATAGGGTTCGCAAATTCCAGAGCTTCAAGGTTTTGTACCATTGGCTTGCCCAAGTAATGGTCTATTCGATAAATTTCCTCTTCGTCAAATGCACAGCTAAGTTTTTCATTTAGTTCACGTGCCGATTGCAGATCATGACCAAATGGTTTCTCGATCATCAAACGTTTCCATCCCTTTGTTTGCCCAAGACCACTATCTTTGATGTTTAATGCAATAATGTCAAAAAATTCTGGAGCAACGGAAAGATAAAACATTCGATTTTCCTTAATCTGCAGTTCCTCTTCTCGTTGTTTAACCAATTTCAATAATTTTTGATAATCTTCTGTATTGTTTACATCTAACCGATTATAGCGAAATGCTTCTAAAAACCCTCCCATTTCTGTTGCATCATGTTCTAACCGGCGGGAAAAGGTTAATATCGATTCTTTTACTTTTTCTTGAAAATCAATTTGAGATAGTTCCCCTCTTCCGAGTCCGATAATCGATATTGGTTGAGGCAATTTTTGATCTAAAAATAAGTTGTATAAAGCAGGGAATATTTTTCTTTTAGCTAAATCCCCAGTTGCTCCAAACAAAACAAATGTCATTGATTCCAATTTATAGTCCTCCTTTAAATGAAAACGAAGATCACTCTATTTAGAATTTAAGAAACGGTTGAGTTAATGAAATAGCAAAATTAAGACACCTATAATTTCACCATTGTTTCTTCATTTGTTCCTCGGCGATACGAAAAATTTGTTGTTCAGGTGTACCCTTTTTGACAATTACATTTGTTCGATAATTTTTACCTTTGTAATTAAGAGTCACAGTCACTTCCACCATATGTTTCACTCCTTTTAATTTTTTAATGTAGAAAAAAATACATATTTTCATTACTTGGTTATTATAAGTACCTTTAGTTACTTTGCGTAACCAATGATACTCTCTGATTTTATCGCCGTCAAGTAAAATATCTCGAATTAAAGATATTTTATTTGAAAGGGGAAATAGTATGAACAAAGATTAAATTAATCGTATTTCTGTTATTTGCCACTGCCCCGTTCAACAATAAAAAATGGCCGTTACATAGACGGCCATGCCACTTTTAGCTTCAATTCTGAAAAATGCACGAGTTTAATATTTAAAATTGGATTCCCTCTTCACAATCGCATAGTAACCAGATGCGAATTGAAAAATCAAAATATATATTTGCATTGAAATTTTATGGATTTAATTCATTGGGTCCTGCTAACATTTATATGTAAAATATTAGCAGGACCCTTTATGCTGTTTTACGCATGCTTTGAAATCAATTCAGTCAAAACTGATTTTGGTTGAAATCCGACCATCTGGTCTACAGCTTCTCCGTCTTTGAAAAGAATCAATGTTGGAATGCTCATGACACCAAATGCCCTTGTTGTTTCCGGGTTTTCATCTACATTAAGTTTGATAATTCTAACTTGATCCCTCATTTCACTATCGATTTCTTCCAACATAGGTGCAATCATTTTACAAGGGCCGCACCAAGGTGCCCAAAAATCTGCTAACACTAACCCTTCTTTAATTTCAGTAGCAAATGATTGATCTGTAACGTGTAAAATAGCCATTATGAAAACCTCCATTATATTAATTTATAAACACTTTATTATTCTTTCTGTTCCTTTCAAGCACCTGATTACCAGCCAGCAATATTGCTCATATGAACTGAGGGTATAGAGCCGAAACACCACCAGCCAGACCTTTCTGAACCTTACGACTCAACTCGTCGGCAAGAATTTCATAGCTACCAGCTTGGATTCCGTCGATAGCGATCTTTGCTACGTCAGCAGCATTCAACTTAGGAGCGGTGATGTTGGCAGTCATGTCTGTGTCCATGTACCCAACATGAAGTCCTGCTACGCGTACCTTCTTGTCAGCCAGTTCTAAACGAATTGCGTTGGTGAGAGCCCATTCGGCTGACTTGGCAGCAGAATAAGCTCCTGAATTCACACTACTGAACCAGGACAACACTGAAAGAATGTTTAGAATAGTACCGCCCCCATTCGAGGCGATCTTTGGTGCGAAGGCACGAACCATCGAAAGAGTTCCGAAAAAATGTGTATTAAATTCGGTGTGGATGTCTTCCAAACTACCATTGATAAGGGACGCGCCTGTCGACACCCCAGCATTGTTTATCAGAAGAGTCACGTCTCCCGCTACCTCTGCAGCCGCTGCCACAGAGGTAGCGTCGGTGATATCGATTTGCAATGGTTTTGCTCCCGGTAGTTGGATACTATCAGGGTTACGCGCTCCCGCATAAACAGTAGCACCACGAGAGATCAGTTCAAGAGCGAGTTGTCGACCAAGTCCTCGGTTTGCGCCAGTAACGAGCGCGGTTTGTTGTGAAATATCCATAATAAAAATTCTCCTTCCAGATTTAAGATTCTACTTTAAACATTAAGACAAACAATTTCTGTTCTGAGGAAAGGTTGATGTGTAAACAAAAATGCAAAGATAACGATTTAAGACTCCAAATTTGGCAAAGATTCCCTTTGTGTCGCAAAATCTTGATTGACTACCTTTTTATTATTAAAGAAACGTGATAATCCAAATGTTGTAATACCTGCAAACACAATAAATAAAGCACTGAACCATGTAATGGAAGACAAAGATATTTGCCCCACAATGATTCCACCAAAACCCGCACCAGCCGCAAAGCCAAATTGCATCATCGATTGGTTCAGACCTAGCAACACATCTGAGGATTCAGGTGATAGCGTTGCTAAATTATATTGTTGAGTTGCCCCTGATGACCAGCCTGCAAATGACCAGACTGTCAAGATAACAAAAACAGCAATAATTGAGTGTGATAGGAATGAAAGCACGACTAAAGATGTTATGTTTACAAGAAACCCTATTTTCAATGTAAAAATTACGCCTCTCTTATCTGCACTTAATCCACCTAGTTTAGAACCAAATAAGCTTGCAACTCCAAGAACAAGTAAAGTAATGCTTACAAGAGAATCACTCATACCTACATTTTTTACAAGGAATGGAGATAAATAAGTAAAAAGAATTCCGTACCCTGTCATTAAAAAGAAGGTGATTAATAATGCTAAAGCAATTTTTGGTTTTTTGAACATAGCAATTTGTCTCGTTAAAGGGATTGAAGCATCACCATTCATTTTTGGTATTGTATTTAAAACAATAAAAATGACAAGTAAAGCTAATATTGCGGTACCGATAAATACAAATTTCCAGCCATACGTAGATGTAATAAAACGTCCAATAGGAACGCCAATGATTAATGATGCGGTAAATCCCATGACAACTGTTGCAATTGAACTGGCCTTTTTATTAGCAGGTGCAATCTTTGCTGCGATCTTTAAAATTGTAACGACTGCTACACCTGTACTTAAAGCCATAATAATGCGGGCAATTATAAATAATCCATACCCTGGAACAATCACTGAAAGTAAATTTCCTACAATAAAAACAAATAATGTGTAGATCAGTAATTTACGTCTTTCCATTTTAGCCGTTAATATCAGTAATATAGGTGTACCGATGGCATAAGCTAATGAAAAGACTGTAATTAATTGACCAGCCGCTCCAATTGACACTCCTAGAGCTTCTGCCATTTTATCCAAAATACCTGAGATGATGGGTTGTGAAGTACCGACTAAAAAACTTATCAGTGCTAAAATATAAATCTTTGCCGTATTTGACAAGTAAAAATTCCTCCTCGATATATTATTAATTTCTATATTTATATAAATACTGAAATATAAACTAAAATTATTCCGCTTTTACTTTAAAGTAAAGCGGGAGCGTATTTTGCTAGAACTTCTCGTTGTAAACTGTAATATCTGAAGGTTCCCTCTCTGCGAACTGTTAATAATCCGCAATCGAGTAATGGTTTTAAATGATGCGTTAATGTTGAATTATTAGGGACTTTTAAAAGATTTCCCATTTCCAGGCAAGCTAACTCTGATTGGTGAGCAAGTAATTTTACGATTTGTAAACGAGTCGATTCACCTAGTGCCTTATAGACTTTTACTGCAATTTCATCATTCACCACAAAAACCCCCTTTCGACAAGTATTATTTCAGTATTTCTAGAAATATTATATTTAATCAGAGATGCTCTGTCAAGAGTGTGCATTTCCATTTTTAAATTCAAAGGCTATTTTAAATTCGTTCTTATTCAACTTTCAGAACAATCTTCCCAAAGTTCCGATTTTCCGCCATATATTGATGAGCTAAGGCTGCCTCATGCCAATCGAATACACGATCGATGATCGGAACCATTTTTCCTTTTGCAAACCTTTCATTCGAAAATGCTTCAAACTTACGAGTTAACTCAACCTTAAAAGACGTACTCGTTGATCTTAATGATGAGCCAATAAATTGTATCCTTTTTTGCAGAAATGAACCCAAATTAACATTCGCTAATTGTTGTCCGCCTAGTACCCCAATCAAAATCCATCTCCCATCGATACCAATTGATTTGATATTGGCATCCCAGTAGGAGGCACCAATAAAATCTAGAATAAGTTGGACCCCGCTTCCACTGGTAACTTCATGAACCTTTTTAGAAAAATCTTCTTCTTTATAATTTACAATATAATTGGCCCCAAGTGATAAACATCTCTCTAATTTTTCAGCAGAACCAGCAGTGACAATGCTTGTTGCTCCCAGCTCCCTTGCAATCTGGATAGCGGCTGTCCCAACACCACTGGCTCCGGCATGAATCAGAACATGCTCTCCTGATTGCAAATGTCCTAATTCAACCGTGTTTAAAAAGGCTGTCAGAAAAGCTTCCGGAACGGAAGCGGCTTCCTCAAAACTCATCCCATCCGGTATTTTCATTGCCATCTCTGCGGGAATGACAACTTTCTCTGCGTATCCGCCGCCTGATAACAAAGCATAAACATGGTCACCTTCTTTCCAATCGGTTACACCGGTCCCAACACCTTCAATCACACCAGCCATCTCTAATCCTAGAATGTTCGATGCGCCAGGAGGTGGGGGATACAATCCTTTACGCTGTAACAAATCAGCACGGTTAATAGCAGTTGCTTTTACTTTTACAAGCAACTCCCCCTCTGTTGGGATAGGATCATGGACATCTCCTATATACAAATCCTGATTTCTTTCATCCACAAGAACAGCTTTCAAACTGATGACCACCTTTTTTATTATTGATTTACTTCTAAACTTTACGAAAAATATTAGTCCAACATGAAGTTATTTTGAGCTGCAATCAGTTTTCTATTATGTTCCCCCGCGAAGACTCGGACCGACGGACGGATAGTACATACCAGAGCAGCGTGAATAACGAGAAAATGCATACCGCAATTAAAGTGCCGTACACATTTTCATAGGCATGGACCTGCGAATTCTTTTTTTGAAATTCGAGTAACATACCGCAAACCGCAACGGAAAACGAACCGCCGAAAAATTGGGTGAGCTGCATGAGTCCCATTCCTGAACCGATTAAATTGGCCGGCAAAATGCGTGACGTTTCGTAGTTTAACGAAGCTAACATTACAGAGGTCGCGGGCGAGAAGAATAGGTACCCGAACAAGATGACAGTCGGTGATGTGCCTAGTTCCGCCCAAAAGGCTATCAAAACAAGAGCTAAAATCCCATGCCCGAGAATCATAAACCGCACACTGCCATACTTGTCGATCAAACGTCCGATGAAGAACGTGAGAAAGGCTGATAAAACGGCGCCTGGTCCGATAGTAAAGCCGATAGAGAGCGGAGATTTGCCAAATAGATTGGCAAGTGCCAGTGGCATCAAAAACAAGTTACCGATATTCAGCACCATAAGGAAGAAACCAACAACGAGCAGTTTCCGGTACATTGGCTTTGCCAAAAGTTCCGGGTTGATAAACGATTCTTTCTTGCGTTTGAGGTGCCAGACATGGGCAACAATCGATAACAATCCGGCTGTCAGCCATACCGCTGAGCGCTGCGTTACGGCAGTCAGAAAAGTCACCGCATGGACGACTGTCAGGAAAGCGCCAGTTATGTCAAACCGGAAAGGCTTTGGCTCCTCTTTGGGGAGCAGGCGCAGTAAAATCGGGAGAAGAGCAAGTACAAGGCAAGTGACGGCAAATAACCCTCTCCAGCCGATGTACTCGCTGATCAACCCACCGATAATTGGCCCGAGTCCAAATGCCATGGCGGTTCCCGCCGAAATCATTGAAATTGCTCTGCCTCGCCTTTCATACGGAATATACCGGCTGGCTAAAACGAGGCCAAGTCCTGGCATCACACCGGCACCGGTGGACTGCGCAATCCGAGTTATAAGTAAAGCTTGAAAATTCGTCACAAAGATGCCGAAGACGGAAGAAAGCCCAAGTATCAGGAGTCCAACCGAGAGCAATCTTCGAATCGGCAGTACGTCAGAAAGTCTGCTGAAAATCACCGTTGATAATGCATATCCGATCGAGTAACTTGAAACAATCCACGATCCAAGAGATGCAGAAACCCCGATATCCCTAATAATACTCGGAATGGAGACGTTAAACATCGTCGTGTTCATCATGACGATGAACAGTCCGATCGTCCATACCGGCATTACTACTTTGTCATTCATATTGTTAGCTCCTATACAAGGCTATAGCCATAAATGATTTAATTTGTTAACTTTGTACGACTATAAATTACTAATGCTGAAGGTAAATTAGTGCTTTAAATTAATGTATTAAGATGCTTCTTAACATCGTATTCTTCCAACTCTTTACCACTTTTTAATCGATGAATAAAATCAGGATTAGAAATGAATGGCCGTCCGAAAGCCGCGACATCAATTATTCCTTCTTCAATCGCCTGATTCGCCATTTCTGGATTTAATGTACCTACCCCAATAATGACACCATCCCAGTATTTTCGGACTAATTGATGCATCGTTTTTCCATCTGCAAGCACTCGATCAAATTGCATAATCGATGGATGAATCATTGTTGCACCCGCTTCCTTAAATGCTTCAACAAATGTTCGTATAGCCATTTCTGGATCTTCCCACATGTAATTTGGTATATCTGCTTTATGAGCAGAGAATCGGATCATTGTTCGGTCCGTGCCGATCGCGTCGATAACTGCTTTAATAACTTCCTTCATAAACGTTAACCTTTGAGCAAGGTCTCCACCATATTTATCTGTACGACGATTTGTAATTTCTGAATTAAATTGGTCAATTAAGTATCCGTGGGCACCGTGAATTTCTACACCGTCAAAACCTGCGGAAATTGCATTTTTCGCAGCCTGCGCATATTGATTGATTACTTCCTTAATATCTTTAATTGTCATTTCTTCCGGAACATCATATGGCTTACGGAAACGAGAGACAAGTCCTTCAGCTGGAATAGCTGATGGTGCTTGAGGAGGCAGATTTCCAGCAAGCTCGTGATGAGATAAACGACCAACATGCCATATTTGAGCGATCATTGTTCCTCCCTCTTTATGAACAGCATCCGTTACTTTTTTCCATCCCTTCATTTGTTCCTCAGAATAAATGCCAGGAATTCCGGGATAGCCTTTTCCACGAGGACTAATGACCGTTCCTTCTGAAATGATTAAACCAACTCCATCGGCAGCACGTTTTCGGTAATATTCAACAATATCCTTTCCTACTACGCCCGTTTGATCATCTGCAAAGGACCTTGTTAACGGTGCCATTGCGATACGAGTTCGTAAATTCCAAGCACCGATTTTTATCGGTTCAAACAATTTACTTTCTAAACCATTTTTTAAATTTCCCCAAGAATTAGTTTCTTTTATAATTTGACCCATATATTTTCCTCCGTCCATTTACTTATTCTATATTTCTATAAATACTGAAATTAAAATGAAAATGATTCCGCTTTACCATTTAAAGTAAAGCGGAAGCGGATTGTGAAAGGATTTCCAACTTATTTCAGTATTTCTAGAAATATTGTATTTAATCAGAGAGGATCTGTCAAGAGTGTGATTTTTAATTTTTAATTCAAAGGCTGTTATCTTAATTTAGAATGTGATTGTGTTTTTCACTTTTTGATGCTCTCTTCTAAATAAATACCTGCTTCGCTTATATTTTTCCTTTTATTCTTTGATCAATTCCTTTGTACTTCTCACGGTATCAATAGGGCGAACTAATTTTTCTATTTCTGCACGTTTAGGCTCTAAGAATGGAGGTAAAGATAATTTTTCCCCAAGCGTTTCATATCGTTCATCTCCCATAAAACCAGGACCATCTGTAGCAAACTCAAATAAAATTTGCGGTGCCACTCTTGCGTATAAGGACTCAAAAAAGTGACGATTTACATAACCGGATGTATGGAATCCAAAACTGCTCATTCGTTCAATCCATTCTTCTAAAACAGTGCGATCCTCTACACGGAATGCCGCATGGTGAACCGTTCCAAAACCTTGCCGTGCTTCAGGAAGAATAGCATTAAATTCTACAATGACCGAGGCACCATTCCCGCCTTCCCCCACTTCAAATAAATGGAATGAGCCTTCCTGAGCAGTTTCTTTAAATAATAGAACTTTTTCCATCATTTCTTTAAAGTAATCAATATTTGCAATTCTAATAAACACAGGTCCTAGACCAGTAATCGCATATTCCAATGGGATTGGACCTTTTTGCCAAGGCGTACCAGATTCCACCCCTTTGTTGAATTCATCAGAAATCAATTGATATTGCTGATCATCAAAATCTACGAAAGAGAGAGTCTTCTTGCCAAATTGCTCTTTGATTCCAGTATGTTTCACCTCTAAACGATCAAAGCGTTTTACCCAATAGTCTAATGATTCATCGCTCGGTACACGGAAGGATGTCTTTGAAATCTCGTTTGTACCATGCGCGCCTTTAGGAATGCCGGGAAAATCAAAGAAAGTCATGTCTGTTCCTGCACTGCCTTTATCATCTGCAAAGAATAAATGATAAGTTTGAATATCATCTTGATTAACTGTTTTTTTAACTAACCGCATACCTAAAACATAAGTGAAAAATTCATAATTCTTTTCTGCACTACTTGTAATAGCTGTTACATGATGAATTCCTTTTAATTGGTTCATTATATATACCTCCATGAATTAATTTAAGTGATAAATGAATGTAATTTATCTGCGACTTGTTTTGTCATTTAAAATTGCTAATACTGGTCGTGTATTTTCATTTTAAATTTAAATAGTCTTTAATTTGAGATATTTAGAATAAAAATGCATCTAAACTATATTGACCAGGACCGACCAAAGCTATACCAATAGCAACGGCAAGCAAAGTTAAGTTGTATTCATATCCATTAGCTGTTGCCCATAATCCATTTGGAGCGTGCACTTTTACGATAGCCATTATCATAGTCCCTGCAATCAAAATTCCAGCAAGTGGAGTTAAAAGTCCTAATGCAAACAAGATTCCGCCAATAAATTCTGCTAACCCTGCAAAAAGAGCCATGGTTACTCCTGGTTTCATGCCAATAGATTCAAGCCATCCACCGGTTCCTTTCAATCCATAGCCACCGAACCAGCCAAATAATTTTTGAGCACCGTGCCCAATGAACAATACTCCAATTACCAAACGAATAATTAATAAACCAATATTTATCATCTTAATTCCTCCTAAATAATATTTATCTCGAATTCGAGATAATGTATTAAAAAAATGAAACGTTAAACTTTATTCCTTACTTTTTTCAAAAGCTGCACCAATGTCTCTGCCTCATCAGTATCTAATGGGTCAAACATTTGATATACAAACTCATGATATTTCGGCATGATGGCGTTCATCAATTCAATGCCATCATCAGTTAATGTCACATGTATCACCCGGCGATCATCTGGACAGGCACTTCTGCTTAATAAACCTCTTTGTTCTAACTTATCTATAATATAGGTCATCGAACCACTTGAGACCAATATGCAATTTCCAATTTGTTGAATTGTTTGTTTCTCTTTTTGATAAAGTACTTCTAAAACAGAAAATTCTGTAATACCAAGCTTGTTTTTTGCCATTTCTTCCTTTATTCGATCATGAATTGCTTTAGATGTTTGCATCAATGTCAGAAAGGGTAAACTATTGCATTTCTTCTCCATTTTATTAACACCTCCTTAATTATCTCGGATTAAATCATCTTGAATTCAAGATAATGATAATACTTATATATTTATTTGTCAACAACCTTTTTTTTATCGACTGCTTCTTTCGTTCAATAAGAAAAAGGCTGCCGCAGCAACCTTTCCTCTTAAAACTCAAGCACTCATTCGTTGAAGAATAATATATTTACTTAAAACTACTCCTTCTTATCTAGTTTATTTTTCTTTTTATAAATGTAATCGCAAACCCTGAGACATTTAGGTCAGTATAAAAGTAATATACTATCTTAGTTGAGAGATTATTGGTTATTTTTAGGATTGATGTAATTTTAGATTTTTGGCTATTTTCATATGATTTTTATTGCTCTAAACTGCTGCTTCGTTAGGTTAAGGACATGTTTTCACAATCTTAACAACCACAAAAGGCGGAACATTTAGTCCGCCTTCCTTTTCATCTTTAAAGTGATGCAACGACATTACTTATCTTAGTCAAAACATTAGAATTCTTTGTTGGCTTTTTACTTGTTTATTTCAATTTATCGGCAAGAGCCGCAACATCTGGTGTTCCAAGTCCGGTTGCCTGATTGTAAACCGTACCAGGCGTTCCCGTATAGAATCCGTTGTCATTTGTAGCACCCGTTTCATTCAATGGATGAAGCGGGGAATCC